>CAVVSD010000010.1:0-21308 GCA_963750895.1 uncultured Solirubrobacterales bacterium | reverse complement strand
CATGTGCTCCTGCTCGAGGCGGCGGCAGACGCGGGAGCGGAGGTCCGCGAGGGCTTCACGGTCGACGAGATCGTTTCGAAGACGGACGAGTGACCGGCGTCCGCAGCGGGCCGTCACCGAGCGCGCCCGGCTCGTGGTGGGAGCGGACGGCCGCAACTCGCTGTCGCTCGGGCCGTGCAGCCGCCTAGCTACGACGAGGCCCCTGGCTCGCCCCGTGTACTACGCCGGACCTGGAGCGGCCTGCCCACGGACGGCTCGAGACCTTCGTCCGCGGCGAGGACGGCCGCGGATGGGCCGCGCAGCCCGACCAACGACGGGCTGACCTGCGTCGTCCTGGGCTGGCCGGAGTCGCAGTTCGCGCCGAACCGCGACGACGCCGAGGGGACCTACCTGCGGCCTTCGACCTGGTGCCCGAGTTCGCCGAGCGGATCGCGGAGCCCGTCAGGAAACGCGTCTCGTCGGCACCGGGACCCTGCCGGGCTACTTCCGCATGCCGTTACGGCCCGGGCTGGCCCTCGTCGGCGACGCCGGCTACCACAAGCACCCGATCACGGCGTTCGGATCACCGACGCGTTCCGCGACGCGGAGGCACTCGCGGCGGCGTTCGGCTCCGAGGATGCGATGGCGTCCTGGCAGCGCGCCCGCGACGAGGAGTCGCTGCCGATGTACCGGCTCACCGCCGACTTCGCGACGCTCGAGCCGCCCGACCCGAGATGCAGGGCTGTTCGGCGCGATCCGCGCGATCAGCCGGCGATGGACGACTTCGTGAGCGTCATGGCGGGCACGCTCGCGCCTCCCGAGTTCTTCGCACCGGAGAACATCGGGCGCATCGTGGCGCGGGGCCGGCGTTCGCTAGGGGCGCAGCGGGCGCGCAGGCACGCCCGCGACCACCGTGCCCGCCGGGACGTCGCGCGTCACGACCGCGCCCGCGCCGACGACGGCGCCGTCGCCGATCACGCAGTCGGGGATCACCGTGGCGCCGGCACCCACGCTCGCGGCGCGCCCGACGCGCGTGCGCCCGGCCAGGACCGCTCCCGGCGCCACGACCGCGCCCGTCTCGAGCACCGCGTCGTGCTCGACGATCGCGCGGGTGTTGACCAGCGCGCCCGCGGCGAGCCGCACGTCCGGCCCGATGTAGGCGCCAGCCAGGACCTGCACGCCGGCGTCGACGTGCGCGCTGCGCGAGACGTGCGCGCTGGGATGGATGAAGGTCGGCAGGCTCAGCCCCGCGTCGCGCACCCGGTCGAGCACCTCGAGCCGGCCGGCCGTCTCGCCGAAGCCGAGCAGGACGCCCTCCACGCCGTCGGCTCGCATGCGCCCCAGGTCCTCGCCCGTTCCGAGCACCGCCGCGTCACGGACCTGCCGCGCCCGGTTCTCGGTGAGTCGTCGACGAGGCCGACGACCAGCAGCTCCTGCTGCCGTCGAGCAGATCGACGAGCACCTTCGCGTGACCGTCGGGTCGCGAGCCGTAGATGACGATGCGACGCGGTCGGTCACTCATGTCGGTCAGGAAGCGGGTGGCACCGCTAGATTCGGCGCGCGTGCGGCCACGCCGACTTCATCGCGCAGTATGACGTTCCGGTCGCCGATCCCGCGGCCCCCCGCCCGGCCTGCGCTGGTCGCGCCGGGCGAGGGGCGGGTACGGTCCTTGCCCGGCGACTGCGCCGCCGGGTCCCGCGGGCGGCGGCTGGCCTACGTCGACTCGCACTTCCCGTGGGAGCGCAGCGGTTTCCGCTACGCCGACGCGCTCGCGCTGCACGAGGCGCGCCCGGACACCCTGTTCTTCTCGATGTACGAGATGCGCGACCCGTTCCCCGCGCCCGTGCTGCCGCTCGCGGAGTTCCCGCGGCTCGCGCCGCGCTCGGCATGACGGACGTCTACGGCGTGTTCCTGGGCTTCATGGCGGGCGTCCTCGGCCTGCGCGACCGGACTCGACCCGGCCGATCCAGGGCCTCGATCTGTCCGCGTCCTCGCGAGGGCATCCGCGCCCACGCGGGCCTCTACC
Source organism: uncultured Solirubrobacterales bacterium (assembly GCA_963750895.1). Classification (GTDB taxonomy): domain Bacteria; phylum Actinomycetota; class Thermoleophilia; order Solirubrobacterales; family Solirubrobacteraceae; genus CAVVSD01. Next base: position 19,303 of record CAVVSD010000010.1, on the reverse strand, counting down.
CGGGAGGAGGGTTCGTCGTGACCGAGGCGCCCGCCGGCTCGTCGAGGCCGCCGACCGGGCGTTCTCCTGGATGCCCGCCGCCCTCGAGCGCCTGCCCGGCGTCACGCCGATCGATCCGGCGTGATCGACACGGCGTTCTACGCCAGGACCGAGCGCGACTTCGCCGCCCGGCCACTCGAGCTGCTGCTCGCCGCCGACGCGAAGCCGCGCAAGGGCCTCGACGTGGCGCTCGCCGCGCTCGGGAGCTGGCGGGGGAGCCGGTCCACCTGCACGTCGTCGGGCCCCACGAGGCCGCGCCGCGTCCGACCGGGCGACCTTCCACGGCTGGCCCGACCGCGAGGGGCTGCGCGAGCTGCACCGCCGCTGCCACGTCTTCGTCCGAGCCCCGGGCGACCCGCGGCGACGGCTTCCCGACTCCCGACGCCCGCGGCCGAGGCCGTCAGCCTCCGGCCTGCTGCTCCTCACCGCCAACCCGGAAGCCGACCATCGCCACCTCCGGCCCGGCGTCGACCACATCGAGCTGCCGGCCACGGCCGGCGCGTTCGCCGACGCCGTGCGCGCCGTGCTCGCCGACCCGGGCGCGGCGGCCGCGGTGGCCGAGTCGGGCGCGCGTCGCGTGCGCGAGCGGTTCGACGTGCGGGCCGGCGCCGCGGCGCGCCTCGAGCTCATGGGCTTCGACCCGGGGCGCACGCCGTTCGCGCGCCGCCGCGCCGGCGCCGACACCCTCGCCGCCGACCTCGGTGCGATCAAGGCGTCGCTCGAGGAGCTCGCGCAGCGAGCACCGGAGCCTGGCCGAGCAGGTGCAGGCGGCGCACCGCGACCTCATGACCGTCGGCCAACTCGCGCTCGACGACGAGGCCGGCGCCCGGCAGGCCCTCAGGGCCGCGCGCACGGGCGCCCGACTACGAGGTCCCGTTCACGGACCGCGACCCGCTCGTGACCGTGTGCATCCCCACGTACACGAACCACAAGGACCTGCTCGAGCGCTCGATCCCGTCGGCCCTCGCCCAGGACCACCCGAACATCGAGGTCGTGGTGGTCGGCGATGCCGCGCCGCCCGAGACCGCCGCGGGCATCGAGCGGCTGAACGACCCGCGCGTGCGCTACGAGAACCTGGCCGTACGGGGTCCCTACCCCGAAGATCCGCGCCAGCGCTGGCTGGTCGCCGGCACCGGCCCGCTCAACCGCGCGTTCGAGCTCGCACGCGGCGCATGGATCGCGGTCAACAACGACGACGACGCGTTGCGGCCCAACCACGTCAGCACGTTGCTCGCGGAGGCCGCAGCAGTCGCGGGACGAGGTGGTCTACGGCCGCCTGATCCAGCACGCGCCGGACGGGTCGAGCGAGACCATCGGCGAGTTTCCCCCGGTCAACCACGGCTTCGGCTGGCAGTCGCGCTCCAGCACCGGGCGCTGCTGCTGTTCGAGTTACAAGCTCTCGGCCGCGCTGTTCGGCGAGCCGGGGGACTGGGACCGCGCGCGCCGGATGCTCCGCGCCGGCGTCCGCTTCCGCATGATCGACGAGATCGTCTGCGACTACTACCCGAGCTCGCTGTGGCGCGCCCGGGTGATCCGCTTCCAGGCACCCCAGCTGCCGCCGGTCGACGACGTCGCCGCGTACTTCGCTCGCTCCCGACGAGATCCGCTGGTACTCCAACCGCGGCCCGTGCCACGAGCTGCTCGTGGAGCGGCTCGAGGCGTATCTCGGCGTGCGGCTGCGTGCCCGTCGCCAACGCGACGCTCGGTCTGATGCTGGCGCTGCGCGCGCTGGTCGGGGCCGGCGGTGGCCGCCGCGAGGTGCTCATGCCGTCGTTCACGTTCGCCGCGACGATCAACGCCGTGCTGTGGGCAGGGCTCGAGCCGGTGTTCGTGGACGTCGAGGAGCGCTCGTGGCACCTGGACCCGGCGCGCTGGAGGCACGCGCTCGCCGAGCGCGGCCGGCAGCGGTCGGCGGCCGTCCTCGCGTGCTCGACCTTCGGCATGCCGCCGCCGGCGGGCCAGCGGGCGGCGTGGGAGACGCGGCCGCACGGGCCGCGGGCGTCCCGCTGCTCGTCGACTCCGCCGCCGGCTTCGGCGCGACCGACGAGGACGGCGCGCGTCTCGGCCGCCAGGGCGACGCCGAGGTCTTCTCGTTCCACGCGACGAAGCCGTTCGCGATCGGCGAGGGCGGCCTCGTGACGACGACCGCGACCCCGATCGCGCACCGGCATGCGGAGGCTCACGAACTTCGGCTTCGAGGACGGGCCTGTCGACGGCGACGTCGGGCTCAACGCCAAGCTCGCGGAGTGGCCGGCGGCGACGGCGCTCGCCGTGCTCGACGGCTACGGCGACGTGCTCGCCCGCCAGCGCGCGGGCGCGCGGCCGGATGCTCGACGCGCTCGAGGCACACGGCTACCGAGCGCCAGCGCGGGGCCGAGGGGGCGGCGTGGCAGTTCGTGCCCGTCGCTCGCGCCCTCGGCCGCGCGTGCGCGCCGCGGCGCTCGAGCTCGGCACGCCGCCAGGACATCGAGATGCGCACCTACTTCTCCGTGCCGCTGCACCGGATGCCCGCCTTCGCATCGGTGCCGCGTCGCGGGCGAGCTGCGCTCGCACCGACGAGCTCGCCGTCGCGCGTCCTGTCGCTGCCGATGGCCAACGATATCTCCGACGCCGACATCGACGCGATCGTGGCGTGCCTCGCCGCGGCCGCGGAGTCCGACCGCGCCCGGGTCGGCCGGGACGCGCAGCGCTCCGGCAGCCTCCGCTAGAGCTCCTCAGCGGCGGTCGGCGCCATGCGCGCGAACACGTAGAAGCCGAGCACCACCGACGAGACGAGCAGCCCCGCGGGATGAGCAGCCACACGGCGCCGCCGATCGCGCTGGCCGCGGACGGCGAGTCGTTGCCGAGCAGCAGGTGGCGCGTCGCCTGGATGAGCGACGCGAGCGGGCTGGCCATCATGACGTGGGCCAGCGTCTCGGACTTCTCCTGCACGAGCTGGATCGGGTAGAGGATCGGCGTCGCGTAGAAGAGCGCCTGCAGGAAGACCTCCCAGATCGGCTTGATGTCCCGGAAGCGCACGTAGAGCGCCGCGAGCAGCATCCCGGTCCCGTCGCCAGCACGCCGACGAGCACGATCGGGATCGGGATCAGCAGCCAGGTCCAGCGCGACCGACACGCCGTTGATCACGAGGAAGATGGCGAGGACCGACGAGGTTCAGCAGCAGGTTGAACGCCCCGACCAGCGCCACGGCGAGCGGCACGACCATGCGCGGGAAGCCGACCTTGCGCACGAGCGCCTCGCGGTCGACCAGCGACGTCGCCGACGCGCCCGTGACCTCGCCGAAGAAGAAGTACAGCATCATCCCGGAGAGCAGGACGATCGGGATAGTGGTTCGACGGTGTCCCCGGCGCCCACGACCTCGCTGAAGACGAAGTACAGGATCCCGAAGAGCATCAGCGGCCGCAGCAGCGACCACAGGTAGCCGAGCGCCGACCCGAAGAACCGGACCTTCCAGTCGGTCAGCGCCAGCGTCAGCGTGAGGTGCCAGAAGCGCCTGGGGTCGTCGCGGAACGACGCGGGGCCGGTGACGCGGTACGGCGACGTCGCTCACGTCGAGCTGCTCCGACTCCGCGCCGGCGCGGAACAGCGAGAACGCGTGGGGGACGTCGACGATCCCGCCGCCCGCGCGCGTCCCGGTCACGACGAACGTGGTCGGCGTGCCCTGCTCGGCCATGACGCGGTGCGCGGTGCCGGGCTGGCGCGACGCTCGCCCGGGATCTCGTAGCGGCCGGGCGCGAACCAGTTGTCGAAGGTCACCGCGACGTCGACGGCCTCGCCGGCGGTGAACTTGCGCCGCGGCGCGCTCCGCCCACTCCGTGCTGGCCGCGAAGACGGCGCGGCCGTCCGGGTCGGCGAGCTCGAAGCCGAAGACCGGATCGTCGGTGTCGGCGAGGAAGCGCACGCGCATGCACAGCGCGCAGGACGCTGCCCTGCTCGAGCGCCTCGGTCCGCATGCCCTCGCCGTCCTGCACCCAGGCGTCGACGACCATCGCGCGCCCGCGTCCGAGCCGGCACGCTCCTCCAGCGCGAGCGGCTCGGCCGCCGGCGTCGCGCGGCGCGAAGTTGAGCTCGAGTAGCGCCGCGCCACGTCGCGGGAGTCGCCGATGCAGACGAGGTCACCGCGCTCGAGCAGCATCGCCCGGTCGCAGAAGCGCTGGACCTGGTCCATGTCGTGCGTCACGAGCAGGATCGTGCGGCCGTCGCGCTTCGCCTGGTGCAGGACGTCGTAGCACTTCTGCTGGAACGACGCGTCGCCCACCGCGAGCACCTCGTCGATGAGCAGGAGGTCGGCGTCGACGTGGACCATGACCGCGAACGCCAGGCGGACCTGCATGCCCGAGGAGTAGTTCTTGAGCTTGAGGTCCTGGAACTCGCGCAGCTCGGCGAAGTCGATGATCGCGTCGTAGCGCTCGTCGGCCTCGTCCGGTGTCGAGGCCGAGCATGACGGCGTTCAGGAGGACGTTGTCGTGGGCGGTCAGGTCGGGGTTGAACCCGACGCCGAGCTCGATGAACGGGGCCATCCGCCCGCGCAGCCACATCTCGCCCCCGTCGGCGGTGTAGATCCCGGCGAGGCACTTCATGAGCGTGCTCTTGCCGCTGCCGTTGCGCCCGACGATGCCGAAGAACTCGCCCTTGCCGACGCTCAGCGACACGTCCTTGAGCGCCTCGAGCCGCTCGAAGCTCCGGCGGCGCAGCGGGTGCACGACGCGCTCCTTCAGCGTGTGGACCTGCTCCTGCGGGAGGCGGAAGGTCTTCGAGACGCCGTCGACGCTGACGGCCACGTCGTCGGGCGGCGCGGGCACGGCTAGGAGCGTAGTGAGCCATCATGCCGCTCCGTGAGCGCTGTCGGCGTGAACCTCGCTGGGTACCTGGGCGCGACGCTGGGCGTCGGCGAGGCCGCGCGGCAGGTTCGCGGCGCGCTGCTGTCGGCGGGCACGCCGGTCGCCGAGCTGCCGGTCTCGAGCCGGGGCGCCCCGGCGGCCCCCGGGCCGCACGCCGCGCCCCACCCGGTGACGCTCGTCTGCGTGAACCCGGACGGGATGCCCGGCGTGCGCGACGAGCTCGGCCCCGCGCCGTTCGAGGGGCGCCACGTCGTGGGCCTGTGGTGGTGGGAGGTCGCGTCGTTCCCCGCGCACTGGGCGCGCGGGTTCGACGGGCTCGACGAGGTGTGGGCGGGCACGCGCTTCGTCGCCGACGCGATCGCGGCCGTCTCGCCGGTGCCCGTCGTCCACGTGCCGACGCCGGTGGCCCAGCCCGTCGTCGCGCCGGTCGGCCGCGAGGAGCTCGGCCTGCCGAAGGACGCGTGGCTCGCCGGTCTCGCCTTCGACTACGGCAGCGTGGCCGAGCGCAAGAACCCGCTCGGCGCGATCGAGGCGTTCACCCGCGCGTTCGGCCCCGGGGACGGCGCGGCGCTCGTCGTCAAGACGCTGCGCTCGGACACCGATCCCGCCGCGCACCGCGCCGTGCTCGACGCCGCCGGCGCGCACCCGCACGTGCACGTGATCGACCGCGACCTGCCGGCCGCGGAGAAGAACGCGCTCATCGGGCTGCTCGACTGCCTGCTGTCCGTGCATCGCTCCGAGGGGTTCGGCCTCGCCCTCGCGGAGGCCGCCCTGCTCGGCGTCCCGGTCGTGGCCACCGACTACGGCGGGACGCGCGACTTCCTGACGCCGTTCAACGCGTGGCTGGTCGACCACCGGCCCGTCCGCATCGGCCCGGGACACGATCCCTACCCGCCCGACGGCGAGTGGGCGGAGCCGGACCTCGGCCACGCGGCCGCACAGCTGCGTGCCGTGCGCGGCGCGCCGGAGGAGGCGGCGCGGCGGGCGTCGCGGGCGAGGGAGGACGTCGCGCGCGGCCACGACCCCTCCGTCGCGGGCGCGGCGATGGCCGCGCGGCTGGCGCGGATCGTGCGGGCGCCGGTCGCCGCCGCGGACGGCCCGGTCGACGGTCTCGACCTCGGCGCGGCACGGACGCGGGTACGGACCGGCCCGGGTCCCGGCGCAGCGGACGGCGCGCGGGGAGCGCTGCGCGCCGCGGTCCTGCGGGCGCTCGCGCCCTACGCCGTCCACCAGCGGATCGTCGACGAGGAGCTCCTGCGCGCGCTGCAGACGCTCGACGAGCGGGTGCGCGGCCTCGCCGCCGCCCAGTCGTCGCTGGCCGCCGAGGTGGCCAGGCAGCGCCGCGAGCGCGAGGGCTCGTAGCCTCCCCCGGCGATGAGCGCGTCCCAGTCCAGCCTCGCCTCCACCGTCGGCGTCGACGTCGCGGGCTACCTGCGCGGCGGCCTCGGCCTCGGCCAGGCCGCGCGGCTCTACGTCGCCGCGCTGCAGGCGGGCGGCATCCCGGTGCGGACCACGACGGTCGACCTCCGGATGCCCGAGGTGCACAGCGACGACGGCACGCGCGCGGAGGTGAAGACGACCGACTTCGCCGACCTCGAGCACGAGGGCGAGCTCCCGTTCAACCTCGTGTGCGTCAACGCGCCCGAGCTGCCGCAGTTCGTGGCCGAGGCCGGGCGCGACCGGTTCCGCGACCGCTACACGATCGGCGTCTGGGCCTGGGAGACCGACGCGATCCCGGCGTCGTGGGACTCCGCGTTCGCGCTCGTCGACGAGATCTGGGTGTACTCGCGCTACGTCGCCGACCTGCTGAGCCACTCCGCGCCGTGCCCCGTCGTCCGCGTTCCCCTGCCGATCGAGATCCCGCAGCCCAGCGGCGACGACATCGGCTTCGCGCTGGGCGGCGACGCCTTCACGTTCCTCTTCCTCTTCGACTTCTGGTCGACGCTGCAGCGCAAGAACCCGCTCGGGCTCGTGCGGGCGTTCATCCGGGCGTTCGAGCCGAACGAGGGGCCGCGGCTGCTGCTCAAGAGCTTCAACGGCGACTACAAGCCCGACCGCCTGGCGCAGCTCCGCGCGGCCGCGGGCGGTCGCGACGACATCGTGGTCGTCGACCGCTTCGTGACCGACCAGCAGCGCGTGAACCTCATCAACCGCTGCGACGCCTACGTCTCGCTGCACCGGTCGGAGGGCTTCGGCCTCACGCTGGGCGAGGCGATGGCGCTCGGCAAGCCGGTGATCGGCACGGGCTTCGGCGGCAACGTCGACTTCATGACGCCCGCGAACTCGTGGCTCGTCGACTACGAGGAGACGCTCGTCGGCCCCGAGGGCGAGAACTACCCCGCGCACGGGACGTGGGCCGAGCCCGACGTCGACCACGCCGCCGAGCTGATGCGGCGGGTCTGGGAGGAGCGCGAGGAGGCATCCGCGCGGGCGGAGCGGGGCCGGATGGACGTCGCGCAGCACTTCTCGCTCGACGCGGTCGGCGAGATGGCGCGCACCAGGCTGCGACGGCTCAGCGGGTTGTCGCGCCGGCGGGCCGCGGTGCCCGACGCGTCCGCGCCGTCGCCCGGTCTGCCGCACTCCTACGTGGAGACCGCGGCGGTGAAGGCGACGTTCGACGCCACGAAGGACGCGGCGCAGACCGGCGGGGCGAAGGGCGCGGCCCGGCGGGCGCTGCTGACGGCGATGCGGCCGTACACGTACCACCAGGACGAGCTCAACGGCTTCGTGGTCAACGCGCTGCGCGAGCTCGACACGCTGCTGCGCGACCAGGTCGTCGACACGCAGGCAGAGCTGCGCCGGCTCGACGCGCAGGTCAAGCGGTTCGACCGCGTCTTCGGGCAGTCGGGCTTCGCGTCGGCGAACGGCGACGAGGTCGCGCGGATGCTCGAGGGCGTCCGGGCCCGCCCCGCCTCGACCCACCCCGCGATCTCCTACGTCGACGAGTCCGGGCGCCGCGCGCTGGGCTTCCGCGACGCCCACCTGGACGCCACCGGCTACCGCGGCTTCGAGGACATCTTCCGCGGCGACGAGCAGGACCTCCGCCAGGCGCAGGAGCGCTACGTGAAGATGTTCGCCGAGTGCGACTGGGTGCTCGACCTCGGCTGCGGTCGCGGCGAGCTGCTCGACGGGCTGCGCGACGCGGGGATCCGGGGCAAGGGCGTCGACCTCGACCCGACGATGGTCGAGCGCTGCCGGGAGAAGGGCCACGACGTCGAGCTGGCCGACGCCGCCACGGCGCTGCGCGGCTACGAGGACGGCACGATCCCGGCCGTGTTCGCGGCGCAGGTCGTCGAGCACCTGAGCGCCGAGCAGCTCACGGAGCTGCTGACCCTCTCGGCGGCGAAGCTCGCGCCGGGCGGGATGGCGATCTTCGAGACCGTCAACCCGCACAACCCGGCGGCCCTGAAGGCCTTCTGGACCGACACGACCCACCACCACCCGGTGTTCCCGGAGGTCCTGCTGGCGCACTGCCGCCTGGCGGGCTTCGCGTCGGGCGACGTGACGTTCCCGGTCGAGTCGGGGGACTTCGACTCCGACATCTACGCGAACCGCGACTACGCGGTCGTCGCGCGGACCGCGGCCTGATGCCGGAGTACGGGTCGCGGGTCACCCCCGAGACGCGAGCGCTCCTCGCGGAGATCGTCGCCGCCGTCCCGCTGGACTTCGGTGGCGGCTCGAGCCTGACCAAGGCGCTCGTCTTCGCCGACCTCATCGCGGCGTTCGGGATCCGCGACGCCGTCGAGATCGGCGTCTACCGCGGTCGCTCGCTGCTGCCGGTCGCGGCCGTGCTCCGCGCCCAGGGGGCCGGACGGGTCGTCGGCATCGACCCGTGGTCGGCGGACGCCGCGCTCCAGCAGGACGACCACGAGGTGGGTGCCGTCGTCAACGACTGGGCGCGCGCGCATCCGTGGGAGGAGACCTACCGGGAGGTCCTCGGGCGGATCGACACCTTCGGGCTCGCCGAGCAGCATCGAGATCCTGCGCATGACCTCCGCGGACGCCGCCGCGCGCATCCCCGACGGCAGCGTCGGGCTCGTCCACGTCGACGGCAACCACGATCAGGCGGCCGTCCAGGCCGACGTCGACCTCTACCTCGCCCAAGCTGCAGCCGGGCGGCTTCCTGGCGCTCGACGACGCCTCGTGGAGCTCGGTCCGGGCCGTCATGGCGACCCTGGACGGCGACCTCCAGCCCGTCGTTCCACCTGCACGACGCGCTGCCGCTGCACGACGACCAGCCGACCGACTTCGCCGTGTACCGAGTGCCGGGCGAGCCGCGACCGCCGCCGGGCTCCGGCGAGCCTCGGCGAGGCTGCGCGGCCTGCTCTCGCGGCGCCGCTAGACCGCGGTCAGAACGGCAGGTCGGGCCGCAGCGCCGACAGCGGCGGCGCGGTGCGGTCGCGCTCGGACACCTGCAGCTCGATGTCCGACGGCCACGGGATGCCGACGTCGGGATCGTCGTACGCGAACCCGCGCTCGTGCGCCGGGTCGTAGTACGACGACACCTTGTACGTGACGTCGGCGATCTCCGACAGCACGCAGAAGCCGTGCGCGAAGCCGAGCGGGACGTAGAGCTGGTGCATCGACTCGTCGTCGAGCTCGAACCCCTCCCACTCGCCGTAGGTGGGGGATTCGGTGCGCACGTCGACGACCACGTCCCAGATCTTGCCCCGCGCGCAACGGACGAGCTTCGCCTGGCCGGGGCCGAGCGTCACGTGCATGCCACGGACGACGCCGCGGCCGGATCGCGAGTGGTTGTCCTGCACGAAGGCGGCATCGACGCCCTCGGCGGTCCAGTGGTCGACGCGGTAGCTCTCGGTGAAGAAGCCGCGTGCGTCGCCGTGGACCGGCGGGGCGAGCAGGATCGGGCCATGCAGGCGCGTGGGAAGTCGCTCCATCGGGGCGCGCAGCCTAACCTGTGCCGGTCCCCGTGCGTCGCATCCCGACACTGACACCCGAGCAGTACTCCCGGGTCGCGTTCTGGGCGCTGTTCATGCTCATGGGCATCGTGATGACCGGCGCCGGCGTCCGCCTGACCGGCTCCGGCCTCGGCTGCCCGGACTGGCCGCAGTGCGGTGGCGGCGTCGCGCCGCCGCTGCAGACCCACGCCCTCATCGAGTTCGGCAACCGCGTCCTCTCGGGTCTCGTCGGGCTCACCGCGGCGGCCGCGGGGCTGCTCGCCTTCCGTCGCCGCCCGTACCGCCGCGACCTGGCCGTGATCGGCCTGCTGCTGCCGCTCGGCGTCGTCGGCCAGGCGGTGCTCGGCGGCTTCACGGTCAAGTACGACCTCGCGCCCGGCTTCGTCATGGGCCACTACATCCTGTCGATGCTGCTCCTCACCGCCGCGGTCGCGCTGCTCTGGCGGTCGCGGCACGAGCCGGGCAGCCGCCCGCGGTCGACCGACCGCGTCACGGTCTGGGCCGTACGGGCGCTCGTGCCCCTCGGCGCGGCGACGGTGTTCCTGGGCACCGCGGCGACGGCGTCGGGCCCGCACGCGGGCGGCGCCGGCACCGGCGACGTGATCGACCGCCTGGAGTGGCGCGGCCCGGACACGCTGGACTGGGTCGTGCACCAGCACGGGCGCCTGGCGACGATCCTCGGGTTCACCGCGGTCATCGTGTGGATCCTCGTGCGGCGCCGCGGGAACGCCCGCGCGCTGCGCTCGATGACGCTGCTCTGCTGCCTGATCGCGACACAGGGCGCGATCGGCCTCATCCAGTACAACACGAAGCTGCCGTCGGAGATCGTGTGGGTGCACGTGTGCCTGGCGGCGTTCATCTGGGTGTCGATCCTGTTCGCCGCGTCGGCGGCCGGACGCCTCGTCCCGCGGGCGCAGGAGTCCCGTTCGGTGGCGCGGTCCGCCGCGGGCTGACGGGGGGCTGTCCGGTCCCGGGGCGCTCGGACGTCTCTGTGGGTGCGATGACGACGATCACCTTCGAGACCGTGCTCACCGAGCAGATCGGCCCGCTCACCTGGCGGGCGACCCGCATGGTGGGCGACGCGCAGACCGCCGAGGACCTCCGCCAGGAGACGCTCGCACGCGCGTGGCGCTCGGCCCCGCGCGACATGCCGGCGCCGGCCCTGCGCGCCTGGCTGCACCGCACCACGACGAACCTCGCGCTCGACGAGCTGCGCCGCAGGCGCCGCCGCGACGAGGTGGCGCTGACCGAGGTCGCCGGCGGGCGCAGCGACGCCGAGCCCGAGGCGCGCGAGGCGCTCGCGACGCTCGGCGCGCACGAGCGGCTCGTCCTCCTGCTGCGCCACGAGGCGGGGCTGTCGCTGCGCGAGCTCGGTGAGGTGCTCGACATCTCCGAGGACGCGGCGCGCAAGCGCGTCGCCCGCGCCAGGGACGCCTTCGCGGTCGCGCTCGCCGACCTCCGGGCCGACGATCCGCGCCCGACGATCCTCCTGCTCATGGGCAACGAGGAGCCCGCGCGCTACGTGACATGGCTCGAGGGCGCGGGCGCTCGTGTCCGCATCGTCGACCGCTCGACGGTCGGCCTCGACATGGCCGGCGCCGACGGGCTCGTGCTGTCGGGCAGCAGCGACGACGTCGACCCCCGCCTGTACCGCCAGCCGCGCAGCGAGCGCCTCGGGCCCACCGACCTGCACCGCGACCTCCGCGACCTCGCCGCGATGCGCACGGCGCTGCGCGACGACATCCCGATCGTCGGCGTCTGCCGCGGCGCGCAGCTCCTGAACGTCCTGTACGGCGGCGACCTGCACCAGGACATCGGCGAGGCGGGGATGAACGCCCGTGCGCACCGCACCGAGGCGCACGGCGTCGCGACGGAGTCCGGCTCGATCGCCCGCCGCACGCTGGGACGCTCGGACGAGGTCGTCTCCTGGCACCACCAGGCGGTGCGCCGCATCGGCGACGGCCTGCACATCAGCGCGCGCGCCGCGGACGGGCTCCCCGAGGCGCTCGAGGTGCCCTCCCACCGCTACGCGCTCGGCCTGCAGTGGCACCCCGAGCTCGGGGAGCGGCCGGGCAGCGCGCGCATCGCCGAGACCCTGGTGGAGGCGGCGGCATGCGCAGCGTGACGATCCGGCTCGCCGGACCCGAGGACACCGGCGCGGTCGCGCGGCTCGCCGCACTGGACTCCACCCACGTGCCCGACGGCCCGCTCCTCATCGGGCTCGTCGACGACGAGGCCTGGGCGCTCCACGCGCTCGAGGACGGCACGGCCGTGGCCGACCCGTTCCGGCGCAGCGCCGAGGTCGTCGCGCTCCTGCGCGAGCGTGCGCGGCTGCTGGGCTACCCGACGTCGGACGAGCCGCGCAGGATCGCCTGGAGGCGGCGCACCGACAGATCCGGCTTGCCGCCGGCCAGCTCCTGGTCGAGCCACTCGCGGCTCTCGCCCCGGTCGACGCGCATGTAGATCGTCGGGACGCGCCGGCGGCAGCGGTCGCGGTTGTCGCCCCAGGAGACGACCCCGACCTGCCGGAAGCCCGTCGCCACGTCCCCGATGACCAGCGGGCCGCCGCTGTCGCCGCTGCACGCGCCGCCCGGCGCCGTCGGTCGCGCGCAGATGTCCAGCGCGGGGTCGATGTTCGGGACGCCGAGCCGGTTCGCGTAGGCCCCGCGGCAGCCGTCGACGGACCGGATGACCTCGGTCCCCATCCGCAGCCCGCTCGCGGGCTGGCCACCGCTCGCGGTGATCCCCCAGCCGAGCACGGTCGCCGACTGGCCCGCGGGGGGCGGCGGCGTCGACGGGTCACCCAGTGCGACCGGGGTGATGGGCACGTCCTTCGACAGCCAGAGGAGCGCGAGGTCTGCCAGCTCGCCGGCACGGCGCTGCTTCGCCACCGACACGCCGACGATCTTGCGGTAGGCCAGCGCTCCGCCCGTGAAGGCCTGGCGCCCGAAGACCGCGCGGGTGTCGCGCTCGACGCCCACGAGGCAGTGCGCGGCGGTCAGCACGACGCGCGGCGCGATGAGCGTCCCGCCGCAGAACGTGGTCTTCTCGCCGTCCTCCTGCAGCTCCAGCTGCGTCATCCAGGGATAGCTCGTGATCAGGGCCGGCGAGCCGCCCACGACGGCGTGCGCCGACCCGGTGTGGACGGCGAAGCCGACGACGAGTGCCGCGATGGTCAGGATGGAGGCTCGGACGCGCATGTGAGGGGGAGCTTGCCATGCTCCTCGTACCCTGGGGACGCGTGTTGCGCCGGGCTCTCGTTCTGACGGCCGTCGTCGTCGCCACGCTCGCGGGCGCCTACGGCGCGCTGGCGACCGTCCAGACGGAGAGCACGCTCTCCGTCGGCACGGTGCGCTTCGACGTCGATCCGGGGCATCGTGGCGCGCTCGACATCTACGCGCCGCTCGTCGACTGGGGCGTGCGGTTCCGCGGCGTCCGCCTGCCGGTGCGGCTGAAGGTCGACGTGCGGTCGGTCAACCGCGACGCCGTGGTCAGGGTCGCGCAGGCGGGCAACCTCGACGTCGCGGCGGTCCGCGAGGAGGCGACCGACGCGGTCCGCAACTTCCTCATCGTCCTGCTCGTGGCGGTCCTGGTCGTCGGGTTCGCGCTCGGCGCGCTCGTGGCGCTGGCGGCGAGGCCGTACTCGCCGCTGCGGCTGCGGGTGACGCTCCCGGTCGCCGCGGGCACCGCGCTGCTCACGACGCTGCTCGTCGCGTTCCTGTTGCCGCCCTCGCTCAGCACGAACCCCAAGCCGCAGTACTACGCCAACGGCCCGGACATCCCGCGCGCGCTCCAGGCGCTGCAGACCCTGCGGCTGTCCGCGACGCGGCTCGACGACGAGCTCGACACGCAGCTCGTCGGTCTCGCACGGCTCGTCTCCGACCCCGCGAGCCGGCAGCCGCTCGACGGCCTCCCGCGGCTCACCGTCGCCTCCGACCTGCACACGAACGTCCTGGCCATCCCCGCGCTCGAGCGGGCGGCCAATCGCGGCCCGTTGTTCTTCGTCGGCGACCTCAGCGACTCGGGCTCGCCCCTGGAGGCCGACCTCGTCGGCCGGATCGCCCACACGGGCAGGCCGTTCGTCTACGTCGCGGGCAACCACGACTCCGACACGCTCGACCGCAGGCTCGCGAACGCCGGGGCCGTCGTCCTCACGCGCCGGGGCCGCCTCATGCCCGACGGCAGCTACGGCCCGGTCGTCGTCAAGGAGGCGGGCCTGCGCGTCGCGGGCTACGACGACCCGCTCGAGCGACGCTCGGACGAGAGCTACCGCGACAACGGCGCGACGCCCTCGGTCCAGCAGCAGGCGGCGTTCCAGGGGTGGTTCCACACCGTCCGCGACAAGGTCGACGCGATCATGGTCCACAACCCGGCGGTCGCCCAGCTCGTGTTCGACGAGCTGCGCGCCGACCCGCCCACGACGACGCCGCTCGTCTTCTTCGTGGGCCACACGCACCACGCGCGCCTCGACCGCATCGGGTCCGTGACCGTCATCAACGGCGGCACGGTCGGCGGCGGCGGGGCGGCGAACGTCGAGGACGGCTCGTCGATCGGGATCGCCGCGATGACCTACCGCATCAGGCCGGAGTTCTCACCCCTGGCGGTCGACCTCGTGCAGATCGATCCCGGGACCGGCTCGGCGACCGCGAACCGCACGCGGCTCGACACCGAGCCGACGGAGGAGGAGAGCGACGACGACGGGTCGAGCTAGAGCCCGGCGGGGTGCCGCGCGACGAACCCGGCGGTGCTGCGGCCCGTCGCCTGCCAGCGCGAGCCCGAGACCCGGGTGCCGCTCGTGTCGAAGCGGACGCCTGCGACCTCGAGGAAGGTGTGCCCGGCGTTCGCCCACACGGTGATCCACTTGCCCTTGCCCGGCGCGCCCCAGCTCATGAGCCGGCCGGAGTCCAGCGGGCCGGCGAGCAGCCCGGCGGAGGCGAGCGCGAAGGAGACCGAGCCGGAGCAGTCGTAGCCGGTGTCCTGCCACTTGCCGTGGCCGCCGCCCCACTTGTACGGGGTGCGGGCGATCGCGTTGCCCGACTCGATGATCGCCCTGACCTCGGACGGGGCGTCGAAGGGCGGCAGCGCGATGCCGTTGTCGAGGACGTCGGCCGTCACGAGCGCCTCGTCGGTGCCGCCGGACTTCGACGCGCGCTCGCCGATGGCGGTCGGGTCGACGGTCTGGGTGGAGGGCTTGGTCCGCGTCGTGCGCTTCTTCGCCGCGGCGCGCGCGGCGCGCTCCTCGGTACGGGCCTGCGCCGCCTGCACGCGCTCGAGGCGCTGCGCGGCCATCTCCAGCACCGGCGGGACCGGGAGCGGCGACGGCACGGGGGCGATGCGCGCGGTGCCCTGCGCGGCGGCCGGCGTGCCGGACGTCGCGACGCCCGCGCCGGTCGCCGCGACGGCGACCAGGGCGATGCCGGCGAGGAACGACCGAGAGGGGCGATGCATCCGCATGCCCCCCTTGGATCGGCAACTCACCCCAAACCCTGAGCGATCAGCTGGTCGCCTCCGCGGGCTGCGTGCCGAGCGTGACCTGCACGGTCTTCGCCGAGCCGTCGCGCGTGACCGTCACGGCGACCTTCTGGTCGGGCGAGAGACCCGAGATCGCGGTGGCGAGATCGTCGCCGCTGGAGATCTTCGTGTCGCCCACCTTCGTCACGACGTCGCCGGCCTTCAGGCCCGCCTTGCCCGCCGGGCCGTCCGCCGCGACGGAGCCGAGCTTCGCGCCGCCGGTCCCGTCGGCGATGCCGACGCCGAGGTAGGCGTGCTGGACCGAGCCGCCCTCGCTGAGCTGCCCGACGATGCGCTTCACCGTGCTCGACGGGATCGCGAAGCCGAGGCCCGTCCCGCCGGTCGCCTGGCCGCTCGCGCTCTGCGACCCGCCGTAGACCTGCGCGTTGACGCCGATGACCTGGCCCTGGGCGTTCAGCAGCGGGCCGCCGGAGTTGCCGGGGTTGAGCTCGGCGTCGGTCTGGATGGCGTCGGAGATGGAGAACCCGTTCGGTGAGGTGATCTGACGGTGCAGCTGGGAGATGACGCCGGTCGTCAGCGTGCCCTGCAGCTGGTAGGGGCTGCCGATGGCGTAGACATCCTGGCCGACCGTGAGATCGCTGTCGTCGCTCAGCGCCAGCGCGGGCAGGCTGTGCGAGCCCGGATCGATGCGCAGGAGGGCGAGGTCGGTGGTCGCGTCCTTGCCGACGAGCGTGGCCTTGATGTCGGTCCCGTCCTGGAGCGTGACGGTGAGCTTGCTCGCGCCGTCGACGACGTGCTCGTTCGTGACGATCAGGCCCTTGGAGTCGATGACGAAGCCGGTGCCGGTCGCCTCGCCGGCGCCGCTCTCGCCGCCGCCGCCGAACGGCGACGCCTCGTCCGCGCCCGAGCTGCCTGTCGAGACCGCCGTGATCTGCACGACGCTGGGAGATGCACGGCGGTAGACGGCGCCGGCGGTGCCGCTCGTCGTCGCGACCGCGGAGGCGGTGGCGCCGGTTGCGGCGGGGGCGGTGATCGTCGTCGTCGTGCTCGACGACCCGCCGTCCGCGACCGCGACGACGGCACCGCCGCCGACTGCGCCGCCGAGGACGGCGGCGCCGGCGAGGAGCGTTGCGGTGGACTTGCGAAGCAGCATCTGAAGGGGCCTCCGGGACGTTCGGTCTGGCTGATCTGACCGACACGGTGCCCCTGGGCGGTCAACGCCGCCTGAAGCGCCCCTGGGGCGTCCCTGAGAGGCGACTCAGCCGCCGCTGTGCTTGCGGAGCTCCCCCCGCGCGATGGTCATCTTGTGGACCTCGTCGGGCCCGTCGGCGAGGCGCAGCGTCCTGATGTGCGCCCACATCCGCGCGAGCGGGAAGTCGTCGGACACGCCCGCCCCGCCGTGCACCTGGATCGCCCGGTCGATGATCCGCAGCGCGATCTCGGGCGCCGCGACCTTGATGGCCGCGATCTCCGTCCGCGCGTGCTTGTTGCCGACCGTGTCCATGAGCCAGGCCGTCTTCAGCGTGAGGAGCCGGATCATCTCCAGCTCGATGCGCGCCTCGGCGATCCAGTCCCGGATGTTCGAGCGGCTCGCGACCGGCTCGCCGAACGTCACGCGCTCGGCCGCACGGGCGCAGAGCAGCTCGAGCGCGCGCTCGGCGGCCCCGATGGTCCGCATGCAGTGATGGATGCGCCCGGGGCCGAGGCGGGCCTGGCTGATGAGGAACCCGTCGCCCTCGCCGGCGATGAGGTTCTCGGCAGGCACGCGGACGTCCTCGAAGAGGACCTCGCCGTGGCCGTCCTGGTCCTGGTAGCCGAAGACGGGCAGGCCGCGCTCGACGGTGACGCCCGGCGTGTCGCGCGGGACGAGCACCATGCTCTGCTGGCGGTGGCGCGGGGCCTCCGGCGCCGTCTTGCCCATCACGATGAGGATCCGGTTGTGCGGGTGCAGCGCCCCGGTGGTCCACCACTTGCGGCCGTTGAGGACGTACTCGTCGCCGTCGCGCTCGATGCGCATCTGGATGTTCGTCGCGTCCGAGCTGGCGACGTCGGGCTCGGTCATCGCGAAGCTCGAGCGGATCTCGCCGTCGAGCAGGGGGCGGAGCCAGCGGTCCTGCTGCTCGGGCGTGCCGAACTGCGTGAGGACCTCCATGTTGCCCGTGTCCGGGGCGTTGCAGTTGCACGCCTCCGGCCCGATCGGGCTGCGGCCCATGATCTCCGCGAGCGGCGCGTAGTCGACGTTGGAGAGGCCCGCACCCCAGCGTTCGTCGGGGTGGAAGAGGTTCCAGAGCCCGAGGTCGCGGGCCTTCGCCTTGAGCTCCTCCATCACCGCCGGCTGGTGGTGCGGGTCACCGGACTCGGCGAGCTGGCGCTCGTACACGTCCTCGGCCGGGAGGACGTGCGCGTCGGTGAAGTCCTGCAGGCGCGCCCGCATCTCGCGGGCGCGCTCGCTCTCCTCGAAGTCCATGCCGGGCATGATGCCCGGCAGGAGGTCCGGGCGCCCGCCTAGCGGCTGCCGGCGCGGCTGCGGCGCGGGCGGCGGTTGCCGCCCTGGCCGCGGCGCTGCTGCTGGCGCGCGCTGACCGGCGCGGGGCCGGCCGCGAGGCCGCTCGCCGCGAACTCGCTCTCGAGCTTCAGCGCCCGGGCGATCTGGCCGACCTCGCGCGCCTGCTCGTGGTCGACGAGGGTGATGCCGATCCCGCTGCGCCCGGCGCGGCCGGTGCGCCCGACGCGGTGCGTGTAGGCGTCGCGGTCCTCGGGCGGGTCGTAGTTGATGACGTGGGAGATGCGGTCGACGTCGATGCCGCGCGCGGCGACGTCGGTCGCCACCAGCGTGTCGACGCGGCCGGCCTCGAACGAGGCGAGGGCCTTCTCGCGCTGGCGCTGGGACTTGTCGCCGTGCATGGCGACGGCCTGCACGCCCTGGGTGCCGAGGCGCTTGACGAGCCGGTCGGCGCCGCGCTTCGTGCGGACGAAGACGAGGGCCAGGTCGCGCTCGGCGCGCAGCTCGGAGAGCAGCGCGTCCACGCGCTCGGTGTGGCGCACCGCGACGAACCGGTGGTCGATCGCGGCCTCGGGCACCGGCGCGGGCCGGTGCTCGTGCACGCGGGCGTCCACGGTGTACTCCTGGGCGATCCGGCCGGCCTCGCCGGTGAGGGTCGCGGACAGGAAGACGGTCTGGCGGTCGCGCGAGACCTGGGACACGATGCGGTCGACGGCGGGCCGGAAGCCCATGTCGAGCATGCGGTCGGCCTCGTCGAGCACGAGGATGCTGACGTTGGCGAGCGAGAACGCGCGGCGCTGGAGGAGGTCCTCCAGGCGGCCGGGCGTGGCGACGACGATGTGCGCCTGGGCGGCCTCACGGGCCTGGCGCTCGAGCGAGACGCCGCCGTAGACCGCGGCGATCTTCAGCGCGCGTGCGTGGGCGACGTGCCGCGTCTCCTCGACGATCTGCGTCGCGAGCTCGCGGGTGGGGGCGAGGACGAGCGCAGCGGGGCGCTTGGCCGTCGCCTGGATGCGGTCGACGAGCGGCACGCCGAAGGCGAGCGTCTTGCCGGACCCCGTGGGGGACGCGACGAGGACGTCGTGGCCGGCGAGGATGTCGGCGACGACCAGGCTCTGGACTGCGAAAGGCTCTGTGATGCCGCGCTCAGCGAGTGCGCGCGCGACGGCATCGGACACGCCGAGATCGGCGAAGGACTGCTTGGGCAAGGAAAAAGGCTCCTACGCGGCGTCGGTGCCGCAGACGTATGTCGGGAGGACACGGCTGACCCGAAACCACGTCTGACGCGGGAGCTGAGCGAGCATGCCTCGCGGCCGACGTCGTCGACCGCCTCTCTAGAGTAGCGGCCCGCCCGTGGCCGCCCCCGCCGAACCCCAGACCTCGTCCGCCCGCGCATGGGTCGCATGCGGGCTCATCGTGCTCGCGGCCATCGTGCTCGTGGTCGGGCTGCTCGTGCTCGACAGCGAGACGAAGGGGCAGCTCGCGTGGGTCGTCGGGCCCGCCGTCGTGCTCGTCGCGGTGGCCGCCGC
>CAVVSD010000009.1:0-14133 GCA_963750895.1 uncultured Solirubrobacterales bacterium | reverse complement strand
GCGGGATGCGCGACCGGGCCGACGAACGTCACGGCGGTGCCGATCGCCGACATCGGGATCGGCGCCGGCGCCGGGGCGGCAACCGTGACGACGGGTGAGGGAAGCTGGGGCTCGGCCGCGGGATGCGCCGCCGGAGCCGGGCCGCCGGCCGCGGAGCGCTGCGGGCCACGGGCGCCGGCGGCGTGGGCGTGGGCGCGGCGACAGCCGCGACAGCCGGCTCCTCGGCGACGGGTGCCGGTTCCTCGTCGATGACGGGCGGGACCGTCACGGCCTGCTCGTCGACGGGCTCCTCGGCGACCGGCTCCACGGGCGCGGGCTCCTCGGCGACCGGCGCGGGCGGCTCGGCGACCGGCTCCGCGGGCGCCGGCTCGGCCGGGGCGGGCGCGGGCGGCGTGGGCTCTTCGGCGGCCGGCTCCGGCGGGGGCGCCGTGCTCGCCGGAGTGGGCTGCTCGTCGACGGGCTGCGACGGCGGCGGCGGGTCGTCGACCGGCGCGGTCGCACCCGGCTCCTCCTCCGTCGGCTCCTCGGCCGGCGTGGGCGGCGGGTCCGCCGGGGGCTCCTCGGCATCGACCGGCTGCTCCGGCGCAGGATCGGGCTCGGGCGCCTCGGCCGGCGGGTCCGCGTCGGGGGCCGGGTCGGCGTCGGCGGGCTCCGGATCAGCGGGCTGTGCGTCCGTCGGCTCGTTCTCGGTCGGGGCGGGATCGGCAGGCGTCGAGGCCTCCGGCGGCGGGTCCGGCTCGCCGGACGGCTCGGACGGCGGCGTCTCCTCGGGCTCCGGCGCGGGCGACTCGTCCGGCTGGGGACGCGGGTCCCCCGGCCCCTCGCCGCCGAACGGCGGGCCCGGCTCGGGCGGCGCGTCGAGCCCCGGCAGCAGATCGGGCGACGTCAGGAGCGAGCCCACGTCCGGGGGCGCCGGAGGCCCGGGCGCCGCCTGCGCCGCCGCGACAGGACCGAGCACGAGCAGCGACGCGGACAGCAGCACGAGCCGCCATGCGCGGCGGACAGCCACTGAACGATCGGAAGGGGCGGTCGGCTCCACGACGCGGACGGGCAGGGTCAACTCGGCGTGAGGTGCGGGCGGAGTCGTTCCCGGGCGCGGGCGATGCGGCTCGCGACCGTGCCCTCGGCGATGCCGAGGTCGGCCGCGATGGTCGCGTGGCTCTGCCCTTCGATGAAGAAGCGGTCGACGATGTCGCGGTGGATGCCGGGCAGCTGCTCGATCGCGTGGCGCACGGTGAGCGCCTCGTCGAGGCCGGCGAGCTCGTCCGCGGACGGGACGTCGTGGAGGGTGTCGAGGTCGTCGCGGGCAGCCTCACGCGATCGGGCCCGGATGCGGTCGATCGCCAGGCGGCGGGTGAGCTGGCCGAGCCAGGGCCGGATCGCGGCGTCGTCGCGCAGCGAGTCGATGTGCGTCCAGGCCCTGAGGAAGACCTCCTGGAAGACGTCCTCGCCGTCCTGCTCGCTGAGCCGGTAGCCGCGCACCGCGATGGCGTGCACGTAGGGCGCGAAGCGCTGGACGAAATCGGGCCACGCGTCTGCGTCGCCTCGTCGGCACCGAGCGACGAGGTCAGCCCCGTCGCGGCCGTCTTGGATCCTTTTGACCGTCGTGGTCATCGCGTCAGTGGACTCCCGTGTCCCCGCGCCGGTCGTAGGACCTGAATTTGAGGATTGCTCGACCGGCGGGTCGCGACTATCTCATGTCGGGCACCTCCGAAGGAGAATTTTCGGATCCGGTCTCCTGCTCGAGCCGCCGCCAGCGCAGCTCGCCCAGCATGCGGACCCGCACGTCGTCCGGTTCGAGGCCGACCTCGGCCAGCGCGTCGCGCAGTGAACCAGGGTCGTCCGGCGCCGGATCGCGGCTGCGCCGCAGGTGTGCGAGTGCGCCCTCGAGCAGCGGGATCTCGAGCACGCGGGCGACGAGCCGCTCGGGCGCCGGCGGCAGTGCGCGCAGCAACGCGTCCAACCTCCGGTCGGAGACGTTGGCACCCGTTGGTCGCGCGTTCGCCGGACCGCGCCGGCGCACGTGGAAGCGGTCGGTCATCTCAGGCCACATGACGTTCGAGAGGGCCCAGATCTTCCGATGGAAGATCGCGGGGGTCTGCACCGTCTAGGGGACCGATGACCA
This sequence comes from uncultured Solirubrobacterales bacterium, assembly GCA_963750895.1. Lineage (GTDB taxonomy): Bacteria > Actinomycetota > Thermoleophilia > Solirubrobacterales > Solirubrobacteraceae > CAVVSD01. Next base: position 12,008 of record CAVVSD010000009.1, on the reverse strand, counting down.
GCGATGTGGTGTCCATCCAGGTGCTCGACAGGCACCCGCCCCGCGGCATGTCTCCGCCGCCACTGACCGCGCTCGACGTCCGCGTCAGCGTCGTCATACCCACGCTCAACGAGGCGGAAAACCTTCCGCACGTGTTCGCACGGCTCCCGGCCGGCCTCCACGAGCTCATCATCGTCGACGGCAACTCCGTCGACGACACCGTCGGGGTCGCGCGTTCGCTGCGGCCCGATGCGCGCATCGTCATGCAGACCGGTCGCGGGAAGGGGGATGCCCTCCAGACCGGGTTCGCGGCCTGCACCGGCGACATCATCGTGATGATCGATGCCGACGGGTCGACGGACGCCTCGGAGATCCCTCGGTTCGTCGCCGCGCTGTGCAACGGGGCCGACTTCGTGAAGGGCTCGCGGTTCGCGCAGGGCGGGGGCAGCACCGACATCACCCCGCTGCGGCGTGCCGGCAACCGCGCGCTCAACGCGCTGGTCAACACGCTCTACGGCACGAGCTACACGGACCTCTGCTACGGCTACAACGCGTTCTGGGCGCGGTGCCTGCCGTACATGCGCGTGGACTGCGCGGGCTTCGAGGTCGAGACGCTCATCAACATCCGCATCGCGAAGGCGGGGCTCACGATCCACGAGGTCCCGAGCCGCGAGCGCGACCGGATCCACGGGACGAGCAACCTGCACCCGGTCCGCGACGGCACGCGCGTCCTGCGGACGATCGCGCGCGAGCGCATCCCCGCGCGAGCGAGCCAGAAGCCGCGTTTCGTGAAGCCGGTGGAGGTCGTGAAGCCGGTGGAGGTCGAGGTCTGATGCGGGTCGCGATCGTCACCGCCCGGCCGCCGACCGGCGACGACATGCGGACCCGCCACGCGGCCGGCCTCACGGCCGGTCTCCGCGCGGCGGGCCTGCAGGTCGACCACCTCACCGCAGATCACGCGGTCGCTCCGCGGCTGTGGGAGTCCATCCGGGTCCGCGCGCGCACGTTCGACGTCGTGCACGTGCACGGGATTCCGCGCGCTGCCGGCCGTGTTCGCCGCGAGCGGCCGCAGCCGCGCGGTCGTGGTCTCGCCCCAGGCGGACCCCGGCCCGATCTCGGTGCTCCGCCGGCTGCTCGTGAAGCCGTCGGGCCGCGCGAGCCGTGCCCTGCTGGAGATGGCGGACCGGATCGTCTGCTCGACCGCCTCGGAGTCGATGCGGCTGTCGCAGGTCGTGCCGTCGGCGCACGAGCGGATGCGCGTCGTCCCGCTCGGGGTCGACACGTCGTCGATCCGGCTCGCCGAGCCGCTCCCGGGCGACTCGGAGGTCATCGTGGCGCTCTCCGGCCCCGGCCGGACGCACCGCATCGGCCGCTCGATCGCCGCGCTCGCCGACCTCGGCCCGGGCTACGAGCTCGTCGTCGCAGGCCCGTGCGCGCAGTGGCGCGCGCTGAGCGTCAGCGCCGAGCAGCTCGGCGTCCTCGACCGCGTCCGGTTCCTCGGGCCCGTCGACGACCCGACCATGCACCGCTGGCTGCGGACCGCATGCGTCGTCGTCGCGCTGTCGGAGCGCTGGACCAGCCCCGGGCTCGTGCTGTCCGCCCTGGGCGCCGGCACGCCGGTCGTCGCCAGCGAGGTCGCGCAGCACCTCGACGCCGCACGCGAGTCGGACGGCGCGCGTGTGACGTTCGTGCCCGGCGACGTGTCGCCGCTGGCGCTCGCCGACGCGATCAACGCGGCGGCGAAGGTACGGGCGACGCCGGCCGTGGCCCCGGGCCTGCCGACGATCGAGGACGAGATCGCCGGGCTGCTGGCCGTGTACAGCGAGCTCGTCGAGCTGCCCACCGGCGCAGGACTCGAGTGGGGTGCGGCGGCCGAGATCCGGCAGGCTTCATGAGCGTCGCAGGCGTCGAGCTCCCCTGCGCGGTCCGCGTGGTGGACACCGACGCGCTCGAGGGTGATCTGGTCGTCGGTCCCGGCGTCGCCGGGGCGTACCGCAGCGTCCTCGTGCTGGCCCGCAGCGCGGGGCTGCCGATCGGGCATGCTGACGCTCCCGACCGCGCCGGACGGCACGGTCTCGGCCGCGACGCTGCGCGAGGCCGCCGCGCAGCTGACCCGGGCCACGGCACCGGACGAGGTCCCGGCGAGCACGCGCGCGATGAGCGTCGTCGTCACCACGTGCCGCAACCCGGACGTCCTGGCCCACTGCCTGGACTCGCTGCTGGCGTGCGAGCCGGCGCCCGCCGAGATCGTCGTCGTCGAGAACCGCCCGGGCACCGGGGAGACCGCCGCGATGCTCGCCGAGCGCTTCGCGCACGGGCCGATCCGGCTCGTGGAGGAGCCTCGCCGCGGGCTCTCGTTCGCGCGCAACGCCGGACTCGACGCCGCCACGTCGGAGCTCGTCGCGTTCACCGACGACGACGTCGTCGTCGACCCGGCCTGGATCGGACGGCTGCGCTCCGGGTTCGACCGCGCGCCGGACGTCACGTGCGTCACCGGCCTCATCGTCCCGCTGCGCCTCGACACGGAGACGCAGCTGCGCGTCGAGCAGTTCGCGAGCTTCTCCAAGGGCTACGCCACGCGCGAGTGGCGGCTGAGCACGCGGGAGCAGCACGGTCCGCTGTTCCCCTACGCCGCGGGCGAGTTCGGCTCGGGCGCGAACACCGCGGTGCTCGCCTCGGCGGCGCGCGCGATCGGCGGCTTCGACGTCCGCCTCGGCGCTGGGACGCCGGCGTGGGGCGGCGAGGACATCGACCTGTACCTGCGGATGCTGCAGGCGGGCGGCGCGCTCGTGTACGAGCCCTCCGCGCTCATCTGCCACGACCATCCGGACCGCCCCGAGCGCCTGCGCAGCGAGGCGTTCCACTACGGCATCGGGCTCACCGCGATGCTCGCGAAGCACGCGGTCCTCGGCGCCGAACGCCGCGACATGCTCCGTCGCTTCGGCGGGGGCGTCCGCCACATCCTCGACCCGGACTCGCGCAAGAACGCCGGCAAGCAGAGCGGCGGCTACCCGCGCGGGCTGGACGTGCTCGAGCGCGCCGGGATGCTGCTCGGACCTGCGGCCTACGTGCGCAGCAGGCTGGTGGGAACGACACGAACGGCGTGAACGCGGCGGCCTTCATCGGCAACGCGCGGGAGCACCTGCGCGATCCGCTGTACCGCAACGCGTACGCGCTGATGGCGAGCACCATCGTGACCTCCGCACTGGGGGTCGCGTTCTGGGTCGCCGCGGCGCGGCTGTACCCGGCGGAGGCGGTCGGGCGCGACACCGCCCTCATCCTCGCGATGCAGGGCCTGGCCCTCGTCGGGCAGCTCAACCTCGGCACCGCGGTCGTGCGCTTCCTGCCGCAGGTGCGCCGCCGCACGCGCCGGGCGGTCGCCGCGGTGTACCTCGTCTCCTCGCTGTCGGTCGCGCTGCTCGGGCTGCTGTTCGTCTTCGGCGCGCCCCGCGTCGCGCCGCAGTTCTCGTTCTTCTCGGGCGACGTCGCGCTCGCGCTCGGCTACGTCCTCGCGGTCGTCCTCTGGGTGATCTTCGTGCTGCAGGACCAGGTGCTCACGGCGGTGCGGCGCACGAGCATCGTCCCCGTCGAGAACGCCATCTACGGCTCGCTGAAGCTCGTCGTCCTCGTGGCGCTCGCGGCGGGCGCGGCGGGCGCGGCGAGCCACGGGATCCTCGTGGCCTGGATCGTGCCGGCGGCGATCATCGTCCCCGTCATCAACTGGCTGCTCTTCACGCGGCTGCTGCCGGCCCACGCCGAGACGCCGCGCGTCGGCCTCTCGCCGCTCGAGACCCACGGGCCGCGCAAGCTCGCGCGGTTCCTCGGCCAGGACTACCTCGGCTCGGTCCTCGGGCAGGCGTCGCTGCTGTGCCTGCCGCTGCTCGTCGTCGGCCTGCTGGGCAGCACGGAGAACGCGTACTTCGCCATCCCGTTCGCGCTGGCGATGACCTTCGACCTGCTGTTCCTCAACGGCGCGACGTCGCTCACCGTCGAGGGCGCCCACGACGAGCGTGCGATGCGCGAGCTCACCCGCCGACTCGTCCGCCGGCTGTTCGGCCCGCTGGCGCTGCTCACGATCCTCGCCGCGATCGCCGCGCCGGTGCTGCTGTGGCCGTTCGGCCCGGACTACGTGCGCGAGGGCACGCCCGTCCTGCGCCTCCTGCTCTTCGCCGGGCGCGTTCCGCGCGACGATCTTCCTCTTCATCGCGGTCATGCGGCTGCGCCGCCAGAGCGGCTGGATCATGACCATCGAGGGGTCGCTGTTCGCCGTGCTGCTGACGCTGACGCTCCTGCTCGGCCCGCGGCTCGGGCGCGAGGGCGTCGGCATCGCGTGGATCGTCGCCAACGGCCTCGTCGCGATCGCCGTCGCACCCTGGCTCATCTCCTTCCTGCGCGGCACGGCCCGCGAGCCCGGCGAGGCGCCGTCGCGGCTCGTCACGGCCCGCCCGGCGCGCATCCGCCGAGGCGTGCGCAGCGAGGAGCTGGCAGGGGCCGTCCTGCCCACGGCGGCCCGCAGCCGCCCGTCGACGCCGGTCGTCGCCGTCGCGCTCGCCTCCTGCGTCGTCACGCCCGCGGTCGTCCTCGCCGGCCTGACCGGCCCGGTCGTCCTGCTCCTCGTGCTCACGATGGTCCTGCTCGCGCCCGGCACCGCGCTCGTGGGCTGGCTGCGACCCGACGCGGCGGGCGCCGGCCTCGGGCTGATCATCGGCACGAGCCTCGCCGTGGCGACCGTCGCGGCGCAGCTCATGCTGTCCGCCCACCTGTGGTCGCCGCAGGCCGGGTTCTGCGTGCTCGCGGCGGCGTGCGCGCTGCCGCTGACGCTGCAGCTGCGCGGCACCAGGCGGCAGCCGAGCCGCGAGGTCGAGGAGCGCCCGCCGCTGACGCTGAGCGTCATCGTCACCGCCGGGCACTCGGGCGCGGCGCTGCGGGCCACGCTGCGCTCCGTCCTCGACTCCGACGCCGGCGAGGTGCAGATCATCGTCGTCGACTGCGAGCCCAGCGAGGTCACCGGGGTCGAGACGGTCGCCGCCCTCTCCGACGCCCGTCTGCTCTACACGTGCGCGCCGGGGGCGACGCTCGGCGACGCCCGCGATGCCGGCCTCCGGGTGGCGACGGGCGAGATCATCGTCCTCGCGGTTCCCGACAGCGTCGTGCACGAGGGCTGGCTGGGCTCGATCGTCGCGCCGTTCGCCGATCCCGAGGTCGGCGTCGTCGTCGCGCGGCTGCCGGAGCGCGACGCCGGGATCGACCCGGCGTTCATCGCCGCGCACGGGGCCCACGACGTCATCGCGCGGCTGTGGCCCGGCGACCACCCGGTCTCCTTCGCGACGCGTCGCGATCCCGCGCCGAGAGCGACGGTCGAGTACGCGCCCGGCGCGCTCGTGTGGCCGCAGCTGCGCCGTGGCGAGGCGGTGCACGCATGACCGTCCTGCCGCGCCCGCTCACGCTCCGCTCGGCCGAGCGGGGACTCGTCATCTCGCCGACCCAGCTGCGGCACGGCGCGGTCATCGCCGCCGCGCTCGCGCTGTGGCTCACCGCGGTCGCGGGGACCGACCTCTCCCGTGTCGCGGGCATGGGGCTCGTCCAGGCCCTGCCGCCGACGTACTTCGCGGCCGTCGGCCTGCTCGTCCTCGGGTTCGCGTTCGCCGTCAGCCGGCCGTCGCTCGACTCGCGCGATCCTGTGGCTCTACGTCATCGCGCTCATCCTCGTGATCCACGCGACGACCGTGCTGCTCTACGACGAGCCCCGCTACGCGTGGACGTACAAGCACCTCGGCGTCATCAACTCGATCGCGGCGCACGGCGACGTCAACCGCACGCTCGACATCTACGCGAACTGGTCGGGCTTCTTCGCGCTCGGCGCGTGGATCAAGATCGCTCTCGGGCGTCGACCCCATCACGTGGGCCGCCTGGGCGCAGGTCTTCTTCAACATCACGTGGGTGCTCGCCGGGCGCTTCGCCCTGCGCGGCGCGACGTCCGACGCACGCATCCTCTGGATCGCGACCTGGCTGTTCGTGCTCGCCAACTGGATCGGCCAGGACTACCTCGCGCCGCAGGCGCTCGCGATGACGCTCTCGCTCGTCGTGCTCGGCATCGCCGTGCGCTACGCCCGCGTCCGCGCGGACGCGCCTGTCACGCCCGGCCGCCCCGCGCTCATCATCGGCGGGCTTCTGCTGGATCGCGATCGTCGTCTCGCACCAGCTCACGCCGATCCTGCTCGGGCTGGCGATCCTCGCGCTGACGCTCGCGACCCGGCGGATCCCGCTGTGGGTGCCGATCGCGATGGGCGTCACCGAGATCATGTGGATCGCGGCCGCCTGGCCGTACCTCTCCCAGCACATCGCGCTGTTCGACAGCACCCCGCAGTCCGCGCGCCCGGAGGGCTTCGACGCCAAGAACCTCCTGCCGGGGACGAAGAACGTCGCGTACTCCGCGCGAGCCTCCGTGGCGGTGATGGCGGGCCTGGCGTTCGCGGGGTTCCTGCACCGCATGCGCGCCGGGCGATCGGAGTGGGCGCTCGCGGCGCTCGTCATCGGCCCGGTGCTGGCGCTCGGCGGCCAGTCCTACGGCGGCGAGGGCGTGTTCCGCGTGTACCTGCTCGCCCTGCCGTGGCTGGCGCTGTTCGCGGCGGCCGCCGTCGTGCCGCGCCCCTCGGCGATCCGGCGCCGCCACCGCGTCCCGTGGCGCCTCGTGCTCGCCTCGGGGCTCATGGCCGCGCTGCTGATGCCGGCGTACTTCGGCCTCGAGCTCGTCAACCGCGTCACGCGCGACGACGTGCAGGCCGCGACGTGGTGGGAGGAGCACGCGCCCGCGGGCTCGCTGCTGACCTACGCCGCCCCCAACTTCCCCAACCGGCTGACGGCGCGCTACGGGGAGATGGTCACCCCTGCGGCGTCGTACTCGCCGAACCTGACCGACGAGCCGGCGTTCCGCGGCCGGATGCCGCGGACCTCGGACCTCGTGAACCTCCAGGCGTTCATGTCCAAGCTGCCGGCGAAGCACGTGTACCTCGTGCTGAGCCCCAGCGAGGCGAACGCGGCGCGCATGATCGGCGCGCTGCCCGACGGGGCCCTGGACAGACTGGACCAGCTGCTCGCCCGTGACCCGGCGTTCGAGCTCGTCTACCGCCGCGGGCGGGCATCGATCTACGAACTTCGTGAAGGAGGAACGCCGTGAGGCTGGCCGGGACGCTCTTGGCCCTGCTGCTGGGGGGCGCCGCGATCGCGGGATGCTCGGACGCGCCGAGGGCCGCGCAGGAGGTGGCCGGACCGGCGCCCGGACCGCTGTGGCACGACGAGTTCGACGGGCCCGCGGGCGCGGCGCCCGACCCCGAGAACTGGACGGCGGAGACCGGCGGCGAGTGGGGCGACAACGAGCTGCAGCAGTACACCGACCGCACGGAGAACGCGCAGACCGACGGCGAGGGCCACCTCGTCATCACGGCCGATCGCGAGACCTACACCGGCTACGACGGGGTGACCCGCGACTACACCTCGGCGCGGCTGACGACCTACAAGAAGTTCGACTTCCAGTACGGGCACGTCGAGGCGCGGATGAAGGTCCCGCGCGGAAAGGGCCTCGTCGCCGCCTTCTGGACGCTGGGGTCGGACATCGAGGAGGTCGGCTGGCCGGAGTGCGGCGAGTTCGACGTCGTCGAGGTGGTGGGCGAGAAGCCGAGCATCGCGCACGGCTCGCTGCACGGGCCGGGCGTCGGCGAGCACGGCTGGGCGCAGACCGAGGAGTACCGCAACGAGGAGCCGCTGTCGCACGACTGGCACGTGTACGCGGCGACCTGGACGCCCGAGTACATCGAGTTCTCGGTCGACGGCCACGTGTACTCGCGGCGCACGCCCGAGGGGCTGCCGGGCGGCGCCCGCTGGACCTTCGACCGGCGCATGCACCTGCTGCTGACGCTCTCGGTCGGCGGGCCGTGGGCCGGTGCCCCCGACGAGAGCACCGAGTGGCCCGCGCGGCTGCTCGTCGACTGGATCCGGGTGTGGCCGTCATGAGCACCCCGATCCCCGTCTTCGTCTACCACTCGGTGCGCGCGCTGCCGTCCGCGGGGATGGACCGCTGGACGGTCACACCGCGGCAGTTCTCCGCGCACCTCGACGCGGTCGTCGCGTCCGGCCGCGAGACCCTGACGATCGACGAGCTCGCGAAGGGCCTGCGCGGCGAGACCCAGCTGCCGGAGCGGGCGGCCGCGCTGACGTTCGACGACGGGTTCGCCGACAACGCCGACGCCCTGGGGGAGCTGGTCGGCCGCGGGCTCAAGGCGACGCTCTACGTCACGTCCGGCTACCTCGGGCGGTCGCACATGCTGTCGGTCGCCGAGCTGCGCGAGCTCGCCGCGATCGACGGGCTGGAGCTCGGCGCGCACAGCGTCAGCCACCCGCGGCTCGACGAGCTGTCCGCCGCGGAGGTCGTCGAGGAGGTCCGCGCGAGCCGCGCGACGCTGGAGGACCTCGTCGGCAGGGAGATCACGACCTTCGCGTACCCGCACGGCAACTACCACCGCGGCGTCCGCGCCGCCGTGGTCGAGGCGGGCTTCGACTCCGCCGCCGCCGTGAAGAACGCCTTCTCGCATCCCGCCGACGATCCGTTCGCGATCGCCCGCTGGATCGTGGAGGACCAGACCCTCCTGGACCAGGTCGAGCAGGCGCTCGACGGCCAGGGCCTTCCCATGGCGTGGTCCCGCGAGCGCGTGCGCACGCGCGGGTTCCGCGCCGTCCGCCGCGCGCGCCGGATCGTCCGGCACGCCACGACCCGCCCGACACGGAGCCTGACGCACACATGACCGAGAACCGAACCGCCGCCGTCGTCGTCTGCGTCGCCTCCGACCAGCGCGAGGGGATGCTCCGCGCGTGCGTGGACTCGCTGCTCGCGGGCACCCGCGTCCCCGACGAGCTGTTCGTCGTGGTCGATCAGAACCCCGGGCTGCAGGAGCGGCTCGCGTCGCTGCCGGACGCGGTGCAGCTCATGTCGACGCCGCGCCAGGGCAACTCGGAGGGCCGCAACGTCGGCATCCGCAGCGCGACATCCGACGTCGTCGCGTTCGTGGACGACGACGCCGCCGTCGAGCCCGCGTGGCTCGAGCGCATGATGGACGCGTTCGAGGCCGACGACGAGCTCGTCGGCGCGGGCGGCGCCGTCGTGCCGAAGTTCCTCGACGGGCGCCGCTGGCTGCCGGACGAGCTGCTGTGGGTCGTCGGCTGCACCTACGCCGGGCACCGCACGGACGCCGGGCCGATCCGCAACCCGATCGGCTGCAACATGGCCTACCGGCGCGAGGCGCTGCTGCAGGTCGGCGCGTTCGCGACGGAGTACGGCAAGCAGGGCGACAAGCTCGTCATCTGCGACGAGACCGAGCTGTGCCTGCGGCTCGAGGGCGCGTTCGGGGAGGGGCGGATCACCTTCGTCCCCGACGCGCGCGTGCTGCACAACGTCCCGCCGACGCGCATCACCTGGCACGGGCTGTACCGGCGCTGCCTGGCGGAGGGCCTGTCCAAGGGGCGCCTGCGGCGGCGGTACCGCGACCGGGCGCTGGCGAGCGAGCGCGGCTACGTGCAGCGCCTCGTGCTGCGGACGGTGCCGGCCATGGCGCTCGGCGGGGCGCTGCGGCGCGACTCCCAGCAGGTGCTGGGCGCCGCCGCGATCGTGATGACGCTCACCGTGACCACGGGGGCGTTCGTCGCCGGCCTGGCGGCCCGCGGGCCCGAGCCGTCGGATGGGTGAGCCGGCCCTCGCCCGGTCCGACGCTGCGCGTCCGCGCCTCACCGCCCTGACGGGCGGCCGCGCCAGGGCCTCCGTGCGTGAGCTGCGTCGCACGGACCTCCCCGAGGTCGCGGCGATGTTCGCGGAGACGATGGGGACCACGCCCCCGGGGACCGAGGCGCAGCTCGCCGGGTTCTTCGGCCGCGCGCTCCTCGACCACCCGTGGGCGGACCCGGAGATCCCCTCGTTCGTCGCGGAGTCCCCGGGAGGAGGGATCGTGGGGCTCGTGGGCGTCCAGGCGCGGCGGCTGCGCCTCGGCGAGCGGGACATGCGGCTCGCCTGCCTCGGGTTCTTCGCCGTGCATCCCCACGCGCGCCCGGGCGCGATCGCGCTCACGCTGGCCAGCGAGGTCATGCACGGCGCGCAGGACGCGAGCGTCGCCGACAGCGCGTCGGTCGTCGTCGAGCGGTTCTTCGCGCCCCGTCACGGCGGCAGGGTGGTCGAGCTGAGCGGGGTGCACTGGGTGCGTGCGTGGCGACCGGGCGCGGTCGCCGACGGCCTGGCGCCCGCCACGACCGCGCGCCTGCGCGGCTGCGCGCCGCTGCACGCCCTCGGCCGGGGCATCGATCGCGGCACCGCGCGTGCGTCGCGCCGGATCCTGGCCCCGGAGCGGACCGACACCGTCGCCCAGCCGCTCACGCCGGCGCTGCTGCTCGAGCATCAGCCGTCGATCCTGCCCCCGGACAGCCTGCACGTCGCCTACGACGAGCCGTATCTCACGTGGCTGTTCACCGAGATGGGCCGCTCACCGGCGCGCGGGCTGCCGATCGCCCACCTCGTCCGTGACGGCGGCGGCCGCGCGCTGGGCTGGTACGTCTACTACCTGCGCCCCGGCGGGCGCAGCGAGGTCATGCAGATCGTCGCCCGGCCGCGCGATCACGGCGCCGTGCTCGACCACCTGCTCCGCCACGCCTGGGAGCACGGGTCGGCGATGCTGCGCGGCCGCCTGGAGCCCGGGCTCACCGCGCTCGTGTGCCGTCGCCGGTGCATGCTCTGGTATCGAGGTGGGGCGCTCGCCCATGCGCGCGACCCCGAGGTGGCCGACGCGCTCGTGCATCACGGCACGTTGTCGCGCCTGGACAACGAGTGGTTCAGCGACAGCCTGATATGAGCATGTCCGTGGCAACACCGCCCGCCGACGCAGCCGCCGACGCCCAGCCGAGGATCGCCTTCCGCGCGATGCGCCGGGACGACCTGCCCGAGGCGTCGGCGATGTTCGCCCGCGTCATGGGACTCGGTGGGCCACAGCTGCCCGGCGCCGAGCGCGCGGTCGAGCGCTTCTTCGCCGACGCGTTCTTCGACTGCCCATGGGCGGACCCGGAGATCTCGCCGCTCGTCGCCCACGATGCGAGCGGCGCGATCGTCGGGATGATCGGCGCCGAGACGCGGCGGCTGCGCTTCGAGGGACGGGTGCTGCGCGTCGCGTCCGCCGGGTTCCTCGCCGTCGTGCCGGAGGCGCGCAACAGCGCGACCGGCGTGCTGCTGCTGCGGCGGCTGCTCGGCGGCCCGCAGGACCTGACGGTGACCGACACGGCCTCCGAGCTCGTCGAGAAGATCTGGCTTCGCCTGGGCGGCAGCCGCGTCGAGCTCAAGGAGATGCACTGGGTCTCGATCATGCGACCGTGGTCGATCGCCGCGGGGCTCGCGGCCGCGCAGGCCGGCAGGCCCGCCGCGATCGGGGCGCGGGGGCTCGCGCGCGAGGTCGCAGCGGGACTCGACGGCGTGACCACCAGGGTGGCCGGCGCCCTGCTCCCCGCGCGCCCGTCCGGCATCGCGGTCGAGACGCTGACGCCCGAGCTGCTCCTCGAGCACCTCCCGGCGGTGGCGAAGGACCATCCCCACGCCGACTACGACCTCGACTACCTGCGGTGGCTGTTCGACGCGATGCACGGGGTGCCGCGCCGCGGCGACCTGGTCGCCCACCTGCTGCGCAACGAGCGCGGGCGCGTCCTCGGCTGGTACGTCTACTACCTGCGCCCGGGCTGGCGCAGCGAGGTGCTGCAGGTCGCGGCGAGCGAGCGCGACCTGGGCGACGTCGTCGACCACCTCCTGTGGCACGCCCGCGAGCACGGCGCCGGCGCCCTGCGCGGGCGACTGGAGCCGGGGCTGGTGCAGGAGGTCGCCCGGCGACGCTGCCTCCTGTGGCACCGGGGCGGGACGCTCGTCCACAGCAAGGACCACGAGCTGGCCCAGCGGGTGGCCGACGAGGCGATTCTGACGCGCTTCGACACCGATTGGTTCGGGGATTCGGTCA
>CAVVSD010000008.1:0-1827252 GCA_963750895.1 uncultured Solirubrobacterales bacterium | reverse complement strand
GAGCAATACGTGCCCTGCCTGCGGGTCGCCTCTTCGTTCAGTTACATCTTATTGCTAGAACTGCTCCTTCTCTTCCGCACCCGCTCGGGCGGGTGAGACGACCCGTCACCCGCTCGGGTGAGCGCCCAGCACCTCGCGGGTGCGCGCGACGTCGTCGGCCATCTGCGCGCAGCAGCGCCTCGACGTCGTCGAAGCGCTCCGTGCCGCGCAGCCGGGCGGCGAAGGACAGGCCGACGTGCTCGCCGTAGAGGTCGAGCCCGCTCGACGTCCAGGACGAACGCCTCGACCCGGCGCTCGCGGCCGGCGAAGGTCGGGTTGGTGCCGATGCTGATGGCCGCCGGCAGCGTGCTCGCCGCCGCGCGCACCAGCCGGCCGGCGTAGACGCCGTCGGCCGGGCACCGCGCTCCACGGCAGCGGCTCGAGGTTGGCGGTCGGGTAGCCGAGCTCGCGGCCGCGCTGGTCGCCGCGCACGACGACGCCCTCGATCGCGGTGCTCGCGGCCGAGCGCCGCCGCGGCGCCCTCGACGTCGCCGGCGTCGACGCAGCGAGCGCACGTACGTCGAGGACCAGGTGGTGTCGTCGCTGCCCTGCAGCGGCGACGCCCTCGACGCTGAAGCCGAAGCGCCGGCCCGCCGCGGTCAGCGCGGCGACGTCGCCGGCGGCCTTGTGGCCGTAGCGGAAGTTCTCGCCCACGACGACGGCCGCGGCGTGCAGCCGCTCGACCAGCACCGCGTGGACGAACTCGTCCGGGCTCAGCCGGCTGAACTCCAGCGTGAACGGCAGCACGCACATCGACGTCGACGCCGAGCGCCTCGAGCAGCTCGGCCTTGTAGCGCTGGCTGGTGAGCATCGGCGGGTGGCTGCCGGGCCGCACGACCTCGCTCGGGTGCGGGTCGAAGGTGAGCACCACGCGCGGCACCCCGAGCGTCGCGGGCCCGTCCACGGCCCGGCCGATGATCTGCTGGTGGCCGCGGTGGACGCCGTCGAACACGCCGATCGTCACCACGCACCGCCCCCAGCCGGACGGCGCGCTCTCGACCCCTCGCCAGCGCTGCACGGCCCCAGCCTGCCAGCGCGCGGCCGAGGCTCAGCAGCCGGCGGGCGCGAAGACGACGACGGCCGCGCGACGCCGTCGCGGTCCTCGACGCAGGGCGATGCACCGGCCGTCCGGGCGCGAACGCGCCGACCGTGCCCGGCGGCGCCGGTCGGCGCGAGCTTGCTTGCCGTACGACAGCGCGACCGCCTCCTCGGCGGTCGAGCTCGCGCCGCGGGAAGGCCGCCGCCACGGCGTCGTCGAGCGGCACGCAGCGCCGCAGCGTCCTCGGCCAGCTGCTCCAGCGTGCGGGCGACGTCGAGCCCGAACGGGCCGACCCGGGTGCGCCGCAGCGCCGTGAGGTGCCCGCCGACGCCGAGGGCGGCGCCGAGGTCGCGGGCCAGCGCGCGGACGTAGGTGCCGGACGGCACTCCACGGTGACGTCGAGCGTCGTCGCCGCGCCGGGCCAGCAGCTCGAACCGCGACACGGTGACGGCGCGGGCCGCCAGCTCGACCGTCCTCGCCCGCGCGCACCCGGGCGTACGACCGCGACGCCGTCGACCTTCACCGCCGACACCGACGACGGCACCTGCGCGAGCGGCGCCGGTCAGCGCGGCCATGGCCGGCGGCGAGCGCCTCGTCGGTGACGGCGGAGGCGTCGCGCTGCTCGACGACCTCGCCCTCGGCGTCGTCGGTGACGGTGGTCGCGCCGAGCCGGATCGTGGCGTCGTAGGCCTTGTCGGTCAGCGCCAGGTGCCCCAGCAGCCGGGTGGCCCGGCCGATGCCGAGCACCAGCACGCCGGTGGCCATCGGGTCGAGCGTGCCGGCGTGGCCGACCTTGCGGGTGCCGGCCAGCCGGCGGGTGCGGCCGACGACGTCGTGCGAGGTCCAGCCGGCCGGCTTGTCGACGACGAGCAGGCCGTCGGGGGCGGCGCCGGCTCGGTCAGCCGCGAGGTGCGGTGCGCCGTCGAGCGCCTCGCGCAGCGCGGCGCAGCGTCGCGCCGGCGTCGTCGTCGACGGTGAAGCCGGCGGCGAAGCGGTGACCGCCGCCGCCGAGCGCGGCGCAGACCGCGCCGACGTCGACCGCGCCCTTGCGAGCGGGTCGACACCTTCCAGCCGCCCTCGACCGGGTCCTCCTTGAGCACGACGGCGACCTCGGCCTCGCGCGCGGTGCGCACGACGTCGATGACGCCCTCGACGTCGGCCAGCCCGAGCCGTGCCGGCGCCAGGTCGTCGGCCGGCACGACGCGTCCAGACCAGGCCGAGCCCGCCGACGGCGTCGAGCTCGAGCTGCGGCGCGCGCGCAGGCCGCGCCGAGCAGCCGCACGTAGCCGAAGCGGCGCGGTGTCGTAGATCGCCCGGCTGATGAGGTCGTGCCGGATGCCGGTGGCGAGCAGCCGGGCGGCCAGCGTCGTGCACCGCCGGCGTGGTCGCGGCGTAGCTGAACGAGCCGGTGTCGGTGACCAGCCCGGTGTAGAGCGGCGCGGCGATCTCGGGGTCAGCGCGACGCCCAGCCGGTCGAGCAGCTCGGCGACGAGCACGGCGGTCGCGGCGGCGCGGTCGTCGACCAGGTTGACGGTGCCGAAGCGCGGTGTTGCTCGGCGTGGTGGTCGACGCACGACGCATGCAGCCGGCGGTCGCGACCCGGTCGGCGAGCGACGCCGAGCCGGTCGGGGCTGCCGGTGTCGAGGGTGACGAGCAGCTCCGGCGCGGCGCGGGAAGCTGCGCCGGCGGCGACCAGCAGGTCGAGGCCGGGCAGGAAGGCGTACGACGCCGGCACCTCGAACGGCTCGCCGCCCCAGGACGCGACGACCGTCGACTGCCGCGCGCCGCGCAGGCGCGAGGCCGAGCGCCAGCATCGAGCCGAGGGCGTCGCCGTCCGGGCCGACGTGGCAGGCCAGCGCCACCCGTCGGCGCCCGCGAGCACGCCGGACGACGTCGTCGCCAGTCCTGCTCGCCGGAGCCGTCACGCGGCGGGCGTCCGCGTCGTGTCGTCGTCGTCGCGTCGTCGTCGTCCGTCGTCGACGACCCGCGGCGCCCGGTAGGGGTCGGCGTCGCCGGCCGGCGCGCCGCTCTCGGCGATCGCGTGCACCCGCGCGTCCTCGGCCGGGCCTGCGCCAGCAGCTCCTCGATGCCGGCCGGCGGTCTCCGGCACCGACGTCGGCGATGAACTGCAGCGACGGCGTGTAGCGCACGCCGGTCTGCTGCCCGACCGTCTGCGCAGCACGCCCTTGGCGCTCTCCAGCGCGGCGGCGCTGTCGGCGCGCTCCTGCGTCGTCGCCGTAGACCGTGTAGTAGAGCGTGGCCTCGCGCAGGTCGGGCGTGACCTTGGCGTCGGTGATGGTGACCATCCCGAGCCGCGGGTCCTTGACCTGCATCTCCAGGGTCATGGAGACCACCTCGCGGATGCGCACCGCGAGCTTGCGGGCCCGCGCGACGTCGACCATTCAGTC
Organism: uncultured Solirubrobacterales bacterium; assembly: GCA_963750895.1. Classification (GTDB taxonomy): domain Bacteria; phylum Actinomycetota; class Thermoleophilia; order Solirubrobacterales; family Solirubrobacteraceae; genus CAVVSD01. The sequence continues at coordinate 1,823,766 of CAVVSD010000008.1, read as the reverse complement.
GTCCTCCTCTCGGTGGAACAGAGCGCTGGTGGGCGGACAGCACCTCGAGCTCGGGACGCGCGGCGACGAGCCTCTCGCACGCGTCCAGCACCTCGCGGCAGTGCGGCGGCGTCAGCCGCCACGACCGCCACCCCGACCAGCGCCCGCCGGTGCAGGTCCAGGTGCCCCGCCTCGGCGGCGCTGACCTCGAACTTGCGCCGCAGCTCCGCCACGACCGGCCGCACGACCGACCGCTTCTCCTTCAGCGAGTGCACGTCCCCGAGCAGCAGGTCCAGCGCCAGAGCACCCGGTGAACACAGCCAGCCTCCCTGTCGCTACCTGGTCACGCGAGACGGCAGGGACGGAGCGGAGGAGCCGGAGGGCGGTGGGGTCCCGGAAGGCGCGTAGAGCGACGAGAACGAGCCGCAGCGCCGAGGGCACCACCACCGGCCGGAGGCGGACCTAGGCCCGCGGCTTCTCCCGCATCTCCCACGTCTCGATGACGTCCTCGGTCTTGATGTCGTTGAACTTGCCGAGCCCGATACCGCACTCGTAGCCCTCGCGGACCTCGGTCGCGTCGTCCTTGAAGCGGCGCAGCGACTCGACGGTGAGGTTGTCCGCGACGACGACGCCGTCGCGGACGCAGGCGCGCCTTGGTGTTGCGGCGGATGAGCCCGGAGCGGACCAGCGAACCGGCGATGTTGCCGATCTTCGGCACGCGGAAGACCTCGCGGACCTCCGCGGTGCCGAGCTGGACCTCCTCGTACTCGGGCTTGAGCATGCCCTTGAGCGCGGCCTCGACGTCCTCGATCGCGGCGTAGATGACCGAGTAGTAGCGGACGTCCACGTGCTCGCGGTCGGCCAGGTCGCGGGCGTTGCCCTCGGCCCGGACGTTGAAGCCGAGGATGACCGCGTCGGAGGCCGACGCCAGCGTGACGTCGTTCTCGGTGATCGCGCCGACGCCGCGGTGGATGATCCGCAGCGAGACCTCGTCGGTCGACCTCGATCTTGAGCAGCGCGTCCTCGACGGCCTCGACCGAACCGGAGACGTCGCCCTTGAGGATGAGGTTGAGCTGGGTCTTCTCACCCTCCTTGAGGCGGTCGAACAGCGACTCGAGGGTCGGGCGGCCACGGCTCTGCGCGAGCGCGGCGTTGCGCTCGCGGGCCGGCCGCTGCTCGGCGATCTGCCGGGCGACGCGGTCCTCGCCGACGACGAGGAAGTTGTCGCCGGCGCCGGGGACGCTGGTGAAGCCGAGCACCTGGACCGGCTGGCCCGGGCTCGCCTCGGCGACGTTCTCGCCGCGCTCGTTGAGCATGGCGCGGACGCGGCCGAAGGCGTCGCCGGCGACGATCGAGTCGCCGACGCGCAGCGTGCCGCGCTGGACGAGCACGGTCGCGACCGGGCCGCGGCCCTTGTCGAGGCGGGCCTCGATGGCGACGCCCTGCGCGTCGACGGCGGCGTCGGCGAGCAGCTCGAGCGCGGCGTCGGTGGTCAGCAGGATGGCGTCGAGCAGCTCCTCGAGGCCGGTGCCCGCCTTGGCGGACACGTCGACGAACATCGTCGTGCCGCCGTACTCCTCGGCGACCAGGCCGTACTCGGTGAGCTGACCGCGGACCTTGGCCGGGTCGGCGCCCTCCTTGTCGACCTTGTTGACCGCGACCACGATCGGGACCTCGGCCGCCTGGGCGTGGTTGAGCGCCTCGATGGTCTGCGGCTTGACGCCGTCGTCGGCCGCCACGACGAGCACGGCGATGTCGGTGACCTTGGCACCGCGGGCGCGCATGGCGGTGAACGCCTCGTGGCCCGGGGTGTCGATGAAGGTCAGCTCGCGCACGCCGCCCTCGACGGGGTGGTGCACCTGGTAGGCGCCGATGTGCTGCGTGATGCCGCCGGCCTCGCCCTTGACGACGTCGGTCTTGCGGATGGCGTCGAGCAGCAGGGTCTTGCCGTGGTCGACGTGACCCATGATCGTGACGACCGGCGGACGGGAGACCAGGTCGGCCTCGTCGTCGTACTCGCCGCCGAAGGTGAGGTCGAAGCGGTCGAGCAGCTCGGCGTCCTCCTCCTCGGGGCTGACGATCGAGACGTCGTAGCCGAGGTGGGCGCCGAGCAGCATGCAGCGTCTCGTCGGTGCACGACTGGGTCGCCGTCACCATCTCGCCGAGCTCGGTGAAGACCACCTGCACGAGCGAGCCGGGGTTGGCGTTGATCTTGTCGGCGAAGTCCGCGAGCGACGCGCCGCGGGTCAGGCGGACCGCCTCGCCGTTGCCGCGGGCGATGCCGCCGCCCATCGTCGGGGCGGCGAGGTTGTCGAACTCCTGACGCCGCTGCTTCTTGCTCTTGCGGCCGCGGATCGGACGGCCACCGCCGCGGACCGCGACCGAACGCACCGGGCGTCGGCGCCACCGCGACCGGCACCGCCGCGCGGGCCGCCGGGACGGCCGCCGAAGCCGCCGGGCCGCCGGCGACGGCCGGCGAAGCCGCCGCCGCCACCGGGACGGCCGCCGGGACGACCGCCGGCACCGGGACCGCCGGCACCGCGCCGGGACGGGCGCCGGGCATGCCGGGACGGGCGCCTGCCGCCGGCTGCGGGGCGGGAACATGCCGGGACCGGGACGCGGACCGCCGCCGGGGCCGGCCGGGCCGCCGGGACGGGGCGGGAACATGCCGGGACCGGGACGCGGACCGGCCGGGCCGGGACGCGGGGCGCCGGGACGCGGCGGCATGCCGGGGCGTGGCGCCGCCGGGCGCGGCGGCGGCACGGGCGCCGGGCGCCGGGCCGCGGCGGCATGCCGGGCGCCGGCGCGGCGCCGGGACGGGCCGCCGGCGGGCGCGGCGGCATGGCCGCGGCGTGCCGTCGGCCGGGCGTGCTGAAGGGGTTGTTGCCGGGGCGCGGGCCGGGCGCGGCCGGGCCGGGCGCGGGGGCGGCCGGCGCCGCGGGCGGCGGGCGCCTGCGGCGGCCGGGGCCGGCGGCGCGGGCGGGCCGGGCCGGGCATCGGCGCGCCCGGACGGGGCGGCAGGCCGGAGCGGCGCGGCCGGCGCGCGGGCGGGCCGCCGGCGCGGCGCGGCGGCGTCGGCGCGGCGGGCGGCGGGCGGCGGCCGGGGCGGGCGGCCGGCGGGGCGGCGGCCGGGGGCGGGCGGCGGCGGCGGCGCGGCGCGGCCGGGAAGGCCTCGCGCAGCTTGCGGGCGACGGGCGCCTCGATGGTGGAGGAGGCGGACTTGACGAACTCGCCGTTCTCCTTCAACCAGGACAGGACGTTCTTGCTGTCCTGGCCGAGCTCCTTGGCGAGCTCGTGGACGCGGGCTTTTCCGGGCACTGTGACTCCTCGTCTGGCCCGGGTCGTTCCCGGCCTCGGTGTTACTGCATGGGCGTGCTCATCGGTGCGTGGCTCATGCGAAGTGCTCATCGCAGGACATCTAGCTCTGGTGCTCATGGGGTGGTCGACCTGCTCTCGTCGGCGGTGGTGCTGCTGCTGCCGGTGCTGCGCTGCGACGTGCTCCCGCACCGGGGTGACGTCGAGCGGTCCGGCCAGGCGCAGGGCCCGGGGGAACGCCCGCCGCTTCTCGGCGAGGTCGACGCACCGCGGGTCGGGGTGCACGGAGGCGCCTCGGCCCGGCAGGCGGCCGGCGGGGTCGGGGGCGAGCGCGCACCCCCGACCGCGACGACGCGCAGCAGGTCGGCCTTCGCCGCCTGGCCCCGGCAGCCCACGCAGGTGCGCACCGGGCCCGGGCGGTCGGAGCCATGCGTCGAGTCTACGCGCCGTGCCCGGGACGTCGCGGCGCGGCGCCGCCGGCTCACGGCCGACGCGGCTCCGGGGTCGGCGCCGGTCGGGCAGCGTCCTCGGTGTCGCTGTGGATGTCGATGCGCCAGCCGGTCAGCCGGGCGGCGAGGCGGGCGTTCTGGCCCTCCTTGCCGATGGCGAGCGACAGCTGGTAGTCGGGCACGACGACCCGCGCCGACGCGCTGCACCGGCGTCGACGACCTCGACCGAGCTGACCCGCGCCGGCGACAGCGCGCTGCGCGACGAAGCGGGCCGGGTCGTCGGACCAGTCGACGATGTCGATCTTCTCGCCGTGCAGCTCGGTGGTCACGTTGCGCACCCGGCGAGCCGACCGGGCCGATGCAGGCGCCCTTGGCGTTCAGCCCGGCGACGGTGGAGCGGACGGCGATCTTGGTGCGGTGGCCGGCCTCGCGGGCCAGCGCGACGATCTCGACCGAGCCGTCGGCGATCTCGGGCACCTCGAGCGCGAACAGCCCGCGCACCAGGTCGGGGTGGGTGCGCGAGACGGTCACCTGCGCGCCGCGCTGGCCGCGGGCCGACCGCGATGACGCGGCACTTCAGCCGGCTGCCGTGCGCGTAGACCTCGCCCGGCACCTGCTCGGCTCGGCGGCAGGACCGCCTCGAGGGCGTCCTCGCTGGTGCCGAGCTTGACCATGACGTTGCGGTTGGCCGGCGCGCCCGGGCGCTGCGGCGCCTGCTGGACGATGCCGGAGACGACGTCGCCCTCGCGGCCGGCGTACTCGCCGTAGGACAGCTCGCTCTCGGCCTCGCGCAGCCGCTGCACGATGACCTGCTTGGCGGTGCATCGCGGCGATGCGGCCGAAGCCCTCCGGGGTGTCGTCGTACTCGCGCAGCGACGCTGCCGTCCTCGCCGAGCTCCTGCGCCAGCACGGCGACCTCGCCGGTCTCGCGGTCGAGCTCGACGCGGGCGTGCGGCTGGGCGCCCTCGGTGTGCCGGTAGGCGGTCAGCAGCGCGGTCTCGATCGCCTCGACGACCAGGTCGAAGGAGATCTCCTTCTCGCGCACGAGGCCGCGCAGGGCGGTCATGTCGATCTTCACGGCGTCCTCCTCGTCTCGTCGTCGCCGGTCGGCTCGTCGCCGTCCTTGCGGCCGAACTCCACCTGCACCAGCCCGCGGGCGACGTCGGCGTACGGGCAGCCTGCGCTCGGTGCCGTCGACGTCCAGCGCACGCCGCCGTCGTCGTCGTCGTCGGCGGCGACAGCCGGCCGGTGACCGTCGCCGCCCTCGCGCAGGACGGCCGTGACCAGGCGGCCGACGTTGCGCCGCCAGTGCCGCGGGCCGGTCAGCGGCCGGTCGACGCCGGGCGAGCTGACCTCGAGGACGTACGACGCGCCGAGCAGCGCCGGGCTCGGCCTCGTCGAGCTCGTCGAGCGCCTCGGAGACGGCCCGGCTGACGTCGGCGACGTCGTCGAGCGTGATGCCGCCGTCGCGGTCGACGACGACGCGCACGACGCTGCGCTTGCCGGCGGCGGTGACGGTGACGTCCTCGAGGTCGGAGCCGGCGGCGGCGACCACGGGCCGAGCAGCTCGTCGAGGCGGGCGCGCGGAGGCGGTCATCGGGCGTCCTCCTCTCTGCGGTTGTGGCGGTGCGGGTGGTGCTGGCGCCCGAGCCTAGCCGCGCCGGCTGTGGTTGGCTCGACGCCCGTGAGCCTGCGCCTGCCGACCGGGGCCCCGTCCCGCCGGCGCCGTGCTGCGCGCGGGCGCTCGCGCTCCCGCTGCTCGCCGCCTGCACCGAGGCCGACCCGGCGCCGCGCCTCCGCCGCCGCCGACCCGGACGTCGCCGCTGCGCGCCGCCGCGGTCGCAGCGCGAGCAGGCGCTGCTGCGCGGCGTACGACGCCGGCGCTGCTCGCCGTCGCCGGCGCTCGCCGCCGCGGCTGGCGCCGCTGCGCGCGGAGCACGCCGAGCACCTGCGCGCGCTCGGCAGGCCGATCCGGCGCCGCCGCCGAGCCCGGCGCGTCCGGCAGCCCGTCCGCCGGCGCCGCGCCGTCGGCCGCGCCTCCGCCCGCGCCGCCGCCGACCCGGCGACCGGCCTGGCCGGGCTGGTCGGCGGCCGAGCGCGCGGCGGGCGACGGCGCACGGCGCCGCCGCGCTGCAGGCCTCCCGCGAGCTCGCCGGCCTGCTGGCGACGCTGGCGGCCAGCGAGGCGAGCCACCGGGTGGCGCTCGCATGAGCGGCTGCCGGCGTCCCGGCTGCAGGCGCTCGTGGAGGCCGAGCACGCGGCCGTCTACGGCTACGGCGTGCTCGGCGCGCGGCTCGACGACGACGCGCCGGCAGCTGCGCCCGCGCCGGCGTCCGACGCCCACCGCGCCCGCCGCGACGCGCTCGACCGCGCCTGCTGCGCGACCGCGGCGCCGTCCGTGCCGGCGACGCGAGCCGGCCTACGACGTGGCCGTCGCCGGCGCCGGCCGACGCGCTCGCCCTCGCCGTACGGCTCGAGGAGGGCCTGGCGCGTGCGCTGGCGCGACCTGGTCGCCGGCACCGACGACCTCGCGCTGCGCCGCGCTGGGGGTCGACGGGCTGAGCGAGTCGCGCGGTGCGGGCGGCGCGAGTGGCGGCTCCGGTCGCCGGCGACCGCGCCCGCCGACGGTCGCCCTGCCCGGCACGCGCCTGACGCGGGCTCAGCGGCCAGGCGTCGACGAGCTCGACCAGGCCGGCCAGGAGTGGCCAGCTCGGCGTCGGGGACGACGTCCCAGCGCCTCGACCGGGCGGCCGGTCAGGAGCACGGTGCGCATGCCGACGCGCCTGCGCGCCGGAGACGTCGTCGCGCGGCCGGTCGCCGACGAAGACCGCCCGCTCCGGCTCGCACGCCGACGGCGCGCAGCAGCGCGCGGAACGCCTCCGGGTGCGGCTTCATGTGGCCCATGTCGGAGGTGTAGAGCCGGACGTCGAGCAGCTCGAGCAGCCCGGCGTCGGCGAGCCAGCGCTCGTGCAGGTCGCGCGGCCAGTGGGTGTTGGACAGCAGGCCGGTGCGCAGGCCGCGCTCCTCGCAGCGCGGTCAGCACCGGCGACGGCGTCGGGGTCGTGCGCGACCGTCAGCCTCCCAGGCGACGTGGTAGGCCTGCAGCGCGCCCGCGACGTCGAGGTGCGTCTCGCGCGGCGACCGACCGCACGAGCTGCTCGGTCGTCCCGCTGCGGTCGCCGGCGGCGACGCACTCGCGCCACCAGTGCGTGCTCGGCCGCCAGCAGCGCCGCCGCGACCGGCTCGGGGTCGTCGGGCGCGAGCACCTGCGCGGCGGCCCGCCACATCTCGAGCAGGTCGACGTCGACGTGGCGTCGACAGCGTGCCGCCCCAGTCGAACAGCACCGCCTCGACGGCGCTCACCGCGCGACGTCGGCCACCACGGCGCCGGTCAGCCGCACGAGGTCGGCCGGCGCCAGCTCGACCGACAGCCCGCGCCGCCCGGCGCTGACGAAGACGGTGTCGAACAGCTCGGCGGTCTCGTCGACGACGGTCGGCAGCCGGGTGCGCTGGCCCGAGCGGGCTGATGCCGCCGACGACGTAGCCGGTCGACCGCTCGGCCGCGGCCGGCTCGGCCATGACGCCGCGCTTGCCGCCGACCGCCGTCGGCCAGCGCCTTGAGGTCGAGCGAGCCGCGCGACCGGCACGACGCCGCAGACCAGCCGGCCGTCCGACGCTCGGCGAGCAGCGTCTTGAGCATCCGCTCGGGCTCGATGCCGAGCGCCGCGGCGGCCGCCTCGCCGTACGAGGCCGGGCGCCGCGTCGACCTCGTAGGCGTGCACGGTGTGCGCCACGCCCTCGCGCGCCAGCAGCAGCGTCGCCGGCGTCCCCTTGCCGCTCACGCGGCAGGGCACCGGCGTCGTAGACCAGCTCGTCGCCGTCGCGCCGCACGCCGTCGGTGGGCAGGTGCGGCGTCAGCCGGCCGTCCGGCATGAGGTGCTCGCACCTCGACGTGCGTGCAGCAGCGACCGCCGCGTCGGCGACCAGCCGCCGGTGGCAGCGCCACCAGACCGACTCCGAGCACATGACCGCGGTGCGCAGCGGCGCGGCCGAGCACCTCGCGCAGCGCGGCCCGGAACTCCGCGGCTGCGCATCCACGCGGCGTAGCCGCGGAACGACGCGTTGCGCAGCGCGACGTCGGGCGAGTCGGGCGCGCACCGGCCGGCGACCGCCGAGCCGCTCCTCCCACCGGTAGGCGACGCCGGCACGCGGCAGCCACTCCTGCGACCGCCTCGCGGGACAGGTGCGGGTGCCGCCGGCTGCCCGGGAAGCGCCGCACGTCGACGAGCAGCTGCGACGTCCGCCGCGGTCAGCCGGGCGGCGAGCTCGTCCGCGGTCGCGGTGCCGTGCCCGACGGTCAGCAGGACGCCACTCAGCCGCGGACCTCGGCCAGCACGGTGTCGACCAGCTCGTCGAGCGGCGACGGTGCGGCTCTCGCCGGACTCCGCGGTCGCGCAGCTCGACCTCGCCGTCGTCGAGCCCCCTGCCGATGACCACCGAGGTCGGGACGCCGATCAGCTCGGCGTCCTTGAACGCCACGCCCGGCGAGACCTTCGGCCGGTCGTCGAGCAGCACGGTCAGGCCGCGCGCCTCGAGCTCGGCCGGCGATGCGCTCGGCCTCGGGCTTCTGCTCGCCCTTGCCGACCCCGACGACGTGCACGTCGACCGGCGCGACCGCGCGCGGCCAGACCAGGCCCTTCTCGTCGTAGCGACTGCTCGGCGATGGCGGCGATCGGCGCGCGAGACGCCGATGCCGTACGAGCCCATGGTGACGCGGACCGGCTTGCTGTCGGGGCCGAGCACGTCGAGGCCGAAGGCGTCGGCGTACTTGCGGCCGAGCTGGAAGATGTGGCCGATCTCGATGCCGCGGCCGATCTCCAGCGGCGAGCCGCAGCGGCCGCAGGGGTCGCCGGCGCGCACCTCGGCGGCGGGCACGACGCCGGCGGGCTGAAGTCGCGGCCCATGACGACGTTGACGGCGTGCTTGCCCTGCTCGTTGGCGCCGGTCGCCCAGGCGCTGCCCTGCACGACGAGCGGGTCGACGACGTAGCGGATGCCCTCGAGCCCCTGCGGGCCGATGTAGCCCTTGACCAGCTGCGGGGTGCTCGTCGAACTTCTCGAACGGCAGCACCTCGGCGGGGCTGACGTTGGCCTCGAGCCGCTTGACGTCGACCTCGCGGTCGCCGGGCACGCCGACGACCAGCGGCTCGACCTTGCCGTCGGGGCAGCGCAGCAGCACGACGACGTTCTTCAGCGTGCCGCTCGCGGGGACGTCGTGGCCCTGCTCGGCGAGCACCGCGACCAGCGTCTCGATGGTCGGGCGTGTCGGGGGTGTCGAGCACCTCGCAGCGGCGGCTGGGCGGCGGGGTCGCTGCGGCTCGGCGGCGCGCAGCTGCACCGCCTCGGTGTTGGCGGCGTAGTCGCAGGACGTGCAGGAGCACGAAGGTGTCCTCGCCGGTCGGCGCCGGCGCGAGGAACTCCTCGCGACGCGCTGCCGCCCATCGCGCCGCTGACCGCCGAGACGATCCGGTAGTCCATGCCGAGCCGCTCGAAGGTGCGGACGTAGGCCTCGCGGTGCAGGTCGTAGGACCGCTGCAGGCCCTCGTCGTCGAGGTCGAAGGAGTAGCTGTCCTTCATGACGAACTCGCGGCCGCGCAGGATGCCGGCGCGGGGACGCGCCTCGTCGCGGTACTTGGTCTGGACCTGGTAGAGCATCACCGGCAGGTCCTTGTACGAGCTGTACTCGCCCTTGACCATGAGGGTGAACAGCTCCTCGTGGGTGGGGCCGAGCAGGTAGTCGTTGCCGCGCCGGTCCTTGAGGCGGAACAGCAGGTCGCCGTACTCGGTCCAGCGCCCGCTCGCCTCGTAGGGCTCCTTGGGGAGCAGCGCCGGGAAGAGCACCTCCTGCGCGCCGATCGCGGTCCATCTCCTCGCGCACGACGCGGCTGACGTTGGCCAGCATCCGCACGCCGAGCGGCAGCCACGAGTAGATGCCGGGCGCGACGCGGCGGACGTAGCCGGCGCGCACGAGCAGCCGGTGGCTCGGGACCTCCGCGTCCGCCGGGTCCTCACGCAGGGTGCGCAGGAACAGGGTGGACATGCGGAGCACGGGAGGTCCTCTCGAGAGGCCGGGCGGAGCGGCCAGCCTATCGGCGGGCGCCGACGGACTCGCTCGGCATTGCGCCGCGCCCTCCGGGTAGGGCGCCGGCACCGGCCCGTGCAGCAGCTGCCAGCGGACGCAGGCGGCGAGCCACGCCGTGCCGACCAGCGCGCCGGTGAGGACCTCCGCCCAGCCCGCGCCGTCCCGGGACCCGCGCTGACACGGCGAGGACCGCCGCCGCCCCCAGCACCGACCAGCGGAGCCGCGGACCGCCCGCGGACGACGAGCAGGACGGCGAGCGAGCCGAGGGCGGCAGCCGCCCCGGCGGCGCGCCAGGAGGGACCGCCGGCCACGGCCGCTGCGGCCGCCGCGGCGATCAGGCGGCGCCGACCACTGCGAGGGGCGGCAGCAGCGCCGGCCGACGGCGGCGTGCCACCGCGAGCACCAGGACGGAGACGGCGACGGTGATGTGAGCAGGGCCCACGGCGAGCTGACGCGCCGCCGAGCGCGGGACCCGGCGGCAGTGCCGGCCCGGCGGTCGCGCGGGAGGCGCAGCGACAGGCCGGCCGCGCCGCGACGAGGGCGACGGCGCTCCGGCCGAGGCGGGCCGAGCGTGCGCCCGCCGTCCGGCAGCAGCCGGTCGTGCACCGGCGCCATCCGGGTCCCGTGCTGCTCGAGGCCCTCGGCGACCGGCGGGCTGACCCGGCCCTGCTCGGTCTGCCAGGTGCGGAACAGCGCCGTCGTCACGGCGAGCCAGCCGGCGCCCAGCGCCCAGCCCGGCCAGCACGTCCGGACAGGTAGTGCACGCCGAGCGCCAGCCGGGTGAAGCCGATGGCGAGCGCCAGCAGCACGTCGCCGACGGACCAGCCACGACCGCAGCCGGCCGCGGACCGACGGCGCGACCGACCAGCGCGACGACGACCCAGGTGACGATCGACGTCATCGCGTGCCCGCTCGGGAAGCTGTCGCGTCACCGGCAGGTCGGTCACCGGCACGGCACCCGCGGCCGGTCCCGGCCGACCAGCACCTTGGTGAGCGGTGACGAGGACGAGCAGCCCGAGGCCGGTGGTCACGACGTACGCCGTGAGCCGGCGCCGACCCCGGATCCACAGGAAGCAGCGGTGAGGGTGAGGACGTAGGCGGCGCCGAGCACGCCGCCCAGCTCGGTGAGGGCCTCCAGCCCGTCGACGACGGTCGGGTGCGGGCGACCAGCCCGTTGAGCCCGTCGGCCACCCCGTCGTCGGCCTCGCGCAGCAGCGGCCAGCGGCGTCGTACGAGCAGGAGCAGCACGAGGAACGGCACGGCGCCGACCACCAGGGCCGAGCAGCCCGAGCGCGGAGCGCCGCTCGAAGCGGCCGGCGCCCGGCGGCTGCTGCGCTGCTGCGTCACCCCCTGCCGCTACCCCGCGGCGGGTGCGGCCACCACCGCTAGCGTGATCGGGTGCTCCTGCTGCTGCCGCCGTCCGAGGGCAAGGCCGCCGGCGGACGAGGGGCGCCGCTGGACCTCGCCGGCTGTCGCACCCGGCGCTGACCCCGGTCCGCGAGCGGCTGGTCGACGCGCTGCAGGCGGCGGCGGTCGACGACCGGGACCGGCTGCAGAAGGCGCTGGACTGCTCCGCGGGGGAGGTCGCCAAGGACGCCGTGCTGCCGACGTCCCGCACCCTGCCGGCGCTGCGCCGCTACACGGGCGTGGTCTACGAGGCGCTGTCGTACGCGACGCTGTCGGCGAACGGCCGGCGGCGGGCGAACAGCTCGGTGCGGGTGGCCAGCGCGCTGTTCGGGCTGCTGTCGCCGACCGACCGGATCCCGGCGTACCGGCTGTCCGGCGGCACGTCGCTGCCCGGCGTCGGGTCGCTGGCGGCGGCCTGGCGGCCGGTGCTCGAGCCGGAGCTGGCGGCGCACCGCGGGCTCGTGGTCGACCTGCGGTCGGGGCCGTACGCCGCGCTGGCGCGGGTGCCCGGCGCCGTGCAGGTGCGGGTGCTGCGCGAGACCGACGGCGGCGCGCCGTGGTGAGCCACGACAACAAGTACACGAAGGGGCTGCTGGCCCGGGCGCTGTGCGAGTCGGGCGCCCGCTCGGTGCCGACGTCGCGGAGGCGGGCGCGGTCGGTCGCCGACGTCGTCGAGGTCGACGGCCGGCGGGTCGACCTCGTGCTGTTCGGCCTGGCGACCGCGCGGCTGTCGACTAGTCCGCGGCGGTACGGTCCGCGTCGTGCCGATCCTCGTCCGCCTGTCCCGGGTGCTGCGGGCCCGGCTGACCGGCTGGCGGCTGCCGCTGCTCGTGGCGGTCTTCGTGTTCCTCACCAGCTGGCTGGCGATGGCGCTGGTGGAGCCGGCCGACAACGAGATCGCGGACGCCCGCAACTACTGGTGGTACTTCATCGTCACCGCCGCGACGGTCGGCTACGGCGACCTGTTCCCGACGTCGACCGCGGGTCGGCTGGTCGGGGCGTACGTCATCGTCGGCGGCATCGTCACGCTGTCCGATCCTGCGCGGCTCGCCCGACGTCGGGTAGCCCAGCAGCCGCGCACGCTCGCGCAGGAGCGCGACGACCTCGGCGCTGCGCCGGAACGGGTCGGCCACGGCCGTGCCGTCCTCGAGCGCGTGGAGGGCCCAGGCCTCGTCGTCGACGAGGCCGATGAGGAGCGGGCCGTCGGGCACGTGGGTGGAGTCCAGTGCGGCGAGCCGCGCGACCGCGCCGGTGTCCTCGGGTCCCGCGAGCCGGATCGTCACGCTGCGCATGCCGCCGCCTCCACCAGGGTCTCGGCGATGCGCGCGCTGCCCGGCCGCTCCCCGAGCTCCGGGTGCCACTGCAGGCCGAGCGCGTAGCGGTGGGAGGGCACCTCGAGCGCCTCGGGGAGCCCGTCCGCGGCGCGCGCGCTGATGTGCAGGCCGTCGCCGATGCGGCGCACCGCCTGGTGGTGCCAGGAGACGACCTCGTCCGAGCGTCCCAGCGTCCGGCGGGCGATCGAGCCGGACTCCGTCGCGACGCCGTGCGCCTCGGTGCGGTGCGCGCGGGCGTTCATCCCCGCCTCGCCGATGTCCTGGTGCAGGTCGCCGCCGTACAGGACGTTCAGGAGCTGGGCCCCGCGGCAGACGCCGACGATCGGGATGCCGTCGCGCAGCGCCGTGCGCATCGCGGCGAGGTCGCGGAGGTCGCGGTGCAGGTCGGTGGGCCCGAGACGCTCGCTGCGCGGCTGGCGGTACAGGCGGGGGTCGACGTCGTCGCTGCTGCCCGACAGCACGAGCCCGTCGGCGCCGGCCATGTCGAGGCCGACCGTCGAGCGGTCGACGATGCGGACACGAGCGCCCGCGCCCTCGAGCCAGGCGACGTAGCGCGCGGGCTCCTCGTTGCCCATGAGCAGGAGGATCGTCGGGCGCGGATCGTCGGCCCGGAGGTCGGCGAGCGCGACCGCGAAGGCGTCCCGGGCGCGGGCGACGCGCTTGCGCGCCGCGTCCTCGGAGATGTCGAGCACCTCACCGAGCTCGCGCAGCGACAGCCCCGCCTCGTGGCGCAGCAGGAGGACGAGCCGCTCGTGCGCGCCGAGCGTCGCGAGGGCCTCGCGCGCCTCGGGCTCGGCGTCGCTGCGCCCGCCGGCGACCTCGGTCAGCGCCACCTCGTCGCGGCGGCGCCTGCGGCGCAGCTCGTCGAGCGCGAGGTTCGTCGTGGTGCGGTGCAGCCAGGCGCGCAGGGCCGGCGCCGGCATGTCGCGCGGGGCCGAGCGCCACGCGCGTGCGAGCGTCTCCTGGCGGAGGTCCTCGGCGGTCTGCGCGTCGCCCACCATGCGGGTCGCCCGCCAGGTGAGCGGGCCGATCTGCTCGGTGAGCACGGTCTCGAAGGTGATCGTCGTCATCGCACCCACAGAGACGTCCGAGCGCCCCGGGACCGGACAGCCGCCGGTCAGCCGGCGGCGGACCGCGCCACCGAGCGGGACTCCTGCGCCCGCGGGACGAGGCGTCCGGCCGCCGACGCGGCGAACAGGATCGACACCCAGATGAACGCCGCCAGGCACACGTGCACCCACACGATCTCCGACGGCAGCTTCGTGTTGTACTGGATGAGGCCGATCGCGCCCTGTGTCGCGATCAGGCAGCAGAGCAGCGTCATCGAGCGCAGCGCGCGGGCGTTCCCGCGGCGCCGCACGAGGATCCACACGATGACCGCGGCGAACCCGAGGATCGTCGCCAGGCGCCCGTGCTGGTGCACGACCCAGTCCAGCGTGTCCGGTCCGCGCCACTCCAGGCGGTCGATCACGTCACCGGTGCCGGCGCCGCCCGCGTGCGGGCCCGACGCCGTCGCCGCGGTGCCCAGGAACACCGTCGCCGCGCCGAGGGGCACGAGCGCCCGCACGGCCCAGACCGTGACGCGGTCGGTCGACCGCGGGCGGCTGCCCGGCTCGTGCCGCGACCGCCAGAGCAGCGCGACGGCGGCGGTGAGGAGCAGCATCGACAGGATGTAGTGGCCCATGACGAAGCCGGGCGCGAGGTCGTACTTGACCGTGAAGCCGCCGAGCACCGCCTGGCCGACGACGCCGAGCGGCAGCAGCAGGCCGATCACGGCCAGGTCGCGGCGGTACGGGCGGCGACGGAAGGCGAGCAGCCCCGCAGCCGCCGCGGTGAGCCCGACGAGACCCGAGAGGACGCGGTTGCCGAACTCGATGAGGGCGTGGGTCTGCAGCGGCGGCGCGACGCCGCCACCGCACTGCGGCCAGTCCGGGCAGCCGAGGCCGGAGCCGGTCAGGCGGACGCCGGCGCCGGTCATCACGATGCCCATGAGCATGAACAGCGCCCAGAACGCGACCCGGGAGTACTGCTCGGGTGTCAGTGTCGGGATGCGACGCACGGGGACCGGCACAGGTTAGGCTGCGCGCCCCGATGGAGCGACTTCCCACGCGCCTGCATGGCCCGATCCTGCTCGCCCCGCCGGTCCACGGCGACGCACGCGGCTTCTTCACCGAGAGCTACCGCGTCGACCACTGGACCGCCGAGGGCGTCGATGCCGCATTCGTGCAGGACAACCACTCGCGATCCGGCCGCGGCGTCGTCCGTGGCATGCACGTGACGCTCGGCCCCGGCCAGGCGAAGCTCGTCCGTTGCGCGCGGGGCAAGATCTGGGACGTGGTCGTCGACGTGCGCACCGAATCCCCCACCTACGGCGAGTGGGAGGGGTTCGAGCTCGACGACGAGTCGATGCACCAGCTCTACGTCCCGCTCGGCTTCGCGCACGGCTTCTGCGTGCTGTCGGAGATCGCCGACGTCACGTACAAGGTGTCGTCGTACTACGACCCGGCGCACGAGCGCGGGTTCGCGTACGACGATCCCGACGTCGGCATCCCGTGGCCGTCGGACATCGAGCTGCAGGTGTCCGAGCGCGACCGCACCGCGCCGCCGCTGTCGGCGCTGCGGCCCGACCTGCCCTGGTAGGGCAGGCGCGCGGCCTCCGAGACACGGCTACGACGGCATCCCGATGCGCTCCTGCAGCATCAGGATGCCGACCTTCTGTCGGATCCGCCCCTGAGGTGGCGCCGGGGCGCTACGCCGCCGCAGCCGCCGTCCGGGCCACGACCGCGTAGTCCCGGTTCGTGTAGATGTCGGAGTCGAAGTCCCCCGACTCGACCGGGAACGTCACGTCGCCCGACGCGAAGCCCGCCAGGCGGCAGTGCGCCAGCAGGACCTCCGGGAACACCGGGTGGTGGTGGGTCGTGTCGGTCCAGAAGGCCTTCAGGGCCGCCGGGTTGTGCGGGTTGACGGTCTCGAAGATCGCCATCCCGCCCGGTGCGAGCTTCGCCGCCGAGAGGGTCAGCAGCTCCGTGAGCTGCTCGGCGCTCAGGTGCTCGACGACCTGCGCCGCGAACACGGCCGGGATCGTGCCGTCCTCGTAGCCGCGCAGCGCCGTGGCGGCGTCGGCCAGCTCGACGTCGTGGCCCTTCTCCCGGCAGCGCTCGACCATCGTCGGGTCGAGGTCGACGCCCTTGCCCCGGATCCCCGCGTCGCGCAGCCCGTCGAGCAGCTCGCCGCGACCGCAGCCGAGGTCGAGCACCCAGTCGCACTCGGCGAACATCTTCACGTAGCGCTCCTGCGCCTGGCGGAGGTCCTGCTCGTCGCCGCGGAAGATGTCCTCGAAGCCGCGGTAGCCGGTGGCGTCCAGGTGGGCGTCGCGGAAGCCCAGCGCGCGGCGCCCGGACTCGTCGACGTAGGAGATCGCGGGGTGGGTCGAGGCGGGGCGGGCCCGGACGCCCTCGAGCATCCGCGCGACCTCGTCGCCGTTCGCCGACGCGAAGCCCGACTGCCCGAAGACGCGGTCGAACCGCTTGACCTGGGCGTCCAGCCGGCGCAGCTCTGCCTGCGTGTCGACGACCTGGTCGCGCAGCAGCGTGTCGAGCTCGCGCAGCGCGTTGACCACGAAGCCGTTGAGCTCGTCCTGGTGGTACGTGTACGGCCGCATCGCCGTCAGCAGCGCCCGCCGGGCCGCGCCCTTCGCCCCGCCGGTCTGCGCCGCGTCCTTCGTGGCGTCGAACGTCGCCTTGACCGCCGCGGTCTCCACGTAGGAGTGCGGCAGACCGGGCGACGGCGCGGACGCGTCGGGCACCGCGGCCCGCCGGCGCGACAACCCGCTGAGCCGTCGCAGCCTGGTGCGCGCCATCTCGCCGACCGCGTCGAGCGAGAAGTGCTGCGCGACGTCCATCCGGCCCCGCTCCGCCCGCGCGGATGCCTCCTCGCGCTCCTCCCAGACCCGCCGCATCAGCTCGGCGGCGTGGTCGACGTCGGGCTCGGCCCACGTCCCGTGCGCGGGGTAGTTCTCGCCCTCGGGGCCGACGAGCGTCTCCTCGTAGTCGACGAGCCACGAGTTCGCGGGCGTCATGAAGTCGACGTTGCCGCCGAAGCCCGTGCCGATCACCGGCTTGCCGAGCGCCATCGCCTCGCCCAGCGTGAGGCCGAAGCCCTCCGACCGGTGCAGGGAGACGTAGGCGTCGCAGCGGTTGATGAGGTTCACGCGCTGCTGGTCGGTCACGAAGCGGTCGACGACCACGATGTCGTCGCGACCGCCCGCGGCCGCGCGGAGCTGCGCCAGGCGGTCGGGCTTGTAGTCGCCGTTGAAGCTCTTGAGCAGCAGCCGCGGCCCCTCGTTCGGCTCGAACGCCCGGATGAACGCCCGCACGAGCCCGAGCGGGTTCTTGCGCTGCAGCGTCGACCAGAAGTCGAAGAGGAAGAGGAACGTGAAGGCGTCGCCGCCCAGCGCGAAGCCGATGTCGTCGCCGCTGGGCTGCGGGATCTCGATCGGCAGGGGAACGCGGACGACGGGGCACGGCGCGGAGTGGCTCAGCAGGTCGGCGACGTAGCGCGAGTACACCCAGATCTCGTCGACGAGCGCGAACGCGGAGTCCCACGACGCCGGGATCGCGTCGGTCTCCCAGGCCCAGACGCCGATCGTGTAGCGGTCGCGGAACCGGTCGCGCCCGGCCTCGGCCACGAACTGCGGCAGCTCGGGCGCGTTGACGCACACGAGGTTGAACGGGAGCTCGCCCTCGTGCTCGAGGTCGGCGAAGTCGGTCGTCTTCACCTCCGCGCGCGTGCCGTCGTCGCTGTGCACCTCGGGCATCCGGAGGTCGACCGTCGTGGTCCGCACCGGGATGCCGCCCGCCTGCAGCGCGGCGACGTAGAGCCGCGCGGCCTGGCCGAGGCCGAGGCCGCCGCGCAGGTAGCCCGCGACGTCGACGCCGACGGTGGAGGCGAGGCTGGACTGGGACGCGCTCATCGCCGGGGGAGGCTACGAGCCCTCGCGCTCGCGGCGCTGCCTGGCCACCTCGGCGGCCAGCGACGACTGCGCGGCGGCGAGGCCGCGCACCCGCTCGTCGAGCGTCTGCAGCGCGCGCAGGAGCTCCTCGTCGACGATCCGCTGGTGGACGGCGTAGGGCGCGAGCGCCCGCAGGACCGCGGCGCGCAGCGCTCCCCGCGCGCCGTCCGCTGCGCCGGGACCCGGGCCGGTCCGTACCCGCGTCCGTGCCGCGCCGAGGTCGAGACCGTCGACCGGGCCGCCCGCGGCGGCGACCGGCGCCCGCACGATCCGCGCCAGCCGCGCGGCCATCGCCGCGCCCGCGACGGAGGGGTCGTGGCCGCGCGCGACGTCCTCCCTCGCCCGCGACGCCCGCCGCGCCGCCTCCTCCGGCGCGCCGCGCACGGCACGCAGCTGTGCGGCCGCGTGGCCGAGGTCCGGCTCCGCCCACTCGCCGTCGGGCGGGTAGGGATCGTGTCCCGGGCCGATGCGGACGGGCCGGTGGTCGACCAGCCACGCGTTGAACGGCGTCAGGAAGTCGCGCGTCCCGCCGTAGTCGGTGGCCACGACCGGGACGCCGAGCAGGGCGGCCTCCGCGAGGGCGAGGCCGAACCCCTCGGAGCGATGCACGGACAGCAGGCAGTCGAGCAGCCCGATGAGCGCGTTCTTCTCCGCGGCCGGCAGGTCGCGGTCGATCACGTGCACGTGCGGGTGCGCGCCGGCGGCGTCGAGCACGGCGCGGTGCGCGGCGGGATCGGTGTCCGAGCGCAGCGTCTTGACGACGAGCGCCGCGCCGTCCCCGGGGCCGAACGCGCGGGTGAACGCCTCGATCGCGCCGAGCGGGTTCTTGCGCTCGGCCACGCTGCCGTAGTCGAAGGCGAGACCGGCGAGCCACGCGTCCTTCGGCAGGCCGAGCTCCTCGCGGCCGACCGGCGCGACGACGGGCTGGGCCACCGGCGTCGGCACGTGGACGACGGGCACCGGCGAGACGGCCGCGATCGCGTCGGCGACGAAGCGCGTGCCCGCCCACACCTCGTCGAGCCCGTCGAACCCGCGCGCCCAGTGCGCGGGGAACGACGCGACCTCCCACCACCACAGGCCCACGACGTGGCGCCCCTCGAACGGCGCGGGGCCGAGCTCGTCGCGCACGCCGGGCATCCCGTCCGGGTTCACGCAGACGAGCGTCACCGGGTGGGGCGCGGCGTGCGGCCCGGGGGCCGCCGGGGCGCCCCGGCTCGAGACCGGCAGCTCGGCGACCGGCGTGCCCGCCGACAGCAGCGCGCCGCGAACCTGCCGCGCGGCCTCGCCGACGCCCAGCGTCGCGCCCAGGTACCCAGCGAGGTTCACGCCGACAGCGCTCACGGAGCGGCATGATGGCTCACTACGCTCCTAGCCGTGCCCGCGCCGCCCGACGACGTGGCCGTCAGCGTCGACGGCGTCTCGAAGACCTTCCGCCTCCCGCAGGAGCAGGTCCACACGCTGAAGGAGCGCGTCGTGCACCCGCTGCGCCGCCGGAGCTTCGAGCGGCTCGAGGCGCTCAAGGACGTGTCGCTGAGCGTCGGCAAGGGCGAGTTCTTCGGCATCGTCGGGCGCAACGGCAGCGGCAAGAGCACGCTCATGAAGTGCCTCGCCGGGATCTACACGGCCGACGGCGGCGAGATGTGGCTGCGCGGACGGATGGCCCCGTTCATCGAGCTGGGCGTCGGGTTCAACCCCGACCTCACCGCCCACGACAACGTCCTCCTGAACGCCGTCATGCTGGGCCTGTCACCGGACGAGGCCGACGAGCGCTACGACGCGATCATCGACTTCGCCGAGCTGCGCGAGTTCCAGGACCTCAAGCTCAAGAACTACTCCTCGGGCATGCAGGTTCGCCTGGCGTTCGCGGTGATGGTCCACGTCGACGCCGACCTCCTGCTCATCGACGAGGTGCTGGCGGTTGGCGACGCGTCGTTCCAGCAGAAGTGCTTCGACGTCCTGCACCAGGCGAAGCGCGACGGGCGCACGATCCTGCTCGTGACGCACGACATGGACCAGGTCCAGCGCTTCTGTGACCGGGCGATGCTGCTCGAGCGCGGACGGCTGGTCCAGATCGGCACGCCGAGAGACGTCGCCCGCCGCTACACGGAGCTCAACTTCGCTCCGCGAGGCACCGACGGACAGCCGCAGGTGCTGGAGCTCGGCCAGCCCACCGACGGGCGCGCCACGGTGGTGGACTCGTGGGTGCAGGACGCCGCGGGCACACGCACCGAGGTGCTGGAGCAGGGCCGCTCTTGCGCGTTGTGCATGCGCGTGCGCTTCCTGGCCGACACCTCCGATCCGGTCCTCGGACTGGTGCTCACGGACCCGGACGGCGACATCGTGTTCGCCGCCAGCACCGAGTGGGAGGAGCCGCTCGGCGCCTTCTCCCCTGGCGAGACGGTGGACGTCGCGCTGAGCTTCGACAACTGGTTCGCTCCCGGGCGCTACGGGGTCACCGGGCGGGTCATGCAGGCCGGCACCGCACACCGGGTCATCGCCGAGCAGGTCGACGCGGCCTCGTTCGTCGTGACCGGCTCGCGCGCAGGGGGCGGCGTCGTCGACGTCCCACACGCGTTCTCGCTGTACCGCGCGGGCTCGAAGGTGGAGCACCTCACGTGAGCGACGTCGCCGTCCGTGTCTCGGGCCCCGCGTCCTTCCACGATGACCCACGGCGGTTCTGGCAGCTGACGCTCACCCTCGCGCGGACCGACTGGAAGGTGCGGTTCTTCGGCTCGGCGCTGGGCTACCTCTGGTCGCTGCTGCGCCCGCTGATGCTGTTCGGGATCCTGTTCTTCGTCTTCAGCGAGGTCGTCGGAGCGGGTGACGACGTCGCCCACTTCCCCATCGTCCTGCTCTCCGGGATGATGATCTACTTCTTCTTCGCGGACACCACGGGCGCAGCCGTGACCTCGCTCGTCGACCGTGAGTCACTCGTGCGCAAGGTGGGCTTCCCTCGCCTCGTGGTCCCGCTCGCGGTGGCGCTCGTCGCCACGTTCAACCTGCTGCTGAATCTCGTGGTGCTCGCCATCTTCCTCGCGCTCAGCGGGGTGACACCGCGCTGGTCGTGGCTCCTGTTCCCGATCCCGGTCGTGCTCGTCGGCGTGCTGGCCACCGGGACCGGCCTGCTGCTCGCGGCGCTCTACGTCCGCTTTCGCGACATCAAGCCGATCTGGGAGGTCGTGCTGCAGGCGCTCTTCTACGCCACGCCGATCCTCTACCCGATCACCCTCGTGCAGGAGAAGTCCGAGACCCTGGCGCACGTCCTCATGGCCAACCCGCTGGCGGCGCTGATCCAGGAGGCGCGCCACCTGCTCCTGGGACCCGACTCCCCGTCGGCCAGCGAGGCGATCGGCGGCGACCTGCGCCTCCTCATCCCCGCGGCGATCCTCGTCGTCATGGCGGTGCTCGGCTACGTCGTCTTCGAGCGCATGGCACCCCACGCAGCCGAGGAGCTCTGATCGATCGGCGGTGATCGATACCGTGACCGTCGTGTCGCGGTTCTCGATCGCTCGCGCGCATCGGTTGCGCGCCCTCATGCCGTCCGCCGGGTCGACCGACAGCCCGGCCGAGGTCGCCGACCCCTCCGGCGTGACCGGCGACGACGTGGCCTGGCTGTACCGCGAGATCCTCGATCGCGAGGCGTCTCCGGCCGAGATCGCCCACCAGACCGATCATGCGGCCGGCCTCCGCGAGCTGCTCGCCGGGGTGCTCGGCAGCGCGGAGCACCAGACCCGGCGGTCGACGTACCGTGAGCTCGTCGCCGCCGATGTCACACGCCGGTTCTCCGAGAGCCTGCGGCTGCTCAACGACACGCTGGCCGACACCCCGCTCGCGAACCGCTACTGGGTCTGGGGCGGGCTGCTGATCGGGTGGGCCAGGGAGGGCGCGCCGCTCGCGCACGACTCCCGCGACGCCGATTTCTGCATCCGGACGGAGGACGTCCCGCACCTGCACAGCGCCGTGCCGGCCCTGGCCGACGCCGGCTTCGCGCCTGCGCTGCGCTTCGTGACGAACGACGGGCGGCCCGTCGAGTACTCCTTCGTCCGCGACGGCGCGAAGTTCGAGTTCTTCGTCGTGGAGCCGGTCGACGGGCGCCTGCGGTACTACGACTTCAGCGACGGAGCGCGGGGCGATGGCCCGCCGACGCAGGCGACCGCCGAGATCGCCGAGCAGAGCCTCGAGCGCTTCGAGCTCGTCGGGCGGACCTGGCTCAAGCACGCGGACCACGAGGCCGAGCTCACCGCCATGTACGGCGACTGGCGCACGCCGGACCCCGCTTGGGAGTACATGAACGACGTGGCCATCGTCGAGCGCACCGCGTGGGAACGCGCCGGCGAGCTGCCGTGGAACGGTGATGTGCACGAGACGGACCCGCCGTGCAGGCCGTGATCCTCGCTGCCGGGAGCGCACGACGGATGCGTCCGCTCTCCGACAGCACGCACAAGGCCATGCTGCCCGTCGGCCGCACCACGATCCTCGCGCGCATCGTGACGTCCCTGCGCGAGATCGGCGTCGACGTCATCAACGTGGTCACCGGCTACCGGGCCGACGAGGTCGAGGACTACCTGACCTCCTCGTGCTCGGGCCCGACGTACCGCTTCGTGCGCAATCCGCACTACGAGACGACGAACAACATCGTCTCGCTGCGGCTCGCGCTGGACGCGCTGGAGGACGACGAGGACATCCTGCTGACCGAGTGCGACCTGCTGCTGTCGCCGGGCATGTTCGAGCGCCTGGCCGGCTCCGGTCGTGGGAACTCGGCGCTCGTCGGCCGCTACCGCGCCGGGATGGACGGCACGGTCGTGACGTTGCGCGACGGCCTCGTCTCCCGGGTCGTGCCGCCCGACGCGCAGGGACCGGCCTTCGAGTACCGCGACACCTACAAGACGCTGAACGTGTATCGCTTCTCCCACCCCTTCTGCCGGGACGTGCTGGCACCTGGGCTGCGCGAGCACGTCGACGCCGGCGACTCCTCGATCTACTACGAGGTCGTCCTGGCACGCCTCGGCGATCTGACGGAGCACGGGATCGCCGGTGAGATCGTCGAGGACGACACGTGGGCCGAGGTCGACGACCCGCACGACCTGGCCGCCGCCCGCTTCCAGTTCGAGCCCGAGCGGCGCGCCGCCGTGCTCGATCGGACCCTCGGAGGTCACTGGAACTTCGCGGTGACCGATTTCGCGTTCATGCGCAACGCGTACTTCCCGACCGACGCGATGCTGGCCTCGATGCGCCACGCCCTGGCGGAGCTCGTCGACAGCTACGGCTCCACCCAGCACGTGCTCAACGAGAAGCTCGCCTGGTTCCTCGAGTGCGCGCCGGAGCACGTGGAGGCGCTGAACGGGGCTGCCCAGGCGTTCCCGCTGCTGCGGCGCCTGTGGGCCGATCGGACCGTCGCGGTGCCGGCGCCGACCTTCGGGGAGTACGCCGCGGCCTTCCCCGATGCGCTGACGTACGCCGACGCGCCCGGCATCGATCCCCTCGAGCTCGAGCGCATGGCTGCGCAGGTCGACGTCCTGGTGCTGGTCAACCCCAACAACCCGACCGGGACCACCCTCCCGACGGCCGACCTGTGGTCGCTCGCCGCGCGTCATCCGGCGACGCACTTCCTCGTCGACGAGTCGTTCATCGAGTTCAGCGAGGAGCCCTCGATGCTGCGCGCACTGGAGGCCGACGGGCTGCAGAACGTGACGGTGCTCTGCAGCCTCAGCAAGACGCTCGGCGTCCCCGGGCTGCGGATCGGCTACCTCTACTCCCGCGACCGGTCGTTCCTGGATGCCGTGGACCGGGACATCCCCGTGTGGAACATGGGCGCGGTGGCCGAGTACTTCGTCGAGCTGCTGCTGAAGTTCCGCCCGCAGCTCGCCGCCTCCCTGGAGCAGACGCGGGTCGATCGGGAGCAGTTCGCGTCGTCGCTGGCGTCGGTCCCGATGGTCGCCGACGTCGCCCCCAGTGGCGGGAACTTCCTGCTCGTGCGGCTCCACGGACCCACCGACGCTGCGCACCGGCTGCGGGAGAGGCTGCTCGTCTCCGAGGCCATCGACCTCAAGGACGTCACCGCCAAGTTCGACGACGGCCGGCCGCGCATCCGACTCGCAGTGCGCCGGCCGGCGGAGAACCAGCGACTCACGGCGGTGCTGCGCCGCCTCGGGTCGCCCGAGTCGCTGGTGATGTCGTGACGGGCTGGGACGCCATCTGGGACCGGCGCACCCTTCCACCGAGCCAGGGATCGATCCTCGCGGACCTCATGGCGGCCGATGGCCTGGACTCCGGCTTCGCCGGTCTGCCCGAGGAGAGCTGGGCGACGGGGGTCCGTCGTCTGGCGGCGTCGCTGGGCCTCGCGCGGGGCGACTCGGTGTTCGAGGTCGGGTGCGGGGCCGGTGCGTTCCTCTACGAGCTCGAGCGCCTCGGGTGCTCGGTCAGCGGCGTCGATCGCTCGCCCGCACTGATCGCGCGGGCGCGCGAGGTCCTGCCGTCCGGCGACTTCGCGGTGGCCGATGCGGCCGAGGTGTCGCCGCAGCCCCAGGCGGACGCCGTCATCTCCTTCGGCGTCTTCCTGTACTTCCGGTCCCTGCCCTACGCGGAATCGGTGCTCGATCGCATGGTGGCCAAGGCGCGACGCGTCGTCGCCGTGTTCGACGTGCCCGACCTCGCCACCCGCACGCTGGACATCGAGCGCCGGCAGGAGCTCGCGGGCGGTGCCGCGGCCTACGAGGCGCGCTACGCCGACCTCGACCACCGCTACTACGACCGCGCGTGGATGGAGGATGCCCTCCGGGCCCGCGGGCTGACGGACATCCACATCGAGGACCAGACCATCTCGGACTACGGCAACGCGCCGTTCCGGTTCAACGCCTGGGGATTCTCGGGAACCTAGACCGGGGCGACCTGGGTCGCACCGCGACGGGGAGGCTCACGGTCGCCCCGAACCAGCGCACGGCCTCGTGGACGACGTCGATCTCGAGCACGTACGCACCTTCGCCGTCCGGCGCGATGACCGACAGCGGCGCGATGACCGTCTCGCCCGGCCTGACCGCGGACGGGAAGCCGGATCGCGGCGTGTCGCCGTCGATCGGGGTCCCGTCCTGGCCCAGCCAGCGATGCCCCAGACGGACGGACGGCTCGCGCAGGAGACCTCCCGGCCAGGTCGTGGTGCCGCGGTTCGTGACGGCGACCAGCACCGTGTCGGGTTCGGAGGGCGCCAACGCCACCTCGTCGTCGAGCAGCCGGAGCGTCGCAGCGTGGTCGAGGTCCGACAGCACGCGTCCGTCCCAGTGCTCGTCGACGGCGGCGCGGGTGCCCAGCGGCAGGCTCCCACGGACGACGGGAGCCGCCTCGGCACGCCGAGGCTCCAGCACGGCGCGGATGCGCTCCGCGTCGTCCGGCGGCGTCACCGCAGGACGCTCGCGGGCCCAGCGTTCCGGGACGTAGAACAGGTTCTGCGGACCGCCGCCGGCGGCCACGAGCCCCGGTCGCAGGGCCTCGTAGCGGGCGGCCTTCTCCTCCCGCTCGGCACGCGTGCGCAGCAGCAGGTCGAGGTGGTACATGGGCTCCTCGAGCAGCTCGAACGGCGCGGTCGGAACCGCGGAGCTGTGCATCACGCCGGGGAACGACAGGGTCGCCGGATCGTTGCGGACGAGGCGCAGCTGGTGGTCGTGGCGCCACGGCCGCTCGGCGAGCCAATGCCCGGCGTCGGGATGGCACCACCGTCGGGGGAGCCAGTACTGGACGCGGTCACGGCGTTCGATCAGCTCGGGCAGCCGCGCGATGAGCGCCGGGGACAGGAGCTCGTCGCCGTCGAGGCGGAGCACCCAATCGCCATCGCAGCGCTCGTGAGCCCACGCGTACGGCCGCTCCACCGGCGCTTCGAACTCGTAGAGCAGCAGGCGATCGCACGCTGCCGCGTACATCGCGAGGTCCTCGTCGGACACACGGGAGTCCGCGGCGATGACCACCTCGTCGGCGACGCCACGCAACGGCGAGAGCACAGCGGCGACCTGGGCGCCGGGATCTGCGGTGATGCAGAGGACCGAGAGCGTGCTCATGCCGCTGCGCGAATCTAGCGGCGCCACGCCCTCCTAGCGAACGCCGGCCCCCGCGACGATGCGCCCGATGTTCTCCGGTGCGAAGAACGCGGGAGGCGCGAGCGTGCCCGCCATGACGCTCACGAAGTCGTCCATCGCCGGCTGGTTGTCGCGCATCGCGCCGAAGAGCGCCTGCATCTCGGGCTCGGGCGGCTCGAGCGTCGCGAAGTCGGCGGTGAGCCGGTACATCGGCAGCGACTCCTCGTCGCGGGCGCGCTGCCACGCCGCCATCGCATCCTCGGAGCCGAACGCCGCCGCGAGCTCCTCCGCGTCGCGGAACGCGTCGGTGATGCCGAACGCCGTGATCGGGTGCTTGTGGTACCCGGCGTCGCCGACGAGCGCCCACCCCGGGCCGAACGGCGTCCGGAAGTAGCCGGGCAGGTTCCCGGTGCCCGTGAAGCGGGTCTCCCGCGTGGCCGCGCCGATCCGCTCCGCGAACTCGGGCACGAGTTCGAAGGTCCGCAGGTACGTCCCCTCGACGTCCTTGCGGTTGGCGTCGAACTCCGACTGCGGCCAGCCCTGCACCACGCAGGTGAGGCCGTCGTTGGTGGGCAGCACCGCCCACCCGCGGCCGTGCTCGCCGCGGACGTACGTCTCGAAGCCGTTGGCGGGGAGGCCGCTCCAGTAGGCGTAGTACAGGGGCGCCAGCGGCGGGACCTCGTCGTACGCCACGGGCTGCACGGCGCGCGCGACGAGCGAGTTGCGGCCGTCGGCCCCGACCACCAGCCGGGCGCGCTCGGTGACGGTCCCGCTGCGGATGCCGGTCACCCGCCCGTCCTCGACCAGGATCTCGTCGACCGTGAAGCCCTCGCGCACCTCGGCTCCCGCGGCCGCGGCCGCCTCGACGAGCAGCGCGTCGAGCACGGTGCGCCGCGGGCCGTACGCGGTCGCCGTCCCGTCGGCCGGGCGCGGGGACCCCGAGATCGTGACGGGCCCGAAGTCGAACGAGTAGGTCCCGATGGGCGGGCAGCCGGTCGCCTCCAGCCGCTCGAGCAGGCCCCACCGCCCCAGCGCGGCCACCGCCGGCGGGTGCAGGAGATGCGTCGACATCGTGTCGCTGGGGAACGTGGCCCTGTCCACGAGCAGAACCCGGCGGCCGGCACGGGCCAGGAGCATCGCCAGGGGCGATCCGGCGCAGCGTGCTCCGACCACGATCACGTCGTATGTGGTGGTCATGGCGCGACGCTACGGGCGCGCGGCCCCACCGACCATCGGGAGTTCTCCCCATGCCGTCAGCCCGTGCTCCATCGCGAACAGCGCGGCACCGGCGCGCGTCGAGACGCCGATCTTCCCGTAGACGTTCTGGACGTGGCGGTCCGCGGTCTTCGCGGAGATGCCGAGCGCCCGGCCCACCTGCTTGGTCTGCAGGCCGCGCGCGATGAGCGCCAGGACCTCGGCCTCGCGCTCGGTGAGCCCCGCGGGCCGGTCGATCCGCGGCGCGCGCTGCCCGGCCGCCTCCAGCACGGCCGTGACGGCGTCAGGATCCAGACGCCGGCTGCTCGCCTCCTGGGCCAGGCGCTGCGCCGCCGTCGCCACCGGGAGCGACGCCCGGTGCGGCCGCGGCTCGGTCATCGCGTGGTAGGCGTCGGCTGCGGCCAGCACCCGGCCGCCGAGGCACACCGCGGCACCGGAGGCTCCGCGGTGATACCCGGAGCCGTCGAGGCGCTCGTGGTGCGCGCCCGCCACCTCGGCGAGTCCGGCCAGGAAGGGGGAGCGCGAGAGCACGCGCTCGGACTGGTAGGGGTGCAGCCGCACCTGCTCCCACTGGTCCATCGTCAACGGACCCGCCTTCTCCCAGATGCGGGCGTGGACGGCGACGCGCCCGAGGTCGTGGACCAGCGCGGCCCGCCGCGCATCGGCCGCCTCCAGCCCGCAGCGCACCGCCGCGCCCGCCGTCAGCTCGGCCACCCCGGAGGAGTGCCCGGCCAGCCAGGGCGAGATGAGATCGGCGAAGTCGCCCATCGCCGCCAGGGCGCGATCGATCGCGTCCTCGGTGAGGGCGAGCTGCCCGCCCGGTTCCGCCGCGAGCGTGGCGTCCCAGACGGTCGCGCCCTCGTCGTCCGCGAGGATCTCCCCCGCCCCGTCGGCGAGCGCGGCGACGACGCCGGGGTCGAATGCGCCCCCCGCCCGCTCGCGGACGACGCCCACGGCGGCGTCGACCCCGCCGACCATCCGGTGGAACGTCGCGTCGCGGGCGACGTGCACGATCCGCACGGAGAGCGGGATCTCCTCGCCGCCGAGCCCGTTCGGCTCGCCCTTGCCGTCCCAGCGCTCGGTGAACGCCCCGAACAGGTCCTGCACGGAGGGCGGCAGGCCGAGGCGCAGCGTGAGCATCTGCGCCACCTCGCACAGCGACACGAGATGGCGCTGCGCCTTCCGCGCCGCGAGCGGCAGGCGCCGCGCGACCTGGACCGCGCGGACCGGCGCCGATCGGTCGGGCTCCGGCAGCGCGCGCATGAGCCCGCCGAGGAACTGGATCCGCGAGCCGAACATGACCGGCATGTACTCGCCGTACAGGTCGCCGCCGAAGATCACCGCGGCGTCCTCGGCGTCCGCGGTGCAGCCGACGTAGAAGAGCAGGCACGCGTAGTACGTGTCCGTCGCGGTCTGCGGGTCGACGCGGAGGCGCTCGGCGAGCCGCATCGCGACGAGCGTGCTCTGGAGCCCGTGCTCGAGCGGCAGCCCGATGGCGAGGTCCGTGGCGAGCGAGAGCGTCGCGATCACCTCTGCGGTGCGCACCCGTTCCGCTCCACGGGGCGTGCTCTCGGGCACGCCCCGACAGTACGCCCCGGTCGGTCGTGAAGCCACTCCGTCAGCAGGCGAGCCTGGGCGGCAGGTGCTGCGGCACGTCCTCCAGATCGCGGAACCGCGTCGCGAACGCCATGAAGCGGTGGACGTCGGCGAAGTTGCTGGCGAGCCCGAGCGAGACGCGGACGGCGCCGCCCGAGGGCATGCCGATGCGCGTGATGAAGTCGTCGAGGATCATGTCGTCGCCGAACCCGACACCGGCCAGCGCGTCGGGCGAGAGCAGGAACGCGGCCTCGCCCGCCCCCGGGTTGCAGAAGCATCCGGTCCGGACCGAGATGTCGTGGTCCGCGGCGAGCATGTCGACGAAGCGCTCGTCGACCACGCGGCCGTCGGGGTGCAGGAAGTTCAAGGCGATCGTGGCACCGCGGCCGTCCCACGTCGCCGGGCCGTAGACACGGACCGCCGGGCCGCCGTCGGCGTGGCGCACGCGGCTCAGCCCGGCGAGCAGCCACGTCCCGAGCGCCTCGACGCGCCGCGAGATCAGGTCGATCCCGACCCGCTCGACGTGGCGCAGCCCGATCTCGACCGCCGGGATGCCGAGGTAGTCGACCGTGCCGTCCTCGAACCCGGCGTGGCCGGACAGCGGCACGACGAGGTCGCCCCCGACGTTCGCCGCGACCACGGTGCCACCGGCGAACCACGGGCGATCCAGCCGGCGGAGCGCGTCGCGGCGGGCCAGCAGCGCGCCCAGCCCGGTCGGATAGCCGAACAGCTTGTAGAAGGAGATCGCGACGAAGTCCGGCGTCCACACCGACAGGTCGAGCCGGTTGGTCGGCACGAACGCGGCGCCGTCGACCAGCACGTCCCAGCCCCGTTCGCGGGCGGGCGCGATCCACTCCAGCGGATGCTTGACGCCGGAGAAGTTGGACTGCGCCGGGAAGGCGAACAGGTTGCTGCATCCGGCGTCACGGTCGTCGAGGAGGCCCAGGAGCACCTCGTCGTCCACGCGGAGATCGGGACACTCGAGCGGCACGTACGCCGTCCGTGCACCCTTCGTGCGGGCGAACTCGCGGATGCCGTTCACCGAGTTGTGGTTGTCGGAGGTCGCCAGGAACCGGCCGGCCGGGCCGAACGGATAGGCCTCGCCGACGAGCCGCAGCGCGCCGCTCGCGTTGGCGGTGAAGATGCACTCGTACTCGCTCTCCGGCGCGCGGAAGTAGCGCAGCACGGCCGCGCGCGCCCGCTCCACGAGCGCAGTGGCGGCCGACGACGTCGGGTTGGCCGAGTGCGGGTTGCCGAAGACGGTCTCGCGCAGCAGTCGCTGGTGCTCCTCGACCTGCGACGTCGCGTACAGGCTTCCTCCGCAGTAGTCGAGGTAGACCTCGCCCCTCGCGTCGAGGCGCGCGTACTCCGACGCGCGCAGCTCGTCGAGGACGGCCGTCTCGCGGAAGGACGGGTGAGCGTCCAGGAACGCCGCCTCCGACGCCACGAGCCCGTCGGCGTGCGTGATCGCCTGCATGTCAGCCCCTCTCGGACAGGTCGCACCGGCCGCCCGCGCAGATCCCGAAGCCCGGGTCGTCGCGCATCCACCCGCGCCGCATGAGCACGCGGGCGATCTCGCACCCGACGCACAGGCCCAGCACGGACTCCAGCCACATCAGCGTCAGGCACACGAGGCAGACCGTCACGGGCAGCACGCCGCGCACGCCGCTGTTGATGACGACCGCCATCGAGACGGTCATCGCCAGCCCGAGCGTCCATGCGAACCGCTTGGGCCTGGCGGAGACCCACTCCGGCGGCCGGCCGACGGTCAGCGCACGCGCGACCATGCCGACCGGGCTGTACCGGAGCCCGAGCGTCACCCGGATGAGGAACTCGAGGGCGAAGAGGGCGGTCACGATCTGGAGCGGCACGAACTGCCGCTCGAAGAAGGCGAACACGAACGCGGCGGCACCGATCACCATCGTGAGGCCGGCCGCGGCCCGGACCTCGTGCTCGTCGACCGTCGGTGGCATGCCCAGAGGGCGTGACTCCCGAATGAACAACCCGTTCATGCGCAGCGATCGTCTCCGGCCGACGCGCCGCGCGCATCGTGGAGGCCCCCACGATCTTTCGGGCTAGGCCGCGGTGCGCCTGATCCAGAAGCCGCTGCCGCCGCCGGGCATGGCCGACGCGACGGTCGTGCGCAGCGCGTCGGCGCGGTCGCGGTGCAGCGCGGAGACCGAGAAGAGGATCTCGTAGCCGGGGTTCATCGCGAGGAACGCGTGCAGCAGGTACTGCTCGCTCCAGAAGAGCCCGAACTTCTCCGGCCACTGCCGCGGGTACTCGTACGGGATGAAGATGTCGTGCACGTGCACGATCACGCCCGGCTTCAGGCGCGGCAGGATCTGCAGCACGATGTGGTTGACGTCGCTGCCGAGCTTCACGACGTGCGTCGTGTCGACGAAGAGGACGTCGCCGCTCTCCAGCTCGTCGAAGACGCCGAGCGGGATGTCCTGCGCGGCGACGCGGTGCAGGCCGTCGAGGCCGGGCAGGTCGGGGGCCGCGACGCCGGGGAACGGGTCGTAGGCGTCGACCCGGCAGGGGTGACCCTCGGCGGCGTTCTCGCGCGCGGCCTGCGTGGACACCAGCGTCGTGTGGCCGGAGCCGAGCTCGACGATGCGCTTGGGCTTGTGCGTGCGGACGACGCCGTACAGCGTCGTGGCGTCGAGCAGCGCGTACGAGGGGTTCTCCGGCGAGTAGCGATCCGGGGCGAACGGGACGACGACGCCCTGGAACCGCTCGAGCTGGGCGTCGAGGTCCCAGTCGATGCCGGGGAGCCCGACCTTGCGGTCGAACGTGTCCGGCGGCAGCGTCGCGAGGTCCGGGATCGGCGAGTAGAAGGTCTTGAGGACCACCTGGAAGCCGAGGCGCGAGGCCACCGACCGCAGCGCGCCGTAGGCGCGGATGGCCGCCGGGCTCTCGTAGAAGCGCCGGGCCCGGAGGAAGGCGCCGAGGTCCATGAGGGCGGAGAGGCTAGCGGGGCGCGAACCGACCCGTCAGCTAGGGTGACCCGCCGTTTGAGACCGCTGCCACGCACCCCGTCGTCGCCCTGATGTTCCTGCACAGCTGGGTCCTGTTCCCGGTCGTCGCGTTCATCCTGTGCGTGGGTTGCGGTCTGCTCGTCGATCGCATCGCCGGACGGCCTCTCCCGGGCGCGCTGATCGCCCCCGTGGGGATGGCGGCGGTCGTCGTCATCGCGTCGTTCTTCACGTGGCCGGAGGCGACCGCGCCGCTCACCCCGTGGGCGCTCGCGGTGGCCGCCATCGCCGGCTACGTCGTCGGCTGGGGGCGCCTCCGGGCGTCGCTGCGCCGTTGGCGCCACGCGATCTGGCCCGGCGTGGCCGCGCTGCTGCCCGCGGGGATGATGTCGCTCCCCGTCCTCGTGACGGGCAAGGCGGGGTTCACGGGCTACGGGCGGATCGTCGACCTCGCCTACCAGATCGCCTGGGCCGGCTACCTGCAGACGGGCGGCCAGGGCAAGCCGGACAACATCGGCTCGTCGTTCAACGTCATCGCCGACAAGCTCGCGGCGATCCACTACCCCGCGGGCGGCCAGGCGGCGCTGGGCGCGTTGTCGCGCGCCGCCGGCATCGACGTCATCTGGGCCTGGCAGCCGTTCATGGCCGGGCTCGGGGCGGTGCTCGGGCTGGCGCTGTACGTCCTGCTCAAGCCCGCGATCGCCGACCCGCGGCTGCGCGCCGTCGCGGCCGGCGTGGCGGCGCAGCCGACGATCCTCTTCTCGTACGCGATGACGTCGGGCATCAAGGAGCTCGGCGGGGTGGCGCTCATCATCCTCGCGGCCGCGCTGCTCGTCCTGTACCCGCCGTCGGAGGGTGGGCTGCGGCGCGTCGTCCCGCTGTCGATCGCGCTCGCCGGCGCGGTCAGCGCCTTCAGCGTCGGCGCGATCCCGTGGATCGGGATGTTCGCGCTGCTGCTGTTCGTCTCCGAGCTGCTGCGCGCGCATGCGCACCGCGTGCGCGTCGTCGGCATGTGGGTCTGGATGACGCTGCTGGCGGTGGTGCTCGGCCTGCCGGCCGTCGTCAGCGGCGTGACGATCGCGCAGATCGCGACGGCGGGCGGTCCCGAGGGTCTCGGCAACCTGGCCGCCGCCGTCCCCGTGTGGTCCGCGGCCGGCGTGTGGCTCACCCCGGACTACCGCTTCCCGATCGCCGACGGCGGCGCGGAGGTCCCGACGATCATCGGGATCGTGCTGGTGCTCGTCCTGGCGATCATCGGCATCGCGTGGTCCGTGCGCCGGCGACTGCTCGTCTACGTGGCGCTCGGCGTCGCCGGGGTGGTGGCGCTCGCCTACGTCGCGCGCGCGTCCGCGACCTGGTCGGACTTCAAGGCGATCACGGTCACCGCGCCGTTCATCCTCACGCTCGGCTTCGTCGGCGCCGCGGCCGTCGGGATGTGGCGCCGGACGGTCGGGATCGCGCTCGGCGGGCTGGTCGTCGTCGGTGTCCTCGCCGGCAACTTCCTGTTCTTCCACGGCACGAGCTTCGCGCCCTACGACCGCCTCCACGACCTCGAGCAGATCGCGGACAAGTACGACGGCCAGGGCCCGTCGCTGTACCCGGTGTTCGAGGAGTACAGCGAGTACCTCCTGCGCGACATGGACGCATCGAGCCTCTCGAACCCGGCGAACTTCGATCCGGGCTGGAACGCGCAGGCGCTGCCGGGCCTGCAGTTCGTCCGCGACATGGACGAGTACAAGCTCGACTACCTGAACTCGCTGGACACGATCGTGCTGCGCCGGGACCCGACGTCGAGCCGACCGCCCGGCAACTGGCGCCTCGTCGAGACGACGCCGTTCCACGAGATCTGGAAGAAGGTCCCCGACGCGCCGCGGATCGTCGACCACATCGGCTTCCGCGGCGACCCGAAGGCGCGCATGAAGGCGAAGAAGCCCCTGAAGCCCGCGTGCACGATGCTGCGCACCGCCCTCGCGGATGCCGGGGACGACGTCGAGGTCCGCTACGCCACGTCGCCGCAGCTCGTGCAGTTCTCCGACCCCGGCTTCGTCTCCCCGGGCTGGATCCCCCAGCCGCCGGACTACGTGACCCGCACGCCGGGTGAGATGACCGGCCAGGTCGAGCTGCCGGTCGACGGCGACTACACGATCTACCTGCGCGGCTCCGTCGGGCGCAAGGTGACCGTGACGGTCGACGGCAAGGAGATCGGCGACGTGAAGTGGGAGGAGGCCTACCCCGGCAACTACATGCCGCTGGGCGTCCACGACCTGAAGGCGGGCGTCCACAAGATCGTCGTGCAGCGCGGCGGCGGCAGCCCGCTGCCGGGCACGGGCAACGAGATCGGCTCGGCCAGCACGACCGGCCTCGTCGGGCCGCTCGCGTTCCTGCCCGACCAGCCCGTGAAGCTCGTCACCGTCTCCAAGGAGCGCGCACAGGAGCTCTGCGAGGACGGCAGGACGACGATGGACTGGATGGAGATCGTCGAGAGGCCCTCGTGAGCGTCGATCCCGGCTTCTGGAAGGGCCGCCGGGTGCTCGTCACCGGGCACACGGGGTTCAAGGGCGCGTGGCTGACGCTGTGGCTGCGCGCGATGGGCGCGGACGTCGTCGGGCTCTCCGACGCCGTCCCGACGTCGCCGTCGCTGTTCGAGGCGGGCGGCGTGGCCGACGGCATCGCCGATCTGCGCATCGACGTCCGCGACGCCGAGGCGGTCGACCGCGCGTTCGCCGAGCACGAGCCCGAGGTCGTGATCCACATGGCCGCGCAGTCGCTCGTGCGCCGCTCCTACCGCGACCCGCGCACGACCTACGGCACGAACGTCATGGGCACGGTGAACGTGCTCGAGGCGGCACGCTCGACGCCGTCCGTCGTCGCGATCGTGAACGTCACGAGCGACAAGAGCTACGAGAACGATCCGGCCCGCCCACCCCGTGCGTTCGTCGAGAGCGACCCGATGGGCGGCCACGACCCCTACTCGAGCTCGAAGGGCGCGGCGGAGATCGTCGCGGCGGCGTACCTGCGGTCCTACGACCTCCCGCTCGCCTCGGCCCGCGCGGGCAACGTCATCGGCGGCGGCGACTTCTCCGAGGACCGCCTGCTCGCCGACGTCGCCCGCCATGCGATGGGGGGCGCCCCGGTCCCGATCCGCAGCCCGCAGGCCGTGCGCCCGTGGCAGCACGTCCTGAACCCGCTGTCGGGCTACCTGGAGCTCGCCCAGCGACTCGCGGCGGGCGAGGACGTCCGGGGCGGCTGGAACTTCGGCCCCGATCCCGGCGACGTGCAGACGGTCGGCTGGCTCGTCGAGCGGCTGACCGAGATGTGGCCGACGGAGCTGCGGTGCGAGATCGATCCGGGACCGCATCCGCACGAGGCGGGCCATCTCGCGCTGGACTCGACGAAGGCGCGCACGGAGCTCGGCTGGCGCCCCGGCTGGGACCTCGCCCAGGCCCTGGAGGCGATCGTCGAGTGGTACGCCGTCTTCCTCGAGAACCGCGAGGCGCGAGCGGTCACGCTCGACCAGATCGAGCGCTTCTCTACCCTCTCGGCCCGATGACTGCGACCTGCCGATTCTGCGCCGCCCCGCTCGAGACGGTGTTCGCCGACCTCGGCATGTCGCCGATGGCGAACTCCTACCTGCCGCCGGAGCGCGGCAACGCCATGGAGCCGTTCTATCCGCTCAAGGCGTGGGTGTGCGGCGAGTGCAGGCTCGTGCAGCTCGAGGAGTACGAGACGCCGGACGAGATCTTCAGCGACTACGCGTACTTCTCGGCGTACTCGTCGAGCTGGCTCGAGCACTCCGAGCGCTACGTCGAGCTCATGGTCGAGCGGTTCGGCTTCGACGGGTCCAGCCAGGTCGTCGAGCTCGCGTCCAACGACGGCTACCTCCTGCAGTACTTCGTGCAGCGGGGCGTGCCGGTGCTCGGCATCGAGCCGGCCGCGAACGTCGCCCCCGCCGCGGAGGAGCGCGGGGTCCGCACGCTCGTCGAGTTCTTCGGCGTCGACACCGCGCGAGGGGTGGCGAGCGACCTCAAGGCGGATCTTCTGCTGGGCAACAACGTCCTCGCCCACGTGCCCGACCTCAACGACTTCGTCGGCGGGATGAAGATCCTGCTCGCCGAGGGCGGCGTCATCACGATGGAGTTCCCGCACCTGCTGCAGCTCATCGAGCTCGACCAGTTCGACACGATCTACCACGAGCACTTCTCGTACTTCTCGTTCCTCACCGTCTCCCGGGTGTTCGAGGCGCACGGCCTGCGGCTGTGGGACGTCGAGGAGATCCCCACGCACGGCGGGTCGCTGCGGATCTACGGCTGCCACGCCGACGACGGCGAGAAGCCGCTGAGCGACCGCGCGGCGCGGCTGATGATGCGCGAGCGGCGCGCGGGGCTGGACGACATGGACGTCTACCGCGAGTTCGCCGAGCGGATGCAGGAGGACAAGCGGGCGATCCTGCAGTTCCTCATCGACCTCAAGGCGCAGGGCAAGTCGATCGCGGGCTACGGCGCGCCGGCCAAGGGCAACACGCTCCTGAACTTCTGCGGCATCCGCACCGACTTCCTGGACTACACGGTCGACGCCAACCCGCACAAGCAGGGCCACCTGCTGCCGGGGACGCACATCCCGATCCGCCCCGTCGAGGCCCTGCGCGAGACGCAGCCCGACGTCGTGCTGATCCTGCCCTGGAACCTGCGCGACGAGATCGTCGCCCAGCACGGCTACGTGCGCGAGTGGGGCGGGCAGTTCGCGGCGCGCGCCCCCCAGCTCAAGCTCCTGCCGTGATCCTGCGCGAGACCGGGTTGGGCGGGCTCCTCGAGGTCCATCCCGAGCGCCACGCCGATGCCCGGGGGCACTTCGCGCGGACCTACGACGTCGAGCAGCTCGGGCCGGTCGTGCAGATGAGCACGTCGTTCAACGTCCACGCCGGGACGCTGCGCGGCATGCATCTGCAGGCGGAGCCGCACGGCGAGGACAAGCTCGTGCGCTGCACGCGCGGCGCGGTCTTCGACGTGGCCGTCGACCTGCGGCCGGGCTCGCCGACGCTGCACGCCTGGCACGGCGTCGAGCTGAGCGCGGACAACGGCGTGGCGCTGTGGATCCCGCGCGGCTTCGCCCACGGCTTCCAGACGCTCACGGACGACGCCGAGGTGCTCTACGCGATGTCCACGCCGTTCGTGGACGGCGCCGGGTACGGCGTGCGCTGGGACGACCCGGCGTTCGGCATCGCGTGGCCGGAGCCGCCGCCCGGCGGGCGGGTCATGAACGAGCGCGACGCGGGCTACCCGGACGTGTGAGCGGCGATCGCCGCCGCGTGTGCCTCCTCGAGGACCGCGGCGCCGGCCTGCGCGCCGAAGCGCCCCTCGATGAACGCCTGGGCGGCGCCCGCCATCCGGGCGCGCCGGGCAGGGTCGGCGAGCAGCGCGAGCACGGCGTCCGCGAACGCCTGCGGCTCGTCGGCGAGGAGCACGTGCTCGCCGGCCGTCGCGTCGACGCCCTCGTTGGCGATCGTGCTCGTCACGACGGGCAGGCCCGAGGCCATCGCGTCGATGTTCTTGGCGATGATCCCCCCGCCGACCCGCAGCGGTGAGACGAACACGGTCGCCCGGGCGAGGTAGGGCTCGAGGTCCTCGACGAAGCCGGTGACGTCGATGCCGGGATCCGCGCCCAGCGCCACGACCTCGGCGGCGGGGGCGGCGCCCGCGATCGTGAGGCGCACGCCGGGGCGCTGCGCGCGGACCCGCGGCAGCACCTCGGCGCAGAACCAGGTGATGGCGTCGATGTTCGTGTCGCGGTTCATCGCGCCGACGAACAGCAGGTGGTCGTCGTCGCGGGTCGCGCCCGAGAGCTTCGCCGGGTCGACGCCGACCGGGAACGGCAGGAACCTGACGTCGGTGGCCGGCTCCAGCGCGCGGATCTGGTCGCGGTCCTGCTCGGAGAGCGCCAGCACGACGTCGAACTTCGCGCAGATGCGGTGCTGCAGCTGCGTGATCGCACGCAGCCCGAGCTCGCCGCGCAGCCGCGCGGGTGTCCCCTCCGCCAGCCCGGCGCGGCGTCGCGCGGGCTTCGTGAGCTCGTCGATCGCGACGTTCACGCGGCCGACGTCGCTCGTGCGGCGCATGCCCAGCCCGGTCTCGAGCCACTCGACGTGGACGACGTCGAAGTCGCCGGCGTCCTGGATGCGCTGGGCCATCCGGCCCAGGCGGACGTAGGAGCCCACGATCTGCGCCGCGGCGAGCGGGCCCTCCGGGCGCGCGAACGTCAGGAGGTGCAGGCCCGCTCAGGACGGGCCGCAGGGCGATCGCGGCGTCGCGCTCCTCGGGTTCCATCCGGGCGACGAGCGTGATGTCGTGACGCTCCGCGAGGGCCGCCATCCACTGGAACTCACCGCGCCCGCCGGCGTGCCGCGCCTTGGGGTGCGGCAGGAAGGGGCTGACCCAGAGGATCCTCACTGTCGCGCCGCCCGCGGCACCGGTCGCTACGTTACGGCACCGCATGCCCGCCCTCCCCATCGCGATCTGCAACCTCTGCTCGGCGCCCGTCGTGCGCCTGCACCCCGGCGACGGCGGCGAGCGCTGCGTCCGCTGCCTGTCGACCTACCGCCACCGCTCCCTCGGGCGCGTCATCCAGGCCGAGGACCCCGATCCCTCGATCGCGATCTACGAGCTGTCGGCCACCGGCGCGCTGCACCGATGGATGCAGAAGCGCTTCACGAACCTCACGGTCTCGGAGTACTTCGACGACGCCACACCCGGCGAGGTCCGCGGCGAGGTGCAGAACCAGGACGTCGAGCGCCTGACGTTCCCCGACGCGTCGTTCGACCTCGTCACGAGCACCGAGGTCTTCGAGCACGTCCCCGACGACGCGCAGGGCTTCCGCGAGGTGTTCCGCGTGCTCCGGCCCGGCGGGATGCACGCGTTCACCGTCCCGCTCGCCGACGTGCCCGCGACCGTCGAGCGGGCACGGCGCCTGCCCGACGGCACGGTCGAGCACCTCACCGAGCCGGAGTACCACGGCGACCGCTACCGCGGCCTGGGCAAGGTCCTCGCGTTCCGCACCTACGGCCTGGACGTCGTCGACCGCATGGCCGCCGTCGGGTTCCACGCGTCGATCGCGCGGATCACGAGCCGCCGCAACGGCATCCCGCACGGGAAGGTGGTCGTGGGGCGCAAGCCGTCGTGACCGGCGCCCGGGTCACCGTCGGGATGCCGGTGAAGGACGGGGGCGAGGGGTTCGAGCGCCAGCTGCAGGCGATCCTCGGGCAGACCGCCCGCGACATCGAGGTCGTCGTCTCGGACAACGGCTCGAGCGACGGGACCGCCGCCGTCATCGCTGCCGCCGTCGAGGCCGACCCGCGGGTGCGCGCCCTGCGCCAGGAGCCTCCGGTCGGGGTGTGGGACAACTTCCGCGCCGTGCTCGCCGAGGCGCGGACGCCGTACTTCATGTGGGCCGCGGCGGACGACCTCGTCAACGCCGAGTACGTCGAGCGCACGGCTGCGGTGCTCGACGCGCGGCCCGACGTCGTGCTCGCCATCGCCGACACGGAGCTGGTGGCGGCCGACGGCACGCGCAAGCCGTCGCCGGGGTCGTTCGCGCTGGAGGGGACCGAGCGCGAGAACGTCGCCGCGCTCCTCGAGGCGCCGATCGACAACTCGCGGGTCTACGGCCTCTTCCGGCGCGAGGCGCTCGTGCGGGCGATCCCCGACGAGGAGTTCTTCGCGATGGACTGGGCGATCGCCATCGCGACGCTGCGCGAGGGGCGCCACGCCGTCGCCGACGGCGCGACGCTCGTGCGCACGGACAGCGACACGGAGAAGTACCTGCGGCTCATCGAGGTCTACACGCCGCCCGGGCCCGCGCGCCTCGTGGGGCTGTGGCCGTTCACGCGCTACCTGCTGCGGCGCCTGCGCCCGCCGCTGTCGGCCGGTGCGGCCGTCAACCTCCTGCGGCTGAACGCCTGGGTCCACATGGCGTACTGCCGGTGGCGCCATCCCGCCTACGGCGCCGTGGCCGAGCGACTGGCGTCCGCCGCCGAGGCCGTCCGGCTGCGCCTCACCACGCGGCCGGGCTGAGCGCATGGAGCGCGAGCCGCTCATCGCAGCGGACGCCGACACCGCGCGGTCGGCGGTCGTCGTCGCGGCGAGCTACCTCGTCACCGCGTCGCTGGGCGGGATCCTGGCCGTCCTCATCGCCGTGGTCGCCGGCGAGGGGGCGAAGACGGACAGCTTCCTCGCGTCGTACTCCGTCTACCTCGTGTTCCTGCTGCTCGGCGCGACGCTGCGGGCGACGCTCATCCCGCTCATCGGCGCGACGGACAGCGACGCGGAGCTGCGCGAGCGCGCGGCGGACGCCGTGCGGCGGCTCGTCAGCGTCGCGCTCCTGCTGTGCGTCGCGCTCGCCGTGCTCTCCCCGCTCATCGCGCCGCTGCTGCGGTCGGGTCCGAACGCGGCCGTCGGCACCGCCGCGGAGAGCCTCGCGGTCCTGGCGATCGCCTCGTTCGGCCAGATCTGGTCGGCGGCGCTGGCGGCCACGCTCGCCGCGGCGCGCCGCTTCTACGCCAGCGCGGCGTGCTACGTCGTCGCGAGCGTCACGACGCTCGTCGTCGCGGTCGGGCTCATGCTGGCGGTGGGCGTCCTCGGGGCGGCGTTCGGCGTGCTGGCGGGCGCCGTCGTGCTGCTCGGCGGCCACCTGCTGTACCTGCGGCGGCTCGGCTTCTCCGCGACGCCCGGGCCCCTCCTGCTGGCGAGCTCGTCGACGTGGCGCCTGGCCGGGCGCGCGGGGGCGAGCGCGTCCTGGCCGCTGGCCCAGCAGCTGCAGCTCACGATCGCGCTGGCCGCGCTCGCCACGCCGGTGGGCGCGGTGACCGCCTACACGTACGCGTTCTTCGTGGGCGCGATCCTCTACAACATCACCGGCGCGACGCTCGGGCTCGTCACGCTGCCCAGCCTCGTCGCCGACCTCGCCCGCCAGGGCCGCGAGACGGCGATGACCTACCTCGGGATCACGGCCCCGTTCGGCGCGTTCCTCTACGTGCCGGTCGCCGGCGCCTACGCAGCCTGCGGCTACCCGATCCTCGACGCGGTGCTGGGAGGCTCCCTGTCGCCGGAGACGCTGACGCTGCTCTGGGACGTCTCCCGGACGCTGCTCGTCATGTGCTTCGTGTGGACGGTCCTCACCGCGGTGAGCAACGCCGCGCTGTCCCTGCGGCTCCTGCGCGGCCTCACGGTGCTCTCCGTGGTGGCGCTCATCGTGCAGATCGTCGTGCAGAGCCTGCTGAGCGATCCGAGCGGCGAGACCGTGGCGATCGTGCACGCGTCGGTCGGCTCGGGGATGTTCGTGGCGCTGCTCGTCGTCGTGTTCCGCGAGCGGAGCCTCACCGCGCTCGCCCGGGTCGCGGCGACGTGCTGGCCCGTCGTGCCGCTCGGCCTGGTGTTCGTGCTCGCCGCCCTCGTCGCCCCCAGCGGCGCCGCGGCGTCCTTCGGGCTCGCCCTCGTGTCCATCGTCGTCTACCTCGCGATCGGCGCGCTGACGTGGCCGAGCGTCGGCCGTCAGGCCTTCCGGCTGCTGCTGGCGCGAAGGTGACCGCTACTGTCCACGGCTCTTCGATGACCGAGCGAACACCTGTCACCGACACCCCGTCGCGCTTCTGGACGAAGCTGGGCGCCGAGCACGAGCGACTCCTGGCCGAGCACGGCGTGGAGCGCGTCAAGCGCACGCAGGCGCTGCGCTACTTCACCTGGCGCTGGCGTCCCAGCCAGCTCAAGGACAGCGAGCAGCTGAAGTTCCTGCTGCGCCACACGACCCCCGAGGCCGTCTGGTCGGCGATGACGACCGCGATGCCGCTCGACGACGAGCTGTGGGACGGCACCGGCTTCTCGCGTGCCGAGCGCCGAGCCACCGTCGTCGCGACGCGCCTCCTGTGGGACTACGCGGAGCGCAACGGCGCACGGGAGGTCCTCGACCTCCCCGAGCCGGAGATCGGCGCACCGCTGCCGATCCGCTACCGCGGCCGGCTGATCTCGCAGGACCTGGCGAACGGCGCGCTGGAGGCCGACGCGATCCACCGCGCGCTCGGCGGGACCGCGCCGAAGAGCATCGTCGAGGTCGGCGGCGGCTACGGGCGCACCGCGTACGCCCTGCTGTCGCGCTATCCCGAGGCGACCTACACGATCATCGACATCCAGCCTGCGCGGACGATCTCGCAGTGGTACCTGTCGCAGCTGTTCGCCCCCGAACGGCTGCGGTTCCTGTCGCCGGAGGAGGCGCTCGAGCTGCCCGAGGGGTCGTTCGATCTCGCGCTGTCGATCTCGTCGCTGCAGGAGATGACGCCGGAGCAGGTCGCCGACTACCTGCAGCTCTTCGACCGCACGACCGGCGGCGGCACCGTCTTCCTCAAGCAGTGGGTGACGTGGCGCAACCCGGACGACGAGGTCGAGCTGCGCTTCGACGACTACCCCTTCCCCGCCCGCTGGCAGAAGACCCTGTACGAGACCGCGCCGGTGCAGACGCGCTTCGTGCAGGCGGGCTGGCGCGTCCCTTAGCGCAGCGCCGCGACGGTCCGCGCGACGCCCTCCTCGAGGGTGTCCGATCGGCGTCCAGCCGACGTGCTCGCGCAGGCGGGTCACGTCGGCGATGAGCTCGCGCGGCTCGCGAGGCCTGGCCGGCAGCGCGCCCACGCGCAGCAGGTCGGGGCGGCCCACCTCCGCTGCGACCAGCTCGGCGAGATGGCGCAGCTCGGTGCGCTCGCCGGAGCCGATGTTCACCGCGCCGGTGTAGTCGCTCGCCGTCAGCGCGGCGAACGCCCGTCCCAGGTCCTCGACGGTCAGCGTGTCGCGCAGCTGGCGCCCGTGGGTCATCGGGGCCTCCTGGCCCGCCAGGAGCGCCCGGGCGATCGAGGGCACCAGGCGTCCCTCGGGCTCGCCGGGACCGAACGAGAAGAAGATGCGCCCCCAGGCCAGCTCCACGCCCTCCTGCGCCGCGAGCCCGCGTGCGACCTCGTGCAGCCCCAGCTTGGCCGCGCCGTAGAGCGTCGCGGGCCGCAGCGGCGTGCGCCACTCCGAGAACGTCCCGCCCGGGACCCAGTCGTACTCCGCACAGGTGCCGGCGACGACGGCCCGTCGCCCGCCGTTCGCGGCGAACGCCTGCAGGAGCCGCAGGCTCGCGTCGACCCAGCGCAGGTTCTCCTGCGACGTCCAGTACTTCCCGTGCTCCGTGTACCAGGCGAGATGGAGCAGGTGCGTGGGCTGCACCTGCGCGAGCAGCGCATCGGCCCCGGCGGGGGCGAGCAGGTCGACGCCCTGCGCGCGGCCCGCGGGATGGACCTCGAAACCGAGGGCCTCGAGAGGCCCGGTCACCTGGCGACCGACGTAGCCGGTCGCGCCGGTGACGAGAACCCTCAGGCGATGCACCTCAGATAGCCACCGGGCGCGACGCTGAGGATGAGGCGGTTCGAGAGCTCGGTGTCGACCTCGAAGCGCCTGCCGGCCTCGGTCTCCAGGAACGCCTTCAGGGCGGTGCCCGGGTTGTCGTCGCGGTCCCAGGGCCGGTCCGGGAACGCGTCGCCCGGCATGTCCTCGACCACGGTGTCCATGACGGCGATGTAGCCGCCCGGCCTGACCATCGGCGCGTAGAGCTCGAGCTCGGCGAGGACGTGCTCGTGGGTGTGGTTGGAGTCGAGGATCACCATGACGTTCGCCGCGTCGCCCACGAGGTCCGCCACCTGGCCGACGATGCCCTCGTCGATCGAGGAGCCCTCGATCATCGTGATGCGCTTGAACATCGGGTGCTCCTCGATGGCGACCCGGTTGTGCGCGCGGATGTCGATGTCGACGCCGATGACGCGCCCGTCGCCGCCGAGCAGCTCGAGCATCGAGGAGGTGAAGATGAGCGAGCCGCCGTGGGCGATGCCGGTCTCGACGATGACGTCGGGCTTCGTGCTCCAGATGATCTCCTGGAGCGCCATGACGTCCTGCGGCCACTGGATCACGGGGCGACCCAGCCACGTGAAGTTGTAGGAGTAGCGGTACTCGCTGGCCTTGTCGAAGAGCCCGCGGCCGAGCCGCTGGATCTCGGGGTCGGCGGCCATGTCCGCGACGAGCGCGGGGTCCTTGGGGTCGTGGGGATCGGTCTGCGTCACGGCGGGCAGGCTAGCCGGATGGCAGGTCGCATACGGTGTGCGCGATGAAGGTGGTGATCCTGGCCGGGGGACTCGGCACGCGCCTGTCGGAGGAGACCGAGGTCCGGCCGAAGCCGATGGTCGAGGTCGGCGGCCGGCCGATCCTGTGGCACATCATGAAGCACTACTCGGCCCAGGGGTTCGGCGAGTTCTGCGTCGCGCTGGGCTACAAGGGCGACGTCATCAAGCGCTTCTTCGTCGATCTCGCGACGCTCCGAGGGAGCATGACGGTCGACCTGTCCGACGGCTCGATCAGCCGTGCGGCGGAGGACCGCGAGGACTGGACCGTGCACCTCGTCGAGACCGGGCAGGACACGAACACCGGCGGGCGCGTCGGGCGGCTCCGCGACCGCCTCCAGGACGGCACGTTCATGCTCACGTACGGCGACGGCGTCGGGACCGTCGACCTGAACGCGTTGCTCGAGTTCCACCGCGCGCACGGCCGGCTGGCGACGGTCACCGCCGTGCGCCCGCCGTCGCGCTTCGGCGGCCTGGACTTCCGCGAGGACGGCGCCGTCCAGTTCACGGAGAAGCCGCAGATGGGCGAGGGGTGGATCAACGGCGGCTTCATGGTGCTGGAGCCGCAGGTCCTGGACTACATCCCCGACGACGGGACGAGCTTCGAGTCCGACACGCTCGAGCAGCTCGCGGCGGAGGACCAGCTGCGGGCGTTCACGCACGAGGGCTTCTGGCAGGCGATGGACACGCTGCGCGAGGTCCGGTTCCTGCGGTCGCTGTGGGACCGGGGCGAGGCGCCTTGGGTGACGTGGTGAGCTCCGCTCCGTCGCCCGTCTGAGGGACCGCGACGAAGGTCGGCAACTAGATGCGGTGGCAGCGCATCCAGATGCCAACGTCGATCGTCTGACCGAGCGGAGCTACCCCCGCACCACCAGGCGCACCAACCGCCAGTACGCCGACTGCAGCGCCGCGGCACCCGGGATCGCCTGGGCCGCCGCGAGGTTCGGCGAGTCCAGCGAATCGGACAGGCCCGCCGCGAACGACGACGCAGTCACCGACCGCGTCGCCTGCACAGACGCCCGCCGCGACCGGATCGCGGGCAGCTCCCGCAGCACCGCCGCCTGCGCGCGCAGC
This sequence comes from uncultured Solirubrobacterales bacterium, assembly GCA_963750895.1. Taxonomy (GTDB): domain Bacteria; phylum Actinomycetota; class Thermoleophilia; order Solirubrobacterales; family Solirubrobacteraceae; genus CAVVSD01. Next base: position 1,779,020 of record CAVVSD010000008.1, on the reverse strand, counting down.
TTCGCCCCCAGCCACCCCCCGCGCCACGCCAGCAGCAGCAGCACGACCTCGAACGCCAGCAGCGCCGGCGCCAGCGCCGCCAGGAGCACGCCCGGGTACGCGCCGAGCACCGTCCACGCCCGGTTGCGCTCGAGCCAGAACCACTTGTAGTCGCCCTTCGTGAACGCGTAGTCGTGGACGACCTCCGCGGCCGGTGCCACGCCGCTGCCCCAGCCCGCGAGCCGCAGGCGCAGCCCCAGGTCGAGGTCCTCGCCGTACATGAAGTACCGGGCGTCGAACCCGCCCACCGCGTCCCAGGCCTCGCGCCGTACGGCCATCGCCGCGCCGGACGGGAACCCGACCTCGTGGTCGCCGCGGGCTCTCGCGTCGGCGGCCGCCGAGTGCAGCCCGCCCGCCCAGCCGATGCCGAGCCAGTGCGCGACGTTGCCGTCCGTGTTGACCTCCTGGCGACCCGGCAGCGAGACGAGCGCCTGCCAGGCGCCCCAGCGCGGGTGCGCGCCCGCGGCTGCCCGCAGGGCGTCCACGAACCCCGGCTCCGGCACCGCGTCGGGGTTCAGCAGGACGAGCAGCGGCGCGGACGTCGCGTCGGCGCCCGCGTTGCAGCCCCCGGCGAACCCGAGGTTCTCGCCCGGCTCGAGCACGGTCCCGCGCCCGCCGAGCGCTTCGCGCGCCACCGCTGCGGTGTCGTCGCGCGACGCGCAGTCGACGACCACGACCTCGTCGTCCTCGCCGAGCTGGGGGAGCAGGGCACCCAGCGTGCCCGGCAATGCGTCGGCGCTGTCGTGGCCGACGATGACGACGGCCGCGGCCGGCAAGCTCAGGGCAGCGAGCCGATCTCGGTGCGCGTCGTGCGCGCCGAGTGCTCGGCGGTCTCGGCCTCGCCGCTCTCGAGGACCTCGACGCGTTGCTGCAGGAGGCTGAGCTTCTGGGCCAGCACCTTGTTCTGGTCGGCCAGGCGCGAGATGACCAGCGAGAAGTGCAGCAGCAGCATGAGGACGAACGCGAGCGTCACCGCGAACAGGGCGGACGGCGCGTAGTAGATCCCCACCGCGGTCGAGACCGTGACGAGCAGGTCCTTCCACACCGCCAGGCCGAGCAGCACGACCGTCGAGCCCAGCCACAGCAGCGCGTAGCGCTCGAGCAGCCGCTTGCGCCGGACGAGCTCGAAGACGATGAAGAACAGGCCGCCGGCGACGACGATCGCGACCAGCTGGATGCGCAGGCCCATCTCCATCAGATCACCACTAGATCCCGTGCTCCGCGTGGACGGCGGCGGCGTCGCCGGCGTCGATCGCCGGGCGCGCGCGCAGCAGGCCGACGAACACGGCCAGCGTGACCTTGATCATGTAGTAGACCGACTGCGTCGAGCCGATCGACGACCGGCCGGTGACCCGCGCGCGCATCCGGACGGGCACCTCGTCGCCCACCATGCGGTGGGCGTGGCTGAGGACGATCGCCTCGACCTCGGGGTAGTCGTGCGGGTAGTCGCGGGCGAAGAGCTCGATGCCGTGGCGGTCGGTCATCCGCAGGCCCGACGTGGGGTCGGTGATCGGGCGGCCCACGATGAGCGACAGGATCCGGGAGAAGATCCGGATGCCGATCCGCCGCGAGGCGGACGAGCGGTACCCGTCCTTGTCGGCCATGTCGATGAAGCGCGAGCCCGTGACCATGTTGAGGCTCGGGTCCGAGCGCAGGTGCTGCAGCAGCTCGGGGAGGTAGCGCGGATCGTGCTGGCCGTCGCCGTCGACCTGCACCGCCACCTGGTAGCCGTGCGTCAGCGCGTACTGGTAGCCGGACTGCACCGCGCCGCCGATCCCGAGGTTGAACGGGAGCTGCAGGACGATCGCGCCGGCGCGGCGTGCGCACCCCGCGGTGTCGTCCGTCGAGCCGTCGTCGACCACCAGGACATCGAAGTCCGGGGCGTGCACGTGCAACTCGGAGACCGTGGAGCCGATGGCCCCAGCCTCGTTGTACGCGGGAACGATGGCGAGCAGCTTCGTCATGCGTGGCTTGCGAAGGACAACGGGCGATGGGCCGCCGAGTTGCGCCCCCAGAAAACCTGATGAGCGTAGCGGCCGCCTCGGCGAGCGCTGGTACCGTGGCGCGCCGCCTGGCCCATGGGACTCTTCCTCGTCAGCTACCTGGCAGCGCCGCTCGTCCTGCTCGCGGCATCCGCCGGGGCGGGCCTGGTCGTGCGACGCCTCGCGCGGGGCGCGGTCGCGCCGGTGCTCGTCCTCCCGGCCGGCTTCGTGACGCTGCTCGCGGTGGGGACCTTCCTGACCGGGTTCTCGTGGAGCTTCACCGCGCACCTGAACTGGGTCGCGATCGTCCTGCTCGGCGTCGGCGGCCTCGCCTGGTGCCGCCACGACATCCGCCCGCTGCTCGGCGACCGGGCCGCCTGGATGTGGCCCGGCATCGCCGCGCTCGGCGCGTTCCTCGCCGTGCTCGCGCCGGCGTTCCTCACCGGCCAGGCGACGTGGACCGGCTACGCGCGGATCGTCGACCTCGCCCTGCAGTTCGAGTGGGCGACCTGGCTCACGACCCATGGCCGCGAGCTTCCCTTCCCGCGCCCCAGCTCCTACCTCGTCGTCATGTCCAAGACGGCGGTCACCGGCTACCCGGGCGCCGGGAACGCGGTCCTCGGCAGCGTCGGGCAGCTGCTCGGCGTGTCGGCGTCGTGGACCTACCAGCCGCTCATGGCGTTCAGCGGCGGGATGCTGTCGCTCGGCATCTACGGGCTCCTGTCGCGCGTCGTCCCGTCGCGCGGGCTGCGGGCGCTCGCGGCGTTCGTCGCCGCCCAGCCGAGCACGCTCTACGGCTACGCCCTCGTCGGCGGCATCAAGGAGCTGACCACCGCGACGGCGCTCGTCTTCTGCGCGGCGATCGTCTCGTCGATCCGCCCGCGGGAGGACGGGGTCCGCGGGCTCCTGCCGCTCGCGATCGGCGTCGCGGCGCTCATGGGCACGTTCTCGATCACGATCGGGCCCTGGCTGGCGGTGCTGCTGATCCTCGCGGTGCTGGCGACGGTGCTCGTGCGCAGGACCGGCACGCGGGTTCCCGGGGTCGACTGGCCCGCGCTGCGGTCGTGGATCGGCGCCGGCGTCCTCGCGATCGCCCTGGCGGCGCCGATGATCTACTGGGCGACCCAGCTCGCGAAGGTCGCGGTGGCGGCCCAGGGCCCGGGCGCGACGGCCCTCATCGACCTCGGCAACCTCGCCGCGCCCGTGCCCGCCCGCGCCGCGCTCGGCGTGTGGATCAGCGGCGACTACCGCGTGCCGTCCCTGGGCGACACGAACGCGACGCTGCTCGCCGGCGTCGTGGTGGGCATCCTCGCGCTCGTCGGACTGGGCTGGGCGGCGTACAAGCGCGACCGCGGGCTCCTGTTCGTCGGCATCGCCTCGGCCGTCGCCCTCCTGTACTTCACGCAGCGCACGGGCCCCTGGATCCAGCTCAAGGCGATCTGCGTCGTCGGTCCGGTGGCGCTCGCGCTCGCGTTCGCCGGGGTCGCCGCGATCCGCGGCGTGGGGCGCTTCGGCCAGCTCCCGAAGGCCGCGTCGTGGCTGGCCGCCGGTCTGCTCACCGCCGCCGTGCTGGCGGGCAACGCCATGGCCTTCCACGACATCTCCCTCGCGCCGACCGACCGGATGCGCGACCTCGAGCGCGTCGGCGACAAGTTCGCCGGGCAGGGCCCGACGCTCTACCCGGCCCACGAGGAGTACGCCGAGTACTTCCTGCGCAAGGCCGACGGCAGCGCGTACGTGAACCCGGCCTCCGAGGGCTCCGGCTTCGTCGGCTTCCGCCCCGACGTGCTCGCGAAGGCGCCGCAGCCGTCGTTCGCGTTCGACCTCGACACCATGGACGTCCAGGGCATCGAGCGCTACCCGCTCGTCGTCCAGCGCCGCGGGCCGTTCTGGAGCCGCCCGCCGGTCAACTACCAGCTCGTCGACCGCTCGCCGTTCACCGAGGTGTGGAAGCGGCGGGAGAAGCTGACCGTGCTGCAGCACGTGCCGGTCCCGGGCACCGGGCCGGCCGGAGTGAAGGCGGAGTGCCAGGCGCTCGTCCGCAAGGCGCGCGCCGGCGGGCCGCGCGTCCAGGTGTCCTGGGCGGAGACCGGCAAGACGGCGATCGCCCATCTCGGCACCGGGACGACCGTGCCGACCTGGCGCAAGTCGAAGACCGACTACATCCAGATGTACGGCCCCGGCTTCCTGGAGACGACGATCGACGTGCCCGAGGCCGGGACGTACCGCGTCTGGGTGCAGGGCCCCAACCAGCGCCCCGTGACGGTGACGATCGACGGCAAGCCCGCCGGGACGCTCGGGCGCACCTGGAGCTACCCGCAGGGCTGGACGCAGATCTCGACGATCGACGTGCCCGCCGGCCGCCACACGGTGCGACTCGACCGCCGCGGCGGGCGTCCGCTGCCGGGCGACGGCGTCGGCGGCCAGCCGGTCGGGCCGCTCGTCCTCGAGCGCACCGGGACGCAGCGCGGCGCGGTCCACACCGCGCCCGCGTCGCAGGCCGCCGAGGTGTGCCGGAACGCCGACGGACTACGACTGGGTCGAGCTGACCCTGCGGTAGGCGGCCAGGACCGCGTCGAGCGATCCTGCCACCGACAGCTCGCGTGCCTGGCGGGCGAACCAGGCCGCCGTGCTCGCGCGCAGCGGCGCTGCCGCCCGGATCGCCGCGGCAAGCGCCTCGGGGGAGCCGTCGGGCGCGACGACGCCGTTCACCCCGTCGTCGACGAGCTCGACGGCCGCGTTGTCGGGGGCGGCGACGACGACGCTCGGGGTGCCGAGCCGCGCCGCCTCGACGACCACGAGGCCGTAGCCCTCGCGCACCGACGGCAGCAGCAGGCAGGTCGCCGTGGCCATGGCCTCGGCGACCTCGTCGGCGTCCACGAACCCGGGGACGTCGACGCGGTCCTCGAGCCCGAGGCGGGCGACCTCGGCGCGGACCGCCTCGCGCTCCGGGCCGTCGCCCAGGATGCGGGCGCGGTGGCCGGGCAGCAGCGCGATCGCCGCCGGGATCGTCGCCGCGCGCTTCTCGGGGATGTGACGGCCCGCGAACACGACGGTCGGCGGCGCCGCGGCGGGTCGCGTCGCGGGGATGTCCGCCGCGTCGCCGCCCCACAGCCCGCGCAGGCGCACGACCTCGCCGCGCAGCCCCTCGTCGCGCAGGCGGCGCTCGTGCAGCGCGCTGAAGACGAAGGCACGCGGCGTCAGCAGGACGCACAGCCGCTGCACGGCGTGGCCGATGCGCCCGCCCAGCGCGCCGAGGTACTCCTCCCAGTAGCCCTTCGACCAGACCTCGAACCAGTCGACGGCGAGCGGCACCCGTGCGCCCACGAGCGCGGCGCGCGCCGCGAGCAGCGAGAAGAACGGGAACGAGCACAGGTGCACCGCGTCGTAGGAGCGACGGTGGCGCAGGAGATGGCGCAGCACGCCGGCGCCGAAGCGCAGCGGCGGCCCGATCGCGCGACGACCCGCCTCGTCGTAGAGCGCATCGGCGCGCGACACGGCGACGACCCGCACGCCCGGGATCCGCGGCTCCTCGCCCGGCTCCCACTGCACCCGGGTCAGGTAGGTGACCTCGTGACCCTCGGCCACGAGGCGCTCGGCGAGCGCCCGGTACCAGCGCTCGGCGCCGCCCACGGTCCACGGGAACAGGCAGTCGTAGGCGATGCAGACCCGCACGGCGCGCGAGCGTAGCCTGTGGCCCGCCCGTGACCGACCCCGTCCCCTCCTGCTGGATCTGCGGCGCCGACGCCGCGCCCGACACCCGCTACGCCGGGCTGCCGCTCGTGCGCTGCGGCACCTGCGGGTTCCTGTTCGCGCCGGTCAGGTCGGCGGAGGAGCTGCATCGGCTCTACACGACGGACTACTTCGACGCGTACCCCGGCGGCCAGGCCTACGACGCGGACGAGGTCCAGCGACGCCACGAGGCGGCGGTCCGGATGCGGTGGCTGCGGGCCTACGCGACGGGCGGGCGGCTGCTCGAGATCGGCAGCGCGTCGGGCTGGTTCCTGGCCCAGGCGCGCGACGCGGGATTCGAGGTCGAGGGCATCGAGCCGGCGGCCGACGTCGCGTTCGCGGCCACGGCCCGGTGGAACGTCCCCGTGCAGGCCGCGACGGCGGAGACCGCCTCGCTGCCCGACGGTGAGCTGGACGTCGTCGTCGCCTGGCACGCGCTCGAGCACATCGCGATGCCCGCCGGCGTCCTGGAGCGCCTGCACGCGGCGCTGCGCCCGGGCGGGCTGCTCATGATCGAGGTGCCGAACGTCGAGAGCGCGGCGTCGCGGTCGCAGGGCGCCGCCTGGTTCCACCTCGACCTCGCGCACCACGTCGGGCACTACGCGCCGTCGACGCTCGCCGACCTCCTGCAGCGGAGCGGGTTCACCCCGATGCAGGTCGACACCTTCCCGACCGCCGGCTACCTGCGCCCGGACCTCGCCCGGAGCCCCCGCGCGATCGCCTGGCAGGTCAAGCAGGCGGTGCAGGACCGTGCCTCGCCGCGCGCCCCGCACCCGACGCGGCACGAGATGCTGCGCGCGGTGGCCCGCCGGCCGTGACCGAGCCGTTCCTCGCGGACGGCGCGAGCACCGCGCGCCAGTCCGCGGTCGTCGCCGCGAGCTTCCTGCTCGGCACCGCGCTCGGCGGGCTGCTCGGGCTCGTCATCGGCATCGTGCTCGGCGAGAGCGCCGCGACGGACAGCCTGCTGGCCGCCTACTCGCTGTACCTCGTCTTCGCGCTGTTCGGCGGCAACGTGCGCGTGGCGCTCGTGCCGCTCATCGGCGTCGGGGGGACCGAGGCGGAGATGCGCGGCCGGGCGAGGGATGCGGTCGGGCGGCTCTCCGCGGTCGCCGTCGTCCTGGCCGGGACGCTCGTGGTGCTCTCGCCGGCGCTGGGCGAGGCGCTGAACACCGGCGACCTCGAGACCGCGATCACGAGCCTGGCGATCCTCGCCGTGGCGTCCGGGCTGCAGGTCGCCGCGGCGAGCCAGGCCGCGGCGCTGGCCGCCGCGCTGCGGTTCGTGGCCAGCGCCATGCTCTACGTCATCTCGTCGGCGGCGGCGCTCGTGCTGGCCACCGGCTTCATGCTCGCGTTCGGCGCCGTGGGCGCGGCGATCGGCGTCCTCGGCGGCTCGGCCGTCCTCTACCTCGGGCACGTCGCCTACCTGCGGCGGCTGGGCGTGCACGCCGGCGTCGCGGTGGGCGAGCTCCGCGAACGTCGCACGTGGCGGATGGCCGGCGCGGCCGCGGGTGGGTCGGCGGTGCCGCTGGCGTCGCAGGTGATGCTCACGATCGCCCTCGCCGCGGTGTCGGGCGTGGTCGGCACCGTCACGGCCTACACCTACGGCTACTTCGTCGCGCTGCTGCTCGCGTCGGTGACGGCGGGGGCGATCGGCTTCACGTCGATGCCGGGCCTCGTCGGCGATCTCGGCTCCCGCGGCGCGGAGGCGGCGCTGGGGTACCTGCGGACGTTCGCCGCGCTCGGGGCGTTCCTCTACGTGCCGCTGGCGGCGGCGGTGGCGACGTTCGGTCGCCCCGTCATCGACCGGGCGCTCGCCGGCCCGCTGAGCATCGAGACGCTCGACCTGATGTGGGACATCCTGAGGATCTTCCTGGTCATGGGGCTGTGCTTCGTGCTGCTGACGCCGGTCAACACGCTCGCCCTGTCCATGCAGCGGCTGCGCGCCTTCGTGTTCGCGGCGGTGGTCGCGGTGATCGCGCAGCTCGTCATCGTGGTGCCGCTCGGCCGCACGGTCGGTGCGGAGGCGGTCGCGGTCGCCCACGCCACGATCGCCGTCGGGATGATCCTGCTCGTCGCCGTCGGCGTCTTCGGGCGCCGCATGCCGGCCGCGGTCGGGTCGGCGGTCGTCGCCGCGCTGCCCGGCATCGCCCTCGCGGTCGTCTTCCCGCTGCTCGCGCTCGTCGCGCCGGACGGCTGGGTCGCGTCGATCGGCTTCTCGCTCATCGGCATCGCCCTGTACGTCGGGCTCGGCGTGCTGCTGTGGCCGCGGGTCGCGCGGCCGGTGCTGGCCGGCGTGCTGCGGCGCTAGAGGAGCGAGCGGACCGCCGCCGCGACCTCCGCGGGCCGCTCCTCGGGCACCATGTGCCCGCAGCCGTCGAGCAGCTCCGTGCGCGCGTCGTCGCCGTGGCGCTCGAGGCCGAGCGCGAGCGCGGTGCCGAGCGGATCACGGGTGCCGTGCAGCAGTCGCGCCGGCACTTGGAGACGCGGGACGCGCACCCGGCCGGCCTCGTGCAGGAGGAAGTCGCGGTACAGGCGGCTCGCGGCCTCCGCCCGTCGCGGCTCGCGGTAGCGCGCGGCGTACTGCGGGTGCACCAGCCGCGGCACGACGTGCCGGATGATCCGGGGCCCGAGCACCGGAGCGGCGAGCGGCGGCTGGTACGCGAACCGCGGGAGCGCGCGCAGCGTCGCCGCCCGCGTCGCCCACGGATGCACGATGCCCGTCGCGACGAGCGCCGACCACCGCTCCGGCGCGCCGGTCGCGGCGAGGAACCCCGCCCACGCGCCCCAGTCGTGGCCGAGCAGGAGCGCGCGCTCGATCCCGAGGACGTCGAGGAGCGCCGCCGCGTCCTCGGCCAGGCGCGCCTTGCGGAAGTCGCCGTCGGCCGGCGCGCCGGACCAGCCGAGCCCGCGCAGGTCCATGGCCAGGAAGCGGACGTCGGGCAGCAGCGGGATCACGCGCCGCCAGACCCACCAGTGGTGCGGGAAGCCGTGCAGGGCGACGACCGCGGGGCCGTCCTCGCGCCCGCCATGGGCGACGTGGACCCGCACGCCGGTCGCCAGATCGTGGTCGCGGTGGACGACGCCGTCGAGCGCGGGTGGCTCCATGCCCGCACGCTACGGTCCCTGGCCGCGATGAGCGACGACCTCGCCTGCTGGACCTGCGGCACCACCGCCGTCCCCGACACGCGCTTCCCGAACCTCGGCTACGTCCGCTGCCCGGCGTGCGACCTCGTGTTCGCGCCGAGCTCGTCGCAGGAGCGCCTCCGCGAGCTGTACGGCGAGGCGTACTTCGAGGACTACGGCCTGGAGGGCACCTACGACGCGGACGCCGACCAGCGTCGTCGCGAGGCGCAGGTCCGCGTGCGCTGGGTGCGCGAGGCCGGGCCGCCGATCGGGCGGCTCCTGGAGATCGGGTGCGCGTCCGGCTGGTTCCTCGGCGAGGCGCGCGCGGTCGGCTACGAGGTCGTCGGCATCGAACCCGCGGAGGAGATGGCGGCCGCCGCCCGCGAGCGGTCGGGCGCCGAGGTCCACGCCGCGATGCTCGAGGACGCGTCGCTGGACCCCGGGAGCTTCGACGTCGCCGTGGCGTGGCACGTGCTCGAGCACCTCGGCCCGGCCGCGCGACACGCTGGCCGGGGTGCGCACCGCGCTGCGCCCCGGTGGGTGCCTGCTGCTCGAGCTGCCGAACATCGCCTCCCTGCGCGCCACGCGCCAGGGGGAGGACTGGTACGGCATGGAGCCCGCGCACCACGTCGCCCACTACTCGCCCGAGGCGCTCGACGCGCTGCTGCGCGCCTCGGGCTACGTGCCCGAGGTCGTCGAGAGCGTGCATCCCGGGACGCTGCTCGGCGGGCGCGAGGCGTTCGGGCCCCGCGGGCTCGCGTTCGGGGCGAAGGAGACGCTGACCGCGCGAGCGTGGATGCGCGCACCGCACCCCTGGAAGTTCGACCTGCTGCGCGCCGTGGCGCGCGTCCCGTAGGGGTGAGACCCTCCTTCGTCGTCCCCAGCTGGGACGGCCTGGACGTGCTGCGCGAGTGCCTCCGGGCGCTCATGCTCCAGACCGTGGACTGCGAGGTCGTCGTCGTCGACAACGGCTCGGTCGACGGGACCGCGGCGGCGGTCGCCGCGGAGTTCCCGGACGTCGTGCTCGTCCGGCTCGAGGAGAACGTCGGATTCGGGCGAGCGGTGAACCTCGGCGCCGGGCGCGCGACCGGCGACGTCCTGCTCGTCGTCAACAACGACGCCGTCCCCGCCCCGGACTTCGCCGAGCGGATGGTCGCGCCGTTCGCGGATCCCGCCGTGGGCATGGCCGCAGGCGTCCTGACCCAGCGGCCGCATCCCGACCGGGTCGACTCGGCCGGCGTGGAGCTCGACGTGACCGTCGGCTCGTGGGACCTCGGCTGGAACGCGCCCGTCGCCTCCCTCGGAACGCGGACGCCCGCCGGGCCGTGCGGCGGCGCGGCGGCGTACCGGGCGAGCGCGTGGCGCGACGCCGGCGGCTTCGATGCCGCGCTCTTCGCCTACTGGGAGGACGTCGACCTCGCCCTGCGGCTGCGGCGCGCCGGCTGGGCGTGCGCGTTCGTCCCGGCGGCACTCGCGCTGCACCGCCACGGCGCGACGCTCGGCGCCGCGACGCCGCTGCAGCGCCGGCTCGACGCGTTCGGGCGCGGCTTCGTCCTCGGGCGCCACGGGCGCGACGGGCTCGCCGCGGCGCTGCGGGTCGCGGTCCTCGACTGGCCGGTGCTGGCGTTCGACCTGCTCGTCGCCCGGCAGCCGGACGTCGTGCGCGAGCGACGCCGGGGCCGCGCCGCGGGACGCGCGTCGCGCCTGGGCCCGCCCGACGCGTCGCTGCTGACCGTGGGCTTCGCCGAGGCGCTCCGGCGCCGGTGGGCGTTCGTCGTGCGCCGCCTGCGGCGCGGACGGCCCGCGCAGCAGCTCGAATAGATATTCCTTGACACGAATATGCGTCATGAGGAATACTGCTCCCCGTGGACGCCGCGACCCTCACCGCCCTCGCCGAGCCGAGCCGCCTGCGCATCGTCGAGCTGCTCGCCACGCGGCCGCACACCGTCGGTGAGGTCGCCGCGGCGCTCGGCATGCGCCAGCCGCAGGTCACCAAGCACCTGCAGACGCTGAGCCGCGCCGGGCTCGTCACGGTCCACCCGCTCGGGCAGCGCCGGGTCTGCGCGCTGGAGCGCGCTCGCCTGCGCGAGCTGCGCGACTGGCTCGACGGCCTCGCGCAGGACGAGCCGCAGCAGGCCGTCCTCGACCAGTACCGCCGCGCCGTGGACGCCGAGACCGCCGCCGCGGACGCCGATCCCGCCTGGGCGGAGGGCCGCGTGCTGCGCTTCACCCGCGGCCTCCCCGCGCCGCCGGAGACCGTCTGGGCGCACTGGACGACGCCCGCGCTCCTCGGCTGGTGGGCACCAGAGGGCTTCCACGTCGCCGACGCCGCCATCGAGCCGCGCGCCGGCGGCGCGGCTCGCCTCGTGCTCGCCGAGCGCGACGGCGCGACCCACACCGCGGCCGGGCGCGTCACCGCCGCCGACGCGCCCAGGGCGCTCGACTTCGAGCTGGCGCCGCTCGGCCCGGACGGCGACCCGCTCTTCACCGCCGCCCACGCCCTGCGGCTGGAGCCCGACACCGACGGCACGCGGCTGGAGCTCGAGCTGCGCGTCCTGTCGTCGACCGCCGAGGCGGCACCGGCCATCGCCGGCATGCGCCCCGGCTGGGAAGGGTCCCTCGACCGGCTCGCCCGAGCCCTGTCCTGACCGCGAAGGAGAAGCCACGATGTCCGCGTTCCCCCAGCCCCACCCCAAGCTGCGCACGCTCGAGCCGATGGTCGGCCGCTGGCGCCTGCACGGCCGCACCGACGGTGCCGAGGAGGACAACATCTCCGGCACGATCGAGCTCGACTGGCTGCCCGGCGGGCACTTCCTGCGCCAGCACACGCTCATCGACTTCGCCGGGATGGTGCAGGTCGACGGCATCGAGCTCGTCGGCTACGAGCCCGAGACGGACTCGCTGGCCTCGGCCGTCTACTCGAACGTCGCCCCCGTCCCGGTCCCGTACCACTGGGCGCTCGAGGGCAACGAGCTCACGATCCACATGGACGCCGGCGCCACGATGCGCGCGACGATCAGCGAGGACGGCCGCAGCTTCCAGGGTCGCTGGGCGCCGGACCCGGGGCACGAGAACGACCCCGGCATGGTCGCCTACGAGTTCGCCGGCTCACGGCTCGACTAGCGCACGCGAGCCCCACGCCATCCGCGCCAGGAACGCCTTCCGGCGCGGATCGGCGTCGTCGTACTGGCGCGTGCGGTTGTCGCGCACCAGCAGCTCCTCCTGGCGGCCCGAGCGGAACACGCGCGCCTCCGGCCAGTCCTCGACCTCGACGATGCCGTGCCGGGACACCATCACCGGCCGCAGCCCGTGGGCCTGCACCTGCCGCGTGATGCCCTGCTTGCCGCTCTCCAGCGACTCGGCCCCCACCTTCCGGCGCCGCACGTCCCACGAGAGCGAGCGGGCGAGGCCGGCCTCGATCGCCCACGCGTTCGTCCGGACGTGCGGGTTGGGGAACGGGTCGAACAGCCCGCGCCGGTGCAGCTTCAGATGCGGCGGGGCAGCGCTGGCCGGGCTCTCCCACGACGCCGTGCAGCCGGCGATCCCCACGCCGTCGGCGTCGAGCGCGGCGGACAGCCGCGCGAGCCAGCCGTCGACGATCGGCTCGGCCCAGCCGTTGACGAACGCCACGCGATCGCACGCCACGGCGTCCAGCGCCCGCCGGTACGCGATGAGGTCCTGGACCCGGCCGTCGATGTGCACCTCCTCGTCGGCCTGCACGCCGAGCGCGTCGCGGACGCGGGAGACGTCCCCGTGGAAGCCGTTGTAGACCGCCACGAACCGGTGCTCCACCCCCGGCTCGATCGCGCGGTACGCCGCCCCGAAGCGTGCGGCCGCCTCGGGGCCGAACGGCCCCCAGAGCAGATGCACGAGGCACAGCACCGACATGTGGAGGGACCCTGCCACACTGCGCGCCGTGAGCGAGCGCCCCGAGCACCTCTACCCCAGCCCGCACAAGGTCGCGGCGCTGCTGCCGCCGCCGGTGCGCGTGAAGCTCGTGTCGCTCCTCCCCGACCGCCAGGAGGTGCGCCGGGCCCGCGTCCGCCTCGCACGCCGGTTCCTGCGGGGCGACGGCCTCGAGATCGGCGCCCTGCACCTCCCGCTCCCGATGCCGCGCGGCGCGCACGCCCGGTACGTCGACCGCATGGACGAAGGCGAGCTCGTCAGCGAGTACCCCGAGCTCGAGGGCCACGACCTCGTGCACGTCGACGTCGTCGACGACGGCGAGCGGCTGTCCACCGTCCCCGACGCGTCGGTCGACTTCGTCGTCGCCAACCACTTCCTGGAGCACACCGAGGACCCGATCGGCACGCTGGCGCAGCACACCCGCGTGCTGCGGCCCGGCGGGATCCTGTTCCTGGCCAACCCCGATCCGCGCGAGACCTTCGACCGCGACCGGCCGCTCACGACGATCGAGCACCTGGCCCGCGACCACCGGGACGGCCCCGAGGTCTCACGCCAGGAGCACTACGACGAGTGGGTCCGCGTCGTCGAGCGCGCGCCGGAGCCCGACGTCGCCGCCCGGTCGGCCGAGCTGCGCGACGCGAGCTACTCGATCCACTTCCACGTCTGGACCCCGTCGGTGTTCGCCGAGCTGGTCCACCACTGCGCCCACGAGGAGGGCATCCCGCTCGGGCTCGAGGCCGTCGTCCCCGTCCGCCACGAGTTCATCACCGTTCTCAGGAAGCGCTAGGAAGCGCTAGCCTCCCCGCGCCGAATGCCCAAGTCTGCACTCATCACCGGGATCACCGGCCAGGACGGCTCCTACCTCGCCGAGCTGCTGCTCGAGAAGGGCTACGACGTCCACGGCATGGTCCGGCGGGCGTCGACGGAGAAGTTCGACCGCATCGAGCACCTCCGCGACCGCATCACGCTGCACCAGGGCGACCTGCTCGATCACCGGTCGCTCACCGACACCCTGCGGGCCTCCAAGCCCGAGGAGATCTACAACCTCGCCGCGATGTCGTTCGTCGCCGTGTCGTGGATCCAGCCCACGCTGACCGCTGAGTTCACCGGCGTCGGCGTGACCCGCCTCCTGGAGGCGATGCGCGAGGTCTGCCCCGAGGCGCGCTTCTACCAGGCGAGCTCCTCGGAGATGTTCGGCAAGGTCCGCGAGGTCCCGCAGACGGAGTCGACGCCGTTCTACCCGCGGTCGCCCTACGGCGTGGCGAAGGCCTACGGGCACTTCATCACCGTCAACTACCGCGAGTCCTACGACCTGCACGCGACGAGCGGCATCCTCTTCAACCACGAGTCGCCGCGCCGCGGCCTCGAGTTCGTCACCCGCAAGGTCACGTGGCACGCCGCGGCGATCAAGCACGGCAAGCTCGACGAGCTGCGCCTGGGCAACCTCGACGCCCAGCGCGACTGGGGCTACGCCGCCGACTACGTCGAGGCGATGTACCTGATGTTGCAGCGCGACGAGCCCGAGGACTTCGTCATCGCCACCGGCAAGATGAACACCGTCCGCGACTGCGTCGAGATCGCCTTCGACGAGGCCGGCGTCCCCGACTGGGAGAAGCACGTCGTCATCGACCCGGCGTTCCTGCGCCCGGCGGAGGTCGACGAGCTCGTCGGCGACTCCACGAAGGCCAAGGACCTGCTCGGGTGGGAGCCGCAGACGAGCTTCGAGGAGCTCATCCGGCTCATGACCCGCGCGGACCTCGAGCTGCTCGCGCCGTGACGGCGCGAGCGCGCGCTCACGCCGTGCTCTGGTCCATCACGTAGACCTGATTGCCGGCCGCGTCGCGGAAGCTCGCGATGCGGCCGCCGGGGATGTCGAACGGCCCGGTGACGACGTCGAGCTCGCGGTCGGCGAGCCAGTCGTCGACGCGGTCGACGGAGAAGATCGGCCCTGGCGCGGAGCCCGGCATGGGCTCGGCGTCGACCATGAGCGCGGTCTCGCTCCCCTCGATGGCCAGGCCGACCGTCGTGGAGCCCTCGCGCCAGAGCTCGTCGAAGCCGAGTTGGTCGCGGTACAGCGCGAGCGCGCCGTCGAGGTCCGGCACCGGCAGGTAGATGAACTCGAGTCGCATGGCGCGATCATAATCGTGTTACGACCGAATGCAACGTCATTATGGAGGTCGGATGCGCGACTGGATCCCGACGCCAGCCTCCGCGAAGGGCCGCCTGGTCCTCGCGGCCCTCGACGCGTTCGGGCGGCACGGCTTCGCCGCGGTCTCCGTCGCGGACCTCGCACGCGCGGCCGAGACGACCACCGGCCCGCTGTACCACCACTTCGAGAGCAAGCTGGGGCTGTACGCGTTCGTCCGCGAGGACGTCGAGCGACGCGTGCTCGATCGCCTCGAGGGCGCCTTCGCCGTCGGCGCCTCGCCCGCCGACGCGCTCCTGGCCGCGTTCGACTACGTGGCCCGCGCGGGCTTCGCGCGCATGCTGTCCGAGCCGCATCCCGACGGGCGGCGCGACCCGGTGGCGACGCTCCTCACCACGCAGCTGGCCGACGCGCCCGCGCCGTTCGGCGCGATGCTGGCCGCGGCCTGGCGCGCGGGGCTGGAGGCGTCGGCGGAGGGCGCGCCCGACGACGACGTCCGCGCCGCGCTGCGCCGGCTCAGCGGGCCGTAGCGCGCAGGGCGGCGAGGTCGGCCTCGACCATGCCGCCGATGAGGTCCTCGAAGGAGATCTCGGGCTCCCAGCCCAGCGCGGTCCGTGCGTGCGACGGATCGCCGACCGGCGGCGTCGCCTCCGGTGGGCGCACGAACGCCGGATCCACGCGGACGTGGCCTGCCGGATCCACACCGACGTGGGCGAACGCGGCGGTGACGAGGTCGCCGACCGTGCGCCCGACGCCGCTCGCGAACACGTAGTCGTCGGGCGTCTCGCGCTCGATCGCGAGGAGCTGGCCGCGCACGACGTCCTGCGCCGCGCTCCAGTCGCGCACGGCGTCCATGGAGCCGAGCGTGAGCTCGCCTTCCAGGCCGAGCGCGATCGCCGCGGCGCCGCGGGTCACCTTGCGCGGCAGGAACCGCTCGGGCCGGCGCGGGGACTCGTGGTTGAACGTGATCGCGCTCGTCGCGTGCAGCCCCGCCCGGCGGTAGGCGCCGACGAGCCGATGGGCGGCGAGCTTCGCGACCCCGTACGGCGACCACGGGCGCATCGGCGACGTCTCGCGCTGCGGCGACTCGCCTGCATCCCCGAACACCTCGCTGGAGGTCGCCACGACCACGCGCATCCCGGTGCCCTCGGCCGCCGCGAGCAACGTCGCCGTCGCGCCCGCGATCTCGGCGAGCGTCGTGGCCGGGTCCGCCCAGGACGCGGGGACGAACGTCGGCGCCGCGAGGTGGAACAGCTCGTCGGGCGCGACATCGGCGACGAGGCGCCGGAGCCCGGCCGGGTCGGAGAGGTCGCCGCTCACGAGCGTCACGTCGTCCGCCACCGCGGCGAGGTTGGGCGCGTCGGCGCTCGGGTTGCGCACCATCCCCACGACCTCGCGGCCGGAGGCGACGAGCAGCTCTGCGAGGTAGGAGCCGTCCTGTCCGGTGACCCCGGTGACGAGCGCGCGGCGCGGGGTCCTTGCTGGCACGCGCGGCAGTCTACGAAGGGCGTCGACGCGGACCTGCTTGACTCAAACCCCGCCCACCGGCCCCCAGCCACCCGCGCGGGTGTCGTCTTGCATCACAACCCGCGGATGAATCCGCGCGACTTCGGCGGTGTATCGCCGTTAGCACCCTGCGATGACCATCCCCATCGACACCACGTCGCTCTCCTTCGAGGAGCCCAGCGGGCGGTTCCTGCGCGCACCGGCCCCGCCGGAGGCGATCGACGTGCTCGGCGTCCCGGTCTCCGCCGTCGACTACGACGGCGCCCTGGACTGGATGGACGGGACGGTCGCCGCCCGCGGCAGCGGCTACGTCTGCGTCGCCGCGACCCACACCGTGATGGTCGCCCAGGAGGACCCCGAGACGATGGACGCCGTGCTCGGCGCCAGCCTCGTCGTCCCCGACGGCCAGCCGCTCGTCTGGGCCCTGCGCGCGCTCGGCCGCCCGCTGCCCGACCGCGTCTACGGCCCCGATCTCATGCTGCGCCACTGCGAGCGCGCCGCGGAGCAGGGCACCCGGATCTTCCTCTACGGCGGGCGCAACCAGGGCGCGCTCGTCCAGCTCACCCTGAACCTCCGCCGGCGCTTCCCCGGCCTGCGCGTCGTCGGTGGCTGCTCGCCGCCGTTCCGCGACCTCGACGCCGACGAGCTGGACACGATCGCCGACGAGATCAACCGCACGGGCGCTGACGTCGTGTGGGTCGGGATCGGCGTGCCGAAGCAGGAGAAGTGGATGGCCGCCATGCGCGATCGCCTCGATGCGCCCGTCCTGGTGGGCGTCGGCGCCGCGTTCGACTTCCACGCCGGGCTCGTGCCCCAGGCCCCGGGCTGGATGCAGTCGTCGGGCCTGGAGTGGGCGTTCCGCCTCGCGCAGGAGCCGCGGCGGCTGTGGCGGCGCTACCTGCGCTACAACCCGCGCTTCGTCGCGGGGTTCGTCTCGCAGTTGGCGCGCAGCCGTCGTGCCCGCCCCCACGACGGCTAGCCTGCCGGACGTGTCCATCGACGTCTCCGTCATCGGCATCGGGCGGATCGGGCTGCCGCTCGCCCTCTCGTTCGCCGATCGCGGCCTGAACGTGCTCGGCGTCGACGCCGACCCGGAGCGCCTGGCGGCCGTCGCGGAGGGCCGCATGCCCTTCGACGAGCCGGGAGCACAGGAGGCGCTGGACCGCGTGCACGCCTCCGGCCGCCTCGAGCTGTCCGACTCCGTCGCCGACGCCGCACGCGCCGAGAACATCGTCATCACGCTCGGGACGCCGTCGTTCTCGCACATCGAGATCGACATCCGCGACATCCGCTCGGCCCTCGACGACCTGCTGGCGCACCTGCGCCCGGGCCAGACGATCGTGCTGCGCTCGACCGTCGCGCCGGGCACGACCGACTTCGTCGCCGGCTACATCGCCAAGCACCTCGGCCTGCAGGTCGGCGAGGACGTGTTCGTCGCCCACGTGCCGGAGCGCATCGCGGCCGGGCGCTTCTTCGAGGAGATCGACACGCTGCCGTGCATCGTCGGCGGGGTGGGCACGGCGTCGGGCGAGCGCGCCGCGCAGCTGTTCGAGACGTTCTCCGCGCCGATCACGCAGACGACGCCCGTCCAGGCCGAGCTGGCGAAGATCTGGACCAACATCCTGCGCTACACGACGTTCGCGCTGCCGAACCTCCTGATGATGGACTGCGAGCAGCACGGGGCGAACGTCTTCGACGTCATCGACCTCATCAACCGCGACTACCCCCGCGGCGGCATCGCGTCGCCGGGGCTCACCGCGGGGACCTGCCTGCGCAAGGACTTCGCCTTCTCCGAGGAGCGCTCCGCCGCGCCGGGCATGCTGCTCGCGGTCTCGCGCGTCAACGAGTCCGTGCCGCTCTTCCTCGTGGAGGGCATGAAGCGCCGCCTCGGCCCGCTGTCCGGCCGCAAGGTGGCCGTCCTCGGGCTCGCCTTCAAGGCGGACACCGACGACGAGCGCGACTCGCTGGCCCACAAGCTCATCCGGCTGCTCGAGCGCGAGCTGGCCGACGTCGCGATCCACGATCCCGAGGTCGCGACGCCGACCGGGTCCTTCGAGGACGCGGTGCGCGACGCCGACGCGGTCGTCGTGGCCACGAACCACACGGTCTTCCGCGGGCCCGGCCCGCTCGCCCGCATCGCGGAGCTCGCATCCGGCGATCCGCTCGTCGTGGACCCGTGGAACTGCTTCGGCGCGGCCCAGGTCTTCGGGTACGCCGCAGAAGTGCAGGCACTGACCGCAGCGTGAGCAGGGTCCTGGTCACAGGAGGCGCCGGCACGATCGGCGCCGCGGTCGTGCGCAGGCTCCTGCGCGACGGCGACTGGGACGTGCGCGTCTCCGACCAGCGCCCGGCGCCGGACTGGATGCGCGACGGCGCGGAGATCCACCAGGGCGACCTGCGCGACCTCGCCCAGGCCCGGGAGGCGACGGCGGGCTGCACGCACGTCATCCACCTGGCGGCGATCGTCGGCGGCATCGCGAACTTCCACAAGCTCCCGCTGACGCTCAGCGAGGTCAACAGCGCGCTCTACGGGGGCGTCGTGCGCTCCGCGGTGCTCGAGGGCGTCGAGCGCTTCGTCTACGTCTCCTCCTCGATGGTCTTCGAGCGCGCGACGCAGTTCCCGACGACCGAGGAGCACGTGTGGGAGTGCCCGTGGCCGCGCTCGGCCTACGGCTTCTCCAAGCTCGCGGGCGAGGTGTGGGTGCGCGCGGCGCACGACGAGGAGGGCCTGCCCTTCACGATCTGCCGGCCGTTCAACGCCTACGGCCCGGGCGAGATGCCCGAGGACGAGCCCGGGATCGCGCACATGGTCCCCGACGTCATCAAGAAGTGCCTGGCGCTGCCCGAGGGCGCGCCGCTGCCGATCTTCGGCACCGGCGAGCAGACCCGGACGATCACGCACGTCGACGACATCGCCGACGGCGTCGTGACCGCGATGGGCCACCCCGCCGCGCTGAACGAGGACTTCAACGTCTCCGCGGGCGACGAGATGACCGTGGCGGAGATCGCCCGCGTCATCTGGGAGGAGTGCGGGAAGCCGCCGGGCGCCTTCGCGCTCGAGCACCTGCCCACGTTCGAGGTGGACGTGCAGCGGCGCTGGCCGAGCGTGGACAAGGCACGCACGGTCCTGGGGTGGGAGGCACGCATCGGCGTCCGGGAGGGCGTCGCGCAGACGATCGAGTGGCTGCGCACGCGGGTCTAGAATGCGGGCATGACGCTCGCAGGCCCCTCGAAGTCCATCACCGTCGAGCCGGTCCAGATGCCCCGGCCACAGCCGCTGCCGGAGCCCGCGAAGGCCCCGGCACCACGGCCGGCGTCCCCGACGGCCGCCTGACCCGCCGCAGGCTCAGACGGCGGCGAGGACGCCGTCCATCTGCCCGACCGAGAGGCGCAGGCCCTCGTCCATGCCCATGGCGAGCAGCTGCTCCATCTGCTCGCGTGAGGCGAACCGCGAGCTGAGCTGCATGCGGGTGCCGCCATCGCGCTCGGCGAGGGTGACGCGGACCATCGTCGTCGGCATGGCGTCCGACGGCGTCCCGTCCGCATCGGCGAAGCCGTCCTCGAACTCCAGCGAGGCCGGAGGGTCGACGGCCGTGATCCGCCACCACCCGCGGTGGCGCTCGCCCTCCGGGCTCGTCATGTAGTAGGTCACCGAGCCACCGGGCGTCAGGTCGTGCTCCTCCATCGTCGCCGGATAGGTCGGAGGACCCCACCAGCGCTCGAGCTGGCGCGGATCGGACCACAGCTCCCACACCTGCTCGACGGGGACGCCGTCGAAGTCGGCGATCAACGTGAGGGTCAGGTCCTCGGTGTCCCGGTCGACGCTGGTGACGCTCATGGCTCGTCCTTCCTCGTGGGGGTGTCCAGCAGGTCCGCCATCCGGCCGATGCGCCCGCGCCAGGTGTCCTCGAGCGCGTCGAGGGCCCGGTGCGCGAGGGCGATGGCCTCGACGTCGGTGCGCACGCGCTGCTCGCGCCCGCGGCGTTCCTTCGTGATCAGCCCTGCGCGCTCGAGCACCGCGACGTGCTTCTGCACCGCGGCGAAGCTCATCGGATACGCCTCGGCGAGGCCCGACACGGACGCCTCACCGAGGGCGCAACGCCGCAGGATGTCGCGGCGCGTGGCGTCGGCGAGCGCGTGGAACAGGTCGTCGGCGACCTCGTCGGTGGGCGAACCTACAACCATTCGGTTGTACGTTAGCGCGCCCGCCCTCATCGGGGTAGGCCGGAGCCATGACCGAGACCTTCAAGCAGGGCGACCGCGTGAGCTGGAACACCTCGCAGGGCACGACGCACGGCAAGGTGGTCAAGAAGCTGACCAGCGACACGAAGATCGAGGAGCACCAGGTGCGGGCGTCGGAGGACGACCCGCAGTACCTCGTCGAGAGCGAGAAGACCGGCGCCCAGGCGGCCCACAAGCCGGACGCGCTGACGAAGCTGTGACCGTCGCTCAGGACCGGGCGCGGCGCGCGAGCTCGACCGTCGCGCCGCGCAGGTCGCCCGGCGCGCCGCAGGGCTCGGCGAACCCCACGCGGGCCGGGGCCACGCCGCGGGGCGTGACGACCGTCAGGTCCAGCCCGTAGCGGTCGGCACCGGTGCAGGTCGCGGCCGTGGCGTCCGGGTGACCGGCCAGCGCGCGCGCCATGTCCAGCAGGGCGTCCGCGTGGTCGTCGTTGAGATGCGCGACCGCGCCCGCCGCCGACGGTGCGACGGGGTCGGGCCCCGCGGCCGCGTAGTCCTCCGCGCTCGCCGACGCCATGCGCCCGTAGCCGCCGACCCACCGGACCCGCTCGACGCCGAGCACCCAGAGGTCGAAGTCGCCGAAGTCGACGTAGACGTCGCCCGACGGCACCCCGGCGACGTACGCCTCGCGGGCGGTCGCATCGCCGGGCCGGACCACGCCGGCGAGGGTCACCCGGCCGGCCGCGAGCGGATCAGGGCCGTCGGCGGGCGCGACGACGAGCAGCGACGCGCGCGGATCGGCGAGGAGGTTGCGGCCGTGCTCGGCCAGCCGCGAGACGCACAGGACCGGGCTGCCGTCCGCCAGCGCGCCATAGGCGACGAACGACGACCACGGCGATCCGTCCTCCGACAGCGACGCCAGCGCGCCCTGCCCCGTCCCCGCGAGCAGCGTCCGGGCCTCCTCGGCGGCACTGCACCGCCGCGCGGGCTCGGCGGCGACGAGCGGCTCCGCGACCGACGGCCCGCCGCCAGGGACGTCGTGATCGCTCACTGCGCCTGGCGGCGCAGGCCCAGGATGCTGAGCAGGAACGACGAGAAGAAGACCTGCACGCCCACGATGATGAGCGAGGCGCCCAGGACGGCCAGGCTCTCCTCGGAGAGGCTGCCGAACCCGCGGTCGGCCCAGATGGCGAGCACGACCGCGCACACCGTCAGGCCCAGCAGGATGATGAACCCGCCCAGCGCGAGCCCGTGCTCGAGGCGGAAGCGGCTGCGCATGCGGTCGAACCAGGGATCGCGGTCGCCCATGAAGTACATGCCGTACGCGTGGGCACAGAGCCCGAGCGACACGATCTGCGTCCCGACGACGAGCAGCAGGCTGCCGGCGATCATCGAGTGCAGGTAGAGCGGGCGGCCGACGATGTCCAGCCCGCCGAGCACCGCCGCCATGACGAGGACGCCGAGCGTGGCGAGGACGACGCCGGGCCACAGGAAGAGGTGCGTCGGGCTGTGGACGAGCAGGAAGCGCAGGTGGCGCCAGCCGTCCCGGAAGCTCGACAGCTTCGACTCGCCGCCACGCGGGTGGTACGTGATCGGGAACTCGGAGATCCGCAGCTTCTCCTTGGAGGCCCGGATGACCATCTCCGATGCGAACTCCATGCCCGGGGTGCGCAGGTCGAGCTTCGGCAGGATGTCCCGCCGCAGGCCGCGCATGCCGCAGTGCGCATCGCGCACGCCGGTGCGGAAGAAGAGGTTGAGGATGCCGGAGAGGATCGGGTTGCCGACGTACTGGTGCAGCCACGGCATCGCGCCGGGCTGGATGTTGTCCATCCGGTCGCCCATGACGAGCTCGGCGCCGCCGGCCAGCTCGTCCACGAACCGCGGGATGAGCTCGAACGGGTACGTGAGGTCGGCGTCCAGCATCACGATGTACTCGCCGCGCGCGTTGGCGAAGCCCGCGAGGTAGGCGCTGCCGTAGCCACGGCGCTCCTCGTGGATGACCCGCGCGCCCGCCCTGGCGGCCAGCTCGGGGCTGCCGTCGGTCGAGCCGTTGTCGGCCACGACGACCTCGCCGTTCAGGCCGTGCTCCTCGAGAACGGCACGGGCGCGCGTGACGCACTCCTCGATGTTCTCGGCCTCGTTGAGGCACGGGATGACCACGGACACCAGCGGGAGCGTCGCCTCGTGCGTGACGGGCGCGTGGCGCTGTGCGCGTTCGATCGTGCTCATGGAGGTCTTCAGGTTCTCCGGGTCCGGTGAAGGTTCCTGCGCTCGTCGCAACGAGCGGGCCGCCATGAGGTTGCGGTTCAGGCCGTCGCTCGACTGTAGGCGGCGACCGTCGCGGCGGCGCAACGCTCCCAAGTGTAGGACGAAGCCCGATCGAGTCCCTTCTGGCGCAGCGACGCGTGCAGCGCGTCGTCGCGCAGCAGGCGCTCGACGGCGCCCGCGACGGCCTCCGGATCGCGTGGATCCACGAGCAGCCCGGCGTCGCCGACCACCTCGGGCAGGCTCGACGTCGCCGAGGTCACGACCGGCGTCCCGCACGCCATCGCCTCCAGCGGCGGGAAGCCGTAGCCCTCGTGCAGCGAGGGGTACAGGAAGCAGCGCGCGCCGGCGAGGACGCCGACGAGGTCCTCGTCGCTGAGGAAGCCCGTCAGCACGACCTCGCCGCGCACCGCCCGCAGCTCCTCCTCGAACGCCTCGTTGCGCCATCCGCGCCCGCCGACGACGACGAGCGTCACGTCCTCCCGGATCCGCGCGAACGCCCGCAGCGCGGTGACGAGGTTCTTGCGCGGCTCCAGCGTGCCGACGCAGGCGACGTAGGGGCCGTCGATCCCCAGCCGCGCCAGCAGCTCCGGCGTGGCGGGCGCGGGCCGGAAGCGCGGCTCGACGCCGTACGGCGTCACGACGATCCGCTCCGGCGGCACGCGCAGGTGCTCGGCGATGTCCCGCGCCGACGCCTGCGAGCCGGTCAGGACGACGGCGGCACGACGGGCGAGCGGGCCGGCGAGCGCCCGGAAGTTGGCCCGGATCGGCGCGGAGAACAGCTCCGGCGCGCTCAGGACCAGCACGTCGTGCATCGTGACGACGACCGGCACGCGCAGCCCCGGCTCCGGCGACACGGCGTAGCGGGGGTGGTGCAGCACGTCGAGGCGGGCACGCCGCGCCGCCCGCGGGACCGCGAACGGGTACCAGGCCCCCTGCACGGCGGCCTGCAGCGCGATCCGCGCCGGCAGGGTCCGCGGGACCCGCCTGCCGGGCCACAGCTCGTGCAGCTCGACGTCCTCGCGCTCGCGCAGCGCCCCGCGCAGGGCGCTGGCGTACCGGTACTCGCCCGCCCGGTTGAGGACGAGCGCGGCGGCGTCGAACCCGACCCGCACGGGGCGACTAGGCGTCGGCCGACGCCTCCCAGGTGAGCCGGAGGCCCTCGTCGATCCGCGTGGCGGCGCTCCAGCCGAGGACCTCGCGGGCCCGGCCGGCGTCGAGGACCGAGCGCTGGATCTCGCCCAGTCGCGCGGGCTGGAAGTCGATCGGCGAGGTCGCCCCCGCATGCACCTGCAGCAGCTCGGCGACGCGAAGGACGGACGTCTCCTCCTCGGTGCCGAGGTTGATCGCGCCGGTGGCGTCGCCCTCGCCCGCGGTGGCGATCGCCTCGACGAGGTCGCCGACGTAGATGTAGTCGCGGGTCTGCTCGCCGTCGCCGAACACCCGCAGGTCCTCGCCGCGGCGCAGCCGCCCGCAGAAGATCGCGATGACGCCCGCCTCGCCGTGCACGTCCTGCCGGGGCCCGTAGACGTTGCCGAAGCGCAGCGCGACGGTCGACATGCCGTGCAGGCGCTCGTAGAGCCCCAGGTACTGCTCGGCGCACAGCTTGCTCGTGCCGTACGGCGCCATCGGGCGCGCCTCGGTGTTCTCCGGCGTCGGCATGACGTCGGTGACCCCGTAGATCGCGCCGCCGGTGGAGGCGAACACGAAGCGGCGCACGCCGTTCACGCGGCCCGTCTCGAGCAGGTTGGCCGTCGCCTCGACGTTCGTGCGTGCGTCGTAGGCCGGATCGGCCACCGACACCCGGACGTCGATCTGCGCCGCGAGGTGGAAGACGACCTCCGGCTTGACGCCGGCGAACAGATCGCGCATCGCGTCCCCGTCGCGGATGTCCGCCGTGTGCAGCGTGGCACCCGCCGCAAGCGCGGCCTCGAGGTTGCTCTCCTTTCCGGAGGACAGATCGTCCACGACATGGACCTCGTGGCCTCGTCCGAGGAGCTGGTCGACGAGGTTGGAGCCGATGAATCCGGCGCCGCCGGTGACGAGTGCGAGCATGGCGGCGAGTGTAAGCGGTGCCTCCGTTTCGCCCGCGGGTTGCCCGGGGTACCGCCCGCCCTACGATCCCCATGGTTCATACGTCGACGAACAAAGGGGGAGGCCCATGAGGCTTCCGGTGGTGCAGAAGAAGAAGAGGTCCAAGAAGGACCAGACGCTCGACACCGTCGCCTCCGTCGCGAAGGCGTGGGGCGAGTGGCAGCTCGCGAAGACCGCCACGAAGGCCGCGAAGAAGGCTCCGTGGAAGCTCGTCGCCGTCGCGACCGCGGGCGCCGCGGCCGTCGGCATCGGCGCGAAGAAGCTCCTGGGTGGCGGCGGCTCCGACGCGCCGACCCCGCCTCCGCCGCCTGCCTACACGGGCCCCGTCCCGGACCCCAACGCACCCGGCGCGACGAAGGACGACGTCGTCGGCGCGTCCCCGTCCGGCCCGGTCGCCCCGACCGATTCGTCGCCGTCACCGGACCCCGAGGCCCCCGCAACTCCGGACAAGTAGCCTCGTTGTAGGCCGACGACCGAAGGAGGAACTCCATGCTCAGCCCGACCATCGGCCGGGTCCTCAGCGCGGTAGGCGCCATCGTCGTCGCCGTTGCACTCGTCCTGACCTGGTACCACATCGATCGATCCGCCCTGCAGGGGACCACGGAGACGACCGGGTGGCAGACGTTCACGAACCTCCGCTGGGTGATCCTGGCGGGCGCGGCGTTCGTGCTCGTCACCGCATTGCTCAAGCAGACGCGGCCGGTGCTCATCATGCGCACGGTCGTCGGCTGCGTGCTCGCGCTGCTCATCCTGCGCCGGATCGTCGACCCGCCTGACCTCGGGTTCCCGATCAGCGCGCAGATCGGCGTCTTCGTCGGCCTGATCGGCGCGATCGCCGTCGCGGTCGGCGGACTCGTCGACTCCGGCCGCGAGGTCGTGACCGCGCACCCCGAGATGGCCTTCTGGCGTCAGCCCGTCGGCGAGCTCGGGACCGGCCCCGACGCAGGCGAGCGCGCGCGTCGCGTCCACCGCGTCGGCCCGTCGGGCAGCGGGGACGGCCACGGCGAGGTCGTCGACTCGACCGCCGAGGAGGTTCACTCGTAGACGGCCGCCAGCGCCGGGGCGACCGCCTCCGGCGCTGCGACGGCGCGCACGCGGGCGAGGCCGCGCTCCGCCGCCTCGGTGTCCCCGAAACGGGCCCGGGCGGCGGCGGCCAGCGCCCGCGCGTCCCCGGGCGCGACGAGCGCGCCCTCGTCGGCCACGAGCTCCCCGAGCGCGCCGATGCGGCTCGCGACGACCGGGACCCCGGCGGCCATCGCCTCCGCGGCGGCGAGCCCGAACGTCTCCTGGCTGCGCGACGGGACGAGCGCCACGCCCGCACCCGCGCGCAGACGCCCCAGCTCGTCCGCCGCGACGCGGCCCGCGAAGCGCACGTCGGCGCCGCCGGCGAGCGCCTCGAGCCGATCGCGCTCCGGGCCGTCGCCCGCGATCACGAGCGGGATCCCCGCGGCGCGGCAGGCCTCGATCGCGGTCTCGATGCCCTTCTCCGGGGCGAGCCGGGACGCCACGAGCGCATGACCCCCGCCGACCGCGGGCGCGTCGGCGAACTCGCGCACGACATGACCCACCACGTGCACGTGCGGCGGCAGCGGCGCGCCCAGCTCGCGCAGCCGCGCGGCGGCGGCCTCGCTCGGCACGACGACCGCGTCGGCATGCGCGACGAGCCTGCGCTGCCAGAGCGCGAGCGAGATGCCGTAGGCGACCGCCTCCGGGCCCGTGCCCCTGCAGTTCAGGCGCACGCCGGGCGTCGTGTCCCGCCCGTGGCAGCGCGTGCAGTCCGCGCCGCGCGTGAAGCACGTCCCCACGGCGCAGACGAGCCGGTAGTTGTGGAGGTGCAGCACCGTGCGGGCCCCGGCCTCGCGGGCCGCCGCCAGCGCCCGCCAGCCGAAGGTGGGGTTGAGGTTGTGCGCGTGCACGACCCGCGCGCCGGTCGCGCGCACCGCGTCGGCGACCGCCTGCGGGCGCAGCCCGCCTCCGATGAGCCCCGCGGCGGCCGCCGCGCGGCCGAGATCGGCCGAGTCGCGCTCCATGAGCGTCGTGGGCTCGCCGAGGTGCCGCTCGGCCAGCCAGCGCAGGTCGGACACCACGCGCTCCTCGCCGCCGGTCGTCCGGTACCTGTGATGGAGGAAGAGGATCATGTCTGACGTCAGCAGGCCATGATGCCCCGCGCCACCGTCATCATCCCGACCCAACGCCGCGCGCAGTACCTCGACGTCGCGCTGGGATCGATCCTGCCGCAGGCCGCCGCGCATGGCGCGGGCGTGCTCGTGGTCGACGACGGCGGCGACGCGGCCACGCAGGCCACGGCCGCCCGGCACGGCGCCGAGGTGCTCGTGCTCGACCCCGCGCGCGGCCTGAACGGCGCGCGCAACGCCGCCGCGGCGCACGTCGACGCCGAGCTGCTGGTGTACGTCGACGACGACGTGCGGGTGCGTCCGGGCTGGCTCGCCGCGCTGCTGGAGGCGCACGAACGCGAGCCGCCCGACGTCGGGGTGCTCACCGGCCCGATCGTCGCCCGGATCGAGGACCACGCGTACCGGACCTGCGGCCGCGAGGGGCTGCCGATCACGTTCCTCGACCTCGGTCCCGCGGACACCGACGCGCCGCACGCCTGGGGCGCGAACATGACGATCCGGCGCAGCGCGCTGGACCGGATCGGGCCGTTCGACGACGCGCTCGGCCTCTACGGCGACGAGCAGGAGTGGCAGTCGCGGCTGCTCGCTGCGGGCGGGCGCATGCGCTACATCGCGGACGCGGCGCTCGAGCACCGCCGGGCGGGGGACGACGCGCGGCTGCGCTCGCTGGCGCGCGCCGCGTGGTTCCGCGGCAGGGCGAGCCGTCGCTTCGACGGCGTCAAGGGCGCGAGCCCGTCGCTCGCGGCCGAGCTGCGCGTGCTCGCCGGCTGCATCGCCCACGGCCCGCTGCGACGCTGCATGAACGGGCCGGTCCTCGCCGCCCACTCCGCCGGGCGCCTGCGCGAGGCGCTCGGGGTGGGCGGGGATCGGGATCCCCCCGCGACGCCCGGCGTGGACGACTTCCTGGCCGGGCGCAGCGGCACCGTGGGCGGGCGCCGCGACGTCCTGCGCAGGCTGGCCGACGTCGCCCTCGACGCCGAGGCGCTGCCGCGCCGGCTGCGCGCGACCTCCGGGCCGGAGCGCCGGCGGATCCTCGTCGTCGGCATCCGCCGGCCGGGGCGGCTCATGGACGAGGCGGTGACCGAGCTGCTGCGCTCCCGCCACGAGGTGATCACCCGCATCGTCGACATCGACGAGCGGGGGAAGTTCGAGCGGCTGCGCGCGGAGCTCGACGCGCTCGCCGAGGACGTCGCGCTCGCCGACTGGCTGCTCCTCGTCGACGACGACGTCGAGCTACCGCGCGGCTTCCTGGACCGGTTCGTCTGCATCGCCGAGCGGGCGGGCCTGCGCCTGGCCCAGCCGGCCCACCGGCGCCGCTCGCACGCCGCATGGCCGGTCACCCGGCGCCATCCGGGCCAGGACGTGCGCCGCACGCGGTTCGTCGAGATCGGCCCGGTGACCGCGCTGCACCGCGACACGTTCGCCGCGCTCCTGCCGTTCCCGCCGCTCAGCATGGGCTGGGGGCTCGACGTCCACTGGGGGGCCGTCGCGGCCGAGCACGGCTGGCCGGTGGGCGTCGTCGACGCGACCCCGGTCCGCCACACCGCGCCCGCCGCCGGCGGCTACGCGCGGGAGGCGCCGGTCGCGGAGGCCCGGGCGTTCCTCGCCGACCGCCCGTACGTGACGCGCGCCGAGGCCGCATGGTCGGAACCGGTCCGATGAGGGTCGCGGTGGTCTCCGAGTTCTATCCCCGGGCGACTGATCCGGTGCTGGGGGTCTGGGCGCATCGCCAGGCGATGGCCGCCAGAGACGCAGGGGCCGACGTGCGGGTGCTCGTGCTGCACCGCCCGGTCCCACCGCTGCGCACGCTGCGCGAGGGGCCCCGTGCCGCGGCGGCCGCCGCACGCGAGCTGCTGCGCCAGCCCCGGCGTGCGGAGCTCGACGGCCTGCAGGTCGAGTACGTCCCGTTCGTCTCGCCGCCGCGGCCGCGCACCTACGGGACCTGGGGCGCGTACGCGGCGCCGTCGATCGGCATCGCGCTGCGCCGGCTGCGGCGCTCGTTCCCGTTCGACCTCGTCCACGCCCACAACGCCGTGCCTGCCGGAGAGGCCGTGCGGCGGGCGCGGATCTCCGCGCCGCTCGTCGTCTCCGTCCACGGCGGCGACGTCTTCCACACGGGCCCGGGCTCGGAGGCGGGGGCGAGCGCCGTCCATGCGGCGCTCTCGTCCGCGCGCCTCGTGCTCGCCAACAGCGCGGGCATCGAGCGGATGAGCCGCGCCATGGGGGCCGAGCGCACGCGGATCGTGCACCTCGGCGCCGACGTCCCGAACGGGCACATCGTCGCGGCCCAGGACCCCACGCTCGTGAGCGTCGGCCACCTCGTCGCCCGCAAGCGCCACGCCGACGTCCTGCGCGCGATGTGGCTCCTGCGCGACCGGCTGCCGGCGCTGCGCTACCTCGTCATCGGCGACGGGCCGGAGCGCGCGTCGCTCGAGCGCCTCGCCGGGGATCTCGGGCTGACCGGCCAGGTCGAGTTCGCCGGCCAGCTGCCGCACACCGAGGCGCTCGCCCGCATGCGCCACGCCCACGTGTTCGTGCTGCCGTCGACCGACGAGGCGTTCGGCGTCGCGTACGTGGAGGCGATGGCCAGCGGCATGCCGGCCGTGGGGGCGCTGGGCGAGCCCGGGCCCGAGGAGATCACGGGCGCGGGCGACGGGATGGTCCTCGTGCCGCCGGGCGACCCCGAGATGCTCGCGGGGGCGATCGAGGAGCTGTTCGCGGAGCCGCGGCAGCGCGCGGCGCTCGGTGCGCTCGCGCGTGCGACGGTCGAGCGCGCGTTCTCGTGGCACGCCTGCGGGAAGGCGACGGTCGCCGCCTACGAGGACGCCCTCGGTTGGGGCAAGACTTCGTCTTTGCCGGCGGGAGGAGCGTTGGAGGGCTCGACGTGAGGAGGCCGATCCTGTTCGTCACCAACCTGGTGGCGCCCGACCGCGTCGGCGCGTTCCGCGCGCTGCACGCCCGGTCGGAGATCGAGCTCGCGCTGTTCGGCGGGCGCTCGCACCACGCGACGGGCGCGGTGCTCGATCACGGCATCCCCTCCCGCGAGGTCGAGCAGGCCGACGTCATGCGGCTCGCCGCGTCGGGCAACTACCGGGCCGTGGTCTGCGGCACCGCCGGCCGTCTCGCGCTGCCCGCCGCCTGGGCCGGGGCACGCCGGGCCGGCGTCCCGTTCGTCCTCTGGAGCGCGCTGTGGGCGCATCCGCGCAGCGCCGCGCACGTCGCCGGCGCGGTCCTGCTGCGCACGCTGTACCGCGACGCCGACGCCGTCGTCGCCTACGGCCCCCACGTCGCCTCCTTCGCGCGGCGCAACGGCGCGCGCCGGATCGCGATCGCGCCGCAGGCCGTCGACGGGACGTTCTGGTCCGCGCGGCCGGACGGCCCCGACTGGCGCCGCGGGGCGGAGTTCGCCGCCGTGTTCGTCGGGCGCGACGAGCCTGGCAAGGGGCTCGACGTGCTGCTCGACGCGTGGTCGCGGGTGCGCCCCGCGCCGCCATCGGCCGCGCTCGCGCTCGTGGGCGTGGACGGGATGCCGGGCGGGGTGGGTCCGCAACCACCCGCGTCCGTGCGCAACTTCCTGTCCACCGCGGACGTTGTGGTCGTACCGTCGCGACGGACCAGCACCTTCCGCGAGCCCTGGGGGCTCGTCGTGAACGAGGCCATGCACGCAGGCACACCCGTGATCGCCACCGACCAGGTCGGCGCCGCCGCCGGCGGCCTCGTCCGCAACGCCCGCAACGGACTCGTCGTGCCGTCGGAGGACCCGGGCGCCCTGGCCGCTGCGCTGCGGCTGCTGCGCGATGATCCGGATCTCCGTGCGAGGCTCGGCGCCGCGGCTCGCGACGACGTCGCCCCGTACACCTTCAGGGCCTGGGCGGAGGGCTTCGCCGAGGTGCTGCCGCTAGCGTGACCCCGATGCGACTGCGTCTGTCCCTCGCGTTGCTCGTGATCCTGCTCGTCCCCGCCGCCTCGGCCTGGGCCAGCGGGCGCGACGTGCTGCGCGACTGCGCCGACGACGAGGTCCTGAGCAAGGCCTACACGCAGAAGGAGTATCGCGACGCCCTCAGCGAGCTCGCGACGGACAGCTCCGAGTACTCCGACTGCGAGAGCGTCATCCGCCGCGCCCAGCTCGAGCAGGCCGCGGGGCGCGACAAGAAGCAATCCGGTGGCGGCGGCACGACGACGACGCCCGGCGGCGGCTCGACCGGCGGCGGTTCCACGGGCTCCAGCGGCGCGACCCCGGCGCCGGCGGACTCGACGCCCACCCCGGCGCCCGCGGCGCGCGGCACCGATCCGCTCGCGGCGCTGAACCCGGAGGAGCGCCTGGCGCTCGACGAGGCGCGCACCGGCGGCGGCGAGGGCATCCAGGGCTCCGGCCCGGCGGTGGTGCCGCCCGGCTCGTCGCGCGCGCCGAACCTCACCGGCTCGAGCTCGCTGCCCGGACCCATCACCGGGTTGCTCATCCTCCTCGCCGGCGCGCTGATCATCGTGACCGGCGCCCGGGTGCGGACCCGTGTCCTGGGTCGCCGAACCGCCTAGTCCCGCGGTCGTCCCGGCGGGCGCGGGCGAGACCCTGGTCATCCCGCCGGCCGAGCCGACCCCGAGCGACTCGCGGATCGACATCGCGGTCACGCTGCTCCTCACGGCGGCGCTGTGCGCCGTGTGCGCGATCGCCGACGGCGGCATGCGCCTCGGGGCGACGACGTCGACCGAGATCGGCATCCTCCTCGCCTCCGGAGCGATCGTCGCCGCCGCGCTCATCGCCGCCCCGGCGCGCGAGCGCCTGTACGGCGCCTTGCCGGTCGCCGCGATGCTCGTCCTCACGGCGATCGCCGCGTGGTCGGTGACGTGGGCGATCAACCCGTCCGACGCGTGGGTCGACGCCAACCGCCATCTCGCCTACTTCGCCGCCTTCGCCGCGGCCGTCGCGCTCGCGCATCTCGCGGGCCGCCGCTGGTCGGCGGTGCTGGGCGCGATCACGCTGAGCGCGGTCCTCATCTCGGGGTACGCGCTCATGACGAAGGTGCTGCCCGGCGTGCTGAACCCGGACGAGATCTACGCCCGGCTGCGCGAGCCGTTCGGCTACTGGAACTCCGTCGGGCTCGCCGCCGCGATGGGCCTGCCGGGCCTGCTCTGGCTCGGATCGCGCCGGACGGGGCACGGCGCCCTGAACGCGCTCGCTGCGCCGGGCGTGACGCTCTGCGTCGCGACGATCCTCCTCGCCTACTCGCGAGGCTCGTTGCTCGCCGCGGGGATCGGCGTGGCGCTGTGGTTCGCGATCGTGCCGCTGCGACTGCGCGGCGTCGCCGTGCTCGCCCTCGGCGCGGCGGGCGGCGCGGTGGTGGCGGTCTGGACCTTCGGCCAGACCGGTCTCAGCGACGACCGCGTCGCGCTGGCGACCCGCGAGGCGGCCGGGTACGAGCTCGGCGTCGCGCTCGCCGTCGTGCTCCTCGTCGTGCTGGCCCTCTCGCTGGCGATCACCTTCTGGGTGGCCGAGCACCCACCGAACAAGGAGACCCGGCGCGAGGCGGGCGCGGTCATCCTCATCCTGCTCGCGCTCGCGCCGATCGCGGTCGTCGCGGCGCTCGCGCTGTCCGACCGTGGCCTCGGCGGCTCCGTCTCGAACACGTGGCGGACGCTGACCGACCCGTCGGCGTCGCCCCCGCCGAACGACCCCGGCCGCCTCACCGCCGCCGGCAGCGTCCGCGCCAGGTACTGGAACGAGTCGCTGAAGGCGTTCCGCGACCACCCCTGGCGCGGCGTCGGCGCGGGTGGCTACGCGACGGTGCGCCCGCGCTACCGCCAGGACGAGATCGACGTGCGCCACGCCCACGGCTACGTCATGCAGGTCGCGGCCGACCTCGGGATCATCGGGTTCGCCGCGTCGCTGGCGCTGCTCGCCTCCTGGCTGGCGTCCGCGCTGAGCGCGACGGGGCTGCGGCTCCGCGACCGCGGCATGCCGTTCACCCCCGAACGGAACGCGCTCGTGACCATGTTCACGGTCGTCGTGATCTTCGGCGTCCACTCGCTCATCGACTTCACGTGGTTCGTGCCGGGCAACGCGCTGCCGGCCCTGCTGGCCGCGGGCTTCCTGGCCGGCCGCGGCCCGCTCGGGGCCGGCCAGCCCCTGCCGCGGCCGCTGCGCTGGCGGGTGCACCACGGTCTCCGCGACCCCGCCCGCGTCACCGGCGCGGTCGCGGCGATCGCGCTCGCCCTCGTCGCGTCCTGGGCGGTGCTCGGGCCACAGCGGTCGGCGAGCGCCGGGCAGGACGCGCTCGCGCTGCTCGACAAGGGGGACGTCAACGGAGCCCGCCAGAAGGTGCAGCAGGCCCGCGAGCTCAACCCGCTGACGATCGAGCCGCTGTTCGAGATGTCGGTGATCGAGCAGCGGGCCGGCAACGACGTCGCCGCGCGCGCGGCGCTCGAGCAGGCGGTGCGGCTGCAACCGGAGAACGCGCGGACCTGGCTGCGCCTCGCCGAGCTGGAGCTCTACGTGCTCGACCGCCCGGCGGTCGCGCTCGACGCGATCCGGCCCGCCCTCTTCCTCGACCCGCGGGACGCGGAGACGATCGACACGTTCGTCAACGCCCGCCGGGCGGCTGCCGAGGCGGACGAGAAGGGCTAGTGCAGCCGCTCGCCGCGGGCGAGCATCTCGACGAACTTCGCGATCCGCCGCGCCCGCGTCTCGGGGCGCTTGGCGTCGTGGACGCGGTACAGGATCGCGTAGCGGTTCGTGCTGTTGAGCTCTGCGAACTCGGCCTTCGCGCGGGGCTCGGCGTCGAGGGCCCGCTGGAGGTCGTCGGGGACCTGGATGCGGCTCGGTGAGTCGTACGCGGCGTCCCACCGCCCGTCGCCCTTGGCCCGCTCGACCTCGGCGACCCCGGCCGGGCGCACCCGCCCCTCCGCGATGAGGCTCTCGACCTTCTCGCGGTTGATCTTCGACCACTTCGACCGGGATCGGCGCGGGGTGTAGCGCTGCAGGAACGTCGTCTCGTCGCCGGGCCGGCGCTGCCCGTCGATCCAGCCGAAGCACAGGCACGCCTCGATCGCCTGCGCGGCCGTGACCGTCGGGATGCCCGAGGCCTTCTTCGCGATCCGGATCCACAGCCCGGGCTCGGTGGCGTGGTGCTCCTCGAGCCAGGCCTCGAACGCCTCCTGGTCCGGGAAGGCGAGCTCGGGCAGGTCGTCGGCCATGCCTGCGAGGTTACGGCCGCACGGCCCTGCAGAGGATCGTCGTGCGCCGCAGCGCCGGGCGCGCCTCCAGCACGTCGAAGCCCAGGTCGTCGAGCAGCTCGCGCAACGTCGCGGGCGAGAAGAAGCGGACGTGGTCGCCGCGCGGCTCGAAGTGCGCGGCGAAGCGGCGCCGGCTCAGCGCCAGCGCCAGCAGCCGCCCGGGCCCGTGGTGCGGCGTGCTCACCAGCAGCTCGCCTCCGGGCCGCAGCACCCGCCGGACCTCCGAGAGCCAGGGCGCGACGTCGACGACGTGCTCCAGCACCTCGCCCGCCCATGCGACGTCGAAGCTCGCGTCCTCCGCCGGGAGCGGCTCGCCGTGCGCCCACAGGCGCAGGTCGAGCGCGGGGTCGCGCTCGGCGGCGCGCCGCAGCGCCTCGCGGGCGACGTCGACGCCCACCGGCATCGCGCCCGCCTCGCGCAGCGCCGTCGCGAACTCGCCCGCGCCGCAGCCCACGTCGAGCACCCGCGCGCCGCGCGCCACCCGGCCGAGCAGCCAGTCGCGCCGGGGCGCGAAGTGCTCGGGGACCGCGCCGAGGGGGACCTGCTCCCAGATCGCCTCGGCGAGCTCGCTCATGTCGCCGGGCGCAGGGACCGGAGCTTCGCCCAGCCGCCGTAGCGCACGACGAGCAGCACGAGGCCGACGAGCGTGATCGGGACGAAGAGCACGAAGCGCAGGAGCAGCAGGTACGAGAGCGCGGCCGAGGCGGTGCGGTCGAGGACGCGGGCGCCGAAGATCACCGCGGCGTCCATGGTGCCCGCGTAGCCGGGGCCGGAGGGGATCATCGCGAACATCGAGGCGAGCGCCAGCAGGTAGCAGGCCTCGACCGCGCCGAGGTCCAGCCCCGACGCCTCGCCCGTCGCCCACCAGACGGACGCCTCGAGCGCCCAGATCACGACCGTCGTGCCCAGCATCTCCGCGCCGTGGCGCCCGCGCAGCTTCGCGGTCGCCGCGATCATCGGCGCGACGAACGCCCACAGCCGCGCCAGGTGCCCGCGGCGGTGGGCGACGACGATCGCCGCCGCCGCCACGATCCCCGCGACGATGACGGCGCCGGCCACGAACCGCAGCCGGCTGCCGGAGGGCAGCCCCGCGTGGTCGACGACGCCGAACGTCAGCACGAGGAACGCCGTGCCGAGCACCGCGATGTCCAGCAGCCGCTCGGCCACGAGCGTGCCGATGACCGTGCGCGCGCCGGTGTCGGCGCGCGGCGCCATGAACACGACGCGGAACGCATCGCCCGCCCGGGCCGGGAGGACGTTGTTGCCCATGTAGCCGACCGCGGTGAGCGCATAGGAGTCGGCCCGCTTCGGATGCGCGCCGTTGTGCCGCAGGAGCGCCTGCCAGCGCTCGCCCCGCACGCACGTGGCGACGCCGTAGAGCGCGATGGCACCCGCGAGCGCCGCCCACCGCGCGGGTGTGTCCGGCAGCGTCGGCGGCTCCTGTCCGAGCGCCCACCACACCACGCCGGCGAGCGACAGGACGGACACGACCGCGCCGAGGATCGGCATCCACGGCGGCTTGCGGTCGGAGCGTCCCTCGGATGCTGCCGGTTGACCCTGGGCAGGGGACGCCTGGACGTCGGCGCTCACGCGCTCTGACGCTAGTGGTTAGGAGCGCCGCAGCACGCCTGCGGTGGCGGTCGCCCGCGCCACGATGTCCAGGTAGGCCTTCAGGTCGCCGGGATCGGCCTCGAGGATGATCCCGTCCGCGCCCGCTGCGGCGGCGGCCAGCGCGAGCGGCGCCACGATGTTCGGGCGGCCCGCCGCCGACGGGTCGACCACGATCGGCAGATGGGTGCGCTCCTTCAGGAGCGGGACGGCGGCGAAGTCGAGCGTCAGCTCGTACAGGCGCTCGAACGTGCGGATGCCGTGCTCGCAGAGGATGACGTTCGGGTTGCCCTCGACGAGCACGTACTCCGCGGCCGAGACGAGCTCGTCGACGGTGTTCGCGGTGCCGCGGCGGAGGATCACCGGCCGGTTGAGCTGACCCAGCTCCTTCAGCAGCCGGTAGTTCTGCATGTGGTACCCGGCGAGCTGCACGACGTCGATCGAGTCGCCCACCGCCTCGACGTCGGCGATGTCGGTGATCGGCGCGGCGACCGGCAGGCCGGTCTGCTCGCGCAGCGTGCTCAGGATCGAGATCTCGGAGCGCGACGGCCGGTCGTGCGGGTCGTCCTGCGACGTCGTGCCGTTGTGCAGCAGCGCCACGCCCGCACCGGCGAACGCCCGGCCGATCTCCAGCGAGGCGTCCGGGTCGGTCGCGCGGGTCGGGCCCGCGAAGACCGCGAAGCGGCCACCGCCGACCCCGGCGTCACCCAGCGGCACGACCGTGCGCTGGTCCCGGGGCGCAGCGAGGGCGCGTTCCTCTGGGCTCATGCCGCGGAGGATGCCACGTGGCTACCCGCGCAGCCCGTGGGCGCGCTCCCAGCCGCGGACGAGCGCGACCATGGCGCGGTTGACGGGCACGTCGATCCCGAGCGCGTCGGCGTGGCGGACGATCGCGCCGTTGAGCGTCTCGATCTCCGTGCGCCGCCCCGCCTCGACGTCCTGGAGCATCGACGGACGCCCGTCGCCCGACGACGCGAGCACGGACGTGTTGGTGTGCACGCAGTCCTCGAGGTCGAGGTCGTGCCCCAGCCCGGCGGCGACCGCCACCGCCTCCGTCGCGATGGCGCGCTGCAGGGCGAGGATCCCGTCGTCGCCCGCCATCTGGCCGCCGGACATGCCGGTGAGCGCGGACGTGCAGTTGCCCATGCAGTTGTTCGTGAGCTTCTTCCAGATGCGCGGGGCGACCGGGTCGAGCGCATGCGCCGGCTGGCCGCCCTCGGTGAGCGCGGCGGCGAGGGGCGCCGCGGCGGCCACGTCGTCGCCCAGGAACGTCTCGCCGTGCATGTGGTGGCGGATGCGGCCGGGCGCGAGCACCGTCGCGCCCTGGTAGGTCACGCCCGCCAGGACGCGCTCCGGGCCGAACGCCTCGGCGAGCACGTCGGCGCCGCCGATGCCGTTCTGCAGCGTCGCGACGACCGTCGCCGGGCCCACGAGCGGGGCGGCGAGCCCGGCCGCGGCTTCCGTGTCGTACGTCTTGACGAGGACGACGACGGCGTCGTACGTGCCGCGCCCCACGGGATCGGCCGTGATCGGCACGGGCACCGCACGCTCCCCGAGCAGGATGCCGTCGGCCTCCACGGCGGCGACGACGACCGGGTCGACGTCGACGAGCAGCACGTCGTGCCCGGCGCCGGCCAGGTGGGCGCCGAACAGGGAGCCCATCGCCCCCGCGCCCATGATCGCGATCTTCATCGCAGTCCTCCCCATAGGGTGCGCGCCGAGCGTACGGAGGAGGGCGGAGCCATCGCAGCACGTGGGAACTGGGGTCGCTGGGGCGCGGAGGACGAGCGCGGGACGCTCAACCTCCTCACGCCGGACCTGGTCCTGGAGGCGGCGCGCAGCGTGCGCACCGGGAAGGTCTACGCGCTCGGCGCTCCGGTCGGGCGCGACGGCGTGCCGGTCTTCGGGTTCCGCCCCGGCCCGCAGCGCACGACGCTCTACGACGACCGCGACGCGATCGGCGACGTCATCGGCGCGCCCGCCGGCATCGGCTCGACGGAGGACGTCGTGTCGTTCCCGACGCACAACGCGACCCACATCGACGCGCTCTGCCACGTGCACGACGGCGACGTCATCTACAACGGCCATCCGCAGTCCGGCATGCGGCCCTTCAGCGGCGCGGAGCGCTGCGGCGTGCAGGAGATCGGCGGCTTCGCGGCGCGCGGCGTGCTCGTGGACCTGGTCGCCGAGCGCGGCGCGCCGCTCGACCCCGGTCAGGTCGTGACCGTCGCCGACGTCGAGCGCGCGCTCGCGCGCCAGGGCGGCGAGCTGCGCGCGGGCGACGCGGTCCTGCTGCGCACGGGCTGGCTCGAGGGCGTGCTCGCGGACCCCGGCGCCGGTGAGCCCGGCCCGCAGCCCGGCATCGGCCTGGAGCTCGCCGGGTGGCTCGGCGACCTGGATCCGTCCGCCGTCGGCGCCGACAACATGGCGGTCGAGGCGATCCCGCTGCCGGAGGGCGCGCTCGTGCCGCACGTGGAGCTGCTCGTCGATCGCGGCGTGCACCTGCTGGAGAACCTGGTCCTCACCGGGCTCGCGGCCGACGGCTGCCACGAGTTCCTGCTCGTCGTCGCGCCGCTGCTGGTGACGGGCGCGACCGCGAGCCCCGTGAACCCGATCGCGATCGGCTAGCCCGCGTTCCACGAGGCCTCGCGCATCGAGTTCGACATTGACCGCGTATATCGCCGTCAACGTCGCACCTCGGTGAGAGGGCGGGCGTGCCCTGTCACGCCAGGCTCGCGCGGGCCGCCTCGACCGCCCCGCGGGCGGCCGCGCCGATGTCGAGCGCGTCGAAGAAGATGAGCGTCACGTGCGAGCCCGCCTCCACGAGCGAGCGCAGCTCGCCCGGCGGACCGCCGAGGCCGACCGGCACGCCCGCGGCCCTGCCCGCGGCGACGATCCGCGCGATCGCGTCCTGCACCTTCGGATGGCCGGTCTCGCCGATGACGCCGAGGCCGGCGGAGAGGTCGAGCGGCCCGACGATGATCGCGTCGAGCCCCGGGGTCGCCGCGATGTCGGCGACGTGCTCGACGCCGGCGGCGTCCTCGATCATCGCGAGCGTCGCGATGCTCGCGTTCGCCTGCGTGGAGGTAGCCGGGGAGGTCGAGGCCGTAGCGCGTCGAGCGCCCCACCCCGATGCCGCGCTCGCCCTCCGGGGCGTACCGCACCGCGCGGACCGCGGCGGCCGCCTCCGCGCCGCTCGCCACGCCGGGCACCTGGATCCCGTCCACGCCGAGCTCGAGCGTCTGCTTGATGATCGTGGGGTCGTTCGCGGCGACGCGGACGATCGTGTGCGCGGACGTGGCCGCCAGCGCCTCGACGACCGCACGCAGCGTCGCCAGCGTGAACGGACCGTGCTCGGCGTCGACGACGACGTAGTCGAAGCCGGCGGTGCCGAGGAGCGTCGCCAGCCCGGGCTCGGGAAGCGACAGGATCGCCCCGGCGAGGGGCTCGGGTGCTGCAAGGCGGGCACGCAGGCCCGCGAGCTCGGCGGCCATCAGTCCTTCCGCAGGCCGGCCTGCAGCAGCAGCGGCCGGACGGCCTCCGCGTAGGTCGCCAGCCCCTCGTCGTAGTCGTCCCAGGAGATCGCCAGGCCGTCGAGCCCGCCGTCGGCGGCGCGGACGAGCAGCTCTGCGACCTGCTCCGCGGTCCCCACGAACGGCATCGCGTTGAAGCCCGCGGCCATGCGATCGATCCGCTGCTCGACGTCGATGACCTCGCCGCCCTTGCTCAGTCGCTCCCACATCTCGATGAGCCCTGCGGCGGCCTTGCGGTCGAGGCGCTCGCGCGTCACGTGGTGGTAGCGACGCCAGGCCTCCGCCTCCGTGTCGGCGACGACGATGTAGGCGCTGGAGTAGATCTGCACGTCGCGGCCCGCGTGCTCGCGGGCGTCCGCCTTCGCGGCGGCGACGATCGGCGGCATCTCCTCGAGGCTCGGGAGGTGGACGAAGTTGATGTCCGCGTGCCGCGCGGCGAAGCGGCGGCCGACCTCGCTCGTGCCGGCGCTCATGATCGGCGGCGCCGGCTGCTGCAGCGGCTTGGGCTGGGAGACGACCTCCTCGACCGTGAGGTGGTCGCCGTCGAAGTCGAACGGCTCCGCCTCGGTCCACGCCCGCCGGATGATCGTCATCCACTCCGCGGCGTGCGCGTAGCGGTCCTCGTGCGACGGGACCTCGAGGCCGAGCATCCTGAACTCCTGCTCGTTGAAGCCCGCGACGACGTTCAGCGAGAAGCGCCCACCGGAGACGTGGTCGATCGTCGAGGTCATCAGCGCGGCGACGAGCGGGTGGTACTGCTGCATGTTCACCGTCGTGAAGACGCTGATCCGCTCGGTCAGCGCCGACAGGGCGGACGCCCAGACCCAGGGCTCGAACGTCCGGTCGACCTCCGCCGCGCCGCGGGCGGTGGCCTTCCAGCGCCCGAGGGGGATCATCCCGTCGATGCCGGCCCGGTCGGCGGCGAGGGCGAGCCGCTGGGACTCCTCCCACGTGACCTTGGGCAGCGTCTCGGCCTCGGACATGCTCGTGCCGCGCGCGACGTTCGCGCAGAAGACGGCGAGCTTCAGCCGGTTGCCCGGGTCGCGCATCGGGTTGCGCTCCGGCGGAACGGGCACGTCCAGGGGCGCCTGCTCCGTGGCGCTGTCCGTCATGGGCTCATCCTCCTCGGTGTCTCGGCACGTCATACCGGATGCGCTGTATGGTCGCCGCCGCGATGAGGGTCCTGGCAGAGGCGACGCCGGTGCTCGACCGGCACGACGTGCTGGGCGAGGGCCCGGCCTACGACGCGGCGAACGACCGTCTCGTCTGGTGCGACATCAACGGCCGGCGCATCCACGAGCTGCGTCGCGACGGCGACGGCTGGGCCGCCGGCGCCTCGTGGGAGACGCCCGACCTGCCCGGCGCGGTGGTGCCGCGCCGCGAGGGCGGGCTGCTCGCGATGGTCGGGCACGAGTTCTGCGTCCTGGCCGACGACGGCTCCCTCGAGCCGTTCGCGCGCCTGGACCTCCGCGGCGCGCCGACCCGCTTCAACGACTGCAAGGTCGACCCGCGCGGCCGGCTGCTGGCCGGGACGATGGTGCTCGACCTCTCCGAGCCGGGGCAGCTCGTGCGCCTCGACCCCGACGGGACGCTGACGCCGCTCCTCGGGGACGTGCAGCTCTCCAACGGGCTGGACTGGAGCCCCGACGGGGCGACCTTCTACTTCACCGACACGCCGACGCTGGGCATCGACGCCTTCGACTACGACCTCGACGCGGGCACGATCTCCAACCGCCGGCGGCTCGTGACGATCCCGCGCGGCGAGGGCGCTCCGGACGGGATGTGCGTGGACGACGAGGGCTGCCTGTGGACGGCGACGATCTTCAGCGGCCAGATCCGGCGCTACTCCCCGGACGGCGAGCTGCTCGGGGTCGTCGACACGCCCGCGCACCAGGTCTCGAGCTGCACGTTCGCGGGCGACGAGCTGTTCATCACGACCATCGGCGAGGAGATCCCGCGCTTCCTGCCCCGGGACCTCGGCCTCACCGAGGACGAGATCGACGCAGCGACCGCGAACCCCGACAACGGGCTGCTGCTGTCGTGCCGGCCGGGCGTCACGGGTCCGCCCGCGACGCCGTTCGGCTGAATCTCAGACGGGCCCGCGGGGCTCGTCGACGATCTGGTTGCGCAGGGAGCCGATGCGCGCGATGGAGATCTCGACGACGTCCCCCTCCTGCAGGAAGACCTGGGGGTCCTGCTGCAGCCCGATGCCCGGCGGCGTGCCGGTGAGGATGACGTCGCCCGGATGGAGCGTCAGGACCGCGCTGACCTCCGAGACCAGCCGGTCGATACCGACGAGCATCTCGCCCGCGCGGGCGCGCTGGCGCTCCTCGCCGTTGACCCTCGTGACGATCTCCAGGTCCGCGGGATCGCCCGCCTCGTCGGGGGTGACGATGACCGGCCCCAGCGGCAGGAAGGCGTCGTGGCCCTTGCCGCGCAGCTGCTGCAGGAGCAGCGCGGGCATGGCGTCCGGGTTCTGCGCGTGGCCGGGGAACATGAGGTCGAACGCCGTCACGTCGCTGCCGATCGTGTAGCCGCCGATGTACGCGGGGACGTCGTGCACCGGGATGTGGCGGCCCGCGCGTCCGATGACCACGGCGAGCTCCGCCTCGTAGTCGAGCGTGCTCGTCGTCGCGGGGCGCACGATGCGGTCCTCCGGCCCCAGGAGCGACGTCACCGGCTTCGCGAAGAGGATCGGCGTGGGTGCGGGCGCGCCCTCGGGCGCCTCGCCGTAGTTGCGCCCGATGCCGACGACGTTCACCGGCCGGGGCACGGGCGGGCCGAGCCGGACGCCCGTGAGCGGCAGCCGCTCGGCGTCACGGGACGCCACGAGCGCGTCGATCGACGGGAGGATGTGCTCCCAGAGGCCGAGCACGGCGTTCATGTCGGGCACGGCGATGCCCAGCAGGCGCAGGAGCTGCGCCAGGGGCACGACCTCGTCGCCGTCGAGAACCGCGGGGAGCTCCCCGCCGCGTGGGCCGAAGCTGACGAGCCTCATGCCGTTCGGAGTCCTAGGGATCGGCGCGCTGCCGGAGGTGCAGCGCGTAGTCGATCCCCGACACGACCGTCGCCGCGACGGTCACGTACAGGAGCGCGTTGACCCAGGCCGCGCCCGGTACCGCGAGCAGCGCCACGAGCGCCGCGCACTGCAGCACCATCTTGGCCTTCCCCCAGATGCTGGCCGGGACGATGATCCCCTCGCGCTTGGCGTGCCAGCGCAGCAGCGTGACCGCCAGCTCGCGACCCAGGACGACGACGACGATCCACGTCGCGACCTGGTCGCTGACCGCGAGCGCGACGAGCGCGCCGCCGATCAGCAGCTTGTCGGCGATCGGATCGGCGAGCTTGCCGAAGGTGCTGACGACCTCCTGCCGGCGCGCGATCCGTCCGTCCGCCACGTCGGTCATCGCCGCGAGGACGAAGATCGCCACGGCGAGCGCCGAGCCGTCCGGGTCCTCGGCGATCGCGAGCACCAGGAGCGGCACGAGCGCGATCCGGAAGACGGTCAGGACGTTGGGGACCTGTCGCCAGACGGACGCTGCGTCCGGGATGGCGAAGCCCTGCGCGCTCAACGTTGTCGCCTCCTCGCGCGGGCGGCGGCGCAGCGCGTCGCGGTTGCCCGTGAGCAGTGCGCCGACCACGACGGCGATGCCGCCGATGAGCAGGCCCGCGATGTCGTCGAGCACGTAGTGCCAGCCGAAGTAGACGGTCGCGAGCATCGTCAGGCCGAAGAACGTCCAGAGCGCGATGCGCACGATGCGGGCGAGCCCCAGGAGATGGGCGATGAGCGCCGCCGAGAACGTGATCGACGCGTGCAGCGACGCGAACCCCGCGACGCTCTGCACGGCGTTCGTCACCGTCGGGTCGTTGATGACCTCGAGCCGCTCGACCCAGAGCGCGTTCTGCAGCCGCGACACGCCCGTGACCGGCAGGTCGCCGAACAGCTGCGGCGCGATGAACCACGGCCCCATCGTCGGGACGAGGTAGTAGCTCAGGGTCCCCAGCGTCCAGTTGATGCCGAGCGTCAGCACCCACCACAGACCGGGCAGCGGGTTGATCGAGACGATGAGCGAGGCGCCGAGGGAGATCGGCACGAAGGCGAGGAAGAAGAGGTAGACCGTCGACAGGACCTGCGCCGAGATCCCCGTCCCGAGGAGCGTGTGCAGGACGTCGAACGGATGCGTGCCGCCCAGCACGTCCTGCTCGAAGGTCAGCAGGTTCATGTCGAGGTCCTGGCTCGTGATGAGCGGCAGGAAGCTCTTGAGGTTCCGGTAGGCGAGGTACGTCATGTAGAAGGCGACGATCCCGAGCAGGACGATCGTCAGCCGCCGCCACGACCAGCGCTCGCGGACGAGCTCGGGCACCCCGGTCCGCAGCTCCGACCAGCGCCAGCCGCGGCGCCGGATCGCGCGCGGGACGACGTCGATCGCCATGAAGAGCCCGATCGTCCCGAGCAGGAGCACGATGCGCCCGCCGAGGATCCCGTCGGCGTCCCGGA
The DNA here is from genome assembly GCA_963750895.1 of uncultured Solirubrobacterales bacterium. Lineage (GTDB taxonomy): Bacteria > Actinomycetota > Thermoleophilia > Solirubrobacterales > Solirubrobacteraceae > CAVVSD01. The sequence continues at coordinate 1,735,042 of CAVVSD010000008.1, read as the reverse complement.
AGGGCAGGTCGTACGCCCGCGAGACGACGTACGTGATCACGAGCATGACCACGCCGAGCACGAGCGAGGGGATCAGCGCGAGGAAGCCTGCGCGGGCGAGCGGCTTGCTGCCGGCGGCTGTCTCGACGCCGTCTTCCCAGACGCCGGGATCTGCCGGATCGAGGCGTGCGGGGACGGATGGGAAGGGTGATGCCTCGGTGCTGATGGCCCGAGACTATGACCCAAGTGACGAGATCGTGAACTCCCGGTGAGGATCCGGTGACGCAACGAGCGGCCCACGGCCGCGGTCAGGACCCTGACAGCGGCGTCTCGGCGGTCAGAACGCGCCGCGGCGCGACACGACGGCCGGCAGCGTCTTCACCAGGATCGTCAGATCGAGGAAGACCGACCAGCGCTCGAGGTAGAGGAAGTCGAGGCGCACGAGGTCGTCGAAGTCCAGCTCCGAGCGCCCGGAGACCTGCCAGAGCCCGGTCACGCCCGGCAGGACGAGGTAGCGCTTCTTGTGCCACGGCTCCAGGCGGTCGAAGTCGCGCTGGGGCAGCGGGCGCGGCCCGACGAGCGACATGTCGCCGCGCAGGACGTTCAGCAGCTGCGGCAGCTCGTCGAGCGAGTAGCGGCGCAGGAACCGGCCGACCGGCGTCATCCGCGGGTCGTCGCGCATCTTGAACAGCGCGCCCGTCGCCTCGTTGAGGGACTCGAGGTCGGCCTGGCGCTGGTCGGCGTCGCGGTACATCGTGCGGAACTTCAGACACGCGAACGGCGCGCCGCCGATGCCGGGGCGCATGGAGCGGTAGATGACCGGCCCGCGCGAGGACACGCGGATCGCGGCGGCCATCGCCAGGAGCAGCGGGCTGAGGACGATGAGCAGGAGCGCGGAGACCAGGAGGTCGAACGTCCGCTTGATCACGTAGTCGATGCCCTCGAAGACCGGCGGCTTGAGCTCGAACAGCGGGACGGCCTCGCCGGCGACGAACTCGGCCCGGTGGATGAGCAGCTCCATGGTCGAGGGCGCGATCCGCACCCGTACGCCCTGCGCGTGGCACTGGTCGACGAGGAGGACCGCCTCGTCCTCGGGGAAGTCCGGGTCGGCGACGATGACCTCGTCGATGCGGTGGCGGTCGATCACGGTGCCGAGGTCGTCCAGCGCACCGAGCGACACGAGCCCGTTCGCCGGCCGCGGCGTGAGCGAGATGAAGCCGACGACGCTGATCGCGGTGTGCGCGCTGTCCCGCAGCGCGTGGGCGACCGCGTCGATGTGCGCGCCCGTGCCGACGAGCACCGCGCGCCGCTGGTAGCCCGCCGCGCGGAGGATCACCCCGGTGAGCCACTCGTAGGACGAGCGCAGCAGCGTGACGATCGCGATCGCGAAGATCAGCGAGCCGTAGAAGATGTAGTACGACGAGAACTCCTCGCCGTTCACGAGCGCGAAGGCCAGCGCGACGAGCGTCACCTGGAACAACCCGGACACGATCGAGCGCATGCCGGGGCGCGAGCCGCGGTCCGCGTACAGCCCCGAGCGGGCGAAGAGCAGGACGGTCAGCAGGTACGCGAAGGCGACGATGTCCTGCGTCTGGTCGACCTGCGCGCGCGGATCCCAGTGCTCGAGGAGCACCGACTTCACGCTCAGCGCGACGAAGATCGCGAGCCAGATCCCGGCGAAGTCGAGCGCGGCGAGCGACAGCACGCGCGCGAGGCGCCGCAGCGTGCTCATCTTCAGCACGAACGCCAGCGCGGGCGGCCGCTTGCGGCGGACGTCCTGCGGGGTCAGCGCGAAGTCGACTCCTCCGGCTTGCGCGTCCCGCGTCTCTTCTCGCTCATGTTCTCGGGTCGTCGTCGGCATGCGCCTAGGACGTCAACGACCCATCGCGCTCGATGTCGCGGAACTGCTCACCGCTGGCCGCCTCCGACCAGCGCCGCGGCGCCGGCGAGGTCGATGGTGCGCGAGAGCCCCTCGCGCAGGGTGACCTCGGGCTTCCAGGCCAGCAGCTTCTCGGCCAGCGTCGTGTCGGGCTGGCGCACCTGCGGATCGTCGGTCGGCAGCGCCTCGTAGACGATCTCCGAGCTCGACCCCGTCACCTCGATGACCGTCTCGGCGAGCTGCAGCAGGGTGTACTCGTCCGGGTTGCCGACGTTGACCGGATGGTTCACGCCGGACTCCGACAGGGCGATGATCCCGCGGATCAGGTCGGAGACGTAGCAGAAGCTGCGCGTCTGGCTGCCGTCGCCGAACACCGTCAGCGGGCGGTTCTGCAGCGCCTGACGCAGGAACGTCGGGATCGCGCGGCCGTCGTGCGGACGCATCCTGGGGCCGTAGGTGTTGAAGATCCGGACGATCGCGGTGTCCACGCCCTGCTGGCGGTGGTAGGCCATCGTCAGCGCCTCGGCGTAGCGCTTCGCCTCGTCGTAGACGCCGCGCGGGCCGATCGGGTTCACGTGACCCCAGTAGCTCTCGGGCTGCGGGTGCACCTGCGGGTCGCCGTAGACCTCGCTGGTCGACGCGATGAGGAACCGCGCGCGGTGCTTCTTCGCCAGGCCGAGCGTGTGGTGGGTCCCGTAGGAGCCCACCTTCAGCGTGTGCAGCGGCAGCCGCAGGTAGTCGATCGGGCTCGCGGGCGACGCGAGGTGGTACACGAAGTCGATCGGCTCCTCGACGAAGTACGGCTCGATGATGTCGAGGTTGAGGTGGACGAACTCCGGCCGGCGGATGTGCGCGATGTTCGCGAGCGAGCCGGTCTCGAGGTTGTCCACGCAGATCACTCGGTGACCGCGTGAGAGGAGCTCGTCACACAGGTGCGAGCCCAGGAATCCGGCGCCGCCGGTGACCAGGCATGTGGCCATATTCCGGGCAGTCTATGACCCGGCGCGCTTCGGGACCTTCCGCGCCGCCTTCATCGCCTTCTTCGTGAGGTCCGGCGAGAGCTCGTACGCGAAGCGTCCCGTCCGCTCGGCGAGGCCCTGTTTCTCGAGCCGCTTGAGGACGACCGGGCACCGCTTGCAGCGGGGCCGGGACGTGCAGCAGCGCTTCTTCGTCTTCACGGGGATTCGGGCAGCCTAACCCCGTCCGGCGAGCGGTTAGGGTTCGGGCATGCCAGATCAGGCCTTCGTCGACCGCCTCCACGAGCAGATCGGCCACGAGTTCGCCGCCTCGCAGCAGTACGCGGCGGTCGCCGTGTACTACGAAGCCGAGACGCTCCCGCGTCTGGCCGCGTTCTTCTACCGGCAGGCGCTCGAGGAGCGCAACCACGCGATGATGATGGTGAAGTACCTCCTCGACGCCGACGTCGAGGCTCAGATCCCCGGCATCGGCGCGCCGCAGACCAGCTTCGGGGACGTCGTGGCGCCCGTCGCGCTCTCGCTCGAGCAGGAGAAGCGGGTCACGAGCCAGATCAACGCGCTGGCCAGCCTCGCCCGCGAGCAGGGCGACTACACGTCCGAGCAGTTCATGCAGTGGTTCATCAAGGAGCAGGTCGAGGAGGTCTCCTCGATGTCCGACCTGCTGCGCGTGGTCCAGCGCGCGAAGGACAACCCGCTCCTGGCCGAGGAGTTCCTGGCCCGCGAGACGATCGGCGACGGGGGCGAGGACCCGACGGCGCCCGAGGCGGCCGGCGGGGCGCTCTAACCCTGGGTCGCGGTCTTGGGCTGGGTGCCCAGCGTGACCTTCATGGTCTCGCTGTCGCCGTCGCGCTGCACGACCACCTCGACGACGTCCCCGGGCTTGCGGGTCGCGATCCGCTCGGCGACGTCGTCGGCCGTCTTGACGTCCTGACCGCCGACCTCGGTGATCCGGTCGCCCGCGCGCACCCCGGCCTTCGCCGCGGGACCGCCGCTGACGACGGCGGCGACCTGCGCCCCGTTGCCGGTGGACGTGCTCGCGGTCGAGACGCCGAGGAAGGCGCGCCGGATGGTCTCGCCGCGCTCGAGCTGCGGGATCGCCACCTTGGCGGTGTCGATCGGGATCGCGAACCCGACGCCGCTGTTGGACTGCGTGTCGGTCGCGATCTGCGCGTTGATGCCGATCACGGCGCCCTGCGCGTCGAGCAGCGGCCCGCCCGAGTTGCCGGGGTTGATGGCCGCGTCGGTCTGCAGCGCGCCGGAGATCTGGAAGCCGTTGGGTGACTGGATCGGGCGCCCGAGCGCGGAGATGACGCCGGTCGTCAGCGACCCCTGCAGCCCGAACGGCGAGCCGATGGCGACGGCCGGCTGGCCGACCTGCACCGACCCGGAGGAGCCGAGCGCGAGCGGCTTCAGGCCGCCCTCGACGCCCGCCGGGTCGACCTTCAGCACCGCGAGGTCGCTCGATGCGTCGGTGCCGGCGACCTTCGCCGAGATGAGGTCCTCGCTGTCGCCGATGCGCACCCGCACCTTGTCGGCGCCCGCGACGACGTGGTCGTTCGTGAGGATGTAGCCGCGCGTGTCGAGGACGAAGCCCGACCCCGAGCCCGACTCCCCCTCCGTGCCCGTGCTCGCGGTGCGCGAGCTCGTCTGCACGTAGACGACCCCGTCGCGGACCTTGTTGTAGAGCGCGGAGACGTCGGTGACCGTGCGCGTGGCGGCGGGCGCCGGGACGTCCTGGTCCGCGGTCGACGCGACCGTGACGGCGGACTCGCTGTCGTCGTCGAACGTCCCCGACAGGGCGAGGACGGCGAAGACGGCAGCGACGACACCCGCGCCGAGCACTGCACTCAGGAAGTTCCCCCGGGAACCGGACGGCATGCCACCACAGTGCTGCGATGCGCTCAATCCTCGGTAAATCCGGCTGGCGTAGGCTCCAGGACATGGCCACGGGAGAGCGGCGGACGGTGGCACCGGTCGTGGGTCCGGAGGATCCGCGGCGGTTCACGGACTCCGGGATCGAGGTGCAGCCGATCTACACGGCGGAGGACCTCGGCGGCGAGCCGGAGCTGGGCGAGCCGGGGGAGTTCCCGTTCACGCGCGGCCCGTACGCGGAGATGTACCGCCGGCGGCCGTGGACGATGCGCCAGTACGCGGGGTACGCGTCGGCGAAGGAGTCCAACGAGCGCTACAAGTACCTGCTCGCGCACGGCTCGACCGGGTTGTCGATGGCGTTCGACCTGCCGACGCAGCTCGGGTTGGACTCCGACGACCCGCGCTCCCTGGGTGAGGTGGGCCGCACCGGGGTCGCGATCGACACGATCGACGACATGCGCACCGCGTTCGACGGGATCCCCCTCGCGGAGGTGTCCACGTCGATGACGATCAACGCGCCGGCGGCGGTCCTGCTGATGCTCTACCAGCTCGTCGCCGAGGAGCAGGGCGTCGACCCCAAGCTGCTGCGCGGCACGACGCAGAACGACGTGCTCAAGGAGTACATCGCCCGCGGGAACTACATCTACCCGCCGGTGCCGTCGATGCGCCTGACGACCGACCTGTTCGCCTACTGCGCGCGCGAGCTGCCCAAGTGGAACACGATCTCGATCTCCGGCTACCACATGCGCGAGAAGGGCTCCTCGGCGGTGCAGGAGGTCGCCTTCACGCTGGCCAACGGCATCGCCTACGTGCAGGCCGCACTGGACGCCGGGCTCTCCGTGGACGAGTTCGGGCCGCGGCTGGCGTTCTTCTTCAACGGCCACAACAACGTCTTCCAGGAGGTCGCGAAGTTCCGCGCCGCCCGGCGGATGTGGGCGCACATCATGCGCGACCGCTTCGGCGCCACCAACCCCAAGGCGCAGACGCTGCGCTTCCACACCCAGACCGGCGGCGTGACGCTGACCGCCCAGCAGCCGCAGAACAACATCGTCCGCGTCGCGCTGCAGGCCTTCGCCGCCGTGTGCGGCGGGACGCAGTCGCTGCACACCAACGGCTACGACGAGGCGCTCGCGCTGCCCTCCGAGCGCGCGGCCAAGCTCGCGCTCAGCGCACCCAGCAGGTCATCGCGCACGAGTCCGGCGCGACCGACGCCGTCGACCCGTTCGCGGGCAGCTACTTCGTCGAGGCGCTGACCGACGAGATCGAGGACGCCGCCGGCACGCTCATCGACCGCGTCGACCAGCTCGGCGGCAGCGTCGAGGCGCTCGGCTTCATCATCGGCGAGATCGACGAGTCCGCCTGGGGCTACAGCGAGCGCTACCGCACCGAGCAGGACGTCGTCGTCGGCGTCAACCGCTACGTCGAGGACGACGCCGACGTCGAGGAGACCCTCCGCGTCGACCCCGCCAGCGAGCGCGCGCAGGTCGAGCGACTGCAGGACATCAAGAGGGGCCGCGACGCCGACGCCGTCGAGCGCCACCTGCAGGCGATCCGCGCCGCCGCGGAGGGCACCGAGAACCTGCTGCCCGTCCTCCGCGAGGCACTGCGCGACCGCTGCTCGGTCGGCGAGGTCTGCGGCGCGATGCGCGACGTCTTCGGGACGTATCGTCCGCCCGCATGATCGCGTCCGTCAGCTTCTACAACGTCGTCGTCTGGATCCACGTGCTCGCGGTGGTCGTGGCCTTCGGCGGCGTCTTCGCCTATCCGGTGCTCGCCTCTGCGCTCGCGCGGGCCGGGGCCCTGCCCGCGTTCCACAGCACCCAGGCGCTCATCTGGTCGCGCGTCGTGACGCCCGCGATGGTGGTCGTGCTCCTCGCCGGGATCTACCTGGCGACCGACGCCGACGCCTGGAGCGAGGGCTGGGTCTCCGGCGGGTTCGTCGGCATGATCCTGCTGTTCGGGATCGCGGGCGTGTCGACCGGCTGGCAGCGCAAGGCGGCGCAGCTCGCGACGACGTCGGACCCGGCCTATGACGACCTCGCGCGGCGGCTGAACACCGCGGCCGTCGCCGCGATGGTGCTCGTGGTGGTCGTGCTGTTCCTGATGGTCGTCAAGCCCTAGGCAACGGCCTTCGGCCTTATGCATGCGAGTCCTTCGCGGGCGCCGGACTCGCAGGCCGCCTACGCCACGCCGCGGTCCGTCGCGGGATCCGAGCCGCCACCCGCCACCCGCCGTCGGCGGTCGGGCCGGCGTCCAGCGTGCCGCCGCACGCGTCGATGCGCTCCCGGAGGCCGCCCAGCCCGTTGCCGGTGCCGACGCCCTGCAGCTCGGGCTCGCCGCCCGCCGCGCCGTTGCGCACCTCGACGTCGATCGCGTCGTCGCCGCCGCGCAGGGTCACCGCGACCGCCGCGCCCGCGGCGTAGCGCAGCGCGTTCGTGAGGCTCTCCTGCACCACGCGGTAGGCGGCCTCCGCCGTGGCCGAGGGGACCTCGTCGACCGTGCCCTCCAGGCGCAGCGTCACGTCGAGGCCGCTGCCGGCCGCGCGCGCGACCAGCTCCTCGACGAGCGCGAGGTCGGGCGCCGGTCCTGCCGGCTCGTCGCCCAGGAGCGCGACGAGGCGCCCCATGTCGTCCTCCGCCTGCCGGGCGGCGTCGGCGATGTGGTGGAACGTCTGGGTCGTGAGCTCGGGATCGACCGCGGCGAGCCGCTGCCCCGCGCTGGCCTGCACGACCATGACGCTGATCGCGTGGGCGACGATGTCGTGCAGCTCGGCCGCGATCCGGGCCCGCTCGTAGCGCACCGACAGCTGCGCGTACGCCTCGCGCTCCTCCGCCAGCTCGGCGGCGCGCTCCTTCAGCCGCCGGGCGATGACCTCGTGCGCGCGCATCGCACGGCCGGCGCCCCAGAAGACGGCGGGGAACATGACCGTCGGGACCCAGTCGTCGGCGCTGAACGCGTGCGTGAGGTCGGCCGCGAACAGCGCGACGACCGCCACGACGCCGGCCACCCGGCCCGCGTAGAGCCCGATCCCGAAGCTCGCGACGAGCAGCAGGGCCATCGGGCCGTCGGCGATCGACCCGTCGATGCCGGCGAGCGTCGTGCCCGCCACCGCCAGCGCGAACCCGAGCATCGGGGTGCCGCGCAGGACGCCGAGCGACGCGCCGAGCAGCACGCCGCCGAGGATCGCGGGCGTGCCGCCGGACTGCAGCGACGCGGTCCAGCCGCCGAGCGCTGCCGCCGCGACGCCGACCGCCAGATCGAGCCGCCGGACCCTCATGCCATCGCGATCGGCAGGTGCGCGACCGCCTCCGCGCGCCCTCCGCGGGTCTCGGCCTGCAGCGTCCCGCTGTGCAGTGCCGCACGCTCCCGCGCCCGCTCGATCGCCGTCGCGGCGACGCCGCGGCGCGCCGCCGGCCCGGAGACGGTGATGTCGAGCGCGTCGGGCCCGAAGCCCACGGTGACGTTCACGTCGGGCGCGTCGTCGAGCGCGTCGAGGAGGTGCTCGACGATCCGGTAGGCCGAGAGCTCCACGCCGGCGGGCAGCGCGCGCGGGCTCCCGTCGACCGTCAGGCGCGCCTCGGCGCCCTTCGCCCGCAGGAGCATCGCCTCGAGGTGCGTGAGCGTCGGCTGCGGCGCCACGGAGTCGGTCTCGTCGGCGCTGCGCAGGACGCCGACCACCGCGCGCATCTCCTCGAGGGTCCGCCGGCTGCCCTGCTCGATGTCCAGCAGGGTCGCCGTGGCCTCCGCGCCCTCCTGCGACGCGCCGCGCTCGGCGAGCGTCGCCAGCTCGCCCAGTCGGCGCTGCAGCAGCTCGTCGAGATCGGCCGACAGGCGCGCGCGGTCCATCGCGACCTCCATGCGCGCCCGGTCGTCGCGCGCCTCGCGCAGCGCCGCGGTCTGCTCCTGGAGACGCTCGACGTTGCGGCCGCGCATGTGCACGAGCCGCGCGATGACCCACACGCCCGTCAGCAGGACGCAGATGTAGACGCCGGCCTCGTCGAGCGGCGCGCTCGCGTCCCAGCCGAGCGTGAGGCAGGCCGCGGCGATCCCGAGCAGCCACCCCAGGACGGCTCCGCGCCACGCGAGCCGGGCGCCTGCCGCGAAGACGAGGAAGAACTCGATCGGGAAGACGAGCCCGCAGCGCGTGTACGTGCCGAACAGGGCGATGCTCAGGCCGATCGCGGCGATGAGGCCGCACAGGGCGCCGATCGGCGACACGCGCCGCCACAGGAGCGTGAGGGGCACGAGCGCGAGGACCGGCGTGAACAGCCACGGTGCACCCTCGTCCTCGCCGACCGCGATCCCGAAGAACACCGCGAACGCCACGCCCGCCAGGGCGAGCAGGACGTCGAACCGGGTGATCGAGCGCCTCAGGGACGTCATCGAGCCAAGCATCTCCGAAACCGTCAGGTGCGTGCCGGCTCGAGCGTGACGGCGGACTCGGAGGAGGCGTGCGCGACGGCGCGGAGCGCCAGCCCGGCGGCCCAGGCGGCGGTCACGAGGACGCCCACGAAGACGCCCGCCTCGTCGAGCGGCGCGCTCTGGTCGAAGCCGAGCATGAGCAGCGCGGCGCCCAGGGCCAGCGCCCAGCCCGCGGCGGCGAGGCGCCAGGGCAGACGGGCGGCGGCGGCGAACACGAGCAGGAAGTCGACGGGGAGCAACAGCCCGCAGCGCGTCATCGTCCCGAAGAGCGCGGCGTGGATGCCGACGGCGGCGATCAGGCCGCCGAGCGCCTGCAGCGGGGCGGTGCGCCGCCACAGCAGCGTCATCGGGACGAGGGTGAAGAGCGGCACGGCGACCCAGGAGCCGCCCTCGTCGTCGATCGTCGCGACCATGAACGCGACGCTCAGCGCCACGAAGATCGCGGTCAGCACAGCATCGAACGGGGTGATCGAGCGCTGCAGGGACGTCATGGAGCGGAGCATCTCGGCGGCCTTTCCGTGGGTGGACGGTGCAAGCCTCCGCCGCACGGCCGCCGTCGTCGTCACCCCCGCGGGTGATCGCCCGTCCCCCGCGCAGGTGACGCGGGTCCGCGGAGCCGACAAGATCCTTCCGGCATGCCCTTCGCCGCCGTCCTGCGCGTGGAGCCGGCCCCGGAGGGGGCCGCCGACGCGCTGCGCGCGCACGGCGGCCTCGAGGCGTCGCGCGACATCGACGGCGTCACGGCGACGTTCGTGAGCGCCGCCGACGCGGTCGCCTGCGCGGTCGACCTCGCGCGTGCGGGCGGGGAGCGGATCGGCGTCGACGCGGGCGAGAACGACTTCGACGCCACGCTCGTCGCGACGCGCCTGGCCGAGGCGGCCGACCCCGGCCAGGTGCTCGTCTCCGAGACCGTCCGCCTGCTGGCGGGCCAGGGGTCGCCTGCGCCGATGCGCGCGGCGGGGGCGCTGCGGCTGCGGGGCGTGGGCCAGCCCGTCGGGATGGCGGAGGTCCTGCACGGCGACGTCCCGGCGCCCGTGCCGCCGCGCGAGGCGCCGATCACCGTCGCCATCGCCGACGACCAGGCGCTCCTGCGCGCGGGCTTCCGCGTGATCGTCGAGACCGAGCCCGACATGACGGTCGTGGGCGAGGCGGGCGACGGGCACGTGGCGGTCGACGTCGTCCGGCGCCTGCGGCCCGACGTCGTGCTCATGGACATCCGCATGCCCGAGCTCGACGGCCTGCGCGCCGCGGAGGCGATCCTCGGCGACCCGGGCCTGGAGACCGCCGTGCTCATGCTCACGACGTTCGACACCCGCGAGTACGTCTACGACGCGCTGCGCCTCGGCGCGAGCGGCTTCCTGCTGAAGGACGCGCCCGCCGCGCGGCTGCTCGACGCGATCCGCGTCGCCGCGGCCGGCGACGCCCTCCTGGAGCCGTCGATCACGCGCCGGCTCATCGAGCAGTTCGCGCGCGTGGCCGCGCCCACCGGCGACGACGGGCCGCCGGAGGCGGTCGCCTCGCTGACGGCGCGCGAGCTGGAGGTGCTGCGCCTGCTCGCGCGCGGCATGTCGAACGCCGAGATCGCCGCCGAGCTCGTCCTCGGCGAGCAGACCGTGAAGACGCACGTCGCGCGGATCCTCGCCAAGCTCGGTCTGCGCGACCGCGTGCAGGCAGTCGTCCTCGCCTACGAGACGGGGCTCGCAGGTCGCTGATTGCCCCGCCGGTGCGGCGGGAACACCCCGTCCACCACGAGGAGAGGGGTGGGAGGGTCATGGAGCTGTCGGCTCGGCGGATCTACTTCTTCGGCGCGCTCGGAGGGCTGCTGTTCGGCTACGACACGGGCGTCATCTCCGGGGCGATCCTCTTCATCAAGGAGGACTTCGACCTCTCCTCGTTCATGGAGGGCGCCGTCGTCGCCTCGCTCCTGCTCGGCGCGATGCTGGGCGCCGCGACTCGCGGGCCCGCTGTCGGACCGCCTGGGCCGCCGCACGCTCATCATCGCGGCGGGCGTCATCTTCACGGTCGGCGCGCTCGTCGCCGCCCTCGCACCGACCGTCGGCGTGCTGCTCGCGGGGCGGTTCGTCCTCGGCATCGCGGTCGGCTGCGCCGCGCTCGTCGTGCCGCTGTACCTCTCCGAGATCGCCCCGACCCACATCCGCGGCGCGATCTCCTCGCTGAACCAGCTCATGATCGTGGGCGGCATCCTCGTCGCCTACCTCGTGAACGCCGTGCTCGCCTCCTCGGAGGCCTGGCGCATGATGCTCGGCCTCGCGGTGGTCCCGTCGCTCGTGCTGCTCGTCGGGATGATCTGGATGCCGGAGACGCCGCGGTTCCTCGTGCGCAAGGGCGAGGAGGACGAGGCGAAGGAGGTGCTCGAGGCCACCCACGCCGACGAGAGCCCCGAGAAGGAGATCGAGGAGATCCACGAGGTCGAGCGCGAGGAGGAGGGCGGCGGGCTGCGCGAGCTCGGCGCCGCGTGGGTGCGCCCGGCGCTGCTCGTCGCGATCGGGCTCGCCGTCTTCCAGCAGCTCATCGGGATCAACACGATCATCTACTACGCCCCGACGACGCTCACGAACGTCGGCTACTCCGACCAGTCGGCGATCTACGCGAACATCGCCATCGGCGTGCTGAACGTCGCGATGACGGTCCTCGCGATCCGGCTCGTGGACCGCGTCGGCCGCAAGCCGCTGCTGCTGGCCGGGCTGGCCGGGATGGTCACGAGCCTCACCGTGCTCGGCGGATCGCTCTCGATCATGTCCGAGCCGAACTCGCCGGGCGACCCGGCGGCGATCGTCACGCTCGTCTGCCTCGGGACGTTCATCGCCTCGTTCGCCGCGACGTGGGGCCCGGTGGTCTGGGTGATGCTCCCCGAGATCCTGCCGCTCAGCGTGCGCGGCGCGGCGCTCGGCGTCGCGATCACCCTGCACTGGTTCGCGAACTTCGTCGTGTCGCAGACGTTCCCGCTGGCGCTCGACGCCTGGGGGCCGGGCACGGTCTTCCTCGGCTACGCGGTCATCGGCCTCGTCGCGACGGCGTTCGTCCTGAAGTTCGTCACCGAGACGAAGGGCCGCAGCCTCGAGGAGATCGAGGGCGACCTGCAGGACGCGACGGGCATGGACGAGCGCCACACGCGCGAGTCGCCCGCGACGGCGCGGTAGGCATGTTGCAGATCGACGCGCGCGCAGGAGACGACCGCCGCGGGGTCGAAGGGGCCCGCGACATGGATGAGCTGCAGGCCCAACGACGACTCGTCAAATCACCACCGGAGCTGTGGGCGGAGATCTCCGACGAGGACGTCCTCCGTCACCACCTCGCGCCGTTCGGCGCCGTTCGCATCACCAGCCTCGAGCCAGAGAGCACCGTCGCCTGGGAGGGCGAACGCGCAAGCGGCACGGTGTCACTCGACTCGGCGGGCTGGGGGACGCGCGTGACGCTGACCGCGGTCCCGGCCGAGCCGTCGTGGGTGGATCCGCGGCGCTGGGTCGCGCCCGAGGACGAGGCCTGGTCGGTCCCGCAGCCCGAGCCCGAGCCCGAGCCTGTCGCCGTGGAGGAGCCCGAGCCGGAGCCGGAACCCGAGCCCGAGCCCGTCGCGATCGAGCCGCCGCGCCGCGGCTTCCTCGCGCGGCTGTTCCGGCGCAGGACGGCCGAGATCACGCCGCCGGCGCCGCCCGCGCCCGCGCCGGACCCCGCGCCGCCGGTGCCCCGCCCGGACCCGAGCCCCGCACCGCCGATCGATCCGCCGGTGCCGTCGCCGGACCCGACGCCGCCCATCGACCCCACGCCGCCCGTCCCCCAGCCCGGACCGGCCATCGAGGCCGACCTGCCGGTCGGCGAGGCGCTGCAGGTGCTCGAGGGCATGCTCGACCACCTGGGCGCCGCCCACCACCGGCCGTTCTCCCGCGGGTAGCCGTCTCGTAGATTCGGGCGCATGACGCGCGTCCTCGCTCCGGTTGCCCCGACGCAGTCGGAGCCGAGGCGGCGCGTCCTCGTCGCCCAGCTCGCGCAGCCCGTCCGCACGTTCCTCGCCAACGAGGCGGGGAGCGCGGGCCTGCTGCTCGGCGCGACGCTGCTCGCGCTGGTGTGGGCGAACTCGCCGCTGTCGGACTCCTACGTCTCGCTCTGGCACACGGAGCTCGCGGTCCGCCTCGGCGACGCGCAGATCGCCAAGGACCTGGGCCACTGGGTCGACGACGGCCTCATGGTCCTGTTCTTCTTCGTCGTCGGCCTCGAGGTCCGTCGCGAGCTGTCGATGGGCGAGCTGACCGACCGGCGCAACCTCGTCGTGCCCGGTCTCGCAGCGCTCGGCGGCCTCATCGTCCCGGCGCTCATCTACCTCGCCATCAACCCGAGCGGCGAGGCGGCGAGCGGCTGGGGCGTCGTCATCGGGACGGACACCGCGTTCCTGCTCGGGGCGCTCGCCCTCGTCGGCCCGGCGTGCCCCACGCAGCTGCGGGTCTTCCTGCTCACGCTCTCGATCGCCGACGACGTCGTGGCGGTCACGGTGATCGGCGTCGTCTACTCCGACTCGATCGACCTGGTCGCGACGGCGGTCGCGGTCGCGTGCCTCGTCCTCATCGCGCTGCTCAACCGCCTCGAGGTGTGGCGGACGTCCGTGTACGCGGTGGTCGGCCTCGTGCTGTGGGTCGCCGCGGTCGAGTCCGGGCTGCATCCCACGATCGCCGGCATGGCCGCCGGCCTGCTCATCTCCGCCCGGCCGCCGAGCCGCGAGGAGGTCGAGGAGGCGACCTCGATGTTCCGGGCGTTCCGCCAGTCGCCGCTGCCCAGCGTCGGCATCTCGGCTCGGCAGAGCCTCGTGCGCGCGGTGTCGCTCAACGAGCGCCTGCAGACGATGCTCCACCCCTGGACGAGCTACGTGATCGTCCCGCTGTTCGCGCTGGCCAACGCGGGCGTCGACCTGCGCGACGGGGTGCTCGCCGATGCCCTCTCCTCGCCGGTGACCTGGGGCGTCGTCGTCGCCCTCGTCGTCGGCAAGCTGGTCGGGATCGGCGTGACGTCGCTGGGCACCGTGCGGCTCGGGCTGGGCGCCTTCCCGCGGGGGGTCGGGTCCGGCCAGGTGCTCGGCGGCGCGGCGCTCTCGGGCATCGGCTTCACGGTGTCGCTGCTCATCGCCGACCTCGCATTCGACGAGCACCTGCAGTCGGAGGCGACCGTCGGGGTGCTGCTCGCCGCCGCGCTCGCCACGCTCACCGGCTGGGTGATCTTCAAGGGCGCGGCGGTGCTGCGCGGCGAGCGCACCGCGACGCTGCCGCTGTTCCTCGACCGTCCCGTGGACCCCGAGCAGGACCACATCCGCGGGAACCCCGACGCGCCGCTCACGCTCGTCGAGTACGGCGACTTCGAGTGCCCGTTCTGCAGCCGCGCGACCGGGACGGTGAAGGAGCTGCACGCGCTGCTCGGCGACGACCTGCGCTACGTCTTCCGCCACCTGCCGCTCCCCGACGTGCACGACCACTCCGAGCTCGCCGCGCAGGCGGCCGAGGCGGCGAGCGCCCAGGGCGCGTTCTGGGAGATGCACGATCTCCTGTTCGCCCACCAGGACCGGCTCGAGTACGAGGACCTCGTCGCGTACGCCGGCGAGCTCGGGCTCGACGTCGACCGCTTCGCCGACGACCTCCACGAGGGACGCCTCGCGGCGCGCGTCCGGCGCGACGTGGCGAGCGCCGACGCCAGCGGCGCGCGTGGGACGCCGACGTTCTTCGTGGGCGACCGCCGGCACGTCGGCCCGTACGACGCCCGGACCCTCGCCGCCGAGCTGAACGCCCTGCGCAGCACTAGGGTTGGCGCCTCGCCATGACGGAGCATCCCCCCGAGACCTTCGAGGACCGCCTCGCCCAGCTGCAGGAGCTGCGCGAGGCCGCCGTCCACTCCGCGCCCGAGCAGGAGCGCAAGCAGCACGACCGCGGCAAGCTCACGGCGCGCGAGCGCGTCGAGCGCCTGCTGGACCCCGGCTCCTTCACGGAGCTGGACACGTTCGTCCGCCATCGCACGACCGACTTCGACATGCAGGGCAACCGGCCGTGGGGCGACGCGGTCGTCACCGGCCACGGGACCATCGAGGGGCGCCGCGTCTGCGTCTTCTCCCAGGACTTCACCGTCTTCGGCGGCTCGCTCGGCGAGGTCGTCGGCGAGAAGATCTGCAAGGTCATGGACCTCGCGGCCAGCATCGGCTGCCCGGTCATCGGCATCAACGACGGCGGCGGCGCGCGGATCCAGGAGGGCGTCGTGTCGCTCGGCGCCTACGCCGACATCTTCCTGCGCAACGTCCGCACGTCCGGCGTCGTGCCGCAGATCAGCCTCGTCATGGGGCCGTGCGCGGGCGGCGGCGTCTACTCCCCGGCGATCACCGACTTCATCTTCATGGTGAAGGAGACGTCGTACATGTTCATCACGGGGCCCGACGTCATCCGGACCGTGACCGGCGAGGACGTCGACGCCGAGTCGCTCGGCGGGGCGATGGCGCACGCGACGAAGTCCGGCGTGGCGCACTTCGCCGCCGAGGACGAGGACGCGTGCCTGCAGGACGCCCGCTACCTCCTGTCGTTCCTGCCCCAGAACAACCTCGAGTCAGCGCCCCGCGTGCTGCCGTCCGACGAGCGCGACCGGATGGATCCCGAGCTCGACCACGTCGTGCCGGACAGCCCGAACCGCCCGTACGACATGCGCGACGCGATCCGCCGCATCGTCGACGACGGGGAGTTCCTGGAGGTGCAGGAGCACCACGCGCGCAACATCGTCTGCGGCTTCGCGCGCCTCGACGGGCATGCCATCGGCGTGGTGGGCAACCAGCCCGCGCAGCTCGCCGGCGTGCTCGACATCGACGCGAGCGCGAAGGCGGCGCGGTTCGTCCGCACCTGCGACGCGTTCAACGTCCCGCTCGTCACGTTCGTCGACGTCCCCGGCTTCCTGCCCGGCACGAGCCAGGAGTGGGGCGGGATCATCCGCCACGGCGCGAAGCTGCTGTACGCCTACGCGGAGGCGACGGTGCCGAAGATCACCGTCATCACGCGCAAGGCCTACGGGGGCGCCTACGACGTCATGGCCTCCAAGCACCTGCGCGCGGACTACAACGTCGCGTGGCCCACCGCGGAGGTCGCGGTCATGGGCCCCGAGGGCGCGGTGAACATCGTCCACCGCCGGGCGCTCGCCGCGCACGACAGCCCCGACGAGCGCCGGGCGGAGCTCATCGACGACTATCGCGCGCGGTTCGCGAACCCCTACACCGCGGCCGAGCGGGGGTACCTCGACGACGTGATCGTCCCCCACGAGACCCGGCCGAAGCTCATCACCGCGCTCGAGACGCTGCTGACGAAGCGCGAGGCCTCGCCGCAGCGCAAGCACGGCAACATCCCGCTGTAGCGGTTACTCCTGCTCGGAGAGCTGCAGCGTGAACTCGAGCGTCACGTCGTCGGCGAGCGACGGGCCGCCGCCGGGCAGCGCGGGCGCCTCCCAGTTCACGCCGAAGTCCTGGCGCTTGATCGTCGTCTCGACGTCGAGCGCGACGCGGGTCCCGGCGTGCGTCTCGGAGGGGCCGATGAGCGTGCCCGTCGCGGTGATCGGCTTCGTGGTGTCGCGGATCGTCAGGTCGCCCTCGACGGTCACGTCGCCGCCGTCCACCTTGAAGCCGGTCGACTTGAAGGTGATCTCCGGGTACTGGTCGGCGGCGAAGAACTCGTCGCCCATGACGTGGCCGCGGAAGAAGTCGGGCTGGCGGATCGAGATGTTCTCGACCTTCGTGGAGCCCGTGAGGACGGGCTCGGCGCCGGTCGCGTCGAGCGTGCCCTCGAAGCCCTCGAAGTAGCCCCGGAAGAAGGCGATGCCGCCGTGGTGGACGCGGAAGCGGACGCTCGAGTGGACAGGATCGACTGCGTAGGTGCCGGAGAGAGGCATGAGGCTCCTTGGAAGTGGGGACAGGCGACGACGCATGCTAGAGCAAGCTTTCTTCGGCGCTGTCCTCTAGCCTTGGCGGTCGTGCAGGAGACCCCGCGGCCCAAGCTCGTCACCAAGCTCCAGGAGCGCAAGGAGCTGCATCTGCAGCGCTCGCGCATCGTGCGGGCGCTCTACGTGATGGTCGGCTTCACGGTGCTGCTCGCAGGCCTGGCGATGCTCGTGCTGCCGGGTCCGGCGTTCCTCGTGATCCCGATCGGGCTCGCGATCCTGGCGCTCGAGTTCACCTGGGCCGAGACCATGCTCGAACGCGCCATCGAGCAGGGCGAGAAGGCCAAGCAGCGCGCCACGGACACGACGACGACGCAGCGCGTGCTGACCGGCGTCGCGGTCGGGCTCGGCGCGGCCGCCGTCGCGGTCTGGGCGATGCTGGGCGACATCCCGGTCGCGCCCGTCTGAGCATGCCGAACCGCCGCCCGCAGCTCCGGCTCGTCACCGCCGCCTCGCCGCAGGAGGCCGCGGCGGTCGTCGCGGCGGTCGAGCGGTTCCTGCGCGACCACGCGCCGCCGGTCGAGCCGGCCGGCACGCGGACGTCGCCCTGGACCCGCGCCGCGCGCCTGGAGGCAGCGGGCGCCGACGGCATCGGCCGGCGCCTGGCGCGACGCGCACCCCTGGGGCTAGACCGCGCGCAGCGCGGCGTCGACCCGGTCGCGCAGCTGGGCAGTGCGCGCCCGGGTCGCCGCGTGGGCGGGATGCTCGGACCCCCCATGGCATCCGCCGGCGTGTGCGAAGGCGAACTCCCACGTCCCCATGTGCTCGCGAAGCGCCTCTTGCGCCTCCGCGAGCTCGCGCTCCGCATCAGTCATGACGCCAATGTACGGAAAAGCGGGGCGTAGGTGGGAGAAATTTCGGGACGGCTGTGTCAGGACCCTGCGACCTCGCCCAGACGGCGTTCCAGGAACGCCCGCTCGGTCGGGTTCTGCGTGAGTTCGAGGGCGCGCCGGTAGGCGCCGGCCGCGGCCGCCCACGCGCCCAGACGCCGGAGGAGGTCGGCACGAGCCGCGTGGAAATACCGGTAGCCGTCGAGCGCCGGCTCGAGCGACTCGATCCGGGCGAGTCCGCCCGCAACGTCGCCGGCCATGGCGACGGCGACCGCGCGGTTGAGCTCGACAACCGGGTCCGGCCCGATGGCGGCGAGACGCGCATAGATCGCGGCGATCCGCTCCCACCGCGTATCGGAGGCGCGCGGCGCGTTGACGTGCTCGATCGCGATCGCCGCCTGCAGGACGTAGCGCCCAGGCGGCCCGAGACGCAGCGCGCAGGTCGCGATGCGCGTCGCCTGCTCGATCTCGTTCCGGCTCCACAGTGCCCGGTCCTGCTCCTCGAGCAGCACGAGCGCCCCGCGCGCATCCACGCGAGCCTCCCGCCGCGCGTGATTGGCGAGCAGCAGGGCGTGGAGGCCCAGCGCCTCGCCCTCGCCGGGCAGCAGCTCGGCGACGACCGCCGCGAGGCGGATGGCCTCCTCGCAGAGCGACCCTCCGCACGTGCGCTTCTCCCGCGCCGGAGGCGTAGCCCTCGTTGAAGATGAGGTACACCACGTCGAGGAGTGCACCGAGGCGCGCCGGGAGCGCCTCGTCGGGCGGCACCCGGAACGGGATCCGCGCATCGCGGATCTTCGCCTTCGCCCGCGCCAGCCGCTGCGCCATGGTCGCCTCCGGCACGAGGAACGCCCGCGCGACCTCGGCCGTCGACAGACCGCCGAGGAGGCGCAGCGTCAGCGCGACCTGCGCATCGCGGCCGAGCGCCGCGTGGCAGCAGGTGAACATGAGCCGCAGCCGCTCGTCCGACACGCTCGTCGCCACGGGGTCCTCCGATGGTTCGTCGTCGCCGACGGCGGCCGCGAGCAGCGCGAGCTGCGGGACGCGGGCGCGCAGGGCGCGATCGCGGCGGATGCGGTCCACTGCACCGTTGCGTGCGACGGCGACGATCCAGGCGAGCGGGTCGCGTGGGACGCCGTGCACCGGCCAGCGCTCGACGGCTGTGGCCCATGCGTCCTGGACGGCCTCCTCGGCGAGGTCCCAGTCGCCGATCGCGCGGATGAGCGCCGCCACCGCTCGCCCGAAGTGCTCGCGGAACAGGCGGTCGGCGACGCTCGCTGCGGCGCGCTCGGTCAGGACGTCTGGGCCTCCTCGGGGTCGAGTCCGGCGCGGGCGGCGTACGCGTCGTAGTCCATGATCGGGCGGATCTCGGTGACGCACCCGTCCTCGTTCCACGGCGTCCGCTCGGCCCACACCATCGCCTCGTCGAGGTCTGCCACCTCCAGGATGATGACGCCGCCCAGTTGTTCCTTCGTCTCGATGAAGGGGCCGTCGGTCACCTGACGCTCGTCGCCACGCACGCGCACGGTCGTGGCCGCATGCGAGCCCTCGAGCGCATCGCAGACCACGAAGACCCCGGCCTCCTGCGCTGCGGCGCCGAACTCGCCCCATGCCCTCATGGTGCGCGCGATGTCCTCCGGCGACGCGACCCGCTTGAGCTCCTCCTCGCCGTACATGGTCAACAGCACCTTCATGCCCCACCTCCGTCGGTCGCCGCGTCCGGATGCCGCGGATCATGCAGGGGACGGACGACCGTCGCGACCTCGACAGCGCGAACGCGCCAATTCCGACCTTCATGCTCATGAGAATCATTCTTGATACTGTCTCGCAGCATGCGCTCCCTCCTCGCCCTGGCCTGCGTCGCCGCGCTCGCGACCGGCCTCGCCGCCTGCGGATCCGGTGACGACGAGACGGGGGACGGAGGCCCGCGCGTGGTGGCCACCACGACGCAGCTCGCCGACATCGCGCGCAACATCGCCGGCGACCGCGCCTCGGTCACGGAGATCCTCACGCCCAACTCCGATCCGCACGACTACGAGCCGCGCCCGGGCGACGCACGCGCGCTGGCCGACGCCGGTCTCGTGCTGCAGTCGGGCGGCGACGTCGACGAGTGGCTCGGCGACCTCGTGAAGTCCGCGGGAGCCGACGCGCAGGTCGTCACGCTCATCGACGACGTCCACCGGCGCACGGGCGAGGGCGACGAGGTCGACCCCCACTGGTGGCAGGACCCGCGCAACGTCGAGATCGCGGTCCGGCGCATCCGCGACGCGCTGGCGCGGGTCGACGGGGGCGGGACCGCGACGTACGACGCGAACGCGGAGGCCTACCTCGGGCGCCTGGAGGCGCTCGACACCGCGATCGCGCGCTGCATGAACGGGATCCCGGCCGAGCAGCGCCGTCTCGTGACCAACCACGACGCGCTCGGCTACTTCGCCGACCGCTACGGCATCACGGTGGTCGGGGCGGTCATCCCGGCGCTGTCGACCGAGGCGCGCGCGTCGGCCGGCGAGACCCGCGCCCTGGTCGAGACGATCCGGCGCGAGCACGTCTCCACGATCTTCCCCGAGTCGTCGGTGAACCCGAAGCTCGAGAAGGCGATCGCGGCCGAGGCCGGCGCGAAGGTCGGGCCGGCCCTGTGGGCGGACACGCTGGGGCCCGAGGACTCGACCGGATCGACCTACCTGACCTCGATGCGCTTCAACGCGGAGGCGATGGCGGAGGGCTTCACGGACGGCGCCACGCGCTGCTCGCTGCCCGCCTAGAACCCACAGACACCGGCAGTTCCCGGCAGATCACGGCCTGGCGGCCGCGGGAGTGGAACTGCCAATGGCCGACGCAGTCGGGCACGTTCACAGGTCGTTCACACCGTGTTCACCGCATTGCCGCATTCTCGGCTTCGTGGTTCGCCTGTCCCAGGTGTTCGTCCCGCAGGGCCGCGAGTTCTTCGACCTGTTCGAGGAATCCACCGGCAACCTCGTGCGGGCGGCGGAGCTCCTCGACGAGATGCTCCGCCACTTCCCTGACCGCAAGGACCTCGCGCGTGAGATCAAGGCCGTCGAGAACGACGGCGACCGGGTCACGCACGACATCCTCCAGCGGCTGAACCAGACGTTCGTGACGCCGATCGAGCGCGAGGACATCCTCCAGCTCGCGTCGGCCCTGGACGACGTGGTCGACTTCACCGAGGAGGCCGCCGACCTCCTCGTGCTCTACAAGATCGAGGCGCCGATGGACCAGGCGCAGGTGCTCGCGTCGATCCTCCTCGACGCGTGCCGGCAGATCGCCCAGGGGATGCCGCGGCTGCGGTCGTTCGACTCGCTCTCGCACTACGTCGTCGAGATCCACCGGCTCGAGAACGACGGCGACCGCGTGGCGCGCGAGGCGGTCGCCTCGCTCTTCGAGGGCGGGATCGACCCGATGGTCGTGATCCGCTGGAAGGACATCTTCGACCGGCTCGAGGACGCGATCGACGCGACGGAGCGCGTCGC
The DNA here is from genome assembly GCA_963750895.1 of uncultured Solirubrobacterales bacterium. Lineage (GTDB taxonomy): Bacteria > Actinomycetota > Thermoleophilia > Solirubrobacterales > Solirubrobacteraceae > CAVVSD01. Next base: position 1,713,639 of record CAVVSD010000008.1, on the reverse strand, counting down.
GGACGTCCTCGAGGGCATCGTCATCAAGAACGCGTAGCGCGGGTCCGTGGACGGCGACCTCATCCTCGCCATCGTCGTCGTCACGGCGCTGGCGTTCGACTTCACCAACGGCTTCCACGACACGGCGAACGCCATCGCGACCACGGTGTCGACGCGGGCGATGTCGCCCCGCGCCGCGGTCCTCATGGCCGCGGTCCTGAACTTCGTCGGCGCGTTCATCTCCCTGCAGGTCGCGGCGACCGTCGCCGGCGGCATCGTGGACGCCGGCGCGATCACGACCACCGTCGTGTTCGCGGGTCTCATCGGAGCGATCGCCTGGAACCTCGCGACCTGGTGGGCCGGGCTGCCGTCCAGCTCCTCGCATGCGCTCATCGGCGGCGTGGCGGGCGCCGCGTTCGTCGCCGCGGGTCCCTCGGCGGTGAACGGCCAGGGCCTGATCGACAAGGTCATCGTGCCCGCGCTCGTCGCCCCGGTGCTCGCGTTCTGCGCGGCCGGGATCGCGATCCTCATCGCGTACCGCATCATCGGACGCCTGCGCCCCGGACCGGTCGCCCGCGGCTACCGCTACGGGCAGCTCGTGACCGGCTCGATGTTCGCGCTGGCGCACGGCACGAACGACGCGCAGAAGACGATGGGCATCATCACCCTCGCGCTCATCGCCCACGGCGACCTGCCGGCCACCGGGTTCGACGTCCCGACATGGGTCATCGTGACCTCGGCGACCGCGATCGCCCTCGGCACCTACATGGGCGGCTGGCGGATCATCCGCACCGTCGGCAGCCGGATCATCAAGATGGACTCCGCGCAGGGCTTCTCGGCCCAGGGGGCGGGCGCGGCGGTCGTCCTCACCGCGACGCACCTCGGCTTCCCGCTGTCGACCACCCACGTCATCTCGGGCGGCGTCATGGGCGCGGGCGCCGCGAAGCGGCTCTCCGCCGTGCGGTGGGGGGTCGCGGGCAACATCGCCGTCGCGTGGGGCCTCACGTTGCCGTGCTCGGCGGCGATCGGCGGCCTGGCCTACGGCGCCACGCGGATCTTCGGAACGGGCGCGCTCGGCCCGGTCGTCGTCGCGCTGTCCGTCGTCGCGCTCATCGTGGCCGCGTTCGGCCGCCGCTCGCAGGAGCGCCACCCGATGCCGGCGGCCGAGACATGATCGCCTCCGTCGCGGTCCAGGACCTGCTGGAGCTCGCGGGCGTGTCGCTCGCCGCGACGATCGGGCTGAGCCTCGCGGCGGCGGTGTGCGTGCTCGGCGTGACCCGCGCCACCGAGCTCCGTCGCGGTGGCAACGCCGTGGCGGCCGGCGGCTTCGCCGCGCTCGCCCTGGCCGGCGTGCTCATCGTCGCGGCGGGCTGCGTCTTCGCGCTCGTCGTGATCGTCAACGGCTGACGGCCAGCACGTCGGCGACCGCCGGCCGGTCGGCCGGATCCGGTTCCAGGCACGCGTCGATCACATCGCTGAGCGCGGTGGGCAGGCGCGGGCGCAGGCTGCGCACGGAATCGGCGCGCCGATGCAGCACGGGGAGCTCGTGATCCTCGTCGCGGTCGTCGCCGAAGGCGCACGTGCCGGTCGCCGCCTCCCAGAGCACGCCGCCGATCCCCCAGACGTCGGCGGGCGTGTCGACGTGGCCGCCCGCGGCCTGCTCGGGCGCGAGGTAGCACCAGGTCCCCACCCCGGCACGCGCGCGACCCGGGCGCCGTGCGATCGAGAGGTCGATGAGCTTGGCCCGGCCGCCGTCGGCGACGACGTTCGACGGCTTGAGGTCCAGATGCAGGTAGCCCTGGCGATGCAGGTAGCCGACCGCCGAGCAGAGGTGCTGGGCGAGGAAGCCGAGCTCGACGGCGGAGAGCCGGCGGTCGCGACGCCGGACGAGGTGCGCGAGCGTCTCCCCGCCGAGCGTCTCGAGGACGACCGCGTCCGTCGGGTCGGCGAGGACGTCGTAGGCGCGCACGAGGTGCGGGTGGCTGAACCGCCGCAGCAGGCGGCCCTCGCGGCGCAGCGCACGCGCGGCGGCCGCGTCGCCGCGGCGGTCGGGCCGCAGCGCCTTGATGATCACCGAGCACCCGCGCTCGTGCGACCACGCCTCGTGCACGTCGAGGACGTCGGACCGGGCGAGGCGCTCGCCGAGGTCGTAGCCGCGGAACCTCATGCCACCACCGCCTCGGCGACGCGGCCCTCGCGCAGCGTCGACGACGCGGTCGGCCCAGGCCATGACCTCGGGGTCGTGCGTGATGACGATCGTCGTGCGGTCCACCGCCAACCGCCGCAGCGGCTCGCGGAGGGCCGCCTTCGCCGCGGCGTCGAGGCCGGTCGTCGGCTCGTCGAGCACGAGCACGGCGGGATCGCGGACGAGCGCGCGCGCGATCGCGATCCGCTGGCGCTGCCCGCCGGAGAGCGAGCGTCCTCGCTGCCCCACCCGCGTCGCGTAGCCGTCGGGGAGCGCCTCGACGACGTCGTGCACCCCCGCGGCGCGGGCGGCGTCGCGGACCTCGTCCTCCGTGGCGCCCTCCCGGCCCTGCGCGATGACCTCCGCGACCGTGAGATCGGGGAGCAGCGTCTCCTGTGCGAGGACGCCGACGTGCTCGCGCACCGACTCGAGCGTGAGTCCCCGCAGGTCCTCGCCGTCGAGCGCGACGACGCCGGCCGACGGGTCGTCGAACCGCACGAGCAGCCGCGCGAGCGTGGACTTGCCCGCGCCGCTCGGGCCGACGATCGCCAGCGTCTCGCCCGGCCGCGCCTCGAGCGAGACGTCGCTGACGGCGTCGACGGCCGCGCCGGGGTAGCGGTAGGAGACGCCGCGCAGCGTCACGAGCCCGTCGGCGTGGGCGAGCGCACGCGCGTCCGGCCGGTCGGCGACGGTGGGGCGCTCCTCGAGCAGCTCGACGACCCGCTCGGCGCCCGCGGCGGCGGAGAACATCGCCGCCGACAGGCTCGAGAGCTGCCGCATCGGCGAGTAGAGGCGCCCGAGGAACGTGACGAACACGAGCAGCTCGCCCAGCGTGAGCGCCTGGCGGCTCAGCAGCCAGACCCCGCCGGCGAGCACCGCCATCGCACCGAGGAGCTGGATCAGGTCGGTGACCGGGGAGAACACCGCGCGGATGCGCGTGACCGCGAGCTCGGCGTCCATGATCCGCTGGGCCTCGTGGCGGAAGCGCTCGAGCTCGGCCCCCTGGCGGTTGAGGCTCTGGACGAGGGCGATGTTGCCGAGGCCCTCCTCGGTGACGGCGGCGAGCGAGCCGGCCCGTCGGCGCTTCTCGCGCGACGCGTGCTTGACGAGCTTCGCGAAGTGGCGCGCCGCGACGAACGCGAGCGGCGCGACGACGAGCGCCAGCAGCGCGAGCTGCCAGGCGATGAGGAACAGCATGCCGCCGAAGATCAGGATGCGGACGATCGCGGAGATGCCGTTGGCGATCCCGGCGAGCAGGAACGACTCGATCGCCGCGACGTCCGACGTGATGCGCGACAGCGTGTCGCCGAGCCGCCGGCGGTCGAGGGTGTGGGGCGCGAGGCGCTGGACGTGCGCGAGCAGGTGGGTGCGCACGTCGAGGAGGAACCGCTCGCCGATCCAGGTCGCGAGGACGTCGTCGCCGAACGCGAGCATCGCCCCGAGGAGCGCCAGCCCGACGTACGCGAGCGCGACCGGGACGAGCATCCCGAGGTCGCGCGGGACGAGCACCTCGTCGACGACGACGCCGAACAGCCAGATCTCCGCCGCCTCGACGGCCGGGATGGCGAGCAGCGGCAGCAGGCCGAGAGCGATGCGCCCGCGGTACGGGCGCGCGAACGGCCAGAAGCGCCGCAGGAGCTCTCCGATGGCGACCTGCGGCGCGGCGGCGACGTAGCCCTGCCCGTCCGCGACGGGGACGAGCAGGGCCTTGAGGCGAGCGGTGATGGCGGGCTCCCTAGCGGCCCGTGCGGGTGCGCGTCGACGTCGAGCTGCCGCGCCGGCGACGGCGGCGCCCGGCGGCGCGGTTGGCCCGGCGACCCGTCCGGGTCCGGGTCGAGGTGCTGGACGAGCTGGCGCGGAGCGCCGGGACGACTGCGGAGAACTGCATGACTGCCTCCCGTGGTGGCTGGATGGGACGGTCGGCAGACTGCCCCGGCCATGTGAGCCGCCCGTGAGCCCTTCGTGAGAGCCTTCTCATCTCGGTCTCACATCGGTCCCACGCCCCCGCGCGAGGGTCCTCCCCATGTCCCCGCTCCGCATCGTCACGCTCGTCGTCCTCGCCTCCGTCATCGGAGCCGGCGTCGCGTACGCGCTCGTCGGCCTCATCGAGCCCGACGAGCCTGCGGCGGTCGCTCCGGTCGTCATCGACCCGGCCGCGGAGACGCAGCGCGCGACGCCCACGACGACGCCCACGACGACCACCACGCGGTCGCCGACGACCACCACGCGACCCTCGACGACCACCACGCGCACCGCTCCGGCCGACGACGATGACGACGACGGCTGGGAGGCCGGGCCGCCGATCGAGTCCGACGACGACTCGGGCCAGGGCCGCGGTCGTGGCAGGGGCCGAGGCGGCGACGACGACTCGAGCGGCAAGGGCAGCGGCGGAGGGGACGACGATTAGCCTCCTGTCGGGCGCGCGGGTCCGGATCCTGGCCGGGATCGTCGTGCTGCTGGTCATGTCCGAGGTCGTGTCGATCGTCGTCGAGCGCCAGATCCTGCGTGCGCGAGCCAGCGAGCGCGTCGACCGCGACCTCACCCGCGAGGTCGAGGAGCTGCGGCGCCTGGTCGCCGAGGGCATCGACCCGAACACCGGGCGGCCGTTCGGCGGCGACGTGCAGGCGATCTTCAACGTCGCGCTGCAGCGCAACGTCCCGTCGCAGCGCGAGGCGATCTTCACCTACCTGGGCACGGCGCCCTACCGCTCGAGCGTCGGCAACCCCGACGACCGCCGCCTCGTCACCGAGCTGCGCGCCCTCGGCGCCGTGCGCGAACCGCGCCGAGGCGAGGTGCAGACGTCCCGGACGCGGGTGCGCTACATCGCGGTTCCCGTGAGCGTCGGCGGCCGGCGGCGCGGTGCGATGGTCGTCACCTCCGACCTCGGAGCCGAGCAGGCGGAGGTCGACGACCTCATCCGGATCACCGGCGCCGTCACCCTCGCGGTCCTGCTGCTCGCGATCGGCGTGGCCTGGATCGTGGCCGGGCGCGTCCTCGCGCCGCTGCGCTCCCTCACGGACACGGCGCGGTCGATCACCGAGTCGGATCTCACGCGCCGGCTGGAGGTCCACGGCGACGACGAGATCGCCGAGCTGACCCGGACGTTCAACGCGATGCTCGACCGTCTGGAGTCCGCCTTCGCCAGCCAGCGTGCCTTCGTCAGCGACGCCGGCCACGAGCTGCGCACGCCGATCACGATCATCCGCGGCCACCTCGAGCTGCTCGGCGACGATCCGCAGGAACGCCGCGAGACCGTCGAGCTCGTCAGCGACGAGCTCGACCGCATGTCCCGCTTCGTCGAGGACCTGCTCACGCTGGCCAAGGCCGAGCGATCCGACTTCCTGCGGCTCGAGGAGGTCGACCTGGACCTCCTGACCGAGGAGCTCATGGCGAAGGCATCCGCGCTGGCGCCACGCGACTGGCAGCTCGAGCGCCTCGGCGCCGGCACGCTGCGCGCGGACCGCCAGCGGCTGACGCAGGCCGTGATGAGCCTCGCCCACAACGCCGTGCAGCACACGGCCGAGGGCGCGCACATCGGGCTCGGCTCGGAGCTGGAGGGCGGACGCGCGCGGCTGTGGGTGCGCGACGACGGGCCGGGCATCGCCCTCGCCGACCAGGAGCGCATCTTCGACCGCTTCGCCCAGGCGGAGGTCGGGCGGCACGACGGGACCGGCCTCGGCCTGGCCATCGTGCGCGCCATCGCCGAGGCCCACGGCGGCCGCGTCGACCTGCGCAGCGCGCCCGGGGAGGGCTCGACGTTCATCCTCGACCTGCCCACGGAGCCCCCGGAGGAGCTCGACGCACCATGAACCGCATCCTGATCGCCGAGGACGAGGCGCGCCTCGCCTCCTTCCTGGAGAAGGGGCTGCGCTCCAACGGCTTCGTGACGACCGTCGCCCCGGACGGGCCGACGGCGCTCGCGCTGGCGCGCGACGACGACTTCGACCTGCTCATCCTCGACCTCGGCCTGCCCGGGCTCGACGGCATGACGATCCTGCGGACGATGCGCGCGCAGGGGCAGCGGCTCCCGGTCGTGATCCTCTCCGCCCGCGATGAGGTGGAGGACAAGGTGGCCGGGCTCGAGCACGGTGCGGACGACTACGTCGCCAAGCCGTTCCGCTTCGAGGAGCTGCTCGCGCGCGTGCGCGTGCGGCTGCGCAGCGAGGGCACGGCGGAGCAGACCGTCCTGCGTGCGGGCGACGTCGCGCTCGACCTCCGCACCCGGCGCGCCGTCGTCGACGGGCGGACGGTCGAGCTGAGCGCCCGCGAGTTCACGATGCTCGAGGTCTTCCTCCGCCACGCGGGGCAGGTCCTCGCGCGCGAGCAGCTGCTCTCGCACGTGTGGGGCTACGACTACGACCCGGGCTCGAACGTCGTCGACGTGTACGTCGGCTACCTGCGCCGCAAGCTCGGCAAGGAGCGCATCGTGACCGTCCGCGGGATGGGCTACGCGCTGGAGGCCTGACCGGCGCCCGCGCCATCCAACAGCGACCGCACGGTCGCCAGCAGGTCGGCCGACTCGAAGGGCTTCTCGAGGAAGGCGCTCGCCGCGGGCATGCTCGCGCGGCGGTCGACCGTCTCGGCGTTGAAACCGGAGATGAGCAGGAGCGGTCGGGCGCCGTCGCGCCGGGCGAGCTCGTCGGCGAGGTCGAGGCCGGAGCCGCCGGGCATGACGACATCGGTGACGAGCATGTCGTACGCGCCCGCGAGCCCGCTCGCGAGCTCGAGTGCGTGCGCCGCGTCGACGGCGGCGGCGACCCGGTAGCCCGCGCGCCCCAGCATCCGCTCGAGCAGCTCCCGCAGCGGAGCCTCGTCCTCGCAGAGCAGCACCGTCTCCGTGCCCCCGGCGACCGGAGCCGCCGGTGCCTCGGGCGCCGCGCTCGGGGAGGGCGCGTCCTCGGGCGCCGCCGGCAGGTACACGCGGAACGTCGACCCCTGTCCGAGCGTCGACTCGACCACGACCCGGCCACCCGCCTGCGTGACGGTCCCGTGCACGGACGCCAGGCCGAGCCCCGTCCCGTCCCCCATCTCCTTCGTCGTGAAGAACGGCTCGAAGATGTTCTCCAGCAGGTCGGGCGCGATGCCGGTGCCGGTGTCGGCGACCGTGATGCAGGCATGGGGCCCGTCGAGGACCACCGTCTCGGCCGTGATGCGCAGCGTCCCGCCGTCGGGCATCGCGTCGCGCGCGTTGATGGCGAGGTTCACGAGGACCTGCTCGAGCTGCCCCCGGTCGGCGACGACGGGGACCACGTCGCCCTCCGCGCGGACGATGAGCTCCAGCTCGGCGCCGAGCAGCCGCTCGAGCATCGCCCGCACGCCCACGACGGTCTCGGCGACGTCGATGGTCGTCGGCGCCGCGGGCCGCTGCCGGGAGAACGCCAGGAGCTGCGACGTCAGCTCCGCAGCGCGCCGGGCGGCGCGCTGGACCTCCTCGACCGCGTGCACGCTCGTCTCGCCCTGCACCTCCCGCGCCAGGACGCCGGCGTAGCCGGTGATCACCGCCATGAGGTTGTTGAAGTCGTGTGCGATGCCGCCCGCGAGGCGCCCGAGCGACTCGAGGCGCTGGGCCTGGCCGAGCTGCTCCGCCAGTCCCTTGGCCTCGGTCACGTCGCGGACGATCAGCGCGGTCGCGGCGACCTCGCCGTGCTCGTCGCGCACGGGGAACGCCGAGACGGCGTGATGCGTCTGCGTGCCGTCGGCGGCGGCGGACACCACCTCGACGTCCGCGATCGCCTCGCCGCGCGCGATCCGCTCCTCGACCGCCAGCTCCGCACCGCCCAGCCAGGCGGGCAGGACCTCGACGAGCGGCCGCCCCAGCACGTCCGCGGCGCGCGCGCCGAACGCGACCTCCGCCGCGCGGTTCCACGAGAGGACGGTCCCGTCGGGGCGCGCCGCGAGGATCGGGTCGTGCGCCGACTCGACGACGGCGGCCAGGTTGCGCCGCTGCTCCTCGTCGCGCCGCTCCCCGGTCACGTCGCGCCCGATCGCCGAGATCCCGACGACCTCCCCGTCCGTCCCCCGGATCGGGGCGAGGGTGAAGTCGATCGTCCGCTCCGTCCCGTCGGGCGCCAGCAGGTACGTGTCGAACGTCGCGGACGCGCCGTGCAGGATGCTGAGGAGCTCCTCGCGCCGCTCGGGCGTGTCGGCCGTCCTGCGCGGATCGATGATGTCGCCCAGGAAGCGCCCGATGTCCTCGTCCGTGAGCCCGAGGATGCGGCGCGCGGCACCGTTGAGGTCGGTCAGGTGGTACCGGGTGTCGAGCGCGACGATGATGCTCGAGGACGACTCGAGGATCGCCTCGAGGCGCGCGCGGTCCGCCTCAGCGCCCCGGCTCACAGCGCACGCCCTCGCCGGACATGCGCAGAGCCTACGTCGCCGCGCCGAACCCCACGCCGAGCTCGATCGGTGCTGGCACGCCGGCGCGCTCCTCGATGACCTCACCGGCGTCGAGCACGAGGTCCTCGCGGAAGCGCGCGCCGACGAGCTGGACGCCGACCGGCAGCCCGCCGTACACGCCCGCGGACACCGACAGCCCCGGCACGCCGAGGACCGGCAGCGCCATGCACGACCACTGGGCGGCCGCGAGGCGGATCGCGGCCGCGTCGGACTCGATGTCCTCGCCGTGCTCGAAGGGCTGCTCCGTCGACACCGGCATGAGCAGGAGCGGGATCGCGCGCAGCACCTCGCCGAGCTCGCGGATGACCGCGCCGCGCCGCTCGTAGCCGACGAGCAGGTCGGCCACCGACGGCTGCTCGGGCCACCACTGCGCGGCGACGGCGAGCTGGGTGCGCAGCGACCGCGCGGCGCCCTCCCCGCCGAGCTCCTCGATCGTCGGCAGGTCGCGGCGGTTGTCCTCGATCGTGAGCAGGTACCACAGCCGGTACGCCTCGGCGAACAGCCCGAGATCGACCTCCTCGACGGCGTACCCCGCGTCGGTGAGCCAGCCGGCGGCGGCGTCGAGCGCCTCCTCCACCACCGGGTCGGGCGCGACGACGCCCGGGTCGCGCAGCAGCCCGACGCGCCTCGCCGCCGGCGCCGCCGCGGGGGCGGCCCTGGGCACCGAGAACGGATCGCGCTCGCTGGGGCCCGCCATGGCGTCGAGGGCGACCCGCAGGTCCGCGACCGTCCGGGCCATCGGCCCGTCGACCGCCATGAGCTGCCAGGAGACGCGGTCCGGGCCACCCGCCTCGGCCGGCAGCCTCGGGATGACCCCCGGCGTCGGGCGCAGCCCCGCGATGCCGCAGGCGTGCGCGGGGTAGCGGATCGAGCCGCCGTAGTCGTTGCCCTGGGCCAGCGCGACCATGCCGGACGCGACCGCCGACCCGGCGCCGCCGCTGGAGCCGCCCGGCGTGCGGCCGTGGTGCCAGGGGTTGTGCGTGCGGCCGTGCAGGTCGTTGTCGGCGCACCAGCGCATGGAGAAGGCCGGGGTGTTCGTGCGCGCGAGGAAGATGGCGCCGGCGTCGCGCAGCCGCTCGGTCGCGATCGCGTCGCGGGTGGCGATCCGCTCGGCCCACGCGCGCACGCCGTTCGTCGTCGCGTGGCCGACCTCGTCCGTGTTCGCCTTGATCGCGGTCGGCACGCCGTGGAGCGGGCCGATCGGCTCCCCCGCCGCCTGGCGGCGGTCGGCGTCGTCGGCGCTCGCGCGGGCCTCGTCGAGGTACAGCTCGGTGAACGCGTTCAGCGGCGGCGCGACCTGCTCGATCCGCAGGGCGTGGGCGTCGAGCACCTCGCGCGCGGAGCTCTCACCCGTGCGGATCAGGCGGGCGATCTCGGTCGCCGGCAGCTGCCAGAGCTCAGGCACGGCCGCGCACCAGCGTCGCGGTGACGTCGGCGAGCCGCCGGCCCTGCTGCCGCGCGGCCTCCAGCGAGGCGTCGTCGGGCGCCGCGCCCTTCCGCGAGACCCACGACGCGCCGTAGGGGTTGCCCAGCTCGTTGAACGCCGGCGCCGTGTATCCGACGGGCAGCACGATCGACCCCCAGTGGTAGAAGACGTTGTTCAGCGCCAGGATCGTCGACTCGAGGCCGCCGTGGCCGGTCGACGCGCTCGTGAAGCCGGTCGCGACCTTGTCGGCCAGCACGCCGCGGAACCACAGGCCGCCGGTCGCGTCGAGGACGTTCTTGAGCTGCGCCGTCGGCCCGCCGAAGCGCGTCGGGGAGCCGAACGCGAACCCGTCGGCCCATTCGAGGTCGTCCATCTCGACCTCCGGCACCGTCGGCGCGACCTCGTCGACGTAGCGCTGCCAGCGCTCGTTGGCCGCGATGGCGTCGGCGGGCGCGGTCTCCGGCGCGCGCCGGACGCGCACCTCCGCGCCGGACTCCTCGGCGCCCTCGGCGAGCGCGTGGGCCATGGCGTGGACGTTCCCGGTGGCGGAGTGGAACACGACGGCGATCTTGGTCACCCCGGGTTTCTATCGCCTCGCCGCGGTGGCTAGAGTCCCCGCCCGATGTTCGCCAAGGTGCTCGTGGCCAACCGCGGGGAGATCGCGGTGCGGATCATCCGGGCGCTCGAGGAGCTCCGGGTCGCGTCGGTCGCGGTGTACTCCGAGATCGACCGCGGCGCGCTGCACGCGCGGCGCGCGGACGAGGCCTACCTGCTGGAGGGCGGCTACCTCGACGTCGACCGGCTGCTGGAGGTCGTGCGCGAGTCCGGCGCGGAGGCGGTGCACCCGGGCTACGGGTTCCTGGCCGAGAACGCGTCGTTCGCGCAGGCGTGCGAGGACGCCGGTGTGGTGTTCATCGGGCCGCCCGCGAGCGCGATCGAGGCGATGGGCTCGAAGACCCGCGCGCGTGAGCTGATGCAGGCGGCGGGCGTGCCGATCGTGCCGGGCACGACCGATCCGGTCCCCGACCTGGACGCCGCGCGCACCGCAGCGGGGGAGATCGGCTACCCGGTGGCGGTGAAGGCCGCGGGGGGCGGCGGCGGCAAGGGCTTCCGCGTCGCCATGTCCGAGGATGAGCTGCAGGGCGCGTTCGAGGGCGCGGCCGGGGAGGGCGAGCGGTTCTTCTCCGACCCGACCGTCTACCTCGAGCGCTACCTGCCCGACCCCAGGCACGTCGAGGTGCAGGTCCTGGCCGACGCCCACGGCCACACCGTGCACCTGGGCGAGCGCGACTGCTCGATCCAGCGCCGCCATCAGAAGCTCATCGAGGAGTCCCCCGCACCGGTCGTCGACGACGCGCTGCGCGAGCGCATCGGGCGGATCGCCACCGACGCCGCCGAGGCCGTCGGCTACCGCGGGGCGGGGACGATCGAAGGGCTGTTCCAGGACGGCGAGTACTTCTTCCTGGAGATGAACACCAGGGTGCAGGTCGAGCACTGCGTGACGGAGATGGTCACCGGGATCGACATCGTCAAGGAGGGCATCCGCGTCGCCGCCGGTGACCCGCTGTCCTTCACGCAGGACGACGTGGTGCTCAGGGGTCACGCGATCGAGTGCCGCATCAACGCCGAGGACGCGGCGCGCAACTTCGCCCCCGCCCCCGGCCGCATCGGCGCCTACCGCGAGCCCTCCGGCCCCGGCGTGCGCGTGGACTCCGGCGTCACCACCGGCGGGGAGATCAGCCCGAGCTACGACCCGATGATCGCCAAGCTCATCGTCTGGGACGCCGACCGCGAGCAGGCCACCGCCCGCATGCTCAGAGCGCTCGGGGAGTACGAGATCGAGGGCCTGACGACGCTCATCCCGTTCCACCGCGCGCTCATGGCCACCGAGCAGTGGGCCGACGCGCAGACCTGCCGCGACCTGCTCGAGGACCCCGAGTGGCTGGCGTCGACCGGCGGCGGGGTGGGCGGGGACGAACTCCCCGACGAACCCGCCGAGACGCTCGAGCAGGACTACACCGTCGAGGTCTCCGGCCGGCGCTTCGACGTCAAGGTCATCGGCCCGCCGCCCGCAGCGGGCGCCGTCAACGGCACCGCCGCGCGCAAGCCGCCACGCCGCCAGAGCGGCGGCGGCGGCTCCGGCGGCGCCGGGGGCGACGCGCTCGTCTCCCCCATGCAGGGCACCGTCCTCAGGGTCGCCGTCGAGCAGGGCGCCACCGTCGAGGAGGGCTCGCTCATCGCCGTCGTCGAGGCGATGAAGATGGAGAACGAGATCACCGCGCACAAGCCCGGCACGATCAGCGAACTGCCGATCGAAGCCGGCGGCGCCGTCGCCAGCGGCGACACGCTCGCCGTCATCACCGACCCGGCATGAGCGCGGCCTGGGTCGCGGGACCCGACGAGGCCCGCGCGGTCGCGGCCCTCATGGCGCAGTTCCGCGACCACCTCGGATCGGCGGAGCCCTCCGACGCGTCCGTGCTCCGCTCGGTCGAGCGGATCATGGCCGAGCCCGACAGCGAGTTCCTGCTCGCGGGCGACGGGCCGTCCGCGGTCCTGCAGCTGCGCTTCCGCTGGAGCGTGTGGAAGGAGGCGCCCGACGCGTGGATCGAGGACCTCTTCGTCCGCGCCGACGCCCGCCGCGCCGGGCTGGGCGACGCGCTCGTCCGCTTCGCCTTCGAGCGCGCCCGCGACCGGGGCGCGCGTCGCATCGAGCTGGACTGCTTCGAGGACAACGCCCCCGCGCTCGCGCTCTACGAGCGCAACGGGTTCGACGCCCACAGCAAGGGCGCCGCGCGCTCCCTGCTGCTAGGCCGCCTGCTGTAGGAGCACCGGCGCGGGCGCCCAGGCCTCGCGCAGCGCGACGAACGCGTCGGCGTCGAGCGCCGTGCCTGCGTCCTTGCCGATGATGTCCAGCACGACGTCCGGCGCGAGGCCGGCGCGGTACGGGCGGTCGGCGCTCAGCGCCTCCGCGACGTCGGCGACCGCGAGCACGCGGGCGGACGGGCTGAGCTGCTCCGCGGTCAGGCCGAGGTGGTAGCCGCGGCCGTCGAGGCGCTCGTGGTGCGCCGCGGCCATCGCGGCGAGATCGCGCAGCTGCTCGACCTGACCCAGGATGCGGGCCGTGAGCTCCGGGTGGCGGCGCATCTGCTTCCACTCGTCCTCGTCGAGCTTTCCGGGCTTGTCGAGGATGCGGCTGGAGACGCCGAGCTTGCCGATGTCGTGCAGCAGGCCTGCTCGCCGCAGGTCGCGGACGTCGCGGGGGTCGAAGCCCATGCGCTCCGCGATGAGAACGGCGAAGCGCGCGACGCCGTCGCTGTGGCGCGCCGTGTACGGCGACTTCGCGTCGATGACCCGGGCGAACGCCTCGGCGACGCGATCCAGGCGCGTGTCGTCGGCGACGATGAGCCGGTCGCCCGGCTCGAGCGGGGCGAGCACGGCGTGCACGTCGCCCTCACCGTCCAGGCCCTCCCAGAAGCCGGGTGCGCTCGCGGCCAGGACGAGGTCCGCCACGAGCGACGGGTCGAACCAGGTCCCCGCGCGCGACTGAATGACCTCGAGCGCGTGCTCCGCGCCGCCGCGGGTCAGCTCGACCTCCACGGCCTGGGCGATGCCCATGATGCGGGCCAGGAGCGGGATCGCCTCGCCGGCGATGCCCTCGGGGATGCCGCCGCCGTCCCAGTGCTCGTTGATCGAGCGGATGCCGTCGACGCCGCGCTCGTCGAGTCCGACCATGCGCGCGATGTCCGCGCCGCGGTCGCAGCGGATGGTGTTCAGCTCGCGGGCGCTGGAGGCGCCGTTGCGCAGCAGCCCGGCGAAGCGCCTGGCGCGCGCGACAGCCCCGCCGCCCGGCTCGGTGTTGCGGATCGCGTGGCCGAGGACGGCGATCGGCTTGCGGTGGTCGATCGCGCGGAGCGTGCTCTTGACCGCCTGGTCGTCGTGCCCGTAGAGCTCGGCGACCTGGGAGCCGATGCTCGAGCAGCCGCAGTCCTTGAGCAGCAGCGCGTAGAAGAGCGAGAAGCGCTCCGCCTCGCTCAGCTGAGGTGGTTCGCGAACCGCACGCCGATCACGCAGGAGCGCGCGGCGTGGCCGGCGGGCTGCCCCTCGGTGATGTCCAGCGCGAACGAGAGCGCGCCGATGAGCTCGGACAGGCGGAGATCTTGCATGCCGACCAAGTGATCGGCAGGAACGGCCGTCTATGTACGGGCGACGTTCTGCTTGTGGACGCCCTGCTGAGCAGGGCCGCGCCGCGCGAGCGGCAACGTGGCGTCCGGAAGCGCCTCGAGGTACGCGACGTCCTCGCGCAGGATCGCCGCCGCGCGGGCGCCCTCCATCACCGCGCCGTGGCCCGGGACGACGTGCTCGGCCTGCTCGACCAGCGTCTCCAGGCGCCGCAGCGTCGCGACGTACGCGTCGCGCGAGCCCGTCTCGGAGAGCATCGGGATCTCGACCGGCGAGAGGTAGTCGCCCGCGACGAGGACCTGCGCCCACGGGATCCAGATCGCCATGCCGTCGGCGGTGTGCCCCTCGGTCGGGTGCAGCTCCAGCTCGTCGTCGCCGACCTCGAGATGCCCGGGCACCGGCAGCGCCTGGACCTGGCCGAGCGACAGCGGCGACTTGCGCTCGACGTAGTGCTCGTCGTCGAACGCGCGCAGCTCGCGCTGGGCCGCCCCGGGCTCGGCGGTCAGCCGCGCGGCGGTGGTCTCCGCGCAGCCGAGTGCCGCGCCGGGGAACGCGAGGCGGCCGAGCAGGTGATCCCAGTCGCCGTGCGTGACGAGCAGCCCCTTCGGGATGAACTGCGCCTGCTGCATCAGCGTCGGGAGCAGCTCGAGCTCGTCCGGGTAGACGGGCGAGTCGATGACGAACGCCTCACCGCCGCTGCGCACGGCGGTGCACGTCGTCTGCCACACCTCACTCGTCGCGACGAGGACGTCCGGGTGCAGCGAGATCGCTCGCATGCGGCGCGCCTAGGCGCCGAGGAGCTTCGCGGCCTCGGCCAGCGTGGTGACCTCGGCGTCGGGCGCCTTGCGGCCGGCCTCGAGGTCCTCGCCCGTGCGGTTCACCCAGATCACGGGCACCTTGAGCTTGCCGAGCGGCTCGACGTCGTGGTACTGGCTCGACGCGATGTGGACCCAGCCCTTCTTGTCGCCCTCGATCCGGCGCTGGAACTCCTTGAAGTGCGCCGGGTCGGGCTTGTACGAGCGCACCTGCTGGGCGGTGACCACGAGGTCGAAGTCGGTGGGCAGGTGCCGGCGCGTCAGGCCGAGGAGCTTGTCGTCGATGTTCGAGATGAGCCCGGTCTCGTACGTCTTCGCGATCTTCGCGAGCTGGGCGTTCGTCTCCTTGAACGGCTTCCAGCGCGGGATCGAGTCGGGCAGGAACCCGGCGCGCGAGGGCTCCAGCGGCCACTCCAGGCGCTTGGCGATCTGGACCGCGGTCCGGCGCAGGACCTCGGCGTAGAGCTCGTAGGACCCGCTCTCGATGTCCTGCGAGATCTCGTGGAACATCGGGATCAGCTCGTCGCGATCGATCGTGAAGCCGTCGCGGGACGCCTCCGCCTTGAAGGCGTCGTAGATCCCGGTCTCCCAATCGATGAGAGTCCCGTAGACGTCGAACGTGACCCAGTTGACCTTCTTCGGCAGCGCCATGAGCGTTCGGCAGTGTAGGACAAGTAGAGTCAGCGGCCGCCTATGGACCTCCTCGAATACCAGGGCAAGCAGCTCTTTGCCCGCCATGACATCCCTGTCCCCACCGGCGCTCCCGCCACCACCGTCGCTGACGCGGTGGCCGCTGCGGACGAGGTCGGATACCCCTGCGTCGTCAAGGCGCAGGTGCTGATCGGCGGCCGCGGCAAGGCCGGCGGCATCAAGCTCGCCAAGGATCGCCACGAGGCCGAGGACGCCGCCAACGCGATCCTCGGCATGGACATCCGCGGCTTCACGGTCCACGAGGTGTGGGTCGAGGCCGCGAGCGACATCGCCGCCGAGCTCTACGCGTCGATCGTGTTCGACCGCAGCGCGCGCAAGCCGCTCGTGATGCTCTCGACGCGCGGCGGGATGGACATCGAGGAGGTCGCGGAGACCGAGCCGGAGGCGATCGCGACGCTGCACGTCGATCCGCTCCTCGGCTTCCAGGACTTCCACGCCCGGCGGCTCGCGTTCGACGCGGGCGTCGACGCCGACGTCGTGCGCCCCATCGGCGCGCTGCTCTCCCGCCTCTACACGGCGTTCGTCGCCGAGGAGGCGATGCTCGTCGAGGTCAACCCGCTCATCATCACGGGCGACCGCCAGGTCCGGGCGCTCGACGCGAAGGTCACGCTCGACGACAACTCGCTCTTCCGCCACCCGGACAACGCGGCGCTGCGCAACCCCAGCGCCGAGGACCCGCAGGAGCAGATGGCCAAGGAGCGCGGCCTCACGTACGTGAAGCTCGACGGCAACATCGGCATCCTCGGCAACGGCGCCGGGCTCGTGATGTCGACGCTCGACGTCGTCGCGCTCGCGGGCGGCAAGCCGGCGAACTTCCTGGACGCCGGCGGCGGCTCGCAGGCCGACGAGGTCACGAGCGCGGTCGAGGTCATCCTCGCCAACGAGTCCGTCACCGCGGTCCTCTTCAACATCTTCGGCGGGATCACGCGGTGCGACGAGGTCGCGCGCGGCCTGATCCAGGCCTTCGAGACGGTGAAGCCGACGGTGCCCTTCGTGGTCCGGCTGGACGGCACGAACGACGTGGAGGGGCGCGAGCTGCTCGCCGAGGCGGCGCTGCCCAACGTCCACGTGGAAGCGACGATGGACGCCGCCGCCGCGCGGGTCGTGGAGCTGGCCGGATGAGCATCCTGATCGACAAGGACACCAAGCTCGTCGTCTCGGGCATCACCGGGCGCGAGGGCACCTTCCACGCGCTGAACAACCGGCGCTACGGCACCCAGGTCGTCGGCGGCGTCACGCCGGGCAAGGGCGGCCAGGACGTCGAGGGGATCCCCGTCTTCAACACGTTCGAGGACGCCGTGAGGGACACGGGCGCGAACACGGCGATGATCTTCGTCCCGCCGCGGTTCGCCGCCGACTCGATCCTCGAGGCGGCCGACGCCGGCATCACGACGATCATCGCGATCACCGAGGGCATCCCCGCCTTCGACGAGCTGCGCGTCGCGACGCACCTCGCGCGCACGCCCGGCCTGCGCCTCATCGGGCCGAACTGCCCGGGCGTCCTGTCGCCGGGCAAGGCCAACGTCGGCATCATCCCCGCGTCCTTCTTCAAGGAGGGCAACGTCGGCGTCGTGTCCCGCTCGGGCACGCTGACCTACCAGATCGGCAACGAGCTCGCCCAGAGCGGGTTCGGGAACTCGTCGATCGTCGGCATCGGCGGCGACCCGATCCCGGGCACGACGTTCATCGACGTCCTCGGCCTGTTCCAGGAGGACCCGGAGACCGAGCTCATCGTGCTGTCGGGCGAGATCGGCGGCGACGCCGAGGAGCGCGCGGCCGAGTTCATCGAGGCCAACGTGACCAAGCCGGTCGTCGCCTACATCGCGGGCTTCTCCGCGCCTCCGGGCAAGACGATGGGCCACGCGGGCGCGATCATCTCCGGCTCGCAGGGCACGGCCGCCGCGAAGGCCGAGGCGCTGGAGGCGAAGGGCGTGAAGGTCGGCCGCACGCCGACCGAGGTCGCGCGCCTCGCCGTCGAGATCCTCGGGGGCTAGGTCAAGGGGTGCCTGGCGGGCCCAGCGCGGCTTCGTACCCTCACGTGCCAGCCGCGGGCCCGTCCAGGCGGGCCCCCAAGTAGGTTGTCCTCCATGTCCCCGTCCGACCTCATCTCCTTCGCGCGCGGCGCGCCGTCCGCGGACATCATCGACCTCGACGGGCTCCGCGAGGCTGCAGGGAAGGCCTTCGAGGAGGACCCGGCGGGCACGACCGCGTACGGCACCGCCATCGGCTACGTGCCGCTGCGCGCGTGGATCGCCGAGAAGCACGGCGTCGACGTGTCGCAGGTCATCGTCACGAACGGGTCGATGCAGGCCGACGCGTTCCTCTTCGACACGCTCGTCGAGCCCGGGGACGCGGTCGTCGTGGAGCGCCCGACGTACGACCGGACGCTGCTCGGCCTGCGCCAGCGCGGCGCCGAGATCGTGCCGGTCGACCTCGAGCCCGACGGGATCGACGTCGACGCGCTGGCGAAGCTGCTCGAGGGCGGCCTGCGCCCGAAGCTCGCGCACATCATCCCCAACTTCCAGAACCCGGCCGGCTACACGCTCTCGCGCGAGAAGCGCGACCGGCTCCTGGAGCTCGCCCGCGAGTACGACTTCCTCGTCTTCGAGGACGACCCGTACGTCGAGCTGCGCTTCGCGGGGGCGACGCTCCCCACGATGCTCTCGCTCGACGAGTCCGACCACGTGGTCTACGCGTCGTCGTTCTCCAAGACCGTGTGCCCCGGCATCCGCGTCGGCTACCTCGTGGGCCCGACGGACGTCATCTCCAAGATCGTCTACCTCGCGACGAACACGTACATCTCGCCGAACATGGTCGCCCAGTCGATCGTGAACCAGTTCGTCCGCGGCGGGCGGATCCAGGGCTCGATCGAGACGGTGAAGAACGCGCTGCGCGAGCGCGCGGCGCGTCTCGGCGACGCGCTGCAGCGCGAGCTGCCGGAGGCGCGCTTCCAGCCGACCGAGGGCGGCTACTTCATGTGGGTCGACTTCCCCGACGACGTCGACGTCGACGCGGTGTTCACCGCGGCCGGCGAGCGCGGGGTCGCGTTCGTGAAGGGGTCGGACTTCCTGCTCGAAGGCGGCGAGCACAGCCTCCGCCTGGCGTACAGCGGCGTGACGCCCGAGCAGATCGACGAGGGCGTCAAGCGCCTCGCCGAGGCCGTGCGCGCCGCGACCGGCGTCGCCCAGACGGCCTAGGCAGCGCCCACCGTCCGGAGGGATGGTCCTGCGCCGCGACCTTCGCGGCGCAGGTACGTTCCCCGGACCATGAACCCACGCCGCCTGCTCCCGATCGTCGTCGCTGCATTCGCCCTGGCCGCGGTCCCCGCGTCCGCGCAGGCGGCTCCTCCCCCCAACGACGCCTTCGCCACCGCGCAGCCGCTCACGCTCGACGTCCCCGTGCAGGGCACCGTGGTCGACGCCACCGTCGAGAGCAACGAACCCGCGCACGCGGGCGACCGCCGGTCCAAGAGCGTCTGGTACTCGTACACCTCGCCGACCGACGGGGCGGTGACGCTCGACGCGTGCGACGCGACGTTCGACGACGTCATCGCGACGTACACCGGCACGGCGTTCAACTCGTTCACCGCCGGCCCCTCCGTCGACGACGCCTGCAACGACCTCGGCGCGAAGGTGAGCCTGCAGGTCAAGGCGGGCGTGACGGTGTGGATCGCGATCGCCGGCGTCGAGGGCGGTGCGGGGACGTTCACGCTCGTCGCGCATGCGGAGACGGTGCCGCCGAACGACGCGTTCGTCGACGCGGTCACGCTCAAGCCCGGCCGCGTGCAGGGCTCCAACACGCTCGCGACCCGCGAGCTCGGCGAGCCGGCGGTCGCAGAGGGCGGCGGCGGGTCGGTCTGGTACCGCTACCGCACGAACACCCGCCAGCGGGTGACGCTCGACACGTCGAACTCCAGCTTCGACACCGTGCTCGGCGTCTTCACCGGCGACCTCGGCACGCTGCGCAAGATCGCCAGCGACGACGACGGCGGCGTCGCGGACACCAGCCTCCTGTCCTTCACCGCCGTGCCGCGCCGCACGTACTGGATCCTCGTCGACGGCTACGAGTCCGGGCGGGGCAGCTTCGAGCTCGGGCTGTCCGACGGCAGCATCGCCGGCTACGGCGTCGCCCTCGCCGAGCCGCAGAGCACCGATCTCTCCACCGTGCTCGAGCGCGGGCTGCGCACGACGGTCGGCTGCCGGCGCTCGTGCAACCTGGAGCTGCAGGTCCGCGTGTCGCAGACCACGGCGCGCCGGATCGGCCTGCCGCGCAGCGCCAACGGGGTGCTCGCCCGGACGACCGGCCGACTGCGCGGCGACGGCAGCGACGTCGCGGCCGTCCTGCGCTTCTCCCGCGCGGCGCGGCGCGCACTGAGCAACGACTCCTCGGTGACCGTCGTCCTGCGCGCCGAGCTGAAGGGCACCCGGTCGAGCAACCGGTTCGTGACGCGCACGATCAGACTGGCGGACGCCGCCTGAGCGAGGAGGGCCCCGAGCCGCTGACGGCGATCCGCGACGCGGGCAACGAGCTCGCGCTGCGCAAGCCGTCGCGGCGCGGCGGGGTGCACGAGCTGCGTGCGGGCGACGTGCTCGTCGCCCGCCTGGACTCGAAGACGCTGATCGCCGAGGCGGCCGGGGCCGCCTGGCGGCTGGACCGGCCGCGCGGGAGGCGCGTCCGCGTGCTCTCGGCCGACGGCGCCTCCGAGGTGACGACGTTCATGCGCGAGGGGATGGGCCGCCGCGGGTCGATGGAGCTCGACGGGCTCCGCTACGAGCTCGCGGCCCACGGATGGTGGAAGCCGCGCTGGGTCTGGACGTCGGACGCGACCGAGCTCGCCGAGCTCACGACGCGTCACACGTTCAAGGACGAGCGCGGACGGGTCGCGCTCACCGCTGCCGGGCAGGCGTCACCGCACGCGGCGCTGCTCGCCCTGCTCGGCACCCACCTCGCGCTCCTGTCGGCGCGCGAGGCCGGCGGCTAGCGCCCGTATCGATCCTTGGAGATGACGAGCTGCTCGGGCAGCGCGACGCGCGCCGGCGGCGACGGGTCCGCGGTCACCGAGACCGTCTCGGCGAGATCGCGGTCGATCGTGCACACCTGGCCGGCGTCGGACGTCACGACCACCTCGCCGTCGTCGCGCGAGGTGACCACGCCCTTCATCCCCGGCTCGAGGCCCGTCGTCTTCAGGTAGTGCAGCAGCTCCTCCGCCTCGTTCTCGAAGCGCAGGACCGTGACCTTCGCGTCGACCTCGACGTCGGCGAGCGGCACGCCGTCGATCCGCGCGCCGGCGTGGATCGGGTGGCCGTGCGGGCAGGTGCTCGCGTCGCCGATCGCGGCGAGCATCCGCTCCTCGAGGACCGGCGACATCGCGTGCTCGAGGCGCTCGGCCTCCTCGTGCACCTCGTCCCACGGGATGCCCAGGACATCCGTGAGGAACCGCTCGATGAGGCGGTGGCGGCGCACGATCTCCTCCGCGTGCTCCAGGCCGCTGTCGGTGAAGCTGATGGCCTTGTCCCCACCGCGCGTGATGTAGCCGTCACGCTCGAGACGCCCCACCATCTCGTGGACGGTCGGGGCCGAGAGCTGCATCGCGCGGGCGACATTGGCTCCCGTCATGGGGAGCTTGGCCTCCTGGAGCCAGAACAGCGTCTGGAGGTACTCCTCCTCAGCAACTGTCGCACTTGCCATGGGATGAAGCCTATCGATCCGGGCACGTCGCTCAGGCGCCCGAACATGCGGCGGAGCGCCTCGCCTACCTCATCGCCGCGAGAAGCTCGTCCGGCAGGCCGAGTGGCCGCTCGTAGGAGATGTCGGACGTGTCCTGCGCTCCCTTGGGGTAGCCGTCCCAGTCGCCGAAGACGGAGCCGTCCGTGATGTACCGGTAGTCGACGACGAGCCGCCGCAGCGCGATCCGCCACTCGCCGTCACGCTTCTCGAGGCGATCGAGGTACCGGCCGCCGGCGACGTGGACCGTGCGGCCGTCCTTGTAGCGGTGCACGAAGATGACGTAGCTCTCGGTGTGCGCCACGTCGCCGTCGATCTCGCACGTGTGGCTCGTGATGTGGTGCATGTGACCGCCGAGGGCGTTGTGGCACACGTGGTTGGCCCACTGCACGAACTCCTCGCGGCCGCCCACCCACGCGCCGTGGTTGTCGATCGCGTCGGGGTGGAAGACGCTGCGCAGCAACTCGTCGTCGTGGCGGTCCAGGCCGCGCGTGTAGCGGTGGATGCAGTCGTTGATCTCCTGCCGGTCGATCAGGTGCTGCAGCTTCGCGAGCAGCTCTTCGGTCATCCGCGGTCCTCTCTGGTCTCAGACGACTGACGGGTCGGCCAGCTCCGGGAAGGCGGGTCGGCGCGCGCCCCACGGCGCCGCCTCCTCGAACCGCGCCGCCAGCCGCAGGACGTCCGTCTCGCGGAAGCGCCGACCGACGACCTGCATGCCGACGGGCAGGCCGTCGTCCGTGAAGCCGCACGGCAGCGACGCGGCCGGATGCGACGTCATGTTGAACGGGAACGCGAGCGTCCAGCCCGTCTTGCGATCGGAGATCTGGCCCGCGATCTCCTCCGGGCCGTCCGTGAAGGTGTGGATCCCGGGCGGCGACACGGCGATCGTCGGGCAGACGAGGAAGTCGTACGACGCGAGGATCTCACGGATCTTCTCGTGGTACGCGCTGCGGGCCAGCTCGGCGTTCCAGTAGTCGACCGCGGAGATCCGCGAGCCGCGGGCGATCTCCTCGCGCACTCCGCGCGTCATGCGATCGCCGTGCTCCCCGACGAAGCCGCCGAACTTCGCCGCCTCCATGCCGATCCAGAGCAGGTGGAACTGCTGCACCAGGTCCTGCCCGGTCGCGAGGTCGACCTCCTCGACGCGGGCGCCGATCGCCTCGAGGGTCGCCGTCGCGCGGCGGACCACCGCCGACACCTCCGGCTCCACCGGCAGCCCCAGGTCCGGCGAGTAGGCGATCCGCGCGCCGCGGATGTCGCCGTCGGTTGCGCCGAGCCAGTCGTCGCCCGTGTCCGGGAGCGAGAGTGGATCCCGGTCGTCCGGGCCGGCCCACACCGACATGAGCAAGGCGGCGTCGCGCACGGTCCACGTGAGGGGACCGTGGCAGGCCAGCGTCGTGAAGTTCGTGGTGTCGGGCATCGGGATGCGCCCGAGCTGCGGCTTGAGGCCGAAGACGCCACAGCACGAGGCGGGGATCCGCACCGAGCCCCCGCCGTCGGAGCCCTCGGCGACGGGCGCCATGGCTGCGAGCACGGCGGCCGCCGAACCGCCCGACGAGCCCCCGGGGATGCGCTCGCGGTTCCAGGGGTTGACCGTCGCGCCGTGGACGAGGTCCCGCGCGGTCGCGGCGTGCCCGAACTCGGACGTCATCGTCTTGCCGAGCATGATCCCGCCCGCCCGCCGCGTGCGCTCGACGATGACCGCGTCCGCGTCGGGGATGTTGCCCGCGTAGATCCACGAGCCGTACGCAGTCTCCACGCCGGCCGTGGCCGTCAGGTCCTTGAAGGCGACCGGGACACCGTGCAGCGGCCCGACGGCCTCGCCCGCGACGAGCGCGGCCTCGGCGGTCCGCGCGTCCGCACGGGCCTCGCTTGCGGCGACGACGCAGAACGCGTTGATGCCCGGGTTCAGCGCATCGATCCGCGCGAGGAACGCGTCCACGACCTCGACGGGCGAGACCTCGCGCTCGCGGATGAGCGCCGCCAGTCCTGTCGCGTCATTCAGGCAGAGGGCCGGGTCGGTCATCACCTAGCGCGACATCGCGTGGTACTCGGGGTTCGGGAGCATCCCGGTCGCCATCGCCATGCGGTTCGTCAGGTTGTACATCGACGCGATCTCGGCGACGTCCCAGGCCTCCTCCTCGGTGAGGCCGGCGTCGCGCAGGCTCTGCACGTCCTCCGGCTCGACCTCGCGCGGGCGCAGCGTGAGCTTCTCCGCGAAGGCGCAGATCGCGCGGCGCCGGTCGTCGAGCCCCGCGCGCCGCCAGTCGAGCGTGATCCGGTCGCCCTGGATGGGATCCCCGAGCGCCTCGCGCAGCGCCTGGCCGTGCGCGACGAGGCAGTAGAGGCAGCCGTTGGCCTGGGACACGACGACCGCGACCATCTCGCGGTCCGCGGCCGTGAGGCCCTCGGTCGGCTCGTGCAGCAGGCGGAAGTGCCCGAACCACGCGCTCAGGCGCTCCGGCCGGTACGACCAGACGCGGAACACGTTCGGCACGAAGCCGAGCGCCTCGCGCGCCTTGCCGAACAGGCCCTGGATGCGCTCGGGCAGCTCGGACTCGTCGGGGACCGGGAACACGCTGCCGGTGTCGTCGTCAGGAGTCATCGAACTCGCTCTCGTAGCCCTGGCCGGTTCGCGGCTTGGATCCGAAGCCCCGCTGCATGCCTCCGGTGCTCACGCCGGGCGGCGGGCCGCCCGGCTGCGGGTCGCCGGCGCGGCCGCGATGCGTCGGGCGGTCCTTGTCGCGGCTGGGCTGCACCCGCTTGGGCTCGGAGTCCTGCTTGGGGAAGTGCGGCGGCCACGGAGCGTCGCCGAGACCGCCCTCCTCGTCGCGCCGCGCGAGGTCGTGCAGGCCGTCGAGCGAGCCGGGCTGCGCGTCGATGTCGGCCGCCGGGTCGCCCTTCGCGCGGACGATGGCGGGGACGGTGTCGATGCGCAGGTCGCCGGGCTCGACGTCGGGGACGTCGTCCCACTCCAGCGCGCAGGACACGCGGGCGTCGGGCGTCGGCCGGATCGACCAGCAGGAGGCGACGGTGCGATCGCGCGCGTTCTGGTTGTAGTCGACGAACACGCCGTGGCGCTCCTCCTTCCACCACTTGCTCGTCGCGAGATCCGGGACGCGGCGCTCGACCTCGCGCGCGAGCGCGAGCGCGGCGCGACGCACCTCGATCGAGCTCCACCGCGGCTCGATGCGCACGTTGACGTGGATGCCCTTCGAGCCCGACGTCTTCGGGTAGCCGCGCAGGCCGTGCTCGGCGAGGACGTCGCGGACGACCATCGCGGTGCGGCGGACGTCGTCCCACCCGATGCCGGGGGTCGGATCGAGGTCGACGCGCAGCTCGTCGGGGTGGTCGAGGTCCTCCCGCCGCGCGGGCCAGGGGTTGAAGTCGATCACGCCGAGGTTGACCGCCCAGACGAGGTGGGCGGCGTCGTTGGCGACGAGCTCCTCGGCGGTGCGCCCGGAGGGGAACCAGACCGTCGCGGTCTGCAGCCACTCGGGGATGTTCTTCGGCACGCGCTTCTGCCAGATGGGGTCCTCCATGATCCCGTTGACGAAGCGCTTCATGACCGTCGGGCGCTCGCGCAGGTGGACGAGCACGGCGTCGGCGAGCTCCAGGTAGTACTGCGCGACGTCGAGCTTCGTCCAGCCGGGACCGGGGAAGTAGACCTTGGCCGGGTTCGACATCCGGACCTCGCGCCCGGCGACCTCGATCATCGTGTGCTCGCCCTTTGCCACCCCGCGGGAAGCGTAACCTGCGCCACCCATGAGCCTGCCTCTGTCGCCCCCTGTCCCGCCCCAGCTCGCGCGCCCGCGGGCCAAGCTGCCCGAGGGCGAGGGCTGGGCCTACGAGCCGAAGTGGGACGGCTTCCGCGCGATCGCGTTCGTCGACGGCGGAGACGTGCACCTGCAGTCGCGCAACGGCCGCCCGCTGACCCGCTACTTCCCGGAGCTCGCGTTCCCCGACACGCGCGTGGTCCTCGACGGCGAGATCGTCATCCACGGCCCGGACGGCCGCCAGCTCTTCAACGCGCTCGGCCAGCGCATCCACCCGGCCGCGTCGCGGATCCAGATGCTCGCGGAGCAGACGCCGGCGCGGTTCATCGCGTTCGACCTGCTCGCGCACGGCGACGACGTGCTCCTCGAGCTGCCCTACGACGAGCGGCGCGCCGCGCTGGAGGCGTTCGTGGGCACGCTCGACGACCCGACCTTCGAGCTGACCCCGGTCGTGCACGACCCGGCCGACGCCGAGGGCTGGCTGCAGGACGCGGAGGGGGTGATCGCCAAGGAGCGCGACGCGCCGTACAAGCCCGGCGAGCGCACGGGCATGGTGAAGATCAAGCGGATCCGGACCATCGACGCGGTCGTCCTCGGCTGGCGGCCCGGCAAGGCGGAGCGGACGGTCGGCTCGCTCATCCTCGGCCTGTACGACGAGGACGGGAAGATCCACGGCGTCGGGCACACGAGCGGGTTCCGGGCGAAGGAGAAGCGCGAGCTCGTCGACAGGCTGGCGCCGTACGAGACCGGCGAGCGCGGCTCGGCGGACCCGTCGCGGTGGGCGAGCGACCGCGAGCTCGAGTGGATCGCGCTGCGCCCCGAGCTCGTCGTCGAGGTCTCCTTCGACCACGTGAGCGACGGGCGCATCCGGCACGGGACCAAGGTCCTGCGCTGGCGCGACGACCGCGATCCCAAGTCCTGCCTGCTCGCCCAGCTGGATGGGTAGCGTGCCGCGGCCATGACGACCGACACGCGGCAGGTCCTCGTCGCGCCCGACTCCTTCAAGGGCACCTACACCGCGCAGCTGGTGGCGGCGGCGATCGGCCGCGGCCTGGAGGCGGCCGGCCTCGTCCCGCCCGATCTCTGCCCGGTCGCCGACGGCGGCGAGGGCACCTCGACGGTCCTGCTGACGCAGCTCGGCGGCGAGACCGCCGGGATCACCGCGCTCGACCCGCTCGGGCGTGAGCTCGAGGCCGGCTACGTGCTGCTCGAGGACGGCGGCACCGCGGTCGTCGAGGTCGCGGAGGCGTCCGGGCTCGCGCTCGTCGCCGAGGCCGATCGCGACCCGATCGCCGCGACCTCCTACGGCACCGGCCAGCTCATCGCGGCCGCGGTCGCCGGCGGCGCGGAGGTCGTGCTCGTGTGCGTCGGCGGGTCGGCGACGACGGACGGCGGCAAGGGCGCGATCGACGCGATCGAGGAGGCCGGCGGCATCGGGCGGGCGAAGATCGTCTGCCTCTGCGACGTGCGCACCCCGTTCGAGCGCGCACCCGTCGAGTTCGCGCCGCAGAAGGGCGCCGACGCGGAGCAGATCCGCGAGCTGGAGGCGCGCCAGCGCGAGCTCGCCCGGTCGTTCAAGCGCGACCCGACCGGCGTGCCGATGACCGGCGCGGCCGGCGGGCTGTCCGGGGGGCTGTGGGCGCAGTACTCGGCGAAGCTCGAGGCGGGCGCGCCGTTCGTGCTCGACGCGCTCGACTTCGCGGATCGCATGCGCGCCGCGCGCGCCGTCATCACCGGCGAGGGGCGGATGGACGACACGACGCTGCGCGGGAAGATCGCGGCCGAGGTCGCCACCCAGGCGCGCCAGGCCGGCGTGCCCTGCTACGCGGTCGTGGGACAGAACGGCATGGACCCCTTCGGCCAGCGGCTGCTCGACATCCAGGAGATCGTCGAGGCGACGGACATCGCCGAGCTCGAGGCGGCCGGGGAGCGGCTGGGCCGGTCGCTCTAGGGGAGACCGAGCGCGCGGCGGATCTGGCTGCGCGACCGCCGCCGGGCGGCGATTGACGTCCTCCCACGTGAACCGCAGCACGACGAACCCGTCGAGCTGCAGGGCGTTCGTCATCGTGCGGTCCTGCTGGAAGGCGACCCGCGTGCGGTGGGACTCCCAGCCATCGACCTCGACCACCAGGCGATGCGCCGGCCAGACGAAGTCCAGCCGCGGTCTCGCGCCCTGTTGCGTCAGGGGGCGCGGGATGCCGTGGCGGTCGCACAGGCGCAGGAACCGGTCCTCCAGCCTGGTCTGCGTAGGTGCGATGTCGCCGAGGTACGCACGAACGCGCGGCGACGACCGCCGGCTCAGCGCATCACGGATCGCCGTCTCGTTCCAGAGGCCGCGGAACTGCGCCTCCCGCACGACTCGCTCGAGCGACTCGTCGTCGAGCAGGTGGCCCAGGTCGACGAGCGTGCGGGCCACCGAGGTCACCGGGATGCCGCGGTGGACCGTGCGATCGGCACTCGCCAGCCTCCCGCGGTGCGTCTCGATGCGCGGGCGCCTGAGGTACACGGGCGCGGTCACGCTCGCGATCCCCGAGTCCGACGTGCGGAGGCGCCAGAGGACCGCAGCGCTGCGATGACTCAGGACCGCGGCTACGCCGCAGGCGAGGACAGCGGCCAGCCAGCGGGCCTCGGGCCCGAGCGAGCGGTGGCCGACGGCGTAGACGCCGACATGGACGCGATGCAGCCGCCGGGCGCGGATCTCGCGCGCGATCCGGGAGGGGTGCAGGCCCGCTGCGAGCAGCTGGGCGCGGGAGACGACGCCGTACTGCCGGCTTGCAAGCTCGTCCGTGCTGGATGTTGGTCGCATAGCGACCACTAGGCAGCGCGGGCGAGCTTTCGCCCCCTCTCTAGGGCGTCAACGCCGGCTCGCGCCGCGCGTCGTCCTCGTGCACGAGCCGCGCCAGCGCGTGGCGGGACGCGATCCCGAGCTTCGTGAAGACCTTGTGCAGGTGGTACTCGATCGTGCGCACGCTCAGGAACAGCTGCGCCGCGATCTCCTTGTTCGTCGCCCCGTCGGCGACGAGGCGGGCGATCCCGAGCTCCTGCGGCGTCAGCTCGTCGAGCGCGCCGCTCGCGCCCCTCGGTCCCGCCTCGCCCGTCGCGCGCAGCTCGAGCCGCGCGCGATCGGCCCAGGGCTGCGCGCCGAGCGCCTCGAAGACCGCGTGCGCCGCGCGCAGGTGCTCGCGGGCGTCCGCCCGGCGGCGCGAGCGGCGCAGCCACTCGCCGTAGACGAGGCGGGTGCGGGCGCCGTCGAACGGGAACCGGTCGCCGATCGCCTCGAGCGACGCCTCGAAGTGCGCCGCGGCGTCGTCGCCGTCGGCGAGCAGGCCGCGCATGCGCTCGAGCGCGCTGCGCGTCCAGTCGCTGCCGCTCGCCTGCGCCCACCCGGCGAACGCCTCCATCGCGGCGTGCGAGGTCTCCGGCCGGCCCGCCCTGGCCGCGGCCTCCACGAGATCCACCGCGGAGGTCAGGCGCACGAGCGGGTGCGACACGCCCTTCCCGCCGTGCTGCACGGCCTCGAGGTGCGCGAGCGCCTCGGCCGGGCGCCCGAGCCCCAGCTCGAGCCGCCCGAGCGCCCACGCCGCCCGCGACGCCTGCAGCGCCACGCCGCCGATGGGTCCCTCGACCGCGTCCGCCGCGGCGGCGCGCGCCGCGTCCTCGCGACCGCGGACCGCCTCGACCATCGCCAGCGTCACGGACGCGTGCCTGGCGCTGCGCTCCTGGCCGGTCGTGAGCGCGAGGCCGCGTGCCTCCTCGACGAGCGAGCCGGCGCGCTGCACGTTCCCCAGCCACAGCTCCATCGTGGCCAGCTGGCTGAGCGCGAACGGCAGCTCGCGCAGTCTGCCCTCCGTCTGCAGCCGGGTGACGACGCGCGCGAACCACGCGTGACCGTCGACGGGCAGCCCGGCATGGACCGCGGCGAAGCCCGCCGCGATCCCGAGCCGGGAGCCGGCCTCGCCCGCGGCGCGCAGCGCCTCGTGCAGGTCCGCGACACCGGCGTCGAAGTCGTGCTCGAGCACCCGCGCGGCCCCGCGCAGCAGGTGCAGCAGCAACGTCGCTCCGGCGTCGTCGGTCGGCGCGACCCTCGCGCCGACGTGGTGCAGCTCGGCCGCCATCCCGGTCTCGCCCAGCCACCAGGTCGCCTCCGCGGCGCGCGCGAGCATCTCGAGCGCGAACGTGGGGTCGCGCCGTCCGAGGGCGCCGGCCGCGTCGACGAACAGCTCGAACGCCTGCGCCGGCCGGCCGCGCTCCAGCGCGAGGTCGCCGCGCAGCAGGCCCAGCGAGGCGCGCTCCTCGGGCCCGAGCAGCGGGAGCGCCTGGTCGAGGAGCGGCTCGACGCGCTCGACGCGCCCGGCGTCCCAGTTGCACTCCGCCGCGGCAGCGAGGCGGTGCGCCCGCTCCGACGGCTCCGTCGTGAGCAGCGCCGCGCGCTCGAGCGCCGCGGCGGCCGCCGCGTACGCGCTGCGGTGCCGGGCGTCGGCCGCGAAGGCCTCCAGATCCGCGGCGAGGACCGGGTCCGGACCGTCGGCCGCGGCCGCGCGATGCCAGGTGCGACGCTCGCCGTCGAGAACGTGGGCGAGCGCGAGGTGGGCACGTCGCCGCGCGCCCGACCCGGCCGCGCCGTAGACCGCGGAGCGCACGAGCGGATGGCGCAGCGCGACGCGCAGGCCCTCGACCCGGACGAGCCCGGTCGCCTCCAGCTCGTCGAGAGCGTCCGGATCCGCGCCTGCCTCGACCGCCGCCAGCGCGATCGTCGAACGGTCCTGCGTGTCGTCGGCGGCGACGAGGAGCGCGAGCGCCTGCGCGTCCGTCCCGAGGCGGCGGACGGCGGCGAGGAACACGCGCTCGACCTCCTCGCCGACCGGCAGCGGGTCCGCCAGCGGCTCGCGGCCCGCGAGCTGCTCGGCGGTCAGGACGCGCGGCAGCTCGAGGAGGGCGAGCGGGTTGCCCCCGGTCGCCGCCACGAGCCGGTCGCGGACGGCGGGCGCGATCGCCTCGCCCAGGAGCTCGGCGGCGGCACCCGCGTCGAGCCCGCGCACGAGCAGCTCGGGGAGCCCACTCGCCACCACCCGCTCGCGCGACGCGAGCACGAGCGCGACGCCGCCGGCCTGCAGGCGCCGCCCGGCGAAGACGATCGCGTCGGCCGACGCGCGATCGAGCCACTGGGCGTCGTCGACGATGCAGAGCACGCCGCCGTCCTCCGACGCCAGGCCGAGCAGCCCGTGGGTCGCGAGCGAGACCAGGAAGCGATCCTCCACGCGCCCGGCTCGCAGGCCGAACGCACACGCGAGCGCGTGCGCGTGCGGCTCGGGCAGCCGGTCGAGCAGGCCGAGCACCGGATGCAGCAGCGCGTGCAGCCCGGCGTACGCCAGCTCGCTCTCGGACTCGACGCCGGTCGCGCGCAACACCCGGCGCTCGCCGGCGTCCGCGACCGCCTGGTCGAGCAGCGTGGACTTGCCGACGCCAGGCTCGCCGCGCACGACGATCGCGCCGCCGTCCGCCAGCAGCGCCCGGAGCCGCGCACGCTCGACCTCTCTCCACCAGCACGACCGATGCTACGGACTGTGGATCGCACCGATGCGGGGATCGTCCCGCCACTCGATGCTTCCGCCATGTACGCCGCCGAGCCGTTCACCCTCAGCCGGGCGTCCGAGCTGCGCGACATCCACCGCGCCCTCGAGACCCTCGGAGCGCAGAGCTGGGCCGACCGCGCCGACGACGCAGGCACTCGACCGCCTGTGGGAGGCGTTCGAGCGCGTCCAGCGCTACGTCGAGACGGACGCGGGGACCGACCTGGTCCGCCTCGCGAAGGATGCGTTCTTCCGCGCGCTCTTCGAGGGCGCCGGGCGATCCGTGGTTCCGGAGTCGCTGCGGCGGGTCGAGCACCGCATGCGCGTCGTGCGGTCGGCGTCGCTGGCCACGCCGGGCCGGCCGGCGGAGATGCTCGAGGAGCTCGCGGCGATCCTCGCCGCCGCCACCGCTCGCGACACCCAGGCCTTGACGCAGGCGTGCGCCGAGCACCTCGACCGGGAGTTCGCCAGCGGCGTGCGCGTGCTCAGCCGATGAGCTCCACGGAGCAGGACGCGAAGGTCGCCCCGACGCGCGAGGAGCTCATCGCCCGCGCGGTCGCGTTGCGGCCACGGCTGGTCGCCGAGCAGGCCGCGACCGAGGCGCGGCGTTACTTCTCGCCCGCGCTGCACCAGGCGTTCCTCGACGCGCGCTTCTACGACCTCTACGTGCCGCGGCGCTACGGCGGTCTCGAGCTCGACGTCCCCACGTTCGTGCGGATCGTCAAGGAGATCGCGCGCGGTTGCGTCTCGACCGGGTGGTGCCTCGGGCTGTCGATGAACCACGCGCTGCAGGTCGGCTCCTGGTGGCCGGCCTCCGCGCAGGACGCGATCTTCGCCGGCGGCGACTTCCGCTGCGGATCGGTCGCCGCCCCCGTCGGCACGGCGACGGAGGTCGACGGCGGCTGGCGGATCGACGGCCAGGTCGCGTTCGCGTCGGGCTCGCCGTACGCCACGTTCTACCTCGGGCAGGTCCTTGCGCCGCAACCCGACGGGCCTCCGACGCTGCTCGCGTTCGTCGCGCCGCGCAGCGAGTGGGAGATGCTCGACGACTGGGGCGACCTCATCGGCCTGAAGGGCAGCGGCTCGCACAGCCTGCGCTTCGAAAACTGCCGCATCCCGTCCGACTGGGCGATCGAGGCCAACATGATCGACGTGGACGTCGCGGGCGGCACCCCGGGCTCCGCGCTGCACGGCAACCCGATGTACGCGGGACGCGGGATGGCGATCTTCACGATGTCGCTCGCCGCCGTCATGGTCGGCGGCCTGTACAACGCGCTCGACGAGTACGAGCGGCTCATGCGCGAGAAGACGACGCCCACGCCACCGTTCATCCCGCGGGTCCAGGACGCGGCGTCCTACCAGCCCTGGTTCGGGCGAGCGCGGACGCGCGCCGCGATGCTCGAGGCCGCGCTGCACGACTGCGCCGCGCAGCACATGGAGCTCTGCCGGCGCACGGTCGAGGACGGCGTGGCCGAGACCTACGCCGACGACATGCTCCTCGGCGGGATCGCGCGCGAGATCATGATCGGCGCCTGGGACGTCATGCAGGCCGACATCTGGCAGACGGTCGGCGCGTCCGCGGCCCGCGACGACGCGCGCATCACGCGGGTGTTCCGCGACATGGCGCTCGCCATCGCGCACCGCAACCCGCAGCAGCGCGGCTTCCTCTACGGGGAGATCGGCCGCGGGGCGCTCGGCGAGCCGACGCTCGGCCTCGGCTGAGCGCCGATCGTCCGGGCGTCGACGTCGCTGTTGCGGTCCTCGCTGACGTAGGGGTAGCGCTCGACGGTCGCGCGCACGTCCTTGATGCGCTTGCCGTGATCGCCCCACTGCACGACCACCTCGTTGCCGATCTCGGCCTGGCCGATCTCGATCGCGCCGAGCGAGATCACCTGCCGGTAGAAGTAGCTGTAGATCGTGCCCGAGGAGACGCCGATCGGCCGGCCGTCCTTCAGCACGTGGTCCGCATGGACGTTCATGCCCTCGCTCCACGGCGGCGACGTCGGCAGGTCGATCGTCTTGTACTCCTCGCCCTGCTGCAGCAGCGAGGCGTAGATGTCGACGACGTCCTCCGGGTTCCACCGCAGCGTCACGACGGTCCGCTTCGGATCCGCGACCTCGGCCTCCAGCGCCGCGCGCCCGATGAAGTCGTGGTCGAACTTCACCGCGCGCCCCCACCTCGAGCTCGATCGGGTTGCGCAGACGCGCGTGGGCATGTCGGCGGGATCGACGCTGCCTCGACACGTTGGAGGCGGCGTGAACCCGATCGCTTCGAGGAACGCGGTGTAGCCGGGGTCCAGGTAGGCGGAGCTCCAGAAGGTCCACGTCATCTGCGGGAACCCGCCCTCGACGTGGTTGACGAGGTACGTCCGCCACCCGAGACGCTGGATCCCCAGATCCTGGCCCGCCTTGAACACGGCGTCGTAGATCTCCGGGCCCTCCTCGATCGGGCCGCGCAGCTCGTACGCCAGGTTGCCCGACATGCCGATCCGCGCGACCTCGACGGTCGTGCCGTTGATCTTCGCGTTGCGGAAGCGCAGGAAGCCGATGTCCCGCAGGCTCTCGCCGGTCACCCGCTCGAGCGTCTCCAGCGACGTCGGCCCGGCGATCTGGAAGAGATACGCGGGCGTCGGGTCGATCTGCACGTCGAACCTGCCCTCCGCGAGGGCGAGCTGGTAGTGCGGCCACGGGAAGCCCGCGAAGAAGTGGTACTCGTGCTCGTCGTTGCGCTGCAGGATGGCCTGCGACGCGATGAGCCCCTCGTCGTTGCAGTAGATCGAGTGCTTCATGCTCCCGATCGGGAAGTTCTCGAAGCTGTTCACCGCGATCGAGGAGAAGAACTCCTTCACGTCGGGGCCGCGGAAGATCGTGCGGTTGTCGCACAGGCCGCCGTGGATGTAGCAACCCGTCTTCCACGACATGCTCTCCGCGCTTCCAGCCCTCGAACTCCCACGCCCACAGACGGCCGCCCAGACTCAGATGCAGGCATCGGCTCGTCGTAGTAGGGCAGGCCGTTGAGGTCGGCGAAGGGGGACACGCTCATCGTCACATCACGCTCCATGGGCTCGTCACGTCCGTTTCCGGGATGCGTCGCGCCCGGGCTCCCGGGCGCGACGCAGCCGACCGTCACCTGAAGTCGACGGTGTCCTTGCGCAGGTCGGCCGGGATGCCGATCCAGTCGCTGATCGTCGTGAACTCGCCCTTGTCGATCTTGAGCATCTTCGTCGACACGTTCGGGGCGTTCCCGCCCTGCGGGCCGGCGGGGGCGTTGAAGCTGTAGGGCTCCGCCAGCATCGTCGTCTTGTACTGGAGCTTCTTCAGCGCCTCACCCACCGACTCGCGGGTGACCTCGCCCTTGATGCTCTTCAGCGCCTCGACGAACGCCATGGCCGAGATGTAACCGGCGGTCGAGAACTCGTCGAGCCCGACGTTGTTCTTCTTCATGAGGTCGATGTACGCCTGGTTGCGCGAGGTCGTCTCGTGCCACGGCTCCATCTGCGCGGACAGGATGTAGCCCTCGCCGACCTCCCCGAGGCCCTTGCGGACGAGATCGGAGTACTGGCCGCTCGCGCCCATGAGCTGGAGGTCGAGGTTCTGGCGCTTGACGGTCTGCAGCGCCTGCACCGTCTGGGTCGGGGTGAGGTTGGTCACCGCCGACTCGCAGCCCTTGCGCGCGGCCGCGATCACGGTGCTCGCAGGGTTCGCCGACTGGCCGATCGTGGTGTTCTGGTACGTCAGCTTCAGGCCCATGCCCGCCAGCAGCTTGTTCGCGCCGACGAACTGCGGGGCGAAGCCCGGGTAGTTGACGCCGATGATGCAGATCTTGGGCCCGATGTTCTCGGAGGCCCACTTGGCCATGACCGCGTTCGTGGTCGCCGGCGAGTTGCCGACGGACGCGTAGAACGGGGTGCCGAAGCACGCCCCGGTGATCCCCAGTCCGATCGAGTAGACCTTCGCCTGCGCGTACAGCGGGTTGTTGACCGCGCAGTCGTAGGTCGAGTCCCCGCCGACGAACGCGACCACGCCGTCGCCGATGAGCTTGCGCGTCGCCGCCGTCGTGTTCTGCGGGTTGACGGCGTCGTTGATCGTCGTCACGTCGATCTTGTTGCCGTTCACGCCACCGGCGGCGTTGACCTCGTCGAAGACCGCCTTGACCGCGCCGCGCGCGGTGGTCGGGAACGAGACGACCCCGCCCTCCGTGACGATCTGCCCGACCTTGACCGTCTGGCCACCCGACGACCCGCCGTCACCGCCGCCTCCACCGCTCGACTCGTCGTCGCTCCCGCATCCCGCGCAGCGAGCAGCAGCCGACCGCTGCCAGCGCGACCACGCGCCTCGTACCTCGCACCATGAACCCTCCTCCGGTTCCCACGAGCCGCCAGAGCGCGTACATTGACGTCGCTCAAGCTGACCGTGCGCTTGTCATACAAGCCTACGTGTGTGAACCTACGGCTGGGTGTGAGGGGATGTCAAGCGTCACCGGAGGAGGGCGTCACCGCCGCATGTTCGAATCCGCTGTCTCCGGCCTGATCACGGGATCGGCCGGCGCGCTCATAG
This sequence comes from uncultured Solirubrobacterales bacterium, assembly GCA_963750895.1. Taxonomy (GTDB): domain Bacteria; phylum Actinomycetota; class Thermoleophilia; order Solirubrobacterales; family Solirubrobacteraceae; genus CAVVSD01. The sequence goes on along the minus strand of CAVVSD010000008.1, from coordinate 1,678,321 downwards.
GCCTGTGCCTGGTGCTCACGTACCGGACGGCGGGCGTGATCAACTTCGCGCAGGCCGCGTTCGGGACGTTCGGGGCGTTCACGATGCTGCAGCTGTACGACGCCGGTTGGGCCTACGTGCCGGCCGCGATCGTCGGACTCGCGACCGGCGCGGTCCTGGCCGTGCTGCTCGGCCTCGTGATGCTCCGCTTCTTCCCCGAGGCGTCGGTCGACACGAAGACCGGCGTGACCATCGGGATCCTCGTGACGATGCTGACGGCGGGCCTGCTGATCTTCGGCAACGACCCGCACCAGTTCCCCGCCGTGCTGCCCGACGTCTCGGTCACGATCGGCGGCGTCGTCGTCCCTGGGCCGACGCTCGCCGGCATCGCGCTCGCCGTCGTGCTGGCCGTCGCGCTCACCGCCTACCTGAACGGGACGCGGAGAGGCACGCAGATCCGTGCCGTCGCGTCGCGCCCCGTGACCGCCGAGGTGCTCGGCATCCCGGTCCGGGGGCTCACGATCGCGATCTGGGGCGCGGGCGGGACGATCACCGCCGCCGCGATGCTCATCATCGCGCCCTCGCAGGGCGGCCAGTACTTCCAGATGTCGCTCCTGATCCTGTCGGGCCTGGCGGCGGCGCTGTGCGGGCTGTTCCGCTCGCTGCCGGCCACCGTCGCCGGCGGTCTCGTGATCGGGATCCTGGGCGGGCTGCTCACGGAGTCCAAGGCGCTCACGCCCTACGCGGACTCGGTCGCCTTCGTCCTGATCCTGGTGATCCTGCTCGTCACGCAGCGCAAAGAGACGTGGGATGCGGCTCGCTGAGGCGCTCGCGACGGCCCGCACGCGCCTGCCCGTCATCGTGGCGGTCGCCGCGGGCCTCGTCGTGCTGGCCGTGCTGCCGTCGCTCCTGGAGTCCTACGCGCTGTTCCTCGTCACGAGCGCGGCGATCGGCACGTTCGTCGCGATGAGCATCGGAGTCGTCACCGGCCGCGCGGGGATGATGTCGCTCTGCCAGCTCAGCTTCGGCGCGATCGGGGCCTGGGCCGTCGCGTACCTGAACCTGCACGGCTGGACGCTGGCGACCCCCTTCATGGTGCTGCTCGGCGGTCTCGCCGCCGTACCGGTCGGCATCGCGCTCGCCCTCCCGGCGCTGCGTGTGCGCGGCATCAACCTCGCGATCATCACGCTCGGCTTCGCGGCGTTCGCGGAGGTGTTCTTCAGCCAGAACGACCTCCCCGGGACGAACGAAGGGCTGTTCTTCCCGCGCTCGCCCGCGTTCCTGAGCGACGAGAGCTTCTACTACATGACCTGCGGTCTCGTGCTCGCCGCCATGGTCGTGCTGTGGCTCCTCGGACGGCGGCCGGTCGGCGGCTCCTGGCTCGGCCTCCGGCACAGCGAGCGCGCCGTCGCGGCGCTCGGCGTCAGCGTGGCCAGGGCCAAGATCACGTCGTTCGCGCTGAGCGCCTTCCTCGCCGGCATGGTCGGCGCCCTCCTCGTGGCGCAGAACGGGATCATCACCGTCGACTCCTTCCGCTCCACGCAGTCTCTCGTGGCCTTCGCCGTCGCGATCATGGTCGGCGCGCGCTATCCCGAGGGAGCGGTGCTGGCGGGGATCTTCGGCATCTTCGTGCCCGAGCTCCTACGCCAGCTCGGCGTGAACGAGGACTACGGCAACATCGTGTTCGGCCTCGGCATGATCGGCGCGCTGGCCGGCGGCGCCGGCATGGCCGAGGGCTGGCGCGCGACGTTCCGCAGGCGCGCGGCGCGGCGCGAGGACGAGCGGCCGACCACGGCGCCGGCCGCCGTCGCCGGGAGCACCCCGGCGCCCCGGCCGGCGGACGACGCGCGCAGCGCGCTGCGGCTCTCGGGGCTCACGGTCCGCTACGGCAGCGTCACCGCGCTGGACGGTGTGGACCTCGAGGTCGCGCCCGGGACGGTGCACGCGCTCATCGGCCCCAACGGGGCGGGCAAGTCGACGCTCGTCGACGCGGTGACCGGGTTCATCCCCGGCTACGAGGGCGAGATCGTCCTCGGCGACCGGCGGATCGACGGCCTCTCGGCGACCCGCCGCGCGCGTGCGGGCATCCGGCGCACCTTCCAGCAGGGGCTCGCCATCCCGACGCTCACCGTGCAGCGGTACATCGAGCTGTCGGCGCACCGCCGGATGGCGCGCGGGGAGGTCGCCGGCCTCGATGGCCTTCCTCGACGGGCCCCCGCCGGGACGCACGCTGGCCGACGTCGAGGTCGGCACGCGGCGGATCGTCGAGGTCGCCGCCGGCCTCGCTGCACGCCCGCGCATCCTGCTGCTCGACGAGCCCGGCGCCGGCCTGGCCACGGAGGAGTCGCTCCTGCTGGGCGAGCGCCTGCTGGAGATCCCCGAGCGCTTCGGCTGCTCGGTGCTCCTCATCGACCACGACATGGAGCTCGTGAAGACAGCGTGCTCGGCCATCACCGTGCTGGACTTCGGGCGCGTCATCGCGTCCGGGGACGCGGAGGAGGTCTTCGCCCACACCGCCGTCGTCGACGCCTACCTGGGTGCGGAGGAGGCGAGCCTCTCCGATGCTTGAGCTTCGCGATCTGCGCATCGACCGCGGCGGGTTCCCGATCGTGCGCGGCGTCGACATGGAGGTCGCGCCGGGTGCCGTGACGTGCTGCTGGGACCCAACGGCGCAGGCAAGACCACGCTGCTCGAGGCGATCTCCGGCGTGATCCCGGCGGCGGACGGCGCGATCCTGCTGGACGGCGCCGACGTCACCCGCGCCTCCCGCCGGCGCCGCGCGCTGGGCGGGCTGGCGCACGTCGAGCAGGGACGGACGGTGTTCGCCGACCTCACCGTGCAGGAGAACCTGGAGACGGTGGCCGAAGGCGACCGTCTCGAGCGCGCCTTCGCGCTGTTCCCCGAGCTCGACAAGCGCCGCCACGTCCGGGCGGCGCTGTGCTCCGGCGGCGAGCAGCAGATGCTCGTGATCGCGCGCGCGCTCGCCACCGACCCGACGCTCGTGATGGTCGACGAGCTGTCGCTCGGTCTCGCGCCGGTCATCGTGAAGCGACTGATGAAGGTGGTCCGCGAGATGGCCGACGCGGGTATCGGCATCCTGCTCGTCGAGCAGTACGCCTTCCAGGCGCTCGCGATCGGCGACAGCGCGTACGTCCTCAACCGCGGCGAGATCGCGTTCTCGGGCAGCGCCCGGGAGCTGCACGCCGACCCCGCCAAGCTGCGCGAGGCGTACCTGCACGACGAGCGCCACGTCAGGTGCCTGATGCGTCGAGCGCCTCCAGCGCGGCGAGCCCCGTCGCGCTCGCTGCGTCGACGTGCGCGTGCACGGCGGCGACCGCGGCGTCCGGCGTCGCGCGCTCGGCGGCCTGCACGATGAGCCGCAGCTCGTCCAGCTCGGTCGCCGGGCGGCCCGGGACGGCCAGCGACGCGGCGTCCAGCGCCCGCACGCGAGCGCGCAACCCCTCGGTGATCGCCCGGACCACCTCGTTCTGGCCGCCTGCGAGGACGACCTCGTAGGCGTCGTCCTTCGAGCGCAGCAGTGCGCCGAGATCCCCGCCCCCGCCGGCCTCGCTCTCGAACGCTGTGAGCGCGGCGCGCAGCCTGGCGACCTGCGCGTCGCTCGCCCTCTCGATGAAGGCGCGCATCGCGAGCTCCTCGAGAGCGCGACGCACCTCGTAGACCTCCCTCGCCTCCTGCAGCGACGGGCTCGCGACGATGATCCCGCGCTGCGGGATGCTCGTGACGAGCCCCTCGGAGCCGAGCTCGCGGAGCACCTCGCGGATCGTCGTCCGCGAGACGCCGAGGTCCTCCATGAGCTCGCGCTCGATGAGGCGCTGGCTCGGCTTGTAGTGGAAGTCCAGGATCGCCTGTCGCAGCACGACCAGCGCCTGCGAGCGCAGCGGCGCAGCGATCCGCCCGACGCGCAACGACCGCTCACCGCCGGGCGCATCGTCAGACCGTGGGATCGCCATCCTTCGTCACGATATCCAACCCCGCGGCGCCGCCCGAGAGCGTCGCGAGGCCGGCCTGGACGCCAGCGCGACGTGGTCCGCCGTCGCCTGCGCCGCGCCGTCGGGATCGCGGCGCTCGATGGCCTGGACGATCAGCCGCAGCTCGGCGAGCTCGGCGAGCGGCCGGCCGGGCCGCGCGAGCGACGCCGCGTCGAGCGCGCGCACCCGCGCCCGCAGCCCCTTCTGGATCGCCTCCACCGACCCGTTCCCGGCCCCCGCGAGGACGATGTCGTACGCCTCCTCCTTGGAGCGCAGCAGCGCGAGGAAGTCGCCCCCGTCGCCGGCGGCCCGCTCGAAGACGGCGAGCGCGTCGCGCAGCGCGACGACCTGCGCGTCGGTCGCCCGCTCGGCGAAGTAGCGGACCGCCAGCGCCTCGAGTGCCGCGCGGACCTCGTAGACCTCGCGCGCCTGCTTCACGACGGCGTGACGACCATGACGCCTCCCTGCGGGAGGCTCTCCACGAGCCCCTCGGCGCCGAGCTCGCGCAGCACCTCGCGGATCGTCGTGCGCGACACACCCAGGTCCTCCATGAGCTCGCGCTCGAAGAGCCGCCGGCCGGGCTCGTAGTGGAAGTCGAGGATGGCGCTGCGCACGACCTCGAGCGCCTGCGACCGCAGCGGTGCGGCGACGCGCCCGACCCGCAACGAGCGCTCGGGAGCGCCGTCGTCGTCGCTCCACGTCGAGCTCATCGCGGCGGACCATAACCCAGGAGCAGCTCGGCGCCGCGAGGAGCCGAGCTCCCGGGCCATCGTCGCCGAGCACGACCGTGTCGGCCTCGCGCCCCTCGCAGATCTCGCCCAGCGCGCCGCTCGCGGCGAGCACGATCACCCCTGGACGGGACACCTCGCGAGCGCGGGAGACGGCCTCGGCCGGCGCCTCCTCGGCCGCGCGACGTCGGGACGCAGCGCGCCGCCGCATGCCGCACACCGCGGCCGCGGCAGCAGCTCCAGCACGCACCCGAGCGGCTCGGTGTAGCCGCATCTCGGGCAGATGGAGAGCTCGACCGAACCGCCGAGCCAGACGACATCGCGGACGCCCGCCTCGTCGAACAGCACGTCGTCGGCGTCGGTGACGACGCCACGAAGCCACCCGTCGTCCTGCAGTCGCCGCGCTGCGACATGGCCGGGTCCGGGCTCGGCCGCGTAGATCGCGCGCATACGCGGGCCGTAGACGTCCCAGTCGAGCGAGTCGGGGCGCGGCGGGATGCCGCTCTCCGCGGCGAGCGCCTCGCCGGCGAGCAGCACGAGGCCGCCTGCGGCACGCACCGGGCGGCGATGCCTTCCGACGACGCGCGCATATCCCACCACCCCTGAGTATGCCGTACGGGCATCTTGTATGACGGTCTGCCGCGATGTAGGGTCACCGCCCGCAGTCAGCAACCCGAAGGAGGAGGGTCGGTCTTGAGCGAGCCCGAGAAGGTCTTCGTGCATTCCCCGTATGTCCCGTACGACCCGGGCGTCGCGCTCTACGACACCGAGGGGTGGAACGGCGGCGGCGACGCCGAGGCGTGGGAGTACACCGGCTGGCGCGACGAGGTCATGTCGTGGAAGGAGAGCTGCTACATCCACGGGCACCTGAACCCCTCGCCGACGTACGTGCTGCGCGGCCCGGACGCCCTGCGGTTCCTGACCGACTTCTGCGTCAACAGCTTCGCCAAGTTCCCGGTCGGGTCCTCGAAGCACGCGATCATGTGCAACGACGAGGGCAACATCATGGTGCACGGGATGCTCCTGCGCCTGGGCGACGAGGAGTTCATCTCCTACTGGCTGTCGCCGTGGCTGCCCTACCTGCTCATGAAGCACGGCGAGGGCTACGACGTGCAGGGCGAGGACCTCACCGGGCAGGTCTTCCTCTTCCAGATCGCCGGCCCGCGGTCGCTCGAGGTCCTCGAGGCCGCGAGCGGCGACAACCTCCACGACATCCGCTTCCTGCGCCACCGGCCGAGCACGGTGACGGGCGCGACGTCAACGTCATCCGGATCGGCATGGCCGGGACGCTCGCCTACGAGCTGCACGGCGCGCTGGAGGACGCGCTGCCCGTCTACCGCAAGGTGCTCGAGGCGGGCGAGGCGTACGGCATCAAGCGCCTCGGGGTCCGCGCGTACATGCTCAACCACACCGAGGACGGCTTCCCGCAGTCCTACTACCACTTCCCCGTCGCCTGGTGGCAGGACGAGGAGTTCCTCGGCTTCATGAAGCAGTTCGGCGGGCTGGCGCAGATCGGCATGCGCCTTCGCGGCAGCGTCGGCGACGACCTCGAGTCGCGCTACCGCACCCCGGTCGAGCTGGGCTGGGAGCACATGGTCAAGTTCGACCACGACTTCCCCGGTCGGGCCGTCCTGGAGCCGGAGGTCGCCAACCCGTCGCGCCGGCAGGTGACGCTCGTCTGGAACAAGGACGACGTCGTCGACGTGTACCGCTCGCAGTTCGAGCCGGGCGAGGCGTACATGCCGATGGACCACCCCGAACCACTTCGGCTTCGAGGCGGGCGACGCGGAGCATCACCTCACGCTCTACGCCGACCACGTGCTGAACGCCGACGGCGACGTCATCGGCCAGTCCTCCGGTCGCGCGCAGAGCTGGTACTACCGCGAGATGCTCTCCCTCGCGACGCTCGACACGGCGTACGCGGAGCTCGGCACCGAGGTCTTCGTGCTCTGGGGCGAGCCCGGCGACGCGCCAGAAGAAGATCCGCGCGGTGGTGTCGCGGTTCCCGTACCTGAACGAGAACCGCAACGAGGACGTGGACGTGGACACCATCCCGGGCGGCCCGCCGTCAGCGCCGCTCGGCCAGCTCCGTGACGACCGCCTCGTAGACGCCCGGCCCGTTGCCCTCCTCGGCGACGCGCACGTTGCCCAGGCCGCGGATCGCATCGGCGAGGGTCGGATCGTGCTCGAGGGCGTTGGCGACGAGCCAGAAGGTGCCGACGACCGCGGCCGCCCCGAGGTCCTCGCGGGAGTCGCCGACGGCCACGACGTCGTCGGGCGCGTACCCGCGCGCGCGCATGTGCGCGGCGACCGCCCCGGCCTTGGAGGCGCCGCGCGGCAGCAGGTGGTAGCCGTGCAGCACGCCGACGTCCGGGTCCAGCGTGCGGCTCGTGACGCCGAGCACGCCGTTGTCGACGAGCTTGAGGTGCTCGAAGCCGTGCTCACCGAGCACGAGGTCGGCGATGTCGGCGTCGATGTTCCCGCGGAGCACGTGGGTGACCTCGCGGCCGGTGTTCCACGGGTCGTGCTCCTCGAGCAGGCCCGCGAAGCGCGCGAGCAGCAGCGCGGGGGCGCCGGCCGCGGCGACCTGGTCGTGGATCGTCGTCCCGTCCTCCCCCGGGAGCATCCCGTCGGCGAGCCACATCAGCTCGCCGTCGATGACGAGGCCCGAGCCGATCTCGAACGCGTAGGAGCGCTGGCCCAGCAGCCGCGCGGGCTCGGAGACCTGCGCGCGGCGGCGGCCCGACATGAGGACGATCTCGACGCCGGCGCGCACGCACGCCTCGACGGCGCGGACGCCGAGCATCGTCGGCACGCCGTCGCCGTCGTGCATGAGCGACGCGCCGCGCCCGAGCAGCGTGCCGTCGAGATCCGCGTAGAGGCATCGCACGGCCGGCAGCCTACGATGGCGGGGTGGCCGCCGCAGCCGCTCACACGGAGCCGTGGGCCGACCTGCTGCAGGCCGGCCTGGACGACGGGCGCCTCGTGCGCCAGGCGTACGAGGGCGCGCGCGAGGCGTCGCTCGTCGCGATGCCCGACGAGCTGCACCCCGCGCTGCGCGACGCACTGGCATCCACCGGGGTCGAGCAGCTGTACGCGCACCAGGCCGAGGCGCTGCAGAGCGCGTGGGACGGCCCGACGATCGTCACCACCGGCACGGCGTCGGGCAAGTCGCTGTGCTTCAACCTGCCGACGCTCGACGTGCTCTGCCGCGACGCGAAGGCGCGCGCGATCTACCTCTACCCCACGAAGGCGCTCGCGCAGGACCAGGCCCGCGCGATCTCCGAGCTGGGGCTGGGCAAGCGGGTGCGTCCCGCGATCTACGACGGCGACACGCCCCGCGACCAGCGCACCGCCATCCGCCGGCGGTCGAACCTCATCCTCACGAACCCCGACATGCTCCACGTCGGGATCCTCCCGAACCACCACGCGTGGGCGGACGTGTTCGCGAACCTCGCCGTCGTCGTCGTCGACGAGGCGCACGTGTACCGCGGCGTGTTCGGCTCGCACGTCGCGAACGTCCTGCGACGCCTGCGCCGCATCGCCGCCGCATACGGGACCGAGCCGCGCATCCTGCTCGCCAGCGCGACGATCGCGAACCCGGTCGAGCTGGCGGAGCGGCTGACCGGCCTGGACGACGTCGCGCTCGTGGACCGCGACGGCTCCCCCGGCGCGGCACGCCAGATCGCGATGTGGAACCCGCCGCTGGAGGACGAGGCGCTCGGCAAGCGCGCCTCGACGCTCGCGGAGGCCGCGTCCATCATCGCCGCCCTCGTGCGCGGGGGCGCGCGCACGATCTGCTTCATCAAGTCGCGCAAGGGCGTCGAGCTCGTCACGAAGATCGTGCGCGACATGCTCGACCCCGAGCTCGCCGAGCGGGTCGCTCCGTACCGCGCCGGCTACACGCCGCAGCAGCGCCGCGAGCTCGAGGCACGGCTCATGAGCGGCGAGCTGCACGCCGTCATCACGACCGACGCCCTCGAGCTCGGCATCGACATCGGCTCGCTCGACGCCGCGGTCGTCGCGACGTTCCCGGGCACCGTCGCGTCGCTGCGTCAGATGTGGGGCCGCGCCGGGCGGCGTGGGCGCGGGCTGGCGGTCTACGTCGCGGGCGAGGACGCGCTGGACCAGTTCTTCTGCCGCCACCCCGACGAGTTCCTCGACCGGCCCGTGGAGTCCGCGATCCTCGACTACGAGAACGAGGGCATCCACCTCTCGCACCTGCTGTGCGCCGCGCACGAGGGCCCGCTCTCGCACGGCGACGCCGAGACGCTCGGGCCGCGCTGGGAGGCACACGCGCAGGCGCTCGTCTCCAGCGGCGACCTCGTCCGCCGGCGCGGGACCTACCTCCTGCGCCATCCCGAGGACTACCCCGCCGCCCGCGTGTCGCTGCGGTCGGCGAGCGCCGACTCGTTCGCGGTCATCGACGTCTCCTCCGGCGAGCTGCTCGGCTCCGTCGAGGCGGCGCGGGCGTTCTCCACCGTCCACGAGGGCGCCGTGTACCTGCACCTCGGGCGCTCCTACGTCGTGCGCGAGCTCGACCTCGGCGGGCGCCGCGCGCTGGTCGAGCCCCACGACGCGCACTGGTACACGCAGCCGAAGACCGAGACGCTGACCTGGATCGAGCAGGAGCTCGACGCGCGCGAGACGTGCGGGCTGACGCTGCGCTTCGGCCGCGTCAGCGTGACCGAGACCGTCATCGCCTACCAGCGCAAGAGCCTGCCCGACCACGCCGTCGTCGACCTCGTGACGCTCGACCTCCCCGCGACGACGTTCGAGACGCAGGCGCTCTGGTACGAGCTCGACGACGAGCTGCTGTCCGACGTCTCGGCGATCGACCTCCTCGGCGCGCTGCACGCCGCCGAGCACAGCCAGATCGCCGTGCTCCCGCTCATCGCGATGTGCGACCGCTGGGACATCGGCGGGCTCTCGACGAACCTGCACCCGCAGACCGGCGTGCCCACCATCTTCATCTACGACGGGCACCCGGGCGGCGTCGGGATCACCCGCGTCGGGCACGGGCTGTTCGAGACGCTCGTCGCCGACGCGCACCGGCTCGTCAGCGAGTGCCCGTGCGAGTCGGGCTGCCCGTCGTGCGTGCAGTCGCCGAAGTGCGGCAACCTCAACGAGCCGCTCTCCAAGGGCGGATCGGCCGCGTTGATGCGCCGCATGCTCGACGGCTGACGGCGACCTTGCAGGGCTGCAGCTTCCCGTCCGGGAAGCTGTGCATCGGGCGTCCGGTGCAGGGACTTCGCGACGGGGCGCCGACGCACTGGTCATGAGTCGCCGCCTCCGTGTCGCCGTCACCGTGCTCTGCCTCGCCGGGATCCTCGGGGTTCCCGCCGCTGCGGATGCGGCCGGATCGCGGCCGGTCGCGACGAGCCTCACCGTCTGGCCGCGCACGGTCACCGCCGGACAGGTGCCGGCGATCTCGCTGAAGATCGTGCAGCCCGGCGTCCGGACGGTCCGCGCCCGGCTCGTCGTCCTCTCGCAGCCGCGGCAGGACCCGGTCGCGCGCATCGACCTCGGCGCCGTCCGCACCGGGCGCCGCATGACCGCCGCCTGGCCGCAGGGCGTGGCGCTGCCCGCCGGTCGCTACCTCGTGCGCGTCCATGCGCAGGACGGGCAGGGGCACACGCTCGCGCGCCGTGCGCACACGTCCGGTCGTCTCATCTTCACCGTGAACCCGGCCGCAGCCGCAGCCGCGCCGCCCGTGGGCTACGTGTTCCCGGTCGCCGGCCCCCACACGACCTGGCCCGCGGGCTCCGACGGCTCCTTCGGCGCCGGCCGCGTCGGCCACCACCACGAGGGCGAGGACATCGCCGCGGCAGCCGGGACGCCCGTCGTCGCGCCGGTCGGCGGCACCGTGACCAGCGTGCGCTACCAGGCCGGCGGGGCCGGTTGGTACGTCGTGCTCGACGGCACCGACGGTCGCGACTACTTCTTCGCGCACTGCACGGCGGGGTCGGTCGCCGTCGCGGCCGGCGCGCCCGTGGCGGCGGGCACGCCGCTGTGCGGGGTCGGCATGACCGGCTCGGCCACCGGGCCGCATCTGCACTTCGAGATCTGGATGGTCGGCTGGCGCGTCCCGGGCGGCTATCCGATCGATCCGCTGCCGGACCTCCTCGCCTGGGGTGGGTAGCGCTACGATCCGGGCGCGCCAGGGCGCCCTCACATCGTCGGCTGTCTGTTAGGCTCCCCTAACGATGGACGAGGGTCAGATGGAGCACACGCTCTGCGGCATGCCGGTCGCCGAGCTCGCCGACTTCCCCACCACCGGCTTCCGCGCGCGGACGCTCAGCCGCTTCCAGCGCGATCTGGGTGCGTGGCTCGAGACGTCCGAGGGCCGCTTCGCGAGCTGGACCGCGGCCCGGCAGGTCGAAGAGCCCGTCAGCCCGCGCTGACGAGCTTCGCCGCGCACTCGGCGCACAGGCCGCGCAGCACGACCTGGGACGCGTCGGGCCGGAACCCGGTCGCGACCGCGGCCGCCAGGACGCCGGCCGTGTCCACGGGAGCGTCGACGTCCGCGATGGCGCCGCATCCGCGGCACACGAGATGGTGGTGCTCGTCCGTGCGCGGGTCGTAGACGACCGCCCCGCCCTCCGTCGCGACGCGACGGGCCAGGCCGAGCGCCTCGAGCAGATCGAGCGTGGCGTACACGGTCGGGAGCGAGACGCCCGGCATGCGGGCGCTGACCTCGGCGTGCACGTGCTCGGCGGTGACGTGCCGGTCGAGATCGGTGAGGACGCGCGCGATCGCGAGCCGCTGCGGCGTGGCGCGCTGTCCGCGCTCGCGCAGCGCCGATGCGAGGGCGCTCTCCCGTGTCTCGATCATGTGGTCCATTGTAACAAGTCTTAGGCTCACCTCAGTGGCTCGTTATCTTGCATCTTTTGCTATAGTCGCGGCATGCCCCAGAAGACGAGCACAGCCAGCCCGGGCGTCGGGATCCTGTCCGAGGCCCACGCCGACAAGCGTGCCGAGATCATCGAGCTCCTCACGCGCGCGTACTGGATGGAGGCGGAGACCGTCCTGTCCTACCTCGCCAACGCCGCCAACCTCGACGGCATCCGCGCCGAGGAGATCGCCGAGGCCCTCGACGCCGACGTCGAGGAGGAGCTCGGCCACGCGCGCAAGTTCGCCGGTCGCATCAAGGACCTCTACGGCACGCCCCCCGGCACCTTCGACATGGTCCACGAGCAGGCGTCGCTGCAGCCCGGTGATCCGACCGACGTCGTCGGCGTCATCCGCGGCGTGATCGAGGCCGAGGCCGGCGCGATCGAGCACTACAACCGCATCATCGAGGCCTGCGACGGCGTCGACTGGGCGACGCAGGACATGGTGATCGACATCCTCCGCGACGAGGAGAACCACCTGCGCACCTTCGAGCGCTACCTCAAGGAGTTCGACTCCTAGACGCACCCCAGACTGCATGTGCGAGCATGGATCTCCGTCCCTCACGCCGGGAGGAGAGCCCATGCCGCACGCAGTCGAGCCGACCCTGGAGGAGAAGGTCCAGATCCTCTGGGACGAGCGGCAGATCACCGACGTCCTCCATCGGTACTCGCGCGGCTTCGACCGCTGCGACATGGAGATCGCCAAGAGCGCCTACTGGCCCGATGCGCTCGACGACCACCCCGGGTTCTGCGGGAACGCACATGCGATGTGCGACCACTTCGACGCCTACCACCGCGATCTCTGGGTGTCGACGCAGCACCACATCGCCAACACGCGGATCGAGATCGACGGCGACACCGCGCACACCGAGAGCTACTGCTTCCTCGCGGCGAAGAAGAAGGAGACGCTCGAGCTCGTCGTCGTCGGCGGCCGCTACGTCCGGCGCCTGGAGCGCCGCGACGGTGAGTGGCGGATCGCCGCCGCCGTCCTCGTCGCCGACTGGAGCCTCGATCCGGAGGCGACGCTGGAGATGATCGAGACGGGCGCGACCGGATCGCGCGACCGCGACGACGTCTCCTACCACCGCCCGCTCGAGGTCACCCGCGAGCGCACGGACGTCGTCGTCTCCTAGCCGCTGCCGGCCAGGAGCACCGCCCGCGCATGGCGCCGCGCCTGCGCGGGCGCGAGGGCGCCCGACGGCAGCTCGACCACGAAGGCCGTCGTCCCGGGGAAGGTGGCGTTCTGCCAGCCGGTCGCCGTGCCGCGGAGGTCGGGCAGGAACGCGGCCCGCATCCGCGCCCTGCGCGCGTAGGCGCGGACGACCGCGCGATCGCCGTTGCGCCGCGGCAGGTTCACGAGGTCCAGGGCCTGGTGGTAGTAGACGGTCACGTCGGGGCGCAGGCGCCGGACGAGCCGCTGCACCGCCTTCGTCTCCGGCTCGCTCGCCACCGACGGGCCCGGGTAGAACACGTCGCCGCGCGCGCCCGGTCGCCAGCGATCGGGGAAGTTGCGGTTGAGGTCGACGCCGTGCGCGTTGTGGCGGGTGCCCGCCCGCTCGCCGTCGGGGTTGGCGGTCGCGACGGTCCAGACCTGGACGCCGGCCGGCGGCGCGGTGCGCCGCAGCAGCCGGATCACGGCGCGGCCGGCGCGCTCGTTGCCGTGGACGTCACCGACGACGAGCACCGTGCGCGGCGCATCGGAGGCGCCGGTGCGCACCGCCTGGATCGGCGTGCCGTGCACCGAGTGCCCGGCGAGGATCGTCGCGGCGGCTACGACGGCGGCGACGACCGGCACTACGCGGGCTGCGTGAGGACGGCCTCGTCCTCGGCCGCAGCGGCCTCCCTGAGGTACTGGTGCACGAACGCGATCGCCATGCTCCCCTCCCCGACGGCGGCGGCGACGCGCTTGACCGGGCCGAACCGGACGTCGCCGCAGGCGAAGATGCCCGGCACGCTCGTCTCCAGCAGATAGGGATCCCGCGGGAACGCCCAGCCGCCGCGGGCCTGCATGTCGGTCCCGGTGAGGATGAAGCCGCGCTCGTCGAGCGCGATCTCCGGCGGCAGCCAGCCGGTCTGCGCGTCCGCGCCGATGAAGACGAACAGGCCGCCGGACTCGTGCCGCGTCGTCTCGCCGGTGTCCGCCTCGTGGATGTCCACCGCCTCGAGCGAGCGCTCGCCGTGCACGGCGGTCACCTTCGCCCCGAGCAGCTTCACGATGTTCGACCGGGTCGCGAGCTGGTCGACGAGGTAGCGCGACATGCTCTTCTCCAGGCGGTCGCCCCGGCAGATGAGCGTGACGCTGCGCGCGTGGGTGGAGAAGAACAGCGCCGCCTGGCCCGCGGAGTTGCCCGCGCCGATGATGTGGATGTCGATGCCGTGCGTGTTGGACGCCTCGCTGCGCGCCGCCCCGTAGGAGATGCCCTTGCCGGACAACCGCTCGAGGCCGTCCATGTCGAGCTGACGCCACGTCACCCCGGACGCGAGGATGATCGTCTTCGCACGCAGCACGTCGCCCTCGTCGAGGTGGACCTGGCGGGTCGCCGGATCGATCCGCTCGATGGAGCGCGTGACGAGGATCTCCGCCCCGAGCCGGCGGGCCTGCTGCAGCGCGCGGCTGGCCAGCTCGTCCCCCGACACCCCGGACGGGAAGCCGAGGTAGTTCTCGATCCGCGAGGAGGTGCCGGCCTGGCCGCCGGGCGCCTCGCGCTCGACGACGATCGTGCGCAGCCCCTCCGACGCCCCGTAGACCGCGGCCGCCAGCCCCGCGGGTCCGGCTCCGACGATCACGGTGTCGTACTCCGCGGCGCCCGGCTCCGTCCCCAGGCTCAGCAGCTCGGCGACCCGGCGCAGGCGCGGCCGGACGACGGTCTTGCCGTCGATGACGCGGATGGTCGGCAGGTCCGGGTCGGCGGGCAGCGGCCCGCCCCAGCGCTGCTCGGCGTCCGGCGCGTCGGGCGCGACCCACTCGAACGTGACCTGGTTGCGGTCGAGGAAGCGGCGCAGGTTCGTGGTGTCGCTGTCCCAGCGGTGACCGACGACGATCGCCCGTGGCGGGCGCGGCTCGGCCGCGAGGCTCTGCAGCCCTCGCGCGCCGCTCATCCGGTGCGAGGCGAGCTTGCCGACGGCCGCTGCGACCTCGGGGACGACGGCGGCGATCTCGTGGTAGTCGCGCGCCTCCAGCCGCATGACGCGCGAGGGCTCCGCGGCGCGGAAGCCGACGGGGAACACCGTGCCGAGCACGATCGGGACCTCGCCGAAGATCTCCCCGGGGTTGCGGACGCCGACGACGCGCTCGATGCCGTCGATCTGCTGGACCGGCTCGATGCGGCCCTCGAGGACGGCGAACAGCGCACGCTCGCCGCCCTGGGGCGCGGCGTACTCGCCGGGGACGAGGCTGATGTCGGCGGCGGCCCGCGAGAGACGCTCGCGCGCGGACGCGTCGAGTCCGGCGAACAGCCCGATCTCGCCGATCTCCTCAGCCGTCACCATCGTCCGTCACCCCGCCGCTCGTCCATTGCACTGTTTCCGCGCCAACCCTATCGGTGCTCGCCATCGTGGATGACGCGACGCGGAACGGGGAATGAGCGCCCGGTGACCACTGCGTCATCCGTGCCCGTCACGCGCGACGAGGAGCTCGAGGGAGACGAGGCGCTCGAGACGCTCGCCCGCACGGGACGAGTGCGCCTCGTCGTCGATGCCGTCACGCGCTTCCGCGCCGCTGACGGCTTCAGCCACTCGCGCGCGCTCGCGTTCCAGATCACGCTCGCGATCCTGCCGGGGATCATCGCGGTGGTCGGCCTGGCCGCCACGCTCGACGTCGACGCCTTCACCGCGGTGGTCCGCGACACGATCGCGCAGCTCGCGCCCGGCGCCGTCGGCGACATCCTCACGGACGCGCTGCGACAGGGGACGAGCGCCGCGCGGGCGGAGTCCGGCGAGACGGCGCTCGTCGGCGGCGCACTGGCCGCGGCGATCGCCGGCACCACGGCGATGGCGCAGGTCGAGCGGGGCGCGAACCGCATCTACGGCACGGAACGCGACCGCCCGTTCCTGCGCAAGTACCTGAACGCCGCGCTGCTCGCCGCGACCGCCGGCACCCTGGCCGTCGCGTCCGCCGCGCTGCTCGTCGGCGGGTCCGCGATCCGCTCGGCGCTCGACTGGGGGGACACGTTCGACGCGGTGTGGACGATCGCGCGCTGGCCCGTCGGCGCCGCCCTGACCATCGCCTCGGTCGCGCTGCTGTTCGAGCGGGCGCCGCGGCGCCGTCAGCCGGAGGCGAGCTGGCTCGCGGTCGGCGCGGTCATCGCCGCCGTGCTGTGGCTCGTGTTCATGGCGGCGCTCACCGTCTACGTCGACGCGACGCGCAACTTCGGCGCGACCTACGGCCCGATCGCGGGCACGATCGGGCTCCTGCTCTGGGCGATGCTGAGCGCGGTGGCGCTGTTCGGCGGGCTCGCGGTCGCAGCACAGCTCGAGGCGGTGCGCGCCGGCGTGCCGGCGCCGCGGGTCGAGCGCGAGGAGAACGTCCTCTGAGCGCTCGGTCTCCTCATCGAAAGGCGGGCCGTCGGGCACCGGCTCGGAGCCTGCGACCCGATCGGAGATCCGCGCACCCTCGACGCGCTGCGCGCCCCCCGAGCCGACGTCGGCGGGGGACGGGCCGGGCTCCAGCGGCGCCGCACGCTCGCCGTCGTCCTTCTCCACGCGGCCCTCCGTCGTCTCCTCGACGCCGGCCATGCGCTCCACGCGCGAGTCGCCCGAGGGGCCTGAGTTCTCGAGCGTGTGCGTCCCCTGCTCGTCGGTCCCCGCCTCCGCCCGGGCGATGCTCTCCTCGACGTCACGTCCGCTGCGCTCGTGGGCGGCGGAAGGATCTCGATCCGGCGATGTCATGGCGGCCTCCGCGATTCGGGACAGGTGCCTTCTTCGCGCGCTACCCGGTCATCCGAACGTGAACGCGTACGCCGACGAGGCACCATCTATCGCCATGGACGAGATCGAGCACTACCTCAGCAACATCACGGCGGGGCAGCGGGCCGAGTTCGCCCGCATCCGCGGGCTCGTGCTCGAGGCCGCCCCCGGCGCCGAGGAGATCTTCAGCTACCGGATGCCGGGCTTCGCGGTCGGCGGCACGACCCTGATCTGGGTCGGCGCGTTCAAGCGCCACATGAGCATCTTCCCCGGCACCATCCGGTTCACGGACGCCGACCCGCTCCCGGACGAGCGGGTCCGGGAGATCCTCCGCGAGCGCCTCGCGGAGATCGAGCCGACCTGAGGAACGGCACGCTACGATCGACGGCCGCGGCGAGATAGCTCAGTTGGTAGAGCACACGACTGAAAATCGTGGTGTCCCCGGTTCGAGTCCGGGTCTCGCCATGGCCGGGGAGGCCCTGCGCGTCATCGATCGCGGACCGGCGGCGCCGGCTCGCTCGCTCGGCATGCGGCGGCGCGGAAGTCGCGCGGTGACTCGCCGAAGGCGCGGCTGAAGCTGCGGCTGAAGTGAGCGGCGTTGGCGAAGCCCCAGCCCGAGGCGATGGTGAGGATCGACTCCGTGGCGAGCCGGGGGTCGGCGAGGTCGCGGCGGCAGCGGTCGAGTCGCTTGTTGCGGATGTACTGCCAGGTGCTGACGCCCTGCGCCTCGAAGAGCTTGTCGAGATAGCTCACGGAGATGAAGTGCTGCCGGGCGATGACCTCACGGCTGAGATCGGCGTCGCCCAGGTGCTCGTCGATGAACTGGGTGACCTGCAGCCACAGCACATGAGATCGACCCCGCTCTGAGCGTTCATCCGACGCCGGTCCGTCGTGCAGGGCGTGCACCAGCGAGAGCAGCGCCTCCCCGAGACTGGCGCCGTCGGGCCGGATGGTCCCGCCTTCCAGGCCGCGGATCAGTTCGACGAGGAACGGGCGCAGCACCTGGCCGGCGCCGTCCCCAGCCGGGAACGCGGTGGCGGTGCGGCGCCGGGTGCGTTCGACGTGCGGGTGCAGCAGCGCCTGGGGCAGCGTGACGACGAGCATGTCGAACGGGGTGAGCGCCTGGAACTCGTAGGGCTCCCAGGAGCTGTAGCTGGTCAGGTCGCCGGGATTGACCGCGGACGACCGGTCGTCCTGTGAGACGGTCGAGCGACCCCGCAGGAGCAAGGCGAGGTGGTAGGCGTCCGCGCCGTCCTTGCCGATGGTCCGGGGTGTGCGTCGGACCGTGGAGGCGTCGGCGGTGAACCGGCCGACGTAGGCGGCGCCGAGCTGGAACCAGGACAGCCGGCCGGTGAACGAGCCCACGGAGCGCGGACGCATCTCGAGTGCCGGGAACAGCCGTCGGTGCGCGGCTGACCAGCGCTCGAAGCGCTCGGCATCGCCTGCGTCAGCTGTGTCGACGACAACGCCCACGGCAACGGCCTCCTCCGCGCCGACTCTAGCGAGCGCCGGGACCGCTGCACGGGGACGGAGTCCGGTCAGGTCCAGAGGCGCTTGGTCGCCAGGTCGGCGCCCTGCACGAGCGCTTCGAGCTTGGCCCAGGCGATCTGCGGGTGGATGCGCCCGCCCAGGCCGCAGTCGGTGCCGGCGACGACGTTCTCGCGACCGACGACCTCGGCGAAGCGCACGATGCGGTCGGCGACGAGCTCGGGGTGCTCGACGACGTTGGTGGCGTGGCTGACGACGCCGGGGATGAGCACCTTGCCCTCCGGCAGCTTGACGTCCTCCCAGACCCGCCACTCGTGCTCGTGGCGCACGTTGGCCGCCTCGAAGGAGTACGCGCCGGCGTTGACCTTGAGCATGAGCTCGACGATCTCGGCCATGGGCAGGTCGGTGGTGTGCGGGCCGTGCCAGCTGCCCCAGCACAGGTGGAAGCGGATGCGCTCGGCGCGGCAGGTCGCGGATGGCGTGGTTGAGCGCCTCGATCAGCCGGCTCGTGTACCGGCGGTACTCCTCCGGCGTCGGCGCCGGGGTGATGCCGTCCCAGTTCTCCGCGATGGCCGGGTCGTCGAGCTGCAGGATGAGCCCGGCGTCGATGATCGCCTTGTACTCCTCGCGCATCGCCTCCGCGCAGGCCCACAGCAGCTCGTCGTCGTCGTTGTAGAACCGTTGCCGAACCGCGCGCAGCTCGCCGGCGCCACCGAGTTCAGGAACCCGTCCTCCAGGCCGGCCTCCTCCAGCGCCGCCTTGAAGTTGGCGATGTCCTGCTGCACCGCCTCCTGGCCGACGTACGTGATCGCGCTCGTCGCGACCGGCAGCGTGCTCGGGAACTCACCCAGCGTGATGCCGGCGCTGGGGTCCTCGTAGGCGTCCTGGAAGGCCCGGTAGTCGCGGCGCTGCGGCAGCCCGGCGCCCAGCTTCAGGTCCTCGGGGCGCGGGCGCCGCGCGCTGATCGCCTCCTGGACGGGCTTGAGCTCGAGACCGTCCAGGCGCTGGAACACGTAGGTCCACCAGGCGGCGTAGTCCAGCTTGCCGCCCATCGCGTGCCCGTACTCACCGTCGTTGATGATGTCCAGCCCCAGGTCGCGCTGCCGGCGGACAAGGTCCGCGACCGCGCGGCGCAGCTCGCCTTCGAAGGCCGAGGCGTCCGCGCCGTTGCCGCTGACCTGGGATCGCCAGGCCTCGAGCAGGGAGTCCGGGCGCGGCAGGCTCCCCGCGTGGCTGGTCAGGATCCGTTCGCTGCTCTTCGTCATCGTTTCCTCACTGATCGTCTTGCGCCACCCCGATCACTCGGGCGGGCGCACCCACCCCGAGGCGGCGCTGAAGACGCCCTTGCCCTCGTAGTTGAAGAACTTGATCTGGTCGTTGCAGATCGCCGGCGCGTCGGCGTACTTGCCGCACTCGAGCGTCGGTGCGCCGAACGCCATCGGGCCCTTGAACGCCTTGGCCTTGGCCGTGATCGCCTCGGACGAGAGCGTGTCCGCGCCGATCTGGTTCATCCACTGCGCGATGGTCAGGATCTGCGTGAACGCGATCGGGATCCAGACGTCACCGGCCGCCTCCTTGACGCCGTACTGGTCGGCGACCTTCATGAACGCGACCGCCGCCGGGTCCTTCGTGTCGGTGGCCAGCGACGAGGCGATGCCGTACGTCCACTTCGGGAGGTCGCCCAGGCCCTTGGCCACCTCGGCGTTCAGGCACAGCGGCTGGGAGACGACCGGCGTCTCGAGCTTCAGCGACGCGATCGTCTTGGCCAGGTTCACGCACGACTTCGGGTCCGCGTTCGGCATGAGCACGTCGGCGCTCTGCGCTCCCGCCGCGGTGAGCGGCCCCACGAGGTCGGTCGCGTTGGGGTTCCAGCTCACGCGCTTGACCGACACGCCGGCGTCCTTGAGGCCCTGGACCATCGCGTTGGAACCGGCCTCGATCCCCGGTTGCTGCGGGTACACCACGGCGGCCGACTTGGCGTGCAGCACGTCACGCGCGTAGGTGCCGAACGGCGCCGAGACGTGAATCGCGTCGCCGAAGAGGATGTAGCCGTTCTTGTTGGTCGGGTCCGCCGGCCCGACGGCGACGCTGTAGACCATCGGCTTCTGCGCGTCGATGGTGGCGACGAGCGACTGACCGCCGATCGCGACCGCGCCCACTCCGACCACCTGCACCGCCCGGTCGTTGGCCAGCTTCTGACCGCACGTCTGCCCCTGCTCCTCCGTGGTGGAGGTGAAGCAGGTGTGCAGCGCCAGCGGGTGCCCGTCGATGCCGCCGAGCTCCTCGTTGATGTACTTCACCGCCATCTCGGCGCCCTTGGTCGCGCCCGGGCCGACGTCGCTCGGGCCGCCCTGCTGGTTGACCCAGCCGATCACGATCGGCGACTTGCTCTTGTCCGCGGGCCCGGCCTTGCCTCCCGTGTACTTCAGGTAGTCGGTCACGCCGCTGCCGGCAGTCGCGTCACCGACCGCGGAGCCGGACGGTTGCGTGGAAGCGCTCGAGCCGCCACCGGCGGACGCCGAGTCGCTGCTGTCGTCATCGCCGCAGGCCACGAGGGCCAGCGACACGACGACCGCCAGCGCGGCGACGATCGCACCCGCGGATCCACGAGATCCAGACCTCTGACTCATCGCTCCTCCTCCCCGAACATCCCGTCGTCGGCGGGCGTGCCAGGAGGGCTCCCGCGACTGCCGACGGCTCAGGCGGCGAACGCTAGGTCGGGGAGTCGGGCGCTTCTTCGCTGTTCTCACAGAGCCCGTTGCGCAGAACCACAGTCCTCACCGCACGTGCTCGGGCGGACGGACCGAAGAGCGAGCGGATGACTCGTGCAGGAGGAAGAAGCGGACCATCTCGGCGGAGGCGTGCGGGCCTCGGGCGTCGGTGTAGGAACCGACGGGGTCGCCGCCGAACCATGCGTGACCGCCGCCGTGGACGGTCCACGACTCTGCGATCGGCGTACCGTCGACGTCGTTGTAGATGCTGCGGCGGTAGCGGCCGTCGCCGTCGACCCTTGTCGGCTCCTCGCGGGCGGACACGTCGCCGGCCGCGAGCCGGGAGGCGATCAGCTTGTCGGCGTTGACCGGGGCCACGATCGTGTCCTGGTCGCCGTGGAAGACGATCATCGGCACCGTGCTGGTCGCGGCCGGTGTGCCGCCGGTGCGCATGGCGGCGAAGGCCGATCCGACGTCGTGCGCGGCGCCGTAGGCGATGCCGGAATGCACGCCGGCCGCGGCGTACAGGTCGGGATAGGTCGCTGCCATGACGGCGGCCATCGCACCGCCGGCGGAGAGCCCGGCGATGTACACGCGGGCAGGATCGACCGCGAGCTCGTGCATGACCTGACGGGTGATGCCGGCGATGATCGACGGCTCGCCGGCACCGGCGCGCTGGTCGGATGGCTGAAACCAGTTCCAGTAGCCGCCGTGGTTGGCCGCGGAGGACTGCTCGGGGTAGGCGACCAGGAAGGTGTGCTGCTCGGCGAGCTCGTTCATGCGGGTGCCGGCGGCGAAGTCGGCGGCGTTCTGCTTGCCGCCGTGGAGCATGACGACGAGTGGGACGGGGTCACCGGTGTAGCCCGTGGGGATGTAGAGGTCGTAGCTGCGCGTCCCAGCCGCCACGCTGTGGCTGAGGTGGCGGATCTCCCCGCCAGGGGCGGCGGCAGCGCTCGCTGCCGCGTCGGATCGCGACGACGGTGCGCGTCCCGGAAGCCCGGTCAAGCCGGCGCCCGGCAGATCGGCCATCGCGCCCTTCAGCCCGCCGAGCAGACCGTTGAACGCCGGGGCGGGGTGCGCCCCCGCCGCAGGCTCCGCGAGGGTCCATGCCACCGGCTGGGCGCCGCGCCCGCCGGCGAGATCGCGTTGCAGGAGTGAGGAGGCCTCCGTGAGCTGCCCGGCCTGTGTGAGACGCAGGGCCTCGATCATGGTGGTGTTCGTATCGGTGAGCATCGGGTCCTTCTTCGATTCAGGGGTGGGCGACAGCTACGAGAGCCGACCAAGCAGGCCGGCTGACCTGAAAACCAGCCTAGCACCATCCCCCTGGATGGTATGGGGAGTCCGACTGCGGTCGCGCTGTACGTTGGCTGCATGCCGGCAACCGCCACCGCGCGCCAGAGGCGCGTCCGCTGATGGGCAAGCTCGTGCGCAGGACGCTCGAGGGCGACGAGGTCGTCGCCGAGTGGTCGGCTGAGGACCAGGGGTCCGTTCGTGCGGCGGCCGACGCGATGCGTCGCGAGGTCGAGGCCGGCTACGTGGCGATGCACGGCGAGGAGGGTCGCAACGACCCGGTCGACGACCTGCCGCCCGATGCGACGGTCGTGATCCTCACGATGCCGATGGGCGGCGGCTGAGCGGGGCATGGCCACGGCCGCGGGCATCGTCCTCGCCGGCGGGCGCTCGTCCCGGATGGGCACGCCGAAGGCCGGGCTCGAATGGCACGGATCGACGCTCCTGCGCCGGATCGTCGGCATCGTCGATCGGTCGGTCGACGGGCCCGTCATCGTCGTGCGGGCGCCGGGCCAGGAGCTTCCCGCGCTGCCGGCGGACGTCGAGGTCGTGGAGGACGCCGAGGAGGGGCGGGGGCCGCTGCAGGGGCTGGCCGCCGGGCTCGCCGCCGCGCGCGAGCAGGCCGAGGTCGCCTACGCGACCTCCACCGACGTCCCGTTCCTCCACCCGATGTTCATCCGTCGCGTCCTTGCGGCGCTGCGCGAGGACGTCGACGTCGTCCTGCCCCACGTGGGTGGCTACCCCCAGCCGCTCGCAGCGGCATACCGCGTCGGACTGGTCGACGTCGTCGAGCGCCTCATCGCCGAGGACCGGATGCGCCCTGCCTTTCTGTTCGAGGCCTCCCGCGTGCTGCGTCTGGACGCCGCGGAGCTGCTCGCGGACCCGGTCCGTCGCGGCGCTCGATCCGGATCTCGACTCCGTGCTGAACCTGAACGAGCCCGGCGACTACGAGTCGGCGCGCGCACGCCCGGGACCGGACGTGACCGTCCGCCGCTTCGGGGTGCTGCGGCGCATGGGGTCCGACGTGCCGGACCCCGCGAGCGTCGCCGCGGCGACGCTGGGCGAGGCAGCCGCGGGCGTGGGCCTGGCGCTCGACGAGCACGTCGTCGCCGCGCTCAACGGCGACCAGATCACGCGCGACGCCGAGACGCCGCTCGTCGTGGGCGACACGATCGCCCTGTTGTCGGCGGACGCCGGCGGCTGAGCCCTACCCTGAAGGCATGGCACCCGGCGGGTACTTCGGGCGCGCCCTCGTCGTCGACGTGACGGACGCGACGACGGAGACGCTGCCCCTGCCCGACGAGATCCTGCGGGGCTACATCGGCGGCGCCGGCCTCGGCGCCTGGCTCATGCACCGGCTCGCGCCGACGGGAGTCGATCCGCTCGGCCCCGACGCCCCGATCGCCTTCTGCTTCTCCCCGCTCGTCGGCACGCCGCTGACGACGAGCGCGAAGTTCGCCGTCGTGGCCAAGTCACCGCTGACCGGCATGCTCAACGACGCGCTCGCGTCGAGCCACTTCGCGATCGCGGGCAAGCTCACCGGCAACGACGCGATCGTCGTCCGCGGCGCATGCGACGAGCCCTCGGTCCTGGTGATCGACGGCGACGGCGCGCGGCTCGAACCCGCCGGCGACCTCTGGGGGCTCTCGGCGGCCGACGCGGAGACACGGCTGCGCGAGCGCCTCGGCAAGGCGTGGCGCGTCGCCTCGATCGGCCCCGCGGGCGAGCGCCTCGTGAAGTACGCGACCGTCTCCCACGACGGCCGCCACGCCGGTCGCGGCGGCCTCGGCGCGGTGCTCGGCTCGAAGCTCATCAAGGCGATCGCGGTCCGCCCGTCGATGAAGGTCGCACCGGCCGACCCGCCTGCCGTGCTGGCCGCGGCACGCGATCTGCGCGCCCGCTCGTTCGGTCCCGCGACCGCGAAGTACCGCGAGCTCGGCACGCTGGCCAACCTGCTCGCGTTCAACGCCATCGCCACGCTGCCGACCCGCAACTTCCAGGCCGCCACGTTCGCCGAGGCGCCGGCACTCGCCGCGGAGGACCTGGCCGAGGCCCGTGGCGTCGCCCGCGACAGCTGCGCCTCGTGCTCGATCGGCTGCGAGCACATCTACAAGGGCGCCGGCGGGCGCAAGACGCGCGTGGAGTACGAGAACGTGTTCGCCCTCGGCCCGATGTGCGCCGTGTCGGACCCGGATGCCGTGCTGGAGGCGAGCGGCCGCTGCGACGACCTCGGTCTCGACACCATCTCCGCCGGCGGGACGATCGCCTGGGCCATGGAGTGCGCCGAGCGCGGTCTGATCGACGCGCCGTGGCTGCGCTTCGGCGACGCGGACGCGCTCCTGCGCGCGATCGACGAGATCGGCGCGCGCGAGGGGCTCGGCGCGCTGCTGGCCGAGGGGTCCCGCGCCGCAGCACGGGTCGTCGGCCAGGGCTCCGAGGCGTTCGCACCGCAGGTGAAGGGCCTGGAGCTGCCGGGCTACGAGCCCCGCACCCTGCAGGCGATGGCGCTCGGGCTGGCCGTCAACGCGCGGGGCGCCGACCACAACCGCTCGGGCGCCTACGAGGCCGATCTGTCCGGGCGCTTCGACCGCCTCGAGGGCGGCGAGCCGCACGTCGTGGCGGCGATCGAGACCGAGGACCGCGCGGCGGTCATGGACTCGCTCATCCTCTGCAAGTTCCTGCGCGGCGTCTTCGAGGACCCCTTCCCGGAATGGGCGGCCCTGCTCGGCAGCGTGACCGGCTGGGACGTCGACGGCCCCGAGCTGGAGGCGACCGCGCGCCGCATCGTGCTCGCCAAGCGCGCGTTCAACGCCCGCGAGGGCTGGACGCGCTCGGACGACGGTCTGCCGGAGCGGCTGCTGACCGAGACGCTCGAGGTCTCGTCCGGTCGCGAGGCCGTGCTCACGCGCGAGCGGCTCGACGCGATGATCGCCGGGTACTACGAGGCGCGTGGGCTCGACCCCTCGGGTGGGCTCGCCGAAGCCCAGACCGAGGACCTGCGGCTCGGGGCAGCGGCCCGTAATATGCATACGACCGATCTGGTCCACTGAACAGGAGGTGCGAGGCGCACCGTGGCCATCTCCACCCCCGCACCAACCGAGATCCGCACCGTCAGTCTCACGATCGACGGGCGGGACCTGACGGTCCCGGAAGGCACGACGATCTGGCAGGCGGCCAAGGACGCCGGGATCGAGATCCCCGTCCTGTGTCACGACGAGCGGTACGACCCGGTCGGCGTCTGCCGGCTGTGCGTCGTCGACGTCGGCGCCCGCGTCTACGCGGCGTCGTGCGTCCGGCCGTGCGAGGACGGGATGGAGGTCAAGACCGCCACGCCGGAGCTCGAGCGCAACCGCGCGCAGCTGACCGAGCTCCTGCTCGTCGACCAGCCGCCGATCGCCGAGGATCCGAAGGAGATCACGACCGCCGACAACGAGCTGCTCGTCCTCGTGCGCCGCTACGGCGTCCAGCAGGAGGAGACGCCGGTCCCGCGCGGCCTCGGCCGCGGCGAGGACCACTCCAACCCGGTCATCTCCGTCAACCACGACGCGTGCATCCTCTGCGATCGCTGCGTCCGCGCGTGCGACGACATCCAGGGCAACGACGTCATCGGCCGCGTCCTCAAGGGCTACGACACGCGCATCGCCTTCGACCTCGACGACCCGATGGGCGAGTCGTCCTGCGTGACGTGCGGCGAGTGCGTCGCCGCCTGCCCGACCGGCGCGCTGACCAACAAGCCGATCAACAACGTCCCGATCCGCCCGCGCGAGGAGCTGCGGCAGGTCGACACGGTCTGCCCGTACTGCGGCGTCGGCTGTGCGCTCACCTTCAACGTCGACGACGAGCGCGAGCAGATCGCCTACGCCGACGGCCGCCCGCAGCCGGGCTCGCACAGCCGTCTGTGCGTCAAGGGTCGCTACGGCTGGGACTACTCCTTCTCCGAGCAGCGCCTCGCGGTGCCGTTGATCCGACGTGAGTCGAGCTACCCGAAGGGCCCGCTGAGCACGGACGTGCGCGGCGAGAGCGGCGCCCGCGGCGGGGGGAAGAAGAAGCCTGGCGGGCTCGTGGACTACGACGAGGTCCTGCCGCACTTCCGCGAGGCCACGTGGGAGGAGGCGCTGGACCTCGCCGCCTCGAAGCTCAAGCAGATCCACACGGAGAGCGGCCCTGGGTCGATCGCCGGGTTCGGCTCCGCGAAGTGCTCCAACGAGGAGGCCTACCTCTTCCAGAAGCTCATCCGCGCGGGCTTCGGCACGAACAACATCGACCACTGCACACGCCTGTGCCACGCGTCGAGCGTCGCGGCGCTGTTCGAGGGTGTCGGCTCCGGTGCGGTGTCGACGACCTACGGCGATGTCATCAACGCGGACGTCGCGATCCTCGCCGGGACGAACACGACCGCGAACCACCCCGTCGCGTCGTCGTTCTTCAAGCAGGCGCGCCGTCGCGGCACGAAGCTCATCGTGGTCGACCCCCGCCGCGAGCGGATCGCCGACCACGCGGACATCTACTGCCAGATCAAGCCCGGCACCGACGTCGCGTTCTACAACGGCGTCATGCACGAGGTCATCAAGCTCGGCCTCGTGGACCGCGAGTTCATCGCCTCGCGGACGTCGGGCTACGGCGAGCTGGCGAAGCTCCTGCGCGAGTACACGCCGGAGCGCGTCGAGCAGATCACGGGCATCGACGCCGACCAGATCCGCCTCGTCGCCCGCGTCTGGGGTGAGGCGGGCGCCGGCGTCATCTACTGGGGCATGGGCATCTCGCAGCACACGACGGGCACCGACAACGCGCGGTGCCTCATCGCGATGTGCTCGATCACCGGGAACGTCGGCAAGCAGGGCACCGGGCTGCACCCGCTGCGCGGTCAGAACAACGTGCAGGGCGCCTCGGACGCCGGCCTGATCCCGATGTTCTATCCGGACTACCAGCCGGTGGATGCGGAGGGCGTGCGCGAGCGCTTCGAGGAGAAGTGGGGTCGCGAGCTCGACCCCAACCGCGGGCTGACGGTCACCGAGATCGTCGGCGCGGCGCTGCACGGGAGCGTCCGCGGGATGTACATGATGGGCGAGAACCCGTTCCTGTCGGACCCGAACATCAACAAGGTCCGCAAGGCGCTGAGCTCACTGGACTTCCTCGTCGTCCAGGACATCTTCCTGACCGAGACCGCCGAGTTCGCCGACGTGATCCTGCCGGCGACGACCTTCATGGAGAAGGACGGCACGTACACGAACACCGACCGTCGCGTGCAGCTGGGTCGCAAGGTGCTCGAGCCCCGCGGCCAGGCTCGTGCGGACTGGCAGATCATCCAGGACATCTCGAACCGCGTCGGGCTGCCGATGGACTACTCGCACCCGAGCGAGATCTTCGACGAGCTCGTGTCGGTCATGCCCAACTACGGCGGCCTGAGCTACGACAACCTGGGCCTCACCGGCAAGCTGTAC
This sequence comes from uncultured Solirubrobacterales bacterium, assembly GCA_963750895.1. GTDB lineage: Bacteria > Actinomycetota > Thermoleophilia > Solirubrobacterales > Solirubrobacteraceae > CAVVSD01. Next base: position 1,650,897 of record CAVVSD010000008.1, on the reverse strand, counting down.
CCGAACTCCGATCCGGCCCACAGCGACGGCACCGTCGTGCTCTTCGACGAGCGCTTCGGCACCGACGACGGGCTCGCACACCTCGTGCCCGCGGAGTGGCTGCCGGCGAAGGAGCTGCCGTCGGACGAGTACCCGTTCATCCTGAACACGGGCCGGCTGCTGGAGCACTGGCACACCGGGTCGATGACCCGGCGCTCGTTCGCGCTCGACGCGATCCAGCCCGACCCGTACGTGTTCATGAACCCGGGCGACGCCGAGGAGATGGGCGTCAGGGACGGCGACTTCGTCCGCATCAGCTCGCGTCGCGGGACGATCGAGACGCGCGTGCGGCTGTCGCACCGCGACACGCCCGGCACGTGCTTCATGCCGTTCCACTTCCGTGAGGCGGCGGCCAACCTCCTGACGATCGACGAGATCGACCCCACGGGGAAGATCCCCGAGTTCAAGTTCTGCGCGGTGAGCATCGAGCGCGCAGGCGGCGCGTCGCTGCACGAGCCGGTGTCCGCGCGCGAGGGTGCCTGATGGCCACGCCCGGCATGCGCGTCCAGCCCAAGTACCCGGGGACGGAGGCCCGCGCGGGCAAGTTCCCGGGCCCCAGCCTCATCCCGGCGCTCAACGCGATCCAGGCGCGCTGCGGATGGCTGCCGCGCGAGGAGCTCGTCGCGTTGGCGCGCGACGTGCGCCGCCCGCTGTACGAGATCAGCGGGCTCATCTCGTTCTACCCCCACTTCCGCACGACGCCGCCGAAGGCCGTCCAGCTCGCGGTCTGCCACGACCTCGCCTGCTGGCTGCACGACTCCGACGAGCGCATCGCCGAGACGAAGGCGCGCTACGGCGACGACGTGGAGATCGAGATCGTCGAGGTCTCGTGCCTCGGGCGTTGCGACATCGCCCCGGCCGCGGCCGTGGACGAGCGCCCGATCGCGCTCGCCGACGCCGACGAGGTCGTCGCATCGGCGCGCGCCGGCGAGCACGGCGAGACGCCCGCGCTCGAGCGCAGCGGCGAGTCCCGACCGAACGACCCGTACGCCGTCGGCGAGGAGCGCTACCGCGTGTTCCGGCGCGCCCTGGACGGCGAGCTGGGCTCCGACGAGATCATCGCGACGCTGAAGGACTCCGGCCTGCGCGGCATGGGCGGCGCCGGGTTCCCGACCGGCGTGAAGTGGGAGACCGTCGCCTCGCAGGAGCCCGAGCCCAAGTACACGATCTGCAACGCGGACGAGTCCGAGCCGGGCACCTTCAAGGATCGTCAGATCCTCGCCGAGCAGCCGCACCTCGTCCTCGAGGGCATGATGCTCGGGATGCTCGTGACCGGCTCGGAGGAGGGCTGGGTCTTCATCCGCCACGAGTACGGCCCCGAGGAGGAGGTGCTGCGCAAGGAGATCGACGCGCTGCGCGCGCGGGGCCTGCTCGGCGATGACGTCGGCGGCACCGGCCGGCGGCTGCAGATCGAGATCTTCACCTCCCCCGGCGGCTACATCCTCGGCGAGGAGTCGGCGCTGCTGGAGTGCATGGAGGGCCACCGCGGCGAGCCGCGCAACAAGCCGCCGTTCCCCGCGCTCTACGGACTCTGGGGCAAGCCGACGCTCATGAACTCGGTCGAGACCTTCGCCGACGTCCCCGTGATCCTCGAGCGCGGCGCCGACTGGTGGAAGGACCAGGGCATCAACGGCGCGACCGGGCTGAAGTTCTTCGCGATCTCGGGCCACGTCGAGCGGCCGGACGTCCTACTGCGTGCCTGCGGGCTCCACGACGCGCGACCTCATCGAGCTGGCGGGCGGCGTCACGGACGGGCGCGAGGTCGGGGCGATCCAGCCCGGCGGCGCGTCGTCGAACTTCCTCGGCGCGCAGCACCTCGACGTGCCGTTGGACTGGAAGCCGCTGCAGGAGGCCGGCTCGATGCTCGGCTCCGGTGCGGTGATCGTCATGGCGGAGGGCACGGACCTGCTCGCCGCGAGCACCAACGTCCTGCGGTTCTTCCGCAACGAGTCCTGCGGCAAGTGCGTCCCCTGCCGGGCGGGCTCGACGAAGGCGCACGCCATCCTCAGCGATCTCGTCGCAGCGGGCAAGGGCGCCGACGACGTCCCGCAGAAGATCATCGAGCTCGAGGAGACGCTGCGGCTGACGTCGATCTGCGGTCTCGGGCAGGTCGCGCTGGGCCCGGTGCTCAGCGTGCTCGGCATGGATCGCGGCGGCACCGAGGCACGCGCCCACCCGAAGGACCGCGAGGACACCGAGACGTAGCCGCGTGTGACCGGTCCGGCGACCCACAAGGAGTTCTTCGCCGTCCGGACCGTGGCCGAGGTGCTCGCAGGCTTCCGTCCGGGACGGCGCACGCGTGTCGAGACGGTGCCGCTCGCGGATGCCCACGGGCGTGTGCCGGCAGAGCCGGTGGCGGCGCCGCACGACCTGCCCGGGTTCGCCCGTTCGACGGTCGACGGCTTCGCCGTGCGCGCGGCCGACACGTACGGCGCCTCGGAAGGCCTGCCGAGCCCGCTCGACGTCATCGGCGCCGTCGAGATGGGTCGTGCCCCGGCGATCTCCGCGGCCCCCGGCAGCGCGATCGCGATGCCGACAGGCGGCGTGATCCCCGACGGAGCGGACGCGGTCGTCATGGTCGAGTACACGCAGGAGGCGATGCCGGGGACGATCGAGGTCACGCGCCCGGTCGCCCCCGGTGACGGGTTGGTCCGCGCCGACGAGGACGCTCGCGCGGGCGGTGAGCTGCTCGGCGCGGGGCGCCCTCTGCGCGCGCAGGACCTCGGGCTGCTGGCAGCGGCGGGCGTCACCCAGGTGCGTGTCCACGCGCGCCCCCGGGTGGCGATCGTCTCGACCGGCGACGAGGTGGTCGATCCGTCGACCGCGAGACTCGAGGTCGGCCAGGTACGGGATGCGACCGCGCCGGCGCTGGCCGCGCTCGTCCGCGACGCCGGCGGCGAGCCGGACCCCCGCGGGATCGTGCCGGACGACCGTGCGGCGCTGGACCGGGCGTTGCGCGACGCGGTTGCGTCCAGCGACGTGGTCGTGATCTCGGCCGGGTCGTCCGTGGGCGCGCGGGACGAGACCGCCGCCGTCGTCGCCGGGCTGGGCGGTCCCGGGATCTGGGCGCACGGCATCGCGCTGCGCCCCGGAAAGCCCACGCTCCTGGCCGAGTGCGACGGCGTGCCCGTGATCGGGCTGCCCGGCAACCCGCGCTCCGCGCTCGTGGTGTTCCGCCTCGTCGGCATGCCGCTCGTACGTCTGGTCGGCGGGATCACGCGGGAGGCCCCCGAGCCGACCGTGCGCGCCCGGCTGGCGCGTGACGTGCCGTCCGCCTCGGGCCGGCTGGACATCGTGCAGGTCGCGCTGCGCGACGGAGTGGCGACGCCGCTGTTCGGCGCCTCCGCCCTGCTCACCGTCCTGACCGAGGCCGACGGCTACCTCCTCGTGCCCGACGACGCCACCGGGCTGCAGGGCGGCACCGAGGTCGACGTCAGGCTCTACGCCTGATGTCGACGACCCCGTTCATCCACGACGTCCCGGCCGCCCAGGCGCTCGCCGCCTGGCGCGAGGCATGCGCCGCCGCCGGCTGCCCGCCGCGCGTGGAGGCCGTGCGCATCGGGTTGCACGAAGCCGTCGGCCGCGTCACCGCGGAACCGGTCTGGGCGACGCGCTCGTCGCCGTCCTTCGACGCCTCCGCCATGGATGGCATCGCCGTGCGTGCCGCGGAGACCGTGGGGGCGAGCGAGAGCACGCCGGTCGCGCTCGAGCCTGGCGACTACGTCGTCGTCGACACCGGCGACCCGCTGCCGGACGGCTTCGACGCCGTGGTCATGCGCGAGCACGTGCACCTCGACGACGAGCGGAGGGCCGAGGTTCGCGGCGCGGTTCCGCCCTACCAGCACGTGCGCACGATCGGCGAGGACGTCAGCGCCACCGAGCTGCTCCTCCCGGAGGGTCATCGGCTCCGGCCGGTGGACGTGGCCGCTGCCGCCGCGGCGGGCGCCGTCGACGTGCTCGTCCGCCGCCGCCCCGTGGTCGCGGTCCTGCCGACCGGAGACGAGATCCGGCCGGTCGGCACCGATCCCGCCCCGGGCGTGATCCTCGACACGAACTCGCTCATGCTCGCGGCGCAGGCCGAAGCAGCGGGCTGCGAGGCGTGGCGCAGCGAGATCCTCCCCGACGACCCCGAGACCATCGGCGCCGCCGTGCGCGACGCCGCGACGCGTGCGGACCTCGTCGTCATCGGTGCCGGGTCGAGCGCCGGGCGAGACGACTACACGGCGAGCATCGTCGCGCGGTTGGGGACGCTGGCGGTCCACGGCGTGGCGGTGCGTCCTGGCCACCCGGTCGTCCTCGGCGTGGTCGACGGCACGCCCGTCCTCGGAGCGCCGGGCTATCCCGTCTCCGCTGCGCTGACGTTCGACATCTTCGCCGCCCCGCTGCTGTCGTCCCTGGAGGGCGCGGCGCCGGCCGAGCAGCCGCGCGCCCGGGCGCGGGTCGCGCGCAAGCTCGCCTCGCCGATGGGGATGGACGACTGGGTGCGCGTGCGGCTCGGTCGCGTCGGCGACGACCTCGTCGCGACGCCGCTGCCGCGCGGCGCCGGCGTGCTGACGTCGCTCGTGCGGGCCGACGGTCTCCTCGTCGTGCCCGCGGGGTTGGAGGGCCATCACGCGGGTGAGACGGTCGACATCGCGCTCCTCCGAGGCGTCGCGGAGATCGACCGCACGATCCTCGCGGTGGGGTCGCACGACCTGGTGCTCGACCTCGCCGCGTCGGAGATCCGCGCCGCCGATCCGGGCGCGACGCTCGCGTCGTCGAACGTCGGGTCGCTCGGAGGCCTCGTCGCGTTGCGCGACGGGCTGTGCCACGTCGCCGGCTCGCACCTGCTCGACCCGGCCAGCGGGGAGTACACGCTCCCGTACGTCGACCGCGTCCTGGAGGGGCACGACGTCGCGATCGTGCGGCTGGTGTACCGCGACCAGGGGCTCATCGTCGCCGCGGACAACCCACTGGCGATCGCGGGGATCGACGATCTCGCTCGATCCGACGTGCGCTACGTGAACCGCCAGCGCGGCGCGGGGACCCGCGTGCTGCTCGACCACGAGCTGGGCCGGCTCGGGATCGAACCCGACGCCGTGTCCGGCTACACCCGCGAGGAGCACACCCACCTGGCGGTCGCTGCGGCGATCGCCGCGGGCCGGGTCGACGCCGGACTCGGCGTCATGGCCGCCGCGCGGGCCTTCGGTCTCGGCTTCGTGCCCGTGACCCGAGAGCCCTACGACCTGGTGCTGATGGCGGAGACGCTCGAGAACCCCGTGATGGCCCCGCTCTGGGCGCTGCTCGAGCAGCCGGCGTTCCGGGCCGCCGTCGAGGCGCTCGGCGGCTACGGCGTCGAGGACATGGGACGGCGGATCCGCTGAGGATCGGGAGCCTGGGCCCGGCTCCGCGACCGGCGGTTGACACGGCGACCCCAAAGAATGTATCCATAAGCCGCAACCGTCGCCAATAGCCGTTCCAGGGGGCCGACATGAGTGACCTTCCCACGCTGCGGCGTGGCGACGACGCGTACGAGCAGGCACGCCAGGCGGCGATCTGGAACGGCAAGAAGCCCGACCGCTTCCCCGACGCCATCGTCGTCGCACGCGACGAGGCGGACGTGGTCGCGGCGGTGCGGCTGGCCAACGCCGAGGGCTGGACGATCGGCATCCGCTCCGGGGGCCATGCGTGGTCCGCGACCGGGGTGCGCGACGGCGGGCTCCTGCTCGACCTCTCGTCACTGGACCGATGCGAGATCGACCCGGTGGCGCGGACGGCCGCGGTCGGACCGGGCGCCCGCAGCCAGGCGTTCTCGCGGGCGCTCGGCGAGCACGGCCTCTACTTCCCGACCGGGACCTGCTCCACCGTCGGGATCGGCGGGTACACGATCGGCGGCGGCGCGTCGTTCACCGGCAGCATGGACGGCCCGGCCTGCTACCGCCTGACGGCGATCGACGCGGTCACCGCCGACGGAGAGCTCATCCACGCCGACGACGAGTCGCACCCGGACCTCATGTGGGCCGCGCGGGGCTCCGGGCCCGGGTTCTTCGCCGCGGTCACGCGCCTGCATCTCGAGGTCAGCCCGCTGCCCGCGGCGATGCGCACGAGCCTCTACGTGTATCCGGTCGACGTGCTCGGCGAGTTCCTCGACTGGATCCTGCCGGTGACGCTCGCGGCACCCGACAACGTGTCGAACCTCTGGGCCTCGATCGAGAGCTTCCTCCCGTTCCACCAGGGCACGATCATCGCCCACTTCCCGATCGTGTTCGCCGACACCGACGAGGAGGCGGACGCGCTGCTCGAGCCGTTCGAGCGCTCGCCGATCCTGGATCGCGCGCTGGTGCACCAGCCCCCGCACCCGTGGACGTTCGACGACGGCTACGCGCAGGTCGATCAGCTCTACCCGAAGGGGTTCCGCTACCGGTCCGACGCGCTCTGGGTCAACGCGGAGGACGACGCCTTCCTCGAGCCCCTCGACCGGATCGTCCGATCGCTGCCGACGGCGCACTCGCACGTCCTCTGGGCGCCGTGGAAGACGCGTGAGCACCCCAACGCCGCCTACTCGCTGCACACCCCGCTGAGCGTCCACGTCTACGGCGTCGGCGAGGAGCCGCACGAGGACGAGCCGCTCGACACGTTCGTGCGCGATGCGATGCGCAGCCTCGAGCCGTACTCGATCCGCGGGGGCAAGATCAACGACCACGACCTGGTCAGCTTCCCCAAGTACGTGCTCGGCCCGGAGGAGACGGAGCGACTGAAGGAGCTCAAGGCGACGCACGACCCCGAGGGACGCTTCCACAGCTACCTCGGGACGCCGGAGCCGGTGGCGTCGTGACCGACGTGGGTCGTGTCCTCATCGTCGGTGGCGGTCCCGCCGGCATGACCGCCGCGATCGCGCTCGCGCGCAGCGGCATCGACGCCGAGATCGTGGAGATCGAGGACGACTGGCGCCCGGCGGGCGTCGGGTTGCTCCTGCAGAGCCCGCCGCTGCGGGCACTCAAGACGCTGGGCCTCTACGAGCAGTGCGTCGCCGCGGGCGAGCCCCACGCGGCGATCGAGCTCTTCGGCTCGCACGGCGACCCGGTCGGCACGTTCCCGCAGTTCAACGTCAACGAACCCGAGGCGCCACCGTCGGTGGCCATGTCGCGCGTGACGCTGCACGGGATCCTCGTCGACGCCCTGCGCGAGCTCGGCACGCCGGTGCGGACCGGCACGACCGTCGCGCGACTCGCCCAGGACCCGGACGGCGTCGACGTCGAGCTGACCGACGGATCGCGCGAACGGTTCGATCTCGTCCTCGGCGCGGACGGGCTGCACTCGCGGATCCGGGGCATGGTGCTGCCGGGCGGGGCGGAGCCGAGCTACACCGGTCAGGTGATCTGGCGCGGGGCGTTCGAGCGCCCGGCGGAGCTCGACGGCTACCGGATCATCATCCACGGACCCCACCGTCTCGGGCTCGTCCCGCTGTCGGCGACCACGGGGTACATCTGGATGCTCGACTCCACGATGCCGCTGGAGCGGCCACCGCGTGAGGCTCTCGTGGACCTGTGGCAGGAGCGCCTGGCGAACTACCCCTCACCCGTGCCCGCCGTCGCAGCCCAGCTGCGCGAGCCCGACCGCGTGGACTTCCGCGCGCTGCAGACGCTGCTCCTCCCGCCGCCGTGGCACAGCGGCCGGGTGGTGCTCGTCGGCGACGCCGCCCATGCGACCAGCCCGCAGCTGGCGTTCGGCATCGGCCTCGCGATCGAGGACGCGGTCGTCCTCGCCGACCTCCTCCGTTCCGAACCCGAGTTGAGCGATGCCCTGGGGACCTTCACCGAGCGCCGCTTCCCGCGCTGCCGGCTGGTGGTGGAGAACTCCCGCCAGCTCGGTGAGTGGGAGCAGCACCCGGATGCTCCGGGCGCCGATCCGATCGCACTCATCCGCGAGAGCATGTCGACCCTGGCACAGCCCATCTGACACTCGCGGGATCCGTAGGCTCGCGCGCCATGAAGCGACACGTCGTGATCCTCGGCGCCGGATTCGCCGGGCTGGAACTGGCGACGCGCCTGTCCGAGACGGTTCCGGACTCGGTCCGCGTCACGTTGCTCGACCGCAACGACTCGTTCTACTTCGGCTATTCCAAGCTCGAGGTGATGCTCGGCCGCGAGTCGGCCGACGCCGTGCGGATGCCGTATCGCGACATCTCGAAGGACGGCGTCGAGTTCCGTCAGGAGCGGGTCGTCGGCATCGATCCGGTCGCGCGGCGGGTGTCCACCGACGTCGGCGTCCACGACGCCGACTTCCTGGTCGTGGCCATGGGCGCGGACTACGACATGGCGGCCACGCCCGGCTTCGAGGAGGGCGGCCACGAGTACTACACGCTGGCCGGGGCCGAGCGTCTGCGCGACGCGCTTGCCGAGTTCGAGGGCGGGCGTGTGCTCGTGTCCGTGCTCGGGGCGCCGTTCAAGTGTCCGCCGGCGCCGTTCGAGGGGTCGTTCCTCCTGCACGAGCACTTCACGCTCCAGGGGATCCGCGATGAGGTGCAGATGGCGACGACGTTCCCGATGCAGCGCCCTGTCCCGGTGACGGGCGAGGTCTCGCAGATGTTCCGCGACGCGCTGGCTTCGCGGGGCGTCGAGGAGCACCCGCAGCAGCTGGTCACCAGCATCGACCCGGCGGCCCGCGTGGCGCATCTGAAGAGCGGCGAGACGATGCCCTACGACCTGTTCGTCGGGATCCCCGTCCACCGGGCACCCGACCCGCTTGCCGCCGCGGGGCTCGCGGTCGACGGATGGGTGCCCGTCGACCAGACCAACCTCAGGACGCGATTCCCCAACGTCTACGCACTCGGGGACGTCAGCACCGGCCCGAAGACGGTCCCGAAGGCGGGGATCTTCGCCGAGTCGGCCGCGCTGGTCGTGGCCGACGACATCGCGGCGGAGATCTCCGGTGAGGAGCCACCCGCGCCGTACGAGGGGTGGGGCATCTGCTACGCCGAGTTCGGCGCCGGGCTCGTCAGCAAGGTGGAGGTCAACTTCCTGGGCGGCCCGTCCCCGGTGGCCGCGCGCAACGAGCCTTCGCTCGCGTTCGCCGAGGAGAAGGCGGAGTTCGGCGCGTCGCGCCGTGCGCGCTGGTTCGGACGCTGAGCGCACTCACCCGCCGGTGTCGATGTACCGGAGCAGGCCGTCGACGCCTCGCACGAAGGTCGCGGCGGCCTGCTCGGATCCGTCGAGGTAGCCGGCGACCATCGCGCCGTCGCGGAGCATGATGAAGTGCCGGGTCGGGTCGTCGGGACGCACGTGACCCGCGTCGGCGAACGCGGTCCGCACGATCTCGGCGAACCACGTTCGGTGCGCCGAGACGGCCCGGCGGACGGGCTCGTCGGGGTCGTCGAACTCGGAGGCGACCTTGATGAACGCGCAGCCGCCGAACCCAGGCGACAGCAACTGGTCGGCGATGTCCTCGCCGAGCGCCCGCAGCCGCGCCCTCGGATCCTCCATCGCCAGGGCGGCCGCCATCCGCTCCTCGATGACGTCGTGGGCGCCCTGCAGGTAGGCCAGGACCAGGTCCTGCTTGCCGGGGAAGTGCCGGTAGAAGGTCGCGCGGGTGACGCCGGCCTCCGACACGATCCGGTCGACCCCGACGCTGTTGACACCCTCCCGATAGAAGAGCTCGGATGCCTTCGCGAGGAGCCGGGATCGCGGTTCGGAGTGCCTGACGGGCGGCAGTGTGGCGATGCGCGGCACGGCTTCAAACGCTAGCGGAAAGAACGATCGTTCTTGACGATCGTGCGAGCGCGTGGTTGGATAGAAGAACGATCGTTCTTTCTACTGACCTGAGAGGCCCCTCCATGTCCCTTGCAACGCCAGACCCGCTCACCGTGTCCACTCCCATGGTCGTGCCGCGACGCCGGATCGCCTGGATGCGGGCGATCGCGGCCCTGGCCTGGGCGGCCGGGCTCGTGGCCGCGCTCGGCGGCGACCCCGCCGCGGCCGACACCGTCCCGACGGCCGCGGCGATCCTGCTCGTCGCGTACCCGCTCATCGACGTCCTCTCGTCCGCCGTCGAGGCGCGGGAGAACAGCGCCTCGGCACGGGTCCTGCCGATCGTCAACGGGCTCATCAGCCTCGCCGCGTCCGTCGCGCTCGCGGTGGCGGCGGCCGGCGCCGACGCCGGGACGACGCTCGCCGTCTTCGGCGTCTGGGCATTCGTCTCCGGCGCCCTGCAGCTCGGCACCGCGGCCATGCGTCGCCGGGCCGGCAGCCGCGAGCTCCCGATGATCGTCAGCGGCGCGATCTCCGCAGTCGCCGGCCTGTCCTTCGTGGCCGGCTCATCCCAGGACGTCGCGCATCTCACGAACCTGGCGGCCTACGCCGGACTCGGCGCCGTCCTCTACCTCGTCTGGGCTGCGCGCGCCCGCCGCTGATTCGACGATCCGTCCGCAACCGCGCACCTGACCCGCCGCCGCGTCTACGATCCGCGCCGTGAGCGGATACCTCGCCACCACGCTGCTCTACCTCGCCGTCGTCTGCTCCATGGTCGGCATCCCGTACGACTCGTGGCGCCGCGGTGAGCAGTACTGGTGGCTGTGGGCGGTCCTCAGCGTGGGCGCGATACCGCTGGCGGTCATCGCGTACGCCTGGTATCGCTTCTGGCGTTGGCACGACGCGCGCAAGGTGCACGTCCCCACCTAGCAGCGCTCGGCTAGCGCACGTCGCGCCGCGGGCGCTCCCATGCGGACCACAGCACCGCATAGCGACCGCCCGCGGCCAGCAGCTCCTCGTGGGTGCCGGACTCGACGACCCGGCCGTGCTCCATCACGAGGATGCGGTCCGCCGCTCGCGCCTGCGTCAGCCGGTGGGCCACCACGAGCGCCGTGCGGTCGGCGAGCGCCGCGCCGGCCGCGTCCTCGAGGGCGCGTGCGCTCGCGCTGCCGGCCTCGGGGAGGGGGGGGGGGGGGGGAGAGGGGGGGGGGGGGGGGGGGGCGGGGGGGGGGGCGGGGGGATCGAGCACCTGCTCGCGCAGGGACGCGAGGATCCGCTCGCCGAGCGTCGCGACGAGCCGGACGCCGACGCCGCCAACGACCGCCTGCACGACCGCGGCGAGCACGAGCCCGGCGACCGGTCCGGCCAGGTCCGCGGTCGAGCCCCCGTCGACGGCGACGTTGACGATCGCGCCGAGCAGCGGCGGGACGGCCAGCGCCGCGCCGGCCGACGCCAGCAGGGTGGCGAAGGCGGCGAGCGCGAGCCCACGCCGTGTCGCGACGAGCGCGCGAAGCGCGCGCGCCGTCTCGCGGGCGCCCGCGATCGGCAGCATCGGTGTGGGATCGGTGCCGTCGGTCATCCGGTCACGAGGTCGCGGTAGCTGGGGTCGGCGGCGAGCTCGTCGTGCGGCCCACGCGCGACCACGGCGCCGCCCGCGACGACCGCCACCTCGTCGCAGGCGGCGAGCAGCGCCGGGCTCGTCGTCACCAGGATGGTCGTCCTCCCATCCCGCAGCACCCGGATGCCGGCGGCGATCGCGGCCTCGGTCGCCGCGTCGACCGCGGTCGTCGGCTCGTGGAGGACGAGCACCGGGCTGTCGGCCGCGAGCGCCCGCGCGAGCGCGACGCGCTGCCGTTGTCCCCCCGAGAGCGTCGTGCCGTCGGCGCCGATCCGCGCCCCCAGCCCGCCCGGCACGGCGTCGAGCACCTCGCCCACGCCGGACAGCCGCAGGACGTCGTCGTCCGGGTGGACGATCGCGCCGACGTTCTCGCCGATCGTGCCCGCGAACAGGTGGGCGTCGTGGTCGGCGACGAGCACCAGCCGGCGGGCGGCCTCGAGCGGCAGGTCGGCGAGCGCGATGCCGTCGAGCACCGTGCCGTCGGCGCTGCGGCCGGCGAGCGCATCGACGACGCCGGCCGCCTCCTCCGGCGACGCGGCGGCGACGCCGAGGAGCTCACCGGCCCGCACGTCGAGACCGATCGTCTCGACCGTGACCGCGCCGTCCGGAGCGCCCGGTGGGCTCGTCGTGCCGCCGTGCACGAGCGGCGGCGCCGAGAGGACCGTGTCGACGCGCGCGGCGGACGCGCGGCAGCGCGCGAGCGCCCCGGTCACGTAGCCGACGCGCTCGATCGGGCCGATGAGGAACTGCGCGACGCCGACCGCCGCGATGAGCTCCCCGACGCTGATCGCGCCGGCGACGGCGTCGCGGCCCGCGACGAAGGCGACGAGTGCCAGGAACAGGCCGCTGATCAGCATGTTCGCGCCCTCGAGCGCGCTGCTCGACGTCGCCGCCCGGAGTGTCGCGGCGAGCGACTCCGCGCTCACCGAGGCGTAGCGCTCGGAGGCGGCGCGACGGACGCCGAGCCCCTCGATGACGCGGGCACCGGTCACGAGGTCCGTCGCGACGGAGGCGGCGTGGCCGGCGCGCGCCTGCTCGTCCGCGCTGCGCCGTTGCAGCGGCGCGGCGATGAGGTGCAGCGCCCAGGCCACGAGCGGGCTCCCGACGAGCACGAGGACGCCGAGCGCGAAGGACACGCCGAAGAGGAAGATCGCTGCCACGGCGAACGCGGCGATCGCCCCGCAGAGGGTCGAGACGGCGCGCACCACGACCGACACCCGTTGCGCGTCGACGCCGGCGACGGCGACGAGCGACCCCGTGCGCGCGAAGCTCGCATCGTCGAGGAACGCTCCCTCGGGGGCGAGCAGCCGGGCGCAGAGCGACGTCCGCAGCTCGTGCTCGCTGCGGAACACCGCCGCGCTGCCGATCAGGAACTGGAAGCGGTAGCTGAGGTTCAGGACGACGAACAGCCCGGCGAGCAGCGCGAGCCAGAGCGCGAGCTGCCCGCCGTCCGAGGGCTCGATCGCGTGGTCGACGGCGGCGCCGATCACGACCGGGACGAGGATCTCGCACGTCTGGTGGGCGACGCCGAACACCGCCGACACGACGATGGGACGCCGCTCGTCGCGCAGCACGCGTCGCAGTGCGGAGGACGGCGGGGTGGCGAGGCTCACGTCTGATGCTGGTGCTCACGGCCCGTTAGGTAACCCTAATCGGGCCGCGGACGTCTCCTCATAGCCCCGGCGGCGGAAGATCGGGACGGAGTCCGGACGTCAGCCCCAGCCGGGGGCGAGCGGCACACGCCGCGTCGCGACGGCCCGGCTGCCGTCGCCGTAGGTCGCGGTGATGGTCAGCGTCCCCTCGACCGGATGCCGGCCGAACCAGCGGTGGCGACCCTCGTCGGGCGTGACCTTCAACGGCCCGTCGAGCAACCCGGCCGGCTGCAGCTCACCCAGGAAGAGGCGCCAGGACGGGTCGGCGCTGCATCTGATGTGGGCGTCGCGCAGCGCGACCGAACGAACGCCGACGCTCGCGACGAGCCGCCGCGGCACCGAGTCCAGCCAGACGGCGATGCCGATCCGGTCGCACGCGATGCTGTTGGCACGGGGCACGCCACGCCCATGCCCGGCTCCTTGGGCAGCGCCAGCGTCGCGGCGACGGGCGACAGGAGCCACGGCGCCGACTCCCGGTGGCCGAGCACGACGATGGGCGCAGCAGCAGAGGTGACGGCGGCCGCTGCGATCAGCAGGCGGCGGCGCCGGGCACGGCGCCAGGCCTCGTCGAACAGGGCTCGCAGCCGGTCCGCGACCCCCGGCGACGGCACGATGGGAGGCGCCGTTCCGTCGAGCATGAAGCTGCACTAGTTCATGCGACCGTCAATCGCAGCTCAGCGGCACCGTCGGGCTGACCGACCAGGCCGCCGCCGAGATCCGCCGCGCGATTGCGGACGGGGAGGCGGCTCCGGGTGAGCGCCTCCCGCCCGCGAAGGACATCGCCGCGGTGCTCGGGGTGAACCGCAACACGGTGCTGACCGCGTTGCGGATGTTGCGCGACGAAGGGCTGGTCGACTTCCGCCGCGGACGCGGCGTGGTCGTCGCCGGGACCCCCGCGCGGAGCGAGGTCGTCGAGCATGCCCGCGCGCTCGTCCGCTTTGCGCGCAGTCGTGGCTACGAGCGCGACGAGCTCGTGCAGATCATCCGCAGCGTGAGCTGAGCACGCGCCTAGGGCGTGGCCGGCCTCGCCGGGCGGTTGGCCTCGAAGGCCTTCTTCACCGCATCGGCGTCCTTGCCCAGGGCCTTGGCGATCGCCGCGTACATCGCGGTCTCGCGCGCCTCGTGGTCGGCCTCGTGGGCCTTCCTCACGGCGTCGAGGGCGGCCTGCGCCTTCGCCTCGGTCACCGAGAACGTCTTCACGAGCGCCGCGACGAGCGCGGTGTCGTCGTGGTGCGACGGCCGGTTCGCGTCGAGCACCGCCTGCACCTCGGCCGTCGCGACGCCGAGCTCCTTCGCGATCGCGGCCGCGAGGTCGCCGCGCTGCGGCGGGTTGCCGTTGGCCGGCGGCTGCGGACGCGCGGCCTGGACCGCCTTCTGCAGGTCCGCCTCGCTCACGCCGAGCGTCTTGGCGACGGCGGCGAGGTCCATCCGCATGCCGCGGCCCTTGCCACCGGGACCGCCGTGCCCTCGCCCACCGGCCGGACGGTCTCGACGGCGGTCACGTTGAAGTCCTTGTCGACCTCGACCTCGACCTCGGTTCCGTCGCTCTTGCGGATGTGCGCCTCGTAGACACCACCGCGGTCGGTCTCCGACCGGATGACGGTGCCCGGCACCTTCGCCAGGGCGGCGGCCTCGACCTTGGCCTTCGTGTCTCCGGTCAGCGCGGTCTCACCCGCGCCCGGGCCGCCGCCGGGACCTCCCGGGGGCGGCGCCTGGTTCGTGGGAGCCGTCGGGGTCGTGGCCGACCCGTTGCCGGCGGCGTTGGCGATCGCCGCTCCGGCGGCGCCGGCGGCTGCAGTCGCGGCGATGATCGCCGTCAGTCTCGTCGGAAGCTGGGACATGGCGGCGGAGCCTGCCCATGCCCCTGTCACCTCGCCGTAACCACCCGCTCCCGCACGCCGGCCAGGAGCTCGTCCGAGAGCGCCGGATCGTCCACGGCGCGCGCGAGCAGGAGCGCGCCGACCATCGAGCTGAGCGCGACGACGGCGTCGTCGCGGCTGCCGAGCATGTCCTCCAGGCGCGCGAGGTAGCTCTGGACCCCGGCCTCGAACCGTGCGCGGATGCGCTCGTCGCCGCGCGCCGCGTCCGGGCCCAGACCGGCGACGGCGCAGCCGTCCGCGGCGCCGTCGCGGTGCTCCGCGGAGAGGTAGAAGTCGGCGAACGCCGCCAGCGGATCCTCGGCGCCCTCGAGCGCCTCCGCGGTGCGCCGCGCCGACGCGTCGAACGCGCGCTCGGCAGCCTCCGCGACGAGCTCGTCGCGCGAGCCGAAGTGCTTGTAGAAGCCGCCGTGCGTCAGCCCGGCCGCATGCATGATCTCGGCGACCCCGGGCGCCTCCGTCCCCGACTCGCGCATCCGGGCCGCGGCGATCTCGACGATGCGCTCGTGGTTGGCCTTCTTCTCGTCCTGTGAGTGTCCCACGGTTTGGATGATACTCGTCATCCTGATACGGTGGATGACGGTCGTCATCCAGTTTCGAAGGAGCACGTCATGCAGATCCAGGGTTCCGTCGCACTCGTCACCGGCGCCAACCGCGGCATCGGCCGGGCCATCGCCGAGGAGCTCCTCGCGCGCGGCGCGGCGAAGGTCTACGCCGCGGTGCGCGACCCCGCGACGGTCACCGACCCGCGCCTCGTGCCCGTCGCCTTCGACGTCACCGACGCGGCGGGCGTCGCGGCAGCGGCCAAGGAGCTCGACGACGTGCAGATCGTCGTCAACAACGCCGGCATCGGCCGCGCGGCGACCGCGCTCGCCGCCGACCTCGACGACGCGCGCGCCGAGCTGGAGACGAACTACCTCGGCGTCGTCTCGACGACCCAGGCGTTCGCTCCCGTGCTCGCGGGGAACGGCGGCGGCGCGTTCGTGAACGTGCTGTCCGTGGCGTCCTGGATCGGCTCGCCGCGCCTCGCGACGTACTCGGCGTCGAAGTCGGCCGCATGGGGCTTCACGAACGCCGCCCGCGTCGAGCTCAAGCTGCAGGGCACCCAGGTGGTGGGCGTGCACGTCGGCTTCGTCGACACGGACCTGACCGCCGGCCTCGACATCGAGAAGATCGCGCCCCAGGAGGTCGCGACGTCGGCGCTCGACGCGCTCGAGCGCGGGGACTCCGAGGCGATCGTCGACGACGCCAGCCGCGCCGTGAAGGCGAACCTCCACGACGACCACAACCTGATCTACCCGGGTATCGAGGCAGAGTTCGCGGCGCTCGCCTGAGCCGGGTCGCGGACCAGCTCCATCGTCGAGCAGTGCACGCCGCCGCCGTTGCGGTGGATCTCGTCGTAGGCGACGGTGCGCACCTCGACGCCGGCATCGCGCAGGCGGGCCGTCGTCACCGGACTGCCCTCCGCCATGAGCACGCGGCGCGGCCCGAGCGCGAGCAGGTTCAGCCCCCAGACCTCCCCGGGCTCGGCGTGCACCAGGTCGATGCCCATCGCGCCCAGGCGCGTCAGGAACGTGTACGGCAGCCCGCCGACGTCCGCGAGCGCGAGATCGACGTCGAGCATCGCCAGGTGCATGTCGAGGTGGATCGTGTAGCCCGGCAGCGGGACGACGACCAGCTCCCACCCGATCCGCCCGAGCACGTCGCGCAGCGCGTCGGCGGCCTCGTCGTTGCAGCGGATCGAGGTGCCGAGGGCAGCGACACCGTCGCGCAGCTTCACGAACGACCCGCCCTCGAGCGTCGCGGTCCCGGTCATCGTGCCGAGGACCGGCATGCCCGCGCCGGCGACGACGCGTGAGAGGTCGGCCTCCTCGCCGCGGCGCATGAGCACCGCCATCCGCCCGATGATCGCGCCGCCGGGCACCGTCACGAGCGGATCGCGGACGTAGACGGCCTTCGTGAACGCGTCGTCCATCGGCGGCGCGACGACGACGTCGACGCCCTCGTCGACGAGCGCGTGCACGAGGCCGCGGTGCTGGGCGGCGAGCCGGTCGAGGTCCGGCGGGCGCCGATCGGTCCAGTACCAGCGGCCCTCCGGGTCGACGAGCGCCTGCGCCTCCTCGTCCCACGCGTCGGCCCGGATGCGCGCGAGCCCGCGGCTCGGCGGCCGGACGAGCACGCTGCGCAGCACCCCGGTCTCGTCGTGCGCACCCCAGCGGCGGCCCCACACCTCCTCCAGCACGTCGTGGAACGCGGGCTCGGCCGCGGTGGCCATGCGGGTCTGGACGAGGTTGGAGGTCACCCGGGAGTCATACCGCGCGGAGGGTCAGACCAACGGAATGCGGGCGCGCACGACCGTGCCGCCGCCCGGCGCGTCCTCGACGCGCAGGCTGCCGTCGAGGGCGCCGACGCGGTCGGCCAGGCCGCGCAGGCCCGAGCCCTTGCGGAGGTCGGCGCCGCCGGCGCCGTCGTCGCGCACCTCGATGACGAGGCGCCGCCCGTCGATGTGCAGCGCGACCTCGGCGAGCGTCGCGCCCGCGTGGCGGACGACGTTCGTGAGGGCCTCGGAGACCACGAAGTAGGCGGCCGCCTCGAGCGGCTGCGCCAGGCGCCCGGGCAGGTCGACGAAGCACGCCACCGGCAGTGGCGTGCGCCCCGCGAGCGCCTCGATCGCCGGCTCCAGCCCATGATCGGTGAGCACCGACGGATGCGATGCCGCGCGCGAGCGACCGCAGCTCGGCCAGGCCGGCCCCGAGCTCCTCGATCCCCCGGTCCAGCGCAGCGGCTGCCTCCGAGCCGTCGGCGACCTGCGCCCGCGCGATGCGCAGGTGCAGCGCCGCGGCGACGAAGCGCTGCTGCGCTCCGTCGTGCAGATCGCGCTCGATGCGGCGGCGGACCTCGTCGGCCGTCGCGATCGCGCTGTCCGGCGTGCCGGGCCGGCGGCGGATGATGCGGGGGCGCTCGGCCACGGTCATGCCGCACCCTCGGCGAGCTCGCGGGACTCCCACCACGTGCAGAGATCGTCGATCCCGCGCGCGAGGCCCCAGCGCGGCCGGTAGCCGAGCTCGCGGTCCGCCGTCCGCACGGCGACGGGGCGCTGGTCGTCGTGCCCGGGAAGTCGTCCCGGCCCGAGCGAGATGTCGGCATCCGGGATGCGGTCGCGCAGCAGCGCGACGACGTGCGCGAGCGTCACCTGCTCGGCGCCCGTGATGTCGTAGACGCGGGTGGCGGGGCACGGCGCGTCCAGCGCGGCGACGGCGGCACGGGCGACGTCCTCGACGTGCACGGGGCGCAGCGCGTGATCGGCGCCGGTCGCCAGGCGCAGCGAGCGCGACCCGATCGCAGCGTTCGAAGACGTGCTGCAGGACGCCCGACGCCGCGTGTCCCGGCCCGTAGGCCTCACCGACGCGGAGCGTGACGACGTCGAGCCCGTACCGGTGCACGTAGACCTGACCCGGAAGCTGGCGCGCGCCGTCGCGGCGGGCGCCGGAGAAGGAGAGGACGACGGTCCGGCCGGCGAACCCGGCGAGCCGGACCGCCTCGAGCAGCCGTGCGGCACGTGGCACCTCGGCGGCGTGGACGATGCCGCGAACGTCCTGCTCGGCGATGTGGTCGGCCAGACGGCGCAGGTCGTCGTATCCGACCACCCGCTCGCGCCGCTCGCGCAGGCGCGCAGCGATGCGTCCTCCGATGAAGCCGGTTCCTCCGGTGATCAGAGTGCTCATTGGGCTCAGCGTCGCGGCAATTGGGGTGAGTCGTCTTCGTCCACCCGTCTCGATCACCCGGGTGAACGTCGGTACGCTCGCCTGGATGGGCGACAGCCCGCTGGTCCTCACCAAGATCGACGCCCCGCGGCTGCGTCCCGGGCACGTGCCCAGAGGGGATCTGATCGAGCGGCTTCGGCATGGGCTCCACCGCCGTCTGAACCTGGTGGCCGCTCCGGCCGGCTGGGGGAAGACGACCCTTCTGGCCGAGTGGATCACGGTTGAGGACGAGCTGACCTTCGCCTGGCTCACGCTGGATGCGCACGACAACGATCCTGCGCGCTTCTGGAGCTATGTTGCAGCGGCGCTGCGCAAGGCTGACGTGGATGTGCCGCCGGCCTTCGAGGCGGCGGTCGCCGCTCCTGGAACGTCCACCGGCCACACCGCTTTGCCCGTGCTCATCAACGCGCTCGTGAGCTCCGAGCAGGAGCACATTCTCGTGCTCGACGACTACCACCTCATCTCCGAGCCGGAGATCCATGAAGGGATGCGCTTCCTGCTCCAGCACCTGCCGCTGACATCGCATCTCGTTATCGCCACGCGGGCCGAGCCGCCGGTCGACCTATCGCGGCTGCGAGCTCGCGGTGAGCTGGGGGAGATCGCTGAGCGACCAGCTCCGCTTCAGCGACGCCGAGGCTGCGGCCCTGCTCAACGACACACTGGAGCTTGCGCTTCCAGCCAAGGAGCTCCAGGCGCTCAGCGCCAGAACCGAGGGCTGGGCTGCCGGGCTCTACCTGGCCGGCCTGTCGCTGCGCGACGGATCGAGCCCTACCCTCGCCACCGACCTCGGGTACCACCGCCATCTCGTGGATTACCTCGGCGACGAGGTGTTGTCGGCGCAGGAGCCGGAGGCACGCAGGTTCCTCGTCGACACGTGCGTGCTCGACCGCTTCTGCGCGGGGCTCTGTGACGCCGTGCGCGGAGAGGACACGTCGAAGCGCCTGCTCGGAGAAATCGAGCAAGCGAACCTCTTCCTCGTGCCACTCGACGGGCGCCGTGAGTGGTTTCGCTACCACCACGTCTTTCGCGATGTACTCCTGCGGGAGCTCGAGGACAGCGCTTCCCCGGAGTACCTGCGTGAGCTGCATGCGCGCGCCGGCGCCTGGCTTGCCGGCGCGCGCGATATCTCAGGTGCGGTCACGCATCTGCTCGCTGCGGGACAGGAGGAAGCGGCGGCCGACCTGATTGCGGCCTACTGGAATGAGGCGCTGCAGCGCGGTCGAAGCGCAACCGTGGTTCGCTGGCTCGAGGCGCTGCCGGTGGATCTCGTGACAGGCGATCCCCGGCTCTGCCTTGCCCGGGCCTGGCTCGCATTCGACTCGGGCGAACCCGCTGCCGCCGAGCACTGGGCGGATGCCACGGCTGCGGCCGACAACGGGCGGCCGCTCCTGGAGGGCGGCGCCACGGTCGCCTCGAGCGTCGCGATGCTGCGGGCGACGCTGGCATACCGCGCGGGCGACCTCACCTCAGCCGAAGCGCTCGGCACGGAAGCGGTTGAACTGGAGAACCGGCCTGATTCGACCTGGCGGGCCGTGGCGCTCGCGACCCTCGGCGCGGCGCGGCACTTCCGCGGGTCGCCCTCCGACGACGTGGTGCCCCTGCTCGAGCAGGCGGTGGGCATTGCCCAGGCCGGCGCGAACAGCTTGGCGGTCCTGCGGGCGCAGGGAACGCTCGCGGCCGCCACCTTCGCGGCGGGAGATCTCGAAGGGGCGCGAAGATGGGTGGCGGCCTCCGACCTGCTTCGCGCCGAGCAGTCGCTCGAGGAGTACTGGATGGGATCGCTGGCCTCAGCCGTGGCGGGCCAGCTGGCGGCGGCCGCGGGCAATCTCGGTGAGGCGCGCGAGCGACTCGAGCGGGCGGTGGTCCTCGCTCGGCGGGGCAGCGCCCGGCCCGAGCAGCTCTACGCCCTCGCCACGCTTGCGCCCGTCGAGGCCACGATCGGGGAGCCTGAGGCGGCCGCGGACACGCTCCGCGCCGCGCGGCGGACGCTGCGGGACTCGCCGAGCCCCGGCATCTTCGTGCAACTGCTCGACGACACGGAGCGGCGTCTTCGCGGCAGGGCCCCGCGCAAGTCGCACGAGCCGGTGGAGGTGGAGCCGGAGGAGCTCTCCAGCCGCGAGATGTCCGTACTCCGGTTGCTCGGCAGCGAGCTGTCCGTGGCGCAGATCGGCGAGGAGCTGTACATCTCGCGCAACACGGTCAAGACCCACGTGCGCGGGATCTATCGAAAGCTGGGCGCGGATACCCGTGCGGCGGCCGTGGCTAGGGCGAAGGAGCTTGGTCTGGTGTAGGCCTCCGCCCGCGGGCCAGGGCCCAGTAGGCGAGCGCGCTGGCCAACGGGCCGAGGGTCCAGGTGAAGTCGGCGCCGTCGAGCGCCTCGCTCAGCGGGCCCTGCAGGGACGGGGCGTTGATCGTGAGCAGGCATACGCCCACGCCCATGAGGAGCGCGAGCCAGCCGTTGAGGTTGAACCCCCATCGGCCCCAATAACGGCTATCGGGGCTCAGGTCGTGGATCTCGGCCGGGTCGTACTGCCATCGCCGCATCAGCCCGTCACAGATCCAGACGGCCCCGAACGGTCCGAGCCACACGACCAGCAGCGCGACGAAGTCATGCAGCACCGTCGTGAAGTCCTTTACGAACAGGATGTAGAGCACCATCGCGGCCGACACCAGGGTGTCCAGGGCGGTGGCCTGGTAGCGCTTGAGCGGCAGCCCGACCGCCTGCAGGCACAAGCCCGAGGAGTAGTACGCGACCACGTTGTTGGCGATCGAGCCTCCCGCGGCCGCGAGTATGTAGAGGACGAAGAGCCAGCCGGGCACGAACGCATCGACGCCTGCAATCGGGTCCGACATGTCGCCACGCGACGCCAGCAGGACACCCATCACCGAGAGCAGGAGCGCGATCAGCCCGCTGCTCAGCGACACCGTCCAGAAGATCGACCGGCCAGAGGTGGCGCTCGGCAGGTAGCGGACGAAGTCGGGCGCATTGAAGAGATACGAGATGGGGCCCGACGCGACCACCGCACCGGCCGCGAGGATGATGGCGAGCGTCTCCCAGGCGCTCAGGGGCTCGTGCGCCGTGGCCGACCAGTCGACGCCGCCGGCCGAGTACGCGAACACCAGCGCAAGCACCAGCGTGAGCGCAACTGCGAAGAAGCGCTGCACATAGACCATCGTCGCGTGCCCGTAGATCGCGACCGCGGCCGATGCGCCAAGGACAACGAAAGTCGCCAAGACCTTGCCGGCGTCGCCTGGATGCTCCCAGCCGAGCTGTGACATCAGCGCAAGCAGCGCGAACACGCCGAAGATGCAATTGATCGCCTCGAACGCCACCAGGGCGGCCCAGGTCAGGACGCCGTTCGGGAGGTTGCCGCGCGACCCGAAGGCGGCGCGGGTGAAGGTGAGCGTCGGCAGCCCGGAGCGGACGCCGGCGATCGACGCGAGGCCGACCGCGGCATAAAGGCTGCTGCCGAGCACCACCGCGACGAGGGCCTCCCACACGTTGAGTCCGAGCTCGAAGGCGATCACGCCCACGGACACGAAGAAGAGGTTGGCGTTCGTCCCCACCCAGAAGAAGGCGGTCTCGCGCAGCGTCATGCTGCGCTCGGCCTCGGGGATGTGGTCGAAACCGTGGCGTTCGACGTCGAAGACGGCGTTTGGCTCCGCGATCCGGGTGCTCAGATCACGGTCCCCCCGTTGGGGGAGAGCACCTGGCCCACGAAGTAGCCACCCTCCGCGCCCGCCAGAAGCGCGACGCACGCGGCGACCTCGCTCGGCCGGCCGAAGCGGCCCAGCGGCACGTTCGCCTGCAGCCAATCCTCGCTGTACGCCGGTCCCTTCACGAGCAGGCCGGCCTCGATCGGCCCGGGCGCCACGCTGTTCACGCAGATCCCGCGTGGGGCGAGCTCCCGGGCGAGTGACTTGGTGAGCGCGATCACGCCACCCTTCGACGCCGCATAGGCGGAGTAGCCCGGTAGGCCGGCGAGGCCGACCTCGGAGGAGATGGTGACGATGCGCCCGCTGCTCCGCTCGAGCATCCCCGGCAGGGCCGCCCGGATCACGTTCCAGGTGCCTGTCAGGTTCACGTCGAGCACGCGCTTCCAGTCGTCGAGATCCACCGCATCGCTCGGGCCCGTGCGCTGGATGCCCGCGGCGGTTACCACTGCGTCAACCGGCCCGAGCTCTTTTTCGACGAGAGCCGCCAGGCGCGTGACCGCCTCCGCATCGGTCACGTCCAACTCTACGTGCAGATCCGTCCCGTCCATCGGAGAGAGATCGCAGGTCGCCACGGAGAATCCGCCGGCCGCCAGACGCTCCACGATCGGCGCACCCAGGCCACCGGCGGCGCCGGACACGATCGCCACGGGCTCGGTCATCGAGGCCGACCCTACCCCGGCGGGTCACCCGGGTGAATTCCTCGGCCGGCTGAAGACAGCTCACCCCGCCTGCTCAGACGATGCGCCGCGTCAATCGTCCACAGGAGGGGAGCAGTGATGACCAACACCAATCTCGCAGGACGCATCGGGCGCTGGAGCGCTCAGCATCGTAAGAAGGCCATCTTCGGATGGCTCGCCTTCGTGATCGTCTCGCTCACGGTCGGCTTCAACCTGGTCCCGGCGAAAGAGATCGAGGGGCAGTCCGGGCTGCCCGGCGAAACCGGACAGGCAGCCAGGGCGCTCGAAGGCGCGTTCCCCGACAAGGCTTCGGAGCAGGTTCTTGTTCAGAGCACGCAACTGCGCGTCGGCGACGCACGGTTCAAGGACGCGGTTGGAGATGTGACGCATCGCCTCGAGGGCACGAAGGGCGTGGACAACGTCGTCGGTCCCTACGGCCCCGGCGGCCAAGTTTCGGCCGATGGCCACTCGGCGCTCGTGAACTTCGATCTGCCGGGCGACTCGGATACCGCGGAGCAGTCGGTCGTCGGCTCGTTGGCCGCGGTCGCCGCGGCACAGAAGGCCCATCCGGAGCTGCGTGTGGAGGAGATGGGCGACGAGAGCCTGACCAAGGCGATCGTCGACAAGAGCAACGAGGAGATGGGGAGGTCCACACTCCTCACGCTCCCGCTGACACTGCTCATCCTGGTGTTCGCGTTCGGCGCGCTCGTGGCAGCGGGCATTCCGATTCTGCTGGCGCTGACCAGCGTGGCGGCCACGCTGGGGCTGCTCGGCCCGGTCAGCCAGATCGCGCCGGTCGATCCCTCCGTGATGCACGTCGTCCTGCTGGTCGGCATGGCCGTCGGCGTGGACTACAGCCTGTTCTACCTCAAGCGGGCACGCGAGGAGCGTGCTGCGGGGCGTGACAACGACGCCGCCATCGAGGCCGCGGCCGCCACATCGGGACGTTCGGTGCTGATCTCCGGCTTGACCGTGATGGTCGCCATGGCCGGCATGTACCTGGGCGGAATCTCGAACTTCGCCTCGTTCGCAACCGGCACGATCCTGGTTGTGGCAGTTGCCGTCATAGGCTCGCTGACGGTGCTTCCGGCCCTGCTCTCGAAGCTCGGGGACCGGGTCGAGAGGGGCCGCGTCCCGCTGGTGGGCCGCATCAAGAGCCGGGTCGGTCGCGCGGGCATCTGGTCGCGCAGTGCTCGACCGGGTGTTGCGCCGCCCGCTGGTCTCGGCGCTCGTCGCGGGTGGCGCGCTGGTCGCGCTGGCGCTCCCGGTGCTGGGCATGCAGACGTCACTGGGAGGCATCGACGAGACCTCTCGTGAGCTGAAGGTGATGCGGACCTACGACCGCATCCAGGCCGCCTTCCCGAGCGAGGGCAGCTCCGAAATGGTCGTTGTCAAGGCCGAAGACGTGACCTCTACGGCGGTGCTGTCGGCCATCGAATCGCTCGACACCCGGGCGCAGCAGCGCCCCGGGCTCTTCGAGGGCGAGGCGACCGTGGACGTCAGCTCGGACCAGACGGTCGCGACCGTCATGCTCCCGACGACCGGGACCGGCACAGACGATCGCTCGAACAGGGCTGCTCGACGCTCTCCGCGGCGAGCTGGTGCCCGCGACGCTCGGCGAGGTGGATGGGGTCGAGGCGTACACGACCGGCGAGGCCGCCGCGACGGGCGACTTCAACGACGCCATGATCGGCAACCTGCCCTACGTGTTCGGGTTCGTGCTGTCGGCGGCGTTCTTCCTGCTGCTGGTGACGTTCCGCTCGATCGTCATCCCGATCAAGGCGATCGTGCTCAACCTGCTGTCCGTCGGCGCCGCCTACGGGCTGCTGGTGCTGGTGTTCCAGAACGAGTGGGCCGAGAGCCTGCTCGGCTTCGAGAGCAACGGAGCGATCGCGAGCTGGTTGCCTCTGTTCCTGTTCGTGATCCTGTTCGGGCTCTCGATGGACTACCACGTGTTCATCCTCACCCGCATCCGCGAGGCGTTCGACGGCGGGATGCGGACCGAGGACGCCGTGGCGCACGGCATCAAGGCCACGGCCGGCGTGGTCACGAGCGCGGCGATCGTGATGGTCGCGGTGTTCTCGATGTTCGCGCTCGCTCGGAGCTGCAGATGAAGCAGATGGGCATCGGCCTGGCCGCTGCCGTCCTCATCGACGCGACCGTCATCCGCGGCGTGCTGCTGCCCGCCGTGATGAAGCTGCTCGGCGACCGGAACTGGTGGCTGCCGAGCAGGCTCAGCTGGCTCCCCGCGATCAAGCACGAGGGCGCCCCGGGCGCCTCCGCCGCGTAGCCCACGAATCCGCCCTGATCAGGAGAAACGCCATGTCGCATGTCGACGTCCAGGACCTCGTGAAGCACTACGGCCCCGTCCACGCTGTGGACGGGCTGAGCTTCACCGTCCAGCACGGCAGCATCACGGGGTTCCTCGGCCCGAACGGGTCGGGGAAGACGACCACGCTGCGGGCGCTGCTCGGCCTGCTGACCCCCACGTCCGGCTCCGCCACGATCGACGGGCGCCCGTACCGCGCCCTGGCGGAGCCGATGCGGCGAGGTCGGCGCGATGCTCGAGGCCGCCGCGCACCCGAGTCGCACGGCACGCAACCACCTGCGCGATGATCGCCGCCGAGGCGCGGGTGCCCCGCAGCCGCGCCGACGAGCTGTTGCAGCTCGTCGAGCTCGACGGTGCGGCCGACCGGCGCTTCGGCGGGTTCTCCCTCGGCATGCGCCAGCGGCTCGGCCTCGCCGGCGGCGCTCATGGGCGATCCGGCCCTGCTCGTCCTCGACGAGCCCTCCAACGGCCTCGACCCGGAGGGCATCCGCTGGCTGCGCGACTTCCTCCGCTCGCTGGCCGCCGAAGGGCGCACGATCCTGCTGTCCAGTCACGTGCTGGCGGAGGTGGCCCAGACGGTCGACGACGTCGTCGTCATCGGCCCACGGCCACGTGGTGGCGCACGCGCCGCTGTCGCAGCTGACGGAGGGCGGGGCGACGAAGGTCCGCCTGCTCGCGGCGCAGCCGGACGCCCTCGAGGCCGCGCTGCTCGAACACGGGCTGGTCGCGTCCGATCGCGAGGGCGACGCGATCAGCGTCAGCGGCCGACGCAGCGCGACGTCGCGCGGATCGCCCTCGACCACGGCGTTCTCGTGTACGAGCTCGCGGCGGCGTCTTCGAGCCTCGAGGACGCGTTCTTCGGGCTCACCCAGCAAGCAGAGGAGACACTCCGATGACCGCTCTCGTCCACGCACAGCTCGTCGGGCTGCGCACCCTGCGCAGCACGTACCCTGGTCGCGGGGATCCTCATCGCGGTGGTGGCGATCGTTCACCGGCGTCACCATGCACGAGGCCGGGTCAGCCGACCTCCGGACCGAGTCGGACCTCCGCGACCCGATCGTTGGCCGCCGCGGGCATCATGGGCGCCATCATCATGGCGGTCTTCGCGGCGACGCGCGTTGGCCGGCGAGTACCGCCACGAGACGATCGCCCAGCGGGTTCTCGCAGCCCCCCGGCGCGCTCGCCTCGTCGTCGCCTCGCTCGTCGTCCACGGGGCGTTCGCGGCAGTCGTGACCGGCGCCGCCTTCCTGGTCGGCGCAGCGCTCGCCGGTCCGATGCTCGCGGGGAAGGACCTGACGACCGGCCTCTCCGGCGGAGAGCTCTTGCACGTCGGCGCCGCGGTCGTCCTCGCGGGGTCGTCGTTCGGGCTGCTCGGCGTGAGCGTCGGGTTCCTCACGCGAGCCCCGCGCCCGCCGTCGCGGCGGTGTTCGGTGTCTTCTTCGCCGAGCAGCTGCTCGGCGGCTGGCTCGGCGACGTCGGCGGCTATCTCCCGTTCGCGCTCCTGAACTCGCTGCTGGAGTTCGGGGGACCGCTGTCCGTCGGTCTCGCCGCCTGTGGTGCTCACGGCAATCGCGGTCGGGCTCGCGGTACTGGCGGCGGTGTACGCCGAGCGCCGCGACGTCGCCTGAGCCCGGCTCGTCGGCACCGGTACATTTGTACCGGTGCCCGCCACCGCCGATCCCACCAGCAGCCGCATCGTCGACGGCGCGCTCGCCGTCATCGCCCGCGTCGGGCCCGACGGGCTGACCCACCGGCTCGTGGCAGCCGAGGCGGGCGTCTCGCTCGCGGCCACCACGCGTTGGTTCGGCTCGAAGGAGGAGATCGTCGAGGCGGCCTTCGTCCGCGCGGTCGACGAGGGCGTGGCCGCGATCGCGGCGCGCTTCGCCGAGGTCGCCAGGTGGACGCCGGCGACCGCGCCGGTCGAGCTCGCCAGGTCGATCGAGCACGAGTGCACCACCGACCGCGAGCGCACGCTCGTCGGCTACGCGCTGTGGATCGAGGCGCAGCGGCGCCCGCGGCTGCGCCCGCACGCGGAGCGGTGGACCGACGCCTACGTCGGGCTGTACGCGCATCTGCTGCGATCGCTCGGCGCCACCCGCGACGTCGAGGACGGCGCCCGGCTGCTCACCGCCGCGATCGACGGGCTCGTGAGCCAGCAGCTCGCGGCCGAGACCCCGCTCGACGTGCCCGAGGTCGCCCGCATCCTCGCGCCGCTGCTCCGCGGCATGACCTCCGGCGTCCGCCGCAGCCTCGCGCTCGCGCTCATCGCGCGGATCCCGATCGGCGCGCTCAGCCTGCTCATCGTGCTCGCCGTCCGCGACGCGGGCCACCCCTACGCCGTCGCCGGTCTCGCCAGCGGCGCGTGCGCGCTGGGGATGGCGATCAGCGCGCCGCTCATGGGGCGGGCCGCCGACCGCGTCGGCCAGTCGGTCGTGCTGTTCGCGTCGGCCGTCGCCACCGCGGTGTCGTTCGCCGCGTTCGCCGCGCTGCCGGACGCTGCGCCACCGGCGGTCTACGCCGCGGTCGCGCTCACCTGCGGCCTCGCGCTGCCGCCGGTCTCGGCCTCGTCGCGGGTCGTCTGGGGACGGATGCTGGACGCCGCTGCGTTCGGTCGGATCGTCACGCTGGACGCCTCGCTGCAGGAGCTCGCCTTCCTCGTCGGGCCGCTCCTGCTCGTGACGGCCGCGACCGTGGCGACGCCGGACGCCGCGCTCGTGGCCACCGGGCTCGGCTGGGGCGCCGTGACCGCCGCGTTCGGCGCGCTCCCGGAGACGCGGTCGGTCGGCGGGGGACCCCGCGACGCGGCGGCGTCGATCCTCGGACCGGTCACCGACCCCGGCGTGCGCACGCTGCTCATCGTCGCGGTCGCGCTCGGGTTCTGCATCGGGGCGACCGAGCTGGGCGTGGTCAACCTCGCCGAGACGCACGGGGCGCTCGGGCTCGTCGCCGTCCTGTACGGGGTGTGGAGCCTGGGCAGCCTCGTCGGCGGCCTGCTCTCGATGCGCCGGCCGCCGCAGGACGTGGTGCGACGCACGCAGGGCCTGCTCGTCGTGGTCTCGCTCGCGACCGCCGCGCTCGCGCTCGCCCACGACCCGCTGCCGCTCGCCATCCTCCTGGCGTTCGCGGGCGTCGCCAACGCGCCGCTGTTCGGGGCGCTCTACATGGTCATGGCGCGCATCGCGCCTGCAGGCATGGTCACCGAGGCCTACAGCCTGCAGACCGCGGGGCTGACGGTCGGCATCGCTCTGGGGGCCGCCGCCGGCGGCGCGATCGCGGGCGCCGAGGGGCCGAGCGGGGTCTTCCTCGTCGCAGCCGCCGGGATGCTCGTCGGCGTCGCCGTCCACGCGCTGAACATGGCCACGCTGCGCCCGGCTCCGGCGGTCGCCTGATGGATCTCGTCCTGCGCCTCAACGACCAGCAGCGCGTCGTCGTCGACGAGATGCTCGCGCGCCCGGACACGCCCGACGGGCTGGACGCGCTCGTCGCGGTGGCGATCGCGCACGAGGCGGCGCGGCCACCCGATCCGACCCGGACCGCACCGCGCCCGCCCGGCCGGCCCCCGACGCCGCGCGACCCGTCGGCGCGCATCGACGAGCTCGTGCCCGCGGGCACGGGACGGGGCGTCGCCCTGCACGCGGGCGACACGCTGCGCGTGGAGCAGGTCGTCGACGGCCAGGGCGCCGACGTCAACGTGTTCGCCCTCGACGGCTCGGGGCGGCACTTCGACGCGGCGCGGACGCGCGCGAGCACGGGCCTGCGCCCGACGACGGGCGCCGTGCTCATGTCGAACCCGCCCGAGATCGCCCTCGCGGAGATCGTGGCCGACACCGCCGGCCCGCACGACCTCGGCTTCCCCGCCTGCAGCGCTGCGGAGTTCGCGGCGGTGACGGCGCAGGACGATCACTCCAACTGCGTCGACCTCCAGCGCGCGACGCAGCGCCACTGGGGCCTGGGCCCGGACCACGACCCCCTCAACCTGTGGCTGCCCACCGACGTCCTGCCCGACGGGCGCCTGTGCTGGTGGCCGTGCGCGTGCCGCGCCGGGGACCACGTCGACCTGCGCGCGCTCGCCGACGTGGTCGTCGTCGTGAACCCCTGCGCCAGCGACCTGTTCGGCAGCGCGCCGTGGGAGCTCGGGCCGGTGCGCGTGATCGTGACGGGCGAGCGCCCCGACGCGCCGGCGACGCCGTCCGGCCCCGAGCCGCGGTGGCGCTGGCGCGACCTCCCGGTCCGCGAGATCGCGGTCACCGTCCCGGACGGGTGTGCGCAGCCCCTCGCCGCGGCGCGCGACCTCGGCTGGCTCGGCGCGACCGACGACGCCGTGGCCCGGGCGATGCTCCTGCGCTACTGGGAGTCGGCGGTGCTCGGGCTCGGCGCCGTGTCGCGGTAGATGGTCCGTGCCACGAGCCGTCGTGGCCCGCAGAGCGGCCGGCTCACGCCGCGCAAGTCGTCGCGCGAGGAGCGGTATGACGGGCACGAGGGCAGCCGCGAGGACGGCGAGCAGCCAGCGGCTCGTCGCGTCGGTGCCCGATCCGACGACGTGCGCGAGCGCCAGGCCGTAGGCGCCGAGCGTGAGGCGATGGATCGCGGCCCAGCGCTTGTGGCCGATCCGGTCTCGGAGCCAGTACGACACCCCGAGCACGACGATCATCCAGCCGGCGATCACGCCGAGCCCGGTCCAGATCGGCCGGTAGTCGAGACCGAACGGCACGAGCAGGGCGCTCGCACTCGCGTGGAGCCACGGATCGAGCAGCAGGAAGACGCCGTGTGCCGCGATCGCCACGAGCGCGCTCAGCGCGACGTACTGGTGCGTCCGCCGCAGCGCGACTGCCATGCCCGGTCGTCGCCGCGCCCGCGTCGCCATCGCCAGGCCGAGCCCGATCGACGCGCTCACGAGCACGATGCGCGATGATCCCCGCCGCTCGGGCCGCGATCCACCAGCCGTAATCGAACGGATCGGCGCTGCGGCGGTCATGCCGCCGCCCGGAGGGGACGCGGACCGTGATCGGCGCCGGCGCGAGGCCGACGAGCCGCACGCGCTCCTCGCCCTCCAGGACGAGGGCTCCGCCGACCACGCGCAGCAGCCGGATGGCCCCGGTCGCACCAGCGAGCAGCGCGGCCTTCGCATCGATCTCGGCATCGACGGCGTGGCGCCGAGCGCCGTGGCCGCGATCACGCCGGTCCAAGCCGGTGCACCGGTCGCCGGGTCGAGCAGGTGGTGACGCGGCGTCCCGTCGGGTGCGCGCCACAGCCGCACGTCCAGCCCTGAGGTGGCGACGCCGCCGGCCCGCATCCGGATGCGCGTCGGTTCGCCACCCCACGGCGAGCGGACGTCCACCGTCCACGGCCGTTCGTCGACCTCGACCCCTCCGAGTGCGAGGTCGCCGCCGCAGTCGACCGCGTAGCGCGCGGCGCTCGGCAGCAGGCGCGCCGCGGCGTCGGCTGCGAATCCCTTGCCGATCCCCCCGAGATCGATCCTCACCCCCGGCGGTCGACTCACGGTCCGCAGATCCGGCGAGACCGCGACGGCACGCCAGACCGACGCCGGATCGGGGCCACCCGGTGCCCGCGGCGGAGCGTCGCGCAGCGCCGCACGCAGCCCCACCGGCGGCGTCCCGGCGCGCGACGCCGCGTAGCCCGCGCGTTCAAGTGCTCCGAGCAACGTCGGGTCGACGAGGCCCTCGGTGCGCGCGGCGCCGCCGATCGCGGCGCGGACGGCCGCGCCCAGGTCGCGCGAGACGCGCCTGCTGGGGGCGCGATCCGCGTTCAGCCTGCTGAGCTCACTGCGCGGGTCGAAGCGGGTGAGCCGGGCCGCGAGCGCGTCGATGCAGGAGCGCGCGCGACCGACCTCGGTCCGCGCGGCGCTCTCCCCGACGGCGTCGGGGAACTCCGCGAGGATACGGGCGTTCACTCCCATCGTCCGGAACCGCTCGTCGACGACCAGCATCAGCCCGACGTCCCGGTCGACGGGTTCGCAGGCGCATCCTCCGAGGCGTCCTCCTCCTCACCGAACAGCGCCCGACCGACGTCGACCAGCACCCCGATGCCGTCCGCGACCTCGTCGTCTTCCCCGCGAGGGGCGACCTGCGCCGATGCGTCGGGGTGCCCGGTGCTCCTGCCGGCCCCGAGCGCCGGATCGTCGCCCGTCGATACGCGGACACCGAGGAAGCCGCAGAGGCCGACGAACGCGGCGACCACACCGGCGGCCAGCGGCCTGGCTCGCGGGCGCCAACGCACGGGGCGCTGCTCCCACGGCGCCCGGCCAGGATCGTTCGGTGACATGGGCGCGCACCGTAGGACGCTCTCCTAAGCGCGGCACGTGCGCGGGATTGTGCCCCTGCTAAGGGGTCATGAGCTTCCGTCGCCGCCGGCTTCGCGGTAGCGCGGGCCGCGCGCACGCACGCGCTCCAGGAGCGGCTCGAGCTCCGCGTCGCGTGCGTCGGGCAGGGGCGGCAGCGCGATCGCGCGCGGCCCGGGGTAGCCGAGCGCCTCGCGGACCGCGGGGTGCGCGTAGTAGGCGTCGGCGACGAGGAGCAGCACATCGACGACGCCCGGCGGCGGCTCGGGCCAGACGAGGTCCAGGTCGGACGCAGCGGGCAACCCGGCGCCGCCCGGCAGCAGGCGCGCCGCCTCCCGCGCGAGGAACTCGCCATCCGTCACGCCGGTGCCCTCCACGGCCGCGTGTTGGGTCGCCCAGCGACCCAACCGCAAGCGAAGACGAAGTCTTCGCCGGTCATGCAGCGGCCACCAGGTGGTCGGCGAGACGTGAGGCGAGCGCGACGACGGTGCTCGTCGGGTTCACGCCCCCGGACGTCACGAACACGCTGCCGTCGGCGACGTAGAGGCCGGGCACGTCGTGCGCCTGCAGGTCGCGGTCGACGACCGACGTCTCCGGGTCGTCGCCCATCCGCGCCGTCCCCAGCAGATGCCACCCCGACGCGCGCACGGGCACCTCCTCGTGCAGCTCGTGCGCGCCCGCGGCGCGCAGCGACTCCGCGGCGCGATCGGCGTGGAAGCGCAGCATGCGCCGCGTGTTCTCCGAGATCGTGTACTCCACGCGCGGCGCCGGCAGCCCGTCGGAGTCCGTGAGCGCGTCGTCGAGCACGACGCGGTTGGCCTCGTCGGGCAGGTCCTCGGTGAAGACGCCCCAGCTCATCGTCCGCCCCACGAGCCGGCGCATCCGCTCGGCATGTCCCTCGCCCCACCCGGCCCAGCCCTCGAGCGCGATGCCGACGGGGCCGGCGATGCCGCCGAGGCTCCACTTGGCGCCGCGCACGAACCCGCGCGCCGCGTCGGTCTCGTAGAACTCGTAGGAGACGATCTTCGGCCCGGCGTGCCCCACCCACGACGCCAGCGGCTCGTCGAACGTGCCCGCGACCGTCGCGAACGGATGCACCATGAGCCGGCGGCCGACGAGCCCGGAGCGGTTGGCCAGCCCCGAGAGCAGCAGCAGCCGCGGCGTGCCGATCCCGTTCGCCGCGAGCACGACGATCGACGCGTCCACGACGTGCGACCTGCCGT
Organism: uncultured Solirubrobacterales bacterium; assembly: GCA_963750895.1. Lineage (GTDB taxonomy): Bacteria > Actinomycetota > Thermoleophilia > Solirubrobacterales > Solirubrobacteraceae > CAVVSD01. Next base: position 1,617,978 of record CAVVSD010000008.1, on the reverse strand, counting down.
CGCGGTCGACGTACTCCACGCCGCTCGCGCGCCCGCGCGCGTCGACGACGACCCGCGTGGCCCGTGCCCCGGTCCGCAGGTCCGCGCCGCCCGCGACCGCCCGCCGCCAGTGCGTCAGATCGGCCGAGGCCTTCGCGCCCGCGGGGCAGCCCTCCAGGCACGTGCCCCACTGCACGCACGCCGCAGGGGCGATCGCGTTCGTCCCCGGCCACCAGTGCCAGCCGAGCTCGTCGTGCGCGCCGGCCACCAGCCGCCCGCCACGCCCGACCGGCAGCGGCGGATGCGGGAACGCGGGCGTGGGCGGCAGCGACGGGTCGCCGGCCAGGCCGCTCGCGCCGAACTCGATGTCGGTGCGATCGAAGTGGGGCGAGAGGTCGCCGTAGGAGATCGGCCAGTCGTCGGCGACGCCGTCGAGCGTCCGCACCCGGAAGTCCGACGGGCGCAGCCGGCACCAGTCGGCGTTGTAGAGGATCGTGCTGCCGCCGACGCCGGCGAACATGAGCGGCGTGATCTCCGCCCCGTCGACGGCGATCGGGTAGTCGGCCTCGGCGCCGCGGACGTTGGGGTCCGCCGACCACGTCGAGCGCATCGCCACCTCGTAGCCCGGCCGCGCGCCCGGGAAGTCCGCCGGGTCGTGCCAGTCGCCCTGCTCGAGGCAGACGACCCGCACCCCGGCGGCGACGAGCCGCGCCGCGAGCACGCCGCCCGATGGGCCGGCGCCGACGATGACGACGTCGGCCGCCGTCTCAGACCTCGACGGGATCGACCTCGGAGGCCTCGGCGGCAGCCTCCGCGTCCAGCGGCAGCACCCAGGTCGCCGCATGCGACCAGCCGATGTCGCACCGATCGCCGGCCGCGAGCGTCTCGTGGCCGTCGGCGATGAGCGTCATCGACGCGCCGTCGGGCGTCTCGACGACGCAGGAGATGTGCGGGCCCATGAACGCGACGTCGAGCACCTGTGCCGAGACGGTCGTGCGCCCGGCCCCCTCGGGGGCGATGAGCACCGACTCGGGCCGGACGATGAGCGCCACCTGCTGCCCGTCGGACAGGCCCGGGACGCCCGCGGACGGGATCGTGCCCAGGCCCGGCACGTCGACGGCGTAGCGACCGTCGGCCTCGACGGAGGTGACGCGCCCGGGGCGCCGGTTGGAGACGCCGACGAAGTCGGCGACGAACTCCGTCGCCGGGCCGCTGGTAGACGTCGCGCGGCGTCCCGAGCTGCTCGATGAGCCCGCCGCGCATGATCGCCACGCGGTCCGACATCGAGAACGCCTCCTCCTGGTCGTGCGTCACGTAGACGAACGTGATGCCGACCTCGTGCTGGATGCGCTTGAGCTGCAGCTGGAGCTGCTTGCGCAGCTTGAGGTCGAGCGCGCCGAGCGGCTCGTCGAGCAGCAGGACCTCGGGGTTCAGGACGAGCGCGCGGGCGAGCGCGACGCGCTGCTGCTGGCCGCCGGAGAGCTGCGCCGGCTTCGCCGAGCCGCGGCCGGTCAGGTCGACGAGCTCGAGCATCTCGCCGACGCGCGTCCGGATCTCCGCCTTGCCGACCTTGCGCTCCTGCAGCCCGAAGGCGACGTTGTCGAAGATCGACAGGTGCGGGAACAGCGCGTACTGCTGGAAGACCGTGTTCACCGGGCGCTTGTGCGGCCGCAGCGTCGTGACGTCGCGGCCGTGCACCTCGATGACGCCCTCGGTCGGCTCGACGAGCCCCGCGATCATGCGCAGCGTCGTGGTCTTCCCGCAGCCGCTCGGCCCGATGAGCGAGAAGAACTCGCCATCGGCGATCTCGACGTCCACGTAGTCGACCGCCGCAACGTCGCCGTAGACCTTGCGGAGGTCCCGCAGCGCGATCGCCGTGCTCACTCGGCCCCCTTGCGTCCGAGGCCGAGCACGCCGCCGGCCCCCGTCGGGCGCAGCAGGGTGATGAGGCCGGCGACGAGGAAGGTCAGCAGGGTGATGAACATGAGCCCGGAGCCGATGGCGTTGACCTCCGGCGTCACGCGCTGGCGGATCTTGCCCAGCACCAGCACCGGGAGCGTCTGGGCATCGGTCCCTCCCAGGAACTGCGACGTGATCACGTCGTCGAGCGAGAACGTGAGGCACAGCAGCCCGGCGACGACGATCGCGGGCATGAGCAGCGGGAGCGTGATGCGCCGGAACACGCGCCAGCGGTTGGCGCCGAGATCCGCGGCCGCCTCCTCCATCGTGCCGCTCATCGTCGAGAAGCGCGCCTGCAGGATGATCGTGGCGTAGGCCGAGCAGAACACGACGTGACCCAGGATGATCGCGCCGACCCCCAGCCCGACGTCCAACGCGTCGAACAACGCGAACAGGCCGAGCGCGAAGACCACCTCGGGCAGCACGATGCGCGAGTAGGTCATCGCGTCGAACCACGCGCGCGCCCTCCCCGTGGCGTGGCGGTACCAGAGCCCGCCGGTGATGGCGAGGACGAGCGAGATCGCGGTGGACGCGATGGCGACCTGCACGCTGATCCCGAAGTTCCTCCGCACGGCCTCGTCGTGGAACGCCTCCCGGTACCAGTCCAGCGTGAAGCCCTCCCAGCGCAGCAGCTGCGGATCCTTGTTCACGGAGAACACCAGGACGAGCAGGATCGGCGCGTAGAGGCAGATCAGGACGAGCGCGGTGAAGATCACGCGCGGCTTGGGCAGGCGACGACTCACGCCGACACCGGCCCGGAGCGCTCGCCGCGTCGCAGCGCGACGAGGGCGAGCATCACGATCACGGTGAGCACGATCGCCAGCGCGGCACCGAACGGGTAGTCCCCGACGCTCAGGAACTGGTCGGCCACGACGTTGCCGACCATGAGCGTCTTGCCGCCGCCGAGGATCTGCGGGATCACGTACTCGCCCGTCGCGGGGATGCCCACCAGGATGCACCCGGCGAAGATCCCCGGCCGCGCCAGCGGAAGGATCACGCGCCGGAGCACTCTGGCCGGCGAGGCCCCGAGGTCGTTCGCGGCATCGAGCAGCGCAGGATCGATGCGCTCCAGCGCGACGTAGAGCGGCAGGATCATGAGCGGCAGGTAGGAGTAGACGATGCCGATGCCGATGCCCAGGGGGGTGAACAGCAGGCCCAGGCCGTCGTCGCCGATCAGCCCCAGCGACTCCAGCAGCCGAGCCAGCGGGCCGGAGTCGCCGATGAGGTTGAAGATGCCGTACGTGCGGACGATGAAGCTCGTCCAGAACGGGACCATGATCGCGAAGAGCAGCACCAGCTGCGCCCGTCCGTTCGCACGCGCGATCGTGTACGCGACCGGGAACCCGACGAGCAGGCACGCCAGCGTCGCGCTCACCGAGAGGATCAGGGACCTGACGATCGCGTCGAGGTACAGGCCCTGGAAGACGTTGCTGTAGTTGGAGAGCGTCCAGTCGTAGCTGATCTCGTACGTCAGGAGGTCGGTCTTCGCGAACGAGTAGACGACCAGCAGGACGAGCGGCGCCAGGAAGAACAGCGCCGTCCATCCGACCGACGGGAGTGCGAGCAGCTGGCGGCCGAGGCCCCGCAGACGACCGCTCAAGACGCGAGGAACTCCTCCCACATCTTGCCGCGCTTGGCGGTCTGATCAGGGCCGAGGAAGCCCTCGAACTCGACGCCCTTCAGCGCCTCCTCGTTGTACTTCAGGATCGGGTTGTCCTTGATCGACTTCTTGATGTACGGCTCGGCCGCCTGCACGGTGTAGGCCGGTCCCATCGCGTTGACGAAGGACGCGTAGTTCTTCGGCTCGAGGTGGAAGTCCATGAGCGCCCAGACGGCGGGGAGGTACTTCGAGTCCGACAGCGCGGCCCAGCCCTCGAGGTAGGCCGGCACGCCCTCCGTCGGCTGCACCCACTCGATGTTCTTGTTGTTCTCCTGCGCCAGCGCGATGTCGTAGTCGTAGTCGATCGCGAAGAACACGTCGCCCTGCACGAGGGCCTTGGAGAAGTCCGTGTCGATGATCGCCTTGAGGTTCGGCTTGAGCTCGAGGAGAGCCTTCTGCATCGCCTGCAGCTCGCCGTCGTCCTTCGTGTTGACGGAGTAGCCGAGGTAGCGCAGCGCCATGCCCTGGATGTCGGAGTCGTACTTGAGCATGGTCGTCTTGCCCTTGTACTTGGCCGCGAGCTCCCACAGCTCCTTCCACGTCGTGGGGCGCTCGGAGATCAGGTCCTTGCGGTAGCCGTAGCCGGTGCGGCCGAAGTCGGTCGGGATGCCGTAGGGGTAGGCCTTCAGGAACTCCTGCCCGACGCCCTTGATGTTCGGCACGCGCGCGGGGTCGAAGGGCTCCAGCAGCCCGGCGAGCTTGAACTGCTCGCACGCGTTGATGCCGGCGAGCGTGAGGTCGTAGTCGCCCTTGTTCTTCGTCAGCTGCGCGATCTGCGCGGCCGTCCCGTCGCCGTCGGTCGCCTGCTTGACGGTGGCCCCCGGGTACTTCGCGTGGAAGTCCTTGAAGAGATCGGGGCCGTACCAGTCGGGGTAGCTCGCGAGGACCAGGTCGCCCTTGACGTCGGCGGCCGCGGTCGGGCCGGCAGCGGTCGACGCGGTCGTCGATGCCCCGCCCGATGCTGCGTCGCCGGCGTCGTCGCCTCCGCACGCCGCCAGGAGGGCCGGGAACGACGACACGGTCAGCAGCCCGCCCGCACCCCGACGGATCGCTTGCCTGCGGGTGAGCCGCGACGGACGCGGACTGTGCTCGCTCACTGATTCCCCCTCAATTGCCACATAACCAACAGCTGTAGCGGTAGTGTCACGCCGCCTCGGCCGCGGTGCAACCTACCGGCCGTACATTGGGCTGCCGTTGCGACTGGACCCGGTGGCGCATCACGGCTCCGGACGCAGCTCGATGACCGTCGGACCGTCGGCTCCGAGGGCGGTGACGACCGCCGGCTCGAGCTCCTCTGCCGTCCGCACGCGCACGCCGCCGACGCCGAATCCGCGGGCGATCGCGGGGAGGTCATGGGTGGTGATGTCCGTGCCGAGGTTGGGGATCCCCGACTCGTCCATGGCGTCGCGGATCTCGCCGTAGCCCGAGTTGTCGTAGACGACGATCGGCAGCGGGAGCGCGAGATCGCGGGCGGTCGCGAGCTCCTGGACCGTGAACATCACGCCGCCGTCGCCGGCGAGCGCGGCGACCGGACGGTCCGGCGCTGCGAGCTTGGCGCCGATCGCCATCGGCAGCGCGCAGCCCAGGCAGCCGTAGCCGATCGGCATGAGCCACGAGCGGCGGCTGTGCAGCGGCAGGCTGTGGTTGGCGGCGTACGCGGGCTTCGTCGAGTCCGCCGCGACGATCCGGTCCGGCGGCAGCGCCGCGTCCAGCGCCGCGACGACGTCGAGGAAGTCCGCGACGCTCGGCGGCCACTCGATGCGGCCCCGCACGTCGGATACGCGCGCCTCGGCCCTCGCGACCCGGTCGTCGCCGGCCGGCGCGATGCGCCGCGCGAGCTCCGTGAGCGTCGCGACCGCGTCGCCGAGCAGCCCGATCTCCGCCGGGTAGCGGCGATCGAGCTGGCCCGCGTCGATGTCGACGCGGATGACGCCGTGCAGCTCGAGCGGCTCGCTCAGGCCCCAGAGCTCGAGGTCGGAGAGCTCGGCGCCGGCGAGCAGCACCGCATCGGCGTCGCGCAGGACGCCGTCGACGGGCGCGAAGCTCAACGCCGAGCCGAGGCACAGCGGGTCGTCGTGGTCGATCGCGCCGCGGCCGTTGATCGTGAGGCCGACGGGCGCGCCGATCCGCCGGGCGATCTCCAGCGCGGCGTCGCCGGCGTCGGCGGCCCCGCCGCCGAGCAGGATGAGCGGGCGCTCCGCCGCCGCGAGGCGCGCCGCCGCCGCGTCGAGCGCCTGCGGGTCGGCGACCGGCGGTCCGGCGGGCGCGGGGATCGCCATGGTCCCGGCGGCGCCGGCATCGCGCTGCAGCACGTCGAGCGCGATCTCGATGTGCACGGGGCGCGGACGCGCCGAGCCGAAGACGTCGAGCGCGCGGCCGAGGACCGACGGAAGCTCCGCCGGGTCCGTGACCGAGTGGCTGAACGCGGTGACCTTCGAGAGCAGGCCCTGCTGGTCGGGAAGGTCGTGGATCTCGCCCAGGCCGCGCCGCGAGCGCGGCACGACGCCGGAGATCACGAGCATCGGGATCGAGTCCTGGTAGGCCTGGGCGATCGGGGTGATCGCGTTCGTCAGGCCCGGCCCGCTGATGAGCGTGCACACGCCGGGGCGGCCGGTGACGCGCGCCCACGCGTCGGCCATGAACCCGGCGCCCTGCTCGTGGCGCGGGGTGACGTGGCGGATGCCCGACTCCGTCAGCCCGCGGTAGAGCTCCAGGGTGTGGACGCCCGGGATCCCGAAGACCGTCGTGGTCCCCGCCCGCTCCAGCAGCTCGATCATCGCCTCGCCGCAGGAGGTCACAGCGCCGATCCTTCCGTTGTCCTATTGCCAACGCGCAATGGCGATAGGCTAACCGAGTGCTCCGGTTGGCGACGAACGAGTCCCCGTACGGCCCGTTCCCCGCCGCGCTCGAGGCGATCGCGGACGCCGTGTCGACGATCGGGCGCTACCCCGAGCCGGACACCGCGCTCGTGGCCCGGCTCGCCGAGCTGCACGGCCTCGCGCCGGAGCAGATCGCGCTCGGCAACGGGGGCGACGCCATCATCGGGTACCTCACGTCGGCGCTCACGGGACCGGGCGACGAGATCCTCACCGCCTGGCCGTCGTTCCCGACGTACGTCGGCGACGCGGAGAAGTCCGGCGCGACGCCGGTGCTCACGCCGCTGCGCCGCGACGGGGCCGTCGACCTCGACGCCCTGCGGGCGGCGCTCACGCCGAGCACGCGGCTCGTCTGGGTCTGCACGCCGAACAACCCGACCGGCGCGTCGGTCGGGCGCGAGGAGCTCGCGGCGTTCCTCGACGCCGTGCCCGAGGACGTGCTCGTCGTCGTCGACGAGGCCTACTGGGAGTTCGCTGCCGGGCCGGACCATCCCGACGCCATCGCCGAGCACGTCCGCACGCGCCCGAACGTCGGCTCGCTGCGGACCTTCTCGAAGATGCACGGGCTCGCCGGCCTGCGGATCGGCTGGTTCGCAGGGCCCACCTGGGTGGCCGAGCGGCTCGTCGCGACCCGGCACTACTACGACGTCACGGACCCGGCGATCGCCGCCGCGCTGGCCAGCGTCGACGACGAGGCCGAGATCACCCGCCGCCGCGAGGGCAACCGCGCCAACCGGGCACGGCTGGAGGCCGGGCTCGACGCGCTCGGCATCGACCACCTGCCGTCGGACACGAACTTCGTCTGCGCCGTCGTCGACGACGCGCCGGCGCTCGCGTCCCACCTCGCGGGCCACGGGATCCTCGTCCGGTCGCTCGACGACCAGGACCGACCCGACCTGCTGCGCATCACCGTCGGCGAGCCCGCGGCGGTCGACGCGGTCCTCGAGGCGCTCAGGACCCGGTGACGAGCACGTCGCGCAGCACCGCGACCGCCTCGTCGCGGTAGGCCTGGTCCGCCCGCGCCGAGTGCCACGCCGCGTGCGGCGTGACGACGAGCCCGGGCGCCTGCAGCCGGGGATCGCCGGGATCCGCCGGCTCCTCCGGCCAGACGTCCCAGAAGGCGCCGCCGAGGCGGCCGGCGTGCAGCGCGGCGACCATGGCGTCGAGGTCGACGAGGTCGGGCCGGGCGAGGTTCACCAGCGTCGCGGTCGGCTTCATGCGGGCGAGCTGCGCCTGGCCGAGCAGCACGCCGCTCCCGCCCGGCGCGTGCAGCGACACGACGTCGCTGCGCACGAGCAGGTCGTCGAGCGCGAGCAGGGGCACCGCATCGGAGGTGGCGTACGGGTCGTGGGCGACGACGGTCATGCCGACCGCGCCGGCGAGCGTCGCGAGCGCGCGGCCGATGCGCCCGAGGCCCACGATGCCCAGCGTCGTGTCGGCGAAGCGCAGCGGCACGCCGGCCGCCGCGTAGTCCCACGTCCCGGCGCGGACCGCGGCGTCGAGGCGCGGCAGGGCGCGCAGCCCGGCGAGCGCGCACGCGAGGGCGTGCTCGGCGACCTCCTGCGTGCAGTACGTCGGCGTGTTGGCCACGACCAGCCCGAGATCCCGCAGCCCCGTCACGTCGAGGTGGTCGGTGCCGATCGTGCACGTGAGGACGAGCCGCAGGTTGGGGTACGGCGCGACCTCGGCAGGAGCCGACGGGCGGCGTCCCGGTGACGATCGCGACGACGTCGCCCGCCTCGTCGGGGCCGACCTCGGCGCGGCAGTCGATCTCACCCGCCAGGGCCTCGGCGAAGGGCTCCATCGGGAAGCCGCGGTCGATGAAGAGGGCTACCACCGCGGCTCGGAGTCCAGGATCGCCCGAAGGCAGTCGTTGACGTCGTCGGGCCGGTGGCCGAACGCCGAGCCGTGCCCGAGGCCGCGCAGGAGGTGGAAGTGGCCGTCCGCCGCCAGCAGGGCGACCTCGCGCACCCGCCGCGGCGGCGTCTGCACGTCCTCCGAGAAGGCCACCGCGTGGACCGGCACGCGCACGTTCGGGAGCAGGTCGGTCGAGTCGAAGTCCAGGCAGGCCTGCCACTGGGCCGCGAGCATCGCGCCGTCGCGCGCCGCGAAGTCGCCCTCCACGAACGGCTTGATGCGCTCCCACACCTCGTCGTCGCCGAGCGCCTCCGCGGGGTAGTACTGCATCGCGTAGTGGGCGGTCGCGAAGGCGGGCGGCAGCTCGCCGCCGTCGCGGCGCAGGGCGATCTCCGCCTCCTCCCACTCGCGGATGAAGCCCGTCTTGCGCACGCACGTGCCCATGACGACGGCCGCGCGGACGAGGTCGGGGCGGTCGTGCGCGAGCTGGACGGCGATGAGCGAGCCCATCGACAGCCCGACGAGGAACGCGGGCCCGTCGCAGACGGCCTCGATGAGGGCGGCGGCATCCGCCGCGTGCACCGGGATGTCCCACGGCGGCCCGGTCCGCGACACGGTCGCGCCCGCGCCGCGCGCGTCGTAGGTCGTGTTGCGGTAGCCGGGCTCGAACGCGGGCGTCTGGTAGCGGCGCCAGTTCGAGCCCGGGTTGTCGCCCGCGGCGAGCCACAGGACGTCGGGCCCGGCACCCGACTGCTCGTACGCGAGCGTGACGTCGTCGAGGACGAGCTCAGGCACGGGCCGGCGACACGACGGGGTCGCAGAGGAGCGCGAGCAGCTCGGCCGGCGTCGCGGCGCCGAGGGATGCGATCCCGCCCACCCCGGCGAGGTCGCGGTCGGGATCGACGTGCTCGGCGACCTTCACGGCGACGACCTCGGCCCAGTCGTCGGCGCCGGGCTCGCCCGCGGCCTCGAGCGGGCCGGCGGCGAGGCGCCGTCCGTCGCGCAGCGCGATCTCCACCGCGGTCAGGCGCCGCGCCGGGAACGCATCCGTGAGCGACGGATCGATGACCACGCGGGTGCGGTCCATGACCGACCCGACCCCGGGGTCGTCCCACGGGCCGAGGACGTCGGCGACGGTGAAGCCGCCGGTGGCGACGACGTTCGCGACCGGCCAGACGAGGTTGTACTGCGCCTCCTCCGTCGAGGAGGGCAGGACCTTGGCGAGCGCGTCGGCGGCGGCGAACGTCGTGATCGTGACCGCCTCGACGTCCTCCGGCGCGAGGCGCTCGTCGCCGCGCGCCTCGAGCGCCGCGCGGATCGCGCCCTGCGACCAGCGGCAGCAGGGGTACGCCTTGAGGTAGAGCTCCTCGAGCCGCCAGACGCTGCCGAGGTCGCTCGCGTCCTCCTCGAGGAAGGCCGCGTCGACCGACGTGAAGCCGCCGGCGGCCATGAGCGCGGAGCTGACGCCGACCGACGCGCCCCAGGCGCAGGCGTCCTTCGTCATCGCGGGCTGCGCGACCGACCGCATGATGTGCGCGATCGGCGCGTGGTACTCGGCGAGGCCGATCGCGTGGTGGATCGCGGTCGCATCCAGGCCGAGCAGCCGTGCGGCGGCAGCGGCGGCGCCGAGGCCGCCCCACGCGCCGCTGGCGTGGTAGCCGTCGTCGCGCGCGTGGAGCGCGACGCCCGCGCGGATCGCGATCTCGTAGCCGACGACGACGGCGAGCAGGAGCTCCTCGGCGGTCGCGTCCGCGAGCTGGGCGGCGGCGAGCGCCGCGGGGATGACGACCGCGCCCGGATGCCCCTTCGTGAGGCGGTGGCCGTCGTCGTAGTCGAGGACGTTGGCGAGGACGCCGTTGCACCACGCGGCGCCGACCGCGCCGAGGCGGCGGCCGTCGAGCAGCGCCGTGGCCTCGTCGCCGGGGTGGACCGCCGACGCGTAGGCGGCCGCCAGCTCCGACGCCGGCGCCGGCCTCCCGGCGACGCAGACCGCCGCGAGGTCGGCCAGCAGCAGCCGCACGTGCTCGCGCACGGCGGGCGGGACGTCGGCCCAGCGCAGGTCGCGGACGAACTCGACCTGCGCGGACTTCATGCGGCGTCGACCTCCGGCGCGTCGTTGACGGCCGCGAGCGCGGCGCCGAGATCTGCGGCGGCGGCCAGCACGGCGGCGCAGAGGTCGTCCTCCTGGCCCTCGACGCGGAACGACGGAGCCGAGACGTTGAGGGCCCCGACGATCGCGCCGCCCGCATCGCGCACGGGTGCGGCCGCCGCGACGAGACCACCCTCGAACTCGTCGCTCGCGAGGACCACCCCGCGCTCGCGGCCGTGCGCGATCCGCGCGTGCAGCGCGGCGACGTCCTCGGGCGTGTTGCGCGCGCGGCGCGTGAACTCGACGTCGGCGAAGAGCAGCTCGAGCGCCGCCGCGTCGTGGTCGAAGAGCAGCGCCTCGCCCGCGGAGGTGCAGTAGGCCGGGGTGACCCGCCCGACCCAGCCGACGGCCTCGACGGCGCGGCCGGGAGACTCGGAGAGCAGCGTCAGGACGTCGGTGCCCTGCAGGACGGAGAAGTGCGCGCGCTCCTGCGTCTCGATGGCGAGGCGCCGCAGCCGCGGGCCCGCCTCCTCGAGCAGGCGCGGCTCGCCCGCGAGCTGGGCGAGCGCGTAGATCCGCCAGCCGAGCCGGTACGGTGAGGGCGTCGCGGTTGCGCTCGACGAGGCCGTACTCCGCGAGCGCCTTCAGCGCGCGCGACACCTGGCTCTTCTCGCGCCCGAGCATCTCGCTGATGCGCGTGACGCCCATCCCGCCGTCCTTGAGCGCCTCCTCCGATCCGAGCGAGAGGAGCACCTCGATGCCACGGCGGATGCTCGTCTCACGATCGGTCGGCACGGAACCCCGGTTCGCACCGCGAAGGGCCACATACCCAACGCCTGTTGAGCGCGAAGATACACCAGGGCCCGCTCGACGCTTGACCGTGCAACCGCCGTTGGCGTATAACCATCAGACGTTGGCCGTTCCTTCTCAAGCGCCAACCGACGGGGTGGTTCGCGCCCTCGCGGCCCAGCTCTCGCCGGTCCTGGGCGACACCGCAGGCAACCGCGCACGCTCGGTCGATGCGCTCGCCGTCGCTGCCGAGCGCGGCGCCCGCCTCGTCGTCCTCCCCGAGCTCTGCACGAGCGGCTACGCGTTCGCCGACGCGGCCGAGGCGCGCGCCGCGGCCGAGCCCGTGGACGGGCCGTCCGTGCGCGCGTGGCACGAGGCCGCACGGGAGCACGGGCTCGTGGTCGTCGCCGGCCTCTGCGAGCTCGACGCCGACGGCGCGCTGCGCAACTCCGCCGTCGTCGTGGACCCCACCGGCGTCCTCGCCGTCTACCGCAAGACGCACCTGTGGGACCGCGAGCCGGAGATCTTCGTGCCGGGGGATCTCGCGCCACCCGTGCTCGACACCGCCGCCGGCCGCATCGGGCTCGCCGTGTGCTTCGACGCCGCGTTCCCCGAGCACATCCGCCGCGCCGCCCTCGCGGGCGCCGAGATCGTCGCGGTGCCCATGAACTCCCCGGCGCCGCCGCGCCCGACGGAGCCGATCCCGATCGAGATCGCGATCGCGATGGCGGCGGCCAACGCGAGCCGGGTCTACGTCGTCCAGGCCGACCGCACCGGCGAGGAGCGCGGCGTGCGCTGGGCGCAGGCGAGCGTGATCGTCGACCCCGACGGCAGCGTGATCGCCGGTCCGTCGGAGGGCGAGGCGCTGCTCGTCGCCGACCTCGACCTCGCACGCGCGCGCGACAAGTCGTGGGGCGACCGCAACGACGTCTTCGCCGACCGCCGCCCCGAGCTGTACTCCCTGCCGAGCACGACCCCCCAGGAGCCGACACCCCGATGAGCACTCCCACGACCCGAGGCCTGCTGGAGCGCCTCGAGGACGGCCCCGTCATCTGCGCGGAGGGCTACCTCTTCGAGTTCGAGCGCCGCGGCTACCTCCAGGCCGGCGCCTTCGTCCCGGAGATCGTCCTCGAGGAGCCGGGGCTCGTCGAGGGCCTCAGCCGCGAGTTCGTCCACGCGGGCTCGGACGTCGTCGAGGCGTTCACGTACTACGGGCACCGCGAGAAGCTGCGGGTGATCGACAAGGAGCACCTGCTCGAGCCGCTCAACCGGATCGCGCTCGAGATCGCGACGACGGTGGCCCGCGACACCGGCACGCTGTCGGCCGGGAACATCTGCAACACGAACGCGTTCTCCCCCGACGCAGCCGGCCGTGCAGCCGTGCGCGCGATGTTCGAGGAGCAGGTCGGTTGGATGGTCGAGGCGGGCGTCGACATGGTCGTCGGCGAGACGTTCTCGTGGGGCGAGGAGGCCCTCATCGCGCTCGACGTCATCCGCGAGTCCGGGCTGCCGTCGGTCATCACGCTGTCGATCCACCGTGCGCCCGAGGTCCGCGAGGGGTGGAGCCCGGAGGAGACGTGCAGGCGGCTCGCCGACGCCGGGGCCGACGTCGTGGGCGTGAACTGCATCCGCGGGCCGAAGACGATGCTGCCGCTGCTCGGCGCGATCCGCGCGGCCGTCGACTGCCACGTCGCCGCCCTGCCGGTCCCGTACCGGACGACCGAGGCCGAGCCGAGCTTCCAGTCGCTGACCGACGACGGGTGCGAGTGCGAGCTGCCCGGCGGCCGCCCGTTCCCGACCGCGCTCGATCCGCTGCTCATGAACCGCTACGAGATCGCCGAGTTCGCCCGCGACGCCTACGCGCTCGGCGCGTCCTACCTCGGCGTCTGCTGCGGCAACGCGCCGCACATGACCCGCAGCATGGCCGAGGCGCTGGGCCGGCGCCCGCCGGCGAGCCGCTTCAGCCCCGACATGACCAAGCACGCGTTCCTCGGCACCGATGCGAAGCTGAAGGACCACAATCTCGCCTATGCCAAGGAGCTCTGAACCGATCGACGCCATGGCCACCACGGAGCAGGCCGAACGACTGCGCAGGATCGACGCGCTGGCCGACGGCTTCCGCGCGCGTGCCCGTGCGCTCGACGACGAGGGCGCCTTCCCGGAGGAGAACTTCGCGGAGCTGCGCGCCGCCGGCCTGCTCGCGCTGACCGCGCCGGGTGAGTTCGGCGGCGAGGACCTGTGGTGGGACGGGCGCTACCGGCCCTACTACGAGCTGCTGCACCACCTCGCGCGGATCGACAGCGTCACGGCACAGCTCCTGCAGGTGCACTCGCACGCGCTCGGGATCCTGTCGCGGCTCGCGTCGCCCGAGCAGGCGCGGGTGCTGCTCCCCGGCATCGTGGCCGACGGCCGGCTGCTGGCGTCCGTGGGCAGCGAGGCGCGGCCCGGCGGGAAGCTCGCCGACATCGAGCGCACGGAGCTCGAGGAGCACGCCGACGGCTGGCACCTGACGTGCTCGAAGTTCTTCGCGTCGCTGGCGCCCGGGGCCGACGAGCTGCTCGTCTGGACCGCCGTGCCCGGCGCCGGGCGCTACCAGGAGCGCGGCGTCGTGGTGCTCGTCCCGCGCGACGCGCCGGAGGTCACGCTCGTCGACCAGTGGGACGTGCTGGGCATGCGCGCGACCGTCTCGTGGGGCGTGCGGATCGAGGACTACGTCGTGCCGCCGGAGCGGCTCGTCGGCGCGCCCGGCGCGTGGACGAGCAGCGATCCGCGGACGTTCACGCTCGCCTTCGCCGCCAACCACCTCGGCGCCGCGGCGGCCGCGCTGGACTTCACGACCGGCTGGGTGCGCGAGCGCCCGGAGCTCGCGGGCTCGGAGTACACCCGCGTGCTGCTGGGCGGGATGTCGTCGGAGCTGTTCGCGGCGGAGAGCGCGATGTGGGCCGCCGCGGACCTGTGGGACGCGGGCCGCCACGACGACGCGGAGCTGGCGTCGGTGCGGACGCTGCACCTGGCGAAGCGCCTCGCGCTCGACCTGACGCAGCGGGCGTTCGACGTCTGCGGCGCGCGGGCGACGTTCCGCGACCAGCCCCTCGAGCGCCTGTACCGCGACGTCCGCACGTTCACGCTGCACTTCCGCGACGAGCAGTACATGCACCAGGTCGGCCAGGCGATGCTCGACGAGGAGTTCCACGCCAAGGGGTACGCGGGCGCCTCGACCTTCCCGGAGGGCCAGGGGCGGCGGGCCTAGACCGAGGGTGATGTCGCCGAGCTTCCAGCTGCGGTCGAAGTAGGCCTCGAGCGGGCCGTAGAAGCGGAAGTAGGAGAACCAGTGGCGGCCCGGGATCGTCTGCACCCAGTTCGTGTCGCCCTCGGCCGGCGGCTCGGGCCCGAAGTGCAGGACGACGGACCCGTCGTCCTCGTAGCGGAGGTCCGGGTCGCGTGAGCCGCGGTCGCCGCGCCCCTGCGGGTTGTCGATGAGGCAGCGCGTGTCGACGTCGTAGACCGTCGCAGACCAGAACAGCTTCGCGGGCGGGTCCGCCGGGACGTGGAGCGTGTACGCGCGACCGCCGTCCAGCCACGCGCCGTCGGCGTCCGCGTAGGCGCCGAGGTACGCCTGCCCGGCCCCCGGCGTCTGGCTCTTCATCGCCGCGGAGAAGCTGACCGCCTCGTAGAACCAGGAGGCGCGCTCCAGCAGCTCGTCGTGGTGCTCCCCGCGCTGCGCCGAGTTGTCGAGCACGATCGCGAGGTCCCACTGGCGGTCCGGCCAGATCTCCGCACCCGGGAACCGCTTGACGAAGGTGTTGGCCTGCGCCATGAGCTCGCCGGCCGCCGACCCGTCCTCGAGGATCGCGCGCAGGCGATCGTCGGGCGCGAACGGCGCGCCCTTCTCGATGCCCAGCTGCTTGAGCATCGCCAGGTAGAAGCGGTCGCGCTCGTCGACGATCTCCGACTGGTAGATCGCGTGGAGCCGCTCCCAGTACGCGATCCCACGGGGCTGATCGCCCGACCACGCCCGGCCGTCGGGGCTGACGATGCGCGTCGGCGGCGGGTCGTCCCGCTGCGCGTACGGGTAGATGCGGACGCCCGCGACGAGTGCCGCCGAGCGCTCGGGGTCCGGATCGAGCGTGCGGAAGCCGAACATGACGTTCATGCCGGTCGCCTGAAGGGTGTAGGCGCCGTCGACGACCGGGGCTTCGGCGCCCGGCGGCACGATGACGTACGTGCCGCCCTGCCCGCGATCGGGTCCCATCTCGCCCAGGACGCCGCACTCGCGCTGCCAGAAGTCCGACACGCCGCCGGCGGTCGGGCCCGCCGGAAGCTCGATGACGAGCGGACCCGTCTCGGCCAGGTCGAAGAACCCGAGCGTGTACGGCGTGGTCGCGTTCGCCGTGATGAGCCCGAGCCGGTCGCGGTAGCTGACGTAGTGCACGAGGTCGCTGCTGGTCGCGCCGAACACGTCGCGGTGCTGCATCTGCCACTGCGCGTAGGAGACGAGCGGCAGGGCCCAGAGGTAGGCCTGGCAGGCCATCTGGTAGTCGAGCTCGTCGAACACGAGCCCGACGTCCTCGCGCCGCGGCAGCTCACCGTCGAACGCGACCTCTCCGAGACGGCCCGGCAACACGCGACGCTCCATGGCGCGGATCGTGTCAGAGGGGGGCGAACTTCGGGTCCCGTGCACTAAGTCCCGATATGCGGGAGTTAGTGCACACGGATGCGGAGATGGCCGCCTGGCGGCCGCAGTACGGATCGTCGCGAGCCGGCAGCTCGGATTGACTGCGAAGCCGTCGCGACGCGTGGCGTCTGGGCGGCTGCATCGTGTCCATCGCGGCGTGTACGCCGTCGGCATCTCGGCCTGGGCAGGAGGCGCGTGGCTGGCGGCGGTGCTGGCGTGTGGCGTCGGGGCGGTGCTCAGTCACCGCAGCGCGGCGACGCTCTGGTGCATCCGCCTCGGTGAGCTGTTCAGGCCGGAGGTCACGACGGTGCATCCCGGCGGCTGGCGACGATCACCAGCCGCAGGGCCGTGCTCGCGGCGGCGGACCGCACCACGCACCGCGGCATCCCGGTCACCAGCCCCGCCCGCACGCTGGCCGACCTGGCGCACGTCCTGGACCACGACGAGCTGACGCGCGCGCTCAGCGAGGCGATGTTCCGCCGCCTCTACGACCCGAGGCGATCCAGGACGCACTGACCCGCCGCCCGTCGAAGGCGCTGAAGGACCTGCTCACCGAGGCGTCGGTGACGCAGTCGATGATGGAGGACCGCTTCCTGACGATCTGCACGCGCCACCAGCTCCCACGACCCGGACACGCAGCACCGCATCGGCGCCAAGCGCTACGACTTCGCGTGGCCGCAGCACAAGGTCGTCGTCGAGACCGACTCCTGGCTGGCGCACGCAACCACGTCGCCTTCCAGGCCGACCGCAGCCAGACCAACGCGCTGCAGCTCGCCGGCTGGCTGGTCCTGCGCTTCACCTGGGCCGACCTCACACGACGCAGCCGCGCGACAGCCGCCGCCGTCAACCAGGCCCTCACCCGCTGAACACGTCGAGCACCAGCCCCGCCAGCAGCGCCCCGCGGTCCACGAGGCTGCCGATCTCGATGCGCTCCCCGCGCGCGCAGGAGTCGTGGCAGATCGGGCCGAGGCCGTCGAGGGTCTCGACGCCCAGGGCCGCCGCGAAGCTCGCGTCCGACCCGCCGCGCGAGCGCTCCGCGATCAGCGGGATGCCCAGCTCGGTCGCGCGCGCCTGCGCGAGTGCCCACAGCCGGCGCGACCGCTCCTCCTCGAACGGCGGGCGCGTGAAGCCTCCGCGCACCTCGAGCTCGACGCCCTCGCGGCCTGCCGCGTCCACTGCGGCGTGGATCCGTGCGAGCAGCGCGTCCGCGGCCGCGGCGTCGGGCGCGCGCAGGTCGACGTGGATCTCGGCCTCGCCCGGGACGACCTGCCGAGCCGTCCCGCCGCGGAACACGCCGACGCTCGCCTGCGCCCCGTCGCCCGTCCCGGCCTCCAGCTCGGCGACGAGCGGCGCCAGGACCGAGACGGCGCTCGCGCCCTCGTCCTCGTGGGCCGCGACGTGCGCCGTGCGGCCTCGCGCCGTGACGTACATCGCGCCCACCGCACCGCGCGCGACGACCACGCCCCCGCCGGGCCAGCCCGCCTCGAGCCCGAGGCACGCGTCGGCCGCCCTGGCGCGCTCCTCGATCCACGCCCGGCTCGCCGGGCTGCCCAGCTCCTCGTCCGGGACGATGAGCACCTCGACCGCGCCGAGCCGCTCCGGCCCGTGCGCCAGCGCGACACCCAGCGCGTGCGCGGCCATGACCACGCAGCCCTTCATGTCGCCGACGCCCGGCCCGCGCAGCCAGTCGCCGTCGCGGGTCACCGGCCAGCCCTCCGCCCACACCGTGTCCGCGTGGCCGAGCAGGAGCAGCGTCGGCCCCGCCCCCAGCTCCCGGCGCGCCGTCAGCTCGTGGCCGGTGCGCGTGACCTCGAACCCCCGCGCCGCGAACAGCTCGCCGAACCCGTCCGCGACGGCGTCGACGCCGGCGACGTCGTAGGAGCCCGAATCGATCGACGCGAGCCGCTCGATCTCCTCGATCATCGCCGGGAGCTCGTTCGCGAGCTCCCCCCGCAGTTCGCCCGCCCCTACCATCCCGCCCGATGACCTTCGCGCTGCTCGGCCGCTGCCCCGAGACCGGCCAGCTCGGCGTCGCGGTCACGACGTCGGACCTCGCGGTCGGCGCGCGGGTGCCGTTCGCGCTCGCGGGCGTCGCGGTCGCCGTCACCCAGCACCGCACCGATCCACGCCTCGGCCCGCGCGCGCTCGAGCTCGTGCGCTCGGGCTGCACGCCGCAGGAGGCCGTCGACGCCGTCGCGGCGTCGACCCCGCACCGCGACTGGCGCCAGGTCGCCGTCCTGACGGCCGACGGCACCCACGCGGCGTACAACGGCGCCGGGGTCACGCCGCAGGTCGCCGCGCTCCCCGGCGACGACTGCCTCGCCGTCGGCAACATGCTCGTCAGCGACGACGTCGCGCCCGCGATGGTCGCCGCCTTCGCAGACGCCGACGGACCGCTCGCGCGGAAGCTCGTCGCGGGCCTGCAGGCCGGCGAGCGCGCCGGCGGCGAGACGGGGACGCTGCGGTCGGCCGCGGTGCTCGTCGTGCACACGGAGAGCTTCCCGCTCGTCGACCTGCGCATCGACGACGACCCGGCCCCGCTCGAGGCGCTGGGACGGCTCTGGGAGACGTACGCGCCCTGGACCCGCGACTTCGTCACGCGGGCGCTGGATCCCGACGCGGCGACCGGGCGGCCGGAGACCGATCACAGCTCCACCACGACGTAGTCGTCCTCGACCGACACCGGGAACGTCTCCGCGTGCTCGACCTCCACGGGATACGCCTTCACCCGGGTGCGCTCCGGGTCGAACCACGACCGCCCCGTGCGGATGCTGAACTCCCACGCGTGCCACGGGCAGCGCACGATGTCGCCGGGGCGCCCGCGCTCGTACTCGCCGGGACCCGTCGCGGCGATCGCCGCGAGGACCTGCCCCTCGCACAGCGGGCCGCCCTGGTGCGGGCAGCGGTTGCGCAGCGCGAAGAACTCGCCGTCGACGTTGAACACGCCGATCGAGCGGCCGCCGATCTCGACGATCTTGCGCCCGCCCGGCGGGATCTCGCCGACGCGGGCGACCGGGTGGCTAGCCATCGCCGAGCCGGTACAGCGCATGGGCGTTGTCGCGCATGATCCGGCGCCGCCTGTCCTCGCCGAGCACGCGCGGGATCGCACGCTCCGGCGAGTCGAAGTCCCAGTGCGGGTAGTCGGTCGCGAAGCAGATCCGGTCGTCCATGCCCATGTGGTCGAACAGCACGGGGAGGTCGGCCGTCCGCTCCGGCTCGTCCATCGGCTGCGTCGTCAGCCACACGTGCTCGCGGATGACCTCCGAGGGCCGCCGGTCCAGCTTCGGCGCCTCCGACCCGAGCAGCTCGAACGCCCGGTCCATCCGCCACATGAGCGGCGCGAGCCACGCGACGCCGCCCTCGATGAGCACGATCTTCAGGTCCGGGATCTCCTGGAAGACGCCCTCGAACACCAAGCTCGTCAACCCATCCTGGAACGCGGTCGCCATCCCGACCTGGTCCTCGAGGTAGAAGCTGGGGAAGCCCGTGCCGGTCAACGGCCCGCGGCCCCAGCCGCCGTAGTGGACGCCGACCGGGAGGCCGCGCTCGGCCGCCGCGCGGTACAGCGGCCAGTACTTGCGGCGCCCGAGCGGCTCGGCGGTGCGGATGAGCATGAGCACCTGCACGAAGCGCGGGTCGTCCGCGCAGCGACCGATCTCGCGCGCGGACAGCTCGCCGTCCTCGTAGGCGACGTTGATCGACGCGCGCAGTCGCGGCTCCGGGTCGAGCCACTCGGCGGCCTGCCAGTCGTTGATGGCCGACGCGAGCGCCGCGCCCGACTCCAGGTCGAGCTGCTCGCCCGCGCCGAGCATCGGGGTCAGCACGCCGTACTCGACGTCGTAGCGGTCCAGGAGCTGCTCGCGCAGGAACGGGAGGTTCGACGCGGGCGGCGAGCCGTCGGGCGGCCAGGCGTCGGTGCGCGCCGCGCGCGGCGTCGCGCGCGGGTACTCCGAGCCGAGGTAGGAGCGGTCGCCGAGCGTCTCGCGGCTCGCCTCGACCTCGGGCGCCAGCCGCCCGCCCGCGCTGCGGCGCCGGCGCCAGGCCTCGGGGAGGTATGCGTGCAGCGCGGTCTCGGAGACCGGCGCGTTGTGGATGTCGCAGTCGACGATCACGGCAGCTTGTAGTGGCTCCGGGCGTTCTCGGACAGGATCTCAGCGCCGGGCAACCCGTCGGGCACGGACCCGAGGTCGCCGGGGTGCCGGTGCGGCCAGTCGGTGGCGAACATGAGCATCTCCGGCGCCCCGAGCTGGTCGACGACCTGCGCGAGCTGCGCCGCGTCCGGCGGCCCGTCGACCGGCTGCAGGCCGACCCGCACGTGCTCGCGGACGTAGGCCGACGGCGCTCGCGTCAGCCACGGCACCTCGCGCCGCAGGCCGCGCCAGCCCTTGTCGGCGCGCCACAGGAACGCGGGCAGCCACGCGAACCCGGCCTCCAGCAGCGCGACGCGAAGGCCGGGGTAGCGGTCGAAGGTCCCCTCGGCGACGAGGCTCAGCAGCTGGGACTGGAACGCCGACGCCATGTCGACGTGCTCCTCGATCCAGGTCGACGGCCAGCCCGACGCGGTCGGCGGCAGCCCCGGCGAGCCGCCGAAGTGCAGCTGGGCGACGAGGTCGTGCTCCGTGATCGCGTCGAAGAGCGGCCACCAGCCGCGGTTGCCGTACGGCATCGCCGAGCGGACCGGGAGGTGCACGGCGACGAACCCCGGATGCCCGCCGAGCCGGTGCACCTCGACCGCCGCCATCGCCGGCTGGCCGATGGGGACGACGAGCGCCGCCCGCAGCCGCGGGTCGCGGTCCAGCCACTCGGCGACGAGCCAGTCGTTCACCGCCGACGCGAGCGCCGCTGCGGCGTCGGGGTTGCGGATCGAGTCGACGGCGTAGTCGCAGGTCAGGATCGCCGTCTCGATCCCCAGCGGATCGAGCACCTGCGCCTGCAGCGAGGGCAGCGTCGTCCCTGGCGCCGCGCCGTCCACGGGCGGGAAGTCACCGAGCGACGTCGCGAGGTTCGGCGGGTGGGCCTGGTCGGTCGGGCCGGAGAACTGCGTCGTGGAGAGCACCTCGCGCCAGTGGTCGTCGAGGTGCGGCTCGAGGACCGAGGTGTCCGGCACGACCGCGTGGACGTCGCAGTCGATCACCGGTCGAGGAGCGGCTCGGTCAGGTAGACGAGGTTGCCCTCGGGGTCGTGCATGCCGCGGTAGCGGTACCACTCCGACGCCACGATCTCGCCCGCCCACGGGACCTGCCCGTCGAGCTCGGCGATCGCGTCGTCGAGCGAGTCGACCTCGAAGGCGAACGAGTCGATGCCGGGCGGGTTGGCCGCGCCCGTGAACCGCGGCGCCGGGTGCTCGCCGGCGCCCTCCTCCTCGATGAAGTAGATGACGACGTCGCCGGCGCGGAAGCCCGCCCAGCCCTGCCCGCGCTCGTACGGCAGCCGCAGCTCCAGGCCGAGCAGCCCGCCGTAGAAGGCGACGAGCGCGTCGACGTCCGTGCAGACGACGTCGATGTTGTCGAGGCGCTTGAGGCGGACGGTCATGAGAAGTCCCTCGGGATCGATGCGGTTGCGGTGCGGGTGTGGACGAGCTCGTCGCCCTCGAAGGCCTCGCAGACGGTCGACACGTGGTAGTCGCTCGCGTCGCAGGTCATCGTGGCGAGGACCTCGATCCGCGTCGACCACGCGTCGCCGCGCGCGACCTCGATCCGGCGTCGGCACTCGACCGTCGGCGACAGCGGGTCCTCGCCGGTGATCGTGAACGTGATCGGGTCGTCGTCGCGGTACTCGAGGCCGCTGGGGAAGCGCCGGGCGCCGGCGAACCGTCGCGACATCACGAACGTCGTCGTCCCCGCGACGACGTCCTCGGTCACCTCGTGGCGCGGCCGGGCCGGGTCCAGGATCTCGACCGCCAGCCGCGGCGCGATCTCCGGCGGCCCGAGCGGCGGCAGCGCGTCGTCGAGCGCGTGCGGCGTGCGGACCGGCAGCTCCAGCGTGCTCGCGCCACCGGTGTGGACGGTCAGCGCGACGGGCTCGGGCGAGGGCCAGAGCCACGGCCAGTAGCTCGTCGACAGCGCGAGGCGCACGGTGTGCCCGGCGGGGACGGCGTAGGCGACCGACTTCATCGCGATGCGCACGTCGAACGGCTCGCCGACCGGGACGTCGCGCGCGTGCTCGTGGTCGTCGGGATGGCACAGGTTCAGGAAGCCGCGGGTGATGACCGTCGACGCCCCGTCCGGGGCGACGTCGCACAGCCGGGCGGCGACGAACGCGCGCGGCCGGTCGGCGCTCACGCGCAGCGTCACGATCGGCTGCCCCAGCATCTCGAAGCGCTCCGCGACCGGCGCGGAGTCGAAGGTCAAGGAGCGCGCGTCGTCGCGGCGCTGGTCGACCGGGATGTCGGCCGGGTTGCCGTAGGCGCACCAGGCGCCCGCGTCCAGCCCGACCGTCTGCGGGCTCGTGTGGACGAGCGCGGCGTCGCCCGTCGGCTCGGCGGTGAGGCCCTCCGCGTCGAGGACGAAGGCCAGCGGCGGCTCGTCGCGACCGGGCCACCCCGCCTCGGCGACCCACCGCCCGGGTCGTTCGTCGTAATCCGGTGCCGGCGCGACGGGCTCCTGCATCCACGCCCGGAGCATCGGCTCGTCCATGATCCCGGTGTCGCGGCCCTTGAGGTGCTCGTCCCACCAGCGGACGCACTCCTGGAGGAAGCCGATCTCCGGGCCGGGGCGCCCGATCTCGGGCCACATGTGCCCCCACGGCCCGACGAGCCCCTTGCGCGGGACGTCGAGGTTCGCCAGGAGCCGGAAGACCGCGTCGACGTACGCGTCGGCCCATCCCGAGACCGCGAGGACCGGCACCTCGATGTCGCCGGGGCTCTCGCCGACGGAGCCGTGGCGCCAGTAGTCGTCGCGGCGCTGGTGGCGCAGCCACAGCTCGATGAGGTCGACGTTGCCCTCGAGGCGCTCGAGCCACATCGACCGCCAGTCGTCGCCGACGATCGCCGGGTCGGGCGGGCGCACGTTGAACGCGAGCATCACCGACGCCCACGGCAGCAGGTAGTAGCCGAGCGGGACGCCCCCGAGGTAGTGGACGTCGTTGTCGTAGCGATCGTCCGTCGAGCAGGCGGTGATGATCGCGGCCAGCGCCGGCGGTCGCCGCGCGGCGACCTGCAGCGAGTTGAACCCGCCCCAGGAGATGCCCATCATCCCCACCTTCCCGGAGCACCACGGCTGCGCCGCGATCCAGGCGATGACCTCGAGCGCGTCGTCGCCCTCCTGCTGGGAGTACTCGTCGGTCAGGACGCCGCCGGAGTCCCCGCTGCCGCGGATGTCCACCCGCACGCCCGCGTAGCCGCAGCCGGCGAAGTACGCGTGGTGCATCGCGTCGTCGGCCGCCGTCACGTCGTCCTTGCGGTAGGGCAGGTACTCGAGGACGGCGGGGACCGGCTCGGGATCGGCGGGCAGCCAGACCCGCGCGCAGAGGCGCGTCCCGTCCGACAACGGGATCCACGCCGGGTCGATGACCCGGACGCCCTCGGTGAGGTCGGGACGCTCGGCCGGCGCCACGTCTACAGGCCGCCCGCCGCGGTCGTCCACGCGGGGCCGGAGCCTGCGGTCATCGTCCCGTCGGCCGCGACCGCCACGGCGCTCACGCGGCTGAACGGCAGCTCGCCGGGCGTGACGTCCTGGACGACGAGCGTGTGGCCCATCGCCTCCAGCTCGCCCCGGATCGCCGCCGGGACGCGGGAGTCGACGTACGTCTCGGCGCCCTGCGAGTGCACCCGGGGCGCGTCGATCGCCTGCTGGATGCCCATGCCGTAGCCGACGTGGTTGACCATCGTGTTCACGACGCCCGCGAGGATCGGGTACCCGCCGGAGCCCGCGGCGGCGAAGACGCCCCGCCCCTCGCGCGCCGCGACGATCGCGGGCACGGCGAAGAACGGCATCTTGCCCGGCGCGATCGAGTTCGCGCGGCCCGGCCGCGGGTCGTAGTTCATCATCGAGTTGTTGAGCAGGACGCCCGTGCCGGGCACCGCGACCTTCGACCCGAAGTCGTCGCCGATCGTCGTGATGAGCGCGACGAGGTTGCCGTCGGCGTCGGCGGCGACGACCTGCGTCGTCCCGCGTGCCCCGCCGGTCGACGGCGGCGGCGTCTCGCGCGCCTCGCCGTCCTCGAACGGCCACGGGTCGGCCGTCGCCAGCGGCCGCGGCGAGGCCGCGTCCCGCGCGATCCCCGACGCCCGCAGCCGCGCGAAGGCGGGGCTGGCCAGGCCCGCGAGCGGCGCGGCGACGTGGTCGGGATCCCCGGCGTAGGTGACGTTGTCGACGAAGGCGTGCCCCATCGCCTCGGCGAGCAGGTGGAGGTGCTCCGCCTGCCCGGGCCACGGCGCGGGGAAGCAGTCGAGGATGTTCAGCGCCTCGGTCCCGACCTGGTCGTTGGCGGTGACGAGCTCGACGTCGCGGAAGCGGGTCGGCTGCTCGAGGAGCAGCTTCGGCGCGTAGGTCTCGAGGTCCCCGGTCGTCAGGATGCCGCCGCCCGCGGCGATCTCGGCCGCGATCGCCTCCGCCACGGCGCCGCGGTAGAAGCCGTCGGGACCGTGCTCGGCGACGCGGCGCAGCGTGTCCGCCAGCTCGCGCTGGTGCAGCCGCTCCCCCGGCTCGTCCTCGGTGCGCGCGCGGGGCAGGCGGCCCTCGGGCAGCAGGATCGCGGCGAGCGCGGGCCGGACGCGGATCTCGTCGAGGTGCGCCGCGATGAGCAGCAGCAGGTTCCAGGTGACCTCCAGGCCCTCGTCCGCGAGCGCGATCGCGGCGTCGAGCAGCGACGCCCAGGGAAGGCGCCCCGCGCGCGCGTGGATCGCGTGCAGGCCTGCGATCGCACCCGGCACGGCCGGAGCGAGGTGCCCGAGCGCGTTGGCGTCGTCGGCGACCTCCGGCCAGTCGTACCCCTCGGGCTCGGGGCCGACCGTCGTGAACATGTCCGGGGTCGCGGCGAGCGGCGCCCGCGGGCCGTGGTCGACGGTCACGAACGCGCCGCCGGTGAACGCGGCCAGGTGGCCGTAGCCGGCGATGCCCGCGTTGTTCGGCTCGGCGACGAAGGAGACGAACGCCGCGGCGACCGTCGCGTCGACGGCGTTGCCGCCGCGCTCCAGGGCGTCGAGACCGGCGCTGACGGCGTGCGCGTTGCCCGCGGAGACGACGCCCTTGCTCGAGGTCACCGGCGACCGCGTCGCGGACATCTGGCTCAGCCGGGGATCTTGTTGCGACATCGCCATTGACCGTTGGCAAGGTACTACGGAACGGCCCGGGCTCCGCCTACGCTCTCCGCATGTGCGGAATCGCCGCGAACTACGGAGATGTGGACCGGGCCGCCGGCGAGCGGATGCTGGAGCGCCTGGCCCACCGCGGCCCGGACGACACCGGCTCGGTCACCGTGAGCGACCGCGCGTGGCTCGGCCACACGCGCCTCTCGATCGTCGACGTCGAGGGGGGACAGCAGCCGCTCTCCACCGAGGAGCCGGAGATGTGGCTCGTCGGCAACGGCGAGATCTACAACCACGAGGACGTCCGGCAGACGTTCGACGGGCGGATCTTCTCCACGCGCTCCGACAACGAGGTCGCGCTGCACCTGATCTCCGAGCGCGGCGTTCGTGCCATCGACGAGCTGAGCGGGATGTACGCGTTCCTCGCGGCGAGCACCGACGGTCGCTTCATCGCGGCACGCGACCCGGTCGGCATCAAGCCCCTGTACTGGGCGCGTCGCGGGGACGACATCCGGTTCGCCTCGGAGATGCGCGCCTTCGACGCCGAATGGCTGCCGCTGGTCGAGTTCTTCCCACCCGGTCACTACTGGACCCCCGACGAGGGGCTCGTGCGCTTCGAGCACGCGGTGCCCGCCGGCGCGCTGAAGCGGTATCCCGGCCCCGACTCCCCGGACACGCCGATGCCCGACGACATGCTGCGCGAGACCCGCGAGGTCCTCGTGAGCTCGGTCGACCGGCAGATGATGGGCGACGTCGACGTCGGCGTCTTCCTGTCCGGAGGGCTGGATTCGTCGCTGGTCGCCGCGATCGCCGCCGACTACCTCCGTGCCCGCGGCAAGCGGCTGCAGACCTTCGCCGTCGGCACCGAGCACAGCGGCGATCTGCTCGCGGCCCGAGCCGTCGCCGAGCACATCGGCAGCGAGCACCGCGAGCGGATCTACACCGCGAGGGACGCGCGCGAGAGCCTTCCGGAGGTCGTGCGCGTGATCGAGTCGTTCGATCCCTCGCTGGTCCGCAGCGCCGTCCCCAACTACATGCTCGCCGAGCTCGCGGCACAGCACGTGAAGGTGGTCCTCACCGGTGAGGGGGCGGACGAGATCTTCGCCGGCTACCCGTACTACCACCGCGACTTCCCCGAGCCCGGCGACCTGCACGACGAGCTCGTCCGGACGATCGAGGGCCTGCACAACCTGAACCTGCAGCGCACCGACCGGGTGAGCATGGCCCACGGCCTCGAGGCACGGGTGCCGTTCCTCGACCGCGAGGTGATCGCCTTCGGCCTGCATCTGCCCGCGGGCTGGAAGGTCGCCGGGCCGGACCATCCGGAGAAGCGGCTGCTGCGTCAGGCCTTCGACGGCTGGCTCCCCGAGGAGCTCCTGTGGCGCACGAAGGAGGAGTTCGGGACGGGCTCCGGCGCGCAGGAGGTGCTCACCGGGGCCGTCGAGGCGGAGATCACCGACGAGGAGCTGGCCGCCGAGCGCGACCAGCTCGACCCTCCGATCCGGAGCAAGGAGGAGCTCGCCTACTACCGGATCCTGAAGCTCGCCCTGCCGGGCCTGGCCGCCGGCGAGGCGATCGGCCGCTTCGCCAGCCCCTGAGCGGCGGGCGTCAGTGCCGTGCGTCGCCGGATCGCGGGCGGGTGCGCGGCCCTCGTCGAGCGCGTCGAGCGACGCCAGCTCGTCCGGCTCCAGCGCGAATCGAACTCGTGTCGCCGGACGTGCCGACCGGCTGCGCCGCGAGCCCGACGGCCGAGCTCGCCGACCGCGTCGTGCGCTCGACGAGTCGGTGGGCGGATGCAGACTTCGCGGTGCCATCTGAACGAGCACGACCTGCCCGGCAGCGAGCCGATGGAGCTCGCAACGAGTACGCGGAGGTCCGCGTGCGGACGGTGCAGACGCGCAACGGCGTGCGGCTGGAGATCGTCGCGCCGCGCTCGGGCGCGGCATCCGCCTCTGCCCGCTGGAGCTCGAGACGCTGACCTGGCAGTCGCACGACGTGTTCTCCGAGTTCCTGCGCACGCCCTTCGGGCCGGAAGGCGACGCGGAGACTACGCGTGGAGGGCGGCATCCAGCGGGATCGTCCCCGGCATCTCGAGCGTCAGGACGTTCCCGACCGGCTCCTGAGCACGACGAGGGCGAACCCGATGGTCTCCGTCCCACCGGGTGCCAGCAGCCGTCCGCGTGCCGCGTCGATCCACGCGCGCACGTCCTCCGCGAGCCCGTCGTCCGGGTGCTCGCGGGCCCAGCGGTCGCCGTTGGAGATGAGCGTCCACTCGTAGCGCTCCCAGTCCGACGGCGAGCTCGTCGCGACCCAGACCGGGTCGAGGCCGGCGGCCGTGCACGTCCCGAGCAGCCCCTCGAAGGACGGCAGCTCGTCCTCCGTCGCCCCGAGCGCCGTCAGGAACGCCGGATCGGGCGGCCGCGACCAGAAGCCGTCCGCGATCACCACGGCGCCGCCCGGCGCGACGGCGTCGCGCAGCCATCCCAGGCCGTGCTCCAGGCCGCCGAGAGCGTGGAGCGAGCCGAGGCAGCAGGCGGCCGCGTACGTGCCGTCGGGCTCGATCTCCTCCGCCGCGGCGACGACGAACTCCAGGTCCGCGCCGGGCGCGCGCTGCTCCGCGCGGCGCCGCGCCTCCGCGATCAGGATCTCCGAGGTGTCGACGCCGAGGCCGCCGCAGCCGTGGCGCTCGGCGAGGTCGACGAGCAGCTCGCCCGCGCCGCACCCCGCGTCCAGCACGCGGTCGCCCGGGCCCAGCCCGAGCGTGTCGAGCGCCTCCGCGACGCGCGCCGGGTCCAGCGGGTTGTGGAACGCGCGGTCCCCATGGGTGATCGCGGAGATGCGGTCGCGGTCCACGCACGCCAGGCTAGTTGCACATGTTGCGTCGCGGACGGCGTACGGAGATGATGGCCCGACATGACGACCACGCTCTCCCCATCAGCGATCATCGGCCGCGCGTTCGAGATCTACCGCACGCAGGTCGGAACGCTGTTGGCGGGCGCCGCGCTCATCTACCTCGCGCAGTTCGTCGTCAACCTCGTGCTGCCGGACAGCCTGGACTGGATCGGCAGCATCGTGTCGCTCGTCCTGACCGCGTTCTTCACCGGCATGGTGGTCATGCTCGTGCGCGACCTCCAGGACGGTCATCGCGACAGCTCGCTCGGCGAGCTGTTCAGCAGCGTCACGCCCGTCTTCGTGCCGGTGATCGTCGTGTCGATCCTGTTCGGCATCGGCGTCGCGATCGGGCTCGTCCTCATCATCATCCCGGGCCTGATCCTGCTCACGATCTGGTCCGTCGCGGTCCCGGTGACCGTGATCGAGCGGCCCGGCATCTTCGCCGCCTTCGGCCGCAGCCGCCAGCTCGTCAAGGGCAACGGCTGGCAGGTCTTCGGCACGATCCTGCTCGTCTGGCTCATCGCGATCGTCGTGGGTGCGCTCGGCGGCCTGCTCGCGAGCGCGTTCGGCGGCGTCATCGGCGCGCTCATCGTGGCCATCATCGGCGCGCTCATCGCCCCGGTCGTCGCGCTGACGGCGGCGCTCATCTACTTCACCCTCGTCGAGGGCAAGCAGCCGGCGGCGCAGGACGAGTGGACGACGTCGGCCCCGGAGCCTCCGGCGGGGACCTCGACGCCCCCGCCCACGGCCGTCTGAGGACGGCCGCGGCGCGGTGCGCGCCACCGACGAGCAGCTGACGCGGCGCATCCGCCGCGGTCATGGGCTGCCGTACGTCGCCGCCCTCGACGGGATCCGCGCGGTCGCCGTCGCGGGCGTCGTGCTGTACCACGCCGGGGCGCGCTGGCTGCCGGGCGGCTTCCTCGGCGTGGACCTGTTCTTCGTCCTGAGCGGCTTCCTCATCACGTCGCTGCTGCTCGCCGAGCGCGAGGCGACGGGGCGCATCGACCTCCCGGCGTTCTGGGCGCGGCGGGCGCGGCGGCTGCTCCCCGCGGCGTTCCTCGTCATCGCGCTGTCCGTGCTCGCGGTGGCGATCCTCAGCCCGGGCGACCTGCCCTCGACGCGGGCCGACGCGATCGCGTCGTTCCTCTACGTCAACAACTGGCACCAGATCCTCGCCGACCAGTCGTACTTCCAGGCGTTCGCGCGGCCCTCGCTGCTGCGGCACCTGTGGTCGCTGGCCGTCGAGGAGCAGTTCTACCTGCTGTGGCCGCTCGTCATGGGCATCTGCGTCGCGGTGCTGGGACGGCGGCGCACGACGATCGTCACGCTCGTGCTCGCGGTCGCCTCGTCGGGGCTCATGGCGGTCCTGTTCACGCCCGGCCGCGATCCGTCGCGCGTCTACTACGGCACCGACACGCACGCGACCGGGCTGCTCATCGGCGCGCTGCTGGCGTTCGCCTGGCCCCTGTCGCGCGACGCGGTCCGCAGGACGCGCGTGACGGCGCTGGACGCCGCCGGGACCGTGGCCCTCGCCCTGCTCGTCGTGGCGATGCTGACGTGGAACGACTACGAGCCGGGCGTCTACCAGGGCGGCCTCGCGGCGGTCGCCGTCATCACGGCCGTGCTCGTCGGGGCGGTCACCCACGGCGCGACGCGGCTCGGCGCGGTCCTCGGCGCGCAGCCCCTGCGGTGGATCGGGGAGCGCAGCTACGGGATCTACCTCTGGCACTGGCCGGTGATGGCCATGACGCGGCCCGGCATCGACCTGACGTGGCCGGCGACGGTCGTCGCGGCCGCGCAGATCGCGGTGACGCTGCTGCTCGCGGCGGCCTCCTACCGGTGGGTCGAGATGCCGATCCGCAACCGCACCGGCTTCCCGGCGTTGCGCGGCTGGCTGGACCGGCGGCCGCCGCGCGGGCGCCTCGCGATCGTCGCGTCGCTCGCCGCGGCGGCGCTCGTGGCCGTCGCGTTCGTGTCGCTGCGCGACACGCCGGTGCAGGCCGCCGCGCCGATCAAGGCCCGGGCGACGCCCGCCGCGAAGATCGCGCCGGCGTCGACGACGCCCGCGGCGGCTGCCCGGACGCGTCCCCGCCGCCCGCTCGGCGTCGGCGCCTCGGTGATGCTCGCGGCCCAGCCGGCGCTGCGCCGGGTCGTGAAGGTGGACGCCGCCGTCGGGCGCCAGGCGCCCGACATCCTCGACCGGATCCGCAGCTACCGCAGCGCGGGAGACCTGCCGGCGGCCGTCGCCGTGCAGCTCGGGGAGAACGGGCCGATCACGGACGCCGACATGACCCGCCTGCGCAGGCTCGTGCAGGGCGTCGATCGCGTCGTGCTCATCAACGTGCGGATTCCGCGCAGCTGGGGGGACGCCGCGAACGACGTCCTCGCCGACGCGGCGAAGGGCTGGCCGGAGGCGCGGATCGCCGACTGGCACGCCGCCAGCGCCGTCCCGGGTGCGCTGTATCCCGACGGGACGCACCCGACCCCGAAGGGGCAGGAGATCTACGCGCAGCTGGTCGAGCGCGCGCTCGAGCGCTGAGGCCGTCCGCTCACGCGACGGTCTCGGGCGGGGAGATCGCCTCGGCCGTCGCGGGCACGAGCCCGTCGGGGACGAGCACGAGCGCGGCGCCGTCGGGCGGGGAGATCGACTCCAGCCGCTCCCACCCCGTCACGGCGGAGAACCACACGTCGCCGGCCACGACCGCGTCCTCGAAGGCCGTCACCCGCTGGGCCGCGGCGGGGACCGCCGCCGCGAGCTTCGCCGCGACCGTCGCGGCGTTGCCCTCGCCGCCGGGCGAGACGACGCGCACCGCCTCCAGCGGCTGGTCGAGCGTGCCGCGCACGATGGCGACCGGCGCGGCCGCGGCGAGCGACACGGTCTCCGCCCAGCGCGCCTCGGCGTCGTCCACGACCGCGATGACGAGCGAGGCGCGGAGGTCGTTGGCGGCGAGGACGACGGTCCGCGCCGCGTGGTCGCTGACCCGGACGGCGGGGTCGAGATCCAGGCCGAGGCGCGTGCTCATCCCGGCGAGGCGGTCGAGGTCGGCGCGGCGGTCGGTGCCGGACTCGCCGGCGTCCTGCAGGAGGATCACGTCGACCACGCCGGTCTCCGGCTCGGAGATGGCCTGCGCGAGGCGCAGCGCGAGCGGCGCGCTGCCGAGGCTCCTGACGACGACGAGGACGTGCTCGCCGAGCTCGCGCTGGGCCGGCGGCGGCAGCTCGACGCGCTTCGTCGCCCGCTCGGTGACCAGGGTGGCGACGATGACGCTGACGAGGATGAGGACGAGGACCGCGTTCACGACGGACTCGCTGAAGAGCCCGATCTGGAAGCCGACGGTCGTCGCCGCCAGCGTGGCTGCGGCCTGCGGCGTCGTGAGTCCGTAGACGACGCTGGCCTCCGCGGGCGTCGCCCCCATGAGCGGCCGGGTGAGCAGCGCGGCGATGATCTTGCCGCCCATGCACGCGACGATGAACAGCGCGGCGAGCCCGAGGGTCTCGGCCTGGAACATGACCGACGGGTCCAGCAGCAGGCCGACGGACACGAGGAAGACGGGGACGAAGACGGCCGCGCCGAAGAAGTCGATCCGGTCCATGAGCGGGCCCTCGTTCGGCACGAGCCGGTTCATCGCGAGACCGGCGAAGAACGCCCCGACGATCCCCTCGATGCCGAAGGTCTCGGCCACGACGGCCGCGATGAGGAAGGCCGCGACCGCGATGACGTAGCGCACCGTGCGCTGGCGGCCGAGCAGGTTGAACGTCCAGCGGGCGAGCCGCGGCAGCCCGACGAAGCAGACGGTCAGCAGCACCGCCATCCCGAGCACCAGCTGCAGCGCGATCTCCGCCTCGGTCCCCGTGCCCGACTGGGTCCCCGCGATGACCGCGAGGATGACCAGCGCGATCGTGTCCGTCAGCACCGTCGCGCCCACCGCGCTGGCGATGACCGGGTCGTTGGCCAGCCCCGCGTTGCGGATGAGCGGGTACAGGACGAGCGTGTGCGACGCGAGCAGCGAGCCGAGCAGCAGCGACGCCGCCAGCGACCATCCGAGCGCCATGCCCGCGATCGTGCCGAACAGCATCGGGAACGCGAACGTCAGCAGCCCGAACGTGATCGCCCCGTTCCGGTAGCGCTTGAGCAGGCCGAGGTCGAGCTCCACGCCGGCGACGAACATGAGGTAGAGCAGCCCGAGCTGCCCGAGGTCCGGGATCGTGGTGCTCCCGGCGTCGAGGAGGCCGAAGCCGTGCGGACCGATGAGGAACCCGCCGATGAGCAGTCCGATCAGGCCGGGCACGCGGGCGCGCTGCATGAGCGGCGGGCCGACGATCACCACGAGGAACAGCACGAGGAACTCCCACGCGCTGCCCTCCGGCGCCTGGAGCGTGATGGCGGCGAGTGAGGTCATGTCTGATCGGTCCTGAGCAGGGGTGTGTTGTCAGCGCTGTGCTGGAGCGAGGTCCCGAGCCAGCGCTCCGCCAGCCGGTCGATCGTGCCGTCCGCGTCCATCGCGCGCAAGGCCGCGCCGACGGCCTCGGCGTTCGTCGAGTCCTTCGGGAGGGCGGCCGCGATCGGCTCGGTGTCCGCGAGCCGCGCGACGACCGACAGTCCCGGCACCTCGTGCTCGATCGCGTCGGCGGCGGGCAGGTCGAACATCGCGACGTCCGCCTGTCGGGTGGCCAGCGCCTCGAGGACCTCGGCACGGGTGCCGACCGCCAACGGCGGCTCGTCGGGCCGGATCTGGTCGGCGATGATGTCCTCGAAGGTCGTGCCCCGCTTCACCACCCAGCGCAGCTCCTGCGCGGTCTGCACGTCGGGGACGTCCTGCCCCGTCCTGCTCACGAGGGCGGGCGGCGACTCGGCGTAGGGCGTCGTGAACTCGAGGACCTTCTCGCGCGCGGGCGTCGGCGTGAGGAGGTCGAGCGCGACGTCCGCCCCGGCGAGGTCGCCGCCGGCGATCTGCTCGAACGGCCGGGTGCGCACCGCGAGCTTGGCGACGCCGAGGCGCGAGCGCAGCTCGTCGGCGATCGCGTACTCCAGCCCACCGGTCGGCTTCGCGTCCGTCCCCTCCCAGAACCCGGCGATCGGCAAGGGCTCGGTGACGACCGTCAGCGTGTCCGCCGTCGCCGGCTCGAAGGTGCCCGACGCGCTCTCCCCACCGCACCCGAGCGCGAACGCTGCGAGCCCGGCGAGCACCGCACACGTGAGCCGGGCCGTACGCACGTCGGCATGCTATTCCACCTTCGGACCATTGCCGCGGGCGTGTTCCGGGCGGAGCATGGCGGGCATGTCCGACTGGGACCTCACGCGCATCACCGCGGCGACCGACGAGCTGCTGCGGACGACCGAGAACCCGCGCCATCGCGCGATCCTCGCGAACTACCGGCGCCATGCGCTCCTCGAGGTGTCCGGCCGCTACGAGGAGATCCTCGTGCCGGAGATGACGATCGCCGAGCCCGTCTACCGGCTCACGGAGGGCCCGCAGACGCTCGTGCTCGACGGGTACCAGGCGGTCCACGACTTCTACGCGATGCTGTCGGCCGCCGGGGCGATCGTGATGGGCCCGGTCGACGAGGAGCTCGTCGTGGCCGACTGGGGCTTCGCCTCGGAGTGCATGTTCCACCACTTCATGCCGGGGCGGCTGCTCATGGAGATCGAGGACATCGACGACCCCGACGCGACGTACGTCGTCAAGCACATCCTCGCGTTCCACTGGCCCTACGACGACGAGCAGCGGCTCATCGGCGAGCACGTCTACGAGGACACCGCGAGCCGCGTCGTCGAGAAGGTCGACCCGGCGGACGTCATCTCGCCCGCGCGCGCACGCGAGCTGCTCGCACCGCAGCTCGAGCACGAGATCGCGCTGGTCTGACTCAGCCGGTGAAGCGCGGCGAGAGCGCCGGGAGGACGAGCGAGAGTGCGCTGTCGCGGTTGTTGCGCAGGTTGGGGTCCGAGGTCGAGGACGTCACCGCGACGTGGTTGCGTGTTCGCCCCAGGCGTGTGGCGGGGACGTCCACGGTGATCGTCGCCCGTTCCCCGCGGCGCAGCGTCCCGACGGCGCAGCGCGCCGGCCGCGTGCCGCGGCACTCGCCCTTCGTGGTGTGCAGGTCGAGCGCCGCGTCGCTGCGCGGGTCGACCTCGGACGCCACCACGTCGTAGGCGGTCCCGGGTCCGGCGTTGCGCACGACGACCGTGTAGTGGAGCGTGCCCCCGGCGCGCGCGACGCGTGGCGACACGGTCTTCGTCACGGACACGTCGGCGAACGGTCCCGCGTCGCCCTGCCCCGCGACGACGCCGTCCGGCGGCGTCGTCGAGGGGGCGCTCGGGTTCTCCGGCTCCGGGTCCGGCGAGAAGCGGTTCACGAACGTGCAGTCCGCGCTCGGATCGGCCTCGCCCAGCGTGACGATCGTGCGGCCCTGCGCGTTGCCCACCGGCACCCCGTCGCAGAGCACGGACTCGAGGGTCCAGTGGCCCCCGGCGCGGGCGCCGGGCCCGATCTCGACGATCTCGTAGCGGCCCAGCACCAGCGCCGACGTGTCGTCCCCCGTCGCGAGGGCCGTGTCGCCCGAGCCGCTGGTCTCGGCGCGCTGCTCGAAGCTCACGGCCGGCTGCGCAAGCGGCCGGATGACGAAGTCCGCCGTACCGGCGGCGCCCTCCGTGCGCTTGCGCAGCGTGATCGAGCCGCCGGGGGTGAACACGTTGGTGAACTGACATGCCGTGCCCTTCCCGGACACGAGCGTGACGGTCAGCGGCGTCTCCTGTCGCTTGCCGTCGCACGTGACGCGCGCGAGGGACCAGCTGCCTGCCGGCGCGGGCGCCGGCGGCCGCTCGGCGACGCCGTACGTCCCCGGCGTCAGCGTCAGCTGCGCGCCCGCCACCGGCGTGCCCGGGTCGGTCGTCGCGATGGTCTGGGTGGCGTTGTCGGGCCCGGACACGTCGAAGTCGAAGCTCCCGATCCCGCCGCGCGTGACCTTGGACAGCAGCAGGCCGGACGGCGGCGGCACGGGCCGATCGGTGTGGGTGCACGTGACCGTGTCCGCCGCCGCGAGATCGACCGAGACCGCGCCGGTGGCGGCGTCGGTCCGGGTCTGACTCGCACCGGTCGCCGAGTGGCAGGACAGGCCGACCCTCATCCACCCGGGCAGGTCCAGCTCGCGCCACGACCAGGTCTGCCCGGCGGCGCGGTAGAAGGTCGCGGAGCCCGGCTTGCCGGCCGACGCCGCGATCGCGAACGTCCCGCCCGGGGCGTACGAGACGTCGCCCTGGAAGCCGAACGACTGCGTCGCGGTGGCAGCCGGGTCGTCCACGACCTTGCGGACGACGATCGTGCCGCTCGTGGGCGGCGGGACGACGTAGTAGGCGTAGCAGAAGACGTGCTTGGCACCGGCCGGGTAGCCGATCCACTCGACGTTGTCCCCGTTGAGCACGTCGACGGCGCAGCGCAGCGCGCCGAAGCCGAACGTGCCCGGGTACTGCTGGTTCAGCACCGGATCGGTCGGCGTGCCGCCCTGGGCCCACAGCGAGTTGGCCTTCGCAGCGAGCGCGGCCTGCTCCGGCGTCAGCGTCATCGTGACGGCGCCCGCGAGCGTCTCGCCCGTGTCGTCGCCGTTGCGGTCGAGCAGCGGGACGCTCGGCTTGGTGACGATGTCGCCCGCGAAGGGGCCCGTGACGACCGACAGCGCGCCCCAGGGTCCGACGACCGCGCGCGACTTGTATCCGTTGCCCATGGTGAAGCGCCAGTCCGGCAACGGCGTGCAGTTGGGCTGCTGAGCCTGCTCGATGGCGGGGCTGACCGCGTCGCCCGCGTTGTAGAGGGTGTCGGCCCCGAGGTCCTGCAGGCTCTCCTGGATGTTGTTGCGTGCGCGGTTCGCCGCGATGTCCGTGTAGCTCGGGCACGTGAGCGCCACGAACGTCACGAGTCGCGTCGGCTGCGAGGACGACCCCGCCTCCGCGACCGGCGTCAGCGCGAGCGCGCAGGCCGCTCCGGCCACCGCAACGACGACTGCCCGGCGCCATGCCGACATCGCTCTGCCCCCCGCGTGGACGTCGACGACGACCGTAGACCGTACGGCGTCAATGGATCCAGATCGGGGTCCCGAGCGGGAGCTTCTGCACGAGTTCGGTGATGCTGTCGTTCCGGAGTCGGATGCAGCCGTGCGACGGGCGGCCCGGGATCAGCCCGGGCTGGTCGGTGCCGTGGATGCCGATGACCCCGCCGCCGGGCCACTCCGACAGGCGGGAGTACGCGCTCGTGCCGATCGCCCACGGCCCGTAGAGCGGGTCGCCGCGCAGGTTGTGGATCTTCTCGCGGACGTAGAAGCGCCCCGTCGGCGTCGGCGTCCCCGGCGCACCGACGCCGACGCGAGCGCTCCAGATCACCCGGCCGTCGCGCCGCAGGACGGCGCGCAGGTTCCTGCGGTCGATCTCCAGCGCGGTGCGGACGGTGTGCCACGCGCCGAGCCGGCGGCGCAGGACCCAGCCCGTCGTGCCGTTGGGACGCATCGGAAGCCGGATCTGCACCCAGAGCGAGCCGTCGGTGCCGATGCGGTCGCGCAGCGCGACGTACAGCTCGGGCAGCCCGTCCTCGGTGAGCCGCCGCAGCCGCTGCACGCGGGGGGCGGCCGGGTCCGGGCGGCTGCGGGCCCAGCCGTCGCCGGCGGGGTAGGCCCAGCGCGTCGGCGGCGCCTGGGCGGCGGCGCGCGGAGCCGCCGTCGCGCCGAGGACGCACAGCACGGCGGCGACGACCAGTGCCCGCGTCAGCCGCGCCACGTGATCGCGAGCTGCGTGCGGCTCGAGCAGCCCGTCGCCGCCAGCGCGCGGGTCACGTGCTTCTTCACCGTCGGCTCGCCGATGCACAGGGTCCGCGCGATCTCGCGGTTGGTCAGGCCGCCCGCGACGAGCTCGGCGACCTCGCGCTCGCGCGGCGACAGCGCCGGGCGCTCCGCGGCGCTGCGCTCGGCGCGGGTGAAGAAGCGCAGGATGCTCGACAGCGGACCCGTGAGCAGCTCCAGTCGCGCGACGTCGCGCGGCCCGAACGGCCGCCGCCCGTCCCCGAGGACGCCGATGAGGGCGACGCCGGTCCCGCCGGTGTCGAGCTTGATCCCGATCTCGTCGTGGATGTGGTTCGCGACGAGGAACCGCTCGACGTAATGCTGCTCCCCGGTGCTCGCCGGCCGCGGCAGCTCGCGCAGCGCGACGGCCGACCGCGTGCGGAACATCGCCAGGGCGCGCGGGCGCGCGTACACGTCCTCGCGCCAGTAGCCGCACACGTACTGGTCGAGCATCCGCCCCGCGCGGCCGAGCACGGCCGGGCTGGCGTCGGCGAACGCGTCCTCGGCCGTCGCGCCGACGAAGAACGTCAGATCGCGGTAGCCGAGCTCGGTCGCGAGCGCTTCGAGCGTGGCGTGGCGGAACCCGTCGAGCGTGTTCGCACGTGAGACCGACTCGACCACCCGCAGGGCTGCGCGGTAGTCGCGCGCCTCGAGTCCCTCCATCGCCCCTCCCGGTCGGGACGTAGAGCGTACCTCCGGATTCCGCTACTTCACGGCGATGACGTCGATCGGGCGGATGTCGGGGTCCTTCGCCAGCAGGTCGCCGCCGACCTGACCGAGCGCCTTGGGGATCTCGCCGTTCAGGTGGGCCTGGCGGCCGTCCTCGGTCTCGAACGTGTCGAAGATGCCGAAGGTCGTCTCGTTCACGCGGAAGGCGTACCAGGTGACCGTGCCCTCCTCGGCCGCGGCGAGCTCCCTGCCCTGCTGCAGGAACGCGCCGAGCTCCTCCGCCTTGTCCGGCTTGGCCTCCAGGAACGCCACCAGCCCCAGCTTCACGGACATGTCGTCTCCTCAGACTGCGTTGGATGACGGAACGGCGTGGTTCGCGCGCATCCGGCCCTCCGGGTCGTACCGCTCGCGCACCGCGCCCAATCGCTCCCAGGCGTCCCGCGAGTAGCCGGCGGCGACGTCGGTCGGCTCCTCGACGAACGGGAGCAGCACGCCGGTGGCGTGGTCCTCGAGCGCGTCGTGGACCACCGTCAGCCCCCGCTCGATGGCCGGGAGGTCGGCGGGCGGCATCGGCGCGCCGACGCCGAAGAGCAGGAACTCGCCGGGCAGCGACGGCAGCGCGGCGTCCGCCGGTCGTGCCAGTGCGCCGCCGAGGTGGCGCAGCTCGACGGCCGTCAGCGAGGTGCCGGAGTCCGGCCCGGCCGCCGTCACCCAGGCGTCGATCGCCGCGGGCGGCAGCTCGCCGAGCAGCAGGTGCGTCGAGCGGTAGGGCAGCGGCGCCGCCGGGTCCATGTGCATCCGCGCGAGGCCCGCGGGCGGCATCGGGGCGAAGGTGTCGATCTCCGGCCCCAGCGCCCGCAGCGGCGCGAGGAGCTCCGCAGCCTCGGCCTCCGAGCCGAGCAGCGCGACCTCGATCGTCGCGAAGGACCGACCGCGCAGCTCCTCGGGGAGCTCCGGGAGCGGCGGCAGGCTGATCATGCGTCCCACCGAGGTCGCGGCCTCGGGCGCCTGCGCGGTCCAGGCGTGCCACGCGTGCAGCACCTCCGCCGAGCGCTCCCAGGGGAAGAACAGCGTCCCGGCGTGGAGCTCGGGCACGGGCACGAGGTCGAACTCGAGCGCCGTCACGACGCCGAGGTTGCCGCCACCGCCCTTCAGGGCCCACAGCAGGTCGGTCTCGTGATCGGCGTCCGCGCGGACCCGCGTCCCGTCGGCGAGGACGACGTCCGCCGCGGTCACCGCGCTCGAGGCGAGGCCGTGCGCCCTGCCGTACCAGCCCAGCCCGCCGCCGAGCGTGTAGCCGACGACGCCGACGTCGGGCGAGAAGCCGTGCAGCGCTGCGAGGCCCTGCTCGGACGCGGGGCCGACGACGTCGCTCCACAGCGCGCCGGCGCCGACGCGGGCCGTCCGCGCCGCGACGTCGATCGCCACGTCGCGCAGGCCGGTCGTCCTCAGCAGGAGGGCGTCGTCGCCGAGCGGGGCCATCGCCGACGCGCCGTGGCCCGTGAGCTGCGGGGCGATCGTCAGGCCGCGCTCGGCGGCGTGCCGCACGGCGGCGACGACGTCGTCCGCGTCCTGCGCCACGGCCACCGCAGCGGGACGCTGGTCGTCGAGGAGGTTGAACGTCGCCCGGTCGGCGTCCCAACCGGGATCGCCCGGCGACGAGATGCGAAGCGCCATCCGCGGCATGCTCTCACGGCGCGACCTGTCGCATCCGCTCGCGCAGCCACGCGTGCCCGGGATCCGCCGCGGCCCGCGGGTGCCACCACAGCATCTCGACGACCACGGGGAACTCGACCGGCGACGGGAGGATCCGGATCGCGCCCGTGCGCCGCAGGAACGCCTCCGCGCGGGCCGGGACGACCGTGACGAGATCGGTCCCCTGCAGCAGGAAGGGCGCGAGCAGGAAGCTCTCGACGCTCACCTCGATGCGCCGCTGCACGCCGAGCCGCGCGAGGTGCAGGTCGGGAAGCGCGACCGGCTGGCCGGCGGCGCCCATCGAGTAGATCAGGTGCCCCAGCTCGGTGTACGTGTCGAGGTCCAGGCTGTCGCCGACGCGGGTGTTGCCCTCCCACACGCAGCACATCCACGTGTCGTCCCAGAGCCGCACGCCCAGGCAGGTCGCCGCGGCCCATGATCTCGGGCGGCTCGATGACGAGGTCGATCTCCCCCCGGTCGAGCGCCCTGCCCGCGTCGGGCAGGCGCGGGACGACCTCGACCGCCACCCCGGGCGCGTCGGCGGCGAGCCCGCGGACGAGCGGGCCGATGAGCATGAGGACCGAGTAGTCCGAGCAGCTGACCCGGAACGACCGGTGGTCGCGTGCCGGGTCGAAGGCGGCGGGCGCGTCGATCGCGCCGCGGATGAGGGTCAGCGCCTCGCGGACCGGGCCGGCGAGCGCCTCGGCGCGTGCGGTCGGCACGAGCGCGGCGCCGCGGCGCACGAGCAGCGGATCGCCGAACACGCGGCGCAGCCGGGCGAGCGCGTTGCTCATCCCGGGTTGGCTGAGCCCCACCCGCTGGGCCGCGCGGGTGACGCTGCGCTCGCTCAGGAGCGCGTCGAGCGCCACGAGGAGGTTGAGGTCGATCCCACCGAGGTTCATTGCGCTCGTGAATATCGCGCATCACGAGATTCAGTTGTCAGATGACGCGCTCCGGGTCTAGCGTCGCGCCCATGAGCGAGGAGATCCCGGTCCTGATCATCGGCGGCAGCCTGGTGGGGCTGACCACCGCGGCGCTGCTCGGCCACCACGGCGTGGCGTCGCTGTCCGTGGAGCGCCACGCGGGCACCGCGATCCACCCGCGCGCCGGCCACTTCCAGCTGCGCACGATGGAGATCCTGCGCCAGCTCGGGCTGGAGGACGCCGCGCGCGCGACGTCCCTGCAGACGTACCACCCCAGCGGCGGCATCAACGCGGTGGAGTCGCTCGCCGGCCGTGAGCTCGCGGTCTACATCGCCGACGTCAACGAGGGCATCGAGGGCTACAGCCCCACGCACCGGCTGTTCCTCGACCAGGACGCGCTCGAGCCGCTCCTGCGCGAGCGCGCGCTCGAGCTCGGCGCGACGCTGCGCAACCGCGTCGAGGCGGTGGGGCACGAGGAGGACGCCGACGGTGTCACCGTGACGCTGCGCGACCTCGACGCGGGGACCGAGAGCACCGTGCGGGCGCAGTACGTCGTCGCCGCCGACGGCAACCGCAGCCCGACGCGCAACCGGCTCGGCATCGGGATGGAGGGCTACGGCCTGCTCTCGCGCAGCGTCACGATCTACTTCCGCGCCGACTGCGGGCCGCTGCTGCAGGACCGCAACCAGGGCGTCATCTACGTCCACAACCCGACGCTGCGCGGGTTCTTCCGGCTGAACCGCAGCGGCGGCAAGGGGTTCCTCGTCGTGAACACCGTCGGCGCGGACGTCACGACCGACGAGGCCGTGAACGTCGTCGACGGCATGGACGACGCGCGCGCACGCGAGCTGCTCGCCACCGCGATCGGAGCGGACATGCCGATGGAGGTCCTCGACGTCGCGCACTGGCAGGCCGAGGCCAACGTGGCGACGCGGTTCGCCGAGGGACGCGTCTTCCTCGCCGGCGACGCGGCCCACGTCGTCCCGCCCAACGGCGGCTTCGGCGGCAACACCGGCGTCCAGGACGCGCACAACCTCGCGTGGAAGCTCGCGGCCGTCGTGAAGGGCGACGCCGGCCCGGCTCTGCTCGACACCTACGACGCCGAGCGCCGGCCGCTGGGCCGCATGACGATCGAGCAGGCCTACACGCGGTACGCGACGCGCGTCGTCCCCGAGCGCGGCACCGAGGACGTGGAGCCGCCGATCGACGACCTCAGCATCGAGATCGGCACGCTGGTGCACTCGAGCGCGGTCATGCCGGAGCCCGGCGACGGCGGCGCCGTCATCGAGCACCCCTCGACGTCACGCGGCCGCCCCGGCTCGCGCGCGCCGCACGTGCCGGTCGGAGACGGGTCGACGCTCGACCTCCTCGGTGACGGGTTCGTCCTGCTCGTCGGGCCGGACGGGGGCGACATCGTGGTCGACGGCGTCACGACGCAGCGCGTGGACGCCCCCGGGTTCGCCGACGCCTACGGCATCGGCCCGGCCGGCGCGTCGCTCGTCCGCCCCGACGGGATCGTCGCGTGGCGGTCGAGGACGGCACCCGACGCGGCCGAGGTGGCCGCGGTGCTGGATCGCGTGCTGTCGCGGTAGCGCTACGGTCCCGCGCCGTGGCCGGGAAGGACACGAACATCGGGGCCAAGCGGGCGCGCGAGCTGCGGACGGAGCTCGGCCTGGCCGCGGAGGAGCCCGCCGGGTCGCTGCTGACGCTCGTCGAGGAGCGGCTCGGGCTTCCGGTTGCCGTCGTGTCGCTCCCCGACGAGATCGCCGGGTGCTGCTGGCGCGACGGCGACCGCACGGTGCTCTGGGTCAACGGCACGCACCCGGCGGTGCGCATGCGCTTCACGCTCGCGCACGAGGTCGGCCACGTCCGCTGCGGCCACGACGCCCGGGTCGCCGTCGACACGTACGAGACGCTCGGCGGCCGCAGCACGGACGCGAGGGAGGTGCAGGCCAACGCGTTCGCGGCGGAGCTGCTGGCGCCCGCCGCGGGCGTCCGGGCCATGCTCGACGGCGAGCCGACCCTCGAGGACGTCGTGCGGATCGCGGCCCGGTACGGGATCTCGCCCATCGCGGCCGTCTTCCGCCTCGGCACCCTGAGGCTCTCCCGCCGGATCGACGCGCTGCGACGCGAGATCGACGACGGCCTCGCCACGGACGTCTGGCGGCACCTCGCCCTGCCGCCGTTCGCGGACGAGATCGCGGCGATCGGCCGCGACGACCTGCCGCGCCTGTCGCCCGCCATCGCCGGCGGCGCGCTCGCCGCGATCGCTGCCGGGCGCACGTCGATCGCTGACGCCGCGAGCGCCGCGGACTGCGCGCCCGAGCGGCTCGCCAGCGGCGCGGCGACGATCGGGGTCTAGGCCTCGGGGCCGCCGAGGAAGAGGCGGTCGAGCTCGTCCATCGGCGCCGGCGCGGAGGCCAGCGCGGCGCGCGAGAGCGCGTCGATGTCCTGGACGATCCAGTCCTCCGCCTCGTCGTCCGCGCGGAAGAACGCCTGGCTCGGCGCCGCCGGCGCGGGCGGGGACGGCAGCGCGATGCGCA
Organism: uncultured Solirubrobacterales bacterium; assembly: GCA_963750895.1. GTDB lineage: Bacteria > Actinomycetota > Thermoleophilia > Solirubrobacterales > Solirubrobacteraceae > CAVVSD01. The sequence goes on along the minus strand of CAVVSD010000008.1, from coordinate 1,575,302 downwards.
CGCCGCCGAGCGTCTCCGACAGCGCGTCGACGAGCCGGCGCGACAGGCGCCCCGCGTCGAGCTCGCCGCGCTCGAGGCGCTCGAGGTAGGCGACCGTGCGATCGCGATCGGCGAGCCCGAAGCGCTCGGCCAGCCGGGCCGCGACGTCGCGGACGCCGAGGCCGGCGCGCTCGCGCAGGACGGGGAGGCTCTCGGGCAGCGGTGGGCGCAGCGCCTCGGCGGCGCGACGCGCCGCCTGCATCGCCGGCTCCGCGGAGATGGCCGCCCGGGCGGCGGGTGGGTGCTCGGGCGTCGGGGCGATGTGGAGCCAGGCCGCGACCCCCGCGGCCAGCTCGTCGCGCTCCCCTGCGGGCACGCGCTCCAGGAACGCGTCCAGGTCCGGGCGCTCGCCCGCCTTCCAGGCGTCGATGAACTCCCCGAGGATCTCGTCGACCGTGCTCATGCCTCGAACTCCTCGCGAAGCTTGGCGAGATCCTTCAGCGCGCGGCTCCTCGCGGCGTAGACGACGTCGCGCGACACGCCCAGGCGCTCCTGGATCTCCTCCGTCGTGAGCTCGGAGAGGTCGAGCTCGATCACCTCGCGACGGCGCTCTGCCAGCTGCGGGAGCGCCCAGTCCAGGAACGCCGCGCCGCGCTCGAGCAGCGGGTCGCGCTCGTCGGCCACCTCCGCCTCGGCGTCGTCGGTGAGCTCCTCCGTCCGGCCGGAGACCGCCGCCGCGCGGCGCTGGGTGTCGACGCACGCGAAGTGCACGAGCGTGCGCGTCGCGGAGACCCACTCGCCCATCGATGTGCCGCGGAACGTGTCCATGAAGCGGGTGAGCATCGTGGTCAGCGCGCGCTGCACGGCGTCGTCGCGCTCCTCGGCCGAGAGGCGCCCGCGGCTCTCGACGCGGACGAGGGTCACCACGCGGTCGAAGTTCAGCTCCACGAGCTCGTCCCACGCCGCTCGGGCGGCCGCCTCGTCGCGCCGGCGGCGCGCGAGCAGGAACCGCTGCAGGAGCAGTGCGTCATGACCGGCCACAGGCGGGTGACCTTCGCATACCCGGGAGTCGGCGACGCCCTTGCGGATCTGACGCCGGAACGGGTAGGCATGGCGCATGGCACACGACGGATCAGACCAGGTGGGGCACGGCGAGGCATCGCTCGGCGATGCGCAGTCGTCCAACCCGCCCGACGACGACGACATGATCTATCCCGACGTCCCGCCGCTCGATGCGGACACGGACTTCGAGGAGGGCGAGGACCCGCCGCCGCAGGAGCCGCTCGACAACGACGACCCGGCGCCGAACATCCCGTAGGAGGAACCGATGCCCACCGAGCCAGCACCGACGACCCTGTCGGAGGTCGTCCGCCGCGCTGTCGAGATCTGCGAGCCCGACGGCCTGAGCGGCGACATGGAGCGCTTCATGCTCGAGTTCGAGGACCGCGACGAGCCGATCAGCTCGGTCGAGGACCTCCCCGGCGAGATGAACACCGCGCTCGAGCGAGGCGCCGAGGGCGTCGTCGACCCGGGCCTCCGGATGGCCGCGGCGATCACCACCTACCTGGGGTTCCGGCGCGACCAGATCACCGACGACGACGTCGAGATCATGCGCCTCGCGGCGCGCGCGGAGTGGGAGGGTCACATCCCGGACGACGTGGGGCGGTGGCTCGCAGAGCAGGGAGTCACCCTCTAGGACGACGGGTAGCGCCGGGTCCATGGCAGGCGACGAGAACATCAGCGCGGCCCGGCGCGCCGACTACCGCCCGGAAGGCGCCGAGACGGGCACGAGCGTCTTCGCGACGCTGAAGCGCACGGTGCAGGAGTTCAGCGAGGACAACCTCACCGACTGGGCGGCGGCGCTCACGTACTACGGGCTGCTGTCCCTGTTCCCGGCGCTCATCGCGCTCGTCTCGGTGCTCGGGATCTTCGGCGACCCGGTGAAGACGACGCAGACGATCACCGACGTCGTCACCCAGATCGGCCCCGACACCGCGGCGGACACGTTCTCCGGCCCGATCGAGTCGATCACGTCCAACCGGGGCGCGGCCGGCGTGCTGTTCTTCGTCGGCCTCGGCGCCGCGCTGTGGTCGGCCTCCGGCTACATCGGCGCGTTCATGCGCGCCGCGAACGTCGTCTACGAGACGCCCGAGGGCCGGCCGTTCTGGAAGCTGCGCCCGCTCCAGATCCTCGTCACGCTCGTCATGATCCTGATGCTGGCGTTCGTCGCCCTGGCGATCGTCCTCACCGGCCCCGTCGTCGAGGCCGTCGCGGAGCCGCTGGGGATCGGCTCGACCGCCACGACCGTCTGGGACATCGCGAAGTGGCCGGTGCTCGTCATCGCGGTCGTCTGCATGTTCACGCTCCTCTTCTACGCCGCGCCCAACGCGCGCGTCGGCGGCGTCAAGCGGGTCCTGCCCGGCGTGGTCGTGGGTCTCGCGGTGTGGCTCGCGGCGTCGGTCGCGTTCGCGCTCTACGTGGCGAACTTCGGCTCCTACGACAAGACGTACGGGGCCCTGGGCGGCGTCGTCGTGCTGCTCGTCTGGTTCTGGCTCACGAACGTGGCCCTGCTGCTCGGGCTCGAGCTCAACGCCGAGCTGGAGCGCAACCGCGAGCTGCGGGCAGGCGTGCCGAGGGCGCACAAGGAGATCCAGCTCGACGCGCGGTCGGAGCCGAAGCGCGAGAAGACGACGTAGCTGTAACGCCCGGGGCGGGTCCGGGGACGGTGAGGCGACCACCGGACCGACCGAGGGAGCCCGCCGTGCCCGTTCTCTGCAGCACCTACACCACCGTGGATGAGGCCCGCGCCGAAGTCGAGCGCCTCCTGGCCGCCGGCCGCGACGGCGACGAGATCCGCGTGCTGAGCGGATCCGACTCGCACGACCACGCCGCCGACCCCGTCGGCCGGTTCGCGGGTGGCGCGACGGCGGAGGCGCCGGTCGGCGCGTTCGCCGGCGCGGAGCACACGACGGCCGAGCCGAGGGGCTCGTTCGCCGGCGACGCCGAGCTGCGGCGCCGCGGGGGCTTCGGCGATCTCGACCGCGACACCGTCGCGACGTACAGCGGCGGTGTTCGTCACGTCCGCGTCGCCTCGCACCGCGACCTGCAGGGCATGCTCGTCGACGCCGGCCTCGACGCCGAGACCGCCGAGGCCGACGTCCGGGCGCTGCACGACGGCCGCGTGGTCGTCCTCGTCAGGTCGTAGACCGGGCCGGTCAGCGCGACGCGACCCAGGCGTCGAACGCCTCGGTGAGCGCGTCGCGCGCCTCCGGCCGCAGCCGGTCGAGCTCGACCCGGCCCGCGAGCCGCATCGTCTCGCGCAGCTGGTCGAGGTAGATCGCGCAGTCGTCGCACTCGGCGATATGCGCCTCCAGGCGCACGCGATCGCGCTCGGGCAGCGCGTCCTCGAAGTAGTCGCTCACCCGCTCGACGAGCTCACGGCAGGCCATCTCCGGCAGGTCAGATGAGCTCATCGGCCATCTCCCGCTCGAGGGAGGCGCGCACGCGAGAGCGCGCGCGATGCAGGAGCACCCGCTGGTTGGACTCGCTGATGTCCAGCGCGTGGCAGATCTCAGGTGCCTCCCAGCCTTCGACGTCGCGCATGATCATGACGATCCGCTGCATGGGAGGCAGCGCCGCCATCGCTCCGCGCACGGACGTCGCCGTCTCCCGCGCGTCGAGATGGCGCTCGGGGACCTCGTCCCACCGCGGCAGCGGCGCAGCCCAGTGGCCGGGCCACTCGGGGTCGTCGGCCGGGAGGAACCGGTCCGCGTCCACGGCGGCGAACGGCTCCTCGGCCTCGCGGGCCGCGAGCGTCGCGAACGGCACCGTGCGTGCCTCCCGCGCGCCGCGCGTCCGCGCGCGGTTGACGAGGATGTGGAAGATCCACGTGCGCAGCGACGAGCGCTCCTCGAAGCGGTCGAGCCCCTGGAGGACCGCCAGCCACGTCTCCTGCACGACCTCCTGGGCGACCGCGTCGGACGACACGTGCAGGCGGGCGACGCGCAGCATCGACGCGGCGTAGCCGTCGACCAGCGACGCGAAGGCTGCGCCGTCCCCGTCGCGCAGCCTCTCGAGGAGCGTCATGGGGCAGCGATCGTCCCACGCGCGGACCGCGCGAGGCAACCGCAGCCCGGAGCCTCAGCGGCGGTACTCGGGATTGGGATGCGCGGGCATCTCGAGGTCCCAGTCCGCCGCCGCGTTCCCGTGGGCCGGGATGCCGCCCGCGTCCTTGAGCATCCGGGCGAGGTGCAGCAGGTTCCAGGTCATGAAGACGGTGTTGCGCGTCGTCCACGCGTTGCCGGCGCCGCCGCCGTCCGCGTCGAGGTAGGACGGTCCCGGTCCCGCCTCGCCGACCCAGTACGCGTCGGACTGCGGCGGGATCGCCAGGCCGATGTGCTGCAGCGCGTAGAGGATCTGGGCCGACACGTGCTTGCCGCCGTCCTCGTTGCCCGTCGTGAGCGCGCCGCCCACCTTGCCGTAGTACGACCACTGCCCGCGGTCGTTGAGGTCGCCCGAGTACGCGTACAGGCGCTCGATGATCTTGCGGGTGAGCGAGCTCTGGTCGCCGAGCCAGATCGGCCCGGCGAGCACGACGATGTCGGCCGGGACGACGAGGTCCTGGTACAGCGCCGGGAAGTCGTCGCGCGCGTAGCCCTGCTCGCGCATGTCGGGCCAGACGCCGGGCGGGATCTCGTGGTCGGCGGTGCGGACGACGTCGACGCGGACGCCGAGGCGCCGCATCGTCCCGGTGGCCACGTCGAGCAGGCCGTCCGTGTGGCTCGGCTCGGGGGACCGCTTCAGGCTGCCGTTGAAGACGACCGCACGCAGGTCGTCGTAGGCGGTGGGCGCGTTGTCGGCGAGCTCGTCGACGAAGGACCGGATGGAGGCAGGGATGGACATGCCCGCCAGTCCCGCCGGCCCCCGATCCGTTACAGCACCGCCGGGAGGCCGAACGCGCCGAACAGGCCCGGGTCGAACGTCGTCATCTCGGCGAACCGATCGCCCTCGACGCGCATGACGTCGAGCTTGAACGCACGGAAGGCCGTGTCGCCCGGCCGGCGCAGGTAGCCCGCCGTCGCCGGCTGGCGGTTGACGCGCAGCGCGAGCAGGCGCCACGCGCCCAGACGGCGCGAGCCGAACGCGCGGTCGAACAACGGGGCGAGCGCGTCGACGCCCACGTACAGCGCCGGGTGCGGCGGCATGGTCACCCGGATGTCCTCGCGCATGAGCGCGACCATCCCGGCCACGTCCTCGCGCTCGTGCGCGTCGATCCATGCCCGCACCAGCGCGCGCTCGGCCTCCTCCGGCACGGCCTCGCCCCGCCGGTCCCAGCCGCGCCGCAGCGTCACGTGCGCGCGCTGCAGGGCGCTGTTGACCGCGGCGACGGAGGTGTCGAGCAGCTCGGACGTCTCCGCCGCCGACCAGCCCATGACGTCGCGCGCGATGACGACCGCCCGCTGACGCGGCGGCAGCAGCTGGATGACGGCGAGGAACGCGAGCTCGATCGTCTCGCGCTCGACCGTGTCGTCCAGCAGCGAGTCCGCGTAGGGCTGGATCCACGGGACCTCGCCGAAGGACTCGACCGTCTGCGGGCGCCGGCCGCGCCGCTTGAGCGCGTCGAGGCAGGTGTTCGTCGCGATGCGGTACAGCCAGGCGCGTGCGTTCGGCCCGCCCGCGAACGTCGCGCGTGCACGCCACGCCCGCAGCAGCGTCTCCTGGACGGCGTCCTCCGCCTCCTCGAACGAGGCGAGCATGCGGTAGCAGTGGAGGTGCAGCTCGCGGCGATGGCGCTCGCTGAGCGCCGCGAGATCCCCTTCGGTGAGCATGCCGGTGAGACGCCGCCCGACGGCTGCGCTCATCGGTCCTACGCGGCCTGCGCGCCCTTGCCGGGGTTGAAGAGGTCGTGCGGGTCCAGCGCCTCCTTGATGGCGCGCATCAGTCCCGACCGCCGCCTCGCCGTGCTCCTCGACGAGGAAGCGCGACTTGCCGTAGCCGACGCCGTGCTCGCCGGTGCACGTCCCGCCGCGCGCGAGCGCGCGCCGCACGACGCGGTCGTGGAACTCCTCCGCGGCCTCGAGCTCCTCGGGCCTGTCGGGGTCCAGGACGATCGCGACGTGGAAGTTGCCGTCGCCGACGTGCCCGACGATCGCCGCCTTCAGCTCGTGCTCGGCGATGTCCGCCTGCGCCTCGAGCACGCTCGCCGCGAGCTCGGACACGGGCACGCACACGTCGGTCGTGAGGACCTCGCAGCCCGGCTGCGTCGCCTTCGTCGCCTCGTAGGCGCCGTGGCGCGCGCGCCACAGGCGGCGACGCTCGGTCTCGTCGGCGGCGGCCTCGTAGCCCTGCAGACCGTGCTCCTGCGCGATCTCGCGGACGCTCTCGGCCTGCGCCGCGACCTCGGCCTCGCCGCCGTGGAACTCCAGGAACAGCGTCGGCGTGACCGGCATGTCGAACTCGAAGTGCTTGTTGATCATGTCGATCGTGAGCTCGTCGGCGAGCTCCATGCGCGCGACCGGGATGCCGTACTGCGCGACCTCGGTCACGGTCGAGACGGCGTCCTCCATGCCGCCGAAGGACAGCACCGCGGCGTACATCGCCTCCGGCGTCGGATGGACGCGCAGCGTCGCCTCGACGATGAGCCCGAGCGTGCCCTCCGCGCCGATGAACAGCCGCGTGAGGTCGAGGCCGGCGGAGGACTTGCGGGCGCGCGAGCGGGTCCGCACGAGCTCGCCGTCGGGCGTGATGACGAGCAGCGACAGGACGTTCTCGCGCATCGCGCCGTAGCGCACGGTCGTCGTGCCCGAGGCACCCGTCGCGATCATGCCGCCGATCGTCGCGTCGGCGCCGGGGTCGACGGAGAAGAACACGCCCTCGGGGCGCAGACGGGCGTCGAGCTGACGGCGCGTGACCCCTGCCTGGACCGTCACGTCGAGGTCCTCCACGGAGATGCGGGTGATCGCGTTCATGCGCGACATGTCGATGCTGACCCCGCCGCGCAGGGCCATGATGTGGCCCTCGAGCGAGGAGCCGGCGCCGAACGGGACCATCGGCGTCTCGTGCCGGATGCACGTCCGCACGATCTCCAGGCACTCGTCGACGGTCTCGGGGAACACGACGGCATCGGGCAGCGCCGGCGGGTGGAACGAGGAGTCGGTGCCGTGGAGGCGGCGGATGTCGTCCCCGGTCTGGACCCGGTCGGCGCCGAGCGCCGCCGTCAGCTCATCGATGCAGCTCGTGTGAGTCGTACTCATCGCCCTGGATCATCCCGCTCCGGGCCACGGCTGTGCCAGCCCGAGGTGCTCGCGCAGCGTCGTGCCCTCGTACTCGGTCCGGAACGAGCCGCGCTCCTGCAGCAGCGGCACGACCTCGTCGGCGAAGCGATCGAGCCCGGCCGGGGTGATGTGCGGCACGAGGATGAACCCGTCGCAGGCGTGCGTCTGCACGTGCAGGTCGAGCTGGTCGGCGATCGTCGCCGCCGAGCCCACGAACGTCTGGCGCGCGGCCCGCCGGACCATGAGATCGCGGATCGACAGGTTCTCCGCCGTCGCCTCGGCGCGCCACTCGTCGGCGGTCGCCTGGCGCCGCCCGGTGAAGCTGCGCGCCGGGATCGACCCCGGGGCGATCGTGCTCTCCCCCTCGATCGGGTCGACGTCGGGCAGCGGCCCGTCCGGGTCGTACTCGGAGAGGTCGCGGTTCCAGAGCTGCTCGAGGAAGACCATCGCCGTCGGGCCGCTCACCTGCTGGCGACGGACGATCTCGGCCTGCTCGCGCGCGTCCTCGTCCGTGTCGCCGAGGACGAACGTGACGCCGGGGAGGATGAGCAGCTCGCCGGGCTCGCGCCCGTAGCGCCTGCATCCGCGACTTCACGTCCGCGTAGAACGCGCGCCCGGCCTCCAGGCCGCCGTGGCGCGTGAAGATGCCGTCGGCGTGCTCGGCGGCGAACTCGCGGCCGTCGTCGGAGTCGCCCGCCTGGATGACGACCGGGCGCCCCTGCGGGGACCGGGGCAGCGTGAAGCGTCCCTCGATGTCGACCTGCTCGCCGTGGAAGGCGAACGCCCCGGCGTCGGGACGTGCGAGGAACCTGCCGCTCGCGGGGTCGGCGACGAGGTCCCCCGGCGCCCAGGAGTGCCAGAGCTGCGTGGCCGACTCGAGCAGCTCGCGCCCGCGCACGTAGCGGTCCCCGTAGTCGAGGTAGCCGCCGCGGCTGAAGTTGCGGCCGGTGAGCGCGTCGGTCGACGTCACGAGGTTCCACCCCGCGCGGCCGTCGGAGAGGTGGTCGAGGGTGCCCAGCGCGCGGGCGAGCTCGTAGGGCTCGTGGTACGTCGCGGTGAGCGTCGCCATGAGGCCGATGCGCTCGGTCACCGCGGCGAGCGCGGCGAGGATCGTGAACGACTCGGGGCGCCCGACGACGTCGAGGTCGTGCACGTGGCCCGCGTGCTCGCGCAGGCTCAGGCCCTCGGCGAGGAAGAAGAAGTCGAACTTCGCGCGCTCGGCGGTCTGGGCCAGGTGCACGAAGGACGCGAAGTCGATGTGGCTGCCGGACGCCGGGTCGCTCCACACCGTCGTGTTGTTCACGCCCGGGAAGTGGGCGGCGAGGTGGATCTGGCGCTTGCTCATGCGACGTAGCGGTTCGCGGCGCGGCCGAGCCCGAGGCGCTCGCGCAGCGTCCCTGCAGCGTAGGAGCGCGGGGTCCGGCCCCTGGCCTGCAGCTCGGGCACCAGCCCGCGCGTGATCGCGTGCAGGTCGTGCGGGATGGCGGCGGGCAGCAGCCGGGTGTGCGGTCGCTCGTCGAGCACGTCGGCGAGCGCCGACGGCGTGCCGGTGAAGACGTCGGCCGCCGGCGCGAGCGGGTGCAGCGCGTCGAGGCGGTCGCGGCGCTCCGCCGCGGCCGGAGCGTCGTCGTCGAGGAACACGACGAGGTCCTCGAGCACGAGGTCGGCGCCGAGACCGGGCTCCGTCGCGAGCACGACGGGCTGACCCTGCGGCGGGCGGGGCGTGATCGAGGGCCCGCGGATCCGGAAGCGCTCGCCGGCGAAGTCGATGTGGTGCAGCTTGGACCGGTCGACGAAGCGGTGGCGCTCGGCGTCGCGGATCTCCGCGCCCTCCTCCCACGAGTCCCAGAGCCGGCGGACGACCTCGACGTGCTCCGCGGCCTCCGCGCGCAGCACCTCGCGCGACGGCAGGCCGCGGCGCCCGGCGTGCGCGGCCTCCCAGTGGCTCGGCGCCACGCGCGCGAGCCAGGCCGCGCGGCCCGCCGCTGACGTAGTCGATCGTCGCGATCTGCGTGGAGACGTGGAACGGCTCGGTGAGCGTCGTCGTGACCACCGGCGCGATGCCGATCCCGCGCGTCGCCGGCGCGATCCGCGCCGCGAGCACGATCGCATCCAGGTATCCGCGGGTCGCGTCGGTGCGGTCGTCGGGCCCGTCGGGATCGCTCGACTGCAGCGCGAGGGCGTCCTCGATCGTCACGAGGTCGATGACGGCCGCCTGCGCCTCGACGACCTGGTCGATCCACCATCGCGCCGTCAGCAGCTCCCCCGGCCGCGCGCCGGGCTCGCGCCAGGCCGCCGGATGCCGGCCGCCGCCGGTGAGCCCTATCGTCAGTGGGAGGTTCTTCGTCATGTTGGTCTAGATGATCGCGCTCTCAGTCCTCGACCAGGCTCCACGCCGCATCGGCGGTCCCCCCGGCCACGCCCTGGGCGACTCGCTGACGCTCGCCCGGCACGTCGACGGCCTCGGGTTCCGTCGCTTCTGGATCGCCGAGCATCATGCCTTCGCCGCGATCTCGGTCGCCGCGCCCGAGGTCGTCATCGCCCACATCGCCTCGCACACGCGCCGGCTGCGCATCGGATCCGGCGGCGTCCTGCTGCCCAACCGCCGGCCGCTGCAGGTCGCCGAGCAGTTCTGCACGCTCGAGGGCCTGTACCCCGGCCGCATCGATCTCGGGATCGGCCGGTCGGAGGGCGACCGTCGATGCGGCGACCGTCGAGGCGCTCGGGCGCCCGCAGGACACGGCGCACGGTCCCGGCTACGACCGCCAGCTCGACGAGCTGCTCTCGTTCGGCGGCGTGCGACCGCTGCCCGCCGGCGATCCGCTCGCCGGGGTGCGCGCGGTGCCGACCGACATCGCGCTCCCGCCCATCACCCTGCTGGGCTCGACCACCAGCTCCGCCGAGACCGCGGCGCGTCGCGGGTTCGCCTACGCGTTCGCCTCGCACACGAACCCGGACGGCGCGGCGCCGGCGCTCCTCGCCTACCGCGAGAGCTTCGTCCCTGCACGCGAGGGCGACGAGCCCTACGCGATGCTCGCGCTGAAGGTCACCGTCGGCGACGACGACGCACACGCCGAGGCGCTCGCCGCGCCGTGGCATCTCGCGATGGTCCGCCAGCGGGCCGGCATCGGCGCGCCGATCGTGAGCGTCGACGAGGCGCTCGCCCACACGTGGACCGACGAGGAGAAGCGCGCGGAGGACAAGGTCGACGTCCGCGCCGACGCCGTCGGCGGCCCGCAGCGCGTGCGGGCCCGGATCACGGAGATGGCCCGCGCCGCGGAGGCGGACGAGGTCTTCGCGATCACGAACACCTTCGACCTCGCGGATCGCCTCGCCTCCTACGACCGGCTCGCGGACGTCATGGCCCTGGCTCCGGCCCGGGCGGCGTGAGGCCGGCCAGGACGAAGGCGTCGGCCTCCGTGCGCGGTGGCGTGCGGCCCTCGCCCCACCCCAGCCGGGCGCGGTAGCTCCCCATGACGCCGCTCGCGACGAGCGTGGCCTCGTCGAGACCGGGCTCGGGGTCGCGCAGCGGCGACACGTAGAGCGCGTCGGCGGGGCAGTGCGCCTCGCAGATGAAGCAGGTCTGGCAGTCGTCCTGCCGCGCGATGACCGGCGCGCCGCCCGGCACGAGGTCGAAGACGTCCATCGGGCACGCCTTGATGCACAGGTTGCAGCGCGTGCAGCGCTCGTCGCTGACGATCTCGATCACGCCGTCACCCCCAGCGGCTCGTCGGAGACGGCGACCTCGTCGAGGCCGTCGAGCACGATGCGGACGGCCAGGGCGTCGTTCGTCGCGGGCATGTCGTCGCGGACGTGCATGCCGCGCGACTCGGCCCGCGCCAGCGCGCCGGTGAACGCCCAGCGGGCCGTCGCCAGCATCGCCGCCGCCTCCCGTGCGCGGACCGCGCCGCGCGCGTCGGCCCCGCGCAGCGTCCGCACCGACCGCGTGCCACAGCCCGTCGAGCGCGACCTGCGCCCGCCGCATGCCCGGGCCGCTCCGCAGGGCGTTGATCTCGAGTGGCAGGGCGTGCGCCTGCACCTCGCGCGTGACCTCGCGCCACTCGTCCGCCGGTCCCGGGCGGCCGGTCGGCCGCAGGCCGACGCGCCCGGCGCCGCGCACCGTCGGCTCGGCGTCGGTCTCCCTCGCCGCGTGCTCTGCCGCGGCCCGCCCCGACCACGTCCCCGACGCGATCGTGAACGCGGCGTTGGCCGCGCCCGCGCCGCTCGCCGCCCCCACGATCCGCTCGCGCGACAGGGTGTCCCCGGCCGCCCAGAGGCCGGGGACGCCCGTCCAGCACGACTCGTCGGCCGGCCTGAGACCGCCGGTGCCGCGCACCGTCCCCTCCTGGACGAAGCCGATCTCGAAGCGCCGGCGGAACGGGTCGATGCCCAGCCGGTCGAGCGCCATGAAGAAGTTCGGCATGGCCGCGCGCATGGCCGGGCGCGCGTCCTCGGGCGCGCGGTCGAGGATCGAGAACACGGGTCCGCGCAGCGCGGCGCGCGCGAGGCTCGCCTCCCACGGGTGCGGCCCGACGGCGCCGATCGCGCCCGACCAGCCGAGGGCGACGACCTCCCCGTCGGCGTCCGTGAACGTCGAGGCGCCGTAGAAGCCGTTCTTGTCCAGCGAGGAGCCCTTGGGGACGATCCCGTAGTAGTTGGAGAACTCCATGCCCGAGAGGCGCGCGCCGACCTCCGCGCCCATGAGGTAGCCGTCGCCCGTGTCGACGTCGGAGCCCAGCGAGCCGCTGCGGAACGAGCAGCCCCCGACCGCGAGGACGACCGCGCCGGCGGTGATCCGCCAGTCGCGCTCCTGCTGGCGGCGGACGCCCGCAGCGCCGCGCACGACGCCGTCGTCGTCGACGAGCAGCTCGAGCGCCGGGGAGTGGTCGAGGATGCGCACGCCGATGCGCGCCGCCCGGCGACGCAGCGCGCGGCCGAGGACGGGCCCCTCGATCACCGGCCGTGAGAACGGCGGCAGGTTGGGCAGCCGCAGCACCGGCGAGGGGTGCGCGAGGTCCGTGGCGACCTCCGGGAAGCGCCGCCACGTCTCCTCCATGACGCGCGCCATCCACCCGGGGTCGGAGAGGCCGCCGCCGACGCGGTCGCGCTCGGCCATCGCGGCCTCGCGGCCCTCCGGCGGCACCCACCAATGACCGGCGGTCGCGGCGGCGGCGACGCCGCTGGCGCCGGCGAACCCCTTGTCGACGAGCACGGTGCGGGCGCCGTGCTCGCGCGCCGTCAGGGCGGCCCAGAGCGCAGCGGGGCCGCCCCCGACGACGAGGACGTCGGTGCGGAGCTCCAGTGGGCTGCGAGGTGCGGTACGTTCCATCGTCCTATTCTTGATCGACTTAGACTAGATTAGCGAAGGGAGGAACCATGGCAGCCACAGCACTCAGCTCCAGGGAGGTCGTCGTCGGCCCCGGCACCGGCCGCAGCAGGACGCGACCGGCGGCCGCGCTGCGCCGCCTCGGCGGCTCGCGATGGCTCGTCCTCGCGGGCCCGCTCCTGCTGCTCGCGGTCTGGGAGCTCGCGACGACGGTCGGCGGCGTCGCCCCGCAGACCCTGGCCTCGCCGACGACCGTCGCCTCGACGGGCTGGGACCTCACGCGCAGCGGCGAGCTGCCCGACGCGCTGCTCGTGTCGCTGCGGCGCGTCGCGATCGGCCTGCTGCTCGGCGTGTCCGCCGGGACGGCGCTGGCGATCGTGTCCGGCCTGTTCCCCGTGGGCGAGCGCCTCGTCGACCCGCTCGTCCAGATGTTCCGCACGATGCCCGCGCTGGCGCTCGTGCCGCTCTTCATCCTGTGGTTCGGGATCGACGAGCGCCCGAAGGTGCTGCTCGTCGCCTTCGCGGTCGCGTTCCCGGTCTACATCAACCTCTACGGCGGCATCCGCGGCGTCGACGCGAGGCTCGTCGAGGCGGGGCGCGTGTTCGGCCTCGGGCGCTGGGGGCTCATCCGCCAGGTCGTGCTGCCCGGCGCGCTCGCCTCGTGGCTCGTGGGCCTGCGCTTCTCGCTCGGGATCGCGTGGATCGTGCTCGTCGCGGCGGAGCAGATCAACGCGACGTCCGGCATCGGCGCGCTCATGACGAACGCGCAGAACCTCATGCAGACCGACGTCATCCTCGTCGGCCTGCTCGTCTACTCGGCGCTCGGGCTGGCATCGGACCGGCTCGTGCGCGCCCTCGAGCGATGGGCGCTGTCGTGGCGGCTCGGCCTGCGGTCGCTCTGAGCGCCCCCGCCGCCGTCCTGGCCGGCTACGGCCGGCGGTTCGGCGAGCGGACGGTGATCGAGCACGTCGACCTCGAGCTGCACGAGGGCGAGGTCGTCGCGCTGCTCGGCGCGAGCGGCTCCGGGAAGAGCACGCTGCTGCGCGCGCTGGCCGGGCTGGACCCGGGCGCGGAGGGCGTCGTCGAGGCGCCGCCGGAGCGCGCCGTCGTCTTCCAGGACCACCGGCTGCTGCCCTGGCGGCGGGTCTGGCGCAACGTGATCATCGGGCTGCGGGGACGCACGCGCGACGACGCCGTCGGCGCGCTCGACGAGGTCGGCATCGCGGCCCGGGCCGACGCGTGGCCCGCGACGCTCTCGGGCGGCGAGTCGCAGCGCGTCGCGCTGGCCCGCGCGTTCATCCGCGAGCCGCGGCTCCTGCTGCTCGACGAGCCGTTCGGCGCGCTCGACGCGCTGACGCGCATCCGGATGCACGCCCTGCTGCGCGACCTGTGCGAGCGCCACCGCCCGGCGACGCTGCTCGTCACCCACGACGTCGACGAGGCCATCGTCCTCGCCGACCGCGTCCTCGTGCTCGCGGACGGTCGCATCACGACCGACCTGCGCATCGACCTCTCCGCCGGACGCCGGCGGACGGACCCGGGCGTCGCCGATCTGCGCGCCCGGCTGCTGTCCCAACTCGGCGTCCAGGAGGACGCCGTGCCACCCGAACCACCACTGGAGTCCTGACGTGATCCCGTCCCATCACCTGCGCCGCCTCGCGGCGCTTCTCGCCCTGCTCGCCGCGACCCTGGTCGTCGCCGCGTGCGGCGACGACGACGCCGCGGGGGGCGCCACGGCCGCATCGAGCTCCGGTGGCGACGTCGAGCTGCGCGTCGCCTACATCGGCACCGCCGGCACGTTCAACGGCCCCGAGGGCTTCGCGTTCGACAAGGGCAAGCTGCAGGAGTGGCTGAAGCCGGCGGGCGTGAGCTCGGTGAAGCCCGTCGAGTTCGCCAACGGCCCGCTCGCCACCCAGGCCCTCGTCGGCGGCAGCGTCGACATCATCATCGCCGGCGACACGCCGCAGCTCATCGCGAGGTCGCAGGGCGTGCCCGCCAAGGCGATCCTGCAGAACCGCGTCGGCATCAACGCCTGGCTCATCGGGCGCAAGGATGGTCCGGAGACCGTCGACGACCTCGCCGGCAAGCGCGTCGCGCGCCAGCAGGCGTCCTTCCAGGACCGCTACCTGCAGGGGCTGCTGGACGACAAGGGGCTGACCGGCAAGGTGCAGCTCACGGCGATGCTCAACCCGCAGGCGATCGCCGCGCTGCAGAAGGGCGCGCTGGACGCGGCCGCGATCGCGGTCGTGCAGTCCAAGGGGCTCGCCGACCAGGGGTTCCCGGTCCTCGACAAGTCCGACGACCACCCCGAGCTGCAGGGCACGTCGATCACGACGATCAGCGACGCGTTCGCGGAGAAGCACCCGGACATCGCGAAGGCCTTCGCCGACGCGCACTTCAAGGCGCTCGACCTCGCGAAGGCCGAGGAGGACCCGTACTACGCGTACCAGGCGAAGGCCACGGGTGTGCCCGAGGACGTCGTCCGCGCGTGGGACCCGCTCACGAGCTACCCGACGGAGGCGTTCACGCCGGAGGGCACGAAGCAGCTGCAGGGCACGCTGGACTTCCTCGTGGCGCAGAAGCTGGCCAAGCCGTTCAGCCTCGCGGACTGGGGCGTAGGGAGCTGAGCCGGGCGGCGAGCAGCGCCTCGTCGGCTGCGGTGAGCAGGCCGGTGCCGCAGCCGGGTGTGAGGAGGCTGCTCGCCGCGACCTGACCGGCAGGGAGGCCGAGGGAGTCGACCGCCGCGGCCAGGCGCGCCGCGGCGGCCGGCGCCGCGGCGGGCGCGACGGGGTCGAGGGCGCCCCAGGCGATCCGCCCGCCGCGCTCCACGACCCGGCGCAGGACCGTCGCGCCGTCCGCGTCGAGCCCGCGGCGCGCGAGGTCGAACGACACGACGCCCGGCTCGAGCACGTCCATGAGCGCCCAGGGCACCGGCCCGCACACGTGCAGGCCCCACGCGCTCGCGCCGGTCAGCCGCAGCGGGCCCCAGACGTCCGGGTCGCCGACGCCGGCCGACGCGAGGCCAGGCTCGTCGACGAGCAGGATCACGCCGAGGCCGGCCTCGCGCAGCCGCCGGACCTGACCGGCGGCGTTGGCCGCCAGCCACGTCGCGATCTCGCGCGCGAGCCCCGCGTCGCCGGGTCCCTCCAGCGCCGTCGCCAGCGTGGCCGGACCGGTGACCTGGAGCTTCACGAGTCCGTGCGCGGGCGGGGCGGCGCGGACCGCTGCGACGAACGCGTCCCACGCCGCGGGGCGCTCGCGGTCGCGGTCGGGGCTCCAGCCGCAGGCGGGAGGCTCGCCGCCGAGCCACTCGCGGACCATGTCGCCCTCGGCCCGCGGGAGCTGTGGGCAGAACGGGAGGTCGTACGCGCGGAGGACGTGACGGACCGCGGCCGCGGGATCGGCGTGGGGCAGGCTCCCCACGCCGGTCGTGGCGTACAGCGGCAGCGACGGCACTATCCCCGGCTCGCCGCGACCTCCTGCTCGTACTTCGCCGTCATGTGCGCGACGGCGTCGTTCTGCGTCTTGGACATCTCGCCGTGCGTCTCGGACGCCCGCGCCCGCGCGTCGATCGTCGGCTGCGCGTGGCCCTGGAAGAGCGGCATCACGTGCTGCGCGATGAGCTCGTAGGAGCGCTTCGTCGCCTCCGGGTTGGCCCACTCGTGGGCGAGCATGAGGTAGCAGCCGAAGCCGCCGTTGCTCTGCGTCTGCAGCTTCTCGATCTGCGCCGCCACGTCCTCCCAGGTGCCGATCGCGCCGACCCCGGAGGTGTTGACGAACTCGACCATCTCCCGCAGGGCGTGGTCACCCTCGATGCCCATCTGCGGGAAGGCGGCGACGCGCTCGAAGTACCGGAACCACTGCTCGATCCCGTACTCGACCTCCTTGTAGGCCTGCTCGCGGGTCTCCGCGGCGTGGACGAGGCCGACGAGCCGCCAGTCCTTGCGGTCCACCGTCTGCCCGTAGGCCTGTGCGCGCTCCTCGGCGACGCCCCAGTGGTGGCCGAGCGCGTCGAAGCCCTCCGGCGTGAGCGTGGCGCCGACCGACAGCAGGCCCAGGCCGTAGCGGCCTGCGAGGCGCGGGCCGGTGGGCGATGCGACCGCGGCGACCGCGATGTCGAAGTGCGGCTCGGTGTAGGGACGCAGGTGCAGCCGCGCGTCGAAGAGCTTGTGCGTCGCGGTCTCGGCCGTGACCGGCTCGTCACCGCGCAGGAGCCGCATGATGATGTCGAGGTTCTGGTCGAGCAGCTCGCGCGTCTCGGTCGGGTTCAGGCCGATCATCGCCGAGTCCGTCGGCAGCGACCCCGGGCCCAGCCCGAGCATCGTGCGCCCGCGGGTGAGGTGGTCCAGGAGCACCATGCGCTCGGCCACCCAGAGCGGGTTGTGGTACGCGACCGACGTCACGCCCGTGCCCAGCCGGATGTGTCGCGTCCGCTCCGCGGCGGTCGCGATGAAGATCTCCGGCGAGGCGATGATCTCGCTGCCGGCGGAGTGGTGCTCACCGATCCAGGCCTCGTCGTAGCCGAGCCTGTCGAGGTGCGCGATCAGCTCGAGGTCGCGCTCGAGCGCCAGGGTCGGGTTCTCGCCGGCCGGATGGAACGGCGCAAGGAAGATCCCGAAGCGCAGCCTGCCCATGCCTGTCTCCCCTCGTGGACGGAGACTGACCATAGACGGACGGCGGCTACTTGATCAGGACCTTGGTGCCGACGGGGACCCGCGGGTACAGGTCCTCGACGTCGGCGACGTGCATCCGGATGCAGCCGTGCGACGCGCGCGAGCCGATCGACCAGTCCTCGGAGGTCCCGTGGATGCCGACGCCGTCGGCGATCCCGAGCCAGCGCGCCTTGAGCGGGTTGTTCGGCGCCCCGCCCGGGATGACCTGGCCCTGGAGGCTGCCGGCCCACGCGGAGTTCGGGACGTGCCACGCCGGGTTCACCTGCTTGTTGGCGATCGAGTACACGCCCGGCGGCGTGTCGTGGCCGGCCTGCCCGACGGCGATCGGATAGGACTTCGAGAACTTCAGGTTCTTGAAGACGCGCAGGCGGAAGTTGTTGCGGTCGACCGTGAGGATCGTCCCGTAGACCTTGCCGAGGTCGTTCGCGTTGATCTCGGCCGCGACGCGCTTCGTGCGCTCCGGGCGCAGGACGCGCGAGGCGCGCGGCTGATCGAGCGCCGCGTCGATCTGCGTCGCCAGCGCCGTGGCGTCGATCTCGGCGCCGGCCTTCGCGCGCGTGCGGTAGATGTGGCGGACGGTGATGCGGACCGTCGCGTTGCGCGGCTTCTGGCGCGTCTGCGCCGCCACCGACTGGGCGAACGTGCGGACCGGCAGCTTCGCGTGGCTCAGCACGAGGCCGACGTCGGCGGTCTGCCCCGCCGGCAGCTTGCGGCCGGCGTAGAGCGCGCGGCGCGCGGTCTTCGACGCGTCGAAGGTGAGCTTCGCGTCGGCTGCCTCGAGCCGCAGCGTCCTGCCGGGCGCGTGGACGATGACGTCGCGCTGCAGCTTCTTCGTGAGGAGCGCGTCGAGGCGGTCCTTCGCGATCGTCAGCGTCGTCCCGGACAGGTCGACGCCCGCGGCGCTGATGCCGGGCGCGATCGTCTCGCCCGGACGCGGCGCCTGGGCGCCGGCGGGCGCCGCGACCACGGCCGCCGCGACGAGCGCGAGAACGACGGCGAGGAGTGAGCGCGCCGGTGCCATGCGACGCCGCAGGTTAGCTGGCGACGTGCGCGCCTTCGGCAACTTCACCATCATGCGACCGGTGGACATCCCCCGCTTGCCGCCGGACCTGATCGGCCGCCTCCGGGCGGATCCACTGCGCGCGCCGGAGACCATCGCGCTCGTCGCGGGCGAGGTGCACGGCCCGGCCGCGGCCGAGTGGGCACGAGACCTGCGGTCGCGCTACGAGATGAGCGACCGCGATCTCGCAAAGCGCGCGAAGGCGCGCCATGCCGCGCTGGCCCGCTTCGGCGGCGCCGCGACGGGCGTCGGCGGGTTCATCACCTACATCCCCGACCTCGTGTCGCTGCTGTGGATCCAGTCGCGGCTCGTGTTCTACGTCGCCGCGGCCTACGGCCACGACCCGTGCGCGCGCGAGCGCCCCGCGGAGCTGCTCGTGCTGCGCGACCTGTACCCCGACGTCGCGGACGCGGAGGCGGCGCTGGCCGGCAGCGGGCGGCGGCTGGCGTACGCGAGCCTCGACAAGTCGCTGCGGGGCTCGCGCGATGCCGAGCTGTTCGGGTCGCTCCTGCGGTTCACCGGCAAGCGCGCCGCGCGCCACATGCTCGCGAAGGGGATCCCGGGGTTCGCGATCCTGTTCAACTCCTGGACGAACGAGCGCGACACCCGGCAGCTGGCGAACCGCGCCATGGAGCTCTACGCGTCGGTGCCGACCGGGCGGTGATGCGGAAGGGGCGCGGGCCCCACCAGCGTGCGCACGACGTGGACCGTCGTCGAGCTCATGATGAACAGCGACCGCAGGTCGCTTCCGCCCCACGCCAGGTTGCCGACCACCTCGGGCGCCTCGACGACGCCCAGCCGCGTCCCGCCGGGATCGATGACCCAGATGCCGCCGGGCCCGGTCACCCAGACGTTGCCGAGCTCGTCGCAGCGCATCCCGTCGACGGCACCGGCGTCGTGCAGCGCCTGGTGGACCGCCTCCTCGTCGGCGCCGTCCTCGATGTCGGCGCCAAAGCCCGTGCCGATCCCCGCGAGGAGGATCCGGCCGCCGGACAACGTGCCGTCCGGCGCGACGTCGAACGCCTTGACGTGGGCGCGCGGGGAGTCGTTGACGTACAGCACCGACTCGTCCGGTGAGAAGCAGATCCCGTTGGGCTCGTCGAACTCGTCCTCGTCGACGAGCAGCTCCGCCTCCCCGCCACCGTCCGGCGGGATGCGGTACACGCCGCGGAAGCGGCCGCGGTTGCGCTCGACGCCGACCCAGTCGTTCCAGCGGCCGTAGTCGGGATCGGTGAAGTACACGCTGCCGTCGCTGCCGCGCACGACGATGTCGTTGGGGCTGTTGAGGTACTCGCCTCGGTGGTGGTAGGCGAGGACGTCGCGCCGGCCATCGCGCCCGTAGCGCACGACGGCACTGCCCACGTGCTCGCACGCGACGAGGTTGCCGTCGGCGTCCATCGAGAGGCCGCCCGACTTGAACGCGGGCCGAAGCGCGACCTGCATCCCGTCGGACTCCGACCAGCGCCAGCGCGTGTCGCCCGGCAGGTCGCAGAAGTACAGGCACCCGTCCAGCGGGCTCCAGACCGGACCCTCGGTGAACTCGTAGCCCGAGCCGAGCCGGACGAGCCGCTCCGCCGGGTCGATGAGCTCATCGAACGTCACCCGCGGACCCTATCCCGGCCTGCCGTCCGGAGCGGAACGTACGGTCCGCGACACCTTGTTCGTGCGCCAGATGCAGGATGGTTGTGAGGTGGACTGCGTGCTGCTGGTCCGCCGGGCCGAGCGCCGTGGCGGCGCCGACGGCGCCGAGTACGTGCAGCTCCTCCTGGGGGACCGGACGGGCTCCGTGCCCGCCGTGGTGTGGGACGCGGTGCCCGACGTCACGCGCATCGTGCGGCCGGGCCGCCCGGTCCACATCACCGGGCGGATCGGCGGGTCGCCGCGCCAGCTCGTCGTCCAGG
Source organism: uncultured Solirubrobacterales bacterium (assembly GCA_963750895.1). GTDB lineage: Bacteria > Actinomycetota > Thermoleophilia > Solirubrobacterales > Solirubrobacteraceae > CAVVSD01. Next base: position 1,555,089 of record CAVVSD010000008.1, on the reverse strand, counting down.
CGCTGCGCGCCCCGGCGCCGGGCACGTGGCGGGACGAGGACCTGCACGACGGCCCCCCGCGCACGGCCGCGCACATGGAGGAGGACCTCCGCGCGCTCGTCGCCACCGTGCAGGACGCTCACCTCGGCAGGCTGCTGGATCGGTTCTTCGGCGAGGGGTCGGAGGCGTGGGCGCGCTACAGCCAGGCGCCGGCCGCGAAGTCCTTCCACCAGGCCTACCGCCACGGCCTGCTCGAGCACTCGCTGACCGTCGCGCAGGCGGTGAGCGCGGTGAGCGCGATCTTCCCGGGGATCGACCGCGACGTCGCCGTGACCGGCGCGCTGCTGCACGACATCGGCAAGCTCGAGGCCTACGCGGCCGACCAGGCGCGCATCGACCTCACCGACGCGGGTCGCCTCCAGGGCGAGATCTCGCTCGGGTACTACGCGGTGCGGCGCGCGATCGAGGAGACCGACGGGTTCCCGCCGCGGCTGGCCGAGGCGCTGCTGCACATCATCCTCGCCCACCACGGGTCGCTCGAGCACGGCTCACCGGTCGTGCCCTGCACCCGCGAGGCGACGCTCGTGCACTTCATCGACAACCTCGGCGGCCGGCTCGGCTCGTTCGACCGGCTCGAGAAGAGCCTTGCGGCAGGTGAGCGCTGGTCGGCGTTCGACCGCGCGCTGGGCGGGACCGCGTACTTCCCACGGGTGGATGAGGGGCCGGCGGAAGCTGCAGCTTGAGGCGCGCTGCGCGCGGTGGGCCGACGGCCCACCGAGGGACGACGGGAGCGTCGCTGGCGCCGCGGCAGTGGCAGGTCGTCGTCGCGACGCGCTGAGCTACGCCCGCGGCCGCGAGATCCCGTCGATGATCTCGCCCATCTGGCCGGCGGCCTCGAGGATGCGCGCCAGGAACTCCGCCCGGTCCTCCGGGCTGAGCCTCCCCTCGCCACGCTCCAGCATCCGCGCGAAGCCCTCCACGACCGTCAGCGGCGTCCGCAGGTCGTGCGCGAGCTTGCGCAGCTCGTCCTCATCCATCGGTTACCTCCGGCGTGCGACCGGGTCGCCCAGCGACCCGGTCGCGTCCGAAGGCGAAGCCTTCGGCTCGTTCCTGTCGATCGTGATGTCCCCCCGTTGCAGGGCGATCGCAATCGCGTGTACCCGGTTTCGCGCCTGCAGCTTGCGGATGACGTTGCGCACGTGGGTCCGCACGGTCTCGACCGACACGCCGAGCTGCGCACCGACGTCCTGCGCCGTCCCGCCCTCCGCCATGAGGTGCATGATCTCGCGTTCGCGCGGTGAGAGGTTCGGCAGCCGCGACGTGGCGTGCTCGGACAGCAGCACCCGATCGAGGCGGGGGTCGACGTACGTGCCGCCCTCCGCGACCCGCTCGACCGCCGAGAGCAGCTCGTCGATCGAGCCGGCCTTCAGCGCGTAGCCCCGCGCGCCGGAGTCCAGGCCGTCGTAGAGCAGGTCGAAGTCGCTGTCGCCGGTGTAGAGGATCACCCCGAGCTGGGGCGTCCGCTCGAGCAGCTGCCGGGTGAGGTCGATGCCGCTGCCGTCCGGGAGCTGGATGTCGACGATCGCGACGTCCGGCTCGGCGTGATCGACGACGTCGAGGCCCGCGGCGACGTTCGCGGCGGCAGCGACGACCTCCATCCCGCCCTGCCTGAGCAGCACCGCGAGACCCTCGCGCAGGGCCTCGTGGTCGTCGATGATCACCAACCGGGTCACAGGTGGGCGCGAACCTATCCCCTACCGGGGTGCCGTGCGCAAAACACCGCGAAAGCGTGCGTCCGCGCCGTGCAGCACGCAAAGAACCCCCCAAAGAGCGGCGGCAACCGGACGGCCGTCGTGCGCCGCGATCTATCGTTGGCGGGACTCATGGCGAAGGACACCGAGAAGCTCATCCGGCAGCTGTCGCTCATCTCGTACCTGATGGCCGAGCGCCGCCCCGTCACCGCGTTGGAGATCCGTCGCGACGTCGAGGGCTACAGCGGCATGAACGAGGATGCGTTCGCGCGCCGTTTCTACGCGGACCGCTCCGAGCTCGAATCGCTCGGCATCCAGCTGACGGTGGACCGGCCGCCCGACGCCGTCGCCGAGCAGGAGAACTACTCGCTGCGCCCGGAGGAGTTCCACCTCCCCGCGATCGCGTTCACCGACGGCGAGCTCGCGGCGCTCGGCACCGCGCTGTCGCTGCTCGACGGGGAGTTCGCCTACGCCGAGCCGCTGCGCCTCGCGCTGCAGCAGCTGTCGTGGGGCCGCCCGAGCCCGCTGAGCCAGCCCGAGCAGCAGCCGGTCGCCCTGGGCATCACGGCCTCCGCCGGCGGCCAGGAGCTGTCGCAGCGCCTCGCGAAGGTCGAGACCGCGATCTTCCGCGGCAAGACGATCCTCTTCGACTACTACACGATGGAGCGCGACGAGACCGGGACCCGCAAGGTCGACCCGTTCCACCTGCTCTTCCAGGGCGGGCAGTTCTACCTCCTGGGCCGCGCCCACGACCGCGACGCGCTCCGCGTCTTCCGCCTGTCGCGCATGCGCGGCAAGGTCGCGTACGCGACGAAGGCCGAGCACGACTTCCGTCGCCCGACACGCGAGGAGTTCGACCCGCGCGACTACGCCAGCCGCGCCGCGTGGCAGTTCGGCGAGACGCAGGGGATCGCCGAGGTGCTCGTGTCCGAGCGCATCGCGTGGCAGGTCTCCCGCCACTTCGGCCGGTTCGGCGAGATCCGTCCCGGCGACGACGGCTCGGTCGTCTTCGCGACGCCGTACGCCAGCGCCCGCATGGTCGCGTCGTGGGTGCTGCGCCTCGGCGAGCACGTCCAGGTCCTCGGCCCGCCCGAGCTGGAGGACGAGGTCGCCGAGCGCGTCGCGACGCTCGCCTCGCGCCACGCCGACGGCGGCCTGGAGCTCGCCGGGCCCGCCGACCCGCGCGAGCTGCCCGACGCCGACGCGGACACGGACGCCCCGAGCCGCCGCGGCCAGGGCGACACCGCGATCCGCCCGGAGCGCTTCGCGCGCCTCGTCACGCTCGCGTCCGTCCTCATCGAGGCCGGCCGGCGCGGCGAGCTGCTCGACGCCGCCGAGCTCCAGGAGCGCCTGCAGATCTCCGACCGCGAGCTGCGCGAGGACATCGACGTCCTCAACGTCGTCAGCTTCGGCGGGGGCACGTACGTCCTCTACGCCGAGGTCACCGAGGACGGGCACGTCGAGGTCGACCCCGAGCCCTACGCGGACAACTTCGCGCGCCCGGCGCGGCTGCTGCCCGTCGAGGCCAAGGCGCTCGTCGCCGCGATCGACCTCATCGGCGAGCACCTGCCCGAGGGCGCCCTGACGTCGGCGCGGGAGAAGATCATCGCCGCGCTGGGCGAGGACCCCACCGAGCGCGGCCTGCAGGTCGCGAGCACGGGCGGCGACGACTCCGCCATCGCACGGGTCGTCAGCGAGGCCATCGCCGCCGGCCGGACGCTGCGGCTGGACTACTACAAGCCCAACGAGGACGAGTTCGTCCAGCGGACGATCGAGCCGTACGCGCTCATGAACGGGCGCGAGGGCTGGTACGTCGCCTCGTTCGACCCGGCGCGCGACGACGTCCGCCACTTCCGGCTGGACCGCATCCGCAACGCGGAGATGACCGAGGATCGCTTCACGCGCCGCCCCGAGGTCGATCCGGCGGCCGACGTCGACGGCTGGCCGCGCACCGGCGAGGTGACGGCGTCGCGGATCGCGCGCGTCTGGGTCTCGCCCGAACGTGCGCGCTGGGCCCGCGAGGAGCGTCGCGTCAACGAGGAGCTGGCGGACGGGTCCGTCATCGTCGAGCTGCCGTTCAAGGGCGTCGACTGGCTCGTGCGCGAGGTGCTCGCCGAGGCGGGCGACGCGGTCGTGCTGGAGCCCGTGGACGCCCGCGGTGCCGTGCTGGGCGCCGTCGAGCGGCTACGCGCCGCCGCGACCGCCCGCTGAGGGTTCCTGCCCGACGGCGTAAGGCCGCTCCGCGGCCGTCGCCAAGCGTAAGGCCGCTCTGCGGCCGTCGCCCTGGACGGGAGAACGAGGGCGGGGCGACCCGCCCATCCCTATCCTCCGTGACCGCATGAAGGGTCTCATCCTCAGCGGTGGCAAAGGCACGCGCCTGCGCCCGATCACCCACACGAGCGCGAAGCAGCTCGTCCCGGTCGCCAACAAGCCCGTGCTGTTCTACGGCATCGAGGCCATGGCAGCGGCCGGGATCGCCGAGGTCGGGATCATCATCGCGCCCGAGACGGGCGGGGAGATCCGCGAGGCCGCCGGCGACGGCTCGCAGTTCGGCGTGAAGATCACGTACGTCGAGCAGGACGAGCCGCTGGGCCTGGCCCACGCCGTGCTGACCGCCGAGCCGTTCCTGGGTGACGACCCGTTCGTCATGTACCTCGGCGACAACCTGCTGCAGGGCGGGATCGTCGACCTCGTGCGTCACTTCGAGACCCGCGCGCCCGACTCGCTCATCCTCCTCACCCCGGTGCCCGATCCGCAGCACTTCGGCGTCGCCGAGCTGGACGGGGACCGCGTCGTCATGCTCCAGGAGAAGCCGCCGGAGCCCAAGACGAACCTCGCGCTCGTCGGCGTCTACATGTTCACGTCGGGGATCCACGACGCGGCACGGGCGATCCAGCCCAGCGCCCGCGGGGAGCTCGAGATCACCGACGCGATCCAGTACCTCGTCGACACCGGCAAGGTCGTCGAGCCCCACATCGTGCAGGGCTGGTGGAAGGACACCGGCCGCCTCGACGACATGCTCGAGGCCAACCGCCTCATCCTCGACCGCATCGAGCCGCGCATCGACGGCGAGCTCATCGACTCGCAGTGCGACGGCCGCGTGGTCGTGGAGGCGGGCGCCGTCCTCGAGCGCTCGACGGTCCGCGGGCCCGCGATCATCGGCGCGGGCACCCGCCTCGTCGACGCGTACGTCGGCCCGTACACGGCGATCGCCGAGGGCTGCGTCATCGAGCGCGCGGAGGTCGAGCACTCGATCCTCCTCGCCGGCTCCTCCGTGACCGGCCTCGAGGGCCGCATGGAGTCCTCGCTGCTCGGCCGCAACGTGCGCATCGCGCGCGAGGAGGTGCGCCAGCCGCGCGCCTACCGCTTCCTCGTCGGCGACAACTCGGACATCGGGATCCTGTGAGGGTCCTCGTCGCAGGCGCTCGCGGGATGCTCGGCCAGGCCGTGGCGCAGGCTGCCGCGGCGCGCGGCCACGACGTCGACGCCCGCGGCCGCGACGGCCTCGACCTGACCGACGCGGACGCCGTCGCGCGCGAGATCGCCGCGACCCACCCCGAGATCGTCGTCAACTGCGCCGCGTGGACCGACGTCGACGGCGCCGAGACCGCCGAGGACGCGGCCTACGCGATCAACGCCGACGGCGCCGGCACCCTGGCCCGCGCCTGCGCGAGCGCCGGTGCGTTCCTCGTCCACGTCTCGACCGACTACGTCTTCGACGGCGCGTCCAAGCGCGGCGAGGGCTGGGTCGAGAGCGATCCGGTCGCCCCGCTCGGCGCCTACGGCCGCACGAAGCTCGCCGGGGAGCGCCAGGTCGCCGCATCCGGCGCCGCGCACGCGATCGTCCGCACCGCCTGGGTGTTCGGCCCCGGCGGCCGGAACTTCGTCGACACGATGCGCCGCCTCGGCGCCGAGCGCGACGAGCTGCAGGTCGTCGCCGACCAGATCGGGTGCCCGACGTTCACCGGGCACCTCGCCGACGCGCTGCTCACGATCTCCGAGCGTCGCCTCCAGGGGGTGCAGCACGTCGCCGGCGGCGGCGCCTGCTCCTGGTTCGACCTCGCCCTCGCCACCTTCGAGGCCACCGGGACGCGCGTGCGCGTCACCCCGGTGACCACGGAAGCATTTCCCCGCCCAGCCGCACGCCCGGCGTGGTCGGTGCTCGGCACCGAGCGCCCCGACGCCGTGCGCCTGCCCGACTGGCGCGACGGGCTGCGTGCCCATCTCGCCACCACCGCCACGGAGGTTCCCGCATGAAGCTGCTCGTCTGCGGGGGCGCCGGCTTCATCGGCTCGAACTTCGTCCGTCAACGCGTGACGGAGTTCGGCGACGACGTCGTCGTCCTCGACAAGCTCACCTACGCCGGCCGCAAGGAGAACCTCGAGGACCTCGACGTGGAGTTCGTCCACGCGGGCATCGAGGACGCCGACGCCGCCCGCTCGGCGATGGACGGCGTCGACGCGGTCGTGAACTTCGCCGCCGAGACGCACGTCGACCGCTCGATCGCCGAGCCCGACGCGTTCGTCACGACGCACGCGCTCGGCACCTGGGTGCTGCTCGAGGCCGCCCGCGACGCCGGCGTCCGCTACGTGCAGATCTCCACCGACGAGGTGTACGGCTCGATCGACGAGGGCTCGTTCACCGAGTCCTCCCCGCTCGACCCGTCGTCGCCCTACAGCGCGACGAAGGCGGGCGCGGACCTGCTCGTCGGCTCGTACTTCCACACGTACGGGATGGAGACGCTGATCTGCCGCGGCTCCAACAACTACGGGCCGTACCAGTACCCCGAGAAGCTCATCCCGCTCATGGTGCTCAACGCCCTCCACGGCGACTCGCTGCCCGTGTACGGCGACGGCATGAACGTCCGCAACTGGCTGTTCGTGGAGGACTTCGCGCGCGGCATCGGCCACGTGCTGGCGCACGGCGTGCCCGGCGAGGCGTACAACGTCGGCGGGCCGGACGAGCTGCCGAACATCGACGTCGTGAAGGGCATCCTGAAGCACACGGGCAACGACGAGTCGCTCATCGAGTACGTCACCGACCGCCCGGGCCACGACCGCCGCTACTCGCTCGGCTCGGAGAAGGTCCGCGCGCTGGGCTGGGAGGCGCGGGTGCACTTCGACGAGGGCCTGCAGCGCACCGTCGCGTGGTACCAGGAGCGCCGCGACTGGTGGGAGCCGATCCGGTCGGGCGACTACCGGGCGTACTACGAGCGGCAGTACGGGAAGACGCTGGGGTAGTCGGCTTCGGCCCGGCGGTCGTGCCGGGTCGTTCGTTCCGCGCCGCCGTCGGCGGCGCAGCGCGGCCGGGTCCGAACTGCTCGGTTAGGGGAAGGGAGCAGGTGCGGCGCCCGCCGCACCGATCTCGATCGGGTCATTCGCGTCAGCGCTGACGTCGGCCGTCGACATGCGCGGCTCGATGTCCGAACACTGCTCGGATTGGGCGACGGCGCGCAGCTGCGGCGCCCGCCGCCCGATCTCACTCGATGCGACGTGCTGACGTCGTAGCCACCGTCGATAGCGTCGCCACCATCGTTCGAGCCAATGCCTCGTCCACGCACGCCGCACCGGGCGTGCAGCGCCGCCGCCCCCGCCTCGTCCGCCCTCGATGCGCCGTTCAGACCCGGCGGCGCGCCCCGGCGACACCCGAGCGGAGCTCCGCCCTCACGCCGCCCACGGGTCGTACGTCCCGAAGCTCCAGATGTTGCCCTCCGGGTCCCGGACGGTGAAGTCCCGTGAGCCGTAGTCCTGGTCGGTGAGCGGCGCGACGACGTCGCCGCCCGCCGCGACCACGCGGTCGTGCAGGGCGTCGGCGTCGTCGATGACGACGTAGACCGACGACGTGCCGGGCGGCTGGGCGATCGCCGCGTAGCCGCCCTCGGACGGGTCGCGCACGCCGCCGAACATGATGAGGCCGCCGCGGAAGTTCATCTCCGCATGCTGGACGGTGCCGTCGTCGCCCTCGTGGAGCGCCTTGCGCTCGAACCCGAACGCCCGCTCGAGCCACTCGGCGGCGGCGCGCGGGTCGCGGTAGCGCAGCGTCGGGTGGAAGACCTGCTTCGTCGTGGTGGTCATGGGCCGGACGCTACGCCCGGCCCACCGCCACGTCTTGGACGAATGCGAACGTCAGGCGGGCACGCCGGCCCAGAGCTCGCGCGTCGAGATCTCCGCGCCCTCCGACAGCGACCGCAGCTTCGCCCACTGGATCGACTCGTGCACGCGGTTCGCGAACGGGCCCTGGGAGAACCCGCAGTCGGTGCCGCCCTGCACGTTCTCGCGCCCGACGAGCTTCGCCAGCCGGGTCAGCCGCTCGGCGACGAGCTCCGGGTGCTCGACGACGTTCGTCTGGTGCGTGATGACGCCCGGGATGAGCACCTTGCCCTCGGGCAGCTTCACGTCCTCCCAGATGCGCCACTCGTGCTCGTGGCGCGGGTTGGCCATCTCGATGAGATAGGAGCCCGCGTTGACCTGCAGCACGAGGTCGATGATGTCCTTCGCCGGCACGTCGCCGACGTGCGGCGTGTTGAAGCTCCCCCAGCAGATGTGGTACCTGACCCGATCCTCGGGCAGCCCCTTCAGCGCGTGGTTCAGCGCGTCGACGCGCAGCTGCGCCCACGCGCGGTACTCGTCCATCGTCGCGGGCGGGACCATGAGGTCGTAGGTCCAGGGCAGGAACGCGTCGTCGACCTGCAGGATCAGCCCCGCGTCGAGGATCGCCTCGTACTCGACCCGCAGCGCGTCGGCGACCGCGTAGACGAACTCCTCCTCGGTCGCGTACGGGCTCTCCGACCAGCCCACGCCCGCGACGCTCGCCGGCGCGACGACCGGCAGGAAGCCCCCGACGACGTCGACCTCGGCCAGCCCGGCCGTGATGTTGTCGATGTCGCGCTGCAGCTCGGCCTGCCCCGTGTACGTCAGCGCGCCGGTGCACTCCCAGCCGCCCGCGCCCTCGTTCTCGAAGCCCTGGCTCGCCATGTACTCCGGGTAGAAGTCCGGGAACTCGATCATGTCCTTCGACTGGGCCATGGGCGACGCGGCGAAGTAGTCGGTCGGCCGGTACTCGAGGCCGCTCATCCGGTTCAGGACGTACGCGGCCCAGTGGATCGACTTGCCGAACTCGCCGTCGCTGACGATGTCGATCCCGGCGTCGGCCTGGTTGCGGACGACGTCGATCACCGACTGGCGCAGCACGCGCTCGTACTCGGCCTGGTCGAACGGCCCGCCGTCACGGCGCGCCTCGAGGATGCGCCGGAACTCCGGCGGGCGCACGAGGCTCCCCACGTGCGTGGTCAGGATGCGATCGGTGTTGTGCACCCGAGCAGCGTGCAGCCGCCGACACGCGATCGCATCGGTGAACTCCGCAACGCCACCGAGATCGTCAGGGGCCGCCTCCGGCGGCCATTACGACCCTCGCCGCGCCGTGGGCAGGCCGGCCGCCGTCGCCACCCCTAGAGGGTGGCGATCTTCCAGTTGCTGCCTTCGCGCGTGAGCTGCACGGTGCGGGTCGTCGCGCTGTCGCCGGAGCCGGACTCCACGCGGGCGGTGGCGTTCGTGCCGTTCACCTGGACGGACTCGACGTTCAGCTCGGTCGTGTCCGTGGCGTCGAGCGCGGTGTCGACCGCCTTCTGGCAGCCGGAGCCGGCGCCGCCGAGCTTGTCGAGCAGGCTCTTGGCCAGCAGCGTCCGGCAGATCTCGGACGCGTCGTCGTCGGCAGCGGCGCTCTGCAGGTCCTCGACCGTCGAGGCGACCTCGCGCTCCTGGCCCTCGAAGTCACCGGAGGAGTCGGTGCCCGCGGAGCCGCAGGCGGCGAGCGTCAGCGCGGCGAGCAGCGCGACGAGGGCGGTCAGTGAGCGCACAATGGGCAGCCTATTGACCTCCTCACCAGCTGACCTCGCCGGGCTCGAGGCCCGGATCACGACGTGCCGGCTCTGCCCCCGCCTCGTCGCGTGGCGCGAGCGGGTGGCGCGCGAACGCCGCGCCGCGTTCGCCCAGGAGACGTACTGGGGGCGGCCCGTGCCGGGGTTCGGCGATCCGCTGGCGCGCGTGTACGTCCTCGGCCTGGCGCCCGCCGCCCACGGCGCGAACCGGACCGGCCGCGTGTTCACCGGGGACCGCTCCGGCGACTTCCTCATCGCGGCCATGCACCGGACCGGCTTCGCCAACCAGGCGACGTCGCGCTCGATCGACGACGGCCTCGAGCTGCACGGCGCGTGGATCGGCGCCGCCGTGCGCTGCGCGCCGCCCGAGAACAAGCCGACGCCGCAGGAGCGCGCGAACTGCCGTCCGTGGTCCGAGCACGAGGCCGCGCTGCTGCCCGGTCTGCGCGTGATCCTGTGCCTCGGCGCCCTCGCGTGGGACGCGGCGCTGACGCTGCGCGGCGCGGCGGTCCCGCGGCCGAAGCCGCGCTTCGGCCACGGCGCGCTGTTCGACGACGGCGCCGGCCTGCCGCTCCTGGGCACGTTCCACCCGAGCCAGCAGAACACGTTCACCGGCCGGCTGACGCCGGCGATGCTCGACGACGTCCTACTCCGCGCCCGGGCGCTGGCCTGGGCTGACGAGCCCTGACTCGTACGCCAGGACGACCGCCTGGACGCGGTCGCGCAGGTGCAGCTTCCCGAGCACGTGGGCGACGTGCGTCTTCACCGTGGTCTCGCTCAGCACGAGCGCCGCGGCGATCTCCGCGTTCGACAGCCCGCGCGCCATCAGCCCGAGCACCTCGAGCTCGCGCGGCGTCAGCTCGTCGAGCTCGGCGGGCCGCGACCGGCGCGCCGCGCCCAGCCGCGCGAACTCCTCGATGAGCCGCCGCGTGACCGTCGGCGCGAGCAGCGCCTCGCCCGCCGCGACGGCGCGGATGCCGTCCGCCACGCCGTCCGGCGGCGTGTCCTTCAGCAGGAAGCCGCTCGCCCCGGCCTGCAGCGCGTCGTAGACGTACTCGTCGAGGTCGTAGGTCGTGAGGACGAGCACCCGCGCGGTCCCGGCGTCGGCGATGAGTCGCGTCGCGGCGATCCCGTCGAGCTCCGGCATGCGGATGTCCATGAGCACGACGTCGGGCCCGAGGCGCCGCGCGCCGTGGACCGCCTCGTGCCCGTTGGACGCCTCGCCCACGACCTCGATGTCCGCGTGGTTCTCGAGCACGAGCCGGAAGCCCGCGCGCACGAGCGACTGGTCGTCGGCGATGAGGACGCGGACCGTCACGCGCTGCCCACCGGCAGGCGCGCGCGGACGCGGAAGCCGCCGTCGGGGCGCGGCCCGAGGTCCAGCGTGCCGCCGTAGAGGCCGACGCGCTCGCGGATCCCGACGAGACCGTGTCCGGCCCCGTGCGACGCCGCGGCTCCGCCCCCGCCGCGCCCGTCGTCCGCGACCTCCACCTCGACCGCGAAGCGCTCGTAGCGGACCGTCACCGACGCCCGCGCGTCGCCGGCGTGCTTCGCGGCGTTGGCCAGCGCCTCCTGGACGATCCGGTACGCCGCGAGGTCGACGCCCACGGGCAGCGCGGCCTCCTCGCCCTCGACGTGCAGCTCCACCGGCAGGCCCGCGTCCCGCGCGCGTGACGCGAGCGCGTCGACCCGCGCGAGGCTCGGCTCCGCCGCGTCGGCGGTCGTGTGCAGCGCGCCCGCCAGCCGGTCGAGCTCGCCGGCCGCCTCGCGGGCGACCGCCTCGATGAGCTCGGCGATCCGCGCGGCCCGGTCGGCGTCGCGCTCGACGATGCCCTCGGCGCCGCCCGCCTGGATGGCGATGACGCTGATGTTGTGCGCGACCGCGTCGTGCAGCTCGCGCGCGATCCGCATGCGCTCGGCGGTCACGGCCGCCCGTGCCTCACGGGCGCGCGCCTGCTCGGCGACCTCCGCCGCCTCGCGACGCTGGCCGGTGAGCAGCCGGTGGGAACGCACCACGCGGCCGACCGTCCACGGAGCCGCGACGCCGCCGAGCAGCGCCGCGATCACGCCGTCGGGGTAGAAGATCGCCGCGTGCGCGCCGGCCGCCGCGCCCGTGAGCGCGAGCCCGAGGATCGAGGCGCGCCGCCCTGCGTGCGCGCCGACCGCGTACGCGGCGCACACGACCGCGGCCATGTCCGCGAGCGGGAACGCGGACAGGTCCAGCAGCAGGCTCTGCAGCGCGATCGCCGCGAGCACGAGCAGCGCGACGGCCACCGGCTCCCGACGCCGCCACAGCAACGGGAGCGCGACGGGGACGGCGGTGAGCGCCGCCATCGCGCCGTCGGTCACGGCGAGCTCCGCAGCGCCGCCGAGCAGCACCGCCGCCGCGAGCGCACGATCGGCGACCACGCCGGGGAGCCCGCGCCGCCGCGGCGGCGGCGCCGCCGACGCGGGCTCCGTCGCGTCCTCGCGGACCCGTGCCAGCGGATCCGGGTCGTGGGGCGCGCGCGGCGCGGGACCGTCGTCGTCGCGGCGCAGGATCCCCAGGACGCGGCGCACGTCGGCGAGCGCGTCGCGCGCGGTCGTCGCGATGCTGCCCAGGAGCGCGTGCGCGGCGGCGTGGTCGCCGACGGCGAGCCGCGCCGGCAGCTCGTTCGCCTGGCGCGTGATCCGCCGCAGCCCGCCGGCGATGGCGGCCTGCAGGTCCGTCGCGATGCGGATGCGCTCCTCCTCCGCGGCCTGGCGGACGTCGCGGTCGCGGTCGCGGACGAGCCGCCGGTAGCGCTCGCGCAGGCCCTCCTGCAGCTGCGCCTGCCCGCGGACCCAGCGCCCGACGAGGACCGGCAGGCACACCGCGACGAGGGTGAGCGCCGCGTCGGCCGGGCGCTCGACGCCCGGATCGAAGACCACGCGCGCCCCCGTGACGGCGACGACGGAGGCCGCCAGCACGGCGAGCCCGCCGAGCGTGTCGACCCGGCGCCCGGCGACGTAGAGCGCGACGAGCAGCGCGATCAGCGGCGTCACGACATGGCCGACGAGCACGCCGTCGAGCGCGCCCTGCGCCGGCAGCACGACCGCGCACGCGACCAGCGGCAGGAGCGGGAACCGCCGCCGCCAGGCCAGCGGGAGCGTCAGGAACGGCAGGGCGAGCGCGCTGACGAGGCGGCTGCCGTCGCCGCCCGCCGCGAGGAGGATCTCGAGCTCCCCGGCGATCGTCAGGGCGACCGCGAGGGCCGCGTCGTGCGCCGCGATGCGTCGGGCCGGCCTCACGCTCCGGAACGTACCCACGGGACCGCGGGTCGTCGTCGTCCGCGGCGACGACCCGGACCTCATCCGCGAGGATGAGGTCGCCCTGCGAGCGGTCCGGACGGACGACGCCGCGATCACCGCGCGGTCCGACGACGGCGCGCGCCCCGGCTGGGAGCGTCGACGGGCATGGCGACCCTCTCCCGCACACCCCGCCGCGCCGTGCTGACCGCCCACATCGTCGTGTCCGTCGGGCTGCTCGGCGACTCCGCCGGCCTGCTCGCCGTCGCGCTGCAGGCCGCATCCACCGACGACCCCGCCGTCGCGCAGGCGTCGCACGACACGATGGCGCTCTTCAGCACGTTCTTCGGGATCCCGCTCAGCGTGCTGTCGATCCTCACCGGCGTCGTGCTGGGCGTCACCTCGAAGTGGGGCGTGTTCCGCTCGCCGTGGGTGACCGCGAAGCTCGCGCTCATCGTCTCGGTGATGGTCGTCGGCGCCCTGCTCATCGGCCCGAGCGAGGGCGACCCCGACCGCGAGACGCTCATCATCGCGGGCGCCGCCTACGACGTCGTCGCACTCTCCATCGCGACAGGTCTCTCCGTGTTCAAGCCCGGAGGGAGACGGCGCGCGTACCCTCGATGAGATGGCTCCGCTCGATGCCTTCACCCCCCGTGTTCGCGACTGGTTCGCGAACGCGTTCGCGGAGCCGACCGCCGTGCAGGCGCAGGCCTGGCCGGCCATCGCCACCGGGTCGCACACGCTGATCTCCGCGCCCACCGGCTCGGGCAAGACGCTCGCCGCCTTCCTCTGGGGCATCGACCGCCTGGCCGCCGATCCGCTGCCCGACGACGACCGCCACACGCGCCTCGTCTACGTCTCGCCGCTCAAGGCGCTGTCCTACGACATCGAGCGCAACCTGCGGGCGCCGCTGCGCGGCATCGGGGCCGACATCGAGGTCGCGATCCGCACCGGCGACACGCCGCAGCGCGAGCGCCAGGCGATGCGCCGCCGCCCGCCGGACATCCTCATCACGACGCCGGAGTCGCTCTACCTCATCCTCACCTCGCAGGCGCGCGACATGCTCGAGCGCGTGCAGTGGGCGATCGTGGACGAGATCCACGCGATCGCCTCGACGAAGCGCGGCAGCCACACCGCGCTGACGCTCGAGCGCATGGCGCAGCTCAACGAGTACCAGCGCATCGGCCTCTCGGCGACGCAGAACCCGCTCGAGGAGGTCGGCCGGTTCATGGTCGGGCCGCGGCGCACGTGCACCGTCGTCGACGCGGGCGTCCGCAAGCCGCTGGACCTGAAGATCCAGGTGCCCGTCGAGTCGATGGTCGAGCCCGAGCAGTCCACCGGTCACCTCGACCCGCTCGACCCTGTCGCGGGCGGCGAGGCGACGCGGCGCTCGATCTGGCCCGCGATCTACCCGCAGGTGCTCGAGCTCGTCAGGCAGCACCGGTCGACGATCGTCTTCGTGAACAACCGCCGCATGGCGGAGCGGCTCGCGCTGCGCCTCAACGAGCTGGCCAACGCCGATCGCGCCGACGACGACCAGCCGTTCGAGGAGATCGCCCGCGCCCACCACGGCTCGCTCGCCCGCGAGGAGCGCACGGTCGTGGAGGAGCTGCTGAAGGCCGGCAACCTGCCGTGCCTCGTGGCGACGTCGTCGCTCGAGCTCGGCATCGACATGGGCGCCGTCGACCTCGTGCTCCAGATCGAGTCGCCGAAGTCCGTCGCCCGCGGCCTGCAGCGCATCGGCCGCGCCGGCCACTCGGTCGGGGACACCTCGAAGGGCCGCATCTTCCCCAAGTTCCGCGCCGACCTCCTCGAGTGCGCGGTCGTCGTCAAGCTCATGCGCGAGGGCCGCATCGAGCCGACCGTGGTGCCGCGCAACGCCCTCGACGTCCTCGCCCAGCAGATCGTCGCGATCGCCGCCTCGTCGGAGGACGAGCCGACCGGTGTCGACGAGCTGCACGCGCTCGTCACGCGCACGCACTCCTACGCCGAGCTGAGCCGCGAGCTGCTGGAGAACGTCCTCGACATGCTCGACGGGCGCTACCCGTCGGCCGAGTTCGCCGAGCTGCGGCCCCGCATCGTGTGGGACCGGGTCGCCGGGACGATCCGCCCCCGCAAGGGCGCGCGCCAGCTCGCGGTGACGAACGCGGGCACGATCCCCGACCGCGGCCTGTACGCCGTGACGCTGCCCGACGGCAGGCGCGTCGGCGAGCTCGACGAGGAGATGGTCTACGAGGCGCGGCCCGGGCAGACGTTCCTGCTCGGCGCGTCGTCGTGGCGGATCGAGGAGATCGGCCGCGACCGGGTCATCGTCACCCCCGCCCCCGGCGTGCCGGGCGCCGTCCCCTTCTGGCGCGGCGACTCGGTCGGTCGCCCCAAGGAGCTCGGCGAGGCGATCGGCGCGTTCAGCCGCTGGGCCGTCGACCAGGACGCCGCGACGCTCGTGCGCGAGCACGACCTCGACGAGCTCGCGGCGCAGAACCTCCTCGACTACCTGCGCGAGCAGCAGGACGCGACGCGCGTCCTGCCGAGCGACACGACGGTCGTCATCGAGCGCTTCCGCGACGAGATCGGCGACTGGCGCCTCTGCGTCCTCACGCCGTTCGGCGGCCGCGTCCACGCCGCGTGGTCGCTGGCCCTGTCCGCGCGGATCCGCGACGAGCTCGGCCTCGAGGCGGACGCCATCTGGTCGGACGACGGGATCATCGTCCACCTCCCCGACGCCGACGAGCCGCCCGGCGCCGACCTCGTGCTCATCGACCCGGACGAGCTCGAGGACCGCGTCGTCGCCGAGCTGGGCGCCAGCGCGCTGTTCGGCGCGCGCTTCCGCGAGAACGCCGGGCGCTCCCTCCTGATCCCCCGCGCCTATCCCGGCAAGCGCACGCCGCTGTGGCAGCAGCGGCTGAAGTCGCAGAACCTGCTCGAGGTCGCCAAGCGCTACGCGCAGTTCCCGGTGATCCTCGAGACCTACCGCGAGTGCCTGCAGGACGTCCTGGACCTGCCCGGCCTCACCGACCTGCTCACGAAGCTGCACCGCCGCGAGCTGTCGCTCGTGGAGGTCGACACGCCGACCGCCTCGCCGTTCGCGTCCTCGCTGCTGTTCGACTACGTCGCGACGTACATGTACGAGGGCGACACGCCGAACGCGGAGCGCCGCGCGGCCGCCCTGTCGCTCGATCGCGACCTCCTGCGCGAGCTGCTCGGGCAGGACGAGCTGCGCGAGCTCATCGACCCCGACGCGCTGCAGACCGTCGCCGACGACCTCCAGCACCGCTCGGAGCGCATGCGCGCCGCGACGCGCGACGAGCTCGCCGACGTGCTGCGCCGCCTGGGCGACCTCACGGTCGCGGAGGTCGCCGAGCGCATCCACGAGCCCGCGTCGGCGCAGGCCTGGCTCACGGGGCTGGCCGACGAGCGGCGCGCCGTGCGGCTGCGCATCGGCGGCGAGGAGCGCTGGGTCGCGGCCGACGACGCCGGCCTGTACCGCGACGCGCTCGGCGCCGTGCCGCCCGGCGGGCTGCCGGAGGCGTTCCTGGCCGACGTGCCCGACGCCCTGCGCGTCATCACCGCTCGCTACGCGCGCACGCACGTCCCGTTCACCACCGAGGAGCTGCGCGACCGCTACCGCGTCGACATGAGCGCGGTGCTGGCGGCGCTCGAGGCCGAGGGCGACCTCGTCCGCGGCGAGCTGCGGCCCGGCGGCAGCGGCGAGCGCGAGTGGTGCGATCCCGACGTCCTGCGCCGGCTGCGCCGCGCGTCGCTCGCGGCGCTGCGCAAGGAGATCGAGCCCGCCGACCAGCGCGCGCTGGCGGCGTTCGCGCCGTCGTGGCAGGGCGTCGACCGCCACGCGGCGGCGGGCGCCGGCCGCGACCGCCTGCGCGAGGTGCTCGTCCCGCTGCAGGGGCTGGCGCTGCCCGCCGACGTGTGGGAGCGCGACGTCCTCCCGCGCCGCACCGGCGCGTACTCGCCGACGTGGCTCGACGAGCTGTGCGCGTCCGGCGAGGTGGTCTGGGTCGGCGCGGGCGCCCTCGGGCGCAGCTCCGGCAAGGTCGCGCTGTACTTCCGCGAGGACGCGGAGGCGATCGGACCTCCCGGCCAGCGCGATCGACGCGCCGGGCGAGCCCTCGCACGACCTGCTGCGCGAGCGTCTCGGCCGCTCGCCGTGCTTCTTCACGGACCTGCTGGCCGAGGTCAGCCTCGCGCCGGAGGACCTCCAGGAGGCGCTCTGGGACCTCGTCTGGGCCGGCGAGGTCACGAACGACGCGTGGGCGCCGCTGCGCGCCCCGCGCCTGACGCTGGCCCGCGCGCAGCGCGCGACGCTCGAGCGCCGCGGCCGTGGCACCCGGCGGTTCGGCGCCCGGCGCGGCAGCACGCAGCCGACGATGCAGGGACGCTGGTCGCTGACGTCGTCGATCTTCCGCTCCGAGGCCGACCCGCGCGCGCAGCGGCGCACGGTCGCCGAGCTGCTGCTCGAGCGCCACGGCATCCTCACCCGCGAGACCGTCCTGGGCGAGGGGATCCCCGGCGGCTTCTCGGCGCTGTACGACGCGCTCACCGATCTCGAGACCCTCGGCGTCTGCCGGCGCGGCTACTTCGTCGAGGGCCTGGGCGGCGCGCAGTTCGCGCTCCCCGGTGCCGTGGAGCGGCTGCGAGCGCGCCGCGACGACGAGAGCGCGCCGCCGCTCGTGCTCGCCGCGACCGATCCGGCCCAGGCCTACGGCGCGGCGCTGCCGTGGCCCAAGCGCGACGGCGAGCACCGGCGGCCGTCCCGCGTCGCCGGCGCCTACGTCGTCCTCGTCGGCGCCGAGCCGGCGGTCTACGTCGAGCGCGGGGGCCGCGGCCTGACGCTCCTGGTCGCCCTCGACGACCCGCGGCTGCGGCCCGCGCTCACCGCGCTGGCCGAGTTCATCACGGGCGGCCGCGGCCGCAAGCTGTCGCTCGAGCGCATCGACGGCGAGCCGGTCGTCGGCTCACCCGTCGAGGAGATGCTCGTCGAGCTCGGGTTCCGCTCCGGGCCGCGGAAGCTGACGCTCAGCGCGTAGCTCGCTCGGCGAGCAGCCGTACGCCGCGCGGAACCGGCGGCTGAATCCCGCCGCGTCGGTCCAGCCCCACCGCCGCGCGATCTCGGCGACCGTCCGCTCCGCCTGGGTGGGATCGGTCAGGTCGCGGCGGCAGGCCTCCAGCCGGCGGTCGCGCACCCAGGCCGACACCGTGACGCCCTCGGCCTCGAACAGGCGGTGCAGCGAGCGGACGGAGATGAAGTTCGCGCCCGCGATCCGGCCCGGCGTGAGCGAGGGGTCGGCGAGGTGCGCGTCGAGCCAGGCCTGGACCCCGCGCAGCCGCGCGCCCGCACGCGCGTCCTCGCGTCGCGCGAGCGCACGCGAGAACGCGACCAGCGTGTCGGCGAGCTCCAGCTCGGCGCCCGCGACGCCGTCGCGCCCGAGCTCGTCGGCGATCCCTTCGACGAAGCTCGCGAACATGCGTGCGACCGGGGCGTCGCGCGGGATCCGCGTCGCGGAGAGGTCGCGCATCCGGTCGGCGTGGGCGCCGAGCAGGGCGATCGGAAGGCCGCAGACGACGAGGTCGAACGAGCGCTGGGCGTGGACCGCGAACGGGCGCGACGAGTCGTAGACGACGAGGTCGCCGTCCGTGATCGTGCACTCCCGGTCGCCCTGCTGCACGTGGGTCCGGCCGTGGCGCAGGACGAGGATCCGCAGGAGCTCCGGGTCGCCCGTCGCGATGTCGCGCGGCGTCCGCAGGCAGGCGTTCGGCCCGGCGGTCACCCGGCCGATCGCGACCGCGCCGAGCTCGTGCGCGGCGAGCCGGGCGCGGAACGGCCGGTCGCGCGGCGTGGTGATGCTCATCGGGAAGAACGTCTCCGCGGTCTGCGCCCGCCAGCGCTCCAGGCTGCTGGTGTCGAACACGAGGCCCACCCTGCTCGCCAGGCTATCCGCGCCGGATGCTTGTCGCTGCGCGCCACGCCGCTCCCGGCCGGTGCGCGGGCGCGGATAGGTTGCGCGGGGATGGGAGAGCGCGCGCAGGTGGTCGTCATCGGTGCAGGGTCGGCGGGTGCCGTCATCGCGCGGCGGCTCGTCGACGCGGGCGCGAGCGTGACCCTCCTGGAGGCGGGCGGCCCGGACGCGGACCCGGCCATCCACGATCCCCGCCGGGTCATCGAGCTGCGCGGCAGCGCCGTCGACTGGGCGCACGAGTCCGTCGCGCACCCCGCGGTCGACGGGCGCCGCCTGCCGTACCCGCGCGGCCGCGTCCTCGGCGGGTCGAGCACGATCAACGGGATGATCTACATCCGCGGCCACCGGCTCGACTACGACCACTGGGCGTACCTCGGCAACCACGGCTGGGGCTGGGACGACGTCCTGCCGCTGTTCCGCCGCTCGGAGGACTTCGACGGCGGCGCGTCGGAGCTGCACGGCGCCGGCGGCCCCTGGCACGTGCTGTCGCGCTACGAGCCCGATCCGCTGCACGCGTCGATCATCGAGGCCGCCGTCGCCGCCGGGATCCCGCGCACCGACGATCACAACGGCGAGCGGATCGAAGGCGTCTGCCAGACGCACTTCAGCATCCGCGACGGGCGGCGCGACAGCACGGCGAGCGCGTTCCTGGCGCCGGTCACCGGGCATCCCGGCCTCACGGTCCTCACGGGCACGCGCGCGCTCCGGCTGCTGTTCGAGGGCGATCGCTGCGTCGGCGCCGAGGTCGTGCGCGACGGCGTCGTCGAGGAGGTGCGCGCGACGGAGGAGGTGGTGCTCTGCGCCGGCGCCTTCGAGTCGCCGCGGATCCTCACGCTGTCGGGGATCGCGGACGCCGGCGACCTCGGCCGCCTCGGCATCGACGTGCGCGCCGACCTCCCCGGCGTCGGGCGCAACCTCCAGGACCATCCGCTCGTCCCGGTCATCTTCGAGACGTCGCGCCCGCCGGGCGACGTCTCGCCCGGCCTCACGCCGATGCAGAGCCAGCTCTTCTGGCACAGCCGCCCCGGCCTCGCCTCCCCCGACCTGCAGCCGCTGGCGCTCAGCGTGCCCCTCTACGACGACGCCGAGCTCACCGGGCCCGAGAGCGCCTTCACGCTCGGCGCCGGGCTCGTCCGGCCCGCGAGCCGCGGCGAGGTGCGCGTGCGGTCCGCCGACCCGGCCGACGCGCTCGACATCGACCCGCGCAACCTGACCGCCGACGCGGACGTCGATGCCCTCGTCGCCTGCGTCGAGCTGTGCCGCGAGATCGGCGCGGCCGAGCCGCTCGCCGCGGGCTGGGGCGCGCGGGAGCTGCACCCGGGCCCGTCGCGCGACCTGCGCGAGTTCGTCCGCGCGAGCGCGCTGTCGTACGCGCATCCCGTCGGGACCTGCCGGATGGGCACCGGGGACGACGCGGTCGTCGACCCCGAGCTGCGCGTGCGCGGCGTCGAGGGCCTGCGCGTCGCCGACGCGTCGATCATGCCGGTGATCCCATCGGGCAACACCGCGGCGCCCACGGTGATGATCGGCGAGAAGGCGTCCGATCTCGTCGCCGGCTCCCTGGGGCTGGCGGCGTGAGCCCGGACGCGCTCCCCCAGGTCGACCCCGGCCGCGCGACGCTCGCCGAGCTGGGCGAGGCGCGCGAGCGCAGCTGGGCCGCGAGGAGCGAGCGCGGCTACGAGGTGCTGCGCTACGCGGAGGGCATGTCGCTCCTGCGCGACCGCAGGTTCAAGAAGGGCGGGACGTTCCTCTACCGCCTCGACGCGTTCGGCATCACCGAGGGCCCCGTCCGCGAGGCCTGGAACCGCATGCTGGTCACGAACGACGGCGAGACGCGCACACATCTGCGGCTGCCGATCAGCCGGCTGCTCGGGCAGCGCCAGATGGCGAAGCTGGAGGACAGCGTGCGCGCGATCGTCGACCGCGTCCTCGACGAGGCGCCCGCAGGCGACGACATCGACCTCATGCGCCACGTCGCCTGGCGCATCCCGCCGCTCGTGTACTGCGAGCTCTTCTCCGCCCCGCCGGAGGAGGCCGAGCGCGCCGCGCGGCTCTCCGACAGCACGCTCGGCCCGATCCTGACCATGGACGCCGCCCGCAGGCAGGAGTCGCTCGACGCGTTCGTCGAGAGCGAGGACTTCATCCGCACGTACGTCGACCGGCGCCGCGACGACCTGGGCGACGACTTCACGTCCGCGCTCATCCGCGAGCAGGAGGCGGGCAACCTGACGGAGTCCGAGGTCGTCGAGACGGGCGTCGGACTGCTGCAGGCGAGCATCGACAACACCGTCCACCAGATCGGCCTGGCGCTCGGGACGCTGCTGGAGGACCCCGCGCGCTGGGCGCGGGTCGTCGCGGACCCCGGGCTCATCGGCCCGGCGATCGAGGAGGTCATCCGCCTGCGGCCCCGGTTCGGCACGATCTTCCGCATCGCCGCCGACGACCTCGAGCTCAACGGCCTGGAGGTGCAGGAGGGCGGCGCCGTCTTCGTCTCCGTGCGCGCGGGTCAGCGCGACCCGCGCCGGTTCGACGAGCCCGACGCGTTCCGGCTGGACCGCGAGCCGTCACCGCCGCTCATGTTCGGCAACGGCCCCTACAGCTGCCTGGGCCAGCACCTGGCCCGCATGGAGGTCCGCGCGCTGCTGCAGGCGATGACCGAGCGCTTCCCGGGCGCGCACCTGAGCGCGCCCATGACCCAGGAGGACTTCGACGCCGTGACCGAGGTCTCAGAGCTGCGCGGGGCGCTCCGGTGAGGGCCGAAGGCTCCGCCTTCGGGGCAATCCACGCGCGTCGCGGTCGTGACCGGCGCCGGGCGCGGGATCGGCGCCGGCATCGCCGAGCGCCTGGCGGCCGACGGCATGCAGGTCGTCGGCATCGACCGCGCGCCGGGCACGGATCTCACGCTCGACGTGACGGACCGCGCGGCGGTGCACGCGGCACTCGGCGCGCTCGACCGGATCGACGTCGTCGTCAACTGCGCGATGTGGATCCGCTACGAGCACATCGAGGAGGTCGACGAGGAGACGGTCGACGGGATGCTCGCCGTCGGGCTGAAGTCGTGCTTCTGGACGACGCAGGCGGCGCTGCCGAAGATGCGCGCGCAGGGCGGCGGCGTCATCGTCCACATGGCCTCGCCCGCCGCGCTGCACGGCTTCCCGACCGCCGGCGTGTACTCGGCGATCAAGGGTGCCGTCGCGGCCTTCACGCGGCAGAGCGCCGTCGAGCTCGCGCCCGACAACGTCCGCGTCAACGCGGTCGTGCCGGGCGCGATCCCCACGCCCGGGGCGCGGGAGGTCGTCGACGACGCGGGCTACGAGTACCGCCGGCAGCGCACGCCGCTGGGGCGCCTGGGCACCCCCGGGGACATCGCCGGCGGCGTGGCCTTCCTCGCGTCGGAGGACGCGGCGTTCATGACCGGCCAGCTCCTCGTGCTCGACGGCGGGATCACCGTCGCCTAGCGCATCGCCATGGCCTGCTCGGAGACGTCGGTGAGCACCCCGCGCAGGATCCCGGTGATCTCCTCGAACTCCGCCGTGTCGGCCACGAGCGGCGGCGCGATGAAGATGACCGGCGAGCCCTCGTCGGCCGCGCGGCAGAGCAGGCCCTCGCTGCGCAGCCGCAGCTCGAGCCTCTCGGAGAACAGGACCTTGCACTCCTCCTCGGTGAACGGGTCCTTCGTCGCCCGGTCGCGCACGAGCTCGATCGCGTAGAAGAAGCCCGCGCCGCGCAGGTCGCCGACGATCGGGAGGTCGAAGAGCGTCGCGAGCATGGAGCGCAGCTCGTGCTGCTTCTCCGTCACGTGCTCCATGATCCCCTCGCGCTCCATGATCTCGATGTTGCGCAGCGCGATCGCGCACTGGGTCGGGTGCCCGCCGAACGTGTTGCCGTGGTGGAACTTCACCCCGGGCTGCTCGAACGGCGCGACGACCTTCTCCGACGCGACGACCGCGCTGATCGACGCGTACGTCGAGGAGAGGCCCTTGCCGATCGAGATCAGGTCCGGCTTGATGTCGTAGAGCTCGGAGGCGAACCACGCCCCGAGGCGGCCGAAGCCGGTGATGACCTCGTCGGCGTGCAGCAGGATGTCGTAGCGGTCGCAGATCTCCCGCACGCCGGCGAAGTAGCCGGCCGGCGCCGTCAGGCAGCCGGCCTGGTTCTGCACCGGCTCGAGGATCACCAGGGCGACCGTGTCGGGTCCGAGCGCGTGGATCTGGTGCTCGAGGTCGGCGAGGAGGTACGCCGTGAACTCCTCCTCGGTCTCGCCCGCCGGCCGCCGGAAGCTGTTCGTGTTGTGCAGTCGCCCGACGTCGGGGACGAGCGGCTCGTAGATCGTCCGGTAGGGCGCGATGCCGGTGAGCGACAGCGCGCCCATCGTCGTGCCGTGGTAGGCGCCGTCGCGGCTGATCGCCTTCCAGCGCCGTTGGCCGCGCAGCGCGTAGTACTCGCGGGCGAGCTTCCACGCCGCCTCGTTGGACTCGCCGCCGGACGGCGTGAAGAAGACCTTGTCCATGCCCTCGGGCGCGAGCGACGCGACCTTCTCGGCGAGCCGGATGAGCGCCGGGTTCGCCGTCGACCACGCCGCGTAGTACGGGAGCGCCGCCATCTGGACGGCGGCCGCCTCGGCCATCTCGCGCCCGAACGAGTAGCCGAGGTTCACGCAGAACAGGCACGAGATGCCGTCGATGTAGCGGTTGCCCTCGCTGTCGGTCACGTGGCAGCCGTCGCCGCTGACCATGATCGGCAGGGGCGTCCGGCGGGCCTCGTCGATCTCGGCGAAGTGGCGCCAGAGGTGCTTGTCCGCGGCCTCGCGCAGGTCCTCGGTGGTGGAGGCGGGACCGGAGATGAGATCGGTCATGCATAAAACGTTTCATGTTCAGCCCGCCGCGTCTACCGTCAGCGCGTCCACATCACGGTGCCACGTGGTACCAGCGGTACCGTGCCGGGGGTGGAGTCCGTGCGCCCGACGATCCGCGACGTGGCCGCCGAGGCCGGCGTGTCGCCCGCGACGGTGTCGCTCGCGCTGAACGGGCGCGGGACGATCAGCGTCGCCACCACCGCGCACGTCCGCGAGGTGGCCGAGCGGATGGGCTACCGCCCGAGCCGGACCGCGCGGGCCCTGCGCACCGCCCGCACCGCGACGCTGGCGCTCGTGCTGTCCACGATCGATCCCGTCCACGACGGCGGCGGCGAGCCGAGCTTCGAGTACTACATGCGCCTCACGCGCGGGGCCGCGACCGCGGCGTTCGCGCGCGAGCACCGGCTGCTCATCGCGCCGCCCGTCCGCTCCGGCGCCGAGCTGGCCGACCTCGGCGTGGACGGCGCGATCGTCTGCGACCCGCGGCCCGCCGACCCGCAGCTCGACCTCTTCGCCGAGCACGGCGTGCCCGTCGTGACGATCGAGGCCGACACCGAGCGACCGGACTTCGACTGGCACGCGAACTCCGACAACGCGCGGACGATGCGCCTCCTCCTCGACCACCTCGCGGCCGCCGGTGCGCGGCGGATCGCCCTCGTTGCACCGGCCTGGCCGATGGCATGGGCCATCGAGTCCGTGACGGCCTACCGCGCGTGGTGCGCGGAGCACGCGGTGCCCGAGCTGCTGGACACGGAGGCGGCGCCGCTGCTCGACCTCGCGGAGCCGCCGGACGCCATCGTCGGCATGGTCGAGCGCGTCGCCGCGGGGGTCGTGGCCGCCGCGCGCTCGCGCGGGCTCGACGTCCCGGGCGACCTGCTCGTCGCGTCGGCGATGGACTCCGCGGAGTGCCGCGAGGGCTCGACGCCGATCACCGCAGCCGATCTCGATCCCGACGGCCTCGGCCACGCGGCGGTCGACCTGCTCCTCGCCCGTATCCGCGGCGAGGACCCGCCCCGCCCGGTCCTCGTGCCCGTCGCGCTGCGGACCCGCGCCAGCACGGATCGCATCCGTGGCTGAGGTCCGCGCGGCGGGAGGCGTGGTCGTGCGCGACGGCGAGGTGCTCGTGGTGCACCGGCCGCGCTACGACGACTGGTCGCTGCCCAAGGGCAAGCTCGAGCGGGGGGAGTCCTGGGAGGAGGCCGCGCTGCGCGAGGTCCTCGAGGAGACCGGCGTCGGCGGCCGGCTGCTGCGCGAGCTCGACGGCGACAGCTACACCGACCGCAAGGGACGTCCCAAGCAGGTCCGCTGGTGGCTCATGCAGCCCGTGGCGATCGACGCCCGCGAGCCCGACGACGAGGTCGACGAGGTGCGCTGGATCCCGCTCGACGAGGCGGAGGCGCTGCTGTCCTACGCCCACGACCGCGCGCTCGTCGCCGGTCTCATCGATGCCTGAGGGCGACACGATCCACTACGCCGCCAACCGGATCCGCCCGATCCTCGCCGGCCGGGTCCCGGAGCTGCGCACGCCGCACCCGAGGCTGAGGGGCGACCGGTGGCCCGACCGCCTGGGCGGCCGCGAGGTCACGGCCGTCGACGCCCACGGCAAGCATCTCTTCGTGCACTTCGAGGGCGACCTCGTCATCCACTCGCACCTGCGCATGACGGGATCCTGGGGCACGTACCGCGCGGGCCAGCGCTGGCGACGCTCCCCGCGGCGCGCCTGGCTCGTGATGTCCGCCGACGACCGCGAGGTCGTGCAGTTCGACGGGCCCGTCCTCGAGCTCATGACCGAGTCGCGCAGCCGCTTCGACCAGCGCATCGCGGGCCTGGGTCCGGACATCATCAAGGAGCCGTTCGACGAGGCGCGCGTGCTGCGCCGGCTGCGCGAGGAGGACCCGACCCGGCCGATCGGCGACGTGCTGCTGCAGCAGCAGGTCGTCGCGGGCATCGGCAACCTCTGGAAGGTCGAGGGCTGCTGGGCGGCGGAGGTCGATCCCTGGCGGCAGGCCGGCAAGGTGGGCGACGACGAGGTGCTGGCGATCCTGCGCGGGATCCGCCCGAAGATGCAGCAGTCCGCGCTCGACGGGATGCAGGACAAGTTCCGCGTGGTCTACGGCCAGAAGGGCCGCCCGTGCCCGCGCTGCGGGACGCTCATCGCCGAGCGCGGGCAGTGGGAGGACAACCGCGCGACGTACTGGTGCCCGGGATGCCAGCGGTGAGACGCGTCGGCCACAAGGGCGCGGACCTCCTCGCCCCCGGGAACACGCCCGCCGCGTTCGCGGCCGCGATGGCCGCCGGCGTCGACATGCTGGAGTTCGACGTGCTGCCGGCCGAGGTCGACGGGACCGGCGAGCTGTACCTCGCGCACGACTACGCCGACCTGCGATCCCGCCAGGCGCTGACGCTCGAGGAGGGCCTGGAGCACCTCGCCGGCGACGCCTACTCGAGCGTCGAGCTCGACGTGGACCTCAAGCTGCCCGGCTACGAGGACCGCGTGATCGAGGCCCTGCGCCGTCACGGCCTGCTCGGGCGCTCGCTCGTCAGCTCGACGGAGCGCTCGAGCCTGCGCGTGGTGCGCGGGATCGCGCCGGACGTGCGGCTGGGGCTGAGCGTCCCGAAGCTGCGCAAGGACCCGACGACCCGCCGCCGGACGAAGTACGCGGCGCTCGCGCTCGCGGCAGGTGCGCGCCTGCTGCTGCCGACGGTCGTCGCGCGGCGCATCCGCAGCGGCGAGATGGACGCGGTCATGGTGCACTTCCGGCTCATGTCGCCGCGCCTGCTGCGTGCCGTCCGTGCCGCCGGCGGCGAGGTCTACGTGTGGACCGTCGACGACGCCGCGACCGTGCGCAGCCTCGTCGCGCTCGGGGTCGACGGCATCATCACGAACGACCCGCGGCTGTTCACGCCGTGACGACGCAGACGCCGCGCGACCAGTTGCGCGGATCGGCGCCCGCCGTCGAGCGGTGACCCGCCTCGGTCGCGCGGACCTCGCGGCGCACGACGCGCCCTGAGCGCCGCCACTGGAACCGGACGAGACCGCGCAGGCGCACCGAGCCCTGCGGCGGGCGCACCTGGAAGCTGTAGCCCGACTGGCGCGCCTCCCACGTCCCCCGGCCGATCGACTCCCAACCCGAGTCCCCGCCGGTCGAGAGCGGCTTCCACATGCCGTCGGCCGCCTGGTACTGGACCGTGAACCGCATGAACATCCGGTCCTCGCTGCGACCGGTGCCCGGCATCGAGCCGCGGATGCCGATCGTGTCGGGGTGCGCAGCCGTGTCGCACACGTTGACCGTCGCCCACAGCGGCGGCGGCTCGGGGTCATCGGTCTGCGCGGACGCGGCGGCGGGCGTCGCGAGCAGCGCGACGGCGAGCGCAAGCGCTCCGAGGAGCTTCGGTGGACGGCGATGTGGCATCACGCCCAGAACACCGGCGGCGGGACGCGGTTGCGGCTGTGGCATTCTCAGGCAATGCGGACGGAGGATGTCGCTGCGGGGCTGCTCACACGAGTGCCGGTCTTCGAGACCCTGGCGCCCGGCGACCTGCGCCACGTCGCGGCCGTCGCCGTGCCCCGCCGATTCGCGGCGCATCAGGTCATCTTCCGCGAGGGCGATGCGAGCGACACGTGCTACGTCGTGCGCACCGGTCATGCCCGCGCCGTCCGAGCGAATCCCGACGGCCGCACCATCGCCCTTGCGCACTTCGGTCCGGGTGACATCTTCGGCGAGCTTGCCATGTTCGACGACGAGCGGCGATCGGCAACCGTCGAGACGCTCGACGAGGTCGAGGCGCTCGCGATCAGCGGGACGGACATGCGGCGCCTGCTGCGGGAGCACCCCGACATCGCCGCGAAGCTCGTCATCGCGCTCGGCCGGCGGCTGCGCGCGGCGAACGAGCGCATCTCCCGGCAGTCGTTCCAGACGGTCCAGAGCCGCGTGGCGACCGTGCTCGGACAGCTCGTCTCCCAGGCGCAGGCGGAGGGCGCGGGGGACCGCGACGTGCTCGTCACCGCCACGCAGGCGGACATCGCCCAGCTCGCCGGCTCCTCGCGGGAGTCGGCCAGCCGGTTCCTCGCCGTGCTCGAGCGCGCGGGACTCGTCACGCAGGGCCGCGGGCGCCTGACGGTGCACGACCCGCAGGCGCTGCAGAACTACGTCTACTGACCCTCGTGCGCTCCGAGACGGAGTTCAGCGCAGGGGGTGTGGTGATCAACGAGCGGCGGGAGGCGATCGTCATCGTCCCGACGCGGCGCGCCGCGGACGGCTCGAAGGTGCTCGCGCTGCCCAAGGGCCATCCCGACGGGGACGAGACGCCGGAGGCCGCCGCGCTGCGCGAGGTGCGCGAGGAGACCGGGGTGGACGCCGAGCTCGCCGGCTCGCTGGGCGACGTCCGCTACTGGTACCAGCGCGACGGGCGGCGCGTCGCGAAGGTCGTGTCGTTCTTCCTGCTGCGCTACACCGGCGGCAGCCTCGACGACCACGACGCGGAGGTCGAGGAGGCCCGCTGGGTCCCGCTCGAGGAGGCTGCGCGGACCCTGAGCTACGCGGGCGAACGCGAGATGGCGACCCGGGCGCTGTCGCGGATCGCCGAAGGTGAGTAACCTCCCGGCCGCTGTGCAGGTCCTCAACTTCTACTCGACGATCTTCGCCGACCAGCTCAAGCGCGGTCGCAAGACCGCGACGATCCGTCTCGGCGACAAGTCGCACAAGTACCGCAAGAACCAGGCGGTCCTCGTGACGGTCGGCTATCAGCACTCGCCGCGCGAGAAGATCTTCGAGGCGGTCATCGACCAGGTCGAGGTCAAGAAGTTCAAGGACCTCTCCCCGCGGGACATCGAGCACGACAACCCCGAGTTCCGCCGGCACGACGAGATGCAGAGCTTCCTCGAGCAGATCTACGGCAAGACGGTCGCGGTCGACGACATCGTCACGGTCGTCCGCTTCAGCCAGATCGTCGAGAACCCGCCGGGCATGACCGACCGCATCCGCGGCTTCGGCGGCGCGCAGAACTAGCCGATCAGCTTCGCTGATCGGACGGCAGTTCCACTCCTGCGGCCGATCGCGCCGCCCGTCGTGGGAACTGCCAGCGCATTCTTGGCAGTCTCCCAGGGCGAGTGCCAAGGATTTCACTTGCGAGCACTCAGATGTGCCCTATAGTGGCGCCGAGCAACGTGTTGGCACTCTCCCCCAACGAGTGCCAACACCGCAACAACCGTTCTCTGGAGGTCACAGGACCATGGCGTTGAAGCTGAAGCCCCTGGGCGATCGTCTGATCGTGCGGGCAATCGAGGAGGAGGAGACGACGGCGAGTGGCCTCGTTCTCCCCGACACCGCGAAGGAGAAGCCGCAGCGCGGCGAGGTGCTGGCCGTCGGCGACGGCCGGTTCGACGACGAGGGCGCGAAGCGCATCCCGCTCGACGTCAGCGCCGGCGACACCGTCCTCTACTCCAAGTACGGCGGCACGGAGATCGTTTTCGACGGTGAGGATCTGCTCGTGCTCCGCGAGTCCGACGTCCTCGCCAAGGTCCAGTAGAGGAGCTCAGGAATCACATGGCACACAAGGAGCTGAAGTACAACACGGACGCGCGTCGCGCGCTCGAGGCAGGCGTCGACGCGGTCGCCAACGCGGTCAAGGTCACCCTCGGCCCGCGCGGCCGCTACGTCGTGCTCGACAAGAAGTTCGGCGCCCCGACGATCACGAACGACGGCGTCACCATCGCTCGTGAGATCGAGATCGAGGACGTCTTCGAGAACCAGGGCGCGCAGCTCGTCCGCGAGGTCGCCACGGCGACCAACGACGTCGCCGGCGACGGCACGACGACCGCGACCGTGCTCGCCCAGGCCATCGTCCGCGAGGGCCTGAAGAACGTGGCTGCTGGTGCGAACCCGCTCGCGCTCAAGAAGGGCATCGAGCTGGCGGTCGAGCAGATCGTCGAGAACATCAAGCAGCAGTCCACCGAGATCTCCGGCAAGGACCAGATCGCTCGCGTCGCGACGATCTCGGCCGGCGACGAGGAGATCGGCGACGTCATCGCCGACGCCATCGAGAAGGTCGGCAAGGACGGCGTCGTGAACGTCGAGGAGGGCCAGACGTTCGGCCTCGACCTCGAGTTCACGGAGGGCATGCAGTTCGACAAGGGCTACATCTCGCCCTACATGGTCACCGACCAGGAGCGCATGGAGGCGGTGCTCGAGGATCCGTACATCCTCATCGCCAACTCCAAGATCGGCTCCGTCCGCGACATCCTCCCGATCCTGGAGCAGGTCATCCAGTCGGGCAAGCCGCTGCTGATCATCGCCGAGGACGTCGAGGGCGAGTCCCTCGCCACCCTCGTGGTGAACAAGCTGCGCGGCACGTTCACGGGCGTGGCCGTCAAGGCCCCGGGCTTCGGCGACCGCCGCAAGCGCATGCTCGAGGACATCGCCATCCTCTCCGGTGGCGAGGTCATCACCGAGGAGATGGGCCTCAAGCTCGAGAACACGCAGGTCTCGCAGCTGGGCCGTGCCCGCCGCGTGGTCGTCACGAAGGACACGACGACCATCGTCGACGGCAACGGTGACGCGGACGCGATCCGCGGCCGCATCAACCAGATCAAGGCCGAGGTCGAGAACACCGACTCGGACTTCGATCGCGAGAAGCTCCAGGAGCGCCTTGCCAAGCTCTCCGGTGGCGTCGCCGTCGTGAAGGTCGGCGCGGCCACGGAGACCGAGGTCAAGGAGAAGAAGCACCGTGTCGAGGACGCCCTGCAGGCGACCCGCGCGGCGCTCGAGGAGGGCATCGTCCCCGGTGGCGGCGTCGCGCTCCTGCGCGCCGGCGACTCGGTGAAGATCGACGCGTTCGAGGGTGACGAGAAGACCGGGGCGAAGATCGTCCTGCGGTCGCTCGAGGAGCCCCTCCGCCAGATCTCGCACAACGCCGGTCTCGAGGGCTCGGTCGTCGTCAACGACGTCCGCAAGGCCAAGAAGAACGAGGGCCTGAACGCGGCCACCGGCGAGATCGTCGACCTGGTCAAGGCCGGCGTCATCGACCCGGCGATGGTCACGCGCTCCGCGCTGCAGAACGCCGCGTCGATCGCGAAGAACATCCTGACCACCGAGGCCATCGTGGCCGAGGTCCCGGAGCCCGCGGGCGCCGGCGGCGGCGGCGGGATGCCCGACATGGGCGGCATGATGTAGGGAAATCGACTTCGTCGATTTCCTCAGGCAGTTCCACTCCAGGTCGCCGCACCTCGCGGCGCCTGGGGGAACTGCCGGCGTACT
The DNA here is from genome assembly GCA_963750895.1 of uncultured Solirubrobacterales bacterium. GTDB lineage: Bacteria > Actinomycetota > Thermoleophilia > Solirubrobacterales > Solirubrobacteraceae > CAVVSD01. The sequence continues at coordinate 1,524,133 of CAVVSD010000008.1, read as the reverse complement.
GAGGGCCCGGCTTTCGCCGGGCCCTCTGTCGTTGCTACTGGACGCTCGCGGGGACGGGCTGCGCCGGCGGCGGCGCGTCCTCCGTCATCGTGAGGTTCGCGGCCGCGCCGCCGAGCCCGGCGGCCAGGGCGGCGAAGGCCCAGAACGGCCCGGACAGCTCCGTGCCGAGCGCGCGGTCGAGGGACAGCGCGCCAGGGCCGGTCTCCGTCAGGGCTGCAAGCGCCGCGACGACGACGGCGTTGTACTCCCAGCCGCCCTCGCTCACCCACGGCCCCTTCTCCAGATGGACCGTCTTGACGGCGGTCGCCATCGTCCCGATGAGCGCGGCGGACGCCACGGGCGTCAGGAGCCCCAGCGCGAGCAGCGCGCCGCCCGCCGTCTCGGCTGCACCCGCCGCCGTGGCGTGGCGCTTCCCCGGGCGCAGCCCGATGCTCTCGAAGAACTGGCCGGTGCCCTCGATGCCGTAGCCACCGAACCAGCCCTTGAGCTTCTGGAGCCCGTGCCCCATGAAGAGGGCGCCCAACAGCACCCTCAGGATGAGTCTCACCATGCCTACCTCCTTGGTCGTGCGTGGCGAGTGGGTACCCGGTCTAGGTCCTCGGGGTGTCCTCGAAGTTGTCGACCAGCGAGAACAGCCGGCTGTGGGTCACCTCGACGACGAAGGCCAGGCCGGGCGGGTAGGGGAACGGCTTGCCCGTGTACTTGTGGCTGATCCGGTCGACGATCGCCGCGGCCTCGTCCCCCTCGATGCGCTGCACGAGCCGCCCGCGGAGCATCGCCGTCCGGTACGGGTTGTCGCGATCGACGAGCGACATCGCCAGACGAGGATCCCCGTCGAGGTTGCGTGCCTTGCGGGAGGTCGGGGTCGTGAAGAACACGACGTGGTCGTCGTCGTGGACGTCGGCCCAGATCGCGACGCTGTGGGGACCGCCGTCCGGCAGCAGCGTGGCGAGGTGCACGAAGTTCGCGCCGGCGAGGAGGTCGCGGACGCCTGGATCGAACGGCATCCGGCGACTCTACGCGCGCATCGGCTCGGCGACCGACGCAGTGGGCGCGGGGACGCCCGAGCCCACGCCGCGCGTCGCGCCGGCGAGCGCGGCGGTCGAGGCCGCGCAGAGGACGACGAGGCTCAGCGCGACGGGCAGCGACGTGAGCTCCGCGAGGCCGCCGACGAGCGGCGGGCCGGCGAGGAAGCCGAGGTAGCCGAGCGTCGAGACCGCCGCCAGCGACGGGCCCGCGGCGCCGCCGGGGGTCGCCGCGGCACTGCGGAACACGATCGGGATCACGACGGACAGGCCCGCTCCCAGGAAGGCGAACCCCGCGATCGCGGCGCCCGGCACCGCGAGCAGCAGCGCACTGCCGAGGCCGATGCCGGCCACCAGGCCGGAGATGCGCAGGAGCCGCACGGAGCCGAGGTCGGCGACGAGGCGATCCCCGACGAGGCGGCCGAGGGTCATCGTCGCCGAGAACGCCGCGAACGCCAGCGCCGCCTGCCCGGCGGGCGCGTCGAGCGAGTCCTCGACGTAGACGGCGCTCCAGTCGGCCGCCGCGCCCTCGGCGAGCAGGCAGCAGAAGGCGAGGACGCCCAGCGCCCACAGCGCGCGCGTCGGACGGGCGAACGAGTGGGCCTCCGGGGAGGCGTCGGCCGAGGCGGGCAGGAGCGCACGGGTCACCGGGAGGCCGATGGCGAGCGCGAGCGCACCGATGACGACCAGGTTGACCCGGACGTCGACGTCCGCGGCGGCGGCGGCCGCGCCGGTGAGCGCCCCGACGAGCCCGCCGAGGCTGAAGCCCGCGTGCAGCGAGCTGAAGATGAGCTTGCCGGCGCGGCGCTCGACGGCGGCGCCCTGCGCGTTCATGGCGACGTCGAGGCCGCCGTTGGCGGCGCCGAGCGCGAGCGTCCCGAGGACGAGCAGCGGCAACGACGGCGCGAACGACGCGAGCGGGACGGCGATGCAGGCCGCCGCCAGCAGCGTGCGCGTGGCGCGGCGGCTCCCCGCGCGGGCGGCCCAGCCGCCGCTCAGCGGCATCGCGACGAGCGCGCCCGTGGCGACGCCCGCGAGCGCGATGCCGAGCGCGCCGGCGCTCAGGTCGAGGCGGTTCTGGATCGCGGGGATGCGCGATGCCCACGACCCGTACAGAGCTCCGTTGAGGGCGAAGACGAGCGTGATGGCCGCTCGCGGGTTTCTGAATCGATCCAGAAGCACGCCCAAGGAGACTACGACACCGCGCCCCTCGGTCACGCGGTTAGCCTGTGACGCGTGTTCGATCTCGGCGGCGGAGTCGATCTCGCCTGGGGCATCATCGGGACGCTCGGCGCGATCGTGTCCATCGTGCTGCTGGTGTGGATCGCGGCCAAGGGCCACTCGGACCGGCACGCCGAGGACGAGGCACGCGAGTTCTACGACCTGCACGGCCACTGGCCCGACGAGGAGGGCGTCAGGAGCCCGTAGCGCTGGCGACGCCGGTCTCGGCGTTGCGCGTGGCCGCGAGCGCGAGGCGCGCCTCCCGCGCGTCCGCGCGCCGCTCCTCCTCGTCGACGAGCGGCGCGAGCACCCACCATGCCGCCAGCGGGCACGCCGCGAGCGCGACGAACGCGGGCGGCCAGGACGTGAACTCGACGAAGGCGCCGAACGCCACCGGCGCGATGACGGTCCCGACCGCGGTCATCGTGTTCTGCACGCTCATGGCCGTGCCGGCCTGCTCGCGCCCGGAGATCTCCGCGGCGACGGTGAATGCGAGCCCGTTCCAGCACATGGTCGCGACCCCGGCGACCATGACGAGCGGCACCACGACCCAGTTCGGCGCCGGGGTCAGGACGGCGCTGGCGACGATCAGCCCCGTCGCCGCGAGCGCGTGGCGGCGCATCGGCATGATCCTGCGCTCCTCGCGGTCGGACCGGCGGCCGGCGACGATCCGCCCGACCGCGCCCGCGAGCTGCAGTCCCGCGAGCAGGACCGCCGCGAACGCCGCCGACAGCCCCTCCTCGTCGTGCAGGAAGAGCACGATGAACCCGAGCACTGCCGCCTGCGCGCAGACGAGCAGTCCGCTCGCGACGCCCAGGCGCAGGATGCGCGGGTCGCGCAGGGGGCGCGGCGCGTCGCTCACGTAGGCGCCGGGCGGCGCCGGGGGCGCGTCGCGCATGAACAGCGCCGCCGCGATCGCACCGGTCAGGACGAGACCGCCGGACGCGAGGAACGCGGCCTTCAGGCCTCCCGCGCCCGCCAGCAGCGGGAGCGCGATCGAGCCGAGGCTCCCGCCGACCGGCAGCGCCATCTGGCGGATGCCGAGCGCGTAGCCGCGCTCGTGGCGGGTGAACCACCCCATGACCGCGCGACCGCTCGCGCCGGTGGCGCTCGCGCCGAACGTGCCGGCGACGAACAGCCCGACGAGCAGGGCGGGGAAGCCCTCGGTGAAGGCCATCGCGAAGATCGCGAGGGAGGTGGCGAACAGCCCGCCCGCCAGCACCGGGCGCTCGCCGATGCGGTCCGTGAGCATGCCCCAGGGGACCGTCGTCAGCATCACCCCGATCGACAGCGCGGCGATCGCCAGGCCGATCTCGCCGAGGGACAGCCCGAAGACGTCGCGCAGCTCCGGCCCCAGCGCGGGGAACCCCATGCGCAGAGCGGTGAATGCCGCGGCGCCGAACGCCCCGACGGCGAGCACGACCCAGCGGTAGCGCGGTCCCATGTCGACCCCTGTCGGCGCCACCGCTCCGAATCTATTGCCCCGTAGGGTGCGCAGCGTGACCGGCGACGATCTGCTGACCCGACCGGCGACCGAGCTCGCCCGTCTCGTCGGCGCAGGAGACGTGACGTCCCTCGAGCTCGTCGAGCTCTCGCTGGCGCGGATCGAGGCGCTCGACCCGCACCTCGGTGCGTTCGTCGAGGTCGACGATGCGGGCGCGCGGGCCGCGGCCGCCGAGGTCACGGCGGGCGATCCCCGGCCGCTGGCGGGGGTCCCGGTCGCGGTGAAGGCGAACAGGGCGGTCACCGGGCTGCGCCTGACGTGCGGCTCCTCGCTCATGCGCGACGTGCGCGCGACGCACGACCACAACGTCGTCCGCCGGCTGCGTGCCGCGGGCGCGATCGTCGTCGGCACGACGGCGATGCCCGAGTGGGGGATCCTGCCCGTCACCGAGCGGACGCGGAACCCCTGGGATCCGGCACGAACCCCCGGGGGCTCGTCCGGCGGGAGCGCCGCCGCGGTCGCCGCGGGCATGGTGCCGCTCGCGCACGGCAACGACGGCGGCGGCTCGCTGCGGATCCCGGCGTCGTGCTGCGGCCTGGTCGGCCTCAAGCCGCAGCGCGGGCGCGTGTCGCACGCGCCCGAGCTCGGTGAGCAGTTCCTCGTGCAGGACGGCGTCCTGACCCGGACCGTCGGCGAGACCGCCGCGCTGCTCGACGTCCTCGCCGGGACCGAGCACGGCGACGCCAGCTGGGCGCCACCCCCGCCGGAGCCGTTCGCGGCCGCCGCGGCGCGCGAGCCGGGCCGCCTGCGCATCGCGATGACGTGGTCGCCCTCGCTCGGCGACGTCGCGGTCGACCCCGACTGCATCAGGGCGGTCACGGAGACGGGGCTGCTGCTGGAGGGGCTGGGCCACGAGGTCGTCCCGGCGGACCCGCCGTGGGGCGGCGAGGGACTGCTCGACCTGTTCGGCGCGCTCTTCGGCCCGGCCGTGTCGTCCCAGATCGCCGCCGCGGGCATGCTCGCCGGCCGCGAGCCCGCCGAGGAGGACATGGAGCCGCTGAGCTGGTGGGTCTGGCGGCGGGCCAGGGCGCTCGACGCGGTGTCGGCCAACCTCGCCGCGGTTCGTATGCAGACCCTGGCGCGGGCGGTCGTGACCTGGGCGCAGCCCTACGACGCGATCCTCTCCCCGACGCTCGCGGAGGCGCCCGTGCCGCAGGGCACCATCGATCCCTTCGGGCCCGAACCAGCGCTGACCTTCGCGCGCGGCGCCGCATTCACGCCGTTCACGGCGATCTCCAACGTCACCGGATCCCCCGCGATCTCGCTGCCGCTGGCGGTCCATCCGGGCGGCCTCCCGCTCGGCGTCCAGCTCGTCGGACGGCCTGCCGGGGAGGGCCCGCTGCTCGCGCTCGCTGCACAGCTGGAGGCCGCTCGGCCGTGGTCCGACAGGCGCGTACAATTCCGGGTTCACAACGAGACTGGAGTCGAGAACCGCCCATGGCCTACGTGATCGCGGAGCCCTGCATCGGGACCAAGGACAACTCGTGCGTCGAGGTGTGCCCTGTCGATTGCATCCACCCGACGCCGGACGAACCCGACTACGACAAGGTCGAGCAGCTCTACATCGACCCCGAGGAGTGCATCGACTGCGACGCCTGCGTCGAGGCGTGCCCCGTCGACGCGTGCTTCGCCGAGGATCAGCTCCCGTCCGAGTGGGCCGGCTTCTCGCAGATCAACCAGGAGTACTTCACGTCGCGGTGAAGCCGGTGCCCGACGTGGTCGGGCCCGGTCTGCAGGTCCTCTTCTGCGGGATCAACCCGTCGATCCGCTCGGGCGAGACGGGCTTCCACTTCGCCCGCCCGGGCAACCGCTTCTGGCCGGCGCTCCACCTCGCGGGCTTCACGCCGCGGGTCCTGCGCCCCGATGAGAGCGCGGAGCTGCCGTCCTACGGGGTCGGGGTGACGAACCTCGTCGACCGCCCGACGCGCGCCGCGGCCGACCTGGCCGACGACGAGCTGCGCGCCGGCGTGGCCGCGCTCGCGGCGCTGGCCGAGGAGTGGCAGCCGCGGACCGTCGCGATCCTCGGCATCGGCGCGTTCCGCACCGCCTTCGCGAAGCCGCGGGCGACGATGGGCGAGCAGCCCGAGACCGTCGGCGGGCGCCCGCTGTGGGCGCTGCCGAACCCGAGCGGGCTGAACGCCCACTTCCGGGTCGAGGATCTCGGGCGGCTGTACTCGACTGAGGGGTGCCGAAGGCGACCAGTCGACCGGCCCGCAGCGAGGGTCGTGATAGGCCCGCCGAGGCGGGCCCCCAAGTGGTCTCTCTAGCCGGCCATCGGCAGTGAGATGCCGAGGCTCGGGGCCGGCGCCGGAGCGGCCATGGTGAGCACCGGCAGCTCGACGGGCGTCATCGCGATGATGCCGCGCGCCGTGTGACGGATCGCCTGGGACGCCGGATCGTCCGGGTCCGTGATCACGAGCGGGACGCCCGCGTCCGCCTGCTCGCGCAGCGGCATGGTCAGCGGCACCTTGCCGAGCAGCGGCACGTCGAGCTCGTCGGCCAGCTCCTGGCCGCCGCCCTCCCCGAAGATCTGGAAGCGCTCGCCGCTCGGCGTCGTGAAGCCGGACATGTTCTCGACGATGCCCGCGATCTCCAGGTCGACCTTGCCCGCCATCTCCGCCGCCCTGCGCGCCACCTTCTGCGCGGCCGGCTGCGGCGTGGTCGTGATGAGGAACTTCGCCTGCGGCAGCAGCTGCGACAGGGTCATCGACACGTCGCCCGTGCCCGGGGGCAGGTCGACGAGCAGGTGGTCGAGCTCGCCCCACGCGACGTCCTCGAGGAACTGCGTGAGCGCCTTGTGCAGCATCGGCCCGCGCCAGACGACGGCGGAGTCCTCCTGCACGAAGAAGCCGATCGACATCACCTTGATGCCGTGCGCGTCGAGCGGCAGGATCTTGCGATCGTCGTTGACCGGCGGGCGCCGGCCGCCGAGGCCGACCATCCGCGGGACCGAGTAGCCCCAGACGTCGGCGTCGAGCACGCCGACCTTCTTGCCCTCGGCGGCGAGCGCCGCGGCGAGGTTGACGGTCAGCGTGGACTTGCCCACGCCGCCCTTGCCGGAGCCGACGCAGAGGACGTTGGCGACGCCGGCCAGCGCGCCGCTCGGCAGGCCTCCGCGGCCCAGCTTCTGCTGCAGGCCGGCCTTCTCCTGGTCGGACAGCACGTCGAACGCGACCGTGACGGCGGTGACGCCGGGCAGCGCGCGGACGGCGTCGACGACACCGGTCTGGAAGTGGCTGCGGATGGGGCAGCCCGGAGTGGTGAGCGACACGGTGACGTCGACCTCGCCCCCCTCGCGCTGCTGGATCGAGCGCACCATGCCGAGCACGACGATGTTCTGCCGCAGCTCGGGATCGATGACGCTCTCGAGGGACTTCAGGATCTCGTCATGCGTGGGCATGGTTCGGAGTCTAGAGGGGTCGGAACGCCCACAGACGTTGGGCCCCGAACGACCGGAACGGCCGCCACCGCTCGGCGTGCGCCGCCAGCCCGCGGGGGTCCGACGGCAGCCCCAGCGCCGCCGCCGAGCGCAGCAGGCCGAGGTCCGACGCCGGGAACGCGTCGGGGTCGCCGGCGGCGCGCATCGCCACGTACTCCGCGGTCCACGGACCGATGCCGGGCAGTGCCACGAGAGCGGCGCGCAGGGCCGTCGGGTCCGCGCCGCGGCGCACGTCGAGATCGCCCGCCGCGAGCTCGGTGGCGAGGATCGCGCACGGTGCGCTGTCGCGACCGCGGCATGCGCAGGAGCTCGTCGGGCGCGTCCGCCAGGGCCGCCGGCGACGGGAACGCGTGGGTGAGCGTCCCGTCGGGTGCCGGGAGCGGACGGCCGAGCCCTGCGGCGAGCCCGGCCGCGGCGGTCCGCGCCGCGGCCACGGAGATCTGCTGGCCCAGGACCGCACGGATCGCCAGCTCCGCGCCGTCCGGCGTGCCCGGCACCCGGACGCCGGGCGCGGCCGCGACGAGCGGCGCCAGCGCGGGATCGCGCCCCAGCACGACGTCGGCCTCGTCGCCGGGCGCGTCGAGCGCGAGGAGGTCGCGCAGCGCCCGGCGCGCCGACGCCCGGTCCGTGTCGCGCTCGAGCCACAGCGTCCCCCGCGCGCCGCGCGCGGAGAGCCGCACCGCGGCGACGCCGTTGCCGCCCGGCAGCCGCAGGACGCGGCGGTACGTCGCGCCGTCGACCTCCTCCATCCCCGGCACCGCGCGCGGCCCGAGGTGCGCGATGAGCCCGTCCACGTGCAGCGGACCGCCCGCCACGCGCAGCGTCAGGCCGCCCGCAACCCCTGCCGTGCCAGCCACAGGGACGGGTCCCGGAGCTCCTCGATCGTCGGCGCGTCCTCCGGCGAGCGCCACGCACCGTGCATCGCCGCGACGCCGGCCGCGGCGACGACGGCGTCGCAGAACGCACGACCCTCCTGGTACTGGCGCATCTTCATCTCGAGCCCGAGCAGACGGTCGAGCACGCGCAGCGCCGGGGACCGGTCGCGGCGCCGGGCGTCGAGCGCGGCGCGCAGCTTGGCCAGCGACGGGATGACCTCCTCCGCCGCGGCGTCCATCGTCCACTCGGCGTGCCCCTCGACGAGCGCCATGATCGCCTGGACGCGGTCGAGCAGCTCGCGCTTGCCCGGGCCGACGACTGCGAGCAGCCCGCCGTCGCGGACGGATGCGGCGAGCGCCTTCAGGTCGTCCGCGGTCGGCATCTTGGCGATCGTGCCGGCGTCGACCTTCAGCTCCAGCTGGCCCAGCAGGTCGCGCAGCAGCGCCGAGATGTGCGGGCGCAGCCACGGGACACCGCCGAACTGCACGGCGTGCGTGACCTCGTGGAAGATGACCCAGTCGGCGAGCTCGTCGCGCTCGACGTCCATCCCGAGCGCGACCTCGTCGATGTTGGGGCCGACGAACAGCAGGCGCGGCGGGACGGCCGGGTCGAGCAGGGCGAGCTCGTACTGGCCGAGCACCCGGCGCCCGACGATCCCGAGCAGCGCCCCGAGCTCCGCCGAGGCGATGTAGGAGACGCCGGCGCGCGCCGGGCCTCCGAGCATGCCGAGGTTCTCGCCGACGCGGTCGAGCAGCGGGTTCAGGAGCGAGCCGGTGGAGGCGAGGTTCGCGGCCGCCCAGGCACCGCGGTCGAGCCACTCGGGCGACGGCAGCGTCCCGGCGGGCCGCAGGCCGGTCACCTCGACGATCCGCTCCGCCGCGCGCTCGACGCGCGCGCCGAACCAGTCCGGCTGGGCGCTCATGTCACCCGCACCGCCGGCGAGCAGCAGCGCGAGCCGCTCGGCGAGGGCCGCGTCGATCACGACTCGGCCTCGACGGGGACGATCGCTGCCAGCTCCTCGAGGCCCGCGCGCGTGCGCGCCGCGACGACGGGCGAGTGGGGCACGAGATCCAGCGGCGCCCCCAGCTCGGTCTCGCAGGCCGGGAACGCGACGTGCCCGCCGCTCTCGCGCACGATGAGCTGCGCGGCGGCGACGTCGACGGCGCGGCAGCCCCGCAGCGTGAGCATCCCGTCGACGCGGGCGTCGGCGACCTGCGACATCGACACCGCGATCGTCCCGATCGCGCGGATGCGGCGGACGCTGCGCTCGAGGCCCTCGATGCCGCGGGCGATCCAGTGCGGCGATGCGGACTCGAGCGCGACGAGCTCCAGGCGGCCGTTGCGGTCGCGGCGCTCCGGGGGAACGTCGACGAGGGGTCGGTCGTTCAGACAGGTTCCCTCCCCGCGGCGGGCCCACCACTCCTCGCCGGGGCCGAGGTCGTACACGTAGGCGAACTCGACGTCGGCCATCGTGGTGCCGCTGGCGACGGCGATCGAGATGGCGACGTTGGGCAGGCCGCGCTTCGCGTTCAGCGAGCCGTCGATCGGGTCGATGACGACACGGACGCCGTCGCCGCCGAAGTCGACGATGCCGCGTTCCTCGGACACCGCGCAGAACCGCAGGCCGTCGGCGTGGAGGCGCTCGAGCTCGGCGAACACGACGTCCTCGACCTGGCGATCGATGACGAGCGTGCGGTCACCGCCCCCTCCGCGCTCGCCCGTCTCGACGACGCGCTCGCGGCTGGTGGGGTGGTCGCTGAGGACGCCCCGCAGCCCGCGGACAGCGCGGCGGCAGGTGCCCAGCCAGTCGGCCTCCAGGACGATCGCCTCCGCGGTCACACGCCCCATGCTACGGGTGGCGGGATCGTGCGCCTCCAGCCTAAGCTCATCACGTGCCGAACCTGTCGCCCGCGCAGTCCCGCGTCGTCGGGCATCCAGGTGGACCGCTGCTCGTCGTCGCCGGACCGGGGACCGGCAAGACGACCGTCCTCGTCGAGCGCTTCGCCCGGCTGGTGGCCGACGGCGCGCATCCGGAGTCCGTCCTCGCGCTCGTCGCCGCGCCCGCGGCCGCGCGTCGGCTGCGCGCGCTCCTGGAGGAGGCGATCGACGGCGCGTACGAGGAGCTCGCGGTCCACACGGTCCACGACCTCTGTGCGCGCATCCTGCACGACGAGGCGCTGGAGGCCGGGCTCGATCCGTTCGTCGTGCCGCTGGGGCGCGCGGACCGGCTGGCGATGCTGCTCGAGCACCTCGACGAGCTGCCGCTGCGCGAGCACGACCTCGGCGGCAGCCCTGCCGCGCTCATGTCGCGCGTCGTCGCGCGCATCGACCGGCTGAAGGACGACCGCGTCGACGCCCAGCGCTTCGCGGCGTGGGCGGATGAGGGCGACCGGCCGCGGGAGCGCGAGTTCGCCCAGCTCTACCTCGCGCACGAGCGACTGCTCGTCGAGGCCGACGCGCTCGACGCCGGCGACCTGGTGCTGCGCGCCCTGCGGCTGCTGCGCGATCGCCCGCACGTCCGCGCGCGCGTCGGTGCGCGCCACCGCCACGTCCTCGTCGACGACCTGCAGGACCTCTCGCCCGCGGCGCTGCTCGTCGTCGAGGAGCTGGGGCGCGGCACCGCGGGTGGCGCGGGCACCGACGGCAACGTCTGCGCGTTCGCCGACGACGACCAGGCGCTCCCCCGCGGCGCCGGGACCGCCGGGCGCAACACGACCGCGTTCCGCCGCAGCCATCCCGACGCGCCGGTCGTCCGCCTCGAGCGATCGTTCCGGTGCCCGGAGCGCGTCCTCACGGGCGCCTGCGCGGTCATCGACGCGATCCCCGACCGCCAGCCGCGGGCGATCGAGTCCGCCGCGTCCGAGCCGGGCGAGGTGCGCTTCTGGCAGTGCGCGAACGAGCGCGCGCAGGCGCAGGGCGTCGCCCGCCACGTCGAGCGGCTCGTCCGTGCCGGGACCCCGCCGGAGGAGATCGCGGTCCTCGTGCGCTCGGTCCGCGGCGAGGGGCGCGCGATCGGCCTCGCGCTCGAGGAGCGCGCGCTCCCGCACCGGCTCATCGGCGTCGACGCCTTCTTCGGCGCCCCCGAGGTGCGCGACGTGCTGGCGTGGCTGCGGCTGCTCGCCGACCCGTCGGATGCGGCCGCCGTCGTGCGCGCGCTGTCGCGCCCGCCGATCGAGCTCGGGTCGGTCGACCTCGCCCGCTGCGTGCAGATCGCGCGCCGGCGGCGCCTGGACATGGTCGCGGCGCTCGTCGCAGCGAACGAGTCGCCGCAGATCCCGCCCGAGTCCCGCGAGCGCATCCTGCGCTTCCTCAAGCTCCTGCGCTCCGCGGCCTCCGGGCTCGACACGATGCGGCCCGACCTCTTCGTGCACCGGCTCATCGACCGTCTGGGGCTGCGCCGCCAGCAGCTGTTCACCGCGCAGGCCGACGTCGTCGAGCGGCTCGTGATGCTGTCGGGCCTGGCCGAGATGGCCGCCTCGTACGTGCGGCGCGCGCCGCAGGCCACGCCGCGCGAGTTCGCCCGCTACGCGGCCGCCGTGGCCGACGCCGGGCTGGGCGACGACGAGCCGGGCACGCCCGGCGGGGCCGCCGGGACGGGGTCCTCGGTGCGCGTGCTGACGATGGCGGGGGCCGCGACCCTGGAGGCGGACCACGTCGTCCTCTGCGGGATGGAGTCCGCGCGCATGCCGGGCGTCCGCCGCGCGGAGGCGGCCACCGGCATCGACGCCCCGGCGACCCCGGAGGCGCACCTCGCCGACATGCGCCGGCTGACCTACCTCGCGATGACCCGCGCGCGCCGGTCGCTGACGATCTCCTACGCCGAGCGCTCCGACCACGACACCACCCGGGCGCCGTCGCCGTTCGCCGAGGAGGCGCGCGAGGCGCTCGGCGCGGACTGGGAGCCGGTCCAGGAGGAGCTCTTCGGGCCCGAGGAGACGCTGCACGCGACGTTCCAGGCGCTCCGCGACGAGCTGCTCGGCGACGTGCAGCGCACGGCGCGCGGGCTGAGCGAGCTGCGCTTCGACACCGACCTCGACGTGACGCACGCCGTCGCGCGGTACCTCGAGATCCTCAAGGTCGCGGCGCTCCTCGAGCGGCCGGCCGGGCAGTCGGTCGCCGACGCGCTGCCGGGCGTCAACCAGCATCTCCTCTCGGCGGTGTCGCCGCTGCAGCGCGAGGTGCTCATGAGCTCGACGCTCGACGACGTCCTCGTCGACGCCGAACGCGACGACCGGGCTCGCAGCGCCGCGGCGGCCGCTCGATCCGAGCCGTCCCTGGAGGCGTTCCTCCCACGTCGCGGCGAGGGCCTCGCGCTCTCGGCCGGGGACATCGAGACCTACCGGATGTGCCCGCTGCGCTACAAGTTCGCGCGCGTGCTGCGCATCCCGCAGGAGCCGACGCTGCACCAGCGGTTCGGCATCCTCATCCACCAGGTCCTCGAGCGCTACCACCAGACCGGGGGCAGCACCCAGGACGAGTTGCTCGGGCTCCTGCAGGCCGGCTGGCGGCGCGGTGGCTTCGGCGACCGCGAGGAGGAGCGCCAGCTGCGCGTGAAGGCGACGGACTCGCTGCGCCGCTACCACGAGCGGGTGCGGACCGAGCGCGTCGACCCCGTCTGGTTCGAGCGCGGCTTCACGTTCCGCATGGGGCGCCACACGGTCCGCGGGCGCGTGGACCGGGTGGACCGTCTCGCCGAGGGCGGCTGGGAGCTCATCGACTACAAGACCGGCCGCCCGCGGTCGGTGGCCGAGCTGCGCGAGGACGTGCAGCTCTCGCTGTACGCGATCGGCGCGCGCGAGGCCTGGAACCTCGAGTCGGCCGAGCAGGCCTACCTCTACGTGCTCGACGACGAGAAGGTCCGCGTGCCGACCGAGGAGATGGACCCCGACTGGATCACCGAGACCGTCCTGGAGGTCGCCGACGGCATCCAGGGCCAGGGGTTCGAGCCGACACCCTCCTTCGCGACGTGCGCGCGCTGCGACTACCGGATCGCCTGCCCGGCCGCAGAACGGTGAGGGGCCGCCTCTCGGCGGCCCCTCATCACTGCGATGCTCGTGCGTCCGGCCTAGCCGAGCGAGTTGACGGCGGCGACCAGGCGGGCGACCGTCGTCGTGGGCGTGGTCGGCTCGGTCGGCGTCTCCGTGCCCGTTCCGGTGCCAGTCCCGGTACCGGTGCCGGTACCCGTTCCGGTGCCCGTCCCGGGGTCGGTCGGCGGCGGATCGGTCGGCGGCGGGTCCGTCGGCGGCGGGTCCGTCGGCGGGGGCTCGGTCGGCGGCGGATCGGTCGGCGGCGGATCGGTCGGCGGCGGCGTCTCGACGGGCGTCGGGGTGCCGGTGCCGGCCGCGGAGCCGGTCGTTGCCGGAGGCGTCGGGGCCGGAGTCGCGACGGTGCTCGCCGTGCTCTGGCTCCTCGTGCCACCGCCGGTGGTGCGGCGACCGGCGACCGGGGCCTGACGACGCGCCGGCTGCTGGGCGTCGGATCCGCTGCTGTCGAGCGTGCCGGCGCTGCTGCTGCCGGTGCTGCCGCCGCTCGACTTCTTCTGCTTCTTCTGGCTGCGCGCCTCGGCCCGGGCGGCCGCACGGCGCTGCGCACGGTTCATCGCGGCGGGGACCGTGACGGTCTCCGTCGACGCGGCGCTCGCGGTCGCGTCGTCGCTCGAGTCGCTGCCACCGGACGGCTTCGCCCGGAGGATGTACGGCTCTGCGACGGCGAGCGGCGAGCTCGACGAGCCCTCGGAGGTGCCGGACGGCTGCAGGGTCACCTTGCCTGCGCCCGCCGCGACCTCCTGGACCTTCTCGCCGCTGCCGCTGAGCACGACACCGCCGAGGACGGTCGCCACGACCATCGCGTAGCCGAGGCCCAGCGCCATCGGCGCGCGGACGCGGCCGAACGGCAGGGAGACGGTGCGGCCGCTGCGCTCGGAGGTCTCCTCCGTGGCGGTCGGCGGCTCCCACTCCCACATCGGGCCGGCGGCACCGGCCAGGACCGGGACCTTCTCCTCGATCCCGCCGGACTCGACGGCGGCCGGAGCCATCTCGCCGAGTGCCTCGCGCGCGGCGATCGCGAAGGCGCCCGCGGTCGCGAAGCGCTCCTCGGGCGACTTGGCCAGGGCCTTGCGGATGGCGGCGTCGAGGGCGCGCGGAGCGTCGGGGCGCTTGGCGCGCAGGCTCGGCGCGGGGACGTTGAGGTGCGCCCACAGTCGCGCGACGCCGCCCGGGCGGTCGAACGGCACGCTGCCGGTGATGGCGCGGTAGGCGAGCCCACCGAGGCTGTAGACGTCGGCGCGGCCGTCGACCGGCCGCCCCTCGATCTGCTCCGGCGCGACGTAGTCGACCGTGCCGAGCAGCTGGCCGGTGTGCGTGAGGCCGGTGGAGGCGTCGAGGACCTTCGTCAGCCCGAAGTCGCTGAGGTAGACCTGACCCGAGTCGGCGACGAGGACGTTCGCCGGCTTGACGTCGCGGTGGACGAACCCACGCTCGTGCGCGGCGTCCAGTGCGTCCGCCACGTTGGCGATGACCTCGACCGCGCGCTCGATGGGCAGCGGGCCCAGGTCGCTGAGGAGCTGCTCGAGGTCGGAACCGTCGACCCACAGCATCGCGAGGTAGAAGTGGCCGTCGTGCTCGCCCGCCTCGTAGACGGGGACGACGCCGGGATGGTCGATGCGCGCCACCAGCTGCGCCTCGCGCAGGAGACGCTCGCGGTTCTCATCGTCGAGGGTGCGGATCGACGAGACGACCTTGAGCGCGGCCGGCTGGCCGGTCTCGGTGTCCGTGGCGCGATACACCACGCCCATCCCTCCGGTGCCCGCAACCCCTTCGATGCGGTACCTGCCGAAAATCGTTCCCATTCTGAGCATCCGGGGACCTCCCGTCGCCGTGCGCGGCTAGCGTCGAAGCTCGATTCTGTCGCCCGGACCCGCCCGGTGGGTCTTCCTTGGCTCCAGGTCGCCATCAGTGGCGACGGCGGGAGCATAGCCGGGACTGCGGCCACGTGGTAGTCAAACCGCCCAACCCATCCCAACCCGGCATGGATCATTCGTCCAGTCGCGCCATGGACGTGCTACGACCGGATTTCGGTGTGACGCGGTGGGGCGGCGTTCAGGACTCGCCGGGGCCGCGCTGGCGCAGGAAGCGCTGGAACTCGCGCGCGAGGACGTCCCCGGAGGGCAGATCGCCCGGCTCGGGCTCCGGCTCCTCGTCGGCCGCCGCCTGCTCGAGGCGCTCGACGAAGGCCTGCACATCCGGATCCGACTGGACCGCGAGCGACACCTGACGCTCGTAGTCCGTCGCGGCGGTCTCGAGCTCGGCGGCGTCGACGGAGACGCCGACGAGCGACTCGAGCTTGCGCACGAGCGCGAGCGCCGCCTTCGGGTTCGGCGCGGCGGCGACGTAGTGCGGGACGCTCGCCCACAGCGACGCCGTCGGGATTCCCTGGCGCTGGCAGGCGTCGTGCAGGACGCCGACGATCCCCGTCGGGCCCTCGTAGCTCGTCGGCTGCACGCCGAGGCGCTGGTTGAACACCTCGTCGGAGGAGAGCCCGGAGATCGAGACCGGGCGCGTGTGCGGCACGTCGGCCAGCAGCGCGCCGAGGGTCACGACCATCTGGCAGCCGAGCGCCTCGGCGAGGTCGAGCACGAGCTGGCAGAACGTGCGCCACCGGAAGGACGGCTCGGTGCCCTGGAGCAGGATGAGGTCGCGCGGGGCGCGGGGCACGCGCGCGGCGAACACCTCGACCTCGGGCCAGGTGATCTCGCGCGTGCGGCCCTCCGTGAAGGCGACGCGGGGGCGCGTGGCCTGGAAGTCGAAGAACTCCTCGGGGTCGATCGTCGCGAAGCGCGACGCCTTCAGCGACGCGCCGACGAACTGCAGCGCGGCGGAGGCAGCGTCTCCGGCGTCGTTCCACCCCTTGAAGGCGCAGACGAGGGCCGGGGCTCGCAGACCGTCGGGCCGGCTCTCCCATCGCAGGGGCTGCATCCGGGTGACGGTACAAGATGCCCGCGTGGCGATCGCAGCCCTCCAAGCCGGTCAGCAGGTCGATGCCGTCTTCGCGTGCACGCGCAAGGACCGTCTCGTGACGCGCACCGGCACGCCCTATCTCGCGCTCGAGCTCCGCGATCGGACCGGCACCGTCGCCGCCCGCGCGTTCCGCGACGCCGACGTCCTCGCCGGCCGCTTCGACCGCGGCGACCTCGTGCGCGTGCGCGGGCGCGTGGACCGCTACCGCGACGAGCTCCAGATCGAGGTCGCGGCGATCGACCGCGTGGAGGCGCCCGACGCCGACCCGTCCGCGTTCCTGCCGACCGCCTACCGGGATCTCGACGAGCTCGACGGGTTCCTCGAGCACCTCGCCGGCGAGGTGAGCGACCCCGGCTTCCGTGGGCTGCTCGACGGGATGCTGGGCGACGAGGTGCTGCGCGCGGGTCTCCGTCGCTCACCGTGCACGCGCGGCGGCCACCACGCCTACCTCGGCGGGCTGCTGGAGCACACGGTCGCGGTGGCCACGCTCGCCCAGGAGACGTGCATCCTGCACGTCCGGCTCGACGCCGACCTGCTGCTGACGGCGGCGATCGTGCACGACATCGGCAAGACGCGGGAGTTCACGTACACGGCCGACATCGGCCTGAGCGACGAGGGCCGCCTGCTCGGGCACGTCGAGCTCGGGCTGCGGATGCTCGACGAGCGCGCCTCCAGGGTTCCCGCCCTCGACGACGCCCGGCGGCTCGCGCTCGCGCACTGCGTGCTGACGCATCACGGGCCCGACGCATCGCCCACACGCCGCTTCGCCTCGTCCGAGGCGGTCGCCCTCTACCGGATCAACGCGCTCGACGCCGCCGTCAAAGGCGCGATCGAGCACGGTCCGGCGGCTCCCGCCGGAGCCTGAGCGCGAAGGACCAGTCGACCGGCCCGTCCTGCGGCACGCCGAGCCAGCCGGCGAGCACGTCCTGCGAGCGCGGCGGCAGCACCCACGCGCCGTCGTCGCGGCGCGTCACGAGGCCGTCGTCGGCGAGCTGGCCCATCGCGAGCGTCACGGACGGGCGGCGAGCGCCGACGAAGCGCCCGAGCGTCTCGTGCGTGAGCTTCACCGGGAGCACGACGCCCTCGCGGCCGACGCGGCCCCACCGCTCCGCGAGGTGCCACAGCAGAGCGAGCACCCGGAGCTCCACGCGCGCGAGCTGGCAGATCGCGCCCTGGACGGCGAGCCGGTGCGCCTGCATCGCAAGACGCCGCTGGACCTCGACCATGAGCGTCGGCCACCGGCCGGCGGCGTGGAGGAACCGCTGGTCGAGCGCGACGAGCGTCGCCCGCTCGGCGACGGTCGTGCTGACCTCCGCGGCGAGCACGCCCTCGGGCTCCGGCCAGGTCTCCAGCACATCGCCGGCGCCGAGCATCTGCGGGAGCAGGCGGCCGCCGACCGCCGTCTCGCGCACGAGCAGACCCTCGACGACGAGCAGCGCGAACCCGTTGAAGACCCCGTCCCACGGACCCGGGTCGATGATCGCGGGCTGGACGATGAGCGCCCTGGCGCGCACGCGCTCGTCCTCGGGCAGCCCGTTGCCGAGCTCGGGATCGAGCTCCAGAAGCGGAGCGCGGCCGATCTCGGAGGCTCCGGACTGGTGGGCGGGACGGGCCATGCAGTCGGCCTACCCGAGATCGCCGGGTCTGCCTCGCCCGACCTGCGGGTATCCGGTGTCGCATGAGCATCGGTCGTCGCCCGGGCGCGCCATACTGCGCCCATGTCCGCCGCCGCGACGCTGAGCGAGACACTCCAGCCCCTCCGGGCGGATCCTGCACGTGCCGGCGTGCTGCTCGACGTGGACGGGACGCTCGCTCCGATCGTCCGCCACGCCGATGACGCGGCGGTCCCCGAACCGACGCGCGCCCTGCTGATCCAGGTGGCGCGCCGGTATGCGTGCGTCGCCTGCGTGAGCGGCCGCCAGGCCTCGGTCGCACGGCAGATCGTCTCCATCGGCTCGATCGCCTACATCGGCAACCACGGCGTCGAGCTGCTGCGCCCCGGTGGCACCGAGGTCGAGCTCGATCGGGAGGTCGCGGCGTGGGAGGGGCGCATCCGGCGGTTCGCCGACGACGCCTACGACGATGAGCTGCGCCGCCTGCGCGTGCGGGCCGAGGACAAGCGCGCCATCGCGGCGTTCCACTGGCGCGGCGCGCCGGACGAGGATGCGGCGGAGCGGGCGGTGCGCCGCGTCGCCGAGCGCGCGGAGGGTGCGGGCCTGCGCACGCACTGGGGTCGCAAGGTGCTCGAGGTCCGCCCTGCCGTCGACATCGACAAGGGCCGCGGCATCCGCCGCCTGCTGCGCGACGCGGACCTGAAGGCCGCGGTGTACGTCGGCGACGACCGCACCGACATCGACGCGTTCGAGGGCCTGCGCACGCTCGTCGAGCAGGGCAGGCTCGGGACGGCGGCGTGCGTCGGGGTCCGCTCCGACGAGACGCCGCGGGAGCTCGAGGACTCCGCCGACACGCTCGTGGACGGCACGGCGGGGGTGCGGCAGCTGCTCGAGGCGCTGCTGTAAGCCGCCGGCGGTGCGCTTCGTCGACTTCCTCAAGGCGACGGTGATCCTGAGCGCGGGCGCGGCCACCGCGCTCGCCGTCGTCACCGTGCTCGCGGCCGGCGCGGACGCCGACACGCTGCTCGTGTTCGTCGTCGCGGGCTGGTGGGTGCTCGCGGTCGCGGTCGGGACGTACCTCGGGCGCCGGAACGAGACCAACCCTCCGATCGAGCGCCTGCTCGCGGGAGCGCGCTCCACGACGACGCTCCCGGAGCAGCACCCGGGCCGGATCCTCGTCAACCGGCTGTGGCCGCTCGCGCTCACGACCGTGCTCGGGATCGGCCTGGCGCTGTTCGCGCCGCAGATCCCCGGCATCGCCGCGGGCTTCGCGATGGTCTGGGCGCTCGCGTGGCGGCGGCAGAACGGTGCGGTGGCCGCGATCGAGGATCGCGACGGCGTCGCGTTCTACATCGAGCCGACGTCGCCGCTGAGCCCGATCAAGCTCGTGCGCACGCCCGGGTTCCGGCGCGATCTGACGCCGGTCACGCCCAACGGGCACGCACCGGGCTGATGCCGGCGCGAGCCGACGTCCTCCTCGTCTCGCTCGGCTCCACCGCCGGCCTCCGCGCCTCCGACGCCGCCTTCGCCGCGGCGCTCCGGCGCGCGGGCGCGCACGTCGAGGTCGTCGCCGCGGCGCGACGCCGGCAGGTCCGGACGCTCGCCCTGACCGACTTCGCATGGGCGCACGCGGCGCGCGTCGCGGCCGTCGAGGGCCTGCGCCGGTTCGAGCCGCGCGCGACGGTCTACTCGACGATCGGCGCGGCGTTGCTGTGGCCGCAGCCCGGGGCGATCCGCTACGACGCCCCCGCCGCCGCCAACCGCCCCGGTCACCACGGCATCTGGCAACGGCCGGTGGAGCGGCGGCGGCTGCGGGAGGCGCCCCTGCTCGTGCCGGTCGCCGACGGCACCCTGGCCGAGACGCCGTCGCCGCACGCGCCGGCGGTGGTCGTGCCGATCGCCGTCGAGGCCTCGCCCGACGCGGGCGCGCCCCGCGACATCGCGGCGATCACCTACGCGGCCGATCCCTGGAAGAAGGGGCTGGACCGCGTCCTCGCCGCCTGGTCGGCGGCGCGGCGCGACGGCGAGGAGCTGGTCGTCGCGGGGACCGATGCGCCCGTCGACGCGGCCGGCGTACGCGTGGCCGGGCGGCTGGAGCCGGCCGCGTACCGGGCACTGCTGCGGCGCGCGCGGGTCTTCGTGACGGCGCCGCGGCGGGAGGACTACGGGCTCGCGCAGCTCGAGGCGCTGGCGGACGGATGCCTGCTCGTCACGACGCCGGCGCCGGGGCCGTACGCGGCGCTGCCGATCGCCCGGGAGCTGGATCCGCGGCTGGTGGGCGAGGATCTCGCGGGCGCGCTGCGGGCGGCGCTGGACGCGCCGCGCGCCGGCTACGCGCAGGAGGCGGCGGCGGCGCTGGCGCCGTTCTCGGTCGCGCCGCGGTGGCGCGAGCTGCTGCCGCGGCGCTCGGTAGCTCCGCGCCGCGCGTGGCGCCGGTCGCCGCGCTGGACTGCTCGTCAGGAGGGTGAGACTGCGGCGCGGCGGACGTCTCGTCGCCGAGCTGTATGGTCGCGCGACCCCGCTCCGTCCGCCCTCGGTGAGCTGCCGAGCGCGGCTCCGCGAGCGCCCGGGCGCTCGCCCACGCGGCAGCCTTCGCCCGCTTCCGCAGCCCCGCGAACTCCTTCCACGGCCGCGTGTTCGCGATCTGCTCGGGGCCGAGCCACGCGCGCCGCGCGGTCGCGACCGCCCACTTCACGTGCTCGAGGCGCTCGGCGCCGTGGGCGTCGGAGTCGATGAGGATGTTCACGCCCGCCTCCGCCGCGGCGCGCGCGTGGACGTCGTTGAGGTCGCGGCGGTCCGGCGCGCCGTTGATCTCGAGCATCGTCCCGGTGCGGGCCGCTGCCTCGATGAGCGCGTCGACGTCGACCTTGTACGGCTCGCGCTTGGCGATCTTGCGGCCCGTCGGGTGGCCGATCGCGTCGATCCACGGGTGCTCGATCGCCGCGACCATCCGCGCCGTCATGTTCTTCTCGGTCATGTTGAACGAGGTGTGCACCGAGCCGACGACCCAGTCGAGCTCGGCCAGCAGCTCGTCGTCGTAGTCCGGACGGCCGTCGGGGAGGATGTTCGTCTCCGTCCCGACGAGGAGGTGCATGCCGTCGATCTCCTCGTCGAGCGCCCGGACCCGCTCGATCTGGCGACGCAGCTCGTCGGGCGTCACGTGGTCGCCGAAGCCGTGCGTCGCCGAGTGGTCGGTGATCGCGAGGTACTCGTAGCCGCGCTCCTGTGCGGTGCGCGCCATCTCCTCGAGGGTGCTGCGGCCGTCGGAGAGCGTCGTGTGGCAGTGCAGATCGCCGCGCAGGTCCTCGACGGTCACGAGCCGCGGGACCTCGAAGCCCTTCGCGAGCTCCCCGCGGTCCTCGCGCAGCTCGGGCGGGATCCACGGCAGGCCGAGCCGCTCGTAGACCTCCTCCTCGGTCGCGCAGCGCATCGTCTCGCCGGTCTCGTCGTCGAGGATCCCGTACTCGGAGATGTGCACGCCGCGGCGGACCGCCGCCTCGCGCAGCGCGACGTTGTGGCGCGCCGAGCCGGTGAAGTGCTGCAGCAGGTTGCCGAACTGGTCGGGCTCGACGACCCGCAGGTCGATGCCCAGGCCGTTGTGGGCGCGGCCGCGTGCGGCGTTCTCCCCGGCGGTGCCCGCGGACTCCAGCGCGTCGACGCCCGCCAGCGCGGCGGCCAGCGCGGCCGGGTCCGTCGCGGCGGCGACGATGTCCAGGTCCTTCACCGAGTCGGCGAGCCTGCGCGCGGAGCCCGCGATCTCGACGTGCACCGCCGCGGGGTGGGCGCGCAGCGCCTCGGCGACCTGCTCGCCGACCTCGAGCGCGGCCGGCAGGACCATGCGCTGCGCCGGCTTGTCGGCGGCGCCGGCCTCGAGCGCGGCGAGCACGCTCTCCTCGAACTTCACGCCGAAGCCCTTCGCGTCGCGCAGCCGGCCGGTCTCGGCCGCCTCGCGCAGCGCGTCGATCGAGTCGATGCCGAGCTGGTCGTACATCGCGCGCACGCGCTTCGGGCCGACGCCCGGCAGGCGGGTGATCGCCGCGAGGCCGGGCGGGATGCGGTCGCGGAGCTTGCCCAGCGCCGGGATGGTCCCCGTGTCGACCATCGCCTGGATCTTCTCCTCGAGCGTCTTGCCGATCCCCGGGAGGGTCGTCACGCGGCCCTGCTTGGTGAGCTCGGCGACCGAGACGGTCGCGTTGCGGACGTTCTTCGCGGCCGTGCGATAGGCCAGCACCCGGTGGACGACCGCGCCGTCCAGCTCGTAGAGATCGGCGAGCTCGTCGAACGCGTCGGCGATCGCCGTGTTGGAGAGATCGGCCACGCAACTACCCTAGACCCGCCGCCTCACGATTACTCTGGAACCGCTCCATGGTGTGGCTCATCCTCCCGACCTACGAGGAGGCCGGGAACGTCGAGCGCGTGGTGCGGGCGGCACTCGCAGCGCTCGAGCGCGCGGCCCCCGGCTCGCACAGGATCCTCGTCGTCGACGACGACTCCCCCGACGGGACGGGGCGGATCGCCGACGCGCTCGCCGCCGAGCTGCCGGCCGTCGAGGTCCTCCACCGCACGGAGCGGGAGGGCCTCGGCCCCGCCTACCTCGCCGGCTTCGACGTCGCGCTGCGCGGCGGCGCGGAGCTCGTGCTCGAGATGGACGCGGACCTCTCCCACGACCCGGCGGACATCGAGCGCCTCGTCGCCGCCGCGCGGGACGCCGATCTCGTGCTCGGCTCGCGCTACGTGCCCGGCGGCCAGGTGCGCGACTGGGGCCTCGTGCGCCGCGCGATCAGCCGCCTCGGCGGCTGGTACGCCGAGGCCGTCCTCGGGCTGCGCGTCAAGGACCTGACCGGCGGCTTCAAGTGCTTCCGCCGCGAGGTGCTCGACGCGATCGACCTCGCCGAGGCCCGCTCGCACGGCTACGTGTTCCAGATCGAGCTCACGTATCGCGCCTCGCAGGCCGGGTTCCGCGTGGTCGAGATCCCGATCACGTTCCGCGACCGCGCGCAGGGGCGCTCGAAGATGTCCTGGCGGATCGCGCTGGAGGCCGTCGTGCTGGTGCCACGGCTGCGGTGGGGGCGCCGCGGCCGCGCGCTCGGCGTGCACATGCGCGCGCTGTCGCACATGCGCTGACCGGGCTGCGCCCCGCGGCCCAAGCGGCCGATGACAGGGCCGCATGCGTCTGAACGATCTCGCGCTCGTCCAGGGCAGCGCCGCGACCCGCGCGACGCTGCGCCGCTGGGAGGCCGCGCCCTGGCCGGTGCTCCGCGGGTGGCTGGCCGGGAGCCTCGCCGTCGCCGCCGCGCTGCTGCTCTCGGTGTGGGTGCTCGCGAGCGGCATGACGCCGGACATCGCGCCGCTCGCCGTCATCGGCGTCAACGCGAGCCCGAGCGTCGAGCACGTCGCGTTCCTCATCTTCCGCAACTCGCTCGTGCTCGCGCTGCACTCGCTGTCCTGCCTCGCGGGCTACATCGCCCGCAGCGAGATGCCCGCCGAGGCCGCGCGCTACCGCGGCTGGGTCCGCGCGCTGCACGACCGGGCCGGGATGCTCGCGATCGCGTTCGTCAGCGCGGCGACGCTCTTCTCGCTCGTCACCCAGGCGCTCGTGCTCGCGCAGGGCGCGTCGACGATCTCCGCGCAGGTCGGGGTCAGCCCCGGGCTGCTGCTGCTGACCGTCCTGCCCCACGCGCTGCCCGAGCTGACCGCCGTGTTCCTCCCGCTGGCCGCCTGGATCCTGCTCAGCCGCCAGGGCCGCTGGGACGAGATGCTCGCCGCCACGCTCGTGACGACGGCCATCGCGTTCCCCGTCATCGTGCTCGCCGCGGTGGTCGAGACGTACGTCTCGCCCCACCTGCTGGTCGCCCTGCTCCCGGGGTAGGACCAACCCCACAGCGCCGACAGGCGGTCGCGCTTCACTTTGTATAGTGAAGGAACCCCAACAAGGAGCGAGCATGGCCGGCACCCTCCAAGACGTGAGCGACGCGAACTTCCAGGCCGAGGTCATCGAGTCCGATGCCCCGGTTCTCGTGGATTTCTGGGCACCCTGGTGTGGCCCGTGCCGCGTCGTCGCGCCGGTTCTCGAGGAGATCGCCAATGAGCGCCCCGACCTGCGGATCGTGAAGCTGAACGTCGACGACAACCAGCAGACGGCTGCCGCGTTCGACGTCCTCTCGATCCCGACCATGATCCTGTTCAAGAACGGCGAAGTCGCCAAGAAGATCGTCGGGGCCTACCCCAAGCGCAAGCTCGAGGCCGAGATCGAGCCCGTCCTCGCGTAGCGAGCAGCGGGCGAGAGCACCCAGAAGGGCCCGCCACGGCGGGCCCTCTGTCGTTCTCAGGCAAGGGACATGCGCGCGCCGGGCACGGCGCGGTCCCCGTCGAACTCCAGGCCCTCGGCCTCCAGCCGCGCCCGCACGGCGTCCGGCTCGCCCAGCGCCGTGGCGGCGATGCTGCCGTCGGACCGCAGCACGCGGTGCGCGCCGGGCGGTGCGAGCCGCGTCAGCTCGCCGTTGAGACGCCGCGCGGCGGCGGGGTGCTCGCCCAGCGCGCGTGCGACGTCGCCGTAGCTGACCCAGCGGCCGGCGGGGATGCGCTCGACGAGCGCGCCGAGTCGATCGGTGTCCATGGGGCCTCCTGCATCGGTGGTCGTGATGCAGGTGGGAGGTCGCGGGACCCCGGCTCTCGCCCCCTACGCGAGCGCCTTGGCACGGCGATGTTGCAGATACGCGCGGATGAGGAGCCCGGCTGCGACGATCGCCGCGAAGGCGAGCGCGCCGTGCGCCAGCGTGTCCGCCGCCTTCTCGAAGGACTCGCTGAAGATGTAGCCCACGAGGGTGAACGCAGTCGCCCAGATCCCGGTGCCGAGGATGCTCCAGGGCAGGAACGTCCGCAGCTTCATCCCCGACGAGCCGTACAGGAACGGCGCGACCGCGCGCACGATCCCGATGAACCGGCCGATGAGGATCGCGCGCGGCCCGTGCTTGTCGAGGAACCGCTGGACCTGCTCGCGCCGTGCGACGGTGATGCCGAAGCGCGCGCCGTGGCGGTCGAGCCACGGCGTCCCCAGCCTGCGCCCGAGCAGGAAGCTCGTGACGTCGCCGCCGAAGGCGCAGATCCACGCGATCGGGATCATGATCGCGAGCGAGATCTCGCCCGACGCGGCCACGACGCCGCCCAGCGCCAGCGCGGTCTCGCCCGGCGCGATGAGGCCGACGAACGCGCCCGTCTCCAGGAACGCGAGCGCGCCGACGAGCGCGTAGGTCCAGACGCCGAGCGTGTCCGACAGATCGCGCAGCAGCTTCGGGAAGTCCGGCAGCTCGACGACCCCGGCCAGCACGAGCGCATAGAGCGCTCCGGCGACGACGGCGATCGCGACGAGGAGCTTGATCGGCGGCCCGCCGGCGGCCTCCTCGGCGGTGCCCGGCTCCGATGCCAGTCGCATCTAGGCGGCGATGGGCTCGCGGCGGACCGGGACGACGCAGGCGGGCGCAGCGGCTGCCGCCCGGCGGGGCCCGGGAGACCGGCGCTCTGCGCCGGGCTCCCGATGCTCGACGCAGTCGAGCACCTCGTCCTCGGCCTTCCAGCGCGCGAGCGTCGCGCGCAGCGAGGGGATCGTCGCCAGCCCGATGCCGGCGGGGAGCCAGATCGCCACGGAGCGGTAGGCGAGGACGGAGGCCAGCGCGACGTCGGCACCGACGCCGAACGCGACGAGCACGCCGACGATGCCACCGCTCACGGCGCCCGGGATCGGCACCGTGTTGCCGGCCTGGCCGACGAAGTACGCGAGCGCGACCACGGCGATCGAGGGCGGTGCGCCGAACGCGTGGAGCATCGCCCACAGGACGCCGGCGTCGAAGATCCACCAGGCGAACGCCCCGAGGACGCGAGGATCGGGCCGGCGCAGCATGACGAGGCCGTCCCGCACGCCGCCGCCGACGAGCCGCCCGCCCGAGAGCAGGGCGCCGATGCGGCCGGGGCGCAGAGCGTCGGTCTTGCCGCGGGCGCGGTAGCCGAGCACGAGGCACGCGACGATCGCCAGCGCGGCCAGCGCGCCCGGCACGGCGGCGATCGCGACGGACCCGCGCGAGCTGACGACACCGGTGGCCAGCAGCCCGCCCGAGATGGCGATCGCGCCGAGGAAGACGCTGTAGAGCATCACGAGGAAGGCGAAGAGGGTGCGTGCGGCCTCCTGCGTCGCGAGGCCCGAGCGCTTCAGCGTCCACAGCGTCAGGGCCGCCCCGCCGACGCCGGCCGTGGGCAGCAGGCGCGTGACGCCGGCGCCGCCGAGCGTGATCTGCGTGCTCGCGCGGAGGTTCATCCGCGGGGAGACGCGGCCGGCGATGAGCCACAGGAGCAGGACGTAGCCGGCGAAGGAGGCGAGCTCGAAGCCGACCGCCGCGACGACCCAGCGCGGATCCGCGTCGAGCGCACGGCGGAGTGCGTCCGCGAACGTCTGCAGCGGCCCGCCGGCGATGACGAGCGCCGCGGCGGCGATCGCCGCGAAGGCCGCGGGGATGGCCAGGCGGCGGGCGATCGCCCGGGGCTCGAGCGAGATCCGGAGATCGGGGGAGGGGCCGACTGCATCCATGTACAGAAGACTCCCAGCCGATCGGATATTCATCGCTGGGGTCATCGGCATGATTCGCGGTGCGAAACCGCACCTTTGCGGTGCGGGTACCCGCACCTGAAGGTGCTAGCCGGGCTGGCGGGCGACGCCGATGCGCAGCTCGCGGCCCTCGATGCTGGCCGCCTCGCCCACGTGGTCGCCGTCGTAGACGACCTCGACGGCGAGCGTCTCCCCGGCCACGTGGGCCTCGAAGGCGCGTGCGACGTCGAGCAGCCCCGGATCGCCGCCGAGCGTCAGGGCGATGCGGTCCTCGACGGCGAGGCCGGTGGCCTTCCGCGCGTTCTGGATCGCGTGGACGATCTCCTGCGCCAGCCCCTCGCGGCGAAGCCCCTCGTCGAGCGCGAGCTCCAGCGCCACCGCGTGCGAGCCCTCGCGCTCGAGCTGGTAGCCGTCGAGCGGCGCGAGCGACACGATGACGTCGTCCGCCGAGAGCTCGTGGTCGTGGCCGTCGACGTTCACGGCGACCGGGCGGCCCTCGCGCAGCGCGACGGCCACGCGGGAGGCGTCGAGCGCCGAGACCGCCGCTGCGACCTGCGGCATCGACTTGCCGAACCGCGGACCGAGCGAGCGGTAGTTGGGCTTGAGCTCGAGGTCGCCGAGCTCGTCGGCGGCGCCCACCATCCGCAGGCCCTTCACGTTGAGCTCGCCTCGCACGACGTCCTCGAGGCGCACGATCGCGTCGCGCTCGACGCCCGCGGCGACGACGACCGCCTCGTGCAGCGGCTGGCGCAGCTTCACCTTCGCCGCGGCGCGCGCACGCAGGCCGAGCGTCACCGCCTCGCGCGCGACGCGCATGTCGCGCTCGAGCTCGAGGTCGCGCGCCGGCGGCTCGGGCCAGTCGGTGAGGTGCACGGACGGCTCGGAGCCGTCGAGGTTCTCGTAGATCTCGTCGGCGATGAACGGCGTGAACGGCGCGAGCAGCTGGGACACGGTGACGAGCGTCTCGCGCAGCGTCCGCAGCGCGCTCGCGTCGCCGTCCCAGAAGCGCCGCCGCGAGCGGCGGACGTACCAGTTGGAGAGGTCGTCGACGAGCTCGCCGATCGCGCGGCCGGCGAACGTCGCGTCGTAGTCGTCCAGCCGCGCGGTGACCTCCTCGACGGTCGCGCCGACCCGCGAGCGGATCCAGCGGTCCAGGTCGGTCTCCCCGCCGTCGGACTGCTCCCCGAAGGGCGCGTAGCGGGCGTAGAACGCGTAGACGTTCCAGAGCTGGCGCAGGAACAGGCGGACGCCCTCGCCGATCGCGTCCATGGAGAAGCGGTAGCCGTCCCACGGCTGCTTGGACGTGAAGAAGTACCAGCGGAACGCGTCGGCGCCGAAGCGGTCGATGACGTCCCAGGGCACGACGATGTTGCCCTTGGACTTCGACATCTTCTGGCCCTCGCCGTCGAGGATCAGGCCGAGGCACACGACGTTGCGGTACGTCGGCTGGTCGTTCAGCAGCACCGAGATCGCGTGCAGGGAGTAGAACCACCCGCGCGTCTGGTCGATCGCCTCGCAGACGAAGTCGGCCGGGTACTGCTCCTCGAACGCCTCCTGGTTCTCGAACGGCGCATGCCACTGCGCGAACGGCATCGCCCCGGAGTCGAACCACACGTCGATGACCTCGGGGACGCGGCGCGCGGTCTTGCCCGAGACGGGGCTCGGGAACGTGATGTCGTCGACGTAGGGGCGGTGCGGGTCGGTGACCTTCACGCCCGAGAGCTCCTCGAGCTCGGCGAAGGAGCCGATGACCGTGACGTTGCCGTCCTCGTCGCGCCAGACCGGCAGCGGCGTCCCCCAGTAGCGCTCGCGCGAGAGGGCCCAGTCGACGTTGCCCGCCAGCCAGTCGCCGAAGCGCCCGTGCTTGATGTGCTCCGGGTGCCAGCTGACCTCCTCGTTGGCGGCCACGAGGCGGTCGCGCAGCGTCGAGGTCGCGATGTACCAGGTCGGCTTCGCGTAGTAGATGAGCGGGTTGCCCGAGCGCCAGCAGTGCGGGTAGGAGTGCTCGAGCTCCTCCGCGCGCAGCACGCGGCCGCGGCGCTTGAGGTCCTCGATGAGGTCCGGGTCGGCGTCCTTGACGTAGCGGCCGGCGTACTTGCCGATGCGCTCGTCGTACGTGCCGTCGGGGAGCACCGGGTTGACGACGTTCAGGCCGTAGCGCTCGCCGAGCCGGAAGTCGTCCTCGCCGAAGGCGATCGCCGTGTGCACGAGGCCCGTGCCGTCGTCGGCGGAGACGAAGTCCGCCAGCAGCACGGTGTGCCCGCGCTCGCCCCACTCGCGGCCGGACAGGAACGGGAACGGCGCCTCGTAGCGCACGCCGTCCAGCGCGGCGCCGGGGAAGCGTTCGAGCACCTGCACCCCCTCGCCGAGCACGCGCTCGACGAGCGCCTCCGCGAGCACGACCGGCGCCTCCAGCACGCCCGTCTTCACGCGCACGTACGTGAGCTCGGGGTCGACGGCGATCGCCGCGTTCGCGACCAGGGTCCAGGGCGTCGTGGTCCAGACGAGCAGCTCGTCGCCGCGCTGGACCGGCCCGCCGTCCTCGGTCACCGGCATCCGCACGTAGAGCGACGGGTCGACGACGTCCTTGTAGCCGAGCGCCACCTCGTGGCTCGACAGCGCCGTGCCGCAGCGCGGGCAGTAGGGGACGACCTTGTAGCCCTCGTAGAGCAGGCCCTTGTCGGCGATCTTCTTCAGCGCCCACCAGACCGACTCGATGTACGTCGGGTCCAACGTCCGGTACGCGCGGTCGAGATCGACCCAGAAGCCGATGCGCTCCGTCAGCGCCTGCCAGTCCTCGAGGAACTCGAACACCGACGCGCGGCAGCGCTCGTTGAACTCGGCGATGCCGTAGGCCTCGATCTCGTGCTTGGAGGTGATGCCGAGCTGCTGCTCGACCGCCAGCTCGACCGGGAGGCCGTGGGTGTCCCACCCGCCGCGACGCTCGACGAGCTTGCCCCGCATCGTCTGGTAGCGGGGGAAGATGTCCTTGAAGACGCGGCTCAGGACGTGGTGCGAGCCGGGGCGCCCGTTCGCGGTCGGCGGCCCCTCGTAGAACACGTAGCGCGGCGCGCCCTCGCGACGGCGCTGGGACTCGTGGAAGACGTCGCGCTCGCGCCACCGCGCGAGCACGGCCTCCTCGAGGCTCGGGAAGTCCTGCTGGGGATCGACGGGGCGCACCCCGTGCAGTCTATGAAGGCGGGATGACCCGGATGACCCGGTCGTCGCCCTTGCGCTCCTGGCCGTAGTCGTCGCGGTTGGACGTGGTGATCCAGATCGTCCCGTCGGGCGCCTCGACGACGGCGCGGATGCGGCCGAAGTCCTCGACGACCTTCTCCTCGCCGGTGATGCGCCCGCCGTCGACGTCGAGCTTGCGCAGGGCGCTCCCGCGCAGCGTGGCGACGAGCAGGTCGCCGGTCCAGGAGGAGCCCTCGCGGGAGACGAACGACGCGCCGGACGGCGCGACGGCGTCGCCCCAGAGCCAGACCGGGCCGGTCAGCCCGGCCGCGGTCGCCTCGCCCTGCACGCGGGGCCAGCCGTAGTTGCGGCCCTCGCGCACGACGTTGACCTCGTCGTCGCCGCCCGGGCCGTCCCAGCCGCTGGGGCCGTGCTCGCTGGCGAACAGGCGGCCGCTGCCCGGCTGCCACGACAGGCCCTGCGGGTTGCGGTGGCCGATCGAGTGCATCGTCGGGTCGTCGACGGGATCGTCGCCGCGGTACTCCTCGGGCGTCAGCTTCAGGATCTTGCCCGCGAGGTTGGCGCGGTCCTGGGAGCGCTCCTTCTTGCCCGCGTCGCCCGTCGGGCACGTAGAGGTCGCCGTCGGGACCGAAGCGCAGGGTGCCGCCGTCGTGGTTGGGCGCACCGGGGATGTCGTCGATGAGCACGGCGTCGCGCTCGAGGCGGCCGTCCTCCCACTCCCAGCGCTGGAGCTGGTTGGTGTCGCCGACCGTCGCCATCATGTACGCGTACGGCTCGCCCTCGCCGAACTCGGGGTCCAGGGCGATGCCCATGAGGCCCGCCTCGCCCTCGTCGCGCACGTCGGTCGCGGCGACCGGCTGCGCCTGCAGGCGCCCGTCGCCGTCGATGAGGCGGACGCTGCCGGACCGCTCGGTGACGAGCGCGCCCTGCCCGTCCGGGAGGAACGCGATGTCCCACGGAACGTCGAGCCCGCGCGCGATGACCTCGACCTCCGGCTCGTCGCCGTCCGCGCGGACGGGCGCGTCGCCCGGCGCGTCGTCCTCCGTCGTCGTGGTCTGCGGAGTCGTGATGGCCGGCGTGTCGTCGGTGTCGGCCGCAGGGGTGCCGGGCTTGCCGGTGTCGGAGCCGCACGCCGCGAACGCGAAGCGGCCGCGCAGGCCAAGGCGAGAAGGGCGAGGAGTCGGGACATGGCAGTCCCACGGTAAAGGGGTCGCCTCAGACTGCGGAGAGCTTGCGGCAGATGGACGCCAGCGAGCGCTTCTCGCCGTCGTCCAGCACGGCGAACGCGTCCGCCACCCGGCGCGTGTGCTCGGGGAACAGGCGCTCGACGAGCTCCTCCCCGCGGGGCGTGACCGCGATCGTCGCGGCGCGCTTGTCGGCGAGCAGGCGCCGCCGCGTGACGAGGCCGCGCGACTCGAGCGTCGTCACGACCTCCGTCGCGTTGGCCTTCGACGTGCGCAGCCGCGCGCGCAACGTGCGCAGCTCGAGCTCGCCGCCGGCGGTGGTGAGGACGACGAGCACGGAGAAGCCGGTCGCCGAGACCCCCTCGCGTTCGAGATCCGCGGTCAGCCGACGGCGCACGGTCGCCTCGGCGCGCAGCAGCGAGTCGAGCGCGCGGTGGGCCAGCGGGTCACCGGGCACGAGGGCCATGTCGTTCGGGAGCGTACGTCTTCAGGCGGACGTACGGAGAGCTTCGCGGTTCGCCTCGCGTCCGTCGAGGTGCGCGACGATCGCGTCGCGGGCGCCCGCGGCCCGTGGGCCGAGTCGGGGCACGGTCGAGGCGCCGCTCTCCGGCAGCGCGCCGCGGAAGTCGAACACGCCCACGCCGGTGCCCGATCGCCTGGCGACGTAGACGAGCCGGCCGAGGGCGTCGAGCGACGCGCGGTGCCCGGTGAGCAGGACGACGCGCGGGGTCAGCGTCTCCAACGCCCGCGCGAGGCGGCCCGGCTCGAAGTCGAACGCGAGGCACAGCGCGCGCACGCCGGCACGGCGCAACAGCAGCTCGAGCGCCTGCGCGTGCAGCGCGTCGACGTCGGGCTGGCGGCTCGCGTCGAGGATGAGCACGCCCTCCTCGCGCGCCACGGTCGGCGCGGCGCGGCGCGCGGTGGCGATCCACGCGCTCGCCCAGCGCCAGGCGAAGCCGTGCTCGGGGCTCGGCGGCTCGCCGACCGGCGTGGCGATGAGCTCGACCCCCGGGAGCAGGACCTCCTCGACCGTCCGCTCGATCGAGCGGACCATGAGGCTCTCCTCCAGGACGCGGTCGGCCTCGTCCTCGTCGTAGCGCATGAGCGCGCTGCGCAGCCGGCGCGGCGAGGCGGGGCCCGGCCCGCGCTCGCGCGCGAGACGCACGGCGGAGGACACGTTGTGCGTCTGCTCGAACGCCTCGCGCAGCGCCTCGAGCTCGCGCACGTCGAACTGGCGGTGACCGCCCGCGGTCCGGCGCGGCGTCGGGTAGCCGAAGCGCCGCTCCCAGGACCTCAGCGTGTTCGGGCTGACGCCGAGCATCGATGCCGCGGCGTTCGTCCGCACCGTCGTCATGCCGGACTTATCGCCGTCGGGGCGACCGCGCTCAAGGCGCGCAAGCCCCGCTGCAGGGTGTGCGGGGCCTACTCCGAGAGGACGATGAGCGCGGCCTTCGGCGGGCCGCACGGCCCGATCCGCGCCCGGTAGCGCACGCCGAACTCGCCGACGGGGCGGACGACGACGGTGTGCGCGTCCTCCTCGTTCGTCGCCGCGACGACGAGGCTCGTCAGCAGGTCCTCGGGGCTCGTCGTCTCGGCGGCGGCCGGCGTGAGGAACTCGGAGATGTGGCGGTTCACCGCGCGCGTCTCCGGCACCCCGAGCAGGTCCTCGGCCTTGCGCGAGAGCGCGCAGACCTCCAGCCGCGAGTCGACGACGAGGAACGGCTCGCCCGCCTGCGGGGCGACGCCCTTGGGTGCCTGGAGCACGAGCCCGAGCCCGCAGCGCCGGCAGACGCGCGTGGAGGGCTGCTGCTCGGTGACCTCGGGCGGCCGGCCGCAGTGCCCGCAGAACGCCTCGACGGGGCGGCCGTGTGCGTCGACCCGGACGGCGCGCAGCGCGCGGGTCACGTGCCGACCCTCCGCCGCGCTGCCGACACATGGCGCGCACCGGGCTGGAACCGGTTCTCCTTCTGGCCCGGCGTCTCCTCGAGCGCGCCGAGCGCGACGCGATGCGCCTCGAACGGGCCCTCGGGAAGCGCGCGTGCGGTCGCACGGACGCTGCCGGAGGGCGCGGGACGGCGGAAGAGCATCACCGGGAGCGGGCCGGACGCGCTGCGCGCCTGGTACGCCCAGCGCGCGACGTGGTCGTCGGGCACGTTGGCGCCGGCGATGATCACGAAGGTCGGCGGATGCGCCTCGAGGACGTCGCCGAGACCGGAGACGCCGGTCACCGGCAGGCTCAACACGCGCGCGCCCGCACGCGCGAGGAACAGTTCGAGGGCCCTGACGGCCAGCGCGTCGGGGTCCAGCTCGTCGCGCGTCGCGTCCCCCACGAGCACGGCGATGTTGCGCGCCGGCGCGGGCGACAGGCGCTGCGCGCGGCGCAGCCATCCATCCGCCCAGCGGGCCGCGAAGGCCCACGGCGCGCTGTCGATGCCGGTGCGGCTCGCGAGCTCGTCGAACGTCGGGAGGAGGACCTCCTCCACGGACCGCTCGAGCGAGCGCAGGGCCAGCGCCGCCTCCATCGCGAGGTCGGCGCGCTCCAGCTCGAACGAGCTCAGCGCTCCGACGAGCGAATCCGTGTCCGCCGTGAGCGCCTCTCGCGCGCGGCTCACCGCGGACGAGATCGACAGGCCCTCCTGCAGGGCGTCACGCAGGGCGGCGACCTCGCCGTGGATGTACAGCCGGTGCTGACCCGACGAGCGCTGCGGGCGGGGGTACCCGAACCGCCGCTCCCACGCGCGAAGCGTGTTCGGGCTGACGTTGAGCAGCGCTGCCGCTTCGCTGGTTTTCAGTGTCCGCATGGGGTGGCCGCAGGGTGGCGGGTTCGGGTAGGAAGTGCGTCGATTCCCGCGGCTTTGCACACTATTTGCTCCAGAAGCCGTGCGCTTTGGGAATTTCCAGTCTACGGTCGCTGGACGTTCAACCGACTGCCGGAGGCCGAAAGATGCTGTCGCAGATCAAGACCCGTTCGTATGGAGTGCTGTTCGTCGTCGTCGGCGCCCTCGCCGCCACGGGCGGGAACTTCAAGATCCGCTGAACACGAGCTCCTCCGCCGTGGGCTCGCGCCGCCGGACCGCCTGGGCGATAACGTCCTGGCATGGCGGTCGGAGCCCGGGCGGGGCATCCAAGCTGGTCCCTTGCCGCAGCAGGAGCGCTCGTTGCGATGGCGGTCGGCTGGGCGGCGGTGCTGCCGCATGACGGCATCGGCAACGGGCTCGCGATCATCCTCGCGCTCTGCGCCGCGCTGGGCTCGCTCACCGCCGCGCAGTGGCAGGGAGCGATGGACGTCTCCGCGTCCTTCGTCTGCGTCATGCTCGCCGCGGCGTACCTCGGGCCGGCCGAGGCGTTCGCAGTCGTCGTCTTCTCCGAGAGCGTCGCCTGGCTGAGCCAGCGGTATCGCCCGCAGGCGCTCGTCGTCAACCTCGCCGCGATCGGGATCCCCGCGCTCATCGCGGGCACGCTGATGGACGCGCTCGTGACCGACGCGACCTCGCGCGTCGAGTTCCTGGCCGTGCTGGCGGCTGCGGCCGTCATCAATCTGACCGTGAACTTCGTCCTCGCGTGCAGCCTGCTCGCGCTCATGGACGGGCTCTCGCTGCGCCAGGTCCTGCGGCCGCCGGCGCAGCTGCTTCCGGCGCTCGGGCTCACCGTCGCGCTCACGCTCGCCGTGGCAGAGGTGTACGAGCGCTTCGGCGTGGGAGCGAGCGCCCTCGTCCTCCTGCTGATCGTCGCCTTCACGTACATGGCTCGCCTCGTCGTCACCGCGCGGGAGCGAACGGCACAGTACGCCTCGCTGTCGTGGGGGGTCCTGTCGGGCCTCATCCGCACGCTCGACCGGCGCGACGGCCGCGCCGCTCGGCACGCTGCGGCGGTCGCCGCGTTCGCGCGTGACATCGCCGCGGAGGCGGGGATGTCGCGCCGCGACCAGGAGCTCGCGCACACCGCGGGGCTGCTGCACGACATCGGCAAGTTCGCGCTGGCCGACCGCGTCCTCGAGCGCGACGGCGCGCTGCGCGAGGCCGACTGGGACGCGATCCGCCGCCACCCCGAGCTCGGCGCGGACCTCCTGCGCGACCTCGGGGTCTACGGCCCGGTCGCCGAGATCGTGCGCGCGCATCACGAGCGGATGGACGGGCGCGGCTACCCGGACAGCCTGGCCGGCGACGCGATCCCGGCGATCGCCCGGATCGTCGCGGTCGCCGAGGCGTACGACACGCTGACGGCCGAGGACACCTACCGGACGAAGATGACCTCCTTCGAGGCGCTCACCGAGCTGCGGCGGGTCGCGGCCCGCCAGCTCGACCCGGAGTACGTCGAGGTCCTCGCGAAGCTGCTCGCCGGCCGCGGCCTGGACTACCGCCACGCAGACGGCGCCGACTTCGACCGCGAGCTCGCGATGGAGGAGCGGATCGCGAACTCGATCGCCCCGGCGACGGGCGCCGAGGGCGCCGCCTGATGGGGCGGCTGGACGAGCTCGACCTCACGCTGCGACTCAGCCGGAAGGAGCAGAAGGCGCGGCTCGAGGAGGGCGGCAGGCGCCTCCTGCAGCTGCGCCTCGCGTGCGGCGGCCTCATCGGCGACGGCACCCTCGGGCCGCCCGTGTGCGCGGTGTTCGAGGGCTGGGACGCGTCGGGCAAGGGCGGTGCGATCAAGCGGCTCGTCGCCGACCTCGACCCCCGCCACGTGCGCGTCACGTCCTTCGCTGCGCCGACGTACGACGAGAAGCGCCACCACTTCCTCTGGCGCTTCTGGCCCGCGCTGCCCGGCTGGGGCGGGATGGCCGTCATGGACCGCTCCTGGTACGGCCGGGTGCTCGTCGAACGCGTCGAGGGGTTCGCGTCGGAGGCGGAGTGGCGGCGCGCGTACGGCGAGATCGCCGACTTCGAGCGCTCGCTCGTCGCCGAGGGCATGGTGCTCGTGAAGTTCTGGCTGCACGTCTCGCCGGAGGAGCAGCTCGAGCGCTTCGAGGCGCGCCGCGGCGATCCGCTCAAGGGCTGGAAGCTCACCGACGAGGACTGGCGCAACCGCGAGAAGCGCGCGGCCTACGAGGAGGCGGTCGAGGAGATGCTCGACCACACCGACGTCCCGGACGCGCCGTGGATCCTCGTCGAGGGCGACTCCAAGCGCTGGGCGCGCATCCGCGTGATGGACGAGACGATCAAGGCGATCGAGGCGGGGATGCACCGGGTCGGCGTCCCGGTGCCGGACCCGCTCTGACCCATCACATCTAGGCGGGGACGCCCACGACGGCCCAGCGCCGCGAGCGGAACCGGATCACGAGCGCCACGAGGCGCACGAACATGAGGGCGAGCAGGCCGAGCCACACACCGCGGACGCCCCAGCCCTCCGCGAGCGCGAGCAGCGCGATCGGCACGTAGGTCAGCGGCCCGGCGACGAGCATGGAGAGCGCGAGGTAGCGGGTGTCGCCGGCGCCGATGAGGATCCCGTCGAGCGCGAACACGACCCCGCTCAGCGGCTGCATGACGATGAACAGCGGCCAGAGCGCCTCGGCGCGCTCGATGACCGCGGGATCGTCGGTGAACGCGTGCGGCAGCAGGTCGCGCCCCAGGAAGAGCACCAGGCCGACGAGGAGGCTGAACGCGAGCGACCAGCCGATGACGCGCCTGCCCGCCGCCACGGCGCCCTCGACGTCGCCCGCCCCGAGCATGCGCCCGACGAGCACCTGCGCGGCGATCGCCACGGCGTCGAGCACGAGCGCGATGAAGATGAAGATGCCGAAGGCGATCTGGTGCGCCGCGAGCGACGGCTCGCCCACCCTCGCGAGGACGGCGCTCGCCGTGAGGAACGCGATGAGCAGCGACGCCGAGCGCAGGAAGAGCTCCCAGGAGATCCGGACGAGCGGCTTGATCAGCTCGGGCGCCGGCCGACGGTCGACGCCCGGCCCGCCGGCGCGCAGGAGCAGCACCGCGAACGCGCCGCCCATCCCGACCTGCGCGATCACGGTGCCGGCCGCCGAGCCGTCGAGCCCCCAGTCGAACCCGTAGACGAACAGGACCTCCAGCAGCGCGTTCGCCAGCTGGGCGGCGGCGACGATGATGAGCGGCGTCCGCAGGTCCCCGATGCCGCGCAGATGCCCCTGCCCGGCGAGGGCGATGAGCGCGAGCGGGAGCCCCAGGGCGGAGATGCGCAGGTAGCGCTCCGCGAGCTCGCTGGACTCGCCGCTCCCGCCGATGAGATGGATCATCGGGCCCGCGAGGGCGATGCAGATGACCGCGATCGCCAGGCCGATCGCCAGCGCGAGCCAGAGCGCCTGCGCCGCGAGCTGCCCCGCGCGCTGCTCCTCCCCGGCACCGTGCAGCCGCGCGACCTGTGCCGTCGTCCCGTAGGTGAGGAAGATGCACAGCCCGGTGAGCGTCGAGAGCACCGACGCGGCGAGCGCCAGCGCGGCGAGCTGCGTCGTGCCGAGGTGTCCGACGATGGCGGTGTCGACGAGGAGATACAGCGGCTCGGCCGCGAGCGCCCCGAGGGCGGGGGCCGCGAGGCGCAGGATCTCCCCGTCCAGCGGGCTGCGGCGCACGCGGCGAAGATACGATGCGTCGATGCACCGCAGGTGGCTGCTGCTGGGCTGCGCCGGGGTGGCGTTGCTCGGCGCATGCGGTGCCGGGGACGAGGTGCTCTCCTCCGCCTGCACCGATCGCGCGCAGGTCGAGCGCGCCCTGGCCCGGGCGCCGGACCCGGTGACGCTCGCCGACGGCGCGAGCCTGTCGTCCTGCCTGCGGGGCGCCACGACGCCCGCGCTCCTGCAGGACCTCGGCCTCACGTTCACGGCGGTCGCCGAGAACCTGGAGACGCAGGCGAACGGCGATCCGGCCGCGGCGCGGCAGCTCGGCTACCTCATCGGCGCCGCGCGGCGCGGGATCGAGGGCTCGTCGGGCACGAGCGCCGAGCTCACGCACCGCCTCGAGCGGACGGGCGCGGAGGTCGCCGACCCGGCGTCCGTCGCCGCGCTCGCCGAGGGCCTGCGCGCGGGGGAGCGTTCGGGATGACGCCGCTGCGCCTCCGCCTGTTCCACGCCGCCGACGGCACCCGCGTCGCGTACCGCGAGGCGGGCGTCGGGCCCGGCCTCGTGCTGCTCCACAGCGCGGGGCTCTCGCACCGGGAGTTCGAGCCGGTCGTCGAGCACCTCACCCATCGATTCCGCCTGATCCTGCCCGACCTGCCGCTGCACGGCGACTCCGAGGACCGTCCTCGCCATCCCTACACGCTCGACTGGTTCGCCGAGGTCATGGCCGCGTTCTGCGTCGACACCGCCGGACCCCGGCCGCTCGTCGCAGGGCACGGCGCCGGTGCCCAGGTGCTCCTGCGCGCCGTCGCGAACGGCCATCTGCACCCCGGGCGGCTCGTCATCATGCCGACGCGGCTGCACCGCCCCCCGCAGCACCCGGCCCGCCGCGACCTCGTGCGCGCCGTCGCCCGCGCGGGCTCGCTGCCCGGGCTCGACCGCGCGATCGCCCACGCCGCCAAGATGGCCGTCCGGCCGGAGCGGGGCATGAAGCTCACGGTCCGCAACAACCCCGCCGCGCGCGATCTCGTCCGCCACGCGATGGCCGACGTCGGCGGCAATCCGAACCTCGCGCGCTCGTGGGCGCGCGCCGCGCGCGCGTGGCCGGGTGGCGCGCAGCGCACGGTGCTCGACCAGCTCGGGGGCCTGGACATGCCCGTCCTGCTCCTGTGGGCCGACGAGGACGACGCGCACCCCCTGAGCGAGGCCGAGGAGGCCCTCGACCTGCTCCCCGACGGGCAGCTGCGCATCCTCCCGGGGACCGGCTACCTCATCGCCTACGACGACGCGGTCGGCGTCGCCCGCGAGCTCGTGTCGTTCTGCGGCTAACTTGAGGGCGTCCGACACAGCACCTGAGGAGACACCGAACATGGCGACCATCGAGCAGCTCTGGGGTGGAGAGACCACCAAGGCGATCGACAACTTCCCCGTCTCCGGGGAGCCGATCCCGGCGTCGGTGGTCCACTGGCTCGGGCGCATCAAGGGCGCGGCGGCCCGCGTGAACGCGGAGCTCGGCCTGCTCGACGGCGACGTCGCGGAGCGCATCGGCGCCGCGGGCGACCAGATCGCCGCCGGCGAGCACGACGCCCAGTTCCCGATCGACGTCTTCCAGACGGGCTCGGGCACGAGCTCGAACATGAACGCCAACGAGGTCATCGCGACGCTCGCCGGCGACGCCGCGCATCCCAACGACCACGTGAACATGGGGCAGTCGTCCAACGACGTCTTCCCGTCCGCGGTCCACCTCGCAGCGCTCGACACCGCGACGAACGGGCTCCTCCCCGCGCTCGAGGAGCTCGAAGGGTCCTTCGCGACGAAGGCCGACGCGTTCAAGGACATCGTGAAGGCCGGCCGCACGCACCTCATGGATGCGGTGCCGGTGACGCTGGGCCAGGAGTTCGCCGGCTACGCCGCGCAGATCCGCCTCGGCGCGCGCCGCGTGCGCAACGCGCTGCCCCAGGTCGCGCAGATCCCGCTCGGCGGCACCGCGACCGGCACCGGCCTCAACACGCACCCCGAGTTCGCCGCCCGCGTGCGCGCGCAGCTCACCGAGGCCACCGGCCTGACGATCAGCGCCCCGGAGGATCCGTTCGAGGCGCAGGGCAACCGCGACGCGCTCGTCGAGCTCTCCGGCGCGCTCAAGGTCATCGCCGTCTCGCTGACGAAGATCGCCAACGACCTCGCGCTCATGGGCTCCGGCCCGCGCTCCGGGATCGGCGAGCTGTTCCTGCCCGAGCTGCAGAAGGGCTCCTCGATCATGCCGGGCAAGGTCAACCCGGTCATCCCCGAGGTCGTGCTGCAGATCGGAGCCCAGGTCATCGGCAACGACACGGCGATCACCGTCGGCGGCCTGCAGGGCAACTTCGAGCTCA
This sequence comes from uncultured Solirubrobacterales bacterium, assembly GCA_963750895.1. GTDB lineage: Bacteria > Actinomycetota > Thermoleophilia > Solirubrobacterales > Solirubrobacteraceae > CAVVSD01. The sequence continues at coordinate 1,484,567 of CAVVSD010000008.1, read as the reverse complement.
ACGTGCGCATCCCGCTCATCGCGCGCAACCTGCTCGGCTCGATCGGCCTCCTGACGGCCGCGTCGACGCTCCTCGCACGCAAGTGCGTCGACGGCATCGAGGCGAACCTCGAGGGCTGCGAGCGCTCGGCGGAGGGCACGCTGGCGGTCGCCACCGCGCTCAACCCCTACATCGGCTACGACAAGGCCTCCGAGATCGTCAAGGACGCCTCGTCCTCCGGCCGCACGCTCCGCGAGGTCGCCCGCGAGCACGGCGTCGACGAGGAGACGCTCGACAAGGCGCTCGACCTCCGCAAGATCGCCGCCGGGAGCGCCGCGCAGGCGTAGGCAGTCCCCACATCCTGAGTTTCCGCCTGGCCGCCGACCGGACAAGCCCCGTCCGTCAGCGGCCAGGGGAGGCTCGGATGTATCAGCAGGTCTACGACCCGGTGTCCGACTCGCTCGGGCTCTCGTCGATCTTCGCCGTCCTGCCGCTCATCGCGCTCTTCGTGCTGCTCGGAGGGCGTGAAGCTCAAGGCGTGGTGGGCCGGCCTCTCGGCCCTGGTCGTGGCGATCGTCGTCGCGATCGCCGTCTACTCGATGCCGGTGGACCAGGCGCTGCTGTCTGCATCCGAGGGCGCGGCCTTCGGCCTGTTCCCGATCATGTGGATCGTCGTCACGGCGCTGTGGATCTACAACATGACCGTCGCGACGGGCGAGTTCGCGGTGCTGCGACGCTCGTTCGGCGCGATCTCCGACGACCAGCGCGTCCAGGCCGTGATCATCGCGTTCTGCTTCGGCGCGCTGCTCGAGGCGCTCGCAGGGTTCGGCACGCCGGTCGCGATCACCGCGGTCATGCTCATCGCGCTCGGCTTCCAGCCGATGAAGGCGGCGGCGGTCGCGCTCGTCGCGAACACCGCGCCGGTCGCGTTCGGCGCGATCGCCATCCCCATCGTCACGCTCGCCGAGATCACCGGCCTGCCCAAGGAGGATCTCGGCGCCATGGTCGGTCGGCAGACGCCGCTGCTGGCGCTGTTCGTGCCGCTGATCCTCATCGGCATGGTCGACGGGATGCGCGGCATCCGCCAGACCTGGCCCGCGGCCGTCGTCGGCGGCTTCGTCTTCGCCGTCGCGCAGTTCGCGACCTCGAACTACATCTCCGTCGAGCTGACCGACATCGTGGCGTCGCTGCTCGCGACCGCGAGCATCGTCCTGCTGCTGCGCGTGTGGCAGCCCTCCGAGCCGCTGCTCGGCGAGGAGACCGAGAGCCGCCGCGGCGGTGGGCCGGCCCTGGCGGGAGCCGCCACGCACGACCCCGAGTTCGAGGCGGACGTCCGCAGGCGGCAGGAAGGCGGCGAACGCGACACGCCGCGTGAGGTCGCCCTCGCCTACGCGCCCTACCTCATCATCATCGTGATCTTCTCCCTGGCGCAGATCGGCCCGATCAAGGACTTCCTGGCATCGCCCACGCAGGAGTTCACGTGGCCGGGCCTCGACGTCCGCAACGCGGACGGCGAGCCGGTCTCCTCGATCACCTACGCGTTCAACTGGCTGGCCGCGGCGGGCACCCTGCTGCTCATCTCGGGCCTGATCACGATGGTCGTCCTGAAGGTGAGTCCCGGACGCGCGCTGAAGGTCTTCGTCGAGACGCTGGACCAGCTCAAGTGGGCGATCCTGACCGTCGCGTCCGTCCTCGCGCTGGCGTACGTGATGAACCAGTCCGGCCAGACGACGACGCTCGGGCTGTGGGCCGCGGGCGCCGGCGGCTTCTTCGCCTTCCTGTCGCCGATCATCGGCTGGCTCGGCGTCGCCGTCACCGGCTCGGACACGTCGTCGAACTCGCTGTTCGGACAGCTGCAGGTCGCGGCCGCCAAGGACGCAGGCCTCTCGCAGGTGCTCATGGCCGCGGCGAACTCCTCCGGCGGCGTGCTGGGGAAGATGATCTCGCCGCAGAACCTGGCGATCGGCGCCGCCGCGGTCGGGATGGGGGGCCGGGAGGGCGATCTGTTCCGCCGTGTGGTGGGATGGAGCCTCCTGCTCCTGCTCATCATGTGCATCCTCGTGTACCTCCAGTCGACCAGCCTCCTGAGCTGGATGGTGGTCTGACCCGGGGAGCACCTTCACCTCGGAGGCGACCATGGGTCTCGACGTCGAGCTGCACCTTCCACCGGACATCCAGGTCGGGGGCGGGGTCAGCGAGCGCGTGGGCGAGCTGGCGTCGGGCAACGGCCTGAGGCGCGTCCTCGTCGTCACGGATCCGGTCATGGTCGACTCCGGGGTCGCCGGGCGGGTGGCCGAGAGCCTGGAGGCCGCGGGCATCGCGACGGCGACGTTCAGCGACATCACGGGCGAGCCCACGACGGACTTCGTCGACGCCGGGGTCGCCGCGCTGCGCGCGCACGAGGCGGACGGGATCGTCGCCGTCGGCGGCGGCTCGCCGCTGGACACCGCCAAGGCCGTGTCGGTCATGGCGACCAACGGCGGCGCGCTGCCGGACTACCTCGGCTACCACAAGATCCCGGACCCCGGCGTGCCGCTCATCGCGGTACCCACGACCGCCGGCACGGGCTCGGAGGTCACCCGCGTCACCGTCATCACCGACACGTCGCGCGACGTGAAGATGATGATCCTCTCCAACCACCTGATGCCGCGGGTGGCGCTCGCGGACTTCAGGCTGACGCTCACCTGCCCGCCGGGGCTGACCGCGAACGTCGGGGTCGACTCGCTCACGCACGCGATCGAGTCCTACGTCTCGGCGAAGGCGAACCCGGTGACCGACGGCTTCGCGCTGCGGGCCGCCGAGCTCATCGGGACGTACCTGCGCCGTGCGCAGAAGGACGGCGGTGACGAGGAGGCGCGTGAGGCGCTCATGCTCGGCGCGATGCTCGCGGGCGCGGCGTTCTCGAACGCCTCCGTGGCGCTCGTCCACGGGATGAGCCGGCCGATCGGCGCGCACTTCCACGTCCCGCACGGCCTGAGCAACGCCGTGCTGCTCCCCACGATCACGCGCTGGTCGATCGGCGGGGCGCCGGAGCGCTACGCGACGATCGCGCGCGCCATGGGCCTCGCCGACGAGGCGGCGCTCGTCGACGAGCTCGACGCGCTCAACGCGGACCTCGGCGTCCCGCGGCTGGGCGAGCTCGACGGGGTGCAGCGCGACCACTTCGACCGCGTGAAGGCGGACATGGCGGAGGCCGCCCTCGCGAGCGGCAGCCCAGGCTTCAACCCGCGCGTCCCCGAGGCGGAGGAGATCGTCGCCCTCTACGACGAGGCCTGGTAGCCGCCGTGCGCACCGGGCTGGTCTGGGACGAGCGCTACATGTGGCACGACCCGGGTCCCGGCGCCGCCGTCGAGCGCGCCGGGGGCTGGATCGAGCCGGGCGACCTCATGGCCGAGACGCCGGCGACGAAGCGCCGCATGCGCAACCTCGTCGAGGTCGCGGGGCTCCTCGAGCACCTCGTGCCCGTGGCCCCGCGGTTCGCGACCGAGGACGAGCTGCTGCGCTTCCACACGCGCGAGCACCTCGAGCGCGTCCGCACGCTGTCGGAGGGCGTCGGCGGCTCGGTCGGCTTCGACGCCTGGGCCGGCACCGGCACCTACGACATCGCCCGGCTCGCGGCGGGCGGGACGATGGCCGCCGTGGACGCCGTGCTCGACGGCACCGTGGAGGCCTGCTACGCGCTCGTCCGGCCGCCCGGCCACCACGCGATGGCCGAGGCCGGCGCGGGCTTCTGCGTCTTCGGGAACGTCGCCCTGGCCGTCATGCACGCGCGGGCGGTGCGCGGGGTGGGCCGCGTCGCGGTCGTCGACTGGGACGTCCATCACGGCAACGGGACGCAGGACGCCTTCTGGACCGAGCCCGACGTCCTGGCGATCTCGCTGCACCAGGACCGGTGCCTGCTGCCCTCCGGCGGACTCGAGGAGACCGGCGAGGGCGACGGCGCGGGGCGCACCATCAACGTCCCGCTGCCCGCGGGGTCGGGCGAGGGCGCCTACCTCGACGCGATGACGCGCGTCGTCGAGCCTGCGCTGCGCGCGTTCCGGCCCGAGCTCATCGTGGTCGCGTGCGGCTTCGACGCCAACGGCTTCGACCCGCTGGCGCGGATGCTGCTGCACTCGGACTCGTTCCGGCTCATGACCCGCTCGGTCGTCGCGCTGGCCCGCGAGCTGTGCGACGGACGGCTCGTGCTGTCACACGAGGGCGGCTACTCCGCCGCCGTCACGCCGTTCTGCGGCCTGGCCGTGCTCGAGGAGCTGACCGGGCACCGCACGTCGGTCGAGGATCCGTTCGCGGCGCGCCTGCGGGAGTTCCCCGGGCAGGCGCTGGAGCCGCATCAGCGCGCGGTCGTGGACCGCGCGGCGGAGCTGCTGGGTACGACGCTGGGTTGAGAACGACGGACTGGGGGTTCGGCACGTGGGCATTCGCGTAGGCATCGACACGGGAGGCACCTTCACGGACCTCGTCGCCGTCGACGAGGACAGCGGCGCGTGGTACGTCGCGAAGGTCCCCTCGAACCCGTCGCGGCCCGTCGAGGCGCTCACCGCCGCCCTCGAGCAGGCCGAGTTCGATCCAGGGGACGTGTCCTTCATCGTCGTCGGGACGACGATCGGCATCAACGCCGTCCTCACGCGCAGCGGCGCGCGCGTCCTCTTCCTCACCACGAAGGGCTTCGAGGACATCCCGCACATCCAGCGGATCAACCGCAAGAACCACTACGACTTCGCGTGGCGCAAGCCCGCCCCGCTCGCGCGCCGCCGGGACTGCATCGGCATCGACGAGCGGCTCGACGCCGAGGGCACCGTCGTGCGCGCCGCTCGACGCCGACGAGGTGCGCGCGGCCGTCGCCGAGCACCGCGGCGACGCCGACGGCGACCTCGCGGTGGCCGTGTGCTTCCTCTTCTCGTACCTGAACCCCGACAACGAGCTCGCCGTCCGCGAGGCGCTCGGCGACGGACGTGTCGGTCTCGCTCTCGCACGAGATCGCCCCGATCTGGCGCGAGTACGAGCGCGGCACCGCGGCGATCCTCGACGCGTACCTCAAGCCCACCGTGGGGCGCTACGTCGCCGGCGTCGACGAGGCGTTCAAGGCGCAGGGCGCCGGCGCGCGCTGGTCGCTGCTGAAGAGCAACGGCGGGCACGCGCTCTCGGGCGAGTCGAGCCGGCGCCCGGCCCACGTCCTCCTGTCTGGCATCGCGGGTGGCGCGATCGGTGCGAGCTACTACGCGCGCGCGGCGGACGCGCCGCGCGGCGTCATGCTCGACATGGGCGGGACGAGCTGCGACGTCTGCCTGCTCGTCGACGGCGCCCCGCTCTTCTCGTCGGAGTACGAGATCGAGTTCGGCCTGCCCGTCGCCGTCCCGACCGTGAGCACGAAGACGATCGGCGCCGGCGGCGGATCGATCGGCTGGATCGATCCCGGCGGGTTCCTGCAGGTCGGGCCGCAGAGCGCGGGTGCCGATCCGGGCCCCGCCTGTTACGGCCGCGGCGCCGAGGAGCCCACGCTCACCGACGCCAACGTCGTGCTCGGCCGCCTCAACCCCGACTACTTCCTCGGCGGCAACCTGCACGCTCGACGCCTCGCGCAGCCACGCGGCGCTCGAGCGCGCTCGGCGCGGCCGCTCGGCGGCGATCGCCGTCGGCGTCGCCTCCTCCATGGTGCGCATCGCCAACGAGAACATGGCCAACGCGGTCCGCATCGTCACCGTCGAGGAGGGGGTCGATCCGCGCGACCACGCCCTGATCGCGATGGGCGGCGCCGGCCCGACCCACGCCGCCGAGATCGCCGAGGCGATCGGCATCGACCGCGTCATCGTCCCGCTGCACCCGGGGCTGACGTCGGCGTTCGGCGCGCTCGCGGCCGACGTGCGCGTCGACGAGGTCAAGAGCGTCAGCCTCAAGAGCACGAGCTGCGACGCCGGCGGAGGTGGCCGCGCTGTTCGACGACCTGCAGGCGACCGCCGTCGAGAGCTTCCACGCCCAGGGCAGCACCGGCGAGGAGCCCCTCACCGGCCGGACGATCGCGATGCGCTACGAGGGCCAGAACTACGAGCAGGAGATCCCGGTCCCCGACGGCCCGTTCGACGACGCGATGCTCGAGCTCGTCCTCGAGCGCTACCACGAGCTGCACCACGAGTTCTACGGCTACCGGCTCGACGGCCTCCCGGTCGAGCTCGTGCGCCTGCTCGTGACCGCCACGGCGGACGGGGCGGGGGCGCTGCCGTCCCTCTCGCTCGACGTCCGCGGTCGCACCGCCGCCCCGGAGGCCGCCGAGGAGCGCACGACCGACGTGCACTTCGCCGACGCCGGCTTCCGGTCGACGCCGGTCGTCGCGCGGAGCGCGCTGGCGGGCATGGCGGGAGCGACACGGGCCGCTGATCGTCGAGTCGATGGACACGACGGTGGTGGTGCCGCCGGGCTGGACGATCTCGAGCGACGACGTCGGGATCCTGGACCTGCGGCGCCGCGAGGACGAGACGACGACGACCGCGGGCGCGAGCCAGGAGGCACGGGCATGACCCAGATCGATCCCGTCGAGCTGACGATCATCAACAACTCGTTCGTCAACATCTGCCGCGAGATGGGCATCACGATGACGCGCACCGCGTTCTCGCCCATCTTCAACGAGGGCCTGGACTTCTCGTGCGTCCTGTTCGACAAGCGGGGCAACATGATCGGGCAGGCCGAGTTCTGTCCGGCGCAGCTGGCGGCGAGCCTGTTCATCGTCCGCTGGACGGTCGAGGAGCTCGGCGTGGACTCCTTCGAGCCGGGGGACGTCGTCCTGCACAACGATCCCTACCGGGGCGGCGCGCACATCCCCGAGCACTCGGTGATCCGGCCGGTCTTCCACGACGGTGAGCTCTGGGGCTTCGTCGCGAACGTCGGCCATCTCGCCGAGATCGGCGGCAAGGCGGTCGGCTCGTTCGCCGCGGATGCCACCGAGGTCTTCCAGGAGGGACTGCGGATCCCGCCCGTGAAGATCGTCGCGCGCGACGAGAACAACATGGATCTGTGGCGGCTGATCATGGCCAACCACCGCACGCCGCGGAACACGTGGGGCGACCTCAACGCGCAGATCGGTTCCCTGCGGGTCGCAGAGCGCCGGGTCGAAGAGCTGCTCGACCGCTACGGCGCGGAGTTCGTCACGCAGGCCGCCGAGGAGCTCATGGACTACTCGGAGCGCTGGATGCGCTCGGAGATCTCCGCCATCCCGGACGGGAGCTACGAGTTCACCGACTGGATGGAGGACGACGGCGTCGTCGACGAGCCCGTGCGGTTCCACGTCACGGTCACGATCGACGGCGACCGCATGATCGTGGACTGGACGGGGTCCGCGCCGCAGGTCCGCGGCCCGATCAACGCGACGTACGGCGTGACGGCGGGCGCGGTCTACAACGCCGTCTTCCACCTGACCGACTCGGCGATCCCGAAGAACTCGGGCGCCTACCGCCCGATCTACATCATCGCGCCGCCGGGCACCGTGGCGAACGTCGTCTACCCGGGTCCGTCCGTCGGCGGCAACACGGAGACGCACCCGAAGCTCGTCGACATGGTCACCGGGGCACTCGCGCCGGTCATGCGCGAGAAGGTGGCCGCGGCGGAGGGCGCGAGCGCCTGCAACTTCCTCTTCGGCGGCGTGCACCCGAAGACGGGGGAGTTCTACGCGAACTACCACCTCGAGGGCTGCGGCTGGGGCGCGAAGGACTACGACGACGGCAACGACTGCACGATCGTGGTGAACGGCAACTGCCGCAACACGCCGGTGGAGATCTTCGAGACGCGCTATCCGCTCGAGACCGTGGAGTACTCGCTCATCCAGGACTCGGGCGGCGCCGGCCGCCACCGCGGCGGGCTGGGGACGCGCCGCATCATGCGCATCGGCCCGGGAGCTGAGGTCACCGCGAGCGCCCTCTTCGACCGCACGAAGGGGGAGTTCAGAGCCTGGGGCCTCGAGGGCGGGCAGCCCGGCGGCTACGGCGCGATCCGGGTCAAGCGCGCCGGCGAGACCGAGTTCCGCACGTTCCAGGAGGTCTACGGCACGGTCTCCGCCTCGAAGTTCACGAACATCGTCCTGCGCGAGGGCGACGAGGTGATGCTCGACGCGCCGGGCGGAGGCGGCTTCGGCGATCCGCTGGAGCGCGACAGGGACGCGGTCGCCCGCGATCTCGAGGAGGGCATCGTCTCCACCGGGGCGGCCCGGGAGCTCTACGGCTGGGACGCGGGGTGAGCGCGATGGGACGCTGGGAGCCGATCGTCACGCAGGTGTGGGACACGGTCGTGACGCCGTGCGACTGCTGCGGCCAGGTCGTGGCGAGCCGACTGTGGATCGCGGAGGTCGACGGCGAGGAGCACCGCTTCTGCTCGACGCGCTGCGACGAGCTGTACCGGACCCACGTCGTGCCGCAGCGGCACGGTTGAGCAGGTCGTCTCGTCCCGCAGCCCTCGGCGGGCGGACGCGCAGGACGCGCCCGCCCGCCGACGCGGCGACCCGTTCGTGCAAGTCGGCGTTGGACGCTAACTCATCCGAACGGACTACAGCACCGCTTCGATGAGATGCGGCCCGGCCTCGGCGAGCGCGTGCTCGAGCGCGGCGGTCAGCTCCTCGGCGGTCGTCGCCTGGACCGCGGGCACGCCCATGCCGCCGGCGAGCGCGACCCAGTCCAGCGCCGGCGAGCCGAGGTCGGTCAACGGCCCGATGACCGGCCCGGGCTCGTGGATGCCCGCGCGCTGCATCTCGATCGCGAGGATCTGGTAGCCGCGGTTCGCGATGATGACCGTCGTGACGTCGAGGCCCTCGCGCGCCTGCGTCCACAGCGCCTGCAGCGTGTACATCGCGCTGCCGTCCGCCTGCAGCGCGAGCACCGGCCGGTCCGGACAGGCGACGGCGGCGCCGGTCGCCGTCGGTGGTCCATGCCCGATCGCGCCGCCGGTGAGCGCGAGCAGCGTGTGGCGGGGCGCGCCCGGCGAGGCCGCCCAGTACGGGCCGCCCGAGCTGATGCCCTCGTCGACGATGATCGCGCCCTCCGGCTGCGCGGCGGCGAGCGCCGCGCCGAGCGACGTCGGCGTGAGCGGGCCGGGCTCCGGGGTGGGCGGCGGCGGGGCGGGCGCCGGCAGCGGGCCGTCGGCGACGCCGAGGTACTCGGCCAGGCGCTCGAGCGCGTCGACCCCGTCCTGGCCGGGCGCGCTGAGCGCCACGACCGGCAGGTCCGGCGGCGTGATCTCGCTCGGGAGGTCCGGGTAGGCGAAGAACGCGATCGGCTCGGCCGTGCCGGCGACGACGAGCGCCGATGCGTCGCGCAGCGAGTCCGTCGCGGGCTCGGGGAAGTACTCGAGGCGCTCGATCGCGGGCAGCCCTCCGCCGCGCTCCATCCGCGCGGGGAACGTCTCGCCCATGAGGCGACAGCCGGTCGCGGCCGCGATGCGCCCGGCCGCCATCACGCCCGCCTCCGAGCCGAGCGCGTCGCCCCCGAGGAGCAGCACGCCGCCGGGCAGCGCGGCCGCCGCCCGCTCGATCGCGTCGTCGTCCACGTGCGCCCGCGCGACGCGCGCCGGCACGTCGGCGAGCCCGTCGGCGTCGCCCCACGCGCAGTCCGCGGGCACGATGAGCGTGGCGACGCCGCCGGGCGGCCTGGTCGCGGCCGCGATCGCATCGGCGAGGTCCCCGGCCAGCGCGTCGGCGCTGCGCGACGTCCGCACCCAGCACGACACCGGGCGCGCGAAGCCCTCGACGTCCGCCTCCAGCGGCGCGCCCTTCCCGAGGTGCGACGTCGCGTGCTCGCCGACGATCACCACGACCGGCGTGCGCGCCTTGGCCGCGTTGTGGAGGTTGGCGAGGCCGTTGGCCAGCCCCGGCCCGAGGTGCAGCAGGACGAGCGCAGGCCGGTCGGTCAGGCGCCCGTACGCGTCCGCGGCGCCCGTGCAGACGCCCTCGAACAGCCCGAGGATCGGGCGGACCTGGGAGCCCTCGAGCGCCTTCACCAGGTCCAGCTCGGTGGTCCCCGGGTTCGCGAAGCAGATGTCCAGTCCGGCTGCCGCGGCGGTGCGCAGCAGGGCGTCCGCCCGGCGGTCAATCTGTCAGCTCGTCGTAGGCCGGGATCGTCAGGAACTGCAGGAACTCGTCGGCCAGCGCGACGCGCTCGAACAGCTCACGCGACAGCTTCGGGCGGCCCTGGGTCTCGAACCACTCGTCGTCGCCGATGAACTCGCGGATCTTCTCGAGCTCCTCGTCCTCCAGCCGCCGCACGAGGTCGGCGGTCACCTGCTCGCCGGTGTCCGTCAGCGTCACGCCGTGGCGCTTCCACTGCCACACCTGCGAGCGCGAGATCTCCGCCGTGGCGGCGTCCTCCATGAGGTTGAAGATCCCGGCCGCGCCGTTGCCGCGCAGCCAGGAGGAGATGTACTGGATGCCGATGTTGACGTTCGCGCGCAGGCCGTCCTCCGTGCGGTCCTTGCCCGCCGAGGAGGCGTCCAGCAGCTCCTCGGCCGTCACGTGCACGTCGGGGCGCTGCTTGTCGATCTGGTTGGGCCGGTCGCCCAGCACCGCGTCGAACTGCTCCATCGCCACCGGCACCGAGTCGGGGTGCGCGACCCACGAGCCGTCGAAGCCGTCCCCGGCCTCGCGCTTCTTGTCGTCGGCGACCTGCTTGAAGGCCTTCTCGTTGATCTCCTGGTTCTTGCGGCTCGGGATGAACGCCGACATGCCGCCCATCGCGAACGCCCCGCGCTTGTGGCAGGTCTGCACCAGCAGCTCCGTGTACGCGCGCATGAACGGCACGGTCATCGTCACCTTGGCGCGGTCCGGGAGGATCGCCTCCTCGCGCTCCCGGAACGTCTTGATGAACGAGAAGATGTAGTCCCAGCGCCCGGCGTTCAGCCCGCCGGAGTGCTCGCGCAGCTCGTAGAGGATCTCGTCCATCTCGAACGCCGCCGGGATCGTCTCGATCAGCACCGTCGCGCGCACGGAGCCGCGCGGCACGCCGACCGCGTCCTGCACGTGCTCGAAGACGCTGTTCCACAACCGCGCCTCGAGATGGCTCTCCATCTTCGGGAGATAGAGCAGCGGCGTCCTGTCCTTGTCGATCAGGCGCTGCGAGTTGTGGAACAGGTACAGCCCCGCGTCCATCAGCGAGCCCGACACCGGACCGCCGTCGACCTTGATGTGGCGATCGATGAGATGCCACCCGCGCGGACGGATGAGCAGCGTCGCCACCTCGTCGTTCAGCGCGTACTCCTTGCCGTTCTCGGAGTGCTCGATCGTGCCCTCGATCGCCTCCGTCAGGTTCGCCTGCCCCGAGATCATGTTCGGGCCCGTCGGGGAGTTCGCGTCCTCGAAGTCCGCCATGAAGCCCTTCGCGCCCGAGTTCAGCGCGTTGATGACCATCTTGCGCGACGTCGGACCCGTGATCTCCACGCGACGGTCCAGGTAGGACGGATGCGGGTCGGCGACCTTCCAGTCGCCCTCGCGGACCTCCCTGGTCTCCTCGAGGAAGTCGAGCGTGCCGCCCTTGGCGATCGCGTCCTGACGCTCCAGCCGGTTGCGCAGGAGCCGCTCGCGCTCGTGGTTGAACGTGCGATGCAGGTCGGCGACCAGGGCGAGTGCGTCCGGGGTCAGGACGCGCTCGGCGTCCGGACCCAGCTCACCGTGCAGCGTCACGCCGCTCGTCGAGGTCGTGCTCATGATGTGGTCAGGCTCCTCTCGGTGATGGATGCCGCGAGCACCTCGATCGGGTGCAGGATGCGCAGCGGCTCGCCCTGCTCGGTGGCCACGGAGTTGATCTGCAGCGCGCAGCCGGGGTTGGCCGCGACGATCACCTCCGCGCCGGTCGCCCGCAGGTTCTCCAGCTTGCGCAGCCCCAGCTCCCGCGCGGGCTCGGGGTTCAGCAGGTTGTACACGCCGGCCGATCCGCAGCAGATCTCCCAGCCGGCGGGGTCGACGACCTCCAGGCCGGGGATCGCGCGCAGCAGCGCGCGCGGCTGGGCACGGATGCCCTGGGCGTGGGCGAGGTGGCAGGCGTCGTGGTAGGCGACGCGGTCCAGGCCGACGGGGTGGCGCTCAGCCCGCGGCTCGTGCTCGGAGAGCAGCTCGGAGATGTCGCGGACCTTCTTCGAGAACGCCTCCGCGCGCTCGGCCCACCCGGGCTCCTGGCGCAGCGCGTGCGCGTAGTCCTTCATCGCCGAGCCGCAGCCCGCGGCGTTCGTGACGACGACGTCGAAGCGCTCGAACGCCGTGATCGTCGCCTTCGCGAGCTCCATCGCCGCGGCGTCCTCGCCCGAGTGCAGCTGCAGCGCGCCGCAGCAGCGCGGCTCGCGCAGCGCGTGGACCTCGAAGCCCTCCGCCGCGAGCACGTCGAGCGTCGCCTGGTTGACGTCGCCGAAGAACACCCGCTGGACGCAGCCCTGCAGGAAGCCGACGGTCGCGCGCGTCTCGCCCTTCGCCTTCGTGACCTTCGGGAGCACCTTCAGCGCCTGCCGGATGGTCACCTCCGGCGCGAGCCCCGCCAGCGTGCCGACCTTCGGCAGCTTCGCGGCGTACTTCGTGAGCCCCAGCCGGCGCTGCGCGACGAGCATCGGAGCGAGCGCGCGCAGGCGGCCCGGGTGCGGGAAGAGCTCGAAGATGAGCCGGCGGTACCAGCGCTCCAGCCGCGGGCGCGTGACCTGGCGCTCGACCTGCTGGCGGGCGTCCTCGATGAGCTTGCCGTACTGCACGCCCGACGGGCACGCGGTGACGCACGCCATGCAGCCGAGGCAGTTGTCGAGGTGCAGCACGACCTCGTCGGAGAGCGACGTCCCCTCCTCGTGGCCGAGGTCCATGAGCTGGATCCGCCCGCGGGGGGAGTCCATCTCCTCGCCCCACAGGACGTAGGTCGGGCACGTCGGCAGGCAGAAGCCGCAGTGGACGCAGTCGGCGATGAGGTCGGGCTCGGGCGCCTTGCGGTCGTCCCACATCGTGGTCATTCAGAGTCCTCCAACGAAGAGCCCGGGCGCGCACGCGCCGGTCGGGTCGAAGCGGGCCTTCACGCTGCGCATGAGCGCGAGGCGGGCCGGGTCGACCGGTCCCCAGGGATCGACGGCCTCGCGGACGGCCGCCGGAGCGTCGGTGACCGTCACCGAGGCGGGCGCGAGCCGCTCGCGCAGCTCGGTGACGCGGGTGACGGCGGCGTCGTCGGACATGCGGTCGAGGCGCAGCCACGACAGGCCCAGCGCGGCCCTGCCGACGAGCGTCGCGCCCGCCGTCCGCGCCGCCTCGAGCACGAGCCGCAGGGACGCCTGGCCGGCGGCCACCCGGACCACGACCCCGTCGGGCGAGCGCTGCCCCTCGCGCTGGCGCGCCCAGATGGCGTCGTCGTCCTCCTCCACGGACGTGACGAGCCCCGCGTCGGCGAGCAGCGGCAGCGTCTTGGCGACGCGCGCCGACGCCGTCTCTCCGGAGAGCCGCACGAGGATCGCGCCGCCCTGCGCGTCCCACCCCACGTCGAAGGCGTCCGCCTCCAGCGGCTCGCGCGCGCAGGCTGCGGCGCCGGCCGCGAGCTTCGCGGGGTCGTCGCTGCGCCCGACGGCGGTCGCGGTGCCCTGAGGCAGCGGGTGCAGCCGGACCGCGATCTCCGCCATGAGCCCGAGCGTCCCGAACGATCCGGTGAAGAGCTTGGCGAGGTCGTAGCCGGCGACGTTCTTGATGACCGTGCCGCCCGCCCGCGCGACGCTGCCGTCGGCGAGCGCGAGCTGGACGCCGATGATGAGATCGCGCGGCGCGTGGTAGCGGTGGCGCAGCGGCCCGGAGTCCGACGTCGCGAAGACGCCGCCGACCGTCGCCTCGTCGGCGGGCGGGTCGATCGCGAGCATCTGGCCCTTGGCCGCGAGCTCGGACTGCAGCGTCGCGAAGGGCAGGCCGGGCTCGACGATCGCCGTGAAGTCGCCCTCGTTGTGCGCGACGACGCGGGCCATGCTCGTCGTGCGCAGCTCGACGTCCGGCGGAGCGATCGGGTTGCCCCAGCCGAGCTTGGAGCCGTTGCCGGCGATGCGCACGCGCTGGCCGGAGACCGCGGCGGCGCGCAGGGCCTCGGCCGCCTCGGCGGCCGTCGACGGGTCGGCGGTGGAGGCGACGGACATCAGAAGCGTTCCGCGAGGCCCTCGCGCTCGAGCGGGTGCTCCTTGTACGGGCCGGGCACCTCGCCGCAGAGCCGCGGCGTCGGCATGACCTTCCCCGGGTTCGTCCGCCCCGTCGGGTCGAACGCGCAGCGCAGCTTCTGGAACGCCTCGAGGTCGGCCTCGGAGAACATCTTCGGCATGTAGCGCTTCTTGTCGACGCCGACGCCGTGCTCGCCCGTGATCGAGCCGCCCGCCTCGACGCACGCGACGATGATCTCGCCCGCGAGCTCCTCCGCCCGCTCCGCGTCGCCCTCCTTCTTGGCGTCGTAGCAGACGAGCGGGTGCAGGTTGCCGTCGCCGGCGTGGAAGACGTTGCCCACCGGGAGCCCGTACTGCTCGGCGAGCTCCTCGATGCGATCGAGGACCTCGGGCAGCTTCGTGCGCGGGATCACGCCGTCCTGGACGTAGTAGCTCGGGTGCAGCCGGCCCATGGCCGGGAACGCCGCCTTGCGCATCCGCCAGATGAGCGCGCGCTCGTCGGCCGACCCGGCGACCTGCACCTTCAGGGCGTCGTGCGCCGCGCAGATCGCCTGCACCTGCTCGAACTGCGTGTCGCACTCGCTCTCCGCGCCGTCGAGCTCGATGACGAGCGCCGCCCCGACGTCGGTCGGCCAGCCCGCGCCCGCCATCGCCTCGCTGGCCTGGATGGTGAGGTTGTCCATCATCTCGATCGCCGCCGGGACGACCCCGCCCGTGACGACCTCGGAGACGACCTCGCCCGCGGCGCGCGGCGTCGGGAAGAACGCGACGAGCGTGCGCACCGCCTCGGGCGACGGGATGATCCGCACGACGATCTCGGTCGTCACGCCGAGCGTGCCCTCCGAGCCGACGAACGCGCCGATGACGTCGTAGCCGGGCTCCTCGAGCTCCTTGCCGCCGAGGCGCACGATCGTCCCGTCGTGCAGGACGACCTCCAGGCCGCAGACGTAGTTCGTCGTGAAGCCGTACTTGAAGCAGTGCGCGCCGCCGGAGTTCTCGGCGACGTTGCCGCCGATCGAGCACACGATCTGGCTCGACGGATCCGGCGGGTAGAAGAACGCCGGCCCGACCGCGTCGGAGATCGCGATGTTCGTGACGCCGGGCTGGCAGACGACCCGCTGGTTCTCCAGGTCGACCTCGAGGATGCGGTTCATCCGCGTGAGCGAGACGAGGATCCCGTCCTCCACGGGCAGCGCACCGCCGGACAGGCCGGATCCGCTGCCGCGCGCGACCCACGGCACCTCGTGCTCGTGGCACGCGCGGACGACGTCGGCGACCTCCTGCGTCGACGCGGGCAGGACGACCGCGCGGGGGCGCACGTGGTACTGCAGCAGCCCGTCGGACTCGTAGGTCTTGAGCTGGTGCGGGTGGTCGACGACGTGCGGGTCGCCGACGATCTCCCGCAGCCGCCGGACGAGGGCGTGCCCTGCGGCGCCCGCGCCGGGCGGCGGGGCCGGCTCCGTGCCGAGCTGAGGGTGCGTGGTCACAGGTTGATCTCTACCCCGACAGCGAGCATGGTGGGCACTCTATAGATTCTGTGCGAACCTATAGATCGTGGCTGCGACGACGCGAGCGGACTGGGCGGAGCACCGGCTTCGCACCGCGATCCTGACCGGTGAGCTGGAGCCCGGCGAGCGCATCCGCATCGAGCAGCTCGCGGCCGCCTGGCACCTGAGCCCGACGCCGCTGCGCGAGGCGGTCCGATCGCTCGCGCACACCGGCCTCGTCGATCTCACCCCCCAGCGCGGCGCGACGGTCGCCGGGCTGTCGCCGGAGGAGATCGCCAGCATCTACGAGCTGCGACTCCTCCTCGAGCCGCGCGCGCTGCGCCTGTCGCTGCGCAGGCGCGACTGGGCCTGGCGGGCCGACGTCGAGGCGGCGTGGATGGCCCTCGGCCTCGCCTGGGGCGACGAGCGCCGCGCGCCCGCCCACGTCGAGCCGGCCCACACCGCCTTCCACGAGGCGCTCGCGGCCGCGTGCGGCAACCGCGAGCTCCTGCGGCTGACCCGGCGCCTGGCCGCCCAGAGCATGCGCGTCCTCCTGCTCGCCATCGCGCAGGACCGCATCGAGGGCCCGACGCTCGCCGATCACGCGGAGCTCTACGAGGCGTGCGTCGAGGGCGACGTCGACGACGCGATGCGGGTCGCGATCCTCCACGTCGGCCGCCCGATGGCGGCGCGGATCGGCGGCGACGCGGTGCGCGCGATCGGCGATCGCATCGCGGAGGCGGGCGGCGGCGACCCGCTGCTGCCGGAGGTGCTCGACACGCTCACGTGAGCGGCACGCCGACGCGCTCGCGCAGGCCGGCCACCGCGGCCGTCGCGTCCCGCACGACCGCCGCCGTGTCGATCCCGAGGAGCTCGCCGTCGCGCTTGCGCAGCTGCCCGTCGATGAACACCGTGTCGACGTTCGAGGGCTGCGCGCACAGGACGACCTGACCGTCGGTGACGTTCAGCGGGGCCATGTTGAGGTCCGTCGCCCGCAGCAGGATGACGTCGGCGAGCGCGCCCTTGCGCAGCACCCCGAGGTCGTTGTGCAGCCCGAGGTAGCGCGCGCCGGCGGCGGTCGCCTGCTCCAGGACCTCGATCGGCTGGTACGCCGAGCCGTCGTCGGCCTTCGCCCGCTCGATGCCCATCGTGATCCGCATCGTCGCGAACATGTCGGCGTTGTCGCCGGCCGCCATCGTGTCGAGCGACAGCGCGACCGCGACGCCGGCGCGCGTCATCGCCAGCACCGGCGGCAGCCCCATGCCGCAGCGCAGGTTGGACAGGATCGAGATCGACACGTGGGTGCCGCTGTCGGCGAGCCAGCCGATCTCCTCCTCGTTGACCCGGATGCAGTGCACGAGCTGCAGGTCCGGTCCGAGCGCGTCGTGGTCGCGGTAGACCTCGACGGAGCGGTGCTGCTCGACGTCGTGCGGCGTCATCATCGAGTGCGCCGTGATCGGCAGGCCGTGCTCGCGGGCGAACGCGAACTCGCGCTTCCACACGTCCTCGCGCGAGAACTCGACGCCCCGTGCCGCGATGCCGAGGTCGAACAGGCCCGGGCCGGAGAACTCCTCGTCGCGGAAGCGCAGGACGTCGTCGAAGTCGATCGTCTCGCTGCCCTGCGCGAAGGAGCGCGGATCCTCGGGGTCGGCCGACGGGCCGTAGGAGAACCGCCCGCGCATCCCCGACTCGCGCAGCGCCTGCAGCGTCGCCCGCGCGTGCTCCGGCGTGTGCAGGTTGTGCTCCCACGCGTGGATCGCCGTGACGCCGCCCGAGACGGTCTCCGCCATGCCGAGGCGGACGCTCGTGTAGTTGTCCGACGGCGTGAACGCCGCGCCGTAGGTGAAGACGACCTTGCCGAAGTAGTCGCCCAGGTTGCCGTAGCAGGCGCCCCCGCGCAGCATCGAGCCCCAGCAGTGGCGGTGCGTGTCGACCAGGCCGGGCATCGCGATGAGGTCGCGGCCGTCGATGACCTCGGCGTCGCCGGCGGGCACCGACGGGCCGATGTCGGCGATGTGGTTGCCCTCGATGAGGACGTCGCCGGTCTCCAGGCCCCGGTCGTCCCCGTCGAGGGTGAGCAGGCGCGCGCCGCGGACCAGGTAGCCGGCCATCAGGCGAGCGTCGACGCGCGGGCCGGCACGTCGGTCTGGAGCTCCGGGTCCGCCGCGCGCACGTGCGTCTCGGGCAGCCCCAGCTCGCGGCGGACGATGTTCGCGCCCTGCGCGAGCGAGGTCGACTTGTAGAAGGCCACGAGCCGGTTGAACCCCTGCCGGCCGAAGCCGCAGTTCGACGACAGCACGAGATGCTCGGGGTCCATGTGCTCCAGCGCGAGGCGGACGTCCGCCGCCACCTCGTCCGGCGACTCGACCTGCAGGGTGCGGTGGCTGACCATGCCGAGCGCGACCTTCTTGGGGAGCTTGCCGCCGTAGCGGTCGAAGAGCTTCGCGGTGGCGAGCGGGTCGTTGTCCTTGAACTCGAGCGTCCACACGTCGCCGTGCGCGCGCTCCATGTAGAGCTCGACGGCCTGCTCGTAGGACGTGTCCTCGGTGACCTTCTGCATGTTCGGGTTGCCCCAGCACGTGTGGATCCAGACCTCGACGTCCTCGAGGCCGGAGATCTCGTGGTTGAAGGCGTCGACGAGGAAGTCGACCTCGCCGCGGTCGCCGGCCGTGGCGGCGAGGTGGAGCATCGGCTCCTCGATCTGGATGACCTTGCAGCCCGCCGCGGCGAGGGCGCGCAGCTCCTTGTTGAAGGCCGTCGCCATGTCCCACATGGCCTGGTGCTTGTCGCCCTTGTAGTGGTCGGTCTGCAGCGGCGTGCAGCTCACCGCGACCTGCGCCGACACCGTGCCGATCTTCACCGGCCGGTCCGTGCGCTGCTGCGCGAGCCGCCAGACCTTGGCGTACTCGAGCGGGACGCCCTCCCCCAGCTCGCCCTCGACCACGGGGTAGCGCCAGCCGCCCATGACCTCGTTGAGGATCGTCCCGGGCGGATACGCCCATTCGTCGGTGGCGCTGATGTCGAGCTCCGACATGCCCGCGAGCCGCTCCACCGGGTAGAGCACCCACGAGCGCCCTCCCAGGTCGGGGTCCTGGTGGTAGTCGCCGTTCGTGAGGATGTCGAGCCCGGCGCGCTCCTGGTCGCTGATGACCGTGTCGAGCGCGTCCGTGAACTGCTCGCGGAACGCGACGTCGTTCATCCCGCTCGACAGCGGTCTCCCGGACAGCCCGAGCGTGTACCAGGACGGCCTCGGCCACGAGCCCGTCACGGTCGTGGGCAGCATCAGGTCGCGCGTTGCGGTGTACACCGGTCTCTCCTCCCGTGCAGCGTCCGCCGACACCGTAAACGACTACGGTGCGGCCGTGATCGCCCGCGAGGCCGAGCTCCTCCGTGCCGCCGCCGCGCGCCTCGCGACGCTCGACTTCTACCCGCGGCCGGTGCGGACCGGCCGCGTGCGCATCGTCCACGCCCCGTGGTTCTTCGCGCTCCCGGGGCTACGCCGGTTCCACGGCTACGAGCTGGGCCTGCTCATCCTCGTGCGCGCGCCGCTGGACGAGGTGACCGAGGACCTCGTGACCCACGAGCTGTGCCACGTCTGGCAGCTCCAGCACCGGCCGTTCTTCTGGCTGAGCTACCTCTGGCAGGGCTACCGGGACAACGAGTTCGAGCGCGAGGCGCGGCGCGCCGTGGAACTCAGCCGTCCCAGGTAGCTGCGAGCACGGCCCGCTGCGTCGGGCGCGCCGCCTCGTAGCGGCCGCGGCCCTCGTCCGTGATGCACGCGTAGATGCCGCGGCGATCCGCCTGGCAGAGCTTGCGGAACACCAGGCCGTCGGCCTCCAGGCGGCCGACGAGCCGCGACAGCGCGCTCTGGCTCAGGTGCACGCCCTCGGACAGCTCCTGCATGCGGCAGTCGTCCTTGCCGTGCACCGCGAGCCACTCGAGGACCTCGAACTCGCTCACGCCGAGGCCGTGCGTGGTCTGCAGCTCACGCTCGAGCGCGCACGAGATGCGTGCGTGGCGCCTGAGCGTCTCGGACCAGGCGTCGGCGAGATCGATGTCCGTCGGCGCTGCCATGTTCAGGCGTCGATTGTAGCCCTACGCACGTACGAGTTCCGACGCGATCGGCGGCGGGGTGGTCATCGTCTGCAGCACGGTGCAGTAGCGCTCGGTCTTCTCGAACAGGGAGGCGAGGTCCTCGTCGCTGACGTCGGGGGCGTCGACCGCGAACTTCAGCCGGATCGCGTCGAACCCCGCGCCGACCTCCCGGTCGAGGCCCAGCGTCCCGCGGAGATCGAGGTCGCCGTCGACGGTGACGTTCACCGAGCGGACGTCGAGCCCCATCGCGGTCGCCACCATCTGGCACGTGAGCTGGGCGCACGCCGCCAGCGCGCCGAGCAGCAGGTCGCCCGAGCAGGCCGCCGTGCCGGCGCCGCCGACGCCGACGTGCGCCTCGGCCGCGTAGATCGCGCGGCCGAGATCGACGGAGCACGAGGCGACGCCGGTGTCGCCCTCGCCGCCCTTCGCCGTGAGGGTGATCCGCGCGGTCTCCGGCTCCTCGCGGTAGCCGGCCTTCAGGGGACGCTGGAGGTCCTTGAGCTCGCTCTGGGTGCTCGCCATGTCAGAGCGCCATCGCGATGTACTTGGTCTCGAGGTACTCGTCGATGCCCTCGTTGCCGCCCTCGCGGCCGATGCCAGAGGCCTTCACGCCGCCGAACGGCGCGCCGGCGTTGGAGACGACGCCCTGGTTGAGGCCGAGCATGCCGGTCTCCAGCGCCTCCGCCACGCGGAACGCGCGGTTCAGGTCGCGGGTGTAGACGTAGGCGACGAGCCCGTACTCGGTGTCGTTGGCCGCCGCGATCGCCTCCTCGTCGGTCGTGAAGACCTTGACGGGAGCGACCGGGCCGAAGATCTCCTCGCGCAGCAGCTCGGCGTCGTCGGAGATGTCGGTGAGCACGGTCGGCTTGTAGAAGTAGCCGCGATCGCCCTGGGCCTCGCCGCCGGTGAGCACCTTCGCGCCCTTGCCGACCGCGTCGGTGACGAGCTCGGCGACCTTGTCGCGCTGGGTCCCGTCGATGAGCGGGCCGACCTCGACCCCTTCCTCCGAGCCGCGCCCGATCTTCATCGCGCCCATGCGGTCGGCGAGCTTGCGGGCGAACTCGTCGGCGACCGACGCGGCGACGTGGAAGCGATTGGCCGACGTGCAGGCCTCGCCGACGTTGCGCATCTTCGCGAGCATCGCGCCGTCGACGGCAGCGTCGAGGTCGGCGTCCTCGAAGACGATGAACGGGGCGTTGCCGCCGAGCTCCATCGACATCTTCAGGACCTGCTCGGAGCCGGACTTCATGAGCTCGCGGCCGACCTCGGTGGACCCGGTGAAGGACAGCTTGCGCAGCCGCGGGTCCTTGATGAGCGGCTCCATCGTCTTGCCGCTGGACTTCGCCGTCACCACGTTCAGGGCGCCGCCGGGCAGGCCGGCCTCCTCGAGGATCTTCGCGAGCATGAACATGGACAGCGGCGTCTGCTTGGCGGGCTTGATGACCGACGTGCAGCCCGCGGCGATGGCCGGACCGATCTTGCGGGTGCCCATGGCCATGGGGAAGTTCCAGGGCGTGATGAACAGGCAGGGGCCGACCGGCTGGCGCATGACGATGACGCGGCCGGTGCCCTTGTCGTTGAGCTTGAAGGACCCGTCGATGCGCAGCGCCTCGCCGGCGAACCAGTTGAAGAAGTCCGCGGCGTAGAGGATCTCGGCCTTGGACTCCGCGACGGACTTGCCCATCTCCATCGTCATGAGGAGGGCGAGGTCGTCGGCCTGGGCGACGAGCGCCTCGTACGCCCGGCGCAGGATCTCGCTGCGCTCCCGCGGCGGCGTCGCGGCGAACTCCGCCTGCGCGGCGACCGCCGCGTCGAGTGCGGAGACGGCGTCCTCGATCGTGGCGTCGGGGACCTCTGCGATCGTCTCGCCGGTCGCGGGATCTTCGACCGGCAGCGTGCCGCCGCCGGTCGCGTCGCGCCACTCGCCACCGATGTAGAGCTGAGTGGGGACGCGGTCGAGGATCGACTGCTCCTGCGCGTTGACTGTTGCGGTGCTCATGTCCGAACCACTGTCTCCTCGCCGAGTTCCTCAGAGATGGCCACGTCGATCGAGTAGTCGATCGGCAGCACGATGAGCGACGGCCGGTCGAGGGACATCGCGTGCGACAGGTGCCGCCCGAAGTCCTCGACCGACTCGCAGCGCCAGGCGGCGAGCCCGAAGGCCTCGCCGAGCTTGACGAAGTCTGGATTGGTGAAGTCGGTCCCGAAGTGGGTGCCGAACTTCTTGTCCTGCTTCCACACGATCGAGCCGAACTGGCTGTTCTCCCAGATGACGTTCACGATCGGCGTCCCCAGCCGGACCGCCGTCTCGAGCTCCTGCACGTTCATGAGGAACCCGCCGTCGCCGCTGACGGTCACGACGTGTCGATCGGGGTGGACGATCTTCGCCGCGATCGCGCACGGCAGCGCGAAGCCCATGCCGGCCAGGCCGTTGGCGATGAGCACGGTGTTGGGCTCGTGGGCCGGGAACATCCGCCCGATCCACAGCTTGTGCAGCCCGACGTCGGAGATGAGGATGTCGTTGCGGCCCAGCGCCCTGCGCAGCTCCCAGAGCGCGCGGGGCGGTTGCACGGGGAACGCGTCGTCGTCCTTCGCCCGCTCGAGCCTGCCGAGGACGACCTCGCGCAGCCGCGCGGAGCCGCCGGGGTGCGGGACGTCGCGGCACTCCTCGGCCAGGCGGCTGAGCACGTGGTAGAGGTCGCCGATGAGCTCGACCTCGGGCGTGTAGTAGGCGTCGATCTCCGCCGCGACGGTGTCGATCACGATGATCTTCTTGTCGCGCTTGGGGTTCCAGTGCTCGGGGGCGTGCTCGACGAGGTCGTAGCCGACCGCGAGCACGACGTCGGCGTCCTCGAAGCCCGCCATCGCGTAGTCGCGCGACTGGAGGCCGACGGTGCCGAGCGCGCGCGGGTCGGCGTAGTCGAGGGCGCCCTTGCCCATGAAGGTCTCGGCGACCGAGATGCCGGTCGCGCGGGAGAACTCGCGCAGCGCCGGCGCGGCCCCGGTGCGGACGACGCCGTTGCCGGCCAGGACGATCGGGTTGATCGCGTTGCGGATGATGTCGGCGGCGCGCAGGAGCTCGCGGGCGCCGGGCTCGGGGGTCGCGAGGCGCCGGCGCGGCAGCGGCTCGGCGTCGAGCTGCTCGGCCATGACGTCCTCGGGCAGCTCGAGGTGCGTCGCGCCCGGCTTCTCGGACTCGGCGACCTTGAACGCCTTGCGGACGACCTCGGGGATGATCTCCGGGGCGCTCACGCGGGCGTTCCACTTCGTGATCGGCTGCATGAGGCCCACGATGTCCAGGTACTGGTGGGACTCCTTGTGCATCCGCTCCATGTCGCCCTGACCGGTGATGGCGACGAGCGGCGCGCGATCGAGGTACGCGTCGGCGACGGCGGTGACGAGGTTCGTCGCGCCGGGGCCGAGCGTGCCGAGGCAGACGCCGGCGCGGCCCGTGAGGCGGCCGTACATGTCCGCCATGTAGGCCCCGCCCTGTTCGTGGCGAACAGGGACGAACGAGATGGAGGACTTCTCGAGCGACTCGTTGAGGTCGAGCGTCTCCTCGCCGGGGATGCCGAAGACATGACGGACGCCCTCGGCCTCCAGACATTCCACGAAGACGTCGGATGCGCGGCGTTCGCTCAAGCTGTCAGCCTCCGATGTCGACCCTGAAAGTGCACGTGCCGCCTGTACCCGGACGCTACCAACCCGCAACTCGGCGTCCGCGGCAGTGTCACGACCTCCGCATGCGCCTCCGTCCGCTCGTCCTCGCAACGCTCCTGCTCGCCCTGTCCGCCGTCCCCGCGGAGGCCGCGTCGCGGCTCACCGTGCGCGGCGCCGGGTTCGGGCACGGCGTGGGGATGAGCCAGTACGGCGCGCTCGGCTTCGCGCAGCACGGAGCCACGTACCGCGACATCGTCGCCCACTACTTCACGGGGACCCAGATCTCCAAGCTCGACGCGCCGAGCCAGGTGCGCGTGCTCCTGCAGAGCGGCGGCTCGGTGAAGGTCCGGGGCGTCGCGAGCGTCGTCGGATCGCGTGCGCTGACGCCGTCGGCGACCTACACCGCCGTGTCCGGCGGGCCCGGCGTCGTGGCGCTGCGGTCGGCGAGGGGAGCGTCATCGGGCGCTACCAGGCGCCGCTGCGGCTCGCGGGCGCCGGGGGCGCGTTCACGCTGCTGGGCCGCGCCCAGAACGGCGTGCGCGACGGCGGCTACCGGGGCGTGCTCGAGGTGAGCCCTGCGCCGTCCGGGCTCATGGCCGTCAACGCGCTGGACCTCGAGAGCTACATCCGGGGCGTCGTGCCCGCCGAGATCCCGGCCACGTGGCCGGCCGAGGCGCTCAAGGCGCAGGCGCTGGCAGCGCGGACCTACGCGCTCGCGACGCGCAAGCCCGTGACCGGGTTCGACCAGTACGCCGACACCCGCTCGCAGGTCTACCGCGGGGTGTCGGCGGAGAAGCCGACGTCCGACGCGGCCATCGCCGCCACGGCGGGCGAGGTCGTCACGTACCAGGGCAACCCGGTCGTCACCTACTTCTTCTCGACGTCCGGCGGGCGGACCGAGAACGTCGAGAACTCCTTCATCGGCTCGCCCGCGCAGCCGTGGCTGCGCAGCGTCGAGGACCCCTACGACGACGTGTCCCCGCGGCACCGCTGGGGGCCCTACCGGTGGTCGGCGTCCACCGTGAGCCGCAAGCTCGGGTCGCTCGTCAAGGGCTCGTTCCGGTCGATCCGCGTGACGCAGCGCGGGGCCTCCCCGCGGGTCGTCGACGCGACGATCGTCGGCACCGGCGGGACCACGAAGATCACAGGGCCGCAGCTGCGCTCGCGGCTCGGCCTGTTCGACACGTGGGTCTACTTCAACCAGATGTCGACGAACGTGGCCCCGGCGCCCACGACGACCCCGACCACCCCGACGACCCCCACCACCCCGGACCCGGGCCAGACGACGACCGGCGGCGGCATCGCGCCGCGGGCGCTCGTGTCGTCGCTGAAGCCGCGCGCGGAGCTGCGCGGGCGCGTGTCACCCAAGCCCGCCGACGGCTGGGTCAAGGTGCAGCGCCGGATGGGCGACGCGTGGGTCGACGTCGTGTCGGCGCAGGTCGGCAAGGGCGGCCGCTACGCCGCGCGCGTGGCGCTGGCGGGCTCGTACCGGGTCGTCTCGGGCGAGGACCCGGGGCCGACGGTCGCCGTGAAGTAGGGGGGCGAATCCGGCCACCTCTCTCCCTTGTCCATGACATGGATGGACAATCGAGAGATGACGCTCTGATCGGCGCGCTTGCGGGCAGCCAACACGGCGTCGTGACGCGATCGCAACTACTCGACGCAGGACTCGGTCGCGGCGCGATCGAGCATCGGATCGCAGCCGGGCGCCTGCTGCCGATGCACCGCGGCGTGCGGCGGCGCCCTGGAATCGCGGTCCACGTTCGCCGGACGACCGCCGCGGAACGCGACGTTCATCTCGGCATCCCGGTGACTTCGCTCGCGCGGACGATCGGAAGTGGTGGGGAGCGGGTCGTCCGCGAGGCCGACTTCCAGCGGCGCCTGGACGTGTCAGCGGTGCGCGCCAGCCTGGTCCGGCGACCGTCGCCGGCGCTGGCCGATCTCCTCGATCGGCGGGCGCCGACCCAGTCGCGCCACGAGGATCGCTTCCTCCGGCTGTGTCAGCGCTTCGGGCTGCCGGCGCCACTCACGCAGCAGCGCGTGGGCGGACGGACCGTCGACTTCATGTGGCCTGACGCGCGATTGATCGTGGAGATCGACAGCTGGGACGCGCACGGCACGCCGACCGCGTTCCAGAACGATCGCTCCGCGTCGAACGGGCTGCAGCTCTCGGGCTACGTCGTGCTCCGCTTCACGGACAGCGAGCTCGAGCGCGACCCGGCCCGCGTCGCCCGGCTGGTCCGCCGGGCGCTCGCGGCTCAGCTGACGGTCCCGCCCGTGCGGTAGTCGCGCCGGACGTGCGTCGTCTTCTTGCCCTTCTTCTTCGTGACGTCGACGCGGTACTGCCAGCGCAGGCGGCCGTTCACGCGGTGGTTGCGCAGGTACACGTGGCCGCTGTAGCGGGCGCTGGACTTGCGCCAGCTCACCGCGCAGGTCGCCGCGCTCGCCGGCCGCAGGCGGCACGACACGCGCAGGCTCGTCAGGCCGCGCCCGAAGACCTTGCGGAGCGCGGACTTCGTGCGGGTCGAGGCGATGGCGAGGTTCCGGCGCGTCGCGGCGGAGATCGTCGTGTTCGCCTTCGACACCGGGATCGTCGCGACGGCGGGCTTCGGCGTCACGACCGCAGCCGCGGCCGGCAGACGGCGCCCGGTGGCGGAGATCGCCTCCGGGACGGGCTGGCCCTGCCCGACCGCGGCGGTCGCCGTGACGGCGGGGTTCCCGGTCGACTGCGAGTGCGCGTTGATGAAGGGCCCGGTGTGCGGCGCGGCCGCCCAGCAGTGCGAGAACCCGGCCGGGATCGCGCAGCCGGGCACGCCGTCGGCGCCGCCCATCGGATCGACGCCGCCCGGACCGGTCAGCATCGGGTCGAGCGTCGCCGGCACGAGGCACGTGGTGGGGCTCGGGTCGGCGATGGTGATCGTCGGCTCGCCGAAGTGCTCGCCGGTGCGCGGGATCGTGAGGTTGACCGTCACGCAGCGCACGCTGCCGTTGGCGCCGTTGGCCTGCTTGAGGATGCCGTACGGGTTCACCATGGTGACGATCTGGTACTGGCCGTCGGGCAGGTACGAGGGCGGTGCGTCCGTCGGCGAGGTGAGCGGGATCGTCTGGGCGTCGACGTCACCGACCGAGGTGATCTTCTCGCCGCCCGCCGACGCCGACGTCCAGGCCGGCCGCGCCGCGGTTGCCCTCGCAGTTGAGCGTCGCGTTGGCGAGGAGGTTCAGGCAGGTGCCCCAGTGGTTGTCCCACACGGTCGGGACACCGGGGGTCAGCGGCACGAGGGCGGAGCGCTCGAGATCCATGAGGTGCCAGCGGTTCAGCTGCTCGGCGTGGCGCCCGTAGACGTAGCGGAACCAGCCGAACTGGCCGGCCGCCGGCTCGGCCGCGGGGCAGGAGCCGCCGGCCATCGCCCCGGGCGCGGCCTGGTAGGCGCGCATCCAGCCGACGGTCCCGGACGGGTAGCCGCAGACCTCGAGGCCTCCGGGCCCGCCGACGGTGACCGACGACTGCCACTCGATGTCGTGCGGCTCGCGCTGCGACTGCTGACCGAAGTCGTTCGTGTACACCTCGCCGCCGGCGGGGCTCCAGCTCAGGTGGTTGTCCCCGCCGAGGGAATGGTCGTCGTACCAGTCCGGCGCCGCGGTCGCAGCGCTGTTGCCGGAGAGGACCGGCAGATCGCCCGGCGCGGCGTGGGCGGTGCCCGCGATCGACAGCACCGAGACGACGGAGAGCACGAGAACGGCGATGAGGGGGCGACGTGACATGCGGGACTTCCTGTCCATGAGTGAGACGCAGGCGGCGTTCCGGCCGCGCGGTAGAAGACCATCAATCAGCAGGCCGAACAACCCAACACCTGTCCGTAGGGAGCGGCGGGCGCTCGAGCCTGGCGCATGAACGCTACTTCATCTCTTGATCCCCTCATCCGATCGGTGCGCCTGCGCCGTGACGAGATCCCCGACCCGCAGGCCTGGCCCTGGTCGCTGCCGGCCGTCCGCGCGCTCGACGATCTGGCGCTCGATCCGGGGGTCACGTTCATCGTCGGGCAGAACGGCAGCGGCAAGTCGACGCTGGTCGAGGGGATCGCGGTCGCGGCGGGGTTCAACCCCGAGGGCGGGACGACGAACTTCGGCTTCGCGACCCGCGAGGACTCGACGTCGCCGCTCGCCGATCTGCTCACCCTCGTGCGCGGCATCCGGCGTCCGCGGACCGGCTTCTTCCTGCGCGCGGAGTCGATGTTCAACGTCGCGACGGAGATCGAGAGACCTACGGCGCCGAGGAGTCGGTACGGCGGCGTCTCCCTCCACGAGGTCAGCCACGGCGAGGGCTTCCTCGCCATCGCCATGAACCGCTTCGGGCCCGAGGGCCTGTACGTCCTCGACGAGCCCGAGGCCGGTCTCTCGCCGCGCTCGTGCCTCGCGCTCCTCGCCCGCATGCACGACCTCGTCAGCGAGGGCAGCCAGTTCGTCATCGCCACCCACTCGCCCATGCTGCTCGCGTATCCGGGCGCGCTGATCTACGAGCTCGACGAGGACGGGATCGCGCCGATCGCCTTCGACGACGCCGACGTCGTGCGGCTCACGCGCGATTTCCTGGACTCGCCCGAGCGGTACTTCAGACACCTCCTCGAATGACCTCGGCCGGGGTTGTGTCGCCCTGCGACACAACCCGAAGCGGAAGGCGCAGCCTTCCGCCGGACACCTGTTATGACTCCCGCCGTGCCCGCACCGCTGCTCGCCATCGACGCGCCGTCGCTCCTGTACCGCGCGTTCTTCGCGCTCCCGGACTCGATCAAGGACGCCGAGGGCCGCCCGGCCAACGCCCTCCTCGGCATGGCGAACCTCGTCCTCTGGGTCGTCGAGCGCCACGGGCCGCGTGCGGTCGTCCTCTGCTTCGGCGCGGAGGCCGCGCACTACCGCACCGACCTGTTCCCGAGCTACCACGCGGACCGCCCCCCGATGCCCGAGGGGCTCGCGAGCCAGTGGGCCGACGCGCCGACGCTCTACGAGGACTTCGGATGGACCGTCCACGCGCATCCGACGCTCGAGGCCGACGACCTCCTCGGCGCCTTCGCGCGGCTGGAGAGCGAGGCCGGCGGCGACACGCTCCTCTTCACCGGCGACCGCGACATGTTCCAGTGCGTGAGCGACAAGGTGACCGTCCTCTTCCCCCGCGGCGGCGCCGCGAAGGACGGGCCCGAGGAGATCGGCCCCGCGGAGGTCCGCGGGCGCTACGGCATCGATCCGGAGCAGGTCCCCGACTTCATCGCGCTGCGGGGCGACCCCTCCGACGGCCTCCCCGGCGCCAAGGGCATCGGCGAGAAGACCGCCCGCGACCTCCTGGTCGCCCACGGGACGCTGGAGGGCGTGTTCGAGGCCGCCGCCAAGCCGGGCACGCTGACGCCGCGCCAGACCGGCTCGCTGCTCGACGGCGCCGACGACATCCGCGCGTTCCGCGAGATCGCGACCCTGCAGCCGGTCGACGATCTCGAGCGTCCGCCGGACCGCCCGACGGACTTCGCCCGCGCCGCCGAGGGCGCCCGCCGCCACGGCCTCATGCGCCTCGCCGAGCGGCTCGAAGGGATGTCTACGGGGTGAACCGCACGGTGATCACGTCACCGTCGGCCATCGTGTAGTCGCGGCCCTCGAGCCGCAGCGTCCCCTTCGACCGCGCGCCTGCGTAGCCGCCGGCGTCCACCAGCGCCTCCCAGCCGATGATCTCCGCCCGGACGAACCCCTTCTGGATGTCCGTGTGGATCGCGCCCGCCGCGTGCCACGCCGTCAGGCCGCGCTTGAGGTGCCACGACTGGGCCGGCTTCGCCTCGCCGGCCGTGAAGAACGCGAGCTCGTCGAGCAGCGCGAAGGCGCCGCTGACGACGCGGTCGAGGCTCGACTCCCCTGCGCCGAGCTCCTCGCGCATCGAGGCCGCCTCCTCGTCGTCGAGCTCGGACAGCTCGGCCTCCAGGCGACTGGAGACGGCGACGACGAGCGCGCCCTCCTCCGCGGCGCGGTCGGCGACCTCGACCGGGACCTCGTCGGCGCCCTCCTCGACGTTCACGACGAACAGGACGGGCTTGGAGGTCAGCGGCGACAGGTTCCGCACGGCCTCCGGCGCGTCCGGGGGCGGGGCGACGGTGCGCACCGGCCTGCCCGACTGCAGCGCGTCGATGACCTCCCGGAGCCACGCCTCCTCGGCGACCGCGACGCGGTCGCCGGATCGGGCGTCGCGTACGACACGCCCGTGGCGCCGCTCGGCCTGCTCGAGGTCCGCGTAGATCAGCTCCGTCTCGATCGTCTCGATGTCGCGGATCGGATCGACCGAGCCCTCCGGGTGGACGACGCTCGCGTCCTCGTGGACCCGGACGACGTGGACGATCGCGTCCGTCTCGCGGATGTTGGCCAGGAACTTGTTGCCGAGGCCCTCGCCCTCGTGCGCACCCCGCACGAGCCCGGCGATGTCGTGGAAGTCGACGGTGTCGTAGACGATGTTCGACGCGCCGATCGTCGCAGCGACCTGGTCGAGGCGCGCGTCGCGCACGGGGACGACCGCGACGTTCGGCTCGATCGTCGTGAAGGGGTAGTTGGCCGCCTCGGCGCCCGCGCGCGTCAGGGCGTTGAACAGCGAGGACTTGCCCGCGTTGGGCAGCCCGACGATCCCGACCTTCACGTCGCCGACCTCCCCGCCGCGCCCATGACGAGCCCCAGCGCCGCGCCCGCCGCGATGTCCGACGGGTAGTGCACGCCGAGGTAGACCCGCGAGAGGGCCATCGCCCCCGCGACCGTGTAGAGCGGCCCGGCCGGCATGAGCGACGAGTACGCGCGGGCCGCGGCGAACGACGACGAGGCGTGCGCGCTCGGGAACGACAGCGCCGTCGGCGTCGCGACGAGCGCGGGCAGCTCGTCGAACGCGGGGCGCTGGCGGCGCACGACGCCCTTGATCGCGGTGTTCAGCAGGTACGCGCTGCCGACGGCAGCCGCGCCGCGCCACCAGCCGTAGCGGCGGTCGCGGTCGACGATGCCACCGGCGGCGCCGAGCGCGAGCCAGAGCGCCGCGTGCTGGCCGAGGTGCGAGAACCGCGCGACCGACGACTCCGCCCCCGGCACCTGGCACTGCACGCGCAGGAAGCGGTAGACGTGGAGATCGACGATCGCGACGCGTCGCCCGACCGATCCGGACACCAGGCGCGCGCGCCAGGACCGGCGCGCCGCGGGCTCGGTGACGGGTGGGACAGGTGACCGCATCGCGCGCAGGTTATGCGGGAAGCTTCGGGTGGTGCGTCTCACGCTCGTGGCGAACCCCGGGTCCGGCCGGGACACGGACCTCACCGCGCTCGCCGCTGCCCTGCGCGAGCGGGGCGCCGACGTCGAGGCGTTCGACATCGACGAGATCGGCGACGCGGCTCGCGCCGTGGGCGCGACGGACCGACTCGTCGTCGCCGGCGGCGACGGGTCGATCGGCCTCGCCGCGAGGGCGGCGGCGCGCGCCGCCGTCCCGCTCGCCGTCGTCCCGACCGGCACGGCGAACGACTTCGCCCGCGCGCTCGACCTCCCGACCGACCGCGAGGCGGCGCTGGACCTGGCCGCGGACCCCGACGCACCGACCAGCCGCATCGAGCTGCTCATCGCCGGCGGTCGCCCGTTCGTGAACGCCGCCTCGACCGGGCTCGCCGTGGCGGCCGCCCACCGCGCCCGGCCGCTGAAGTCGCGCTTCGGCCCGCTCGCCTACGCGATCGGCGGCCTGCGCGCGGGGCTCACTGCGCGCCCCCTCCCGATCACGGTCAACGCGGACGGCGGCCAGATGTACGCCGGCGAGGCGTGGCACGTCATCGTGGGCGGCACGGGCGCGTTCGGCGGCGGCAGCCGGCTCGGCCGCACCGACCACGAGGACGAGCTGCTCGACGTCGTGCTCGTCGAGCGCGGCTCGCGCCTCGGCCTCATCCTGCGCGCCTGGGGCATGCGGCGCGGGACCCTCGAGGAGCAGCGCGGCGTCCTGCACCGGCGGGCGCGCCACGCGGAGATCGGCGTGCCCCCGGGCACGGAGTTCAACGTCGACGGCGAGATCTGCGAGCTGCGCCCGCCCGCGTTCACCGCGCTGCCGGGCGGCGTGCGGGTGGTGGTCGCGCGATGAACAAGCGCTGGCCGGCGGCGATCGCCGTCGCGGGAGCGGCGTGGTACGCGAGCGAGTCGCTGCGCCATCGCCGCGAGCAGGGCGACGGGTACACCCTCGACGGCGAGGCGCTCGAGGTGGGCACGCCGGAGTTCCTGCGCGCCTGCGAGGAGCTCACCGCGGCCGCCGCGACCGAGGGCAGCCACGCCGAGGTCCTCGTGAACGGCGACGCGATCTTCCCCGCCTACCTCGAGACCATCCGGCAGGCCGAGTCGACGATCAACTGCCTCACCTACGTGTACTGGCGGGGCGACATCGCACGCGAGGTCGCCCGGGCGCTCGCGGACCGCGCCCGCGACGGCCTCGACGTCAACCTCCTGCTCGACGCGGTCGGCACGGCGAAGATGGAGCGCGACCTGCTCGACGACCTGCGCGACGCGGGGGTGACCGTCGCGCGGTTCCGCCCGCCCAGGCCCTACGCGGTGCGGCGCCTGAACAACCGCACCCACCGCAAGCTGCTCATCGCCGACGGGCGCGTCGGCCTGACCGGCGGCGTCGGGATCGCGGAGGAGTGGACGGGCGACGCCCAGGACCCCGACCACTGGCGCGACACGCACGTCCGCGTCACGGGCCCGGCCGTGCTCGGCCTGCAGGGGGCGTTCGCCGAGAACTGGCTCGAGGCGACCGGCAACGTCCTCGTCGGCCCCGGGCACCTGCCCGAGCTCGAGCCGGTCCGCGACGACGGCGCGCCGATGCAGGTCGTGCGCTCCTCCGCCGGCATCGGCGACACGAACGTCGAGGCGCTCTACTTCCTCGCCATCGCCTCCGCGCGCGAGCGGATCGAGCTCACGGCCGCGTACTTCGTGCCGCGCCCCGCGTTCATCGAGGCGCTGTGCGATGCCGCCGACCGCGGCGTCGCCGTCCGCGTGCTCGTCCCCGGCTCCCACATCGACAAGGGCTTCGTCCGGACGGCGGGGCGCGGGACCTACGAGGCGCTCCTGTCGTGCGGGGTCCGCATCTGGGAGTACGGCCCGACGATGCTGCACGCCAAGACGCTCGTCGTCGACGGCGCGTGGTCGTCGGTGGGATCGGTGAACTTCGACAACCGCTCGTTCCAGCTGCACGACGAGATCACGCTGTGCGTGCAGAGCCGGTCGTTCGCGGACGTGCTCGCCGAGCAGTTCGAGCGCGACCTCGCCGTGTCCGAGGAGATCGATCCGGAGCGCTGGAAGGAGCGCGGGATCGTGAAGCGCGCGGGCGAGGGTGTGCTCCGTCTGGCCCGGCGAGAGCTCTAGGTGTGGAGGGACGCCACCTGGGGTGGGGTGCGCGGGTTGCAGCCCCGCGCGATCCTCATGGGGTCCCGAACAACAGGAGTTCCTCCCAGATGACCAAGCCCCGCTTCCTCGCCGCCGTCACCGCCGCCGCCCTCCTGGCGGGCGGAACCGGCACGGCGCTCGCCCAGACGTCCGGTGACGTGACCGTGACGGTCGGGCCGCGCACCGTCCTGAACGCCGGCGACACCGCGCCGTTCGACGCACCCGGCGTGCGCGCCGTGCGCCGCGGCAAGCCGATCCCGTCCGGCTACCAGCTCGTCGGCCGCAAGGTCTCCGGCGGCGGTTCCGGCGTCGGCGCGGCGATCCGGTTCTCGTGCACGGGCAACAAGGTCCTCAAGACCTTCGGCACCGTCGGCAGCGTCGGCTTCTCGGCGCCCCGCACCTACGAGAACCACAAGTCGACCATCGTCCAGAGCATCCTGAGCGGCAGCGCCTCCGGCACCGTCTACGCGGTCTGCCGCTAGCGGACTGGCGCGGAGCACCTTCGGGAGCTCCACGAACAACCTGGGCAGATCCCGCCGCGCGCCATCCAGCGCGCGGCGCAGCCCGTCCCTGGACGCGTCGCCGTCGACGGTCGGACCGTGCCCGACGAGCAGGTGATCGGGGGCGAAGCCTCCCAGCGCCTTGCGCGGCGGCACCGGGCGCAGCATCGCGTGCACGCCGACGGGGCCCTTGCCGAGCGTGAACAGCGGCGCGGTGCCGACCGCCTCGGCGACGACCAGGGCCCGCTGCGCGGGCCACCAGAGCGCGTTCTCCGCCCACTTCGGCCAGTGCACGACCCGCACGACCTCGAACGGGCTGTCAGGCACCGCGTCGGGCACCGTGAGGCGCGGCACGCCGAGCCGCGAGGCGATCGCCTCGCAGTCGCGGTTGTGGCGGTCGAGCAGCTGGACGACCGCGACGACCTCGCCCAGACCCTGCGCCCGCTGGACGGCACCGGGCGAGTCGACGGGGTCGACGATCCAGACGCGGCCGTCGGCGACGAGCGCGTGCGACGCGCGCGCCATCGGCTCGTCCTGCACCCAGGTGAAGCCGAAGGGGAGCTCCTGGATGGCGGGAAGCGCGGCGGTCACTGGGGGGCCAGCGTACCCCGCGGGTCGATCCGCAGCACGAGCGGGCACACGAGCAGGCTCAGCGCGCCGGCGACGAGGAACGGCAGCTGCGGGTCCGCGTGGAACAGCGGGAGCCAGATCACCGGCGCGAGCGCGAGCCCGGCGAACCGGAACGCCGAGTACACCGACGTCGCGCCCGCGCGGTTGCCGGGCACGGCCTCGACGGCCAGGCTCCCGAGCCCGGACCACACGAGCGCCGAGCCCACGCCGGCCAGCGTCCATGCCGCCGCCACGCCCGCCGCGGAGTCGGCGACGCCCGTGAGCGGCAGCGCGACGGCGCACACGACCGCGCCCGCCGCGGCGGCGATCCCCGGCCCGCGACGGTCGGCGAGACGCCCCGCCTGGCGCCCCGCGACGACGCCCGCGACGCCGAAGCCGGCGACGATCACGCCGGTCAGCGTCGGCCCCGCGCCCAGCTCGTCGGCGGCGAGCAGCGCCACCACGAACGACATCCCGCTGATCGCCAGGTAGCCCAGCGCGCCGATGAGGCTCAGCCGCAGGACGCGCGGCGTCAGCGCGGCGCGCAGGCTCGGCGGCTCGGGATGCGCGTCGCGCGTCGCCGGCATCGGCAGCACGGCAAGCCCCAGCGCGAGGATCGCGGGCGCGATGAACGCCAGCCGCCAGTCGACCGCACCGGCGGCGCCGCCGAGCAGCGGCGAGAACACCGCACCCGCCGTCTGCACGGCGAGGAACGTCCCGACGAGCCGCCCGACGCGGCCGGGCGCGGCGCCCATCGCGAGCGCGGCGAGCAGCAGCGGCGACAGGAACGCGTTCACCGCGCCCTGCAGCGCCCGCCCCACGAGGAAGACGCCGATGTCCGGCGCGATCACCGTGAGGACGGACACGACGGCGTACGCGACGTAGGCGGCGCGCACCGTCCGCGTGACGCCCCATCGCTCGCCGAGCGTGCCGGACACGAGCTGGAGCGCCGCGAACGGCACCATGTAGACCGTGATCCCCGCGGTCACCGCCGCGGTGGTCGTCCCGAGGTCGTCGCGGACCTGCGGGATGAGCACGGAGAGCACGCCGGCCCCGAACGGGCCGAGCATGCCTCCTGCGTAGAGCGCGAAGCGGCTGCTTCTCAGGCGCCGAAGCCCACGCGACTGCCGTCGCGATCCGTCTTCACGTAGACGACCTGCGAGAGGTTCGCCCGGACGGTGCCGTCGTCGACGCTGAGGTCGTGCCAGTCACCGGCCGAGAGCGCCGTGAGGAGCGCGTCGAGGTCTGCGTCCTCCATCTTCAGGGTCAGCACCTGGCTGCCCTGGAAGCCGATCGTGACGCGCTGGAGCGCCATGGGTCAGTGCACCTCCGGGGGTTGGACGATCTCGGTCAGCACGCCGCCGGTGCTCGAGGGATGCAGGAACGCGACCCGCGAGCCACGGATGCCGGTGCGCGGCTGCTCGTCGAGCAGCCGCAGACCCGCCGCGCGCGCCTCCTGCAGCGCCGCGTCGATGTCGTCGACGGCGTAGGCGACGTGATGCAGGCCCGGGCCGCGACGGTCGAGGAACCTCCCGACCGGCGTGTCCGGATCCAGCGGTGCGAGCAGCTCGACGTGGCCCTCGCCGACGTCGAGCAGCACGGCCTCGACGCCCTGCTCGGGCACCGTCTCGTGGTGGACGTCGGGCAGCCCGAACGGACCCCCGTACAACGCCATCGCCGCGTCGAGGTCCTCGACGGCGACGCCTATGTGGTCGATCCGGTCGAGCTTCACCGGAGCGGGAGGTTAGTCCCCGCTCATCGCGGCCACGCGCAGCCTGCGCGCGTCGCCGAGGATCCGGTCCAGATCGCCGCGGTCGAGCGCCTCGCGGTCCAGGAGCGCCGTCGCCAGCTCGTCGAGCTTGTGGCGGTGCGAGGTGATCAGGCTGTCGGCCAGCGTGTGGCCCTCGTAGGCCAGCTCGCGCTGCTCCTCGTCGCGGATGCGGCGCGTGATGTCCGAGACCGCCTCGACGTCGAGCACCGCGCGCTGCGGGCTGGCCACGCTGCCCATCGCGTACTGGTGGACCATCGCGTGCGTGATCTCCGCGACGCGCTGCAGGTCGTTCGCCGCGCCGGTCGTGACCTCGCCGAAGACGAGCTGCTCGGCCGCGCGGCCGGCGAGCAGGACCGCGATGCGGTCGACGAGCTCCTGGCGCGTCTTGAGGTAGCGGTCCTCGTCGGGCAGCGACATCGCGTAGCCGAGCGCCCCGCCGCGCGGGACGATCGAGACGCGGTGCGGGCGGTCGACGCCCGGCAGCAGCTCGCCGACGAGGGCGTGGCCGGCCTCGTGGAAGGCGACGACACGGCGCTCGTGCTGGTTGAGCGCGCGCCGCGACTGGACGCCCGCGACGACCCGCTCGATGGCGGCGTCGAAGTCGCCCTGCGACAGCGCGACGCCCTTGCGGCGGGCGCACCGGATGGCCGCCTCGTTGCAGAGGTTCGCGAGCTCGGCGCCGCTCAGCCCGCTCGTCTGGCGCGCGAGGATGCCGAGATCGACGTTGTTGACCGGCTTGTTGCGGGTGTGGACGTCGAGGATCGCGAGGCGGCCCGCGACGTCGGGCGGCGAGACGAAGACCTGACGGTCGAAGCGGCCGGGCCGCAGGAGCGCGGGATCGAGCTTGTCGAGCAGGTTCGACGCGGCCATGACGACGACGCGGTCGCTCGACGGGAAGCCGTCCATCTCGACGAGCAGCTGGTTCAGCGTCTGCTCGCGCTCGGAGTTGTTGTCGCTGCCGCGCCGGCCGCCGACGGCGTCGAGCTCGTCGATGAAGATGATCGCGGGCGCGGCCTTGCGCGCCTCGTTGAACAGCCGCCGGATGCGGGCGGCGCCCAGGCCGGCGAACATCTCGACGAACGACGCGGCGGACTGCGAGAAGAACTGGGCGCCGGACTCGTGCGCGGCGGCCTTCGCCAGCAGCGTCTTGCCCGTGCCCGCCGGGCCGTGGAGCAGGATGCCCTTCGGGACCTTGGCCCCGACCTTGTGGAACGTCGAGGGATCGCGGAGGAAGTCGACGATCTCCCGGAGCTCCTCCTTGGCCTCGTCGACGCCGGCGATGTCATCCCACGTGATCGCGTGCTTGACGTCCGGCTTGATCTGCACCGGCTTCGTCTTCGGCATCAGCTTGATGGTCCGCCACAGGAAGGTGGCGATGATGATCATGAAGACGAGCGCGAAGACGCCCTGCCACTCGAGTGCCCAGTTGGTGAACCAATCCATATGGGTCTCAGATCGGCAGCGGAGCGCCCGAGCGTGAGTCGGTCGTCCGCCGAGTCGTCGGCTGCGGCATGCTCCTGGCGTGCCCGCAGCCATCATCTTCGATCTCGACGGGGTCCTGCTCGACTCCGAGCAGCGGTGGAACGAGGCCAAGGAAGCCCTGGTACGTGAGACCGGAGGCACCTGGCTCGAGGAGGCGCCGGAGGTGATGATGGGCATGAGCTCGCCCGAGTGGTCGGCCTACCTGCGCGACGACCTGGGCGTCCAGCGCGACCTCGACGCGATCAACGACGACGTCGTCCGGCGGATGCACGAGAGCTACGAGGACGGCCTGCCGCTGCTGCCGGGTGCACTCGAGACGGTGCGCGCCCTCGCGGCGCGCTGGCCGCTCGGCCTGGCCTCGTCCTCGAACCGCGAGATCATCGACGTGTTCCTGGAGCGCTCGGGGGTCGGCGACCTGTTCGGGGCGACCGTCTCCTCCGAGCAGGTGGCGCGCGGCAAGCCCGCGCCCGACGTCTACCTCGAGACCGCGCGGCGGCTGGACGTCGACCCGCGGGCCTGCGTGGCGATCGAGGACTCGTCCAACGGCCTGCGCGCGGCGCACGCCGCCGGCATGCCGGTCATCGCCGCGCCCAACCCGCACTACCCGCCCGGCGACGACGCGCTGGCGCTCGCCGCCGCGGTCGTCGACGGCGTCGGCGACGTCACCCCGGAGCTGGTCGCGTCGCTCGCGTAGTCCGTTCATCGTCCTCTCATCCGCCGCTCGCTGAGATGACGGCCATGACCAAGAAGACGATCGTGGCGGCCGGTGCGGCCGCCCTCCTCCTCGGCGGCGGCGCGACCGCAGCCGGCGCCGCCGTGACCTCGCAGGGCTCCGGCACGCCCCGGATCACCGACGTCGATGCCGACCTCACGCGCAGCGGCGGGCTGCGGCTGGAGGCCGAGACCTCGCGCGCAGCGGACCGCGTCAGCTTCCACTACGACGGGCGCACGTTCCGCGCCCGCGTCGTGGACGTCGACGACGACGACGGCTCGAAGGACTGGGGCTCGACGGTGACGCCCGCGCAGGCCGACCGCAACGGCGGGACGCAGATCAGCCTCCGGATCCGCGCGTGCGACGGCGAGCGCTGCAGCACCCGGACCGTGCGGGAGCGCGTCGAGGCGCCCGACGACGACGACTGAGGACCGGAGCGGGTAGCCAGAGACCGTGAGGGTGCTCATCGTCGAGGACGAGCCCAAGATGGCCGCGCTCCTGCAGCGCGGCCTGACCGAGGCCGGGTTCGCGGCCGACGCCGTGCACGACGGCGAGGAGGCGCTGTGGCGCGCCGGGTCCGTGGCGTACGACGCCATCGTCCTCGACCTCATGCTCCCGGGCATGGACGGGATGACCGTGTGCCGGACGCTGCGCGATCGCGGCGTCTGGTCGCCCGTCCTCATGCTCACCGCGCGCGACGCGGTGGACGACCGGGTCGATGGCCTCGACGCCGGGGCGGACGACTACCTGGTCAAGCCGTTCACCTTCCGGGAGCTGCTCGCGCGGCTGCGGGCGCTCCTGCGCCGGGCGCCGACCGAGCGTCCCGTGGTGCTGCGCGTCGGCGACCTGCGGCTCGACCCCGCCGCCCGCCGCGTGTGGCGGGGCGCCGACGAGCTCGACCTGACCGCCAAGGAGCTCTCCATCCTCGAGCTGTTCATGCGGCGCCCGGGCGAGGTCCTCACGCGCCTCGAGCTGCTCGAGCACGCGTGGGACCACGCCTACGACAACCGATCCAACGTGGTCGACGTCTACGTCCGCTACCTGCGCGAGAAGATCGACCGGCCCTACGGGCGAGCGACGCTGCAGACGGTGCGCGGCGAGGGCTACAGGCTGGCGGAGGGCTCCTAGCTGCGCCGGCTCGCGATCCGCACACGCGTGACCGCGGCGTTCGCCGTCTCCATGGCGGTGGTCCTCGTCGTCACGGGCGTCTTCGTGATGCTGAGGCTGCGGGCCGAGTTCACCGATCGGGTGGACGACGGCCTGGAGGCGCGGTCGGCCCAGCTCGCACGCGAGCTGACGGGCGAGGCGCCGACGCCCGCCGTCCTGACGCCGCTGCTCGGCGACGACGAGGACGCGCCGGCGCAGGTCGTCGCGCCGGGCGGCGAGGTGATCGCGGGCGTACCCGCCACCGCGCTGGCGACGGCCGCCGACCTCGACGCCGAGGATCCGGCCGAGGAGCAGGCGCTCACCGTCGATGACGTGCTGCTCGACGACGAACGCGCTGACGTCCGCGTGGTCGTCCGCGCCGTCGAGATGCAGGGCGCCCGCGTCACGCTCGTCGTGGGCGAGCCGCTCGACGACGTGGACGACGCGCTCGCCAGCGTGCGCGGCGACCTGACGACCGGCCTGGCGGGCGCGCTCGCGCTCGCCTGCCTGGCCGGATGGGTGGCCATCGCCGCCGCGCTCAGGCCGGTCGAGCGGCTCCGCCGCCGCGCGGACGAGATCTCCGGCGAGGACACGTCGGCGGCGCTCCCGGTCCCGGCGGGCGACGACGAGCTGTCCCGGCTGGCCGGGACGCTGAACGCGATGCTCGGGCGCCTGCACCGCGCGGTCGAGCGCGAGCGGGCGCTCGTCGCGGACGCCAGCCATGAGCTGCGCACACCGCTCGCCATCCTCACCACCGAGCTCGAGCTCGCCCTGGAGCGGGACCGCACGCCGGAGCAGCTGCGCCAGGCGCTGGGCTCCGCCCAGGAGGAGGTCGCGCGGCTCACGCGGCTCTCGGAGGACCTGCTCGTGCTCGCGCGGGCCGACCGCGGGGAGCTGCCGCTCGCCCCCGAGGACGTGGACGTCGCCGGGCTGCTCGACGAGGTCGCGGTCGCGCTTCGGCACGCAGGCCGCCGGTGAGGGCCGGACGCTGCGCGTGCAGGCGCCCGCGGCTCTCACGCTGCGCGCCGACCGCCTGCGCCTCGAGCAGGCACTCGGCAACCTCGTGGCCAACGCCCTG
This sequence comes from uncultured Solirubrobacterales bacterium, assembly GCA_963750895.1. Taxonomy (GTDB): domain Bacteria; phylum Actinomycetota; class Thermoleophilia; order Solirubrobacterales; family Solirubrobacteraceae; genus CAVVSD01. Next base: position 1,444,510 of record CAVVSD010000008.1, on the reverse strand, counting down.
CAGCACGGCGACGGGGAGGTCGTGCTGACCGGGCGCCCCGACGACGACGCGGTCGTCCTGGAGGTGTCCGACGAGGGCGGGGGCTTCCCGGACGCGTTCGCGGCGCATGCCTTCGAGCGCTTCGCCCGCGCCGACGAGGCGCGGACGGGCGGCGGCGCCGGACTCGGGCTGGCCATCGTCGCGGTCGTGGCCACGGCGCACGGCGGGTCCGCCGAAGCGCGGGACGCGACGGTGACGTTGCGGCTCCCCCGGTGACGGCGAGCTGTCGACTGCGGCATGCTCCTCGCATGAACGACGGCTACGCCTGGATCGAGGGCGAGTACGTCCCGATCGCCGAGGCCCGCATCCCGATCCTCGACACCGGCTTCGTCCGCTCGGACCTCACCTACGACGTCGTCGGGGTGTGGGGCGGCAGCTTCTTCCGGCTCGACGACCACCTCGACCGCCTCGAGCGCGGCTGCGAGCGCATCCGGCTGCAGTCGCCGCTGACGCGTGAGGAGACCGTCGAGGTCCTCACCGAGGTCGTCCGCCGCAGCGGGCTGCGCGAGGCGTACGTCGAGGCGGTCGTGACGCGCGGCGTGCCGGCGCGCGGCGAGCGCGACCCGCGCCGCCTGCAGCCGCGCTTCTACGCGTACGCGATCCCCTACGTCTGGCTCGCCCGGCCCGAGCAGCAGGAGACGGGCGTCGACGTCGTCGTCGCGCGCGAGACGCGGCGCATGCCGCCGGAGGTGGTCGACCCGAGGGTCAAGAACTTCCAGTGGGGCGACTTCATCCGCGGGCTCTTCGAGGCCTACGACCGCGACGCGCTCCTGCCGATCCTCACCGACGCCGAGGGCGACGTGACCGAGGGCCCCGGCTTCAACGTCTTCGCGCTCGTCGACGGCGAGCTCCGCACGCCGGACCGCGGCGTCCTCGAGGGGATCACGCGCCTCACCGTCCTCGACATCGCCGCGGAGCTGGGCATCCGGACGCGCGTCGCGCGCCTGCCCGCCAGCGATCTGGCGCGGGCACACGAGATCCTGCTGAGCAGCACGGCCGGCGGGGTCATGCCGGTCGCGCGCCTCGACGGCGCGCCCGTGGGCGACGGGCGGGTGGGTGGGGCCGATTCCATCACGACCCGGATCCGCGACACCTACTGGGCCTGGCACGAGGACCCGAGGTTCGCGACGCCGATCCGGTACTAGGAGACGATCTCCAGGCGGGCGTTCGGCTTGAGCCCGCGCCCGACCTTGGAGACCGGGCGCCCGTTCACCTGGACCACGTCGGCCGTGAAGTCGTTGGCGCCGCGGATGAGCGACGAGCCGACGCCGTAGGCGTCGACGGGGACGCCCTCGGCCTCGAACGTGCGGATCCGGTCCACGGTGAAGCCGCCCGACACGACGATGCGCACCCGCTGGTGACCCGCGTCGTCCAGCGCGGCGCGGACCTTGCGCACGAGGCGCTCGTTGACGCCGGTCGGCCGGAAGTCGCCCATCTCGTCCAACAGCGAGCTGTCGACGAGGGTGTCGCTCGTGTCCAGCCGGATGCCCCACAGGCGCTCGCCGAGCGCGTCGGCGACCTCGATCGCCGTGCCGATCGAGTCGTTGTCGAAGTCCACGAGGACCGTCACGGCCATCTGCTGCGCGTAGCGGTCGGCGAACTTCCGCGCGGCGAGCACGGTGTCGCCGTCGTAGGCGGCGATGAGCCCGTGCGGGACGGTCCCCATCCCGCGCCCGCCCCACCAGGACGCCTGGGCGTCGGTCGACACGCCGATCGCCCCGGCGACGTGCGCGGCCCAGCCGTCGCCGGTCTGCACGAGCCAGTGGTCGTGGCGGGCGGGGAAGTAGAAGATCTGCTTGCCGCGCGCCGCCTCGACGACCTCGTGGACGTTGCGCATGATGAGCGTGCGCCGGGCGAGCGACCCGAGGTAGACGGTCTCGAGGTGGGCGAACAGCGCGTAGTCGCCCTCGATCGTCATGACCGTCTCGCGGGGCGCGATCGCCTCGCCCTCGTACAGCGCGTGGACCTCGAGCTGGTCCCAGCCGCGCTCCCAGCTGCCGTCCGGCATCCGCCGCCCCGAGCACTCGCGGACGACGGCGATCGCCTCGTCGATCCCGCCGAGCAGGGAGTCCTCGCGCTGGAACACCTGCATGAGGACGTGCGGGTGGTGGCCGTCGGCCTCCAGGAGGTCGCGCGTCAGCGTGAAGTACGCGTCGGAGTAGTAGCCCTCGCGGATCCGCTCGATCGGGAGCCGGAAGACCTCCGAGCCCAGCCGGGTGCGCTGCACAGACGTCATCGAAGCGGCCCCAGCCGGCGTCGTGTCGCTCCGCGACACGACGCCGACCGCGGCGAGCCGGCGGTGCTCAGGACGAGCTCCGCTCCGCCCGGACGATCTCGTCGAGCGCGGCGCGCCCGACCTCGAGCTGATCCTCGGTCGGCTCGCGGGTGCCCAGCACCCGCTGCAGCTCGTGGCCGGGGCGGCGCAGCAGCTTCGCGGCCATCGTGTCCTGGTTGCGCTCCGACCAGGCGAACACCTCGACCGCGACGCCCAGCGACGCCAGCGCGACCGCGCCCTGCGCGACCGGGCTCGGCGTCGACGTCACGCGCCGCAGCAGCGCGGTGCCCGCGAGGTTGGCGGCGAGCATCGGCGCCATGAGATGCGACCCGCAGCGGTCGTGCTCCTTCGCGGCGTCCGCCGCGTCGCCGTCGGTCTCGTACGCGGCGATCGACTTGTGCTCGACGCCGTGCCACTCGGCGACCTGGCCCCCGCGCAGCGCGACGACGCTGGGCACGACCGAGATCGCGGCGAGCATCGCCTCCGCGCCCGCGCGCCCGGCGCCGACGCGGCGCACGATCTGGCCGCCCGCGCTCGCGGCGGCGATCGCCCCGAGCACCTTCGCGTCCTGCCACGGCAGACGCGCCTCGGGCAGCCCCTTCTTCACGAGCGGCAGCACGACGACCGCCTCGGCCAGGCGCAGCAGGCCGCGCACGCCGGCGACGCCGTCGGCGACCCGCAGCCGCGGCTTGCGGCCGGAGCCGACCGCGATGGTTCCGTCCTCGCGCCGCACGGCGGCGGCCCAGTGCGTCGGGCCGTGCACGAGCAGGCCGTTGCGCAGGGCCATCCCGCCGAGGCGCAGCTTCTCATCCGTCACCGAGCAGCTCCTTCGTCACATCGCGGTAGCAGGCGGTCGCGTACCCCATGTCGCGCGCGTCGATCCGCTCGTCGGCGGCGTGCAGCATGGGCCAGGTCTCCTGCAGGGTCATGTGGCGGTGCGGGAAGAACCCGTACGCCACGCAGTCGGGGAACGCCGCCCGGAACGTCCGTGAGTCGGTGAACGCGGGGAGCATCGTGGGGACGACGCGCGCGCCCGGGTCGTTGCGCCCGATCCAGCGCTCGATCGCCGCCCACAGCGGCGTGTCGGCCGGCGACGAGTTGCCGACGACCTCCTCGAAGAACTCGAGCCGGTACTCCTCGCCGCGCAGCACCTCCTCGATGCGCGCGAGCACGGCGGCGCGCTCCATCCCCGGTGGGGTGCGGCAGTCGACCTCGATCTCCGCGCGGGCGGGGATGACGTTGATCTTCTCGCTCGCGAGCGCGCGTGTCGGGGCGAGCGTGACGCCGAGCATCGGCTCGACGAAGCCCGCGAGCCAGGGGTCGACGGTGCGCACCCGGTCGAGGGCCGCGGCGGGGTCGCCGTCCACCTCGACGCCCAGGCCGGCCAGCAGCGCGCCGGGGGCGTCGGTGACGTCGAACGCCGGCCGGCGGTCGCGCATCGCCTGCAGCAGCGGCGCGACCTTCAGGAGCGCGTTCACGCCGTTGGACGGGTTGGATGCGTGGCCGGCCACGCCGTCGGTCACGAGCTTGAAGCGGAAGACGCCCTTCTCGGCGATGCTGACGCCGATGAGGCGCTCGCCGCCGTACGGCATGACCGAGCCCGCGCCCTCGTTGAGCAGGAAGTCGCAGCGCACGAGGTCGGGGTGCGTCTCGGTGAGCCAGATCGCGCCCTCGCCGCCCCCGCGCTCCTCGTCGACGACGACCACGACGAGCAGGTCGCCGCGAGCCGGGCGCCACCCCTCGCGTGCGAGCGAGATCGCCGCGACGACCTCGGCGGCCGTCTGCGACTTCATGTCGATCGCCCCGCGCCCCCAGACCTCGCCGTCGATCTCCTCGCCCGACCACGGATCCTGCCGCCAGTCCTCGGGGGTGGCGAGCACGGTGTCGACGTGCGACAGCAGACAGAGGACCGGGCCCTCCGCGCGACCGCGCAGGCGGGCGACGAGATTGGGTCGCTCCTCGGTCCGCCCGAGCAGGGTGATCTCGAACCCGGCGTCGCGCAGCAGGCCGGCCAGCATCTCCTGGGCCGGACGCTCGGCGCCAGGTGGATTGACGGTTCGGTGGCGGATGAGCTGGCCGAGCAGCGCGACCGCCTCCTCCTGGAGGCCGGACATCGGCGGAAGGGTACCTTCCGGGCCGTGGCCGTCCCCGCCCTCGCCCTGAGCGCCGTCCGCAAGCGCTACGGCCGCACCGAAGCGCTGGCCGGCGTGGACCTGGAGGTGGGCGAGGGCGAGCTCGTCGGCCTGCTCGGGCCCAACGGCGCGGGCAAGTCGACGCTCACGAAGATCGCCTGCGGCCTCGTGCGGCCGACCGAGGGCACCGCGATGGCGTGCGGTCACAGGGCCGGCAGCGAGCACGCACGCGCCGCGACCGGCTACCTCGCGGAGCTGTTCCGCTTCCCCGGCTGGGCGACCGCGGACGAGCTGCTCGAGCTGCACCAGCGCCTCGCGCGGTCCGGCGGCGGTGCGGCCGAGCGCGCCGAGCTGCTCGAGCTCGTCGGCCTCGCGGAGGCGACCGCGCGGCCGGTCGAGGCGATGTCGAAGGGCATGCAGCAGCGGCTCGGGATCGCGCAGGCGCTCATCGGCGCGCCGCGGCTCGTCCTGCTCGACGAGCCCACGAGCGCGCTGGATCCCGCCGGGCGGCGCCTCGTCCGCGGCATCCTCGAGGGCCTGCGCGGGCGCGGCATCGCGGTGCTGCTGAACTCGCACCTCCTCAGCGAGGTCGAGCTCGTCTGCGACCGTGTGGTCATCATCGCCCGCGGCCGCACGATCACCGAGGGCGCTCCCGAGGCGCTGACGCAGGCGGGCGGCGTGGAGATCGACCTCGACGGCGGGACGCGCCGGTTCCCCGACGCGGGGCGCGACGACGTGCCCGAGATCGTCGCCCGGCTGGTCGCGGAGGGCGAGCGCGTGTACGGCGTGCGCGTCGTGCGCGGCACGCTGGAGGATGCGTACCTCGAGGCGGTCGAGGGCACATGACGGCCGACCTCCGCACCATCGCCGGCTACGCGCTGCGCGAGGCGCTGCGCCGCCGGGTCCTGACCGTCGTCGTCGTGCTCACCGTCGCGTTCCTCGCGCTCTTCTGGCTCGGCGTGCGCGAGGCGTTCGAGGAGTCGCAGTCGCTCAGCGCGGTGCCCGACCTCGAGGAGCAGACCCTCGTGGGCGCGACGCTCGTCGGGCTCGCGATGTTCGTGACCCTCTTCCTCGGGACCGTCCTGGCCGTGTTCCTGACGCTGAGCGCCGTCCGCGGCGACGCCGAGCGGGGCCTGCTGCAGCCGATCGTCGTCCGGCCCATCGGCCGCACGACGCTGCTCGTGGCGCGCTTCGCGGCGGCGTCGGCCGTCTGCGTCGTCTACGTCGAGCTCGTCTTCGCGTCCGCGGTCGTCATCACCGGCGCGACGGGGGACTGGTGGCCGAGCAACCCCGAGCTCGTCGGCCTGGGGCTGGGCGCGGCGGTGGTCGTGGTCGTCGCGATCTCGCTCCTCGGCTCGACGGTCCTCTCCACGACGGCCAACGGCATCGCCGTCTTCATGGTCTTCGGCGCCGGCCTCGCGGCCGGGCTGCTGGGACAGGTCGGCGAGGCGCTGAGCTCGGACACGCTGCACGACATCGCGTCGATCGCGTCCTGGGCGCTGCCGTTCGAGGCGCTCTACCAGTCGGCGCTGCACACGCTGACGGAGGACATCTCCGGGGTGACCGGCGTCGCGGTGAGCCTCGGGCCGTTCGGCGGCGCGCAGGACGCGAGCCCGCTCCTGTGGCTGTTCGCGGTCGGCTACGTGCTCGTCGTCGGCGCGGTCGCCGACCTGATCTTCCGGCGCAGCGACCTCTAGCGATACTCCACGCACATGTCCGACCAGCTCTTCCCCACCGGTGACCCGGCGCCGGGCGGACACACGTCCGTGCCCCGCGCCGAGGGTCCCCTGCCCGCGCGGCTGCGCCCCGTGACGCTCGACGAGGTGGTCGGGCAGGAGCACCTGCTCGGCACGCCGGAGGAGCCGACCGCGCTGCGCCGCGCGATCGCCGAGGGCCGGCCGCACTCGATGATCCTCTACGGGCCGCCTGGCAGCGGGAAGACGACGCTCGCGCGCGTCGCCGCGGCGACCGCCAGCGCGGCCTTCGAGGAGCTCAGCGCCGTCGAGGCGGGCCGCGCGGAGGTGCGCGCCGTGCTCGAGCGCGCGGAGCACCGTCGTCAGTCCTCGGGCACCGCGACGACGTTCTTCCTCGACGAGATCCACCGCTTCAACAAGGCGCAGCAGGACGCACTGCTCCCGGCCGTGGAGGAGGGCCTGGTCACGCTCATCGGGGCGACGACCGAGAACCCCTACTTCGAGGTCAACTCGGCCCTGATCTCGCGGATGCGGATCTACGAGCTGCACGCGCTGGACACCGCCGACGTCGAGACCCTGCTCCGCCGCGCCCTGGACCGGGAAGAGAGCGCGGGGACCGTCGACGACGAGGCGATCGCGTTCCTCGCCGACCGCTCCGGCGGCGACGCGCGCACCGCGCTGGGCGCGCTGGAGATCGCGCTGGACTCCGCCGACCACGTGACGATGGAGGTCGCCGAGGAGGCGCTGCAGCGCCGCGCGCTGCGCTACGACAAGGGCGGCGACCAGCACTACGACTACATCTCCGCGTGGATCAAGGCGACGCGCGCATCCGACCCCGACGCGGCGCTCTACTACCTCGCGGTCATGCTCGAGGGCGGCGAGGACCCGCGGTTCCTCGCGCGGCGGATGGTGATCCTCGCCTCCGAGGACATCGGCGGCGCGGACCCCACCGCGCTCACCGTCGCGACGAACACCGCGGACGCGGTCGAGCACGTCGGGATGCCCGAGTGCGTCTTCGCGCTGTCGCAGTGCACGATCCACCTCGCGCTGGCCCCGAAGTCCAACGCGGCGACCAGGGCGATCGCCGCGGCGCGCGACCACGTCCGCCGCTACGGCGCCCAGCCGCCGCCCGCGTACCTGCGCGACGCGCACTACGGCGGCGCCGCGGCGCTCGGTCGCGGCCAGGGCTACGAGTACCCGCACGACAAGCCGGAGGGCCTGTCGTCGCAGGACGTCATGCCGGAGGAGGTCGGCGACGTCCGCTTCTACGACCCGCGCGACCGCGAGCCGGCGCTGCGCGCCCGCCTCGACGAGGTCCGCAGGGCTCGCGGCAGGGACTAGCGCTCGTTGCTCACCAGGCAGACGAGGCGGTCGCCCTCGCGCAGCTCGGCGGCCTGAGGGTCGTCGAAGCGCAGCAGCCGGCCGTCCCGCGCGACCGCGATGACCGGCTCCGTGGAGCGGATCTCCGAGAGCTGCCGCGGGTCGTCCGTGGTGACCTCGCGCTCGCGGATGTCGAGCCCGGTGCCCACGGAGAGGAGGTCCTCGAGCACCTCCACGACGTGCGGCTCGATGGTGCTGAAGCCGAGCAGGCGCCCCGTCGCGCCGGACGAGAGGATCGCCGAGTCCGCGCCGCCCTGGTGCAGGAGGTGGATGTTCTCCTCCTCGCGCACGGCGGCGGAGATCTTCGCGGTCTTGTTGTGCTCCCGGGCGATGAGCGTGATGAGCACCGCGGTGTCGTCGCGGTCGACGGCCACGATGACGGCGGTCGCGTCCGCCACGCCCGCCTCCTCGAGGACCCCGGCGCGCGTCGCGTCGCCCGTCACGCCGGCGTGACCCGCGCGGTTGGCCTCGGCGACATGGTCGCCCCTCGGGTCGATGACGACGATCTGCTCGGCGTCGACGCCCTTGGCGCGGAGCACCGCGATGGCGCTGCGGCCCTTCGTGCCGTAGCCGCAGACGATGGTGTGGTCGTGCAAGCGTCTCCTCCAGGAGCGTTGGCGGAAGGCCTGCCTCGAGCCCTCGGCCAGCACCTCCAGCGTGGTGCCGACGAGCAGGATGAGGAAGAGGATCCGGGCTGGTGTGATGATGATGGTCGTCGCCAGTCGTGTCCCCGTCGTGACCGGCGTGATGTCGCCGTAGCCGGTCGTGGTGATCGAGACGGTCGCGTAGTACAGGGCGTCGAGGAAGCCCACCGGCGTCCCGTCCAGGTCGCGGTACCCGTGCCGGCCGAGCCAGGTGACGAGCGTGACGACGAGGACGAGCGCCAGGGCGACCGCGACCCGGACGCCGAGCGTCCGGAGCGGGTCGCTGCGTGCCTTGGGCGGCTGCAGCGGTGCATCGCGCGCCTCCACTGCGCGCGAGGTTACGCCCCGTCTCGGTCGCGCGAGCGCCGGGGATGGGCGCGCCTCCAGAGCAGCCCGACCGGGAACGGTGTGAGCAGCGGCGCCATGACGGATCTCGCCGCGACCACCGCGAACCTCTCGACGGCGGCCGCGGCGCCCGTACGCGGGAGGCTCACGCCGGATCGCCCGCGTGGAACAGCGACCGCAGCGTGATCGGCCGGTGGCAGGGGTAGTCGGCCCGCTGCGCGATGTACGAGTCCGCCTGCTCGCCGAAGATCCCGGCGTAGGCGAGCTGCAGGCTCATCGAGCGCGCCCAGGCGGCGCACTCGGGCGGCAGGGCGTCGCCGGTGACCTCGACGCTCGGCGGGGCGACGTCGCCCGCCCGCTCGCCCCAGGTCTGGCCGGCCGTGGCGGACGGCGCCGTGGCGGCCCCTGCGACGAGCGCGACGGCCGCGAACTTCGTGATGCGGATCTTCCACCTGCGCATTGCTCCACCCTCCGGAGTCCTTGAGCCGCCTGTGTGCGACTCGGTCGGGACGGAGCGTCGGCGGGAGCGGTAACAGAACACCCCCTGTCGTGGTAACAGCGCACCGGCATCTGTACGGTCGCGCTGGAGCGCACACCATGGACTTCCGACTCCTCGGGCCGCTGGAGGTCACCGAGCGCGGCCGCCCGGTCGCACTGGGGGGCCCGAAGCAGCGCTCGGTCCTGGCCCTCCTTCTGCTGCACGCCAACGAGACGGTCTCCCTCGACCGGATCGGGGCCGCGCTCTGGGGCGACCGTGCACCGCCGACGGCGACCAAGAGCATCCAGGTGCACGTCTCGCGGCTACGCAAGGACCTCGGCGCGGACCGGCTCGCGACGCGTGCGCCCGGCTACGTCCTCCACGTCGAGCCGGGCGAGCTCGACGTCGCGCGCTTCCGCGATCTTCTGGAGGCAGCGCGGACCGCCGACCCCCGCGACGCGGCCGAGATGCTGCGCGACGCCCTGGCGCTGTGGCGCGGCGAGCCGCTGGCCGACCTCGCCTACGAGCCGTTCGCCCAGCCGCACATCGCCCGCCTGGACGGGTTGCGGCTCGCCGCCGTCGAGGCCCGCATCGACGCCGACCTCGCGATCGGGCGCCACGCCGAGCTCGTCGGCGAGCTCGACGATCTCGTCGGCGAGCACCCGCTGCGCGAGGGGCTGCGCCGGCAGCTCATGCTGGCGCTCTACCGATCGGGCAGACAGTCGGACGCGCTGGACGCGTACCGCGCGGCGTACCGCGCCCTCTCCGAGGATCTGGGTCTCGAGCCGAGCGCCGAGCTGCAGGCGCTCGAGCGCGCGATCCTGCAGCACGATCCGGGTCTTCAGCCCCCGGCGTCACCGGTCGTCCCCGCGCACGACCCCGGCCCGGGCGGATCCATCCTGGTCTTCCCGCTCGCGCTCGATCGTCCCGATGCGCTGCTCGAGCTCGCCGCGCCGCTCGCACGCGCCGCGCCCGCCCGCACGCTCGTGATCACGGGTGCGGTGGCACGGGAGGAGCTCGGGCCGGCCACCGCGCAGCTCGCCCACCGTGCCCAGGCGCTGCGGGCCGAGGGGACGCTCGTGCGCAGCGCTGCGTTCGCATCGCCGACGCCCGGCACGGACATCGTGCGGCTCGCGACGCGCCACGACGCCGATCTCGTGCTCACGGAGGCCGACGACGACCCGCTCGGCGGCGCGGCGGCGATCCTCCTCGCCGATGTGCCGTGCGACGTCGCAGTGCTCCTGCAGGCGGGCGGCCCCGTCCGGGCGGGCCCGGTGGTCGTACCGTTCGGCGCCGCCGAGCACGACTGGGCGGCGCTCGAGCTCGGGGCGTGGGCTGCGCGCGCTCTCCACGCGCCCCTGCGCCTGGCCGGCGCGACGGCCGACGATCGCGATGCGAGTCGCCTCCTGGCCGACGCGTCGCTCATCGTCCAGCACCACACCGGGATGGCCGCGGAGCCGGTGCTGGCCGGTCCTGGACCCGAAGGCCTGCTCGCGCTCGGCCGGGACGCCGGTCTCCTCGTCGTCGGGCTCTCCGACGACTGGCGCGACCGCGGGCTCGGACACACGCGGACGCTGCTCGCGACGCACCCCACCGCGCCGACGGTGCTCGTGCGTCGCGGCCTGGCGTCCGGAGACCTCACGCCGACCGAGCCGAGGACGCGCTTCGGCTGGTCGCTGACCGGACGAAGCGGATGAGCACGCCGCTGCTCCCGGGAACGACGTTCGCGGGCCTGCGCGTCGAGTCGGTCCTCGGGCACGGCGGGATGGGGATCGTCTACCGCGCGGTCGACCCGGCGCTGGGACGACCGGTCGCCCTGAAGCTCATCACGCCGGAGATGGCGGAGGATCCGGGGTTCCGCCGGCGCTTCCTCCGGGAGCCGCGCTCGCCGCCTCGCTCGACCACCCGCACGTGGTCCCGATCTACGACGCCGGCGAGCACGACGGGCAGCTCTACCTCGCGATGCGCCTCGTCGAGGGAGGCGACCTGAAGGCGACGCTCGCCCAGGGGCTGGAGGCCGGGCGGCTGCTGCGGATCCTCGATCAGATCGCGTCCGCGCTCGACGCCGCGCACCGCCGCGGGCTCGTCCACCGCGACGTCAAGCCGGCGAACATCCTCCTCGACGAGGATGACCAGGCCTACCTGACCGACTTCGGCATCACGAAGGAGCTCTCCGCGGACTCGACCGGCGGCGGGCAGCTCGTGGGGACGCTCGAGTACCTCGCCCCGGAGCAGATCCGTGGCGAGCCCGTGGACGGACGCGCCGACGAGTATTCGTTGGCCTGCGTGCTCCACGAGGGGCTGTCCGGCGCCCCGCCGTTCCGCCGGCGAACCGAGGCGGAGACGTTGTGGGGTCACATGCAGGAGGCTCCGCCCCCCATCGGCATGCCGGCCGTCGACGACGTCCTGCGGCGCGGACTCGCGAAGGAGCGCGACGTGCGCTACGCGACCTGCGCGGAGCTCGTCGCCGCCGCGCGGGGCGCGCTCGGCTTCGGCGCGCAGCCCGCCGTGCCCGCGCGCCCGCGGCGCATCCGGCGCATCCGGCGCACCGCCGCGATCGCGGGCGCCGTCGTCGCCGCCGCGGCGGTCGCGGTCACCGCGATCGCGTTGAGCCGCGACAAGGACGAGCCGGCTCCGTCGAAGGCGAGCGGGATCGCCTCGTTCGACGGCGCGACGGGCCGCTTCGCGTCGCTGACGGAGGCGCCGTCGCCGCCGAGCAACGTCGCCGTCGGGGAGGGCGCGATCTGGGCGCTGAACACCGAGGAGCGGACCGTGACGAAGATCGACCCCGACACCCACGAGGTGGTGCGCCGCTTCTCGATCGGCGGCATCCCGAGCGACATCGCCGCGGGAGCCGGGGCGGTCTGGGTCGGCAGAGGCGGCGGCGAGTCCGTCAACGCCACGGTGGCGATCTCGCGCGTCGACCCCCGCACGACGAAGGTGACCCACACGACCCGCCTGCGCGTGCGCCGCGGCGACGGCGAGGGCTGGCCCAGCGGCGGCTTCCCAGGGATAGCCGTCGGGTGGCGGCGGCGTGTGGGCCGTCGACCCCGCCGGCTCGATCTCGCGGCTCGACCCTCGCACCGGGCGCGTGGTCGCGACGGTCCGGGCGGAGGCGAGCACGATCGCCGCCGGCGACGCCGGCGTGTGGTTCGTGAACGGGAGCAACGACGAGGTGAGCCGCATCGACCCGCGGACGAACCGCGTCGGACAGACCATCCGGGTCGGTGCCAACGCGTTGCGCGGCATCGCCGTGGGTGCGCGGCGCCGTCTGGGCCGCCGGTGAGCACGAGGGTCTGGTGTGGCGCATCGATCCGGGGCCGGATCCGCTGACACGGACCATCGACGTCGGACCTGGCGTGAGCTACCTCGCGTTCGGGGACGGCGCGCTGTGGGCGGCGACGTACGTCGACGGGCGGATCTCGCGCATCGACCCGCGGACGAACCGCGTGACCGCCACCGACCGCATCGGCGCGCCCCAGGCGCTCGCCGCGGGTTCCGGCGCCGCCTGGGTCAGCGTCGCCGGCGCCCCGCGCGACGGCAGCCTGCCCCCGTCCGCCTGCGGGGACGTCGAGAGCGGCGGCGCGAAGCCGGACGTCGTCATCGCCTCCGACCTCCTGCTCCAGGGACCGACGAGCGCCGGCCAGCGCGAGATGGCAGAGGCCATCCGGGTCGTGCTGCGGCGCCACGGTACCGCGCGGGACGCTTCGCCGTCGGGTACGCCTCCTGCGACACGTCGACCGCCCAGAGCGGGACCTGGGAGACCCGCCGCTGCGCGGCGAATGCCAACGCGTATGCGGCCGCGGACCGGCTCAAAGGCCCCTCGGGGACGGGTCAGGCGCGCGCCTGCGGGATGAGCCGCAGCTTCTCCGGCGCGAGCGGCACGACGAGGCGCTTCATCGACTCGGCGCCCCCGCGCAGCGCGGCGGCGCGGAGGGGATCCCAGAAGAACCGGTACTGGCGGCGCAGCGTCGGCGGCAGCCAGCCGATGGTCGCCTGGTTGACGAGCTCGCGCAGCGGGATGGCCGCGGGCGGCACCGGCGGGCGGAACACGATGCGGGTCGCGAGCTCGCGCGCCTCGGCGGTCACGTGGAGGTCCCCGGACAGGAGCATCTCGCGCATGTAGTCGCGGAACTCCGCGTGGTCGGCCGGCATCTCGTCGTCGGCCAGGCCGAACAGGCGGCCGACCACGCGGTAGTCGGCCCACAGCGCGTCGAGCTCGGACGGGGACAGGCGCGCGACGTAGCGCCCGTACACGAGCGACGCGGAGTCCATGAGGGTCGCGAGGATCCACAGGAGCAGCTCGGGGTCGTCGGCGGCGTAGGGCGTCCCCGCGGGCCACGGGCCGGCGTCCTCGGCCAGCACGCCGCGCACCTTCGCGTGCACGGCGCGGACCCGGGCGGTCGCCGCGTCGGCCTCCTCGCGCGGGCCCCAGGCCACGAGGTCCATGACCTCCGCCGTGCGCCGCAGGCGGGCGTAGGGGTCGGCCAGCGAGCCCGTGTGCGCGAAGAAGCCGGCGAACGCCACGGGGTGCGCCGCCTGCATGAGCAGCGTGCGGGGTGCGGAGAACGCGACGACGGTCTCGCGGATCACCCGCCGCAGCATCGAATCATCTGTGAAGTAGGACGTGCTCATCTCTTGTCATGTACGGGCGTCTATCGTCTATGGACGATGCCAGCACAGGCCTATGCCGGTAAGGAGTGCGTCTGCCAGTTCCGACGCGGGATCTGCGACCAGACCTGCGTACGGGACATGCTCGACACCCCGTTCTACATCGCCTGCCTGCGGCTGCGGGGCCGGCGGTGCCTCGTCGTCGGCGGCGGGGAGATCGGCCTGGAGAAGGTCGAGGGCCTGCTCGCGTGCGACGGCGACGTCGTGCTCGTCGCCCCCGAGGCCGAGCCGCAGCTGCAGCGTCTCGCCGACGAGGGCTCCCTCCGGTGGGAGCAGCGCGAGTACGAGCCGAGCGACCTCGAGGGGTCCTTCCTCGTCATCGCGGCGACGGACGACAGCGAGCAGAACATCCGCATCTACCACGACGCGGAGAAGCGGGCGATGCTCGCGAACGTCGTCGACGTCCCGCCGCTGTGCAACTTCATCCTCCCGGCGATCATCCGGACCGGGCCGCTCGCCATCGCGATCTCCACCGCGGGCGCCTCGCCGGCGCTGGCCAAGCGGATGAAGCGCGAGATCTCCGAGCTGTTCGGCGAGGAGTACGCGGACCTGGCGATCATGCTCAACGACGCCCGCGGCTGGGCGAAGGGCACCCTGCCCACGTACCAGGACCGCAAGGAGTTCTTCGAGTCGATCGTCAACGGGGAGCCGGACCCCGTGGCCCTCCTGCGCGACGGCGACGTGAACGCCGTGCGCGACCTCATCAGCGCCGCCCAGCGCACCCACGCGCCGGCCTAGGCGGCGGGGACATGCGCACCGCGGTCCTGACGATCTCCAACCGCGTGTCGCGCCGCGAGGCGGACGACACGTCCGGCGAGCTGCTCGCGCGGATGGCCGAGGAGGCGGGCGCCGACGTCGACGCGATGGAGGTCCTGCCCGACGACCTCGGCCTCATCGAGGATCGCCTGCACCACTTCGTCGACCAGGCCTACGACCTCATCCTCACGACCGGCGGGACCGGCCTGACGCCGGACGACGTGACGCCCGAGGCCACCCAGCTCGTCATCGACCGCGAGGTCCCCGGCTTCGCGGAGGCGATGCGCGCGGAGTCGCTCAAGTACACGCCGATGGGGATGACGAGCCGCGAGGTCTGCGGCACCGCGGGCCGCACGCTCATCCTGAACTTCCCCGGCAACCCGAAGGCGATCGAGCAGCTCTTCCCCGTCGTCGGCCCCGCGCTGGGCCACGCCGTCGCGCTCATCCACGGCGACCGTGGGCGAGCCGGCCATTGAGCTGGCGGGGCTCGGCCGCCGCTTCGGCGAGCGCACCGCCCTCCGCGACGTCACGCTGACCGTGCCGGAAGGCGCCACGCTCGTGGTGCTCGGGCCGAACGGCGCCGGCAAGTCGACGCTCCTGCGCATCCTGGCCGGGCTGCTGCGGCCGCACGCGGGGACCGCGCGGATCCTCGGGCGCGAGCTGCCCGACGAGGGCTGGGCGGTCCGCGGGCGCATCGGCCTGCTCGCGCACGAGCCGATGCTCTACCGCGACCTGACGCCGCGGGAGAACCTGCGCTTCCACGCGCGCCTGCACGACGTGCCGCTCGCGCGCATCGACGAGGTCCTCGACGCCGTCGGGATGACGGCGCGCGCGGACGACCCCGTCGCCGTGCTGTCGCGCGGGATGGTCCAGCGCGTCGCGGCCGCGCGCGCGGTGCTGCACGACCCCGAGCTGCTGCTCCTCGACGAGCCGCTCGCCAACCTCGACCCCGCCGCCACCGCGCTGCTCGAGCCGCTCGTCGGGCGCGCGTCGGGCCGGACCCGCGTCGTCACGAGCCACGACCCCGCGGGCGGCCTGGCGGGCGCGGACCTCGCGCTCGGGCTGCGCGGCGGGCGCCCTGCGATCTGCGCCCCGGCGCGCGACGTCGCGCCCGCCGACGCCGCGGCGCTCTACGCCTGATGGTCCGCGCGGTCGGCGCGATCCTGCGCAAGGACCTGCTGCTGGAGCTGCGCACGCGGGAGTCCGTCCCGGCGATGGCGATCTTCGGCGTCACGACGCTCGTCGTCTTCCACTTCGCGCTCGACCAGCCGACGCTCGAGGGCGACCTCGCGGCCGGCGTGCTGTGGGTGTCGTTCCTCTTCGCGGCGATGCTGGGGCTGAACCGGCTGTTCGTGGCCGAGGAGGAGCAGGGCGGGTTCGACGGCTTCCTGCTCGCGCCGATCGACCGGACGTCGCTCTACGTCGCCAAGGCGCTGGCCCTCATGACCTACCTCGTGATCGTCGAGCTCGTCGCGGTCCCCGCGTTCGCGATCCTGCTCCTCGAGCCGGGGCTCTGGCAGGCGCTGCCCGGCCTCGTCCTCATCCTGCTGCTCGGCGATCTGGGCATCTGCGTCGTCGGCGTGCTCGTGTCCGCGATCGGCATCCGGACCCGCGCACGTGACCTCATCGTGCCGCTGCTCGCGCTGCCGTTGCTCATCCCCGTGGTCATCGCCTCGGTGGAGGCCACGGCGCCACTGCTGGCCCAGGGCGGCGCGGAGCCGCTGCCCGGGCGCTGGCTGATCACACTCGCGCTCTATGATGCTGTCTTCGCAGCCATCGCATACGCGGTGTTCGACGACCTGCTGGAGGACTGATGCACGGCAAGGGACTGCGGACCCTCGCCCTCCTCACCGCCCTGACCCTCACCGCCGCCTACGCGCTCGTCTTCTTCTGGACGCCGAACGAGGCCGACCAGGGGTTCGTGCAGAAGATCTTCTATCTGCACGTGCCGATGGCGATCGTGGCGCTGTGTGGGTTCGTGGCCGGCGGGGTCGCCGGGCTCATGTACCTGCGCACCCGCGACGGGAAGTGGGACCTGCGGGCCTACGTCGCGATCCACCTCTCGCAGATCCTGGCCTGCGGCGTGCTCATCACGGGCGCGATCTGGGCCAAGGCGTCGTGGGGGCACTGGTGGCTGTGGGACGAGCCGATGCTCGTCTCGTTCCTCATCGTGTTCCTGCTGTACGCGACCTACCAGGTGCTGCGCTTCTCGATCGAGGACCGTGAGCGCCAGGCGCGGTACGCCTCCGTGTTCGCGGTCGTCGCGGGCGCGTTCGTGCCGATCAACTTCGCGGTCGTCCGCATGGCGCAGTCCTACGTGCACCCGCGCACGCTGGGGACCACGACCGGCGGGATGCCCGGCGAGATGATGCTGACGTTCCTCATCGCCCTCGTCGGGATGGCGCTGCTGTTCGTGACCCTCTGGAAGTACGAGATGGCGTCCAAGAGCGCCGGTGCCCAGGTGCGCGCGCTGCGCCTGCGGCTCCTCGGCGACGACGATGCGCTGCCGCGGCGCAGCGCGGCCCCCATGCTCTGATGCCGGCGCTTCCCCTCGACGAAGCCGGCAAGTACGTCGCAGCCGCCTACCTCGTGTTCCTCGCGCTGCTGCTCATCTACGTCGCGATCATGTCGGGGCGGCTGAGCAGGCTGGAGCGCGACCTCACGGAGCTCAACCGCGAGCTCGCCGACGCGTGCGCGACGAGCAGCGCAGAGGCGAAGACCGCGTCTCGCGGGCGAGCATCTGCCGGTCGGGGAGGGCTCCCACGTGAGCGAGCTCATCACCATGGGCGTCTCGTACAAGACGGCGCCCGTCGAGCTGCGCGAGCGGCTGTCGCTCACCGAGGCGCGGATCCCCGAGGTGCTCCAGCAGCTGCAGAGCCACCCCAGCGTGCAGGAGGCGGTGGTCATCTCCACCTGCAACCGCATGGAGGTCTCCGTCGTCGTCGACGAGCCCGTCGCCGCCGAGACGGCGGTCATCGGGCTGCTCACCCAGAAGGGCGACCTGCGCCCGACCGAGCTCGCCGAGGTCATGTACGCGCCCCGCAACTGCGACGCCGCGCGCCACCTCTTCCGCGTCACCGCCGGCCTGGAGTCGATGGTGCTCGGCGAGGCCGAGGTCCAGGGCCAGGTCAAGCGCGCCTACGAGCACGCGCTCGCAGCGGGCACCACCGGCCCGCTGACGAACCGCCTCTTCACCGCCGCCCTGCAGGCCGGCAAGCGGGTGCGGACCGAGACGGCGATCGGCGCGGGACGCGCATCGGTGGCCTCGGTCGCCGTCGCCCTCGCCGAGGACGCCCTCGGTGAGCTCCGGTCCCGCAACGTCGTGATCATCGGCGCCGGGGACACGAGCGAGCTCGTCGCCCGCGCGCTGCACGACCGCGGCGTCGCGACCTTCCTCGTCGCCAACCGCCGCGCCGACCGTGCCCGCGCGCTGGCCGACCGCTTCGGCGGCAGCGTCGCCTCCTTCGACGAGCTGCCCGGCCTGCTCGAGCGCGCCGACATCGTGGTGGCATCGACCTCCTCGCCGCACCCGATCGTCGGGATCGAGGAGCTCGAGCTCGTCATGGCCGAGCGCAAGGGCCGCCCGCTGCTGCTCGTCGACATCGCCGTCCCGCGCGACATCGATCC
This sequence comes from uncultured Solirubrobacterales bacterium, assembly GCA_963750895.1. Lineage (GTDB taxonomy): Bacteria > Actinomycetota > Thermoleophilia > Solirubrobacterales > Solirubrobacteraceae > CAVVSD01. The sequence goes on along the minus strand of CAVVSD010000008.1, from coordinate 1,426,469 downwards.
CGCGTGCGGATCGCTGGAGGGCGTGATCCTGCGCGACATCGACGACCTCGAGGCGGTCGTGCAGCGCACGGCGACCGGCCGCGAGGCCGAGTCGGGTCGCGCGGAGGAGATCGTCGAGGCGGAGATCATGCGCTTCGCCGAGTGGCTCGGGACGCTCGCCGTGCGGCCGACCATCGCCGCGCTGCGCGAGCACGCGACGGAGATCGTCGACCAGGTCCTCTCCGAGAACGCCGGCCGCTGGGAGTCGGCGTCCGAGCGCGATCTCGCCCGCGTCGAGGCGATCGCCCGCGCGGTGACGAACCGCATCCTGCACGAGCCGACGCTGCGGCTGCGCACGCTGGCCGAGCAGCAGCGCCACGGCCGCCTGCAGCTCGCCCGCGAGCTGTTCGGGCTCGACGACGGCGCCGTCGTGGACGTCCCGGAGTCCGCGACCCCCGCGGACGTCCGTCAGCTACGGCCTTGACCCCCCTGCGCCTCGGCACACGGGGCAGCGCGCTCGCGATCGTCCAGGCCGAGCTCGCCGTCGCCGCGCTCGCCGCGCGGGGCATCGAGAGCACGGTCGTCCCCGTCGTCACGACCGGCGACCGCCGCCGCGCCGCACCCGACAAGGAGAAGTGGGTCAAGGAGCTCGAGCTCGCGCTGCTGGCCGACGAGGTCGACCTCGCGGTGCACTCCGCCAAGGACGTCCCGGGCGCGCTGCCCGAGGACCTCGAGCTCGTCGGCGCGCTGCCGCGGGCGGACGCGCACGACGCGCTCTGCGGCGCCACGAGCCTCGCTGCGCTGGCGGACGGCGCCCGTGTGGGGACGAGCAGCCTGCGGCGCCGCGCGCAGGTCCTCGCGGCACGCCCGGACGTCGAGATCGTCGAGGTGCGCGGCAACGTCGACACGCGCCTGCGATCGCTCGCGGGCGGCGACGTGGACGCGCTCGTGCTGGCCGCCGCCGGGCTGGACCGGCTCGGGCGCGGCGCGGAGGTCGGCGCGCTGCTGACCGACCTCGTGCCCGCCCCCGGCCAGGGCGTCATCGTCTTCGAGGCCCGCGTCGGCGACGCGACGTCGCGTGAGGCCGCGGTCGCCGTGACGGACGCCGCGACCTGGACCGCGCTGCGCTGCGAGCGCGCGCTCGTGCACGGGCTCGACGCGACGTGCAACACGCCGGTCGGCGCGTTCGCCGTCCCCGACGGCGACCGACTGACCCTGTCCGCGTTCGCCGGGATGCCCGACGGCTCGGAGTGGGTGCAGGACCGGGTCGAGGGCGGCACCGCCGCGCCCGAGGCGCTCGGGGCGCTGGCCGCCGAGCGCGTGCTCGCCGCGGGTGGCGGCGACGTGCTGCGCCGGGCAGAGGCGCTCGTCGCGTGAGACCCGGGACGGTCTACCTCGTCGGCGCCGGCCCGGGCGATCCGGGGCTGCTCACCGCGCGGGCCCTCGAGCTGCTGCGCGGCGCCGACGTCGTGCTCCACGACCGGCTCATCCCGTTCGAGGCGCTGCGGGAGACGCGCGAGGACGCGGTCGTGATCGACGTCGGCAAGATCGGCGGCGGCGAGCAGGTCCCGCAGGAGGCGACGAACGCGCTGCTGCTCGAGCACGCGCGCGCCGGCCGGTCCGTCGTGCGGCTCAAGGGCGGCGACCCGTTCGTCTTCGGCCGCGGCGGCGAGGAGGCGCAGCTGCTGATGGCGGAGGGCGTGCCGGTCGAGGTCGTGCCCGGGATCACGGCCGGCATCGCGGCCGCGGCGTACGCCGGCGTCCCGGTGACGCAGCGCGGCATGGCCAGCGCGGTCGCGTTCGTGACCGGCCACGAGGACCCGCGCAAGCCCGAGTCCAGCGTGGACTGGCCCGCGCTCGCGGCGTTCCCGGGGACGCTCGTCTTCTACATGGGCATGCGCGCGCTGCCGCGCATCGCGCAGCGACTGACCGAGGAGGGCCGCAGCGCGGACGAGCCCGTCGCCGTCGTCGAGCGCGGCACGATGGCCGACCAGCGCGTCGTCACCGGGACGCTCGCCGACATCGCCGAGCGCGTGGAGGAGGCGGGGGTCGGGGCGCCGGCGGTCACGATCGTCGGCCCGGTGGCCGGCCTGCACGAAGAGCTCGCGTGGCGCGAGCGGCGCCCGCTGGCGGGCCGGCGCATCGTCGTGACCCGCGCGCGGCCGCAGGCGAGCGGGCTCGCGGCGACGCTCACCGACCTCGGCGCGATCGTCACGCAGGCGCCCGCCATCGCGATCCACCCGGTCGACGTCGAGCTCCCCGACCTGACCGGCTACGACCTCGTCTGCCTCACGAGCGTCAACGGCGTCGACCGGCTCTTCGAGCTCGTGCGCGACGCGCGGTCCCTCGCCGGGCCGACGATCGCCGCCATCGGGCCCGGGACCGCCGATCGGCTGCGGGCGCACGGCGTCGTGGCGGACGTGGTCCCCACCCGCGCGGTCGGCGAGGGGCTGCTCGAGGCGGTCGCCGGCCTCGACGCGCGGCGCGCCATCGTCCTGCGCGCCCGCGAGGGCCGCGACGTCCTCCCCGACGGGCTGCGCGAGCGCGGCGTCGAGGTCGACGTCGTGACGCTCTACGAGACCCGGCCCGAGCCGCTGGACGAGCCGACGCGCGCCGCCGTCCTGGGCGCGGACTGGATCACCTTCACCGCGGGCTCGGCGGTGCGTGCGCTCGTGGGGGCCGTCGGCGGCGCGGAGGCACTGCGCGGCGGACCGAGGCTCGCCTCGATCGGCCCGATCACGAGCGCGGCCCTGCGGGAGGCCGGCCTGGAGCCGGACCTGGAGGCCACCGAGCACACGCCCGGCGGCCTGGTCGCCGCGCTCCTGCGCTAGGCAGCGACAGCGGCTTCGAGGACGTGCTCGACCGGGTGGATGCCGCGTGTCGCCTCTTGATCGAGCTGCGGTCGTAGGCGCTTCCGGCGGCACCTGTGCTCCGCCCGACGCGGCTCGTGTGGGTTGGGCGCGTGTCCGACTGCTCATCAAGGACGGACGGGAGGGGGTGGCACCTCTGACGAGGCGTCAGGACTCGCGAGAGGTGCCACGCCCCCTCAGTCCGGTCGTCGATGGGCCGCCGGACCAGGCCGGCGCCCGCGCGCGCTAACCCGCGTTCGGCGGCTCGCCCTCCGTCGGGATGCCGGGCATCGCGTCCGGCCCCGTCTCGGGGTCGTCGTCGGTCCTGGGATTCGGCGCGCCGAGCGGCTCGGGCTCGCGCGCATCGTCGGGCAGACCGCTGGGAGCCGGGTCCTCGTCCGTGCGCTCGTGGGACATGGGCGAGTCGCTACCCGTTCATAGTCTTCGCCACGCCGATGCACGCCACCGTCACCCTCCTCACCGACTACGGCCTCCAGGACGAGTACGTGGGCGTGTGCCACGGCGTCATCGCGCGGATCGCGCCCGAGGCACGTGTCATCGATCTGACCCACGGCGTGCCGCGACACGCCATCCGCGCGGGGGCGCTCGCCCTGCGTCGTGCGCTGCCGTTCACGCCCCGCCGGGGTGCATGTCGCAGTCGTCGATCCCGGCGTCGGCGGGCCGCGCCGCGGCATCGCGGTGCGGTGCGGGGACCGTCTGCTCGTCGGGCCCGACAACGGGCTGCTCATGCCGGCCGCGGAGCACCTCGGCGGCGTCGAGGAGGCCGTCGACCTCGCGTCGTCGCCGTGGCTGCTGGACCCGGTGTCGGCGACGTTCCACGGCCGCGACGTGTTCGCCCCGGTGGCGGCCCATCTCGCCCTCGGCGAGCCGCTCGCGCGCGCCGGCGACGCCGCTGCCGGTCGACCAGCTCGTGGCGCTGGCGCTGCCGGAGCCGCGCCGCGAGGGCATCGCGCTCGTCGCGCACGCGCTCGCGTTCGACACGTACGGCAACGTGCTGCTCGACGCCTCCGGCGGCGACCTGCCCCCGGGCGAGCGCGTCGAGGTCGCGGGCCGCTGGGTGGCGCGCGGCCGGACGTTCGGCGACGTCCCGGACGGCGAGCTGCTGCTCTACGAGGACTCCTCCGGCGCGCTCGCGCTGGCGGTCAACGGGGGCTCGGCGCGCGACGAGCTGAACCTGCGGCTCGACGACGAGATCCGCATCGCATGACGCTGGGCACCCCCCACCTGCACCTGCGCGCCATCGGCTCCACGAGCGACCGCGCGCGCGAGCTCGCGGTCGCCGGCGCGCCGCACGGCACGCTCGTGACGACCGACCACCAGGTCGCCGGACGCGGGCGCCAGGGCCGGACATGGACGACGCCGCCGCGGCTCGCGCTCACGATGTCGCTCGTGCTGCGCGAGGTCACGCCGCTGCTCCCGATGGCAGCGGGCGTCGCGGTCGCCGACGCGGTCGGGGCCGCCGCAGCGATCAAGTGGCCCAACGACATCCTGATCGACGGGCGCAAGGTCGCCGGCATCCTCGCCGAGGCGCGGCCGCGGGAGGGCTGGGCGATCCTGGGCATCGGCATCAACGTCGCGCTGCGCCCCGACGACTTCCCGCCGGAGCTGCGCGACCGCGCGGGCACGCTGGGCCGCACGCCGGACGACGTCCCTGCCGTCCTCGCCGCCGTCCTGGCCTCGCTGGAGCGCCGGCTCGCGCAGCCCGCCGACCGGCTCCTCGACGCCTGGCGTGCCCGCGACGCCCTCGCCGGGCGGCTCGTCACCTGGGAGGGCGGGCGCGGGACGGCCGACGGGATCGACGAGGACGGGCGGCTGCGCGTCAGGCTGGCGGGGGGCGGCACGACCGCGCTGGACGCCGGGGAGGTCCACCTTGGCGTGCCGCTCTAGGATGTCCCCTGTGTCGGCCACCGACCTCACCGCCTCCGTCGAGGAGGCCCTCGAGTCACACCGCCGCGAGCTGACGGGCTACTGCTACCGGATGCTCGGATCAGGGTCCGAGGCGGAGGACGCGGTCCAGGAGACGATGATCCGCGCCTGGCGCGCGGCCGATCGCCTCGACGCGCGCGAGGCGCTGCGCGCGTGGCTGTACCGCATCGCCCACAACGTCTGCCTCGACATGCTCAAGGGCTCCCAGCGGCGCGCGCGCCCGATGGACCTCGGTCCGTCGTCGACCGCGGCGACGACGCTCGGCCCGCCCCTCGTCGAGCAGACGTGGATCATGCCGATCCAGGACTCCAGCGTCCTGCCCACCGACGGCGATCCCGCCGAGATGGCGGCGGCGAAGGAGACGATCAAGCTCGCGTTCGTCGCCGCGCTGCAGGTGCTGCCGCCCAAGCAGCGCGCCGTGCTCATCCTGCGCGAGGTCCTCAGGTGGCAGGCCAGCGAGGTCGCCGAGCTGCTCGACACGAGCGTCGCGTCGGTCAACAGCGCGCTGCAGCGGGCGCGCGCCACGATCGAGGCCTCCGACATCGACGCGTCGACGACCCCGTCGGACGTCGACGGCGACGAGGAGCGCGACCTGCTCGCCCGCTACGTCGACGCCTTCGAGAGCTACGACGTCTCGGCGTTCGTCGCCCTCCTGAGCGAGGACGCGCAGTTCTCCATGCCGCCCTTCGACCTGTGGCTGCGCGGCCCGGAGCAGGTGGGCCAGTGGCTGCTCGGCCAGGGCTTCGCGTGCAAGGACTCCAGGCTCGTCCCGCTGCGGGCGAACGGCTCGCCGGCCTTCGCGCAGTACAAGCTCTCCGACGAGCCGGGCGTGCGCAAGCCGTGGGCGATCGTCGTCCTCGAGACGGACGGCACGCGCGTCACCGAGATCTGCAGCTTCCTCGGTGACGAGGGCTTCAAGGCCTTCGGCCTGCCGCTCGAGCTGCGCGACGCCGCGTAGGCGGCGTCGGCTCTAGGCCGCCTCGGTCTCCGGCGCCTCGGCGTCGGGCGCGTCGTCGGCCGGCTTCACGCGGCGGGCGCGGGTCCGCTTCGGCTTGGCCTCCGGCTCGGCCGCGGGCGTCTCGGCCTCGGCCTCGGCCTCGGTGGCCTTCTTCGCCGGGGCGCGGCGGGTGCGCTTGGGCTTCGGCGCCTCCGCCGTCTCCGTCTCCGTCTCCTCTCGGGCTTCTTCTTCGCAGGAGCACGGCGCGTGCGCTTGGGCTTGGGCTTCTCCTCGGCGGGAGCCTCCTCGGCGACCGGCGTCGCCTCGACCTCCGGCTCCGCGGCCTTCTTCGCCCGGGGCCGGCGCGTGCGCTTGGGCTTCGGCGCCTCTTCGGTCTCGGTCGTCTCCGGCGCGGTCGTCGTCGTCTCCGGCTGCTCCGCGGCCGCGACCTTCTCCGCGGGCTTCTTGGACCGCGTGCGGCGCGTGCGCTTGGGCTTCGCGAGGGCGTCGGCGTCGGAGGCGACGGCGGGCTGGCCGTCGTCGTCGATCATGACGCGCCGCCGCCGCGGCCTCGGGGCCGGTGCCGCCTCGTCGTCGGGCGCGCTCTCCGCGGCGGGCTCCTCCGCCGGAGGCTCGTCGCCCCGCGCGCTGGCGAGCGCACGAGCGGCGTCGCGGATGCGCGCGAGCGTCTCCTCCTCGCTGACCGCGGCCGGAGCCTCGACCTCGACCGTCTCCTCCGTGCCGTCGGGCTGCAACGCCGTGCCGTTGAGCACGGCCGTCTCCAGCACCACGCCCTCCTCCTCGCCGCCCTTGCGCTTGCGGCGCTTGCCGCGACGGCCCTTGGCGCCGCGCGGGAAGTTGCGCAGCAGCTCACGTGACAGCGCGCCCGGCTTGCGGGCCATGCGGGTGCGGGCGCCGCGGAGGACCTCCTCGGCCTCGGGCGTGTGCGCCCGCGCGGCGGCCAGCAGCGCCGCCGACAGCCGGCGGTCCTGCTTGCGGGTGGAGTGGACGAGCCGCCGGGCGTTGCGCGCGTGCGCGCCGCCGGAGCTGTTGACGAGCAGGCCGAGCAGGCGCTTCGTCTCCGGCCAGCGCTGCACGGCGTACTCCTCGTGCAGCTCGCTCGTGTAGGAGGCGATCCGCCAGATCCACGCCGTCGCCTGGTCGCGGCGGCCGATGCGCTTCTCGACGAGCGCCTGGAGCATGACCTTCGAGCCCTCGCGGCGCTCGTCGCGCTGCCAGCCGCCGACGACGTCGAGCGCCTGGTCGAAGGCCTCGGGATCGCGCGACGCGGCGATCTCCTGCAGCGCCTTGATGCGCAGCTGCGAGTTCTTGTTGCGGCGGACGGCGGTCAGCAGGAAGGCGCGCTTGAGCTCGCCGGTGCGGTCGAAGTGCAGCATCGCCCGGGCCCGGCGCCAGCCGGACGGCGCGACGCGCGCGCCCGCGAGCGCCGCCCACTGGACCTGCTCGCCGTAGTCGAGATGCTCGACCGCGATGCGCCAGAGCTCGCGCTCGAAGACCTCGATCCGCCGATTCTCGTCATCGGTCACCGGGAGGACCCGGCGCTCCACGCGGACACGGCGGCCGCGGCCGCGGCGGACGGGGCCGACGACGATCGCGCCGCCGCGGTAGACGTCGCGGTCCAGCAGCGAGTGCAGCGTCACGACCGGGTCGTCGTGCTTCGTCGCGGGATGGACGAAGTCGACGACGATGCCCGCCTCCTTGCCCAGGTGGCGGCGCGTGACGCGGCCGACGCGCTGCTGGTAGATGCGCTTGGACGCCGTCGGCGCGAGGTGCATGCAGACCGTGGCGCGCGGCGAGTTCCAGCCCTCGGCGAGCAGCTGGGCGTTCACGAGGACGTCGATGTCGCCGCGCTCGTACCGGGCGAGGATCGTCGCCAGCTCGCGCTTGGGCGTCTCGCCGGACACCGCCTGCGCCTTCAGGCCCGCCTCCCGGAACGCCTCGGCGACGTTGTACGCGTGGCGCACGCCGGCGGCGTAGACGACGCCGGGCACGCCGTTGAAGCGCGTCTTGTAGAGGTCGGCGATCGCCATGTTGAACGGCATCTGATCGAGGAGCTCGGCCAGCATCTCCTGGTCGAACTCGGTGTCCACCTCGCCGCGGCGCAGCGGCACCTTGGCGATCGTGCGGACACCCGGGCCCGGCGGGATGCGGACGCAGCGCAGCGGCGCGATGACGCCGCGGCGCGCGGCCTGCGCGAGGTCGAAGCGCGACGTCTGCGTCGGGAAGAGGTCGGTGACGTGCCGGGCGATGAGCGCGCCGGTCGCCGTCATGCCGATGAAGACCGGGCCGGTCCAGTTGCGGATCGCGGCGGCCGTCTTCTCGCCGAGGGCGGTGTGGGCCTCGTCGCAGATGACGACCGTGTACTTCGAGGAGATCCGCCCGGCGTTGCGGACGAACCACTGGTAGGTCTCGACGGTGACCGGGCCCTCGGCGTGCTCGCGGTGCACCGGGTCGTCGGCCAGGAGCGCGCCGGTCGCGCGGTGCGCGTACCCGCGATCGCGCAGCTCGCCCATGAACTGGTCGACGAGGTTGCGGCGGTGGGTGAGGATCAGGACGCCGCCGGTGCGGGTGGCGTCGACGAAGCCCATGGCGGCGACCGTCTTGCCGGCGCCGGTCGCGTGCTCGAACCAGAAGCGCTTGGCCGCGTTGGGGTCCTCGGGGGCCTCCTCGAGCTGGTCCTCGTCGAGCGGCACCTCGGCGGAGTCGGTCGGCTCCTCGGCCTGCGGCTCGTCCTCGTCCTCGTCGTCGTCGTCGTCGTCGAACTCCGCCTCGACGGCCTCGAGATCGTCCTCGACGGCCAGCACCGGCTCCGCGGCGGCCTGCGTGGCGCCTTCCACGAGCGACTCGGCGAGCAGCGCGGCGAACGTGCCCGACAGCGCGTCGACCTGGTGCGGGTTCAGCAGCGTGCCGTCGGCGAGGCGCGGCTCCTCCTGCGACAGGAGCCGTTCGAGCCCGAGCAGGAGCGACCAGGCGCGCGCCCACTCCGTGGACGGGTGCGAGAGGCCGTCGTCGAGCTCGCGCAGGGCGGCGTCGAGCGCGCGGCGGCGGTGGGAGCCGGATGTGAGGACCTCCACGGCGTCCTCCCCGGGCAGCACGAACCGTTCGCGCGCAAACTCCTCCGCGCGCTCGATCTGGTCGGCGGTGGGGACGGACGTGGCCGCGAAGGCCACTGGCGTGAGATCAGCCAAGGTGGCGTACGGAACAGCGATGGCCGCGCCGAAGCGCGAGCGGGAAAGCCGGGAGAACAGACCCCGGTGTGGCACTGCGTCTCAACGGCGGAGGACCTCAGGAAGACGTAGCCCCACCGAGACAAGAACAGTGTACCGGACCTCGGGGACGGTTCTGCCAAGCTGGGAACGGTGCGCAAGTGGCTCATCGTCATCGGGCTCGTGGGAGTCGCCGCGGTCGTGGTCGTCGGGCTCACCCAGGCGGGCGACGACGCGCCGTCGCCGCAGACGACCACCACCTTCACGCGGGCCGAGGTCACGGCACCGCTGGCCGGACAGCCGCCGAAGCTCGCGGCGCTGCACGGGCGTTCGGGCGAGCTCGTCGCCGGCGGACTCCCGCGGTTCGACCGCGAGCTGAAGGCCCTGCGCGGGACGCCGGTCGTCGTGAACCTCTGGGCCTCCTGGTGCGGGCCCTGCCGCTTCGAGATCCCCTTCATGCAGCGCGCGTTCCGCCAACACGGCACGAAGGTCGCGTTCCTCGGCGTGAACTCCGACGACTCCGAGGGCAACGCCACGAGGATGATCGGAGACCTGCCGATGCCGTACCCGTCGGTCGTCGACGACCGCGCGAACCTCGCGGGGCGACTCGGCGCGCGCGGCCTGCCGGTCACCGTCTTCTACGACGCCGACGGCAAGCAGGAGTACGTGCACCAGGGCGCGTACCCGACCGAGGAGAAGCTGTCCGAGGACATCGAGAAGTACACCTCCGCCTCATGATCGAGGTCCGCGAAGCACGCGACGACGCCGAGCGCGCCGCCGCGATGGCGATCCGCCACACGGTGTTCGTCGACGAGCAGGACGTCCCGGTCGAGCTCGAGGTCGACGGACTCGACGACGGCGCGGCGCATCTCGTCGCCGTCCGGGACGGGACGGTCGTCGCGACCTGCCGCCTGATCGCCCACGGTGCGACCGTCCACCTCGGCCGTCTCGCGGTGGACGCGTCCGCGCGCCGCCAGGGGATCGCCGGGATGCTGGTCCAGGCCGCCGACGAGTGGGCCCGCGAGCACGGCGCCGACCGCCTCATGCTCAGCGCCCAGACGTACGCCGCGGACCTCTACCTCGCCGCCGGCTACATCGCGGTCGGCAAGCCCTACCTGGAGGCCGGGATCGAGCACGTGGACATGGAGCTCGAGCTTGGCTGAGATCCGCGTCGATCCGATCACCGGCGACCGTGCGATCGTCGCCGGGGAGCGCGCCGGCCGCCCGAACGCGGGCCTGACGGTCGAGCCCGCGGCGCCCATCGACCCCGAGCGCGATCCCTTCGCGCCCGGCCACGAGGGGCAGACACCGCCCGAGGTGTGGGCGCTGCGCCCCGACGGGGGTGAGCCGGACACGCCCGGCTGGCGCGTGCGCGCGGTGCCCAACCTCTACCCCGCGCTGGCCCCGGACGCCCCGGACCCCGAGCCGTCGGCCGCGCCCGAGCTGTACACGGCGTTCCCCGCCCGGGGCGAGCACGAGGTGATCGTGAACGCGCCCGACGCCGTCACGTCGCTCGCCGATCTCGCGCCCGAGCAGGTCGACGCGGCGGTCGGGGCGTGGCGCGAGCGGATGCGCGCGCACGCGGGCGCCGCGCACGTGCACCTCATCGTCAACGAGCGCCGCGAGGCCGGCGCCTCCCTGCCGCACACCCACGCGCAGCTCTACGCACTCGGCTTCGTGCCGCAGGTCGTCGCGCGCGAGCGGGAGCGATTCGGCGCGTACGCGACCCGGACGATGGGCGGCAACCTCCTCGCCGACCTCGTGCAGGCCGAGGTCCGCGGCCGCGACCGCATCGTCGCGATCGACGACGAGGCGGTCCTCATGGCGCCCTACGGGTCGCGCCTCCCGTACCAGCTCATGCTCGCGCCGCGGCGCGCGCGTCCGCGCTTCGAGGACGACGGACCGCTGGGCGCCGCGCTGCTGCACGACGGGCTGCGGCGTCTCGCGCGCCGCTTCGGCGCCAACCCGCCGCTGAACCTCTGGGTGCGGACGGCCCCGCGCGACGCGGAGCACTTCTGCTGGCGGATCGACGTCGTGCCGCGCCTCACGAACGTCGCCGGGCTCGAGCTCGGCACCGGCGTGCACCTGAACATCGTCGCGCCGGAGCAGGCCGCCGCCGAGCTGCGCGAGGTCTAGACGATGCCGTCCTCGCGCAAGGTGGCGAGCTCGGAGTCCTCGACGCCGATCCCGCCGAGCACGTCCTCCGTGTCGGCGCCGACGGTCCAGCGCGCGCCGCGGCGGATCCGGCCGGGCGTCCCCGTGAGCTTGGGCACGACGCCGGTCATGGACATCTCGCCGTGGACCTCGTCCTCGTGCGCGACGAGCAGCCCGCGCTCGCGGAACCACGGGTCGTCGTAGATGTCCTGCGCCGTGTAGACGGGCGCGCACACGACGCCGGCCTCGTTGACGATCTCGTCGAGCTCGGCCGCCGTGTGCTCGGCGGCGAACGCGCCGATGATCTCGTCGAGCAGGTCCTCGTTCTCGCCGCGGGCGTGGTGCGTCGCGAACCGCGGGTCGTCGGCGTAGTCCGGGTGGCCCATGACCTTCGCGAGCCGCTTCCAGAGGGTGTCGTGGTTCGCCGCGATGACGACCCACTTGCCGTCCTTCGCCCGGTAGACGTTCGACGGCGCGATCCGCGGCAGCCGCGGCCCCGTCGGCTGTCGGATGTTCCCCGTCTTCTCGTACTCCACGACGGTCGACTCCATCATCGCGAAGCAGGCGTCGGCGATCGAGGCGTCGACCACCTGGCCCTCCGCGCCGCGCGCGTCGCGGGCGTAGAGCGCGAGCAGGATGCCCTGGAACGCCGACTGCGCTGCGAGCGTGTCCCCCAGCGAGATGCCGGTCCGCGGCGGCGCCTGGTCCGGATAGCCGTTGATGTAGCGCAGGCCGGAGATCGCCTCGCCTCCGGCCGCGAAGCCCGCGCGCTCGCGGTAGCTGCCGGTCTGCCCGTAGCCCGTGACCCGCGCGTAGATCGCGCCGGGGTTCACCGCGTGCACGTCCTCGGGGCCGAGCCCCCAGCGCTCCATCGTGCCGGGCCGGAAGTTCTCGAGCACCACGTCGGCGGTCGCCACGAGCCGCTTCGCGATCTCCTGGCCGCGCTCCTCGCGCAGGTTGAGCGTCACCGACGACTTGTTGCGGGCGAGGACCGACCACCACAGCGAGTGGTCGTTGTGGCGCAGGCGGCCCCAGTCGCGCATCGCGTCGCCCGCGCCGGGCGCCTCGATCTTCACGACGTCGGCCCCGAAGTCGCTGAGCAGCGTGCCCACGTAGGGACCCGCGAGGAGCTGCCCGAACTCCAGGACGCGCAGGCCGCTGAGCGGCCCGTCCTCAAGCGACACGGGAGTCCCCCTTGATGAGTGACTTGGCGATGACCGTCCGCAGCACGTCGTTCGTCCCCTCTCCGATGCTCATGAGGATCGAGTCGCGGTAGAGGCGCTCGACCTCGTACTCGGTCGAGTAGCCGTAGCCGCCGTGCACCTTCAGCGCCTCGATCGCGTTCTGGAGCGCGACGTCGGAGGCGAACATCTTCGCCATGCCGGTCTCCGAGTCCGCGCGGGCGTCGCCGTCGACCTTCGTCGCGGCCCAGTAGACCATCAGCCGCGCCGCCTGCAGCTGCGTCGCCATCTGCGCGAGCTGGAGCTGGATCGCCTGGAAGTCCGAGATCGGCTGCCCGAACGCGCGACGGTCCTTCGCGTAGGCCAGCGCCTCGTCGTAGGCGCGCTGCGCGATCCCCACGCTGCGGGCGGCGACGTTGATGCGGCCGCTCTCCAGGCCGGAGAGCGCCTGCTGCAGGCCACGCCCCTCGACGCCGCCGAGGAGGCTCTCCACCGGGACCCGGACCTCGTCGAGGACCACCTCGCAGGACTCCGTGCCCTTGTAGCCGAGCTTCGGGATGTCCTTCGTGACCTCGTAGCCCTCGCTGCCGGCGTCGACGAGCAGGATCGACATCCCCTTGTGGGCGGGGGTCGTCGTGGGATCGGTCTTCACGAGCACGGGCAGCGGGTCGGCGTGCCGCGCGTTCGTGATCCAGGTCTTCGTGCCGGTGACGACGTAGTGGTCGCCGTCGCGGCGCGCGATCGTGCGGATGCCCTGCAGGTCGGTCCCCGCGTCGGGCTCGGTCAGCGCGATGCCGGTCCGCCGCGCGCCGGTGGCCAGGTCGGGGAGGTACGTCGTGCGCTGCTCGTCGGTCCCGTGGCGGGCGATCATCGCGCAGGCGAGCGAGTGGCTGCCGAGGATGCCGGCGATGCCCATCCACCCGCGTGAGATCTCCTCGAAGACGAGGGCGAACGAGACGGCGTCGAGCGGATTGCCGCCGAACTCCTCCGGCACGGTGATGCCGAACAGGCCGAGCTCCTTCATGCCCTCGACGATCTCCGTCGGGTAGCGCCCGCTCTGCTCCCACTCGCGCGCGACGGGGACGATCTCGCGGTCGACGAACTGCCGCAGAACGTCGCGCAGTGCGCGCTGGTCGTCGGTGAAGCCGAAGTCCATCGGCGTGTCTCCTCCTGGTCCCGCGATCGCAAATGGCTTGAAGTCGGACATTACCGTTGGGATGGTGTCGGCGTGCAGCCGGCCCTCGATGCGACGATGCGCGGCGTCCCGATCTCGGGCAGCGCCGCGTGGGCCGCGAGCGCGGAGCGCGAGGGGTTCGACGGGATCGTCGTGACCGAGACGAACAACGACCCGTTCCTGCCGCTCGCGCTCGCTGCGACGTCGACGCAGGCCGTCGGGCTGGCGACCGGGATCGCGCTCGCGTTCCCGCGCTCGCCGATGGAGGTCGCCTACACGTCCTGGAACCTCCAGGACCTCAGCGGCGGGCGCTTCACCCTCGGGCTGGGGACGCAGGTCCGCGCGCACGTCGAGCGCCGCTACGGCGTCCCGTGGACGCGGCCGGCCGCGCGCATGCGCGAGTACGTGCTCGCCCTGCGCGCCATCTGGTCGGCGTGGGAGACGGGCGAGCCGCTGCACTTCGAGGGCGAGTTCAGCTCCCACACGCTCATGCCGCCCGCGTTCCGCCCGCGCCCGCAGCCCCACGGCGCGCCGCCGGTCTGGCTGGCCGCCGTCCGCGAGCGCATGATCGAGGTGGCCGGCGAGGTCGCCGACGGGCTGCTCGTCCATCCGCTCCAGAGCCCGCGGTACCTCGAGGAGGTCGTGCGTCCCGCGCTCGCGCGGGGCGCGGCGCGCGCCGGGCGCGACCCGTCCGACATCGGCGTCTCGGTGGCGCAGCTCGTCGCGACGACGCCCGCCGAGCTCGAGGCCGTGCGGGCCCGGGTGGCCTTCTACGGCTCGACGCCCGGCTACCGGCACGTCCTGGCGCTGCACGGGCTCGACGATCTCTTCGGCGAGCTCCACGAGCTCTCGCGCACCGGCGGCTGGGACCGGATGAGCGCGCTCGTCGACGACGACACGCTCAGGACGTTCGCCGCCTACGCCGAGAGCCCCGAGGAGCTCGCGGCGGACCTGCGCCGGCGGACGGACGGCGTGGACCGCGTCGCGCTGCACTCCGGGGCCGAGGCGGCCCCGGAGTCATGGTCCGACATCGTCCGCGCGCTCAGGTCTTAGCGTCCTCGGCCATCGCGGCCTCGAACTCGCGGCGCTCGTCGGCGATCCGCGCACGCAGCTCGTCGAGCTCCGGCAGCGGCCCGAAGTCGAAGTCCGGCCGGGGCTCGCGTGAGCCGCGCTGGCGCTCGCGCTCCGCGGTCGTCGCGGCGTCGTCCGCCTCGCCGTCGGCGCCGAGCACGACCCCGTAGTCGTCGCGTGCGGCGTCCGCCGTGACGAGGCCGGCGCGGACGTCCTTGGCGACGCGCTCGGGCTCGCGGTCCAGCGGATCGCCCTGCCCGCCGGCGCCCGCCGTCGCGAACATCAGCCGGTCGCCCTTGTGCACCCGCACGTTCTCCACCTTGGAGGGCAGGCTCCACTCCTCGCCCGTGACGCGCAGCAGCGTCTTGTACGAGCTCTGGCCGTACTTGCCGCCGTTCACGCCCCACGGATACGTCTGGGCGCGATCGTCCTGGAACGTGATCAGCCCGTCCTCGAGGAACGTGTACATCTTGGCCACGCCGTGGCCGCCGCGGTGGTACCCCGCACCGCCCGAGTCCGTGCGCACGGAGTAGCTCTCGACGCGCAGGGGGTAGTACTTCTCCAGGTACTCCGTCGGCACGGCCTTGAACAGCGGCCACCAGGAGTGACCGTCGAGGCCGTCGCCCGCCGGCCGTGCCGGGATGCCGCCGTAGAGGATCTCGAGGATCTGGTAGTTCTCGCCCTTCGAGTCGGTCCCCGAGTACACGAAGTTGGGACTCGTCCCGTAGCTCCCGGACACCGCGAACTGCAGGCCGAGCATCTTCGAGAACACCGCGCCGAAGACGTCGAAGTGGCGCGCCATGAGCGTCAGGCGGTTGCCGAGCGGAGCCGGGAACTCCGGCTTGAGCACGGACCCCTCGGGGATGTTGACCTTGATGAGGTCCGAGTAGCCGTCGTTGAAGACGACGTCGGGCGCGAAGGCCATGATGAGGAAGACCCCGACGAACATCTTGAACATCTCGGGGTTGAGGAAGAAGTTGACCGATCCCGGCACCTGCCCGTCGGTCCCGGACCAGTCGACGTTGATCGTGTCGCCGTCGCGCCACATCGTCATCTTCAGGCGGATCGGACCGGTCCCCAGCCCGTCGTCGTCGGCGAAGTCCTCGAAGTCGAAGCGCTTCCCGTCGGGCAGGTACTGGCGGATGAGCTCGATGAGCGCCGAGCGCGTCCGGTTCAGGATCGCGTCGCAGGCCTCGAGGTAGGTGTCCTTGCCGTAGCGCTCGCAGAGCTCGACGACGCGCGCGGCGCCCGCGGCGGTGCCCGCCGCGATCGCCTTGACGTCGGCCTCGACCTCCTTCGGCGCACGCGTGTTGTGGCAGAAGAGCCGGAGGGCCTCCTCGTTGAGCTTGCCCTGGTCGTAGAGCTTGATGGGCGGCATCCGCACGCCCTCGTGGTAGATGCTCGTCGCGCTGACCGGCATCGACCCCGCGGCGGTGCCGCCGACGTCGATCAGGTTGCCCCACTGCGAGGAGTAGCCGACGAGGTCGCCCTCGAAGAAGATCGGCCGCAGCAGCAGCAGGTCCGGCGTGTGGGACACGGACCCGTCGCACATGTACGGGTCGTTCAGCGCGATGACGTCGCCGTCGCGCAGATCGGAGACCTCGTACGGCGAGTGCTCGAGGATCGTCGGGATCGCCGAGCCGAACTGCCCGATCACCATCCGCGCGTGGCGGTCGGCGATGAGCGGGAACTGGTCGGACTGCTCCCGGATGACGGGACTCACCGCGGTCGTCTCCAGCACGCGGTCCATCTCGTAGCGAGCGTTGGACAGCGTGTTCTCGATGATGTCGAGCGTGACCTGGTCGATGTCGTGCTCCCGGACGAAGTCGGGGAGCCCTGTCGTCTCGGTCGTGGCCATCAGCCCTGTCTCCTGACCGTGATGTTGCCGGCGTCGTCGACCGTACCGGTCCAGCCGGGCTCGATGACGGACGTGCTGTCCTCCTGCTCGATGATCGCCGGCCCCGCGAGGACGTGGCCGGGCGCGAGCTGCGTGCGCTCGTAGATCGGCGTGTCGTGCCACTCGCCGTCGAAGTGCACGCGCTCGTGGTGGTCGATCGCGAGCTCCGCGGATCCGCCCGCCGCGGCCTTGAGCTCGACGTCGCGGCTCGTGCCGCGGCCCACGACGCGCAGCGTGGCGATCTCCACGTTGGCCTCGAGGTCGAAGCCGTAGCGGCGCCGGTGCTCGCCCTCGAAGTCGCCGCGCAGCCGCGCGGCGTACCCGTTGAGCAGCGCCGTGCGCTCGAGCGCCACCGGGATCTGGATGTCCTGGCGGTAGTACCGGCAGTCGGCGAAGACGTCGAAGACGCGATCGCCCGCGTCGACGCCCTCGGCGTCCAGCCAGGCGCCGGCCTCGCCGATGAGCTCGTCGACCGCCGCGAGCACCTCCTCCCCGGGGGTCTCCTCCGCCGGGCGCAGGTACGTGCGCGCGAACTCGTTCTGCACGTCGGCCGCGAGGAACCCGAAGGCGGACAGCACGCCCGGGGTGCTCGGGATGATCAGCGGGTCGGCGCCGATGAGGCGCGCGAGCGCGTTGGCGTGCAGCGGCCCCGCGCCGCCGAAGGCGACGAGCCCGAAGTCGCGCGGGTCGTAGCCGCGCTCGACCGACACGACGCGCAGCGCGGCGTGCATGTTCTCGTTGGCGATGTCGATGATCGCCTGCGCGGCGGCCACGGTGTCGATGCCCAGCCCCTCGGCGACCGTCGCCACGGCCCGCTCGGCCGCTTCGACGTCGAGCGCCAGGCGCCCGCCGAGCTTGGACCCGCCCGGGAGCCGGCCGAGCACGACGTTGGCGTCGGTGACCGTCGGCTCCGTCCCGCCGCGTCCGTAGCAGGCGGGCCCGGGATCGGCGCCCGCGCTGCGCGGGCCGACCTTGAGCGCGCCGGCGAGGTTCAGGTAGGCGATCGAGCCGCCGCCGGCGCCCACGCTGTGGATGTCGGCGCCGCGGGCCTGGAACTGGTAGTAGCCGAGCTGCGCCTCGCGCTTGATGGCGACCTCGCCGTCACGGCACAGCGCGACGTCGGTCGACGTCCCGCCCATGTCGAACGTGAGGACGTTCGGCACGCCCATGCGGCGCGCGAGGTACGCCGCGCCCACCGCCCCGCCGGACGGGCCGGAGAACGCGATGTCGACCGGCCGCTCCTTCGTGGACCGAGCGCTCATCGTGCCGCCGTCGGAGCGCACGATGTTCAGCCGTCCCTTGAACCCGGCGTCGCCGAGCAGCGACTCCAGGCCGTCGACGTACTTGATGACCTGCGGCTGCGTGTAGGAGTTCAGGACCGCCGTGAGCGTCCGCTCGTACTCGCGGTACTCCGAGACGAGGTCCGAGGAGATCGACACGGGCAGGCCGGGGCGCAGCTCGAGCGCGATCTCCCGCGCCCGGCGCTCGTGGGCCGGGTTCACGTACGCGTTGAGGAACGCGATCGTCAGCGACTCGGTCCCCGACGCCAGCAGGTCCTCGATCGCCGCGCGCGTCGCGTCCTCGTCGATGGCCGTGATGACCTCGCCGGAGGCGCTCGTGCGCTCGGGCACGCCGCGCGTGAGCCACAGCGGGACGAGCGGGTCGGGCTTGATCATGCCCATCCACGCGTACAGCGGACCGGGCGTCCACGCACGCGCGAGATGGAGGATCTGCTCGTGGCCCGCCGTCGTCAGCAGGCCCCCGACCGCGCCCTTCTCCTCGAGGATCATGTTCGTGACGACGGTCGACCCGTGCAGGATGAGCGACAGGGCGTCCAGCCCCACGCCGTGCGTCTCGCACGCCTGCTTGACCCCGGCCATGACCCCGAGCG
Organism: uncultured Solirubrobacterales bacterium; assembly: GCA_963750895.1. Taxonomy (GTDB): domain Bacteria; phylum Actinomycetota; class Thermoleophilia; order Solirubrobacterales; family Solirubrobacteraceae; genus CAVVSD01. Next base: position 1,408,162 of record CAVVSD010000008.1, on the reverse strand, counting down.
ACTGGTCCTCCGGGGTGGACAGCACCTTCGCGATCGTGAGGTCCCCGGTCTCCTCCGACACGAGCAGCACGTCGGTGAACGTGCCGCCCACGTCGACTCCCAGCCTCAGGCTCATCTGTCCTCCTGCGTCGGGCCGCGCGCGTCAGGCATTGCTCGCGGCCGCTTCGTCCTTGATGTCCTTGCGTCGCACGATCTGCGACAGGGCGACCGCCAGGATGAGCGCGCCACCGTAGAAGAGCTGCTGGACGAAGCTGTCCGCGCCCAGGAGCTGCAGGCCGGTGATGCCGCTCACCAGGAAGAACACCGCGACGAACGTGCCGATCGGGTTGAAGCGACCCGGCTGGATCGCCGTCGCCCCGAGGAACGCCGCGGCGAACGCCGGCAGCAGGAACGCCAGGCCCGAGGTCGGGTCGGCGCCGCCGAGCGACCCCGCGTAGAAGATGCCGGCGATCGAGGCCACGAACGCCGAGGTCGCCAGCGCGCCCCAGCGGACGTGACCGACGTTGATGCCGCTCAGGCGCGACACGTTGCGCCCGCGACCGACGAACAGGAGCCGTCGCCCGAGGGCCGTGTAGACGAACACGTACCAGAGGAAGATCGTCAACAGGACGCCGTACCAGAACACCATCGAGATGCCGAGGAACCGGTTCGTGATGGTCCAGTTGATGAGGCCGTCGCTGACGCCGCTGACCGTGTTCGAGCCGCTGATCCAGAGCACGATGCCCTGGATCACGGTGGACGAGCCCAGGGTCACGATGAACGAGTCGATCTCCAGCAACGTGACCAGCGCCCCGTTGATCAGGCCGATGAACAGCCCGATGGCCAGGACGACGACGATCGCCGGGAAGAGCGACCAGCCGTGACGGACCTGCAGGATCGCGAGCACCATCGACGCCAGCGACAGGACCGCGGCGATCGAGAGGTCGAAGTCGCCGCTGGTGAGCGGCACGATCAGGCCCAGCGCGAGGATCAGCAGGACCGCCTGCGAGCCGAAGATCGTCTGGAAGTTGCCCGACGTCGCGTACGTGTCGGGCTTGAGGATGCAGAACACGATGACGACGACCAGCCACGCCAGGATGAGGGCGTACTTCTGGAAGGCCACGGCGGCAGCGCGCTTGTTGTCACGCGGCGGCCGCTTGCGCTCTGGTGTCTGCGCCGCGGGCTCAGCGGCAGGCTGGTGACTCACCGAACTGTCCATCCCTCGTTGGTCCTCCCTCACTCCGCCTCGGCGAGCGTGACGCTGTTGTAGACCTGCTCCGCGATGCGCTCCTTGACGACGTCCGCGCCGGTGAGCTCCCGCACGATCTGGCCGTTGCCGAGCACGAGCACCCGGTCGCAGATCGCGGCCAGCTGCTCGTAGTCCGAGCTCGCGCAGAGGATCGACATCCCGCTCTCCGCCGCGGCGGACAGCATGCGGAAGATCTGCTCCCGCGCGCCCACGTCGACGCCCTGCGTGGGCTCGTGCAGCAGGAGCAGCTGCGGCTCCGTCTGCATCCACTTCGCCACGAGCGCCTTCTGCTGGTTGCCGCCGCTCAGCGACTGGTAGTTGCGGCCCGGGTCGTTCGGGCGCACGTCGAACTCGTCGCAGAGCTCGCCCGCCTTGCGGCTGAGACCGCGCAGCTTGAGGCTCATCGGCCGGTAGTCGTCGAGCACCTGCATCATCACGTTGGATCCGACCGACAGCGCTCCGATGCTGCCGTCGCGCTGCCGGTCGGCGGGGATGAGCGAGATGCCGGCTGCCAGCGCGCGCTGCGGCGTCATCGACGCCAGCGAGTACGTCGCCCCCTCCGTGCGCAGCTCGCCGCCGAAGCACGGGCGCGCGCCGAACAGCAGGTAGGGGAGCTCGTCGAAGCCGGAGCCCAGGAGGCCGGTGACGCCGAGCACCTCGCCGGCGCGGACCTCCAGCGACAGCCCGCGCACCTTCGTCCCGATCATGCCCTCGACCGAGATCGCCGTGGCGTGCGTGCTCGCGTCCTCGCGGTGGAGCTCGAGTTGCGCCAGGCGCCGCCCGATGATCATCTCGACGATCTCGCCCTCCGAGGCCTCGGCCGTCTTGACCGTGCCGTGCACGCGACCGTCGCGCAGCACCGTCACGACGTCGGTGATCTCGCGCACCTCGTCGAGGTCGTGGCCGACGAACAGCACGCTCGCGTGCTCCTCGACGATCGACCGCGTGATCGCGAAGAGGCGCTCGACGCCCTCGCGGGGCAGGAACACCGTCGGCTCGTCGAGGACGAGCAGGCCCCGGCGGTCCTCGCCCGTGGCGGTCCGGATGTCCTCGGTCGCGCGCACGATCGCCAGCAGCGCGCGGTCCGTCTCGGAGATGTCGTTGACGAGGGCGTCCGGGTCCAGATCGACGCCGAACTCCTCGAAGAGCGCGCGCGCCTTGCGGCGCTCGGCGCGCCAGTTGATCCGCCACGAGTGCGACTGCGCCAGCTCGATCATGCGGAGGTTCTCGAGCACCGTCAGCTCGCGCAGCAGCCCCAGGTCCTGGTGGACGAAGCTGAGGCCCAGCGTGGCGAACTGCCCGGGATGCAGCGGAAGGCCGACGGGCACGCCGTTGACCTCCAGCTCACCCTCGTCGGGCGCGTGGAACCCGGCCAGGATCTTGATCAGCGTCGACTTGCCCGAGCCGTTCTCACCCAGCAGCCCGTGGATCTCGCCGCGCTGGATCGTCATGTCGACGGAGTCCAGCGCCCGGGCTCCACCGAAGGTCTTCGACAGCCCGCGCAGGGCGATCACCGGCGGATCGCCGACCGGCGCGGACGCCCCCGAAGGGACGCCCGCGACCGGATCGTTACGCGACAGGTCGCCCTGCGGCGCCTGGTCCGTCATGGCCTACTGGACTCCCCAGAGCTTCTTGTAGCCCGTGATGTAGGAGTCGCCGAAGCCCTTCACGTACTCGGGAGCGCCGGCCTCCTTGACGTTGCTGTCGTCGAAGACGCGCAGCGGCGTGTCCTCGTTGCCGTCCTCGATCACCGGCCCGTCGGTCAGGATCCGCATCGCCTGGTCCATGTTCGCGTATGCGAGCCACTCGATGTTCTCACCCATGTCGGCGGCCATGATGTCGCCGCTCTCGATGAGCTTCATCACGTCGGGCGTCCCGTTGTACGACGCGACCTTGACGCTCGTCGCCTTGCCCGCGCCGCGGATGCCCGCGATCGCCGGGATCGACTGCGAGTCGTAGATCGGCAGGACCCACTTCATGTTGGGATCGGCCGCCAGCGCGGACTGGACCTCAGGCGCGATCTTCGTGCCCCAGTCGACGACCGGCACGTTGACCACCTTCGGCTTCGCGTCCGGGCAGAGCTCGGCGAGCTTGGCCGTCATCGCGTCGACGATGCCCTGGCTCGGCGGCACTTCCTTCGAGTTGATGATGAGCGTGCTCTTCACCGCATCGCAGCCGCCGTCGGCGACCGCGTACTGGACCGAGAGCTCGCCCGACTCGTGGAAGGGCACCGTGATGTAGCCGTCGATGAGGTCGAGGATCTGCTGGTCCGGCGCCTCACCGTTCTGGTACAGGTGGTTGACGAGGACCTTGACCTTCGCCTCCTTGGCGCGACGCAGCTGCGGGATGAGCAGCTTCGGGTCGATGCCCGCGTCGAGGATGATCAGGTCGGCGTTCTGCGAGATCGCCTGGTTCATGCCCGATGCCCACTGGGTCGGGTTGCCCTGGTTCTCGAACTGCACCCACTTGATCCCCATCTCCTTGGCGACCTTCTGCATCTCCTTGTCGACCGCCGCGACGTAGGGGATCGCGCTCGAGACGGGGATGTTGAAGACGGTCATCCCGCTGGCCTTGCTCGCGTCGAACGACTCGGCGTCGAGGTCGAACTGCGGGATCTCCTTGCCCTTCTCGATGGCCGCCTTCGCGGTGGCCTGGGCGTCGCCGCCCCCTCCGCCGTCGGATGTCGTGCTCGCGGAGCCCGACCCGGACGACGCGCTGTCGCTCTCGTCGTCACCACCGCAGGCGGTGACACCGAAGGTCATCAAACACGCGACGCCGAGCGTCGCGAGGGCATACCGCGCCCTGACGTTTCCTCTCACTTCGCCCTCCTCCTCGGGGCGGGGAGATCCCCGGCCCGCCGTGGTCCCAGATGTTGGCTAACGTCGCGGATTCTGGAGTCTGTGTCAATGTTGGACATTGGTTCATTTGTAAGAACCGATGTGGACCGATTGTTGAGTTTCATGGGATCAGCACAAGCTTGCCGAACTGTCTGCGATCCTCCATGAGCCGATGAGCACCGGCTGCATCGGCGAGGTCCAGCGCCTCTGAGACGACCGGCGTCAGCTCACCCCGACCGACCAGCTCGATGACGTGGCGAAGCTCCGCCTCGGTCGCGCGAGCACAACCGATGACCGACCACTCGTGCCGGAACAGCTCGATGAGATCGAGGTCGACGACCTCGCCCGCGTGGCCGCCGCACACGACGACGCGGCCGCCGTCGGCGACCGCCGACAGGCTCCGCTCGAAGACGCTGCCGCCGACGTGCTCGAGCACGACGTCCACGCCGCGGCCGTCGGTGGCCTCGCGCACCCGCGCGGCGAGGTCCTCCGTCGTGTAGTTGATCCCGACGTCGGCGCCCAGCTCGCTCGCCCGCTGCAGCTTCTCGTCGCTGCCGGCCGTCGTGATGACGCGCGCCCCGGCGCGCTTGGCGACCTGGATGCCCGACGAGCCGACGCCCGAGCCGGCGGCGGAGACGAGGACCGTCTCTCCTGCGCGCACGCGCGCGCGAGTGACCAGGCAATGCCAGGCCGTGGCGAAGGTCGTCTGCGTCGACGCCGCCTGCTCGTAGGTCGTCGCGTCCGGGAGCGGCACGACCGCGTCCGCGCGAGCGAGGACGTACTCGGCGTACGCGCCGGGGCGCTGCACGCCGAGCATCTGCAGCCGCTCGCAGAACTGCTGACGGCCCGCGAGGCACGGCACGCAGCGGCGGCAGGCGACCTGGTAGAGCGGGGTGACCCGGTCGCCCTCCGCGAAGTCCGTCACGCCCTCGCCGACGGCCGCGATGTCGCCGCCCGCCTCGAAGCCCAGCGTGTGCGGCAGCGCGAGCGGGAGCCGCGAGGTGCCGTTGCGCATGTCGACGTCGACGTGGTTGAGACCGACGGCCCGCACGCGCACGACCACCTCGCCCGGTCCCGGCTCGGGATCGGGGACGTCCTCGAGGCGCAGGACGTCCGGATCGCCGTACTCGTGGAAGCGGACCGCCTTCACCGCGCCTCGAACTCCTCGTGGTGCTCGTTCCACCAGTTCGCGATGTCGATGCGCCGCGCGAACCAGACGTCGCCCTTCTCCTGCGCGTACTCGATGAAGTCGCGCAGGCCGCTCGTGCGCCCGGCCTGCCCGGCCCAGCGCGAGTGCAGGCCGATGGACATCATCCGCGGGTGCGTCGCGCCCTCGTCCCAGAGGTAGTCGAGGCCGCGCCGGCACTGGTCGAAGAACGACGACGGGTCCGAGAAGCCCTGCGGCAGGACGTAGCGCCCGTCGTTGTAGGTGAAGCTGTAGGGCACGATGAGATGGCGCTGCCCGCCGACCTCGGTGTAGTACGGGAGGTCGTCGTTGTAGGCGTCGGAGTCGTAGGTGAATCCGCCCTCCTCGACGAGCAGCTCGCGCGTGTTGACCGACGGGCCGTAGCGGCAGTACCAGCCCAGCGGCCTGGTCCCGCAGGTCTTCTCGATCGACCGGATCGCCTCGAGCATGTGCTCGCGCTCCTCGTCGCGCGAGAGCGTCCACACCTCCTCCCAGCGCCAGCCGTGGCAGCACGGCTCGTGGCCGGCCTCGCGCAGGTAGGCGGCGACCTCGGGGTTGCGCTCGAACGCCACCGCCGCGCCGAAGAACGTCACGGGGATGCCGAACTCGTCGAACAGCCGCTGCAGGCGCCACACGCCGGCCCGGCCGCCGTACTCGTACACCGACTCGGCGGCGAGGTCGCGGTACTCGGGGTCCATGACGTAGGGGATCTCGGCGAGGCCCTCGTTGCGCCCGTCGCCGGCGATCTTCGAGTACTCCGAGCCCTCCTCCCAGTTCAGGACGATGCTCACGGCGACACGAGCCCCGTCGGGCCAGGTGACCTTCGGGACGTGTCGCCCGTAGCCGACGACGTCGCGCCGCGGGCCGGGGCCGTCGCTCTCGCGGAAGACGGGGGGCATCAGGTGCGCTCCTCTCGTGTGCTCCTCGGGTCGTCGGGCGCCGCGTCGGCCACGACGCCCATCTCGACGAGCGCGGCGATCTGCTCCTCGGTGAGGCCGAGCTCGTCGCGCAGGACCGCCTCGTTGCTCGAGCCGAGCTCGGGGCCGGGCCAGCGGATCCTCCCCGGCGTCTCGACCAGACGGGGGATGACGTTCTGCATCTGCAGCGGGCCGAGCTTGGGGTGGTCGACCTCGGTGATCGTGTCCCGTGCGATGAACTGGGGATCGAGCACGATCTCGTCGATCGACAGGATCGGCGCGATGGCCGCGTGGACCTCCTCGAACGCGCGGACGACCTCGTCGGAGTCGCGCTCGGCGATCCACGCCGAGATCGCGTCGTCGAGCTCGTCCTGGTGCTCCAGGCGCCCGGTGTGATCGGCGAACCACGGCTCCTCGGTGAGCTCGGGGCGGCCGACGAGCGTCATGACGCGCTCCGCGATCGACTGGGCGCTCGCCGAGACGCCGAGCCACTTGCCGTCCTTCGCCAGATAGGCGTTGCGCGGCGCGGTGAACGGCGCCCGGTTGCCCGTGCGCCCCTGCACGATGCCGAGCTGCTGGTAGACGGTCGCGTGCGGGCCGAGGATCCAGAACAGCGGCTCGTAGATCGAGAGGTCGATGACCTGCCCGGTGCCGCCCTGCGTGTCGCGCCACCAGAGGGCCATCATCACGGCGAAGGCGCCGGTCATCGCCGCGACGCCGTCGCCGAGCGCGAAGGGCGGCAGCGTGGGCGGGCCGTCGGGGAAGCCGTTCGTGTGGGCGTAGCCCGTCATCGACTCCGCGATCGTCCCGAAGCCCGGGCGCGTGGCGTACGGGCCGGTCTGCCCGAAGCCGGTCGTGCGGACCATGACGAGGTTCGGGTTGATCTCGTGCAGGACGTCCCACCCGAGCCCCCACCGCTCCAGCGTGCCGGTGCGGAAGTTCTCGATGAACACGTCGGCCTCGGCCAGCAGCTTGCGGGCCACCTCGGCCCCGGCGGGGTCGGACAGCTTCAGCGTCACCGAGCGCTTGTTGCGGCCGATGAGCGCCCACCAGAGCGACACGCCGTCCTTCGACCAGCCCAGCGAGCGCAGGTTGTCGCCGGCGGGCTGCTCGATCTTGACGACGTCGGCGCCGTAGTCGCCGAGCATCGTGCCGATGACGGGGCCGGCGAAGAGCGACGCCGCGTCGACCACGCGCAGGCCGTCGAGCGGGAGCGCGCTCATGATGCGGCTCCGCTGCGCGCCCGCCAGGCGTCGTAGCGCTCGATGCGGTCCTTCGCCAGGCGGTAGATCGGGTAGTCGACGAAGCGGCCGTCGACGCGCAGCGAGGCGACGCCCCGCGACTCGGCCTCCTCGAACGCCTCGACGACGCGGCGCTGGCGGTCGGCCTCCTCGTCGGAGAGCGCGGAGTACGCGCGCAGCACCGTCTCGACCTGCGGCGGGTAGACGGTCACGCGGCCCTGGAAGCCGAGGCCCCGGGAGCGCCGGCTGTCGGCCTCCAGGCCCTCGTCGTCCTCGAGGCGCAGCCAGGGGCCGTCGATCGGCGCGGCCAGGCCCGCGGCGCGGGCGGCGACGACGAGGCGGGAGCGCGCGTAGGCGACCTCGGTGGCCTCGGGCGTGAGGTCGATGCCGAGCTGCACGGAGAAGTCCCCGGCGCCGAAGACCGCGGTGTGGACCCGCTCGGAGGCGCCCGCGAGGATCGCCTCGCAGTCGGCGATCCCGCGCGCGGTCTCGATGAGCACGAGGACGCGGATCGTTCCCGGCGCGATGCCGGCGGCCTCCTCGGCCTGGGCGATGCGGTCGTCGAGGTGCGCGAGCGTGTCGGCCGACTCGACCTTCGGGACCATGATGAGGTCGACGCCCTCGACGGCGATCGCCGCGACGTCGTCGTCGAGCAGCCCGGTCTCGATGCCGTTGACGCGGACGATCAGCGTGGCCTTGCCCGCCAGATCGGGGATCGCCGCACGGGTCGTGGCGCGGGCGCCGACCTTCTCCTCGTCGGCGACGGCGTCCTCCAGATCGATGACGATCGCGTCCGCCCCGAAGCGCGCGACCTTGCCGAGCTTCCGCGTGTCGCTCCCGGGCACGAACAGCAGCGACCGCAGCAGCCCATCCTTCCGATCCACAGCTTCTCCCTCGTCGCGTCGGCGGCGTCTAATTTAATATTTAACGCCTGGCGACGGAAGTCAAGGCCCGGTGTAGGGTCCGCCCTCCGATGTCCATCGAAGCCCGCTCCGTCACGAAGACCGAAGCCGCGTTCCGGGCGCTGCGCCGGGCGATCGAGGACGGCCGCTACCACCCGGGCGAGCACCTCCGCGTGCAGCGCCTGGTCGAGGACCTCCGGATGAGCCCCACCCCGATCCGCGAGGCGCTGCGCATGCTGCAGTCCGAGGGTCTCGTGGTGCACCACGCGCACCGGGGCACGACCGTCGCCGAGTACTCGCCCGAGGACGCCGCCGAGGTCTACGGCCTCCGCCTCGTCCTGGAGCCCATGGCCGCGCGGCTCGCCGCCGAGCGCGTGACGGACGAGCAGCTCGCCGAGCTGCGCCGGCTGCACACCGAGCTGGACGCCGCCATCGCGGACTCCCACAACTCCAGCGCGGCGGAGCTCAACGTGCTCTGGCATCGCGCCGTGTACGAGGCCAGCGGGTCGCGCTACCTCCAGGAGTTCATCTCGCGCCTGTGGCAGGCCCTGCCGGGGCGCGCGATCTGGCTCACGAGCCGCGCGTCGATGTCCCTCGAGCAGCACGAGCGCGTCACCGTCGCGCTCGAGCGCCGCGATCCCGACGCCGCCTTCGCCTGCATGCGCGAGCACATCTCGCTCGGCGCCACCTCGACCATCGCGCACATGCGATCCGTCGGCCACGCGGGGACCTCTTGAGCACATCCCTGCGTGAGCTGGTGGACGAGCCCGAGCGCCGCCGGGAGGTGCCGGCGGGCGAGCTGGTCGAGCTGCTCCTGGCGCGCATCGAGGCGACCGCCGGGGAGCTGAACGCGTACATCACCGTCACCGCCGACCAGGCCAGGGCGGACGCCGCGGCGACGGACGCGCGCCGCAGCCGCGGCGAGTCGCTGGGGCCGCTCGACGGGTTCCCCGATCGCGGTGAAGGACAACATCGACGTCGCCGGCGTGCCGGCCACGCGTGGGTCGGCGTTCTTCGCCGATCGCGTCCCCGACGAGGACGCAGAGGTCGTGCGGCGCCTGCGCGCCGCCGGGGCCATCGTCCTCGGCAAGGTCGCGCTGCACGAGTTCGCCTACGGCGCGACGACCGACAACCCGCACTTCGGCGCCTGCCGCAACCCGTGGGACACCGACCGTGTGCCGGGCGGCTCCAGCGGCGGCTCGGGCGCCGCGCTCGGCGCCGACCTGTGCCTCGGCGCGCTCGGGAGCGACACGGGCGGCTCGGTCCGCATCCCCGCCGCGCTCAACGGCGTGAGCGCGTTGCGGCCCACCTACGGGCTGGTCTCCGCCCGGGGCACGTTCCCGGTCAGCGCCGCGCTCGACACGATCGGGCCGATGGCGCGGACGATCGCGGACGTCGCCGAGATGCTCGCGGTGATGGCCGGCTACGACCGCGACGACCCGCACGCCGTCGACCACCCGTTCGACGAGCCGCGGGGCGGCCTCCACGACGGGGTCGCCGGCCTGCGCGTCGGCCTGCCGCGCCGGTTCTTCTTCGAGGACGTCGACCCCGCCATCGCCGCGAACACGCAGGCCGCCGCGGACGTGCTCGCCGAGCTCGGGGCGGAGGTCGTCGACGTCGACCTGCGCGGCGCGGACGACGCCACCGGGATCGCGACGGTCCTGATCCGCGCCGAGGCCACCGGCCTGCACCGCGAGCGCCTCGCCGACGAACCCGATCGCTTCGGCGCCGACGTGCGGCGGCGGCTGGAGCTCGGCAACGCGGTGACGGGTCCCGACGTCGGCCGCGCCCTCGCCGGGATGCGCGACTGGCGGGTGCGCATGCTGCAGCAGTTCGACGAGGTGGACCTGCTGCTCACGCCGACGACGAACGCGACGGCCCCGCTGCGGGCCGACGCGGACATGATCGCCGTCACCGCGGAGCTCACCCGGTTCACGTACGCGTGGAGCCTCGCGCACCTGCCCGCGGCGTCGATCCCCTCCGGGCTCGACGGCGCAGGGCTGCCGACGGGCGTGCAGCTCGCGGCCGCCCCCTGGCGCGATGCCCTCGTCCTGCGCGCCGCGCACGCGGTGCAGGAGGCGACCGACTGGCACCGCCGGCGGCCGCCGGCGTTCCCCTACCCGACGACCCCATCAGGGAGTTGAACTTCTCGTCCTGGATGACCTCGGGCGCGATGTAGGCCGCCTTGGAGTGGGTGAGCCCGAGCGTCACGAACAGCTCGGCGAGCTTGATCGTCAGCGGCCCGGGGTTGATGACCGGGACGCCGAGCGTCCGCCGCAGGTGCTCGACGGACTGGTGCATCGTCGTCGAGCCGATGAGGATCACGTCGGCGTGGTCCTCCTCGATCGCGGCGCGCCCCTCGCGCTCGAGCGCGTCGAAGACGACCTCCTCGCGGCCCGCGAGCAGCTGCTCCTGGTCGGGGCGCTTGCCGATCGAGCGGATCGACGCGCAGTAGTGACCGGTGCCGTACTCGGTCATCGTCTTCTCGTACAGCGGCCGCCAGCGCTCCCACATCGTGAGGATCGAGAACCGCTTGCCGAGCATCGCCGCGACGTGCTGCTGGACGAGACCCGGTCCCAGGACCGGGATCGTCAGCCGCGACCGCAGCGCCGCGAGGCCGGAGTCCGAGACGGTGTCCATGACGACCGCGTCGTAGCCCTCCTCCTCGCTGGCGAGCCCGGCCTCGGCGATGTACGCGTCGAGGATGAGCAGCTCGTAGGCGCTGTCGGCGTTGTGGCAGGAGTTCTTGACGGGGACGAACTCGTAGTCGACGCCCGGCGTGCGCAGCTCGTCCGGCAGCTGGGCGGCGCGGTTGGCGAGGCCGACCTCGTCGAACGGGAACGGGACGATGTACTTGATGCGCACGTGCTCTTCCTCCTCGTGGATCAGCGGGCGGCCCGGCGCCGCGCGGTCGCGTCTGCGTCGACCGCGTCCGCCGCGACGTCGATGACGACGCCGTAGTCGCGCTCGGCGGACTCCGCGCTGACCAGCTCCTCGCGCCAGTCGTGCAGCACCGACGCCGGGTCGCGCTCGAACGGATCGCCGTAGCCGCCGCCGCAGGCCTGCTCCCAGACGAGCGTCGCGCCGGCGGGCATGGCGAAGTTCGTCTGCTTGGACTCGAGCGGGATCTCGGTGCCGTCCGCGTCGATCCGGTAGAGCCGCAGCGTGCTCCCGGCGCCGCCGCCGAACAGGCCCGGCGGCGCCTCGTAGGCACGGTCGGTCTCCGAGGTGAACGCCCCGTCGCCCATGAAGCGGTTCGCCCGGATGATCCCGATGCCGCCGCGCCACCTGCCCGGCGCCGGCTCGACGTCGCGCAGCTCGTAGCGCTCCGTGCGCATGGGGAACAGCCAGTCGGTCTCCTCGATGGGCGTGTTGCGCGAGTTCACCGTGAGGACGTCGATCGCGTCGATGCCGTCCTTGCCGCACCGGCCGCCGTAGGCGCCCTCGTTGATCTCCACGTGCACCCAGTACTCCGACTTCTCGGGGACGTAGCCGGTGTAGACGCCGACCCCGATGGCGGTCGACCCGGCGGCGACGCGGTCGGGCACGACCTCCGAGAGCGCCTGGATCGCCGCGTCCGACGCGCGCAGGATCGGGCACACGCGCGACAGCGCCGAGCGCGGGAACGTGGGGTTGAAGATGCTCCCCTCCCGCGCGATGACCTTGATGGGCCGGAAGATCCCGTCGTTCTGCGGGATGAAGTCGTCGAAGGTCGCCTCGTCGAGGAAGACCGAGCGGATCACCGTGTAGATGCCGGGCAGGACGCTGCCGCCGAACGGCACGTTGAAGCCCGTCACGACGTTGTCGCAGGACTTCGAGAGGTCGACGGTGATGTCGGATCCCTCGACGGTCACCTTCGTGTGGACGTAGAGCGGCTCGCCGCGGTTGCGCCCGTCGTCGTCGAGCCAGCCGTCGGCCTCCCACGTGCCGTCGGGCACGGACTCGATCTGCGCGCGCATCATCCGCTCGCAGTAGTCGAGGAACTCCTCGACGGCGGTGAGCACCGTGTCGCGGCCGTACTTCTCGAGCAGCCCGAGGAAGCGCTTCTCCCCCAGGCGCCCCGCCGCGATCATCGCCTCCGTGTCGCCGACGACGTAGCTCGGCGTCCGGGTGTTGTCGATGAAGAACTGCCAGAGCTGCTCGTTGCGCACGCCGCGCTCGTAGAGCTTGAGCGAGTCGTAGATCTTCGACTCCGCCCAGACGTCGTGCACGTCGATGGCGATGCCCGGGAACACCCCGCCGGTGTCGGACAGGTGGATCGTCGACGCCGACCAGGCGGTGAGCTCGCCCTCCCAGAAGATCGGGATCGCGACGCACAGGTCGGGCGAGTGCGACGCCCCGTGGTACGGGTTGTTGTGGATGATGATGTCGCCCGGCTCGACCTTGCCCTCCAGCCGCCGCATGAACCCGCGGATGTAGGCCGGGATCGAGCCGATGTGCATCGGCGTCGTGTCGGACTCGCAGATCTCGCGGCCGTCGACCGTGAAGAGGCCGCCGCCGAGGTCCTCCACCTGCTGTGCGGCGGGGCTGTAGGCCATGCGCTTGAGCGCGTGCCCCATCTCCAGGCCGATCGCCTGGAAGGCGCCGCCCAGGACGCCGAGGGTGATCGGGTCGATGCGCCCGGCGGTCTCGCTCACGCGGCCTCCTCGAGATCGATGATGATCGCCCCGTCGGGCAGCACGCGGGCGGTGGTGCCGGGCGGGACGACGGTCGTCGAGTCGAGCTGCTCGACGATGGCCGGGCCGGCGATGACGTTGCCGGCGCGCAGCGCGCTGCGCTCGTAGAACGGCGTGTCGTGCTCGGCCGGCGCCCCGTCGGCGCCGGCGAAGACGACCGCCGCCCGGCCGGCGAGCGCCTCGGGGGGCGGCTCGGCGTCCCCGGATGCGATGACGCTCGGGCTGATCGACGGCATGAGCCCGATCGCGTAGGACCGCACGTGGACGATCTGCACCGGCTTCTCGGGGAAGCGGTAGAAGTACTCGCGCTCGTGGGCCTCCTCGAAGCGCTCGGCGAGCGCGACGAGCGCCGCGTCGTCCAGCGGCCCGGACGGCACGGGCACGAGCAGCTCGTACGCCTGGCCGACGTAGCGGCAGTCGGCCCAGCGCTCGAACACGCGGTCCGCCTCGGGGACGTCGTCGGCGTCGAGCGCCGCGCGCCCGTTGACCTCCAGCTCGGCGAAGATGGCGTCGAGCTCGGTCGCGTCGGCGTCCGGCGCCTCGACCATGACGGTCCGCTGCTCCTCGTACTTGAGGTCGGAGTCCAGCAGGCCCATCGCCGAGGTGATGCCGGGGTGCGGCGGGACGATGACCCGGGGGATGGACAGCTCGCGTGCGATGTCCGCGCCGTAGAGCGGCCCGCCGCCGCCGAACGCGACGAGGCTGAAGTCGCGCGGGTCGAAGCCCTTCTGCACGCTGTTGACGCTGATCGCGTTGACCATGTTCTGGGTCAGGATCTGCGTGATGCCCAGCGCCGCGCTCGTGACGTCGAGGCCGAGCGGCTCCCCGAGGGCTGCGACCGCGGCGCGGGCGCCGTCGACGTCGAGCTCGAGATCGCCCGCGAGGCGCGCGCCGCGGCGCATGCGGCCGAGCACCGCCTGCGCGTCGGTCGCGGCGGGCTCGGTGCCCCCGCGGCCGTAGCAGACCGGTCCCGGATCGGCGCCCGCGCTCTGCGGCCCGACCCGCAGCAGGCCGCCCGCGTCGACGCGGGCCAGCGAGCCGCCGCCGGCGCCGATCGTGTCGAGGTCGACCATCGGGATCATCACCTCGTAGCCGCCGAGGTTCGTGTCGTAGAGGTGCTTCATCCGCACGACGGCGTCCGGCGCGACGCCGATGTCCGCCGAGGTCCCGCCCACGTCGAGCGTGATGACGCTGCGGTAGCCGGCCGAGCGCGCGGCGGCGATGCCGCCCACGATCCCCGCGACCGGCCCGGACATGAGCAGCTGCGTCGGGCGCGCCACCGCGCCGTCGATCGTCAGCGTGCCGCCGTTGGAGGCCATGAGGTGGAAGTCCGTGTCCGGCGCCACGTCGCGCAGCGCCGTGTGCATGTTGCGCAGGTAGCGGCTGGTCTTCGGGCCGATGTACGCGTCGAGCGCCGTCGTCGAGAACCGCTCGTACTCGCGGTGCTGCGGGACGACCTCGTGGCTGATCGAGAGGTGGACCCCCGGCAGCTCCTCCTCGAGGATCTCCTTCACGCGCCGCTCGTGCTCGGGGTTGAGGAACGAGAAGAGGAAGCAGACGGCGACCGCGTCGACCTGCGCCTCGCGCAGCGCGGCGGCCGCGGTGCGCACCTCCCCCTCGTCGAGCGGCACCTCGACGTCGCCCGGCGGGACGACCCGCTCGGAGACGACGTGACGGTTGCGCCGGGCCACCAGGGTCGGCTCCCGCCACGGGAGGTCCTGGTAGATCGAGAACGTCTTCGGCCGCCGGTGGCGACCGATGTAGATGATGTCCCGGAACCCCCGGGTCGTGATCATCCCGGTCGTCGAGCCGTTGCGCTCGAGGACGATGTTCGTCGCGACGGTCGTCCCGTGCAGGAGCTGCTCGACGTCGGCGGGCCCCACGCCGCCGAGGTCGCAGAGCTCGCGCAGGCCGACCATCGTGGCCTGCGACGGATCGCTCGGGGTGCTCGCGATCTTGTGCACGACCACCGAGCCCGACTCGTCGTCGACGAGCATGAGGTCGGTGAACGTGCCACCGACGTCGACCCCGACCCTCAGCACTAGGCGGCCGATCCGGCCGCGACGCGCGCCTCGAGGTGCGCGAGCGTGTCGTCGGTCGACCAGACGCTCGCGTAGAGGCGCTGCAGCGTCAGGATCGCGTTGTCGTGGTACTCCTGCGCGTCGGTCCCGGTCGCGTCCTCCACCATGACGCAGCCGAAGCCCTTGTCGGACGCGTCGCGCAGCGTGCTCTCGACGCACATGTTCGTCGAGACGCCCGTGAAGACGAGGTCCGTGGCGCCGTAGGTGCGCAGGATGAGCTCGATCGGGCTCGAGGTGAACGCGCTCGGCGTGATCTTGTTGATGACGCGCTCGGTGGGCCGGACGTCGAGGACGTCGAGGAGCTCGTGCTCGCGCAGGCCCTTGCGGTTGCGGGTCGCCTTGCACAGGTCGTACATCTGGGGCGACAGGTCGCTGTAGTCCTCGACCTCGGAGCCGTAGGTGAGGAAGACGCGGCGCATGTCGTTGGCGCGCGCCCACTCCAGCAGCCGCAGCGTGTTCGGCACGACGAACTGGTCGATGCGGTCGAAGCGGTACTCCGCCTCGTGCATCCGGCCCTCCTTCGTCATGTTCTGGCCGAGGCCGTGCTCGCGGGAGCCGGTCGCGTACATGAGGTCGACGACGACGAGGCACGTCGTCGCCGGGTCGAGCTGCACGTCGCGGGTGTACACGGAGACGTAGTCGTCGGGGTTGCGGATCGCGTCGCTCATGGGACGAGCACCACCTTTCCTGTCTGCTTGCGGCCTTCGATGATGCGGTGGGCCTCCGCCGCGTCTGCGAGCGGGACGGCCGCGTGGACGTCGGGGGCCAGCTTGCCCTCGCCCATGAGGCGCATGGTCAGCTGCATCTCGGCGGGCGTGCCGATGCGCGAGCCGATCACCTGCCACTCGTTGCGGAACAGCTCGATGAGGTCGAGCTCGGGGGTCTCGCCGGCGTGCCCGCCGCACGTGACGAGCCGGCCGTCCTTGCGCAGCGCGCGCAGGCTGTCCATGAACTTGTCGCCGCCGACGTGCTCGATGAAGACGTCCGCGCCCTCGCCGTCGGTCATCTCCAGGACGCGCTCGGCGATCGAGCTCTCGTTGTAGTTGATCGTCTCGTCCGCCCCCAGCTCCCGGGCGCGCGCGAGCTTGTGGTCGGCGCCGGCGGTCGCGATGACGCGCGCGCCGTTCAGCCGCGCGACCTGGATCGCGGCGTGCCCGATGCCGCTCCCCGCGGCCTGGACGACGACCGTCTCGCCCGGCCGCAGCCTCGCGCGGGTCACGATCATGTGCCATGCGGTCGTGAACACGACCTGCCCCGCGGCGGCCATCTCGGCGGTCACGCCGTCGGGCAGGAGGTGCGTCGCGTGCGCGGGGGCGATGACCTGCTCCGCGTAGCCGCCGGGGAACTGCACGCTCATCATCCGCGCGTGCAGGCACAGGTTCGGCTGCCCGGCGCGGCAGTAGCGGCACTCGTTGCACTCCACCTCGTGCTGGGGCCAGACGGCGTCACCCACCGCGAGGTGCTCGACCCCGTCGCCCACGGCGTCGACGGTGCCGGCGAACTCCACCCCGAGCTGATGCGGCATGGGCAGCGGCCAGCGCGACACGCCGGCGCGCAGGTCGACGTCGAAGTGGTTGACCCCGCACGCCTCGACCCGGACCCGGACCTCCCCGGGACCCGGCTCGGGGACGTCGACGTCCTCGTAGCGCAGGACGTCGGCCGGCCCGTACTCGTGGTAGCGAACAGCCTTCACATCGATCCTCTCGTTCGTCAGAAGCCGGAGTCCGTACGTGCCTGCCTGGCGAGCAGTCCCTCGACGAGCACGTCGCGGCCGAGCTCGATGTGGCGTCGCCACGCGGCCTCCGCCCCCGGGGCGTCGCGCGCGGCGAGCAGCTCGAGGAGCCGGCAGTGCTCGACCGCGGAGCGGCGCTTCTCGTCGGGCCCGTACCAGAGGTAGGCCTTGTAGATCAGGGGCGTCTGCCCGACGCTGTCCACGCTGCGCTCCAGCGGCGCGGAGCGCGCGGCGCGCACGACGAGCAGGTGGAAGTGCTGGTTCAGGCGCGCGGGCTCGCGACGGCGCTCGGTCTCGTCGCCGTGCTCGGCCGCGACCGCGGTGGCGATCGCGTCCTGCACGGCGCGCAGCTCGGCGATCTCGTGGTCGGCGATGCGCTCGGCGGCCCGGCGCGCCGCGTAGCTCTCGAGGTGCGCGCGGAGGTCGTAGACGTCGCGCACCTCGTCCACGGTGAACGTCCGTACGGCCATGCTGCGCCCCGAGCGCACGACGAGGTTCTCCCGCTCCAGCTTCCCCAGCGCCTCGCGGATCGGCGTGCGGCTGACGTCGAGCTCGCTCGCGAGCCGCTGCTCGATGATGCGCTCGCCGGGCCGCAGCGTGCCGTCGAGGATCGAACGGCGGATCGCGCGGAGCGCCTCGTCGCTGCTGGACGCCACGTCGGGCGCGCTGAAGATGTCGGTCGGCTCAACCACCACGGGCGCCTGCATGCCATTGCATGCAGAGCCGTATCCTACGCGGCTCGGGGCTGGGGGGACAACCGCGGCCGCGGCCAATGCACCGGGTCACCCACAGCACCGTCACGGCCTCGCCGGACGCCGCGCGCGTCCGTGGCGTGCGCGCGCCCGGGCTCCCCGACGTGCGTGTCGCGGTGCTCTGGGTCCTGGCCATCGTGCCGCAGGCGTTCGGCTTCTGGCTCGTCGCAGGGGACGTCGCCGGCGTCGCGGCCGATCAGCGCCGGACCTTCCTGCTCGCCGGGCTGCTCACGCTGGCGCTCGCGACGCTCGCACAGGTCGCGTTCGGCTACCGGCTCGCCCTCTACGAGGGCCCGGCGGCCGGGTATCTCGCCTCGGTCATCGTCGTCGCCGCCGGTGGTCACGACCTCGCGCAGATCACCGGTGGCATGCTCGTCGCCGGGGTCACGGTCATCGCGCTCGGGCTGGCGCGGTTCGACCGGCTGCTGCTCCGTGTCTTCACGCCGCTCACGGGGATGGTGTTCGTCCTCGTCGTGACCGTCGCCGTGATGCCGACCACGCTGGAGCGCGCGGTCGGCGTCACCGCTGCCACGCCGCGCGGGACGACCACCGGATGGATCGCCGCCGCAGCGACGCTCGCCGTGGCGCTGGTGCTCCAGCGCCGCCGTGCGCTGCGCCCGTATGCGCTGCTCGGCGCGCTGCTGGCGGGGACGGCGGCCGCGTTCCTGATCTCCGGACTGCCGCACGCCGATCTCAGCGGCGGCATCGCGGCGCCGCCGCTGCTCCCGTGGGGAGCACCGGAGTTCAACCTCGCCGTCGCGCTCCCGTTCATCATCGGCGCGCTGATCGTCGGCTTCAACACCGTCGCGGCGGTCGAGATCGCGTCCGACGCGACGGGAGCGCCGGCGAGCCCGCGGAGGTCGTCGCGCGCCCTCGCGGTCCACGGCGGGGCCCAGGTCGGTGGCGCGATGCTCGGCAACGTCCTCGGGACCGTCGGCCGGCTCGACTCGCTGCCGATCGCCGGGCTGCTCGGCACCCATCGGCGCGCGCCGCTCGCGCTCGCGGCGCTGATGATCTTCGCCCTCGCGTTCGTCGGACCGTTCCTCGGCCTCGTCGCCGCGCTGCCGCTGCAGGTGTCGGCCACGCTGCTCGCGTTCATGCTCGGCACGATGATCGTGACGACGCTGCGACGGCTGTGGCCGCTCGGCCGGCCGGCCCGCATCATCGCCGCCGCCGCGCTCGTCCCGGCCGTCGCGTGGGCGCCGTTGCAGGGCTCCCTGTCGGCGACGGCCCAGCTCGTCGCCAACCCGATGCTGTGGGGGGTCGCGATCGGGCTGACGCTCGAGTGGGCGTTCGCCCGGAGGCAGATCGGGTGACCGCCCGCAGCACAGACGCCGGTCCCTGGCTGCCGTATCTGCTGCTCGTCATCACCGTGTTCTTCTGGGGCACGGCGTTCCGCGCCACCGCGATCGGGGCCGAGCACGCCTCGCCGGTCGTCTTCTCCATGCTGCGCGCGCTCCCCGCGGGCGCGGTGCTGCTCGGAGTCGTCGTGCTCACCCGCGGACGGCTCCCGCGCGGCCGGCCGCTCGCCATGGCCGCGATCTCGGGGCTGCTCATGGTCACGCTGACCTTCGAGGGCATCGCCGAGGGCACGAAGCTCGCCGGCGCCGGGAACGCCGCCGTGCTGGTGAACACGACGCCGTTCTTCGTGCTCGTGTTCGGGCGTGCGTTCCTCGGCGAGCGCATCGCCGGCATCGGCGTCGTCGGCCTCGTGACGGCGTTCGTCGGCGTCGTCACCATGATCTCCTCGCAGATCGGCGGCGAGGCCGACACGGCCGACCTCGTCGCCGGGATGGGCATCGCGCTCCTCGCCGGCGCGGGCTTCGGCGTCGGCACCCTGATCGTGAAGGCGACGACGACGCGGTACCCGGCGACCGACCTGGTCGGCTTCACGGCCGCGCAGCACCTCATCGGCGGGCTCGCGCTCGTCCCGCTGGCGCTCGCGTACGGTGACATCGCCGCCACGACGTGGGGCTCGAGCGAGCTGTGGGCGTCGATCGCGTGGGTGTCGATCGGCAGCTCGGCGATCGCATCGCTCGCCTACTTCACCGCGCTGCGCCACATCCCCGCGACCCGTGCGAGCGCGTGGCAGTTCCTCGCACCGGTGGTCGCCGTGGCGGTCGAGGTGGGGCGCGGCAACGCCCCCGAAGCGATCGTCCTCGGGGGCATGGCGCTGGTCATCCTGGGCGTCGCGGTCGTGACCGCCGCGCCCGCGCGCAGCGCTCCCGCTCCGACACCGGCGGCCGGCTAGAGATCCAGGCCGGGCTCGCCCGCGGTCCAGCCGCCGTCGACCGGCAGCACGTGGCCGGTGATGAGCGAGGAGGCGTCCGTGCAGAGGTACACGGCCGCGCCGGCGATGTCGCGCGGGTGCCCGATCCGGCCGAGCGGGATCCTGCGGACCGACGCGTCGTGCACCTGCTGGATCTTCAGCATCGGCTCGGCCATCGGCGTCCACACGAAGGTCGGGGCGATCGCGTTCACGCGGATGCCGTGGGTCGCCCAGTCGATCGCCTGGCTGCGGGTCATCGCGGCGACCGCGCCCTTCGTCGCGGTGTACACGACCTGGTTGGGCAGCGACAGGAGCGCCGCCTGCGACGCGAGGTTCACGATCGACCCGCTCCCGCGGGGCTGCATGTCCCGGAACGCCGCCTGGGCACAGAAGAGGCTGCCCTTGACGTTCACCCGCCAGAGGCGGTCGAGGTCGGCCTCGGTCGCCTCCTCCACCGGCACGTTCTCGCTGATGACCGCCGCGCAGTTCACGAGACCGTCGATGCGCCCCAGCTCGGCGACGATGCGATCGAACGCGGCGAGGACCGCGTCGCGGTCGCCCACGTCGACGCCGACCGCCAGCGCCCGGCGGCCCTCCGCCTCCACGAGCGCGACCGTCTCCGCCGCCGACGCCTCGTCGAGATCCACGACCGCCACGTCCGCCCCGACGCCCGCCGCCGCCACCGCGACGCCCTGGCCGATCCCCTGCGCGCCGCCGGTCACGACGACCACCCGGCCCTCGAGGCTGAACGAGACCTTGAAGTCTGACATCGAGCTCCCCTGTTGCCTTGCTGCTGCACGCGTACCGTGAATGCGCCCTTATATCCGGCGAATGGCCGAACGTCCAACATCGGTGCACCTCTGGTACAACCCGCCGATGGCTGGGGAGCAGGGAAGGCTGGCGGGCCGGCGCGCCGTCGTGACCGGCGCCGCATCCGGCATCGGGCGCGCGATCGCCGGGCGCTTCGTGCAGGAGGGCGCCCGCACCGTCGTGCTCGACGTCGACGGCGCCGCCCTCGCGGATCTCGCGGCGAGCCTCGGCGACGCGGTCGTCGCGCACGCCGCGGTCGACGTGACCGACGGCCCGGCGGTCACCGAGGCGGTGCGCGCCGCCGCGGAGGCGCTGGGCGGCATCGACGTCGTCGTCAACAACGCCGGCATCCCGATGGTCGGGGCCGTGCGCGACCTGACCGACGAGGACTGGGACCGCGCGCTCGACGTCGACCTCAAGTCGGTGTTCCTCGTGTCCCGGGCCGCCTGGCCGCACCTGGAGGCGGGCGGCGGCGGCGCGATCGTCAACACGGCGTCGATCGCCGGGATGGTCGGCACACCGGGCCAGGCCGCCTACGCGACGGCGAAGGCCGGCGTCGTGATGCTCACGAAGTGCATGGCGCTGGACGGCGCCGCGGCCGGGATCCGCGTCAACGCGGTCTCGCCGGGCTTCGTCGCCACGCCGATGCTCGAGCGCTGGCTCGCCGGCCAGGACGACCCCGCCCAGGCCCGCGCCGGCGTCGAGGCGATGCACCCCCTGGGTAGGCTCGGCGAGCCGCGCGACATCGCCGACGCCTTCGTCTACCTCGCATCGGACGAAGCGCGCTGGGTCACGGGCACCACGCTCACCGTCGACGGCGGCTTCGGCGCCACCTCCCACCCACTATGAGTCCACATCGCATCGCGGTCATCCCCGGCGACGGCATCGGCCCTGAGGTCATCCCCGAGGCGCTCGCGTGCCTCGAGACGGTCGCCGCCGCCCACGACGTCGCGCTCGAGACGGTGACGTTCGACTGGGGCTCGGAGCGCTACCTGGCGGAGGGCGCGATGATGCCCGCCGACGGCCCCGAGCAGCTCGCGGCGTTCGACGCCATCCTCCTCGGCCCGGTGGGCGACCCGCGGATCCCGGACACGGTCACGGGCTGGGGGCTCATCCTCTCCCTGCGCCAGATCTTCGACCAGTACGTGAACCTGCGGCCCGCGCGGCTGCTGCCCGGGGTGCACAGCCCGCTCGGCGGCGTCGCGCCCGAGGACGTCGACATCGTGTTCGTCCGCGAGAACACCGAGGGCGAGTACGCGGGCGCGGGCGGGCGCGTCCACGGCGGTCACCCGACCGAGCTCGCCGTCGAGACGTCCGTGTTCACCCGCGACGGGATCGAGCGGATCGTCCGGTACGCCTTCGAGCACGCGCGCGACCACGGGCGCCGGCACGTCACGAGCGCGACGAAGTCCAACGCGCTGCGTCACGGGATGCCGCTGTGGGACGCCGTGTTCGACGAGGTCGCGGCGGAGTTCCCGCAGATCACGACGGACAGCTGCCTCATCGACGCGCTCGTCGCGCGGATGGTGCGCGATCCCGCCTCGCTCGACGTGGTGGTGGGCAGCAACCTCTTCGGGGACATCCTCACCGACCTCGGGGCGGCGATCGCCGGCAGCCTGGGCATCGCGCCGAGCGCCAACCTCGATCCGACGCGCCGCAACCCGAGCCTGTTCCAGGCGATCCACGGCTCGGCACCGGACATCGCCGGGCGCGGCATCGCCAACCCGGTGGCCGAGATCTGGTCCGCCGCGATGCTGCTCGACTTCCTCGGCGAGACCGACGCCGGCGCGGCGCTGCTCGCCGCGGTGGAGGCGACGATCGCCGACCCTGCGACCTGCACGCCCGACCTGGGCGGCACGGCGACGACCGCCGAGACGGGCGCGGCGGTCCGCGCCGCGCTGGGCTAGTCGGTTTCGAAGACGTCGAGCGGCAGCGCGGCCGACACGAGCGGGTTCGGGACGTTCACGACCTCGCTGATGCGCAGGTCCGCGGCGACGCTCGCGAGCACGTAGGCGCCCTCGGGCGTCAGGCCGCGCTCGGCCGCGATCCAGTCGACGAGCTCGGACAGCGCGTTGCGCGCGGCCAGCCGCACGTCCATGTCGGCGTTGGCGCCGCCGGCGCCGACGGGGATCCCGGTCGTCGCGATCCACCGCCGCGGCTCGGGGCGGGCCTCCTCGGCGTACTCGTACGCGGGCATGGCGCTGCGGAAGCCCGGCTCGCCGGCGCCGCGGAGCGTGACCCGGACGCGCGCCGTCGCGGCGACCTCGATCGCCGTCCCGCACGACTCGCCGTCGCCCTGCGCGAAGTGCGCGTCGCCGAGCGACAGCAGCGCCCCCTCGACGTGGACGGGGAGGTGCAGGCGGCTCCCGACGGTGAGCTGGCGGATGTCGAGGTTGCCGCCGTTCTCGCGCGGCGGGATCGTCCGCAGGCCCTCGCGCCCCTCGGCGCCCTGCGGCACGGCGCCGCGCGCGTCGGGCGGCAGCG
Source organism: uncultured Solirubrobacterales bacterium (assembly GCA_963750895.1). GTDB lineage: Bacteria > Actinomycetota > Thermoleophilia > Solirubrobacterales > Solirubrobacteraceae > CAVVSD01. Next base: position 1,385,047 of record CAVVSD010000008.1, on the reverse strand, counting down.
CCGCCGCGCCCAGCGCGGCCTCGCGTGCCGTGGCGCGGGTCAGCAGCTCGTGCGACGGCGCGACCGTCACGGCCCCGAGGAACGGCCGCCCGGCGATCGCGACGCCGGGCAGCCGCTCAGAGCGCGCGACGCCGTCGGCGATGTCCCAGCGCACGAGCAGCGGCTCGGGGAAGCGGTCGGCCAGCAGCCCGAAGCCCGGGATGACCGCCGTCGTCCCGACCGCGTCGCAGTCCAGCGCGAGCAGCTCGACGACGAGCACGTCGCCCGGTCGGGCCCCACGGACCGCCACGGGACCGGTCAGCGGGTGGTTGGCGCCGAGGTCGACGTCGCGCAGCGCCTCCGCCGAGGCCGCGCGGCGCAGCTCGCCGTCCATCCCGTCGCGGCAGTCCGCCTCGAGCTCGTCGCCGGGATCGATCGTCGCGACGGGGGCGATGCCCGGGTGCAGCCGGTTGTGGGCCGGGCCGGGATCGTCGGCCAGGATCGAGGCGTCGCGATCGAGGACGAGGCGGTGCCTCATCCCACGAGCCTGCCGATGTCGTCGGCCGCGCGCCGCGCCCGTCCCAGGTCGAGCGGCGCCCACTCCCGCGTCCCGCCGAGCACGTGGACGGAGACGATGCCCACCAGCCGGTCGCCGTCGCGGACCGCCGTCACGATCTGCGCCGAGAGCCCGCCGTAGGCGGCGAGCATCGCGTGGAACGCGGGGTCGTCGCTCGCCGCCGGGCAGTCCTCCTGCACGACCTGGTCGACGCCGGAGAGCAGCGCCTCCACCACCGGCTGCCCGCGGAGCACGACGGTGCGCTCGCCGACGAGCGTCGCGGCGCCCTCGCCGAGCGACTCGTGGACGACGGGGAAGGTCTCGCCCGGGACGTCCAGCCGGAGGGTGCAGCGGTCGGCGTTCAGGGCGGCGCGAAGGTCGTCGAGGATGCTCTGCATGCGAATGTCAAACATACGCCCATTCGCGTGTATACGATGGCCGCGTGATCAGCCTGGGGGTGGACATCGGCGGCACGAACACGGACATCGCGCTCGGCGGTCTGGAGCAGGGACTCATCATCCACAAGCTCCCGTCGACCACCGACGATCCGGCACGCGGCACCGTGCAGGGCACGCGCGAGATCTGCGAGATCGCGGGGATCGATCCGTCCGACATCGGGCTCGTGCTGCACGGGACGACGGTCGCGACGAACGCCCTGCTCGAGCACGACGGCGGGCGCACGGGGATGCTCACGACCGAGGGCTTCCGGGACATCATCCACATCGGGCGCCATCAGCGGCCGCACAACTTCTCGCTGATGCAGGACATCCCGTTCCAGCGCTGGCCGCTCGTCGAGCGCAAGCACCGCAAGACGGTGTCCGAGCGCGTGATCCCGCCGGGCGAGATCACCACGCCGCTCGACGAGGAGCGCTGCGTCGAGGCGATCCTCGAGCTCAAGGCGGCAGGCGTCGAGTCGATCTGCGTCTGCTTCCTCTTCGCGTTCCTGGACCCGAGCCACGAGCTGCGCGCCGGTGAGCTCATCGCCGAGCACCACCCGGACGCCGAGGTCTCCCTGTCGCACGAGGTCGTCGCCCAGTTCCGCGAGTTCGAGCGCTTCACGACCACCGCCGCGAACGCCTATCTCAAGCCGAAGACGCGCCGGTACCTCGACCGCCTCGCCGAGGGCTGGCGCGACGCCGGCGTCTCCTGCCCGATCCTCGTCATGCAGTCCAACGGCGGCGTCGCCGAGATCGGCCAGGCCTCCCACCACGCCGTGAACCTCCTGCTGTCCGGCCCCGCGGCGGGCGTCATCGCCGGGCGCCACGTCGGCACCGTCAACGGGCACGAGAACCTCATCACGCTCGACATCGGCGGCACCTCCGCGGACATCAGCGTGATCCCGGGCCGCCTGCTGGAGATGGACGCACGCGAGAGCCGGATCGGCGGCTACCCGATCCTGACGCCGAAGCTCGACGTCACCGCGATCGGCGCCGGCGGCGGCTCGATCGCCTGGCGCGACCGGGGCGGCGCGTTCAACGTCGGGCCGCGCAGCGCGGGCGCGATGCCGGGCCCCGCGTGCTACGGCCGCGGCGGCACCGACCCGACGGTCACCGACGCGCACGTCGTCCTCGGGCGCATCGACCCCGACCGCTTCCTGGACGGGCGCCTGCGGCTCGACGAGAGCGCCGCGCGCGACGCGGTCGAGCGGATCGGCGTGGAGTTCGGGCTCGGCCTGGAGGACGCCGCGCTGGCGATCCTCGCGATCCTCAACGCGAACATGGTCCGCGAGGTGCGCATCCACTCCGTGCGTCGCGGCTACGACCCGCGCGAGTGCGCGCTCGTCGCCTTCGGCGGCGCCGGCCCGCTGCACGCGTGCGAGGTCGCCGCGCAGCTCGAGGTGCCCGTCATCCTCCTGCCGCCCGCGCCCGGCATCACGTCGGCGATGGGCCTCCTGGCCACCGACCTGAAGTACGACAGCATCCGCACGGTCGGCGTCATGCTGTCCGAGGCGGACCGCGACGCCCTCGACCGGGCGTTCGCGGAGATGGAGCGCGACCTGCGCGCGCGCTTCGCGGCGGGCGACGAGCCGGTGCTGCACCGCGAGGCGGCCTGCCGCTACGCCGGGCAGGGCTACGAGCTGGCGGTGGACTGCGACACCCTCGGCGAGGACTGGCGCGAGCTCCTCGGCACGAACTTCCACGAGCGCCACCGCCGGGAGTACGGCTTCAACTTCCCCGGCGACCCGGTCGAGATCATCAACCTGCGCGTCACCGCGACCGGCGCGATCCCCACCCGGCCGCACACCTCGGTCCCCGCCGGCGACGGCGACCCGGCGGCCGCGGCGACCGGCACCCGCAGCGTCGTGTTCGGCGGCGAGGACGGGCACGCGGAGCACGTCGTGCCCACCTACGACCGCGCGCTCCTGCGCGCCGGGGACGTGCTCCCCAGCCCCGCGATCGTCAACGAGATGGACTCGACCGTGGTGATCTCGCCGGGCTGGAACGGCGTGGTCGCCCCCGACGGCACGATCCGACTGGAGGTGGCCCGATGAGTGAGATCAGGATCGACCCGGTCCTCCTGCAGATCATCGGCGGCGAGCTGGACTCGATCGCCAAGGAGATGGCCCACCAGCTCATCCGCAGCGCGCGCTCCGCGCTCATCCGCGAGTCCGAGGACATGGGCGCCGCGCTGCTGAACACGCGCTGCGAGGAGATCGCCGAGTCCGACAACACGCCGCTGCACGTCGGCTCGCTGGTCGCCTACACGCAGGGGATGATGGAGACGATCACCGAGCGCGGGATCGAGCTGCGCCCCGGCGACGTGCTGCTGCACAACCACCCGTACAAGGGCGCCAGCCACACGCCGGACATCGCCGTCATCGCACCGGTCTTCCACGCGGGCGAGCTCATCGGGTTCTCCGGCAACACGGCGCACCACCTCGACATCGGCGGCGCGTTCCCGGGCGCGGCGATCGACCTCATCGACATGTACGCCGAGGGGACGATCTTCAACGCGACGTTCATCGTCCGCGACGGCGTCCGCGACGACAACATGTGGCACCTCTTCACCGACAACACGCGCGTGCCGCGCGAGGTGATGGGGGACCTGGCGTGCCAGATCGCCTCCGCCCAGCACGGCGTGCGGCGGCTGGAGGAGGTCGTGGAGAAGCACTCCTGGCCGGTCGTGCGCGCCTACTCCGACGCGCTCATCGACTACGCCGAGCGGATGATCCGCTCGGAGCTCGCGAAGATCCCCGACGGCACGTACCACGCCGAGGGCTGGCTCGACGACGACGGGATCAACCGCGACGTCCCCGAGCGCCTGCACGTCGCCGTGATCGTCGACGGGGAGGACGTCACCGTCGACCTCACCGACACGCCGCCCCAGCGCCCCAACTCGCTGAACACGCCGTACGGCGGCTCGACCCTCGTCGCGGTCTACAGCCTCTTCCGCACGCTGCTGCTCGACACGTTCCTCACCGACGCCTACGTGCCGGCGAACTCGGGCGGCTTCCGGCCGATCACGGTCATCGCGCCCGAGGGCTGCATGTTCAACCCGCGCTTCCCCGCGGCGACGCAGATCCGCTTCACCCCGGCCAACCGGGTCGCCGACCTCATCCTGCAGGCGCTCGCGCCGGTCATGCCCGACCGCACGAGCGCGGGCAACTCGGCCCAGCTCAACGGCATGTACATGAGCGGGACCCACGCGGACGGCAGCTACTGGATCACCGTCGAGGTCGACGAGGGCTCCTACGGCGGCCGCCCTGGCAAGGACGGCATGGACGCGGTCGACTGCCTCTCGGCCAACATCCGCAACCAGCCCATCGAGGACCTCGAGATGCACCTGCCGTTCCGCTTCCACCGCTACGAGCTCATCGAGCAGGAGTTCGGCCACGGGCGCTGGCGCGGCGGGACGAGCGCGGTCCGCGACTACGCGTGGCTCACCGGCGGGATGATCTCCACCGAGTCCGAGCGCCACGCCGACGTCGACCCGCCGCCGGGCGTCTTCGGCGGCACGCCGGGGCGCCCCGGCCGCTTCTGGCACCACCGCACGGACGGGACGCGGGAGCGCATGCACTCCAAGGTCAACGCGTACCGGTTCGCCCCCGGCGACCGCCTCGTCATCGAGGGCGTCACGAGCGGCGGCTTCGGCGACCCGCTCGACCGCGAGCCGGCGCGAGTGCTGAGCGACTGCCTCGACGAGCTGATCTCGGTCGAGCAGGCCAGGGACATCTACGGCGTCGTCATCGAGGCCGGTGCGCTCGACGACGGTGCGACCGACGAGCTCCGCGCGCGGATGCGCGACGGGGGGACCAAGGGAGAGGGGAGCTGAGATGCCGTTCGCCGACGTCGGAGACGTCTCGCTGTACTACGAGTTCACGGGACCCGAGGACAAGCCGCTCATCCTGCAGTTCGGGGGATCGCTGTTCGGGCGCGCGAACTTCGACTCCGTCAACGACGGGTTCCGGGAGAACTTCCGGCTGCTGAGCTACGACGCGTCCGGCTACGGCCGCTCGACGCAGCCGCTGACGAGCTACTCGGTCGAGGGCTGGGCCGACGAGGCGGCGGGCCTGCTCGACGCGCTCGGCATCGATCGCGTGCTCACGCACGGGACGTCGATGGGTGGGATGGTCGGCATCGCCTTCACGGCCAAGTACCCCGACCACGTCATCGCGTCCTGCGCGGACTGCGGCATGGTCCGCTGCGACACGTACCGGCGCCTGCTCTTCCGCAACTGGCGCCAGCAGTGCGAGGCGCTGCCGATGGACGACTTCTGCGACCTCCTGACGATCCAGGCCGTCGGCGCGGACTTCGTGGAGGAGCATCCCGAGGTCTTCGACGCGGTCAAGCGCATCGTCAACGCGAACTCGCCCTACACCGTGCGCCAGGCGTGCCTCGCGATGGAGACGATGGACCTCGAGCCGCTCGTCGGCGGGATTCCGCCGGCCGCTGCTGCTGACGAACGGCAGCACGGACATCATGACCCCGTCGCGGCTCGCGCCCTCGGGCTTCAGCGCGGCGCAGGTCGCCGAGCGCGTGCCGGACTGGGCCCGCCTGCACGAGTTCCCCGACATCGGCCACGCCGACCTCCTCGAGATCCCGGACGAGGCCGTGCGCGTCGTCACGGCCTTCTTCGACGAGATCCTGGCCGGCGAGGAGGCGGGCGCCGGCGTCCACGCCGCGGTCGCGGCGTAGCGCCGGCGGCACGCGGGTGCCCCTAGGCCGCGCCCGCGTGCTTGCGGAAGAACGCCGACACGGCCTGCGCGTGGTCGGCGGTCGAGTCGAAGATCGTCGAGTGGTTGCCGCCCTTGACGACGTACGTCTCGCCGTTGGGGAGGTTGTCCGCGATCCACTGCTGACCGGCGCCGTCGGGACCCTGGTCCCACGGCGTCATGACGTCCTCGTCGCCGCCGATGACGAGCGCGGGCGAGGTGATCTTGCGGACCCAGTCGCGGTTGTCCATCGCGTTCATGGACTCGCAGGCCTGGATCATGACCCGGTCCTCGTTGGCGTCGCGGAGGATCTGCTGGATGACGTCGACCGCCGGCCTGGCCCTCGGGCGTGGCCATGTAGCCGCGCGACAGGCACTGCCAGGCGATGAGCTCGGCGAGGACGCGGCTGCCGCAGCCCTCGAGCTTGATGAGGTCGATCCAGTTCTTGAAGACGAGGCGCCCGGAGAAGCCGAGCTTCGCGGCGGCGCAGTTGATGACGACGGACTGCACGCGATCGGGGTACTTGCCGGCGACGATCGTCGCGACCATCCCGCCCATCGACGTGCCGTGGATGTGGGCCTTGTCGATCCCGAGCGCGTCGAGCATGCCGATCGCGTCGTCGGCCCAGAGCTCGAGGTCGTAGTCCTGCTCGGGCTTCTCGGACTGCCCGTAGCCGCGCTGGTCGTAGTCGATGCAGCGGAACTCCTCGGCGAGGATCGGCGTGATCGGCCCGAAGTTGAAGTGCCCGAAGCCGGAGCCGTGGATCTGCAGGACGGGCTCTCCGTCGCCCGAGATCTGGTGCCAGAGCCGCGCTCCGCGGACCTCGATGTGCTCGTCCGCCATCGTGCCTCCCCTCGTGGACCAAGTTCGGTCGGAAGTATATGTCCGACATCCGCCCTCCTGCGTACCGGGCGATGACCGGCACGCGGGTCGCGATGGGTCCGTGGCAGCTCCTCGCGGCGGCGTTCGCGGCGCAGGCCGCGATCTCGTTCGTCGAGCTCGGCGTGCCCATCCTCGCGCCGTTCATCAAGGAGGGGCTGGGGCTCAGCGCGTTCGCGCTCGGCGTCCTCGTGGGCGCGCTGAACGTCGGCCGCTTCGCGGGCTCCGTCCCCGCGGGGCAGCTCGCGGACCGGCTGGGCGAGCGGATCGTGCTCATCGCCAGCGGCCTGGGCCTGTGCATCTTCGCCGTCCTCGCCGCGGCCGCGTCCTACCTGCCCATCCTCGTCGCGCTCGTCTTCGCCGGCGTCTTCAGCGGCGCCGCGACGCCCGCCGGCTCCCGCGTGGTCCTCGCCGCGTTCCCGCGCGAGTCACGCGGGCTGCCGATGGGGATCCGTCAGGCCGCGATCCCGCTCGGCGGGCTCGCCGCCGCCATCGCGCTGCCGCTCCTCGCATCGGCGTGGGGCTGGCGCTGGACGCTGGCGGCCGCGGCGATCGTCCCCCTCGTCGGCACGGCGATCGTGGCGGGCGCGCGGATGCCCGCCCCGGTCGGCGGCGACGCGGGCGGGCGGGCGCACCTGGCGCTCATCGCGCGGACGCCCAAGATCGTCTACGCCGGGCTCTGGGCGCTCGTCTTCGTCGGCGGTCAGTACGCGCTGCTGACCTACCTGGCGCTCTACCTGGAGGACGACCTCGGCGTCGGGCGGACCGAGGCGTTCGCCACCGTCGCGCTCGCGAACCTCATGGGCGTCGTGGGACGGCTGGCCTGGGGCTGGCTGAGCGACCGCGCGTTCGGCAGCCGGCGGCGGCCCGGGCTCGTGGCGCTCTCGCTCCTGGGGATCCTCTCGACGGCGCTGCTCGCCGGCGCGCCGTCGCACGAGGCGATGCCCGTCGTGGTCGTCGGAGCTGCGCTCGGCGGGTTCTGCCTCATCGGGTGGCAGGGGCTGTGGGTGACCATGGTGTCCGAGCTCGCCCCGGAGGGCAGCTCGGGGACCGCGGTCGGGTTCGCCCTGCTGTTCACGAACGCGGGCATCGTCCTCTGGCCCCCGCTGCTCGGGCTCACGGCCGACGTCACGGGCAGCTTCCGCTGGTCCTGGGCGCTGCTCGGGGCGGCGCTCGTCCTCGCCCTGTGGCCGCTGCGGCAGATCCGCTTCGCCGCGGATGTCCGACTTCCGCCCGCCGACTAGCTCGTGCGCCAGCCGGCGCTGTCCGGTCGGCGCAGATGCCAGTCGGTCGCCGACTGGTAGGCGGCCGCCGCGCGCAGCAGCAGACCCTCCTCGAACGGGCGGCCCACGAGCTGCATCGCGACCGGCATGTCGTCGACGAAGCCGACGGGGACCGACAGCGCCGGCGTGCCCGACAGCACCCACACGCCCGTGTACCGCGCCAGCACGCCGGTCATCGCCAGCGGCTCGCTCTCGGCCGCCGTCGGCGCGTGCCGCGCGGCGCTCGGGACCAGCAGGAGGTCGCAGCCGGAGAGCGTGTCGAGCACACGGCGCCGCCATGCCCGCTGCCACTCGCGTCCACGGCCGTAGTGCGCGCCACTGATCGACTCGCCGCGGCGCAGCCGTTGCAGGACGTCGTCGGCGAAGATCTCCGGGCAGTCGCGCAGACGCTCGCGGTGCACCCAGGCCGCCTCGGCCAGCAGCAGCTCGGCGGTCCACTCGATCGCCTCGTCGAGGCCCGTCAGCTCGGCCTCCACGAGCTCCGCGCCCAGCCCCTCGAGCTGTGCCGCGGCCGCCTCCAGGCGCGCCCGCAGGTCGGCGTCGAGTCCGTCCTGCCAGCCGCGGAGCACGCCGACCCGCAGGCCGCGGACGCCCAGCCCGAGGCCGCCGGCGTAGTCGCCGACGGGGACGTCCACGGTGACGGGGTCGTCGTGGTCGTAGCCGGCGATGACGTGCAGCATCACCGCGACGTCCTCCGCCCGGCGCGCCAGCGGCCCGATCGTGTCGAAGGTCCACGCCACCGGGATCGAGCCCCGGTTGCTCACGCGCCCGGCCGTGGGCCGCAGACCGCAGCAGCCGTTGAGCGCGGCCGGGATCCGCACGGAGCCCCCGGTGTCGGTCCCCAGCGTCGCGGCCGCGAGGTCCGCGCCGATCGCCGCGCCCGAGCCACCGCTCGAGCCGCCGCTCACGCGCGTGGTGTCCCACGGGTTGTGGACGTCGCCGTAGTGGATGTTCTGGTTCGTCGCACCGATCGCCCACTCGGACATGCTGAGCTTGCCGAGGAGCACCGCGCCCGCGTCGCGCAGGCGCTGGTAGACGGGCGCGTCCTCGTCCGCGACGACGCCCGCGCGGTGCCTCGTCCCCGCGGTCATCTCGAAGCCGCTGACCGCGATGTTGTCCTTCAGCGCGATCGGGACGCCGGCCAGCGGGCCGAGCGGCCTGCCGGCACCGGCCGCCTCGTCGACCGCCGCGGCCTGCTCGAGCGCCAGCTCGCGGGTGACGGTGCGGTACACGTTCAGCGCGGGATCGAACGCGTCGATGCGATCGAGGTACGCCTGCGCGAGGCCGACCGCGGACAGCTCGCCCGCGCCGATGGCGGCCGTCGTCCCGGCGATCGAGCGGTCCGGTGGCGGCGGCGCGCTCACGCGGCGTCGACGAGGGTCGCCGTGGCCTCGAGCTCCACGTGCACGTCGTCGCGCAGCGACCCCATCTCCACGACGGTGCTCCGCGCCATCACGTCCACCGGGAGCTGTGCCGCGTCTCGGACGTAGAGCGTGATGCGCTCGACGCAGTCCATCGCGGAGCCGGCCGAGCGGAGGGTCGCGTCGAGGTCGGCCATCGCCGCCCGCAGGCCCTCCGCGCAGTCGGCGCCGTTGCCGGCGATGCCGTGCGCGAACACGTAGTGCCCCGCGCGGTGGACGCGGCCGGCGGCTGCGCCCATCCTCACGCCATCCCGAACTGCTCGTTCCCCGCCGCCGACGCCGGCGGATCGTTGGCGAGGAGCTTGCCGCTCGCGCGGTGGAACAGCTCGTCGAGCGAGCCCGACGCCCCGCCGTTGCGCGCAGCGAGCACCTCCGCCCGGCGGCGCTCGGTCGCCTCGGCGTCCACCTCGAAGTCGCGCTCGTCGACGAACACGACCCCGTAGGCGTCGCGCGCGAGCTCGATCGTGGTGAAGTCGTCGAGGACGTCCTCGCGGACCATCGCGGGGTCGCGCTCGAGCGGGTCGCCGTAGCCGCCGCCGCTCGGCTCGCGGAACTCGATGTACTCGCCCGCCTTGAACTCGATCCCGGTCACCTTCGCCTCGAGGTACTCCTCGGCGGCGGTGCCGGGGTTCTTGTGCGTCGAGGCGACCAACCCGTTCCAGCCGCCGAAGATGCCGCGCGGCGGGTCGTACTGCCGGTCGCCCTCGCACGAGTACGTCCCGTCGACGAGGAAGCGGTTGCGCCGGACGATCCCGATCCCGCCGCGCCACTTGCCCGGCGCCGCCGGCTCGGGGCGCAGCTCGTACTGGTCGCAGCGCACCGGGAAGCGCAGGTCGAGCTCCTCGATCGGGTTGTTGCGGGTGTTGGCCATGAGGTTGTCGACGGAGTCCATGGCGTCCTTGCCGTACCGGCCGCCGTAGGAGCCCTCGTTGACCTCGAGGTACAGCCAGTACTCGCCGGTCTCCGGCACGAACCCGGAGTACGAGCAGAAGTGGATGCCGGCCGAGTTGCCCGCGGTCACCTGCTGCGGCAGCGTGTCCGCGAGCGCCAGGATCGTGTTGTCCACGACGCGCTGGACCTGACAGAAGCGCGAGAAGCACGCGCGCGGGAAGTTGGGGTTGAAGATCGTCCCCTTCGGCGCGATCACCTTCACCGCCCGGAAGATCCCGTCGTTCTGCGGGACCGACTCGGGGAACGTGATCTCGTCGAGCAGCAGCGTGCGGACCGCGTAGTACGCGCCCACGAGCAGCGACCCCTCGAACGGCACGTTGTAGCCCGTCGGCACCTCGGCCGCCGACCCCGTCAGGTCGATCGTGATGCCGTCGCCCTCGACGATCACCTTCGTCTCCACCCGCAGGCGCACCCCGCGGTTGCGGGCGTCGTCGTCGAGCCAGGCCGTCGGCGCCGTGTACTCGCCGTCGGGGATCTTCGCGATCTGCTCGCGCAGCATCCTCTCCGAGTAGTCCATCCAGCCGTACGCCGCGCTCATCGTCGTCTCGACGCCGTAGCGCTGCGTGAGGCGCAGGAACCGGTCGCGCCCGAGGTTGCAGGCGGCCATCATCGCCTGCATGTCGCCGCGGTTCATCGTCTCGGTCCGGACGTTGTCGAAGATCATCCGGTCGACGTCGACGTTGAGCTCGCCCTCCTGGTACCACCGCAGGGCGTTGTAGAGCTTGGCCTCCGCGTACACGTCGAACGCATCGGCGTTGATCCCCGGGTACGAGCCGCCCACGTCGAGCACGTGCGCGGTGACCGCCGCGAACCCGAGCAGCTCGCCCTCGGCGAAGATCGGCACCGCCACCGCGACGTCGGGGCTGTGCGACGCCCCGAGGTACGGGTGGTTGTGGACGATGACGTCGCCCTCCTTGATCTCCCCCTTCAGGCGCTCCATGAAGCCGCGGATGTACCAGGGGAGCGAGCCGATGTGCATCGGCGTGGACTCCGACTCGCACAGCTCGCGCCCCTCGACGTCGAAGAGCCCCGCGCCGAGGTCCTCGGACTCGCGGATGATCGAGCTGTAGGACATGCGGAACAGGACGCCGGCCATCTCGGCGGCGACGGCGTGGAAGGCGCCGCCCAGCACGCGCATCGTGATCGGATCCACGTCGACGCGATCACGGGTGGGCGGGCCGGGGCTGCGGCCGACTTCGTAGTCGACGAATGCCATGGTGTCGCTCCTCTCTCGGCTGTCCTACGAGCCCGCGACGGCGCCCGTGTTGATGAGGTCCGTCGCCCCGGCGCCTGCTTCGACGCGGATCACGATGTTCCCGAAGCGGTCGATCTCCGCCGTGAAGCCGGGCGGGACCACCGTGGTGGAGTCGTACTGGTTGATGACGGCGGGGCCCTCGATGCGGTTGCCCGCCTTCAGGGCCTCGCGGGCGTAGAAGCGCGTCGCGACCTTGCGCAGCTCGCCCCCGACGGGGAACCAGGCATCGCGCTCGTGGCGCAGCGCTGCCTCCGGGGACGCGTCGCCCTTCTCGGCCTCCGGCAGCTCGAAGGAGGGGATGAGCCCCACCCCGCGCACCCGGACGTTGGGGATCTCGATGTCGGAGTCCTCGAAGCGCCGCGAGTACTCGCGCTCGTGGGCGTCGTGGAACCGCGCGGCGACGGTCTCGGCCCACCCGTCGCCGTTCACGTCGCCCGCCACGTCGACGCGCAGCTCGTAGCCCTGGCCGAGGTACCGGCAGTCCGCGACGCGCTGGATGACCCGCCGGTCCTCCGGGATGCCGTCCTCCTGCAGCTGCTGCAGCGCCTGCTCCTCGAGCTCGACGAACCGCGCCTCGAGCTCCTCGGCGTTCAGCGCGGAGAGCCGCTGGTACGTCGTGGTGACGTACTCGTAGACCTCGTCGGTGACGAGCAGCCCGAGCGCCGCGGTGACCCCGGGGTACGGGGGCACGACGACGGCGGGGGTGCCGACCTCCACCGCGATGTGCGCCGCGAACGCCGGGCCCGCGCCGCCCTCGGCGACGAGCGCGAAGTCGCGGGGGTCGAAGCCCTTGCGCACCGAGTTCTCCTCGATGGACTGCACCATCGAGTGGCTGGCGATCTGGACGGCGCCCATCGACGCCTCCTCGATGCTCATCCCGAGCGCCTCGGCGACCGGCTCGAACGCGGTGCGCGCGAGCTCGGGCTTCAGCGTCATCGCGCCGCCGAGGAAGTCCTCGGGCAGCAGCCAGCCGAGGTTCACCATGGCGTCGGTCGAGGTGGGATCGGTGCCGCCCCGGTCGTACGCGGCCGGACCGGGGAGGGCACCGGCCGAGCGCGGCCCGGACCGGAAGATGCCGCCGGAGTCGACGTAGGCGATGGAGCCGCCGCCGGCGCCGATCGTGTCGACGTCGACCATCGGGATCATCGCCTGGTAGGGGCCCACGCGCGTGTCGAGCAGGTGCTTCATGCGCAGGGCGCCGCCCTGCGCGAGCCCGATGTCGGCGGAGGTGCCGCCGACGTCGAGCGTGATCACGCTGTCGAAGCCCGCCTGCCGCCCGACCCAGATGCCGCCGACGACGCCGGCGACCGGCCCGGACATGAGGAGGTTGACCGGACGCGCGATGGCGCCCTGCGCCGTCGACACGCCGCTCGCGGACGTCATGAGGTGCAGGCCGGTGCGCACGTTCAGCGCGCGGAGCTCCTCCTCGAGGCGGCGCACGTAGGTCGCCACCTTGGGGCCGACGTAGGCGTTGAGCGCGACGGTCGAGAAGCGCTCGTACTCGCGGTACTGCGGGAGCACCTCCGAGGAGACCGAGAGGAACGCCTCGGGGAACTCCTCGCGGATGATCTCCGCGACGCGCTGCTCGTGGTCGGGCTTCAGGAACGAGAACAGGAAGCAGACGGCGATCGCCTCGACGCCGGCCTCCTTGAGCTGGCGCACCCGCTCGCGGGCCACGTCCTCGTCGAGGGGGACGAGCACCTCGCCGTCGCCCGTGATGCGCTCCGGCACGGTCAGCCGGTACCGGCGCCGGGCGAGGGGGAAGGCCTGCCAGGGCAGGTCCTGGTAGTTCGAGAAGTTGACCGGCTTCTTGTGCCGGGCGATGTGCAGGATGTCCCGGTAGCCCTCGGTGGTGATCATCCCCACCTTGGCCCCGTTGTGCTCGATGACGATGTTGGTCGCGATCGTGGTCCCGTGGAACACCTGGTCGAGATCACCGGGCGTCACCTCGGCCTGCTCGGTGATCGCGCGGATGCCCTCGATCGTGCCCCGTGAGGGGTCGTCGCTCGTCGACGGGAGCTTGTGGACGAGGATCCGCCCCGTCTCGTCGTCCACGTAGATGAGGTCGGTGAACGTGCCACCGACGTCGACACCGAGCCGCTTCATGCCGTAGCTCCCAAGTCGCGAGTGTGCTTGTCGTCGACTCCGCTCATGGACGGAGCAGGATCTTCCCGAAGTGCGTGCGCGCCTCGAGCGCCGCGAACGCCTCGCGCACCTCGTCGAGCGGGTAGCTCGAGTGCACGAGGGGCCGCAGCAGGCCGCGGGCGGCGAACGCGAGGACCTTCTCCAGCTCCTCGCGCGTGTAGACGAAGGAGCCGATCACGGTGTGCTGGCCCCGGAAGAACGGGATGATGTCGAAGTCGACCACCTCGCCGGCGTGCGCACCGCAGGTCACGAGCCGCCCGTCCTGGGCGAGGGACTGCAGGGACTTCCCGAACAGCTCCCCGCCGACGTGCTCGAACACGAGGTCGACGCCCTTGCCGCCCGTGATCTCGGCCACCCGCTCCGGGACGTCCTCGGTCGTGTAGTCGATCCCCGCGTCCATGCCCAGGTCGGTGGCTGCCGCGAGCTTCTCGGGCGAGCTCGACGTGCCGATCACGTACGCGCCCGCCAGGTGGGCGAGCTGGATGGCCGCGGAGCCGATGCCGCTGGAGACCGAGTTCACCATCACCGTCTCGCCGATGCGCAGGCCGCCGCGCGTGAAGAGCATGTGCCACGCGGTGCCGAACGCGACCTGCAGCGCGCCGGCGTCGTCGTCGGAGATCTCCTCGGGCACGTGGACCAGCTGCCCCGTGGGCGCGATCGCGTACTCCGCGAAGCCGCCGGGACCCGCGACGCCGAGGAAGACCTCGCCGCCGAGCAGGTACGGCATGACGCGGTCGCCGACCGCGAAGTCGTCGACCCCCTCACCGACCGCATCGACCCGGCCGACGATCTCGAGGCCCTGGATGTGGGGGAAGTCGATGGGGAAGCGCGACGTCCCCTCGCGGATGTCGACGTCGACGTGGTTCAGCGCGCACGTCGTGACGTCGATGCGCACATGGCCAGGGCCAGGTTGCGGATCGTCGACGTCCTCGACGGAGAGCACGTCGGGCCCTCCGAACTCGCGGATGACTGCGGCTTTCACGTCGCGTCCGCTCCTCTCGCGCCGGTTGACTTCGCTCGATGTCGGACTTATAAACGTTTGGGCCGCGCGATGCACGGCGACCGACTGTGAGGAGCATGGATGGAGGCCGCAGCGAACCAGGCGCCGAAGGCATGGCGCGGCCGGTTCTACGAGGATCTGGAGGTCGGCGACGTCTACCGCAGCCGCCTCGGGCGCACGGTGACCGAGACCGACAACGTGTGGTTCACGTGCCTGACGCTGAACACGAACCAGAACCACTTCAACGACGAGTTCTCCAAGGGCACGCCGTTCGGGCGCCCGCTCGTCAACAGCGCCTTCACCCTGGCGCTCGTCACCGGCCTGACGGTCCCCGACACGAGCGAGAACGCGACCGCGAACCTCGCCTGGACCGACATCACGATGCCCAACCCGGTCTACGTCGGCGACACGCTGTGGGCGGAGACCGAGGTGCTCGACACGCGGGAGTCCGCGTCGCGACCGAACGTCGGGATCATCGGCGTCCGCACGCGCGGGATCAACCAGCGCCGCGAGGTGGTCATCGAGTTCCGCCGCACGTTCATGGTGTACAAGCGCGAAGCACCCGAGGTCGTCGACCTCTTCCCCGGGACCGACACGGACTGGAGCGTCTGAGATGAGCACCGTCGCCGAGCGCCTCGCCGGCTTCACCTCCACGCTGAGCGCCGACGCGCTGCCGCCCGAGGTGGCCCTCGCCGCGAAGCTCCACGTCCTCGACACGCTGGGCTGCGGCCTGGCGGCGTTCGCCGTCGGCGTCGCCTCCGGGGCGCGGGACGCGATGCTCGAGCCGGGCACCACGGGGCCCGCGACCGCCATCGGCGCGCCGCACGGGCTGCCGAGCACCGACGCCGCGTTCTACAACGCGGTGACCTGCCACGCGCTGGACTTCGACGACACGCACACGGGCTCGATCGCCCACGTCAGCGTCGCGATCGTGCCCGCGGCGCTCGCCGCCGCCGAGGCCGAGGGCGCGACGGGGGCCGAGCTGCTCGCCGCGATCGTCGCCGGCAACGAGGTCGTCACCCGGCTGGGCATGGCCGCGGGGCCGCTCTTCCACAACGTCGGCTTCCATCCGACGGCCATCCTCGGCGTGTTCGGCGCCACGGCGTCGGCGGCGCGGATCATGCGCCTCGACGCGGCGACGACGCGCCAGGCGCTCGGGATCGCGGGCAGCCTCGCCGCGGGCATCCTCGAGAACCTCGCCGACGGCTCCTCCACGAAGCGGCTGCATCCGGGGTTCGCCGCCCGCTCGGGCATCCTGGCCGCGCGGCTGGCGGCGCACGGCGAGACGGGGCCCGCGACCGTCATCGAGGGTCGCTTCGGCGTCTACAACGCCTACCTCCGGCGCGGCGACCTCGACATCGACGGCCAGCTCTCCGACCTGGGCGAGCGGTGGGAGACGCCGAACATCGCCTACAAGCCCTATCCCGCGTGCCACTTCCTGCACGCCGCCGTGGACTCGGCCGCCGAGGCGACCGCCGGCGGCGTCGACGTCGACGAGATCGAGGAGATCGTGGCGTTCGCGCCGGCCGACGTCGTGCCGATCGTGCTCGAGCCCCTGGCCGACAAGCACGCGCCGCGCAGCGAGTACGACGCGAAGTTCAGCCTCCCGTACTCCGTCGCGTCCTACCTCGTGCACGGCAAGGTCGACGTCATGACCTACGTCGGCGACGCGATCCGCGATCCGCGCGTCCTCGAGCTCACGCAGCGCGTGCGCTACGAGACGAAGGACTTCCCGACGTTCGGCAAGGCGTTCCCCGGGGGCGTCCGGGTGACGATGCGCGACGGCAGCGTGCTCGAGGCCGAGCTCCCCCACCAGCGGGGCGGCGAGGAGAACCCGCTCACCGACGACGAGGTGCGCGCGAAGTACGCCGGCAACGCCGCGCTCGCGCTCGGCGCGACCGACGCCGCCGCGCTCGAGGAGGCCGTCCTCGGGGTCGAGGACCTGCCCGCGCTCGACGTCTTCGCAGTGCTGAGCCGCGCAGCCGCGCTCGAAGCCGCCACGGCGTGAGGAGACCGGGACGCTCGCGGATATGCTCGATGAATGAGAGGCCACGGTGTCAGGCCCGCCTGACGGCGACCTGCCAGGGACGCGCACCGTCGCCTCTCCGGTAGCGCCGCCCGGCGCCGCCCTGCCCGCCGGCCCGGTCCGCCGGGTCCGGAAGGCGTACGAGCAGGTCTACGACCAGCTCCGCGACTGGATCATCCGCGGGGATCTCAGCCGCGGCGCGCGCCTGCCCAGCGAGGCGGTCCTCGCCCGCGAGTTCGGCGTCAGCCGCGGCACCGTGCGCGAGGCCCTGCGCGTCCTGGCCGCGCAGAACCTCATCCGCACGGCGAAGGGCGCCGGCGGCGGGAGCTTCGTGACGCTCCCGACCGTCGACCACATCTCCACCTTCCTCCACGCGAACATCAGCCTCCTGTCGGAGTCCGACGACGTGACGCTCCCGGAGTTCCTGGAGGCGCGCGAGCTGCTCGAGGTCTTCGCCGCCCGCCAGTGCGCTGCGCGCCGCACGCAGGAGGACATCGACCGCCTGCGGGCGACGATGGTGACCGACCCGGCCGAGCTCGGGACGAGCGCGCACTACATCCTCAACAAGGAGTTCCACAGCGCGGTGCTGGACGGGTGCGGCAACACGCTCGTGTGCATCGCCGCGCAGCCCGTGTTCTCCGTGCTGCAGACGCGCCTGCGGCGCGAGCAGATGCCCGACAGCTTCGCGCGCCGCCTCGACGACGACCACCGGGCGATCCTGGAGGCCATCGAGGCCGGCGACAGCGATGCCGCCGGCGAGGAGATGCGCAAGCACATCGAGTACCTCAGCGGCATCTACCAGGACATGTGGCGCGCCACGCCCGACAGCGACTGACCGGTCGCCGGCGCTGTTGACAGCCGCGTCGCGGTCGTGTTAGAAGGCCGGATGTCCGACATAAGCCGGGCAAGCCGCGCGGGAGGCCGCTGATGCGCATCAAGTACATCGTCCCGTTCCCCTTCGACGAGGAGGGGATAGCCGCTCGGGCGGCGCAGATCCCATCCGATCTCCTCGGCGAGGACGTGATCGTGGACTGCGTCCCTGTCCGCAACAGCTGCCTGTTGCTGGACTCCTACTACGAGTCGATCATCTTCGACGCCTACATCGCCGAGGCGGGGCTCGAGGCGGAGGCGGAGGGCTACGACGCGGTCGTCATGGACACCGTGTCGGACTCCGGCCTGCAGGTGCTGCGCTCGCGCCTGACGATCCCGGTCGTCGGCCCCGGTCAGGTGGCGTTCCACCTCGCCGGCATCCTCGGCCAGCGCTTCTCCGTCATCACGATGTGGGACACCTGGGGCTTCTTCTACCGCAAGCTCTTCAAGGAGTACGGGCTCCGGGAGAACGTCGCCTCGGTCCGCGCCGTCAACATCCCGCCCGACGTCGAGGCGCTCTTCGCGGGCAAGGAGGAGGAGATGTACGAGCGGCTCACGAACGAGGCGCTCGCGGCGATCGAGGAGGACGGCGCCGACGTCATCGTGCTCGGCTCGACCACGATGCACCAGGCCGCCGACCACATGGCGAAGAACCTGCCGGTCCCGGTCGTGAACCCCGGCCCGGCGGCGGTCGCGTTCGCCGAGACGCTGGTGCGCCTCGAAGCTGTCGCACTCGAAGGTCGCCTTCCCCTCGCCGGGGACGCTGCAGGACGAGAAGTTCTTCTCGCTCATCGGCGCCGACGGCGGCACCCGCACCGCGGCGGGCGCATGAGCGCCCGCCCGAGCCTGCGCGAGCGACTGTCCGACCCGAGCATCGTCGTGGCGCTCGGGGTCCACGACGGGCTCACGGCGCGCCTGGCGGAGCGCGCCGGGGTGGAGGCCTTCTACCACGGGGGCTACGCCGCCGCCGCCCATCACCACGGCCTGCCCGACATCGGCATGGTCGGCCTGGAGGAGATGGTCGAGAGCGTCCGTCGCGTGACGCTCGTCTCGACCAGGCCCGTGATCGTGGACTGCGACACCGGCTACGGCGCGATCGCCGGCGTGAAGCGCACGGTCCAGGAGATGGAGCGCGCCGGCGCCGGGGCGGTCCAGATCGAGGACCAGGTCTTCCCCAAGCGCTGCGGCCACATGGAGGGCAAGGAGGTGATCCCGGTCGACGAGATGGTGCTCAAGATCCGCGCCGCGGTCGCCACCCGCGCCGATCCGGAGACGCTCGTCATCGCGCGGACCGACGCCCTGCAGCCGCACGGGCTCGACGAGGCCATCGACCGCTGCAACGCCTACGCGGAGGCGGGGGCCGACCTCGCCTTCGTCGACGCCCCACGCTCGCGCGAGCACCTCGAGGAGATCGCGCGCCGGGTCGACGTGCCGAGCGTCGCGAACATGTCCGAGACCGGGCGCACCCCGGCGCTGAGCGCGGGTGAGCTGCAGGAGCTCGGCTACCGCATCGTCATCTTCCCGTCGACGCAGACGTGGGTCTTCGCGCGCGCGTACGAGGAGCTCTGCCAGGAGCTCCTGCGCACCGGCACGACGGCCGGGCTCGCCGAGCGCTTCATGCCCTTCGACGAGGTCAACGAGCTCCTCGGGATCGAGGAGCTCGAGCGCGTCGACTGACCCGGGCGGTCAGCCTCCCCAGATGCCGGCGGTCAGCCCGCCGTCGACGGTCAGCGCCGTCCCCGTCACCCAGCGCGCTTCGTCGGACGCCAGGTAGACGAAGCCGTCGGCGATGTCGAGCGGGTCGCCGAGGCGCCCGAGCGGATGCAGTCCCACGGCGAACTCGCGCGACGCCGCCGGGTCCTCCTGGTCGGAGAAGTACCCGTCGATCATCGGCGTCTGGATGAAGCCCGGGCACACGCAGTTCGCCCGGATGCCCGCCTTCGCGCCGTCCAGCGCGAGGCACTTCGTGAGCATGATGACGCCCGCCTTGGAGGCGCAGTACGCCGCGTCGTCGGGGATCGCCCAGAGCCCGGCGATCGAGGCGGTCGACACGATCGAGCCGCCGCCGCGCTCCAGGAAGTGCGGCCACAGCGCCTTGGAGACGAGGTAGACGCTCTTGAGGTTGATCGCGAGCTCGAGGTCCCAGTCGTCCTCGGTCAGGTCGTGGGCCGCGCCGGTGATCGTGATGCCGGCGTTGTTCACGACGACGTCGACCCCGCCGAACGCCTCGATCGCGGCCTGCACGCCGGCCGCGACGTCCGCGCTGCGGGTGACGTCCATCGTGCACGCCGTGGCGTCCCCGCCCGCCGCGCGGATCTCCGCCGCGGTCTCCTCCGCGGTGTCGCCGCGCAGGTCCGCGACCGCCACCCGGGCGCCCTCCTCGGCGAAGCGGAGCGACGTGTGCCGACCGATCCCCGATCCGCCGCCGGTGACGAGCGCCACCTTCCCGTCGAGCCTGCCCATCAGCCCTCCCCGTCGGTTGCCATGACCAGCGGGGCACACCATAATGTGCGAATGTCGGACATCAAGCCTGACCGGGTCGAGATCTGCGACGTCGGGCCGCGCGACGGGCTGCAGAACGAGGCGCGCAGCCTCGCGCCCGAGGTGCGCGCGGAGCTCTGCGACCGGCTCGCCGGTGCCGGGCTGACGCGGATCGAGGCGGTGAGCTTCGTCAACCCCAAGCGCGTGCCGCAGATGGCCGGCGCGGAGGAGGTCGTGGCCGGCGTCCGCGACACCGGCGGCGTCGTGCTGGCCGGCCTCGTGCTGAACGAGCGCGGCTACGAGCGTGCGCTGGCGACCGGGCTGCGGGAGGTCCACTACGCCTTCCCGGTCACCGACACCTTCGCCGAGCGCAACCAGGGCGTGACGGTCGCGGAGGCGATCGCCGCCGGCGGGCGGATCGTCGAGCGCGCGCGGGCCGACGGCCTGCGCGTCACGGTCACGCTCGGCGCGTCGTTCGGCTGCCCGTTCGAAGGGCGGGTGCCGACCGGCACCGTGCTCGCGGCGGCCGAGACGGTGCACGGGTTCGGCCCCGACGAGATCCTGCTCGCCGACACGATCGGCACGGGCGTGCCGACGCAGGTCACCGAGCTCGTCGGCGGCGTTGCGGCGCTCGGGGCGAAGGTCGGCTGCCACTTCCACAACACCCGCAACACGGGCTATGCGAACGCGCTCGCCGCCGTCGAGGCCGGCGTCACGCTGCTCGACGCCTCGATCGGCGGCACGGGCGGATGCCCGTTCGCGCCCAGGGCGACCGGGAACATCGCGACCGAGGACCTCGTCTACATGCTGCAGGGGATGGGGATCGAGACGGGCATCGAGCTCGCCGCGCTGCTGGAGACCGCCGAGTGGCTCGCGGCGCAGCTCGGCAAGGACCTGCCGGGCCTCACCTACAAGGCGGGCGACTTCCCCGCGGTCGCCGCGTGACCGGCGCCGCGATCGTCACGGGGGGCGGCGGCGCGATCGGCGGCGCCGCGTGCGACGGGCTCGCCGAGCGCGGCTTCGCGGTGCTCGTCGTCGACCTCGACCTGGCGGCCGCGGAGGCCGTCGCCGCACGCATCGTGGCGGCCGGCGGCACGGCGTCGGCCTGCGCCGCCGACGTCAGCGACGAGGATGCGGTCGCCGCCTACGTCCGTGCGTGCGTCGAGCGGCACGGCGCGCCGCGCGCGTTCTTCAACAACGCCGCGGCAGAGGGCGCCATCGCGCCCATCAGCGACTACCCCACCGACGTCTTCGACCGCACGCTCGCGATCAACGTCCGCGGCGTCTTCCTCGGCCTCAAGCACGTGATCCCGGCCATGCGCGCCGCGGGCGGGGCGATCGTCAACACGGCGTCGCAGGCCGGCATCCGCGGGGTCGCCGGGCTCTCCGCCTACTCGGCCAGCAAGCACGCCGTCGTGGGCCTGAGCCGCGGCGCCGCGCTCGAGGAGGCGCCCGGCATCCGGGTGAACTGCCTCGCGCCCGGGCCGACGGACACCCGGATGATGGCCGACATCGAGCAGACGGTCCGCGACCAGGGCGGCGACCCGTCCGGGTTCGTCGACCGCATCCCGGCCGGCCGCTACGGCCGGCCCGAGGAGATCGCGGCCGCGGCGGTCTGGCTGCTGGCCGACGCCCCGGACTTCCTGACCGGCGCCGTCGTGCCCGTCGACGGCGCGATGACGACGCCGTAGGGTCGGCGCATGAGCACACGCAGCGAGGACATCTACGAGGCGCGCGGCTTCGGCGGCCGCTCCGGCGCCGGCGAGCATCCGGCCCTCGTGGTCATCGACCTCTGCTACGGGTTCACCGACCCCGAGTCGCCGCTCGCCTGCGACTGCGAGGGGGCGGTCGCCGCGACCGCCCGGCTGCTCGACGCGGCGCGCGCGGGCGGCCACCCGGTCGCGTTCACGACGGTCCAGTACGACGCCGCGGGCCGCGAGATCGCCGCGGCGTTCATCCGGAAGGCGCCGGGGCTGCTCACGCTCGAGCCGGGGACGCGCTGGCCGCAGATCGACGAGCGGATCGCGCCCGCCGAGAACGAGCCCGTCATGCCCAAGCTCTTCGCGTCCGGGTTCTTCGGCACGTCGCTGGGCGCGATGCTCGCCGCGCGCGGCTGCGACACCGTCGTCGTGACCGGCGCCTCCACCTCCGGCTGCGTGCGGGCGACCGCGGTCGACGCGCTGCAGCACGGCTACCGCGTGGTGGTGCCGCGCGAGGCGGTCGCCGACCGCGCCGAGGGCGCGCACCAGGCGACGCTCACCGACCTCGACGCGAAGTACGGCGACGTCGTCGGCATCGACGAGGCCGTCGCGATCTTCTCCCGCTGACGGCGGTGCGGGCGCTCGTGCAGCGCGTGTCGCGCGCCGCCGTGCGCGTCGGCGGCGACGAGGTGTCGTCCATCGGCCCGGGCCTGCTCGTGCTGCTCGGCGTCACGCACGACGACACCGATGCCGACGCCGACCGGCTCGCGGCGAAGGTCCTGGCGCTGCGGATCTTCCCCGACGACGAGGGGCGGATGAACACCCCGCTCGGGGACCGCGAGGTGCTCTGCGTCAGCCAGTTCACGCTCTACGGCGACGCGCGCAAGGGCAACCGCCCGTCGTTCGTCGCCGCCGCGCCGGGCGAGGCGGCCGAGCGCCTCTACGAGCGCTTCTGCGAGGCGACGTCGGCGAAGCGGGGCGTGTTCGGGGCCGACATGCAGGTCGAGCTCGTGAACGACGGCCCGGTGACGCTCCTGCTAGAGATGCCGTGACATGGCACCGATCGACCGCCCCGTCCCCCGCTTCGCGGCCGAGCCGCCCCAGGACGACCTCCCGGCCGGCCCGTGGGAGGGCAGGCTGCGCGAGGTCTTCCTCGCCGCCTGCGACCGCATCGACACCGACGGCACCGACCTCGGCGAGCCCGGAGAGCTGCACTGGTTCCCCGACCGGACCTTCAACGGGCGCACGTTCCACCCCGCCACCGCGCGGACGAGCACGGGCCTGGAGCTCTTCGGCCACGTCTCGTACCTGCGCCCGGAGGAGGACGGCGAGGACGCCGAGGACTTCGCCGCCATGGCCGACTTCACCGAGGAGATCGCCGAGCGCCACCCGGAGTGGAAGCTCGACCTCTGCGACGACGTCGTCGCGGAG
Organism: uncultured Solirubrobacterales bacterium; assembly: GCA_963750895.1. Classification (GTDB taxonomy): domain Bacteria; phylum Actinomycetota; class Thermoleophilia; order Solirubrobacterales; family Solirubrobacteraceae; genus CAVVSD01. Next base: position 1,361,918 of record CAVVSD010000008.1, on the reverse strand, counting down.
TGGAACGGCGCGGGCGAGGACCTCGCGGACATGACGCTCGTGTGGGGCGTGCCGATGGTGCCCGGCGCCGCGGTCGCGACGGCGGTGCTGGCCGGGGACGTCGTCGACGGATGCGTCCTCGAGGAGAACCGCTTCACCCTGCTCGCGCCGGACGGCATCGGCGGGTCGCTGGAGATCGCCGTGGCCGACGATCTCGGCTCCGAGATCGCTCGCGAGCTGCTGTACGACCCGTCGGACGACGACGACGACGACGAGGAGGACGCAGCCCTAGCCGCTCCGTCGACTTCGGCGCCAGCGCCGTCGCCGCCAGGTCCCACCCGCCCGAGCCGCCGTCGACGACCCCGCGCACGTCGCGGGACACGAGCAGCAGCCGCTCGTCCCAGCGCCAGGGCGCGCCCGGGGCGATCGCGACCACGTCGCGTCCGATGTCGCCCCACGCCCGCGCCCGCTGCGCGCCGGGCCGGGTGTCGCTCGCGAGCGTCATGACCGCGGCGAGGTCGGCGGTCCCCGTCTGGCTCCAGGCCGGCGCCTCGACGAAGCCGGGGCGCAGCAGCGCCTCGGGGTCGCGGACCGGGCTCGACAGCTCGGCCTCGGGGCAGATCGCCGCGCCCGAGCCGGGGTCCGAGCACGCGTCGCGTGCGACCGCGGCGGGCACCACGCGCAGCCGGACGTCCATGCCGATGAGCGCGAGCCGGCGGCGCACGGCCTGCGCGACGACCATCGACCGGTGGTCCCCGGCGGTGAACGCGACGATCGGCCTGCCCTCGTACCTCCCGTCCGCGAAGCCGGCCCGGCGCAGGTACGCCTGTGCGACCGCGAGGTCGCCCTCGGGCCGCGCGAGCCAGTCGTAGCGCGGTCCCTCCGCGCCGCCCGCCTGGTCGTGCCCCGGCGTGCCGGGCGGGAGCCAGTGCGACGCGAGGATCCCGCCGTTCTCGCGCACCGCGTCGAGCAGCGCCTGGCGGTCGACGGCCGCGATCGCCGCCTTGCGGACGTCGAGCCGGTCGAACGGCGGCATCGTCGGGTTCAGCCCGACGTACTCGGTCGCCGGCATCACGACGCGCGTGAGCTGCTTGCGGTGCGTCGCCGCCGTCGCGACCGACGCCGGGACCGTCGTGGAGCCGAGCACCAGACGCTCGCCGTTCAGGACCCGCGAGGCCGCCCCGGGCGAGTCGTCGACCTCGAGGCGGATCCGCTCCGCGTACGCCCGGCGCCAGTCGTCGGGCAACGGGCGGAAGGCCGGGTTGCGCACGAGGACGACCTGCCCGTCGGGGCCGTCCTGGGTGGGGACGTACGGTCCCGTCCACGGCGAGATGTTCTCCCGGTCCGCGGGCACGGGCGTCGACAGCGGTGTCGAGAGGGCCGCGACGACGAGCCGCGCCTCCGGGCGGCGTAGCCGGAAGACGAGGGTGCGGGCGTCCGTCGCCTCGATGCCGGCGATCGAGCTCTTGGCCGGGTCGCCCGGGGCCGGGACGCCGGCGACCGCGGCCAGCAGCCGCCGCGCCCCCGGGCCGGCCACGGGGTCGGCGAGCGCCTCCTCGATGCCCCTGGCGACGTCGCGGGCGTTGACCGTCCGGCCGTCGTCGCCGCCGAAGCGCACGCCGTCGCGGAGGCGCACCGTCACGACCTTGCCGTCCTCGCTGACCGTCGGCGGGCCCTCGGCGAGATCGGGGGCCGGTCCCTCCTGGGAGGGCTCGTCGGGCGTCTCGGGCTCGTCCTCCTTCGTCGGCGGCACGACGTAGAGGCCGCGGAAGACGGCGCTGTGGATCATCGCCTCGGCGAGCGTGCGCACGCGGTGCGGATCGGGCGCCGCGTCGGCGCGCGGGACGAGCACCGTGAGGTCTCCGCCACGCTGCGGAGCGCCCTCCTTGGTGCCGGAGGGATCGGAGCCGCCGCCGCAGGCAGCCAGGACGAGCAGGGACAGCAGCGCGGCGGCGCACAGGAGGCTGCGCACGTCGCCCGACTCTACCGGCGCCGCTCAAGCGTGCGGGACCGACGGTCGATGCTCCCTCGACACCAGGCTGGAGTCGCGACCCACCCGTGCGGGTACCCTTCCCGCGCAGTTGGCCGGGCGGGCTCTCGCATCTGGCTCGAACCGGCACCGTTACATGGGAGGGTGCACATGCAGGTTTTCTCACGGCGGCTCTTCGGGCTGCTGTCCGTCCTCATCGCGGCGGTGGCCATAGCCGCCTGCGGAGGCGGCGACGACAACAGCGACTCAGGGGACAGCGGCGGCGGCTCGGCAGAGTCCGCGCCCGCAGGTCGTACCGGAGGTGAGGCGACGTTCGCGTACGCCTCGTTCCCGGACTACCTCGACCCCGCGCTGAGCTACACGGTGGCCGGCTGGCAGGCGCTGGCCGACACGAACCTTCCGCTGCTGACGTACAAGCGCGCCAAGGGCGAGGAGGGCGCGAAGCTCATCCCCGCGCTCGCCGAGGCGATGCCGGAGGTCAGCGAGGACGGCAAGACGTACACGCTCACGCTGCGTGATGGCATGAAGTACTCGGACGGCTCGCCCGTCAAGGCCAACGACTTCGAGTACACGATCAAGCGCGTGATCAACCTCGAGTCCGGCGGCTCCAGCTTCTACACCGGCAACATCGTCGGCGCGGAGGAGTACGAGAAGGCCGGCAAGGCCAAGGGCGACATCTCGGGCATCACGGCCGACGACGCCACCCGCAAGATCACGATCAAGATCCTGCAGCCGAGCGGTCAGTTCCCGTTCATCCTCGCGATGGACTTCGCCGGTCTCGTCCCGGGCGACACGCCCTTCGAGAACCAGACGAAGGAACCGCCCCCGGGCGTCGGCCCGTTCAAGATCACGTCGGTCTCGACCGGCCGCAGCTTCGTCATGGAGAAGAACGCGAACTACCCCGAGATCGAGGGTCTGCCGGCCGCGAAGCTGGACAAGATCACGATCAACGCGGTCACGCAGGACTCGCGCGCGATCACCGACGTGCTGCAGAACAAGGCCGACTACTACGACGAGCCGCCCAGCAGCGACGCCCTGCGCGAGTTCCGCGAGCAGGCTCCGGAGCGCTACCGCGGCGAGGTCACGAACTCGACCTACTACTACTTCCTCAACCAGCGGGTGAAGCCGTTCGACAACCCGCAGGTCAGGCAGGCGGTCAACTTCGCGATCGACAAGCGGGCGCTGCAGCGTCTGTTCGGCGGGCTGCTGACGCCGAGCTGCAACTTCCTGCCGCCCGGCATGCAGGGCTACACGAAGATCGATCCGTGCCCGTACGGTGACCCGAAGGCGGCACCGGACATCGCGAAGGCCAAGCAGATGATCCAGGAGGCAGGGGTCGCCGGCCAGAGCGTCACGGTGTACGGCAACGACGAGGAGCTCACGCGGAACGTCACGGAGTACCTCGCCGACGTCCTCGAGCAGATCGGGCTCAAGCCGCAGCTGCGGATCGTCAACGGCGACGTGTACTTCCAGACCATCGGCAACCAGAACACGAAGGCCGCAGCGGGCTTCGCGAACTGGTTCCAGGACTATCCGCACCCGTACAACTTCATGTTCCTGATCGACGGAGCGTCGATCCAGAACACGAACAACCAGAACTTCGGCAACGTGGACGACGAGAAGATCAACTCCATGCTTGACGAGGCGAACAAGAAGGACATCAGCGAGGCGGCGCCCGAGTACGCCGCCGTCGACAAGCAGCTGGTGACCAACGGGGACGTCGTCCCCTACGGAAACCGCGTCCTGCCGTTCATCATGTCGGACAAGATGGACTTCCAGTCCGCCCTGTTCCACCCGGTGCTGCAGGCCGTGTACTCGACGTTCGCCCTCAAGGGCTAGCGACGTGACGGACGGGAGGGGCACGCGCCGCGTCGCCCCTCCCGCTCCGCCGCCTCATAATCAGCAGCAAGGCCCGGGGGGTCTCGTGTGACCACCGATCCGATCACCGACTTCTCATCCGACGCAGAGACCTCGTTCGAGGAGCTCGGCTCCGGTGAGGCGTCGCGGACCCACGGGCTCGGCCCGTGGCACCTCGCCTGGCGCAGGCTGAGGCGCAACCGCACCGCGCTCGCGTTCGGCGCGCTGTTCCTGCTGCTCATCGTCGTCGCGCTGCTCGCGCCCGTCTACGCCGCCCACGTCGCCGACACGACGCAGAACCGCCAGCGCATCGCCGACACGCTGAACATCGGCGGCAAGGAGGTCCAGGTGGTCTCCTTCGACGGCGTGCCGACCGGCCCGACGTGGCACAGCCAGTACTTCCTCGGCGCCGACGGCAACGGCCGCGACGTCATGGTGCGCCTGCTCTACGGCGCCCGCAACTCACTCTTCATCGGCATCTTCGCCACGCTCCTCACGACGTTCCTGGCGGTCGTGTTCGGCACGCTCGCGGGCTACTTCCGCGGCGTCACCGACGCCGTCGTCTCGCGCGCGCTGGACGTCCTCTGGGCGTTCCCGGTGCTGCTGCTCGGCGTCGCGCTCGGCGTGGCGCTGGCCACCGGTGGCCTGCACATAGGCCCGATATCGATCGAGAACAACTCGATCTGGATCCCGACGCTGATCATCGGCGTCGTGAACGTCGTGTACCTGGCGCGACCGGTCCGCGGGCAGGTGCTGTCGCTGCGAGAACGCGAGTTCGTCGAAGCCGCACGCGCCCAGGGCGCGGGCGCCCTGCGGATCATGTTCAGCGAGCTGGCGCCGAACCTGATCACCACCGTCCTGGTCTTCTTCCCGATCCTGCTCGCGAACGCCGTGCTCCTCGAGGCGGCCCTCTCGTTCCTCGGCGCCGGCGTCCAGCCGCCGAATCCGTCCTGGGGCACGATGATCAGCGACGGCCTGCGGTTCATCGTCAGCGCTCCGCTGCTCACGATCGCGCCCGGCCTCATGCTGGTCCTGACGGTCCTCTCGCTGAACATCTTCGGCGAGGGCGTCCGTGACGCCGTCGACCCGCGGGCGCAGGTCCGCCTGGAGCATTGAGCGATGGGCAGGTTCATCATCCGCCGGCTCTTCGCGATGGTCTTCGTGATGTTCGCCGTGTCCGTCCTGACGTTCCTCATCTTCAACGTCATCCCGAACGGCGACCCCGCCGCGCGGATGGCGGGCAAGAACTCCACGCCGGGGCAGATCGCGGCCATCCGCGAGGACTGGGGCTTCAACGACCCGCTCTGGCAGCAGTACCTCAACACCATGAGCAAGGTCTTCTCGGGCGACCTCGTGTCCTATGCCAACCGGGAGAACGTCGTCGACCGGATCAAGGACGGCGCGCCACGCACGTTCGTCCTCGCCATCGGCGCCGCGATCATCTGGTTCGTCTGCGGCGTCGCGCTCGGCCTGTTCAGCGCGGTGAAGGCGGGGAAGGCCTCCGACAGAGGGGTGACCGTGCTCGCCCTCATAGGCATATCCATGCCCGTGTTCTGGTTGGGCGCGCTCATGAGCTACTACCTGGGCTACAAGGCGGGCCTGTTCCCGAACGGCGGGTACGTGCCGATCTCCCAGGGCGGCGTCTTCGACTGGCTCTACCACCTGATCCTGCCTTGGATCGCGCTGTCGGTGCTGTTCATCGGGGTCTACTCGCGCGTCGTGCGGTCGAGTGTGCTCGACACGATCAACGACGACTACGTGCGGACCGCCCGGGCCAAGGGGCTGGGCGAGAAGCGCGTGCTGCGCCACCACGTGCTGCGCAACTCGCTCATCCCGGTCATCACGCTCTGGGGCCTCGACTTCGGCGCCGTGCTCGGCGGCGGCGCGATCCTCACCGAGACCGTCTTCGACATCCAGGGCGTCGGCCAGTACTTCTCGGAGTCGATCAGCCGGCTGGACGTGCCGCCGGTGCTCGCGATCACCATGTTCGGCGCGTTCTTCATCGTCCTCTTCAACGCGATCGTGGACATCGTCTACGCGGCGCTCGACCCACGGATCCGGCTCTCATGACGAACGGCAAGCTCCTGCTCGACGTGGAGCACCTCCGCGTCGGCTTCCGGACCGAGGACGGCGTCGTGCAGGCCGTCGACGACGTCTCCTTCCAGCTGCGCTCGGGCGAGGTGCTGGCGATCGTCGGCGAGTCGGGCTCGGGCAAGTCGGTGTCGGCGCTCACGCTCATGGGCCTCACGCCGCGCGTGAACGCCATGTTCGAAGGCACGGCGACGCTCGAGGGCCAGGACCTCCTCAACGCGAGCGACGACGAGCTGCGCCGGCTGCGGGGCGAGGAGATCGCGATGATCTTCCAGGACCCGATGACGTCGCTGAACCCGGTGCAGCGCATCGGGGCGCAGATCGTCGAGCAGATCCAGGCGCACCGCGACATGGGCTCGCAGGAGGCGTACGACCTCACGGTCGAGCTGCTCGAGCGCGTCGGCATCCCGCGTGCCCGGGAGCGCATCCGCAGCTACCCGCACGAGTTCTCCGGCGGCATGCGCCAGCGCGTGATGATCGCGATGGCGCTGTCGTGCGACCCGTCGGTCCTCATCGCCGACGAGCCCACCACCGCCCTGGACGTGACGATCCAGGCCCAGATCCTCGAGGTCATGCAGGAGCTGCGCGAGCGGACCGACGCGGGCATCGTGCTCGTGACGCACGACCTCGGCGTCGTGGCCGACATCGCGGACCGCATCCTCGTGATGTACGCGGGGCGCGTCGTCGAGCAGGGGACGGTCGACGAGATCTTCTACGACCCGCAGCACCCCTACACCTGGGGCCTGCTCGGCTCGATCGCCCGCGTGGACCGGCCGCGGCCCGAGCGCCTCCCGTCCATCCCGGGCCTGCCGCCGTCGCTGCACAACCGGCCCGAGGGCTGCCACTTCCGCCCGCGCTGCCGGCACGAGTTCGGGCAGTGCGCGCAGGTGCCGGCGCTCGAGGCGCGCGACCCCGCCGCGCCGCTGCACACCGACCGCTGCTGGCTGCCGCTCGACGAGAAGCGCTCCAAGCGCGAGATCGCCGACGGCCAGATCGGGCTCGAGGCGAAGGGCGTGATCGCATGACGACCGAGCTCGCGCCCGAGGCCGAGACGACGACGAACGGCGACGCCCCGCTGCTCGAGGTCGAGCACGTCCGCCAGTGGTTCCCGATCAAGCAGGGCCTGTTCATCGACCGCACGGTCGGCAACGTCCACGCCGTCGACGACGTGTCGTTCACGCTGCGCAGCGGCGAGACGCTCGGGCTCGTCGGCGAGTCCGGCTGCGGGAAGACGACGCTGTCGCGCACGCTCATGCGGCTGCTGAAGCCGACCGGCGGCACGATCCGCTTCGACGGCCGCGACATCACCTCCTCGTCGCAGCGCGAGCTGCGCCCGATCCGCGGCGAGCTGCAGATGGTCTTCCAGGATCCGTTCGCCTCGCTGAACCCTCGCAAGCGCGTGTCGCAGATCATCAGCGCGCCGTTCCAGCTGCAGGGCGTCTCGAAGGCGGACGCGCGCACCCGCACCCTGGAGCTGCTCGATCGCGTGGGGCTGCAGCAGGAGCACCTGTACCGCTTCCCGCACGAGTTCTCGGGCGGCCAGCGCCAGCGCATCGGCATCGCGCGCGCCCTCGCGCTCAACCCGCGGCTCGTCATCCTCGACGAGCCGGTGAGCGCCCTGGACGTGTCGATCCAGGCGCAGATCGTGAACCTCCTCGACGACCTGCAGGACGACCTCGGGCTCTCCTACATCTTCGTCGCCCACGACCTCAGCGTCGTGCGCCACGTGTCCGACCGGATCGCGGTCATGTACCTCGGGCGGATCATGGAGCTCTCGCCCTCGGAGGAGCTCTACACGAAGCCGATCCACCCCTACACGGCGGCGCTGCTGTCGGCGATCCCGATCCCGGACCCGCGCGAGAACCGCAACCGCAACCGGATCGTGGTCGGGGGCGAGCCGCCCTCGCCGGTCGACCCGCCCCCGGGCTGCGTGTTCAACACCCGCTGCCCCCGCGCGCGGGACCGCTGCCGCACCGAGGTGCCCCAGCTCACCGAGTACGCGCGCGGCCACATGGCGGCCTGCCACTACCCGCTGAGCGTGGACCAGGCCGAGATCGACGCCGGCACGCGGTCGGACGACAGCCCGGAGGCCGCCGGCACGACGACACCCGAGCTCGTCGCCGCGCCCGCCTGACGTTGCGTGGCCATTAGGCTGGCGCTGCGCCCCGATAGCTCAGTCGGATAGAGCGACTCCCTCCTAAGGAGTAGGCCGCTGGTTCGAATCCAGCTCGGGGCACTGGGGATTCGGGCTACTCCCGGGGGAAGATGATGCGAGCACTCATCGCAGGCGGGGGCATGGGCGGACTCATGACCGCCCTGGCCCTGCGGGAATCGGGCGTCTTCGGCACCATCGACGTCTTCGAGCAGACGCCGACGCCCAGCACCGCGGGAGCGGGGCTGAACATCCCGCCGAACGGCGCGCGGCTGTGCCGGTGGCTGGGCGTCGACCTCGACGGCGGTGACCCCAAGGGGCCCGACGGAGCGATCGACGGCGGCAGGGCGGCGATCCTCGAGGAGACGCGGATGATCTGGGAGGACAACTCCGTGTCGCGCAAGCCGCTCGACCACAACACGGCGGCCGACGACCACGCCGGCTTCCACCACATGCACCGCCTCGACCTGCTGATGTGCCTGTACAAGCGGGTCTTCGAGTTCGCGCCGGAGACCGGCGTCAACTGCCCCATCCAGGTCCACATGGCCAAGGGGCTGACGGACGTCAGTCAGGACGATGACACCGTGACCGTGACGTTCTCCGACGGCACGACGGAGACCGGCGACCTGCTGATCGGTGCCGACGGCGTCAACTCGCAGGTGCTGGAGGCGGTCTGGCCGGGGGTGTCGAACAAGCGCTGGACCGAGGTCACGGTCTACCGCGGAGTCGTCCCGAGGGACAAGGTCGCCACCGCGCGCAAGCTCGACGGCAGCCCGCTCGACCACAACCCCATCGACGCGTCCTCGATGGACAGCCGCGACCATCCGTACGCGCAGAGCATGACCTACTGGATCCGTGGTCACGAGCTGCTCAACGTGTGGCTCGCCTACTACGAACCCAACTCCGAGGAGTTCGAGGGCGATGAGGGCGACTGGTTCCCCGTCGACCACGAGGAGATGCTCGGCAACATGGGCAAGGCGTTCGGCGAAGACCCCCGTCGCGACGACGTCCTCGCACTCGCCAGCCTGATCGAGAGGCCGACGAAGTGGGGGCTCTACGACCGCGACGCGCTCGAGAACTGGACGGAGGGCCGCGTGGGTCTGGTGGGGGACGCCGCTCACCCGATGCTGCCGACCTTCGGCCAGGGTGCCGCGCAGGCCTTCGAGGACGCCGCGGCACTGGGCAAGTGCTTCGAGCTCCACGGCACGGACATCTACCGCGCGCTGCTGCACTACGAGCGCGTCCGCTACTACCGCGCGACGCGCTTCCAGTTCGCGTCGAAGTTCCTCTTCAAGCACCTCGAGCCGGAGGACACCCCGCAGCGCCGGCAGATCCTCAAGGCGCTCAACGAGCGCGACTACCCCGTCTTCGATCACACGGAGCGTGCGGGAAGCGACGACTCGTGGATCTACGCGTTCGACGCGCGCAACATCGGCGACAAGCTGCCGATCAAGAAGCTCGGGCCGTGGGACTTCCGCTCGCGGGAGGACGCGCTCACCGCCCGCAAGGAGGTCGCCCGCAGCCTCTGGAAGCCGGACAAGCCACTGACCGGCGACCGGCCCGTCACGCGCGAGGAGCTCGCACAGCACGCGACGTTCGACGACTGCTGGGTGGTCATTCGCGGCAAGGTCTACGACTTCACCGACTGGAAGCACCACCACCCGGGCGGCCCCTTCGTCGCCCGCATGTACGCCGGCAAGGACGCCACGGCGGAGTTCGGCGACTACCACACCCAGCTCGCCGAGCGGCACATGGTGCACTTCTGCGTGGGGCCGTTGGTCGGAGCGCCCGCCGAGCGCGCCGGCGACGCCGTCGAGGTCAGGCCGACCAGGACCTGACGTTCCACCGGACGGGCTACTGGCCGGCGGTCAATGCGGTGAGCAGTCCGGCGAGCGCGAGCGTCTGGAGCCCGGCTCGCGCGGTGATGACGGCGTCCCAGCGGTTCTGCAGGTCGCGGATCTCCTGGGCTGGGATCACGGCGGTGGCGGCCGCGCGCAGACGCCGGTTGATCGGAGCGCTGACCCGGAGGTAGATCGCCAGCCAGGCGAGCATCGCCGCGAGGGCGAGCCCGAGCGCGACGCGTGCCGTCGAGTCCGTGGTGGCCACCAGTGCGGCCGCGGCGGCGACGATGGCTGTGATCCCCGGGATCGGCAGGCGTCTGTCGCCGTAGTGATGGATGCGACCCACGAGGTCCGCGATCGACGTCTCGCGTGCGCCGGCCGCCGCGGGCCGCAGGACGACCGCACAGAAGACGTCGGTGCCGTAGATGACGCCCGTTGCCAGGCACGCGAGGAGGACCGCCGCCGTCACCGTGGCGTTCACGACGCCTCCGACCCCGGGGCGGCCACTGCGCCGAGCTGCACGAACAGCTCGAGCGAGTTGATCTCGTCCCAGTGCTCGACGAAGCGGCCGTCCTCCACACGCCAGATGTCGATGGACGTCATCGTCACGCGCTCGCCGGTCGGAGCGTTCCCGAGCAGCGGTCCGGTGAACGTGCCGGTGTAGGAGTAGCGCCCGACCACGCGATCGCCTGCGGCGAACGCGTCGTGAACGGTCACCTCCAGGTCCGGCATCGCCTGGAGGAAGCCGGCGAAGACCGCCTTGACCCCCTCGCGGCCGGGGCCCGCGTAGCGGTTGTGGTTGACGTAGTCCGGGTGCACGAGATCGTCGAAGCGCTCGACCTCTCCCGCGTTGAGGATGTCGGCGAAGTCGTGGGCGAGGTTCGGGTCGGACATGGTTCGCTCCGTTCGGCGTCTCGTGATGTGTACGGCGTACACATCTGATGTGTACGTTGTACACCGCGACCGCGGTGGCGTCAAGGCGCGCGTGTACTTTGTACGCATGCCGACGTCAGCCAGGGACACCCGCAGCGCCATCCTCCGGGCGGCCGACGAGATCGGCGCCGAGCACGGCTGGAGGTCGGCGACGATGCGTGAGATCGCCAAGCGTGCCGGGTGCAGCCCGATGGCGGCCTACCGTCATTTCCCCTCACGCGACGCGCTGCTCGGTGAGCTCGCCGAGCAGCATTTCGCACGCCTGGCCGAACGCCTGGGTCGAGCCTCGGCGCGCGCTCGGCCGGGAGGCGCCACCGCCGCCGTGGCGCGCGCCTACGTCGGCTTCGCGCTCGAGCAGCCCGCCGCATACGCGTTGCTGTACGACGCGTCGCCCGAGCAGCCCGGCCCCGCCGAGCCGCTGCCGGGCGGCATGGCCATCGGGACCGCGGTAGCCGCCGCGATCACCCGCGACACGGGCCGCGAGTGCACCGCACTCGCCGACGAGGTGCTCGTGCTCTGGGCAGGCGTGCACGGCCTGTTGACGCTGTCCGCCGGCCCGCAGCTGCCACTCGCGCGCCGCGAGCTGCTGCGCCTCACCGACCAGATGGTCAGCGGCGCGATCCCGGGCGGGCCCTAGGCGCGTCGCGCCGACCATCCAGCAGCCGATGTCGACGTGGACGACGTCGCCCTCGGTGAACCGGTCGAACGCGGGAAGGGCCACCTCGAGGGCCCGGGCGCGACCGGCGTCGTCGAGGCCGCGCAGCGCCAGGCTCAGCGGACCGAGGCGGGTCACGTACTCCTGCAGGTCCGACGCCGGCATGACGCACGGGAGGTCGACCGCCTCCAGGTCGGGCTCGCGCCAGCCGCTGTCGTCGAGGATCGCTCGGACGCGGTCGGGGTCGGCGAACGCGAACTGACCCGGCGCGCCGGGCGGGCGCGTCGGCGGCAGCGCGCCCTCGGGCAGGACGTCCGCCGCGGCGCGGGCGGCGGTGGTCATGAAGGGGTTGTCCTCCGGCCCGCGCCAGACGACCGCCCGCAGCGCGCCGCCGGGCGCCGTCGCGCGGCGCAGGTTCGCGAACGCGGCCACCGGGTCGCCGAAGAACATGACGCCGAAGCGCGACGTGAGGAGGTCGAACGCGTCCGGCTCGAACGGGTGCGTCCCTGCGTCGGCGCACACGAAGCGCGGCGGGGGCGTCTCGCCGGCGGCCCGCTCGCGCGCGACGTCGATCATGGGCGCCGAGATGTCGAGGCCCGTGCACGTCGCCGACGCGCCGAGCCGGCGCGCCAGCGCGATGGTCGTCGCGCCGGTGCCGCAGCCGACGTCGAGCACGTTCGTCGCGCCCAGTGCCGCCGCGGTGTCGGCGAGCAGCGCCTCGACCGGTCGGAAGAGGTCGTCGAGCACGGCCTGCGCCGCGACCCACGCCTCGCCCGAGCTGCCGTTCCACAGAGCCGCCTGCTCCTCGCGGAGCTGCCGTGCATCGTCCACACCGAGAGGGTGCCCGGCCGCGCAACCCCCACGCGTAGGATTCACCCAGGCGCCCAACCATGACCTCGAACGTCCAAGCCCTGCTGGACCGCCGTGCAGGCGCCATCGTGGGGCGCGAGCGCGAGCAGGCGGCGCTGCGGGCGTCCCTGGTGGGCGACGGGCCCGTCGTGACGCACGTCTGCGGGATCGCGGGGGTCGGCAAGTCCGCGCTCATGCGCTGGCTGGCCGGCGAGGCCGCAGCCCAGGGCGTCACGGTGGTCGCGCTCGACGGGCGCGAGGTGGAGCCGACGGAGCAGGGCCTGCGCACGGCGCTCGGCGACAGGCTCGGCCAGGAGGGGCGGGTGCTGCTCCTCGTGGACACCTACGAGCTCCTCACGATGCTCGACCCGTGGATGCGGCGGACGCTCATCCCCGAGCTGTCCACCGACGTGCGCGTCGTGCTCGCGGGCCGCGAGGCGCCGTCGAACGCCTGGCTGCGCGAGTACGGCGACCTCGTGCGCGTCGTGCGCCTCGAGAACCTCCCGCCCGACGGCGCGGAGGCGGTCCTGCGCGCTGCCGGCCTCGCCGGTGAGGACGCGCGCCGGGTGAACCGCGTCGTGGGCGGACATCCGCTCGGCCTCGTCCTCGCCGGCGCCGCGATCCGCGACGGCTCGGGCATCCCGCTCGAGGAGGCCGCGACCGGGACGGTCGTCGAGCAGGTCGCGCGGACGTACCTCGACGCGCTGGATCCGGACACGCGGCGCGTCCTCGAGGCGGCGTCCGTCACCCGCCGCACGACCCTGTCGCTGCTGGGCGCCGAGCTGCCCGGCGAGCCGCCCGGCGACGCGTTCGCCCGGCTGCGGGCGCTGCCGTTCGTCGAGCTCGGCCGCGACGGCCTCGTCGTGCACGACGCGGTCCGCGAGGCCACGGCGATGCGGCTCAAGGCGCTCGATCCCCGCACGTACCGCGCCTACCGCACCGCCGCGTGGCGCTGCCTGCGCGGCGAGATGCGCACGGCGACCCGCCCCGAGCTGTGGCGCTACACGGCCGACATGCTCTACCTCATCGAGGACCGCTCGGTGCGGGAGAACTTCTTCCCGGCGATCCGCATGGACCACGACGTCACGCCCGCCGAGCCGGGCGACTGGGACGCGATCGCCGCGCTGGCGGCCGACGCCCCGAACATCCGCGGCGGCGTCGAGGTGCTGCGCGCCTGGTGGGAGGCCGTGCCCGAGGCGTTCGCGGTCGCGCGGGATGCGGAGGGACGCGTCGCCGGCTTCCGTTGTGCCTGCGAGCCCCACGAGGTCAGCCCGCGGGTGCTCGACGTCGACCCGGTCGGCTCGGAGTGGCGCGCGCACCTGCGCACCTCGCCGATCCCGAAGGGCCAGCGCGCCGTCTGGGCGCGCTACGGCGTCCGGCGCGAGACGACCGAGGGCTTCGACGCCGCGCTGGCGGCGCTGCTGCTCGACATGAAGCGCCTGTACGTCGCGAAGCGCCCCGAGCTGCGTCGCATCTACACCGAGCCGCTCGACGGCTCGACGGCGTACTGCGCGATGACGCTGGGGTACGTGCCGGTCCCCGGGTCGCCCTCGCTGTTCAACGACCTCGGGCCCGGCTCGATCGACGGCTGGCTCGCCGGGCTCGGCGCACGCGAGCTGCTCGACGAGGAGGAGGGACTCGACGTCGCCGACCGTCGGCTGCGGCTCGACGGCGCGCCCGTCGACCTCACCCGCCTGGAGGCCGAGGTCCTCGGGCACCTGCAGAGCCACGCGGGTCGCGCGGTCCGGCGGGAGGATCTCCTGCGCGACGTCTGGGGCCACGAGTGGACCGGCGGCAGCAACGTCGTCGAGGTCGTCGTGAGCAGCCTGCGCAAGAAGCTCGGGGACCGCGCCGCATCGCTCGAGACGGTGCGCGGCGTCGGCTACCGGCTGCGCGACCTGGGCTGAGCTCAGGTCCGGCTCACGAAGGCCTCATGTCGGCCCTCCGGGGCGACCGTACGGTCGCGCCATGCCCGCACCGCACCGACGCGATCTCCCGCTGCTGGCCGGCGCCGTCTGCCTCTCCTCGCTCGGGGATCTGCTCGCGATCGTGGCGCTCGCGCTGCACGTGCACGAGATCACCGGGAGCGCCCTGGCGGTCTCGGCGCTCTTCGCCACCACCATGCTCCCGGCGGTCGTCCTGGCGCCGCTCGCCGGGCGACTCGCCGACCGCATCGAGAGCGTCCGCCTCCTCGCGCTGTCCTCCGCCCTCCAGGCCGTCGTCGCGCTCGGTCTCGCCTTCACGACGTCCCTCGCGCCGCTCCTGCGTGCTCGCGCTCCTGCTCGCCGCGGGGGCGACGGTCAGCGCTCCGGCCGAGTTCTCGCTCGTCCCGGCGATCGCCCGCAAGGACCGGCTGGCGGCCGCCAACGGGACCATCGAGGCGGCCCGTTCGGCCGGCTTCGCGCTGGGCCCCGTCCTCGCCGCGGTCGCGGTCGCCGTCGGCGGCACGCGCCTGGCGCTGCTGGCCGACGCGGCCAGCTTCCTCGCGATCGTGGCGGCCGCCGGGCTCATCCGCGCCCGCCGCCGACCGGTGCCGCGCACCCGCTCGAGCGCCACCCGGCGCGGCGGCGCGCAGGTCGTCCTGGCCGACCCGGTCCTGCGGCCCGTCGTGCTCGCCGCCGTCGGCGCGCTCCTGTTCGTCAGCGCCGCGATGACGATCGAGGTCG
The DNA here is from genome assembly GCA_963750895.1 of uncultured Solirubrobacterales bacterium. Classification (GTDB taxonomy): domain Bacteria; phylum Actinomycetota; class Thermoleophilia; order Solirubrobacterales; family Solirubrobacteraceae; genus CAVVSD01. Next base: position 1,346,905 of record CAVVSD010000008.1, on the reverse strand, counting down.
TGTTCGCGGCCGAGGTCCTGCGGATCGGCGAGGCCGGCTACGCGGTGCTCGTGGCCGCCTGGATGGTCGGCATGACCATCGGCAGCGTCGGCGCGCGCCGCGTGGCGGGCCCGCTCACCGCGGCCGCGGCGATGATCGCGCTCGCCGTGCAGGGCTCGGGCTTCGTGCTCCAGGCCGTGTGGCTCGTGCTGCCCGTCGCGATCGCCGGGATGGTGATCGGCGGGCTCGGGCACGGCGTGAAGAACGCCCTCCTGCGGACGCTCATGCACGACCGTGTGCCCGCCGACCGGCACGGGCGGGCCTTCGCCGCCTACAACGCCGCGCGCAACACCGCCGAGCTCGTCGCGCTCACGACGGGGGCCGTGCTCGTCACGGTCGCGGGCGCCCGGCCCGCGCTCGTCGTCGCCGGCCTCGGTCCGCTCGTGATGGGGCTCGGGGCGCTGGCGGTGCTGCGTCGCCGGGGGGCTGGACGGATGATCGGCCTTGCAGGACTCCGGGCACGGCGTAGAGTCGCTGCCCTCGAGAGCACCGGGAGGTGATCGACGTCCGAATCCGTTCCCGCAGGATCGTCGCGGTCGGGCTGCTGGCAGTGACCGGCGCGGCCCTGTCCCCCGTCGTCGCAGGCGCGAAGCCGAAGCATCCCGGCGAGGGCGCGACGCACGGTCGGACGTCGTGCAGCATCCTCACGCCGGGCATCGCGCCAGGCGTGATCAGCACCACCGGGCGCTACACGATCACGCCGAGCGGCAACGGCACGCTCATCTGCCATGGACGGGTGCCGCAGGGACCGCCGCACGCGCTGGTCGTGAAGGGCCTGCGCTGTCCGACGCCCGCGGGCGTCACGAACAAGTCGCACACGGTCGTCACCCCGTCCGGCCGGGTGACGCTGACCTGTCACTTCAAGGCCCGCGGCGGCTGACCGCGGGCCTGCCCTGCGCTCAGCGGCGCCCGCCGCCGAGCAGCCCGCCGAGGATGTCGCCGATGCCTCCGTCGCCGCCGCCGCCCTTCGCGCCGCCGCCCCCGAGCACGCCGCCCAGCAGCCCGCCGAGGAGATCCTCCATGCCGCCGCCTGCCACGGCGGAGGTCTTGCCACCGCCGCCGCCCATGCGACTCGCGAGATAGGAGAGCACGATCGGCGCGAGCATCGGCAGGAGCTTGCCGACGAGGCCCTGACCGCCGGTGCCGCCGACCGCGCCGAGCCGGTTGACGACCTCGCCCTGCTGCTCGCCGAACACGTGGCCGACGATCTTCTCGCCGTCGTTCGTGTCGACCTCGTCGAGGTTCACGCCCCCCTGGACGAGGGCGGGCGAGTGCTGGCCGAGCGCGTCGGCCAGCGACTGCGCGCCCTTGGGGTCCTGCGCGTTGGCCTCCATCCCGCCCAGCAGCGCCGGAAGGGCCTGTCGCGTCGCCTGCTCCGCTGTCGCCTCGTCGACCCCGAGCTGCCCTGCGAGCTGGCTGATCGGGATCTGGGACAGGATGTCGTCGACGGCGCTCACTGCCACCTCCGTTGTCGGGCTGCGGACGCCGGAGCCTACATCGGGCGTCCACCCACGTAGGCGGCGAAGCGGCGCATCCCCACGCCCCAGCCGTCGGCCGAGCCGACCGCGTCGCGCATGGCCTCCCAGCCCTCGCCGTGGCGCTCGAGGTGGCGATGCTCGAGCTCCACCCGCGTCCGCTCGGGACCGTCGGGGACGAACCGCAGCTCGACCTCGCTCGTCCGCGCGTGGTCGGTCTCGATCTTCCAGTCGAGGCCGATGTCCCAGCTGAAGACGACCCGGTCCGGCGGCTCGTACGCGAGCACCCGCGCCCACGTGCACTCGCTGCCGTCGACGCCCTTGTCGTAGATCCGGCCGCCGACGCGCGGCTCGAACACCGTCTCGCTCAGCTCGGCCTCCAGGAGGTGGTGCTCCGGCGGCCACCACGTGCCCATCTCGGCGGTGAAGACCGTGAACGCCCGCTCGGGCGCGGCGTCCACGACGATCGACGTCCGCACGGACGTGGTGTTGGCTGCCTGGGTGCTCATGTGACCTCGCCTTCCTGCTCGACGGCGTCCTTGAAGGCCGCGAGCGCTCGGTTCCAGAACCGATCGAGGTAGGCGCGCAGCGCGCCCACCCCGTCCGGATCGATGCCGTAGATGCGGCGACTGCCTTCCGATCGCGCGCTGACCAGCCCCGCGTCCAGCAGCACCTTGAGGTGCTGCGAGACGGCGGGCCGGCTGACGGGGAGCTCCTTCGCGAGCTCACCGACCGCGCTCGGGCGGTCGGCGAGTCGCTCGAAGATCGCCCGTCGCGTGGGATCGGCGAGGGCGGCCAGTGCCGCACCGTGGTAAGCCATTGCTTACCGTAAGTTACGGCTTACCCGAGGCGATGTCAAGCGACGGACGCGACCACCTCGGGCGCGGCGAGCCGACCCCACGCCGCGACCTGGTCGTCCGGCGCGCGGAATCCCGCGGTCATGGCCGCGAAGCGCTCGGCCATGCCGGGCTCGTCCAGCCGGTAGCGCTCGCCGAGCATCGGCCCGAAGCGCAGCGCCTCCACCAGCGCGGGATGCGCGTCCTCGTCGGGGGTCGCGCCGAGGGCGCCGGCCAGGGCCTCGGCGAGCATGTGGTGCGGGTAGTGCGGCAGGTCGGGCAGCTGCGGCGCGCCGACGATGCTCCGCTCGCCCGACCAGACCGCCGCGACGAGCCGCGCCTGCAGCTCCAGGACCGGGAACGCGGGGCCGTGCACGACGAACTGGCCGACGAGCGCGAGCCCGGGCCGCGCGGCGTCGAACGTCATCGCGTCCAGCGCCTCGGGCTGCGCGGCGAGGTAGGGCAGCTCGGACGCGAAGCCGGTGGCGAGCACGACGGCATCGACGGTCGCCTCCGTGCCGTCGGTGAAGCGCACGACGTCGCCCTCGACGCCGGCGATGCCCGGACGGGCGTCGATGCGGCCCTCGGCCACGTGCGGCAGGTAGTGCTGGCTCTGGCTCAGGCCCGCGGCCAGGAGGTCGTGCGCCGGGGTGAGCCCACCGACCGCCGCCGGGTCGCCGGCCCACGACTCCAGCTGCGCGCGCAGCGCGTCCGCGAGCGCCTCGGGCGGGAGCGTCCGGCCGAGGAGCCCGGCGAACGCGGTGAAGCCGACGTGGTCGGCGGGCACGCCCGCGGTCAGCTTGGGGACGATCCAGCGCGGCCGGCGCGACGAGCTCACGACGGTGATCGTCGGGTCGTGCGCGAGGTCGGAGGCGATCTCCAGGCCGGAGATCGAGTTGCCGACGACGAGGACCCGCCGGCCCGCGAACCGCGCCGGCCCGCGGTAGGCGCTGGAGTGGAGGACCTCGACCCCGTCGCCGAACCGCAGCTCCGCCGGGATCTGCGGCACGGTGAAGCGCCCGGACGCGGCGACGATGCCGTCGACCCGCAGCGTGTCGATGCGGCCCGTCGCGACGTCCTCCACGTCGAGGGACCAGCGCTCGCCGTCCTGGCGGGCCGACAGGACACGCGCCCCGAAGCGCGTCCGCGTGACGACGCCGGTGCGGGCGGCGTGGTCGCGCAGCTCGTCGCGGACCTGCTCGGCGGTCGGGAACACCGGCCAGCCGTCGGGGGCCGGGCGGTCGGAGAAGCGCGTCATCACGCCGCTGGTGTTCGCCCGCATGCCGGGCCAGATGCCGGAGTGCGCGGCGCCGGTGTGCCACTGGCCGCCGAGGTCGTCGGAGGCCTCGAGGACCTGGACCGCGAAGCCGCGCTCGGCGAGCTCCTTGGCGGCCGCGATGCCGGCGGGACCGCCGCCGATGACGGCGATCCGTGCGTCGTTGGGGAGAGCGGTGGTGTGCATGCCGGGCACCGTCCCAGTGCCGCGCGCCCGCGTCTCCTTCGAGGTCCCTAGCGCTCCTTACGACTTCCCTATGCGCCGCGCCACGGCCCGGCGGTGGGCACGTCGACGAGCCGCAGCGGCCGCTCCACGGTCAGCTCCAGACGCCCGCGGCCGACGCGGGTGAGGGCGATCGGCATGCCGCGCTCGGCGAGCCGGCGGCGCAGGACCAGCAGCCGCGCCTCGAGGTTGTCGTTGCCGGCGGGGAGCCCGAGCGACTCGTCGAGGCGCAGCTCCCGGTTCGAGAACAGCGTCCGGCCCGACGCCTCGTGCTCGCGCAGCAGCGAGCGGAGGATCCGGCCGGGCACGCCCTTCACGACGTACTCGCCGTCGAGGAGCACCGTGTCGTCGGACTCGTAGTACGTGACCTCGAGCTCCGAGCCGGCGGGGACGGGCGGCGCGGTCGTCGCGGGCGGCGGGTCCTCCGCGGGCATGCCCCGCGCCGCCAGGGCCGCCGCGAGGTGCGCGCCGAGCAGCCGCAGCGCGGGCTCCCAGGCGCCGACGAACGCCGCCACGCGCTCGGACTCGAGGTACAGGACGCCGAGCAGGTCGTTGCCCAGCAGCAGCGGCACGGCCGCGGCGCTGCGGGCGGTCGGCAGCCCCGGGAGCGCGACCTCGCGCGGATCGGGCGCCGCGCCCGTGACCGCCTGCGCCATCGTCCGCGAGCGCTGCAGGTTGGGCTGCACGACCAGCCTGCGCCGCACCGCCGCCGTGCCGATCAACCCGTCGCCCGCCGCGACCTCGGCGCCGACCGCCGAGGCGTCGTAGCCGGCGCTCGCGACCGCGAAGAGCCGCGCGGCCGCGGCGTCGTGCGCGAGCAGGATCGTGTGTCCCAGCCCGAGCTGGTCGTCGAGCGCCTCGAGCGCGACGCGGGCGACCTCCTCGTAGGACGCACACGCCGCCAGGCGGCGCACCACGTGCTCCAGCGGCTCCAGCAGATCGACGGGCCGCGGCTGCTCGGCGGGCGCCACGCCGAGGCGGGCGACGCGCTCGACGTGGTAGACGTCGGCGCCGCGCAGCCGGAACACGTCGCCCATCCCCGTCTGCGACGCGACCGCATCGAGGTTGGCCCGCATCGACTCGAACGCCTCGCCGTCGGTCTCGGTGTGCAGGTAGCGCAGGTCGAGCGCGTGCTGCTCGCCGGATTCCGGGATCGACGACGATCACCTGCGCGTACGGGTTCTCGTCGAGGTTCGCCTTCGACTTGCTGAGGAACTGCCGCGAGATCGCGACGCGCTCCGCGTCGAGGTAGGCGACGAGCGACAGGTAGGTGACGTTCGGCATGCCGTCCGCCGAGCACGTGCCGAACGGGGACGGGATGACGCCCTGCAGGCTCGCGCGGATGGATCGCAGGTCGACGTCGCTCACAGCGAGCGCCCTGCGCCGGGCCCGGGCGTCTGGTCGTAGCGCTCGACGACGTCGAACGCGACGAGGACCAGCTCCTCGCCCACCGTCGCGTGGATGACCTCCTCGGGAACGCCGAGCGCGGACGTCTCGGCGACGAACGCCGCGATGTGCTCCGCGGCGATCCGCCGCGCATCCTCGTCGGGCTCCGTCACCGTGCACAGCGGGCCCTTGAGCTGCACGGAGAGATACGAGGTGGGGCGGCTGAGCGTGACCGCCACGGGACTCCCGGCGGCGAGGTTCGTCCGCGTGTCCGAGCCGTCCGGCGCGTCGATGCACAGCGTGAGCCGGGCGCCGTCGGCGCTCAGGACCGGGCCCCACCCCTTCGTCACGGCGGGCCGGTGCGTCGCGTCGCAGGTCGCGACGATCACCGCGACACCCTGACGAACCAGCTCGTCGAGGTCGGGGGCAGGCGTCATCGGCCCGCGCAGGCCGCCATCGCGTCGACCGACCGGTCGACGTCGTCGAACGTCGTGAGGTGGCTGCAGACCGAGATCCGGATGCAGCGCCGCCCGCGCCAGGTCGTCCCGCTCGGCCAGCACGTCCCGTCCGCCTGGATCGCCGCGAGCGCGGCGTCGGTCGCCTCGTCGGACCCGAGGGCGACGAGGACCTGGTTGAGCCCGTGCGACAGCACCTCGTAGCCCGCGGCCGGGAGCCGGTCGGCGAAGCGGTCCGCGCACGCGCAGAGGCGGTCGACGAGCTCGCCGACGCCCTCGCGGCCGAGCGAGCGCAGGATGGCGTAGACCGCCAGCCCGCGCGCCCGGCGGGAGAACTCGGGCGTCCAGTCCATCGGCTCGCGCGGGCCGGCCGCGTCCTGGACGAGGTAGGCGGCGGTGAACGCCATCGCGGCGCGGTGCGCCTCGCGGTCGCGGACGAACGCGATCCCGCAGTCGTAGGGCACCTGCAGCCACTTGTGCCCGTCCGTGGCCCACGAGTCGGCGTTCTCGGCGCCCGCGATCGTGCCGCGCCGGCTGCGGCTCGCCGCCGCCCAGAGCCCGAACGCGCCGTCGACGTGGACCCAGGCGCCCGCGGCCTTGCCGGCGGCGCACACCTCGCGCATCGGGTCGCTCGCACCCGTGTTCACGTTGCCGACCTGGGCGATGACGATCGTCGGCGTCCCCGGCTCGCCGGTCGCGAGGGCCGCCTCGAGCGCGTCGGCGCGCATCGCGCCGTGCGCGTCGACGTCCACCAGCTCGATCCCGTCCGTGCCGAAGCCGAGCAGCCGCAGCGCGCGGTCGACGGTCACGTGGCGCTCCGCCCCGGCCAGCACCCGGATCCGCGGGGCGCCGATGAGCCCGAGGCGCTCGACGTCGTGGCCCGCGTCGGCCAGGACGCGGTTGCGCGCCGCCGCGAGGCCCGTGACGTGCGCCATCTGGCAGCCGGTGACGAGCGCGAACGACGCGGTCGGCGGGATCCCGAGCAGGTCGGCGAGCCAGCGGCCGGCGATCTCCTCGATCAGCGAGACGCTCGGGGTCGGGCCGGCGAGCCCGGCGTTCTGGTCCCACGTGGTGGCGAGCCAATCGGCGGCGACGCCGGCCGGATGGGCAGCGCCGATGACGAAGCCGAAGAAGCGCGGCGAGCCCATCGCGGCGAGGCCGGGCGCGGCCTCGCCGGCGAGGTCCGCGATGACCTGGTCCACGGGGGTCGGCCCGTCCCCGAGGCGGTCGGCGATCTCGAGGTCCGCCGACGTGCGCTGCGGCCCGACGGGGCGGTGCGGCAGCTCGTCGAACCAGTCCGCCGCCCGGTCGGCGACGTCGTGCAGGAGCGTCCGGTGATCCACCGCGCGATCCTAGTGCGCGGCGCGACGGCGGCTCGCCAGCACGCGATTGGCGCGCCAGGCCCACAGCGGGCCGCCGTAGACGAGCCCGGTGTAGGCCTGCACGAGCGTCGCGCCCGCCTGCAGGCGCTCCCAGGCGTCCTCCCCGTCCCCGACGCCGCCGACGGACACGAGGACGAGCTCGTCCCCGACACGCGCGCGCAGCCGGCGCAGGATCTCCAGCGACCGGGCGGCGATCGGCGCGCCCGAGATGCCGCCGGGCTCCCCGGGGGCGCGCAGCGCGGAGACGAGCGGGCCGCGGTCGGTCGTCGTGTTGATCGCGATCAGGCCGTCGAGGCCGCGGCGGACGGCGAGGTCGGCGACGGCGTCGATCTCCTCGTCGCCGAGGTCCGGCGCGATCTTCACGAGCAGCGGCACGCGCAGCCCGAGCCCACGGAGCTCCTCCTGCACGCCGTCGACGAGCGCCTCGAGCGCATCGGCCGCCTGGAGCGACCGCAGCCCTGGCGTGTTCGGCGAGCTCACGTTGAGCGCGAGGTAGTCCGCGTGCGCCGCGAGGCGGCGGACGCTCGCCCGGTAGTCGGCCGCGGCGTCGTCGACCGGGGCGACCTTCGACTTGCCGACGTTGACGCCGACGATCGTGCTCCGCGGCCCGGTCAGCCGCGCGGCGACCGCATCCGCACCGCCGTTGGGGAACCCCATCCAGTTCAGGAGCGCGCGCGCCTGTGGGAAGCGCTCGATGCGCGGGCGCGGGTTGCCCGGCTGCGGCTGCGCGGTGACCGTCCCGATCTCCACGAAGCCGAACCCGATCGCCCCGAGCCCCTCGAACCACGTCGCGTCCTTGTCGACGCCGGCGGCGACGCCGAGCGGGCTGGGGAAGACCCGCCCGAGCGCCTCGACGCGCAGCGCCGGATCGCGCGGGCCGAGCAGGCGGCGCAGCGGCCGGGCGGGAAGCGCCCCGAGCAGCGCGGCGGCCATGCCGTGGGCGCGCTCGGGATCGACCCTGGTGAGGACGAGGCGGAAGAGGAGGCGGTAGATCACACGCGGGCGAGCCCGGCGCCCTCCACGACGCGCGGCACGGCCTCGACCTCCCAGCCCGGGGCCATGAGGTGCACGCCGGCGATGCCCGGCAGCTCGCGCACGCCCCTGATGACGTCGATCGCGACCTCCACGCCGGCGGCCTTCGCCTCGTCGCCCTGCAGGCCCTCGAGACGCGCGAACGTCGCGTCGTCGACCTCGACGCCGGGGATCTTCTCGTGCATGAACTGCAGCATCCGCGTGGAGCGCGGAGGCGTCACGCCGACGAGCAGCGGGGCGCGCTCGTGGACGCCCGCCGCCACCATCGGCTCCCACCAGGCAGCGAAGCGCTCGACGTCGTAGACGATGTTCGACTGGAACAGGCCGACCCCGGCGTCCAGCTTGGACTCGAGCTTCTCGACCTTGTCGACGAGCGGGTTCGCGGCGCCGGCGACGAGGAAGCCCGTCGGCTGCGACAGCGCCTCGCCCGCTGCGAGCGTCCCGGCGTTCATGTTCGCGATGAGCTTCGCGAGCCCGTTCGAGTCGAGGTCGCCGACCTGGGTCGCGAGCTCCTCGTACTTGCCGACCTTCATCGGATCGCCGGTGAGGCCGAGCACGGTGCGCACACCGAACGCCCAAGCGGCGAGCAGGTCGGACTGCAGGCTCATGAGGTTCCGGTCGCGGCCGGTGATCTGCATGATCGGCTCGAGGCCCTCCTCGAGCATCCACGCCGAACAGGCCAGGGGCGACAGCTTGACCGTCGCCGCCTGGTTGTCCGTCACATTGGCGGCGTCGACGACGGGTGCGAGCGCCCGCGCGGCGCTGCGTACGAGCTCTGCATCCGGGTCAACCGGTGGGCCGAGCTCGGCGGTGACTGTGAAGCGGCCGGAGGCCAGCACGTCGGCGAGCATGGGGTCGCAGCCTACGCATCAGGCTCGTGGTGCGCCCCGGCGAGGGGGCGCGGGAGGGATCGGCCAGGCGACGCTCTGCGTCGTGCAGCCTCGTCTCGATGATCTCGTGAGTGAGGATGGTCTGCATGTGATCATCCTCCGGCTGAGACCCCTTACGGGCATCGGGCATTCGCACCGCGTTGCGCCCGCAGACCCCTTACGCGCGCGGCAGGGCGTCGACCCGGGCGATCCACGCGCGCAGGCGCGGGTGATCGTCGCCGAGGGGCTGGTGCTCGGCGAGGACCCGGTGGAACGTCTCGGTGTCGTCCGGGTCGTGCAGCACCGCGTACTTCAGGAACGGGAAGGCGCAGGCGTCGGCGGCGCTGAACCCGTGGCCGGACAGGAAGTCGCCGTCGGTGAGCAGGTGCTCGAAGACGTCCATGCGGGCGCGCAGCAGCGCCGCGTGCTCGGCGATGAGCTCCGTGTCCGGGTCCGGCCGGTCGAGCTCGTCGGCGATCGCGTTGGGCGAGACCTTCCAGACCTCGTTGAACCACGTGATGAACACGTCGACGCGCGCCCGCGAGATGCGCTCCGTCGGGTACAGCGGCGGGTCGGGCGCGACCTCCTCGAGGCGCTCGACGATGGCCATCGAGTCGGCGACGACGTCGCCGTCGAACTCGGCGACCGGCACGAGGTCCTGCCCGCTGAGCGCGCGGATCGCCGAGCGGTCCGACGCGTCGTGGTCGACCCAGGTGACGGGGACGCCCTTGTGACCCGCTGCGAGCGCGACGCGCTCGACGTTCGTGGAGAAGGGGATGCGGTGGACGCGCAGCACGGGTGTCACAGGCTCGCAGAGCGCGCCCATCGCAGGAAGGGCTCCTGCACGAGCGCTGCCAGCTGCGCGTACCCGCCGGCCCCCGGGTGGGCGCCGTCGCCCGCACGCGCCTCCGCGAGCCACGGGCCGGTGCGGCGGAGCTCGTCGACGACGGGCACGTACGGCACGCGGCGCGATGCGCAGGCCTCGGCGAAGCGTGCCGAGCGGGCCGCGATGCGGTCGGCGTGGTCGTCGTCGTCGACCGGCGGCGGCCCGACCACCAGCGCGGGCAGCCCGAGCCCCGCAGCGTGGCCGAGGGCGGCGTCGAGCGCGCGGACGCCGTCGTCGGCCGGCACCCGCTCCCGCCCGACCTCGATCGTCGCGTCGTTGGCGCCGAACGAGAAGACGACGCGGCTGTCCGCGCCCGGCGCGATCCGCGGGCGCGCCTCGACGGCCCACCTGGCGACGACGGCCACCGACGGCTCGCGGCGCACGCCGAGGTTGTAGGCCGTCAGCGGGATGCCCGCGGCCCACGACGCCACCGCGACGCGCCCGACCCAGCCCAGCCCCTCCGGATCCCCCGCACCAGCGACGAAGGAGTCACCGAAGAACAGGACGCGGAGATCGGTCAGCGGGTCAGCGGTCGGGGCGGTCGGGGTAGACGTCGTCGATCGTCGCGAGGGGCTCGTAGGGCGCGCCGGCCGCCGCGGCGATGCGCTCGCCGCCGCCGGCGAGCCGGTCGAGCACGCTCACGACCCCTGCGATCTGCAGGCCCTCCTCGCGCAGCGCCTCGATCGCCTGCAGCGTCGAGCCGCCGGTCGTCACGACGTCCTCGACGACGAGGCAGCGGTCGCCGGGCTCCAGCAGCGGGCCCTCGACGCGGCGCTGCAGCCCGTGGGCCTTCGCGTCCTTGCGGACGAAGAACGCCTTCACGTCGGCACCCGCCGCGAGCGCCGAGCAGGCGACGGGATCGGCGCCCATCGTGAGGCCGCCGACCGCGGTCGCGCCCCACGCCGCGGCGCGCTCGGCCACGAGCTCGCCCATGGCCGTGAAGCCCGCCGGGAGCAGGATCGCCCGCTTGGCGTCGACGTAGTACTGCGCCGTCTGCCCGCTCGTCAGGACCACCTCGCCGATCACGAGCGCATGCGCCCGGAGCTCCGCGACGAGTCGGTCCTTGGCGGTCACCTGTAGGTGTCGACGGTCGTCCCCATCTGGATCCAGTTGAAGATGGGGTAGGCGTCCGGGATCGGCACCCGCATGCACCCGTGGCTCGCGTTGTACGTCGGGACGCTCGCGTACCCGTGGATCGCGTAGCCGCGGATGAAGTAGGAGGAGGCGACCATGCCCTTGGCGTTCGTGCCCGGGTCCTTGCGGTAGACGCGGTAGGACCCGAGGATCGTGGGCGTCCCGCCCGTGCCCGACGACATCGGGTAGATGCGCTCGACCTTCCCGCCGGAGCCGATCAGCGCGAGCACCTGATGCCCGATGTCGCCCTCGACGTGGCGGCCGTGCCGGGGGTACCTCACCTTGAAGCGGCCCTTGCCCGTGATGAGGGCGCGGAAGAAGGCGGGATCGGCCGAGGAGGTGCGCGCCATGCCGGCGACCTTGCGGAACGCGAGGATCGCCCGCTGCGTCCGCCCGTCGTTGACGCCGTACTGGCCGATCACGTAGCCGAGCGCCTTCAGGCGGTCCTGCATGGAGCGCACGGAGCGCCCGCGGCTGCCGGACGCGACGTTGCTCGGGACCACCTGGATCCTCGCCGCAGGGGCGACGATCGCACCGGAGGCCGCGCGGACCTCGATCTGGCCCGGCCCCTTCGGCGCGTAGCCGGTGAGCACCTGGCCCGCGGTCTTGCCCTGCCGGACGGTCAGCGTCTTGGAGACGATGGTGCGCCCGCGCCGGTGCATCGTCACGAGGACCTGCTGACCCGGCGCGAACGGCTTGACGATCACGCGCACGCGGAAGCGGGTGCCCGAGAGGATGGTCGCCCGCTTGCCGCCGACCTTCTCGGTGACGATGTGCAGGCTGGGCGCGGCGGGCGCAGGGTCCTGCGCCTGCGCGGCGGCCGGGGCTCCCACGAGGCCTGCGACGGCGACGAGGGCGACTGGGAGGACACGGCGTCGTGGCATGGAGGCGGCGCATCGTATGACACGACGCGCGCGGGCACGCCGCTGGGCGTCAAGTTGCGAGGACGCGCCCGGCGCTGCGGTTCCCCAGCGCCTGGCCGATGGCCCGGACGATGAGCAGCGACACGCACGTCCCGCCGACGGCGAGGAGCGGGATCTGCCACGTCCAGTCCTGCGTCACGCCGAACGCGATCGCGTTGTTCACGGCATGCAGCGCGACGCATGGATAGAGCGATCTCGTCCACGCGTAGATGAGGCACAGGCCGAAGCCGAGCACCGCGAGCGGGACGAGCAGCCCGACGGGCGACGACCCGACGTGGATCGATCCGAAGACGGCGCCGGTGATGATCGCGGCCGGCAGCATGCCGATCGACACGCGCAGCGACGTGAACAGCAGCCCGCGGAAGAGGAACTCCTCGCAGACGGGCGCCATGACGCACACGAGGACGAGCACGGCGACGAGCGCGGCGGTCGAGTGGTTCGCGCCCAGCTCGTCGGGGAGGTCGCTCTCCTCCTTGATGTTCAGGACCTGCGTCCAGATCCCGGCGAACACGTAGAAGCCGACGTAGACGCCCGCGACGATGCCCGCCGCCCGCCACAGCGGCGTGGGGACGAGGCCGAAGTCGCGCGCCGTCGGGGGGCGGGCCATGCGGGCCACGAAGATGGCCGCGATGACGAAGCCGACGTCCTGCAGGAACGTGAGCGCGATGAGGACGCCGGACGGCAGGTCGCCCGCGTCGCCGCCCGCGATCGCGACGATGATCCCCGCGATGACCCCGAGCACGAGCGGGATCGCGAGGCCCATGATCACGCCGACGAGGCCCATCCACCAGCGCCACGGCGGCAGGCCGTTGCGGCGCGCGCGCTCGGGGGCGCCCTCCGGGCGCTCCGGGTGCTCCGGCGGCGGACCCGGATGGACGTAGGAGGGTGGCGGCACGCTCATGTTTCAGGCGGAAGGGTACGGGGCGGCCGCCCGCACGCCGCGCAGATCGCTCACCACCGGCACGCCCGCCGGAACGGCGCCGGCCGAGCCGTCGCGGTCCACGAGCACGGCGCCCATCCCCATCGCCAGCGCTCCCGCGACGTCGTGCTCGATCGAGTCACCCGCGTGCACGGCCTCGGCCGGCCGGGCGCCGGCGAGCTCCAGGGCGGCGCGGAACATCGCGCCGCCCGGCTTCGCCTCGCCGATCTCCGCGGACGTCAGCACGGCGTCCACGAGCGCGCGCAGCCCGGTGCGCTCCATGACCTCGTGCAGCGAGACGTCCCAGTTGCTCACGACGACGAGAACGGCGCCCGAGGCGCGAAGGTCGCGCAGGACGTCCCCGACCTCCCCGAACGGGCGGAAGCGCAACGCGGCCAGGAGCGCCTCGAGGAGCGTGTCGTTCCCGAGCCCGGAGGCCGGCGCCGGCAGGGCGGCGCGCAGGACCTCGGTGCAGTCCGCGCGCAGCCGCGCGAGCCCGTCGAGGTCGGAGGCGATGTCGTGGTGCTCGCGGTAGTGGGCCATCTCCGCGCGCAGCGCCGCGCGCGCGGCCGCGACCTCGACCGGCGCGCCGCGGGCGGCGAGCTCGTCCGCCAGCCGCCGGTACGGGTCCTCGAGCTCGACGAGCGTCCCGAGCGCGTCGAGGGTCACGAGCCCCGGCATCTGCGAAGCAGATGCCAATGCCTGCGAAGCAGGCACGGTCACGCGACCCAGTGCCAGGTCGCGAAGATCGCCGAGTACACCGCGAGCCCGATCGTGCCCAGCGTGAGGAGCACCGGCCCGCGCCAGCGTCGCTCCGACGCCCAGGCTGCGACGGCGATGGCGAGCGGGAACAGCACGAGCAGGAAGCGTGGCAGCGACATGAGCGGCTGGGGCACCACGGGGTAGGAGAGCGGCAGCGCGAGCGCCACGACGACGTAGGCGAGGTACGCGAGCGGGAGCCGTCGCAGGCCGAGCGCGAGCGCCGCGAGCGCGGCGACGAGCCACGCGAACAGCTCGATGTTGTGGCGCGCGACGACGAACGGGTCCCCGCCCGCCTGCGTGAAGAACACCGGCTCGCGGGACCCGGACAGGAGCTGACGCGCGCCCTCCCATGCGGCGACGAAGCCGTCCCACGCGCCCAGGAACGGGCCCGCGAACTCCCGGAACCAGACGTCCTGCGCCGCGAACGGCGCCTGCGGGTCGCCGCCCGACGCCCACAGGTAGAGGCAGTACGCCCCGACGCCGGCCGGCACGAGCGTCAGCCAGAGCAGGTCGCGCTCGCGCCGCGGTCCTCGCGCGTCCCACCAGATGAGCACGAGCGGCACGAGCAGCACGACCCCCGCGCTGCGCGTCGCCGCCGACAGGCCGCCGAGGATGCCCGCCCACGCCCAGCGGTCGGTCCGCGCCGCGTAGACCGCGCCGACGGACAGCATGAGGAACAGCGACTCGCTGTAGACCGCCGAGAGGAAGAACGACATCGGCATGAACGCCGTCGCGAGCACCGCGCCGCGCGCGACCCCGAGGCCGTAGTCGAGCGCGACGAGCCGGTGCAGCACCGTGAGCGCGACCGCCGCGAACGCCGTCGAGAGGGCGATCCCCGCCAGGACCGTCTCCCCACCGGTCACGGTGCCGCCGACGGCGAGGAGCAGCGGGTACAGCGGGAAGAACGCCTCGCGCGCGCCGTCGCCGTAGCCGTCGTGCGCGATGGCCACGAACCACGTCGTGTCCCAGCGCGCGAACGGCGCGAGGAGCGCGTCGCCGAGCCCGCCGTAGGGCGTCGTGATGCCCGCGGGGTCGAAGCCCGTGTGGCGCGGGTCGAGGCCGAGCAGCCCGGCGGCGAGCGCGCCCGCGACGAGCACGACGACGCGGGACGCCAACAGCGCCCGCCACGCGACCGCCCAGGATTCACCCCAGGGCGTGTTGCCGTCCGGGCGCACGCCGACCATGGTGGCCGATCCGCCCGATGACCCTGCTCGCCGAGTCCTTCTTCCAGGCCCACGAAGACGCCATCACGGCGCTGCTGAGCCTGCTCATCGCCGCGGTGCTCATCTTCCTCGTCGACCGCGTCATCAAGCGCCAGGGGCGCCGGATGCGCTCGCGGCTGGGGATCGAGCTCGACCCGGTCACGGACACGCGCCTGCGCTTCATCCGGCGGGTCGTCGAGGCCTCGATCGCGGTCGTCGGCGTCGCGGTCGCGATCTCCCAGTTCGCGGCGCTGGACCGCCTCGCGACGAGCATCCTCGCCTCCAGCGCCCTCGCCGCCGCGGTCATCGGCTTCGCGGCCCGCCAGACGCTCGCCAACGCGGTGGCGGGGGTCCTGCTCTTCATCACCCAGCCGGTCCGGATCGGCGACCTCGTGACCGTCGAGGACCTCACCGGCACCGTCGAGGACGTCCGGCTCACGTACACGTGGCTGCGCGCGGCCGACGACACGCGCCTCATCGTGCCGAACGAGCGCCTCGCGGCGGTCATCATCCGCAACGACTCGATCATCTCGCCGCGGGTCATCGCCGAGGTCTCGCTCTGGCTGCCGGCGCACGTCGACGCCGACCGGGCGTCCGAGCTGCTCGGCGAGAGGATCGGCGAGGCAGGCACGGTCCGGCTGGCGGAGATGGACGCCGACGGCCGCGTCCGCGTCGCCGTCTCCGGGACGGCGGGAGCGGCGCACGACCGCGCCGGCCGCGAGGCCGAGCTGCGAGCCGACTGCCTGCGCGAGCTGCGTGGCGCGGGGCTGCTCACGCGCGAGCCCGCCTGACCGCGCGCCTGCACGGGAAGGCCTCCGACCCTCGGGCACGAAAGGGGGCCACAGCTACAATCGGTCGTCGCGCGCCACGAATGGCGCAGGCGCAGCTTCGCCCTGTCATCCATGTCCGCTCGTCGCGACAGGTTGCGGCGCGGTCGCAGGCACGGCGGCCCCGCCAAGGCCCTCCTGATCATCCTCGGCGTCCTCGTGGCGGCGGGTCTCGCGGCGGGCATCGCCGGCGCGGGCTACGTCTACTCGATCGCGTCCGACGCTCCGTCGATCTCCGACCTCAAGCCCCTCGCGAAGGGCGAGAGCAGCGTCGTCTACGCGGCGGACGGCACGAAGCTCGGCACGATCGAGTCCGACATCCAGCGCACGCCGGTCCCCTCGACGGGGATCCCCCAGGCGATGCGCGACGCGACCGTCGCGGTCGAGGACCGGCGCTTCTACGACCACGGCGGCATCGACGTCGAGGGCATCCTCCGCGCCGCGGTGAAGAACGTCGAGGAGGGCGAGACGGTCGAGGGCGGCTCCACGCTCACGATGCAGCTCGTCCGCAACCTCTACATCTCCAACGAGAAGACCTGGAAGCGCAAGATCCGCGAGGCGAAGCTCGCCGAGCAGCTCGAGAACATCCACACCGGCGAGCAGGGCAAGCTGTGGGTGCTGACCAAGTACCTGAACGTCGTGCCCTACGGGACGACGAACGGCACGACCGCCGTCGGCGTCGAGGCGGCGTCGCGGATGTTCTTCGACAAGCCGGCGAAGCGCCTGACGCTCGACCAGGCGGCGCTCATCGCGGGCCTCCCCCAGGCACCCAGCCAGTACAACCCGTTCTACGCGCCCAAGGCGGCCAAGGCCCGGCGCAACGACGTGCTGCAGCGGATGGCCAAGCAGAAGATGATCACGCAGGCGGCCATGCGCAAGGCGCAGGCGCGGCCGCTCGGCGTGCACCCCGGCAACCGCTTCTACACGCAGCGCCGGGAGAGCTTCTTCTTCGACTACGTCAAGCAGGAGCTCATCAACCGCTACGGCGTCGAGGAGGTCCGTCAGGGCGGCCTCAAGGTCCGCACGACGATCGACCTCAAGCTCCAGCAGGCCGCGCGCGCCGCGATCCGGGACACCCTGACCTTCGCGAACCCGCCGTCCTCGGCGATCGTCACGATCGATCCCGCCAACGGCTACATCCGCGCCATGGCGTCGTCCGCGGACTACGGCCGCTCGAAGTTCAACCTCGCCGCGCAGGGCCACCGCCAGCCGGGCTCGACGTTCAAGGTGATGGGGCTCATGGCCGCGCTCGACCAGGGCGTCAGCCCGTCGACGCAGTACACCTCGCGGCCGCTGAACTTCAACGACCCCAAGTACGGCCCGATCAAGGTCAAGACGTACTCGAACTCCTACAAGGGCCGCATCAGCCTGCTGAGCGCGACCCTGTCGTCGGACAACTCGGTCTACCAGCAGCTCGCGCTCGACATCGGCCCGGACAAGGTCAAGAAGGCCGCGCGTGAGATGGGGATCAGGAGCAAGCTCAACGCCTACCCGAGCGAGGTCCTCGGCGGCCTGGAGGACGGCGTCTCGCCCCTCGAGATGGCCAACGCGTACGCGACCATCGCCTCCGGCGGCTGGCGCAACCGCCCGAAGGCGATCACGCGCGTGACGTTCTCCGACGGGCGCGTGAGCAACTGGGGCAAGCCCGCGCGGCACAAGGCGTTCCGCGACGGCGTGACGTACGAGGCGACGAAGATCCTCGAGCAGAACATGAAGGCCGGCACCGGCACCGGCGCGCAGATCGGCTGCCCCGCGGCCGGCAAGACGGGCACGACCGACAACAACACCGACGCGTGGTTCGTCGGCTACACGCCGAACCTGTCGACGGCGGTCTGGGTCGGCTTCCCCGGCCAGCGCGTGCCGATGAACCCGCCGACGACGCCGATCAGCGTCGCGGGCGGCACGTACCCGGCGTCGATCTGGCAGAAGTACATGAAGGTCGCCAAGAAGGGCTGCGGCGACTTCTCCAAGCCGAAGCAGGCGTTCCAGAGCAAGCCGTTCAAGGGCAAGTACCAGCAGGTGCAGCCCGAGCGCAAGGAAGGGACCCCGGGCGACGAGTCGGACAAGAAGAAGGACACCGACAAGAAGCCCGACGGCAACGGCAACGGCAACGGCGGCGGGGCGGACAACGGCGGCGCCGCACCTCAGGGTGGCGCGCAGCCCGCGCAGCCGCAGGCACCCGCGGCCCAGCCGCAACCGGCCCAGCCGGCGCCCGCACAGCCGACGCCGGCACAGCCCGCCCAGCCCGCGCCGCAGGGCGGCGCGCCGGTCGACCCGGCGCAGTACGTGGCGCCCGGCTGATCCCCTCCGCGCCGCACCGCTACCCTCTCCCTCTGTGAGCAAGGAAGAGAAGGTCGAGTTCGAGGGTGAGGTCGTCGAAGCTCTCCCGAACGCAATGTTCCGGGTGAAGCTCGACAACGATCACATGGTCCTCGGCCACGTCGCCGGCAAGATGCGCCGCCACCGCATCCGCATCCTGCCGGGCGATCGCGTCCGCGTCGAGCTGTCGCCGTACGACCTCGACCGCGCACGCGTGATCTACCGCTACCGGTAGTCCGAGCCGCGTGGATGAGTTCGCGCTCATCGCCGCGGCTCGTGAGATCTTCGGCACCCGCTCCGACCGCGTCCTGCGGGGCAGCGGCGACGACGCCGCCGTCGTCCGGGCGCGGCCGCTGAGCGTCACCTCCGTCGACGCGATGGTGGACGGCGTCCACTTCCGCCTGGGCGCCACCGCCTCGGCGGAGGACGTCGGCCACCGCGCGCTCGCCGCCGCGCTGTCCGATCTGGCCGCCATGGGCGCCGATCCCGGCGAGGCGTACGTCGTGCTCGGCCTGCCCGCCGATCTCGGCGAGGACGACGTGCTCGCCCTCGCCCGCGGCATGGAGGACCTGGCCGCGCGGTGCGCGACGACGATCGTGGGCGGCGACGTCACGCGGGCGCCGGCCCTGACCGTCGCGGTGACGGTCGTCGGCTGGGCCGACGCCGAGGAGGACCTCGTCGGCCGCGACGGCGCGCTCCCCGGCGACCTCGTCGGCGTGACCGGCCCGCTCGGCGCGTCGGCCGCCGGGCTGGCGCTGCTCGACGGCGTGGTGGCCGAGCCGCCGCCGGAGGCCGACGCGCTGCGCCGCGCGCACCTGCGGCCCGAGCCGCGCCTGCGGGAGGGCCGCGCGCTCGCGCGCGCCGGGGCCCATGCGCTCGTCGATCTCTCGGACGGCCTCGCCTCGGACGCCGGGCACGTCGCCGCGGCGAGCCGCGTGCGGATCGACATCGACCTCGAGGCCGTCCCGATCGCGCCCGGCGTGGCCGCCGTCGCCGCGTCGACCGGCCGCGAGCCGTGGGAGCTCGCCGTCGCCGGCGGCGAGGACTACGAGCTCTGCGTGTGCGTCGGACCGGAGGATCGCGCGGCCGCGGAGCGGGCCGCGCCCGGTGTGCGCTGGGTCGGCGCCGTCAGCGCCGGTAGCGGTCGTGCCGTGTTGCGGGATCGCACGGGGGAGCGGGCCGCGCGGGGCTACGTCCACCGGTGAGGTCGGGTCCGCGCAGGGCGGTGGCGATCGAGCCTCGGCCGCGCCGCAGCATGGCCTCGGCGACCGCCTGAGGATCGACGACGTAGTCGTCGCGGGCGAGAGCGCCCTTCAGCTCGTTGAGTCGCATTCTGCGGAGCGCATCGGCCGCCGCGTCCGGTTCTTCAACGCCATCGCCCGACCCGTGGCCGATCGGCCCACGTGTGTCGGACGCCATCTCCGGGTACCGGCGTCAGCCGGTCTCGACGGGCCGCGCCGGATCGGCCGTCCAGCCGGTCATCGAGTCGTCGTAGAGCCGCGCGTCGTCGCGCCCGGCGAGGGCGAGGGCGAAGACGTCGAGCGTCGCCGCGATGCCGCCGCCGCAGTAGGCGATCGGCGGCGGGCCGTCGGCCGGCACGACCGCCGCGATGGTGCTGCGCAGCTCCTCGACGGGCCGGACGCGGCCGGTCTCGGGGTCGAGCAGGCTGCCTGCGGCGAGGTGCGCGGTGCCGGGGATGCGGGCGGCGCGGAAGTTCTTCTCGTCGAGCGCGTTGACGACGCACGTGGCGCCGTCCCGGGTCGCCGCCAGGACGTCGTCGGTCGACGCGAGCAGCTCCGGCCGGGCCCGCGCGGTGAACGACGCTGCCGGCTCGTGCGACGCCGGCTCGGTGCTCAGCTCGCCGCCGGCGGCCTCCCAGGCGGGCTGGCCGCCGTCGAGCACGCGGACGTCCTCGAAGCCGAAGTAGCGCAGCAGCCACCAGAGTCGCGTCGCCCACGCCGTGGCGCCCTGGTCGTAGACCACGACGCGGCTGTCGTCGCCGACGCCGAGGGCCGCGATCGCCGCTGCGAAGCGCTCCTCGGAGGGCACGGTGAACGGCAGACCGGTGCCGGGCTCGGAGAGGTCGGTGATGAGATCGGCGAAGCCGGCGCCCGGCACGTGGCCGGCGTCGTACCCGGCGCGGCCGCTCGTGATGGAGGGCGGGCCTCCGTCGGGCGGGAAGTCCAGCAGGACCGTCGCGTCCAGGATCCGCAGCGCGGGGTCGCCGAGCTCGCCGCGGAGCTCCTCGGCGCTCACCAGGCCGCTCACGCGAGCGCCTTGCCGCGGGGCTTCACGTCGGTCAGCCGGGCGAAGACGATGATGCGCTTCGCGGCGCTGTAGAGCGGATGGCAGGCGGAGAGCACGAGGCGATCGTAACTCACGCGATTGATCACCCAGAGGGCCGTCGGAGGCACGATCTGGAGGCGCTCGACGGTGTACGTGAAGCGGCCGTACGGCATGGTCACGATGACCCGGTTGCCCTTCTTGAGCTCGTTGACCTTCCGGAACGGCGCGGCGTAGGTCGTGCGGTGCCCGGCGATCGCCGTCGTGCCGCCGGCGCCCGGGAACGGCGTCTGCGGGTAGAGCCCCGGGCCCTTGCGCAGATCGGCCGCGTCCGTGCCGTTCACGACGACGAAGTTCGCCCCGATGCGCGGGATCTGGATCTTGCCGATCGCCTCGCCGTCCTCCGCGTGACGCCGCTGCGTCCGGGCGAGGAACGCGATCTTCTTCGAGGGATCGGGCAGCGCCTTGAGCGCCTTCTGCTCCACCACGGGCAGCGGGGCCGCCTCGATCTCCTTCAGCTGCCCGTCGAGCTTGTTCTGGTTGATGTGCCCGTAGACCGCCGAGACCGGCTCCTGCCAGGCGACGGTGAGCGCCGCATCGATGAGCAGGAGGCCGCCGGCGATGATGAGCACGGACGAGACGACACGGATCACACGTCGCATCCCGCTACCTCCGCAAGCTCGATTCGACGCCGCCCAGCGAGCCGGGGCCCGCGTAGGTCACCGGCCCGCGCACCGTGATCTGACCCGGGCCGCCCGGAGGCTCGACCCGCGCGCGGCCGCGCCACGCGATCGTCACGGCGCCCGCGACGCAGCTCGCGACGACGCTCCACAGCACCCAGCTCAGCGGCGAGGCGTGCCCGCCGGCGACGACCAGGAGCCCGAACCAGGCGGTGTCGATCAGCCCGAGGCCGAAGGCGGCGCCGAGCACCGCCAGCAGGATCGCGAACGGCACGAGCCCGGCGGCCACGAGCAGCAGCCCGATGCCGCGCCGGGGCCGGAGCTCGGGCAGCAGGGAGAACAGCCAGAGATGCAGCGCTGGGACCAGGAGAGCCGCAGCGTAGGGGTTGCCGACCCAGATGAGCGCCGCTACCACGCACAGGACGAGCAGCACCGCGCATGCCGCGGCGGCATCCCCGGGGTTCCCTCCGTCGCCCTGCAGCGCGCGGAGCACGATCGGCCGTCCGACGAGCCAGGCGAGCGCGGCCACCAGCACGACCGCGATGAGCCCGGCCGCCTGCGGCGGGAACGCCTCGGGCGACGCCGGCCCCGGCGGCGCCTCGACGAGGCCCACGATCCCCAGGAGGCGCGCGAAGACCGCCGCGGCGATGAGCGGCAGCGCCCCCGCTGCGATCCAGCGCAGCCAGGGCGCGATCGACTCGTGGTGGCGGCGCAGCCGCGCGAGCGCGTCGATCATCGCGACGAACGGCGCGAACAGCAGCGCGCCGATGAAGATCCGGATCGCCCACGAGGGCACGACCTTGCGATGGACGACGAGCTCGGCGGGCGCGACGGGCGACATCGGCGGCCCGTTGTCGAGCGCCGTCATCGCACGCAGGACGCCGCTGCCGAAGGCCTGCAGGCGCGCCTGCGAGACGCGCGCGCCGGGCGACGGCCCGCGCTCGCCGGTGGCGGAGATGAGGACGGCGGGGATGCCGTCGTCGTTGAGCGGGCCCTGCTCGGTCAGGGAGCCGGGCGCGGCGAAGCGCATCCACTGGACGAGCGCGCGCGGGCCGCCGGGGTCGCCGCCGAGCTCCGCGCGCAGCGACTCCTGCACGGTTCGTTGCAGCCGCAGCGGGGCCATCCCGAGGTCGTCGGACCAGCCGGCGACGAACGGGCGCCGCGTCGACCGCGACGCGAGGTCGCCGAGCACGATCGCCGCCTCGACGGGCTGGCCGCCGAGCACGCTCGCGATGTCGCGCGTGCTCGTCGTCCCTGCCGAGCCCGACGTGGAGACGATGGTGAGCGTGCGCTGCGTGCGCCGCGGCGCGCCGAACACGCGGGCGAGCTCGAGCAGCCCCTCGGTCGCCGACAGGGACGCGACCGAGCCGGGCGCGGCGGCGTCGCGCGGCGCGACGACGAGGAGCCGCCCGTCCAGCGATCCCGTGCGCTCGGCGATGACGGTCCGCAGATCCCGCTTGCCGTCGGGCGTGACCTGCGAGCGCGTCTCGCTGCGCACGTCGAACCCGAGCCGGCGCAGGCTGTCGGAGACGTGCGTCGCGAGCGCCTCGTCGTCCGGGCTGCCGGGCCTGCGATCCGGGTAGCGGGCCGCGAGGCCGTCGCGTCCCTGGAGCTCCTGCCAGGCCCGGTCGCCATCGAACGCGATTGGTGCGAGAGTCGTCCCGACAGGCCTCGGACGGTCCTCGAGGGAGAACGCGACCAGGATGAACGCGAGCAGCGCCGGGATCAGCGCAGCACGATAGATCCGCGGGTCGAGCATGCGCGTTGACACACTATTGGCGATGGCCGACCGTGCCCCACGCATATTGCTCGTCGACGACGAGGCAGCGATCCAGACGCTGCTGTCCTATCCGCTCCGGAAGGACGGTTACGAGGTCGTGCAGGCCTCGGACGGCGGCGAGGCGCTCGAGCGCTTCGCCGAGGGGACGTTCGACCTCGTCGTGCTCGACGTGATGATGCCGCGGCTCGACGGGCTCGAGACGTGCCGTCGCCTCCGTGCAACTTCGACGGTACCCATCATCATGCTCACCGCGAAGGCGGAGGAGATCGACAAGGTGCTCGGGTTGGAGCTGGGAGCCGACGACTACATCACGAAGCCGTTCTCGATGCACGAGTTCCGCAGCCGCGTGAAGGCGGCGCTGCGGAGGGCGGGCATGGCGCGCACGAACGACGATCCCGACGGCGAGGCGCCCGTGGAGATCGGCGACCTGCGCATCGAGCCGTCGAAGCGCAGCGTGACGCTGCGCGGCGGGCGCATCGACCTCACCTTCGTCGAGTTCGAGATCCTGCTCGGCCTCGCCGCCAACCCGGGGCGCGTGTTCACCCGCGAGGCGCTGCTCACGCGCATCTGGGGCGACTCCGCCTACCGCGACCCGCGCACCATCGACGTGCACATCCGGCACCTGCGCGAGAAGCTCGAGCTCGACGCCAAGCGCCCCGACTACCTCTTCACCGTGCGCGGTGTGGGCTACCGCTTCCGCGACGACGATCCGGGGCCCGGCAGCTAGACGATGTTCCGCTGGCGCTCGATCCGGACGCGCCTGACGCTGCTGTTCTTCGCGATCACGCTGGCCGCCGTCGGCTTCGTCTACGTCTACCTCACGCCGCAGCTCGAGTCCTCCCTGCTCTCGGAGAAGCTGCGTTCGCTCGAGTCGTCGGCGAACACGTACTCGGGCCGGCTCAACAACCCGTTCGACCTCTCCGAGCGCCAGCTGAACTCCAGCGTGCGCGCGGCGTCGGAGCGCACGTCGACGCGCGTCACGCTGCTGTCCGTCCGGTCCGCCGACCCGCCCGACACGTACGTCATCTCGGACTCCAACCAGGAGACCGACATCTCCGACGTGGACTTCAGCACGATCGCCGACCAGGCGGTCGCCGAGCGCAAGGTGGCCAGCGGCACGGCGCGCTCCGACGACGGCGCGATCGGCCAGGCGGCCAAGCCGCTGTTCAACGGCAAGCGGGTGCGGCGCGTCGTCGTCTTCTCGGCGCCGCTGGCCGAGGTGGCCGACAACGTCGCGCTCATCCGAAGGCAGATCCTCGTCGCCGGCGGGCTCGGCCTGCTGCTCGCGCTCATCGCGAGCACCGTCGTCGCCCGGTGGATCTCGCGACGCGTGCAGGCGCTGGAGGAGGGCGCGCGCCGGGTGTCGCGCGGCGACTTCTCGACGCGGTTCCCCGAGTACGACGACGAGCTGGGCAGCCTCTCCCAGGCGCTCGACGACATGCAGGGCCAGCTCGCCCAGCTGGACTCCGCGCGCAAGCGGTTCATCGCGACCGCGTCGCACGAGCTGCGCACGCCGCTGTTCTCGCTCGGCGGGTTCCTCGAGCTGCTCGAGGACGAGGACCTCGACGACGACACCCGTCGCGCGTTCATCCGCCAGGTGCGCCAGCAGACGCTGCGCCTGCAGAAGCTGGCCACCGACCTGCTCGACCTCTCGCGCCTGGAGGCGGGCTCGCTGGAGCTGCGCACGGAGCCGACGGACGTCGGCTCGCTCACGCGCGCCGTGGTCGCCGAGTTCGCGCCCGCGATCGCCGCGCACGACTCGCACATCGAGCTGCGCATGGCGCGCTCGCCGATCGAGGCCGACTGCGACCCCGAGCGCGTCGCCCAGGTGCTGCGCATCCTCGTCAACAACGCGTTGACCCACACCCCGCGGGGTACGGGCCTCGTGGTGAGCGCGGGGCGGCAGAACGGGACGCTGCGGCTCGCGGTGCGCGACGACGGCCCCGGCATCGACCACGCCTCGCTCGAGCGCGTCTTCGAGCCCTTCTACACGTCCGACGACGCGCAGGGCTCCGGCCTCGGCCTCACGATCGCCCGCGAGCTCGCGGAGCGCATGACGGGCCATCTCGACGTGCACACGACGTCGGCAGGGACGACGTTCGCGCTGAGGCTGCCGGTGTGAGGCGCGCCCGTGCCGCGTGCGCGCTCGTCGCCGCGGGCGCGATGCTCGGCGGGTGCTCGCTGGGTGGTGACGACGAGGCCGAGCGCACGCGGACCGTCGAGGTCACGACGCGCGTCGAGGTCTTCGCCGACGCGGGAGCGGAGCGGCCGTTCGACCCGCAGCGCGTGTACGAGCGCGAGGCGCCGGGGGTGGTGACCGTGTTCAGCGTGTTCGGCGGCGGGGGCGTGCTCGACCGCGGACCCGAGCAGGAGGGCGCCGGCTCCGGGTTCGTCCTCGACGGCGACGGCGAGATCGCGACGAACGCGCACGTCGTGACCACCGGCCAGGGGGACGACCTGAAGCGCGCGAAGGAGGTCTTCGTCCAGTTCGCCGACGGCAACCAGGTCGACGCGACGATCGTCGGCGTCGATCCCGACTCGGACATCGCCCTCCTGCGCATCGACCCCGCGGGCCTGACGCTGCGGCCGCTGCCGCTCGGCTCGTCGCGCTCGCTGAAGGTCGGCGCGCCGGTCGTCGCCATCGGCTCGCCCTACGGCGAGCCGCAGTCGCTCTCGGTCGGCGTCATCTCCGGCCTCGATCGGTCGATCGAGTCGCTCACCGGGTTCTCCATCGACGGCGCGATCCAGACCGACGCCGCGATCAACCGCGGCAACTCCGGCGGCCCGCTCGTCGACGCGCGGGGCCAGGTGCTCGGGATCAACTCGCAGATCCGCTCGACGGGGGGCGGCGGCGAGGGCGTCGGGTTCGCCGTCCCGGTCGACACCGTCCGGCGCGCCTTGACGTCGCTGCGCCGCGACGGCGAGATCCACTACGCGTTCCTCGGCGTGCAGAGCACGACGATCTACCCGCAGCTCGCCGAGCGCTTCGACCTGCCCGTCGACGAGGGCGCCTGGGTGCAGGACGTGACCGACGGCGGCCCGGCCGACGACGCCGGCATCCGCGCCGGCGACGACCGCGAGTCCTTCCAGGCGCGCGCGTACGAGGTCGGCGGCGACGTCATCACCCACGTGCAGGGACAGCCGATCGGGGACCCGAAGGAGCTCAGCGACAGGCTCCTGGACTTCCGCCCGGACGACGTCGTCACGCTCACCGTGCTGCGCGACGGCAAGGAGCGCGCGGTGCGCGTGCGGCTCCGGGAGCGACCGAACGACGTGAGCGGATGACGACTCCCCTCCCCGAGCTGTGCGAGGCGCTCGCGCGCCGCCTGCGCGAGCGGGTGCTGCCCGAGCTGGGCTCGCACGCCGGCCGCGTGCACGGCGCCATGGGCGCCGGCGGCGACGTGACCTTCGCGATCGACGAGGGCGCGGAGGCCGAGCTCGAGGCCTTCCTCGCCGAGCACGCGCCGGAGCTCGCCTTCTACAGCGAGGACCGCGGCCTGGTCGCCCCGCCGGGCGCCGAGCACGTGCTCGTGGTGGACCCCATCGACGGGACGCGCCCGGCGATGGCGGGCCTCGAGTCCGCCTGCGTCTCCGTCGCGGCCGCCCCGCTCGCCCACGGCGAGCCCACGATGGGCGCCGTGGAGGTCGCGACCATCGTCGAGGTGAAGACGGGGCGCGAGTACCACGCGGTGCGCGGCGGCGGCGTGCGGAGCACCGCGCCGGTGGCGCTCAGCGCGAACACGTCGCTCGATCGGATGTTCTGGACCTACGGGTTCCGCGGGCGGCCCTCGCGCATGACCGTCGAGGTCCTCGGCGACCTCATCGACGGCTCGTCGGTCGGCGGCGCGACGTTCGAGCTCGGCTCGGCGTGCTTCGACTCGATGTGCGTGCTCACCGGCCAGCTCGACGCGTACCTCGAGCCGGGCCCGCGGCTCATCGCCGAGATCCCGTCGGCCCGGGCGGCGTTCGAGCGGGTGGGCAACGGCCACGTCCTCAACAACTCGCCGTACGACCTCGCGGCGGCGGTCCTCCTGCTCGAGGAGGCCGGCGCCATTGTCACGGACGCGACCGGCCGCACCCTGCGCGATCGGCCGCTGCTGGGCTCCGGCGCGGAGTACCAGATGAGCATCCTGGCCTGCGGGAACGCGGAGCTGCACGCCCTCGTCCTGGCCGAGGTGGACCGTGGCATCGAGCGGGCGCGGGCCCGCTTCGGCTGACCTCCGGACGGACAGCCGATCCGCACGGGAGACCACCCGGTCTATTCTCCGCCCGTGCTCCAGCCCGTCTCGACCGCGCAGAAGACGCTGGCGGACTACACCCACATCGTGGGCCGTCCCCTCGTCGAGGAGATCCGCGAGCTCGCAGCCCCGCTGCAGGGCAAGCGCGTCGTCCACGTGTCCGCCACGGCGTTCGGCGGCGGCGTCGCCGAGATCCTCTACACGCTCGTCCCCCTCATGGCGGACGTCGGCCTCGACGTCGAGTGGCAGGTGATCTACGGCCGCGAGGAGTTCTTCAACGCGACGAAGCTCATGCACAACGCGCTCCAGGGCGCTCCCGACGACCTCACCGAGGAGCAGTGGGAGACCTGGGATCGCTACAACGAGATGAACTCCCGGGAGCTGACCGACGGCTGGGACGTGGCGATCATCCACGACCCCCAGCCCGCCGCGCTCTACGGGCTCGTCCCCGAGAAGGCCACGAGCTGGCTGTGGCGCTGCCACATCGACGTCTCCACGCCCAACCCGGACACGATGGCGCGGCTGCTGCCGCACATCGCGCCGTACCCGCAGTCCGTCTTCCACGTGCAGGCCTACGTGCCCCACGGCATGCAGGGCACGGTCAACATCGTGCCGCCGGCGATCGACCCGCTCGCGCCGAAGAACATGGCCCTGTCGCCCGAGGACGCGTCGTACGTCTGCCAGCAGTTCGGCATCGACGTCGACCGCCCGCTCGTGACGCAGGTGTCGCGCTTCGACCCCTGGAAGGATCCGCTCGGCGTCATCGACGCCTACCGGATCGTCAAGGAGGCCGTGCCGGGCGCGCAGCTCGCGCTCGTCGGGTCGATGGCGTCCGACGACCCCGAGGGCTGGGACTACTTCAACGCGACCATCGCGCACGCCGACGGCGACCCGGACATCCACATCCTCAACAACTTCAACAACGTCGGCGCGATCGAGGTCAACGCCTTCCAGTCGCACTCCGACGTGCTGGTGCAGAAGTCGACCCGCGAGGGCTTCGGCCTCACCGTCAGCGAGGCCATCTGGAAGGGCCGGCCGTTCATCGGCGGCAACGTCGGCGGCATCCCGCTGCAGGTGGACAACGGGCTCTCCGGGTACCTCGTGGACAGTGTGGATCAATGTGCAGCACGCACGATCGACATCCTCAAGGACCCCGCCCTGGGCAAGGCGCTCGGGCGGCGCGGGAAGGAGCACGTGCGCGAGCACTTCCTGACCCCGCGCTACCTGCGTGACTACCTCAGGATCTTCCACAAGATGCTGGAGCTCTAGATGACGGCAAAGACTCGTCTTTGCTTGCGGTTCTGTCGCAGAGCGACACAACCGCCGGCAGGAGGAACCCGAATGACCGAAGGCGCTCCCCTCGTCCTCGTCTCGAACCGCGGCCCGGTCACCCACCAGGACGACGGGTCGATCAAGCGCGGCACCGGCGGCCTCGTCACGGCCCTCACGGGCCTCGCGTCGCACCGCGACGCCGTCTGGATCGCGTCGGCGCTCACCGACGGCGACAAGCGCCGCGCGCGCAAGTCGGGCGGTGAGCCGTTCGTCGTCCACACCCCGGAGGGCGGCGAGTTCCACGTGCGCCTCGTCGTGAGCGACGACCAGGCCTACGACCGCTTCTACAACGTCTTCGCGAACCCGATGCTGTGGTTCATCCAGCACTACCTCTGGGACCTGTCCAACGCGCCGGACATCCGCCGGCACGAGGTCGAGGCGTTCGAGTACGGCTACAACGTCGTCAACGACGACCTGGCCGAGGCGGTCGTGGAGCAGATCGAGGGCGTGGACGAGCCCGTCGTCATGGTCCACGACTACCACCTCTACACGCTGCCGGGCCTCGTCCGGCGCGCGCGCCCGGACGTCTTCCTGCACCACTTCGTGCACATCCCGTGGACGCAGCCCGATGCCTGGCGCGTGCTGCCCACGCGCATCCGGCGCGAGATCTACGAGGGCCTGCTCGCGAACGACATCATCGGCTTCCACACGCGCTCGTACCGCTGGAACTTCCTGCAGTGCTGCCGCGACCTCATGGACCTCGACGTCGACTTCAACGAGGGCATCGTCCACGCGCCCGACGGTCGTGAGGTCTGGGTCCGCGCCTACCCCCTGCCGATCGACTACAAGGCGACCCAGCAGGTCTCCCGCTCCGCGCGCACGAAGGAGCTCGAGGCCGAGCTGCTCAGGCGGCGGCGCGAGTGGCTGGTGCTGCGCGTCGACCGCGCGGACCTGTCGAAGAACGTCCTGCGCGGCTTCTCCGCCTTCGACCTGTTCCTCGAGCAGCACCCGGAGTTCCGCGAGCGCGTCACGTTCATCGCCCAGCTCATGCCGTCCCGGACGGACGTGCCCGAGTACGCGGAGTACCTCGAGCGCATCGAGGCGCTCGTGGCGGTCGTCAACCACCGCCACGGCACGCCGGACTGGATGCCGATCCAGCTCAAGCTGCGCGACGACCTCGAGGAGGCGATGGCCTCCTACAAGCACTACGACGTGCTGCTCGTGAACGCGATGTTCGACGGCATGAACCTCGTGGCGAAGGAGGGCCCGCTCGTCAACGAGCACAACGGCGTGAGCGTCCTCTCCGAGAACACCGGAGCGCACGAGGAGCTCGGCGAGTTCGCCCTGTCGGTGAACCCCTTCGACATCCAGGAGACCGCCGACTCCATCCACGCCGCGCTCACGATGAGCGACGCGGAGCGCGAGCGCAGGGCCACCGGGCTCAAGCGCATCGTCATGGAGCGCGACCCGGGCGACTGGATCGACGACCAGCTCGCGGACATCGCGCGCCGCCGCGACGAGCCGTCCCCGGCCCCGGTCGGCTCCGCGCAGGACGCGGGCTGAGCTACTCGACACCGAACTCCCTCGACGGCGCCCGCCACGGCGCGGGCGCCGGGGGCGGTGTCGGAGCGGGCACGGCGGCGGGCGCCGTCGCCGTGGCCGCGGCCGTGCGCGCCCTCCTGGGTCGGCGGGGCTTCGCGGTGCGCCTGCGCGGCTGCCGTGTCGGCGTCGTCCGCGCGGGCTCGGGCTGCGGCTCCGCGGCAGGCTCGGGCTCCGGCTCGGGCGTCGTGACCGGCTCGGCCGGCGCAGGCGCCTGGCGGACCGGGACGGCCGCGCCCCGGGGCACCTCGGGCGCGGGTGCGCGCAGCCGCGGCCAGGCCACGACGAGGGCCGCGACGGCGACGAGCGCGAGCGCCCGCCCGACGTTGGCCCACCGCACGCGCCCGCGGATGCCGGGGGTCTCGGGATCGGTCTCCATGACCCCCGTAGGGCCGGCGCCCGCGAACTTCGCCCCCCTCCCGCTATAGTCGACCGCCGTCCCCATGGCACAGCCCGCACCGCTCTACGACCTCTTCACCCTGATCGACGCGACGCTCGAAGACGAGCGCCGTGCCGCGATCCGCGATGCCGCCCGCGACATCGTGGAGGCCGACGGCACGATCGTCACCGATCAGGAGTGGGGTGTCCGGCCGCTCGCGTACGAGATCAACCACAAGAGCGACGCCGACTACCACCTGCTCCAGTTCCACGCCCCGCGCGCGGTCCTCGAGACGCTCCACCGCACGCTGAGCATCACCGACGGCGTCCTGCGGCACCGCATCATCCGCCTCGCACCCGGCACGCCGCCTGCGCCGGACCCGCCGCGGGTCGAGCGCCCCGGCGCCGCCGCCGCGCCGCCGGTCGAGAGCGTCGGCGCGTAAGCGCAGCCGCACCGCGCCTCCTTCGTTCCGGCTCTGTCACGAAACTGCGCAAGCAGCGGGGATCCCGGCTGATTGCGCCGGACCCGTCGGTATGGTCGCCGACGTCCTAGCCGTTCGCCATCGAAGGAGAGGCGCCACCATGGCCGCCAGCAACATCAACAGGGTGGTTCTCACGGGGAACCTGACCCGCGACCCGGAGCTCCGCTCCCTTCCCAGCGGGATGTCCGTCTGCAGCCTCCGGCTCGCCGTGAACACGCGCCGCAAGGGCGCGTCCGGCGACTGGGAGGACAAGCCCAACTACTTCGACGTCACCGTGTGGGGCGCCCAGGGCGAGAACTGCGCGCGGTACCTGTCCAAGGGCCGCCCGGTCGCGCTCGACGGCCGCCTCGAGTGGCGCGAGTGGGAGACGCCCGACGGCAACAAGCGCCAGGCCGTGGACATCGTGGCCGACACGGTGCAGTTCCTCGGCGGGCGCGACGACGCCGGCGGTGGCGGAGGCGGCGGCTTCACGCCGCGGTCCGACATCCCGGTCGACACGGGCGACTTCGCCGCCGCGCCGGCCGGCAACGGCTCGCCGCGCCCGGCGGACCCGGCCGACGACGACATCCCCTTCTAGGCCCGTCCGCGAAGGGCGGGACCTCGTGCCCGAGCCCGCCGCTGCGGCGACCACGGTCGCCCGCGGCGGGCCGGTCTGAGCAGGCCCCTAGGAGGGGACGGCCACCCGCGCCTCGAGCGCCTGGGCGTCGGAGAGCCCGACGACCTCGTTGAAGGCGTCGAACGCGAGCGGCGGCTCCGGCTGCGGCGCGGTCGCGTCGCGCAGCGCCGCCAGGCGCGTCTGGATCGCGCCGGTGGCGGCCAGCAGCGCGGTCAGCGACGAGAACATGAGGCGGAAGCCCATCTCGCCGAGCTGCGCGACGTCCGGGAACGGCGTCTTGCCGCCCTCGACGAAGTTGATGACCTTCGGGACGTCGGGGAACGCCTCGCCGAACGCGACGGCCTCCGACCAGTCCTGCAGGGCGTCGACGAAGATGAGGTCGGCGCCGGCGTCGCGGTACGCGCCGACGCGCTCGAGCGCGCTGTCGAGGCCCTCCGGCGCCCGTGCGTCCGACCGGGCGATGAGCAGGACGTCGTGGCCCCCGCGGCCCTCGACCATCGCGTGGACCTTCTCGACCATCTCCGTGCGCGGGATGACGCGCTTGCCCTCCATGTGGCCGCACTTCTTCGGCACGACCTGGTCCTCGATGTGCAGCGCCGCGACGCCGGCGGCGGCGTACTCGCGCACGGTCCGGACCACGTTGAGCGGCCCGCCGTAGCCGTTGTCGGCGTCGGCGATGACCGGCACCTCGACCGCGGACACGAACCGCCGCGCCTGGTCGGCCATCTCCGTCATCGACAGCAGCCCGACGTCCGGACGGCCCAGGAGCGACGCCGTGGCGCCGTAGCCGGTCATGTAGACGGCGTCGAACCCCGCCTGCTCGACGAGGCGGGCGGACAGGGCGTCGTACGCGCCGGGCGCGACGACGACGGCGTCGCCGGCGATGAGCTCGCGCAGTCGCGCGGGGCCGGAATTCGGCTGTGTCAGATCTCCCATTCGGCCCATCATCACACGGTCCGGATGGGCCTCAGAGCCGTTGTGGCACAATGGGTGCCCCGCGCGCACCGCCGCGTGCGCGCTCTCACGGCTTCAACCCGAGGACTTCACCAGTGGCAAAGCAGCGCAGCCGCAAGCCGCGGCGCCGGGACAAGAAGGGTGTGGGTGGCTCCGGCCGCCGCAAGCCCTGCCTGTTCTGCAAGGACAAGATCGAGCAGGTCGACTACAAGGACACGACCTCGCTGCGGCGGTTCGTCTCCGAGCGGGGCAAGATCCGCTCGCGCCGCATCACCGGCGCGTGCCGCCGCCATCAGGCGCAGGTCGCCCGGGCGGTCAAGCGCGCACGCGAGCTCGCCCTCATGCCGTACGTGACCGACACGGCGGGCGTGCCCGAGGGTGGCCGCGGTGGGCGCGGCCGGGATCGCGACCGCGACCGCGACTGATGCCCCAGGTCATCCTGCTCCAGGACGTCGAGACGCTGGGCGAGCGCGGCACGGTCGTCGACGTCTCCAAGGGCTACCTGCGCAACTACCTCATCCCGCGCAAGCTGGCCCAGCCGGCGACCAAGGGCGCCCTGGCCGCGGCCGAGGTCCGCACGCAGGCCGCCGAGCGCGCAGCACGCGACGCGATGAGCAAGGCCCGCGAGGACGCCGAGCTGCTGGACCGCACGGTGCTCACGATCGAGCAGCAGGCCGGCGACGACGGGCGCCTCTTCGGCTCCGTCACGACGCAGGACATCGCGGACGCCATCAAGGAGGCCCGCGGCCTGAGCGTCGATCGCCGCCGCGTGCACCTCGACGACGCGATCAAGAACATCGGGACCTACATGGTCGTCGTGGAGGTCGCGGACGGCGTCAACGCGACCGTCAAGACGATGGTCGTCGAGCGCAAGTAGCACCGTGGACTCCTGGGACCTCCGCATGATCGCGGTAGCGCCCCACCGTCCACAGATCCTGCACTCCTCGCGCGGGGAGTCGCGGTCCGTCGTGATCGCGCTGCCCGCCGGCGAGTCGCTGCAGGACCACGAGGTCCACGAGCGGGCGCACGTGCTCGTCGTCGACGGCGACGTCGAGATCGCCTCGGACTCGTCGACCGTCTCGGGCGGCGCCGGGACGTTCGTGATCCTCGACCCGAAGGAGCGCCACGAGGTGCGCGCCGTCACCGACGCGCGGCTGCTCCTCGTCCTGGCTCCCTGGCCCGGCGCGGGCCACCCCGGCGCGCGCGACTGAGCCGCGCCGGCGTCCCGCGGACGGGCGCGCTGGATTCCGCCGGTGCGGGTGCGAACATGGGTTCGTGCCCGGCCCAGCAGCACGTTCGTCCGCAGCGAGCGGGATCTTCGTCGTCCGACGCGCCCGGCAGCCGCTCTTTGCGGCCCGAGCGGCCGCGAGCGCGCCCGGCAGGTCGTAGGGTGCTCGCTCCGGTGAGCGCCTCCTTCGCACCTCCCGCCAACGGCTCCGCCGGCGGCGGCCCTCCACACTCCATGGAGGCCGAGACCTCGGTCCTCGGCGCCATCCTCCTGTCCGAGCGCGCGATGTACGCGCTCGTCGTCGAGGAGGGCCTGAAGCCCGAGGACTTCTACCGCGAGCGCCATCGCGTGATCTACGCGGCGATGCTCCGGCTCTACCGCGAGAGCGAGCCGATCGACGTCCTCACGGTCACCGAGCGGCTCAAGTCCGACGGGGACGGCGAGGCCGCGGGCACGGTCGACGAGCTGACCGCGGGCGTCCCGGCCGCGGGGAACGTCCGCCAGTACGCGCGCATCGTCCGCGAGCACGCGCTGCTGCGGCGGATGCTCAACGCGACGTACGAGATCCAGGCGTCGGTCGCCGAGCGCCGCGCCGCGCCGCGCGAGCTCGTGGAGCAGGCCGAGCGGGCCATGCTCGAGGTCGCCCACGACGACCGCCAGAAGGACTTCCGCTCCATCGAGGAGGTCCTGCACGACGAGCTCGACAAGCTGCATCGGCTGTCGGTCGAGGGCACCGCGATCACCGGCACGCCGTCCGGCTTCAAGGACCTCGACGAGCTCACCGGCGGCTTCCAGCCCGGCAACCTCATCATCATCGCCGCGCGCCCGTCGATGGGGAAGTCGGCCCTCGTCACCAACATGGCCGAGAACGCCGCCATCGACTACAACAAGCCGGTCGCGCTGTTCAGCCTGGAGATGTCCGAGACGGAGCTCGCCCAGCGCTTCGTCGCCAGCCAGGCCCGCGTGAAGGGCGAGGAGCTGCGCAAGGGGCGCGTCGCCGAGCACCGCTGGGCGAAGATCGTCGAGGCCTCGACGCGGCTCGCGAACGCCCCGCTGTTCATCGACGACTCCTCCGACGTCGGCATGCTCGAGATCCGCGCGAAGGCGCGCCGGCTGCACCAGCAGCACGAGCTCGGGCTGATCATCGTCGACTACCTGCAGCTCATGCGGCCGGACCACACGATCGAGAGCCGCGTCCAGCAGGTCGGCGAGATGAGCCGCGGGCTGAAGATCCTCGCCCGCGAGCTCAACGTGCCCGTCATCGCGCTGTCGCAGCTCTCACGTGCCGTCGAGAGCCGCACCGACAAGCGCCCGATCCTCTCCGACCTCCGCGAGTCCGGGCAGATCGAGCAGGACGCCGACCTCGTCGCCTTCATCTACCGCGAGGAGTACTACGACAAGGAGTCCGAGCGGGAGGGCATCGCGGACATCATCATCGCCAAGCACCGAAACGGTGCGCTCGGGGACGTCGAGCTGACGTTCGCGAAGGAGTACCCGAAGTTCCTCAACTACGCCGGCGACCGGTACTCCGATTGAGCTGCCCCCACGACCTGTGTGATGGGTCTGGCTTCCTCGTCGACGAGGAGACCAACACGGCCCGCGACTGCCGCTGCCGCCCCGGCCGGGTGGCCCGCGCCAAGGCGCGCAGCCTGTCCGGCGTCATCCCGCGCCGGTACCGCCTCGCGTCGTTCGACACGCCGCCCGTCTCGGACATGACCGGTCCGGCGCCGCGTGTCGTGCGCGACTTCGCCCGCCGCATCGACGAGCACCTCGACTCGGGGCGCGGGCTCTGGATCTTCGGCGGCGTGGGCACGGGCAAGACGACGCTCGCGATGATCGTCTCGCGCCAGGCGCTCGAGGCGGGGCGCTCCGTGGCGATCTACTCGCTGCCGCGGCTGCTCGCCGAGCTGCGCCGCACGTTCGACGACGACGCCCAGCACTCCTACACCGAGCTGCTCGACCGGCTCGCCGGCGTCGACCTGCTGCACATCGACGACGTCGGCGCGGAGCAGAGCAGCCCGTGGGTCCTCGAGCAGCTCTACGCGCTCATCAACGCCCGCTACGAGGAGGAGCGCTCGGTGATCCTCACGACCAACATCGAGCAGCGCGAGGACCTCGTCGACCAGATCGGCGAGCGCACGGTCTCCCGCCTGCAGGAGATGTGCGATCTCATCCCCCTGTTCGGCGACGACGCCCGCGCGACGTACCAGGCACCGCGTCACGCCGGCAGGGCATAGCCGCCCCGTACACTCACAGCCGATGCCGGGCATGGTGATCGTCGGCGCCCAGTGGGGCGATGAGGGCAAGGGCAAGGTCGTCGACCTGCTCGCCGAGAACGCGGACGCCGTCGTGCGCTTCCAGGGCGGCAACAACGCCGGCCACACGATCGTCCGCGACGGGGAGACGTGGAAGTTCCACCTCATCCCGTCCGGGATCCTCTACCCCGGCAAGATCTGCATCATCGGCAACGGCACCGTGGTCGATCCGCGGGTGCTGACCGAGGAGATCGACGGCCTGAAGTCGCGCGGCATCGACACGAGCGGCCTGCGGGTGAGCGCGAACGCCCACCTGATCATGCCGTACCACCTGCTGCTCGACACCGCGGGCGAGACGAAGCTCGGCCGGCTGCAGATCGGCACGACGCGCCGCGGGATCGGGCCCGCGTACGCGGACAAGGCCTCCCGCCTCGGCATCCGCGTCCAGGACCTGCTCGACGAGAAGATCCTGAAGAAGAAGATCGCCGCGGCGCTCGACCCCAAGCGGCTCGCGCTGCGCCCGTACACGAAGGACCCCGCGCTCGACCTGCAGCGGATGACCGAGGAGTACCTCATCTTCGGCCACCGCCTGGAGCAGTACATCGCCGACACCGCCCGTGTCGTGTGGGATCGGCTGGACGCCGGCAAGCTCGTGCTGTTCGAGGGCGCGCAGGGCGCGCTGCTCGACATCGACCACGGGACCTATCCGTTCGTCACGTCGTCGAACCCGGTCGCGGGCGCCGCGTGCATCGGCGCGGGCGTCGGGCCGAAGGACATCGACGAGGTCTGGGGCATCGCGAAGGCGTACGTCACGCGCGTCGGCGCCGGCCCGTTCCCGACCGAGCTGTCGGAGGAGATCGGCGAGGAGATCCGCCAGCGCGGCGGCGAGTTCGGCACCACGACGGGCCGCGCGCGCCGCACGGGCTGGCTGGACCTCGTCGCCCTGAAGTACGCGGCGCGCATCAACAGCCTCACCGCCCTCGTGATCACCAAGCTCGACGTGCTCTCCGGCTTCGACTCCGTCCGCGTCTGCACGTCCTACCGAGGCGCCGAGGACGCGACGTTCGAGGACTTCCCGTACCACCAGTCGGTCCTCCACCACGCGACGGGCGAGTACACCGAGCTGCCCGGTTGGCAGGAGGACATCGGCGAGTGCCGGAGCCCCGCCGACCTGCCGCAGACAGCGCGCGACTACCTGCAGTTCATCGAGGAGTACCTCAACGTGCCGATCGCCCTGGTCGGCGTCGGCCCGGGTCGCGACCAGGTCATCTGGATGCGCGACCGCGCGCCGGTGGCCGCCGCGGCCTAGGAGCGACGAGCCCGGGTGCATGCGGATCGCCGCTGCGAGTTCGGCTTCCCCGGCCCGATGCGTGACCGTCTCGTCGAGGCGGTGCTGAACGGGGACAAGACGGCGACGTCCTCCCTGCTGAGCGGGTGGCAGGCAGAGGACGAGCAGCTTCCCGTCGTCGGTGAGCGGCAGCTGGTGGTCGACTCAGCTGACGCTCCCGTCGCTGTGATCGAGATCGTCGGCGTCGAGATCATCCGTCTCGGCGACGCCGATCTGGAGCTTGCGGTCGCGGAAGGAGAGGACTTTCGCTCGGTCGACGAGTGGCGCGAAGCTCACGAGGAGTTCTGGGCCGCGAGCGGAGCGAGCCCTCATGTCGAGGACGACACCGAGGTCGTCGTCGAGCGCTTTCGCCTGGTGACCTTGCTGTCCCGCTGACTCGCGGCCTGCTAGGCGCGGACGACGCGCGAGTTCACGATCATGTCGTGCAGGGCGCGGTTCTCGTCGTCCCAGAGCGGCCACAGGCAGTCGAGCAGCCACAGGAGCCCGAACGTGATGCTGCCGCCGAGGCCGGCGAACAGGAACGTCTTCACGACCACCTCGCGCACCAGCGCGTAGAGGAACTCGATCGGCCGGCCGTCGGGCCGGATGACCCGGATCCCCATGAGCTGCTTGCCGAGCGTCTGCCCGTTCGTGCGGACCATCCAGATCGGCGAGTACAGCAGCGCCACCGCCGTCGCGATCAGGGTGCTGAACAGGAAGCCGACGAGGAGCCCGCCGTAGCCGGTCGTGTCGCCGCCGAGGAACCCGACGCCGCCGGCCGCGCCGGTGATGAGCACGATGATGAGCGTCGTGACGACGCCGACGATGATCCCGTCGAGGATGTAGGCGACGGCGCGACGGCTCCAGGGGGCGAGCGCGTGGCGGCCCGGGACGGGCTCGGGCCCGACGCGGCTCGGCGGGGCTGTGACGCCCGGCGGGAGCGTCGTCGCGCCCCCGGAGGGGCCCTCGTAGCCGGGCGGGCCGACAGACCCGGTGCGCGGTGGCGGCGGCGGGACGGGCTCCGGCTCGGGTTCGGGTTCGCGGCTCGGGCTCGGGCTCGGGCGGCAGGTCGGCCTCGGGCTCCGGCGTGCCGAACGCCTCCTCCGCCGCCGGCGCGGGCTCGTCCCCGAAGGCGGCGTGCGCCTCGGTGGGCTCCTCCTCCGCCTCGTCGGCGTACGGGCGCCAGGACGACTCGGCGGGCGACGTGTCCGGCTCGGCGGACGGGTCGCGCCGCCAGGGCGGCGGCGGCTCCTCGCCGGTCGGCTCGGGCGGCTCGTCGCGGCGCCACGGGGGCGCAGCCTCCTCGCCGTCGGCCTCCGTGGCCGGCTCCGTGCGCCAGGGCGGGGGCGGCGGATCCTCCGGCTCGGGAGCGGATGCGACCGGCTCCTCGTCGTCCGGGTACGGGCGCCACGAGGACTCGGCCGGCGACGTCTCCGGCTCGGCGGGCGGGTCGCGGCGCCAGGGCGGCGGCGGCGCGCGGGAGCGTCCGGGTCCGAGTCCGCGTCGCGGTCTGGGCCCTCCTCGCCCGGCGGGCGCTCGGCGCTCACTCCGCGGACCCTAGCGGCTGGAGCACCTGCTCCTCGCCGCGTCGCAGCAGCTTCAGCAGCAGTGCGACCCCTGCGAGACCGCCCAGGAGCGAGAGCATGATGTGCACGCTCACGATGCCCTCCTCCGTCCAGTAGACGTCGTCGAGGCGCAGCAGCAGCGCGGACTCGTCGAGCGTGAGCGCCACGCCGGAGCCGAAGGGGATCGCCAGCAGCGGTCCGAGGCGCTCGTCGCGGAGCACGATCGACGCGCCGCCGGAGAGGAACGCGATGACGATCCCCGGCACGAAGTGGTGGACGTGGCTGTTGCCCACGTGGAGGTTGCGGAACGGCCCCCAGGTCCCGCGGTGCCGGATGACGTGGGTCGAGAACCGCACGATCCCCGCGGTGATCATGTACGAGCCCAGGGTGTTGAGGAGCGCGTGCTCACGCCGCGTGCCGCCCTCGTAGCCGGCGATCGCGACGGCCGCCGTCTCGCGCGCCACCCCGATGCCCACGTCGACGAGCCCGACGCTCTTGCCCGGCCGCGGGGTCGACCCGCGCCGCCAGATGCGCACGATCTCTCCACCCAGCACCGCGCCCGTCAGGCCGAGCGCACCGGCACCGAGCGCGAAGGTCCCGCGCTTGTAGCGCAGCGCGCGGGCGGTTCCGTTCATCGCCACCGTTCGAGGAGGTCGTCCTCGGGCACGTCGCGCACGATCCGGGCCGGGACGCCCCACACGACCTTGTGGGACGGGACGTCGCGCGTGACGACCGCGCCCGCGGCGACGAAGGCCTCCTCGCCGACCTCGACGCCCGGCAGGATCACCGCGCCGCCGCCCACGCGACACGCTCGACGCAGGCGGGCGCCCGCCATCGGGTTGTCCGGCGAACGGCGCGCCATCGTGTCGTCGTTCGTCGTCATCGCGCAGGGTCCGACGAAGACGTCGTCGCCGATCTCGGAGAACGCGGTGATGTAGACGTTGGACTGCAGCCGGACGCGCTCACCGATCACGACGTCGTTGTCGACCGTCGTCGCGCGGCCCACCACGGAGTCGGCGCCGACGCGCGTGCGCTCGCGCACGTACGCCTGGTCGCCGATGATCGCGCCGGGGCCGATCCAGCTGCCGCCGAAGACGATGGCCTGGGTGCAGATCGTCGCGCCCGCCTCGATGACGAGCGGATCGAGGTCGCTGCGCGGCGCGGACGACCTCCGCGACAGCGCCGGCGGCTTGCCGAGCACCACGGCGTCCTGGATCACGCAGCCGTCGCCGATCACGACGCCGGGGTGCACCACGACGTGGGCGCCGAACGTCACGTCGCGCCCGACCGTCGCGGTCGGCGCGACGACGAGGCCCGGAGGGGTCTGATCCATCGGGCGGTACCCTAGCCGCCCGTGGCCGCTGCCCCCGCAGTCCCCGCTCCGCTGCGCGGCGCCGTCCTCGGCCTGGGCATGATCGGCCGCCACCACGCGCGGCTGCTGCAGTCCTCGCCGCGGGTCGCGTTCGCGGGCGCCGTGGACCCGGGAGGCGACAGATACGGCGCGGTTGCGG
Source organism: uncultured Solirubrobacterales bacterium (assembly GCA_963750895.1). GTDB lineage: Bacteria > Actinomycetota > Thermoleophilia > Solirubrobacterales > Solirubrobacteraceae > CAVVSD01. Next base: position 1,306,793 of record CAVVSD010000008.1, on the reverse strand, counting down.
ACCGTGACGCGATCTTCGCGTCCGTCGGCGAGCTCCTCGAGCGTGGCCGCCCGGAGTTCGCGATCGTCGCGGTGCCCACCGAGGAGCATCTCGAGGTGGCCTGCGAGTTGGCGCGTGCGGGCGTGCACATCCTCGTCGAGAAGCCGCTCGCGGCGACCTCGGAGGAGGCGTCGGCGATCATCGCCGCCGTGCGCGAGGCGGGCGTCCACGCCGCCGTCGGGCACGTCGAGCGCTTCAACCCCGCCCTTCTCGCGCTGCGCGAGCGCCGCGACGAGGTCGGCGAGGCGATCCTCATCGCCACGGAGCGCGTCGGGCCGTTCCCGGACCGCGTGCGCGACGTGGGCGTCGTGAAGGACCTCGCGACCCACGACCTCGACCTCGTGCGCTGGCTCGGCGGCGCGCCGGTGCGGACCCTCGCCGCCCAGACCGCCCACCGCATGGGGCGCGAGCACGAGGATCTCGTCCTCGTGACGGGACGGCTGGCGTCCGACGTGCCGTTCAACTGCATCGTCGACTGGCTGACCCCGACGAAGCGCCGCCAGAGCCGGATCCTCGGCGAGCGGGGGATGCTCGTCGCCGACACGCTCACGGCCGACCTGACGCTGTTCCGCAACGGCAGCGTGACCTCCGAGTGGTCCAGCGCGCAGGCCCTGCGCGGGGTCAGCGAGGGGGACGCGACGCGCTTCGCGCTGTCGCGCCGCGAGCCGCTCCTGGCCGAGCTCGAGGCGTTCTGCGATCTCCTGGCCGGCGACCCGGACGCGGTGGTCGTCTCGCTCGAGGAGGGGCTGGAGACCGTCCGCTGCGCGGAGGCCGTGCTCGACAGCGCCAGGCGCGGCGAGAGCGTCGTGGCTGCCGCGATGAGAGGCGGTCGTCGTCGCCCTCGGGAAGGTCGGCCTGCCCCTCGCGGCGCAGCTCGCGTCCGCCGGGCACGAGGTCACCGGCTGCGACATCGATCCCCGCGTCGTCGACCTGGTGAACCGCGGGCTGGCGCCCTTCCCCGGCGAGGAGGGCCTGGAGGAGGCGCTGGGCGAGGCCGTGCGGGGCGGGCGCCTGCGCGCGACGCCGGACACGACGGCGGCCGTGGCCGAGGGCCCGGATCTCGTCGTGGCGGTGCCGCCGCTCTACGTCGACGCCGACGCGCAGCCCGACTGGGCCGCCCTCGACGCGGTGGTCGCCGCCATCGGCGCCGGGCCTGCGAGCGGGCACGACCGTCGCGATCGAGACGACCGTCCCCGTCGGGACGACGCGCTCCCGCATCGCGCCGGCGCTCGAGGCGCGCCTCGGGCCTGCGTGCGGAGGAGGACTTCTGGATCGTCTTCAGCCCCGAGCGCGTGTTCAGCGGGCGCGTGCTGCGCGACCTCGCGACCTACCCGAAGCTCGTCGGCGGGCTCAGCGAGCGCGGCGAGGCGCGCGGCGTCGATCTCTACGGCGCGTTCCTCGACGCCGACGTCTGGCCGATGGGCTCGGCGGAGGCGGCCGAGCTGGCGAAGCTCGCCGAGACGACCTACCGCGACCTGAACATCGGCTTCGCCAACGAGCTCGCACGGCACGCCGACGCCCTCGGCCTGGACGTCGACCGCGTCATCGCGGCGTCGAACTCGCAGCCGTTCAGCCACATCCACCGCCCGGGCGTGGCGGTCGGCGGCCACTGCATCCCCGTGTACCCCCGCTTCTACCTCGCGGGCGACCCGGGCGCACGGCTGCCCGCGGCAGCACGCGAGATCAACGCGGCGATGCCCGCCTACGCCGTCGAGCTCCTCGCGGGCGCGCTGGGCGGGATCGCGGGCGATCGCGTGCTCATCCTCGGCGTCACCTACCGGGGCGGGGTGAAGGAGACGGCGTTCAGCGGCGCGCTCGCGCTGCGCGACGAGCTCGTCGCCCGCGGCGCCACCCCGGTCGCGGCGGATCCGCTGTACGACGACGCCGAGCTGGCGGCGCTCGGGTTCACGCCGTGGGACGGCGAGCCGGTCGCCGGCGCGATCCTGCAGGCCGACCACGCGGAGTACCGCGAGCTGCGCGGCCCCGACGTCCCGGGCGCCCGCGCGATCGTCGACGGGCGCGGCGTGCTCGACCCGGCGCGCTTCGCGGTGCCCGTGCTGCGGATCGGCGGCGGTCAGGCAGCCAGCGCGGCGAGCTCGGCCACGACGCGCTCGCCCGCGCGCCCGTCGCCGTAGAGCTCGGGCCGGGCGGCCGGCAGCTCGCGCCCCAGCGCCTGCAGCGCCGCGGCGGCGTCGAGGTCGACGAGCACGTTCCACCCCGTGTCGACCGTCTCGACCCACTCCGTCGTGTCGCGCAGCGTCACGCACGGGACGCCGGCGAGATACGCCTCCTTCTGCACGCCGCCGGAGTCCGTGAGCACGGCGCGCGCGTGGACCAGCAGCGAGGTGAACGCGAGGGGTCCCAGCGGCGGCGTGAGCGCGACCTCGGCCGCGAGCTCGTCCAGCAGTCCCGCGTCCTGCAGCCGCGCCCGGGTGCGCGGATGCAGCGGCAGGACGACCTGCCCGGGGACCGCGCGCAGCAGCGCGACGAGCATCCCGAGCCGCGCCGGGTCGTCGACGTTGCCGGCGCGGTGCGCGGTCGCGACGACGTACTCACCGGGCTCGACGCCCGCCTCGCGCAGCGGCGCGAGGTCCTCGCGCGCCCGCGGCTGGACGAGGTGCGCGACGTCGACCATGACGTCCCCCACGAGGCGCACGGCGCCGGCGACGCCCTCGCGCCGCAGGTTCTCCACCGCCGTGTCGCTCGGGGCGAGCAGCAGATCGCTCAGGTGGTCGGTGAGGACGCGGTTGAGCTCCTCCGGCATCCGGCGGTCGAAGGACCGCATCCCCGCCTCGACGTGGGCGACCGGGATCCGCGCCTGCGCCGCCGCGAGGCCGCCGGCGAGCGTCGAGTTCGTGTCGCCGTAGACGAGCACCGCGTCCGCGCGCTCCTCGGCGAGCAGCGGTCCGAGTGCGGCGAGCATCCGCGCGGTCTGCTCCGTGTTCGTCCCCGTCCCGAGGCCGAGCTCGCGCTCGGGGCGCGGGATCCCCAGCTCGTCGACGAACACCGTGGACAGCTCGTCGTCGTAGTGCTGGCCGGTGTGGACGAGGACCTCGTCGTGCTCGGCGCGCAGCGCCCGGCTGACGGCGGCCGCCTTGACGAACTGCGGCCGGTTGCCGATGACGGTGACGACCCTCAAGCGGTCGTCGCGAGCGCCGCTGAGATGTGCTCCATCACCCGCTCGCTCGCCTGACGGGTGACCGGGCCCGGGGCCGCCGCGGGCAGGTCGCGGTCGTCGACGCGGTGGATCGGCATGACCTCGTGCGTCGTCGACGCGAGGAACGCCTCCTCGGCGCCGAGCAGCTCGTCGAGCGTCATGGGGCGCTCCTCGACGTCCATCACGGTCAGCACGGCGCGGCGGGTGATCGAGTCGAGGATGTGGTCGGACAGCGGCGGCGTCCGCAGCGTGCCGCCGAGCACGGCGAAGATCGCGCGGGTCGGCGCCTCGAGCACGCGGCCGTGCGGCGTGACGAGGACCGCCTCGTCGGCGCCCGCCTCCTTCGCGAGGCGCGTCGCGAGCATGTTCGCGCCGTAGGACAGGGACTTGATGCCGTCGAGCAGCCGCGGGGGCGCGTAGGTGATCGAGGCGACCGCGAGCGTCTCGGGCAGCTCGCGCAGGGCCTCGACGAGGGCGATGCGGCGGCCGCCCCGCGTCGCGAGCACGCGGATGCATCCCTCGACCTCGTCCCCGGCGGTCAGCAGCGTCCCGACGTCCGCGCGCACGGCGTCGATGTCGAGCGGCAGGCGCAGCCCGTGGGCCGACCGGGTCATGCGCGCGAGGTGCTCGTCCAGGGCGAACGGGCGGCCGGCGTAGACGCGGATGACCTCGAAGACGCCGTCGCCGCGCAGCAGGCCCTCGTCGGTGACGGGGATGACGGCGTCGGCCGCGTCGGTGACGACGCCGTCGATGCAGACCAGGGACACCCCGCGAGCGTAGTGTCTGGCGATGGGCGCCGCCCACACGCCGCCGGACCGATCGGACTTCCTCGCCGTCTACCGCGCCGCGTCGCGACGCGACCTGGGCGCCCTGCTCGCGATGCTCGAGGGCCTCGGGGGCGCGGAGGAGGCGGAGGTCGTCCGCACCGCCGTCCGTGGCGGCGTGGACTACGACCTCGCGGTCGCGGAGGTGCAGCGGGAGGTCGAGCGGCGGATGTCGCGGCTGCTGCGCGACGAGCCGGATCTCTAGCTCCCAGGCCCTCCCCGCCACCTCGGCGACCCGCGCCAGCTTGCGCTCCTGGGTCTCGAACGCGATCGGGTTGCCCGCCAGGACCGACGCGAACCCGCACTGCGTGCACAGCGACAGCTGCTCGCGGGGGAAGTGCTGCGCGGCCTCGTCGATGCGGGCCAGCAGCGTGTCGGCCGTCTCGAGGTCGTCGTGCTTCGTCGTCACGAGGCCGAGGGACACGATCTTGTCGTCGGGGACGTCGCGCAGCGGGGCGAAGTCGCCCGAGCGGTGGTCGTCGTACTCGAGGAGGAAGACGTCGTAGGCGTGGGCGCCCTTGAAGACGGCCTCGGAGATCTCGTCGTAGCCGCCCTCGCTCATCCACTGCCCCGCGTTGTTGCCGCGGCACAGGTGCAGACCCAGGCGCGCGTCGACGCCCTGCACCATCGCGTCGAGCAGCTCGATGCCCTCGCCCAGCATCCGCTCCGGCGGGATGCCGATCGACGCGTAGAAGTCGCGCTGGGCCGGGTCGACGAGGGTCGCGAGCTCGGGCGCGTCGATCTGGATGTACGGGCAGCCCATCTCGGCGAGTGCGAGCGCCTCGGACCGCACGATGGCCGCGGCGTCCCGGAAGGCGTCGAACGGGTCGTCGTAGACCTCGGTCGAGATGCCCGGCTTCCAGAGCAGCGCCAGCATGAGCGGGCTCGGCAGCGTGACCTTCACCGGCAGCTTCGTGCGGCCGCGGGCGTAGGAGTACTCCTCGGTCGCCAGCGACCGGCGCGGCGTGAGGCGCTCGACGATCGCGGGCTGCATGTGCGGCTTCTCGCCGTCGTCGTCGTGCCAGGCGACCTTCGCCCCCTCGATGGGACGGACGCCGTCGACCGTGTCCGTCAGCGGGCCCACGAACGACAGGCGGCGCAGCTCGCCGTCGGTCACGATCTCCACCCCGGCGCGCTCCTGCAGCGCGATCGCCTCATCGACCGCGCGGTCCTCGATCCGCTTGAACTCCGTCCGCGTGATCGCCCCCGCGGCGACCTGCTCGCGTGCGTCGAGCAGCTGCTGCGGGCGCAGCATGCTCCCCACGACCTCGGCCCGGATGACGTCCGCCATGCGATCCGGATCGTAGCCGTCAGCCCGGGCTCGGCGTCGGCTGTGGCGACCCGTCGAGCGGCCGGTCCTCGAGCGGATACGCTCGCGCCGTGGCGGATCACGCCTCCCTGCCGATCCGCCGCAACAGCATCCTGCTCGCGGCAGCGCTGGCGATGAGCTCGGCGATGCTGCAGCTCTCGGCCGCCGTGGCCTCGCTCACGCTCGTGACCGTGCTCGACATCGAGGGGCTGCTCGGGCTGGGCCCCGCGATCGTCCTGGCGTCCGGGGCGCTGGCGGCGCTCCCGGCCGGGCGCGCGATGGATCGCGTGGGCAGGGTGCCGGTGCTCGCCCTGGGCTTCGGGACCGGCGCGGCGGGCTGTGGGCTGGCGGCGCTGGGTAGCGCCACCGCCTTCGCCCCTGCGGTCCTCGGCGGGCTCATGTGCGTCGGCGCCGCGAGCGCCGTCGCCCTGCTGGCGCGCACCGCGGCCGGGGACATGTACCCGCCCGAGCACCGCGCGCGCGGCATCGCCACGATCCTCTTCGGCTCCGTCTTCGGCGCGATCCTCGGCCCCGCCGTGTTCAGCCCGCTGCTGTCCGGGCGCGAGCTGTCCGGCGACGTCCTCGCGCAGCTCTGGCTGGCCGGGAGCGCGTTCATGCTCGTCGGCGTCGCGATCGTCCTCTGCGTGCGCCCGGATCCGCGCGAGATCGCGCGGATCATCGCCTCCCGGGCCGGCGAGGACGTCGTCGAGGGCCCGCCCGCGCCCCTGCGCGAGCTCTTGCGCCGCCCAGGCGTCATCCCCGCCCTGCTGGGCGCACAGGCGAGCTTCGGGGTGATGGTCGGCCTCATGACGCTCACCGGCGCCGTCGTCGTCGACCACCACGGCCACAGCGCCGAGTCGGTCTTCCCGATCATCGGGGCGCACGTCATCGGGATGTACGCCCTCGTGATCGTGATCGGGGACGTCATCGACCACATCGGGCGCCGCCCGGCGCTCTCCGGGGGCCTGCTGCTCATGGCCCTCGCCGCGATCAGCCTGCTGTGGGTCGAGGGCGTGTTCGTGACCGCGATCGCGCTGTTCGTGCTCGGCGTGGGCTGGAACCTGTCGTTCGTCGCCGCGACCGCGGAGCTCGCCGACCGCTCCGAGCCGTGGGAGCGCGGGAAGCTGCTGGGCTTCAACGACCTGCTGTCCGCCGCCACCGGGGCGTCGCTCGCGCTGCTCGGCGGGCTGGCGCTCACCGGGTTCGGGGTCGCCGCGCTGTCGCTCGGTGCGACGGCCCTCGTCGTCGCGCCCGCGCTGTGGCTGATGGCGCGACGCAGGCCCGCGTTCGCCTAGAGGGCGAGCTCGACCGCGCGCTCGGCGTGCAGGCGGGTGGTGTCGAAGACCGGCACCGGCGCGTCCTCCTGCCCCACGAGGAGGTCGATCTCGGTGCAGCCGAGGAGGATGCCCTCCGCCCCGCGGTCGGCGAGGTCGCCCATGATGCGCCGGTACGCGTCGCGCGAGCCGTCGTCGACCACGCCGACGCAGAGCTCCTCGTAGATGACCTCGTGCACGCGGCGACGGTCGTCGGGCGGCGGGACGAGGACGTCGAGCCCGTGCACGTCGCGCAGGCGCCCGACGTAGAACTCGCCCTCCATCGTGTACGCGGTCCCGAGCAGCCCGACCGCGCGCAGGCCACGGGCGCGCACGGCGTCCGCCGTCGCGTCGGCGATGTGCACGAGCGGCACGCCGACCGCCGCGGTGATGGCATCCGCGACGCGATGCATCGTGTTCGTGCAGAGCACGAGCAGCTCCGCGCCCGCGCCCTCCAGGCTCACGGCCTCGCGGGCGAGCAGCGCGCCCGCCGCGTCCCAGTCGCCCGCCCGCTGCAGGGCCTCGATCTCGGCGAAGTCGACCGACCGCAGCACGCAGTCCGCCGAGTGCAGGCCGCCGACGCGGTCGCGGACCGCCTCGTTGACGAGGCGGTAGTAGACGAGCGAGGACTCCCAGCTCATCCCGCCCAGGAGCCCGATGCGCTTCACAACGCGAAGATCTCCCGGGCCTGCGCGGGCGTCGCCACCGGCCGCCCGACCGCCCTGCACAGCTCGACGGCGCGGGTGACGAGCTGGGCGTTGTCCGTCGCGAACTCGCCGCGCGCCACGTAGGCGACGTCCTCCATCCCCGAGCGGATGTGACCGCCCATGCCCAGCGCGGCCGCCATGAGCGGGAAGTGCGAGGCGCCGATCGCCGCGGCCGCCCAGATCGCGCCCGGCGGCAGCAGCGACACCATGCTGACGAGCGTGTCGACGCGCGCCGGAGCGCCGCCCTGGACGCCGAGGACCACCTGGAACAGCGCGGGCGAGTCGACCTTGTCCTCGGCGACGAGGCGCGCGCCGGCCGCGACCATGCCCGCCTCGAAGCACTCGATCTCCGGCTTCACGCCGGCCGCCCGCATCTCCGTCGCGCACCGGTCGATGAAGGCGGGCGAGTTGATGAACACGGCCGGGCCGAAGTTCATCGAGCCGCAGTCCAGCGAGGCGAGCTCCGGGCGGGCGGCCACCGATCCGAGACGCTCGTCGTCGGACATGCCGACGCTGCCACCGGTCGTGTAGTTGAGGATCACGTCGGGCACCTCGGCGCGGATCGCCGCGCCGATCTCCTCGTACACCGCGGCGTCCTGCGTGACGTCGCCCTCGGCGTCGCGCGCGTGGATGTGCAGCGCCGCGGCGCCGGCGTGGACCGCGTCGATCCCGTGGCGGACGATGTCGCCGAGCGTCCTCGGATGGTTCGGGTTGCTCGACGCGAACCCGCCGATGATCGGGCAGGTGATGACGGCGGGCTGGCCGGTGGCGATCATCCGGTGACCCTATGCCCTCCTCGACGCCTGTGGTCTTCGCCGCCAACGCCCGCCGCAACGGCCGCGCCGCGCCGGATCGCCCGTCGCGCTGGCGACGGGCGCGGGCCGAGCTCTGGGCGGTCCTGGACCCGATCGTCCCCGCCGGCGCGCGGGTCGCGATCGCCGGCGCGGGCAACGGGGACGACCTGCCGCTGACGCGGCTCGCGTCCCGCGCGTCGGAGGTGCATCTCGTCGACCTCGACGTCATGGCGGCTCGCCGGGCGATCGCTCGGGAGCGCCGCGGCCTGCGCAGCCGGATCACGGCCATCGAGGAGGACGTCACCGCGGGCGCCGCGGAGCGCGTCGCCTCCGCCGTCATCGCAGGGGCCGGCGTCCACGATGCGATGGTCCCGCGGGAGCCGATCGGCACGGGCGGGTACGACGTCGTCGTCGGTGACCTGCTCTACACCCAGCTCCTGTTCCCCGCGCTGCTCGACGCCGAGGTCGACCCCGAGCGCCGCACGCCCGCGCTGCGACTGCACGGCCAGCGGCTCACCGACGGCGTGGTCGCCCGTCTGCACGCGTCCACGACCGGAGGTCACGTGGTGCACGTGAACGACGTCGCGGGGTGGTGGCCCGGCCACCCGCAGCCCCTCACGCCGGCGCAGATGATGGCGCCCGAGCCCGGCCCGGCGGCGCTCCTGCACCGCCTCGGGCGGCCCGCGGGGTGCGACGTCCCCGGCAGCGTGCGCGCGACGGGGGACGTCGTCGCCTCGCAGCGCTGGTGGGCCTGGCCGTTCAACGACGACACCACCTACCTGGTCCACGCGATCGTTGCGCGCGCCGCCCACTGATACCGTGCCGCGCCTTATGGCTGCCGGGCTCAGCTGCCGCGTCTGCTCCGGTGAGCTGCGGCTCCTCCTGTCGGGTGCGGGCACTCCCGTCGGGGCGGACGCGTTCTCGCCCTCGTGCCACGAGCTGGGCCTGCACGGGGATCTCCTCATCTGCCACGAGTGCGGCTCCGTCGAGCAGCCGGCGCTGCCGTCCGGCGAGGAGCTGCACGCGCTGTACCGCGAGACGCGCGACGGCTCCTACCTGACCGAGGAGGCCGGCCGTCGCGCGACCGCGCGCCGCCTCCTCGAGCTCGTCGCCGAGCACGTGCCCGCGGGACGGCTCCTCGACGTCGGCTGCGGGCCCGGGCTGCTGCTCGACGAGGCGCGGACGGCCGGGTACGACGTCGTGGGCGTCGAGCTCTCGCGCGAGGCGGCGCTGCACGCCCGCGACGCGCTCGGCCTCGACGTGCACGAGGTCGCGCTCGAGGACTTCGACGACGACGCCGGCTTCGACGTCGTCGTCCTCGCGGACGTCATCGAACACGTGGACGACCCGGTCGGCGCCATCGCGCGCTGCGCGGACCTGCTGCGTCCCGGCGGCGTCCTCTGCGTCGTCACGCCCGACCCGTCGTCGGCCACCGCGCGGCTCGCCGGGCGGCGCTGGTGGGGCTACCTGCCCGCGCACACCTGCCTGCTCCCACGCCGGACGCTGCGCGAGCTGCTGGTCGGCGCGGGACTCGTCGTGGCGGCGGACGTGCCGCTCGTGCGGACGTTCGCGGCCCGCCGCTGGGTCGGCGGCCTCGCGGAGCGCCTCGGTCGGCTCCAGGGCCCCGTCGACGCGGTCGCGCGGCACGTCCCGGCGCAGGCGTCGCTCAGCCTGTCGCTCGGCGACGAGCGGGTCATCCTCGCGCAGCAGGTCGCCGTCACCGACGCCCCCGACCCGCTGATGTCCGACCGCGGCGGCGAGAAGTCGGTCCACGTCGTCCTGCCCGCGTACCGCGCCGTCCCGACGATCCCGGCGGTCACGGCCGAGATGCCAGCGGGCGTCGCCGACCGCGCCCTGCTCGTCGACGACGCGAGCCCGGACGACACGAGCTCCGTCGCGCTCGCGCACGGCCTGGACGTGCTGCGCCACCCGGTCAACCTCGGCTACGGCGCAAGTCAGAAGAGCGGCTACCTGCGCGCGCTCCTCGACGGCGCGGACGTCATCGTCATGGTCCACGCCGACGACCAGTACGACCCAGGGCTCGTGCCGGTCATGGCGCAGCCGATCCTCGACGGCGACGCCGACATGGTCATCGGCTCGCGCCTGCTCGACGACCAGGCGATCGCCGGCGGCATGCCGCGCTGGAAGTGGGTCGGCAACCGGCTGCTCACGGAGGCGGAGAACAAGGCCTTCGGCGTCCGGTTCTCGGAGTTCCACACCGGCTACCGGGCGTTCTCGGCCGACCTGCTCCGGTCGATCCCGTTCCTGCGCAACTCCGATCGCTTCGTCTTCGACCAGGAGCTGTTCGCCCAGGTCATCGCGCACGGCGCGCGGGTCGCGGAGATCCCGATCCCGACGCGGTACTTCCACGAGGCGTCGAGCGTCAGCTTCACGACGAGCGTGCGCTACGGCCTCGAGACGCTGGGCGTCCTCGCCCGCTTCACGGCGGACCGGCACGGCCGGAGCTGGACGCTCCTGCGCCGCCCCGCAGTCGACTGGCCCGAGCCCCCGGTCCGGTCGGCGAGACCGGCTGCGTGAGCCGGCGCCGGCTGCCGCGCCTCGGCCTCGCCGTCTGGGCGCTGCTGGCGGTGGCGCTGGTGCTGCGCCTCGGGTACGTCGCGGCGACCCCCGACTACGCGATCGTGCACGACGCGCGCGACTACGACTACCACGCGCGCTCCATAGCGCGCGGCGAGGGCTACGGCCTGTCCTTCGAGCTCCCTACGGCGTTCCGACCGCCCGGCTACTCGTTCCTGCTCGCGGGGGTGTACGACGTCGCCGGCGTCGCCCGCGAGGGGGTCGACGAGCGCGTGCCGCCGGCGCGCATCGTGCAGGCGTTCGTCGGGACGCTCGCCGTCGCGCTGATCGGGGTGATCGCTGCGCAGCTCTGGGGGCGCCGGGAGGCGCTCGCGGCGCTCGCGCTCGGCGCGGTCTACCTGCCGCTCATCCTCATCGGCGGCGCGCTCATGTCCGAGCCGCTGTTCGTGGTGCTCATGCTCGGCTCGCTGGCGGCCGCGATCCAGCTGCGACGATCGAGGCACAAGCTCGGCTGGGCCCTCTTGGCGGGCTTCGTGGCCGGCCTGGCGATCCTCACGCGCGCCAACGGGCTCGTCCTGCTCCTGCCGCTCGCGATCGGCGCGTGGGACCTGCGGCCGCGCTGGTCGTGGCGCGCGCTGGCGCCGCCGGCGCTGCTCGTCGTCGTCGCGCTCGCGACCGTGGCGCCGTGGACGATCCGCAACACCGTGGAGCTGCACAGCTTCGTCCCCGTGAGCACGCAGCTCGGGTCGGCGCTCGCGGGGACCTACAACGACGACGCGCGGCTCGACCGCGAGAACCCCGCCTCGTGGCGGTCGCTGCGGCGCATCGACGAGCTCCGCAGCATCTACGGGCAGGTCGGGACCATCCCCGAGGCTGAGCTCGAGAAGCAGCTGCGCCACGAGTCCTTCGAGTACATCCGCGACCACCCCGGGTACGTGGGGACGGTCGCGTTCTGGACGACCCGGCGGATGCTCGAGCTCGGCGGTCTGGACTGGGCGCGGCACACCTACTCGACGGTGAGCGTCGGGCCCGGCTGGGCGAACGCGGGCGTCATCTGCTTCTGGGTGATCGCGCTGCTCGCCGTCGCGGGGGCGTTCACGGTCCGCGCGCGGCGCACGCCCCTGTTCGTCTGGGCGGTCCCCCTGCTCATGTACCTGAGCGTGGTGTTCCTCGTGGTCGAGACCCCGCGCTACCGAAGTCCCATCGACCCGTTCGTGATCCTGCTCGCGGCGTTGGCGGTGACGGCGGCCGCCAGGCGGCTCCGTCACCCGTGACCCGCATCACTGCTCCTGCGGAATGCAGCCCGCCAACGACTGATCCTTCGGACTGCCCTCGATCGTCCCGGACGCCCAGCCGTCGCTGCGCGAGGCACTCGGGCCCACGGGGCACGCGGTCTTCTCCATCGGCAGCGCGCGCAGCGTGTTGTCCCGGACGGTCGTGTCGAGCATCCCGTCGACGGCGAACGCGTTCGTCGTGCGGATCGCGAGCGACCCGGTGGTGTTGCCCGTGAACGACGAGCCGGTGCCCTTGTCCGAGATGTCGCCGAACCAGGCGTGCGTGCCGACCGCGAGGCCGATGTCGAAGTGCGTCCTCGACCCGGTCCACAGCTCGTTGTCGCGGACGGTCGCGCCGCGGAAGGAGAACGTCGCGCCGTTGCCGTGCATGAGGGGATCGACGGCGAGGGCGGCGAACGCCGAGCGGCCCGCGGCGACGATCCGGTTGTGCTCGACGACGCTCGCCTGCGTGCCCCCGTCGACGCGGTAGAGCACGATCCCGACGTCCGTGGCGTCCACGATCGCGTTGTCGGTCACCGACGTCCTCCCGCACGCGACGCTGATGCCGTCGGCCCAGCCTCCCCCGCGATGGTCGCTGCTGTAGCCCGTGATGAGGTTGCCGCGCACCGTCGCCTTCGTGCAGTCGCCGCCGTACCGCGCGGACGAGACGAAGAGCCCCGAGCCGCCGAGCGGGTCCGCGATCTTCGACGCCTCCACCGTGCCGCCGTCCCCCCGGAGCCGGACGGTGACCGCCGCGCGGACCGGCTGCCCGAGCCACGTGCGGCCGCCCGACACCCAGACGTGGCTGAGCTTCGCGTCCGGGCCCAGGTCGACGACGGAGGACTCGGTCTCGTTCGGAGGCGCGCCGCCGCGGACGAGGCGCCCCATGCTCGCGTAGTGCGTGACGGCCGGCTCGCCCGCCGTGGTCAGCGTGACGCCGCGCGGGACGACCAGCGGCGACGAGATCCGCACGACCGCGCGCGGTGCGAGGCTGACGGTCCCGCCCGGCGGCGTCGCGTCGAGCGCGGCCTGCAGCGCCGCCTGGTCCCCGGTGAAGCCCTGCCCTCCCGCTCCCACGTCCACGGGGGCCGTCGGCGCGACCGCTGCGTAGGCGGGCGACGTCGCGTCGCAGATCGCCGGCGCGATGCGCGTCGTGAACTCCGCTGAGCCCAGGACGGAGTCGACCACGGCGTCCCAGGCGTCGTCGCCGCGGAGCGCCGCGGCGATGTCGGTCACGGCCGTGGCGTCGGGCTCGCGTGCGAGCAGGCCGGCGTAGAGCGTGATCGCGCGCTCCGGAGCCCCGTACCCGAGGTCGCGGTACGCCGTGCCGGTGTAGACCCGGCGCGCGAAGTCCTGCACCGACGCGGTCGTGCAGCCGCGCTCGTCGAAGTACGACGTGGCCGCCCGCCACGCGCGTTGGTCGGGCGCCTGGCCGAGCGCCTCGGTGGAGAGCCGGGCGATGAACCCGTCGGGGACGATGCGGTTGGCGGGCGGAGGCTGCGGAGGAGGCGGTGCCTCGGGCTCGCGGTCGCGGATGACGAGCACGGCGACGACCGCCCGCCAGCACGGCGAGGATCGCGAGACCGACGGCCGTGCGGGGTCGGGGGCGCCACATACGCGAAGAGCCCGCTTCCGCGGGCTCAGGGATCGCGAGGGTAGCCACGGGCGCCGCTGCGGTGACGATCGCTCGCCCGCTGCTCTGGCGTCTGGGCTCGGCGCGATGGCGCTGCCGTGGGACGCGACCTGGGTCACGCCGCTGACGCCGATCGGGGCGAGGCTCAGGGATTCCGGCCGCACCGAATGCGGCAGGCAGGCAAGACGCGGGTTCATACCTCCACGTCGCGCCCTGCCGCGAGCCGGGGTCTCCACTGTGCGTCGGGTTCAGTTGCCCGCGCCGCGCGCACCACTGATCCCAACCGGGTCGAGACGTCAGACGACGTGCAGGTCGTCGAGATGTCCGTCCTCGAATTCCAGCAGCACCGCGGCGTCGATGTGGTAATCGCCAGGAGCCAGCGGACCGTGGCGCCCAGTATCCGTCGCTGACGGATCCACCAGTGCCGGGGGAGGAGGAAGACGTTGTTCTCCACGGGCGAGAACTCGAATGGCTGCGATCGCACACGAAGCCTGTTCAGATTGCCGATCGCGACGTCGGGATCGTCAAGCTGAGGCCGGTGAACCCGTCGGCGAACCCCCTTGCACAGCGGAGCCGTTGGCCGGGGTTGGCGCCGAAGAAGTCGGTACCCACTTCCAGACTCGAGCACTCGACGTTGATGAGCGGCAGAAGCACCGAGGTTCCCGCATCGAGCGTGCAGGAGCCGCTCACCGAGCCCGTGGCCGTCGCACCGAGGAACACGACATTCCGCCACATCGAGATCGCAGTTGGCGGCCTCGTCCGCGGGCACGTGGACGAGCGTCTGCCACCGAGCGGGTCGCTGCTCGTCATCCGCGGCGTGGTCGACGGAGCGTGCGCGACCGCCGGCGACGGGCGCACGCCGTCGCCGCGAGTGGCGGCCGGCAGCTGGAGAACGTCGCGTGGCCACCGACGCTGTACGCCGTCGAATGGCGGCCGTCGGGGCTCCCGAGCCAGGCGCTGGCGCTCTCGTCAGGCTCTGCCGCGTCGTCCACGCCTACGGCACTCGGTGAGCGGGCAGGTCGTTCCGAGGTGCGACGGTGGTGAGCCAGCGCGGACCGCCCGCGTCGCAGCGCTCCGGAGCCGCCGCACACTCGCCGCTTCGTCGTGGCCCGCGCCGGCTGACGGGGTAGCACCCGACCATGGACGCCGGCGTGGTATCACGTCCGTCAGGACCGACGAGACGCGCGACGGCACACGCGCTGGACCGTCACGGACGACGGCAGGACACGACGTTCCGCTGAGAGTCGACTGCGCCCGCGGACCGCCTCACTTCCCGTCGGTCGCGTCCTCGCCGGTCGTCTTCGCCTTGTCGGCGGCGTCCTCGCCGGTCGTCCTGGCCTCGTCCGCGGCGTCCTCGGCCGCGCGTCCTGGCCCTGTCCGCGGCGTCCTGGCCCGTCGTCTTGGCCTTGTCCGCGGCGTCCTCGGCCTCCTTCTGGACCTGGTCGGTGGCCCGGTCGACGTCCTCGTCGTTGCAGGCCGGGATCGCAGCCAGCGAGGCTGCTGCGAGGGACAGGGCCATGAGGCGGCGCAGCTGCGGCATGATCGTCTCCTTGGTTCGCATCCGGGTCGTACCCAGGAGCTCGAGGCGCCGACGGGCGACGGTTCGGGATCGACCCAACCGCGATGCCCCCACTAGGAATCGAACCTAGAACCTTCGGATTAAGAGTCCGCTGCTCTGCCAGTTGAGCTATAGGGGCGGGAGGCGCTCAGATTAGCCGGTCGTCGACGTGGTGCTCGTCGTCGGCGGGGCCGGTGTCGTCGCGGCCTTGGAGGCCTCGTTCTGCACTGCCTGCGCCTTGGCGTTGGCGAGGTTCTCGCGCAGCAGCTTGCGCTCGCTCTCCGCCGCCAGCGACACGGCCCTGTCGGCCGCGAGGTCGCCCTTGCGCATCTGGTTCGCGGCGTACGCGTAGACCGCGAGCTGCGTGTAGAGGTTCGACCGCGTGGTGTCGTCGGCGTCGGAGCCGCCGCGCACGTCGATGATCATCTCGAGCGCGCGGACCGCCTGGTCGGGCTTGTCGAGCCCCGACGGCGCGAACGCCTGGACCATGTACCCGGCGACGGTGTCGTCGGGCGGGTCGGGCTCGAGCGCCACGTAGCTGTTCCACGCCTGCTCGACCGGGACGAGGCGCTTCTTGCCGGCCGCGGTCCAGGCGCCGTTGGCATCGACGCCCTCGTTGGCCCCCGCCAGCTGGAAGCGCGCCTTCACGAGCCGCGCCCACGCCGCGGCATCCTTCGGATTCGCCTCGGTCGCGGCCTGCGCCGTCGTCTCGGTGCGTTCGATCGCCGCGGTCGCGTCGCTGCTGCCGCCGCCGCTGCTGCCGCTGTTGAACGCGTCGAAGAGCCCACCCGACGTCGCGCCGCCGATGCCGAACAGCACCAGTCCTCCGCCCATCAGGATGGCGAGGCTCAGGTAGATGACTTGCACCGTGCGGCGGCGTCCTTTGCCGCGCAGGTCGAACAGCATGGGCGGGTCAGTCCTCTCGGTCGTGACGCGATCCGCGGTCGTCGCTCCCGTCGAGCGAGATCTCCTCCGGATCGTCGTCGAGCTCTTCCACGTCGTCGTCCAGGTCGTCGTCGAGATCCCAGCGTGACACGCGAGGACTCACGTGGTCGAGCCAACGGGCCAGCAGGATACTGGCCTCGTAGAGCAGGATGAGCGGGCCCATCGCCAGCGTCATGGTCACGGGATCGGGCGTCGGGGTCGCCACGGCGGCGAGCACCGCGATGCCGAGGATGGCGTAGCCCCGGCCCTTGCGCAGCTGCTTCGTCGTCAGGATCCCGGTGCGGGTGACCGCCAGCACGGCCACCGGGATCTGGAACAGGAGCCCGATCGCCCCCAGGAACAGGATGACGAACTTGTAGTACGTACTGGCCTGGACCAGGATGTCGAAGTTGTCGTCGTTGAAGTTCTGCAGGAACGCGATCGCGCGTTCGAGCACGACGAAGTAGCCGAAGGCCAGTCCCGCGACGAACAGGAACGGGACGAGCAACATGATCGGCACCGCGACCTTGCGCTCGCCCGGCGTGAACGCCGGTATGAGGAACGCGTACACCTGGTAGAGGATCAGCGGCAGCGCGAGGAGCAGCGCGGCGTAGAGCGCGACGGAGATCGTCTGCGTGAACGGCTCGGTGACCCCGAGCGTGATGGGGTTCGACGCCGTGTCCTTCGGCACGCCGGCCGCGGCGGCCCGCGCAGCCTCCACCGCCTGCGCGCGGAGGCGGGTCTGGCCCGGCGTGAGCTCGAGGTCTGCGGCCGAGAGCGATTCGAGGAACCGCGCCTGCGTCTCGTAGGCCTGCTTCTGCAGTCGCGAGAAGCGCGCCTGCTGCTCGAGCGGATCGCCGCCGCTCTTGGAGCTGTCGTTCTGCTCCTTGGTCTCCAGCGGCTTGTTGAGGATCTCCAGGACGCGATCGTTCTGCCAGTAGCAGACGCTGAACGCCACGGCGATCGCCGCGACGCAGATGATCAGACGTGTCCGGAGCTCCTCGAGATGGCCGACGAGTGTCAGCCGTTCCTCGTGGCCCACTGGCCGCAGGGCGGTGGCCATGCTGCTCTCCTGCGGCTACCCGGCCGGATCAGGCGCGGGTCTTGGGCTCCGACGCGTGCTCGTCGGCCACGGGATCGGTCGTGGCCGTCGACCGCATGATCTGGCCCTGACCGTCGTTGTCGTCCTCATGGTCGTCATCACGGTCCTTGCCGGTGACGGAGTCCTTGAACTCGCGCATCCCGGCGCCGAGCTGACGCCCGAGCGAAGGAAGCCGCTTGGGACCGAAGACCACCAGCACGATCACCAGCACGATCACGAGTTCGAGTGGGCCGATGCCGCCAGGCATGCTGCCTCCTCAGGGTCGGGTGAAGAACAGGCTACTTGGACCTGTTTCGCGGAATCGGCGGTTTCGGGTCACTGGACGTTCAAGTTCCTCCGGCGCACCGTCCGATGAGATGGCTGTAGGCACCCTCCCCCCGCAGCCATGAGCCAACCTCCCCAGCACTCAAGCCACAACGTTCGCCGCGTGGTCCTGCCCTCCGGCAAGACGATCGAGGTCGTCTACATCGAGGAGCAGCACCTCGCCTCGTTCGCTCCTCTGAGCAGCGAGCAGGCCACCGACCTGCACGTCTGCGCGGACTGCGACTCCGAGCTCGTGTACCCCACCGAGTGGGAGGAGGCGGGCCCCACGCACTGGGATGTCTCGCTTCGCTGTCCCAACTGCGAATGGGCCGGCACCGGCACCTTCGAGCAGGACGTGGTCGAGCGCTTCGACGAGGAGCTCGACCGCGGCACCGAGGCTCTGGTCCGCGACCTGAAGCGCCTCATGCAGGCGAACATGGAAGAGGACATCGAGCGCTTCGTCTCCGCGCTCACCGCCGGGCACATCGTGCCCGAGGACTTCTAGCCCCAGCCCGCCGAGCCCCTACCGGGGCTCGCGCCACATCGGCCACAGGCTGGGCCCGTCGGGGAGCTCGATCTCCCCGGCGATCATGAAGCCGTGGCGCGCGTAGAGGCGCGCCACCCGCTCGGACGTCGCCTCCAGGTAGGCGGGCAGTCCCGCGACGTCGCAGGCGTCGAGCACCGGACGCATCACGGCCGACCCCAGGCCGCGCGACTGCCGGTCCGGCCGGGTGCCGACGAACGGCAGGTACCAGTGCGGCTCCTCCGGATGCTGCGCCGCCATGCGCTCGAGGATCTCGAAGGCGCGGCCGGCGTGCTCCCCGGCCGCCTCCGCGATGGCACCGGGGAGCGCCTCGTCCTCCGGGGCGTCCGGCGCGGCCCAGACGGCGGCGGTCGCGAGATCGTGCGTCGTCCGGATCTCGCCGGCGGTGAGATGCGCGTCGAGGATGACGCCGAAGAACGCCGGGAGGATCTCGCGGCGCGCGGCGTCGCCGGCGATCCACCAGCGGAAGACCGGGTCGTCGTGGAAGGCCGCGGCGAGCGTCTCCGACAGCGCGGGCAGGTCGCGGCGTGTGGCGCGGCGGGTCGCCTCGGCGGCGACGGCGGGGTGATCGATCGTGGACATGGGCGTCACTCTCGCCCGCGCCGGCTCCCACGACTTCGCCCGTACCGGCCATCCGCGGAGATGGCCGGATCCGGTCAGGAGTAGCGGTCGACCACCGAGTCCGCGACCAGCTCGAGCGCCGTGCGCTGCCCGTCGGCCAGGCGGCCGTCCGGCAGCGCCGTCTTGGCCTCGGCCACGACGTCCAGCGCGCGCCGGCGCGACTCGTCGAGCGCACCGGTCGCCGCGATGCGGTCGCAGACCTCCGCCGCCGCCTCGGGGCCGTCGATCGCCCGCACGTCGAGGGTCCGCAGGTCCGGGTCGCGCTCGCGCGCGAGGATGAGCGGCAGCGTGACCGTGCCGTCCAGCAGGTCCGTCCCGCGCGGCTTGCCGGTCCGCTCGGGGGGCCCGGACACGTCGAGGACGTCGTCGAGGAGCTGGAAGGCCAGGCCGATGCGACGCCCGAACGCCCGCAGGCCGTGCTCCGTGCCGTGGGCCCCGTGCTGGGCGCCGAGCTCGCACGACGCCTCGAAGAGCGCCGCCGTCTTCAGCTCGCAGCGATGCAGGTAGCGCTCGACGCTCACCTCGGCGTTCCAGGCGTCCTCGCGCTGGAGCAGCTCGCCCTCGGCGAGGGCGGAGCTCGCCCGCGAGAGCGTCCGCACCGACGCGAGCGAGCCGGTGAGCGCCAGCTCGGCGAACGCGCGCGAGAACAGCAGGTCCCCGACCGCGATCGCCATGTCGCGGCCGGCCGACGCCCAGACCGTCGGGCGCCCGCGACGCAGGTCGGCGGCGTCCAGGACGTCGTCGTGCACCAGGGTCGCGCTGTGGACGAGCTCGACGGCGACGGCGCCGCGCACGACGTCGGGCGCGTCGTCGTCCGGCGGTCCCGCGGCGAGGAGGACGAGCAGCGGCCGCAGCCGCTTGCCGCCGGCGGCGATCGTCGCGCCGGCGTGGGCCGCGAGGACCTCGCCGTGCCCGCGCGCCAGCTCGGCCAGGCGGTCCTCGACGTCCGCGAGCAGCGCCGGGACGCGCGGCCCAGCGGCCTCGACGATCTGGCCGACGGCCTGGGCGGGGGAGGTCACGTGCTGGGTACGGTTCCGACGTGCAGGGCGATGATCCCGCCCGCGGTGAGGATCCACCGCACGTCGGTGAGCCCCGCGCCGGCGAGGACCGCTCCGAGCCCCTCCGGGCCCGGGAACCGCCGCACGGAGCTCGGGAGGTAGGAGTACGCCTGCGAGTCCGCGGCGACCTTGCCGACGAGGGGGATCACGCGGTCGAACCACAGGGAGAAGAAGGTCGACAGCGGCGGCTTCGTCGGCGTCGTGATCTCGAGCACGACGACCTTGCCGCCCGGCGCGACGACCCGCGCCATCTCGCCGATGCCCTTCTCGAGGTCGCCGAAGTTCCGCGCGCCGAAGCCGACCGTCGCGGCCCTGAACTCGCCGTCGCCGTAGGGCAGCGCGAGCGCGTCGCCGTGCTCCCAGCGAAGCTCGGGCGCCTTCTCGCGGGCACGATCCAGCATCCCCTCCGAGAAGTCCGAGCCGATGACCTCGCCGCCCGGCGAGATCCGCTTGGCGAGCTCGATCGCCAGGTCGCCCGTGCCGGTCGCGACGTCGAGCACGCGGTCACCGGGCCGCACGTCGGCGAGGTCCGCCGCCCGGGCGCGCCAGCGATGGTGCAGGCCGGCCGTCATGACCGAGTTCATGAGGTCGTAGAAGCCGGCGATGCGGTCGAACATCGCGCGGACCTGCGTGTCGGGCAGCGTGCCCGGGGCCTGTGTCATCGACTCAGCGGAGCTGCGAGAGGAACTCGACGAGCGCGTCGCGCTTCTCCTGCGGCAGATCCGCGAAGGAGGGCATCGGCGCCGTCGGGTTGACGAGCGTCCGTGCGATCGCCTGTTTCGGCAGCCGTGCCCCGATGTCGGTCAGGTGCGGACCGGGACCGTCGTTGCCGTTGTGGCCGAACTTGTGGCACGCCAGACAGCCCGACTGGGCCGCGACCTCCCGTCCGGCGTTGAACTGCTCCTCGACCTGACCGCCCTGCGCGACCACGCTCTTGGGCGTCGGGAGCTCGATCGAGTTCGGCGAGCCTGCCGCGGCGCCCAGGTAGGTCAGGTACGCCATCGCCGCGATCGTGAAGATGCCGGCGGCCGTGGCGATCGGCCGGCGCTCGGGACGGCGCTCGGGCCCGCGGTCGTAGAACGGCAGCAGGAACAGCAGGATCATGCAGATCGTCGGGATGCCGATCGTCGCCAGCGGGACGAGCACCGACGGCTTGATGACCCTGAGCAGCTCGAACAGGAAGAAGAAGTACCACTCCGGCCGCGGCACGTAGGTCGTGGTCGTCGGGTCCGCCTTCGGCCCCAGCTCCGCGCCCAGGATGAGCGACATGAAGATGATCGCGACGAGGACGAGCACCGCCATCGCGGAGTCCTTCGCCACGGCGTAGGGGTAGAACGGCTTCCCCTCCGACTTGAGCTGGGCGTACTCCCGGAGGTAGGCCTCCTTCTCGCGCTGGTTCACGAGTGCCCGCCGTTGCCGTTGCCCCCGTTGCGGCCGTTACCGCCGTTGACGGCCGCGTACTCCGCCTCGTCGTGCTCGTGCTCGCGCGGCTTGAGCCACGGCGGCGCGGTCGTGCCGTGCTTCATGACGAGCCACAGGTGCGCACCGATGAGCGCGGCGATGACGCCGGGCAACAGCAGCATGTGGATCGCGTAGAAGCGAGCGAGCGTCGTCGTGTTGAAGTCCGGTCCGCCGTACAGGAAGTCGTTGAGGAACGGGCCGACCAGCGGGCCGGTGCCGTTGATGTTCACGCCCACGACGGTCGCCCAGTAGGAGCGCTGGTCGAACGGCAGCAGGTAGCCCGTGAAGGACATCGTGAACGTCAGGATCAGCAGCGTGACGCCGATGACCCAGTTCAGCTCGCGCGGGTACTTGTACGCGCCGAAGAAGAACGTCCTCGCCATGTGCAGGCAGATGAGGATGACCATCACGGTCGAGCCCCACTTGTGCATGCCGTGCACGAACTGCCCGAGGAAGACGTCGTCGTTGATGTGGCGGATCGACTCGTACGCGCCGCCGGCGACGTCCGGGCGGTAGTACATCGCCAGGAACACGCCGGTCACGGCCTGCGAGAGGAACGCGAACATCGTCGCGGAGCCGAGCGTGTAGAACCAGTTCGTCCCGCGCGGGATCTTGCGGAACATGACCCACCGCGCCGGCTGCGTCAGGGCGAGGCGCTCGTCGACCCAGTCGGCCGCCGAGATGCCCGTGTCCTTCGCGACGTCCAGCGGCTTGGCGCCGTGCGTGGGATCGCCCGGGCGCTTCGGACGCGGGTTGAGCGCGTCGGGGATCGGAGGCTTGGGGAGCTTGAGCTTCGGCATCAGGTCCCCGGGATCTTCCGCTGCGTCGGACGCGACGGGTAGAGGTACTGGCCGATGCCGTCGAGCTCCTCACCCGGGAACCGCGGGGAGAAGCGCTCGAGCTCGGAGTTCACGCTGAAGCGCGGGCCGACCCAGACGTCGGTGCCGCGGATCTCGGTGTAGAAGCGGTCGAGCGGGCGCACCGGCGGGCCGCCGTCGACCTCGCCGCTGAAGCCGTAGACGCCGCCGTGGCACGGGCAGATGAAACGCGCCGAGGCCTGCACGAACCGCACGGGGCAGCCGAGGTGCATGCAGCGGGTGGAGAGCGCGACGACCTGGTTGTACTTGTCCGACGGCTCGGTGTCGTACTCCGGATTGCGGCGGCGCAGGTAGACCGTGGTCTTGCCGACCTCACCGATGTCGGCGGTCAGCGTGATGACGCGGGGCACGTACGTGTCGTCCGGGAAGTCGGCGAGCGCGCCCACCTTGTTCCACTGCTGCTCGTGCTCCTTGAAGATCGGCGCGAGCGCGAAGCCGAGGGACGGCAGGACGAACGCCATGGTCGCGGTGGCGCCGAAGAGCTGGACGGAGCCGCCGATCACCCGGCGGCGCGTGACGGTCTCGCCCTCGAACGCGCCCGGGATGCGGCGGTCCGCGGTGTACTTCGACTTCTTCTCGGGGGGTGTCTCAGCCATGGGGGGAAGGGCGGCGAATGCTATCGGCTGCGTCGCGCAAGGCGTCGCCAGCGCCCTGCTGTCCGGCGCGTGCGCGCTGCTTGGCGCCGACGAGGTCGGGTGACTCGCCCCAGCCGATCGCGGTCGCGGCCCCGATCCACACGGCATCGGCGATCTCGGGCCGGTCCTCCGCGTGCGACTGCGCACACAGCGAGATGGCGTCGGCAAGCTCCGCGATCGCGGTCAGGTCGCCGATCGCGGCCAGCGCCGCCAGTCCGTCGGCGTAGCGGCGATCGCCGTCGAGCAGCGCCAGGTCGCGGTCCGGCGCGGCCGGCGACTGCGCGGCACCGTAGTGGTGCTCGTAGCCCTCGTGGACCGCGTCCACGCCGGCGCGCAGCGCGTCGGCGTGACCCTCGGCGCGCGGGCCGCCGGCTGCCAGCTCGCCGGGCTTCACAGCGCGGCGAAGGCGGCGCGCGCCGCCTCGATCGTGCGTTCCACGTGCTCCTCCGTGTGCGCGAGCGACGGGAACCAGGCCTCGAACTGCGACGGCGGCGGGTACACGCCGTTGGCCAGCAGCGCCCGGCACCACGCCCCGTACAGCTCCGCGTCGCACGCCTGCGCACCCGCGTAGTCGGTGACGGGCGTCTCGCTGAAGAAGATCGTGACCAGCCCGCACGCCGACTGGATCTGCACGGGCCGGTCGCCCGCTGCGTCCGCCATCCCGGCGGCCAGGGCATCCGTCGTCGCGGCCAGCCTGGCGTAGGCGGCGGCGTCGAGCATCTCGAGCGTCGCGCGCCCCGCGGCGACCGCGAGCGGGTTCCCGCTCAGCGTGCCCGCCTGGTAGACGTCGCCCGCGGGGGCGATGCGCTCCATGAGCGCGCGCGACCCGCCGTACGCGGCCGCGGGCAGCCCGCCGCCGATGACCTTGCCCATGACCGTGAGATCCGGCAGGACGCCGGTGAGGCCCTGGGCGCCGCCGGGCGCGACGCGGAAGCCGGAGATGACCTCGTCGAAGACGAGCAGCGCGCCGTTGGCGTCGGCGCGCTCGCGCAGGAGCTCCAGGAAGCCGGGCTGCGGCGGGACGAGGCCCATGTTCGCCGGATAGGGCTCGGCGAGGATCGCCGCGAACTCCTTCGCCTCCGTGGCGGCGACGACCGCGTCGGGGTCGTTCCACGGGACGATGACCGTTCCGGCCGTCGCGGCCGCCGGCACGCCGGGTGACGCGGGGATCCCGGCGGTCGCCATGCCCGATCCGGCCTCCGCGAGGAGCCCGTCGACGTGCCCGTGGTAGGCGCCGGCGAACTTCAGGAGGGGCTCGCGGCCGGTCGCCGCGCGGGCGAGCCGGATCGCGCTCATCGACGCCTCGGTGCCCGACGACGTCATGCGCAGCATCTCGACGGACGGGATCCGCCGCGCGACCTCCTCGGCGAGCTCCACCTCGCCCTCCGTCGGCGCGCCGAAGGTCGTGCCGTGCGCAGCGGCGTCGGCGACCGCGGACAGGATGCGCGGATGCGCGTGGCCGTGGACGAGCGGGCCCCAGGAGCAGACGTAGTCGACGTAGGTGTTGCCGTCGACGTCGGTGATCTCGGCGCCGGACGCGCTCGCGACGAAGAGCGGGTCGCGACCGATCGAGCGCATCGCGCGCACCGGCGAGTTCACCCCGCCGGGCAGGACCTTCACAGCTCGGGCGTAGAGCTCGGCGGAGGCGGCGTCGCGCAGCGCCTCAGGCGCCGCCATGCTGACGTTCCCAGGCCTTGAACTCGTCCGTGAAGTACTGCAGCCGGACCTTCTTGAACTCGGTGGACGAGTACAGCGTCGCGCGGCCCTCGATCCCCTCGATCTGCTCCTCGATCGCGTCGAGGATCGCGTCGCACTCCTCCTTGGAGCGGCCGTGGGCCATCGTGAAGACCGAGTACGGCCAGTCGGGGTACGTCGGGCGCTGGTAGCAGTGGCTGATGCCGCGGTAGGCGGCCATGCGCGGGCCCAGGTCGGCGATGCGGTCCTCGGGCACCTTCCAGACGCCCATGCCGTTCGCGCTGAAGCCGGCGCGGCGATGGAAGAGGATCGCGGCGACGCGGCGCAGCAGGGCGCGCTCCTTCATCCCCTCCATGTGCTCGAGCAGCTCCGGCACCGTCCAGCCCAGCTCCGCGGCGGCGGGCGCGTACGGCTCGGACACGACCGGCAGGTCGCCCTGGGTCGCCCGGACGACGGCGACGTCGCGCTCGTCGTACGGCACCTTCGCGTCCGGCGCGGGCTCGACGACCTCGGCGGCGCTGGCGAGCTTGTCGGTCCCGGCCTCCATCTCGAGGTCCATGCGGATCTTGAACAGCTTGAGCGTCGGCAGCTGGCGGATCGACTCCGCGCCGGTCAGCTCCTGGAGGAGGTCGAGCGTGCCCTGCAGGCCGAGCGCCGAGTCCTCCTCCACCGCGATCGTGAACCACATGTTGAACTCGTGGTTGCGCAGGTAGTTGTGCGAGACGCCGGGGTGCGAGTTGATGATCGTCGCCGCCCGCCACGGGTGCTCCGCGTCGACCTTCGCCGCGACGAGCATCGAGCCGTAGCCGAACGCGCGCGTGTCGTAGATCGGCGTGACCTGGCGGATGATCCGGTCGTCGAGCAGGCGCTGCACGCGCGCCATGACCTCGGCCTCGGTCACCTCGGCCTTCTCCGCGACCGCCGCG
Organism: uncultured Solirubrobacterales bacterium; assembly: GCA_963750895.1. Lineage (GTDB taxonomy): Bacteria > Actinomycetota > Thermoleophilia > Solirubrobacterales > Solirubrobacteraceae > CAVVSD01. The sequence goes on along the minus strand of CAVVSD010000008.1, from coordinate 1,281,500 downwards.
TACGGGCGCGGCGCCAGCGGGAACTGCCCCTGCATGAGGTTGAGGAGCTTGCGATCCAGGTCGTCGAGCGGGACGGCGGAGCCGTCCTTGCGGGAGCGGACCTTGCCGGTCACCGAAGCCACTCGGCCACGTCCTTCGCGAAGTAGGTGAAGATGAAGTCGGCCCCGGCGCGCTTGATCGACGTGAGGGCCTCCATGACGGCGAGGCGCTCGTCGAGGTACCCGGCGGCGATCGCGGCCTTGAGCATCGAGTACTCGCCGCTGACGTTGTACGCGGCCACCGGCAGGTTCGTCGCGTCCTTCACGCGGCGCAGCACGTCGAGGTAGGGCAGCGCCGGCTTGACCATGAGGACGTCGGCGCCCTCCTCGACGTCGAGCAGCGCCTCGCGCACCGCCTCGTCGCCGTTGGCACCGTCCATCTGGTACGCGCGGCGGTCGCCGAAGGCGGGGGCGGAGTCGGCGGCCTCGCGGAACGGGCCGTAGAACGCGGAGGCGAACTTCGCGCTGTAGGAGATGATCGGCACGTCGCTCAGGCCCTCGTCGTCGAGCGCGTGGCGGATGTGGCCGACCCGGCCGTCCATCATGTCGCTCGGCGCGACCGCGTCGCAGCCGGCGCGCGCGAGGCTGACGGAGGTGCGCGAGAGCAGCTCGAGCGACGCGTCGTTGTCGACGGCGCCGTCGGCGGTCAGCAGCCCGCAGTGGCCGTGGCTCGTGTACTCGCAGAGACACACGTCGCCGACGACGATGAGGTCGGGATAGGCCTGCTTGATCGCGCGCGCGGCGAGCTGGACGATGCCCTCGTCGTCCCACGCACCGGTGCCCTCCTCGTCCTTGTGCGAGGGGATGCCGAACAGCATGAGCCCGGGGATCCCGCGGTCGACGAGCTCGCCCGCCTCGCGGACCGCCTCGTCGACGCCGAGGCGGTCGACGCCCGGCATCGCGTGGATCGGCTTGCGGCCGTTCAGGCCGGCCTCGATGAACATCGGGAGCAGCAGGTCCTGCGGTGAGACGTGCGTCTCGCGGACGAGGTCGCGGAGCGCGGGCGTCCGCCGCAGACGCCGCAGGCGGGTGGAAGGGAAGGCCACGACGTGAGCCTACCGCCGCGCGGTGGCCCGCCCGTCGCGCTGGGCGGCGAAGTCCTCGGCGGTCAGGGCGTACAGCGAGTGGTCCTCCCAGACGCCGGCGATCCGCAGGTAGCGGACCGCGAGGCCCTCCCGCCGGAAGCCCGCCTTCTCCATGACCCGGTTGGAGCGCGCGTTGCGCGGCATGACCGCCGGCTCGAGGCGGTGCAGGCCGAGGTGCTCGAACGCGAACGCACAGGCGAGGCGGACCGCGGCGGTCGCGTGCCCGCGGCTGCCGGCGGCCTCGTCGATCCAGTAGCCCATCCCGGCGCTCTGGCGCGCGCTGCGGACGATGTTGAAGAGGTTGATGCCGCCCACGACGCGGTCGGCCTCCTCGACGTCGAGCACCGCGAACCCGTAGCCGCGGTCGTCCGCCCACGCGCGCTGCTGCAGCGCGATCCACTCCGACTGGCCCGCGCGCGTGAAGAACGACGCAGGCCGCAGCGGGTCCCACGGCGCGAGGAAGTCGCGGTTGCGCACGCGCAGCTCGAGGAGGTCGTCGGCGTCGGCCGGCCGCACGGCGCGGATCGCGGTCCGGCGGGGCGGGCCCGCCTCGAGACGCGTCGGGAGCCGGGTCGCCGTGTCGCGGCGGATGCGGATCATCTCGGCTCGGTCTCCTCCGCGAGCGGGTCCGGCGGTGGGCCGTCGATGGCCAGCGGCGCGCGGCCCCACGGCTCGAGCACGAGATGGCGGCGCAGGTAGACGACGGTCTCGCGGACGACGGCGGCGATCGGCAGGGCGAGGACCGCTCCGACGAACCCCGCGAGCTCGCCGCCGAGCAGCAGCGCGAAGAGCACGATGAGCGGGTTGAGGCGCAGCGTGCGGCCGAAGACCTGCGGTGCGACGACGTGGCCCTCGAGCTGCTGCAGCGCGAGGAACCCGAGCCCGACCCAGACCGCGGTCAGCGGGTCCTCGAACGCCGCGACCACGATCGGCGGGATCGCCCCGAGGACGGGCCCGACGTACGGGACGAGCTCCATGAGGCCGAACCACGCGCCGAACGCGAGCGCGTAGCGGCTGCCGTCCTCGAAGATCCCGAGCGCGCCGTAGGCCCACATGAGCAGGCCCGCGCTCGCGCCCATGAGGACGCTGAAGAGCAGCTGGCCGCGCACGTAGTTGTAGACCGCCCGCTGGGCGAGGACGGGGAAGTCGTCCGACGGGGTCCCGTCACCCGGGGGCATCACGCGCCGCACGATCCCGCCGATCAGCGGCCCGTAGATGAGCATGTAGATCGAGAGCACGACCACGAGCAGGATGTGGAAGCCGGTCTCCACGAGCCGCGTCAGGATCTCGCCGGTGATCGAGACGATCTCGCCCGATCCCTCCAGCGCCCTGCTCTGCAGCGTGGTGAGCGCGGTCTCGCCCTGGCGCTCGATCTCCACGTCGATGCCGTTGTCGTCGAAGAACACCTGCAGGTCGTGCAGGGAGTCGTTCGCGCGGTCGACGAGATCGGGCACGTCGCGCTGGAAGGAGCGGGTCTGCTCGGTCACGGGCCCGGCGAGGAGGAAGCCGACCCCGACCAGCGTCGTGAAGAATGCGACGTACACGGCGATGACCGCCAACGAGCGCGGGATGCTCCCGCGCTGCACGAAGGAGACCACCGGGTTCAGGATGAGCGCGATGACCGCGGCGACGACGAAGATGAGCAGGACCGTGCCCGCGGCGCGCGCGACGATGTACAGCGCGATGATCGAGAGCGGCAGCAGGACGAGCTGGACCCAGCGCGGGACGATCACGGGCGCGACGTACGGGACCGCGCCCCCGGCGGCGGGCGGGCTCGGGTCGACGCGTGCCGCGACCTCGGTCTCCTCGGCCATCGCCGGGAGCATGCCGGATGGCTGAGGCCCCCGCGACCATCCTCTTCGTGGGGGACCTCGTCGGCGGCATCGGCCGCCGCACGCTCCTGGGGCTGCTGCCCACGCTCCGCGAGCGCCACGACCCGACGTTCGTGGTCGTCAACGGCGAGAACAGCGCGGGCGGCCTGGGGATCACGCCGAAGATCGCCGACGAGCTCTTCGCGGCCGGCGTCGACGTCATCACGCTCGGCAACCACACCTACCACCGGCGCGAGATCATCCGGTACCTCGACAGCCGCCGGGAGATCCTGCGACCGGCCAACTACCTGCGCAGCCAGCCCGGCCACGGGAGCTGCATCGTCGAGCGCGACGGCCTGCGCCTCGGCGTCGTGAACCTCTCGGGCAACGTCTTCCTGAACGCCGGGCGCGCGGCGTTCCCCGAGGCCGACGCCGCGCTGCACGAGCTCCGCGACAAGGTCGACCACGTGCTCGTCGACTTCCACGCCGAGGCGACGAGCGAGAAGGTCGCGATGGGCTGGCACCTCGACGGCCGCGTGACGGCGATGGTCGGCACGCACACGCACGTCCCGACCGCCGACGGCCGCGTGCTGCCCGGCGGGACGGCCTACATCACCGACGTCGGGATGACCGGCCCCCGCGGCGGGGTGATCGGCGTCGACCGCGAGCAGGCGGTCCGCGGCTTCGTCACGCACATGCGCGAGCCGTTCGAGACGTCCGACGACGACCCGTGGCTCATGGGCGTCCTCATCCGGGCGACGCAGCCGCTGCGCGCGGACGCGATCGAGCAGCTGCTGCTGCCCGCCGCCCGCTGAGCAGGACGAGCGATCAGGGCCGCGACGAGCGCGGCGTTGCGCAGCGCGATGACGAGGACGACCCACGCCTCGCCGTTGACGATGTCGAGGTAGTGGCGCGGGAACTCGACCTGCGTCAGCGCCACGGCCGCGGCGATGAGCGCGCCCGCCAGGCGCTCGCCGCGGGCCCAGCACAGGGCCGCGAAGGGCGCGAGCCAGATCACGTACTGCGGGCTGAGCACCTTGCCGAGCGCGACGAACGCGAGCACGGAGGCGGTCGCCGACAGCACGAGGTCGCGCCGGGCGAGCGGGATCGCCGCGAGCAGGCCGGCGATCATGAGCACGCTGAACACCGCCTGCACGGCGCCCGCCGGCCCGCCCGCGAGCCCGTTGGACTTGAAGCGATCCGGGGTCAGGTTCGTGCCGGTGACGTAGGAGTCGCCGATCGCCCACAGGACCGTCGCCGGCGAGGACTCGATCTGCACCGGTCTGTCGAGGTGGAAGCGGGCCATGTCGACGAGCCCCGACCCGGCGAACGGCAGCGCCACGACCAGGACGACCGCGAGGAACGCCGTGAGCCCCCAGACCGCCTCCCGGTCGCGGCGCCGCGCGAGGAGCCAGAGCAGGATCCCGGGCAGCAGGACGGCGGGGAACAGCTTCGTCATCGTGGCCAGGCCGAGCAGGGTCAGTCCCCAGACCGGCCGGTCGGCCACGACCAGCGCGAGCGCGGCGAGCATGAGCGCGACCGCGAGCGCGTCGAAGTGGGTCCGCAGGGACGCGCCGATGAGGATCGGCTGGGCGACGAGCAGCCACGCCACGAGCTCGCCGCGCGCGCCGGCGAGCTGCGCCGCGCAGAACTGCGCCACGAGCGAGCTCACGAGCATGATCGCGCCGAACCAGAACGCCGACGGCATGGCGAGCATCGGCAGGGCCGCGAGCGGCGGGTACTCGAACCCGAAGTCGCGGAACGGCAGCGCCCCGGAGCGCATCAGGTCCGCGTAGCCCGTGTAGACGTAGAAGTCGTTCACCCGGATGTCGGCGAACGGCCCCGTCGTCGTCAGCAGGACCCACAGCGCCGCGTGCGCGACGTACGGCGCGACCCTGCGCACGGCTAGATCGCCGGCTCGCCCTCGCGGCACAGCAGCGCGATGAAGACGAGCGGCGCGATCCAGGCGATGTAGAGGAAGAACCAGTAGGTCAGCGAGAGCTGCACGGCGACGAGCACCGCGGCCGCCAGCGCGGCCGTCCCGACGAGGTCGTTGCGGCGCGGCACGAACGCGACGGCGATCCCCAGCCCGACCGCCCCGACCTGCGCGAGCGTGTGCAGCCAGTCCAGTCCGCCCCACAGCCCGTAGATCGAGAACGGCGACGCGCGGTCGGCCTGGTACCCCAGCGTCGCGTCCCAGAAGTCCCGCAGGGTGCCCCCGAACAGGAAGATCGGGATCGACACGACGGCCGCCGTCAGGACGAACGCGACGACGAACCGTGCGGTGCCGCGCGCGCGGGCGAAGAGCGGGAACAGCGCGAGCGGGGCGAACTTCGTCATGCCCGCGAGCGCGATGAGGATCCCTCGCCCGATCGGGTTCCCCCACGCGAGCAGCGCCCCGAGCACGAGCGCGACGGGCAGCGCGTCGTTGGCGTTCGTGTTCGCGACGAACAGCGAGAACGGGAACGCCAGCCACGCGTACGCGAGGACCACCCCCGTCCGCGGACCCCGGATGCGCCGCCCGAGGGCGTAGAGCAACAGCACCACCGCGAGGTCGAAGACGAGCGCCGCGCCGTGCGCCGCCGGGAGGTCGTCCCAGGCGCCGCTCCACGGCAGCACCGCCTCGAACGGGACGTACGTGAGATAGGTGACCGGCCCGTAGGTGTCGCCGTGCTCGTTGTCGCCCGGGAAGTCGCCGTAGAGCGCCTCGCCGTGCGTGAGGTGGTCGGCGCCGATCACGCCGGCGTAGCCGACGTCGATGACGTTGGAGTCCGTGATGTTCAGCCCGATCCGGAAGCCGAGCAGGAAGACGGCTGCGATCGCGAGCCAGGACACGGGCACGAGCAGCGGAAGGGGGCGGCGGGCCCGCTCGCCCGGGTCTCGGCGCGACCAGCCGATCTGCAGCATGCGGACCAGGAAGTAGATGAGCAGCGGCACGACGAGCGGCGTGGAGATCCCGACCTTCGCCGCGTTGAAGAACGCGAGGGCGACGGAGAACCCCGTGAACACGAGCAGGTCGAGGTGGAGCATCCGCCACGGGTTGCGCACGTCGACGAACGGCACGGCGAAGAGGATGCAGAGCGGGATCCAGACCCAGGGCGAGTTCACCGCGCGCCCGAACGCGCCCGGGTAGCCGCGCGCCATGGTCCAGGGCACCTGATAGCCCGTCCACGCCTCGAGGACCGCGCCCGAGAGGTCGTCGACGAGGACCTGCGCGATCTCCTTGCGGTCGCCGTCCTTGTCGACGATGTAGGAGACCTGCCAGCGACCCGGCTCCTTCAGGAACGCCTCGCGGGTGGAGCCCGGGTGCTCGCGCCTGGCCTCCTGCACCTTCGGCAGCCGGTCGGCGATCGCGAGGACCTGCTGCGCGGAGCGGGTGCGCCCGGGCGGGGCGACGTCGGAGCGCGCCGGGCGCACGAGGCCGCCGGCGATGGTCTCCTGGGTCGGCGAGGCGGCGGTGCTGCTGCCCGGGCCCGCCGTCGCGGTCTGGGCGCCGGCGGGCGCTGCGGTCGCGAGCGCGGCGAGCAGCACCGCGAGCAGTGCGACGGCCCACCGGGAGCGGACGGTCATCGCGGGCGCACGCTAGCGCCGGAGGAAGTGGCTGACCGCCATCGGGGCGACGTCGACGAGGCTCCACGAGTTCCCGTCGGCGCGCTCCCCCGGCCCTTCGACGCCGGCCATGAGCAGCACGCCCTCCGAGTCGACCCGGTGCAGCGAGCCGTGGCTCCCGCCGCCCATGTGCGCCACGCCGCCCCAGTCGGGGAACTCGTAGTCGGGCTCGGCGCTCAGCAGCACGTCGCCGGACGTCGGGCAGGTCAGCGCCGCCCAGGCACGCGCCAGGCCGTCCGGGTACGTCGGCATGTCGATCTCCCCATCGCTCGTCGCCGCCCGCAGGACCTCGAGGTCGCCGCGGACGGACCACCGCGCGCCGCGGCGGTCGCGCAGGTCGTCGCCCGGTGCGAAGCGCAGCTCGCCGCGAGCGGAGGCGATGACGCCCTCGTCGCCGTCGCGCCAGAGCACGAGGTCGACGCCGTCGAGGTCGCCCGCCGCCTCCACGATCGGCCCGATCGCCGCCTCGCGCCCCTCCTCGAGCAGCACGTAGACCATCGCCGCGCGCTGCGACGGGCACATCGCGATCTCCGCGCGCTCCGGCCGCACGCGCCCCGGGCGCGTCGGCGCGGCGACGTCCCAGCCGTCGAACGCGTCGACGAACGCGATCTCCTCCTCCACGGGCGCGTGCGAGTGGTCGGACACGACGATGACGGCGTGCTCCTCCAGGAACGCGTCCGTCCCACCCGACGCGTGCATGACCCGCTCGATCTGCCGGTCGGCCGCCGCGATCGACGCGACCTGCGCGTGCGGGCCGTGCTTGTGGGAGTGCGTGTCGTTGTCCGGGAGCGAGAGCAGCAGGAAGTCGAAGAGGTCGTGCTCGACGAGGTAGGCGCCGACGCAGCCGGCGTGCTGGTCGCGCATGCCCGGCAGCCCGAGCTGCGACCAGCAGCCCGTGGCCCGGCTCGCGAACAGGTCGGCGTAGAAGAGCTCGCGCGGGCCCTGGACCGGCCGGCGGAACAGCGTCGCCGAGGCGATGCGGCTCAGGGCGAACTCGCGCGCGGGCTCGTGGGTGTGGAGCCCGCGGTACATGAGATAGGTCGTCCCCGCCGTGCGGACGTCCTCCGCGTCGAGCGCCTCGAAGACCGTCCTGGCGTCCTCCGCGAGGTGCTCGGCGTTCATGTTGTAGACGGTGTCGATGAGCTGGCGGTTGATGCCGAAGCGGCGCGCCGCGGCGAACGACGACCCGTACTCGATGTAGCGGCGCTCGGCGCGCGACCACCAGTTCATCGCCGGGATGTGGTGGCGGTCCTGGCGGACGCCGGTCGCGATCGTCGCCGCGCACACCGGCGTGACGGACGGGAAGGCGGCGGTGCAGGCGTGGATGCCGCTGCCCCGCGCCGCGATCTCCGCCAGCGCCGGGGCCTGGCCCGTGGAGATCGCACGCTCGACCATCTCCGGCTTCGCGCCGTCGATGACGGCGAGGACGAGCTTCACCGGAGGATCCGCAGGCCCGCGTACTTCTCCTGACCGCGCCTGCGCGATCCGATGAGGAGCCACACGAAGAAGCCGATCGCGAGGATCGCGATCGGCGGGACGAGGATGCACGCGGCCGCGAGCACGAGCCCGCTGCCCTCCTCGTACACCGGCAGCGCACCCCGCGCGTCCGCGTCGAGACGCGTGCGCACCCGTGCGATGAGCGCGAGCGTCGCGGCGGACGCGAGGAGCGCGCTGAGGCCGCCGGCCACCAGCCCGGGCCACCAGACGGAGAAGCGGTCGTCGAGCGAGCCGGCGCCGAGGAGGGCGCCGAGCCCGATGCCGATGCCGCTCAGGGCGCTCGGGAGCCGCGGGTCGTCGGGCCGGGCCCGGGCGAGCGCGATGCTCGCCGCCATGGCGACGATGAGCGCGATCAGGAAGATCGGCGACTCGAGGAAGGCGAACGCCGTGCCCTCGAAGTCGATGCCCACGTCGGCGCGGGCGAGCGCGCCCGCGGCGAGCGCGGGCAGGAAGGGGCGGATGCCCGTGGCGGATCCGATGCCGGCCGCCTGGAGGATGTCGAGGAGATAGCGCATTGCTAGTTTGCGGGGCGCATGATGCCCGACGAGAGGGTCCGGTCAACCCTTGACGAACGGATCCGCTGATGGGCACACAGCGCGATCTCGAACGCTACGCAGGGCTGTTCTCCCAGCGCACCCGCGGGATGACGTCCTCCGCCATGCGCGATCTCATGGCGATCACGGAGCGCCCGGACGTCATCTCGCTGGCCGGCGGACAGCCTGACACGACGAGCTTCCCGGCGGAGCTGCTCGCCCAGCTCATGAGCGGCGTCGCCGCCGAGGCGTCGGCCAAGGCGCTGCAGTACTCCCCCACCGAGGGGCTCTGGAGCGTGCGCGAGGCGATCGTCGAGGTGATGGCGGCGGAGGGCACGGAGGTCGACGCCTCCGACGTCCTCGTCACGACCGGCGGCCAGCAGGTCATCGACCTCGTCTGCAAGACGCTCATCGATCCCGGCGACGTCATCGTCGCCGAGGCCCCGACCTACCCCGGCGCGGTCCCGACGTTCACCGCCTACGAGGCCGACGTCGTGCAGGTCGCGATGGACGGCGACGGGATGCTCATCGACGAGCTCGAGGCGACGCTCGACCGCCTGGAGTCCGAGGGCCGGCGCCCGAAGTTCATCTACACCGTCCCGACCTTCCAGAACCCCGGCGGCGTGACGATGTCGCTCCCGCGCCGCAGGCGCCTCGTGCAGGTCGCCGCCGAGCGCGAGCTGCTCGTCCTCGAGGACAACCCCTACGGGCTCCTGCGCTACGAGGGCGACCCCTTGCCGACGCTGCGCTCGCTCGACGGCGGGCGGTTCGTGATCTACCTCGGGACGTTCTCGAAGATCCTCTCCCCCGGGATTCCGGACGGGGTGGGCCGTGGCGCCGGGGCCGGTCTTCGAGAAGATGAACACCGGCAAGCAGGGCGTCGACCTGTGCTCGCCGGCGTTCTCGCAGTTCTTCATCGCCGCCTACTTCGCCCGCGCGCAGTGGCGCGAGTACGTCGACGCGCTCCGCGCGCTCTACCACCGTCGCCGCGATGTGATGCTCGAGGCGCTCCACGAGTCGTTCGGGCCCGAAGCGACCTGGACGCGACCCGAGGGCGGGATGTTCGTGTGGGCGACCCTGCCCGACTACATCGACACGACCGACCTGCTCGCCCGCGCGCTGCGGGCGAACGTCGCGTTCGTCCCCGGCCGCGCCGCGTACGTCGACGGCCGCGGCGGCTCCGAGATGCGCCTCAACTTCTCCGGCTCGACCGACGACCGCATCCGCGAGGGCGTGCGCAGGATCGGCGCCGTCGTGCAGGAGCAGGTCGGGCTGTACGGGACCCTCACCGGCACGCGGCCGGTGCCCAGGCCGGCGGCGCCCGCCGAGCCCGACGCCAGGATGGCCGACGTGCTGCCGCTCCCCGCGCGGCGACCGGCCTCCGACGGCGGCACAGCAGCCGGATCATGACGCGGGTCGCGGTGCTGAAGGGCGGGCGGTCCTTCGAGCGCCAGGTGTCGCTGCGGTCCGGCGCGCGGGTCGAGGCCGCGCTCGAGCGGCTCGGGCACGACGTCATCGGCATCGACGTCGGCGGCGATCTCGTCCCGACGCTGCGCGAGGCCGCGTGCGACGTCGCGTTCCTGGCGCTGCACGGCCCGGACGGCGAGGACGGCACCGTCCAGGAGCTGCTGGAGGTCATGGGCATCCGCTACACCGGCTCGCGCGTCTCCGCGTGCGTCCGGAGCGCGGACAAGGTGCTCGCCAAGCACGAGCTCCGCGACGCGGGGGTGCCCACGCCGGACTGGGTCGCCTTCACGCAGACCGCCTTCCGCGAGCTCGGCGCGGCGGACGCGCTGCCCGCGATCGAGGAGCGCCTGGAGTTCCCGATCGTGATCAAGCCCGCCGGCCAGGGCTCCGCGCTCGGCCTGAAGGTCGCGGAGTCCGCCACGGACGTCCCGGGCGCGCTCGTCGCGGCGTTCTCCTACGACACGAAGGTCCTGCTCGAGCGCCACGTCGCCGGTCGCGACCTCGCGGTCTCCGTGCTCGACGGCAGGCCGCTGCCGGTGGTCGAGGCGATCCCCAACGACGAGGCCGCGTACGACTTCGAGCACCGCTACGAGATCGGCGCGACCGCGTTCCGGTGCCCCGCCGAGCTGCCGGGCGACGCGGCGGATCGCGCGCAGGAGATGGCGATGCGGACGTGGGCGGTGCTGGGCCTGGCCGGCGTCGCCCGCGTCGACCTCATGCTCGACGCCGCCACCGGCGAGCTGTGGGTGCTGGAGGCCAACACGATCCCCGGCATGACCGAGACCTCGCTGCTGCCGATGGCCGCCGACGCCGCGGGCATCGGGTTCGATCAGCTCATCGCGCAGGTGCTCGCGCTCGCCTGACCAGCCGACGTGCCTGGGCGAGCCCGGCACTCATTCGTCGCCGGCGAAGTCCTCCGGGGTGACCCGGTCGAGGAAGTCCTTGAACCGCTCGACGACCTCCTCGTTGTCGTCGGGGTCGTGCTCGAACTCGATCGCGGACTCCGCGATGACCTCCTCGGCGGCGAAGATCGGGGCGCCGGTGCGGACCGCGAGGGCGAGCGCATCGGACGGGCGGGAGTCGACCTCCAGCTCGCGCCCGTTCTGCTGCAGCGTGATCGATGCGAAGAACGTGTTGTCGCGCAGCTCCGTGACCGCGACCTGGGTGCACTTGACCTCGAGCTCGCCGAGCACGTCGTTCATCAGGTCGTGCGTCATCGGCCGCGGGGTGCTCGCACCCTGCAGCTTCATCAGGATCGCCGCGGCCTCCGGGTGACCGATCCAGATGGGCAGGAACTTGTTCGAGTCCACCGTCTTCAGCAAGACGATCGGCTGCTTGCCCACCATGTCGAAGGACACGCCGTAGATCACCATCTCCTGCACGCCCCGAAGCATAGCCCGCCGGGGTCCGCGCCCCACCCTGTTCAACGGCCGAGGGTGATACCGAACCGCTTCGGCGCCGCGGCCACGGTGCGCGCCAGCGCGGAGGGCCGCCTGCCGGCCTCCTCGGCGTCCTCCGCGCTGAGCAGCGCGGCCCGGACGGCGTGGGCCCCGGCCCAGCGCAGCGGCTCGGGCGGGATCCACCCGCCCGGCGGCTCGACGATCGGCAGCGCGGTCAGTGGGTCCCGCCGGTCGAGGGCGAGCAGGGCGAGGATCTGACCGACGAGGTGCGCCGGGCCGACGCCGTTGCCGGTGTAGCCCGCGGCGGCGTGGACCGGGCCGCCGGGCAGCTGCACGATCGCGGGCAGACGCGCCGGCGTTATGTCAATCGGCCCGCCCCACGCGTGCTCGATGGCCCTGCCTTCGAGCATCGGGAACCAGCGCAGCAGATGGCGATGCAGCGCCTCGGCGACCGCGGGGTCCACCTCGACGCGCCCGCGCAGCCGGCCGCCGAACGCCGGCCGCCCGCCGGCCCAGCCGAACGCGATCCGCCCGTCGTCCGTCGTGCGCGTGTAGTGGAGGAAGGCGCGGGCGTCGCTGATGGCCTCGCCGCCCCAGCCGAGCGCCTCGATGACGTCCGGCACCGGTTCGGTGACGATGAGATGGCTCGATCCGACGAGCACCCGTCCGCGCATGGCGGGCATCCGCGCGAGCGCGCCGCCCGCCGCGAGCACCGCGTGCCCTGCGCGGATACGCGCCCCCGCGGTCTCGACGCTGACACCGGCCGCGCCCTCCCCGCGCACCCGCAGCACCCGCGCGTGCTCGTGCACGACCACGCCGCGGTCGATCAGCCTCGCCCGCAGACCCAGCGCCAGGCGCCCGGGGTGCACGGTCGCGCCGTCGGGCGCGTACACCCCGCGCCGGAAGACGGGCGAGTCGCAGTGCTCGCGCACCTGCGCGGGCGTGAGGTCGACGAGCCGGTCGCCCACGCCGAGCTCGTCCGCCGCCCGTGCGGAGGCCAGGCCGACGTCGTCGTGCGCCTCCGTCGTGGACACCCGCAGCTCGCCCCCGCGCCGGTACCACGCGTCGACGCCCTGCTCGTCGCACCAGCGCCCGATCGCCTCGGCGCCCGCCTGGGTCGCGCGTGCGAGCTCGAGCGCCGGCCCCGCGCCGAGGCGGTCGCGCAGCGGGTCGAGGCTGAGCCAGGTGCCGTGGCAGAAGCCGCCGTTGCGGCCGCTGGGCCCGTGCCCGCAGAGATCGGCCTCGAGCAGGACGATGCGTGCGTCCGGCGCCGTCTCGAGGAGATGCCAGGCGCACCACATCCCCGTGTAGCCGCCGCCGACCACGACGACGTCGGCGCGGACGTCGCCCTCCGGCGGCGGCGCGGGGTCGGTCATGAGCGGCGCCGCCTGCTCGAGCCAGTGCCCGCGGGCCGTGTGGCGCAGGCTCACCTTCCGCCTTTCGGTCCCGAACCGACGAGGACGTACTCCGTCGCCGTACGCCGCCGCGCCGCGCCGTGGGTGCCGAACGCGTAGGTGTGCGGGATCTCGATGCGCTCGACCGCCTGCGTGTGGCGGCGCATGAGCGACTCGAGCTCGTCGACGCCGAGCGCGGCGTTGGAGCCGTAGGAGACGACGACGGAGGCGTCGCGGAAGTGCTCGAACGTGCGGTCGAGGGCGTCGCGCACCGTCTTCTTGGAGGCGAACGGCGTGTGGCGCTTGACGAGCTTGCGCGACCGCGTCCCCCACATGATCTCCTGACCGCGCCAGTACGTCGCGAGGCCCTCGAGGAAGTGGTAGCGCTTGATGTAGCACGTGTCGTCACGGGGCGGCGCGTAGGGCGGATCGAGGTAGGCGACGGCCACGCCGGCAGGATCGAGGTCGAAGACCTCGCCGCACACGCTCGCGCTCGGCTCGCCCGCGCCCGCGAAGACCGCCGCGTTGACGTCGCCCACGGCCTCGCGGAACAGGTCGCGGAGGCTCATCCGCAGCTGGCGTCGCCCGTCGTCGTAGCGCAGCGTCGTGATGGTGAACACCCCGCGGGGCTGCTTGCGCGCCGCGGCGAGGCACAGCGCGCTGATCGCCAGGGCGCGCCGCGTGGCGTCCATGTCGTCGAGGTGCGACCACGCCGCGTCGAGGAACGCGTGGTCCGCGGCGGGGAAGTACAGCCCGTCGAACGTGCGCTGGATGAAGTCGCGCCCGTCGCGGTTCGGGGAGCACAGCAGGTCCACGTCGTCCGGCGTCAGCACGACGTCGTCGTTCGACGACCATCGCCTGCGTGAACGCCGCGGCGAACGCGAGATGGTCGTTGGCCAGCACCTGGCGGCCGGTCGCCTTCAGCGTGTACGCGACGACCCCGCTCCCCGAGAACGCGTCCACGGCCGGCCCGGGCGGCAGCGTCGCGAACACCTCGGCCAGGCGCGGCGCGAGGCGGTGCTTGGAGCCCATGAACCGCATCCGCGGGTAGCGGGCGAGACGGTCCTGCAGAGGCTCGGCGATCGCGGGAGCGGCCATGGCGGCCGCCCCACGGTACGCGTGCTCCAGGACGCCGAGGTCAGGCGGCGACGAGGCGGAAGGGGCGGAACAGCCCGTGGAGCCGCTCGCGGAGCGAGGCCGTCGGCGCGACTGCCCCCAGGGCGCGAGCGCGAGCACGGATCGCGGCGCGGGCGGGCCCGGTGAGACGGAAGGGGTCGGCGATCATCGCGCCCGTCGGCGAGCGACGTCGCGGCGACGATGACGCCCTTCTCCTCGGCGAGCAGCACGTCGCCGATCAGGGGCGGCGCGGAGTCGAGCTCGGCGAGACGAGCGAGGGCGACGGCGTCGCGGTCGGTGGCGGGACGGACGATGGGGGACGAGAAGGCGCTCATTGGGGACTCCGGTGGCAAGGTGGCGGGGGGTGCACACAGCGTGGCCGCCGGGACCCCCGATGTCCGTGGAGCCGCCCGGTCTACGACGGTGCGGGCAACCCACCGCCGGGGATGCGGGTCACGCGAGGGCCATCTCCGCGGCGGCCGAGGGGGTCGGGTCGGGCCGGCGCATCATGCGGAACCCGTTCAGGAGCCCGAGCAGGCCGGCGAGGATCGGCACCAGCAGGGCGACCTGCAGGGCGAGCGGCCGGACGTCGGTGTTGATCTTGATGATCTCGGCGCGGATCGCCGGTGGCTGCTCGATGAGCTGCTCCTCCAGCTTCGTGTTGCTCATGACCTCGGCGTCGTCCTCGAGCGCCTGGGCGACCTGCTCCTGCTCGGCGGCCGGCAGCACCTTGCTGTCCTGCGCGGCCTGCGTGAACGCGATCGACAGCGTCGCGAGCATGATCGCGCCGGCGAACGCGAGCCCGAACGAGAGCCCGAAGGAGCCGGCGGCCGAGTTGACGCCGGCGGCCTCGCTGACGCGCTCGTCGGAGATCGGCGAGAGCGTGTAGTTGTTCAGCTGGGACACCAGCAGGCCGAGACCGCACCCGGCGATCATCAGGGGGATGACGAGCGCCCATCCGGAGTCGGCCCGCGGGACGATCGGGATCAGCAGCAGCATCCCCACGGTCAGGAGCCCCGAGCCGCCGCGGATGATCGCCGCGGGTCGTCGCTTCCCAGCGCGCTTGCCGGCGATCAGCGCCGTCGCGAACATCGTCAGCGACAGCGGCGCCAGCGTGAGCCCGGTCTGCAGGGCGTTGTACTCGAGGACCATCTGCAGGTAGATCGGGAGCGCGATCATCGCTCCGCCGAGCGCGACGTTCTGCAGCATCTGCGACGAGGCGCCCAGGCGGAACAGGTCGTGCCGGAAGAGATCGGGATCGAGCAGCGTGGGCTTGCCCTCGCGCTTGCGCCGCACCAGCCAGTAGGCGAGCGACCCGAGTGCCACCAGGCCGACCGCGATGAGCAGGCCGACGAACTCCCCGCCCTCCTGCCACACGAGGATGCCGATCACGACGCCCCCCATCCCGATCGCCGACAGCACGGCGCCGACGACGTCGACGCCCCGAGGCCCCGTGTACGGCACGTCGACGATCCGCCCCATCCCGCTGAGCACGACGGCGATGACCACGACCTCCAGCAGGAACCCGACCCTCCACGACAGGAAGGTCGTGAGGAAGCCACCGACGAGGGGGCCGACGGCCGCGGCGATCGCCGCGGCGGCCCCCACCAGCGCGTACGCCTTCTTCTGGGCCGCCCCCTGGAAGTTGCCGTGGATCAGCGACTGCATCGCGGGGAGCAGCAGGGAGGCGCCGAGCCCGCCGATGATGGCCCAGAACACGATGATCGCGGTGAGACCCTGGGACAAGGCCATCGCCAGGGCGCCGGTCGCGTAGCCGAGCAGGCCGAGGACGAACGCGCGCTTGCGGCCGATGAGGTCGCCGACCTTGCTGCCGATGAGGATGAACGCGGCCGAGACCAGCGCCTCGAGGGCGATGGCGCTCTGGACGCCGCTGACGGTCGTGTCGAGGTCCTCGACGACGCTCGCGATCGACACGTTCATGAGCGACGTGTCGACCACGAGCACGAACATCGCCATCGCCAGGAGGATCGCGAGACGCTGCCCTCCCGCCTCGAACCCCGGCTCCTCGGGGCTCACCGCGCGACTCCGGCCCTACTCGGCGGCCAGCCAGGCCTTGGCATCCGCGAGCTCGCGGACCCGGAAGCCCTTCGCCTTGCCGGGAACCATGAAGGACAGCGCGCGCAGCGCCGGGCGCATCCAGTCCTCGTCGCTCACGACCGCGACACGGTCGAACGACGACGCGTGCCGGGCGCGGAATCCCGTGTCGGCCTTCATCGCATCGCCGTCGACGTCGCGCGACTCCGGCCCCAGCACGTAGAGGAGGCGCACCTTCCGACCGTCCGCGATCTCGCGGCGGAGCACCGGTTCGACGGTGTCCTCCCAGTCGTCGTCCTCGACCTCGCCGACCGCCTCGAACCCGATGGTCCCGGCCGGCATGTCCGTCATCTGTCGCAGCATGAGCATCGTCTCCCCGGGGGTCAGAGGCGATGCTGATCGGGCGCCCGCTCGGGAGCATCGTCCGGAAGGGGTGATGTTCCGGGCCGGAACGAGAAAGGCCCCGCGACGGCGGGGCCTTGCAATGGGCGATGGTGGACTCGAACCACCGACCTCTTCCTTATCAGAGAAGCGCTCTAACCGACTGAGCTAATCGCCCGGGGGACAGGAGGATAGCGAGCGCGACGCCGCGGGTCAGCCGCCTTCTCCGGCCAGTCGCGCGGCGAGCTCGTGTGCCTGCTCGGCGTCGTCGAACGTGAGCTCCGCGCGGTAGCCGCCGCCCGACGTCGGCCGCACCCTGACCTCGACGCCCATGGCCCGCCCGAGCGCCTCGCCGACCTCGGTCGCGGCGGCCGCCTGGTCCGGATGCACGCCGCCCTTCCCGCGCGACACCCGGATCTCGCCCGGCGCGTTGGCCTCACGTGCCTTCGCCTCGGTCACGCGCACCGTCCAGCCCTCCCGCGCGGCCTCGCGCCCGAGGGTCCGACGGTCGCCGTGGTCCTCCGCGAGCAGCAGCGCACGGCCGTGGCCCTCGGTCAGCTCCCCGGCCTCGAGCAGCCCCAGCGTCTCGTCGGGCAGGTCGAGCAGGCGCATCAGGTTGGAGACGGCGACGCGGCTGCGGCCGACGCGCCGGCCGACGTCCTCGCGCGTGAGCCCGAGCTCCTCGACGAGGGCCGCGCAGGCGCGTGCCTCCTCCACCGGGTTGAGGTCCTCCCGGGCCATGTTCTCGATGAGCGCGATCTCGAGCGCCGCGCTGTCGTCGCGCGGCCGGACGAGCGCGGGCATGGACTCCATGCCGGCGATCTGCGCTGCGCGCCAGCGGCGCTCGCCGGCGACGAGCTCGTACGTCCCGCCCGCGACCGGCCGCACGAGCACGGGCTGGACGATCCCGCGCTCGCGCACGGAGTCGGCGAGCGCCTGCAGCGATGCCTGGTCGAAGGAGCGCCGCGGCTGGCGCGGGTTGGGCGCGATGAGGTCCAGCGGGACGTGCCGGAGATCGCCGTCCTCGGTGGCGGGCTCGTCCGTGACGGCGAGGATCGCCGCCAGCCCCCTCCCCATGCCTCGCGGTCCTGCGCTCATCCTCGACCCCTCCGTGTCGTGCAGCGCCTGCTCAGCGCAGCGCAGCGACTTCCTTGGCCAGCTCGAAGTACGCGTCCGATCCCGGGCAGTGCGGATCGTGATGGATCACCGGGCGCCCGTAGCTGGGCGCCTCGCCGATCCGCACGTTGCGCGGGATGACGGTGTCGAACACGAGCTGGGGGAAGTGCGTGCGGACCTCGCGCTCGACGTCGCGCGCGAGACGCGTGCGCCCGTCGTGCATCGTCAGCAGCATGCCGGCCACGGTGAGCCGCGGGTTGAGCTCGCGCTGGACGAGCGACAGCGTGTCGAGCAGGCCCGCGAGCCCCTCGAGCGCGAAGTACTCGGTCTGCACGGGCACGATGACGCGGTCGGCCGCGACGAGTGCGTTCACCGTCAGCGGGCCGAGCGACGGCGGGCAGTCGAGGAGCACGTACGCGAAGTCGTCGCGCACCGTGGCGAGGGCGTCGCGGAGGCGGTGCTCGGACCCCGCCTGCCGGGGAAGCTCGACGTTCGCGCCCGCGAGGTCGGGGCTCGCCGGCAGCAGGGACAGCCGGTCGATCGACGTCGGGTAGACGGCGTCGGAGGCCTGCGCCGTGCCGGAGAGCACCTCGTAGATGCCCGGGTCGAGGTCCTTCGGCAGCCCGAGGCCCAGCGTCGCGTTGGCCTGGGGATCCACGTCGGCGAGCAACGTGCTCCAGCCCGCCTCGGCGATGCAGGCGGCGACGTTGACGGCGGTGGTGGTCTTGCCGACCCCGCCCTTCTGGTTGACGATCGCGAAGACGGTGCCCACGGTCGATCGAGGGTACCGGCCCGAACGGTCGTCGACGGGTAGTTCGGGGGTCAGTGCAGGGGCCGTTTCCGCGCCATCCCGGCCCGGCGCGGGTATCCGGCCGGCGTGGGCGCGATCTTGCGCGCGACCACCAGATGCCGCGCCTGCGCCTCGGGGAACGGCGCAACCTCGCGCACCTCCGCGACCTCCATGCCGAGCAGTGCCGCGGCGGCGCCCCCGTCGCGCTCCTCGTCCGCGTCGCGATGTCCCTTCCACGCCACGAGGACGCCCCCCTCGCGGAGGAGCGGCGCGGCGTACTCGAGCAGCACGTTCAGCGGTGCGAGGGCGCGCGCGGTGACGACGTCGCAGGCCCCGATGCCGTCGCGCCACTCCTCCGCGCGGGCGGTGACCACCTCGGCGTTCGCGAGTCCCATGGCCGCGATGCAGCGCTCCATGAACGCTCCCTTGCGCCCGACGCTCTCGACGAGGACGACCCGGGCGTCCGGCAGGGCGGCGGCGAGCGGCAGCCCCGGGATGCCCGCCCCGGCGCCGAGGTCCGCGAGCAGCGTCGCCTGGCGCACGGCGTCGAGGTCCAGGGCGACGAGCGAGTCCGCGAGGTGGAGGTCGACGCCGCGGTCGGGGTCGACGACCGTCGTCGGCGCGTTCGGGTCGGCTGCCAGGAGATCCAGCAGCGTGGCCAGGGCGTGCCGGCCGCGTGGTGCGATGCCGTACGCCTCGACGAGCTCGGCGAGGCGTTTCACGTGAAACGCGTCAGCCACGGTGTTTCACGTGAAACGGGGCTACGAGGACGCCGTCGGGGCGACCACGAGGTGGCGATCCGGCTCCTGCCCCTCGCTGTAGGTCTCGATGCCGTCGACGTCGCGCAGGTACTCGTGCACGAGCTTGCGCTCCGTCGCGGTCATGGCGTCCAGCGCGACCGGACGCTTGAACTCCACGGCCTCGTCGGCGGCGCGATCGGCCTGCTGCTCGAGCACCGCACGCCGGCGGTCGCGGTACCCCTCCGCGTCGACGACGACCCGGAGCTCCGTCTCGTTGCGCAGGACCAGGCGATGCGCCAGGTGCTGGACGGCGTCGATCGTCGCGCCGTGTCGCCCGATGAACAGCCCCAGGTCCTCGCCGTGGACGACGGCGTACATCGTCTCGTCCTCGATGCGGACCTCGACGGGGCCCGGGAGGCCGAGCCCCTCGACGACGCGCTCGAGCAGGTCGTGGACCGCCGCGACCGCCTCCATCGTGCCCATCAGCGGCGTCTCCCGGAGCGCTTCTTCGCGCGCTTGCGCGGGGGTGGCGGAGGCTTGGCGCCCGGCTCGCGCGGCGTACCGCCGCCGTTGCCGCCGCCGCCGCCGCCGCCGTAGCCGGAGCCGGAGCCCTTGCCGGACGACCCGCCACCAGAGCTCACCGCTGCGGCCTGGCGCTTGCGCGCGGGCTTCTCGCCGCCGCCCTTGCCGCCCTTCCCGCCGTTGGACGGCTGTTCAGCCGGCGGCTTGCGGAACTGTTTGAGGATCTCGTCGAAGGGCCCTGGTCGCGTCCCGTCCGGGTTGAGCGGCGGTGGTTTGGGCGCGCCCATGATCTTCCGCAGCGCGGTCTGCTGGCTCACGGTCCAGAGGTTCGTCGTGATCCAGTAGACGATGAGGCCGGCGGGGAACTGGATGATGAACGGGACGAAGATGAACGGCAGCGCCATGAAGATCATGCGCTGCGTCTTGTCCACCGTCGCCGGCATCAGGATGCTCGACAGCAGCTGGGAGCTGACGTACAGGACGATCAGCACGACGAGCACCCAACCCGTCGCCTTGTCCGTCAGGTCCGGGATGAAGAGGAACTGGCCCGAGCCCGGGGAGACCTGCTCGCAGACGACGTCGGCCGCGCGCGTCCCGCAGATCTCCTCCTTGAGGTCCGTGCGCAGCATGTAGTACAGCGCCAGGAACACCGGCAGCTGCAGGACCAGCGGCAGGCAGGAGGCCAAGGGATTGACCTTGTTCTCCTGGTAGAACTTCATGACTTCCTGCTGCTGGCGCTGCTTGTCGTCCTTGTAGCGCTCCTGGACCTTCTTCAGCTCCGGCGCGATCTCCTGGAGCGCCTTCATCGAGCGGTACTGCTTGATGGCCAGGGGGAGCAGCAGCGCGCGGACGCAGATCGTCAGCGCGACGATCGACCATCCCCACGCGAGCCCGACCTCGTCGTGGAAGAAGACGAGGACCGGCTCGAAGACGTCGATGAGCGGCTGGAAGATGTTCGCGAGAGGAGACATGGGTCAGTGAGCGGCGGGGGTCCGTGGGGTGAAGACCCGCTGCGCGTGCACCGGATCGAAGCCGCCGTGGCTGAACGGGTTGCAGCGCAGCAGGCGCCAGGCGGCGAGCACGAGCCCCCGCAGTATGCCGAACTCGGAAACGGCCTGGATCGCGTACTCCGAGCAGCTCGGGTAGTACTTGCACCGGGGCGGCAGCAACGGCGAGATCACGCGGCGATAGACGACGATCGGCGCGACCGCGACCCGGCGCGCGAACGTCATGTCCGCTCCCCGCCGGCGCGGCCGACGAGCTCCGCGACCGCGGCCTGCACGCCGGCCAGGCCCTCGCGCTCGACGAGCTCGAGCGCATCCGGGCGGGCGACGATCACGACGTCGACGTCGCCGGGCAGCCGGGCCGCCTCCGCGCGGAACGCCTCCCGCAGCAGGCGCTTGACCTTGTTGCGGTCGACCGCGCCCCCGACCTTGCGCGACACGGACACGCCGAGACGCGGCCCCTCGTCGGGCGAGGTCTCGCGGTCACGCGGGAACGCGTGCAGCACGAAGTGCCGCCCCCCGTGGGAGCGGCCCTGGCGATAGACGCGTTCGAACTCGGCACTGCGGGACAGGCGGCCGCGCTTCGTCCGCTTCGGTCCGGCGGAGCGGGACGGCACGTCCTCCACGGCGACGGCGGTCAGGCCGTGAGGCGCTTGCGGCCCTTGGCCCGGCGGCGCTTGATGAGACTGCGCCCGGCCTTGGTCTGCATCCGCGCCCGGAAGCCGTGTGCTCGCGCCCGCTTGCGCGTCTTGGGCTGGTAGGTCCGCTTCATGGCGGAGCACAGGGTAGTCCACTGGCGGGTTCGGAGCCCGCAGCGCTCGGATCCTCGCTCCTTGCGGGCACGACCCGGTAGTCCGTCCACGCGACCTCGGAGCCGATGCTACGGTCCTCGCTCGGCGTCCCCAGGGCCGTCGCTCCGGGGCCGCCGGGTCCCTCCTCGCCAGCCGTCGCAGCCCCCCTCCGAAGAGGTCGATCACGCCTGCCCACCCCCCGCAGCTCGCCCACGTCTGGGAGCAGGTCCGCAGCGAGCTGCGACGCATCGTCGACCCGCAGGCCGCCGAGCTCTGGCTCGACCCCCTGCGGCCGGTCGAGCTCGACGGCGAGCGCCTCGTGCTCGCGGCCGAGCCGGCGGTCCGCGCGTGGATCGACAGCCGCTTCGGCCGTCACCTCGGCGACGCCGCGGCGAACGTGCTCGGCGACGGAGCCGAGGTCGAGCTGGTCGCCGACGGCCACGCGGCGGCGCCGGCCCACGACCGGACGATGCTGTCGGGCGCCTGGACGCCGCCCGACGAGGACGCGCTCAGCCCGAAGCTCACCTTCGACCAGTTCGTGATCGGCGACTGCAACCGCTTCGCCCACGCCGCCGCGCTCGCGGTGGCCGAGCTGCCGGGTCAGGCCTACAACCCGCTCTTCATCTACGGGCCGCCGGGCGTCGGCAAGACGCACCTGCTGCACTCGATCGGCAACTACGTGCGCCGGTTCGGTGAGGGCCTCACGGTCCGCGCCACGACGACCGAGCAGTTCACGAGCGACTTCGTCACCGCGGTGCGCACCGGCGGGCTCGACGCGTTCAAGGGCCGCTTCCGTCGCGCCGACGTCCTCCTCATCGACGACGTCCAGTTCCTCGAGAGCAAGGTGAAGACCGAGGAGGAGTTCTTCCACACGTTCAACGCCCTCCACGAGGCCGGCAGCCAGCTCGTCCTGACGTCCGACCGTCTCCCCCGCGACCTCGACGCCCTCGAGGACCGTCTCCGCGAGCGGTTCGAGGCGGGCCTCGTCGCCGACATCGGCGCGCCGGACCGCGCCGTGCGCCTGGCGGTGCTGCGCAAGCGCGTCCAGCACGACGGCATCGACCTCGCCGAGCCCGAGGCGCTCGACGTCATCGCCGACCGCGTCACGGACAACGTCCGCGCGCTCGAGGGAGCGCTCATCCGCGTCGTGGCCTTCCACTCCCTCACGGGCCGGCGCCTCGACGCCGCGCTGGCCGCGGAGGTCCTCGACGGCCTCTATCCCGCGCCGCTCGCCCGCATCTCCCAGCCGGCGCCGCCCACCATCGAGCTCATCCAGCAGCTCACGTGCGAGGCGTTCGGCCTGACGATCGAGGAGCTCGTGTCGCACGAGCGCACCGCCCGTCTCGCCTGGCCCAGGCAGGTCGCCATGTACCTGTGCCGCGAGCACACCGACCAGAGCCTCCCCGCCATCGGCAAGCGCTTCGGCGGCCGCAACCACACCACCGTCATGCACGCCTGCCGGCGCACCAGCGCCCGTCTCGCCTCCGACCAGGACGCCTTCGAGGCTGTGCGCAGCCTGTCCGCGCGTCTGCACGGCGCCCCGTGACGACCGGTCGCCTTGCCACACTGTGCACGCGCGTGCGCACAGGCGCGGTGCGTGCTTTCCCCGCAGCCTGCGGCCCGATGCCGCGTTGCGCACACGTGCACAGCCCCTATGACTTCAAGCCTTTCCAGATGAGATCCGAGGTGACCAGTTGAAGCTGTCGACGACGAGCGCAACCCTGCTCGCGCAGCTCGGCACGGTCTCCCGCGTCGCCTCCACCCGCAGTGCGGTGCAGGCGCTCTCGGGTGTCCAGCTCCTGGCGCAGGACGGTCGCGCCGAGCTCCGTGCCACCGACATGGAGGTCGGCCTCCGCGTCCCGCTCGACGCCGAGATCGAGCGCGAGGGCGTGGCGGTGCTGCCGGCCCGTCTGCTCCTCGACGTGGCCCGTGCCCTGCCCAGCGGGGCGGCCACGCTCGAGCTCCGGCCGAGCGAGGGCGACGTGGAGGTCGTGTCCGGCTCCGCCACGTTCCACATCCGCACGCTCCGTGCCGAGGACTTCCCGCCCTTCCCGGAGCCGGGCGGGGACCAGATCGTCCGCGTGCCCACGAAGGCGTTCGTGGAGACCGCGGCCAAGGTCGCGCGGTCGGCGTCGCGCGACGAGACGCGGCCGATCCTCACCGGCATCCTCGTGTCGGCGTCGGGATCGGACCTGCGGATGGTCGCGACGGACTCCTATCGCCTCTCGGTGAAGGAGACCGGGCTCGAGGCGCCGCTGGACGGCTCCTTCGAGGCGAACGTGCCGGCCCGCGCGCTGCAGGAGCTCGTGCGCATCGCCCAGGCCGGCGAGGAGGGCGAGCTGACGATCGGCGTCCGCGCCAACCAGGTCGTGTTCGACCTCGACGGGGTCGTCCTCTCGTCGCGGCTCATCGACGGTCAGTTCCCGAACTACCGCCAGCTGCTGCCGGACACGCACGAGCACGAGCTGACGGTCAGCACCTCCGAGCTCACGGACGTCGTGCGGCGCATGAGCCTCATGGCCCAGAAGAACGCGCCCGCTGCGGCTGCACTTCGGCGAGGGCGAGCTGCGGGTGTCGGCGCAGACGCCGGACGTCGGCGAGGCGCACGAGGCGATGCCGGTGCCGTTCCAGGGCGAACCGTTCGAGATCGGCTTCAACCCGGACTTCCTGCGCGACGGGCTGGAGAGCGTCGACGCGGACGACCTCCGCCTGAAGCTCATCAGCCCGCTGCGGCCGGGTCTCATCGAGGCCGGCGACGACAGCGGCTTCCAGTACCTGATCATGCCGATCAGGCTCAACGTGTAGGACGTGAGCTAGGCATGCAGGTCGCCCGGCTCCGCCTCCGCGACTTCCGCGGCTACACGGCGGCCGAGGTGCGCCTCGGGCCTGGGCTGACCGTCGTGCACGGGCGCAACGGCGCCGGCAAGACGAACCTCCTCGAGGCGCTGTACTTCGGCTGCACCGGCCGCTCGTGCCGCACGTCCAACGAGCGCGAGCTCGTGCGCTTCGGGGCGCAGGCGGCGCGGGTCGAGGTGCAGACGCAGGACCCGGAGGGCCGCGCCCACGAGCTCGCGGTGGGGTTCCAGCCGGGCGAGCCGAAGCGGATGCGGGTCGACGGGGCGGACGTCGAGCGGCTCAGCGACACCTCGGCGCGCCCGCTCGTCTCCGTCTTCCTGCCGGACCGCCTCGAGCTGGTGAAGGGCCCGCCGGCGCTCCGGCGCAGTCATCTCGACCAGGTCGTCGCCGCGATCTGGCCGGCTCGCGCCGGCTCGCGCCGCGCGTACTCGCAGGCGCTCGCCCAGCGCAACGCGCTCCTGGGCCGGATCCGCTCCGGCCGCGCGTCACGGGAGTCGCTGCCGGCGTGGGACGCGGAGCTCGCGCGCCACGGCATCGCGCTGCGCGACGACCGCGCCGCGACGGTGGAGCTGCTCGCCGCGCCCTTCACGGCGGCCGCGGGCGAGCTGGGCCTGACCGGGGAGGCCACGCTGCGCTACCGCCCGCGGAGCACCGCGCCGGACGCCGAGACGCTCGCCGCCGAGCTCGCCGAGCGGGTGGAGGGCGACCTCGAGCGCGGCTTCACCGGCCATGGCCCGCACCGCGACGACCTGGTCCTGGCCCGCGACGGGCGCGAGCTGCGTGCCTACGGCTCGCAGGGCGAGCAGCGCATGGGCCTGCTGGCGCTGCTCCTGGCCGAGCGCGACGTGCTCGCCGACGAGCGCGGCGCACCGCCCCTGCTGCTGCTCGACGACGTCATGAGCGAGCTCGACAGCGGCCGCCGCGGGCTGCTGGCCGAGCGGCTCGGCGCGCGCGGGCAGGCGCTCGTGACGACGACCGACCTCGGGCACGTTCCCGGGTCGGACACGCCGGACGTGACGCGGCTGCGCGTCGTCGAGGGAACCGTGCACGACGAGGACGAAGGGGTCCTCGCGGCATGAGGCACCGCCGCGCCCCCCGTCCCCTGGCCGGCGCCGTCGGCGCGCTGGCGGAGAGCCTGCGGCCGGCCACCGGGCTGGCGTCGGTGCAGGCGGTCTGGGAGGACGCGGTCGGCCCCGCGATCGCCCGCGAGGCACGCCCCGTCTCGGAGCGGGCGGGCACCGTCTCGGTGGCCTGCACGTCGTCCGTCTGGGCACAGGAGATCGGTCTCATGGGCCCCGCGCTGTGCGCAGCGATCAACGCCCGTCTCGGCCACGAGCGGGTGCTCGCGCTGCGCGCGACCGCGAGCCGGGTGAGACGGTGATCGAGGCGACTCGCATTTTGTGCTCTTTTGCAGCACTTTCGGCACGTTGTGAACAGGCTCGTGACGCCCTGTGCCTGCTAGAATGTTCACAACGAGATTTCGTGCGCCCCGGACTCCCGCCGCCGCGCGGGCCCGGGGCGTACTGACGTTCGGAGGCACTTTGGCTAGCGACGATCCCACCCCCAACGGCGCCGGCGCCTCGAGCGGCTACGACGCCCAGGACATCACCGTCCTCGAGGGTCTGGAGGCCGTCCGGAAGCGCCCTGGCATGTACATCGGGTCCACGGGCGACCGCGGGCTGCATCACCTCGTCTACGAGGTCGTCGACAACTCCGTCGACGAGGCCCTCGCGGGCCACTGCGATGCGGTCGACGTGACGATCCACCCCGACGGCTCGGTCACCGTGCGTGACGACGGCCGCGGCATCCCGGTGGCGATCATGGAGAAGGAGGGCCTGCCGGCCGTCCAGGTCGTCCTCACCGTGCTGCACGCCGGCGGCAAGTTCGGCGACGGCGGCGGCTACAAGGTGTCCGGCGGCCTGCACGGCGTCGGCGTGTCGGTGGTCAACGCGCTGTCGGAGGAGTTCCACATCGAGGTCCGCCGCGACGGCTACGTCTGGTCGCAGGACTACGTCCGCGGCGCGCCGCAGGGCGAGCTCCAGCGCGGCGAGCCGACGTCGGAGACGGGGACGATCATCACGTTCCTGCCCGACGCCGACATCTTCGAGAGCACCTCGCGCCTGGAGTTCTCCACGCTCGAGCAGCGCCTCCGCGAGACGGCGTTCCTCACCCGCGGCCTGAAGATCTCGATCACCGACGAGCGGGACGAGGGCCAGCGGTCGGAGTTCCAGTACGAGGGCGGGATCGAGGACTTCGTCGGCTACCTCAACCAGAACAAGGAGTCGATCGGCAAGAAGGTCGTCTTCTTCGAGGGCGAGTCCGGCGAGGGCGCGGTCGAGGTCGCGATGCAGTGGAACACCACGTACCAGGAGTCGGTGTTCTCCTTCGCGAACAACATCAACACCCACGAGGGCGGCTCCCACATGTCCGGGTTCCGCTCCGCGCTCACCGCGCAGCTGAACCGCTACGCGCGGGACAAGAAGCTGCTCAAGGAGAAGGACGACAACCTCACGGGCGAGGACGTCCGCGAGGGCCTCACCGCCGTCATCTCCGTGAAGCTCGCCGATCCGCAGTTCGAGGGCCAGACGAAGACCAAGCTGGGCAACCCGGGCATGGAGGGCTTCGTGCGCTCGGTCGTGTGGGAGAAGCTCGGGGAGTTCCTCGAGGAGAACCCGCAGGACGCGATGGCGATCATCCGCAAGGCGGTCTCCGCAGCGCAGGCGCGCTTCGCCGCGCGCAAGGCGCGCGATCTGACGCGGCGCAAGTCCGCGCTGGAGAACACGACGCTGCCGGGCAAGCTCGCCGACTGCTCCGTGAAGGATCCGTCGCTCGCCGAGATCTTCATCGTCGAGGGCGACTCCGCCGGCGGCTCGGCGAAGCAGGGCCGCGACCGCCACACGCAGGCGGTGCTCCCGCTGCGCGGGAAGATCCTCAACGTCGAGAAGAGCCGGATCGACAAGGTCCTGCAGAACGACGCGATCCAGTCGCTCATCACGGCGATCGGCACGGGCGTCCGCGACGAGTTCGACCTCGAGCGGGCCCGCTACCACAAGGTCATCGTCATGACCGACGCCGACGTGGACGGCGCGCACATCCGCACGCTCGTGCTCACCCTGCTGTTCCGGGAGATGCCCGAGCTCATCGAGGCCGGCTACGTCTACATCGCCAAGCCGCCGCTCTACAAGCTCAAGCGCGGCAACCAGACGCGGTACATCGAGCGCGAGTCCGAGCTCGAGGGCATCCTGCTGTCGGACAAGTGGGAGAAGCTCGAGGTCACCGACCGCGACGCCGAGCTGTTCAAGCTCACCGAGGCGCGCTGGCAGCGGCTCACCCGGCTGCTGAAGCAGTACGAGGGGTGGGCGTCCGCCCTCCGGGCCGACCACGGCCACGACACCGTGACGTTCCTGGAGGAGTCCGCGCTGCTGGACGAGCGGGTCGAGTCCGACGAGCAGGCGATCGCGCACCTCAGCCTGGGACACCTGCCCGGCGTGCCGCACGAGACCGAGCTGCTGTCCACCGACGACCTCGAGATCCGCGTGCGCGCCGTCGAGACGCGCAGCGGCCTGGCCCGCACGCACCGGATCCGCCGGGCGCTCTTCACCGCGCCGGAGTACCGGGCGCTCGTGAAGGTCCACCACCAGCTCATCGAGCTCGCCGGCACGCCGCCGTTCGCCGTCAAGCTCGGGGACACGCTGGAGGAGGCGCTCTCGTTCGAGGAGCTGCGCGACACGGTGCTGGGCGTCGCGCAGAAGGGCATCAGCCTGCAGCGCTTCAAGGGCCTCGGCGAGATGAACGCCGACCAGCTGCGCGAGACGACCATGGACCCGAGCAACCGCACGCTCGCACGCGTGGGGGTCGACGACGCCGCCGGCGCGGACCGGATCTTCTCGATGCTCATGGGCGACCAGGTCGAGCCGCGGCGCGACTTCATCGAGAGCAACGCCCGCCTCGTGGCGAACCTGGATGTCTGAGGCCGGCGCTCGGAAGGAGGTGTAGGCAGTGGCATCGACCGACGTGATCGGCGGCGGCAACATCGAGCCGCGCGCGCTCGAGGACGAGATGCGCACCGCGTACCTGGACTACGCGATGAGCGTCATCGTCGGCCGCGCGCTGCCCGACGTGCGCGACGGGCTCAAGCCCGTCCACCGCCGGATCCTCTACTCGATGGACGAGTCGGGCCAGGGCCCGACCCGGCCGTACTCGAAGTCGGCGCGCATCGTCGGCGAGGTGATGGGCAACTACCACCCGCACGGCGACTCCGCGATCTACGACACGCTCGTCCGGATGGCGCAGGACTTCTCCATGCGCTATCCGCTGGTCGACGGCCAGGGCAACTTCGGCTCCATCGACGACGATCCCGCCGCGGCGATGCGCTACACCGAGGCGCGCCTCACCCGCCTCGCCACCGAGATGCTCCGCGATCTCGACGCGGACACGGTCGACTTCACGCCCAACTACGACGGCTCCAAGCGCGAGCCGCTCGTCCTGCCGGCGCGCTTCCCCAACCTGCTCGTCAACGGCTCCTCCGGGATCGCCGTGGGCATGGCGACGAACATCCCGCCGCACAACCTGCGCGAGGTCATCGGCGCGGTCGTCGCCCTCATCGACGATCCGGCGATCGACACCGCCGGGCTCATGCAGCACATCAAGGGCCCGGACTTCCCGACGGCCGGGATCATCCTCGGGCGCCAGGGCATCCTCGACGCCTACGAGACCGGCCGCGGGCGCGTCCGCGTCCGCGCGAAGGCCCACACCGAGGACATCGGGCGCGGCAAGGAGGCGATCATCGTCACCGAGCTGCCCTACATGGTGAAGAAGGGCGGGGACAACGGCCTCGTCAAGAAGATCGCCGACCTCGTCCACGAGAAGCGCCTCACCGGCATCGCGAACCTCGAGGACCAGTCCGACCGGCGCGGCATGCGGCTCGTCGTCGAGCTCAAGCGCGACGCGATCCCCGAGGTCGTCCTCAACCAGCTCTACAAGCACACGCCGATGCAGACGACGTTCGGCGTCAACATGGTCGCGCTCGTCGACAACGTGCCCCGCACGCTGCCGCTGCGGCGGGTCCTCGTCGAGTACGTCCAGCACCAGCGCGAGGTCATCGTCCGGCGGTCCAAGCACGAGCTCGGCGTCCTCGAGCGCCGCGTGCACGTCCTCGAGGGCCTGCTCATCGCGCAGGACAACCTGGATGCGGTGATCGAGACGATCCGCGCCTCGCGCGATCGCGACGCCGCCCGGGTGCAGCTCATCGAGCGCTTCAGCCTCTCCGACATCCAGGCCTCGGCCATCCTCGACATGCGCCTGTCGCAGCTGACGGCGCTCGAGGCCGGCACGCTGCGCACCGAGCACGCCGACAAGCTCGAGCGGATCGCCGAGCTGCGGGCCATCCTCGGCGACGAGCAGCGCGTCCTCGGGATCATCAAGGAGGAGCTCCTGGAGATCGCGGAGCGGTTCGGCGACGAGCGGCGCACGCTCATCACCGACTCCGAGGACGAGATCGACATCGAGGACCTGATCGCCGACCAGCAGATGGTCATCACGATCACGAAGTCCGGCTACATCAAGTCGCTGCCGCTGGCCACGTACCGCCAGCAGCACCGCGGCGGCCGGGGCGTGACCGGGATGGACATGAAGGACGGCGACTACATCGAGCACCTCTTCGTGACGTCGTCGCACGACTACCTGCTCTTCTTCTCCAACCGCGGCAAGGTCTACCGCTCGAAGGTCTACGAGCTGCCGGAGGCGTCGCGGACGGCGAAGGGCCGTGCGCTCGTCAACGTGCTGCCGCTGCGGGAGGGCGAGCGGATCCAGTCCGTGCTGTCCACGCGCGACTTCACGGAGGGCAAGTACCTCATCTTCTGCACGCGGCGCGGCGTGGTGAAGAAGACCGAGTTCATCCTCTACAACACGCCGATCAAGGCCGACGGCATCATCGCCATCAACATCCGCGACGACGACGAGCTCGTCGCCGTGCGGCGGACGAGCGGCGACGACGACATCCTCATGGTGTCGCGCAAGGGCCAGGCCGTCCGCTTCCACGAGGACGGCGCGCGCGCGATGGGCCGGGACACGTCCGGCGTCCGCGGGATGGACGTCAGCGGCCCCGACGACGCGGTGCTCGCGATGGACGTCGCCCGCGACGACGACGAGCTGCTCGTCGTGACCGAGAACGGCTACGGCAAGCGCACCGGCATCGACCAGTACCGCAAGACCAACCGCGGCGCCAAGGGCGTCGGGACGATCAAGCTCACCGAGGCGAAGGGCGCCCTCGCCGGCGCGCTCGTCGTGCGCGAGCACCAGGAGCTCGTCTTCATCTCGCGCGAGGGCATGGTGCAGCGCACCGGCGTCCGCGGCATCAGCCGCTACGGGCGTCTCTCGCAGGGCGTGCGGGTGATGAACATCCGCGACGACGACGTCGTCAGCGCGGTCGCGCTGGTCATGGAGTCGGAGCCCGAGGTCGCGGCCGAGGCCGCCGTGGACTTCGTCCCCGAGGGCGACGCATCCGAGGCCGCCGAGAGCAACGGCGGCGGCGCGACGGACACCGACGGGGCCGCCCCCGACGAGTCCGCCGACGACGAGTAGGTCATCTCTGCGTGAAAGGACCCCGACGACGGTCGAGACCGTCGGGGTCTTTCGCTACTCTGGCGAGACCAGAGAAAGGAGGTGGTCCGTATCGACAGTTCGAGTTCTTGCGGGACCCTGGAGGTGACCGGCCGCTAGGTCGGAAGCTGGCTTCGGCTAGCGAATCCAAACCGGGCCACCGCTGAGGGAGATGCCGGGTTGGTCCCACCGGCCGTCAGACCTTTCTCTCTCAGGCTTCAAAGTCCAGTGAAGTATCCGGAGGGCGCCGTGTGTCGACACGGCGCCCTCCATCTTTTCTCAGGGCGCTCGCCCGACGATCAGCAGGTGCGGCGACGCCGCCAGCAGCGCGGGCACCGACTCCACCCGGCGGATCGCGGCGAGCAGCCGCTCGCGGCGGACGGGATCGGCGAGCCATGCCGGGACGTCCGTGATCCACGGGGCCAGGCCCTCGATCGCGAAGGCCGCGACGTCCGTGAAGCCGGCTTCGAGCACCTCCTCGCAGGCCTCCTCGGGCCAGTGGAAGTGCGTCGTCGTGAACAGCTCGGGCCGGTGCTCGGGGACCAGGTGCGCGCCGTCGCGCAGGTCGCGCTCGACGATGTCCTCGAAGCCGGGCTCGTCGAGCAGTCCGTACCTCAGCCCGTCGGCCGTCGATGCCACGCGCGAGATGACCGCCGCCGCGAGGAGGCCGCCGGGGCGCAGGACGCGCAGTGCGTCGCGCAGTGCGGTCAGGCGGTCGCCGCGGTCGGTGAGGTGGTAGAGCGGGCCGAGCTCCAGGACGGCGTCGAACGTCCCGTCCGGGGCGGCCAGCGCGCGGGCGTCGCCGACCTCGGCGCTGCGCAATGGCGCCGGCGACGCTGCGGATGCCTCGCGCGCCTGCCGGACGTGCAGCTCGACCGGGTCGATGAGGTCCACGTCGTAGCCCTGCTCCGCCAGCGGGAACGCGTGGATGCCCGCGGCGCCCCCGACGTCGAGGATGCGCGCCGGTGGAGGAGGGAGTGCCGTGCGAGCAGCTCCTGCGTGCGGAGGAACTCGAGGACGCCGTGACCCTGGGTCAGGCGGTCGCGCTCGGAGGCGTCCTCCTCGTAGTGCGCGCGGGCCTCCGGCCGCACTACGCAGCTTCAGGCAGCCACTGTCGCCACTGCACCGGGATCGTCGGCGCGGCGACGTGGATGAAGATCTGCGGATGCGGGACGCGCGGCTGGCGCTTGGGATGCATCCCCGCCTTCGCCGGCAGGCTGTCGCCCTTGCGGCGGTTGCACGGCGCGCAGGAGGCGACGATGTTCTCCCACGTCGAGGTCCCGCCCTTCGACCGCGGGATGACGTGGTCGACGGTCAGGTTCGCCTTCGAGCCGCAGTACTGGCACTGCCAGCCGTCGCGCGCGAAGACGGCGCGCCGCGTGATCTTGCGGCGGTGCGTGTCGCGCGGGACCTTCACGAAGGTCACGAGCCGGATGACCATCGGCCGCGCGAGCGTCGTCGTCTCGGAGTGGAGCTCCCACGACGCGCGCTCGATGACCTCGGCCTTCTCCTTGAGGAGGAGGACGACGGCGCGGCGCACGGTGCAGACGTTCACCGGCTCGTACGTCGCGTTCAGCACCAACACCCGACCGTTGGCTCCCCTGCTCGCAGCAGGGGTGTCCCCAGGTCCGTGCCGCGGGTCGGTGAGCGGCACGGACCCCAGTGGATCTGGGGGTGTGAGCAGATCCGCCATAGGGCCGCGCGTCAGTCTACTTGGAGCTCCCGCGGATAGGACCCCAGGACGCGGACGTCGGTGCAGTGCGTCCGCAGCCCCGCGACAGCCTCGCTGACGGCGGGCGAGGCGAGCCCGTCGTCGCAGTCGACGAAGAAGCGGTAGTGGCCGATGGTGCTGCGCAGCGGCCGCGACTCGATCTTCGAGAGGTTCACGCCGCGGAAGGCGAACTCCGACAGGCACCGCACGAGCCAGCCGGGCTCGCGGTCGCCCTGGCCCCAGAACGCCAGCGACGTGCGCATCGGGCCGTCCGACGCGGCCGCCGTGCCCTCGGGCGCCACCCACACGAAGCGGGTGGCGTTGCTCGCGTCGTCGGCGACGTCCTCCTCGACGATGACGGCGTCGTACAGCTCGGCGGCCCGCCGCGGGCCGAGCGCGGCCCAGCGCGGCCCCGCCTCCATCATCTGCCGCACCGCGGCGGCGGTCGAGCTGGCCGGCACCGTGCGCGCCTGGGGGAGGCGGCGGCGCAGGTAGCCGGCGCACTGCGCGAGCGGCTGCGGGTGCGAGACGACCTGCTCGACGTCCGCCGGGTCGAGCACGGCCCGGGCGACGAGGTGCACGGAGATCGGCAGGACGAGCTCGCCGACGATCGTGACGTCGTCGCGCGCCGCGAGCGTGTCGAGCGAGATGCCGACGCTGCCCTCCAGCGAGTTCTCGACGGGGACGGCCGCGAGCTCGACCGCGCCGTCGGCGACGGCGGCGATCGTGTCGGGCAGCGTGGGGAACGGGACGGGCTCCGCGCCCGGCCGCCGCAGCGCCGCCTCCTCCGAGTAGGTCCCGGCGGGACCGAGGTACCCGACGCGCATCACGCGAGCGCGAGGCGCACGGCCTCCTGCTCCTCCGGGGACAGCTCCAGCTCGCCGCGGCCGTCCTGCACGCGCTTGGCGTACAGGCGTGCCTGGTCGCGGTGGTGGATCGAGGACAGGACGATCCCGGAGGCCGAGGAGTCCAGCAGCGCGATCGACGTCGACTGGCGGCCGGACATCTCGTTGTAGGCGTCGTAGCGCACGAGCCCGCAGTGCGCGATCGCGCCGTCGAGGCGGCCCTCGGCGGTCGTCAGGCGGCCGTCCTGGCGCTCGGCGACGTCGTGGACGTAGTCGTGCAGCGCGCGGAAGCCGTCCTGGAGGTCGGCGCCCAGCGTGACGAGGTCGCGCTCGCCGTCGGGACCCAGGATCGCCCGCTGCGCGGCGCGCAGGCGACGCAGCCGCAGCAGGAGCACGGCGCAGCAGAGCAGGGCGAGCGCGGCGAGCACGCAGCCGACGAGGGCGACGACGCCGACGGTGGAGCTGAAGTCCTCCATGTGCGGCCCCTGAACCTACCTGCGAGGTCAGCCCGTGAAGAGGACGGTGTACGTCTGCGTGTTGTTCTCCACGTT
This sequence comes from uncultured Solirubrobacterales bacterium, assembly GCA_963750895.1. Lineage (GTDB taxonomy): Bacteria > Actinomycetota > Thermoleophilia > Solirubrobacterales > Solirubrobacteraceae > CAVVSD01. The sequence goes on along the minus strand of CAVVSD010000008.1, from coordinate 1,247,588 downwards.
CTCCTCGCCGGGCACCTTGAGCACCTCGACGGTCACCGTCGACGACGTGCCCGTCGGCGGGGCCTGGCCGAGCGGGATGTTCACCTCGGCCTCGGCGCCCGGGTTGGTCTGGTCGACCGTCTTCGTGACGCTGATCGCCTTGCCCGTCTGCGGGCGGACCCGGACGCGCACCCGGACGTCGGTCTCCTCGTTGTCGCCCTGGTTGGAGAACTTCACCGTGAACGCGAGGCCGGCGCTCGCCGGGATGCGGTTCGTCGCCGGCTGGGGCTGCAGGGTCGTGTTGCCGACCGACACGCTGGTCAGGCCGTGGCCGTGGCGCCCGGGCGCCACCTGCTGGTTGGAGGTCCCACCGCCACCCGCGGACGCGCCGAGCCGGCCGGCGGTGGTGTCCGGGTTGAGCCAGGTCAGGTCGTCCATGAACCGGGCGGCCACGATGCGCTGCCCGCCGATGTCGGAGTCGGCGAGCGCCTGGTTGATGAACGGGACGACCCGCTGGAGGTAGACGACGTCGGACGCGAGGAACGCCTGCATCTCGCCGGTGATCTGGTCGACCGCCTGCTCCGCGGCGCCCTCCTGGTCACCGCGGGCCGCGACGATGCGCGACGCGATCTTCGAGACGGCGTCCGCGCGGAGGTCGAGCGTGAGCAGCAGGTTCTCCTGCGCGCTGTCCATGTCGCCGGGGACGTCGAGGTTGCGCGCCCGCTGCGCCTGCTGCTGGGCCCGGACGCGCAGCTGGTTGACCTGGGTCTGCTGGTCGACCGGCTGCAGCGACTGCTGCGTCAGCGTCCCGAAGAGCTGCTGCCCGAGCTCGTCGGACTCCGACGCGATCGTCCCGACCTCGCGGTTGTAGTCGCGCAGCGCGTTGTCGTGCGCGCTGCCGCGGCAGGAGTTGATCCCGACGACGAGGAGGACGACCACGAGCAGGAAGACCAGCGCCGCCACGCCCTGGCGGACGCGGAGCGTCTGCTTGTCCGGCGCGGCCGCCGACGAGGCACGCTGACGCCCGCGAGCAGACGGACGCTGCCGCGGCTGGCGCGTGGTGCTCGTGTCATCACCCTCGTCGAAGAAGGACACCGGCTGTCTCCAGGGAGAAGATGCGGATGGGGCAGTATGAACACGGGGCCGGATGCCGGGACCGTGCACGCTGCACGTTCCCCGTCACCCTGTCATCTCCTGCCCATGCAGCGAGGACACACGACAACGACGGCGAACTCGGACAGGGTGCACCACGAGCCCACCCGAGCCATGCCCGCCGCGGGGCGCGGCGAGCTCGTCCTCGGCCGCTACCGCCTGGTCCGCCGACTGGGCAGCGGCGGCATGGGCATCGTGTACGAGGCCCACGACGAGCACCTCGACCGCGACGTGGCGGTCAAGCGCGTGCCGGTGGACGCCGAGCGCCCGGGCGACAAGGCCGGCAAGCGCGCCGCGCGCGAGGCCGTGGCCGCCGCACGGCTGGGCCATCCGGCGATCGTGGCGCTGTACGAGGCCGGACGCGACGACGACGGCTGGGTGCTCGTCTCGGAGCTCGTCAGAGGTCGGACACTCGCGCAGCTCGAGCACGACGGCGCGCTGTCCGACCGCGACGTGCTGCGGATCGGCGCCACGTTGTGCGACGCCCTCGCCCACGCCCACGCGCGGGGGGTGGTGCACCGCGACGTGAAGCCGTCGAACGTCATCTGCCCCGAGGCCTCCGCCGACGGCGCCGCCGCGAAGCTCACCGACTTCGGCATCGCGCGCCTGGCCGACGACGACGCCGTGACGCGGACCGGCGACGTCGTCGGGACGCTGGCGTACATGGCGCCCGAACAGGCACGCGGGGAGCACGTCACCGCCGCGGCCGACACGTACGCACTCGGGCTCGTGATCTACGAGGCGCTCAGCGGCGTCAACCCGATCCGCGGCGCCGGCGCCGCGGAGACCGTCGCCCGGATCGGCGAGCGCATCCCGCCGCTGCGCCGGGCCCGCCGCGATCTCCCCGCGGACGTCTGCGACGCCGTCGACGCCGCCGTCCGCGCCCGCCCCGAGGACCGCATCGCGCCGTCCGAGCTCGGCGCGATCCTGCTCGCCGCCCTGCCCGACGTGGCCGACGAGCCAGGCGTCGTGGGTGGCGGGACGCTGGAGGGCGCGACCCGCGTCGTGGACGCCACGCGGCGCCTCGCACGCGAACGTGGCGCGCCGCGACCGGATCTCGACCCGCGGCTGCGCGCCCGTCTCGAGCCGTTGGACCCGCGCCTGGCCGCGCCGACGGCGCTGCAGGACGAGCCCGCCCCGCGACGGGGGATCACCCTGCCCGGCCGCGCGGTCGGCGCCGTCGCGGGCGGCGTGCTCACGCTGCTCATGCTGGATCGCCTCGACGGTCTCGCCGGCGGCGAGCTGCTCTCGACCGGCCAGACGCCCGTCGCGATCGCCGGCGCGGTGGCGGTCGCGCTCTTCGTCTTCCCCCGGCTCGCGTGGCTGGCCGCGGCCGCGGCGACGTTCGCCTGGGTCGCCGAGGGCACGCCGGGCCTGGCGCTGCTGCTCGCCGCGGCCCTGCTGCCCGTCCCGTTCCTGCTCTGGCGCAGCGGATGGTCATGGTCGCTCTCGGCCGGCGCGACCGCGCTCGGGCTCATCGGCATCGCCGGGGCCTGGCCCGCGGTCGCCGGGCAGGTCCGCGGGATCTGGACGCGGGCCGCGCTGGGCGCGCTGGGCGCGTGGTGGCTGCTGCTCGCCGAGCACCTCCTCGACCAGCGCCTCCTCCTCGGTCGCGGCGCGAGCGGCGAGGGATTCCCGGACCCGGCGGCATGGCGCGACTCGGTGGTCGACGTCTGGACCCGCGTCATCGAGCCGATCGTCGCCGGCCCGACGCTCGCGCTCTGCGCGGTCTGGGCGGTGGCCGCGGCCGTCCTGCCGCTCGTCGTGCGCGGGCGCACGGCGGCCATCGACATGGTCGCGGCGGCCGGCTGGGCGATCGCCCTGGGCGTGGCGACGGGCGCCCTTGCGACCGCCGCCGGCGTCCCCGATCCGCGCGGGCTGGTCGCGGGCGCGCTCGTGGCGGGGGCGGCTGCCGTCGTCGCGCGTGCGGTGCGACCATGGGCCTGATCCGGCGCGGCGGACGGGACGGGCTAACCTCACCGTCTCGAACGCCACGCGCCCACGACCGTACGATCCCCGGGCCATGAGCGTCCTGCGCAACCTGGAACGCACCATCGCAGGCCTCGTCGAGGGCACGTTCGGGCGGGTGTTCCGCTCCGAGGTCCGGCCCGTGGAGGTCGCGCGCAAGCTGGCGCGCGAGATGGACGAGCACAAGACCGTGTCCGTGTCCCGAACCTACGTCCCGAACGAGTACGCCGTCTGGCTGTCGCCTCGCGACCGCGAGAACTTCGCGGAGGTCGAGCACGAGCTCTCCGACGAGCTCGGCGCCTACCTGCTCGAGCACGCGCGCCGCGAGCGCTACGCACTCGTCTCGCGGCCCGTCATCGCGTTCAGGACCGACGACAGGCTGTCGCTCGGCGAGTTCGGCATCCAGGCGCGCATGGTGCGCAGCGAGCCGGGCCAGGACGAGCCGTCGCCCGCCGAGTTCGGCCACACGATGGTCCACTCCGCGGCCGACCGCATCCGCGGCCCCGTCGAGGAGACGTCCCCCCGCCGCCCCGCCCGCGCGGTGGTGGTCGCCGGCGACGTGCACCACGAGCTCGGGCTGCGCGGCGGCACGATCGGCCGCAGCCGCGAGTGCGCCGTGGTGCTCGAGGACCGCAACGTGTCGCGCCGGCACGCCGAGATCCGCGTCGAGCACGACGGGACCTGGACGGTCCACGACCTCGGCTCGACCAACGGTGTCCGGGTCAACGGCCGCCCCGTGGGTGGGAGCGGCGAGACGCTGCGCGCAGGCGACGCGATCGAGCTGGGGACGGCCGAGGTCGTCTTCGAGCTGGAGTGACCGCGTGCTCGAACCCGTCTCCGTCGGCCTGAAGCTGGCGTTCCTCGCCGTCCTCTACCTCTTCCTGCTCTGGGTCGCGCGCAGCGCCCTCAAGGACCTGCGCCGCCCCGCGAGCGCCGGTCCGGCACGCGCGCCCGTCGACGCGACGGGGGTGCACCCGGTCCAGCCGGGCGGCAACGCGGGCTCCGGTGCGGCGCGGCTCGTCGTCGAGTCCGTGCCCGGCCACGACCGCGGCATGGAGTACGACGTCGAGGACGGCGCGACGCTCGGGCGCGGCGACGTCGAGATCCATCTCGAGGATCCCTTCGCCTCCACCCGCCACGCGCGGCTCGTGCGCCAGGGCGCGATCGTGGTGATCGAGGACCTCGGCTCGACGAACGGCACCTACCTCAACGAGGAGCTGCTCGACGGCCCGCGCCCGCTGCACCCGGGCGACCGCATCCGGATCGGCGACAGCACGTTCATGTACGAGGACTGATGCTCCGGGTCGCCGAACACCACGCGTTCACCGACACCGGGCAGCAGCGCCGGCACAACGAGGACGCCTACTACGCGCGCACGCCGGTGTTCGCCGTCGCCGACGGCATGGGGGGCGCGCAGGCCGGCGAGGTCGCCTCGCACGCCGCCGTCGAGGCCGTCGCCGCCGGGCTCCCCGAGGCGGGCACCCCCGAGGATCGCCTCGCCGCCGTCGTCCGGCGCGCGAACGAGGAGATCTTCCGCATGTCGCGCGAGGACGACTCGCGCGCCGGCATGGGCACGACGCTCACCGCCCTCCACGTCGGCGAGAGCGACATCGCGATCGCCCACGTCGGCGACTCCCGCGCCTACCGCTTCCGCGACGGCGAGCTCAGCCGCCTCACCGAGGACCACTCGCTCGTCGAGGAGATGCGCCGCCGCGGGCAGCTCACCGCCGAGGAGGCGGACGAGCACCCGCAGCGCTCGATCATCACCCGTGCGCTCGGACCCGAGCCCGACGTCCTCGTCGACACCCGCTCGTGGGCCGCCCACGACGGCGACGTCATCCTGCTCTGCAGCGACGGGCTGACGTCGATGATCTCCGAGGCCCAGGTCGCGGAGATCCTGCGCGAGGCCGGCGGGCTCGAGCAGGCGGGCCGCGCGCTCATCGCCGCCGCCAACCGCGCCGGCGGGCGGGACAACATCACCGTCGTCCTGCTGCGCCTCGAGGACGTCGGTCGCGAGCGGCGGCGAGCGACCACGATCAGCCCACCGTGGTGCACGACCTGCCCACGCAGGACGGTGGGGGCGCGCCGACCGCGGTCGAGGCCCGCCCGGCGGTCGCCCAGGCGACCGCGCCCGCCGAGGCGCCCGCCCGCAGGCGCCTGCCGCGCCGCGCGCGCAAGGACGACGCCCGGGCGAAGCGCCCGCGCCGCGGCCGACGGGCGCTCGTCGCGCTCGCGGGGACCCTGATCGTGCTCGTCCCGGTCGCGATCGGCGCGTACCTGGCCTCGCAGGCCGTCTACTTCATCGGCACCACGCCGGACGGGTTCGTCGCCATGTACCGCGGGCTGCCGTACGACCTGCCCGCCGGCATCGACCTCTACAGCACCAACTACATCTCCGGCGTCCCGGTGAACGAGGTCCCCGCGGCGCGCCGCGCGACGCTGCTCGACCACCAGCTGCGCTCACACGACGACGCGGCCGACCTCGTGCGTGAGCTCGAGCAGGGCCGCCTGACCGCCCGATGACCGAGCGCAACCGCGAGCTCTTCGCCCTCATCCCCGCCGCCCTGCTGGTCACAGCGGGCTTCGCGGCGGTGTTCGTGCAGCGCGACGACGTCCTCACGAACGCGTCGCTGACCTACGGCGGGCTGTTCCTCGGCCTGTGCTTCGTCGCGCACCTCATCGTGCGCATGACGCTCCCGCACGCCGACCCGTACCTCTTCCCGCTCGTCGCGACGCTCGCGTGCCTCGGGCTCGTGGTGCTCTACCGGCTCGACGAGGACTTCGCCCGCGAGCAGGCGCAGTGGTTCGTCGTGGGGCTCATCGTCTTCGCGGGCACGATCATCGCGCTGCGCAAGGACGTGCGGGTGCTCGAGCGCTATCGCTACGTCATCGCGACCGCGGGCATCCTGCTCCTGCTGCTCCCGCGCGTCCCGGGGATCGGCCAGCAGGTCAACGGCGCGTACCTCGGCATCGGCATCGGCCCGATCTCCTTCCAGCCCGCCGAGCTGTCGAAGATCGCGATCGTCATCTTCCTCGCGTCCTACCTGCGCGACACGCGCGAGGTGCTCGTCCAGGGCACGCACAAGATCCTCGGGATCCCGCTGCCGCCGCTCAAGCACCTCGGGCCGCTGCTCGTGGTGTGGGGCGCCGCGATGGTGCTCCTGGTCTTCATCCGGGACCTCGGCTCGTCGCTCATGTTCTTCGGCGGCTTCCTCGCGCTCATCTACGTGGCGACGAACCGCGCGTCCTACGCGATCATCGGGTTCGGCCTGTTCGCGGCCGGGACGTGGTTCTTCGCGCGGACCGTCGGGCACGTGCAGGACCGCGTCGACGCGTGGCTGCACCCGTTCTCCGATCAGCTCTACGACGCGCAGGGCGGCAGCTACCAGATCGCGCAGTCGATCTTCGCCCAGGGCGACGGCGGGTTGCTGGGGCGCGGCTTCGGCGAGGCGATCATCCAGCTCCCCGGCGGCGGTCAGCTGCTGCCGGCGGCGCACACCGACCTCATCTACGCGGTCATCGTCAACGAGCTGGGCCTCGTCGGCGCGTGCGGCGTGCTGCTCGTCTACCTGCTCATCATCGAGCGCGGCTTCCGCATCGCGACGCTCGCCACCGACTCGTTCTCCAAGCTGCTGGCGGCCGGCCTCACCGCCGTGTTCGCGCTCCAGGTCTTCGTGATCGTCGGCGGGGTCACGAAGCTCATCCCGCTCACCGGCGTGACGCTCCCGTTCATCTCCTACGGCGGGTCGTCGATCGTCGCGAACTTCATCCTGCTCGCGCTGCTGCTGCTCGTCTCCGACCGCGCCCGGCGCGAGGTCAAGGAGCCGCGGTGAACCCGCCGATCGCCCGCCTGTTCGTCATCGTGCTGGTGCTCTTCGCGGCACTCGTCGCGTTCACCAGCCGCTGGTCGGTCTTCGACGCGCAGGCGCTGCGCGACAACCCCAAGAACCGGCGAGCGCTCATCGAGGAGCTGCGCGTGAAGCGCGGGACGATCCGCGCCGCGGACGGGACGCTGCTCGCCCGCTCCGAGGCCGCGGGCGCGGGCACGTACCGGCGCCGGTACACCGAGGCGGCGAGCCTGCTCCCGCAGGTCATCGGCTTCTCGGACATCGATCTCGGCCGCGCGGGGATCGAGCGGTCGCGCAACGACGAGCTCAGCGGCGACGCGGGCGCGCTGGACGACATCGTCGACCAGCTCAAGGGCGGGGTGGAGAAGGGCGACGACGTGCGCCTGAGCATCGATCTCGACGCCCAGCGCGCCGCGCTCGCGGGCCTGAACGGGCGCAAGGGATCGGTCGTCGCCATCGAGCCGGCGACGGGCCGCGTCCGGGCGATGGTGAGCGTGCCCGGCTACGACCCGCAGTCGCTGCTCACCAGCGACCGCCGCAAGGCGCTCGACACGGACCCCGACGCCCCGCTGCTCAACCGCGCGACCCAGGCCGGCTACCCGCCGGGCTCGACGTTCAAGGTCGTGACGGCGACGGCGGCGATCGACAGCGGGGAGTTCCAGCCGTCCTCCGTGGTCAACGGCGACTCGCCGAAGGAGATCTCCGGCGTGCCGATGGCCAACTCGGGCAACAAGTCCTTCGGTGACATCGACCTCACGACCGCGCTGACGTTCTCCGTGAACACCGTGTGGGCGCAGGTCGCCGAGAAGCTCGGCAAGGGCACCATGGCCGAGTACATGCGGAAGTTCGGCTTCAACACGGACCCGCCGATGGACTACCCCGACGGCCAGATGCTGCCCAGCGGCGAGTACCGCGACGGCGCGCTCCTGCCGCCGACGTCGCGGTTCGTGGACGTCGGGCGCATGGGCATCGGCCAGGACAAGCTGCGCGTCACGCCGCTGCAGATGGCGATGGTGGCGTCGGCGGTCGCCAACGGCGGCGAGCTCATGAAGCCGACCCTGACAGGGTCGATCGTCGATCCCGACGGGCGCGTCGCCGACCGCGTCGAGCCCGAGCGCGACCGCCGGGTCATGAGCGAGCGCACGGCCGCGCAGCTGACGGAGATGATGACCAACGTCGTCCGCGAGGGCACCGGCACCGCGGCGGCGCTCCAGGGGATCGACGTCGCCGGCAAGACGGGTACCGCTGAGATCGTGCGCGACGAGGACATCAACCAGCCCTGGTTCATCGGCTTCGCTCCGGCCTCGTCGCCGAAGATCGCGGTCGCGGTGACGATCGAGCGCTCCCAGGGCGGTCAGGGCGGCACGGAGGCGGCGCCGATCGCGAAGCAGGTCATGGAGTCGTTGCTGCAAGTGAGAGGCGACGTCACCACAGGCACGATCGTCGACGGTCGCTACGAGGTGAAGGAGCGCCTCGGCTCCGGCGGCATGGCGGCCGTCTACCGCGCGCAGGACCTGCAGCTCGGTCGCGAGGTCGCGCTCAAGCTCCTGTATCCGCGCTTCGCCGAGGACGAGTCGTTCGTCGAGCGCTTCCGGCGCGAGGCGTCGGCGGCCGCCGGGCTGCAGCACCCGAACGTCGTGTCGGTCTACGACCGCGGCGAGTGGGACGGCACGTCCTACATCGCGATGGAGCTCGTGACCGGCCGCACGCTGCGTGAGCTGGTCCAGGAGACGGGGCCGATGGACCCGGTCCGCGCCATCGACTGCACGATCGGCGTGCTGCGCGCCGCGCGCTTCGCGCACCGCCGCGGGATCGTGCACCGCGACCTCAAGCCGCACAACGTCCTCGTCGACGGCGAGGGCCGCGCGAAGGTCACCGACTTCGGCATCGCGAAGGCCGGCGCCTCGGACATGACCGAGACCGGCTCGATCATGGGCACGGCGCAGTACATGTCGCCGGAGCAGGCCCAGGGCCTGGCGACCACGCCGCGGTCGGACCTCTACGCGGTCGGCGTCCTGCTCTACGAGCTGCTCGTCGGCCGCCCGCCGTTCGACGGCGAGACGGCGGTGAGCATCGCGCTCAAGCAGGTCTCCGAGCCGCCCGTCCCGCCGGGACGCGTCGTCGCCGGCGTCCCGCCCGAGCTCGACGCCGTCGTGCTCCACGCGCTCGAGAAGGACCCCGAGCGGCGCTTCGCGGACGCCGACGCGTTCATCGCCGCGCTGGAGGACGTGCGGTCCGTCGTGACCGGCGACGCGCCGGCCTCCCGCAACGGGACCGGCGGGATCCCCGTCCGACACGCCGAGGCGCCGCCCAAGCGCCGGCGGCGCTGGCTCCTCGTGGCGCTGCTCGCGCTCGTCGTCGCTGCTGCCGCCGCCCTCGCGGCGACACAGCTGCTCGGCGGCGGTGAGCAACGCGCCGTGCCCGACGTCGTCGGGCGTGAGGTGACCGTCGCCACGCAGCGGCTGCGCGCGGCGGGCTTCGAGGTCCGGGCCGTCCGCCGCCGATCGTCGCGCCAGCCGCGCGACCGCGTCGTCTCCCAGCGTCCGGGGGCGGGCAGGGGCGCCGAGACCGGCTCCACCATCGAGATCACCGTGTCCGACGGGCAGGGCATCGACCAGGTGCCCGCGGTCGAGGGGCTGCGCCGCTCCGAGGCGCGCGAGCGATTGAGCGACGCGGGCTTCAAGATCGAGGAGGAGCGACGCACCAGCAACACGATCGACGAGAATCGCGCGATCGACACCGATCCCCCAGCAGGCAGCCAGCTCGAGGGCGGGGCGACCGTGACGCTCGTCATCTCCAACGGGCCGCCCGTCGTCACCGTCCCGTCCGTCGTCGGCCAGAGCCGGCGTGAGGCCACCTCGACGCTCGAGGACGCGCGCTTCGAGGTCGCCGTCCAGGAGCGCGACGACGAGAACAGCGACCCGGGCACGGTGCTCGCACAGGACCCCGGCGGCGACGCTCGCGTCCGCCGCGGCTCCACGGTGACGATCTTCGTCGCCCGCCGGCCGCCGCGCGTGACCGTCCCGTCGGTCGGCGGCTCGTCGCTGGCGGACGCCACCGCCCAGCTGCGCGCGCTCGGTCTGAAGGTGTCCTCCAGCGACCAGCCCGTGACCGACCCGTCGCAGGACGGCACCGTCATCGGCCAGGACCCGTCGCCCGGCACCGAGGTCCAGCGTGGCTCGAGCGTCAGCCTCACGGTGGGCCGCGTCGAGTCGGGCACGGACGGCGGCGAGGGCGACACCGAGCCGCAGGTGCCGCCCGACGGCGGTGCCCCCACGCCGGAGGATCAGGGCCAGGGCAGGAACGGGAACGGCAACGGCCAGGGCAACGGCAACGGCAACAGCGACGACCCGTTCGACGGGATCTTCCCTTGAGGGTCGCGGTGCTGGCCGGGGGGCGGTCCTCGGAGCACGACGTGTCGCTCGCCAGCGGCGAGTCGGTGCGCGAGGGACTCGCCGCGGCGGGCCACGACGTGCTGCACGTCCTGCTGGAGCGCGACGGGCGCTGGATGTACGACGGGACCGAGCTGGACCTGCGGGCCGCGGGTGGCCTGCTCGGCGCCGACGTCGTGTTCCCGGTGCTGCACGGCCCGTTCGGCGAGGACGGCACCGTCCAGGGGCTGCTCGAGCTGCTCGACGTGCCGTACGTGGGCTCGGGCGTCCTGGCGTCCGCGCTGTGCATGGACAAGATCCTCGCCAAGGACGTCATGGCCGCCGCCGGGCTGCCGCAGGTCCGCTACGTCGGCGTGGAGGAGAGCGCCTTCCGCGAGGACCGCGACGCGGCGCTGGAGGCGGTCCGCTCGCTCGGGCTGCCGGTGTTCGTCAAGCCGGCTCGGCTCGGCTCGTCGGTCGGCATCGCGAAGGTCGACGAGGGCCAGGATCTCGTGGCGGCGCTCGAGCACGCCTTCGCGCACGACCCGCGCGTCATCGTCGAGGCCCACAGCCCGGGCCTGGAGATCGAGTGCTCGGTGCTCGGCCAGACCGCGACGGCCGAGGCGAGCACGCCGGGGCAGATCGTCCTGCACGGCGCCGACTGGTACGACTACGAGGCGAAGTACCAGCCGGGCGGCATGGAGCTGCGCGTGCCGGCGGAGATCTCCGACACGGCGCTCGAGGGCGTCCGGCGGATCGCGACGGAGGCGTTCCGGCTCTCGGGCTGCAGCGGACTCGCGCGCGTCGACTTCTTCGTCGAGGGCGACGACGTGCTGCTCAACGAGGTGAACACGATGCCCGGGTTCACCGCCACGTCCGTCTACGCGAAGCTCTGGGACGCCAGCGGCCTGCCGTACCCGCAGCTCGTGGACCGGCTGTGCGCGCTCGCGGTCGAGCGCCATGAGCTCGAGCGGCGTCACCGCTTCTAGGGCCGGGGGGCAGCTGCTGCACCGGCCCGAGCGGCTCGGGGCGGTCGACCTCGTCCGCCGCCTCGGTGCGGTGCAGGCGCAGGACCTCCGTGCGTTCCCGCTCGCCCTGCGCGCGCGGACCGAGGACCCGGGGAGCCTCGACGGCCTCGTGCGCGCCTGGCTCATGCGCGGGACGCTGCACCTCGTGCCGGCAGAGGACGTCGCGTGGATGCGCGAGCTGTTCGCCCCACGAGGGGCGGCGGGGTCGCGGCGGCGGCTCGCGCAGCTCGGCTTCGACGAGGCGGCGACCGACCGCGCGGTGGGGGAGGTGGCACGGGCGCTGGAGGACGGACCGCTCACGCGGGCGGAGGTCGCGGCGCTCCTCGAGCGCGCCGGCCTGCCCTGCACGGGCCAGGCACCGGTGCACGTCCTCGGCGCCGCGGCCGCGCGTGGGGTGCTCGTCCTGGGGACGGCGGACGAGATCCTGCCGGCGCCCGCCGGCGGTCACGTGCCGGGGGACCCGCTCGCCGAGCTCGCCCGCCGCCACCTGGCGAGCCGCGCGCCCGCGGAGCCCGAGGACCTCGCCGCCTGGTCGGGCTTGCCGCTGGGCCTGGCGCGCACCGCGTGGAAGAGCCTCGACGTCGTCGAGCTGGGCGACGGCTGGGCGCTGCGCGGCCACGTCCCGGACCCGGTGCCGGACGACCTCGTGCGCCTCCTGCCGATGTTCGACGAGCTGCTGCTCGGCTGGAGGGACCGGACGCCGGTCGTCCCCGCCGCCCATGCGAAGGCCGTCCTCCCGGGCGGTGGGATCCTCCGCGCGACGGTCACCGTCGGCGGCCGCGTCGCCGGGACCTGGACGCGGGACGGCGCCGAGCTCTTCGCGCCGGTCCCCGAGCGCGCGCTCGAGGCCGAGCTCAGGCGCGTGCGCTCGCCTGCGGATCCTGGCGGGTCATCGTGACCCGCGCGTCCAGCTCGGCCGTCGCGACCCCGCGGAAGACGCCCTTGACGGGGGGCACGTCGGGGTAGTGGCGGCCGTGGCCGATCTTCACGTGCGTCTCGCCCGCGGTGCGGCGGTTCGTGGGGTCGAAGCCGACCCACACCGGCTCGCCGCGTCCGCCCTCGGACGGCAGGAGCGCCTCGATCCACGCGTGGGTGTCGACCTCCAGCGACGAGTCCCCGTCGTCCTCCGGCGCCGCCCACAGGTAGCCGGAGACGTAGCGGGCGGCGATCCCCATCCGCCGCAGGAGGATGAGCGCGAGGTGCACGTAGTCCTGGCAGACCCCGGCGCCCGCGTCGATGAGGTCCTGGGTCGTCGAGCCCACGTACGTCGCGCCCTGGCGGTAGGTGAAGCGGTCCGGGATCAGGTCGCAGAGCGCCTCGACGGTCGCGAGCGGCGTGTCGCCGCGGGCCGCCGCGATGAGCTCCTCGAGCACGCCGGCGGAGCGGCCGTCCTCGTCGATGCCGGCCGGCTCGTTCGTCCCGTCGAGCAGGAACTCGCCGCCGGCCGCGCGGTAGGCCGGCGCGCCCATCGCCTCCCACGGCGCGCTCGTGACCGCGGGCGGCTCGGCCGTGACGACCCGAGCGCGCACGTCGATCGTGAGGTGGTCGTGCGGCGTCGCGACGCCGAACTCGATGACCTCGGTGCCGAAGTAGTCGAGGTGGCGCTGCAGCCGCGCCTCGGGGTCGACGCGGACGTGGAAGTCGTCGACGCGCTGCGTGGCGGTCGTCGCGGGCCGGACGCGCAGGGCGTTGAGGTTGTCCGTCACCGTGTGGTCGTAGCGGTACTCGGTGAGGTAGCGGATGCCGAAGTTCATGCGGCGACCACCAGCCCGGGGGCGCCGGCGAAGTAGCGCTCGGCGATGTCGGTGGCGACCTTCGCGAGCTCCTCCTGGGCGGCCTGGAGCGTGCCGTGGAGGTCCGCGCCCGCGGCCTGCGCGCGGCCGCGGAACTCGAGGTCGGCGCTGAGGCGCTGCAGGCGCAGGACCGGCTCGGAGTTGCGCGGGTTGCGGTCGGCGCGCTCGAGGGCGTTGAGCGCGGACTCCACGGCCGCCGCGACGGAGTCCGGGTACGCGCGCTCGAAGAGCAGGAACCGCGCGACGGGCACCGCGTTCGGCGGCGCGGGCACGGCGCGCCGGTAGGCCTGGAAGCCGCCGACGGCCTGCAGGAGCGCGAGCGCCTGGCCGCGCTCGGGGCCGTCGTCGTCGGCCGCGGGCGGCAGCGCGACGCGCAGCATCCGCAGGACCATGTCGCCGGACTCGATCCGCCCGCCGGCGGCGAGGAACGCCGACGCCTCGTCGCGGAGCATCGTGCGCGACGTCAGGCCCCAGAACAGCGCGGCGCGCTCGCGGACGTAGGCGTACACGGAGTACGGGTCGCGGGCGACCGCGGCGCCCATCCCGCTGCCGCGGAGGTTGAGCTCGGTGGTGTTGATCGCCTCCCACATCTCGGCGGAGACGACGTCGCGCAGCGTGCGGGCGAGCTCACGGGCACGCGCCACGCACGCCACCACGGAGGCGGGGTTGTCCGGGTCGAGCGTGAGCGAGTGCAGGACCTCGTCGCGGGTGAACGCGCGGTCCGCCTCCCCGCTGGAGGAGGCACCCATGATCGCCGGGAGCGAGCGCCAGCCCAGCCGGACGCCGGCCGGGTCGTCGGGACGGCCCTGCAGCGACGCCTGCAGCACGCCGTCGAGCATCCGCGCCGTGTGCTCGGCGCGGGCGACGCTGCGGCCGAGCCAGAACAGCTCGTGGGCGATCCGCGCGAGCATCTACTGCTGTTGCTGCTGTTGCTGGCCGACCCAGGGCCCGCCGTACTGCAGGTCGGGCATGGTGAGCGGCGTCGGGACGCGGCCGGGAGGCTCGGCGCGGTCGCTGTCCTCGCCGTCCTCGAGCACCCAGGTGTCCTTCGATCCGCCGCCGCGGCTGGAGTTCACGATCATCTCGCCCTCCTCCAGCGCGACGCGCGTGAGGCCGCCGGGGACGATCGAGATGTCCTCGCCGAAGACGGCGAACGGGCGCAGGTCGACGTGCCGGGGCGACATCGTCCCGTCGGGCCCGACGGTGGGCACCGTGGAGAGCTTGACGACCTCCTGGGCGATCCACTTCTCCGGGTGCGCGCGGATGACGTCCGCGAGCGCCGCGAGCTCGTCGCGCGGCGTCAGCGGGCCGATGAACACGCCCTTGCCGCCCGACTCGCCCGTCGGCTTGACGACGAGCTCGTGCAGCCGCGACAGCACGTGCTCGCGCTGGGTGTCGTCCGCCAGCAGGTACGTGTGCACGTTGTGCAGCAGCGGCTCCTCGTCGAGGTAGAAGCGGATCATGTCCGGCACGTAGTGGTAGATCGCCTTGTCGTCGGCGACGCCGGTGCCGATGGCGTTGGCGATCGCGACCGTGCCGGCGCGGTAGGCGCGGACGAGCCCGGGCACGCCGAGCGCGGAGTCGGGCCGGAACTCGAGCGGGTCGACGAAGTCGTCGTCCAGGCGCCGGTACACGGCGTGGACGCGCTCCAGGCCGTCCGTGGTGCGCATGTAGAGGACGTCGTCGCGCACGACGAGGTCGCCCGCCTCCACGAGCTCGACGCCCATCTGCCGGGCCAGGAACGCGTGCTCGAAGTACGCCGAGTTGTACGGCCCCGGCGTCCAGACGACGACCGTCGCCTCCGCGTCGGCGCTCGGCGCCACCGCGCGCAGGGCGGCGAGCAGGAGCTGCGGGTAGTGGTCGACCGGGCGGACGCGGTAGTGGTGGAACAGCTCGGGGAGCAGGCGCGTCATCGCGACGCGGTTCTCCAGCACGTAGGAGATGCCCGACGGCACGCGGACGTTGTCCTCGAGCACCTTCCAGGTCCCGTCGCCGTCGCGGACGAGGTCGCAGCCGGCCACGTGCGTGTAGACGCCGCCCGGCGGGCGGATGCCGTGCACGGCGCGCGTGAAGTGCGCGCGCGAGACGACGAGCTCCCAGGGCACGAGGCCCGCACGCACGATCTCCCGCGAGTGGTAGGCGTCGTCGACGAACGCGTTCAGCGCCCGGATGCGCTGCGCGAGGCCGCGCTTGATGACCCGCCAGTCCGCGGCCGGGATGATCCGCGGCCCGAGGTCCATCGTCAGCGGCCGGTCGCGCGGGCCGTCCTCGCCGGTCAGCTCGAACGTGATGCCCTGGCGCAGGAAGATCGCGTCGCGTCGCCGCCCCGCCTCCGTCAGGCCGTCCGGGCCGAGACGGGCGAGCGCTGCGACGAGCTCCGCCGCGTACGGCGCCACCGCGCCGTCAGGGGCGAAGACCTCGTCGAGGAAGCCCTCGCGCGGGGTGTAGCCGGCGCCGTCGGTGATCGCGGGCTCGGTGGACATCGGCGGCCATCCTTTCAGCGGCGCGGCGGGCGTGCATCACCGACCGGGCCAACTCGGTGCGCCGATGTGTCGAAACTCAGCTCCCTCGCGGCCCGAACAGGACGATCTCGGAGAGCTCGACGCGCTCGGAGCCCTCCGGCAGCGAGGTCACCCAGACGAGGTAGTAGCGCATGCGCTCGCTGCCCGGCAGGCCGATGCGCTCGCGGCGCCCCGCATCCTCGACGTCGGCGAGCTTCACCCAGCCGTCGCTGGGCAGCTCCTCCGGCAGGCTCTTGCGGGCGCCGTAGATCGCGCCGGACCAGCCGGGGGTCCGGGAGCGGATCTCGATCCGCGTCGCGTTCACGCCGGGGGCCGCGTCGACGTACACGCCGACGCCGGGCTTCTGGGCGGAGAGCGGGCCGGAGTACGACTCGCTCGACCAGAACGTGCCGGGGTCGCCGTCGACGAGCAGCTGCGCCTGGTCGGGGTGCTCGCCGTCACCGCCGTAGGGGTCGTAGTCGCCCGCCGCGGTCTGCGAGAGGCGCACGATGCTCTCGCCGGGCGGCGGGGGCTTCGTGTCGCGCGGCGCGCTCGTGCCCTTCTCGGTCTGGCCGGCGGCGAGGGCGAGCAGGACGACGGTGGCGACCACGACGAGCAGCGCGCCGGCGGCGAACAGCCCGGCGGACCGACGGAGGCGAAGCGGGAGGCGCCGCCGCTGGGAGCCGCGCAGGGTGCGCAGGACCGTCGTCGCCTCGCCGGTCGCGTGGCCGCTGCGGGCGGATTCGATCGCGAGGGCGTCCTCGAGGTCGGCGATGAGCGAGGCGGCGTCCGGGGTGCGGCGGCCCTGGTCCTTGGTGGTCGCGCGCTCCAGCACGGCGGCGAGCGCGGCGGAGACCTCGGGCCGGCGGATCTGGACGTCGGGGAGGTCCTCGCGCACGTGCTTCATCGCCACGGTGACCTGGTTCTCGCCGTGGAACGGCACGTCGCCGGTGAGCATCTCGAAGAGCACGACGCCCAGCGAGTAGATGTCGGACTGCGGCCCGACCGGGTGCCCGAGCGCCTGCTCGGGCGAGACGTAGTCCGTCGTGCCGAGCACCCGGCCGTCGGACGTCAGCCCGTCCTCGTCGAGCGTGCGGGCGATCCCGAAGTCCGTGACCTTGGCCGAGCCCTCGACGTCGATGAGGACGTTCTGCGGCTTGACGTCGCGGTGCACGATGTGGCGCGCATGCGCTGCATCGAGCGCCCGCGCGATCTCGATGGCGTAGGCGACGGCCTCCGGGACGGGCAGCCGGCCGAGGCGCCGGATGCGCGCCTTGAGCGTCTCGCCCTCGACGTACTCGAAGACGATGTAGGGGAGGACCTGCCCGCCCGGATCGCCCTCTTCCCCGGCGTCGATGATCTGGACGATGTGGGGGTGGTTGAGCTGCGCGACGGCACGCGCCTCGCGGCGGAATCGCTCGAGCTGGTCGGAGTCCCGCGCGATGTCGCGGTGCATGAGCTTGATCGCGACCGGCCGCTCGAGGACGGTGTCGAACGCGCGGTAGACCGTCGACATGCCCCCAGAGCCGACCACCGCATCGATGCGGTAGCGCGCGTCCAGCAGCGTGCCGACCGGTGAGCTCACACCCCTATTGTCCCCCGCCGAGATCGTGGTCCACGTCATCTACTACACCGATCCCGCGTGTCCGTGGTCGTGGGCGGCCGAACCTTGTCTGCGGCGCATCGAGGCTGAGTTCGGCGACGGGGTGTCGATCACCTACGTGATGGGCGGTCTCGCGCGCGAGTTCGAGCAGCCCGTGGGGACCGCCCGGCACGTGCTCTCGGCGTCCGCGGCGGGCGGGATGCCGGTCGACGCGCGCCTGTGGCTGGAGGATGCGCCGCGCAGCTCGCACCCGGCGTGCATGGCCGTCGTCGCGGCGCGCGAGCAGGGGCTCGCGGGACCCGCGCTGCGGCGCGTGCGCGAGGGGCTGATGCTGCGGCGCGAGCGGCTCGACACGCCGGACGCGCTCGTGGAGGCGCTGCGCTCCGTCCCCGGCATGGACGCGAGCCGCCTGCGCGCCGACCTGGCGTCGAGCGCGATCCTCGAGCGGTTCGGCGAGGACCTCGAGCGGGTCCGCTCGGCGTCGCCGGAGCACCACAACGCGGCCGGCAGGGTGCCGTTCCCGTCCTTCGAGGTGGGGGGGACCGGCGGCGTGTACGACCAGGAGGCGACGCCCGATGCGCTGAGCGCGCTGGTGCGCCGCGCGGGCGGTGAGCCCGTGGAGCGCCCCGACGTGGCGGGGGCGCTGCGGCGGTGGAGCCGGCTCGCGCTGCCCGAGGTCGCGGAGGCGACCGGGCTGCCGCTGCCGCGCGCGGCGGCGGGGCTGTGGGAGCTCGCCGTGGACTTCAGGGCCCGACCCGAGCGACTCGGGTCGGGTTACCTGTGGGCGGCGGCCACGTAGCGGCCTAGCCGCGGAGGAGCGACAGGACCGACTGGGGCAGCTGGTTGGCCTGCGCCAGCATCGAGGTCCCGGCCTGCTGCAGGATCTGGTACTTCGTCATCGTCGTCATCTCCTCGGCCATGTCCACGTCGCGGATGCGCGACTCGGACGAGACGAGGTTCTCGCGGTAGACGCTGAGCCCGTTCATGAGGTGCTCGAAGCGGTTCTGCACCGCGCCGAACGTCGAACGCTGCTGGCTCACCGCGTCGATCGCGGAGTCGATCTCGGACAGATCGGTGTTCGCCGCCGACGTCAGCGCGAACACTGCCGAGCTGATCGACGCGCCGAGGCTGATCGTGCCGACGCCGACCGAGTCGGAGTCGTTGGCGCCGACCTGGAAGGTGATCGTGACGGCCGCGTTCAGGACCTTGATGCCGTTGAACTCGGCGCTGGAGCCGATGCGCTCGATCTCGGACGCGAGCTGGTTGACCTCGGTCTGGATCGCGTTGCGGTCGTTGTCGCTCAGCGAGCCGTTCTTGAACTGCACGGCGAGCTCACGGACGCGCTGGAGCATCGAGTGGACCTCGTCCAGCGAGCCCTCCGCGGTCTGCACCATCGAGATGCCGTCCTGGGCGTTGCGGTTCGCCTGGTCGACACCGTTGATCTGCGCACGCATGCGCTCGGAGATCGCGAGGCCGGCCGCGTCGTCCGCAGCGCGGTTGATGCGGTAGCCGGAGCTGAGGCGCTCCATCGACTTCGACAGCTTGTCGTTGTTCTGGAGGAGCGCGCGGTGCGCGCCCATCGCCTCGATGTTGTTCTGGATCCTGAGGGACATCTCGGGTTGTGGTTCCTTGAGGGAGGGGGGAGGGAGGGCGGGGGAGTGGCGGGAGTGCTAGGCCTTGGAGGCCGGGACGTTCTGGGGAAGGTCGGTGACGGGGGACGCGGCGGCGGCCGCGTTCTCCTCCTTGACTGCCCGCCAGATCTCCTCCCGGTACACCGGGACGGACCGCGGGGCTGCGATGCCGATGCGGACGCTCGAGCCGCTGACCTCGATCACCTCGACCACGACGTCGTCGCCGAGCATGACCTTCTCTCCGGGACGACGGGTGATGATGAGCATGTGGGGGATTCCTCCTTGGAAAGGTGCTGGCTTCGGGCTACGCGGCCTGGCCGGCCTTGTCGGCGACGCCCGCCAGCAGCGGGATCCGCACGGGTGAGTCGGGTGCCTGGTTGATCACCTGGAACCCGCGGCCCTCCACGAGGAGGATGGGCGCGCGGAGGTTGGCGGTGAAGTCCTCGATCGCCTCGGCGGCGCGGACGGTCACGTAGACCTGCGCGGCGGCGGGGTCCTCGATGCCGATCCGCTCCTGGTCGCTGTCGGAGAGCTCGACGGCGTAGTCCGCGAAGAACTTCCACGGGTTGGTGAGCGGGATCGCGATCGCGGGATCGTCGACCGAGTGCAGCCAGACGAACATGGCCTCGTCGGAGCGGGCCAGGAGTGTGTACCGGGAGCCACCGAGGCCGATGAGGCCGTTCGGGAACTCGATCACCGCCTCGGCGGGAACCTCGAGCTCGCCGAAGCGTGTGGACCGGAGAGTCACTGCGTCCACGGATCCTCCATGGGTGTGGTGGGCGGTGGCCATCACGTACATATGTCGGCGTTTGCGGGTGGAACTTGAGCGCCGGACACGGACGTGCTACCCGATCTGCTAACCGAGGAAGTCCATGAGCGTCCGCTGGCTGAGGCTGGAGCCCGTCGCCTGGAGCGCTGCCTGGTACACGGCCTGCTGGCTCGACAGCTGCGAGATCGCCTCTGCCAGATCGACGTACTCGACGCCCGATCGCACCTTCTCGGTGGAGGCCTGCAGGTCGGTGAGCCGGTTGGCGGCCGTGGTGAGCCGGTTGGAGAGCGCGCCGGCCTCGGCCCGCGCGGTGCTCACGTCGGCCATGCTGGCGTCGATCGCCGCGAGGTCGGTCGTGCGCAGCGCGTTCGTGTCGGCCGCGGTGCCGCCGCGCAGGTGCGTGGCGATGTCGCGGAGGACCTGGAGCGCCTTGCCGTCGCTGCCGTTGCCCAGGACGCTGCCCATGCTGCCGTTCAGCTGCACGGAGACGCCGGGGCCGATCGTGCGGATGATCGAGCCGGTGTCGCCGTTGTAGGCGTCGGCGCCGTCGGGGTCGTACGGGGCGGTGTCGGTCTTCTGGCCGGCGAAGATGTACTGGCCGTCGAAGGTCGCGTTGCCGGACGCCTTCGCCTGCCCGATCAGCTGATCGATCTGCGTGGCGATGTCGTTGCGGTCCTTCTGGCTCATCGTGCCGTTGCCGCCCTGGACGACGGCCTCACGGGCGCGCTGCAGGACGTCGTTGATGTCCGCGAGCGCGTCGTCGGTGGCCTGCGCCCAGCCCTGCGACGCGTTGGCGGTGTCCATGTACTGTGCCGTCGCCGCGAGATCGCCGCGCAGGTTCAGTGCCTTCTGCACGGCCTGCGGGTCGTCGGACGGGCGCTGGAGGCGGTTGCCGGTCGACACCTGCAGGGAGGCCTTGGCGACGGCGGCGTTGGCGCGCTGGAGGTCGGCCAGGTTGCGGCCGGCGATGATGCCCTCGGTGATGCGCATGGCCTACAGACCGACCCGTCCGGTCCGGTTGATGAGCGTGTCGAGCATCTCGTCCATCGTCGACATCGCGCGCGACGACGCCTGGTAGCCGCGCTGGAAGCGGATCATGTTCGTCATCTCCTCGTCGAGGGAGACACCGGAGACCGACGCGCGCCGCTCGTCGAGCGTCGTCACGATCGACGACTGCGTCGTGGAGGCGCGGTTGGCCTCGCTGGCGTCGGAGGCGACCTTGCGGACGAAGCTCGAGTAGCCGGCGTCGATCGCCCCGTTGCGCAGGGCGCCGGCGGCGCGTGCGATCGAGTTGTCGCCCGCGTTGCCGGACGTGCCGGACTGGAGCGTCGAGATGGAGACGTTGACCGTCAGCGTCGAGGCGGTCGTGCCGGTGAAGAACGGGGGCGTGCCGTGCACCGCGTTCACGCCGGTGGCGAGGCTGCTCGCGACGGCGTCGAGCTGCGAGCGGTAGCCGGCGATGGTCGTCTGCAGGTTCTGCAGCGCGCCGAGCTTGCCGCCGGGCGACGTGAGCGTCTGCGGCCAGGTCACGGCGCCGGTGGAGCCGTTCACGAGCGGCTGGGCGGCGCCGCCGAACGAGACGTCGAGCGAGCCGTCGCCGTCCGTGTCGCTCGTCGAGACCTGCCCGAGCTCGGAGAGCTTGTCGAGGACGAGGTCGCGCTGGTCGAGCAGGTCGTTGGGCTGGCGCCCGACGGCCATCTGCTCCTTGATCGCCTTGTTGAGCGACGCGAGCTGGTTGGCGTAGGCGCCGACGTCGTTGCCGGAGTCCGTCGTGAGCGAGGCGTACTCGGCCGCGGCGGTGTCCGAGAGGGAGCCCAGGCGGCTGTCGAGGTCCTTCAGCGCGCCGGCGAGGGCCTGGCCGCTGGAGATCACGGCGGCCTTGGCGGCGCCGTCCGTCGGGTTGGCCGCCAGGGCGCCCCAGGAGTCCCAGAACTTGCCGAGCAGGCCGGAGATCGCGTCGTCGCCCGGCTCGCCGAGCTGGTCCTCGACGCGCGACAGGCCGTCGGCGGTGGTCGTCTTCTCGCCCAGCGCCATGTTCTGGGCCCGGTACTGCAGGTCCAGGAACGAGTCGCGCATGCGGCGGTACTCGAGGACGTCGACGCCCTGGCCGAGCTGCGCCCCGGCGCCGCCGGCGAGCATGCCGGAGGAGATCGTGTACGGCGTCGCGGTGCCGAGGACCGCCTCCTGGCGGGTGTAGCCCTCGGTCTGCGCGTTGGCGATGTTGTGCGCCGTGACGTCGAGGCTGCGCTGCTGCGCGAGCAGGCCGCGCAGCGACGTCTGCAGGCCGGAGAAGGTCGAGATCGACGTCATGCCTGCATGTCCAGGACGCGGTGCGGGTTGGCGGAGGCAGGATGCGCAGGGGCGCCGATCAATCCCCGCCCACCCGGCGCGTAGCCGCCGTGCTCCTCGCCGCCGAGCAGGCGGGTGAGGTGCTCGAGGAACGCGAGCTCCTGACGCATGAGGATGCGGTTGGCCTGGTGCTGACGGCCGACCTCGGCGAGCATGCCGCGCAGCTGCGCGCTGCGCTCGCGGGCGGCGATGGCGTCGGTCGGCGGGATGAGCGAGCAGATCGCGTCGAGCGTGACGACGTGCGCCTGGACGCCGAGCTGGGCGCCGGCGTGCGTGAGGATCTGCGCGCGGACGCGCTCGAGGCCTGCGCGCCGGTCCATCTCGCCCTGGATCTCGGTGATCGCGGAGAGGACGGTGTCGACGTCGCGGTCGCGGATCGCGGCGGCCTGGGCGAGGACGATCTGCAGCAGGCGCCCGGTGGAGGCGAGCTGCTCGTCGAGGTGGGAGAGCAGCGCGGGGCCGAGCCCGGTCTGTGCCGGCGCGGAGGGGAGCAGCGTGGCGCTCACTTCGTGCCCTCCTGGCTCATGGCGTTGTCGATCTGGACCGCGAGCCCGAGGCCGCCCTCGGCCATGACGGCGTCGGCCATCGCGCCCGGGAGCATGTCGCGGTAGGTCTGGGTGGCGGCGGAGCCCTGCGAGCCGTCGGCCGGCTGCGCGGTCTTCGAGAGCTGCTTCGTGAGCTCGCCGACGAGCTGGCGCTCGAACGAGAGCGCCGCGTCGTACTGCTGGCGGCGCTCCTTCGTCCCGTTGCGGACGTCGGCGGGCAGGAAGGCGTTGTCGATCGGGGGCAGTGCGGCGCTCATCAGCGCTTGATCCCGTTGGCGATCTCGGCCGCGCGGTCCTGCGCCTGGATGGCCTTCGACGCCATCTCGTAGGCACGCTGGGACTCGAGCATGTCGGTCATCGCGTCGCCCATGTCGACGTTGGACATCTCCAGCACGCCCTGCTCGAGCTTCGTGGAGGCGTCGGCCGCGCGGACGGCGCCGCTCTCGGCGGTCGCCGCGAAGGCGTTGTCGCCGAGCGCCTGCAGGCCGTCGGGCGAGGGGACGTTGACGAGCGAGAGCTTGCCGAGCGCCTTGCCGTCGAGCGTGACGCTGCCGTCCGGGGCGATCTTGACGTTGCGAGCCTCGCCGCCGGCGGGGAGGGAGATCGGGGGCTCGACGAGGTCGCCGCGCGCGTTGCCGAGCCGGCCCTTGTCGTCGAAGCGGAAGTTGCCGTCGCGGGTGAGGACGTCCTTGCCGTCGCGCTTCATCTTGATGAAGCCCTGGCCCTGGAGGGCGACGTCGAGCGGCTCGTCCGTGCGCTGGAACGCGCCCTGCGCGTAGCCGCGGCCGACGGTGGTCGCCTTCGCCCCGGCGCCCTCGGTGACGCCGTTCTGCGTGGCGATCCACTCGGGCGTGTAGAGGAGGTCGCGGAACGCGACGCGGACGCGCTTGTAGCCCGTCGTGTTCGCGTTGGCGATGTCGTTGGAGACCGCGTCGAGCCGATCCTGCTGTGCCGCCATGCCGGCGGCTGCTGAGTACATGCCTTCGAGCATCGGTGTCCCGTGTGGTCGGTCGGGTGGGAGAGGACTTGAGCCGACTAGCGGATCGAGCCGAGCCCGGCGGCCTTGCCGAGCGTGTCGTCGATCGTCGTGAGGGCCTTCTGGCCGGCCTCGTAGGCGCGCAGCGAGGCCATCATCTCGACCATCGTGCGGGCGGCGTCGACGCCGGAGCCCTCGAGCTCGCCGGTGCGGACCTTGCCCGCGGCCTGGGCCGTCGACCGGCCGGTGAAGTTGCCGTCGCCGGCCTTGACGACGTCCGTGAGCGCGAAGACGCCCACCGTGGCGGGGTCGACGGTGCCGTCGGTCTTGAGCTTGACGGGCTGACCGTCCTTGCCCAGGACCTTGTTGCCCATCTGGTCGACGAGCGTGCCGTCGGCGGCGCTGGCGAACCGGCCGTTGCGCGTGTAGCGCACGCCCTGGTCGGTCTGCACGCCGAAGTAGCCCTCGCCGTCCACGGCGAGGTCGAGCGGCTCGTCGGTCGGCCGCAGCGGGGCCGCCCGGAGATCGGTGGTCTGCTCCTCGAGGCGAACGCCGGCTGCCATGGTGCCGACCTGCTGGTCGCCCTGCACGTTGCGGACGAGCAGCTCGCCGAACGCCTTCTGGGCGGTGCGGTCCTGCTTGTAGCCGGGCGTGGCGGCGTTCGCGAGGTCGTTGGAGAGCTGGTCCTGGCGGGCCTGCATGGCGAGCATGCCGGACGCAGCGACGTAGAGGCCTCGGTTCATCACCACGGTGGTCGGCAGCTACAGGCAGCGCTTGAACGGCCGATAGGACGGATGGATGACCGCTCCCGTCGCCCTGACGATGCTGCGCGCCGTCGCGCCGGACGTCCCGCTCACGGTGGGATCGATCCTGGGCGCGCGCGTGCTCTCGCGCGAGGGCGACCGCGGGACGCTGCTGCTGCTCGGCGCGCGCCTGGCGGCGCAGCTGCCGGAGGGCGTGAAGGAGGGCGACGCGCTGCGCGTCCGCGTGCAGGAGGCGTCGGCCGAGAAGCTCGTGCTGAAGGTCGTCGAGACCCCCGACGCGCCGCCCGCGCAGAGCTCCGGCGCAGCTCACGACGCTGCCGCCGCTCGCGCTGCCCAACGGTGCGGTCGCGCGGCTGTTCGTCGAGCCCGACGAGGACGGCGGTGGCGCCCACGGGGCGGAGGATCGGGCCCGAACCGTCTTCCTGCGCTACGACTCGCCCACGCTGGGGCGCATCGACATCGCGCTGACGCTCACCGGCGACGCCATCGGGGCGGCGCTGCAGCTCAGCGCCGGCGAGCCCGCGCGGGCCGCACGCGGTGGATCCGCGGCGCTGCAGGGCGCGCTCGCGGCGGCGGCGGCGCGGCCGGCGCTCGTGCAGGTCCTGGCCCGTGACGAGACGGTGGACCTGCGTGCCTGACCGCGCCGCAGCCTTGCGCTACGACGGCAACGGCGCGCCACGCGTGGTGGCGGCCGGCTCGGGCGAGGTCGCCCGACGCATCGTGGAGACGGCCCGTCAGGCGGGCGTCGCGGTCCGCGAGGACGCCGGCCTCGCCGATGCCCTGGCGCGTCTGCGCCTGGAGGCCGAGGTGCCGGAGGAGCTCTGGCAGGCGGTCGCCGAGGTGCTGGTCTGGGCCCAGCGCCTGGATGCGGTCGCGGCGGCCGGCTGACGCGGCGCCTCCTCGGGGAGGATCAGGAAGTGGTTGTCCAGGGTCGTGCGGATGGAGAAGCGGCGGTGGATGGGTGCTGCCTGGGGGGTCTCGAGCATGGGAGGGGCCTTTCAAGTACCGGAGGCAGCCTCCATATTAGCGGAGGTGGCCTCCACTTGTGAGATCGGTCCTCCTCCACGGCCTCGGTCGCGGTCCCGCGGACTGGGACGGCGTGCGGGACGCGCTCGGTGACGGTCGTCGCCTCACCGGCGCTGCCCCGGGACCCCGCGCGGGCGCTCGCTGGGCGCGCTCGCTGCGGGACTACGGGCGGCACCGCGTGGCGTTCGTGCGGTCGATGGAGCGGCGGGGCGGAGCGTCGGAGAGCTCGACCCGGGCGCTGCTCTCGCTCGTGCGCCTGGCCGCGCGGCCAGGCGGGTTCGGCGCCGGCGTCACCGCGCCGGTGCTCGTGGTGCACGCCGTCGACGACCACCACGTGCCGGTGGACTTCGCGGTGGCCGCCGCGCGGTCGCGAGGGTGGGACCTGCGGGTGCTGCCGGCCGGCGGGCACCATGCGCACGTCGTGGCGCCTGCGGCCTGGCTGGGGGCGTCGTGCCGTGGCTGGCGGGTCTCGGGTAGCTCGCGGCACCGGTCGGGTGGGAGCGGCGGCGCGCCAGCCGGGCGATTCGATCTGCCTAGGGCACCGCCCAGGTGCCCTAGGCAGATGGGATGCCACTCCCTCACCCGTCCGCCCTAAGAGAGGCCGTCGGACCAGGCTCCGGACCGCAAGAGACGCGTCGAGCGGAGCGACCGCACCGTCGGACCAGGCGCGATCGAGAGACCTCACACCCGAGCCGTCCGAGCCCCCACGGCGTACCCCACGAGATTGACCCCGAAGTGCACCGCGCTGATCACCACGAACGCCAGCAGGGCGTCGGGTACGGACAGCACGTAGATCGGCAGCAGGCACACCCAGATGCCGATGACGAGGTCGCCCTGGTCGAGGAGCGTCATCGCCCGCCCGGACCACGAGGTGCGCTGCGAGCCCGGCGCGATGTCGAGCTGGCGCTTCAGGAACGAGTTCGGCAGCTCTCCGACGACGACGCCGAGGCCGAGGAGGAACCCGTAGAGGAGGGGGCCGGCGTCGCGGATGTCGTCGGGGAGACGATCCCACCACCACGGCCAGAGGGAGAGAACAAGCGTGGCGAGGAGCACTCCGGCGCACATCAGGAGCGCGCCCCGCCACGTCTTGTTGTTCCCGAGGAGTCTGCGGCCCCGGAAGGTGAGCCCGCCGTCGAGCGGGCGCTTCAGGCCGCGGAGCAGGTCACCGCGCAGCACCCACACGTGCAGGAGCGGAGCGCCGATGACCGGCAGGAAGATCCAGAGCGCCTCCAAGGCGCCAAGGGTAAGGCCGCCCTGCGGCCGTCCCCGCTATGCGACCAGCCGGAGGATCGCCTCGTGGTCGCCCAGCTCCGAACGCAGCGTCTTCTTCATCTGCGTGTGGATCTGGCAGACGCGGCTCTCGGACACGCCCATGATCTCGCCGATCTCGGCGAGGGTCATGCCCTTCACGTAGAGCAGCACGGCGATCTCGCGCTCACGGCGCGGCAGCTTGCTGAAGGCCTCGCGGAAGCGGTCCTTCGCGTCGATGGTCTGGGCGGCGTGCTCGGGATCGAGGCGCTCGTCCGTGGAGGCGAGCGTGTCCATCCGCTCGATCGTCGTCTCGTCGTCGGAGAGGACGACGGTGTTCAGCGACGTGAGGTCGGAGCGGGAGATCTCCTCGACCCGCTGGCGCAGCTCCTTCACCGAGCAGCCGATCGACTCGGCGAGCTCCTCGCTGGAGGGGTGCCGGCCGTGCAGCGCCGTGAACTCGACGGAGGCCTTCTCGATGTCGCGCTCCCAGCGGCGGACGGAGCGCGGGGCCCAGTCCTGGCGGCGCAGCTCGTCGAGCACGGCCCCGTGGATGCGGGTCCACGCGTACTGCTCGAGCGTCGCGCCCTTGCTCGGGTCGTAGCGGTCGATCGACCGGATGAGCGCCTCGAGGCCGCAGGAGATGAAGTCCTCCACCTCGCAGCGGGCCGGCATCTCACGGACCTTCTTGTAGACGATGTACTTCACCAGCGGTGCAAAGGTGAGCACCAGGCGATCGCGCAGGGCGGGATCGCTGGAACGCTGGTACTGCTTCCAGAGTGTGAGCGTCTGCTCGGAGCTCAGACGCTTCGTGGACGTGGCCATGCTCGGGGTGACTCCTGAGGGGGGAGAGAGAGGGGAACGCGGCACTTATCGGGGCTTTGCCCAGATCCCTTGATAGCCATCGAACACATGTTGAGTTTGTGGAGCATCGGGGGAAGAACCGCTCAAGCGGGGTCGGTTCCTGCCGACCACACGTGCGTGACCCATCCCCTCCTCTGAGGTCCGCCCACCATGGCTCTTCGTCTGTCGGCCGCTGCGCCGGAACTCGCAGCAACACCTGCTCCTGACACCGTCGCCCTGCCCACGCAGCCGGGCGAGGCAGGCACCAAGCTCCGCCTCGAGGCGCGCGCCGCGCTGGCCGCGCGCGACGTCCACGCGTACTCCGCGCTCTTCCCGCGCGCCGACGACATCGAGGACATCCACCGCCGCCACCAGGCCCGACTGGCGCTCCTCGAGGTCGGTCTGCACGAGTCGCCCGCCGACCTGCCCGTCCTCGCCGGCGCGATGGCCGTCGTCGCGCGCCGCGCCATCGAGCTGCTCGAGGCTCGAGCCGCGCGAGCCCGGCTTCCTGAACGTCGCCGGCGTCGCCTTCTACGAGCTCGGCGAGCTGGGCGCGGCCGAGCGCCTCTTCCAGGCCGCGCGCCGGCTGGACCCGGATCTCGCGCACGTGGCGAACAACCTCGACCAGCTCCAGGCCCGCCGCCGCGCGCGCCTGCAGCCGCCGCCGCTCCCGCCCGCCGTCCGCGCCGCGATGCGCGACCTGGCCCCGCGCGGCAAGCGCGTCGCCGCCGCCGCGCGCCCGGCCGAGGGCCTCACGCTGAGCCTGTGCATGATCGTCAAGGACGAGGAGGAGATGCTCCCGCGCTGCCTCGCCGCCGTCCGCGACGCCGTCGACGAGCTCGTCATCGTCGACACCGGCTCGAAGGACCGCACGCGGGAGATCGCGCTGGAGTTCGGCGCCAAGCTCATCGACTTCGAGTGGACCGGCTCGTTCAGCGACGCCCGCAACGTCTCCTTCGACGCCGCCACGGGCGACTGGCTCATGTTCCTGGACGCGGACGAGGTCCTCGTCGAGGGCGACGGCGAGCGCCTGCGCGCCCTGACCGGCCAGACCTGGCGCGAGGCCCACTACCTGCTGGAGACGAACCACACCGGCACGCTGGAGGACGGCACCGCCGTCACGCACAACGCGCTGCGCGTCTTCCGCAACCGCCCGGGCCTGCGCTTCGAGGGCCGCATCCACGAGCAGATCGCCCAGCACCTGCCCGCGTTCCTCCCCGAGCGCCTCGCGGTCTCCGACGTGCGGATCGACCACTACGGCTACCTCGGCGCGGTCCGCGACGCGAAGGAGAAGTCGCGCCGCAACATCGAGCTGCTCGAGCGCCAGGTCGCCGAGGGCCTCGACAGCCCGTTCCTCGCGTTCAACCTCGGGTCGGAGTACGCCGCCGCGGGCGACGCGGTCGCCGCGCTGGACAAGTTCGAGTCCGCGTGGCTGCGCGTCCGCGACGACCAGCACATCGCCACGTACGGCTTCGTGCCGTCGCTCGCCGGCCGGCTCGTCCGCGCGCTGCGGGTGACCGGTCACCTCCCGGAGGCGCGCACGCGCGGCGACGAGGTCCTGCGCCTCTTCCCGGGCTTCACCGACGTCCTCCTCGAGCAGGCGATCGCCGCCGCGACGATGGGCGACCACGCGACCGCGATCGCCGAGCTCGAGCGCTGCCTGGAGTGGGGCGACGCCCCGAGCACGTACTCCGCGACGAAGGGCAGCGGCACGTACCTCGCGATGGCGAGCCTCGCCGACGTCAAGCGCACCACCGGCGACCTCGACGGCGCGGAGGAGCTGCTGCGCCGCTGCCGCGCCGAGTACCCCGTCTTCCTGGGGACGATCGAGCCGCTCACCCGTCTGCTGATCGCGCGCGGCCACACGCCGGAGGAGGCCGTCGCGGCCGCCGAGGGCGGCGGCGAGCTGCCGCTGTCGGCGCGCTTCATGCTCGCCGCCGCGCTGTACGAGAGCGGCGCGTCCGAGGCGGCCGAGGAGCAGCTCGGGCGCGTGCTCGAGGCGCAGCCCGACGCCGCGCCCGCGCTCGTCGCGCTCGGCGAGGCGCTCCTGTCGCAGTCGCGCTTCGCGGAGGCCGCCGACGCGGCGCGCTCCGTCGACCCCGACTCGCCCTGGGCGCCGGCCGCCGCGCGGACCGCCGTGTTCGGCATGCTGGCCGCGGAGGCCGCCGACGAGGAGGTCCGGGACGGCCTGGACTGGGCCCGCGACGCGGGGCTGCCCGAGGGCGAGGCCCGCGCGATGGAGGCCTGGGTCACCGCACGCTCCGGCACCGCGCCCGAGCCTGCCAGCGTCCCCGCCGGCGCCGCGGACTTCACGCTGACCATGCTGGAGGCGCTCCTGCGCCTCCAGGCCTTCGAGCTGTTCGCCCAGCTGCTGCCCGTCGTCGACGCGCTCGCGCTCAGCGCACGCGACCGCCACGAGCAGCTCGCACGCATGTACCTGCGCCGCGGGTTCCTCGAGTCGGCGGGCGACGAGTGGGTCGCGGCGATCCAGGAGAACGGCCCCGACGTGGCCGCGCTCATGGGCCTCTCGCAGGTCGCCGCCGCCCGCGGGCTCGACGAGGACGCCGAGCTGCTGGCCGGCGAAGCGCGCTCGCTCGCGACGGCGTGACCGCCGCGGCGTTGGCATACCCGGCCATCGAACAGACGGCTGGACTGCGGGGGACCTCGTCAAGAGACCTCGCGGCGGACCGACTACCTGGTCGTAGGCCCATGGATGGGCCGCGCAAGGATCAAGGAGGTCCGACCATGAACGTGTACGACTTCGCGGCAGCGAGGGCGAAGCGCCCACTGCGTGCCGCACCCCAGGAGAACGACAAGGCGAGCTTCGGCAAGGTGTACGAGATCGAGACTGCCCGTCGCGCCAAGGGCGCCCGCATCCCCTTCGACGTCGTCGAGGAGATGGAGGCCGCCGCAGCGCTCTACGAGGAGCTCCACGAGGAGGGCCGGCAGGTTCGGTACACCCAGCTGGGCGGGCGCGTCGTCGCCAGCCTCTGCGATCTCGACGGCAACGTCCTGCGCCCGCTCACGCTGCGCGAGGCGATCGGCATGGGCCAGAGTGGCCCGGAGACGGCAGCGTAGGAGCACAGAACAATGGCCGGCATCCAGCTCAGCGGTCTGGCCTCGGGCCTCGACACCGCCTCCATCATCGACTCGCTCATGGCGGTCGAGCGCCAGCCGCGCACGCGCATCGAGATGCGCCAGGCGCAGGAGCAGGCGCGTCGTGACGGCCTGAACCAGGTCACGACGCAGCTCAAGGCGCTGCAGGATGCCGCCACCGCACTCCGCTCCACCGGGACGTGGGCCGACACCCAGTCGGTGACGTCCAACGACGCCACGAAGGTCGCCGTGACCCGGACCGGCGGCGCCGGCCCGGGCGGGTACGACATCGCGGTCACGCGCCTGGCGTCCTCGACCCAGCGCACGTACACGTACGCGCCCCCCGCGGCCGGCACGAGCCTCACCTTCACCGTCAAGGACGCGCAGGGCGCGGACGTCCCCACGACGATCCCGCTCGCAGCCGGCGCCTCGCTCGACGACGCCGTCTCGACGATCAACACGACCGCGGGCTCGCCCGTGTACGCGGTCAACGTGGCCGGCAAGCTCGTGCTCGCGAGCCGCGCGACCGGTGAGAACGCCCGCTTCACGATGGCCGACAGCGCGGGCGGAACGCTCACGCAGGAGTCCGAGCGCCTCGGCCAGAAGTCGCTCATCAAGGTCGACGGCGTCGACTACACGTCAGAGACGAACACCGTCACCGGCGCGATCCCCGGCGTCTCGCTGACGCTCAAGGGCCTCACGGACTCCGTCCAGGTCGACGTCGGCGCCCCCGGCCCCGACCAGAGCGCGCTCGCCGACAAGGTCAAGGCGTTCACCAACGCCTACAACACCGTCGTCGACTCGATCCGCGCCAAGGTGACCGAGAAGCCGGTCGCGAACGCCACGACCGCCACCCAGGCGAAGACCGGCTCCCTGTACGGCGACGCCGGGCTGAACACGATCCTGCGCCAGCTGCGCCAGGCCGTCTCCGACCCGATCGCCGGCAACGCGGTCGCGCTCGACGAGATGGCCGAGCTCGGCGTCAGCACCGGCGCCGCGTCCTCGGCGATCAACGCCGACTCCGTCGCGGGCAAGCTGACCTTCGACTCCGCGAAGCTCACCGCCGCGCTCGACGCCGACCCGCTGGCCGTGCGCAAGCTGCTCGGCGGCATCACCGGCACGAACGGCTTCGCACAGCGCATCCAGGGCATCCTCGACCCGGTCTCGGGCACGAACGGCGTCCTGTCGCAGCGCATCAGCTCCGAGGACTCGGCGCTCTCGAGCATCGCGAACGACCTCATCCGGTTCGACAAGCGCATGACGGCGAAGCAGGACGCGCTCAGCAAGCAGTGGTCCGCCCTGGAGACCGCACTCCAGAAGGCCCAGAGCCGCGCGTCCGACATCTCGGGCCTCAGCACGAGCTCGTAGCCCGCGCCGACGAACGTCCAGCCGCTTCAAGCGCGGCCGGGCGTGGGCGATCAACCGGGTGACGGACCAGATCCCCCGACGTTCCCGACACAGGAAGGCCTCACTTGTCCACCTACGCCAGCCCTCAGGCGTACCGCGAAGCCGCGGTGCTGACGGCATCCCCGGTCCAGCTCGTCGTGATGCTCTACGACGGGGTCGAGCGCTTCCTGCGCCAGGCCGAGGTCGTCATGGGGGAGGGGAACGTCGCGCAGGCCCACGACCGCATGCAGCGGGCGGAGGCCATCATCGACGAGCTCCTGCGCACGCTGGACAAGAGCGCCGGCCAGGTCGCCGAGCGGCTCGAGGCGATCTACATCTTCTGCAAGCGCCTCATGATGGAGGCGCGCCTCGAGCGCGACGCCACCAAGCTCACGAAGATCCGCTCGCTCATGGGCGAGCTGCGCGAGTCGTGGTCCGAGCTCGCCGAGACGGGCGCCGCGGGATGAGCACCGTCCTGCAGGCGGCCGCCGAGCTCGTCGCCATCGCGGAGCAGGGCTGCGTCCTGGCCGCGGAGGGACGGCTCGACGACCTCGGCGCGCAGCAGGAGGCCTGGGACCGCGCCGTCGCGCTGCTCGGGCCGTTGACCGCACTGCCGGAGGACGCCAAGCCGCTCGTGCGCCGCGCCGCCGAGCTGCAGGGCGAGCAGGCCGCCATCCTCGTCGCCGCACAGGCCGAGGTCGAGGCGGAGCTGGGCCGGCTGCGGACGACGCGCCGCGGCGCGCAGGGCTACGCGAACGCCGTCATGCCGGCTCGCGGGTCCACGCTCAGCGCCTCCGCCTGACGGGCGTCGAGACGCTCTCAAGGACGGGTTCGCCCGTCCGATGACCACGTAGGAAGGACCGGCCTCAAGGACGAGGGCGGAACACCACCCAAGGACGGGCAGGGACCCCACTCTCATGGACCTGTTCGACACCACACAGACCGCGCTCGAGCGAGCGATGAGCGGCACCAGCGCCCGTCAGGCCGCGCTTGCCCAGAACCTCGCCAACGCCAACACGCCCGGCTACCAGCGCAAGGACGTGGACTTCCAGGGCGCCCTGCGCTCTGCCCTCGCCGGCGGCAAGTCCGCGGTGGAGCGCTCCTCCATCCAGACCGTCACCGACACGAGCGCCGCGCTGCGCGCCGACGGCTCCAACGTCGACCCCGAGCGCGAGGGCGCGATCATCGCCCGCGCCGGCCTCGAGCACGACGCGCTCGTCTCGATCGCCAACACGCGCAACAGCATCCTGCGCGCCGCGATGGGCATCGGCTGATGGGCATCTTCGACGCACTCGACATCTCCGCGAGCGGCCTCATCGCCGAGCGCACGCGGATGGACGTCACCTCCCAGAACCTCGCGAACGCCCAGAGCTCCGGCTACCGCCGCCAGGACGTCGTCCTGCGCGAGTCCGGCGGCGGCTTCGCCAACGTGCTCGGCCAGGCCATCGGCGCGTCCGGCGACTCCCGGCGCGGCGTCGAGGTCGCCGAGGTCACCACCGACCAGGCCGAGCAGCGCCGCGTGTACGACCCGGGTCACCCGGACGCCGACGCGCAGGGCTACGTGCGCCTCCCGAACGTCAACGCGGTCTCCGAGATGACCGACCTCATCTCCGCGTCGCGCGCCTACGAGGCGAACGTCACGGCGATGAACACGGCCAAGCAGATGTTCTCCAAGACGCTCGAGATCCTCCGATGAGCGCCGTCTGCTTCGCAGACGGTCGGCAGTACGTCGCTGGGCGACGTACTGCCATCGCTGAGGTGACTCGATGACGCCCGTGATCGATCCCAGCTTCGTCACGCAGGGCGCCGAGTGGAACATCGGCGGCGCGGAGAGCACCCCCGCCACCGAGACCCCCGGCGGCTTCGGGAACATCCTCACGGGCCAGATCTCCAAGCTCACCGATCTCCAGAACCAGGCCGCCGACGCGTCGCAGCAGCTCGCGACGGGCCAGGCCACCGATCCCACGGCCGTGGTCATGGCCGTCGAGCGGGCGCAGCTGGCGATGCAGCTGGCCGGCCAGCTCCGCACGAAGGGCGTCGAAGCCCTCAACGACATCCTCCACACCCAGGTCTAAACGAACCCATGCTCGAGTCGCTCAAGGCCATGCCCATGAAGGGCAAGCTCACCCTCGCGGGGTCCGCCCTCGGCGTGGTGCTCGTGGCCTTCTTCCTCCTCCAGCTCGCGACGAAGCCGAGCTACGAGACGCTCATGAGCGGCGTCCAGCCCGCCGACACCGCCAAGGTCACCACGGCCCTGGACGGCGCGGGCGTCGCCTACGAGCTGCAGAACAACGGCACCGCGATCGCCGTGCAGAAGGGCTCGACCGCACAGGCGCGCGTCGCCCTCGCGAGCGCCGGCGTCGACACGAGCTCGACCTCGCAGCCCGGCTTCGAGGACCTCATGGCCAAGCAGAAGCTCGGCACCAGCGACTTCCAGCAGAAGGTCACCTACCAGCGCGCCCTCGAGGGCGAGATCGCCAAGACGATCGACGGCGTGGCCGGCTCCGGTGGCGCCCGCGTGCAGCTCTCGCTGCCCGGCGACCAGCTCTTCGCCGACGAGGAGAAGCCGGCGACGGCCTCCGTCCTGCTCGGCAGCGGCAGCGAGAACATCGAGCCCGCGCAGGTGCGCGGCATCGCCAGCCTCGTCGCCGGCGCGGTCGAGGGCCTCAAGAAGGACGAGGTCACGATCACCGACAGCTCGGGCAACATGCTGTGGCCGCAGGGCGACGGCAGCGACACCGGCGCGACGATGACCAAGACGCAGGCCGAGGCGCGCTACGGCGCCCAGGTCCAGGCGCAGCTCACCGCGATGCTCGACAAGACCCTCGGCGACGGCAAGGCGCAGGTCACCGTGCGCCCCGACCTCGACGTCGACAAGACCACGCAGGAGAAGCTCACCTACGCGAAGACGGGCACGCCCCTCGAGGAGTCGACGGAGACCGAGACCCTCACGGGCGCCGGCGCCGCCGCCGCGGGCGGCCAGGCCGGTGTCACCGGCAACGTCGCGCAGGGCGCGGCCGCGAACGGCGCGACCGGCAGCGGCTCGAACTACCGCAAGAACAGCACGACCACGAAGAACGGCGTCAACAAGACGGTCGAGCGCCGCACGCTCGCCGCCGGCACCGTCAACCGCATGGACGTCGCGGTGCTCGTCGACAAGAACGCCAAGCCCGACATGGCCGCGATCCGCAACGCGCTCTCGAGCGCCGCGGGCATCCAGGCCGCGCGCGGCGACACGCTCAGCGTGCAGGAGGTCGCCTTCGCCAAGCCCGTCGCGACCCCGGCGGCGAAGGCGGGCCCGATCCCGGCCGGCGCCGCGACCTACGCGAAGTACGTCGCCCTCGGCCTCGGCGTCCTGCTCTTCCTCTTCTTCGTCACCCGGGCGATCCGCAAGCGCGAGCGCTCCTCGCTCGGCGAGCCGACCTGGCTCACGGAGATCTCCGCGCCGCGCTCGGTCTCCGAGCTCGGTGACGGCAGCCAGGCGGCCCTCGCCGCCGGCGGCTCGCAGCGTCCGGCCGACCGCCTCGGCAGCCAGGACCCCGCGCTGGTCGCGCAGCAGCTCCGCACCTGGATGGCCGAGGACTAGACGTGGGGACCGAGCTGGAGCGCAGGCCGTCCGCCGCCCTCGCGGCGATGCAGGGCCGTCACAAGGCCGCCGTCGCCCTCGTCGCCCTCGGGCCGGAGCGCGCGGCGGAGATCCTCAGCCACATGCCGCCGGCCGAGGTCGAGGTGCTGTCGGTCGAGATGGCCGAGCTGTGGGGCGTCGACGCCGTGACGACGGAGGGCGTGCTCGACGAGCTCGCCGACGGCGTCGACTCGAAGGCCGGCCTCATGTCCGGCGGCATCGACTACGCCCGCGAGGTGCTCGTGCACCTGGTCGGCCCGGACCGCGCCGAGGAGATCCTCGGCGGCCTGGCCACCAGCGGCGAGTTCCGCCCGTTCGAGTTCCTGCGCCGCACCCCGCCGGAGCAGATCCGCACGTTCCTGGCCGACGAGGCGCCGCAGACCATCGCGCTCGTGCTGTCCTCGCTGTACGCCGGCCTCAGCGGCCGCGTGCTGGCGGAGCTGCCGAGCGAGCTGCAGACCGAGGTCGCCTCGCGCATCGCGCAGATGGGCGAGACGAACCCGGAGGTCATCGCGGACGTCGACGCCGGCCTGCGCCAGAAGCTGTCGGCGATCTCGACGCAGGAGTTCGCGTCGCCGGGCGGCATCGACAGCCTCGCGGAGATCCTCAACAGCGCCGGCCGCTCCGCGGAGCGCACGGTCATCGAGGGCCTCGCGTCGCTCGACCCCGCGCTGGCCGACGAGGTCCGCATGCGGATGTTCACCTTCGAGGACATGGCCGAGCTCGAGGACCGCGAGATCCAGCTCATCCTGCGCGAGGTCGACCAGAAGGACCTCGTCCTCGCCCTGCGCGGCGTCGGCGAGGAGCTCACGGACAAGATCCTGCGCAACCTGTCCCAGCGCGGCGCCGAGATGCTGCGCGAGGACATGGAGGTCTCCCCGCCGCAGCGGCGCGCCGTCGTGGAGGAGGCCCAGGGCAAGGTCGTCGCGGTGGTGCGACGCCTCGAGGAGGATGGGACCATCATCCTCCGCGGTGGTGGCGGCGACTCCGAGGATGAGCTCCTGTGAGCGCCGAAGGCTTCGCCTTCGGTCGCGATGGGTCGCAGAGCGACCCATCGCAGGTTGGAGGTAACCGATGACTGGTGTGTTCGAACTTCCCGTCCTTGAGCCGACGGCGGTTCCGGTCGACCCGTACCCGGTGGCCGGTGCGCCGGCCGGCGGGTGGGCCCGACTCCCGAGGACATCGTCGCCCAGGCGCACGCCGAGGCCGAGGCGATCCGCGCGCAGGCCCGCGAGGAGGGCTTCCACGCCGGGCTGCAGGCCGCCCAGGCCGAGCTCGCCAGCGCCGCCGAGGCGCTCGGGGTCGCGCTGACGTCCGTCGCCGAGCTGCGCGGCGAGGTCGCCGACCAGGTCGAGCGCGGGGCCGTGGCGCTGGGGCTGCGCATCGCCGAGCAGGCGATGGGCGCGGCCATCGAGGCCGATCCGGACCGCGTCGTCGACACCGTCCGCGGCGCGCTGCGCCGTCTGACGGAGCGCGAGCGGGTGACGATCCTCGTGAACCCCGAGGACATGGACATCGTGCGCGCCGCGACGACGCAGCTCATGTCCAGCCTCGGCGGCATCGAGAGCTGCGACGTGCAGGCCGAGCGCCGCGTCAGCCGCGGGGGCGCCGTCGTGCGCACCGCGGAGGGCGAGGTCGACGCCACGCTGGAGACCAAGCTCTCCCGGGCCCGCGACGTCATCGTGACCGAGCTCGGCCGCAGTGTCTGACCTCGCCGTCGTCCCCGCGAGTCGTCGGCCATCGCCGACGAGCGCCTCGAGCGCCTCGCCGACGCGTCGCTCGCCGTCGGCCGCGCCGACCTGCATCGCCGCCACGGCCGCGTCTCCGACCTGATCGGGCTCATCGTCGAGGCCTCGGGCCTCGAGGTCGAGGTCGGCGAGGTCTGCGAGATCGGCACCGGGCGCGGCCGACCGCCCGTGCCCGCCGAGGTCGTGGGCTTCCGCGCGCGCCGCACGCTGCTCATGCCGCTCGGCGAGATGGCCGGCATCGGCCCGGGCAACCCGGTCACCGCGATGGGCCGTCATCTCGACGTCCCCGTCGGCATCGACCTGCTCGGCCGCGTGCTCGACGGCCTCGGCCGACCGATCGACGGCCGCGGCGACATCGCCGACACGACCCCGCGGCGCGCGGCCAACGCCTCCCCGCCGGATCCGCTCACGCGCCCGCGCATCAACGACCGCATCTCGCTCGGCGTCCGCGCGCTGGACTCGCTCGTCCCGTGCGGCCAGGGCCAGCGCCTCGGCATCTTCGCCGGCTCCGGCGTCGGCAAGTCGTCGCTCATGGGCATGATCGCCCGCTCCACGTCGGCCGACGTGAACGTGATCTGCCTCGTCGGCGAGCGAGGCCGCGAGGTCCGCGAGTTCATCGAGCGCGATCTCGGCGACGCCATCGAGCGCTCCGTCGTGATCGTCGCGACGTCCGACCAGCCCGCCCTCGTGCGCATCAAGGCCGCGCTGACCGCGACGACGATCGCCGAGAGCTTCCGCGACGCGGGCGCCGACGTCATGCTCATGATGGACTCGGTCACCCGCTTCGCCATGGCGCAGCGCGAGGTCGGCCTGGCGATCGGCGAGCCGCCCGCCACGCGCGGCTACACGCCGAGCGTCTTCGCCCTGCTCCCCAAGCTCCTCGAGCGCTCCGGCACGAGCGCCACGGGCTCGATCACCGGCCTCTACACCGTGCTCGTCGACGGCGACGACATGAACGAGCCGATCGCCGACGCCGTCCGCTCGATCCTCGACGGCCACATCGTCCTGACCCGCGAGCTCGCGCACGCCGGCCACTACCCGGCCATCGACGTGCTGCAGTCCGTCTCGCGCCTGACGTCCGAGGTGCTGACCCCGGAGATGCAGACCGCGGGCCAGCGCGTGCGGTCGCTCATGGCGGCGTACAAGGACAAGAAGGACCTCATCGCCATCGGCGCGTACGAGCACGGCTCGGACCCGCTCACCGACCAGGCGATCGCGCTCCGCGACCCGATCGACGGCTTCCTGCGCCAGCACGCCACGGACGGGTCGAACGCGAACACGGCGGACACGGGGCTCCTGCAGCTCGCGGCGGCCGCGCCGCCACCGACCGCTCCCCCGTTGCCGGCGGAGCCGGGGGCGCGCGGGTACATGTCGCCCGCCCCGGGCGCCGCGGCATCGCCGAGCGCGATCCCGCCGCTGCACCTGTCGGTCTAGGGGTTCTGCTCGAAGCGCCGCAGCACGGCGCGCACGGCGAACCAGACCGCGACCGTCACCAGCACGATCAGCACGAAGCGCAGGAGCTGGTGCACCTCCGGCAGCGCGGAGCGCGCGACGGCGCCCAGGATCGTCATGAAGATGACGATCGAGGCGAACTCGATGACCTGGCGGCGATCCCGCATGCAGCGCGAGGATGCCAGGTCGGACGGGCGTCCAGGCGCCCCTCAGGTCTCGGCCGCACCGTCCGACTACCCGGAACGTGGATGAGACCCCGTTCCGCTTCGGGCTCGAACGTGTGCGCGAGCTTCGCGAACACGACGAGGACCGTGCCCGCGAGGAGTTCGCGGCGAGCCTGACGCGCCGTGAGCGCGACGCTGCCGTGCTCCGGGCCGCATCCGACCTCGTCCGCCAGGCGCAGGACACCCGTCGCGCCGGCGCCCCGCTCGACGGGCGGGCGATCGTCGCCCAGCACCTGTGGCTCGAGCGCGTCGAGGCCGACCGCCGCAAGGCCGAGCTCGAGGTCACCCGCCGCGACGCCGAGATCGAGTCCCGCCGTCAGGCCCTCGCCGCCGCCCAGCAGCGCCGCGAGGTCCTCGAGCGCCTCAAGGAGCGCCACCGCTCCGAGCATCAGGCCGCCGACGCGCACCGCGCCGCGTCCGCGCTCGACGAGATGGCGCTCGCCATCCACCGGCGCCGGGAGCAGATGTGAGCGCCGCCGTCGCCTTCGACCGGATCGAGCAGATCCAGGCCATGATGGCCTCGCTGGCGCCCGTCGGGGCGCAGGCGACGCCGTCGTCGTCCTCCACGTCGCCCACCGCCT
Source organism: uncultured Solirubrobacterales bacterium (assembly GCA_963750895.1). Taxonomy (GTDB): domain Bacteria; phylum Actinomycetota; class Thermoleophilia; order Solirubrobacterales; family Solirubrobacteraceae; genus CAVVSD01. The sequence continues at coordinate 1,208,082 of CAVVSD010000008.1, read as the reverse complement.
TCGCCTCGTCGCTGCAGGCCGCGACCAACGCGGCTGCGCCGACGGCCACGACCGGCACGACCGCCACGACCGGCGCCGCGACGCCGTTCGCCGCCGAGATCGACGCGGCGGCCGCACGCAACGGCGTCGACCCCGCGCTCCTCCGCGGGCTCATCCGCCAGGAGTCGAACTTCAACGCGGACGCCAAGTCGCCCGCAGGCGCGATGGGACTCACGCAGCTCATGCCCGCCACGGCCGCCGGCCTCGGCGTCACGAACCCGAGCGACCCGGTGCAGAACATCGAGGGCGGCGCGAAGTACCTCAAGCAGCAGCTCGACCGCTTCGGCGGCGACGTCTCCAAGGCGCTCGCGGCCTACAACGCCGGCCCCGGCGCCGTGCAGAAGTACAACGGCATCCCGCCCTACGCGGAGACGCAGAACTACGTCAAGAACGTCACCGCGTACGCGAACGAGTACCGCCAGCAGGCGGGCACGGCCGCGACGACGCGCGGCGGCGACCACCGCCACGTCGGCAGGGCTCAGCGCCTCGCCGCTCGTGACGGCGGCACTCGGCGTCCAGACCCCGACGGTCCCGGCCGCCACGGCCTCCACCGGCATGAACTACTCGACCACCTGATGCAGGTCACCAAGGTCACAGCCCCCACCTCCTCGCGGCCCGCCGCGGAGCGCGAGACGCAGCAGCCCGCCGCGCCCGGCGCCGACTTCGCCGCGCTCCTCGCCCTCGGCACCCTCCCGCTGCCCGTGCAGGCCCAGCCCCAGCCGCAGGCCAAGCCCGAGGGCGACGCCCCTGCCGACGACCGGGCGCCCGCCGCCGCGGCGGCGTCGCAGCCCGCCGCCGCGCCGACCGCCGCACCGGACGACGACGCGCCCGCCACGACCGACGCCGCACCCGGCGCCCCGGCCGTGCCGACCGCGCCCGTCCTCGCCCAGGCCGCTCCCACGCTCCCCGGCGCCCCCGCCGAGCCCGCGACCCCGGCCGCACCGGCCGCCGACCTGACCGCGACGCCGGTCGCCGCCGGGCCGGCGACGCCCGCGACGCCGCCGACCGCGCCCGAGGGCACGCCGCCCGTCGCACCCGAGCGACCCGACCTGCCCGAGCTCCCCACGGCGCCGGACACGAGCGACGCCGCGCCCGCCCCCGCCGCTCCGGCGCCTGCCGCGCCCGCCCCGTCGGCGCAGGCGGACACCGGCGTCAAGGCGCCGGCGCCCGACGCCGCCCAGCCGGGCCAGGCGCCGCAGGCCCCGTCGCCGGCGACGGCCCCCGCGCCGGCCGCCTCGACCACGCCCGCCACCCCCGCCGCGCCGGCGACGCCCGCCCAGGCGACGCCGAACAGCTCCACGGCCTACGCCGTCGAGCAGCTGCGCGCGACGGTCCAGCTCGCCGCCGCCCGCGGCTCCGCGCACGCCCGCATCCAGCTGCGCCCGGCCGAGCTCGGCGGGCTCATGATCCGACTGAAGTCCACGAGCGAGGGCATGACCGCCTCGATCAAGGCCGAGCGGCCCGAGGCCGCCGCAGCGCTGGACCGCGCAGCGGCCGACCTGAAGCGCTCGCTCGAGGACCGCGGCATCACCCTCGTCAGCCTCGAGGTCAGCGTCTCGGCCGATGCGGGCGGCGGTACCGCCGCCGATCGCCGCGAGGACGCGGCCCAGCGTGCTGCTGCCGCCGCCGGCCGGTCGGCCGCGGGCGGCACGAACGATCCCACCGACTCCACCGACGACGACCTGACGGCCGCCCCCGCGGTCCGCCTCCCGGCGGGCGCGCTCGTGGACGTCCACGCCTAGGAGAACCCAGATGGCAAGCAACCCCGTGAACGGCGTCTTCGGCTACGCGACGCCGACGACCACCTCCAGCTCGTCCGCCCAGAGCACCAACGGCATGGGCAAGGACACCTTCATGAAGCTCCTGGTCGCCCAGATGGCGAACCAGAACCCCATGGAGCCGACGGACGACAAGGAGATGATCGCGCAGATGACGCAGTTCTCCACGCTCGAGCAGATCACGAACATGGCGACGGAGAGCTCGAAGAGCGCGACCGCCAGCCAGATGTCCCAGGCCGTCAACCTGCTCGGCCGCACCGTCACCTACCTCGACTCCGACGGCAACAAGCAGACCGGCACGGTCGACCAGGTCTCGATGGTCAACGGCGCGCCGAACCTCACGATCGGCGGCAACGACGGCATCGTCACGTCGCAGATCACGCAGGTGCGATGACCAAGGCTTCCCCCACGGGTCTCACGGACGAGGCTCGCCCCACCCAAACAGCGGTTCTGGATCACATGGACGGGTCCTGCCACACCCCCACGAAGGAGTGATGCGCAGATGATGCGCGGCATGTACTCGGCCATCTCCGGCCTCAAGACGCACCAGGTGCTGCTCGACGTCACGGCGAACAACCTCGCCAACGTCAACACCGTCGGCTACAAGGGCGCTCGCGCGACGTTCAGCGACGCCCTCTCCCAGACGGTCCGCGCGGGCGCCTCGGCGACCGCCGGCTCGGGCGGCTCGAACCCGGCGCAGGTCGGCCTGGGCGTGCGCCTGGGCTCGATCGACAACATGATGGGCGCGGGCGGCTTCCAGTCGACCGGCAACGCCCTCGACGTCACGATCCAGGGCGAGGGCTGGTTCCGCGTCACGAACACGGTCCCGAGCCTCACCGACCCGACGGCGAACCCGCCCGCCGCGGCGAGCATCAACTACACCCGCGCCGGCAACTTCTCGCGCAACGACCAGGGCATGCTCGTCACGCAGGACGGCTACTACGTGACCGGCATGAACGCCACGGCCACCGGCCCGGGCACGACGCCGACGTACATCAACATCCCGGCGAACGCCACGGACGTGTCCGTCGCGCAGGACGGCTCGGTCAGCTTCATCCCGCCGGCGGGCTACACCCCGCTGGCAGGTCAGGCGACGCAGAACGGCCGCGTCGTCGCCGGGTACCTGAGCCTGGCGAAGTTCCCGAACGAGCCCGGCATGGAGCGCGTCGCGAACAACCGCTGGCGCGCCAGCGGCTCGTCGGGCGCCGAGGTCATCAACACCCCGGGCGTCAACGGCTTCGGCGCGAGCATCGGCGGGTCCCTGGAGATGTCGAACGTCGACCTCGCCACCGAGTTCACCACGATGATCACGGCGCAGCGCGGCTTCCAGGCCAACTCGCGCGTGATCTCGACCGCCGACCAGATGCTGTCCGACCTGGTGAACCTCAGCCGCTAAGGCTCCCTGAGCGTGGCGGGCGGCGTCCGCGCCGCCCGCCCGCCACCCCATCGGAGGAATTCCGTGATCAAGCTCCACCGCCTCGGGCACGACACCGAGGAGTTCCACCTCAACCCGGACCTCATCTCGATCGTCGAGGCCCATCCCGACACCGTCATCAGCCTCACGACCGGCGTGAAGATCCTCGTCGTCGAATCGCCCGACGAGCTCACCGCCCTCATCCGCGCCTGGCGCGCGGACATCGCCCGGGACGCCCTCGGCCCCCGCGCGCTCCGCTCCGTCTGAACCGAGACCCGCACCCCGCCATGTCCGCCATCACGCATCAGATCGTCGTCTTCCGCCTCGGTGAGGAGGAGTACGCGTTCGACGTGGCCGACGTGCACGAGATCATCGGGCCGGCCGCGCCGCGGCCGGTCTCCTCGCCCGACCCCTGGGTGCGGGGGATCATCAGCCTGCGAGGCCGCATCGTCCCCGTGCTCGACCTGGCGACGCGCCTCGGCGTCGAGGCCGAGACGCCCGCGGATCACAAGATCGTGATCATCGAGGCGGCGGGCGGCGTCGCGGGCGTCGTCGTCGACGACGTCGTCGGCGTCCTCACCGTCGCCGACGCCCAGATCGAGGAGCTCCCCGTCGCCGCCGACGGCGGGCTGGCGGCCGTCGTGAACCTCGGCGACCGTGTCATCGCGCTCCTGGACCGCTCGGTCGCGGTCTCCGAGCCCGTCACCGCGCAGTAAGTGGCCAGCGCCGTCGTCATCGCCTGCTCCACCGGGGGCCCGCGGGCGCTGTCCGCGGTGCTCCCCGCCCTGCCTGCGCGTGTCGGGGCGGGCACGATCATCATCCAGCACATGCCTCCGGGCTTCACCGGATCGCTCGCGGCACGGCTGGACCGCGCGTCGCGGCTGCGGGTGCGCGAGGCGTCCGACGGCGACGCCCTCCGGCCGGACGCGGCGCTGCTCGCGCCCGGCGGCAGGCACCTGCGTCTCGGCGAGGGACGGCTCGTCCGCCTCAGCGACGAGGAGCCCGTGGGCGCGCTGCGCCCGCGTGCGGACCTGACGATCGCGGACGCCGCGCGGCAGTTCGGCCACGACCTCGTCCTCGTCGTCCTGACCGGCATGGGCCGCGACGGGCTCGACGGGGCCCACGCCGTGCGCGCCGCCGGCGGGACCGTGCTCGCGCAGGACCGCACGAGCTGCGCCGTCTACGGGATGCCGCGGGCGGTCACCGAGGCGGGCCTCGCGGACGCCGTGCTGCCGCTCGACGAGCTGCCCGATGCGATCGGGGAGGCCGCGGCGTGACCACCGTCGACGAGTACCTGACCTTCTGCCGCGGCGTGCGCGCCCTGTGCCGCGTCGACCTCGAGCAGTACAAGCGCGGCCAGATGGAGCGACGCATCCGGACCTTCGCGGCCACGCGCGGCGCCGGCCGCCTCGCGGAGTACCTGCGGCTCCTGCGCCGCGACCACCGCGAGCTCGACGCGTTCCTCGACCGCATCACCATCAACGTCTCCCAGCTCTGGCGCAACCCCGCCGAGTGGGCCGCGCTCGCCACGGACGTCCTGCCCGCGCTCGCCGCCGGCGGACGCATCCGCGCCTGGTGCGCGGGCTGCTCCTACGGCGCGGAGGCCTACACGCTCGCCGCGGTCGCGGCCGAGGCGGTACCGGCCGCGCGCATCGACGTGCGGGGCACCGACATCGACGAGCGCATGGTCGCCCGGGCACGCGAGGGCCGCTTCAGCCTGGCCGACGCCCGCGACGTCCCGCCCGCCGCGCTCGCGCGCTGGTTCGAGGCCGACGGGGGCGAGCTCGTCGCGGACCCCGCCCTGCGCCGGCGTGTCCGCTTCGACACCGGCGACCTGCTGCGCATGCCCGTCCGCCCGCGGTCGTACGACCTCGTGCTCTGCCGCAACACGGTCATCTACTTCACGCCCGGCGTCCGCGACGACCTGCACGCCCGGCTCGCCGAGACCCTGCGGCCCGGCGGCGTCCTGCTCGTCGGAGCCACGGAGCGCGTCGCCGATCCGGCCGCGCTGGGTCTGCGCCCGCTGCGCCCGCACACGTACCGGCGGGAGGGCTGATGGACGTCGCCGAGTACCTCCCGATGTTCATCGCCGAGTCGCGCGAGCACCTCGAGGGGCTCGGGCTCGCGGTCGTGCGCATCGAGGAGCGGCCCGACGACCGGGCCACGATCGACGAGATCTTCCGCATCGCCCACTCGTTCAAGGGCATGAGCGCGACGATGGGCTACGACGCCGTCGCGGAGCTGACGCACGCGATGGAGGACGTCTTCGAGCTGCTCCGCCAGCGGCGCGACGGCCTCGACCGCGACGCCGTCGACGTGCTGCTGGCCTGCATCGACGCGCTCGACGCGACCGTCGACCGCATCGAGGCCGGCGACGGCGAGGGGCTGGACCCGGCCGCGCTCGTCGCCCGCCTGCGGTCGCTCGTGCGCGAGGACGCGCCCGCCGGCGGCCTGCACGTCGCCGTCCGCCTGGCCGACGACGCCGAGATGCCGGCGGTCCGGGCGTTCATGGTGCTCGGCGAGGCGGCCGAGCACGGCACGCTGGAGCGCTCCGAGCCCGACGCCGAGGCGCTCGACGGCTTCGCCGGATCCACGATCGAGCTCTGGGTCCGGACCGACGACCCGGACGCGCTGCTCGCCGCGCTCGCGCACCGTGCCCGATGTCGCGGGAGCGACGATCGCCGAGCCTCCGCGGCCCGTCGATGTGTCGCCCAGCGACACATCGACCCCGAAGACGGAGTCTTCGGCATCGACCCCGAAGACGAAGTCTTCGGCGGCAGCCTCTGTCCGCGTCCCCGCCGCCCGCCTGGACGACCTCCTGCACGCGATGGGCGAGCTCGTCGTCCATCGCACCCACGTCGAGGCGCTCGTCGCCGGGGCGGGCGTGCCCGGGCTCGGGCAGGCGATGGCGGAGCTGACCCGCAGCGCGCATGCGCTCCAGGAGCTCGTCATGGGCGTCCGGATGATCCCGGTGGAGGCCGTGCTGCTGCGGCTGCCGCGGCTCGTCCGCGACCTCGCGTCGCGCCTGGGCAAGGAGGTCGACCTCGAGCTCGTCGGCCAGGAGACCGAGCTGGACCGCACGGTCGTCGACGCGATCGGCGACCCGCTCGTCCACCTCGTCCGCAACGCGCTCGACCACGGCCTCGAGCCGCCGGAGGAGCGCGTCGCCGCGGGCAAGCCGCCGCGTGGGCGACTGACGGTCTCCGCCCGCCAGGCCGGGAGCGGCGTCGTGATCGACGTCCGCGACGACGGGCGCGGGGTGGACCCCGCGCGCGTGGCCCGCAAGGCCGTCGAGCGCGGTCTCATCGCGCCGGGCGACGCGGACACCGTCGACGCGGCGGGCGCAGCCGAGCTCATCTTCACGCCGGGGTTCTCCACCGCCGAGCACATGAGCGACGTCTCCGGCCGCGGCGTCGGGATGGACGCCGTGCGGGCGAAGGTCCGCGAGCTCGGCGGCGACGTGCGCCTGGAGTCCGTGCACGGCGCCGGGTCGCACGTCGAGATCCGGCTCCCGCTCACGCTGGCCATCCTGCGCGCGCTGCTCGTCCGCAGCGGCGGCGGCACGTTCGCGATCCCGCTCGACCGGGTCGAGCGCACCGTGCGCCTCGACGACCACGTCGTGCGGTCCGTCCGCTCGCGCCCCGTGCTCCTGCACGACGGCCGTGCGCTCCCGCTGATCTGCGCCGCCGCGTCGCTCGCCGGCGCCGGCGGCTCCGACGGCGACTACGCCGTGCTGCTGCAGGCCGGGACGGACGACACGATCGCGCTGCGCGTCGACGGGCTCGTCGGCCAGCGCGAGCTCGTCGTGCGCCCCCTGCCCGAGGAGCTCGTCACCGACGCGCCGGTCTCCGGGGCCGCCGTGCTCTCCGACGGCGACATCGCGCTCATCGTCGACGCCGACGGGCTGGGCACGCGATGACCCGCTACACCGAGCAGCAGCTCGACGCCCTGGGCGAGCTGGCGAACATCGGCTCCGGCACCGCCGGCACGGCCCTGTCGACGCTCATCGGCAGGCCCGTCGACATCTCCGTCCCGCACGTCCGCGCGATGCCGATCGAGGAGGCGGTCGCCGCCGCCGGCGACGCCGACCGCGAGGTCCGCGCGATCCTCGTCCCGATCACGCGCGACCTCCAGGGCAGCGCGCTCATCGTCTTCCCGCCGGAGGACGCGGCCTCGCTCTGCCGCATGCTCGGGGCCGACCCCGACGGCGAGGACGGCGCCTCCGCCCTGGCCGAGATCGGGAACATCCTGTGCAGCTCCTACCTCGTCGCGCTCGGCGAGATGCTCGGCATGGAGATCGAGCCCTGCCCGCCCGAGACGGCCTGGGACATGCTCGGCGCGATCGTCGCCACCGTCCTGCTCGGCCAGGGCGAGGCGGACGATGCGCTGCTCATGGACTCCGAGCTGCTCGTCGCGGGCGAGAGCATCGGCCTCGAGTTCATGCTCCTGCCGCTCGGGCAGGGCATCGGCGACCTCCTGGAGCGGCTCGGGCCTGTGACGACCGCGACCGACATCGTCGTCCGCATGGGCGAGCTGGCGGTCTCCGCGGACGCCGGCGCGTGCCTGGTCACGATCGGGCTCGGGTCCTGCATCGGCGTGGTGCTCGTCGACCGCATCCGCCGCGTCGCCGGGCTCGCGCACGTGATGCTGCCGCAGGTGCGACCGGGCCAGGCCGACGCCCTGCCCGCCGCCGCGCGCGGCAAGTACGCCGACCTCGCGGTGCCGGCGCTCGTCGACGCGATGCTCGCCGCCGGCGCCCGCCGCCTCGGCCTGCAGGTCGCGCTCGTCGGGGGCGCCAAGATGTTCGGCGCCGGCTCCGGGAGCCTCGACGTCGGCGCCCGCAACGAGGCCGCCGTGCGCGATGCCCTCACGGCCGCCCGGCTGCGCGTCCGCGCCGCCGCCACGGGGGGCGACAAGGGCAGGACCGTTCGGGTCGGGGTCGGATCCGGGCAGGTGCTTGTGCGCATGGCCCAACGTGCCGATGAGGTCATCATGGAAGGGGCCGCATGAGTGCCAACAAGCTGATGAGCCAGGACCGCATCGCGACGCTCTTCGAGCGCGCGGCGGAGGGCAACCGCCCGATGGGGGACACCCTCACCGGCGGCGGCCGCGCCCGCTGGCTGCGCACGATCGACTTCACCCGCCCGTCGAAGTTCACGCCGGATCAGGAGAACCGTCTCCGCCGCGCGCACGAGACGTTCTGCCGCACGGCCACGACGAAGCTGGCCGCCGAGCACCGCATCGAGATGGACATCGACATCGTCGACGTCGTCCAGCTCACGTGGAGCGACGCGCACGCGCTCGCGGAGCGCACCGCGATGTCGGCCACGCTCGAGACCGCGCCGATCGGCACGAAGCTCCTCATGACGATGGACGTGCCGCTGCTGCTCTGCTGCATCGAGCGCCTGCTCGGCTCGCCGTCGGAGGCGGAGCCGATGCGGCGGGAGCTCACCGACATCGACCTCAAGCTCGTCCGGCGCGTGTTCGACGTCTTCGTCGAGTCGCTGTCGGCGATGTGGGAGCAGCTCGCCGAGGTGGCCATCACGCGCACGTCGATCGACGTCCACGCCGAGACCGCGCAGACGGTCGGCTCGAGCGAGCCGACGCTCGTCCTCCAGATGGAGGCGCGGATGCTCGAGACGACCGCGCAGATGTTCCTGCTGCTCCCGCACGCGTCCGTGCAGCCGGTCTCCGCCGCCTACTCCAAGCGCGCCGACGAGGACCGCGCGACCGATCCCGACGACTCCGCCGCGGTGCGCGACGGCCTCGGCGAGGTCGACATCACCGTCCGCGCGGAGGTGGGCGAGGTCCGCATGCCGGTCCGCGAGGTCCTCGCGCTGAAGCCCGGCGACGTCGTCGGGCTCGGCACCCCGGCCGACGCGCCCATGGGGCTGCACGCCGACGACGTCCTCCTGCACCTCGTCCGCCCCGGCCGCCACGGTCGCTCGCGGGCCGTCCAGATCGTCGACTCCCCGGGCGCGTCGTGAACACCGAGCAGGCGCTCCTCACCCTCGCCAGCACGACCTCGGACGCCGTCCGCGACGCGCTCGCCGCGCTCGCGCCCGGCGAGGTCCTGCAGCGCGGCACGCGCGTGAACAGCGCGGCGGCGCGCGCGACCGACGAGATCGCCGTGCCCGCCGTCGTCGCCTCGATCGCCTACGTCGACGGCATCGAGGGCGGCAACCTGCTGCTCATGCCCGTCGGAGCGGCTCGTCGCCTCGCGGCGGCGATGGCCGGTCAGCCGGCGCCCGAGGACAGCGACGCCGACCTCACGGAGATGGAGCTGTCGGCCGTCGGCGAGGCGATGAACCAGGTCATGTCCTCGGCGGCGACGGCCACCGGGTCGGTCCTGCGCCAGGGCGTCGAGATCGCCGCGCCGGAGACCACCGTCGTCGCGACCCAGCAGGCGCTGGACGACGCCGTCCCCGAGGAGGGCCAGGCGACGTCGGCCGACTTCTCGCTCTTCGGCCTGGACTGCCGGTTCGTGCACCTCGTGCCGCCCGCGTTCCTCACGCTCCTCCAGGACGCGCTCGAGGTCGACCCCACGGGCGACCTCCAGGAGCCGCTGCGCGAGGCCATGCTCGACGTCGACGTCCGCGTCTGGGCCGAGCTCGGCCGGGCGCGCATGTCCTCGCAGCGCGCCGTCGCCCTGCCCCGAGGCGCCGTCGTCGAGCTCGACCGCGAGGCGGACGACGCCATCGACCTCTACGTGGACGGGCTGCATTTCGCGACCGGCCGGCTCGTCGTCACCGACGAGGGCGAGCTCGCCGTGCGCCTGGAGTCCGTCGGCCACGCGACGGGGATCACCGACTCGGAGGAGGCAGCCTGATGGCACGGGTGCTCGTCGTCGACGACGCCGCGTTCATGCGCAAGATGGTCACGGACGCGCTCACGAAGGGCGGCCACGAGGTCATCGGCGAGGCGAGCAACGGCATCGAGGCCGTCGAGCGCTACCGCGAGCTGCGCCCGGAGGTGACGACGCTCGACATCACCATGCCGGAGAAGGACGGGCTCGCCGCCCTGCAGGAGATCATCGGGCTGGATCCGAGTGCCCGCGTGATCATGTGCTCGGCCCTCGGGCAGGAGTCCAAGGTGCTCGAGTCGATCAAGATCGGCGCGAAGGACTTCATCGTCAAGCCCTTCAAGGCGGAGCGGGTGCTCGGCGCGGTGGACAAAGCGCTGACCTAGCCTTCAGCGCCTCGGACGGCGGCCGAATACAGAGGCTGTATGAAGGCCTCCACTCCCATCGGCATCGTCGTCTGCATCGTCGGCATCCTCGCCGGCGCCGCCATGGAGGGCACCCCGCTGGGTGGCCTCCTGAACGTCCCCGCGATCCTCATCATCTTCGGAGGCATCGCCGGCGTGAGCATCGCAACCTCCGGCATGGAGGTCATGAAGCTCATGCCGACGCTCTACAAGAAGGCGATGACGCCCGAGTTCCCGGATCACGCCGGGACCGTGCGGCAGCTCGTCGGCTTCGCCGAGAAGGCCCGCAAGGAGGGCCTCCTCGCGCTCGAGCCCGCCATCGCGGAGGTCGACGACGCGTTCACGAAGAAGGGCATGCAGCTCACCGTCGACGGCACCGACCCCGATCTCGTCCGCGAGGTCCTCGAGGTCGAGATCGAGTCGATGGAGGCCCGCCACCGCGATCGGCCAGAAGCTCTTCAAGGACGCCGGCGGCTACGCCCCGACGATCGGCGTGCTCGGCACCGTCATGGGCCTCCTGCACGTCATGCAGCTCCTGCAGACGCCCGAGCTGCTCGGCCCCGCCATCGCCGGCGCCTTCATGGCGACGCTCTACGGCGTGGGCTCGGCGAACGTGATCTTCATGCCCACCGCCGGGCGCCTGGCCACCCTCACGCAGTCCGAGGTCCTCAACCGGACGCTCGTCATCGAGGGCATCCTGGCGATCCAGGCCGGCGAGAACCCCCGCGTCGTGAGCGAGCGCCTGCTCGGCTTCCTGCCGCCCGCGGACCGCGAGGCCGCCGCCGCGCCGGGCGCACCGACCCTCCAGGCCGTGCCCGAGGCGCAGGCCGCGTAGCGATCGACGATGGCACGCCACAAGAAGGAGCATCACGAGGAGCATCCCGACGAGCGTTGGCTTGTGACGTTCGCGGACATGATGGTCCTGCTCGTGGCGGTCTTCATCGTCCTCTGGGCGATGTCGTCGGCGAACGTCTCGAAGACGCTCGTCGTGGCGGAGTCCGTCAGCAAGGCGCTCTCCAGCCCCGTGATCACGGGCGGCAAGGCGATCAAGGAGACCGGCGGCGAGTCGAACACCGAGATGCTGCAGTCCAAGCCGGCGAACACCTCGCTGGCGGAGGCCATGAAGGAGGCCCAGGGCGGCACCCCCGCCGAGCGTCAGAAGGCCGCCGAGGAGGAGCAGCGCCAGCTGCAGAAGCTCAAGCAGCAGGTCGACGCGTACGCGAGCGCCAACGGGCTCGCCAAGACGATCAGCACGAGCATCACGCCCGACGGGCTGAGCATCCGCCTGAACACGGACGGCCCCTTCTTCGACTCAGGCGCCGCGGCGCTCAAGCCGGCGTCGCGGCCGATCCTGGCCAAGGTCGCGGGCCTGCTGCGCTCTGACAACCACTACGTCCGCGTGGTCGGCCACACGGACACGGTCCCCACCGGCGGCAGCCCCTTCCCCACGAACTGGGAGCTGTCCGCATCACGAGCTTCGGCCGTCGTGCGTGCGCTGCAGCGCAACCACGTCGCCGCCGCCCGGATGGAAGCATCCGGGCGATCGAGTCTCGATCCCATCGCGACGAACGCGACGGCCGAGGGGCGTGCCGAGAACAGGCGCGTCGAACTGCTCCTGCCAAGGAGGCAGGAGGTCACCGGAACGGAGTCCACGACACCATGATGTCCAAGTTGAAGATCCTCCTGCCAGTGCTGCTGCTGGTGGGAGGCGGCGCGTACAAGTTCGTGCTCGCCAAGCCCAAGGTGAAGGAGCCCGTGCCGAAGGTCCACGGCGAGGTCTACGTCCTGCCCAAGGACTTCCTCGTCAACCTCTCGGACGGCCGCTTCGGCAAGCTGAACGTGGCCCTGGTCTTCGACCACGGGTTCACGGCCGCTCCCGCCGCCGGCGGACACGGCGCCGCCACCGAGGCCCCCGAGGGCTACGGCGTCCTCACCCAGGAGCCGCTGGTCCGCGCGATCGTCACCGACGTCCTCACGGACTCGACGGCCGACGACCTCACCGGTGCCAAGCACCGCAACGAGATCGAGGAGAAGATCGCCAAGCGGATCAAGAAGACGACCGACGTGAAGGTGCACGAGGTGCTCTTCACCGACGTCGCGGTCCAGTAGGCGGCGACGGATACCGTGCAACCCATGAGCGACGAGATCGAGCTCCCGAGCCTGCAGGAGAACCCCGAGGGGCAGCCCGGCGCGGGCGACCTCGAGCGCCTCGAGTCGGTCTCGGTCGAGGTCGCCGTGGAGATCGGCCGGACGAACATGACCCTGGGCGGCGCGCTCGCGCTCGCCCCCGGGTCGATCGTCACGCTCGACCGTGCCGCGGATCAGCCCGTCGACCTCCTCGTCAACGGGCGTCCCATCGCCCGCGGCGAGGTCATCGTGGTCGACGAGGAGTTCGGCCTGCGGGTCACCGAGATCATCCGCCCCGCGCGGCCCGCCTGAGCTAGACGGGCTCGCGCGGCGGCAGCGCGCTGTCCGCCCAGACGAGCGCGTTGCGCAGGGCGGCGGCCTCGGACGGCGTCTGCGCGCCGGTGCCCTCCGCGATGCGCGTCGCCGTCGACAGCACCGCCCCCAACGGGCCGGTGCTGTGCAGGACGGCGTCGCGGACGCCCACGGCGATCGGCAGGTCGCCGAGGACCTCCTCGGCGGGGACGCCGAGCAGGCCCTCCAGGGCGGAGAGCATCCCGACGACGAAGCCCTCCTCGCGCGCCGGCGCGGCGAGCTGCTCGCACAGCGACGCCTTCAGCAGCGCCGCTGCGAGCGCGGCCCGCCGGTGCTCGGCGAGGTCGGAGAGCAGCAGGGTCGCCGCCCACTGGGCCACGGTGCGCGGCCCGACGAGCACGAGCGCCTGGCGGATCGAGCTGACCTCGTGGGAGGTCGGGCCCGCCGCGGAGTTCAGGAAGCGCAGCACGCGCATGCTGAGGGCGGGGTCGCTGCGCAGCGCACGCTCGACCTCGTCGAAGTCCGCGCTCGCGCACAGGCTCACCGCGCTGCGCACGGAGGCGGCGCGCGAGCCCGACAGCGCCGCGCCGGGCACCGCCTCGGGGCGGGCGAAGTGGAAGCCCTGCAGCAGCTGCGCGCCGAGCGAGACGACGGCCGCGGCCTCGGTCGCGGTCTCCACCTTCTCGGCGAGGATCACGAGGTCGCGCCCGGCCAGCAGGCGCACGTGCTCGGCGAAGCCGTCGATGCCGAGGGCCCGCACGTCGAGCTTCACGTGCGTCACGAGGTCGAGCAGCGGGTCGACGCCAGGGGCCCAGGCGAAGTCGTCCAGCGCGATCTCGTAGCCCTCCAGGCGCAGCGTCGCGAGGCGGTCGAGCAGCAGCGTGTCGACGTACTGGTCCTCGAGGAGCTCGAGCACGACGCGCGCGGGCGGGAAGGGCAGCGGGTCCACGGCGAGCAGGAACTCCCGGCTCACGTTGATCCAGACCGGCTTGCCGGCGGTCACCTCGTCGAGGCGTGCGTCCAGGAACGTCGAGACCAGCACGGCCGCCGTCGCGCGCTCGCCGCCGCCCGTGAGGGCGTCGCCCTCGCCGCGGAACAGGAGCTCGTGCGCGTGCACCCGGCCCGAGACCTCGAGGATGGGCTGACGCGCGACCAGCGTGAGAGACCCCTCAGCCACCGTCACAGCATCCTGATCGACCGGAGGCGAACGCGCCATGAGCATCGGTCGCCGAGGGTGGCCTCAAGTCCGGCGGGCCGCGTCCGACTACGGGGTGGACTCGCCTCCCTCACCGAGTCACCTCCCCTCACATGAGCTTCTCCCGCATCCACGCGGCCGTCCTCACGGCCGTCACCGCCTGCCTGCTCGCCACTCCGGCGGCAGCGCTCGCGGCGACCTCCACCACTTCGTCGGACTACGGCGAGGACACGAAGCTGAACCTGCCCTCCACGAACGCCGACGGCGCGACCGCCGCGACGGGCGGCGGTGGCGGCAACATGGTGCGCACCTTCGTCGGCCTCGCGGTCGTCGTGGCCGTGATCTACGGCCTCTACTGGATCCTCAAGCAGGTCAAGTCCTCCCGCGAGGAGCGCGTCGTCGGCGGCGGCCTGGAGACGACGGCCACCGTGCCGCTCGGCCCGAACCGGTCGCTGCACCTCGTGCGCGCCGGCAACGAGCTCGTCCTCGTCGGCGTCGCCGACCACGCAGTCACGCCGATCCGGACGTACACCGAGGAGGAGGCGCGCGCCGCGGGCCTCATCCCCGAGGAGGGCGCCGAGGACGACGACGACGTCGACCCGAGCGACCCCAACGAGCCCGCCGGCTCGGCGAAGACCGGCCTGCGCAAGATGACCATCGGCGAGGCGCTGGAGCGCATCCGCCAGGCCACGGTGCGCGCGTGATCGCCCAGGCCACGCAGGTCGACGGCCAGAACGCCGTCGAGATCCTCCTCCTGCTCGGCGGCATCACGCTGGTGCCGGCCGCGCTCTTCACGATCACGGGCTTCACCCGGATCCTCATCGTCCTGGGCTTCATCCGCACCGGCCTCGGCACGCCGACCGCGCCGCCGAACCAGGTGCTCGTCGGCATCGCGCTGTTCCTGACGATCTTCGTGATGATGCCGACGATCAAGGCGGTCAACGAGGACGCCGTCAAGCCGCTCCGCGCCGGCAGCATCAACCAGGAGCAGGCGATCAAGCGCGCGGAGAAGCCGGTCCGCGAGTTCATGTTCAAGCAGACGAGCGACCGCGACCTCGCGCTGTTCGTGAAGCTCGCGAAGATCGACCGGCCGAAGACCCGCGCGGACGTCCCGACCTACGTCCTGATCCCGGCCTTCATCATCTCCGAGCTCAAGACGGCCTTCCAGATCGGGTTCCTGATCTTCCTGCCGTTCCTCGTGATCGACCTCGTCGTGAGCTCCACGCTCATGTCGCTCGGGATGATGATGCTGCCACCGGTCTTCATCTCATTGCCGTTCAAGATCCTCCTGTTCGTCCTGGTGGACGGCTGGAACCTCGTCCTGTCCTCGCTCGTCCGGAGCTTCCACTGAGATGGACACCGACCTCGTCATCAGCCTCGCCGTGGGAGCGATGGAGCTCGCGCTCAAGGTCGCGCTCCCGCTGCTGCTCGTCGGTCTCGCCGTCGGCCTGATCATCAGCGTCTTCCAGGCCGTCACGCAGATCCAGGAGCAGACGCTCACCTTCATCCCGAAGATCCTCGCGACGGTCGTCGTCATGGTCGTCGGCGGGCCGTGGATGCTCGACCAGCTCCTGAGCTACACCCGGGATCTCTGGACGTCGATCCCGAACCTCATCGGCTGACGCGGGTGACGGTCCAGCAGCTCATCGCCCAGTTCGGCGAGCAGCAGGTCGTGGGCTTCTTCGCGGTCCTCGCCCGCATCTCGCCGCTGTTCGTGCTCGCCCCGCTGTTCTCGAGCAAGTCGATCCCGGGGCGCGTGCGCGGCATCGTCGCCGTCGCCCTCGCCTTCGGGCTGACCCCGGTGGTCGTGCAGGGCGCGGACCTCCCGACCGACGCGTGGGGCCTCGCCGGCCTCCTGGGCAAGGAGATCCTCGTCGGCGCCGCCTACGCCTACACGCTCGCGGCGCTCTTCGCGGCGCTCGAGGTGGCGGGCTCCTTCCTCGACACGCTCATCGGCTTCTCCTTCGGCGGCCTGATCGACCCGATCACCGGCAACCAGAACGCCGTCCTCGCCCGGATGTACAGCCTGATCGGGCTGATGATCTTCCTCGCCATCGGCGGCGACACCTGGGTCATCCAGGGCCTCGCGCGCACCTACGAGGTCATCGGCATCGACCAGACGCCGGCCATCGGCACGCTGGTCGCCGGCGCCTCGCAGGCGTTCGCCTCGATCTTCCTCAGCGCCATCCAGGTCGCCGGGCCGATCATCCTCGCGCTGATCCTCACCGACGCGGCGTTCGGCGTCGTCTCCCGTGTCGTGCCGCAGCTCAACGTCTTCGCCGTCGGCTTCCCCGCCAAGGTGACCATCGGCCTCCTGCTCATCGGCGTGACGATGCCGTTCGTCGGCGCCTGGCTCGCCGGCGAGCTGCAGCAGTCGGTCCTCCAGGCCCTCCAGACGCTCAAGGTCGCGTAGCCCCATGTCCGCCTCCGACAAGACCGAGAAGGCAACACCCAAGAAGCGCGAGGAGTCCCGCAAGAAGGGCCAGGTCGCGAAGTCCGCCGACCTCAACGGCGCGGTCGTCCTGCTCGCCGGGCTCTTCACGCTCGCGGCGACCGGGCCGAGCATCGTCGGCCACTGCCAGGACGCGATGCACGACATGCTGCTGCTCGGTGCCGACGCGCCCGACGTCGTGCAGCGCGCCTCGATCGGCGCCGTGATCCTCAGCGTGGCCAAGGAGGTCGGCATGTCGGTCGCGCCGGTCGCCTTCGCCTGCTGCCTCGCCGGCATCGTCGCCAACGTCGCGCAGGTCCGCTTCCGCATCACGCCCGAGGCGGTGAAGCCCGAGTTCAAGAAGCTCAACCCGGTCTCCGGCTTCAAGCAGATCTTCGGCCCCAACGCCCTCGTGGAGGGCGCGAAGTCCGTGACGAAGGTCCTCATCGTCGGTGTCATCGTGGCCGCCGCGCTGATCCCGGCGATCCCCGAGATGGGCGCGCTCGTGGGCATGGGCCCGCACGAGCTCGGCGCCCAGCTCGCGGGGATGGTCTTCGGCATCGCCAAACGCGCCGCGTTCGCTTATCTCCTGATCGGCGTGGCCGACTACTTCTGGCAGAAGTACAAGCTCGACAAGTCGCTACGCATGGACAAGCAGGAGATCCGCGAAGAGAGCAAGGGGCAGTCGCTGCCGGCCGAGGTCCGCTCCGCCCAGCGTCGCCGCGCGATGCAGATGTCGCGGGCGCGCATGATGGACGCGGTCCCGCAGGCGGACGTCATCGTCACCAACCCCACGCACTTCTCCGTCGCGCTGAAGTACGGCGACGGGATGCTCGCGCCGACGGTCGTGGCCAAGGGCCAGGACCTCACGGCGCTCAAGATCCGTGAGATCGCCCGCGAGCACGGCGTGCCGATCCTGCCCAACCCGCCGCTCGCCCGCGGCCTGTACGCCTCCGTGGAGGTCGACCAGGCCATCCCCGAGGAGTTCTTCCACGCCGTGGCGCAGGTCCTGGCGTTCGTCTACCGCACCGCGAACAGGAAGGTGGCCGCATGACCGGCGCCCTGAAGAAGGTCATGAAGTACACCGATCTCATCGCGGCCGGCCTCGTCGTCCTGGTCGTCGTGATGCTGGTGGTGCCGCTGCCGCCGTTCCTGCTCGACCTGTTCATCACGCTGAACATCTCGGTCGCGCTGGCCATCGTCATCACGACGCTCTACCTGCCGCGCGCGCTGGACTTCTCGTCCTTCCCGGCGCTCCTGCTGCTGACGACGATGTTCCGCCTGGCGATCAACGTCAGCGTCACGCGGCTCATCCTCCTCGAGGGCGACGCGGGCCACGTCGTGAAGGCGTTCGGCGAGTTCGTCGTCGGCGGCAACGTGGTCGTCGGCCTCGTCATCTTCCTCATCCTCATCGTCATCAACTTCGTGGTCGTCACGAACGGCGCGGGCCGCGTCGCCGAGGTCGGTGCCCGCTTCACCCTCGACGCCATGCCGGGCAAGCAGATGGCGATCGACGCCGACCTGAACGCCGGGCAGATCACCGAGGAGGAGGCGCGCCAGCGCCGCGACGACATCGCCAAGGAGGCCGACTTCTACGGGGCGATGGACGGTGCCTCGAAGTTCGTCAAGGGCGACGTGATGGCCGCCATGATCATCACGGCGATCAACCTCATCGGCGGCATCGTGATCGGCGTGACCCAGATGGGGATGCCGATCGGCGAGGCGGCCCAGCACTTCTCGCTCCTGACGATCGGCGACGGCCTGACCGCGCAGATCCCCGCGCTGCTCATCTCGGTCGCCGCGGGCATCATCGTCACGCGCAGCGCATCGGACTCCGATCTCGGCTCCGACGTCGCCGGCCAGCTCATGAAGCAGCGCAAGGCCCCGATGGTCGCGGGCGTCGTCATCTGCGCCTTCGCGCTCGTCCCGGGCCTCCCGAAGCTGCCGTTCCTCGTCGTCGGCGCGCTGTTCATCCTGGTCGGGCGGATGCTCAAGACCGACGAGCAGGAGGCGGACGCCAAGGCGCTCGCCGACGAGCAGCAGGCCGCGCTGCCCGCGCCGGCCAACCCCGGCGACCAGGCCCGCGAGGCGCTGCAGATCGACCCGCTCGAGCTCGCGATCGGCTTCGGCCTGGTCAACCTGGTCGACGCGTCGGCCGGCGGCTCGCTGCTCAACCGCGTCAGCGCCGTCCGCCGTCAGATCGCCGGCGAGCTCGGCACCGTCATCCCGTCCGTCCGCATCCACGACGAGGTCGGCCTCGCCTCGCACGAGTACGTCCTCAAGGTCCGCGGCACGGTCGTCGCCCGCGGCAAGGTCCTCGCCGGCCACCAGCTCGCGCTCGACCCGGGCGACGCCGTCGGCCAGCTCTCCGGCATCCCCACGACCGAGCCGGCCTTCGGCCTCCCCGCGGTCTGGATCGCCGACGCGGCGCGCGCCGAGGCCGAGGCGCTCGGCTACACCGTGGTCGACGCCGAGTCGGTCATCGTCACCCACCTCACGGAGACCATCCGCCACCACGTCGCCGACCTGCTCACCCGCCAGGACGTGCGCGCGCTGCTCGACGGCCTCAAGGAGGTCAACGCCGCGGTGGTCGAGGAGGTCGTGCCCGATCTGCTGTCCGTCGGCGAGGTCCAGCGCGTCCTGCAGGCGCTCCTGCGGGAGGGCGTGTCGATCCGCGACCTCGGCGCGATCGTGGAGGCCGTCGGCGACCGCGCCCGCGTCACCCGCGACCCGGCGCTGCTCGCCGAGTACGCGCGCCAGGCGCTCGCCCGTGCGATCGTCGCCCCGCACCTCGACGAGGAGTCGCGCCTGCGGGTCATCGTCCTGGACCCGGCGCTCGAGCAGGAGGTCTCCGACGCGATCGCCGCGACGGCCGACGGCGAGTACCTCGCGATGGACCCGCAGCGGGCCCAGAGCCTCGTCTCCGGCCTGTCGGAGCAGTCCGAGCAGGTCCTGTCGCGCGGCCGGCGGCCGGTGCTGCTGTGCTCCTCGCGCGTGCGGCGTCACCTGCGCCGCCTCTGCGAGCAGGCGCTGCCGCAGGTCGCGGTCTGCGCGTACAACGAGATCCCGCCGGGCGTCGGCGTGGAGACCATGGGCGTCGTCGCGGGCGCCGGAGTGCCCGTCGCCGCGTAGCGCGGATCGGTCGAGGTGCCGGTCGTCGCCCGCGCGATGACCCGGCTTGCCGTGCGCTCGTCGTGGTGCCTGAGGGGGCTCCACGACCGGGTCGCCGTCTGAGGGGACGGCTGCGGCAGGCCGGGTGATCGTGCCGGCTGCGCCGGCATTGCAATGCGTCCCGTGAGGTGCCGGTCGCTCCGGCGCCTGCGGGACGCATTGCGGCGCCATGGAGGCGTCGACCGCAAGGGGAACCGGCAGGAAAAGGGGCGGTTTGGTCGTAGCCTTCGTCGCAAGCCTTCGAGCGCACTGAGGCCGACCCGCAATGAGCGAGACCCGTACGTACCGTGGCGGCTCCCTGGAGGAGCTGCTGCCCCGCATCCGCGCCGAGCTCGGCGACGATGCCGTCGTCGTCCGGCAGCGCGAGGGGCTCACGGGAGGCGTGGCCGGGTTCTTCCAGAAGCGCACCGTCGAGATCGAGGCCCGGCGGGGACAGTCGTCGCTGGGGGTCGAGTGGTTCGCGGGCGATCCGGAGGAGGACGCGATCGTCACGCCGTCACCCCGGTTCACGAGCGTGCCCGCGGAGGAGCCGGCGCCGGTCCCCGAGGTGACGGCCGCGGCTGTGCCGACGCCGCCCCCGGTCGCCGCGGCGCCGCCGCCGCCCCCCGCCGACCCGCCGCCCAACTCGCCGTTCGCCGCCTACCTCAACGCCGCCGGCGTGCCCGATCCGGCGCCGTCGCCTGCCGAGAACGGCGTGCCGGAGGGCGTGCCGGCCGCGCTGGCCGGCGACGCGTTCCCCAACGCCGAGGAGCTCATGCGCGACGCGCTGGCGGCGCACCGTGCGCCCGCGCCGCCGCCGCCGCCGACCGAGCCGATCGTGACGAGCCCGCAGGTCGACGCCATCCCGGTCCCGGAGCCTGAACCCGTCGACCGAGCCCGAGCCGGAGCCCGAGCCGGAGCCCGAGCCGGAGCCCGAGCCCGTGGCGGCCGCTCCGGCGTGGGAGCCGCCGACGCCCACCCCGGAGCCCGCGCCCCCGCCCCCGGTCGCCCCAGCCGTCACGCCCGCGCCGCCCGCGGCGGTCGCCCGCCCGCAGGCCGCGCGCCACCTCATCACCACGCTCAGCAGTCGCGGGCTCGAGCCCGCACTCGCCGCCACCGTCGTCGACGACGCCCTCCTGCACCGCCTCCCGCTCGAGCCGGTCGCGACGCTGCCGGGCGCGGTGGCGTCCCAGCTCGCCGCGCGCATCCCGGTCGCGACGCTGTCGGGCCCCGGCCCGCGGACGGTCGTGCTCGCCGGTGCGGCGGGGTCCGGCGCGCCGCGCCTCGTCGCCGGCATCGCGGGCGCCTACGCCACGCGCACCACGCTCGATGTCGCGTGCGTCGCCTTGCGGACCGCCGACGGCGGGCGCGCGCTCGCCGCCGCGCTCGCGCCGCTCGGCGTGCCCGTGCACGCCGCCACGGACGGCGCCGACGCCGCCACGCACGTGCGCCTGCTCGGCCACGACGCCCTCGTGCTCGTCGACACCGCCCCCGTGACGCCCGACGACGCCGGCCGCCTCGCGAGCGACCTGGGTGCGCTGGGCCCGCACGAGCTGCACCTGGCCCTCGGCCCGGGCGGCGGGCCGTCGGCCGCGGCGCTCATGCAGATCCTGCGCCCGCATCGCCTCGCGCTCGGCGACCCCAGCGATCCGCTGCACCTGGGCGCGGTCCTCCAGGCGGCGATCGACGCCGCATGCCCGATCACGTTCGTGGCCAGCACGGCGGCGGCCGGGCGCCCCGATCTCGCAGTCCACCCGGCGGACGCCGCCGCGCTGGCCCGCGCCCTCACGGGCTGACCACGGTGGCCAAGGAGAAGAAGGAGAAAGGGAAGGGCGGGGCCGTCGAGGAGCCCGACACCGTCCCCCGGCTCGCCAACCACCCACGGGCGAAGTCGCAGATCGGGCTGGCCAAGTCGTGGGCAGGGCTCATCGGGTTCGTGGCGGTGACGCTCCTGTCGCGCAGCGCCGGCGTCCCGTGGTTCGACTCGCTCCTGCGCGGCCTCGGCGCCGGGATCGTCTGCTATCTCGTGGCATGGATGGCGGCGGTGGCGGTGTGGTCGCACCTGGCCAAGGCCGAGCTCGAGGTCATGCGCAGACGCACGGAGGAGCGCCGTCAGGCCGAGCGCGAGGCGGCACAGCAGGCCGACGACGCCGGGCCCGCGTGAGCTCCGCCGCGTCCTCGATCGACGTCGTGCCGATCGCCGCGGAGGAGACGTGGCCGCTGCGCAAACGGGTCCTGCGCCCGCACCAGGAGGGCGACGCGGTCGTCCTCGGCGGCGACGACGACCCGCGAGCGGCACACCTCGGCGCACGCGACGCCGGCGGCGCGATCGTCGGGATCGCGACGATCTCACCGCAGGCCTGCCCGTGGGCGCCGGGTCGCCCCGGCGCATGGCGCCTGCGCGGGATGGCCACCGCCGACGAGGAGCGGGGGCGGGGCGTGGGCGCCCTCGTCCTCGATGCGGCGGTACGTCACGCGCGCGAGCAGGGCGCGAGCCTCGTCTGGTGCAACGCGCGGATCGGCGCGCTCGTCTTCTACGGCCGCGCGGGCTTCGTGGCCGCGGGCGAGCGCTACGTCGATCCGCTCCTCGGCCCGCACGTCCCGATGCAGCTCGACCTGGAAGGTGATCGCAGTGGCTGACGCGACGCTCGTCGTGGTCCTCGACGGCGCACCGGAGCAGGCGCTGCGGTGCCTGTCCGCGCTCGCCGAGCTCGCACCCGAGCCCGACCACGAGGTCGTCATCGTCGACGACGCCTCCGTGGGGCTGGAGTCGCTGCTCGCGCGCGTGGAGGGCGACGTCGAGATCGTGCGGCTGCCGCACCGCTCCGGGTTCGCGGCCGCGGTCACCGCGGCGCTCGAGCGGATCGCCTCGCCGGTCGCGGTGCTCCTGCGCGGTGCTCCCGAGCTGGCGCCCGGCGCGCTGGCCCCGCTCGTCCGCGCGCTGGACGACCCCGGCGTCGCGGGTGCCACCGCGGTCGCCGATCCCGCCGCGCCGGAGCCGCCGGTCGCGGCGCACGTCCTGGCTGCGCGCACCGCGGACCTCGCTGCCGACGCGGGCGGCGCGCGCGCACCCGCCGGGCTGGAGGTGGCGGCGGCCGTGGCCGGCCTCGCGCGCCGTGGCCGCGTCGAGGCGGTGCCGACGAGCGTCGCGCGGCCGCCGGGCAGGCGCGCCGGCGGCCTGCGCCGTGCCCCGGGGGAGGAGGTCGAGCTGTCGATCGTCATCCCGACGCTCGACGCGACGTCCGAGCGCCTGCGCCGGTGCGTCGCGGCGCTGCACAACACGACGGACGTCGCGCACGAGATCGTCGTCGTCGACAACGGCGCGCCGCCGCAGGGCTTCACGGCGCCGGTCAACAGCGGCCTGCGCGCCGCGCGCGGGGCGTACTGCGTCGTGATGAACGACGACGTCGAGACGCTCGACGGCTGGTGGCCGCCGCTGCGCGAGGCGCTGTCCCGTCCGTCGGGGCCCGCGGCCGCGGTGTTCCCGCAGACGGTCGACGGCGCCGTGCGGCTGGACTTCGCCGCGTGGTGCTTCGCGATCTCCCGCGACACGCTCGAGGGCTTCGCCGTCGCGCCCGGCGAGTTCTTCGATCCCGAGCTGGTCGTCTGGTACCAGGACACCGACCTGCTCGAGCGCCTGCGCCGGGCGGGCCGCCCGCCGGAGCACGTGCCGGCGTCGCGCATCCGCCACGGGCTGTCGGAGACCGTCGCCAGCGACGACGGGACGCTGCGCGCGTGGATCGCGGAGCAGGTCGCCCGCGACCGCCTCGCCTTCGAGCGCAAGCACGGCGGCGACGTCGCGGGGGCCGCTCGCTAGATCAGGCGTCCAGTCGGCTCAACCTCCGGGGGGCCGGAGCCGAATCACAGGATGCAGGCAGAAGTAACGGTCCCAAGGAAGGGGCCGGGGACTCCTACACACAATCGTCATTCAAGGAGAAGACGAATGTCCCTTCGCATCCAGAACAACGTCGAGGCCCTCACTGCGCACCGCAGCCTGAACGCCACCTCCGACAAGATCGCCAAGTCGATGGAGCGTCTCTCCAGCGGCTACCGCATCAACCGCGCGGCCGACGACGCCGCCGGCCTCTCGATCTCCGAGCGCATGCGTTCGCAGATCAACGGTCTCGCCCAGGCGAACCGCAACATCCAGGACGGCGTCTCGATGGTGCAGACGGCGGAGGGGAACCTCGACGAGGTCCACTCCATGCTCCAGCGCGTCCGTGAGCTCGCCGTGCAGTACAAGAACGGCACGCTCAGCAGCGACGACCAGGCCGCGATCCAGACCGAGGTCAACCAGCTCGCGTCCGAGATCGAGCGCATCGGCGGCTCGGCCAAGTTCAACGGCATCAGCCTCCTGTCCGGCACCGGCACGGTGACCTTCCAGGTCGGCGTGAACGACGGTGACTCGATCACGGTCAGCACGATCTCCCTGGGCAGCACCGTCGGTTCGTTCACGGACCTGTCGGACGCCGCCGCCCTGAGCGCGATCGACACGGCGATCTCCTCGGTCTCCTCGGCCCGCGCGACGTTCGGTGCGGTCCAGAACCGTCTCGACCACGCGATGGCGAGCACGCAGGTCTACGCCGAGAACCTGACCGCCGCCGAGAGCCGCGTCCGCGACGTGGACATGGCTGCCGAGATGGTCACGCTCACCAAGAACCAGATCCTGCAGCAGGCCGGCACGTCGATGCTCGCTCAGGCCAACCAGGCCCCGCAGAGCATCCTCTCGCTGATCCGCTAGCAGCCCCGCAGCGCAACAGCAGCAACCCCCTAGGCGTCGGGCGGTCCCAAGTGGGCCGCCCGTCGTCGTTCTCGAACGAAGGTCCAGCCCGCTCAACCGCCCTGGCGGCGATCCGAATACCACGCTTGTAAGCGCAGTACGGCTCCACGGATGGAGCCGGGGACCAACCCACACGTCATTCAAGGAGAAGACGAATGTCCCTTCGTATCCAGAACAACGTCGAGGCTCTCGGCGCGCATCGCAACCTGAACGCCACGTCGGACAAGATCGCCAAGTCGATGGAGCGTCTGTCGTCGGGCTACCGCATCAACCGTGCGGCCGACGACGCGGCTGGTCTGGCCATCTCCGAGCGCATGCGCTCGCAGATCAATGGCCTCGCCCAGGCGAACCGCAACATCCAGGACGGCGTCTCGATGGTGCAGACGGCTGAGGGCAACCTCGATGAGGTCCACAGCATGCTGCAGCGTGTCCGTGAGCTGGCCGTGCAGTACAAGAACGGCACGCTCAGCACTGACGATCAGGCCGCGATCCAGACCGAGGTCAACCAGCTCGCGTCTGAGATCGAGCGCATCGGAGGCTCCGCGAAGTTCAATGGCATCACGCTGCTTGCGACGTCGGGCGCGGTGACCTTCCAGGTCGGCGTGAACGACGGTGAGTCCATCACGGTCAGCACGATCTCGCTGGGCAGCACCCTGGGTGACTTCACGAGCCTGACCAACTCCACGGCGATCAGCGCGATCGACGCGGCGATCTCCGCGGTGTCCTCGGCTCGCGCGACGTTCGGTGCGGTCCAGAACCGCCTCGAGCACTCGATGGCGAGCACGCAGGTCTACCAGGAGAACCTCACGGCTGCCGAGTCCCGCGTCCGCGACGTGGACATGGCTGCCGAGATGGTCACGCTCACGAAGAACCAGATCCTGCAGCAGGCCGGCACCTCCATGCTGGCTCAGGCCAACCAGGCGCCGCAGAGCATCCTCTCGCTCATCCGGTAGTCAGCAGGCCGACGCAGCATCAGCAGTGAACGGGGCGGCCCTTCGGGGCCGCCCTTCTGCTGTTTCAGATCTGGCGGCCCCATCCGACTACACGGGATGTGAGTCTCGACGTCGCCCTGGCCCGCATGGCGGAGATCCAGGCAATGCTCCAGCCCAGGGTCGCCGCCCCCGCCGCGACCGCCACCTCCTCCTCCGCGGCGACGGCCACCTCGCCGACGGCGTCCGCCGCCAGCTTCGCCGGCGTGCTCGGTCAGGCGACCGCCGCGGGCGCCACGACGGCCGCCGCGCCGGTCGCGGCGACCGGGACCGGCGCCGGGGCGAAGATGGTCGCGCTCGCCCAGGCGGAGATCGGGCAGACCGAGCAGCCGCCGGGCTCCAACGACTCCCCGCGCATCGCCGAGTACCGCACCGCCACCGCGGGCAGCGGCGTCGGCCCGTGGTGCAACTACTTCGTGTCCTGGGCGGCCAAGCAGGCCGGCGCGCCGCTCGGCGAGCAGGGCCAGGGCTTCGGCGCGGTCGCGGCGACCTGGGACTGGGCGCAGCGCACCGGCCGCGCGATCCAGCCGACCGAGAAGCCGAACCCCGGCGACCTCATCGTCTGGGACGGCCGCCACATCGGCATGGTCGAGTCCGTCCTGCCCGACGGCCGCATCCAGACCATCGAGGGCAACTCCTCGAACATGGTCACCCGCCGCGTCCACAGCGCCAACGGCGATGGGGCGACGGGCTACGTGCGGATGTCGTAGGCCCTGGTCGATGGTGCGGTCGCTCCGCTCGGGGCGTCAGCCGGGGTCCTGTGCCGCGCACCGTCCGCCCTCGGTGAGAGTCCGGGTGCGGCAGCGCACCCGTAACACGCGGTGGCGCGGAGCTACCTCGCCACCACCGACCCGATCCGCCGCGCCCCCGCATGGTGCGCACCCAGCACGGCCGCGGCCTCGTCCGCCGCGCCCTCGGGCACGACGGCGATGAACCCGCAGCCCATGTTGAACACCCGCCACATCTCCTCGTCGGGCACGCTCCCGAGCCGCTGGACGAGCCCGAAGATCGGCGGGACCGGGAGCGCCTCCTCCAGCCGGTAGGCGACGCCGTCGTGCAGGCGCTTGAGGTTGTCGAGGCCGCCGCCGGTGATGTGCGCGAGGCCGTGCACCGGCACGTCGGAGGCGAGCAGCTCGAGGACCGCGCGCACGTAGATCGCCGTCGGCTCCAGCAGCGCGTCGGCCACGGACGCCCCGCCCAGCTCGGGCGGCCGGTCGTCGAGGCCCAGGCCGCCGTCGGACAGCAGCGCCCGGCGGGCGAGGGTGTAGCCGTTGGAGTGCAGCCCCGTCGAGGGGACGCCGACGAGCGCGTCGCCCACCGCGATCGCCTCGCCGGTGACCATCGCGTCGAGCGCGACGGTGCCGAACGCGGCGCCGCACAGGTCGAAGCCGCGGGGCGACGGATGGCCGCGGATCAGCTCGGGGAGCACGGCGAGCTCGCCGCCGGGGATCTCGATGCCCGCCGCCTGCGCGCCGACGCGCAGCCCCTCGGCGATGCGCCCGAGCCGCTCGGGATCGGACTCCTCGACGGCGAGGTAGTCGAGCATCGCGATCGGCTCGGCGCCGACGCAGATGAGGTCGTTGACGTTCATCGCCACGCAGTCGATCCCGACGGTCTCGAGGCGATCGGCCTGCTCGGCGACGACGAGCTTGGAGCCGACCCCGTCCGTCGTGAGCGCGACGCCCAGCTCGTCGGTGATCCTCAGGACGCTCGCGTAGTGCCCGCCGCGCAGCACCGACCGCGACGGCCGGCCCAGCTCGATCCGGCCCAGCCGCGCGACGATCGCCGCGACGGCGGCGTCGGACTGCCCGAGGTCGACCCCGGCGGCGGCGTAGGCGTCGCTCATCGCGACCGATCCTGACACGCGGTGCGGCGCGAGCGGGCCACGGTGAGCGCCGCCAACCCCAGCCGCTCCGCCGCGAACGGCCACCAGGGCCCGCGCTCCACCGCGCGCAGCAGCGGCGCGGCGAGCAGCGTCGACGCGGCCGAGGCGACGGCGCCGGCGGCGAGCGCCCCCCGCACCTCGCGCGCGGGCGGGTTCGCGAGCACCCGGCGCCCCTTCAGCGCGGTGGCCGCCGCGAGCACGGGCAGCGCGACCTCCCACGACAGGGACCCCGCCTCGCCGCGCGAGTAGCCCCGCATCCGCGCGGCCGCCAGCGTCGCTCCCCGCCGCGACACCCCGGGCGCCAGCGCCGCGGACTGCGCGAGGCCGAGCACGAGCCCGTCGACCGGCCCGGCGCCGACCGCGGTCCGCGGCCCCTCGGGCAGGGCGTCGGCCGCGAGCAGCAGCAGCGCGCCCGCGGCGAGCCCGGCGGCCGCCGCCCCGGGCGTCCCGAGCCGCTCCTCGATCTCCTCCTCGAGCGCGAGCCCGACGGCCGACGGTATGCCGAGTGCCAGGAGGTGGAGCACGACCCGGCGCGCGTCGAGCCGCCGCAGCGCGCCCAGCGCCTCGCGCCGCAGCACCCAGCCCAGGGCGATCCCCGTCCCGGCGTGCAGCAGCACCTCGAGCTCCTTGCGGCGCGCGGGGTCGAGCTCGCGCTGCCAGCCGAGCAGCCAGGGGACGAGCGCGACGTGCGCCGACGACGACACCGGCACGAGCTCCGCCGGCCCGTGCAGGGCGCCCAGCAGCACGGCGCGGGCCGTCCGCACGGCGTCAGGCCACGGGCTCGACGGCGCGCGCCCGGCGGCGCTTCACGACGAGGTAGACGACGAACGCCACGATCGCGACGGCCACGGCGTAGTCGACGTAGTGCAGGCTGTCCTTCCAGTCCTCCCAGCGCTCGCCGACCTGCTGGCCGATGAGCGTCAGCCCGAAGACCCACGGCAGACAGCCGAGCACGGTGAAGAGCGAGAAGCGCCAGAACGGCATGCGCGCGACGCCGGCAGGCAGCGAGACGAACGTGCGGACGATCGGCAGCATCCGCGTGAAGAAGACGGTCGCCTCGCCGTGGCGCTCGAACCAGCGATCGGCCATCGCGAGGTGGCTCGGCTTGATGTGGAGCTTGCGGCCGTGCTTCTCGAGCACGTCGATGCGGCCGTAGTAGCCGACGGCGTAGGCGATCCAGGACCCGCAGAGGTTCGCGAACGTCCCGACGAGCGTCGCCGCGATGAGCGAGTACTCGCCCCGGCTGACGTTGAAGCCGGCGAAGAGCATCGTCGCCTCGCTGGGGACCGGGATGCACGCGCTCTCGAGGAGCATGAGGACGAACACGCCGGGCAGGCCGAGCGCGTCCACCACGTCCACGGCGGCGTTGACGAGCGGATCCGTCAGTGAGGCGAGGACGGGCACAGGGGGCGGCAGGGTACCGTGCCGGGGCGCCGTGGCCGTCCGCTTGTTCGACCCCCAGACCCCACGCGCGCCCCTGCGCGACGAGCTCGCCGCCGCGCTCGGACGGGTGCTCGACGACGGCCGGTACATCCTGGGGCCGGAGGTCGAGGCGTTCGAGCGGGAGTTCGCGACCTGGCTCGGCACGGAGCACGTCGTCGGCGTCGCGAACGGCACCGAGGCGATCACGATCGCGCTGCGGGCGCTCGGCGTCGGGCCCGGCGACGAGGTCGTCGTGCCGTCGTTCACGTTCTACGCCAGCGCCGAGGCGATCCCCCCGACCGGCGCCACCCCCGTCTTCTGCGACGTCGATCCCGCGACGTTCGTGGCGACGCCCGAGGCCGTGCGCGCCGTCCTCACGCCGCGCACGAAGGCCGTGATCCTCGTGCACCTGTTCGGGAACGTCGCGCCGGTCGCGGAGGTCGAGGCGCTCGGCGTCCCCGTGCTCGAGGACGCCGCGCAGGCGACCGGCTCGCGGCTGGGCGACGCGCTGACCGGCACGCTCGGCACGATCGCGACGTTCTCCTTCTACCCGTCGAAGAACCTCGGCGGCATCGGCGACGGCGGCGCGGTCTCGACCGGCGACGCCGCGCTCGCCGAGCGCGTGCGCACGCTGCGCTTCCACGGCTCGCCGGACAAGGAGACGTTCACGGAGATCGGCTACAACAGCCGCCTCGACGAGCTGCAGGCCGCCGCGCTGCGCGTCCAGCTGCCGCACCTGCACGCGTGGTGCGAGGGCCGTCGCGCCGCCGGGCGCGCGTACGCCGCCGCCGGGATGGGCGACCACGCGCGCCTCCCGGTCCCGGCCGCGGGCGCCGACCCGGCCTGGAACCTCTACGTCGTGCGCCACCCGCGCCCCGAGGAGCTGGCGGCCGCGCTGCGCGGCCAGGGGATCGGCGCGCGCACGTACTACTCCGTCCCCGCGCACCGCCAGCCGGCGCTCGCCGACCTCGGGCGCGACGCCGTCCTGCCCGGGACCGAGGAGGCCGCGCGGACCCATCTCGCGCTGCCGATGGGGGCCGCGCTCACGGAGGAGCAGGTGGGCGAGGTCGTGGCCGCCGTCCGCTCGGCCGAGCTCTGACGAAAGACGAAGTCTTTCGCCTTCCTCCTACAATCCCGCGGATGCGCCGGCGGCTGAAGTCCGCGGCCTTCCCGTTGCACCGCCACTCGCTGC
Source organism: uncultured Solirubrobacterales bacterium (assembly GCA_963750895.1). GTDB lineage: Bacteria > Actinomycetota > Thermoleophilia > Solirubrobacterales > Solirubrobacteraceae > CAVVSD01. The sequence continues at coordinate 1,178,162 of CAVVSD010000008.1, read as the reverse complement.
CGCAGCTCGTGGTCGACGGGGTGCTGGTCGCCCTTGCCTACTTCCTCGCCTACCGGCTGCGCTTCGGCGATCTCGCAGGCGGGGTCCCCGAGCGCTACCAGCAGCTCCTGGAGGCGACGGTCGGGCCGCTCGTCGCGATGAGCCTGGTCGTCTTCACCCTCTTCGGCTTCTACCAGCGCCAGTGGCGGTACGTGGGCCAGCGCGACTTCGTGAAGATCGGCGAGGGCGTCCTCGTCGCCACGCTGCTGCTGGCCGGCTACATCGCGCTCGTCAAGCCGGTGTCGCAGACGTCGGGCGTCGGCGACGTCGGCGTGACCGCGCCGGGCGGCGTCATCGTCGGCTTCTTCCTCATCACGCTCGTCCTGCTCGGCGGGGTGCGCTTCATCTTCCGCGCGATGCACGAGCGCACGCTGCGCGGGTTCCGCGCCCGCAAGGACGCGCGCGGCGTCCTCATCGTCGGGGCCGGGGACGGCGGTCGCCTCGTCCTGCGCGAGATCCAGCGCAACCCGGGCCTCGGCCTGCGCCCGGTCGGGTTCGTCGACGACGACCCGCTCAAGGCCCGCCTGCGCATCGACGGCGTGCAGGTGCTCGGCGCGACCGACGCGCTGCCGAGGATCCTCGACGAGGCCGAGCCCGACGAGGTCACCATGGCCATCCCGTCGGCGCCGGGCACCGTCCGCGCCCGCGTGGTCCGCGCCTGCCGCGACCGCGGGATCCCCGTCCGCACGCTCCCGACGGTCTTCGAGCTGCTGCAGAACGAGGGCCGCTACGTCGGGCAGGTCCGCGACGTGCAGGTCGAGGACGTGCTCGGGCGCGAGCCGGTCCGCATGGAGCTCGACCGCGTCGGCTCCTACCTGACGAACGAGATCGTGCTCGTCACCGGGGCCGGCGGCTCGATCGGCGCGGAGCTGTGCCGCCAGATCTCGCGCGTCGGGCCGCGGCGGCTCATCTGTCTCGACCACGCCGAGGACAACCTCTTCGCCATCCAGCGCGAGCTGCTGGAGGACCGCCACGTGCACCCGACCGCCCTCGCCGCCGTCCTCGCGGACTGCAAGGAGGAGGAGCGGATGCGCGAGGTGTTCGCGGAGCACCGTCCGACGGTCGTCTTCCACGCCGCCGCGTACAAGCACGTGGGCCTCATGGAGGCCAACCCGGTGGAGGCCGTGCGCAACAACGCGATCGCCACGCGCGTCGTCGCGCGGGTGGCCGGCGAGGGCGGCACGCGGGCGTTCGTGCTGGTCTCCACGGACAAGGCCGTGGCGCCCGCGACGGTCATGGGCGCGTCGAAGGCGCTCGCGGAATGGGCCGTCGCCGCAGAGGACGTTCGGTTCCCGGCAACGAAGTACGTCTCCGTGCGCTTCGGCAACGTCCTCGGCTCCTCCGGATCCGTCGTCCCGATCTTCCGCCGCCAGATCGCCCGGGGCGGTCCGGTGACGGTCACCGACGACCGCATGACGCGCTTCTTCATGACGATCCCGGAGGCCGTGCAGCTCATCATCCGGGCGGGCTCGCTGGGCGACGGCGGCGAGGTCTTCGTGCTCGACATGGGCGAGCCGGTGAACATCCGCGACCTCGCCACCGCGATGATCGAGCTCTCCGGGCTCTCCCCGGGGAAGGACATCGAGATCGAGGTCATCGGCCGGCGACCGGGCGAGAAGCTGCACGAGCAGCTCTTCAACCCCGACGAGCGCCCCCAGCCGACCCCCGCCGAGCGCATCCTGCGCGCGGAGCGCCCGCCGCTCTCGCCGACGTTCGTGGACGAGGCCTTCGCCGAGATCGGCCTGCTCGTGCTGGAGGGCGATGCCGCGGCGCTGGCGGCCAAGGTCGCCGAGCTCGGCCCGGTTCCCGCGGCCGACCTGCCGGCGTTCGGGCCCGGCGGCGTCGAGACGACCATCTAGCATGGCCCCCTCCATGACCTGGGGCATCGCTGCGATCTCGGTCTCCGATCAGATCGAGAAGTACGGCGCGTACGCCGGCCTGGCCGCGATCGTCGGGCTCGCCGTGCTCTCGCTGCTCTACTTCGCGCAGGCGCGCGAGGTGAAGCGGCTGCGCGAATGGGCCGGCCGCGCGCCGGAGCGCGCCGCCGAGCTCGAGGCGCGCGTGGCCGCCGACGCATCGCGCAAGACGACCGTCGGCGCTGCGCCGCAGACGGCGGCCGCCCAGGCGGCGACGGGGACCGCGGCGCCTGCGTCCCCCGCCGCGCCCGGCGCCGCCAAGCCCGCAGTGCCAGGCGCTCCCGCCACGACGCCCTCCGAGGCGAAGCCCGCTGCCCCCGTCCCCGGTCTGCCGGTCCCCGTGCCCGCCGCCGGCGCGCCCGGCACCGCGGTGGCGCCCGCCGCGGCCGCCGGCACGGCCGAGACCACGAAGCCCGAGGACGGCAAGGCTCCGTCGACGCCGGCGCCCGCCACCCCGGCGGGCACGAACGGCGTCACGAGCACGCCTCCCGTGGCCCCCGGCCCGCGCGTGCCCGGCCGTCCGCCGCCCACGTCGACGCCGCCCGTCGCGCCCGTCCGCGCCCACCACGCCGGCCGCGTCGGACCCCGTCCCGGACCCCGAGCCGTCGCCCGCGACACGCGCGCTGCGCGGCGGCCCGCCCTCGCGCACGCTGCCCCCGCGGGACGACTCCGAGTCCGGCCACACGCCCTCGCGGCGCACGCTCGGCGTCCTCGGCGGCGCCGCCCTCGTGGTCGCCGCAGTCATCGCCGTGCTCGTCGTGACGCTCGGCGGCGGCGAGGACACCCCGCCGCCGCCCAACCAGGTCGCCGACACGGTGGCGCGCACGACGGCCGCGGAGCCAGGGCGGACCCAGAGCACCCGTCAGGCCCGCGTCGACCGCGCCGACACCCCGGTGATCGTGCTCAACGCGACCGGGGTCAACGGCCTCGCGCGCCAGGTCGCCGACCGCCTGCAGAGCACCGGGTACCAGGCCGCGGTCGACAACAGCACCTCCCGGCCGGAGACGCTCATCGGGTACAAGAGCGGCGCGGACGCCGCGGCGAAGGAGATCGGCAAGCTCCTCGACGTCCCCGCCGGCCAGATCCAGCCCATGCCCCAGGACCTGGTCGGCCAGGCCGGCAACAACGCGGTGATCGTGGTCATCGGGGCCGACAAGGCCTCCGACTAAGAGCGCCACCCTCGATGAGCATCGACGGCGTCCTCCTCGCCCGCCACGGGGAGACCGACGACAACGCCGCGAGGCGCTTCCAGGGCCACCTTGATCCTCCGCTGAACGAGCTCGGCCGTGCACAGGCGCTCGCGCTCGGCGAGGAGCTGGCGGGCGCGGGCATCCGCGAGCTGTGGAGCAGCCCGCTGCTGCGCGCGCGCGAGACGGCGACGATCGCGGGCAGGCAGCTCGGCCTGCAGCCGCGGCTGGACCCGCGCCTCATGGAGGTCGACGTCGGGGACTGGGCCGGCCGCCTCTACGACGACCTCGAGACCGACGAGCCCGAGCTGTACGCGGAATGGCGCTCCGGCTCGCCGGCGTTCCGCTTCCCCGGCGGGGAGTCGCTGGAGGAGCAGGGCGAGCGGGTCGCCGCGGCGATCGAGGAGATCTCCGGCGTCGCGCAGCTGCCCGTCCTCGTCGTCTGTCACGGCGGCGTGATCCGCGAGGCCCGCCGCGTGTTGGCGGGTGCGCCGCCGGGCATGGCGGTCGTCGCCAACGGGTCGGTGCACCGGCTGTGACGCTCCTGGCCCGTCTCACGTTCGCCGCGCTCGTGATCGCGACGTTCGGGGCGTTCTTCGCCACCCAGCGCCTCAAGCGCACGCCGCCGCCGGTGAACGCGATCCTCGCGACGCCGCTCTTCTCGCCCAACTCCGACGGGCGCAAGGACCGGGCCCGCGTCTCCTTCACGATCAAGAAGGACGACGACGTCACGGTCGACGTCGTCTCGAGCGACGGCGACCGGGTGCGCCGCCTCGCCGACGGGCGCGCGCTGAAGGCCTACCGCCGCCTGTCGCTCGCCTGGGACGGCCGCGACGACGACGGGCGCGCGGTGAAGGACGGGACCTACCGCTACCGGGTCGCGCTGCGCCGGGAGGGGCGGACCGTCACGCTGCCCGACGCGGTCGTGAAGGACGTGGCGCCGCCGAAGCCGCGCGTCCTCTCGATCGGCCCGGTCGCCTCGACCGTCCCGAGTCCCGAGACGTTCCCCAACCGCCGGGGCGCGCCGATGCGGGTGCGCCTGTTCGTGCCCGGCCGCAACGCCGGCGTGCTCGTCTACCGGACGGACACCGCGACGCCGCAGCTCGTGCTCGAGCGCGGCGTCCCGTCCGGCGAGACGACCTGGACGTGGGACGGCACGGGCGAGGACGGGCGCAGCCTGCCGTCCGGGACCTACGTCGTGGCCGCCCGCTCGCGCGACAAGGCGGGCAACATCGGCACCTCGCCGTCGCCGTTGCCCCCGGACCCGGCCTACGGCAGGCGCCTCGGGGGCAAGGGCGGCGTGCAGATCATGTCGCTCGCCGCCGGGCCGCCCTCCGCGCCGATCGAGGCGACGGCCGATGCCGAGTTCCTCGTCGTCTCCGCCGGGCGGCGCTACACGTGGCGCGTGCGCCGGGTGGGCGAGCGCGACCCGCGGGCGGACGGGTCCGGCACGCGCTCGCGCGTGGTCCTCCAGGCGCCGGGCGGCAAGTCCGGCATGTACCTCTTCGAGGTCCGCACGGCCAACCGCACCGTGCAGGTCCCCTTCGCCGTGCAGTCCGTCCGCGAGGAGCGCGTCCTCGTCGTGCTGCCGGTCACGACGTGGCAGGGCCTCAACAAGGTCGACGACGACGGCGACGGCTGGCCGGACACGCTCGAGGACGGCCTCCCCGTGCGCACCGCGCGGCCCTACGCGGGCGGCGTGCTGCCGGAGGGCGTGGCCGAGCACGTCGGCCCGCTGCTCGCCGCGATCGATCGTGCCGGGCTGCGCTACGACATCACGACCGACGTCGCGCTCGCCCGCGGCCAGGGCCCGAAGCTCGGCGGCCACACCGGGGTGGTGCTCGCGGGCGACACCCGGTGGCTGGACGGCGGCGTCCAGCGGTCGCTGCGCGCCTGGGTGCGCGACGGCGGGCGGCTGCTGCAGACCGGGACCGGCAGCCTGCGACGCTCCGTCCAGGTGACGCCGGCGCGCATCGTGTCGCCGACGCAGCCGACGCCGCGCGACCTGTTCGGCGCGCGCCTCGGCAGCGTCACCCCGTCGCCCGGGCTGACGCTGACGAACACGGTCGACCGCATCGACCTGTTCCGCGGCACCGACGGCCAGCTCGGGCCCTTCGACGCCTACGAGCCCACGAGCTCCGTCGGCGCGGACGAGCGCATCCTGGCCGTCGCCTCCACGCCCGACGCGCAGCACGACGTGCTCGTCGCGTCGCGCTTCGGGGACGGCGTCGTCGTGCGGCTCGGCGTCCCCGACTTCTCGGCCAGGCTCAGCACCGACCCGGAGCTCGTGACGCTCCTGAAGCGGACATGGACCCTCTTGCGCTTCCGCTAGCCGCGAGCGCGGGGGAGACCGCGTCCGCCGCCGGCGTCGTCGCCGCGAGCCTCGCCGCCGCGGCCGCGCTCGTCGTCCGCACGCCCGTGGCGCGGGCCACCGCGATGCTCGGCGCGCTCGTCCTGGCCGTCGCCGTGCTGCTCGGGCACGTGTGGTCGACGGATCAGGTCGAGACCCTGCGCGACGATCCGCGCCTGACGGCGATGCTCGTCGTGATCGGCCTCGCGGCGGTCGGCGTCGTGGCGTGGCTCTTCGTGCGTCGCCCCGCGCTGCTGCCGCTGCTGGCGGCCGCGGCGCTGCCGTTCCGCATCCCGCTGGACGTCGGCGGTGACACCGCGAACCTGCTCCTGCCGCTGTACCTCGTGGTGGCCGCCGGCGCCGTCGCCTACCTCGTGCGGGCGGCGCGCGACCCCGACGCGGAGGAGCGCAGGCCGGGCGCGCTGGAGTGGGCGCTCGCCGCGGTGCTCGTCCTCTACGGCGCGCAGGCGACCTACTCGAGCGACCTCGACCGGGCGCTGGAGCCCGTCGTCTTCTTCTACGTGCCCTTCGCCGTCCTGTTCGTGCAGCTCGAGCGCGTGCGGTGGACGCCGCGCCTGGCCGCGGGGACGCTCGGGGTGCTCGTCGTCCTGGCGATCGCGCTCGTGGGCGTCGGCTTCTGGGAGTACGCGACGAAGCACCTGCTCCTGAACCCGCGCGTCATCAACTCGAACCAGTTCGAGTCCTACTTCCGGGTCAACTCGCTCTTCTTCGACCCGAACATCTACGGGCGCTTCCTCATCGTCGTGATGATCGGCGTCGCGGCGGTGGTGGCCTGGACGGCGCGATCGCGCACCGCGCTCGCCGGCGCGGTCGTCCTCGCGCTGCTGTGGGCCGGGCTCGTGCTGACGTTCTCCCAGTCGTCGTTCGTCGCGCTGCTCATCGGGCTCGCGGTGGTCGGCGCGTTCCGGTGGGGCGTCGGGCGGGCGCTCGCGGCGACGGGGGCCGTCGCGGTCGTCGGGATCGCGGTCGTGCTGCTCGCCCCGAGCGCGCTGCGACTGGACCTGGATTCGGACAAGTCGGTGGAGGACGCGACGAGCGGTCGCTACGACCTCGTCGCGGGCGGCGGGCGCCTGTTCACCGAGAAGCCGATCGGCGGCTTCGGCTCGGGATCGTTCCGGCGCGAGTACCGCCGGGCGGAGAACGCCTCGGCCGAGCGCGCGACGAACGCCTCGCACACGATCCCGGTGACGGTCGCCGCCGAGCAGGGCGCGATCGGCCTCGCGGCGTACCTCGCGCTCGTCGTGGCCGCGCTGTGGCGGCTGTTCGCGGCGATCGGCCGGGCGGGCGAGCTCACGACGGCGCGCGTGGCGGTGGCCGCCGCCTTCGCGGCGCTGCTCGTGCACACGCTCCTGTACGCGGCGTTCCTGGAGGATCCGCTGACGTGGGCGCTGCTCGCACTCGGGACCGGCCTGGCGGCCGCGGTGGCGACCCGGCCGGCGGACGCCGAAGCCGAAGCCGAGCCGTGAGACGCGCCGAGCGGGTCGTCGGCGCCGGCCTCCTCGCCGCCGCCGTCCTGTGGTGGCTGCTCGTCCCGAGCTATCCGAACTACGACGCGTACTACCACCTCGTCTGGGGGCGGGAGATCCTCGACGGGCTCAAGCCGTCCTTCGAGGCCTACGCGGCGCCGACGCAGCATCCGCTCTACGTCGCGTACGCCGCGCTCGTGGGGCTCGCCGGGGAGGACGCGGACCGCCTGCTCGTCCTCACGACGCTCCTGTGCCTCGTCGCGCTCGTCTGGGGGACGTGGCGGCTCGGCCTCGCGCTCTTCGGCGTCTGGCCCGCGCTGCTGGCCACGGTGTTCGTCGGCTCGAGCTTCGCGTTCCTGCTCTACGCGGTGCGGGCGTACGTCGACGTGCCGTTCCTGGCGCTCGTCGTGTGGGCCGCCGTCCGGGAGGCGGAGGGCAGGCGCGGCGCCGCGGGGCTGCTCGTGTTCGCCGGGCTGCTGCGGCCCGAGGGCTGGATCCTCGCGGGCCTGCTGTGGCTGTGGCGCTGGCCCGCCGCGGACACCGGGCGGCGGGTGCGGGGCGCGCTGCTCGTCCTCGTCGCGCCGGTGGTCTGGTGCCTCGTCGACCTCGTCGTCACCGGCAACCCGCTGCACTCGGTCACCGCCACGAGCTCGCTGGCCGAGGACCTCGGCCGCGAGCGGGGGATCGCGAAGGTGCCGCGGCTGTTCGTCACGCAGCTCGCGGACGTCGCGCGGCCACCGGTCGCGCTCGCAGGGGTCATCGGCGCGGTGCTCGCGGTGCGACGCTTCGGCCCTCGGGCGATGGCGATACCGCTGGCGATGCTCGGGGCCGGGGTGCTGGCGTTCATCGGCACCGGCGTGCTGGGCCTGTCGATCCTGCCCCGGTACCTCACGGTCCCCGCGGTCGCGCTCTGCCTCTTCGCGGGCTACGCGGTCGCGGGCTTCACGCTCCTGCCCGCCGGGGACCGCCGCCGCAGGCCGTGGGGCGCCGCCGCCGTCGGCGCGCTGGTGGTCGGCGCCGTCTTCCTCGTGGTGAAGCTGGGCAGCTTCGGGACGCTCGCCGACGAGCTGCGCTTCGGCCGCGAGATGCACGACGACCTCCGCGCGCTGCTCGACACGCCCGAGGTCCGGGCGGGCATGGCCTGCGGCCCGATCACGTTCCCCAACTACCGGCTCGTGCCCGACACGCGCTGGATGCTCGACGCGCCGCGCACCGACGTCGGCGCCCGCAGCGCGCGCCGCCGCGACCGCGGGGTCGCCGTCTTCACCGTGGGTCGCGAGACGCTGCGCCGCTACGGGTTCGCGGACGGCGCGAGCCCGCTGACCAACGTGCCGGATCCGGGCTTCGCCCCGGTCGTGCGCGTGCGGCGCCTCAGCGCGTACGCGGCGTGTCCGGATCCGCGCTGACGATCCCGAGCTCCCGCAGCCGCTCCCACAACGGCGCGTTCTGGTGCTCCGCGGTCTGCGCGAGCGCCCACGCGCGCAGCCCGGTGTCCGGGTCCGACCGGGTGCCGGCCGCGGCGCGCAGCGCGGCGACCCATGCGTCGGGGCCGGCGGCCGTGGTCACCGCCTCCGACCAGGTGGCGACGCCCGCCAGCGGCGGCGCGACCGTCCGCCGGCCGAGGCGCGCGTACTTCAGGATCCGGTAGGGCAGCCCGGCGTCGTTGAACGGCTCGACCTTGAACGGGACGATGCCGACGTCCGCGCAGAGGATGAGGCGCGCCGCCTGCTCGTCGGGCTGCTCGCCGAGCCAGACGACGTTCGGCGCCGCACGGCACGCCGCGTAGTCCTCGTCGCCGGTCACCTCGTCGTCGTGCCACGCGCCGACGAGGAGCAGGACGAGCTCCGGCATCCGCTCGGTGACCGCCCGCAGGAGCGCCCAGTCGGTCCGGCGCCCGAGGTGCCCGAGGGACACGGCGACGACGGTCCCGGCCGGGTCGGGCGCCGGGAAGAGGTCGGCCGACAGGGGCACGAGCTCGGCGGTGCGCCCCTCCTCGCGCTCGAGCTCGGCGAGGCGCACGGAGGCGGCGATCGTCAGCGTCGCCCGCTCCGCGGCCGCCTCGTGGTAGGCGGCGAGCCGCGCGCGGCGCTTCGGCGACGCGTCGTAGGCGTGGTCGAAGCGGTCCCAGCACCAGTACCAGAGCTCGGTGTCCTCGCCGCCCGCCCTGGCGTCGAGGAGCGCTCGGGCCAGCGGCCACTGGACGGGATGGAAGATGACGACGACCCGCGGCCTGCCGCGCCGGAACAGCGCCCGCACGAGGCGCTTGGCCGTCCGGCGCGCGACGAGGTGGGCCATCGCGTGCGGCATCCGCAGCGACGCGCCGTACGGGACGGCCGGCGGATCCGCGGCCACGACACCCGGTGCCTGGAGCAGATCCTGCGCCTGGTCGCGCAGGATGAACGACTCCAGCGGGCGGGGGAGCAGCAGCAGCGCCAGGTCGTCGGGCACCGGGGGACAATACGGTCCCGCCGTGCCCTCCGCGCTCTCGCGACTGATCCGTGGCGGTGCCGCCTACCAGTCGCCGGCGCTCGTGTCGGGTCTGCTGGCGCTCGTCACGCTGCCGCTGTACACGCGCGAGCTGACGCCCGCGGACCTCGGCGTCGCGGAGACGGTCCTCACGTTCATCATCCTCGGGTCGATCGTCCTGCGCGGCGGCCTGGCGGAGGCGCTCGTGCGGCTCTGGTTCACCGAGGAGGACGCCGAGGCGCGGGCGCGGATGGCCCGCACGGCGCTGGGGACGGTGGCCGTCGTCACGACCCTCGTCGCGCTCGCCGCGCTGCCGTTCGCGGCGCCGCTCGCCGACGTGCTGTGCAACCGGCACGACGCGGGCATCGGCCGCCTCGCGATCCTCGGGCTCTGGAGCTTCACGAACCTCGAGACGGCCTACGCGCTCCTGCGCGTGGAGGAGCGCCGGGCGGCGTTCGTCCGGGCGTCGATGGCGAACGTGCTGCTGACCGTGGCGCTCACGGTGACGCTCGTCGTGTTCCTCGACGGGGGCGCCCACGGGTACCTCGCGGGCAACTACGTGGCCAGCGCCGTCGTGCTGCTCGGGATCTGGGCGACCGAGGTGCGGCGGATCGGGGTGCGAGGCGGCCGCTACCCGCTCAGCCCGATGCTCCGCTACGGGCTGCCGATCGTGCCGGCGGAGGCGGCGGTCTTCGCGCTCAACGTGATCGACCGCGCGTACCTCCTGCGCGCGGAGTCGGCGGCCGCCGCCGGCCTGTTCGCCCTGGCGGTGAAGCTCGCGACGGTGGTGATCGTCGCCGTGCGGGCGTTCGGCCTGGCGTGGCCGCCGCTGGCGTACTCCGTCACCGACGACGACGAGGCGCGACGGCTCTACGCCACGGTCACCACGTGGTACGTCGTGATCATCGGCCTCGTCGTGCTCGGGCTGGCGCTGCTGTCGCGCTGGATCGTCGACCTCCTGGCGGCACCGGACTTCGCCGCCGCGCACGAGGCGCTGGGCTGGGTCGCGCTCGGCTGGGGCCTCTACGGGCTCGCGCTCCTGCTCGTCACGGTCGCGGGCCGCGCGCGCATCACGACCCGCAGCGCGCCGGCCGCGTTCGGCGGGCTCGCCGCGAACGTCGTCGCCCTGCTCCTGCTCGTCCCGCCGCTCGGGATCGCCGGGGCGGGGATCGCGCTCTGCGTCGCCTACGTCGTCACGCTCGCGGTCCTGCACCTGCTGACGCGCGGGCTCTTCCACGTCCCGTTCGAGTGGGGCCGTCTGGCGCAGGCGACGCTCGTCCTGGGCGTCGCGGCGCTCGTCGGCGAGCTCCTCCTGCCCGCCGACGGGGTCGCCGGGCTGGCGTCGCGCATCGCCCTCGTCGCGCTCGTGCCCGTCGTCCTGTTTCTCACCGGATTCCTGCGTCCTGAGGAGCGCCGAACGATCGCACGATCGCTTCGCTGATGCGGTAGCTTTCGGCACTGCTGCGCGCCGGTTGCGCGCAGTCGGGCACAGCATCCATGGAAGGGAGCCGGACGATGTCCAAGTCGATTCGGGTCGTGACGCTCGCCGTCGCGCTGGTCTTCGTCCTGGCCTCCGCCGCCGCAGCGGCGCCTGCGAGCGACACCGTGATCGTGAAGTTCAAGGACGGCACGTCCGCCGGTCAGCGCAGCGACGCGCTCGACGGCGCCGACGTCGACCGCACCGTCGGGACCGTCCCCGGCATCGGCGCGCGCGTCGTCCGCGGCGAGGACAGCGCGACCGCGACCGCCGCCGCGCTCGGCGACGACCCGGCCGTCGAGTACGCCGAGGTCAACCGGCGCATGCGCGCCGCCGTCGTCCCGAACGACCCGCTCTTCGCGCGCCAGTGGGCGCTGCAGGTCATCAACGCCCCCACCGCGTGGGACGCACGGGCCCTCGCGGGCTTCCCGTCCGGCGGCGGGCCCGTCGTCGGCATCGTCGACTCCGGCGTGCGCACGACCCACCAGGACCTCCAGGGCGCGATCTCCGGCTGCCTCTCGGCCAGCACGACCGACGCGGGCTCGAGCGTCGCCGACGGCGGGTGCGAGGATGAGAACGGTCACGGCACGAACGTCACGGGCACGATCGTCAGCCGTGCGGGCAACGGCATCGGGACCGCCGGCCTGGCCTTCAACTCCACGGCGATCATGTGCAAGGCGCTCGACGCCAACAACGTCGGCCTCATGTCCGACATCTCGGCCTGCATCGTCGCCCTGCGCGACCGCGGCGCGCGGATCATCAACCTGAGCCTCGTCGGACCTGCGTCCGACACGCTGTACCGCGCGGTCGAGTACGCCTACGCGGGCGGGAACGGGGCGCTCGTCGTCGCGGCATCGGGCAACGACGGCACGACGAACGTGAGCTACCCGGCGGGCTACCCCGAGGCGATGTCCGTCGCGGCGACCGACAACACCGACTCGCACCCGGCCTTCTCCACGAGCAACGCCGACGTCGAGGTCTCGGCGCCGGGCGTCGGCATCGTCGGTCCCTACAACGCGAGCGACTCGAGCTACGCGCTCTTCACGGGCACGTCGATGGCCGCGCCGCAGGTGTCGGGCCTGGCCGCGCTCGTCGCGACCGTCAACCCGTCGCTGAACGCCGCAGGTCTGCGTGCGGTGATCGACGGCTCCGCGGTCGACCTCGGCGCACCGGGCCTCGACCCGCTGTTCGGCTGGGGCCGGATCGACGCCGCACGCGCCGTCTCGGCGGCGGGCGCGTCCGTCGGCGGGCCGGTCGAGGAGCCCACGCCGACGCCGCCGCCGGCCGAGGAGCCGGCGCCGGGGGCCGATCAGGAGTAGTGCGGTCCGTAACGAGCGCGTTTCTGGTGTAACGCGCGGATCGATCGGGGAAGTTAGGTTGCCCCGATGGCCCGCGAGCACTCAAGCGCCGGCGACCCGACGACCAGCCTCGTCCTGCTGTGGCGGACGCCGGGCGCGCCGGAGAGCCCGTCCGGCCTCGGCGCCGACCGGATCATCCGGGCGGCGACCGAGCTCGCGGACGCCGAGGGGCTGAGCGCGGTCTCCATGCGCCGGGTCGCCGACCGGCTCGGCGTCGGGACGATGTCGCTGTACACCCACGTGCCCGGGAAGGCGGAGCTCCTCGACGCGATGCTCGACGTCGTGCTCGCCGAGACGGCCAGGCCGGAGGAGGTGCCCGGCGGCTGGCGCGGGCGGCTGGAGGTCGTCGCCAAGGAGAACCTCGCGCTGCTGCGCCGGCACCCGTGGATCCTCGAGGTCGACATCGGCCGGCCGCCGCTGGGGCCGAACATGATCGCCAAGTACGACTACGAGCTGCACGCGGTCGAGGGGATCGGGCTCACCGACCTCGAGATGGACGCCGTGGTCACCCTCGTGCTCGCCCACGCCGCCGGTGCGGCGCGCACGACGGCGGACGCGGAGGGCGCGCAGAAGGACTCCGGGCTGACCTCGGGCCAGTGGTGGAGCAGGTCGGCGCCGGTGCTGCACCAGTACCTGCCCCCCGATCGGTTCCCGCTCGCGGTCCGGGTCGGCTCGGCGGTGGCCGAGGCCAACCACGGTGCGCACGATCCCGACCACGCCTTCTCGTTCGGCCTGCAGCGCCTGCTCGACGGGATCGAGGGCTTCCTGCGCCACGCTAGAGCCGCCGGCCGCCGCGGTTGTGCTCGTAGGCGGCCTCGCGCAGGCCCTCGCCGTGCTCGGGGCGCAGCGTGGCGCGCACGTGGCGCCAGTAGCGCCGCGGATCGTGGCCGGGGACGACCACCGCGGCGACGGTCCGGACGCCGTAGGTCCATGCGGTGAGCCACCGCACGCTGCGCGCGGCGGTCGCCGAGTGGTGCTTGCGCATGTAGCGGTCCCGGTTGCGCGACAGCTCCACGATGCGGCGCTCGGGGATCGGCCCCGTCGAGAGCTGCTCGTGGTGCGCGCAGACGGCCGAGGGGACGTAGAGCACGCTGCGGCCGGCCTCGCTCAGGCGCTTGCAGAAGTCGACCTCGTCGGAGTACACGAAGAACGAGGGGTCGAACCAGCCGATCTCGGCGGCCGCGGCACGGTCGACGAGCAGCGCGGCCGACTGCGCCCAGTCCACCTCGCGCGTCTCCGTCCCCGTGCTCTGCACGGTGAGCCGGCGGTGGAGGAACAGGGCGCCGATGAGGGCGGTGCGCGGCGACGGGAAGCGCCAGGCCGACGGCTGCTGGCCGCCGTCGGGGCGCACGAGCATCGCGCCGGCGGCCCCCGCCTTCGGATGGGCGGTGATCGCCTCGTGCAGGGCGGCGACCGCGCCGGGGCGCAGCTCGGAGTCCTCGTTGAGCAGCAGGCAGTAGCGACCGGTCGCACGGCGCAGCAGCGCCGTGTCGTTCTCGCCCTTGCCGCGGCGCTCCTCGTTGACGATGACCGCGTCCGTCGTCGCGTGGTGGCGGGCGGCGCCCGCCGAGCCGTCGCGCGAGGCGTTGTCGAGCACGAGCACCTCACAGCGGAACGGCTGCGCGTCGCGCTCGGACGCGATGGCGTCGAGGCAGCGCACGAGCAGCTCGCGCTGCTCGGTGTTGACCACGCAGAAGGACAGCTCGACCTCGGACACCGCGGAGCCACGTTATCTCGCACGCGGGAGAATGCGGACATGGACGACGAAGCGGGCCTGCGCGGCATGTACGACGCCTTCAACGCACGCGACATCGACGCCGTGCTCGCGGCGATGACGGACGACGTGGACTGGCCCAACGGCTGGGAGGGCGGCCGTGAGCTCGGCAGGGAGGCGGTCCGCGAGTACTGGACGCGCCAGTGGGCCGCGATCGACCCGAGCGTCGAGGTCGCCGGCATGGCGACCCGCCCCGACGGCACCATCGCCGTGGACGTCGACCAGGTCGTCCGCGACCTCGACGGCGCGGTCGTGGCGGAGGGCAGGGTGGTGCACGTCTACACGCTGCGCGACGGGCTCGTCGCGCGGATGGACATCGAGGAGGGCGACGCGGGCCACTCGTAGAGTGGCGCGCTCGGATGCGCGTCCACGTCGTCGATCCCCCCGCGTACACGCCCCCCTACGACCACGCGCTGAGCAGCGCGCTGGCCGCCGCGGGCGCGGACGTCACGCTCGTGACGAGCGCGTTCCCGTACGGAGAGGTGCCACGAGGAGACGGCTACCGGCTCGACGAGCGCTTCTACCGCCGGACGGCCGGTGCGCCGGGCGGCACGCTGCGCCGCCTGACGCGCCTCGCGTCGCACGTCCCCGACATGCTCGCGTACCGCCGCGCGGCGCGCCGCCGCCGACGTCGTGCACCTCCAGTGGCTCACCGTCGGGCAGGTCGACGAGCGCCTGCTCCCCCGTCGCCCGCTCGTCCTCACCGCCCACGACGTCCTCCCGCGCGAGCCGCGGCCGGGCCAGGTCGCCGCGCAGGCGCGGCTGCTCGGGCGCATGGACGCCGTCGTCGTCCTCTCCGAGCACGGGCGCCGCCGGCTCGTCGGCGAGGTCGGCATCGACCCCGGCCGCGTCGAGGTCATCCCGCACGGCGTGCTCGACCACCTCACGCACGTCGAGCCCGATCCGCTCCCGGCCGAGCTGGCGGCCGTGGAGGTCCCGGTGGTCCTGTGCTTCGGGCTCATGCGCCCGTACAAGGGGCTGGACGTGCTCGTGCAGGCGTGGGAGGGGATCGGCGACGCGGAGCTGTGGGTGGTCGGGCGCCCGCGCATGGACACCGCGGCCCTGCACGCGGCGGCGCCGCCGGGCGTGCGCTTCGTCGAGCGCTTCGTCGACGGCGGGGAGGCGGCCGCGTTCTTCCGCCGCGCCGACCTCGCCGTCCTGCCCTACCGCGAGATCGAGGGCTCGGGCGTGCTCGCGACGGCGCTGGCGTTCGGCCTGCCGCTCCTGCTGACCGACGTCGGGTCGTTCCCCGAGGTCGCCGCGACCGGGGCCGCGGAGCTCGTGCCCCCCGGCGACCCGGTCGCCCTGAACGGGGCGCTCGCCGGCCTCGTGGGCGACCCCGCGCGGCGCCGCGCGCTCGCCGCGGCGTCGGCGGCCGCGGCGGCCGGGCCGTACGCCTGGGGGCCGATCGCAGAGCGTCACCTCGCCCTCTACGCCAGGCTGGTGGGCTGATGCGCGCCATCGTCCTCGCCTGCGCCGCGCTGCTCGCCTACGCCCAGGTGGGCTACGGGCTGCTGCTGACGGCCCTCGCCCGGGTGCTGCGGCTGCCCGCGCCCGTGGCCGACCCGGAGCCCGGCGCGCCGCTGCCGCGCGTCGCGCTCATCGTCGCCGCGCACGACGAGGCCGCCGTCATCGAGTCGAAGCTGCGCAACGCGCTCGACCTCGACTACCCGCGCGACCTGCTCGAGATCGTCGTGGCCAGCGACGGCTCCACCGACGGCACGGTCGCGCGCGCCAGGGCGGCCGGGGCCGACGTCGTGCTCGACCTCCCCCGCGGCGGCAAGGTCCGCGCGCAGGACGCCGGGGTCGACGAGGTCGAGGGCCGCGCGGATCTGCTGGCGTTCGGCGATGCGAACGCGCTCTGGGAGCGCGACGCCCTCCGCCGGCTCGCCGCCGCGTTCGAGGACCCGGAGGTCGCGTACGCCTGCGGGCAGGTCGCGTTCGTCAACAGTTCGGGCACGAACCAGGAAGGCCTGTACTGGCGCTACGAGATGGCGCTGCGGTCGCTGGAGTCCCGCCTGCACGCCGTCACGGGCGGGAACGGCGCGATCTACGCCGTGCGGCCCGACGCCTACCTGCGCGTCGACGCCGTCATGGGCCACGACCTCGCCTTCCCGTACGCGATCGTCAAGCGCGGCAGCCGGGCCGTGTACGTCCCCGAGGCGCGCGCGACGGAGAAGATGGTCCCGTCCATCGAGGGCGAGTGGGCCCGCAAGCGCCGCATGATGAGCCACGCCTGGCCCATCGTCCTGCGCGGCGGGATGCTCGATCCCGAGGGGTATCCGCCGCGCTACGCGCTCATGATCGCCTCGCACCGGGTCCTCCGCTACGCCGCGCCGTTCCTGCACCTGGTGCTGCTCCTCGTCAGCCTCCTGCGCCGCCCGCGTGCCGGGCGGCTCGAGCGCGCGCTCCTCGGGGCGCAGGTCCTGCTCCTGGTGGGCGCCGCGGCGGGCGGGCGCGTGCGGATGCGCCCCCTGCTCGTCGCGCGCTACTACGTCCTCACGCAGGCCTCGATCGCGATGGGGCTGTGGGACTGGCTGCGCCACGGCACGCCGGCCGGTTGGTCGGCGCCGGAGGGGACGCGGTGACGCCGATGGACTTCGTCCATCGGGGTCAGAACGGCGCAGGGCGCCGTTCTGACGGCCGGCGGGCGTTCGACGTCGTCATCGCGGGGGCCGCGCTGCTGGTGGCCGCGCCCGTGCTCGCCGCCGCGGCGGTCGCGATCCGCCTGGAGTCGCGGGGGCACGTGGTCTACCGCCAGCGACGCGTCGGGTTGGACGGGCGCGAGTTCGACGTCCTGAAGCTGCGCACGATGGTGACGGGCGCGGAGGCGATGGGCGCGGGCCTCGCGGTGGACGAGGGCGACTCCCGGATCACCCGCGTCGGCGCGCTGCTGCGGCGGACGTCGATCGACGAGCTGCCCAACCTCGTCAACGTCCTGCGCGGCGACATGGCGATCGTCGGTCCCAGGCCGACCGTGCCGGTCCAGGTCGCGCAGTACACCGACCGCCAGCGCGGGCGGCTCGCCGTCCGCCCGGGCATCACGGGCTGGGCCCAGGTCAACGGGCGCGCGAGCCTCCCGTGGCACGAGCGCATCGAGCTGGACCTCTGGTACGTCGAGCATCGCTCCTGGCGGCTCGATCTGGAGATCATCGCCCGGACCGCCCGCCTCGTCGTGGGCGGGGACGGGCTCTACAAGGGGGAGACGGGCGGATGGCGCAAGACCTGAGGTTCCGGGCGCTGGTGGCCGAGCGCGAGGGTGACGAGGTGCGCCGCAGCCTGCGCGACCTCGGCGCGGACGACCTCCCCGAGGGCGACGTCACGATCCGCGTCGCGTGGTCGAGCGTGAACTACAAGGACTCCCTCGCCGTCTCCCCGACCGGCCAGGTCGCGCGGATCTCGCCGCTCGTCCCGGGCATCGACCTCGCCGGCGAGATCGTCGAGGGCGAGATCGCGGGTGCGGGTCCGGGCGACACGGTCCTCGCGCACGGCTACGACATCGGCGTGTCGCACCACGGCGGCTTCGCGGAGCTCGCGCGCATGCCGGCCGGGTGGGTCGTCCCGCTGCCCGCCGGGCTCACGGCGCGCGACGCGATGGCGCTCGGCACGGCCGGGTTCACCGCGGCGCTGTCGATCGCGCACCTCGAGGACGCGGGCCTGACGCCGGGCGACGGTCCGGTGCTCGTCCTCGGCGCGACGGGCGGCGTCGGATCGCTCGCGGTCGCGATCCTGGCCGGGCTCGGCCACGAGGTCCACGCGAGCACCGGGAAGCCCGACGAGGCCGACATGCTGCGCGAGCTCGGGGCCGCCGAGGTCCTGAGCCGCGACGAGACCTCCGCGGACAGCGACCGGCCGCTCGAGCGTCAGCGCTGGGCCGGCGTCGTCGATCCGGTCGGCGGCCCCTCGCTCGCCTACGCGCTGCGGACGGCGCGGATCGGCGCAGCGGTCGCGTCGAGCGGGCAGGTCGGCGGCGCCGCGGTGCACACGACCGTGTTCCCGTTCATCCTCCGCGGCGTCAGCCTGCGCGGCGTCGACTCGGCGAACATGGAGATCGGCGCCCGCCGCGCGCTCTGGGGACGTCTCGCCGGCGACCTGCGCCCGCGGCTGCCCGAGGGTCTCGTCCGGGAGGTCTCGCTCGATGAGGTCGACGGGGTCCTGACCGACGCGCTGGGCGGGGGCGCACGGGGCCGCACGCTCGTGCGGGTGACCACCGACGGTTAGCGCGAGAACAATTTTCTCCCGCGGGGTGCTCGCGTCTGTACAGTGGCGCCGCAACCTATCCCCCACTCCCCCAGCTGGGAGAGGATGCACACGAACGTGCTCGCAGACGACGCGACCGAGGAACGGATTCCCGCTCCGCGTAGATGGGTCCAGCCGCCACCAAAGCTGCTGTCCCATCTATCGGATGAGCGACTGGTGGCGCGCGTGCGCGCCGGCGACGACCGCGCCTTCGAGGCGCTGTACGACCGCCATCACCGGCCCCTGCTGGCGTTCTGCCGGCACCTGCTCGGCTCCGCCGACGAGGCCGAGGACGCGCTCCAGCACACCTTCATCGCCGCGCACCGCGCGCTGCGGACGGACGAGCGGCCGGTCATGTTGCGGCCCTGGCTGTTCACGATCGCGCGCAACCGCTGCCTGTCCCTCCTGCGGTCGCGGCGCAACGTCGTGGCGCTCACCGATGTGGAGCCCACGCTGCCCGTCACCGTGGGCCTGGCCGCCCAGGTCGAGCAGCGCGCCGACCTCCAGGCCCTGGTCCACGACCTGCACGCGCTCAGCGACGACCAGCGCGCCGCGCTCGTCCTCTCCGAGCTGGGCGACCTCGACCACGAGCAGATCGCGAACGTCCTCGGCGTCCGGCGCGCCCGGGTCGCCACCCTCGTCTTCCAGGCGCGTGCCTCCCTCATGGAGACGCGCAAGGCGCGCGACACGTCCTGCAGCGACATCCAGGAGCAGCTCGCGACGCTGCGCGGCGGCGCCCTGCGGCGCACGACGCTGCGGCGCCACGTCGAGTCCTGCACCGCCTGCCAGGCGTTCCGGGCCGAGGTCCGTCGCCAGCGCGCGGCGATGGCGCTGATCCTGCCGGTCATCCCGTCGCTGGGGCTCAAGCGCAGCGTCCTGCACGCGATCTCCAGCGGAGGCGGCGCCGCGGGCGCCGCCGCGGCCGCCGGCGGCGTCTCGGGCGGCATCGCGATCCTCGGCGGCAGCGGCGCGGCCGGCACGGGCGCCGTGGCGGGTTCCGCAGCCGTCGCCTCCTCGGCCGCGGTGGTCGCCGCACCCGCGGCGACAGCGACCGCAGTCGCCGCCGTGACCTCCGTCTCCGCAGGCGTCGCCGCATCCGGCGCGGCCGTCGCCGCGGCCGGCGGCGCTGCCGTGGCCGCGAAGGCGCTCGGCGTCAAGGTCCTCATCGCCGCGGCGGTCGCCAGCGGCGGCACCGGCCTGCACGCGGCGGCCGAGGGTCTCGGCGTCGCCGAGAAGCTGCGTCCCACGCCGGTCGAGGCCACCGCGCCGATGCCGTCGGTCGACATGTCCGCCCCGGCGACCGCGGTCGCGAAGGGCGAGGGCTCGAAGGTCGCCGGCACCGGGCACGCCGGCGGCTCCTCCTCATCGTCCTCCTCCGGAGGCTCCGGCTCGGGTTCCGGCGCCGGCGCAGGCGCGGGGACGAGCACCACCGAGGACGAGGCCGACTCCTCCGCGTCGGAGACGGGCAGCGGCGCGGGCGCGATGCCGGGCGAGGTCATCGACGACGGGGCGAGCACGAGCCCGCCGGCGGACACGACGCCCCCCGCGGATCCCAGCCCCGGCCGAGACGACACCTGCCGATCCGCCTCCGGCCGAGACGACGCCGGCCGATCCCGCGCCGGCGGAGACGACCCCGGCGGCCGATCCGCCGCCCGCGGCGACGACGTCCACGCCGGACCCGCCGCCCGCGACGACGCCCGCGGATCCGCCGCCCGCGCAGACGACGACGACCGAGGAGCCTGCGCCGCCCGCCGACCAGGGCTCCGGCTCGGGCGACGGTGACCCGGACGACGGGCCGGTCGCCACGGGCGCGTCGGTCGACATGCCCGAGCCGCCCCCGGCCGAGCCGACGCCCGTCGAGGTCCCGCCCGCCGCCTGATCGGAGCCGGGGAGTACCGTCCCGGCCATGGCTGGAGAGGTCGATCTCGCAGGACGTGTCGCCGCCGTGACCGGCGGCGCGCGCGGCATCGGTGAGGCCACGGTGCGCGCTCTGCACCGAGCCGGGATGCGCGTCGCGATCGGCGATCTCGACGGCGACCTCGCTCGCGACCTCGCTGCGCAGCTCGGGGACGGCGCGGTCGGCCTCGATCTCGACGTCACGCGCCGCGCGTCGTTCGCCGCCTTCCTCGACGACGCCGAGGCCGCGCTCGGCGACCTCGACGTGCTGGTGAACAACGCCGGGATCATGCCCCTGGGGCGGTTCGTCGACGAGGACGACGAGACGGCGCGGCGCATGGTCGACATCAACGTGCACGGCGTCCTGCTCGGGATGAAGCTCGCGCTGCCGCGCATGACCGCCCGCGACCGCGGTCACGTCGTGAACCTCGCGAGCGTCGCGGGCCGCTACGGCGCGCCCGGCGGCGCGACCTACGCGGCGACGAAGCACGCCGTCGTCGGCGCGACCGAGGCCGTGCGCGGCGAGCTGCGCCACGAGGGCTCCAGCGTGCGCCTCAGCTACCTGCTGCCCTACCTCGTGGACACCGAGCTCGGCCGGGGGACGACGACGCGCGCCCGCACGTTCAGGCTCCTGCGCCCCGAGGACGTGGCCGACGCCGTCGTCGACGCGGTCCGCCGCGGGCGCGTCGACGTGTGGCTCCCGTGGCACGCCGGCCTGCTGCACCGCCTCGCCACCGCGTCGCCGCGCCCGGTGATGGAGCTCGTGACGCGCGTCCTGCGCATCGATCGCGTGCTCGAGGCGCCGGACGCCGAGGCCCGCCGCGTCTACGAGGACCGTGCCGCGCGGTGAGCGAGGCGCTGCTCATCATCGACGTCCAGAACGACTTCACGCCGGGCGGCGCCCTCGGCGTCCCCGAGGGCGACGCGGTCGTCGCGCACGTCAACGACCTCATGGCCTCCGGCCGCTTCGACATCGTCCTCGCCACGCGCGACTGGCATCCGGAGGACCACGGCTCGTTCGACACCGCCGACCCGCCCGGTCCCTGGCCCGTCCACTGCGTGCAGGGGACGTTCGGTGCCGAACTCCACGCGGACCTCGACCACGAGGGGATCCACCGGGTCGTCGACAAGGGCCAGGACCGCGACACCGAGGGCTACTCGGCGTTCGACGAGACCGGCCTGGCCGCCGGGCTGCGCGACGCCGGCGTCGACGCGGTGACGGTCGTCGGGCTCGCGACGGACTACTGCGTGCGGGCGACCGCGCTCGACGCCCTCCGCGAGGGCTTCGCCGTCACCGTCGACACCGCGGGCACGCGCGCGGTCGACGTCAGGCCCGGCGACGGCGAGCGCGCGCTGGAGGCGATCCGCGCCGCCGGTGGGGTCGTGAACTGACGGGTCACACAGATCCTGGGCGCAAGTGGGGATACTGAGCGCATGACCGCCCCTCCCGCCACCGATCTCGAGCGCCTGGCGATCGACACCGTCCGGACGCTCTCCATGGACGCCGTCCAGGCCGCGAACTCCGGCCACCCCGGGATGCCGATGGCGATGGCGCCACTCGCGTACATCCTCTTCCGCGAGGTCATGAACCACGACCCGAAGGATCCGGCGTGGCCGGATCGGGACAGGTTCGTGCTCAGCGCGGGCCACGGCTCGATGTGGCTGTACTCGGCGCTGCACCTGTCCGGCTACGGGATCTCGCTGGACGACATCAAGCAGTTCCGGCAGTGGGGATCGATCACGCCGGGGCACCCCGAGCGCGACCGCGTCCACGTCACGCCGGGCGTCGAGGTGACGACAGGCCCGCTGGGCCAGGGCTTCGCCAACGGCGTCGGCCTGACGATGGCCGAGCGCTTCCTGCGTGAGCGCTACGGCGCAGAGGTGCAGGACCACCGCACGTACGTCATCTGCTCCGACGGCGACCTCATGGAGGGCATCTCGTCGGAGGCGGCGTCGCTCGCCGGCCAGCTCGGGCTGGGGCGCATGGTCTACATGTACGACGACAACTCGATCTCGCTCGACGGCCCGACGTCGCTGAGCTTCGACAGCGAGGACGTCACCGGGCGCTTCGAGGCCTACCGCTGGCACGTGCAGACGGTCGACGACGTCAACGACCTCGACGCCCTGCGGGCCGCGATCAAGGCGGCCCAGGAGGAGGAGGAGCGCCCGTCGCTCATCCGGGTCAAGACGATCATCGGCTGGCCGGCCCCGAACAAGATGGGCACGAGCAAGGCGCACGGCTCCCCGCTGGGCGAGGACGAGGTCCGCCTCGCGAAGGAGGCCCTCGGCTGGGACCCGGACGCGCACTTCGCCGTGCCCGACGGCGTCTACGAGGCGTTCAGCGCGGTCGAGAAGGGCGCCGCGGTGCACGCGGAGTGGACGGAGCGCTACCTCGCGTGGCGCGACGCCGACGAGGACCGCGCCGCCGAGTGGGACGCCGCGTGGCGCGGCGAGCCGCTGCCCGGCTTCGCGGAGTCGCTGCCGACGTCGTGGGACAAGGACAAGATCGCGACGCGCTCGGCGGGCCAGCAGGTCATGGCCGCCTTCGAGAAGACCATCCCGACGATGGTCGGCGGCGCCGCGGACCTGAGCGAGTCGACGAAGACCGAGTTCCCGGACGAGGACCAGTTCACCCGCGACCACGCCGGCCGCAACGTCTTCTTCGGCGTGCGCGAGCACGGCATGGGCGGCACGGTGAACGGCCTGGCGGCCCACGGCGGCGTCGTGCGCCCCTACGGGTCGACGTTCCTGCAGTTCTCCGACTACATGCGCGGCTCCGTGCGCCTCTCGGCGCTCACGGGCCTGCCGGTCACGTGGGTCTGGACGCACGACTCCGTCGCGCTGGGCGAGGACGGCCCGACGCACCAGCCGGTCGAGCACCTCGCGGCGCTGCGCGCGATCCCGGGCCTCGTCGTGCTGCGCCCGGCGGACGCGACGGAGACGACCGAGGCCTGGCGCGTCATCGTGGAGGACCTCGAGGGCCCGGCCGCGCTCATCCTGTCGCGGCAGGACCTGCCGGTCTTCGACCGCAACGAGCTGGGGCCCGCCGCGGGCGTCGCGAAGGGCGCCTACGTGCTGCGCGACGAGGACGATCCCGAGGCGGTCATCGTCGCGACGGGCTCGGAGGTCTGGGTCGCGCTGGAGGCCGCCGACCTGCTCGACTTCCCGGTGCGCGTCGTCTCGATGCCGAGCTGGGAGCTCTTCGAGCAGCAGGACGAGGACTACCAGGACGACGTGCTGCCCGAGGACGTGCCGACCGTGTCGGTCGAGGCCGCGATCTCGATGGGATGGGAGCGCTGGGCCGACGAGCACGTCTCGATCGAGCGCTTCGGCGCCTCCGCGCCGGGCTCCGAGGTCCTGCAGAAGTTCGGCTTCACGCCGTCGCACGTCGCGCAGGTGGTGCGCGACCTGCTCGACGACCTCGAGGACGGCGAATGACTGCGTCATTCGCTGGCCAGTAGGTCGCAGGGCGACCTACTGAGGACTAGCGCCGCAGCGCCTGACCCGCGCGAGCCGCGACCGTGATGTGGATCGCGGCCGGCTCGCGCACCCAGGCGATGAGGTCGAGCGCCGTCAGGCGGTCGAGCAGGAACTGGAACGCCCGGGCCTGGCGGCCCGACGCGTAGTCGCGCTCGATGTCGAAGGTGAAGCCGGTGGTGTGCAGGCTGTAGGCGTGGGTGGCCTCGATGTTCTCGGAGGCCAGGACGCGCTGGTAGCGCGTGTCGCGCACGGTGCTGGTGACGATGAGCGGTCCGGTCCCGGAGATCGCCCGCGTCCCGGCGCCGAGGTACTCGAGCATCGCGAGCGCCTCGGGCCGCAGCGCCCGGTAGCGCGTCCGCTCCTGGTCGAGCCGGCCGGCCAGCTCGCCCATGCCAGGGTCGATGGTGATGCCCGAGTCCGCGAGGCGCTGCACGGGCAGCGCCACGAGGTCTCCGTCGTCCTCGGCGTCCTCCACGTCGCCGGGCGTGTCGAAGATCTCCGTGCTCGAGCGCGGGTGCAGCACCTCCTCCGCGGACGCCTTCGCGGTCTGGCGCACGTCGAGGCGCTCGAGCGCCGCGGGGTCCTCGCGCCAGCGGCGCATGATGTCCCGCGCCGCCTCCACGCGCCACAGGTACGTCGAGGAGTCGTCGCCGAAGGACGCCAGGCGGGTCCACGCGGCAGGGTGGTGCAGGGGCGTGGAGTCGAAGTACAGCTGCGCGTAGGGGACCTCGTCCTCCCCGTAGTCGCGGAGGACGTCCTGCAGGTTGCCGATCCCCATGTGGTAGCTGACGACGGCGAGGTCGTCGCGGCCGAGCTCGCGCTTGGCCAGGGTGAGGTAGCGGGCGGTCGCGCGGAGCGAGGCGACGGGGTCGAAGCGCTGGTCGATCGCGCGCCGCCGCGCCTTCAGCCGGGCGACGACGGCGTCGCGCTCACGCTGCTCGTTGCGGCGGATGGAACGCCCGATGCGCCGCGCGCCCGCCGGATCGACCGTCATGCCGAGCAGGTTGCGCCCGGTCTCGGCGAGGATCTGGGTGAGTCCGACGGCGCCCTCGAGCTTGGGGTCCGCGGCGGCGTCCGGGCGGCCCGCGCTCTCGAGGAACACCATCGCCTCGATCGTGTCGGGGTCGAGGCCGGACGACCGGGCGATCCTCTCGACGACCGGCCGGTAGCGGTCGACGCGGCGCGCCGTCGCGAGGACGCCGCCCGGGCTCTGCGCGTAGAGGGGATGGGCGAGCCCGCGCGCCGCGGCCGCGGCGTAGGAGGCCGAGCGGTCCTCCGTCCAGGCGAGCGGATCGACGACCTCCGCGCCCGAGCCCGGCGGCTCGCCGCTGGCGGGCACGAGGCGTGCCGACGGCGCGTCGTCGTCGCGCAGCACGCGGGCGAGCGCGAGTGCGACGACGACGGCGGTCAGTGCGACGAGGACGATGGCCAGCAGGCGGCGCCAGGGGATCGGCACGAGACCCCAGGCTGCCACATGGGGTCACCCCTAGGGTCGCCGGGGTCGTTCCCTAGGGGAGATTCCCAATGGTGCGATCGCCTTGACGGCGGCACCATCGTCGTCATGGAAACGCCGCCCCCCAACGACAGCGACCAGGACCCCACCGAGCCGGTCGCTGCAACCCCACCACCGCCGCCCCCGCCCCAGCCCAGACGCCTCATGCGGTCGCGCACCGACCGCATCCTGGGCGGCGTCGGCGGCGGCCTCGCCGAGCACCTGGGCATCGACCCGCTGCTCGTGCGCTTCGGCATCGGCCTGCTCGTCGTCCTCACCGGCGGCGCGGCCTGCTGCTCTACATCGCCGCCTGGCTGCTCGTCCCGGACGCGCCGCTCCCCGCGGGGCAGACCGTCCCGGCGCCGCGCTCGCGCGCCGCGACGATCGGCGGCGTCGTCGCGCTCATCGTGCTGGCCTGCATCATCGTCCCGAGCGGCATCGTCGTCGGCTGGCTCGCCGTGCCGTTCGCCATCCTCGCCCTCGTCGGGCTCGGCGTCTGGTGGCTCGTGATGGGCATCCCCGCCGATCGGACAGGTCGCAGCGTGCTCTTCGGGATCCTGCTCGGGATCACGATCCTCGTCGTCTCCGGTCTCCTCTTCTTCGCAGGCGCCGCGGGCGTCGCGGGCGGCGGCGGGGTCATCGTGGCCGCGATCGTGCTCGGCGCCGGGCTCACGCTCGTGGCGAGCGCGTTCGTCCGGCCGCTGCGCTGGCTCATCGTCCCCGCGCTGGCCCTCGGCCTGGGCGCGGGCACGGCGGTCGCCGCCGGTGTCGAGGACGTCGGCGGCTCGACGGGCGAGAAGGTCTACCGGCCCGCCTCGGCGAGCTCGATCCTCCCGCACTACGAGCTGGGCGCCGGGCACCTCGTCGTCGACCTGCGCAACGCCGACCTGACCGGCGAGCACCGCGTCGACCTCGAGATCGGCGCCGGCCACGCGGAGATCCTCGTGCCCGAGGGCACCTGCGTCGCCGGCGACCTGCACGCCGGGATCGGCGGCTTCGAGGTCTTCGGCCACGGCAGCGGCGGCATCGACGTCGACCGCTTCGAGGACGGCCGCGCGCCGGCCGGCACCCCCCGCGTCGTCGTGACCGGCGACGTCGGACTGGGCGCGATCACGATCGACCACGAGCCGTCCGACGGCTGGGACGACAACGACTGGAACGACAACGACTGGAGGGACCATGACCGCGACGACACGGGCAATGCCTGCATCGGCGACGCTGGCGTCCAGGGCTAGGGTCGACGTGGTCGCCCTGGTCGGCGGGATCTCGGTGGCCGTGATCGGCCTGCTGCTCCTGCTGGACGTGCTCGACGCGCTGAACCTGCGCTTCGCAGCGCTCGCACCGATCGCCTGCGCGGCGGTGGGCGGGGTCCTCCTCGCCCGCGGTCTCGAGGGCGGTCCGGGCCGCGCGGACGCACCCGCCGAGCCCGAGTAGGCATCCTGTCCCTCGTGACTGCAGCCCATCCCGAGCGCGTGCCCGCGCCGCCCCTCCAGCGGGACGGCGAGCGGGGCGTGCTCGGGGGCGTGTGCGCCGGCCTCGCGCGGCGGCTCGGGATCGAGCCGCTGCCGATCCGGATCATCGCGCTCGTCCTGGCGCTCGCAGGAGGGATCGGGGTGCCGCTGTACCTCCTCGCCTGGGCCGCGATGCCAGGCGACAGCTCGGCGCGCGGCCTGGGCCGTTCGCGGCGCAGCGCCGTGGAGGTGGCGCTCGGCGTCGGGCTCCTCGCGATCAGCGCCATGCTGGCGCTGCGGGGGATGGGCCTCTGGATCTCGGATGCCGTCACCTGGCCGCTCGCGCTCGTCGCGGGCGGCGTCGCGCTCTTGTGGCGCGGCGGGATCGGCGCCCGTCCCCCGGCGCCGGCCGAGCGGACGCCGGTCGCCGCCGTCCCCGCCCCGGTCGAGCAGGCCGCGCGCGTCGCGAACGTCTCCCGCCAGGGCCTCGGCGCCGCGCTGCTCGTGGCCGCGGGGCTCGTGTTCCTGCAGGCGACGGGCTCGCTGAGCGCCGCGCGCGACGTCATCCTCGCCGCGCTCGTCGTCGCCGCGGTCCTCGCGCTCATCTTCGCGCCGTGGACGCTGCGCATGGCCCGCTCGCTCACCGTCGAGCGCGCCGAGCGCATCCGCTCGCAGGAGCGCGCGGAGCTCGCCGCCCACCTGCACGACTCCGTCCTGCAGACGCTCGCCCTCATGCAGAAGCGCGCCGACGACCCGCGTGAGGTCGCCGCGCTCGCCCGGGCCCAGGAGCGCGAGCTGCGCGCGTGGCTGGCCGGCCGGTCGCCCGCGGAGGGCGAGCGCAGCCTGGCCGCGGCGCTGGAGGCGGCGGCCGCGGACGTCGAGCAGCGCCATCGCGTCCCCGTCGACGTGATCGCCGTCGGCGACGCCGATCTCGACGCCGCGGGCGAGGCCCTCGTCGCCGCCACGCGCGAGGCCATGGTCAACGCGGCGAAGTTCGGCGAGGGCTCCCCGGTCGCGGTCTACGCCGAGGCGACCGACGACGCGCTGCAGGTCTTCGTGCGCGATCGCGGCCCCGGCTTCGATCCCGCGACCGTCCCCGCGGATCGCCGCGGGCTGCGGGAGTCCGTCGTGGGGCGCATGGCGCGCCACGGCGGGCGCGCCACGGTGACCGCCGCCCCGGGCGCGGGCACGGAGGTCGAGCTGACCGTGGACCGCACGCCATGAGCGACACGCGCGTCGTGGTGGTCGACGACCACGCGCTGTTCCGCTCCGGCGTCCGCGCCGAGCTGGAGGGGCGCGTCGACATCGTCGGCGACGCCGCGTCCGTCGCCGAGGCGGTGGAGGTGATCGCGGCCACCGGGCCGGACGTCGTGCTCCTCGACGTGCACCTGCCGGACGGCAGCGGCGCGGACGTCATCGCCGCGATCGCGCCACAGCACCCGGCCGTCCGCTTCCTCGCGCTCAGCGTCTCGGACGCCGCCGAGGACGTCATCGCCGTGATCCGCGCCGGAGCGCGCGGCTACGTCACGAAGTCGATCGCCGTCGGCGACCTGGCGGATGCGGTCAACCGCGTCCACGACGGCGATGCGGTGTTCTCGCCGCGGCTCGCCGGGTTCGTCCTCGACGCGTTCGCGGACTCGCCGGTCGCGCCGCCGGCGCCCGTCGCGTCCGAGCCCGACCCGGATCTCGAGCAGCTCACGGCGCGGGAGCGCGAGGTCCTCCAGCACATCGCCCGCGGCTACATGTACAAGGAGATCGCCCACCGGCTCGGGATCTCGACGAAGACGGTCGAGGCGCACGTGTCCGCCGTGCTGCGCAAGCTGCAGCTCTCCAACCGGCACGAGCTGTCGCGCTGGGCGACGACCCGCCGCCTGGTCGACTGAGGACACCGGGGTGGCCTGTCGGTCGAGGTGCGGTTAGCCCCTCCGGATTGTGGTGATCCCCGAAGGGCCTGGGGATCCGCCTGCGGAGAGGGTTCGGTCCATGCTCATCACGAACCTCTTCTCCGCCGAGGCCCTCCGCGATCGACTCCAGGGCGAGCTCGTCCTGTCGACCGACGACGGCTACGACGCCGCTCGCCAGGGCTGGAACCTGGCCGCCGACCTTCGTCCCGCGATGGTCGCGCAGCCGGCGTGTGCGGAGGACGTCTCGGAGCTCGTGATCTTCGCCCGCGAGAACGGCCTGCGGGTCGTCATGCAGGGCACCGGCCACAACGCCACGCCGCTCGGCGACATGGACGACGTCGTCCTCGTCCGCACCGGCGCCATGCGCGGCGTCGAGATCGACCCCGTCCGCCGGGTCGCGCGCGTCGAGGCCGGTGCCGTCTGGGCGGACGTCGCCGCCCCGGCCTCCGAGCACGGCCTCGCGGGCCTCGCCGGCTCCGCGCCGGACGTCGGCGTCGTCGGCTACGTCGTCGGCGGCGGGCTCGGCTGGCTCGGGCGCCGCTACGGCCTCGCCTCCGAGCGGGTCCTGTCGTTCGACGTCGTCACGGCCGACGGCCGGCTCGTCCGCGCCGATCGCGACAGCGAGCCCGACCTCTTCTGGGCGCTGCGCGGCGGCGGCGGCTCGTACGCGGCGATCGTGGGCCTGGAGATGGAGCTCGTCCCCGTGCCGAACGTGACCGGCGGCATGATGCTCTTCGGCTGGGAGCGCGCCCGCGAGGTCGTCCAGGCCTGGCGCGAGTGGACGACCTCCGCCCCCGAGACGGCGACCACGTCGTGCCGGATCATGCAGGTCCCGGACATGCCGACGCTCCCCGAGTTCGTGCGCGGGCGCGGCGTCGTGATCATCGACGGCGCGGTCCTGGCCGGCGCCTCCGAGGCCGCCGCGATCCTGGCGCCGCTGCGCGCGCTGGCAGCCGGAGCTCGACACGTTCGCCGAGGTCCCGCCGGTCGCGCTCTCCTACATCCACATGGACCCCGAGGACCCGATGCCCTCGGTGTCCGAGCACGCGATGCTGCACGCGCTGACCGAGGAGGTCGTGGACGACGTCGTCGACGGGTTCGGCCCCGGCTCGGGCAGCCCGCTCCTCATGGTCGAGTTCCGCCACGCCGGCGGCGCGCTCGCCCGTCCGGGCTCCGGCGCCCTCGCCTGCCTGCCCGGCGAGTACGTGATGTTCGCGTGCAACGCCGCGATCCCGGAGCTCGCGGAGGCGAACGCCGCGGCGTTCGCGCGGCTGCGCGAGACGGTCGCCCCCTGCGCGACCGACCGCGTCTACCACAACTTCGCCGAGCAGCCGTACGCCCCCGAGGTCGTCTACGGCGAGGCGTCCGCCACGCGCCTGCGCGCCGTCCGGACCGCGTACGACCCGGACGGCCTCTTCGCCGGCGCTCAGTCCTTCTGACGCCCGTCGATCACCGCCTGACGCCACGCGTGACGTCAGCCGGCGCCGACGGGCGTCAGCTGAATCAGAAGGTCAGCGTGACGGTCTTCTCGGCTGTGTGGGCCTCGATGCCCGCCCAGCCGAGCTCGCGGCCGAGGCCGCTCGTCTTCACGCCGCCCCAGGGCAGGCGCGGGTCGGGCGGCGCGCCGCCGTTGATCCACACGCCGCCGGCCTTGACCTCGGCGGCGAAGCGGTGGGCCTCGGAGAGGTTCGTCGTCCAGATGTAGGCGGCGAGCCCGTAGCGCGTGTCGTTGGCGATCGAGATCGCCTCCGCCGGCTCGTCGAACGGGAGCACGAGCCCAACCGGCCCGAAGATCTCCTCCTGGGCGATGGTGAGGTGGTTGCCGCCGCCGGCGAACACCGTGGGCTCCACGAAGAAGCCCTTGCGGTCGGGCGTGCCGCCGCCCGCGACGAGCGTCGCGCCCTCCTCGGTGCCCTTCGCGATGTAGCCGGTGACGCGCTCGCGCTGCTTGGCGTTGATGAGCGCGCCCATCTGGGTGCCCTCGTCGAACGGGTCGCCGAGCTGGACCGCGCGGGCGGCCTGGCCGAGGCCCTCGACGACGTCGTCGTAGAGGTCGCGCTGCACGAGGATGCGCGTGCCGGCCGCGCAGATCTCGCCCTGGTTGCCGAAGAAGCCCTGGGCGAGCCCGGGGATGACGGCCTCGAGGTTCGCGTCGCCGAGGACGATCTGCGGCGACTTGCCGCCGAGCTCGAGCGTGACCTTCTTGAAGTCGCGCGCGGCCTGGACGGCGATCTCGCGGCCGACCTCGGGGCTGCCGGTGAAGCTCAGCTTGTCGACGCCGGGGTGGCGCACGAGCGCCGCGCCCGCGGTCTCGCCGAAGCCGGGGACGACGTTGACGACGCCGGCGGGGAAGCCGACCTCCTCGATGAGCTTCGCGATCCACAGCGTCGACAGGGACGCGTCCTCGGCCGGCTTGAGGACGACGGCGTTGCCGGCCGCGAGCGCGGGGCCGAGCTTCCAGGACGCGATGAGCGCCGGGGCGTTCCAGGCCGAGATCGCGCCGACGACCCCGACGGGCTCGCGGATCGTGTACGCCTGGCGCGTCATCCCGAAGAACGGCGCGGGGGTGACCCAGCGGCCCTCGATCTTGTCCGCCCAGCCCGCGAAGTGCCGGATGACGTCGACGACGTGGGGCAGGTCGACCATCTTGGGCTCGAACGCGGGACGACCGATGTCGAGCGCCTCGAGCGTGGCGAGCGTGTCGATGTCGCGCTCGATGGCGTCGGCGAGCCGGTAGAGGAGCAGCCCACGATCGCGGCCGTGCATCTTCGCCCACTCGCCGCCGTCGACCTGCGCGCGCGCGGAGGCGACCGCGGCGTCGATGTCCGCCTCGCCGGCCGCGGCGACGGTCGCCAGGTGGTCCTCGGACGCGGGCGCCACGACCTCGAACGTCGCGCCGTCTGCGGCGTCGCGCCACGTTCCGTCGATGAACAGCTGCGTGGGCACCCGCGGCACCTGGACAGCGCCGATCCCATCCGCCACATGCGTCGCGGCCATTGGCAGCGTCTCCTCTCGTGGGCTGGTCGAACAGTGAGTACGCCAAATCGTATATGACAAGCGGCCGTCGTCTGGTTAGGGTGCGCGCCATGGGGAACTCCGAGGGATTCGACGGGCAGCGCTACGACGTGATCGTGGTCGGTTCCGGGTCGGCAGGAGCCGTCGTGGCGCGCCGGCTCGTCGACCGCGGCGACGTGCGCGTGCTCCTGCTGGAGGCGGGCGGCACCGACACCAACCCCGCCATCCACGACGTGGCTCGCATGCACGAGCTGTGGGACGGCAGCGACGACTGGGCGATCCGCACGACGCCGCAGGTCCACGCCATGGAGCGCCAGCTGCAGTGGCCGCGAGGCCGCGTGCTCGGCGGCTCCAGCGCGCTGAACGGCATGATCTGGGTCCGCGGCAACCCGCTCGACTTCGACATGTGGGCCTACGCCGGCAACGACGGCTGGACCTGGGCGGACGTCAAGCCGCTGTTCGAGGAGATCGAGCGGTTCATGGAGGTCCGCAAGGACGTCAAGCCCGACCCCTTCCACCAGGCGGTCATCGACGCGGCGGTCGAGGCGGGGATCCCCTTCAACCCCGACTACAACGGCGAGTCCCAGCTCGGGATCTCCGCCATGCAGTACGTCATCAAGGACGGCACGCGCAACAGCACCGCCCGCGCGTACCTCGGCGCGGTGCTCGAGCATCCGAACCTGACGATCCTCACCGAGTCGACGGCACGGCGGCTGATCTTCAAGCGCGATCGCTGCGTCGGCGTGGAGTACGAGCGCGACGGGCGCACCGAGACGGCCTACGCGGACGGCGAGGTCGTCGTCTCCGGCGGCACCATCGGCTCCCCCGGCCTGCTGCTCGCCTCGGGCATCGGCCCGGCCGACGAGCTGCGCGCGCTGGGCATCGACGTCGTCGCCGACCTCCCCGGCGTGGGGCGCAACCTCCACGACCACCTGCTCTCGCCGATCATCTACCGGTCGAAGGAGATCCCGCCTGCGACGTACGGCGTGCCGTACATGCAGACGCACCTCTTCGCGAAGAGCAAGCCGGGCCTCCTCGTGCCGGATCTCCAGCCGCTGCACTTCGCGCTCCCGATGTACGAGCCGTGGATGGATCCGATCTCCCCGACCGGCTTCACGCTCATGGCCGGCATGGTCCGCCCGCAGAGCCGCGGCACGATCAAGCTCGCCGGGCGCGATCCCTCCGACGGCCTGCTCATCGACGCGCATGCGCTCGAGGCGCAGGAGGACGTCGACATGATCCTCG
Organism: uncultured Solirubrobacterales bacterium; assembly: GCA_963750895.1. Taxonomy (GTDB): domain Bacteria; phylum Actinomycetota; class Thermoleophilia; order Solirubrobacterales; family Solirubrobacteraceae; genus CAVVSD01. The sequence goes on along the minus strand of CAVVSD010000008.1, from coordinate 1,145,386 downwards.
CCGCGATCGACATCGTGCGCTCGATCGGCGAGGCGGGCCCGCTCGTCGACGGGTGGGACGCGATGGAGCTCTACCCGGGGCCGGACGTCCGGTCGGTCGAGGAGCTGACGGAGTACGTGCGGCGCACCGCGATCACGTACCACCACCAGGTCGGCACCTGCAAGATGGGCGTCGACGTCGAGGCGGTCGTCGACCCGCGGCTCGCCGTGCACGGCGTGCAGGGCCTGCGCGTCGCCGACGCGTCGATCATGCCGGCGGTCACGACCGGCAACACGCACGCGCCGACCGTGATGATCGGCGAGCGGGCGGCGGGCTGGGTGGCCGAGGCGCTCTCGGCCGGCCCCGCGCACGCCGCAGCGACCGCCTAGGCCGGCGCCTCGTAGGCGCGGATCGGCGGCAGCGCGCCCTCGTGGGGAGCGATCTCCACGAGGACGTGCTGGCCGGTGCAGCCCTGCGCGAGCCGGGACGTGCCGACGTCGGGCGTCAGCACGTTCACGTTGCCGTGCACGCACAGCGGCGCGTCGGCCGCCGGGTCCTCCGGGTCGTACCAGGCGCCCGTGGACAGCTGGGCGACGCCGGGGAGCAGCGCCTCGTCGAGCACCGCGCCCGCGAGGCACGCGCCGCGATCGTTGAAGACGCGCACGACGTCCCCGTCGGCGATCCCGCGCGCGGCGGCGTCGGACGGGTGCAGGCGGATCGGCTCGCGGTCCTGCACCTTGCCCTCCTGGCTGTGCGCGCCGTGGTCGTGCTGGCTGTGCAGCCGCCGCGCCGGGTTGTTCGCGATGAGCAGGACCGGGAAGCGCTCCGCACGCGGTGAGGCGTGCCACTCGCTGGGCTCGAGCCACGCGGCGTGGCCGGGCGCGTCGTCGTAGCCGAACGCCGCGACGGTCTCGGAGTGCAGCTCGATCCGGCCGGTCGGCGTCCGCAGCGGGTGGCCCTCCGGATCGGCGCGGAAGGCCGCGAAGAGCACCTGGTCGTCGGCGCGGCCCGGCAGCTCCACGGAGCCGCGCTCCCAGAACTCCTCGAAGCTCGGCGCCTCGCGTCCGGCCCGCTGCAGGCGTGCGGCGAGCCCCTCGTACAGGTGCGCGAGCCAGGCGCGCTCGCCGCGCCCCTCCGTGAAGGCCTCGCCGACGCCGAGCCGGTCGGCGAGCGCGGCGAAGATGGCGTGGTCGCTGCGCGCCTCGGCGTAGGGCGCGACGGCGCGGTGCATGGCGATCGCGTACGTGTCGTTGCGCCCGCCGGCGATGTCGTCGCGCTCGAGCGTCGTCGTGACCGGGAGGACGATGTCGGCGTGGCGCGCCATCGCGGTCCAGTACGGCTCCTGCACGAGGATCGTGTCCGGCCGCCCGAGCGCCCGGCGCAGGCGGTTGAGGTCCTGGTGGTGGTGGAACGGGTTGCCGCCGGTCCAGTGCACGATCCGCGCGTGCGGGTACGTGCGCCGCTCGCCGTCGAAGTCGTAGGGCTCGCCGGGGTGCAGCAGCATGTCGGCGACCCGCGCGACGGGGATGGACGAGCGCGTCGCGTCGATCGTGGTCGGCAGCCCCGGCACGCCCACCGCGGGGATGTCCGTGCCCACGTCGGCCATCGATCCGTAGCCGTTGCCGAAGCCGCCGCCCGGCAGCCCGATCTGCCCGAGGAGCGCGGCGAGCGCGATCGACGCCCACACCGGCTGCTCCCCGTACTCGGCGCGCTGCAGCGACCAGGTCGTGGTGATCATCGTCCGGCCCGCCGCCATGCGCCGCGCGAGATCGCGCACGGTCGACGCCGGGACGCCGGAGATCCCCTCGGCCCACTCCGGGGTGCGGTCGCCGAGCGTCGCGAGGAACGCGTCGGCGCCGGAGCAGCAGCGATCGAGGAAGGCGCGGTCGTGCAGGTCCTCGGCGACGAGCACGTGGCACAGCGCGAGCATGATCGCCGTGTCCGTCGCGGGGCGAAGGCGGATGCGCTGCGGGCGCAGGCCGGCATGGACGTCGTCGTCGATCGGGCTGAGCAGCACGACCTGCATGCCGCGCCGCGCGCCGTCCGCGAGGTGCTCGCCGACGGTGTGGCGGGTGACGCCGCCGGGGACGACGGACAGGTTCTTGACCGGGAGGCCGCCGAACGCCACGAGCAGGTCGGTCTCGCGCGCGATGACCTCCCACGACGTCGCCCCGCGCCACACCTCGTCCGAGCCGCCGACGACGTGGCGCAGCGTGATGTCCGCGGCGCCGGCCGAGTAGGTGCCCACGCTCGTGGTGGAGCCGCCGAGCAGGCCGTAGAAGCGACGCAGCTGGCTCTGCGCGTGGTTGAAGCGCCCGGCGCTGGCCCAGCCGTAGGAGCCGGCGTAGACGGCCGCGTTGCCGTGCTCGCCGATGACGCGCCCGAGCTCTGCCGCCGTGCGGTCGAGCGCCTCCTCCCAGCTGACGGTGACCCACTCGTCGGCGCCGCGGCGGGTGTCCGCGCCCGGGCCGTGCTCGAGCCACCCGCGGCGGATCGCGGGGTGCGCGACGCGCGCCCGCCCGTTGCCGGAGACGATGTTCCCGAGCAGGGGGGAGGGCAGCGGGTCGTCCGGGTGCGGATCGACGCCGACGAGCTCGTCGTCGCGGACCTGCGCGGTGTAGGCGCCCCAGTGCGAGGTGTGCGATGCGCTCGGCACGTCGGTCATCGTGTCACGCATGCGCCTCGGGCTCGACATCGGCACCTCGGCGGTGAAGGCGCTCCTCGTCGGCGACGACGGCGCGGTGCTCGCGACGGGCCGGGCGCCCTGCACGGTCGACACGCCCGCGGCCGGATGGGCGGAGGCGACGCCAGGGGCGTGGCTGACCGCGGCGCGTGACGCCGTGGCGCAGGTGGGCGCGCCCGAGGTCGAGGCGATCGGCCTCGCGGGGCAGATGCACGGCGTCGTGCTCTGCGACGCGGCGGGCGAGCCGGTGCGGCCGGCGATCCTCTGGCCCGACACGCGCGCCGTGGCCGAGGCCGCGACCTGGCCCGCGCGCGGCAATCCGCCCGCGCCGGGGTTCGCCGGGCCGATCCTCGCGTGGCTCGCCGCGCACGAGCCGGAGGCCCTCCGGCGCGCCCGCTGGGCGCTGCAGCCCAAGGACTGGCTGCGCCTGACGCTCGGGGCGCCCGCCGCGACCGAGCCGAGCGACGCCTCGGCGACGCTGCTGTGGGATCTCGAGGCCGACGGGTGGGCGCGCGACGATCCGCTCCTGCCGCCGGTGCGCCCGTCGGCCGCCGTCGCCGGGGAGCTGCGCTCCGACGCGCTCGGCCTGCCGCGCGGCATCCCGCTCGTGCACGGTGCGGCCGACACCGCCGCGGCGCTGCTGGTCGCGGGCGGGCGGATGCTGAACCTCGGCACGGGCGCGCAGCTCGCGCAGCGGGTGGACGAGCCGCTCCCCGCCGTCGAGGCGCCGACGTGCCACAGGTTCCGCGCCGCCGGCGACGGCTGGTACGCGCTCGCGGCGGTCCAGAACGCGGGCCTGGCGCTCGACTGGGCACGCCGGGTCCTGGGCGACGAGGGGGAGGCGCGGGCCGGCGGCCCGCTGTTCGTGCCGCACCTGACCGGCGAGCGCACGCCGCTCCTGGACCCCGGCGGCGCGCGGGGCGTGGACGGGCCTCGAGCCTCGCGACCGACCGCGCCGCGCTGCTCGGGCTCGGTCCCCGAGGGCGTCGCGTTCGGCATCCGCTGGGCGCGCGACGCGCTCGACGCCGAGGCCGGCCGCGCGGACGCCCCGCTGCGCCTCCTCGGCGGCGGGTCGCTGCGGCCGGGGTTCGCGCAGCTCCTGGCGGACGCGCTCGCCGAGCCGCTGGAGCTGCTCGACGTCGCCGACGCGTCGGCGCTGGGCGCCGCGTGGCTCGCCGGGGCGCCCGCGGTCGCGCCGCGCGCGATCCGGACCGTGGAGCCGCGGGCCGCGGCGGCGGCGCTCCTGGAGGAGCGCTTCGCCGCCTGGCGCGCGGTCGTCGATGTCTCTAGAAGATCGGCGTGCGGGGCTGGCCGAGCTCGCAGCGCCCGAGCTCGCCGAGGGACCAGTCGGTGTTCGCCGTGTTGAAGTGGCTCCACCCGGTGGCCATGTCGCGGAGCGTGCGCTCGATCTTCGCGCCCTTCGTCGCGGCGCTCGAGCCGGAGTAGCGGAAGATCCACTCCTGCATCGCCTGCCACGCCTGCGAGTAGGCCTCGCGCGCGACGGTGCCGACGAACTGGTCGTCGCGCCACGTGTACGGCCGGCCGTCCTCGACGCCGCGGCAGAACTCCATCTGCATGTCGGCCGAGTGCTGCAGCGCGCCCTCGGCGACGGTGATCTTCGTCAGGGCCGCGCCGTACCAGCGCTGGTGGTCGGGGTCGGTCGCGCGGGCGCCGAACGGCGGGCGGATGAGGTCGCGCGTCATGAGGATGTGCTTGAACTCGTCGAGCGCTCCGTACGCGCCGCCGACCATGATCCCGCCGACGGTCATCGTGAAGAAGCCGAGGCCGCGGCTGTTGTACATCGGGTTGCCGTGCAGGCGGTAGCCGATCGTGCCCTCGCCGGGGTCGACGTCGGCCATGTGCGTCGCCGCGAGCACGTAGTGGTCGGGCACGAACGCCTTGTCGAACACGATCGAGTTCGACCCGCTGCCGACGAGGCCGGTGAGCTTGCCCCAGTCGTCGAGGATCTCGAACGTGTCGCGCGGCGCCCAGAAGAGGATCGGCGGGCCGGGAGGGCCACCGGGCTCGGCCGGCTCGGTCAGCGCCTGGCCCATGTAGTGCGTGGAGTAGGGGATGCCCGAGCAGTAGGAGACCTTGCCGTCGAGCTCCCAGCCGCCGTCCACCTTGCGGGCGAAGCTGCTCAGCGGCGCGGCGACGGAGGCGGCCTTCATGCCGCCCGGCGTCCTGAAGATCTCCTCCTGCGTCTGCTCGGGGAACCACGACGCGAGCTGCAGCGCGTGGTTCGCGGCCAGGCACGAGTTCCAGGCGCCGGACATGTCCCCACGTGCGATCTCGGTCCAGATCTTCACGTAGGTCGGCAGGTCGACCTCGTGGCCCCCGTAGCGCTTGGGCGTGAGCAGCTGGTAGAAGCCTGCCTCCTGCAGCTGCTCGTGCAGGTCCTCCGGGATGTGGGTGAGCCGCTCCGTCTCCTCGATCTTCTCCGAGAAGATGGGCCGCAGGGCGCGGGCGCGCTCCAGCAGCTCCTCGGTCGTGACGTCCTGGCTCTTGACGTCTGGGGCGATCGTCACCTGGTCTCCCTCCTGAAGGTTCTCCTCTCCATGGTAGGACGCCTGAGGTGCTTTGTCAGACAGTCGGGCGAGCGTGGCGCGAGGCCCCCGGCTCGAGCTTCGCCAGCGCGCGCAGGTTGCCGCGGGCGCGGACGACGAGCGCTCCGAGCATCCCGGCCGCGAGCCCGATGCCGACGACGTCCAGGACCCCGATCCCGAGTCCGGCGATCGACACGTGCGGGGTCAGGCCGAGCGCGAGTGCCGTGTTCAGCGCGATGAGCAGGATGCGGGCCTCCGTCGGGCCGAGCTTGCCGTAGCCGATCGAGAACTTCCCGAGCGCCTGGCTCTCGAGGTAGACGTTGATCGAGAGGATGAGGTAGCCGACGACGAGGACCGCGCCGACGGACAGCGCCATGTAGGGCGAGAGCCCGAGGCCGATGCCGATCATCGCGGTGGCGAAGGCGTCGACGAGGTGGTCGAGGTAGTAGCCGTAGCGGGGCCGGCCGATGCCGCGGACGCGTGCGAGCGTGCCGTCGAGCGAGTCGCCGAGCCAGTGCAGGACGAGCAGGGCGCTCGCCGCCCACAGCCAGAGGCTGCTCTGACCCGACAGCGCGTAGGCGGCGCAGATGCCGATCGACGCGACGACCCCGATCGCCGTCAGGTCGTCGGGGAGCACCCACCGCGGGAGCCGGCGCGCGATGGCCTGGAGGACGCGCTTCTCCGGCTTGGCGAGCAGGAAGCTCGGCTCGCGCGTCGCGGCGACGGCATCGCCGACCTGGGCGGGCGCGGCCTCGTGATCGCGGCGGCGGAGGCGCAGCGGGCGAGGTCGATGACGGATGGCTGTGTCCATGGCGAGTGCTCCTTGTTGACCGATGGTCAGGAGCTTATCGGCTTATCGACCGGCGGTCAACAGTCGGAGCCGGGTACACGTGATCCGTGATCCGGATCGGCTGCTCGGGCTGGAACTACCGCGACTGGCGCGGCGCCTTCTACCCCGACGGGCTGCCCGCGCGGCGATGGCTGGAGGCCTACGCGGAGCACTTCGACACCGTCGAGGTGAACACGACCTTCTACCGCCTGCCGGCGCGGGCGGCGGTCGCGCGGTGGGTGGAGGAGACGCACGACGGCTTCGGGTTCGCGGTGAAGGCCAGCCGGTACCTGACGCACATCCGCCGCCTGCGCGACGTGGCCGACGGCATGGCCCGCCTGGGCGAGCGCATCGAGCCGCTCGTCGAGGCGGACCGGCTCCTGGCGACGCTGTGGCAGCTGCCGCCGAACTTCCACCGCGACGACGAGCGCCTGGCGGCCGCGCTGGACGAGATGCCGCCGGGGCGACACGCGTTCGAGCCCCGGCACCCGAGCTGGTTCGCCGACGACGTCGCGGACCTGCTGCGCGAGCGCGACGTCGCGTTCGTCGTCGCCGACGACGCGCGGACGGACCTGCCCGAGGCGCCGGTCACCGCGTCCTGGCACTACCTGCGGTTCCACTACGGGCACCGCGGGCGGCGCGGCAACTACGGCCCGAGCGAGCTCGACGCCTGGGCGCAGGAGATCCGCAGCCTGCGCGGCGACGTCCTCGCCTACTTCAACAACGACTGGGAGGCGTTCGCGCCTCGCAACGCGGAGGGGGTGCTCAGCCGGTTGCGCGGCTGAGGCGCCCCCGCGGCGACGAGCCACATGGCGCCCCAGGCGCCGAAGAACGGCGACCAGAGCAGCAGGTCCCAGGTCGCGGTCCGCGTCGCGCCGTCGAGCGCTCCGGCCAGGACCGCGAGGTCGCTCGCCGCGCCGTAGCTCGCCCGCAGGACCATGAGGCCGCCGACGATGCGGGCGAGCCACAGGACCGGGCTACGCAGGCGGCCGGGCGCCCGCGCGGTGCCGATCGCCACGGCGACGCCGACGGCGGCGAGCGCGACGGAGATCCAGTGGCCGGCGACCGTGTACGGCTCGCGCGCGAGCATGTCGCGCATCGCGCCCTCGCCGAGCGGCGACTGGCGCATGAGCAGCTCGCCGCCGAGCGCCCAGCTCAGCTTCATCGCGCCGTACAGCAGGCAGCCGGCGGCCGCGGCCAGGGCGGCCGGAGGCAGGCGCGGGAGGCGCACGGCGCGCAGGGCGGCACCGGCGAGCACGACCCACGCGACGAGCGGGACCGCACCCAGGACGAGGGAGTCCACGCCCCACTGCCCGTGGTCCTCGCGGATGCCGGTCAGGGAGGCGACGACGACCGCCATTCCCGCGATGCCGCAGCCCACCGACGCGACGGCGCCGGCGGCGAGCAGCGCGGACGGGATCCGTCGCCCCCACCGGTGCACGAGCGCGAGGGCGAGGGCGACCATGAGCACGCCGAGTCCTGCGTTGCCGAGCTGCGCGACGACGACGTCTGCCGGAGAAGCTCTCCGTCGCCTCGCGCGGCGCGGGGTGTCCGACGACGCCCAGCTCGCCCCGGGTCGCCATGACGACCTTGGAGACGGCGTACTCGACGCCGAACAGGGCGGCGGTCCAGCCGGCCCAGCGTGGTGCTCGTGGGTTCGATCGCATGACCGGGATGCTCCGCCCGCGCGGGTGGGCCGCGGGTCCCGTCGGTGCCACGCGGAGCGCGACCTGGGTAGGACCTCGGCGCGACCTGCGGCGGACCTCGCCGCGTGCGTCCCGACCTACGCTCGTCATCGTGCTGCCTCGCGTGCACACCTGGCTCGACCGGCACCCCGCCGCAGGCGACGCCGGGGTCGCCGTGGTGCTGCTGCTCTTCTGCCTGAGCACGTTCGTGGGGGGCGAGCGGGACGCCGGCGTCGTGGACGTCGTGTTCACCGTCCTGCTCTGTGCGCCCCTGGCCGTGCGCCGGCGCGCCCCCGTCGCGATGTTCGCGGCGGTCATGGTCCTCTGCGGCGCGGAGCTGCTGCTCGTCGACAGCTTCCTCGCAGCGAACGCAGCCGCGCTCATCGCGCTCTACACCCTCGTCGTCTACGCGCCGCGCCCGCTGGCCGCGGCGGGGGTCTGCGTGGCGCTGGCCGGCACCGTCCCCTTCGCCCTGCACTTCGACGACCTCGGGTCGTCCGAGACGCTCGCCTGGGTCGTGATGATCGTGCACCTCCTGCTGGCGGCGCTCCTCGGCGACCGCATGCGCGCGGAGCGCGAGCGGCGGGCTGCGGCCGCGGCGTCCGATGAGCGCGCACGGATCGCGCGCGAGCTGCACGACGTCGTCGCGCACTCGCTCTCCGTCGTCATCGCGCAGGCCGACGGCGGGCGGTACGCCGCCGAGCACGACCCGGCGGCCGCGACCGATGCGCTGCGCACGATCGCGCGCAGCGCCCGCGAGGCGCAGGGGGAGATGCGCCGCGCGCTGGGCGTCCTCGGCTCCGAGGAGGCCGCGCCGCTGCAGCCCCAGCCCGGCGTCGGCCAGATCGGGACGCTCGTCGAGCGCACCCGCGAGGCGGGCCTGGCCATCCGCTTCGACGAGCGGGGCGACGCGCGCCCGGTCGCGCCGGCGGCCGGCATGACGGTCTACCGCGTCGCCCAGGAGGCGCTGACGAACGTGCTCAAGCACGCCGGCCCGGGCGCCGCTGCCTCGCTCGAGCTGCGGTGGGAGCCGCGCGCGGTGACCCTCGTCGTCCGCGACGACGGCGAAGGCGCGCCCGGCTCGGCCGACGGCCTCGGGCGTGGCCTCGCGGGGATGCGCGAGCGCGTCGAGCCGCGCGGCGGCACGCTGCGTGCCGGCCCCCGCCCGGACGGCGGCTTCGAGGTGGAGGCGACGATCCCCGCGTGATCCGCGTCTTCCTCGTCGACGACCAGGCGCTCGTGCGCGCGGGCTTCCGGCTCGTCATCGACTCCCAGCCCGACATGACCGTCGTGGGCGAGGCCGGCGACGGCCGCGACGCGCTGGAGGCGCTCGGCGTCACGTCCGCCGACGTGGTCCTCATGGACGTCCGCATGCCCGAGCTGGACGGCGTCGCCGCGACCGCGCACCTCGTCGAGCGCGACGGCGACGCGGCGCCGCGCGTGGTGATGCTCACGACCTTCGATCTCGACGAGTACGTCTTCTCGGCCATCCGCGCCGGTGCGAGCGGCTTCCTGCTCAAGGACGCCGAGCCGGAGGAGCTCCTCGCCGCGATCCGCGCGGTGGCGACCGGCGACGCGGTCGTCGCGCCCAGCGCGACGCGGCGGCTCCTCGAGCAGGTCGCGGATCGCCTGCCGGGCACGACGGCGGACCCGCGCCTCGAGACGCTGACCGAGCGCGAGCACGCGGTCCTGCTGGAGGTCGCGCGCGGCGCGTCGAACCTCGAGGTCGGCGACACGCTGTTCATGGCCGAGGCGACGGTGAAGACGCACGTGGGGCGCCTCCTGGCCAAGCTCGGCGCCCGCGACCGCGTCCAGCTCGTCGTCTTCGCCTACGAGAGCGGGCTCGTGCGACCTGGGTCGGATCCGGGCGCGACCCAGGGCTGATGGCGCCGGCCCCGCCGAGGAGCAACCTCGGCGGAGATGACCTCCACCGCACAACCCGTTCCCCGGTGGGCGAACATCGCCGCCCACCTCACCGTCCTCACCACGCTCCCGTCGGGCCTCTGGCGGATCCCGATCGCCCTCGGCTTCTCGATGGGCATGCTCGACGACGGCCGCCCCATCCACATGCACGGCTGGGAGAGCGTCTACGTCGTCGGGCTCAGCGTCGTCGCCGAGGGCGCGGCGCTCCTGACCCTCGGACTGGTCCGGCCCTGGGGCGAGCGCGTCCCGGGCTGGTTCCCCGTCATCCGCGGGCGGCGCATCCCGCCGATGGCCGTGGTCGTGCCCGCGGCGCTGGGTGTACTCGCGCTCGCGGGCATCTGGGGCTACGCCTTCCGGGACTTCGGATCGCTGGACGGCATCGAGTACACGCACGAAGGCTGGCGTGCCCTGCTCGTCGCCTGCTACGCGCCGCTGGTCCTCTGGGCACCGCTGCTGGCCCTCGTGACCTGGGCCTACTGGCGCCGCCGGCGCGGCGAGTCGAAGACGGCGTGGACCGCGCCGTCCGGCGCGAGCCACGGCTCGACGAGCGCGTTCGCCCGTGCCGGCTCGCGGTGAAAGAGCCCGACGCGCACGGCGAGGACCACGTCGAAGCGCCGGTCGCCGAGGTCGAGCGCCTCGAGCTCGGCGACGAGGAACTCCGCCCGGCCCGCCGCGACGTGCTCCGCGTTGCGGCGGGCGGCGGCCTCGATCATCTTCGGCGAGCGGTCGACGGCCGTGAGGCGTCCCGTGTCCAGGCGCTCGCAGACGTGGGTGGCGGCGACCCCGTGGCCGCAGCCGATCTCCAGCACCCGGGCGGAGGGCGCGAGGTCCAGCGACTCGACGATCGCGAGCAGGCGGTCGCTCACCGCGTCAGCGTCGCAGCTACCCCACCGAGGATGCGCTCCACCGCCCGCGCGGCCCCCATCCCGCTCTCGATCGCCCCGTCGATGAACCCGGCCCAGCCGTTCGCGTAGTCGGAGCCGGCCAGCACGAGGGGGCCCTCGGGGCGCTGCAGCTCGGTCAGCGACCCGGTCAGCGCGCCCGGGCGCTGCATCGGCCAGGTCTCCCTGGACAGCGGGTCGGCGACCCAGTCGTGCGACGCGACGTCCATCACCTCGGCGTCCGGGACGAGACGGCGGACCTGCTCCTGCACCGCCGCGAGGTCGGCGACGTCGATCGCGGCCGCGTCGGGACCGAAGCCGACGACGAGCGTGTCGCCGCCGTCCCAGTACTCCGTCTGCAGGAAGGTGATGGGCCAGTCGGCGCCACCGAGCGCGACGAACGGCTCGTACTCGCCGCGCAGGCGGATCCACGGCTTGACGCCCTTCGACGCCTGGCCGGCCTCGATCGCCGCGCGCTTGCCGTCCGACAGCTCGACGTCGAGGCCGCGCAGTGCGTGGAGCGGGAGTGTCACGATCACCGCCTCGCCGTGCACCTGCTCGCCGTCGGCGAGCGTCACGGTCGCCGCGCCGCGATGCTCGCGACGGTCGACTCCAGGCGGATCTCGGCGCCGCCGTCGGCGGCGATCGCCTCCGCCAGCGCGCGGGTCCCGTCGCGCAGCTTGAACGTCGCGCAGGCCTCGAACATGATCGGCCAGCTCCCGGTCGCGAGCGAGCACCAGCGCATCGCCTGGGTGTAGGCGGCGTCGTCGATCGGGCCGTTGAAGTTCAGCGTCCAGAACGCGCGCAGCAGCTCGCGCTGGTCGGCGGGCAGCTCGAGCGCGTCGATGCGCTCCCGAACCGTCGCGCCGTCGACGGTCGCCAGGTGGGGGTTGGCGAGCGGCGCGTACGGCTGCGGGAACCACGTGCGGGTCTCGGCGAGCAGCGCCTCGTTGCCGGGATCGAGCAGCCCCAGGAGCTCGTCCGGCCCGCCCTCGTGGCGCTCGCCCTGCGCCCACCAGTACGCGCGCCGGGGCTCGGGGCTCGCGACGACCTCCAGCCCGTAGCGCGTCAGCTCGGCCCACACGTGCGGCTGCGTCCAGTGCACCCAGGTCCCGCCCAGCTCGAGCGTGCGGCCGAGGCGCTCGGTCGTCCACGTGCGGCCGCCGATGCGGTCGCGCGCCTCGAGGACGAGGACGGAGTGCCCGCGCAGCGACAGCTCCCGCGCGGCGGTGAGGCCGGCGAACCCGGCGCCGACGACGACGACGTCGTGGTGGGCCATCAGCTGTAGACGAAGAACTCGGTGACGGGGCGGTGGATGGTCCACGCCGCCTTCGTCCCCTTGTTGAACGACGCGCTGTCGCCCTCCGCGAGCTCGACGGGCTCGCCGCCCTCGACCTCGATGCGCATCGCGCCCTCGACGACGTAGATCGTCTCGTCGAAGGGGAACTCGTGCGCGGTCCCGGCCGGCATCTCCTCCGGCGTCACGTGCCAGAAGCCGGCCATGAGGCCCTCGCGGTCACCATCGCCCGGCTTGCGCAGCCACTGGACCTGGCCGACCTCGAACGGCTCGCGCAGCGCGGGATCGGGTGTGGCGGTGAACGTCGTCATGGATCGTGTCCCTCTAGGAGAGTCGGGTGGCGAAGTCGACCTCGCGGTCGCGCCGGCCGGCGGTGACCCAGCCGGCGACGGCGACCACGGGGATGAGCAGCAGCAGCCAGCGGGCGACGCCGCCCTGGCCGCCGAGCAGCAGCGTGTAGTTGTCGACCGCGAGGTACGTCACGGCGATGAAGCCGAGGAGCGCGACGGCGGGGGCGATGCGCGTCGACCAGACGTTCGTCTCCACGCGCGTGCGCGCGAAGAAGGCGAGGATGGCGATCGACGTCAGCGCGAGCACGACGAGCAGCGTGACCGTGCCCAGTGCGATGAGCCAGGCGTACAGCGTCGTGTAGGGGTCGGCCCCGAAGATCAGGAACCCGCCGATGACGACGAGCTGCACGACGCCGATCGCCAGTGCGGCGCGCCGCGGCGTCCCGGTGCGCTCGTCCGCGACGCCCGCGGCCGCGGGCAGCATCCCGGCCCGGCCGAGCGCGAAGACGTAGCGCGCGAAGAGGTTGTGGAAGCCGAGGAGCATCGCCAGGAAGCTCGTGACCACCAGGACCTGCATGATCGACGACCACGCGGAGCCGACGTACTCGTCGGTCGCGGCGAAGATGAAGTCCGCCGGGCGGTCGATCGCGGTCTGCTGGATCGCGTCGACGCCCCAGGCGTTGGACAGCGCCCACGTCGTCAGGGCGTAGAAGCCGCCGATGAACGCGATCGACAGGAAGGTCGCGCGCGGGATCGTGCGGCGCGGCTCCTTCGCCTCCTCGCTGAAGACGACCGTCGCCTCGAACCCGGTGAAGCAGGCCGCGCACCACAGCAGCGCGATCCCGAACCCGGAGCCGAAGACGGAGGAGGGCTCGAAGCCGCTGACGGAGTTGCCCGACGCCCCGCCGTCGGCGATGACGGCGACGTCGAGGACGAGCAGCACGACGACCTCGCACAGCAGCAGCACGCCGAGCGTCCGCAGGCTCACGTCGACGCCCCAGTACGCCAGGCCGGTGACGAGCGCGAGCGTGATGAACAGCCACGCGGCCCCGGGGAGGTGGACGCCGAGCTCCGCGTCGATGGTCGGCTCGGCGATCACGCTGAAGATCCCGTACAGGGAGCAGGCGACCGTGAGGTAGCAGAGGACCGCGAGGCCCGCCGCGGCGCCCGCCGGCTTCGTCCCGAGGCCCTTCGCGACGTACGCGACGAACCCACCGGCGTTCGTCACGTGACGGCTCATCGCGACGTAGCCCACGCTGAACACCGCGAACAGGAGCGCGGCGATGACGTACGTGCTGGGCGCGGCCGGGCCGTTGGCGGCGAAGACGAGCCCGGAGGCACCGACGATCGCGGCCATCGGCCCGACCGCCGCGATGACGAAGAAGGCGATGCCCAGCACCCCGATGCGCCCGGGGCGCAGGCCCGGTGCGACGTCGGGCGCGGCAGGCGGGATGGAGGCGTCCTGCGCGGCCGCGGCCGCGGGGTCGCTGGTCTGAGTGCTCATGAACACAATCTGAGCAGATGCTCAGTGTGATTGCAAGCACACTGTGCCGCGGAACCAACGAACGACGGAGACAGTCACAGAGCAGATGCTCAGCGATACGCTAGGCCCGTGGCACGGCCGAGACACGGCGAGGGGCGTGAGGCGCTCCTGCGGGCGACGGTCCACGTCGTCGCGCGCGAGGGCCTCCGGGGCCTCACCTACCGCGCTGTCGCCGAGGAGGCGGGCGTGGCGCAACACGCTGGTGGCCCACCACTTCGGGACGCGCGACGCGCTGCTGCAGGCGGCGCTGGAGTGGGCGGCCGAGCAGTCGATCGGCATCAGCCTCCTCGAACCGGGCACCGGGAGCCTCGACGACCTCGCCGCCGGGCTCGCGGACCTCGTGCGGGAGGACGCGGGCATGCAGGCCTTCCAGTACGAGCTGGCGCTCGAGGCCAGGCGCCGGCCGGAGCTGCTGCCGGCGGTGGAGCGGATGTACAGCTCGTACATCGAGGCGACCCGCCGGGAGCTCATGCGCCTCGGGCTCGACGAGCCGACCGACGATCTCGCGCGCGCGGTCTTCGCGCTCCTCGACGGCATCGCGCTCCAGCAGACGCTGTTCGGCGACGACGCCGCGACGGACCGGGCCGTCGATCGCCTCCGCGGGCTGCTGCGGTCGGCGGGTGCTGCATGACACTCAAGCCACGCTGCCGGCGTCCGATCATGGAGGCATGGACGACGGGCCACGCGATCTCTACGACACGCTGGATCCCGACCGCGGCGCGGAGCTGCGCCGCCGCAACCAGGCCCGGCTCGCCGAGCTGGAGGCGTCGTCCCACGAGCGCCGGGCGCGCCTCGCCATGCTGCGGGCGCTCATGGCCTCGGACGCCGAGGTCGTCTGAGGTAGGTTGCCGCCGGTCTCCGTGACCGGCGTCTTCTCCCATCCGGCGTTCGACGACCACGAGCGCGTCCTGCACTGGTCCGACCGGGCCAGCGGGCTGCGCGCGATCGTCGCGATCCACCGCGTCCGCAACGGCAGGGCGGTCGGCGGGTGCCGGGCACGCGACTTCGCCTCCGACGACGAGGCGCTCACCGACGTCCTGCGCCTCTCGCGGGGGATGACGTACAAGACGGCCCTCGCCGGCCTGCCGTACGGCGGTGCCAAGGCCGTGATCCTGGGACGCCCGACGCCGGAGGGCCTGCGCGCGTTCGGGCGCGCGGTCGACTCGCTCGGCGGGACGTACGTCACGGCGGAGGACGTCGGCATCGGCCGGGCGGACCTCGCCGTGATGAAGGAGGAGACGCCGTGGGTCCTCGGAGCCGATGACGTCGGGGGCGTCGCCGCGCCGTTCACGGCGCTCGGCGTCTTCCACGCGCTGCGTGGCGCCCTGCGCCACGTCGGGACCGACCTGCCCGGCCTCACGGTGGCGGTGCAGGGGACCGGCGCCGTCGGATCGCGCCTGTGCGCCCTGCTGCGCGACGCGGGGGCGCGACTCGTCGTGGCGGACGTCGACGCGGCGTCGGCCGCCGCCGTCCCCGGGGCGGAGGTCGTCGATCCGGACGCGATCCACGCGGTCGACGCCGACGTGCTCGCGCCCTGCGCGCTGGGCGGCACCCTCAACGAGCGCACGATCCCCGAGATCCGCGCCCGGATCGTCGCCGGCGCGGCCAACAACCAGCTCGCCACCCCGGAGGACGACGCGCGGCTGGCGGCCCGCGGCATCACGTACGTCCCCGACTTCCTCGCGAGCGCGGGCGGCGTCACGAACGGCGTGAGCGAGCTCGACGGCTACGACCGCGCCGACGTCGAGGCCCGCATCGAGCGGATCGCGGCGACGGCGGAGGCGGTGCTCGCCGAGGCCGAGCGACGGGGGATCCCGTCCGGCGAGGCCGCGGAGTCGCTCGCGATGGAGATCGCGACGCGATGAGCGCCGACTACCCGCGCGACATGGTCGGCTACGGCCGCGACGCCCCGAACCCGCGCTGGCCGGGCGGCGCGCGCATCGCGGTCCAGATCGCCGTGAACTACGAGGCGGGCGCGGAGTCCAACGTCCTGCACGGCGACCGCGCCTCGGAGGGCGCGCTGACCGACACGCCCTTCCCGCCGCTGGTCGGCGAACGCAACGCCCTCGTGGAGTCGGCCTACGAGTACGGCAGCCGGGTCGGGATCTGGCGCCTGCTCGACATGGTCGAGCAGCGGCGGATCAAGGTCAGCCTCTTCGCGGTCGTGCAGGCGCTGGAGCGCAACCCGGACGTCGCGGTCGCCTTCGCGCAGGCCGGCCACGAGATCGTGTCCCACGGGTACCGCTGGATCGACTACCGCGAGACCGACGAGGCCACCGAGCGCGAGCTCATGCGCAGGGCGGTGGCCGGCATCGAGCGCCTCACCGGCGAGCGCCCGGTGGGCTGGATGACCGGCAGGCCGTCGCTGCGCACCCGGGCCCTCGTCGTCGAGGAGGGCGGGTTCCTCTACGACCGCGACGCGCTCAACGACGAGCTGCCCTACTGGGTGCAGGTCGAGGGGCGCGATCATCTCGTCATCCCCTACTCCTACGAGACCAACGACATGCGCTACGGCTCGGCGACCGGCGGGTTCGTCACGGGACGCGACTTCGCCGACTACCTGTGCGACGCGTTCGACCAGCTGTACGCGGAGGGCGCCCACAGGCCGCGGCTCATGCCGGTCGGCTTGCACGAGCGCACCGTCGGGCGCCCGGGCCGCGCGCACGGGCTCGCCCGGTTCCTCGACCACGCCCTCGCGCACGAGGGCGTCTGGTTCGCGACCGGGCGCGAGATCGCCGAGCACTGGCGCCGGGAGTTCCCCCCGCGATGAGCGCGACCGCGATCGACGGCGACCGGATGCTCGCCGACCTCGACGCCCTGAGCGCGATCGGCCGCAGCGGGCGCGGGGTGCACCGGCCCGCGTTCACCGAGGACGACGTCCGCGCGCGCGAGTGGCTCGCCGGCCGTCTCGCCGACGCGGGCCTCGAGGCGGAGATCGACGGCGTCGGCAACGTGCTCGGCCGGTCCCCGGGCTCCCGTGCCGTGCTCGCGGGGTCGCACGTCGACTCCGTCCCCTTCGGCGGGCGCCTGGACGGCGGGCTGGGTGTCGTGGCGGCGCTCGAGGCCGCGCGGGCGCTGGGCGGCGGCGTCGACGTGGTGGCGTTCGCGGACGAGGAGGGCACCTTCACCGGGACGCTCGGCAGCCGGGCGTTCTGCGGTGAGCTCGGGGCGGAGGAGCGGGCGAGGCTCGTGAGCGCGGACGGGCGCCGCTTCGGCGAGGCGCTGGCGGCGACCGGCTGGGCGGGGCGGCCCGAGCTGCAGGTCGACCCCGCGCGCCACGTCGCGTACGTGGAGCTGCACATCGAGCAGGGCCCGGTGCTCGAGGCGGGCCCGCAGCGGCTCGGGGTGGTGACCGGGATCGTGGGGATCCGCCGGCAGCGCGTGACCTTCACGGGGCGCGCGGACCACGCGGGCACGACGCCGACGGCGCACCGCGCCGATGCGGGCGCCGCTGCGCTGCGCTACGGCACGGCGTTCCTCGACCTCATCGGCGACGCCGGCGGCCCGGACACCGTCTGCAACGTCGGCGCGATCCGCTTCGAGCCCGGGGCGGGCAACATCGTGCCGGCGCGCGCGGAGCTGCTCGTGGAGTACCGCGACCTCGACGCGGATCGCCTCGCCGCGCTCGACGAGGCCGTCGCCGGCCTGGCGGCGCCGATCGCCGACCGTGCCGGCGTCGGCGTGGAGATCGCGGAGATCATCCACGAGGACGGGCTGGCGATGGACGCCGGCGTGATCGCCGCCCTGGAGCGCGGCGCCGAGCTCGCGGGATCGCCGGCGCGGCGGATGCCCAGCGGCGCCGGCCACGACGGCATGATCGTCGGTCGTCGCATCCCGGCCGGGATGCTGTTCGCGCCGTCGATCGGCGGTCGCAGCCACTCCGAGGCCGAGGACACGGATCCCCGCGACCTCGTCCTCGCCGCGACGGCGCTGACGAACGGGATCGCCGAGCTGCTCGGTCGCTAGACACCCGACGTCGTCCGAAAGCTGCAAGACGCCCACGGCCGGACGCGGCAGAGTCCGGGCTGGTGGACATCGATCTCGACACGACCACCGCGTTCATGACGGCCCACGCCCGCGTCCTGGACCGGCACCGCTTCGCGCGGCTCCGGGGGGACGACGGCGCGGGGCTGCTCGGCGCGGCCGAGGCCTACCGCAACCCGGACGGCGGCTACGGCTGGGGGCTGGAACCCGACCTGCGCTCGGTCACGAGCCAGCCCGGCGCGGCGCTGCACGCGCTCGAGGCGTTCGCCGACGCCGGGCCGGCCACGACGCCGCGCGCGGCGGAGCTGTGCGACTGGCTCGACGGCGTCTCGCTCCCGGACGGCGGCCTGCCGTTCGCGTTGCCGATCCCGGACCCGGCGGCCTGCGCGCCGTTCTGGGTCTCGGCGGATCCGGGCGTCTCCTCGCTGCAGATCACGGCGGCGGTCGCCGGCCAGGCGCACCGCGTCGCCGCACACGACCCGGCTGTCGCCGCCCATCCGTGGCTCGCGCGGGCGACGGCGTACTGCCTCGCCGCCATCGACGCGCTCGACGGCCCGCCCCACGCGCTCGTGCTGCGGTTCGCCTTCGAGCTGCTCGGCGCGATGGGCGATGACGCGGGCGACCGCGTCGCCCGCCTCGGCGCGCACGTGCCGCCGGACGGCGTGGTCCACGTCGAGGGCGGGCTGGAGGACGAGGTCATGCGGCCGCTGGACTTCGCGCCGCTGCCTGCCCATCCGGCCCGCGCGCTCTTCGCGGACGGCGTGATCGACGCCGAGCTGGACCGCCTCGCCGCCGGCCGGCGCGACGACGGCGGGTGGACCGTCGACTTCGACAGCCACTCGCCGCAGGCCGCGCTGGAGTGGCGCGGCTATGCGACGGTGCGTGCCGTGACGATCCTGCTCGCCGAGGGTCGCGCCTAGGCCTTCGTCCCCACCGAGATCAGGTACTGCATCTCGAAGCGGGCCTGGTCGGGCGTGCCGCGGTCGTGGTCCTCGCAGAAGCGCTGCAGCGCCGCCTCGAACTCTGCCTCGCGGCCGTCCTTGCGGGCGTTCGCCTGGGTCACGATGGTCGGGCCGTAGCGCGCCTTGAAGTGCTCGGCGTAGTCCTCGGGCCGGGCGAACGCCGTGATCTCGAGGACCCCGGGCTGCTGGGTCGCGAACGTCACGCGGTCGCCGAACAGGCCGGCGAGATGCTCCTCGCTGCCCCAGAGCGGCGGGGCCTGCGCACCGGGGGGCGGGGCCGGGGCGAACGGGCCCATGGTGCGGAAGAGGTCGCCGAGCATGCCGTCGGGCGTCCAGCTCAGCAGCGCGATCGTCCCGCCGGGACGGCAGGTGCGCACGAGCTCGTCGGCCGCGGCCTGGTGGTGAGGCGCGAACATCACGCCGATGGCGGACATCACGACGTCGAAGGACGCATCGTCGAACGGGAGGTGCTCCGCATCGGCCTCGACCCAGTCGAGCTCGGCGCCCGCGGCGCGCGCGCGGACGCGCCCGGCGTCGAGCAGCTCCGGGGTGAGATCGCTCGCCACGACCTCGGCGCCGCGCTGCGCGGCCGGGATCGAGGCGTTGCCGGTGCCGGCGCCGACGTCGAGGACGCGCTGCCCGGTCTGGATGCCGCTCGCCTCGACGAGGCGGGGGCCGAGCGGCGTGAGGAACGTCTCGACCATCGACGGGTAGTCGCCGGACGCCCACATGCGGCGGTGGCGTGCCTTCAGCTCGACGTCGGCGGGCCCTGCGTCCAGCGTGGAACGGGGGGACATCGGGGTTCTCCTTGTCGGGGGTGGAGCGAAGCTACGTGCGCCCCCGCGCAGCGACATCGGGAGATGCTCCCCATCTTGGGACGGACTCGACAGGAGATCACCGATGCGGATCGAACACCGCATCGCAATCTGCGCGCCTTGGCACCCATTTCCGGGGCGACGGCTCGAACCGAACGACGGAGGCCGTACGCGATGGTCATCGCTGCTGACTACCCCTTCATGGACGTCCTGTGGTCCATGATCATCTTCTTCGTCTGGGTCGCCTGGATCTGGACGCTGATCATGATCATCAGCGACCTCTTCCGTCGTCATGACACCTCGGGATGGGCGAAGGCCGCGTGGGTCGCGTTCCTCATCATCCTGCCGTTCCTCGGCGTGCTCGTGTACCTGATCGCCAACGGTCACGGCATGGGCCAGCGCAACGCCGAGCGCGCACAGGCGGCGCAGTCGCAGTTCAACGAGTACGTGCAGTCCGTGGCGAAGGACGGCGGCGGCGCGGCGAGCGAGCTCGAGAAGGCCAAGGGGCTCCTCGACAGCGGCGCCCTGACCCAGGCGGAGTACGACGCGCTGAAGGCGAAGCTCATCGCCTGACGCCGTACGGCGCGCCCTCTAGAGTCCGGGTGCGCCATGGACGGGGGATCGCCAGCAGCCACGTCCTCCCTCGCGGCGACGTGGCCGCTGGTGGGCCGGGAGGCGGAGCTCACCCGGATCGCCGAGGCGATGGGGGACGAGGACTGCCGCGGCGTGGTCGTGAGCGCCGGGGCGGGCGTCGGCAAGTCGCGCCTCGCGCGTGAGGCGCACGCCGCGGCCCAGCGCTCCGGCGCCCTGGCCGTCTGGGCGCAGGCCACCCGCAGCTCCGCGACGGTCCCGCTCGGCGCCTTCGCCGGCCTCATCCCCGACGACGTGCGCTCCGACGACGCGCTGGAGCTCATGCGCCGCAGCGCCGACGCGCTGCGCACCCAGGCGGGCGGGCGCAAGGTCGTGCTGGGCGTCGACGACGCCCAGCTGCTCGATCCCGTGTCCGCGGCGCTGCTGCTGCACCTGACGACGACGCAGAGCGTGTTCGTCGTCGCGACCGTGCGCAGCGGCGAGCCCTGCCCGGACGCGGTCGTCTCGCTGTGGAAGGACGCCGGCGCCCGGCGCCTCGAGCTCGACCGCCTCGGCGACGCGGCCGTCGCGGCCCTCGTCGAGGGTGCGCTCGGCGGTCCCGTCGAGCAGGCCGCGCTGCGCTGGGTCGCCGAGAGCAGCCAGGGCAACGCCCTGTACGTCCACGAGCTGGTGCTCGGGGCGGTCGACGCCGGGACGCTCGCGCTCGAGCACGGTCTCTGGCGCCTGGCGCGCCGTCCCTCGGTGAGCCCGAGCCTCGTCGAGCTCGTCGCGACCCGCATGGGCACGCTGAGCGACGACGAGCGTGCGCCGGTCGAGCTGCTCGCCCTCGGCGAGCCCCTGCGGCTCGACGAGCTCATCGCGCTGACGAGCGCCGATGCCGTCATCGACGCCGAGGCCCACGGCATGGTCCTGGTCGACGCCCCGGCCACCGGCGGCGACGTGCGCCTCTCGCACCCGCTGTACGGCGAGGTCGTGCGCAGCGCCCTCCCCGTGCTCCGCGCGCGCGGGCTGCGCCTGCGACTGGCCGCCGCCGTCCAGGAGCGCGACCCGCTGTCGCCCGACGACGCGCTCCGCGTCGCCCGCTGGCTGCTGGACGCGGGCGCCGCGATCCCCCCGGCGCTCCTCCTCGACGCGGCGCGCGCCGCGCTCCTCGCCGGCGACCCGGATCTCGGCGCCGGGCTCGCGGAGCGGGCCGTCGCCGACGGCGCCGGCCTGCCGGCGACGCTCGTGCTGGCGCGGGCGCACACCGTCCGCAAGCGCTTCGAGGACACGGAGTCGGTGCTCGCCGCGGCACAGGACGCCGTCGCGTCCCTCGCCGGCGATCCGGCCGCGCACGACACCGTCCTCGACTACCTGGAGCAGCGCATGCACGCGCTGTACTGGGGCCTCGGTCGCGCGGCGGACGCACGCGCGCTGCTCTCCGGCGCGCGGGCGTGGTCGGACGATCCGCTCTGGGAGCGCCGCCTGCTGCCGCTGCGACTCGCGCTCACCGGCATGCTCGACGGGTTCAGCGGGACGGTGGACCTCCTCGCGGAGCTCCTCGCCGATCCGGACCTGGACGCTGCCACCCGCCGCATGGCCGAGCCGCGGTACGCGATCGCGCTCTTCTACGTGGGACGGTCCAGCGAGGTCCATCCGCTCGCCCGGCGCCTGCGGCCGTCGGTCCCGCTCGGCGACTACAACGACGCGGTCGCGCTCGGCGCCTGGTCGCTGACGTCGATCGAGTCCGGTCAGGACTGGGAGGACGCCGAGGCCTACATGCGGGACACCCTGCGCGACGCGGTCGAGGTCAACGACCGCGACGCCGGGGGGATCGCCGCCTACAGCCTCGGGGTCCTCGCGTTCCTCCGGGGCCGCCACGGCGACGCCCGCCGCTGGTTCGCGGAGGCCGACGTGCACTTCGAGCGCCAGGACACGTTCGGGGCCGCGGTGCAGACGCGCGCGTTCGAGGTCGGGCTCGGCCTCGCGACGGGCGACGCCCAGGCCGCCCTCGCGGCCCACGACCGCATGACCGCCGCGCTCGACGGGCGCGAGCCGGCCAACTCGCAGCGTCCCTACGTCCTGCGCGCCGACGGCTGGGCGGCGCGCGCGCGTGGCGACGACGCGGCGGCGGTGGACATGCTGCTCGCCGCGGCGTCGGACCTGGACGACCAGCCTGGGTACGCGTCCCTGCTGACCTACGAGGCGATGCGCGCCGGCGCGCCGGCGGCGGCCGTCGCGTCCGCGCAGGCCCGACTGGCGGCGCGCTGCGATGCGCGCCTCGTCGCCGCCTACGCGGCGCACGCCGCGGCGCTGGCGGCCGGCGACGCGGACGCCCTCCTCGCGGTGGCCGAGGAGCTGGCCGCGATCGGCGCGATGCCCTACGCCGTCGACGCCGCCGCGCAGGCCGCGGCGGCGCTCGTGCGCGCGGGCCGCCACGACGCCGCGCGGCGCGCGGCGGTCCGCATGCGGGAGCTCCACGTGCCCGGCCAGGGGACCGAGCCGCCGGAGATCGAGGGTCTCGACGCCGCGGCCTCGACGCTCACGTCACGCGAGAGCGAGATCGTCACCCTCGCCGCCGACGGGCTCTCCAACGCGGAGATCGCCGACCGCCTCGTGCTCTCCGTGCGGACCGTCGAGAGCCACATCTACCGGGCGATGCACAAGCTCGGGGTCAGCGACCGCCGAGACCTCTGACGCCGGCTAGGCCGTCGCGACGTTCCCGTGCCGAACGCGGGCCAGCGTGCGGGAGGCGACGACGAGGTTCTGCGCGGCGAAGGAGATGCCGAGGAACAGGAACACCTCGCCCGAGCTGCTGGCGGGGAACCAACCGGTGATGCCGGCGACCGCCCCCATGGCGAACTTCGCGCCGATGAGCAGGATCCAGAGCGAGATGGTCAGCCGGTTGCCCTTGCTCATCCACGTGCCGTCCGCGGTCAGCCAGGTGGGGATCACCGCGCCGCGCCAGATGCCCAGTGCCACGGACAGTCCGAGGCTCGTCGCCACGTAGGCGACGGCGGCGGCGTCGGACGGGACGTCCTGCTGGGTGAGGCTGAAGGCGCCGATCGCGGCGAAGATGAGGGGCAGCTTGATGAGCCCCTCACGGCTGATGGCGTGGGCATGCATCTGTCGCCACAGCGACCAGGGCAGCAGCACGGCGAGCACGATGAAGAGGGTCATGGCTTCGTCTCCGGAGGAGCGGGGGATGCGATGGGGAGAGCATCGTCCGCGGCGCCCCGGGGCTCATCAGTAGAGGCCTACGTAACTTGTGTCGGCGGCGGTACTGCGGTCAACGTGACCACCGCGCCATCGATGGTCTCGTGGACGCCGTGCTCGCCGAGCGCGTCGAGCACCCCGGCGCGCGTCCAGAGGTCGAGGCACACGGGGTGGACCCGCGCGAGCGCCAGGGTGATGCCACGGGCCCGCAGCTCGCCGGCGACCTGCACGAGGATGTCCGCGCCGTCCGTGTCGGTGAGGAACACCGACTCGGCGTCGACGACGACGCCGGACGGCGGGTCGTCGCGGAACGCGAGCTCGTGCACGCGCGAGCGGAAGTGGTCGGCGTCGGCGAAGAACAGCGGACCGTCGATCCGCAGGACGAGGACCTCCGGATCGGTCACGAGACCGGGCTGGTCGTCGAGGTCGTGGAAGACGCCCGACACCGGCTCGCGACCCAACGGCCGGACCGAGGTCCGGGAGGAGCGCGCGATCAGCAGCAGCAGCGAGAGCGCGACGCCGATGAGGATGCCGGCGATGATCCCGAAGGCCAGGATGCCGAGCATCGCGCCCGCGAAGAACACGAAGTCCGCGCGGCTCGTGTTGAAGTACCGGCGCAGCCCGCCGAGCGTGAGGAGCCCGACCAGGGCGTCGATCACCACCGCGCCCAGCGTGGCGCTGGGCAGGTTCTCGAAGATGCTCGCGAGGAACAGCAGGGTGAGCAGGATGAAGACGGCGTTGATGAGCGAGGCCATCTGGGTCTGCTGACCGGCCGCGTCGGCGACGGAGCTCTTCGAGAGGCTGCCGTCCACCGCGAAGCCGCCGATCAGCCCGGACGCGCCGCACGCCGCGCCCTGCGCGACGAGCTCCTGGTTCGGGTCGATCTCGTACCCGTGCTTCGTCGCCATCGCCCGTGCGGCCGCGAGCGACTCCGAGTACCCGACGAAGATCACGGCGAGCGCCCCGAGCAGGAGCTTGCCGATGTCGCTCGCCGGCACGTCCGGGATGCCGACGGCGAACAGGCCGGTGGGCACGTCGCCGGTCACGGCCACCCCGTGGTCGGAGAGCGAGAAGACGTCGACGGCGAGGATCGCCAGCGCCATGACGATGAGCGCGCGCGGCACCTTCGGCGCCACGAAGCGCAACCCGAGCAGCAGCGCGAGCGAGCCGCAGCCGACCGCGACCGTCGTCAGGTCGGCGTCGGGGATCTGCCCGACGGTCTTCCAGAGCTGCTCGAGATACGAGCCGTCGCTCCCGGCGGTCCCGAGCAGCGAGTGGACCTGGTTGATGATGATCCCGATCGCGAAGCCGAGGATGAACCCGGCCATGACCGCCTTGGACAGGAACGTCGAGACCCAGCCCATCCGCAGGACCCCGAGCACGACGTACACGACGCCGGTGGCGAGCGCCAGCGCGGCCGCGTACGGCGCAGCGGCGTCGGTGCCGAGCGCGGCTGCGCCGACCAGCGGCGTGATCGTGGCGGCGACCACCGCGCACACCGCGGCGCTCGGTCCCTCCGCGAGCTGCCGCGACGTCCCGAAGATCGGGTACATGAGCAACGCCGCGAACGCCGTGTAGAGCCCGTACTGGACCGGGACGCCGGCCAGCGTCGCGTAGGCGAGGCTCTGGGGCACGAGGAGCGCCCAGACCGACAGGCCCGCCAGGGCGTCGGCGGGCAGCCATCGCCGCTCGTAGCGCGGCAGCCAGCCCAGGATCGGGAGGAACCGGGTCACGGCGCGAGCATCGAGCGCAGCGGTGCCCGTGCCGTCATCCGAGATGGATGATGCCCCCGCGCCGGCCGAGCCGGATGCTGCGGGCATGGGAACTGCACACGACGATCTGCCGGCCGCGACGTCCTCCCGGTGCCCGACATCCCGGCGCCGGGGCTGGTCACCTACGACGCGAAGGACCCGGACACCTCGTTCGCGCCCATCGAGCAGCTGCGGCCGCCTGCGGGCGCGCCCAACGTCCTCGTCGTCCTCATCGACGACGCGGGGTTCGGCTCGGCGAGCGCGTTCGGCGGACCGTGCGCGACGCCCAACGCGGAGCGTCTCGCGGCCGGCGGGCTGAAGCTCAACCGCTTCCACACGACGGCCCTGTGCTCCCCGACCCGCGCGGCGCTGCTGAGCGGCCGCAACCACCACACGGTCGGCATGGGCGGGATCACGGAGATCGCGACGGCCGCGCCGGGCTACAACTCGATGCGCCCGAACACGTGCGCGCCGCTGGCGGAGATCCTCAAGCTCAACGGGTACTCGACCGCGCAGTTCGGCAAGTGCCACGAGGTGCCGGTCTGGCAGACGAGCCCGATGGGGCCCTTCGACAACTGGCCGACGGGCAGCGGCTTCGAGTACTTCTACGGCTTCATCGGCGGCGAGGCGCACCAGTACTACCCGGCGCTCTACGAGGGGACGACGCCGGTCGAGCCGGATCGCACCCCCGAGGAGGGCTACCACCTCATGGGCGACATGACCGACAAGGCGATCACCTGGGTGCATCAGCAGAAGTCGCTCATGCCCGACAAGCCGTTCTTCGCCTACTTCGCGCCCGGTGCGACGCACGCGCCGCACCACGTGCCGACGGAGTGGGCGGACAAGTACGCGGGCCGGTTCGACGACGGCTGGGACGCGCTGCGCGAGCGGACCTTCGCGCGCCAGAAGGAGCTCGGCGTCATCCCGCCGGACGCGAAGCTGACGCCGCGCCACCAGGAGATCCCCGCCTGGGACGACATGCCGGAGGAGCTCAAGCCGGTGCTGCGCCGCCAGATGGAGATCTACGCGGGCTTCATGGAGTTCACCGACCACCACGTCGGGCGGCTCTTCGACGCGCTCGAGGACCTGGGCATCCTCGACGACACGCTCGTGTACTACATCGTCGGCGACAACGGCGCGTCCGCCGAGGGGACGTTGAACGGCACGTTCAACGAGATGATCAACTTCAACGGCGCGGCGGCCCTGGAGACGCCGGAGTTCATGATGGAGCGCCTCGACGACTTCGGCGGCCCGGACTCCTACAACCACTACGCAGTGGGCTGGGCGCACGCGATGGACACGCCCTACCAGTGGACGAAGCAGGTCGCCTCGCACTTCGGCGGCACACGCAACGGCGCGATCGTGCACTGGCCCGGCGGCTTCGACGCGAAGGGCGAGATCCGCACGCAGTTCACGCACGTCATCGACATCGCGCCGACCGTGCTCGACGCCGCCGGGCTGGTCGAGCCGACGTTCGTCAACGGCGTGCAGCAGAAGCCGATCGAGGGCGTGAGCATGCGCTACGCGTTCGACGACGCGGCGGCCGCCGAGCGCCACGAGACGCAGTACTTCGAGATGTTCGGCAACCGCGGCATCTACCACAAGGGCTGGACCGCGGTGACGCGGCACAAGACGCCGTGGCTCCTCGTCGGCGAGAAGACGCCCGCGTTCGACGACGACGTGTGGGAGCTCTACGACACGGGCGTCGACTGGACGCAGTTCGAGGACGTCGCGGCGCAGCATCCCGACCGGCTTCACGAGCTGCAGCGGCTGTTCCTCATCGAGGCCACCCGGTTCAACGTGCTGCCGCTCGACGACCGTGTCGCGGAGCGGCTGCTCGCGGAGGTCGCCGGGCGGCCGGCCCTCGTGAAGGGCAACCGGCAGCGGCTCTACGGCGGCATGGGCCGGCTGACGGAGAACTCGGTCGTCAGCATCAAGAACCGCTCGCACGCCGTGACCGCCGAGATCGTCGTGCCGGAGGGCGGCGCGCAGGGGGTCATCATCGCCCAGGGCGGCAGCATCGGCGGCTGGAGCCTGTACATGAAGGACGGCCGGCTGCGCTACTGCTACAACCTCCTCGGCGTCCAGCGCTTCTACGTCGGCAGCGACGCGGAGATCCCGGCGGGCACCCGCCAGGTCCGGATGGAGTTCGACTACGACGGCCCGGGTCTCGGCAAGGGCGGCACCGCGCGCCTGTTCGTCGACGGCGAAGGGATCGGCGAAGGTGCCGTCGCGGCGACGGCGGCGATGATCTTCTCCGCCGACGACACCTGCGACGTCGGCAGGGAGGACGGGGGGCTGGTCGCGGAGGACTACCCGACCCCGAACGCGTTCACGGGCGAGGTCCGCTGGGTCGAGATCGACGTGGACGACGCCGCGGTCGACGCGGACCACCGGCTCGACCCCGACGAGCTGCTCCGCGTCGCGATGGCGCGTCAGTAGCGCCGGAGGATCTCGAGGCCGAGGGCGTACGGCGGCGACCAGCCGCCGCCGACGCCCGTCGGGTGCGCCGCGCGGTCGACGAGGTCCGCGTGCTTGACCTGCCGCGCGATGTCGGCGCCCGGTCCCACGGCGTCCGCGATGAGCCGCACGTGCCCGAGGTAGCGCGTGCTCGAGCGCGACGCCCGGTCGCGGGTCAGCAGCCTGAGCGCGCGCAGCTCCTCGGTCGACACGCCCTCGGCCAGCAGGTCCTCCTCGGACGTCGGCGTGTACTCGAACACCTCGTGGAGCCAGGCGGCGACGCGCGCGTCGGTGGTGACCGCTGCGGCCACCCTCGCGACGTGGTCGATCAGCGGCGTTCCGGCGCCGTCGTGCTGCCCGCGGTGCAGCCGCTGCGGCAAGCGCCCGCGCGTGGTCCTCGTCGAGCGTGCGTGCGGCCGGCAGCTCCTCAGCGACGGACACGTCTCCACCTCCTCACCACTTCAGCTCGATCTCCAGCTCGCGCTCGTCGGTCTCGATCTCGATCTCGAGCTTGTAGTCGACCTCGTCGGGGACGTGCACCTTGAAGCGGATCCCGCCGCGCTCGAACTCGACGTCGTTGTGCCGGGCCAGCATGTCCGCGATGGCGTGCAGGCGCGCGGCGGCCTCCTCGCGGCCGAGCCGCTCCCTGTCGGTGATCTCGATCAGATCCATACGGTGCTCCTCTGTGGTTGGGGTTCGTGCTCGCGTCCGAACGCGAGGCGCACGAGCTGGCGGACGGCGTCCCACAGGCCCTCCGGCGCATTCGCCGACGGCGACGCACCGGGGTGCGCACGCGCGATGCGCACGCGCAGGACGCCGGGGCGGATCTGGAACCGCAGCGGTGCATCGAGGACGAGGGCCTCGCCGTCGATGCCGGCCGGGACCGCCCGCTCCGCGTCGACCTCGAAGGACGGGGCGGACCACTCGCGCCACATGCGCTGCGTCCCGCGGCCCCCGGCGCCGCGGCCGGAGGGTCGGCCGAAGACCGTGATCCCGAGCAGGCCGTCGTCGATCCGAGGCCGTGTGCCCGACCCGACCGCACGGCCGAGCCGGTAGCGGTTGTTGGACACGAGGATCGCCGCGCCGGAGCGGTGCTCCTGGCCCCCCGGCCCGTGCCAGCGCAGGTCGAGATCGCCGCCGCCCGGTCCGAGGACGTCGGGCACCGTGTCGAGGATCGTGCGCAGCTTCGCGTCGCGGTAGCCCTCGTGCTGGACGGCCTCGGCGTAGAGGCCCAGGGACACGTTGTTGACGAAGACGCGCCCGTTGACCTCGGCGAGGTCGACGCGGCGCTCGCCGCCGTCGACGAACGCGTCGAGCGCGCCGACGACGTCGTCGCGGTCGACCCCGAGGTCCAGCGCGAAGTGGTTGCGCGTGCCGGCCGGGATGCAGCTGTAGGGCAGGTCGAGCTCCGCGGCGATCGCGGCGACGATGGCCTGCGAACCGTCGCCGCCGGCCATGGCCAGCCCGTCGGCGCCGTCGGCGACCGCCTTGCGCACGAGCGCGTCGAGGTCCCACGGGGGGCCGAACTCGATCGGCTCGATGCCGCGGGCGCGCGCCTCGTCCGCCACTGCGAACCGCTCCGCCTTGCCGCCGCCCGAGCGCGGGTTGTAGACCAGGATGGGATGCTGCGGCGGCGGCGCGTCCGGCAGATCGACCTTGACGACGAGCGTCGCGCACGCCGCTCCGATCGCCACGAGCACGCCGACCACGACGAGGAGATCGAGCAGCGGGCGGCCGGTGAGGAGCACCACCACGGCGCCGGCGAACGCCAGCCCGGCCACGATGAGCCCGACCGTGCGCACGGCTCCCCGGCGCAGCACCGCGTACCAGGCGACCGTGCCGGCGACGAGGATGCACGCCACGACGACGAGACCGCGCGGGAACTCGCTGATGACGACCGCGACGGCCAGCGCGAGCGAGGCTGCTCCCGCCACCAACGCCACCACGGCCAGCAGTCGTCGTCTCATCGGAGCGCAACCATCACGCGCCGCCGGAGCGGCGACATCGCACGAAAGGGATGATTCGCTCGCGGCGCGCAGGCGGTGTGATGTCGCCATGACGGACGTCCAGCAGGCTCCCCCGGAAGCGCGGCCGCGGCCCCGGCGCCGCCCGCCCAAGCCGGTCCACCACCTGAGCGCCGCCGAACGGGCGGCGAAGGGCAAGGCCGCGCGCGACGCGGCACCGCGATCCGCTCACGGCGACTGGGAGCCGGCAGCCGGCCGGCGCGATCCGGTCGAGCTGCTCGAGGAGCAGGACGCCTCGCGCGTGCCCGAGCTGGTCCCGGTCCGCTACGGGCGGATGCTCGTGTCCCCGTTCACGTTCTACCGCGGCGCCGCCTACCTCATGGCCGCCGATCTCGCGGACGCTCCCCGCACCGGTCTGCAGGTCCAGCTCTGCGGCGACGCCCACCTCTCGAACTTCGGCGCGTTCGCCGCGCCGGATCGACGCCTGATCTTCAGCATCAACGACTTCGACGAGACCCTGCCCGGTCCGTTCGAGTGGGACGTCAAGCGGCTCGTCGCGAGCTTCGCCGTGGCCGGTCGCGATCGCGGCTTCGACGACCAGCGAGCGGCAGAAGATCAACCGGGCCGTCGCGCGCGCGTACCGCGAGGCGATGCAGGAGTACGCAGGGCATGTCGAACCTCGACGTCTGGTACGCGCGGATCGACCTCGACGACATCGCCGCGGTCACCGCCGAGCGGGGCAACGCGAAGCAGCGCAAGGCGTTCGAGCGCAACGTCGCCAAGGCACGGTCCAAGGACAGCACGCGGGCGCTCGCCAAGCTGACCGAGGTCGTCGACGGCGAGCGCAGGATCGTCCGCGACCCACCGCTCATCGTCCCGATCGAGGACATCGTGACCGGGATCGAGCGCGAGGAGGTGGAGCACTTCGTCCGCACCGTCATCCGCTCCTACCGGCGGACGCTCGACCGCCGACCGACGGAGGCTGCTGGAGCGCTACCGCTACGTGCACGCGGCGCGCAAGGTGGTCGGCGTCGGCAGCGTGGGGACGCGCGCGTGGGTCGTGCTCATGCTCGGCCGCGACGACACCGACCCGCTGCATCCTGCAGCTCAAGGAGGCGCAGGCGTCGGTGCTCGAGCCGTTCCTCGGGCGAGAGCGCCTTCGCGAACCCCGGCCAGCGCGTCGTCGAGGGCCAGCGGCTGACGCAGGCGGCGAGCGACATCCTGCTCGGCTGGGTCCGGTTCACCGCCCCGGACGGCGTGAGCCGCAACTTCTACATGCGCCAGCTGTGGGACGGCAAGGGATCGGCCCTGGTCGAGCTCATGGACCCCACGATCATGGAGCTCTACGCCGAGCTCTGCGGCCAGGCGCTCGCCAAGGCGCACGCCCGCTCCGGGGACGCCGTCGCGATCGCCGGCTACCTCGGGCGCGGCGACAGCTTCGATCGCGCGATGGCGTCGTTCGCCGAGCTCTACGCAGACCAGAACGAGCGCGACTACGACGCCCTGCAGGCGGCCGTCGCGTCGGGGCGCGTCGCCTCGCAGACCGACCTGTAGGCAGCGTGGACTGGTCGCTTGCGATCCTCGCCGCGACGCTGCTCGGCGTCGCGGCGATCTCGCGGCGGCTCTACGGCACGCCGGTCACGCCGGCGATGGTGTTCGTCGTCGTCGGGCTGCTGCTGGGTCCCCGGGTGCTCGGCGAGATCGACGTCGAGGCGTCGAGCGAGACCGTGCGGACGCTCGCGGAGGCGACGCTCGCGCTCGTGCTGTTCTGCGACGCCTCGAGCATCGACCTCCGCGAGCTCCGCCGTGAGGCAGGCGTGCCGGTCCGCCTCCTCGGCATCGGGCTGCCGCTGACGATCGGCCTCGGCGCCATCGCGGGCGCGCTCGTGCTCGATCAGCTGACGATCCAGGAGGCCGTCATCCTCGCGGTGGTCCTGGCGCCCACCGACGCCGCGCTCGGGCAGGCGGTCGTCACCGAGCCGCGCGTCCCGGGCCGGGTCCGCCAGGGGCTGAACGTCGAGAGCGGGCTCAACGACGGGATCTGCGTCCCGCTGCTGTTCGCCGCGGTCGCCATCGCCGACGTGGAGTCCGGGATCGCCGACGGGCGCAACGCCGTGACGCTCCTGCTCGAGGAGATCGGCTACGGGGTGCTCGGCGGAGTCGTGGGCGGCGCCCTCGTCGCGGTGGTGCTCGTCCAGGCCGGTCGCCGCGGCCTGATCGCCGATCCCTGGCGGCGGGTCGTGCCGGCCGCAGGAGCGGCGCTCGCCTACGGGGTCGCGGCCGCCCTCGGGGGCTCGGGGTTCATCGCCGCGTTCGTCGCGGGCATCACCTTCCGGTTCCTCATCGATCGCGATCCCGAGGACGTCAACGGCCTGAGCGAGCAGGTGGGCGACGTCCTCGACGGCGTGACCTTCGTCCTGTTCGGGGCGATCCTGCTGGGGCCGGCGCTCGGCGAGCTCACCTGGGCGCTCGCGGGCTACGCGGTGCTCAGCCTGACGCTGGTCCGGATGCTCCCGGTCGCCATCGCCATGGTCGGGTCTCGGGCGCGGGCTCCGACGATCGGCTTCATGGGCTGGTTCGGTCCCCGCGGGCTCGCGTCGATCGTGTTCGCCGTGATCGTCGTCGAGGAGTCGAACCTGCCCTCACGAGGAGCTCATCGTGCTCGCGATCTACCTCACCGTGGGGCTCTCGGTGTTCGCGCACGGGCTCAGCGCGGCGCCGCTCGCCGGCCGGTACGCCCGGTGGTCCGAGCGCCATCCGCCGCGTGATCAGGGGTCGAGTCGCTCGAGCGCGTCGTCGACGTCGTAGCCCAGCGCGAGGGCGATCTTCGGCGCGCACTGCACCACGCGCGCGGCACCGGTGACCGGAGCGACCGCCTCGAGCGCGGCGACGATCTCGTCGCTCGTGGTCCCGGCGGCGAGGGCGACGGCCACGGCGTGCTGGAACGAGGCGGGCGCAGCGTCGACGGCGATGGTCGCGGCGACGCGGACGAGTGCCGTGGTCCGCTCGTCGATCACCGTCGTCGCGAAGGTGCTCCCCTGCCCTGCGACGGCTCGCAGGAGCGCCGTGTCGTGCACGGCGAGTCGACGGAGGTGCTCCTTGTACTCGTCCGACGGCTCGTACATCACACCGGCTCGACGCCGGTCACGCGTCATCCCCCGTGGATGAGATCCGCACGCGGCGGATAGATCGAGCTGTCGAGCAGGCCGATCTCGACGGCCTTCGCGATCGCCTCGCTGCGCGAGGACACACCGAGCTTGCGGTAGACGGAGACCGCCTCGGTCTTCGCGGTGTTGCGCGAGATGAAGAGCCTGTCGCCGATCTCGGGGAACGTGAGATGCGTGGCGAGATACGGGAGCAGCCTGAGCTCCGCGCCCGTGAGGCTCATCGCCCAGGTACCGCCCGGCGCGGTGGTGGCCGCGACGCGGTCGTGCAGCTCGCGGGCCTCGTCGGCGAGGAGGCCCATGTGCGGCGCAACTCGAGCACCCGCTCGGTCTCGGCGAGCACGGTGCGGGCCGCTGCGGGCTCGGCGAGCGCGAGGTGGGTGCGTGTGAGCTCGAGTCCGACGTGGACCGTGAGCCACGGCAGGCCGTGGTCGAGCAGCGGTCGGAGCCGGTGCGCACGCGCCAGTTCGGCACGTGCCTCGGCAGGCCGCGCGTCGTGGAGCGCCACGCGTGCCGACGCGACGTGCGCCGCCGCGCTCGCCGAGTAGTCGGCGAGGCCCGTCGAGTCGACCAGGGTCCGCGCCGCCGACGCATGTCGCCGAGCCTCGTCCCATGCGCCTTGCTGCGCTGCGAGGAGTGCCAGCTCCGCCTCCGCGGCGAGGATCTCCTCCACAGCGCCGAGCGCCTTGCCCCGCTCGATCGTCGCGACGAGGTCATCCCTGGCGCGGGTGGTCTCGCCGACGAGCGCATGCGCCACGCCACGTCCGAGCAGGGCGGTCGGGACCCACGCGCTCCCCGGCGGGAGCTGATCCAGCGCGCGATTCGCGTCGGCCAGCGCCGACTCGACGCCGTCTCGCATCATGTGCGCCCGGAGCACCGCGACCCAGGGCTCGATGGTGGCGCTGCCGTCCGAGAGCGGGAGCCGGGAGGACGCGCCATCGGCGATCGCGAGCCATCGTTCGGCGTCGGCGGGCCGTCCCGTGAGGACGCGGACCCATGCGCCGTAGACGGCCAGCGCGGGGTACTGCACGAGCTCGTCGTCGCCGAACCAGCCGAGCCACTCCTCCAGCGTCTGCATCCGGCCGTCGTAGTGGAGCGGCAGCGCCAGGAC
The DNA here is from genome assembly GCA_963750895.1 of uncultured Solirubrobacterales bacterium. Lineage (GTDB taxonomy): Bacteria > Actinomycetota > Thermoleophilia > Solirubrobacterales > Solirubrobacteraceae > CAVVSD01. The sequence goes on along the minus strand of CAVVSD010000008.1, from coordinate 1,111,733 downwards.
GTCGAGCAGCCCGGCCACCGCATCCGTCTCTCCGGCCGCGTGCGCGTAGACGATCGCTTCCTCGGCCCGGTCGTTGGCGACGCACCAGGTCATCGCACGAGCGTTGAGTTCGCGGACGAGGTCCGGCTCGGTGCGGTCGAGCTCGTTGTGCAGCAGACGCCCGAACAGGTGGTGGTACCGGTACCACTCGCCGCGACGATCGAGCGGCACGACGAACCCGTTCGTCCGCGCGAGGCGTTCCAGCGTCTGCGCGGATCCCGTGATCTGCAGGACCGTGTCGCAGAGGTCGCCGCTCATGCGCTCCAGCACGGACGTGTGCTTGAGGAACTCCGCGTCCGCGGCGGGCAGGCGCGCCAGGACCTCGAGACGGAAGTAGTCGGACACGAGCCGGTCGTCGCCGGCGAAGCTCGCGGCGCTGGCCGGGCTCGGGCCTCCGGCCTGCATCGAGAGCGCCGCGAGGTACAGCCCCGCCGGCCAGCCCTCCGTCCGGTCGGTCAGTTCGGAGAGCTCGGGCGGATCCAGCTTCACCCCGGCCGCGGCCAGGAGCAGGCCGGCCTCGCGATCGTCGAGGCGGAGCTCGGAGACGCCGATCTCCTGCAGGTGGCCATGCGCTCGCCAGCGGGCGATCGGCAGCGCCGGCTCCTCGCGGCTCGCGATCGCGAGCCGCGAACCGGCCGGCACGTGCCCGAGCACCGCGGACAGCACGTCGAGGCAGTCGGGATTCCCGATCGCGTGCAGGTCGTCCAGCACGAGCACGAAGGGTCGCCCCAGCGTGCCGAGCGCGCGGCCGAGGCGCGGGACGCGCCGGGTCCAGGTCGTGTCCCCCGGGCCGGACAGGGCGTCGAAGACATCGGCGGGCAGCGGCTGGATGCGGTGGATCGCGCCTGCGATGTACCGCAGGAACACCAAGGGGTCGTCGTCGCGTCCGTCGAGCGCCACCCACCCGAACGGCCGTGGATCGGCCTCGGCCCAGCGCGCCAGGAGCGTCGTCTTGCCGTAGCCGGCGGGTGCGACGACCGTCACGAGCGGGCAGCCCGCCTCCTCCAGCCTCGCCATGACGTCGCTCTTCGCCACGGTGCCGCGCCGGATCGGTGGTGGAGCGAGCTTCGCCTCCGAGAGATCGAAGGAAGCGTCCGCCGTGGTCATCGCGGCGCGATGCTAAGCCCGGCCGGGCGGTGGCACGTCACCCCTTTCGCATGAAGAGGACGGCACTCGTCAGCGTGCGTCCCGGCGGCTGCGCACGCGGTCGCGCGCCGGCCCGCCTTCCGCCTTGAGGCGGACGTACTGCTGCGCGACGGACGTCAGCAGGGCGACGAGCACGCCGAAGCCCGTGAGGATGTAGACGATCGTGAAGATCTGCGTGCCCGGGGTGGTCGGGGAGAGGTCGCCGAAGCCGACGGTCGTCAGCGTCACGACGCAGAAGTACAGCGACTCGATGAAGGACCAGTCCTCGAAGCGCCAGTAGAACAGCGTGCCCGTGAGGACCAGGGCGCCGGCGACGACCGGCAGCGCCCTGGTCTCGGGGTCTCGCCAGACGGCGGCGAGGGCCCGCGCGAGTCCGCGGACCGCGAGGAGGAGGGGGACCACCCTCAGGCCTTGGCTGCGTCCTCCTTGGCGGCAGCGTCGATCTCGCGCTGGAGCTCCTCGGCGTCGGCGTCGATCTCCTTCGCGATGAGCTTGTCGGCGCGCTTCATCGCCTTCTCCAGCTGCTCCTCGAGCTTGGACTCGCCGATCACGACGACCGCGGCGGTCCCGTTCTCGAGGTCGTCGCCGAACTCCTTGAGGTCGCCGCGCGAGATGCCCTTGCGCAGGTGCCCGATCAGGCCGCCCGCGCCGGCGCCGACGATCGCGGTGCCGATGAGCGACGGCGGGAAGATGAGGCCGACGAGGGCGCCGACGCCGGCACCGGTCCAGGCCCCGTGCTGGGTGGGCTTCTCGGTCTTCGTGACGCGGACCTTGCCGTCCTCCTCCTTGCGGATCACCGCGGAGTCGAACGTCCCGATCGCGCCGAGGGCGTGGAGGTCGAAGACGGCCTCGTAGTCGGCCTCGGCGTCGTCGATCGAGTCGTAGACGGCGGCGTACAGGAACACTGGTCGGTCGGACATCGTGATCTCCTCTCGTTCACGCGCGGACGAGCTCGCTCGGCCGCCAGGTCTTGTCGAAGAAGGGTGCCAGCGGGCTGTAGAAGCGCAGGATCGGGAACCAGCCCTTGCCCTCGGTGGTCTGGACCCAGTTGCCCTCGGGCACGTCGGACGGCCGCGCGGGGCTGAACGTGATCGTCGTCGAGCCGTCGTCGCTCGCGGTCGCCGCCGGCGTCGGGTAGGACTGGCTCCCCGCCCGCGGGAAGCGCTGCGGCGTCTTGAGCATCGAGCGGGTCGCGTTGTCGTACGCCGTGACCGACCAGAAGCGCGCCGCGGGGATGTCCGGGGGCAGCGTCAGCCGGTACGTCTTCGCACCGTCGAGCGGATCGCCGTCGGCGTCCTTGACCGCCATGAGGTACTGCGACCCCAGGCCGGTCAGCCGCATGCACATCGCCGGCGTGACGCCGGTGGCCGCGTAGAGGAACGACGTCCTGGAGTGCAGCGTGCGCACACCGGTCGGGGGGAACGGCTCGATCCCCTCGGCGGTGACCAGCGGCGGGGGCGTCTCGAACGTGTAGCCGCCCACCCACAGCATGTTGAACCACGCCGAGTCGTCGTCGTAGTACGCGAACTCCTCCGACGTCCGGGCGTCGAAGAACAGCGCGCGCGAGGTCGCGGCGCCCACGGCGGCGGCATCGGCGAGGACGCGCCGCATCCGCTCGTCGGGCTCGAACGGCTCGCCCTTCACGATGCCGATCGCCGCCAGCTGCCCGAGGAGCTCGGGGTTCGTGCTGCCGGCCGGCTCCTGCTGCACCACGTCGTTCATCAGCTCGAAGAAGCCGGCATCGCTCGGCGGCACGGTGTTGAACGCCTTCCCGCTGCCCTCCACGAAGACCGTCTCGGGGATCGGCGCCGGCGCAGCGGGGCGCACGTCGCCTTCGAGCAGCGTCGCGACGCTCGTCCCGGGCCCACCGGCGGCGTAGGGGTGGATCCTCAGCGTGGCCTTGATCGTCGCGACCGTGGGCGCCGGGTCGTCGTCCGTCAGGAACGCCCGTCCGAGCATGAGCGCCCGCGACGTGCGCGAGTGTCCGACGTGGTAGCCGCTGTCGGGCAGCGGGCCGTCGTAGCCGGGCGGGACGAGGAGGAAGCGCCCGCCCTCCCCGCGATCGGGCCCGGACAGGCCGAAGTCGACGATCCAGCCCCACCACATGTCGTCGAACACGCCGAGCGCCTGCGGCGGCGTCTGCACGACCATCGGCCCCGACGTCAGATCGATCGCCGCGAGGAAGTAGACCGTGTCGGCGTTCGCGGTCAGGAACTCGGACTCCGAGCCCATGAGCTCGGAGAAGATCAGGACCGTGTTGTCGGGCACGCCGACCTCGTGGAAGCCGCGCCGGGCGGCGTACGTGGAGGCTCCGGCGTAGCCGTCGAGGAACACGTTCAGCGCGTGGACGAAGTCCAGGTGGTCGTAGACGGTCTCGACGGTGTCGACCGTCGGCACGCCGTCGAAGAACTCCAGCGCCCCGAGCCGGCTCTGGATCTGCTCGGGGGTCGTGGTCGGACGGGCCGTGTGGTCGGAAAGGGTCATGGTCACTCCGAGTCGAGGATTCCGCGACCGTAGGTCCGTCACCGAGCCACGGCGTCATCCCGTCGGCATGAAATGAGCGGCTTTTCATCCACGCTGGATGATGTGGGCGCCGAGTCCCCAGGCGACGGTTGCGATGCAATCGAACCGCGCGACGAGGAGGTGGCGCCATGAGCGCGACCGTTGGGCCGTCAGGCATCGACCGAGAAGCGGCCCGCAACGAGGGGACGGCGATCCGGGGAGCCGGCCGTGCGGCGTTCGCAGCGACGCTGCTGCTGATCGCCGGGACGCTGAACGTCATCTACGGCATCGGTGCGCTGGACAGCGCGAACATCTTCACCGACGAGCGGAGGTTCGTCCTCACGAACCTGAACACGCTCGGTTGGGTGCTCATCGCGCTCGGCGTGGTGCAGATCACCGGCGGCCTCTCGCTCTTCGCGGGCAACACGTACGGCCGGATCATCGGGATCGTGGGAGCCGGACTCGGCGCGCTCGGCGCGCTGTTCTCGATCGGCGGCGCGAACCCGTGGTGGTCGCTGGCCGTCTTCGCCCTGTGCGTCTACGTCCTGTACGGCCTGATCGTCTTCGGCCAGGACCAGCGTGCTGCCTCGCGTCGAGCGTGAGCGCGGTCGGAACAACCCCAAGAGGAGGAATGACGATGGCTGGATCAACAAGTGACACACCGGTCCTCGATGTGCTCGCGAGCATGACCGCGGACTCGCTCGAGGCATCGACTCTCGACGACAGGGCGCTCATGCTCGTGCGCATGGCCGCGCTGGTGGCGGTGGACGCGCCGCCGTTCTCGTATCTGGCGAACCTCGGGCCGGCGGCCGATGCCGGGCTCGACGCCGAGCAGATCCGCGGCGTGCTGACCGCGGTCGCGCCGATCGTCGGGACGGCCCGAGTCGCGTCGGCGACGGTGAACATCGTCGATGCGCTCGACGTCGCGATCGAGGCCGCCGAACTCGAGGCGGAGGACGACGACTAGCCGACGGCTCGGGGTCGAACGGCAGCCGGTCGGCGCGACAGACGGTGCCGCGGGGCGGCGCGACGACGTCGACGAGGTAGCGGGCGATCGCCGCCGTCGACGCAGGCGCTCGGATCGGCGGCGCTGGAGCGGCCGTAGCCCTCGTGCGTCAGCAGGACCGCGTTGCCGAGGAGCCGCTCGGCGCGCCGCGCGCCGGCGAGCGGCGTGTCGGGATCGAAGGTCGTGCCGACGAGCAGGATCGGGCTCGGCGTCGATGCGCCCCACGGGCCCGCGTAGCGGTCGGCGCCGGGCACCGGCCACGAGGCGCAGGGAGCGCCGAGCGTCCAGCCGATCAACGGCGCGCCGATCGGGCTGATGCGGGTGAGACGGTCCATGACGCGCGGCCAGGCCCGCGGGGGCGCGGCGGCGTCGGCGCAGACGGTGGCCTGCGCCGGCTCGAGGGATCGGTGGAAGCGCTCGGTGGCGAAGGCGCTCGCGGTGGTCTCCAGCGCGGAGCCGTCCCCGTCGACGGCCGCCTTCAGGTCGCGGGCGAGCTGCGGCCACGTGGACGGCGACGCCAGGTGGCGGCCCTTGATCGCGGTCACCGCCTCCTCCACGGTGAGTCGACCGCCGCGCGTCGGACCGGGCAGCCGCGCGAGCAGCTCGCCGGCGCTCCCGGTGGCGGGCAGGTCGCCGGCGAGCGCGCACCGGCTCGGACCGGCGCTCCCGCACAACCGCAGGAACTCGGCGAACACGCGCCCGTCGTCGGCGAGGCTGCCGGCCAGCCAGGTGTCGGTCCCGCGCGCGTAGGCGACCGGGTCGACGACGCCGTCGAGCACCATCGCGCGCACGCGGCGGGGGAACAGGTTGGCGTAGGTCTGGCCGACCATCGTGCCGCCCGATCGCGCCGCGACGGTGAGCCGGCGCTCGCCGAGGAGCCGGCGCAGGCGGTCGAGGTCGCGCGCCGTGTCCGCGGTCGTGACGTGCGCGAGCAGCGCGCCTGCACGCTCGCCGCAGCGCCGCGCGAACGCCTCGGTCCTCGCGAGGTAGCCGAGCTCGTCGGCGGGGGTCGCGGGCACCGGCCAGCCCTCCCAGAAGCGCGCCCGCGCGGCGGCGCCGCGGAAGCAGCGCACGGCGGCGCTGCGGACGTCCCAGCCCACGACGTCGAAGCGGCCGCGGCCGATGGCGTCGAGGGCCGCGCCGCCCTCCCGCACCGCGTCGACCCCCGACACGTCCGGGCCGCCCGGCACGACGACGAGCGAGCCGATCCGCGCCGCCGGGCGGCCGGCCCGGTGGCGGATCACCGCCAGGCGGATCGTCGGCCCGCCGGGCCGCGCCCAGTCCAGCGGGCACCGGCACGCGGGCGCAGTCCAGCCGGGCGCCGCAGGGCTTCCAGCCGATGCCTCCTGCCGCGGCGGGTTCCGCCGCGCCACCGACGACGAGAGCTGCGAGCAGGCCCGCGACGAGGCCACGACCGACCATAGACGACGAAACCCCCGCGGGAGGCAGGGGTTCCGGTGAGGTGGAGCTAGGGGGACTCGAACCCCCGACCTCCTGGGTGCGATCCAGGCGCTCTCCCAACTGAGCTATAGCCCCGGGTGGGGAGCGAGTGTACCCACCCGTGGCACACTGCCGGGTCTGTCCCGTCAGCTGCACCTGAACCTGTTCCTGCAGGACGCCGGCCACCACGACGCGGCATGGCGGCTGCCGGAGTCCGACCCGGACGCCGTCGTGAGCCTCGCGCACCATCAGCGCGTCATCCGGATCGCGGAGGCCGCGAAGTTCGACTCGGTGTTCCTCGCCGACGCGCTGGCGCTCATCGGGGAGGTCCGGCGGCGCTCGGGGGCGAGCCGCCTCGAGCCGCTGACGCTGCTCGCCGCGCTCGCCGCGTCCACCGAGCGGATCGGGCTCATCGCGACCGCGTCCACGACGTACGGGCATCCCTTCGACGTGGCGCGGCGCTTCGCGGGCCTGGACCACATCTCCGGCGGGCGCGCGGGGTGGAACATCGTCACGTCCGCCGGCGACGACCTCGCGCGCAACTACGGCTTCGACGAGCAGGCCGCGCACGAGGACCGCTACCGCGGCGCCGAGGAGTTCGTCGAGGTGGTGACGCGCCTCTGGGACTCCTGGGACGACGACGCGGTCGTCGTCGACAAGGAGGGCGGCGTGTTCATCGAGGACACGCGGGTGCATCCGATCGACCACCGCGGCGATCGCTTCGCGGTCGCGGGGCCGCTCGACGTGCCGCGCTCGCCGCAGGGCCATCCCGTGCGCGTGCAGGCGGGCTCGTCGCCGCGCGGGCGCGACTTCGCCGCCCGGCACGCCGAGGCGATCTTCACGGCGCAGCTGACGCTCGCCGGAGCGCAGGAGTTCTACGGCGACATCCGCGAGCGGGTCGCCTCGCACGGCCGCGATCCCGACCGCGTGAAGGTCCTGCCCGGTCTCGTCCCGATCGTCGGCGAGACCGAGGGCGAGGCGCTCGCGGTCCACGAGCGTCTCGAGCGCCACGCGTCGATGACCAGCGGGCTGTCGATGCTGTCGTTCGTGTTCGGCGTCGACATGTCCGGCCTGGACCTCGACGCGCCCCTGCCGCGGGCGATCGAGGAGCACCAGGCGCAGGGCCACCAGAGCCGCTCCGCCCTGCTGGTCGACTTCGCCCGCGAGCACGGGCTGACCGTGCGCGAGCTCATCGGACGCACGAGCGGCGGCCGCGGCCACCGCGTGATCATCGGCGATCCGGTCGCCATCGCCGACTCGATGCAGGAGTGGTTCGAGGAGGACGCCGCCGACGGCTTCAACCTCATGCCGCCCACGCTCCCGGGGAGCCTGGAGGCCTTCGTGGACCTCGTCGTCCCCGAGCTGCAGCGACGCGGGATCTTCCGGCTGGACTACGAGGGGCGGACCCTGCGCGACCACTACGGGCTGGAGCGCCCGGCCCGCGCGTAGCGCGCAAGCGCGCCTGCAGCCCACATACACCCTGCCGTATAGGACGATGTAGCTCCGAACGGATGAGCTTCCGCAACCGCCTCACCCTCTTCTTCGTCCTCATCGTGATCGTTCCCATGGTGGCGGTGGCGGTCGTCCTGTTCCGGCTGATCTCCGACAACGAGGACGGGAAGGCCAACGCGCGCCTGGCCGCGGAGCAGAACGTCGCGATCAACATGTACAAGGACGCGACCGCCCGCGCGCTGGCGACGCTCGAACGCGTCGCGTCGGACGAGCAGCTCTCCGCAGGGCTGCAGGACGACGATCTGCCGGAGGCGCGCACGCGGGCGATCGCGCTCCTCGGATCGGAGGGCGTGCGCCGGATCGTCCTCGTCCGCGACCGTGCGCCGGTGATCGACGTGGGGACGAAGAAGGCGATCGCGCCGACGACCCGGCCGCTCGTGGACGCGCAGCGCTCCCGGGAGTTCGGTGACCTGTCCGTCTCCGTCGAGGACGCGCCGACCTACGCCGCCGCCGTCCGGCGCACGACCGGCGCCGACGCCGTCGTGGTGTGGATCGACGACACGCAGGTCGCGTCGACGATCGAGGGAGCGCCCGCGAAGCCGCCGAAGGGCAAGAGCGGCGACATCTCCGTCGGCGGCGACGACTTCCGCTACGCGACGTTCGGCGCGCCGGGGATGCTCGGCTCCCGCATCCGGGTGGCCGTGCTCGCACCGAAGGCCGAGACCACAGGCCAGGTCGCGAAGAGCCGCATCATCGCGGGCGGCATCCTCGCCGGCTTCTTCATCCTGGCGGTGACGTTCGCCTTCGCCGTGTCGCGGTCGCTGCGCGGTCAGGTCATGGAGCTGCTCGACGCGGCCCGGAGACTGGGACGCGGCGACTTCACGACACGCGTGCCCGCGGTCGGTGGGGACGAGTTCGCCGCGCTGGGCGAGGAGTTCAACCGGATGGCGCAGCAGCTCGAGGAGCGCCTGGCCGATCTCGCCCAGGAGCGCGAGCGCGTGCAGAACTCGATGCGCCGCCTGGGCCAGGCGGTCGGCTCGAACCTCGATCGCGACGCGCTGCTGCAACTCGTCGTGCAGACCGCGGTCGAGGGCGTCGGCGGCGAGGCCGGACGCGCGACCGTGCGCCCGCACCGCGATGCGCCGCTGGAGGAGCGCGTGCGCGTCGGCGGGATCAACGGGCTCACCGACGCGCTGCGCGAGGCCGAGGCGCGCGCCCTGCGCTCGGGGCAGGCGGAGGAGGCCGCGGTCGGCGACGGCTGCGCGATCGCCCATCCGCTCAGCGGCAGCGACACGCGCGAGGGCGTCGTCGGCCTCGTGTCCGTCGGGCGCTCGGGCCGCGCGTTCACCGCCGGGGAGCGCGACCTCTTCCACTACCTGGCGACGCAGGCGGGCGTGTCCATGGAGAACGTCGGTCTGCACGAGACCGTCGCGCGCGAGTCCGTGACCGACGAGCTGACCGGGCTGTTCAACCGGCGGCGCTTCGACGAGGTGCTCGACACGGAGGTCGAGCGCGCCAAGCGCTTCGGCCAGCCCATGGCGCTCGTGCTGCTCGACATCGACGACTTCAAGCAGGTCAACGACACCTACGGCCATCAGCAGGGCGACGTCGTCCTGCGCGAGGTGGGCCGGGTCCTGCGGGAGTCCTGCCGCGAGATCGACGAACCGGCCCGGTACGGCGGCGAGGAGCTCGCGGTGGTGCTGCCGGGCACCGACCTGCACGGCGCCTACCTCCTCGCCGAGCGCGTGCGGCGGGGGGTCGAGTCGCTGAAGCTGCCGCTCATGGTCGCGCAAGGCGACATCCAGGTGACGGCCAGTCTCGGCGTGGCGGCGCTCCCCGAGTCCGCCGACGACCAGGACGGGCTCGTGGCAGCGGCCGATGCGGCCATGTACGACGCGAAGCGCGCCGGAAAGAATCGCGCGATGCGGGCTCAGCGCGACCACTCGCTCTGACCCCTGCTCTAAGCTGCGGCCCCTATGGGCCTGCTGGACGACGCCATTCGCGAGCACCTCGAGCTCAAGCGGCGCCACGGAGCCGATCCGGGTGAGGTCGCGCGCCAGGAGAGCGAGGCGCTCGGTCCTGCCCGCCGCACCGCGGAGACGGCGCAGGCGCAGGCGGAGCCCGAGGTCGAGCACGAGCCTGAGCCCGACTTCGATTTCGAGCCCGAGCCCGCAGCCCGTGTACGAGGCCGAGCCGGAGCCCGAGCCGGAGCCGGAGCCGGATCCCGAGCCCGAGCCGGTCGCGCGGAACGTCGAGAGCACGATCGACCAGCCCACGGTGGAGCACCCGGCGGCCAAGCCGGAGCCCATGATCGAGGACGATGCCGAAGACTCCGTCTTCGGTGACGATGCGTCGCAGAGCGACGCATCGTCGGAGATCGAGAACGAGGACGGCGACGTGCTCGAGGGCACGCCGGAGTTCCTCGAGGAGACGCCGGAGCACGATCGGCTCTGGTTCGAGCAGCGCCCGCCGCGCGACTTCGACTTCGACGACTGATCCCATGGGCCGCCCGCTGACGTGGCTCGACGTCTTCACGTCGGTGCCGCTCGCAGGCAACGGACTGTGCGTCGTCCACGACGCGGACGACCTCGACGAGGCGGCGATGCTCGCCATCGCGCGCGAGACGCGCCTGTCGGAGACGACGTTCGTGCAGACGGCGACCGACGCCGGCGCCGACTACCGCAACCGGATCTTCACGCTCCACGGCGAGCTGCCGTTCGCCGGCCACCCGTCGCTCGGCACGGCGGTCGCCGTGGCCCACGCGCGCGGCGCGGCGCAGGCGAGCTACGTCCAGCAGACGCAGGCGGGCCTGCAGCCGGTCGACGTCACGCTCGACGGCGTCCACGCCCGCGCCTCGATGCTGCAGAACCCGGCGGTCTTCGGCGCCGAGCTCGATCCGGCGCGCGTCCTCGCCGCCGTCGGGCTGGGCCCGGCCGAAGCGAATCCGGCGTGGCCGCCGCAGCTCGTCTCGACCGGCGTGCCGCACGTCGTGACGCCGGTGCGGGACGCGGCCGCGCTCGCACGCGCCCGCGCCGACGAGGAGCTCCTGCCCGCGCTCCTCCACGACGTGGGCGCGATCTGCGTCTACGTCGCCGCCGTCGACTCGCAGGACGGCGCCGGGAGGGCGCGGAGCTTCTTCATGGGCGACACCGGGACGCTCGAGGACCCGGCGACCGGCTCCGCGGTGGGGCCGCTGCTCGCGTACGTCGCCCAGCGCGCCGGCGTCGGCGAGCTGACCGTCGGGCAGGGCTCCGAGATCGGACGGCCCAGCACGCTGCACGCCGCGGTCGAGGGCGACCGCGTCCGGGTCACCGGCGACGTCGTGATCGTCGCCGAGGGCACTTCCCTGTAGCCGGACGTCCGTCCAACGCACCCCGATCCGTCTCAGCCCCGGCGAGGGGCTGCCGATCACTGTGATCGGACAGGCCGCGCCGCCTCCGCTGGGGATCGGCGGCGGCGCATCGTCCGGCCTCGGAGGGCCGGCGCCACCGGCGATCTGTCGCCTTGCGACAGATCGCACCGAAGACGCAGTCTTCGGCGACCTGGGGCGCCCTCGGTACAGCCGGGGGCGCCCTCAGTCGTCGGAGGGGCCTCTCAGAGGAGCGACGTCGGCGGCGTGCGCGCGGCGAGCGCGTTGAGCGCCGTGCGGGCCTCCGGCGGCAGCCGTTCGAAGCGCAGCGCGTAGACGTAGCGCTCCTGCTGGCGCATCACGCGCGCCCGGCCGCTGACGCGCACCGAGTCGGTCGGGATCGCGAAGTCCAGCTCCTCGTCGGCCGTCAGCGGGCGCTTGCTCTCCACGCGCATCCCGCCCGGGCCGAGGTCGATCGTCTGCGCCGTGATCGGCGAGCCCATCCTGCGTTGCAGGGTGCACTCCACCGCCATGAGGACCCGCGGGAGCCGCCGCCGCTCGTTCGGATCCAGCCGCCGTGGAGTCCCACCCTGGGGATCGGGGTCCATGCCGGGATGGTCGCATGCCTATCGTCGGTCAGGGTGCACACCTCCGCCGACACCGACGTCCTGCGCGCGCGGCTCGACGGGCTGACGATCCGCGACGCCCACCGACTCGCGCGGAAGGTGGACCGGCTGCGGCGTGGCGGCGGCCCTGCGGCGCTCGAGCGCCTCGATGCCGAGATCGCGACCGCCGAGGCGCGCATCGAGGCGCGGCGCGCCGCCGTGCCCGACATCTCCTATCCGCCCGAGCTGCCGGTCAGCGCCCGCCGCGAGGACCTGCGCGCTGCGATCGCCGAGCACCAGGTCGTGGTCGTCGCCGGCGAGACCGGTTCGGGCAAGACCACCCAGCTCCCCAAGATCTGCCTCGAGCTCGGGCGCGGCGTCCGCGGCGCCATCGGCCACACGCAGCCGCGGCGGCTCGCCGCCCGGACCGTCGCCGAGCGCATCGCCGACGAGCTGGACGTCTCGCTCGGCGACGCGGTCGGGTACTCCGTGCGCTTCAACGACCGGTCGGGCCAGGACACGCTCGTCCGGCTCATGACCGACGGGCTCCTGCTCGCGGAGACGTCGAGCGACCCGCTGCTGCGCCGCTACGACACGATCATCGTCGACGAGGCGCACGAGCGGAGCCTCAACATCGACTTCCTGCTCGGCTACCTCAAGCGGATCCTCCCGGCGCGGCCGGACCTGAAGGTCGTCATCACGTCCGCGACGATCGACCCCGTCCGCTTCGCCGCGCACTTCGGCGACGCGCCGGTCGTCGAGGTGTCGGGCCGCACGTACCCCGTCGAGGTCCGCCACCGGCCGGTCGCGGAGGAGACCGACCAGGTCGAGGCGATCGGCGACGCCGTGGAGGAGCTGCACCGGGAGGGCCCGGGCGACGTGCTCGTCTTCCTGAGCGGCGAGCGCGAGATCCGCGACACCGCCGACGGCCTGCGCGGTCGTCTCGCGAGCGACGTGGAGATCCTGCCGCTCTACGCGCGCCTGTCGACGGACGAGCAGCACCGCGTCTTCCGTCGCCCGAGCGGCCCGTACCGCAGCCGCGTCGTGCTGGCGACGAACGTCGCCGAGACGTCGCTTGACGGTCCCGGGCATCCGGTACGTCGTCGATCCCGGGACGGCCCGGATCAGCCGCTACAGCGCGCGGCTGAAGGTGCAGCGACTGCCGATCGAGCCGATCTCCCAGGCGTCGGCCGACCAGCGCAAGGGCCGCTGCGGGCGCACGTCGGACGGCATCTGCATCCGTCTGTACTCCGAGGAGGACTTCGAGGCGCGCCCGCGCTTCACCGATCCGGAGATCCTGCGCACGAGCCTCGCCTCGGTCCTGCTGCAGATGGCGGTCGCAGGGCTGGGCGCCGTCGAGGACTTCCCGTTCCTCGATCCGCCGGACCGGCGACAGGTGCGCGACGCCGTCACCCTCCTGCAGGAGCTGTCCGCGTTCGATTCCCAGGGGGATCTCACGCGGATCGGGCGCCGGCTGGCGGGGCTGCCGGTCGACCCGCGCATGGGCCGGATGGTCCTCGAGGCGGACGCGCTGGGCTGCGCCGACGAGGTCACCGTCATCGCCGCCGCGCTGTCGATCCAGGACCCGCGCGAGCGTCCGGCCGAGCACCGCGAGGAGGCCGACGCGCTCCACGCGCGCTTCGCGGATCCTGGCTCGGACTTCCTCTCCCTGCTGAACCTCTGGACCTTCGCCCGCGAGCGCCAGCGCGAGCTCACCGGCAACCAGTTCCGCAAGCGGCTGAAGGCCGAGTACCTCCACGTGCTGCGCATCCGCGAGTGGCAGGACCTCGTCGCGCAGCTGCGCCAGGCGGCGAAGGCCGCGGGCGTGCACCGCAACCAGACCCCCGCGGAGCCGGACGACATCCACCGCGCGCTGCTGTCCGGCCTGCTGTCGCACGTCGGCCTGCGCGATCCCCGCCGCCGCGACTACCTCGGCGCGCGAGGCGGGCGCTTCGCGATCTTCCCCGGCTCCGTGCTCTCGCGCCGCCAGCCGGAGTGGGTCATGGTCGCCGAGCTCGTGGAGACGTCGCGGCTGTGGGGGCGGACCGGCGCGCGCATCGATCCGGCGTGGCTCGAGCCGCTCGCCGGTCACCTCGTGCGCCGCATGTACGACGACCCGTACTGGGATCGCAAGCGGGGCTCGGTCGTCGCGAAGGAGCGCGTGACCTTGTACGGCCTTCCGATCGTCGAAGGCCGGAAGGTGGCCTACGGGCGCATCGACCCGGTGACGTCGCGCGAGGTGTTCATCCGCAAGGCGCTCGTCGAGCGCGACTGGCAGACGCGCCACGCGTTCTTCGACGCCAACGGGAAGGCGCTGGAGGAGATCGAGGCGCTCGAGGACCGCGTGCGCCGCCGGGGGATCCTCGTCGCCGACCAGGTCCTCTACGACTTCTTCGACGCCCGGGTGCCCGAGAGCGTCGTGTCCGGGCAGGACTTCGACCGCTGGTGGCGCGACGCCCGCCGCGCGGACCCCGACCTCCTCACGTACACGCGGGAGCTGCTCGTCGACCCCGCGGCCGCCGACGGGCTCGCGCGGCGCGGCTGGCCGGCGACCTGGCGCCAGGGCGACGTCGAGCTCGAGCTGACCTACCGCTTCGAGCCGGGGGCGCCGGACGACGGCGTCACCGCGCACGTCCCGCTGCGCCTCCTGGGCGCCGTGCGGTCCGAGCGGTTCGAGTGGCTGGTCCCCGCGCTGCGGCGCGAGCTGCTCACGGCGCTGCTGCGCGGACTGCCGAAGGATCTCCGCCGGCCGCTCGTCCCGGTGCCCGAGGTCGTCGGGCAGGTGCTCGAGCGACTCGAGCCGCGCCGGTCGCCCCTGCTGGAGGACGTGACCCGCGCGCTCGCCGAGGTGCGCAACGTCCGCGTGCCGCAGGAGGCCTGGGACCTGTCCAAGCTCCCCGACCACCTGCGGATGCGCTTCCAGATCGAGGGCGCCGACCACGAGGTCCTCGCCGCGGGGCGCGACCTGGAGGCGCTGCGCGACGAGGTCCGCCCGCGGCTGCGGGCGGAGCTGGCGACGGCCGCCGCCGGGCTGGAGCGCAGCGGGCTCACGGCCTGGGAGGAGGGCCTGACGCTCCCGAAGACGATCGCGCTGCCCGGCACCGGGCAGGCGGTGCGCGCGTATCCGGCGCTCGTCGACGAGGGCGCCACGGTGGGCGTCCGTGTCCTCGACACGCCCGCCGCGCAGGCGGAGGCCATGCGCGCCGGCACGCGGCGACTCCTCGTCCTGCGCCTCCCGTCGCCGCTGCGCGCCGCGGGGGAGCGGCTCGGCGTGGCCTCGGCGCTCACGCTGTCGGGCGGCTCGCACCTCGAGGACGCGCGGGACGCGGCGGTGGACGCGCTCGTCGCCGAGGCGGGCGGGCCGGCGTGGGACCGCGAGGCGTACGAGCGCCTGGAGCGCCACGTGGCGGGCCGGCTCGTCGCGGGGACGACGCAGGTCGCCGAGGCGATGGTCGCCGTGCTCGACGCGGCGCGCGACGTGCGCCTGACGCTGGACGGGCTGCGCGGCGCGCAGTTCCGCGACGTGCGCGCCGACGTCGAGCGCCAGCTCGACCGCCTCGTGCCCGCTGGGTTCGCGACGCGCGCGGGCGCCGCGCGGCTCGGCGACCTGCAGCGCTACCTGCGGGCAGCGCAGCGCAGGCTCGAGCGACTGCCCGACGGGCTCGGGGCCGATCTCCAGAAGATGGGCGTCGTCCACGAGCTGGAGGGACTCGCGGCGGGGAGACCGGACGTCGAGGACGCGCCGTGGCTGCTGGAGGAGCTGCGCGTGAGCCAGTTCGCCGAGTCGCTCGGGGTCAAGGGCCAGGTGTCCGCGAAGCGCATCCGCCGGCTGCTGACGTCGTGATCGCCGCCGCCCTCGCGTCGCTGGCGCTCCTCGCGCCCCCGGGCTGGGCGCCGGACGTCGGGGCCGCGAACGCGTTCGCGGACGGCCGCGCGGGCGAGGTGTCCTTCGCGGTGCGCACGGAGGACCGCCTGTGGGGCCGGGCGCCGGACACGGTCGTCCACAGCCTCAGCCTCGTGAAGGCCGTGCTGCTCGTCGCGCAGCTGCAGGCCGCGCGCGACCGCCCGCTCAGCGCCGGCGAGCGCCGCGACCTGCTGCCGATGATCCGGGAGTCGAGCAACGCGGCCGCCTCGCGGGTGGTCGCGCGCCTCGGGCGCGAGCGCATCGAGCGCACGGCGCGGGGTGCGGGCATGCCACGGTTCCGCCTCGCCGACCGCTGGGGCGTCACCGCGACGACGGCGCGGGACGCGACGCGTCTCTTCCTGCGCATCGACGCCGCGATGCCGCGCGGCCCACCGTGCCTACGGGATGCGGCTGCTGCAGACGGTCGTGCCCGCGCAGCGCTGGGGGATCGGCCAGGTCGTCCCGGCCGGCTGGACGGCGTCCTTCAAGGGCGGCTGGACCGACGGCCCCGGGCTGTCCGAGCACCAGGTCGCGCTGCTCACCCGCGGCGACGAGCGCGTCGCGGTCGCCGTCATGAGCACCGGGCAGCCCGGCCACGCCTACGCGCGGCGCGGCCTGCGCGGCGTCTTCGCCCGGCTGCTCGCTACGGCACGATGACGCCGGTGAGCGCGTTGCGGCCGGCCGCGATCTCGTTCGCCTCGTTGATCTCGGCGAGCGGGTGGATGCCCGTGATGATCGGCCCGGCGTCGAGCCGGCCGTCCTCGAGCATCTCGACGTAGCGCGGCACGTCGCGCATGACGTGCGTCTGGCCCATCTGGCAGCTGACGAGCCGCTTGCCCCGGATCGCGACCTCCGTCTGCGGGAGCGTCACGGACGAGCTCTGCGACGAGACGCCGGTGATGACCGCCGTGCCGGCGCGGCGGGTCATCGCGAACGCCTGCTCGATCCCCTCGGGCGGGCCGGACGCCTCGAGCGTCACGTCGGCGCCGCGGCCCTCGGTGAGCGCGCGGACCTGCTCGACGGGGTCGGCGTGCGCGGGGTTCACGACGTCGGTGGCGCCGAGCTGCAGCGCGACGTCCGTCCGCCACGCGAGCGGCTCCACGGCGATGATCCGCTCGGCGCCCGCGAGCTTCGCGCCCTGGACCATCCACAGGCCCAGGTGCCCGCAGCCGACGACGGCGACGGTGTCGCCGGGCTGCACCTGACCGACGTTGAACGCCGCGCCCACGCCGGTGGTGATCCCGCAGCCCAGGAGGGTCAGCGTCGTGTCGGGCAGCGTGCTGTCCAGCGGGAAGGCCCACGTGCCGCGGATCGTGATGAGCTCCGCGTAGGTCCCGATGCCCGTGACGACCGGCGTGCCGTCCGCGCGGTGCGCGACCGGGCGGGCGGGCGCGAGCAGGTGCTCGCACTGGTCCGGGCGGCCCTTGCGGCACCAGAAGCAGACCCCGCACTCGGGCGTGCCCGGCACGAGGACGTGGTCGCCCTCGCGGACGCGCGCGACACCGGGGCCCGCGTGCTCGACCACGCCGACGGCGGCGTGCCCGACGATCGTCGGCAGGGTGCGGGGCAGCCCGCGCATGCCGCGTTGGTTGAGGCAGTCCGTGTAGCAGTACGCGCTGGCGGTCATGCGGACGACGACGTCGTCGTCCTCGGGCGTCACCGGCGTGACGTCCTCGACCTCGAGCGGCCTGCCGTATTCGACGAGGAGTGCGGCCTTCACGCCGCGGGACGATGCCAGAAGCGGTGCCGGCTCGGTTGGCGAGCGCGGATTGACCGGGTGTAGGGTCGGCCGACCCACCCATCACAACACGGGAGCAGCGTCATGCAGGTTCTCGTCGTTGCAACGCCGCAGCACCCGATCCCGCCGAGCGAGATGCCCGGGATCATCGAGGGCGCGACCGACTGGTGGACGCGCCACAAGGACGAGTTCGACCTCTTCGGGACGTTCCCCGGAGGCGGAGGGTTCGGCGTCCTCGAGGTCGAGGACGCCGCGCGGATCAACCAGCTGATGCTCGAGATGCCGTTCTCGCCCTTCAGCAGGTACGAGGTCCGCCCGTTCGTCCCGGGCGACATGGGGTTCACGCAGCTCAGGGAGGCCATGGCCGCCCAGGCCGCGCCGCATCAGTGACGTCAGAGGCGCCCGAGCGTCGCGTCAGCACCGGAGTCGCGACGCTCGACGCCGTCCTCGGTGAGCTCTACTGGGGCGACAACGTCGTGTGGCAGCTCGACGGCGTCGCGTCCGCGGACTCGTTCTACCGCGCGATCGCCTCGCTGGACGGAGCGTTCGACGTCACGGCCTGGGTCGCCGTCAGCCCGGAGCCGGGGAGGCTGACGGCGGACTTCCCCGGCATGGACACGATCGGCACGGCGCCCGGCGGCACCCCGATGGCGCCGGGCGACCTGCTGCGCGAGGTCCGCCGCAGCTGCGACGTGCGACGGCGCAACCTGCTGCTGTTCGACAGCCTCGACGCGATGGTGGACGCCTGGGGCGTCGAGCTCGCGCGCGGGTTCTTCGCCCGGTGCTGCCCGATGCTGCTCGAGCTCGGAGCGATCGCCTACTGGTCGATGGACCTGCGGCAGCTGCCCGAGGCGGTGACGAGCACGGTCGAGGCCGTCACCCAGTGCGTGCTGTGCCTCGACCGGCACACGGTCCACATCGCCAAGGCGGAGGGCCGTGCGCAGAGCGTCACCGGATCGCTGCTGCACTGGGACGGCGCTGCCGAGACGCCGGTGCTGACCGAGGCGGAGGTCGTGGAGCGCGTCGCCGCGTCGCTGCGGGCGGTGCGCCGTCCGCGCGGCATCTCGCAGAGTCAGCTCGGGGCTCTGGCGGGCGTCAGCGCGAGCGCGATCTCGCAGGCCGAGCGCGCCGAGCGCGGCCTCTCGCTCTCGACCCTGGTCCGGCTGAGCTCCAAGCTGGGCGTGACGCTCGACGAGCTGCTGAGCGGCGACGACCCGTCGACCTACCGCATCGGGCGCCGGGTCGGCGATCCGCGCCTCGCCCCGGATCAGGACATGACGCTCGTCGACGGCTCCGACGTCGTCGTCGATCTCGTGCATCTCGCTGCGCGGGAGGCGGCTGCGCCGCGCGACCGCCTCGACGGCCAGGCGATCGTCGCGGTGTCGCAGGGCCTCGTGCAGGTCCGCGTGGGCGACCAGACCCCCGCGATCCGGGACGGCGAGGTGCTGCTCGCCGACTGCGCGGCGGTCCGCGACTGGCGCAACCTCGGCGACCGCGAGGCGGTCCTGTTCTGGATCGTCGTCGCGCGGACCGCGTGACGCTGCCGGGCCCGGACGAGCCGGGCCCGACAGCGGGGGAGGCGCCTAGGGCCTCGGCAGACGCTGAAGAGCCGGCGTCAGCGGGGCCATGGGCGTCGCGCGGCGCGCCCCGGTGGGCGGCAGTGACGTCACGACATCGGGGGACTCACGGGTCTTCTGCTCGTGGTCGAGGGCTGCGACGAGCCCGCGCGGCATGCGGGTCAGCATCGGCGACGAGAACACGCGCCGTGCCGGGCCGGTGCAGACCGGGCACGCGCTCTCGGCCGGCGCCGTGCCCAGCGGGCGGATGATGTCGAAGGCGCCGTCGCGCTCGCAGCGGTACTCGTAGAGCGCCATCGTCAGTTGGCCGCCTTCGGCACCTGCATCCCCTGCTTGACCTGATGCGGCTTGCGGGGCGACGGCGCCACGTCGAAGTCGAAGATCCGTCGGGGGATGTACACGGTCGCGCACGAGTTGGGGATGTCGACGACGCCCGAGAAGCGCCCCTCGATCGGCGCCGATCCCAGGATCATGTACGCCTGGATGTCGGTGTAGCCGAACTTCATGAGGTAGTCGATCGCGTGGTGGCACGCGCGCTCGTAGGACAGCTGCGAGTCCAGGTAGTGCTGCTTGCCCTGGAGGTCGACCGACACGCCCGAGAACGCGATCCACTCCGAGTACTGCGGGTCGCGCAGGCCCGGCATGAAGATGGCGTTCTCGGAGACCCCGTAGGTCTCCATCCCGCCCTTGATCACGTCGACGTGCAGGTCCATGAACCCGCCCATCTCGATGGCGCCGCAGAACGTGATCTCGCCGTCGCCCTGTGAGAAGTGCAGGTCGCCGAACGACAGGTTCGCCCCCTCGACGAACACGGGGTAGAAGACGCGCGTCCCTGCGGTGAAGTTCTTGATGTCCTGGTTGCCGCCGTTCTCGCGCGGCGGCGCGGTGCGCGCGGCCTCGGATGCCACGCGGTCGAACTCGTCCCCGGTCAGGTCGCCGAGGATGGCGCTGTCGGGCAGCGGCGGCAGCGCCAGGGGCGGGACGCGGTCCGGGTCGGTCGCGATGAGGTCCGTCTCGCGCTTCGTCCACTTCGCCAGCAGCTCCGCCGACGGGGCGGTGCCCATGAGGCCGGGATGGTGGATGCCGACGTAGGAGCACTCGGGGATGTGCCGCGACCTCGCGACGTCGCCCGTGAAGTCCCAGATGACCTTGTACGCGTCGGGGAAGCGGTCGGTCAGGAAGCCGCCGCCGTTCGTCTTCGCGAACACGCCGGTGTAGCCCCAGCCCATGCCGGACAGCGGCCCCTCGTCCTCCTGGTCGCACGCGTCGATCTCGAGGATGTCGACGACGAGGAGGTCGCCCGGCTGGGCGCCCTCGACGCGGAACGGGCCGCTGAGCACGTGCACGCCGGGGAGCGGCGCGTTGCGCACGTCGTCGGCCGAGTCGTCGTTCTTGATCGCGCCGTCGAACCACTCGCGGCAGTCCGCGCGGAACACGTCGCCCGGCTTCACGCTCACCTGCGGCGGGATGTCTGGATGCCACCGGTTGTGCCCGACGTGCTGCTGGTCGGTGAACTTCTTCGTGTTGTCGAGCGGGAACAGGTTCTTGGGCATGCGGGCTCCTTCTCTCGGGGGACGGACGGCTACGAGGTGGTGGCACCGACGGCGTCGCGCCCGACGCCGGCCGAGTGCTCGCCGCGACCTCGGCGCAGGTGCTCCTCGGGCGTCGTGATGTCCGCGATCTCGATGGGGGTGAGCTTCGTCGAGGCGCCCTTCAGCAGGACGAAGGCGAGCGTCGCGAACACGAACGGCAGCGTCAGGGCGGGGAGGCCCCAGGGCGTGAACAGCGAGGCGATCGCGCCGAAGAGCAGCGCCGCGAGGATCGCGCAGGCGACCGCGAGCAGGCCCGACCTCAGGGTGAGGACGAAGAACACGCCGCCGACGGCCAGGGCCGCGTCGAACGAGTTGAACCCCCACAGGCCGTTGTAGATCGCGACGCCGTTGGCGCCGAGCGCCAGGCCGGTGCCCGCGCCGACGGCCGATCCGATGACGGCGAACGCGGCCGCGATCCGCGAGGCGAGCGCGATGCCGACGATGATGATGATCCCCGACAGGATCCCGTTCGCGAAGAACAGCTGGCTGATCCCGCGGAGGATCGCGTTGATGACGCCCTCGAGGTTGTTGGCCGTCGCGGCATCCGCCGCCGAGCGCAGCGTGTTCGAGACGCTGCCCTCCGTGACCTGGGCGTCGGCGGGCGCGATGAGCCCGCCCACGCGCCCGTTGGCGAAGTTCAACGCGCCGACGAGGAAGACCAACGTGATGACGTTGAAGGCGAGCGTGAACGGCGGGACCGTCCAGGAGCCGACGAACATCGCCGCGAAGGCGGCGTGCAGGATCGTCGAGAAGAACGCCCCGACGACGATCCAGACCATGACCATGACGTCCCAGTCGGGCTGCAGGAACAGGGACAGCCCCGCGCCGACGAGCACGCCGTTGAAGCCGAAGAGCCCGGCGCGGATCGCGCCGCGATCCATGCCGATGGCGATCGCCGCGAGGGTCGAGACGACGAGTCCGAGGGCGCCGGCGAAGCCCAACCAGGGCTTGTGGACGAACATCGCGATGAGGATCGCGAGACCCGTCAGTGGGTTGTTCATGAAGACGACCTGACCCACGCCGCGCAGGCATGAGTCCACGAAGGCGAGCAGCGGGTTCGCGTCGGCCCGCTCTCCGGCCTCGGCCATGGTCCCGTCGAACATCACGATTGCGTGCCCCCTGGATGGATCGCCGGCATCGCGCGTCGCCCCGATCAGAGTCGATCCGCGCGGGCATTGGAACGCGCGGCAACCAGCGCTGTCGTGGCGCGTTCGGAGTCATTTCCGGTTCGTCGCAGCACGGCTGGAAAGCGGTCCGGACGCGGACCAGTTGGCGCGACAGCGCTGCTTACAGCCCCGCCTCAGTCGCGGGATGCGCAGGCGACCGCCGCCGCCCGCGAGCGCACGCCGAGCTTGCGGTACAGGCGCTTGAGGGCCTGGTGCACGGCGTGCTCGCTGACCCCACGTCGCTGGGCGATCTCGCGGTTGCGGAGTCCCTGCCCGAGCAGGCGCAGGAGCTCACGCTCGCGCGGCGTCAGGCCGGCGGCCTCGGCCGTGACCGGCGTGCCCTCGCACCTGGCGAGCGCGACGGACGCCTGCGCCGAGAGGGCGAGGGCGGTCAGCTGGTCCTGCCCGCTGAACGCGGGTGCTCCCTCGGGTCTGACGAGGTTCACCGAGCCGGCGACGCCGTGCGCCCCGAACAGGGGCACGATGAGGATCCGGCCCATGCCCCAGCGCGCGCACACGGTCGGCTCCGTGCCGGCGTCCCGCTCGGTCACGGCGGTCCGGCGCCGGACGAGCAGGTCCATGAGGGGGTCGTCAGCCCGCCCGAAACGCTCGTACTCGCCGAGGAAGCGGTCGGACAGGTCGCGGGCGACGGTCCTGGTCGGCTGCAGCGCGCCGTCGAGGAGGTAGACCGCCTGGCCGCGGGAGGCCACCGCCCGTGAGGCGAGGCCGGCCGTCGTCTCGAGCACGTCGTCGACGGTGGGCGCCTCCGCGAGCCGTGTCGCGATGATGCCGAGCACGTCGCGAAGCTTCGCGCGAGGGCGCACCGAAGTCCACGTTCGGGTACTGGCGCGCCGGGTCCGGCGGCGCGAGCATCGTGCCATGTACCTCATGATCGAAGCCTGGACGCCGCGGCCCGCGTGGCTGGCATTGACCCCCGACGAGCGGACGGCCTACGTCGGCGGGGTCGGGCGAGGGGTGCGACGCGCTGCGCGCCGCGATCGCCGAGGCGGGGTGGTACGAGTACTTCGACCAGGTCGACTTCGGTGGCGAGGCCGGGCCGCCGGCGTCGGTGTTGGGGCACCACATCGCGCTGCAGGGGGACCCGGCGTGACGGCCGCCGTCGTGCCCGACACGCGGTTGTGCCGCGACGCGACCGACATGGTCCGCGAGGCCGGGCCGGAGTACCTGTTCAACCACTGCCTGCGCTCGTGGCACTTCGCGGCGCTGCTCGCCGAGCGCCAGGGCGTCGCCCACGACGCGGAGGTGCTCTACCTCGGCACGATCATGCACGACATCGGGCTCGTCCACGGACTGCGCGAGCCCGTCCGCTTCGAGGTGGTCGGCGCGAACGTCGCGCGCGACGAGCTGACCGCGCGCGGCCTCGACGACCGCCGCGCCGCGATCGTCTGGGACCTCATCGCGCTGCACACGAGCGTCGGCATCGCCGAGCACAAGGGCCCGGAGGTCGCTCTGGCGCACATGGGCATCAGCGTCGACGTCGTCGGCCGGTGGGTCGAGGAGATCGAGCCCCGCGAGCTCGACGCCGTGCTGGAGATCGCCCCGCGGGCCGGCTTCGACGACGACTTCCTCGATCTCGTGGCCGAGCACGTGCGCGCCCACCCGCACGTGAGCCTGTTCAACTGGATGGACGGGATCGGGCGCGACCGCTGCGAGGGCCACGTGTCCCCCGAGTTCGTCGACATCTTCCACGCCAACCCGGTGGGCGCGAGATGAGCCCGGGCTAGGCGACGCCGACCGCGATCGCCAGCGCCGCCGCCGCGAGCAGCCCGGCGGCGGCGCGGACGTGGTTCGC
The DNA here is from genome assembly GCA_963750895.1 of uncultured Solirubrobacterales bacterium. GTDB lineage: Bacteria > Actinomycetota > Thermoleophilia > Solirubrobacterales > Solirubrobacteraceae > CAVVSD01. Next base: position 1,088,404 of record CAVVSD010000008.1, on the reverse strand, counting down.
CGACGTCCACTCCGCCGCGTACCGCGCCCACGCCGCCGCGGTCTCCGGCGCGTCCGGGACGAGCGTGGCAAGGGCGTCGTTGCGCGGCACGTGGTACGCCATCGTCAATCCGAGGACGCCGACCAGGTACAGCGCCGCGGCGACCAGGAGCCAGACCGCGTAGGGCTCGTCCAGCGCCGTCATGGCGACGACGACCACCGCGACGGAGAGCACCGCGGTGCCGCTGAACGCGAGCATGAACGGCGGGCGCACGGCCGTGACGTTGATGGACTGCATCGCCGCCACGCCCTGCGCCGGCGGCAGCCGCCGCAGCCCGGGCATGACGAACGAGGAGAACGCGAACAGCACGCCGCCGGTGCACCCCGCCCCGACGGCGGTCACGATCACGAGCGCTGCGACGGCGGTGCTCATCGCGCCATCTCCACGACCTCGCGCGGCGCGCGGCCGAGCACCTGCTGCACGCCGTCGGTCACCGAGGCGTTGCGGCCGTCCAGCACCTCGCCGAAGAGGTACTCCAGGAGGGCGATCTCGACCTTGCCGAGCCCGACGGACGCCAGCCCGGCGGTGAACTCGGCCATCGGGACGCTCCGCACGCGCGCGGTGTCGCCGACCGCCTCCGCGAACGTCAGCAGCCGCGGCCCGGTCAGCTCGTAGAGCTCGCCCTCGTGGCCGTCCTCCAGGAGCGCCGCCACCGCGGCGTCGGCGATGTCGTCCGCGTCGATGAACGGCTCGCGCACGTCGCCGACCGGCAGCGCGAGCTCGCCCGCCTGCACGTCGGGGGCGAACGCCCCCTCGGTGAAGTTCTGCGCGAAGAAGCTGCAGCGCAGGACGGTCACGCCGGGGAACGCGGAGCGCACCTCGGCCTCGGCGCGCAGCGCCTCCTCCTCGCCGCGGCCCGAGAGCAGCACGAGGCGCCGCAGCCCTGCGTCGGACGCGAGGCGCGCGACCTCGCGGACGGCGGCCGCCGCGCCGGGAAGGGCGAGGTCGGGGGCGAACGCCACGTACGCGGCGGTCGTCCCCTCGATCGCGGCCGGCCAGGTCGCGGGGTCGTCCCAGTCGAACGCGGGCTGCGACCCGCGCGAGCCGATGCGGACGGGCACGCCTCGCGCGGTCAGGCGCTCGGCGACGCGACGGCCGGTCTTGCCCGTGCCGCCGATGACGAGGATGGTGTCGTTGGAGTGCATGGCGTCCAGTGTCTGCCCCGACGATGAGATTCGCCATGACCGTCAGACCGCAATCCATGCCCGATCGTCCAGATCCTCCGGACGGGCGGTAGGGTCACCTGCATGGACGGTCCGATCCCCGCGCCGGTCGCCGATCCGCTCGGCGAGGCGCTGCACCTGCTCCGCATGGACGGCGCCTTCTACTGCCGCTCGGAGCTCCGCGCGCCCTGGGGGCTGGAGCTCCCGGCGCTGCCCGGCTACCTCTGGTTCCACGTCGTGACGGCGGGATCGATGCGCCTCGAGGCCGGCGATGCCGTGCGCACGCTCGGCCCGGGCGAGGTCGCCCTCGTGCCGCGCGGGGAGGGGCACGTGCTGCGCAGCGAGCCCGGCGTGGCCGCGCCCGGGATCCTCGACCTTCCCCGGGAGCAGGTCAGCGAGCGCTACGAGATCCTGCGCGTCGGCGGCGACGGCCCGGCGGCGACGATGCTGTGCGGAGCCGTGCGCTTCGGGCATCCGGCGGCCGCGTCGTTCGTCGGCGTCCTGCCGGAGATCATCCACCTCGTCGGCATCGAGCGCCTGCAGGCGACGCTGTCGCTCATGGCCGCGGAGGCGCGCGAGCCGCGCCTGGGCGGCGAGGCGGTCATCACCCGGCTCGCGGACATCCTCGTGATCCAGGCGCTGCGCGCGTGGCTGGAGACGGACCCCGGCGCGCGGACCGGCTGGCTCGGCGCGCTGCAGGACGAGCAGATCGGGAGGGCGATCGCCCTCATCCACCGCGACCCCGCACGCGACTGGACGGTCGAGTCGCTCGCGCACGAGCTCGCGATGTCGCGATCGGCCTTCGCGGCGCGCTTCACGGCGCTCGTCGGCGAGCCCGCGATCGCCTACGTCACGCGGTGGCGCATGCAGGTCGCGGTCGCCGCCCTGCGCGACGAGCACGCCACGGTGGGCGAGCTCGCCGGCAGGCTGGGCTACCGGTCGGAGGCGGCGTTCGCGCGGGCCTTCAAGCGCGAGACCGGGATGCCGCCCGGCGCCGTCCGCCGCCTCCCCGATGCCCTGGAGGCACTCGCGCCTGTGGGCCCTGCCTAGACCGCGCCGATCCCGGTCTCCGACCGCACCTTCAGCTCGTGGTAGCTGCGCACCTCGGCGTTCTCCGTGCTCAGCATCGTCCCGAGCCAGCAGGAGATGAAGCCGACGGGGATCGAGATGATCGCCGGGTTCGCGAGCGGGATCGGCGAGCCGTCGCTGTCCGCGCCCGGCCACACCGGCGGGCTGAGCGCGATGACGACCAGCGCCGACAGCAGGCCGCCGGCCACGCCGACGATGGCGCCGGTCGTGTTGAACCGCGGCCAGAACAGCGCCATGAGCAGCGCCGGCAGGTTCGCGCTCGCCGCCACCGCGAACGCGAGCCCCACGAGGATCGAGACGTTGAACGTCTCGCCCGCGAGGATCGACGCCACGATCGCCAGGACGCCGAGCGAGACCGACGCGATGCGCGCGACGCGCACCTCGTCCTGCTCGTCGCCGTTGCCGCGGCGGATCACGCCGCTCCACACGTCGTGGGCCACGGCGCCCGAGGCGGCGATCACGAGGCCCGCCACGACCGCGAGGATCGTCGCGAACGCGACGGCGCTGATGATCGCGAGGAACAGGTCGCCGCCGACGGAGCCCTCGCCGCCGCCGAGCGACTCCGCGAGCAGCGGCGTCACGAGGTTGCCGCCGGCCGTCTCGTCGGCCGACATGTCGCCCAGGATCGCGCGGGCGCCGACGCCGACGAGCATGGTCATCGTGAAGAACAGCCCGATGAGCAGGACGCCCCAGGCGATCGAGCCGCGCGCCGCCTTCGCGTCGGGCACGGTGAAGAAGCGCATGAGCAGGTGCGGCAGCCCGGCGGTGCCGAGCAGCAGCGCCAGCCCGAAGGAGATCGAGTTGATCGCGTTCGGGTGCTGCAGGCCGGAGGCGAGGTACTTGTCCCCGTCCGGGTAGTTGTCGGATGCGCGGCTGAAGAGCTCGAACGGGTTGAACCCCGCCTTGCTGAGCACGAGGATCGTGAGGACGGTGCCCGCGATCATCAGCAGGCCCGCCTTGATGATCTGCACCCACGTCGTGGCGAGCATCCCGCCGAAGATGACGTAGACGAGCATGAAGACGCCCGTGATCGTCACCGCGATCGTGAAGTCCAGGCCCGCGAGCGCCTGGAGCAGCACCCCCGCGCCGACCATCTGCGCGATGAGGTAGACGAACGAGACGACGAGCGTCCCCAGCGCCGCGGCGATCCGGGCGGGTCGCTCGCGCAGGCGGAAGGACAGGACGTCGGCCATCGTGAACTTGCCGGCGTTGCGCATGCGCTCGGCGAGCAGCAGCACGACGGGCAGGAACGACGCGCCCGCCGCGGCCAGGCCGACCCAGCCGTCGACGCCGAACAGGAAGATGAGCCCGGCGAAGCCCAGGAACGTCGACGCCGAGAGGTAGTCGCCGGCGATCGCGAAGCCGTTCTGCAGGCTGGAGATGCCGCGGTTGGCGGCCCAGAACTCGGTCGCGCTGTGCGTCCGCTTCGACGCCCAGTACGTGATGAGCAGCGTGATCGCGAGGACGATCGCGAAGACGACGAGCGCGAGCGTGTTGACGCCGTCGGCGATGGCGAGGACGGTCACGGCCGCACCCGGGCCGCGATGTGCTCCTCTTCCTTGCTGAAGCGCTCCCCGGGCTCCGGCCCATGCCCGAACTCCGCGCGGATCCGCTCCTCGAGCGGCCCCCACACCCGGTCGGAGCGGCGGACGTAGGCGAACGTGATCGCCCAGGTCAGCAGGATCAGCCCCACGCCGCCGGCGAAGCCGAGCGACATGTCGCCGAAGATCTTCGTGCCCATGAGGTCCGGCGCGACGCCGGCCAGCACGACATAGAGCGCTCCGAGGCCGATGCCGATCGTCCCCGCGATCCAGGCGAAGCGGCGCCTGCCGCCGGCCAGCTCCTGGAAGTCGGGGGAGCGCTCGATGGCCTCCCAGTCGATGCTCTGCGGGTCCCTGCCCGTTGCCTCCACGGCAACCTCCCCTGTGGCTCGCTGCCGCTCTTACCCACTCCCGCGGGTGTACAACGGGACCCATGACCGAGATCAGCCGCGGGCTGCTGGCCACCTGCTGGACCCACGCGGGCGACGCCCGGCCCGGACGCGGAGACGGGACGAGCCCGATCCCGCTGCGCGAGCGCATCGAGGCGACGGCCCGCGCCGGATGGCAGGGCTTCGGCCTCGGGCCGGCCGATCTCGAGCGCGCCATGGCGTCGTCGTCGCTCGCCGAGCTGCGCTCGATGTTCGAGGCGAGCGGCATCGAGCAGGTGGAGCTCGAGTTCCTCACCGACTGGTGGACCGACGGCGAGCGCCGCGCGGCCTCCGACGCGCAGCGCGCGATGCTGTTCCGGGCAGCCGAGGGTCTCGGGGTCCGGACGATCAAGGTCGGTGGCGACCGCGACGGCGCGCCCGTGGACCCCGACCGCTTCCGCTCGGCGTTCGACGCGCTGGCGACGCAGGCGGGCGAGTGGGGGACGCGCGTCGCGCTCGAGGCGATGCCGATGACGAACCCGTCGACGACGCGCGCCGCTGCCGAGGTGGTGCGCGACGTCGGCAACCGGCACGGCGGGCTGTGCATCGACATCTGGCACGCGCGGCGCAGCGGCGCGACGGATCAGGAGCTGCGCGAGTGCGTGACGATCGACCAGGTGTTCGTCGTCGAGCTGGAGGACGCCGCGGCCCAGGTCGTCGGCTCGCTGTGGGACGACTCCTGCGACCGGCGGATGCTCCCCGGCGAGGGCGAGCTGGACACCGCGGGCTTCGTCGCGACGATGCACGAGCTCGGCTGGCGCGGGCTGTGGGGCGTCGAGATGATCGCCGAGGAGCACCGGGCGCTGCCGATCGACGAGGCGCTCGCGCGGGCGCGCGCGGCGACCCTGGCCTGCATCGACGCCGCCGCGGAGCTAGTCCGCTAGGCCGGCCGAGGCGACGACGCCCTCCTCCTGCTCGAGGCGCTCCACGCGTCGGCTGTGGGTGGGCGGCGTGCTGCCCGGCAGCACCCAGCTGATCACGGCCGCGAGGACGCAGATCGCCGCGGCGACGACGAACGTCGCCCGGTACGCGCTGGAGACCGGCTCGCCGAACGCGCGCACGAGCGTGATGCTCAGGCCGCTGCCGATCGAGAACCCGACGTACCGCGACACCTGGTAGAAGCCCGTCGCGCTTCCGGTCTCGCTGCGCGGGATCGCGATCACGATGAGGCCGGGCAGCGCCGCGAAGGTCAGCCCGAGGCCCACGCCGATGATCCCCATCGCGACGAGCGACTGCCAGAGCGTCTCGGCCGTCGCCGCGAAGAACACCATGCCCGAGCCGACCACGAGGCAGCCGCCGGCGAGCACCGCGCGCTGGCCCATCCGCCGCTGCAGCGCGGGGAGGAACCGGCTGGCGACGAAGCTGCCGACGGAGAGCGGGACGAGGGTGAGCCCGGCCGTGAAGACGCTCTCGCCGAGCCCGAAGCCGCTGGGCGTCGACAGCTGCACGAACTGCGTCATGAGCGCGATCGCGATGTACATCGCCATGCCGAGCACGCCGCCGACGACGTTGGCGGTGAGCACGACGCGGTGGCGGACGAGCCGCAGGTCGACGAGCGGGTCGGTCGTCGACAGCTCGCGCGCGCCGAACAGACCGAGGAACACGAGCGAGAGGGCGAGGAGCCCGAGCGTGTCCGTCGAGCCCCAGCCCCAGTCCGGGCCCTTCTCGCAGGCGATGAGCAGGCAGACGAGGCCGATCGCGATCGTGACCGCGCCGGCGACGTCGAGGCGCCCGCGGTGCGCGGCGTCCGACGTCTCGGGCAGCACGAGCGCGGTGGCGATGAACGCGAGCACCGTCATGGCGGTCCCGGCCCAGAACGCCGTCTCCAGGCTCGCGTTCTCGGCGATGAAGCCGGTGATCGGGTAGCCGAGGCCGACGCCGACGGCGGCGACGACGGACAGCAGCGCGATGACGCCCGGGGCACGGCGGTCGGACAGGTGGTCGCGCGCCGCCGCCATGGTCAGCGGCATGAGCGCGAGCCCGACGCCCTGCATCGCGCGGCCGGCGACGAGCACCGGGAGGCTCGCGGCGATCGCCGCGAGCGCGCCGCCGACGGCGACGATCGCCAGGCAGACGAGCGTGACGGTGCGACGGTGGCGCCCGTCGCCGAGTCGCCCGACGACCGGCGTGGCGACGGCGCCGACGAGCAGCGTCGCCGTCAGCGACCACTGGGCGCTGCTGACGCTCGCGTCGAGGTCGCGCGCGATCGACGGGATGAGCGGCGCGCCGAGGCTCGAGATGATCGAGACGACGGTCCCGACGTAGACGAGGACCGGGACGAACGCGCGCTCGCGCGTCGTCTCGGAGCTGTCGCGCGCGGCCATCGTCCAACGACGCTAGCGGTGTCCCTCAGCCGGTCATGCGCAGGACCGGCTTGATCGTCGTGCCCGCCTCGGAGTCGCGGAACGCCGCCTCGATGTCCTCGAACGCGTACTCGCGGATGAGCCGGTCGAAGGGGAAGCGGCCCTGGCGGTACAGGTCGATGAGCAGCGGCACGATCACGTCGGCCGCGACGCCGCCCTGCACGATCCCCATGATCGCGTGGCCGCCGTGCATGATCGCGGTGAGGTCGGGCTCCCAGCCCTCGTCCGGCGGGCCGACGAACCCCGCGGTGCCCTGGGGGGCGAGGGCGTCGACCATCTGGTCGTAGACCCGCGGGGACCGCGTCGTGTTGAACGTGAAGCCCGCTCCGCCGCCGGTGAGCTCGCGGATCGCCTCGACCGGGTTCCCGTCGCGCGCGTCGACGGCGTCGGTCGCGCCGAGCTCCAGCGCGAGCTCCAGGCGCGAGGGGACGACGTCGACGGCGACGATGCGCGTCGCGCCGGCCACGCGGCCGGCCATGATCGCCCCGAGCCCGACCGAGCCCGCGCCGAAGACGGCGAGCGACGCCCCCGGCTTGACCCCGAGCGTGTACAGCACCGATCCCGCCCCCGTCGGCACCCCGCAGCCGAGCGGGGCGAGCAGCTCGAGTGGCAGGTCGCGGGGAACGAGCACGGCCGAGCTCGCCTGGGCCAGCGCGTGACGCGCGAACGACGACTGGCCGAAGAAGTTGCCGTGGACCAGGGCGCCGTCCTGTGACAGCCCGCTCGTCCCGTCGGGGCGCAGCCCGCCGAAGTTGCGATCCCATCCCTCCACGCAGTACGGGTACGCGCCGTCGCGGCAGGCCGCGCACACGCCGCAGTGGGCGGCGGCGCTCATGACCACGTGGTCGCCGGGCGCGAACCCGGTGACGCCCGGTCCGGTCTCCTCCACGATCCCGGCGCCCTCGTGGCCGAGCACCATCGGTCTCGGGCCGGGACGCTCGTGCACGGTGAGATCGGTGTGGCACACGCCGCACGCGACGACGCGGACGAGCAGCTCGCCGGCCTGGGGAGGGCCGAGCTCGATCTCCTCGATCCGGGGGTGGGGCGCGCCCTCGCGCGACACGGCCGCCTGGGTCTGCATCGCCACATGGTGCCGACGTTGCACCGGCGACGGTCTCTGACTAAGGTCAGAGAATGGACCAGGTCGCACAGGTCCGCCGCTTCAACCGCACCGTGACCGAGCGCGTCGGCGCGCTCGACGACCGCTACCTCGCGCGCGACCGGCCGCTCGGCGAGTCGCGCGTGCTGTGGGAGGTCGGCGACGCCGGCGCTGACGTCCGCGCCCTCAGGGCGCGGCTCGGCCTCGACTCGGGCTACCTGAGCCGCCTCCTGCGCAGTCTCGTGGACGCCGGGCTCGTCTCGGTCGAGCCCTCGGCCGGGGACCGGCGCGTGCGCACCGTGCGCCTCACCGCCGCGGGCCGCGCCGAGCGCGAGCTGCTCGACCGGCGCAGCGACGAGCTGGCCGCCGACATGCTCGCGCCGCTGGGCGACGACGCGCGGACGCGGCTCGTCGCGGCGATGGGCGAGGTCGAGCGCCTCCTCACCGCGGCACAGGTGGAGATCGCCCCCGCCGACCCGGCGGGCGCCGACGCGCGCCACTGCCTCGACGCCTACGCCGCCGAGCTCGACCGGCGCTTCGACGGCGGCTTCGACCCCGGCGCCTGGAGCCCGGTCGACGACGAGGCCATGCGCCCGCCGGGCGGGCTGCTGCTGCTCGCCACGCTCCGCGAGGTGCCCGTGGGCTGCGGGGTCCTGCGCCACCACGACGGCGGGTGGACCGAGATCAAGCGCGTGTGGATCTCACCGGACGTCCGCGGGCTCGGCGTCGGGCGCCGGCTCATGGGCGACCTCGAGCAGCGCGCGGCCGAGCACGGGCCGGTCGTCCGCCTGGACACGAACGGAACGCTGCGCGAGGCGGTCGCGATGTACCGCGCGTCGGGGTGGACGGAGATCGCCGCCTACAACGACAACCCCTACGCCCACCACTGGTTCGAGAAGCGGCTCGCGGCCTAGCCGCCGAGCTCGTCGGGCACGACGACGACCTGACGCTCGCGACCCTCGCGCAGCAGCGTGAGCACGAGACGCGTGCCGACGCGGTCGCCCTCCAGCGCGCCCTGCAGGTCGGCGACGCCGGTGAGCCGGATGCCGTCGAGCTCCACGATGAGGTCGTCGGTCCGGATGCCCGCGCGATCGGCCGGGGCGCCCTGGACGACCTCGCCGACCGCGACGACGTCCCCGTCGCCGTGGCGCTCGCGCAGGGCCGGCGGGACCGGGCGCGGCGAGCCCGCGATGCCGAGGTAGCCGCGGCTCACCCTCCCGTCGGTCATGAGCGCGCCGATGACGCGGCGCGTGGCGTGGTTCACGGGCACCGCGAGGCCGAGGCCCATGCCGGCCACGGCGGTGTTGACGCCCACGACCCGCAGGTCGCTCGTCACGAGCGCACCGCCGGAGTTGCCGGGGTTCAGGGAGGCGTCGGTCTGGATGACGTTGTCGATCGTGCGCACCGTGTCGCCCGCGCGCGCGGGCAGCGAGCGGCCGAGCGCGGAGACGACGCCCGCCGTCACGGAGCCGGCGAAGCCGTTGGGGTTGCCGATCGCGACCACGAGCTGTCCCACGCGCAGGCGCTCGGCGTCGCCGAGCGTCGCGGGCGTGAGGTCGTGGTCCTCCGTGCGCACGACGGCGAGGTCGGTCAGCGGGTCGGCTCCGATGGGGGCGAAGCGCGTCTCGCGCCCGTCGGTGAACGACGCGACGCCGCTGCGCGTGCCGCCACGCCTGCCGGTGACGACGTGCGCGGACGTGAGCAGGAAGCCGTCGCGGCTGAGGACGATCGCGCTGCCGGCGCCCATGGCCACCTCGGCGCCGTCGCGCCGACGGCCGTGCACGCGGAGGTTGGCGACGGAGGGCGCCAGCGCCTCGGCGACGCCGGACACGGTGCGGGAGTAGGCGTCCATCGCCTCGTCGTCGGTGGGGAGCGTGGCCACGGTGGCGCTCATGCGTGCACCTCCTCGCCCTCGACGCGCAGCGTCACGCGCTCGGAGCCGCGCAGGACCTCGAGCTCCAGCGCCCCGGCCCCCGCAGCGTCGACCGCGGCATGGAGGTCGTCGAGCGTGGCGACAGGCGTGCCGTCCGCCCCGACCACGACGTCGCCGCGGGTGATGCCTGCGCGGTCGGCCACACTGCCCTCCTGCACCCCGCGCACGAGCAGGCCGTCGACCGGGTCGAGGCCGACCGCGGCGCGCATGCGGCCGGTCTGGCGCGCGCCGACGAGGGCGACGCCCAGGCGGCGTGGCGCGGTCCGCTCGCCGGCGGCCAGCGCCGTCGCGCGGTCGCGCAGCGCCGTCGCCGGCCACGCGAGGAGGAGTCCGCCGTCGCGGCGCAGGGCGTTGAGTCCGACGATCGCGCCGGAGCGGTCGACGAGCGGGCCGCCGCCGGCGCCGCGCGGCAGCGGCGCCGTGTGCTCGACGGCGTCGGGGATGAGGCGTCCGGCAGGGCCGCGCACGCCGCGCGGGGCGCTGGCGACGCTCCCGGAGGTGACGCGCAGGCCCCGGCCGCCGGGGTCGGCGAGCGCGTAGACCTTCACGCCGAGCCGCGGCGGCTCGGCCGCGGTGGACCAGCGCCGCGAAGGGCGCGGTCGCGCCGGTGCGCAGCACCGCCAGGTCCACGCTGGGGTCGATGCCGAGCACCGTCGCGTCGTGGGTCGGCGCCGTCGCCGGTGACGAGCGTGAGGTCGTCGCCGTGCACGTTGCGTGCGAGCGTCGCGACGATGCCGGGCGCGACGAGCACGCCCGATCCGCCCCGGGATCCGTCCTGCAGGCCGACGACCGATGGTCCGATGCGTGCGGCGATGTCTTCGATGGCAGTCACTGCGTTCCCTTCTCACTTGCGAGCTGCAAGTCAAAAGTACCAAGCCGTAGACTCGGTGTGTGGCCGACCTCCCGCTGGACGTCCTCGATCGCGTCGCCCGCCTCGTCGGCGACCGCTGGTCGATGCTCGTCCTCGGGGCGCTCTCGGCCGGCGGCCGGCGCTACGGCGAGCTGAGCGCGCTGGTCGAGGGCATCTCGTCCAACGTGCTCGCCGCGCGGCTCTCCGATCTCGCCGCCGCGGGTCTCATCGTCGGCGAGCCGTACTCCCCGCGCCCGGACCGGCTGCGCTACGAGCTGACCGCTGAGGGTCGCGCGCTCGTCGACGCGTTGGCCGGCCTCGCGGCATGGGGCGCGGAGCACGCGCCTGGAGCCGGGGACGACCTCGCCCTGCGCCACGAGGCGTGCGGCGGGACGCTGCAGGCGCGGTGGTACTGCCCGACGTGCGACGTCGACGTGACGCCGGGTGACGACACCGGCGTCTTCCAGACCTAGACGGCTGCGCGACCGCTCTTCGGGCGGAACGCGCCGCTGAGCTGGTCCTGCGAGAACTGGCCGACCACGTCGCCTCGGGTGGCGAAGCGGAACAGCGCGACCTTGAAGACCGCGGTGAGCGTCGTCTGCAGCAACGCGGCGATCACGACGATGACGACGCCGATCGCGATCACGACCCCGCCGAGCGCCGCGGTGCTGCCCGTCAGGGCGACGCCGCCGACGATGATCAGGATGCCGGGGAGGATGCCGACGAGGAAGATGGCCCCGCCGATCGTCGCGGTGCCCACGACGCTCTCGCCCCACCGCTCCTTGATGATCCCGCTCGAGCGCTTGATCGCGTCCTTGGGGCCCAGGCCCTCGAGGGCGATGACCGGGACGACGAAGAACGTCGCGACCGTCCAGGCGAAGTTCGCCAGGCCGCCGATGATCGAGCCGACGACGTTCCCCGCGGCGTCGCGCAGCAGCGCCTGCAGTGCGGTGATCGCCGCGCCGACCACGAGCACCACGGCGGACCAGCCGAGGATGATGCCCATCCGCGAGCGGGCCGCGGCGACGCCCTCGCCGAACGTGGTGTCCTCGCCGTCGAGCGCGCGCGTCGCGCAGGCGGCGAGCGCCACCGCGCAGAACTGGCCGATGACGATGAGCAGGTAGACGCCGACGACGATGAACGGCACCGCAGGCCAGATGGCGTCCGCCGCGGCGCCCAGGCCGGCGCCGACGCCGAAGAACACGGCGGCCACGATGAGCGCGCAGACCGCGGACACGACCGGGAAGACGAGCAGCGAACGGTCGCCCCTGACGACGGCCCAGCTCTCCTTCGTCAGCGCCCAGCCGCGCCCGATACGCCCCATGAGGTGAGGACCGTACAGAACGACGAAGGCCCCCGGCGGACCGGGGGCCTTCGCACGACGGTCGGATCTGGGGCGCGCTACTTGCTCGCGCGGTCCTGGGTCGGCGTGTCGTTCGGGTTGCCGTCGCGGTCGAGGCACAGGCGCAGGAACTGCACCGTGCGGACCTTGCGGCCGTCGGCCAGCTTCAGGAACGTCGTGATCGTCCGCAGCTGTCCACGCGGGACGGTCAGGTCGTTGTAGTCGGCCGACACCTGCCAGCGGGTCTTGCCGCGGACCGTGACCTTCTTGAACGAGCCGTAGCGCTCGACGCCGCGCACGAGCACCTTGTCGATGCCGACGACGGCCTGGCCCTCGAGCTTCGTGCGCACGAGGAACCTGTACGTGCGGTGCGAGGTGCAGACGAACTGCGAGAGGTCCTCACCAGCGACCCCGCCGGACGTGCTCGGCGCGCGTCCGCTGGAGTTGCTGGGTGCGGTGCCCTGGTTGCTGCTGGCCTGCTGGTTCGTCGTCTGCTGCACGATCGTGACCGGCGGGGCCTGCGGCGGGCAGTTGGTGATCGTCGTCGTCTGGAGCGGGCCGCGGCCCGTCTCGCCCTGCGACGTCGTCCACGTGAACCAGCCCTGCACGACGTGCGAGCCGGCGTCCGGGTTCCAGTAGCCGGTGCTCGTCGAGAAGTTCGGCCCGTTGGCCGTGATGTTGTGGTCGGGTTGCGGCACGCCGTCGACGGTCGTGTGCAACGTCACGGTCTGAGGACCGGAGGGAAAGTCGGAGAACGTCCCATCGATCTCGCCGCAGGACAGGTGCGGCGGCGAGTCCGAATGATTCGCCTGCGCAGCCGTGGGAACGACGCAGGCGAGGACGAGCACGATGATGGGGATCAGTCGTCTCATCGGCGCATCCTCCCCGTTTTGGGGGACCCGCGTCCAGAACGTTCGTCCATCTTGCACGCGATGTGCGGTGGCTGCTCAGCGCACCCTCAAGGTGTATTTCGCCCGCGTGGGGTACGGTCGCGCGCCTATGCGCTTCCAGGGCAAGATCGGGATCATCACGGGCGGCGGCACGGGGATCGGGGAGGCCACCGCCCGCGGCTTCGCGGCGGAGGGCGGCAAGGCCGTCCTGCTCGGGCCGGAGCAGGGGCCGTTGGAGACCGTCGCCGGGGACATCGGCGGCGTCGCCATCGTCGGCGACGCGGCGGACGCAGGCGACGTCGGGCGCGCGCTCGCAGCCGCGAAGGATCTCGGCGGCCTGGACGTGGTCATCACGTGCGCGGGCGGCGAGGGCTTCGGGACGCTGCTCGACGTCCCTGCCGAGACGTTCGAGGCGCACATGCGCCTGAACCTCACGACCGCGGTGGTGACGACCCGCGAGACCCTCCCGGCGCTCATCGAGCGCGGCGGAGGCTCGATCGTCCTCACCTCGTCCGTCGCGGGGCTCACTGCCGCCGGCGCGCTCGTGACGTACACGACCGCGAAGACCGCGCTGCTCGGGTTCGTCCGGTCCGTCGCCGTCGACTACGGCCCGCAGGGCGTGCGGGTGAACGCGGTGTGCCCCGGCGGGACGCGGACGCGGATGCTGCAGGAGGCCATCGACATGGTCGCCAAGGACCGCGGGGTCGACGAGGCCCGCGCGCTGGAGATCATGAACACGGGGACGCCGCTACGGCGGTTCGCCGACCCGAGCGAGCTCGCGAAGGTCAACCTCTTCCTGGCCTCCGACGACGCGTCGTTCGTCACCGGGAGCACGATCGTCGCCGACGGCGGGCAGTCCGCGGTCAACGTCGGGATGCTCGCGCTGCTGGAGTGACCGTGAACCGCGGCGCCACCGTCTTCGACGGATCGGCCTCGGCCGAGGGATGCGCCGTCGGGAGGGTGGTCAGCGAGACGACGGTGGCTTCGATCAGCGTGGCGATCATGACAAGGACATCGTCCCTCGCCACGTGCGGCGCCGCAGTTGCGCCACCACCCGTCCGGGGTGCGGGAGGCACTACTCCGACAGATCATCTCAACGCTCGTTAGGGTGTTGACATGAGCGACGCCTGCGACCTGCTGTGCCTCGACCTGCCGCTCGCGGAGGAGCTGCGGGCGAAGCGCCTGCCGGTGGCCGCGGCGACGGCGGCGGCCACGCAGGCCAAGGCGCTCGGCGACCCGACGCGACTCACGATCGCCGCGGCGTTGCGCGACGCGCGCGAGCTGTGCGTGTGCGACCTGTCCTGGATCGTCGAGCGAGCCGAGAACCTCGTCTCCCATCACGTCCGCGTCCTGCGCACCGCCGGCCTCGTGTCCTCCAGGCGCGACGGCAAGATGGTCATGTACGCGCTGACCGAGCCGGGCCGCGCGCTGCTCGACGTCGTCCTCGCGCAGGTGCCCGCGCCGTGACCGAGCTGCCGATGCTCCCGATGGCGCCCGAGCCGGTGGAGCCGCCGCGCGCCCCGCCGGCGGACGGCGCGCAGCGCTTCCGCGTCGACGGCATGGACTGCGCGTCGTGCGCGCGGACGGTCGAGAAGGCGGTCGCCGCGCTGGACGGCGTCCGCGGTGCCGACGTGTCGTTCGGGACCGCGACGATGCTCGTCGACGGCGACATCGACGCCGACCGCGTGACAACCGCGGTCCGTCGCGCCGGCTACAGCGCGCGACCGGCCGGGCAGCGTGCATCCGGCAGCGAGGTGCCGTTCTGGCGCCGGACCCCACGGGCGCTGTCGACGTCGCTGTCGGTCGTGGCGCTGCTCGCTGCGGTGGTCGCATCGCTCGCGGGTGCGCCGCGCGCGGTCGCCGAGCCCCTCTACCTGCTCTCGATGGCCGCCGGCGGGTGGCCGATCGCCATCGCGGCGCTCACCGCGCTGCGCCGCCGCACGCTGGACATGAACGTCCTCATGGCGCTGGCGGCGATCGGCGCGGTCGGGATCGGCGACTACGCCGAAGGCGCCTGGGTGCTGGTGCTCTTCGCCGTGGGGACGACCCTGGAGGCGCTGGCGCTCGACCGCAGCCGCCGGTCCGTCGAGGCGCTCACCGAGCTCGCGCCCGCGGAGGCGCAGGTGCTCGTCGACGGCGTCGAGCGGACCGTCGCGGTCGCCGAGATCGCACCGGGAGCCGTGCTTCGGGTGCGCCCCGGCGAGCGCGTGCCGCTGGACGGCGACATCGTCGAGGGTGCGTCGAGCCTCGACGAGTCCGCGCTGACCGGCGAGTCGGTGCCGGTGGACAAGGGGGCCGGCGACGCGGTCTTCGCGGGGACGCTCAACGCGTTCGGCGCGCTCACGATCCGCACGACGGCGAGCGCAGCCGACACCACGCTCGCGCGCGTCGCCCGCCTCGTCGCCGAGGCGCAGGGCAGCCGCGCGCCGACCGAGCGGTTCATCGACCGCTTCGCGCGGATCTACACGCCGCTCGTGTTCGTCGCGGCGCTCCTGCTCGCGGTCGTCCCCGTGCTCCTGGGCGGCGACCTGGACACCTGGCTGTACCGGGCGCTCGCGCTCCTCATCGTCGCGTGTCCGTGCGCGCTCGTGATCTCCGTCCCGGTGGCGGTCGTGTCCGCCGTCGGCGGGGCCGCCCGCGCCGGCGTGCTCATCAAGGGCGGTGAGGCGCTCGAGGCGCTGGGCCGCATCGACACGGTCGCCGTGGACAAGACGGGCACGCTCACCGAGGGCAGGCCGCGGCTGGCGAGCATCGAGGGCGCGGACGACCGGGAGCGCGCGCTGGCCCTCGTCGCGGCGGTCGAGCAGGGCTCGGAGCACCCGCTCGGTCAGACGCTGCTGCGCGCCGCGCGCGAGCGCCGGCTCGACGTCCCGGCCGCGCACGCCTTCACCGCGCTTCCCGGGCGGGGCGCCGAGGCGACCGTCGACGGGCGGGCGCTGTGGGCCGGCGGACCCCGTCTGGCGGCCGAGCGCACGGGAGCGCAGCCTGCCGGGGCAGCGGTCGTGGCCGAGCGCGGCGAGACCCCGGTCGTCCTCGGCGAGGGCGCGCGCGTCCTGGCGGTGTTCGGGCTCGCGGACCAGCCCCGTCCCGAGGCGGCCGACGCGGTCGCCTCCCTGCGGCGCGGCGGCGTGCGACGCGTGGTCATGCTCACCGGCGACAACGAGGCCGTGGCGCGTGCCGTCGCCGCACGCGTCGGCGTCACGGAGTGGCGCGCCGGGCTGCTCCCGGAGGAGAAGCTCGACGCGGTGCGCGCGCTGCGGCGCGACGGCAGCGTGGCCATGGTCGGCGACGGCGTCAACGACGCGCCCGCGCTCGCGGGCGCCGACGTGGGCATCGCCATGGGGGCGGCCGGCAGCGACGTCGCGATCGAGTCGGCCGACGTCGCGCTCATGGCGGACGAGCTGCAGCGCCTGCCCGAGGCCATCGGCCAGGGGCGCCGCACGCTGCGGATCATCCGTCAGAACGTCGTCGCGTCGCTGGCCGTGAAGGCGGTGTTCGTCGTCCTCGCCCCGCTGGGCCTGACGACGCTCGTGCTCGCCGTCGTCGCCGACATGGGCACGTCGCTGGCGGTGACGCTCAACGCCTTGCGTCTGCTGCGCCGATCCTGAGCACGTTGCATCCGACACGAGCGAGTGGGATGGTCGGTCGGCGCGGGAGCGACGCCGGAGCAATGGCGAGAGCGAGGGAGTGACGCATGTCGACCACCACGGAATCGACGATGACGGACACCGCGAGGGCCTTCTTCGAGGCGTGCGAGAGCGGTGGAGGCTGGGAGGCCTGCAGCGCCTACTGTGCGCCGGACGCGACGTTCTCGGCGCAGGTCGAGCCGCTCGCCGACGTCCACACCCTGAAGGAGTACGCCGAGTGGATGAAGGGGCTGTACGCGATCATGCCGGACGCGCGCTATGAGCTGCGGTCGTTCGCCACCGACAGCGAGCGCCGGAACGTCTGCGCGTATGCCGTCTTCTCCGGGACGCACAGCGGCGAAGGCGGTCCGGTGCCCCCGACGGGCAAGAGCACGAGCAGCGACTACGTGTACGTCATGGACTTCTCCGACGGCAGGATCAGCCACCTGACGAAGATCTGGAACGCGGGGCTCGCGATGAAGGACCTGGGCTGGGTCTGAGGCGTCAGTCCGCCGGCCCTGCCGCTGCCCGCGGTCCGCGCAGGCCGCCGGGACGTGCCGCGATGGCGATGATGATGCACACGACGACCACGATGTTCCAGATCGCGCTGTCGTCGACGATGTCGACGACCAGGAACGCGAACGCCGCGACGATCGCCGCCCAGTAGACCCACGAGTACCGGACCCCGTACGGGCCCATCATTCCCTGCCTGTCGGCTCGCTTGTGCATGGAGCGAGCTTCTGCCTCTGCCACTCGCAGGTCAACCGGCCGGCGAGTCGCCCTCCGCCGTGCTCGGCCGCTCCGCGTCGTCCGGTGTGTCCTGGGACGCTGGGGCAGCGGCCGGCGTGGCGGGGGTGGACTCCTCCGACGGATGGGCTGTCGGGAGGGGGGTCAGGGGGACGACGGTCTCTTCGGGCAGCATGGGCCTTCTCGAGTCGGATTTGCGGTACGCCACTGTCGCTATCCGAGACAACGATGTCTCAAACATCGTGGTCGACGTCTCGAGCGTCCCGGGAGAAGCGGCCCGCCAGCTCAGCGCGCGAGCGGACGCCGAGCTTGCGGTAGACGCGCGACAGGTGCGCCTCCACCGTGGCCACCGTGACGTACATCGCGGCGGCGATCTCCTTGTTGCGCCGACCGTCCGCTGCGAGCTCGGCGACCCGCCGCTCCAACGTCGTGAGCTCGTCGGAGGCCGCGCCCCGGCCGCTGATGCGGCCGAGCTCCGTGCGAGCCTTCTCCGCCCACGGCTTCGCGCCCAACGAGTCGAAGAGCCTCGCCGCCTCCTCGAGCGTCGCCCGCGCCGCGCGGCGCTGCTGGGCTTGTCGCTGGACGGTGCCGAGCGCCAGCAGCGTCCGCCCGCGCTCCAGGCGATAGATCCACGGCTCCTCGGCATCCAGCGACTCCTGCAGGATCCGGACTGCTGCGTTCTTGTCACCACGCGCCGCGTGCAGCAACCCATCGGCGCGAGCCGCACCGACCCGGGCGCGTGGGAAGCCGATCGACGGCAGTTCTCGGTAGCGATCGAGATGCTCCTGCGCGGCGTCGAGCTCGCCGAGCCCGATGAGGACTTCGATGGTGTCCACCCAGGGATCAGCGGACGGTGAGAAGTGTCCGGCGCGCTGCTGACGGGCGGGGAGCTCACGGAGATGAGCGATGGCGGCCTCGAGGTCGCCGGCGACCAGCTCGACGTGGCCCGAGCGCTGCACGCGAGGAGAACCAATGGATGCCGTCGGAGACCGCATGCGCATGGATGCGCGAGCGGTGCGCGGACGCCCTCGCCTCGTCGAGCAGGCCGCTGTCCGCCTCGACGAACGCCGCCGCCCGCTCGATCATCGCCGGGAACTGCGGCTCGCCCGTCTGCGCCACGAGCTCCCGCGCGTCAGCCGCATGCTGCAGCGCCAGGCGCAGGTTGCCCGCCGCGCCCTCGGTCTCGGTCAGCTGCAGCGCACACCACATCCTGCTGTGCTCGTCGCCGCGCTCCGCCGCACCGGCGTCGAACCGCTCGAACATCGGCCGGGCGCGGTCGAGTTCACCGATCTCGTGCAGCCGCACGGCAAGGAAGTACGTCGGACTCTCGGAGAACAGCAGCGGATCCGGGAGCTGTGCCTCGATCTCGACACCACGCTCCAGCAGTCCGGGCGTCATCTCCATCGCCCAGGTCTCCATCAGGCCCAGTCGCGCGATCGCGATCGCGGTGGTGCGCGGATCGCCCGCACGCTCGGCGCGCACGAGTCCCGCCCGCGCCTCGACGAGGGCGGTCGGGACGTCCTCGAGGATCCAACGGTTCACGGCCTGGAAGCCATGGATCACCGCGCACCGCGCATCGTCGTCGTGCGCGTCGCGCAACGCCAACTCGCACAGCCGCGCTCGCTCGGGCATGCCCTCGCGACCGATGGTCGCCCTCAGATACAGCACATCCGCTCGCGCCAGACCCGGCGGCAGCTCGTCGCCGAGCTCCGCGTAGAGCGCGTTGGCCCGCGTGAAGTCACCGGCCAGGTGATGGAAGTACGCGGCCGCCATGCGCCGCCGGATCGTGTCGCCGGGCGTGAGCGCGACGGACAGCTCCGCGACCTCCGCCGCGGCTGCGGTCGCGCCACGGGCCGCCGCGTGCGTCACGGCCGCATCGAGCTGCACGGCGACCGCCTCGTCCGGCCCCTCGCTCGCAAGCGCGAGGTGCCGGGCCCGCTCTTCTGCATCGCGGGAGCCGGCGGCGAGCGTCCGGTGCATGGCACGGCGCGTCCATGGGCTCGCGCGCTCGTAGCAGCGCGACGCCAGGAGCGGGTGCGTGAAGCGGATCGCGTCGCCGTCGAGCGCCACGACACCGGCTGCCACGGCCTGGTCCAGCGCGGCCTGCGCCTCGGCCTCGTGGGCGACCGCCTGGACCGTCGGTCGCGCGAGCGCGGCCGCGGCGAGCAGCACCGTCGTCGTGCGGTCGGACACGCGATCGAGCCGCGCGTCGAGCGCGTCGCGCAGGCTCTCCGGTACGTGAAGACCGCCGCTCTCCGCGATCTCCCTCCCCAGCTCGAGCGCGAACAGCGGGTTGCCTCCCGAGAGCTCGTGCACGCTCGCCAGCTGCGGCCGGGTCAGATCGACGCCGAGGCGGTCGTGCAGCAGTCGGTGCAGCTCGCTCATGCCCAACGCGCACGGTCGCACCTCATCTCCGCGCTCGGCGCCGAACAGCGCCGCCGGCTCGAACGGCGCCCGCACGCCGGGCGCCTGGCGGAGCGTCGCCAGCACCTTCAGCCGCTCGCCGGCCATCCGGCGCAGCGCGAGCGGCAACACGCGCGCGGTGGAGGAGTCCAGCCACTGCAGGTCGTCGATCGCCACGAGCACGTCGCCCTCGGCGCAGAGTGCCGTCAGGACGTCCAGGAGCGCGAGCCCGATCGCCTGGGGCGCGGGCGGTTCATCTCCCGGCTCGTCCAGGAGCACGGCGACCCGCAGCGCCCGTCGTCGCGGCGCGGGCAGCGCCCCGTCGACCTGGTCCAGCACGGGCCCGACGAGATCGGCGAGCCCCGTGAACGCGAGTGCCGCCTCCGCCTCCGCCGCGCGGTGCACCAGGACCGTGGTTCCGTGCGCCGTCGCCTCCTCGACCGCGATCTGCCACAGCAGCGTCTTGCCGATCCCCGGCTCGCCGCGCAGCACGAACGACTGCAGCTCCGGGCCGGCGAGGAACCCTCCCAGTCGATCCAGCTCCGACTCACGGGCGACGACGCCTCGCGGGAACATGGCTCGAGCGAGCATCCCAGACCGCAGGGGAGGCGTTCCAAGGTGTCGGGTTTTCCCGGTTTCGCCCAGGGGTCCCGCTTCATAGGTTCGTCTCTGGCTGGATGCAGGTCCCCCGAGCAGAGGAGTTGGCGATGAGCAGCCAGATCACTCCCCATCTGACGGTCCCGGCGGCAACCATCCGCAGCACGGTCGACGACCTCCCCGCCGTCGCCGCGCGCCCGGCGCTTGGCGCGGTGAGGCGGGCCGCGATCCGCCTGCAGGCGGCCCATGTCGCGTCCGGCATGCTCCGCGAGCGCGTCCCGGTCCGGGAGCTGACGGCGCCGCGCACGCCCCTGTACGTGCGCCTCGACGCGCTGCAGGAGCGCTACGCGCGGCTCGGGGGCAACCCCGCCGACCTCGTGCGCTGACGGCGACAGAAGGCCCACGCCACCATCAGCGGGAACTCCGCTCGCCACAGCGCGTTCCCGTGCGCCGCGACGCGCTCGCTCATGACGACATCCGCACCTGCGTCGCGCAGCGCGACCGCCCACCGGCTCGCGTTCTCGAGGAAGAAGGGCTCCAACGTGCCGGCGACGAGGTACGTGCGTGGGATCGGACGCGGCATCGCACCGGGCGGCTTGTACCCGGCGCCCGGCGAGCCGGACAAGACCGCACCGTAGACGTCCGGATGCCGCAGCCCGAGCGCGAGCGCGAGCTCTCCACCCGCCGAGGCCCCGAACACCGCAGTGCGCTCGGCGGGCAGCGCGACCCCGAACCGCGCCCGCGCCCATCGGCCGACGTCCTCGACGAAGAACCGCTCATGGGCCGCGAATCGTTCGGCGTCGAAGTCCGGTGAGTACTCCTGGAGCCGCAGCGTCTCATCCGCCGCCGTGAACGCCGACGATCATCGTGGACGGCACGTCGGCCGCCTCGAGCCGCCCCACCGCGAGACACCCTGGCCATCAGCGGCGAAGACGACCGCCTCGGGCGGACCCGGCGGGACGTACACGTGACCTGCCGGCCGCCGTCGTGGTCGAGCGTTTCGCTGACGAGCTCTCCCGCCACCGCGCCATCCAACCAGAGCGACGAGAAGGCCCGCCGAACGGCGTGTCCATCTAAGGTCCGCCCATGGCGACGGGTCGACTGAACTTCATGCCGGAGCCCGGGCGGCTGGAGCTACGCGAGTACGAGCTGCCCGAGGTGCACGACGGGGCCGTGCTGCTGCGCGTGCTCGCAGCGGGCGTGTGCGGCTCCGAGCTGCACACCTTCAACGGCCACCACCCGATGCGCTCCGGTGTCCTCGGCCACGAGATGATCGGCGAGGTGACCGACCGCGTCCGGCGCGAGACGGACAGCGCGGGCCGGCCGATCGCGCCCGGCGACCGTGTCACGGCGCCGTTCTTCCTCACCTGCATGGCCTGCCCGGCGTGCGGCCGGGGGGAGCTGAACCTGTGCCATCACGTCTACGACATCTGGCACCAGCACCCCGATCTGTTCCCGCACTTCACGGGCACGCACGCGTCGCACTACTACGTGTCGCCGTCGCAGTTCCTGTTCCGCGTGCCCGACGAGGTTCCCGACACCGTCGCGGCGAGCGCGAACTGCGGGCTGTCGCAGGTGTGGGCCGGCGTCGCGCGCGCCGAGCTGCGCGCCGGCGAGCACCTCGTGGTGCAGGGCGCCGGCGGGCTGGGCCTGTACGCCACCGCCGTGGCCAAGGAGCGCGGGGCGACCGTGACGGTGATCGACGGCGTGGCCCAGCGGCTGCGCACGGCCGAGGCGTTCGGCGCGGATCACGTCATCTCGATGCAGGATCTGCCCGACGCAGCGGACCGGGCCGCTCGCGTCCGCGAGCTGACCGGCGGTGAGGGGGCCGATTGCGTCATGGAGGTCGCGGGCGTCCCCGCGGCGTTCGCCGAGGCGCTGGAGCTCGTGCGCATCGGCGGGAGGATCGTGGAGATCGGCAACGTCACGCCGGGCACGACGCAGCCGTTCGACGTCAGCGCGCTGACCCGGCGCGCGATCCGGATCATCCCGGTCATCCGCTACCTGCCGTGGGAGCTCGACGAGGCGCTGGGCTTCCTGGCGCGCAACGTGGGGCGGCTGCCCTTCGCCGAGCTCCTCGACCGCGAGTATCCGCTCGACGGCCTGGAGGACGCGCTGCGCGACTCGCAGGCCCGGCGCGTCAACCGCGCGGTGATCGTCCCGTGAACGGTGCCTATTTGATGCCGACGACCATCGAGTCTGGTCCGGCGAGGTGCTCGACGCGGGTGGTCCGGAAGCCGACTTCGCGCATCCAGCGCTGGCAGTCGGCGCCGGTGTAGTCGAAGCCGCCGGGCAGCTCGATGAGCATGTTCAGGCTCATGAGCAGTCCGAAGGAGTTGGTTCGGCGTTCGTCGTCGATGATGGCGTCGAAGACGATGAGCGCACCTCCGTCGGGGAGCGCCTGGTGGGCCTTGGCCAGCAGCGTCAGCTTCTCGTCGAGGTCCCAGTCGTGGAGGATGTGCCCCATGGCGATCACGTCGGCCTGCGGCAGCGGGTCGGCGAAGAACTCGCCGGGATGGAAGCGCAGCCGGTCCGAGAGGCCGAAGCCGGCGACGTAGTCGTCGAACAGCGGGCCGACTGCGGGCAGGTCCAGGCCGCCGCCGGAGATGTGCTCGTGCGCGAGCGCGACCGTCACCGGTAGCCCGCCCTCGGCGGTGCCGATGTCGATGAACGTCTCGTGCTCGTGCCAGGGGAACTTGGCGGCGATCGCACGTGAGGCACCCGTGCTCAGGCCGGTCATGGAGCGCATGAACTGCCGCAGCCGCTCCTGGTCGTCGTACAGGACGCCGAAGAAGTCCCCGCCCGTCTTGATCTCGTTCTGCGGCTGGCCGGTGCGCAGCCCCTCGGTGAGCGAGGCCCAGAACCCGTAGAGCCGGTCGTTGGCCATCTCGAGCATCCCGCCGATGTACGCGGGGCTCTCGCGGTCCAGGAACATGGCGGTTGCGGGGGTGTCGACGTAGCCGCGCTCGTCGCGCTGCAGCATGCCGAGCGCCACGAGCGCGTCGAGGAAGTCGAGCGTCGCGCGGGGATGCAGCCCCAGCCGGGCGCGAAGGGTCTCGGCGTCCAGCGGCCCGTCGGCCAGCTCGGTGAAGACGCCGAGCTCAACGGCGCTCAGCAGCGTCTTCGACGCCCAGAAGCCCAACCCGAGCTGGAGGATCGGCGCCGGATCGGGCGCGGCGCCGGTGATGGCCGCGTCGGGCAGGTCCTGCGAGGCACGGCGCGAGCCGCCGATGACGTGGGGCATGTGGTCCTCCTGTCGCGGATCTTGCGGTCAGGAGGAACGACTGGTTCACGGCCCGCGTTATTCCATCCGATCGAGCGCGTTGCCGGCTGCGCCCGGATGCATGGAGTGCTTCCGGGCGCGGCGGGCATTCATGGGTCGGTTGCGCGGACGCGCCGCTCAGCGGCGGTTGCGGGCGATGTCGTCCTCGTTGCGGAAGCGCTGGTCGACGTCGCCGTCGGCCTCGATGCGCTCCTTGCGCACCTGCTCGGAGACCGTCTCCTCGTCGGTGACCGTGTCGCGGTCCATGCGCACGCGCTCCTTGGGGACGGTGCGCTTCTCCACGACGGGCTCCTCGGCGTGCAGGGTGACCTCGTGCTCCTCCTCGGAGATGTCCGCCGCCGGACATCGCCTCGTCGAGGTTGGCGCCGACGATCGGCTCGCGCTCGATGCGGACCCTCTCGCGCTGGACGGGGACGGTCTCCGTCACGTTCTCGGTGACGACGTGCTTGCGCAGCCGCGCGCGGCCGGTCTCGCGGCGGGTGGTGCCGACGCGGACCTCCTCCTCCGAGCGCGTCATCGCGTCGTCGGTCTCCGAGCCCGAGACGTCCCGGCCGGCGGTGCCGCGGTCGCGCCGCTTGCCGCCGGTCGCGGGTGACGCCCTGCCGGCCGGTGTCGGAGGTGCCCTGGTCGTCGGACAGGCCGTAGTGGCGGTACAGCCGGGACTCCTCGTCCGGCGAGAGCGCGCCGTCGGCGTCGACGTTCGGCGCGTCCTTGACGTGGGACTTCGTGTACGGGACGCGGACGGTGTCGCCCTCGGCGCGCGCCTTCGCGGTGGGCACGAAGCTCTCCCGCATCCCGAACAGGCCGGTCTTGACCGTCAGCCACTCCGGCTGCCCGGTCTGCTCGTCGAGGTAGACGCCGCCGATCGAACCGATCTTGTCGCCATCGCGATCGATCAGATCGCGGCGGTGCCAGCTCTGAAGCTCGTCAAGGTTGGGCATGGGTCCTCCCGAGGTCGGGTTGCACCGGGACGGGTCGCGGTGCAGGAGCAACTGGTGTTATCCGAGACAACGACGTCTCACACTCGGACGGTTGCGTCTCAACCGCGGCGAACGGACCAGCGTCTTCGCGGAGTGCGGCCGCCGCAGCACGGGTAGCGCGCGAGCGTGGAGGAGGTAGAGGTCGACATCGTCATCAACGCCTCGCCCGACTGCGTCTGGACCGTCGTGAGTGACGTCGAGCGACTCGGGGAGTGGGTGACGATCCACCGGGGGGTCGAGCGGCGCGACGACGGACCGATCGTCTTGGGATTCACCATGGCGCAGCGCCTCGAGCTGAACGCCAGGGAGTTCGTCGTCACGTGGACCGCATCCGAGGTCGACGAACCGAAGCTGCTCCGCTGGGAGGGCGAAGGGCCGGTCGGTTGCCGTGCGGTGACGGAGTACTGGCTCATCGCGGAGGCCGGCGGCACCCGGTTTCGGTATCGCAACGGGTTCGATGCGCCGGGTGGTCTGCTGGGCGGCGCGGTCGCCGGCGCCATCCTCGGAGATCAGCCCGAGGACGAAGCGTGCGCGTCGCTGACGCAGCTACGCGCGCTGATCGAGTCCGCGCCCGGATAGGGGTCCGACGTGAGGGCCGATCAGTGCAGGACGGGTGTGCGAGGAGTCCGTCGAGTTCCGCCCGGCGCTCCAGCGGCGGTGCATGGACGTCGAATCGCCAGTTGGCTGACTGAGCCTGACGCGCCGTGTGGCCCCGAGTGCTCCGCGCGCGAACGGGTTTATGGCACGTCCGCTTGGGACATCACTGTCTCACCGCAAGACGTACGTGTCCACGAGGCGAGAGATGCAAGTCCTCGCGGATGACGATCCCGACCCGGTCACCACCATGCAGATCGATACCCTGGCCGCCTCCGCAGCCGACCTCCAGCAGGGGCTTCGACTGCTCTACGCCGAGCGTTCGCTCGCCGTGCTCGTTGGCCTGAGCGCCGACCTCGACTACATGACGAACCTGCTGGACGACATCGCCGTGCACGAGAGCGCCTTCATCGGCGCCGCAGTGACCGAGATATCAACGCTGCGCGCGGAGCTCGGCGGCCCCCTGCTGGGTTAGCGCCCGGACGCCGGGTCGCACGGGACTCCGCCTCGACATGCCTCCAATTCCTCGCCGCGATCTTTGCCCTCCCCCTCGGGCTCGGCGGTGTGCCCGCGCTTCCATCTTGCTCCCAAGGGTGCATGAGATCCTTGGATGGTCAGTCGAACGAGGCGAGAGCATGCAAGAAATCATGGCCGATCCCAAGAGACCCCTTCCGCCCGCGTCGACCCGGGACGCCGAGGTGGCTGCGGTCGTCGCCAGCCCCACCCCTCGCATCGCGAGGACCGATGTCAGCGTCAGCACGGTCGGAACCTTCGCCGCCGGTCAGAGCGACGACGGCCGGTATGTCGTGGCCGCCCAAGCGCCGCAGAGCAGCTTCGCGGCCGGGCAGTCAGAGCAAGATCCGCATCGCGCGTCGACTGACCCGGTGTCGCAGCGCCGAGCATAGGACCGATCCTCGACCGCTCCGCCTCTGCCGGGCGACACGCCTGAATCCCGCCGAGGAGATCCTCGCGGATGACGATCCCGACCCGGTCACCACCATGCAGATCGATACCTTGACCGCCTCCGCAGCCGACCTCCAGCAGGGGCTTCGACTGCTCTACGCTGAGCGTTCGCTCGCCGAGTTCGTTGGCCTGGGCGCCGACCTCGACTACATGACGAACCTGCTGGACGACATCGCCGTGCACGAGAGCGCCTTCGTCGGCGCCGCAGTGACCGAGATATCAACGCTGCGCGCGGAGCTCGGAGGCCCCCTGCTGGGTTAGCGCCCGGACGCCGGGTCGCCATCGAGGCCCGCGACCCGGGAGCGCGGGAGGCCGTGCCGATCTGAGCTGGGAGAAGTGGAAGCCCCACCGGAGCGGGGCTCGCCACCCATGGAGCCAGCCGGTCTCGAACCGGCGACCTCCTGCTTGCAAAGTGACCTGAGGCTGTTGCGGGATGCGGCGCTATGCCGCGGCTTGCAACGCCGGAGCCGTGGATTCGGGAGCCAGTAGCCGGGCTCGACGCCAGCCGCTGCGATGTGCTGCGCTCTTGCGCTTCCAACTGCTTCCATGACTACCCCGATCGGCGAGCGCGCAGCGACGCGGACCCTCGACGCCGGCGAGGTGTCCGCCCACGGCACCGTGGTGGGATTCGCCGTCGCGCTCGCGGACTGAGCTCGTCAGCGCGATGGTGAATGTGTAGGGGTTTCCCGCTTCCTGCCACCGAGAGCCGACGTAGCGTCGCGCCACCCGATCAGGAGGACGCGATGTCCACGCACGCGAACCGCAACCACGTGCCACGCGACGGCGGCGAGCACATCTCGTTGATGGGGATGAACCTGACGATCAAGGTCTCCAAGGAGATGAGCGGCGGGAGTTACATCTTCCTGGAGAGCGTGCTTCCGGCCGACACCGGGTCGTCATGCACACGACGCGCTCGGACGAGGTCACGCTCTACGTGCTCGACGGCCGCATCCTGTGCCAGCTCGGCGAGGACACGACATCGCTCGGCGCGGGCGACACCATGCACCTGCCCGCCGGCGTCCCACGCGGCTGGCGCGCGGACGGAACGGAGGGCGCGCGGCTCGTCCAGACGCTCGGCGCCCCGCCCGACAGCACCTATGAGGAGATGTTCCGCGAGCTGTCCGCGCTGGGGCCTGAGGATCCGGAGCGCAACGCGAAGGTGTGCGCTCGCCATGGCGTCGATCTCGTCCTCCCGCTGGTCCCCGCCGGCGCGGTGTTGCATCACGGCTGACGCGGCCGAGATGATCACCGACATGATGTCCGCCCTCGTGGTCGGACGAGAGCAGGAGCGCGCCGTCGTCGACGCGCTTCTCGCCGCGCGTTCCGGCGCGCTGCTGCTCTGCGGCGAGCCGGGGATCGGCAAGACGGTGCTGTGGGAGCAGGGCGTCCGTGGGGCGGAGGACGTGCGGCTTGACCGTGCTTGTCCACCGCAGCGCGCGCGCCGAGACCGCGTTCGCGTTCGCTGGGCTCTCGGACCTCCTGGCTCCCGTCGTCGACGAGGCCCTCGACGGGCTGTCCGCCCCGCGGCGCCGGGCGCTCGAGGTGGCGCTGCTGCTCGCCGAGCCGCACGACGGCCGCGCTCCGGACGTGCGCGCGATCGGTCTGGCACTCCTCGATGTCCTGCGCGCGCTGGCCGCGCGCGGGCCGGTGCTGCTGGCGCTGGACGACGTGCAGTGGCTCGACGTCTCGTCTGCCGCCGTGATGTCCGTGGCGTTGCGCCGGCTGGGCGACGAGCCCGTCGTAGTGCTCGGCACGATGCGAACCGAGGCCGGTGCGGTCGTCCCGGAGGCGCTTGCCGGGTGCCGTTGGAGCGTCTGACCCTCGAGCCGCTCGACCTCGCCGCGGTGCACCGGCTGTTGCGGGATCGACTCGGGCTGGAGTTGCCGCGGCCGCAGCTCGCCCGCATCCATCGCGCGCGGGCGGCAACCGTACTTCGCGCTGGAGCTTGCTCGCGACGGCGGCGAGCACGTTCCGGACAGCCTCCACGAGGTGCTCGGGCACCGGCTCGACCGACTACCGCCCGACGTCTTGGCGTTGCTCCTCGACGCCGCCGCGCTCGCGACCCCGACCGTACAGCTCGTCGACGGGCACGCCGCGCTCGCCGTGGCCGTCGACGAGGGGATCGTGCGCCTCGACGGCGACCAGATCCGCTTCGCCCACCCGCTGCTCGCGTCGCTCGTGTACGACCGCGCGCTGCCCTGGGACCGCCGCGCCGCACACGCGCGCCTGGCTGGGCTGGTGACCGACCTCGAGGAGCGTGCGCGGCACCTATCGCTTGCCGCCGGTGACGAGGTGCACGCCGGCCTCGCCGCGCAGCTGGAGCAGCGCGGGCCGGCGCGCCGCGAATCGTGGTGCACCGGCGGCGGCCGCGGAGCTGCTGGAGCTCGCCGTCCGGCACAGCCCGACACAGGAGCGAGGCGATCGCCTGCAGACCGCGGCCGGCTTTCATCATGTCTCGGGTGACCTCCGTCGCGCTGTGTCGATCTACGAGTCACTGCTCGAGGACCTGCCCCGTGGCCCCCGACGGGCCGCCGTGCTCTATGCGATCGGCCGCGTGCAGCTCGCAAACGCCCCGGAGCGGCTCGCCTTCTGCGCGCAGGCACTTGAGGAGGTCGGAGATGACGACGCGCTCGGCGGCGCACATCCTCGCGCTCATCGCCGTGACGCGCTGGCTGCTGGGCGAGACTGCCAAGGGTCTCGCCGCCGCGCGCGACGGGCTGGAGCGCGCCGAGCGCGTCGGCGACCCGCCTCTCGTGGCGATGGCGCTCGCCACCGTCGGCTGCTACGAGACGTGGCGTTGGACGTGACGCCGGGTCTCCTTGAGCGCGGCGCCGACATCGAGCAGGGGCTCGACGACCTGCTCACGTTCCACGACAGCCCGTCGTTCTACCTCGGGCTCCGGCGCACCCTCCAGGACGACCTCGACGGCGCGCGCGACGTGATGCAGGACGTCATGGAATCCGCGCAGCGTCGTGGCGACGAGCACACGCGCGGCTTCACGCTGCTGGTGCTGATCGATATCGAGCGGCAGGCCGGGCGGATCACCGCGGCGCTCGAGCACGCCGACACCGCCCGCGCGATCGTCGAGCAGATGGGCGACCCGCAGCTCCTCCTCATGCATGCCTTCATGACGAGTGCCGCGCTGATCGATGCCGGTCGCCTCGCCCGGCGCGTGAGCTGGCAGAGGAGGGGCTCGCGGCGGCGCACGCGATGGGTGGTTGGGCGGGCGTGGCGTTCATCCGAGGACGGCTCGGGCGCGCCGCGCTGGTAAGCGGCGATCTCGATGCCGCATGGGCGCAGCTGGAGGGACAGCCCCAGACCCTCGTCCGACAAGGGCCATCTGCAACCCGGCAACATGATGTGGGACGACACCGTCGAGACGCTCATCGCCATCGGCCGACTCGACGACGCGGGAGCGTTGCTGGCGCAGTTCGATGACCTCGCTGCACGCTCGAGCCGCTGGGCCCGCGCTGCCGCCGCGCGCTGCCACGCGCTGCTCGCGCTCGCCCTCGGGGACGACGCGGGCGCCGTCGCAGCGTGCGACCGGGCGCTCGCCGAGGAGGGCGGCACATACCCGATCGAACGCGGCCGGATCCTCACGACGCTCGGCGCCGTGCACCGCCATGCGCGCCGAACCCGCGCGGCACGCGAGGTGCTCGGCGCGGCGGCCGAACTCCTTGACGGGATAGGCGCGGTGTCCTCGCGGGACGCCGCTGCGGCCGAACTCGGCCGCGTGAGCGGCCGGCGCGCCCACGGGGACGAGCTGACACCGGCCGAGCAGCGCGTCGCGGAGCTGGCCGCCGAGGGCCGGCAGAACAAGGAGATCGCGGCGGAGCTGTTCCTGAGCGTCGCGACCATCGAAGCGCACCTGTCGCGGGTCTACCGGAAGCTGGGGCTGCGGTCACGGACGGAGCTCGCGCGAGCGCTCGGGCAGCCGACGAAGGCGCAGCCGTAGAGGCTGCCTCCGCCGTCGCGCGCGTGCCACGATCGCCACGCTCAGCCGCGCGCCGGCCCGGCCGGGATCCCGCCCGGGCACCGGCGCCGGGACGCTGAGCCGCGTTCGCGCCGCTGTCGCGTCCCGCCACGACACATCGGCGCGGCGCGAGCTCGCCGCACAGCACGAGCGCCTCCCGCAGCACCGCGAGGTCGGCGGCGACGTCTCGGTCCTGCCATGGCCGCTGCCCAGGAGCTGCTCGGCGCGGACCATCCTCTAGCCCGGCCTGCGCCCTGCGCTGCTCGCCGGCACGCTGGTGCAGACGCCGAGCTCGCCACCACCGTCCGCGTCCTGTCCGCTCGGCCCGACGCCAGCACCGTGGCTCGTGTCGAGCGGCTGCTCTGTGGCGAGGTGCGCGTGAACCCGAAGACCGAGATCCTGCGCGCAGGCAGCGCCCTACCGCGTGTCGCGCTAGAACTCGGCGCCCTGAGGCAGGCGGCTACGCGTTGACGCTGCTGCCCCAGGCCTCGTGGACCGTGAGCCTCTGCGGCTCGGGCACTTCGACGCCGGCCCTCGATAGCGTCGGCTTGATCACATCGTCCCACGCCTGCTGAAAGGCATCCTCCGACTCCCACATCTCGCTGACGAGGAGCTCCGGCTCGTCACCGAACAAGACGTGAAGCTGAAGTGCTGGCGGAGGCCCATCGGGGCCATTCTCCCGCATGATCTCGTTGACCTTGTCGTACTGCTCGCGCGTCAGTGACGCCGGTGCGTACCGGACGAGAATGGACATGGCGCGAAGCTATCCCACGGAGCAGAACCGCGGGTGATTTTTCGCCTTCGTCGACGCTGCTCCACGCTCGAGGTACCTGCCTCGTACCTTTCCGGCGCTTCAGCCGTCATGGGTAACCAGGGTCACCCTCACGCGAGGGACCGTGGCTACTTGGCCCTCGGAGCGATGGAGCCAGCCGGTCTCGAACCGGCGACCTCCTGCTTGCAAAGCAGGCGCTCTACCAACTGAGCTATGGCCCCGCGGGCCATGAGTGTACGAGCGCGCCACGCTTGGGTGGGCACGTGCCGGGTCGGCCGCGGAGACGTCTGCGCACGGGAGGGTCGGGTACGGCCAAGGGAGCCGTTCGCAACCGAGAGGAACCGACACCATGGCGAACATCGAGCGCAGCATCGACGTCGACGTCCCCGTCCGCGCCGCCTACGACCAGTGGACCCAGTTCGAGGAGTTCCCGAGCTTCATGGAGGGCGTGGAGGAGATCCGGCAGATCGACGACACGCACACGCACTGGCGCACGAAGATCGCCGGCCGCGAGAAGGAGTTCGACGCGGCCATCACCGAGCAGATCCCCGACGAGCGGATCGCCTGGACGAGCCAGGAGGGTCCGGAGCACGCGGGCGTGGTGACCTTCCACCACATCGACGACACCAAGACCCGCGTCATGCTCCAGCTCGACTACGAGCCCGAGGGCGCGGTCGAGAAGGTCGGCGACCTGCTCGGCGTCGTCGAGCGCCGCGTCAAGGGCGACCTCGAGCGCTTCAAGGAGCTCATCGAGGCGCGCGGCGTGCAGTCCGCCGGCTGGCGCGGCGAGGTGGATCAGACCACGACGCCCTGACTGCGGGCGGCGACCAGGCGCGCGGTCGCCAGGTTGATCTCCACCGTGTCGCGGATGTCCGGCGCGTAGCCGCCGGCCAGGCAGACGCACACGGGCGCGCCGGCAGCCGCCACGGCGTCCAGCACGAGGGCGTCGCGCGCGGCAAGGCCCGGCTTCGTGAGCGAGAGGCGGCCCAGGCGGTCGCCCTCCCACGGGTCGGCCCCGGCGAGGAAGACGACGAGCTCCGGCCGGGCGGCCGGGATCGCCC
Organism: uncultured Solirubrobacterales bacterium; assembly: GCA_963750895.1. Taxonomy (GTDB): domain Bacteria; phylum Actinomycetota; class Thermoleophilia; order Solirubrobacterales; family Solirubrobacteraceae; genus CAVVSD01. The sequence goes on along the minus strand of CAVVSD010000008.1, from coordinate 1,056,668 downwards.
GGTCGAGCGCAGTCGAGAGCGCATCGAGGTAGGCGTCGTCGCCGGTGCCGGTGCGCAGGTCGACGTCGAGATCCGACGTCGCGCGCTTGAACGGGTAGTTCGCGCCGCCGTGCACGGACAGCGTGAACGTGTCCGGGTCCGCGGCGAGCAGCTCCGCCGTGCCGTCGCCCTGGTGCACGTCGCAGTCCACGACGAGCGCCCGGCCGAGGCGGCCCGCCGCCCGGAGCGCCGCGACGGTGACCGGCACGTCGTTGAACAGGCAGTAGCCGCGGGCCTGCTCGTAGCCCGCGTGGTGCGTGCCGCCGCCGAGGTTCATCCCGAGGCCGTCGTCGAGCGCGTCGCCCGCCGCCTGGACCGTCGCCTGCACCGACCTGCGCGCGCGCTCCACGAGCTCGCGCGACCAGGGCAGGCCGAGCGCACGCTCGGCGCGGCGGGTCATCGTCCCCTCGCGCAGGGTCTCCAGGTAGCCGGGCGCGTGGATGGCCTCGAGCTGCGACCACGGCACCGGCCCGGCGTGCCAGACCTCGCCCAGGCCCTCGGCCTCGACGGCCTCGCGGAGCATCCGGTACTTGCCCGCCGGGAAGCGGTGGCCCTCGGGCAGCGGGAACGGATGGCGGTCGTAGGACCAGAAGCGCACATCGGTCAGTATGCGTGGCGTGCTGCGCCTCACCGGCCTCCCGGCGCCGGGACGCTGCCCCGCCGCCACCGTACGCCGGACCCCCGGCGTCATCGAGCTGCGCTTCGCATGCGTCGACGGCACCGAGATGCCGTTCGACGTCGACGTCGCCCTGCTCGGCCCCGAGGCGGACCCCGAGGCCGAGGAGCTCCGGCTGCTCGCGCGGCTGCGCGAGATGGGCTACGACGTCACGCGCCTCGAGCCCTGACCCACCTCACGTGGGCAGGATGTTCTGGTTGAGGTGGAAGACGTTGTCCGGGTCGTAGCGCCGCTTGACCTCGCCGAGCCGCGCGTGGTTGGGGCCGTACGCCGCGTCGAGGGCAGCGGTGTCCTCGTCGTCGCCGAAGTAGTTCAGCCAGCGGCCGCCGGCGCGGTACGGCTCGAGCGCGTCGTACGTCGCCCGCGTCCACGCGACGTTGGCGTCGGTCTCGGCGGGGTCGGTCCACACCGACGGGATGAGCAGGTTGTAGCCCGGCGCCCGGTGGGGGATGGCCGTGTCCGTGCGCCCCACGCGCGTGACCGCCCCGTGGAAGTGCTCGAGCAGGATCCCGCTCATCGGTGACGGGCAGGACTCGAAGCGGCCCATCATCGTGTCGATCAGCCCGTCGTCGACGCCGCGGACGAAGGTCGACTTCCAGTAGTTGAGCGCGCCCTTCGGGAAGCCCGCGTCCAGCAGCGTGTTCATCACCGGGTAGGGCATCGGGCCGACGTCGACCATCGCCGGCGTCCCCCACGTGAGGAGGGGCGCGAGGTCGCGCTCGGCACGCTCACGCGGCCCGGCATGGCAGACGATGACGACCGCGAGCGGCATGCCCGACCCGTCCGGCGCGTGCACGAGGCCGGCGAACGCGGTGAGCTCGTCCGGCGCGCCCGCCGTGAAGTCCGCGTAGAAGGCGAGCATCTCGCGGGCGGCCGTGATCGGATGGGCGACGAGCCCGCCGACGATCTCCGCGACCGGGTGCAGCGCGAACACGAACGACGTGACGACGCCGAAGTTGCCGCCGCCGCCGCGCAGCGCCCAGAAGAGATCCTCGTGCGCATCGGGGCTTGCGCGCACGACCTCGCCCGACGCGAGCACCACCTCCGCCTCCAGCAGGTTGTCGGCCGCCAGCCCGCAGAGGCCCATGAGCCATCCCAGCCCGCCGCCGAGCGTGAAGCCGCCGACCCCGGTCGACGAGACCGCCCCGCCGGTGACGGCCAGGCCGTGGAGGCCGGTCTCCCGGTTGACGTCCGACCAGAGCGCGCCGCCCTGCACGCGCGCGGTCCGCGCGACCGCGTCGACCTCGACGCCCCGCATGAGCGACATGTCGACGACGAGCCCGCCGTTGCTCACGGCGCGCCCGGACACGTTGTGCCCACCGCCGCGGACCGCGAGCTCCAGGCCCTCGCCGACGGCGAAGCGGACGGCGGCGACGACGTCGGCGGTCCCGCGACAGCACGCCACGAGCGCGGGCGCCTTGTCGATGAGGCCGTTGTGGCAGCTCCGCAGCTCGTCGTAGGTCGCGTCGGCGGGACCGACGAGAACCCCGCCGAACTGACCGGCGAGCACCTCGAGGCGCTCAGGGGCGAGACCGGCAAGCGTCATAGGGACGCTCCTTCCGTGACGGGGGCCTGCGCTGTGGCGAGTATCCCCGCCCCGTCCACCCCGGGGCAAACCCCGGCCCCGGGGACGAGCCCCGGGGCCGAGGAGCGCGCGTCAGACCTTGATGTCGCCGTGCGGGTTCAGCACGAACTTCTTCGCGGCGCCCTTGTCGAAGTCCGCGTAGCCCTGCGGGGCCTCGTCGAGGGTGACGACCGTCGCGTTCACCGCGTCGGCGATGTGCGCGCGGTCGTGGAGGATCATCTCCATGAGCCCGCGGTGGTACTTCATGACCGGGCACTGGCCCGTCGTGAAGCTGTGCGACTTCGCCCAGCCGAGGCCGATCTGCAGGGAGAGCGAGCCCTGCTTGGCCGCGTCGTCCACCGCGCCGGGATCGCCGGTGACGTACAGGCCCGGGATGCCGAGCCGGCCCGCCACGCGGGTCACGTCCATGATCGAGTTCAGCACCGTCGCCGGCGCCTCCTCGGAGGACCCGGTGCCGTGGCCGCGCGCCTCGAACCCGACGGCGTCGACGGCGGCGTCGACCTCGGGCACGCCCAGGATCTGCTCGATCTGGTCCTTCGGGTCGCCCTTGGAGATGTCGACGGTCTCGCAGCCGAAGCTCTTCGCCTGCTTCAGGCGCTCCGGGATCATGTCGCCGACGATGACGACGGCCGCGCCGAGCAGCATCGCCGAGTAGGCGGCAGCGAGGCCGACCGGCCCGGCGCCCGCGACGTAGACGCTGTCGCCGGGACCGACGCCCGCCGTGTACGCGCCGTGGAACCCCGTCGGGAAGATGTCCGACAGCATCGTCAGGTCGAGGATCTTGTCCATCGCCTGGGCCTTGTCGGGGAACTTCAGGAGGTTCCAGTCCGCGTACGGCACGAGCGCGTACTCCGCCTGGCCTCCGACCCAGCCGCCCATGTCGACGTAGCCGTACGCCGAGCCCGGGCGGTCGGGGTTGACGTTCAGGCAGACGCCCGTGTTGCCCATCTTGCACTGGCGGCAGCGGCCGCAGGCGATGTTGAACGGCACGGAGCAGAGGTCGCCCTTCTTGATGAACTCGACCCCGGGCCCGACGTCGATCACCTCGCCCGTGATCTCGTGCCCGAGGATGAGCCCCTCGGGCGCGGTCGTCCTGCCCCGGACCATGTGCTGGTCGGAGCCGCAGATGTTGGTGCAGACGACCCGCAGGATCGCTGCGTGGGGCAGCTTGCGCCCCACGTTGTCGGGGTTGACTCCGGGTCCGTCCTTCAGCTCGAACTCGGGGTAGGCGATGTCCTGCACCTCCACCTTGCCCGTGCCCATGTAGGCGACGCCGCGGTTCTCGGCCATGGTCTCTCCTCCTGGCCTCGTAGGTCTGGGACGTCTACGCGGCTACCCCGATGCGGCGCGGATGCACCCGGTCCAGCGGAGCCCAGAACGTGGTGCGGACGCGTTCGGAGTCGCCCATCGGGGCGTTGTGCTCGCCGAGGACCGGATCCCGGATCGTCCGCAGCTCGCCGCGGACACGCGCCGCGCCGGCGACGATCGACTGCGCGGTCGCGGTGCCGACGACGCGGTCGGTCGGCGACTCGAGCACGAGGAGCCGGGTGCCCGCGGCGATGCGCGACAGCGGCGGGCCCCGGAGGAAGCGCCCCGGGCCGAGGTCGCGGCCCGGGTAGACGGCGTAGACGGCGACCGGGCGCGGCAGCCCGGAGCTCGCGGCGCCCGCGGCGTAGTCCGACGACAGCGACCCGCCGGCGGAGTGCCCGGCGGCGATGACGGGCCCGTGACCGGGCAGGCGCGCCAGCGCCGCGCGCACGGCAGCCAGGACGTTCGGCAGCGGCGTGCGGACGTCGTCGAACGGCGCGCGCTGGTAGATCGGGAACACGACGTCGGCGCCCTGGTCGACGAGGTGGCGCAGCCACGCGTCGTACGCGCGCGGGACGTTCGCGGTCCATCCGTGGAGGAAGAGGACGACCGGCCGGCCCGGTCCGGGGTCGTGCGGTCGCATGACGACCGCGGCGCGGGTGCCCGAGCCGACGACGAAGCGCTCGTGGGCGTCGTCGCCGCGGGTGAGCAGCACGATCGCGACGGCGGCCGCCACGGCCGCCACGGCGGCGATGGCGGCGGCGCGTCTCACGGCCAGCGCATGGTGGCGGCCCGGCGCGGCGGCGGCACGGCGGCGCGACGTTGCGCGAACAGCCGGATCGCAGCGAGGCCGAAGACGAAGCCGCCGATGTGCGCGAAGTAGGCGACCCCGCCGCCGTCACCGGTGGGCGAGCCCCACTCGAGCACGCCGAACAGCACCTGCTGGCCGAACCACAGCGCGAGGACGAGCATCGCGGGCAGCTCCACGATCGTGAAGAAGAAGACGATGATGAACAGCGTGATGATCCTCGCCCCGGGATAGCGCACGAGGTAGCCGCCGAGCACCGCGGCGATCGCGCCGGACGCGCCGATCGTCGGGACCGCGGCGTTCGGCTCGACCACCACCTGCAGCGCGAGGGCGGCGAGGCCGCCGAGCACGTAGAAGACGACGAACCGGACCTTGCTCATCGAGTCCTCGATGTTGTTGCCGAAGATCCAGAGGAACAGCATGTTCCCGGCGAGGTGCAGGATCGAGCCGTGCATGAACATCGAGGTGAACGCGGTCACCCACGTGGGCGGCTGCCCGGCGGCGGAGATGTCGCCGCAGGAGATCGTCGCTCCCGCCTCGACGCAGTGGTCGCCCGGATGGGTGAGCTCGAACGGGATGGCGCCGAAGTCGACGACCGACGACTGGCTGGGACCGTCGAGGATGCCGCCGTCCTGCAGCACGAAGTAGACGGCGATGTTGACGGCGATCAGGGTGATCGTCACCCAGGGCAGGTTCGCCGTCGGGATCGAGTCCTTGAGCGGGATCACGGGGCATCAAGCTACCCCGCGATCCCGCCCGTGGACGGGCGCTACCGCGTGCTGATGGTGCGCTTCTGCATGGCCGCGTTGCCGCCGGTGTCCGTCACGCGTGACCGTCAGCGCCAGGCGCACCGTGCCCGGGCGCCGGATCGCGGCGCGCGCCGCCGACGAGAGCCGCAGGGTCACGGTGACCCGGCCCGCGGTGTTGGCGATCAGCCCGGTGCCGCTGCCCGCGCGCCGCCCGGCGACGTCGACCGTCGCGCGCACGCCTGCCGCCTCGTTCGCGCTGACCGAGACGAGCAGGCCGCGCGACAGCAGCCGCGACTTCTCCTGCGTGCTGGAGACGGCCACGGACTCCGTGGGCGCGCTCTCGTCGTCGGCCACCGTGCCGGCCGCGGCGAGCGCCACGACTGCCTGCGTCCCGATGGCCGGGGTCGCGGTCGCCGGGGTCGCCTTCCCCGTCGCGAGGTCGACGCGGTACAGGTTGACCGTGTCGTCGTCGGCCGTGGGGCGCATCGCGGCCCAGCCGACGTTGCCCGCGCCGATGTCGAACCCGAGCGGTCCGCTCACCGCGACGCCCAGCGCGCCGACCGTCTGCAGGACGCCCGCGTTGGGCGGGTTCTGGAGGACGAGCGCGTCGCGCGCGGTGTCGATGTCGAAGAGCTGCGTCGCGGTCGTGCCCGGGAAGCTGTTGGAGTAGCCCGAGCCGCCGACCGAGGGCACCGTCCCGGCGCCCGCGTCGCCGGGCGCGTAGCCGAGCACGCCGTCGACCGCGGCGACGGCCCCGGTGTCGGGGTTGACGCGGAGGTCCTGGCCGGTGTCGGACGTGATCCGGATCCGGTCGACCGTCGGGTTGAAGTCGAAGCCGAACGACGTGCCGTTCAGCGCCGGCGTGAACGGCACGTTGGCGCCCGCCGCGCGGAGCGCGCCGGTCACGGGGTTCAGCGCGTAGATGCGGCTCGTGCTGCCCAGTGCGTAGAGCGTGTCGTTCGCCGGCCGCACGTCGATGCCGAGGACCTTCTCGCCCGGCTGCAGGCCGCGGATCGGCACGGAGCGCTGGATGTTCCCCGGCGCGGACGAGCTCAGCGTGATGACCTGACCCGCGTCGGTCACGCCGTAGAGCGCCTCGGCGGCGGAGGCCGCCGCCGGCGCGACCGCGAGTGCGGCAGCGGCCCCTGCAACCCCTGCTGCCATGCGGAGTCCTCGATGCATCGTGCCCTCCTGGAATTGGACCTTCCTGAGGGCGATTGCGGACGCGACGCTCCGCGTCACACCTGCTGGCGCGGGAACGCTCAGGCCGAGGCGGCGAGCGGCCCGATACCGGGGCGCTGCTGCGGCACGTGCTCGTCCGCGTGGTACGAGCTGCGCACGAGCGGGCCGGCGGCGATGTGGTCGAACCCGAGGTCGTACGCGGCCTTCTCGAGCGCCGCGAACTCGTCGGGGTGCCAGTAGCGCACGACGGGGAGATGGCGGTCGCTGGGGCGCAGGTACTGGCCGACGGTCAGGACCTGGACGTCGTGCTCGCGGAGGAGCCCGAACGTCTCGACCATCTCCTCGAACGTCTCGCCGAGGCCGACCATGAGGCCGCTCTTCGTCGTGACCTCGTCGCCGCCCATCGCCTTCGCGTTGCGCAGCACGCGCGCGGAGCGCAGGAACTTCGACCCGCGCCGCGCGACCGGGTACAGCCGCGGGACGACCTCGACGTTGTGGTTGAAGACGTCGGGACGCTCGGCGATGACCTTCGCGAGCGGCATCTCCTGGCCCTGGAAGTCGGGCGTCAGCAGCTCGATCTTGCAGCCCGGCGCCTGCCGGCGGATCTGGCGGACGACGCCGACGAACGCGCTCGCGCCCTTGTCGGGGAGGTCGTCGCGATCGACGCTGGTGATCACCGCGTGGCGCAGGCCCATCCGGGCGACCGAGCGCGCGACGCGTGCCGGCTCGAGGGGGTCGTTGTGCGTCGGCTTGCCGGTCTGCACGTGGCAGAAGCCGCAGCGGCGCGTGCACGTGTCGCCGAGGATCATGAACGTCGCGGTGCCGCGCTCCCAGCAGTCCCCGATGTTGGGGCAGGCGGCCTCCTTGCACACCGTGATGAGGTCCTCCGCCTCGATGCGTCGCGACAGCTCGCGGTAGACGGGGCCGCCCGGCATCGGCACCTTGAACCAGGACGGCTTGCGGTGGTGGACGGGCAGGACGTCGGTGCCGAGGACGGTCAGGACGTCCATGCCACCCGGGTTCATCCGCGACCGGGTCTGGTGCTTGCGAGGGGCGGGGGGCGCGCTCACCCCAGGGACACTAGCGACCGGCGAAGGCGAGCCCGAGGCACCGCGCGACGATGCGTCCGTCGCTCTCCTGCGGGGCTCCGGTGACCGTCCTGCGGGGCGGGTGCAGCGCCGGCCAGAGGTTCGCCAGCGCGTCGAGCGCGGCGAGGACGGCGAGGGCCGCCAGCGCGAGTCCGGCGGCGCGCGGGGGCTGCAGGATCAGGCACGCCGTCGCGGCCGTCGCGGCCGTGACCAGGCTCGCGAGCGGGCCCGCCGCGGCGATCGCGGCCTCCGCGCGACGCGACTCCGGCGCGAGGTGCCAGCAGGCGCCCGCCTGCAGGCCGCCGGGGCCGATCGCGAGCGTGAGGCGCCCGATGCGCGGGGTGAGGAAGGCGCGGCGGCCGGTCTGCACGACGACCGGCCCCCGGGTGAGCACGAGCGCGGCCACCGCGTGACCGAGCTCGTGGATCAGCATGACGAGCGGCCCCGCGAGGAGGATGGCCAGGCACCAGGCGAGCAGCAGCGTCGGCATCGCCCCCCGGTGATCGGCAGGCGACGTCGCGAGACGCTGGCGCTCAGGCCGGGATGGACGAAGTGTCGAGCGCGCGCGCCAGCCGCGCCGGCGACACGATCCGCTGGCGCAGCCCGAGCTCCTCCGCGACCCGGTGTGCGAGGTCCTTGCGCAGGCAGGCCATGGGGTCGCTGCGCAGCGACGCCGCCTCCCGCTCCACGGACGTCATCGTCACGCCGGGCAGGCCGCACGCGACGGCCCACCCGAACGGCGCGAGGTCGTTGACGACGTTGATCGCGAGCCCGTGCTTCGTGATCCCGCCCTTCACGCGGATGCCGATCGAGGCGATCTTGCGGTCCTCGACCCACGCGCCGACGAACGCGGCCGACTCGTCGTCGCGCGCGTGCGCGGCGACGCCCTGGTCGGCCAGGGCTCTGACGATCGCGCGCTCGAGCGAGCGCACGAACGGCAGGATGCGCCCGGCCTCCACGATCGGGTACGCCACGAGCTGGCCGGGCCCGTGGTAGGTCAGCTGGCCGCCGCGGTCGGTGTCGACGATCGCGATGCCCTGCTCGGCGTACCAGGCCTCGCCGCGCGGGAGATCCGACGCCGCGGTGCGCCGCGTGCGCGTGTAGACGGGCGGGTGCTCGAGCAGCAGCAGCACGTCCGGGATGCGCCCGGCCTGGCGCGCCTCCCGGAGGCGCTCCTGCAGCTCGTGCGCCTCGCCGTAGTCGACGGTGCCGAGCCAGGCGGTCCAGAGCTCCCTCACGACACGGGCCAGCTCTCGAGGCGCTCCTTCAGCGCGGCCAGGAACTGCGCCGCCTGCGCCCCGTCCAGCGCGCGGTGGTCCCACGACATCCCGAGGATCGTCATCGGCCGGATCGCGATCGCGTCGGTGCCGTCCTCGCCGGTCACGACGACCGGGCGCTTGACGATCGCCTCCAGGTCGAGGATCGCGACCTGCGGCTGGTTGATGACCGGCGTGGCCATGATCGAGCCGTACTGCCCCGGGTTGGTGATGGTGAACGTCCCGCCGCCGACCTCATCGGGCGCGAGCTCCCGGGCGCGGGCGCGCCGCGCGACGTCACGGATGCGTGACGCGAGGCCCTCGGCGCTGAGGTCCTGCGCGTCGCGGATCACGGGGACGATGAGCCCGTCGTCGCCGAGCGAGACGGCGATGCCGAGGTGCACCGCCCGGTGCATCGTGTGCCGGTCGCCCTCCAGCCACGCGTTGAGCGGTGGGTGCTCGCGCAGCGTCTCGACCACGGCGCGGCCGACGATCGGCAGCGCGGTGAGCGCCGAGCTGCTCCCGGGCGCGCTCGACGCGGCCCATGTCCGCCTCGATCCACGTCGTGCACGTCGCGGCGGTGTCGAGCGAGCGCTTCATGTGCTCGCCGATCGCGCGGCGCATGCGCGAGAGCTGCTGCCCCTCCGCCGCCGGCGACGGGTCGGGGCGGTAGGGCGACTCGGTGTGCAGCGGCGGATCCTCCGCCGCGGGCGGGGCGTCGACGAGCGCGAGGACGTCCTGCTTGCGCACGCGGCCGTCGCGGCCCGTGCCCCGGACCGCATCGAGGTCGATGCCGTGCTCGGCCGCGATGCGCTGGACGACCGGCGAGTAGCGCCGCGGGTGCGAGGGCGGCTCCGGCTCGGTCTCCGCCACGTGGGCCTCGCCGGGACGCGCGTCCGTCGCGATCCGCGCGAGCGGGGTGCCGATGTCGACGGTCACGCCCGGCTCCACGAGCACCTCGGCCAGCCGGCCGGTCGCCGGCGACGGGATCTCGGTGTCGATCTTGTCCGTGGTGACCTCGGCGAGCGTCTCGTCGGCCTCCACCCAGTCGCCGACCTGCTTGTGCCAGGCGACGATCGTGCCCTCGGCGACGGACACGCCCATCTGCGGCATGGCGACGTCGACCAGCGTCTCAGTAGGCGAGGAGCTCACGGCACGCCTCCCGTACGCGATCGACGTTGGGCAGCACCGCCTGCTCCAGCGGTGGCGAGAACGGGATCGGCACGTCGGGCGAGGACACCCGCACGACCGGCCCGTCGAGGTCCTCGAAGCCCTTCTCGGCGATGAGCGCCGCGACCTGCGCGCCGGCGGCGCACGTGCCGTTGGCCTCGTCGAGGACGACCACCTTCGAGCACGTGCGGACCGCCGCGAGGATCGCCTCCTCGTCGAGCGGCACGAGCGAGCGCAGGTCGAGCACCTGCACCGAGGCGCCCTCGAGATCCTCCGTCGCCTCCAGTGCCGTGTGGACCATCGCGCCGTAGGCGATGACCACGAGGTCGGTCCCCTCGCGTGCGACGCGCGCGGTGAACGGCGTCGCCTCCGCCCCGTCGGCGACCTCGCCGCGCACCCGGCGGTACAGGTGCTTGTGCTCGAGGAAGATCACCGGGTTCGGGTCGCGCACGGCCCCGATGAGCAGGCCCTTGGCGTCGGCCGGCGTGCTCGGCGCGACGACCTTCAGCCCGGGCGCGTGCATGAACCACGCCTCGGGGTTCTGCGAGTGGAACGGGCCGCCCGAGAAGCCGCCGCCGCTCGGGAGCCGGACCGTGATGTTCACCGGCAGCCCCTGGCGGTAGTACATCTTCCCGGCGACGTTCACGAGCTGGTCGAAGCCGCAGGAGACGAAGTCGGCGAACTGCATCTCGCAGACCGGCCGCAGCCCGACGACCGCCGCGCCGACCGCGGTGCCGACGATGCCGGACTCCGCGAGCGGGGTGTCCATGACGCGCCGGCTGCCGAACTCCTCGATGAAGCCGTCGGTGACCTTGAAGGCGCCGCCGAACGTCCCGATGTCCTCGCCCATGACGAGGACGCGCTCGTCGAGGCGCATCTCGGTGCGCAGGCCGTCGGAGATGGCCTGGAGGTAGGTCATCGTGGGCATGTCAGGCGCTCCGGAACGCGCTGTAGGGGGCGTCGCCGTCGCCGAGCAGGATGTCCTCGCCCTCGTGGAAGAGGCCCTCGGTGGCGGTGGCGGGATCCGGCATGGGGGAGCGCATGGCCTCCTCGGCCGCGGCGTCCACCTGCGCGCGGACCTCGTCGCGCAGCGCGTCGACGTCGACGCCGAGCTCCGCGACGCGCACGCTCTGACGGTCGATCGGGTCCTTGCGGCGCCACTCCTCGACCTGCTCCTTGGGCACGTACTTCATGTCGTCGTGGGCGGCGTGGCCGTGCATGCGCATCGTCACGGCCTCGAGGAGGGTCGGGCCCCCGCCGGAGATCGCGCGCTCGCGCGCCTCCCAGGTGGCGTCGAACATGGCCTCGACGTCGTTGCCGTCCACCTTCACGCCCGGGAAGCCGTAGGCCGCGGCGCGCTCGATCGGGTCGACGAGGAACTGCTGCGAGAGCGGCGTGGAGTACGCGTACTGGTTGTTCTCGAGGACGAAGATGACGGGCAGCTGCTGGACCGCGGCCCAGTTCATCGCCTCGTGGAAGTCGCCCCGCGACGTCGAGCCGTCGCCGAACCAGGTGATCGCGCAGCGCGCCTCGTCGCGGAGGCGGAACGCCATCGCCATGCCGGTGGCGACGAGCATCATGTCGGGGAGCATCGAGACCATGCCGACGCAGCCCTTCGTGTGGTCGCCGAAGTGGACGTTGCCGTCGCGCCCGCGCGTGATGCCGTCGGCGCGGCCCATGTACTGGGCGAGGATCCGGGCGGGCTCGACGCCGCGGACGAGATGCGCGCCGAGATCGCGGTGCAGGATGCACAGGCGGTCCTGGGCCGACATCGCGAACGCGGCTCCCACGGAGACCGCCTCCTGGCCGAAGCCGTCGTAGAAGGAGCCGGGGACCTTGCCCTGGCGGTAGAGGTTCATCGCGCGCTCCTCGATCGCGCGCATGAGCAGCATGTGACGCAGCAGCGCCACCCTGTCCTCGGGCTGCAGCCGCCCGGAGGGGCCGGTCGCCCGCTCGGCGGTGCCCGCCGTCTCTGTCGCCATCCTCGCCTCTCTCTCGGGCCGGTGCGGGATCTTCCGCCTCGGCGTGACGCGCCTGGTGCGGGATCGCCGCGTGCAGGCGCCAGTTCCGACACCCGGACGGTATCGCGTGGGACTTACGATGGAGTCATGTCGGACGCTGCACCCGCGGACGGACTGCAGACCAGGCTCCGGCGTCTGCGCTGGCGGCTGCGGGGGGCGTGGCTGTGGCCGACGTTCGCGGCGGCGATGGTCGTCGACGTCGTGCTGCTGCACGTGCTGCCGATCGCGGGCGACGGCGGGACCGGCTGGGTTCCGGCCTTCCTCCTGGCGGGATGCCTGAACGTCGTCGCCATCGCCGCGTTCGGCGGTCTCGGCGGCTGGCTGCTGCGTCGCCGGCGGCGGGATCTGCCGAAGGTCGTGGCCGACGACCGGGCCGGCACGACGGTCGTCGTGCTCCTCACGCTGACGTTCCTCGGGCTCGGGCTGGCGCACCGCCCGGCACTGCAGGGGCACAACGACGACGTGCGGGCGCAGTCCCTGGCGGCCCACGAGTGGTTCGCGGGGCAGGCGCCGGCGCAGTACCGCCGCAACATCGGCATGGCCGACTCGCTGCAGATCGCGCCGGACCTCTATCGCACCTGCGTGCCGGGCGACGACCCGGACCGCTGGCTCTGCATCTACCTCGACACGAGCGACCGCCCGGTGACGGCGAAGCGCGACACGAGCGGGGCGTCGAACACGAAGTTCGACCCCTCGGGCGGGTTCCGCTAGGCGTCATCGGTGCCGCCTGCTCTGCTGAGCGGGGTGGCGCGCCGGGGTCGTCGGGCGTGTCGCGGCGTGCACGCTCCACGGCTGCCAGCGCCGCACGCCGCCCAGCGTCGGCACGCCCTCCGCGGTCAGCCGGTCCGCGATCTCCTGCAGGGTCATCCCGTCGGCCTTCATGGCGAGGATGCGCGCGCGGAGCGCGGCCCTGCGTTCCCACGGCGGGCCGAGGTACCCGGCGCGCGGAGCCACGCGGATGATGCGCGGCTCCTCGTGCGCGAGCTTCGGCTCGGTCACGGGGTCGGCGGGTGGCTCGGTCGCCTGCGCCGGCTGGCCGCGACGTCGCAGGCCGAGCATCGACAGGGCGACCAGCCCGAGCGCGCCGGCGGCGAGGACGATCGCCGCCACCGGTGGTCCGTCGTCGTCCGTCGCCGCCGCGGGTGCGGCCGACGACATGGATGCGGTCGGCTCTGGCGCTCGCGACTGCGTCGTGAGCGTCGGGTCCTGCGCCGTGGCGCCGGGCGCGGTGCGGCGGCGCAGGAGCGCGAGCGTCTCGGAACCTGCCGAGCCGTCCTGCTCGAGGCCGTGCTTGCGCTGGAACGCGATGACCGCGGCCTGCGTCCGCGGGCCGAACAGGCCGTCGCGCGTGCCGGGCCGGTAGCCGAGGCGCAGCAGCCGGCGCTGCAGGTCACGGACGCGCCGTGACCCGGTGGGTGTGCGGTAGCCCGTGCCTCGCGTGAGGCCGGGCGCACGGTCCGCCACGGGCGTCGCCCGCGGGATGGGTCTCTGGATCGGCCGGCCGTGCCAGCTCGCGTCCGCGAGCAGCCCCGGGTCGATGCCCGGCGGTACGCGCGTGTCCTGAGCCATCGCAGAGCCTGGCAGGAGCGCCGGGACCGCGACCAGGACCGCGAGCACCGCGACCGCCCACGCGCCGAGCGCGCGGAGTGGGTGCTGCATGGTGCCTCCTCGTCGGGAGCGCGCCGGGCAGTGATGGAGAGCCCCCGGCGCACGGCTCTGGCGTGCCCGAGGGGGCTAGCCAGGCCGTTCGACGAGAAGGACGAGGGAGACGGATCGCGCCGAAGCGGGCGCGCGCACGAGGACGCGCGCCGCCTGGGCGAGCGCCGCGAGAGCGGCCAGAAGGACGGCGAAGACGGCGGGTGACGGGCCGCCGGAGCCCGCGCCTGCGGCGGCGCTGCCGGCGGTGGTCGGGGCGGGGGCGGGGGCATGCGTCCCGGACGTGCCGTGCGTGCTGCGGGAGGTGGTCGAGGCGGGGGTGCCGGGCGGGGTCCCGGAGGGCGGCAGGGGCGCGTGGGCGACCGAGGTGGGCGCGGGCGCCGAAGGCGGGGCCGGGAGCGTCGCTGGCGGTGGGCCGCTGGGCGTGGTGGGGCGCCGGGGTCGCGGGCGCGACCGGCGGCACCGCCACGGAGGCGACGACGTCCGTGGCGGGCCGCGCGATCGCGGCCACGACGTCCGTGCCTCGCGGAGGCACGCTCGCGACGACGTCGTCTGCGGCTGCGGTCGGAGGCCGGGGCTCGCGCGCGGCGGCGACCGGGGCGAGGGGCTTCGTCGCGGGCGCGACGGTGTCGGTGACCGGCTTGGCGATCGGGCCGACCGTGTCGACGACCGGCTTCGTGATCGGGGCGATCGTCTGCGCGACCGGCTCGGTGATCGGAGCGACCGTCTCGGTGACCGGCTTCGTGACCTCGGCGACCGTCCGGGTGACGGGCGCGACGGTGTCGGTGATCGGCCTGGCGGCCTCCACGACGGCGTCGGTCAGCGGCGCCACTGTGTCGATGACGGGCTTGGTTGCCTCGGCGACCGTCCGGGTGACGGGGGCGACGGCGTCGGCGACCGTCCGGGTGACGGGCGCGACGGTGTCGGTGACCGGCTTGGCGGTCTCGGCGACGGTCTTCGTCACCGGCGCGACGGTGTCGGTGACCGGCTTGGCGGCCTCGGCGACGGTCTTCGTGACCGGTGCGACGGTGTCGGTGACCGGCTTGGCGGTCTCGGCGACGGTCTTCGTGACCGGTGCGACGGTGTCGGTGACCGGCTTGGCGGTCTCGGCGACGGTCTTCGTGACCGGTGCGACGGTGTCGGTGACCGGCTTGGCGGTCTCGGCGACGGTCTTCGTGACCGGCTGCGACGGTGTCGGTGACCGGCTTGGCGGTCTCGGCGACGGTCTTCGTGACCGGCGCGACGGTGTCGGTCGACCGGCTTGGCGATCTCGGCCACGGTCTTCGTGACGGGCGCTGCCGCGTCCGCCGCCGGCTTGGCGACCTCGGCGGCCTTCTGGGTGACGGGTGCCGCGGCATCGGCGACGGGCTTCGCGACGTCGGCGACCTTCTGCGTGACCGGCGCGGCCGCCTCGGCGGCGGGCTTCGCGACCTCGGCCGCCTGCTGCGTGACCGGAGCGGCGGCCTGGGCGACCGGCTTGACGACCTCCGCGGCCGGCGCGGCCGGCGCCGCGGGCTGCGTCGGCGGCGGTGCTGCCGGTTGCGCCGGCGCCACCTGCTGCACCGCAGTGGTCGCGGCGCCGACAGCGTCCCCGGCGACGCCCGGCAGCGCCGCCTGTGCGGTTCCGCCTAGGGCACCGGCGGTCACCAACACGGCCAGCGCGCCCGTCAGTGCCAGGCGCCGTCCGAGGCTGCGCGCTCCGTACCGAGCTCCCCGGCGCCGGAGCGGCTGGCCGGTGTCGGTGCGGGCACGTGGGGTCCGCTCAGCGATGCGGCGCTCTGAGACCGCAGCCAGCGGTCGGAGCCCTGCGACGACGGGATCGTCGCTCCCGAAGTGGGCCTCCCAGGCCGCGGGGGTGCACGCGGCGAGGACGTCGCGGTGTCTGGCTGCACTGTCCTGCGAGCTGCGCATGCGGACCGGTGGCCGACTCCTGAGCGGTTTGCGTGAGCTTCACGCGAAGAGGCGTGACAGAAGCTCCCTGCCCTGGGCGAGCAGGTCTCACACTCCCGACGGCGCACCGGATGTAGGTAGACAACAGTCATGGATCTCGAAGATTGGGATCCGGCCCGATGGGAGACCCGAAGTAGGGCATGCCCGGACTGTTCCCGGGCGAGCTTCATGCACGGTCACGGGTCCACACGCCTGCTCCCCTGCCTCGCTCTGCTCGTCGCGGCGTGCCTCGCCATGGCGGGAACCGCGCGAGCCGACGTCCTGCCGGGCGCGGTCGCGGAGACGGCCGCGCCGGCGACGCAGGCCGCGCAGCCGGTCACGCAGGCGGCGGCGCCGGTCACGCAGGCCGCCGAGCCCGTTGCCGCCGCGGCGCAGCCGGTGACCCAGGCCGCCGCGCCCGTCGCGAAGGCGGCCGAGCCGGTCGTGCAGGCTGCGGCGGAGCCGGTCGCCAAGACGGTTGAGCCGGTGGCCAAGGCGGCCGAGCCGGTCGTGCAGGCCGCCGCGGAGCCGGTGGCGAAGGCGGCCGAGCCGGTCGTGCAGGCCGCCGCGGAGCCGGTCGCCAAGACGGTCGGAGCCGGTCGCGAAGGCGGCCGAGCCGGTCGTGCAGGCCGCCGCGAGCCGGTCGCCACGGCCGGTCGAGCCGGTCGTCCGGGCCGCGGCCAAGACGGTGGAGCCGGTCGCGAAGGCGGCCGAGCCGGTCGTCCGGGCCCCCGCGGAGCCGGTCGCCAAGACGGTCGAGCCGGTCGCCCGCCCCACGACGCCGCCGGCGACTCACGAGCCGTCCCACACCGCGCCATCCGCCCCCGAGCGCCGCGCGCTCTCGCATCGCCCCCGCCCGGAACCGCTGCACCGCACCCTCGCCCTCGCGCCGCCCACCGCGCCGCCGGCAGCGACGCCGCCGACCGAGGCGCCGCGCGCCGCACACCCGGCACCGGAGCGACGCACCACCGGCGACCATGCCCCGCGGCCGCAGTCCCCGGGCCCGGCCACCGGCATCGCCTCTGCCGCCGCAGGCACCGCGACCGGCGCCGCGGGCGCCGCGCTCCTCGCCCTCCTCTTCGCCTTCGCCGTCCCGAACCTCACCCGCCGTCTCAGGGCGTCACGGCCGCGTTGGCGGCCGCCGATGCTCGTCGCGCCGCTCGAGCGCCCCGGCTGACCCGGCCTCGCCGGAACGCCACGTCCGGGTCCACACGCCCGGACGCGCAGCAGCAGCCGACGAAGGAAGGACCTCATGAGACGATGGACGCCGGCACTCGCCGGCGTGATCCTCGCGCTCCTCGCTCTCCCGGCGATGGCCACGGCCGACACCGGGCAGCGGACGAGCTCGGGGAGCGACCGCGGGCACGCCGCCCGCGCCGACTGGTCGGCAGGACCGGTCGCGCGCGGCACCGGCTACGCCCGCGCCGGGGGCTCGCGCCGCGTGCGCGAGGTGCAGCGCCGCCTGCGCAGCCTCGGCTACCACCCGGGACCGGTCGACGGGCTGTACGGCCCGCGGACCGAGCGCGCGGCGCGCAGGTTCCAGGAGGCGCGCCGTCTGCGCGCGGACGCGGTCGTGGGACCGCGGACGCTCCTTGCGCTGCGCACCCGCGACGACGCCCGTCGCCCGGCCGCGACCCCGTCGCCGGCGCCGGCGCCGCTGCCGACCGCGGTCCCCGCGCCCGCTCCGAGGAGCGCCGCGCCGGCCACCGCACCGCAGCGATCGCCGTTCCCGTTCGCCACGGTGCTGGCGATCCTCGGCGTGCTCGGCATCGGGGTCGCCGCCGCGAGCTACGCCAGGACGCGACGTCGCGTCCTGGGCGCGACCCGGGCATGGCGACCGCCACCGCCCGGACGCAGGTCGGGGGAGGCACCGGGATGACGGACGTACGGGTCGTCATCGCGGATCCGGACGCCCTCGCCAGGCGCACGGTTCGCGAGGCGCTGACCGCGGCCCACGGGGTCGCGGCGGTCGCCGGGGCGGGCTGCGGCCGCGAGGCCGTCGAGCTCGTCCGCTACCACCGGCCGGACGTCCTCATCACCGAGGCGACGCATCCGGACGTCGAGGCCGACGAGCTGTGCCGCCGGCTCGCGCTCGAGGCGCCGGGCACGGCGGTCGTCGTGCTGTGCGCCGTGGAGGATCCGGAGCTGGCGGTGCGCTGCCTGCGGGCGGGCGCCGTCGGCTACCTGACGAAGGACACCGAGCCCGAGCGGCTGCCGACCGTCGTGCGCGGGGTCGCGGAGGGAGAGGCGGCCATCTCCCGGCGTCTCACGCTGCGGCTCATCGAGTCGCTGCGCGACGTCCCCGACACGGGTTGGCGGCCGGTGCGCAGCCGGCTGACGTCACGGGAATGGGAGGTCATGGACCTCCTGGGCGAGGGCGCCTCGACCGACGCCATCGCGGAGCACCTCGTGCTCTCGCCGGCGACGGTCTACAGCCACGTCAAGAACGTGCACGCGAAGCTCGGCGTGCACTCGCGTCACGACGCCGTCGCCGCGGCGATGGCGCTGCGCCGCGAGGAGGCGACATGCGCGGCGTGAGGGCGTTGGGGAGAGATCTCCCCAACGTCCGGCAGAAAGACCCCCGATCCATGTCGTGGGTTCTGGAGAAAACAGGGACATCCGATCAACGCGCTGGTCTCCGGGGGACGAAGGGCCCTCGTCCCGGGGGGAGCGGCACAGCACAACGAAGAGGAGACGCATCATGCGCGACCTGACCTTCACCGAGCTGGACACCGAGATCGCCGAGCAGCTGCCGGCTCGTGAGCTGATGGGCAAGGGCTGGGGCGGCTGCGGCTGCGGTGGCAGCGACGGCACCTCCCAGTGGAACGGCAGCGCCAACGGCAACACCGGCGGCGGCGACGGCTTCAACGTCGGGATCCTCAACGGGAACCTGAGCGGCAACAACGTCGTCATCGGCGGCGGCGGCGGGCCCGTCCTCTAGCCGGCACGCCCGCGGGCACGAAACACGGGCGGCCCTTCGGGGCCGCCTTTCGTGCTTCCACGGCCATGACCACCGCCGTCACACCCACGCTGTGCCGCGCTCCCGGGGTCGAGCTCCTCGGCCGGATGGAGGGCTCGGGGCTCACGGAGCCGCCGTACCTCGTCCGTCGCGCCGACGGGCAGGTCGTCCAGCTCTCCCGGCTGCTCTACCTCATGGTCGAGCACGCCGATCCCGGAACGGATCTCGGCGAGGTCGCCCGCCTGGCCGGCGACGAGCTCGAGCTGCGCATCGCGCCCGACCAGGTCCGCCACGTGCTCGAGCACAAGCTCGCGCCCCTCGGCATCACGGCGGACGGCGAAGGGTTCGTGGCCGAACCTCCGAAGGTCGACGCGGTCCTGGCCCTCAAGATGCGCGTCGGCGTCGTCGGCGCCGCGGCGGTGGGCGCGGCCGTGCGGCCGCTGCGCCATCTCTTCCACGCTCCCGTCGTCGCCCTCGTCGTCGCCGCCCTGCTGGCCGGCGACGTCTGGCTGCTCGCCACCGGCGGGCTCGGCGACGGGCTGAACCACGTCATCGAGACCCCGGCGCTCTCCCTGGTCCTGTTCGCGCTCTCGTGGCTGTCGCTGGCCTTCCACGAGTTCGGCCACGCGGCGGCGTGCCGCTACGGCGGCGCCCGGCCCGGTGCGATCGGCGTGGGGCTCTACATCGTCTGGCCCGTCTTCTACTCCGACGTCACCGAGTCGTACCGGTTCGGCCGCGCCGGGCGGCTGCGCGTCGACCTCGGCGGCATCTACTTCAACGGGATCTTCGCGCTCGCCGTCATGGCCGCCTACGCGGCGACCGGCTTCGCGCCGCTCCTGCTCGTCGTGGTCGCGCAGCACGCCCTGGTCGTCAACCAGTTCATCCCGTGGATCCGCCTGGACGGCTACTACGTCGTCAGCGACCTCATCGGCGTGTCGGATCTCTTCTCCCGCATCGGGCCGACGCTCCGCAGCCTCGTGCCGGGGCGCGAGGCCGACCCGCGCGTCCGGCAGCTCAAGCCGTGGGCGCGCGTCGCGGTCACGACCTGGGTCGTGAGCACCCTCGTCGTCATCCTGGCCGCCGTCGTCGTCTTCGCCGCGGAGGCGCCGGCGTACACGCAGCGCGCGTGGACGTCGCTGCACGATCAGCTCGCGACGCTGGCGAGCGGCGGCACCGTCGACGTCCTCGCCGGCGGGCTCGGCGTCCTGCTCCTGATCCTGCCGGCCGCCGGCCTGCTGTTCACCTACGTGCTGCTGTGCACGCAGGCGGGCAGCCTCGTCGCGATCGCCCGCTGCCGCCGGCTCGTGGCAGACGCTACGCACCGGTGACGACTTCGACACCTTCGGGTAGGGCCTACCCATGCGAAGGGGCGGCTCGGGTGCGCGCGAGGGGCACGGTCGGGGTGGAAGATCCCGTTCGCGCTTCAGCTTGAGCGTTTCCCTGCCGATGTAGACGACGTGCGCACTCCAAGGGGCTTGCTCGCGACCCTGGGTGCCACCCTGTCCATGGTGGCGGCTGCTGCATGCGTGCTCTTCTTCACGAGCACGCTCGTAGCGGTCAATGGGTGGCCCGGTCTCTCCGCACCGCCGAACGGCGGTCCGGTCGCCCTCGCCCCGATCGAGCGCACCGTGAAGACGACGACGAACGGCAGCTCCGGCTCGGCCGGGTCCCCGATCGTCCTGGGCGCCCCCGCGGCGCCGTCCACGCCGGCCGTCCAGGTCGGCGTCGGCAGCACCCCCAGCGCCACGACGACGCCCGCCGGCACAGCGGGCGGGTCGGAGCGTCTGGACTCCGGCGCGACGCGCGAGACCACGGGCCCCGCGCGCACGCAGGAGACGACCAGCACGAGCAGCCCGGTCACGATCGGCCCGATCCCGGCCGCCACCGAGCAGGCGACGACCGCCCCCGCGGTCCAGACGCCCGCGAGCACCCCGGTGTCGACGAGCGCGCCGACCACGACCGAGCAGACCACGCAGACGGGCCCCAAGCCGAGCGAGCGGCGCGTCGCGCTGAGCAGCCCGGTCACCGAGGACACGCTCCGAGGCCGACACGCAGGTGCAGGAGCAGTCCACCACGCAGCAGTCGCAGGCCCGCCGCAGCTTCGCGCCGACGACGAGCCAGGAGACCGACACGCCCGCGGAGGAGCCGCAGGCGCCGTCGACCGACGAGGACAACGACTGGGACGACGGCTCGGAGCCCGCCGAGGAGCAGCCGGCGGCGACGCCGAAGCCGGCCGCGCCGCAGCAGCAGCAGGCGCCCGCGAAGACCGAGACCGAGAAGGTCGCGTCTCCGCAGCCCGCCGCCGAGGAGCCGGACGCGCAGCCGCAGGAGCAGCCCGCGGCGCAGCCGGAGCAGCCTGCGACGACGCCGCAGGCCCAGGAGCCTCAGCAGCCGCAGGCCGATCCGTGCCCGCCCGCCGCCGATCCCTGCCCGCCCGCCGCGGAGCAGGCTCCGGCGCCGGCCGCCGACACGGCCGCACCGAAGCCTCCCTGCTGAGCAGTCGCTAGAGCACGAGCGCGAGCGGCTCCTCGAGCAGCTCGCGGATCCGCGCGAGGAACTGCGCGGCGTCGGCGCCGTACAGGATGCGGTGGTCGCAGGTGAGCGCGATCTCCATGCGGTGGCGTGCGACGACGCGACCGTCGACGACGACCGGCACCTCGCCCATCGCCCCGACCGCGAGGATCGCGGCCTGCGGCGGATTGATGACGGCGGTGAAGCCGGTCACCCCGTACATGCCGAGGTTCGACACGGTGAACGTGCCGCCGCTGAGCTCGGGCGGCCGGATGTTGCCGTCGCGCACCTTGCCCGCGAGGTCGCGCGTCTCCCGGGCGATGTCGCCCAGCGAGCGCCTGTCGGCGTCGAAGACGGTCGGCACGACCAGCGCGTCCTGCCCCGCGACGGCGACGCCCACGTTCACGCGGCCGTACAGCTCGAACTTGCCGTCGCGGTAGGCGCCGTTGGCCCGGGGGAACTCGCGCAGCGCCAGCGCGCACGCCTTCACGACCATGTCGTTGTAGGACGGCACCGTCGCGTCGGGGCCGAGACGCTCCTTGATCTGCCCCCGGAGCGCCACGCAGCCCTCCATGTCGACGTCCATGCGGATGACGAAGTCCGGGATCGTCGCCTTGGACTCCGCCATGCGGCGGGCGACGACGCCCTGCAGCCGCGACGGCTCCTGGACGACGACGTCGCCCTTGGCCGTGCCGCGCTCGGCGACGGTGCCCGCGGGCTCGGCCTCCGGCGCCTTCTCCTGCTCGGCGGGCTCGCCCTCGTCGGAGGCGCTCGTCGGCGCCCCCTCGACGTCCGCCTTCACGATCCGCCCGCCCGGGCCGGTGCCGCGCAGCGAGCCGAGGTCGACGCCGCGCTCGCGGGCGAGGCGCCGGGCGACGGGTGACGCGATGACGCGCTCGCCGCCGTCGTCGTCCGCCTTCGGCTCGGGCGCGGGCTCCTCGTCGTCGGAAGGCTCCTCGGCGTCCTCGGCCTCGGGCTCCTCGTCGGACTCCTCAGCCTCCTCCTCGTCCTCGGAGGGCTCCTCCTCGGACTCCTCAGGCTCCTCGCCCTCGTCCTCGGAGGGCTCCTCCTCCTCGGAGGGCTCCTCCTGCTCCTCCTCCTCGGCCTCGTCGTCCGACGAGCTCTCCTCCGCGTCGCCCTCGGCCTTGAGCTTGGCGATGACCTCGCCGATCGCGAGCGTCTGCCCCTCGTCGGCGACGATCTCCAGTACGCCGGCCGCATCGGCCTCGTAGGTCATCGTGGCCTTGTCGGTCTCGATCTCTGCGAGCTCGTCGCCCTCGGAGACCTCGTCCCCGTCGGACTTCAGCCACTTCAGGATCGTGCCCTCCTCCATGGAGTCGGACAGGCGCGGCATCGTGATCTCGGGCATCGGTGCCGAACCTTATTCCCGCGAGCACGTCGGCGTGCACGTCGGACGCCAGAAGGTTCGGACCCGATCGATCAGGAGCGGCCGAGCGCGGCCGCCGCGCGCTCCAGCTCGGCGTCCCCGTGGAACACCTCGCCGGCGACCCAGACGGCCGGTACCGACCGCACGCCGCGCTCGCGGGCGAGCGCGGTTGCACGGGCCAGCGACGTGGTCGTCCCGCGTGTCGCGGCGCCCGTCAGCAGGGCGCGCGGATGGATCTCGCAGGCGGCCCCGACGATCGCCACGTTGTCCTCCACCGAGAGGTCGCGTCCGCCGGCGTAGGCCTGGCGGAACGCCGCCAGCGAGAAGGCGACGACCTTCCCCGCACCCTTGGCGTAGGTGGCCGCCCGCAGCGCGAGCGACGAGTCGAACGGCAGCTCCGCCGGCCAGCGGACCGGCTGCAGCCCGCGGGCCGCCGCGGTCCGCTCGAACTGCGAGAGCTCGATCTCGCGCTCCTCCGCGCAGCGCCACGCACCCCAGCCGCCGCCGGGGAGCTCGGCGTCGACCACCGGGATCCACTCGCAGGGGACGGGCATGAGCGAGAGGATCCGCTCCGCGGCCAGGTACGCCTCCGGAACGGCGACATCCGTATAGAAGACGGGACCGGTGTCCACCGGCCCCGACCTCACGACCTGCAGGTCAGCCGTGGATGAGCCAGCCATCGGCGGCCCGTGCGGCCTCCATGATGGCCTCGGACTGCGTGGGATGCCCGTGCACCATGCGCGCGAGCTCCGGGTAGCCGCCCTCGAGCGCCTTGACGTTGACGAGCTCCTGGATCATCTCGGTCGCCTTGGACCCGACGATGTGGCCGCCGAGCAGCTCGCCGTACTTCGTGTCGCCGACGATCTTGATGAGGCCCTGGCGATCGCCGTAGACGGTGCCGGCGCCGACCGCGCCGTACTGGACCTTGCCGACGACGACGTCGTGACCGGCCTCGCGCGCCTGCTCCTCGGTGAGCCCGAAGCTCGCCACGTTGGGCTGGCAGAACGTCGCTCGCGGGATGTCGTCGTAGTCGAGGGGGTGCGTGTCCAGGCCCGCGGCGTCCTCCGCCGCGATGATGCCCTCGTCGGAGGCCTTGTGGGCGAGCGCGGGGCCGGGGACGATGTCGCCGATGGCGTAGATCCCGTCGGCGCTGGTGCGCAGCGCGCCGTCGACCTTGATGAGGCCCTGCTCGTCGCGCTCGACGCCCGCGTCGTCGAGCCCGAGCGCCTCGACGTCCGGACCGCGCCCGGCGGCGATGACGAGCCAGTCGGCCTCGCCGTTGGAGTCGCCGTAGGAGTAGGTGACGCCGGAGTCGGTGCTCTGGATGTTCTCGACCATGACGCCGGTGTGGACGTCGATGCCCTGGCGCTTGAAGACGCGCGCGGCGACCTTGGAGATGTCGGCGTCCTCGGTCGGCAGGACGCGGTCGATCGCCTCGAGCAGCGTGACCTCGGAGCCGAGCCGCACGTAGGCGGAGGCGATCTCGGTGCCGGAGGCGCCGGCGCCGACGACGACGAGGCGGGAGGGGAGCTCGTCGAACGCCCACGCCTCCTCGGTGCCGATGACGCGGCCGCCGAACTGCGTGCCGGGGAGCGGGCGCGGGACGGAGCCGGTGGCGATGATGATCTTGCCGGCCTTGTGCTCCTCGCCGCCGACGCGGACGGTGCCGCCGCCGCCGAGCGATGCCTCGCCCTCGAGGACCTCGATCTTGTTCTTCTTGAAGAGGCCGCCGACGCCGCCGGTCAGGGTCTCGACGACCTTCCGGCGACGCGCGGTCACGGCGCCGAAGTCCACCTCCGGCTCGGCGACCTTGATGCCGAACTCGTCGGCGTCGCGGACCTCGGAGAGGATGTCCGCCGTGCGCAGCACCGCCTTCGCGGGGATGCAGGCGTAGTTCAGGCACCGGCCGCCGATCGCGTCCTTCTCCACCACGGCGGTCTTCAGTCCCACTTGGGCGGCGCGGATGGCGGCGACGTAGCCGCCCGGCCCGGACCCGATGACGATGCAGTCGTACTCGGCCATTGCGGCCGTTGAACCTACTGCACGGGTTGGGCCGGGTCGCTCTCCGGCCGTCCGACGGGCATCTGCATGCGCGCCATCGCCCGGATGAGCTTCCAGAACAGCGTGCCGAGCAGCACGACCAGCACGAGGAGCAGCGCGGCGGCGCCGACGTTGGCCGCGAACACGAGCGCCAGCGACATCGCCGTGATCTGCAGTCCGAGGACGATCTCGAAGCCCAGCACCGCCCAGTACTGGCGGGCGAGCATCCCGACGCCGATGACCACGAGGATCGCGGTCGTGACGATGGTGAGCGTCGTCTGGCTGCCCTCGTCGCCGGCGATCGTGCGGCCGGAGAGCGCAGCCGCGACGTTGAGCACCGCCATCGCGAGCGCGACGATCGCCGCGATCGTCACCGCCTTCGGGCGCTCGCCCGGCGCGAGGGGCTCGAGGTCGGCGCGCGCCTCCTCGTTGCGCCACTCCGTCCGCGCCTTGTAGCGCTCGGTGAACGTCGCGTCGGGATCGAGGACCGGCGGGGGCGTCCGCGGCTCGGGACGGGCCTTGCGGCTACGGACGGCCATGGGCCACCTCTCGGGGGAGCGCGGCGCGCAGCGCGGACGCGGCCGCCTCGGGGTCGGTGGCGTCGGTGATCGCGCGGACGACGGCGATCCGCGTCGCGCCCGCCTCGACGACCACGCCGACGGACGCGGGGTCGACGCCGCCGATCGCGAACCACGGCAGCTCGGCGTGCTCGGCCGCGTAGCGCACGAGGTCGAGGCCGACGGCGGGGCGCCCCGGCTTCGTGGGCGTCGCGTGCACCGGCCCGACGCCGATGTAGTCCGCGTCCGCCGCGTCGATCTCCGAGGGCGCGTGGGTCGAGAGCCCGACCAGCAGCTCCGGGCCGGTGATGGCGCGGGCCTCCGCGACCGTCATGTCGTCCTGCCCGACGTGGACGCCGTCGGCGCCGGCGGCGACCGCGAGGTCCGGCCGGTCGTTGACGAGCAGCAGCGCACCGGCCGCCGTGCAGAGCGGCCGTGCCTCGGCCGCCGCGGCCAGGATCTCCGCGTCGCCTGCGTCCTTCTCGCGCAGCTGCACGAGGTCGACGCCGCCGCGCAGCGCCGGCTCCAGCACCTCGGCCAGGGAGCGCCCGCCGGGGCGGCTCCCGGTGACCAGGTAGAGGCGTGCGGCGTACAGCCGCTCGCGGCGCTCGGAGCCATCCATCCCCCCATTCTGACAGCGCTAGGATGGAAGCCACGGGAGCCCGGGAACCAGGGCTGAGAGGGCGCCAGGAAGCGAGCGCCGACCGTCAGCAGCTGATGCGGATCATGCCGCCGAAGCGAGGTGACCGTGACCCTTTCCCACACATCGCCCGACGTCGTCGTCATCGGCGGGGGGCTCGCAGGCCTGACGAGCGCATGGCGCGCGGCGCAGCGCGGCGCCTCCGTCGTGCTGCTCGAGCGCGGCGAGCTCGCCGGCCAGGCCTCGCGCGCCGCCGCCGGCATGCTCGCGCCCGCCGCCGAGGCCGATCTCGGCGAGCGCTCGCTGCTCGCCCTCGGCCTGCGCGCCGCGGACGCGTGGCCCGCCTTCGCGCGTGAGCTCGGCGACGTCGGCTACCGGCGCTGCGGCACCCTCATGGTCGCTCGCGACGCCGACGAGGCGGCGGCGCTCGAGCGGGAGCTCGGCTTCCGCGCCCAGCTCGGCGTCCCGATGACCCGCCTGCGCCCGAGCGAGGCGCGGCGGCTGGAGCCCGCCCTGGCGCCGACGCTGCGCCTCGCCCTCGAGGCGCCCGATGACCACGTCGCCGACCCGCGGCTGCTCGCGCCGGCGCTCGCGGAGGCCGCGCGCCGTGCCGGCGCCGTCCTGCGCACCGGCGCCGAGGTCGCCGCGGTCCGCCGCGGCGAGGTCGAGCTGGCGGGTGGCGAGACGATCCGCGCGGGCGACGTCGTGGTGGCCGCGGGCGCCTGGGCGGGCGAGCTGGCCGGCGCGCGCGTCCGCCCGCTCAAGGGTCAGATCCTCCGTCTGCGCGATCCCGAGGGCCCCGGCCTCCTCGAGCGCGTCGTGCGCTGGGAGGGCGGCTACCTCGTCCCGCGCGGGACCGGCCGCTACGTCCTCGGCGCGACGATGGAGGACAAGGGCTTCGACACGACCGTCACCGCAGGCGGCGTCTGGGAGCTGCTGCGCGACGCGTCCGAGCTCGTGCCGGGGGTCCTCGAGCTCGAGCTGGAGGAGACGTTCGCCGGGCTGCGGCCGACGACGCCCGACAACACGCCGCTCATCGGCCGCAGCGAGCGCACGGGCCTCGTCTTCGCGACCGGGCACCACCGCAACGGCGTGCTGCTCGCGTCGATCACCGGCGACCTCGTCGCCGACGCGCTCGCCGGCGCCCCGCCCGAGGCCGGCCTCGCGCCGGACCGCTTCGCCGTGCGCGAGGTGGTCGCGTGATCACGGTCAACGGCACCGAGGCGCAGCTGCCCGTCGGCGCGCGCATCGCGGACGTGCTCGACGCGCTCGGCGTCGAGCCGGGCCGCCGCGGCGTCGCGATCGCGATCGACGGCGAGGTCGTGCCGCGCACGCAATGGGACACGACGAGCCTCGCGGAGGACGCCCGCGTCGAGGTCGTCCAGGCGATCCAGGGCGGCTGAGACCCATGACCCCACCGACACCACTCGTCATCGCAGGCCGCGCCTTCGGGTCGCGGCTCATCCTCGGGACCGGCGGCTTCACCCGGCTGGAGACCCTCGCGGAGGCGATCGAGGCGAGCCGCACCGAGATGGTCACCGTCGCGTTGCGGCGCATCGATCCGACCGCCCAGGGCTCGCTCGTCGGCGTGCTCGACGAGGCGGGCGTCCACGTCCTGCCCAACACGGCCGGCTGCTTCACCGCGCGCGACGCGGTCCGCACCGCGAAGCTCGCGCGGGAGGCGTTCGAGACCGACTGGATCAAGCTCGAGGTGATCGGCGACGAGCGCACGCTGCTCCCCGACGCGCCCGAGCTGCTCACGGCGGCCGAGGAGCTCGTCGACGACGGCTTCGTCGTCCTGCCGTACACGACCGACGATCCGGTGCTCGCGCGCCGGCTGGCCGACGTCGGCTGCGCGGCGGTCATGCCGCTGGGCTCGCCCATCGGCAGCGGGCAGGGGATCGCCAACCTCGCGAACCTCGACCTCATCGTCGAGGGCGCGACCGTGCCGATCGTGCTCGACGCGGGCATCGGCACCGCCTCCGACGCGGCGCTCGCGCTCGAGCACGGGGCGGACGCGGTGCTCGTCGCGAGCGCGATCTCCCGCGCCGCCGACCCCGTGGCGATGGCGACCGGCATGCGCCTGGCGGTGGAGGCCGGCGCGCTCGCGCGGGCGGCCGGGCGCATCGAGCGCCGGACCTACGCGCAGGCATCCACCACCATGGAGGGCATCCCCGAGCTCGGTCCCGCCGCATGACCGCCGTCCAACCCGACGTCGACGCGCTCCTCGACCGCTTCCAGGACGCCTGGTCGGCCCGCGACCGGCTGGCGTTCACGCAGCTGTGCGCGCACGACCTGCACTACGAGGACCCGCTCACCGAGGCGCCGCTCGAGGGGCCGGACGCGCTCGGCGACCACGCCGTGCGGCTCTGGGCGACGTTCCCCGACGTCCGCGTCGAGGCGACCGGCCCGCGCCTGAGCGACGGGCACTTCGTCGCCGCGCCCGTGAAGGTGCTGGCGACGCATCGCGGCGAGGCGGGCGACCTGCCGCCGACGGGCCGGTTCCTGCTCGTCCATGCCGTGTTCTATTGCGAACTCGACGAGACCCGCGAGAAGCTCTGGCGGATCCGGACGTTCTTCGATCTGTACGACGCCGCCAAGCAACTCGGCGTGCTGCCGAAGTCCGGCTCCGCCGGGGAGCGCGCGCTCCTGCTCCTGCGCGGTTTCGGACTTCGCGCACGGCCCTGAGCGGCGCTACGATGGCGCGGGTTGCCGGGCGCGCGTGACAAGCACGAGCTGGACCCCCGGATCGCCGACGTCGTGCGGCGGCCGAGTCGTCTGCACGCTCTGGCCGCGCTGGAGGCGAACGCCGAGTCCTCGGCGGAGGCGCTGGACCGCATCACGCGGATGGCCTGCCGCATGCTCGACGTGCCGGTCGCGCTCGTGAACCTCATCGGGTCCGACCGCCAGCTCTTCCTGGGCTGCGGCCCGCTGCCGGAGCCGTGGACGTCGATGCGCGAGATGCCCATCACGGCCGGCTGGTGCCCGTTCGCGCTCGACGTGGAGAAGGCGTACGCGTTCGCCGACGCTCGCACCGAGCCGGAGCTCGCCGACAACCCGGCCGCCGAGCGCCTCGGCGTGGTCGCCTATGCGGGCGTCCCGCTGCGGACGAACGACGGCGAGGCGATCGGGACGCTGTGCGCGCTCGACTACGAGCGCCACGACTGGACCGACGACGAGCTCGAGCTGATGACCGATCTCGCCGCGAGCGCCCTCGCCGAGCTGCAGCTGCTCACGGCGTCGCGGCTCGTGGCCCGCAACCACACCCGTCTGCAGGCGCTGGAGTCCGTCTCCTGTGCACTGGCCGGCGCCACGAGCGCGGACGCCGTCCTGGGCGAGGTCATGCGGGCGGTCGAGCGGACGAACGCCGGCGCCCTGTGGCGCCTGGAGGACGACGAGTCGGCGCTCCGCACGGCCGCGACCGCCGGCGCCGGGTCGGATGCGCTGGCCGGCGACGGGCCGGTCTCGCTCGACGCGCCCCTCGCACACGCGCAGGTCGCGCGGGACGGCGAGGCGACGTTCCTGGCCTCCCACCAGGACGTGCGCGCGGGCTTCGCGCTCGACGCCGAGCTCGGACGTCGGCGCGGTCGCCCTGCTGCCCGTGACCGCGGGCGGTCACCGCATCGGCGTGCTGGGCGCCTGCTTCCACGACGAGCAGCGCTTCACGGTCGAGGACCACGAGTACCTCGCCGCGCTGGCCGGCATCTCGGGTCTGGCCCTCGCACGGGCCGGGTAGCCGCGCCGCATGGACCTGCTGCGCGACGAGCACTTCGTCCTGATCGGCGACGCGAAGGTGACGGTCACCGGCACGACCGGCCCGATCAGCGCGCGCTGGTGCCTGCTCGTCGACGGCGAGGAGGTCGACCGTCAGGAGATCTTCAACGGCGACCACGTCCTGACCGGCACCCTCCCGGACGGGTCGCCCGTGGAGGCGCACGTCCACCAGAGCATCGTCGGCCCCACGCGCGTGCAGGTGCGCCACGGCGGCCGCGAGGTCATGGCGAGCACCGGCTACGTGGCCTAGCGGCTCCGGACCTCGACGCGGAACCCGTCCGGGTCGAGGAAGAACGTCGCGAAGTAGTCCGGGTGGTAGCGCGGGAACGCGGTGGGCGGGTGCACGATCTCCGCGCCCTCGCGCACGGCCCCCTCGTGGGCGACGCGTACGTCGTCCGGCGTCGCCACCGCGAAGGCGATGTGGTGCAGCCCCGGCGCGTACAGCGCGAAGTCCTGCTCCACCGACGCCGCGCGCAGACCGATCGACCCGCTGCCCGCCTCGGGGAAGCGGAGGTAGTTGATCGTCTCGCCCTGCTCGCCGTCGAACGTCACCGGCGGCGCCTGCAGCCCCAGCGGCCCGAGGACGGCGAGGTAGAAGGCGATCGACCGCCCGACGTCGCGGCACGTGAGGTCGACGTGGGCGAGACCCGTGAGCATCAGGCGACCTCGACGATGACCGGCTTGTGGTCGGAGAGGTCGCCGCGGTCGGGGAGCTCGCGCGCACCCTGCGGCTGCATGCCGCGGACGAGCACGTGGTCGACCCAGTTGCCGCCCGCGTGGAGCAGCCCCGCCGCCGCGGGATCACGGAGGTTGAAGTCGCCGCCGAGCACGAGCGGCGCGTCGCCCGCCCAGGCCATGGCGCTCGCCGCGGCGCGCGCCGTGTCCGACCGCGCGAGCAGCTCCGGCCGGACCTGCGCGTGGAGGTTCGCCACCCAGACGCCGTTCGCGAGGCGCACGGCGTGCATGACGCGGCGCTCCGGCCGCCAGCGCAGGTGCTCCGCGCGGTGCTCGGCGATCGGCTCGCCGCGGACGAGGATCGCGTTGCAGCCGCCGGACCAGGACTTCACGAGCTCGGGCCGCCGCCCGCCCACCCAGCGCAGCGGCGGGATCCAGTTGCGCGACGTCCGGACCGAGCGTGCGCTCGCCGACGTCGCGACCCCGAGGCGCGCCGGCCATCCCGGGAGGACCTCCTGCAGCAGCGCGACGTCCCAGTCCCATCCGGCGATCGCCGACGCGAAGTCGCCGAAGAGGTCGCGGCGGCGCGGTTGCACCGCGCGGCCGTGAAAGAGGTTCCACGTCAGCACCCGCATCGCGGGGGTACATTGCCAGCTTGCCCCGCCACTTCCTCACCGGCAGCGAGCTCACGCCCGCCGATCTCGGCGGGATCCTCGACCGGGCGGCCGCGCTCAAGGCGGCGCCGCTGTCCTCGCGCGCGCTGGAGGGCCGGTCGGTGGCGCTGCTGTTCCAGGCGCCGTCGACGCGGACGCGGCTGTCGTTCGAGGCCGGGGTGTTCGAGCTGGGCGGCCATCCCCTCGTGCTGCGCGAGACGGAGATGCAGCTCTCCCGCGGCGAGTCGCTCGTGGACACCGCGCGGGTGTTCTCCCGCCACGTCGCGGCGTTCGGCGTGCGGATCACGTCCCATGGGGCGATCGAGGAGCTCGCGGCGGCCTCCGACGTCCCCGTCTTCAACATGCTCACCGAGCTCCACCACCCGTGCCAGGCGCTCGCCGACCTCCTGACGATGCGCGAGGCGTTCGGCCGCGTCGCGGGGCACAAGATCGCCTACGTCGGCGACGGCAACAACGTCGCGCGTTCGCTCGCGGTGCTCGGCACGCTCGCCGATGTCGAGGTCGCGGTGGCATCGCCCCCGGGCTACGCGCTCGCCGAGGGCGAGGTGGAGGGGCTGCAGCTGACCGACGACCCGCGCGAGGCCGTCGCCGGCGCGCACGTCGTGTACGCCGACGTCTGGGTGTCGATGGGCGACGACGAGGCCGAGGCCGGCGCCCGCCGCGCGGCGCTCGCGCCCTACCGGCTCGACGACGCGCTGCTCGACGCGGCCGCGCCCGGCGCCATCGCGCTGCACTGCCTTCCCGCGCATCCCGGCGAGGAGATCACCGCCGAGGTCCTCTACGGCGACCGCCAGCGGATCTGGGACCAGGCGGAGAACCGGCGGCACGCCCAGAAGGCGCTGCTCGAGTGGCTTCTAGCCTCAGAGCCGTGACCACGCCGCCCACCACCACGTCGCGCCCCGAGCGCGGCGCCGAGCTGGACCTCCGCATCGACGACCTCGCCTACGGCGGCAACGGCGTCGCACGGCTGGACGGCTACGTCGTCTTCGTGCGCGGCGGCATCCCCGGCGACCGCGTCCGCGCCGTCGTCACGAAGCGCAAGCGCGCGTACGCCGAGGCGCGCACGACCGAGGTGCTCGAGCCCTCGCCCGACCGGATCCCCGAGGTCGCCGACCATCCGGGCGCCCCGTGGCAGGTCCTCCCGTACGAGCGCCAGATCGAGATCAAGCACGCGCAGGTCGACGACGCGCTCAAGCGCATCGGCCATCTCGAGGGCTACGTGTTCGACGACATCGTCCCCGCCGTCGAGCAGTGGCGCTACCGCAACAAGCTCGAGTACTCCTTCGGGACCGACCCGTCCGGCGAGCTCATCTGCGGCTTCCACGCGCCGGGCTCGTGGGAGGAGATCGTCAGCGTCACCGACTGCCTGCTCGCCTCCGAGCGCGGCAACGAGGCGCGCGAGGCCGTGCTCGCCTGGGCGCGGGCGCAGCGCCTCGACGCCTTCGACCGCCGGACGCACACGGGGCTGCTGCGCAACCTCGTCGTCCGCGAGGGGCGCCGCACCGGGGAGATCGGCGTGCGCCTGGTGACCGGCCCGGGCGAGATCGACGTCCAGAGCTTCGTCGACGCCGTGCCGTGCGACAGCCTGCTGTGGACGCGCACCGACGGGCTCGGCGAGACCACCGCCGGCGGGCGCACGATGCTCCTGTCGGGCGACGAGCGCATCCACGACGAGGTCGCCGGGCTGCGCTTCGCGATCTCGCCCGAGGCGTTCTTCCAGACGAACACCGAGATGGCCGAGCGGCTCTACGGCGTCGCGGGCGAGTTCGCGGCGCTCGAGGGCTGGGAGCGCCTCTACGACCTCTACAGCGGCATCGGCACGGTGGGCCTGTCGCTCGCCGCCCGGGCCGGGGAGCTCTGGGGCATCGAGGTCGTCGAGCAGGCCGTCGCCGACGCGATGGACAACGCGCGGGCGAACGGCATCGAGCGCGCGCACTTCTACGCCGGCGATGTCCGGCTCGCCCTGCGCGAGCTCGCCGAGAAGGCCGGGCGCCCCGACGTCGTCGTCGTCGACCCGCCGCGCGCGGGTCTGTCGGCGAAGGTCGTGCGCCGCATCATCGAGACCTCGCCCAAGCGCCTCGTCTACATCTCCTGCAACCCGACGACGCTCGCGCCGAACGCGGCGCAGCTCGTCGAGGCGGGCTACGCGCTGCGGCGCGTGCGGCCGGTCGACATGTTCCCGCAGACGCCGCACATCGAGTGCGTCGCGGTGCTCGAGCGCGTCTCCGGGTGAGCGCGGGGCTGCATCGCGTCGTCCCCGCGCTCCCGGTGCGCGACGTCGCCGCGGCGGTCGCCCGCTACCGCACCGCCTTCGGCTTCGAGGTCGGGCACGAGAGCGACGACTTCGCCGTCCTCGTCCGCGACGAGGCGGTCGTGAACCTCTGGCAGGCGGGCGACGCGAGCTGGGCGGACCGCGCCGACCTCGCCGCACGCCCGGTCGTGTCCGGCGCGGAGTCGTTCCTGGCAGGCACGGCGAGCTGCCGCATCGAGGTCGCCGACGTCGACGCGCTCTACGCGGAGCTGCGCGACGCCGGCGTGCTGCACCCGACGTCGCGCGACGGCGTCACGACGACCGACTTCGGGACGCGCGAGTTCGCGACGCTGGACCTCGACGGCAACCTGCTGTCGTTCTTCCGCTTCGAGGGACCTAGCCCGCCTGCTTCTCGTCGAAGATCGCGGCGATCTCGTCGAGGGCGGCCTGCTCGTGCTCGGACACCTGCGTGCCGCCGATGCCGAGGAACCCGCCCTCCTTGTGCGCCTTGGCGACGGTGTCGGCGAGCGCAGAAGACGAAGCGCTTGTACTCCACGACCTCCGCATCGGTGCCCTTGTGCTCGAGGAGCGCGATCGCGGCGCGCAACGTCTCCGGCGCGACGCGGCGCAGGTCGTCCGGGTTCTTGGGCGCGATGGCCGGGTCGATGGCGGCCGGCGTCGTCAGGATCGCCCGCAGCAGCTCGCCCGGTTCCTTCGCGGCGGCCTCCTGGTAGGCCCGCTGGGCGGCGAGCGTCTCACGGACGGTCCCGCCCTTGCTGGCGGCGATCACGAGCATCCCGACGAGCGCGGGGGCGTTGGCGAGGGTGGTCCACTCTTCGGCGTTGAAGTCGGCCTTCTGCGTCATCGGTGGAGTCTTGCGCATGGCCGCCGTGCAACCATCTCGCCCGGATGAGCCACGACCTCACCGACCCCGAGGTCCGCGTCCTCGGGTGCCTGCTGGAGAAGCAGCGCATGACGCCCGACGCGTACCCGCTCACGCTCAACGCGCTGCGGGCCGCCTGCAACCAGTCGACGAACCGCGACCCGGTCGTGCAGTACGACGAGGGCGTCCTCCGCGACGCCCTGGCGAGGCTCGGTCACCGGCGCTGGACGCGGCTCGCCAGCTACCACGGCAGCCGCGCCTCGAAGTACCGCCACCTGCTCGACGAGGCCCTCGGCATCCGCCCGGACGAGCAGGCCGTCCTCGCCGTCCTCCTGCTCCGCGGGCCGCAGACCCCGGGCGAGCTGCGCCAGCGCACGGACCGGCTGCACCACTTCGGCAGCGCGGAGGAGCTCGACGCCGCGATCGAGGGGCTGGCCGACCGCGATCTCGTCGTGCGGCTCGAGCGCCGGCCGGGGCAGAAGGAGTCGCGCTACGCGCATCTGCTCGGCGGCGAGGTGGCCGACACGGCCGCGGTCGTCGTCGCCCCGGGACCGGTGGTCGAGGAGCGCGAGGCGCCTGCGCCGGTCGCGAGCCCGCCGCCGACCCCGCCGCCCGATCCCGCGCGCGACGAGCGTCTCTCGCGCCTGGAGGCGGAGGTCGCGGAGCTGCGCGCGCAGGTCGAGGCGATGCGGGCGGAGCTCGGGATGGGATAGAATGCTTGCTGGCAAGCATCTATCTCTCTCGCACTCACGCCCAGCTCAGCCCACACCGACACCGACACCGCAGCTCGACTGCGTCTCGCCACCGCGCGCCTCTGGCGCCGGCTGCGGACCTCGAGCCCCCGCACCGGCCTGACCCAGACCGAGGCGTCGGTGCTGTTCACCGTCGTCCGGTGCGGCCCGATCGGGATGTCGGAGCTGGCCCGCGAGGAGGACCTCAACCCGACGATGCTCTCCCGCGTCGTCGCCCGCCTGGCCGACGACGGCCTGCTCGAGCGCACGCCGCACCCGGAGGACGGCCGGGTGGTCGTCGTCTCGGCGACCGACGCCGGGACGAGCCTGCGCAAGGAGACGGTGCAGGCGCGCAACGACGTCCTCGCCCATGAGCTCGACGGCCTGTCCCCCGAGGACGCCGCGGCGATCGAGGCGGCGCTGCCGGTCATCGAGAAGCTCGCGGCCCGTCTGAAGGACAGGTCTTGAGCGTCGCGGGCGTGCTCGGCACGTTCCCCGCCCTCGCGATCCCCAACTACCGCCGCTACCTCCGCGGCCAGTCCGTGTCCCTCATGGGGACGTGGATGCAGATGACGGCGCAGGCGTGGCTCGTGCTCACGCTGAGCGACTCGGCCTCCGCCCTCGGCGTCATCGTCGCGCTGCAGACGCTTCCCGTCCTGGTGCTCGGGCCCTACGGCGGCGTCATCGCCGACCGCGTCAACAAGCTGCGGCTCATGATCAGCCTGCAGACCGCGATGGGGGTCCAGGCGCTGATCCTCGGGCTGCTGACGGTCACCGGCGAGGTCCGGCTCTGGCAGGTCGGTGTCCTGGCCGCGCTGCTCGGCCTCAACAACGCCTTCGAGAACCCGGCCCGGCAGTCGTTCATGCTCGAGATGGTCGGGCGCGACAGCCTGCGCACGGCGGTCAGCCTGAACTCGACGATGGTGAACCTCGCCCGCGTCGTCGGCCCGGCGATCGGCGGCGTCCTCATCGCGACGACGGGCGTCGGGGTCTGCTTCCTCATCAACGCCGCCAGCTTCATCGTGGTCATCTGGACGCTCGTGCGCCTGGACCGCTCCGAGATCACCCCGAGCACGCCGCTCGTCCGCGGCAAGGGCCAGCTGCGCGAGGGGCTGCGCTACGTCGCCCGCACGCCGGAGCTCGGCATCCCGCTGCTCATGATGGCTCTGGCCGGCGTCTTCGCGTTCGAGTTCCAGGTCACGCTGCCGGTCCTCGCCAAGCAGGCGCTCGACCAGGGGTCGGAGGGCTTCGGCCTCATGACCGCCGCGATGGGCGTGGGCGCCGTCGGCGGCGGGCTGCTCGTCGCCGCGCGGGGCAAGACGGGCCTGCGCCCGCTCACGATCGCCGCGGCGGCGTTCGGCGTCGTCCTGCTCCTGGCGGCCATGGCGCCGACGCTGCCGCTCGCGCTCGGCGCCCTCGTGCTCGTCGGCTGGGGGAGCGTCACCTTCATGGCGATCGGCAACACCACGCTCCAGCTCGCCGCGGCGCCGGAGATGCGCGGGCGCGTCATGTCGCTGTGGTTCGTCGCCTTCCAGGGCTCGACCCCGATCGGCGGCCCGCTGCTGGGCTGGGCGATGGGCTGGGCCGGCGCGCGCGTCGGGCTCGGCGTGGGCGGCGTCGCGTGCCTGGTCGTCGCCGGCATCGGACTGCTGGCCGCCACCGGCCTACACTCGCGCCGATGCGAGCCGCAACCATCCGCGACGGGGCCATCGTCGTCGACGAGCACCCCGATCCGACGCCGGGCGCGGGAGAGGTCCTCGTCCGCGTCCGCGCCGCAGGCCTGAACGGCGCCGACATGATCCAGGTCGCGGGTGGCTATCCGCCGCCGCCCGGGATCCCGGCCGACATCCCCGGCCTCGAGCTCGCGGGCGAGGTCGCCGCGCTCGGCCCGGGCGCGACGCGCTTCGCCGAGGGCGACCGCGTCATGGGCATCGCCGGCGGGGCCGGTCAGGCCGAGCTCGCGACGGTCCACGAGCGCCAGCTCATGCCCGTCCCGGACGTCCTGGGCTGGGAGGCGGCCGGCGGCGTGCCCGAGACGTTCACGACCGCCCACGACGCGCTGTTCAGCCAGGCGCGCCTGCGCGCCGGCGAGCGGCTGCTCGTGAGCGGCGCGGCGGGCGGCGTCGGGACGGCCGGCGTGCAGCTCGGCCGCGCCGCCGGGGCGCGCGTGACCGCCACGGTGCGCAACCACGACCACCACGCCGCGATCGCCGAGCTGGGGGCCGAGCTCGTCCTGGACCCGGAGGGGTTCGAGGAGCACGGCCCGTTCGACGTCGTCCTCGAGCTGGTCGGCGCGCCGAACATCCCCGGGAACCTCAAGGCCCTCGCCACCACCGGCCGCGTCGTCGTCATCGGTGTCGGCGCGGGCGTCAAGGCGGAGCTCGACCTGCGCCTGCTCATGCGGACGCGCGGGCGGATCATGGCCTCCAGCCTGCGGCCCCGGCCGCTCGAGGAGAAGGCGCTCACCGCGCGCCGCCTGGAGCGTCACGTGCTGCCGCTGTTCGACACCGGCGCGCTGACCGTCCCGATCGCCGAGACGTACCCCCTCGCGCAGGCGGCGGAGGCCTACGACCGGTTCCGGGCGGGCGGCAAGCTCGGCAAGATCGTGCTTCTTATGTAGGGGTGCTCGAGCTCGACGGACTGACGCGCCGCTACGGCGACGTGGTGGCCCTGGACGGGCTCACGTTCTCCGTTTCGCCAGGCCAGGTGTTCGGTTTCGTGGGTCCGAACGGGGCCGGCAAGACCACCGCGATGCGCATCGTCCTGGGCGTCCTGTCCGCCGACGCCGGCTCGGTCCGGTGGGAGGGCAGGCCCATCGACGAGGGCATGCGCGCCAGGTTCGGCTACATGCCGGAGGAGCGCGGGCTGTACCCCAAGATGCGCGTCGAGGAGCAGCTCGCCTACTTCGCGCGGCTGCACGGTGCCGACGCGGCGTCCGCGTCCACCGCGGCGCGCCACTGGATGGAGCAGGTCGGCGTGGCGAACCGGGCAGACGACCGCGTGGAGCAGCTCTCGCTGGGGAACCAGCAGCGGGTGCAGCTCGCCACGGCGCTCGTCCACGACCCGATCGCGCTCGTCCTCGACGAGCCGTTCAGCGGCCTGGATCCCGTCGGCGTCGACGTCATGAGCGAGGTCCTCGTCTCCCGGGCCCGCGAGGCCGGCGTGCCGGTCCTGTTCTCCAGTCACCAGCTCGAGCTCGTCGAGCGCCTCTGCGACGCCGTCGCGATCATCAAGGACGGCGGGCTCGTCGCGAGCGGCACGGTCGCGGAGCTGCGGTCGCGCGGTGCCGCCCAGGGGCTCTGGCGCGTCGAGGTGCAGGGTGCGGTGTCCGGCTGGGCCGCTGCCGCGGGCTTCGACGTGCGCAGCGAGGACGGCGACGTGACGCTCGTCGCGGCGCCCGACGAGCAGGCGCTGCTGGACGCGGCGCGCGCCGCCGGCCGCGTCATCCTCTTCGAGCCGGTCGCCGCCACGCTGGCCGAGCTGTTCCGCGAGGCCATAGGGCCGACTTCGTCGGCCTCCGAGTCCGCTTCGCGGACGATCGAGGCGGCGTGAGCGGCATCCAGGCCGTCCTCCTCGTCGCCAAGCGCGAGATCGTCACGCGCGTCCGCGAGCGGTCGTTCCTCATCGCGACGCTGGTGACGATCGGGATCCTCGCCGCCATCGTCGTGCTCCCGAGCGCGCTGGGCTTCGGCGACAAGGCGGCGACGGTCACCGTGTCGTCCCAGGCCGGCCAGCAGGTCGTGACGGCGGCGACCCCCTCGGCCAAGGCGCTGGACCTCGAGCTGACGGTCGAGCGCGCGGGCGAGGCGCAGGCGCGTCAGCGGGTGCTCGACGGCGACACCGACGCGGCGCTCGTCGGCGACGCGCCGCAGGTGCTCGTGCGCTCCGACCTCGACGACGACCTCGGTGCCGTGCTGCGGCAGGGCGCGTCGCTCGTGCGCACGCAGGCGGCGCTCGCGCGGGCGGGGCTGGACCCCGCGGCGCAGCGCGACGTGCTGACGCCGCCACCGCTGCGCGTCGTCGAGCTCGACCCGGGTCGCAACGACCAGGCGCAGGGCTTCGCCACCGTCGCGATCTTCCTCCTGTTCTTCCAGCTCATCGGCTACGGCTACTGGATCGCGGCCGGGATCGTGGAGGAGAAGGCGTCGCGCGTCGTCGAGCTCCTCCTGAGCACGATCCGCCCGCGCGAGCTGCTGGCGGGCAAGGTCCTCGGCATCGGCGTCGTCGCCCTGGGCCAGCTCCTGCTCATCGGGTTGGTGGGCGTCCTGCTGGCGATAGGCACCGACAACATCGACGTGCCGGGAGACGCGTTCACCGCGCTCGTCATCGTCCTGCTGTTCTTCCTCCTCGGCTACGCCTTCTACGCCGCGATGTTCGCGGTCGCGGGCGCGCTCGTCCCGCGCCAGGAGGAGATCCAGAACGTCACGACGCCGATCCAGGTGGTCCTGTTCGCGACGTACTTCCTGTCCTTCCAGGCCGTGAGCGACCCGCAGGGCGGGCTCGCGCAGATCCTGAGCTTCATCCCGCCGACGGCGGCGATCGTGCTGCCCGTGCGGGTCATCGCCGGCGACATCCCCGCGTGGCAGATCGTGGCCGGCACGATCCTGCTCGCGATCGGCGCCGCGGTGCTGCTGCTCGCGGCGTCGCGGATCTACGCGAACGCGGTGCTGCGGACCGGCACCCGCGTCCGGCTGGCCGACGCCTGGCGCGCCGCCTAGACCTAGGCCGGCCGGACGCGCGCGACGAGCCGGTCGACGTTGGGCAGCAGGTAGCCCGCCGCGACGAGCGGCAGCGCCGGGATCGCCTCGTCCGTCGCGAGGCTCAGCACGAGCGCGCCGAGCAGGCCGATCGTCATGCCCGCGAGCGTCGCGCGCCGGCGCAGGCCGAACCGCCACGCCCAGCCGGCGAACATGGCGAGGAAGATCGCGTCCGTCAGCCCCAGGCCGCCCGCGCTCCCGCCGCCCCAGGCGGGGATGTCGAAGCTCAGGACGTCGACGGGGTCACGGCCCGCGTCGACGAGCCGCGACGTCGGCCCGCTCGCGACCGACCAGATGTCGATCGCCGCCACGAACAGCGGGACGGCGAGCGCGACGGCGGGCGTCGCGAGCGCGGAGGCGAGCAGGAGCCCGGCGGCCGACGCGGCGAGCGCCTCGGGCACGTTGGCCAGCGCGCCGACGCCGGCCAGGTTCAGGATCCCGGTGACCACCGCCGCGCCCAGCAGCACGAACGCGAGGACGTTCTGCGCGCGCCATGCGGGCAGCAGCGACCACACGGTCGCCGCGATCGCGATCAGGCCGAGGCCGTCGGCGACGAGGAGCGGGAGGTCGCCGTCGCCGAGGTCCGGGAGCGCCGGCGCGACCGCGAAGTACGCGGTCGCCAGGACCGGCGCCGTCAGTAGGGCGGCAGCTCCGCGTACCACTCGCCGAGCACGCGGAAGGCAGACCAGAACGCCCGCTTCGCGTCCTGTTCGTCCAAGGCGTCGTCGATGTCGGGCGTGTACAGGGCGTCGATCGAGGGCGTCAGCGACTGCACGACCCCGGGCTCGGCGCGGACGGGTCGTGCGAGCGGGATGTCGAGGTCGTTGAGGATGCGCAGCGCCTCCTCGCCCATGACCACGACCACCTTCGGCTGCACGATCGCGAGCTCCTCGGCCACGCGGGCGATGCAGTCGGCGTCGGCGTCGTCGGTGTCGCCGACCGGGCACTTCACGCACAGCGTCCCGTAGACGGCGAGCGGGTCGATTCCCAGGCGCTTGAGCGACTTCATGAGCGCGGTGCCCGAGCGCCCGTAGAACGCGACGCCCTCCTCCACCTCGCTCGGCCGCGGCGCGTGCTTGAGGATGAACACGTCGGCCTGCGGATGGCCGGAGCCGAGCACGGGCATGAGGCTGCCGCGCGGGCACCCGCGGCATTCCTGCAGCTCGCGGGTCAGCGTGTTCAGCTCGCGGATCGCGCGCTCGAGGTACTTCTCTCGGATCTCGTCGTCCGTGGCCGGCACGGGGGGGAGGTTCGGTCTCGGCGGGGGGTCTCCCTGCGCGTGCATCAGCCGTTGCGCGTGGCGCGGCGCACCCGGCGCTCCCGGCTCGCCTTGCGAGCGCCCGGCGGCGTGGCCTTCGTCTGCAGGAACTTCAGGGCCTGGACGTACAGCAGGCTCGACGGCTTCGTGTGGATCTCGGCCTCCGCCAGCGCGGCGAGGAACTCCTCCGGGCCGTCGAAGTCGGGCATCCGCACCCGGACCGAGCCGAGGCCCTGGGCGACGTGCGCATCCGATCCGGCGCCCGCGAGGATGCGGTACTTGGCGGCGAAGCGCTCCGCCTCCTCGTTGAAGGCGCCGATCGCGACGCGCGGGTTGTAGATCTCGATCGCGTGGATGTCGTCGAGGATCGCGAGGAGGTGCTCGTAGTCCGGCACGGAGTGCATGCGGTCGAACGGGTGCGGCACGTAGACGATGCCGCCCTGGCGATGGATCTCGGCGACGGTCTCCTCGAGCGACAGGCCGCGCGGGATGCGCTCGGTGAGGAACAGGCCGATGACCTCGCCCTGCGACGCGGTCTTGACCTCCTCGCCCACGATGACCTTCACGCCGAACTCGGCGGCCTTCTCCGCGGCGTCGAGCGCGCCGGAGATCTCGTTGTGGTCGGTGACGGCGATCGCCCCGAGCCCCTGGTCGCGCGCGGTCGCGAGCAGCACCTCGACCGGCGTGGCGCAGTCCGGCGAGTGGTCGGTGTGCATGTGCAGGTCGACGTCGATCTTCGGCCGGGCCGCGACCATGCGGCGCACCGCGCCGTCCGGCGGCGGCTGGTGGCGCTTCGCGGCCAGCGCCGCGTACACGGACTCGAGCTCCTCGGCGAGGCGGTCGAAGCCCAGGCCGTCGCGCATGTCCTCGCCCGCAGCGGCCAGCGAGGAGCGCAGCGCAGCGTCCCCGACGAGGCGTGCGAGCTGGGCGGCGAGGACGTCGACGTCGCGCGGCTCGAAGAGCAGGCCGCGCTCGCCCTCGCCGATGAGCTCCTCGTAGACCGGCAGCCGCGACGCGATGGGGACGACCCCGGCGCCGATGGCGGCGAGCAGGACGTGCGGTGCCGGGGCAGCGCCGTCGGAGGCCGCGATGACGACGTCCGCGGAGCTCAGCACGCCCGCGAGCCCGGCGCCGCCGCGGCCCAGGACGCGCACGCGCGCCCGCACGTCCGCGCGCAGCGTCGCGACCGCCGAGGGGCCGCGGTCGGTCAGGAGCGTGACCCGCCACGGCAGCGCCGTGTCGAGGCGGCGCAGCGCACGCAGCGCGAGGCGCAGCGCACCGCGCTCCTCCTCGTCGGCCACGACGATGTGCACGCCCTGGTCCTGGGCGTGGGCGCGCGGCCGGATCTCGACGCCGGGGTGGACGATGCGGTACTCGGCGGGGAAGGCCTGCGCGAGGAGCTCCGCCGTGGCCTCGTAGCTGGCCAGGCGGGCGTCGAGGCGTCCGAAGACGAGCTCGACGACGCGGCGCGCGAGCTGCGTGGAGACGATCCGCTCCGTCGGCGGGATGTGGAACGTGCCGACGTTCAGCGCGCGCGAGTGGCGCAGCGCGGCGCTCGAGGTCGACGGGGCGAACGGCTCGTGCACGTGGCAGACGTCGAGCGGGACGACCTCGTGCATCGACTCGATGGTCCGCGCGACGTCGACCGGGAGCGACGGGGCGCGCCGCGTCGCGGTGATCTCCGGCAGCACCTCGCCGACCGCGAGCACCCGCGGCGGCTCGCCCGGCTCGGGCAGGAGCGACAGCGGATCGGATCGCAGGGCCTGGCGCGTCGTGCGGACGGCCTCGTGCCCTCGCGCGGGGGCGACGATGAGGACCCGGTGCCCGCGCGCGGCGAGGGCCTCGGCGGTGCCGCGGACCTGATGGTTGATCTCCCGCTCCGCGTCCTCCCAGGGACGCGGCGAGACGTGTGCGATCGCGAGGGACCCCGGCACCGCCGTGAGGATAGGGCTACGCCCGTTCGTGGGTCAGGAGCACGGCCGGGAGGCTCAGCAGGGGATGGCCTCCAGCACGCTCACCGGCGAGCGGGTCGGGATCACGCGCTCGAGGCGGAACCCGGCTCGCGCGAGCAGGTCGGCGTACTCGTCCTCGGTGCGCTCCTCGCCGCCGGTGAGCAGGAGCATGATGCATGTCGAGCATGTGCGCCGGATGCGGCGTGTCGTCGGCCGGCATGACCATCTCGACGATGAGCAGCCGCCCGGAGGGCGCGATCGCCTCGCGGACGCGGGTGAGGATCGCCACGCCTCGTGGCTCGGCCCAGTCGTGGACGATGTGCGACAGCAGGTAGGCGTCGGCGCCGCGCGGCACGGCGTCGAAGAAGTCGCCGCCGATGATCTCGCAGCGGTCGGCGAACGCCGTCGAGCTCGGCGACGGGTGCGCGACCGTCCGCGGCAGGTCGAACAGCACGCCGCGCAGCTGCCGGTTGGCGCGCAGCACCTCGGCCAGCAACGTGCCGTTGCCGCCCGCCGACGTCGACGAGACGCTCGACCCCGGCGAAGTCGTAGGCGTCGGCCACCGCCTGCGGCTCGCCGGCGTTGACGAGCGTCATGATGCGGTCGAAGTCGGCGGCGTCATCCGGGTGGGCCGCGAGGTACTCGAACAGCGTGCAGCCGTGCGAGAACGTCATCGCCGGCGTTCCGGTCTGCGACCGCCGCCCGAGCTCGGTCGTAGACCGCGTCGGCCCACGGGGTGAGACGGCCGAGCTCCGCCGCCGCGATGCCCGAGCGGCGTGAGCGCCCAGCCCTGCGGCTGCTCGCGCGAGCAGCCCGAGCCCGGCCAGCGCGCGCAGCAGCCGGTGCAGCGACGGCGCTCGTGCGCCCGTGGCGGCCGCGAGCTCCGCGCTCGTGCGAGGGCGCGTCCGAGCAGCCGCGCGAAGACGCCGTGGTCCCCTGCGACGCGCAGCATCTGCGTGACCAGCGACGCCCTGCCACATGCCGAAGACCTGCACGGTCGGCGGCGGCATCGTCGGCGACGTCCTGCGTGACGGTCATGATCGGCTCCTCCGGATCGGGTGCGCCGACGCTATGGCGCGCCCGCGCCGCGGCGACATCCGCGAAACCCCTACACCTTGGACGTCATCCCCGCGCTGCGAGGTCGCCGAGCTCGCGTGCGGGACCGCACGCCGAGCTTGCGGTAGACGCGGGAGAGGTGCGCCTCGACCGTCCTGACCTCGACGACCAGCCGTGCAGCGATCTCCTTGT
This sequence comes from uncultured Solirubrobacterales bacterium, assembly GCA_963750895.1. Taxonomy (GTDB): domain Bacteria; phylum Actinomycetota; class Thermoleophilia; order Solirubrobacterales; family Solirubrobacteraceae; genus CAVVSD01. The sequence goes on along the minus strand of CAVVSD010000008.1, from coordinate 1,012,904 downwards.
TGCGCAGTCCGTCGGCCGCGAGCGCCGCGACGCGCCGCTCCGCCTCGGTGAGCTCGTCGTCCGCCGGCCGGCGCCCGCTGACCCGGCGCAGCTCGTCCCGCGCTCGGGTCACCCACGGCGCGGCGCCGAGCTCGCTCGAAGCCGCGAGCGCCTGCGTCGAGCGTCTCGCGCGCAGCCCGGCGCTGCCGCGCCTGTCGCTGCACGGCCCCGAGCGCGAGCAGCGCCCGCGCGCGCTCGAACGGGAACGTCCGCGCGGCGTCGGTCGCGACCGCCTCGCTCGAGTGCCGCCAGCGCAGCGGCGGTGTCGCCGCGCGCCGCGGCGAGCGAGCCCGCGGACGCGCGCGACGCCGATCGCGATGCGAGCCGCCGGCACGGGGCGCGATCTCCTCGTACTGCGCGAGCCGCATCGCGCCGCCTCGTCGAGTTCGCCGACGGCGAGCAGCGCCTCGATCGTGTCCGACCAGCCGAGGTCGACATCGCCGTGCGGGCTGGCCGCTGCGGAGCAGACGGTCCGGGAGTGGGCGCAGCCGCCGCGCGGCGGCCTCGTCGTTCGCCCGCCAGGAGCTCGACGTGGCCGAGCAGCGCCTCGTTGGCGATCGTCATGGGATCTCGTCGCCGACCGATGCGCGCTTCGCGGAGCCCGCCCTCCGCGTAGGCCGCGCGCCGTCGTCGAGCTCGCCCTCGGTCGGCCTCGACGAGGCACTGGGTAGCCGCGATGCCGCGGTACTCGGGATCGTGGGCCTGCGCGGCGTAGCTCCCGGACGGCGCGCGCGTAGCTGCCGGGCGTGCGTCCCAGCGCCCGAGCAGCCATTCCGCGATCGGCGATGAGAGAAGTAGGACGAAGCCGCGCGTGTGCTCGGCGCCCTCGTCCTCTGTCGCGCAGGTTGTCCTCGAGGATCGCCCGCCCGCGCGCCGGGTCGCCGCAGTACACGAGCCTGCGCGGCGAGCGACGCGCGAGGGCTCTGGTAGAAGGGCAGCGGCGGGTCGAGCGTGGCCTCCGCCGTCGCGGCGCCTGCTCGAGCAGGCCCGGGCGTGATGTCGCAGCGCGCACGTCTCGAGGTAGCCCACGCGCCCACTGGGCGATCGACGAGCAGCCGCGGGTCGCCGATGCGCTCGGCCCGCCGCAGACCCTCGCGGGCGGCGGCCAGCCCGGCCGGCGTCTCGCCCGTGAACCAGCGGTACAGCCGCGAGCTGCGCGTAGAGCTCGATCGTGCGTGCGTCGTCGTCGCCGGCCTCCGCGATCCCCTGCTCGCACAGGGCGGACGCGCGTGGCGAGTCGCTGTCCGCCGCTCAGCGCCAGGACGTACAGCAGGTCGGCGCGCTCGGCGCCGGGCGGCGTGGCTCGCGAGGAGCTCCTCGTAGATCGCCGACGCGCGCTCCAGGTCCCCCGCGAGCCACAGCAGCCGCCGGGCGCCGAGCCGGCGCCGCCGGCGCAGGTCGCCGCTGTCGCCGGCGGCGTGCGCATCGCCGGCGAGTTCGGCGAGCTCGGCCGCGGCGACCGCCGCGCCGCGCGCGGCTGCGCGCGCGCGACGCGGCGTCGAGCTCGGCGGCCACCTCCGGCGTCGGGCTTCGGTGATCGCGAGCGCGAGGTGGCGCGCGCGCTCCTCGACGGTCGGCGACGACGTCGGCGAGCCGGCGGTGCGCGTCGCGCCGGCGCGACGGCGCCGCGCGGTCGTAGCACAGCGACGCGAGCAGCGGATGGGCGAAGCGCAGACGCCCGTCGTCTCGTCGACGAGCACGTCGCCGGCGGCCTCGAGCGCCGCGCGCGCGACGTCCGGGTCGCCGTGCGCGGCGCAGACCAGCTCCTCCGTCGGCCGCGCGAGCGCGGCGGCCAGCAGGAGCACGTCGGTGGTCTCGTCGCGGCGAGCGCGCGATGCGGCCGCCGAGCAGGTCGCGCAGGCTCTCCGGAACGCGTGCCGTCGCGGCGCCCGCGCGAGCTCCAGCGCGAAGAACGGGTTGCCGCCGGACACCTCGTGCAGGCGCGCGAGCTGCGGGCGCGGCGAGCTCGACGCCGAGTCGTTCGCGCAGCAGGTCGTGCAGCCGCAGCCAGCCCGATCGGCTCGAGCGACCGCACGCCGCAGCCCGGTCGGCTCCCAGGCACCGCGCCCGGCGTCCCAGCACGCGGTCGCCAGCAGCCCGACGCGCTCGTCCTCCAGCCGCCGCAGCGCGGCCGGCAGCACCGACGCGGACGAGGCGTCGAGCCACTGCAGGTCGTCCAGCGCGACGAGCACGGGCGCGTCGCGCGCGAGGACGCGCAGCACGTCGAGCAGCGCGAGCCCGATGGCGTGCGGCTCCGGCGGCGCGTCGCCCGCGCTCGCCGAGCAGCAGCGCGACCTCCAGCGCCGCGCGCCGCGGCGCCGCGAGCTCGCCGGCGACCTCGTCGAACACCGGCGCAACCAGATCCGACAGCCCGGCGAACGCGAAGCCCGCCTCGGCCTCGACGCTGCGGTGCACGAGCACGCGGTAGCCGCGCTGCCGGGCGTCCTCGACGCCGGCCTCCCAGAGCACCGTCTTGCCGATGCCCGGCTCGCCGGCCAGCGTCAGCGCGGCCGGCCCGTCCGCGCTCGCGGTGATGCACGCCCGGATCTCCCCGAGCTCCTCCTCGCGACCGATGACGGCGCCCGCGGACATGCGAATCCGCGGGCGACCATCTCACGCCCGGACGTCCGGGCGCCAGTCCCCTACGACTCGGACGCCGCCCGCGCGGCCGCCGCCTTGGCCTTCTCGGCCTCGGTGCGGGTGCGCGTGTGCGCGGCGATGAACTCCTCGGTCGCCTCGCGGGCCTGGTCGTCGGGCCGCTGGGAGAACGGGGACTTCATGAGGTACGAGCTCGGGCCGTCGAGCTGGCCGCTGATGCCGTCGTTGAGGGCGAGCTTGCAGCAGCGGACCGCGTCGATGACGATGCCGGCCGAGTTGGGCGAGTCCCACACCTCGAGCTTGAGCTCCAGGTTCAGCGGCACGTCGCCGAACGCCTGGCCCTCGACCCGGATGTGCGCCCACTTGCGGTCGGTGAGCCACGGCACGTAGTCCGACGGGCCGACGTGGACGTCGTCGGCGGGCAGCTCGTGCCCCATGATCGACGTCACGGCGTTCGTCTTGGAGATCTTCTTGGACTCCAGCCGCTCGCGCTCGAGCATGTTGAAGAAGTCCATGTTGCCGCCCACGTTGAGCTGCGACGTGTGCTGCATGCGCACGCCGCGGTCGTGGAACAGGCGGGCGAGGCTGCGGTGCACGATGGTCGCGCCGACCTGGGACTTGATGTCGTCGCCGACGATCGGCAGCCCGGCCTTCTGGAAGCGCTTGTTCCAGTAGGGCTCGCGGGCGATGAAGACGGGGATGCAGTTCACGAAGCCGACGCCGGCCTCGAGGATCTGCTCGACGTACCACTTCGTCGCGTCCTCGGACCCGACCGGCAGGTAGGAGACGACGACGTCCGTCTTCGTGTCCTTGAGGATCTGGACGATGTCGGCGGTCTCGCCGGGCGCCTTCGTGATCTTCTGCTTGAGGTACTTGCCGAGGCCGTCGTGCGTCATGCCGCGGTGCACGGGCACGCCGATCTTGCCGACCTCCGCGAACTTGATCGTGTTGTTCTGGCCCGACCAGATCGCGTCGCCGAGATCCTTGCCGACCTTCTCGGCGTCGATGTCGAACGCGGCCGAGAACTCGATGTCGCGGACGTGGTAGCCGCCCAGGTCGACGTGCATGAGGCCCGGGACGTCCTGCGCCGCGTCGGCGTCCTTGTAGTACTCGACGCCCTGGACGAAGGCGTTGGCGCAGTTGCCCACGCCGATGATGGCGACGCGGACCTTGTCCTGCTGGCGGCCGTTCCCGTTGGGGGCGTGCCCGTTGCTCTTGCCGTTCCCGTTGGTGCTCATGTGTTTCCTTGTCGACTCTCGGTCAGGAAGAGAGAACCCCGCTCCCGGCCAGCGTTACACGCCGGCGAGAAGCTGGCGGCGCACGTGGAAGATGCGCTGGAGGACGGTCACGGTGCCCAGTGCGGCGAGCACGTAGACCGCGGGCGCGAGCACTCCCAGGTCGGCGAACAACAGCCCGATCGCGAGGATCGCCACCCGGACGCCCCGGTTGGCGATGCCGACCTTGCACTCGACGCCCAGCGCCTCGGCGCGCGCTCGAGTGTACGAGACGAGCAGCGACGCGAGCACGGCGATGACCACCGCGGCGATCGCGAGCTTGTCGTCCTCGTCGACGAACGTGACGGCGACGGCGGCGAGGACGAGTCCCTCCTCGATCCGGTCCAACGTCGAGTCCAGGAACGCGCCGAAGGGGGTCCCCTTGCCCGACATGCGCGAGTAGCGGCCGTCGAGCGTGTCGCAGACCGAGCCGACGATGAAGGCGATCCCGCCGGGGATGAACATCTCCTGCCAGACGAGGACCGCGGCGACGACGCACAGGACGAGGCCGGTGAGGGAGATCGCGTTGGGCGTCAGGCGCGACTCGATGAGCCGGTTGCGGTAGTTCGCCCGGCGCTCGGGGCTGATGAGCGGGGTCGTCATCAGGCTGGCGCGGCCTGCTTGGCCCCCGCTCTGAAGGACCAGGCGGCCGGCCGGACGCGCGCGAGCCAGCGTGCGGCGAGCGCGCCGAGGCCGGCGGTGCAGGCGCCGAGGAAGGCGTCTGCGAGGAAGTGGTTGGCGGTGGCGACGATCACGAAGGTGACGATGAGGGGGTAGCTCGCCCAGAACACCTTGAGCGCCCGCGGCTTGACCAGCCGGGCGAGCGGCCAGCCGATCATGATGGCGAAGCCGGCGTGCATGGACGGGACCGCAGCGTAGGGGTTGAAGAGTGCATCCACCGTGACGCTGTCCTGTGGCACACCTGTGAACTGCGCCACCGTGTCGATGAAGCCCCACTCCGGAAGGAAGCGCGGTGGGGCGGTCGGGAACACCGTGTAGCCGATGAGCGCGATGCCGAACGCCACGAGGAACATGTTGCGCACGAAGTAGAAGCTCGGGTTCCTGCGCAGGTAGATCCAGGCCAGCGCACCCAGCGTGATCGAGGTCTGGGCGTTGATGTACATCCACGACGCGATGTCAGCAAGCCAACGCTCGCCGGACACGAAGGTCTGCACGCTGGGCTCGATGAAGACGTTGAGCGTCCGCTCGATGTTGATGACGTCGCGCGCGTGGTTGAACGCGGTCGTCGCGACACCGGGGTTGTCCGCGATCCCACGGGTGAGCCGGTAGACGTAGTACGCCGCGGCGAACAGCGCGATCTGACGGAGCAGGTCGACAGGCCCGTGCGGGAGGATCCGGCCGGCGGCCTGGCGCTGTCGCACGAGCATCCGACAGATGTTATTCCTCGGTGTCCAGCGTTCAGGGGCGCAGGAACCCGAGCACGCGCCCGACCACGTCCGGGTCCTCGAGCCACGGCCAGTGCCCCGCCGCCGGGAGCTCGAGCAGCTCGGACTGCGGCAGCACCGCCGCGTAGGCCTGGCCGGTGCGCGGCGGATGCCACGGGTCGCGCTCGCCGTGGACGACCAGGGCGGGGACGTCCAGCCCGCGCAGCTCGCGACCGGCCTGCTCGCGCGCCGCGGGCGTGGCCGCGCGGAACAGGCGCAGCACCGCGCGCTGCGTCCCCTGGTCGAAGCGCGCCGCGACGTCGTCGAACCACGCCCGGTCGGGCTCTGCGCCCTCGGCCATCCCCTTGCGCAGCATCCGTCGCATGACGGACGGGAGCGCGAGACCGACCGCGACCTCGCCGAGGCCCGGCAGCGCGAGCAGCCGCGCATGGCGCGGCAGCGACAGGCCGCCGACGAGCGGCGCGCCGTTCAGGACGGCGACGCGCTCGACGCGCACCGGCTCGCGCGCGGCCCAGAGCAGGCCCGCCGCGCCCCAGTCGTGCGCGCAGATCCGCACGCGGTCGATCCCGACGGCGTCGAGGAAGCGCGGCAGCCAGCGCGCCCAGCCCTCGGCGGTGAAGTCGCCGTCGCCGCGCTTGCCCGTGCGACCGAAGCCGGGGAGGTCGACGGCGATGCCGCCGCCCTCGCGCAGGAAGGGCAGCCAGTCGTCGGCGCTCGTCGGCACGCCGTGGAGGTAGAGGACGGGGACGTCGTCGTCGCCGGCCCGCAGGAAGAACACGGGCTGGTCGTCGAGCTCGATGGTGTGGGACAGGACCTCGGTCACGCGGCCGTATCCTGCGGCCCTGCCTCCTGCGCGCGTCCCAGCCTCCCGCGTGCGTCGCATCAGAGCCCGGCTCGCCGAGCTCTACGGCGTCCCGCGCATGCCCCCGCACGGCCATCCGATCGCCGAGCTGATCTGCACCGTCCTGTCGCAGTCGACGAACGACCGCAACCGCGACGTCGCCTACCTGCGCCTGCGCGAGCGCTTCGAGACCTGGGAGGCGGTGCGCGACGCGCCGGTCGAGGAGGTCGAGGAGGCGATCCGCCCCGGCGGCATCTCGAAGGTGAAGTCGGTCCGCATCCAGGCGATCCTGGAGGCGATCTCCGAGCGCGGCGAGCTCTCGCTCGACTGGCTGCCGGACGCCGGCGTCGACGAGGCCCGCGACTACCTGTGCTCGCTGCCCGGCGTCGGGCGCAAGACGGCCGCGTGCGTCCTGCTGTTCGCCTTCGGCATGCACGACATCCCGGTCGACACGCACGTCTCGCGCGTCGGCTGGCGGCTGGGCCTCTTCCGCGAGGGTGCGGGCTTCGACGAGCTGCACGACGAGATGCTCCGGCTGACGCCCCCCGGCGCCGAGCTGGAGCTCCACGTCAACCTCCTGCGCCACGGCCGGCGCACGTGTCACGCGCGCCGGCCGGCCTGCGAGACGTGCGCCCTGCGGCGCATGTGCCCGGGGCGGATCGCCTAGGCATGTACGCACGCGACTGACGCGCGAGAGCCTCGCGACGAGCTCCCGGAGCGGAAGAGCCGGTCATTAGCCAAGAGGCACGTCGCATGGTCGCGGAGCGAGCGCCGACTCCACGTGCACGAACGCCGACTCCGACGTGCGACACCCCTCGCGATGAGCGCGGTGATCTGCTAGCTCGCGTCGACGTTGAGCCCGTACGCCGTGGGCGAGGATCGGCGCGATCTCGGCGGCGGCGGCCGGCTCGATCACGAGGGCGCTGCCGCCGGGCGCACCGTCGGCCGTGCGCATGCAGGACGCGTGCGCAGGCGAGCCAGCGCCCGGACCGCGAGCGGATGCGGGCCCGTGCGGGGCCGGGGTCGCGTTCCTCGGCGATCGCGCGGGCGCGCATCAGCGTGCTCGCCGCGAGCGAGCGGGAGCCGAATGCCGTCGTCCGGCGGCGTCCCCGGCGACCTCCGCACAGCCGTCGAGCGGCGTGAGCTCCTCGAGCCAGGCGAGGGCGTCGTCGTCGGCGAGACGAGCTCGCCGGCCGGGGTGACGAGCAGCATCCCCGGTCCGCCGCCGTCCACGGCGGCGCCGGGCGCGGCCGCGGGGTGGGCATGGTCGCGGACGGCGGCGCCCTCCAGCCCTCCGCGAGCTCGGGATCGGCGCGCAGCACCGCGATTCGCTCGGAGCGCACACCGCCCGAGCCAGGGCTCACGTCCGCGCGGCCTCGCGCTCGGTCACGGCCGGGATGACGTGGGTGCCGTAGGCGGCGAGCGTCCCGTCCTTGTCGTCGTGCTGGAGGTAGAGCGCGAACTGGTCGACGCCGAGGTCCGCGAGCTCGTGGAGCCGCTCGATCTGCGCCGCGGGCGGGCCGATGAGGCAGAAGCGGTCGATGATCTCGTCGGGGACGAACTGCGTGTGCGTGTTCCCCGCCCGCCCGTGCTCGTTGTAGTCGTAGCCCTCGCGCTCGGCGATGTAGTCGGTCAGCGCCTGCGGCACCGCCGCGCCGTCGGCGCCGTAGCGCGAGACGATCTCGGCGACGTGGTTGCCGACCATGCCGCCGAACCAGCGGCACTGGTCGCGAGCGTGGGCGAGGTCGTCGGAGACGTAGGCGGGCGCGGCGACGCAGATCGTGATCGCGTCGGGGTCGCGCCCGGCCTCCTCGGCGGCCCGCCGGACGGCGGCGATGCTCCACGCGGTGATCTCCGGGTCCGCGAGCTGCAGGACGAACCCGTCGGCGATCTCGCCGGTGAGCTGCAGCGCCTTCGGGCCGTAGCCGGCGATCCAGATCGGCAGCTGCGAGCCCTGGCTCCAGGGCAGGCGCAGCGTCACGCCGCGGTACTCGACGCTCTCGCCGTTGCACAGGCCGCGGATCACGCCGACCGCGTCGCGCAGCTCGGCCAGCCGCGCGGGCCGGCCGTGGATGACGCGCACGGCGGAGTCACCGCGCCCGATGGCGCAGATCGTGCGGTTGCCGTACATCTCGTTCAGCGTCGCGAAGAGCGAGGCGAGGACCGTGGGGTCGCGCGTCGCGGGGTTCGTGACGAGCGGCCCGACGGTGAGCCGGTGCGTCTCGTTGAGGATCCGGCTGTAGATGACGAACGGCTCCTCCCACAGGAGGTGGGAGTCGAACGTCCACGCGTGCGAGAAGCCGTACGTCTCGGCCTTCTTGCACAGGTCGATGACCCGCGCGGCGGGCGGATCGGTCTGGAGGACGACGCCGAAGTCCATCAGGACAGCGGCCCTTGCGCGACGCGCGCGATCGTCGCGTCGACCGTGCGCGCGTAGGCGTCGATCGCGATGCGCAGCGCGTCCTCGGGGGAGTCCTCGATCGCCACGTGCGACAGCGGTGGGTCGGACTGCGCGAAGAGCATGACCGCGGGGATGAGGCGGGCGACCTCGGTCGAGTCGTGCAGCGGGCCGCTCGGGATCGGCTCGCCGTCCCCGCCGCCGGCGTCCGCGACCGCCTGCCGTGCGATCGCCACGAGCTCGGGATGGAACGGCGCCGGCGCCGCGCCGAACACGCGCCGCGAGCTCACCGTGCAGTCGAACGCCGCCGCGGCGTCGTCGCAGGCGCTCAGGCAGTCCGTGAGCATCGCCGCCAGGACGTCGGCGTCGAGGACGCGCATGTCGAGCATCATCTCGCAGGAGCCCGCGACGGCCGTGATGACGCCGGGGTCGGCGTTCATCGCGCCGACGGTGGTCATCCCCTCGTGGCGGATGCCGACCTCGCGGATCGCGAGCGCGGCGCTCGCCGCGGCGGCGAGTGCGTCGCGACGCAGGCGCATCGGCGTCGAGCCCGCGTGCCCGGCCTGCCCCTTGAACGTGACGAGGTAGCGCGCCAGGCCGACCGTGCCGCTGACCGCCGAGGCGAGGCGGCCGGAGTCCAGGAGGACCGGCCCCTGCTCGATGTGCAGCTCGACGGAGGCCAGCGCGCCGTCGAGGCTCGCGGTGGCGCCGGACGCGGCGTCGAGGTCCACGCCGCACGCGGCGAGGGCGTCCTGGAGGCGGGTGCCCTCGCTGTCGAGGAGATCGCGGACGTCGTCGGGATCGAGGGTGCCGGCGGCGGCCGAGGAGCCGAGGAGGCTGCGGCCGAAGCGCGCGCCCTCCTCGTCGGCCCAGTCGACGAGGCGGACCTCGACCGCCGGCGGCGCGTCCGCGGCGGCCAGCGCGCGCACGACGCCGAGCGCGGCGAGGAGGCCGAGCGCCCCGTCGAGCCAGCCGCCGGCCGGGACCGCGTCGATGTGCGATCCGACGATGACGAAGCCCTCCGTCGAGCCGTCGCCCGGCAGCGTGGCCCAGATGTTCCCCGCCGGGTCGCGCTCCACGGTGACCGGCAGGTCCTCGAGCTTCGCGAGCAGCCAGTCGCGGGCGGCCTGCCAGTCCGGCGTCCACGCGAGGCGCCGCGCGCCGTCGGGCCCGCCGAAGCGCTCGTGGAGCTCGCGGAGGTCGGCGAGGACGCCGTCGACGTCGATCGCGAGCGTCATACGTGCACCGCCGGGCGCGACACCGACCGGGCGACGTAGCGGCCGTGCCCGGGCGCGGTGACGATCTCGCCGCGGTCGTAGACCATCGTGCCGCGGCACAGGGTGTGCCGCACGCTGGCGCTCGCGGTCTCGCCCTCGTAGAGGTCGTAGTCGACGTTCATGAGCGACGTCGCGACGCCGTAGGGCTTCGGGGCGTTGGGGTCCAGGACGACGATGTCGGCGTCCTTGCCAGGGGCGATCGCGCCCTTGGCGTCGAGGCCGAAGCGGCGGGCGACCGTCGTGCTCGTGCGGTCGACGAGCTGGCTCGGCGTGATGCGCCCGGCGACCACGCCCTCGTCCCAGAGCTTGGCGAGGCGGTGCTGGATCGCCGGCAGGCCGTTGGGCACGAGGCTGAAGTCGTCGAGCCCGCGGGCCTTCTGGCCGTCGTCGAACGGGCAGTGGTCGGTCGAGACGCTCTCGAGCACGCCGCGGCGCACGTAGTCCCAGAGCGGCTCGTGGTTGGAGGCGTCCCGCAGCGGCGGGGAGCAGATGTAGCGACAGCCCTCGACGCCCGGCTTCCGGAGATCGTCGATCGTGTTGACGAGGTACTGCACGCAGGTCTCGCCGCTGACGTGGGCGCCGCGCTGCTGGGCGGCCTCGACCTCCGCGGCCGCCGCGGCGCACGTGACGTGGACGACGAACAGCGACGCGCCCGTGTACTCGGCCAGGCGCGCCGCGCGGCCGGTCGCCTCCGCCTCGACCATCTCCGGTCGCGTGAGCGCGTGGTTGATGGCGGAGGTCTCGCCCGCGGCCAGCGCGCGGGTGACGAGCATGTCGACGATGTCGCCGTTCTCGGCGTGGACCATGACGAGCGCGCCGAGGTCGCGGGCGCGCTCCATCGTCGCCGCGAGCTCGTCGTCGCGGACCATGAGCTCGCCCTTGTAGGCCATGAAGAGCTTGAAGCTCGACACGCCCGCGTCGACCATCGCGCCCATGTCCTCGATCGTCGGGGCGTTGGCGTTCGTGATCGCCATGTGGAAGCCGTAGTCGACGTGCGCCGCGCCGTCCGCGCGGCCCTTCCACTCCTCGAGCGCGGAGGCGAGGCCGTCGGGCTCGCGCTGGATCGAGAAGTCGACGATGCACGTGACGCCGCCGGCGGCCGCGGCGCGCGTGCCGGTGTCGTAGTCGTCGGCGGACCGCATGCCCATGAACGGCATGGCCATGTGGGTGTGGTTGTCGATGAGCCCGGGGAGCAGGAGGCACCCCGACGCGTCGATGACCGTGGCGCCCTCCGGCGCCTCGACGGCCCCCACCGCGGCGATGCTGCTCGCCGTCGATGAGGACGTCGGCGTCGTACTCGCCGTCGGCCGCGACGACGCGGCCGCCCTGGATCAGCGTGTGGTCTGTCATGCGGTTCGCCTCCCGTGCAGGACGTCGTCGGCGTCGGTCAGGACCTCGCTCATCTTCGCCGCCATCTCGTCGATCACGGCCGTGTCGCTGATGAGCGGCGGGGCGACGTGCAGGACGGCGTCGCCGCGGTCGTCCGCGCGGGCGATGAGCCCCGCCTCGAGCAGCCGGCCGGGCAGGAAGCCGCGCAGCACCCGCTCGCGCTCGTCGGCGTCCAGGCGCGTGTCGTCGTCGTCCTTCACGAGCTCGACGGCCCAGAAGAAGCCCTTGCCGCGGACGTCGCCGACGATCGGCAGCGAGCGCAGCTCGTTCATGCGCGCCTCGAGGTGCGGCTCGTGCGCGCGGACGTTCTCGAGGATGCCGTCGCGCTGGAAGACCTCGAGGTTGCGCAGCGCGATCGCGGCGCAGAGCGGGTGCCCGGCGAACGTGATCCCGTGCATGAGCGTGCGCTTCTCGTCGTCGTAGAGCGGTGCGGCGACGCGGTCGCTCACCATCACCGCGCCCATGGGGGCGTAGGCGGAGGTGAGGCCCTTCGCGGTCGTCGCGAGGTCCGGCGTCACGCCGAAGCGCTCGACGCCGAGCCACTCCCCGAGGCGCCCGAAGCCGCAGATGACCTCGTCGGAGACGAGCAGGATCCCGTGGCGATCGGCGATGTCGCGCAGGCCCTGCCAGTAGCCGTCGGGCGGGGTGAGGCAGCCGCCGGCGTTCTGGACGGGCTCCATGATGATCATCGCGATCGTGTCCGGGCCCTCGGCCTGGACGACGCCCTCGATCTCGGCCAGCAGGCGGGCGCAGAACGCGGCCTCGTCCTCGCCGTCGGCGGGGCCGCGGAACGGGTTCGTGTTGGCCACGTGCGTGACCGGGATCGCGGGCGGCCCGAACTGCTCCTTGTAGTTCGGGACGCCGGTGAACGAGAGCGCCCCGAGCGTGACCCCGTGGTAGGCGCGGTCGCGCGCGATCGCCTTCGTGCGCTGCGGCTCGCCGTTGGCGACGTGGAACTGGCGGACGATCTTCCAGGCGGACTCGACGGACTCCGAGCCGCCGCTGGTGAAGAACACGTGGTCGAGGTCGCCGGGCATGAGCTCCGCGAGCCGCTCGGAGAGCTCGATGGCGGCGGGATGCGCAGCGCCCCAGACGGTGGAGAACGCGAGCTTCTGCAGCTGCGCGGCGGCGACGCTGGCGAGCTCCTCGCCGTAGGAGTAGCCGATCTGGGCGCAGAAGAGGCTCGACAGCCCGTCGAGGTAGCGGTTGCCCTCGGTGTCGAACACGTACGGCCCCTCGCCACGTTCGAGCACGAGCAGCGGGGCCGGGCTGCCGTTGCGGCTGAAGTGCAGCAGGAGGTGGTCGCGCGCCGACTGCTGCAGTGGAGAATCGGACAGGAGCATCACCGGAGCATCCTCCGTTCGCGCCCCGTCTGCCACAGACCGGGTGGTGGGTTCGGGGCTGGTGGTTGCGCCGGGGTGTCCAAGGGTGGCGCTCCGCTCGGTGCGCGGGTGGCGCTGCGGGCGAGGTCCGAACAGCTCACCGAGGAGGGGTCAGGCAGTGGCTGGTGGTGCCGGCGGCTGTCGTCTCGCCGATATGCGCACCGGTCCGGCCGACGATTGCTGATCTTTCGTCGCATAGCGACGCTCACAGCGTGAAGAACTCAGCACTCGTGGTCGCCGCCGACCTCCGTCTGCCCTCGATGGGCAGTCCGGCGCGGTGCGCGCTCGACAACCGCCGCGAGCGGAGCGCAGGACCCGCAGGCACCGTGGAGCTCAGGAACCCGCAGGCACCGTGCAGCTCCGCGCCCGCCCCAGCGCCCCCGCCACCGACAGCCGCGCCTCGACCCGCAGCGTCCCGGCCCGCCGCGCCACCACCTCCGTCAGCCCGTCGCGGCCGCGCTCGATGCAGCCGTCGCCGCGCACGATCGTCCAGTAGGGGGTGTAGGTCGCGCGCACCCGGATGCGGCCGGGCTCGCGCACGGCGAGCTGGAAGGAGTCGGTGCCCGCGCCCGCGAGGCGCGCCGGGCCGGTCGCAGGCGGCGGGACGGGCAGGACCTCCCAGATCGTCCAGTTGTCGCTGCGCAGGACGAGGCGCAGGCCGGGCACGCCGCCGGAGCGCAGCAGGGCGGCCTCGCGCCGGGCCGAGAAGTCCAGGGGCACGTTCGGCAGCGCGACCCAGCGCACGGCGCGGTCGTAGAGCCACTCCTCGTAGCGCGTCGCGGTCAGCGGGCGGCGGTCGTAGAAGAGGGGGTTGGCCTCCTCGTCGAGCTGGCGGTGCCAGCCGCGCGCCAGCGGGATCCGGGGCGCCACGACCGCCGCCTCCCAGTGGTTGCGCGTGAGTGGGATCTCCAGGCGCTCGCCGGGTTCGCGCTCGCGGTCGACGATCCGCAGCACCTCGGAGTAGTAGGAGCGCTTCGTCGACGGGTCGCCCGCGGCCTCGGCGATCGCGCGGACGGCGGGCAGCCACTGCAGGTACAGCAGGCCGGCGCCGACGACCACGGCGGCGACGACGACCTTGCGCCCACCGGGCCGCAGGCCGAGCGCCAGCAGCGCCGGGCCGAGGATCACGAGCGGCCGCAGCGCCGTCTGCCCGACCGACGTCGGGACCACGAACGCCGCGACGAGCAGCACGAGCGCGGCGAGCACGCCGAGCCGCAGCGCGCGGCGGCGCGGGTCCAGCAGGGCGAGCCCGGCGAGCCCGAGCGCGAACGTCGGCCAGAACGCGCTCGCCGCGAAGTGGTCGCGCCCGCCCTCGGGGAACGCGATGGCCACCGCGAGCCCGCCGACGATCGGCGGCACCGCCAGGGCGATCGCGGCCGCGGTGTCGCGGCGCTCGCCGCTCAGCCGCCGCGCCGCCCCCGCCAGTGCGAGGAACAGCCCGGCCGGCGGGCTCGCCCACACCGTCGCGAGCGCGAGCAGGGCCGCGAGCGCCAGCATCGCCGGGCGGCGGCGCTGCGCGTCGGCGCAGAGCCACGCGAGGGCGCCGAGCGCGATGCCCAGGACGAACGGCACCCGCCCGATGAGCACGTTCGTCATGACGCCCGCGGCGAAGAGCCACCCGACGAGGCGCGGGAAGCGTTCCTGGCGCCGCGCGATCACCGTCAGCGCGGCGACCGCGACGACCCCGGCGACGAACCCGAGCGCCCGCGGCCCGAGCAGCGCTGCGAGCGGCCCGAAGAGCAGCGAGTAGCCCGGCTCGTGATGCCCGCCGTACCACTGCGCGTCCCAGATCGCGAAGCCCTCGCGCCGCCACAGGCCGGTGCGGTACTCCTGGGCCGCCAGGTCGGCGGTCGCCGGGTGCACGATGAGCCACGCCAGACCGAGCGCCAACGCGCCGAGCACCGGCCCGACGACGCACGCGGCGGACGCCCTGGGACGGGCGGCGCCACGCGCCTGCGCAACGGGTGGGACGCGCCGCGGCGCGAGTGCGTGCTCCACGGTCCCCATGGAACCAGGTGGTGATGCGAGCGCTGTGGCCACCGTGTGAGCGCCGTCACGTGAGCTCGCGAAAGATCTGCCATACTACGACGCAGATTTCTTCGTCAACCAAGCTGAAGGAGCCCCCCAACTCCATGGCCAAGACCATTGGCATCGACCTGGGTACCACGAACTCGTGCATGGCCGTCCTCGAAGGCGGCGAGCCCACGGTCATCGAGAACGCGGAGGGCGGCCGCACCACCCCGTCCGTCGTGGCGTTCACCCAGTCCGGGGAGCGTCTCGTCGGCACGGTCGCAAAGCGCCAGGCCGTCACGAACCCGCAGAACACCGTCTTCTCCATCAAGCGCTTCATGGGCCGCAAGGAGGCCGAGGTGCGCGAGGAGGAGTCGATCGTCCCGTACAAGGTGATCTCCGGCTCCAACGGCGACGCACGCGTCTCCGCCGGCGACAACGAGTACAGCCCGCCCGAGATCAGCGCGATGATCCTCGCGAAGCTGAAGGCCGACGCCGAGGCGTACCTGGGCGACACGGTCGACAGCGCCGTGATCACCGTCCCCGCCTACTTCAACGACGACCAGCGTCAGGCCACGAAGGACGCCGGCAAGATCGCCGGGCTGGACGTCAAGCGCATCATCAACGAGCCGACCGCGGCCTCGCTGGCCTACGGGCTCGACAAGGAGGCCGACCAGACGATCCTCGTCTTCGACCTCGGCGGCGGCACGTTCGACGTGTCGGTCCTCGAGATCGGCGACGGCGTCTTCGAGGTCAAGTCGACCGCGGGTGACAACCACCTCGGCGGCGACAACTTCGACAAGGCGATCGTCGACTGGCTCGCGGGCGAGTTCCGCAAGAGCCAGGGCATCGACCTGACGAAGGACCCGATGGCCCTCCAGCGTCTCTACGAGGCGGCCGAGAAGGCCAAGATCGAGCTGTCCTCCTCGCAGGAGACCCAGATCAACCTGCCGTTCATCACGGCCGACCAGAGCGGGCCGAAGCACCTCGACGTGCGCCTGACCCGCGCGAAGCTCACCGAGCTGACCTCCGAGCTCATCGACCGCGTGGTCGCCCCCGTGCGCCAGGCGCTCGACGACGCCAAGGAGAAGGGCTCGGCCAAGATCGACCACGTCGTGCTCGTGGGCGGCATGACCCGCATGCCCGCGGTGCAGGAGAAGGTCAAGGAGCTCACCGGGCAGGAGCCGCACCGCGGCGTCAACCCGGACGAGGTCGTCGCCGTCGGCGCCGCCATCCAGGCGGGCGTCCTGGCCGGCGACGTCAAGGACGTCCTGCTGCTCGACGTCACCCCGCTGACCCTCGGCATCGAGACCAAGGGCGGCGTCATGACCAAGCTCATCGAGCGCAACACGACGATCCCGACCCGCAAGGGCGAGGTCTTCTCGACGGCGGAGGACAACCAGCCGTCCGTGGAGATCCACGTGCTGCAGGGCGAGCGCGAGATGGCGACGTACAACAAGTCGCTGGGCAAGTTCCAGCTCACCGGCATCCCGCCGGCGCCGCGCGGCATCCCGCAGATCGAGGTCGCGTTCGACATCGACGCCAACGGCATCCTCTCCGTGTCCGCGAAGGACCTGGGCACCGGCAAGGAGCAGAAGATCGAGATCCGCGCCGGTGGCGGCCTCTCGGACGACGAGATCAAGCGCATGGTGACCGACGCCGAGTCGCACGCCGACGAGGACAAGCGCCTGCGTGAGCTCGCCGAGGCCCGCAACACCGCGGAGAACGCCGCGTACCAGGCCGAGCGCCAGCTCAAGGACCTGGGCGACAACGTCGACGAGGAGTCCAAGACGCGCATCGAGGGCCTCATCGCCGAGGTCCGCGAGCTCGTCACCTCCGACGACGCGGACGCGATCCAGGCCAAGACGACCGAGCTGCAGGAGGCGTTCCACGCCGTGTCGAGCGCGATGTACGAGCGCGCGGCCCAGCAGCAGCAGACCGAGAACGGCGCGGACGGCAACGGCGCGACCTCCGACGGCCAGGCCGAGGAGGACGTCGTGGACGCCGAGGTCGTGGACGAGGGCCGCTAGGCATGAACCACCAGCCTCACCACCCGGAGCCCGAGACGGCGGCCGCGGACGCGGCCGCCGTGGACGGGATCCACGAGGCGGAGGAGGTCGCGGCCCCCAACGAGGAGGCCGCGGCCGTCGAGGCCGATCTCGACGAGCTGCGCGCGAAGGCTGCGCAGCGCGACGAGTACCTCGCCATCGCCCAGCGGACCCAGGCGGACTTCGAGAACTACCGCAAGCGGATGTCCCGCGAGGTCGGGCTGGCCGAGGGCCGTGGCGTGACGCGCCTGGCCAAGGAGCTGCTGCCCGCGCTCGACAACCTCGATCGCGCGATCGCAGCCGCACCGCCCGGCCAGGACAGCCTCACCGAGGGCTTCCGGCTCGTCCACGCGGAGCTGACCGCCGCGCTCGCGCGCCTGGGCATCGAGGGCTACGTCCCGAAGGGCGAGCTCTTCGACCCCACCCAGCACGAGGCGATGGCCCAGCACCCCGTCGAGGGCGCCGCGTCGGGCACGGTCATCGAGGTCTACCAGCCGGGCTACCGGCTCAACGACACCGTCCTTCGGCCCGCGAGGGTCGTCGTAGCCGCATAGGAGTTCCGTGGCCCAGCAGCGTGATCCCTACCAGGTGCTCGGTGTCCAGCGCACGGCGTCGGCCGACGAGATCAAGAAGGCCCACCGCAAGCTGGTCCGGCAGTACCACCCCGACCGCAACCCGGACGACAAGAAGGCCGAGGAGCGCTTCAAGGAGGTCCAGCAGGCCTACGACCTGCTGAGCGATCCCGACAAGCGCAAGTCCTACGACCGCGGCGGCTTCGGCCCTGCCGGCGGCGGCCAGGGCGGCGGCTTCGGCGGCTTCGACACGAGCGGGTTCGGCGACATCCTGTCCGACCTGTTCGGCCGCGAGCGCGGCGGGGCGGGCGGCGGCGGTGGCGGCCGCGGTCGCGGGCGCGGCCCCCGGCCCGAGCCGGGCCGCGACCTCGAGATCGAGACGCAGATCTCGTTCGCGCAGTCGATCGAGGGTGCCCAGGTGCCGATCGTCGTCCCGACGACCGAGCGCTGCGGCACGTGCAACGGCACCGGCGCGAAGCCGGGCACGAGCCCGAAGGTGTGCCCGCGCTGCCAGGGCCGCGGCGTCGAGTCGCAGGGCCAGGGGCTGTTCTCCATCTCCCAGCCCTGCCAGCGCTGCCACGGCTCCGGCACGATCATCGAGGACCCGTGCCCCACCTGCCACGGCGAGGGCCGGCTGCGCACGACGAAGCGCTACCGGGCGAACATCCCCGCCGGCGTGAAGGAGGGCAGCAAGGTCCGGCTCGCCGGCAAGGGCGAGCCCGGCACGAACGGCGGCCCGCCAGGCGACCTGTTCGTGGTCGTGCACGTCGAGAGCTCGCCGATCTTCTCCCGCAAGGGCGACAACGTCGAGGTCGAGGTGCCGCTCACGGTCCCCGAGGCCCTGCAGGGCGCCGAGATCGAGGTCCCGACGCTCAACGGGCGCAAGACCCTGCGCGTCCCCGGCGGCACGAAGCACGGCACCGTGCAGCGCATCCGCGGCGAGGGCCCGCCGAAGCTCGGCGGGAAGGACCGCGGCGACATCCACTACCGCTTCGTCATCGACGTCCCCGCGTCGCTGTCGAGCGAGCAGCAGGAGGCGGTGCGGGAGCTCTCGAAGGTCATGAACGGCAACCCGCGCTCCAGCCTGTTCGCGAAGGGAGGTGCATGACCATGGCAACCCGACGCACCCGCACCACCACGCGCGTCGAGGTCGCGTCCGACCGCGGGGTCTTCATGATCTCCGTGGCGGCCGAGCTGGCCGACATGCACCCGCAGACCCTGCGGATGTACGAGCAGCGTGGGCTCATCGAGCCCAAGCGCTCGCCGAAGGGGACGCGGCTGTTCAGCCACGCCGACGTCGAGCGACTTCGCCGCATCCAGCAGATGACGGTCGAGCTCGGGCTGAACCTCGCGGGCGTCGAGCGCGTGCTCGCGCTGGAGGAGCAGCTCGCGCGCACCCAGCGCAAGGTCGACGCGCTCGAGCGCCGGCGGACGCAGCTGGAGGCGGACATCACGCGCCTCGAGGCGGTCCGCCGCGAGGTCCGCGCGGAGCTCATCCCGTACAAGCAGTTCGCGGACGCGCTGAAGCCGCCGTCCGTCACCTCGCCTGCCACGGACTAGATTGCCCCGCGCATGGCGGGGCGTCACATCAGCGTCGACGACGCGCATGAGATCGCGGCCGGGGTCCTCGAGCGCGCAGGCCTGACGGCCGAGGAGGCCGCCGCGGTCGCGGACATCGTCGTCTGGACCGAGCTGACCGGCTACCCGCAGATCGGCCTCGCGCGGCTGCCCCGCCTGGCGGAGTACGTCCGCCGGGTGGACCGGGCGCCGATCCGCGTCGAGCGCGACGGACCGTTCTCCGCGCACCTGGAGGCGGGCCGCGCCCTCGGCTACGTCACGGCGCTGCGGATGGTCGAGGTCGTGGAGGCGAAGGTGCGGGCGACCGGCGTCGGCCTCGTCACCGCGAACGGCTCGGGCCTGACCGGCCGCAACGCGTACTACGTCGAGCGCCTCGCCGAGCAGGGCTGGGTCGCGTTCATGGTCAACAACTTCACGGCGGTCGTGGCGCCCCACGGCTCGTCGGAGGCGCTCTTCGGGACGAACCCGCTGAGCGTGGCGATGCCGACGACCGGTGCGCCGCTCGTCGTCGACATCAGCGCGGCGACGCTCATCGACGCGGACCTGCGCTTCCACCGCCTCGAGGGACGCCCGCTCCCCGACGGCCTCGCGTTCGACGGCGAGGGGAACGCCACGACCGACGCCGCCGCGGCGATCGGCGGCGCGGTGAAGGCGTTCGGCGAGCACCGCGGCTCGGCGCTCGCGCTCGCCATCCAGGCGTTCGGCGTCCTCGCCGGGAGCCCGCCGGTCCCGGCGCAGCCCGACGACTCCGGCGTGTTCCTCATGGCGTTCGAGCCGTCGCTCTTCGGCGACCCGGACGACATCGCGGCGCGCCTGACCGAGCTGCTGGAGCGCGTCCGCGGCGCGCGCCCCGCCGACCCCGCCGTGCCCGTGCGCGCGCCCAACGATCGCGCCCTCGCGTCGATGGAGGCGATCCGCGAGCGCGGCATCGACGTGTCCGACGAACTCTCCGACGCGCTGGAGGCTCTCAGATGACCGACCCGCTGCTCGACGACCTCCTCGACTGGCTGCGCATCCCCTCGATCTCCACCGGCGGCGGCGATCCCGCCGATCTGCACCGCGCCGCGGAGTGGGCGGCCACGCGCGTCCGCGGCGCCGGCGGCACGGCGGAGCTCGTGACGATCGACGGCGGCAACCCGCTCGTCGTGGGCGACCTGGCCGCGTCCTCGCCGGACGCGCCGACCGTCCTCATCTACGGGCACTACGACGTGCAGGGCCCCGGCGACCTGTCCCTCTGGAGCTCGGACCCGTTCGTGCCGGAGATCCGCGACGGGCGGCTGTACGCGCGCGGCGCCTCCGACGACAAGGGCAACTTCCTCCCGCTCCTGCACGTCGCCTGCGCGCTCGCGCGCGACGGGGCGCTGCCCGTCAACGTCCGCGTCCTCATCGAGGGCGAGGAGGAGGCGGCCAGCCACGCCGTGGCGCAGTGGATCCGCGCCGACGAGCGCCGCGCGGACTGCGCGATCGTCTTCGACTCCGACATGGCCGACGCCGACACGCCGGCGGTGACGCTGGGGCTGCGCGGGATCGTCATGACGAACGTCGACGTCCGCGTCGCGCCGCGCGATCTGCACTCCGGCGTCTACGGCGGCACGGTCGCCAACGCGCTGCACGTCCTGCACGGCATGCTCGCCGAGGTCGTGCCGGGGCCCGACGGCCGCGTGCGCGAGGAGCTGCGCGAGGGCATCGTGCCGCCCGATCCCGCCGAGCTCGCGTCCTGGGAGCGCCTGCCCCCGGGCGCCGGCGAGCTCGCGGCGGTGGGCGCCAACCCCGTCGGGGACCCGGCGGACTTCTACGTGCGGACGGGCGCCGACGCGTCGCTCGACGTCAACGAGATCCGCGGCGGCGAGCCGCGCACGCTCGTGCCCGCGACGGCGCACGCGACGCTCTCACTGCGCCTCGCCGCGCGGCAGGATCCCGACCGCATGGCCGAGGTGCTCAGCGGCCTGCTGCGCGACGCCGCGCCCCCGTACGCCGAGGTGACGATCGAGACCGTCCGCGCCGCGCCGGCGCTCTTCGACGCGTCGCATGCGAGCGTCGCGCTGGCGACCCAGGCGCTCGAGCGGGCGGTCGGCGTGGCGCCGGTGCTGACGCGCAGCGGCGGCTCGATCCCGGCGGTGGCCGAGCTCGGCCACCGCGGGATCCCGACGATCGTCAGCGGGTTCGCGCTGTCCGACGACCGCATCCACTCGCCCGACGAGTCCTTCCGGCTCACCTCGCTCGAGCGCGGGGAGCGCGCCGCCCGCGAGCTCTACGTCTCGCTGGCGGCGCTGCCTCACCACTCCTGACCGGCGACCTGCCGCGTCGCGACGTTGAGCCGGTTCCAGACGTTGATGGACGCGATCGCCAGCACGAGCGCGGCGAGCTCCTGCTCGTCGTAGTGGCGCGCGGCGTCCTCCCACACGTCGTCCGGCACCGGATCGGGCGTGTCGGCGAGCCGCGTCGCGGCCTCCGTCAGCGCCAGCGCCGCGCGCTCGGCGTCGGTGAAGTACGGCGCGTCGCGCCAGGCGGCGACCGCGAAGATGCGGTCGTCGCTCTCCCCGAGCTTGCGGGCGAGCTTCGGGTGCTGCACGGCGCAGACGCCGCAGCCGTTGATCTGGCTCGCGCGCAGGTGCATGAGCTCGAGCAGCCCTGGCGAGATGCGGACGCGGCTGATCGCCTTGTTCAGGGCCTGCAGCGCGTCCATCGCGCCGGGGACGGCGAACGCCGGGTTGGTGATGCGTGCTTCGAGGGTCGTGGTCTCCATGGGTCTCTCCTTCGTCGTGGGTCACCTCGATGACCGACGAGCGAGGAGAGATGTGACCGCGGCTCAGCCGGCCAACGCCGCGGCGAGCTCGGGGAGGCTCGCGACGGAGACGTCCGCGTCAGGGTCCGAGCGGGCGGGCGACCCCTCGCCGTGCTCGAGCGGGCGGTCGACGAACGCCGTCTGCAGCCCGGCCCCGCGTGCGCCCTCGAGGTCGAACGGATGCGCGGCGACGAGCATGAGCTCCGCAGGTGCGACGGCGAGCAGCTCCGCCGCCCGGAGGTACACCTGGCGCGCGGGCTTGTATGCGCCGGCGAGCTCCGCGGAGAGGATCGCGTCGAAGCGCAGGTCGCCGTGGCGGGCGAGGTCGACGAGCAGCGCGACGTGCCCGTTGGACAGCGTCGCCGTCACGCGGTCGCGCCGCAGCAGCTCGAGGCCCTCGCGGACGTCGGGCCAGGGGTCGAGCTCGTGCCAGCCGCGGACGAGCCGCGCCTTCGTGGCGTCGTCGACGGGCGGCAGGCCGCGCGCGGCGAGCAGCTCGTCGAGCGTCGCGCCGTGCAGCTCGTCGAGCGTGCCGGCCGGGCGCTGCCCTCGGTTGGACTCCTCGAGCGCCGGCGCGTAGCGCCCGCGCCAGTCGTCGGCCAGCTCGGACGGATCCCCGTCGACGCCGGCGGCCGCGAACGCCCTCGCGATGCTCGAGCGCCAGTCGACGAGGGTGCCGAAGACGTCGAAGACGAGCGCGCGGATCACGCGCGCAGGCTAACCGCCGCCGCTGGTGCGGGACTCGTGCCGGACGCGACCCTCGCGCTCGCTCGGGTCCTCGTGCCCGCGCGTGGTGTCCTCGCCGGCCTCCTCGGCTGCCATCCGCTCGGCCGCCTGGCGCTCCGGTGCGCCCTTCGGGAAGTCGTGCGGGCTGATCTCGGCGTGGACCTCGGGCGTGTCGCCGAGCGCCGTCTCGTCGTCGCCGATGACGTGCGCCTTGGGGAGGCCACCCTCGCGGCCGTCCCGGAGGGCGTCCTGCTCGTCGCCGCCGTGGCTCGCCATCTCACGCTCCCCGAGCTTCCGGTTCGCCAGGGCGTACACGACGACGATGATCGCGACGAGGACGACGGGGATGGCCCAGGAGATCCCTCCGGCGATGGCGGCGACGGCCGCGACGATGGCGAAGAAGACCGCGGTGAGCATGAGGAAGGGACCTAGGCGCATACACGCTGCGTTACCCGTCACGTCCGGGCGCGGAAACGCTGAGTGTGACGCTTCTCCGTTGACAAGAAATCTCAGTCGCCTACACTGAGATCACTCTTTCTTCCGAACGACCAGGAACCGATGCAGGCAGACCGATTCACGATCAAGTCCCAGGAGGCCCTCCGGTCGGCCATCGACCTCGCGGCCACCGCCCGCCACTCCCAGGTGCAGCCCGAGCATCTGCTCGCCGTGCTGCTCGATCAGGGCGACTCCGTCGTCCCGGGCGTGCTGCGCAAGCTGGGCGTCGCCGTCGAGGGCCTGCGCGGCCAGGTGCGCGCGGCGCTCGACGCGCTCCCGACGCTCGGCAGCGCCGCCGAGCCCACGACCGCGCCCGAGCTCATGCAGGTGCTGCGCGCGGCCGAGCACGAGATGCGCGAGCTCAAGGACGAGTACGTCTCCACCGAGCACCTCCTGCTCTCCCTCGCCGGGCACAACTCGAAGGCCGGCGAGGCGCTGCGCGCCGCCGGCGCGTCGAAGGACGCGCTGCTGCAGGCGATCGCCGAGATCCGCGGCAGCCACCGCGTGACCGACCAGAGCCCCGAGGAGAAGATCAACGCGCTCGAGCGCTTCGGCCGCGACCTCACCGAGGAGGCCGCGCAGGGCAAGCTCGATCCGGTGATCGGCCGCGACGACGAGGTCCGCCGCGTCGTCCAGGTCCTCTCCCGCCGCCGCAAGAACAACCCCGTCCTCATCGGCGACCCCGGCGTCGGCAAGACCGCCATCGTCGAGGGCCTGGCCCAGCGCATCGTCTCCGGCGACGTGCCCGAGTCGCTGCGCGACCGCAAGGTCGTCGCGCTCGACATCGGCGCGCTGCTCGCCGGCTCGAAGTACCGCGGCGAGTTCGAGGAGCGCCTGAAGGCGGTCCTCCAGGACATCAAGGACGCCGAGGGTCAGGTCGTCCTCTTCATGGACGAGCTGCACACCATCGTCGGCGCCGGTGCCGCCGAGGGCGCCGTGGACGCGGCCAACCTCCTCAAGCCGATGCTCGCCCGCGGCGAGCTGCGCGCGGTCGGCGCGACCACCCTCGACGAGTACCGCAAGCACGTCGAGAAGGACGCCGCGCTCGAGCGCCGCTTCCAGCCCATCTACGTCGGCGAGCCCTCCGTCGAGGACACGATCGCGATCCTGCGCGGCCTCAAGGAGCGCTACGAGGTGCACCACGGCGTCCGCATCCAGGACTCCGCGCTCATCGCCGCCGCCACGCTGTCGGACCGCTACATCGCCGACCGCTTCCTGCCCGACAAGGCCATCGACCTCGTCGACGAGGCCGGCTCGCGCCTGCGCATCGAGATCGACTCGCTCCCCGAGGAGATCGACGAGGTCGAGCGCCGCGTCATGCAGCTGGAGATCGAGCGCACGTCGCTCGAGAACGAGCGCGACGACGCGTCGGCCGAGCGCCGCGAGGCGCTGGACCGCGAGCTCGCCGAGCTGCGCGAGAAGGCCAACGGCATGAAGGCGCAGTGGCAGGCCGAGAAGGACGCCATCGTCGGCGTCCAGCAGGTCAAGGAGCGCCTGGAGCAGGCGCACCGCGAGGCCGAGCGCGCCGAGCGCGAGGCCGACCTGCAGCGTGCCGCCGAGCTGCGCTACGGGGAGATCCCCGAGCTCGAGCGGCGCCTCGCCGCGGCCGAGGAGCGCTCCGACGGCGACGCCGGCTTCCTCCAGGAGGAGGTCACGTCCGAGGACATCGCCGAGGTCGTCGGTCGCTGGACCGGCATCCCGGTGTCGCGGCTCATGGAGGGCGAGGTCTCCAAGCTCGTCCACATGGAGGAGCGCCTGCACGGGCGCGTCGTGGGCCAGGAGGCCGCCGTCGAGGCGGTGTCCAACGCCCTGCGGCGCTCGCGCGCCGGCCTGAGCGACCCGGACCGGCCGATCGGCACGTTCCTGTTCCTCGGCCCGACCGGCGTCGGCAAGACCGAGCTGGCCCGCGCGCTGGCCGAGTTCATGTTCGACGCGCAGGACGCGATGGTCCGCATCGACATGAGCGAGTACATGGAGAAGCACGCCGTGTCGCGCCTCGTCGGCGCGCCCCCCGGCTACGTCGGCTACGACGAGGGCGGCCAGCTGACCGAGGCCGTGCGCCGGCGCCCGTACTCCGTCGTGCTCCTCGACGAGATCGAGAAGGCCCACCCCGACGTCTTCAACGTCCTCCTGCAGGTCATGGACGACGGGCGGCTCACCGACGGCCAGGGCCGGACGGTGGACTTCAAGAACGTCGTGCTCATCATGACCTCGAACATCCCGGGCGGCGCCGCCGGCGCGGAGATGCACTTCAAGCCGGAGTTCATCAACCGGCTGGACGACATCGTCGAGTTCGACGCGCTGTCGCGGGAGAACATCCGCGAGATCGTCGAGCTGCAGGTGGCGCGCGTCGCCACGCGGGTGCTGGAGCGCGGCATCGAGCTGCATCTCACGCCCGCGGCGCTGGACCTGCTCGGCGAGCTGGGCTACGACCCGACGTACGGGGCGCGGCCGCTCAAGCGGGTCCTGCAGAAGCGGCTCGTGGACCGGCTGGCGCTCGCGCTGCTGGAGGGCGAGTACCGCGAGGGCGACCGCGTCCTGGTCGACGCGTCGGACGGCGAGCTCGTGCTCGCGCGGTCCGCGGAGGTGCCCGCGGCCGCAGCGTAGGATCGCGGCCGTGACCGACTTCGCGGAGACGATCGCGGCCGCCTACGCGGTGGACGGCCCCTCGGTGGACCTCGGGCGCGGGGTCCACGAGGGGACCATGTTCCCCGAGGCCAAGGTGCAGGTCGCCCTGCGCATGATGACCCGCCACGGGCTCATCGCGGGGGCGACCGGCACGGGCAAGACGAAGACGCTGCAGCTCATCGCCGAGCAGCTCTCGGCGCAGGGCGTGCCGGTCTTCGTCGCCGACGTGAAGGGCGACGTGTCCGGCGTCGCCGCCCCCGGCGACCCCGAGGGCCCCGGCGCCAAGCGCGACGCCGAGCTCGGCATCCCGTACGCGCCGACCGGCTTCCCGACGGAGTACCTCTCGATCGGCGGCATCGGCCCCGGCGTCCCGATCCGGGCCACGGTCTCGGACTTCGGGCCCCGCCTCATGGCCAAGGTGCTCGAGGCGAACGAGACCCAGGAGTCGAGTCTCAACCTCGTCTTCCACTACGCCGACTCCAAGTCGCTGCCGCTGCTCGACCTCTCGGACCTGCGCGCGCTGCTGACGTTCCTGACCTCCGCCGAGGGCAAGGACGAGCTGGAGGGCATCGGCGGCGTGTCGAAGGCGACGGTCGGCGTGCTCCTGCGCAACCTCGTCACGCTGGAGACCGGCGGCGGCACGGAGTTCTTCGGCGAGACGATGTTCGACATCGCCGACCTCATGCGCACCGCGCCGGACGGCAGGGGCGTCATCTCCTGCATGGAGCTCCCCGCGGTGCAGGACAAGCCGGAGCTCTGGTCGACCGTCCTCATGTGGCTCGTCGCCGAGCTGTTCGAGACGCTGCCGGAGGCCGGCGAGGTCGACAAGCCCAAGCTCGTCTTCTTCTTCGACGAGGCGCATCTGCTGTTCACCGACGCCTCGAAGGCGTTCCTCGAGTCCGTCGAGCAGACCGTGCGCCTCATCCGCTCCAAGGGCGTCGGCATCTACTTCGTGACGCAGTCGCCGAAGGACGTGCCGTCGAGCGTCCTCGCGCAGCTCGGCAGCCGCGTGCAGCACGCGCTGCGCGCGTTCACGCCCGACGACCAGAAGGCGCTCTCCGCGGCGGTGAAGACGTACCCCGTCTCCGAGCTCTACGACGTGGAGGAGCTGCTGACCTCGACCGGCACCGGCGAGGCGGCGGTGACGCTGCTGAACGAGAAGGGCGTCCCCACGCCGGTCGTGCACGCGCGGCTGCCGGGGCCCGTCTCGCGGATGGGGCCGGCGGACGACGTCGAGGGCGTCGCGAAGGCCTCGCCGCTGTTCGCGAAGTACGGCGCGCGCGTCGACAACGAGAGCGCGCGCGAGATCCTCGGCAAGCGCGTCGAGGCGGCCGCCGCCGAGGCCGAGGAGGCCGAGCGCGCGAAGGAGGCGGAGAAGGAGCTGAAGCACATCCCGGTGCCGAAGGTCCCGAAGGCGCCGCGGCGGCGCGCGCCCGCACCGGCGCCGGCGGACGGCGGCATCGGCGACTTCCTCAACAGCACGACCGGCCGTCAGATCCAGCGCGAGCTCATCCGCGGGGTCTTCGGGCTGCTCAAGCGCAAGCGCTAGCGGCCGACCACCGGGGCACACGTGCCCCGTCGCCTCTCCATCCGCGCCAAGCTCCTCGGGAGCGCCGGCCTCCTCATCACGCTCATGCTCGTCGTGGGCGTCATCGGCGAAGCCCAGCTTCGCAACGTCGCCGACAACGGCAAGGCTCTCTACACGACCGACCTCGAGGGTTCCCGCTGGGCCGCCGACCTCGAGCGCACGCTCAGCGAGCAGCAGCTCGCGATCCACGTCGCGCTGGCGTCGCGCACCGAGGCCTCCATGGCCCGCGCCGACCGGGTCGTCGACGAGTCCCGCGCGTCGATCCGCGACGGCATCGCGCGGCTCGACGGGCTCGACGGGTTCGCCGCGACCGCGCAGCTGCGCGCGTTCGAGACCGCGTGGAAGCGCCAGGACGCGCTCCTCCTCCGCGCCCGGCGTCTCTCGGGGACGAGCCCCGGCCGCGCGACCGCGCTCTTCAACGGCGAGCAGCAGTCCGCCGTCACCGCCGCGCTGCGCAGCGCGCGCCTGCTGGGCACCGCCGCCGAGGGCAACGCCCGCGCCCGCAGCCGCGAGATGCAGGACGTCTACGCCTCCTCCAGCCTCTTCCTGCTGGGCTCGATCGCGCTCGCCGCGATCCTGGGCCTCGGCATCGCCTTCCTCATCTCCCGCGGCATCCAGCGCAGCGTCGAGGACATCCTCGACCGCCTCCGGTCGCTCGGCGCGAACTGCGTCGCCGGTCTGCGCGACGGCCTCGGCGACCTCGCGCACGGCGACCTCACCAGCCAGGTCGTGCCCGTCACCACCCCGATCGACCGCATCGCCGGCGACGAGCTCGGCGACGTGGCCCGCACGGTCAACGCGATCCGCGAGGACCTCGTCCGGACCATCGATGCCTACAACGAGACCCGCGCGGGACTCGGCGGGATGATCGCCACCGTCACCACGAGCGCGCAGACGCTGAGCGCCGCATCGCAGCAGATGGCCGCCACGTCGGAGGACACCGGCCGCGCCGTGGGCGAGATCGCCCACGCCGTCGGGGACATCGCCGACGGCGCCCAGCGCCAGGTCGAGGCGCTCGAGAGCGCCCGCACGGTCGCCGAGCAGGTCACGACCGCCACGGTCGCGTCGGCCGAGAGCGCAGGCGAGGCCGCCACCGTCGCCGCCGGCGCCCGCGCCGCGGCCACCGAGGGGACCGAGGTCGTCGGCCGCGCGACCGACGCGATGGAGGCCGTCCGCGAGGCGTCCGAGCAGGCGTCCGCAGCGATCCGGGGCCTCGGCGAGAAGTCCCAGCGCATCGGCGGCATCGTCGACACCATCACCGGCATCGCCGAGCAGACGAACCTCCTCGCGCTCAACGCGGCGATCGAGGCGGCGCGCGCAGGCGACCAGGGCCGCGGCTTCGCCGTCGTCGCCGACGAGGTCCGCAAGCTCGCCGAGGGCTCCCAGCAGGCTGCCGCGAGCATCGCGGTCCTCATCGGCGAGATCCAGCACGAGACCGCGCAGGCCGTGTCCGTCGTCGAGCGCGGTGCCGAGCGCACCGAGGACGGCGTCGCGACGGTGCTGCAGGCCCGCTCGTCCTTCGCGTCGATCGGCGAGGCCGTCGAGGACATGAACGCCCGCGTCGAGCAGATCGCGGCGGCCGTCGAGCAGATCGCCGTCAGCTCCCAGCAGATGCAGGACGACATGCTCGAGGTCTCCGCCGTCGCGCAGCAGTCCTCGGCGTCGACCGAGGAGGTCTCGGCCTCCACGCAGGAGACGTCGGCCTCGACGCAGGAGATCGCCGCGTCGGCCCAGGAGCTGTCGCGCACCGCCGAGGAGCTCGAGCAGCTCGTCGGCCGCTTCACGCTCGAGCCGGCTGCCGCCTAGTTGGCGACGATCTTCACGCGGCGCGTGAAGAAGAGGAAGCCGGGCCGGTCGATGCGGCCCTTCTTGTAGCGCTTGCGCGTGTCGAACTGCAGCGTCCACGTCCCGGCCCGCGCGCGGAACGGGAACAGGCGGCGCGGGCTCGTCGGGGCCAGGTGGCCGCAGACGCCCCGGGCCATGCCCAGCTCGACGGTCTCGCGCACCTTGCCGTTCGGCCCGACGTAGTGGACGTACACGTTCGGCTGGGCGTCGAGCAGCCCGAAGCCGTCGACGGAGAAGCGCACGAGCATCGTGGCCGGATCGCCGGTGGCCGGTGAGAAGCTCGCGTGGAAGCGGGTGATCGGCAGGCGCGTCGATGCGCGGGTGGTGCCGTCGCTCAGCTCGATGACGGCGCTCGCCTCGCGGCGGCCCGCGGGCAGCTTGGGCGCGTCGAAGCGAGCCTCCACGCCCCCGACGGCGTCGGCCGTCGTCGATCCGATGAGCGTGTCCCCGCGGCGGACGTCGACCTTGCTGCCGGGCGCGAACCCGGCCGCCGACAGCCCGACGCGCGAGCCCTCGAGGTAGCAGGCGCGGTTGAGCTCCACGGCGGCGGCCCCCGAGGTCGCCGGCGCGATCGCCGCGCACACGAGCGCCGCTGCAGCAGCGGGGCCCACCCAGAACGTGATTCTCTCGCGCATCTGGGCGGCGACCGTAGCGCACCGGAAGGCAGAGGTCGCCCCAGTTCCAGTAGAAGATCTGTCGAGTCCCACAATCGCGAAGGGGGGCCCCGCCTCCGGCAACCAGTACGACAATCGGCCTGCGCCGGTGGTCGGGTTGCCGTCGGCACCCCCTCCTGGAGGCCGCATGCCCACCTTCATCATGCTCTCGACGCTGACGCCCGATGGCGTGCAGACCCTCAGGAACAACCCCACCCGGATCCGCGAGGTCAACCAGGAGCTCGAGCAGCTCGGGGCGACCGTCAAGGCCCAGTGGGCGACGCTCGGCCACTACGACTTCGTCAACGTCGTCGAGGCGCCCGACGAGAAGACCATGGCCCGCGTCTCGCTCGAGCTCGGCTCCCGCGGGACCGGCAAGTGGGAGACGATGGTCGCGATCCCGATCGACGACTTCATCGCCACGCTGTGAGGGTCCTCGTGGTCGGCGGCGGGGGGCGCGAGCACGCCATCGTGCGCGCGCTCGGGCGCTCGCCGCAGGCCCCGGAGATCCTCTGCGCGCCCGGGAACCCCGGCATCGAGCGCGACGCCACGCTGTTGCCCATCCCGGTGACCGACGTGCCCGGCGCTCGTCGCGGCGGCGCGCGAGCACGCGGTCGACCTCGTGGTCGTCGGCCCCGAGGCGCCGCTCGTGGCCGGCCTCGTCGACGCGCTCGCCGACGCTGCGATCCCGGCGTTCGGGCCGACCGCCGCCGCCGCGCGCGTGGAGGGGTCGAAGGTCCACGCGAAGGAGCTCATGGCGGCCGCCGGCGTGCCGACGGGCGCGTTCGCCATGGCGGCGACCGTGGACGACGGCCTCGCGGCGATCGGCGGGAGCTACCCGGCGGTCCTGAAGTACGACGGGCTGGCCGCCGGCAAGGGCGTCGTCATCGCCGAGGACGAGGACGCGGCGCGCCGCGCGCTCGAGGACTTCCTCGTGCACCGCAGCTTCGGCGACGGCCAGGTCTTCGTCGAGGAGCACCTCACCGGCGAGGAGCTGTCGCTGCTCGCGCTCTGCGACGGCGAGCGGGCGATCCCGATGGCGCCCGCCCAGGACTTCAAGCGCATCGGCGACGGCGACGTCGGCCCGAACACCGGCGGGATGGGCTCCTACTCGCCCGTCCCCGGCGCGGGCGACGCGCACGAGCTCTCCGCCATCGTGCACCAGCCGCTCGTCGACGAGCTGCGCAGGCGGGGGACCCCGTTCCACGGCGTGCTGTACGCCGGGCTCATGCTCACGCCCGACGGCCCGCGGGTCATCGAGTACAACGCGCGCTTCGGCGACCCGGAGACGCAGGCCGTCCTCCCGCGCCTGCGCAGCGACCTGCTCGAGCTCCTGCGCCTCGCGGCGAGCCCCGGCGGACTCGAGGGCGCCACGCTCGACTTCACCGACGACGCCGCGGTCACCGTCGTCCTGGCGAGCGGCGGCTATCCGGCGTCGTCGTCCAGCGGCGACGTCATCTCCGGCCTCGACGACGTGGGCGAGGGCGTCGAGCTCACGCACGCGGGGACCGCGCGGCGCGACGACGGCGCGATCGTGACCGCCGGAGGGCGGGTACTGAACATCACGGCGTTGGGTCCCGACATCGGGGCCGCCCGCGACGCGGCCTATGCTGCCGCGGATCTGATCACCTTCGAGGGCCGTCAGCTGCGCCGTGACATCGCGCTGCGGGCCGTGGGACGGACATGAGCGAGCAGATGAAGACGGGCGACGCGCCCGAGACCGTGGCTGAGACCGCACCGGAGATGGAGCAGATCCCGGTCGACGCGCCCCGCGTCGGCATCATCATGGGATCGAAGTCCGACGCCGCGGCCATGGAGGCCGCGGAGAAGGTGCTGGAGGAGGCGGAGGTGACCTTCGAGGTGCGCGTCATGTCCGCGCACCGCGAGCCCGACGTCGTCGCCGACTACTGCAAGAACGCCCGGCTGCGCGGGCTGCGCGTGATCATCGCCGGCGCCGGGCTGTCCGCCGCCCTGCCGGGGACCGCCGCCGCGCACACCGACCTGCCGGTCATCGGCGTCCCCCTCACGAGCCGGATGTCCGCGCTCGGTGGGCTGGACGCACTGCTCTCGATCACGCAGATGCCGCCCGGCGTGCCGGTCGGCTGCGTCGGGCTGGACAACGCGCGCAACGCCGCGCACCTGGCCGTCCGCATCCTCGAGGCGTGATCTGCGGAGCGTGATCCGCCAGCTGTCCAGCCGCCGCGTCTACGAGAGCCCGTACCTGCGGCTCCGCGAGGACGCGATCGAGCAGCCCGACGGCTCCCGCGGCATCTACGGGGTCGTCGAGAAGCCGGACTTCGCGCTCGTCGTGCCCTGGGACGGCGAGCGGCTGCACCTCGTCGGCCAGTACCGCTACCCGGTCGCCTCGTTCGAGTGGGAGTTCCCGCAGGGCGGCGTCGAGGGCTTCGTCCCCGAGCAGCCGTCGGAGATCGCCGCCCGCGAGCTGGAGGAGGAGACCGGGCTGCGCGCGGATCGCCTGCAGCACCTCGGCCGCATGTGGCACGCGTACGGCTTCTCCCAGCAGGGGTTCGACGCGTTCCTCGCGACCGGCCTCACCGCCGGCGTGACGCGCCGCGAGTCGTCCGAGCAGACGATGGAGTCGCGCACCGTCGGCATCGACGAGCTCGAGGCGATGATCCTGTCCGGCGAGCTGCGCGACGCGCCGTCGGTCGCGGCATGGGGCCTCGTCCGCATGCGGGAGCTCCTGCCGTGATCGACCGGTACACGCGCCCGGAGCTCGGCGCGATCTGGACCGACGAGGCCCGGATGGAGGCGTGGCGCCAGGTCGAGGTCGCCGCCT
The DNA here is from genome assembly GCA_963750895.1 of uncultured Solirubrobacterales bacterium. Lineage (GTDB taxonomy): Bacteria > Actinomycetota > Thermoleophilia > Solirubrobacterales > Solirubrobacteraceae > CAVVSD01. Next base: position 980,572 of record CAVVSD010000008.1, on the reverse strand, counting down.
GCGAGGAGATGGACGGGCCGACGGCGTCCGACCTCGAGGCGATCCGCGCGGCGACGTTCACGGTCGACGCGGTCCAGCGGCGCGAGGAGATCACCGACCACGACGTCGCCGCCTTCGTCGACGTGCTCTCCGCGAGCGCGGGCCCCGCCGGGCGCTGGATCCACTTCGGGCTGACGAGCTCCGACGTCCTCGACACCGCGCTCGGCCTGCAGCTGCAGGCCGCGGGCGACATCGTCGTCGCGGGCGCGCGCGAGCTGGCCTGGGCGCTCGCCGAGCGCGCGCGCGAGCACGTCGACACGGTGTGCGTCGGCCGCACGCACGGCGTGCACGCCGAGCCGACGACCTTCGGCATCAAGCTCGCGGGCTTCGCGATGGAGGCCCACCGCAACGCGCTGCGCCTCCAGCTCGCGTTCGGCCAGGCGGCCGTCGGCGCGCTCTCGGGGGCGGTCGGGACCTACGCGTCGCACCCGCCCGCGTTCGAGGCGGCGGTGCTCGCGCGGCTCGGCCTCGCGGCGGAGACGGTGTCCACCCAGGTCGTCCCCCGCGACCGGCACGCCGAGGTGCTCCAGGCGATCTCCCTCGCCGGCGCCGGGCTCGAGCGCCTGGCCACCGAGATCCGCCACCTGCAGCGCACCGAGGTCCTCGAGGCGACCGAGCCGTTCCGCTCCGGCGCCCAGAAGGGCTCGAGCGCGATGCCCCACAAGCGCAACCCGATCACGAGCGAGCGCATCACCGGCCTCGCGCGGGTCCTGCGCGGCAACGCGCAGGCGGCGGTCGAGAACGTCGCCCTGTGGCACGAGCGCGACATCTCGCACTCCGGCGCCGAGCGCGTGATCCTGCCGGACTCCACGATCCTCCTCGACTACCTGCACCACCGGGCGCTGCGGCTCGTGCGCGGGCTCGTCGTCGACGCGGCGAGGATGCGCCGCAATCTCGACCTCACGCACGGCGCGCTGTTCTCCCAGCGGGTCCTGCTCGCGCTCGTCGCGTCGGGCATGGAGCGCGACGAGGCGTACCGCATCGTCCAGGAGGAGGCGCAGCGCGCGTGGGACGAGGGGATCGCGCTGCGCGACCTGCTCGAGCGGCGCGATCTCGGCCTCGATCTCGACACCCCCTCCTGGACGTCGTCTTCGACCTCGCGCGCGTACACCCGGCACGCCGCCCGAGATCGTCGCGCGGCTGGACGTCATCCCGCCCGTCTGAGGCGGTCCTGGCCGAATCCGTTGCTAGCCTCCGGCCTGTGACTGCCCTCGCCGACCTCCAACTGCTGTCCTCGGGCAAGGTCCGGGAGCTCTACGACCTGGGCGACGAGCTGCTCATGGTCGCCTCGGACCGGATCTCGACGTACGACGTCGTCCACCCGACGCCGATCCCCGACAAGGGCAAGGTCCTCACCGGCCTGTCCGTGTTCTGGTTCGGCGCCACGCAGCACATCGTCGCCAACCACCTCGTCTCCGCGACCGACGGCGTGCCCGCCGAGGCGCGCGGCCGCGGCCTCGCCGTCCGCAAGCTGAAGATGCTGCCCGTCGAGTGCGTCGTCCGCGGGTACATCACCGGCTCCGGCTGGAAGGACTACCGCGCCACCGGCTCGGTCTCGGGCATCGCGCTCCCGGCCGGGCTGCAGGAGTCCCAGGAGCTGCCCGAGCCGCTCTTCACGCCCTCGACGAAGGCCGAGGAGGGCCACGACGAGGCGATCGACTTCGAGGGTGCCGTCGCCCTCATCGGGGACCGGGCGCTGACCGAGCAGGTCCGCGACGCGTCGCTCGCCCTCTACGCCTTCGCGCGCGACCACGCGCGCGAGCGCGGCGTCATCCTGGCCGACACGAAGTTCGAGTTCGGTCTCGACGACGCCGGCGTGCTCACGGTCGGCGACGAGGTGCTGACGCCGGACTCCTCGCGCTTCTGGCCGGTCGACGGCTACGAGGCGGGCCGCGGGCAGCCGAGCTTCGACAAGCAGTACGTCCGCGACTGGGCCGCCGGCTCGGGGTGGGACAAGACGCCGCCCGCGCCCGCGATCCCGGACGACGTCGTCGCCCGCACGCGCGAGCTGTACGTCGAGGCGTACGAGCGGATCACCGGGGAGTCGTTCTCGGCCTGGCTGGACCGGACCGCCCCGTGAGGGCCCGCGTCCTCGTCCGGCCGAAGGCGGGGATCCTCGATCCGCAGGGCATCGCGGTCGAGCGGGCGCTGCCCGCGCTCGGCTTCGAGGGCGTGCAGAACGTCCACGTCGGGCGGCTCATCGAGCTCGACGTCGAGGATCCGGCGCGGCTCGACGAGATGTGCCGGGCGCTGCTCGTGAACCCGCTCATCGAGGACTACGAGATCATCGACGCATGAAGTTCGGCGTCGTCCGCTTCCCCGGGACCTGCGACGACGCCGACGCGCTGCTCGCCTGCGCGAAGGTCGGCGACGCCGAGATCCTGTGGCACGGCGACCGCGACCTCCGCGGCGCCGACGCGATCGTGATCCCCGGCGGGTTCTCCTACGGCGACTACCTGCGCGTCGGCGCGATCGCCCGCTTCTCGCCCGTCATGGAGTCCGTCATGGCGTTCGCGCGCGAGGGCGGCCCCGTGCTCGGCATCTGCAACGGCTTCCAGATCCTGTGCGAGGCGGGGATGCTGCCCGGCGCGCTGCTGCCGAACGTCGGCCTGCGGTTCATCTGCCGCCAGGTCGGCGTCGTCGTGGAGCGGACGGACACCGCCTTCACCGCCGCGTGCGAGCCGGGCCAGATCCTCTCGATCCCCGTGAAGCACACGACCGGGCGCTACTTCGCGCCCGACGCGCACGGGCTCGAGGACGCCGGCCAGGTCGTGCTCCGCTACGGATCGACGGCAACCCCAACGGGTCGACGAACGACATCGCGGGCGTCTGCAACGAGGGCCGCAACGTCGTCGGGCTCATGCCCCATCCCGAGCACGCGATCGATGCGCTGCTCGGCTCCGCCGACGGCCTGAAGCTGTTCGAGAGCGCCGCGCGTGTCCCCGTCTGACACCGTCCCGGGCCTGCGGAGCGCGCTCGAGCTCGGCCTGACCGAGTCCGAGTACGCCCTCGTGTGCGAGAAGCTCGGCCGCGAGCCCAACGAGGTCGAGCTCGCGATGTTCTCCCTGCTCTGGAGCGAGCACTGCTCCTACAAGCACTCCAAGAAGCTGCTCGGGACGCTGCCGACGGAGGGCGAGCACGTCGTCATGGGCCCGGGGGAGAACGCGGGTGCCGTCGACGTGGGTGACGGCCTGGCCGTCGCGTTCAAGGTCGAGTCGCACAACCACCCGAGCGCGGTCGAGCCGTTCCAGGGCGCCGCCACCGGCGTCGGCGGCATCCTGCGCGACATCTTCGCCATCGGCGCCCGCCCGATCGCGGTGCTCGACTCGCTGCGTTTCGGCGAGCCCTCCAGCCCGCGCTCGCGGTACCTGCTCGACCACGCCGTGGCCGGGATCGCGCACTACGGCAACTCGGTCGGCGTGGCGACGGTCGGGGGCGAGGTCTACCACGAGGGCCCGTACGAGCAGAACTGCCTCGTCAACGCGATGGCGCTCGGCCTCGCCGACCAGGACCGCATGATCCGCAGCGCGGCCGCGGGCGTCGGGAACGTCGTCGTGCTCTTCGGGTCCTCGACGGGCAGGGACGGCATCGGCGGCGCCTCGGTCCTGGCGAGCGCGGAGCTCGGCATCGACGAGGACAAGCGCCCGACCGTCCAGGTCGGCGACCCGTTCGCGGGCAAGAAGGCGCTCGAGTGCTCCCTGGAGCTCCTCGAGCGCGGGCTGCTCGTCTCGCTGCAGGACCTCGGTGCCGCGGGGCTGACGTCGTCGTCGGCGGAGATGGCGTCGAAGGGCGCCGTCGGCCTCGACCTCGACGTCTCCAAGGTGCCGCTGCGCGAGGCGGACATGGAGCCGTTCGAGATCATGGTCAGCGAGTCCCAGGAGCGGATGCTCTGCGTCTGCGAGCCCGACCGCCTCGACGAGGTGCTCGCGGTCTGCGAGAAGTGGGAGGTCCACGGGACCGCGATCGGCGTGGTCACCGACGGCGGCCGCCTGCGCGTGCTCGACGGCGACCGCGTGGTGGGCGACGTCCCGGTCGTCGCGCTCGTGGACGAGTGCCCGCTCTACGACCTCGAGCCGGCCGCGCCGTCCGGCCCGCTGTACGCCCCGCCGGAGGCGACGCTCGACGCGGGTGCCGATGCGCGCGCGACGCTCCTGGCGCTGCTCGCGAGCCCGAACATCGCCTCGCGCCTGCCGCTCTTCCAGCAGTACGACTGGATCGTGCAGTCGCGGACCGTGCGCCGCCCGGGGGAGGCCGACGCCGCGGTCCTGCGGCTCCCCGGGGGCAACGCGATCGCCGTGGCCATCGACGGCTCCGGCCGGAGGGTCGCCGCGGACCCGTACACGGGCACGATCGAGAACGTCCTCGAGTGCGCGGCGAACCTCGCGTGCGTCGGTGCCGAGCCGCTCGGGCTGACGAACTGCCTGAACTTCGGCAACCCGGAGAAGTCCCACATCGCGTGGCAGCTCTCCGAGAGCATCCGCGGCCTCGGCGACGCCTGTCGGGCGCTCGGCGTGCCGGTGGTGGGCGGCAACGTCTCGCTCTACAACGAGGGCGCCGAGGGCCCGATCTACCCCACGCCCGTCGTCGGGCTCGTGGGCGGGATGCCCGATGCGGCGCGCGCCGGCGGCCTGGCGTTCGCGGCCGAGGGCGACGCCGTCGGTCTCGTCGGCCCGTTCGCGCCCGCCCTTCCCGGCTCCGAGCTGGCCAAGCTGCGCGGCGAGGCGCTGCCCGACGGCCTCCCGGAGGCGGACATCTCGGCCGTGCGCTCGGCACACGACGCTGTCCGCGAGGCGGTTCGCGCGGGAACGCTGAGCAGCGCGCACGACATCGCGGAGGGCGGCCTCGCGGTCGCCCTGGCGGAGTGCGCCCTCGCCGGCGGCGTCGGCGCACGGGTGACGATCGCGCCGGACGGCGACGCCTGGGCGCGGCTGTTCGGCGAGTCGCCCGGCCGGGGCTTCGTCGTCTCCGGTCCCGCCGGCGTGCTCGAGGCGCTCGGCGCGGAGGTGCTCGGCGAGGTCGGCGGGGACGGCCTGACGCTGACCGCCGGCGACGTCGCGATCAATGCGACGCTTGCGGAGCTGCGCGAGGCGCACGGCTCGTTCGCCGCGCTGTTTCCCTGAGCCGGTCCAGCTGCTCCCAGTGACGCGCGATGCGCTCGCGGCCTTCCTCGGTCAGCGCGAGCCGCGTGTTCGGCTTGCGACCGACGAAGCGCTTCTCGATCGCCACGAGCCCCGCCGTCTCCAGCTTGGTCAGATGGCTGGAGAGGTTGCCCTTGGTCAGGCCGGTCGCCCGCTGCACGAACAGGAAGTCCGCGTCGCTCGCCGAGGAGAGGACGGTCAGGATCGCGAGCCGGCCCGGCTCGTGGATGAGCCGGTCGAGCGCGAGGTCAGGCTCCGGCATCGACCGTCGGCCCGAACGTGTGGAGGAACGCGCGGTGGTCGAAGATGCCGGTCAGCGCGACCGCGATCCCGGCGAGCAGCAGCCCCGCGTTGGCGGAGTCGGCGCCGTCCCAGACCGGGAGCGCGCCGGCGATGAGCAGCGCGCCGAGGATCACGACGTGGTGCGTCCGCAGGCCCGGACCCAGCGCGTAGCCGATGCCCATCGCCACGGCGAACCCGATGGCGATCGCGTTGACCGGGAGGTCGCGCAGGAGCATCGAGACGCCGACGACGATCGCGCAGGCCAGGACGAGGGCGATCGTGTCGCGCGCCTGTTGGCGGGGTGACGTGCGCACGCTGCCGTAGTGCTCGCGGTAGTGGTGCCTGATCGCCAGCCACAGGAGGCCGACGATCACGACGCCGGCCGCGAGCACCCAGGTCTGCACGACGTCCCAGTTGGCCAGCGCCGCGAGGAGGAACAGCCCGCCGACCGGGATGAGCAGGAGCCCGCGCAGATGCGCGTAGCTGACGGCGGCGTCCTCGAGGTGTCTGCGGTCCATGCGGCGATCTCCAAACTGGTTTGCGCGACAGACCTTACGGTCCGGAGCGGTCACGCGCAACCCTGCTCGCGTTTGTACGTAAGAACGTAATGTCGTAAGATCATCGGTGATGGCCGATCTCGACCAGCGTCTCGCCGCCATCGAGCGCCGACTGGAGGCACTCGAGGCGCCGGCCGCACCCGTCGCGCACGCGCCGGCTCCCGCCGCCGAGGACTTCTGGGCCCTGCAGGGGCTCCAGGCGCGCCTGGGCGACGACGCCGGCCCTGGCGCGGTGGTCTTCGCGGGCAGCACGGCGCTGTCGACCGGGGAGCGCTACATCTGGCAGCAGGGCGAAGCGGTGGCCCCGCTGCTGGGCGCGGACCCCGACGACCTCGCTCCGGCGCTCGCCGCGCTGGGCCACCGGGTGCGGATCCTGCTGCTGCAGGCCGTGCTCGGGGGCCGGCGCACCGTCGCGGAGCTCGAGGCGCTCGAGATGGTCGGGACCACCGGGCAGCTCTACCACCACCTGCGCCAGCTCGTCGCTGCCGGGTGGCTGCAGACCGCCGGACGGGGCCGCTACGCGGTCCCGGGCGAGCGCGTCGTCCCACTGCTCGTGGTGCTCGCCGCGGCCGGACCCGCACCCCCTCCCTCCGAGAGGAGCGACACATGATCCGCATCGACCGACGCAGCTTCCTGGCCGGCGCCGCCGGCTCGCTCGCGCTTCCCGCCGTGGCATCGGCGGGCGCGTCCGCGCGGCCCGACCTGCCCGCGATCGCGAGCAGCATCGCGGCCGAGGCGCAGAGGGAGCTCAAGCTCAAGGGGCTCGCGATCGGGGTCCTCGCCCCGGGCGGCGAGCACGTCGCCGGCGCCGGCGACACCGGCCGCGGGACGGTCCCGGACGGCTCGACGGTCTTCGGGATCGGCTCGATCACGAAGACGTTCACGACGCTGACGCTCGCGCGCGCCGTCGACGAGGGCATGGTCGCCTACGACGACCCGGTCGCCAGGCACCTGCCCGACGGGTTCGACGTGCCGACGGGCGGCGGGCGGGAGATCACGCTCGAGCACCTGGCGACCCAGACGTCCGGACTGCCGCGGCTGCCCGCGGGGATGGAGAAGCTCCCGGGCTTCGACCCCCGCGACCCGTACGCGGCGCTGACCGTCGAGCGCCTCGCGCGCCTGCTGCGGCGCACGCGGCTGCTCGGCGTGCCGGGGCGGCGGTTCCACTACTCCAACTTCGGCGAGGGGCTGCTGGGCATCGCGCTGGCCCACCGCCGGGGGCTGGGGTACGAGCGGACGGTGCGCGAGGCCGTGACGCGCCCGCTGGGCCTGCGCGACGTCGTGATCGAGCGCGACGCGGACCAGGCGGCGCGCGCCGCCGTCGGGCACGACCCGAAGGGCAACCCGACCCCGGACTGGCGCCTCCCGGCGCTCGCGGGCGCCGGGGCGCTGTACGGCACCGCGAACGACCTCCTCACGTACCTGCGGGCGCACCTCCGGCTGCGCCCCGCACGGATGGGGGCGGCGCTGCGGACCGTCCGCACGCCTCGCGCGCGGGTCGACGCGAGGACCCGGATCGGCCTGGCGTGGTTCACCAGCCGGCTTCCCGGGGTGGGCTCGTTCGCCTGGCACAACGGGATCAGCAGCGGCTTCACGAGCTTCGCCGCGTACGTCCCCGGCGCGGGGCTCGGCGTGGTCGCGCTGTCCAACAGCGGGACGCCCGTCGACGCCGCCGGGATCGCGACGCTGCGCGCGCTCGCCGAGGCCTCGTAGAGCGGGATGGCGCCGCCGAGTCCGATGCTACGCTCGGCGTGCGCCATGGCTGACCTGTCCGATCGCGACGGGCCGCGGGACGAGTGCGGTGTTTTCGGGATCTACGCCCCGGATCCCGAGCACGAGGTCTCCAAGCTCGCCTACTTCGCGCTGTACGCCCTCCAACATCGGGGGCAGGAGTCTGCAGGCATCGCCACGGCCGATGTCGGCGGGCACATCATGACCCTGCGCGAGCTGGGTCTCGTCAACCAGGTGTTCGACGAGCAGAAGCTCCGCGCGCTGCAGGGCTCGCTGGCCCTCGGGCACGTCCGCTACTCGACCACGGGCTCCAACGCGTGGGAGAACGCTCAGCCGGTCCACCGCTCCGACCGTCGCGAGATCGCGCTCGCCCACAACGGCAACCTCGTCAACGCCGTGCAGCTGCACGGCGAGCTGAGCGCGCAGGGCGTGTCGTTCCGCTCGACGTCGGACTCCGAGATCATCGCCGCGATGGTCGCCTCCCATCCGGCCGACCGGGTCGAGGATGCGATCGCCGACGTCATGACGCGCCTGGAGGGCGCGTACTCGACGGTGATCATGACGAAGGACCGCGTGCTCGCCTTCCGCGACCCGCACGGGCTGCGCCCGCTCGTCCTCGGCCGGCTCGGGGACCGCTACTGCGTCGCGAGCGAGTCGTGCGCCTTCGACATCATCGGCGCCGAGCTGCTGCGCGACGTCCGCCCCGGCGAGCTCATCTCGATCACCGACCGCGGGCTGCAGACGCGCCAGGCGGTGCAGAGCGAGCGCGAGGCGTTCTGCGTCTTCGAGTACATCTACTTCGCGCGGCCCGACTCGCGCATGGGCGGCACCGTCCTGCAGGCGGCGCGCGGCCGGATGGGCGAGATCCTCGCCCGCGAGGCCCCGGCGCCGGGAGCCGACCTCGTCATCCCGGTCCCCGACTCGGGGACCCCCGCGGCGCGCGGGTTCGCGCGGGCGAGCGGCCTGCCGCAGGACGACGGGCTCATCAAGAACCGCTACGTCCAGCGCACGTTCATCCAGCCCGGCCAGGAGCTGCGCAAGCACGGGCTGCGGCTGAAGTTCAACCCGCTCCCGGAGATCATCGCGGGCAAGTCGCTCGTCGTGGTCGACGACTCCATCGTGCGCGGCAACACGACCCGCCAGATCGTGCAGATGCTGCGCGACGCGGGCGCCCGCGAGGTGCACATGCGCATCTCCGCGCCGCCGATCCGCCACCCCTGTCACTACGGGGTCGACATGTCGACGCGCGAGGAGATGATCGCGCACGGCCGCGACCAGGACGAGATCGCCCGCGAGCTCGGCTGCGACACGCTCTCCTACCTGTCGATGGAGGGCGTGTACGAGGCGGTCGGCGTGTCGAGCGATCGCCACTGCGACGCGTGCTTCACCGGCCGCTATCCCCTCGGGGACGCGACGGCGTCGAAGTACGCACTCGAGCTCCCGCTCGTGCGGGCCTGACGCGCGCCGGCATCCCGCCAGGCATCGTCCTCGCCGGACTCGTGTGCTGGCGCACACCACGCCGGCTGCGTCCTCCCCTGGCGGGCGCCGCATCCCGTCATGCCCACACGAGCCAGCTCGTGCGCGCGATTAGCTCTCCGGGCCCATCTCGCCGTATGTCGGGTGGCCGGCGCGCTCGTAGACGACGTGCATCGCGCCGCGCTCGAACGGCGTGGCGCTGGTGAGCCGGAACGCGGCCGGTACGGTGCCCTCGGCGAAGATGCGCTTGCCGGTGCCGAGGAGCAGCGGGTAGATCCAGAGGTCGAGGCGATCGACGAGGTCGTGGTGCAGCAGCGTCTGGACGAGGCCGGCGCTGCCCCAGAGGCCGATGCGCTCGTGGCGCTCCTTGATCTCGGCGACCTGCTGCGGGACGTCCCCGTCGAGGATGGTCGTGCCCGCCCAGTCGGCCTTCCGGAGCGTGCGCGAGGCGACGTACCGGGGCAGATCGTTGATCAGCCGGGTGAACGGGCCGTCTGGCTGGTTCGGCCAGAAGGACGCGAAGATGTCGTACGTCCGGCGGCCGAGCAGGTAGGCGTCCCAGGTCTGGAACTCCTCGTACATCCGGTCGCCGGAGGCGGCGTCGGACACCGGCGCCTGCCAGCCCCCGTGCTCGAAGCCGTCCTCGCGGTCCTCATCGCGCCCGCCGGGTGCCTGCATGACGCCGTCGAGGGTCATGAACGTGGTGATGACGAGTTCTCCCATGCCGCTGGGACGAGCCGTCTGCGCCGAACTCATCGCGACCTGTCACGACTTCGTGCCGGTCCGGGCCGGCCGCCGGGCCGGCCGGTAGCGTCATCGGTCCGATGGATCTCGATCGCGCGCTCCACGCCTACTTCGGCCACGAGGCCTTCCGGCCCGGGCAGGAGGAGGCCGTGCGCGCGGCCGTCGGGCCGCCGGCGCGGGACGTTCTCGTCGTCATGCCGACCGGCGCGGGCAAGTCGCTGTGCTACCAGCTGCCCGCCCTGGTGCGCGACGATCTGACGCTCGTCGTCTCGCCGCTCGTCTCCCTGATGCAGGACCAGGTGCAGGCGCTCGCGCGCGCCGCCCCCGGGTCCGTCGCGATGATCAACGCGCAGCAGGACTCCGCGCTGAACCGCGAGGCGCTCGACCGCGCGGCCGAGGGGTCGCTGCGGCTGCTGTACGTCGCGCCGGAGCGGTTCTCGTCGGCGCCGTTCCTCCAGGCGATCAAGGACGTGAAGGTCGGGCTGTTCGTCGTCGACGAGGCGCACTGCGTGTCGCAGTGGGGCCACGACTTCCGGCCCGACTACTTCCGGCTGGCCGACGCCGCGCGCTGGCTGGAGACGGAGGCGATCATCGCGTCGACCGCGACGGCGACGCCGCAGGTCGCGGCCGACATCGAGCGGCGCCTGGGGCTGCGCGACCCCGTGCGGGTCACGACGGGGTTCGACCGCCCGAACCTCAGCTTCGGCGTCGTGCGCTGCTCGACGACGAGCGCGAAGCACCGGCGGATCGCGGCCGTGCTGTCCGAGCCCGGAGCCACGCCGGCGATCGTCTACGCCGGCACGCGATCGGGCACCGATCGTCTCGCCGACGCGCTGGACCGCTCGCTCGACGTCCGCGTCGCGCCGTACCACGCCGGGCTCGACCGCGAGGAGCGGTCGGCGACGCAGCGGGCGTTCATGGCCGGCGAGGTCGACGTCATCGTGGCGACGAACGCATTCGGCATGGGCATCGACAAGGCGGATGTCCGGACCGTGTGCCACGAGTCGGTGCCGCCGTCGCTGGAGGCCTGGTACCAGGAGGCCGGCCGCGCGGGGCGCGACGGTCAGCCCTCGCGCGCGATGCTGTTCGCGGAGGGGCGCGACAAGGGCCTGCACGTGTTCTTCATCCAGCGCGCGGAGGTCGACGACGACGGCATCGCCGCGGTCGCGAAGCGGCTGGAGGCGCGGTCGGAGAAGGGCCGCTACGACCTCGGGATCGACGAGCTGGGCTCGGTGGTGGAATCGAAGGGCGACGGGCGCGGCCGCAGCGACGACGGTGCCGACCGCGTCCGCGCGATCGTCGGCCACCTGGCGCGCGCGGGCGTGGTGCGCCCGGCGCCGTCGACGCCCGATCGCGTGCGCGGCCGCCTGGAGGCGCCGTTCGACGGCCGGGCGCGCGCGGCGTGCCGCACGTCCGCCGGCGAGGGCCAGAAGGCGCGCTGGAAGCAGTACCGGTCGGTGTGGGCGTTCGTCGAGGGCGACGAGTGCCGCCGCGCGGCGCTGTTGCGCCACTTCGGCGATCCGACGCCGCCGCGGACCGATCCCGGCGTGCCGTGCTGCGACGTCTGCGACGGGAGCTGGATCCCCACCGCCGGTGCCGCCGGCGGCAAGCCGCGCCGCGGCGGCGCGCCGCCGGGGAACCTCGACGAGGCGATCTTCTCCGTCGTCGCCGACGCCGAGCCGCCGGTGGGGCGGACGCGGACGGTCGAGGTCCTGCGCGGGAGCCGGTCGAAGGTCGTGCAGAAGAACGGCTACGACGGCCTCCCGGCCTACGGGACGTTCGACCACCTGACCTCCGGCGAGGTCCTGGCGCGGGTCGACGAGCTCGTGACCGCGGGGCGCCTGCGCTCGACCGGCGGCGCGTTCCCGAAGCTCCAAGTCGTGGCGGCCGAGCAGCCGGTCCTCGGATGAGCCCGCTGCCCGTCGGCGTGCTGGCCTCGGGCGAGGGCACCAACCTGCAGGCGCTGCTGGACACCGTGCACGGCCGGGAGGCCGAGGTCGTCGCGGTGGCGTCGGACAAGCCGGGTGCCCGGGCGCTCGCGCGGGCGCAGGCGTCTGGCGTGCCCACCGCCGTGTTCGGGCTCGACGCGCACGCCGACCGCGGTGCGCGCGACGCCGCGATCGCCGACTGGCTGCAGGAGCGCGGCGTGCAGCTCGTCGTCCTGGCGGGCTACATGGCGATCCTCACGCCCGGGTTCCTGGCCCGGTTCCCGCGCGCGGTGCTCAACGTCCATCCGTCCCTGCTGCCGGCCTTCCCCGGCATCGGGTCGGTGGAGCAGGCGGTCGCCTACGGCGTGCAGGTCTTCGGCGTGACCGTGCACCTCGTGGACGAGGGGGTCGACACCGGCCCGATCGTGCTCCAGGGCGCGGTCGAGCTCCCGGGGGCGACCGACCCGGCCGCGGTCCGGGCGCGCCTGCAGCCGCTCGAGCACGAGCTGCTGCCGGAGGCGGTGCGCCTCTTCGCGCGCGGCGCGATCAGCGCGGACCCGGCCAACCCGCGCCGCACCGTGGTCAGCCGACGCGCGGTAGTCCCCGCCGAAAGACGAAGTCTTTCGGCTTAGTCCTCGTCCTCGTCGTCCTCGTCGTCCTCGTCGGCCTCCGGGTCGTCGAAGGCGAGCGGGTCGTCGCCGTCGCCGCCGTCGTCGTCCCCGTCGTCGGCGTCCTCCTTGCGGGCGCGCAGGCCCTGCTTGGCGTCGTCGATGTCGTCGCCGAGCTTGGCGACGCGCTCCTCGAGCTCGTCGGCCTGCGACTCCAGCGCCTCCTCGGCGTCCTCGCCGGCGCGCTGCTCCGTGTCGGTGTCAGGCGTCATGGCCTCGTCCTCTCGTCGTTCTGGCCCGGGTCCTTCGCCGCTGCTTCCCAGGTGGGGGAGGTCTCACACCCTCGCGACGGCGGGACGCTGGTCTATGCTCGCGAGCCATCACGCCAGACGCCGACATCGATCCCGCGGTGAGCGTCACCGCGCCTGGTGCGGCCAGGGTCCGTCGGGCGCTCCTCTCGGTCAGCGACAAGACCGGCATCGTGGACTTCGCCCGTGGCCTGGCCAGGCTGGGCGTCGAGCTCATCTCGACCGGAGGGACCGCCAAGGAGCTCGCCGCCGCGGGCCTCGAGGTCCGGGCGATCGACGACCTCACCGGGTTCCCCGAGATCATGGACGGGCGCGTCAAGACCCTCCATCCGAAGCTGCACGCCGGACTGCTCGCGGTGCGGTCGGACCCGGAGCACGTCGCCGCCATGGCCGAGCACGGCGCCGAGCCGATCGACCTCGTGTGCGTGAACCTCTACCCCTTCGAGCGCACGGCGGCGCGCCGCGGGGTGAGCGACGCGGAGGTCATCGAGAACATCGACGTCGGCGGCCCGACGATGATCCGCGCGTCCGCGAAGAACCACGCGTTCGTGGCGGTCGTCGTCAAGCCCGAGGCCTACGACGCGGTGCTCGAGGAGCTGCGCGCCGGCGACGGTCTGCTGTCGATGGACACCCGCGAGGCGCTCGCGGCCGACGCGTTCGCCTACACCGCGCGCTACGACACGGCGATCGCGCGCTGGTTCGCCGAGCGCTCCGAGGACTTCCCGCCGCTGTTCGTCCGGGCCTACGAGAAGATCACCGACCTCTCCTACGGCGAGAACCCGCACCAGCGCGCCGCGTACTACCAGCAGGTCGGCTCGCGCATGCACCTGCTCTCGATGGTGCGCCAGCACCAGGGCCGGCAGCTCTCGTACAACAACCTCTTCGACCTCGATGCGGCGCGCAGGGTCGTGCGCGAGTTCGAGGTCCCCGCCTGCGTGATCATCAAGCACGCCAACCCCTGCGGCGTGGCGGTGGGGCGGACCGTGATCGAGGCCTACGAGCGCGCCTTCGCGTGCGATCCGGTCAGCGCCTTCGGCGGCATCATCGCGGTGAACCGCCGGCTGGACCGCGCGGCGGCCGAGGCGATCGCCGGTCAGTTCGTCGAGGTGCTGATCGCGCCCGACTACGACCCCGCGGCGCTCGACGTCATGACCGAGCGCCCGAACGCGCGCGTGCTGCAGGACGAGGAGCGCCGCGTGCCGCTCACGGGCGATCCGGCGATCCGCCAGGTGCTCGGCGGGCTGCTCGTGCAGGACCGCGACCTCGACTCCGAGGATCGGTCGGAGATGCAGGTCGTGTCCGAGCGCCAGCCGACCGAGGCGGAGTGGAGCGAGATGCTCTTCGCCTGGCGTGTCTGCAAGCACGTCAGCTCCAACGCCATCGTCCTCTCCAAGGACCTCGCCACGGTCGGGATCGGCGCCGGGCAGATGAGCCGCGTCGACTCGGTGCGCCTGGCCGTCGAGAAGTCGCGGCTGGACTCGCTGAAGGGCGCGGCGCTCGCGTCGGACGCCTTCTTCCCGTTCGCCGACGGCCCCGAGCTCGCCATCCAGGCGGGCGTCGAGCTGATCATCCAGCCCGGCGGATCGCGCAACGATCCCTCCGTCGTGGAGGCCGCGGACGCGGCCGGGATCGTGATGGTCTTCACGTCTCGCAGGCATTTCCGGCACTAGCCGGAATCCGTCCGGTCGCGTTTCGCATCCTTCCCCGCTCTGTGTCGGTGACGGTCTCCCCCCAGACCCGTCCTTCCGGAGGCCTGAGGCCCTGGCAGGAACGGGCCCTCCGCAAGCTCGATGCATGGGACGGCGAGCCGTTCCTGCTCTCGGCAGCGCCCGGCGCGGGCAAGACCCGCCCGGCGCTGGTCTTCGCCCGCGAGCTGCTGCGCAGCCGGGTCGTCCGGCGCGTCGCCGTCGTCTGCCCGACGACGCCGCTGACCCGCCAGTGGGCGGAGGCCGCCGGGCGCCTCGGGCTGCACCTCGTGCCCGACGCGGGCGAGCTGCGCCCGCCGTCGGACTTCGACGGCGTCGCCGTCACGTACGCGCGCGCGGCGGCGTCGGCGACCCGGTGGGCGTCGCAGTGCTCGCCGGGGACGCTCGTCATCGCCGACGAGGCCCACCACCTGGGCGACGACCTCGCGTGGGGCACGGGGTTCCGGACCGCGTTCGGCGCGACGCGCCGCTGGCTGCTGCTGTCGGGCACGCCGTTCCGCTCCGACGCGATGCCGATCCCGGGCGTCACCTACGACGACGGCCTCGCCAGGCCCGACGTCTCCTACTCGTACGCGGATGCCGTCAAGGACGGCATCTGCCGCCCGGTGACGTTCATCCCGTACGACGGCTCGCTCTCCTGGATGTCGGGCGACGACCTCGTCGAGGCGTCCTTCTCCGACGCGCTGACCGGCCGCGACGCGAGCCGCCGCTACCGGACCGCGATCTCCACGGACCTCGGGGACGGGCTGCCGAAGATCCTGGCGTCCGCGCACGAGCGGCTGCTCGCCCTGCGCAAGGGCGACCACCGCGACGCCGGCGGGCTCGTCATCGCCGCGGACTCCTCGCACGCGCGCCGGATCGCGAAGGTGCTCCGGGAGACGTGCGGCGTCACGCCGACGGTCGTGCTGCACGCCGAGGCCCGCGCCCACGAGAAGCTGCAGGCGTTCCGCACCGGCCGCGACCCGTGGATCGTCGCCGTGAACATGGTGTCCGAGGGCGTCGACATCCCCCGCCTGCGGGTCGGCGTGTACGCGACGGCCGCGAAGACGCCGCTCATCTTCCGGCAGATCATCGGGCGCTTCGTCCGCACGATCCCGGGCCGGCCCGCCGGCGAGCACAGCTGGGTCTACCTGCCCGGCGATCCCGTGCTCCGCGTCCACGCCGGCGAGGTCGAGACGGAGCTGCGCCACGTGCTGCGCACGGTCGAGGAGCCGGACGGCCTGCTCGACGAGCCCGCGGAGCGGCAGCGCAGCGAGCCGTCGGAGGAGCTGGCCTTCGTCCCGGTCGCGGCCGACGTGAGCCCGCAGATGGCGCTCTTCGGCGGCGGGCCGCCGCCGCCCGCGGCACCCCCGTCGCCGTTCCTCGCGCCGCAGGAAGGGGCGGAGGAGGAGCCCGAGGACGAGGTGCCGGCCTGGGAGCGCCGCGCCCGGCTGCGGGACAAGCGCCACGGCCTCGTCGCGTCCCTGCGGCGCCTCGACGGCCGCTCGTTCCGCGAGATCAACGCGTGGCTGAACCGCGACACCGGCGTGACCCGCGTCGACGACGCGTCGATCGCGCAGCTCGAGCGCTCGATCGACCTGCTGCTCGCCGAGCTGGACCGCCGCTCGGGCGCCGGACGGGGCTGACGCCGGACCGATAGCGTCCCGCGCCGTGGATCACACCGACCGTCGACTGCTCATCACGGGCGTCCTCACCGACGACTCGATCGCCTACGCCGTGGCCGAGCGCGCCCAGGCCCTGGGCGCCGAGATCGTGCTGACCGGCTTCGGGCGCGGACTGCGCATCACGCAGCGCATCGCCCGCCGACTGCCGACCGAGCCGCCGGTGCTCGAGCTCGACGTCAACGAGCCCGAGCAGCTCGCGGCCGTCGCCGCCGATCTCGAGGAGCGGTGGGGGAGCCTCGACGGCATCCTGCACGCGATCGCGTTCGCTCCGCAGGACGCGCTCGGCGGCAACTTCCTCGACACCCCGGCCGAGTCGGCGCTCACCGCGTTCGGGACCAGCGCCTACTCCCTGAAGTCGCTCGCGGTGGCGCTCCTGCCGCTGCTGGAGCGCTCCGAGCGTGCGCCCGGCATCGTCGGGCTGGACTTCGACGCGACCGTCGCCTGGCCCGTCTACGACTGGATGGGCGTGGCGAAGGCGGCGATGGAGTCCGTCAACCGCTACCTCGCACGCGACCTCGGGCCCAAGGGCGTGCGGAGCAACCTCGTCTCGGCGGGCCCGCTGCGCACGATGGCCGCCCGCGGCATCGGCGGGTTCGACCTCCTCGCGGGCCTGTGGAACGAGCAGGCGCCGCTGCACTGGGACGACCGCGACGCGGGACCGGTGGCCGACGCCGCCCTGTTCCTCCTCTCCGAGGCGGCCCGCGGCATCACCGGCGAGATCCTGCACGTCGACGGCGGCTACCACGCGCTCGGCGCGCCGCTGAACCCGCCCCAGGCCGCCGAAACCGACGGCTAGGGAGCGACGACCGCGGCGAGCGCGTGCTCGCGCTCGCCCGGGC
This sequence comes from uncultured Solirubrobacterales bacterium, assembly GCA_963750895.1. GTDB lineage: Bacteria > Actinomycetota > Thermoleophilia > Solirubrobacterales > Solirubrobacteraceae > CAVVSD01. The sequence goes on along the minus strand of CAVVSD010000008.1, from coordinate 963,552 downwards.
TGTGGCGGCCCCGCGAGAGGAGCAGGGCGGCGACGACGCCCACGAGGATCCACGCGCCGAGGACGATGAACGGCGTGCCGAGCGGGGCGTCGGGGAAGTAGGCGATGTCGCGGATCGCGCTCGTCGCCGCGCCCGTCGGGATGTAGGGCCCGACCGACTGCCACGGCTCCGGCAGCAGCTCGGGTGGGAACGGCCCACCCGACGACGGGTTGCCGAGGACCACGAACACGAGGATCGCGATCCCGGTCCCGATGATCCCGAACGCTGCCTGCAGCGCGGTCGTCACGATCCCCGCGGCGGCGACGGTGAGCATGCCGATCAGCCCGATGAGCCCGACGTTGCCGATGTCGCCGATCCAGGCCGCGAGCGCCGCGCCGCCGAAGCCGACGATGATGCTCAGACCCACGAGCCCGCCGATCCGCCAGAGCGTGCGGCGGGTGCTCGGTCGCGTCCCGAAGACGATGCCCAGGAACGTCGCGCCGAGGTAGCCGGCCACGATCCAGCCGACGGCGGTGTAGAAGCCCACGAGGCCGCGCCCGTCCGCCTTCGGCAGGGCGTGGACGGTCCGCAATCGAACGTCGGACACGGCGCTGCGCAGCTGCGGCGCGAGGCCGTCCAGCAGCGCGCTCTGCGCGGCCGGCCCCGCGGCCGGCGCGGTCACGAGCTCGAGGCCGCCGTCCCGGCCGACGACGAGCGCGCCGTAGGCCTTGCGGTCGTCGATGGCGCGCATCGCCGCGGCGGGCGTCGCGACGCGGATGACGCGGAACGCCGGGGTGGCGTCGATCTGGTCGGCCGCCGCCTGCGGCACCTGGGCGGAGATCGCGATCGGCACCTCGTCGGGGGACGGCGCGTGCAGCGCGCCCGCGTAGGAGCCGATGAACAGCAGCGAGACGAGACTGACCGCGAGGATCGCGAGGGCGGCCCGTCCCGCGGTGAGGCGATCGGGGAGCACGCGAGGTCCGTGTGTCAGGTCGTCGCGGGGGCGTGCGGGATGGTGCAGTAGACGGCCCGGTACCAGAGCTCGGCGAGCACCCGGATCGTCTCGGTCACGTCGACCCCGCCGCCGATGACCTCGATGGTGATGTGACGTTCGACCATTGCGCAGAGGGCCTGCGCGCTGATCCGGGGGGACACGTCGTCGGGCGCGATGCCGCGCTCCTGGTCACGCCGGATGCGGCGCTCCGCGCTGACGATGAAGCGGCGGATGTAGGGCTCCCACTCGGTGGGGAGGCGGTCCTCACGGCCGGAGAGGTGCGCGGCGAGCAGGAGGACGGGGCCATGGGCGTTGACGCACGAGACCATGCGCGCGAGCCCGAGGCGCAGCTGCAGCCGCGGCTCGCCGTCGCCGTCCAGATAGGGGGACGACGCGACGTACATGTCGGAGAACGCCTGCTGGATGAGACGGTCGACCACTGCCCGCTTGTTCGGGAAGTAGAAGTAGACCGCCGTCCGGCTGACATGGGCGCGACGAGCGATGCCGTCCATGGTGAGACGGTCGTACGGCTCCTCCACCAGCGCTTGTCGCGCGGCGGCGAGGATCGCGTCCTCTGTGGCGTTTCGCGGCTCGAGCGCCTCGACGCTCGCGCTCACGCGCTCGCTCCAAGCACGGGCCAGACACTACCGCGTCCGTCGAACGGTCCCGGATTCCGCCGCCGCCCGCGCACGAGCGGCGGCGGTCGGGATCACGCTGCGGCGAGCGCCAGGGTGGCGTTCTGCCCGCCGAACCCGAACGAGTTCGACAGCGCCAGCTTGACCGGCGCGGGACGGCGCTCGGTGACGTGCTCCATGTCGCATTCCGGGTCGAGCTCGGTGAGGTTGATCGTCGGCAGGAGCTCACCGCGCTCCATGGCGCCGAACGTCGCGACCGCCTCGACGGCGCCGGCGGCGCCGAGGAGATGCCCGATCGAGCCCTTCGAGCTCGAGACGGGCGGCCGCGAGCCGTTGAAGACGGAGCGGATGGCCTGGGCCTCCACGCGGTCGTTCATCGGCGTCGAGGTGCCGTGGGCGTTGATGTAGCCGACGTCGGAGGGCTCGGCCCCCGCGTCGCGCAGCGCGCCCTGCATGGCGGAGACCGCGCCGCGACCCTCGGGGTCGGGCTGGGTCATGTGGAACGCGTCGTTGGACGCGCCGAACCCCGCGATGCGCCCGCGGACGCGCGCCTTGCGCGCCAACGCGTGCTCCTCGGCCTCGAGCACGAGCGCGCCGGCGCCCTCGCCCATGATGAAGCCGTCGCGCTCCATGTCGAACGGGGAGGAGATGCCGCGCCGCGACAGCGCGCCCATGCGCTTGAACGCCGCGAGGCAGAGCCCCGTGAGCGCGGCCTCCGAGCCGCCGGCGACGACGACGTCGGCCTCGCCGCGCTGGATCATGCGGGTGGCCTCGCCGATGGCGTGCGCGCCCGTGGCGCAGGCGCTGGCGACGGACCAGCCGGGCCCGTGGGCGCCGAGCGCCATCGCGACCGCGCCTGCGGCCGCGTTCGGCATCATCATCGGCACGAAGAGCGGCGAGACGGCGCGGTCGCCGTTGGCGATCCACGCCTCGCACTCGCGCTGCAGCGTGACGAGCCCGCCGACGCCGGTGCCCATGAGGATGCCGAGCCGCTCCGGCTCGACGCCGTCGGGCAGCCCGGCCTCCTTCGCGGCCTGCAGCGCCGCGGCGAGCGCGAGCTGGGCGAAGCGGTCGGTGCGGCGGGCCTCCTTCGGCGTCATCCACGCCTCGGGATCGAAGTCGGCGCACGGCGCCGTGGCCGGCGCGCCCTCCTCGGAGCTCTGGCGCACGCCGGAGGCACCGGCGAGGAGCGACTCCACGAGCTCGTCGGCCCCTGTCCCTACGGACGTGACCGCACCGAGACCGGTGACGACGACGTCCCTCATGCAGTCGCGCCCTCGGAACTCAGTCGCAGCGTCAGGCGCACCGCGTCACCGACCGTCGCGATCGGCTTGAGCTCCTCATCGGCGATCTGGATGCCGTACTCGTCCTCGAGCGCCTTGACGAGCTCGACGAGATCGAGCGAGTCGACGTCGAGGTCGCCCCAGGTGCTGTCCATCGTCGCGGACTCGGCGTCCGGGACCTTGATGGCGGCGAGCTCCTCGCGGATGCGCTCCAGGACCTGGTCTTCAGTCAGCTCGGGCATGTTCTGGTCTCCTCATGTGTCGAACGGTGGTGGTGAGCAGCTGCTCCTCCTTCCACGTCGCCACACCGGCGCCCCACACGAAGCCCGCGCCGAAGGCGGCGAGCGCGATGGTGTCGCCCGCGTGCAGGGCGCCCGACCGCTCGGCCTGATGGAGCGCGAGCGGGATGGACGCGCTGGAGGTGTTGGCGACCTCCTGCACGTGGAAGGAGATCCGGTCCCGGGGGATGCCGAGCCGGTCAGCGGCGGCCTCGATGATACGAGCGTTTGCCTGGTGCGGAACGAAGAGGTCGATGTCCTCGATCGCGATCTCCGCGGACCGCAGCGCCGTCTCGGTCGCCTCGACCATGCGGGCGACCGCGTGCCGGTAGACCTCGGCGCCGCGCATGTGCAGCACGCGCTTGTCCTGGTCGACGTAGAGCAGGCCCGCCTGTGCGCCGTCGGAGCCGAGCTGGAAGGGCGGCAGCCCGAGGTCGTAGTCACCCGGCCGTGACCGCGACCGCACCGGCGCCGTCGCCGAGGAGCACGGCGGTCGAGCGGTCCGTGTGGTCGGTGATGCGGCTCAGCCCCTCGGCGCCGCAGACCAGGACGAGGTTCGCGCGCCCGGACTCGATGAGCGCCGCGGCCTGGTCGAGCCCGTGGAGGAAGCCGACGCACGCGGCGTTGATGTCGACCGCGCTCGCCCGCAGCGCGCCGAGCCGGTAGGCGACGAGGGGCGCGAGGCCCGGCGTGAGGTAGTCGGGCGTGATCGTGCTGATGATGATCGCGTCGACGTCCTCGGCCGCGCGGCCGGCGTCGGCCAGCGCGTCGGCGCAGGCGGCCACGGCCAGGGTCGTGACGTCCTCGCCCTCGCGCAGCCGGCGGCGTGCGCGGATGCCGGTGCGGCGGAAGATCCACTCGTCGTTCGTGTCGAGGTGCCCCGCGAGGTCCTCGTTCGTGATGACGAGGCTGGGCAGCGCGCTGCCCACGCCCGAGATGCCTGCCTTCATGCCGCCGCCCTCTGCACGGTGCGCTTCACCAGGCCCGTGAGCACGGTGCCCGGCCCGACCTCTTCGAACGTCTCGACCCCGCGGTCGGCGAGCGCGACGAGCGTCTCGCGGAAGCGGACGGGCCGCAGCAGGTTCGCGACGAGCTCCGCGCGGACGTCCACGAACGGCTCGACCGTGCTGTTGGAGATCACGGGGAAGGAGGGAGCGGCGACGTCGACGTCCGCGATCGCGGCGGCCAGCGCGTCGGCCGCGGGCGCCATGAGCGGCGTGTGGAACGCGCCGGAGACGTCGAGCGCGCGGGGGCGCGCGCCGATCTCGCCGGCGCGGCGCTCGACCTCGGCCAGCGCCTCCTTCGTGCCTGCGACGACGACCTGGCCGGGCGCGTTGTCGTTGGCGACGTGGGCGCCGCACTCCTCGGCGAGCCGGGCGACGTCGGCGGCGTCGGCGCGGAGCATGGCGATCATGCCGCTGGGGGTCGCCGTCGACGCGGTGGCCATGGCGGCGGCGCGGACGTCGACGAGCCGCAGCCCGTCCTCGAAGCGCAGCGCGCCGGCGGCGACGAGCGCCGCGTACTCGCCGAGCGAGTGCCCGGCGCCGGCGACGGGGGGCTCGCCGTCGCGGGCCTCCCACGCGGCGACGCTGCACAGGAACAGCGCGGGCTGCTGGTAGCGCGTGCCCTCGTCGATCCGACTGAAGGGGTCGAAGTCGAGGAGCTCGAGGCCCTCCTCGAAGGCGCGCGAGCCGCGCCAGGGCTCGTCCATGCCGTGCGCATGGCTGCCCTGGCCGGGGAAGAGGACTGCTGTGGGCGTCTCGGAGGCCATTCTTCGCAGGAGGGACCCCGCATCGGACCCCGCGTTACGGAGGTTCGACAGCCGGCGTGTGAACGTCGAACGCGCTTGACTTGCCGCATTTGACAGGCGGACGGCAAGTGTCGAATGGCGCAGCGCCGCTCGTGCGCGCGGGATGGGCCGCCTGGGACTCGAACCCAGATCTCAGAGGTTAAAAGCCTCGCGCTCTGCCATTGAGCTAACGGCCCCGGGCGCGCGCAAGGCCGGCGTCGGACTGCAGTACCCCCAGCGGGATTCGAACCCGCGATTTCCGCCGTGAAAGGGCGGCGTCATGACCGCTAGACCATGGGGGCGCGGTGCTTCGATCAGTGTACGGCCGCGGAGGCCTAGTCCCTCAGCGGGACGGCGTACGTCGGCATCGGCGCGCCCGTCGCGCCGCGCAGCCTCAGCGGGAAGCCGAGGAACGCGAACTCGTACTGCTTCTCCGCCGCGATCTCCTCCATGTTGACGACCTCCATGATCTGCGAGCCCGCGGTCGAGCACATGTAGGCGTGGACCGGGAGGAAGGATCCCGGCACGTCCGGCGGCATCACCTCGCAGGTGATGTTGTCGCCGCCGATGCACATCGCGCCGGCCTCCTCGCAGAGCCACTTCGCGGAGTCGAGGTTGATCCCGGCGGAGTCGCGCAGGTACTCCTCGACGTCCGGCCAGGACTGCATCCGGCCCGTGCGGAACAGCACCACGTCGCCCTTGCGCAGCTCGACGCCCTGGCGCGCGACGGTGTCCTGGAGGTCCTTCGGGGTGATGGCGTAGCCGGGCTCGAGCTGATCGACGCCGTGCATCCCCGCCACGTCGAGCAGGACACCGCGCGAGATCACGGGCGGGTAGTTCTCCGCTCCGCCCTTGTTCCAGACGCGGCTGCCGAGATCGCGATCGGGCGTCCAGCCGTTCCAGAACCTCCCGTGATGCCCGACGTGGTTCAGCGTGTCGATGTGCGTGCCGCAGTGCGTGTACATCTGGATCGCGTCGCCGCAGTACGAGTAGGACTCGTGGGCCTCGGCGCCGGCGCCGGTCGCGTCGTCGTTCACGGATCCCTGCGGCGTGTGCGTCATCCATGCCGCGTAGGTCGGGTCGCCGGCGCCGATCCACGAGGGCATGTTGATGAAGTAGTCGACGTTCAGGTCGAAGACGTGCGCACCGCTCAGGTGCTCGAGGATGGACCCGCGCCGCTCCGGGGTGATCCAGTTCAGGCGGCCGATCTCGTCCTGCGGGCCCCACGGGCTTTTCGAGACCTTCAGGCCGTCCTTCTCGAAGATGGCCTCCGGGACCAGCTCGGGGTCCTTCTCGCTGCTCTCCATCGACAACGCCCTCCCAATGTCGGACATTCGCGAGGGCGAACCATAGATCCCCGCCGGGCGGCGGGCTCAGCGGGCGATGTACCCGCCGTCGATGACGACGCTCGTGCCGAGGATCGACGGCGCCGCGCCCGACGCCAGGAAGAAGGCGAGGTCGGCGACCTCCTCCGGCTGGACGAACCGCCCGTTCAGCTGCTGCTGCATGAGCCACTCCCTCGCCGCGGGATCCTCGTCGAGGAAGCCGAGCATCGGCGTCTGCGTGGGGCCTGGGCAGACCGCGTTCGCCCTGATGCCCTGCGCGCCGTGGTCGATGGCGAGGCAGCGCACGAGGTTGATGACCGCCGCCTTCGACGCGCAGTAGGCGGCCGAGCGCGCGAACCCGACGAGGCCGTGCTGCGAGGCGATCGCGACGATCGAGCCGCCGCCCGCGTCCAGCATGTGCGGGATGGCCGCCTGCGCGCACGAGTACACGCCGCGGACGTTGACCCCGAAGATGCGGTCCCACTCCTCCGGCGACGTGTCGAGGACGCTCGCCTCGCCATGGATGCCCGCCGAACAGGTGAGCACGTCCAGGCCGCCCATGAGCTCGGCCGCGCGGTCGATGGCGGACCGCGCGTCCTCGTGATCGGCGACGTCGACACGGATCGACGATCCGTCCTCGACCGGCGTGCGGTCGAGCACGACCACCTGGTCCCCCGCCCTCCGGTGGCGGTCGGCGATCGCAGCCCCGATGCCCGAGGCACCCCCGGTGACCACCACGCGTCGCGTCGTATCCATGTCCGCCTACACCGCCCGCGCGAGGCCGCCGTCGACCCGGATCGCCTCACCCGTGATGTACGCCGCGCGCGTGGAGCACAGGAACGCGGCCGCCGCGGCCATCTCCTCCGGCTCGCCGGCGCGGCCCGCGGGCACGGCCTCGGCCGACAGCCGCTCCGCCGCCTCGCGCCCGCCGCGCAGCGAGAACAGCCGCTCCGTCGCGATCTGGCCCGTGAGGAGCGAGTTCAGCGTCACGCCGTCGGCCGCCACCGACCGCGCGATCGTCCGGAACGTGGCCAGCAGCCCCGACCGGTGGGCGTTGGACAGCACGATCTCGTCGATCGGCTCGCGCACGCTCGCCGACGACACCGCGACGATCCGGCCCCAGCCGCGCTCGCGCATCGCGGGCAGCGCGTGCTCGATGAGCGCGACCGGGCCGAGCAGCAGCGTCCGGTACGCCGCCTCCCACTGGTCGCGGGAGAACGCGAGCGGGTCCGGCCCGGCCGGCGGTCCTCCGCTGTTCGTGATGAGGATCTCGACCGGGCCGCCGAGCCGCTCCTGGACGCCGGCCAGCAGCGCCGGCACGGCGTCGAGGTCCGCGGCGTCGTGCACGAACGGCTCGGCGCCGATCTCCGCCGCCGCCTCCTCGATGCGCTCGCGCGAGCGCGAGGACACCGCGACGCGCGCGCCCTCGGCGGCCAGCTCCGCCGCGATCGCGCGGCCGATCCCCTGTGATGCGCCGGTGACGAGCGCCACCCTGCCCGTGAGACCCAGATCCATGGCCGGGATGCTCGCAGAGCCCTAGCATCACGGCGGGGGCGGTTAGCTCAGCTTGGTCAGAGCGCCTGCCTTACAAGCAGGAGGTCCCCGGTTCGAGCCCGGGACCGCCCATTCCCCGCTCAGCCCGGTCCGGCGCGGTTTGTAGTCGCGCACCGCACCACACAGCGCCCGCCACGGGCGCGCGTGGAAGCGTGCTGGAAGCGCGACGCTCGGCAGCCCGATGGCGACGGTCGTCATGCGAGCCTTGTGCTGCCCGGCGACCGGCCGCACCGTGACGTTGTTCGGTCCCTGCAAGCCGCCGCCACCGGCGTTCGGGTTCGGGTTCGGGTTCGGGTGGCATCGGGCGGTGCACCCGGCGCGGCTGCTTGCCCGTCTGCGTCAGGAGCACCTTGCGCTTCGACTACTCCGCCGCGCTCACAGCTCGCGGGGAAAACGTCGAGCCGCTCGTCCTCGCCCCAACGATCGAGGGCAGCGCGGCCGGCCTCTGGCGCGCGACGCTGCACGGCGCGAGCGTGCATGGCTGCTGGCCCACACGCTCGATGACGACGGCGCGCTGCTCGCGGCCGTGACGTAGCGGCTCGTACATCGTGTTCAGCCCACAGCTCGTCAACGGGACGGAATCGCACCCGCGCGTGCGGATCCGCCGCTTGTGCGCAACGCTGCAAAGTAGCGACGGGAACCCGCCCGTTTGCGGGGAAATCGGGAGCATCAACGTGCGCATTTACGGGGCGAGAGTCATCGTGCTGAGCCTGACGTCGGCGACCGTCCTGGCGACGGCCGGCGACGCCGGCGCCGATCAGGCGACGGCGCGTGCAGCGTGCCTGCCGGCAGGAGGTCTGAGGGTCGCCGACACGATCAGGCGAGCGCTTCACGACGGCAGCGAGGTCACCGAGCCGCTGGGGCCTGGCGCCTACCGCGTGACGCGCTGCGACGACGGCAACCGTCCCCGCGTGACGATGACCGTCCTGCCGGTGTCCGACCCCGACCGCGGCTCCGTCGGCGTACCGGCGATCATCGTCCGCCGCGGCGTCATCCGCAGTTTCGACTACGGGAACGTCTCCGAGCCGACCTGGGTCGCGCGGTGGCGCCGTGCGCGGGCCGCGGTCCTGGCATCCGTGATCCGCGCGACACCCGGCTCGCCGCGCCGCGACCCGAACTTCCGCGGTCGACGCGCCACGGCGACGGCAGCGGCCAGCACGGCGTGCAACGACGGGGGCCACGCACAGAACCCCGGCCGCTGGCCGGACGGCCGCTACAGCTGGAAGTGGAACGCGTCGAGCTTCGGGGGCAACGCCGACACCCGACACGCGTTGCAGCAGGGCCACGAGGCGTGGAACAAGACGCTGACGGACTGCTCCGGGATCAACGACGACACCGCGATGGCGGCGAAGTACGACGGCTCGACGTCCCGCCACGCCGGGGAGCAAGACGGCGTCAACGTGGTCGACCGCGGGACACTGTCGGAGGACGGGTGCGAGGGAGCGATCGCCTGCACCTGGACCTGGTGGAACGACTCCACGTACCTCGAGACCGACACCCGGTTCAGCTCAGAGGTCGACTGGAGCAACAGCGGCAAGACGGGCTACGACTACCGCGGCGTCGCCACCCATGAGTTCGGCCACGCGATCGGCCTCGCGGACCTGCACGACAGCCCGAACCTGACGATGACGTTCGCGACGGGGGCCCGCAACACCGCGCAGCGGACGCTCGGCCGCGGCGACGTGCTCGGCCTCCGATCGCTCTACGGCGGGTAGCTCGGTCGCGCCCCGAGGCGGCGCTCTGCTGCGGACCTGCTCGTGGACGCGCGGACATGCGGCGAACTGCTCACGTGGGCGATGGCGGCGGCGGAACCAGATCGTCGGGGTCGTCGACGAGGACGAGGTGCTCGTCGACCCCGGTGAGCTCCAGGACGCGGTCGATCACCGGCGTGCCGCCCACCACGGCGAGGTTGTGGCGGTTTCGGCGGGCGAACTCGCTCTGCTTGATCAGCTCGTGAAGCCCGGGGACATCCATGAAGGTCAGGCCGCGCAGATCCAGCACGACGTGTCGCACGCCGCCGGCGCCGGGCGCGAGGCGGGACACCGCGTCGGTCACCTTGCCCACCGAGGCGACGTCGAGTTCGCCCCGCAGCGCAACCAACGCGGTCCGGCGGTGAGTGCGCGCCTCCACGGTCAGATCAGCAAGCGCAGCGGGATCAGCTGAGGACACGGGTGCCCCTCTCGCTTCTCTCGGATTCGTGCGCAGGGGAGGAGAAGCTCAGAACCCGAAGCGTGCAGCCATCCTCGCAGATCGTCGGAGACGGAGTGAGACAAGTCCGTCACATCGCATTGCCAGTGACGCGCGGTACATCGCCCCACGCGCGCGATCTCCTTCGCCGGGTCACGCGTAGGGCTTTGGAACCGCCTTACAGGTACAACGGAGGTACCAAGTGGCCACCTACGCCGTGAGATTCGAGCGAGCGCGTCCCGCAGAAGACGACGCGGACTGGCATGTGGCGCTCAGCAACGTGATCTCGCACCTCGGGTGGCCGAAGCCCGACGACCCGGCTGGTCCGTGGCGCATGCCGGACATCGACGACGCCATCGCACTCAGGAAGCACATCAGTCAGGCCATCGACGACGCCGGCGAAGCGCACCGCGTTCTCCTTGCGCCACTGAGGCAGATCGAGTTCTAGAGGTCAGCACGGGCAGGGCTGACACCCGGCCCGACACGGCCTGGAAGCATGCGTGAGCTTCAGGACGCGCTCGATGGCCGGGGCAGCTGCCCCCCTATCCCGGCTGCCTCTGCCGGGCTGTGGTCGTGCCCAGTCTGGGTCGGAAGTCGGGTCGCCGCGGCGAGGCCGATGAGCGCGAGCACCGCGAGGACGACCATCGCGATGACGTACGTCGTGTTGCCCGACGCGAGGTCGGAGACCAGGATCGTGCCGGCGATCGCAGTGCCGAACGACGAGCCGAGGTTGGAGACGCTGCGCGACAGACCCGAGATCTCGCCCTGCTGCTGCTCGGGGAAGCTCGATTGCACGAGGTTGACCGAGGGAGTGAGCATGACGCCGAGGCCGAGTCCGATCAGGAGCAGGCCGGGCGCGAACGCGACGACGCGCGACGAGGCCCCGACCAGCGCGAGGAGGAGACCGATGCCCGCCGCGGTGACGACGAAGCCGGCCATGATCAGCGTCCGCTGCGGGCGCCGCTTGGCCAGGCGCTCGGCGGCGAGCGACGAGGCGAGGACGCCGAGCGTCGCCGCGGTGAAGATGACTCCGGTCTCGATCGCGTTGTAGCCGCGAACGGTCTGCAGGAAGACCGACACCGTGAACGACACACCCATGAGCAACAGCCATTGGATGTTCTGCGTGACCAGTCCGAGGTTCGATGTCCGGTTCTTGAAGAGCCGGAGGGACAGCAGCGGTTCCTTGCCCGCCTGCTCGCGACCGCGGGTGTAGAGGAAGAACCACAGCAGGAACCCAACCCCGGCGGCCATCAGCGCCGCCATGAGCAGTCCGTTGGTGTCGGCTTGGAGGATCCCGAACACGAAGAAGAACATGCCGACCGCCGACAGGAACGCGCCGAACGCATCGAACGGACGCGTCGGATCCGCTGGGATCGGATCGGAGACCCGGCGGCTGAGCAGCACGATCAGCGCGATCACGAGGGCCTGGAACACGAATGCGGCCCGCCAGCTGATCGCGGTCGTGATCAGCCCGCCGATCAGTGGGCCCGCGGCGGCGCCGATGCCGCCCATCCCGCTGATGACCCCGAACGCGCGGGCACGCGAGGTGAGATCGGTGAACCGCAGCGTCGTGAGGATGTAGACGGGGGGAATCAGCAGCGCCGTGCCGACCCCCTCCAGGACGGAGTTGCCCAGGATCAGCACGCCCAGCCCCGGAGACACCGCGCTCAACAGCGCGCCGATGCCATAGAGCACCAGTCCCGCGGTGAAGCAGCGCTTGCGACCCCAGCGATCGGTCAGCTTGCTGCACGGGATCATGAGGATCGCCATGATCAACAGGAACAGCGTGATCGCGGCCTGGACGCCCTGAACCGTCGTATCCAGGTCCTCCGTGATGTCGTTGATCATCACGTTCATGTTCGAGCCCGCGAAGCTGCAGATGAACTGCGCGAGCGCGAGCGGAGCCAGGAACCGCCGTCGCGCAAGCACCTGGCTCGCCGACGCAGCGCTCTCGGTCACGTGCCCCCACCCTTGACCTTGGCGGACATGCGCGAAGCATCCTCGATCCGCAGGACGGCGGACTTCTCGACCGCGTCTCCGATCAGCCCGGTCCGGCGAACGTCGTCGTCCGCAGTCGCGCGATCGGGACGTCGCCGTCGCTGTCGTACAGCTGCACCTGAACGAAGAAGCGCTGGTCCGCGCCGGGCGGCACGGGCACCCAGACGTCCCACGTGCCCTGGTCGTCGTCCGCCTCGGGGACGATGGAGACATCTCGCGACTGCGCGACCTGATCGCCGCTGCCGGTGTTGATGAGCTGCCAGCGCAGCGGCAGGCGCTCGCCCCTGTAGCCCTGGATCCTGAAGTCGAACGAGACCAGGACCCCGCTGCGCGCGAGGGCCGCGGGCCGGTAGGAGCCGCGCGAGAGCTCCTTCCGGTCCAGGTACTGGCCGAAGCTGATGTTGCGGTCCAGGGTGGGGTTGCTCAGCGTGGCCGCTCTGGTCGCCGGCGTCCCCTCCGATCTGAGCGCCGGCAGCGCCAGCACGAGCGAGCCGCCGAGAACGATCGCGATCGCTGCGGCCCACAGGATCGGCCGGCCCACCCGCGACCGGCGCCGCGGCTTCTCGCCGAGGAGGTCGCGGACCCGCCGGGTCAGGATCTCGACGTCGTACTCCCAGCGCGAGTCGGTCAACTCGCAGGCCTGGCGCTGGATCAGCGGGGCGAGGTCGGGCGGCAGCTCGTCCTTCGCAGGCATGTGCGCGCCGCCCACGAGCACGGGGATGACCTGGACGTCCGGCCGCTGCAGCGCGCGTGCGATCTCGCGGCGGACGAGGTCATCCGGGTCGTCGAGTCGGCGGTGTCCATCGGCGTCGGCGATGGACACCCAGTGCTTGCCGATGATCGCGAGCAGCACGTCGCAGCGGTCGAGCAACGACTCGACGTGCTGCACGAAATCCATGCCGCCTTCCATCGCGACGTCGCGAAACGCGCGTCCCGCACCGAGCTGCTCCTCGAGCTTGTCGTGCAGGCTTCGAGCCCAACCGCCCGAGTCGGCGCGCCGATAGCTGATGAAGACCCGGTCGGCGCTCACGTCGACCCGACGACCTTCGCGCTCTCGCGGCGGTGCTCGCGGCGCTCCCACGGAACTCCTGACGTCCGGAGATACCGGGCCGATCGTGCTCCGGCGGGACGGTCGTGTCAAACGCTGCTCGACGGCGCTTCGACGCATTCGGCGCACAATCGATGCAAAGTCTCCATCGGCAGGTGGCGGTCTGCGCGCGGTGAGACGATCGAACCCGTCCCAACCGCGGCCTGGAGCCGCCGGGAGGTGATCGGACATACGCCCTCGCGACGCCCATCGCTGGTTCCGGCGCGTCGTGCTGATCACCATCGCCGCTGCATCGCCGGCCCTCGCCGCATCGGCGTCGGCGCAGACGGGGGAAGCCGAGCTCGTGCTCATGGCCGACGGCCCCGGAACGGTCACCGCGGATCCGGCGCCGGCACCACCGATCGTCGGAGGCAACCCGTGTACCGGCGTCGGGATCGAGGACAGCGGCAGCGGCCTCGATGAGAGCGCCAGCAGATGCGTGTTCCGCTACGCGCCTGGCACCGTCGTCACGTTCACGGCTGCGGTGCGTCCTACGCCGGCGGGATCCCTCACCCGCAGGTTCGGCGGGTGGAGCGACTTCCGGTGTCCGCCGGGCCCCACCTGCACGCTGACGATCGACGGTGACGGCCAGTCGCTCGTGGCGCTCTTCGACCCTCAGATCGTCGGCGTCCGGTTCGCCGGCAGCACGTTGGATCCGCCGATCGCCAGCGAGCCGCCGTCACCGCTGCGATGCGAGCTCGCCGCGCCTCCGGTCGGGCCTCCGGAGTGTCTGGGCGAGTACCCGCTCTTCACGCGCGTCGCCCTGACGGCCGCGCCGGGCGGCGAGTGGAACCCGTACCTGTGCAGCGCGCCGGTGTCGGCGAGCCGATGCGAGGTCGTCGCGAGCCATCTCCGCTGGACGTCGCTCAGATTCGGCACGGCCGACTTCCCGCTGGACATCCCCCCGGCCGTCGTCGTGCGCTTCGGCGTGCGCAAGGCCGGCGGCGGTTCCGGCACCGTGCGCGGACCGGGCGTGGACTGCGGCGACCGGTGCACCGTGGATCTCGACTTCGGAGCACGGCTGTCGCTGGTCGCCGATCCCGATCGGGGGTCGCGCTTCGCCGGCTGGGAGGGCGCATGCGGCGGCGACGCGACCTGCGCGCTCGACGTCGGCCCGGTCACGACGCTCGCGGCGGTCTTCGACCGATCTCCGTCCAGCGTCCCGCGAACCGAGCCGCGCCCCGGGCAACGGCGCCCCGCGCGCACGGTGTTCTCGTCGCGGCTCGGCCGCATCGTCGTGCGCGGCCACGGCCGGCGGCGCGTGGTGCAGATCCCGGTCCGGACCAACATGGCGGGCAGCGTCCGCGCTCGACTGCTGAGCGGCCGCCGCGTCATCGCGAACCGGCTCTGGCGCATCGGATCGGGGACGCGGGTGCTGCGCCTGCGGGTTCCCGCTCGAGCCGCTCGGGGCAGGTACGGGCTGCGGGTGACGGTGCGCAGCGCCGCCGGAGTGGCTCAGCAGTTCGCGCGCACGCTCCGTGTCCCGAGGTAGCGGACGCGCCGCACCGCCGCCGCGGCGTAGGGTGCCCCGCATGTCCGATCAGCTCACCGTCGGCGACATCTCGCTGGACGCGAAGCGCAACGATCCGCGGCTGACGTGGATCGAGGTCCTGGCGGGTGACGGGAGCCTCGCCGGGCACGTCCTCGTCGACACGACGCAGATCGAGGCGCTCGGCAGCTTCGAGGACGCCAGGGGCCGTATCACCGAGGCGCTGCAGGCGCTCGTCGCGGATCGCGGGTTCGACCTCGTCGAGCACGAGATCCGGCACGACGCGCTCGAGCTGCGCATCGTGTGAGCCGGATCGTCCGAAGAGAGTGATGCGTCCGCACCGGACCGCACGTAGCGTGGCGCGCCATGGACAGCACCGCTGAACCCGCATCCGGGTGGAAGCCGGCGACGCCGCGCCTGCGCCCGCTTCGCGTGATCGTCGGCTGGGTCCTGTCGGCCGCGGCCGTGTGGTTCGTGGCCTGGATCCTGCCCGGCATCGGACTCGCCGGGACCGGCGCGGCCTTCCTCGTCGCCCTGGTCATCGCGCTGCTCAACGCCGTCCTGCCGCCGATCATCGCCGCGCTGCGCCTGCCCTACATGCTGGCGATCGGGTTCATCCTGGTGCTGCTCGTGGACGCGGTCATGCTCGTGCTCGCCCACGAGGTGCTGCCGGACGACATCCAGGTCGACTCGTTCGGCTGGGCGCTGCTCGCCTCCATCCTCATCGCCGCGGTCGGGATGGTCCTGCAGATGATCGTCGGCACCAACGACGACGACGAGTACACCCTGCGCGTGACCCGCCGCATCGCCAGGCGCGGAGGCGGCGGCACGCCCACCGACGTCCCCGGCATCATCTACCTCGAGATCGACGGCCTCGGCCTCCCGGTGCTCCGCGACGCCATGCGCGACGGGAGCGCTCCGAACATGGCCCGCTGGGTCGCCGAGGGCGGCTACCGGCTCGTCGAGTGGGAGACGGACCTGTCGTCGCAGACCGGCGCCAGCCAGGCCGGGATCCTGCTCGGCTCCAACGAGGACATCCCCGCGTTCCGCTGGGTGGAGAAGGAGACGGGGCGGATCGTGACCTGCTCCTCGCCGTCGGACTGCGCGGAGATCGAGGCACGCCGGGCGACCGGGATCGGCCTCCTGCGCAACGGCGGGGCGAGTCGCGGCAACCTGCTCTCCGGCGAGGCGGACGAGACGATCCTGACCGTCAGCCGGACCGACGCCGAGAAGCGCGCGAACCCGGGCTACCGCGCGTTCCTGGCCAACGGCTTCAACGTCACGCGCGTCGCTCGTCCTGTTCTTCTGGGAGGTCGTGCTGGAGATCGCGGCCTCGACCCGCGCCGCGCGGCGCGACGTGCGCCCCCGCGGACACCGCGGCGGCAAGTACCCGTTCCTGCGCGCGGCGCTGTGCGTGTTCGTGCGCGACCTCATCGTCTTCGGCGTGCTCGGCGACATCATGCACGGGCGTCCGGCCGTGTACGCCACGTTCTCCAGCTACGACGAGGTCGCCCACCACTCCGGCCTGGAGCGGGCGGACACGATGGAGGCGCTGCGCAAGCTCGACCAGCAGTTCGGCCGCATCGAGCGCGCGCTGCCGTACGCGGCGCGCCCCTACGAGATCGTCGTCCTCTCCGACCACGGGCAGACGCAGGGCGCGACGTTCAAGCAGCGCCACGGCTACGGCCTGGACGAGCTCGTGGAGCGGTCGCTGAGCGACGGTCGGGTCGCCTCCGTCGGCGGTGGCGACGAGCAGGCCGCGCGCGTCGGCCAGGCGGTCGGCGAGGCGACGGGGCGCTCCACGGAGAAGCCGGCGAAGAACGAGGTCGGCGACCGGGCGGTCGTGGTCCTGGGATCGGGGAACCTGGGCCTCGTCTACCTCATGGAGTCCGACCGCCGGATGACCATGGAGGAGATCGAGGCGCGGCATCCCCGCCTGCTGGAGGCGCTGCGCGCGCACGACCACATCGGCTGGCTCCTCGTGCGCTCCGAGGAGCACGGCGCGGTCGTCCTCGGCCCTCGCGGCACCCGCTACCTGAGCGACGACCGCGTCGAGGGCGATGACCCGCTGACGCACCTCTCACCGACGGCGGCGTCGCACCTGCGCCGCACCGACGGCTTCCCGCACGTGGCCGACATCATGATCGGGTCCTTCTACGACCCGTCCCTGGACGAGGGCTGCGCGTTCGAGGAGCTCATCTGCTTCCACGGCGGCCTGGGCGGGACGCAGACGCGGCCCTTCCTCCTCGTGCCGCCCGCGCTCCAGCCTCCGGCCGAGCCGATCATCGGGGCCGAGGCGGTGCACGGCGTGCTCGCCGGCTGGCGCGCGGCGCTCCAGGACCCCGATCAGCTCGGGTCGAGCACGCCGAGCTCGCGCGCCCGGGTGACCGCTTCCGAGCGCGACCCGACGTCGAACTTGCGGTAGACCGCGTTGGCCTGCGACTTGACGGTGTTCGCCGAGACGTAGGTGCGCTCCGCGATCTCGCGGAACGAGAGGTGGGTCGGCAGGAAGCGCAGGATGCGCAGCTCCGCAGGCGTCAGCGACGCGGGCGGCGCGCCGGTCGGCGCGGTCGCGGCGGCGAGCTGGTCGCGGACCTCGTCGAGCCACGCGGAGAGCACGGTCGCCTCCGGCGCGCGCCGCGCGAAGCGCTCCGCGTCGCGCAGGCGGGCGAGGGCGTCCGGGACGTCGCAGAGCCGCCACGCGGTCTGGACGCCGAGGATGCGGAGCTCGGCCTCGTACCAGGGCACGAAGTCCACGAGCGCGGCCTGCAGGCGCGTCGCCTGGGCGAGGTCGCGGCGCGCGTCGTCGATGCGCCCGGCCTGCGCCCGGACGAGCGCGGAGGCGGCGAACACGAGCGCGCAGGCGGGGGAGTCGTCCAGGCGGTGGCGCTCGAGCTGGGCGCGCGCGCGGGTGACCAGCTCGGCCGCCTCGTCGCGGTCGCCGCGCTCGAGGGCCAGGACGCCGAGCTGCGCGAGGCACAGGGCGTGCAGCGCGGGCGCCGTCACCGCGGCGCGCCGTGCGCCGGTCGTCAGGACGGCTGCGGCCCGGTCGCGGTCGCCCAGCAGGTGATGCGCGGCGCCCTCCGCGAGGCTGCACAGCGCGGCGCACGGGCCGTCGAGCGGAAGCAGGCCCGCGGCGAGCCCGGCGTCCTCGACCACGCGCTCCAGGCCTTCGAAGCCGAGCGCCGCACGCAGGGCGGCGAGCCCGGCCAGGACCGCCGGCGTCGCGTCGGCCGGCGTGGCCCGCACCGCGGCGGAGCGCCAGTGGGCGGCGAGGTCGCCCCGCCCGGCGAGCAGCTCCGTGCTGGCCGCGGCCAGCGCCAGGTCGGGGATCGTGCGGATCTGGCGCTCGGTGAAGCGCTCCAGGTTGCGCTCGACGGACGCCGCGTCGCCGCGCGTCACGTCCGTCGCCGCCGTGCCCCACACGAGCGCGGCCGCATGCACGACCGCGCCGCCGGCCACCGCGTGGCGGACGGCTCCGTCGACGTCGCCGGCGCGGCGCAGCCACGCGCTCGCGCGCCCGTGCAGGTCGCTCGCGAGGTCCGGCTCGACACGCTCGAGCTCGCGGCTCAGCACCCCGGCCAGCAGGCGGTGGGGCCGCAGCTGCTCGCCGCGGGGATCGAGCGCGACCAGCGGCACGTCCGCGCGGGCGAGCCGGGCCAGCACGGCGGCGGACCCGGTCCGTCCGAGCACCGCGTCGCACCCGGGGCCGGACAGGACGTCGAGCACCGATGTGCGGCGCAGGAACGCGCGGTCCTCGTCGGCCAGCGTGGCCAGCACCTGGTCCTCGACGTACTCGGTCAGCAGCGGGTCGGCCTCGTCGAGGGTCGGGGCGAGGAGGGCGAGCGACAGCACGGCCGGCCACCCTTCGGTCTGCGCGACCAGGGCGTCCAGCTCGCGCTGTGCGAGACGGCCGTCGGCGAGCATCGCGGTCTCGCTGCGCGTCATCGCCAGCCGACTCGTGCCGAGCTCGACGAGGCGGTGCTGCGCGCGCAGCCGCGCCAGCGGCAGCGGCGACCTGCCGCGCGTCGCGAGGGCGAGCGCCGTCGTCGGCGGGAGATCGGCGGCGATCCGCTCGAGCGCGCCGCGCGCCTCCGGGCTGCGCAGGACGTGTGCGTCGTCGAGGACGAGGACCGAGTGCTCTGCGCCGCGATGGCCACGGCGTGCGCGAGCGACCCGCGCCTGCAGGCGCTCCGCGTCGTCGTCGCGATCGTCGAGCCCCACCCAGGCGAACGGGCGCCGCGCGGCGGTCTCCCACAGGCGCAGGAGCGTGGTCTTGCCGTAGCCAGCGGGCGCCGACAGCACGACGACGCAGCCATCGCCTGCCGCGTCGAGTGCGGCGACGAGCCCGGGCCGGGCGACGAGGTCGCCCGTGTCGTCGAGGTCCGTCGTCGGGCGGGCGGTGAGGAGGGCGGTCGGTGCGATGTACCGACCCTCCGCCTTCGGCGACCCCCGTGGCAAGGGGGTGCGCCTGCCCATCCTGGGTGGCGTGCACGAAGGCCCGCCGGGTGCGTCAGGTCACCGCGGCGTCCTCGTCGGATTCCTGCGCGAGGTAGATGAGGGCGGCCTTCACCCGCCGGCTGAAGTCCTCGGCGCTCGTGAGCCCGAGCTTCACGAAGATCGCGTTGATGTGCTTCTCGACGGCGCGCTTGGTGAGGAAGAGCTGCTCGGCGATCGCCTGGTTGGTCTTGCCCTGGGCGATCTCGCTGAGGATCTCCCGCTCGCGCGGCGTCAGGTCCGCGACGGGCGAGGCGTCGTGCCGGGCACGTGCGGCGATGAGGCTCTCGACCACCTTCGAGTCGACCACGGAGCCGCCCTCCGCCACCGCCCGCAGCGCCGCGACGAGCTGGGCGCGGTCCGAGAGGCGCTCCTTGAGGAGGTAGGCCCGCCCGTCGGATCCGTGCTCGAGCAGCGCGAGCGCATACTGCGGCGTCGCGTACTGGCTCACGACCACGACACCCATGCCCGGGTGCGTCTCCCGGAGCTGGTTGGCCACGACGATGCCCTCGTCCTCCAGCAACGGGGGCATCCTGATGTCGGTCAGCACGACGTCGGGGACCTCGGACTCGACGGCCGCGATGAGCGCGTCGGCGTCCTCGCAGACCGCCACGATCTCGATCTCCTCCGCTCCTGCCAGGAGAAGCGCGAGCGCCTCCCGAACGAGGTAGGAGTCCTCCGCGATCACGACACGCAGCGGCACGGAGACCGCGGAGTCGGCGGTGTCGATCATTGCCCTGAGGACTATCACGCCCGGGAGGACGGGCGTCAATCGCGCCAACCGGATGATCTCACCCGTTCGGGAGGATGCCCGGCCGCGTGGGAGCGCCGTACGGTCGCTCGGTGGTCGGACACGCGATCCTGCGAGCACGGGGGCCCGACGCGCTCGCCGGCTGGGATCGCCTGATCGCCGCCGGGTTCGCGCTCGGCTCCCTCTGCTTCATCGTGGGGCCGTTCCCCGGCGTCGTCAAGCTGGTCGGCCCGGGCGCGGACGCGGTGATCTTCTTCGCCGGGTCGATCCTCTTCACGTTCGCCGCCTCGGTCGAACTGCGGCAGGCGACGCTGCGACGCGGCGCGCGGTTCGGCGCGGACGCCACCTGGTGGAGCGCGGCCGTGCAGTGGATCGGCACGCTCCTGTTCAACCTCGACACGTACGACGCCATGCAGACGGGCCTGTCCTCGCACCAGGAGGACCGGCTGATCTGGACCCCCGATCTCATCGGGTCCGTGTGCTTCCTCGTCTCCGGCGCGCTCGCCTACCGCGTCGCGGCCCGAGGAGCGCGCGAGGGCCGGGGGTGGCACATGGCCGTCATCAACCTCGCGGGCTGCGTGCTGTTCATGGTGTCCGCGGTCGCGTCGTACGTCGTGCCGGACACGGGGTCGATCCTCGCCCTCGCCGCCGCGAACTGGACCACGTCGCTCGGCGCCGCGTGCTTCCTCATCTGCGCCGTCCTGCTGTGGCCGACCCACCAACCCGTCCGATCCCAGGAGGTCCCGACATGACCCTGCACGACGCGCACCAGGCTCGCCTGGCGTCGGAGCTCGACGCGCTCGGCGCTGCCTACGGCAACCGGTTCCTGACCGAGTCGTCGCCCGACAACGCGCTGCCCGACCACGGCATGCGCGGTCTCGATGCGCTGCGCCTGATCGGCGAGGAGCTCGAGCTCGACGGGCAGCCGATGCGCAACCTCGCCACGTTCGTCACGACGTGGATGGAGCCGGAGGCGCGTCAGCTGATCGCCGCCAACCTGCACCGCAACTTCATCGATCACGCCGAGTACCCGCAGACCG
This sequence comes from uncultured Solirubrobacterales bacterium, assembly GCA_963750895.1. Lineage (GTDB taxonomy): Bacteria > Actinomycetota > Thermoleophilia > Solirubrobacterales > Solirubrobacteraceae > CAVVSD01. The sequence goes on along the minus strand of CAVVSD010000008.1, from coordinate 942,666 downwards.
CGGAGATCGAGCAGCGCTGCATCCGGATGCTCGCGAGCCTCTTCAACGCTCCTGGCGAGACGACGGGCGCACGCACGCAGGGCTCGTCGGAGGCGATCATGCTCGGCGCGCTCTCGCTGAAGTGGAAGTGGCGCCAGCGGCGCGAGGCCGAGGGCAAGCCCACCGACCGGCCGAACCTCATCTTCGGCGGCGACGTGCACGTGGTGTGGGACAAGTTCTGCCGCTACTTCGACGTCGAGCCGCGGATCATCCCGCTGCAGGACGGCAAGTACGTCATCGGGCCCGACGACGTCGAGCCCCACCTCGACGAGCACACGATCGGCGTCGCCGCGGTCGTCGGGACGACGTTCACGGGCCACGCCGACGACGTCGTCGGCATCAACGACCTCCTGCTGCGCGTCAAGGAGGAGCGCGGGATCGACATCCCGATGCACGTCGACGGCGCGAGCGGCGGCTTCGTGTGGCCGTTCCTGTACCCGGACTCCAAGTGGGACTTCCGGCTCGAGCAGGTCCGCTCGATCAACGTGTCGGGCCACAAGTTCGGCCTCGTGTACCCGGGGTGCGGCTGGCTCATCTTCCGCGAGCTGAGCGATCTGCCCGACGACCTCGTCTTCGAGGAGAACTACCTCGGCAAGACGGACAAGACGTTCACGCTGAACTTCTCCACCGGCTCGGCCATGGTGCTCGCGCAGTACTACAACTTCGTGCGCCTCGGCCACGAGGGCTACCGCTACATCATGGAGACGATGCAGACGAACGCCCGGGCGCTCGCGGAGCAGATCGCGGGGGACGGGTACTTCGAGGTGATCGGCGGCGACGCGGAGCAGCTCCCGCTCGTCGCGTTCAAGCTGACCGGCGAGCGCGACTACGACGAGTTCGACGTCGCCTCGCAGCTCGCCTCCGAGCGCGGCTGGATGGTGCCCGCCTACACCCTGCCGCCCAACGCCCAGGACCAGACGATCATGCGCGCGCTGGTGAAGCTCACGCTCGGACGCTCGCTCGTGAACAGGCTGGGCGAGGACATCACGGCGGCGTGCCAGACGCTCGACCGCAAGGGCGGCCTGCATCCGCTCGACCGGCAGCGTGCGAAGACCAACGTGGGGTTCTGACGCCGCGGATCACCCGATCGGTATGACGATGACGCGGCAGGTCCGCGGGAGCCTTCCAGGCACTGTGGGAGAGCGCGGGCACGTGGCATGAGCACGACGGATCGCACGATGGTGCGCGCGGCGCCGGGCTGGCTGCGCGACCTCGGCATCACGTCGTGGCTGCTCGTGGGCGTCACGCTGCTCCTCGTCGGCGCCGTCTGGCTGCTGTCGCTCACCGAGACGATCGTGATGCCGGTGATGACCGCCGGCGTGGTGGCGGCGGTGGCGTCGCCCGTCGTCCGGTGGCTGTCGCGCGGCCGGCTGCCGCGCGCGGCGGCGGCGGGGCTCCTGATGCTGAGCCTCGTCGCCCTGGCGATCGGGCTCGTCGTCCTCATCGTCGCCGGCATCGCGAGCCAGACGAGCGACCTCAGCGGCCACCTGCAGTCCGCTCAGAGCACGATCCAGGGCTGGCTGCAGGACCTCGGGATCAGCTCGAAGAGCGCGGGCAGCGCGACCTCGGACGCCGGCAGCTCGTCGACGTCGGTCGTCCATGCGCTGCTGGGCGGCCTCGCGACGGGGATCAAGGCGCTGTCATCGCTCGCGTTCTTCCTCGCGCTGACCGCGCTCAGCCTGTTCTTCCTGCTCAAGGACGGCCCCACCATCCGAGCATGGGGCGAGCGCCACATGGGCGTCCCCGCACCCGTGGCCCGCATCATCACCAGCCGGGTCCTGCAGTCGCTGCGCGGCTACTTCCTGGGCGTCACGATCGTGGCCGCGTTCAACGCGGTCGTGGTCGGCGGCGGCGCGCTCGTGCTGGGCGTCCCGAAGGCCGGGACCATCGCGCTCATCACGTTCCTCGGCGCCTACATCCCGTACCTCGGGGCGTGGGGCGCCGGCGCGTTCGCGGTGCTGATCTCGCTCGGCGGCGCGGGGACCGACGCGGCGGTCGGGATGATCATCATCCAGCTGCTCGCCAACGGGCTGCTCCAGCAGCTCGTCCAGCCGGTCGCCTACGGCGCCGCGCTCGGGATCCATCCGCTCGCGGTGCTCGTCGTGACGATCGCCGGCGGCGCGCTGTTCGGCGCGGCGGGGCTCATCCTCGCAGCGCCGATCGTGTCCGCCGTCAACCGGATCACGGCCGACCTGCGCGGCGAGCGCGCGGCCGAGGGTCTCGTAGATCCACCGGATGCCGGCGTCGTCCCGGCGCCGGCGAGCTGAGCGATCGGTCATGGGCACCACGGCGCACGAGGAGGTCGGTGTCCTCGGCGTGGACGATCAGCCCTTCTTCCTCGACGTCGTCCGCGAGGTCGTCGTCGCCACGGCCGGCTTCCGGTGGCTCGGCGGCGCGTCGTCCGGCGAGGATGCGCTCGGGGCCGTCGAGGAGCTGCATCCCGCGCTCGTCCTCCTCGACGTCCGCATGCCGGACATGGACGGGCTCGCGACCGCGCGGCGCATCCGCGATCGGCACCCGGACATCGTCGTGGTGCTCGTCTCGGTGGAGCTCAACGCCGCGACCCCGCGCGCGGTGAAGGCGTCAGGCGCCGCGGTGCTCGTCCGCAAGCAGGAGTTCGGACCGTCCGCCCTGCGGCGGCTGTGGCGTGCGTACGCGGGGAGCGCCGGGAAGCCAGCCGCGGATCCGGGTTCCGCTGCCGGAAGCTGAGACGAGCTCGAACTTCCCACCGAGCGCGGCGACCCGATCGCGCATGTTGTCGAGCCCCCGGCGCTGCGTGGTCTCGACGTCGAAGCCAGGCCCGTCGTCGCGGACGTCGAAGTGCAGATCGCTGCCGAGCTCGAGCACGACCCAGATCCGCGTGGAGCCGGGCGCGTGCTTCGCGACGTTCTGCATCGCCTCCAGGCAGCAGAAGTACACCGCCGCCTCGACCTCGTCGGGGTAGCGCTCGGACCCGCTCACCTTGACGTGTACGGGCAGCGCCGACTCCGTCGCCACGGCGCGGACGGCGTCGGGCAGGCCGTGGGCGGCGAGTGCGGCCGGGTACACGCCGGCGGCGAGCGAGCGGAGCTCCTCGAGCACGCCGTCGACGTCGCGTGCGAGCCGCTGGAGCATCTCGCGTGCGCCCGCCGGGCTCTTGACCATCATCTCCTCGGCGAGCTGGAGGCGGATGCGCAGCGCGACGAGCCGCTGCTGCCCCCCGTCGTGGAGGTCGCGCTCGATCCGGCGGCGCTCGTTGTCGGCGGCCGCGAGGATGCGTGCCCGGGACTCCTGCAGCTCGTCGTTGGACGTGTCCACGCGCTCGGCGAGGCGCTGGTTCTCGTCCCAGACGAGCGCGAAGCCGCCGACCGCCTCCAGGAACGCTCGCTGCTCGTTGAGCCCGGCGTCGTGGATCAGTGCGGCCACCGGGCCCGTGTCGGACTCGATCACGGTGACCGCGCGGTCGGGGTCGTCCGGGGGCAGGCGCGCCGGCCACCCGTCGGCGGTGACCCAGCCGTCCGCGCCGCGCGGCCGGGGGTACACGAGCTCGAGCGAGGGGTCCATGACCACCTTGGCGATCGCGCTGCGGCGCTCCTCGGTGGTGTGGGCGGCGCGCAGCCGCTGCGCCAGCAGCAGGAGCGCGTCGGCCGCGTACAGCCGCCAGCTGAGCAGGCCGGCGAGGAACCCGAGCGACATGAGCGGCAGGCTCAGCGCGAGCGTGTCCGCCAGCCAGGTCGCGCTGCCGTCGTCGATCACGCCGCTGCGGCGCAGGACGATCCAGGTGCCCAGCGAGACGATGCGGACGATCGCGCACGCGAGGACGGGCACGAGCGCCCGTCGCATGAGGCGCGTCGCGTGCTGTATCCGGTAGGCGAGGCGCCAGGCGATCAGCGCGGTGAGCAGGACGGTGATCGCCTCCCGCACCGGGAGGACCCCGTCCGTGATCCACGCGGGGGTCGACGAGAGCAGGCTCAGCGCGTTGTCCGGGCAGTCGGCCGTGCAGGTGACGTAGTACGTCGGGACCGGGAACTGCTCGACGAGGAGCCCCGTCGGGAGGTAGAGGATCCCGATGAGCGCCACGACGGCGCCGACGAGCAGGCGGTCCGGGCGTCCGGGCAGCCGTCCCGAGGGGAACGAGAGCGTCAGGTAGACGAGCGCGATCTCGGCGACCCAGGCCGCCATGCGGCCGACGCTGTAGGGCACCGCGACCGTGGTGGCGCAGAGGGCCACGACACCCCATCCCATCCCGACGGCGACGAGCAGGCGCCCGAACCGGGCGTGGGTCGCCTCGTGCCACGCGTACAGCCCGACGGCGACCGGCGCGCCGATCATGAGCGCGTTGCGCAGCGCCAGTCGCTCGGGCGCGGGCATCCCGCCGCGCAGCGCGACGAGCGCGGACGCGGCGACGAGGAGTGCGCCGAGCGCTGCGACGCCGATGACGATCGACGTGTCCGCCGGGCCGGTCAGACGGCGGGCTGCGGCGGACTCCCGTATGGGTGCGACCATCGACGCAAGCCGATCTTCGGTGTGGCAGGGCGGTCAGGCACCATCCGAAAATGGCACGCCAACACTACGTCGTACAGAATACGGACGCAACCGCCCCGCCCGGGCGGCGCCGTCAGCTCTGGAGGATGCGCGCCTTCTCCGCGTTGAACTCGTCGTCCGTCAGCACGCCCTGCTCCTTGAGCTCGCCGAGCTTCGTGAGCTTGTCGATGCGGCTCTCGGCGGGTGCTGCCGGCGGCGGCGGCGGGGCCTGCTGCGGCGGCTCCTGGTAGGCCTGCTGTTGCGGCTGGTCCTCCTGGGCCCACTTGTTCGCCTGACGGCGGCTGACGCGGTTGGAGACGGTCGTCGCCGTCCCGGCGATCACAGCCGTGCGGCCGACCATACGGAGCAGTCCTGGCATGGATCAGGTCCTTTCGTTCAGGAGGCGGACGACTCGGCGGCGTCCAGCGCCGCGATGAGATCGGCGTGCGGGATGCGCTGGTTGTCCAGGAGCACACCGCCGTTGCGCCGCACGGCTGCTGCGAAGGGCGCTGCCCAGCGGTTCTCGTACATGATCATCACGGCCGCCGTCCCGGGCTCGATCGAGCCGGCGACGGTCGCGACGTCGTCCTCACCGAGCAGGCCGCTCGACGCCCCGGCGAAGACGTGCATGTCGCCGATGCTGTCGCTCCCGACGTCCGACGCCTCGAACCCGGAGAACGTGCCGTCGGGGCCCTGCATGACGAAGAGCACGTCGAGCACCCGGACGATGCCCTGGTCGACGAGGTCCAGCAGCAGCGGGATGGCCTCGCCGGTCATCGGCGCGTCGGCCGGATAGCCGATGACGACGATGTCGACCGGGCCGAGCTCCTCTTCCTGTGCTGCCATGGTTGCCTCCGTTCGACGATGTCGGGAGCGACGCTAACCCCGGCCCGGACGCTGCGCTTCACCCGTTCGGGGTGAATGACGACCGTCGCATCCGCCATCCTCGTGGGACGTGAACGCGCATCTGCACCCCTTCACGCTCGACGCGACGAGCGGCCTCCCCGTCGGCGTCGTGCGTACGCCCGACCAGGCCTGCACCCGCGAGCTCGGCGAGCTGCGCACCTGGGGCGCGGCCGTCGGCGTCGGCATCGCGGAGCTCGGCACCGCTGCCGCCATCGAGCCGGCCGACGCACAGGCGATCGTCGCGCTCGGAGGGGATGGGACGATCCTCACGGCGCTGCGCTACGCGGCGCCGCTGGGCGTCCCGGTGCTGGGCGTCAACTTCGGGCACGTCGGGTTCCTCGCCGACGTCGACCGCGCCGGCCTGCCGACCGCGCTCGAGGCGATCTCGGGCAACGGCGCGACCGTCGAGGAGCGCAGTGCCATCCAGCTGACCGCCCCGGGCATCGACACCCTCGCCGCGAACGACATCGGGCTCGCCCGGCGCTACGGCTCGGGCCCCGCGCGCGTCGCCCTCACGCTGAAGGGCACCCCGCTGGCCTCGCTCGTCGGCGACGGCCTGGTGTTCGCCTCACCCGGCGGCTCGACCGCCCACAACCTCAACGCGGGCGGCCCGGTGCTCTCCCCGCTGCTGCGCGCGCTCGTGCTGCGCACGCTCAACGCCCGCGCCCCGATGCCGGGCGCGCTCGTGCTCCACGAGGAGGAGCCGGTCACCGTCCGCAACGAGGCCGACGGGCCGTCGCTGGTCGTGGAGGTCGACGGCCGCGTGGCCGGCGAGATCCCGGCGGGCGCGGAGGCCACGGTCCGCGTCGCCGCGGCGAGCGCGCGCCTGCTGCGCACGCGGGAGCCGCACTTCTTCGGCGAGCTCGCCGGGCGGCTCGCGCGGCTCTGAGCCGTCAGCGGGGCGGGAGGGAGACCGACCCCAGCCAGTAGTCGTCGATCGCCCGGAGCACGTGGAGGAACTGGTCGAGGTCCACGGGCTTGCGGATGTAGGAGTTCACGTGCTGGTCGTAGGCGTGGAGGATGTCGTCCTCCGACGGCGAGGTCGTCAGCACGACGACGGGGATCCGCCGCAGATCCGGGTCGCCCTTGACCTCGGCGAGCACCTGGCGGCCGTCGACGCGGGGCAGGTTGAGGTCGAGCAGCATGAGGTCGGGGCGCGGCGCTGCGGCGAAGCTCCCCTGGCGGTGGAGGAACTCGAGCGCCTCGACACCGTCGCCTGCCACGTGCAGCCGGGTCCTCGCGTGCGCGGCCTCCTTGAGCGCCTCCTGCGTCAGCCGGACGTCGGCGGGGTTGTCCTCGACGAGCAGGATGTTGATGAGCCGGCCGTCGCTCATGCCGGCAGCGTGAAGCGGAACACGGTCCCGCCCTCCTTCCTGGGTTCGACCCAGATTCGACCTCGGTGCGTGGCGACGATTCTGGCGCATACGGCCAACCCGATCCCGGTCCCCTCGTGCCCCGCGGCGGCGCGCTGGAACGGCTCGAAGATCCGCTCCGTCTGATCGGGCGGGACGCCGATGCCGTTGTCGGCGACCGACACCTCGACGCGGCCGCCCTGGACCTGACGCGCCGACACCTCCACGCGCGGGGGCTCCTCCGCGCGGAACTTCACGGCGTTGGCGACGAGGTTCTGGAGCAGCTGGCGCACCTGCGCGGGATCGCCGGTCACCGCCGGCAGCCCCTCCGCGCGGACGGTCGCGTCCTGGTCGCGTATCTGCGCGTGCAGCCCGTTGAGGACCTCCGCGAGCGCCGCGGCGAGGTCGACGCGGACGGGGTTGTTCGCCGACGTCCCCGCGCGCGAGAGGTCCAGGAGCGCGCGGATGAGCTCCTGCATCCGTCGTGCGCCGTCCTCGATGAACCCGATGAACTCGTCCGCCTCGTGGTCGAGCTTCCCCTTGTAGCGCCGGCCGAGGAGCGTCGTGAAGCCCGAGATCGTGCGCAGCGGCTCGGCCAGATCGTGGGACGCGACGTACGCGAAGCGCTCGAGGTCGGCGTTGGAGCGCTCCAGCTCGTGCGCGCGCTCGGTGAGCTGCGTGGACAGCGCGGCGAGCGCCTCCTCGCGTTCGCGCAGCGTGCGCAGGTTCTCGCGGGAGCGGTCGGCGAACCACCCGACGACGCCGCCCGTCGTCCCGAACGCGACGGCGCGGGTGATGTAGTCGACGGCGCTGATGTCGACGTCGTTGGTCAGGGCCCAGGCGGCCGTGAGCAGGATCGCGAGCCCTGCTCCGGCGAGCCCGGCGCCGGCGCCCTCGGCGATCGCCAGCAACGCGATCGGCAGGGTGAACAGCAGCGTCAGCGATCCGGCATCCGGGTTGTCGATGACGAACCGCGCGATCGCGATGACCGCGAAGAGCGCGAGCGACAACGGGACGGCACGCCGACGGACGAAGCCCTCCGGCCGCAGACTGGGGAGCGTGACCGCGCCCTTCTCTGACGGGTGCAGCGACACGAACCTGGGAGAGCTTGCCACAGTGGCCGGGGATGGTGGCAGCCCCGGCCGGACGGATGCGCAGGCTCCCGTGCGCGTCGGGGTGGCTATGCTTCCGAGGCGCGTCGCGCGGGGGCGTAGCTCAGTCGGTTAGAGCGCCGGCCTGTCACGCCGGAGGTCGCGGGTTCGAGTCCCGTCGCTCCCGTCCCGCATCGCGGCTGTGCTCGGCTGGTACGGCGCTCGGCTGTGTATCGGAGGCAGTGATCCTCGATCACCCGCTTCGGATGATGGGATAGCCGACAGGGCGCGCGAACGTCGGCGCCATGGACAGTTCCTCCGACGAGCGGGCGCCCGATCCGGGCACCGCGCCGCCGTCACAACCTCCGCCGTCACAACCTCCTCACCATGGGCCGCCCTGGGGCTGGATCGCCGCGTGCGTTCTGCTGTTGGTCGTCGCCGGCGGTCTCGCGATCTGGGCGTTCGGCCTGGACTCCAAGCTCGACGATCAGCGCGACCAGACGGCGAAGGCGCAGCAACAGGCCGACCAGGCGCAGCAACAGGCCGACCAGGCGACCGAGCAGGCGCAGTCGCTCTCCGGCGAGATCGATGAGATCAACGCGTCGGTGGCCGAGGCCGGCGAGCAGATCTCGGAGACCGGTGCCGAGGCGCAGAGCAAGGCGCAGACGACGCTCGACGAGATCAAGGCCAAGCTCGAGTCGATGAAGGCCGAGCTGACGAAGGACGCCGAGGCATCGGGCGGCTCGGGCAACTCGGGCGAGGCGTCGACGCCGTGATGGGGAGAACGCGGAGGCCGGCTCGGAGAACTCTCCTCAGCGCGCTCGTCTCGGTCCCCTCGATCGCGCTCGGCATCCTCGTCGGCACGATGATCGTGCGGGCCTCAGGGGCGCTCCGGCTCCGTTCGGGTCCCCGCGGCTGATCGGCTCGCGTCTCATCCGATCGGTGTGATGACGCAGTCCCGCGCCGCGGACGACATTGGGCCTCCCAAACTCGTGGAGGTCTCGGATGCGCGGTACAGGAAGGGTCATCTTCGCCGCGACGCTGCTGTTGATCGTCGGCGTCGTGAACATCATCTACGGCATCGGTGCACTGGACGATGCGAACATCTTCACCGACTCGACCAGGTTCGTCCTCGACAACCTGAACACGCTGGGCTGGGTCCTGATCATCCTCGGGATCATCCAGCTGGCGGGCGGGCTGTCCCTCATGGCGGGCAACACGTTCGGCCGGATCCTCGCGATCGTGGGCGGCGTGCTCGGCGCGCTCGGCGCGCTGTTCTCCATCGGTGACGGCAACCCGTGGTGGTCGCTGGCCGTGTTCGCCCTGTGCGTGTACATCGTGCACGGCGTCATCGTCTTCGGGCAGGACGAGCGGGCCGGCGTCGCCTGAGCCGTCACGGCGTCGCCTGCTACACATCCGGCCCCATGCGACGCCTCCTGACGACACTCGCGTTCCTGGCCGCCTGCTCGACGATGGGTCTCGTGGAGTCCGCGCACGCGGACTCCACGCCCGTCGGCCCGCTGCCGGCGGGCCCGGTCCAGACGATCACGGTGAAGAAGGGCCAGCTCGTGGCCCTCGCGCTGCCGCGGCCCTCGCGCAGCAGCGGCCTCGTGTGGCGCGTCGCCCGCGCCTACGACGCCGAGGTGGTCCAGCAGACCGAGGAGGCCGACGTGGGCGACTCCTCGATCGTCGTCGTGTTCAAGGCGACGGGGACGGGACGCACGACGGTGTACTTCGCCCAGACCCGCGGTGACGCCGGCACGCAGGCCCTGAAGGTCGCTGCGCTTCAAGATCACCGTCACGTAGGGCTCAGGCGACGAGCCCGTCGAGGTACTCCGCGACGACACGCGGATCGCCGCGGTCGTCGCGCAGGCCGACGTAGCGGTCGGGACGCACCGCCAGGATCGTCACGTCGACGACGCCGAGCTGCGCGGCCACCGCTTCGTCCATCGTCCCGACGACGGCGTCGAGCTCGGTGACGAGCGCGTTCACCCGGGCCGGATCGGCCTGCGGACCGCCGAGGACGAGCAGCGTGTGGCCCGGGCGGTGGGTGAGCTCGTGGAGCCGCTGCGGCGTGTCCGGGAGCAGCACGCCCGGCGCCAGGGCCGCGTTGTCGTCGCCCGCGACCGCGCGTGATCGCGGGTAGGACCGGTCGAGCTCCGAGGCGGCCGCCGCCTCGTGGTGGACCAGATCCGGGTCGGCGAGCATCCGGCGCAGCTCGGCATCGCGTGCGGCCCGCTCGCCCGGGTCGGTCATCGCGTGCGCGATCTCGGCGTCGGCGCCCGACGACACGACCAGCTCGGCGACCGGCCTGCGCTCGGCCTCGTACGTGTCGAGCAGGCCCGCGCCCGCCTCGCCACGGCAGACCAGGGCGAGCTTCCAGCCGAGGTTGAAGGCGTCCTGGAGACCCGTGTTCATCCCGTGGCCCTCCGCGGGCGTGCAGGCATGGGCGGCGTCGCCCGCGAGCAGCACCCGCCCGGATCGATAGCGGGCGGCGACCCGGGAGTGGCAGCGGAACCGGGTGGGGTTCTCGATCCCGGTGAAGGCGACCCCCGGCACGTGGCGCAGGAGCACCTCCTCCGCCTCGGTGACGAGGTCGCTCGTCTCCGATCTCGGCCGGAGGTAGACCCGCCACCGTCGCCCGGGCAACGGGGTGAGGATCACCGGCGGCCGGTCGAGATGGGCGAACACGACGTCGGGGTCGTCGCTCCATCCGTCGAGCGTCGCGTCGAACACGCCCCACCGCGCGTCGATGTCGGTGCCGGGGAAGTCGATCCCGACCGCCTCGCGAACGGCGCTGTGCATCCCGTCGCATCCGACGACCCACCGCACGACGACCTCTCGGCGTTCGCCGTCGCGCTCGAGCGTCGCGGTCACGGCGTCCTCGCCCGGCTGGAGGCCGACGAGGGCGGTGGAGCGGGTGACGGCACCTCCGTGCGCCTCGAGATGGGCGGTCAGCACCGACTCGGTGACCTCCTCGGAGAGCCCGATCTGGAAGCCGTACCGGCTGCCCGTGAGACCGAGGTCCACCTCACCGAGGAGCGCGCCGTCCGAGTAGATCCGCGATGCCCGGGTCCTGACGCCCGCGTCGAGGACGCCGTCGACGATGCCCAGCGCCTCGAGGATCTGCAGCGACCGCGCGTGGACGACGGTCGCGCGGTCCCAGCCGCGGGGAGCGTCGAGCGCGTCGATCAGCATGCACCCGACGTCGCGCCGCTCGAGCTCCGCTGCCAGCAGCAGACCGGTGGGCCCGGCGCCGACCACCAGCACCTCCGGGCCCGGATCGCTCACCTGGGACTCAACGCCGCCTGCGCCTCGGGCAGGAACCCGAACAGCACGAACGAGTGCACGGAGTCCTCGACGAGCTCGAGGGAGACGTCCACGTCCGCGGCACGGGCGACCTCGGCGAGGCGGCGCGCGTCGTCGGCGAGCGCCTCGCCCGCTGCCGCCCTGATCGTCAGCGGCGGGAGCTCGCGCAGGTCCGCGTAGAGCGGCGAGATGCGCGGGTCGGCCGGATCGGCCCCGTGGATGTAGGACGCGGCCATGGTGCGCAGCCGGTGGCGGTTCATCCACGGGTCGGGCCCGGCGGGTGCGTCGATGCTCGCCCCGGACAGCGTGAGGTCGCAGAACGGGGAGACGACGTCGATCGCCTCCGGCAGCGCGAGCCCCTCGTCGCGCGCGGCGACGGCGAGCGCGATCGCGAGGCCGCCACCGGCGCACTCGCCGGTGACGATGACGCGCGCGCCGACGACCGAGCGGTACGCGGCGAGGACGTCCTCGAGCGCCGCCGGGAACGGGTGCTCGGGCGCGAGCCGGTACTCGGGCACGAGCGCCCAGCCGCCGGCGGCCTGCGCGAGACGCGCGGCCAGCGGCGCGGCGCCGCGCGCGGACCCCATCGTGTAGCCGCCGCCGTGGAGGTGCAGGACGACGACGTCCTCGTCCGCGCCCGGCGGCACCACGCGCACGGCGTGGCCGAGGTCCTCGAACGCGAGGTCGGGCGGGTCGACCTCGGCGATGAAGCGCTCGTAGCCCGCGCGCTCGCCGCGCCAGAGGCCGGCGCGGTCCTCGAGCGTGATCGCGCCGCGCCACAGGTCGGCGGCCCGCTGTGCCTCGGGGCGGCGCAGCCGCCCCTCCTCGGGCGGCGTCGGAGCCACCGGCTCGGCGGCCGCGGCCACGGGGTCGTGCGCGTAGAGCCAGCCGATCGAGCTCTCGCCCAGCGGATCGAGCCGCAGCATCCCCTGCAGGCGCCCGTTCCGCGCGCGGATCTGCTCGGGATCCGGCTCGTTGTACATCTTGAGGTTCGACCGCGCGGTCACGAGCATCGGCGACGTCCGCGGCCGGCGCCGCGACGCGTAGTCGGCGAGCGCGGTCGGGAGGTCGTCGCGCCCGAGGCACCCGGCGAGCATGAGCGCGTCCTCGAGGGCCATGGCCGCTCCCTGGCCCGCGCTGGACGGTGCCGGATGCGCGGCGTCCCCGAGCAGCACGACGCGGTCCGTGCCCCACACGGGCAGCGGGTCGCGGAAGTAGATCGGGGTGATGAGGACCTCGGAGACGCCGTCGATGAGGCCGAGCACGGCGGGCTCGGCGTCGGCGAAGGACCGCCGCAGGTGCGCGAGGTCGCCGGATGGTCCCCACGCCTCCTGGTGGATCTCGTCGGCGGGCACGAAGGCGTTGAGGGCGCAGAGGTCGTCGCGCACCGGATAGGTCATGCAATGGCGGCCGCGACCGAACCACACGACGATCTGGGCGCCGAAGCCCGGCGGCATGTTCTCGACGGGGATGAGCGCGCGCCATGCGGCCACGCCCGTGAAGCGGGCCTCCTGCTCGCCGAAGAGCAGCGATCGGACGGTCGAGCGCAGCCCGTCGGCGCCGACGAGCAGGTCGCCCTCCTCGGAGTGCCCGTCCTCGAAGTGCGCGGTCACGCCGTCGGGCGTCTCGTCGAACCCGACGAGCCTGGAGCTCAGGCGGATGCGCTCCTCGGGGACCTCGCGCACGAGCGATTCCAGGAGGTCGGCACGGTGCAGGCAGACGTACTGCTCGCCGTAGTGCTCCTCCTGCGCGCCGTGGTTGTTGATGAACAGCCGGCTGCCGTCGTCCATGCTGCGCCACTCGGTCGCGTCGACCGGGACGCCGGTGGTGCGCACGAAGTCCGCGGCACCGAGATAGCCCATCGCCTTCATGGCGTTGGCGGTGAGGCCGAGGCCCGCGCCGATCTCGCTCAGCTCGGGCGCGCGCTCGAACACGCGCGGATCGAATCCCGCGCGCTCCAGCGCGATGGCGGCGGCCATGCCGCCGATGCCTCCTCCCGCGACCAGCACCCGCATGCGCGCTGGAGACTACTTCCGACGCCGCCGGGAAGAGTCCTGGCATGAGGGCGTTCGAGGACCGCGCGCACGCGGGCCGCGAGCTGGCGGCGAGACTCGGCGCGTTCGAGGGCCGCGAGGACGTCGTCGTGCTCGGCCTCGCCCGCGGCGGCGTGCCGGTCGCGGCGGCGATCGGCAAGGAGCTGCGCGTGCCGTTCGACGCGTTCGCGGTGCGCAAGCTCGGCGTCCCGTGGCAGGAGGAGCTGGCCTTCGGCGCGGTCGCATCGGGCGGCGTGCGCGTGCTGAACGCCGACGTGGTGCGGGAGATGCCGCTGCCGCAGGGGGCGATCGAGGAGATCGCGGCGCGCGAGGCGCGCGAGCTCGTGCTGCGCGAGCGCGCCTACCGCGGCGACCGCCCGCCGGTCGCCATCGAGGACCGGACCGTGATCCTCGTCGACGACGGGATCGCGACGGGCTCCTCCATGCGCGCGGCGGTGCGGGCCGTGCGCTCGAGCGCGCCCGCGGCGGTGCTCGTCGCGGTGCCCGTCGGCGCCGAGCGAGACGTGCGCGGCGATCGCGCAGGAGGTCGGTCGCGTGGTGTGCGTGCTCACGCCGGACCCGTTCCGCGCGGTCGGCGTCTGGTACGAGCGCTTCGACCAGTGCACCGACGAGGAGGTCAGGCGGCTGCTGGAGACGTAGGCTGCGCCGATGGCGCCTCAGACCCCCTTCACCGTCGCCGCCGTCCACGCCGCCTCCGAGTTCCTCGACCTCGACGCCAGCGTCGAGAAGGCGTGCCGGCTCATCGAGGAGGCCGGCGCCGCGGGCGCACGCCTCGTCGTCTTCCCCGAATCGTTCCTGCCCGGCTATCCGTTCTGGATCTGGTCGCACACGCCGGCCCAGAGCGCGCCGCTCTTCGCGAAGCTGTTCGGCGAGTCCGTCGAGCTCCCGAGCGACGCGACCCGCCGCATCGGCCAGGCGGCGCGCCGCGCGCGGACCTGGGTGTGCATCGGGATCAACGAGCGCGACGGCGGCACGCTCTACAACACGCTCGCCTGGTTCGACGACGACGGCCGTCTCGTCGCCCGCCACCGCAAGCTGCAGCCGACGAACGTGGAGCGCACGATCTGGGGCCGCGGCGACGGGCGCGACGTCTTCGTGCTCGACACGCCGCTGGGCCGCCTCGGCGGGCTCATCTGCTTCGAGCACTCGATGGACCTCAACCGCTACGCGCTCATCGCGCTCGGCCAGCAGGTCCACGTCGCGGCCTGGCCCGCGATCTCGGCGATGACGGCGGATCCGAACTCGGGCAACTTCGACAACCTCACCGAGACGGCGATCAAGTACCACGCGCTGGCGGCGCAGGCCTACGTGATCTGCGCGCAGAGCCGCATCGACGAGGGCGCGATCGACGCGATCGGCCTCTCGGGCCAGCCGGACAAGATCCGGGTGGGTGGCGGCCTGTCGGCGATCGTGGCGCCCGACGCGACCTACGTCTCCGGGCCGCACCGCGACGACGAGGCGATCCTGTACGGCGAGATCGACCTCGGGATCATCCCGTTCGCGAAGTTCTTCGCGGACTCGGCCGGCCACTACGCGCGGCCCGACGTCTTCTCCTTCGGCATCGACGGCCGCGCGCAGACGCCGATCACCGGCGCGCCCGACGGTGCCGTGGACCACTGGCACGTCATCGGCACGCCGGACGACACGGCGGAGATCGTGGACGGCGACACGGAGCCCCGGCTGCTCGCGCCGCCGAACGCGGGCTAGGACTCACGCGGTGTCGGCCGGCGCGCGCCGCGGGGTCACGAGCGCCCTCGTCGTGCTCGCCGGGGTGCTGCTCGTCCTCGCGACGATCGCCGGCTACCTGCGGCTGGCGATCGTCGACTCCGAGCAGTTCGCGAACCGCGCGACCGCCACGCTGAAGGACCCGAGCGTCCGCAACCTCGTCGCCGAGCGGGTGACGGACCAGGTCGTGCTGCGCAGTCGCTCCGAGCTGCTCGCGGCGCGGCCGCTCATCATCGGCGCGACGTCGGGGATCGTCGGCGGCGGCGCGTTCGCGACGCTGTTCCACCGCGCCGCGCTCGACGTGCACCGGGCGGTGTTCGACCGCGACCAGAACACGATCAGCCTCACCCTCGTGGACGTCGGGACCGTCGCGGGCGAGGCGCTGCAGTCGTTCCGGCCGAAGCTGGCCGCCCAGGTCGAGGGGGCCAGTCGCATCTCCCTGCTGCGCGAGCGCGTCGGCGGCACCGCGACGGACATCGCCCGCATCGGGGACAGGATCCGGTTCCTGGCGCTCCTGCTGGGCGGGCTGACGCTCGCCGTGGCGGTGGGCGCGCTGGCGCTGTCGCACGACCGGCGCCGCACCGCGTCCCAGCTCGGGGTGGCGGCGATCGCCGCCGGTGTCGTGGTCGTCCTGGCGTACTTCCTCGGGAGAGTCCTCGTGCTCGCGCGGTTCGACGACCCCGAGGAGCACGCGGCCGCGGCCGCCGTGTACGCCGGGTTCCTGGGCGACCTGCGCAACCTCGGCTTCGTCGTCGCCGGGGCCGGGGCGATCATCGCGGCGGCCGCGGCGTCGCTCATCGACCCGGACACGTTCGAGGCGCCCGTGGCCCGGGCGTGGCGCATCGCCACGACCGAGCCGCAGCGGCCCTGGCTGCGCGCGCTGCGGGCCGTCGCGCTCATCGCGGCCGGCGTCCTCGTCGTCGCCGAGCCGAGCACGGCGCTGACCGTCGCCGCGATGCTGGCGGGGGTCGTGCTCATCCAGCAGGGCGCCGAGACCCTGCTGCGCCTCATCTACCGGCCGCCCGTCCCCGATCCGGAGCGCGAGGACCCGGAGCCCGAGCGGGCGCACCGCCTGCGGACGGTCGCGCTGGGCGCGGCGGCGGTCGTGGTGATCGCGGGCGCGGTGACGGTCTTCATCGCCGCGGGCGGCGTGGAGCAGCCGCGCGCGTCGATCCGCGGCTGCAACGGCAGCGAGTCGCTCTGCGACAAGCCGCTCGACGAGGTCGTGCTCCCGGCGACGCACAACTCGATGTCCGTGCCGCTGAAGGGCTGGTTCTCGGCCGAGCAGGAGCGGCCGATCTCCGGTCAGCTGGACGACGGGATCCGCGGCCTGCTGCTCGACACGCACTACGCGACGAAGCTGTCCAACGGGCGCTTCCGCACGGAGTTCGGCAGCCAGGCGGAGCTGCGCCAGTCGATCAGGCAGGACGGCGCCAGCGACGCGAGCGTCCAGGCGGCCCTGCGGCTGCGCGACCGCCTCGGGTTCCGCGGGTCGGGCGAGCGCGGCATGTACCTGTGCCACACGTTCTGCGAGCTCGGCGCCACGCGGCTGGAGCCGGTGCTCGACGACATCCACGAGTTCCTCGTCACCCACCCCACCGAGATCGTCGTGATGGTCAACCAGGACTACGTCACGCCGCCCGACTTCGTGAAGGCCGTGCGCGACGCGGGCCTGGAGCGCATGGCGTTCGCGCCCCCGGCGAGCGGTCCGTGGCCGACGCTGCGCGAGCTGATCGACGCCGACACGCGGCTCGTCATGCTGGCGGAGAACGAGGCGGGCGCGGCGCCGTGGTACCAGCTCGCGTACGACCGCGACGTCGAGGAGACGCCGTACACGTTCCCGAAGGTGGCGCAGCTCGTCGACCCGGCGGGGCTGGCCGCGACGTGCGTCCCCAACCGCGGGCCGGAGCGCGCGCCGATCTTCCTCCTGAACCACTGGGTCAGCACCGACCCGCTGCCGCGCCCGGGGGACGCCGCGCAGGTCAACGCGTACGACCCGCTGCTGCGCCGGGCGCAGGAGTGCGCGCGCATCCGCGGCCACGTCCCGAACCTCGTCGCGGTGAACTTCTACCGCAGCGGCGATCTCTTCCGGGTCGTCGACACGCTCAACGGCGTGCAGCGCTCCGGGTAGTACGCCTACTAGCTTCCCGCGGATGCCGCGCGGCCTCGTCCTGCTCCTCGTGCTCGGCCTCGGCGTGTCGCTCGCCGTGCAGCCGGCCGTCAACTCGCAGCTCTCGAAGCACACGGGCGCGCTCGGCGCCGCCTTCGTGAGCCTCACCGGCTCGGCGCTGGCGGTCGGCCTCGTGCTCCTCGCCTCCGGCAACGCGCCCCGGCTCTCGGGGATCGGCAGCGTCTCGCCGGTCTACCTCACGGGCGGGCTCATGGGCGCGTGCAACGTGACGATCGCGCTGTTCGCGATCTCGCGGATCGGCGCCGGCGGCGTCGTCGCGGTCGCGATCACGTCCCAGCTCATCGTCGCCGCGACGCTGGACCACTTCGGGCTGCTCGGCCTCAAGCAGACCGAGCTGACGCCGGCGACCGTGCTCGGCTTCCTGCTGCTGGTCGCCGGCGTCGTGCTCGTCACGGCGCGCTGACGCCGACCGCCAGCCCTCCGTGGCGGCGAGCGGCGTCCACCCGCGAGCGGATGCCGAGCTCGCGGAAGATGGATCGGACGTGGAACTTCACGGTGTTGACGCTGATCACCAGCTCCGCGGCGATCTGGGCGTTCGAGTAGCCCGCGACGACGAGCCGCAGGACCTCGCGCTGCCGGGCCGAGAGCCTCCCCGTCCCGGCATCCGTGCCGGGAGTCGTGCGGGAGCTCCAGCCCGACAGCACCTGGCGGCCGGAGAGGACGTCGCGGATGGCCTGGACCGTGGCCCTCCCGCTCGCCTCGACCTTCGGCAGCAGTGCGTCGGCGTGGCCGGCTCCGACGAGCCCCGCGAGGCGCGGCTCGAGCGAGTCGGCGAGCACGACGATGCGGACCTCGGGGCGCACGGGACGCAGCGCGAGGACCACGCGCGCTCCCTGTGGGCCGCCGGCACCCGCGTCGAGCAGCACGGCCGCGGGCCGCAGCCGCTCGACGGCGACGAGCAGGTCGCCGAGGGAGCCGGTGACGGCCGGGACCGTGAAGCCGCCCGCCGTGCGCAGCAGGGCCTGGAGGCCCTCCGCGACGAGGCGCTGCTCGCTGAAGACGACGACGCCCGTCAGGCCCGCGCGGGCCATCGGCGCGTGCTGTGCCATGGGCGTGCTCATGACCCCATCCCGCACTGCGTCGCGAGGGCCAGGACCTCGACCGGATCCGGCGCGTCGCCGAGGACCCAGGGGCCGAGCGCGACGGCGTGGGCCGGCGCGCCGCAGCCGGTCATGCCGGCGGCGGCCCACGTCGGCTCGCTCACGAGGACCTCGCCGGGCGCGGCCTGGGCGGAGAGCCGCGACGCGAGGTTGACGGCGAGGCCGAACCAGTCGCCCTCGTACCCGACGGCGGGGCCGGCGTGGATGCCGACCCGGGCCCGGAGCGCCGGAGCGGCCTGCGCGATGGCGATGCCGAGGCGGACGCCGTCGGCGGGGACCGCCGTGCGCAGCAGCACGCTGTCGCCCATCGCCTTCACGAGCTGTCCGCGGTGCTCGCCGGCCAGGCGGCCGGCGGCGTCCCGCAGCGCGATCGCGACCTGGGCCGCGAGTTCGTCGCCCCACCGTGCGGTGAGGGCGGTGTAGCCGGCCAGGTCAGCGAAGACGAACGTGCCGGCGTGCTGGTTCGAGGGGTGGGTCATCGCCCCCTTGGGCGTGACCTCGGCGCGAACGCGTGTTCAGCCGGACGGAACGGGCTCGCGCTCCAGCCCGGCGAGGATGTGCGGGAACGTGTCCTTCGAGGCGTCGCGCCCGAAGAACACGTCGAGGTGGCTGTAGCCCGGGAACTCCACGAAACCGTGGTCCTGCGGGCTGCGCTCGCGGAACCACGCCTGGCTGCGCTCCTGGCCCTCCGGCATGAAGCACACGTTCCGTTCACCGCCGACGAACGTCCACAGCTGCTCCTGCGGCGGCGTGGCGTCGACGAACGAACGCGGCAGCGCCGGCAGGTCGTCGGCGGGGACGAGATGGCCGGCCTTCACCGAGGCGAGGATCTGGCGGAAGAAGCTGAACGGGACGTAGCCGAACTCACGCGCGACCCAGTGGTGCGTCGCGGAGTCGAGGTTCGCGTGGCGCCACAGGACGTCCGAGCCGGCGCCGTAGATGTACTGCGACATGACGCACGCCGGCTCGTCGCAGTCGTGGCGCGTGAGGCGGACCCACCTCGCGAGCGCCTTGCGCGTCGGCGTCGGGGGTCGCACCGCCCACTGCGGGTCGGTGCCGTCGTAGATGCGCGACGCGACCGGCGTGAGGAGCGAGAGCTTCGCCCGCGAGCGCTTCGTGACGACCGGGTGCAGCGAGACGGCGTTGGAGACGACGGTCCGCACGTCGTCGACGAGCCCGGCCAGCGAGGACATCGTGAAGCTCGTCGATCCCTGGCAGTGCACGAGCGCCTTGATGCTCTCGGCCCCGGTCCGCTCGCGGATCTCGCGCACGGCCGCGGGGTGGTCGAACACCGCCGCCTGGTCCAGCGTGTAGCGCAGCGGCGGGAAGTCGATCGAGGCGCGCCAGTCCTCCACCCACACGTCGTAGCCCTCGCGCACGAGCGCGTCGACCATCGTGACCGGCTGCGGTGCGCTGGAGAAGATCGCGCCGCGCACCCCGGTGCCCGCGACGACGAGGACCGGGCCGCGGGTCGGCTCGGCGTCGCCGCGGAAGTGGCCGAGCTTGAGCGGCAGGCCGTCGCCGGCCCGGAAGGGCACGATCTCGCCGTACACGCCGCGCTCGCGCAGGCGCGCGAACCACGCCGGCTCCTGCTCGACGTCGGGCGTGGGGTCGGCGAAGGCGTCCTGGATGCTCCCTGCGCGCCCGCTGTAGACGTCCCACAGCGTCCCGAAGAAGGCCCGGCCGAAGCGCAGCCGGTCGCCCACGTCGCCCTTCATGCCGACCATGAGCCGCAGGAAGACCGGGAGGGTGATCTCGACGATGCCCGCGCCGAGCACCTCGTCCGCTCCCGCGCGGTCCTCGGCGTCCTTGTCGAGGTGCCCGCGCAGGAGGCGGGTGTGCAGCGAGGTCGTGTCGGTCCAGACGTCCCAGCCGCGGTCGTCGAAGACGACCTTGAAGCCGCTCACGGTGACGGGCGCCCCGCCGGCGTCGCGGGTGAACAGGCGGTAGAGCATCCGGAAGCTGCGCTGCTCGGGCCGCGCCTGGAGGAGGTGGAACGTGCTGCCCTCGAGGACCTCGCAGCGTCCGCCGAGGAGGGGGCTCGAGACGAACCCGCGCGCCTGCGCGGGCGAGCCGGTGTCGCGCACGACCGCGTCGACGTCCGGCACGTCCATCTCGAGCTCCAGCAGCAGCCGCGTGTCGTCGCGCCGGCCGGTGATGACGCCCTGGTTGACGTCGAGCTCACGGGCGCCGATCCAGCCCTCGAGCTTCTCGGAGAAGGTGACGCCGCCCATGGGTCCCAGCATCCCACGCCGTCCCGGGCGGCGAAAGCAGGACCACCACCTGGGATAGTCCCCGCGGCCATGCGTCGCCTCCTCGTCGCCACCACGCTCGCGGCCGTCCTCGCCGCCGTTCCCGGCGTCGGTCGCGTCCGCGGCGCCGCCCACGATCGGCGGGTGCCCGGTGTTCCCGGCGTCGAACGCCTGGAACCGCGACATCTCGCGCGCGCCGGTGGACCCGCGCAGCAGCCGCTACGTCGCGGCGATCGGCCGCCGGCTGAAGCTGCACCCGGACTTCGGCGGCGGCGGCGCGTACGGGATCCCGCTCACGATCGTCCCGCCGTCCCAGCCGCTGGCGCCGATCACGTTCACGGAGGCGCCCGACGAGTCCGATCCCGGCCCGTACCCGGTGCCGCTCGACGCTCGCGTCGAGGGCGGGTCGGACCGCCACGTGCTCGTCGTGCAGCAGGAGACCTGCAAGCTGTACGAGCTGTTCGGCGCCCAGCGCTCCGGCGACGGCTGGGAGGCCGGCTCGGGCGCGGTCTTCGATCTGCGCACGGGCGCGCTGCGGCCGAAGGGCTGGACCTCGGCCGACGCCGCCGGCCTGCCGATCGCGCCGGGCCTCGCGCGACCCGACGAGGCGAGCGCCGGCGTCATCGATCACGCGCTGCGGGTCACCGTGCCCCGCTCGGGCCGGGCGTTCCGCGCGCCGGCGCGGCACTTCGCGTCGAGCTCGAGCGACCCGAACCTGCCGCCCATGGGGCTGCGGCTGCGGCTCAAGAGGTCCTACTCGCTGCGCGGGTTCCACGGCCAGTCGCGGGCGATCCTCACCGCGCTGCGGCGCTACGGCCTGATCGTGGCCGACAACGGCTCGCCGTGGTTCATCAGCGGCACGGCGGACGACCGCTGGGACGACACCGATCTCGAGCAGATCAAGCGCGTCCCAGGGTCGGCGTTCGAGGCGGTCAGGCCGTGACCGCGACGACGGGCGTGTCGGCGGCGACCGTCTCGCCGTAGCGCGCGGCGTGACCGCGCTTCGTCCCGATCCAGGCGAGCGGGGCGAGCATCGCGGCGACGATCGGCGCGGGCGGGAACGGCGCGCGGACCTCGCGGCGGAACCGGCGGACGAACAGCGCCAGGTGCAGCGGCTTGGGCATGCCCTTGCGGTTCGTGGCGCCCTCCTCGGCGAGCGCGACGGTCGCCTCGAAGAGGCGCTCCATGTCGAGCGCGGGCGTGACCTGCACGCGGACCTTGGCCTCCTCGCCGCCCACGTTCTTGAACGCGTGGACCTTGCCGGCCGGCACGACGACGACGTCGCCGGGGCCCGCGACGATCTTCTTCGCCCCGAGGCGGAACTTGACCGTGCCGCTGTGCACGACGAAGCGCTCCTCCTGCTCGGGGTGCACGTGAGCACCCGGGACGTGGCCGTCGGCGGCGAGCGTGAGGTCGAACTCGAGCAGCTCGCCGTTCGTGTCGGCGGCGGTGCGGCGGAACTCGAAGCGCTCGCCGCTGACGGGGTTGTCCAGGATGAGGCCGGCGTATGCCATGAGAGGCTCCTTGCGGTCTGGGGCTGGGCCTCCGTGCGGCCCGCCGATGTGCTGGTGGAAGCCTCGATCCGCGGCGGTCTCGCGTCGTCGCCCGCGCTGGTGATCTTCGGGTGGCCCTGCGGGCGAACCGCGAGGGGCCCGGCTCCCCCGGTGGTGCGACGCGGGTCCTCCGCTGGTCGTCGTCCTCTGGTAGGACGACGCCGGCCTCGCGCGCGTCTACGGTGCGCGCATGACGATCGGCGAACGGCTGCGGTCGCGCGTCCTCGGCCTGGACCAGCGGTGGATCGACCTCGCGCTCGCGGGGACCGTCGCCCTGTGGTTCACGATCGAGCTGCTGACCCGCGACCCGCAGGGGACCGACCGCGTCGCGACCGCCGCGACCGGCCTGCTCGTCATCGCCGCGCTCGTCGTCCGCACGCCGCACCTCGCGGTCGCGTGCTGCGCGTTCGCCGCCGCCGTGCTCGTCCAGGAGCCGCTCGACGGCGGGCTGATGGTCTACATGGACTCGTCGTTCGCCGCGCTGTTCGCGCTGCTCTACACCGTCGGCCGCCGGACGGACGGCGGGACGACCGCGCTCCTGTGCGTCGTCCTGTACGGCGCGACGTCGCTCGCGCTGAGCATGTCGGAGGACGAGGGGCTGCCGGCCGAGCTCCTGTGGGGGCTGGGCCTCTGCGCGCCGCCGGTGCTCGCCGGGCGGGCGCTGCGCAGCCACCGCCGGGTGCGCGACGAGCTCGAGGCGGCGCAGCGCAGCCTCGCCGAGGTGCAGGAGACGCGCGCCGCCCGCGCGGTCGAGGACGAGCGCACGCGCATCGCCGGCGAGCTGCAGACGGTGCTCGCCAACGACGTCAGCGCGATCGTCGTGCAGGCCGAGGCCGTGCACCGCGTGCTGGCCGTCGGCGAGCGCGACTACGCCGCCGACTCGCTGCGCGTGATCGAGGACACCGGCCGCGAGGCGCTCGGCGAGATGCGCCGGCTGCTCGGCGTGCTGCGCCACGACGTCGACGGCCCGTCGCTCGCGCCGCAGCCGGGCGTGTCCGAGATCGCGGGCCTGGCCCGCCGCGGCGCGGGCGACGCCCCCGCGGTCACCGTCGAGATGGCCGGCGAGCCCGTCTGGGTCAGCCCGGGGATCGACCTCGCGGCGTTCTGGATCGCCGAGCGCGCGGTGGAGTCCGCGGCGGAGGCCGGGGCGCAGGACGTCCACGTGACGGCGCGCTACGAGCGCACGCGGATCGTGCTGCGGGTGACCGACGACCGGCCGCCGACGCACGCCAGCGACGTCGACGCCGCGCTCGTCGCGGCGATGCGTGCCCGTGCGGATCTCTACGGCGGCCACGTCCACGCCGGTCGCGCCGACGACCGGCGCGTGCTCGACGTCTCGCTGCCCCTCCGCGGCGCCGAGGTGGCGGCGTGATCGCGGAGCTGCGCCGCTTCAGGCTCGGCGGCACCGCGAGCGACGTGCTGCTCGTCGCCCTCCTGCTCGCGATCGCCGAGGCGGAGTCGGTCTCGAACGCCTACGACGTCCCGCGCGCCCTCGTGATGCTGGGCTCCGGGCTCGCGGTGCTGCCGCTGCTTGCGCGCCGGCGCGCGCCGATCGTCGCCGGCACGCTCTCGCTCGGCATCGCACTGGCGACCGTCGCGCTCGTGATCGACGAGGACGGCGGCCAGCTCAGCATGGTGCTGACGGTGCTCGCCGCGAGCTACTCCGTCGGCGCGCACGCCGAGCGCGGCTCCGTCGCGTGGGTCGCCGCGGCCGTGTTCACGATGCTCGTCGGCATGGCGATCGCGGAGCCGAGCGACCTCATCTTCCCTGCGCTGTTCTTCGCGTTCCTGCCCTGGCTCGGCGGGCGGCTGCTGCGCTCGCACCGCGCGCTCACCCGCGAGCTGGCGCGGGAGACGGTCCGTGCCGAGGAGGCGCGGGCCGACGACCGCGACCGCGCGATCGCACGCGAGCGGGCGCGCATCGCACGCGAGCTGCACGACGTGCTGGCGCACAACCTCTCCGCGATCGTCGTGCAGGCGGGCGCCGCCCGGCGCGTCCTGGAGCGCGACCCGGACGCCGCCGGCCAGGCGGCGCGCCTCATCGCGGACACCGGCCGCGAGGCGCTCGCCGAGCTCCGCTATCTCTCCGGGGCCGTGCACCGCGACGACTCCGACCCGCTCGACGGCCCGCCGACGCTTCGCCGCATCGGCGATCTCGTGCGCAGCGCCCGCGAGGCCGGGCTCGACGCGACGCTGACCGTCGAGGGCGAGCCGGTCGACATGGCGGCCGGGCTGGAGCTCGCGGGGTACCGCGTCGTGCAGGAGGCGCTCACGAACGCGTTGAAGCACGCCGGGCCGGCCCGCGCCGCGGTGACCGTCCGCTACGAGCCTTGGGAGGTCGTCCTGGAGATCATCGACGACGGTGCGGGGGCCACCGAGCACGAGCTCGGCGCCGTCGGCGGCGGCCACGGCATCGTGGGCATGCGCGAGCGCGTCGGCCTCTACGGCGGCAGCGTCGAGGCGGGCCCCGCGCCCGGCGGCGGGTTCGCCGTGCGCGCCCGGCTCCCCGTCATGGAAGCAGCGGTGGCCTGATGCCGATCAAGGTCCTCCTGGTCGACGACCAGCAGCTCATCCGCGCGGGCTTCCGGATGATCCTCGGCGCCGAGCCCGACATCGAGGTCGTCGGCGAGTGCGCGAACGGCGTGCAGGCCGTCGACAGCGCCGCCCGCCTGGAGCCCGACGTCGTGCTCATGGACATCCGCATGCCCGAGATGGACGGCATCGAGGCGACCCGCCGGATCGTCCGCGAAGGCGACGGCCGGCCGGTGCGGGTGCTCATGCTCACGACGTTCGACCTCGACGAGTACGTCTACGACGCACTGCGCGCGGGCGCGAGCGGCTTCCTGCTCAAGGACGTGCCCGCCGACCAGCTCGCCGACGGCATCCGGCTCGTCGCCCAGGGCGAGGCGCTCCTGGCCCCCTCGGCGACCCGGCGGCTCATCGTCGAGTTCGCGCGGACCTCACCGGCGCGTCGCGAGCCGCCGCCGGCGATGGCCGAGCTCACGCCGCGCGAGCTCGAGGTGTTCCGGCTCATCGCGCGCGGGCGCTCGAACGCCGAGATCGCCGGCGAGCTGTTCGTGGGGGAGACCACCGTGAAGACCCACGTGACCCGGATCCTGATGAAGCTCGGGATCCGCGACCGGGTGCAGGCGGTCGTGCTCGCGTACGAGAGCGGGATCGTCGCGCCCGGCGACGCATGACGGCCCGATCACCCATCTAGTCTGGTCCGATGCGAATCACCGGTCTCCGGACCATGCACGCCGACGGGGGCTGGCGGACGATCTCCTACCTCCGGCTGGAGACCGACACCGGCCTCGTCGGCTGGTCGGAGTACTTCGAGTCGGCGTGGAGCCCCGGGCTCACCGGCGTCGTCGAGTCGCTGGCGCCGTTCGTCCTCGGCCGCGATCCCCAGGCCTTCGCGCGGCTGTCCGGTGACCTGCGCGCGATGACGCGGATCAGCGCCGGCGGCCTGGTGTCGCAGGCGATCGCGGCGGTCGAGAACGCGTGCATCGACCTCGCGGGCAAGGCGGCGGGCCTCCCGGCCTACGCGCTGTTCGGCGGTCCGGTCCGCGACCGGATCCGGACGTACTGGTCGCACTGCGGATCGTTCCGCGCGACGCGGGGCGACCTGTTCGGCACCCCGCCCCTCGACGGCATCGAGAGCTGGGTGGCGCTCGGCCGCGAGGTGCGCGAACGGGGCTACACGGCGGCGAAGACGAACCCGGTGCTCTACGGGCCGGACGGGCCCGAGCTGGCCAACCCCGGCTTCGCGCCCGGCCTCGAGCACGCGCGGCGGCCGGGGGACGACGTCATCGCCGCGTCGCGCGCGCAGCTCGAGGCGCTGCGCGAGGGCGCGGGTCCCGGCGTGGACCTCATGCTCGACCTGAACTTCTCCGTGCGCGGCGAGGGCCTCGTGCGGTTCGGCCGCGCGCTCGACGACCTCGAGCTGGCGTGGCTGGAGGTCGACCTCCAGGAGCCGGCCGCGCTCGCCGACGCGCGCTCGCGCATCGCGACGCCGATCGCGTCGTGCGAGGCCCTCTACGGCCTGCTGGGCTACCGGCCCTACCTGCAGGCGCGCGCCGCCGACGTCGTGATCGTCGACGTGCCGTGGAACGGGCTCTGGGAGTCGCTGCGGATCGCGGCGCTCGCGGACGCGTTCGAGGTGAACGTCGCGCCCCACAACTTCTACGGCCACCTCGCGACGCACACGAGCATGCACTTCGCCGCCGCGGCGCCCAACGTCCGGATCCTGGAGATGGAGGTCGACGACGTGCCGTGGCACGACGACCTCGTCGACCACGCGCCGGTCGTGCGCGACGGCTACGCGGAGATCCCCGACCGGCCGGGCTGGGGCTGCGACGTGAACGAGGAGGCGGTCGCGGCGCACCCGCCGCGGGTGGCGGCGTAGCGCTCCGCGCGGAGCCCCGCGCGACCGCTCGCGCGGGCGCGTCGCCGCGCTCGGACGGCTCATCGAGGGCGGACGGGGTGTGGTTGCGGCGCCGCGCGTCCGGGCGCTGTCCCTCGCATCCGTGGTCACTAACCCGCGTATATCGCGGCTTTCTGCACACAACCAGACGGTTGAACGCCCGAACCGCCACCGCGGCTGGGGAGGCACCGCGATCGGCGCCGCCTCCCCGTTCCGGCCGCCCTCGGTGAGCAGTTCGACCGCGCCCCGCACCCTGACCGGCGCCGCGAACGGAGCGCCGCTACCCCGCGTCCACGATCCCCGCCGCGACCCGCTCGGCGAACGCCGCGATCGTGAGCGACGGGTTCGCGCCGACGGCGCCCGGCATCACCGAGCCGTCGCAGATGTACAGGCCCTCGCAGCCGTGGACGGCGCCCCACGTGTCGACCACCCCGAGCGACGCGTCCTCGCCCATCCGGCAGCCGCCGAGCGGGTGCACCGTCACGACCCGCTCGAGCTCGCCCGTCGCCGTGTCCCACAGCTCGCCGCCGAGCTCGCGGGTCATGATCCCGGCGGCGTTCATGACCGCCTCGAAGAACGGGCGCGACCGGTCGACCGCCCAGTCGCAGGTGAGGCGCTGCTGCTCGTCGATCCCGAGGCGCCCGTCCGGCACGTCGCGCCCCATGCCGAGCAGCGGCAGGAGGCAGGCCGACGTCGCGCCGCGCCCGCCGAGCGCGGCCAGCTCCCCGGAGATGTTCGCCTCGCGCTTCTTCTGCAGCGCCCGCATCAGCAGCCGGAACAGCTCGCGGCGCTCCTCCCAGATGTCCTCGGCCAGGCCGAGGGCGTGGAAGAGCCACTCGCCGATCGCCGGGAAGCCGGCGTCCTGCAGGTAGAAGCCGCCTGGCCCGTCGATCTTCTCGATCGCCGTGGTGATCACGGGGCCGTCGTGCGGGTGCAGCGGCCGGTCGTCGTCGCAGCGCGCGGCGAACGTCAGGAGGTCGCCGTTCGCGGAGATGCCCTCGCCGAGGCGCGAGCTGAGGCGCGGCAGGCGGTTCGCGTTGCGGCGCAGCAGCAGCTGGGTGCCGAACGTGCCGGCCGCGAGGATCACGCGGTCGGCCTCGACCTCGCGCAGGTACGGGCCCTCGTCGGGCTCGGTGAGATGCCCGGTGCGCCCGCCGTCGTGCACGCGGTAGCGCACGGTCCAGCCGTTGCTGCCGTCCCCGCTCACCCACCGGCTCGATCGCGACGACGTCGCAGAGCGTGCGGATGTCGGCGCCCGCGCGATGCGCGCGCGTGAGGTACGTGTGGTCGAGCGTGTTCTTCGCGCCGAAGTTGCAGCCCACGTCGCACTCGCCGCAGCGCCGGCACGTGCTGCGCTGCATCCCGTGCAGCGTGCGCGGGCCGGTGAGCGCGACGCCGGCCTCGGGCTCGGCGCCCGGCGACTCCGCGAAGCTGACGGCGAGGTTCACCTCCCGCCAGCCGAGGCCGGTGACGTCCGCCGCCTCGCGGAAGCGGCGGGTCTTGGGCGTGGTGTCGGCCCACGGGTACGGCGTCGCCCCGAGCTCGCGCTCGACCGCCTCGTAGTGCTCCTCGAGGTCCGCCGGGCCGATCGGCCAGCGCTCGTCGCCCTGGTCGGCGAACCACGACTCCGGGCGCCGCAGGATCACGTTGGCGTAGATGAGCGAGCCGCCGCCGAGGCCCGAGCTCACGATCGAGTCGAGCCGGTGGAACGACCACACGTCGTAGAGGCCGTGCAGGCTCTCGCTCGGATCCCAGAACGCGCGCCCGATCTCCCACGGCGTCCGCGGGAAGCTGCCCGGCGGGTACGCCTTGCCCCGCTCGAGCACGAGCACGCTGCGCCCCGCCTCCGCGAGCCGCGCGGCAGTGACGGATCCACCGAACCCGCTGCCGACGACGACCGCGTCGAAGCGCTCCCCTATGGGTCGACCGTCCAGGCGAGCGGCTCGGACGGGTCCGGCTCGTACGAGCAGAACGTGCCTGTGCGCACGGTCCCCTGCAGGTGGCGACCCAGCTCCTCGTCGCGCTCGCCGACGCGCCGCAGCGCCGCGCGGATCGCGCGCGTGACGTTCACCCGCGCGCGCTCGGCGTCCGATCCGGTGCGCCGGTCGCGCCCGCCGAGGCCGACGGCGCCCGTGAGCTGCTCGGCGATCCACGCGAGCTCCTCGCGCGCCCGCGCCGCGCGCTCGGGGTCGTTGAACGACTCGGCCTCCTCGAGCTCGTCGCGCAGCTCGACCGCCCGGTCGCGGTAGGACCGCTTCGCCTCGGCGTCGAGCGTGGGCCCGACGTCCGCCTGGCCGCCGGCGCGGATCGACAGCTCCCCGGCGACGCTCCCGGCGATCGCGCGCGGGTCCATGCCGCCCTCGGCGTGGGCGACGAGGTCGAGCGCGTGCAGCTCCTCGCCGGGGCGCGACAGCAGCTGTGCGAGGTGCACGAGGCCCTTCGCGTCGCGCAGGCGGAACAGCTCGCCGTCGGTGCCCATCGCCCAGACGTCGCCCTCGCGGCGGAGGATCGCCTCGCGGCCCTGGCGCGCGAACCGCGGCGCGGCGACGACGGGTGTGTCGAACCCGTCGAGGACGGCCGCTGCGCGTTCGGTGAGCGCCTCGAGCCCGAGCTCCTCGCCGCGTGCGAGCGCCTCGGCGGCGAGCGGGCGTGCGCGGCCCGGCTCGTCCTCGGCGCGCAGCTCGGCCTCCAGCAGCGCGGCGCGCGCCAGCGTCGGGCGAGCCCCGATGCGCAGGGCGGTGCGGCGTGCCGTGCCGAGGTGCGCCAGCGCGGTCTCGCGCTCGCCCGCGGTCGCGGCCAGCGTGCCCAGCGCGAGGCTCATGGGCCCGAACACGGCGGCCTCGGGGGACACCGCGTTGCGGTCGGCGTAGGGCTCCAGGAGCTCGTACAGGCGGCGGGCGCGCGGGGCGTCGGCGAGCTCGGAGGTCGCGCGCGCGAGCAGCCACATGGCCGGCAGCCACAGCGAGTCGCGGGGGAGGTCGGTGAAGTCGCGCGCCGCGAGCCGCTCGAGCTCGTCGCTCGCCTCGGCCTCCCTGCCCGCCTGCGCGAGCACGAGGACGAGCGCAGCGCGCCACGCGGGCATCGCCGCGTGTCGCGTCGCGAACGCGCGGACGGCCTCCTCGATCTCCGCGCCGCGGTCCTGCTCGACGCGCGCGACGCCGAGCTGGGCGGTCGTGAGCAGCGGCGCCATCGCGTTGGACGTGCGCCCGCCGAGCTCGCCGGCGCGCATCGCGGACCGCTCCGCGTCCTCCCAGCGCCCCTCGAGGATCGCGGTCATCCCCTCGTGGAGCGGCACGTACATCTGCATGCGCGGCTGCCGGAGTCGCTCGGCGAGCTCCGCGTACGCGTCGGAGTGGCGGCGGGCGCCCGGCAGGTCGTCGAGCTCGCAGAGCAGGCTGACGAGCCACGAGCGCGTGTTGAGCTCGCGCTCCTGGTCGCCGGTGCGCGCGCAGATCTCCAGGAGCTCCTCGGCCAGCTCCACGCCCGCCTCGGTCGTGTCGGGGCCCCAGGTCGCCAGGAACCTCTGCCCGAGCACGAACGCGAGCGTCTCGTCGGCGGCCCGCTCGTCCTCGGGCCCCACCCGCGCGCGGAGATCGCGGACGATCTCCGTCGCGTCGGCGACGAGACGGTTGCGCCGGTCGGTCTCGGGCGACCAGTACAGGGCGCTGGCCAGGCGCGCACGGAGGCGCGCGCGCAGGGCGTCGACGCGGACGTTGCCACCGGCGTCGTCGAGCACGTCGACGGCCTCGCCCAGGAGCGCGACGACGTCGTCCTCGACCACGCCCGGCGACAGGCCCCACGGCGCGTAGGCGAGCGCGGCCTGCGCCACGCGCATCGGATCGCCGAGCCGGCGGGCGGCAGCGGCGGCGCGCGCGAGGGCCTCGCGGCCGCGCGGGATGTCACCCGCGCGCATGCGGGCCTCGCCCAGCGCCTGGAAGACGTCGGCGTCGCGGGCGTCGTCGGGGCCGAGGACGTCGCGCAGGTCGGCCGCGCGGTCGAAGAGGCGCGCTCCCTCGGCGTGGTCGAAGCGGGCGACGGCGTGGTGGCCGGCGTCGAGTGCGTAGCGCAGGGCCTCCTGCGCGGGGATGTGCGGCACCGCCTCCAGCACGTGGAACGCGAGCTCGGGGAGGTGCTCGTCGGCGCTCTCGCCGTAGCGCTCGCGCAGCGCGCGGGCGACGTCGGCGTGCAGCGCGCTGCGCTCGCCGGGCGGGAGGGCGGCGAGGAGCGTCTCGCGCACGAGGGCATGGGCGAAGTGGAACCGGCGCGATCCGGGCTCGCCGGTGAGCAGCCCCGCGCGGGTGGCCTCGTCGACCGCCGCGAGCGCCGCGCCCAGCTCCACGTTCGCCGCCGCCGCGAGCGTGCCCAGCCGGAACTCGCCGCCGATGACGGCGCCGACGGTCAGGATCCGCGTGGTCTCCGGCCGCAGCGGCGCGATGCGGCGCCGGATCGTCTCGGCGACGCCCTCCGGGAGCGGCAGCGTGCCGCCCGCGGCGACGTGCTCGCCGTCGGCGAGGATGAGCCGCAGCAGCTCGTCGGCGAAGAACGGGTTGCCGGCGCTGACGTCGTGGACCGTGCGCACGAGATCGGGCTGCGCGTCCACGCCCGCGTGGTGGGCGACCAGCTCGCCGACGGCGGCCTCGCTCAGCCCGCGCAGCGGCATGGACCGCGCGGTCCGCTGCAGCCCGCCCAGCACGGCGGAGAGATCCGCGTGCCGGCGCGCCTCGTCGTCGCGGTACGTCCCCAGGACGAGCAGCGGCACCTCGTGCAGCGTGCGGCCGACGAGCTCGAGCGCCCGGAGCGACGGCTCGTCCATCCAGTGCAGGTCGTCGAGCACGACGACGAGCGGCGCGCGCGCGGCGCTGGACGCGAGGAACGTCGCGAGCGCCTCGAACAGGCGGAAGCGGGCGTGGTCGCCGTCCGCGGGCGGCGGCTCGGGGACGTCGCCCAGCGCGGCGCGCAGCTCGGGCGACACCGTCGCGAGCCACGGCGCACCCGTCGCGAGGTCCTCGGTCAGCTCCGCGGGCGTCCGGGGCCGCGCGAGCTCGCGCACGACCTGCGCCCACGGCCACATCGCCGGTGCGCCGCCGCCGTCCCAGCCGGCGCCCCACACGACGGTCGCGCCGCGCTCACGGGCCCGCGCAGCCATCTCGCGCGCGAGAGACGTCTTGCCGATGCCGGCCTCGCCGGCCAGCAGGACGATCTGGTGGCGGCCACCGAGAGCACCGTCCAGCGCGGCATCCAACGCGGCCAGCTCACCGTCGCGGCCGACCAGGCGCATCGTCGCTCTCATGGTCTGCGGCTCCACGGTTGCCCTTCGCCGACCTGGTGACGCTACCTGCACCCGCAACTCCGGCGCAACGGGCGCACGACGGGGTGCGGCGCAGCACGCCCCGTCCCCACTAGCCTGCCGTCGGAGTTCCATGTCCTCCACGAGGAAAGCCCTGCTCGCCGTGGCAGCCGTGGTCGTGCTCGCCGTCGCCTTCGCTCTCGTCCGACCGGGCGATGACGACGACACGCCGACGACGGCGTCCGAATCGCCTCCGACGGCCTCTCCGGCCGCCACGACCGACGCAGCGCCCGCCCCCTCCGAGGACGACTCCGCGGAGCCTGTCGCCACCGCTCCCGCCGCCCCGGCCGAGCCCGCCGTCACGCGCATCCGCGTGCGCGGCGGCGAACCGGTCGGCGGGGTGAAGACCATCGAGGTCGAGAAGGGCGACAGAATCCGCTTCACCGTCTCAAGCGACCAGTCCGACGAGGTGCACGTGCACGGATACGACATCGAGAGGCCGGTGGGCCCCGATGCGCCCGCCAGCTTCAACTTCTCCGCCGACGCCGACGGGATCTTCGAGGTCGAGCTGCACGGCAGCGGCGCCCAGATCGGATCCCTGGAGGTGCAGCCCGGATGAGCTCCCGCGCGGAGGCCAAGGCCAAGGCCCGCGAGCAGCGTGAGGCAGCGGAGCGCCAGGAGGCGCAGGCCGCGTCGCGCAAGCGCAGGCTCATGCTGCTCGGCGGCGTGCTCGTCGCCGCGATCGCGGTGATCGCCGTGGTCGTCGTGATCAGCCAGTCCGGCACCGACGATCCCGTCTCGGCCGAGGAGGGCACGACCCAGGCGAACACGCTGTTCGCGGGCATCCCGCAGACCGGCAACGTGCTGGGCGACCCGGATGCGCCGGTCACGATCGAGGAGTACGTCGACCTGCAGTGCCCCTTCTGCCAGCGCTTCAGCCAGGAGGGGCTGCCCGACATCGTCAAGGAGTACGTGAAGACCGGGCAGGCGAAGATCGTCCTGCAGACGCTCACGTTCATCGGCGCGGACTCCGAGCGCGGCGCGCGCGTGGCGTGGTCGGCGGCCGACCAGAACAAGATGTTCGAGTTCGTGGAGAACTTCTACGCGAACCAGGGCGAGGAGAACTCGGGGTACGCCACCGAGGCGTTCCTCAAGAAGGTCGCCGGCGGCGTCGAGGGCCTGGACGTGCAGAAGGCGCTCGACGGACGCGACTCCGCCAAGGTCTCCAGCTCCATCCAGGGGTCGCAGAGCGCTGCGACGAAGGCGAACGTCGACTCGACGCCGTCGTTCCTCGTCGGGCCGTCGGACGGCACGCTCTCGAAGATCGAGTCGCGGACCCTCACGATCGACGACTTCCGCGAGCCCGTGAAGGACGCGCTGGCGGAGGCGAAGAGCAACCAGTAGATGGCCGGCACGGCGACCCTCGAGTCGGGGCGCTCGCTGCGTCCGCTGTACATCGCGTCGCTGATCCTCAGCATCCTGGGGATCGGCGTCGCGGGCTACCTGACGTACGTGCACTACGCGGACATCAGCCCGATCTGCGCGGGAGGGTCGGGCGGCTGCGAGAAGGTCCAGGCATCCGATCAGTCCAAGCTCGCCGGGATCCCGGTCGCGCTGCTGGGCCTGCTGACCTACATCACGCTGCTCGTCCTCAACCTCCTGCGGGGTGAGCTGGCGAGGACCGGCGCCGCGCTGGTGGCCATCATCGGCTTCGGCTTCAGCGCGTACCTGACGATCGAGTCGGTCACCGTGATCAAGGCGACGTGCCAGTGGTGCCTGTCGAGCCTGGCGATCATGACGCTCATGGCGATCGTGACTGCCGCGCGGCTCGTGCGGGGAGACTGAGACTCGACGCTTGTTCTCTGGCGCGGGGAGGCGCGCCTCTGGCAGACTGGCGCCGCGCTGGGGGGCGCCGACCTGCGTCGGCATGCCTCCGATCCCTCCACCACCTCGTCTCCGCATCGACATCGACGGCGCCTCGTCGGGGGGCGTCGTGCTCCGTCTGGAGGGCGAGCTCGACGCGGCGACCGCGCCGGAGCTCGAGCGCAGGCTCACGGGACTCCCGACGCTGGGACGGGTCCTCGTGCTCGATCTCCACGAGCTGAGCTTCCTCGACTCCCTGGGGCTCAACATGCTGTTCCGCGCCCGCGAGTGGGCGTTGACGCAGGACGTGGCGCTGCGCCTCGTGCGGGCGCCGGTCCACGTGCAGCGGCTCATCGCGATCGCCGCGATGGAGTCGAGCCTCGGCCCGTTCTACGCGGACGCGGACGCGGCCCTGCGCGCGTGATCCCGGGCTGTTAGGGTGCCCGAATCTCAGGGTGCCCTAAAGACCCTACGTCCCGCTCGACACAGGAAGCCCGCTCCAGATGCCCATGACGTCGCCCCTGCGCGCAGCCGCGCCTCTCGCCGTGGCAGCCGCGCTGCTGTTCTCCGCCTGCGGTTCCGACGACGATGACGACGCCGCCGGCGGCGGGGGCGGCGCGGCGACGACGACGACGGCCGCGGCACCCGCGGAGTACGGCGCCGTCAAGGACTACCTGGCCGAGCACACCGCGCTGCTCGTGACCGAGACGGGCAAGCTCCGCGAGGGCGCCCAGCAGTACTACGACCTCGCGGAGAGCGTCGACTTCGACTACGACAAGCTCCTGGCCGAGCACGCCGACGAGGTCGCGCCGATCATCGAGAAGCTGCAGACCGACTTCCGCGCGGCCAACCCCGCGTACGAGGAGATGGAGGGCGTCGTCGCCGGCGTGCCCGAGCTCGCCGACTACGACGTGACCATCGACGCGGGCGGCGACGCGAGCGATCCGGAGAACGCCGTCCCGTTCACGATCAAGACGAAGGCGGGCAAGGAGTACAAGCAGCCCGGCAACTTCTTCTTCCTCACGGAGACGGCGATCTTCGGGACCGAGGACAAGTTCGCGGCCAAGGGCGTGGAGCCCGATCTCGACGGCGACGGCGAGGTCGCGTTCGGCGAGGCGCTCCCCGACGCCGACTTCCTCCAGGCCGTGACGACGGACTTCGAGAAGACGGCCAAGGACCTGCAGGCGTCCGGCGAGAAGTGGACCCCCGAGGCGTCCGACGTCTTCACCGCCGTCGTCGTGATGACCCCGACGATGTCGGAGTACTTCGAGGCCTGGAAGAACTCGCGCTTCGTCGCCGGCTCGAAGGCGACGGAGTCCGGCTTCGTCGGCGCGTCGCGGCTCGAGGACATCGCCTCGATCCTCAGCGGCCTCGTGGTGATCTACGACAACATCGAGCCGCAGATCGCCGAGGAGGACCCCGCGCAGGCCGAGCAGACCGGCGCCGCGCTGGGCGAGCTGCTCGCCTTCGTCGAGAAGGTGCGCGACGAGGAGAAGGGCGGCAAGAAGTTCACCGCCGAGGAGGCCGAGACGCTCGGCACGGACGCGCAGGAGCAGGCCGAGGCGATCGCCGGCCAGGTCTCGCAGGCCGCCGGCAAGCTGAACATCGAGCTCGAAGAGGGTTAGGCGACCCTTCCGCCTGTACTAGCCTCTCAGCCGATGCGACGCCTGCGTCCCATCATCGCCGCTCTGGTGGCGACCGTGGCGACGCTCGCGTTCGCGGACGACGCCTTCTCGGCGACGGAGCCGTGGAAGGCCGCATCCGACGCCCGCAGCGGGCTGCGCGCTGCGGGGATCGAGGTCCTGACGGGTGACGAGAGCGCCGCGGCCACCGAGGTCCGCGAGGCGCGCGCGGCGTACGTCGACGGCCTCGAGGAGCCCATCGACGGAGCCGACGCCAGGGCCGACCGCGACGCGCAGGCGGCGTTGGACGACGCGGAGAAGGCGGCGCGCGACGGAGACGTCCGCGCGCTCGCCGCGGCGCGTGGCGCGTTCGCCGCTGCGGTCCTGCGCGGCTCCGCCGCGGTGACGCTGTCGGCCACCGACCGGGGCGAGGCCGCCGTCGCACGGCGCTGGCTGCTGCTGCGCGACTTCAGGACCGCGACGCGCTTCACGCGCCCCGGCGCCGACGCGACGCTGGCCATCGAGCGCCTCGGCGAGGACAAGATCGCGCCGAAGGCGGCGCACACCGCCGTCGTGAAGGACCTCCTCGACGGCTACCAGGCCCGCATGCGCGAGCTGCTCGACGACGCCAACGCGGCCGCGGAGCGCGGGTTCGCGACGCGGCAGGCCGAGGCTGCCGCGCAGGCGGCCGGGTACTGGCGGATCCTCCGCGAGCGCTACGTCCAGGACCGCGGCGAGGCCGCGGCCGAGCGCATGACGACCGCGGTCGACGCGCTGGCGACCGCCGCCGCCGAGCGCGACCAGGGGACGTGGAAGGCGCGCTTCGGCGACGTCACGCGCGCGCTCGACAGCTTCACCGCCGCGCCGTTCACCCAGCCCGAGGCGGCGCGGCGCGCCCAGCAGCTCCTGCGCTTCCTGGCCCTCGTGCCGGTCGAGTACGACCGCGGCGTCTCCGGGACGAAGGTCACGCTCGACTTCGAGATCCAGGAGGCCGTGGCCTTCCGCACCGGCGCGGCCGCGGCGTTCACCGACCTGCGCGCGCTGCTGGCCAGGCGCGACGCTGCCCGCACGCAGGCGGTCGCCGACGACCTCGAGCGGCTGCGGACGCTCGTGGCCACCGCCGCCGAGCGCAAGGACGGCGTCCCCGAGGCCGGCGAGGTGGAGGCGGTCACGGACCGCGCCGAGGCCGACCTCGACAAGATCTTCCCGACGGCGTGGAAGGAGGCGACGGACGAGTCCGACTACGACCTCATCGCGCTCACGCTCGACCGGATGGAGGCCGCGGTCGGCGCGGCCGAGTACAAGAAGGCCGAGCAGGCGCGCCTGGAGGCGTACGCGTTCTTCGAGTTCGGGCCGGAGCGGCGGCTGAAGGCGTTCGACCCCGGCCTGGCGATCGAGGTCGAGGGCCTCATCTGGTTCGGCGCGCGCGACCAGCAGGGGCTCGCGGAGCTCATCGCCAAGCGCGCGGCGCGCCGGCAGGTGCACGAGACGCGCCTCGTCCTCGACGACGCGCTGGGCGACGCCGCCGCAACGCTGGGCGACAGCGCGAACAAGGCGACGGTCGTGACGAACTCCGCCGTCCTCGTGTTCCGCGAGGGCCTGGAGGCGGTGCTCATCCTCGCCGCCATCACTGCGTCCTTCGTGGGCGCGAAGCGCCGGCTGCGGCGGCCGGTCTTCATCGGCGCCATGCTCGGCCTCGTCGCGTCGGGGCTCACGTGGCTGCTCGCCCAGACGCTGCTGCAGTCGCTCGACCAGTTCGGCGAGAAGCTCGAGGCGGTGGTGGGCCTCGTGGCGATCGCCGTGCTCCTGCTCGTGACGAACTGGTTCTTCCACCGCGTCTACTGGAGCGAGTGGATCGGGCGGTTCCACCGCCAGCGCAAGCGGCTGGAGAAGGTGTCGAAGACGGGCTTCATCTCCGCCCAGGCGCTCGGCCTCCTGATCCTCGGGCTGACGAGCATCTACCGCGAGGGCTTCGAGACGGTCCTGTTCCTGCAGTCGCTCGAGCTGTCGGCGGGGGCGGCCACGGTGCTCGAGGGCACCGCGCTCGGCCTGCTGCTCACGTTCGCGGTGGCCGCGGCCATCTTCATCTTCCAGCAGAAGCTGCCCTACAAGAAGATGCTCGTCTTCACGGGCGTGATGATCGGCGTCGTCCTCGTCGTCATGGTCGGCCAGACGGCGCGGACCATGCAGGGCACGGGCTGGCTGCCGATCACGTCGCTCGACATCGACCTCCCGTACTGGCTCGGCCTGTGGTTCGGGGTGTTCCCGACCGTCGAGACCCTGCTCGCCCAGGTCATCGCGGCGTTGTTCGTGATCGGGTCGTACTTCGTGGCGCAGGAGGTCCGGGTCAAGCGTCCCCGCCGCAAGGCGACGGTCGCGCCGGCGGCGGCCTCCGAGAACGGCGCCGCGGCGCCTGCGGAGGACGCGACCGAGGCAGAGCCGGTCTCGCGCTAGTCCGCGTCCGCGCGCGGACGCGGTGACGCGCCGGTGCCGCGGGTCCTCGCCCGCTCGCGGAGGGCCGCGCGCAGACCGCATCGGAGCTGCCCATCGAGGGCGGACGGAGGTGGGTCGACGACCGCGTCGTGCAGATGCGTCATCTCATGGGATGAACAGGTGACCCCGCGTCGGCGCTCGCGCGCGGATCTCGGCGAGACGACCGCCGCCGGCACTGCCGGCCACTGCCTGACCCCTCCTCGGTGAGCTGTTCGGAGCTCCGCAGCGCGCTAGCCCCGCCGCACCACCCGCACGCTCCTGCCCGGCTTGTACCACGAGCTCCCGGGCGTGCTCGCGGTGACGGTGGCGGTCCGCCAGTCCGTCGACGGCAGCGTCACCTGGATGCTCCAGGCGCCGGAGCGGACGAACGCCGTCGCGGTCGCGCTCCGCATCCGCCGGCCGATCCGCGCGCGGGCGGTCACCCAGATCCGCTGCCCCTCGGTGAAGCGGCGCATCGTGCCGCGACGGTCAGCGTGCGCCCGTCGGTCTCGGCCTTGGCGGTCGTGATCACGAGGAACCGCAGCATCGGTGCGGCCGGGCTGCGCGTGATGGTCCACGTGCGCACCTGCGCGGGGTCGGAGTTGCCCGCTCGGTCGACGGCGACGACCTGCAGCGTCGACACGCCGCGGCATCCCGCGCTGTCGCACAGCGTCATGCGGTACGTGGTGCCGGGTCCCTCGCCCGCCGGGCGCCCCAGTCGATCGAGACGGTGCTCCCGGTCGTCGCGACCTGGAGCGGGGTGACGGGCACGCCCTGAGCCGCTGCGCGGCGGCGGTGGACGGGAGGGCGAGGACCGCGGCGACGGCGGCGAGGACGAGAGGCAGGCGGGCGGTAGGCATCCCCCGTCGGATCGGCGCCACCCCGCGTCAGCTTGACCACACGCGCGCCCGACCCTCCGCTTGTAACGTCAGGGGCATGTCCGACAACAGCTTCGACGCCCGCGCCAAGCTGCGCGTCGGCGACCGTGAACTCGACATCTTCCGACTCGACGCCCTGCAGTCCGCCTACGACGTCGCCCGCCTGCCCTTCAGCCTCAAGGTCCTGCTCGAGAACCTCCTCCGCACCGAAGGCAACGGCTCCGTCACGAAGAAGGACATCGAGGCGCTGGCGACCTGGGACGCGAACGCGCAGCCCAGCAAGGAGATCGCCTTCACCCCCGCCCGCGTGGTCATGCAGGACTTCACCGGCGTGCCCGCGATCGTCGACCTCGCCGCGATGCGCGACGCGATGGCCGACCTCGGCGGCGATGCGACCCGCATCAACCCCCTCGTCCCTGCCGAGCTGGTCATCGACCACTCCGTCCAGGTCGACGCGTACGGCACGAAGGCCGCGTTCGGCTTCAACGCCGAGAAGGAGTACGAACGCAACCGCGAGCGCTACGAGTTCCTCCGCTGGGGCCAGGACGCGTTCGACAACTTCCAGGTCGTGCCGCCGGAGACGGGCATCGTCCACCAGGTGAACCTCGAGTACCTGGGCCGCGTCGTGTTCGTCGACGAGCAGGCAGGCATCGCCTACCCGGACACGCTCGTCGGGACCGACTCGCACACCACGATGATCAACGGGCTCGGCGTCCTCGGCTGGGGCGTCGGCGGCATCGAGGCGGAGGCGGCCATGCTCGGCCAGCCGATGTCGATGCTCATCCCGCAGGTCATCGGCTTCCAGCTGCACGGCGAGCTGCCCGAGGGCGCGACCGCGACCGACCTCGTCCTCACCGTCACGGAGCTGCTCCGCGAGAAGGGGGTCGTCGGCAAGTTCGTCGAGTTCTACGGACACGGCCTCTCGAACCTCCCGCTCGCCGACCGGGCGACGATCGGCAACATGAGCCCGGAGTTCGGCTCGACCTGCGCGATCTTCCCGATCGACAAGGAGACGCTGCGCTACCTGCTGTTCTCGGGCCGGCCGCAGGAGCAGGTCGACCTCGTCGAGGCCTACGCCAAGGAGCAGGGCCTCTGGCACGACGAGAACTCCGAGGACCCGACGTTCTCCGACACGCTCGAGCTCGACCTCGGCGACGTCGTGCCCTCGCTCGCCGGCCCGAAGCGCCCGCAGGACCGCGTGGCGCTGAGCGTCGCCCACGAGGAGTTCCGCGAGGCGCTCAACGACTACGTCTCCGAGGAGGAGCAGGTCGCCGAGGAGGAGGACTCCGCGCAGTCGTTCCCCGCGAGCGACCCGCCCGGCGTCGCCCCCGGCAACGGCGGCGACGGCCATCCCGAGCCGCACGCGGCCCACGACCACGTCGCGCTCGCGACGCGTGCATCGCACAAGGTCGCCGTCACGCTCGGCGACGGCACGGAGACCGAGCTCGACCACGGCCACGTCGTCATCGCCGCGATCACGAGCTGCACGAACACGTCGAACCCGAGCGTCATGCTCGGCGCCGGGCTGCTCGCCCGCAACGCCGTCGCGAAGGGCCTGAAGTCCAAGCCGTGGGTGAAGACGTCCCTCGCGCCCGGCTCGAAGGTCGTCACCGAGTACTACGAGCGCGCGGGCCTCACCGAGTCGCTCGAGGCGCTCGGCTTCAACCTCGTCGGCTACGGCTGCACGACCTGCATCGGCAACAGCGGCCCGCTGCCGGAGGAGATCTCGGCGAAGGTGGAGGAGGAGGACCTCGCGGTCGTCTCCGTCCTCAGCGGCAACCGCAACTTCGAGGGGCGCATCAACCCCGACGTGAAGATGAACTACCTCGCGTCGCCGCCGCTCGTCGTCGCGTACGCCCTCGCCGGCTCGATGGACGCCGACATCGTCAACGAGCCGCTCGGCCAGGACGAGGACGGCAACGACGTCTACCTGCGCGACATCTGGCCGACGGAGAAGGAGATCGCCGAGACGATCGAGTCGGCCGTGCAGTCGGACATGTTCCGCAAGAGCTACGGCGAGGTCTTCGAGGGCGACGAGCGCTGGACGGGGCTCGAGGTCCCGACCGGCGACCGCTTCGCCTGGGCCGACGACTCGACCTACGTGCGCCTCCCGCCGTACTTCGAGGGCATGCCCGACGAGCCGACCGAGGTCACCGACATCGAGGGCGCGCGCGTCCTCGCGCTCCTCGGCGACTCCGTGACGACCGACCACATCTCCCCGGCCGGCTCGATCAAGAAGGACTCGCCCGCGGGCCGCTACCTCCAGGAGCACGGCGTCGAGGTCAAGGACTTCAACTCCTACGGCTCACGGCGCGGCAACCACGAGGTGATGATGCGCGGCACGTTCGCGAACATCCGCCTGCGCAACCAGCTCGCGCCGGGCACCGAGGGCGGCGTCACGAAGTACCTCGCCGACGGATCCGGCGAGGAGATGTCGATCTACGACGCCGCGATGAAGTACGCCGAGCAGGAGACCCCGCTCGTCGTGCTCGCCGGCAAGGACTACGGCTCCGGATCCTCGCGCGACTGGGCGGCGAAGGGCACGCAGCTGCTCGGGGTGCGGGCCGTCATCGCCGAGTCCTTCGAGCGCATCCACCGCTCCAACCTCGTCGGCATGGGCGTCCTGCCGATCATGTTCCCGGAGGGCGAGTCGGTCGAGTCGCTCGGCCTGACGGGCGAGGAGGAGTTCACGATCACCGGGCTCGCCGACCCGCTCAACAACGGCGACCTGCCGACCGAGGTCAACGTCAAGGCGGGCGACAAGGAGTTCACCGCGCGGGTGCGGATCGACACGCCG
The DNA here is from genome assembly GCA_963750895.1 of uncultured Solirubrobacterales bacterium. Classification (GTDB taxonomy): domain Bacteria; phylum Actinomycetota; class Thermoleophilia; order Solirubrobacterales; family Solirubrobacteraceae; genus CAVVSD01. The sequence goes on along the minus strand of CAVVSD010000008.1, from coordinate 901,246 downwards.
AAGGAGGCGGACTACTTCCGCCACGGCGGGATCCTCCCCTACGTGCTGCGCCAGCTGCGCGCCGCGTAGGCACGAGCCGGGCGGGGCAGGCGCCCCGCCCGCTCCGCGTCCGGCTACTGGCTCGGGACCTGCTCGCGCATCTCCTGCGCATGCTCCTGGCCGCTCTCCTTCGCGGTCTGCATCGCGTCCTGCGCGACCTGCTTGCCGCGGTCCATGGCCTCCTGGCCCGCGTCCATCGCCTTCTCGCGCATGTCGGACGCCATCGGGCCGAGCTTCTCGTCCTCGATGCGGGTGGTCGGGACGAGCAGGCCGGCGATGAACCCGACCGCCGTGGCGCCGATGGCCAGCCCCAGCGGGTTCTCCTTCGCCATGCCGCCCGCCTTGCGGGCGCCCTCCTTCACGTCGCCGGTGCTCGGCGTCGAGCCGCCGACCTTCTCCTTGATCGAGTCCACCTTGTCGCTCACCGCGTCCTTCGTCCTCGATTTGACGTCTGCCTTGTAGCCGAGCGCGTCGACGGTGTCGCCCATGCGCTCGCGGGTGTCCTCTATCTCGCGCCGGATGGCCTGCGGGTCTTCGCCCATTCGACGTCCTCCTTCACGGTCTCGATGGTCTGCTCGGGTGCCGGCGGCGCGGCCTCCTGCACCTTGTCGCGCCCCTTGAGCGCGAGGACGCCTGCGACGGCGGCCCAGACGACGGTCAGGATCAGCGCGGCGAGCCACGCCTCCATGAACTCGTCGAGCACGAGGATGATGCAGGCGGTCAGCGTGCCGAGCGCCAGCAGGCCGGCGACGCCCGCACCACCGAGCATCCCGGCGCCGACGCCCGCGCGCTTGCCCTTCTCGGTCATCTCCGCGCGCGCCAGCGCCATCTCCTGCCGCACCAGCGTCCCGGTCTCCTGCGACAGCTGCTTCAGCAGGTCGCCGATGGACTGCTCGCGCAGGTCATCCGGATCCCGCGGGGTCGCCATCAGAGCCTCTCAGGCCCCAGCGTGCCGCCGACCGGCGGCGTCGTGGCCACCGGCGGCTCGGGAACGTCGTGCCCGCGCCGTACGGGGCCGTGCCGGGGGAGGCAAGCTGGCCCGCGTATCCGCGGCGCGGTGACCCATACGCGCCGCTCTGGTAGCGATCGGTGCTCGAGGCGCGCAGCACGCGGGACGCCGCGAAGCCCAGCGCGAGACCGCCCAGCGCCACCGCCCACGGGTTGCGGCGCGCGAAGTCCTCGACGTCGCCGAGGATCTGGTCGCCGTCGGAGTCCTCGAGCCAGCTGCCGACCCTCTGCGCGCGGTCGGCCGCCTGGTCGGCGATCTTCGCCGGCCCCTCCTTGCCCTGCTCGCGCAGCTGCTGGGCCACGCTGCGGATGTCGTCGGACTGCTGGCGGACCTGCTGGCCTGCCTGCGTCGATCGCTGGTCGACCTGCCCGCGGAGGCCCTCGCGCGCGCGCTCGGCGCCCTCCTGGGCCTTCTCGCGTGCCTGGCCCGCAGCGTCCTTCACCTTCTCCTGTGCCTGCGACGTGCCGCCGCCTGTCGTGACGGTGTCCGCCATGTCGTCCCCTCCTGTGGTGTGGTGACAACGGCACTAGCCGCGGATCCGAGGAGCGCTAACGCCTTTCGAGAACCGATGTGTCCGAACGCAGACCTGTCGTCTATGCGGGCTGGCTCGGATCCTCGATCGCCGGCGCCCGCCGGCGCCCCGCCACCCGCAGGGCGTCGAGCAGGATGCCGGGGTCGGCGCCCTTGTCGACGACCTGGGCCGCGCCCGCCTCGAGCGCGCGCTCGCGCAGGTCGTCGCTCGGGTCGACCGTGTACATGACGACGGCGGGGGCGGCGGGCTCCTGGCGCAGCGCGCGGCAGATCTCCAGGCCGTCCTCCTGCACGAGGTTGCGATCGAGGACGACGACGTCCGGCCGCGTGCGCCGCAGGAGCTGCCACAGACCCGGCCCGTCCTGCGCGCTCCCGACCGGCGCGAGGCCCGGCTCCGTACGGAGGATCGCCTCGAGACCCGCGCGCACGACAGGGTGGTCGTCGACGATCAGGACGCGGATCACAACGGGAAGGTTCGCAGGCTGCGCAACGGCTGGGGGTAGGGTTTTCTCCCCATCTGGCACGACAGGCTAGATTCCTGCCCAGATGCCTCTCTCCGACGGCCTACGCAGCCTTCTCACCGCCGCGGGCCCGTCGGGCTACGAGCGTGCCCCGGCCGCGGCATTCGCCGCGCTCGGCAGGAAGTTCACGGACGACGTCGTGACCGACGTGATGGGGTCGGTCGCAGCCAGAGTTCCCGGCACGCAGCCCGGCTCCCCGTTCCTGGCCATCGTCGGCCACATCGACGAGATCGGCCTGATCGTCACGCACATCGACGACGACGGGTTCCTCAGCTTCACGGGCGTCGGCGGGTGGGACCCGATGATCCTCGTCGGCCAGCGGGTCGAGCTGCTGACGCGCGAGGGCACCGTGCTGGGCGTCGTCGGCAAGAAGCCGATCCACCTGCTGCGCGACGAGGAGCGCAAGAAGGTCCCGGAGATCCGCGATCTGCACCTCGACATCGGCGCGCCGGACGGCGACGCCGCGAAGGCCGCCGTGCGCATCGGCGACGTCGCGGTCATCGCGGGCGAGCCGGTCGAGGTCATGGGCGACCGCGTGATCTCCCGCTCCATGGACAACCGCCTGGGCTCCTACATCGCGCTCGAGGCCGCGCGGCTCGTCGCCGAGGGCGGCGGCGCCCCGGGCGACGTCGCGGCGCTGGGCGTCGTGCAGGAGGAGATCACCTTCGGCGGTGCGCGCACCTCCGCCTTCGCGCTGGAGCCCGACGTCGCGATCGCCGTGGACGTCACGCACGCGACGGATGCTCCCGGCATCGACGTCAAGCAGGAGGGCAAGCACGAGTTCGGCGAAGGGGCGGTGATCGAGCGCGGCTCGACGCTCCACCCGATGGTCTTCGAGATGCTGTACGACGCGGCGGAGCGGGAGAGCATCCCGTTCACGGTCTCCGCCTCCGCGCGCGGCACGGGGACCGACGCGGACGCCATCCACTTCAGCCGCGCGGGCGTTCCCACCGGGCTGGTCTCGATCGGCCTGCGCTACATGCACTCCCCCGTCGAGATGGTCCAGCTCTCGGACATCGACGCGTGCGCGCGGCTCATCGCCGCGTTCGCGACGTCGCTGTCGCCCGAGACGAAGTTCGTGCGCTGACGACCGGCTGGGGGAACCCTGTCGGCGGCCACTCGACGTCGACGAAGCCCGCTGCGCGCAGCGCCGCCGTCAGCGTCGCGCGACGCAGCGCCCGGTAGCGCGTGCGGCGCTCGGCGACCTCGCCGTCGCGCACGATCCGATGGCGCAGGACGTAGCGCTCGTCGTCCTCCCACTCCCAGATCTGCTCGACCGTCCTGTCCGCGAACCGGCGCGGCGGATCTCCGGTCGGCGCCGCGTCGTAGTCGCGCGTGGAGGCGAGCAGCAGACCGCCGGGCACGAGCGAACGGTGCAGGGACGCGCACGCCGCGGCGAGGTCCTCGTCGGTCAGCAGGTGCGGCAGCGCGTTGTCCATGCAGACCACGGCGTCGAAGCGGCCCAGGTCGAGCGTGCGCAGGTCGGCCACCGCCGTGCGGATGAGCAGGCCGCGCGCGGCCGCCTCGCGCGCGCACCGTGCGACCGCGGCCGCGCTGACGTCGGATGCGGTGACGGCGAAGCCCGCCCGCGCCAGCCCGAGTGCCTGCGTGCCGATGCCGCATGCGGCGTCGAGCACGGTCTCGGCGTCGCCCAGGAGCGTGGCGAGCACCGCCGCCTGGCGGGCGATCGAGCGCTCCCAGTCCTCGAAGATGAGGTGGTAGTCCGGCGCGAGGTCGTCGTAGAACGCCTCCGGCTCCATGTGCGCAACCGTACGCGCGCGGGTACGCGCGTCAGCGTGAGACGCATCATCCCCGCCGCCGCGTTGGTCATCGCGGCATGCCTCGCCACCGCAGGATCCGCCGATGCACAGTCCGGCGCCTGTCCCAAGCTGAGCCAGCCGTGGTACGGCTCGAACGCCCAGCGCATCCAGACGGTCATCGACGCCCGGGGCACCTGCTCCGGGCTCCCGGGTGGACGCCCATTGGCGGTGTTCGACTGGGACAACACGATCATCAAGAACGACATCTCCGACCAGACGTTCTTCTGGATGCTGCGCCACGACAAGGTGCGCCAGCCCGCCGGGCGCGACTGGACCACCACGAGCACCTACATGACGCGCGCGGGCGCCCGTGCGCTGCGCCGCGCGTGCGGGTCGCTGGCGGACCCGGGCGAGCCGCTGCCCACCAGCACGAACACGCGCTGCGCCGACGAGCTCGTCTCGTTCCGCAAGGACGAGGAGACGACGGGCGGCGACCCGGCGTTCGCGGGCTACGACCATCGCCGCATGGAGGGCGCGTACATCTGGATGTCCCAGCTCATGGCCGGGCGCACGCCGGAGACCGCGCGTGCCTGGGCGCGCGCCGCGCGCAAGCTCGCGCTCGCACGTCCGCAGGGCGCCACGCAGAAGGTCGGCTCCGGCCGTGAGGTCGCCTGGGTGCGCTACTACGCGCAGCAGCGCGACCTCGTCCGCACGCTGAACGCGGCGGGCTTCGACACGTGGGTCGTCTCGGCGTCGCCGCAGGAGTGGGCGAGCGTCTGGGCCGAGGGCGCCGGCTTCCCGGCGGGCCACACGATCGGCATCCGCACGGTCCGCGAGGACGGCCGGATCACGACGAAGCTCAAGGGCTGCGGCGGCTTCGCGGACGGCAGCAACGCAGATCATGACCTACGTCGACGGCAAGCGGTGCTGGGTCAACCAGGCCATCCTCGGCATCCAGGGCGCCGCGGCGCTGCAGCCCGCGCCGGAGGCGCGCCGCCAGGCGATCGCCGCCGGCGACTCGGACACCGACGTGTCGATGGTCCGCGACGCGACCGGCGTGCACATCGCGATCAACCGCAACAAGGCCGAGCTCATGTGCCGCGCCTACGCCAACCAGGACGGCCGCTGGATCGTGAACCCGATGTTCATCGACCCGCGAGCCGAAGTTCGCCGACGGCTACCCGTGCTCGACGAAGGGCGCCATCGACGCCGAGGGCAAGGAGGTCCCGGTCATCGGCGACGACGGCGTCACCCCGATCCCCGACCAGCAGGACACGGTGTTCGGCTAGAGCGTCGGGACGGCGCGTGCCGCGAGCACGACGCCGAACCCGATGATCACGAGCGACGACACGGCGGGCGCCACCGCCAGCGCCGGTGCGAGACGCGCCGGCGCGGCGAGGCGCGCGCCGAGTCGGCGGGTCCACACGACCGCGAGGCCCAGGCCCATGAGCGTCGCCGCCAGGCCTGCGGAGAAGGCGACGATGAGCGCCAGCCCGAGGCCGAGCTCGTGCTGGGCGATCGCGCCGAGCAGCACGACGAGGGCGGAGGGGCACGGGATGATCCCGGCCGACGCCCCGAGCAGGAGGAGTCCGCGACGGCTCGGACCGTGGTCGTGGTGATGGTGATGGTCGTGCGCGTGGCGCCTGCGCCGGAGGTGCCCGCGGAGCACGGTGGCTCCGACGGCGACGACGAGGACACCGGACGCGAGCGTGAGCCACGGGTAGAGGTCCTCGGGGAGCACCCAGGCCGACAGCCCGAGCGTCACGAGCCCGAGCGCGAACACGCCCGCGGTGTGCGAGACCGTGACGGTGAGCCCGAGCAGCATCGCGTCGGCCGCCGTGCCGCGGGTGCCGACGAGGTACGCGGCCACCATGCCCTTGCCGTGGCCCGGCGACAGCGCGTGCAGCGCGCCCCATCCGGCGGCCGCGAGCAGCAGCAGCACGAGGACACCGCGACCGGCGGCGGCGTCCGCCAGCAGCGCGGCGAAGCCCGTGTCGGCTCCGTGCGACGTCGTGGTCCGCAGCCCCTCGCCCGCGGCGCCGGGCGCGGTCACCGTGCCGCTGCCGGGTCGCACCGTCAGGGTCGCCTCGCGCACGTCGGGCGGGCTGGAGAGCAGCGCCTGCGGATAGCTGCGCAGGCCGTTCGTCGGGTCCTCGGCGGACGCCGAGGACCGCACCGCGGTCCCCGCGCCGGGGCGCACGACGATCGCACGCCAGCCGACGCGGTCGGCGTAGGACCCGTCGCGCAGGACGACCCGCGCGGCACCGTCCGCGCGCGCCCGTAGGTCGAGCTCGATGCGCGTCGTGCGCAGCCCGCCCTGTCCGGGGCGGAAGGCGAGCGTGCCCGGCCCCTCGGCGCGCAGATCGACCCGGCGCCCGTCGACCTCGAGGCGCACGTCGCGATCCACGGTCGTGCGCGCCTCCTCGAGCAGCTGGGCACGCGAGCGCGCGCGGTCCTGGAACGTCGGGATCTCGGCTCGATCGAGGATCCACGTCACCCGCACGTCGTCGCGCGAGACGCGCACGACGTCGAGCCGGTTGACGGAGAAGTTCCCCAGCGGGTGGGCGCTCGCGGCCGCGGGGAGGGCGAGCAGCGCGAGGAGCGCGATGAGCAGGAGGCGTCTCACAGCGCCGCCTCGAGTCGCCGCGCGCGCTCGGCGCGCCAGGGCGTCAGCGCGTCCGCGCCGCGCAGCGCGGCGCGGACCCGGGTACGCGCGAGGTCGTCGCGCCCGGCGGCGTGCGCGGCGCGTGCCGCGTGCTCGAGCACGGACGGCTCGCGCCACCCGAGCCGCAGCGCGCGGTCCGACCAGCGCAGCGCCTCCCGGCCGCGGCCGGCGGCCGTCAGCGCGGCGGCCAGTGCGTCCGCCGAGCGCACGCTCGGAGCGCTCGCCCAGCCGGCGCGCGCGAGCCGCACGGCGCGGCGGGCGTCGCCGTGCTCGGCCTCGAACAGGGCGAGATCCACGTCGGTGTCGACGCCGGCCGCCCGCAGGAGGCGCTCCTGCGCACCCACGAGGGCGAGCGTCCGGCGACCCTCCGCGACCCGTCCGGCCGCGAGCTGCGTCTCGCCGAGCGCGACGACGTACTCGGGGAGCGGCAGCCGCGCCACGAGGCGCTCCAGCCGCTCGGCCGCGGCACCGAGGCGGCCCCGCGCCGCGTCGATCCGGGCCAGGCCGGCCTGCGCGGGCAGATGGGCGGGGAAGACGGCGAGCGCCTCGCGGTACGCGCGCCGCGCTGCGCCGACGCGCCCGCGACGAAGCTCGAGATCGCCGAGCAGCGTCCCGACGTAGGCGACGTTCTCCGCGGAGCCCGACCCGGCGGCGGCGGCGAGGCGCATCGCCTCGGCCGCGCCGGGCAGGTCGCCGTGCAGCTCGCGGAAGTAGGAGACACGTGCGTAGGCGCCGAGCGTCGGCTTGACGTCGATCATGCGCTGCAGCGCGGTTGCGGCCGCGTCGTAGCGGCCGAGCTCGACGTTCGCGTCGACGAGGACGGCGTCGGGCTGCGTGCTGTCGGGCGCGGCGCGGCGCGCGGCCTCGCCGTCGCGCAGCGCGCCGCGGAAGTCGTGTCGGGCGAGCGCGAGCGTGCCGCTCGCCGTCAGGGCGGCGACGTCGGCGGGCGCGAGTCGCCGGCGCGCGGCGCACGAGCCCGTCCGCCTTCCCGTACCAGGACGGATCGCCGGTCTCACGAGCGCGCTGCAGGTAGGCCTGGGCGAGCGCGGTGGCGGCGGGCGCGCTGCGGGGAGCCTGACGGGCCGCGCGCTGCAGCGTGGCGATCCGCGCCTCGGTCGACGCGCCGGGCGGCGGCGTCGCGACGGCCGACTCGGACCGGGGCGCCGGTGCGGGCGTGCGCATGACGAGCGCGAGCACGGCCGTCACGGCGGCGAGCGCGACCGCCAGGAGGGCCAGGCGGCGGGGATGCGGGAGAGTGAGGGTCATGGGCGTCGGGGCGGCGGTGGGCCCCGGCGGTCGCCGGGGCCCTGTGCCGTGGTGGGTCAGGCCGGGGGCTGGGGCACCGGCGCGTGGGCGGGCTCGGTCCGCTTGAGGGCGGAGTCGAAGCCCGAGGTGCCGTTCTGCACGTAGGGGAACGTCGTGCGCAGCGGCTTGTCGTTGACGTCGACGCCGTCGCCGAGCGGGATCTGCTTCCCGCCCTGGTTCGCGGGCAGCAGTGCGCCCGCGATGACGCGCAGCTCGATGTCCACGACGTCGTCGGTCAGCCGGCGGCCGTTCGGGAACCCGCCGGTGTCACCGGCGAGGACGCCGAACCGGTTCGGGTTGGCCGTGGGCGGGACGCCGAGGTTGACCTTGAGGGTGTCCGCGGGAACCGGCTTGGACCCGATCTGGGTCAGCCCGGGGACCCCGGTCAGCAGCGCCTGGACGATGTCCGTGCGGTCCTTCTCCTTGATGCCGAGGCCGAACAGCGCGTTCAGGACGCGGGCCGGCTCCGGGTTGACCGCGTAGGTGCCGAAGTTCGCGGCGTCGTCGGCGGGGCGGGTCCGGTTGAACTTGTCCTTCTGCCCGAGCGGGATGATCACCTCGTTGATGAGCGGGTTGCCGAGGCGGCTGACCTGCACCCACGAGCGGTCCTGCATGCCCTCGTCGGGGTTGAGCCGGTCGGTGACCTGCAGCCGGCGGCGCTCCGTGGTCGCCCACACGCCGACGACCGCGTTGGGCGCCTTGGGGCCGGAGACGGCGCGCCCGTTGCGGGTGACCTCGCCCTTCGGGACCTGCAGGACGAACGAGTGGGTGTTGTAGCCCGCGACGTCGTCCTTGCCGCCGCCCTGGTTGCCCAGGCCGATGCCCGGGCGGCCGGGCTTGTCGATGTTGATGCCGTCGAAGACCGAGCCGAGGTCGACGAAGAACGGGTCGTCCACAGGCCCGACGAACGACTTGCCGCCGCCGGAGATCCCGCGGATGGCGCCGTTGGCGACAGCGGGGTAGTCGGGGAACGTCTTGGGTCCGGTGTTGTCCGGGGCGACGGGCAGGTCGTCACCGACGAGGTGGCTGCCGACGAGCTGCCCGTGGTGGTAGCGGTCCTTCCAGAGGTCGTACGTCTGGACGAAGTTGATGTTCGCGTCGTCGATCGACTTCACCGGCGGCACGTAGGCCAGGAACGAGTCCGGGTTGCGGAACCGCGACGTGAACTGCCAGTGGTAGCCGACGTCCTCGACGCCGTCGCCGGTGTTGTCGATCTTGACGTGGTAGCGGGCCTTCGGATCGAGCTTGCCGAAGTTCGGCCCGCCGGCGGGATCCTCGAGCGGGATCCAGTTCGCGACGATCGTCAGCCGGTCGGGCGCATCCGGCGCCGTGAAGGCATAGAGGTCGGTGTTGTCGGCGGACGGGTCGAGCATGATCTGCGGAGCCTCTCTGTGGCTCGAGCCGAACACGCCGGTGACCGGCACCGCCGAGGCGGCCGCCGCGACGGCTGCTGCCGCGACGAGGGTGGGGACCTTGCGCATGTGCCCTCCTGAGGACGTTGGCGTTGCCCTCCACTTCGGGCCCCGGCGCGCGCCGGATGCATAAAAGTCCCTGCAAATCAAGCATGTTCTACGACTCCCTCGCACCTGCGACGAGGTCGCGACAAGCGGCGCACGTCCCGACGACCGGGAAGTGGGCGAAGCGCGCCTCGTAGCCGGTCGCCTCGAGCACCGCGTCCCGGGCGCGTTCCAGGCGCTCGGGGTCGACCGCGACGAACGCGCCGCAGCCGTCGCAGACCACGAACTCCCAGTCGGAGCTCGTCGGGAGATAGCGCCCAGGTCCGTGTCCGAGGTGGACATGGCGGACGAGGCCGAGCTCCTCGAGGCGCTCGAGGTTGCGGTAGACGGACGCGAGGTCAGACGGCGGCAGCCGGTCGCCGCCGGCCGCGATCTCCTCCGCGCTGATCGGTCGCTCGGCGCCGTAGAGCACCTCCAGCAGCACCCGTCGCGCCGAGGACAGGCGCAGGCCCTGCGCGCGCAGTGCGTTCACGGCGGTCGCGACGTCCCTCGCACCGGGCGCCGCGGCGATGCCCGCGCGGGTCATGCCGCCACCTCCGTGAGCCGGGCGAGGTCGAACCCGAGCGGCAGCTCGAGGTCGTGCGCGGCGAGCAGCGCCGCGTCTGCGAGGACGTCGCGGCACGGCCCGTCGGCGACGATGCGGCCGGCCGACAGCACGACCGCGCGGTCGCAGAGCTGCGCCGCGAAGGGCAGGTCGTGCGTGACGACGAGCATCGTGCCGCCGACGTCGTCGAGGACGCCGAGCAGCTCGCGCCTGCTGCGCGGGTCGAGGTTCGCCGACGGCTCGTCGAGCACGAGCAGCTCCGGCTCCATGGCGAGCACCGACGCGATGGCGACGCGGCGCCGCTGGCCCATCGAGAGCGCATGCGGGGCGCGCTCCTCGCTCCCGTCCATCCCGACCGCCCGCGAGCGCGGCGGTCACGCGTCGGGCGATCTCGCGATCCTCGAGTCCGAGGTTGCGCGGGCCGAACGCGACGTCCTCGCCCACCGTGGGCATGAAGAGCTGGTCGTCGGGGTCCTGGAACACGAGCCCGACCCGCGCGCACAGCTCGCGCCGTCGCCCGTGGCCGGCCGCGATGCCGGCCACGACGAGGTCGCCCTCGCCGGTGAGCAGCCCGTTGAGGTGGAGCATGAGCGTCGTCTTGCCGGCGCCGTTGGGTCCCAGCACGGCCACGCGCTCGCCGTGGGCGACGCGCAGGTCCACGCCGGCGAGCGCCGGCTGCCCGCCGCGGTACGAGTACCGCAGCCCGCGGGCCTCGATCGCGCAGCTCATGACCGGCCCGCCTCGTAGCCGCGCGCCAGCATCGCGCGGTGGACGCGCTCGCCTCTGGCGTGCGCGCGGAGGAACAACGTGCCCGCGACGCGCCCGACGGGTGCGGCCCCCGCGGCGCTCCGGGCGCGCCAGCCTCGTGCGAGCAGCGCGGTGCGGGTGCGGCGCATCTCGTCGCCGACGAGCGGGAGGTAGCGATGCGTCGTGGCGGCGATGAGCACGAACAGGCGCGGCACGTGCAGCCCTTCGAGGGCGCGCAGCGTCTGGGGGAACGTCGTGGTCGCGCCGAGCAGGACGGCGCTGAGCGTCCCGATCGTCGCCTTGGCCGCGACGGCGGCGAGCGCGAGCAGGCCCTCCTCCCAGAGCGCGACCGGCCCGACGTCGAACCGCGCGCCGCCGTGCCGCACGAGCGGAAGGGCAGCGGCGGCGAGGATGACGAGCGGCAGGGCGACGGCTGCGCGGCGCGCGAGGACCACGCCGGGGACCCGCGCCACCACGGCGACGCCGGCGAGGACGATCAGGCATCCGGCCCACACCGGCCACAGCGACGGGCCCGCCGCGACGGCGACGACCGTCACGCCCGTGAACCCGACCAGCTTCGTCCGGGGGGCGAGGCGGTGGACGGCGGAGTGCGGGTCGCCCGCGATCCCGGGAAGTGCACCGAGCGCGCTCATGTCGGCACCCCGCGGCGGCGCGCGAGCTCCGCCCGCGCCGGAGGCGAGGCCGAAGACGAGCAACGTGCCGGCGAAGCCGGCGAGGCCGGTCGCGACGCGGCCGTCCGCCACGCCGGGGACGCCGTAGTCCGGCGCCGGTGAGCGCTCCTGCACCGCGGCGACGCGCCCGCGGTCCAGGAAGCCCTGGTCGCCCGCGACGCGCTCGAGCCCGTCCGGCGAGGACGAGGCGAACGGGGACGCGGCGGTTCCCAGGCCGATGGCGACGGCCAGGGCGAGGATCGTGAAGCGGCGCATGTCAGGCTCCGGTGGCGAGTCGGGTGCCGCGCAGGGCGGCGACGAGGTCGGCACGGCCGGCCAGCACGGCGCCGACGGCGGCGACGGTGACGACGGCCTCGCCGACGCCGATGAGGGCGTGGACCCCGAGCATCGGCACGAGCACGGTCGTCAGCGGGATGCCCGAGAGCGCCAGCTCGATCGACGTCGCGAGGGCGCCGGCCATCACCGCGAGCCACGCTCCGGCGGCGACGATGGCGAGGAAGACGCCGCGGCGGTCCGGCAGCACCCGCCGGGCGAGCAGCATGAGCCCGCCCACGAGCAGGGCCCCGACGACGCCCATGTTCAGGACGTTGGCGCCGAGCGCGGTGATGCCGCCGTCGGCGAAGACGAACGCCTGCGTCGTGAGCACCACCGAGAGCACGAGACAGGCGAGCCACGGCCCGAGCAGGACCGCGGCGAGCGCCGCCCCCAGGAGGTGGCCGCTCGTGCCGCCGGCCACCGGGAAGTTCAGCATCTGCGCTGCGAACACGAAGGCCCCGGTGACGCCCAGCAGTGGGACCGTCCGATCATCCAGCGTCGCCTCCGCGCGGCGGAGGCCGTACGCGACCGCGCCCGCCGACAGGACGCCGGCGACGGCGGCCACCCCTGGGTCCAGGAACCCGTCCGGGATGTGCATGTTGGCCCTCCTCGATAGGAACCGATCCCTCTTGCGAGAGGCCCGCAAGGACGGATCACCCGCACGCCAGAACCCCCCGTTCGGGTGGGTTTGCGCCGGGCCGCGACCTTGCGCCCGGGAGCGAGTTCCAGAGGCATGTCCCGCGTCATCGCCCTGCTCCTGCTCGCAGCCGCGGCCGTCGCCGTCCTGCCCGCCGCCGCGTCCGCCGACGACGCGATCGCGGAGACCTCGCGCCCGACGCCGCTCGCGTCCTACGGCGGTTGGTCGGCGTGGTCGGCGAGCGACGCGGGCGGGCGCTTCGTCCTGCGGCTGCGCTCGCCCGGCGGCACCGTCACCGACGCGCCGCTGCCGTCGTCGGCCGACCCGTGGGACGTCTCCATGGGCCCGGACGCGAGCGGCGCGGTGACCGCCGTGTACCGCCGGTGCCGCCCGAGCGGCTGCGACGTCGACCGTCTCGACGTCGCCAGCGGCCGGATCGAGACGCTGCGCGCCGTCTCCTCGCCGTCCTTCGACGAGGCGACGCCCGCGATCTGGCGCTCGACGGTCGTCTTCACCCGGCGGATCCGGGGCTGCGACGTCCCCTACGCGAAGGACCTGCGCTCGAGCGCTCCGAGCCGCCGCCTCCTGCACACGAGGTGCCTGCAGACGCCGGCCGGGCAGGCGAGCATCCGCGGGACGCGCATCGTGATCAGCTCCGTCGACCTGAGCGGGGCGGACGAGCACGGCGCGGGCCGCAAGACGTCGGAGATCCGGCGCTACAGCGCACGCGGCGGCGCGTCGTCCGTGCTCGCGCGCCAGACGTTCGGCGAGGAGTCGAACCTCTTCGGCCAGGTCGCGCAGGACGACCGCTTCGCGTGGACGGTGCGCACCGGCATCCACCAGGCCAACGCGTTCGTGCGCATCCCGCTCGGGTCGGGTGAGCGCCAGGAGGTCCGGGCCTTCCGCACGCTCGGCGCGGGCTTCGCGCACACGCCGGACGAGGGGTCGCTGTACGTCGAGATGCAGGACGACGGATCGGTGCCGTCCCGGATCGTCGCGGCGCCTGCCGACCCGTTCGGCTCGACCGTCCACGCGCTCACCCCCGAGCTGACGGTCGGCTACGGCGGCACGCCGCGCCTGGGCGGGCCGCTCGCGTTCTCCGGCGTGCTGACCCGGCGGATCGTGGCGGGCGGCGAGCAGCTCCGGGCCGATCCGGTGGTCGGCGTGTCCGTCGACCTGCGCGCACGCGTGGGCCAGAGCCCCGAGCGCTTCGTGGGGACCGGCCTCACCGCCACGACCGGCGTGGACGGCACGTGGGCGATCACGCTCCCGTCGCTGCCGGGATCACCCTGGTACACGGCCGTCGCGGCGACGCCCGGCGTCGTGACGTGGGCCGGGCGCGGGACCGTCGGCTAGAGCGACCAGTAGGCGTCGGGGCCGACGGGGCGCTCGACCGCGCCGGCCTCGGCGAGCGCCACGCGGGCCTCGTCGTGGTCCATCCCGCACAGCAGCGCGACCTCGGCGGTCGCCAGCGGCGTGCCCGCCCACGCGAGCACCTCGCCGACGCCCGACGGCTCGTCGCGCCGCTGCAGCCCGGGGGCCACGTTGGCGAGCAGGACCTCGTACGCCTCGATCGGCTGGTAGCCCGGGGCGACGCTCGGCCCGCTGCCCTCGGAGGCCGCGACGTAGCTCGGGCACGTGTAGCGGCGCTCCTCGGACGGGCCGCCGAGCTTGTGGTCGAGCAGTCGCGCCGCGGGGAGCGGGTCACGTGCGGCGGTGCGATCGGCCTCCAGCGCGGCGAGGACGTCCTCCGACGCGGTCCACGCCCGCACCTGCTCGGGGTCCAGGCCGATGTCGAGGGCGGCGCCGGCGACCGTCGCCGGCTCGTCGGGCAGCTCTCCGGCCATGATCCGCGTCCGCAGGGCACGCAGCAGCGCCTCGGCCTGCTCGGGCGCGTTGAGGCGCGCGGCGACGACCGCGGCGCACGCCGGCTCCGAGGCCGCCGAGCGCGGCCGCTCCGTGGCGTCGATCGGCATCCCGAACCGGTCCTGGATCATCGCCAGCGCGGACGCGTGGACGTCGGGCGGCATCGCCTGCGCGACCTCCTCGGCGTCGTCGGACAGCACGACCATCCGGTCCGTCCACGCGAGCTGGTCGCCGTAGAGCCAGCGCAGCCGCCAGCGCTGCGGCTCGGCGGAGAACGCCCACGGGCACGTGGGATCGGTGAAGTGCTCGATCGCGACGACGGGCGACGTCACGCGCGCTGCAGCTTCTTGTACGTGATCCGGTGCGGGCGGTCGGCCTCGGCCCCGAGCCGCTCGTGGCGGTGCTCCTCGTAGGCCTCGAAGTTGCCCTCGAACCACGTGACCTGCGAGTCGCCCTCGAACGCGAGGACGTGGGTCGCGATGCGGTCCAGGAACCAGCGATCGTGGGAGATGACCACCGCGCAGCCCGGGAACGCCAGCAGCGCCTCCTCGAGGGCGCGCAGCGTGTCGACGTCGAGGTCGTTCGTCGGCTCGTCGAGGAGCAGGACGTTGCCGCCGGTGCGCAGCAGCTTGGCCAGGTGCAGCCGGTTGCGCTCGCCGCCGGAGAGCTTGCCCACGGCCTTCTGCTGGTCGGAACCCTTGAAGTTGAAGCCGCTGCAGTACGCGCGCGAGTTCATCGTCCGCTCGCCGACCTGGATCGTGTCCTGCTCGCCGGAGATCTCCTGCCAGACGGTCTTGTCGGGATCGAGCGCGTCGCGGGACTGGTCGACGTAGGCCAGCTCGACGGTCTCGCCGATGCGCAGCGCCCCGCCGTCGGGCTGCTCCTCGCCGGTGATCATGCGGAAGAGCGTCGTCTTGCCGGCGCCGTTGGCGCCGATGACGCCGACGATGCCGCCCCGCGGCAGGGAGAACGACAGGTCCTCGATGAGCAGCCGGTCGCCGAAGCCCTTGCGCAGGTTCTCGGCCTCCACGACGACCTCGCCGAGCCGCGGGCCCGCGGGGATGTGGATCTGGACCTGGTCGAGCTTCGCGTTGCGCTCCTCGGCGACGAGCGCCTCGTAGTTGCGCAGGCGCGCCTTCTGCTTGGTCTGGCGGCCCTTCGGGTTCTGGCGCACCCAGTCGAGCTCCGCGGCGATCGTGCGCTGGCGGGCCTTCTCCGAGCGCTCCTCGTGCGCGAGACGGGCCTGCTTCTGCTCGAGCCAGCTGGAGTAGTTGCCCTCGTACGGGAGCCCGTGCCCACGGTCGAGCTCGAGGATCCAGCCGGTGACGTTGTCCAGGAAGTAGCGATCGTGGGTCACGGCCACGACGGTGCCCTCGTACTCCTCGAGGTGGCGCTCGAGCCACGCCACCGACTCGGCGTCGAGGTGGTTCGTGGGCTCGTCGAGCAGGAGGAGGTCGGGGGCGCGCAGCAGCAGCCGGCACAGCGCGACGCGGCGGCGCTCGCCGCCGGAGAGCCTGGAGACGTCGGCGTCGGCCGGCGGGAGGCGCAGCGCGTCCATGGCCTGGTCGAGCCGGGAGTCGAGGGTCCACGCGTCGACGGCGTCGATGCGCTCCTGGAGCGCGGCGAACTCGTCGGCGGTCTCCTCGGAGTAGTTCATGGACAGCTCGTTGAAGCGGTCGAGCATGTCCTTGACCTCGCGCACGCCGTCCTCGACGTTGCCGCGGACGTCCTTGCTGTCGTCGAGCTGGGGCTCCTGCTCGAGGAGGCCGACGGTCGCGTCGGGCGCGAGCATCGCGTCGCCGCGGTACTCCTTGTCCTCGCCCGCCATGATCCGCAGGATCGTCGACTTGCCCGCGCCGTTGTAGCCGAGCACGCCGATCTTCGCGCCGGGGAGGAACGCGAGCGTGACGTTCTTGAGCACCTCCTTGTCCGGCGGATAGGACCGGCTGAGGCGATGCATCTGGAAGACGTACTGGTGGGCCACGGGATCGAGGGTATTAGGGTCCGCGCGGTCGTCCTGTCCGACGCGCGGGCCGGCTAGGGCCAGAGCACGGACCGCAGCCGGCGCAGCAGGACCTCGAGCTGATCCAGCTCGCCGGGCTCCATCGCGGCCGCCCACGCCTCCCGCAGGTCGGCGATGATCGCCCGCGCCTCGGCCTGCACGGCGACCGCACGCTCCGTCGGCCGGACGAGCTTGGCCCGGCCGTCGGCGGGATCGGGCACCCGCTCCGCGTAGCCGAGCCGCTCGAGCTCGTCGACCGTGCGCACCACCGTGGCCTTCGTCAGCTGCGTGCGCCCGGCGAGCTCGGTGATGCGCGAGCCGTCGCGCGCGATGCGACCCGCGGGCGGACTGGCTGCACGGCCCGGGGAGCCCGTCGCGTGCCGCGTCGGGCATGCTCATGGAGTGCCCGGCACGGCCATCCGCCTCAGCGGCGTAACGAAGCGCTACGGCGAGATCACCGCCGTCGACGGTCTCGACCTCGAGGTCCCCGAAGGCTCGTGCGTCGGCCTGCTCGGCCCCAACGGCGCGGGCAAGTCGACCACGATGCGGATGCTCACCGCGCAGGCGATCGCCGACGAGGGCGAGATCGAGATCCTCGGCCTCGAGCTGCCGCGCGAGTCCAAGGCGGCGCGTGCCCAGTGCGGCGTCGTGCCGCAGCTCGACAACCTCGACGTCACGCTCACCGTCGAGCAGAACCTCCTCGTCTTCACCTACCTCTACCGCGTGGAGCGGCGGGAGCGACGCGCCGCGATCGAGCGCGCGCTGGAGATCGCGCGGCTCGGCGACCGGCGCGACGCGAAGGTCAACGAGCTCAGCGGCGGCATGCGGCGGCGGCTGCTCATCGCCCGCGCGCTCGTGCACCAGCCGCGGCTCGTGCTGCTCGACGAGCCGACCGTCGGCCTGGACCCGCAGGTGCGCCAGGAGCTGTGGGCGCTCCTCGGGGCGCTGCGCGGCGAGGGCGTCTCGCTGCTCATGTCGACGCACTACATCGAGGAGGCGCAGCGCCTCGCCGACACGGTCACGATCATGTCCCACGGCCGCGCGGTCGCGACCGGGCCGCCGTCCGCCCTGGTCGCCGAGCACGCGGGCCGCGAGGCGCTGGAGGTCTACGGGCCGCCCGCGCGCCTGGGCGAGGTGGAGCGCGAGGCTCGGTCCCAGGGCCTGCGCACGCGGCGGACGGGTACGAGCGTCTCGATCATGGACGCGAACGGCCGTTTCGAGGGCGAGCGGCGACCGGCGAACCTGGAGGACGTCTTCGTGCTGCTGACGGGTGAGGAGATTGACTAGAGGGAAAACCACCCCACCCACCCGTCTCGACCGCGCCGCGATGGCCGGTGTCCTCGTCCGCGAGGTCGTGAACTTCTCGTCGTACTGGCGTTCGACGACGTTCTCGGCGACGGTCGAGCCGACGATCTACCTGCTCGCGTTCGGCTTCGGGTTCGGGTCGCTCGTCTCGACGGTCGCGGGCTACGACTACGTCGAGTTCGTCGGCACGGGGACGGTCGCCACGGCGGTGTTGTTCTCGTCCGCGTTCCCGTCGATGTTCGGGACGTTCATCAAGTACAAGTTCCAGCGCACGTACGACGCGATCCTCGCCGCGCCGGTCGACACCGAGGAGCTCGTCACCGCCGAGGCGCTGTGGATCGCCGCACGCGCCGGCACGTACGGATGCGTCCCGATGCTCGTCGCGATCGCGTTCGGGCTCGACCCGAGCTGGGGGATGCTGCTCGTGCCGTTCATCGGCGCGATCGGCGGCTTCGGCTGGGCGTCGTTCGGGATCTACGTCGCGGGTGCCCTCGACTCGATCGAGAACTTCAACTACATCGTGAGCGCCGTGCTCACGCCGCTGTTCCTCGTCGCGGGCACGTTCTTCCCGATCTCCGGCCTGCCCGAGTGGGCGCAGGTCCTGGCGCACTGCAACCCGCTCTACCACCTCGTGCAGCTCGTCCGCGATGCCGTCTTCATGACCCTCGGCTGGATCGACCTCGTGCACCTCGCCGTGATCGTCGTGTTCGGGCTGGCGATGTGGCGCGTGGCGGTCTGGCGCATGGAGCGGCGCCTCATCGAGTAGGGGCCGGTGGGGATCTGATCCGGCTCGGATCGCTACCTTGAAGGGTGTATGCCTCAGGTCCTGGATCTCGAGCAGGCGCTCCTGCTCCTCGAGCTCGAGCCGCCGTTCGAGAAGCGCGATGTGCAGGCCGCGCGCCGTCGGATGGCCAAGGTCTGGCACCCGGACATCGCCCCGCCGGGCAAGCAGATCGAGCACGAGCGCCACCTGAAGGCGGTCAACGAGGCAGCCGACCAGCTCGAGCGCCTCGCGGAGGGCTCGCGCGGCGGCAAGGTGTCGCGCAACGCGGTCAAGGTGAGCGCCCAGGCCGCGCGCGCCGCGCGTGCCGAGGCGGGCCGGCGCAACTACGAGGCGCAGGAGCGCGCGCGGGCCCAGGCGGCCGACCGCCAGACCCACGACCCGTTCGGCGACCGGATGCCCGACCACTCGGTCGTGCACCGCTACGCGCGCTGCAACTCCTACCCCGAGTGGGGCGTGGGGACGGTCAGCGGCATCTACTTCACCGGCGACGGCGACGACGTGCAGCAGTGGGCGCGCGTGAAGTTCGCGCCCGGCGTGCGCACCGTGCCCGCCGGCTCGCTGCAGTTCGTCGACTTCTCCAAGCCCGATCCGGCGCACGATCGCGTCCAGCGGTTCATGACCGCCGCGCAGCACGCGATGGCCGAGGGCAAGCCGGAGCTCGCGGCCCAGCGGCTCATCTACGCCCGCGACGCCGAGCCGGAGAACACGGCGGTCCTGCGGCTCATGACGCTCGCGTTCTGGCAGGCGGGCAACCTGCCCGCGGCCGGGCGCTCCGTCCGCGACTGGGCGCGCGTCGAGCGCGACCGGCCGACGCCGCACCGCTTCGCAGCCCGCATCTACGAGGACATGGGCGCCATCGACCTCGCGGCGGAGGCCGCCGACCGCGCCGTGCACCGTGGGCCCGGCGACGCGGACGCGTGGGAGCGCGTCGGCCGTCTGCGGCTGCGGCTGGGGGACCGCGACCGCGCGATCGACGCGCTGGAGACGGCCCGGCGCCTCGTGCCGAGCCTCGACGGGCTGCTCGATCTCGCCCTCGCGTACCAGCTCGCGGGGGACCTCGGCGGCGAGGTCAGCGCGTGCGAGCACGCCGTGCGCCTCGAGCCCGACAGCGAGGCCGCGTGGTCGCGTCTGGCCCACGCGCTGGCGCGCACCGATCGTCTCAGCGAGGCGATCGACGCCTGCGAGCACGCGCTCGCCCTCGCGCCCGACGACGAGGTCGACGACCTCCTCGTGCGGCTGCGCGACGCGCTGCCGCGCGTGCTGCCCGCGGCCTAGGTCCTGAACGTGCGGCGGCGCGCCCCCGGCGCCGTGCTCGCCGTCCTGCTCGTCGTCGTCGCGGGCTGCGGATCGGGCGGCGAGCGGACGACGCGCACCGCGCCCGAGCCCCGTCCGCCGCAGGTCGCCACGCCCGAGCTGACCACGCGCCAGCTCGTGGGCCAGCACCTCGTCGTCCCGATCGCGGGCCGCACGATCCCGGCCGCCCTGACGGCGAGGATCCGCCGCGGCGAGGTGGCGGGCGTCGTCCTCTTCGCCCGCAACGTCGGGACGACGGCGCAGGTGCGCGCGATGGCCGACCGGCTCCAGGCGATCCGCCAGCCGGCGGCGGTGCGCGCGCCGCTGCTGCTCATGGTCGACCAGGAGGGCGGGCCGGTGAAGCGGCTGCCGGGCGCGCCGCGGCGCTCGCCGCCGGAGATCGCGGCGACCGGCGATCCGGCGATCGCACTCGCCGAGGGCAAGGCGACCGCGGCGACGCTCCGCGCGGCAGGCATGAACGTCGATCTCGCCCCCGTGCTCGACGTGCCGCGCCCGGACGGCGCGCTCGCCGCCGAGGGGCGCGGCTTCGGCACGGGCGCCGCGCAGGTCGCCGTGTACGGGACGCGCTTCGTGCGTGGCCTGCAGGGCGGCGGCGTCGCCGCGACCGCCAAGCACTTCCCGGGCTTCGGCGCGGCGGGGGTCAACACCGACGCCGCCGCGGTGCGGATCGACGTCCCCGCGAGCGAGCTGCGCCGCGTGGACGAGGCCCCGTTCCGCTGGGCGATCCGGGCCGGCGTCGACCTCGTCATGCTCAGCTCGGCGGTGTACCCGGCGCTCGACGCGCGGCCGGCGGTCCTGTCGCGGCGGATCGCCACCGGGGAGCTCCGCGACCGGCTGGACTTCCGCGGCGTGTCGATCTCCGACGACCTGCAGACGCCGGCCTTCGACGCGTGGGGCGGAAGCCCGGGGGCCGCGGTGCGCGCGACGCGCGCCGGCGTCGACCTCCTGCTCTTCGCGCAGACCTACGAGGGCGCGACCGCCGCCGCCGCGGCGGTCGAGGACGCCGTCCGGCGCGGGCGCCTCTCGAAGCGCGAGCTCGAGACGTCGGGCGAGCGGGTGCGCAGGCTGCGGACCTCACTCGCTGGCCCCCCGGCGTAGGGTCCGGGTCATGGCCGAACTCGCCGAGAAGGCCGAGCGCCTGCGCGCCCTGCACGTCCCCGGAGACCCCCTGCTGCTCGTCAACGCGTGGGATGCCGCCAGCGCGCGGACGGTCGCCGCGCTGCCCGGCTGTCAGGCGGTGGCGACCGCGAGCTGGTCGATCGCCGCTGCCCACGGCGTCCCCGACGGTGAGGCGATCGGCCGCGACGCGATGATCGCCGCGGTGCGGACGATCGCGGCCTCGGTCGACCTGCCGGTGACCGCCGACCTCGAGCGCGGCTACGGCGACGAGCCGCGCGACGCGGCCGAGACGATCGCCATGGCCATCGATGCCGGCGCGGTGGGCGCGAACCTCGAGGACAGCACGGGCGACCCCGACCGGCCGCTCGCGGCGGTCGCGAGCCAGGCGCGCAAGGTGCGCGTCGCGCGCGGTCGTGCCGAGGCCGAGGGCGTCCCGTTCGTCATCAACGCCCGCACGGACGTGTTCCTGCGCGGCGCGGGCGGCGTCGACGAGGCGCTCGAGCGGGGTCGCGCGTACGCCGAGGCGGGCGCGGACTGCATCTTCGTCCCTGGCGTCGGCGACCCGGAGGCGATCGCGGCGCTCGTCGCGGGGCTGCCGATCGGCATCAGCGTCATCGCGACGCCGGCCGGGCCGACCCTCGAGGAGCTCGCGGGCCTGGGTGTCGCGCGCATCTCGCTCGGCCCGGGCCCGATGGGCATCGCGCTCGCCGCGCTGCAGCGCGCCGCCGAGAGCATGCTGGCCCGCGGCGAGCTGCCGGCGGACCTCGCCTTCCGGCCGGGGACATGACGCTTCGGCGGATGGACAACGTCCTCATCGTCGTCGACGACCTCGAGGCTGCCAAGGCGTTCTTCGCCGAGCTCGGCATGGAGCTGGAGGGCGAGGCGACGAACGAGGGGCCTTCGGTGGACCGCGTCGTCGGGCTCGACGACGTCCGTGCCGACATCGCCATGATGCGGACCCCGGATGGTCACGGCCGGGTCGAGCTGGCGAAGTTCCACACGCCGCCGGCGGTCAGAGCCGAGCCGGAAGGCGCGCCGGCGAACGCGCTGGGCATACGCCGCATCATGTTCGCCGTCGACGACCTCGACGACGTCCTCGCCCGCCTGCGCACCCACGGTGCCGAGCTCGTCGGTGAGATCGCGCAGTACGGGGACAGCTACCGGCTCTGCTTCCTGCGTGGCCCCGAGGGCATCATGCTCGCGCTGGCCGAGCAGCTCAGCTGAACGCGAGCACGATCTTGCCGTGGTTGCCGCCCGTCTCGGTGAGCTCGTGGGCGCGCGGCGCGTCCTCGATCGGCAGCACCTGCGCCACCCGCGTCGCGATGAGCCCGTCCCCGACATCGGCGACGACCCGGCGCAGCGCGACGGGATCGTCCTTGCACAGCACGACCTCGTAGCGCTGCCCCTCCGGCGCCTCACCTTGGATCCCGCGGGTGAACACCGCGGTGCCGCCCGCCGCCATCCGCGTGGCCGCGACGGGGCCGATCGGGACGGCGTCGAGGACGTTGTCGACCTCGTCGATCGCGGTGAGGTCGGCGTCGCGCGGGAGCACGTCCTCCACACCGAGCGACCACACGAAGTCCTCGTCGTCGCGACCGGCCTGTGCGATGACCCGCAGCCCGCGCTGCACGCCGAACTGCGCGGCGAACGCGCCGACCGCGCCGCTGGCACCGGTCACGAGCAGCGTGGTCCCCGGCGCCGGGTCGATGATCGCCAGCGCCTGGTCGGCGGTCAGGGCGTTGAGCGGGATCGTCGCCGCCGTGGGGTCGTCGACCCCGTCGGGCGTGGGGATGACCAGCCCGGCGTCGAGCGCGACGAGCTCGGAGTACGCGCCGACGGCGCCGGTGTAGGTCGGCCAGTGCAGCATCGCGACGACGCGCTGTCCCGGCGTCAGGCCGGTCACGCCGTCGCCGACGGCGGCGACCTCGCCCGCGAGGTCCCAGCCGGGCACGACCGGCGGCGTCACCTTCGGGTTGCGGCGCACCACGGACCCGTCGCGGACCGAGAGGTCGGTCGGGTTGACGTTCGCCGCGCGGACGCGGACGAGCACCTGTCCCGGCGCGGCGACCGGGTCCGGGCGCTCGACCACCTGCAGCGCCTCCGGGCCGCCGAACGCCGCGACCTCGATGACCCGCATCAGAGTGCCTCCCCCGTGCCGCCCGTCTCGTCGAGCCCGTCGAGCGCGCCCATGTCCATGACCGACAGCTCGAAGTCGAAGATGCGCGCGTTCTCGCGGATGCGCTCCTCGTGCAGCGACTTCGGGATGACCACGACGTCGCGCTGGACCGCCCAGCGCAGCAGCACCTGCGCGGGTGTGCGGCCGTGCTCGGCGGCGATGCGCGCGACCGTCGGGTCGTCGATGCGGTGCGACTGCGTGAGCGAGGCGTAGGCCTCGAGCACGATCCCGCGCTGCTCGCAGAACTCGCGCAGCGCGCGGCGATAGGTGAAGGGGTTGAAGTTCACCTGGTTCACGGCCGGCCTCGCGCCCTTCCAGTCGAGGAGCTCCTGCAGCTGCGGGACGCCGTAGTTGCTGACGCCGATCGCCCGCGCGAGGCCGCGCTCCTGTGCCTTGGCGAGGGCCTTCCACTGGCTCTTGGCCCAGCGGTTGGGCCAGTGGATGAGGTAGAGGTCGACGTGGTCGAGGCCGAGCCGTCGCAGGCTCGCCTCCAGCAGCGACCCGGCGTCGCGGCCCATGACGGGCGCGCGCGGCGGCAGGAGCTTCGTCGTGACGAACACGTCCTCGCGCGGCACGCCGCTCGCGCGCAGCGCGGCGCCGACGCTCTCCTCGTTCTCGTACAGGGCTGCGGTGTCGATGTGGCGGTAGCCGACGTCGAGCGCGCAGCGGACGACCTGCTCGGTCGTGGGTCCGGGCGGCACCTTGTAGACGCCGATGCCGAGCAGCGGCATCCGCACGCCGCCGGGGAGCTCGCGGGCTGGCATGGTGGGGTCCATCGCCCCGGAGCGTAGATGACGACCGGCGACGGATAATGTCGGGCGCCGTGACGGTCACGCTCTCGGAGGTCACACCGGCGTTGCGCGCGCAGGTCATGGCACTGGCGCCCCTCCCGGAGCAGGAGCCGTTCTCGGGCGCGGCGCGCGACACGCTGCCCGCGGCGGAGCTCACGCCGGGGCGCGTCGGGGTCGTCGCGATGGCCGGCGGCGTGCCGTTCGGCTTCCTCATGCTCGACGTCGGCCCCGAGGTCCGGGTGTACGCGCCCGGCGACGGCATCGTGGGCGTCCGCGGCGTCTACGTCGACGCCGCGAGCCAGGGGCGCGGGCTCGGGACGGAGATGCTCCGCGCGCTGCCGCCCTTCGCGCGCGAGCGCTACCCGGACGCGACGCACCTGGCGCTGACCGTCAACACGTCGAACCCGCGCGCGATACGCGTCTACCTGCGCTCGGGGTTCGCGGACACGGGCCGCCTCTACTACGGCGGGCGGTTGGGTCCGCAGCACGTCCTGGAGCTCGCCCTCTGATGGAGTCCGAGCGCCGGGAGCTGGAGCGTGTCAACGCCTTCAGCGACGGCGTCTTCGCGATCGCCATCACGCTGCTCGTCCTCAACGTCGAGATCCCGTCGGTCCCGGGCGACGAGCTGGCCTCGGCCCTGAGGGCCCTGTGGAGCGACCTGATCGCCTACATGATCGGGTTCGCGGTGATCGGGCTGTTCTGGTTCGGCCACCACCGGCTGTTCTCCCGGCTGGTCCGGTCGGACGGGCGGCTCGTGCTCGTGAACATGGTGCTGCTGGGGCTGATCGGCGTCATGCCGTTCACGACCGGGCTGCTCGGTGGCTACGACGAGCCGATCGCCGTCGCGCTCTACGCGGCGAACGTCGGGATCGCGACGCTCGTCGACGGCTGCCTCCACCTCGTCGCCCGTGCGGACGGGCTCGAGGCCGAGGGCGCCGAGCACGACCCGCACGCGCTGGTGCTCACCGCCGTGCGCGCCGGCATCTTCTTCGCCTCGATCCCGCTCGCCTACCTCGTCTCGCCCGGACGTCGCCCAGTACTGGTGGTTGCTGCTGATCGGGATCGTGTTCATCCGCCGGTGGGGGTAGGAAGGGGATGAACCTCCGACGAAGGAGCAGGCATGACAGCAGGACCTCGTAGTGGCGGCAGCGTGGGCGGGATCGGCATCGGCGGCATCCTCGTGATCATCGGCATCGTCCTGATGATCGTGTGGAGCCTCTGGATCGGCCTGATCGTCCTGCTCATCGGCCTCGTCGCCTTCGGCGGCTTCGCGAAGGGCAAGTGGTACTAGCGGGTTGCGCGACCCGTCGTCGACGGGCCGCGCCACCTCCTACTGCTCGACGAGGATGACCAGGCTCTCGGCGACCACGCCGTCCTGTTCCATCACCGCGACGGCGCCCTCCGTGTCGAGCGCCGCGATCACCGCGTCCATGTCCGCGACGTCCATGAGCACGCCGACGCGGGTCGGGTTCTCCGGATCGACGAAGGTCCGGATGTTCGTCACCCCGAGAGGACCGAAGAACTCCTCCCGGCGCGGTGACGCGAGCCAGCTGTCGGTGTCCTTCACGTCGTGATGCGCGAAGACGGTGGGCACGGGGGCCTCCTCGTGGAGTGGACGGCCCATCCGACCAGCGCCGCGAGCCCCGTGTCAAGTGTGTCGCGGCGCTCCGTCGCCGGCCGGGCGTATGGTTCCCGCCCGATGCGCCTCATCGTCGCCCGCTGCGAGGTCCGGTACTCGGGCCGCCTGGATGCCGTGCTCCCCGAGGCTCTGCGCCTCCTCATGATCAAGTCCGACGGGTCGGTGATGGTCCACGCCGACACCGGCGGCTACAAGCCGCAGAACTGGATGACCCCGCCGACGGTCATCGAGGAGTCCGAGGGCCACATCGTCGTCCGCAAGCACGCCGGCGCGACCGAGGACCGTCTCGACATCCGCATCGCCGAGGTCGTCAGCGACGTCACCCACGACATGGGCGAGGCGGCCGCCCTGGAGAAGGACGGCGTCGAGGCCGACCTGCAGGTCGCGCTCGCGGCCGCGCCGGAGTTCTGCGGCGAGGGCTTCCGCCTCGTGCGCCGCGAGTGGCCGACGGACATCGGGCCCGTCGACCTCATGTGCCGCGACGCGGAGGACGGCTGGATCGCGGTCGAGATCAAGCGGGTCGGGACGATCGACGCCGTCGAGCAGCTCGCGCGCTACCTGGAGCGCATCCGCCTCGATCCGTCGATGGAGCTGTGCCGCGGCATCCTCGCGGCCCAGGTCATCAAGCCGCAGGCGCGGACGCTGGCCGAGGCCCGCGGCATCGACTGCGTCGTCGTGGACCTCGCGGTCCTGCGCGGCGAGCGCGAGCCCGACCTCACGCTGTTCGCGGCCTAGAGCCGCGCGAGCAGCGGCAGGACGACACGCTGGACGGCGGGCGGCGGCGAGCACATGACCGTCTCGTGGCGGAAGCGCAGCGCGAAGCGCGCGATCCAGCCCGCGCCGCGCACGCTGCGCGGCAGCCCGCGACGGTCGTACAGCCCCTCGCGCCCCGCCCGTGCCGCCTCCGTCAGGAACTCCTCCAGCCCGCCGGCGGGCATCACCTCCGTGCGCAGGTGCGCCTGGCGCCCGCTCGTGTTGCGCAGCTCGTGGCGGACGCCGCGGCCCACGACGACCGGGCCGTCCGCGGGCCGCAGGTCGCGCCAGGTCCCGTCGAGCTTCAGGCGCACGACGCCGTCGAGCACCTCCCAGTGCTCCTCGAGCGTCGGATGGAAGTGCTCGGGCAGGTGGCCGCCGTCGTCGAGCCACGACGTGACCCGCAGGGTGTCGCCGTCGCGCGCGAACTCGAACGCGACGCCGTGGAGGGGATCCTCGATACGTGTCATGCCACTAAGCTACTCACGAGTAACATGAGCGGCAACCCCACGCGACGGCTTCCTCCGGACGAGCGCCGCGCGCTCATCGTCGACGCCGCCGGCCGGCTCTTCGGGGAGCGCGGCTACGACGGCACGCGACTCGACGACGTGGCGGTCGCCGCCGGGATCACGAAGCCGATCCTCTACCGCCACTTCGCCGACAAGTCCGCGCTGTACCTCGCGCTGCTCGAGCGCCACCGCGACGACCTCGGCAGCTTCGCGGCTGCGGTCCCGGCCGAGGGCGCGCTGGAGGACCGCCTGCGCGCGGTGCTCGAGGTCTGGGTCGCCTACGTCGCCGACCGCGCCTACGCATGGCGGATGCTCTTCCGCGACACCGGCGGCGGACCCGAGATCCAGGCCTTCCGGCACGCGGTCCATGCGCGGGCGCGGGCCGTCCTCGTGCAGATGATCGAGGTGCTGCGCGAGGGCGAGATCCCGGAGCGCGAGCGTGAGCCGCTCGCGGAGCTCATGAGCATGGGGATGGCGTCCCTGGTCCTCTGGGCGATGGACGACGGGCGGGTGGGCGACGACGCCATCGTCGACGCGATGACGCGGGTCTGGGCCGGACTCCTGCGCTAGGCCGCCAGCGGCGTCGCCGGCCGCACGATGTGCGAGCCCGACCGGCCCCGCTCCACGCGCAGCTGCGCGGGGATGCGCTGGCGCAGCTCCGCGACGTGGGAGACGATCCCGACCGCGCGGCCGCCGTCGCGCAGCTCGTCCAGCACCGCGAGCACCTCGTCGAGCGTCCCCTCGTCGTCGAGCGACCCGAAGCCCTCGTCGACGAACAGCGTCTCCAGCCGCGCGCCGCCCGCCTCGGCCGTCACGACGTCGGCGAGCCCCAGCGCGAGCGCCAGGCTGGCGAGGAACGTCTCCCCGCCCGAGAGCGACGAGGGCGCGCGGTCGCGGCCGGTCCAGGCGTCGACGACGCGGAGGTCCAGCCCACCGCGGCGGTTCCCGCGGGCGTCGTCGTCCGCGTGCTCGAGCGCGTAGCGCCCGGCGCTCATCGACCCGAGCCGCACGGACGCGGCGGCCGCCACCGCCTCCAGCCGTGCCGCGAGGACGTACGCGCTCAGCCGCATGCGCAGGCGGTTGCCGAGACCGCCGCCGGCGAGATCGGACAGCTCGCGCACGACGCCGAAGCGCTCGCGGACGGGCTCGGCGGCCTCGAGCGCGGCGTCGAGGCGCTCGCGCAGCGCCCGCAGCTCGGTCTGGCGGCGCCGCGCGATCGCGAGGTCGCCTCTCGCCTTCTCGGCGGCGGCACGCGCCTCGGCCGCGGCCGCCTGCAGGGCTGCGACGTCCGGCGCGGGCAGTGCGGCGGCCTGCGCGAGGTCCTCGCGGGCGGCCGCGGCGCGACGGGTGGCCATGCCCTCGTCCCATCCCCGGACGGCGGCCTCCAGCTCGGCCTGCTCGTCAGCGTCGCGGGCGGCCTCGCGCAGCGCGCCGAGGTCGGCGAACCCGGCACGCGTGATCGCCGTGTGCGCCGC
This sequence comes from uncultured Solirubrobacterales bacterium, assembly GCA_963750895.1. Taxonomy (GTDB): domain Bacteria; phylum Actinomycetota; class Thermoleophilia; order Solirubrobacterales; family Solirubrobacteraceae; genus CAVVSD01. The sequence goes on along the minus strand of CAVVSD010000008.1, from coordinate 873,231 downwards.
CGCGCGGGCGGCGTCGGCCTCGCGGGCGAGGCGATCCGCGTCGTCGAGGAGGTCCCCCGCTCGCTCGGCGGCGTCCGCGCCCGCCAGGAGGTGGGTCGACGCGAGCCTCGATGGAGGGGGCACCGCCGCGCGCGGCGGCCACCGCCTCGCGGTCGGCGTCGAGGGCGGCCGAGCGCTGGCGCGCCTCGGCGGTGGCCTGCGCCGCCGCGACCTCCGCCTCGCCGCACCGCCGGGACAGGTCCGCCAGCGTGCGCTCGAGCTCGCCGAGCGCGGCGCTCACCGGCGCGCCGCCCGCGGCGGTGCGCTCCGCCTCCCCGCGCAGGCGCACCGCCTCCTCGGCGCCGGCGCGCAGCTCCGCCAGCGGCGCCTCGCCCGCGACGGCGGCGGCCGCGGCGAACCGGCTCTCCAGCATCGCGAGCTCGCGCTCGGCGCCCTCGCGGGCGGTGGCGCGGCGCTCGGCGTCCTCGCGGGCGGCGCGCACGCGGGCCTCGTCCACGATCCCGCCCTCCGGCGCAGCCGCCGGATGCGGATGGTCGGTCGAACCGCACACCGCGCACGGGGCGTCGTCGGCGAGTCGTCCGGCCAGTTCCGCGGCGATGCCCTCCAGACGCCGCTCGAGCAGCGCGGCGTGTGCGTCGCGCGCTTCGGCGTGTGCGTCCCGCGCGATCGCGTGGCGCTCCCGGGCGGCCGCGAGCTCCTCCGCGAGGCGGTCGCGCTCCTCGCCCCGCGTCGCCCGGCGCTCCGCCGAGATCGCCGCCTCGCGCAGATCTCCGGCGCGCGCCGCAGCCTCGCGCGCGGCGGCGACGGCCTCCTCGAGCGCCGGGCGGCGCGCCTCGGCCTCCGCCATGCCGCGGCGCAGCTCCTCGGACTCGGCCGTACGGCGACGGGCGTCCTCGTGGAGCGCCACGACGGCGCCCTCGCGCTCGCGCAGCTCGCGCTCGCGACCCAGCAGCGCGCGCGCGGCGCCCGCATCCCCGCGCAGAGAGGCGGCTGCGCCGCGCAGCCGCTCGGACTGCGGGGGCGCCCCGAGCTCCTCGGCGTCGAACAGCCGACCTTCGATCTCGGGCTCCGCGGAGCGCACGTCGACGCCTGCGTCGCGCGCCGCCGCCACCGCCTCGGCCGCCTCCCGGCCCGCCTGGGCGGTGGCCTGCTCGCGGGCGTGGAGGAGCTCGGCGTGCGCCTGCGCCGGCGCGGCCCGCCTGGCGGCGGCGAGCGCCTGCGCCTTCGCGTCGCGCTCCGAGCGACCGGCCTCCCAGTCGGCGAGCTCGCGCGCCGCCGCGGCAGCCTGGGCCTGCCGCGCGGCGAGCGCCGTCGCGGCGGCGAGCGCCTCGTCGGCTGCGGTCGATCGCGCCTCGGCGTGCTCGCCGGCATCGGCCGCGGTCGCGGCGTCCGCCTCGGCGACGACGAGGCGCTCCTCGAGCCACGGCGCGACGCTCCCCGGGTCCGTCGCCCAGCCGTCCGGCGGCTCGACGTCGGCGACCTGGGCCGCGCGCGACACGGCGTCACGCACGGCGCCCATCGCGATGCCGAGCGCGCGTTCCTCGGCCAGGCGGCGGTCGCGGAGCCAGGCCTCCACGTCCGCGAACCGCCCGACGTCGAAGAGCTCGCGCAGGAGCCGCTCGCGCTCGTCGCTGCCGGCGTGCAGGAAGCGGGCGAAGCCGCCCTGCGGCAGCAGGACGACCTGGCAGAACTGCTCCCGCGTCATCCCCAGCAGGTCGGCGAGCTCGCGCGTCGCCTCGTCGTGGCGCGTGGCGAGCACGGTCTCGGTGCCGTCGTCCTCGATGCGCACGACGGAGACCGCGTGGGGATCGGTCGTCACGCCGTCGCCGCGGCGCTTGCGCCGCTCCTGCTCGGGCGCCCGCGTCACCCGCACGCGGCGGCCGCGCAGCGTGGCCTCCAGGACGACCTCGGTCCGCGCGTCCGCCCCCGCGTGGTCGGACCGCAGCCGCGCGCCACCGGAGCGCGCGCCGGGCACGTCGCCGTAGAGCGCGAAGCACACGGCGTCCAGCAGCGAGGTCTTGCCCGCGCCCGTGCGCCCGTGCAGGAGGAAGAGACCGGCCTCGCCGAGCTCGTCGAAGTCGACGACCTCCCGGCCGGGGAACGCGAGGAACGCCGACAGCTCGAGGCGGTGCAGGCGCATCTAGGAGGAGAGCTCTGCGACCCGGCCGGCCGTGAGAGCGTCGCCCAGCAGGGCGAGCTCGGCGGCCTCGGCGTCGCTGCCACGGACGTCGCGCACGAAGCGCGACAGCAGCTCGGTGTCGTCGAGCCCGCGGAGGCGCTCCGCGTACGTGCCCTCGGGGCGCGCACCGACGCCCTGCGGGTCGAACGCGAGGACGACCGCGTGCGGGAACCGCCGCCGCAGGGCCTCCATCGCGTCGCGCGGCCGGACGGGGTCGGTGACCGTCGCGTGCACCCACGCCCGCTCGTGATCGGCGTGCGCGGGGTCGGCGAGCAGCTCGTCCAGCGTCCCGCGCAACGTCGCGAGCGGCCGCGCCACCGGGAACGGGACCAGCTCGACCGCCGGCGCCGCGCCTGCGAGGTCGACGACGGCGACGGACTTGCGGTGGCGGGCCTCGGAGAACGAGAACGGGACGGTCGAACCCGCGTAGCGCGCCCGCTCGCCCATCCGCTGCGGACCGTGCAGGTGACCGAGCGCGACGTAGTCCACGCCCGCGAACGTCGATGCCGCGACGGACGCCGCACCTCCCACCGCGAGGTCGCGCTCGCTCGCGCAGCCGACCGCGCCGGTGACGAACGCATGCGCCATGACGATCGACCGCGTGCCCGCCGGGCGCGTGGCGAGATCCGCCCGGACGGCCGCCATCGCGGCGCCCAGCACCGGGCCGTGCCCGCGCTCCTCGCACCCCAGCGCGGCCCGCGTGACGTCGGGCTCCAGGTACGGGATCGCGTACACGCAGGCGCCGCCGAGCAGCACCGGGCGCCCGATCTGGGTCGGGTCCGTGCGCACGTGCACCCCCGCGCGCGCGAGGAGCCCCGAGCCGAACCCCAGCCGCGTCGCGGAGTCGTGGTTGCCCGAGATGACGACGACGGGGCACAGCTCGCTCAGCCGACCCAGCGCGTCGTCCGCCAGGCGGACCGCCTCCACCGGCGGCAGCGCACGGTCGTAGAGGTCGCCGGACACGAGGATCGCGTCGACCGCGTAGGACCGGGCCACCTCGGCGACGTGCTCGATCGCGCCCGCCTGGGCGTCGAGCAGCGACTCGCCGTGGAAGGGGCGGCCGAGGTGCCAGTCCGCGGTGTGGAGGAAGCGCATCACGTCCAATGTGTCGCGGCGAGCGGACGGAATCCGACAGGCGCCCGTAGGCTCCGGGCATGAGCGATCAGGCTGTCCTCACCGAGTCGCGCGACGGGGTCCTCATCGTCACGCTCAACCGGCCGGACGCGCGCAACGCCGTGAACCAGGCGGTCGCGCAGGGCATCGCGGACGCGCTGGATGCGCTGGACGCCGACGACGACCTCCAGGTCGGGGTCCTCACGGGCGCCGGCAAGGGCTTCTCCGCGGGCATGGATCTCCGTGCGTTCGTCAAGGGCGAGCGCCCGTACGTGGGCGATCGCGGGTTCGCGGGCATCACGCAGCGCGCCGCGCGCAAGCCGCTCATCGCGGCCGTGGAGGGCTTCGCGGTCGCGGGCGGCTTCGAGATCGTGCTGTCGTGCGACCTGGTCGTGGCGTCCAAGGGCACCCGGTTCGGCATCCCGGAGGTCAAGCGCGGCCTCATCGCGGGCGCCGGCGGCCTCCTGCGCATCCCGCAGCGCGTGCCCTACGGCATCGCGATGGAGCTGGCGCTGACCGGCGATCTCATGCAGGCCGAGCGCGGGTACGAGCTGGGTCTCGTCAACAAGCTCACCGAGCCGGGCGAGGCGCTCGACGGCGCGGTGGAGCTCGCCGCGACGATCAGCGCCAACGCGCCGCTCGCACTCGCCGCGTCGAAGGAGATCCTGCAGCAGGTCGGCGACTGGACCGACGAGGAGTTCTGGACGAAGCAGGGCCCGACGGTCGACGAGATCTTCGCCTCCGAGGACGCCAAGGAGGGTGCGACCGCCTTCGCCGAGAAGCGCGAGCCGAACTGGCAGGGTCGCTGACACAGCACCTGCCTGCGGTCGACGCGGATCCGACCGCCGGTCCATACCGGACGTCGCTCCGTGCGGGAACCATTCGATCATGGTGGGCCCGGCCCAGATCGTGGCGTTCGGAGGCGGCGGCTTCTCGATGGAGGCCGGCAACCCGCTGCTCGACGACTACGTCCTCTCCCTGACGCACCAGGAGCGTCCCAAGGTCTGCTTCATGCCGACCGCGTCCGGCGACGCCGATCACTACATCGTGCGCTTCTACCGCGCGTTCTCGCCGGCGCGCTGCGAACCGTCGCACGTGTCGCTGTTCCGGCGCGACAAGGGCGCGGGCCTCGGACGCCCGCTGGACGAGCACCTGCTCGACCAGGACCTCATCTACGTCGGCGGCGGCAGCGTCGTCTCGCTCATGGGCGTCTGGCAGGCGCACGGCATCGACGAGGTGCTGGCCGAGTGCTGGCGGCGCGGCGTCGTGCTCTGCGGGCTGAGCGCCGGCTCGCTGTGCTGGTTCCAGGACGCGGTCAGCGCGTTCCACGGCGAGCCGACGTCGGTCGGGGGCCTCGGCCTGCTGCCGCACTCCAACTGCGTCCACTACGACGGCGAGCCCGCGCGCCGCGAGGAGTACCGGGCGGCCGTCGGCCGCGGCGACGTCAGCCCCGGCTACGCCGCCGACGACGGCGTCGCGCTGCACTTCGTCGGCACGGACCTCGCGCGCGTCGTGTCGTCGCGCCGCGACCGCGCCGCCTATAGAGTCGAGGCCGTGGAAGGTGAGGCGATGGAGGTCGCCATCGAGCCGGATTTCCTGGGGGCGGCAGCGCCGCTCGCCGTGGCTTGAGCACGATCCTCGCAATGGGCGGCGGCGGGTTCACGATGGAACCCGTCGGCGGCGCGCTGGACGAGCTCGTGTTGGGCCTCGCGTCGCGCCCCGTGCCGCACATCTGCTTCCTGCCCACCGCCAGCGGCGACCCGAACGAGCAGATCGCGCGCTTCCACGCCGCGTTCGCCGACCGCCCGTGCGAGCCGACCCATCTGTCGCTGTTCCGTCTCGGGCAGCACCCGGTCGACCTGCGGACGCACCTGCTGGAGCAGGACGTCATCTACGTCGGCGGTGGCTCCATGCGCAACATGCTCGCGATCTGGCGCGCCCACGGCCTCGACGAGATCCTGCGCGAGGCGTGGGAGCAGGGGACCGTGCTCGCCGGGCTGAGCGCGGGCGCGATGTGCTGGTTCGAGGGCGGCATCACGAAGTCCTCCGGCGCCCCCGCGCCCGTCGCGGGTCTCGGGCTGCTGCCGGGTTCGATGTCCGTGCACCTCGACGGCGAGCCCGACCGTCGCCGCCCCTACGTCGATGCGGTCGCCTCGGGCGCGCTGCCCCCGGGCTACGCCGCCGACGACGGCGTCGCGCTGCTGTGGCAGGACCGCGAGCTGACGCGGGTCGTCGGCTCCAAGCCGGGGCTGCACTGCATCCGCGTCGAGGCCGACGGCGTGACCGAGGTGCCCGTCGAGGCGCTGTCGTCGCGGCCGTCGATGATGCGTGTGCTGGACGCCGACGTCCGCGAGCTGCGCTCGCTGCGCTACCGCGCGTCCGCCGGGCGCTGACCGACCAGCACGACCTGCAGCGCGAAGAGCTCCGGGGCCCGGCGCACGGCGAGCGAGCGCACGCGGTCCGGCACGGCGACGTGCGCCTCCAGCGGCAGCGGCGCCTCCGTGAAGCGCTCGCCGACGATCTCCAGGCCGGCGCCGGTCACGAGCGCGCGGGCGTCCGCGCGGGTGAACCAGCGCAGGTGCGTGCGGTCGAACAGCCCGTGGTCCTCGCGCGGGAAGCGGCCGCGCACGAGCGCCCGGCGCACCGTCCAGTGCGCCGCGTTGGGCAGCGACACGACGGCGCGGCCGCCCGGGCGCAGCAGGCGCGCGAGCGCGGCGAGGCTGCCCCAGGGATCGACGACGTGCTCCAGGACGTCGCCGCAGACGACGGCGTCGAACGGGCCGCGCAGGGCGGCGAGCACCGCCGGGTCCTCCACCGAGCCGACGACGACCTCCACGCCGCGCCGCCGCGCCGAGTCGGCCGCGACCGGGTCGGGCTCGACGCCGAGCACGGAGGCGCCGCGCTCCTCGCGCAGCGCCACGGCGAGGTAGCCGCCGGAGCACCCGACGTCGAGCACGCGCGACCCGTGGGGGACCGCGTCGACGAGGAGCCGGTGGCTGGCGGAGAGGCCCTCGCGCGCGACGAGGGCGTCGTAGGCTACTCACCGTGGAGCGTGACGACGAGGTCCCGCGGGCCGCCGTGGTCGCGGTGCTCGCACAGGTAGACGCCCTGCCACGTGCCGAGCGCCAGGCGGCCGTCGGCGACGGGCAGCGTCAGGGACGGGCCCAGCAGCGACGCCTTGATGTGGGCGGGCATGTCGTCGGGGCCCTCGAGCGCGTGCTCCCAGCGGTCGGACTCCGAGACGGCCTTCGAGAACCACGTCTCGAAGTCGCGCCGGACGTCGGGGCTGGCGTTCTCGTTCAGCGTCAGCGACGCCGACGTGTGGCGGATGAAGACGTGCGCGAGGCCGACGCGCAGGTCGGCCAGCTCGGGCACGGCGTCGACGATCTCGCGCGTGACGAGGTGGAAGCCGCGCTCGCGCGGGCGCAGGGTGATCTGCCGCTGGAGCCACATCAGGTCGGCAATCGTGCCACGGCGAGGTCGACACGGTCGCCCCGGAACGGCACGCCCTCGGCGTCGAGCAGCGCGCGCTGGCGCGCGCCCTTGGCCAGCGAGCCGTCGGCGCGCACGACGCGCTGCCACGGGACGTCGGGATCGTCGGTCTCGCTCAGGACCGTGCCCGCGAACCGCGGCGCGCCGGGTGAGACGTCGCCGTAGGTCCGCACGAAGCCGGGCGGGATGTCCCGGATGCGCTCCAGGACCCGCTCGGCGCGGTCACTCACAGCGGGCCTTGGCCTCGAGGATCTCCTCGAGCGTGCGCGGCCCGATCGGCAGCGGCGTCGCCGCGCCGGGGCGCAGGCCGTCGAGCATGATGCCGAGGTACCGGCGCCAGAGCTCCGGGGCGTCGCCGCCCGCGGTCTGGCACGAGCTGGCCGCGCCGGCGGCGAGCATCGGGAGGTCGGTCGCGGCGACGTCCTCGCGCAGCACGCCGGCGGTCTTGGCCGTCTCCACGATCGTCTCCAGGCGGCCCATGAGCTCGACGTGGCGGGCGTGCAGGTGCTCGTCGCCGCTCACCGCGCTGCCGATCGCCTCGAACAGCCCGCGGTCGCGCGCCTGCGTGCGGGCGATGGCCTCGAGGGCGGTCACGACCCCCGCCCACGGGTCCGGGTCGGCCTGCGCGGCGTCGAGCTGGTCGCCCATGTCGCAGATCCGCGCGTCGACGACGGCGACGATCAGGTCCTGCTTCGTCGGGAAGCGCCGGAAGACCGTCGCGGTCCCGACGCCCGCGCGCTGCGCGATCTCCGCGACGCCCGCCTCGAGGCCGCGCTCCGCGAAGACCGCGGCGGCGGCGTCCAGCACGAGCCGCCGGTTGCGCTCCGCGTCCGCGCGCAGGGCGCGGCGCGGAGCTGCGGGGGCGGCGGGTGCGTCAGGCACCGACCGCCACCGGCTGGCCTTCGGCGGCCGCGACCGCCGCCATGTCGCGCGTGCGCAGCACCGCGACGAGGACGACGGCGCCGAGGACGAGGAGTCCGATGCCGCCCAGGTAGGCGACCTGGAACCCCTCGACGACGGCCTCGGCCCGCTGCTGCTGGGTCGGCGCTCCGCTGAGGCCCTCGAGCACGCTCGTCGTGTGCGTGGCGGCGATCGTCGACAGGACCGCCAGGCCGAGCGCGCCGCCCACCTGCTGCGAGGTGTTGAACAGGCCCGACGCGAGGCCGGCGTCCGACGCGGAGACGCCGGTGGTCGCCACGAGCGTCAGCGGCAGGAACGTCATGCCCATGCCGATCGACATCGGGATGATGCCCGGCAGCAGGTTGCCGAGGTACGTCCCGTCCACGCCGGCGCCCCGCAGGATCACGAGGCCGAGGATCGCGAGCGCGATCCCCATGAGCGCGATGAGGTGCACGGGGATCCGTCGCGCGATCGGCTGCGACACGCCTGCGCCGACGATGATGCCGAGCGTGAACGGGAGGAACGCGAGCCCCGCCTCCAACGGCGAGTAGCCCAGCACCTGCTGCACGTAGAGCGACACGAGGAAGAAGAACGCGTACATCCCGCCGATCACGAACAGCATGACCGTGTTGGCGCCCGAGATGTTGCGCGAGCGGAAGATGCCCAGGCGGATGAGCGGCGCCTTCGACCGCGACTCGATGAACACGAAGGCGGCGAGCAGCGCGACGGCGACGGCGCCCAGCCCGAGCGTCCGCGCGGAGCCCCAGCCGTAGTCCTGCGCCTTCACGAGAGCGAACACGAGCACCATCAGGCCCGCGGTCACCGAGATCGCGCCGGGGAGATCGACCGTGTCCGGGCGCTCGGGGGCCACGGACTCCGGGACGTAGCGCAGCGACAGCAGGAACGCGGCGATGCCGATCGGGACGTTGACGAAGAAGATCCACTCCCACGAGAGCAGGTCGGTGAGGATGCCGCCCAGGAGCAGGCCGAACGCGGCGCCGCCCGCGGCGATCGCGCTCCAGACGCCGAGCGCCTTCGCGCGGTCCTCACCCTCGGCGAACGTCGTCGTGATGATCGACAGCGCCGCCGGGGACACGAGCGCCGCGCCGAGGCCCTGCAGCGCGCGGCAGGCGATGAGCATCTCGCCCGACTGCGACAGCCCGTTGGCCAGCGACGCGACGGTGAAGATCACGACGCCTGCGAGGAAGATGCGCTTGCGACCGAACAGGTCGCCGGCTCGACCGCCGAGCAGCAGGAACCCGCCGAACACCAGCGTGTACGAGTTGATCACCCACTGCAGGCTGCCCTGGCTGAAGTCGAGGTCGTCCTGGATCGACGGCAGCGCGACGTTCGTGATCGTCGCGTCGAGCACGACCATGAACTGCGCGAGGCAGACGAGGACGAGGACGAGCCAGCGGTTGGTCTCGGATTGCTGCGGCATGCAAGAGCTCCGGGTACGAAAGCGGATCGGTCGATCCGGTTATACGCGGGCTCGAGGCGATCGGCCACGTCGTGTGACCGATCGCACTGAGCTATGCCGGGCCGGCTAGCGGTCGCCGGGGCGCTTCTTGGGGTACAGCGTGATCGGCCGCGAGACGTCGAGCGCGGTCTCGAGGATGCGGCTCTGCTCGAGGACGTGCGCGGCCGGGTAGCCCTCGCCGGTCGACGCGCGCTCGGGGCGCCCGACGTACCCGAAGCGCAGGTGCTCGGGCAGGATCTGCATGAGGCGCGGGCCCATGTGCGCGCGGGCGCCCATGTTGCGCGGCTCCTCCTGCACCCACACGACGTCCTCGAGGTTCGGGTAGGTCGCCAGCAGCTCGACGAGCTGCGCCTCGGGGAACGGGTACAGGAGCTCGACGCGGCCGACCGCGACGGACTCGTTGTTCTCGCGCTGCGAGTGCCCGACGAGGTCGTAGTAGATCTTGCCCGTGCAGAGGATCAGCCGGGTGACCTTGTCCACGTCGATCCACGGCTCGGCGAGGACGGGGAAGAACCGCGTCTCCGAGAGGTGCTCGATCCGGTTGGACGCCTGCGGCAGCCGCAGCAGCGACTTCGGCGTCATGATGATCAGCGGGCGCTGCTTCGGGATCTTCGCCTGGCGCCGGATGAGGTGGAACATCTGCGCCGGCGTCGTGAGGTTGGCGACGCGGATGTTGCCCTCGGCCGCGAGCTGCAGGAACCGCTCGAGGCGCGCGCTGGAGTGCTCGGGACCCGAGCCCTCGTAGCCGTGCGGCAGCAGCATCGTCAGCCGGGTCGTCTGGCCCCACTTGGCCAGGCCGGAGACGATGAACTGGTCGAAGATGACCTGCGCGCTGTTGGCGAAGTCGCCGAACTGCGCCTCCCACATGACGAGTGCGTCGGGCGCCTCGGCGCTGTAGCCGTACTCGAACCCGAGCGCCGCGATCTCGCTCAGCGGCGAGTTGTGGAGCTCGAACGGCGCCTTGGCCTCGTCGAGGTGCTGGATCGGGCTGTAGGTCTGCCCGGTCTTCGCGTCGTGCAGGACCATGTGGCGCTGCGAGAACGTGCCGCGCTCCGAGTCCTGGCCGGTGAGCCGGATCGGCGTCCCCTCGGTGACGAGCGACGCGATCGCCAGCGCCTCGGCCTGGCCCCAGTCGATGCGGCCGCCGTCGTCGAGCGCCTTGCGGCGCCGGTCGAGCTGGCCGGCGAGCTTGGGGTGGATCGTGAACGACTCGGGCACCCGCAGCAGCTGCTCGTTGAGCACGCGCAGCAGGCCCGCGTCGACCGCGGTGGGGACGTCGGGCGAGGGTGAGCGATCGAGCTGGTACTCGCCCGTGGGCTGCTCGACGTCGCCCGCGTCCTCGGCGGCCTTGATCTTCGCCTTGAGGTCGGCGTGCAGCTGGGACAGGTGGTCCCACATCGCCGCCTTCTGCTCCTCGACCTCGGCGGGCGTGATCGTGCCCTGCTCGACGAGGAGGTCGCCCCAGATGTCGACGACGCGCTTGTGCTGCTTGATCTTCGCGTACATCTCCGGCTGGGTGTACGCGGGCTCGTCGGCCTCGTTGTGGCCGAAGCGCCGGTAGCCGATGAGGTCGATCACGACGTCGTGACCGAACTGCTGGCGGTACGCGAACGCGAGGCGCACGGCGGAGATGCACGCGGCCGGGTCGTCGGCGTTGACGTGGATGATCGGGACGTCGAAGCCCTTGGCGAGGTCCGAGGCCCAGTGGGTCGAGCGGCTGTCGTCCGGGTCGGTGGTGAAGCCGACCTGGTTGTTCTGGATCAGGTGGACCGTGCCGCCGACGCTGTAGCCGTCGAGTGCCTGGAGGTTCAGCGTCTCCGCCACGACGCCCTGGCCCGGGAACGCGGCGTCGCCGTGCAGCACGAGCGGGAGCGCCGACGAGGTGTCGCGGTGCGCGTGCGGGCCCTGGCGCGTCGTCTGCGCGGCGCGTGCGGCGCCGACGACGACGGGGTGCACGTACTCCAGGTGCGACGGGTTGCTCTCCAGGTTCACGAGGATCGTGCCGCCGTCGGGCAGCACGTAGGACCCCTGCGAGCCGTGGTGGTACTTCACGTCGCCGGTGCCGCCCTGCGGGATCGTGGTCACCGCGTCGAGGGTCGATGCGCCCTCGAACTCGGCGAAGATCGTGTCGTAGGGGCGGCCGAGGTTGTGCGCGAGCACGTTCAGCCGGCCGCGGTGCGCCATGCCGACCACGACCTCGCGGCCGCCGTGCGCCGCCGCGAGGTGGATGAGCTGGTCGATCATCGGCACCGTCATGTCCAGGCCCTCGACCGAGAACTGCTTCTGGCCGAGGTACGCCTTGTGCATGAAGCGCTCGAAGGCGTCCACCTTGATGAGGCGGCCGAGGAGCCACTTCTGCTCGTCGGACGTGAGCTGGTTGCGGAACTCGCCGGACTCGATCCGCTCGCGCAGCCAGCCGCGCTGGCGGTGCGACGCGAGGTGCTCGATCTCGTAGGCGATCGTGCCGCAGTAGGTCTCGCGCAGGTGCGGCAGCGCGTCGGCCAGCGTGGCGCCGGGGACGTGCATGCGCAGGATGCGCGACGGGATGCGGCCCATGACCTCGCGCGTCAGGCCCAGCGGCTCGGGATCGAGCGCCGGATCGCCTTCCGGCTCCGCGCCCAGCGGGTCCAGTCGTGCCGCGAGGTGGCCGTGCGTGCGGTGCGCCTTCAGGAGCGACGTCGCCGCCTGGACGGCCTGCAGCAGCTCCTCGTCGACCTGTGCGGCGGACGGGGCGACGGCCGCCTCGCGCGCGGTCGCCGCGGCGGCGGCCGGCGCCGGAGCGGAGGGCGGCGCGCCGAGCGTCACGCCCAGCTCCGCGAAGAGCCGGTCGTAGAAGCCGTGCTCGCCCTGCAGGAGCTCCTCGACGATCGCGAGGAACCGACCCGACTCCGCGCCCTGGATGATGCGGTGGTCGTAGGTCGAGGTCATCGTCATGACCTTCTCGGCGCCGATCATCGCCCCGATGGCGCCGAGGCCGACGGGGTAGTCGATCGAGCCGGTGGCCACGATGGTGCCCTGGCCGACCATGAGCCGCGGGACGGAGGCGATGGTGCCGATGCCGCCCGGGTTGGTCAGCGAGATGTTGGCGCCGGTGAGGTCGTCGGCGCCCAGCTTGTTCTCGCGCGCCTTGTTGATGAGCTCGCCGAACGCGCCGAGGAACTCGGGGAACGTCATGCGCCCCGCGTCGCGGATGACCGGGACCATGAGGGTCCGCGAGCCGTCCTTCTTCTCGACGTCGACGGCGATGCCGAGGTTCACGGCGGCGTCGTCGATGCGGTGCGGCTTGCCGTCGATCTCGGCGAAGTGGTGCGCCATCACCGGCATCTCCTCGGTCGCCGCGCGGGCGATCGCGTAGGCGATGAGGTGGGTGAAGGACACGCGCTGGCCTGCCGCCTTCAGCTCCTTGCGGCGGCCGTCCATCGTCGTGACGGTCAGCGTGCGGAACGAGGTCGCGGTCGGGATCGACCGGCTCTCGTCCATGTACTTCGCGAGCATCGCGGCGCCGCCGCGGATGGGCTGCGCCTCGCCGCCGGTGGCCGGCGGAGCGGGAGCGGCTGCTGCGACGACCGAGCCGCCGTTGCCCTTCGCGGCGAGCACGTCGGCCTTCGTGATGCGCCCGCCGGGGCCGGAGCCGGCGACGCGCGAGAGGTCGACGCCCTCGATGGAGGCCATGCGGCGTGCGACGGGGGAGATGGTGGAGCCGTCCGGCACGTGGGCGCCGTTGCCCGTGTCTGCAGGACCTGTTGCAGGAGCCGCGCCGGGGACCTCGGGGGTCACCTTCGCGGGCGCGCCTGCGCCTGCCGTCATACGCGCGAGGACCTGGCCGACGGTCACCGTGTCGCCCGCCTCGGCGAGGATCTCGGTGATCGTGCCGGTGGCCGGGGACGGCACCTCGGCGTCGACCTTGTCGGTGGAGATCTCGACGATCGTCTCGTCCACGGCGATCGCGTCCCCGGGGCCCTTGGCCCACTCGAGGATCGTGCCCTCGGTGACCGACTCGCCCATCTGGGGCATGACGATCTCGAGGACCTCACCGGCGGCGTCGTCGGTCTCGGGAGCTTCCTGCACGGCGGCGGAACCGCCGTTGTCCGAACCGTCGGCGTGCTCCGCGCTCGCGCCATTGCTGGGCGCGATCTCGGCGAGCACCTGGCCCACGGTCACGGTGTCGCCCTCGGCGACGTGCAGCTTCACGAGCGTGCCTGCTCCCGGAGAGGGCACCTCGGCGTCGATCTTGTCGGTGGAGATCTCGACGAGGGGTTCGTCCGCGGCGATCTCCTCGCCTTCCTGCTTGAACCAGGAGAGGACCGTTCCCTCGGTCACCGACTCGCCCATCTGGGGCATGACGACCTGAATCGTCGTGTTTACGGCCATTGAGGCTGGACTCTAGCGGGAGCACCGGGGTCGGATCGCCGCCTCCCCTCGCGGACGAACTCCGCGGTGCCGAAGAAGGGTCCGACGCCCCCGAGCACGGCCACCGCGACCGCCAGCCGCAGCGAGATGACCTTGATCCGGACGGCCACGATGCAGACGAGCGACATGACGATCCAGCCGACGCCGTGCGCCATGCCGAAGACGAACTCCGCGCCGTGGAGACCGGGCACGAGCCAGACGACCAGCAGCGTCACGTAGATCGCGGAGTGGACGAACGACGCGGCCTTCAGCCGGTCGTAGGAGATGATCTTCCGCAGCAGGTCCGTCACGAGAGCGCTCGCGCCATACGTCGGAGCTCGTCGCCGGCCTCGGCCGGCCACGCGTCGACGTCGGCCGGCCACCAGGCGAAGTCGTCGTGCTCGTCGTCGGCCTCGACCTCGGCGCCCGGCGCCAGCCACGCCAGCCCGACCACCATGACCATGCCGTGGGGGAGCCGTATGAGGGCCTCGACGCTCAGCCGCTCGGGGCTGACCGACCACTCCTCCATGAGCTCGCGCTCGAGCGTCCGGGCGGGGCTCTCGCCGACGTCGACGGCGCCGCCGGCGCCGAGCGTCCAGCGTCCGGCCCACTGCGACAGCCACGCCGCGCGCCTGCCTGCGAGCCAGCGCCCGTCGTGCGCGCGCGTGACACAGAGCGCGGAGATCGACCCGGCGGCGTCGCCCGGCACGAGGCGCAGTGACCAGCGCAGCGGCTGCAGGTCGAGCTCGAGCCGTCCGTCGACCTGGCCGTAGTCCACGAGCCGCGCCGCGAGGCCGTCGTGGCTGGGTGATCCGCGGCGCTTGAGGGCCTCGATGGCGAGGTCGGCCTCGGCGGCCGCCTCGGGCGCCGGGATGAAGTGGTCGTCCGACCATCGCGCGACGACATCCTCCGGCGCCCACGGGCCACGGGCGAGGACGTCGGGCTCCGGGACGACGGACATGCAAGCGCAGAATACGGACCCGCGCAGAGCGCCCACCCGGTGTAGTTGGCGTCTACACGCTCGGGTAGTTCTACGCCTACCCGAAAGGATGGGAGCCTTTCTGCGTTTCGGGGTGAGGAAGTCCCACACTTCTTCCCGGTGTCACCAATGCGGGCCGGGGTGTGTGTATCACTCTCATTCCAGCGAGTTCCCGCCCCACGGTAGGGGCAGGGGTAGGTGTCAGGGAGGTGGAGCCGGTGACAGTGTTGGCCGTCGTCCTCATCGTGTGGACTCTCGTCGCGTTCGTTGTGCTCGTGCTTGCGCGAACACTGTGCGCGGTTGCGGCGAGGGCGGACGCGGATCACGCGGAGCGGACAGCTCGACGCCCGGTCGAGGCTCCGCGGCACAGCCCGGTCTCCACCTCCACTGACCCCGAGCCGCGCGTGGTCGTGCGGACGCTCGCATCCCGCTGACGTCGCGCGCTACCCTCCGGCCGATGGCCGACACGGGCAAGGTCGCCAAGAACCTCCGCGCGTTCCAGATGGCGCTGAACGCCCATGATCGCGAGAACCCCACGCACACCGCGTGGGGGATCGGCCTGGCGCACTTCGACATGGAGCGCCTCGGGTTCGACGAGGGCGAGGAGATCCTGCCCGGCATCACCATCCAGTCCGACGGTGGCGTCACCGGCAACTTCCGCGTGCTCTGCGACGGCCAGCACGACGAGGACCTCGAGACCGAGGCCGAGGAGGCCGAGGTGGTCGAGGCGGTCGGGACCCAGACGGTCGGAGCGCCCGGGTCCCGAGAGGTCTGAGCTCAGCGCCGCCGCTCGCGTGAGCGCGCGCCGCGTCCGGACCCTCAGCGAGGGCGGACGGTGCCGGAGGGCGGTGCGACCGCCGGCGCCGCGACGCGAGGTCTCCCGTTCATCCAGGAGATGAACAGGAGACCCCGGACGATCGAGTTCCGCTCGGGACGGTGGCGCAGCCCGGCTCGTCCGCCCTCGGTGGGCAGTCCGGGCCGCGCGGCGCACGGGCACGGCGCGTCGAGCGGGACTCCGTCCTCAGCCCAGCTCGACCTCGATGGCCTCGCCGTCGAAGCTGAGGTGGCCGGCGATGTCGGCCGACTCGGCGAGCGGCTCCTCGTAGCTCCACGCCACGTCCTGCAGCAGCCCGCCGTCGACCTTGGCCGACCAGTAGCTCGCGTATCCCTTGTACGCGCAGTGGGTGCGGCGGTCCGACGGCTCGAGGTCGACCTTCACGTCCTCGCGCGGGATGTAGACGCGCGGCGCGAGGCTCGTCTCGAGGAGGATCTTCGGGCGCGTCGACTCCGCGATGACCTGGCCGGCCGCGCGGACGACGACGGGGCGCGAGCTCGGGTGGACGTCGACGCGGTGGTACGGATCGCGCAGGTAGCCCTCGACCAGCTCGTCCTCGACGTACCACTCGTCGACCTTGTCCCAGTAGAGCGCGCCGTAGCCCTTCAGCCACGCGGCGTCGGGCTTCGGCGACTCGTAGGCCCACAGCGCGTCCGGGATCTCGCGGCCGTCGACCGTCAGCGTCCAGTAGGAGGCGTCACCCTTGAACGGGCAGTGCGTGCTCGTGTCCGTCGGCGTGAGCAGCGTCTGGTCGACGTCGGCGAGCGGGACGTACACGACCGGCTTGATCGCGGTCTCGTGCAGCAGCTTGGCGCCGACGGTGTCGACGACCACGGTGTCCCCGACCTTCGCGCGCAGGCGCACGGGGTAGTCCTCGAAGAGGATGCGATGGCGCGGCGCGTCGTCGAGCGAGAAGTTGAACGCCCCGCCCGGGGCGCCGCCCAGCGGGCCCTTACCAAGGGTGAGTGACATGCCCCGAGGCTACGACGCGACCAAGAGGCCCTTTCCGAAGGCGCGGCGGAAGAGGTCCACCTCGCGCTCGGCGGCCCAGCGCGCGACCTCGGCGCCCTCGTCGGCCTGGAGGTCGAGCCGCACCTCGCCGTTCTGCATGTGGACGTCCGCCGCGCGGACGCTCTGGTCGCGCGGACGCTCCAGATCCTCGGCGAGGCGCAGCAGGCATGCGAGCCGGTCGAGGCGCTCGGCGTCGCCGGGGCGCGCCAGCGGCTCCAGCTCCCCGAGGTCCGGCTGGCCCTTGCGGTGGTAGCGGGCGGCCTGCGCGATGAGGGCGACCTCGGCCGGCGCGAACCCGGGCAGGCCGGCGTTGAGGATCAGGTAGCGGGAGTGCTTGTGGTGGTCGTCGTAGTCGACCGACATCCCGATGTCGTGCAGCATGCACGCCGCCCACAGCAGCTCGCGCTCGCCGGGATCGCCGTCGTGCAGCCCCTGGGCGGCGAGCTGGTCGAACAGCCCGAGGGCGAGGGCGGCGACGTGGTTCGTGTGCGCGCGGTCGACGCGGTACTGCCGCGCCAGGTTCAGCACGGAGTCGCGGCGGACGTCGTCGAACAGGTGGTCCGGCCCGGGGAGCAGCGACTCGAAGAAGGCGCCCTCGCGCAGGCCTGCCTCCGTGACCTCGATCCCCTCGAAGCCGCCGACCTCGAGCACCGTCTGCACGACGGCGGCGCCGCCGAGGATGATGTCGGCGCGCGCGGACTTGATGCCCGGCACGCGGCCGCGCTCGGAGGCGGGCACGCCCGCCAGGCGGTCGACGAGCTCGCCGAGCGCCTCCCGCGTGATGACGAAGCCCTGGACCCCGACGTGCGGCTGGCCGGCGAGGTGCTGGGCGGCGGACGCCAGGTTGCGGACGGTGCCGCCGACGCCGACGAGCCGGTCGCCCGCGTCGGGCAGCCACGGCGCGCTGCCGAGCTCCTCCGTCACGTGGGCGCGAAGCGTCTTGAGCTGCTTGCGCGAGACGGTGCCGCCGTCGGGGAGGAAGCGCTCCGTCGTGCGCACGGCGCCCAGCGGCCAGGACGACAGCTCGTTGGGCCGGCGCTCGCGGACGCGCACGAGCTGCAGCGAGCCGCCGCCGAGGTCCAGGACGGCGCCGTCGGCGATCGTCGTCGAGTTCACCGCGGCGAGATGCCCGTAGAGCGCCTCCTGCGAGGTCGACAGCACGCGGACCGGCAGCCCCGTCTGCTCGCGTGCGCGCTCGGCGAACGCCTTGCCGTTGCGCGCGTCGCGGATCGCGCTCGTCGCCACGGGGCGTACGTCGGTGATGTCCAGCGCCCGGCAGAAGTGCGCGAACACGTCGATCGTGTGCAGGGCGCGCTGCATCGGCTCCTCGCCGAGCTCGCCCGTCTCGCCGAGGCCCGCGCCGATGCGCACGGCCTCGTAGATCTCGTCGGTGCGCTTCCACCAGCCGTCGGCCGCCGTGAAGACCACGAGGCGGAAGGAGTTCGACCCGAGGTCGATGACCGCGGTGCGCTGCTCGGCGGAGGGGGTCGCCATGCACGCCGGACGGTAGATCATCGGGCGGCGCAGGCGTACGGTTCCCTCATGCCCGAGTCAGACCAGTCCGTCGCCGACCACATCGAGGGCCTCGTCGCCGAGGAGCACAAGCTCCTCGAGCGCGGTGGCGCCGAGGGCGGCCTGAAGCCCGACGAGCACGCTCGCCTCGAGGAGGTGCGCGTGGAGCTCGACCGCCTGTGGGACCTCATGCGCCAGCGCCGCGCGCTGCGCAACGCCGGCCAGGATCCCGACGACGCGTCCGAGCGCGACGCCGGGACCGTGGAGAACTACCTGGGCTGAGGCACCGCCTCGACGATGCTGACCGGCGACGCGGTCGGCACGACGCGCTCGATGCGGTACGCCGGCCCGGTCGAAGAGCTCGGCGTACTCCGCCTGTGTGCGCTCCATGCCCTCCCCGTTGAACGCGATCATCACCATGTCCGACATCTTGCCCGGGTGCGGGCTGTCGTCGGGTGGGATGACCATCTCTACGGCCAGCACGCGCCCGCCCGGCCGCATCGCGCGACGGCAGCTCTCGAGAATCCGAACACAGCCGTCCTCGGGCCAGTCGTGGAGGACGTGCGAGAGGAGGTAGACGTCTCCGCCCGCCGGCACGGCGTCGAAGAAGTCGCCTCCCACCGCCTCGCAGCGGTCCGCGTGCGCCGCCAGGGCGGGCGCGCCGCGGCCGATGACGGATGGCTGGTCGAACAGGATCACGCGCAAGCCGGGATGCCGTGACAGCAGCGTGGCGAGCATGGAGCCGTTGCCGCCGCCGACATCCACGAGCAGCTCCACACCGCCGAACGGATAGGCGTCCGCGACCGCCTCCTGCTCACCGGCGTTGATGTCCTGCATGAGCCGGTCGAACTTCGCGCCTGCCTCCGGGTGGTGCTCGAAGAACTCGAACGTGCTCATCCCATGGGCGACCTCCATGCCGGAGCGCCCGGTCTCGAGCGCCTCGGGGAAGGCGGCGATCGCGTCGAACCCCCACTCGGTCCCGGCCCACGCCTCGAGCATCTCGCCCAGCGGCGTCAGGGCGTAGCGACCGTTGCCGTCGCGCGTCATGAGGCCGAGTCCCGTCGACGCCCGAAGCAGCCGGTACAGGCCGCGTTCGGGAAGGCCCGTCGCAGCAGCGAGCTCATCGGGCGTCCTGCGTGCCGTCGTGCACGTGCTCGGCGATCCGGTACCGCATCAGGACCTCGACCATCCGCGTCACCAGCACGCCAGTGGCCAGCTCCATGAACTGGGCCGACAGCGGGACCTGCGGAACAGGAGGTGCGGCGGCGCCGGTCATGCCGGCCGTCCTTCGACGATGCTCACCGCCGACGCCGTTGGTACGACACGCTCCAGCCGGAACCCCGCGCGATCGAGGAGCTCGGCGTACTGCGCCTCGGTTCGCTCCATGCCCGGCGCCGTTGACGACGAGCATGAGCATGTCGAGCATCTTGCGCCGGGTGCGGCTCGTCGCCGGGCGGCACGACCATCTCGACGATGAGCAGCCGCCCGTCGGGACCCATGGCGGCGCGGCAGTTGCCGAGGATCGCGCAGCGCCCGCTCCTCGCGGCCAGTCGTGGATGACGTGCGAGAGCAGGTAGCGCGTCCCCGCCGGCCGGGACGCCGTCGAAGAAGTCGCCGCCGACCGCCTCCCAGCGACCGGGGTGCTCCTCGAGCGCGGGTCCCGCGTCCGACGACCGATGGCAGGTCGAAGAGCACACCCTCCATCTGCGGATGGCGCGCGAGGAGGCGGCGAGCACGGTCGCCGTTGCCACCGCCGACGTCGACGACCGCTCGCACGCCGTCGAAGTCGTACGCCTCCGCGATCGGCCGTCCTCGCCGCGTGGATGAGGCGCATCATGCCTGGTCGAAGTTCGCGCCCGTCCTCGGGTGTTCGCTCGAGGAATCGAAGAGACTCCTTGCCGTAGGCGAGATCGCATGCCGGACTTGCCGGTCCGCAGGACGCCGGACAGCTGCGCGAGCACCGGGACGGCCCACGGGAGGTGGTCGTACTGGCCGAGCCGCCTCGCCCAGCGGACCGAGACCGAACCGCCCGTCGCCGTCCTGGGTGAACGAGCCCGAGCCCGGTGGCGGTACGCAGCACGCGGTACAGCGAGGCCTCGTGCAGCCCGGTCGCGGCTGCGAGCTCCGCCGCTCGTCCGTCGGCCCGCCGGCCAGGCGCTCCGGCGATGTCGTGCTCGGTCATCGTCAGCACGATCTGCGTCACGAGGACGCCGAAGAACATCTCGAAGATCTGGACCGTCGGAGGCACTGCGGGAACCCCACCCGCCGGCGCTGCGGTGGGCGGAGCAGGCACGCTGCTCATGTCGGTCTCCTGTCGTAGGGGAGGAGACCGCGCGGTCTCAGACGACTCTAAGCACCCGCGCACATCGTGCGCAAGGTCACAAACTCACGCCGGCTCGGCGACCGGCGTCCCGTACGTCCGGAACGACTCCGGCAGCTGCACGCCCCAGGCCATGCCCTTGAGGAGCTCGGCCTCGGGCCGGACCACCGGGACGAACTCGGGGTCGTAGACGTGGTAGCCGCCGGTCGTGACCTCGACGCGGTTGCCGCCCGGCTCGATGCCGTAGAGGAAGAAGCCCTGCGCGGCGGCGTGCTTGGACGGCGCCGCCTCGATCGGCACGTCGTTGTCGAGGAAGATGTCGGCCGCCCGCAGGCACTCCTCGCGCGTGTCGACCCAGAACGCCGCGTGGTGCAGCCGGCCGGACAGCGGCGAGGGATCGAGCGTGTAGATCAGCTCGTGCGCGGCGATGCTCAGGCTCATCCAGGCGCCGGTCTCGGTGCCGTTGTCGCGGACGTTGATCTCGTAGAGGCGGAAGCCGATGACGTCGGCCATGAAGGTCCGGTCGGCGACGACGTCGCGGGAGAAGAGGTTGATGTGGTCCAGCCGCTTCACGGCGCAGCCGTTGCCCGTGTAGCGCTGCGGCTGGTTGCGCATCGCCGGCCGCTGGTCCTCCGTCGGGACGAAGCGCTCGCTCTCCCAGTGCACCTCGCACACGTGGCCGTCGGGCGCGTGGAACCGGTAGGCGGGCCCGTGGCCGACGTCCCCGTCGACCCACCCGATCCCGAGGCCCAGCGCATCGATCGCGGCGACCCGGCGCTCGAGCGCCTCGGGGCTCCAGGTCCGCAGCCCCATGTGGCCCATGCCCGGCTCGGGAGCCTCGGTGAGCTTGAGGGACGTCCGGTGGTAGTCGCCCCAGCCGCGCAGGTGCACGGAGTCGCCGTCGACCTCCTCGACGGTCATCCCCATGACGTCCCGGAAGAAGTCCAGGCTCTCCTGCGGGCGCGGCGTGAGCAGCTCGACGTGGCTGATGTGAGCGACGTCGTGGAGGGGGTCTGGCATCGATCGCACACTCTATATAGTCCGCGCCTCCCGACTTGAGGAGACGCACGTGAAGCACGCCGACCTGGACCGGCTGGCCCACACCGAGGTGCGCGACGGGGTGACGCGGCAGGTCTTCACCGGCGACGGC
Organism: uncultured Solirubrobacterales bacterium; assembly: GCA_963750895.1. GTDB lineage: Bacteria > Actinomycetota > Thermoleophilia > Solirubrobacterales > Solirubrobacteraceae > CAVVSD01. The sequence continues at coordinate 851,871 of CAVVSD010000008.1, read as the reverse complement.
GCCACCCTCGCCTGGACGACGCTCGCGCCCGGTCACACCCCCCGCCCGCACTCGCATCACTTCGAGCAGATCGTCTACATCGTCTCCGGGCGCGTCCGCTTCGTGGTGGGCGACGACGAGGTCGAGCTCGGCCCGGGCGGCATGCTCGTCGTGCCCCCGAACGTCGAGCACTTCGCCGAGACGATCGGCGACGAGCCGTGCGTCGACCTCAGCATCTTCACCCCCAAGCGCGACGAATACGCCGCAGAGGAGGAGATCGCTTCGCGATCTTCAGCGAGTTCGTCGCAGGGCGACGAACTCGCGGGCCGTGGCGGGAGGGCGGTCATGACCGCCCGCCACGTCCGTGCCGACAACCTGGGCAGCCTGCTGCGCCCGCCCGCGGTCCGCGCGGCCTACGACGAGGCGACCGCGACCGAGCGCCGGGCCATCGAGGACGCCGCCATCGAGGAGGCGATCTCGCACCAGGAGCGCGTCGGCCTCCCGGTCATCACGGACGGCGAGTTCCGCCGGCGCCACTTCTTCTCGACGCTGCTGGAGGTCACCGAGGGGCTCGACCCCGACGGCTACGTCCGCCGTCACCGCGACGAGGACGGCAACTGGCACGAGGTCCGCACGCCCGCGCCGGTCCGCCGCCTCGAGCGGACGAGCACGATGGCCGACGCGGAGCTCGCCTTCGTGCGCGAGCGGACGTCCCGCCAGGTGAAGATCACGCTGCCCGCGCCGTCCCTGCTCGCGTGCTACTGGAGCGAGGCCGTCTCCGGCGGCGCCTACCCGACGCGCGAGGACTACCTCGACCACCTCGTGGAGCTGACCGCGGAGGACGTCCGCGCGCTCGCCGAGGCGGGTGCCGACCACGTCCAGCTCGACGCGCCGCACTACTGCTACCTCAACATCATCCGCCCGGACCTGGAGGACACGGACGCCGCGCTGACCGAGATGGTGCGCCGCGACCAGGAGGTCTTCGCGGGCGTCGACTCGGTGGCCAGCGCCATCCACGTCTGCCGCGGCAACAACCGCAGCCGCTTCGTCGGGACCGATCCCTACGACGCGTTCGCCAAGGCGCTGTTCCCCGAGCTCACCGTCGACCGCGTGCTCCTGGAGTACGACGACGCCCGCGCAGGCGGCTTCGACGCGCTCGCGCTCCTGCCGGGGGACGTCACCGCGGTGCTCGGGCTCATCACGTCCAAGCGGGGCGACATGGAGGAGCGCGACGAGCTGCACGCCCGCATCGAGGACGCCGCCCGCCACCTCCCCCTCGACCGTCTCGCGCTCTCCACGCAGTGCGGCTTCGCGTCCGACGCCGACGGCAACGAGATCGGCGCCGACGCGCAGTGGGCCAAGCTCGAGCTCGTCGTCGACACGGCCGAGGAGGTCTGGGGCGCGCTCGTCCCCTAGATCAGCAGGCTGATCCGGCGTGATCGGGAGGTCCCTGATCCGCACGCCGGTCGCGTTGTGGACCGCGTTGGCGATCGACGCCGCGGTCCCGACGATCGAGATCTCGCCGATGCCCTTGGCCCCCATCGGGTTGAGGGCGTCGTCGGTCTCGTCGATCCAGACCGCCTCGATGTCGTGCACGTCCGCGTGGGCCGCGACGTGGTACCCGGCGAGGTCGCTGTTGAGGTAGTCGCCGAACTCGGCGTCCATGACGCTCTCCTCGTGCAACGCCATGGAGAGCCCCATGGTCATGCCGCCGAGGAACTGCGACCGCGCGGTCTTCGCGTTCATCACGCGGCCGACCGCGAAGACGCCGAGGAGGCGGGCGACGGTCACCTCGCCCGTGTCCGCGTCGACGTGGACCTCGGAGAACTGCGCCCCGTAGGCGTGGCGTGACATGGGCGTCTGCGCCTCGATCTCGTCGCTCGAGTCGAAGAACGCCTCCCGGCCGCCCTCCGCGCGCAGCTTCTCGCACGCGCGCACGATCGCCGTGCCCCACGACGCCGTGCCCATCGAGCCCCCGGCGAGCGACGCGAACGGCAGGGCGCTGTCGCCGATGTCGACGCGCACGCGCTCGAGCGGGACGTCGAGCGCGTCGGCTGCGATCTGCGTGAGGACGGTGCGCGATCCGGTGCCGATGTCCGACGCGGCGATCCGGACGACGTAGCCCCCGTCGTCCTCCTCGCGCACGAGCGCGGAGCTCGGCCGCCGGCGCGCCGGATAGGTCGAGCTGGCGACGCCGGTGCCGACGTACGAGCGCCCCTGGAGGTGCGGGCCGGGCGCGTGGTCGCGCGTCTCCCAGCCGAACAGGCGCGCGCCCTCGCGCATGCACGCGACGAGGTTGCGCGAGCTGAACGGCAGCCCGGTCTCGGGATCGGTCTCCGGCTCGTTGCGGATCCGCAGCTCGATCGGGTCGATGCCGCAGGCGATTGCGAGCTCGTCCATGGCGGACTCCAGCGCGTACATCCCCGGGCACTCGCCCGGCGCGCGCATCCAGGACGGCGTCGGCACGTCGAGCCGCGCGAGGCGATGCGTCGTCCGGCGCGTGGGCGACGCGTACATCATGCGCGTGGCCACGGCCGTCTGCTCGGCGAACTCCTTGACCGTGGAGCTCTGCTCCACGACGTCGTGGACGATCGCCTGCAGCCGCCCGTCGCCGTCGGCGCCGAGCTGCAGGCGCTGGATGGTCGGCGTGCGGTAGCCGGTCAGCGCGAACATCTCGTGCCGCGTGGCGGCCACCTTCACGGGTCGCCCCACGGCCTTCGCGGCCAGCGCCGCGAGCACCGCGGTCGGGCGCGGGAGGCCCTTGGATCCGAAGCCGCCGCCGACGTGCTCGGAGATGATCCGCAGCCGCTCGGGCTCCAGGCCCAGCACCTTCGCGATCAGCCCGTGCGCCATCGCCGGGCCCTGGTTGGAGTCGTGCAGCGTCAGGTCGTCGCCGTCCCAGACCGCCAGCGCGGCGTGGGGCTCCATGGGGTTGTTGTGGTACGCCGGGGTCGCGTAGGTCGCGGCGTGCACGACCTGGGAGTCCTCGAGCGCGGCGTCCGGGTCGCCCTGCTGCGTGTCGGTCTCGTAGGTCGGATTGACCTTGTCCGGCGCGTACAGCCTCGGATCGTCCTCGCGCAGCACGACGTCGTGCTGCTCGGCGTCGAGGTCGACGCGGACGAGGCGCGCGGCATCGCGCGCGGCCTCGAAGCTGTCGGCGACGACGGTGGCGACGATCTGGCCGCGGTACGCGACCGTGCGGGTCTGGAGCACGGCGAGGTCGAACTCGGCGTCGTCCGCCACGCGCGGCGCGTTGCCCTCCCAGAGGACGGCGAGGACGCCGGGGACGGCGAGCGCCTCCTCGGCGTGGACGTCGCGGATCGTCCCCTTCGCGATCGTCGATCCGACGATGGCCGCGTAGGCGACGCCCTCGACCTGGGTCTCGTAGGCGTAGCGCGCCTCGCCGGTCACCTTCAGGCGACCCTCGATGCGGTCGACCGGTGCGCCGACGACCCGCGTGGGAGCGACGGTCATCGGCTCAGCTCCTCGAGCGTCCGGACGATGACCCGTCGTGCGAGGGGGACCTTGAACGCGTTCTCCGGCAGTGGGTCGGCCGCGGCGAGCTCCGCGTCGGCCGCCTCCCCGAACGCCTCCTCCGTGGCCGGCCGGCCACGGAGCGCCTCCTCGGCCCGCAGCGCCCGCCACGGAACGTGCGCGACGGCGCCGAGCGCGATCCGGCAGTCCTCCACGACGCCGTCGCGCACGTCGAGCGCGGCGGCCACGGAGACGAGGGCGAACGCGAACGACGCGCGCTCGCGCACCTTGCGGTACGCGGAGCGCCGGGCGATCTCCAGCGGCGGCAGCTCGACGGCGGTCACGAGCTCCCCCGGACGCAGCTCGGTGTCGCGCTGCGGCTCGTCACCGGGGAGGCGGTGCAGCCCCGGCATGGGGATCGCGCGGGGGCCGTCGCGGCCCTCGACGTGGACGCTCGCGCCGAGCGCGGCGAGCGCGACCGCCATGTCCGACGGGTGCGTCGCGACGCAGGCCTCGGAGTGCCCGAGGATCGCGTGGTTGCGATGGTGGCCCGCCCGGGCCGGACATCCCGTCCCCGGCTCGCGCTTGTTGCACGCCTTCGTCACGTCGGTGAAGTACGGGCAGCGTGTGCGCTGCAGCAGGTTGCCGCCGACCGTCGCCATGTTCCGCAGTTGACCGGATGCGCCGGCGAGCACGGACTGCGCGAGCACCGGGTACGCGTCGCGCACGAGCAGGCTGGCGGCCAGGTCGGAGTTGCGCACCGCGGCGCCGATCCGCAGTCCGCCGCCGTCGAGCTCCTCGATCCGGTCGTGCGGGAGGCGCGTGACGTCGACGAGCACGTCGGGCGACTCGACGCCGAGCTTCATGAGGTCGACGAGGTTCGTCCCGCCGCCGAGGTAGCGCGCCGCCGGGCCCGCGTCGTCGAGGAGGGCGACCGCGCCCGCTGCGTCCGCCGCCCGCTCGTAGGTGAAGGGCCTCATCGCGCCGCGTCGTGGATGGCGGGGACGATGTTCGCGTAGGCGCCGCAGCGGCACAGGTTGCCGCTCATGCGCTCGCGGATCTCGCGCTCGTCGAGCGTCGGCTCGCCCCGGAGGTCGGCGGTGGCGAAGCTCGGCCAGCCCTCGCGGGCCTCGTCGAGCATCGCGACGGCGGAGAGGATCTGGCCCGGGGTGCAGTAGCCGCACTGGAACGCGTCGTGCTCGATGAAGGCCGCCTGGATCGGGTGCATGGCGTCGCCGTCGGCGAGCCCCTCGATCGAGGTCACCTCGGCGCCGTCGTGGGCGACCGCGAGCGCGAGGCAGCTCTTGATGCGGCGCCCGTCGAGGAGCACGGTGCACGAGCCGCACTGGCCGTGATCGCAGCCCTTCTTGGCGCCGGTCAGGCCGAGGCGCTCGCGGAGGAGGTCGAGCAGCGTGGTGCGCGTGTCCAGCGTGAGGTCGTGCGCCGCGCCGTTGATCGTCAAGGTGATCGTGAAGTCCGGCATGCCGCATGGCTACCCGCGGCGGGGTCGCGTCACCAGACGGTCTCGTAGAGCAGCTGGATCACGATGGCCTGCGCGGCGAGGAACGCGAGCACGGCGCGCAGCCGCGCGGGCCGCAGCCACGGTGCCGCCGCGACGCAGGCGAGCGGGACCATGAACAGCCAGATCCGCTCGGTCTCCGCCTTCGTGAAGCCTCCGAGAGCGGCGACGAGCACGATCACCGCGAGGGCGATCGCGGCCGGGCGGCGGGCGACGAGGCCGGCGAGCGCGGCGCCGATGATCGGCACGCCGGTCATGACCGCCCAGGCGACGGGGGAGCCGAAGACCCAGAAGAGGTAGGGGCGCCGGGTCGCGAGCGAGTTGTCGTAGACCTGCTTCGTCGCCGCGAGCGCGCCGATCGGGTCGTAGCCCGTCGCGAGGGCGAGCGCGCCGTTCAGGACGAGCACCGCCACGCCGCAGGCCGCGGCGAGGACGAGCGCGGCGCGCCATCCCTCGCGCCGCCAGGCGACGATCGCGGCCCAGGCGCCGATCGCCAGCAGCGCCCAGCTCATGAGCGTCGCGAGCGCGAAGACGACCAGGCCCGCCGCCCGCCACCACGGGCTGCGCGCGACGAGCAGGCACGCAGCGAGCGCGCCGAACGCCGCGAAGACGACGTCGTAGGAGGACACGCCGAGCAGCACGAGCGCCGGCGACAGCGCGCACAGCAGGCCGGCGATCCGGCCCGTCGGCTCGTCGTCCAGCGTCCAGCTCAGGCGGTGCGCGAGCGGCGCGCAGAACGCGCCGGCGACGATGCACAGCGCGGCGAGGCCGCCCGCGGTCGTGATGCCCAGGGCGTCCATGAGCAGCAGGGGGCCCGGTGGATGTCCCGCCACGTTCACCGGCTGCGACGTCGCCATCTCGGCGAAGCGGTCGAGGTAGAAGTGCACGCCGTAGCCCAGGGTCGGCAGGCCCGGCAGGTACTCGTTCGGGCCTTCGTGGAACGCCCCGACGCCGATCGTGAACATCCGCGACCAGCCGTCCGTCCCCTCGCGCGCGAGGTTCACCGCCGTGCCGACGCACAGCGCCAGCGCGTAGGACGCGGCGGAGAACCCGAGCGGCGGCAGGCGACGGTCCAGCAGGCGCGGCCCCAGCGCCACGGCAACCAGGAGGACGAGGACCGCGACGACGGCGCCGGCGATCTCGATGCGCGGCGACCAGCCCGGCACGAACGGCGGCGTCGCCGTCCCGAGCCCCCCGTTGGCGCGCCGGATCGCCCACCCGGTGGCGATGACGGCGAGCGCGACCGCCGCCGCGCCGAGCCGCACGGCGCGCGTCATCGCCCTGCCATCCTCGAGGGGTGCGCCGCGCCGCCGCAGCAGTGCTCGTCGCGCTGGCCTGCGCCGGCTGCGGGTCGCTCACCGTCCACGAGCTGCCCCCCGCGGCGGAGCCGCCGCGCTCGCCCGCGCCGACGGCGGAGCCGGCCGGCGAGCTCATCCCGGTCGGCGGGGCGCCCGAGGGCGTCGTCGTGGACCCGCGCACGCACGTCGCGTCCGTCGCCGTCCGCGACCCCGACGCCCTCGCGATCGTCGACCTGCGCAGCCGGCGCGTGCTGCGCCGTGTCGCGCTTCCCGGGGCTCCGCGTCACCTCGCGCAGGATGACGACGGCGGGACCACCCTGGTCCCCGCGGAGACCGCGAACCGCTTCCTCGCCGTCGAGGTCCCGTCCGGGCGCGTCACCGAGCGGGCGGCGACCGGGGCCTATCCGCACGACCTCGCGCCGCTCGCCGGAGGCGGGGTGGCGATCGGCGACGAGCGCGGCGACTCGCTGACGGTCCTGCGTCCCGGTGCGCCACCGCGCACGGTCCGCGTCGCCGCGCAGCCCGGCGGCGTGACGACCGTCGACGACGGCCGCCTCATCGCGGTCGTGTCGGTCCGCGAGCGCGTGCTCGAGCTGTACGACGCGACGACGCTGCGCCGCGTCGCCCGCGAGTCCGCCGGCGTCGGCCCGACGCACGTGGCCTGTCAGGCGGACGGCCGCTGGTGCTGGGTCCTGGACACCCAGGGCGACGCGCTGCTCGTGTTCCGCGTCGACGGCGACGAGCTCGAGCTCACGCGGCGGCTCTTCCTGCCCGGCGGCCCGTACGGGATCGCGGTCGACCCCGATCGGCTGCGGCTGTGGGTCACGCTCCCCGGTCGCAACGAGGTCGTCGAGCTGCCGGCACACGGGCGCCCGCACGTCGTCGCCCGGCACCCCACGGTCCGTCAGCCCGACTCCGTCGCCGTCGACACGTCGACCGGCCAAGCGGTCGTCACCGGCCGGACGGACGGGGTGCTCCAGCTCGTGACGCCATGAGCCGGCGCACCGCGTAGAGGAGCGCCGAGAGCACGAACAGGCCGGCGGTCACCGCCAGCCAGCGGCCGAGGTAGTCGGGCGGCTCGCGGCCGAGCGCGTTCACGTAGCCGGACGGCTGGCGCTGCAGGATGAGCGGGAACCAGACGAGCAGCAGCACGGCGGAGATCGCGACCGGGAACCGCACGTGGTTGATGAGCGGGGCCGGCAGCCGGCGGATGAGCGCGTCGGCGCCGGAGTAGAGCGGGAGCAGCAGGAGGTCGTGGACGAGCGCGCCGAGGAAGAGCCAGAGCGCGAGGTTCAACGGCTGGGGGGCGACGTTCACGTGGAACATCTGCGCGAGCAGCCACGCGGTGATCGCGATGAGCAGGACGTGTCCCGCGAGGCGCTTCACGTGAAGTGCAGCTCCTTGACCCACTTCGTGCAGTGCACGCCCGGCAGCGCCGGGACGATGATGCGGGCGGGGAAGCCATGGTCCAGCGACAGCGGCGCGCCGTTGACCTCCAGCGCCAGGAGCGAGTGGGGGTTCCTGATCTGGCCGGGGCCGATGGTCGCCTGGCGGAAGGCGCCGCGCGGCTGCAGCGAGCCGGCCGCCATCGCCGCGGCGCCGGGCATCCCGGCGGTCGCGGCGAGATCGCGCAGGCGGACGCCGGTCCAGCGCTGGGTCGTCGACCAGCCCTCGACGCAGGCGATCTGCAGGTCGTACGTGTGCTGGGGCATCGCGGCGAGCTCGGCGAGCGTCAGCTCGCGCTCGTCCTCGCCGACGAGCTTCAGCCGGTAGGCGGGTCCCACCATCGCGGGCGTGATCCGCGCGACGGCCGCGGTCTTGTTGATCGGGAAGGACGCACCCGCGCCGCGCGGCGCGAAGAGCGCCACCTCGCGCAGCGGCCCGCCGATCGACTGCCCCGCGGTCGTCACCGCGAGCGTCCCCGCGGCGGCCCCGACGAGCCCGAACAGCCCACGGCGGCTGAGCGTCCCGGGGTCGGGGTCGGGAGCACGCAGGTCGTCGTCGGGCGCGATGACCTCGCGCCGCGTCGCGTAGGCCCGGCGCATCGCCGGGAACTTGACCGCGACGTGCAGCACGAGCGACGCGATGAAGATCAGCCCGCCGTAGTAGTGCGCCTCGAGGAAGTCGAAGTGCCACGGGTAGTAGAGCTGCGCGTTGGCGATCCCGGTGGCGAACTGGAAGATCGCCGATCCGACGAGCAGCAGGATGCCGATGCGCTCCAGCGCGTTCACCGGCCCCGTCACCGGAGGCCAGGCGAACAGGCGCGGGATGACCGACCACAGCTTCGCCAGCAGCAGCGGGACGATGATGATGCCGACCGTCACGTGCAGGCCCTGGTTCAGCGCGTAGAGCCAGCCCGGCGACGTCGGCCAGCCGATCACGAGGATCCCGATGTCCTCCGAGACGAGGCCGTTGCCGCCCAGGTCCGGCTGGTAGGCCGCGTGCGACAGGAGCCCGGTGACGGCGACCACGCCGACGCCGAGCAGCAGGACGCTGCCGAGCATCGTCGTCAGCCACACCCCGCGCAGCGGGCTGCGCCAGAACGTCGGTCGTGTCGGGCCCGGCGGTGGATCCGCGGGCAGGAGGCGCATCACATGGCCTCGAGCTCGGCGAACCAGCGTCCGCCGTCCTCCCAGCGCGCGGTGGTCGTCAGCCCCGCCGGCTGCGCGACGCGCTCGAGGGCGTCGACGGAGACGCGCGACCACGGGAACCAGCGCGAGGCGCCGGCGTCGTGCTCCAGGCGCAGCGGTCCGGAGCGCACCCCGCCTCCGGGCGCCTCGCACTCGCAGAGCACCGCGCCGTCCGGCATGAGGAGGTCGGCGAGGCGCCGCAGCAGCGCCTCGGGGTCGCCGCCGATGCCGATGTTGCCGTCGAGCAGCAGGGCCGTGCGCCATCCGCCCATGGCGGGGACGATGTCGAAGACGGAGCCGTGCAGCACGTGCGTGCCGCGGTCGCGGGCAACGCGCACCGCGGCGGGGGACGCGTCGATCCCGAGCGCGGCGACGCCGCGATCGGCGAGCGCGCGGACGTGGCGACCTGGGCCGCAGCCGATGTCGAGCACCGGCCCGCGGGCGCGGCGCAGGACGCGCAGGTCGGTGAGCCCGGCGCCGGCCAGCCAGCGCGCCGCGGCGAGCTCGACGGTCACGCCGGCCCGGTCGCGCGCGACGAGGCCCTCCGGCCGCCGCGCGAGCGCGGCGGCGTACAGTCGCTCGGCCTCGGGGGTCATGCGACCTCGGCGAGGGCTCGTGCGAAGCGCCCGCCGGGCGCCGCCGATGCGACGGCGCGGGCGTCGGCGATGTCGTCGACGTCGCGCAGCGGCGGGAGCTCGCGGATGCGCAGCCCGTGGGCGAGCAGCCGCTCGCGCTGCCTCACGCACGTGTCGTCCGCGCTCATCGGCACGCCGTACAGCAGCTCGGAGCGGGCCTCGCGCAGGCCGAGGGCCCAGTAGCCGCCGTCCGGCGCCGCGCCCAGGACGGCGTCCACGCTGGGACCGGCGAGGCGCTCGCAGGCCAGCGCGAGCAGCTCGGGCGTGACCTGCGGCGTGTCCATGCCGATGAGCACCGCCGGCTCGCCGACGTCCGCGAAGGCGTGCGCGAGCCGCTCGTCGAGGCCGTCGCCGCGCTGGGCGATCACCTCGAACCCCGCCGGCAGCCAGTCGCCGGGCTCGCCCTCCAGGACGCAGACGCGGCGGGCGACGGGTGTCGCCGCGACGGCGTCGAGGGTGTCCTGCAGCGCCGCCCGTGCGAGCAGCGCGGCCTGGTCCGGCGTGCACGGCGGCGTCAGCCGGGTCTTCGAGCGCCCGGCCACGGGCGCCTTGGCGATGACCACGAGAGCAGGCGTCATGCCGTGTCCTTCGCAGGAGAGGGGGTCATCGGATCGATCGACGCGAGCAGGCGCGTCATGTCGCGGGTGGCGCGCAGGGTCCCGCGGACGGTCCCCGTGACCTTCGAGCGCCCCTCGCGGGGGCCGTGGCGCACGTCGACCTCGGCGACGCGCCAGCCTGCCGCCGCCGCGCGCATGACCATCTCCAGCGGCCAGCCGAAGCGCCGGTCGGCGATCCCGAGGTCGAGCAGCGCCTCGCGGTGGGCGGCCCGCATCGGTCCCAGGTCGCGCAGCGAGACGCCGGTGCGGCGCCGCAGCGCCCGGGTCACGACGGCGTTGGCGATGCGCGTGTGCGGCTGGCGCGCGCCCTGGCGAGCCCCGAGGACGAGGTCGGCCGTCCCGCCCGCGACGGGGCCGAGCACGAGCCACAGGTCGCCCGGATCCAGAGATCCGTCGCAGTCCATGAAGCACACGAGGTCGGCACCGGCCGCCTCCAGACCGGCGAAGCAGGCGGCGCCGAACCCGGGGACGGGCTCCACGATCACACGCGCGCCCAGGCGCCGGGCGATGTCCCCCGAGCCGTCCGTCGACCCGTTGTCGACCACGATCGGGTCGCAGTCGGGCGGCATGCGCTCGAGGACCCACGGGATCGCGGCGGCCTCGTCGAGGACGGGGAGGATGACGTCGGGCACACCCCCGATGCTTCCCGTTCTGACGCCGGACGCCATTACGGCTTCCTGAACTGTGCGCAGTCCCGCGCATCGGGGTCCGAGAGCGCCTACCGTCCGGCCATGGTCCTCGTCACCGGTGGCGCCGGCTTCATCGGCTCGCACATCGTCGATGCGCTGCGCGAGGACGGGCACGACGTCCGGGTGCTCGATCTCGCCGACGGCGACGACGTCCGCGACCCCGAGGTCGTCGAGCGTGCGCTGGAAGGCGTCGACGCCGTCTGCCACCAGGCGGCCATGGTCGGCCTCGGCGTCGACCTCGAGGACATCACCGGCTACGTGGGCCACAACGACATGGGTACGGCCGTGCTGCTGCGCGCGATCGCTCGCGGGGGACAGGTGCGGCGCGTCGTCCTCGCCTCGAGCATGGTCGTCTACGGGGAGGGCCGCTACCGCTGCCCCGAGCACGGGGTCGTCCGCCCCGGGCCGCGCGCCGTGCCCGACCTGGAGGCGGGCCGCTACGAGCCGCCGTGCCCGGCGTGCGGTCGCCCGCTGGCCCCGGAGGCGGTCGGCGAGGACGCGCCCGCGGACCCGCGCAACGTCTACGCCGCGACGAAGCTGCACCAGGAGCACCTCGCGGCCGCGTTCTCCCGCGAGACGGGCGTTCCCGTCGCCGCGCTGCGCTACCACAACGTCTACGGCCCGCGCATGCCGCGCGACACGCCCTACGCCGGGGTCGCGTCGATCTTCTCCTCCGCCATCGCGGCGGGCCGCGCGCCGCAGGTCCTGGAGGACGGCGGGCAGCTGCGCGACTTCGTGCACGTCCGCGACGTCGCGCGGGCGAACGTGCTCGCGCTGACCGCCGAGGAGCCCGTCGCGGGCGCGTTCAACGTCTGCTCGGGCCGGCGGCGGAGCATCGCCGACATGGCGCGTGCGCTGCACGCGGCGGCCGGCCCGGACGCGCCGGACCCGGAGATCGTCGGCGGCTACCGGCTCGGCGACGTCCGGCACGTCTTCGCCGACCCTGCGCGGGCGGAGCGCGTGCTGGGCTTCGCCGCGCGGGAGGACTTCGACACCGGCATGGCGGAGCTGGCCGCGGCGATGGGGGTCCGATGAGCGACCACGTGCGCGGCTCGGTCCTCGTCGTCGACGACGAGCCGACGATCGCGGAGGTCGTGGCGCGATACCTCGAGCGCGCCGGGTACGAGACGCAGGTCGCCCCCGACGGTCCGGCGGCGCTGGAGGCGGCGGGCGAGCGTCGCGTCGACCTCGTCGTCCTGGACCTCATGCTGCCGGGGATCGACGGCCTGGAGGTGATGCGCAGGCTGCGCCGCGGCCCCGGACCGGCCCCGGCGATCATCCTGCTGACCGCCCGCGGCGAGGAGTCCGATCGCATCACCGGTCTGCGCCTCGGCGCAGACGACTACGTCGTGAAGCCGTTCTCGCCGGGCGAGCTCGTCGCGCGCGTCGACGCCGTGCTGCGCCGCGCGCCCGCCGCGGAGGCCGAGCCGGAGGTGCTGCGGGCGGGCGACGTGGTCATCGACGTCGGAGGGCGCCGGGTCACGCGCGGCGGCGAGGAGGTCGCCCTGACCGTGCGCGAGTTCGAGCTGCTCACGTTCCTCGCCCGCCATCCCGGCCAGGCGTTCACGCGGGAGGAGCTCATGGAGCGGGTGTGGCGCTTCTCCTTCTACACGGACACGTCGACGGTGACCGTGCACGTGCGCCGGCTGCGCTCCAAGCTGGAGCCGGACCCGGATGCGCCCCGCCTCATCGAGACGGTGTGGGGCGTCGGCTACCGGTTCGCGTCGCAGCCATGATCCGCAGCCTCGCCGTCGCGCTGCTCGCCGCCCTCGCCGCATCGGCTGCGGCGGCGCTGGCGCTGGGCGGCGACGCCGGCCCGGAGACGTTCGTGCTGCTCGCGCCGCTCGGGCTCCTCGCCGTCGCGGCGGGGCACGTGCTCGTGGCGCGGCGGGCGGCCCTCGGCGGGCTGCGCCGCCAGTTCTCCGCGCTCGCGCTGCTCGTCGTGGCCCAGGCGGCGATCGTCGTCGCCGTGTTCGTCGTGCGGATGTTCGTCTCCGGCCACGACGCGTTCCTCACCGCGATGCTCGTCGGGTGGGCCGCGACGCTCGGGCTCTGGGTCGCCTACCTGCTCGCCGCGCGCGCCATGGGCGACGTCGAGGCGATCCGCGAGACGCTGGCCGCCGTCGCCCTCGGCCGCCGCGACGTCCGCACCGGGGTGGGCGGTCGCGGCGAGCTGGCCGAGCTCGCGGCCGACGTCGACGCGACGATCGCCCGGCTCGACGGCGAGGAGCGCGCCCGCAGCGCGCTGGTGGCCGCCGTCTCGCACGACCTCCGCACGCCGGTCACGTCGCTGCGGCTGCTCGGCGAGGCGATCGAGGACGGCGTGGTCGACGGCGCGACCGCCGAGGAGTACGTCGCCCGGATGGCCACCCACGTGCGCGTGCTCGGCGAGCTCATCGACGACCTGTTCGAGCTGAGCCGCCTGGAGAGCGGCGAGCTGCGCTGGAGCATGGAGCAGGTCGCGCTGGGCGAGCTCGTCGAGGAGGCGGTCGAGGCGATGCGCCCGCAGGCGGCGGCGTCCTCGGTCGACGTCCGCGCGGTGCTCGACGCGGGCGATCCGCTCGCGATCGGCGACCGGGCGCGGCTGCAGCGGGTGCTCTTCAACCTCATCCAGAACGCGCTGCGCCACACCCCGCCCGACGGCGCGGTCACGGTGCGCGCCGAGCGCGTGGACGACGGGGTCGAGATCGAGGTGGCCGACACCGGCACGGGCATCCCCGAGGAGGAGCGGCTGCGCGTGTTCGACGCGTTCCACCGGCTGGACCCGTCGCGCAGCGACGGCGGCGCCGGGCTGGGCCTGGCGATCTCGCGTGCGATCGTCGAGGCGCACGGCGGCCGGATCTGGGTCGCCGACGCCGAAGGCGGCACCCGGGTGCGGATGCGGCTGCGCGCCGCGCCCTGACGCTCAGTCCTTCTGCTCAGGACACGGGCGGGCGCCGGTCCGCCCAGGGGCGGGCGGCCTCGAGCTGCGCCGCGAGCGACAGCAGCGTCGCCTCGGCATCGGGGCGCCCGACGAGCTGCACGGCGAGCGGCAGGCCCTCGCCGGAGAAGCCGGCAGGGACCGACGCCGCAGGTTGACCCGTCGAGTTCCACAGGACGTTGAACGGCACCCAGCCGGACTCCCAGAGGTACGTCACCGTCGCGCCGCGGCCCTCCATGAGCCCGGCGCGCGGCGCGGGCTGCGACATGACCGGCGTCAGCAGGACGTCGTGCTCGTCGAAGAGCGTCCCGACACGGGCGGCGAGGCGCCGTTCGGCCTCGAGCAGCCGCTCGCGCAGCCGGTCGGGGACGAGCGCGCCCGGCCGGGCGAACGCGCGGCTGCGACGCTCGAGCCGGCCCGGGCGCTCCGTCTCGGCGACGATGTCGCGGACGCCGCGGAACAGCAGTCCGAGGATGATCGCGGTGTCGCGGGGCCCGAAGTCGACGTCGCGCTCGACGACCGTGTGCCCGAGCCCGCGCAGGACGTCGGCGGTGCCGTGCAGCGCGTCGCGGACGTCGGGGGCGAGGCGTCCGAGCACGCCCGGTGGGAACGCCTCGGAGACGGCCACCCGCAGCGGGGCCTGCTCGGCGCCGGCCGCGGCGGTGAACGTGCCCGGCGACTCGGTGAGCGCGTCGAGCATGATCCCGGAGTCCAGCACGGAGCGCGTGAGCGCGCCGAAGACGATCCAGTGGCTGCCGTCGCGGTCGTGTGGTGCCCGGGGCACGCGGCCGCGCTGCGGCTTGAGGCCGAACAGGCCCGTGCAGGCGGCGGGGATGCGGATCGACCCCGCGCCGTCGGCGGCGAGCGCGGCCGGCACGATCCCGGCTGCGACCGCGGCGGCGGATCCGCCGCTGGACCCGCCGGGGGTCCGGCCCGTGTCCCACGGGTTGCGGGTGACGCCCCAGGTCACCGATTCCGTGAACGGCCAGAGCCCCAGCTCGGGCATCGTGGTCTTGCCGACGATCACCGCGCCGGCGGCGCGCAGGCGACGGACGACCTCGGCATCGGACGCCGCGGGGACGGTGAACGCATCGGTTCCCCGGCTCGTGAGGTGGCCGGCGATGTCGATCTCGTCCTTGACGGCGATCGGCACCCCCAGCAGCGGCCCGTCCTCGCCTGCCGCTCGCCGCCGGTCGGCCTCGTCGGCCGCCGTCAGTGCGCGGTCGGCGAGGACGACGCCGAACGCGTTGAGCTGCGGATCGAGCGCCGCGATCCGGGCGAGCGCGAGACCGGCCAGGTCGCGCGCCGAGACGTCGCCTCGGCGCATGAGCTCGACCTGGCCTGCGATCCCTGCGAATGCCGCCTCGGCGTCGAGCACCGAGGCAACCTACTGCGGCTCAGCGTCCCTCGTCACGCGCCTCGTCGCGGCGGCCACGCTCGTACTCGCCGGCCTGGGTGGACGATGCGATCGACCCGCGGCCCTCGGCATCGGACTCGTCGTCCGTGCGGTCGAACCGGCCGGGGTCGCGCTCGGCGGTGGGTTCGTCCGTGCGGGCGGTGTCGCGCTCGCCGATGAGCTCGTCGTCGCCCAGACCCCGCTCGTGCAGGCTCGCGCGGGCCTCGTGCGCCTCCGCCTGCGCCCGCTCGACCTCGGCCTCCTTCGCCGCGATCTTGGCCCGCTGCTCGGCCTCGTCCGCGCGAAGGCCGCGCACCTCGGCTTCACCACGGTGGCGCTCGCACCTCCTGGTCGCGGCGGCGCTCCAGCTCGCGCGCGCGCTGCGCTTCGGCCTTCCGGGCGCGCATGCGCGGCAGGACGACGGCCAGCAGCACCAGCAAGGCGAGCACGACGACGACGATCACGATGATCGCTGCAGTGGACACGGGAACCCCTCCCTGTTCGTTTCACTCCGTTGGAAAGGGACTTCCCGCGCAGGCCTGGTGGTACGCGTCCACCGGGGGGTGATTCGCCACCCGGGATAGGTTCGCGGCATGGCCACCGAGGTGCGGATCGCCGTCCTCGCCGACGTCCACGGCAATGCGCCCGCGCTGCGCGCGGTGCTCGGAGAGATCGACGAGACGGGTGCGGATGCGATCGTCGTGGCGGGCGACGTCGTCGGCGGGCCGCAGCCGCGCGACGTGCTCGAGCTGCTCGCCGCCCGCCCCGAACCCGTGCGGTGGATCGCCGGCAACGCCGAGCACGAGGCGCTGGCCGTGCTCGCCGGGCGCGCCCTCGGCGACGATCCGCCGGGTCGCGCGGCGCGATGGAGCGCGGCGGCGCTCGACGCCGGCTGGGAGGCCGCGATCGCGTCCTGGCCCATCCGCGACACGCTGGACGGCGTCCTCTTCTGCCACGGCTCGCCCAGGCGCGTCGACGAGGTGCTGACCCGGGCGACGCCCGACGACGTCCTGCGCGATGCGCTCGCGGGCGTCGGTGAGTCGCTCGTCGTCGGGGGTCACACGCACCAGCAGTTCACGCGCGGCGCCTACGCCAACGCGGGGAGCGTCGGCCGGCCGTACGAGGGGCGGCCCGGCGCGTTCTGGCTCCTGCTGGAGGACGGCGTGCCGGAGCTGCGCGAGACGGCCTACGACCTCGAGGCGGCGGCCGCCGAGCTGCGGGCGACCGGCGCCCCGGACGTCGAGGAGCTGCTGTCCGAGTCGCTGCTGGATCCGGTGGACGCCGCCGAGGTCACCGCGGTCTTCGAGTTCACCGCCGGCAGGGCGCCCGTTCCGTAGGGTCGCGCCATGGACGCGTTGGAGAGACTCGTCGCGGTGCAGGCGATCCGCGACCTCGTCGTCACGTACGCGATGGCGTTCGACGACCGCGACTGGGACCGGCTGGGCGCGCTGTGGACCGAGGACGCGGCGTGGGTCGGTCCCGACCACGCCTTCGAGGGTCGCGAGGCGCTCATGGCGTTCATGAGCACGTGCCTGCCCGACGACTACGAGGGCAAGCACATGAACCCCCAGACGCTCATCGAGTTCGCCGAGGACGGGCAGAGCGCGGTGGTCGACACCGACGTGGTCTGGATCCCGCAGAACTTCGAGAACACGATCCTCGCGCGCTACCACGACGACGTCGTCAAGCAGGGCGACCGCTGGCTGTTCAAGCGCCGGGAGGAGATCCCGATCCCCTTCAAGGCCGGCCCGCCGCCGATGTCGGACACGGCGATGGCGGTCAGCGCCGGCACGCTGAAGGAGCCCGCCTAGACGCGGACGGGCCTGCGGCGCTCGCTCGTGGCCGTCGCGAGCAGCGCGGCGGCGACGGCGGTCCCGGCGAGGATCGCCGCCATCGGCACCGTCGCGTGGGTGCCGCCCAGGCCGACGAGCGGCGCGACCAGCGCGCCCGCCCCGAACTGGCTCACCCCCACGAGGCCCGCGGCCGTGCCCGCGACCTCCGGGTGGTCGGCGAGCGCGAGCGCCTGCGCGTTGGGCCCGACGAGGCCGCGGCTGGCGATGAGGACGAAGAGGCAGGGGAGCAGGATCGCCAGGCCGGCGCCCGCGAGCGTCGCGACGAAGAACCCGGTGGCCATCACCGCCCCGATCGACAGCCCGATGCCCATGAGCCGTCGCGGGCCGAAGGAGCGCACGAAGCGGGCGCTGATCTGCGAGCCGGCGATGAGCCCCGCGCCGTTGACCGCCGCGACCGCGCCGAACGCCGCGGGCGAGAGCCCATGGACGTCCTGCAGCAGGAACGACGCGCCCGCGAGGTAGGTCGCGACCGTCGTGAACGACAGCCCGAAGAGGAGCGTGTGGGTCACGAACGCGCGGTCGTGGAGGAGGATCCCCATCCCGGCCAGGCTCGTCCGCAGACCGCCGCGACGACGCTGCTCGCGCGGCAGCGTCTCGGGCAGCTTGAGCGCGGCGACGGTGAAGAGCGCGACGCCGATGAGCGCGAGGAGGCCGAACACGCCGCGCCAGTCCGTGACGCGCAGGATGAAGCCGCCGGCGAGCGGCGCGACGAGCGGGACGGTCCCCGACACGAGGAACAGGCGGGCGAACATCCGCGCCGTCTCCGTGCCGGACGTGGAGAGGTCGCGGACGGTCGCCCGGGCGATCGACAGCCCGGTCGCGCCCGCCATCCCCTGCAGCAGCCGCAGCACGAGGAGCACCCAGATCGACGGCGCCACGGCGCAGAGCGCCGACGCCAGCGCGAAGACCGCGACGCCCGCGAGCAACGGTCCCCGGCGCCCGCGCGCGTCGCTGATCGGGCCCGCGAGCACCTGTCCGAGCGCCAGCCCGACCATCGACGTCGTGAGCGTGAGCTGTGCCGCAGAGGCCGACGCGGGGAGGTCCCGCGCCATCTCCGGGAGCGCCGGGAGGTACAGGTCCATCGACAGCGGCCCGAACGCGGTGAGCGCGCCGAGCAGGACGTACGTGCCCCTCGTCCCGGAGGCTCGGGCGGGGACCGCCATCGCAGGGAATCATGCAGCGTCACGGATCTGAGAGGGTCCCGGGCCATGGATGCCACGGCCCTCTGGATGCCGCGTGCGCGGTACGCCGAGCTACGACCGGACACCGCTCCCGACCCTGCGCCGCACGAGATCCGCGTCAAGGCGATCGCCTCCGGGATCAGCACCGGCACCGAGCTCGTGCTCTACCACGGCCTCGGCCCCGGGGACCAGGCGATGACGCCGTCGACCTGCGAGGGCCGATGGGACCTCCCCGTCAAGTACGGCTATCAGAGCGTCGGGCGCGTCATCGACGCGGGGCGCGGCTCGGGCTACGGGGAGGGCGACCTCGTCTTCTGCCGCTACCCCCACCAGGACGTCTACACGATCGACGCCACGGACCCGGAGCTCGTCTATCGCATCCCGGAGTTCGACCCGCCGGAGATCGGCGTGCTGGGCAACAACGCCGACGTCGCGCTGACCGCCCTGCTCGACGTCCCGGTCCGCCTCGGCGACGTCGTCGTCGTCGCCGGCCTCGGGCTCGTGGGCATGTTCTGCGCGCTCCTCGCGCGTCGCACGGCGGGCAGGCTCGTGGTCGTCGATCCGTTCGAGTTCCGGCGCGGCATCGCGCTGGAGCTCGGCGCCGACGTCGCGGTGCACCCCGACGATGCGATCGCCGCGGTGATGGAGGCCAGCGACGGCCGCGGCGCCGACGTGAGCATCGAGGCCAGCGGCGCCGCCGCGGGCCTGCAGCTCGCGATCGACGTCTGCGGGCTCGAGGCCGACGTGTGCGTCGTCGGGTGGTACGGCTCCAAGCAGATCCCGCTGGTGCTCGCGCCGCAGTTCTACTCCCAGCGTCTCAAGCTCGTGAGCTCGAGCGTGCTGTACGCCGGCTCCGGGCTGCAGCCGCGCTGGGACCTGGGACGCAAGCTGCAGACGGCGCTGGACCTCCTGCCGAGCATGCACCCCGAGAGGATGATCAGCCATCGGATCCCCTTCACGAAGGCACCCGAGGCCTTCGAGCTGCTCGACGGGCACCTCGACCAGACCCTGGCGGTGATCCTCACCTATGACTGAACGAGCAGACGCGCACTGCCATCTCGACGCGCTGTCGGCGGAGGAGCTCTCCTCCGCGCTGGGCGGCGCGGAGGCGGCCGGCATCGACCTCATGGTGACGGTCGGCATGGACCTCCCGACGTCGGCCCGGGCCGTGGACATCGCCGAGGCACGCGACGACGTCGTCGCGGCCGTCGGCCTGCATCCCTGGAACGCCCAGGATCACCCGGAGGGGCCACCGGTCGAGGGGCTCAAGGAGCTCGCGCGCAGCGGCTCGGTCGTCGCGCTGGGCGAGATCGGGCTCGACTTCGTCGAGAACAAGTGGCTCCGGCTGTCCTACGACGACCCGGAGCTCCAGCGCATCCAGCAGGAGGTGTTCCGGTCGCAGCTCGTCCTCGCGAAGGAGCTCGGGCTGCCGGTGATCATCCACAGCTGCGGCGCGCACGACGCGGTCATCCGCATCCTCGCCGAGGAGGAGATGGGAGGGCTCGGCGGGTGCGTCCAGCTCTTCGAGGGCACGCCGGAGGACGTCGAGCGCTACGTCGAGCTGAACTTCACGTTCTCGATCGGCTCGAGCGTCACGTACCCCGATCCGGGCGGCTGGTACGACACCGTCCGATCGATCCCCGACGAGGCGCTCCTGCTCGAGACGGACGCCCCGTGGCTGCCGTACGACGGCGCGGGACGGACGCGGAGCGTGCCGGCCGACCTGACGCTGGTCGGGGAGACCGTCGCGAGGATCCGCGGCGCGGAGCCCGAGGAGGTCTTCGCGCGCTCCGTCGAGAACCTGCGCAGGGCGCTGCCGGGGATCGGATGACGCACGACCTCCTGCTGCGCGGCGACCTGGTCCTCGAGGACCAGGTCGTGGCCGGTGGCGCCCTGGCCGTCACGGGGGGACGGATCTCGGCCGTCCTGGGCCCCGGCGACGCCCTGCCGGAGGCGGCGGAGATCCACGACCTCTCGGGTCGCTGGCTGATGCCCGGCGTCGTCGACACGCACGTCCACGCCGGCAGCTTCGAGACCGAGGACCTCACGAGCACGACGGCGAGCGCGGCCTACGGCGGGGTGACGACGATCGTCGACATGCCCTACGACCGCGCCGCGCCGGTCATGGGCCGCGAGCGGCTCGACGAGAAGATCCAGCAGGTCTCCGACGGGGCGATCGTCGACGTCGGGCTCTACGGGACGATGCCCAAGGTCGACGGCCCGCGGGTGCTGCCGGAGCTCATCGAGGGCGGCGTGTGCGCGTTCAAGTTCTCGCTGTTCGAGTACGACGCCCGCCGGTTCCCCCGGATCGCCGACGGCGACCTGCTGGCGGCGTTCGAGGTGCTGGCGGGCGCCGGGGTCCCGGTCGTCGTCCACAACGAGCTGCAGGAGGTGGTCGAGCACCGCCTCGCGCCGCTGCTCGACGGTCGCGAGGACGACGCGCTCGCGCACGGCGAGTCGCACCCGCCGGTCTCGGAGACGGCCGCCTCGGCGAAGCTGCTCGACTTCGCCTACTGGACCGGTGCGCGCCTGCACCTCGCGCACTGCACCCACCCCCACACGTTCCGGCTCGTCGACTTCTACCGGGGGCTCGGGGCGGCGGTGTCGGGTGAGACCTGCGTGCACTACCTCCTCCTGAGCGAGACGGACGTCGCCCGGTTCGGGTCGATCGCCAAGGTCAACCCGCCGATCCGCGACGAGATCGCGCACGAGGGGCTCTGGACGCTCCTGCGGGAGGGCGCGATCGAGTCGGTGTCGACCGATCACGCGCCCTGGCCGATGGACACGAAGCGACGCCCGATGCTGCAGGCGTCGGCGGGCATGCCGGGACTGGAGAGCTTCCTGCCGGGCATCGTCACCGGGGGACTGGCGCGGGACTTCCCGCTCGCCGACCTGATCGGCCACGTCACCTGGAGGCCCGCCGACATCTTCGGCCTCGCCGATCGCAAGGGCCGCCTCGCCGTGGGCCTGGATGCCGACGTCGCGGTGTTCGATGCGCGCGCCCCCTGGACGTTCCGCGCGGCGGACACGCCGTCCGCGGCGGACTGGAGCCCGTTCGACGGGTGGTCGTTCGCGGGTCGCGTCGAGGCGACCTACCTGCGGGGGCGGCGCGTGTTCGAGGACGGGCGGGTCGTCGGCCCGGCCGGCGGCGGGTCGTGGCTCGCTCGCCACTGACCTACGGCGCGACCTCCAGGACGATCTTGCCGAGGTGGCCGTCGGCGGCCATGTGCGCGTGCGCCGCCTCGGCGTCCTCGAGCGCGAACGTGCGGTCCACCCGCGCGCGCAGCTCGCCTGCCGCGAGCGCGTCGCCGACGTCGGCGCGCAGCGCCGCGACGACCGCGGCGATCTCGTCCTCGCCGCGGATGCGGAAGGTCGATCCGATGATCCGCGCGCGCTTCTGCGCGAGCGCGCCGAGGTCCAGGTCGCCGGTCGTGCCCCCGAGGCGCCCGATGTTCACGACCCGCCCGTAGGGCGCGAGGCAGCGGACCGTCTCGGCGAGCCACGGGCCGCCGACGTGGTCGACGACGAGGTCCGCGCCGTGTCCGCCGGTCGCCTCCTGCACCGCCTCGGCGAAGCGGCCCTCCTCGCCCGCGGCGACGACGAGGCTCGCGCCGAGCCCCTCGAGCAGCGCGCGGGCGTCGGCCCGGTCGCGCCGTACGACCGCGACGACCGTCCCGGCCCCCAGGCGGGCGGCGAGCGCGACGCCCTGCTGGCCCACGCCGGACGCCGCGCCGTGGATGACGACCGCCTCACCGGGGCGCAGGCCGCCGCCGGTCGTCAGCGCGTCGTGCTCGGTCAGCAGGCCGGTGATCGAGGCCGCGCCCTCCGCGAAGCTCCACGTGGCGGGCAGCGGCACCGGGCGGCGCGCGTCGACGGCGACGCGCTCCGCGTACGCGCCGCCGGCCATCGACATCACGCGATCGCCGGGCGCGAGGCCGGTGACGCCCTCGCCGACCTCGAGGATCTCGCCGGCGCAGTCCAGCCCGCCGATCGGCAGCCCCGAACCGCGTGCGTCGTACGTGCCGCGCCGGATGAGCAGATCGGCGCGGTTGACCGACGCCGCCCGGATCGCGATGACGACCTGACCCGGTCCCGCGTGCGGATCGGGGGCGTCGGCCGGCTCGAGCCGGCCGCCCTCGGGCGACGGGTGGACGAAGACGGCCCTCATCGCCGGGAGTCAACCATGCGGCACCGGCTCACAGCGCGACCGCCGCGATGAAGAAGCTGAGCGAGATCCCCGGGAGCGCGCGCACGAACCCGTGGAGCAGGTTGCGCAGTGCGGCCGGGCCGTCCTGCGCGAGGACGAACACGACCATGACGCTCGTCGCGACGGGGAACGGCGTCAGCACGCCGCTCAGCGCGGGGCCCAGGCCGCCGGCGAGCCCGGTCAGCGTCAGCACGAGCACCGCGGTCAGCAGGGCGCGCACCGGCAGGTCCCAGCTCGGCGGCGGTGACCGCGGCCCGACCGCGGGCCGCGGGCCGAGGAGCAGCGCGGCGACGAAGAGGGCCGCCAGGCCGAGCGCGAGGCCCACGACCGGCGGCACGTCCACCCCGGACAGCGCCGCAGCGACGACGCCGTAGGCCAGCCAGCCCGCGGCGATGGTCGCGGGCCAGCCGTGGTCGGCGACGCGCGCGAACACGACGCACGAGGCGGCGAGCGCCACCACGCCGATCAGCGCGCTCCGCGCCGCCGCGTCGCCGAACTCCCGACCGTGCTCGATCGCGATGATCGCGAGGATCGGCCCGGCCACGATCGGGAGCGCCGTGACCGCGCCCGCGACGACCGCTCCCCAGCGCCGACCGACCAGCGTCGCCAGCGTGACGAGCAGCGGCGCGAGCGCGACCTTCAGGGCCAGGACGCTCAGGGCAGGGGACCGGGCTCGAACGCGACGTGCATGCCTCGATCATGGCCACTTGTCCGGAGAGAGGGGTTGACGCCGGGCGTCTCGGTCTGAGAGCTTCTCCTGCGGCGTCCCGGCTCCGCCATGACCTCTTCGTCCTCCAGACAAGGTGTCATCAAGCGCCGTCTGGCCACAGGCGGCGGGATCGTCGTGGCCGGCCTGCTGACGACCGTCATCGCCAGCGCCGGCACGACGTCCGGCCCGTCCCCGGTTCGCGGGGCACCTCCGGTCGCAGCCGAGCCCGAGCCCGAGCTCAGGGTCACCGCCCGGGCCTCCCAGAGCCGGAAGACGCTTCCGTACGCGACGACGTCGAGCCCCATCACGCCGTCTCGCGACGGAAAGGTCGTCTGGGTCGTCAATCCCGGCGCCGACACCGTCTCCGTCATCCGGACCGACACGAACGACGTCATCGCGACGGTCCGGGTCGGCGACGAGCCGCAGAGCGTCGCGGTCGACCCGTCCAACCGCTTCGCGTTCACCGCGAACGCCGCGAGCGGCACGGTGACCGTCATCCGGATCTCGAACGGGAGCCGCTCGAACTTCCGCGCCCGCTCCCTCGGCGCGCTGCGGACCGGGTCGGAGCCGTGGAACATCGTGGCCTCGCCGGACGGCCGCCGGATCTTCGTGTCCAACAGCGGACAGGACACGGTGTCCGTGATCGACGTCCGGCAACCGCGGATCATCGGCCACGTCGACCTGCGCAACAGCCGCTGCAACGATCCCGACCGCGAACGCCACTTCCAGCCGCGCGGCCTCGCCGTCACCCGCGGGAGCAGCCGTCTCTACGTCACGGGCTTCATCGCCTTCACCCGCCCCGGCGGCAAGCAGGCCGACGACAACGGCCATCAGGGCGTCGTCTGCCGGCTGAGCATCGACACGACCTCGGGAGACATCGACGACTACCGGGCGCGCAAGGCGATCACCCTGGCGCCCCGGGTCACGGGCTTCACCGTCGATCGTGACGGCAACGGGACGCCCGATCCGACGTCGGCGTTCCCGAACCAGATGCAGAGCGTCGTCCTGCACGGCAACAAGGCGTACCTGCCGAACATCGCCGCCTCGCCGTCCGGGCCGCTGCGGTTCAACGTCGACACGCAGGCGTTCGTCAACGCGTTCAGCCTCGAGAGCGAGCGGGACTCCTCGACCGGCTTCGCCAACCTCCACCTCGGCGCCCGCGAGCCGGAGACCGGCAAGAAGAAGCTCTTCTTCGCGAACGCGTGGGCGATGGGCTTCACGAGCACCAGCGGGCCGGGCATCGCCTACACCGTGTCCGCCGGCAGCGACCTCGTGGTCAAGATGCGGGTCGGCGCGAACGGCTCGCTGAGCAACACCGTCGATGCCGACACGACCCGGTACATCGACCTCAACGACCCGGCGAACCCGGCCACGAGCGGCGACAAGGCGGGCAAGAACCCGCAGGGCATCGCCGTCATCCCCGGCCGCCCGCGCGCCTACGTGACGAACTTCGTCTCGCGCAACGTCTCCGTCATCGACCTGGCCAGCGACCGCGTGATCGACACGATCCGCACGGCGCCGCTGCCGGCTCCGGGGAGCCCGGAGGAAGTGAACACCGCGGGCGCCGAGGTGTTCTTCTCCTCGCGTGGCAGGTTCGACGCGCCGGCCGGCACCGCCCAGCCGACCACGGAGCGCCTGTCCTCGGAGGGATGGCAGTCGTGCTCCAGCTGCCACTTCAAGGGCCTGACCGACGGCGTCGTCTGGCAGTTCAACGCCGGCCCGCGCAAGTCGGTTCCGCTGAACGCGACGTTCGACCCGGCGGACCGGTCGCAGCAGCGCGTGCTCAACTACTCGGCGATCTTCGACGAGGTGCAGGACTTCGAGGCCAACATCCGCAACGTCTCGGGTCCCGGCGCGCTCGCGGCGGCCGTGGCGTGCCAGACGCCTGCTCCGAACCCACCGGCTCCCGCTCCGCCGACGCCGACGACATCGACGCTGGACCCGGCCCACGGGCTCCTCATCGGCGACAACGGCGATCGCAACGTCCCGCCGTGCGTGCTCAACGCCTTCGCCAAGCCGAACGCGGGGCGCGCGCAGCACACGATCACGCTGCCCGGTTCGACCGTCGCGATCCCGGCGCTCGACGCGCTGAACGAATGGGTGCGCAACGCGGTCCGCACGCCGAAGGGCCCGTCGTCACGGGCGTCGCTGGGCGGAGGCGATCCGGCTGCGGATGTCGCCGAGGGCCGCCGGCTGTTCGCCCAGGCCGGCTGTCAGACCTGTCACGGCACCACGCTCTTCTCCGCCGCCCGCAAGGACTTCGCCTCCCCGCCCGCCGCCGCGGAGCTCGCAACCGAGACCAACCCCGCGCCACCGGCGGGGGTCGCCCCGGTCGGCGCGCAGTTCCTCAACCGCTTCCTGCGCGACATCGGCTCGTACAACCTGGGCGTCGCGGGTGGGACCAACCCGCTCGGCGGCAACATCGGCGGCATCGAGAAGGCGACGTCCAACCTGGTCAACGGGGTGGCGCAGCCGCCGCAGGACGCCCTCGGCTTCGACTTCAACGCCGATGGGAAGGGCAACGGCTTCAACGTCCCGTCCCTCCTGGGCATCAACGCGGTGCCGCCCTACTACCACAACGGCGCGTGTGAGACCCTGGCCTGCGTCGTGTCGAACGTCCGCCACCGCACGGCGAACGGGACGCGGCCGGACGTGCTGGGCAGCGAGGAGGCGCGCGAGAAGCTCGTCGCGTACCTGCGGACGATCACGGCGGGGACGCCGGCCGTGCCGTGAGCCTCAGATCCGTCGCGCTGGTCGTCGGGGTCGTCGCCGTCTTCGGCACCGGCGTCGCGGTCGCCGCCCACCAGCAGGTCGATCCGGCGACCGTGCCGACCGGGTTCCTCACGGCGCACAGCGCGGTCAACAACGTGCCCGCGTCCGTGATCGCCGACGCGCTCGAGAGCGGCAGGACGGACGTCTTCATCGAGCACGGGCGACTCGCTGCTCGCGAGACGAGGGGCTTCCGGACGAGTCCCGGCCCCGTCTTCGTGATCGTCCAGAAGGGATCGCTGTCCTACCGCGATGCCGCACGAGGCCAGTGCCGCAGCAAGGGCCTCGTGCCGAACCAGGGCGTCACGGTTCCCACAGGGCGCGCCCATCAGCTCGTGGCCGGCGGTGCCGGCGCCGACTTCTACGCCGTCTACCTCCTGCCGCGGCGGACGGGCCCGCACTTCGCGGAGGCACCGACGCCGCCCGGCTGCTAGGTGGTCGCCGTCCCCGCCCGACGACGCGGGACGCTCCCGTGGACTATGTGGACGCGCCGACGTCGTAGCTCTTGGCAGTGTCGGACTCGAACGTCTGGGGCAACGGCTTCAGACCTCCGATGACCTCGGCCGGCCGCGCGATGTAGACCGAGCGCGTCGAGGGCTCGCCGACCTTCGTGTAGTCGAGCGTGCCCGCCACGAGTCCGCCGGTGTCGATCCCGGACAGCTTGTGTGCCGCCTTGACGAGACCCTGGCGCGACAGGTCCTTGTCCTTGCATGCCTGGTTGAGGATCTCGTACATCACCTGCGCCTGGACGTAGCCGAACTGCACCGACTGCTTGGCGTCCTTCTTGCCGTACGCGCTGATGAAGTCGTCGCCCACCTTCGCGACCGCGGGCTCGTCCACGGTCCAGGGCGAGATCGAGCCGACGACGTAGGTGTTCGCCTGCAGCGCCTTGGCTGCCGGGGACGCCATGACGGCCGGGTCGAACGTCGGGTTGTTGCCGACGATCGGCACGTCGAGACCTTGCGCCGCCGCGATGCCCGCCACCGAGGCGAGCTGCTTGGGACCCGTCGTGACCGCGATCGCGTTGACGCCCGCCCGCTTGAAGGCGGCCACCTGGCCCGTCATGTCCTCGTCGGTCGGCTGGATCTTCTGCTCGACGACCGTCATGCCGTTCTTCGAGGCGTAGAACTTGGAGCCCTTCAGCCCGTTCTCGCCGTACTCACCCTCGTAGTACAGGTGCCCGATCTTGTCACCGGACTTGATCATGCCCTTGCCCTTGATGTAGTCGAGCCCGTTGACCAGCTCGATGTCGTAGGGCGCGCCGATCTCGATGATGAAGTCGTTGCCCAGCAGCGACGACGGCCACGCCGACAGCAGCGAGAGCATCGAGTCGGACTTCAGCGTGGGTAGCAGCGCCGCGGTGATCGGCGACCCCAGCAGCTGCTGCAGTCCGGCGATCTGCGAGCCCAGTTCGCGGTACTGCACCACCGCCTTCTGCGGGTCGTAGCCGTGGTCCTTGATGATCAGCTCGACCTTGCGGTTGCACACGCCGCCCTGCTCGTTGCGCGCTTTCCAATAGAGCTGGTTGGCCTTCGTGAGCGGTTGGGCCAGCGGGGCGAACGTGCCGGAGAGATCGGTGAGGGCGCCCAGCGTGATGGTCTTGTCCGTCACGCCGGGGCCGGTCTTCACGTCGCCGGACGACGAGCCACCGGAATCGGAGTCTGAGCCCTTGCTTCCGCAGGCGGCCAGGGCAAGTGCCACGAGCACCAGAGCGATGCAGCTGGCGGGGTGACGCACCATCCGTCTCATGATGTGCTCTCCTTGAGATTGAGTTGGCGGACCCGGATGCGGCGCGTGAGACCGGCGAGACCCTCCGAGGCGAAGAGCAGAACGAGGACGACCGCAGCGCCGTAGAGGAAGCGCGCCGCATCGCCAGGCTGCAGTCCGGCGCTACCCGGGGCCGCCACGAGCGGGAGCCGGTCGGCGTAGTGCAGGAGCACCTGGGGCAGCGCGCTGACGACCACGGCGCCGACGACCGCTCCGCCTACGGAGCCGAGCCCGCCGATGACGATCATCACGAGGAAGTCGATCGAGTACAGGAAGTTGAAGCTCTCGGGCACGATCCGGCCGAACGCGAGCGCCAGGAAGACGCCGGCCAGGCCGGCGTACATCGAGCTCACGGTGAAGGCCGCCGCGCGGTACAGCGGCACGTTGACGCCCATCACGGCGGCCGCCACCTCGCTGTCGCGGATCGCCTCCAGGGCGCGGCCCGGCCGTGTACGCACCAGGTTTCGCGCGTACCAGGCGGCGAGGAGCACGAGCAGCAGTCCCAGATACCACAGCCGCTCGAGCTGCCCGTACGGGACGCCGAAGACATCGAAGTTCGACGGATGATCGTTGGCGAAGCGGAACCCGAAGAGGTCGAACGGGGTGGCGTCACGGCCGTTGAAGCCGCCGGTGACCGAGGTCGCGTTCTGCAGGATGTGCTGGCCGATGAACACCAGGCCGATCGAGGCGAGGCCGAGGTAGATGCCCTTGAGCCGCCCGGCGATCGGGCTGAACAGCGCGCCTGCCATGCCTGCGGCCACGATCGCTCCGACAGCGGCCAGCAACGGCGGCCATCCGAGCCCTTGCGGCGCCGTGATCGCGCCGCCGGGAGCCCCCGACTCACCCGCGAGGTAGGAGTAGCCGTACGCCCCGATCGCGATGAAGAACGCGCTCGCGAGGGACAGCTGACCGGTCACCCCCACGAGCAGCGTGAGACCGATCGCGCCGATCGCAGAACTCATGGCGAAGAGGCCCGTCTGCAGCCAGAACCCTTCCAGGTACTGGGGCAGCCACAAGAGGAGCGCGGCCAGCGCCACCCAGCCGATCCGCTTCACCGCGACCTCAGACACGGGTGAGCTCCCGCGTCCCGAACAAGCCCCACGGCCTCCAGAGAAGGACCGCGAACAGCACGACGTACGGCACGACGTTCGACAGCCCCCGACCGAGGAAGGAGAGCTCGTCCTGGTAGCCGGCGGCGAGCGTCTGGGCCACCCCGATCAGCAGCCCGCCGACCATGGCGCCGGCGGTCGAGTCGAGCCCGCCGAGCACCGCCACCGGAATCGCGCTGAGGGCCAACAGCCCGGTGGCATTGCTCACGCCTCCGGCCGGGAAGCTCACGAAGAAGGCGCCGCCGACGGCGGCAAGCCCTCCCGCCACCGCCCACGCGCCCGCCGCGACGCGCCCGAGCCGGATGCCCATCAGCGCCGCCGCCTCGGGATCCGATGCGGCGGAGCGCATTGCCACGCCCCAGTTCGAGCGCGTGAACAGGACGTAGAAGATGCCCATCAGGACAAGCGCGACGATGGCTGCCGCGATGCGCGCCTGCGGCACCGCGGCCCCGGCGATCCTCGTGACGTCCGAGCCCCACGGCGCACCCGAGGGCAGCAGGTCGTTCCCGACCGCCCGCACGAGCTCGGTCCCGATGATGATGTTCAGCGCGATGGTCATGATCGCAAGCACGTCGATGCTGGCGCCGCGCCGGCGCAGCGGTCGCATGATCGCGACGTCGAGCAGCGTGGCGGCCACCGCGCAGACGACCGCCGCCGCCGCGATCGCCCCGAAGAAGCCCAGGCTGTCGTGCCACTTGGCCACCAGGAACGCACCGAGCATCACGATCGACGCGTGGGCGAAGTTCACGACGTTGGTGGCCTTGAAGACGATCACGAAGCCCATGGCGATGAGCCCGTAGATGCAGCCGAGCATGAGGCCGCTGATCAGCAACTCGATGAACTGGCTCACTCTTGGCTCACCTCGTCGGTTCCGGTGCCGGAGCCGAGATAGGCGCGGAGCACCTCGGGGTCGTGCTGGACGTCGTGCGGCGTCCCGTCGGCGATGACCCGCCCGAAGTCGAGGACGGTGACGCGGTCGGCGAGACCCATCACGAAGGACATGTCGTGCTCGACCAGCACGATGGAGACGCCGAGCGCCTCGCGTGTCTGCACGATCGTGCGCGCCATCTCCGCGGACTCCTCGCGGTTCATGCCGGCGACGGGCTCGTCGAGCAGCAGCAGTGACGGCTCGGTGCACAGCGCCCGCGCGAGCTCTGCGCGCTTCCGCACCCCGTAGGGGAGCGCGCCCATGCGCAGGTGCAGGACGTCGGTCAGGGCGAGCAGCCCGGCGATGCCGTCGACGATGCGTTCCTGCTCGGCAAGCTCGCGCCGGGCTCGCGGCAGCCGGAGGCCACCGGTGACGAAGCCCGCCTTGGAGAGGCGGTGCCGGCCGAGCAGCAGGTTCTCCCGCACGGTCGCGGTTGGCGAGAACGCCAGGTTCTGGAACGTGCGGCTCACGCCGAGAGCCGCGATCTGCGGAGGACGTAGCGCGGTGAACACCGCGTTGCCGTAGCCGACGCGGCCGGAGCTGGGCCGGTAGACGCCGGTCATGACGTTGAGCAACGTCGACTTGCCGGCGCCGTTGGGTCCGATGACGGCATGCGTGCTGCCGGGCGCAGCCTGCAAGGAGACGCCGTCGAGCGCGACGAGCCCGCCGAAGTGCACGCTCACGTCCTGCACCTCGAGCGGCTGCGGGTCCCGCCGGCCCGTCGTCACGCGCTCGATCGGCTCGGCGTGGATCTGCTCGACCTCCTCCTCGGCCGCGACGCCGAGGTAGCGCGCCCGTACCTCGTCGCTGGCAGCCAGTTCCTTGGCGGGCCCACGCAGGGCGACGCTGCCGACTTCCAGCACGTACGCGTGGTGGGCGATCTTCAGCGCCATCGCGGCGTTCTGCTCGACGAGCAGGACGGATGTGCCCTGCTCGTTGATCTGCTGCACGATCTCGGCGATGCGGTCGACGAGCTGCGGCGCGAGGCCAAGCGACGGCTCGTCGAGCAGCAGCAGCTTCGGGTCGGCCATCAGCGCGCGGCCGATGGCCAGCATCTGCTGCTCGCCGCCCGACAGGAGGCTGCCCTGCTGGTGCCGTCGCTCCTGCAGGCGCGGGAAGAGGCCGAAGACGCGCTGGAGCGCCTCGGCTTGCCCGTCGCGGGACCTGCGCCCGAACGTGCCGGCGCGCAGGTTCTCGTCGACGGTCAGGTCACCGAAGATGCGACGGCCCTCCGGCACCTGCACGACACCTGCCCGGACGATGTCGGCGGGCTCCTTGCGGGTCAGCGTCTGGCCCGCCAGCGTCACGGAGCCGCCGTCGACCGTTCCGCGCTGCAGCGCGAGGGTCCCGGAGATCGCGCGTAGCAGCGTCGACTTGCCCGCCCCGTTGTTGCCGAGCACCGCAAGGATCTCCGCTTCGGAAACGGACAGCGAAACCCCCCGCAGGGCCCGCACCCCGCCGTAGGAGACGTGCAGCTCGTCCACCTCGAGCAGCACGCTCTCGACGGCGCGCCCATCGGCGCGTGGGGCCTGCGCGGTCACGTTGCGATCGGCCACCGACGTGCTCCACTCACGTGGAACTCCCTTCCCCGCCGCGGGAGTACCCGGAGCGCGCCCGATCTACTCCGGAGGCGTGTCGGAGCTCGGGCCAGACGCGATCGCGCGAGCGCACCGCGCACAGTCGGCGTGTGACTCACCTCGGTGCGGTGTATTCGACCATGGATGGCAGGACAGAAACATGCTGCGCCGCCTCACCCTCACAGCCGCCCTCATGACCGCGCTCACGCTCACCGGTTCAGGTGCTGCCCAGGCTGCGAGGTGCAGTGTGCCCGGGTCGATGCGATCGGGCGTTCCGTTCGTCGAGAGGATCAGCACGACGGACGTGGGCTGCGACGTCGGACGCGACGTCGCCCGCGGGATCATCCGCAGGTACGACGCCGGCAAGCCGATCGCCGCGGAGATCGGCGCGCCGCAGCCGACCTTCGCGGTCCGAGCCGTTCGCGGTCGCCGGCACGGGTGGTTCACGTGCCGAGGGCGCTACGTCGAGCTGAACCCGGACGGCGACCTCGCGTACGAGCTGCGCTGCACGCAGCGCACGCGCATGGTCCGGGTGCTGCTGTACAGCTGAGCGGTACGGCCCGCTACGCCATCGCCTGACAATCCCTGAGCGCTCACCGCTGCGCGCCGGCCCAGGCCCGGGCCTCGTCGAGGAACGCGTCGCGCGCCGGATGCGCCCGCGCAGGGTCCCAGAGCAGGTCCACCCGCTGCTCGAGGACGCCCGAGGCCAGCGGGACCCACGTCAGCCCGGCCGGCAGCGCGCCGCGGATCGACTCCGACGCGATCTGGACGCCCCGCCCCTCCGCGACGTCGGTGAACAGCGGGTCGAACGGCAGGCGGGCCGTGACGATCTCGGGCTCCACGCCGGCCTCGGCGCAGGCGGCCAGGGTGGCGTCGTGGCGCGCGGGCGCGTCCTTCCGGCGGTGCATCACCAGCGAGCGTCCCGCGAGGTCGCCCAGCGCGACCTCCGCGCGGCCGGCCAGCGCGTCGCCGGCGCGGAGGATCACCCCGGAGCGCAGGCGGCGCAGGGTGTGGGCGAAGAGCTGATCGGTGTCGTCCGCCCAGCGCGACAGCGCCACGTCGACGTCGCCGTCGCGCACCGCCTGCGGCAGCTGGCGGCTCGGCACCTCGCGCACCTCCACGCGCAGCTCGGGCCGGGCCTCCGTGACCGCCGAGACGAGTCGCGGCGCGGTGTCGAACGCCGTCGTTCGCGAGTAGCCGAGGCCCACCACACCGGCCTGCGCGGAGGCCAGCCGGCGCGCGCGATCGCGCAGCGCGTCGGCCGCCCCGACGACGGCGCGGGCCTCGTCGAGGATCTGACGCCCGTGCGACGTCACCCGCACCTGGCGGGTCGTGCGGTCGAAGACCTGCAGCCCGAGCTCGTCCTCGAGCCGGCGGATCTGCTCGCTGAGCACCTGCTGGGACACCCCGAGCCGCTCCGCCGCACGCGTGAAGTTCAGCTCGTCGGCGACGGCCACGGCATAGCGCAGGCGACGGAGCTCGGGCACCGCGCCATTGTGACGTCACAACCCGCGCCTGTTTCCCCTGGGGAGCTCGCGTCCATACGCTCGCAGCCATGTCCGAACTCGAGATCATGGCCTTGTTCACCCCTACCGAGGACCACGTCCACAGCGTCGAGGACCTCCTGAAGGCGGCGGTGACGCCCTCGCGCGCCGAACCCGGAAACGTCGCCTACACCGTGCGCCGCCTGGAGGGCACGCCGGCCCGCTTCGCCGTGCTCGAGCGGTGGGCCGACGACGAGGCCTTCGCCGCGCACGGGCAGACGCCGCACCTCAGGCGCCTGCTCGACCACGCCGACGACCTCCTGACCGGTCCGCCGCAGCTGCTGCGCTTCGCCGCCGGCGAGCTGTGATCGACCGCCGCTAGACCGGCCGAACGACCCGCTCGAGGCTGGGCCGTCTGGAACTGAGAATCGCCGCGCTAGCAGGGGATCAGCCGCGCTCGATGATCTCGATCCGGTAGTCGTCCGGGTCGCGGACGAAGCAGATCCGCGACCCGCCCTCGCGCACCTGGTACGGCGGCTTCTCCGGCGCGATGCCCTGCTCGGCGAGCTTCGCGAGCTTGCCGTCGAGGTCGTCGACGGTGATCGCGATGTGGTTGTAGCCCGTCCCGTGCGTGTAGGAGTCGACGCCGTGGTTGTAGGTCAGCTCGAGCCGGTCGCCGTCGCCGGGGAGACCCATGAAGACGTTGATCGCCTCGTCGCGGATCGGCATGCGCCGGCGCTCCTCGAAGCCAAGCGCCTCGTAGAACGCGACGGACCGGTCGATGTCGCCGATGCGGTAGCAGGTGTGGATGAGTTCCATGGTGGAGCCGAAGGTACCCTGACAGGGTGGCCTCCGACGACAAGATCCCGACCTCGCGATTGGCGCGGTCCTCACGCGTCGGGCGGCTGGCCGCCGGGCAGGCGGCGCGACAGGCCGGGACGCGTGCGGCCAACACGTTCCGGGGCGAGGACGCGCGCCGCGAGGCACTCGCGCGACGCCAGTACGAGACGGCCGAGCAGGTCGTCGCCGCGCTGGGCACGATGAAGGGCGCGGCCATGAAGCTCGGCCAGGTCCTGTCGTTCCTGGACGTCGGCCTCGTGCCCGAGGAGTACCGCGAGCAGTTCCAGGCGAAGCTCGCCGAGCTGCGCGACGCCGCGCCGAAGGTCTCCTTCAAGGACATGCGCAAGGTCCTCGAGCAGGAGTACGACGACAAGCTCGCCAACGTCTTCGACGAGTTCGACGAGGACCCGATCGCGTCGGCGTCGATCGGCCAGGTCTACCGCGCGCGGCTCGACGACGGGCGCGAGGTCGCCGTGAAGGTGCAGTACCCCGGCGTCGCCAACGCGGTCCGCGCCGACATGCAGAACATGGGGATGATCCTCCGCCTCATGCGCTCGATCGCCCCGGGCCTCGACCCCAAGGCGATGGGCGAGGAGATCCGCGGGCGCATCGAGGAGGAGCTCGACTACGAGCTCGAGGCGCAGAACCAGCGCGCGCTCGCGCGGATCTTCCGCGGCCACCCGTTCATGGTCGTGCCCGACGTCGTCACGTCGCTCTCGCACGAGCGGGTCATCGTCTCCGAGTTCGTCGACGGGCGCGGCTTCGAGGAGCTCAAGACGCTCCCGCAGGCCGAGCGCGACCGCATCGGCGAGATGATCTTCCGCTTCTACTTCGGCTGCATGTACCGCCACCTGCAGTTCTCCGGCGACCCGCACCCGGGGAACTCGCTGCTGCTGGGCGACGGGCGCATGGCGTTCCTGGACTTCGGCCTGTTCAAGCGCATCCGCCCCGACATCGCCGAGTACGAGCTGCAGAGCCAGCGGCTGGGCATCGAGCGGCGCGGCGAGGAGCTCATCGAGCACCTGCACCGCGGCGGGCTCATCCGCGATCCGTCGAAGTACACGCCGGAGGGCGCGCTGCAGCAGTTCGACGACTTCACGTGGTGGTACACCCGCGACGAGGAGATCGAGCTGACGCCGGAGATCGCCACGCGCGTGACGATCGAGATGTCCGACCCGCGCTCGTCCTACTTCGGCCAGATGCGCCACGAGACGCTGCCGCCCGACCACCTGCTCGGACGCCGCCTGGAGACGCTCGTGCTCGCGGTGCTCGGCCAGCTGCACAGCAAGGCCAACTGGAACCGCATCGCCCGCGAGTGGATCTACGGCGACCCGCCGGTCACCGAGCTCGGCGAGCAGGAGGCGGCCTTCTACGGCGGTCGGGCGGCCGCCTAGCCGGCACCGCCCCGATGCGCTTCTACGTCGAGCCCAGCCCGAGCGGGGCCTGGTTCGTGAAGCTCTCCGGCCACGGCGCACCCGTGTCGCGCCACGACACGGAGGAGGAGGCGATCGAGCGCCGCGACGCCTACGCGCGCGGAGCCGCACGGGAGGACGGTGCCCTCGTGCACCTGCGGGACGGCGCATCGGTCCGCATCCGCCCGATCGAGCCCGACGACAAGCCGCACGTGCTGCAGGCGTTCGGCCGCCTGGGCGAGGGGTCGCGGTACCGGCGCTTCCTCACCCCCAAGAAGGAGCTGAGCGTCGCCGAGCTCGTGTCGCTCACGGAGGTCGATCACCACGACCACGAGGCGCTCGCCGCGATCGACCCGGAGACGGGCGAGGGGATCGGCATCGCCCGCTACGTGCGCGATCCGGACCGCCCCGTGGCCGCCGAGGCGGCGGTCACCGTCGTCGACGACTGGCAGGGCCGCGGCGTCGGCGCCGCACTGCTCGGGCGGCTCGCGGACCGCGCACGCCAGGAGGGCGTCCGCGAGTTCACCGCGACCCTGCTGAGCGAGAACCGGGCGATGCGGACGCTGTTCGAGCG
Source organism: uncultured Solirubrobacterales bacterium (assembly GCA_963750895.1). Taxonomy (GTDB): domain Bacteria; phylum Actinomycetota; class Thermoleophilia; order Solirubrobacterales; family Solirubrobacteraceae; genus CAVVSD01. The sequence continues at coordinate 816,304 of CAVVSD010000008.1, read as the reverse complement.
CCTCGGGGTGCTGCGCGTCGTCCGCGGCGGGCCGGTGCAGGAGATCGACGTCGCCCTGCCCGTCGGGGACGGCGACTGCATGGACGAAACCCTGCGCGCGGCGGCCAGGGGCGACGTCACCGCGGCCTGAGGGGTAAGGGGTCTGCGGCCCCAGGAGTGCCCGGACGCCCGATGTGACAGGCGCTGCTCACCGGCATCGTGACGTCCATGAGCACGCCCGACACCACATCGCTGCCGCTCCCCGGGACCGGGGGACACGCGGTCGCCGCCGCCGCGCCCGGACCGGGCGCCCAGAACTGGGCCGGCGCGCCGAGCGCCGTCCTCGACGAGGACGGGTCGATCGTCGTCGGCTACCGCGTGCGGCACGCCGGCGAGCTGCGCGACGAGGTCGTCATCGCGCGCTCGGAGGACGGCGAGCAGCTCGAGACCGTCGCCGTGCTCACCCGCGACCAGTTCGGCGCGGAGATGCTCGAGCGTCCCGCCCTCGCCCGCACCGAGACCGGCGCGTGGCGCGCCTGGGTCGGCGTCGCGACCCCGGGCACGAAGCACTGGCGCATCGAGATGCTCGAGGCGCCGACCCCGGAGGGCCTCGCGGACGCGCAGCCGAGCATCGCGTTCGCCGGCGACCCGCTGACGATCGGCGTCAAGGACCCCGTGATCCGCCGGACGGCCAGCGGCTGGCACGCGTGGCTGTGCGGGCACCACCTCGAGGTCCCCGGCCACGAGGACCGGATGTGCACGATCTACGCGACGAGCCGCGACGGCCTGCGCTGGAGCCATCACGGCATCGTGCTGCGCGGTCGATCGGGCGCGTGGGACGCGCGCGGCGCGCGCGTCACGTCGGTGCTGCCGGGCGGCTGGTTCGCGTACGACGCCCGCGCGAGCGCCGAGGAGAACTGGTGGGAGCGCACCGGCCTGGCCCGCGTCGGCGACGGGCGGCGGCTGGACCCGGTCGACGGCGAGCCCGTGGCGGCGGTGCGCTACCTCGACGTCCTCGCCCTGCCCGGCGGCGGGCACCGCCTCTTCTACGAGGCGCCGAACGCCGACGAGAGCCACGAGCTGCGCACGGAGCTCGTGGCGTAGCTCCCGGCTACAGCTGTTGCACCTGGAACAGCGACGTCGTCCCCGGCCGGCCGCTCGGCAGCCCGGCGGTGATCCCGATGCGCTGGCCGGGCTGGCACCAGCCCAGCTCGAGGACGCGGCGCGCGGCCTCGGCGATGAGGTCCTCGGTGACCTCCATGCGGCGCATGCTCGACGCGCGCACGCCCCACATGAGCCCGCAGCGCCGGACCGTCTCCCGGCCGGGCGACAGCGCGAGGATCGGCACCTCGGGCCGGTGCGCGGAGACCAGGCGCGCGGAGCGCCCGGAGAGCGTCGGGATGACGAGCGCGTCGAGTCCCAGCTCCGACGCCGCGACGCAGGCCGAGTGGGCGACCGTGTACGCCGGGTCGCGCTCGTCGCGGTGCACGCGGGTCTCGATCCAGCGCGCGTAGGGCGCCTCGCGCTCGGTCCGGTTCGCGATCGCGGCCATCATCTCGATCGCCCCCACGGGGTGCGCGCCGATGGCGGTCTCCTGCGACAGCATCACCGCGTCGGTCCCGTCGAGGATCGCGTTGGCGACGTCGGCGACCTCGGCCCGCGTCGGCCGCGAGGCGGTCACCATCGAGTCGAGCATCTGCGTCGCGGTGATCGACGGCCGCGCCAGCGTGCCGGCGAGCGCGAGGAGCTTCTTCTGGACGATGGGCACGTCCTGGATCGGCAGCTCGATGCCGAGGTCGCCGCGCGCGACCATGACGCAGTCGGCCGCCTTGAGGATCGACTGCGCGCGGTCGACCGCCTGCGGCTTCTCGATCTTCGCGATGAGCGGCAGGCGGGTGTGGCGCCGCACCGCGTCGACGTCCTCGGCCCGGCGCACGAAGGACAGCGCCACGAGGTCGACGCCGATGCGCTCCCCGGCGTGCAGCATCTCCAGGTCGCCGTCGGGGACCGAGGGGAGGATCTCCGTCTCGCCCGGGATGTTCAGCCCCTGCCGGGACGCGACGGCCCCGCCGAACTCGACCTCGCAGTCGAACTCCTGCTCGCCGGCGCGCACGGCGGTGACGCGCAGGCGGACAGAGCCGTCGGCCAGGTACACGATCTCGCCTGGATCGACCGCATCGGCGAGCTCGGGGATCGGGACGGAGATCTGCCGCGCGTCGCCGAGCCCGTCCTCGCGGCACAGGAACGTCACGGTGCTGCCGGTCTCGAGCTCCGCGCGGTCGTCGCGCAGCTGGCCGATGCGCATCTTCGGGCCGGGGAGGTCCTGGAGGACCGCGACCGGCCGGCCCGCGGCGCTCGCGGCGTCGCGCACCATGCGGGAGGTCTCCGTGTGCTCCTCGACGGTCCCGTGGGAGAAGTTCAGCCGCGCGACGTCCATGCCCGCGTCGATCATGCGGCGGAGGGTCTCCGGATCGCGGGACGCGGGGCCGATGGTGGCCACGATCTTCGTACGGCGCATGAGGCCAACGTACTCGCCCGCATGAACGGGCTCACATGGCCCGTGGGGCCTAATCCCGGGCGATCGCCTCGGCCACCTCGGCGTTGAGCGCCAGCAGCTCCTCGATGCTCTCCGACGCGGGCCGCCGGCCCCAGCCGCACGGGGTCCCGACGCCGAAGTCGTCGAGGTGGCGCCTGGCGATCTCGACCCGCTCCAGCGCGCCCTCCAGGCCGTCGCTGACGTCGAGCAGCCCGAGGTACACGCGGGCGTCGCCGACCTCGAGGTCGTCCAGGGGCGCGTAGTGCCCGTCGCGCTTGTCCGCCAGCTGGACGGGCATGTGGACGAAGTCGACGCGGCGGCCGCACGCGACGACGCCGCGGTTGAGCATCTCGACCGCAGTCCCGAGGTCGCGGATCGGCGTGTAGTGCGCGCTGTCGGGCGACTCGCCCTCCTCGTGCTGCAGCGAGCCGTAGCAGACGTGCAGTCCCAGCCACGCGCCGTCGGGCACCGAGGGCGACAGGTCCGACAGCGCGTCCAGGTAGCGCTCCATCGGGTCCTTCGGGAGCGAGGTGAGCTCGGAGTCGTCGAAGTTGAAGCCGACCTTCTCGATCATCGCCGTCTCGCGCGCGAGGTCCCACTGGATGGCGAGATCCTCGGGCGGGATGACCGTGCCGAGGTGCTCGAGCTCGCGGCGCACGGCGTCGTTGTAGGCGCGCCAGATGATCTCGTAGTCGCGGGGCTCGTTGACGAACGCGCGGACCGCGCTCTCCGTGAGCGGATAGGCGACGAGGAACCGCATGCCCTCCGGGATGGCGCCCTCGTCGCGCAGCCGCTTGAAGATCTCGTAGGAGCGCTCGGCCTCCGCGGCGTAGCCGATGCGCTCGAAGCGGATCTCGTCCACGCCCTCGCGGACGGCGAAGCGCCACTGGTCGTCGTAGCCCTTGGGGAGCCAGTCGTCGTACGTGTGGCGCGAGCGGGTCTCGAGGTCGGGATGGCCGTAGTAGGTGTGCCGCGCGATGAAGGTGATCCACTGCGAGCGATCGCCGAGCTCGCCGTCGGGGAGCATCGTCACGTGGTCGCCGAGCGCGGCCGCGCTGCGCCGGAAGACGTCCTCGACGGTCCAGTCGTCGTCGAGCCGGGCGATGCTGCCCACCAGCAGCACGTCGCCGTGGTCGGTCGTCGTCCTCGTCGCCATGTCAGGCCTCCTCGCTCGTCGTCCGGAAGGCGGCGAGCTGGCCGCCCCAGAGGTTGATGCTGCGCGGCACCGGCCGCCAGTGGCGGACCGGGTGGTCCGCCTGCTCGTCGTGGAACTGCTCCATCTCCGCGGACAGCTCGACGTGGTTGCCCGCGGGGTCGTCGAACATGATGAAGAGGTTGTTGCCGGGCCCGTGGCGGCCGGGACCCCAGGTCACGTCGACGCCCTGCGCGCTGAGCCGGTCGCACCACGTGAGCAGGTCGCCCCAGCCGGAGACGTCGAAGGAGAAGTGGTCGAGCCCCTGCCCGCCGGACTCGACGGCCGCGAGCGTGTGGTGGTCGGCGGAGCTGCGCAGCCATCCGAACTCCTCGCCCATCATGTCCGAGAGCCGGAACCCGACCCGGTCGGTGTAGAAGGCGAGGATCGTCGCGAGATCCGACGTCGCGAGCGTCGCGTGCTGGTAGCGGATCGGGCGCCGCGCGCCGTCGCCGAGCTGCTCGCCCGCGCGGTCGACGATGTCGTGGAAGCGCACGCGGTTGCCGTCCGGGTCGCGGATCTCGAAGCCGCGGATCCCGTCGACGACGTCGAGCTCCGCCCCGAGCGTGCCGGCCAGCTCGTCGAGCAGGCCGGGCGCCGCGACCTCGAACGCGACGAGCTCGAGTGCGCGCTCGCCCGGCAGCAGGTCGAGCACGTGGTGCCCGGCGCCCCAGCCGAGGCGCACGCCGCCGCCGTCGAGCTCGGCGTGGACCCGCAGGCCCACGATGCGCGTGTAGAACGCGACCACCTCGTCGACGTCGGGAACCCGCAGCGTCAGCGACGACGTCGCGGTCCGTGTGAGCGGCATCTCTCCCCCTCCGGTGCGGACGGCGGCGAAGCTACCAGCGGCCGACGGGCGCCGGTCCTGTGTCCTGCATGTCAGGACAACGCGCGCTCGACCGCGGCGGTCGCGCCGAGCAGCGCGTCCTGCATCGTCCGCAGGCGGGCGCGGGAGACCCGGCGCGAGAGCGCCGCGATCCCGATGCCGGCGACGACCCGCCCGCCGGCGTCGCGGACCGGCGCGGCGATGCCGGTGATGTCGTCGTCGAGCTCGGCGAGGCTGCGGGCGACCCCGAGCTCGCGGATCTCCGCGAGCCGCGCCAGCAGGCGGTCGACCTCGATCTCGGTGCGCGGCGTGAAGCGCTCGAGCGGCGCCGCCGCCAGCAGCCGGCGCGCGGTGGCCTCGGGCTCCCAGGCGAGCAGGACGAGCGCGCCGGCGCCCGCGTGGGGCGGCAGCGTCGTGCCGCGCTCGTAGGAGATGCGCACGTGCCCGGGCGCCTCGACGCGCTCGACGCAGACGATCTGCCCCCCGACGCGGCGGGTCAGCAGGACCGTCTCGCCGATCGCGTCGCGCAGGTCGCGCATCGCCGGCAGCGCGATCGCGCCGATGCCCACCCCGCGCCGCGCGAGCTCCGCGAGCTCGACGACCCGGGGCCCGACGGTGAGACCGCCGCCCGGCTCGGCGGCGAGGAAGCCCGCGGCGACCAGGCCCTTCACGTACCGGTAGGCGGTCGAGCGCGCGACGCCGAGCTCCCGTGCGACGTCGGCGGCCGTGATCGCCGGCCGCGCGTCGTCGAAGAGCGCGAGCACCCGCAGCGCGCGGTCGGCGGTCCCGTTGCTCGCTCGGTAGGTCACGCCCCCGGCGACGGCCAGGCGCCGCCGCGCGGCCCCGCCGACCACGCCGCGAAGGACGGGCGGCGCGTCGTCGACGGCCACGCCTCGAGCAGGCCGCAGTCGAAGCTCGGGTCGGCGTGCAGGGTGTACTGCGCGAACATCCACACGCCGGCGCCGGGCCCGTCGGCGCGCGCGTGGCGCTCGAGGGCCAGCCGGATGCTCTCCGCCTGCGCGGCGCGCGGGTCCTCGGTCGGGTACAGCGCGCGCATCTGGCTCAGACGCGCGCCGCCCTCCGTGATGAACACGGCCGGGCCGGTCGCGTCGGCCAGGCCCGTCCAGCGTCCCGCGAGCAGCGTGCGCAGGTGCTGGGTCTTCGTCGCCTCCACGCGGCCCTCGACGTCGGTGTAGTCGTGGTGCGCCCACGCCTCGTTCGGCCCGACGACGGCGCCGGTCGCCGCCAGCTCGTCGAGCAGCGCGACCGTGAGCTCGTCGTAGTGCGTCACCGTGCGGCCGCCCTGGTTGCTGTCGGCGAACGACGGCGTGAGCAGCAGCCCGGGATGCCCCGCGGCCGCGGACACGGCCCGTGCGGAGGCCATCATCTCGGCGACGGTGCGCTGCACGACGACCGGGCCGAGCGCGAACGGGTCGGCGGTCGGCGACGGCGCGCGCTGGGGCCAGAGCTGGAAGTTGGGCTCGTTGACGAGCTCGATCGCGTCGACGAACGGCCCGGCCGTCGTGGGCCGGTAGCGCTCGTGCAGGAACGCGAACATCCGCGCCCACGGGGTGCCCGGCCCGCAGCCCTCGGCCGGGACGGCGAACTCGAGCGCGCGCCGCGAGGGCGTGTACGCCGCCGGGTCGCGGCCCGCCGCGACGTACCGCGCCCAGGCCGCGGGCGCGATGCGGTCCGCGTAGGCGAACGAGATCTCCGCGTCCGTCCCGCGCACCGCGGCGAGCTCGGCGGTCCCGTTCGCCCAGGTGGGGAAGCGGTAGAACTGCAGGACGACGCGCAGGCCGTCCTCGTTGGCAGCAGCGATCTGCCCGTCGAGCGCCGCGAGGAACGGCGCGCCGGGGCTCGCGGGGTCGTCGGGCGCGAGGGCCGGGTCGGGCTGCAGGCTCGGCCAGTCGGCCCACAGGCGGACGGCGGCGGTCCCGCTCTCGGCCAGCAGCGCGCGGTTGTCGCCTTCCCGCAGGTCGGCAGGCGAGCCCGGGTGCAGCGTCGCGCCCTGGCCGAGGTCGACGATGCGCAGCAGGCCGGTCGCCGCCTCCGCCCGGCCGGGACGTGCGCCGAGCACGCCTGCGGCGGTGAGCGCGGCTGCGGAGCCCAGCAGCGTGCGACGGCTCAGGAGCGGTCCGCCCGCGCCCTGGGCCTCGGGCATCAGGCCGCGAGCGCGGCGATCGCGTCGTCGACGCGATCGGTCACCCGCAGCTCCCGCGCGAGGCGCGTGAGACCGAGGGCGCGGCGCACGCTGGGCTGCGTGCTGACGACGCGCAGACGGCGGCCGGCACGGTCGAGGCGGCGCAGGGCGTTGAGCAGCACCGCCAGGCCGGTCGAGTCCACCATGTGGACGTCGAGCTCGACGACCACGTCGCCGGTGCTGCGCCAGATCACGTCGTTGAGACGCGTGGCGAGACGGGGGGAGCCGGCGAGATCGAGCTCGCCGGTGGCACGCAGCACCGTGATGTCGCCGTCTCGGCGGACGGAGACCTCGAGGCGGCGGCGGAGGGGGGCGGGGGGAGGGGTGCCGTGCATGACAGGTGGGGGGAACCTGGTCGGATCATCATCGGCACCTGTAAGTCCTGACTTAAGGGCGATTGTCAGGAAGCATGCACATCGAGGCGCAACGTGGCGGCTACGGAGTCGTCGTCGAGGAAGCGCGGCAGGTACTGGGGATGCGTCCAGCCGTACTTCTTCTTGATCGCCTTGGAGACCTGCGCCAGCGTGGCCGGGTCGTCGACGTGCTCCGCGCGGACCGGCAGGCGGGGCAGGTGGTCGTCGTCGATGAGGACGACCTCGCCGTCGCCCTCGCGCACGAGCTCGCGATACCAGCGGGCGCCGGGCCCGTTCATCGAGCGCAGGTACGGCTCGCCGTCGACGACGACGACCCAGAGCTTCGTGTCGTGTCGCTTGCCCGAGGGCGAGGTGGTGCCGAGCAGGATCTCCTGCGCGGACTTCAGGTGCTTCACCGGGTGACCCATGTCAATGTCGATTCGGGGACGGAGTTCGCTCGACCATGACCGACGTGGCCTTCACCGCCGCGGTGGCGGCGACGCCGGGGACGAGCCCGAGATCCTCGACGGCATCCCGCGTCACCGCCGCGATCACGCGGTGTGGGCCGGCCTCGATCTCGACGAGCGCCATGACGCCGTCGACCTGGACCGACCGGACCACGCCCGGGAAGCGGTTGCGTGCGGAGAAGCCGTCACCGGGCGCCTCTCGCTGAGGCGAGGGGCGGAGCCGGTCGACCTCGGACCCGGGGACACGCCGGCGGTTGCGCGCGTCACGCACGGTGCGCAGCTTGCCGTCGCGGTCCCAGCGGCGGAGGGTGTCGACGCTGACGCCCAAGGCGCGCGCCGCCTCCCCAAGGGTGAGGTCGTTCATCTCTCCCTCCAGGGTACGCGTCCGAACGACGGTTCAGCGCTTCGGCGTGAGACGGATCACGTAGGGGAAGTCGCCGAACTCCACGTCGATCCACAGCCGTCCGTTCGCGCGGACCGTCGCCGTGCCGGTGCGCGCGGCGGTCTCGAACAACGGGACCGCCTTCCTGGCGCCGGCGTCGGAGTCCGCGTGCGGGTCCAGGCGCGCGGAGAACGGCGTCTGCGCGGCGAAGTCCATGTTCGGGTCCTCGGGCGCGTACTGCTCGAAGCGCGCCGTGTACGTGCCCGACAGCTCGTACGGCCCGTGCGAGCCGGGCGACGCCTCCCCGCGCACGACGACCTCGCCCTCGGCCTTCGGCTTCCTGGCCAGCTCCGGGGTGACCGTCGTCGACGGGGGCGCCTGGCCCCCCACGGTGCCGCCGTCGCCGCACCCGGAACCGGCGATGCAGGCGACCAGGAGGATCGCGAGGAGGGCTCTGCGTGGCATCGGAGGCGACGGTACCGGTTCGCGCATAGGCGAGGCCCACGCAGAAGTGCATATGCTCTGCCTAAGTAGATCTGGCAAAGGGGGTCGTGTGGAGACGGTGGACAGGGCGCAGTTCCTGCGCCTGGGAGCGGCGGGCGCGCTCGGCGCGGCCGGCGCGGGGCTGGTCGCCGCGAGACCCGCGGCTGCGGCGTTGCCCGCGCCGAACCCGGTCGGTGACGACATCGGGTTCTTCGGCTTCGCCGTGGTGGCCGAGCTCACGAGCCGGCGCTGCTACCAGGAGGCGCTGCGGGTCGAGGGCTGGCCGGCCGGCGTGCGCCGGAACATGAGCGCGGCGATCAAGGCCAAGGGCGCCCACATCCGGCGCATCAACGACGTGCTGCGCGACGGCGCCGTCCAGCCGAGCGACTACGCCGTCGACTTCCCCAAGGGGTCCTTCGACACCCAGACCCGCGCGCTGACGCTGGCCGTGAGCTTCGAGAACCTGCTCGTGTCCACGTACCTCTACGGCGTCTCCTACGCGCAGGACAGCTCGAGCCGCCTCATGCTGGGCCGGCTCATGTCCTTCGACGGCCAGCTGCTCGCGTGGCTGCGCGCCCTGAGCGGCGGCGCGCCCGTGCCAGGTCTGCCCACCCCGGTCGACACCGAGGCGGGCGGCGCGCTGCTCGACAAGTACCTCACGATCCCGAGCTTCCAATGAGAACGACGAAGAAGCCCCTCCTCATCGCGCTCCTCGCGGTCCTGGCCGTCCTGGCCGTCCCCGCCGGCGCGCAGGCCCTCACCGTGTACGCGGCCGCGTCGCTGCGTGACGCGTTCCCGAAGATCGACGGGGCGCCGACCTACAGCTTCCTGGGCTCCAACCAGCTGCAGGCGCAGATCGAGCGCGGCGCACCCGCCGACGTGTTCGCGTCGGCCAGCCCGAACGAGGCGGGAGCGCTGTTCCGCGCGGGCCTGTGCACCCGCCCGGTCACGTTCGCGACGAACGTCGTCGTGCTCATCACGCCGAAGGGCAATCCGAGCCAGGTGCGCTCCGTGTACAGCCTGCGGACCGGCTCGCGGCGCCTCTCGGTCGGGACCGCCGGTGTGCCGATCGGTGCCTACACTCGCCAGATCCTCGCGCGGCTGCGGCTCACGTCGATCCTGCGCACGAACCGGGTCAGCCTCGATCCCAATGTCGCCGCCATCACCTCGAAGGTCGCGCTCGGCTCCGCCGACGCGGGCTTCGTCTACGTCACCGACGCGAAGGCGGTCGACGACCGCACCGACACCGTGTCGCTGCCGAAGTGGTCGCAGCCGCCGGTCCGCTACGGGATGTGCGTCGTGCGCCGCGCCGGTGTCGACACCGCGGCCGCGAACGCGTTCATCGCGAAGGTCCGGTCGACGGACGGCCGCCGGATCCTCAAGAGCTACGGGTTCGGCCTGCCGCCGCGCGGCTGATCCGGAGGACGGCCCGTGAGCAGGGGCACCGCGGGGAGGGCCGGCGCCGCCGCCCTCTCCGCCCTGCTCGCGGGGATCGTCATCGCCTTCCTGGCGCTGCCGATCATCGCGCTGTTCACCGAGTTCCCGCTCGGCGACGTGCCCGACCTGCTGCGCGATCCGTTCGTCCAGGACGCCCTCGAGGTCACCGTGCGCACGAACGCGATCGCGAACGCGCTCATCATCGGGCTCGGGACGCCGACCGCGTACCTGATCGCCATGCGGCGCTTCCCGGGCCGGGCGCTCGTCGTCACGCTCATCGAGCTGCCACTCGTCCTGCCGCCGGCGGTGGCGGGCATCGCGCTGTTGTCCGCGTTCGGCGTGGGAGGCCTGTTCGGGCCCGCGCTGCAGGACGCCGGGATCGTCCTGCCGTTCACGCAGTGGGCGGTGGTCTTCGCGGTCACGTTCGTCGCGTCGCCGTTCTACCTGCGCCAGGCGATCACGTCGTTCGAGTCCGTCGACCCGACGCTGACGGCCGCCTCCCGCACGCTGGGCGCCGGGCGCGTGCGCACGCTCCTGCGCATCTCCCTGCCCCTCGCGGCGAGCGGGCTGCTGGCCGGCTGGGTGCTCGCCTTCGCCCGCGGCGTCGGCGAGTTCGGCGCGACCATCATCTTCGCCGGGAGCGTGCGCGGCGAGACGCAGACGCTCACGCTCGGCATCTACGAGGTCCTCGACTCCGACTTCGACCAGGCGGTCGCGATCGGCATCCTGCTGGTCGTGTTGAGCGCGACCGTCCTGCTCTCGTACAAGCTCATCCTCTCGTGGCGCAGCTCGAGCTCGACATCGCCCTCGGCCTTCGCTCGTACGAGCTGAAGGTCGCGCTCGGCGTCGACCGGGAGACGGTCGCCCTCGTCGGCCCCTCGGGGGCGGGCAAGACGACCGTGCTCCAGTCGATCGCGGGGCTGCGCCGGCCCGACAGCGGGCGGATCGAGGTCGGCGGGCGCCCGTGGTTCGATCGCGGCGCCCGGGTCGACCTCGCACCCGAGCAGCGGTCCGTCGGCCTGGTGTTCCAGGAGTACGCCCTGTTCCCGCACATGTCGGTCCGGGCGAACGTCGCCTACGGCGGCCCGGCACGCGTCGACGAGCTGCTCGACCGGTTCGGCATCGGCCACCTCGCCGGGGTGCGTCCGACGGCCATCTCCGGCGGCGAGCGCCAGCGGGTCGCGCTCGCTCGCGCCCTCGCGCGCGGGCCGGAGGTCCTGCTCCTCGACGAGCCGCTGTCCGCGCTCGACGCCCACACCCGCACGGTCGTCCGCGCCGAGCTCGAGGACCTCCTGGTCGATCTGGGGCTCCCGACGCTCATCGTCACGCACGACATGCGCGACGCGACGGCGCTCGCGCACCGGATCGGGGTGATGGCCGACGGGGAGCTGCGCCAGCTCGGCCGCCTGCCCGAGCTCCTCGAGCGTCCCGCCGACGCGTTCGTGGCCCGGCTCACGGGCGCCAACGTCCTGCCGGGTCTGGCCGGCGCCGACGAGGCCGTCGTCGCCCATCCGTGGGAGCTGTCGCTCGCCGCCGAGCGTCCGGATGGGCTCATGGCGGTCCCCGGGATGCTGCACGGCGTCGTGCCCGAGGGCGACCGGGTGCGCGTCCGGGTCGGCGACGTCGTGGTCCTCGTCGCCGATGGCGAGCTCGAGCGTCTCGGGCTCGAGCGGGGCGCGCCGGCGTGGGCGGTGCTCCCGCCCGGGCCGCCGCGCGTGGTGCCGGTCTAGCCCAGGAAGAAGCGCCCGTCCTGCTGGACGAGGTCGTCGTCGGCCCAGAGCCTGCCGCCCGCGCGGAGATCGAGGATGAGATCCCAGTGCAGCGCGCTGACGTTCTTGCCGCCGGTCTCCGGATACGAGCGCCCGAGCGCGAGATGCACGGTCCCGCCGATCTTCTCGTCGAAGAGGATCGCCCCGATCGGCCGGTCGATGCCGAAGTTCGTCCCGATGCCGATCTCGCCCAGGCGCCTGGAGCCCTCGTCGGTCGCGAGCGCGCGGTCGAGGTAGGCCTGCCCGCGCTCGGCGCGGGCGGACGACGACCTCGCCGTCGCGGAACTCGAGCTCGACCCCGGCGACGTCGACCCCGGCGGGCGAGGAGGGGACGCCGAAGCGCACGTGCCCGTTGGCCGACGCCTCGTGCGGGCCGGTGAAGACCTCGCCGGAGGGCATGTTGCGCTTGCCGTCGGAGTTGACCCACCCGCGGCCCTTCACGCCGATCTCCAGGGACGTCCCCGGCGCCTCGATCCGCAGCGTCGACGCCTTCGCCACCCGCGTGATGAGCGTGTCCTGGAACGCGCGCAGCTCGCCCCAGGACGCGACGGGGTCGGGCTGGTCGAGGAACAGCGCGCGCTCGACGAAGGCGCCGAAGTCGACGAGCGACATGCCCGCCTCCTGCGCGTTCGCCTCCGTCGGCCAGAGCGTCGTGGCCCAGCGGCGCTTCAGCGTCTCGTTGCGGATGTGGCGACGGGCACGGGCGTAGCGGGCCATGGCCGCAGGATCGACCGAGGTCAGCCCGCGCGTGTTCGCCGGCGCCTGGATCGACAGGGTCGCGTCGACGCGCTTCGCCTCCTCGAACTCGAACGGCGCGATGAGGTCGTAGTGGAGGTCCTGGGCGTGGCGGTAGAAGTTCAGCGTCGCGTCGGGCAGCTCGGGGCGCAGGAGGGGGAACGCGCCGCGGGTGAGCATCGCCCGCTGCAGCTCGAGCAGCAGCGGTGCGGCGAGCGTCGTCGAGCGGACGAGGATCTGCTGCTGCTCGGTGACCTCGAGGCAGTAGCCGGCGAGCAGGTCCGCGAACGCCGCGGGATCGGGGCGGTGCGTCACGCCCTCCATCCTTCCGCGAGCGCCGCCTGCGCGTCGGCCGGGTCCCGCCCGAGCTCGGCCGCGAGCGCCGTCACGAGGCGCTCCTGCGGCGCCGGCGCGGCGGTCTCGCCCATGACGCCGACGACCCAGACCCGTCCCGTGAGCGCGCCGGCGCCGGGGGTGATCTCGATGCCGTGGACGCTGCGCAGGCGGCCGCGCACGGTGGACTCGTCGACCCCATCGGGGACGCGCACGGCCAGCGCGGTGCGCAGCTCCTCGCCGTCCGGCGCCAGGCGGTCGAGCCCGAGCACGGCGAGCGCGTCGCGCAGCGCCTCGTGGGCGCGGCGGTGGCGCTCCCAGCGCGTCGGCAGCCACTCCTCGCGCACGAGGCGCAGCGCCTCGTGGAGGGCGAGGACGAGGCTCACCGGCGGGACGTGGTGGTACGTGCGCCCCCGCCCGCCGTCGGTCCACTGGGCGAGCAGGCCGACGAGGTCGAAGTAGGACGAGCGGCCGGGCCGGATGCGCCGCTCGAGCTTGCGCAGCGCGCGGTCGCCCGCGGTCAGCGGTGCAAGGCCGGGCGGCGCGCCGAGGCAGGCGTGGCTCACCGCGAACGCGACGTCCACCTGCGCCTCGTCGATCCGCAGCGCCTGGCCGCCCAGCGACGTCGCGCAGTCCAGGAGCAGCAGCGCGTCGTGCTCGCGACAGGCGGCGCCGAGCCCGTCGAGGGGCTGCGCCACCCCGGTGGAGCTCTCGCCGTGCACGACGGCGAGCGCGCTGCAGCCGCCGTCCATCGCCGCGACGAGCCGTCCGGGTTCCAGCGCCCGCCCGAACTCGCCCTCGACGCGGACCACCTCGGCGCCGGCGCGGGCCAGCGCGCCCGCGAGCCGCTCGCCGAGCATGCCCGCGACGCCGCAGACGACCCGGTCGCCGGGGTCGACGAAGTTCACGATCGCCGCCTCCATCCCGGCGCCGCTGGAGCCGGTCAGCGGCAGCGTGGCGCGGCCGTGCGTGGCGAACGTCTCGCGCAGGAGGACCTGGGTCTCGTCCATGACCGCGGTGAAGGCCGGGTCCATGGGGCCCGGAGGCACCTCGCACAGGCGTGCGCGCACGCTCTCGGGCAGGGGGCTGGGACCGGCGCCGAGCAGCAGCGGCTCGGCCGCGGTCACGGAGCCTCGACGTCCGGGAAGTGCTCGGCCAGGTGGGAGCGCAGCGTGTCGCGGACGAAGCGGCGCTCGTCCTGCGAGGCGACGCGGTAGCGCGCGAGCAGCTCGCGCTGACCCTCGGTCGGGACGTCGCTGATGGTCCAGCGGACCGCGAGGCGCTCGAACAGGAACTCGACCGCGCGCTGCCAGGAGTCCTCCGTCGTCCGCGACGTGTTGTGCAGGACCGCTGCGTACTCGCGGCGCGTCGCGGCGGTCATCGCCCCGCGCAGCTCCAACGCCGAGCCCTCCGGCCCGTCGTAGGAGCTCGTCGGTGCCTTGACGCGATCACGCTGGCGGTTGCGACGGCCCATCGCGCCAATGTACCCCGCGTCCTGGTCTACCCTCCTCGTCACTGTGCCGAGGATCGACGAGATCATCGCCGGCAAGGGCGCCCCGGTCTTCTCCTTCGAGTTCTTCCCACCGAAGTCCGACGAGGGCGAGGCGAACCTGCGCAGGGCGCTGCGCGAGCTGAGCCCGCTCGCCCCCGACTTCGTGTCGGTGACCTACGGCGCCGGCGGCACCACCCGCGACCGCACGGTGGACATCGTCGCCTCGCTGCGACAGGAGTTCGGCCTGGAGGCGATGGCCCACTTCACGTGCGTCAACGCCACCGTCGACGACCTGCGCACGACGCTCGACCGCATGCGCGACGCCGGGGTCGAGAACGTCCTCGCCCTGCGCGGCGACCCACCCGAGGGCCAGGATCGCTGGACGCAGACCGAGGGCGGGCTGGAGCACTCCAGCGAGCTCGTCGGGCTCATGGAGGCGGAGTACGGCTTCGCGATCGGCGCGGCGTGCTTCCCGGAGACCCACATCGACGCGGTCGACGCGGAGAGCGACCTGCGCCACCTGAGGGAGAAGGTCGACGCCGGCGCGCGGTTCCTCATCACGCAGCTGTTCTTCGAGAACACGGTCTACGACGAGTTCGTCGCCCGCGCGCGGGACGCCGGCATCGACGTCCCGATCATCCCGGGGATCATGCCGATCACGAACGTGCACCAGATCAAGCGGATCACCGCGCTGTGCGGCTCGGAGATCCCGGCCCGGCTGCGCTATGCGCTGGAGTCGCGGGCCGACGAGCCGGAGGCGGTGTCCGAGCTCGGGGTGGCCTACGCGACGCTGCAGTGCGCGCAGCTGCTCGCCAACGGAGCGCCCGGCGTGCACTTCTACACCCTGAACCGCTCCCCGGCTACGCGGGCGATCCTCGGCGCGCTGCGGCTCATGCGCCCCTGGGAGCGCACGGCCACACCGGTCTGAGCGCGGTCGCCCTCAGCCTCCTCGCCGCGGTCGTCTGGGGCTCGGCGGACTTCCTCGGCGGCCTGTCGTCGCGACGCGTCGTCGTGCTCGCGGTGCTGGCGTGGAGCCAGGCGATCGGGCTCGTGCTCGTCGCGACGATCGTCGTCGCCGGCGGCTTCGAGCTGCAGGCGGACCGCGTGTGGTGGGGCATCGGCGCCGGCGTCCTCGGGTCGCTCGGGGTCGGGCTCTTCTACGCCGGCCTCGCCGCCGGTGCGATGAGCCTCGTCGCACCGCTCAGCGCGTGCGGCGCCATCGTGCCGGTCGCGGTCGCGCTCGCTGGTGGCGAGCGCCTCGCGGCGCTCACCGTGGTCGGCATGGCGCTCGCGCTCGCCGGCGCCGTGCTCGTGTCGCGGACGACGACCGGGCACCTGCGGCTGACGCCGAAGGTGATCGCGATGGCGGTCGGCGCCGGCCTCGCGTTCGGCGCCGTCATCACGATGTTCCAGCAGGGCGGCCAGGGCGACGTCGACGCGAGCATGACCGTGGTCCTGGCGGCGCGGGCGGCGTCGCTCGTGGCGACGGCGGTCGCGGTCCTCGTGACGCGGACGTCCCTCGCCCTGCCCGACGCGCGGGTGGTGCCGCTCCTCGTGGGCGTCGGGGTCGGGGACACGGGCGCGAACGTGCTGCTCACCCTCGCGTCCGGCGGCGGCGAGGACGCGCTCGTCGCGGTGCTCGCATCGCTGTACCCCGTGGTGACGGTCGTCCTCGCGGGGGTGGTGCTGCGCGAGCGGCTCTCGGCGTGGCAGGCGGCGGGCGTCGCCGCCGCGCTCGCGGGCGTGGCGCTCGTGTCGGCCGCCTGAGGGCTACGAGCCGCGCAGCACGTCGAGCAGCGCCCCGACGCCTCCGAACTGCACGGCCAGCCGCAGCGCGGTCGCCTCCGCCCCGCCGATCGTCCCCTCCGACTGCGCCCGGTCGATCCCCGCGTCGACCGCGTCCTTGACGCGCGCGTCGCTCGCGCCGAGCGGGTTGCGGCGGCGCACGAGGTCCAGGAGCACCTGCTCGCGGCTCGTGTCCAGGTCGCACGCCGCGCCGTCGAGGACCGCGAGCGTGCTGCGCTGGACGGGGTCGAGCAGGTCGCCGCTCTGCGGCCGCGCCCGGGGCGAGCACGGGTCGGCGACGGGCGTGGGCTCGTACGTGCCGCCGCCGGCGAGCAGGTAGCCGCCGACCAGCGCGAGCGAGACGACGATCGAGAGCACGAAGGCCTTCACGGCGAACCCCGCAGGCGCAGGAGCAGGCCGATGGGGACGAGCGCGAGCAGCGCGAAGCCCGCGGCCACGAGGAACGAGGTCGAGAACGCCTTCGTCCCCGCCTTCGCGAGCTCGGTGTCCATCTGCGCGCGCAGCTCGCGCATCGCCGCCGCGCGCTCCGGCCCCGCCTTCGCCTTCGCGAACGGCGGCCCGAGGTCCGGGAGCCGGTCGTCGGCCCCCTCGATGGTGTCGCCCAGCGCGCCCGCGAGGCGCACCTTGACCGTCAGCGGCAGCGGCGCATCGAGCAGCTCGGACAGCGCGGCCATCTCCGTGGGCTTCTGCTGCTTCTCGAGATCGGCGGTGAACACCGGCGTGAGCAGCAGGAGGCCTACGACGACGCCGAGGTGGCGCGCGACGATCGTGAGGCTCGCGTCGCGCGCGGTGCCGGCCCCGTGGGAGACGGCGACGCGCGTGAGGCCGGTGAGGAGCAGCCCCAGCCCGAGGCCGATGAGGACCTGCGGGAGGATGGTCCAGGCCGGGTTCGAGCTCGGCAGGAGGCCGAGTCCCGCCAGGCCGCCCGGCGAGCAGCACCGCACCCGCGGCGGCGCGCGGGACGACGTCGTCCGCGCCGACCAGCCGCGCGAGCTGTGGGGTGAGGATCGCGCTCACCGGCATGACGGTGACGATGAGCGCCGCCTCCACCGGGCTGTGGCGCCACCCCTCGATGATCATCGTCACGAGCAGGAACAGCGCGGCGGCGAGCGCGGCCGACGCCAGCGCGAGGGCAGCCAGCGCGGCGACGCGCGCGCCGGTCGGCGCCGAGCGCTCGCCCGGGGCGGTGCTGCGCGCCGTCGCGGGCATCCCCACCACGCCCGCGAGCGCGGCGAGGGCGACCGGCGCCTGGAGCGCGAACATGGCCTCCCAGGACAGGAGGTCGGTCAGCACGCCGCCCGCCGCGGGGCCGACCGCCGCGCCGATCACGCCGGCCGTCGCCCACGTGCCGACCGCGCCCTCGGGGTCGAGGCGCAGCAGCAGCTCGAGCGAGGCCGCGACCACGACGGCGCCCGCGAGACCCTGCAGGACGCGCCCGGCGATGAGGGTGCTGAGGCCGTTCGCCTCCGCGCACACGATGCAGGCGGCGGCGAAGACGAGGACGCCGGCGATCATCGCGGTGCGCGGGGTGCGCCGCGCGATCATCGCCCCGGGCACCGCGGCGGCGGCGAGGGCGACGTTGAAGGACACGAGGACCCACGCGACCTCGGCGACCGTCGTGTCGAGCTCGCGCAGGATCTCCGGCAGCGCGAGCGTGACGATCGACGAGTCCGCGAGGACGAGGCCGGCGGCCAGGGCGAGCGCGATCCGGCGGGACACGGGCGCTACTCGGGCCTCGGCTCGGGCTGCAGGCCCTCGGCCACCATGGGGCGGCCGGCGAGCTCGTACTGCACGTCGACGGAGTCGTGCTCGCGGTAGGTCCCGATCCCCCAGGCGCCGAGGAACCAGCGCCACAGCCCGAGGCGCCCCTCCTGCTTCAGCTCGCGCGCGAAGTGCAGGTCGCGCCCCTCCACCACGTAGTCCTCGCCCTCGCGCTGGGCGACCCCGTTGACGAAGACCGCGAAGTCCCCCCGGATCTGCTTCGGCAGCCTGACGATGGACCCGTCCACGGACGGCGACTGTAGACCACGCGTGCGATGCTCCGGGCATGGATCTGGTCCGACTGGGCGCCTCGGGTCTGCACGTCTCGCGCGTGTGCCTGGGCATGATGAGCTACGGCAACGACTCCGATCGTCCGTGGGTTCTCGACGAGGCGGCGGCCGAGCCGATCGTCCGCATGGCCGTCGAGGGGGGCGTGACGTTCTTCGACACCGCCGACGTGTACTCGGGCGGCACGAGCGAGGTCGCCACCGGCCGGCTGCTGCGCAAGTTCATCTCGCGCGACGAGGTCGTCGTCGCGACGAAGGTGCACGGCCAGATGACCCCGGGCCCGAACGGCCGCGGGCTGTCCCGCAAGCACATCCTGTCGGCCATCGACGCGTCGCTGGAGCGGCTCGGGATGGACCACGTCGACCTCTACCAGATCCACCGCTGGGACAAGGCGACGCCGATCGAGGAGACGATGGAGGCGCTGCACGACGTCGTCCGCTCCGGCAAGGCGCGGTACATCGGCGCGAGCAGCATGTACGCCTGGCAGTTCGCGCGGGCCCAGCACGTCGCCGAGACGCACGGCTGGACGAAGTTCGTCTCCATGCAGAACCACCTCAACCTCGTCTACCGCGAGGAGGAGCGCGAGATGCTGCCGCTCTGCCTCGAGGACGGCATCGGCGTCATCCCGTGGAGCCCGCTCGCCCGCGGGCTGCTGGCGGGCAACCGCGGCCGCGGCGACGACAAGCGGACGACGCGGGCGCAGACCGACGCGTTCAACGAGGTCCTGTACGACGACACGGACGCCGACTTCGCCGTCGTCGACCGGCTCCTCGAGGTCGCGAGCGAGCGCGGGCTGCCGCCGGCGCAGGTCGCACTCGCGTGGCTGCTGCACAAGCCGGGGGTCACGGCGCCGATCGTCGGGGCGACGAAGCCCGGCCACCTCGAGGACGCGCTCGCGGCGACGGAGGTCGTGCTGTCGCCCGAGGAGATCGCGCGCCTGGAGGAGCCGTACGTGCCGCATGCGGTGTCGGGGATCTTCTGAGCGCACCCGAGTACACCGTCCGCCGCTCGGACCGCGCGCGCCGGATCCGCGTGAGCGTCGACCCCGACCACGGGGTGCAGGTCACGCTGCCGCGACGCGCACGGCTGCGCGACGCGGCCGCCGCGGTGGCCGAGCTGCAGCCGTGGATCGAGCGCCGGCTGGCGGAGGTCGACGCCGCCAGGGCGCAGGCGGCCGGCCGCGGCGACGCGATCCCGTACCTCGGCGGCACGCTGCAGCTCGTCTCGGAGCCGGGGCGCCGGCGCGCGCACCGCACGGGCGACGTGCTGCGGGTGCCGGACGACGACCCCGCGGCGATCGAGCGCTGGCTGCGCCGCGCCGCCCGCGAGGAGATCACGCCCCGCGCCCACCGCGCCGCGGCGGCGCTCGGCGTCGAGGTGACGCGGGTCACGATCCGCGATCCGCGGACCCGGTGGGGCTCCTGCTCGTCGAGCGGCTCGCTGTCGTTCTCGTGGCGGCTCGTGCTGGCGCCGGAGGAGGTCCTCGACTACGTCGTGTGGCACGAGGTCTGCCACCTGCGGGAGATGAACCACTCGCCCCGCTACTGGGCCCTCGTCGCACGGCACTGCCCCGGCTACGAGGGACCGCGGCGCTGGCTGCGGCGCAACGCCACGGCGCTGCGCGTCGCGCTCAGTAGCTGACGTACCAGGCGGTCACGAGGACCGCCCCGACCGCCACGACGGCGCACCCGAGCAGGAAGACCGACAGCGAGGAGAACGACACGGCCTCGTCGCCGTCGGCGTCCAGGCGCGACAGCCGCCGCGACCACGCCATGACGAACGCGCCGACGAGGACGAGCACGACACCGAGCACGGCGCTCATGCGCCGCGCACCTCCCGCAGCAGCGCGTCCCACGGCGTCTCGCCGTCACGCGGCTCCAGCGGGCGGCGGCGCAGCCACCCCGTCCACGCCTGGACGCTGCCGTCGCCGTGGACGTCGGCGCCGGCCCTGCGACGCGACGGCCCGCGGATCTCCCCACGGGCCGCGACCTGCTGAGACGGCGCGTACTCCCGCCCCAGCACCGAGGTGGTGTCGAGGCCCCCGGCCTCGTCGAGCCCGGCACGCAACGCCGCGAGCGCCGGCTCGGCGTCCGCGAAGTGCTCCTTGCGGACGCGCGGACCGACGCGCACGGTCAGCGTGTAGCTCAGCTCGCTACCGCTGGTCGACGGGGACGTACGTCAGCTCGCGGTCGCCCGTGTAGATCTGACGGGGGCGCGCGATCTTCTGCTCGGAGTCCTGGATCATCTCCAGCCACTGGGCGATCCAGCCCGAGGTGCGGCCGATGGCGAACATGACCGGGAACATCTCGGTCGGCAGCCGCAGCGCCTCGTAGAGCAGGCCCGAGTAGAAGTCGACGTTCGGGTAGAGCTTGCGCGACGTGAAGTAGTCGTCGTCCAGCGCGCGCTTCTCGAGCTCGACCGCGATGTCGAGCAGCGGGCTGCGGCCCATGACCTCGAAGACCTCGTCGAGGTGCTTCTTGATGACGCGGGCGCGCGGGTCGTAGTTCTTGTAGACGCGGTGGCCGAAGCCCATGAGGCGCTCGTCGCCGCGCTTCACGCCCTCGAGGAAGTCCGGGATGTTCTCGACCGAGCCGACGCGGTTGAGCATCCGCAGGGCCTGCTCGTTGGCGCCGCCGTGCAGCGGGCCGTAGAGCGCCGCGACGCCGGCCGCGACCGCCGAGTAGGGATCGACCTGCGTGGAGCCGACCGCGCGCACCGAGCTGGTGGACGCGTTCTGCTCGTGGTCGGCGTGCAGGATGAACAGGACGTCGAGCGCGCGCTCGACCCGGGGGTCGGGCTCGTACTTCAGCTCGGTCATCTTGTACATCATCGAGAGGAAGTTGCCGGCGTAGCTCAGGTCGTTGTCCGGATAGACGTACGGCTGGCCCATGTTGTGCCGGTACGAGAAGGCGGCGAGCGTCGGCATCTTCGCGAGCATCCGGATGATCTGGATGTGGCGGAGATCGGCGTCCTTCACCTGGACGGCGTCGGGGTAGAAGGTGGACAGCGCGCCGGTGGCCGCGAGCAGCATCCCCATCGGGTGCGCGTCATAGCGGAAGCCCTGCATGAAGCTCTTGATGTTCTCGTGGACGAAGGTGTGGATCGTCACCTCGTGCGTCCACTGATCCAGCTGCTGCTGCGTCGGCAGTGCGCCGTTGATGAGGAGGTAGGCGACCTCGAGGTACGTCGAGTGCTCGCAGAGCTGCTCGATCGAGTAGCCGCGGTGCTCGAGGACGCCCGCGTCGCCGTCGATGTACGTGATCGCCGAACGACACGAGGCCGTGTTCGTGTACGCCGGGTCGTAGGTCATGAGGCCGAAATCGCCCTCGTCGACCTTCATCTGCCGGAAGTCCATGGCACGTACGGTCCCGTCGGTGATCGGGATCTCGAAGGTCTGGCCCGTGCGGTTGTCCGTGACGGTCAGCGTCTCACCGCCGGCGGCGGCGCGGTCGCCCGACCGCTGCTCAGTAGGCGTGGTCATGCAACCAGTATGCCCCAGGCCGTCCGAGTCCAACGCGGGGGGCCCGAAGCTCTCAGCCTCGGGCGCTCAGGCGTTCATCCAGACGACGATGCCCATGACGACCACGACGAGCGTCGCACCGGCACCGATGACCCCTCGTGCCGCCCCCTCGCCGTTCGGCCACGCGGGCCGCGTGAAGCCGACGACGCTGATCGCGACGGCGAACAGGGCGAGCGCGATGCCGAAGATGAAGAACGGCGTCTCCGACTTCCCCGCCTCCGTCGTCGCGGCGATGACCGTGGTGAGCAGACCCATGGCCGGGGAAAGCTACCGCGCGGCGCCGCCGCGTGCAGGGCCGCCCTCGTAGCGGCTCTCGGTGGCCTCGACCTGGCCGTGGTAGTGGCTCCCGAGGTCCGGGTGACCGTAGGGCCGCTCCGCGGGCGCGTCGAGCGCCATGAACGACAGCTGGGCGATCGGCAGCCCGGGCCAGAGCTCGATCGGGATGCGGGTCAGGTTGGTGACCTCGAGCGTCAGCGTGCCCGCGAACCCCGGGTCGACGAAGCCGGCGGTCGCGTGGACGATGAGCCCGAGGCGGCCGAGCGAGCTCTTGCCCTCGATGCGCGCGACGACGTCGTCGGGCAGCACGACGTGCTCCTCCGTCCGGGCCAGGACGAACTCGCCGGGGTGCACGATGAACGGCTCGTCCGGGCCGAGGACGATCTGCTCGGTCAGGTTGCGCGGCGGATCGCGGAGGTCGATCGCCCGCGCGCGGTGGTTGTGGAACACGCGGAACGACGCGCCGAGACGCAGGTCGATCGAGGCCGGCTGGATCATCGCCGGATCCCACGGATCGATCTTGATCCGACCCTCCTCCACGAGGCGGCGGATCGTGCCGTCGGAGAGCACGGACTGCATGGCGCGCGAGTCTACGGTCCGGGTCAGCTGTGCTGCATGTCGCGACCCTGCGCGACGACGGTGCGGGTGCGCGCGGGAGACGGCGGTGGCGGCTCGGCGTGCGGGCCGCGGCGCGGCGGGTGCGGGGTCCGCGGCGGTCGTGGGCCGTGCGGCCAGCGCTTGGCGCCGCCGCCCTCGTCGCTCCCCTCGACCTCCGGCGTCGCCTTGATCGCCCACCAGACGATGTACAGCAACGCGCCGAGGGGCAGCTTCAGAACCAGCATCATGAAGATGAAGGTTGTCAGGTCCACCCCACGCGCACCATAGCGCCGAGAGGCCCCCGGCGCACCCCCTCCGGGGATCAGCTGGCGCGGCCGCGGGCGCGCTTGGCCTTGGACTTCGACGCGCCGCGGACCGAGCTCGCGCGGATGGCGCTGCGCCAGCGGGCTGCGGAGACCATCCGGCGCATCGCGCCCGCGACGTCGAGCGTTCCGGTCGTGACGGCGACGCCGCGCCTGGCCGACCCGAGCAGCGCAGCCTGCAGCGCGTCGGGGCCGAGGTCCGGGCGGGCGGAGGACAGCAGCACGAGCGCGCCGGCGACGTGCGGGGAGGCCATCGACGTGCCCGTGCGGATCTCGTAGTCGCCGCCCTTGGCGGTCGAGACGATGCCCTGGCCGGGCGCCGCGATGTCGACCGTGCCGACGCCCCGGTTGGAGATGCCGATGATCTTGCCGGAGCGGCCCGTGGCGGCGACGGCGATGACGTGGCTCGCGGGGAAGGCGGCGGGGTACTCGGGCGCGACGTCGAGGTCGTGCCCGCTGTTGCCCGCGGCGACGGTCATGAGGACGCCGGCGTCGCTGGCGGCCTGGACGGCCTCCTCGAACGCCTGACTGCGGCCGGGGCCCGACACCGACATGTTGATGATCTTCGCGCCGTTGGCGACGGCGTAGCGGACGGCCTCGGCCATGGTCTCGGCCGAGCCCACCGCGTCGGCGCCGAGCGCCTTGAGGACCATGAGGCGGGCACGCTGGGCGACGCCGGTCACGCCGACCCGGTTGGCGCCGCGGGCGGCGAGGATGCCGGCGACGTGCGTGCCGTGCCCGTTGTCGTCGGACGGGTCGCCGTCGCGGTTGACGAAGTCCGCGCCGTTGACGTCGTCCACGAAGCCGTTGCCGTCGTCGTCGACGCCGTTGCCGGGGATCTCGCGCGGGTTGCGCCAGAGGTTGTCGCGCAGATCCGGGTGGGTGAGGTCGGCGCCCGTGTCGATGACCGCGACGACGGTGCTCCCGCCCGTCGTGACGTCCCACGCGCTCTGGACGCCGAGGAGGCTGTCGTCCGCGAGCGACCACTGCTCCTCGAACAGCTCGTCGCTCGGGACCGACTGGGCCGTGTAGCGGTAGTTCAGGTCGCGTTGCGTGCTCGTCACCGCCGATGCGGTGGCAGGGAGCAGCGCGCAGAAGAGCATGACGACGCTCACGAGCGCCGCGCGGAACTTCGAAGGCATTGATCGTCCTTGACCGGGGAGCGAAGAGGCGGTCTTCCGTGACCACTCGCCTCCTGCATCGGGCCTTCATCGCCCATCGCTGAGGCCGGTTGAGGCGGAGTGGACGCCTGGTGGACCCCGGCCCCTGGACGCTTTCTGGACGCGCCCGCTCTCCCGGCTCAGCAGGTTCACAGCACGGTGGGTAGGGTTGCCCGTCCCGGATGCGCGTGCCCACCCCCAGCACCGACTGCCGATGAGCGACGTCCGCGCGCTCGAGAGCGCCGACATCCCGGCCGTCGCGGATCTGTTCCGCGCGGCCATGGGTCCCGAGAACGAGCTCTCGCGCCCCTGGCTCGCCGACTTCCTGCGGGCCACCCTTCTGGAGAGCCCCTGGCTGGATCCCGAGATCCCGTCGCTCGTCGCGACGGGGGACGACGGGCGCATCTCCGGCTTCATCGCCTCCAACGTCCGGCCCGTCGTCGTCGACGGCACGCGCATGCGCGGCGCCTGCTGCGCGCACCTCGTGGTCGACGAGGGCGCGCGCAGCCGCGCGGTCGGGCCCCAGCTGCTCGGCCGCTACATGGGCGGGCCGCAGGACGTGACGTTCACGGACACGGCGACCGAGGTCGTCGCGCGGCTGTGGCGCTCCTTCGGCGGCCGCGCGGACGGCCAGCGCAGCTGCGGCTTCATGCTCGTGCTGCGACCCGCGCCGTGGGCGCTCGCGGTCGGCCGCGCCCGCATCCAGGGCCGGCGGGCCCCGGGGCTCGCCACGGTCCCGGCGCTGCCGTTCCACATCGGCGGCTCCCGGCTGACGGGCCACTCGGAGCCGGATCCCGGGCCGCCGGGCGAGACGGAGGCGCTGACGGCGGCGTCGCTCGTCGAGCACCGCGGCGCGATCCTCAAGGGCGTCCGGGTGCACCTCGACTACGACGAGGCGTACGTGAGCTGGCTCTTCGGCCGGCTCGACTCGCTCTACGCGACGTCGGTCGTGGTGCGCAAGCTCGTGCGGAGGGGCGGCAAGGCGGTCGGCTGGTTCGTCTACGTCCACGATTCCGGCGGGCCCGCGCGCGTGCTGCAGGTGGCGGCGCGCGAGCGCGACACCGACGCCGTCGTCGAGGCGATGATCTCCGACGCGCGCGAGCGCAGCGCGACCGTCCTGACGGGCCGGCTGGAGCCGAATCTCGTCGAGCCGCTGCGCAAGCGCTGGGCGGTCCTCGGCTTCGACGCGCGCACGCTCGTGCACGCGAAGGACAACGACGTCCTCGAGGCCGTCTCGACCGGTCCCACGCTCCTCACACGCTTCGACGGCGAATGGTGGTGGGGATCGACTCCGTCATCCCTGGCATGCTCGCAGGGGCTCGCAACTGCCGACCTGGCCCTATGCTCGTGTAAGTGACCACCTTCGCCGAGCTCGGCCTCTCCGCCCCTGTCCTGCAGGCACTCGAGGACGTTGGGTACGAGACGCCGTCGCCAATCCAGGAGCAGGGCGTCCCGCCGCTCCTCGAGGGGCGCGACGTCATCGGCCAGGCGCAGACGGGCTCGGGCAAGACCGCGGCCTTCGGGCTCCCGATGATCGAGTACGTCGATCCGGAGCTCGACGCCATCCAGGCGCTCGTGCTCACGCCGACCCGAGAGCTGTGCATCCAGGTCACGCAGGCGCTGCGCACCTACGGCGCCCGCAAGGGCGTCGACGTGGTGGCCGTGTTCGGCGGCGCGCCGATCCGCACCCAGCAGGCCCAGCTGCGCGCCGGAGGCCAGGTCGTGGTCGGCACCGTCGGGCGCGTGCTCGACCTCATCAGCCGCCGCTCGCTGGTGCTCAACGAGTGTCGCTACGTCGTGCTCGACGAGGCGGACGAGATGCTCGACCTCGGTTTCCTGGAGGACGTCGAGCGCATCCTCGCGCTCACGCCCAACAGCCGCCAGACCGCGCTGTTCAGCGCGACGATGCCGCCGCCGATCCGCAAGCTGGCCGACGGCTACCTCTACGACCCGGTCCTCGTGAAGGTCCAGAGCGACACGCTGACGGTCGACTCCGTCGAGCAGTTCCAGGTCGACGTGAAGGCGCCGGACAAGCCGGAGAAGCTCCTGGAGGTGCTGCGCGCCGAGCGCCCGGACCAGGCGATCGTCTTCGTGCGCACGAAGGTGCGTTGCGAGCAGCTCTTCCGCCGGCTGCGCGATGGCGGGATGAACGTCCGCGCGCTGCACGGCGACATGTCGCAGGGCCAGCGCGACGGGGTGATGCTCTCGTTCAAGGCGGGGCGCGTCCCTGTCCTCGTCGCGACGGACGTCGCGGCCCGCGGCCTGGACATCTCGACGGTCACGCACGTCATCAACTACGACGTCCCGACCTCCCCCGACGTCTACGTGCACCGCATCGGCCGCACCGGCCGCGTCGGGCGCTCCGGCCGCGCCGTGACCTTCGTCGAGCCGCGCCAGACGAAGGAGCTGGCCGCGATCGAGAAGCACATCAAGACGGGCATCGCCCGCTGGATCGAGGGCGCGAAGGTCGCGCCCGCAGCGGTGCCGGACCGCCCGCGCAGGCACTCCAAGCCCCGCGTCTCCGGGCGCAACGGCGGCGCCGACGTCCGGCTGGTCGCAGCGGGCGGCCGCGCCGACGGCCTGCACGTCCGCGACGTCGTCCACGCGGTGACGTCCGCCGCGAAGATCGACGGCGAGGCTGTTCGCGACGTCAAGGTGCTGCAGCGCTTCGCCTTCTTCTCCGTCCCTGCGGACGAGGCCGAGCGCGTCCTGGAGGCCGTCGACGGCGTCCAGGTCAACGGGGTCTCGCTGCGGGTCGCGCCGGTCCCGGCCTAGCCGCACCGAAACCGTGGCGCAGACCGGCCGTTAGTGTGTTCGAAGATGTCGACCGACGCCCCTAACCAGGTGTGTCCCACCTGCGGCGCCGGGATGGCCGCGGGTCAGGACTGGTGCCTCGAGTGCGGCTCCGCCGCCCCCGGGCGCCTCGGAGCACGCCCCGGCTGGCGCGCCGTCGGCACGATCACCGGCCTGACGGCCGTGCTCGTCGCCGGTGCTGCCGCCGCCGGCTACGCCGCCATCACCGACCCGGCGCCCACCGGGCCGACCGGCACCCCGGTCGCGCAGGCCCCGGCGACCACGCCCACCACCCCGGTCACGCCCGCGCCGGTCGATCCGTCGGCGACGACCCCCACGACCCCGGGCACCACCACGCCCGGCGGCACGGACACCGCGCCCACGATCCCGACGCCGTCGCCGGGCACCGACGAGCCGACGCAGACGGCGCCCACGCCGACCCCCACGCCGACGCCGACGCCGACCCCCACGCCGACCCCGACGCCGACGCCGACCCCCACGCCGACGCCGACCCCCACGCCGACACCGACGCCGACCCCCACGCCGCCGACGCCGGCCGCGATCGACCTCAACGCGGACTCGGCCTCCACGTACGACCCGTACGGCCGGCCGGGCGCCGAGGTGGGCAAGGCCCGCTGGGCGGTCGACGGCAAGGACGACACGATGTGGGACGTCACGGTCCCCGCCGACGGCCAGCCGATCGGCGTCGGCCTGCTCATCGACCTGGGGTCGCCGCAGGCGGTCGGCTCGATCGAGCTGCAGGCGCCGACGGACGGCTACAAGATCGAGGTCTACGCCGCCAAGAACAACGCGCCGAAGTCGGTGACGAGCGACGCCTGGCAGCACGTCCTCGACATCCCAGCCGTCAAGGAGAAGCAGACCATCCCGCTCACGAAGGTGAAGGGCAAGGTCCGCCACCTCCTGCTGTGGGTCACGACGCCCGCCCGGCCCGATGACCCGCGCGCATCCATCTCCGACCTCATCGTCCGCAAGGGGTAGCCATGTCCGCAGTGACCATGAACACCAGCGAGGGCCCCGTCACGCTGGAGCTGTTCGACGAGGACGCGCCGAAGACCGTCGGCAACTTCAAGGACCTCGCCGGTCAGGGCTTCTACGACGGCCTCATCTTCCACCGGGTCATCAAGGACTTCATGATCCAGGGCGGCTGCCCGCAGGGCACCGGCACCGGCGGTCCCGGCTACTCGTTCGAGGACGAGATCAACGACCACAAGGTCGAGCGCGGCAAGCTCGCGATGGCCAACGCGGGGCCGAACACGAACGGGTCGCAGTTCTTCATCGTCACGATCGACGCCGCGCCGTGGCTCGACGGCAAGCACACGGTCTTCGGCGAGGTGACCGAGGGCATGGACGTCATCGACCGCATCGAGGGCACCGAGACGGACGGGCGCGACAAGCCGGTGAACGACGTCCGCATCGAGTCCGTGTCCCTCACGCCGTAGCACCGTCGTGATCGCCGTCCGCGACCCCGTGTCGGGGGCGCAGATCGCGGAGGTCCCCGAGCTCACCGCGCCGGACGTCGCGGCGCTCGTCGCGCGGGCGCGCGAGGCGCAGCCGGCGTGGCAGGCGCTCGGGTTCGACGGGCGCGGCCAGGTGCTGCGGCGGATGCAGCGCTGGGTGGTCGACAACGCCGACCGGATCGCCCGGACGATCGTCGGCGAGACGGGCAAGGCGTACGAGGACGCCATGCTCGCCGAGGTCATGTACGGCGCGGCGGCCTTCGGGTTCTGGGCGAAGCGCGCGCCGCGGTGGGTCGGTGACCGCCGGGTGCGCTCGACCGCACCTGCGGTCCTCGGCAAGCGGCTGCTCGTGCGCTACGAGCCGCTGGGGGTCGTCGCGGTCATCGGCCCGTGGAACTACCCGCTGACGAACTCCTTCGGGGACGCGATCCCCGCGCTCGCGGCGGGCAACGCCGTGATCCTGAAGCCGAGCGAGCACACGCCCATGACCTCGCTGCTCCTCGCCGAGGGCCTGGCGGCGAGCGGCGTGCCCGACGGGGTGTTCGCGGTGGCGACCGGCGCCGGCCCGACGGCCGAGGCGCTCGTCGACCTCGTCGACATGGTGCAGTTCACCGGCTCGACGGCGACGGGCCGCGCGGTCGCGGTGCGCGCGGCGGAGCGCCTCATCCCCGTCTCGCTGGAGCTCGGCGGCAAGGACCCGATGATCGTGCTCGCCGACGCCGATCTCGGGCGGGCGGCCAACGCCGCCGTCTACTACGCCATGCAGAACGCGGGCCAGACCTGCATCTCCGTCGAGCGCGTGTACGTCGAGGACGCGGTGCACGACGAGTTCGTGCGGCTCCTCGCCGAGCGCGTCGCCTCGCTGCGCCAGGGTGACCCGCGCGGCGGGCCGGGCACCGTCGACGTGGGCGCGATGACGACGACCGCGCAGGTCGACGTCGTGGCCGAGCACGTGCGCGATGCCGTGACCCGGGGCGCGACCGTCGTCGCGGGCGGCGAGCGCGACGGGGCGTTCTTCCCGCCGACGGTCCTGACCGACGTGGATCACTCGATGCTCGCGATGCGCGAGGAGACGTTCGGGCCGACGCTGCCGGTCATGCGCGTGCGCGACGCGGAGGAGGCGATCCGGCTGGCCAACGACTCCGACTACGGCCTCGCGGCGTCCGTGTTCACCGGGGACGCGGCTCGTGGCGAGGCGATCGCACGCCGGCTGCGCGCCGGCGCGGTCACCGTCAACGACGCGCTCATCAACTACCAGGCGCTCGAGCTGCCGATGGGCGGGTGGAAGAGCTCCGGGCTGGGAGCGCGCCACGGCGAGGGCGGCATCCGCAAGTTCTGCGCCGAGCAGGCGATCGTCGTGTCGCGCTGGCACCTGCGCCGCGACATCCACATGCACCCGTACCGCCGGGGCCGCACGAAGGCGCTGCTCGGGGCGCTGCGTCTCCTCTACGGCCGCGGCCGCCGCTGAGACGCGTCGAGCCGCCCGGAGGCGGCTCGACGGACCCGTGGTGGGACGGGTGACTACGGCTGCAGGTCGCCCGTGACGAGGTCGAGACCGGTGACGGTCGTGATCGTCTTGTTGAACGAGAACGCCGGGTTGAAGGCGTTCGGGATCGGGTCGGAGCTCGTGTCGTAGCCCTTGAACTTCACGATCGCGGCGGTGTAGGCGGCGTGGTTCGCCTCCACCGAGTGGATCGACAGGGCTGCCTTCACGATGCCGAGGTTGTTGATGTACGGACCGGCGCCCGCGTAGGCGGCGGTGCCGACGGGCTCGATCGCCGCGGCCGTCTTGATGAACGTGACCTGGTCGGCGAGCAGCTTGCCCACCGTGTCGGCGTTGATCGTCGGGGCCTTGACCGCAGCGCGGCCGAGGACCTTCTTCAGCGCGGCGACGTGCGCCGCCTCGTGCTCGGCGAGCGTCTTGGCCGCCGCGGCGATGTCGGCGTCGGGGTAGTTCTTCCCGGCGGCGGCGGCGTAGAACGCGGCCTCGAGGTACTCGAGCGTCAGCGCGTAGTTGCCGATCTTGACGTCGTTCGCGTTCGGCGCACCACGGCGGATCGAACGCGACCCCGCCTTGGAGTACTCGCCCTTCTGGCCCGTGGTCGCGGACGCGAGGGCGTCCAGCGGCGACAGCAGCGCACCGACACCGAACACGGCGGCACCACCGATGCCGGCCTTGCGCAGGAGGTTGCGGCGCGTCCCGTTGGGATCCCAAGCGCCCGCGTCGTCAGCGGACTGACGCAGATCGCCGGAGGGATCGAGATCCTCGATGCTGAATGGGTTCATGTAGGCGGGATCGCAGCTCCACGCCCGCCGGATCACTTACGCGGCGCGGGCGCGGGTCCTGATCGCGATTCCGTCGCGCAGCAGCGAGGCGGGGTTCGCGGCGGTCAGGCCTTCGGCGAGGACGGCGTCGCCCGTCGCCTGCAGCACCGCCGAGCGGCCCTCGGCGAGCGTCCACGGCCGGCGCGGCGCGTGGGCGTCGGTCGCGATGACGCCGACCATGCCGCGACGCAGGATCTCCAGCGACGCGGCGTGCCGCTCGGGCGTCTCGCGGTCGTTGAGCGGGCCGACGTTCGCGGCGATCACCGCGCCCGCCAGCAGCTCGGGGCCGAGCTGCTCGATGCCCGCGGGCAGGATGCCCCTGCTGCGCTCGGGGTGCGCGAGCAGCAGGCCGTAGCCGCGGTCGCGCAGCTCCTGCGCGCCCGCGATGAAGCCCGGGCCGCCACCGCCGTCGACGCCCTCGAAGGGCACCTCGTAGAGCAGCCAGCGCGCGCCGGGCGGGCCGTGCGCGATGACCTCGAGGTCGGCGTGGTCGAGGTCGCCGATGGACTGCGGCTTGAGCTCGCCTCCGACCTCGACGTGCAACGGGACGCCCGCGTCGCGCAGCGCGTCGCGGACCTCCTGCACCCGGTCGGGCAGCTCGGCGACGTCGACGAGCTCGACGTGCGGCGTCGCGACGATCGTCGTCGTCCCGGCCGCCGCGGCCGCGGCGGCGTAGGCGACGGTCTGGTCCAGCGAGTCCGGCCCGTCGTCGACGCCCGGCAGCAGGTGGCAGTGCAGGTCCACGAATCCCACCCCTTCGACACTAGCCCCGGATCCGGACCACCACGTTGGCGGAGGGTTAGCCTCCGGCGCGATGGGTCCTCTGCTCCTGCAGCTGTCCCCTGCGGTCGTGTTCGGCGTCATGTACTGGATGCGGGCGCGGACGCTGCGCGAGCAGGGACGTGCCGTCCCGGGCTGGCGGGTGGCGTGCTGGTACTCCGGACTGGCGCTCATCGTGGCCGTCCTCGTCTCGCCGCTGGCCTCGCTCGCGGAGGAGCGCTTCTCCGCGCACATGGCCGAGCACCTGCTCATCGCGGACATCGGCTCGCTGCTGCTCGTGCTCGGGCTCACCGGACCGCTCATGGCGCCGCTGCTGCGCAACCCGATCCTCGGCCCGCTGCGTCACCTCGCGCATCCCGTCGCGGCGCTGCTGATCTGGGCCGTCGACCTCGCGATCTGGCACCTGCCGGGCCCGCACGAGGCCGCGGTGAACCACGACGGGGTCCACGCGCTCCAGCACATCCTGTTCATCGGATGCGGCGTGAACATGTGGATGGCGCTGCTCGGCCCGCTGCCCAAGCCGGCCTGGTTCGGCAACCTCGCGCGCCTCGGCTACATCGTGGCGGTCCGGCTCTACGGCACGATCCTGGCCAACGTCTTCGTGTGGTCCGACAGGCCGATCTACGACGTCTACGTCGGCGGCACGAACGACCAGGTCATCGCCGGCTCGATCATGATGGTCGAGGGGTCGATCCTGACGCTGGCGCTCGGCTGCTGGCTGTTCCTGCGGGCGGCGAACCAGGGGGAGGAGCGCCAACGGCTCATGGAGCTCGCGCAGGAGCGGGGCGTGCCCCTCGACGAGCGTCGCGCCGCGCGTGCCGTGTCGGCCGGCAGGGGCGAGGAGCTGCGCCGCCGGCTCGAGGCGGGGGAGACCTTGAGTCGGCATTGAGGGACGCCGGTACCGTGGGTCCGACCATGCCCTCCATGTTCAGCAAGATCTCAGACTTCGCCAAGTCCAAGCAGGGGCGCGAGCTGGCCGACAAGGCCGTCGCCGCCGCCAAGGACCCCAAGACCCGCAAGCAGATCGAGGACGCCGGTCGCAAGCTGATGAGCAGCCGGGGGAAGAAGCCCGGCCCCGGCACCGGGCACTAGCCCGCCTCGGTGAGCTCCCGCGCGCGCCGTGCGAGCTCCACGACGCCGTCGCCGAACCCCTTGAGGTAGGGGTCGTCGGTGCGCCCCTCGAGCGCGCGGCGGTAGTTGCCCTCCATGAACACCGTCGCCTTCCAGAGCGCGAGGACGACGTACGGGCGGATGTCGGGCACGGCGCGCCCGCTGAGCTCCTCGTAGCGGGCGACGAGCGCCGCCCGGCTCGGGAAGCCCTCCCGTCGCGTCACCGGCGCGGGCTCGAACAGCCACTCCGGATCGTCGGGCTCGCTCCACGTCATGAGGAGGTAGCCGAGATCGGAGAGGGGATCGCCGATCGTCGCCATCTCCCAGTCGAAGACGCCGACGAGGTGGGTCGGCGGCTCCTCGGCGAACATGACGTTGCCGAGCCGGTAGTCGCCGTGCACGACGGTCGACGGCGGCGACTCCGGCAGGTGATCGGCGAGCCAGGTGCCGGCGGCGTCGAAGTCCGCGAGCTCGCGCGTCTTGTTGTGCTCCCAGAGCCCGGCCCAGCGCCGCAGCTGGCGCTCGAGGTAGCCGGTCGGCCGCCCGAAGCCGTCCAGCCCGGGCGCCGCGGGGTCGACGGCGTGGATCTCGGTGAGACCGCGGAGGAGGCCCTCCGTCATGCGCGCGCGCTCCTCCGGCGTGTCGAGGGCGGGAGGCAGGTCGTCGGTGACGACGTGGCCCTCCAGGCGCTCCATGACGTAGAAGGGCGCGCCGATGATGCCCTCGCCCTCGCCGACCGCGAGCACCTCGGGCACGCGCACGCCCGCGGGTGCGAGCGCGCGCAGGAGACGCGCCTCGCGCAGGACGTCGTGTGCGCTGGGGGGCCACGGGGGTCGCGGGGGGCGACGCAGCACGACCTCGGCGCCGTCGCGGCGCAGCAGGTAGGTGACGTTCGACCGGCCGTCGCCGAGCGGCGTCGCCTCGATGTCGCCGCTGCCGATCCCGTGCTCGTCGAGGAACGCGCGCAGGGGCTCGAGCACGAGGAGCGGCGCGCGCTCGCTGCGTTCGGCCTCCTCCTCCGTGGCGACGACGTCGTCCCCGGCCATGCGCGTGCACGGTAACGCTCGCCCTCCGGCGGTGTCATAAGGTCCCGCCCTGCCCGCCGCCCGGATCGCCCACGGAGGTCCCGCAGTGTCGATGACCGTCGCCGTACGCCGCCCCGTCGTCCTCGCCGATGCGCTGCCGCGCACCGTCGCGCGCGACGGTGCGCTCGTGCTCGCCGCCGCACTGCTCACCGCCGCCTGCGCCCAGATCTCCTTCCCGGTGCCGGGGTCGCCCGTGCCGGTGACCGGGCAGACCTTCGCGGTGCTGCTCACGGGCGCCGCGCTGGGCGCGCACCGCGGCGCGCTCGGGCAGCTCCTGTACGTCGCGCTCGGGCTCGCGCTGCCGTTCTACTCCGACGGCGCGAGCGGGCCGGACGTCCTGTTCGGCGCGACGGGCGGCTACCTCTTCGGGTTCATCCTCGCCGGCTACGCCGTCGGCCGCCTGGCCGAGCTGCGCCAGGACCGGACGTTCACCCGCGCGTTCCCGGCGTTCTGCGTCGGGCAGCTCATCATCTTCGGCATCGGCGTGCCGTGGCTGGCGGTGTCGGCGAACCTGTCGCCCAGCGAGGCGATCTCGCTCGGCTTCACCCCGTTCATCCTCGGCGGCATCCTGAAGTCCACCCTCGCCGGGCTCATGCTCCCGGGCGCGTGGAAGCTGCTCGGACGCCGCTGAGCGCCGTGCCGCTCCTTCCGGAGCGGGGCGGTGTTGGGGTGGGCGTGCCGGTTCTCAGACGCCTCCTCGCGATCGCCCTGGCCGCCGTCGTGGCGGCGGCCGTGCTCGCCGCCCCCGCGGCGGCGCACCCGAACATGTCGGTCACGTTCGAGGCTCCGCGCGACCTCCTCGACCCGGCGACGCGCGACAGCGCGCTCGCGGAGCTCGACACGCTCGGCGTGCGCAGCCTGCGAGTCGTCCTGTACTGGAAGGACGTGGCGCCGGACCCCAACGGCGGGCGACCGCAGCTCGACGAGACGGACCCGGCCAACTACGACTGGAGCAAGTACGACCCGCTCATCCAGGCTGCGAACGCGCGCGGCTGGCCGGTCCTGCTGACCGTCTCCGGGCCGGTCCCGCGTTGGGCGACCCGCAGCGGCCGCGACTTCGTCACGCGCCCGAGCCCCGCGCGCTTCCAGGCCTTCATGACCGCGGCGGGCCGTCACTACGGCGGCAAGGTCACGACCTGGTCGATCTGGAACGAGCCGAACCTGCCGCGCTTCCTGCGCCCGCAGTTCGCCAACGGCGGGCGCCCCGCGTCCCCGCAGCTCTACCGCAAGCTCTACGACGCCGGCCGTCGCGGCCTCGCCGCCGCCGGGCGCGGCGCCGATCCGACGCTCTTCGGCGAGCTGGCCCCGCGCGGGACCGGCAGCGTCGTCGCGCCGCTCACGTTCCTGCGCGGGATGCTCTGCCTGGACGAGAACTACAAGAAGCGCGGCAAGGGCTGCGGGCGCCTCGACACCACCGGCATGGCCCACCACGCGTACACGACGCGCGAGGGCCCGTGGTTCGTCCCGAGCGGGCCCAACGACGTGACGATCGGCGTGCTCGGCCGGCTCACGAAGGCGCTCGATCGCGCGGCGAACGCCGGCGCGGTCCCGCGCGGCCTCCCCATCTGGCTGACCGAGTTCGGCATCCAGTCCTACCCCGACGACATCCAGGGCGTCCCGCTCGCGCGCCAGCCGGAGTACCAGGCGATCTCCGAGCGCATCGCGCGCTCGAACGAGCGCGTCGCGTCGTTCTCGCAGTACCTGCTGCGCGACGACCCGGCGACGGGCCCGGACGAGTTCGGCGGGTTCGAGTCGGGGCTGCGGCTCGCCGACGGCAAGGCGAAGCCGTCGCTCGACGGGTGGCGACTGCCCCTGTCGGTGCGGCGCGAGGGCTCCAAGGTGTCGATCTGGGGCCGGGTGCGCCCGGCGACCGCGCCCGCGACCGCGGAGCTGCAGATCCAGCAGGGGTCCGGCGAGTGGCGGACGCTGCAGAACGTCACCACCGACGCCCGGGGATCCTTCACGCTGCGCGGGTCGTACCGCAGCGGGCGGCGCTGGCGACTGCGGTGGACGGCGCCCGACGGGACGGTTCGCACGGGCTCGCCGATTCGCGCGTACGCCCGCGGGTAGAAGCGGGGGCGTGGCAGCCCAGCTCTGGCTCCTTCGCCACGGCGAGGCCGAACCGCACGACGCACGACCGGACCCCGAACGGCGGTTGACCGAGCGGGGCGAGGCGCAGTCGCGCGACGCGGGACGGGCCTTGGCGGCGCTCGGCATCGGCTTCGGGCTCGTGTTCACGAGCCCGAAGGTCAGGGCGCGCGAGACGGCGCTGCTCGCGTGCGAGTCGCTCGGCGTCGAGCCGGTCGTGCACCCGCCGCTGGGCGCGGGTCTCGACACGCACGAGGCGCTGGCGCTGGCGGCGGCAGGTGGCCCGGAGGGGCGGACGCTGCTCGTCGGTCACGAGCCCGACCTGTCGCAGGTTGTGCATGAACTCACGGGCGCTCGGGCACAGTTCAAGAAGGGCGGGGTCGCCGGGATGAGCCTACGGAACACGACCCGTGGCGAGCTCCTGGTTCTCCTGAGGCCTCGCGAACTGCGAGTTCTGGGCGACCGATACGGGACCGCGTCGTAGGCGCCACGTTTCACGACACGATGTACAGTGCACACCGGGAGGCGCGACCTGCGTACGTGGGACGTCCGGAGAAAGCGCTTTCCCAGTCAGGTACGTCCGGAGGGGAGACGCAGATGGACCGACAGGAAACGGCGGACGTTCGGCATCGTGCGAGCGCCGCGTCGGCAGGGGTCTTGGAGGATCGATCCCGCCGCGCCGAGCGGGACCGTCGCCAGCACGCCCGAGGCCGAGTCGGTGGTCAAGTCGGACGTCAGCGGTGCACTGCCGGAGGGCGAGGCGGAGATCGAGCTCCGTGGCGTCTCCAAGCTGTTCAAGTCGCGCCACCGTGAGACGCTGGCGCTGACGGACATCAACCTCGGGATCCGCAAGGAGGAGTTCGTCACGCTGGTCGGTCAGTCCGGCTGCGGCAAGACGACGATGCTGCGGAT
The DNA here is from genome assembly GCA_963750895.1 of uncultured Solirubrobacterales bacterium. Taxonomy (GTDB): domain Bacteria; phylum Actinomycetota; class Thermoleophilia; order Solirubrobacterales; family Solirubrobacteraceae; genus CAVVSD01. The sequence goes on along the minus strand of CAVVSD010000008.1, from coordinate 779,815 downwards.
CCTCGCCGGGCTCATCAAGCCCACCGGGGGTGAGGTCCGCATCAAGGACGGCCCGCTGTGGCGCGGCAACACCCGCGACGAGTCCGCGCTGCGTCAGCTCGGCCTGGTCTTCCAGGACGCGAACCTGTTCCCGTGGTACACGGTCGAGGACAACATCGGCCTTCCGCTGGCGCTCCGGAAGGTCGACAAGAAGGAGCGCCGCCGGCGTGCGCACGAGCTCGGTGAGCTCATCGGGCTGACGGGCTTCGAGAAAGCGCTGCCGCGCGAGCTGTCGGGCGGCATGCGCCAGCGCGTCGCCATCGCGCGCGCCCTGAGCTACGACCCCGAGATCCTGCTCATGGACGAGCCGTTCGGGGCGCTCGACGCGATGACGCGCGACAAGATGAACATGGAGCTGCAGCGCATCGCGCAGGCCACGAACGCGACGGTCGTGCTCGTGACCCACTCGATCGCCGAGGCAGTCTTCCTGGCCGATCGCGTCGTGCTGCTCTCCGCGCGGCCGGGCCGCATCCGCTCGATCACGGAGATCCCGGCGAAGCGCCCGCGTCAGCTCGAGGTCACGGCCGAGCCCGGCTTCCAGGATCGCGTCGTCAACCTGCGCCAGCAGCTGATCGAGGACGAGGAGCGTCTGGCGCGTCATGGGGGTGTGAGCGAGTGAGCCCGCGAATGCGCAAGTGGATCCCGTGGATCAGCACGGTTGCATCGATCGTCGTGCTGGTCATCATCTGGAAGCTCGTCATCGCGATCTTCGACGTGTCGCCGTTCGTGCTGCCTCAGCCCGAGGACGTCGTGGGCGGCGTGCGCGATCTCGTCCAGGAGGACGGCTTCTGGACCGACGTGCGGATCACGCTCACCGAGACGCTCGTGGGCTTCGGGATCGCGATCCTGCTCGGCATCGGCCTCGGCACGCTGCTGGGCCGGGTCCAGTGGCTCGAGCAGGCGATGCGACCGGTCATCGTCGCCTCGCAGGTGGTGCCGAAGGTCGCGCTGATCCCGCTGTTCATCATCTGGTTCGGCTTCGGGATCACGTCGAAGATCATCATCGTCGCGATGATCGCGTTCTTCCCCATGCTGCTGAACACGATCCTCGGCGTCCGCTCCGTGGACGAGGGGCAGAAGGACGTGATGAAGAGCCTCAACGCGAGCCGGTGGCAGACGTTCCGCCGGCTCGAGTACCCGAGCACCCTGCCTTACATCCTGGCGGGCATGGAGGTCGCGATCATCTTCGCCGTCATCGGCGCCATCGTCGGCGAGTACCTCGGCGGCGACCAGGGGCTCGGCTACCAGATCGTCACGAGCCTGAACAACCTCGAGGCCGAGCGGCTGTTCGCGGTGATCTTCTGCCTCACGCTGTTCGGATTCATCCTCTACCTGGCGGTGATCGCGCTGAAGCGGTTCCTCATCCCGTGGCACGCCTCGACGATCGACAACACGACGCCAAGCACATGAGACGGCAGCGCTAGCAGGGGTATCGGGCGGCGCCGCCTCGTGGCAGGAGTGCGGCGCCGCGGGAGAGAGGTACGAGAGCGAGTGGCGCCGTGCCCGCGAGGGCGCGCGCCGGGGAGGACGGAGGAGATGGAACGAGACACCGACACGATCGACGGCGAGCGCCCGGAGCGCCTGCTGTCGCCGACGACGCGCAGGTCGTTCGTCGGGAAGTCCGCGGGCGCGTTCGCCGCAGTGAGCGGGGGCGGCGTGCTGCTGGCCGCCTGCGGCGACGACTCGGACGACGCCGCCGGAGGCGGCAGCGCGTCGACGTCCGAGGAGTCGGCGGGCGGCGGCGGTGACGGTGGCGGTGAGGTCCAGGTCGTCAACATCCTGCCGCCGCAGCTGGGCTACTCGGCGGAGTACATCGCGGACATCGACGGCTACTTCAAGAAGGAGGGCCTGTCGGTCAAGGTCAACACCGCCCGCGGCTCTGCGCCCGCGATCCAGGCGGTCCTGAGCGGCACGGCGCTGCTCTCGTGGGTCGGCTGGCTCGAGTCCGTCATCGCGATCTCCAACCGCGGCGCCCCGATCCAGGCGGTCTCGTTCACCGGCCGGCGTTCGACGCTGAAGCTGGTGTCGGACAAGGGCAACCCGATGAACACGCCGCAGGATCTCGTGGGCGAGCGCATCGGCATCCCGTCCGAGGGCGGGACCAGCGAGACGACGCTCGACCTCATGATCGCCAACGAGGGCATCGACCCCGAGGAGGTGCAGCGGCAGGTCACCGGCTTCACCCCGGGCACGTTCGAGCTCATCAAGCAAAAGCGCATCGCCGGTTTCATCATCGGCGGCTCGCAGGAGCAGCAGTTCAAGGAGACGCAGCCCTCATCGGTCTTCCTCGAGACTGCGAAGTACGTCCAGGACGGCCTCTGCTACATCACGTCGCCGGACGGCGTCAAGAACAACAAGGCGCAGATCGAGGCCTACATGCGGGCGCTGAAGGGCGCCATGGAGCAGATCGTCGACGACGGCCCCGAGTTCACGGACACGCTCAAGAAGCTGCGGGCGAAGTACGACTTCCCCGAGCTCAAGAGCGACACGGTCGCCAAGTACTACCTGAAGTACAACACCGACAACTGGATGCTCGACGGGCGCGAGCAGCTCCTGAAGGTGGACAAGGAGAAGTGGCAGGCGACGTACGACGCCGCCGCGAAGGTCAAGGCCGCCAAGGGTGGCGTCGACGTGCAGCAGAACGTCGTCGAGGGGATCATCTAGGTAGGGGGAGACGAGGACCGTGACCCAGCTCGAGGAGCAGGCAGCAGCCCAGCAGGTGACGCGCAGGGACGTGAAGCTGGTGGACGTCGACATCCACCCGGTCATGCTCCAGCCCGACATGGTCCGGCGTCTGCCGGAGCGTTGGGGCAGGCACCTCGAGCGCTACGGGCGTCGTGCGCCGTTCGTCACGGATCTGTACCCGCGTCCCCGCAACAAGGGGATGCGGGCCGATTCGTGGCCGGAGGGCGGCATTCCCGGGCAGCAGCTACGAGCTCCTGCGCGAGCAGCTGCTCGACGAGCACGACGTGGACTTCGGGATCCTCCTGTGCCTCAACGCGCACGACGCCGGCTACGAGCACCCCGAGTACGACGCGGCGATCAACCGCGTCGTCAACGAGTGGATCGTCGAGGAGTGGCTCGACCGCGACGAGCGCCTGCGCTCGTGCATCTCGGTGCCCTACGACCACCCCGAGCTCGCGATCGCGGAGATCGAGCGCTGGGCGGGCGACGACCGCTTCGTCCAGGTCCTGCTGCCGGCGGCGGGGCAGGAGCCGTTCGGCTCGCGCAAGTACTGGCCGGTGTACCGCGCGGCCGCCGACGCCGGCCTGCCGGTCGCGTTCCACACCGGCGGCTACACGGGCCACCGCGGCGCGGGCTGGCCGTCGTTCTATCTCGAGGAGCACGCGGGCTACGGCGTCGTCATGCAGATGCTGCTGACGAGCCTCGTCTGCGAGGGCACGTTCGCCGCGATCCCGAACCTCAAGGTCGTCATGACCGAGGGTGGGGCGCTGTGGGCCGCCGCGCTGCGCTGGCGGCTGGACGAGGCGTGGTCGCAGCTGCGCGACGAGGTCCCCGAGCTGGACCGCCTGCCCTCGGAGTACATCCACGACCACGTGTGGTTCGACACCCAGCCGGTGGAGGAGCCCGACGATCCGCAGCACTTCCTGCAGATCATCGAGCAGGCCGACCTCGAGGACCGGCTCATGTTCGCGACCGACTACCCGCACTGGGACTTCGACACCCCGGCGCAGTCGATCCCGCGCGGGCTGAGCAAGGAAGGGCGCGCGAAGCTCCTCGCGGGCACGGCCATCGAGCTCTACGGCCTGCCGACGCACGTCGATCGCGCATGACGGTCGCGACGGCCACCGAGGCAGTGGATTGCGATCTCCACGTCGCGCCGACCGGCGTGGACACGCTCCTGCCGTACCTCGACGAGTACTGGCGCTCGTACATCGACGACGCCACGATCCGCATGGGTCAGGCCGCGTACCCGACGGGGGCCGGGACGACAGGCGGCTCCCCCGCCGGCACGCACGAGGAGCTCGCGGCGGTGCTCGCCGAGACGGCCCCGCGGCGCGCGATCCTGAGCTGTCTCGCGCTCGACGGCGTGCATCGCAACCCGCACTACGGCGCGGCGATGGCGACCGCGATCAACACGTGGATGCGCGACGAGTTCCTCGAGCGCGACGACCGTGTCCGCGCGAGCATGGCGGTCTCGACGCTCGACATCCCGGCCGCGGTCGCGGAGGTCGAGCGCTGGGACGGGGACGGTCGCTTCGCGCAGGTCCTCATGCCGGTGCGCAACGACATCCCGTACGGCAACCGCTACTACCACCCGCTCTACGCCGCGGCGCACGAGCGCGGCCTGCCGATCGCGCTCCACGCGTGGGGCCGCGGCGGCAACGCGCCGACGACGACCGGCGTGACGACGTCGTACCTCGAGGACTACGCGAGCAACGCCCACATCGCGCAGACGCAGATGATGAGCTTCGTCGCCGAGGGCGTCTTCTCGGAGTTCCCGGAGCTGAAGATCGCGTTCCTCGAGTGCGGGTTCACCTGGCTGCCGCCGCAGCTCTGGCGGTTCGACAAGGACTGGAAGGGCGTGTGGCGCGAGGTGCCGTGGGTCAAGGAGCGCCCGTCGGAGTACATCCGGAGGCACATGCGCTTCACGACCGAGCCCGCGCAGCTGCCGCAGGATCCGGAGCAGGTCGCGCAGGTCGTCGAGATGGTCGGGCCGGAGCTGCTGCTCTACGCCAGCGACCACCCGCACGAGCACGGCGACTCGAGCCGGCGGCTGCTCGCGAGCCTGAGCGACGAGGACGCCGAGGCGATCCTGCGCGGGAACGCGGCCTCGTTCTACGGAGGTCTCGTCGCGTGAAGGTGGTCGTCTGCCGTCTGGAGGACTTCCCCGAGGGGGATCGCAAGATCGTCAAGGCCGGGCCGCGCTCGATCGGTGTCTTCAACGTCGAGGGCGAGTTCTTCGCCATCCGCAACCGCTGCCCCCACCAGGGCGGGCCGCTCTGCCTCGGGCGCCTGTCGGCCTGGGCGGTCGCGACCGGTCCGGGCAAGGTGACGATGGACGGCCCGCCGCGGCTCGTGGCATGCCCCTGGCACGGCTGGGAGTACGACCTCGAGACGGGCCAGTCGTTCATGGGGCCGGGCGAGACGCGCGTGAAGGCCTACGAGGTCTCCGTCGCGCGCGGCGACACGCTCGAGGACGTCCGGCAGGCCGAGGAGGACCTCCGGATCCCGGCGGCCGCCCGCGCCGCCGGCCGTGAGCCGGGCCCCTACGTCGCCGAGACCTTCCCGGTGTACGTCGAAGAGGACTACGTCGTCGTCGAGGTGTAGGTGTTGAGAGAGAGGGTGCACGCATGACCGACGTCCAAGTCAGAGAGCCCGGGGCCACCGGGACCAAGCGCGCGATCACGCTCGTGGACGGGGACGTGCACTCGACGATGATGCCCGGCTCGCTGCACGCGCGGCTGAGCTCGCGGTGGCAGCGCCACCTCGAGGAGTTCGGTCCCCGCGTCGCCGGGGCGTACGCGATGTTCCCGCGGATGCGCAACGGCGGCTTCCGCGCCGACGCGCGCCCCGCCGAGGGCTTCCCGGGCTCCGATCTCGCGATCGTGCAGGAGCAGCTGCTCGACGAGTACGACATGGACTACGCGGTCCTGACGCCGATGCAGGCGCAGAACTTCGGGCAGGAGGCGCCGGAGCTGGCGGCCGAGATGTGCCGCGCGCTGAACGACTGGACGCGCGAGGAGTGGCTGGATCGGGATGGGCGGCTGCTCGGGCTCGATCTGCCCGCCGCACGAGCACCCCGACCTGGCGGTCGCGGAGATCGAGCGCCTGGCCGGCGACGACCGCTTCGTGCAGGTGCTGCTCCCGGGCACGATGGAGCAGGGGCTGGGCAACCGGCGCTACTGGCCGATCCTGCGCGCCGCGGCCGACGCCGGCCTGCCGGTCGCGCTGCACACCGGCGGCAACGAGATGCACAAGGGCGCCGGGTGGCCCTCGTACTACCTCGAGATGCACGTCTGGAACGGCAACACGATGGCGATGCAGATGCTGTCGATGATCTGCTCCGGCGTGTTCGAGGAGATCCCGGGTCTGCAGATGGTGTCCGTCGAGACCGGCATCGCCTGGGCCGCCGCCCTGTCCTGGTCGATGGACGACGCGTGGCGGATGCTCGACGAGGGCGACACGACCCGCATCAGCGAGCCGCCGTCGCACTACCTGCGCGAGAACTGGTGGTTCACGACCCAGCCGATCGAGGAGCCCGACGATCCGGAGCACCTCGCGCTCGCGTTCGACGCGCTCGGCATGGTCGACCGGATCATGTTCTCCAGCGACTACCCGCACTGGGACTTCGACGCCCCGTCGCAGACGCTCCCGCGCTCCATCTCCAGGGAGGACAAGGAGAAGATCTTCGCGGGCAACGCCTGCCGGCTGTACGGGCTCCCGCGCCGATGACCGTGGCGACCCAGGTGGTCGACGTCGACGTCCACGTCGCGCCGCAGACCGTCGAGCCGCTCCTGTCGCACATGGAGCCCTACTGGGCCGACTACGTCGCCAACGCCGAGCTGCGGCTGTCGCCGACGATGAACGGCCTGTACCCGCCGGTCGCGTTCCTGGCCGGCGAGGAGGAGGGCACGGTCCAGCCCGTCCCCGCGACGCTCGACGAGCTGCGCGCCGGCCTGGGTGATGACCGGATGGCCGTGCTGAACTGCGTGACGCCGTTCGACTCGAGCCACAACGTCTACTACGAGGCCGCCCTCTGCAGCGGCGTCAACGACTGGCTGCGGACCGAGTTCCTCGAGCGCGACCCGCGACTGCGCGCGAGCCTCCTCGTGCCCACGCTCGATCCGGACGCCGCGGTCGAGGAGATCGAGCGGCTCGGGTCGCATCCGGGGTTCGTGCAGATCCTGCTGCCGATCCGCACCGAGGCGCCGTGGGGCAACAAGCGCTTCCACCGCCTGCACGACGCGGCGGTGAAGCACGGGCTCGTCCTGGGCCTGCACGCCTGGGGCCGGGTCGGCAACGCGCCGACGACGAGCGGCTTCACGACCTCCTACCTCGAGGACTACGCGACGAACTCGCAGATCGTCGCCCAGGCCCACGTCACGAGCCTCGTGAGCGAGGGGTGCTTCGAGCGCACGCCGGAGCTCAGGGTCGCGATGCTCGAGTGCGGCTTCACGTGGCTGCCGTTCCTCCTGTGGCGGTTCGACAAGGACTGGAAGGGCGTGTGGCGCGAGGTGCCGTGGGTGAAGGAGCGCCCGTCGGCCTACGTGCTGCGGGGCATGCGCTTCTCGACGGCGCCCGCCGCCCTGCCGGCCGACCCGGCGGTGCTCGCCCGGCTCCCGGATCTCATGCCGGTCGCCGACCTCCTCATGTACGCGAGCGACCACCCGCACCGCCACGGCGGCACGGTGGAGCCGCTGCTCGAGGTGCTCGGGGAGGACGCCAGGCAGGCGATCCTGTCCGGCAACGCCTCCAGTCTCTACGGACTGTGATCCTCGAGGGCTTCGAAGCGCGCGGCATCGACACCGGCGAGGCGACGATCCACACGCGCGTCGCCGGCGACGGCCCGCCGGTGGTCCTGCTGCACGGCTACCCGCAGACGGGCGCGATGTGGCACGCGGTCGCGCCGGTGCTGGCGGAGGACCGCACGGTCGTCGTGCCGGACCTCCGGGGCTACGGCGCGTCGTCGAAGCCCGAGACGACCGAGGACCACGAGCCGTACTCCAAGCGCGCGATGGCGCGCGACGTCGTCGCCGTCATGGCCGAGCTCGGGTTCCAGACCTTCGACGTCGTGGGCCACGATCGCGGCGCGCGCGTGTCCTACCGGCTCGCCCTCGACCACCCCGGCAACGTGCAGCGCGTCGCGGTGCTCGACGTCATCCCGACGTCGGAGATGTACGCGCGCACGACGCGGGCGCAGGCGCTCGCCATGTGGCACTGGTTCTTCCTCCCGCAGCCCTACGACCTGCCCGAGCGCCTGCTGGCCGGCGACCCCGAGGGCTTCTACTTCCGGGGCCGCGAGGACGCGTTCCACCCCGAGGCGCTGGCCGAGTACCAGGCCGCGCTGCGCGACCCGGCCGTGATCCACACGATCTGCGAGGACTACCGCGCGGGGGCCACGTTCGACCGCGAGCTCGACGAGGCCGACAAGGGCAACCGGCGGATCACCTGCCCGCTGCTCGCGCTGTGGGGCACGACCGGCTCGGTCGCGCGGCTCGACGTGCTGAGCGTCTGGCGCGAGTGGGCGGTCGACGTGCGCGGCGCCCCGGTCGAGTCCGGGCACCACATCCCCGAGGACGCGCCCGAGGCGACGGTCGCGGCCCTGCGGGAGTTCCTCGGCGGCTAGGGCGTCCGGACGTTGGCGGCGAGCGCCTCGACGCCGCCGCCGACGAAGATCATCGCCCGGTCGGCCAGCGCGAGCCCGACCTCGCGGAAGTCCGCCTTCGGCGTGGACTTCATGACGGTGCCGAGCGCGTCGAGCGCGGCGATCGTCGCCGCGGCCACCATGTGCGGCAGCAGGTCGTCCGGGTCCAGGCCGAGGTCGACGGCCGCCGCGGCGGCGATCGTCCGCTCCGCGCGCTCCTGCAGCCCGCGCTCGAACGTGCGCAGCGCGGGGTCGGACTCGACGACCTCCCGCCGCCGCCGCAGCTCCTCGTGGTCGGTGTCCTCGATCTCCTGCAGCAGCCAGCCGATCCACGCGCGCAGGGCGGAGGCGGCGGTCTCGTCCGGGAGGCGCTGGGTCAGGCGCCGCTCGAGCTCCCCGAACACGACGTCGTGGTCGGGGAAGACCAGCTCCTCCTTGCTCGGGAAGTAGCCCGACACGGTCCGCGGCGCGACGTCCGCCGCCTCGGCGACCTGCTTGATGGTCGTGTTGTGGAACCCGTTCTCGGCGAACAGCTCCAACGCGACCCTGGCGATCGTCTGCCGCGTGCGCTGCTTCTTGCGCTCGCGCAGCCCCTCCGCTCCGCTCATGTGCCCACCTTAACGAATTGCAACCAGAGCAAATTTGCACCCATGGTACGTTCGCTGGATGTCTTCGTTGCTCGCCGCCATCGCACGCTCGCTGGCCACTCACTGGAAGCGGGGCCTCGCCGGCCTCGTCCTCACCATCGTCGTCGTCGGCGCGATCATCGGCTCGCAGAGCGGCAGCGCTCCACAGGACTTCTCGATCCCCGGCACCGAGTCGCAGAAGGCGATCGATCTGCTCGAGGCGAAGTTCCCGCAGGCGGCGGGCGCGTCGAGCCAGGTCGTCTTCACGACGGACTCGGGCAAGCTGAGCGATCCCGCGCAGAAGGCGCAGGTGGCGAAGTCGATCCAGGCGCTGCAGAAGCTGCCCGACGTCAGCGGCGTGCCCGATCCGCTCGCCGAGGGCGGCGCGGTCTCCAAGGACGGCCGCACGGCGTTCACGACCGTGCAGTACGACCGCCAGTCGGTCGACATGGAGACCGACGACGGCAAGGCCTTCGAGAAGGCGGCCCGGGCGGGTGAGGGCGACGGCGTGTCCGTCCAGGTGCGCGGCGAGGTCGCCGACCTCGCGGCGCAGCAGGACGCGCCGGTCGGTGAGCTCGTGGGCGTCGCCATCGCCATCGTCCTGCTGACGCTCCTGTTCCGGTCGCTGGCTGCGATGTTCGTGACGCTCGTCGGCGCGCTCGTGGGCGTCGTCCTGAGCCAGATGATCCTGCAGGCGGTGAAGGGCCCGATCGGGATCCCGGACTTCGCGACCACCATCGCGGTGATGCTCGGCCTGGGTGCCGGCATCGACTACGCGCTGCTCATCTTCAGTCGCTTCAGAGAGCAGTTGGCCGCCGGCGACACCGCGCCGGAGGCGGCGGCGCGCGCGAACGCGACGTCGGGGACCTCGGTGGTCGCGGCGGGCCTCATCGTCATGGTCGCGATCGCGGGCCTGCTCGCGGTGGGCATCCCGCTCATCGGCAAGATGGGCGTCGGATCGGCCATCGCCGTCGCCGCCGTGGTCGTCTCCTCGATCACCGTGCTGCCGATCTTCGCCGGCGCGCTGGCGAAGAGGCTCCAACCGAAGGACCCGGCGCACGTCGCGCGCTCCGAGCGCTTCGAGAGCTGGGGCCGTCGCATCGTGCGGCGCCCCGCCGTGCCGCTCGCCATCGGCGGCATCGCGCTCATCATCCTGGCGATCCCGTTCACGAGCATGCGCCTCGGCCAGCCCGACGACGGCAACACGCCGGTGGGCGACACCCGGCGCTCGGCCTACGACGAGCTGTCGAGGGCGTTCGGCCCGGGCTTCAACGGCCCGCTGCTGCTCGCGATCGACAACCAGGAGGGCGGCGCGCTGGACAAGGCGAAGCTCACCGCCCTGGGCGACGACCTCGCGAAGGCGCCCGGCGTGGCGGCGGTCGCGCCGGCGAGCCTCAACGAGGGCGGGGACGCGGCGATCCTCACGGTGACGCCGACGACCTCGCCGCAGGACGCCGCGACGTCGGACCTCGTCGACCGGCTGCGATCGGACGCCATCCCCGCGGCGACGGAGGGCAGCGGGCTCAACGTCTACGTCGGCGGGCAGACCGCCGGGTTCGAGGACTTCTCGAACAAGATCTCCTCGCGTCTGCCGGTGTTCATCGCGATCGTCATCGGCCTCTCGATCCTGCTGCTGATGGCGGTGTTCCGCTCGATCTGGGTGCCGCTGGCGTCGGCCGTCTTCAACCTGCTGTCGATCGGCGCCGCCTACGGCGTGATCGTGGCCGTCTTCCAGTGGGGCTGGGGCGCGTCGCTGCTCGGCGTCGACAGCGACACGCCGATCATCTCGTTCGTCCCGATCATGATGTTCGCGATCCTGTTCGGGCTCTCGATGGACTACAACGTCTTCCTGCTCTCCCGGATCAGGGAGGCGTACTTCGAGGGCGACAGTCCGAGCGAGAGCGTCGTGCACGGCCTGTCGCGGATCGCGAAGGTGATCCTCGTGGCCGGCCTGATCATGGCCTCGGTGTTCCTCGCGTTCATCTCCGGCCCCGACGTGATCATCAAGATGTTCGGCCTCGGCCTGGGCGTCGCGATCCTGATCGACGTGCTCATCGTCCGCATGGTCGTCTCGCCGGCGCTCATGGCGGTGCTCGGCGACCGGGCGTGGTGGATCCCGGGGTGGCTCGACCGCCTGCTGCCGAACGTCTCGCTCGAGGGCGGCCACGACGACCGCGCCGAGCGCGTGAGCGAGCGGGAGAAGGTGGCTGCGTAGCGGCGTAGCTCCGCGCGGCCGCGGCCGCGGATCCGCCGCACCCGGAACAGCTCACCGATGGCGGACCTGGACGGGCGGTGGGTGAGATTTCCTTGCTGTGACGAGGGAATCTCACCCAGCGTCGCATCCTCCGCTCAGAAGTCGCGATCCAGTGGCTAGCATAGTGCTAGCCACCGGCTCGCGCGTCCGGAGGACCCGCGGGCGCGGCGTCGCGCGAGCTGCGCCGCCCGGGGTCTCCTGTTCATCTCACGGATGAACGAGCGACCCCGGGTCGCCGGCGCGGCCGAGCACACGGCCCCGCCCGGGCGCGGACCACACTCCGTTCGCCCTCGGTGAGCTGTCCGGCGCGGCCGGAGCCCGCAACCAACGCGCCGGGCGGGGCTCGACGCCCCTCAGCCCCCTCGACCACCTTGGCCGCCGCCCGCGCGGCCACCAGCAGCGGGTCGTAGACCGGGCTGTAGGGCGGGGCGTAGGAGAGGTCCATGAGCGCGAGCTCGTCGACCGCCACGCCCGTCCACACGCAGGCGGCGAGGACGTCGATGCGCTTGGCCGCACCCTCGACGCCGACGATCTGCCCGCCCAGGACGCGCCCGGTCGACGGGTCGGCGACGAGCTTGACCCAGATCGGTCCCGCGCCCGGGTAGTAGGTCGCGCGCGTCGAGCTCTTGATGATCGCGCTCACGACCTCGATCCCGGCCTGCTCGGCCTCGGCCTCGGTGATGCCGGTGCGGGCGACCTCGTACTTGCACACCTTCGACACGGCGGTCCCGACGACGCCCGGGAACGCGACGTCGCCGCCGGTCGCGTTGACGCCCGCGATGCGCCCCTGCTTGTTGGCGTGCGTGCCGAGCTGGATGTTCACCGCCGCGTCGAGGACCCGGTGGTGGCTCTCGACGCAGTCGCCGGCGGCGTAGACGCCGTCGACGTCCGGACAGCGCTGGTGGTCGTCGACGCGCATCGCGCCGGTGTCCCCGAGTGCCAAGCCCGCCTCCTCGGCGAGGCGCACGTCGGGCCGGGCGCCGGTCCCGAGCGTCACGTGGTCGACGGGCAGCTCGCCCTCGCTCGTCCGCACGCTGCAGGGCTTCCCCGCGTCGTCGAGCGCGATCTCCTCGATCTGCGTCGAGAGCAGGAATCGCACACCGTGCGCCTCGGCGCCGTCCTGGACGTGGTCGGCCATGTCGCGGTCCAGGGTCCGCATCACCTGGTCGGCCTGGTCGATCACGGTGACCGACATGCCGCGGTCGACGAGGTTCTCCGCCATCTCCAGGCCGATGTACCCGGCGCCGATGACCACCGCCTTGCCGCCACCGCGCTCCAGCCCCGCGCGGAAGCGCTCCGCGGCGTCGACGGTGCGCGCGGTCTCCGTCGCCTCCGCGCCCGGGATCGGCGGCGGCACCGCGACCGCCCCGGTCGCGATGACGAGCTCGTCGAAGCCCTCCTCGGTCTCGCGCTGCTCGGAGCGCTCGAAGACCGTGAGGACCCGGCGGTCGAGATCGATCGCGCGGACCTCGGTGCGGACGCGCATGTCGATGCCCGCCTGACGATGCTCCTCCGGGGAGCGCGACACGAGGCGGTCGGCGTCGTCGAAGAGGCCGCCGACGTAGTACGGGATGCCGCACGCGGAGTACGACGTGTAGGGGCCGCGCTCGAAGGCGACGACGTCCAGATCGGGGTCGCGGCGCTTCGCGGCGGAGGCCGCGCTCATGCCCGCGGCGTCCCCGCCGATGATCGCCAGTCGCATGGGGGCGACGGTCTACCCTCTGACCACCATGCCGGAACTCCCCGAGGTCGAGATCACGGCGCGTCGCCTGGACGAGGCGGTGCGGGGGCAGGTGATCGAGTCGGTGCGCACCCCTGGCATCAACGTGCTCAAGACGTTCGACCCGCCGCTGCAGTCGATCGAGGGCCACGCGATCACGGGGATCGGGCGGCGTGGCAAGCAGTTCACGATCACCGTCGACAACGGGCTCGTGGTGCTCGTGCATCTCATGAGCGCGGGTCGGCTGCAGCTGTTCGACAAGCGCGCGTCGATGAAGGACCGCTCCTCGCGCTTCCTCGTCCGGCTCCCCGAGGACCGGGAGCTGCGCCTGCGCGAGTTCGGGACCAAGCAGGCGGCCTGGGTGAAGCTCCTGCGAGCCGACGAGCTCGAGTCCGAGGAGGTCATCGCGACGCTCGGGCCCGAGGCGTGGCCCGACCCGCCGGAGGACTTCGCCGAGCTCCTGCGGCCGGGCGGGGCGCGGCCCCTGCACGGCGTGCTGCGCGATCAGCGCGTCATCGCCGGCATCGGCCGCTCGTGGGTGGACGAGATCCTGTGGACGGCGATGCTCTCGCCGTTCAAGCGCGGCGACGACCTCGACGACGACGAGGCGGCCCGGCTGCGCGCGGCGACCGTCCAGGTCCTGGGCGACGCGCTCGCGGTGTACGAGGAGAAGGTGAAGCTGCCGATCCCCGACAAGCTGCCCCTGCCGCTGAAGGTGCATCGCCGCAACGGCGAGTCCTGCCCACGGTGCGGCGCGACGATCGAGGCGGTCCACTACGAGGACTACGTCATGTGCTACTGCCCGCAGGAGCAGACGGGCGGACGCGTGCTCAAGGACCGCCGGCTGTCGCGGCTGCTGAAGTAGCGCCGCGCACCTTCCGGGCGCGCCACGTGTTGGATGTCACGTCGTGCTCCTCGCCACCATCATCACCGCCGTGATCGCGCAGGCCGCCGCGCCCGTCGCCGTGACCGGCTCGGCCGGCTCGGTCACCTCCGGCGGCGCGATCGTCGCCGGCACCGTCGACCCGCAGGGCAGCCCGACGACCTACCAGGTCGAGTACGGGACCTCGTCGTCCTACGGCGTGCAGACCGCCGCGCAGGACGCGGGGACGGGCGACGATCCGGTCACGATCGCCGTCCCGCTCACGGGTCTGACGGCCGCGACGACCTACCACTACCGCGTCGTCGCGACGAACGCGGCCGGGGTCTCGCGCGGCGCGGACCGCACGCTGCGGACCGCCGCGACCCCGCAGGCGCCGTCGGCGTCGGCCGGGGCGCCCCGCTCGGTCACCGGCGACGCGGCCACGCTCGTCGCGTCCGTGAACCCGCGCGGGCTCACCACGAACGTGCGCTTCGAGTACGGCACGACCACGTCCTACGGGTCGACCACGGCGCCGTTCTCCGCAGGCGCGGGGACCGCCACCCGCACGCTCACCTCCCGGGTCTCCGGCCTGCGCGCGAACACGCGCTACCACGTCCGCGTCGTGGCGGCGAACGCGGCGGGGGTGACGCGCAGCACCGACCGCGCCTTCACGACGCAGCGGGTGGCGACCGCCATCACCCTGACGCCGTCCACGACGCGCCCGGTCTGGGGCACCGGCCTCACGATCCGCGGCACGGTGCGCGGCGCGGGCCGCACGCCGGTCGCGCTCGAGCGCCAGGGCTTCCCGTTCTCGGCGCCCTTCTCCGAGGTCGCCAGGACGACCGCCGACTCGCGCGGCAGCTTCACGCTGCGGGTGCCGCCGCTCTACGCGACGACCCGCCTGCGCGCCGTGACCCGCACATCGGTCCCGGTGACGAGTGCCCTGACGGTCGCGTCGGTGGCGGTCAAGGTCGGCCTGCGCACCGAGGGGCTCGGCGGCGGTCGCGTCCGCCTGACCGGCGCGACGTGGCCGGCGGTCCCCAAGGGGCGCGTCTCGCTGCAGCGGCGCAGCAGCACGGGCCGCTGGATCCTCGTGCGGCGCGCCACGCCGACCCCGCTGTCGGGCGATCGCTCGCGCTACCGCTTCACCGTGCGCCGCGGATCGCGGGCGCGGACGTACCGCGTCGCGGTGGTCGCGCGCGACGGTGGCGCGCACGTCCCCGGGACGAGCCGGGCGGTCACGCTGCGGCGTCGCTGACACGCCGATACCTGCATGTGCAAGTATCGGCTATGGCACGCATCCACGACGCTCCCGTCGAGCAGTACGCACCGTTGTACGGCGACGACGCCGGCGAGTTCCACAGGGTCATGGCGCACCGCGCGCCGCTCGAGGCGGGTCTCGCCGGGTTCCAGCACGCGCTGCGCACCGATCGCGTCCTCCCCGACCGCCTGCACGAGCTCGTCCGGCTCCGCGTCGCCTTCTGGAACCAGTGCCGCGGCTGCATGGCGGGCCGCTACCAGGAGGCGATCGACGACGGGCTGACCGAGGAGCTCGTCTGCTCGCTCGAGCGCCCCCAGGAGGCAGAGGACCTGACGCCCGCCGAGCGGGCCGCCATCGCCTACGCCGACCTCATGGCGACCGACCACCTGGCCATCGGCGACGCGACGTTCGAGGGTCTGCGCGAGCACTTCACCGAGCCGGAGATCGTCGAGCTCGCGATCAACCTGGCCTACCTCGTCGGCGTCGGGCGGCTGACGGCGTCGCTGAACATGCTCGAAGGGCTGCCCGATCGCTTCCTCGAGGGCGAGCGCGCGACCCCGTGGGGCGACGGCGACGTCATGGTCCTGGAGCGGCTCGCGCAGTGAACGCCCGCCGGTAGGCGGTCGGCGTGGTGCGGGTCGCGCGCAGGAAGTGCGTCCGCAGCCCCGTCGACGTGCCGAAGCCCGCGCGGCGGGCGATCTCCTCGACCGGGAGCGAGGTCTCCTCCAGGAGGTGACGGGCGCGAAGCACCCGCTGCTCGTGCAACCAGCGCAGCGGGGTGGTGCCCGTCGCCGACCGGAAGTGCCGCGCGAAGGAACGCTCGCTGCGCGCGGCGTGCCGCGCCATCGCCGGGACGGTGAGCGGCTCGTCGAGGTGCTCGAGCATCCAGGCGCACGTCGCGCCGAGCCCGTCGCCGATCGGCTCGGGCACGGGCTGCTCGACGAACTGGGCCTGGCCACCCGCTCGATACGGCGCGACGACCATGCGCCGCGCGATCCGGTTCGCGTGCTCGGTCCCGAGGTCCTTGCGGACGAGGTGCAGGCAGAGATCGATCCCCGCGGCGACCCCGGCCGACGTGAGCACCCGGCCGTCGTCGACCCAGAGGACGTCGCTGTCCACCTCGACCGCCGCGTGGCGCTCGGCGAGGGTCGGCGCGTCGCGCCAGTGCGTGGCGGCGCGGCGCCCGTCGAGCAGGCCCGCCTCGGCCAGGACGAAGGCCCCGGTGCAGATCGAGACGATGCGCGCGCCGCGGGCGTCGGCAGCGCGCAGCGCGTCGAGCACGGCGGGCGGGCGCGCGGCGGTGCGCTCGCCGACGCCCGGGACGATCACCGTGTCCGCCCACGCCAGCGCCTCCGGCCCGTGGCCGGCGACGATCGCGAAGCCCGTCGAGCTCGCGACCGGGCCGGGCTCGGCGCCGCAGACGCGCAGCTCGTAGCGCTCGCGCTCGTCCGCGTGGCCGAACACCTGGGCCGGGACGGAGAGGTCGAAGGCGACGACGCTGTCGAGCGCGAGGACGGCGATCCGGTGCATGGCGGGATTCTTGCGTACTCTGCCGGTCCTGCCACTGGTGGCGCGCGCGGATGTGCCCGACGATCGTCGGCATGGACATCGACATCATCGTCTTCGACGGCTTCGACGAGCTCGACGCCATCGCACCGTTCGAGGTGCTCCGCAACGCCGAGGAGCAGGGCGCTGACCTGCACGCCACGCTCGTGGGCCTGCACGGCGCCGGCGAGATCACCGCCGCGCACGGCACCCGGATCGTCGTGGAGCGCGGGGTGTCCGGGCGCGCGGACATGGTCATCGTGCCCGGCGGCGGGTGGAACTCGCGTGCACCGCAGGGCGCCCGCGCGGAGGCGGAGCGCGGCGACCTGCCCGAGCTGCTGCGGCGCGAGCACGCGCGGGGCAGCACGATCGCGGCGGTCTGCACCGGCGGCATGGTGCTCGCGGCGGCCGGCATCACGCGGGGCCGCCGGGCCACGACCCATCACCGCGCGCTCGACGAGCTGCGCAGGAGCGGCGCCGAGGTCGTCGAGGCGCGCGTGGTCGACGACGGCGACGTGCTGACCGCGGGCGGCGTGACGTCGGGCATCGACCTCGCGCTGTGGATCGTCGAGCGCTTCGCCGGCGAGGACATCGCGAACGCCGTGGCGGCGGAGATCGAGCACGAGCGGGCGGTGGAGGTGCTGCGGTCGTAGGCTGCCGCGCATGAGCACCGCGATCGTCACCGGCGCATCCGCCGGCATCGGCACCGTGTTCGCCCGGCGGCTCGCCGAGCGTGGGTCCGATCTCGTCCTCGTCGCCCGGCGGCAGGAGCGGATCGAGGAGCTCGCCCAGGAGCTCGGCGCGGCGCACGGCGTGCGCGCCGAGGCGCTCGTCGCCGACCTGTGCGATCCGGCCGGCGTCGCGCGGGTGGCGGAGCGCGCGGCGGCCGACGACGTCGGGATGCTCGTCAACAACGCCGGCATCAACGGCTACGCGCCGTTCGCGGAGGTCGATCCCGACATCGTCGCGAAGGTCATCGCGGTGAACGTGACGGCGCCGGCGCTCCTGTCGCGCGCGGCGCTGCCGGGCATGCTCGAGCGTGGCGAGGGGACGATCGTGAACGTCGCGTCGATCCTCGCGTTCGCCGCCTCGCTCCCGCCCGACCCGCTGCCGCTCCGCGCGACGTACGCGGCGACGAAGGGCTTCGTCGTGACGTTCACGCGCACGCTCGCGGCCGAGGTCGCGGACACGCCCGTCCGCGTCCAGGTGCTGTGCCCGGGCTACACGAAGACGGAGTTCCACATGCACAACGGCGCGGACCCGGTCGACGGGACCGCGCCCGACGACCAGCCCGAGGGCGCGATGCTGCCCGAGCACGTCGTGCAGGCGTGCCTCGCCGGCCTCGAGGCGGGCGAGGTCGTCTGCGTGCCCGGCCTCGCCGACGCCGCCGCGGTGGACGGGCTCGTCGAGGCCGAGCAGGGCATGCGCGGCGGGAACTTCGCGCCGCTGGCCGAGCGCTACCGCTAGGGGCGAGGCGTCATGCTGGGCGGCATGACGATCTCGACCGGTGAACCCGCTCCCGACTTCACGCTGCCCAACCAGGACGGCGACCCGATCGCCCTCGCGGACCTGCGCGGCAAGCGGGTCGTCCTCTACTTCTACCCCAAGGCGGACACCCCCGGCTGCACGACGCAGGCGTGCGGCGTGCGCGACCACGTGGAGGAGTACGACGCGGCGGGCGCCGTCGTCCTCGGCGTGTCGCCCGACCCGGTGAAGGCCGTGAAGAAGTTCCACGACAAGCAGGGCCTGAACTTCCCGCTGCTGGCCGACGAGGACCATGCGGTCGCGGAGCGGTACGGCGTCTGGGTCGAGAAGTCGATGTACGGCAAGACCTTCATGGGCAACGAGCGCACGACGTTCGTCATCGACGCCGACGGCGTCGTCACGGAGGTGCTGCGCAAGGTGAAGCCCAAGGAGCACGACGATCTCGTCCTGGGCGCGCTGAAGGCGTAGGTCGCGGTGGATCTCGGCGTCTTCCTCCCCATCGGCAACAACGGCTGGCTCATGTCGACCGCCGCCCCGCAGTACATGCCGACCTACGAGCTCAACCGGGCGGTCACGCTGAAGGCGGAGTCCATCGGCTTCGAGTTCGCGCTGTCGATGATCAAGCTGCGCGGGTTCGGCGGCGCGACGGAGTTCTGGGACCACAACCTCGAGTCGTTCACGCTCATGGCCGGCATCGCGCCGGAGACGGAGCGCATCAAGCTGTACGCGTCGACGGCGACGCTGACGTTGCCGCCGGCGATCGTGGCGCGGATGGCGGTGACGATCGATTCGATGGCGCCTGGGCGCTTCGGCGTGAACATCGTGACGGGCTGGCAGAAGGGCGAGTACGCCCAGATGGGCCTGTGGCCGGGAGACCAGCACGCGGCGACGCGCTACGAGCAGTCCAGCGAGTACGTGCGCGTCATGCGCGACCTGTGGGAGACCGGTCGCTGCGATCTCGACGGCGAGTTCTTCCACATGGAGGACTGCCACCTGGGCCCGCTGCCGCAGGGACCGATCGAGATCGTCTGCGCCGGCCAGAGCGACCGCGGGATGCAGTTCTGCGCCGAGTTCGGCGACGTGCAGTTCGTCCTCGGCAGCGGCCGCAACACGCCGACGGCGCACAGGCAGGCCAACGAGCGACTCGGCGTCGCCGCGCAGCGCAGCGGCCGCGACGTCGGCGTCTACGTCCTGTTCATGGTCATCGCGGACGAGACCGACGAGGCGGCCTTCGCGCGGTGGGACGCGCTGAACGCGGCGGTGGACCGCGAGGCGATCGCGACGATGACCGGCCGCGCGGCGACCGACGGCTCCGACGAGCGCAGCCACACGCGCCAGCTCGCCCTGCCCGAGGGCGCGATCAACTTCAACATCGGGACGCTCGTCGGCTCCTACGAGTCCGTCGCCGCGATGCTCGACGAGGCGGCCGACGTGCCGGGGACCAAGGGGATCATGCTCATCTTCGACGACTTCCTGCAGGGCCTGGAGGTCTTCGGTGATCACATCCAGCCGCGGATGGCGTCGCGGCGCGAGCATCGATAGCCGCCTGACGGCTGCCTTAGGCTCAGTGCGTGCCCGCGCTGCGCCGCGTCTGCCTCTACGCCGGATCGAGTCCGGGTGCCGGTCCGGCCTACGCCGACGCCGCCGCGGAGATCTCCAGGGTCCTCGCGGGGCGCGGCATCGGCGTGGTGTACGGCGGCGCGAGCGTCGGGCTCATGGGCGTCCTCGCGGACGCGGCGCTGGACGCGGGGGGCGAGGTCATCGGCGTCCTGCCGCGCGCGCTGGGGTCGCGCGAGATCGGCCACCGCGGCCTCACGCAGCTGGAGATCGTCGAGACGATGCACGAGCGCAAGGCGCGGATGGCCGAGCTGTCCGATGCCTTCGTCGCCCTGCCCGGCGGCCTCGGGACGCTCGAGGAGGTCGTCGAGGCCCTGACCTGGACGATGCTCGGCATCCACCTCAAGCCGGTCGGGCTCCTCAACGTCGGTGGCTACTACGACCTGCTCGAGGGATTCCTCGACGGCGCGCGCGACGAGGGGTTCCTCAAGCCCGAGCACCGCGCGCTCGTGCTGAGCGACGGCGACCCCGCGACGCTCGTCGAGCGTCTCACCCAGTGGGAGCCGGTGCACGCCTCGCGGTGGACGCCGGCGGAGACCCCGCCCGCCGCCTGATGCCGACGAGGGTGCCCGCCCAGCAGGTCCGGGTCGCGCGCAGGGAGGACTTCCCCGCGATGGCGCGCGTCCTGGCGCGCGCCTTCCACGAGGACCCGCTCACGACCTGGCTGTATCCCCGCGAGCGCAGCCGCGACCGCCACGTCGAGCGCTCGTTCATGGTCAGCCTCAGCCGCCTCGCGCCGCAGAACCAGCTCTACACGACCGACGACCATGCCGGCGGGGCGCTCTGGGCGCTCCCGGGGCAGTGGCGCGAGGACCTGCGCCAGAGCGTCTCGAGCCTCACGCTGCTGCCTCCGCTGCTCCCGCGCCTGCTGCGGACGATGCGCGCCATGACCCGGATCGAGATCGCGCACCCGGTCGACGCCCACTACTACCTGTCGGTGCTCGGCACCGCGCCCGAGCGACGACGCGAGGGGATCGGGTCGGCGCTGCTGCGGCCGGTGCTCGACGTCTGCGACGCCGAGCGCGTCCCCGCGTACCTCGAGACGGCGACCGAGGCGAACGTCGGCTTCTACGCGCGGCACGGCTTCGAGGTCCAGCGCAGGCTCGAGCTTCCGGGCGGGGCGCCCTCGCTGTGGCTGCTCTGGCGCGAACCGCACGCGTAGCGGGTCGACGCGCTCGTACCATCGAGTCGGCATGCTGGCGTCGATCGGCTCGAGCATCGAGGGATTCCTCGACGCGGCGGGAGACTTCTTCTCCAGCCTCGGCGAGGTCGGCTGGTTCTCCCTGCTGCTGGGGCTGCTGTCGTTCCTCGTCTACCTGACGCTGCGCTCGCGCGCGTTCTTCCACACGCTGCGGGCCGCCTACCCCGGCGAGCGCATCCCGTTCTGGAAGATCTGGGGCGCGTACATCGCGGCGTACGGCTTCAACAACGTCGTGCCCGCCCGGGGCGGCGACGTCATCAAGCTGTTCCTGGTCAAGACGTCGGTGCCGAACTCCACGTATCCCGCGGTCGGTGCCGCGTTCTTCGTCGAGGCGATCTTCGACCTCGTCATGGGCGTGTTCATCCTGACGTTCGCCTTCTCGCAGGGTGTCTTCCCGAAGCCGCCGGACTTCTCGAAGATCCCGGCGTTCGACCTGCAGTTCTTCGCGTCGCACCCGCGCTTCCTGCTGTTCCTGCTGACGTTCATCGCGGTCAGCGTGCTCGTCGGCTTCGCGTTGCTGTCCAACCGCGTGCGGGCGTTCTGGGCGCGCGTGCGCCAGGGCGTCACGATCCTGCGCGACCGCCGCCGCTACATGCGCGAGGTGTTCGCCTGGCAGCTCGCCGGCTGGTGCTTCCGGTTCCTCGCGTTCTGGATGCTGCTCGAGGCGTTCAACGTCGGCGGCTCGGTGCGCAACGTCCTGCTCGTGCTCGGCGTGAACGCGGTGGCGGCAGCGGTCCCGTTCACCCCCGGCGGCGCGGGCGTGCAGCAGGCGCTGCTCGTCAAGGTCTTCGCCGGTGCGGCGGGCTCGGCGACGGTCGCGGCGTACTCCGTCGGCCAGCAGATCGCGATCGGCGCGTGGACGCTCCTCGTCGGCTTCCTCGCGCTGTTCTTCATCTTCCGGATCCGCTCGTTCAAGGAGGCGATCCGGCAGGGGCGCGAGCACCGCGAGGCGGAGAAGCGCCAGCAGGCGCCGGGCCCGGCCTAGAGCGGGGCTACTGCAGGCCCTCGCGCGCCTCGCGCACGAGGGTGACCGCCTCCGGGAAGACCGTCGCGATCACCGCACGGATCTGCTCCGCCTGCTGATCGGTCGTGCCCTGGACGTTGATGCGGTTGATGGCCGCGACGGTCATGTCGACCGCCAGCTTGATGGCGTTGTCCGCCCAGGCCAGCTTCTGCTGGCCCTGCATCTGCTCGGCGAACTCCGCCATACGGCGCTGAAGCTCGTCCGGGTCGCCGAAGAGTCCTCCGAATCCACCTTCCATGCCTCCATCGTAGAAGCTCGTGCACAGGCCGCCCCCGCGAGCTAGGGTCGGGCCAATGCCGACGGTCGAGGGCGCCGGCGTCGAGCTGGCCTACGAGGACGAGGGCAGGGACCCGCCCACCACGCTCGTGGTGCACGGGATGGCGTCGGGCGCGGCCGCCAGCGCCGCCCTCCGGTCGCGGCTGCAGGGGCGGGTCATCGCCCACGATCGCCGGGGCTACGGCGGCTCGGGCGCGCCCGAGCCCTACGCGGCCACCACGGTGCAGGAGCAGGGCGAGGACGCCGCGGCGCTGCTGACCGCACTGGACGCCGCGCCCGTCCGCATCGTGGGCTTCGGGTTCGGAGCGCTCATCGCGCTCGACCTGCTCGTGCGCCGTCCCGAGCTCGTCGCGTCCGCCGTGCTCTGCGACGCGCCGCTGCTCGCGTTCGTGCCCGAGGCCAACGAAGCGCTCTCCGCGCAGCGACAGCAGCTCGAGGACGCGCTGCGCGACGGTGGCCCGCCGGCTGCGATCGCCCACTGGCTCGGCCCGGACGCGACCCCGGAGGAGCTCTCGCGCGGGCAGGCGTCGCCGCGCGGGTTCTTCGCCGACTACGCGGGTCTGGCCACGTGGGCGCCCAGCCGACGCGAGCTGCGCGGCATCGGCGTCCCGGTGGTCTTCGTCACCGGGCCGGACAGCGGGCCGCACGTGATCCAGGCGGCGGACGAGGGAGCGGGACTCGTGCCGGGAGCGTCGCGACGCACGGACGGCGACGTCCTCGCGGCTCTCGGAGGCCACTGACTACACTGCGGAACCCGTGCCCGCCCCGCACCGCTGCGCGCCGCTCCGCTGATGGCAGACATCTCGCCAGAGGCTGCCCTCGCGCGCGAGGAGAAGGAGCGCGGCCGCGCCGCGGTCGGCGCGATCGCCGCCGGCGCCGCGACGCTCGCGGGCGGTATCGCGAGCACGATCGTCAGCAACCGGCTGCCGAACGACTCCGACGACGTCATCACGCTGCTGCCCGCGCTGAGCGACTCGCTCGCGGGCCGCGACCTGCCGCCCGGCATCCTCGCGCAGCAGGTCGACTGGATCGGCGAGCACGTCTTCGCCCAGGCGCTCGGCGGCGTCCTCGTCGCGCTCGCGTCGCTGCTGATGCTGTTCCCGCTGCGCTACCTCTTCCTGGCGATCCAGGCGCGCAACCCGAAGATGGGCCGCGCGGGCATCATCGCGACGGTCACGGGCTGCATCGCGTCGGGCATCGGGTTCCTCGTCTACACGATCGCCTTCTCGCTCGACGCGAAGTCGTTCGCCGACGAGGCGGTCCAGACGAGCGGCGCCGCGCGCGACGCGATCTCCGGATCGGCCGTGCAGGCCGCGACGGTGATCTACCAGCTCGGCCGCTTCGGGCTGGCGCTCGCGCTCGTGATCATCTCGCTCAACGCGATGCGCACGGGCCTGCTCACGCGCTTCTTCGGGGTGCTCGGGATCCTGTCCGGCCTGCTGCTCGTGCTGCCGATCGACCAGCCCGGCATCATCCGGTCCTTCTTCCTCATCGCGCTCGGGCTCATGTTCCTCGGCAAGTGGATCGGGGGCCGCCCGCCCGCCTGGGAGACCGGGACCGCGCAGCCGTGGCCGTCGCAGCAGGAGATGCGCGAGCGGCGCGCGGCGCTCGCGCGCGGGGAGGATCCCGACGCGACGCCGGCCGACGATCCGAGCGACCCGCGCGACGACGAGCCCGAGAGCGCGACGACGACGCCGCGCCCCGGCTCGCGCAAGCGCCGCCGCAAGGGCCGCTAGCTCCGCGAGAAGGGCAGCAGCGGGATGATCCACTCCACGAACTCGTCGGGGTTGCGGCTCTGCGTCGTCACCTCGCCGGGGCCGGTCACGTCGAACACGCGGTCCTCTCCCGTCTTGCCGGTGCGCACGAGGCCCTTCGCGGCCTTGCGCGCGCTGATCTGGATCCCCTCGTCGTAGGAGACGAGGTGCCCGGAGTCGACGGTGATCGTCTCGCCGGGCGCGAGCATCCGGCGGTCCAGGGCGCCGTAGCAGGAGCCGACCAGCGTCCCGGTCCCGGTCATGTGGACGAGGAAGCCGCCCTCGCCGCCGAACAGGTTGCCGAAGCCACCCCACTTCGTGTCGAGCTCGAGGCTCGCGGTGCAGGCCAGGAACGCGCCGCGGGTGAGGATGTACGCCCCGTCGACCTCGACGGAGAAGACGTCGCCCGGGAGCCGCGGCGCGACGTCGACCCAGCCACCGCCGGCGGGGGCCGTGTAGGTCGAGACGAACAGCGACTCGCCGCCGAGCACGCTGCGCCGCAGCGACTTCACGAGTCCCCCCTGCATCGCGGCGTCGAGATGCATGCCTCCGGAGTGCGCCGCCATCGCACCCGACTCGACGCGCGCCACCTCGCCTTCGTCGAGGTCGAGGCGCGCGAGGGCGAAGGACGGGCTGTGGCGGATGTCGACTCGCATCGGCCGACTCTACGCAGGCCGGCTCGTTGCCTTCGACAGCGTGCGGAAGGTAGGTTCTGCAGGTGCGTGTCCTGTACGGCGTGAACGGCGAGGGGCTCGGGCACGCCACCCGCTCCGAGGTCTCCATCGGAGGACTCCAGGCGAGCGGGCACGACGTGCGCGTCATGGCCTCGGGCGCCGCGTTCCGATATCTCGGCGACCGGCTCGGCAACGTCAACGAGGTCTTCGGGCCGACGTTCGCCATGGAGGACGGCGAGATCCGCCGCTGGGCGTCGGTCACCCACACGATGACCGCCATGCGCCGCGAGCTCCCCGGCAGCGTGCGGATGTGGATGGAGACCGTCGACGAGTGGGAGCCCGACGTCGTCGTGACCGACTTCGAGCCGCTCTCCGGCATCTACGCGCGGTGGTCGCACACGCCGCTGATCTGCGTGGACAACATCCACATGATCGACCGCTGCCGCCACGACAAGGAGATCGTCGAGGGCGCACGCGAGGACTTCCGCATCGCCCGCGCGGTCACCCGGGCGATGGTCCCGACCGCCGGCGACTACGTCATCACCACGTTCTTCGAGCCGCCGCTCCTGCGCGGCCGCACGTCGCTCGTGCCGCCGATCGTGCGGCCGGCGATCGTCGAGGCGCAGCCGACGCGCGGCGACCACCTCGTCGTCTACTCGGGCGGGAGCGAGGAGCTCATCGAGGTGCTGCGCGAGACCGGCGTCGCCTGTCGCGTGTACGGGATGCGCGACGGCCCGCTCGTCGGCACGACCGACGGCGCCATCGAGTTCTGCGCGCGGTCGGTCGACGGCTTCCTCGAGGACCTCGTGACCGCGCGCGGCGTGGTCACCGGCGGCGGCTTCTCGCTGCTCAGCGAGGCGGTCTACCTCGGCAAGCCGGTCCTCTCGGTCCCGCTGCGTGGGCAGTTCGAGCAGCTCATGAACGCCCGCTACCTCGAGCGCGAGGGCTTCGGCATCTGCGCGCCCACCGTCGATCCGGCGACGATGTCGGCGTTCCTGGACGGGCTGGACGGCTTCCACGAGACGCTCGAGGCGTACGAGCAGGACGGCAATCGCGAGGCGCTCGCGGAGATCGAGACCAGAGTGCTCGCGGCCGGCGCCGACACGCGCCGCGACCGCGCCCGCGCACGACGACAGGCGAGGAAGAGGGCGAAGGCATGAACACGAAGGGGAGTCTCGCCATCGCGGCCGGGGCCACCACCGCGGCCGCCGTCGGCGTCGCGGTCTACGGGGGCCAGTACCCCACCGCGCAGATCTACGGTCCGACGATCCACCGCGAGCGCGGGGCGGGCAAGCGCATCGCGCTGACCTACGACGACGGCCCGAACCCCGAGCGCACCCCGGGGCTGCTCGAGCTGCTCGCGCGCTACGACGCGAAGGCGACCTTCTTCCTCATCGGCAAGTGGGCCGAGCGCGAACCGGAGCTCATCCGGCGGACGGTCGCGGAGGGCCACGCCATCGGCAACCACACGTTCACGCACCCGTCGATGCCGGCGCACGGCGCCGCCCGGATCCGCGAGGAGCTGCGCACCTGTCGCGAGGCGGTCGAGGCGTCGGGCGAGCGCTTCTCCACGGTCGACGACGCGATGCTCATGCGCCCGCCCTACGGGCGCCGGCGGCCGGGCACCCTGCGCACGATGCGCGCCGAGGGCTACGTGCCCGTCACCTGGTCGATCACGGGGTACGACTGGCGCGCGCACACGACGGCGAAGCGGATCACCCGCCGCTGCCTGCACGCCGGCGAGGGGGACATCATCCTGCTGCACGACGGCTCGAACACCGAGCCGACCGCGGACCGCCACAAGTCCGTCGAGACGACGGAGGCGATCCTCGAGCACTACGTGCCGCAGGGCTACGAGTTCGTCACGGTCCCGGAGCTCGTCGCCGCGGGCCGCTGATGGACGAGCTGGAGATCGGGCGCACGCTCCTGCTGTTCCTGTGGGCGTTCGGTCTCGCGGGGATCGAGATCGAGATCGAGGGCGGCGTCGGCTGGGCGGAGCGGCTGCCGACCTGGTACCTCAAACGCGGCCTGACCGGGCGGATCTACGGGATCGTCATGGGTCAGCGGCCGCTGACGGGCTACCACGTGTACGCCTTCACGATCCCCATGCTCATCCTCCACCTCCCGTACGTCATGGGGGTGGACTGGACGGTCGCGGGCGAGCTGCGCACGATCGCGACGTACTTCGTGCTCGCGGTCGTGTGGGACTACCTGTGGTTCGTGCTGAACCCGGCGTACACCGTCAAGCGCTTCCGGCGCGGCAACGTCTGGTGGTTCGAGGTCCCGTGGATCTGGCGTTTCCCGCTCGACTACTACCTCGGCGTGGGCTTCTCGGTCGTGCTCGTGGGGCTCGCCTGCCTCGTCGACGGGAGCTGGGAGCTCCTGCGCCGGCACGCCTGGTTCCTCGCCGGGCTGGCGATCCTCGTCGGCGTCGTCGTCGTGCTCGCGCCGCTGTATCACCGCTGGTACCGCCACATGCGCCGCGCGGGCGCGGACGACCGCGCGAGCACGCCGACCTACCCGCCGCCGGCGCCCGACGCCGTGTGGTCGGGCGGCACGCCGGACCTGCATCCGCTGGATCGCGATCTGTAGCGTCTCGCCATGGAGATCGCCCTCGCCCTCGTGGCCGCTCTCCTGTTCGCCCTCGGGACGGTCCTCCAGCAGAAGGCCGGGCTGGACGAGCCGACCGACACCGACGCGCCGGGCGGCACCTCCGGGCTCCTGCTGCAGATGGCACGCCGGCCGGTGTGGCTCGCGGGGATCGCGGCCGACGCGCTCGGGTTCGTCGCGCAGGCCGTCGCCCTGACGATCGGCCGCCTGGCGGTCGTCCAGCCGCTGCTGGTGTCCAGCGTCGTGTTCGCCCTGCCGCTCGGCGTGAAGCTCACCGGCCAGACGGTGCGGCGCATCGACATCGCCGCCGCGCTCGTGGTGGCCGCGGCGCTGGCGGCGTTCCTCCTCGTCGCCGACCCCTCGGGCGGCCGCGACGACGCCCCCTTCGGCGAGTGGATGATCGCCTGCGGCGCGTGCATCGGCGCCGCCGCGCTGCTCATGCTGCTCGCGCGCGGGGCGCCGCCGGCGCGCAGGGCCGCGGTCGTCGGCGCCGCGGCCGGGATCCTCTTCGGCCTCACCGCCGCCCTGACGAAGTCGGTCGGCGACCAGTTCGCCGACTCCGTCCTCTCGATCTTCACCCACTGGCACCTCTACGGCCTCATCGCCGTCGGCTACGTGGCGCTCACCCTGAGCCAGCTCTCGCTGCAGACGGGCGTCCTCGCGCCCGCGATCGCGGCGTGCATGGCCGCGGACCCGATCGCGTCGGTCGTGCTCGGCACGACGATCATGCAGGAGTCGCTCGACACCTCCGCGATCAGCATCGCCGTGGCCGTGCTCGCGCTGCTCGCGGCGTCGGGCGGGCTCGTCGTCCTCGCGCGCACGCAGGGGGAGGGCGCCGCCACGAAGCCGGCCGGCGGCACGCAGGGCATGCGCGCCAAGGTCCCCGCACCCCAGCCCGCCGCATGATCCCCGCGCGCCTCCGACCCCGAGCGCCCCGCAACGCGGAGTTCGTGAGCCTGCTCGAGTCGTTCCTCATCGCGGCGGTCACGACGGTGCTCGTCATCCGCACCCAGCTCTGGCTGACGCACTACCCGCAGCTCGGCGGCGGCGGGCTGCACATCGCCCACCTGCTGTACGGCGGCATCTTCATGGCCATCGCCATCGGGGTCCTGCTCATGTACCTGGGGCGCGGCCCGCGGCGCCCGGCGGCGCTGCTCGGCGGGATCGGCTTCGGCTTCTTCATCGACGAGCTCGGCAAGTTCGTCACCGAGGACAACAACTACTTCTACCAGCCGGCCGCCGGCGTCATCTACCTCGTGTTCATCGCGATCTTCCTGATCATCAGGACGCTCGCGCGGGGCCGCGACCTGTCCGACGACGAGCGCGCGGCCAACGCGATCTACCTCGCGATCGACGCCGCGCACGGGCGGCTGCACGAGCACGACCGCCAGCGGGCGGTCGAGCTCCTGCAGGGCGCCGACGACACCCGGCCCGTGCTGGCCGCGATGCGCAACCTCCTCACGGAGCTCAACGGGCTGCCGTCGCCCCCGCCGCGCTGGTACGAGCGCTGGGCCGCGCGCGCGGGCGACCTCTACGTGCGAGCGACGAACTGGCCGGGCTTCGGCACGCTGCTGACGATCGTCTTCGTGCTGTACGCCCTGGCCGGGTTCGTGACCGTGGTCACCACGATCCTCGCCGCGGGCGTCGCGCTCGGCGCCGACCAGATCGGCCTCGTGAGCGGGGGCGACCTCAGCTTCCTGCACGTCGCGACGAGCTGCTGCTACGCCGTGTCGACGACGTTCATCGTCATCGGGCTCGTCCGGCTGCGACGCGACCGGCTCGCGGCGTACCACTGGTTCGAGCGCTCGCTGCTCGTGTCGGTCCTGCTCACGCGCGTGTTCCTCTTCGTCGAGTCGCAGTTCGGCGCCGCGGCGGGCGCGTTCCTGGACATCGCGCTGCTGCTCGCCGTGCGATCGATGATCCACGCCGAGGAGGGACACCCGGACGAGGTCGCGCATCTCATCGACCGCTCCGGGACCGACCTGATGCCCGCTACTTCAGGTCGCTCCGCAGGTACCGGATCCAGCCCGGCGCGATGATCAGCGCACACCAGGCGATCGAGCCGAGCAGCGCCACCACGAGGCCGTTGTGCGTCTCCCCGGTCCCGGTGATCCCGTTGCTGAGGTCCTGCGTCAGCGCGCCGTAGGTGAAGTGCTCGAGCTGCGCTGCCGAAAGCGAGAAGCTCCCGGTCTGGTCGTCGGCGCGCTCGGCGAGACCGACGCGGTTGAGGATCTCCTTGAGGTCCTCGTCGCGCATCGACACGTCGATCGACGCGGCGCGGATCCGGAGGTTCTGCAGCGCGCTCGCGTTCTTGTAGAGGGGCGGGGACTCGATGATCGTCCCCACCTTGCGCGTCACGTCGCGGAACCCGGGCGAGCCGGCCTCGTGCCCGAGGATCCGCGCGTGGCCGTCGGTCGGGCGCTGCAGCCCCAGCAGCACGCGCATCGCGGTGGACTTGCCGGCGCCGTTCGGGCCCAGCAGGCCCACGACGGTGCCCGCGGGCACGGTGAAGGACAGGCCGTTCAGCACGGTGCGTCGCCCGAACCGCTTGACCAGGCCGTCGAACTCGATCGGTGGCGCGTCGGAGGCCGCTCATGGGACGGACCTCACGAGCGTCTTGCAGATGTGGTCGTGCAGTGCCCGGTTCTTCGAGTCCCACAGCGGCCACAGGTAGTTCAAGAGCGTTGCGGTGTAGAGCGTGAAGAAGGCGAGGTAGCCGAAGAGGATCTGCTTCACGAGGATCTCGCGCACGAGCGCGAAGCCGAACGTCATCGGCTGCCCGTCGACGCGGACGACGCGGATGTCCGTCGCCTGCATGCCCCAGGTGCGGCCGTTGTGCTCGCCCTCGCGGCTCATGAGGTTCCCGTAGTAGAAGGAGCCGACGAAGATCCCGATGAACGCCGCGATGGCCGTGCTGGCGTCGTCGCTCGCGCCGAACGCCTCCGTGGCCACGAGCGCGATGACGACGGCGACGATGCCGACGAGCAGGCCGTCGATGATCGCGGCACCGGCACGGCGCCACCAGCCGGCGGGCTCGCCGGGCGGGCCGGGCGTCGAGCTGACCGGGGGCCGCCACTCCTCCGTCGTCTCGACGGACGGGGCGACCGGAGGCTGCCAGTCGGCGATCGGGGCGCCGAAGGCGTCGGTCTCCTCCTCCGGCGTCAGCGGACGGCCGAAAGCGTCGGTCTCGTCGGGCACGCCGACAGCGTACGCAGGGACGCGCCGAGGACGTTGCGTAAGGACGCGCGACGCTGGGAACACTCTGAGACGCGGCGGCTCCGAACGGGAGGGGACATGGCTGCACAACCGGGTAGGACCGGAGAGAGCGACGTGCTCGAAAGGCCCATCGACTGGGAGCGCGCGGAGCGCTCACCCGAGTTCCGGGAGCTCGTTTCGGCCAAGCGCCGCTTCGTGATCCCGGCGACCATCTTCTTCATGGCCTGGTACCTGGGCTTCGTGCTCCTGGCGGGGTACGCGCCGGACTTCATGGGCGAGTCCGTGTACCAGGGCCTGACCGTGGGCTACTGCCTCGCGTTGTCGCAGTTCGTCATGGTCCTCGTGCTGGGGGTCTGGTACCTGCGCAAGGCCGAGAACGTGTTCGACCCGCTCGCCGAGAAGGCGGCGAGGCGCGCGGTGGAGACCGCGGAGGACGACAGCGGTCCCGCCCGGTTCTCGACGGGCGCCGACGACGTGGCCGCGTCGACCGAGGAGGAGCGCAAGGCATGACCGTCCTCGCAGCAGTCAACGTCGAGGCGGTGATCATCTTCGCGATCGTCGTCTCGATCACGCTGGGGATCACGTGGTGGGCGTCCAAGCGCATGACCGGCGCCGACACGTTCTGGGCCGCCGGCCGCTCGATCACGGGCCCGCAGAACGGCCTGGCCATCTCCGGCGACTACCTCAGCGCCGCGTCCTTCCTGGGCATCGCGGGGCTCATCTTCCTCTACGGGTTCGACGGCTTCCTGTACTCCGTCGGCTTCCTCGTCGCGTTCCTGACGGTCATGTTCCTGCTGGCCGAGCGCATGCGCAACGCGGGCAAGTACACGATCGCCGACGTCCTCAGCTTCCGCCTGCGCCAGCGCCCGGCGCGCACCGCGGCGGCGATCGGGACGTTGGCCGTCGTCGCCTTCTACCTCATCGCGCAGATGGTCGGCGCGGGCGTGCTCATCCAGGCGCTCGTCGGTATCGACTTCTCCGTCTCGGTGCTGCTCACCGGCGCGTTCATGCTCTGCTACGTCATCTTCGGCGGCATGCTGGCGACGACGTGGGTGCAGATCATCAAGGCCGTGCTGCTGATGTTCGGCATCGCGATCATGTCCGTGTTCGTGCTCGAGCGCGTCGGGTTCAACCCGATCGAGCTGTTCAACCGCGCCGAGGAGCAGAAGGGCGAGAGCACCTTCACGCTCGCCCCCGGCGGCCTGTACACCAACCCGATCGACACCCTGTCGCTCGGCCTCGCCCTCGTGCTCGGCACGGCGGGCCTGCCGCACATCCTCATGCGGTTCTTCACGGTCCCCGACGCCAAGGCCGCGCGCAAGTCCGTGGTCTGGGCGATGTTCCTGATCGGGATCTTCTACCTGCTGACGACGTTCATCGGCTTCGGCGCACGGGCGATCCTCGGCCCGGGCGGCGAGGAGGCGGCGGGCAAGGGCGGCAACCTGGCCGCGCCGACGCTCGCGGCCGAGCTCGGCGGTGGCGAGGGCACCTTCGGTGGCGACCTGTTCCTGGCGCTCATCGCGGGCGTCGCGTTCGCGACGATCCTCGCCGTGGTCGCCGGACTCGTGCTGTCGGCCTCCGGCGCCGTGGCGCACGACATCTGGTCGAACATCGTCCGCAAGGGCAAGGACTCCGAGCACGAGGAGGTCCACGTCGCGCGGATCGCCGCCGCCTCGATCGGCGCGATCGCCATCTTCATCGCGATCATCGGCGGGGAGGGGCTGAACGTGTCGTTCATGGTCGGTCTCGCGTTCGCGGTCGCCGCGAGCGCGAACTTCCCGGCCCTGCTCATGGCGTTGAGCTGGCCTCGGTTCAACACCGCGGGCGCCGTGACCGGCGTGCTGTTCGGCGTCATCAGCGCCATCGGCCTGGTGATCGTCAGCCCCGGCGTCTGGCCGGGCCCCGACAGCGAGGGCTCGCCGGTCGGCTGGACGCTGGCGAACCCGGGCATCGTGTCGATCCCGCTGGGCTTCATCGGCTGCTGGCTGGGCACCGTCCTGAGCTCGGAGCGCGGCGCGGAGCACTCGTTCCACGAGCTGTACGTCCGGTCGGAGACCGGGCTGGGCGCCGAGAAGTCCTCGGTCCACTCGTAGGCGCCACAGGGAGGCGCATGGGCTGCGCGGCGGGGGCGGGTACGGCCCCCGTCCGCGCGGTCCCCCGCAGTGCTGCGACTATGCGCTGTAGTACGCGCAACCGTGAAGGGGAGGGGAGCCATGGGCGTCGCAGTGGAGAGCTACGAGCAGGCCCGCGCGTCGCATCGCTGGGACGTGCCGGCGCGCTACAACATCGCCGCCGACGTCTGCGACAAGCACCCGCGCGGGAAGCTGGCGATGGTCCACGAGGATCCCGACGGGAACGTCCGTGAGCTGACTTGGGGCGACATGCAGGACATGTCCTCGCGGTTCGCCCGCCGCCTCCTCGACGCCGGCATGCAGCCCGGTGACCGGGTCGCGATGCTGCTGCCGCAGATCCCGGAGGCCGCGGCCGCGTTCCTCGGGGTCTGGAAGGCGGGTGGCATCCTCCTCTCGCTGTCCGTGCTGTACGGCGACGACGGCATCCGCCACCGCGTGCGCGACAGCCAGGCGAAGTTCCTGGTCACCGACGCCGCCAACCGCACGCGCGTCGATGCCGACCTCACGGAGCAGGTCATCGAGCTGTCGCCGGGGGACCTCGACGAGGGCTCCACCGACGTCGAGGTGGCCGACACCGCCGCCGACGACCCCGCCCAGCTCTACTACACGTCGGGCACCACCGGCCTGGCCAAGGGCATCCTGCACGCGCACCGCTACCTCCTCGCGCACGAGGAGTTCACCTACTGCCACGACGTCTCCGACGGTGTGCGCTTCCGCGGCATGGGCGAGTGGGCGTGGGCGGCCGGCATCGCACCGCTGCTCGGGCCCTGGCGGATCGGCGCGGTCCAGGTCGTCGTGCAGCGCGCCGGCGGCTTCGACCCCCACCGCGAGCTCGACGCGCTGTCGCGCCACGGCGTCACGCACGTCTTCACGACGCCGACGGCGATGCGCTCGATGATGTCGATCCCGGACGCGGGCAAGACGTACCCGCAGAAGTTCTCCGTCGTCTGCTCGGCGGGCGAGCCGCTGAACCCGGAGGCGATCCGGTGGTTCCGCGAGCAGTACGGGGTGACGGTCCTCGACTACTACGGGATGACCGAGAGCTACCCGATGGTGGCGAACTTCCCGTGGATGGACGTTCGCGAGGGATCCATGGGCCGGCCGATGCCGGGCTGGGACGTCCAGGTCCTCGACGAGGACGAGAAGCCGCTCGCCGTCGGCGAGCGCGGCGAGATCTGCCTGCGTGCGCGGTCCAATCCGCACTACCCGCTCGGCTACTGGAACCGCGACGAGGACTCGCAGGAGGTCTTCGGCGGTGACTGGTTCCACACGGGAGACGCTGCTTCGGTCGACGAGGATGGGTACATCTGGTACGAGGGCCGTGCCGACGACGTCATCAACTCAGCCGGGTTCCGGATCGGGCCGTTCGAGGTCGAGTCGGCCTGCCTGGAGCACCCCGCGGTCGCCGAGGCGGCCGCCATCGGCAAGCCCGACGAGCGGCGAGGGTCGATCGTGAAGGCGTTCGTCGTCCTCGCGTCCGGCTACGAGCCCTCCGACGAGCTCGGGAAGGAGATCGGCGCGCACGTGCGCGGCCGGCTCTCCGCCTACGCGTACCCGCGCGAGGTCGAGTTCGTCGACGACCTGCCCAAGACATTGACCGGCAAGATCCGCCGGGTCGAGCTGCGCCAGCGCGAGCTCGATCGCTGAAGGGGGACACATGGCGAGCACCGAGACCACCCACGACGACCTCGCGAAGCGCCTCGAGGAGCTGCAGGAGACCGACCACTTCGATCCGCCCGAGGCGTTCGTCGCGGAGGCGATGGACACCGACGACTCGCTCTGGAAGGAGGCCGAGAAGGATCCGGTCGCCTGGTGGGGGGAGCAGGCGAAGGACCTCCACTGGTTCTCCGAGTGGGACACGGTGCTCGACGAGTCCGACCCGCCGTACTACACGTGGTTCGACGGCGGGACGATCAACGCGTCCTACAACTGCCTCGACCGCCACGTCGAGAACGGGCTCGGCGACCGGGTCGCGATCCACTGGCGCGGCGAGGAGGGCGAGGAGCGCGAGATCACCTACGGGTGGCTGCTCGACCAGGTCCAGCGGTTCGCCAACGTCCTGAAGGACAACGGCGTCCAGGCGGGCGACGTCGTCGGGATCTTCATGCCGATGATCCCCGAGGTCATCGTCGCGATGCTCGCGTGCGCCCGCATCGGCGCGCCGCACAACGTGGTCTTCGGCGGGTTCTCGCCCGAGTCGGTCCGCGAGCGGATGGAGACCTCGGAGGCCAAGGCGCTCGTCACCGTCGACGGCGCGCGGCGCAAGGGCAAGACCGCGCCGATCAAGCCCGAGGTCGACGACGTCATGGGCGACGTCGCCTCGATCGAGAAGATCTTCGTGGTCGAGTCGACCGGCGCCGACTGCGAGATGCAGGAGGGCCGCGACGTCTGGTGGCACGAGGCGATGGAGGCCGCGAGCCCCGAGTGCGAGGCCGAGCCGCTCGATGCCGAGCACCCGCTGTTCATCCTGTACTCGTCCGGCTCGACGAACAAGCCGAAGGGCATCCTGCACACGACCGGCGGCTACCTCACCGGCGTCGCCTGGACGACGAAGCACGTCTTCGACCTCAAGCCCGAGACGGACGTGTACTGGTGCGCGGCCGACGTCGGCTGGATCACCGGGCACTCCTACATCGTCTACGGCCCGCTGCTCAACGGCCTGACCCAGGTCATGTACGAGGGGCCGCCGGACTACCCGTCCAAGGACCACCACTGGAAGCTCGTGAACGACCTCGGCGTCACGATCTACTACTTCGCGCCGACCGCGATCCGGTCGTTCATGAAGTGGGGCGCCGAGCTGCCGGCCAAGCACGACCTCTCGTCGCTGCGGCTCCTGGGGACGGTCGGCGAGCCGATCAACCCGAAGGCCTGGCTCTGGTACCGGGAGGTCATCGGCCTCGGGGAGACGCCGGTCGTCGACACCTGGTGGCAGACCGAGACCGGCCACATCATGATCACGACGCTCCCGGGCGCGCAGTACATGAAGCCCGGGTCGGCGGGGACGCCGCTGCCGGGCGTGGAGGCGAAGATCCTCGACGAGTCCTCCGAGGAGGAGGTCGGGTCGAGCAAGCAGGGTCTCCTCGTCCTCACGAAGCCGTGGCCGGGGATGCTGCGGACGCTCTACAAGGACAAGGAGCGCTTCGTCGAGACGTACTTCAAGCGCTTCGGGCCGGAGGTCTACCTCGTCGGCGACGCCGCGCGGAAGGACGACGACGGCTACCACTGGATCATCGGGCGGATCGACGACGTGCTCAACGTCTCGGGCCACCGGATGTCGACGGCGGAGATCGAGTCGGCGATCGTGTCCCACGAGGTCGTGGCGGAGGCCGCGGTCATCGGCCAGAGCGACGAGGACACCGGCCAGTCGGTGACCGCGTTCGTGACGCTCGAGGGTGACCGCGAGGGCGACGACGAGCTCATCGGCGCGATCCGTGAGCACGTCGCCAAGCGCATCGGCAAGCTCGCGCGGCCCAAGCGCATCATCTGGGCCGACGACCTGCCGAAGACCCGCTCCGGCAAGATCATGCGGCGGCTGCTGCGCGACATCGCGGAGGGTCGCGAGCTGGGCGACGTCACGACGCTGCGCGACCCCGACGTCATGTCCCAGCTGCAGGGCAAGATCTCCGAGCGCCAGGACGACGACGAGTCGGCGTAAGCGTGACGGTGCGTGTCGGTGACCGCCCCGGCGACGTCGGGGAGGTCATCGCCCTGCACGCCCGGCTGTACGCCGGCGAGTACGACCTCGACGCGACGTTCGAGGGATACGTCGCGTCGGGGATGGGCGAGTGGCTCACCGGCCCTCGCCCGGGTCCCGGCCGCCTGTGGGTGGCCGAGGACGACGGTCGCGTCGTCGCCGCCGTCGGGCTGACCGGCGTCTCGCCGCAGATCGGCCAGCTGCGCTGGTTCCTCGTCGACGCGGCCGCGCGCGGGCGCGGCCTCGGCCGCGAGCTGCTGGACCGCGCGCTGGGGTTCGCCCGCGAGTCCGGCTACGAGCGGCTGATGCTCGAGACGTTCTCCGAGCTCGAGGGCGCCGCGCACCTCTACCGCGCGGCCGGATTCGAGCTCGTCGAGACCTGGGTCACGACGCTGTGGGGACGCGAGCTGGCACGCGAACGCTACGAACTGGCACTCTGACGCCGTGCCCCTGCACCTCGACATCCCCACGCAGCAGCAGCTCACCGCGCTGCTCGCCGCCCGCGCGACGCCGTCGGTGTCGCTCTACCTGCCGACGGGTCACCTGCCGCACGACGAAGCGGTCGCCCGGATCGAGCTGAAGAACCTCGCCCACCAGGCGCTGACCCAGATCGATGAGGCCGGGTTGCCGTCCGCGGGGGTCCGCGAGCACCTCGACGACCTCCACGACGACGAGGAGTTCTGGAGGACGCAGGCGATCAGCCTGGCCGTGTTCGCGACGCCCGACGGCGCGCGCACGTTCCGGCTGCCGAACCGCCTGACGACGGTGGTGGAGGTCTCCGACCGCTACCACCTCAAGCCGCTGCTGCGCAGCGTCACGTTCCCGCAGGCGGCGTTCGTGCTCGCGCTCGCGCAGGGCTCGGTGCGGCTCGTCGAGGTGGCCGCCGAGGTGCCGGCGGAGGACGTCCGGATCTCCGACCTCCCCGTCGACGTCGCCAGCGCGGTCGGCAAGGCGTCGATCACCGACCGGTCCGCGGTCGGGCGCATCCAGGGCTCGGAGGGGCAGAAGGTCCGGATGCGCCAGTACGCGCGGCAGGTCGACGCCGCGCTGCGCCCGGCGCTCGGCGCGGCCGGGGTGCCGCTCATCCTCGCGTCGGCCGAGCCGCTGGAGTCGATCTACCGCTCCGTGAACAGCTATCCGTTCCTCGCGCCCCAGACCATCCAGGGCAACCCGGAGACCGCGACGGCCGCGGAGCTCGCCGAGGAGGCGCGCGGCGTGCTCGACGCGCTGTACGCCGAGGAGCTGAGCGACCTGCGCCGGCTGTTCGACCAGCGCGGTTCACAGGGGCGCGCGGCGGCCGAGATCACCGACATCGCGCGGGCGGCGACGTTCGGCGCCGTGCAGACGCTCATGGCGGACATGGACGACGTCGTCTCCGGGTTCGTCGACGAGGAGTCGGGCGCGGTGACGATCGACGCGGACGGCGACGCGACGAACTACGGCGTCGTCGACGAGATCGCGCGCAGGGTGATCGGGCACGGCGGGCGGGTGCTCGCGCTGCGGCGCGAGGACATCCCGGGCGGCGGCACGGCGGCGGCGATCCTGCGGTACCCCGTCTAGCCCCGGCGCCGCACGAGCACCTCGACGCCGTCGAGGATCCGGTCCAGGCCGAACGCGAGCTCCTCGTCGGGCGGGTCGGCGCGGTCGAACACGCCCGCGTCGAGCACCGCCTGCAGCGCAGGGAAGCGATCGCCGTCGACGACGCCCCGCAGCGTGTCGACGTAGCCGCGCATCGCCTCGTCCGGGGTGGCCGCCGCGTCGAGGAAGTTCGCCTCGACGTCGGCCATGAGCATCACGTGCTCGCGGACGTAGCCGCTGAGCATCAGCGCGATGGAGGCCTTCTCGCCCTCCGCCAGTCCGGTCTCGCGTAGCGCGTCCAGCGCGGCCTCCAGCCAGGCGACCGCGTTCGGCGTCACCGGCGGGCCCGTGATCGGGACGTGCGTCGACCACGGGTGTGCCCGCATGGCGTCCGCGAGCCATCGCGCGCAGCGCTCCAGGCCCTCGCGCCAGCCGGCCGCGGGCGTCGCGTCGGGCATCGCCCCGAGCGCGGCGTCGACCATGAGCTGCAGCAGCTCCTCCTTCGAGGTGACGTAGCGGTAGAGGCCCATCGGCGAGGAGCCGAGGCGCTTGGCGACGCGGTTCATCGAGACCGCCTCGAGGCCCTCCTCGTCGGCGGTCTCGATGCCTGCGGCCACGATCGCCTCCACCGTGAGCTTCGGCCGCGGGCCCTTCGTCATGGGTGCGCGGACACCCCAAGCAGCGGCGATGCCCGGCGGCAGATCGGTTGACACGGTTCTCCTTCTGCGTATAGTCAACGCAGTAACGCGTATGGCTTACGCAGAAAGGATACCGATGACAGACCACGCGGCGATCGAGGCGACCGGCCTCGAGAAGTCCTACGGCGAGGTGCGGGTGCTGGGCGGCGTCGACCTCCGGGTGCCGGCCGGCTCGGTCTTCGCGCTGCTCGGCCCCAACGGCGCGGGCAAGACGACGACCGTCCGCATCCTCTCCACGCTCATCGCGCCGGACGGCGGGACCGCGACCGTCGCGGGGCACGACGTCGTCGCCGGACGCCGCGCGGTCCGCCGCGCGATCAGCCTCACCGGCCAGTACGCCGCGGTCGACGAGCTGCAGACCGGTGAGGAGAACCTGCGGATGATGGGCAGGCTCGCCGGCCTCTCGCGGGCCGACGCCCGCGCCCGGGCGCACGACCTGCTCGCGCGCTTCGACCTCGTCGACGCCGGCGACCGGCGTGTCGGCACCTACTCGGGCGGGATGCGGCGGCGGCTGGACCTCGCGGCGAGCCTCGTCGCGCGGCCCGCCGTGCTGTTCCTCGACGAGCCGACCACAGGGCTCGACCCGCGCAGCCGCAGCGCGATGTGGGGCGTCATCCGCGAGCTCGTGGGCGGCGGCGTGACGGTGTTCCTGACGACGCAGTACCTCGAGGAGGCCGACGGGCTCGCCGACCGCATCGCCGTCATCGACGGCGGGCGCATCGTCGCGGAGGGGACGGCGGCCCAGCTCAAGCGGATGATCGCGGGGCCGCGGGTCGATCTCACGCTCGCGGGACCCGACGCGTTCGCGGACGTCGCGGAGCTGCTCGGCGACCGGGTGACGGTCCGCGACGCCGAGGCCCTCGTGCTCGGCGTGCCCACCGACGGCAGCGCCGCGGACGTGCGCGGGCTGCTCGACGAGGTCGACCCGCACGGTGACGCGATCGCCTCGTTCGCGATCCACGACGCGACGCTCGACGACGTCTTCCTCGCACTGACCGGCCACTCGACACCGGAGGAGCCCTGCCATGTCTGACGCGCTGACCCTCTCCGGGCGCTGCCTGCGCCTCTCGCGCCGCAACACGGAGGCGCTGCTGACGTCCCTGATGCTGCCGATCATGCTCATGCTGCTG
The DNA here is from genome assembly GCA_963750895.1 of uncultured Solirubrobacterales bacterium. Lineage (GTDB taxonomy): Bacteria > Actinomycetota > Thermoleophilia > Solirubrobacterales > Solirubrobacteraceae > CAVVSD01. The sequence continues at coordinate 740,090 of CAVVSD010000008.1, read as the reverse complement.
TTCGTCTACCTGTTCGGCGGCGCGATCAGGACCGGCACCGAGTACGTGACCTACGTCGTCCCAGGGGTGCTGCTGCTGTGCGCCGGCTACGGCGCGTCGATCACCGCGGTGAGCGTGTCCAGCGACATGTCGAGCGGGCTCGTCGACCGCCTTCGCTCGCTCGACGTCGGAGGCGCCGCGTTCCTCGCCGGGCACGTCGTCGCGAGCGTCGCCCGCAACGCCGCGTCGACGGTCGTCGTGCTGGGCGTCGGCATCCTCATCGGCTTCCGGCCGGACGCGACGCCGCTCGAGTGGGTCGCCGCGGCGGGGATGCTCGCGCTGTTCGTCGTCGCCCTGTCGTGGTTCGCGGCGCTCATCGGCCTGCTGGCGAAGACGCCGGAGGGCGCGAGCGGCTTCACGTTCTTCGTGATGTTCCTGCCCTACCCGAGCAGCGCCTTCGTCCCGATCGCGACGATGCCCGCCTGGATCCACGGCTTCGCCGCGCACCAGCCGGTCACGCCGGTCATCGAGACGATCCGCAGCCTGCTGCTCGGCACGCCCGCCGGCACGAACCCGGTCCAGGCCGTCGCGTGGTGCTCCGCGATCCTCGTCGCGTCCGTCGCCCTGGCGGGTGTGCTGTTCCGGCGCCGGACGAGCTAGGCGGCGGCCAGGCGCGCCGGTGCCGCCTGCTGCACGCCGTCGAGCGCGAGGGCGAGGAACGCCTTCGCGGCCGGGGGCTGTCGGCGCGAGGCGCGCCACACGATGGTGACCGGCCACGTCAACGGCTCCGGGCCGACCGGGCGGAACTCGATCGGCTCGCCCTCCATGTGCGCGATCGACTCCGGCAGCACGGCGGCCCCGAGCCCACGCGACGCGAGCCCGCGGACGGCGGCCATCTCGGTGCAGAGGAACGCGTTGCGCGGCTTCAGGTCGTGATCGGCCATCGCCCACTCGAGACGGCGGCGCAGCTCGGAGCCCTCCCGGTAGGCGATGAGCGCCTGGTCGGCCAGTTGCGCGAACGTGACGTGCTCGAGCTCGGAGAACGGATGGCCGGCGGCGAACGCCACGACGATCTGCTCCTCGAAGAGCATCGTCGCCGCGAACTCGTCGCCGAGGCGGTCCGGGTCGACGGAGGCGAACGCGCAGTCGAGCTCGTCGGCGCGCAGCATCTCCAGGAGACGGTCGGCGGTCTCCTCGACCATGTGGATCTCGACGCCGGGGTGGCGCTGGTGGAACGTGGCCAGCGTGCCCGCCAGGTCGTAGTTGCCGGTCGGCCACATCGCGCCGATCGCGACGCGCCCGCGGACGACGCCGGTGAGCTCCTCGAGCTCGGCCTGCAGGCCATCGACCTCGGTGAGCACCCTGCGCGCGTAGGCGAGGACGACGGACCCCTCGGGGGTCACGTCGACCCTGCGGCTGGTCCGGCTCAGCACCTGGATGCCGAGCTCGCCCTCGAGGCGACGGATCTGCTGTGACAGCGCGGACTGCGCGAGGTGCAGCTCCTCCGCGGCGCGGGTGAAGCTGCCGTGACGGGCTATCGCCTCCAGGGTGCGTAGGTGGCGAAGCTCCATGGTCTGACGATTGCGCACGGCGATCGTGAAGTCAAAGACGGGAACGCGCAGCCAGCGATCACTCCTGCTGATGCATGGCGCCGCTGGAGCGCTCGCGCGAGCGGATCTCCACATCCGTCGACCGCGCGGTCTCGGGCGGCAAGCTGGAGGCCGGAGACGCCGAGGCGCTCAAGGGCCGCGTCACCTGGACGCGGTGCTCGGGCCGGACGCGCTGCTGACGTCGAACACGTCCTCGATCCCGATCGCCGAGCTGGCCGCCTCGACCGGGCGCCCGCAGCAGGTGCTCGGGATCACTTCTTCTCGCCCGTCCCGGTCATGAAGCTCGTGGAGGTCGTCGTCGCGCTCGACACGAGCGAGGAGTCGGTGTCCCGCGCCGAGGCGTTCGCCGAGTCGCTGGGCAAGACGCCGATCCGGGCGGGGGACCGCTCCGGCTTCATCGTCAACGCGCGCTCATCCCGTACCTCATCTCGGCGATCCGGATGTACGAGGAGGGCTTCGCGACGCGCGAGGCGATCGACGAGGGGATGAAGCTCGGCTGCGGCCACCCGATGGGCCCGCTGACGCTGTCGGACTTCATCGGGCTCGACGTGGTCGCCGCCGTCGGCGACTCGCCTACGACGAGTTCCGCCGGCCCGAGCACCCGCCCGCGCGATGGGTCCGCGGCGCCGGGCGCGACGGCCGACTCCACGCGCGCCTAGCGCCGCGTCGCGATCGCGACGCCGACCGCGGCGAGCACCATCCCGAGCGCAACGCAGCGACTCGCCGAGCACGATCCACGCGATGAGCGCCGCGAGCGGCGGCACGAGGAAGAACAGCGCCGACACCTGCGACGCCGTCCCCCGCCGCATCATCGTCAGCAGCAGCGTGATCGCCAGCAGCGAGTTGAAGAACACGAGGTAGGCGAGCGAGACGTACAGCTCGCCGGTCCACTCGACGTGCAGGTCCTCGAGCAGCGCCGCCGGGATCGCGGTCGCGACGAGCGCGACGCTGAACTGGACGAGGTTCGCGCTGACCGGGTGCTGCTCCGTGCCGAAGCGGTTCTCGTAGAGCGACGCGAGCGTGATCGCCAGCAGCCCGCCGAACGCGAGCGCGACGCCCACCACGTCCGTGCCGCCGTCGTCGGAGCGGGCGAGGATGACGATCGCTGCCCCGACGAGCCCCAGCCCGAGGCCCGCCCACCGCGCGAGCGGGACGTGCTCGCCCACCAGCGCGGGCGCGAGCAGCGCCACGAGCACGGGCTGCAGGCAGACGATGAGGGCGACCGTCGCGGGGGCCACGCGGTCGATCGCGAGGTAGAACAGCCCGAAGTACACGGCCTGCAGCAGGAACCCGACGATCGCCAGGTCCAGCCACGCGCGGCCCCGCGGCAGCGGCGGTCGGACGACCGCGAACGCGACGGCGAGGACCGCGACGACGATGACGTAGCGCAGCGCGAGGAACGTGATCGGCTCGGAGTGCGGGAGCCCGAGCGCGACGAACGTGAAGCCGGAGCTCCACAGCAGCACGAAGAGGGCCGGCATGAGCCGGCCGGAGATGACCGACCGCTCAGGCGTGGGCGTCGAGCTTCGCCTGGGTGCGCAGCTCGCCGAGCATCCGCTCCAGGCGCGGCTCGGCGGTGTGGTCCACGTGTCGCATCGCCGCGGCGACGGAGGGGTGCACCCGAGCGATGTGCTCGTACATGGCGTGCGCGACCGCGCGGTAGCTCGGGTGGCCCTCGCGGCCCGAGCGCAGCTCGATGAGCTGCATCGCCTCGCGCGCGTTGAGGTCGAGCACGAACCGGATGCGGTACCCGAGGCACAGCGCGTACGGCGCGGCGTGCTCCTGCCCGCGGCCGCGCAGCTCCTCGTAGGCCTGGGCCGAGCGCTCCAGCCCGGCGCGGTACGCGTCCCCGACCCCGACGGCGTCGAGCTCCTCGGGCACCTCGGCGCCGAGGTCCGGCGTCAGCGACTGCCACTGCACGGTCAGCATCCGGTGGCGCTGCAGGTCGCGGAACGCGCCGTAGTCGGCGACGATCTCGAACCGGTAGCGCAGCGCCTCGAAGCCGCGTCCCGGGCGATGGCGCCGGTTGGCCCGCTCGCCCACGAGGTCGGCCAGCAGCGCACCTCGCGCCTCGTCGCCGAGGCCCGAGATCGCGGCGCGCACGGCGTCGTCGCCGGCGTGGGACGCCTCGAAGAGCAGCGAGGAGAGCAGTGCGTCCTCGTCGCCGTCGACGTGCACGAGCCGCACCGAGGCGCCGTCGGCCTCCTCGTCGTCGCGGTCGAGCCCGAGCCGGGCGACCCAGGACCGCGCGGCCTCCTCCCGGCCCTGCAGGTAGGTGATCCACTCGCCGCCGCGATCGGGGCGCTCGATCCGGGTCACGAACGACGGCATGACCGCCTGGACGGCCTCGAGCATGAGCCGCCCGCACCGGCGCGCCTCGGGCAGCGGGTGCGCCATGAGGTGCAGGATGAGCGACTCGTACGCCTGACCGGTGGCGAGCATCCCCATGTGCGACAGCGATGCCGCGGGCAGCAGCCCGCGGAGGAGGTCGAGCGCCTTCGCGCGCACGGCGCGTTCGTGCGCCGACGGCGACTCGCCGGGCGCCGCCGGCCACTGCTCGGCCGCCCACGCCTGCACGCGGGGGAGCGCCTGCGCGTAGGTGTCGAAGAGGCCGTCCATCGCCCGCGGGTAGTCCGGCCCCAGCTCCGGATCGCGGAAGTAGCGGTAGGCGCCCTCGGGGTTCATCGGCGCGTCGTAGGCGATGTAGCGGGTGGACTGCTCGAGGTACGCGACGCCGATCCGCGGGCGCTGGAGGATCTTCGTCAGGACGTTGGAGACCCACTCGCACGCGACGTGCGCGGCGCCGAGCTGCGCCACCGAGTCGTCCCCGTAGCCGAGGAAGATCGTGTCGTAGAGCTTCGCGGCGCGCTCACCCTCGTCGCCCTCGAAGGGCGGCAGCGCGGGGAGCGACTCGGCGAACTCGTCGAGGAACAGCCGGCGCAGCGTGCCCGGGTGGCGCGAGTAGCGCGCGAACAGCGCTCCCTTGACCGTCTCTGGGAGGTTGACGAGCGCGAAGACCGGGGCGTGCAGGCTCGTCACGTGCGGGGCGAGCCTCGCCTCCTCGGCCGCGGTGAAGGTCTCGGCGGGGAGGTCCATCGGGGTCGCCACCGTAGCGCGCCGGTCGGCGTGACGGACGCGCCTCAGTCGCCGCCTGCGGCTCCTGGGTTGCCGGTCGCCGTGCCCGGGTCGCTCTCCTCGGGCGAGCTCGTGTCCGGCGCGTCGCCCTCGCGCTCCTCGCGCTTGCGCGTGCCATCCGACGGATCGGCGCCCGGGTGCTGCTCCTCCGGGTAGCCGCCTTCTGCGACGTCGGTGTCGCGGGGGTCCTCTTCGGTCTCCATGGTCATGGCGCTACCCGGAACGCGCTCGCGCGATACGGTCGCGCGCGTGTTCGTGCTCCTGCTGACGTACACCAGGCCGCTCGACGAGGTCGACGCCCTCATGCGCGAGCACATGGCGTGGCTGAACGAGCAGTACGACGCGGGGCGCTTCCTCGTGTCCGGTCGCCGGATCCCGCGCACGGGCGGCGTGATCCTCGCGCGCGGGGACGACCGGGAGGAGATCGAGGCGCTCGCGGCGACCGATCCGTTCGTGGCCGGCGGCGTGGCGACGTGCGAGGTCGTCGGGTTCCGCGCGTCGCAGGTCGCGGAGGAGCTCAGGCCGCTGCTGTAGCTGCGCGGGCGCGGTCCAGCAGCCCCTGCAGCTCGGTCCGTGCGTCGTCGGTCAGCGCGAGCAGCGGCGCGCGCGTCGGGCCGGTCCTGTCGCCCACGAGCGCGCACCCGGCCTTCACCGCCGCCGGGTAGCTCTGCCCCTCCAGGAACCGGCACAGCGGCCAGAGCCGCGACCACAGCTCCCGCGCCGCCGGGAGGTCGATGTCGTCGATGAGGAGGCGGTGCAGCGCGACGCACTCCTCGGGGAGGATCGACGCCGTCCCCCAGACGACGGCACGCACGCCGGCCGCGAGCGCCGCGAACGTCAGCGTGTCCCATCCGTTGAGCAGCGTCGGGACCTCGTCGCCCGCCTGGATGAGCTCGGTCGCGGCGACGGCGTCGCCCCCCGTGTCCTTCAGCGACGTGACCCCGGCGACGTCGCGGAGCTCGCGCCACCGCGCCGCATCGAGCGTCACGCCCGAGACGCTCGGGAGGTTGTAGTACATGATCGGGATCGCGATCCCTTCGGCGACCGCCGCGTAGTGGGCGAGCAGCTCGCGCCAGCTGAGGACGTCGTAGAACGGCGGCACGACCATGACCGCGGCTGCGCCGCTGCGCTCGGCGTGCAGGCTCAGCTCGACGGTCTCGCGCGTCGAGAGCGCCCCGGTGCCGGCCACGACGGGCACCCGGCCGGCGGCGGCCGCGACCGTGAGCTCGACGAGCTCGCGCCGCTCCGCGTTCGTCAGCGTCGTGAACTCCCCGGTGCTGCCGCCCGGCACGAGACCGCCGACCCCGCCGCGGACGAGTCGCTCGACCATCGCCGTGAGCGCCTCGGCGTCGATGGCGGTCCCGTCGCGGGTGAACGGCGTGACGAGCGCGGGCAGGACGCCGTGGAAGTCGGGCTGGTCAGGCATGTGGGACCTCGTCGTGTCGGATGGGGAGCGTGCGCAGCGTCGCCTCGACGCGCTCGGCGGCGGCCGTCCCGGTCCGGGCTGCGGCCTCCATGTTCCCGAGCTCGGCGAAGTAGTCGCCGGCCAGATGCAGGTTGCGGTGCGCGCCGAGCGCGCCCTCCAGCGGCGCCTGGAGGCGGTGCCGTCCGGGGCGCGCGTAGACGTTGCCGAGCTCCCACCGCTGCACGGTCGCGTCGGCCACGAGCCCGCGGGTCCGGGGATGCAGGTCGTGCAGGTCGGCCAGGAACCGCTCGGTGATCGCCTCGTCGGACTCGCGCATGAGCGCTGCGGCAGCCTGCCCGCCCGCGAAGAGCATGAGGCTGCCGCCCGGCCGGCGCGGCCCGTCGCCGCGCAGCGCGTGGGCCTGGTTGGTGAACATGTCGAAGACCCGTCCCGGGGTCGCCATCGCGTAGACGCCGTCCCACGGCATCGGAGCCGTCTCGTTCGTCTCGACCGCCACGCTGAGGAACGCGCCGTACGTCATCCCCTCCAGCGCGGCCGACGCCTGCCCGGCCACCGGGGCGACGAGCGGCGCCGCGAAGGGGGCCTGCACCGCGACGATCACCTGCCGCGCCGTCACGCTCGTGAGGCGGCCTTCGTCGAGATGGTCGACGACGATGTCGGCGCCCTCCGGGCGCAGTGCGGTGACGCGGCACCCGGTCCGGGCGCGCGCACCCAGCGCGTCGCCCAGCGCGGCCGGAAGGCGGCCGGTGCCGCCCAGGAGGTTCCGGGCGATGAGCGACTTCCTGCCTCCCCACACGAGCGCGAACAGCCCCAGGCCGCAGCCGGCGGAGAGCTCGGACAGCTCCGCCGTGGCGCGGTGAGCGGCGCAGGAGAAGATCGCCTCGACCGCCGGTGGCAACGGGCCGAGGAGCTCCGCGAACGACCGGTCGTCCTCGAACGCGAGGACACGCGCCCGCACGTCGGCCGGCGTCTCGCCCGCCCTGGGAGAGGACGCGCGGCGGTAGGCGGCCACGGCGCGCTGGACGCGCAGGCCCGCGACCGCGAACGCGACCCGGTCGCGCGGGGACAGCGGCAGACGGAACGGATAGGTCTCGACCCGACCGCGGGTGAGCTGCGTGGAGCCCAGCGCGAGTCCCATCATGCTGCCGGTCACCGGCACGGTCTGCAGGCCGCAGTCGCGTGCCATGCGATCCACGATCGTGCCGGGCGCCGGGAACAGGTGGGCGCCGTGGTTGAGCCAGTACTCGCCGCGGGCGTCGGAGCGCATGCGGCCGCCGAGCCGGTCGCCGGCCTCGAGCAGCAGGACGTCGTGCTCGCGCAGCCGCCACGCCGCGGCGAGGCCTGCGATGCCGCCGCCGATCACGACGACGTCCTTGTGCGTCATGCCGCCATGGTCGACCGTCGCGGAGCCCCAAGGTAGGGTTTGTTCCTTGGCGGGACCACAGGCAGAGCTTCTGTCTCTCCAGCAGATCCGGTGCTTCTGCGCCGCAGCCGAGCTGGGCTCCTTCACGGCGGCGGCGGACGCGCTGCGGGTGTCGCAGCCCGCCGTCGCGGAGCAGGTCCGCAAGCTCGAGCGCGCGCTCGGCGCCGACCTGTTCGTCCGCGCCGGTCGCGGCGTCGTCCCCACCGACGCCGGCCACGCCTTCGCCGAGCACGCCGTCCGCACGCTGCGCTCGCTGGAGGACGCGGCGGAGAGCGTCGGCGAGCTCACGTCGCTGCGCAGCGGCACCGTGGCTCTCGGGACGTTCAACGCGCCCGCGCCGTGGCGCCTGGACGAGCTCGTCGCCACGTTCCTGGCTCGCCACCCCGGCATGACCGTCCGGCTGGTCGGGCGGAACTCGTCCTGGACGGCGGAGCGTGTCCGGCGCGGCGACCTGGAGGCCGCGATCGTCGTGCTCCCCATCGACGACGACCGGCTCGACGTGCGCCCGCTCGTGCGCGACGAGGTCCTCTACGTGAGCGCCAGCCCCGAGCGGGCGAGTCGGCCGGTGACGATCGAGCGGCTCGCGGGCGTGCCGCTGGTCTTCTACGACGCCGAGTCGGCCGACGACGACCCGATCCGCAGGCAGCTGGCCGAGCGTGCGCAGGCCGACGGCGTGACGCTGCGCCCGCGCGTCGAGGTCGAGACGATGGATCTCGCCCTGCGGCTCGTCGCCAGGGGCGTCGGCGACACCTACGTCCCGAGCGCGTACACGCGCGCGCCCGGCTTCCCCGAGGGCCTGGCGACCGCGTCGTTCACGCCCGCGCTGCACGACACGTTCGCGGTGATCACGCGCCGTGCCGCGCGGCTCTCCCCGGCGGCGCGCGAGCTCATCGGCGACCTGGAGGCGCACATGCAGGCCGTCGCCTCCGATCTCGACCGGACACGCTGAGTGCTCGAACGGTCTACGGTTGGCACGTGGACACTCCAGAGCAGCCAGAAGCGCCCCGACCTCCTGCCGACGCGCCGCACGTCGCCGCCACGGCGTCGAGCGCGCTCGCGGTTCCCGATCCGGCGGGCCCGCCCTCGCCGCTGTACCCGGCGCGCCTGGAGCTCGCCTACCCGCAGGAGCTCAACCGCTTCCTGCCGCTCGTGAAGTGGCTGCTGGTCATCCCGCACTTCATCGTGCTCGCGTTCGTCGCCTTCGGTGCGTTCTTCGTGGCGATCTACGGGTTCTTCGCCGTGCTCTTCACCGGCCGCTGGCCGCGCGGCGCGTTCGACTACATGGTGGGGACGTTCCGGTGGGGCTATCGCGTGGCCGCGTACTTCCACCTCATGACCGACGCGTATCCGCCGTTCTCGCTGGCCGACGACCCGAGCTACCCGGTCCGCGTGACGATCGAGTACCCCGAGCACGTGGACCGGTGGCGGCCGCTCGTGCAATGGCTGCTGGCGATCCCGTACCTGTGGATCGCCGGGGTCCTCTACTGGCTGACCGGCCTGCTCACCTTCATCGCGTTCTTCACGATCCTGTTCACGAAGACGATCCCGCGGGGGCTCTTCGAGCTCATGATGCCGGGGCTGCGGTGGAACCTCCGCGGCAGCGCGTACGCGTACTTCCTGACGACGCGCTACCCGCCGTTCGTCTGGGGCTAGCCGACCTAGAACAGCCCGGTGAGCGACTGGCCCGCATCGCGGACCAGGTCGAACAGCGGCTGGGGCACGATGCCCGCGGCGACCGTCAGCACCGCGAAGCCCACGGCGACGAACAGCAGCTCGACCGGCGCGCGGTCGGCCTCCGGCGCGCCCCCGGCCAGCGCGGGCGGCGTGCCGCCCGTCGTGGTCGCCGCCTGCTGCGGCGCCGGACGCATCCAGACGGCCGCGACGACGCGCAGGTAGTAGCCGAGGGAGATCATCGAGCCGATCACGATGAAGACGCCGAGCCAGACGTAGTCGCCGGCGACGGCCGCGTCGATGAGGAAGAACTTGCCGATGAACCCGCCCGTGGCCGGGAAGCCGGCGAGGGCGAGCATCGAGATCGTCAGCGGCCACGCCAGCAGCGGCCGCGAGCTGCCGAGGCCGGCCACCGAGTCGATGGAGTCGCCCAGCGGCGTCTCGCGCTCGCGGATGATGATCACCGCGAAGGCCGACAGGTTCATCGCCAGGTACACGGCGAGGTAGAAGACGGTCGCCTGCACGCCCAGCTGGGTCGCCACGACGACGCCCGCCAGCAGGTAGCCCGCCTGCGCGACCGACGAGTACGCGAGCATCCGCTTGAGCGACGTCTGCCCGAGCGCGCCGACGTTGCCGACGATGATCGTCACCGCGGCGAGGAACCCGAGCACCGGCTGCCACACGTCGCTGGCGCCGATGAGCGCGACGTCGAAGAGGCGGATCGTCACGCCGAGCGCCGCTGCCTTCGTCGCCACCGCCATGAACGCCGTCACCGGCGTGGGCGCGCCCTGGTAGACGTCCGGCGTCCACTGGTGGAACGGCGCGACGGAGGCCTTGAAGGCCAGGCCGACCATCGCCAGCGCGATGCCGCCGAGCAGCAGCGAGTCGTCCGACAGGGACCCCTCGATCGCCCTCGCGATGCCGTTGAAGTCGGTGGAGCCGGTGGCGCCGTAGATGAAGGCGAGCCCGAAGAGCAGCGTCGCCGAGCCGACCGAGCCGACGATGAGGTACTTCAGGCCCGACTCCAGGGAGCCCTCGCGCCGCGTCTCGGTCGCGCACAGGACGTAGAGCGGGATCGACAGCAGCTCGAGGCCGAGGAAGAGCGTGACGAGGTTCGTCGCCGCGACGAGGACGAACATGCCCGCGGTCGCGCTGAGCAGGAGGCAGTAGAACTCCCCGTGGGCCGCCTCGCGCGGCGCGATGTGCCGCCAGGCCAGCAGCGTCGCCGCGATGCCCGCGACGCAGAAGATCATCGTGAGGATGAGCGTCAGCTCGTCGAGGCGCATCGCGCCCTCCATCAGGTCCTTGCGCTCGCCCCACTGCCAGATCGACAGGCCGATCGCGGCGCCGAAGCTCGCGATGGCCACGAACGGCACGAGGCCCTCGCGCACCCAGCGCGGGCGGCCGAGACCGAAGACGAGGACGAGGAGCGCGCCACCGAGCAGCGCGATGAGCGGGGAGAGGCCCGCCCAGTCGATGGTCGGCGTCTCGATCAAGGCGCCTCCCTCGACGCGGCCGGCTCACCGGTCTGGATCGCCTGGGCGGCCGCCACCGACTCCGTCGCGGAGCGCTCGCTGCGGTGCAGCGCGAGCTGCGGGTACAGCGACAGCGCGATGATCGCGAGCACCAGGGGGACGAGCACGAAGCTGTCGCGCAGCGAGATCTCCCGCGATTCCGGCCGCTCGACGCCACGGTTGTTGTGGAACGCGGCGATGAACAGCCGCAGCGCATAGACCGCCGCGAGCACGACGCCCGCGCTGGCGACGAACGCGAAGACGATCTTCGAGTCGAACGCGCCGAGCAGGATCATGAACTCGCCGATGAAGTTCGACGACCCCGGCATCGCCAGGACGCCGAAGGTCACGATGAGCGCGAGCGCGGCGAGCACGGGCGCGCGCAGCGCCAGGCCGCCCATGTCGCGCAGGTCCTCCGAGCCGACGCGCTCGGCGAGCAGCGCGACCACGAAGAACGCGGGGACCACGACGAGCCCGTGGTTGACCGCCTGGAGGATCGCGCCCTGCGTCGACGTGTCGCGCAGCGCGAAGATCCCGAGCACGATGAACCCGAGCTGGGCGACGGACGAGTACCCGAGCACGAGCCGGGCGTTCGTCACCGAGAACGCCATCACCGATCCGTAGAGGATCGACAGGAGCGCGAGGACGAGCATGAACTCCTGGTAGTGCACCGAGGCGTCGGGGAACAGCGGCAGGCAGATGCGCAGGAACCCGTAGGCGGCGACCTTGGAGAGCACGCCGGAGAACACGGCGAGCACCGGCATCGGCATCGCCGAGTACCCGTCGGGCATCCAGCCGTGCAGCGGGAACGCGGGCATCTTCACGAGGAACGCGGCCGCGAAGAACAGGAAGATCCAGTCCTGCGTGCCCGCCGGCAGCGTGCGCTGCGCGAGCGCGCTGATCTCGAAGGTCACGGACTGGTCGCCGGTCGCCGACAGCACGCCCGTCGCGACGGCCGCGCTCAGCATGAGCAGCGAGCCGACGAGCGTGTAGATCACGAGCTTGATCGTCGCCCGCACACGGTCGCCGCTGCCCCACTGGCCCGTCAGGAAGAAGAACGGGACCAGCATGAGGTCGAAGAAGATGACGAAGAGCGCGAGGTCCTGGGCGGTCAGCGCGCCGAGCACCGCGGTCTCCGCCAGCGCCATGTGGAAGAAGAAGAGCTTGGGCCGCTCCCACTCGCGCAGCGACGCCCAGATCGTGCTCGCCGTCCACAGGACCGTGGTCAGGAGGACGAGGAAGAGGTTCAGGCCGTCGATCCCGAGCTTCCACCGGATCCCGAGCGACGGGATCCAGCGGTCGTTCGTGACGAACTGCAGGCCGCTCGCCGCGCTGTCGAAGTCGGCCAGCGCGATGACCGCGTAGATGAGCGCGAGGACCGTGCCGGCGATCGCGGCGGCGCGCACGAGCGCGGTCGGCAGCAGGAGGCCGACCACCGCGGCCGCGAGCGGCAGGAAGATGAGGATCGAGAGGAAGACGGTCACGTCTGGATGAGGAAGTAGGCGGTGACCGCGACCATGCCGACGACGATGAGCGCGGCGTAGTAGCGCAGGAAGCCGGTCTGGACCGCGCGCACGGCGGCGGACCCGGCGCGCACGGCCCCGCTGGTGCCGCCGGTGATGCCCTTGTCGATGAACCCGCGCTCGATGACCGACCCCGCGATCCCGCCGGCGCGCTTCGCCGGGCGGACGATGAGGAAGTCGATCGCCTCGTCGAAGTACCACTTGTTGAACGAGAACGTGTACAGCGGCTTCACGCGCAGGCGGATGCGCTCCGACGTGCCCGGGTGCTTGACCCAGATGAGGTAGGCGACGCCGATGCCCGTGAGGGCGATGATCGTGCCGATCGTCAGGCCGAAGATCGTCAGCCCATCGGAGGGGTGCACGGTCTCGAAGAGCTCCGAGCCGGCGAACGTCGGCTCGAGGAACGACTCGAGGACGTGGTCCACGAAGGGGATCTGGATGAAGCCGCCGATGATCGTGAGGATCGCGAGGCCGGTCATCGCGACCTTCATCGAGGGCTCGCGCTCGGCGATGTGGTGGTCGGGGCCCGGGAAGCCGACGTCGGTGTCCTCGACCTCGCCGGAGACCGGGTTCGTGTGCACGTCGACGTGGTGGAGGTGGCCCTCCTCGAGCTCACGCGCCTCGGGCACGGGGTCGTTGAGGAACGCCCGGAAGATCATCCGGAACGTGTAGACCGCGGTCATGAACGCGACGATGTAGCCGAGGACGGCGAGGATGACGTGCCAGCCGCCCTCGGAGCCGACGGCGGCGAGGATCTCGTCCTTGGAGAAGAAGCCGGAGAAGGGCGGCACGCCGGCCAGCGCCAGGCCGCCGACGATGAAGCACCCGAACGTGAACGGCATCGCCTTGCGGAAGCCGCCCATCTGGTCCAGGTTCTGGACGCCGGCCATCGCCGAGATCACCGAGCCGGCGGCCATGAAGAGCAGCGCCTTGAAGAAGGCGTGCGTCATGAGGTGGAAGAGCCCGGCGACGTAGGCGCCGGACGACACGGCCATGATCATGTAGCCGATCTGGGACATCGTCGAGTAGGCGATGACGCGTTTCAGATCGGTCTGCGTGAGCGCGATGGTGGCGGCGATGAACATCGTCAGCGCGCCGATCCCGGCGCCGACGGCGGCGGCCGCGGGGGTGATCTCGAACAGCGGCCACATGCGCGCGATGAGGTAGACACCCGCGGTGACCATCGTCGCCGCGTGGATCAGGGCGGAGACCGGGGTCGGGCCCTCCATGGCGTCCGGGAGCCACGTGTGCAGCGGCACCTGGGCGGACTTCGCGAACGCGCCGACGAGCAGCAGGAGCAGGCCGCCGATGAGGTCGCCGTCGTTGTGGCCGAAGACGTCGGGCGCCTGGGCGAAGACGTCGAGGAAGTTCAGCGTCCCCGTGCTGCGGAAGATGAAGAACGTGCCCAGCACGAGGCCGACGTCGCCGAGCACGTTGATGACGAAGGCCTTGATCCCCGCGCGCGTCGCGGTCTCGCGGCGGAACCAGAAGGAGATGAGCAGGTACGAGGCCGCGCCGACGAACGCCCACCCGATGATGAGCAGGACGAAGTTGCCGGCCATGACCAGCAGCAGCATCGAGAAGACGAAGAAGTTGAGGTAGCTGAAGAACCGCGTGTAGCCGCGGTCGGACCCCATGTACGACACCGCGTACAGGTGGATGAGCGTCGAGACGCCGCTCACCACGAGCATCATGAACACCGCCAGCGGGTCGATCAGCAGACTGATCTGCGCGTCGACGCCGACCGTGTTCGCGAGATCCCACGCGACCGTCTGGACCTGGCGGTCCTCGCCGTCGAGCCCCTGCAGCGAGATGAGCGTGACGACCGCGGCCGCGAACGACACGACCATGAAGCCGGTGGCGATGTAGCCGGGCATCCGCCCGCGCGTGACGCGGAAGAGGAGGGCGTTGAGGATCGACCCGGCCAGCGGCGCGAGCAGGCAGATCCACGCGAAGGTCTTGACGGTCGTCATCCCTGGAGCGTCCGCAGCTCGTCGACGTCGATGGGCAGGCGCCGCCGGTACATGGCGACGATGACGCCGAGGCCGACGGTGACCTCGCAGGCGGCGACGACCATGACGATGATCGCGAAGATCTGGCCGTCCCCGTTGCCGTGCATCCGGCTGAAGGCGATGAGCGCGAGGTTCGCCGCGTTGAGCATCAGCTCGAGGCAGAGCAGGATGACCAGCGGGTTGCGGCGGGTGAGCACCCCGCCGGCGCCGATGCAGAACACGATCGCCGACACGGCGAGATACCAGCCGATATTCACGCTGGCACCCCCTGGACGCCGCGAGCGCGTCGCCCAGCGACGCGGTCGCAACCGAAGACGAAGTCTTCGGCGTTCACTGGCGTTCTCCGCTCGGCAGGGCTTCGGGCGTGTCCCCGGCGCCGGGGTTCGTGCCGGTCGGCCGGCCGAGGCCCTCGCGCATCGAGCCGGTGCCCGACGGCACGCGGAACAGGTCGGCGACGGTGATCTGCCCGTCCGGGCCGCCCTCGAGCCCGCCCCGGCGGCGGGCGAGCACGACGGCGCCGACGGCGGCGACGAGCAGCAGGAAGGACGCGATCTCGAACGGCAGCAGGAACTTCGTCAGCAGCAGCTTGCCGATCTCGCCGGGCTGGCCGAAGCCGGCGCCGAGGTCGGCGCCCTCGCTGTCGACGCCCGCCAGCCCGGTGCCGAGCAGCGAGAGGATGAGCACGACGAAGAGGCAGCCGCCGGCGACGATCGCGACCCACTTCAGGCCGCCGCCGTCCTCCGGCCGGACCGGCTCGTCCTGCCCGCCGATGTAGGCGACGACGAAGACGTAGAGCACCATCACCGCGCCGGCGTACACGACGATCTGCGCCGCGGCGACGAACTGCGCCATGAGCAGCAGGAAGAGCACCGCCAGCGCGAACAGGTGGCTCACGAGCGCGAGCACGCTGTAGAACGGGTTGCTCAGGGTGACGACGCCGACAGCGCCTGCAATGGCGCCGATGGCGGCGATGAAGAACAGAACGGCGTCCATCGTGCGGCGCGAGAGGCTACTCGCCCTCCGTCCGCAGCGGCGTCCGCTCCAGCGGCTCCGTCAGCAGCATCTCCTTGGTGAAGATGAGATCGGAGCGGTTGTAGTCGGACATCTCGTAGTCGTGGCCCATCGTGATCGCGTCGAACGGGCACGCGACCTCGCAGTACCCGCAGAAGATGCAGCGCGAGAGGTTGATCTCGTAGACCGCGGCGTAGCGCTCGCCCGCGCTGACCCGGTTCTCCTCGGTGTTCTCGGCCGCGACGACGCGGATGCAGTCGGCCGGGCAGGCGGCGGCGCACAGCGAGCAGCCGACGCACTTCTCCAGGCCCGTGTCCTCGAAGCGGTGCAGCCGGTGGCGCCCGCGGAAGCGGGGGTACACCGGGACCTTGTCCTCGGGGTACTGGTGCGTCGGGACGTCCTCGAACTGGCGCGCGAAGGTCGTCTTCAGGCCGCGCAGCGTCTCGCCGAACGCGCGGTAGAAGCCGCCGGGGCCGCCGGCCTCGGGGCCGCGCACCACCTCGATGACGTCGTCGCCGGGGTTCCAAGCCATCAGTCAGTCACCACCACGATGATCGCCGTCACGAGGGCGTTGAGCGTCGCCAGCGGCAGCAGCACCTTCCAGCCCAGTGACATGAGCTGGTCGTAGCGCGGCCGCGGCAGCGTCGCCCGGACCCAGATGAAGAGGTAGACGAAGATGAGCATCTTCCCGAGCACGACGATGGGATAGACCCACGTCGGGGGATCGATGCCGAACGGCAGCCACCAGCCGCCGAGGAAGAACGTCACGATCAGCAGCGACGCGACGATCATGTTCAGGTACTCGGCCATGTAGTACGCGCCGAACTTCGAGCCGCCGTACTCGGTCATGTAGCCCTGCACCAGCTCCGCGTCGGCCTCCGCGAGGTCGAACGGCGGGCGGTTGGTCTCCGCCAGCGTCGCGACCAGGAAGATGATGAAGCCGACGAACTGCGGGATGAAGTACCACATGCCCGCCTGGCCCTCGACGATGCCGACGAGCGAGAGCGTGCCCGCGGTCATGATCACGCCGACGAGCGAGAGGCCCTGCGCCACCTCGTAGGAGATGAGCTGCGCCGCCGCGCGCATCGAGCCCAGGAACGAGTACTTCGAGCCGCTCGCCCAGCCGCCGAGCATGAGGCCGTAGAAGGCGACGGCGCTCAGCGCGAAGACCCAGAGCGGCCCGATCGACACGTCCATGCCGTAGAGGCCGGTCTCGGTGCCGAAGATGTCCGTCGTGGGGCCGAACGGGACGACGGCGACCACGCCGGCGGCCGCGATGACCGAGAGGATCGGCGCGATGCGATGCAGGAACGCCACCGAGTTCCAGGTCCGGAAGTCCTCCTTGCCGAGGAGCTTCAGGATGTCGGCGATCGGCTGCAGGGCGCCGAAGGGCCCGACGCGGTTGGGGCCGTAGCGCTGCTGGAAGCGGCCGAGCACCTTGCGGTCGGCCATGAGCACGACCGGCACGAACTGGAAGATCACCAGGAAGATCACCAGCGACTTCAGGATCTGCATCCACCACGGCTCGACGTAGTTGATGTCGGCCAGGACGGTCATGCGCGGGTGATCTCCACGAGCCCGCCGCCGGGCAGCTCCGCTGCGGAGTCCTCGCGGGTGCCGGTCTGCAGGAAGGCGGTGCCCGCCGGCGCGTCGGAGCGCAGGTGGACCTTGCCGATGACGCGGCGGCCGTCCGCGCCCGCGGCCACGCGGTCGCCGTGGTCCACGCCCAGGCGCGCGGCGTCGGCGGGGTTGAGCTCGACGATCTGGCGCGCGGCGAGGAACTTGAGCGCCGGGGCGACGTCGACCTCGGGCGAGGCCCAGATCGAGCGGTAGGTCCCGAGGCGCAGGCTCCCGTTGGGCGTCGGCGCGTACGGCGGCATCTCCAGGCCGAACGGCCCGCTGTCGCCCTGCGGCCACAGCGCGGCGTTGCGCGCGGGCCAGCGGACGCCGCGGCCGCCGATCTCGTCGAGCGTGATGCCGGCGTAGAAGGGGACCTCGGCGGCGAGCTGCGTGAACGCCATGCCGCCGGTGAGGGTCCGCGCGTCGACGCCGACGCGGGCGGCGAGGTCGGCGATGACCTGCCACTCGGGGCGCACGGCGCCGGGATGGGCGATGGCGGAGCGCAGGCGCTGCAGGCGCCCGTCGGGGTGCGTGAGCGTCCCCTCCTTCTCCGCGTAGGCCTCCGCGGGGAAGACGACGGTCGCGTGGTCGCGGATGCCCTCGGTCAGGAACGACGCGTGCGCGATGACGGTCGTCGCCTTGTCCAGCGCCTCCTCCCAGAGCGCGCGGCCCGGCAGCGAGCGCAGCGGGTCGACGTGCAGGAGGTACAGGGCGGTCAGCTCGCCCGCGGCGGCCGCCGCGGCGATGCCCGCCGTGTCGTGCCCCTCGGCCGTGGCCGCGAGCCCGGGGCCGGCGGTGGGCAGGAAGCCGACCTCGCGCATGCCGCGCCCGTTGGACGTCGAGGGGACCTCGAGCAGACCGGCGCCGGCGTGGTCGCGCGGGACGATGCGCCCGGCGACGTTCAGCAGCGCGCGGGCGGCGTGCGCGCCGCGTGCGCCGTGCGTCAGGCGCTCGCCCCAGACGATGACGACGTCCTCGCCGGCGTCGCGCAGCAGGTCGGCGACGGCGCTCACCTCGTGCGTGGTCGAGCCGGCGGCCTGCGCGAGCTCGTCGAGCACGCCCCCGCCGCCCAGCGCCGCGCTGAGGGCTGCGACGAACGCCTCGCCGGCGCCCGGCGCGAACCGCGCGACGGCTCCGGCGTTGGGGTCCAGCGACGAGGGCCGGCTCGACGCGATGGCCAGCTTGACGCCGTTGCGGCGGACGCCCTTGCGGATGCGCAGGTCGACGATCGGCATGTCGTCGACCGGCTCGCAGTCGAGGACGAGGACGGCGTGCGCGAACTCGATGTCGGGGATCGTCGCCTGCACCGAGGGGCTGCCGAGCGCGGCCTGCAGGCCCGCCGGGAGGCGGCCCGAGGCGCGGGAGTCCAGGTGCGGCGAGTCGAGCCCCTCGCGCATGAGGCGCTGGAGGAGGAAGCCCTCCTCGTTCGTCGTCCCGTCGCCCGCCAGCGCGCCGACGCGGCCGCGCATGCGGCCCAGTGCGCCGGCCGCGGCCTCGAGCGCGCGCTCCCAGGTCACCGGCGACAGATCGCCGCCGTCGCGCAGGAGCGGCTGGGTGATGCGCTCGTCGACGTGGATGGACTGGTACGCGAAGCGCCCGCGGTCGCAGAGCCACCCGTCGTCGACCTCGTCGTTCTCGCGGGAGAGGACGCGCAGGACGCGCTCGTCGCGGACGGTGAGCTCGACGTTGCACTGGCCCGGGCAGAGCGCGCAGACCGAGCCCGAGCCCTCGATGTCCCACGGGCGCGCGCGGAAGCGGTACGGCTGCGACGTCAGCGCGCCGACGGGGCAGAGCTCGATGATGTTGCCGCTGAACGGGGCGACGTAGGGGTGCCCGTCGAACGTCGCGACGTACGTGTCGGCGCCGCGCTCCTGGAGGACGAGCTGGTAGTCCTCGGAGATCTCCTGGCTGAAGCGCACGCAGCGGTAGCAGAGGATGCAGCGCTCGCGGTCGATCGCGATGAGCGGCGAGAGCCCGAGCGGCTTCTGGAAGTGGCGCTTGGGCTCGATGAAGCGCGAGCGGCCGCCGCCCCAGCCGAAGGAGATGTCCTGCAGCGGGCACTCGCCGCCCTTGTCGCAGACCGGGCAGTCGAGCGGGTGGTTGACGAGGAGGAACTCGACGACGGCCTCCTGCGCCTCCTTCACGCGGTCGGTCTGCGTGTGGACGACCATCCCGTCCTTGACCGGCGTGGAGCAGCCGGTCTGCAGCTTCGGGATGCCCTCGACCTCGACGAGGCACATGCGGCAGGCGCCGACGGGCGCGCCGAGCTTGGGCTCGTAACAGAAGACCGGGATCTCGACGTCGCCGTGCTTGGCGGCGTCGACCAGCATCGTGTTGACCGGGGCCTGCACCTCGCGGCCGTCGATCGTGAACGTGATGAGCTCTGGGTTCGGGCGGGGCATTCGTGCGTGGCTAGGCGGCTGCGCCCTGGACCAGGGCGGGCTCGACGTCGGGCGCGTCGTCGCCGTAGGGGTTCCGCGTGCGCGCGGCCTCGATGTACTCCTCGAACTCGTCGCGGAACTTCGCGACCATCGAGCCGATCGGCATCGCCATGGCGTCGCCGAGCACGCAGAGGCAGTTGCCGATGATGCGCGTCTGGACCGAGGCCATGATGTCGAGGTCCATGGGCGTGGCCAGCCCCGCCTTGATGCGCTCGAGCATCTTCACGGTCCAGCGGGTCCCCTCGCGGCAGGGCGAGCACTTGCCGCAGGACTCGTGCGCGTAGAACGCGGCGGTCTTGTAGGCGACGTCGACGACGGACACGGAGTCGTCGACGACGATGATCGCGCCGGAGCCGAGCATCGAGCCGGCCTTCGCCATCGAGTCGAAGTCGTACGGCAGGTCGAGGTCGTCCTTCGTGAGGACCGGGGAGCTCGAGCCGCCGGGGAACCAGAGCTTGATCTCGCGCCCGTCCTCCGGGCCGCCGGCGAGGTCGTAGATGATCTCGCGCGAGGACATCCCGAGGACGATCTCGTAGTTGCCCGGCCGCTTGACGTGGCCCGACACGGAGACGAGCTTCGTGCCGGTCGAGTTCTCGACGCCGATCTTCGCGTACGCCTCGCCGCCCATCTTCATGATGTGCGGGACGGTCATCAGCGTCTCGACGTTGTTGATGAGCGTCGGGCCCTGGAAGAGGCCCTGGTTGGCGGGGAACGGCGGCTTCAGGCGCGGGTTGCCGCGCTTGCCCTCGAGCGAGTCGAGCAGCGCGGTCTCCTCGCCGCAGATGTAGGCGCCCGCGCCGCGGTGCACGACGAGGCTGAGGTCGAAGCCCGAGCCGAGGATGTTCTGCCCGAGGTAGCCGGCCTCGTAGGCCTCGAGCAGCGCCGCGTCGAGGATGTCGGCCTGCTGCTGGTACTCGCCGCGGATGTAGATGAACGAGCGGGTCGCGCCTGCCGCGAAGGCGGCGATGATGACGCCCTCGATCAGCGTGTGCGGCGTCTTCGTGATGAGCTCGCGGTCCTTGAACGTCCCGGGCTCGGACTCGTCCGCGTTGCACACGAGGTACTTGTCCATCGTCCCGGCCGGCATGAACGAGACCTTGCGGCCCATGGCGAAGCCGGCGCCGCCGCGGCCGCGGACGTTGGACGCCAGCAGCTCGTCGGTGATCTGCTGCGGCTGCATCGCCATCGCCTTGCGCAGCGACTCGTAGCCGCCGCGGCGCTCGTAGACCTCGAGGGTGTTGAGGCCCGGCTCGTCGATGTCGTGGAAGAGGATGTGCTCGCTCATCGGTCCTCGAGAGGTGCGGAGGGACCGGGCTGGTCGCCCGGCATCTGCTCCCCGTACGTGCCCTGCTCGGGCGGGCGGACGGGGATGGAGGCGTTCGGCACCGCCCGCTGCGCGAGGGGGTTCGGCCGGGGGAACTCGCGGGTGTTGGCCGTCGGATCGGTGCTCGCCCGGCGCAGGATCTGCTTGTCGGGCAGCGGGGCCTCGCCCTTGCGGATCTGCTCCGCCAGGAGGGGCACCTCCTCGAGCTCGATCGGCCCGACGTAGACGCCGTCGATGCTGGCCATGGGCGCGATGTCGCAGGCGCCGAGGCACTCGAAGTGGCGGACGTAGACGTCGGGGTCCTCGGCCATCTCGTGCTCGATCGCCTCCAGCAGCTCGTCGCCGCCGCGCAGCGAGCAGGAGATGTTCGTGCAGACGTAGACGCGGTGGCGGCCGACGGGCTGCGTGTCGAGCTGGTCGTAGAAGGTGGCGACCGCGACGATGTAGCCGGGCGTGAGCCGCATGACCGCGGCGACCTGCGAGATCGCCAGCGGCGAGCACCAGCCGTGCAGGCGCTGGGCGGCCGCGAGGGCCGGGATCGTCGCCGACCGGCGGTCGGGGTACTTGGCCATGTGGCCCTCGATCTCCGCACGCAGCTCCGCGGGGACCTCGACCGTCGCGGGATCGGGGACGGGTGCCGGATCCTTGGCCGGGTCGACGGCGTCGTCCCAGCCGGGGACACGCGACCCGTGCGCGAAGCGGGTGACCTGGTCGCCGAGGCTCATCGCTCTAGCGGTCGATCCCGCCCAGGATGGGGTCGAGCATCGCCAGCGTCGCGATGACGTCGGCGATGTAGGCGCCCTTGACCATGGGGGCGAAGGCCTGCAGGTTCACGAACGAGGGATCGCGCATGTGCACGCGCGCCGGCTTGGAGGAGCCGTCGGAGCGCACGAAGCACCCGAGCTCGCCGCGCGGCGACTCGATCGGGTAGTAGGCCTCGCCGGGCGGGACGCGGAACCCCTCGGTCACGAGCTTGAAATGATGGATCAACGCCTCCATCGACGTCGCCAGCTCGTGCCGCGGCGGCAGCGCCACCTTGCGGTCCTCGGTGATGTGCGGGCCCTCGGGGAGCCCGTCGAGCGCCTGCTCGATGATCCGGACGGACTGGTCGATCTCCGCGAGGCGCACGGAGAAGCGGTCCCAGTTGTCGCCCTGGGTGCCGACCGGGATCTTGAACTCGAAGTCGTCGTAGGACGAGTAGGGCATCGCCTTGCGCAGGTCCCACGGGTTGCCCGCGGCGCGCAGCAGCGGGCCGGTGACGCCGTGCTCGAGCAGGACGGACTCCTCGAGCGGGCACACGCCCTTCAGGCGGCTCAGCGCGATCTCGTTCTTCGACAGCAGCGCCCGGTACTGGCCGTTGCGCTCCGGCATCGTCTTGATGAAGCGGCGGAGGTTCGCCTCCCAGCCGCTCGGCACGTCCTCCATGACCCCGCCGACCTGGAAGTAGCGCGTGTGCATGCGCTGCCCCGAGGTCTGCTCGAACAGGTCGAGGATCATGTCGCGCTCGCGCCAGCCGTACCAGAACATCGACACGGCGCCGAGGTCCAGGCAGCCGGTGGCGATGAAGATGAGGTGGCTCGCGATGCGGTTGAGCTCGAGGTGGATGACCCGCAGGTACTGCGCGCGCTTGGGGACCTCGATCCCCAGCAGCGTCTCCACGGCCCCGCAGTACGCCATCGCGTTGAAGTAGTAGGAGAGGTAGTCCATCCGCTCGACGACGGGGATGACCTTCCAGTAGCTCTTGTCCTCGGCCGTCTTCTCGATGCCGGTGTGGACGTAGCCGACGATCGGCTTGACGTCGAGCACGACCTCGCCCTCGAGGCGGGTCAGCAGGCGGAGCACCCCGTGCGTCGCGGGGTGGTGGGGCCCCATGTTGAGGGTGAGCAGCTCCTCCTCGGGCCCGAGGAGGTCGTCGCTCTCGATCCGCTCGGTCGGCTCGAGCGTCGTGGTCCGGTCGAGGTTGCGGATCTCGGTGGCCATCAGTCCGTGTACTGGGTCCCTTGGGCCTGGTTGTACGTGAAGAGCACGGGTTCTCCGCCGACCGGGAAGTCGCGGCGCTGCGGGTGGCCTTCGTAGTCGTCGGGCATGAGGATGCGCCGGAGATCAGGATGCCCGTCGAAGACGACTCCGAACATGTCGAAGATCTCGCGCTCCTGGTGGTCGGCCGTCGGCCACTCGTTGGTGACGGACGGGACCTCCGCCTCGTCGGACGGGACGCGGAGCTTCACGGTGATGCGGTCGAGCGAGCTCATGTCGAGCATCTCGTACTGCACGCCGAGGCGCGGCTCCTCGGGGTAGTAGTCGAGGCCGTGCACGGAGGCGAGGAACGCGAACCCGCGCCCGCGCAGGAACTCGAGCGTGTCCCCGATCGCTGCCGGCGCGACGTGCAGCGCGGCCTTGTCCCGGAAGAACTCCGTGTCGAGCACCGCGTCGGGGCGCTGCGTCCGGAGGTCGGCGGCCAGGAGCTCCAGGCCCGTGGCGTCAGGCACCTGCGGTGTCCCCGGGCTTGAAGACGTTGACGGCCTGGTCGCGGCCGTCGCCCTCGCCGGCCTCGCGGTCGAAGAGCGGATCGACCTCGTCGGCGGCGTCCTTGCGGACGATCTCCTCGGTCCCGATCGCCTCGTAGCGCTCGCGCCAGCCCTCGGCGGGGTCGTTCATGATCTTCTGGCGCAGCTTGAAGATGCCGTGCATGAGCGCCTCGGGGCGCGGCGGGCAGCCGGGCACGTGCACGTCGACGGGCATGAACTTGTCGGCCGGGACGATCGCGTAGTTGTTGAAGACGCCCATCGACGAGGAGCAGGCGCCCATCGCGATCGCCCACTTCGGCTCGAGCATCTGGTCGTAGACGCGGCGGACGATCGGCGCCATCTTGATCGACACGCGGCCCGAGATGATCATCAGGTCGGCCTGACGCGGCGTGGCGCGGAACGCCTCCGAGCCGATGCGTGCGGAGTCCACGCGGCTGGCGACGATGGCCATCATCTCGATCGCGCAGCAGGCCAGGCCGAACGTCGCCGGGAACATGCTGTTGGCGCGCGCCCAGTTCAGCGCGCGGTCCAGCGTCGTGGTCATGACGCGCTCGGTGACGTACTTCTCGAGCGCCGCGTTCTCCAGATCCGGGCCCCGGAGGAGATCCTGGGCGCGCTTCTGGTTGACACGCAACTCGGCCGGGTTGCCGACCTTCTCGCGGCGGACTACCTCCATTCCAGCGCTCCTCTCCGCCAGACGTACACGAACGCCACGGTCAGCAGCGCGATGAAGACACAGACCTCGATGAGCGCGAACGTCCCGAACGCCCGCAGCTGTACGGCCACGGGGTAGAGGAAGATGACCTCGATGTCGAACAGGATGAAGAGCATCGCGATCAGGTAGAAGCTGATCCCGAAGCGGAAGCCAGACTGCACGTCCGACGGCAGGCCGCACTCGTACGGCTCGCGCTTCGCGGCGATCGCCCGGCGCGGGCCCAACACGCGGCCGAGGAAGGCGAACACGGTGCCGATGGTGACCCCGAGGAACACGAAGACGAGAGCGGGCAGGTAGCTCTGAAGCATTCGACCGCAGGTTGTAGCACCGTTTGTGACGACTTGATACTTAGTACCCGCAGGCACTTGGCGTGACCGGCGTTGCGCTCGTCGCCGCCTGGGCGACGGCCGTCGTCAGCGGCCTGGCCGCCCTCGTGGGCGCCGTGGCCTGGTGGCAGGTCCGCCAGTCGCGCGCGTTCTGGGCCCTCGTCCGGGCCGCGCAGGTGGTCGCCGTCGGCCAGGCGATCGTCGCCGGCGTGCTCGCCGTGCTGTCGTTCGATCCCGAGGACGGCCTCTACTGGCTGTACGCCCTGCTGCCGGTCGCGGTCGGGTTCTTCGCCGAGCAGCTGCGGATCGTCTCGACCGAGCAGGTGCTCGAGCGGCTCGAGCTGGAGGACGCCGCGGCGGTGCGCGAGCTGCCCGAGGACCGCCAGCGCTCCGTCGTCGTCTCGATCCTGCGACGGGAGATGGGCGTGATGACGCTCGCCGCGGTCGTCGTGTGCTTCCTCGCGGTGCGCGCGATCGAGACCCTCTAACCGGCGCGCTTGCGCACGACCAGCGTGCCGGTCATCCCGAGGTCGTCGTGGTTGGCCAGCGAGCAGCGCATGAGGTAGGTGCCGGGCTTCAGGTTCACCGACGCGCTGACGGTCGTCCCCGGCTGCGCGGTCGGCGTCTCGCCGAGCGTCTCGGTCTGCTCGTCGGGGTCCTCCGGCGGGATCTCGATCTGGAGGTTGTGGGTCAGCCGGCCGATGTTGCGGGCGACCAGCTCGACCTTGCCGGAGGGCACGGAGACGTCCTGCGGGGTGATCGCGTACTCGTCGAGCGTGACCCGCACGACGGGCTGGTCCTCGCGGACCGGGTCGTCGTCCGAGCACCCCGTCGGGAGCGCGATCGCGGCCGCGAGGAGGGCGCCGAAGAGGGCGCCCCGGGCGGGGAGTTGCACCGGAGGCATCACCTATAGTCTGCGGCCCTCATGGCCCGTCGCGCCGTCATCCCCCTGCTCGCGGTCGTCGCGTTGCTCGCCGCCGGCTGCGGCTCCCAGGAGATCGATCTCGACAAGGGCGAGGCCCAGAACGTGTCGAACGGGGCCGAGCTCTTCTCCGAGCACTGCTCGGGTTGTCACAGCCTGGACGCCGTCGGCGCGCAGGGCAGCAACGTGAGCGCGGGCGACAAGGAGACCACGGACGGCCCGAACTTCAACGACCGCCGCGAGGACCGGGACGGCGTGCTCTACGCGATCCGCAACGGCGGGTTCTCCGGCGCGATCATGCCCGAGAACATCCTCACCGGGCAGGACGCGGAGGACGTCGCGGACTTCCTGTCCAAGTACGCGGGGCGCGACGCCCCGCCTGCCACCGGCGGCTAGCTCCCGTGCTGGACCTCCGGCGCATCCGCGAGGATCCGGATGGCGTGAAGGCAGCGCTCGCACGCCGCGGTCCGGGCGTGGCCGACGCGGTCGACGACGTCCTGGCGCTCGACGGTGAGCGCCGCTCGGCGATCACGCGGTCGGAGGCGCTGCGGTCGGAGCAGAAGGCGGCCTCCGAGGAGGTCGCGGCCGGCAAGCGCGAGGGACGGGACGTCTCCGAGCAGCTCGAGCACCTCAAGGGCTTCTCGGCGCAGGTCAAGGATCTGACATCGCAGGCCTCGGCCGCGGACGAGCGGCTGCAGGAGCTCCTGCGCACGCTCCCGAACCTCACCGACCCGACCGCCGCGGAGGAGGACACCGTCGTCCGCGAGGTCGGCGAGGCGGTCGATCCGGTGCCGACGCCGCGGGACCACCTGGAGCTGGCCGGCGAGCGGATCGACATGGAGCGCGGCGCGCGCCTGTCCGGCTCGCGCTTCGCGTACCTGCGCGGCGAGCTCGTCCTCCTCGAG
Source organism: uncultured Solirubrobacterales bacterium (assembly GCA_963750895.1). Taxonomy (GTDB): domain Bacteria; phylum Actinomycetota; class Thermoleophilia; order Solirubrobacterales; family Solirubrobacteraceae; genus CAVVSD01. The sequence continues at coordinate 714,005 of CAVVSD010000008.1, read as the reverse complement.
CTGGCGCTCGTGCGCTGGGCGCTCGACGTCGTCGGGCGCCACGGGTTCCAGCCCGTCATCCCGCCCGTGCTCGTGCGCGAGCAGGCCCTCTTCGGCACCGGCATGCTGCCCGACACCGAGCAGCAGATCTACCACGTGCCCGCCGACGACCTGTACCTCGTCGGGACGAGCGAGGTCGCGCTGGCGTCGCTGCACGCGGAGGAGATCCTCGACGCGGCGGACCTGCCGGTGCGCTACGCCGGGTTCTCGCCCTGCTTCCGGCGCGAGGCGGGCGCCGCGGGGCGCGACACGCGCGGGCTCTTCCGCGTCCACCAGTTCGACAAGGTCGAGATGTTCAGCTTCGTGGCGCCGGACGAGTCGCCCGCCGAGCACGAGCGCATCCTCGGCATCGAGGAGGAGATCCTCGGGGCGCTCGGGATCCCGTACCGCGTCGTGAACATCGCGGTGAACGACCTGGGGGCGAGCGCCGCGAAGAAGTTCGACCTCGAGGCGTGGCTGCCCGGGCAGGGCCGCTACCGCGAGTTGACGTCGTGCTCGAACACGACCGACTTCCAGGCCCGGCGGCTCGACATCCGGATGCGCCCCGAGGGCGGCCGGCCGGAGATCCTGCACACGCTGAACGGCACCGCGGTCGCCGTGGGGCGGACGATCATCGCCCTGCTGGAGAACGGCCAGCGCGAGGACGGCTCCGTCGCGCTGCCCGAGGTGCTGGTGCCGTTCGGAGCCCCCGCCGTCCTCGAGGCCGCGACATGACCGCCGGGTACGCGATCGTCCACGCCGACGACGTCGACGACCACTACGAGGGCACCGACGTCCCCGGCGAGTTCCGCCGCCTCACGTCGGCGCTCGGCTGCGAGCAGCTCGCGGTGACGCTCATCCGCGTCCCGCCGCACTCGGACTTCGAGCAGGGCACCGGGCACACGCACGAGGAGATCGAGGAGCTCTACCTCGTCACGCGCGGGACGCTGACGATGCGCCTGGGCGACGACATCCACGAGGTGCGCGCCGGCTCCGTCGTCCGCGTCGCGCCGAGCACCCCGCGCTCGCACCGCAACCTCGGCGACGAGCCGGTCGAGGTGTGGGCGATGTCCCGCCAGCTCGGCCGCCCCGACGCGACGAAGATCGACGAGTTCTGGGAGGCCTCGCCCGAGGCCGCCCAGCGCCGCTAGCGCGCGCCACGGCCGCGCGCCGACTAGGGCGTCGCCACGCGCTGGAGCGCGTCGCCCAGGGTCGGCTCGATGTCGAACGTCGTGTCGAGCCGGGTGATCTCGAAGAGGCGCAGGACCGTCGGGTTGGAGATCGCGAGCGCGAGGCGCCCGCCGCGGAGGGTGACGCTGCGCAGGCCCGTCAGGAGGACGCTCAGGCCGGTCGAGTCGATGAACTCGACCTCCGTGAGGTCGAGGACGATCGCCATCGCGTCCTGGGAGATCGCGTCGTCCAGGCGCTGCGCGAACTCCTGCGCCGTGCTGACGTGGATCTCGCCCTTCACGTGGATCACGTGCGTGCGAGCGTCGAGGCTCTCGGAGGACAGTTCGAAGTGCGGGATGATCGACATGACGTGCTGGTCTGGGGCCAGGGCAATCCCACCTGCCGCCGCGCGCGCCGTCAAGGGGGATGTACCGTCGAGTACGTGGCCGGAACGGTAGCGACGCCCGTGATCCTCAAGCCCCGCATGCGCGGGGTGCTGCATCAGTGGGCCTGCGCGGCCTCCGTGGTGCTCGGTGTCCTGGTCGTCGTGTTCGCCGACGGCGGGCGCGAGAAGGTGGCCGCGGCGGTCTACGCGGCGAGCGTGACCGGGCTCTTCGGCGCGAGCGCGCTGTACCACCGCGTGAGCTGGCGCCCCGAGGTCCGGCGCTGGATGCGCCGGCTGGACCACTCGATGATCTTCGTCCTCATCGCGGGGACCTACACGCCGTTCGCGCTGCTGGCGTTCGACGACGGCGTCGGCCGTGCGCTGCTCATCGCGGTGTGGTGTGGCGCGGCGGGCGGGGTGGCCTTGAAGCTGCTGTGGATCGACGCTCCGAACTGGCTCGGCGTCATGGTCTACGTGGCGCTCGGATGGCTTGCGGTGTGGACGTTCCCGGCGCTCGCCGAGGCGCTCGGGGTGGTCCCGACCGTGCTCGTCGCGCTCGGCGGGCTGCTGTACACGACCGGCGCCGTGATCTACGCGACCCGCAGGCCGGACCCGGTGCCTGCCGTCTTCGGCTACCACGAGGTCTTCCACCTGCTCGTGGTGATCGCGGCGGCGCTGCAGTACGCCGTCGTCGTGTTCTGGGTCCTGCTCTAGCTCAGCCGCCTGCCGACGCCTCGACTTCAGGCGGTACCGGTTGCGGCGCGGGCCGCGCCGCTCCACGATCCCGGCGGCGACGAGGCTGTCGAGCGCCTCGCGGACCGCGTCCGCCGGTGCGGCGAGTCTGCGGGCCAGCTCGTCGGGCGTCGGGGACGACGTCGGCGCTCGCGCGAGCTGCGTGGCGACGCGGCGCGTGATCTCGTCCGTCATGCGTTCAGGCCGAGGTTCAGCACGCCCCGGTAGCCGTCCCCACGCTTGGACATCGTCAGCAGACCCTGCGGATCGAAGATCGAGTCGCCGTCGTTGAACGTGTCGCGGCCCGTTCGCTCGTCGTAGGGCGATGCGGCGAACGCCTCCTCGTTGACGTCCTCGTCCATGTAGAGCTGCGACGTGAGGACGTTGCGCTTGTCGACGTGGACCTTGAGGTGCACGTGCACCGTCCGGCCGCGGTACCAGCCGGGGTAGATCGTCGTGAAGCGCACGACGCCGTCCGCGTCGGTGACCTGCGCGCCGCGCAGGAACGTGGCGTCGTCGGTCGGCGACGCCTCCTGGACGCCCTCGCTGTAGGACCCGTCGGAGGTGTCGCCGCCGGCGTGGCCGCCGGGCTGGCCGCCGTCCGGGGGAGGCCCGCCGCCGCCGCCACCGGCGGGCCGCCGCCGGAGCCGGACTCGAACCCGGAGTAGACCCCGCCGGCGTCGCAGTGCCAGATCTCCACGACCGCGTCGGCGACGGGCGCCGCCTCGCCGCCCTCCTTGCAGGCGCTCATGTCCTGCACCCGCAGCACCAGGTCGAGCCGGGTGCCGGGGCGCTCCTCGCGGATGTCGCGGCGGATGGAGTCGACGTCGAACCAGTACGGGCCCTGCGTCTCCTCCTTGGCGAGGACGCAGTTGGGCGCGGCGTCGAGCGCCGCGAGGACGTCGTCGGAGGCGCCGCTCGCGGTAGGCGGCTGGGCGGTCGTCGCGGTCGTTGTCGTCGTCGTCGTGCGCTCGCTGCCACCGCCGCCGCACGCGGCGATCAGCCCGCTCAGGGAGACCGTGCCGCCGATCGAGAGCGCGCGTCGCCGGCTGACGCGCAGGCGGCTCTCGCGGATCTCGTCGTTCACGCCCGGACGCTCCCGGCCTCGAGCACCTGGCGGAGCGCCGCGCGGTCGTCCTCGTCGACCGCCACGCCGAAGTGGCGCTCGAGCGCGTCGAGCGCGGCCGCCGGCGTCAGCTCGTCGGTCGTCGGCTCGCCGTCGGCGGGGGCGCGCTCGAGGCGCGTGCCGACGAGGCGCTCGCGCAGGTCGTCCGTCGTGCGCATGGCGACGAGGCGTCCGGCGAACGGCGATCCCGGCTGCAGCGCGACCCAGCGGTTGGCCTCCCCGACCGCGTCGTCGTCGACGTCGCGGTCGAACGTGGTGTGCAGCGGGCGCCAGGCGTCGTCGTCGCGCTCGAGCAGCAGGATGTGGCCGTCATCGAGCGCGTCCGCGCGGTGCTCCCAGCTCCCGTGGCGGACCGGCTCACCCTCGCCCTGCGACGCCGGGACCGGGACGGGCCCGAGCACCCCGACGCCGAAGCCGACGTCCGCCATCCAGCGGCGGGGGTCGTCGCTCGGCCGGGCGAGCACGGTGAGGTGCGTCGGCGGGCGGTCGGGGTCGACCTCGGCCGGGTCCCCGACGCGGCACAGCCGCACCTGGGGGGCGAAGCCGAGCGCGTCGAGCACGGCGGCGAACAGCGTCACGTGCTCCAGGCAGTAGCCGCCGCGGCGCTCGGCGACCATGCGCCGCTCGAGCGTCGGCAGGTCGAGCGCCGGGACGCGGCCGAGCGCGGTGGTGACGCTGGTGAAGGGGATCGCGTCGACGTGCGCGCGGTGCAGGCGCCCGAGCGCGGCGACGGTGGGCGTCCACCCCTGCGCCGGGAGACCGACGTGCCGCAGGTAGGCGGCCGGATCCATGGAGGCACCGTAGGGCACGCGTGGCAGGACTCTGGTGGCGCTCAGCGGTGCAGCTCGGCGCGGAGGCCCTCGAACTCGGCATCCGTGAGAAGGCCGCGCTCGTGGAGGTCGGTCAGAGCCTGCATGCTCGCCGCGCGATCGGCCGAGGGCGGCAGTGGCGCACCGTACGTGCGCGATGTGCTCGTCGGGTACGCGCGTGGACGGTCCGCTCCGCCCACTGGGCGCCCTGCCGCCCCACGATGCGGCTGTCAGACCGTGTCCGTCCGGCCGGTGAAGGTCAGCCGTGCGCATCATCGAGCTCAGCAACACCATCGGTCGACCGAGTCCGGCGAGGCGCGCGACCTTAGCGCGACTCGGCGCCGCGGGCGTCCGACAGCGGAGGGGGAGGGATTCGAACCCTCGGACCCGCGTAGACGGGTCAACGGTTTTCAAGACCGCCGCATTCAACCGCTCTGCCACCCCTCCGGGGCTCGGAATGCTAGGCGGCGAAGTCGGCGGGGCGCAGTTCGATGGGCGTGCCGTGCGGGGTGCGGTCGGCCGCGCGCTCCCAGGCGCCGGCGTACCGGGTGAGCGTCTCGGCGTCGGCCAGGCCCTTCTCGCTCACCAGCCGTTCGAGCGCCGCGAGCCAGTGCCGGTAGTACGTCTCGCCCGTGTCGGGATCGCCCGCGGCCTGGGCGCGCTCGATCTCGGCGGCGAGCCTCGCGGTCCACTCGGGCCACTCGATCACGCCCCGCTCGTGCAGCGCCACGACGATCGAGAACGCCTGCGCCTCCCACGGCTCGGCGAAGACGGGGCCGTCGGCATCCTGCGGCTGACCTGGCGCGAGCGGCGTCACGCGACGGGCTCGAGGTAGGGCTCGAACGCGTCGGTCGAGACGCGCACCGTCGGGTCGGCGTCCGGCCCCCACAGCTCGCGCGCGTCGAAGCGCACCGTGTACAGCCACTCCGGCTGCTCGCCGAGCCCGTGGGCGTGGGTGTCCGGGAAGACGTGCGGCGCGTGGACGAGCTCGACGGTGCCGACGTGCCCGCGTACGTAGCGCGGCAGGCGGATGTGCGTCGGCGGGTTGAGGTTGCGCGCGCGCACCCGGTCGCCGACGGCGAAGCGCGCCGGGCGCGCGGCGTCGCGCGCGGTGGGCCCGCCGCGGCCGAGCGTCGGGAGCACGTCGTCGGCGAGCAGGGTGCGCTCGATCGGCGCGGGATCGCGCAGCGAGCGGCCGGCCTCGACCTCGTCGGCGCCGACGAGCCCGTGCTCGGCGAGCTGGAGCTCGAGCGCCGCGAACCAGATCTCGTAGTAGGTGCTCGCCAGGTACCGCGCGGGTGGCGTGCGTTCGCGGGCGAAGCGCGCCGCGTCGAGGTTCCACGTCCCCGTCGCGCCCATCGCGAGCGTCAGGGCGAACGCCGTCCGCTCCCAGTCGGCGTGGAAGACCGGCTCGTCCGCCTCGGGCTCCACCGGGCCGAACCCGTGCTGCCCGCCCATGTCGTGGACGCCGTTCACGCGGCGGCCTCCGCCGGGGTGCGTGCCAGCCCGGTCCCGATCATGGCGTCGCGCGTGACCAGCTCCGCGAGCTCCTCCTCGCCCCAGCCGTCCGTGCCCTCCGGGCGCATCGGGATGACGAGGTAGCGCAGCTCGGCGGTCGAGTCCCACACGCGGATCTCGGTGTCCGCCGGCAGCTCGACGCCGAAGTCGCGCAGGACGCCGCGTGGATCGGACACGGCGCGCGAGCGGTACGGCGCGGCCTTGTACCAGACGGGAGGGAGCCCGAGCACCGGCCACGGGTAGCAGGAGCACAGGGTGCAGACGACCATGTTGTGGATCTGCGGCGTGTTCTCCAGCGCCAGCAGGTTCTCGCCCTGGCGCCCGGTGTAGCCGAGCGACCCGATCGCCGCCCCGCTGTCCTCGAAGAGCCACCGGCGGTAGTCCGGATCGACCCACGACTTCGCGACGACCCGGGCGCCGTTGTGGGGGCCGACCTTCGTCTCGTACGTCTCGACCAGCTCGTCGAGCGCCGCGGGATCGACGTAGCCCTTCTCGACGAGGACGCTCTCCAGCGCGCGCACGCGGATCTGCGTCTCGGACAGCTCGGAGTGGTCGTGATCGTGGTCGTGCCCGTCCATGGGACCAGCATCCCACCTACGGCGAGCGGCGGAGGCCCGTCGCCGCCTCGATGAGGATCTCGCGCAACGGCGCGAACGCCTCCCGGTCGGCCTGCCCCGACCGCAGGAGCGCGGGGTCGACGATCCGGATCTCCGGGATCGGGCGACGGTGGAGGTGGCGGTCCTTGCGCGCCAGCGCGACCATGCTGCTCCCTCCGCCGATGACGTGCTCGTGCGCCCAGGCCAAGGCGCTGCGCCGGTGCCGGCCGGCGCGCAGATCCTCCCGGGAACGGCGCTTGAGCGTCCGCGTGAGCGGCATCCGCCCGGGACCGCCGTGGAACAGCTGCCCCTGCCAGAACGTGCGCATGCCGTTCCGTGCGAGCGCCCGCACGTACGTCTCACGCCAGGTGAGCTCGTGCTGGCTGTGGCCCTCGTCGGGGTCCTCGCCGCGCATGCGCTGCACGGACATCCACAGGCTGTGCGTCGGCTCGATGAGGACGACGAGACCGCCCGGCCGCAGCACCCGGTTGACCTCGGCGAACAGCCGGTCCTTGTCGGCGACGTGGTGCGCGAACTCCTTCACCAGCGCCACGCCGAACGTCGCGTCGGCGAACGGCAGGAGCGTCGCGTCGCCGACGATCCGCTTGCCCGGGCCCATGCGGGGATGCTCGTAGAGGCCGCCGAGCCAGAGGGAGTTGGGCTCGAAGTCGACCATCCACGGGTCGTAGCCCGCCTCGGCGAACAGCCAGCTGCCCCAGCCCGATCCGCTGCCGACGTCGATGAGCCGGTCGCCGGGCGTCGCGGCGCCGAGCTGGCCGATGAGGTTGATGACGTCGACGAGCCCCGGCGCGCTGATCCGCAGGAACTCGATGTCCTGGTCGATGTTCTCGGGCGTGCCCTGCCAGACGCGCTCCTCCTCCATCGTCTGCTCGATCCAGTCGGTCTCGGGCGCGTCGTAGCCCATGTAGACCAGGTCGTCGCGGACGGGATACAACAGGTCGGCGGCGGGAGACCAGAGGCCGTCGTCACGCGGCTGCAGCGGTTCGAGCGTCCGCTGGCAGCGCAGCGTGGCGATCGTGGTGGCGGGCAACGCGGTCGCGAGCATGCCCGACATCGGTAGCAGAAGCCGTCAGCCGAGGAAGCGCAGCGAGCCGGGCGTGTCGCCCTCGGCGTCGTACTCCAGTCCGACGGGACCGTCGTAGCCGGCCGCCTCGACCGCCTCGAGGAACCCCCACAGGTCGAGCTCGCCCGTGCCCGGCGCGCGGCGCCCCGGCGCGTCCGCGACGTGCACGTGCCCGATCGCGCCGGCGAGCGCCCGCGCCTCGGCGGCGGGGTCTCGACCCAGGCGCAGCATGTGGTACGCGTCGAGCAGCACGCCGGCACCCACCGCCTGCGAGAGGCGCAGCGCCGCCTCGGGCGACGGCGTGAGGTAGCCCGGCGCGTCGTGCGGGTTCAGCGCCTCGATCACGACCGCGACGCCGCGGCCGGTCGCCTCGGGCACGAGCTCGCGCAGCATCCCCTCCGCCTGCTCCCACGCGACGCGATCCGCCACGCCGGCCGGGACCGCGCCGACGAGGGCGTGCAGGCTGCGCGCGCCGACACGCTCGGCCAGGTCGACGCCCTCGAGGAACCTGGCCCGCGCGAGCTCCTCGCGCGCGGGATCGCAGAGCTGCCCGCGCTCTCCGGCCGCCATGTCCCCGCCGTCGGTGTTCACGAGCGCCACCCGCAGGCCGTGGTCGGTCGCCGCCGACGCGAGCGCGTCGCGGTCCCCGGCCGTCGCGGGCCAGTGCGACTCCACCCAGTCGAAACCGGCCGCGCGTGCGAGCCCGGGACGTTCGGGGTACGGATGCTCTGCGTAGAGCAACGAGATGTGCGCCGACCAGGGAAGCATGTGACGGGTGCGCGACCCTACAGGCGGCGGCTCTACACTGACCGGGCCGTTCCCGGAGAGGTGGCCGAGAGGCTGAAGGCACTCGCCTGCTAAGCGAGTAACGGGCGGCAAGCTCGTTCGCGGGTTCGAATCCCGCCCTCTCCGCTTTCCACCGCTGGCATCCTCGTCCCATGGTCGATGACGCCGTGGTGGGTCTGCGTGGCGCCGGCAAGCGGTACCGCTGGGGCGGCCCCTGGGTGCTGCGCGACGTCGACGTCGCGCTCGAGCCGGGGCGGATCGTCGAGGTGCGCGGCTCCAACGGGTCGGGCAAGTCGACCCTCCTGCGCCTGCTCGCCGGGGCGACGATGCCCTCGCGCGGCGAGCGCGTCGCCGCCGCCGGCGTGACCGTCGGCTACGGGCCCGAGCGTCTCGCGCCGCCGCCGCCGTTCTCCGTCGCCGCGTACCTGCGCCGGCACGCGCGCCTCCGCGGCCTGGACCGTGCCGAGGGCGAGCGCCGCGCGGGCGCGCTGGTCGAGCGCCTGGGACTCGGCGCCCTGACGGCCGAGCGGCTCGAGGCGCTGTCGAAGGGCTCGCTCCAGAAGGTCGTGCTCGTCCAGGCGCTCCTCGGCGAGCCGCGCCTCGCGGTCCTCGACGAGCCCTACGCCGGGCTCGACGGCGAGGCCCAGGACGCGGTGCGCGGGCTCATCGCCGAGCAGGCCGCCGCCGGGCGGACGGTCGTGTTCAGCGACCACCGGCCGCCCATCGCCGCCCCGTCGGTCGCCGACCGCGTGTGGCGCATCGAGGACGGGCGCGTGGCCACCGGCGAGACGATCGAGGACGACGTCGTCGACCTGGCGGTCGCGGCGCAGGACGGCGACGCCGAGCTCGCGTCCCTGCTCGCGCGCGGCTGGCACGTCATCTCCTACGCCGAGGGCCGCGGGGACACACCCGCCCGGATCCGGGCACGCCGACCGTGATCGCCGCCGCGCGCTACCTGCTGTCCGAGCACCTCCGCACGCGCGGGTTCGTCGCGCCGACCGTCGTCCTGCTCGCCGGCGTCGTCGTGCTCTACGCGCAGCCGCCGAATCCGGTGCTGTCGACCGCGGGGACCGTCGCGGCGTTCCTCTTCGCGGCGCAGTGCTGGCTGGCGCTCGGGCTCTTCAACTCGCAGGGCGCGGCGGACCGCCAGGTGCTCACCGCCACCGTCGGAGGCGGTCGGTTCGCGCTGGCCAGGCTCCTGGCGGCGGGCGCCCTCGCCGCGCTGACGTCGGTGCTCGTCCTCGCGCTCCCGCTCGTCACCGGCCGCTTCGAGCGCACGCCGCATCTCGGGGAGATCGCGCTCGTCCTGCTCGCGAACCTCGGCTCCGCGGTCGCCGGCACTGCGCTCGCCGCGCTGTTCTCGCAGCCGATCGTCCGCAACCGCGCCATCGCGGTGCTCGGTCTGTCGGCGTGCGCGCTGCTCACCCTGCCCCTCGACCTGCCGCCCGTGGTCCCGACGGCCCGGGCCCTGGACACCACGCACGCGGGCGAGGTCCCGGGCCGCCTCGCGGGCGACCTGGCCTCCGTCGCCCTGTTCACGATCGCCGTCGCGGTGGTCTGCTCCCTGCTGTGGCGCCGCCGCGAATGACGCGGGGGCTAGACTCCGCTCTCGCAGTGCCCCAGCGCCCGTAGCTCAGTTGGATAGAGCGTCGGTCTACGGAACCGAAGGTCAGAGGTTCGAGTCCTCTCGGGCGCGCTGCGTGAGATGCCCCGCCACGGCGGGGTTTTCTCGTGAAGCCCATGCCCGGCGCAACCCCGAAGCCAGACGAGCGGACCCGCTACTCGTCTCGACGAGCGGATCAGGTCGAGATCCAGGCGTGGGCGGAGTTCGATGAGGAGGGCCGGCGGCTGCTGGACTCGGTCGGCGATGTCCTCCAGCCCGAGGCCGGCGAGACGTTGTGGGATGCGGGCGACCTCTACGACCTGTACCTCGTCCTCGCCGGCGGAGTCTGTCTCGTCGACCGGAGAGGTGGCCGGGTCAGGTTCGTGGTCGAGGCCGGCGACTTCGTCGGCGAGCTCGGCATGCTCATGGGACAGCCGGCCTTCCTCGCCGGCGTTGCGATGGCGGACACGACGGTCCTGCGCGTGCGCGTCACGGACCTGAGTCGGCTCATGGCGACCTCCACGGAGCTGAGCGACGTGTTGCTCTCCGCCTTCGACGCCCGGCGGCGTCTGCTGACCCGTCTGGGGGAGGGTGGCCTGGTCCTCGTCGGCGACGACGATCGTGACATGCACCGGTTGCAGGAGTTCGCCGAGCGCAATCACGTGCCCTATCGGATCGTGCTGCGCTCGGACCCGTCCGCGTGGAGCGAGGTCGCCGCGACGTGCGCGCTCCCGGAGCAGGGAACGGCCGTGGTCACCGGACGAGGACGCACCCTGACGCAACCGACGACGCGCGATCTGGCTGCGGCCGTCGGTCTCGACCTCTCCGGGCTGCCCGACCAGGAGCGTTGCGATCTCCTGATCGTCGGCGCCGGACCAGCAGGCCTGGCCGCCGCCGTCTACGGGGCCTCCGAAGGACTCGATGTCGTCATCGCCGAGGGGGTCGCTCTGGGAGGGCAGGCCGGCACGTCGTCGCGGATCGAGAACTACCTCGGCTTCCCACGCGGGATCGCCGGCGGCGAGCTGGCCCGGTCGGCGATGCTGCAGGCGGTCAAGTTCGGGGCACGGTTCGTCTCGCCTCGGTCGGTCACCGGACTCTCGCGCACCGCTGACGGGTTCGAGGTCCGACTCGATGACCGCAACGACGTCGCCGCCCGGGCCGTGGTCGTCGCCAGCGGCGTGCAGTACCGCCGGCTCGAGATCCCGGGTATCGCCGAGTTCGAGAGTCGCGGCGTGTACTACGCCGCGACCGAGCTCGAAGCGCGAGCCTGCATCGGTCAGGACGTGGTCGTGGTGGGAGGCGCCAACTCGGCCGGGCAGGCTGCGCTGTTCCTCGCGCAGCAGGTCGACCACGTGCACGTCCTCATCCGGCGCGACGACCTCTCCGAGACGATGTCCAGCTATCTCGCGCAACGGCTCACCCACCACGACCGGATCACCGTCCACCCCCGGTCACACCTGACGTCGGCCGGCGGCGAGAAGCGTCTGTCCGAGCTCACGTGGCGAGACGAGCACCGGCAACAGGACGTCCGACTCGAGGCCGGGGGACTGTTCCTGATGATCGGCGCCGTGCCGCGTACCGCATGGCTTCGCGATGCGGGCGTCGAGCTCGACCCCAAGGGATTCGTGACGACCCAGGGAACCTTCGCGACGTCCGTCGCCGGCCTGTTCGCCGTCGGCGACGTCCGCGCCGGCTCGGTCAAACGGGTCGCCTCCGCCGTCGGAGAGGGATCGGTCGTCGTATCCGCGGTGCACGCCTACCTCGGTGGGCAGGGGTGACGACGATCCTCGTCACCGGTGGGCTGGGCATGATCGGCGCCCACACCGCCCGCGCGCTCGCCGATCTCGGACACGACGTCGTCGTGACCGCGAACCGCAGGACCGGCGTCCCGTCGTTCCTCGAGGGCCGCGTCACCGTGGAATCCCTCGATGTCACCGACCGGGACGCGTTCCTCGCCCTGGGCGATCGCCACGACGTCAGCGACATCGTCCACCTCGCCGGCAGCATCCCGGAGGCGGATCCGGTCCGCTACTTCCGCACGGACACGATCGGTCTGCTCAACGCGCTCGACGCCGCCCGGACGTGGGAGGTCCACAGGTTCGCCGTCGCGAGCAGCCTCGGCGTGTACGTCGGCCGGACGGAGGTCCCCTGGCACGAGAACCTCGCGCTGCCCACCACCGCGCTGCCGCACCTGATCGTCGCCTTCAAGAAGTCCGTCGAGCCACTCACCACGCACAGCCTCCAGGGCACCGGCATCCAGCCGGTCGTGCTCCGGATCGGGACGGTCTGGGGGCCGCTGGTCGACCCCGAGTCGCCGTTCTTCCACATCCCTCCGTACATCAGCGCCGTGCTCCGCGGCGAGGAGCCGCAGCCGCTGTACGCCGACGACGGCGGGGACTCGTGCTACGCACCCGACGCCGGGCGCGCGATCGCCCTCCTGACGACCGCGCCGGCGTTGCAGCACGACACCTACAACGTGTCCAGCGGCCGGCCGTTCACCAACCGCGAGTTCGCGGACGCCCTGGAGGCGATCGTCCCGGGCCTGCGGCTCGAGCTCCTGCCCGGACGCCGGCACGGCCCCGGCGACGACCCCTACCTCGACATCACCCGACTCACGCGCGACACCGGCTTCGCGCCGGTCTTCGACGTCGCCTCGGCGGTCGCCGACTACGTCGCCTGGCGCGCCGACAACCCTCGCTGAGAACCCCGCCGGTTTATGCTCGTCGCGCGGCAGTGTCAGCGCGATGACAACCATCGGCGATCACCTCGTTGGGCGTACCGCCGAGATGGCGGCCGTCGACGATGCGCTCGGCGTCGTCCGCGAGGGGAGCACGGGCTGCCTGGTCGTCGAGGGCGAGCCGGGGATCGGCAAGACGCGCCTGCTGGCCGAGCTGGCGGCGCGGGCGGATGCCGATGGGTGCACCGTGCTCGCCGGCAGCGCGTCCGAGCTCGAGCGCGACCTCCCGTTCTGGGTGTTCGTCGATGCGCTGGACGAGTACGTCGCCGGCCTGGATCCGCAGCTCGTCGGGTCGTTGCGTGAGGACGTCCGGGTCGAGCTGGCGCAGGTGCTCCCGTCGCTGGCCGATCACGCCGCGGACGGCGGGCCGGTGCTCCAGGACGAGCGCTACCGCGCGCACCGGGCGGTGCGCGAGCTGCTCGAGCGATTGGCGGTGCGCCGCCCGCTCGTGCTGACGCTCGACGACGTGCACTGGGCCGATCCCGCGTCGGTCGACCTGCTCGCGGCGCTGCTGCGCAGCCCGCCCGACGCGGCCGTCCTGCTCGTGGTGGCGGGCCGGCCGCGACAGCTCCCCGAGCGCCTGGCCGCCGCCCTGCACCGCGCCGAACGCCAGGGCGTCGTGACCCGCCTCGAGCTGACCGGCCTGGCGCCGGAGCCGCCGCCGAGCTGCTCGGCGAGCAGGTCGGCCGCGAACGGGCCGAGGCGCTGTACGCGGACTCGGGCGGCAACCCCTTCTACCTCCAGCAGCTCGCGCGTGCGAACGGCGCCGCCGGCGACGGCACGGGGCTGGCCGGCGCGGGGCTGGAGGAGGTGGGCGTGCCGCCCGCGGTGATCGCCTCGCTCGCCGAGGAGCTCGGGCTCCTCTCCGACGACACGCGCGCCGTGCTGCGCGGCGCGGCCGTCTCCGGGGACCCGTTCGAGCCCGACCTCGCCGCGGCCGCCGCCGACGTCAGCGACGCGATCGCGATGGACGCCTTCGACGAGCTGCTCGGTCTCGGGCTGATCCGTGCGACGGACGTCCCGCGCCGCTTCCGCTTCCGTCATCCCCTCGTGCGACGCGCGGTGTACGAGAGCGCGCCCGGCGGGTGGCGGCTCGGCGCGCACGAGCGCTGCGCGGTGGTCCTGGCCGCCCGCAGCGCGCCGGCGCTCGGGCGGGCGCATCACGTCGAGCAGTCCGCGCGCCACGGCGATCTCGACGCGGTGGCGGTCCTCGCGGCGGCCGGCACCAGCGCGCTGCTCAGGGCCCCGGCGAGCGCAGCGCGGTGGTTCAGCGCAGCCCTGCGCCTGATGTCCGAGAGCGCGCCCGCGGAGCTGCGCGTCGAGCTGCTCCTCGCTCGCGCGAGGGCGCTCGCCGCCGAGGGCCGGCTCGCCGAGAGCCACGCCGACCTGCTCGCCTGCCTCGCGCTCGTGCCGGAGGACGCGATCGGGCTGACGGTGCAGCTGACGACCACGTGCGCGAGCGTGGAGCGCCTGCTCGGGCGCCACGACGAGGCCCATGCCCGGCTGCGCGCGAGCCTCGACCGCCTCCAGGACGCGTCGGCGCCCGACGCGGTCGCGCTCATGATCGAGCTGGCGCTCGACGCGCTGCTGCGCGCGGAGCCGGAGGCGGTCTGCGAGTGGGCGGAACGCGCGCTGGCGGCCGCCCGTGAGATCGGCGACGGTCCGCTGACCGCCGGCGCCTGGGCGATCCTCGCCCTGGGCCACGCGGTCGCCGAGCGCATGGCCGACGCCGCGGAGAGCTACGCCGGGGCCGCGGCGCTCGTCGCGGCGCTTCCCGACGAGGAGCTCGGCGCGCGCTCGGACGCGGCCGTGTACCTCACGTCGGCGGCGACGTTCCTCGACCGCTACGACGAGGCGGTGGCGCACGCCGAGCGGGCGCTGCGGCTGGGCCGCGCCGCCGGCTACCTGCACCCCACGCTGCTGCCGGCGCTGGGCGCCGCGCACTTCATGCGCGGTCGTCTCGCGGAGGCGACCGCCATCCTCGACGCCGGCGTCGAGGCGGCGCGGCTCGCGGGGATCACGCAGAGCATGGCGTGGATGCTGCGCAACCGCGCGCTCCTCGCCCTGACGGAGGGCGACGTCGAGGCGGCGCGGGAGATGGCCGAGGAGGCGCTGGGCCTGACGCAGCGGCTCGACGAGAGCGTCCTGTCGGCGTGGGCGGCGATGACAGCCGCGCGGGCGTCGGCGATGGCCGGGCACAGCGCGCGGGCGGTCGAGGTCCTGACGACGGGCGACGGCCGTGCCTCGCTGAGCTGGATCCCGGGCGCGTGGCGCGGCCTCGGCTTCGAGGCGCTGGCGATGGCCTACGCCGACCTCGGGCGCGACGAGGACGCCGCGCGGACCGTCGCCGAGGCCGAGGCGCATGCAGCTGCGCTCGGGCTGCCGACGGCGGTCGTCTGGGCGGCGCGCGCGGCCGCCGTGGTCGCGCTGCGCGCCGGGGATGCGCAGGGCGCGGCGGAGCGGGCGCTCGTCGCCGCGGAGGCCGCCGACAGCGTCGGGGTCGTCATCGAGGCGGCGCTCTCGCGTCTCCTCGCCGGCCGCGCCTTCGCCGCGGTCGGCGACGAGGAGCGCGCGGTGGCCGAGCTCGAGCGCGCGGCCGACACGTTCGCGGCGTGCGGCGCGCTCCCGCATCGCGATGCCGCCGAGCAGGAGCTGCGCCGCATGGGGCGCCGGGTGTACCGCCGCACGCGCCCCGGCACGGCCGGCGGGGAGGGCCTGGCCGCGCTGACGGGGCGCGAGCTGCAGATCGCCGAGCTCGTCGCCGCGCGCAAGACCAACGCGGAGATCGCCGGCGAGCTGTTCCTCAGCCCGAAGACGGTCGAGACGCACCTGCGCAACGTCTTCCGCAAGGTCGGCGTGACCTCACGCGTCGAGCTCGCGCGGGCGATCGAACGCGCCCGTCGCGAGCTCTGAGCGCGAGCGTCAGGCCGCTGCCGGCTGGAGGGCGTCCGCGCCGGCGGGCGCGTCGTGGGTCTTCGTCCGCGCCGGCAGGAGCGCGAGCGCGATGACGGCGCCGACGACCGCCGCGACCGCGGCGAGCGTCGCGGTGGTCTGCATGCCGTGCACGAACGCCTCGTTGGAGGCGGCGAGCAGGCGCTCCCCGGTGGCGCCGCCGACGTGCGCCGCGATCTCGTGCGCGGCTCCGACGGAGTCCGTCGCACCGGCTGCCGCGGACCCGGGGAGGCCTGCGACGTCGTCGCCCATGGCGCTGCCGTAGCTGCTCGTCAGGACGCTGCCGAGCACGGCGATCCCGAGCGTGCCGCCGACCTCTCGGACGACGTCGTTCATCGCCGAGCCGATGCCCGCCTTGGCCCGCGGCAGCGCGCCCATGATCGCCTCGGTGGCCGGCGACATCGCCAGGCCGATGCCCAGGCCCATCGTCGTCAGCGCGGCGGCGATCGGGCCGTACGTGGTGTCGACGCCGAACGTGGCGAACTGCGCGAGGGCGACGGCGACGATGCCGAGCCCACCCGCGACGGCGAGCTTCGTGCCGACCCGCGCGGCGACGACCACCGACAGCCGCGACGCGACGATCATGCCGCCGGCGATCGGCAGCATCCGCACGCCGGTGTCCAGCGTGCCGTAGCCCAGGACGGTCTGCACGTAGGTCGTCAGGAAGTACACGACGCCCATCAGCGCGAAGAACATGAACGCGATCGAGACGCTCGCGGCGCTGAAGCGCGCGTTGCGGAAGACGCGCACGTCGAGCATCGGGTGCGCGCTGCGGTGCTCCCAGGCGACGAACGCGGCCATGATCGCCACGCCCACAGCGAACGCGGCGAGGATGCCCGACGAGGTCCAGCCGCGGCCAGGCGCCTCGATGAGGCCCCAGACGAGCGCCGACAGCCCGGCGGTCGACAGTCCGGCGCCGACGAGGTCCAGCCGCGGCTTCCCGGGATCGCGTGACTCGGGCACGAGCATCACTGCCCCGAGCAGCGCCAGCGCGACGATGGGGATGTTGACGAGGAAGACGCTGTTCCAGTCGAAGTGCTCGAGCAGCCAGCCGCCCGTGATCGGGCCGGCGGCGATGCCGAGACCGGACACGCCGGCCCAGATCGCGATGGCCTTCGGCCGCTCGTGGGCCGGGAAGATGTTCGTGAGGATCGAGAGCGTCGTGGGCATGATCGCCGCGGCGCCGAGGCCCATGAGCCCGCGCGACGCGATCAGCTCGGTCGCCGAGCTCGCCAGCGCGGCCAGCGCTGAACCGACCGCGAAGATGACGAGACCGGTCATCAGCGCGCGCCTGCGGCCGAAGCGGTCGCCCAGGCTGCCGGCGGTCATCAGCAGGCCGGCGAAGACGAGGAGGTACGCGTCGACGATCCACTGCAGTTGGCTGGAGCCTGCGTCGAGCTCCGCGCGGATCGTCGGCAGCGCGACGTTGAGGATCGTGTTGCCGACCGTGACGACGAACAGGCTCAGCGCCAGGACGACCAGCGCTTGCCAGCGGCGTGAATAGAGACGGGCGTCGGTGTGCATGGTGCTCTCCTTCGGGGTCGTGGAGCTAGGGGACGACGACCTCGGCGACCTGCGTCGCCGAGGAGCGCTGAGCGACGAAGAACGGCAGGTCGCTCAACGCCGCCTGTGCATCGCGTGCGTCGACCGTCCACCAGATCGCGTGGCCGCCGAACGCGCAGGACGCGATGGCGGGCAGGTGCCGGACGCTGCTGCCGGACCCCTTGAACGAGGCGTACGCGACGCCGCATTCCTGCGGCCCGTGCTGATGGTGGATGAGGAAGCGAGGCATGCAGCGAGCCTGAACTCGCCGCACCCTCACGACATCGGGCACGACCCCGTACCCGACCCCCTGAACCGCTAGGCGACCGGCTCGCGGGTGTAGCGGCCCTGCTCCAGATCGTCGAGGAGCCCGGGCTCCGTCGGCTCCCAGCCCAGCAGCTCGCGGGTGCGTGCGCTCGACGCCTGGACGTCCATGGCGAAGAAGCCGCCCAGCCAACCGAAGTGCTCGGCACCGACCGACGCGACCGGGATGTCGAGCGCGCGGCCGATGGCCTCGGCGATCGCCCGGGTCGGCACGCCCTGCTCGGCGGCCGCGTGCAGCACCGATCCCGCCGGGGCGCCCTCCAGCGCCAGCCGGAAGAGGCGGGCGGCGTCGCGCCGGTGCACCGCGGGCCAGCGGTTCGCGCCGTCGCCGACGTGGCCCGAGACCCGCGTCTCGCGTGCGGTGTCGACGATCATCGCGACGAACCCGTGGTCGCCCTCGCCGTGGACGGTCGGCGCGAGCCGCACGCTGGACGAGCGCACGCCCGACCCTGCGAGCGCGAGCGCGGTGCGCTCGGACAGTGCCCGGTGCCCGGCCGGGGAGCCAGGGTCGGGCACGTCCTCCTCGGTCGCGACCGCGCCGGGCTTCAGCCCCGCCAGCCCGGAGGCGATGACGAGCGGCCGGTCGCTGCCCTCGAGCGCCGCGCCGAACGTCTCGATGGCGCGGCGATCCGCGTCGGACGCGGCCTCGAAGTCGCCCGAGAAGGCGACGTCGTGCTTGAAGGCGAGGTGGATGACCCCGTCGGACGCCGCGGCGGCGGCGCGCAGGCCCTCGAGGTCGTCGAGGCTGCCGCGGTGCACCTGGGCGCCGGCGGCGGCGATCGCCTCGGCCGAGGCGTCGGAGCGGGCGAGGCCGACGACCTCGTGGCCGGCATCGATGAGCTCGGGGACGACGGCGGAGCCGATCCAGCCGCTGGCGCCGGTGACGAACACGCGCATGAGTAGCTCTCCAGACGGTGATGACATGAGGTGACATCACCGTAGCACGAGCATGACACCAAGTGTCATGACTATCATCCCGTGTCGTGACCCGATGGGAGCCGAACGCACGCGGCCGCCTCGAGCAGGCGGCCCTCGAGCTCTTCGCCGAGCAGGGGTTCGAAGGGACGACCGTCGAGGACATCGCCACGCGGGCGGGGCTCACGAAGCGGACGTTCTTCCGCTACTTCGGCGACAAGCGCGAGGTGCTGTTCGCCGGCGGGGAGGAGTTCCAGGCCCTGTTCGTGAACGGCCTGGCCACGGCGCCCGCCTCCGCGACGCCCCTGGAGGCGATCGCGGTGACGCTCGAGTCCGTCTCCGGCTGGTTCCGCGACCGCCACGATCGCGCCCGGCGGCGCCAGAGGATCATCGTGGCCAACGCGGAGCTGCAGGAGCGCGAGCTCGTCAAGCTCGCGTCCGTCGCCGCCGTCCTCGCCGGCGCCCTACGCGACCGCGGCGTCGAGGAGCCGGCTGCGAGCGTGACCGCGGAGACGGCGATCGCGGTGTTCCGGACGGCGTTCGAGCGCTGGGTCGCCGACGACGCGGAGCGGGAGCTGGCCGACGTGGTCCGCGAGTCGCTCGACGCGTTGCGCTCCGTGACCGCGGCCGGCTGAACTAGGGTCGCGTCATGGCCCTCTTGCGACGTCACAAGGACGACCCGGGAAGCGATCGCTTCCTCATGCGCGAGAAGCTGCTCGCGATCGGCGACGACTTCTGGATCGAGAACGACCAGGGCGAGCGCGCGTACAAGGTCAACGGCAAGGCGCTGCGCGTCCGGCAGACGTTCGTCCTCGAGGACACGTCGGGCGACGAGGTGGCCAAGATCCAGGAGAAGAAGCTGACGGTCCGCGACAAGATCACGGTCGAGCGCGGGGGCGACAAGGCCGTCACGGTCCACAAGGCGCTCGTCGGGATCCGGGACCGGTTCGCCATCGACGTCGAGCACGGCGAGGACATGAAGGCGCACGGCAACGTGGTCGACCACGAGTACGAGATCGAGCGCGACGGCGAGACGGTGGCCACGATCTCCAAGAAGTGGTTCCGCGTGCGCGACTCCTACGGCGTGGACGTCGCGGCGGGCGAGGACGTCCCGCTCATCCTCGCGATCACCGTCGCCATCGACGCGCTGACGACCCGATGAGCGACTACGACATCCACCTCGAGGAGAAGTTCGGCCAGAGCACCTTCATCGACGTGGGTGCGGAGGCCGCCGCGCACGAGCCCTGGTTCAACCAGACGCTGACCTCGGTGAACGACGCCGTCATCCGCCTCGGCGTCATCCACGGCGACTTCCACTGGCACAAGCACGACGTCGAGGACGAGTTCTTCCTCGTCCTCGAGGGCCGGCTGCTCATCGACATCGAGGGCTCCGACACCGTGACGCTCGACCCGCACCAGGGCTACACGGTGCCGCGCGGCGTCGTGCACCGCACCCGGGCGCCGGAGCGGACCGTGATCCTCATGGTCGAGCCGTCCGGCGTGCAGCCGACCGGCGACTGAACCGGGGCTCAGACGGCGACGGCCGTCCGCCCGGTGAACGCGTCGACCGCCGCGCGGAGGTCGGCGGCAGCATCGGCCGAGCGCGACCACGCGGCCGCGGGGACGCCGTCCGGCCGCGCGAGCACCGCGCCCTCGCCCACGATGCCGACCGCCCGCGCGCTCACGGCGTCGAGCGGGTGGACGACGACCGGCGGCGACTGCGACAGCGCCGCGGCCGCCGCCTCCCACGCCGCGGGGTCCGGGCCGGTGATGAGCGTCAGGCCGGGGCCGAGGAGGTCCAGCGTCGACATGCCCTCCGCGACCCACGTGTGCGCGATGCGCGCGCCGAGGTCGGCGTGCAGCTCGCGGGCGACGTCCGGCGGCGGGCCGTCGGCCCGCGCGGAGCGCGCGCGGTTGTGCTCGGCGACCGGGCGGCGCTCGGCCTCGTAGGAGTCCAGGAGCGTCGGGCCGGCCCAGTCGCGCAGCACCCAGCCGAGCTTCCAGCCCAGGTCGTAGCCGTCGTGCAGCGCCATGTTCATCCCCGTGCCGCCGCGCGGGGTCACCCGGTGCGCGGCGTCGCCGACGAGGAACACGTTCCCGTCGCGGAAGCGCTCGGCGAGCTGCGCGGCGAAGGGGAACTCGCCGACGCGCAGGATCTCGGGCTCGATGCCGGACGCGCCGATCGCCCGCACGATGCGCGCCGGCAGGGCGTCGAGCGCGTGGGCGACGGGGTCGCGGCGGCCGGGCTCCCAGAGGACGCCGTACAGCCAGCGGTCGGCGCCCGCCGGGAGCAGGAGGCCCTCGGCGCCCGGCACGGTGACGTCGTAGTAGCCGTGGCGGCGCTCGCCGACGAGATGCCAGAGCGGCGCGCGGAACAGGACCGTCGCGCACTCCATCAGGCGGTCGGGGCCGTGCATCGCGATGCCCAGCCGGCGGCGGACGGCGCTGTGCGCGCCGTCGGCGGCGACGACGTGGCGGGCGTGGACCTGGCGCTCCGCGCCCGTGGCGCGGTCGCGGAGGGTCACGCGGACGCCGTCGTCGTCCTCGTCGAGGTCGACGACCTCGGTGCCGAGCTCGATCTCGGTGTGGCCGAGCGCGATGAGGTGCTCGAGCAGGACGGGCTCGAGGTGGTCCTGGGGCACGCAGGCCGCGGTCGTGGGGCTCATGACGGCGCTGACGTCGCGGCTCGGCAGCGCGAGATCGCGCGGCGCGCCGTCGGCGGCCCGGGCGAGCGTCTCGCACACCCAGCCCTCGAACGCGACGTCGACGCCGCCGGCGCGCACGTCGCGCTCGAGGCCCCAGCTGCGGACGAGCTCCATCGAGCGGGTCGTGAGGACCGTGGCTCGAGGGAGGCCGGAGAGGGCGGGGCGCCGCTCCACGATGAGGGACGCGACGCCGAGGTTGGCGAGGGCGACGGCCGTGGCGAGACCGGCGGGGCCGGCGCCGGCGATGAGGACGGGCACGTCGCGGTCTTCGGTGAGGGGCATGGGGGTGATCCTCGGTTCATCGGACAGTATGTCTTCTGTCGGACACTGTGTCTTCTACGCGACGATCTGTCAAGTCAAATAGGCTGCGGCAGCTCATGGCCACCCGGAAGTACGAGCAGCGACTGCGGGCCCAGTCCGCCGACGACACGCGGCGGCGCATCCTCGACGCGGTGTACGAGCGGCTCCGCGACGCGCCCTCGCAGACGGTGAGCGTCGACCGGGTCGCGCGCATGGCGGGCGTCGCGCGGTCGACCGTCTACCTCGTGTTCGGCTCGCGCGCCGGGCTCTTCGACGCCGTCGGCCGCGACGTCATGGAGCGGTCGGGCTACGCGGACCTCATCCAGGCCGTCGGCCACCCCGACGCGCGCGAGCACATGCGCGGTGGGATCGCGGCGGGCGCCCGGATGTTCGCGGCCGAGCGCGACGTCGCCCGCGCGCTGTACTCGATGGCCCAGCTCGACCAGGAGGCGGTGGGGGGCGCGATCGCGCGCATCGAGAGCGAGCGGTCCAACGGGATGCTGCGCCTCGCACGCCGCCTCGAGGAGCAGGGCCTGCTGCGCGACGACGTCACCGTCGAGGACGCGGCGAGCACCCTGTGGGTGATCACGAGCTTCGACGCCTTCGACCTGCTCTTCACCGGCCGTGGGCTGTCGCTGGAGGAGGCGACGCGGCTGCTCGTCGCGGCCGCCGAGCGGGCGCTCTTGCGCTAGTCGAAGCGGACCGCGATCTCCTCGCTCTCGTCGCGTCGCGCGGCCTCCGCGGCGAGGCGCAGCGCGCGCCGGTCGGGCTCGCCGAGGTCGCCGGTCAGCGCCCGCGGCCACAGACGACGACGCAGCACGACGTTCACCTCGGCCGACAGCAGCAGCAGCTGGGCCAGCAGCAGGAACCACGAGAGCAGCCCGATCACGAGGGCGAACGCCCCGTACGTGTCGTCGGCCCGCTCGACGGCGAGCTCGAAGTACCACCCCGCGATCGACTGGAGCGCGACGACGCCGAGCGCGGCGATCGCGACACCGGGGAGGAGGTCGCGCAGCCGCAGCGGCCGCGCCGTGTAGAGCCAGAACACGGCGAGGAGCACGGCGGCGTCGACGAGGAACCCGAGCACCGCGCCGCCGGCGCCGCCGCCGACCGACAGCGCCGTGACGGCCGTCGCGGCGCCGATGACGACGGCCATGGCACCGATGATCGCGAGACCGCGGACGCGCGCCACCAGGCCGTTGCGCTGCTCGAGGCGCGGGACGTCCCAGACGACCTCGAACGCGCGCCCGAGCGCCACGGTGACGCCGAGCCCCGCCCACAGCGCGCCCAGGATGCCGACGGCGAGCGCGATCCCGCTCCCGGTCAGCGGCTCGGCGGCACCGGCGACCTGCGAGCCGAGCACCGGCAGCTGCGCCAGCGTCGAGTCGACGATGTCCTCGCGCAGCGCGGGGTCGTCCTCGAGGACGAAGCCGAGCACCGAGACGAGGGCGAGCAGCAGCGGGAAGACGGAGAAGAACGCGTAGAACGCGATGAGCGCCGCCAGGTTCGCCGCCCGGTCGTCGAGGAACTTGCGCACCACGGCGACCGGGAACGCGACGGCGGGGTGGCGGCGCTGCCATCGATCGAGGCTCTCGAGGATGCGAGAAGACTCGGGCTGCGGCGCTCACGCGCCCACAGGGGATGCATGCATCTCTGCGGTGGTGTCGGCACCCCTCGCGCGCGCGAGCCACACGAGCGGCGCGAGCAGGATGCGCTGCAGCCGCACGCCGAGCAGCGGCGCGTGGGCCTCGGCGTCGTACGTCCGCGCGAGCACGGCGAGGTCGAGCAGGTTGCGCGGCAGGCCGCGGCGCGTCATGCGGCCGGCCTCGGCCATCTCGACCACGTCGGCGAACATCTCCTCCATCGCGAGCGCGGGACGCACCTCGACGCGCAGCCGAGCCTCGTCCTCGCCGTCGTTGGCGAAGGAGTGCATGACGCCCGGCTCCACCTCGACGACGTCGCCCGCCTCGGCGATCACCGTGCGCAGCCCGACGCGGAAGCGCATCGTGCCCGCCGTGACCTCGAACCGCTCGGTCTGGACCGGATGGACGTGGGGGATGGGCACCGAACCGCCGGGGCGCAGCGCGAAGTCGAAGGCCAGGAGCTCGCCGTCGGTGCTCGCGGCGGTGTGGGTGAAGGTGAAGCGCTCGCCGGTGACCGGGTTCTCGACGGTCTGACCGGGCTGGATGCGGGGCGTGCTGAACATGTCGTCCAGCTTGAGCCCCGGGTGACGGCGCGTCTATGACACGAAGTCGCCCATCCATGCTCGATCGTCCAGGCGCACAGGACGTGCTGCAGGTCTGGTCGACCGCCGTGTGCGGACGATCCCGCGCGCCACGCGCTCCGCCTCGCGCCCGACGGCGTGCAGCAGCGCCGGCCGTGGCACGAACCCCACGAAGCGCAGCCCGGGCGCGGCCTCGCCGTCGGTCACCAGCGGGGAGCCGTGGTCGTCGAGGACGCCGAGATGGCCCACGAGCGGCTCGAGCCCCGTGCGGTAGCCGGTCGCCGCGATCACCGTGTCCGGCCCGATGCGGTCGCCGTCGGCGAGCAGGACGCCGGTGTCGTCGAGGGCGTCGACCCCCGCGACGATCTCGATGCGTCCCGCGCGGATCGCGTCGAGGACCTCGGGATCGACGATCATCGGCGCGACGTGCAGCCGCCGCAGGCGGCTGAAGACGCCCTCCGCCGGGACGGGCAGGCCGTACGCGGCGAGATCGCCGACCGTCCGCCGGCGCACGAAGCGGGCGACGGCATCGGAGATCCGCGTCGGGAGACGCGAGAGCGCCGCCGCGAGCGGCGCGCCGATCGGCGCGCGCAGCATGATGTTCGGCGGCGTGCGCACCGCGAGACGGACGCGTGCGGCCCCGCCCTCGACGAGGTCGTGGGCGATCTCCGCGCCCGTGCATCCGGACCCGACGACGAGCACGTCGCGCTCCCGGTAGGGCGCCGGCGAGCGGTAGCCGGCGGCGTGGAGCATGAGACCGGCGAAGCGATCGCGGCCGGGCCACGCGGGCACGTGGGGGACGTTGGCGTGGCCCGTCGCGACGACGACGTCGGGGGCGCGGAGGTCCCCTGCGGAGGTCGCGACGACCCAGGCGTCGCCGTCGCGGTCGATGGAGGCGACGTCGATGCCGAGGCGGATGTCGATGTCCTCGTCGGCGGCGTACGTCTCGAGGTGGTCCACGACGTCGTCACGCGACGGGAAGACCGCCGTGCCGGGGCGCCATCTGCCGCCCGGGAGGGTCGAGTACCAGCGCGGCGAGTTCAGCCGCAGCCTGTCGTAGCGGCCGCGCCAGGACGCGCCGACCGCGTCCGCGCGCTCGAGGACGACCGGTCGCATGCCGGCGCGATGCAGGCGTGCGGCGGTCGCCAGTCCGGCCGGACCGGCTCCGACCACGATGACGGTGTGCTGTTCCATGGCACGAAGCTCCCACCGCGCGGGGCCTCGCGCATGGGTGAGAACCCCTGGATCCGGCCCCGATCAGCGCTCGAGGTGGCGTGCGGCGTAGCTCGCGGCCTCGGCACGCCCGCGCAGCCCGAGCTTGGCGAGGACGCTGGCGACGTGGTTCTCGACGGTCTTGCGCGTGAGGACGAACCGGTCGGCCATCTCCTGGTTCGACATGCCCTCGCCGAGCAGCTCGAGGACCTCGAGCTCGCGCTTGGTCAGCAGCCCGATCCCGCGCGGCCCGCTGCGTGCGGCCTTCCCGCCGAGCTCGCGCACGAACGCCGCCGCCCCGTCGGCGTCGCGGCCCGCGCCGAGCGTCTCGAACGCGGCCAGCGCGGTGCGGCCCTCCGCGACGGCGGCGTCGCGGTCGGCGGGCGCGAGGGCCCGTGCGAGGAGCAGCCGCGTGCGCGCGCACTCCAGGGACAGCTCGAGCTCGGCGAAGCGCGCGAGGGCGGCCTCGAGCGGTGCCACGGCGGTCGCGTGCTCGCCGGCCGCGACGCGGACGCGCCCGAGCGCCCGGTCGCCGCGCGCCTGCAGCAGCGGTGCTGCGCGCCGGTCGCCCAGCTCGGCGAGGCGCTGCGCCCGTGCGCCGGCCTCCGCGAGGTCCCCCTGCTCGACCTCGGCGGCCACGAGCAGCTCGACGAGCGCCGTCGCGCCGACGGTCTCCTCGCCCAGCGCACGCAGGCGCCTGCGCAGCAGCGTCGTCGCGGCGCCGGACTCGCCGCGGGCGAGCCGGACCGACGCGAGCGCGTGGGTGGCGACCGGGTGCTCCTCGAGGCCGTCGAGCAGTCGCGCGGCGGCGTCGACCCTGCCCTGCGCGAGCCGCAGCTCCGCGAGCTGCGCCACGGCGTGGGCGTGGACGGCGGGCTCCGCCGTGCGGGTCGCCTCGATGGCCGTCGCGAGCTCCGCGTCGGCCTCCTCCCATCGACCGAGGCCCATGAGCATCGCGCCGTGGTGCGTCCGGCACAGGACGTACAGATGGGTGGCGCCGACCCCGCGGTTGAACCGATCCGCGGCGCGGATCCACTGCGCGGCGCGCTTGAGCTCGGCGGCGACGGTGCAGACGGTGATCGTCTTGCAGCTCGTGTAGACGGCGGTCTCCGGTCGGCGGCCCTCGCCGCCGAGCGCGCCCGCCATCGCCTCGTCGAGCAGCGCGACGCCCTCGGCGATCCGGCCGAGCGTGACGAGCTGGGCACCGAGCTCGCTCATCGCGCACAGCTCCAGGTCGGCGTCGCCGTCCTGTCGCGCGGCGTCGATCGCCTCCCGCGCGAGCACCTCGGCGCGCCACGGGTCGCCGGACTCGCCGGTCACCGCCGCCCGGCACAGCGCGACCCACCCGCGCAGCGGCGCGAGGCCCGCCTCGTCGACGAGCCGCGCGGCCCGGTTCACCCAGCCCTGCGCGGCCGCGATGTTCCCGAGGCTCGCGCCGTAGCTCGGGACCAGCCCGAGCGCGATGAGCGCCGCCTCCATCGGCTGGTCGCGGCGCCGGTACGCCGCGTACGCGCGCTCGCGCAGCTCGAGCGACCGGTCGGCCTCCTGCAGCCACCAGAGCGCGGTGCCGAGGCCGGCGAGCGCCTCGGGGCTCTCCTCGTCGGCCAGCGCGGCCTCGAAGCCGTCGCGCGCCCTCGGCCAGTCGCCTGCCTCGAGGGCCTCGCGCGCCGTGGTCAGCGGAGCGTCGGGCGACACGACGCAACCCTACGCCCGCCGACGCGTTCGGCAACGATCTGACGACAACTCGGGCGCCGCGCGTGCCTACGATCGGCCTCGGTGCGTGCGCCCCTCGCGATCCTCGCCGCTCTCGCCCTCCTGGCGGTGGCCGTCGTGGTCGTCGATCCGCTGGGCGACGCCGTCGGCTACGCGATCCGCGGCGACATCGACGGGCTCCGCACCGAGCTGCGTGGGCTGGGGGCCGCCGGCGCCGCGATCCTCGCCGCGCTCATCCTCGTGCACGCGGTCGTCCTGTTCCCGGCCGAGATCGCGAACACCGCCGCCGGCCTCATGTACGGGTTCGCGGTGGCGCTGCCGCTCGTCATGGCGGCGTGGACCGTGTCGCTGCTGCTCGCCTACGCGCTGGGCGCGGTCGCCGGGCGGCCGCTCGCGCTGCGGCTCGCCGGAGAGCGGCGGGTCGAGCTCGCCGAGCACGTCGTCGCCCGCGGCGGCGTGCCGGCGCTCCTGCTCGCGCGGCTCGTGCCGTTCGTCCCGATGAGCCTCGTCGGCTACGTCGCGGGCGCGGCCCGCGTGCCGCTCTGGCGCTACACCTGGACCACGGTCGTGGGGATCCTCCCGATCACCGCCGCCGCGACCTACCTCGGGCAGGCGCTCGACGACTTCTCCCTGTCGGACCCGTTCGTCTGGCTGGCGACCGGCGTCCTGGTCGTCCTCGTCGCCACGACGCTCGTCGGGACGCGGCACCTCGGGCGCCGGCCGTCGCCCAAGGGGTAGCTTGAGCGCATGGACGACGCCGTCGCCACCGCCCTCGAGCGCGACCGGGTCGTGGACATCACCACGACGGGCCGCCACTCGGGCGAGCCGCGCCGCCTCGAGATCTGGATCCACCACCTCGGCGGGCGCCACTACATCACCGGCACGCCGGGCCGGCGCGCCTGGTACGCGAACCTCGTCGCGGACCCCCGCTTCGTGCTCCACCTGAAGGAGAGCGCCACCGCGGATCTGCCCGCGAGCGCGCGGCCGATCACCGGCGACACGGAGCGGCGCGAGGTCTTCGGCGAGCTCCTGCCCGGCCTCCCGTTCGAGACGAAGCTCGACGACTGGCTCGCCGAGTCGCCGCTCGTCGAGGTCGATCTGTCCGATCCCTCCAAGACCTGACGGCTGCGCAGCGGGAGCATGGGGTCATGAGCGCACTCACCTCGATCCCCAACGTCGGCCCGGCGATCGCGCGCAAGCTCGAGCGCCTCGGCGTGCACGACTCCGACGACCTCCGCGGGCAGGACGCCGACGAGCTGTTCGAGCGCCTCTGCGCGCTGGACGGCAGGCGCCACGACCCCTGCCTGCTCGACACGTTCCACGCCGCCGTCGACGTCGCCGACGGCAAGCCGGCGCGCCCGTGGTGGGAGTACAGCCGCGAGCGCAAGGCGGCCGCCGCGGTGTGACGGAGCAGACGGTCCTCTGGGCCTCGCCGGCCTGGCTGGAGGAGGCGACGGACTGGATCGACGAGCAGCTGGCGATCGCCGGCTCGCGCCGCACGGGGCCCGTCGAGCAGCCGCACCTGCGCCCGTGGGCGACGGCGCTGCGGGTGCCGACGACGGGCGGGACGGTCTGGCTGAAGGCGGCTGCGCCGTCGACGTCGTTCGAGATCGCCCTGTACGAGCTGCTCGCCCGCGAGGTGCCGGAGCACGTGCTCGTCCCGCTCGCGGTCGACGCCGGGCGGGACTGGGTCCTGCTCCCCGACGGCGGCACGCGGCTGGGCGACCGCGTCGGGTCCGAGGACCTCGCGGCGGCGCTCTGCGAGGTGCTCCCGCAGTACGCCGAGCTGCAGCGCGCGCTCGCGCCCAGCGCGGACGCGATCCTCGCGCTCGGTGCGCCCGACATGCGCCCGCAGGTCATGCCGCAGCGCTTCGAGGAGGCGATGGAGGCGACCGCGGGGCTCGCAGGTCGCAGCGACGTGCACGAGCGACTCGCGGCGCGGCGCGGGGACGTTGCGGAGTGGTGCGCACGGCTCGCGGACGCGCCCGGCCCGGTCAGCCTCGACCACAACGACCTCCACGCGTGGAACGTCCTCGGCGCCGGGACCTTCCGGTTCTACGACTGGGGCGACAGCGTCGTCGCGCACGCGTTCGCGAGCCTGCTGCTGCCGCTCACCGACGTGCGCAACCGGGCCGACGACGACGCGGCGCTGCGCCTGCGCGACGCCTACCTCGAGGCGTGGAGCGACCTCGCCCCGCACGCCGAGCTCGTGGAGACGCTCGAGCTCGCGGTCCGCGTCGGCTGGATCGCCCGCTCGCACACCTGGCTGCGCGCGGTCGGCCACGCGAACGAGGAGCGCTGGGCGACGGCACCGCTCGAGAGCCTCGCCGCGATCCTCTAGCCGTCAGGCTCCCAGTCGCGATTGAACCCGCCGAGATGCGGGTGCCACATCTCGTCGCCGTCGTGCTGCGTGAACTCGATCTTCAGCAGCGACGGATCGAGGCCGGCGATCTCCTCGCAGGCGTCGACGAGGCGACGGCACAGCTCCGCGCGCGTCGCCGCCGGTCGCCCGCGCCGGACGTCGCACATGAGCAGCGCCGCGGGCACCGGCTCACCGGCGGTGCAGCGCCACACGCCGCCCGCGCCCAGGTCGCGGACGACGACGGTGACGATGTCCGGCTCCGTCCCCATCACCTCGGCGTAGACGGCGCCGAGACCCCGTGCCAGCGCGCGCTTCGTCGCGAGGTCGTAGGTCTCGGCCACGTCGAGCTGCAGGGACGGCATCGCTCAGTGCGCGACGACAGGCTCCCCCGCCGGCTCCTCCACCTTGATGGACCGCATCGTCGTGCCGACGATCAGCGCGCCCACGGCGAACACGCCGGCGGCGATCCAGAACGCGACGGTGTAGCCGTGCACGGCCGCATCGGTGGCGAGCTGGGGCGTCGGCGCCTTGCCCTCGGCGTAGGAGGCCACGGAGCTGGCGAAGATCGAGCTCAGCAGCGCGGTGCCGATCGACCCGCCGACCTGCTGCATCGTGTTCACCATCGCCGACGCGACGCCCGTGTCGCGCGCTTCCACGCCGTACGTCGCGCTGGCGAGTGCGGGGGCGAAGATGTTGCCCATGCCCACGCCCAGGATGAGCAGCGCCGGCAGCACGTGGCCGACGTAGCTGGAGGTGGGCGTGATCTGCGCGAGCCACGCGAGTGAGACGGCGCCGAGGAGCATGCCGAGCACGAGCAGCGGGCGCGGCCCGACCTTGGCCAGGAAGCGGATGTTCACCGACGCGGCCGTGACGACGATCGCCGCGGTCATCGGCAGGAACGCCAGCCCGGACTGGATCGGCGTGAAGCCCTTGGTCTGCTGCAGGAAGTACGTGAGGAACAGGAACACGGCGAAGATCGCGATGCCCGAGATGCCGATCGCGAGGTAGGAGCCCGCCCGCGTGCGGTCGCTCACGACGCGCAGCGGCAGCAGCGGGTCCTTGACCCGCGACTCGATGAAGACGAACGACGTCAGCAGCACGACCGCGAGGGCGAGCGCGATGATCGTCACCGGGTCGCTCCACGAGTGCGTCTCCGAGCGGGAGAACCCGTACACGAGCGCGAACAGGCCGAGGCTGGCGGTGAGCGTCCCGGGGAGATCCAGGCTGGGGCGGTTCGCCGCCGCGCGGTTGACGAGGTAGATGAACCCGCCGATCGCAGTCGGGATCGCGATGAGCAGGTTCACGTACAGGCACCACCGCCACGAGAGCACCTCGGTGAGGATGCCGCCGAGCAGCAGTCCGACCGCCGCGCCACCGCCGGCGATGGCGCCGAAGATGCCGAAGGCCTTCGCCCGCTCGGACGAGTCGACGAAGGTCGTGCTGAGCAGCCCGAGCGCGGAGGGAGCGAGCATGGCGCCGAACACGCCCTGCAGCGCGCGCGCGGCGACGAGCACCTCGAACGAGTTCGCCGCGCCGCCGATGGCCGAGGCGATGGAGAACCCCAGCAGGCCGCCGATGAAGGTCCACTTGCGTCCGAACATGTCGCCGATGCGTCCGCCCAGGAGCAGCAGCGAGCCGAACGCCAGCGCGTAGGCGGTGACGATCCACTGGCGTGAGTCGTTGGAGAAGCCGAGATCTTCCTGCGCGCTCGGCAGCGCGATGTTCACGATGGTGATGTCGAGCACGACCATGAGCTGGGCCAGGCCGATGAGGGCCAGGATCGTCCAGCGGTGCTCGTGATGCGGGTTTTCCTCAGGACGCACGCGTCCTCCCTGTGGCGAAAGTGGAGTTACGATCTCAACTTACGCCAGGAAGCTAGCATCCAAGTGGAGATGGCACCTCCGAATCCACCCGACCTGCCGCTGCCCCGCCCCCTGCGGTCCGACGCCGAGCGCAATCGGCAGCGGATCCTGCGTGCGGCGGAGGAGGTCTTCGCCGAGCGCGGGCTGGGCGTCTCGCTCGACGACATCGCCGCCGCCGCGGGCGTCGGGGTGGGCACCGTCTACCGCCGGTTCCCGGACAAGGACGACCTCATCGACGCGCTGTTCGAGGACAAGATCGGCCAGGTCGAGCAGGTCGCGCGCGACGCGCTGGCAGTGGAGGATCCGTGGGACGGGTTCGAGGCGTTCATGCGGGCCGTCTGCCGGCTGCAGGCGGAGGACCGCGGCCTGAAGGAGGCGCTCCTCGCCCGCGACCGCGGCCGGGAGCGCGTGGCGATGGCGCGCGAGCGCATCGCGCCGATCGCCACGCAGGTCCTGCAGCGCGCGCAGGACGCAGGCGTCGTCCGCGCCGACCTCGGGGCGTTCGACGTGCCGATGATGCACTTCGCGGTCGGCTTCGTCGCCGAGCGCACGCGGGAGCTCGCTCCCGGCTACTGGGAGCGCCTGCTCACCGTCCTGCTCGACGGCCTGAAGGCCGACGCGGCGGTCACGCCGATGACCGTCGAGCCGCTCGAGCAGGAGGAGTTCGTGGCCGCTATGACGCGGTCACGGGCTGCACCGCGCTGAGCGCGCGGTAGTCGCCGATCATCGTCGCGGAGGCGAACTCGGGCGGCGCCTCCGCGCGCTCCGGCAGGCCCGCCTGGAACGCCTGGAACGCGTCGAGGCCGCGGAGCACCTCCCCGGACCCCTCGGCGGCGACGTGCAGGAAGCTCACGCCGTCCTCGAGCCGGATGGTCGCGTAGTCGATCCCCGCGGGACGGGTCCGGTGCAGCTCGTCGAAGACGGCGCGCACGAGCGCCTCGTTCTCGTCCCCGCGCCCTGGGTGGACGCGGTAGCTCACGACGGTTCTGGAGTTGGTCATGCACGGTTGGACCCGCGCAGGGCCCGTGGATCATCGGCGGATCGGCCGTGCATCTACGCTTGCCGCGTGCCCGAGCCCCCAGACGCGACAGCGCTCCTCGAGGACTTCGCCGGTGGGGCGCTCTCGCCGCTCGAGGCGCTCGACGCGACGCTCGAGCGGATCGCGCGCGAGGACCCCGCGGTCAACGCGTTCCGCCTCGTCGACGCCGACCGCGCCCGCGAGGCCGCCGCGCGGTCCCAGGCGCGCTGGTCGCGCGGTGAGCCCGCCGGGCTGCTCGACGGCGTCCCCGTCGCGATCAAGGACGTGCTGCTGACGGCCGGATGGCCGACGCTGCGCGGCTCGCGGGCCGTCGATCCCGACCGGGCGTGGGACGTCGACGCGCCGTCCGTCGCGGCACTCGCCCGCAACGGCGCCGTCGCCGTCGGCAAGACGACGACGCCGGAGTTCGGCTGGAAGGGCGTCACGCATGGCCCGCTCGACGGCGTCACGCGCAACCCGTGGGACGTCACGAGGACGGCGGGCGGGTCGAGCGGCGGCAGCTCGGCGGCGCTCGCCGCCGGGATGGTGCCGCTCGCCCTCGGCACCGACGGTGGCGGGTCGATCCGGATCCCGTGCGGCTTCTGCGGGCTCCCCGGGATCAAGCCGACCTACGGCCGCGTGCCCGCGTGGCCGGCGAGCCCCTTCGGCGTCCTCGCCCACGTCGGGCCGATGGCGCGGACGGTCCGCGACGTGGCGCTCCTGCTCGACGTCCTCACCGAGCCCGACCTGCGCGACTGGACCGCGCTGGAGCCCGAGGCGACGCCGTACCGCGACGGCCTCGGCGGTGGCGTGGAGGGCCTGCGCGTCGCCTTCAGCCCGGCGCTGGGCTACGCGGCCGTCGAGCCGGAGGTGGCGGCGATCGTCGCGCGCGCCGCGGCGCGCCTGGAGGACATGGGCGCGTACGTGGAGGAGGTCGATCCCGGCTTCCCCGACCCGCGGGGGACGTTCGAGACGCTGTGGTTCGCCGGCGCGGGGCGCGTCGTCGCGGACCTCGGCGATCCGCCGCCGACCGACGTCCTCGACCCCGGCCTCGTGCGGACCGCGGCCATGGGCAGCCGGATCACGGCGATGGAGTACCTGCGGGCGATGCAGGCGCGCGACGCGCTCGGCCTGCGCATGAGCGAGTTCCACGCGACCTGGGACCTGCTCCTGACCCCGACGCTCCCGATCCCCGCGTTCGAGGCCGGAGCCGACGTCCCCGCCGGCTCCTCCGATCCGGACTGGACGTCGTGGACGCCGTTCACCTTCCCCTTCAACCTCACCCAGCAGCCCGCGGGGACGGTTCCCTGCGGGTTCACGTCCGCGGGGCTGCCGGTGGGGTTGCAGGTCGTCGGGCCGCGCTATCGCGACGCGCTGGTGCTCCGGGCGATGGCGGCGTACGAGGCCGCCCACCCGGAGCCCACCGTCAGCTCACGAAGCGCTTGACGAACGCCAGCGCGGTGTCGCATACCTCGCGCCAGCCGCTGTCGATCGTCAGCGCGTGGCCGCGCCCCTTGATCTCGGTGATCTCGGTGATGCCGGGGTTGTCGGACTGGCGCTTGTAGGAGGCGTTGGCGATGGCCCACGGCACGGTGTGGTCCAGCTCGCCGGAGATGACGAGCAGCGGCCCGCGGTCGGGGTTGTCGTGGTCGACCTTCGCCTCGGTCCACGGGTTGAGGTTCGCCGTCGCGGCCTGGAAGAGCGGCTTGCCGGCGGCGGGCACCGCGTACTCCTCGAACAGCCCCTTCGCCTCGTCCTCGCTCACCGCGTTGGCGAACGCGTAGCGGAACTGGTCGTAGGTGAGCGGCACCGCGCGGCTGATGTTCGCCGGGTTGCCGAGGACCGGGAACGCGGACTTCAGCGCCGAGATCGGCAGCGGCAGCACGCCGCGGAAGGGCGCGGGGTCCACCGCGACCGACGCGGCCGAGAGGCCCGCGGCCGGCGATGATCTGCGTGAGCAGCCCGCCGAAGGAGTGGCCGATCACGGCCGGCTTCCTGGAGAGCTGCCCGATGGCGGCGGCGTAGTGGTCGGCGACCTCCTCGATGCCCTTGCCGGCGAGCGCCTGGGG
Organism: uncultured Solirubrobacterales bacterium; assembly: GCA_963750895.1. Taxonomy (GTDB): domain Bacteria; phylum Actinomycetota; class Thermoleophilia; order Solirubrobacterales; family Solirubrobacteraceae; genus CAVVSD01. The sequence continues at coordinate 680,243 of CAVVSD010000008.1, read as the reverse complement.
GTTCTCCTTGGCCTCCTCGACCGTCTCCGGGTCGTCGGGCCACCCCGGCGTCAGGGCCGTGAAACCGGCCTCCTCGAAGACGGTGGCCCAGCGGTCCCAGCTCGACGGCAGCAGCCAGAGGCCGTGGATGAAGACGACCGGCGTGAGGCCGGTCGCGTTGGCTCGTTCGATCTGCTGCGTCTCGTGCTCAGTGAGCGTGGCGGTGTCACTCATCCGCCGACCCTAGGCGGCTACGTGCCAGGGATCCAGGACGTCCCAGCCAGCGGGACGCGCGCCATCGCCGACGCCTCGATCGTCAGCGCGACGAGATCCTCCGGCTCGAGGTTGTGGACGTGGGACTTGCCGCACGCGCGGGCGAGCGTCTGGGCCTCGAGCGTCATGGTCCGCAGGTAGTTGGCGAGCCGCCGTCCCGCCGCCTCCGGGTCCAGGCGCGAGGCGAGCTCCGGGTCCTGCGTGGAGATGCCCGCCGGGTCGCGGCCCTCGTGCCAGTCGTCGTAGAAGCCGGCGGCGGAGCCCAGCTCGCGGTACTCCGCGTCGAGCTCGGGCGCGTTGTCGCCGAGCGCGACGAGCGCGCCGATGCCGATGGACACCGCGTCGGCGCCGAGCGCGAGCGCCTTCGCGACGTCCGCGCCCGAGCGGATGCCGCCCGAGACGACGAGCTGCACCTCGCGGTGCATGCGCAGCTCCTGCAGCGCCTCGACGGCCATCGGGATCGCAGCGAGGATCGGGATGCCGACGTGCTCGATGAAGACGTCCTGGGTCGCGGCGGTGCCGCCCTGCATCCCGTCGAGGACGACCACGTCGGCTCCGGACTTCACGGCGAGCGCGACGTCGTAGTACGGCCGCGACGCCCCGACCTTCACGAAGATCGGCTTCTGCCAGTCGGTGATCTCGCGCAGCTCGCCGATCTTGATCTCGAGATCGTCCGGGCCGGTCCAGTCGGGGTGGCGGCAGGCGCTGCGCTGGTCGATGCCGGCCGGGAGGTCGCGCATCTCGGCCACGCGGTCGGAGATCTTCTGGCCGAGGAGCATCCCGCCCCCGCCGGGCTTCGCGCCCTGCCCGACGACGATCTCGATCGCGTCGGCGCGGCGGAGGTCGTCGGGGTTCATGCCGTAGCGCGACGGCAGCAGCTGGTAGACGAGCGTCTTCGACGACTGGCGCTCCTCCGGGGTCATCCCGCCGTCGCCGGTGGTCGTCGACGTGCCGCACGCGCTCGCACCGCGGCCGAGCGCCTCCTTGGCGTTGGCGCTCAGCGCGCCGAAGCTCATGCCGGCGATCGTGATCGGGATGTCGAGCCGGAGCGGCTTCTCGGCGAACCGCGTGCCGAGCACGACGTCGGTCGCGCAGGCCTCGCGGTAGCCCTCCAGCGGATAGCGCGACATGCTCGCGCCGAGGAAGAGGAGGTCGTCGAAGTGCGGGACGCGCCGCTTGGCGCCTCCGCCGCGGATGTCGTAGATCCCCTCGCGCGCGGCGCGCTGGATCTCGGCGATCGTGTCCCGATCGAAGGTGGCGGACTCGCGCATCAGTAACTCTGGTGGTGGTCGGCGTTCCAGTGGTAGAGCGTCCGCGCGGAGCCGTAGCGGCGGAACTCGCCCGGCGCGACGTCGTCGATGCCCGCGCGGTCGAGCAGCTCCGCGATCTCGGCGAGATGCTCGTCGCGGACCTCCTTCTCGACGCAGTCGGCGCCGAGGCCGCGGACCGTGCCGCGCACGTACAGCCGGGCCTCGTAGAGCGAGTCGCCGAGCGCCTCGCCCGCGTCACCGCACACGAGCAGCCGGCCGGACTGGGCCATGAACGCGCTGAGGTGCCCGACCGAGCCGCGGACGACGACGTCGGCGCCCTTCAGCGAGATCGCGCAGCGCGCCGCCGCCGAGCCGTTGACGACGAGCGTGCCGCCGTGGGCCGTGGCGCCGGCCGACGCGCTCGCATCGCCCTCGACGACGACGGTGCCCGACATCATGTTCTCGGCCACGCCGACGCCCGCGTTGCCGTGCACGCGGATCCGCGCGAGCTGGTTCATCCCGGCGCAGTAGTAGCCCGCGTGGCCCTCGATCTCGACCTCCGCGCCGGCGACGGCGCCGACGGCGAGCGCGTGGCTCCCGCGCGGGTTGAGGACGCGGTAGCGCTCGCCCTCGCAGGCCGGGTCGTGGAGCGCCGCGTTGAGCTCCCGCAGGCCGACCTCCGCGAGGTCGAACGTCGTCATGCCGGGACGGGCGCGCGGCCCCAGTGGTAGACCGTCGCGGGCTCCGGCTCCCACACGCGCGCGTCGTCGGCGCCGGGCAGCACGGCCAGCGCGCGGTACTCCGACGCCATCGCGACCCAGTCGTCCGTCTCGGCCATCACGGCCGGCTTGCAGGCGATCGGGTCGCGCAGGACGGCGAAGCCGTCGGCCGTCCCGACGGCGAAGGTGTAGAAGCCGTCGAGGTCGTCGAGGCAGCGCTCCAGGGCGCGCTCCAGCGTGTCGCCCTCCCGCAGCCGCCACGCGACGTAGCCCGCGGCCACCTCGGTGTCGTTCTCGGTCTGGAACTCGATGCCCTGGTCGCGCAGCCGCAGGCGCAGCCGGTTGTGGTTGGAGAGCGAGCCGTTGTGGACGAGGCAGAGATCGCCGCCGGTCGAGAAGGGGTGCGACCCCGCGGTCGTGACGCGGCTCTCGGTCGCCATGCGGGTGTGGCCCAGCGCGTGGGTGCCGGAGATCGCGGCGACGTCGAAGCGCTCGACGAACTCCGCCGGGCGGATCGCCTCCTTGATGATCTCGACCGTCGTCCCGGCGGCGGCGACCTCGACCTCGGGGAGTGCGACGGCGACCGCGCGCTGCGCCTCGGCGTCGCCGGCCTCGACCGCGACGAGCGCGTGCTCGGGGCCCACGACGCGATGGAAGAGGACCGGGGTCTCGGCGCCGAGGCGGGCGACGAGCGCGTCCCAGTCCGGCGCGCCGTCGCGGGCGTGCAGCGAGAGCTTCGTGGAGCCCGCGGCGAGCGGCTCGCGGTAGACGGCGAGGCCCGCGCTGTCCGGCCCCCGGTCGCCCATCTCGACGAGCATGCGCCCGGCGTGGCGCCCGAGCTGAGCGCTCGTGGTGGCAGTCTTCGCGTAGAGGCCGACGATCCCGCACATGGCCCCGGCCACGGTAGGCGAGCCGCGCGGAGGCGCACATGGCGCGGGTGGTCACTCTTGCCCCGTGCGATGTGGCCGCAACCCACATCGGGCGACGATCGATATCGGAGGCATGTGCGTTGCCCACATGCCTCCGCGCGCGGTCATGGCGGCGAAGGACATTGTTCGCGTGCGCGCGGTCGCGTTGGATGCAGCCCGGGTCACCCACCCCGATGCAGAGGAGCCCCATGCCGACGACGGTCGACGAGATCCGCGCCCACGTCCGCCAGAACGATGTGCAGTTCCTGTTCGCGCAGTTCGTCGACATGCACGGCAAGCCGAGCGCCAAGCTCGTCCCCGCCTCGCATCTCGACGACCTGCTCGCCGACGGCGCGGGCTTCGCCGGCTATGCGGCCGGCCCCGTGGGCCAGAGGCCCAACGATCCCGACCTCATCGCGATGCCGGACCCGGCGAGCTTCACGGTGCTGCCGTGGAAGCCGGAGGTCGCGCGCCTGGCCTGTGACCTCTACGTCGACGGCGAGCCGTGGCCGTACTGCCCGCGCACGATCCTGCGCCGCCAGCTCGCCAAGGCCGCCGAGCTCGGCTTCGAGCTGAAGATCGGCGCCGAGCTCGAGTACTTCCTGCTGCGCCGCGCCGACGACGGGACGCTCGAGATCGCCGACGCGCTCGACACGATGGAGCAGCCCTGTTACGACATGCGGGCGCTGACCCGCAACCTCGACTTCGTCGGGAACATCTCGCGGTACCTCGACGAGCTCGGCTGGGACAACTACGCCACCGACCACGAGGACGCCAACGGCCAGTTCGAGCAGAACTTCGCGTACTCCGACGCGCTGACCACCTGCGACCGCGCCGTGTTCTTCCGCTACATGGTCGAGGCGCTCGCGCAGGAGCGCGGGCTCATCGCGACCTTCATGCCCAAGCCGTTCGCGCACCTGACCGGCAACGGCTGCCACTTCCACATGAGCCTGTGGAAGGACGGTGTCAACGTGTTCGACGCCGACCCGGCCGACGACCCGAACGGGATGGGCCTGTCGAGCGACGCCTACCACTTCATCGGCGGCCTGAAGACGCACGCGAAGGCGTACATCGCGCTGACGGCGCCGACCGTGAACTCCTACAAGCGCCTCGTCGTCGGCTCCTCGAGCGGGTCCGCCTGGGCGCCGGTGTACATCAGCTACGGCCGCAACAACCGCACGCAGATGCTGCGGATCCCGGATGCGGGGCGCATCGAGGACCGCACGGTCGACGGCTCGTGCAACCCCTACCTCGCCGCGACCGCGATCCTCGCCTCCGGCCTGGACGGCATGGCGCAGGGCCTCGAGCCGGGCGACCCGACCTCCGACCTGAACCTGCACGACCTCGACGGGCCTCGGTTGGCCGAGCTGGGGATCGAGCTGCTGCCCGAGAACCTCCTCGATGCGACACGTGCCCTGGAGCGCGATGATGTGCTCCGTGACGCGCTCGGACCCTGTGGCCGCGAGGACTACGTCGACTACTTCATCGGCGTCAAGCGGGAGGAGTGGCGGCGAGCCCACAACGAGATCACCCAGTGGGAGCTCGGGCACTACCTGCAGCTCTTCTAGGGAGTGCGGTGGCGGCCGGCGCCGCTGACCGCGACAGCCGGACGGAGCTGGAGCGGCTTCGCCTCGAGAACGAGGCGCTCGCGGCCGTCGTCGATCTCGTCGCGTCGTCGCCGGACCTCGACCACGTCCTCGGGCGCGTCGTCGACCTCCTCACCCGCGTCTCCGGCTCGCACGCCACGTTCGTCTACCTCGTGGCGGGCGACCGGCTGCGCCTGCGCGCGGCATCGCCGGTCTACGCCCGCCAGGTCGGCCGCATCGAGTTCGGCGTCGACGAGGGCCTCGCGGGCTGGGCGGTCGGTCACCGCGAGGCGGCCTTCATCCGCGAGCGGGCGATGGACGACCCGCGCACGAACTACATCCCCGAGCTCGAGGAGGATCGCTTCCAGTCCATGGCGGCGGTGCCGGTGCCGTCGCGCAGCGGCGACGTCCTCGGGGTCATCGTGCTGCACACGGCCGAGCCCCACGAGTTCGACGAGGGGATCCTCAACGTCCTGTCCCAGACGGCGTCGGTCATCGCCGGGGCGATCGAGAACGCGAAGCTCTACGAGGAGTCCCAGCAACGCGTCACCGACCTGACGCGGCTGTCGTCGCTGAGCCAGCGGATCGCCGCCGTCACGCAGCGCGCCGACCTCTATCGCGTCGCGACCACCGGCGTGCGCGAGCTGCTCCCGTGCGATCACTGCCGGCTGCTGGAGCTCGACCCGTCCGGACGGCTCGTCGTCGTCGCCTCCGACCCGCCGGACGACGGCGATCCGGCGGGCGGCGAGACGGCCGAGGTGCTGCTGGAGATGCTGCAGAGCTCGCCGTCGGAGACGCTGCGCCTGCGCGGCGTCGCGGGCCGGGCGCTCGCGGTGCCGGTGGCGGCGGGCTCGGAGCTGCTCGGGGCGCTCATGGTGAGCGCCGAGCAGCCGTGGCACGACCACGGCGACGAGCTGCTGCGCGCGATCGCGCACCAGATCGCGGTCGCGCTGGAGAAGACCGAGCTCATCGAGAGCCTCTCCGAGGAGGGCATCGCGCGCGAGCTCTTCGCGGCGCTGCAGGAGGACCGCATCGACGTCGCACAGGCCCGTGCGCGCAAGCTGGGCGCGGATCTCGACCGCCCGCACGCGGTGCTCGAGGCGCGGCCGCTGCGGCTCCCGGCGTTCGCCGACGGCGCCGACGCCCGGCTGGAGCGGTCGCTGCGCCAGGCCGTCCCCGGCACGATCTGCGACGCCGACGGGCGCCGCGTCCGCGCCTTCGTCCCCGGCGGTGACATCGGGGCGCTGGTCACGCTCCTCAGCCCGATCGCCCGCGAGTACAGCGTGGCGATCGGCGTCAGCACCGAGCGCCGCGCGGCCGCCGACACGCACAGCGCGCTGGGCGAGGCCGCCGATGCCGCGTTCGTCGGCGTACGGCTGCTCGAGGACGGCGGCGTCCTGCCCTACGCCGACATGGGCGCGTACCGCTACCTCGTCGGCCCGCTGCGCGACGGGGGGCCGCGGGACCCGCTGCGCGAGGCGGTCGACCGGCTGGCCGCCTACGACCGCGAGCGCCGCGCCCAGCTGCTGCTGACGCTCGAGCGCTACCTCGAGAACGGCCGGAGCCTCACGACCTCGGCGCGCGAGCTCACGGTGCACGTCAACACGCTGCGCCAGCGGCTCGACCGGATCGAGTCGCTCACCGGGCTCGACCTCGCGGGCGAGGACCTGCTCGCGCTGCAGCTCGCGATCAAGCTCGCCCGGCTCAGGCGCGACCCGACCCCTCCGCGGTGACGGAATGCCGCTCCCGCGCTCGCTCGCCCGCTTCAACCTCAGGGTCACGAACCCGGTCCTGTCGCATGTCGCCGGCCACCTGCCCGGCTTCGCGATCCTCACGCACGTCGGTCGCCGGTCGGGGACGACCTACAGCGTCCCCGTGAACCTCTTCCGGGACGGCGACCGCCACGTCATCGCGCTGACCTACGGACGCGAGAGCCAGTGGGTGCGCAACGTCGTCGCCGCCGGCGGGTGCGAGGTCCTGACCCGGGGCCGGCGGGTGCGGTTGACGGACCCCGAGATCGTGCGCGATCCGGAGCAGCGCCTCGTGCCTGCTCCGGTCCGCGTGCCCCTGCGCTTCCTGGGCGTCGAGGACTTCATCGTGCTGCGCGGCGGCTAGTCCTTCGCGGAGCCCGGCTCGGCCATGTCGGCGTGCAGCGCCGACTTGACCTTGTCCGGAAGGATGCGGCTCGCGCGCGCCTGCAGCTTCGTCTTCATCGACGCGGACACGACGCGCTCGTCGCCGTTCATGAGCGCCTCGAAGCCGTCGCGCGCGACGTCGGCCGGGTCGTCCTTCTCGCCCGCGCCCACCTTCGTGTCGCCCATGTCCGCGCGGTCGAAGAACTCCGTGTCCGTCGGTCCCGGCATGAGCGACGTGACCGTGACGCCGGTGTCCTCGAGCTCCTTGCGCAGCGCGAGCGCGAAGGACTGCACGAACGACTTCGACGCGTTGTAGACGGCCTGGTAGGTCCCGGGCATCGTCGAGGCGATCGACGACGTGAACAGGATGCGCCCCGCGCCGCGCGCCGCCATGTCCGTCGCGACGTGCTTGGCCAGGTGCACGGTGGAGCGGCAGTTGAGGTCGACGATCTCGAGCTCGTCGGCGAGATCGGTGCCGCCGGCGAAGGCGCCGCCGGCGCCCCGGCCCGCGTTGAGCGCGGCCGCCGCGAGCGGACGGCCGGTGGCGCGCACGCGCTCCCAGAGCTCGTCGACGCCGGTGTCCGTCGCGAGGTCGACGCGGACCGCCTCGACGAGGGCGCCCTGCGACGCCAGCTCGCGGCGGGCGCTCTCCAGCGGCTCGTCGTTGGCGGTGATGACGAGGTCGAAGTTGTGGCTCGCGAACTGCCGGGCGAGGTCGAGGCCGATGCCGGTCGACGCTCCCGTGACGAGTGCGAGGGGGCGTTGGGGGATCGTGTTCATCCCACAGGCGTCCCCGGAGCGCCCTTGCCATAGTCCCGGCCGTGTTCGATCACGTGACGATCAGGGTCTCCGACCGCGACGCCTCCCTGCGCTTCTACACGGCGGTGCTCGACGTCCTCGGATTCGCCAACTCGGGGGGCGACGTCCTCCCCGAGTGGGAGGACTTCTCGTTCGCGGTCGCCGAGGATCCGAGCCGCGTGACCCAGGGGCTGCACATCGGCTTCGCCGCCCACTCGCGCCCGGAGGTCGACGCGTTCTGGCGCGCGGGCATCGCCGTCGGCGCACCGGACGACGGCGCGCCGGGCCCGCGCCCCCAGTACCGCGACGACTACTACGGCGCGTTCCTGCTCGACCCCGACGGCAACAGCGCCGAGGCCGCCCATCACGGCGCCCGCCGCGACGACGGTGTGATCGACCACGTCTGGCTGCGCGTCTCGGATGTCGCGGCGAGCGCGGCGTTCTACGCGACCGTCGGGCGGGTCGCCGGGCACCAGGTCGTCGAGGTCTCGCCGACGCACGTCGACGTGAAGGGCTCGAGCGGCTCCCTGTCGCTCGTCGCTGGGACGCCGAGCCGCAACGTGCACATCGCGTTCCCCGTCGACGACGACGCGACGGTCGACGCGTTCCACGCCGTCGCCACGGGCGCAGGGCACCCGTCGAACGGCGAGCCCGGGGAGCGCCCGGAGTACCACGCGGGGTACTACGGCGCGTTCGTGCTCGACCCCGACGGCAACAACATCGAGCTCGTCAACCACAACCGCTGACGCGGATCAGCCGTCGGTCGGCTCCCCCGGGATGCGGTAGAGCGCCTTCCACGGCGACGGAGTGCCGTTCGGGCCGGTCCCGCCCGGGACGTCGCCCTGCGTGTACCAGCTCGCCTGGTACGGGAGGCCCTGGTGGAGCACCTTGTCGCCGGAGCGGAAGACCGTGTCGGCGTGCCACTTCGGATGGGTTCCCGCGGGGAGCGTCGGGATCGTCGGCGCGCGGTCGGTGCTGAGCACCGGCCCCACGAGCCGCCAGGGGCTGTCGCCCGCCGCGACGTTCTGCGCGTCCGGGGAGTCGCCCTGCGTGTACCACTTCGCGGTGTAGACGGCCTGGTGCCAGACGACCTTGTAGCCGGCGCTGTACGGCTGCAGCGGCTGCCAGATCGGGTAGGGGCTCCTTGCCGGGTCGTCCTTCGTCTCCGACGTCACTGCGGGCAGCGCGGTGGGGGACGTCACGATCGCGGACTTCGCGCGGGCGGTCCCGCGCAGCTTGGCGAACGTCTTCGTGAACTCCAGCGGCTTCTGGGCGACGCCGCTGCAGAGGTTGGAGTGCGTCCCGATGACCGGGAAGGTCGCGCCGCACTGGGTGTCGCGGTTCAGCGACCAGGTCGAGACCCGGGCGATGCCGCGCGAGGAGGCGAAGCTCTTGATCGCCCGGGCGTCGGCGACGGAGAGCGACTCGCCGTCGACGTCGTTCTGCCCGATCATCACGGTGGCGCCGAGCTTGCCCCACAGCTGCGAGGAGCTCTTGTCGGTCCCGAACAGCGCGCCGAGCTGGGCGTGCGTCGAGGTCAGCGAGGACTCGACCGCGCCGAGCATGTCCTTGCCTGCGCTGGGCACGCCGAAGTCCATCGCCATGACGTTGACGCCCGCGACGTCGACCTTCGCGTCGATCATCGTCCGCACGACCGCCAGGGCGTCCGGGTTGAGCCCGTCCGGCGTCACCGGGAGCGTCAGCCAGACCGCGAGGCGGCCGCCGTCGGCGCGGATCTCGTCCTGCAGTGCCTTCACGGCTGTGGCGCGACGGGCGTTGGCCGCGGTGTCGTGGAGCGCCTCGCCCTCGATGTCGAAGTCGATCGTGTCGGCCGTGTAGCGCTCGACGACGGACTTGTACGCCGACCCGAGCTTGCCCGCGTCGTCGCATGCGATCGCGAGCTCGGTGTTGGCCTGGCCGCCGAAGGAGATGATCGCGTCGCCGCCCTGGCCGCGCGTCTGCGCCACGCGACGGTCGAGGTCCATGGTGGAGGCCGCGCCGTCGAGGGTCTCGTACGTGCCCCACGTCGGCGTGCACGTCGCGTCGGCCGTCGTGCCGGCGACGACGAAGCCGAGCACGACGTCGCGGGCCGGGTTGGACGCGCGGTCCTGGAACGCCACCGTCGGGGTGAGGGTGGCGTCGACGTAGGGGGCGAACCACGTGGCGCTGCGCGAGGCCGCGTCGGCCCGCGCGACCCTGGTCTCGGCGACGTCGCGGAAGGCGAAGAACGCGCCCGCGCCGACGGCGACGATCACGAGCATGGCGAGCATCACCCGGACCGGCGAGAGCTGGGGCTCCGGCGGGTCGGGCAGCACTGCCGGGTCGATCTGATCCGAGCTCATCGCTGGTCCCTGCTCTCAGGTGCCGGCGTGTGCGCGGCGATCGTGTCTTGGCGGTCGTGCCCTTCCGGGGCACGCACGGCGGCGCGGCGGTCGCCGAGCGGCGAACGGCGGTCGCCCGGCACGCCGTCGCGATGCGAGGAGCGGCGGCGCTCCGCCCGTCGCACGCCGTCCGCCGAGGCGTAGGCGAGCGTCTGCGACCAGTGCGCGGCGGGTGTGTCGGCGACGGTGATGGGCACGGCAGCGCGGGGCGTGGCACGCTTGGCCCGAGCTGCACGCTGCGGCTTGTACAGCCAGCTGACGACGTTGTTGAAGATGTCGACGATCGAGTTGCCGACGCCGATGTAGGCGACGATCGCGTAGCCGGCGAGCGTGGCGTTGATGAACGCCAGCGCCGCGTTGACCCACCGATCGCGGGAGACGTCGCTGATCAGAACCGCCACCGAGAAGGCGACGAACACGTAGGGCATGACGACGAACGTGAAGCCCGGCGTGGTGCGGCTGCGTACCTTCGGCGTGCGCTTGAACGCAGGCCGTCCGCCGATCAGGAGCTGGACCATCGAGGCGCCGGCGCCCGCGAGGTTCACGGGCAGCAGGATCAGGTTGAAGCCGTAGATCCCGAGCACGTCGCGCCTGCGGTAGCCGCAGTGGCGCAGGTCGATCGCCATCATCGCGAAGTACGGGATGGAGATCAGCAGGACGACCGGGCTGATCAGCTTGTCGTTGAACTGGTAGCCCAGCAGGAAGATCAGGGCGATCGAGCTCCACGCGATCGACGCCATGTAGTTCACGCGCAGGAACGTCTCGCCGAAGCGCTGGCGCTCGCCGCGCTGGCGGCGGACGCGGATCTGGCGCCACAGGCGCGGCAGGATGAGCAGACCGCCGTTCGCCCAGCGCTGGCGCTGGATGGTCAGCGAGCCGAAGTCCGGCGGCGTGGCGCTGTAGCTGAGCCGCTCGGGGTAGTTGAGCAGCCGCCACCCGTGGACGCCGAGGTCGATGCTCGACTCCGTGTCCTCGATGACGGTGCGGTCGGAGATGTAGCGGCTGATCTCCCAGTCGCCGTCGTGGGAGACCTCGCGGATGTCGTCGATCGCGCGCTTGCGCAGGACGGCGTTGGCGCCGACCCAGAAGGTCGCGTCGTAGTGGGTCATCCCCTGATGGACCATGTACTGCAGGTCCGTCGTCGCGCCGGCGATGCGCTCGAGGCGGGTCGCCGCGCCCGGGAAGGACGTGTACGGGGCCTGGGCGACCGCGACGCGCTCGTGCTCGGCCTGCTGGAGCAGGTGCACGATCCGCAGGCAGTACTCCGGCAGCAGGAGGCTGTCGGCGTCCAGGGTGAGGACGTAGTCGGGGTCGGGGACCTCGAGGTCGGGGACGCCGTCGGTGCGCAGCAGCGCGCGGCCGCCGCCGGGGACGTCCACCTCGCGGTAGCTGCCGCCCATGAGCCCGATGTAGCTGTTCAGGTTCATCGCCTTGTTGGGCTCGTGCGACAGCGAGACGAAGCGCTTGCGCTGGAAGCTGGTGATCTTCGCGCCGAAGATCCAGGTCAGTCGCTGGAGCAGGTAGCGCAGGTGGTTGTGGGTCAGTTCCGCGCCGTCGGCGGCGGCCGCGCGGAGGGCCTCCGCGTTGGTGGTCAGGTCGGCGGCGAGGCCGCGCAGGACCTGCTCGACGAGGAAGCGGTCGGCGTGGTCGACGATCTCGTAGTCGGAGGCGTACGTCGCCATCCAGGTCGCGGCGAACTCGTAGTGGCTCGCGACGGTCGAGATGTCGTCGACCGTCGGCCTGCCTGCGGTCTTGAAGTGCTCGTCCCAGTCGGCCAGGGCGCGCTCGAAGCGCTGCATCGGCACGGCGAGGAGGGCCTCGATGTCGCCCGGCATCCGCTTCGCCGCGGCGAGCATCGCGGCGGGCTTCGCGTACTTCGGCTCCGGCGGGTCGTCGATGAGCAGGACGACGCCGAGGTCGGGGTACTCCTGCAGGGCGGCGGAGAGCACCGTCATGCGGATGACGCGCTCGTCCTCCTGGTAGGAGGGGATGAGCACGGTCAGCGACGGCGCCGAGCGCTCGAAGGGCTGGCTCAGCTCGGCGCGGGTCGCGCGGCGGTGGTTGCGCGTCCGCGAGTAGTAGCCCAGGCGGGTGATCAGGTAGGCCAGGGCCGAGCAGGCCAGCAGGCTCATGATCACGAGGTAGCCGATCGTGGCCAGATCGAGCGCGGGCCGGCCGGGCGCGCCGGTGATCGAGCTGCGGGTCAGCGTCAGGACGACGAAGACGAGCCAGCCGACGACCGTGACCATGATCGCCAGCTGTCCGATGAGCATGGTGCTCTCCGACGCCGGCGCGGCGAGGATGGGAAGCGGCGATCGCTTGTCGCTGCCCCACTGACGCTTGGGTCCATCGCCGGGCGGCTTGTGCCCGTTCCTTCGGATGCTCCTCATCAAGTGAACCGATCTCCCGGCGCGGACCGGATGGCTGCGGAGGTGCAGACACGTTGCGCGCCTTCCACCCGGTGATCGGCAGGTCGGGCCGGGAAGTGAGGGCGGGGCCCGGGGACGGACGCAGGTATCGTTGCCGCCGCGATGCCGAGGGCCGCGCAGTTCAGCGAGCACGGCGCGACCGACGTCCTCCAGGTCGCAGAGATCGGGGATCTCGCTCCGGGCCCCGGCCAGGTGCGCCTCGCGGTGCGCGCCGCAGGCGTCAACCCGTTCGACTGGAAGGTCCTGCACGGCTCCGTCCCCGGGCTCCCGAAGGCGTTCCCGGCGGGGCTGGGCAACGACGTCGCGGGCGTCGTCGATGCGCTCGGCGAGGGCGTCACCGCGCTCGCGGTGGGCGACCCCGTCCTCGGCCAGTCGGCGACCCCGTCGTACGCGACCTCCGCGCTCGCCGCGGAGGACCGCCTCGTCGCGAAGCCCGACGCGCTGCCGTGGGAGGTCGCGGCCGGGCTCGCCGGCGCTGGCGGCGTGGCCTGGAAGGTGCTCGAGCGCCTCGGCGTCGGCGCGGGCGACACGCTGCTCGTCCACGCGGCCGCGGGCGGGGTGGGCACGTTCGCCGTGCAGCTCGGCGTCGCGCGCGGCGCCCGTGTGATCGGCACGGCGAGCGAGGCCAACCACGACCTTCTGCGGGGCTGGGGTGCGATCCCCGTCCGCTACGGCGACGGCCTCGCCGAGCGCGTGCGCGAGGTGGCGCCCGACGGCATCGACGCCGCGCTCGACGCGTCCGGCCGCGGCGGCGAGCTGCCGGTGTCGGTCGAGCTGGCCGGCGGCCCCGAGCGGGTGCTCACGATCGCGCGGTTCGACGACGTCCCCGAGGGCGTCACGATCCACGGGGGCGGCAGCATGGGCGACCTGCAGCCGGCGCTGCGCGAGATCATCGCCCTCATCGGCGAGGGCCGCCTCGAGGTCCCGATCGGGGCGACGTACCCGCTCGCGGAGGCCGCCGCGGCGCTCGACGCCAGCGAGCACGGGCACCTCGCGGGCAAGATCGTCCTCACTACATCCTGAACACCCCGCGGCGGATCGGGCCGAGCGGCGCGCCCGCGCACGCGGCGAGGGCCTGGGCGAGGACGCCGCGCGTGTCGCGCGGGTCGATGATCCCGTCGTCCCACAGCCGGGCGGTCGCGTAGACCGGGCGGCCCTGGTGCTCGTACTGGTCGCGCAGCCTGGCGCCGACCTCGGGCTGGCCGACCGCCGCCATGACCGCGCCGGCCTGCTCGCCGCCCATGACGCTGATCCGGGCGTTGGGCCACATGAAGAGGAACCGCGGGGAGTACGCGCGGCCGCACATGCCGTAGTTGCCCGCGCCGAACGACCCGCCGATGACGACCGTGAGCTTCGGGACGCGCGCCGTCGCCACCGCGGTCACGAGCTTCGCGCCGTCCTTCGCGATCCCGCCCGCCTCGTAGTCGCGGCCGACCATGAACCCGGCGATGTTCTGCACGAACAGCAGCGGGATCCCGCGCACGTCGCACAGCTCGATGAAGTGCGCGCCCTTCAGCGCGCTCTCGCTGAACAGGATCCCGTTGTTGGCGACGATCCCGACCGGGTGCCCGTCGATGTGGGCGAAGGCGGTCACGAGCGTCGTCCCGTAGAGCTCCTTGAACTCCTGCAGGTCGCCGCCGTCGACGATCCGCCGCAGCGCGTCGCGCACGTCGTAGGGGCGGCGCGAGTCCAGCGGGACGAGGTCGAGCAGGCCGTCCGGGTCCTCCGCCGGCGGGCGCGGCGCGACGCGCTCCCACGGCGGCGCGGCCTGCGGCGGCAGCGTCCGCACGATCGACCGGGCGATCTCCAGCGCGTGGCGGTCGTCATCGGCCAGGTGGTCGGCGACGCCGGACGTGCGCGCGTGCACGTCGCCCCCGCCGAGCTCCTCGGCCGTGACCTCCTCGCCCGTCGCCGCCTTCACGAGCGGCGGGCCGCCGAGGAAGATCGTGCCCTCCTCGCGGACGATGATCGTCTCGTCGCTCATCGCGGGCACGTACGCGCCGCCCGCGGTGCACGACCCCATGACCGCGGCGACCTGCGCGATGCCCTCCGCCGACATCGTCGCCTGGTTGAAGAAGATGCGGCCGAAGTGCTCGCGGTCGGGGAAGACGTCGTCCTGCAGCGGCAGGAACGCGCCGCCGGAGTCCACGAGGTAGACGCACGGGAGGTGGTTGTGCAGCGCGACCTCCTGCGCGCGCAGGTGCTTCTTCACCGTCATGGGGTAGTAGGTGCCGCCCTTGACCGTCGCGTCGTTGGCGACGACGACGCAGCGACGGCCCTCGACGACGCCGATGCCGGTGACGATGCCCGCGCCGGGCGCGTCGCCGTCGTACATCTCCTCGGCCGCCAGCGGCGACAGCTCCAGGAACGGCGAGCCCGGATCCACGAGGCGCTCGATGCGCTCGCGCACGGGCAGCTTCCCGCGCTCGACGTGGCGCTGCATCGCCCGCTCGCCGCCGCCGGCGCGCGTCCGCGCCAGGCGCTCCTGCAGGTCGGCGATGAGCGCGAGATGCCCGTCGCGGTCACTCATCCGGCTCCCCGATGGTGACGAGCGGCTCGCGCAGCGCGACCCGGTCCCCGGGGGCGAGGCGCAGGTGCTCGACGACGCCCGCGTGCGGCGCGGTGATCGCGAGCTCCATCTTCATCGACTCGAGGACGAGCAGGACCTCGCCCTCGGCGACCGGATCGCCCTCGGCGACGTGGACGAGCAGCACCGTGCCGGGCATCGGCGCCTGCAGCGCCTCGCCCGCCCAGGCCTGCTCGGCACGGGCCCGCACCTCGGGCCGCGCCTCCAGCGCATGACCGTCGCGGCCGATCCAGACGACGTCGCCGTCGACGGCGACCTCGTAGCGCCGCGAGATCCCGTCGAGCTCGGCGCGCAGCGCGCCGTCCTCCGCGAACGCCGCCCGCGCCACCCAGGCACGCCCGGCCGCGTGGACCTCCCCGTCGCGCACCGCGACCTCGCCCAGCCCGTCGAACGCGCGCCGCCAGGGCCCGACGTCGGTGAGCTCCGCCGTGTCGCCGAGCCATGCCGCGAGCGCGGCGGCCGGGAGCAGGTCGTCGGGCGGCGGCGTCACGAGCTCGTCCAGCCGGCGCTCGAGCAGCCCCGTGTCCATGTCGCCCGCGCGGACGTCGGGGTCCGCCAGCAGCGCCCGGGTGAACGCCGTGCTCGTCGCGACGCCGAGGATGGCGCACGATGCCAGCGCGCGGTCGAGCCGCGCGAGCGCCGTCGGACGATCCGGCCCATGGGCGATGACCTTCGCGAGCAGCGGGTCGTAGTGCCCGGTGACCTCCACGCCGGTCCGCACGCCCGCGTCGACGCGGATCCCCTCCCCGGCGGGCGGATGCCACGCCACGATCCGCCCGCCCGACGGCAGGAACGCGTTGGCCGGGTCCTCGGCGTAGACCCGCGCCTCGACCGCATGCCCCCGCGGGCGAAGGTCCGCCTGGCGCAATCGCAGGTGCTCCCCGGACGCGATGCGCAGCTGCTCCTCGACGAGGTCGACCCCGAACACGGCCTCGGTGACCGGGTGCTCGACCTGCAGGCGGGTGTTCATCTCGAGGAAGAAGAAGCCCTCGTCGCCCAGCACGAGCTCGACCGTGCCGGCGCCCTCGTACCCGGCGGCCAGCGCGAGCGCGACCGCGGCCTCGCCCATCTGCGCCCGCAGCGCATCGTCGACGGCGGGGGAGGGAGCCTCCTCGACGACCTTCTGGTGACGGCGCTGCAGCGAGCACTCGCGCTCGCCGAGGTGGACGCAGGCGCCGTGCCGGTCGGCGAGCACCTGCACCTCGACGTGACGGGTGCGGTCGAGGTAGCGCTCGACGAGGACGCGGTCGTCGCCGAACGCCGCGGCGGCCTCGCGCTGCGCCGCCTCGAGCGCGCCGGCGATCTCGGCCTCGCCGCGCACGACGCGCATCCCGCGCCCGCCGCCGCCCGCGACGGCCTTGATGACGGACGGGAACCCGTGCTCGGCGCAGAACGCGCGGATGTCCTCGAGCGTCGCCTCGCCCTCGGCGCCCGGGATGGTCGGCACGCCCGCGTCGCGCGCGCACGTCTTCGCGCGCGCCTTGTCGCCCATGAGATCGATCGCGTCGGCCGGCGGCCCGACCCAGATCAGGCCGGCGTCGACCACGGCGCGCGCGAACGGCGGGCTCTCGGACAGGAACCCGTAGCCCGGGTGCACGGCGCGCGCACCCGTCCGCGCGGCGGCGTCGAGGATCGCCTCGGCGTCCAGGTACGACTCGCGCGCGGGCGGCGGCCCGATGCGGACCGCGACGTCCGCGGCCCGGACGTGCTCGGCGTCCTCGTCCGCGTCGGAGAAGACCGCGACCGTCGGGATGCCCAGGCGGTGCGCGGTGCGGGCGATCCGCACCGCGATCTCACCGCGACCCGCGATGAGCAGCGGCCCACCGAACATTAGTGGGCCTCCTCGTAACGTCCCACGTGAAACGGCGGGCGCCGATCCCCGCCAGGCGGCGTCCTCGACCACTCGAAATGCTGCCGCATTCCTTCGGGTCTGCGTCCTTGCCTGACGGCGCCGGCATCCCGCCGTTTCAAGCGCGACGTCACGAGAAGACCCACTAGGCGCCCAGCGCCCGCGCGATCACCATCTGCTGGATCTCGTCGGTGCCCTCGCCGATCGTGAGGATCTTCGCGTCCCGGTAGAAGCGACAGACGGGGTACTCCTCGATGTAGCCGTACCCACCGTGGATCTGGACCGCCTCCTCGGAGCAGCGCACCGCGAGGCGCCCCGACTTGAGCTTCGCCTGCGCGGCGGTGAGCGTGAAGTTCGCGCCTCGGTCCTTCAGCAGCGCCGCCTTGTACGTCAGCAGGCGGGTCGCCTCGATCTCGGTGGCCATGTCGGCGAGCTTGCCCTGGATCGCCTGGAAGGAGGAGATCGACCGGCCGAACGCCTTGCGCTCCTTGGCGTAGGAGAGCGCCTCGTCGAGCGCGCCCTGCGCGAGGCCGACGCCCATCGCCGCGACGCCGATGCGGCCGATGTCGAGGATGTGCAGGAACTGCTTGAAGCCGTTGCCCCGCGGGCCCAGCAGGTGCTCCTCGGGCACGACGCAGTCCGTGAACGTGAGGGGCCGCGTGTCCGACGCGTTCCAGCCCATCTTGCGGTACGGCTCTCCCTGCTCGTAGCCGGGCGTGCCGTTCTCGATGACGATGTTCGAGATCTCGTCCTCGCCGGTCCGGGCGGTGATCGTCACGACGCCGGAGATGTCGGTGCCCGCGTTGGTGATGAACTGCTTGGCGCCGTTCACCGTCCAGGAGCCGTCGGCGAGGGTCGCCCGCGTCCGCACGTTGCCCGCGTCGCTCCCCGCCTCGGGCTCGGTCAGGCCGAACGCCCCGAGCTTGCGACCGCTGCACAGGTCCGGCAGCCAGCGCTCGCGCTGCTCGTCGGTGCCGAAGAGCGCGATCGGCTGGGTGCCCAGCGACGTGTGCGCGCACAGCGTGATCGCGACGCTCGAGTCGACCCGCGCGAGCTCCTCCACCGCGAGCGCGTACGCGAGCGTGTCCCCACCTCCGCCGCCGTGCTCCTCGGGGAAGGGGATGCCCATGAGCCCGAGCTCGCCGAGCTTGCCGACGATCTCGTAGGGGAAGCGCTTCTCGCGGTCGAGCTCCTCCGCGACGGGCGCGATCTCGTTGCGGGCGAAGTCCCGGACCAGCTCCTGGATCGCCCCGTGGTCGTCGGACAGCAGGAAGTCCATGCGGCGCACAATACCGACGCATCATTCAAATATCGAACGTCGATTCAAAGTTGTTACCGTTCCGGCATGCCCGCGCCACCAACGCGTCCCGTTCTGCGTCAGAGGTGGGACCGGCGGGCCGACGAGCTGGTCGAGGCCGCGGCCGCGCGGTTCGCGCGCACGGGCTACGACGAGACGTCGATGGCCGAGCTCGCGGCGGAGCTGGGCATCGCCGCCGGCGGCGTCTACCACTACTTCGGTGGCAAGGAGGCGCTGCTGCGGCGGATCTGCCTGGAGCTCACCGAGCCGCTGCACCCGCGCGCGCTCGACGCGCTCGAGGGCCTCGACGACCCGGCCGACCGGCTGCGCGCGCTGGTCGACGTGTGGGTCCAGCACGTCGTCGAGCACCGCGACCACATGCTCGTCTTCCAGCAGGAGCGCCATGTGATCGAGGCGGGCGCGCAGTGGCGCGACGTCCGCACGAGCCGCAAGCGCTTCGAGGAGCTCGTCGACGGCGTGCTCGCCGAGCTCCAGGACGATCCGCGGGCCCGGTTCGCCGACCGGCGGGTCGCGCTCTTCGCGCTGCTGGGCATGGTCAACCACACCGCGCAGTGGTTCCGCCCGCGTGGGCGGCTGTCGGCGGGCGAGGTCGCCGCCGGCTACGCCGGGCTGCTCGTCGCCTGAGGCGTCAGCGCTCGGCCGCGAGCGTCTCGGCGGCGGGGCCGAGCACGTCGAGGATGCGCTCCGGGTCCGCCTCGGCGAGCTCGCGCAGTGCGCCGTTCTGACGGGTGAGGGTCACGCCGATCATGAGCGCCAGCAGCAGCTCCGCGCGCAGTCGCGCATCGGCGACCCCGCGCTCCTGCAGCGCCTCGACGACCGGACCCGTGGCGCGCTTCTCGAGCACCGCGTGGACCTGGTCGCGCACGGCGCCGGTCAGCTCGGGGCTCACCAGCGCGCGCGACATCGGCGTGTTGCGGTGCCGCTCGGGCTTGTGCAGCCACGCGTCGACGAGCGCGCGGGCCTCCGTCGGCGTGGTGCGGGCGCCGTCCCGCGAGAGGGTCGCGAGGTACAGCCCCTCCTTGCTGCCGAAGTACCGCGCGACGAGCGCCGGGTCGACGCCCGCGAGCTCGCCGATCTCCCGCAGCGTCGCCCCGTCGTAGCCGCGCTCGTCGAAGAGCTCCGCCGCTGCGTCCAGGAGGTCGCGGCGGGTCGCGTCGGCGTCGTGCGGCCGCCTGATAGCTTCGTCAACAGCCGATGACATCAACTGTTGACATTACCAGCGACACTCCCACACCGCCAGCACTACGGCCTCACCTTCGGCGTCCTCGCGCTCAGCGGCGCGACCTACGCCCTGCTGCAGTCCCTCGTGGCGCCGGCGCTGCCCGAGATCCAGCGCGATCTGCACACCACCGCCACGGCCGTCGCGTGGGTGCTCACCGCCTTCCTGCTCAGCGCCTCGATCTTCACGCCGATCCTCGGGCGGCTCGGCGACATGTTCGGCAAGGAGCGGATGCTCGTCGTCGCGCTCGTGACGCTCGCCTTCGGGTCGCTGGTCGCCGCGCTCGCCAGCAGCATCGGCCTGCTCATCATCGGCCGCGTCATCCAGGGCGCGGGCGGCGCGATCTTCCCGCTGGCGTTCGGGATCATCCGCGACGAGTTCCCGCGCGAGCGCGTCGCCCAGGGGATCGCGCTGATCTCGGCGATCCTCGGCATCGGCGGCGGTCTGGGCATCGTGCTCGCGGGCCCGATCGTCGACGCCTTCTCCTACCACTGGCTGTTCTGGTTCCCGCTCGCTGCGACCGTCATCGCCACGATCGCGACCTTCTTCTTCGTGCCCGAGTCACCCGTGCGCTCCCCGGGGCGGGTCAACTGGGTCGGCGCCGCGCTGCTGTCGTCGTGGCTCGTGGCCGTGCTCGTGGCGATCAGCCAGGGCTCGACGTGGGGCTGGGGCGACCCGCGCACCATCGGCCTGTTCGTGCTCGGCATCGTGCTGCTGGTCGTGTGGGTCACGGTGGAGAACCGATCCTCCGAGCCCCTCGTCGACATGACGATGATGCGCATCCGCGGCGTCTGGACCGTCAACGCCGCGGCGTTCCTGGTCGGCGCGGGCATGTACAGCTCGTTCATCCTCATCCCGCAGTTCGTCGAGACGCCGGCGTCCGCGGGCTACGGCTTCGCGTCGAGCGTCACCGGGGCGGGGCTGTTCCTGCTGCCCGCGACGCTCGGGATGCTGTTCGTCAGCCCGCTGGCGGGACGCATGACCAACCGCTTCGGCGCGCGCCTGCCGCTCGTGCTCGGATCGCTGGCGACGGCCCTCGCGTTCGGGTTCCTCGCGCTGGAGCACGACGAGCCGTGGGAGTTCTACGTCGGCGCCGCCCTGCTCGGCATCGGCATCGGCCTGGCCTTCGCGTCGCTCGCGAACCTCATCGTCGCGGCCGTGCGCCCGGACCAGACGGGCGTCGCGACCGGCATGAACACCGTGATGCGGACCGTCGGCGGCTCCGTGGGCAGCACGATCGTCGCGAGCGTGATCGCAGGGACCGTCGCCGGCGCGGCGCTGCCGACCGAGGCGGGCTTCACGACGGCGTTCGCCCTGGCCGGAGGGGCGTGCCTGCTCGCCGCGTTCGCGAGCATCGCCGTGCCGCGTCCCGTGCTCGCGCCGGTGCAGGCGCTCACTCCCTCGTTCTCCGTGCAGGAGTGAGCGCCCCGGGCGGCTGGGCCGGGCTCAGACCGGCGCCGCGGCGAGCTCCTTCGACAGCGAGAAGTCGTACGTGAAGCCCAGCTCGTCGGAGCCCTCGAGCGGGCGCGGCTGCACGATGAGCACGTCCTTCACCGCGTCGGCCACGTCGTTGTCGAGGTAGTCGCTCGAGTCGATGTAGAGCTGGGTCACGAGCGGCGTGTAGTTCTCGGCGCTCACGATCAGGTGGATGTGAGCCGGGCGCCACGGGCTCCAGCCCGCCGCGTGGACCATGGCGCCGGTCGGGCCGTCCTCGGGGATCGTGTACGGGGCCGGCACGATCGTGCGGACCTCGTAGCGGCCGTCGGCGTCGGTGAGGATCTTGCCGCGCAGGATGCCCTCGGGCAGCGACGGGTCGAAGCCCGAGTACAGGCCCTTCGCGTCGGCGTGCCACACGTCGAGCTCGGCGCCCTTCAGCGGTTCGCCGTCCTCGCCGGTGACGCGCCCGGTGAACACGACCTTGTCGCCCTCCTCGTCGGCACGACGAGGCAGCTGGAACGGCGCCTCGAGCACCGGCGCCCCCGGCAGGTGGTACGGCCCGAGGATCGTGCCCTGCGTGCCACGACGGTTCCCGAACACCTGCGACTCGACGGCGTGCTCGACGAACACGTCGAGGAACAGCGGCCACTCACCGGCCTGACCCACGTCGATGAGCCACTGCTTCGCGGTCTGGAACTCCTCGTAGCTGACGTCGTGCTCGTGGATCGCGGCGTGGATGCGCGCGAGGATGTCGCCGATCAGCAGGTCGGCGCGTGCGGTGTCGGTCATGAGGGTCTCCTCTCCTCTGGTGCGATCGCCGACGGATGCCGGGCGAGCGCCGTGACGGTGATGTCCATGTACGGGAACAGCGGCAGGCCGCTGAGCAGCTCGTGGAGCTCGTCGTTCGACGCGACGTCGAAGATGCTGGCGTTGGCGTAGCGGCCGGCGATCCGCCAGATGTGCACCCACCGGCCGTCGCGCATCAGGCCCTGCGCGTACTCGCGCTCGCGGGTCTTGATCGCGTCCGCCTCCGACGCGGGCATGTCGGGCGGCAGATCCACCTCCATGTGCACGAGGAACAGCACCGGTCAGCCCTCCGTCCGGGCCGCGGCGAGCGCGTCCTCGTCGATGACGTAGCCCAGCCCGGGGGTGGTCGGGACCGCCACGTGCCCGTCGACGATCCGCGGCAGCTCGGCGAGCAGGTCCGTCCCCAGGTCGCGGAAGTTCGTCGCCTCGACCGGCCGCGACGCGGTGTCCGCGAACGCCGCGCCGAAGGCGATCGACGCGAGCGCGCCGAGGGCACCCTCGTACTGGCTGGCGATGACGACCGGCATCCGCTCCGCCCTGCACAGCCCGAGCACGTCGCGGGACTCCGAGAACCCCGTGCGCGCGACCTTCACGCTGACCTGGCCGACCGCACCCTCGTCGATCGCGCGGCGCACGTCGGTGAGCGACAGGCAGCTCTCGTCGCCGGCGAGCGGGACGTCCCAGCGCTCGGCGAGCAGCGTCCGCCCGCGGCGGTCCTCGATCGCGATCGGCTCCTCGATGGCCACGACGCCGAGCCCGATCAGCGCATCGCCGGCGTCCATCGCCTGCTCCCGCGTCCACCCGCGGTTGGCGTCGGCGTAGAGCACGGCGTCGGGCAGCGCGTCGCGGATCGCCGCGACGGCGGCGATGTCGAGCTGCGGGTCGCGGCCGACCTTCACCTTGAACGTCCGCACGCCGTGCTCGGCGTGGATCGTCGCGGCGTCGTCGGCCATCGCCTCCGGGGTGTCGAAGCTCAGCATGTGCGCGACCGCCACACGGTCGGCGTACCCGCCGAGCAGGGTCGAGCACGGCACCCCCGCGAGCCGGCCGAGCAGGTCCCACAGCGCGACGTCCACGGCGCCGCGGGCGCAGTGGTTGCCCGCGAGACCCGCGAACGCCGCGCGCGCCTCCTCGATCGCGCCGGGCCGCATCCCCAGCAGGCGCGGCGCGAACCAGCCCCGGACCGCCGCGACGATCGACGCCTGCGTCTCGCCGTAGGTGTACGGCCGCGGCTGCGCCTCCGCGTGCCCGACCAGCCCGGCGTCGGTGTGGATGCGGACGAGCACGTTGTCGGCGCGCTCGACCGCGCCCGACGCGAAGCGCGCCGGGCGGCGGTAGGGCACCGCGTAGGGGATCGCCTCGACCTCGACGATCCGCGCGCTCGCGACGCGTGAGGCGTGCTCTGCGAGGACGGCCGTCACCAGCCCCAGCTCTCCGCCAGCGCGGGCTCGGCCGCGATGCGGCCGAACGTGCCGCCGTGGAAGACCAGCGGCTCACCCGGCCGCTCGGCGAGGCTGCGCACCTCGCCGAGGTAGAGCGTGTGGTCGCCCGCCTCGTGCTCGTCCCACAACGTGCAGGCGACGTGGGCGATCGCGTCCTGCACGAGCGGGACGTCGCCGTCCCACGTGAACAGATCGCCGGCGTCGGTCATCGGCCGCCCGGCGAAGTGCCAGGCGACCCGCTCCTGGTCGGAGGCCAGGACCGACACGCCGAAGTGGCGCGTGTCGGGCAGCAGCGCGTGCATCCGCGTGCGGTGGTCGATCGAGACGAGCACGAGCGGCGGGTGCAGCGACACCGACGTGAACGCGTTGGCGGTCATCGCGTGGACCTGGTCGTCCCGGGCGGTGGTCACCACCGTCACGCCGGTGCAGAACCGGCCCATCGCGGAGCGGAGTCGGCCGGGCTCGATCATCCGCGCATGAACCTGTTGACGTCCGTCGGGTTCACGAGGTCGGGCGCCGTCCAGCCGTCGAGGTCGTACTCGCCCAGGCACTCCTCGGCGAACCCCGTGAAGGCGTCCGCGTCCCCTGTCGCCTGCGCGGTGAGCAGGCACTCCAGGCGGATGTTCTCGTGGTTGCCGGCGTAGTTGCGCTCGTACAGCTCGTGGCGGCCGCCGAACTCCGAGCCGACCGCGTCCCACATCAGCTTCATGAGCTTCACGCGGCTCACGGCGTCGTAGCCGTTGGACCCGCGGACGTAGCGGTCGAGCAGCGGCCGGATCTCCGGGGTCTTGAAGTCGACGGCGTGCGAGTTGAGGTAGATGAGCGCGCTGCCGAGGTCGTTCTCGATGATCTCCTTGACCCGCGGATACGCCGTCGTGGCGAACACGCGGTACGCCATCCCGCTCTGCAGATGCGGCAGCACGGCGTCGCCGATCCAGGGATCCGGGTTGCGCGCCATCGAGTCGGTCAGCGCCCAGAACATGTTCCGGTACGCGATGACCTCGCCGACGCGCGACTGGACGCCGCGGAAGTCCTTCGTGCCCGTCGCCTCCACCGCCTTGATCATGAGGCCGGCGAGGAAGTCGAGCTTCACCGCGAACCGCGTGCAGCCGTGGAACGTGAAGCGCGGGATGAACCCGGAGGCGGGGAAGAACTCGTTGATCTTGTCGACGTCGCCGTAGACGAAGAGGTTCTCCCACGGGACGAGGACCTCGTCGAAGATCATCACCGAGTCGTTCTCGTCGAGCCGGCTGGACAGCGGGTAGTCGAACGGGCTGCCCATGACCTCCGCCGTGTACGAGTACGACGGGCGGCAGATGAGCTTCACGCCCGGCGCGTCCATCGGCACGGCGAAGATGACCGCGAAGTCCTTCGTCTTGATCGGTGCGGCCCCGTAGTGGGCGATGAAGTTGAAGTGCGTCAGCGCCGAGCCGGTCGCCACGACCTTCGCCCCGCTGATGACCACGCCCTCGTCCGTCTCGCGCTCGACGTGGATGAAGACGTCGCGCACCTCGTCGACGCCCTTCTGGCGATCGATCGGCGGGTTGATGATCGCGTGGTTGAAGTACAGGCAGCGCTCCTGCGCGGCCTTGTACCAGCGCTTCGCGTTGTCCTGGTACGGGTCGTAGAAGTCCGCGTTGGCGCCGAGGGTGCCGAGGAACGCGGCCTTGTAGTCGGGCGCGCGACCCATCCAGCCGTAGCTCGTGCGGGCCCACTCGGCGATCGCGTCGCGGTCGGCGACGCAGTCCTCCACCGAGCGTGCGGTGCGGAAGAACGGATGCGTGAACGTGCCGCCGCCGGTGTCCGTCGACGTGGTGAGGACGTCCTTGTAGGCGGGGTCGTGGAGCTTGTCGTACATCCGCGCGACCATCCGCGTGGCGTTGCGGAACGCGGGGTGCGTCGTCACGTCCTCGACGCGCTCCCCGTAGGCCCAGATCTCGCGGCCGTCCCGGATCGACTCGAGATATTCGGCGCCGGTCAGCGGCGTCACGGTCCCAGCACTGGTGTCCACAGCCATCGCTCTCTCCTCAGGAGTCGGACGGGGTGACGTGCTGGAAGGTACGCCGATCATTTGCACCAGTGGGACCAATGCTGCGCCCATTCAGACACGGAACTGCATAATCTTCGTGACGTGGAGATCCGGCAGCTGCACGCGTTCGTCGCGGTCGGGGAGGAGCTGCACTTCGGCCGCGCCGCGGCCCGGCTGCACATGGCCCAGTCGCCGCTCTCGCAGCTCATCCGCCGCCTGGAGGCCGACGTCGGGACGCCCCTGCTGCGGCGCACGACGCGCCGCGTCGAGCTGCTGCCCGCGGGGGAGGTGCTGCTCGACCGCGCGCACGGGATCCTGGCCGCGGCGAGCGCCGCGGAGGAGGACGCCAGGGCGGCGGCGTCGGGCGAGCTCGGTCGCCTGGCGATCGGCTTCACGGGCTCGATGACGTATGCGCTCCTGCCCCACCTCGCGAAGGCGCTGCGCGCCGAGCTGCCGCGGGTGCGGCTGGACCTGCGCGGGGAGATGCTCACGCCGGCCCAGGTCGAGGGGCTCCTCGAGGGCGCGCTGGACGTGGCACTGCTGCGCCCGCCGGTCGATCACGCGGACCTCGTGGTCGAGCCCGTCGGCGTCGAGCCCCTCGTGGCCGCGCTGCCGGCCGACCATCCGCTCGCCGTGCACGAGCGCCTGCCGGTCGGGCGACTGGCCGACGAGCCCTTCATCGTCTATCCCGCCAGCGCCCGGTCGGTCGTGCACGACGCGGTCGACGCGACGTGCGCCGACCACGGGTTCACCCCGATCGTGGCCATGGAGACCGCGGAGACCTCGACGCTCGTGAGCTTCGTCGCCGCCGGCGTCGGCGTGGCGCTCGTCCCGGCCTCGGCGCAGCAGATGTCCGTGACCGGCGCCGTCTACCGGCCGCTGACCGGCGGCACCCACCTCGTCGAGCTGGCGATGTGCTGGCGGGCGGCGAGCGGGTCGGCCACGCTCCCGCGCGCGCTCGAGGTCATCCGCCACGAGCTCGACGAGCTGCACGGGGTGCTCCCGGGCGGAGTGCGCGGATAGCACGCCGACACTCGCCGGTCGGCCGTTCGTCCAACGGGCCTCCCGTCCCTTCGTCCGCCGCGCTTGGCGGTCCTGGCGCGACTGCGCTCTCATGGAGCCATGTCCCACGCCGTGCGCCCGATCCGAGTCCTCGCAGCCGACGACGGCACGCTGGCGCACATGCGCGCCGCCCTCGCAGGCTGCGCCGACCTCGACCTCACCACGAGCGACGTCCTGCCCGACGTCGCCGTCCTCGCGCCCGGCCACGACGGCCCCGGCGCGATCCGCGCGATCCTCCACCGCTCGCCCGCGACGAACGTCGTCGTCCTGGCGAGCGACGTCGACCGCGAGCACATCCTCGACGCCGTCGCCGCGGGCGCCCGCGGGTACCTCCTCGCCGACGACGACCCGTCGGGGCTGCCCGAGGCGATCCGCGCCGCCGCGCGCGGCGAGTCGCCCCTGGCGCCCGCGTGCCGCCCGCGCGCTCATCTCCGGTCACCGGCTCCCCCGCCGCGACGCCCGGCTGCCGGCGACCGAGAAGCAGGTGCTCGGCCTCCTGGCCCGCGGCTGCACCGACGAGGTGATCGCCGAGCGCCTCGGGCTCGAGGCGGCCGAGCTCGACGGCGCCCTCGCGGTCGTGATCGGGGCCCTGGGCGTCGCCGATCGCACGCAGGCCGCGCTCTGGGCACAGCGCCACGGCTACGACGGTGGTGACGGCGATCCGGGTCAGGTCCTGGGACCCTTCACGCGGGACCCGGGAAGGATCCACCGCCCCGCGCGTCCCACTGGAAAACGACCTGCTGGGAGAACTGACGATGCTGAAGGCTGCGAGGACCGTGTGCGCAGTCGGCGCGATGGCGCTGACCCTCACGATCGCCGCGTGCGGTGACGACAACGACGACTCGACCGCCGACACGGGCGGCTCGGGTGCGCCGGCGACCACCGCCTCCGCCACGCCGCCCGCCGACAGCAGCGCGCTGAAGATCGTCGCCGAGGACAAGGCCGGCCTGAAGTTCGACAAGTCCGAGCTCTCCGCGAGCGCCGGCGACGTCACCATCACGATGGACAACCCGGACGCCAACGGCATGCCGCACGACGTCGCGATCGAGGGCGACGGCGTGGACGCGGCCGGCGAGGTCGTCCAGCCCGGCGGGACCTCCGAGGTCAGCGCGGACCTGAAGCCCGGGACCTACACCTTCTACTGCTCCGTCGGTCAGCATCGGCAGGCCGGTATGGAGGGAACGCTCACCGTGCAGTGACCAGCGCCGCGCTCTACCGTGTCCCGGTGGCCGATGCCCGGGAGTCCCTGCTTCCGCGCCTGCTCGATCCGGAGGATCTCGGCCGGCACGTCGATCGCCTGTTCCGGGCGGCCTGGGCGCTCTGCGGCCATCCCCACGACGCCGAGGACCTCGTGCAGGAGACGTACGCGCGGGTGCTCGCGCGCCCACGGCTCCTGCGGCGCGGCGACGAGATCGGCTACCTGCTCAAGGTGCTGCGCAACGTCCACGTCAGCCGCCACCGCGCGGCGTCCGCGCGTCCCCAGGAGGTCACGCTCGAGGACCGCGCGGAGGTCGGTGACGCGCGCGGACGCTGGGAGCCGGAGGCGGCGCTCGAGGTCCGCACGCTCTTCGCGGCGATCGCCGATCTGCCGCCGGACTTCCGCGACGTCGTCGTCGCGGTGGACGTGCTCGGCCTGACCTACGCGGAGGCGGCGAGGGCCGTCGGCGCGAAGGAGTCGACGGTGACGACACGGCTGCACCGCGCACGGACGCGGCTGGCCGAGGGCGCCGACAGGACGCAGGCGAGGACCCAGTGATCGACGACACCGAGCACATCGCACGCCGCATCCGCGAGACCGCCCAGGGCGTCACCGCGCCCGACCGCCTGCACGCGCTGGTCGCCGAGCAGACGGCACGCCGCGCGCCCGCGCGGCGCCGCCGGCTGTTCGGGTTGGCCGGCGGCCTGGCCGCCGCGGCGGCTGCCGTGATCGTGGCGCTCGTCATCGTCCTCGGCTCGGGCGGTGGCCCCGCCATCGACGACGCCGTGGCCCTCGCCCAGCGGACGCCGACCTCCGACGCGCCCGCCGTCGACCCCACGAACCCCAAGCGCGTCCAGGAGCAGGTCGGCGGCGTGTGGTTCCCCAACTACGACGGCTACACGGGCTGGAAGCCGATCGGCTCGCGCACCGACGACCTCGACGGCCGGCGGGCGGTGACCGTCGCCTACCAGGGCGCCGGCGGACCGGTGAGCTACACGATCGTCGACGGCGCCCCGCTCGAGGTGCCCAAGGGCGTCCCGTGGCACGACTACGACCGCTTCCGCGCCGCGATCCTCCGCGACGACGGAGGCGAGCGCGTGATCGCCTGGGAGAAGGGCGGCCGGACCTGCATCATCGCCGGGAAGGGCGAGGACGTGACCGCCCTGCTCGAGGCGGCGGGTCAGGCGTAGACGGCCTCGCCCGCGTCCTCGTGCTCCCAGGCGCCCTGCGCGTCGCCGCGCGGGAGGGCGCGGACCGCGGCGGCGCCGATCACGAGGATCGCCGCGGCGGCCAGGCCCGCGAGCGCGACGCCGCCGGCCAGCGCGTCCGCCGCGTGCGCGACGACGGAGGGGTCGCCCGTCGCGCGGTGGCCGGCCATCGTCTGCACGGGCTGCTCGGCCAGCGCGCCGCTCGTGCGCCCGACGACGCCGCTGAACAGCAGTCCGAGCAGCGCGACACCGAGCGAGGAGCCGAGCTGGCGCACGGCGGTCGAGATGCCCGACGCGAGGCTGCTGCGCGACGCGGGCACGTCGGCGAGGACCAGCATCGACAGCTGCGCGGTCGCGCCGCCGATCCCGAGGCCGTACACGAACAGCCCGGGGACGAGCCACAGCACCTGCTCGGCGGAGATGGCCAGCGCGATCCCGACCAGGCCGACCGCCTCCAGCAGCAGGCCCGCGAGGACGGCGGTGCGCGTCGCGCTGCGCTGCGCGAGCGCCTGCACGAGCGGGAACGCGGCGATCGCGGCCACCGGCGTGGCGAGCATGATGAGCCCGGCCTGGATCGGGGTCAGCCCGTGCCCGGCCTGCAGCTCGAGCGGCAGGAGGAAGATCAGGCCGAACTCGCCCATCCCGACGATGAGCAGCGCGACCGAGCCGAGCGTGAACGACCGCACGCGGGTCACGGCCGGATCGAGGATGACCGGCTGCTCGCGCCGGACGCGGGCGCGCTGCACGAGCACGAAGGCGCCGAAGAGCATCGCGGCGATGCCGAGCGCGATCGGCGTCGGGGAGATGCCGCCCCGCCCGAAGCCGATGCCCAGGAGGTCGAGGTCGCGCTTCGCGTCGATCCAGCCGTACGTGCCGGCCTGGACGACCGCGAAGGTCAGGGCCGTCAGGGCGGAGGAGACGAGGATCGTCCCGGCGACGTCCGGACGGCGCGCCCCGGCGCGCGGGGCGACGGCGGGCACGAGGCGGCGGACGCCGACGTACGCGATCGGGCCGAGGACGAGGTTGATCCAGAACGCGAAGCGCCAGTCGGCGGCCTCGGCGACGACCGCGCCGAGCAGCGGGCCGACTGCGCAGGCGGCGGCGAACGTCGCGCCGTAGAGCGCGAACGCGACGCCGCGCGCGGGCCCCGACCAGCTGGCGTTGATGGTGGCCAGCGCAGCGGTCATCACGACGCCGCCCGCGACGCCCTGCACGACCCGCGCGACGAGCAGCACGGCGCCGGTGGGTGCCGCGGCGGCGAGCACGCTGCCGACGAGGAACACGGCGAGGCCGACGAGGTACGCACGGCGCGCGCCCACCCGATCGGCGACGTCGCCGGCTGCGATCACGACCGCGGCGCCGGCCAGCGAGAAGAGCACGCTGACGTACTGCAGGGCCGAGAAGCCGAGGTCGAGATCGGTCGCCATCTGGGGCAGCACGAGGTTCACGATCGACATGTCGACCACGATGAGCGCGACGCCCAGCGTCAGCGCGATGAGCCCCATCGCGTCGCGGCGGGAGAAGGACTCGGGTGCTTCGGAGGTCTGCATGAGGGCTCCTGACGGATCGGAATGATCTGTTCCGAATGATCTCGGGAAACCGTCCGGCCGCCATCGGGAGCATGGTGCGACCTTCGCTCCCGCATGCCTTACGTGAGCCCTACCGATGCCTCATTGGAACGGAACGGTGCGTTCCGGTAGCGTCGGCATCATGAGCGAGCCGCTGGGTGGCCGGCGCGCGGAGGCGGCGCGCAACGACGTCCGGGTCCTCCGCGCCGCCCGCGAGGTCCTCACGGGCGACCCCGACGCGCCGATGTCCGACATCGCGCGTCGTGCAGGCGTCGGCGTCGGCACGCTCTACCGCCGCTACGCGGGCCGCGAGGCGCTCGTCGTCGCGCTGTGTCTCGACGGCGTCCGGGCGTTGTCGGCCGAGGCGGCGCGCGCGCTCGAGCAGGTCGACGCCGACCCCTGGGGCGCCTTCGCGGGGTACATGACGGGCGCCTACGACGCGGGCGCCGGCGCGCTCGGCGCGTCGGTCATGGGGTCGTTCACGCCCACGCGGGAGCTCGTCGACGCGAGCCGTCAGGCGGCCGACGGCCTGCGCGACCTCCTCGCACGTGCGCAGGCGGCGGGTGCGGTGCGCGAGGACGTCACGACCGAGGACCTCGGCCTGCTGTTCGAGCAGCTGCGGGCGGTCCGGCTCGGGGACGACCGCAGGTCGGGCGAGCTGCAGCGGCGGTACCTTGCGCTGGTGATGCAGGCACTTCGCGCCCCGGCCGCAGGCCCGCTGCCCGGCCCGCCGCCGGGCTGGGACGAGATCCGCCGCCGCTGGACGGTACGCGGATGACGCCCGACGATCGCCAGGTCATCCGCGAGCTCGTGGAGAGCTGGGCCGTCTGGCGCGACGCCCTCGACTGGGACCGCTTCCGCACCGTCTGGCACGAGGACGGCCGGATGATGGCGACCTGGTGGCAGGGCCCCTACGAGGAGTTCATCCGGGTCAGCCGGGAGGGCTTCGACCGTGGGGTGCGGATCCTCCACTTCCTCGGCGGCGGCACCGTCGACGTGGAGGGCGACCGCGCGATCGCGCAGACGAAGATGACGATCTCCCAGCGCGCGGAGGTGGAGGGCGTCGTGTGCGACGTCGTCTGCACCGGGCGCTTCTACGACTTCTTCGAGCGCCGCGGCGGTCGCTGGGGGCTCGTGCTGCGCCAGCCGATCTACGAGCGCGACCGCCTCGATCCGGTCGACCCGACCGAGGCGCCCGAGCTCGACCCGAAGATCCTGTCCGGCTACCCCGAGGGCTACCGGCACCTCGCCTACCTGCAGCAGGGGATCGGCTACGACGTCAAGCGCGACATGCCCGGGCTGACCGGGCCGGAGGTCGACGCGCTCTACGCGCGCGGGACGGCGTGGCTCGCCGGCCACCCACTTTGATATATCATCGATGAATGAGGGACCGTCGGATCGGGGAGACGGGGGTCACCGCGGAGGCGGCCGCGCACCTGCGCGACGCCATCCGTGACGGCCGCCTCGCGCCGGGCGCGCGCATCGTCGAGCGCCCGGTCGCCCAGGAGCTGGGCATCAGCGCGATCGCCGTCCGCGACGCGCTCGCGCGGCTCACGCAGGAGGGCTGGGTCGAACGGCTGCCCCGCCGCGGCGCACGGGTGCGCGACCCCACCCCGGCCGAGCTCGACGACATCACCGCCGTGCGCGTCCTCGTCGAAGGGGAGGCGCTGGCGCGGGCGTCCGTCGCGCTCGACGACGCCACGCAGCGCGAGCTGCGCGCGCTGCTCACCGGCATGGAGCAGGCGGCCGGCCGCGACGACCGATCGGCGCTCCTGGCCCAGGACGAGGCGTTCCACGCCGCGCTCTGGAAGGCCTCCGGGTCGGCGACGCTGGAGGAGCTGCTCGGCAATCTGACCGCGCGCGTGATCCCGCTCGTGCGCAGGTCGATCGACGGCATGCCCGTGGCCGAGCTCGCCGCGATGCGCGGCTGGCACGAGGAGCTGCTCGAGGGCGTGCTGGCCGGACCGGACGAGGCGCGCGCCGCCGTCGCGCGCCACGCGGAGCTGACCCGCACGCGCGCGGGCAACGCATGACACCGACAGGAGGGGACATGACCACCGACACCTCCCGCATGCCCTACCAGCTGCCGTTCCCGCCGGAGGCGGCCGACGAGGTGCTCGTCTCGCCCGCCGTCCCGGAGGACGAGCGGGTCTGGGTCCCGCAGGCCGAGGGCCTGCACTTCCGCCCGCTGCTGCTGCACACGCGGCAGGGCTACTGGTGCAACCTGCTGCGGGTCCGGCGGACGGGGATCGTCAGCCGCCACCGCCATCCGATGCCGGTCACGGGCTACGTCATCAAGGGTCGCTGGCACTACCTGGAGCACGACTGGGTCGCCGAGCCGGGGGCGTTCCTGTTCGAGCCGCCGGGCGAGACGCACACCCTCGTCGTGCCGGAGGGCGAGACGGAGATGATCACGATGTTCACCGTCAACGCGGCGATGATCTACGTCGACCCGTGGGGTGAGACGACCGGCTACGAGGACGTCTTCACGAAGATCGACATGTGCCGCAAGCACTACGAAGAGGTCGGCCTCGGGGCCGACTACACGGACCAGTTCATCCGATAGTGCCGCTTCGACTATCGCCGGGCGCCGGGTCCTCGTCACCGGCGCGACGAGCGGGATCGGGCTGGCCGTCGCGCACGGGTTCGCCGCGGCCGGCGCGCAGGTCACGGCGATCGGGCTGGGCGCCGCGGACGCCCCGCCGGCGGACGGCGTCGACCTCGTGGAGGGCGACGTCACCGAGCCGGGCGCCGTCGAGGCGGCGATCGCCGACCACGACCGCCTGGACGCGGCCGTGTGCTTCGCGGGGATCATCCGCCGCGACGACGAGCACGACCCGGAGGTGTTCGCGCGCGTGCTGGACGTGAACCTCACCGGGACGATGCGGACGCTCACCGCCTGCCGCGACCTGCTGACCGCCTCGTCGGGCGCCGCGGTCGCCACCGCGAGCATGCTGTCCTACGTCGGCGGGCCACGCGTCCCCGCGTACGCGGCGAGCAAGGGCGGCGTCGTCGCGCTCGTCCGCTCCCTCGCCGTCGCCTGGGCTCCGCGCGTGCGCGTGAACGCGGTGGCCCCGGGCTGGATCGCGACGCCGCTCACCGAGGCGCTGCGCGCGCCGGGAGGCGCGGGCGACGCGATCCTCGCCCGCACCCCGCTCGGGCGCTGGGGCGACCCCGAGGACCTCGTCGGCCCGGTGCTCTTCCTGTGCTCGGACGCCGCGCGGTTCGTGACCGGCGAGGTCCTGCGCGTCGACGGCGGCTACCTGGCCGCCTGAGCGGTCCTAGCGGCTGCGCGCGACGACCCAGCCGGTGAAGCCCATGAGCATGCCGAGGCCGCCCGCGGCGAGCGCGGCGATGACGAGCCCCTGCGACGGGACGCCCGTCGCCGCGGCCTTCGCCGGCGCGGCAGCCGCAGCGGCCTTCGCGGTCGCGGCCTCCGCGGGGTCGAGGGCGTCGTCGAGCGTCACCTGCGGCGCAGGCGTCGGGCTCGTGTGGTCGCCGACCCAGCGCACCGTCTCGCCGTCCGCGTACTCCTGGAGCGCGTTGAACGTCAGCTTCTGACCGGGCTCGCCGTCCGGGATGCGCACCGCGAGGCCGAAGTCCTGGAAGGCGCCGGGCGGGATCGCGTCCGCCTTCGTCTCCGCCGTCCACGTGATCCGTGCGATCTCGTGGTCGAAGTCGGTGCCGTCGATCTGCAGCGGCTGCACCAGCTCGCGCTGGGACATCTTGATCCTCCAGCCGGCGACCGGCTGGTAGGAGGCGAACGCGAAGCCCGGCGGCAGCTCGAGCACGACGCGCTTCGTGGCGACGCCGCGCTCCGTGGGGACGCGCACGTCGAGGCGGGTGAACGCGCCGGCGGGGGCGGCGTCCGGCTGCAGGGTCACGTCGGCGGCGGCTGCGGTGGGCAGCGCGAGCGCGCCGAGGGCGGTGGCGGTGAGGATGGTCTTTCGGAGCACGATGGGGCTCGCATCGGAGGCAACCCTCGCACGCTCGCACCCGGCGGGCACGACCTGGCCACATGGACGGGGGCTGCGGCAGAATGCGGCATGGACATCGAGCGCGGGACGATCGGACCCCTCCCCTACGCGGCCATCGGGAAGGGAGCGCCGATGCTCGTCATCGCGGGCCTGATGCCGTACACCGGGCCCAGGGCCCGACCGGATGGCCCGCGCCGCGATCGGGTGGATCACGGAGGCCGCCGATCGCCGGCGATTCGTGCTCGTCAACCGGCGCCCGGGTCTCCCGCGCGGCATGACGATGGCGGACATCGCGGCCGAGCACGCCGACGCGATCCGCGCCCTGGGCGGCCGGGTCGACGTCATGGGCACGTCGACCGGCGGCAGCATCGCCCAGCAGCTCGCAGCCGATCATCCCGACGTCGTCGGGCGCCTGTTCCTCCTCAGCACCGCGTGCCGCCTCGGCCCGGAGGGCAAGGTCCTGCAACGCCGCGTCGCGGCGCGCATCCGCGCGGGGGCGCGCCGTCAGGCGACCGCCGTGATGGTCCGGGAGTTCGCGCCGCTGCCCGTCGCCGTCGCCGCGTCGCTCATCGGGCCCCTCGTGATGCGCGGGGACCGGTCGTGGGACGACCTGGCGGCGACGATCG
The DNA here is from genome assembly GCA_963750895.1 of uncultured Solirubrobacterales bacterium. Classification (GTDB taxonomy): domain Bacteria; phylum Actinomycetota; class Thermoleophilia; order Solirubrobacterales; family Solirubrobacteraceae; genus CAVVSD01. Next base: position 645,458 of record CAVVSD010000008.1, on the reverse strand, counting down.
AGGCGGAGGACGACTTCGACCTCGCGGCGGCTCGATCCCGATCCGGGCGCCCACGCTCGTCGTCTGCGGACGCGACGACATCTTCTATGCCGCCGGAGCTGTTCGAGGAGACGGCCCGGCTCATCCCCGACAGCGAGCTGGTCATGCTCGACGACCGCGGGCACATCGACGCGCTCAGCGACCCTCGCGCCCGGGCCGCGATCAGCCGTCTGCTCTGAGCTTCCCGAAGCGCCCCGCGTAGAACAGCAGCGGGTCCCCGTCGCGGAACTCCATGTGCTCCGACGCGGCCGACCCACAGCCGGTGGTCGCCCGCCTGGTGGATCGCCTCGACGCGACAGCCGACGTGCGCGAGCGCGCCTTCGATGAACGGCAGCTCCTTCCACCACGTGAAGCGCGGCGCGAGGTCCTCGACCGGGCGTCCCGCGAAGTGCGTCGCGAGCTCCTCCTGGTCGGCGCCCAGCACGCTGATCCCGTAGCGGCGCGTCTTCGGCAGCAGCTCGTCCATGCGGCTCGCGCCGAGCGAGACGACGATGAGCGGCGGGTCCAGCGACACGGACATCACGCCGTTGGCGGTCATCCCGTGGACGTGGTCGCGCTGGGCGGTGGTGACGATCGTGACCCCGGTCGCGAAGCGCCCCATCGCCTTGCGCAGCCGCGACGGCGCGGACGCCCGGCTCACCTGGGTGAGCGTCGCGACGCCGCGCAGGGAGTCGCCCAGGCTCATCGAGGCCCGTCGGGCTCTCGAGTCTTGTCCGGGTCGTAGAACGGGAAGCGCACGACCGTCGCCGGGATGCGCTTCTGCAGCCCGTCGAGCTTGCCGATCTCGAGCTCCGTGCCCAGCTCGGCGTACTGCACCGACATGCGGCAGAGGGCGATCGGCTTGCGCACGTGGGGGCTCCGGCAGCCGCTCGTGACGACGCCGATGCGCTGACGCCCGGCGTAGACGTAGTCCCCGTGCCCGGCGACCTCGTTGCCCTCGAGCTCCAGCCCGACGAGCACGCGCTGCGGATGCGCCTTGCGATCCTCGAGCGCCGCCCGGCCGATGAAGTCCTCGTCCGTCGAGTCCAGGGCGACGGCGAATCCGATGCCCGCCTCGAACGGGTCGACCTGGTCGTCGAACTCGTAGCCGGCGAAGATGAGCCCGCACTCGATGCGCACCACGTCGAGGGCCTCGAGCCCGAGCGGCGTGATGCCGTGCGGCGCGCCCGCCTCGAAGACCGCGTCCCACACCGCGGTGGCATCGGACGGGTGGCAGAACACCTCGTAGCCCAGCTCGCCCGTGTAGCCCGTGCGCGACACGACGATGGGGATGCCGTCGTAGTCGCCGATGCGGCCCACGAGGAAGCGGAACCAGCGCAGGTCCTCCAGCGCGGTCTGCGTGGGCGGGGTCCAGACGATCTCGCGCAGGATGTCCCGCGAGCGCGGGCCCTGGACGGCGATGTTGTGCAGCTGGTCCGTCGTCGGCTTGACGAACGCCTTGAGCCCCAGCCGCTGGGCCTGCTCCTTCAGCCAGACGCCGTCGTACGGGTCGCCGCCCACGAAGCGGAAGTTGTCCTCCCCGAGCCGGAAGACCGTGCCGTCGTCGATCATCCCGCCGGTCTCGTTGCACAGCGCGGTGTAGCTCACCTGGCCGACGGCGAGGCGGCGGACGTCGCGGGTCAGCGTCGTCTGCATGAGCAGCTCGGCGTCCGGGCCGAGGATCTCCCACTTGCGCAGCGGCGTGAGGTCCATGGCGACGGCGCGCTCGCGGCAGGCGTGGTACTCGGCCTGCGCGCCCTCGTTGTCGAAGCAGTGCGGCAGCCAGTAGCCGCGGTACTCGACGAAGCTCTTCGTGAGCGCCGACGTGCGTGGGTGGAAGCCGGTCTCCTTCGTGAGCTCCGGCTCGGCGTCGGCGGTCACGCGGCGTGCGATGGCCATGGAGAACCGGTTCTCCGGTGCGTAGACGCGGACGTGGACATCGGTGCACTCCCAGGCGTTGGCGGGGTCGATGTCGTCCGGGCAGGCGGACGAGGAGCAGACGAGATCGTTCATCGCCCGCAGCAGGACGTAGTCGCCCGGCCGCGACCACGGCTCGTCGGCGAGGAGGATCAGGTCGGCGTCGAAGCTCGTGTTGTAGAAGAAGTTCAGCGCCGGCCAGCCCTTGCGCTCGGCGATGGGGTACGGCGACAGGACCCGGTTGAAGTTCTCGGTGCAGTTGACGTGCCCGAAGTAGCCGGCGTCCTCGTAGTACTTCGCCGTGCAGGCGAGGCCGAACGTGTCGTGGCGCCCGACGGTGTCGCGGACGACCTCCACGAGCGGGTCCATGTCCTGGTCGTAGAACTTCCCGTGCAGCCCGGGCATGGGGTAGGCGTTGCCCATGAGCGTGCGGGTGGTCGTGGCGTCGAGGCCGCGCTCGATCCCGCGCTGGAGCTTGCCGTGGTGGAACGCGAGGAAGTCCGAGCACTGCCGGCCCTGGACGTCGAGGACCTGGATGTACTCGCCCTTCTTCACCTCGTAGGAGCGCGCGGTGGCCGCGTCGACGCGGAGGTCCAGCCGCGGCTCGGCCAGCGGCTCGGGCAGCTCGATCTCGGCGGCCGTGCGCGGGATCGCCCTGCGGACCTCGACGTGGAGGTCGCTCGGCGGCACGTCCCCGTCGACGACGCGACCCCCCGGCGCGCCGACGACGAGGATCGCGTCGCGCTGGGCGAGGAAGACTGCTTCCGCGCCCGGGGGCGAGACCGTGCCGAACAGGCGGGCGCACGTCGCGTCGGCCGGCGTCAGGCCGCGCGCGTACAGCTCGCCGAGGAAGTCCTGGCCGCGCGCCTGAGCGACGAGCCCGCGCAGCACGGAGGCGGGTGCGTCGGCCGACGTGCCCAGCGCGCCCGGGTCGGGCGCGCCCTCGGGCGTGAGCACCGTGAGCTCGGCGACCTGCCCGCCGTCGGGGTCGCGGAGCGTGATGCGGTCGTCGCCGCGGACCGGCACGACCGTCGCGCCGCCCGCTCGCACCCAGAACACCTCGAAGCCCGGGTCGAGCGGCTTGAGCCCTCCGGGGAGGAACGTGGCGACGGCCATGCGATCAGGCTCGTGCGGCCGTCGTCTTGCTCTCGTCCTCGGCGGCCTGCGCCATGAGCTGCTCGGCGAGCTCGCGCTTGGCGGCGGGGTCGAGCTTCTTGACCTCGTTCTCGACCGCCCGGCGGTTGTACGTCTGGTTCCAGTAGTCGAGGGCGTCGAAGCCGAGGAGGACGGCCTTGCCCACGAACTGGCGCAGCACCTCGTTCGTCGGCCCCATGACCCAGCCGGCCTTCGCGTCGCGCAGGTAGCGCTCGAGCTCCATGTCCTTCTTGTAGCCCGAGCCACCGCAGGCGTGCAGCATCTTGTCGACGACGTGCGCGGTGTTCTTCGCCGCCTCGAACTTGATCTGCCAGGCCCAGTGCAGGTAGTTCGCGCGTGCGAACTCGCCGGGCTTGAGGATGCGGGTGTTGTGGTCGGTCTCCTGGTCGAACGCCTGGGCGACCGACATGGCGAAGATGCGACACGCGTTCGTGTCCATCACGGCCTCGCCGACGTAGTCCTGGATCGTCGGGTAGTCGGCGACGCGCAGGCCGACGTCGACGTGGCGCTTGCGGGTCGTCTGGCGCTTCGCGATGTCGATGGCGCCCATCGCGATGCCGTTCCACACCGACGAGGAGCCGACGAGGAACCAGGGGTCGACGGCCTCGTCGTTGGAGGCGGCGCCGTCGCCCACCGGGCCGACGATGCGGTCGCCCTCGATCTCGACGTCGGGGACCTCGATCGGTCCCGACTGGTTGCCGCGCAGGCCGAGTGCGTCCCAGGAGGACGGGTTCGCCTTCGCGAGCTCGCCGTCGATGACGAAGACCGAGAGGTCGTCGTAGCCGGAGAAGTCGGGGCTCGTCGTCTGCACGACGTAGAAGTCCGCGAAGCCGCCCGACGTCGTCCACGACGCCTTCTTACGCACCTTGTACCCGCCGTTGGAGCGCTCGGCGCCGGAGGAGATGGGGTACCAGAAGTGCGAGCCGGTCTCGGGGTCCGAGTAGGACAGGGTCCCGATCTTGCCGCTGTTGAGCGGGCGGATGTAGCGGTCGATGAGCGCGTCGGTGGGGCGCAGCATGATCGCCTGCACGGCGCTCATGTGCATGACGTAGCACATGGCCGTCGACGCGCAGCCGTAGCGCGCGATCGTCTCGCAGGTCATGGCGAACGCCATGTGGTCCTCGCCGAGGCCGCCGTACTCCTCGGGCACGGTCAGGCCGAGGAAGCCGTGTTCACCGAGCAGTTCGAGGTTGCGCCGCGGATAGGTCAGCGAGTCGTCGGAGACCTTCGCGTTCTCGCGCATCTCCTTCTCGCACAGCTCGATCAGGAGATCGCGCAGCTCGAGCTGGCGCTCCGTCAGAAGCCAGTCGGGGTCCCAATCCGTCCCCAGCCCGAAGTAGGGCTCATCGCCCCAGCGCTTCTCGCCCATGCCGACCTCCAGGGTCTCGCTCGTGGCAGGACTGTAGACAAATAGGTCCAGAAGTGCACGCCGCCTGCCCGACTGGACAAATAGGCACAGACTTTCTTAAGCTGGCGCACAGGGTCCAGCCACTGGGGAGAGGCGACGTGATCGACGCGAGCGTGCTTGCGCAGGTGTTCCCGGAGCAGGTGTCGACCAACTCGTTGGTCCAGAACATCGTGTACGCGACCGGGACGGTGGGGGCGCTCTCCATCTTCGCGGGGCTGCTGCTCGTCGACCTCGGCGGCGTCCGCCGGGTCAACGTCTTCGACGCGATGATCCAGAAGGTCATCGGCTTCTTCATCGGGTTCTTCGTCTACTTCCTGATCGGGTTCGCGATCTGGAACTGGCAGTACTACGTGGCCTTCGACGTCGCCAACCCGTACTGGCAGGCGATCAAGGACTGGTGGCTGGGCGGCACGCTGGCGACCGACCTCGCGCAGACGGCCGATCCGGCCGTCGCGCCGGGCCTGAACAACCAGCAGATCTTCATCTTCTTCCTGGCCTGCTTCGCCGGGATCATCAACGTCCTCATCCATCTGGCGGTGACGGAGCGGATGAAGGCCGGGGCGTTCTACGTGGTCTGCGCCGTGGCGGCCGTCGTGTCGTCGCTGCTGAGCTGGCTGACCTGGGGCTCGACCGGGCCGATCACGAACCTCGGCTACCACGACTTCTTCGGCTCCGGCTTCGTGTACGTCTTCGCGGGCGCCATGGCGTTCGTGCTGACCCGCAAGGTCGGCGTGCGCCCGGGCATGTACCGGCCGCATCCCCGGATCGGCGACTTCCGCTCCTACAACCTCGGCATCACGACGACGGGCGTGATCCTCATCATGGCCGGCCTGCCGATGGTGATCCTGTCGTGCGGCTTCTTCTTCGAGCCCGAGGCGCTGTTCGTCAGCGTGAACATGTCGGACACGAGCGTCGGCATCGCGTTCAACAACCTCGGCCTGGCGTGGGCGGGCGGGGCGCTCATGGGGGCGCTCATCGCCTACCGGACGAAGAACTACATCTACACGCTGCTCGGCCCGTTCGCGGGCTACGTCTCCGGCGCGCCCGGGTTCGACGTGTACGCGCCTTGGCAGATGTTCCTCGTGGCGTTCTTCGCGCCGTTGGTCGCCTACGTCGTGTACGAGTGGACGCAGCGCAAGGAGATCGACGAGCACAAGCTCATCAACCTGTTCCTCGGCGTGGGGTCCTACGGGATCCTCATGGTCGGCCTCGTCGAGTGGGGCACCAGGCAGAGCGGCTACTTCGGCGTGGAGGAGGGCGACTACGCCTTCCAGCACGCGACGATGAACGTGGGCTGGCAGGCGCTCGGGCTCGCGGTCTGCATCGTCGTCGGCCTGGTGACCGCGTGGGTGCTGGCCGCCATCCTCGAGCGGACGATCGGGCTGCGCGCGGACGAGGAGACCATCGTGGAGGGCTTCGACCTGCACGACTGGGACATCGTCCACGACGCCCCCGCGCAGATCGCGCCGAACGGTGAGGTCGCTGCACGCGAGACCGTCGCGACTGCCGTTCCGCGCGACGACGGTGCGTAGCCGCTGAAGGCGGTTTCTCGGGAAATTCCCAGGCAAGTTGCACTTGCAACGTGACGACGGCGGGTGGTAGAACACCCCGCCGTTGGGCTTTGGACAACTTTGTCCAGTCCGGCCGGGGAACCTGAGAGAGGGAGGGTCGCTGCATGGCTACTGCCGTCGTCGAGGAACGTGAGCTCCTCAAGGCGATGACATGGTGGGACGGCTTCGTCGTCGCGCTCGCCAACCCTGGCTTCCTCATCGGCTCGCTCGGCGCCTCCATCGGCGCGCTCGGGACGACCGGGGCCTTCGTGCTCTGGACGATCTCGATCTGCCTGGGGGCGTTGCAGAACAACATCCATGCCGAGCTCGCAGCGATGTTCCCGAGCAAGTCCGGCGGCATCGCGCTGTACGCCCACGAGGCGTGGCGCAAGTACTTCACGCCCATCGGCCCGCTGGCGACGTTCGGCTACTGGATCGGCTGGTCGGTCGTCCTGTCGATCAACGGGCTCGTCGCCGGCACGCTCATCCAGTCCGAGTGGTTCTCCGGGTCGACGTGGGACGCGTCCGGCGCCGGGTTCGACCTGACCCTGCCGATCTGCATCGGCATCGGGCTCATCGTGCTCGTGTGGCTGTTCAACGTGTACGGCGTCCGGCCGGCGGTGTGGTTCGCCTACCTCACCGGCGGACTGCTGATGATCCCGGTGCTCGTCCTCATGTTCTTCCCGTACATCACGGGCGACTGGTCGAGCTCGAACATGCAGTGGAACATCGGGACCGGCGGCGGGTTGCCGCTCGTGATCGTGTGGCTGTACTTCATGTGCTGGTCCTCCTACGGGATGGAGGTCGTGGCGACGTTCGCGCCCGAGTACCACGACACCGAGAAGGACACGACGAAGGCGCTGCGCTCGGCCGCGCTGTTCGGCATCGCCGTCTACGCGCTGCTCCCCCTCGGACTCGGCGGCACGCTGGGGACGCAGGCGGTGGTCGACGACCCGACGTTCATCGCGTTCTTCATCCAGGCGTTCGACGAGCTCGTGGGCGACGCGCTGGCCAACGTCCTGGTGGTCTGCGTGGTCGCGGGCCTCGTGCTGTCGATGAACACGGCGACGATGGACGGCTCCAGAGCCCTGTACGGCATCGCGAAGGACGGGATGACGATCAAGCAGCTCGGGACGCTCAACCGCTTCCGGGTGCCCGGACGCGCGATGACGGTCGACGCGATCCTGAACATCCTGCTCATCTCCTACTTCGCCGGCGTGCTGGAGATCCTGGCGGTGAGCAACATCGGGTACGTGTTCGCGACCTGCAGCGCGCTCGCCGGCTTCCTCCTGCTGCGCAAGGACCGGCCGAACTGGCCGCGGCCCGTGAAGCTGTCCCCGATGTGGGTGCCGATCTGCGCGGTGCTGTTCATCATCAACTCCGTGCTCCTCATCGGCGGCGGCTTCATCTGGTCGGGCGGCTTCCTCGGCATCGACGGCTACGGCTACGGGTGGGACAAGACGCGTGTCGGCCTGCTCGTGCTCGTCCTGGCGATCGTCCTCTGGGCGTGGCGCCGGGTCGTGCAGGACAAGCAGCCGCTGCACCTGCGTGAGGAGATCCCGGCCACGCCGGAGGAGGAGCGCAAGCACCCCGAACTCGCAGTGGAGCCGGTGCCCTCCTGAGCAGACGCGGCAGACAGCGCGCGAAGAAGGAGCGCCCGCAGCGGGAGCGCCTCGGCCGAGAACGGCCCGGGGCGGTCCTGCGCGGGCCGCCGATCACGGTCACGTGCGAGTGCGGCGAGTCGGCGAAGCTGCCGCACGGGGAGCGGTGGACGTGCGAGAGCTGCGGGCGGGCCTACGACACGGGCAAGATCCCGCGCGAGGAGTACGACGCCGTGCGCAGGACGCAGCTGCGCTTCCGCGCGCTCCCGATCGCCGTCGGGATGTTCGTGATCGTGTTCGGGATCTTCTTCACGCTGACGGGGAACCTCGTCAACGTCTTCATCCTGCTGCCCATGGCGCTCATGGGCTGGTTCATCTTCCTGCGCCCGCGGCACCAGCGTCGCTACCGGGAGGCCATCAAGGACCTCCCGCGGTGGGACCTCCGCGCCGACAACGGCGGATAGCGGGCGGGGCGCATGGGATAGTGGGCCGATGAGCGAGGAGGCGTCCCAGCCCGCGTCCCGGCCGTCCCTCGTCGACGGGGCGGAGCAGGCCCTGCGCAACTGGCTGGCGCCCGGCCGTCACCGGGAGGGGGACCGCCTGCCGCCCGAGCACGACCTGGCCTCGATGCTCGGCGTCTCGCGCGGCACGCTGCGCACCGCGCTGCGCCGGCTGGAGGACACCGGCGAGATCGTGCGCCGCCAGGGCAGCGGCACGTTCGTCGGCCACATCGCCGGCACGGGCGCGCTGCAGGAGGGGCTGGAGCGACTGGAGTCCTACGCCTCGCTCGCCCGCCGCCGCGGACTGCGCCTCGGCGTGCGCGACCTGCGCATCGAGACGATCGCGCTCGACGATCGCCTCGCCGGTCTCCTCGGCACCGAGCCGGGGGCGACGGCGGTGCAGATCGCCCGCGTCGTCCTGCAGGCGGACGCGCCGATGGCGCTCATGGTCGACACGATCCACCCGTCGATCGAGCTGCCGTCCGCCGACAGGCTGCGCACCGAGATCGAGCGCGAGGGCAGCATGGTGCTCGACGTCCTGACGGGGCTCGGCGTGCCCGTCGCGTTCTCCAACACGAGCATCGGCACGGCGCTCATCGGGCCCGGCGACCCCGCCGCCGCGGCGCTCGGCGTGACGGAGCCGACCGCGGTGCTCGCGCTCGACGAGATCCATCGGGTGACCTCGGGGCAGGTCACCCACCACTCGCGCGACATCTTCGCCCCGGAGGGCATCGACCTGCGCGTGGTGCGCTGGGTCGAGGCGCAGCGTCCCGACCAGGTCGGCGTGCCGCCGCGGCCGGCCGCGCCGACTGCGCGGCGCGGCGGGACGCGGCGCTCACGGCGTCGCTAGGACCAGGGGTACGGGCTGTTCGACACGGGGTGCAGGTCCCCGGTCGCGAAGCGCTCGTAGCGGAACGGGCGCAGCAGGGACGACGTCTGTCCCTGCAGGACCCGGGCGATCTCGCGGCCGACGGCGATCATCTTGTAGCCGTGGTTGGAGTCGGCGGCGACGAAGACGTTCGGCCGCATGTGGTCGAACACGGGGAAGTTGTCCACCGTGAAGGCGCCCGCCCCGCCGGAGCGCAGCTGGCGGTACTTCGGCCGTACGCCCTCGAAGCGGCCCATGCAGTGGCTCAGGGCCGCCGACCACATGTCGGGGAAGCCGGGGTCCACGGTGCCGGTCGGGTACGGGTCCACCTCGAACTCGGAGCCGAGCTTCAGCGGCGCGGCTCCGCCCTGGACCGACTCGCGGTCGGGCTTGAAGTAGATCCCCCACGACTCCTCGGTGACGAGGGTCCCCTCGTCGGTGCTCAGCGGCTGGTCGGAGTCGACGTGGATGACCGCGGACTCGCGCCCGTCGTCGGTGACGAACGTCGCCGGATCGACCGCGACCTCGCCCTCCTGCAGGTACCAGTAGGTCCACATCGGCAGGTCCTCGGCGAGGCTGCCGTCGGGCTGGCGCACGTCGAGCCGGGCGGGCAGGCCGAGCATCTCCCACAGCGACGCGACCCACGGGCCGACGGCCACGACGACCTGCTCGACCTCGATGCGTCCCGCGTTCGTCACCACCGCGGTGACGGCCTGCGAGTTGTCGAACTCGAAGCCGGTCACCTCGACGCCCTCGACGATCTGGGCGCCGGCGCGGCGGGCCTTGTCGGCGAGGCCGAGCATCGACTCCTTGTTGAACGCGAAGCCCCCCGCGTGCTCGTGCAGGCAGACCGTCAGCCCCGGCGCGCGCCAGTCGGAGTACAGGCTGCGCATGTGGCGCTCGACGGCCTCGGCGCCCAGGTGCAGCTCGCTGGGGTAGCCGATGCGCTCCTGGCGCTCGTAGACCTCGGTGAGGTCGCCCTGCTGGCCAGGAGGGCCGAGCGCGATGTAGCCGGACGGGTGGTAGCTGAACGCCTCGGGATCGGACTCCCAGACCTCGACGCAGGCGGCCATGAGCTCCTGCATCGCGGGCTGGAAGTAGTTGTTGCGCACGACGCCGCAGGCGATGCCGGAGGCGCCGGCGGCGATGCCGGTCTTGTCGACGACGAGGACGTCCTCGCCGTCCGCGGCGAGGTGCCAGGCGGTGGAGAGGCCGTGCACGCCCGCGCCGATGACGAGGTTCGTGACGGATGCGGGGACCTTCGGGGGAGAGCTCATCAGTGGATGGGAGGCTCCCAGCCCTCGAGGACGGGTGGCTTGTAGTTCTCGCCGACGCGCCGCGAGCCCTCGACCCACGGCCCGAGCTCGGGCTGTGGGAACTTCGCGTGCGCCTCCTTGAGCTGGATGCCGTAGGAGTTGCCCTCCTGCAGGTGCTTGATGAGCACCTTGCGCGCGACGTCGTTCTCCTGCCCCTCCGGGATGGGGAAGTAGATCTTGATGAACGCGTTGGAGTAGCGGTCGAAGACGGCCGGGGTCCCCTCCTCCACGAGGAGCGTGATGTCCTCGAGCCAGTTGATGTCGTCGCCCGGCGTGGACGCCTCCAGGTCGACGTCGTCCAGGAGCGACGCGTCCTCCTGGTAGGGGTAGCGCTTCCCCGAGAGGACCTCGGAGTCGATGCCCTCGGCACCCAGTCCGGAGTTGCTCATCGCGCGACCTCCGGGGCGATGGGCAGCTCGTCGACGGGGTTCTCCAGGGCGCGCTCGAGCAGGCGCTCGATGCGCTCCAACGCGCGCTCCTCGGTCACACCGGGGATGTAGTTGGTGCCCGCCAGCGGCACCTTCGCCATCGCGGCCGCCTCCGTCGTCAGCGCGCAGAGGTCCTCCGGCTCGAGGCTGTGCACGTCGGTCTTGCCGCACGCCCGGGCGAGCATCTGCACCTCGAGCGTGAGGGTGTGCAGGAAGTTGTAGACCCGCTCGGCTCCCTCGTCGACGTTCAGCTGCTTGCGCCGCTCGGGGTCCTGGGTGGTGATGCCCGCGGGATCGCGACCGGTGTGCCAGTGGTAGAAGTTGCTCGCCGGGACGCCGAACTCCTTCTCGTAGTCGGTGCCCTCGGACCTCCTTGTGGCTGCCCAGCGCGATGAGCGCGGAGGTGCCGATCGAGACGGCGTTGGCGCCGAGCGCGATGCACTTGGCGATGTCGCCGCCGTTGCGGATGCCGCCGGCGACGACGAGGTCGATCTCGTCCGCCAGCCCGACGTCCTCCAGCGCGCGGCGCGCCTCCGGGATCGCCGCCATGAGCGGGATGCCGGTCTCCTCGGTCGCGATGTGCGGCCCGGCGCCGGTGCCGCCCTCGGCGCCGTCGAGGTAGATGATGTCCGGGCCGCACTTGGCCGCCATGCGGACGTCGTCGTACACGCGGGCGGCGCCCAGCTTGAGCTGGATCGGGATCTCGTAGTTCGTGGCCTCCCGGGTCTCCTGGATCTTCAGGGAGAGGTCGTCGGGGCCGAGCCAGTCCGGGTGCCGGGCGGGGGAGCGCTGGTCGATGCCCGGCGGCAGGGAGCGCATCTCCGCCACCTGCTCGGTGACCTTCTGGCCCATGAGGTGGCCGCCCAGGCCGACCTTGCAGCCCTGCCCGATGAAGAACTCCACCGCATCCGCGAGCATGAGGTGGTGCGGGTTGAACCCGTACCGGCTCTGGATGATCTGGTAGTACCACTTCGTCGACAGGTCGCGCTCGGGCGGGATCATCCCGCCCTCGCCCGAGCACGTCGCGGTGCCGGCCATCGACGCGCCCTTGGCCAGGGCCATCTTCGCCTCGATCGACAGCGCGCCGAAGCTCATCCCGGTGATGTAGATCGGGATGTCGAGCTCGATCGGCTTCTTCGCGAACCGCGCGCCGAGGACCGTCTTGGTCTCGCACTTCTCGCGGTAGCCCTCGATGACGAAGCGGGTGAGCGTGCCGGGGAGGAACATGAGCTCGTCCCAGTGCGGGATCTTCTTGAACATCGAGAAGCCGCGCATCCGGTAGCGGCCGAGCTCGGCCTTCATGTGGATGTCGTTGATGACCTCCGGCGTGAAGATCTGGCTCTGACCGAGGACCGTCTTCTCGTTTGGAGTCTCGTCAGCCATGGGGGCCTCCTAGAGGACGAGCTTGCGCTCGCTCGGCTCGAGCGTGTCGTAGTTGTAGAGCTTCTTGCCGCAGACGAACTTCTGCATCTCCGGCGGGCTGCCCAGGCCGTAGATGCGGAACTTGCGCTCGATGAGCTCCGTGTCCGCGTCGGTCCACTCACCGGGGACGCAGTCGATCGCCGAGCGACTTCACGGTGCCGGCGACGTAGAGCTCGCCGTCGTACATGGAGTCGCCCAGGCCCGGCCCCGCGTTGCCCAGGATGATCTGGCGGCCGCGCTGGATCATGAAGGCGGTGTTCGAGCCCGCGTCGCCGCAGACGATGATCGTGCCGCCCTTCTGGTCGATGCCCGTGCGGGCGCCGACGCGGCCCTTCACGAGCAGGTCGCCGCCGCGCATCGCCGCGCCGGTCAGCGAGCCGGCGTTGCCGTCGATGACGACGACGCCGGACATCATGTTCTCGCACGCCGACCAGCCCACGCGGCCCGTGATGTGGATCTCCGGGCCGTCGATGAGTCCGCAGGCGAAGTAGCCGATCGAGCCCTCGAAGCGGACCCGGCAGCGGGCGAGGATGCCGACGCCGAGCGAGTGTCGCGCGCCCGGGTTCTGCACGGTGACGTCGCGGATGCCCTGGTCGTAGATCAGCGAGCGCAGCTCGAGGTTGATCTGCCTGGTCGTGAGGTCCTTGGCGTCGAACGTCGCCTTGCCGTCCTGGATCTCCGAGACGTGCGGGACGGTGTCGTTCAGCTCGACGAGCCCGCGGTCGTCCATCCTCGATGGGGAACGCCCGGCGGGTGCGGCTACCGGCTCCACACCATCACCTCGCTCTCGTACGGGTCGTAGGTGTCGATCTCGCGGTCGAGGACCGCGCGGATGGCGATCTCCTCCGAGGCGAGGGCGACGACGTCGTCGCCCTCGTAGAGGACGAGCGGCTTCGCCGCCAGCTCGTCCTTGGCCATGCCGAGCTCGTCGCCGGTGACGGCGAGGTACGTGAAGACGCCGTCGAGCTCCTCGAGGCTGCGGTGCATCGCGCCCTCGAGGGAGTCGCCGCCCTCGATCCGCTCGGCGAGGTAGACGGCGATGATCTCGGAGTCGCACTCGGACTGGAACCGGTGCCCGGCGCGCTCCAGGCGCCGGCGCCACTGGTGGTAGTTCGTGAGCTGGCCGTTGTGGACGACGGCGATGTCGGAGAACGGATACGCCCAGTACGGATGGGCGCCCGAGATGTCGACGTCGGACTCCGTCGCCATGCGGACGTGGCCGATGCCGTGCGTCCCGTGGAAGCCCTGCAGGCCGTAGTCGCCGGCGACCGTCTGCGCGTCGCCGATGTCCTTGATGATCTCCAGCGTGTGGCCGAGCGAGAGCACCTCGGTCCCGCGGATGTCCTCGACGCGGTCGGCGAGCGGCTTGAGGTCGTCGCCGTCGTAGGAGAACGTCACGGTCATCGCGTGGGGGCTGGTGTCGAGCGTCTCGAGCACCTGTGCCCCCTCCGCCTCCAGCCGCCGGCGGACCTCGCCGCGGTTGCGGCGGATGCGCTGGTCGAAGTCGAAGTCGCGCTCCGCGTTGACGTCGGCGAGCTTGACGTGCATGACCCAGTCGTCCGACGGCGGCCGGTACAGGGCGTAGCCGGTCGAGTCGGGCCCGCGGTGCTTCATCGACTGGAGCATGCGGGACATGTCGTCGCCGATGGACGTCGAGCCGTTCTTGTAGATGAGTCCGGCGATGCCGCACATGGCTAGGGAAGGACCTCCAGGTACTCGTCGCGCTCCCAGTCGGTGACGGCGGCCAGGTAGCGCTCCCACTCGTCGCGCTTGTAGTGGTCGAACACCTTGTAGAGCCGGCCGGGCATCGCGCTCTGCACGACCTCGTCGGCGGCGAGCGCCTCGAGCGCGGCGCCGAGCGAGTCCGGCACCTTCTCGATGTCCTCGCCCGCCTCGAGCAGCTCGTAGGTGTTGCCGCTCTGCGGGTCGCCCGGATCGCTCTCGTTGCGGATGCCGTCCAGCCCCGCCCGCAGCAGCGCCGCGACCGTCAGGTACGGGTTGCTGGAGGAGTCCACGCCGCGGTACTCGAAGCGCCCGCCGCTCGCGACGCGCACCGTGGTGGTGCGGTTCTGCCAGCCCCAGTTCTTGTAGATCGGCGCCCAGAAGCCGGTGTCCCACATGCGGCAGTACGAGTTGACCGTCGGGTTGCCGACGCACATGAGCGCGTGGAAGTGGTCGAGCAGCCCGCCGAGGAAGTTGCGTGCGATGCCGGAGAGCTGCGCGGGCCCGTCCGGGTCGTGGAAGACGTTGTTGCCGTCGTCGTCGCAGAGCGTGAAGTGGTGGTGGTGGCCGTTGGCCGACACGCCCGTGAAGGGCTTGGGCATGAACGTGGGCAGCAGGTCGTGCTTGCGCCCGACGGCCGCGCAGATCTGCCGGTACGTCGTGATGTTGTCCGCCGTCTTGACCGGGCGGTCGAAGCGGAAGTTCAGCTCGAGCTGGCCGGGCGCGTCCTCGTGGTCGCCGTAGCTCATGTCGAGGCCCAGGGCCTGGCCGTACTCGACCACGTCGAGGAGGACCGGACGAAGCTCCTCGAACTGGTGGATGTGGTAGCAGTACGGCTTCGTGACGCCCTGCGGCACCTCGCCGTCGCGCGGCTTGCGCAGCCACATCATCTCCGGCTCGATGCCGATGAGGAAGTGCAGCCCGAGCTCCTCCTCGAACTCCGCGACGATGCGCTTGAGGTTCTGGCGCGGGTCCGCGTCGAACAGCTCGCCCGTCTCCGTGTCGTAGCAGTCGCAGTACACGCGCGCGACGCGCGGATCCCAGGGCAGCACGGCGAAGGTGTCGAGGTCGGCGATCGCCGCCAGCTCGGACTCCTCGGGACCGAACCCGATGTAGTTGCCGAGGCGGTCGGTGAAGAGGTTCGCGGTCGCGCCGTAGACGAGCTGGTAGCCCTTCTGCGCGACCTGGGGGAAGAACGACGAGACGACGCCCTTGCCCATGACGCGCCCGGTGACGGATACCTGCTGGAAGAAGACGTACTTGATGCCGTCGGCTTCGATCCGGCGGGTCAGCGCCTCGATCTGTGCAGCACGGCCAGGCTGGTTGCGGGCTTCCTCGAGCGTCGCGGGCGGCACCGTCGAACGAGCGCTCTGCAGCACGGTCTCAACGGTTCCCCCGAACGTGTACGGGGGGATTGCGACCGGGGTGGCACCGCCGTCGGGGCTCGCGTCTGGCATCGTCGTCTCCCTCGCCTGGGTCGTGGGTCGGCGGCACCATACCAGCGGCTTGAACAAATGGGTACAAGAGAGTGGGGTCCAAGATGGCACGACGAGCATTGACCGGAGCGGCGATCGTCAGCGGCGGCGCATCAGGCCTCGGCGCGGCGACCGCGGAGGCGCTCATCGCGGAGGGCGTCGCGGTGCTGCTGGCGGACGTCAACGACGACGTCGGGACGGCCACGGCCGAGCGCCTCGGGCCGCTCGCGACCTTCCGGCGGACCGACGTCACGGACCCCGACGACGTGCAGGTCGCGGTCAACGAGGCGGCGGCGCTGCACGAGGACGGGCTGCGCTACAGCGTCGCCTGCGCCGGGATCGGCGTGGTCGGCCGGATCCTCTCCAAGCGGGGGCCGCACGACCCCGGCGCGTTCCGCAAGACGATCGAGGTCAACCTCCTCGGGACGTTCCACCTGCTGCTCGCGGCCGCGCAGGCGATGGTCGAGAACGAGCCCATCGACGGTGAGCGCGGCATGCACGTCGGCACCGCGTCGGTGGCGGCGTACGACGGGCAGATCGGGCAGGTCGCCTACTCGGCGTCGAAGGGCGGCATCGTCGGCATGACGCTCCCGGCCGCGCGCGACCTCGCGCAGCACGGCATCCGCGTCAACGCGATCGCCCCCGGCATCTTCGACACGCCGATGGTGGGCGGGCTGCCGGACGCCGCCCGCGAGTCGCTGGCGAAGGCGATGCCGTTCCCGCAGCGCCTCGGACTGCCGGAGGAGTACGCGCAGCTCGTCGTGGACCTCGCGCAGAACGGCTACATCAACGCGGAGACCATCCGCCTCGACGCAGCGGTGCGCCTTGCCCCTCGGTGAGCTCGACGCCGACGGGCGCGCGCTGCTGTTCACGGAGGCGCGCAGCGCGAACAAGTTCACCGACACGCCGGTCACCGACGAGCAGCTCCGCGACATCTACGAGCTGTTCCACTACGCGCCGACGCAGTCGAACACGAACCCGCTGCGCATCCTCTTCGTCCAGTCGCCGGAGGCGCGGGCGCGATTGCTCCCGCACATGTCCGACGGCAACCGGGACAAGACCGCGACGGCGCCCGCGACGGCGGTGCTCGCGGTCGATCTGGACTTCCACGAGTTCATCCCGCAGCTGTTCCCCACCCGTGCGCACGCGCGCGAGCGCTACGCCGGCGAGCCGGACCTGCGCGAGCGCCACGCGCGCTTCAACGCGTCGCTGCAGGCGGGGTACTTCGTGCTCGCCGTCCGCGCCGTGGGGCTGGCGGCGGGGCCGATGGCGGGCTTCGACGCGGCCGGGGTCGACGGCGAGTTCTTCGCGGACTCGACCTGGCGGTCGATCGTCGTGATCAACCTCGGCGAGCCGGCCGACGGCGCGTGGTTCCCGGAGCGCCTGCCGCGGCTGGACTTCGATCAGGCGGCGAAGATCATCTGAGGTTCGGGTGGCGCCCCGCTCGGGCGTCGGGCGTGGTGCGGGGCCGCGCCCGACTGCCCACCGAGGGCGGACGGAGCGGGGTTGCGACCACGATTGCTGACTTGTTCACGGTATGCGTGCACAAGTCAGCAATGGTCGATTTGTGCCGCTATCCGGCACAAATGCATCAACGGTCGGCGGCGCAACCCGGATCGCGGTGAGACCGCAGCCGCCGGCACCCCAGCCACTGCCTGACCCCTCCTCGGTGGGCTGTTCGAGCGGCGGCAACGCACTTTCGACTCGGCGCCGCGCGGAGCGCCGTTCGGGCGTCGGGCGTGGTGCGGGGCCGCGCCCGACTGCCCACCGAGGGCGGACGGAGCGGGGTGCGGCGCAACCGATCGCGGCGGCTGCGGCTGGGCGGCGCGGCGTCCTCACGATTGCTGAATATTCCTCGCTATCCGAGGAAAATCCAGCAACGGCTGGCAGCGCGACCCGGATCGCGGCGAGACCGCAGCCGCCGGCACCCCAGCCACTGCCTGACCCCTCCTCGGTGGGCTGTTCGAGCGACCGGCAACCTCACAGCCGCGCCGGCAACGGCGCCCGCGGCAGCACCGACGCCGCGCCCGGGCGCAGCCCGTCGAGAGCGAGGCCGAGGAAGCGCTCCCAGATCCGGGCGTCGACCTCGCGCGCGCTCGGGGGCACGCGGGTCACGATCGACGCGAGCGTGACGAGGTCGGTGACCGTCACGTCGTCGCGCACGACCTCCGCGGCCCGGGCATCCGCGAGGACCGGCGCCATCGCGTCGAGGAAGCGCGAGCGCACCTCGAGCAGCTGAGGCCGCCCGCCGGCCTCCGCGACCGCGTCGAACAGCCCCTGGTCGCCCGCGAAGCCGGCGGCGAGCGCCGTGATGCTCCCGGCGAGCGCGTCCCACGGGTCGTCCGCGGCCGCGCCGGCCGCCATCTCGGTCAACGTGATCTCGGCCCGCTCGGCCAGGATCGCGCGGACGAGGTCGTCCTTGCAGGCGAACCGCCGGTACAGCGTTCCCATGCCGACCCCGGCCTCGCGTGCGATCGCCTCGACGGAGGCCTCGACGCCGTCCCGCGCGATGACCGTCGCCGCGGCTTCGAGGAGACGGCGGCGGTTGCGCTCGGCGTCGGCGCGGAGAGGGCGCTCTGTGAGCGGCATCGCCGCGCAGCGTAACCGGTGAACCGGAGCGCGTCGCTCCGCTAGTGGTAGGTTCCCGGCCCGTGTCGAACCCTGCGCTCACCGTGCCCGTCGCGCAGCGCACGGCACCGATCATCTCCGTCCTGCTGCTCGCGGGGATGGCCTACGCGCTGTCGCAGACGATGGTGTTCCCGGCGCTGCCGTCGATCGCCGACCACTTCGACGCGGGGCCCGAGGCGACGTCCTGGGTGCTCACCGCGTTCTTCCTGGCCGCGTCCGTCGCGACGCCGATCTTCGGCAAGCTCGGCGACCTCTACGGCAAGGACCGCGTCCTGCCGATCGTCCTCGCGCTGCTCTGCATCGGCTCGATCATGTGCGCGCTCGCCCCGAGCATCGGCTGGGTCATCGCCGGCCGGGCGATCTCGGGCGCCGCGGGCGGCATCTTCCCGCTCGCCTTCGGGATCATCAGGGACACGTTCCCGCCCGCGCGCGTCGCGGGCGCGATCGGTCTGCTGAGCGCCGTGTTCGGCGTCGGCGGCGGGATCGGGCTGCCGATGTCGGGCGTCCTCGCCGAGCACGCCGGCGTGCCGTGGCTGTTCTGGAGCGGGGTCATCATCGCCTTCCCCGCGATGGTCGGCGTGGCGCTGCTCGTGCCGCAGTCGCCGCGCATCCCGGGGGCGAAGGTCGACTGGATCGGCGGCGGCCTGCTCAGCCTGAGCCTCGTGCTCCTGCTGCTCGGCGTGACCGAGGCCAACTCGTGGGGCTGGAGCTCGCCGAAGACGATCGCGCTGCTCCTCGGCGGGCTCGTCGTGATGGGGATCTGGCTGCAGGTGGAGCGCGTCGTCAAGGAGCCCCTCATCGACCTGCGCCTGCTGCGGCTGCGCGCGGTGGCGGCCACGAACGTCGCGACGTTCCTCATCGGCTTCGCGATGTTCGCCGCGTTCGCGCTCATCCCGCGGTTCGTGCAGGCGCCGGAGAGCACGGGCTACGGGTTCGGCGACTCGGTGACCACGGCCGGCCTCATCCTGCTGCCGAGCGCGATCATCCAGCTCATCGTCGGCCCGCTCGCGGGTCGGCTGGGCGCGAGGTTCGGCTTCCGCGTCACCCTCGTCACGGGCTGCTTCGCGGCCGTCGTGAGCTTCGTGATGCTCACGGTCTGGCACGAGACCGCGTTGCAGCTGCTCGTCGCAGGGATCTTCCTGGGGGCGGGCGTCGCGTTCAGCTTCGCGTCGATGGCGAACCTCATCGTCTCCGCGGTGCCGCAGTCCGACGTCGGCATCGCGACCGGCATCAACACGATCATGCGGACCGCCGGCGGTGCGTTCGGCTCCGCGGCGGTCACGGCCATCCTCACCGGCAGCGCGACCGGCGTGGACGGGCTGCCGACGGAGGGCGGCTACACGGCCGCCTTCGTCGCCTCGGTCGTGGTCGGGCTGCTCGCGGTCCTCGCTGCGACGTTCGTGCCGCGCCCGTCGGCCAAGCGGGTCGGCGTCCCGGCTCCGGCCGCCGCCGGGTAGTCGGTCCACGCCCGCAGGCGCAGCTCCAGGCGCGATCCGCCCGCGGCGCGCAGCTCGCCGTCCATCGCCTCGGCCAGCCCGCGCGCGATGGCGAGCCCGAGACCCGATCCGGCGCGGCCCTGCGCGTCGGCGCCGCGGACCCAGCGGTCGAAGAGACGGTCGCGGCCGGCGTCGGGCAGCCCGGCGCCCTCGTCCTCGACGGCGACGACCGCCCGGTCGCCCTCGCGCCCCAGCGCGACCGTGATCGTCCCGGCGCCGTGGACGCGCGCGTTGTCGACGAGGATGCCCAGGATCCGCAGCACGGCGGCGCTGTCGGCGAGCGCGTGGACCGCGCCGTCGGCCTCGATCTCGAAGGGGACGTCGTCGCGGAGCCGCCGGGCCAGCTCGACGAGCTCGGTCGCCTGGAGCACCGGATGCACGCCGCCGTCGATGCGGCTGAGGTCGAGCAGGTCGGACGCGAGCGTCACGAGCCGATGCGTCTGGCGCAGCGCGCCGTCCGCGCGGCGGCGCGCCTCGGTCCCGTCGTCGAGGTCCTCGGCCAGGAGCTCGAGGCTGCCCTGCAGCGTGGCCAGCGGCGTGCGCAGCTCGTGCGAGGCGACGGACAGGAACTCCTGGCGGTCGGCCTCCTCGCGCAGGAGCCGGCGGCGCATGTCCTCGAGCGCGCGGGCGACCTCGCCGACCTCGTCGCCGACGTCGTCGACGGCGATCGGGTGCTCGAGGCCCTCGTCGTGCAGGGCGCGCGCGTCGTCGCGCAGCCGCCGCATGCGGCGCAGCACGCCGCCGGAGGCGAGCGCGGCGAGGACGACGCCGGTGAGCAACCCGATGACGGCGGCGAGCGGCAGCGCGCTGCGGACGGCCGCGGCGGCCGCCCGCGTGTCGCCCAGCGGCTTGCGGATGACGAGCGTCACGTGCTCGCCGCCACGGGCGCGCGCGCCCGCCCGAACGACCGCGTCGTCGCCGACGACGCCCTCGCGCACGTCGTCGCGGCGTGGCAGCGGCGTGGTCCGCGCGCTCGTCCCCTCGCCGGGATCCGTGTCGGCCAGGACCCGGCCGTCGGCGCCGAGCAGCGCGACCTCGCCGCCCGCCCGGCGGCGCAGCTCGCGGACCACGCGCCGCGCGCCGGCCGAGCCCGTGCCCAGGCGGTCGCGGGGCAGCTCGCCGATGTCCAGGCGCGCGGTGCGCGCGAGCTG
Source organism: uncultured Solirubrobacterales bacterium (assembly GCA_963750895.1). Classification (GTDB taxonomy): domain Bacteria; phylum Actinomycetota; class Thermoleophilia; order Solirubrobacterales; family Solirubrobacteraceae; genus CAVVSD01. The sequence goes on along the minus strand of CAVVSD010000008.1, from coordinate 624,803 downwards.
GCGCAGCTCGCTGAGCTGGTCGCGCTCGAGCCGGTGCTCCAGCGGCGGGAGGAGCGTGAGGGTCGCGGCGACCAGCGTCGCGATGCTCGTCCCGACCATGGCCAGGACGAGCCGCGAGCGCAGTCGCCGCGGCCGCAGGCTCATGCCGCCAGCCGGTACCCCGCGCCGCGGACGGTCGCGATCGCGGCCGGATCGCCGCCGGCCTCGGTGAGCTTCTCGCGCAGGTGGTGCACGTGGACGTCGATCGCCCGGGGATCGCGGAACGCGTCGTCGCCGAAGATCGCGCGGACGAGCTCGACGCGGGAGCGCACGCCGCCGGCCGCGTGCATGAGCGCCTCGAGCACCGCGAACTCCGACGGCGTGAGGCGCAGCTCGGCACCCTCCCAGCGGACCGTCCGCGCGTCGGCATCCAGCTCGAGCGCGCCGCTGCGCAGCGAGCCGCGCTCGACGGCGGGGACCGAGAGTCGCCGGAGCGCGGCGCGCACCCGGCTGCGCAGCTCCGCGATGCCGACGGGCTTGCGGACGTAGTCGTCCGCGCCGGCCTCGAGCGCCAGCACGATGTCGGCCTCGTCGCCGCGCGCCGTGAGGACCATGACGAACGGCTCGATGTCCGAGGCGCGCAGACGGCGGCACACGCCGATGCCGTCCGGCCCGCGGGGGCCGAGGCCCAGGTCGAGGAGCACGAGCTCGTGGCGCTCGGCCGCGAGCGCGTCGAGCGCCGCCTCGCCGTCGGGCACCGCGCGGACGTCGTGGCCCTCGGCGAGCAGCGCGCCGGCCAGGACGTCCCGGAGGTCGTCGTCGTCCTCGACGAGCAGGATGCGAGCGCACATGGCGGGGCTGCACGGTAGCTCGGGCGCGCGCGGTCGCAGCGATCTCCCAACGGACTCCCAACACGCCGCAACGGCGGGGAAACCGGCGCCTTGTGGACTGCTCAGCGCGCGGGCGCAGCATGGCCGCCATGACCGTCGTCGTCGATTCCCACGCACCGGCCGTTCCGGCCGATCTGCGGCTCCCCGGCCTGACCGTCGTCCTCCCCTGCCTCGACGAGGAGGACAACGTCGGGCCCGCCGTCGCGGAGGCGCTCGCCGCCGCCGAGCTGTGCGCGAGCGGCGTGGAGGTCGTCGTCGTCGACGACGGCTCCACCGACGCCACGCGCGAGCGCGCCGAGGCGCTCGCGGCCGCCGACGAGCGCGTCCGCGTCGTCGTGCACCCGGCCAACCGCGGCTACGGCGCCGCCCTGCGCTCGGGGATCGAGGCGGCGCGGATGCCGTGGATCCTGCTGACCGACGGCGATCGCCAGTTCGACCTGTCCGAGCTCGTCGGCCTGCTGCCGCTCGCGGCCGGCCACGACCTCGTCGCGGGCTACCGCATCGATCGCCAGGACGGGCTCGCCCGCCGCGCCGCCGGTCGCGCGTGGAGCTGGCTCACGCGGCGGACGTTCGGCTTCGGGGTGATGGACGTCGACTGCGCGTTCAAGCTCGTCCGCACCCGCTCGGTCCGCCGGATCGAGCTGACCTCCGACGGGGCGATGGTCTCGGCGGAGCTGCTCGCCCGCGGCGTCCGCGACGGGTGGGAGATCGCCGAGATGGGCGTCCGCCACCGGCCGCGGACCGCCGGCGAGCCGACCGGTGGCGACCTGTCTGTGGTGGCCCGCGCGTTCCGCGAGCGCCGCGCGCTCCGGCGGGAGCTGCGGAGGAGCGAAAGACAGGGCCGCGCCGCGCCGCAGGGCCGTCTCCTGCATCACTGACGCCGCTCTGCTGCTCGCGCTGGCCGGGCTGCTGCGGCTGCCCGGCCTGGGGAGCATGGCCGACGACCCGTTCTACGACGGCGCGGTCCGCACGATGGGCGGGTCCTGGCACGCCTTCCTGACCGGCGCGATCGACCCTGCCGCCACGGTCGCGGTGGACAAGCCGCCCGGCTACCTGTGGCTGCAGGTCGTGGCGACGAAGGTCGTCGGGTTCGGGTCGGTCGGACTGCACCTCCCGGCGGCGATCGCCGGCTGCGTCGCGGTGGTCGCGCTGTACGACGCGCTGCGCACGCTGTTCGGGCGCGCCGCGGGACTGGCCGGCGGGATCGCGCTCGCCGTCCTGCCGGTCGCGGTCATCACGGCGCGCAGCGACACGATGGACAGCGTCGTCGCCGCGCTCGACGTCGTCGCGCTCGCCCTCGTCGCGCGTGCGATCCGCTCGCGACGGCCGTGGCCCCTGCTGCTCGCGGGGCTCGCGCTCGGCCTGACGTTCGAGGTCAAGCCGTTCGAGGGGCTCGTCGCCGCGCCCGGGCTCGCGCTCATGGCGTGGCTCGGGCTGCCGCGCGGCAGGCCGGTCATCGCGGGGGCCGGCGCGGTCCTCGTCGCCGCGGCGCTCGCGTGGCTCGTCGCGCTGCCGGTGCTCGGCGGCGGGCACCTGCCGTGGGCCTACGGCTCGACGGACGGCTCGGCGTGGGACGCGGCGTTCGTCTACGACGGCGTCGGGCGGCTCGGCGAGCACGCCCGGCCCGCGGCGAGCGCGGCGTCGCTCGCGCGCATCCCTGCCGCCGCCGGGCCGCTGCGGCTGTTCGAGGCGCGCGACGGGCTCGGCCTGCGCGTCGGGCTCGAGCTCGCCGCGGCGCTGCTCGTCGCCTGCCTCGTCGTCGTGCGGGGCGTGCCGCGCGAGCGCGCCGCCCGCGCGGGCTGGTGGGGACTGCTCGCGTGGCTGGGGACGGGCGTCGTGCTCGCCTCGGCGCAGGGCGGCCTGCGACCGCGCTACCTCGAGGGCGTGGACCCCGCGATCGCCGCGGTCCTCGGAGCCGGTGCGGTGCTCACCGCGCGCCGGTGGGTCCTCGCCGCCGTCGGCGCGGTGCTCCTGGGCGCGCTCGTCGTCTCCGTGGGCGCGGTCGCCCACCGCGTCGAGGACTCCGGGACGCCGGGGGCGCTGGCGCCCGCGCGCATCGCGGTGCTGACCCGCTGGGAGCGCGCACGCGGCGGCGAGATCGCGACGTCGGCGGTCGCGCGCGGCGCGCAGCTCGTCGCGGCGGGCGATCGCAACGTCGTGTTCCTCGCGGCCGGTCGCCATCCGCTCGTCACGCCGGCCGGGCTCGCGGGCGGCCGGGTCCGCACCGCGCTGCTCGGTGGAGCGTGCGGGGCGACGGGTCGCGGGTGCACCCCTGCCGAGGCATGGGTCCGCGCCCACGGGACCGACGTCTCCCGCCGGCTGGGTCAGCCGTCGCCCGGCCTCGCCTGGGACCTCAGCGCCGGAACGAGGTCAGGAAGTCGAACGTCCGCCGCGTCGAGGAGAACTCGTCGCCGCCGCTGATGTCGTCGGCGCCGGGCCAGCCGTGCTCGGCGCCTGCGACCCGGTCGTGGACGACCTCCGTCCCGCCCGCGCAGCGCACCGAGCGCAGCTCCCGGACGCCGTCCGCGACGCTGCGCGCCCGCGGCTCGCCCGTGCAGCCGTCGAGCCGCCGCCACTGCGCGAGGAAGGACGCGACGTCCCCGCGGACCGGGTCCCCCTTCCCGGCGTAGGGGACCACCTGGTCGGCCGTCCCGTGGATCTCGAGGATCGGCACCGGGCGCGACGGGTGGCAGTCGGGGAGCGCGCCGTACCCGCCCGCCACGGGCGCCGCCGCGGCGACGAGATCGGCCGCGTCGCAGGCCATCCGCGCGCTCATGCCGCCCCCGTTGGACACGCCGGTCACGCCGACGCGGGCGGGATCGGCGCACGCCGCCTTCACCACCGCGGGGATCACCGCGCGCAGGTACGGCACGTCCTGGGCGTGCCCTGGGATGTGGTCGGTGACGTTCCACAGCGGGCGCGACCCGGACGCCGTCGCGTAGGCGACCGCGACGCGCTCGGCGTCGGCCAGCCGCGAGTAGCCGGTGTAGGCGGCGAAGTCGCGGGCGGTCTGTCCCGCGCCGGGCAGGGCGAGGACGAGCGGCGCGCCCGTGAGCAGCTTCGGCGGGATGTGGACGACGACGGGCGCGCGCCCGGCCTCGACGGTGATGCGGTGCGCGCCCGGGCTCATCGGCGCGCAGCTCGCGTCGGACGCGCCAGAGGCCGGGTTCCCGTGCAGCGCGGCGACGCCGACCGCGGCGACGGAGAGCACGACGGCGATCCCGCCCAGCGTCAGGATCGCCCGCGTGCTCACGCGGCCTCGGCGAAGACGATCGTGCGCGCCAGCGCGTACGTGAGCAGCGTGACCGCGGGCAGGACCACGAGCTCCGCGGGGAGCCCGGGCAGGCCGTCCCCGCGCGCGAGGGCGACACCGGCCGCGCTCGCGGCGGCGCCGACCGCCTGCACCGCGACGTAGCGGCCGACCCGTCCGGACGCGCGGAACGTCCAGCGGCGGTTGAGCTCGTAGCCGTTCGCCGCACCGAGCGCGAAGCCGGCGGCCGATGCCGCCGGGGCGGCGATGCCGGCGCGGACCAGCAACGTGTAGGCGAGGAAGGTGATCACGGTGTTGGACACGCCGACGAGCGCGTAGCGGGCGACGCGGGCGAGCTCCCTCATCGCAGCAGGTTCTCCACGACCTGGTGATTCTCCAGCCCGGTGGCGTGGTGCGTCGGGACGTAGCCGGCCCAGTGCAGGATCGCGGTCTCCTGCGGCAGCCCGCCCACGATGAGCCACACCGCGACGACGACGGCGACGGGGACGCCGATCCGCGCGCGGGCCAGCGCGAGGAACGGCAGCGCCCAGACGAGGTACCACGGCATGACCCAGGGGAGCGCGAGGACCGCGGCGACGAGGACGACCGCCATCGCCGGCAGCGCCCGGTCGCGGCGCAGGAACACCCGGGCCGACGCGAGCACGACGACGCCCTCGAGGATCACGCGCGCGGCCCCGCGCACCGCTGCGTCCGCCCCGCCGTGACCGTCCGCCAGCCCGAGCAGGTTGGGCAGCGACAGCGGCGTGACGAGCGACGCCTGGGTCGCGAGATCGGGCGTCGCGCCGCCGAACGCCGCGAGATCGGCGAGCCCCGCGACGACGCCCGCCCCGGCCAGGCCCGCCAGCGCCCACGGGCGCCGCGTCGCGCCGAGGACGACGACGGGCGCGACGATGGCCAGCGAGGGCTTGATCGCCGCGGCGAGGACGACGAGCGCGCCCGCCGCGGCGTCCAGCCGGGCGGAGGAGACGGCGCCGCGGCCGCGCACGAGGCACCACGCCGCGGCGACGACGCACAGCAGCGCGGGCGCGTCCTGGTGCTCCCCGCCGACCTCCGCCAGCAGGAGCACCGGGCTCAGCCCGAGCAGCGCGGCGGCGCGCGCCGGGTCGCGGCCCAGGCGGCGCGCCATCGACGCGGTGAGTGCGACCGTGGCGACGCTCGAGACGCCGACGACGACCTTCCACGTCCACAGGTCCGCGGCCGTGGGCAGGTGCCCGAGGCCCGCGAACGCCAGCGTGAAGAGCGGGCCGTAGGGCGAGCGCAGCCCGTGCCAGTTGGCGAGCCCGTAGACCGGGTCGCCCAGCGCGAGTCGCGGCGCGACGCGGTAGGGGTTCAGGCCGTACAGCGCGTCCATGCGGCCGTAGAGGACGTAGTTGAAGACGTCGGTGAGCGGCTGCGGCGGCCCGAGCAGCAGCAGCGCCTGGGCGGCGCCGCTCACCCCCAGGACGACGCGCGTCCCCAGCGCGGGTGCGCCGGCCCACGCGAGGATCCAGCCGCCGGTCGCGACGGCCGTCGCGACGAGCAGCCAGCGGTGCAGGTCGGCGACGCTGCCGACCGGCCAGGCGAGGACGCCGTGCAGCGGGCCCAGCAGCCAGCCGACGTCCCCGCCGGGGCGGCGCGTGGGCGGCGAGAGCTGCGACGGGCCGGCCGCGGCGGCGACCGCGAGCCACGCGCTGGACGCGAGGACCGCGGCACACCCTGCGCCCCCGACGACCGCCGGCACGGGCGAGCGCGGAAGGGTCGCGCGCCCGGCGCTGGGAGGGAGGGCGCGGGCGCCGGGGAGCGCAGTGGTGGCCATGCCGACCCACCGTCCGCCCGCGCGGCAAGCGGTGCGACAACGAGCCGTTGGGCGGGTGTTGGGATCGTGTTGGGGGACCGTGCGGCGCACGCACGGGGCGACCACGACCGCGCGACGTCGCCCACAGGCGCGGGCGCGAGCCTGCGCGCATGCCCCGTCGCCTGCTCCTGCTCGTCCCGGCCGCCCTCGCGGTCGCCGGCCTCGTCGCGACCGCCGGGTCCGGCGGCGCCGCCTCCCGGCCGCCGGACGGCGCGAGGCTCGACGCCTACGTGGACGTCGCGCGCCGCCTCTACGCGCTCGAGGCCGGAGGGACGGTCGCGCGGGCCGCCGCGCGGCGCCTCGCGAAGGACCCGCGCCTCACCGCCGCCGCACGCAGCGGCGCGCCGCGGGCGCTGCGGTCGGCGGCGCTGCGCGAGCTGTTCATGCCCGGCCGCCACGTCGTGCGGCTGAGCCTGCAGCGGGGGACCGAGCCGCTGGTCGACGTCGGCGGGCGCTTCGTCGTCGCGCCGGCTGCGAAGGCGGTGCCCGGAACCCGCGGCGCCGTCGTCAGCGCGTCGGTCCAGGACGTCGTCGGCTACGTGAAGCTCTTCCACCGGCTCACGGGCCAGGCGATCGTCGTCCACGGCGCGCACGGTCACGCCGAGGCGCGACCGACGTCGCTCCTGCACGTGCCGATGCCCGCCGAGGCGGGCGCCGTGCAGGTCGGGGGGCGGCCCTACGCCGCGCGGACGTTCGCCGAGCGCGGCTGGGCCGGCGAGCCGCTGCGCGTCACCGTCCTGGTGCCCACGCAGCGACCCTGAGGACCTGGGTCAGTGCCCCGCGGGGGCGGCGGCGTCCTGGCCGACGATGTCGAGGAAGATCCACTGGCTGTCAGGGGCGAGGCCGGCGAGCTCCTTGCCGGCGGCCTTGATGACGCCCGGGGCGCTCGTGATGTGCTGCGTGCCCGCGTGGACGTCGCGGAACAGGCGCTGCATCGTGCCGGAGCGCAGGGCGGTCGTGCCGCCGTTGCGGTAGGCGAACTCCGAGACCTCGTTGACCGTCCACGTGAGGTGCGACAGCCCGACGCGCAGCAGCGTGGCCTGGCGGGTGGACAGCTGCTCGCCGCTCTCCAGCGTGGCCCAGGCGTCGCGGAAGGACTCGAAGACGAGGGCACGCGCGGCGCGGAACTTCGCCTCCGCCTCCGCGAAGCCCATCTGGAAGGCGTCGCTCTCGGCGATCTGCCCGGCGCGGCCGGCCTTCGCCTGCGCCATGCCGGCGAGCTCGTCGAGGATGCGTCGGCCGACGCCCAGCGCCCAGCCGGAGTGGCAGACCATCGCGAGCTGGATGATGCCGAGCTTGTACAGCGAGCCGCCGCGCGTGGACTCCTGCGCGAGGCCGGGGTGCGAGAAGCCGTCGGGCACGAAGACGTTGCGCATCGTGTAGTCGATGGACCCCGTCGCGCGCAGGCCGAGCACGTCCCACGAGTCCCACTCGAGGTTGGCCTTCTCGATCGGGACCACGCAGATGCGGAACTCGCCGGTCTCCTCGACGACGACGGCGGTGTGGATGTACTGCGCGTGCTTGATGCCGGAGGCGAAGCTCCAGTCGCCGCTGATCTCCAGGCCGCCCTCGACCTGCTTGGCGGTGCCGGGCCGCGTGCCCTGGCCGGCGATGATCGGCCAGCGCTCGACGTCGGTGAAGATCTCCTCGATCGCGTTGTCGCCGAGGTAGGCGGCGCCGGTGCCGACCGACAGGCCGGCGGCCATGAGGACCCAGCCGGCGGACGGCTGCGCGTACGAGACCGCCTCGAGCACCTCGAGCGACGTGATCGGGTCGAGCTCGAGGCCGCCGAGGGACTTCGGGACCCAGATCCCGTAGAGGCCCTGCGCGTGCAGCGCGTCGTCGATGTCCGGCGTCAGCTGACCGAGGTCCTCGGAGGCGGCCCACTGCTCATCGACGAGTCCGTGCAGCGCGCGGGCGCGTGCGACAGCGTCGACCGTCTCGTTGTCGGTGGTGATGCTCATCTCGAGGGCCTCTCTCCTCAGCTGCCGTTCTACGGGGTGTCCGAACCGTGTGACGCGCGGTCACAGAATTCGCCCAGTCTACCGGCGCATACGGAGCTCGGACCGCTCTGGCTCAGGCCGCGTACCGGAGCGTCGTGTCGCCGACGCGGATCACGTCGCCGTCCTCGAGCGCCACGCCGTCGCCGACGCGTTCGTCGTTGCGCCAGGTCCCGTTGAGCGAGTTGTCGTCGTGGAGGAACACCTCGCCGTCGCGCAGCACGAGGATCGCGTGGCGGCGGGAGACGGTGGGGTTCTCGAGGACGACGTCGGCCTGGAGGCCGCGTCCGATGCGGGTGACGGGCTCGGTGAGCTCGAGCTCCATGCCGTCCTGCGAGCCGCCGCGGACGGTCAGGACCCCGGCGGTGGCGAGGTCGAAGGGGTCAGGGAGGTCATGGGCACAGGCTTCCCGTCCAGCCTGCGGCCGAGATCAGCGGCAGCTAAGACTTCGCTGAGACCCGCACCGTGCGGGTCGCGGCCGCGGCGTTGCCGGCGAGGTCGCGGGCCTGGACGCCGACGGCCAGCGTGCCGCGGCGGCTCGGCTCGAGCCTGAACGTGTGCGTCCCGCGGCCCAGGGTGACGTCCCGCGCGACGATCACGCGGCTCCCGCGCCGGATGCGCAGTGCGACGGTGGAGACCTTCGAGAGCGTGACGCGCACGCCCATCGTCCGCCGGACGCGGCGCGGGCCGTCGAAGGAGATCGTCACGCGCGGCGGCTGGTGCAGGTACGTCGTGAAGCGCGTCTGCGTCGCGCAGTAGGCCGGGTTCGCGGTCCGTGCGCACAGCGAGCCCAGGAAGCCGGTCACGAGCTCGTGGTAGTTCAGCGTCGACTCCGCGCCGCCCTGCGCGTACAGCGACCAGGCGCCGGTGTCGAACCGGGGCAGCTCGCGCTGCGCCGCGATGTCGCCCAGGTTGTAGACGGCCCGCGCCCGCGGGTCGCCGGTGACGTTCGCGAAGTCCAGGACGCCCACGAGCGACTGCAGGAACGCGTTGAGGACCTTCATCCGGGGGGCGAACGAGTAGAGGAGGTAGTGCCGCCCGCCGTCGGCGTCGATCGCGATCCCGGTCGGTGGCGCGGCCTCGAACGCACCGAGCGCGCCGCGGGCGGTCTCCAGGTAGGCCGGGTTGCCCAGGAGCTGCGCGCCGCGGGTGAACGCCTGGATGCCCGTGCCCTGCGCGATCCCGCTCACCCACGGCGCGCGGCCGCCGCCGAACGCGAGCAGGTACTCCCAGGCGACCCAGCCCGTGCCGCGGCGGCCCGCGAGCGCCGTCGCGCGGTCGAGGAGCAGCCGCAGCTCGTCGGTCTTGCCCGCGGCCGCCAGCGCGTTGGCCTTCCCGAACGTCGCGAGCCACTGGATGGCGAGGCCCTGCCCGGGATACCACTGCAGGACGATCGGGTCGCCGGGGAACGTCACGCGCGGCAGGCCGCCGGTCGCCGCGCTCGATCCCGGCGGGCCGTGGGCGGTCCACCACTCGACGTTGCGCTCCAGCTGCGTGAACGCGGCAGGCATCCGGGCGGCGGGCAGCGCGCGGCGCTTCACCAGCCCCTCGACGATCGACATCGCGCCGCGCAGCTCGCTTCTTGCGGCTCGCGGGGAGATCGCCGACGACGTCGCGGGCCCGCGTGTACGTCGCCTTGTAGGCGGCGCCCTGCTCGGGCGTCACCGCGCCGGCGGCCACGGCGGCGTCGACCGTGCCGCTCACGGTCGGGTCCGCGGCGCGCGCCGACGGCGCGCAGGCCAGCAGCACGAGGAGGATGAGGGGGACGTAGGCTCGGACACGCATGCTCGGGGACCTCGTGCAGGAGACTGTGGCACTGCGAGGGGACGACCTCGAGATCATGCGTCCGCGTGACGCGGAGGCGCTCGTGGACGAGCGCGCCTTCGCGGAGGAGGACGAGTTCCTGCCCTACTGGGCGGAGCTGTGGCCGGCCGGCGTCGGGCTGGCGCGGGCGCTGGACGGCAGGGCCCTGCGCGGCGTGCCCGTGCTCGAGCTGGGCTGTGGACTGGGCCTGCCGAGCATCGTCGCCGCCCGGGCCGGTGGGCGCGTGCTGGCCACCGACTGGTCGGCGGCCGCGCTCGAGCTGCTCCACGACAACGCGGCCCGCAACGACGTCGTGCTGGAGACCATGCGCGCGGACTGGACGCGCCCGGACGAGCTCCTGGCCCGCGGGCCCTTCCCGCTCGTGCTCGCCGCGGACGTCCTCTACGAGCGCCGCAACATCCCGGTGCTGCTGGACCTGCTGCCGCAGCTCGTCGCGCCGGCGGGCGAGATCTGGCTCGCCGACCCCGGCCGGGCGACGGCGGACGTGTTCCTCGCGCTCGCCGACGCCGAGGGCTGGCAGCACCGCGCGACGTCCGACCGCGACCGGCCGAACGTCGTCGTGCACCGCTTCACGCCGTGACGGACTCCCGCAGGCCGAGGTCGTTCACGGCGGTCTCGCGCATCTTGAACTTCTGGACCTTGCCGGTGACGGTCATCGGGAACGAGTCGACGACCTGCACGTAGCGCGGCACCTTGTAGTGCGCGATGCGGCCCTTGCAGAACTCGCGGACCTCGTCCTCCGTGACGGTCGTGCCCTGCTTCACCTGGATCCAGGCGCAGAGCTCCTCGCCGTAGCGGTCGTCCGGGACGCCGAAGACGGCCACGTCGTGCACCGCGGGGTGGGAGTACAGGAACTCCTCGACCTCGCGCGGGTAGACGTTCTCGCCGCCGCGGATGACCATGTCCTTCGAGCGACCGACGATGTTGAGGTAGCCCTCGTCGTCCATCGTCGCGAGGTCCCCGGTGTGCATCCAGCCGGCGCCGTCGATCGCCTCGGCCGTGCGCTCCGCGTCCTCCCAATACCCGAGCATCACGGAGTAGCCGCGGGTGAGCAGCTCGCCGGGCTCGCCCCGCTCGACGACGGCGTTCGTGGCGGGGTCGACGACCTTGACCTCGAGGTGCGGGTGCACCCGCCCGACGGTCGAGACGCGGTGCTCGAGGCTGTCCTCGGCGGTGGTCTGCGTCGACACCGGGGACGTCTCGGTCATGCCGTAGCAGATGGTCACCTCGCTCATGTGCATCTCGTCGACGACGCGGCGCATGACCTCCACCGGGCACGGCGACCCGGCCATGATCCCGGTGCGCAGGCTCGTGAGGTCGAACGAGGCGAACTCGGGGTGCGCGAGCTCGGCGATGAACATCGTCGGCACGCCGTAGAGCGACGTGCAGCGCTCCTCCTGGACCGCCTCGAGCGTGGCGCCCGGCTCGAAGCCGGCCGAGGGGAAGACCATCGTCGCGCCGTGGGTGACGCAGCCGAGGTTCCCCATGACCATGCCGAAGCAGTGGTACAGCGGCACGGGGATGCAGACGCGGTCGTCCTTCGTGTAGCCGCACAGCTCGCCGACGAAGAACCCGTTGTTGAGGATGTTGTGGTGGCTGAGCGTCGCGCCCTTGGGGAAGCCCGTGGTGCCGCTCGTGTACTGGATGTTGATCGGGTCGTCGAACTGCAGGCCCGAGGAGCGGTTGCGCAGCGCCTCGGGGTCGGTGCCGTCGGCCTCGGCGAGCAGCTCGTCCCAGTCGGGTGAGTCGAGGAAGACGACGCGCTCGAGCGCCGGGAGGTCGCCGCGGACCTCGTCGACCATCGCGACGTAGTCCGACGACTTGAACGACTGCGCGCTGACGAGCAGCCTGCAGCCGGACTGCTTCAGCGCGTACGCCAGCTCGGTCGGCCGGTACGCGGGGTTGATGTTCACGAGGACGATGCCCGCCTTCGCGGTGGCGAACTGCGTGAGCGCCCACTCCGCGCAGTTCGGCGCCCAGATGCCGACGCGGTCGCCGACCTCGAGTCCCGCGGTCATGAGCGCGCGTGCCATCCGGTCGGCCGTCGCGTCGAGCTCCGCGTAGGTCATGCGGGTTCCCTGGTGACGCGAGATGAGCGCCGGATGGTCGGGAAGCTCCCGCGCGATGCGTTCCAGGAGCGCCCCGATCGTCTCGCCGATGAGCGGCTCGGACCCGGTGCCGCTCGCATATGAGGGGGCCATGGCCCGACCCTACAGACGCGCGACGAGCAGCACTTCGTATCCGTCGGCGTCGAGGACGCGGGCGATGCGCTCGCCCCAGGGCTGGTCGCTGGGCTCCTCCCGGACGGTGTGGCCGGCGGCACGGACGGCGTCGACGGCCGCGTCGCAGTCGGCCACGTAGGCGCACAGCGTGTAGCCGGTCCCGGCGTGCGGTCCGGCGCCGCCCGTCGTGGCGCCGAGGCCGAGCGTCGAGCGCCCGAGCGTCAGCGTGACGAACTGCGGCTCGCCCTCGGGCGGGAAGGCGTAGCCCACGGTGCCGCCCAGGAGGTCGCGGTAGAAGGCCTGTGCGCGGCCGAGGTCGGCGACGCTGAGGATGGGGAAGCTGTCCTGCACCATCGTCCCATCATGCCTCCGGCAGCAGCGACTGCGGGAGCGGTGCCCCGTATGCCGCCGCGGCCCCGGCGAGGTCGTCGCGGGGGACGAGCGGAACCCCCAGCCGATCGGCGATCGTCTCGACCGAGCGGCGCCGCGTCGGCTCGTTGGACGGGGGGAGCCCGAGTGCCTCGACGCGGGCGTGCTGGGCGCGGAGCCCGGCGGCGTGGGCCTCGATGCGGCCCCAGGCGGTGACGATGCCCTCCGTCCACTCCCACTCACCGAAGTACGTCTGGGTGCCGGGGCGGTGGTAGGCGTAGATCCCGCAGCGGCAGTCGGGGTGGGGCGACTCGTGCGGCTCCGCGAGCCAGCCGCGGCCTCGCTCGAGGATGCGGTTGGCGGGGTAGCAGATCGCGTGCATCTCCCGGCCCTCCCATCGGCAGGGGATGTAGGGCGAGAGCAGCCTGCCGTCGATCATCCGCCAGGCGCGGAAGGCGACGACGGGGGTGATGAGGTCCGGAGCGCGCGCAGCCTCCATGCCTCGTTGAATCTAGAGCTCGTCGAGTCGTGCGCGGAAGCGTCCGGCGCCCTCGACGTCGGCGCCCGCCGCCTTGACGCGGGCGGCGAGCTCGCGGTCGGAGGTCACGACGCGGATGGACGCCGGGTCGGCGTCGCCCTCGACGCGCTCGGCGATCGCGTGGTCCGCCGCGTTGCGGCCGGGCCGCGGTGCGAACTGCGTCTCCAGCGGCGTGTCGGCCGGGAGCCGCAGGTCGCGGGGCCGGCCGTCGAAGAACAGGGCGACCGGATCGCCCGCGGCGCGGGCGAACGCGTCGACCTGCGCGGCGAGGCTCGCGGCCGCCGCCGCGCGGTCGCGCCACCACCCGTCGGGGCGTGCGCCCATGACGTTGTTGCCGTCGACGATCCAGCGCATGCGGCGAAAGGGTGGCGTACCGCTCGCTACGGTGCGTCCCTGTGCGCCCCGGGTCGAGACTCCTCTGCGCCGCGCTGGTCGCGTGCGCGCTCGCGCTCGCGCTGGCGTCCTGCGGCGGCGGTGGCTCCTCGGACGACGGCGGCGCGGCCTACGTCGAGCGCGTCAACAAGGCGCAGCAGGATTTCGCCACCCGCGTCGACGAGCTGTCGAAGGGCATCTCCTCGACGTCGTCGGCGGCACGCGACCGGCAGACGCTGCGGTCGTTCGAGACCGCGGTCGACGAGGTGGGCGCGGACCTGCGCGAGATCAAGCCGCCCGCGAAGGTCCGCGGGCTGCACGACGACCTGATCCGGGCGGTCGACGGCTACGGCGACGACGTCACGACCGCCGCCGAGTCCCTGAGCTCCGGGAGCCCGACGAAGCTGCGGGCCGCGCAGCGCGACCTCCAGCAGGCGACGAGCGCGTTCGGGACGACGCTCAACGAGACGATCGACCGGATCAACAAGACGCTCAGCGGGTGAGCGGCGCTACGTACGAGGGCTCGTCGGATCGATGCCCTTCAGCCGCTTCAGCAGCGCGTCGATCCGGGGGAACCGCCGGCGGATGGTCCGCACGCGCAGGCGAGATGCCGTGTCGTAGTAGTAGACGCCGGTGCGGGGGAGCTGCAGCGGCGTGTCCCACGTCCCGGTGTTGACCGTGACCGCCGCGGTGTAGCCGGCCGCGCCGGCTGCCGCCGCCACGCGCGGATCCCAGTCGCTGTACGGGTAGGCGATCGTCGGGCACGGGCGTGCCAGGTGCTCTTCGCACACCGACCGGGCCTCGCCCAGCTCGCGGCGCAGGTCCTCGTCGCTCAGCTCCGTCAGGAACGGATGCGAGCACGTGTGCGCGCCGATCTCCCAGCCCGCGTCGGCGACCTCGCGCAGCTGGTCCCACGACATGCACGCGAGCTCCTGCTCGTGCGGGGTGCCGACCCACATGTCGTAGCCCTTCCACGCCATGAGGCGCCCGCTGTCGGGGTAGTCGGTCGGGACGAAGATCGTGCCCGGCACCCCGAGCTCCTCGAGGATCGGCTTCGCGAGCGTGTAGACGGAGATGTGCGCGTCGTCGAACGTCGCGACCATCACCTTGCGCCGCTTCGGCGTCCGCAGCGCCTCCGACAGCGTCACGCCGCGGTACCCCTTGGACTGCAGGAGCAGCAGCTGCTCGCGCAGGCGCTCGGGCGTGACGGAGGTGTCGACCTGCCAGCTGGGGCTGACGCTGTGGTACGCGAGGATGAGCCTGTTGTCGGTGAGGCTCATCGGTCAGCGCGCCTCGACGGCACCGACCGCCGCGCGCGCCTGCTCGCGCGGGCGTCCCGAGATCGCCGCCTCGAACAGCGCCGCGTAGCGGTCGACCATGCGGGTCGCGTCGAACTCGTCGACCGCCGCCAGCGCGCCGTCGCGCAGCCGGGCGCGCAGGTCGGGATCGCTCAGCACCGCGCGGCACGCGACGTGGAACGCGTCGAGGTCCTCGACGGGCACCGTGAGCCCGGCGTCGGCCTCGCGCAGCGTCGGGCCGAGCTCGCCGACCTCGGTCGTGACCTGCGGGATCCCGACGGCCATCGTCTCGATCATCGTCATCGGCAGCGCCTCGGTCGTCGAGGGCAGCACCGCGACGTCGGCCAGCGCCAGCACGGCGGGCACGTCGTCGCGCACGCCGAGCATGTGCGCCCAGTCGCCGGCGCCGATCTCCCGGACGCGCTCCGCGAACGCCTCCATCTCGGGGCCCTTGCCGACGAAGACCGCGTGGACGTCGCCCAGCTCCTCGCGCAGCCGCCGCACGGCCTCGAGCGTCCAGGCCTGGCGCTTCATCGGGTAGAAGCGCGCGACGTGCATGACGACCTTCGCGTCCTCAGGGACGCCGATGTCCGCGCGCGTCAGCCCGGAGGCGGCGCCCTCGCGGATGCGGTCGAGCGGCACGCCGTTGGGGATGTGGACGAGCTTGGCCGGCGGGACGTCCTCCGCGAGCAGCACCTCCGCCTGGTCGGCGGCGACGTGCACGATCGCGTAGGTCGACGGGCCCAGCAGCTTGTGGTGCAGCGCGATCGCCTTGCCGCGCGACGACCCGGCCTCCGACACCTGGATGCCGCGGTCGAGCGTGTGCTCCGTCACGACCGTCGGGCGGCGCGCGATGACGGCGGCCATCCGGCCCCAGAGGCTCGCGTCCCACTCCGTGCAGTGCACGAGGTCGTAGTTGCGCGCGATGCGGGCGAGCTTCGGGATCCCCGCCATGCGGGCGGCGCGCGAGCTGCCCGACAGCTCGATGACGCGGACGCCGTCGCGCTGGAGGTCGGAGACGTCGGTGCGGACCTCGACGCAGCCGATCGTGACCTCGTGGCCGAGACCGGCGAGCCCGCGGGCGAGATGCATGAGCTGCAGCTCCATGCCCGCGCGGGCGAGGTGGTTGACGAGCAGCAGGTACCGGCGGGGAGTCTCGGTCATGAGGTGAGGAGCGCGCCGCGGACGGCCGCGTGCAGGGGCTTGGGGGCAGTGGTGGTATCGGCACGGCGGCCGGCCTTCTGAACCGCGGATGCGAGATCGGCCATGTCCGTGACGGGAATGACGTGCCCGTCGGCGCCCGAGCGCCGCGACGAGCTCGAGCTGGTGGTCGTCGACGTGCTCGTCGAACCGGTGCAGCCGGGGCACGACGACCGGCACGTGACCGGCCTGCCGCGCGCACAGCACGGAGCCGACGCCCGCGTGCGTCACGACCACGTCGGCGTCGCGCATGTGGGCGTTGAGGACGTCGAAGGGCATGAACGCCACCGCCTCGCGCACGCCCGTGGGCGCCTCGTTGTGCCCGTACTGGACGATGACGTCGTCGTCGAGGCCGGCCAGCGCGGCGAGGAAGCGGGAGAACGGCTGGGCGTGCGTCCCGACCGTCGCGAAGATCACAGGATGCTCCCGACGTACTTCGCCCGCCGCCACGACGTCGCGCCCGGCCACTGGACGAAGAACGCCGTCGACAGGGGGTAGACCATCTTCCCGCTGAGCGAGAGCGACTGGGTGCGCGCGAGGCTCTCGACGTAGACCGTCCGGATGCCGTGCAGGCGCCCGATGACGAAGAACGGCACGGCGAGCGCCGCGCCGGTGGAGAGGATCGCCGTCGGCCGCCGGCGCCGGACCTCGCGCCAGGCGAGGACGACGTTCTGCAGCAGCTTCTTGATCGAGCGGTTCGTCGGGCCGTACGCGAGCGTGACGTCCTGGCCGCGCAGCAGGTCGTCGACGTCGGCGCCGGGGAGCGTGACCCAGGAGACGGTCTCGCCCTCCCACGCGGGCGCGAGCTCACGCATCTCCAGCAGGTGCCCGCCGGGCGAGCAGACCAGCATCACGCTCATCGACCGGAAGGACCTTCTTCACCGCGCCGGCCGCGGCGGGCTTGAGCGGCGACAGCAGCCCCGACCGCACCGGCGCGTGGAGCTTGAGCCCGAAGCGGCGCTCGTCGTCGCGCTCGTCGACCGGGATGCGCGGGATCGTGAAGCGGGTGTGCGTGGCCTGGCCCGCGGTGGGCTGGGCGAACGCGTACCGGTAGCCGGCGTCGGCCACCGCGCGGACGGTCTCGGGCGCGAGATCGCCGAAGGGGTACGCGAAGAGGTCGCAGCTGCCGAGCTTGTCGATGACCGCCCTGCGCGAGTCGACCAGCTGCTGGCGCAGCTCCTCGCCGTGCAGCGTGCTGAGCTTCGGGTGGGTCATCGTGTGCGCGCCGATCTCCGTGCCCGCCTCGACCATCTCACCGACCTGGTCCCAGGTCATCGAGCGCATGACGTCGGGGTGCTCGCGCTGGTCGTCGACGACCTCCGGCCAGATGAGCGGCGCGCCCGCATCGACCATCGGGGGGATCACGAACACGATCGCCCGGAAGCCGTACTCGCGCAGCAGCGGCAGCGCGTCGCGGTGGTTGTCGAGGTAGCCGTCGTCGAAGGTCAGGAAGGCGAGCGGCGCGGCGGGCCGGTCACCCGCGTTGAGGGCGTCGAGCCCCGCGGTCGTGCCCGGCGCCCAGCCCTTGCGGCGCAGCAGGGCGAGCTGGCGCTCGAACATGTCCGGCGGCACGTGCAGGAACGCCGGCCCCGTGTC
Source organism: uncultured Solirubrobacterales bacterium (assembly GCA_963750895.1). Taxonomy (GTDB): domain Bacteria; phylum Actinomycetota; class Thermoleophilia; order Solirubrobacterales; family Solirubrobacteraceae; genus CAVVSD01. The sequence continues at coordinate 607,410 of CAVVSD010000008.1, read as the reverse complement.
GGAGATCGCGTGGTACGTCAGGAACGCGGCGCGCCGGGTGCGGTTGCCCAGCGAGCGGTCGAGCTCACCCACGCCCGATCACCTCCTGGTAGACGAGGTCCAGCCGCTTGGCGATCGTGTCCGGGCCGAGCTCGGCGACGCGCTCCTTCGCGGCACGGCCGAGCTCCCAGGCGCGAGCCGGGTCGCCGACGAGCGTGACGACCGCGTCGGCCAGCGCGGCCACGTCGCCGGGCGGGACGAGCATCCCCTCGGTGCCGTCCGCGAGGACGTCCGGGATGCCGCCGACGCGGGTCGCGACGATCGGCTTGCCGTAGGCCATCGCCTCCAGCAGCGCGACCGGGAGCCCCTCCGACGTCGAGGGCATGAGGAAGATGTCGGCCTCGCGCAGCGCGCGTGCCTTCGCGTCGGCGTCGAGCCAGCCGAGCCACGTCGCGCGGCCGTTGACGGCCGCCAGTCGCGCGGGCGGCTCGCCGGGCCCGGCGATGGTGACCTGCACGCCCGGGTGCTGCGCGATGATCGCGGGCAGCGCGTCGAGCAGGACCTCGCCCCCCTTCACGGGGTCGTGGAAGCCGCCGATGTAGAGCAGCCGGGCCTCGCCGGCGGGCGCGGGATCGGGCACCGGGCCGTCGACCGGGGCGGGCGCGGCGTTCGGCAGCACCTCGACGTCGCGGGCGCTGTAGTGCTCCTCGACCTCGCGGGCGCTCGCTGCGCCGACGCTGAGGACCTTGTCCACGTGGCCGAACGCCCAGCGGAACGCCGCGAGCGACACGGGGTCGACCCGCTCGCGGAACGACTCGAGCTCGGGCTCGCCGACGTGCACCTGGAGGACGACCGGCGCGCGCAGCGCCTTGGCGAGCATCGCGCAGATCGTCTTGCGGTACATGCTGCCGCGCACCGTGGTGTGGAGGTGCACGACGCGGTCGCCGGGCCGCAGGCAGAAGCCGGCGAGCGTCCGCAGCGCCTTCGCGAAGACGAGCAGTCGCTGCTTCACGGACCCGCGCTGGTGGGTCGGGATGACCTGCAGGTCGTGCAGCTCGGCGAGCGGCGACTCGACGAGGCCGGCGACGACCGCGGGCATGCCGCCCCCGTCACGGGGGTCGGGCCCGAGGTGCGCCACGCGGACGCGTCGAGCTGCAGGGGGGTCAGCCGGGGCGATTCGGGTCATCTTGGGCGGGGGGTCGGATCGGCGGCATGCGCTAGCGTCGCGCGTCCCCCGAGCCGGAGTGGATCGTCGCATGCCTGACGTCGCGATCGCCATCGTTTCCTACAACACACGTGCCCTGCTCGACGAGTGTTTGACCTCTCTGAGGGCCGACGCCGACGCAGGGCGTGCCGAGGTGTGGGTCGTCGACAACGCATCGACCGACGGCTCGGCGGACATGGTGGAGGCCGAGCACCCGTGGGCGAACCTCATCCGGTCGGGCGAGAACCTCGGCTACGGCCCCGCGGTGAACGTCGTCGCCGACCGCACGACGACGGACTGGGTCGCGCCGGCCAACAGCGATCTGAGCTTCACGCCGGGCGCGATCGAGGCGCTGCTGGGCTCGGGCGCCGCGCACCCGGAGGCGGCCGCGATCGCGCCGCGCCTCATCCTGCCCGACGGCTCCACCCAGCAGTCCGTCCAGCCGTTCCCGTCGGTGACCACGTCGCTGCTGACGGCGTCGCGGGCCGCATCGGTCAGCGCGGGCGTGCGCCGGCGGCTCTACCTGCCCGGCGCGTGGGATCCGGACGTCGGCCAGGACGTCCCCTGGGCGACGGGCGCGTTCCTCATCGTCCGGCGCGCGGCGTGGCAGCAGGTCGGCGGCTTCGACGCAGAGCAGTGGATGTACGCCGAGGACCTCGACCTCGGCTGGCGCCTCGCGGAGGCGGGATGGACGACCCGCTACGAGCCGCGGGCCGTCGTGCACCACCACGAGAGCGCCGCGAGCAAGGTCGCGTTCGGCGGGCAGGCGGGCGTCGTGGACAAGTGGGTCAAGGCGAACAACGCCTGGATGGTCCGCCGCCAGGGGCTTGCGCGCACGTGGGCGTCGTCCGGCATCGCGGCCACCGAGGCGGGGCTGCGGGTCGCGGCGCTCAGCGTCCTCGCGCGCCGCGACGGGGACCGGTTCGGCGAGAAGCTCGCGTGGGCGCAGCGCGACCTGCGCGGCGCCCGCGCCGGGCTCAAGCCGAAGTCCGAGCTGCTCAAGGCGCGCTGAGGAACCGCTCGAGCACCCGGGCGCCGCCCGCCGGGTCCTCGAGCATCCACCAGTGCCCGCGGCCCTCGAGCACCTCGAGGCGCGCGCCCGCACGCTCGGCTGCCCGGCGCCGCGCGGCATCCGATCCGACGCGGTGGTCCTCCGTCGCGAGCAGGCACAGGCCCGGGCGCTGCGCGGCGCGCTCGAGCCCGCGACCGAGGTCGGCCATCACCGGCTGGGCCGCCGAACGGTAGAGCGCGAGGATCGCGCGGCCCATGTCCGGCCCGAGCGCGGCCGCGATCTCCGCCGCGACCGCGGGGTCGGCGACCCCACGCGAGACAAGCCGGTCCGCGCGCTCCTGCACCGTCCCGCCGATGAACGCCTCGACGGCCCGCTCGCCCTCGCCCGGCACCTGCCAGACCTGGGCGAGGTCGTGCCACTCGTACTCCGGGTCGAACACGCCGATGACGTCCGTCGCCCAGCTGCGCAGGAGGTCCGGCCGGGCCATGGCGACGTTGACGACGTGACCGCCGCCCCAGTCGTGGCCCACGAGGTCGACCGGACCGTCCATGCGCCCGAGCTCGTCGGCGAGCCAGTCGCGGTACTCGCCGATCGTGCAGCCGAACCCGTCCGGGATCGGCGCGCCGAAGCCGGGAGGGCAGAGGGTGACGACGTCGTCCCGGCCCAGCTCGGCGAGCAGCGGGCCCCAGACCGCCGCGGTCTCGGGGTTGCCGTGCACCATGACGACGGTCATGCGGCGATGTCCGTCGGCTCGGAGCGCACGAGGAGCACAGGGTCGCACTCCCGGATGGGCTCGACCGGCTCCTCCTCTTGCGTGTCGTGCAGCAAGTTCATGGCCGCGAAGCGATCGGCCCAGGCCGGCGTGGAGAGCAGCGTGATTGAGAGCATGTGGGGTAGTGTACTTGCTATGCAACAAGCAACAACTCGGCGACGCACCCAGGCCGAGCGCAGGGCGGAGACGGAGACCCGCCTCCTGCAGGCCGCGATGGACCTCGTGGCCGAGGGCGGCGTCGGCGCCGTGACCGTCGCTGCGACGGGCGAACGGGCCGGCTACAGCCGCGGGATCGTCAACCACCACTTCGGCTCCCGGCGGGCCCTCCTGGATGCCCTGGCGCGCGAGGTCCAGGGGCGCTTCTCGGCGCCGACGATGAACGGAGACGGGCTCGCCCGCATCCTCGGCCTCGTCGACGCCTACCTCGACGCGCTCGGGGGGCGGGCGCGCGACTCGCAGGTGTTCCTCGTCCTGTGGACCGAGGCGATCGCCTCCGACCCGGACCTCCGGCCGGTCTTCGCCGAGCGCGACGAGGCCTTCCGCAGCAGCATGGCCAAGGCCGTCGCGGCAGGGGTGGCCGACGGCTCCGTGCGCGCCGACGCCGATCCGGCCGCCGCAGGCGTCGCGCTCGTGGCGCTCATGCGCGGCGTCGGGCTCCAGCGACTGCTGTCGCCCGACGCCGTGGATCTCACCGCGGTCCGCGGTGAGGTCCACGCGATGCTGGAGCGCGGCCTGGCGGGCTAGAGGAGGCCGTGGCGGCGGTAGGCGTCGAGCGTGGCCTGCCCGACCGCCTTCCAGCTGAACTCGGCCTGCGCGCTCGCCGACGCCGCTGCGCCCATCGCCTCGGCGCGACCGGGCTCGGTCACGACCTCGATGAGGGCGTTGGCCAGCGCGCCGGCGTCCTCGCTGGGCACCACGATCCCCGAGCCGTCGGCGACGAGCTCGGGCAGGCCGCCCTCGTTCGTCACGACGGACGCGCGGCCGTAGGACTTCGCGAGCGATCCGACGCCGCTCTGGCTCGCCTGCCGGTAGGGCAGGACGACCGCGGTCGCGTCGTTGTAGAGGTCGGTGACCAAGGACTCCGGCACGTGCTCGTTGTGGACCGTCACGCGCGGGTCCGACAGGACCGCGCTGGGCTCGATGTCGCCGTGGCCGGCGATCACCAGGCGCGTCGTCGGCGCGCTCTCCCACACCTGCGGCATCGCCGCGAGCAGGACGTCGAGGCCCTTGTAGTGCGAGATGCGGCCGAAGAACAGCAGCGACGGCACGGCGGGCAGGGGCGCAGGGCGCATGACGTCGACGCCGTGCGGGACGATCTCGATCGGGCCGTGCAGCCAGGGCTTGCGCTCGTGGATCTCGTCGACCAGCGCCTGGCCGTGGGTGAACGTCACGCCGGCGCCCGTGAACATGAGGCGCTCGAGGGCGAAGAACGCCCGCCCCGGGTGCTGGTCGCCCGGATGCACGCTCGGATCGTGCAGCGTCACCGCGTAGTGGCGCGGACGCCGGGCCGCGGCGATGAACAGCCGCGGGTCGATCATCGTCGCCTGCTGGAAGTGCGTCAGGTCCGCGCCGAACGCGCGGATCTCGGAGCGGATGCGGGCGAGCTGGCGCAGGCCCGCGAGCTCGCGGATGCGGCCCGAGACGAGCCACAGCGGGGCGTCGGCCCCGAGACGGGCGCGAAGCTCCTCGCGCATCTCCTCGGCGTTGCCGCCGTATTCGAGCCCGTGGTCACGCGTCAGCAGCGCCACCTCCGCGCCCGCCTCGCGCAGTCCCTGGGCGAGGCCGGCGGCGTACTTCAGGAGCCAGTCGCAGGCCAGCAGAACACGCGGCGGACGCGTGGCGACAGGAGCCTGTGGACGGGCGGTCTCTTGCAAGATCGTCGACACGGGGGATCTATCGGACGTCCGCGTCGACCCCTGAGACTAGGGGCTCAGGAATCAGCGTACGTACGTGACGTCGCAGCCACGATGGCCCCGCAGAGCAGGCCGATCGCCAATGCACTGGAAGCATCGGCAAATGAGATCATCACGAAGGCGCTGAGCGCGATCATCCCGACGCCCACCGCCCAGGTGGCGATGTCCGTGTCGGAGAGGTGCCAGCGGGCGCGACCGACCGCCGCCGTGAGGAAGCCGAGGAACGCCAGCAGCCCCGGAATGCCGCAGATGAGCAGCAGGTAGAGGTACTGGTTGTGCAGGAAGAGCTGGTGGGTGCGCTTGTAGGTCATCATCCCGCCCGGCTGCAGCTCGTCGAAGTAGACGCCGAACTCGGCACCCGGCCCGATGCCGATCACCGGGTGCTCCCTGATGGTCCGCCAGGCCTGCTCGGTCTCCTTGCCGCGGTCCTGCAGCGAGTTCTCCTGCGTCGTCTTCTCGGGGGAGAAGAGCGTCTGGCCGCGCTCGGCGAACCCCGCGAGCGGACCGCGGTCCACCTGGATCCCGGCGATGGCGATGAGCGCGACGGCACCGACGAGCGCGAGCACGCCGACCCCGACCGGGCGGCGGACGCGGACGCCGCCGATGAACATGAGCACCGCGAGCCCGAGGAGCAGGCCGGCCCACATGTTGCGGTTGAGGCTGAGCGCGAGGTTCGCGGTCATCCCCAGGACGCCCAGCGTCCAGCCGAGCCGGGCGGCGCCGCGGCTGCGCGGGATGTGCAGCGCCGCGTACCAGAACAGCGGATACGCGAGGGCGATGCCCGGGAGCCGGATGCGCGGGATGCCGCCGAGCCCGAGGTCGGTGTTCACGTAGTAGGTGGCCGCCTCGCCGAGCACCGGGCTGAGGTCGACGCCGAAGGCGATGATGAGCGCGACGAAGCCGGAGACCGCGGCCGCCCCGACGGCGACACCCATGAGCCGGCCGAGGGACTCGCGGTCGGGGAAGAGCCGGACGACCGCGTAGAAGACGAGCAGCAGCGCGAACATCCGGCCCCACGCGACGGCGTCGGAGAACTGCAGGTGCCCGGCGCTGATCGCGAGCATCGTCGCGAGCGCGAGGACGGCCATGAAGATCGCCAGGAAGCCACCGGCCACGCCGCCCCAGGTCTTCGCGCGCGGGAACGCGACCGCCGCGGCGAGCACGCCGACGAGCGCGACCTCGTGGTAGCCGACGGCGAGCGGGCCGACCTGCGCCTGCAGGTAGTCGCTGGGCAGGAAGGTCGCGGTCAGGACGATCACGAGACCCATGCCCAGCAGCGGCCAGCGGATGACCGCCACGAAGGCGATCACGCCGACGAGCAGCACCATGAGCGGCGCGAGGCGCTCGCTCACGACCGAGCCGGCGATCAGCAGCTCGGCGAGGATCGCGGCGCCGACGAAGAGCAGCGGCGCCTTGCCGGGCGAGCGCGGTCGGCGGCGTGAGGGGAGGCTCAGCGTCACGCCGTGCTCCGGGGCCGCGAGATGCGCAGGAGACCGCCGAGCGCGGCCCGGAGGTCGTCGGGCACGGCGTGGAGCACGAGCAGCGTCGCGCCGTACGCCGTGACGCCGGCGATGCCCGCGATCACCAGGCCGATGATGGCCGAGTCGAACAGCAGCCGCACGGAGGTCGCGGCGAGCATCGCGCCGACGGCCAGCGCCGCCTTCGCGGGCATCTGCAGCCGCGGGAGCGGGGCGACGCCGCGGTACACGATCATCGTGAGGGTGATCGACGTGACCTCGCTGGCGAGCAGCGCGATGCCCGCGCCGGTGAGGCCGAGCGTCGGGATGAGGATGAGGTTCGCGGCGACGTTGACCACGAGGACGGTGAGCGAGACCTTCAGCAGCACGCCCTGGCGCCCCTGGGAGACGAGCGTGTAGCCGAAGACGCCCTGGACGCACGCGAGCGTCACGGCGGCGAGGATGAACGCGAGCAGCCCGCCCGCCTCGCCGTACTGGCTGCCGCCGAGCACCTCCATCATCTCGGTGCCGCACAGCGCCATGCCGACGATCGGCAGGGAGAGCAGGGTCATCGCCGTGAACGCCTTCTGGACGATGGCGTTGAAGCGCGGTTCGCCCGCGTCGAGCCGCGCGAGCTCGGGCAGGAGCGTGACCATCACGAAGCTGGGCAACGCGAACAGGACCTCGAACGCCTTGTAGGCGACCCCGTACAACGCGACGTCCTTGTCGGTGGCCAGGACCGACAGCAGCAGCGCCGGCGTCTTGAAGTACATGCCGTTGACGACCAGGATCGTCCCGAGCGGGACGGCCGCGCCGACGACCTCGCGCACGCGCCCGCTCTGGCGGTTCGGGATCGCGCCGAGCCGCGGCCGCAGCAGCGTCAGCGCGAAGACGTCCTCCATGACCATTCCCGTCGCGAAGCCGATGGCGATCGCGATCGGCCCGAGGTCGAGCAGGACCGCGACGACGAGGATGACGAGCGAGACGATGCGCGAGAGCACGTTCGCCAGCGACATCAGGTACTGCCGCTGCTGGACGATCGCCTTGGCGCGCGTCACGCCCGCCCATGGCTTGAGCAGGTAGGACGACAGCAGGATCACGACGGCGATGCGCGTCGTCGAGTCGTCGGTGCCCGAGTAGATCCCCTGGCTGATGACGAAGATGCCGACGACGGTCGCGACGTTGAACATCACGCCGGCCCAGAACGCGCCGGACAGGATGCGCCCCTCGTCGGCCCCCTCCCGCGCCACCATCCGCGCGGCCGTCGGGGTGATCCCGAAGTCCGCGGCGAAGTAGAGCAGCGACGTCAGGACGACGGCGGTGACGACCTCGCCGTACTCGTTGACGGAGAGGTACCGCGCGGCGATGCCGACGCTGAGGATCCCGGCGAGGGCCGCGAAGAGCTGGCTCGCGGCCTGCGACGCCGAGTTGACAGCGACCTTCTGGGCGAGGCCCATGCCCCGCCCGCGCCGCTCGTCGTCCTCGGCCGCGGGCTTCGGATCAGTAGTAGTAGCCACCGCGCGGCGACGGGGCGAGGTTCGCCACGATGCCGAGGGCATTGCCCTCGAGCAGCTGGATCTGCTTGCGGAAGTCCTGAGCGGCCGACCGCGTGGTGTGGTTCAGGGCGCTGACGATGACGACGCCGGAGACCTCGCCGACGAGCGCCCGCACGTCGCTGACGTGCGTCAGCGCGGGGCTGTCGACGATGACCACGTCGAACTCGCGCTCGAGCTGGTCGAGCACGCGCGCCATGCGGGTGCTCTCGAGGAGCTCGAAGGCGTTCGGCGGGATCGGGCCGCTGGGCAGCAGGGTCAGCTCGCGCGGCTCGCCGGTCTGCGCGTCGACGCGGACCGGGACCGTGACGAGCGCGTCGTCCAGCTCCGTGCCGCCGAGCACCGACGACAGGCCGACCTGCGGGGCCTTCCCGTTCAGCATGCTCGAGGAGGGCTTGTGGAGATCGGCCTCCACGAGCACGACGCGGTCGCCCATCGACGCCATCGTCGAGGCGAGGAAGCGCGCGACGGTCGACTTGCCGTCGCCCGGCATCGGGCTCGACACGAGGATCGACTGCAGCCGGCCGCTGACGTTGAAGTAGCGCAGGTTGGCGCGCAGCGTCCGGAAGGCCTCGAGCTCGAAGCCGTCCTCGGCCTCCTGGTTCATCTTCCGGCCGATGCGGCGCATCTTCGGCACGCGGGCCAGCACCGGGAGGCGGTAGACGCTCTCGAGGTCCTCCGCCGTGTGCAGCGTCTGGTCGAGGCGGTCGCGCAGGTAGCCGAGGCCGAGGCCGACGATCGCGCCGAGCAGGATGCCGAGGATCAGGTTGCGCTTGACGTTCGGCGAGGACGGCGAGTCCGGCGGCGCCGCGCGCTGGACGAGGTCGGCCTTGCCGGTCTGCAGCGCCTGGGTCTGACGCAGCTGGTCGAGGTTCTCCTGCAGCCGCTCGCCCTGCGCGGAGTCGCGCTCGCTGGGCTGCAGCGCCTCGATCTGGCGCGAGGCCAGGTCGATGGCGTCCTGGAGCTGCTTCTGGTCGGTCTGCTTGCGGAAGGCGATGTACGCCGCGCCGTAGGCGTTGGCGATCGCCGCCGAACGCTCGGGGTCGGGCGTCGTCGCGTTGATCTCGACGACGTCGCTCTCCTGGCCGGAGCTGATGTTGATGGCCGTGCGCACGTCGCCGGCGGTGACGCCGTCGCCTGCGATCCGGGCCGCCCGCCCGGCGACCGTCGGCAGCGCGATGAGCGCGTCGTTCGTCGCCGCGACGCGGGTCGGGTCGGAGATGCTCCCCGTCGCCTGCGCCGTGGACAGCGTCGTGTCGTCGCGGAACAGCAGGTTCGCCGTCGCCGTGTACTCCTTGCCCTGGGTCAGGGTGAAGGCCATGACGACGAGCGGCACGATGATCAGGCCCTGGAGGACCCAGATCTTGTGGACGCGGATGATCCGCAGGAGCGTCTCGAACGGCGTGGACTCGGGCGCGGGGGCGTCGGGAGGTCCGGTGAGCGTGTTCGAGATCGCCGGCGTGGGGCGGCGGTCACGACGGTCTCGCTCACGCTTCTGCTGCTCCCGGCGTGGGCGGGGGGACGACTGGGCGGGCATCGGGGTTGTCCTCTGTCTGGCGGCGGGCGGGCCTGGAGCGGGGCGCTAGTACGCGCCGCGCCCGTTCAAGACGACCGTGACGGTACCGAGCAGGATCTCCAGGTCCCGCGTCAACGACCAGCCTGTCACATACTGGTAGTCCAAACGCACCATGTCCTGCACCGTGAGGTCGGACCGGCCGGAGATCTGCCACGGGCCCGTGAGGCCGGGGCGAAGGTCGAGTCGGCGGGCATGCCAGGAGTCCCCCAGCAGCGCGCTCTCGGGGAGCACGAGCGGGCGGGGGCCGACGAGGCTCATCTCGCCGCGAAGGACGTTCAGCAGCTGCGGCATCTCGTCGATCGACAGCCGGCGCAGCCAGCGGCCGAGCCGCGTGATCCGCGGGTCGCGCTGGACCTTGAAGAGCACGCCGCCCTCCATCTCGTTGTGCCGCATCAGCTCGGCCTTGCGGGCCTCGGCGTCCACGTACATCGAGCGGAGCTTGAAGACCATGAACGGCGTGCCGCGCAGGCCCGCGCGGGGCTGCCTGAAGAGCACGGGACCGCGGGACTCGATCTTGATCGCGAGTGCGACGAGCAGCAGCACCGGCGCCATCGCGATGAGGAGACCGCCGGCGACGGCGATGTCGAGGACGCGCTTGGCGGCCTTGGCGACGCGCGAGAGGCGCGGGGCGCTGATCGTCAGCAGCGGGATGCCGCCGATCTGCTCGATGGCCTTCGCGCCGTCGAGGAACTCGAACAGGCGGGGGACGATGTCCACCGCGACGCGCTCCTCGCGGCAGGCGCGCAGCACGTCCAGGAGCTCCTCGTGGCTCGTGCGCGAGAAGGCGATCATCACGCGCTCGACGTTGTGGCGGCGCAGGACGTCGCGCAGGTCGTCGAAGCGGCCGAGGACGGGGACGTCGAGCCCGAAGTCGTCGTGGATCTCGTCGTCGACGATGCCGATCGGGTCGAGGCCGTACTCGCCGTGGCGGCGCAGGCGGTCGAGCAGCTGGGAGGCGACGAGGCCGGAGCCGATGATGAGCGTGCGCTGACGCAGCGGGCTCGCGCGGTGCAGGGCACCGCGCAGCGTCGTGCGACCGACGAGCGCGAGCAGCAGGGCCAGCGGTGCCGCGACGAGCGCGGCGGCCATCGGGGCGCCGGCGCCGAGCGCGTTGGCGGTGAAGACGAGCGGCCAGCTCGCGAAGACGGCGAGCGCCGCGAGGCGGCCGATCTCCGGGATGCCGCTGGCCCACGCGCCGAGCGTGTCGACCGCGTAGAGGCCGCCCATGAAGGCGAGCACGGGCCAGGCCACCGCGACGATGGCCGCGAAGACCAGGGCGTGGGGGAGATCGAGGCCGCCGGCGACGGCGCCGGCGATCCCGGCGATGATCGCCGCCACGATGTCGGACATGAGCAGCAGGCGGCGAAGCAGGCTCGCCCGTGCTGCACCACGCGCCGTCTCGACTGCGAGCTGCTCCTCGAGCAGCGGCGAGGCCAGCGCTCCAGCCTGCGCCGACGTCTCGATGTCGTCGGCGCTCTCCATCACCTTCAGATTCGTTCGCATCCTGCGGGGGTTCCTCCTGAGCGTCATGCTCCGGATTGGGCCTGCCCACGCGGAAGGGTGGGCGGTGTACGCGGCGACTGCCATGTTTGCGACCCGATGGACGGATCGCAAGCGATTAGACGACCGTATGAGGTTGGCTTCGGCATCTAGGCTCTTTTCCGGAGCATCACGGAGGTATCACCTCTTGGCCGCCACCTGCCGATAGGTGTCCCGTGACAACTTCCGTGACCACCGAAGCCACCGACCTGCCCGCCCCCACCCCACCCGCGGACACCCCCGCGCGCGCGGGATTCGCACGCCGTCTCGCACCCTTCACGGCGCCCGCGGGCGCGATGGCGCTGGTCATCTGGCTCGCCTTCAACGCGGGCGGCTTCTTCCCCGGCACGGTCGGATATGCGGCCATCGGCGTCGGGCTCGTCGTGCTCGTGTGGTTGACGACCGCCGACCACCCGTTCGCCTCCGCGAGCGGCCCGCTCGCGGTCGCGGTCGGTGCGCTCACGCTCTACGCGGTCTGGACGCTCATGTCCGCCGGATGGTCCGACGCGACGTCCCGCGCGCTCATCGAGTTCGACCGGTCGCTGCTCTACCTCCTCGTGCTCGTCGCCGCCGGGCTGATGACCGGCCGCCTCGGCGGCCCGCGTCGTGTCCTGTGGGGCCTCGCCGCCGCAGCGTTCGTCATCTGCGGCGTCGGCCTCATCACCCGCGTGCTGCCGGACGTGTGGCCGATCCGCGCGACGCTCCAGGCCGACCGCCTGAGCTATCCGATCACGTACTGGAACACGCTCGGCCTCCTCGGCGCGATGGGCTGGGTCGCGTGCCTGCATCTCACCTCGTCGCTGCGCGAGCCGCGCGTCGTCCGCGTGCTCGCCGCCGCAGCACTCCCGGTGCTCGCGTGCACCGTCTTCTTCACGTTCTCCCGCGGCGCGATCCTCGTCGTGCCGATCGGCGTCGTCGCCTACCTGCTCCTCGCGCGCCCGCGCGGCGCGCTCGCGGGTCTGATCGCCGGCGTACCCGCGACGGCCATCGCCGTCGTCGTGTGCTGGGGCGCCGACGCCCTCGCCGCCGACGACCCCACGACGGCGACCGCGGTCGACCAGGGCCGGACGGCCGCGATCGTCATCGTCGCCTGCATGGTGCTCGCCGCGGGCCTGCGCCTCGCGCTCGCCGGGCTGGACCGCTGGGCCGAGGGGCTGGAGATCCGTCTTCCCGCGCGCGGGCGCATGGTCGCGATCGCGGGCGCGCTCGTCGCCGTGCTCGTCGTGGCCGGGGTCGCCGTCGGCGCGCAGGACACCGCCGAGACCCAGTGGAAGAAGTTCACCCAGTCGGGCGAGGTCGATCCCGCCGGCGGCAGCCGCGAGCGCCTCGCCGAGCTGGGCAACAACGGTCGCCTCGACCACTGGAAGGTCGCGCTGAAGGGGACGGAGCAGTCCTTCCTGCACGGCACCGGCGCCGGGACCTACTCGAACCTCTGGGCCAAGGACCGCCCCCAGGCCTTCGACGTCCAGGACGGCCACTCGCTCTACCTCGAGGTCCTCGGCGAGCTCGGCATCGTGGGGCTCCTCCTCATCGTCGCGCTCGTGCTCACGCTCCTCGGGGGCGCCGTCAGCCGTGTCCGCGGCCCCGATCGCGCGATCGCCGCCGCCGGCGCGGCGATCATCCTCATGTGGGCCCTGCGGGCCGGGATCGACTGGGACTGGGAGATGCCCGTCGTCACGGTCTGGGTGCTCATCATCGGCGGCGCGCTGCTCGCGCGGCCCACGCTGGTCGCCAGCGGCCTGGTCCCGACGAAGCTCGCCCGCCTGCTCATGGGGCTCGGCGTGCTGGTCCTGCTCATCACGCCCGCCCTCATCACGCAGTCGCAGGCGCGCATCCAGCAGGGCATCAGCGACTTCCGCGCGGGCGACTGCTCCGGCGCGCTGAACAGCGCGCTCGACGCGAACTCCGCGCTCTCGGTGCGGCCGGAGCCGTTCCTCGTGATCGGCTTCTGCGACGTGCGCATCGGCCAGCCGAAGCTCGGCATCCAGGCGATGCAGGCCGCGATCTCGCGCGACCCCGACAACTGGACCTACCGCTACGGCCTCGCGCTGACGAAGGCCGCGGCAGGGCAGGACCCGCGCCCCGACGTCCGCCTCGCGCACGAGATGAACCCGCTCTCGCAGCTCACCCGCGACGCGCTCGAGCGCTTCGACAGCTCGGACCCCGAGGTCTGGAAGCAGCGGTCGGTCACCGCCCCGCTGCCCCAGTAGACGCGATGTGCCCGAGGACACCCACACCCCGGCGTTGTGTCGCCCTGCGACACAACCGCCAAGGGACGGCGAAGCCGTCCCCAACAACGACGAAGGCGGGCCCTAGGGCCCGCCTCCGTTGCTCCATCCTGGAGCGGTCCTGCATGCCTCGTGCTCAGGCGCGGTGCTCGCGGGTGCGCCGACGCAGGACCAGACCGCCAGCCAGCAGGCCGAGGCCCACCAGCAAGACCGGGATTGCCGAGAAGCCCGTGAACGGCAGCTCGCTGCCGCTCTCTGCCGCGACGACCTGGCGCGGTGCCTGCGCGGGGGCCGGGACGGCCGCAGGCGCGGTGGCGGGCTTCGACGCCTTCTTCTTCTCAGGCGTGGGTGCGGGGGCGGGGGCCGGCGTCGTGCCGGTCTCCGCCTGGCCCTGGACCTCACCCTGCGGACCGCCCAGCGTCGTCGGTGCCGGCGCGGGGGTCTCCGTGGTGGGGGTGGGGGCCGGAGTCGTGATGACCGGGCCGTACTGGCCCTCGGCTGCGCTGTCGGTGTCGGTGAGACCGGTGACCGCCAGACCCGTGCCTGCAGTGCTCATGACGAGGCCCGAGACGAGCATCGCCACAATCGCCATCCGTGACTTCATGGACTGTTCCCTCCGTGGGGTTCCTGCCCGCGCGACGCGGGCGTTGACTGTCCGGCGCAGAGCATCCAGTTCCAGCGGAGTGACCTCGGGGCGCTCGGCGCGCATCCGGTGCGCCACCGCCTCGAGCTCCTCTGGGAGATGGTTCTCGCCGTTGCTCATGAACCCAGATACGATCGCCGGACGGGTTTCCTGACCGATGTTCGAAAAAGATCTTGATCGTCTCTTTGACGAGCACGCGGAACCGCTGCTCAAGTTTCTGATCTACCGCACGGGAGATCGGGCGCTGGCGGAGGACCTCGTGGCCGACACCTTCGAGCGGGCGCTGCGCAAGCGTTCGCTGTTCGACCGCGCCCGCGGGACGGAGAAGGCGTGGCTCTACACGATCGCCACGAACCTCCTGCGCGACGGCGCCCGCAAGCGCGAGGTCGAGGAGCGCGCGTACCAGTCGTCGCTCGTCCCGGCGCTCGTCGGCGGCGACGGCGGGCTCGAGCGCTTCGAGGCGCGTGCGACGGTCATGGAGGCGCTGGAGACGCTGAGCTCCGAGGAGCGCGAGGCCGTCGCGCTGCGGTTCGGCGCGGACATGACGGTCCCCGAGATGGCCAAGGTGCTCGGCGAGCCGCTGACCACGGTCGAGGGCCGCGTGTACCGCGCGCTGCGCAAGCTCAGGGCCCAGCTCGCGGAGGACTAAGCTCGGAGCGGTGTCCCCGTTCTGGGTGTGGTGTCAGATCCTCATCGTGGTGTTCGTCCTCGCGGGGATGATCATCGCGCTGACGAAGCTGATCTAGCGCCGCGAGCGCCGGCCGAAGAGGCCCCGCTTCCCCTGCGAGCGCTCCTCCTTCGGGCGGTAGGGGATCGAGGTCCCCGCCAGCACCGCCTCCGGCACGTCGAATCCCATCCAGTCGGCCCTGCCGTCGAGCCCCGCGTCCTCGAGGTGGTCGCGGATGACCGGCGGTCGGCGGCCCGCGTTGTGCGCGTCGGACGCCGCGATCTGGATGAGGTCGCGGTCCACCATGTCGCGGGCGATCCGCTCGACGGTGCGCCCGAACTGTCCCGTCAGCGCCGACGCGGTCACCTGGCCGAGCATCCCCGCGCCGACGAGGCGCTCGAGGAGGTGCAGGTCGTTCTGGAAGACCGGGCAGCGCTCCGGGTGCGCGAGGACGATCTTGTTCCCCCGGCTCGCGAGGGCGTGGAGCTGGCCGTCGACCCCCATCCCGCCCGCGAACATCGGGCACTCGACGAGCAGCCAGGGGCCGCCGCCGAGACGCAGCGCCGCGAGCTCGTCGTCCTCGAGCTCGCCGGCACGCTCGAGCGCCACCTCGGCGCCCGGGAGCACCATGACGTCGATGCGCTGCTTGCGCAGCGCCCGGTTGACCTCCTCCACCGCGGCGAGGATGCGCTCGCTCGTGTTGTGGATGTGGTCATAGGTGACGTGGGGCGTCGCGACGAGCACCGTGGTGCCCTGCGCGGAGGCCGCCCGGGCAAGCTCGAGCGAGCCGTCCATGGTCTCCGGCCCGTCGTCGATGCCCGGCAGGACATGGCAGTGGAGGTCGATCACGCGTCCCCATATGATGCCGCTCGGATGTACTCGGCCATCGTCGTGGGCACGGACGGGTCCGAGACGGCCCGTGAAGCGGTGCGCCAGGCGACCCGGCTGGCCGCCACGGTCGGAGCGCGGATCGAGCTGGTCAGCGCGTACGAGCCGGTGCCCGGCAGCGGCTCCGAGGGGTGGAGCGTCAGCCCCCGCGACGAGGTCGAGCGGGCGCTGCGGGAGACGGCCGAGGAGATCGCCGCGGCGGGGGTCGAGGTCACGACCTACGCCCGCCAGGGCGACCCGGCGGCCGCGCTGCTCGACGTCGCCGAGGAGCGCCGGGCGGATCTCATCGTGGTGGGCAACAAGGGCATGACGGGCGCCGACAGGTTCCTCCTCGGCTCCGTCCCGAACAAGGTCACCCACCACGCGCCCTGCTCGGTGCTGGTCATCCGCGTCTAGCCGCTGAGCGTGGCCGCGCCCGCGTCGAGCAGTCCCCAGCCGTAGCGCTCGTCGTAGCCCGGTGTGCCGAGGTCGCGCGCGGTCGCCTCGAGGCGCTTCTCCACGGCCTCGGCGGTCGGGTTGGGCCCGACGACGCCGGAGGCGATGACGAGCGCGGCGGCCGCGGCGACGTGGGGCGCCGCCATCGACGTGCCCTCGTAGGAGTCGGGGTAGCCGAAGACGCCGAGGCCGCTCGTGTACGTGAGCTGCACGATCGGCCGGCCGGGCAGGGCGGCGTCGCAGCCGGGCTCGCCGACGGGCGTCACCGCGTCGCGGCCGCCGCCGGGCGCGACGATGTCGAGCCCGCGGCCCTCGTTGGAGAAGTCAGAGAGGCAGCCGCGCTCGGTCGTCGCGCCGACCGCGAGGACGTCGCCGGCGCGGGCCGGGTACGCGACGGTCGCGTGGCCCTCGTTGCCGGACGCGCCGACCACCACCGTCCCCCGCGACCTCGCGTAGCGGATCGCGCTGAGCAGCTCGGGGATGTCGCCGGCCGTGACCTCCGGGGAGAACTCGAGCGAGAGGTTGATGACGTCCGCGCCTCGGCGCGCGGCGTAGCGCACGCCCCGCGCGATGACCGGGACGTCGCCCTCGCCGATCGAGTCGAGCACGCGGATGGGCATGATCTTCGCGCCGTACGCGAGGCCGGTCAGGCCGACGCCGTTGTTGACGCCCTCGCCGATCGTGCCCGCGACGTGGGTGCCGTGGCCGTTCTCGTCGTCGGGGTGGGTGTCGCCGCCGACGAAGTCGTAGCCGCGCACGAAGTCGGCCGGGCCGAAGTCCGGCGAGCGCTTGAAGCGGCCGGCGTTGCGGTAGGCGACGCCGGTGTCGAGCACGGCGACGACCGTCCCGCGCCCGCCGGTGCGGCCGACCTTCGCGACGTTCCCCCACGCCGCGGCGGCGTTCACCGACGCCGGGCCGAAGAAGTTCCACTGCGTGAGCTTCCAGCCGCCGGGCTGCCCGGAGGGCCCGGGGTCGTTCGGCCACGGCGCAGGGGGTGTGGCCTGCGTCATGCGGGCGATCGGGTTGCGGGCGACCGACTCGACGCCCGGCTCCGCGCGGACGCGGGACATCGCCTGGTCGAGCGTCTCGCCCGCCTTCGTGCGCTCGATCGCCGCCGGACCGCCCTGGCGCTTGACGACGAGCTCGCCCGGACGGAACACGCCGTCGGCGGACGCGGCGTGCGGGAACGTGACGGCGAGCGCCGCGACGAACAGCAGGGCGGGAAGGATCAGGCGGCGCATCAAGGCCTCATCGGCAGGTGGTGGGCGTCCCTGAAACAGAGTTGGTGGGCGAAAGTTGTGAGGACGCCGATTGTCACTTCAGTAGCAGCTATGCGTAACATGGTGGCGATGACCTCGCTGGCCACGTCGCTGTCCGCGACCCTGCGCTCCGCGCGCGAGACGCGCGGCATGACCGTCAGCGCGCTCTCGGAGAGCTCCGGGGTGTCGCGGGCGATGATCTCGAAGATCGAGCGCGACGAGGCGCAGCCCACCGCCGCGCTCCTCGGCCGGCTGTCGGGCGCGCTCGGGATGACGCTCTCCGAGCTCGTCGCGCGCGCGGAGGGCGAGGAGGTCCGGGTGTCCCGCGTCGCGGCGCAGCCGGTCTGGACCGATCCCGCGACCGGGTACCGCAGGCGCGCGGTGTCGCCGGTCCCGGGCGGGCCGATGGAGCTCGTCGACGTCGAGCTGCCCGCAGGCGCGGAGGTCGCGTTCCCGGCCGACACGTACACCTTCATCCACCAGCAGATCCTCGTGCTCGAGGGCGAGCTGGTGTTCCGCGAGGGCGACGTCGAGCACCGGCTCGGGCCCGGCGACTGCCTCGCGCTCGGGCCGCCGATGCCGTGCGCGTTCGTCAATCGCACGGACACGGCGTGCCGGTACCTCGTCGCGGTGGCGCGCCGATGAGTCGATTCGTGATCCGTCCAGCCGTTCGGGACGACGCCGCGGGGTGCGCCGCCGTGTACGCGCCGTACGTGACCGACTCGTGCATCTCGTTCGAGTACGTGGCACCCACGGCCGCGGACTTCGCCGGCCGCATGGCCGCGTCGCACGCATGGCTGGTCGCGGAGGACGGCGGCGCGATCGTCGGCTACGCGTACGCGTCGCGGCATCGCGACCGGTCCGCCTACGACTGGGCCGCGGACGTCGCGATCTACACCGCCGCGTCGCATCACGGGCGGGGCATGGGGCGCGTCCTCTACGAGGAGCTGTTCCCCGTCGTCCGCGAGCGCGGGCTGCGGGTCCTGTGCGCCGGCGTCGCCCTGCCGAACGACGCGAGCGACGGCCTGCACCGCGCGCTGGGGTTCGAGGAGGTGGGCGTCTACCGGCGGATCGGCTGGAAGGACGGCCGCTGGCACGACGTGCGCTGGTGGCAGCTGCACCTCGCCGGCGACGGCCCGCCTGCGAACCTCCAGGGGTGAGCGCCGGCCGCTTCTTCCCCCGCGACGAGTACTTCATGCGCCTCGCCCTGCGCGAGGCTGAGGCGGCGCTGACCCACGACGACGTCCCCATCGGCGCCGTCGTCGTGCGCGACGGGGAGCTCGTCGGCGCCGGGCACAACGAGCGCGAGCTGCGCCAGGACCCGACCGCGCACGCGGAGATCCTCGCGCTGCGCGAGGCGTCCCGCGCGGTCGGCTCGTGGCGGCTGCTGGACTGCGTCCTCTACGTGACGCTCGAGCCCTGCGCGATGTGCGCGGGCGCGATCGTCCTGGGCCGCGTGCCGCGCGTCGTCTACGGGACGGCCGACCCGAAGGCGGGCGCGGCGGGCAGCGTCCTCGACGTGCTCGCCCAGCCCCGGCTGAACCACCGGCCGGCCGTCGACGGCGGTCTGCTCGCGGAGGAGTGCGCAGAGCTGCTGCGGGCCTTCTTCGCCTCGCGGCGCTAGGCGAACCGCGCGAGCGCGGCGGGCGTGAGGATCTCCTCGACGGGAGCCATGCGCGTCGCGAGCCGGAAGAACACCCGCGCGGCCTCCGCGTCGTGCACGGCGGCCCGCGCGAGCCGCGCCTGCGGCGCCGACGGCGGTCCCGCGAGCGCCGCCTCGGCGATGAGCGCGCGGTGCCCGCCGAGCCGGCGCTCGTGCTCGCGCCCGTAGCGGTCGAGCGCGGCGTCGAGGTCGTCCTCGCCGCGCAGCGCGGGTCCGACGGCGTCCGCGAGCCAGCCCGCGGACTCCAGCGCCCAGCCGCAGCCGATCGCCGGGACGGGGTCCAGGCTCATCGCCGCGTCCCCGACGAGCGCCAGGGCGGCGCCCGGGGCGGCCGGGCGCCAGAGGTTCACGTGCTCCTTGTAGCCGAGGATCTTCGAGACGCGCCGTGCGCGATCGACGGCGGGCGCCTCGGGGAGCGCGCGGACCGCGGCGCGCAGGCCGCCGTCGAGATCGCGGGTGAGCTCCGGCAGCCGATCGCGGTGGGCGAAGAGCGCGAGGATCGTCAGCCCGTCGTCGTTCGGAACGGCCAGGACGACGTCGCGCCCGAGGCGCCACACGCGTCCCGGCTCGTCCAGTCCTCGCCAGTACGCGAAGAAGCAGCAGCGATGGTTCGGGGCGGACGCCGCCGGCACGCCCGCGAGCCTCGCGACCGTGGAGCGGCGACCGTCCGCGGCCACGACGAGGCGGGCGCGGAACGCCGCGGGTCGCCGGTCGCGGTCGGTCGCGACGACGCCGATCACACGCCCGCCCTCGCGGACGAGGTCGCGCACCGCGAGCCCTCCGCGGTACGTCACGCCAGGCGTCTCGGTCGCGAGGCGCCGGACCAGCGGATCGAGCACCTCGCGACGGATGCTGTAGCCGTGCGGCAGCGCGGGACGCCGGATCCACCCGGCGGGCGTGCACACGTCGACCGCGTTGCGGACCGCGCCCGCGGCCTCGAGGGGCGCGACGAGACCGAGACGCTCGATCTCCGGGGTCGCGCCGGCCTGGATGTAGTGGCCGCACAGCCGCTTGTACGCGGCGCGGCCTGGGCGCTGCTCGATCACGACCACGCGCGCGCCCGCGAGGGCGAGGCGGCGCGCCGCGGCGCAGCCCGCGAGGCTGCCGCCGACGATCACGACGTCCGCATCCGTCCGAGGTTCCATGACGCCGATCGTCGGCGACCCGGCGCCGCGTTCGCGTCGTGGAGGGCACCACGATCTTTCCCCGCCCGATCCCCGGACGTAGACTCGCGGCGGCACGGTGGACAGGCTCCTGGAGCGCGATCGCGAGCTGGCTCGCATGCGCGAGCTGCTGGAGGACGCTGCGCGGGGAACCGGGTGCTGCGTGGCCGTCGTGGGACCGGCGGGCATCGGCAAGACGAGCCTGCTCGCGGCGACGCGCGCGCTCGGATCCAGGCTCCGGCTGGAGGTGCTCGACGCTCGCGGAGGCGAGCTCGAGCAGGACTTCGCCTACGGCGTGACGCGCCGGCTGCTCGAGCGCCCGCTCCAGCGGCTGACGGCGCCCGAGCGGGCAGCGGTGCTCGCCGGAGCCGCGGCGCACGCCGCGGCCGTGCTCGGCGCGCCGGGGCCGTCGCAGGACGACGACGCGCCGTTCGCCGTCGTGCACGGCCTCTACTGGGCGTGCGCGAACCTCGCGTCACGCGGGCCGCTGCTCCTGCTCGTCGACGACCTCCACTGGGCCGACGAGGCGTCGCTGCGGTTCCTCGCGTACCTCGCACGGCGGGTGGACGAGCTGCCCGTCGCGCTCGTGACGACCGCGCGGCCGCCCTATGACGACCCCGCGCTGGCGGCCCTGACCATCGCGCCGGAGGTCGTCTCGCTGGAGCCGTCCCCGCTGAGCGAGCAGGCGGTCGGGCAGCTCGCGCGGGCGATCCTCGGGACGACGCCCGATCCGGGCTTCGCGGCCGCGTGCCACCGGGCGACCGGCGGCAATCCGTTCCTCTGCACGACGCTCATCGCCGACCCCGAGGCGGCCACCGCGCGATCCACGCTCGCCGTCGTCGTCAGGCGCCTCGGCCGGCTCGGCGCGGGACCGCTGCGACTGGCACGCGCGGTCGCGATCCTCGGTGCCGACGTCCCCGTGCACCGGGCCGCGGCGCTGGCGGACCTCGGCGCGCACGAGGCGGCCGCGGCGCACGCGGAGCTGGCCGAGCGCGTCGTCCTGCGCCCCGAGACGCCACTCGAGTTCGTGCACCCGCTCGTCCGGGCGGCGATCCGCGAGGACGTGCCCGCCGCGGAGCGGGCGCTCCTCCACGCCGCCGCCGCACGCATGCTCCACGAGCACGGTGCGAGCGCCGAGATGGTCGCGGGCCAGCTCCTGCACGCCGAGCCGGTCGGCGAGGGGTGGGTGGTGGACGCGTTGCGCGAGGCGGCCTCGGTGGCGGAGGGCAGGGGCGATCCGGGCGTCGCCGCGTCGTTCCTGCGCAGGGCGCTCGCGGAGCGTCCGGATCGCGGGGAGATCCCGCGCGAACTCGCGGGCGCGGAGCTGCGCGGGGGGCAGCCCGAGCCCGCCGTCGTGCATCTCGAGGACGCGCTGCGGCTGACGACGGACGATGCGACGCGGATCGCGTCGCTGCGCCTGCTCGCGTCGGCGCTCATGGTGCTCGGCCGGTTCGAGGACGCGCGGGCGCGCACGCTCGAGGCGGTCGGGCTCCTCGACGCCGGAGACGACCTCGTCCTCGAGCTCGAGGCGGAGCTGCTCGGGATGACGTCGATCGAGCCGTCGGCGTTCGGGCGCAGGGAGGATCTCGACCGTCCCGGGTTCCTCCCCGCCGGGCGGACACGGGGCGAGCGCGCGTGGCTCGCGGCCGGCGCGACGAGCGCGTTCTTCGCGCTGCGGCCTGCGCAGGAGGTCGTCGCGCTCGGGCGCCGTGCGCTGGACGGTGGGCTCTTCGAGGACCACCGCGCCGGATTCCGTGGTCTGGAACAACCTCGTGTTCCCGCTCATCTTCAGCGGAGCAGGGGACCTCGTCGCCGATCGGGTGGACGACGCCGTCGAGGAGGCCGCGCGCAACGGGTCCGTCGTCGGGGCGGTCCGGGCGCACGCGGTCCGCGGCATGCTGCACCTGCGCACGGGCGCGTTGCGCGAGGCGGTGGCCGACAGCCGCATCGCGGCGCGGACGGGGCTGGAGGCGCGGATGCCGCTCGCCGCCCTCGCGCTCGGCGCGCTCGTCGAGGCGCTCGCTGCGCACGGCGAGCTCGGCGAGGCGGAGGAGGAGCTGGGGCGCTTCGGGCTTCTCGGCCCCATCCCCGACACGTTCTACGGGAACTGGGCGCTGCACGGCCGAGGCTGGCTCCGGCTGGCGCAGGGCCGCCCGGCGGACGCGCGCGACGACTTCGAGGAACTCGGGCGGCGGCGCTCCGCGACCCCGGCGATGTCCGCGCACCGCCGGGGGCTCGCGCTCGCGCTGGTCGGCCTCGGCGACACGGCGGGCGCACGTGCCGCGGCGGCCGGAGAGCTGGAGCTCGCCCGGCGCGTCGGCACGAGCGCCGGGATCGGCGCGTCGATGCGCGCGCTGGGACTCGCCACCGGAGGAGGCGTCGGCTTCGCGCTGCTGCGCGAGGCCGTCGCGACCCTGGAGCGCTCCGACGCCCGGCTCGAGCACGCCCGTGCGCTGGTCGACCTCGGCGCGGCGATGCGGCGCGCGGGCAGACGCGCCGCCTCGCGCGAGCCGCTGCGTGCGGGCATGGAGCTCGCGCACCGGTGCGCGGCCGGGCCGCTGGCCGAGCGCGCTCGCGACGAGCTCGTGGCCACCGGCGCGCGCCCGCGTCGCATGGTCCGGACCGGCGTCGACGCGCTCACGCCGAGCGAGCTGCGGGTCGCGCGCATGGCGGCGACGGGCATGACGAACCGGGAGATCGCGCAGGCCCTGTTCGTCACCGCGCGCACGGTCGAGACGCACCTCACGCACGCCTATCCGAAGCTGGGCATCGTGTCCCGCGAGCGCCTCGGAGCCGCGCTCGCCGGAGATCGCTGAGGAGGCGCGGGTGTACGTTGCTCGCGTGCGTGACGTCGACGCGCTTGCACGAGGTCGCGAGGCCGTCGGGCGACGGGCGTGGACGGACGCGCACGAAGCGCTGTCGGAGGCGGATGCGACGTCGCCGCTCGGCGCCGCCGACCTGGAGCTGCTCGCGACGGCGGCGTACATGCTCGGCCGCGACGAGGAGTTCCTCGAGAAGCTCGAGCGCGCACACCACGCGCACGTCGACGCCGGGGACGGCCTGCGTGCCGCGCGCTGCGCCTTCTGGTCGGGGATGAACCTCTTCACGCGCGGCGAGCACGGACGCGGGACGGGATGGCTGGCCCGAGCGCAGCGGCTCGTCGAGGCGCACGGAGCGGACTGCGTCGAGCGCGGCTACCTCCTCATTCCGGACGTCTTCCGCCACGAGGCCCAGGGAGAGCCCGAGGCAGCCGCTGCGATCGCCGCCGACGCCGCCGCGGTCGGCGAGCGCTTCGGCGACCGCGACCTCTTCGGCCTCGCGGTGCACGCGCAGGGCCACCTCCTCGTGTCGGCGAACCAGATCACCGAGGGGCTCGCGCTGCTGGACGAGGCGATGCTGGCCGTGACGAGCGGGGAGCTGTCGCCGATCGTCACCGGCATCGTCTACTGCGGCGTCATCCTCGGCTGTCAGCACGCCTACGACGTGCGTCGCGCCCAGGAGTGGACGGCGGCGCTCACGCGCTGGTGCGACAGCCAGCCCGACATGGTCGCCTTCACCGGCCGGTGCATGACCCACCGCGCGGAGCTCCTGCTGCTGCAGGGCGAGTGGTCCGCCGCGCTCGACGAGGCGCGGCAGGCAAGGGGCCGGGCCGCGCAGGCCGCGAACCGCGCGGCCGTCGGCGACGCGGCGTACCTGGTCGGCGAGGTCCATCGTCTGCGGGGCGAGCTCGGCCCGGCCGAGGAGGCCTATCGGGATGCCCACCGGGAGGGGCGCGAGCCGCAGCCCGGCCTCGCGTTGCTGCGGCTGGCGCAGGGCGACACCGAGGCGGCGGAGGCATCGATCCGCCGGGCGCTCGGCGAGACGACGGACGTCGCCGACCGCACCCGGCTCCTGCCGGCGTTCGCGGAGATCGTGCTCGCCGTCGGCGACGTGGCCGCGGCGCGCGGAGCGTGCGACGAGCTGGAGCGGATCGCGACGTCGCACCGCAGCGACATGCTCGGCGCGATCGTGGCACAGACCCGGGGAGCGGTCGATCTGATCGATGGCGGGCCGGGCGCCGCGCTGCCGGGCCTGCGCCGCGCCTGGCGGCTCTGGCAGGGCATCGACGCGCCGTACGAGGCCGCGCGCGTTCGCGTCCTGATCAGCGGCGCGTGCGAGGCCCTCGGCGACCGCGACGCCGCGGAGATCGAGCTCGAGGAGGCGCGCGCGTCGTTCGTCCGGCTCGGGGCCCCGGACGAGCCGGGAGGCCCGGCGCCCGATCACGGCCTGACGGCACGCGAGCTGCAGGTGCTCCGGCTCGTCGCGAAGGGCGAGACGAACAAGGCGATCGCCGCCGAGCTCGTCCTCAGCGAGCGGACGGTGGATCGACACCTCAGCAACATCTTCGCCAAGCTCTCCGTCTCGTCGCGGACCGCCGCCACCGCGTACGCGTACGAGCACCGGCTGGTCTGACCGGCGCGTGGGTGAGACCACCCACGCCGGGACGCGCGAGGTTGGGTGCTTCACGCGATGCGCGACCGCGTGGTCGCGATCTAGCGTCGCGTCATGGCGACGACGCACCCGCACGAATCCCAGGGCCCCCGCGCCCGACTCCTCGCGACGATGCCCGTCGCCGAGCACCGCCTGCAGCTCGCCGGCGTGTCGACCTCCGTCCTCGAGGGCGGTGAGGGACCGCCGGTCGTCCTGCTGCACGGCCTCGGCGAGTTCGCGGCCACATGGACGCGGGTGATCCCGGCGCTCGTCACGTCGCACCGGGTCGTGGCGCCCGACCTGCCGGGCCACGGCGGGTCACGAGAGGCCGACGGCCGGCTGGACGGCGAGCGCATGCTGGCGTGGCTCGACGAGCTGATCGCGAGCACCTGCTCGGCGCCGCCCGTCCTCGTCGGCCATCTCCTCGGCGGGACGCTCGCGGCGCGCTATGCCGCGAGCCACCCGGCCACACCGAGCGGGCTGGTGCTGGTGGGCGCGTACGGCCTCGACAGGCTGCGGCCCACGCCGCGGTTCGCCTTCGCGCTCGCGCGCTTCCTCGCTCGGCCGACCGAGCGGTCCCAGGGCGCCCTCATGCGCGCCTGCCTGGCCGATCGCGACGCCCTCGGCGAGGAGATGGGCGAGCGCCTGTGGACGCTCGAGGCCTACGCCCTCGAGGAGGCGCGCGCGCCCGGCGGGACGGCCGCGGCGCGCACGCTCATGCCGGCGCTGGGCCTGCACCCGATCCCGGAGGAGGAGCTCGCGCGGATCACCGTCCCGACGTCGCTCATCTGGGGACGCGAGGACCGCCAGGTGCGGCTGCGGGTGGCCGAGGCGGCCGCCGCGCGCCACGGCTGGCCGCTGCACGTGATCGACGGCGCGGCGGGCGACCCGGCGATCGAGCGCCCGAAGGCGTTCCTGCGCGCGCTGCGCACCGAGCTGGGCGACGCGACCGACGACGAAGGGGCGGACATGGAGATGCACGACGACGCCGAGCGCGTCGAGACGGTGATCATCGGCGCGGGCCAGGCGGGCCTCGCCACCGGGCATCACCTGGCCCGGTCTGGGCCGGCCGTTCGTGATCCTCGAGGCCGACGCACGCGTGGGCGACGTCTGGCGCCGGCGCTTCGACTCCCTGCGGCTGTACAGCCCCGCCCGCTACGACGGTCTGCCGGGCTGGGCCTTCCCGGGGGATCCGACCTCGTTCCCGGCGAAGGACGAGGTCGCCGACTACCTCGAGGCGTACGCACGGCGCCTCGCGCTCCCGGTCGTCACCGGCGCCCGCGTGGAGAGGCTGTGCCGGGACGGCGAGCGCTTCGCGGTGCTGGCCGGAGGGCGTCGCTTCGAGGCGGAGAACGTGGTCGTCGCGTCGGGGACCTTCCAGGAGCCGATCGTCCCGCCGTTCGCCGGGCAGCTCGACCCGCGGATCGCGCAGCTGCACTCGGCCGACTACCGCAACCCGTCCCAGGTGGCCGACGGCCCGGTGCTCGTGGTGGGCGCGAGCCACTCGGGAGCCGACATCGCTCTGGAGCTCGCGCGCGATCACCAGGTGGTGCTGGCAGGGAAGGTCCACGGGGAGGTCCCGTTCGACATCGAGGGCAGGCCGGCACGCGTCGTCCTGCGCGGGCTGTTCTTCCTCGCGAACCACGTCCTGACGATGCGGACCCCGCTCGGCCGGCGGATGCGGCCCGAGGTCCGTGCCCACGGCGGCCCGCTCCTGCGCGTCAAGCGCGCGGATCTCCGTGCGGCCGGCGTCGAGCACGCCGAGATGCGGGTCGCAGGCGTCCGGGACGGCAGGCCGCAGCTCGAGGACGGCCGTCTGCTGGACGTCGCGACCGTCGTGTGGTGCACCGGGTTCGGGAAGGATCTCGGGTGGATCGACATCCCCGTCGCCGGCGACGACGGGTGGCCCGAGCAGGACCGCGGGGCGTCCGCGACGCCCGGCCTGTACTTCGTGGGCCTGCCGTTCCTGCACGCCTTCGGATCGATGCTGATCGGCGGCGTGGGCCGCGATGCGGCGAGGGTGGCCGAGCACATCGCCGGTCGCGCGGTGGCGGTCTCCTGACGACGCTTGTACTAGCCTCCTCCGCTGCGCCACAGCGCCTCGGAGGGGTGCGAGAGTGGTTGAATCGGGCGGTCTCGAAAACCGTTGTGCCCGCAAGGGTACCGAGGGTTCGAATCCCTCCCCCTCCGCCTCAGATCGAGCGCCGTCCGCCGTGACCACAACGTCCGACGCTCGATGGCGGCCAGCGCCTCCGGGCATCGACGCGTGCCCGCCGCGCTCATCCGAAGCGGGTGATGCCCGGCCGGATCGGCGCATCTACGGTGCGCCGATGCCGGAGGTCCCCAACGGTTGGCTGCGCGAGGCGAAGCGCATCGACCTCGCGCTCTACGCGGCGATCGCCGCGACGCCGACGCCGGTCCTCGACCGCGGGATGAGCACCGTGTCGCGCGCGGCCGACCACTCGCGCCTCTGGCTGTCGGCGGCGGCGATCCTCGCGGTCAGCCGCGGCCCGTCGGGCCGCCGGGCGGCGGGCGCCGGCCTGGCGTCGGTCGCCGCCACGTCCGCGCTCGTGAACGCGGTGCTCAAGCCGATCGGCGGGCGCAGGCGCCCCGATCCCGAGCAGGTCCCGCTCGCGCGGCAGATCCGGATGCCGCGGTCGACGTCGTTCCCGTCCGGCCATGCGGCGAGCGCCTTCGCGTTCGCCACCTCGATCGGGCGGGTCCTCCCCCGGGAGGCGGTGGCCCTGCAGGCGTTCGCGGCCGTCGTCGCCTACTCGCGGGTGCACACCGGCGTGCACTACCCGGCGGACGTCGTGACCGGGTCGCTCATCGGCGTCGCGGTCGCCCAGCTCACCGGGCACCGGCTCGAGCGTCGCTTCACCCAGCGCGCCTGACGCGGTCGTCGACCCCGGCGACCGCCAGCACGTACGCGACGTGCGTCCCGACGCTCGTCGCGATCATCGCCGGCGGCCAGCGCCACGGCACGGGTGTGCGACCCAGCACCGGGAAGAGCGTGAACGTCGCGCTCATGAGCGTCGCACCGAAGGCCGCGCTCGCCAACGGCTCCGGGACGACCCGCCGCAGCAGGCCGTGCCACAGGCCGAACATGGAGCCGTAGCTCCAGCGCAGGATGAGCCCGAGCTCCTTGTCTCCGCGGTCGGTGACCTGCGGGAGGTGCATGAGGGTCGCGACGATCTTCCCGGGCACGAGCCCGTCGTCGTAGTCCAGGTCGCCCACGAGGTGCGGGCGCAGCCTGCGCTCGAGGGCGTAGGCCGCCGTCATCGTGGCGGTGCCGGCCGTCCCGGCCAGCACGCTGCGCAGGGGCCAGGCGAGGTTGGGGCGCATGGGGCGACGCTAGATCGGCCGGGCCCGCCCACCTTCATCCCGACCGGATGACCCGCCGCGGCCCCCTCTGCGACCATCGACGCATGACCATCGCCGAGCACCGTGTGCTGTCGTCGGTCGGGGAAGGCGGCATCGAGGTCCGCTTCGTGCCCCAGGCGGGGATGGTCGCGACGTCGCTGCTGCACCAGGGCGAGGAGCTGCTCGGCCAGCGCGGGGGCCTGGAGGCCTACGTCACCGAGCGCAAGACGATGGGCATCCCGCTCCTGTATCCGTGGGCGAACAGGCTCGAGGGCATGCGCCTCCAGGTCGCCGGCCGTGAGGTCGTCCTCGACCGGGTCTCCCCGCCGCTGCGGCTCGACGACAACGGGCTGCCGATGCACGGCGTGCTGGCCGGCGTCTCCGGATGGCAGGTCGAGCGCCACGAGCCGAGCGGCGACGGCGCGGTGCTCGCGGCGCGCTTCGACCTCGCCGCCCACCCGGATCTCGTGGCGGCGTTCCCGTTCCCGCACGAGCTGCTCGTCGAGGCGCACCTGGTCGGGCCGAGGCTCACGATCACGACGTCCGTCCTCGCCTCGCGGGACTCGCCGGTGCCGGTCGCCTTCGGCTATCACCCGTACTTCGTCCTGCCGGGCGTGCCTCGGGACGCGTGGGAGATCAGCGTCCCGGTGACCGACGCGCTGCGACTCGACCACCTGATGCTCCCCACGGGAGAGACGGTCATGGCGCACGTCGCCGACGGCCCGCTGGGCGCCCGCACCTTCGACGATGCGTTCCTCGCCCCCGCCGGCGGCGCGCCGTTCGTGCTCGCCGGGGGCGGCAGGCGGATCGAGGTCACCTTCGACGAGGCCTATCCGTACGCCCAGGTCTTCGCGCCGGAGGTGGACGACGTCGTCGCCTTCGAGCCGATGACCGCGCCGACGAACGCGCTGGCCTCGGGCGTGGACCTGCCCGTCGTGCCCGCGGGCGAGCGGTTCGACGCGACGTTCACGATCACGGTCGCGAACGCCTGAGCCCCCAGGTCGAGATCGAGTCGCTCCCGCCCGCCGCCGGCGACGACGCGGAGCTGATGGCGCGGATCGCCGAGCTGACCAACGAGGTCTACGCCGAGGCCGAGCGCGGCCTCTGGACCGAGGGCGCGGCCCGGACGACGGTCGACGGGATCGTCGCGCTCACCCGGGCGGGCGAGCTGGCGGTGGCCCGTCTCGGCGACGAGGTCGTCGGCTCCGTGCGCGTCCGGCGGGTCGATGCGGACACCGGCGAGTTCGGGATGCTGGCCGCCGACCCGGCCCACCGCGGGATCGGGGTCGGGCGCGAGCTCGTGCGCTTCGCCGAGCGCACGTCCCGCGAGGAGGGCCTGCGCAGGATGCGGCTCGAGCTGCTCGTCCCGAAGGGCTGGACCCATCCGACGAAGGCGTTCCTGGCCGCGTGGTACACCCGCCTCGGCTACCGGGTCGTGCACACGGGTCGCCTCGACGACGACTACCCGGCGCTCGCGCCGCTGCTCGCCACGCCCTGCGACCTCCTGGCCTACGAGAAGCCCCTCGACCTGCGCGAGGATTGACGCACCGACGGAGGGAGAGGCGATGCGGGCAGCCAGGCTGCACGAGTACGGCAAGCCGTTCCAGATCGAGGACGTGCCCGACCCGGAGCCGGGTCCCGGCGAGGTGCTCGTGCGCATCGGCGGCGCCGGCGTCTGCCACTCCGACCTGCACATCGCCCACGGCGAGGTGCCCGGCGTGCTCGACGGGCCGACGATCCTGGGCCACGAGAACGCGGGGTGGGTGGAGGCGCTCGGGCCGGGCGCGACGGGGTTCGAGCCCGGCGAGGCGGTCATCGTCTACGGCGGCTGGGGCTGCGGGATGTGCCGCGTCTGCATGAGCGGCGAGGAGCAGCTCTGCGACACGATGCGCTGGGGCGGCCTCGGCCCGCCCGGCGGCTACGCCGAGCGCTACGTGGTGCCGAGCCCGCGCCATCTCATCCGCATCGGCGACCTCGACCCGGCCGACGTGGCGCCGCTCACCGACGCGGGCCTCACGCCGTACCGCGCGGTCAAGAAGGTCGCCGGGCGGCTGGTCGGCGGCGACTCGGCCCTCGTCATCGGCGCCGGCGGTCTCGGGCAGATGGCGATCCAGTTCCTCGGGCTGCTGACGCCCGCGCGGATCGTCGTCGCCGATGTCTCGCCCGACAAGCGCCAGTCGGCGCTGGACCTCGGCGCCGACGCCGTCGTCGATCCGGCCGCGCCGGACGCTGCCCAGGCGCTGCAGGACGCGACGGGCGGGCAGGGCGCCGCGGCCGTCATCGACCTCGTGGGCTCCGACGCGAGCCTCGCGTTCGCCGCAGCGTCCCTCGGGTTCAAGGGCCATCTCGTCGTCGTCGGCCTCGCCGGCGGCACGGCGCCGTTCAGCTTCTTCACGTGGCCGCCCGAGTCGGTCCTGACGGGCAGCAACTGGGGCACGCGCACCGAGCTGGAGGAGGTCGTCGCGCTCGCCCTCCAGGACAGGCTCGTGCTCCAGGTCGAGCGCGCGCCGCTCGACGCCATCAACGACGTGCTGGCCCGGCTGGAGGCCGGTCAGGTGGCCGGTCGCGCGGTGCTCGTCCCGTAGACGTACAGCTCGCTCGTGTACGCCAGGCCGACGGGCTCGGTGGGCGCGAGGGCGCGCACGCGCTCCGCCACCACCTCGCGCTCGGACGACGGCAGCGCGGCGATGAAGCTCGTCGAGAGGGCACGCTCGACGAGCCCGTCGCGGGAGAGCTCCTGCACGTTCGGGTGCTCCCAGTGCTCCAGGAGCCGGAAGGGCCCGTCCGCGCGGAAGGCCGCCTCCCAGTCGCCCGTGGTGTGGCGCGGCTCGTCGCGCCGGTAGGGGAGGATCAGCTCGTGCAGCGCGTGGTGGAGCGGCTGCGTCAGGTCGCGGGTGTTCCAGACGATCGCCAGGCGCGCGCCGGGCCGCAGCACCCGCGCGAACTCGGCGAGCGCCGCGTCGTTCGCGAACCAGTGGAACGCCTGCGCGACGGTGACCGCGTCGGCGGACGCGTCGGCGACCGGCAGCGCTTCGGCGACGCCGTCCAGCACCTCCGCGCCCGGTGTCGTCGCCGCGAGCACGTCGCGCATGCCGGCGACCGGCTCGACCGCGACGACCCGCAGCCCGCGGGCCACGAGCGGGCGCGTGAGCTTGCCGGTCCCGGCGGCCACGTCGACGACCGTGGCGCCCGGCCCGACGCCGAGCGCCTCGAGCAGCCGGTCGATCACCGGCGGCGGGTACTCGGGACGGGCGCGGTCGTAGACGTCGGCCGCGCGGTCGAAGCCGGAGGTCGACGGGTGCAGGTCCACCGTCAGACGAACCGCGGTGCGATCTCGCCGATCGCCTGATCCAGGATCTCGAGTCCGAGCCCGAGCTCGTCGGACGTGATCGTCAGCGGCGGCGCGATGCGGAACGTGCCGCCCATCTCACGCAGCTGGACGATGTTCATGTGCAGCCCCAGCTCGAGGCAGCGGGCGGTCACCGCGGCGCCGAGCTCCGGCGACCCCGTCTTCGTCGTCCGGTCGAGCACGAGCTCGAGCCCCTGCATGAGGCCCCGGCCGCGCACGTCGCCGATGACCGGGTGGCGCCCGGCGAGCTCGCGCAGTCCGGCTTGGAGCGCCGCGCCCTTCTCGCGCGCCTGGGCCGCCATGTCCTCGCGCTCGAGGACGTCCATGACCGTCAGGCCGACGGACGCGACGAGCGGATCGGACACGTGCGTCGTGAAGAAGAGGTACCCGGCGTCGAAGGCGCGCTCCTCGATCTCGGCGCTCGTCACGACCGCGGAGAGCGGGAGCCCGGCGCCGAGCGTCTTGGAGAGCGTGAGGATGTCGGGGACGACGCCCTCGTGCTCGAACGCGTAGCCGTCGCCGGTGCGGCACAGGCCCGTCTGCGCCTCGTCGAAGATGAGCAGCATCCCGCGCTCGTGGCAGCGGTCGCGCAGCTCGGCGAGGTAGCCGGGCGGCGGGACGATCACGCCCGCGCTCGAGAGGATCGGCTCGACGATGCAGGCGGCGAGGCTGCCGGACGACTGCGCGTCGATCATCGCGAAGCCCAGGTCCAGCTGGCGCCGCCAGTCGAACTCGCCGTCGGGGCCGGTGACGTCGGGGCGGTACGCGTCGGGCGTCGGCAGGGCGAAGTTGCCGGGCGCCGGCGGGCCGTAGCCGCGGCGCCCGGCGGAGTACGTCGCGCCCACCGCGGCCTGCGTCATCCCGTGCCACGAGCGGCTGAAGGAGACGACCTCGTAGCGGCCGGTGACGAGCTTGGCCATCCGCAGCGCCGCCTCGTTGGACTCCGCGCCGGTGCTGAGCAGCAGCGTCTTCTCCAGGGGCGCCGGCAGGCTCTCGGCGAGCCGCCGCGACAGGTCGACCACCGGGCGGCTGAGCATCGCGCTGAACAGGTGGTCCAGCGTGCCGGCGGCCTCGCGCAGCGTGGACACGATCGCCGGGTGCGAGTGCCCGAGGATCGCGCTCATCTGGCCCGACGTGAAATCGAGCAGGCGCCGCCCGTCGGACGTGTGCAGCCAGCTGCCCTCCGCGCGATCCACGACGACCGGTACGAACGCCGGGTTGTAGCGCACGACGTGACGGTCGACGTCGTCCCAGAACTGCTGATCGAGGCCCTGCGCGGAGGTGAGCGTCATGCGCCGAATGCTAGGCACCGGTCCAAGGGGATAGGGTCGCGCGACTGACCACGGACGTCCTCATCCTCGGGCCGCTGGAGGTCCGCGACGACGGCGCGCCCGTCAGCCTCGGCGGGCCGCGGCAGCGCGCGCTGCTCGCCCGGCTCGCGCTCGAGCCCGGGCGGACCGTCTCGGTCGACACGCTGCTCGAGGACCTGTGGGGCGAGCACCAGCCGCCGACGGCCGTGAAGATGATCCACGTCGCCGTCTCGCAGCTGCGCAAGGTGCTGCCGGCCGGTGCGCTGCAGACCCGTGCGCCGGGCTACGTCCTGCACGGCGCGACCGACCTCGAGCGCTTCGACGAGCTGCGCGCGGCGGGGCGCCTGGACGACGCCCTGGCGCTGTGGCGCGGGCCGGCGCTCGCCGAGTTCAGCGAGCCGTTCGCGGCCCGTGAGGGCGCGCGCCTGGAGGACCTGCGCCTCGGCGCCCTGGAGGACCGCGTCGACGCCGACCTGGCCCGCGGCGAGCACGGCTCGCTCGTGCCCGAGCTCGAGGGGCTCGTCGCGGCGAACCCGCTGCGCGAGCGCCCCCGGCGGCTGCTCATGCTCGCGCTGTACCGCTCCGGCCGCCAGGCCGACGCGCTGGCCACCTACCGCGCGTTCCGCGCGACGCTCGACGAGGAGCTGGGCATCGAGCCGTCGGCCGAGCTCCGCGCCCTCGAGCTGTCGATGCTGCGTCAGGACGAGTCCGCGCCGCCGGCGCCGGCACCCGCTCGGCCGCCGGACCGCGCCGTGAGCTACGTCGCCAGCGGCGACCTCTCGATCGCCTACCAGGTGGTCGGGGACGGGCCGCTGGACATCGTGCTGGTGCACGGCTGGGTGTGCAGCTTCCAGCCGGGCTGGGAGCGACCCGAGATCGCGCGCTTCTACGAGCGGCTCGCCGGCATGGGCCGCCTCATCCTGTTCGACAAGCGCGGCACCGGGCTGTCGGACCGCGTCGCCGGGATCGCGCCGCTCGAGGAGCGCATGGACGACATGCGCGCGGTGCTCGACGCCGTCGGCTCCGAGCGCGCGGCGGTGCTCGGCGTGAGCGAGGGCGGGCCGATGTCCGCGCTGTTCGCCGCGACCTACCCCGCGCGGACGGCGGCGCTGGTGGTCATGGGCTCCTTCGCCCGGCGGCTGCCGGCGCCCGACTACCCGATCGACATCCCGCAGCAGTCGTTCACGCCCGAGGAGTGGGGCGTCCCGGCCGCGCGCCGCTTCCTCGCGGAGCGCGCCCCGACGGTCGCCGACGACGAGGAGGCGATCCGGTGGTACGGCTCCTACCTCGTGCGCGGCGCGAGCCCCGGCGCGGCGGCGCAGATCACGCGCATGAACCTGGAGATCGACATCCGGCACGTCCTGCCCACGATCCAGGCGCCCTCGCTCGTCCTCTACCGGGCGGAGGAGTACCTGCGCGAGGCGACGCGCTACATGGGCACGCTCATGCCGGGCGCGCGCGTGAGCGAGCTGCCGGGGCCGGACCACCTGCCGTGGGAGGGCGACCAGGAGGACGTGCTGCGCGAGATCGAGGCGCATCTCGCCACGGCAGAGGCCGAGGCCGAGCCCGACCGGGTGCTCGCCACCGTGCTGCACGCCCGCGCCCCCGACACGCGGGTGCCGCTGCTGCGCGGGCATGTCGGCCGGTTCCGGGGGACGGAGATCCCGGCGGCCGCCGGTGCTCTGCGCGCGACGTTCGACGGGCCCGCGCGGGCGATCCGCTGCGCGCAGGCGATCGTCGCCCACGCCCGCGCGCTGGGCGTCGAGGCATCGGCCGGGCTGCACACCGGTGAGTGCGAGGTCGACGGCGACGTCCTCACCGGCGTGCCGGTCCAGCTCGCCGACGGCGTCGCGTCCGTCGCGACGGCCGGCGAGGTGCTCGTGTCGTCGACCGTCCGCGACCTCGTCGCCGGCTCCGGCATGGAGTTCACGGAGCGCGGGACCGTCCGCCTGCCGGTCCGCGACGTCCCGCAGGAATGGCGGCTCTACGAGGCGGTCACCGGCGCGATTACCGGGCGGTTACCGGCCGCCTAGCCCGGAGTAACCGCGCCCCGATCCACTCCGCCCTGCAACCGACGGCCAGGAGGCCCCAGATGCAGGTGACGGAGACGATTCGCAACGGCGTCGACACGGAGCAGCTCTTCGGGACGCTCGACGCGGTGAAGTCGCAGCCCGAGCTCGCCGCGTTCACGTGGCGCGTCAGCAACGAGTGGATCGACGGCGCGCACAACCGCTCCACGATCAAGGACTTCTACGCCGCCTGCCAGGAGGACACCTCGCGCGACGAGGCGTTCACCGCGGACGCCGGCGAGCCCGCGATCCTCTGCGGCACCGACACCGGCCCGAACCCGGCCGAGTACCTGCTGCACGCCCTCGCCGCGTGCCTCACGACGTCGCTCGTCTACGTCGCCGCGGCCCGCAAGGTGCCGCTCACCCGCGTCGAGTCCACGCTCGAGGGCGACATGGACGTCCAGGGCGCGCTCGGCCTGAACGACGACGTCCCCAACCGCTTCACGGACATCCGCGTCACCTTCACCGTCGAGGGCGATGCCTCCGACGAGAAGCTGCGCGAGGTCGTCCGCCGCGCCGCAGCCCGCTCCGCCGTCTTCGACACGCTGACGACCGGCGTGCCCGTCCACGTGGACGTCGTCACCCCCTGATCGGCACCCCCCACCCGGCCGGGACGCACCGCGCCCGGCCGGGGCCGACACCCCCCGCAAGGAGACCTCCCATGCCGATCCAGCTGAGCGCCCGGACGCGGTCCGGCGCCGATCTCGTCGCCCTCGCCGAGCAGCTCGCAGCCGAGCTCGCCGTCGCCGCGCCGGAGCACGACCGCGACGCCAGCTACCCCTTCGAGGGGATCGCCGCGCTGCAGCGCGCCCGCTACTTCACCGCCCCGGTCCCGAGCGAGCTCGGCGGCCTCGGCGTCGACTCGCTGCACGACCTCGTCGTCGCCGCCTCGCGCCTCGCCCGCGGCGACGCCTCGCTCGCCATCGGCGTGAACATGCACATGGCCGTCCTCGGCAACGTCGCCCGTCGCTGGCGCATGGCCGCCGCGCTCGGCGACGTCCGTCGCGCCTCCGCGTTCGGCGAGACGCTCACCGAGGTCGTCCACGAGGGCGCGATCATCGCGACCGCCGTCAGCGAGCCGGGCCAGGACCTCACCCATCCGGTGACCACCGCCACGCGCACCGAGTCGGGCTGGCGCGTCGACGGGGCGAAGATCTTCTGCACGATGTCGCCGGCGGCGACCGTGCTGTTCACGACGGTCTCGTTCGTCGACGACGAGGGCAGGGAGCGCTACGGCTACGCGCGCATCCCCGCGTCCTCGCCCGGCGTCGTGATCCACGACGACTGGGACGCGCTGGGCATGCGCGCGTCCGGCAGCCACTCGGTGACGTTCGACGAGGTCGAGCTGCCCGCGTCCGCGCTGCGCGGCGGGTTCCCGGTCGGCAGCCACGAGGCCTACCTGGAGTCCAACCTGACGGCCGGGCTGTTCCACGCCGCGGCGTCGCTGGGCATCGCGGAGTCCGCGTACGAGATCGCCACCCGGCCGCTCGCCGACCGCGACCTCGACGCCCGGTCGCAGATCCTCGTGGCGGAGGGCGCGATCGGCCTCGGCGCCGCACGGGCGAGCCTGTCGCGCGCCGCCCTCGTGGCCGAAGGGCACCTCGACGCCGGCGACGGCGCCCTCGAGGAGGTCTTCGCCGAGATCCAGGGCGCCAAGACGTTCATCAACGAGACGGCCGTGCGCATCGTCGACGGCTCGCTCGCGCTGACCGGCGGCGCCGGGTACCGCAACACCCACCCGATCTCGCGGCTGTACCGCGACGTCCGGGCCGGCGCGTTCATGCACCCGCTCGGGGCGAACCGCGCGTACGGCTTCGTCGGCGAGGTCTCCCTCGGGCACGTGCCGTCCGTGCACTGAGAGTGCCCACGTGCACGCGCTGCGATCCTCTCGGTGTGCACGTCTCGATCCTGGGCCCGCTGCTGGTGGAGCACGACGGAGCGTCGCGCGAGATCGCCGGCGGCAGGCTGCAGGCGCTCCTGGCCCGGCTCGCGATCGACGCGGGGCGTCCCGTGTCCCACGGCGCGCTGGCCGACGCCGTGTGGGAGGGCGACCCGCCGCGCGACGTGCAGCACGCGCTCCAGTCGCTCGTCTCGCGTCTGCGCAGGGCGCTCGGGGATCCGGCGCTCATCGTCCAGGAGGCGGCCGGCTACCGGCTGGCGCTGACGCCCGACTCCGTCGACGCGCTGCGGTTCGAGCGGCTCGCGCGCGAGGGCGCGGCCGCGCTTCGCGCGGGTGACCCCGCCGGCGCCGGGCGGCTGCTGGCCGAGGCGCTGGACCTCTGGCGCGGAGAGCCGGTGGCGGACGGGCTGCGTCTGCACGACCTGCGGCTCGCCGCGCGCATCGACCTGCTGACCGCCGCCGCCGAGCAGGGCGCGGCGGCCGAGCACGTCGCGGAGCTGACCGAGCTGGCCGACGAGCACCCGCTCCACGAGCGCCTGGGCGCGCTGCGCATGCGGGCGCTGGCCGAGTCGGGGCGCCAGGCTGATGCGCTGGCCGCCTACGAGGCGCTGCGCACTGCGCTCGACGACGAGCTCGGGGCCACCCCCTCCGCCGTGCTGCAGGAGGCGCACATGGCGGTCCTCATGGGTGAGGTCGCGGTCGCGCCCGCACCGCCGCCCCGCGGGAACCTGCCGGCGGCGCGGACGAGCTTCGTCGGCCGCGAGGCGGACCTGCAGCGGGCCTCGGATCTCCTCTCGCGGCATCGGCTCGTGACGCTCGTCGGGACCGGCGGCGCGGGCAAGACCCGGCTCGCCCTCGAGCTCGCGGCCCGCGCGCCGGGGACGTCCTGGCTCGTCGAGCTCGCGTCCCTCGGAGACGGCGAGAGCCTCGCGCCGGCCGTGCTCGGCGCGCTCGGCCTCCGGGAGGCGACGCTGCCGGACCGCCGGACGGCGGCGGCCGACGCGGAGTCGCGGCTGCTCGACGCGCTCGGCGTGAGCGACGCGCTGCTCGTGCTCGACAACTGCGAGCACATCGTCGTGGCCGCGGCGGAGCTCGCCGACCGACTGCTCGCCGGCTGCCCCAGGCTGCGGATCCTCGCGACGAGCCGCGAGCCGCTGGGGATCGGCGGCGAGGCGCTCGCTCCGGTCGGGCCGCTGGAGGAGGAGGCCGCGGTGCTGCTGTTCGCGCAGCGTGCAGCGTCGGCGACGCCCGACTTCGCGCTCGACGAGACGACCGCGCCGATCGTCGCCGACGTGTGCCGGCGGATCGACGGCCTGCCGCTGGCGATCGAGCTCGCCGCCGCCCGGCTGCGGTCGATGTCGCTCCAGGAGCTCTCCGACCGCCTCCACGACCGCTTCCGCCTCCTGACCGGCGGCAGCCGAGCCGCGGCGGGCCGGCAGCGGACGCTGCGCGCGGTCGTCGACTGGAGCTGGGACCTCCTGAGCGAACCCGAGCGCCGGCTCGCCCGGCGGCTCTCCGTGTTCCCAGCCGGCGCGACGCTCGACGCCGTCGAGGCCGTCTGCGCCGGCGACGGCGTGGACGCCGACGAGGTCTTCGACCTGCTCTGCGCGCTCGTCGACCGCTCGCTCCTCGGCGTCCGAGGTGCGGGCACGTCGCGCTGGCGGATGCTCGAGACGATCCGCGAGTACGCCGAGGAGGAGGCCGAGCGCGCGGGCGAGCTGCAGGGCCTGCGCGAGGCGCACGCGGCGCACTACACCGCGCTCGTCCAGCAGGCCGACGAGCACCTGCGCGGGCCCGACCAGCTGCCGTGGCTCGCCCGGCTGCGCGACGACCGCGACAACGTGCTCTCCGGGGTGCGGTTCCTGGGCGAGACCGGCGGAGCCGCGACGGCGCTGCGGACGGTCACGACGCTCCTGTGGTTCTGGGCGCTCGACGGCAACCGCGAGGACGCGCTCGCATGGCTGCGCTTCGCGCTGTCGGCCGAGGGCGACGCGGACCCGTTCGACCGCCTGCTCGCCCAGGCGATCGTCGCCTGGACCGACCCGGACGAGCAGCCCGTCGATCCGCACGAGGCGGTCAAGCAGGCGGCTGAGCTCCTCGACGGGGTGGACTTCACCGGCCGGCCGCTGCTGGCCATCGTCGCGGCGGTCGTCGCGTTCGTCGGCGGCGACCAGGAGCGCGGCAACGCGATGCTCGACGACCTG
This sequence comes from uncultured Solirubrobacterales bacterium, assembly GCA_963750895.1. GTDB lineage: Bacteria > Actinomycetota > Thermoleophilia > Solirubrobacterales > Solirubrobacteraceae > CAVVSD01. Next base: position 568,794 of record CAVVSD010000008.1, on the reverse strand, counting down.
GACGAGAGCCCGGACCCGTGGCTGCGGGCGATGGCGCCGTTCGCCCGCGCGCAGATCGCGGAGAACCTCGGGGAGCTCGGGGAGATGCGCGAGCACATCGGCGTCGCGATCGAGCGCTTCCGGGCCGCCGGCGACCGCTGGGGCCTGGCGGCGTCGGTCTCCGAGCTCGCCTCGCTGCACATGCTCGACGGCGACCTCGACGCGGCCGAGACCGCGCTCGCGGAGAGCGAGCGGCTCCTGGCGGAGCTCGGGTCCGGCTCGCCGAGCGGCATGACGCTCATGCGGCGCGCCGACCTCCTGACGCGTCGCGGCGACCACGTCGCGGCCCGGAACCTGCTCCAGGAGGCGCTGGACGACGCCGGGGCGCAGGAGGAGCGCCAGATGCTCATGGTCTTCCTGGCGGGCACGCTGTGCCGCCTCGGCGACCGCGAGGCGGCCCGCGCCCTGCGCGACGAGGCCATGCGCGCGGTCGACGACGCCAGCCCCGCGCGACCCGATCACGGGCACCAGCGCGCGATCGTCTACGGGTTCGCGGGGCGCCTGACCGTCGAGGACGGGGAGCTCGACGCGGCGCGCGAGCAGCTCGACCGGGCGTACCAGGCCGCGGTCGCGTCGGAGGACCTGCCGATCGCGGGCCGGGTCGGCGAGTCGACGGCGCTGCTGGCGCTGCGGTCCGGACAGCCGCAGGTCGCGGCGGAGATGTTCGGCGCGTGCATGCGCCTCCGCGGGACCGACGACCTGCACAACCCGGAGACGGCGGCGATCCTCGACGAGCTGCGTGCCGCCCTCGGCGACGACGCCGCGGACGACGCCGTCGCGGCCGGCCGGGCCCTGGACCGCGCCGCGGCCCTGGCCCGGCTCGATCCGGCGACGCTAGACGCGGTTGCGGTAGGCACGCAGCGCGAGCGGGACGAACACGGCGAGCAGGCCGGCCATCCACGCGAACGTCCACGCGAGGTGTGAGCCCATCGGGCTCCCGAGCAGGAGGGCCCGCTCCGCGCCGACGAGGTGGGTGATCGGGTTGACGTCCGTGAACGTCTGCAGCCAGCCCGGCATCGAGTCCGGCGACACGAAGGCCGACGAGCCGAAGCTGAGCGGGAGCACGATGAGGAACATGATCCCCTGCACCGCGCCGGCGGTGCGCGCACGCATGCCGACGAACACCGACGACCAGCAGAAGCACAGCGCGAAGGCGACCGCGAGCAGGCAGGCGAGCAGCACCTCCGGAGCGCTCGTCGTCGCCCGGAAGCCGATGATGTAGCCGAAGCCGAGCATCACGACGCAGAGCAGGACGTAGCGCGCCATGTCCGCGAGGACTGCACCGACGAGCGGGACCGCCCTGGCGATGGGCAGGCTGCGGAAGCGGTCGAAGACGCCCTTCTCGACGTCGGTGTTGAGGTTCACGCCGATCGACACGCCGGCCATCGCGATGGTCTGGGCCAGCAGGCCCGGGAGCAGGAACTGGAGGTAGTCGTGCTGCGAGCCGCCGGCGATGGCGCCACCGAACACGTAGGTGAACAGCAGCAGGAAGATGATCGGCTGCAGCGTCACGTCGACGAGCGCCTCCGGGGTCCGCATGGTCCCGATCAGGCTGCGCTTGGCGATGACGGCACTGTGGCGGAGCGTGGTCATGCCGCCACCTCCTCGAAGACGCGCCCCTTGGTCTCCTTGCGCGTGAGCGCGGAGAAGACCTCGTCGAGGCTGGGCAGGTGCAGGGACAGCTCCGTCACCGCGATGCCGGCGCTGTCGAGGCCGGCGACGATGGCGGCGAAGCCTCGGTCGCCGCGGGTGGAGGCGGTGACGGTGCCGCGCGCCGTGATCTCGGCGTGGGTCCCGGTCGCCTCCCCGACGATCTGGGCGACGAACGCGAGCGCCTCGGGGTTCGCGGGGCGCACCGTGATGCGCTGGTCGCCCGCGATCCGCTTGAGGACGTCGGGCGTGCCGTGCGCGATGACGCGGCCCTGGTCGAAGACGACGATGTCGTCGGCCAGCTCGTCGGCCTCCTCGAGGTACTGGGTCGTGAGCAGGACGGTGGAGCCGTCGCGGACGAGGCCGCGGACGACGTCCCACATGTCGTCGCGCTTGGACGGGTCCAGGCCGGTCGTCGGCTCGTCGAGGAACACGACGGCCGGGCGCCCGACGAGGCTCGCGGCCAGGTCCAGCCGCCGCCGCATGCCGCCGGAGTAGGTCTTGGCGGGGCGGTCGGCTGCGTCGTCGAGGCCGAACCAGTCGAGCAGCTCGGCCGCGCGCGCCTTCGCGTCGCGCGGCTTGAGGTCGAGCAGGCGCCCGATCATCACGAGGTTCTGGCGGCCGGTCAGCAGCTCGTCGACGGAGGCGTACTGGCCGGTGAGGCCGATCTGGCGGCGGACGGCCGCGGGGTCGCGCAGGATGTCGTGCCCTGCGACGCGGGCGGTGCCGCCGTCGGGGCGCAGGAGGGTGGCGAGGATCCGGACGGCGGTCGTCTTCCCGGCGCCGTTCGGGCCCAGGACGCCGAGCACCGTGCCGCGGGGAGCGGTGAGGTCGACGCCGTCGAGCGCGACCGTCGCGCCGAAGCGCTTGGTGAGCCCGGCGGCCTCGATCGCGAGGTCGTGCGTGGTGGTCATGGGAGCACTGTCGGTGGACGCGCTCGCAGCGCGCTCGCACGGCGCTCACATGGGCTCACGGGGCGTGCGAGCGGCGCTCGAACGGCTCACCGAGGAGGGGTCAGGCAGTGGCTGGCCTGCCGGCGGCGGTGGTCTCGCCGAGATCCGTAGCGCCGCCGCCCGGCTGGACAGTCCAGCGCACAATTCAGCACGGGCGCATCGACGATCCGAGCGGCGCGGACCCCCGCCTCAGTCCAACGGCGCGTACCGGTGGTGCAGGATCAGCGGGTTGCCGTCGGGGTCGGCGAAGAACGCCTGGAAGCACACGCCCGAGTCGATCGTGTCGCCGAAGAACGTCACGCCCTTGGCCTCGAGCTCCTCGCGCCGCGCGGCGACGTCGTCGACCCGCAGCGCCACCGCCGTGCCGCTCTTCCGGAACTCACCGCCGAAGGCCTCGGGCTCCATGAGCGCGAGCGTGAGGTTGCCGGTCTCGTACTCGGCGCCGGGCATCTTCCCCCAGCGCTTGGAGAAGGTCAGGCCCAGCAGCCCGCCGTAGAACGCCTCGGACGCCGCGATGTCCTTCGTCGGCACGGTGATGAAGTCGGTCCCGGTGACGATCGGGGTCGTCGTGTCGCTCATGTGGGCTCCTGGGTCGGTGAGCATGGTGACCCTAGAACGCCGGCGCACGCCGGGACTCATCGGTCGAGCCATCCACCCCGCAGAGTGGGGCTATCCGCACTTCCGGACGCCGTCGCTTTCGCGGTAGCGTCGTTCCCATGAAGTCGGCGCACGCCACCCGCACCTACGTCCAGCGCGAGCGCGCACGGGCGGCGGAGGCCAACACGCTGCGGATCTACGAGGCGGGGCTCGCGCTGTTCACCGAGCGCCCGTTCGACCAGATCACGCTCGGCGCGGTCGCGGACCGGGCAGGCGTCGGGCTCCAGACGGTCATCCGCCGGGTCGGGACCAAGGACGGTCTCGTCCGCGCGGTCGGGACGTGGATGGTCCCGCAGATCCGGGAGGCGCGCGGCGAGCCGCCCGCCGAGGAGCCCCGGGCGGTCGCCGAGGCGGTCGCCCGACAGTACGAGCGCTGGGGACCCATGATGGATCGCCTGCTGCGTCAGGAGGACGCGACCCCGTCGCTCACCGAGATGGCCGAGCTCGGCCGCGCGAACCACCGTGCATGGATCGAGTCGACCTTCGCCGGCCACCTCGACGGCCTCGCGCCCGATGCCCGCCACGCGCTGCGTGCGCGGCTCGTCGGGGTGACGGGCGTCGAGCTGTGGCAGGTCCTGCGCTCCGTCGAGGGCCTGTCGGCCGACGCGGCGACGGATGCCGTCGCCGACCTCATCACCGCCTGCCTCACCACACCTCACGGACGGGAGTCCTGACCGATGTCGACCTTCTACGCCTACACATCGCCGGCCAGCGGCCACCTCTTCCCGATGGTCCCCGGCTTCCTCGCGCTGCAGGCCCGCGGCCACACGGTCCACCTGCGCACCGACCCCAAGCACGTCGAGGCCGTGCGCGCCGCAGGACTGCGCGACGTCGAGGCCGTCGACCCCCGGATCCCCGCGATCCCCGCGACGGACTACGAGGTCTCGAGCCCGAAGGAGCGCCTCACGCGTGGGCTCGAGGACCTCATGAAGCGCGGGCCCTACGAGATGGCCCAGTTCCGTGCGGACGTCGCGGCGCTGCAGCCCGACGTCCTGCTCACGGACATGAACTCGTACGGCGCGGTCGTCGCCGCGGAGGCCACCGGCCTGCCCTGGGCCTCGATCCAGCCCACGCTGCTGGCGTACCCGACGGACGAGGTCCCGCCGTTCGGGTTCGGCCTCAAGCCGCGCGGCGGCCCGGTCGGGCGCCTGCGCAACCGGCTCATGAACCGCGTCATGGTCAGCGTGTACTCGAAGGCGATGATGCCCGGCATCAACGCGCTCCGGGCCGATGCCGGGCTGGCCCCGCTTCCCGATGCGATCGAGCACGTGATCCGCCCCGACCGTCTGATCGTGCTCACGGGCGAGCCGCTCGAGTACCCGCGGACCGGGCTGCCGGAGATGTTCCGCCACGTCGGCCCGCAGATCTGGGAGCCCGAGCAGGACGCGCCCGACTGGCTGCTCGAGGACGGCGACCCGTGGATCCTCGTCACGTGCTCGACCGAGTACCAGGGCGACGAGACCCTCGCGCGCGCCGCGATCGAGGGCCTGCGCGACGAGCCGGTCCGCGTCGTCGTCACGCTCGCCGACGCCTACGGCGCCGACCTGCCGAGCGCGCCCAACGCCCGCGTGGAGCGCTTCGTGCCGCACGGGCCCGTGCTCGAGCGCGCCGCCGCCGTCGTCTGCCACGGCGGCATGGGCATCGTGCAGAAGTCCATCGCCGCGGGCGTCCCGCTGGCCGTCGTGCCGTTCGGACGGGACCAGCCCGAGGTCGCGCGGCGCGTCAGCGAGTGCGGCGCCGGCGTGACGCTGCCGTCGAAGAAGCTCACGCCCGCGCGGCTGCGCCTCGCCGTCCGCGAGGCGATCGCCAGGCGCCCGGGGGCCGAGGCCGCGGGCGCGCGCCTGCGGGCATCCGGCGGCCCGGAGCGCTTCGCCGACGAGGCCGAGGAGCTCGTCCCGGCCCGCGACCGGACGGCGGTCGCAGCGTAGGCGTGCCCCGGCTATCATCGTGACAGTCGTCACGAGCAGGAGGTGGTGAGTCATGGTTGACGACGCCGGTGCCGCCCGCACGTTCCTCCTCGAGCTCACCGAGGACGAGCTTCAGATCACCCAGGCCGCGCTCCGGTCGTTCCTCGACGACTTCGGTCACAACGAGCACGACGTGCGCGACCGGGTGCGCGCGGTCCTGCGCAAGCTCCCGGACCCGCAGGGCTAGCCCGCGGGCGTCCTGTCGCGAGCGGCGTACTCGACGAACGCGTCGATCGCCGAGGGGTCCAGGAGGGCGTCGCGGGCCGCGACGTTCTCCGCCTTCGCCCCGCGCAGGATGCGCTTCACGGGCGTCTCGAGCTTCTTGCCCGTCCGCGTCCGCGGCACCGCCGGCACCGCGACGATCGTGTCCGGCGCGTGGCGCGGCGAGAGCTCGGTGCGCAGCGTCGTGCGGACCTTCGCGCGCAGGTCGTCGTCGAGCGTGGCGCCGTCCGCGAGGACGACGAACAGCACGAGCTCGCCCGCCCCGCCCTCGTTGTCCTCCAGGTGCACGATGAGCGAGTCGACGATCTCCGGGAGCTCCTCGACCGCCGTGTAGATCTCGCTCGTCCCCAGCCGCACGCCGCCGCGGTTCAGCGTCGCGTCGGAGCGGCCGGTGATGATGCAGCTCCCGCGCTCGGTGAACAGCGCCCAGTCGCCCTGGCGCCAGACCCCGGGGTAGCGGTCGAAGTACGCCTCGCGCAGCCGCTCGCCGTCGGGGTCGTTCCACAGGCGGACCGGCATCGACGGCATCGGCGTCGTCACGACGAACTCCCCGAGCTCGCCCACGACCGTGTTGCCGTCCTCGTCGAAGGCCTTGCAGTCGACCGCGAGCGCCGGCGCCGCCAGCTCACCCTCGTACACCGGGAGCATCGGCGAGCCGGTCACGAACGCCGAGCACACGTCGGTGCCGCCGCTGCCGTTGATGAGCAGCGTCTCGGGCCCGAGCTGGTCGTAGACGAACCCAAACCCCTCCGGGCGGCAGCGGCGAGCCGGCCGTGATGACCGTCTTGAGCCGCGAGAGATCGAGGTCTCGCCCGGCTGGAGCCCGGCCTTGCGGCAGGCCATGAGGAAGGCGGGCGACATGCCCACGTGCGTCGCGCCGGTCTCGGCGGCGAGGCGCCACTGGAGGCTGAGGTCGGGCCAGGTGGGGTCGCCGTCGATGAGGACGATCGAGGCGCGCAGGATGAGCACCGACACGAGCGCGTTCCACATCATCCACGCGGTCGTCGTGAACTGCAGCAGGCGCTTCTCCGGCCCGACGTCCCACTGCAGGCCGTGCGCCTTGAAGTGCTCGACGAGCAGGTTCCCGTGCCCGTGCACGATCGCCTTGGGCAGGCCGGTCGTCCCGGACGAGAACAGCACCACGAGCGGGTGGTCGAACGGCACCTGCTCGAACTCCAGCGGCCCCTCGTACCTGAGCAGCTCGGACCACTCGATGGCGTCGGGGACCACGGCCTCGCCGTAGGGGACGTGCACGACGTGCTCGACGGTCGGCAGCGCCTCGCGGAGCTTCGCGACCTCCTCCGTCCGGTCCAGGTAGCGGTCGCGGAACCCGTACCCGCCGACGGTGAGGAGGACCTTCGGCTCGATCTGGGCGAAGCGGTCGATGACGCTGCGCGAGCCGAACTCCGGCGCGCACGTCGCCCACGTCGCGCCGAGGCTCGCGGTGGCGATGAAGGCGACCACGGTCTCGGGGACGTTGGGCAGGTAGCCGACGACGCGGTCGCCCGGGCCGACACCGAGGCTCAGCAACCCCCATCGGCAGCGCGCGACCTGCTCGCGCAGCTCCCCGAACGTCAGCGACATCGGCTCCCGGGTCTGCGAGCGCGCCACGATCGCGACGCGGTCCTCGTCCTCGCGCGTGCCGAGCATGTGCTCGGTGTAGTTCAGCCGCGACTGCGTGAACCACTTCGCGCCCGGCATCTCGTGCGTCGTGAGGACCTGGTCGTACGGCTCGCTCGCCTGCACGTCGAAGAACTCCCACAGCGAGGCCCAGAAGCCCTCGAGGTCGTCGACGGACCAGCGCCACAGCTCGTCCCAGTCGGCGAGGTCACGACCGTGCTCGTCGCGCATCCAGTTCAGATACCGACCGAGGGTCGTACGTTCGCGCACATCGCGCGGGGGGTTCCAGAGGATCCGACCGCTCACAGGGCGAGGGAACCTACCAACTAGCCTCCCGCGCCATGGACGTCCTCGTCGACCTCACCGTCGCGCCCCCGAGCGTCTCGCTCGCCGAGCCGCGCGACCTCGGCTCCTTCAAGGTGCTCGCGCAGGCCGCGCAGCCGCATCCCACCGAGTTGAGTCGCGCACTGGACGGCGTCGGCACGGTCGCGGAGGACGGCAACGCCTTCATCACCGTCGACGCGGTGCGGCGGCTCGCCGGCGACCTCGCCGCCGACCCCGACTGGAACGCCGGGCTCGACAAGATGCTCGCCTACGCCGGCTCCAAGGGCTGGATGGATCCGTCGGGCACGGCGATCCAGGCCCACGTGGAGTGGGCCAAGCCGGTCTAGCCCGCGATCACGGCTCCAGCCGTCGGATGCCCTCGGACGCCGTCCGGAGGTGCAGTCGGCCGTCGTCGTCGAAGACCATCGCCTCCGGCGCGCCCAGGACGATCGCCGCGAACGTCTCGGCGCCGATGCGGTTGACGTCGCGCACCTCCCCGATGGGGAAGAGCGCCCGTGTCTCGGTCACGGCGTCGTCGTCCCCGGCGCGCAGGACGATCCGCACGTGCGGCCCGATCGCGAGGGCCGCGACCGAGACGGCGATGTTCACGAGGTCGTCCGAGGTCACCGCGGCGACCGCGTGCGCGCGGGTGAGCCGCAGCCCCTCGAGCAGCCCGCGGTCCACGCCGCTCCCGATCACCACCGGGATACCGGCGGCCTTGGCGAGGTGCACCTGCGGTGCGTCCGGGTCCTGCTCGATGGCGACCGGCGGGACGCCGAGCCGGCGCATCTCCAGGCACATGCGGAAGCCGACCTGACCGAGCCCGACGACGATGACGTGACCGGAGCGCGGCAGCGCACGGCGCCCCACGATCGTCGTGAGCCGCCGGCTGAGCAGCCGGTTCACCAGCCCCGCGCTGCTCACGCCGAGCAGCACGACGGCGAGCAGCATCGTCGCCGTCGCGAACGCCTCGTACCACGAGGGGCCGTCCTCGGCGTGCCGGCTCGGGCCCACCGCCGTCGCCGTCTTCACTGCGCTGTAGAACGCGTCGAGCGGACTCTCCCCGAAGCTCACGACGAGGATGACCGCGTCGATCACGAGCAGGGCGAGGATGCCGGCGATGCCGAGCACGAGCAGCTTCGAGCCGGCGTCGGCCGGATGCAGCTGCGAGCGCAGCGATGCCCAACTCCGACGTGTGCGCGTGACGGCGGAGAGGGGGATGACGCGCGCGTCGCCGTCGCCGTCGCCGGCGGAGCGCGCCAGCGCCTCGTCGCCCTGGACGGCGAGCAGCTCGGGCGACAGGCAGGCGGCGGCCAGCGACGGGATCGCCGCGTCGGCGAGCGACACGACGTGCGAGTTCGGCACGGCGCGGTGGATCTGCGTCGCGACCGTCCGGTCGAAGATCGTCACGAGCAGCCGCACCCCCGGCCGCGCGTGCGCCGCGACCAGCGCGTAGCGCAGCGCGACGATGTCGTCGTGGCTCACGACGGCCACGCGGACGGGCCCGGCGTGGACGGCGTCTGCCAGCTCGCCGTCCGTCGGCGTCCGGAGGCGACGGGCCATCCCGCCCGCACGGCCGACGGCGTCCGCGAGCGCGCCGGCGAGCTCCCCGTCGCCGACGACCAGCACCACGGCGCCCGGCTGCGTGCCGACCTCGAACCCCATGTGCCTCCACGACCGGTTGGCGGCATCATCCCGGCCTCGGGAGCGCGGCGCACGTGCACTAGCGTTCCGGCCGCGTGCGCGCCCTCCAGGTCACCTCGCTCGACGGCCCCGACGCCGTCGTCGTCGCCGACGTTCCCGAGCCGGAACCCGGCGACGGCGTCCTCATCGAGATCCGCGCCGCGGGGGTGTCGTTCCCGGACGTGCTCCAGGCGCGCGGCCAGTACCAGTCGGCTGCGGCGCCGCCCTACGTGCCGGGCGTCGAGGCGGCGGGCGTCGTGCGCGCCGCGCCGCCGGGCAGCCGGTTCGCCCCCGGCGACCGCGTCGCGGCGATGACGCAGGGCGGCGGCTGGGCGGAGCTGGCCGTCGCGGCAGAGGACGACACGTTCCCGCTGGCCGACGCGCTCGACTTCGCCCAGGGCGCCGGGCTCGTCCTCAACTACCACACGGCCTGGTTCGCGCTCGTCATGCGCGGGCGCCTGCGCGAGGGGGAGACCATCCTCGTCCACGGCGCCGCCGGCGGCCTCGGCACGGCGACGCTGCAGATGGCGCGCGGGCTCGGCGCGCGCACGATCGCCGTCGTGTCGTCCGACGAGAAGGAACGCGTCGCTCGCGACGCCGGCGCGCACGAGGTGCTGCGCTCGGACGGCGCCTGGCGCGAGGAGGCGGTGGAGCTGACCGGCGGGGGCGTCGACCTCGTCGCGGACCCGGTCGGCGGCGACCGGTTCGTCGACAGCCTCCGCGCGCTGCGGCCGACCGGGCGCCTGCTCGTGCTCGGCTTCACCGGCGGCGCCATCCCGGAGGTCAAGGTCAACCGGCTGCTGCTGCGCAACATCGAGGTCGTCGGCGCCGGGTTCGGGGCGTGGATGGCCGGTCATCCCGACGATCGCCGCACGGTGGGCGACGCGGTCCACCGGCTCGCCGAGCAGGGCATCGTGCGCCCGCTCGTCGGCCCGCGGTTCGCCCTCGAGGACGGCGCGGATGCCATGCGGCTGCTCGAGGATCGCGGCGCGACGGGCAAGGTCGTGCTGACCGTCGGGCCCTGACGCCGGACGGGCGTCCATCTCCGCTCGGGCGCCGCTCAGCTTTCCGGGTGACCGGTCGATGACCCGGACATGCGCCTCGCCCCCGCCTCGTCCGTCCCTGTCACCGCACCCGCTCGCAAGCCCTGGCTCGACCACTGGCTGGACACGGTCAACGACCTCGCCGAGCTGACGGCGTCGCATCCGATGATGGACGCCGTCATCGACGAGATCGACGGGCGCATGATCCGCATCGGCGAGCACTGGCTGGCCGACTTCGCCTCCTGCAACTACCTCGGCTTCGACCTCGACCGCGAGATCATCGAGGCCGTCCCCGCCCACCTCGACGCGTGGGGCACGCACCCGAGCTGGTCGCGCCTGCTCGGCAGCCCGGTGCTCTACGAGCAGATCGAGGAGCGCCTCACCGCGCTGCTGGGCGCCGAGGACTCGCTCGTCCTCCCGACGATCACCCACATCCACATGTCGGTGATCCCGCTGCTCGCCGCCTCCGGCACGATCTTCCTCGACCAGCGCGCGCACAAGACGATCTACGACGGCTGCCAGGTCGCCCGCTCGCGCGGCGCCGCGGTCCGCCGCTTCCGCTTCGAGGATCCCGACCACCTCGACCAGCTGCTCAGCGCCGAGCGCGACCCCACCCGCCTCGTGTGCATGGACGGCGTGAACAGCATGACCGGCAACGCGCCGGACCTCCCCGCCTTCGCCGCGGTCGCGCGCAAGCACGGCGCCCTGCTCTACGTCGACGACGCGCACGGCTTCGGCGTCATCGGCGAGCGCACGCCGGGCGAGACGAGCCCCTTCGGCGCGCGCGGCAACAGCGTCGTGCGCCACACGGGCGAGACCTACGACAACCTCGTGCTCGTCGGCGGCTTCTCGAAGGCCTACTCGTCGCTGCTGGCGTTCATCGCCTGCCCGACCGAGGTCAAGCAGCTCCTGAAGGTCGCCGCCCCGCCGTACCTCTACTCCGGCCCGTCGCCGGTCGCGTCGCTCGCGACCGTCCTCGCCGGCCTCGACGTCAACGAGACGCGCGGCGACGCCATGCGCGCCGAGCTGTGGCGGCTCACCGACCGCGTCCTGCAGGCGCTGGACCGCATCGGCGTCCACACGCCGAACCGCTCCGGCTTCCCGATCGTCGAGATCCCGCTGCGCGACCACCGGCGCATCGCCGAGGTCGGCCAGATGCTCTTCGACCGCGGCGTCTACGTGACGCTCGCCGCGTACCCGCTCGTGCCCAAGCACGAGGTCGGCTTCCGCCTCCAGGTCACCGCCGCGAACACCGACGCCGAGATCGACACCGCGATCGAGGCGATCGAGGAGCTCGCCGCACGCGGCGAGCTCTGCGAGGCGGGCGTGCCGCCGATGGAGCAGGCCGCGTGACGCGCGTTCGCGCCGCCGCGAGCCGCGCGGCGGCCTGGCAGCTGCTGCTCGCCGGCGGTGCGCTGCTCTGCGCCCTCTACGTCTGGGTCCCGCCGTTCAAGGGCTCCGGCCCGGTCATGAACGTGCTGGGCCTCCTGCCGGTCCTGGCGATCCTCGCCGGCGTCCGCCGCTACCGCCCCGCCGCGAAGCGCTCGTGGCTGTTCTTCGCGCTCGGCTTCGCGCTGTTCTGGCTCGGCGACCTCTACACGTACTCCTACCCGCGCGTCTTCGGCGGCGAGGTGCCGTTCCCGTCGATCGGCGACGGGATGTACCTCCTCGTCTACCCGGCGCTCATGATCGGGCTGCTCTCGCTCGTGCGCCGCCGCAACCCGCACGGCGACCGCCCCGGCCTCATCGACGCGCTGATCATGACGCTGGGCCTCGCGCTCGTCTCGTGGGTCGCGCTCATCGCGCCGTACATCCACGACGACACGATGGACGTCTTCGCGAAGCTCGTGTCGATCGCGTACCCGGCGGGCGACATCCTGCTCCTCGCCGCCGCCATCCGCCTCGCCGTCGACGGCGGCCGCCGCGGCCCCGCGTTCGGCTTCCTCTCCGCGAGCATCATCGCGCTGCTCGTCACCGACTTCGTCTACGGCGTCGTGACGCTGAACGGCGCCTACGACGGCCAGGTCATCCTCGACGTCGGCTGGATCAGCTTCTACCTCCTCTGGGGCGCCGCGGCGCTGCACCCGTCGATGCGCGAGCTCTCCGAGCCCGCCCCCGGGCACGCGCCGCGCCTGTCGCCGATCCGCCTCGCGCTCCTGACGTTCGCGACGCTCATCGCGCCCGCCGTCGAGATCGTCGGCGAGATGCGCCGCGGCGACGTGGACCTCCTCGTCATCGTCCTCGCGTCGGTCGTCCTCTTCATCCTCGTCGTGGCCCGCATGGCCGGCCTCGTCCGCCAGGAGGAGCGCTCCTCCGCACGCCAGCGCGTGCTGAGCGGCGCCGGCTCCGCGCTCGTCGGAGCGACCGAGCGCGACGAGCTCTACGCGGCGGCCATGCGGTCGGCCGACGAGCTGTGCCCCGGCGCGACGAGCGCGTTCGCGCTCCTCGAGGACGGCGAGCTGCGGATCGTCGCGGCCCACGGCCCCGCGGCCGAGCTCCTCGCCTGGCGCCACCTGGGCGCGGCGACGACCGAGACGCTGTTCGCCCTGGCCGCCGATCCCGAGGTGCCGGTGCTCTCGCTGCCCGCGTCGCTGCGGACCGACATCGGGCTCCCGCGCAGCAGCGCGAACGTCCTCTCCATCGGCCTCACCCCGCGCGAGCAGCTGCGCGGCGTCCTGCTCGTCGCCACCGGCGAGACGCTCGGGCTGGCCGACCGCGCCGCGCTGCGCGACCTGGCCACGCAGGTCTCCCTGGCCCTCGGCAGCGCGGAGCTGACCGAGGAGGTCCACTCCCGGCGCAGCGAGGCCCGCTTCGGCTCGCTCGTGCGCCACTCGTCCGACCTCATCACGGTGCTCGGCGCCGACGGCAGGATCGTCTACCAGAGCCCGTCGTCGCTCGCCGTCCTCGGCTTCGACCCCGACGAGCTCACGGGCACCCGCTTCGAGGCGCTGCTCGCGCCCGGCGACAGCACGCGGCTCATCCAGATCCTGGGCGACGGGTCCGCGCGCGAGGCCGGGCAGACCGAGGTCCTCCAGGCCGCGCTGCGCCATCACGACGGCACCGTCCTGCAGTTCGAGATCCAGTACACGAACCTGCTCGAGGACGAGCACGTCAACGGCATCGTCCTGAACGCACGCGACATCTCCGAGCGCGCGCAGTTCGAGGAGCAGCTCTCGCACCAGGCCTTCCACGATCCCGTCACGGGCCTGGCGAACCGCGCGCTGTTCGGCGAGCGCGTCCGCCACGCATCGGCCCGCGCGCTGCGCGAGGGCGGCGGCGTCGGCGTCGTGTTCCTCGACCTCGACGACTTCAAGACCGTCAACGACTCGCTCGGCCACGCTGCCGGCGACGAGGTGCTCACCGAGTTCGCCAAGCGGCTCGAGAGCGTCATCCGCGCCAGCGACACCGCCGCACGCTTCGGCGGCGACGAGTTCGCGATCCTGCTGGAGAGCGTCAGCAGCGCCGACGACGCGGTCGAGACCGTCGACCGCGTGCTCGAGGCGATGTCGGTTCCGCTGCGCGTCGGGCACAAGGAGCTGCTGCTGCGCGCGAGCATGGGCGTCTCGCTGGCCGAGCCGGGGACGGTCGTCGAGGCGGAGGAGCTCATCCGCAACGCCGACGCGGCGATGTACAACGCCAAGCGCGACGGCAAGGGCGGCTACCGCCTGTTCGAGCCGCGGATGCACGAGAGCGTGCTCGCCCGCCTCGAGCTGCGCGCCGACCTGCAGCGCGCGCTGGTCAACGACGAGTTCGAGCTGCACTACCAGCCGGTCGTGCGTCTCCACGACGGCTCGGTCTCCGGCGTCGAGGCGCTCGTGCGCTGGCGCCATCCCGAGCGCGGCCTCGTCGCCCCGGGCGACTTCATCCCCTTCGCCGAGGAGACCGGTCTCATCGTCCCCATCGGCCGCTGGGTCCTCCGCGAGGGGTGCCGCACGGCGCGCGCGCTGCAGCGGATGCGCCCGGACGACGCGCCGCTCACGATGGCCATCAACCTCTCCGCGAAGCAGCTCCAGCACTCCGACGTGGTCGCCGACGTCCACGACGCGCTCGCCGAGTCCGGCCTCGAGCCCTCCCACCTGACGCTCGAGATCACCGAGACGGTCCTCATGGCCGACGCGGAGCTCGCCGTGCGCCGGCTCGAGGAGCTCAAGGCGCTCGGGATCCGGCTCGCGCTCGACGACTTCGGCACCGGCTACTCGTCGCTGAGCCACCTGTCGAACTTCCCGGTCGACGTCCTGAAGATGGACCGCTCGTTCCTGAGCGAGTCGGCCTCCGAGAAGGCGGCCGAGCTCGCGATCGCGGTCGTCGCGCTCGGCGAGTCGCTCAACCTGGACGTGGTCGCAGAGGGCATCGAGATGCCCGAGCAGTGGGACGCGCTGCGCGACCTCGGCTGCGCGCTCGGCCAGGGCTTCTACTTCGCCCGGCCGATGACGGTCGACGCGACCCTGGACTTCCTGCGCACCGACGTCGCCGGCACGGCGCTCGACGCCGATGCTGCATAGCAGCTACGAGGGGTCCGACCGCCCCGGCGGGCTGAGCCGGGTGCGCCTCTTCTCGCCCCTGCGGCACCGCGACTTCCGGCTGCTCTGGGGCGGGATGTGCATCTCGCTCATGGGCGACGGCGTGTTCATGGTCGCGATGGCCTGGCAGGTCTACGCGCTCTCCAACGCGCCGGCCGCGCTCTCGATGGTCGGGATCGCGATGACGATCCCCACGATCGCGTTCCTGCTGCTCGGCGGCGTGCTGAGCGACCGGCTCGACCGGCGCCGCCTCATGCTCTTCGCCGACCTCGCGCGCGGTCTCGCGGTCGGGGTCATGGCCCTGCTCGCCCTGACCGGGATGCTCGAGCTCTGGCACGTGATCGTGCTCGTCGCGGTGTACGGCGCGGGCGGCGCGTTCTTCGGCCCGGCGTTCGACGCGATCACGCCGGAGGTCCTGCCGGCCGACGAGCTCGCCCAGGCCAACGCGCTCGACCACCTCGTGCGTCCGATCGCGCTGCGCCTCGTCGGGCCGGCGGTCGGCGGCGTGCTCATCGCGGTCGCGGGCACCGGCGTGGCCTTCACGCTCGACGCGCTCTCCTTCCTCGCCTCGGCGGCCGCCGTCCTCGCGATGGCCAAGCGGCCGAAGCACGTGACCCGCACGGGCTCCTTCACGGGCGATCTGCGGACCGGCATGGGCTACGTCCGCCGTCACACGTGGCTGTGGGCGACGTTCGCCGCCGCCGCGATCACCTACCTGCTGTTCATGGGCCCCGCCGAGGTGCTCCTGCCCTACGTCGTCAAGAACGACCTCGGCGGCTCCGCGGCGGATCTCGGGATCGTCTTCGCCGCCGGCGGCATCGGCTCGGTCGGCATCGCGGTCCTCATGGGCCAGCGCGGGCTGCCGCGGCGCGACATCACCTTCATGTACGTCACGTGGACGCTGGCCACGCTGGCGATCGCCGGCTACGGCCTGGCGTCCTCCGTGTGGCAGCTCATGCTCGCCAGCCTCCTGTTCAACGCGCTGGAGACGGCGGGCACGATCGTGTGGGCGACGGCGAAGCAGCGCCACGTCCCGACCGCGCTGCTCGGCCGCGTCTCGAGCCTGGACTGGCTCATCTCGATCGGGCTGCTGCCGGTCTCGTTCGCCCTGACCGGTCCCGTGAGCGACGCGATCGGCGTGCGCGCGACGCTCGTCGGCGCGGCCGTCGTCGGCGGGATCATCACCTTCGGCGCGCTCCTGCTGCCGGGGATGCGGGTCAAGGAGGGGGCGCCGCCGCGCGAGCACGAGCTCGTGGCGACGATGCCGCTCCCCGTCACTGCGTGAAGACGTCGTGGCGGGCGCCGGGGATGCGCCCACCGCCGCCGGCGACGTGCAGCGTCCTGCCGAGCACCGCCGCGCCCGCGCCCCGGCGCGCCGTCGGCAGCGGCGCGAGCGACGTCCACATGTCCGTGCGCCGGTCGTAGGCCTCCGTGCGGTGGCTGACGCCGTCCCAGCCGACGCCGCCGGCGACGAGCGCCTGCCCCCCGAGCACCGCCGCGGCGGCGGAGCTGCGCGCGGTCGGGAGCGGGGCGACATCGAACCACTCGTCGCTCCACGGGTTGTAGACGTCGTGGCGGTTGGACGGCTGACGGCCCTCGCGGCCGCCGATGACGTGCACGACGTTCGCCAGCGCCACGGCGGCCGGTCGGCTGCGCGGCACCGGGGCGCGGGCGCCCTCCATCCAGGTCGCGGCGCCGAGGTCGCCGGCGCTCAGCACCCAGACGCGGCGGCCGGAGAGGGCGACGAGCAGGTCCTCCACGACGACGAGCGACGGCGCGGCGGCGGCGCGCGGCAGCGGCGGCAACGCGGTCCAGACGTTCGCGGCGGAGTCGTAGGCGTGGGCCTCGGCCAGCGGGCGGCCTGCCTCGTCGATGCCGCCGACGACGTAGATCCGGCCCTGGCCGGTCGCAGCGCCCGCGCCGGCGGCCGGCCCCGGCAGCGGGGCGAGCACGCGCCAGCCGTCGTCGCCGGGCACGTAGGCCTCGTGCCGCGCGACGGCGCCGGTCTCCATCGTTGCGCCGCCGAGGACGTGGATCCGCTCGCCGTGCGAGACGAGCGCGGCCTCCACGCGGCTGCTCATCAACCTGGCGCGTGAACGCCAGCGCCCGAGCTCGAACGCCTGCGGCGCGCCCCGCGAGACGCGCACGGCGGCGCCCTCCGAGCCGCCGCAGCCGGCGACCCACGCAGCGGCGCCGAGCATTGCGGCGCCCCGCAGCAGCGTGCGGCGGTCGATCCCGCGAGTGGGTGTCCCTGGAAGCTGGTCGTCCATGACCTGGTGCGCGAGTACATGACCATCCCGCGGGCCCCCGCGCAACGGGCGATCCGTCCAGGTTCCGATGGCGCGGACGCACTCGGATTCGGGCGATAGGGTTCCGGGCTGCCATGGCGACCGAGCCCACCGAGACCGAGCGCCTGTTGGCGGAGGAGGCCGCGCGCGAGCGCCGCGAGCGCCGTCTCGCGGAGCAGGCCACCGAGCCGGCGGAGGAGCGCGCGGCGGAGCGGCGCGCCGACAAGGCCGCGTATCTCACGGAGAAGCTGCGCGAGCGAGAGGCATCCGAGGAGGAGTCATGAGCGCGGAGGCCATCGACCGACTCGCCGAGCTCGCCGTCCGCTTCGGCGCCAACGTGCAGCGCGGGCAGATCGTCGCCATCGGCACCGAGCCGGGCAAGGAGGAGCTGACCCGCGCCCTCGCGGTCCACGCCTACAAGGCGGGGGCGAGGTTCGTGGACGTCGCCTCGTTCGACCTGCACATCAAGCGCGCCCGGATCCTCCACGCCGAGGAGGACACGCTGGACTACGTGCCGCCCTGGTACGGCGAGCACCTCCTGGCGCTGGGCGACGAGCGCGCCGCGCGGATCGGCCTGACCGGCCCGGTCGCTCCCGGGCTGCTCAACGACCTCGATCCGGCGCGCGCCGGCCGCGACCAGCTGCCGTTCCTCAAGGAGGCGGCGAAGGTCGTCAACGAGCGCACGACGAACTGGACCGCGATCCCGTGCCCGACGCCCGCCTGGGCGCAGCTCGTGTTCCCCGACCTCGGCGAGCCGGAGGCGCTCGAGCGCCTGTGGCGGGAGATCCTCCACGTCATGCGGCTCGACGAGGACGACCCGGTCGCCAGGTGGCGCGAGCGGGCCGACACGCTCGTCGGCGCGGCCGAGCGGCTCACGGAGCGCCGCTTCGACGCGCTGCACTTCACGGGCCCGGGCACCGACCTGCGCGTCGGGCTGCTGCCGACGTCGAGGTGGATGGCGGCGCGGTTCTCGACCGCGGACGGCATCGAGCACATGCCCAACCTCCCGACGGAGGAGGTCTTCACGACGCCCGACCCGCAGCGCGTGGACGGCACCGTCGCGTCGACGAAGCCGCTCGTGGTCGGCGGGACGATCGTGCGCGGCCTGCGCGTGCGCTTCGAGGGCGGCAGGGCGGTCGAGATCGACGCCGACGAGAACGCGGGCGTCCTGCGCCAGTACTCCGAGCGCGACCCCGGCGCGTCGCGGCTCGGCGAGGTCGCGCTCGTCGACGGCGAGGGGCGCATCGGCCCGCTCGGCACGGTCTTCTACGACACGCTGCTCGACGAGAACGCCGCATCGCACATCGCGCTGGGCTCGGCCTACGCGTTCACGGTGGGCGAGGCGGACGTCGCCGACATCAACGAGTCCGCCGTCCACATCGACTTCATGATCGGCGGCCCGGACGTCGACGTCGCGGGCATCGGCGCGGACGGCACCGAGGTCCCGGTGCTCGTCGGCGGCGCCTGGCAGATCTGACTCCCGCTAGCCTGCCCCGCGACCCGGAGAGGTGCCGGAGCGGCTGAACGGGCGCGACTGGAAATCGCGTGACGGGGTTACTCCTCGTCCGAGGGTTCGAATCCCTCCCTCTCCGCTGGCGACGGTCCGTCTAGGAGGCGGCTGCCGGAGGCCGCCCGGCGACGGCGCTCTCCAGCGCCTGTGCCTCCTCCGGCGACAGGTGATGGCGGACCAGCCGGCCACCGCTGCCGTCGAACGCGGCGACCATCGCGTCGGCGTGCTCCGGGCTCGCGAGGAGCAGCACCGCCGACGACTTGTCGGGGACCTCGGAGCGGACGTCGTCGATCAGGGCGTCGTGCAGGTGCGGGGCGTGGTCGGCCTCCGTCAGCCCGCCCGCCGCGCCTCCGGCGACGAGACCGGCGGCGAACCCGGCGGGGCCGAAGAACGCTCCCGCGACCGCGCCGGTGAGGGCGCCCTCGGCGGTGCGCTTGCCGATCACGTCTCCCTGGTCGTCCAGGTCGAGGTAGCGGCCCGCGAACGTGCCGCGCACCACGATCCGGTCGTGCCGGTGGTGCTCGACGAACGCGATCTCGTGGACCCAGGGCGCGTTGTGCGCGGCGCCGATCACGTCGGAGTACGCCCGTTCGGCGCCCTCGATGCGATCGAAGATCATCAGAGCGAGGTCGAGGCTCATGGCCGCACGCTAGGAGCGCGCGCCGGGGGCCGCATCCTCCCGACCGGGTGATGTCTACTCGCCCAGCAGGTCCCGCAGCGCCCCGTCGATCACGACCTGGTCGTCGGGGTTGAACGGCGCCATGTGGCCCCAGTCGGTGTCGATCCGCTGCACGCGGGCGTTCGGGATCTTCGACGCCTCGTAGTCGGAGTCGGCGGGCGGGAAGTAGCGGTCGGTCTCGGCCTGGATGATGATCGTCCGCGCGGTGATCGCACCCAGGGCCGCGTCGAAGTCGCCGCCGAAGTTCGGGTGATCGCCGAGATCGTTGTGGAACCACGTGTCGAACTGCGAGAGCAGGTCGTTCGCGTCGTTCTTCAGGTAGAAGGCGTCCCAGAAGTTCTCGATGAACTCGTCGCTGGTCCGCGCTCCGAAGACCCGGAAGAGCTCCTTGCGGTAGAAGGGCTCGGAGAACGCCCAGCCGGCGTAGATCGCGGCCATCGCCTTGATCCCGGCGATCGGGGGGCGGTCGTAGAAGCCCTCGGCCCATGCCGCGTCGTTCTCGATCGCCCGGATGTTGCCGCGGAGGAAGACCTTGTTGAAGTTCGCGGTCCGCGCGCTGCCGTTGATCGGCCCGAGCGCCTCGACCATGTCCGGGAACAGCGCGGCCCACGCGTAGGCCTGGCAGGCGCCCATGGACCAGCCGGCGACGAGCTTGATCCGCTCCACGCCGAGCGCCTCGGTCAGGAGGCGCTGCTGGGCGACGATGTTGTCGTAGGCCGTCGTCCGTGGGAAGCGCGTGCGCTCGAACGGCGGCGGCGTGTTGCTCGGCGAGGACGAGACGGCCGCCCCGAAGTGGTTCGGGATGACGATGAAGTACTTCGACGGGTCCAGCGCGCGCCCGGGCCCGGTCAGCCAGAACGCGACGTCGGCGGGCTGGGCGGTGAACCAGGTCGGCGACACGACGACGTTGTCGCGGGCCTCGTTCAGCTCCCCCAGCGTGAGGTAGCCGAGCTTCGCGTCGGGGAGCACCGAGCCCTTCTGCAGCTGGAAGTCGCCGAGCTCGAAGATCTGGTGGACCGCCACACGCGCCTCCTGGTCGTAGGGGCGGCGGAGTCTAGGTCAGGCGCCGTGGAGCTGCGGGGAGCCCGCCCGACGTTGCGCGGCCATGCGGACCGGTGCATCGGGCGCTCCGTAGCCCTCGTAGCCGCCCCGGCGCTCGACCACCTCGAAGAACACGCGCCCGACGGCCGGCGTGTAGCAGTGCAGGAACGTGCCTCCGCGCGCGTCGCGGTCGACGAGGACGTCCAGCTCGCGGAGCTCCGCGAGGAGCCCGGGTTCGAGGTCGAGCCGCGCGTCGAGGTCGTCGTAGTAGTTGTCCGGGATCGGCAGCGGGTCGGTCCCGTGCCCGCGCATCGCCCTGGCGACGGCGAGGACGTCGTCGCACAGGAACGCGACGTGCTGCAGCACCGGCTCGTCCTGCGCGCCGAGCACGGGGACGTTGAGCGCCAGGCGGACCGCCTCGTCGCTGAGCGCCCGGCTGCGCACGAGGCCGTCCGGCGCGGCGAGATCCTGGCTGGCCCCCGGCTCCAGACCGAGCAGCGTCCGGTAGAAGAGCACCGCCTCGTCGAAGGCGTCGAACGGCTGCGACAGGGCGACGTGGTCGATCGCGAGCATCGGGATCGCGGGGGGCAGGGTGTCGCCGAGCGCGACGAAGTCCGAGAGCCACTCCCCGTCGTCGCCTGCGAAGAACACCGACGTCCCGTCGGGCGCGGCGACCGCTGCGAGGTCCGCCTCGCCGGCGCTGCGCCGCCTGGCGAGCACCGGGGCGAGCAGCGCCTCCGCGCGCCGCACCGAGTCGTGCGCGTCCGCGCTCTCGACGGCGAGTGCCGCGATGCCGTCGCCGTGCGCGTCGCCGTGGTTGAGCAGGACACGGGCTCCGCCGCTGTCCCAGCGCTGCACCGGCTTGGACCGGTGCGGGCCGACGTGGCGGAAGCCGAGGGCATCGAGGATCCGCTCGGCGTCCTCGGCCGAGCCGGGCCCGACGGCCAGCTCGGCGAACGCGTAGCCCCGCAGAGCGGGGGCCTCGGGCAGCGACCCGAGCCCGAGCCCATCCTCCAGGACGAGCAGGGATCGCATCGCGTCGACCGCGGTGCGCCCGGGATCGGCCTGGCGGAAGACGTCGTTGAAGACCTCGAGCGACAGCGGCCCGTCGTAGCCGGCGGCGAGCACGTGACGGCAGAAGCCGGTCAGGTCGAACGCGCCCTGACCCGGGAAGCAGCGGAGGTGGCGGCTCCACTGCAGGACGTCCATGCGCAGGCGCGGCGCGTCGGCGAGCTGCAGGAAGAACAGCTTGTCGGCAGGGATCGCGCGGATCCCCGCGGGGTCGCTGCCGCGTGAGAGGACGTGGAAGGAGTCCAGGCAGACGCCGAGCGCCGGATGGCCGGCCGCGGCGACGATCCGCCACGCGTGGTCGTACTCGCTCACGTGGCGGCCCCAGGCGAGCGCCTCGTACGCGACGCGCAGGCCACGCGCGGCGGCGCGCTCGGCCAGCGCGTGCAGCTGCTCGGCCGCGAGGTCGTCATCGGCGACGGACTCGGGATGCACGGTCGAAGGCACGAGCACGGTGTCGACCCCGAGGGCCTCCATGACGTCGAACTTCGCCTCGGCGCGCCGCAGGTTGCGCTGGAGCACCGCGTCGGGCACGCCCTCGAAGTCCCGGAACGGCTGGTAGAGCGCGATCCGCAGGCCCAGCGCGGCCGCCCGCTCGCCGACCTCGGAGGGAGTCCACGGGGAGCCGATGAGATCCGGCTCGAAGAGCTCGACGGCGTCGAAGCCCGCCTCGGAGGCCGCGAGGAGCTTCTCCTCGAGCGTGCCGCTCAGGCAGACGGTCGCTAGGCCCTTGTCCACGCGCCCTCCTCCGCGGCCAGGTGCGCGAAGTGCTCGAGCATGCGGTCGGGATCGGGGCGCACCCCGGCGAACAGCTCGAACGCGTAGGCGGCCTGGAAGACCGCCATGCGCCCTCCGTCGAGCGTGCGGCACCCGCGCTCGCGCGCTCGCTCCAGCAGCGGCGTGACGAGCGGGCGGTAGACGACCTCGGCAACCCACAGCCCCGGGTGCAGCAGCTCCGGATCGATCGCGACGCCGGGGTGCGACGCCATGCCCGTGGGGGTCGCGTGCACGAGCCCGTCGGCGCCGCCGAGGAGCCGCGCGAGGTCCTCGGGGCCGGCCGCGCGCGCCGCGGGTCCGAGTGCCGTCACGAGCTCCTCGGCTCGCGACCGGTCGTCGTCCACGACGTGCAGGACGCGAGCCCCGAGCTCGAGCGAGGCGTGGGCGACGGCCGTCCCGGCACCGCCGGCACCCACGAGGACGACCTCGTCGACCCGTGCGCCCGGCATGCCCTGACGGAAGCCCTCGGCGAAGCCCGGCCAGTCGGTGTTGTGGCCGACGGTCCGCCCCTCCTCGAAGACGACCGTGTTCACGGCGCCCATCGCCGCCGCCTGGCGGGAGAGCTCGTCGAGGTGCTCGACGACCCGCTGCTTGCACGGATGCGTCACGTTGACGCCGCGCAGGCCGTCGGCGCGCAGCTCGGCCAGCACGGCGCCGAGGTCGGTGGGGGAGAGGTCGAGCGCCTCGAGGTCGTAGAGCTCGTACGTGCACCGGATCCCGAGGGCGCGAGCCTCCTCCTCGTGCAGCGCCGGGCTGAGGGACTCGTCGATGCCCGAGCCGATGAGGCCGACGCGGAGGTCGATGTCGTGGTCGCGATCTCGCATGCTTTGTTCTAACCGGTACGTACCTTCGGCGTCGATCCGTCAAACACGGCCATAGACTCGAGGCCGCCGTGGCCCCTGCCGATCCCGCCCGTCGCCGCGATCCGGACCGGACCCGCCGGGAGATCCTCGACGTCGCCACGAGCGAGTTCGCCGACCGCGGGTACTCCGGCGCGCGGGTCGACGAGATCGCCGCCCGCACGCGGACGACGAAGCGGATGATCTACTACTACTTCGAGAGCAAGGAAGGGCTCTACGCGGCCGTCCTGGAGGCGGCGTACGCGACGATCCGCCGCGAGGAGCAGACGATCGAGCTGGATCACCTCGATCCCGTCGCGGCCATCCGGCGGCTCGCCGAGCTCACGTTCGACCATCACGAGAGCCATCCGGACTTCATCCGGCTCGTCGCGATCGAGAACATCCACCGCGCCGAGCACCTGGCGGCGCTGCCGGACCTCGACTCGCTGGGGTCGCCGGCGACGCGGCTGATCGAGGAGATCCTGCGGCGCGGTGTCGCCGACGGGAGCTTCACCCGCGACGTCGACGCCATCGACGTCCACATGATCATCAGCTCGTACTGCGTGTTCCGGCTCGCCAACCGTCACACGTGGCAGACGCTCTTCGGCAGGGACCTCGTCGACCCGGCGCGGCGCGACGGGTACCGGCAGATGCTCGGCGACCTCGTCGTGTCCTACCTCACCGCGGCCGGCGCCTGACGCGGCCGAAGTCGCGTTTGTCGTCGCGGCCGACCGGTTATCTAACTCACTAGTCCGTACATTAAGGGAGGGACGGCTGGTGAGCACGTTGGGTGGCGAGCAGGGATCGGGTCGCGTCGCGGGGACGCCGAGGAAGGCGGCACTCGCAAGCTGGGTCGGCAGCGTCCTCGAGTACTACGACTTCTTCATCTACGGCACGGCGGCCGCCCTGGTCTTCGGGAAGGTCTTCTTCCCGGAGGCGGACCCGGCGACGGGCACGCTGCTCTCCTTCGCCACCTACGGGGTCGGCTACGTCGCACGCCCGATCGGCGCCTTCTTCATGGGGCATCTCGGCGACCGGTACGGCCGCAAGCGGGTGCTCCTGCTCACCGTCTCGCTCATGGGGCTGTCCACGTTCCTCGTCGGCTGCCTGCCGACGTACGACTCCATCGGCCTCTGGGCACCGGCGATGCTGGTCGCGCTGCGGCTCATGCAGGGCCTCTCGGCCTCCGGCGAGCAGGCGGGCGCGAACGCGCTGAGCCTCGAGCACGCCGACGACCATCGCCGCGCGTTCTTCACGAGCTTCACGCTCGGCGGCACCCAGGCCGGCCTCATCATCGCGACCGCGGTGTTCCTGCCGATCGGCGCGCTGCCCGACGAGCAGCTGCTCACCTGGGGCTGGCGCATCCCGTTCTGGCTCAGCGCGGTCGTCGTGGTCGTCGGCCTGCTCATCCGCCGCCGCCTCGACGAGACGCCCGCGTTCCGCGCGGAGTCGGAGCGCGACGACGTCGCGACGGTGCCGATGACGGACCTCTTCCGCGACCACCGCGCCGACGTCGCGCGCGTCGCCCTGGGATCGCTCGCGTCGACCGTCAGCACGATCTTCGCGGTCTGGGCACTCTCGTTCGCGGTCGACGGCGAGGGGCTGGACCGCACCACGATGCTGTGGGTCTCGATCGCGGCGAACGTCGTCGCGCTCGCCGCGATCCCGGCCTGGGCGACGCTCGCGGACCGCATCGGCCGCAAGCCGGTGTTCATCTTCGGGACGCTCGGCAGCGGCGCGCTCATGTTCGCCTACCTGGCAGCGATCGAGAACGGCAGCTACGTGCTGATCTTCGCCGCGGCGATCGCGATGTCCGGCGTGGTGTACAGCGCGATGAACGGGGTCCAGCCGGCGCTCTACGGGGAGATGTTCCCCACGCGCGTGCGCCTGTCGGGCACCGCCATCGGGACGCAGATCGGGTTCGGCATCGGCGGCTTCGCGCCCACCGCCGCCGCGTGGATCGCCGGCGACGGGCCCGCGGGCTGGGTGCCCGTCGCGGCGTACGTGCTCGTGTCCAGCGCGATCGCTGCGGCCGCCGTCATCACCGCGCGCGAGACCTTCCGCGTCCCGCTGGCGGAGATCGACGGTCGCGAGGAGCCGAGGATCATCCGCGACGCGCCGGCCGCGGCGGCCACGACGACGGGAGCGGGTGTAGCGTCGTCATGACATGACCAACCCGATCCATCTCACGGTGGGCGCCGCCCGGCTCTGGCTGCGCGCGGCGACCTTCACCGTGAAGGCCGCGGCGATCCCCATCGAGCTCTCGGTGCGCGTCGCCGGGGCCGTCTGCGACCGGGTCCACCCGACCGAGCCGACGGCGGAGCCGACACCGCCGCCCGAGCCGGCGCCGGAGCCGCCGCCCGAGCCGAGCCAGAAGCAGCGCCGCCGCGCGGCGCGCCGCGAGCCCACCCGCGGGCAGGCGTCGCGCCAGCGCCGTGCGAGAGCCGAGCAGGAGGAGGCGGCAGCGCAGCCGACCGACGGCCTGCCACACGCGGGCCCGGAGATCGAGGTCGCCGAGCCGTGGGAGGGCTACGCGGAGATGCCGGTCGTCGACGTGCTCAACCGGCTCTCCGGTGCGGACGACACGACGCGCGCCGCCGTGCGCCTCTACGAGCTCGCGCACGAGCACCGGGAGGCGATCCTGCACGTGACCGAGGGCTGAGCACCGTCGTGGCTCGGTCCCCTGTGCAGGACTACCTCGAGCGCCTGCACGCGGAGTACGCGGGCATGCGCGACGGCGCGGTCGCCGACTACATCCCGCCGCTGGCCGACGCCGATCCGGACGCCTTCGGGATCTGCCTCGCGACGACCGACGGTCACCTCTACGAGGTCGGCGACACCCGCGTGCCGTTCACGATCCAGTCGATGTCCAAGCCGTTCACGTACGGCCTGGCGCTCGCCGACCGCGGGCGCGCGGCCGTCGCGGACAAGGTCGGCGTGGAGCCGTCGGGCGACGCGTTCAACTCGATCAGCCTCGCGCCCGGCAGCGGGCAGCCGCGCAACCCGATGATCAACGCCGGCGCGATCGTGTCGGCGTCGCTCGTGTCCGGCGCGACGCCGGACGAGCGCTTCGCCCGCGTGCTGGAGACCTACTCGCGCTACGCGGGCAGGCCGCTGGAGGTCGACGAGGCCGTCTACGCGTCCGAGCACGACACCGGCCACCGCAACCGCGCGATCGGCCACATGCTCCGCAGCTTCGGCGTCCTCGACGCCGACGTCGAGGGCGTGCTCGATCGCTACTTCCGGCAGTGCTCGGTGCTCGTCGACTGCCGCGACATCGCCCTGATGGCGGCGACCCTCGCCAACGGCGGCGAGCACCCGGTGACCGGCGAGCGCGCCCTCGCGCCCGAGCTCGTCGACAGCGTGCTCAGCGTCATGACGACCTGCGGGATGTACGACGGCGCCGGCGCCTGGGTCGAGGGCATCGGGATGCCCGCGAAGAGCGGCGTGGCGGGCGGTGTCCTCGCGGTGCTCCCCGGCGAGCTGGGGCTCGCGGTGTTCTCGCCGCCGCTCGACGTCCACGGCAACAGCGCCCGCGGCGTGGAGGTCTGCCGGCGCATGTCCGGCGATCTCTCGCTGCACTTCCTCCACGCGCCGCGCTCGCACCGGTCGGCGATCCGCAGGCGCTACGACGTCGCGTCGGTGACGTCGCGCCGGCGCCGCCCACCGGCGGAGCTCGACGCGCTCGCCACCGCGGGCGGACGCGCGCAGGTGGTCGAGCTGCAGGGGGACCTGCTCTTCGCGGCCGTCGAGGCGGTCGTGCGGGCGATCATCGGCGACGCCGACGAGGTCGACCACGTCGTCGTCGACCTCCGTGGGGCGGGTCAGGTGGATGCCGTCGCGGCCTCCCTGCTCGCGGATCTCAGCGACGTGTTCGCGGAGGAGCACCTGCACCTGGCGTTCGTCGACTCGGGCGACCATCCGGAGCTCGGGATCGAGCTCGCCGCGCGCGACGCGGCGTCCCCGCCGATCTTCGCGGACGCGGACCTCGCCCTCGAGTGGCTCGAGGAGTCGCTGCTGGACGAGGTGCTCGGCGCCGATCGACCACACGACGTGGTCGCGCTCGACGGGCACGGGCTGTGCGCCGGGCTGGACCCGGAGGAGCTCGCGCGGCTGGAGTCCCTGCTGCAGCGGCGGACGTTCGCATCCGGCGACACGGTCATGCACGCGGGCGATGCCGCCGACGAGCTGTTCCTCCTGCTGGCCGGGGACGTGAGCATCCGGCTGCCCGGCGGCGTGCGCCTGGCGACGCTGACGCCGGGGATGGCGTTCGGCGAGCTCGCGGTGCTCGACCGCGCCCCCCGCCCGGTGGAGGCGATCGCGGACGGCGCCGTGGAGGTCGCCGTCCTGGACGTCGGGGACTTCGAGGCGCTGCGCGACGACGACCCGCGCCTGCAGGCCGCCCTGCTGAGGAACATGCTGGCCGGCGCCTACCGGCACATCGGCCGCGCGACGGCGGAGATCGCGTCGCTGAGCGGCTCTCACCGCATCGGCAGCACCTGAGCCGGCCTAGGCGGAGGCGTCCACCTCGACGATCTGCCCGAACTCGGGGCAGGCCTCGTTCGCGCACTCCCAGAGGCCGTCGCGCTCCTCGAGGCCCTCGGTGCAGGGCATGCCGCAGGTGGGACAGACGGGCGCGTCGTTGGTCATGACCCCGGATCCTGCCCGAAGCGGCGCAGCCGCAGCGAGTTCGCGACGACGCTGATGCTCGACAGCGCCATGGCCGCGCCGGCGACGACCGGATTCAGCAGCCCCGCGGCCGCGATCGGGATCGCCGCGACGTTGTAGCCGAACGCCCACGCGAGGTTCTGCCGGATCGTGCGCAGCGTCGCGCGCGAGAGCCGGATCGCGTCGGCCGCGCCCCGCACGTCGCCCGAGACGAGCGTGAGGTCGGAGGCCTCGATCGCGACGTCGGTCCCCGTGCCGATGCTCAGCCCGAGGTCGGCCTGCGCGAGGGCGGGCGCGTCGTTGACGCCGTCGCCGACCATCGCGACGACGCGCCCCTCGCCCTGCAGGCGGCGGACCACGTCGGCCTTGCCGGACGGGAGGACCTCGGCGATGACCTCGTCGATGCCGACCTCCGCCGCGACCGCCTCGGCCGTCGTGCGGTTGTCGCCCGTGAGCAGCACGGGGCGCAGGCCGAGTGCCCGCAGCGACGCGACGGCCTCGGCGCTCGTCGGCTTCACGGTGTCGGCGACGGCGATGACCGCGATCGCCCGTCCGTCGCAGGCGGCGGCGATCGCCGTCTGCCCGCGGCCCTCCGCGGCGGCGCGTGCCGCCTCGAGCTCGGGGGAGAGGTGGACGGACCACTCGGCGAGCAGCGCCGGACGGCCGACGACCAGCGCGCGGCCGTCGACGATGCCCTCGACGCCCAGGCCCTCGCGGTTCGCGAACCCCTCGACCGCCGGGAGCGGGCCGCCGGCCGCGGCCGCCGCGGCGATCGCGCGCGCGATCGGGTGCTCGGACGCGTCCTCCAGCGCACCGATCAGCCGCAGCGCCTCGTGGGCGTCGACGCCGTCGAGGACGGTCACGTCCACGACGCTCATCCGGCCGCTCGTGATCGTGCCCGTCTTGTCGAGCAGCACGGTGTCGACCTGTCGCGTCGACTCGAGGATCTCGGGTCCCTTGATGAGCAGGCCGAGCTGCGCGCCGCGCCCCGTGCCCACCATGAGGGCGGTCGGCGTCGCGAGCCCGAGTGCGCACGGGCAGGCGATGATGAGGACGGCGACGGCGGCGGTGAACGCGAACGACGCCGACTCGCCCGAGCCGAGCCAGAACCCGAGCGTCGCCACTGCGACCGCGATGACGACCGGCACGAAGACGCCGGAGACCCGGTCGGCGAGACGCTGCACGGGGGCCTTGCCCGTCTGCGCCGCCTCGACGAGCGAGGCGATCTGCGCGAGCGCCGTGTCGGCGCCGACCCGCGTGGCGCGCACGACGATCCGGCCGCCGGCGTTCACCGTCGCGCCCGCGACGTCCGAGCCGGGGGACACCTCGACCGGCACGGTCTCACCGGTCAGCATGCTCATGTCGACGGCCGACGAGCCCTCCTCGACGACGCCGTCGGTCGCGACCTTCTCGCCCGGGCGCACGACGAAGCGGTCGCCCACGGCCAGCTCCTCGACCGGCACGCGGCGCTCCGCACCGTCCTCACCGAGCAGCGCGACGTCCTTCGCGCCCAGCTCCAGCAGCGCCCTCAGCGCGCTGCCCGCGCGCCGCTTCGCGCGGGCCTCGAACCACCGGCCGGCGAGGATGAACGTCGTGACGACCGCGGCCGTCTCGAGGTAGATCTCGTCCGACGACCCTGGCTGCGGGATGAGCCGCAGCTCCATCGTCATGCCGGTCGTGCCCGCGTCCCCGAGGAACAGGGCGTACAGCGACCACAGCCACGCCGAGAGCACGCCGACGGACACGAGCGTGTCCATCGTCGCGGCGCCGTGGCGCAGGTTCGCCCACGCCGCGCGATGCAGCGGCCACGCGCCCCAGAGGACGACCGGCGTCGCGAGGTTCAGCGCCAGCCACTGCCAGTTGTCGAACTGCAGCGCCGGGATCATCGAGATCGGCAGCAGCGGCAGCGACAGCAGGGCGGAGATGATGAGCCGCCGCAGGAGCGGGTCGCCCTCGTCCGCCTCCGCCGCGGGCGCGGCGTCGTCGGGCAGGGCGGCCTCGTACCCGGCCGCCTCGACCGCCTCGACCAGCTGCTCCGGGGCGACGGCCTCCGGGTCGAACTCGACGGTCGCTCGCTCGGTCGCGTAGTTGACCGTGGCGGTGACGCCGTCGAGCCGGTTCAGCCGCCGCTCGACGCGGGTCGCGCACGAGGCGCAGGTCATGCCGGTGATCGGCAGGTCGACGCGGGCGCTCATCGCCCGACCTCCTGGGTGAACTCGGCGGTGTGCACGCGGCCGTCGACCTGGAACTGCAGGAACAGCCGGTAACGGCCCGCGGTGGGGAAGGTGGCCTCGAAGCGCAGGCTGCGCTCGTCGGGATGGACGTGCAGGAAGGCGAGATCGCCCTCGCGCAGCGCGACGAGGTGGCCCTTCGCGCCCAGGTAGTCCTGGATCGCGACCGGGCGGCCGTCGCGCGTGACGGTGAAGCGCAGCTCGGACTCGGCGCCCGCGCGGGCGGCGCCCTCGTCGAGGCGCACCTGCATGCCGTCGACCTCGGCGGTCGGCGACGGTGCCGGCAGCGGCCTCGTCCGGACCTCGCCGTCGACCGCGAGGTCGGTCGCGAGCGTCCGCGGGCGGCCGTCGACGGAGAAGTCGGCGAACACGCGGTAGGTCCCGGCGTCCGCGAGCTCGGCGGGCACGGACCAGCTGCCGTCCGGCGCCTGGCGCGGATGCAGGTGCTGGAAGCCCGTCATGTCGCGCCGCACGACGATGAGGTGCATGCGCTTCGTGTGCTCGACGTCGAAGTCGCGCACCGTGCGACCGCGCGCATCGGCGATGCGGAACGCGAGCTCGTCGCCGCGGCGGTCGAGCTCGAGCGTGAGGCCGTCGGCGCTGACCGCGAGGCCGCGCACGGGATCGGCCGTCATCTCCATGCCCTCGCCGCCGTGACCCTCCTCGGGTGGTGGCGGCGAGCGGTCGACGTCGACTGCACCGCCCGCCACGGCTGCGCCCGCGAAGACGAGGACGAGGACGGCGGCGAAGCCGGCGAGTCGCGTGGCGGCGCTCATGCCGTCACCTGCGCGTGCGCGTGGCCCGTGTATTCCGACGCTCGCAGGAGCATCGCGCCGAGCATCGCGAGCAGCATCGCGACGTGCTCGGCGGCGAGCAGCGCGCCGACGTCCTCGACGACATCGGCCGACAGCAGCGCGATCGCCCCGAGCGTCGGGAGCACCATCGAGAGCGACATCTCGCCGTTCGCCCGCCAGCCGTGGCCGCGGAAGCGCATCCAGGCGACCATCGGGACGATCATCGTGACCGCCATGAGGCCGAACATCGCTGCCGGCGCGTCGGTGTGCAGGTCGCCCCAGCTCGTGCCGAGGGCGGTCAGCCCCCAGCCGGCGGGCAGGCCGAGCACGACCATGCCCGCGAACATCGCGATGACCATCTCGACGTAGTGGCGGGCGAAGTGCCGCGTGGGGGCGCTCATGCCGCCACCCGGGCGTCGTAGCCGGCCTCGTCGATCGCGGCGATCACGTCCTCGCCCGCGAAGCCGTCGCCGCTGACGCGGACGAGCTTCGTGTCGAGGTCGACCTCCACGGCGGTGACGCCGTCGACCTTCGTGACCTCCTCGGTCACCGCGATCGTGCAGTGCGAGCACGAGATGTCCGAGACGACGTAGGCGGACTGCGACATGTGCGGCTCCTCTCGACTGATGTGTCGAAATACGGGAGGGGGGTATCGGGACGACGCGAAGGTAGCACTACCCCCTAGGGGTATGCAAGTCCGATGTCACTTAGACTTCGCCGGGATGCTGGAGCCGAGCCGCCGCCAGCCCCTCTACGAGCGCGTCGTCCAGCGCCTCGAGGCGCTCATCCGCGCCGAGGAGCTCCAGCCGGGCGACCGCCTCATCGCCGAGCGCGAGCTCGCCGCGCGCCTCGGGGTGAGCCGCACGAGCGTCCGCCAGGCGCTGACCGCGCTGCGCGTGCGGGGCGTCGTCGAGGTCCGCCACGGCGACGGCATCTACCTCCTGCATCACGCCGACGATCTGCTCGGCACGCTGGCCGAGGGGCTCATCGAGAGCCATGCGCACCTGCCCGCGATCAACGAGGCGCGGGAGGCGATCGAGCCCCACGCGGCGCGGCTCGCCGCCCGCCGCCGGACCGACGCGGACCTCGCCGCGCTGCGCGCCGCGCTCGAGCTCATGCGCGAGGAGATCGCCCGCGGCGACGCGGGGGTGACGGGCGACGAGCGGTTCCACGGCGCCGTCATGGCCGCCGCGCACAACGAGGTCCTCACGACGCTGTACGAGCAGCTCGCCGCGGGCCTGGCGACGACGTCGCAGGCGTCGCTCGTCCGGGAGGGTCAGCCCCAGCGCTCGCTGAGCGACCACGAGGCGCTCCTGCGGGCGATCGAGGCGGGCGACGAGGAGCGCGCGGAGCTGACGATGCGCCTGCACGTCCGCGAGTTCTCCGACCTCGAGATGGCCCCGCGCGACGAGATCGGCGGGCGGTGAACCCCGAGGGGCGCACCGCCGTCGTGACGGGCGGGGCGTCGGGCATCGGGCGCGCGCTCGCCGAGGCGCTCGCCGCCGCCGGTGCGAAGGTGGTCGTGGCCGACCAGGACGATGTGGGCGCCCGCCGCGTCGCGTCGGGCGTCGGCGGCCTGGCGGTCGGGTGCGACGTCTCTCGCGAGGACGAGGTGCTGGCGCTCGTCGACCGCGCCGAGCAGGAGTTCGGGCCGGTCGCGCTCTTCTGCGCGAACGCGGGGACCGCGACCGGCGTGGGGCTCGGGACCGTCGACGAATGGGACGCGGCGCTGGGGGTCAACCTCCTCGCGCACGTCGCGGCGGCGCGCGTGCTCGTCCCGCGCTGGCTCGAGCGCGGCGAGGGCTGGTTCCTCGCGACCGCGTCGGCCGCGGGGCTGCTCAGCCAGATCGGCTCGGCGCCCTACTCGGCCACGAAGCACGCGGCCGTCGCGTTCGCCGAGTGGCTGGCCATCACCTACGGCGACCGCGGCATCCGGGTCGGCTGCCTGTGCCCGATGGGCGTCGACACGCCGCTGCTGGACGGCGCTCCGCCGCACGCGGCGGCGGTCGTCCGCGCCGCGGGCGAGGTGCTGAGCCCCGAGCAGGTCGCCGAGGCGGCGCTCCAGGGCCTGCGCGACGGCCGCTTCCTCATCCTTCCCCACCCGGAGGTCGCGGAGTTCGCGCGCCAGCGCGTCGGGGACCACGAGCGGTGGCTCGCGGGCATGCGTCGCCTGCAGGCGACCGCGGGGAGCGCCTAAGCGGTCAGATCGCCGCGCTCGACCGCCTCGGGGTCGAGCGGCACGACGAACACGACATGGCTGCGCTGCACCGCGAGGAACCCGTGGGCCTGCGGGCCCTCCCCGCCGCCGAGCGGCTCGACCGTCGCGTCGGTGAGCGGCAGGAAGTCACGCTCGCTCGCGTTCAGCAGGTCCGAGATGCGGCTGCGGTACCCGTCCCGGGACAGGTGGACCGTCCCGCGGATGCGGTGACGCTCGGTTTCGAGGAGGATGCGCTGGCGACGATGTTCCACGCCGCTCTCATCGGCAGCGCGCCCCCGTCGGTTGAGGGTTGCGTTCCGCCCCCGACGGGAAGGTGAACGCGCGTGCGCCAGCCGCCGCACGTCTACCGGCGCCGGCGCCTCGTGGCCGTCGCAGCCGTCGCAGCAGTCGGCGCCTGTGCCTTCGCGGCCGGCAGCACGCTGACCGGCGGTGACGACAGCCCCACGGAGGCCAAGGCTCCTCCCGCTCCGCCGCCCCCGCAGCTCCCCGGCGGCGGGCGCCGCCTGTTCCCGGACAAGCGGATCGTCGCCTTCTACGGCGCACCGCAGGACGACGCGCTGGGAGCCCTCGGGATCGGCACGCCGGCGCAGGCCGGCCGGCGGCTCCTGAAGGCGGCGGCTCCCTACGAGCGCAAGACGCGCCCCGTCCTGCCCGCCATGGAGCTCATCGCGACCATCGCCAACCGCGATCCGGGCGAGGACGGCCTCTACATGACGCGCCAGTCCCCGGCGACCATCGACCGCTACCTGCGCGCCGCCCGCCGCATCCACGCGCTGCTCGTCCTCGACATCCAGCCCGGCCGCGCCGGCTTCGTCTCCGAGATGCGGCGGCTGGCCAGGTGGCTGCGCGAGCCGGACGTCGCGCTGGCGCTGGACCCGGAGTGGCACGTGGCCGAGGGCCAGGTCCCGGGTCAGGTCATCGGGTCGGTCGACGCGAGCATCGTCGACGAGGTCGGCGCCGAGCTGTCGAAGATCGTGCAGCAGGGCCGGCTGCCGGAGAAGCTGCTGCTGGTCCACCAGTTCACCGAGGGCATGATCGTCAACAAGGAGACGCTGACGCGCCACCCCGGCGTCGCGCTCACGATCAACGTCGACGGGTTCGGCGATCGCGCGAACAAGGCGTCGAAGTACGAGATGTTCACCGACGAGCGGGTCCGCTTCAACGACGGCTTCAAGCTGTTCTACGAGGAGGACACGAACCTCATGTCGCCCGCCGGCGTCCTCGCGCTGCGCCCCCCGCCGGACGTCGTCGTCTACGAGTAGGTCAGGGCGCCGGGGTCGTCGCCTGCGGCTGGACGGGCGTGGTGGGGACCGTCTGCGGCTGGACCTGCTGCGTCGGCGGCGCGGTCGTCGCCGGTGGCGTGGTGGTCGACTGCGGCGCGGGAACGGGAACGGTCTGGGTGACCGTCGGCGTGGTCGTCGTCGTGCTGGGAGTGGTCGTCGTCCGGGTCACGGTCTGCACGGTCGTCGTGGTGTGCCCGCCGCCGAAGATCGTCGTCTTCCTGGGGCCGGCGACCGAGCCGCCGAACACCAGCTCGGACCCGGTCAGGAAGAACGCGGCGATCGCGAAGCCGATGACGCCGGTGACGAGCCCGAGCACGAGCCACGTGCGCCCGCGCGAGCTGCGCCGGCGGTCCTGCTCCCACAGGCCGAACGGGTCGTCGCCGCGCTCGCGCGAGGCGGGCGGGACGTCGTGCGCGCGGTCCGCGGGCAGCCTGCGGCCGCCGTCGCGCGGCGCCGCGAGCTTGTCGACCGGATGACGCAGCGCCTCGCCGACGATCCCCACGATCACCGGGGTGACCGCGGCACCGACGATCGCGCCGCCGCCCCACACCTTGTGGACCACGAGCGCTGCTGCCAGCGACGACAGGCTGGCGATGGCGAGTGTCTGGAAGGAGATGCCGGAACCACCCTGGCTCCCCCGCGAAGCCGTACTCACGTGACCCCACGCTAGTACAGGTGGGTGAGCCTCCCGGTGAGGACGGGGGCGATTGATAGGTTCCCGACAGTGCCAGGCACAGAATCGAGCTTGGCGGTCGCGGCCACGTCCCGTTCACCGCACATCAGCTACGTCATCGCCCGACTCGAGCGCGCCCTGCGCAAGGAGATCGGACGACTGGTGGGGCCGAGGGGGCTCAGCGTCGCGCAGTACACCACGCTGTCGATCCTCCGGTCCCGCAGCGGCCTGTCCAACGCGCAGCTGGCGCGCCGGCTGTGGGTCACGCCCCAGTCGATGAACGAGGTCATCTCGGCCCTCGAGCGCGCAGGGCTCATCGAGCGCGTGCCGGACGTCGCGAACCGCCGCATCCTGCGCACGGCACTCACGCCGACCGGCAGGGCGACGCTCGAAGCCTGCGACGCCGACATCCTCGCGATGGAGCAGGAGATGCTCACCGCCGTGCCGGGTGAGGACCACGATCACCTCGTGGCCACGCTCGAGAACTGCGTCAGCAGGATCGGCGTGATGTCCGACGAGCGTCGCGCCGACGGCATCGTCTGACGCCGGCGTGACCACGGAGCGCGCCTCCCGAACGCCGCGTCTCTCGGCGACGCTGCGGACCGGCGGCCGGGTCATGCCGCTGGAGCTCTTCTTCGACCTCGTCTTCGTCCTCGCGCTGACGCAGTGCACCGCGCTCATGGCGCACGAGCCGACGTGGGAGGGCCTCTGCAAGGGGCTCCTGGCGCTCGGGATCCTGTGGTGGGCGTGGGTCGGCTACGCGTGGCTGACCAGCGTCGTGGATCCCGAGGAGGGCGGGGTGCGGCTGGCGCTCATCGCTGCGATGGCGGCGATGCTCGTCGTCGCGCTGGCGATCCCGGGGGCCTTCGAGGACTACGGGCTGCTGTTCGCCGGAGGCCTCGCCGTGGTGCGGATCGCGCACATCGTGCTGTTCGCCATCGCGTCGCGAGGCGACCCGGGCCTGCGGAGGTCCGTGACGAGCCTGGCCATCAGCACCGCGCTCGGGGTCGGGATCATCGCGGGCGCGTCGTTCACGGACGGCGCGCTGCAGGGCGGGCTGTGGCTGCTGGCCCTCCTGCTCGACATGGGCGGGCCGGCGCTGTTCGGCGCGGAGGGGTGGAAGCTCGAGCCCGAGCACTTCGCCGAGCGCCACGGCCTGATCGTCATCATCGCGCTCGGGGAGTCGATCGTCGCCATCGGCATCGGCGCCGAAGCGGGTCTGACGACCGGCAGCGTCGTCGCCGCCGTCGTCGGCGTCTTCATCTCCGCCGCGCTGTGGTGGCTGTACTTCGACGTCGTGGCGCTCGTCGCCGCCCGGCGCTTGGAGCACGCCGCGCCCGGCCGCGAGCGCAACGAGATCGCGCGGGACTCCTTCTCCTTCCTGCACCTGCCGATGATCGCCGGCATCGTGCTGCTCGCGCTCGGCTTCAAGAAGACGCTCGAGCACGTCGACGACGCGCTGAAGATCCAGATCGCCGTCGCGATGCTGGGCGGGCTCGTCGCCTACCTGCTCGCGCACGTCGCGTTCCGCTGGCGCACCGTGCACCGCTTCTCGACGCAGCGCGTCGTCGCGGCGGTGGTCCTCGCCGCGCTGACGCCGGTCGCGATCGAGGTCCCCGCCCTGGTGACGCTGGCGCTCGTGCTGCTCGTGCTGGTCGTCCTCATCGTCTACGAGAACCACCACTTCGCCGAGCTGCGCGAGCGTCTGCGCCACCAGGTGGAGGCCGCCTAGCTCAGCCCACCATGTCCCGCGCCGGGCCTCCGGGGCGGAACATCGGCAGGCAGTCGGCGTCGCGCTCGATCGCGACGTGCAGCAGCGCCGGGCCCTCCTCGGCGAGCGTGTCCTGGAGGGCCTCGTCGAGGTCGGCGCCGTCGGAGACGCTGCGCGCCGCGACGCCGAAGCCCCGCGCGACCAGCTCCCAGTCCAGCCCGCCCAGCGCGCTGGCCGTCCGGCGCCCGCCCCAGAACATGTCCTGCTGCTGGCGCACCATGCCGAGCGCCTCGTTGTCGAGCAGGAGGACCTTCACCGGCAGCTCCTCCTGCGCGGCGGTCGCGAGCTCGGCGATGTTCATGAGCAGCGAGCCGTCGCCCGTCACGCAGACGACCTGCGCGGCCGGGAACGCGGCCTGGGCTCCGAGCGCCGCGCGGCAGCCCGAAGCCCATCGTGCCCAGGCCGCCGGAGGTCAGCCACCGCCGCGGCAGGTCGAAGCGCAGCCGGTTCGCCGCCCACATCTGGTGCTGGCCGACGTCGGTGGTCACGATCGCCTGTCCGCGGGTCGCGGCCTGCAGGGCGTCGAGCGCCGCCTCGGCGTCGATCGCGCCGTCCGGGTGCTCGGCCTCACGGGGCGGGTGCTCGCCGCGCCAGGCGACGATCCGCCGCCACCACGGCGCGAGCCGCTCCGGGTCGGGCGCCAGCGCGGCGAGGTGCTCGTGCAGCAGGCTCAGGGCCTGGCGCGCATCGCCCACGACGGGGATGTGCGCCTCGACGTTCTTGCCGATCTCCGCCGCGTCGACGTCGATGTGCACCACGCGGGCGCGCTGGGCGAACGACGCGAGGTCGCCGGTCACGCGGTCGTCGAACCGCGCGCCGACCGCGATGACGAGATCGGCCTCGTCCATCGCCCAGTTCGCCGTGCGCGTCCCGTGCATGCCGAGCATCCCGAGCCAGCGGTGGTCGGACGCGGGGTACGCGCCGAGGGCCATGAGCGTGGTCGTCACGGGCAGGTCGGCGAGCCGCGCGAGTGCCGCGAGCTCGACCGCGGCCTCGGCGTGCACGACGCCGCCGCCGGCGTAGAGCACCGGGCGCCGCGCCGTCGCGATCGCCTGCGCGGCCGCTCGCAGCTGGCGCCCGTTGGGCACCACCCGCGTCCGGTAGCCCGGGAGCGACGGCGTGCCGGTGCCCTCGCGGGCCGGGGCGCGCGCATGGTCGCTGGGGATGTCGACGACCACCGGCCCCGGCCGCCCGGTGCGGGCGACGTGGAACGCCTCGTGGATCGCGTCCGCGACGTCGTCGGGACGCTCGACGGCGATCGAGTGCTTGGAGATCGGCAGCGTCATGCCGAGCACGTCGGTCTCCTGGAAGGCGTTCGTGCCCCGCAGGTCGCTGCGCACCTGGGCGCAGAGGAACACGGTCGGGACCGAGTCCATGTGCGCGTCGGCGATCGGCGTCGCGAGGTTCGTCGCGCCCGGGCCGCTCGTCACGAGGGCGACGCCGACGCGGCCGCTCGCCTTCGCGTAGCCCTCGGCGGCGTGGCCGGCCCCCGCCTCGTGACGCACGAGGACGTGGCGGATCGCGCTGTCGTGCAGCGCGTCGTGGATGGGCAGGCTCGCGCCTCCGGGCAGCCCGAAGACGCAGTCGGTGCCCTCGCGCTCGAGGGCGGCGATCAGCCTGTCTGCGCCGCGCATCGTGCGTGTCGTGCTGAAGGGGTGAGGACGGAGGTGAGTACGAGCATGGGTGCGCTCCTTCGGAGGTCGTTCGGGCGAGACGTGGGCGCGGGAGGCGCGCCAGGGGGCCGGGCCGTGGGTCAGCCGGCTACTCGCACGCCGCGGAGCCCGCCGGGAAGGGCGAGCGCGAGGAGCGGCGTGTCGAGGCGATGCGTCACGTCTCCCAGCATGCCGTGTGCCGGCGCGCCACGCAACCCCTTGACTTCAAGCGTGCTCGAAGTCCTACGGTCGCCTCCATGCACGCGATCCGACTGCACGAGTTCGGCCCGGCCGACAACCTGCGCTGGGAGGAGGTCGACGATCCGGCGCCCCGCGCGGGGGAGGTGCTCGTCGACGTCACCGCCTCCGGCGTCCACCTCCTCGACACCTCGATCCGCCGCGGGACCTCGATGGGCCCGTTCCCGCTGCCCGACCTCCCCGCGATCCCGGGCCGCGAGGTCGCGGGCGTCGTCGCCGCGGCCGGCGAGGACGTCGACGACGCCTGGGTCGGCCGGCGCGTCGTCGCGCACCTCGGCCAGGCGAGCCGCGGCTATGCCGAGCGCGTCGTCACCGACGCGGCGCGCCTGCACGTGCTGCCCGACGGGGTGAGCCCCGCCGCGGGCGTCGCCATGATCGGCACCGGCCGCACGGCGCTCGGGGTCCTCGACGTCGCCGAGGTCACCGAGGACGACGTCGTGCTCGTCACCGGCGCCGCGGGCGGTCTCGGCGCCCTGCTCGTCCAGGGCGCGCTGCGCGCCGGCGCGACGGTGCTCGGCGCGGCGGGCGGCGAGGAGAAGGTCGCGCGCGTCCGGGCGCTCGGCGCGACCGGGCTGGACTACCTGCGAGCGGACTGGCACGCCGCCGCGAAGGGCGTGACGCTCGTGCTCGACGGCGTCGGCGGGGAGGCCGGGCGGGCGGCGCTCGAGCTGCTGGAGCCAGGCGGCAGGATCGTCCTGTTCGGCTGGTCCTCGGGGGCGCCGACCCAGCTCACCACGGAGGATCTGCTCGCGCCGCAGCATCACCGCGAGCGCCGGGCTCGGCCCGCACATCACCGGGCGGCTGCGGGAGCTGGAGGAGCGGGCGCTCGCCGCGGTCGCGGCGGGCGAGCTCACGCCCGTCCTCGACGAGCGCTTCACGCTCGCCCGCGCCGCGGAGGCCCACGCGGCGCTGGAGACGCGCGGGACGGTGGGGAAGGTCGTGCTCGTGCGCTGACTAGTCTGCGCGGCCATGGACCGAGCCGCCGCGCGCGACACGATCAAGGGCCTCCTCGCCCGCACGGGCTTCGAGGTCCGCCGACGCGGCGCAGGACCCCGCAGGACGCTGCCGGAGGTGCTCGAGCACGTGCGCGGACAGGGGTTCGCGCCCGCGACCGTCGTCGACGTCGGCGTCGCGACGGGCACGCCGGAGCTCTACGCGGCGTTCCCCGGGGCGCGGCTCCTGCTCGTGGAGCCGCTGACCGAGTACGCCCCCGCGCTCGACGCCCTGCGCGCCGAGCGCGGCGCCGAGGTCGCGCAGGTCGCGGCCGGCGCCGAGCCGGGGACGCTCGAGCTGACCGTCCATCGCGTCCTGGCCTGCTCGTCGGTGGTCGGCGAGCGCTCCGGTGACGAGGCTGACGTCACGCGCCGCGAGGTGCCGGTCGTCCGCGTCGACGCGCTCGTCGCGGAGCGGGGGCTGCCCGGCCCGTACGTGCTGAAGGTCGACGTCGAGGGCTTCGAGCTCGACGTGCTCGCCGGCGCCGAGGCGATGCTCCCGCAGACCGAGCTCGTGCTGCTCGAGGTCTCGCTGTTCCAGCTCAACGGCGCCAACCCCCAGCTCGGTGACGTCGTCTGCGCGATGCGCGACCGGGGCTACGTCGTCTACGACATCTACAACGGCCATCTGCGCCCGCTCGACGGCGCGCTCGCGCAGGTCGACCTCGCGTTCGTCCGCGACGACGGCCGCTTCCGCCGCTCGCACGACTACGCGACGCCCGAGCAGGCCGATCGCCTCTACGCGACCTGGGGGTTCTAGGCGAAGGTCGGCATCCCGATGCGCTCATGCAGCATCGGGGTACCGAGCTCGGAGCAGGGCGTGCAGCTCTCGGAGCATGGCGGCCGGCGCTTCGGTGACGTCGGTCCACGTGTAGCGGCGGAAGTCGTCTCCGCGAGCGTAGGCCTCGCGCTCGCGCTGCCGGTCGCGCTCCCACGCGCGGCGCGAGTTGTGGAAGCGGAACGAGTCGAGTTCCACGGTCAGGCGACGGTCGTGCCAGCGGCAGTCGACGCGGCGGCCGCCCGCGGGGCGGTTCGTGACCGGGAGAGGGAGGCCCTCGGCGCGTAGCAGGCGGAGGAAGTTCCGTTCGAGACGGGACAGGACGACGTTCACGTCGCCGGCCATCACGGAGCGCAGGGCGCGCGCACCGGGAGCGGTGGGCCATCGCGACAGCGCGTCCCCGACGTGCCGCGGCGTCGTCGCGAACCGGACGCCCGCCTCGTGGCAGGCCGCCGCGAGACCTTCGGCGTCGAGGACCCCCGCCAGCTCGACCAAGCAGCGCGCGACCGTGACCGTCGGGATCCCGCGCCAGATGGTCCGATCGCGCGGATCGCGCACGCCGCAGCGCGTCGCGACGCCCGCGATCCGTCGGCGCGCCCGCGTCCACACCTCCGGCACCGGCGGTCGCCCGCGCACGACGCCGAACTGCCACGCCGCGGCGAGGCCCGCGAGGCAGGCGTCGTCCCCGCCGGCGAAGACCGCGGCGAGGTAGTCGGCGTCCGTGCTGGGTGCCAGGTGGCCGACGCGGTACACCCCGCGATGCACGATGTGCAGCGCGCCGGAGGCCTGCCGGTGTCGGATCTCGGCGTGCGTCAGGCCCGCCGCCAGGAGTCCGCGCCGCGTCACGACCCCATGGGCGGTGCGCGCGAGCGCTGCAAGCTCGGCATCAGGATGCGCCATCAGGGCATCGAGGTGCCGACCTTCCGTCTTTCGCCCCCCTTACGGACGCAACGACCGCAGCCATTCGGCAGAGCCGTCGCTCATCCACGACGGCACGCCGAGGTCGCGCAGCATCTCGCCGACGGCCTCCATCTCGTGCGTGCGCCGCGTCGCGTGGGTCCGGCTCCCGGTGAGCATCCGCTCGACGAGCGCCTCGTCGGCCTCGGCCAGGATCCCGAGGATCTCCGCCCGGACCTCCTCCGCCTTGCCGGCGGCCGCGCCCGCGGCGGTCGCCTCGAGGACCACCGCCGCGAGGCCCTTCCAGACGATCGAGCGCAGCAGCTTGCGCTCGGCCGCGGCGCCCGGCAGCGCGCCCACGATCTCGACCGGCATGCCGAGCGGACGCAGCAGCTCGGCGAACCGCTCCGCCCCGTCGCCGGACGCCAGCGCCGGCGTGCCGATGCCCTTCCCGGGCACCGGCGCCATGAGCGCGACGTCGGCGAACCCGGCGCCCGTCGGCGCGACGATCCGCGCGAGCTCGGCCTTGAGCTCCGGCGAGCCGGTGTTGAGGTCGGCGAAGGCCTGCCCGGGACGCAGGACGTCGAGCACGGAGCGCGCGGCGGTCGCCGCGTCGGCGGCCGAGTTCGCGCTCAGCACGATGTCGGCGCCGTCCGCGGCCGCCGAGGCGCTCGCCGCATCCGGCCCCGTCTCGGGCAGCGGATCCCATCCGCGGACGCCGACGCCCGCCTCGCGCAGATCGCGCGCGAAGCGCCCGCCGGCCTCCCCGAGCCCCAGGAGCGCGATCGTCGGCGGGCCGTCAGCCACGCTGCGTGATCCGGATGTGGTTCCCCGACGGGTCGCGCAGCGCGCAGTCGATCCCGTAGGGGCGCTCGGTGGGCTCCTCGGTGAACTCGACGCCCTGCGCGACCAGGGCGTCGTAGGTCGCCTGGCAGTCGTCCGTGCGGAAGATGAGCGTGCCGCCTCCCGCGCCCTTCGCGACGAGCTCGCGGATCTCGGCCGCGGTCGCGTCGTCGTGCGACGGCGCCCCCGGCCGCTCGAGCAGGATCTCGCGGCCGTCGTCGCCGGGGACGCTCACGGTGAGCCAGCGCATGAAGCCCATGTCGACGTCCTCGGCGACCTTCAGGCCGAGCTTGCCGACGTAGAAGTCGAGCGCCTGGTCCTGGTCGAGGACGAAGATCTGCGAGTGGGTGAGGGCGGTGATCGGCATGTCGGCGACGCTAGCTCCGCACCGCCGGGCGCGCTTCTCCGGAACTGCTCGGTCGCGTCCACGCCCGCACGAAGCAGTCGGGGACGGCGACGGGCACCGCGCGCCGCCGGTACGCGGTCGGCGACTCGCCGAGGATCGCGCGGAACGTCCGGCTGAACGTCCCGAGGCTCGCGAACCCGACGTCGAGGCAGATCTCGGTGACGCTGCGGTCGGTCTCGCGCAGGAGGAACGCCGCGCGCTCCACGCGGCGGCGCTGCAGG
Source organism: uncultured Solirubrobacterales bacterium (assembly GCA_963750895.1). GTDB lineage: Bacteria > Actinomycetota > Thermoleophilia > Solirubrobacterales > Solirubrobacteraceae > CAVVSD01. The sequence continues at coordinate 526,229 of CAVVSD010000008.1, read as the reverse complement.
TAGCGGTGCGGCGTCTCGGCGAACGTCGCGCGGAACTCCCGGATGAAGTGGGCCTCCGAGACGTGCGCGATGCGCGCGAGCGCCGGGACGTCGAGCGGCCGGGCGAACCCGCGGTCCATCGCGTCGCGGGCCCGCAGCATGCGGCGGTTGCGCTCCTCGACCGCGCGGCTCACGCGCGGATCACAGCAGGTTCAGCCGACCTGCGGTCCGGAGAGCTCGGCGCGCAGCGTCGCGATCTCGGTGACGGCGAGGCCGACATAGGCCGCGCGCGTGTCGGCGATCTCCTGTGCGTCCTCGCGGTCGGCGATCAGGCGGAAGAGCTGCAGCCGTGCTTCGGTGGCGGTCATGACGTGCTCCTGAACGGCCTGCGGAGGCGGAGGCGGCGGCGCTTGGGAGCGGCGCTGTGTGAACGACGCCACTCGACGAGCGTCATCCCGTCGGGGACGTCGCACTGGATGTAGACGTGCGGGGCGTGGGAGGCGGTGGTGAGCATGGGTCCAGCCTGCTCCCGCCAGACCCCCGGAACATCGGGGAGGCACCCTGAACCTCGCCCCTGAGCGGGCTACGGCACGCGCCGGTCCGGCCGGGCCACGACCAGGTACGTGAGCCCGGCGATGCCGATGATCGCGAGCACGATCGGCGCCGCCCACACCTGGTAGACGGGCGCCCCCGGAGGTGCGAGCGACGTGCGCGGCCAGGCGATGTTCACGGTCTCGAACGCGAGCCACGCAACCGCGAGGACGTTGATGACCAGCGCCGCGCGCCCTCGACCCACCTGCCCGGCGGGCACCCACGTCCCACGCACGCGGGCGATGAGCGCGGCGAGCGCGATGAGGAGGAACGAGACGTAGATCGCCGCGGTGCCGAAGGCGATGAGGCTGCCCACCGCCGCCGTGTGCAGCCCGAGCAGCAGGCCGAGGCAGGCGACGACCGCGGTGACGACGATCGCGCCGATCGGCGAGCGGCGCCGGTCGACCCGCCGCAGGAACCCCGACGCGGGCAGGACGCCGTCGCGGGCGATCGAGTAGATCACGCGCGCCGTCAGCGCCTGCGCCGCGATCGCGCAGGCGAGGAACGCAGCGAGGACGACCGCCGCGAACGGCTTCGCCGACCACCCGCCGAACGAGGTGACCACCGCCGTGCCGACGGGATCCGGGTCGGCCCCGGCGACGACGGCCGCCGGCTCCGGGTGCGCGAGCGCGACCGCGACGGCGTTGAGCACGACGATCGCGGCGACGCTCAGCAGCGCGAGCCAGATCGCGCGCGGGACGTGACGCGCGGCGCCCCGCGTCTCCTCGGAGGCCGCGACGCACGCGTCGAAGCCGATGAAGACCCAGCCGCCGACGGCGAGCGCCGCCAGCATCCCCGCGGCCACGGACCCTCCGGACAGCGCCTCCGCGCCGAGGCTGTGGGTGAGGAGCGACAGGTCCTGCGTGCGGAAGACGAGCAGGAGCGCGAGACCGATGCCGACGGACGCGATCGCCTCGGCCACGATGCCCAGACGCACGGCGCGCCCGAGGACGTCGATGCCCAGGGCGCCGACGAACGCCGCGACGAGGACGAGGAGCATCCCGGTCACGACGATCGCGTTCGGGGTGGGCTCGATCCCCACGAGGACCAGCGCCCACGGCGCCCCGAGATACGCGATCGTCGTGTTCGCCACGGCGTAGGCGCAGATCGCGACCCAGCCGCCCATCCAGCCGTAGGCCCCGCCCATGAGGCGGCGGCTCCACTGGTAGGCGCCGCCGGCGACGGGGAACTCCGACGCCAGCTCGGAGTACACCGCGAGCAGCAGGCACTGGCCCGCCAGGGCGACCGGCAGGACCCAGATCCATGCCGGGCCGGCGACGATCGTGCCGACGAGCGCGACGCCGTACAGCCCGACGACGGGCGAGATCGCGGCGAAGCCGAGTGCGACGTTGTCGCGCAGCCGCAGCCGGCGCGAGAGCTCCTGCGCGTAGCCCAGCTCGGCCAGCCGCGCCGCGTCCGGATCGGCCGGCGCAGCGACCGCGGTCATCCGGCGTGCTCCTGGCGGTCGCGCTCGATCGCGCGCGCGACGTCGACCCGGGAGGACACGCTGAGCTTCACGAAGATGTTGCGCATGTGCGACTCGACGGTCTTCTCGCTGAGGAAGAGCGTCCCCGCGATCTCGCGGTTCGTGTGCCGGTCGGTCACGAGGTCCGCGATCTGCAGCTCGCGACGCGTCAGCGACGCCACGCCGGCGTCCGCGCCGGTGGCGGGCCCGCGGGGCTCGGCTCGCGCGCCGAGCCGCCGCAGCTCGCGGCGCATCTCGTCGCGCACGCGGATCGACCCGCACGCCGACAGCTCGCTCTCGGCCAGGCGCAGCGTCGTGATCGCCCGCGGGCGATCCCCGGCCGCGGCGAGCGCGCGCCCCGCGAGGGCGTTGCAGAACGCGGCCGGCAGCCGGGCGCCGATGCTCGCGGCGACGTCCGCCGCCTCCAGCGACAGCGCGGCGGCCTCCGCCGCGTTCCCGTCGGCGAGCAGGAGCGTCGCACGGCCCCGGAGGGCGAGCGCCCGGGGGAGCTGCAGAGCCAGCAGCTCGGCGTGCGCCTCGCTGCGCCGCACGTAGGACTCGGCGGCGTCGCGGTGCCCCCGCGCGAGCTCGACGAGGGCCAGCACCTCCCAGTCGAAGTTGCGCTCCACGGGGATCTTGTGCAGCAGGTCGTCGTCCCCGAGACCGCGCATCATCTCCCACGCGCGCTCCACCTCACCCGCCTCGAACAGCGACATGGAGAGCACCCATCCAGGCCCGCCGCCGCCGGCGGGCATGGTCTCGCCGGCGAGCCTGCCCCCGACCTGCGCGCTCTCCTCGGCCGCCGCGATCGCGCCGTCGAGATCGCCGGCGTGGTACGCGGCGAACGCGAGCTCGAACAACGCCCACGACAGATCGTGCGGGGTCGCCGAGAGGCGGGTCGCCTCGACGGCCGCCTCGCAGAGGTCGATGGCCTCCGCGAGCCGCCCCTGCATCTCGAACGTGTAGCCCTTCACGAGCATCATCGGCACGAGCAGCCGTCCCTCGCCGGTGGCGCGGGCGATCGCGATGCCGCGGTCGGCGCGGCTCGCCGCGTCGTCGTAGTGCTCGAGGTAGTTCTCCGCCCAGCCGAGGTGGTAGAGCGCCTCGAGCCGCGGGGCCAGCTCGGCGTCCGACAGCCGCTCGACCAGCGCGACCGCCTCCGCGCGGTGCGCCCGCGCGTCCTCGGTCCTGCCGGCGGCCACCTCCCCGAGGCACAGCGCGGCCGCGGCGGCGGCGGTGAGCAGTCGGTCGTCGCCGGCGCGCGCCGCCTCCAGCGCGCCGCGGCCCATCGCCAGCGTCCCCTCGAAGTCCAGCTCGTAGAGCCCGTCGACCGCCAGCTCGATCTGCAGGGCCGCGGCCGCGGGCGACTCGCGGTCCGGCAGCGCCTCCCATGCGCCGGTGAGGCGGCGGTGGGCCTCCTCGTGACGGCCGAGCCAGTGCTCGATCGACGCGCAGCGCGCGGTCAGCTCGACGCGCTCGGCGGTCGAGTCCGGCGGCAGCAGCTCGAGTGCGTCGAGCAGCGTCGTCCGGCAGCGCTCGAGGTCGCCCTGCGACCGCTGCGCCCGGGCGAGCGCCATCCGGACCTCGACCTGGCGCGGCGCGTCCTGCGCGGGGAGCAGCCGCAACGCGGCCAGGAGCCAGTGCGCCGCGGCGCCCGGCGCGCGGGCCGCGCTCGCCGCGCCGGCTTCGAGCAGCAGTGCGATCGCGTCCTCGTCGCCGGGCGCCGCCGACTGCTCGACGTGGTGCGCGCGCTCGGCGGCCGCGGCGCCGCGCGCCGCGAGCGCGTCCGCCGCCAGTGCGTGTGCCGCCAGCCGCCGGCCCCCGGGCACCGACTCGTAGACGGCGCGGCGGACGAGCGGGTGCCGGAACGTGAAGCGACGCGGGACGTGGGTCGGCCGCACGAGGTCGAGGGCGAGGAGGCCGTCGAGCGCGGTCAACGCTTCGGCGGGGGTCTGCCCGGCGATGACGCCGGCGAGGTCCGGCTCGAACGGCTCGCCGGCGACGGACGCGGCCTCGAGCAGGCCGCGCTCGGCGGCGCTGAGCGAGCCGAGCTCCTCCGCGAGCGACGCCGCGACGGCGGGCGGCACCCCGGCCGCGCCCTCCTCCTGGAGCGCGGCCGTCCCAGCGGGCCCCTCGGTCGCGCGGGCGAGCTGCTCGAGGTAGAACGGGTTCCCGCCGCCGTGCCGGTAGGCGTCGCTCGCAGCGCGTGCGTCGAGGTCGCGGAGCAGCTCGGCCGCCTCGGCCTCGCTGAGCGGTCCCAGCGCGATGCGCCGCGCGGCCGGCACCGCGAGCGCGCTCGCGAGCAGCCCGGCCTTCTGCCCGGGCCGGAAGCCGAGCGCGAAGAGGACCGGCGCCGCGGTTCCACGCCGCACGAGGGCCGCCAGGAGCTCGATCGACGCGGTGTCGCTCCAGTGCAGGTCGTCGAGCACGAGGACGAGCGCCCGCTGCGCGGCGAGGAGCCCGAGCAGGCTGCGGACGGCCCTGTGCGCCCGGTAGCGCTCGTCGGCGAGCGGGGGCGCGCCCGTGTCGCCGGCGCCGCGCAGGGACGGGAGGATGCCGGCGAGCTCCGTGAGGAGCTCTGCGTCCCGGTCGCCGTCCAGCCCGAGGTCCTGCGAGGCGACGTACGCGTCGAGCGCATCCGTCCAGACGCTGAACGGCAGCTCGCGCTCGAACTCCGCCGCCGAGCCCGAGAGGACCAGGCAGCCCCGGTCCTCGGCACGGCGCCGCAGCTCGGCCAGCAGGCGCGTCTTGCCGATCCCGGCCTCGCCCTCGACGGCGAGGCAGGCGGAGCTTCCTCCGTCCAGCGCGTCGAGCGCCAGCTCGAGCTGTGCGAGCTCGTCGTCGCGCCCCACGGTCGGCCGGGCAGTGGAGTCGATGGACACCTCGACGCGACCCTACTCCGGTCCAGGGATTGTCCCCGATGATCTGCGGCGCTCGGCGGCGCAGGCTGTGCCACATGCCTGCCTTCCTCCTGCACCACGAGCACGAGCCGCGCGACTGCGCGGTCACGTTCGCCGCCTGGCTCGGGTTCGACAGCCCGCTGCGCCGCCACTCCGCCCCGTCGTCCTGCCTGACCGGCGGCCACGCCGTCTGGTGGTTCGTCCGCGCCGACGACCACGACGCCGCCCTGGCGCTGCTGCCGCACTACGTGGCCGAGCGCACCACCCCGATCGAGGTCAGGGAGATCGAGATCCCCTGACCCGGCCGTTCACGGTGTCGTCGCGATCAGACCGCCGTCCACGACGAGCTCGGTCGCGGTGACGTAGCGCGCCTCGTCGGAGGCCAGGAACAACGCCGCGTGCGCGACGTCCCACGCGTCGCCCATCCTGCCCATCGGCACCTGGGCGTGGCGGTGGGCGGCGTAGCCCTCGCGGTCGCCGTCGGCGTACAGGTCGGCGAGCCGGTCCACGAGCGGCGTGTGGATGAGGCCGGGGACGACGCAGTTCAGGCGCACGCCGCGGCTCGCGTAGATGACCCCGGTCGTGCGGGTGAACTGCAGCAGCGCCGCCTTCGCCGCGGCGTAGCCCACCTGCGGCTTGCCGATGTAGCGCAGCCCCGCGACCGACGCGACGCTCACGACCGCGCCGCCGCCCGCGCGCTCCATGACCGGCAGCACCTCGTGGCACAGCAGGTACGTGCTGCGCAGGTTGACGGCCATCTGGTCCTCCCACGCCTGCGGGTCCAGCTCGACCGGCCCGCCGGGCGCGGAGCGCCCGACGTTGTTGACCAGGACGTCGATGCGCCCGAAGCGCTCGACGACGCGCGCCACGTACGCGGCGACCTGCTCGGCGTCCGTGACGTCGCACGCGTCGATCTCGCAGGCGCCGCCCTCCTCGCGGATGATCCGCTGCGTCTCGGCAGCCGCGTCGAGGTCGCGGTCGACGCCCGCGATCGTCGCGCCCTGACGGGCGAACAGCACGGAGATCGTCTTCCCGTTGCCCCATCCCGGCTCGGCCGTCCCGCATCCCGTCACGAGCGCGACCTTGCCGTCGAGCCTCAGCACTTGCGCTTGGCGTGGTGGTCGCGGCCGAGGAACGTGTTGGCCCACGCGCTGGTGTGCGCCAGCGCGTTGTCCTTGATCACCGGTGGGCCGTCGAGCATCGTCGATTCCTCCCCGTACGCCTTGAGGCGATCGTAGGCGAGGGCCCAGATGCAGGTCTTCTCCCCGACCTCGCACAGGCTGTCCTCGCGCGTGCCTCCGCACGGGCCGTTGCGCTGGTTCTTCGCGCACTGCGACTCGGGGCAGAGGTAGGCGATGTCGGGCAGCGAGCAGTCGCCGCAGTCGCGGCACTCGAACATCGGGACCTTCGCTGCCTGCTCGGCCATGTGCAGCGTCTTGCCGACGATCCTCGGCGCCGCCTCGGCGCGCTCGTAGAGCGCCCGGCCGGGCCCGGCCAGCGGGGCGTCGTCCTCGAACGCGAGGTGATGGACGAGCCGGCTGACCTTGTAGCGCAGCGGCGCGCCGCGGCCGCGGCGCCGCTTGCGCAGCGACTTCGCGTACCCGCGGTCGAGCTCGGGCGCCGACAGCCCGGTCTCGGGATCGCGCTCGTACAGGTACCACTCGCCGTCGAGGTCGTACTGGACCTCGCGGGCGAGGGCTGCCCAGTCGGCCTCGTAGTCGTCGGCCGCGCCGAGGATCGCCGCGTAGTCCTCGGTCTTGAGGTGACCGCCGAGGTACGCCCCCCGGAACCCCATGCCGCGGGCGATCGCGACCTGCTTCGCCGCGAGGTCCAGCGCCCAGGCGCGCCCCTTGTCCGGCGACGCGGCGTGGCGCTCGACCTCCTCGAGCAGCTCGGGCGAGATCGTCACGCCGGGGACCCGGCCGGTGTTGAAGACGCGCGCCGACGCCCGCGAGAGGACGAACACGTTCGCCAGCAGGCTGATCGGCAGCCCCTGCTGGCGGACCCACTGGAGCAGCTCGTGGTCCTTGCGGGCGTTGTAGCCGATCTGGTTGACGATGAAGCGGGCCCCGTTCTCCACCTTCTTGCGCAGCTTCAGCAGCTGCGGCATGACCTCGTTCTCGTTGCGCTTGTGGTTCGTCGTGACCGCACCGAGGAAGAAGTGCGTGCGCTCGATCTCGGTCTCCGTGCGCCCGTGGATGACCGTCCCCTCGTTCATGTCGCTGTACATGCGCAGGAGGCCGACGGAGTCGATGTCGAAGACGGGCGCCGCGACGCCCGACCAGCCGCGGATCGGCGCGTCGCCGGACAGGGCGAGGATGTTGTGGAAGCCCTCGGAGGACAGCTTCCACGCGCGGCTCTGGATCGCGTTGCGGTTCCAGTCCTTGCAGGCGAGGTGGATGATCACCTCCTGCCCGCGGGAGATGAGGTCGGTCCCCATCGTGTCGGCCGACAGCATCGCGTCGCCGGCCGGGTTGTCGGTGATCGAGAGGACGTCGATGCGCGGGTCCGCGACCAGCTCACGAGCGATCTCGAGCGCGCGCCGGGCGCGCGACTCGGTGATCAGCCCGCGGCTGGTGACGAGCTCCGCCGCCGTGATGAAGCGGTCCGTCTCCGAGAGGAGGTGACGAAGCGACGGCCGCCCGTCGTCGCTATGCGGCTGCCGGGGCAAGGCCGGCGTCCTCGGTCGTGGTCTCGGTCCCCAGCGCGATGCGGTGCGTGTCGCGGTGGCGCGCGGTCAGGACGGCCGTGTTCGAGCCCTCCCGGTAGGCGAAGGGCTCCACGTCGACCTTGAAGCCGAGGCGGTCGCCGACGATCTGGAAGATCGGGCCGTTGAGCCAGTTGACGATCGAGCCCTCGAGCTTGCCCGGACCTCGGTACAGGCCGTACTGGTTGAGCTCGCGGATGAAGAGGTCCTGCGCGACGATCACACCCTCGTGGTGCAGGAGCATCAGGGTCTGCGCGAAGCTCTCCACCGCGACGGTCGAGCGGTGCACGCGCGTCCAGTCCGGCATGTCGGGCAGCAGCGTGTCGAGGTGGGCCTCCGCGGTCGGCGCCAGGCGCAGCGACGACGGCGACGAGATCTCGACGTAGATCTCCTCGAGGTGGATCGCGTCCCAGACGTCGGCCCAGAAGTGCACGGCCTTGCCGGGATCGGGCAGCGAGCCCGGCCCGTTGCGGATGATGTGCTGGACGTTGGCGACGATCTCCTCGGCGGGGATCGCGTGCTTCTCGGACAGCTCCTTGACCTCGTCGGGCGTGATGCTGGCCCGGACGAGCGGCTCGTAGGCGGCGTCGCCCACGCGCATGATCTCGTCGGTCGGGAGGTTGTCGTAGAGGTTGCAGGTGTGTGCGAAGAGCACCTTCTGCTGCAGATGCTCGAGGCCGTGCATCGGGTTGCGGAAGTCGAGCTCGATGGCCTCGACCTGCGTCGCGTAGGCGGAGACGCGCTCGCCGGCCCGCGCGAGCACGTGCGGGGAGTAGTCGGCCATGAGGTAGCGCACGCGGCTCAGGTAGTCGCGGCCGCGCTCCTGACAGAGCGCCTTGAACGTGTCGAGCCACACGAGGGCCTGCTCGCCGTCGCCGACGCCGAGCTCGAGGACGTGGATCTCGTCGGGCAGCTCCGACCACGCGTCGAGACGGTCCAGCGAGTCGAGGAACGCGCGGAGCTGCTCACCCCAGAACTCGGGGTTCGTGCCGTCCGAGACACCACCGGGGAGGGCCGCGGCGTAGTCCTTCTGGAACGTCTCGTCCCAGGAGGCGAGATGACGCCAGTACGCGCGGTTGAACGACCACATGACGCTCTTGGAGGGGCGGACCCAGCTCTCCAGGTGCTCGCACTCGTGGACGTCGGGGATGATGCCGAGGGCCTTGGCCAGGCGGTCGCTGATGAGGTCGACCAGCTCGGAGCGCTCCATGTCCTTCGCGCGGCGCGCGTCGATCGCGATCTCCGCGAGCGGCCCCTCGTGACCGTTGGACTCCTGCGGCGTGGACTGGAACGGGCGGACCATGACCGGGGCCCGGAAGTTCTTGCGGTACTGCACCCACTCGAGCGTCGCCGCGATGCGCGTGTGGTCGACGTCGCAGCGCGTCGCCGCCTCCGTCAACGCCGGCAGCAGCGTCCCGATGTCGGCAGGATCAGCGCGGCCGATGAGCTTCAGCTGGATGACCAATTCTCTCCCGTCCCTTCCCCAAGGTGGCGCGTGGCGACGAGGGATGGTCGACCTCGGAGCCGCGAACCGCGACAGGCGAATGGCAGGCATTGCCTGACCCTTCGGACAGGCGAACCGCCCTGGCCTGTCCGAAGGTCCAGGAAGAACCAGCCATGCGGGCGTGGCACCCGCGGCCAAGGCTTACCACGCTTGTGTCAACCAGGACCGCCCCCGAGGGTGGAGGAGGAGTTCACGCATGAGTGGGTTTGCCGACAACGAGTATCTCTTCACGTCCGAGTCCGTGACCGAGGGTCATCCGGACAAGGTCTCCGATCAGATCTCCGACGGTGTGCTGGATGCCGTGCTGGCGCAGGATCCGTACGGTCGTGTCGCCTGCGAGACGCTGGTCAACACGGGCCTGGTCGTGATCTCGGGCGAGATCTCCACGACGGCCGACTTCGATCCGCAGGAGGTCGCTCGCGAGACGATCCGCAAGATCGGCTACGTCGACGGCAACCTCGGCTTCAGCGCCGACTCCGCCGCGGTCCTCAACGCGCTGGACAAGCAGTCCTCGGACATCGCGCAGGGCGTCGACGCCGCCCTCGAGGCTCGTGAGGGCAGCGACGACGAGGCGGCTGCGGTCGCCGGCGCCGGCGACCAGGGGATGATGTTCGGCTACGCGTCCAACGAGACGCCCGAGCTCATGCCCGCCCCGATCAGCCTCGCGCACCGCCTGGCCGAGCGCCTCGCCGCGGTCCGCAAGGACGGCTCGCTGGGCTACCTGCGTCCCGACGGCAAGACGCAGGTCTCGGTCCGGTACGTCGACGGCCGCCCGGTCGCCGTCGAGAAGCTGCTCATCTCCACGCAGCACGCCGAGGAGGCCACGCGCGAGCAGATCACGGCCGACCTCTGGGAGCAGGTCGTCGTCCCGGTCATCCCGGCCGACCTCTACGACGCGGACACGCTCAAGGCCGACTTCCTGGTCAACCCGACGGGCCGCTTCGTCATCGGCGGCCCGGTGGGCGACGCGGGCCTGACCGGCCGCAAGATCATCGTCGACACCTACGGCGGCTTCGCCCGCCACGGCGGCGGCGCGTTCTCCGGCAAGGACCCGTCCAAGGTCGACCGCTCGGCCGCGTACGCGGCGCGCTGGGTCGCCAAGAACATCGTGGCCGCCGGCCTGGCCGACCGCTGCGAGGTGCAGGTCGCCTACGCGATCGGCGTCGCGCACCCCGTCAGCGTGATGGTCGAGACCTTCGGCACCGAGAAGATCGGCCGCGGCAAGATCGCCCAGCTCGTCGACGAGCACTTCGACCTGCGCCCCGGCGCGTTCCGCGAGGAGCTCAACCTCCACCGGCCCATCTACCAGAAGACCGCCGCGTACGGCCACTTCGGCCGCGACGACGCCGACTTCACCTGGGAGCAGACCAACAAGGCCGACGCGCTGCGCGAGGCGGCCGGCCTCTCGGAGGCCGTCACCGCATGAGCCTCACGGTCGTCGGCTCGATCGCCTACGACACCGTCAGGACGCCCTTCGGAGCCCGCGAGCGCATGCTCGGCGGCGCGGCCACGCACTTCGCGTTGGCCGCGTCGTTCTTCGACCAGGTGCGGCCCGTCGGGCCCGTCGGCGACGACTTCACGGACGAGGATCTCGCGATCCTCGCCACCCGCGGCACGAGCACGGACGACGTCGAGCGCGTCGCGGGCGGCAAGACCTTCTTCTGGGAGGGCGAGTACGGCTGGGACCTGAACTCCCGGGAGACCATCGACACGCAGCTCAACGTCTTCGAGACCTTCCAGCCGAAGCTCTCGGAGGCCGCGCGCGCGTGCGACGTCCTCTTCCTGGCGAACATCCAGCCCCAGCTGCAGCTCGACGTGCTCGAGGCGTGCGACGGCCCGCGCTTCACGGCGATGGACTCCATGAACCTGTGGATCGACATCGCCCGCGACGACCTCGTGAAGGTCATCGAGCGCGTGGACTGCGTGATCCTCAACGACGCCGAGCTGCGCCAGCTCACGGAGAAGCCGAACCTCGTGTCGGCCGCCCGTGAGGTCCTGACGTGGGGTCCCTCGGTCGTCGTCGCCAAGCAGGGCGAGTACGGGGCGGCGCTCATCACCCCGACCGGGTTCTTCGCGCTGCCGGCCTATCCGCTGGAGACGGTCGTCGACCCGACGGGCGCGGGCGACAGCTTCGCCGGCGGGTTCGTCGGCTGGCTGGCCCAGAACACGGAGGGCTCGCCGACGGACGAGGCGCTGCGCCTGGCCATGGCCTACGGCACCGCGATCGCGTCCTACAACGTCGAGGAGCTGGGCACGGATCGCGTCGCCCGGCTCACGATCGACGAGGTCCACGAGCGCGTGGCCGACATCCAGGCGCTCACGCAGTTCTCCCTGGAGATCAGCGTCTAGGGGAGCCGCACCGGCGAACCGCGTCACCGTCGCGAGTCCTGGAGCGCGTAATAGCGCGCGACGGCCTCGGCGCGGTTCGCCACGTGCAGCTTGCGCAGGATGCTGTTGACGTGGAACTTCACGGTTCCACCTGAGATCACGAGCTCGGCGGCGATCGCTCGGTTCGTGAGCCCGTCGGCGAGCAGCCGCAGGATCTCGATCTCGCGGCGCGTGAGGACGGCGTCGAGGACCGCGCTGCCGTTGCGGTCGCGGTCGGCGCGCAGCTCGACCCCGTCGAGCTCCTCCGGCTGGGGCAGCGCGTCGGCCCGCTCCCGCGGGACGAGCTCCACCGTCGCGTCGGCGAGCTCGCTGGAGCGGGCGTCGATCCAGCCCAGCAGCCGCCGCATCTCGCGGCGCTCGTGGCGCAGCGTGCGCCGCAGGCTGGCGCTCTCGTAGGCCTGCGCCAGCCCGGTCGCGAACGTCCAGAGGATGCCGGCGTCGCGCGCGTCGAGCGGGTCGCCCGCGACGTCCGCGTGCAGCACGGCCACGACGGTCGAGCGCACCGCGATGGGCGCCACGACGTAGGCCGGCCAGCCCATGATGTCCGCGGTGGCGCGGTCGACCCGTGCGTCGTCGGCCACGCCGGTGACGAGCGTCGCGCGCCGCCGGCGCAGCGCCTCGGTCTCCACGAGCGGGTGCTCGAGGCGCACCGGGTGCTCGCGCAGCGCGGCGAGGAGCGCGTCGGCTGTCCGCGGATCGTCGCGGACGTGGACCGACTCGGCCTGCATGACGCCGTCGTGCACGAGGCTCAGGACCGCCCGGTCCATCCGCGATCCCGCGCACAGCGCCTCGGGCGCGGCGCTCAGCAGAGCCGCCGGCGCGGTGATCGTGCGCAGGCTCGCGACCGCGCCGAGCACGCGGTCGACGGCCGCGGTGCGCTGCTCGATGCGGGCCAGCTCCGCGTCCTGCGCGGCCTGCGCGGCGGCGACGAGCTCCCCCTGGCCGTCCTCGACGAGCCGCGCCGAGAGCTCCGCGATGCGCGCGCGCACCTCGTCGAGCGTGGTCACGACGGCCCCCGCAGGTACTTGGCGACGGCGTCCGCGCGGCTCGTCGCCTGGAGCTTGCGGAGGATGTTCTTCACGTGGTACTTGACCGTGCCCTCGCTGATGACGAGGGCACGCGCGATCGCCATGTTCGTCATGCCCCTCGCGAGCAGGCCGATGACCTCGCCCTCCCTCGCGGTCAGGTCGCCGAGGGCGCGCTCGGCGTCGCCGTCGGCCCCTCCGCCGTCGGGGGAGCGCGCCGGCCGGGCGGGGCCGGTGTCGTGCGCGAGGCGCTCGCTCATCCACGACACCGCGCCGCGCAGCTCCTGGCGGTGGTGCTGGAGCGTGCGGTGCAGCGCGGCGCGCTCGAACGCCCGCGTGAGCCCGTCGGCGTAGAGCGACGCGACCTGGAGGTCGACGTCGTCCAGCGGGCGGCCCGCGTCGGCGTGCAGCATCCCGGCCGTCGCGCCCGAGAGCGGGAGCGCGACGACGACGTACGAGGTCCAGCCGAGCGCGTCGCGCAGCGCGCGCGGCGTGCGGCGGGCGCCCGCCTCGACGTCCACGATCGCCGGCGTCTGGCGCCCGGCGACCTCGGCCTCGACGAGCGGGTACGCGAGCGGGATCGCGAGCCCCTCGAGACGTGAGGCGGTCGCCCCCGGCTCGGGCTCGTCGCGCACCCAGACGGCGTGTGGTCGCAGCTCGTCGTCGCGGACCTCGCTGATGACGACGCGGTCGAAGTCCGAGCTCGCGCCGAGCTCGTCCGCCGCTCCCTGGAGGAAGCCCTCCGGCGTCCCGACCTCGCCGAGGCGCTGGATGCCGTCGCGGACGCGGTCGAGCGCCTGGATGCGGCGCTCGGACTCCAGCCCGACGAGCTCGAGCTCCGCGCGGTGCAGCGCGGCCAGGGCGTCGACGGCGGATACGCTCATCCGTGGGTCGTACACGTCCGTCGGGGAAGGAAGCATCGGTTTGTCGTCACGTTCCGTCATCGCAGGTTCCGGGGGGCCGGGTGAGCTCCCGGGCGATCCCCACGCGCGGATCATGGACCTCATCGCGCGCGACCGGTGCGTGGTGCTGGACGGCGCGACCGGCACCGAGCTCATCGAGGTCGCCGGCGATCGCCCGGAGCGCGAGGAGCATCTCTGGGGTCTGAGCGCGATCCTCGACACGCCCGACGACGTGCGCGCCGTGCACCGCCGCTACGCGGAGGCGGGGTGCGACATCGTCTCGACCGACACGTGGGGCCTGCCCACGGCGCTGCGCGACGGGGGCCCGCGGATCTGGGGCTCGGCACGTCCCGTCCACTGGATGGACGTGGCGCGCCAGGGCGTGCGGCTCGCGCGCGAGGCGATCTCCGAGGCGGGGCGCGACGGCGAGGTCGCGGTGGCCTTCAGCCTCAACGGTGACCTCGACGCGCCGGACGGCGCGGAGACGATCCGTCTGCTCGGCCGGGCGTGGGAGACCGATCCGCCGGACATCATCCTGCTCGAGACGCTCTCGCTCGTGCGCGACTCGATGTACGACACCGTGGCGCGCCTGCTGGAGACCGGCATCCCGGTGTGGCTGAGCTTCCGGCGCTGCCGGCGCGGGGTGTGCGGGATCTACGGCGAGCACTGGGGCGGGCCGGAGGGGGACGCGTTCGGCCGCGCCGCGCGCCGCTTCGAGCAGCAGGGCGTCGGTGCGCTGCTCATCAACTGCATGCCGCCTGACCACGTTCCAGGCATGGTGTCATGGCTGCGCGACTTCACGGACCTGCCGCTCGGCGTCTACCCCAACCTGGGCTACCTGTCGGCGCACGGCTGGCGGTCGGAGACCGCGATCGGCGGCGCGGAGTACGCCGAGCTGGCGCTGCAGTGGCGCGAGGAGGGCGCACAGATCGTGGGCGGCTGCTGCGGGGTCGGCGTCGAGCACGTCGCGGCGGCCCGCGCGGCGCTGGCCGACACGAAGCCCGGCACCGCCCACCCGCCGGTCCCCGGCGACCTCGGTGAGGGCGAGGCGGGCGACCGCCTGCGCTTCCGCGACAACCGCGGCCGTGGCGTCTTCCCGCTCGACATCCCCGACCTCGTGGTCGACCCGGAGGTCGCCAGGCCGAACCCCGGCTCGTTCCTGCTCTGGCGTCACCTGTACCGCGAGGGCCTGGGCTCGCACCAGCGCTGCCTCGACGTCGGGTCGGGCACCGGCCTGCTGGCCGTGCAGCTCGCGCGCAACGGCGCGACGCACGTGCACGCGGTCGACATCCAGCCCGCCGCGGTCGCCAACACGCTGACCAACGCGTTCCGCAACGGCGTCGCCGATCGCGTCACCGCGACCGCGCTGGACCTCTACCCCTGGGTGCCGGAGGAGCGCTACGACCTCATCGTCGCGAGCCTCGACCAGAAGCCGGCCGACCCGGTGACGCAGGACACGAGCCACCGCCAGGTCGACTTCTGGGGCCGCAACCTCATCGACCACCTCATCGGGCTGCTGCCCGAGGCGCTCGATCCGGACGGGGTCGCCTACGTCGTCCAGCTCTCGATCGTGGGCGAGCAGCGCACCGTCCAGCGTCTCGAGCACCTGGGCTACACGGTGCGCGTCGTCGACTACGCCGTGGTGCCGCTCGACAGCGTCGTCGAGGGGTCGAGCGGCCAGATCAAGCACGTCGCGTCGCACTCCGACGCGTACGGCCTGACGGTCGGCGACCAGGACCTCGTGGTCGCCTACCTGCTCGAGATCACGACGGCGAGCTGAGCGGCTCGGGCTCCACCGGCCGCGGCTGCGTGCCGTCGGACAGGACCGCGGCCGTCACAGCGGTGTCCTGCGGAAGCTCCTTCACGAGCCAGCTGCGGTCCGGCCGCCGCTCGAGCGCGCCGCGCTCGCACAGCATGCGCAGCGCGAGCGTCACGGTCGGCCGGCGCGCGCCGATGAGCCGCCCCAGCGCCTCGTGCGTCAGCGCGAGCTGGATCGTGATCCCCTCGCGCGTGACCCTGCCGAAGCGGTCTGCGAGCTGCCAGAACAGCATGAGGAGCCGGTCCTCGACCCGAGGCTGCTCGGCGATCACGAGCTGCATCATCAGGCGGTCGCGCTGCTCGACGAGCAGCTCGAACATGGCCGAGACCAGGCGCGGCCAGCGACGGGCGGCGAGCAGGAACCGATCGTCGAGCAGGGCGATCCGCGACGGCACCGTCGCGGTCCAGGACTCGCCGCAGGGCAGCGTGGTGTGGTGGAGGTCGCGTGCTGCGACGACGTCGCCCGGCCCGTACACGTCGAGTCCCGGGTAGCCGCCGACGTCGACCGTCCGGGCCAGCAGCCCGGAGACGACGATCGCCCCGAACGGATGGTGCGGGCGGCGGCGGATCCCCTCCCGGTCCCACGCGCCGCGTCGCAGGTCGATCGTCGGTGCGAGGACCGCGGCGCGCGCGGTGCGTGTGTGGTCCTCCGGCAGATGCTCCGCCAACTGTGGTGCGACATCGAGGAGGCGAACCGCCCCGTCGTGCCCGTCGTGATCCATCGACTCGTCCTCGAAAAAGCTCGCTTGCGTGGACCGGAGGCAACGCGCACCCTCGAAGGTGCGGGGTCGTCCTCGCGGAGAGGAGAGAGCCGATCGACGGGACACGCCGGTCGGTCTACGGCCAATGTACCGCGACGGTGGGCGTATGTGCGATCGGCACATCGATGACGCGCCAATGAGGGCCGATTCGCACATTGCCCTCGCGAAGCGAACGCGGATAGAAACGCACCGTCGGCTGCCTCTGGGGAGGGGCGCCGGGTCAACTCTGGGGGTGGAACGCCGTGCTGGCAGCGATCTTCGCGCAGGCGGAGGTGCCGACCGTCGAGCAGGTGACGCGCGACAGCGCGATCCTCGGCGAGCAGTTCTACTTCTGGACCGTCGTCCTGATGTGGCTGATCCACGCCGGCTTCATGGCGTACGAGGGTGGCGTCGCCCGCCGCAAGAACGTCATGGCGACGTCGATGAAGAACATCCTCACGATCGCCGTCGTGACGCCGACCTTCTACTACTTCGGCTGGTGGATCTACAACTGCAACCAGGCCGGTCTGCCGGTCGGCCCCAACAGCAGTGACTTCACCTCCGTCGCGTGCCAGGCCGGGATCCCATGGAGCGACGCCATGGGCCCGAACCTCGCCAACAACATCAACCTGATCTTCTTCCTGGCGTTCCTGCTGTTCAGCTGGACGACCGCGTCGATCATGTCCGGTGCGCTCATCGAGCGCGTGCGGCTGTCGGCCTACCTGGTCCTGGCGGCGCTGCTCGGTTCGGTCGTGTGGATCCTGGATGCGGCATGGGGCTGGAGCGCGGGCGGCTGGCTGACGCTGCGCTTCGGCTTCCACGACGCGATCGCGTCCGGCGTCGTCCACGGCGTCGCGGGAGCGTTCACGCTCGGGGTGCTCTTCCATCTGGGGCCGCGGATAGGCAAGTACACGAAGGAGGGGCTCGCGCGGCAGTTCAGACCGCACAACCTCCACATCACCGCGCTCGGCCTGATGCTCATCTTCACCGGCTTCTACGCCTTCTACGGCGCGTGCCTGGTGATCGCGTCGACGTCGTTCCCCGGCTGGGCGAACATCTACCTGAGCCCGACGACGCTCGGCTCGATCACGATGGTGATCACGATGGGCTTCGCCGGCGGGTTCACGGGCGGGTACTTCGCGAGCAGGGGCGACCCGTTCTGGACCATCTCCGGCGGCCTGGCGGGCGTGATCGGGGTGTCGGCAGGCGCGGACGTCTACGCGCCCACGCTCGCCTACCTGGTCTCGATGCTCACCGCGGTGCTGGCCGTCCTCGCCGGCACGTGGCTCGAGCGCAAGGTCCGCGTCGACGACGCGGTCGGCGCGGTCGCCGTGCACGGTGCGAGCGGCTTCCTCGGCATGCTGTGGGTGGGGATCTTCGCGGCCGGCTACCCGACGGGCCTGAACAACGTCGAGTCCTCGATCGGCGGACAGCTCATGGGCATGGCGACGTTCCTGCCGCTGGGGTTCCTGTCGGGCTGGGTGGCGGCGTACGTGCTCAGGAAGCTCAACCTCCTGCGCGTGCCCGCGTCCGTCGAGGTGGAGGGCCTGGACATCGTGGAGTACGGAACGCTCATCTATCCCGAGATGGGCGTCGTGACGGAGCAGATCGTCGAGCCCGACGGCACGCTCGTGGACATGGCGGCGGTCGCGCAGTCCGGCAACGGCCGGCCTCCCGAGCTGGAGAGGATGGGCACCTGATGCTGACGCTCGCCATCTCGCTCTGCCTCATGCTCGCCGTGCTCGGCGCATCGGTGCAGTGGGCCGTGCGCGCGGAGCGCCGGCGCAACCCCAGGGAGGACGGCGATGCCCGCCATCATTGACAGCGCGCCCGCGTGCGTGGTGAACGTGGGGGGCGCCAAGCCCGCCGACGACTCGGCCGACTTCATCCTCCAGGCCGCGTACGAGAAATGCGCCGGGTTCATGACGTTCGGTCCCGGCAGCACCTACGGCGAGGAGGGCACGGGCGCGGCCGGCGCCTACATGGTCCTCGTGTGGCTCGGCATCGTCGTGACGTTCGTCGTCCTCGTCTACTGGCTCTACTGGGAGAACAAGCGGCTGACGGCATGGACCGCCAGGCGCCGAGCCGCCGCCGCCGCCCCGACCGAAGGAGCATGAGATGGACGACTCCGACCGGCAGATCGAGTTCCCGCCGCTGCAGACGCACTCCAAGACGTTCGAGCGGGTCATGCTCGGCCTCGCGATCATCTGCATGATCGTGGTGCTGATCATCGTGCTCGCGACGGACCTCGGCAACGAGTTCCGCCCGACGGTGTAGCCGCTTGGCTCTCGACTCCGTACCGTCACAGGCCGTGGAGGAGCGGCCGATCCGCGTCCGCATCGACCCGCCGGTCGAGGAGCCGCCGCGTGGGCCGGGGCGGCTGACCGCGAAGGCGGTGATCGCCGTCGTCGTGCTGTTCGGCGTGACGTTCGTCGTCGCGCAGAGCTGCCAGCAGAGCCAGGTGCGGCTGAACAAGGACCAGGCGATCGGGATCGCGCGTCCGCAGGCCGGCTTCACGCCCGACCGAACGCAGGTCCGCCTCGTGCGCCAGGGGCTGAACGGGCGCCCGTACTGGGCGGTGTCGTTCTCGGTTCCGGCGCCAGGGGGCGACGGCTATGCGCAGCTGACCACGGTGCGCGTGGACGCGAACACCGGGAAGGTCGCGGCCGTCAACAGGGAGCGCCGATGATCCTGTTCGTCATCCTCGGCCACGTCCCGCTCATCCTGCTGGCGTGCCTGATCGGCCTGCTCTGGCTGACGTGGGTCGAGCTGCGCGGCGAGGACCTCCAGCCGATGGTCAAGCTGTGGTGGGGCCTGCTCGTGCTCCTCACCCACGTGCTCGGCTACGTGGCGCTGCGCATCTGGCTCGCGTACCGTCGGGCGGGCCAGCGTCGCCCTGCCTGAGGAGGGAAGCGATGTACAAGGTCGTGTGGTTCGCGCGCTACGCGCCGGACAAGCCGAAGCCTGAGTCCGATCGTCACTGGGCGGAGGTCCACGCTCCGCTGTTCGCCGCGGTCCCCGGCGTCGAGCGCTACGTGCAGAGCCACGTCGTCGGCACGCTGCCCGCGGTCGGCGGCTACAGCGAGGAGTCGACGTACTTCGACGG
This sequence comes from uncultured Solirubrobacterales bacterium, assembly GCA_963750895.1. Taxonomy (GTDB): domain Bacteria; phylum Actinomycetota; class Thermoleophilia; order Solirubrobacterales; family Solirubrobacteraceae; genus CAVVSD01. The sequence continues at coordinate 507,104 of CAVVSD010000008.1, read as the reverse complement.
CTACTCGTGCGCGTGGTTCACCGACCGGGCAGCGTTCGAGGCCGCGATGGACTCGCCGGAGTGGGCGGCCGTCGGCGAGGACAGCGCCAACGCCTTCGACAACTCGTGGTTCACCGGCATGAGCGCCCACGTGCGCGAGGTCGAGCAGATCGCGGGCGAGACCAGCCCGTACAAGGTCGTCTACGTCGTCAACTTCCGCGACGGCATGAGCCGTGAGGACGCCGACGCGCACTGGACGAACACCCACGGCCCGCTCTTCCACGACGTCCCGATCGATCGCTACGTGCAGAACCATGTGGTCTCGGCGATCGGTCGGGAGGGTGAGAACGACGACCCGGTGCACTTCTCGGGCTTCTCGGAGTGCTGGTTCGCCGACGAGGCGCAGTTCCTGGAGGCCCTGGCGACGCCGGGCTGGGCCGCGGCGTCGAAGGACAGCCCCAACGTGTTCGACGAGAGCCGGATGTGGGGCGCCGCGTTGCGCGAGATCGTCGTCAAGGACTCCCAGCCGGTGCGGTGAGGACATGTACAAGGTCATCTGGCTCGTGAGGTTCAACGAGGGCATGCCCCGCGATGAGGCGGTACGCCACTGGCGCGAGGTCCACGGGCCGCTCGGCGTGAAGGTCCCGGGCATGCACCGCTACATCCAGAACCACTGGATCAGCCCCGTCGGCGAGACCGCGGTCGAGCCCGGCAACACGGAGTTCGACGGGCACTCGGAGTGCTGGTTCGAGGACGAGGCGGCCTTCCGGCGCGCCATGGAGAGCCCGGAGTGGGCGGAGATGGTCGCGGACGCGCCGAACTTCTTCTCGGCGAGCACCATGGTCGGCGCGGTCGTCGACGAGCACGTGATGGTCCCGTGACGCCGGCCCGAGGGGACCGCTCGCCAGTGCTGTAGATCCGGAACAATGGCGGCCGGGAGCGAGATGGCCGTCACCGTCGACACCGCAGGAGTCTCCTCGCGCGAGCGCCTCGCGTACTGGTCGGACGCGCAGACGCGGATGTTCTTCGCGCTCGACGTGCGCGCGAGGGAGGACCGGCCCTTCGGCGGCCGGGCGTGGGACCACGAGCTGGGCCCCGTCCGCGTCCGGCGGATCGCCGCCGACGGGCACGGGGTGCGGCGCACCCGCCGCGCCATCGCCGCCGACGACCCCGAGCAGTTCGAGCTGTCGCTCCTGCTCGCCGGGACCCAGGAGCTGCACCAGGCGGACCGCGACGCCGTGCTGGGCCCGGGCGACCTGGTCTGCATGGACTCGTCGCGGCCGTACCGCGTGTCGTCGCCCGACGCGTTCGAGATGCTCGTCTTCGCGGTGCCGAAGGTCCTGCTGCGGCCGCACGTCGACGTCGTCGGAGCGCGCACGGCCAGCGCGATCCCCGCGCGGGCGGGGCTCGCCGCGCTCGTCGCGCCGTTCCTGCGCTCGGTCGGCGACGGGCTCCTCGACGGCACCGTGTCCGAGGACGACGCGGATCTCGGCGAGGGCGTCGTCGACCTCGTGCGCGGGCTGTTCGCCCGGCGCGACGGCGGGCGTCGCGGCGACCTGCTCGCCGACGTGAAGGCGACGATCGAGCTGCGCCTGCACGACCCGGGCCTCAGGCCCGCGACGGTCGCCGCGGCGCACTACATCTCCACCCGCTACCTGCACCGGCTGTTCGAGCCGGAGGGCGTGACGGTCTCGGAGTGGATCCGCATGCGGCGCCTCGAGCACTGCCGCCGGGACCTCGAGGATCCCGCGCTGGCCCACGAGACCGTCCTCGCGATCGCCAGCCGCTGGGGCCTGCGCAACCCCGGGCACTTCAGCCGGCTCTTCCACGCCGCCTACGGGATGTCGCCCAGCGCTGTGCGCGGGCGTGCAAGCGCTCGTCGCTGAGGTGGCAGACGCGGGGCCCGCCCCGCCGTACGGTCGTCGCATGACGCTCGAGGGGAAGGCCGCCGTCATCACCGGCGGCGGTGGGGGGATCGGCTGCGCGACCGGGGTCGCGATGGGTCGCGCCGGCGCCCGGGTCATGCTCGTCGACCGCGATGCCGCACGGCTGGAGGAGGCCGCGAAGGCGGTCGCCGAGACCGGCGCCGAGGTCCGCGTCCGCACGGCCGACGTCGCCGCCTCGGCCGACGTCCGGGGCTACGTCGCCGACGCCGTGGAGGCGTTCGGGACGATCGACGTCCTCTTCAACAACGCCGGGATCATCGGGCCGGTCGGCGCGCTGGCGGAGTACGACGAGGACGCGTTCGACCGGATCATGGCGATCAACGTCCGCGGCGTCTTCCTCGGGCTGCGCCACGTGCTGCCGATCATGATCGCCCAGGGATCCGGTGCCGTGATCAACACGGGATCGCTGTCGAGCGAGCGCGGGCTGCCGGGCACGCCCGCCTACAACGCGGCCAAGCATGCGGTGCTCGGCCTCACGCGCTCGGCCGCATCGGAGGTCGCGCCCGCCGGGGTCCGGGTCAACGCGGTCCTCCCCGGCATGATCGACACGCCGATGCTCGCCGAGGTGACCTCGGGGTTCGAGGACGCCGACGCCGCCCGGCGCGCGGCCGAGGGCGTCTCGCCGCAGGGGCGCCTCGGACAGGCGGAGGAGATCGCGGCGGTCGTCGCGTTCCTCGCGTCGGACGCCGCGAGCCTCGTCAACGGCGTCGGCTGGGCCGTCGACGGCGGCATCCTCGGCACCCTCCCGACCGCCCAGCCGTGACATGAGCACGCGCGACGAGCTCGTCGGGCTCATGGAGGACTACCTCGCGGCGCTCGCGCGCAACGACCCCGCCGGGCTTCCCGTCGCGCCCGACGTCCGGACGACGGAGAACGGGCAGGAGCTCGACCTCGGCGACGGGCTGTGGGGCACCGCCTCGCGCGTCCCCGACCACGACTACGCGTACGTGGTCGACGACGGGGGCGAGTCGATCGGCTGGATCGGCGTGGTGGACGAGCACGACCGCCCCTCGGTCGTCTTCATCCGCCTCGGCGTGCGCGACGGGCGCATCCACGAGGTCGAGACCGTCGTCCGGCGCCCGCACGAGCGCCTCTACGACCCGTCGAACATGCGCGAGCCGCGCTCGGTCGTGTTCGAGGAGCTGGCGCCCGAGGACCGCCGCGGCCGTGACGTGCTCGTCGACGCCGGGCAGCGCTACTTCGACGCGCTCGAGCAGGCCGACGGCTCGATCATCCCGGTGATCGACGACTGCACGCGCTTCGAGAACGGCACGAAGACGGTGCGCGTCGAGGACGTCTCGCACCTGAAGGGTGCGAGCGCGAGCGTCTTCCCGCTCGGCGTCCGCGAGCAGATCGACACGGGCTACTTCAGCTACATCGCGGCGGTGCGCGACCGGCGGATCGTCGCGGTCGACGAGGCGCGCGGCCTCGTGCTCATGATCGTCGTCTTCGACCACCCGGCGCGGAGCCGGACGGTCGAGATGCGGGGCGTCGGCGAGGTCGAGCTGCCGCCGTACCACCAGGTGCCGAACAGCGTCCTGATCGCGGAGCTCTTCAAGGTCCGCGCGGGCGACATCGTGCACATCGAGGCCGTGCTGGAGTTCGCGCCCTACGGGATGCGGACCGGATGGGAGGCGACAGGGTGAAGGTCACGTCGTTCCACTTCATGCCGTACCGGGATCTGCCGGACGACGTCGAGACGCGCTACCGGTCGGTGTGGGTCGACGCCCCGTGGTCGGAGCTCGGCGACGCCCGCAAGGCGGGCGACTTCTTCAACCAGTCGATCGACGAGCTCATGCTCGCCGCGGAGCTCGGCTTCGACGGGCTGGGGACGAACGAGCACCACCAGAACCCCTACGGGTTCATGTGCAACCCGAACCTGTTCGGCTCGATCCTCGCCCGGCTCACGCGCGAACGCGGCCTCGACGTCGCGCTCGTCCAGCTCGGCGCGACGCTGGCCGCGACGTCGCCGCCGACGCGCATCGCCGAGGAGTACGCGGTCCTCGACTGCCTGAGCGACGGCCGGCTGATCGCCGGCGTCCCCGTGGGCATCGGCGCCGACGCCGCGATGAGCTACGGGGTCCCGCCGATCGTGCAGCGCGCGCGCTGGCGCGAGGGCATCGAGCTCATGCTGCGCGCCTGGACCGATCCCGAGGTGTTCGCGTGGAACGGCGAGCACTACCAGCTGCGCAGCGTGAACCTGTGGCCGCGGCCGGTGCAGACGCCGCACCCGCCGCTGCTCGTGCCCGGGGCGCACAGCGCGTCGACGTGGGACATGTGCCACGAGCGCGACTGGCCGTATGCCTTCCTGAGCTACTTCGGCGCGAGCGCCGCCGAGTCGGCCATGGACGGCTTCTGGGCCCGTGCCGACGCCCACGGCCGGGACCGCAACCCGTACCGCGCCTCGTTCCTGCAGCTCGTCGGCGTGGCCGACACCGACGAGCAGGCCGAGGCCCTCTACGGCCCGCACCTCGAGTACTTCTACAAGAAGCTCCTGCACTTCCCGCCGCCCTACTTCACGCCGCCGGGCTACGTGGAGTACGCCGGTCAGCTCGGCGCCTTCAAGGCGATGCTCGCGTCGCCGCCGCCGGACCTCAAGGCGCTCACCGCGCGCGACATGATCGACCGCGGCTTCGCGGTCGTGGGCAGCCCGGCGACCGTCCGCGACCGGCTGGAGGCGATCGCGCGCCGCCTCGGCGTGGGCCATCTCCTGGCCATCATGCAGTTCGGCTCCATGCCCCACGAGCTCGCCGAGGACAACATCCGGCTCATGGCGTCGGACGTCCTGCCGCACCTGCAGTCGCTCTGGGACGCGGAGGGCTGGGAGAGCAAGTGGTGGCCGACCGGCGCGTCGGCGAGGGCCGCGGCATGACGGTCCGCACCGTCCCGCTGCGCCACTGCGACTTCGAGGCGAAGGTCCGCGTCGCCGGCGACGGGCCGCCGCTCGTGTACCTGCACCCGGCGGGCGGCCCCGGCTGGGACCCGTTCCTCGACGCGCTCGCCGAGCGCCACACGGTCTACGCGCCCGACCACCCCGGGACGGGCGAGACCGCGCGCGACGCGATCCATCGGGTCCCCGGCCTGTGGGACCTCGTCCTCATCTACGACGAGCTGCTCGACGCCCTCGGGCTCGACAGCGTGCCGCTCGTGGGGGCGTCGTTCGGCGGCATGGTGGCCTGCGAGGTCGCCGCGCACCGGCGCACCGCGATCTCGCGCCTCGTCCTGCTCGACCCGATCGGCCTGTGGCGCGACGACGCGCCGGTCGCCCAGTACATGACGATGACCCCGGACGAGCTCCCCGGCGTGCTGTTCCACGACCCGGCGGGCCCTGCCGCGCAGGCGGCGCTCGCGATGCCCGACTCGGCGGACGAGCTCGCGGTCGCGATGGCCGACGCGGTCTGGGCGATGGGCGCGACCGGCAAGTTCGTGTGGCCGATCCCGGACAAGGGGCTCGCCCGGCGGCTGCACCGCGTCACGGCGCCCGCGCTCGTGGTCTGGGGCGAGCACGACCGGCTCGTCTCGCCGGTCTACGCGGAGGAGTTCGCCGCCCGTCTCGCGGACGCCCGCGTGGAGATCGTGCCGGACGCCGGGCACGTCCCGCAGGTCGAGCGGCTGGACGTCGTCGCGCCGCTCGTGCTCGACTTCCTGGCCGCATGACCCTCGAGCACGTCGCGGGCGGCCTCATGTTCCCCGAGGGCCCGCTGTGGCGCGACGGGCGGCTGCTCTTCTCCGACTTCCACGCGCTGCGGGTGCAGGCGGTGGAGCCGGACGGGACCGTGGCGACGGTCTGCGAGGTCGAGGGTCAGCCCTCCGGCCTGGGGTTCGACACGGACGGGCGGATGCTCGTCGTGTCGATGCTCGACCGGCGGCTCCTGCGGCTCGATCCCGAGGGCCTCACCGAGGTGGCCGATCTGACCGCGCTCACCGGCGGCCCGTGCAACGACATGGTCGTCGACCGGGCGGGCCGCGCGTGGGTGGGCGAGTTCGGCTACGACTACGGGGCGCCCGTCCGCACCGCCGGCATCGTCCGGGTCGATCCCGACGGTGCGGCGACCCGGGTGGCGGACGGCGTGCACTTCCCCAACGGGTTCGTGATGACGGCGGACGGGACGCTCGTCGTCGCCGAGACGCTCGGCCAGCGGCTCACCGCCTTCGACGTGGGCGACGACGGGGCGCTCGGCGCGGCGCGGCCCTGGGCGACGTTCGCCGCCGAGCCGGCCGCCGGGTTCCCCGATGCGATCGCGAGCGGCGCGATCACGCCGGACGGGATCTGCCTCGACGCCGAGGGCGCGATCTGGGTCGCCGACATGGCCGGCGGTGCCGCGGTGCGCGTGCTCGAGGGTGGCGAGGTGACCGACGTCGTGCCCGCGGGGGAGGGGCTCACCGCGTTCGCGGTGGCGCTGGGCGGCGAGGACGGCCGCACGCTGTTCGTGTGCGCGGGCCCGACGATCGGCGACGGCGATCCCCGCACCGAGCACCGCGGGCTCATCCTCGCCACGCGCGTCGGCGTTCCCGCCGCCTAGCCGTGCGTCGCCGGCCGGGAGCGTCTCGACCAGGTCGTCACGTGTCGCCATCGACGGGACGCTACGGGACGTCGTAGGCGTCGAGGTCGCCCGCGGCGCCGACGACACCCGCGAAGCGACCGCCGGCCTCTGCCGCGACGTGACGCGGGTCCGTCTCCGGCAGCAGGTGCGTGAGGACGAGCCGCGCGACGCCGGCGCGGGCCGCAACGCCCCCGGCGTCGGCGGGTGTCGCGTGGAAGCCGGCGAGGGGATGGCCGGGCGCGGGGGCGCAGGCGTCCATGAGCAGCAGGTCGGCATCGCGCGCGAGCGCGACGAGCTCGTCGCACGCGGTCGTGTCGCCCGAGATCGTCACGACGGCGCCGTCGTGCTCGGCGCGCACGCCGTAGGCCTCGATCGGCGGGTGGTGGACGCGACCGAACGTCAGGCGGCCGCCGCCGACGTCGACCGTCGCGCCGTCGCCGATCTCGTGGACGACGACGTCGTCCCACCCCGCGGGATCCCAGCCCAGCTGCGCCACCCAGGCGGCCTGCTCGGCGAACGGCGCCTGCAGCGTCGTGCGCAGCAGATCGGCGGTGCCCGCCGGTCCCCACACCTCGAGCCGTGGGCGGCCGAGCCCCCACGAGCCCCAGGCGAAGGCGGGCAGGCCCAGGACGTGGTCCCAGTGCAGGTGGGTCAGGACGACCCGGGTCACCGACGCGGCGTCGACCCCGGCCTCCACGAGACGGCGCATCGTGCCGTCGCCGCAGTCGACGAGCACGTGCTCGCCGCCGATCTCCAGCAGCGCCGCGGGCTGGGATCGGAGCGGGTCCGGGCGCGGTGAGCCGGACCCGAGGATCGTCAGGCGCATCGACGCAGCGCGAGCAGGCAGACGTCGTCCGACGGCGTGCCGGCGGCGAGGTCGGGCGTGACCTGCAGGAGCGCCTCGAGCGTCGTGGTCGTGTCGTGCCCCGCGCCCGCGACGAGCGCGGCGCGGAGGCCGTCCTCGCCGAGCCGCTCCTGCGAGCCCGGGGTGGTCCGGGCCTCGGTGATGCCGTCGGTGTAGAGCAGCAGGCCCTCGCCCGGCGCGAGCGACAGCGTCGTGCGGGACGGCTGGATGTCCAGCGCCACGCCGAGCGGCGGGCCGCGGCGCTCGACCTCCGCCGGCTGCCCGCTGTCGAGCCGCAGCGGGGCCGGGTGCCCGGCGAGGGCGACGTCCACGCTGCCGTCGGCCCGCACCGCCAGGCACGCGCAGGTCGAGAAGCGCCCGCTCATGCCGACGCGCTCGATGAGCGAGGCGTTGGCGAGGCTCAGCAGCCGGTCGGGCTCGGATGTGTAGGCGGCGAACGTCGCCAGGCTCGCGCGCACGAACGACGCCTGCTGCGCGGCGTTCGCCCCGTGGCCGATGGCGTCCCCGATCGCCACGACGGTCGTGCCGTCGCCGTCGGGAGCGACCAGATGGAAGTCGCCCGCCAGCGCGCTCGCCGCGAGGTAGCGCGCGGAGATCTCCCACCCGGGGACGGCGGGGATCTCCCTGGGCGTGAGCACGTCGCGCAGCGCCTTGAGCTCGGCGACCTCGGCCTGCAGCAGGTCGCGCTCGTCGCGCAGGCGCATGGCCTCCGTGACGGTGTGCGTCACGTCGAGCTGCATCCCGACCACGTGGGTCACGTCGCCGTCGTCGTCGTGCACGGGGGCGATGAGCAGCTCGTTGTGGAAGGGCGTGCCATCGCGCCGGTAGTTCAGCAGGGTCACGCGCGTCTCGCGCATGCCCGCGAGCGCGTCGCGGATGCGCTGCACGGCGGCTCGCTCGGTACCGGGCCCCTGCAGGAAGCGGCAGTTGCGGCCCAGCACCTCGTCGCTCGTATAGCCGGTCAGGCGCGTGAACGCGTCGTTGACGTAGACGAGCGGGAGCTCGGGATCGCGGACGTCGGCGAGCGTCACGCCGACCGCCGTCTCGGCCAGCGCCTGGGCCGCGGGGAGCGCGTGGGTGAGGTCGCCGGGGGACATCTGAGGGTCGGGCTTACCCGGGATACTCGGTCGCATGAGCCCTGACCCGGGCACGCTGCACCCCGTCGCCGGCCAGGACCGCGTCGTCTTCCTGAAGCCGCTGGTGCGCAGCCCCAAGATCGAGATCGGCGACTTCACCTACTACGACCACCCGGAGCGCGCCACCGAGTTCGAGGCGGACGCCGTCCTCTACGCGTTCGGCCCCGAGCGCCTGGTCATCGGCCGCTACTGCGCCATCGCGGCCGGCGTGCGCTTCCTCATGGGCGGTGCCAACCACGCGGACCTGGGCCCGTCGACGTTCCCGTTCGGCATCTTCGGCGGCGACTGGGCGGACACGATGGACCTCGTCATGAGCGCACCGAGCCGCGGGGACACCGTGATCGGCAACGACGTCTGGCTCGGCTACGAGGCGCTCGTCCTCCCCGGCGTCACGATCGGCGACGGGGCGATCGTGGCGGCGGCGAGCGTCGTGGCCGCCGACGTCCCGCCCTACGCCATCGTCGCGGGCAACCCGGCGCGCGTGGTGCGGCGGCGCTACGAGGACGCCGACGTCGAGCGCCTCCTGGCCGCCGCGTGGTGGGACTGGCCGGCGGAGGCGGTGACGGCCCATGCGCGCGAGATCATGGCCGCCGACCCGGCGCGCCTGGAGGAGATCGCGGCGGGCCTCAGGACGTAGCCTCGCGGCATGCGCCGCGTCAACCTGACGGACCCCGAGACGAAGCTCGACCCGAGCGACCCGCCCGGCTACCAGGCGGAGATGTTCCGCTTCGGCAAGGACCTGGGCGCCGAGGACACCGGAGCGTCGCTCTACGTGATCCCGCCGGGGCAGTCGTCCGTGCCGTACCACTACGAGCACGGCGAGGAGGAGTGGATGCTCGTGCTCGACGGCCGCCCGTCGGTCCGTACGCCGGAGGGCACCACCGAGCTCGTGCCGCTCGACGTCGTGTTCTTCCCCAAGGGTCCCGAGGGCGCGCACGAGATCCTCAACACGGGCGACGCGCCCGCCCGCGTGCTCATGTGGTCGACGCTCGTGTACCCGACGGCGACGACGTACCCCGACAGCGACAAGGTCGCGATCTGGACCGGGAAGCCCGGCGAGGACCTCATCGTGCCGCGGTCGGCCGGGCGTCGACTACTGGGCCGGCCACCCGGGGGTCTGACGCCATGGAGTGGACGCTCGAGGGCGGCTTCGAGGTCTCGACCGACCGCGGCCGGCTCGACCTGCCCGTCATCGCCGGGTTCCTCCGCGAGGCGTACTGGTCGGAGGGGGTGCCGGCCGAGATCGTGGAGCGCTCCATCGAGGGCTCGCTGCCGTTCGGCCTCTACGACCCCGACGGCGCGCAGGCCGGCTTCGCCCGCGTCGTGAGCGACCGTGCCGTCTTCGCGTACCTCGGCGACGTCTTCGTCCTGCCCGCGTACCGGGGAAGGGGCCTCGGCGTCGCGCTCGTGGAGTGCGTCCTCGCGCACCCGGAGCTGCAGGGGCTGCGCCGCTGGCACCTCGCCACGGCCGATGCGCACGAGCTGTACCGCCGCTTCGGGTTCGTGGAGCCCGCGCGGCCGGAACTTCACATGTTCCGCGACCGAGCGCCGGCCGACCTGTACTGAGCCTCAGTCGTCGAGCAGGCGCAGCCCGAGCGCCGCGGCCAGCGTGGCGGCGTTGTCGATCACGTCGAGCATCGGGAGCGCCGCGCCGCGCAGCCGCTCCACGCCCGCCATGCCGTCGAGGCGGACGCCGCGCAGCTCGCACGACTGCAGGCGCGCGCCGCGGAAGTCGGTGCGGCTGAGGTCGCAGTCGAGGAAGCGCACCTCACGCAGGTCAGCATCGAGGAAGTCGGCCTCCGTCAGCTCGCAGCGCTCGAACCAGACGCGCTGCAGCCGCGACCGCGCGAACGACGTCAGGTCGGCGCGGCAGTCGCGCACGACGACGTCGTGGAGGTCCGCCTCCGGCAGGTCCAGCCCGGTCAGCCGCGCGCCGGCCAGCTCGACGCGCACCCAGCGCGAGCCGCGGCCGGCGGCGTTCGCGAGGCTGCCGCCGTTCATGCGCACGTCGACCACCGACAGCCGCTGCAGGCGCGCCGCGGACAGATCGGCGGCGTCCAGGACGACGGCCTCGAGGCGCTCGTCGTCGGGGATCGTCACCTCCGCGAGGTGCGGCGCGTCGGCGGGCAGGTCCGGCGGGTCCGGTGAGCGGGGAGGCGACGGGATGCCGAGAACGATGGCAGGGACGGCTTCAGTCCTCCGGCCTCCAGCCGATCACAGGGTGACGATGAACCTCGACCAGTGGCTCGAGAACGTGGTGGCCAACGTCCCTGGGGCGATCTACCGCTGCGAGCTGCGCTCCGACTGGGAGATGCGGTTCATGAGCCGCGAGATCGAGCACATCACCGGCCATCCGCCGTCGGACTTCGTCGGCAACGCCGTCCGGACCTACGAGAGCGTCATCCACCCCGACGACCGCGGCGACGTCGAGCGCGCGGTCGTCGCGGCGGTGGAGCGCAACGAGCCCTTCACGATCGACTACCGCGTCCTGCACGCCGACGGCACGATCCGGTGGGTCCACGAGCAGGGCCGCGGCGCGACCGACGAGCACGGCGAGCTGACGCTGCTGGACGGCGCGATCTTCGACATCACGGCGCGCAAGCAGCTCGAGGCCGAGCTCTCGCACCTCGCCTTCCACGACGCCCTCACCGGCCTGCCGAACCGCGCGATGCTCACCGAGCACGTCGACCTCGCCCTCGCGCGGTCGCGGCGCGCCGGCACGCACGTCGCGGTCCTCTTCGTCGACCTCGACGACTTCAAGCTCGTCAACGACGACTTCGGCCACGCGGCGGGCGACGAGCTGCTGCGCGCCGTCGCCGAGCGGCTCTGCGCGACCGTCCGCGAGACCGACACGGTCGCCCGGCAGGGCGGCGACGAGTTCCTCCTCCTGCTCCCCGACATCGAGCCCACCGAGGGCGCCACGGCCGTCGACCACGCGATCGCGCTGGCCGAGCGCGTCCGCAGCGCGCTCACGCCGCCGGTCGTGGTCGCGGGCGTCGACGTCTACGCCAGCGCGAGCATCGGGATCGCGACGTTCCCGGGCGACGCCGACACGGCGGGCGACCTCCTCAAGCGGGCGGACATCGCGATGTACCGCGCGAAGGAGTGCGGCCGCGACGGGCATGCCGTCGCCGGCGGCCCCACCGCGCCGGTGCCGCTCCTGCGCCTCTCCGAGGCGGGCCGCCTGCGTCGCGCGCTCGACCGCGACGAGTTCGAGCTGCACTACCAGCCGCTCGTGCGCCTCGTCGACGGCGCGATGCTGGGCGTCGAGGCCCTGATCCGCTGGCACGACCCGGACCGCGGGCTCGTCGGGCCCGACGCGTTCATCCCGCTCGCCGAGCGCACCGGCGCGATCACGCGCATCTCCGAGTGGGTCGTCACCGAGGCCTGCCGGCAGTCGCGCACCTGGGCCGCGGACGGGCTCGAGCTCTACGTCTCGGTCAACCTCCCCTCGCGCTTCTGGCGGCTGACGGCGATGGAGTCCGTGCTCGGCATCGTCGAGTCGTTCGGGATCGCGCCCGGCCGCCTCATGCTCGAGATCACCGAGTCGACCGCCATGGAGCACCCCGACAGCAACGAGGCGATCGTCGACGCGCTGCATGCCCGCGGCGTCCGCGTCGCGATCGACGACTTCGGGACCGGGCACTCGTCGCTCGCGCGCCTGCACCAGCTGGCGATGACGATGCTCAAGATCGACCGGTCCTTCATCCGCGACCTGCCCGAGCCGTCGGCGGCCGTGCTCGTGTCGGGGATCGTCGGGCTCACGCGCAGCCTCGGCCTCGAGCCGCTCGCCGAGGGCATCGAGACGGAGGAGCAGCGCAGGTTCCTGCTCGAGCACGGCTGCGAGCTGGGCCAGGGCTTCCTCTTCTCGCGCGCGCTGCCCGCGGCGCTCGTCCCCGCCTACCGGTCACCGGTCGCCGGCGGCGCGCTCGCCGCCTGACGGGCGCTACACGCTGGCCGCGAGGCGCGCGCGTGGCCGCAGCGTCTCCCGCAGCGCGGTCATCAGGTCCTTCTGGATGACGTCGAGGAACCCGCGGGAGACCGCGTCCTCGCCCTCGAACAGGCGCCCGAACAGGTCGTGCGGGATGACGAGGAGGCACGCGCGCTCCCGCGTGATCGCCGTGACCGGCGACGGCCGGCCGTCGATGAGGCTCTCGTAGCCGAACGCCTTGCCGGGACCCGCCAGCCCGACGCGGATGCGGCGGTCGCCGCGGACGAGCACCTTCTCGACCGCGCCGTTGATCGTCAGGTAGAAGGCGTTCGACGGCGTCCCCTCGGCGAGCAGCGTGCGTCCCGGCGGACACCGGACGTAGTGGCCGGACGTCAGGAAGCCCCAGAGCGCGAGCGGGTCGAAGTCGTGGAAGGTCGCCATCCGGCGCACGTACCTGCTGTCGGGCGCCTTGCACTCCTCCAGCTCGGCCAGCGTTCCGGCGGGATCCCGTCGGAGGGCCTCGCCGCCGAGCGAGTCGGCGAGATGCGCGAGCTGGGTGCGAAGTCGTGCGGTGAGGAGCGACGGCGAGGTGGCGCTTCAGCCTGAAGGTCGACGGGTGCTGCCCGGCGAGCAGCGCGGCGAAGTCCTGACGGCCGAGGGCGAGCACCGTCGCGGTCTCGGTCACGCGCATGCTCATCGCGTGCCCCTGGCCGTCGAGCAGCCCCATCTCGCCGACCACGTCCCCCGGGCCCGCCCGCCCGAGCTCCGCGTGCGATCCCCGGTCAGGTCCAGCAGCTTCGCGACGCCGCCCTCGACGATGAACACGAGCTCCCGCGCGCGTCGCCCTGGCGCCAGAGGAACTGGCCCTCCGGCAGCGTGCGCCGGCGCATGAGCCGCGCCAGCTCGACCAGGTCCGCCTCCTCCGGCCCGCCAGGAGCGGCACCGTGGCGAGGAACTCGACGGTCGCGCGGTCAGACATCCAGGTCGCGCGTCTCGAACTCGAGCCCGTCCGGGGTGAGCTCGGCGGTCAGCATCGAGTACTCCGGCACCTCGAGCCAGGTCGAGAAGTCGGCGGTCAGCGGCTCGGAGGCGATGATCACCGAGCGGTGAGGATCGCCGGGCGTCATCTGCCAGGCGCCGTCGCGCTCGGCGTACTCGCCCCCGATCGCGTACCAGAGGCTCACGAACGGCAGGTCGGTCTCGAGCATCTCGTCCTCGGGCGGGTACCAGCCGTAGTCGAACGACAGGCGGGTCGCCACCACCGCCCGCCCGCTGCTGACGCAGAGGTTGACCGGCGAGGAGGTGTCGATGCCGTGCTCGGCGCGGACCGTGCGGAGGATGCGCAGGGCGCCGGCGACCGCGTCGGCCAGCTCGCGCGTGTCCGGGAGCCCGTAGGGGTCGTCGAGCTGCGACAGGATCAGCGCGTAGATCCACTCCGAGTCGGTGGTCCCCTCGATGTGGCGCGCGAGCTCCGGCCGCACGTGCTCGACGAGCGCGTAGCGCATGCGCGCGAACTGCCGCAGGTGCCCGTTGTGCGCGAGGACGAGGCGCGTGCCGCCGAAGTGGAAGGGATGCAGGTTCGTGTCGGCGACGACGGCCTCGCCGGAGTAGGTCACGCCGCGGACGTGCGCGACCAGGCAGGTCGACGCGACCTTGGACGAGATGAAGCGCAGGTTCCGGTCGAACGACGGCAGGGCGGTCGCGCGGTAGGTGAACGGCTCCTCGGGCCGGCGGACGCCGGATCCCAGGCCTTCATGCCGAAGCCCGCGAGGTTGAGGAACGTGTTCATCATCCGCGGGCTGTAGGACTGCCGAACGAGGCTGTTGTCGGTGTCGAACAGCAGGCTCTGCACCGGCAGCGGCTCCCCGAGGTAGGCTAGGATCCGGCACACGGTTCGAGCGTACATGCGCCACTCATCCGGGTCAGGAGCGCTCCCCTGTATGAAGCAGTTCAAGTGCGGCGACGTGGTCCTCGGGATGCGAGTGGGTGACGCGCAGCGAGGACGACACGGCGCTCTTCGCCGAGATCCAGTCCCACGCGCGTGACGCGCACGGGATGGACGAGGTCCCGCCGGAGGTCGTGGAGCAGATCCACGGCGTGATCACCGAGGTGTAGGACCCACCGCGACGCGGGGAACGCGCCCTGCTCGAGGAAGGTCTCGAGCGCCTCCTCGTACGGCCCGAGCTCCATGCCCTGGTCGGCGACCCACGCGTCGTCGTAGTACGTGCCCGCGTAGCGCTCGCCCCCGTCGCAGATGAGGGTGACGACGCTGCCCCGTTCGACCTTCGGCGAGCATCTGGGCGACGAGCAGCAGCGCTCCCCAGACGTTCGTCCCGGTCGAGCCGCCGACGCTGCGCCGCGTCCGCTCGCGCACGAGGCGCATCGTCGCGATCGACGCGGCATCGGGGACCTGGATCATCAGGTCCACGACGCTGGGGAGGAACGACGGCTCGGCGTTCTGGCGCCCGATGCCCTCGATGCGCGACGGACGGCCGGTGAACGTCGACGGGTCCCCCGTCCAGCGGGAGTAGAAGATCGAGTCCTCGGGGTCGACGACGCACAGCTGCGTCGGGTACTGCATCAGGCGCGTGTAGCGGCCGATCGTCGCGCTGGTCCCGCCCGTCCCCGCGCCCACCACGACCCAGCGGGGGACCGGGTGCCGCTCCAGCGTCATCTGGGCGAAGATCGACTCCGCGATGTTGTTGTTGGAGCGCCAGTCCATCGCGCGCTCGGCGTAGGTGAACTGGTCGAGGAAGTGCCCGTCGGTCTCGCCCGCCAGCCGCCGTGCCTCGGCGACCATCGTCCGCGGGTCGTCGACGAGGTGGCACGAGCCTCCCTGCGCCTCGATGAGCGCGGATCTTCTCCGGGCTGGTGGAGGCGGGCATGACCGCGACGAACGGGAGCCCGAGGAACCTCGCGAAGTACGCCTCGGACACGGCCGTCGACCCGCTCGACGCCTCGACCAGCGTCGTCCGCTCGGTGATCCAGCCGTTGCACAGGCCGTAGAGGAACAGCGACCGGGCGAGCCGGTGCTTCAGCGACCCGGTCGGGTGGACCGACTCGTCCTTGAGATACAGATCGATGCCCCACTCCACGGGCAGCGGGAAGACGTGCAGGTGGGTGTCGGCGGAGCGGTTCGCGTCGGCTTCGATGCGACGGACCGCCTCGTTGCACCACTCCCGCGAGCCGTGGCTCTCGAGACCGTTGCGGGGCGTCCTCACCTACGCAGTATCCCGGACCGCGCTGCGCGTAGCATCCGCGGATGGCCACGCAGGCGATCGATCCGCCGTACGTCAGCGACATCGACCCGTTCTCCCACGAGGCGATCCTCGACGCGATCCACCACGACTCGCTGCTGCGCGAGGTCGGGCCCGTCGTGTACCTGCCGCAGTACGACATCTGGGTCGTCGCGCGGCACGCGGAGGTGCAGGAGGTCCTCAAGGACTGGGAGACGTACTCCTCCGAGGGGCGCCCGTTCTACGACCCGACGTCGATCCGCCCCGAGGTGCTGCTGACGAGCGACCCGCCCGTCCACACCCGCGTGCGGGCCTCGATCCAGCGGGTGCTGTCGGGCCCGGCGATGCGCAAGATGGGCGAGGACTTCCGCGGCGCGGCCGAGCGGCTGGTCGACGAGCTGCTGACCGGCGGGCCGGTGGAGCTCGACGCCTACAAGGACCTGGCCGCCCGCTACGTCCTGCAGGTCTTCCCCGACATGATCGGGATGCCGCAGGAGGACCGCCACTTCCTCATGGAGTTCGGCGACGCGGTCTTCCAGGTCTTCGGCCCGCGCAACGAGCTGTGGGAGAAGGGCGTGCGCGAAGGCGCCGACGCGATCGCCTACGTCGAGCGCTCCTGCCGGCGCGACGCGCTGGCGCCGGACGGGATCGGCGCCGCGATCTACGCGTCGGCCGACGCGGGCGAGGTCACCGAGCTGGAGGCCGAGCTGCTCGTCAAGACGCTCTACTCGGCCGGCTCGGACACGACGATCTTCGCCATCACCAGCCTCGTGAAGGCGATGGCCGAGCACCCGGACCAGTGGGCGCTGCTGCGCGACGACCCGTCGCTCGCGCGCAACGCCTTCGAGGAGAACCTCCGCTACCAGTCACCGGCGCGGATCGGCGGGCGGATGACGACCCGCGAGACCGAGCTGGGCGGTGTGCGCCTGCCGAAGGGCGCGCTCATCCTCGTGCTGCAGCTGCCGGCGAACCGGGACCCGCGCCGCTGGGAGGACCCCGACCGCTTCGACATCACCCGCAAGAGCGCTGGGCACGTCGGCCTCGGCTACGGGATCCACGCCTGCGTCGGGCAGGCCGTCGCGCGGATCGAGGGCGTGTCCCTGGTCGCCGAGCTCGCCCGCCGGGTCGAGCGCATCGAGCTGCTCGGGCCGGCGGTGTACAAGCTCAACCAGGGCGTCCACGCCATCGACCGGCTGCCGGTCCGCCTGACGCCCTGCCTAGACCCTCCGGTAGCGGCCGTCGGCGACCGAGTACGCCGCGAAGCAGATGAGGCCCGCGGCCACGATCCCGAGGAGGATCGGCCCGTACGCCGCCTGCCCCAGCTCGGCCAGCGCGCCGTCCAGCCCGACCGCCTTGTCCGGGTCGTACTCGATCGCGGCGCGGATGAGGAACCAGCCGACGAGCGCGAAGACGATCGCGCGGGCGACATGGCCGGTCACGCCGATCGCCGTGAAGGCCTTGCGGACCTCCGAGCTCATCTCCTCGGTCTTGGAGTCCTCGAGGAACTCCTTCTTGACGCCCTTGCGCGCCTGGTCGAGCGCGACCCCGATGAAGACGAGACCGGCGATGACGACGAGCACCTGGCCCGCGGGCCAGTCGAGCACGCCGCCCGTGGTCCCGTCCGGGTTGTTGCTCGGCCCCCCGCTGCTGCCGGAGCCGAAGAGGATCTGCAGCGCGGTGACGCACAGCGCCGCGTATGCGATGCCGCTGACGGCGCCGGCGATGCGGTCCTTCGTGTCGTCGGTCGCCTCGGGGCCGTGGCCCAGCGCGGCGCGGATCAGGCGCCAGGAGGCGTAGCCCAGCAGGCCGATCGCCATGAGCGCGAGCAGCACCTTGCCGAACGGGCCCTGCGCGATCGTCTGCAGCGCGCCCTGCTGGTTCGTCGCCTCGCCGCCGTCGCCGAGCGCGAGCTTCAGCGCGAGGATCCCGATGATCCCGTAGACCACGCCGCGCGCGACGAGACCGGCGCGCGCCAGCCCCTCGAAGCTGTCGGTGCGCGCGACCCGTTCTCCTTGGTGCTCGGCCTCGCGGACCGGTGCACCACCCTTCGTCGCCATGCTCATGTTCCTGATCCCCCTTCGTCGGGCCGTCGCGGGACGCAGAGCTGCAGCGCACCCGGTTCGACCTTCGCCTTGAACGTCTTCACCTTCGTGCGGTCCCCGCCGTCGAGCTCGTAGCGGACCTTGCGATCGAGCCGGACCTTCACCTCGCGCGCGCGTGTCGCCCGCACGAACGGCGACAGCGTCGGATCGCCGGCCGCCGTTCTCGCAAGCGTGCGCGCCCACTGCACGAGGCCCTCCGCCGTCACGACGCCCAGCTCGAGCTGCCCGTCGTCGGGCCGCGCGTCGGGGAAGACGGTCACCCCGCCGAACAGGTCCCCGACGTTGCCGAGCAGGATGCACGTCGCCCGGCCGTCGAACCAGTCCAGCCCGTCGACCCGGATCTCCGCCTCGAACGCGTCCTCGCGGAGGTTCCGCGAGCCGCTCCAGACATAGGCCAGGCGGCCGAGCCGCTCCTTGAGGTCCTCGGACCCGCGGATCATCTCGGCGTCGAAGCCGACCCCGGCCATCACGCCGAAGCGCTCGCCGGAGAAGCTGCCGACGTCGATCCGCGTGCGCTCGCCGTGCAGGCCGATCTCGACCGCCTCCTCGATGTCCGCGGGGATGTCGAGGTTCGTCGCGAAGAGGTTGGCCGTCCCGGCCGGGAGCACCGCGAGGCAGGCGTCGGTGCCGGCGAGCACCCCCATGCAGCGCCGGACGGTGCCGTCGCCGCCCCACGCGAAGACGAGCTCGGCGCCGTCGTCGAGCGCCCGCTGCGCGCGATCGGGCGCGTGCTTGGCCTTCGTCACCTCGTACCACAGCGGGTCCGCGACGCCGCGGGCCTCGAGCACCCGGCGCAGCTCCGCAAGTCCGCCGCCGAGGCGTTTCTCCGCGTGGGCGACCACCGCCACCCTCATGCCGTCGCCCGCATGCGGCCGGGACGCGCGATGCGGCTGCTGCCGCGGACGCGCGAGCGCGCTGCGGCGTCGGCGGCGCGGCAGGCGAACAGCAGCACGAGGACGGCGCCGATGCCGACGAGCGCGCCGCCCGCGACGTCGAGCGGATGGTGCATGCCGCGGTACATGCGCGAGAACGCGACGATGAGCGGCAGCACGACCGCCGCGACCCAGGCCGCGATGCGCAGCTTGCGGTTCGGGATCGCCGACGTGAGCAGCAGCACGAGCCCGGCGTAGACGGCGATCGAGGCGGCTGTGTGCCCGGACGGGTAGCTCGCGTTCGCGGGCAGGTCCTCGAGGCGCTGCACGTGCGGGCGATCGCGCGGGACGACCAGCGACGTCACGCGGTACGTCGCCGACTCGACGACGAGGACGAAGACGGCGAACGCGGCGATGCGCCAGCGACGCAGGAAGGCGCAGACGATCGCGATGATCCCGACGAGGATCGGCAGGACCGGTGCGCCGCCCACCGCGGAGCCGACGCTCGACGCATCGGTGAGGAACGGCGTGCGGTCCGCGACGATCGAGACGATCGCGCTCTCGTCGAAGCTCCCCAGGCCGCCGACGTTGAGGAGCACGTCCGTGACGAAGAGGGCGAGCAGGAGCGACGCGGCGACGAGCGCCACGTAGCCGCAGACCAGAGCAGCGGCGAACACGGCCGCGGGGTGCGCTGCACCGAAGTGATCTGCGAACCGCTCCGCGGGCCCTCCATCGCGCGCCTGGAGCACGCGGCAGCCATCGTCCGAGTCGTCCAACCGAATCCCTCCTTGATTCGATGGGTACGCAGATCAACGCTGCGCGGAACCACGCATACCCATGCCCCTCATCGCTCTAGTCATCGTTTCTGCGGCCGTCGGCGCCCTCGTGGCGTTCGCTGCCTCCCGCCTGCCGCGGGCGGGTGGCCGTGACGGCCCGCCACGGCTGGGTTTCGCGGCCCGGTTCGACCCCGAGGCGGCCACCGGGCTCGCGCTCAGCCTCGCGCTGATCGTGCTCGCCGCCGGCGGGCTCGTGCTCGCCGTCCTGGCCCTGCTCGTCCGCGATGCCGACGCCGGCCTCGGCATCGACAGGCGTGCCGCGGACTGGGGGGCGACGCACAGCACGCCGTTCACGCACGACGTGCTCGAGGCGTTCACGAACCTCGGCAAGCCCGGCGTCGTCGCGGCGATGGCGGTGGTCCTCGCGATCGTCGAGACGGTCCGCACCCGCAGCCGCTGGGTGGCGCCCTTCCTGCTCATCGTCGTCGGTGGCAACGGGCTCATCACGACGACGATCAAGGAGCTCGACGACCGCGTCCGGCCGACGATCAACCCGATCGCCGAGACGCTCGGGCCGTCGTTCCCGAGCGGTCACTCGTCGTGGTCGGCCGCGTTCTTCGCCGCTGCGGCGCTGCTGCTCTCGCGCGGACGCAGCCGCCGCGTGCGCATCGCGCTGTCCGGTCTGGCGGCGGGGCTCGCCGTCGCGGTCGCGGCGTCGCGGGTGCTGCTCGGGGTGCACTGGCTGACCGACGTCCTGGCGGGGCTCGCCCTGGGCTGGGCGTGGTTCGCCGCGTGCTCGATCGCCTTCGGCGGGCGGCTGCTGCGGTTCGGCGCGGCGGTCAGACCCGACCCCGGTCCGGGCGCGACCGCTCGGCCCGACTTGCTCCGCGACAGCTGAACGAGCGATGCTTGGCCGATGGTGGTCGAGCGGCTGCGCACCGGGGCGTCCTGGCTGCATCTCGTGATCGCAGCGGCGATCGTCGTCGGCGTCTTCGCCCAGGTCTACCTCATCGGCGCGTACATCTTCGGAGCCGGCAGCGACGCGCTCGACGCCCACGAGGGGGTCGGCTGGGCGGTCCACTCGCTCGAGCTGCTCGTCGCGCTGCTCGCGATCGTCGCGTGGATGCCGCGCGACACGATCGCCCTGTCCGTCGGGCTGGCGGTCGTCGGCACGGCGCAGGTCCTGCTCGCGCAGGCGTCGGAGTGGACCGGAGCGCTGCACCCGCTGGGAGCGCTCATCGTCCTCATCGGCGCCGCGATCCTCGTGCGCGGCGACCTCAGGCTGCGCCGGCTGCGATCAGCATGAGCGAGCGCCCCTCGAGGCGCACCTCGGCGCCGTCCAGCGCCCGCAGCCGCTGCTCGGCGACCGCCGTGTCGACCACCACCGACCACGGCCCGTCGCCCGCCGCCGCGGGCACGCGGAAGTCCAGGGGCTCCCACCACGCGTTGACGAGCAGGATCCCGCGGCCGTGCGCGAGTCGCACCGCGACCGCGCGGGCGTAGGACGCGCCCCAGTCGCCGTCGGTCATCGGCTCGCCGTCCGGGCGGTACCACGCGACGTCGTCGCCGTCGCTGTGGCGGACCTGGCGGCGGCGCAGCTCCGGGCTCGAGCGGCGCGCGCGCAGGACGTGCGCGACGAAGCCGGCCAGCGGCGCGTCGTCCGGCCAGGCGAGCCAGCTCGTCTCGTTGTCCTGGCAGTAGCCGTTGTTGTTGCCGCCCTGCGTGTGGCCGAGCTCGTCGCCCGCCAGCAGGAGCGGCACGCCCTGGGACAGCAGGAGCGTGGCCAGCAGGTTGCGCGACTGCCGCGCGCGCAGCGCCAGGACGTCAGGGTCCGACGTCGGCCCCTCGACGCCGCAGTTCCAGCTGCGGTTGTCGTCGGTGCCGTCGCGGTTGTCCTCGCCGTTGGCCTCGTTGTGCTTGGCGTCGTAGCTGACGAGGTCGGCGAGCGTGAACCCGTCGTGGACGGTGACGAGGTTGATCGACGCCGTCGGGCGCCTGCCGTCGTCGCCGTAGAGGTCCGCGGACCCCGCGAGCCGGGTCGCGAAGTCGGGGAGCGTCCCCTCCGTGCCGCGCCAGAAGTCGCGCACGGTGTCGCGGTAGCGGCCGTTCCACTCGCTCCAGCCGACCGGGAAGTCGCCGACCTCGTAGGCGCCGATGTCCCAGGGCTCCGCGATGAGCTTGCACTCGGCCAGCACCGGGTCCTGCCCGACGGCCTGCAGGAACGCGGCGTGCGGGTCGAACCCGTTGTCGCCGCGCCCGAGCGCGGCCGCGAGGTCGAAGCGGAACCCGTCGACGTGCATCTCCTCGCGCCAGTGGCGCAGCGCGTCCATCACGAGCCGCAGCCCCGTGGGACGGTCCGCGTCGAGCGTGTTGCCGCAGCCGGTGTCGTCGATGTAGCCGCCGTGCTCGTCCAGGCGGTAGTAGGCGGCCTCGTCCAGGCCGCGGAAGCACAGCGTCGGTCCGTCGGCCCCGCCCTCGGCCGTGTGGTTGAAGACGACGTCGAGGATGACCTCGAGGCCCGCCGCGTGGAGCGCCTTCACCATCGCCCGGAACTCCGGCACGGGGTCGCCGGCCGCATAGGCCGCATGGGGCGCGAAGAAGCCGATCGACTGGTAGCCCCAGTAGTTGCGCAGCCCGCGCTCCGCCGAGCGCGCGGTCGGAGACGAACGTGTGGACGGGCAGGAGCTCGACGGCCGTGACGCCCAGGTCGAGCAGGTGCGCGATCGCCGCCGGGTGCGCGAGGCCGGCGTACGTCCCGCGGAGCTCCTCGGGGACGCCGGGATGCAGCTTCGTGAAGCCCTTGACGTGCAGCTCGTACATCACCGAGTCGGCCAGCGGGGTCGCCGGGTGGCGGTCGTCGCCCCAGTCGAACGGCGCGGCCTGGACGACGGAGCGCGGGACGAACGGCGCGGAGTCGCGGTCGTCGTGGGCGGTGACCGCGGGGTCCCACGTCACCTCGCCCTCGATGCCGCGCGCGTAGGGGTCGAGCAGGAGCTTCGCCGGGTTGCACGGCGCGGGGCCGTGGACGCGGTAGCCGTAGCGCTGCCCGTGGCCCGCCCCCTCGACGCGCCCGGTCCAGACGTAGCCCTCCGCCTGCTCGAGCGTGCGCCGCTCCTCGTCGCCGGCGGCGTCGAAGAGGCAGAGGTCGACGGCCTCCGCGACGCTGCTGAACACCGCGAAGTCGACGCCGCCGCCGTCCGCGTGCGCGCCCAGGCGGCTCATGCCCGCTCCCGGGCCCACGACAGGCGGATCACGAGATCCGCGACGAGCCCGGTCCAGCCGGTCTGGTGCGACGCCCCCAGGCCGGCGCCGTCGTCGCCGTGGAAGTACTCGTGGAAGAGCAGCGCGTCGCGCCACGCGGGATCGGTGCGGAAGCGCTCCTGCCCGCCGAACACGGGCCGCGTGCCGTCCTCGCGCGGGAGGAAGATCGCGACGAGGCGCTCCGCGAGGTCGATCGTGATCTCCCGCAGCGTGTGCTGGTCTCCCGACCCGGTCGGGAACTCGACGGTGAAGTCCTCGTCCAGGCCCTGGCTGAAGCGCAGCAGCGCCCCGATGACGAGGTAGTTGACCGGGAACCAGATCGGCCCGCGCCAGTTGGAGTTGCCGCCGAAGAGGCCGGTGGTGGACTCCGCCGGCTCGTAGTCGACGACCGTGTCGGTGCCGGCCTCGGAGAAGACGTACGGCCGCCCGCGGTACTCGGCCGACAGGGCGCGGATCCCGTGCGGCGACAGGAACGCGTCCGGGTCGGCGAGGTGCTCGAGGATGAGCGGCAGGCGGTTGTCGCCCACGAGCGCGAGCATCGTGGGGCGCCCGTTCTCGCCGACGCGCACCGCCGGTGCGTACTCGGGCCGCGCGTGCAGGAAGCCGACCACCCGCTCGCGGAACTCGGTGAGGCGCCGGGTCACCGCGGGGTTGCCGATGGCGACGGCGCAGAAGGGGATGAGGCCGGTCATCGACCGCACCCGCACCGGCACGCTCGTGCCGTCGGGGCGACGGACGCGGTCGTAGTAGAAGCCGTCCTCCTCGTCCCACAGGCCGTGCTCGTTGATCGCCTGGCTGATCATCGTGAAGTGCTCGAAGAACTTCACCGCGACGTCCTCGTAGGCGGGGTCCTCGGCGGCCAGGACGATCGCGATCTCGAGCATGCGACAGGCAGTAGATGGCCATCCAGCCGGTGCCGTCGGCCTGCTCGAGCACGAGGCCGTCGGGCAGCGGCGCGGAGCGGTCGAAGGGGCCGACGTTGTCCATGCCGAGGAAGCCGCCGCCGAAGAGCAGGTTGCCCTCCGGGTCCTTGACGTTCGCCCACCAGGTGAAGCCGAGCAGCAGCTTGTGGAAGATGCGCCCGAGCCACTCGTGGTCGCGGGCGCCGTCCAGCCGGAACACGGCGAGGGCCGCCAGCGCGTGGACCGGCGGGTTGACGTCACCGAAGTTCCACTCGTACGCCGGCAGCTGGCCGTTGGGGTGCATGAACCACTCGCGCGTCACGAGCCGCAGCTGCTCCTTGGCGAACTCGGGGTCGACGTGCGCGAGCGTGATGCAGTGGAAGGCCAGGTCCCACGCCGCGTACCAGGGGTACTCCCACTTGTCCGGCATCGAGATCACGTCGCGGTTGTCGACGTGGCGCCACGCCGCGTTGCGGCCCTCCAGGCGCTCGGCCGGCGGCGCAGGCTGACCGGGATCCCCGCGCAGCCAGCGGTCGACGTCGTAGTGGTAGAACTGCTTGCTCCAGAGCATCCCGCCGAACGCCTGCCGCATGACGTCGTGCTCCTCCGGCGTCGCGGCCGGAGCCAGCGCGGCGTAGAACGCGTCGGCCTCGGCGGCCCGGTCGCGCAGCGTCGACTCCCAGCCCTTGCCCACGCCGCGGCTCGACGAGCTCAGCCGCAGCCGCACCTCGGCCGTCTCCCCGGCGTCGACGCGCAGCCGGTACCACAGGGCCGCCTTCGTCCCGGTGCGGGCGGGATCGACGGTCGGCGCGCCGGTCACGACGTGGTCGTTGATGCCGTCCTTCGGATAGGGCGGGGCGGGCTGGCCCCAGAGGCGCTGCGTGTTCGTCTCGTTGTTGCAGAACAGCGCCTCGGGCTCCCCGTCGCCCGTGAGCGTCATCGTCGCGTCGTCGTCGTGCGCCACGAGCGCGCCGCGCGTCCTCGCGGATGACCGGCGCGTCGCGGCCGTCGCCCCACGACCACCGGTTGCGGAACCACAGCGTGGGGAGCAGGTGCAGCTCGGCGGCGTCGGGCCCGGCGTTGCGGATGCGCACGCGCAGGCACAGGTCCTCCGGCCCGGCCTTCGCGTAGTCGACCTCGATGTCCCAGTAGCGGTCGTCGGCCAGCGCGTCGGTGTCGAGCAGCTCGTACTCGGGGTCGCCGAACCCGCGGCGGGCGTTCTCCTCGACGAGGTCCTCGTAGGGGAAGGCGCGCCTGGGGATAGACGTAGCGCCAGCGCATCCAGGAGTGCGTCGGCGTGGAGTCGAGGTACCACCAGTGCTCCTTGGCGTCCTCGCCGTGGTTGCCCTCGTTGCTCGTGAGGCCGAAGATCCGCTCCTTGAGGATCGGGTCCTGCCCGTTCCAGAACGCGAACGCCAGGCACAGGTGCTGATCGGTGTCGCAGATCCCACCGAGCCCGTCCTCGCTCCAGCGGTACACCCGCGAGCGGGCCTGGTCGTGCGAGAACGAGGTCCAGGCCTCGCCGTCGTGGCTGTAGTCCTCGCGCACGGTCCCCCATGCGCGCTCGCTCAGGTAGGGCCCCCAACGACGCCACGCCCCGCCGTCATCGGCGAGGCGCCGGCGCTCGGGGTCGAGTTCGGCCTCCGGCATTGCGCAAGACTGCGCATGCCGGGGGTCGAAAGCAAGGGACCCCTCAGTCCGCCTCTGCGAGCACCACCAGATAGCCGTCGGGATCCTGGAGCCAGATCTCCCGGTGGTGGGCGTTCGGGTTCACGTGGACGTCGGTGACCACCGTCGCGCCCGCCGCCCGCACGCGCTCGACGGCGGCGTCGAACGCGGCGACCTCGAACCACAGCGCGACGCCGTTGCCCGTCGGCGCGGACGGGTCGCCGATGAAGCCGTGGTGGTGTCCGACGTCGCGCGCGTGCAGCTGCAGGATCAGCACGCCGTCCGTGCGCAGCTGCTCGTACTCGTCGCCGCCGTGGGTCGCCACGACGCCGAGCACGCGCTCGTACCAGTCCGCCGCGCGGCGGACGTCGGAGACGGCGATCAGGGGCTGAGGACGGACGGGCTGGGGCATGTCGCCACGCTACGCCGGGTGGCGACGCGCGTCTTGGACGAATCAGAGCAGCGTCCGGCGGGCATACGTCGGCCGTGGGCGAGGAGAGCCATCAGGGCGCCGGCATCGACTGGGCGTCGGCCGAGGTCGCCGATGCGGTCCTCACCGTGCCGCTCGCCGGCGAGGTGCCGGACGGCTGGGCGGAGCGCGTCGAGCGCACCGTCGCACGGCTGACCGATCACGGCGGCGCGCCGTGGGAGGCGATCGAGATCACGCAGGAGCGCATCGAGGTGACCGGCGTGCAGCCGGGGACCGAGGGCGACGTGCGCCACCTCCTCGACGCCGCGGTCACCCAGGCCAACGCCGACCTCGCCCCGGAGCCGGACGCGACGGACGACGACGGCTCGGGCAGCCAGGAGGACCGGGACATGGCCGACGAGTTCCGCTCGTTCGCCGACCCGCCCGCCGACCCCAGCGACTAGAAGCGCGCCGCGCAGGTCTCGCAGATGTCGTGCGTGACCGGGCCCAGCTCGTCCTGATGTGCGATCCCGAGCAGTTGCAGCGCCGCGCGCATGGAGTGCCAGCGGCCGGAGAGGTGCATCGCGCCGCACCAGGCGCAGGATCGGAGGAGGCGGGCCATGCGAGGAGGTTCGGCGCCGCGCCTGGGAGAACCTGCGCCTGCAACTGGGAGTTCACCGAGAGGCGAACCGCTCCAGGCGCTCCCGGCCGTCGCCGACGATCGGGTCGCCGTGCGCGAACAGCACGTGGCGGAAGTCGCGCTCGAGCAGCCGGCGCAGGCCCGCGCGCAGGCCGTCCTTGACGGCATCCGGGTCGTCGCCGAGCAGGTCGTCGGAGAAGAACCGCAGCTCCTCGCTCCCGTGGTCGACCGCGTCCGCCAGGGCGACCGCGCCGTCGCCGACCGCGATGTGCAGCGCGTACTCGTCGGGACACAGCGCGCCGATGTGCACCGCCTCGACGGCGTCGGCGATCCGCTCCCCGTCGCCGTAGGGGTCGAACGCCAGTCGGTCCCCGATGCGGTCGGCGGCCTCGCGCGGGGCGCGGATCGGGATCGAGAACGCGTCGGCGAACCGCTGGGCGTGGCGCGAGTGCAGCCCGGTGGTCAGCACGACCTGCTGCAGGCCGTCGAAGGCGTCGAGTCCCTCGTCGGGCACGAGCGGATCGATGACGATGCCGGCGGGCTGGACCCAGTACGAGCTCACCCGCACGCCGATCGTGTCGCGCACGGCGGTCCAGTGGTGGACGCCGGGGAAGATCTCCTTCATGGCGCCGGTGCTACCCGGACCGCCTCGGCGATCACGAGCCCGACGCACACGGCGGCGACGCACGCCAGCGCGATCGGTGCGGCGACCTCGCCCGCGAACGCGACGACGGCGACGCACAGCGCGGCCGCGACCAGCCGCGGCACCTCGACGACGCCGAGGCTGCGCGCGCGGAACGCGACGTCGGCGACGAGGAACAGCGCCGTGCCCCCGCACAGCGCGACCGCCGACACGGCCTTCAGCGACTCGTCGACGTCCCCGAGCGTCTTCTTCACCCCCAGCGCCAGGAGGACGATGCCGGCGACGAGCGGCAGGTGCAGGAACGCGAAGCAGTCGCGCGCGAGCAGGTTGCGCGCCGCGCCGGTGGCGGCCTGCAGCCGGTGCTCGACCTCGGCCAGGGAGTCGTCGAAGTACAGCCACCACAGGCTCGCGGAGACGATCACGCCGAGCGCCGCCGACGCGAGCGCGGCGGCGTCGAGCGACACGTCCTCGGCCCCGACGCCGATCGCGACGATCGACTCCCCGAGCGCGATGATCACGATGAGGCCGTAGCGCTCCGCGAAGTGCCCTGGCGACAGGCGCCAGCCCTCGATCCCCCGCAGCGCCCCGCCGACGTAGTCGATGAGCAGGGCGACGACCCAGATGGCGGTCTGGACGTCCGCGTCGAACGCGCAGCCGACGAGCAGGAGCGCGGGCGCCAGCACGGCGGTCGGGGTCAGCGCTCGCGCGGACGCGCGGACGTCGGCGCTGTCCGTCGCGGTGAGGAAGAGCGCGACGTGCAGGACGCGCACGCCGAGGTAGGCGACGGCGAACAGCAGCGCGTCGTCCTCGAACGCGCCGGGGATCGCGAGGGACGCGATGAGCATGCAGATCATCGCCGCGAAGATCACGAGCCGGACGCGCTGGAGGCTGCAGTCGACCTCGTTGGTCAGCCACGAGTAGGCGGCCCACGCCCACCAGATGAGCGCGAGCACGAGCAGGCCGCGGCCGAGGCCCGCCCACGAGAGGTCGTCGGCCAGCCGCGCCGTGACCTGTGTCAGCGCGAAGACGAACACGAGGTCGAAGAACAGCTCGAGCGGCTCGACGCGCTTGTCGCCGGTCACGTCAGCGCCCCGAGCGCCAGGTCGACGTCGGCCTCGGTGTTGTGCAGGTGGAACGACAGTCGTGCCGCGCCGGCCCGGGTGCTCGCCCGCACGCCCGCGGCCTCCAGGCGCTCCGGCGCGCCTGCGATCTCGAGCCGCACGATCGCCGACGCTCCCGGCTCCATGCCGAGCCCGGCGCGCAGGCGGTTCGCCAGCCCGACGTCGTGCGCGTTGATCGCGTCGACGCCCGTCGCCTCGATGAGCGCGAGCGACGGCAGCGTGCCCACCCAGCTCAGCCACGCCGGCGAGGTGTCGAGCCGTCGCGCGTCGTCCGCCAGGCGCAGCGGCGCGCCGTAGATCGAGGACCACACGTCCGCGCCGGCGTACCACCCCGCTGCGCTGGGCCGGATCTCGTCGAGGCGCTCCGGCCGGACCGTCAGGAACGCGGTGCCGCGCGGCGAGACGAGCCACTTGTACGCGGCGCAGGCCAGGAAGTCGAAGCGGCCGGCGTCGAGCGGCAGCCACCCGCACGCCTGCGTCGCGTCCACGAACGTCCGGGCCCCGTGCGCGGCGGCCGCCGCCGTGATCGCATCGAGGTCGGCCAGCTCGCCCGAGGCGGACTGCACGGCGCTGACGGCGACGAGATGCGTGCGGCCGTCGACCGCGTCGGCCATGTCGGCGAGCGGCACGACCGCGACCTCGACACCGCGGTCGGCCTGGGAGAGGAACGGGAACAGGACGGAGGTGAAGTCGCCCTCGGCGGCGACCACCCGCGCGCCGTCCGGGATCGACGCGGCGACGAGCCCGGCCAGCGGGGACACCTGGTTGCCGATGCAGACGTCGGCCGCGCCCACGCCGACGAGCCGCGCGAACGACGCGCGCGCCTCGGCGACGACGGGGTCGAAGTCCTGCGGCCGCGCACGCCCCTCCGCCCACGCCTGCAGGGCATCGCGCATCGCCTCGACGGTCGCGGACGGCGGCACCCCGATCGACGCGGTGTCCAGGAAGCCGGGAGCGACGGCGAAGTCGTTCACGGCCGCCGGAGGCGCGGGAACAGCTCCTCGGTGTTCGCGCGCAGGCGCTCGTCGTCGATGCCGGGGTGCGCGCCGAGCGCCTCGACGTTCGCCTCGATCCCCGCCACCCCGCCGAACGGGAAGTCGGTGCCGAAGAGCAGACGCCCGGCGTCGACGAGGTTCAGCAGCGCGTCGACGTGGCGCGGGAACGGGGCCCCGGCGCCGATCTCGTAGTGCAGGCGCTGCAGCGTCGCGACGACGTCGACCTCGCCCGCCTCCCGCCCGCCGATCGGGAACAGCGACGCGAACCCGGCCAGCCGGTCGGCCACGACGGGCAGCGCCGCGCCCGCGTGGGGCACGATGAGACGGATGCCGTCGTAGCGGTCCAGCGTGCCGGTGAGCACGAGGTTGGCGATCGCGCGGGTCGTGTCGAGGAGGAACTCGAGCATCGGCCGCGGGTAGCCGAGCGCGGTGCACTCGAAGCCGGCGGGCGACGTCGGGTGCACGAACACGACGGCGCGGCGGCGATGCAGCTCGGCCATGACGGGCTCCAGCCGCGGGTCGCCCAGGTAGACCCCGTCGGCGTGGGTGAGGAGCACCACGCCGTCGGCGTCCAGCCGGTCCAGCGCGTAGGCGACCTCGTCGCGCGCCGCGTCGGCGTCGTTGACCGGCAGGCTGGCGAACAGGCCGAAGCGGCCCGGGTGCTCGCGGACCGTCGCCGCGCCGCTCTCGTTGACCCGGCGCGCCCACTCCACCGGGTCGCCGCCGAACGTGACGCCGGGCGTGGAGACCGAGAGCAGCGAGGTCTCGACCCCGACCCGGTCCATCATCGCGAGGTGCGCCTCGGCGCTCCACTCGGGCAGGACCGGGAACCCGTCGGGCTGCGCGTGGCCCCCGTCGAGGAGCGCCTGCCGGTAGTCGGCCGGCAGGTAGTGGGCGTGGACGTCGACCCGGCGGGCGGTCACGGCGTCATGATCGCGCCGTAGACCTGGTGCGCGGCGACCTGCTCGAGCACGGCGTCGAGCTCGCCGAGCGCGAAGTGGCCGCTGATGAGCGGCGCGACCTGGACGTCGCCGTCCTCGATGAGGCGGATGAAGCGGGGCAGGTCGCGCAGGATGTTCATGTGCCCCCACTGCGAGCTGTGCAGGGTCCTGCCGAAGATCGCGGCGGGCACCGACGGGAGCGAGATGGTGTCGTCGAGCTTCCAGGGCATGCTCGCGAGGATCGTGTGGCCGGCGCTGCGCGTCGCGTGCCACGCCTCCTCCATCCCGCGCGCGTTGGCGCTCGCCTCGAACGCGTAGTCCACGCCGCGGGGGATGAAGCCGCCGACGTCGTCGGTGAGCTCCTGGATCTGCGCGACGACGTCCCCGTCCGCCGGATCCACCGTGTCCGTCGCGCCGAGCTCGACGGCCATCTCGCGCCGGTGCGCGTGCGGGTCGACGGCGATGATGCGCTTGGCCCGCAGGACCCGGGCGGCCTGCACGTAGCCGAGCCCGGTCGCGCCGCAGCCGAACACCGCGACCTCCGAGCCCGCCTGCACCGGGGCGACGTTGAACGCCGCCGCGACGCCGCCCCCGATCCCGTCCGCGAGCAGCGCCAGCTCGTCGTCGGGCACGCTCGTGTGGACGGGCGTGATCTGGTTGTCCGGCACGATCGCGTACTCGGCGTAGCCGCCGATGTTCCCGTTCGGCACGACGTCCTGCCCGTCGGCGAGGCTGCCGTTCGGCGGCCCGTGCAGGACGATGTCGGCGCACTGGTCCGGGCGGCCGCGGAGGCAGTAGTAACACGTGCGGCAGAGGGGGTTCGCGCTGGCGATGACGCGGTCGCCGGGAGCGGTCGCGGTCACGTGCGACCCGACCTTCTCGATGATCCCCACGGCGCCGTGACCGAAGATCTGGGGCGCGACGTTGCCGAACATGGCCGGGACGTCGGGCGCCAGGACGATGGCGTCCGTGACGCAGGCGTTCGCAGCCGTGACCTTCAGGAGGACGTCGCGGGGCCCGAGGTCGCGGAGCGTCACCGGCTCGACCGCCATCGGCTCGCCGCGCGTGCGCCAGACGGCCGCGTGGATCGTAGGTCCGCTCATGGTGCCGGGACCGTATCGGTCGCCGGATGTGGGATCGTGCGTCGCGGACGACCTCTCACCGACCGAAGGAGTCCTCGATGGATTTCAACAAGCTCAAGCAGCAGGCCCAGGATCTCGTGCAGAAGCGCGGCGGCACCGATGCCCTCAAGGAGGACGCCGAGGAGCTCAAGGACATCGCCAAGGGCCAGGGCAGCGTCTCCGACAAGGGCAAGGCCGCGGTCGAGGCGATCAAGGACCCGGGCAAGCCGGGCGTGTAGCGGCCGTCAGACGTTGTCGCCGGGCGCCGCCTCGGGCGCTCGGGCCGGCGCCGGGTCGTGCCAGTGGCGGCGCAACCACCAGACGCCGATGACCGCGATGACGATCATGAGCGTCCACTGGAACACGCCGAACAGCCACTGCGGCGTCACGTCGGCCGGGAACGGCAGGTTCTTGGGGGAGAGCGCGCCGAAGCTGTCGTCGCCGGAGACGATCACGGTGATGACGACCGCCGCGTTGGAGGCCGAGTCCCAGAACGCGTGCAGCAGGACCACGGCGAAGTAGGTCAGCAGGATCCCCCAGCTGAACCGCTTGCCTCGCCCCAACGCCGAGAAGATCGCGGCGCCGAGCAGGCCGCTCCAGATGCCGTGGCAGAACGGTGCGATCACCTCGCGCAGGAGCTCCTCGGAGATCAGGCGGTGCAGGGACACCTCTCCGTTGTGCAGGCCGTAGCTGAGCGTGTAGCCGGCGCTCTCGAACGCGCCGAACCCGAGGCCGACCACGGTGCCGAGCAGGATCCCGTCGCGCACGTCGTAGCGGCGCAGCCCGCGCGCCAGGACGTAGATCCCGACCCCCTTCGCCGCCTCCTCGATGAGCCCGACCCAGAGATTCGGGAGCAGCCGGTGCGGCGCCAGCCAGATCTCCATCGCCGCCGAGCAGATCATCCCGAGCACGCCCGCGACGAAGAACGCGGTGAACAGCCGTCCCTCGTCGAGCTCCGTCGTGCCGCGGTGCTCGAGGAACCAGAAGATCGTCGCGACCGGCACGAGGAAGCTGCCGATGAGGACGACCGACGGCAGCAGGATGAGGTCCTCGGTGAGCGCCAGCGTCACGGTTGCCGCAGCCCACATGAGCAGGCCCCACGCGAGCACGTGGAGCCATGGGTGGGTCTTCCGGACTGGTCGCTCGACGGTCATCCGTGCCTCTCAGCGCGGATAGGTAACACACTCAGCCGGCGTGGCGCACGCGCCGGCGCCGCCACGACCCGGCGATCCCGCCGGGGAAGAGGCGAAGACAGAGGACGAGGAGCACGCCGGCGACGAGCAGCGTCCACGTCGCCGACAGGCCGATCTGCGCGTCGAGGAAGTGCGGGATCACGCCCTCGGACGTCATGAGGCCCGCGAGGACGGCGCCGGACACCATCGTGATGCCCCCGACGTAGGAGAACGCGATGAACTGGAGGGCGATGAGGATGCCGAACCGGTCGACGTTCACCGAGCCGAGCGCGTAGGCGTAGAGCACGCCGCCGACGCCGGCGATGCACGACGACAGCGCGTAGGCGGCGAACTTCGTGGTCCGCACGCTGACACCGGCGCCGGCCGCCGCGCGCTCGTTCGAGCGCACCGCGAGCATCCGCATGCCCAGCCCGCTCTGGCGCACACGGGCGACGAGCAGGAACGCCGCGACGGCGATGGCGAGGAGCAGGCACCCGAGGACGGGGCTGGGCAGGCCGCCGCCGATCGCGCGCAGGCCCGCGCCCGCGCCGACGTCGACGCCGAGGATCGTCGGCTCCGGGACCGGCGACGCCGATCCGCCCGCGCCCCAGGTCGTGTTGTTGAACCCGAACTGCTCGATCGCGACGGCCGCCGCGAGCGTCACGACCGCGAGGCTCACGCCGCGCACCCGCAGTGCGGAGGCGCCCGCCGCGAAGCCCACCGCCGTGGCGACCGCGACGCCGCAGATCGCCGCCGGCACGAACGAGAAGCCCGCCTCGTCGGTGAGGTGCGCCACGGTGAAGCCCGCCACGCCGGCGAGCGCGACCTGCACGAGCGACACCTGGCCGACGAAGCCGGTGATGACGACGAACGAGAGGCAGATGACCATGCCCGCGAGCGAGACGGTCAGCGCGTTGCGGTAGTCGAACGGCAGGACGAACAGCAGGACGACGATGACGACGACGCCCAGGATGGCCGGCCGGGCCAGGCGCGTGGGGCGTGGTGCCTCGGGCAGCCGCGTCTCGATCAGCTCGCCACGGGTCGGCAGGCTCGAGCCGCGCCACCACAGCGCGACGACGATGACCAGGAACGTCAGCATCGCGTTGATGCCCGGCAGCGCGATGCCGCCGTCGGTCGGGAACCAGCTCTGCGTCTGCGCGTAGTAGAGGAGCGACTGCGCGATCCCGATCAGCAGCCCGACGAGGCAGGTGATCGAGAAGGACGTGAAGCGCGCGAAGAGGGCCGCGCCGAGCGCCGGCACGACCTGCAGCGGCACGACGACCGTGTCGATCTGGGTCACGGCGGCCGCGAGGATGCCCATCCCGCCCGCGACGGTGGTGGCGAGCACGGCGTTCGTGAGCGCGAGCCGGTCGGGCGAGAGCCCGGCGAGCATCGCGCTCGCCTCGCTCTCCGACGCGGCGCGCGTCGAGAGGCCGAACCGCGACCAGCGGTAGAGCGCCCAGAGGATCGCCGCGGCGAGGATGACGATCCCGGTCAGCCAGAAGCGGTCCACGGGGATGCGCGTCCCGGCGATCGTCACCAGGCCGGCGGGGAGCACGGACGGCACGACGCGCCCGCCGCCGCCCGTGATGAGGTCGATCGTCGCCTGTGCGATGAGGAGCACCCCGAGCGACGCGACGAGCTTCGACAGCGGCGACGAGTTGCGCAGCGGGCGGAACACCACGAGCTGCACGACGACGCCGATCGCGACCGTCGCCAGGAGCGCCAGCGCCATCGCCGGCGCCGTGGCCAGCGGCGAGCCGCCGAGATCGGTGCGCAGCCACAGGAACAGGTAGCCCGCGACCATCGCGTACGCGCCCGTGGAGACGTCGATGACGCCCGAGCCGCGGTAGGACAGCACGACGCCGAGACCGATGCCGGCGATGAGCGCGCCCGTCCCGAGTCCCAGGAGCGCGAAGAGGAAGAGCTGGTCGATCGTGTGCATTTTGCACGTCGACCGCCCGCGGCGACCTGGCGTACGCTGCCGCCCGTGGAGAGGCGTCGGATCCTGCTCATCGGCGACGGTGACATCGCGAACGAGACCGCGGAGGCGCTCGAGGGCGCGGGCGCGACGGTCACCCGGCTGGACACGCCGGACGAGGACGAGGTCCGGGAGGCGCTGGAGGGCGCCGCGGTGGACACCGTCGCGATCGTGTCGCGCGACGACGCGTTCGTCCTGCGCGCAGCGCTCATGGTCCGCTACGTCGACGACGACGTGCGCGATGCTCGTCACGATCTTCGACGAGACCATGGCCGCGCACGTGCGCTCGGAGATCCGCGAGTGTCGCGTCACGTCGCTCGCGGACATCGTCGCGCCGTCGCTCGCCGGGCCGTGCCTCGCGGAGGACCTCGTCGCCATCGACCCCGAGCACGAGCCGCCCGTCGGGCTGCGCGAGGATGGCGATCACGCGGTGCGTGTGCAGATCGACGTCCCGTCGCGCCGGCGGGTGCGCGCCCTGGCGCAGGCGCTCTTCCAGCCCTACGACCGCAGCGCCGGGCTCCTGCTGTTCGGTGCGCTGGGGATCGTCGGCGTGCTGATCGTCGAGACGATCGGCGGGCTCGTCGTGCTCGGGCAGGGACCGGTCGACGCGCTGTACGGCGCGGGCAAGACGGTCGCGACCGTCGACCCGAACCAGGACGTCGACGACGGCCCGAAGTGGTTCAAGAGCTTCGTCACGGC
The DNA here is from genome assembly GCA_963750895.1 of uncultured Solirubrobacterales bacterium. Taxonomy (GTDB): domain Bacteria; phylum Actinomycetota; class Thermoleophilia; order Solirubrobacterales; family Solirubrobacteraceae; genus CAVVSD01. The sequence continues at coordinate 472,164 of CAVVSD010000008.1, read as the reverse complement.
CTCGATGCTCGTGGCGCTCGTCTTCGAGGCGTCGTTCACCGCCGGGCTGGTGAACCGCCTCATCGACCGGCGGCTCACCGGCATCGTGGGTCGCCGGGCGGTGCCGCGGCGCGACCACGTCGTCGTGGTCGGGCCTCGGGCAGGTCGGGCTGCGCCTGTGCACGCTGCTGCGCCGGTGCGGCATCGGCGTCGTCGCGGTCGACGACCGCGAGGAGGGCGAGAACGTCGGCATGGCGCGCGAGCTCGGGCTGCCGGTCGTCATCGGCCGCGGGGCCGACGTGTCGCTCCTGCGGCGCCTGTCGCTCGGCCGCGCGGTCGCGCTCGCCGCGGTGACCGACGACGACCTCGAGAACATCACGATCGCGATGGCCGCGCGGGCGATCGCGCCGGAGCTGCGCGTGGTCCTCCGGGCGGGCGACGGGCGGCTGGCGAACGAGACGCGGTCGCTGTTCCGCATCGGCCTCGTGCGCGACGTGCACCGCATCGCCGCGGTCCTGCTCGCGGCGCAGGCGACCGGCTCACCGGCGCGCAGCGTCGTCTGCAAGGGCGACGACGCGCACCTCCTGCACGACGACGGCACGCTGGAGCCGGCACCGATGCGGGCGGCGGCGTAGGGCAGACGGGTCAACGACGGGGAGGGCGCACATGAAGCGCAGTACCGACCGGATCCTGACGAGCCACACCGGCGCGCTGCACATGCCGCCGGAGCTGCAGGAGAGCATCGTGCCGCGGCACCTGGGCGAGCCGCACGACGAGGCGGCGCTCGACGCGCAGCTGCGCGCCGCCGTGGCAGACATCGTGCGGCGCCAGGCGGAGCTCGGGGTCGACGTCGTCAACGACGGCGAGTTCTCCAAGTCGACCTGGATGGGCTACGTCGTGGATCGCATGTCGGGCGTCGAGCGGGTCCCGGTCGAGGGCGCCCCCATGTTCAACGCGTCGAAGGACCGGACGGAGTTCGCCCGCTTCTACGCCGAGCTGGGCGATCAGACCTTCTACTTCGAGCCCCCGGAGATGCGGGTCCTCGGTGCCGCGATCACGAGCGACGTCGTGTGCTCCGGTCCCATCGCGTACACCGGCCAGGAGGTCCTGGCGCGCGACATCGACAACCTCAAGGCCGGGCTGGAGGGCGTCGACGTCGAGGAGGTGTTCCTGCCGGTCGTGGGGCCGGGCAGCGTCCAGCCCTACATCCGCAACGAGCACTACCCCGACGACGAGGCGCTGTTCGGCGCGATCGCCGATGCGCTGCGGCACGAGTACCAGGCGATCGTCGAGGCGGGGTTCATCTGCCAGATCGACGACGCGTTCCTCCCGTGGGAGTGGGATCGCCGGCTCATGGAGGAGAACTGGAGCCTGGAGGAGTACCGGCGCTGGGCGACCCTCGCGGTCGAGGCGCTGAACGCCGCGATCGACGGGCTGCCCGAGGACCGGCTGCGCTACCACATCTGCTGGGGCAGCTGGAACGGCCCGCACATCTCCGACATCCCGCTGCGCGACATCGTCGACCTCGTGCTGAAGGTCAACGCCCAGACCTACTCGATCGAGGCCGCGAACGCCCGTCACGAGTGGGAGCACCGCGTCTGGGAGGAGGTGCCGCTGCCCGACGGCAAGATCCTCATGCCGGGCGTGATCGAGCACACGACGCACGTGGTCGAGCACCCCGAGACGGTCGCCGAGCGCATCACGCGCTTCGCGAACGTGGTGGGGCGCGAGAACGTCATCGCGGGCACCGACTGCGGCCTGCGCGGCCGGGCGCATCCCCAGATCGCCTGGGCGAAGCTCCAGGCGCTGTCGGACGGCGCGGCGCTGGCGTCCCAGCGGCTCTGGAGCTAGCGCGCGTGGAGATCATCCCCGTCGCGGATCTCGACCCGGGGAGCTTCTCAGCCGAGCTGCAGGGCCGCGACCACGGCCGGCCCGGCGTGTCGCTCATCCTCGTCGAGGCCGCGCCGGGTGACGGGCCGGAGCTGCACAGCCACCCCTACGCCGAGATCATCATCGTCCAGGAGGGCGAGGTGACGTTCTCGGACGGGCGGCGCACCCGCGAGGTCGGGCCCGGCAACGTCGTGATCATCCCGGCCGGCGAGCCGCACGCCTTCCGCAACACGGGCAAGGGCACGTTGCGGCAGGTCGACATCCACGTGGGCGACGCGTTCACCACGGACTGGCTCGCATGAGGCTCGGCTACTTCACGATGCCGATCCACCCGCCCGAGCGCGAGTACGCCGCGACGCTCGCGGAGGACCGGGAGGCGATCCTCCTCGCGGACCGGCTCGGGTTCGCCGAGGCCTACGTCGGCGAGCACGTGACGGACGCCGCGGAGACGATCACCGACTGCGTCGTCTTCCTCGCCAGCCTCGTGCACGACACCGAGCGCATCACGCTCGGCACGGGCACGGTGAACCTGTCCAACAGCCATCCCGCGGCGCTCGCGGCGAAGGTCGCGATGCTCGACACGCTGCTGGAGGGTCGCTTCATCCTCGGCGTCAGCCCCGGTGGGCTGGCGTCGGACTGGGAGATGTTCGGCACCCTGTCGGGCGTCGACCGGCGCGCCAGGGCGCAGGAGTGCATGGACCACGTCATCGCGCTGTGGACGGGCGAGGCGCCGTACGACCTGGCCGGCGAGCACTGGACGCTCTCGACGGCGAGGACGCTCATGCCCGACCTCGGCCAGGGCGTGATGGTCCGGCCCTACCAGCGACCCCATCCGCCGATCGTCGTGACGGCCGCCGAGCCGTCCTCGAAGAGCGTCGACAACGCCGCCCGGCGCGGGTGGGAGGTCATCTCGGCGAACTTCCTCCTGCCGCAGTGGGTCCGCACCCACTGGGAGACCTTCCGCACCGCGTGCGAGGAGACCGGTCGGACGGCCGACCCGCAGTCCTGGCGCGTGGCGCGGACGATCTTCGTCGCCGACGACGAGGCGACGGCGCGCGAGTACGCGTTCGGGCCGGACAGCCCGTACCGCTTCTACTACGACCAGCTCGGGACGAAGCTCATCCGGGCCGGGCGGGCGAACCTCTTCAAGACCGACGACGCGATGCCCGACGAGGCGGTGACGAGCGACTACATGGTCGACCGGCTCGTGATCGCCGGCACTCCGGATCAGGTCGTCGACGGGCTGCTCGAGCTGCGCGACGTCGTCGGGGACTTCGGGACGATCCTCTACTGCGGGACCGACTGGGTCGACCCGGCGCTCGCACGGCGCTCGATGGAGCTCATGGCGACCGAGGTCCTGCCGTCGGTGAACGCGCGGCTCGGCTGAGTCAGCGGCGCGGGCCGTGCCAGCCGTCGCGGTCGCCGCGACCGTCGCGACCGCGAGGGTCGCCGCCCGGCGCAGGACCTGCGGGCGCCGGCGGGGCGGGTGCGGCCCGCGGGCCGGGCGGGGCCGGCGGCGAGGCGACCGGCTGCGGAGCCGGCGCGGGGGCGGGCGTCGCGGCCGGAGCAGGGGGCTGCGGCGCGGGCCGCTCGCGGTGCCACCGCCGCGGGCTGCGGCGCCCGGTCGTGTCGGTGGACGTGGTCGACGTCGAGGTCGACGTCGAGGTCGACGTCGACGTCGACGAGGAGGACAGCGAGGTCGTCGTGGTCCGGCGGGTGGTCGGCTTCGTCGTCGAGGCCGTCCGCTTGCGGCGTCGCGACCGACTGGGACTGCACGGGTGCGGCCGGCGTCACGATCACCGACTGGGACGGGGCCGAGGCCGGGGCCGCTGCAGCCGGTGCCGGGGCGGCGGCCGCGGGGGCGGGCGTGGACGACGTGGGCGTCGTCCGGCGCGGCGTCGCCTGTCGGCGCACGCGGTCGACGCGGCGATGATGCGAGGCCGTGCGCGCGCGGCGGACGGGCGCTGCCGTCGCCGCCCGGGTGGAGGTCGGGAAGGCGACCGGGGTGACGGCGATCACCGGCGCGGCGGGTCGGCGCGTCGGCGCCGGCGCGGCGTCGGCGTCCCGCGACGCGGTGGTCGCGAGCGTCGCCTCGCCGCCCGTGCCGGGCGCGAAGCCGGGCCAGGAGCCGGTGAAGACGACGAGGCTGGTCAGCACCACTCCCAGTGCGACCGTCAGCGCGCTCAGCGCGAGGGCCGTGCCGGCCCCGAGCGCCAGCTCCCGCCGGACGCGCGGGGAGGTGGCTCGAAGTCGTGAGGGGAACTCCACGACCAGTTGAGTCGGCACCGGGCCGCTCCGCTGCACACGTCCGTTCGTCCAGCTGCGACGGTCCGGACTTCAGTGTGTCCGCCTCGACTGTGGCAACCACCGATTCCCATCGCGATGCGACCCGGCATGCTGGACGCGCACGCAACGCTGGGGGAGACCGGACATGACACTCATCGCAGACGACGCCGTCTCGCGCTTCGAAGCACTGCTCGGAGCCGACGCGGTCCGCTCGGGCCCGGACGGCGTCGGCGACTACCTCGACCCGTATCCGTTCGGGGACACCGCCGAGTTCGCCCCCGGTGCCGTGGTGTCGCCGTCCTCCGTCGAGGAGGTGCAGGCGATCGTCCGGGTCGCGAACGAGCTGCGCGTGCCGCTGTGGACCGTGTCGCGGGGCAAGAACAACGCGTACGGCGGCGCGTCGCCACGGGTCGCGGGGTCGGTCGTCGTCGAGCTCACGCGCATGGACCGCGTCCTCGAGGTCAACGAGGAGAGCGCGTACGCGGTCGTCGAGCCGGGCGTGCGGTTCTTCGACATCTACGACCACCTGAAGTCCAACGGCCACAAGCTGTGGGCGTCCGTGCCCGAGCTGGGCTGGGGGAGCCTCATCGGCAACGGGCTCGACCGCGGCCTCGGCTACACGCCCTACGGCGAGCACGGCACGAAGCACTGCGGCTACGAGATCGTGCTGGCCGACGGCTCGCTCGTGCGCACCGGCATGGGGGCGATGACCAACAGCGCCTCGTGGCACCTGTACCAGCCGGGCTACGGCCCGTCCGTGGACGGCATCTTCCAGCAGTCGAACTTCGGCATCGTCGTCAAGGCCGGGGTGTGGCTCATGCCCGAGCCCGAGCACTTCATGGCGGTCGACATCAGCGTCCCCGAGTTCGAGGACCTCGAGGCGCTCATCGACTGCCTGCGGCCGCTGCGGCTCGACGGGACCGTCCAGAGCCCGGCGATGATCGGCGAGGCGATCGGCGCCGCCGCGCACATCGGCCCGCGCGATCCCTGGTACGAGGGCGACGGCGTCGCGCCGGAGGACGTCGTGCAGAAGATCATGAGCGCGTTCGGCATCGGGCGCTGGACCCTGTTCTTCGGGCTCTACGGCCCCGAGGCCCGCATCGCGGCGGACTTCGCGCAGGTCCAGAAGGCGTTCGCCTCGATCCCGGGCGTCGACATCAAGGGCACGATGTACGCGGGCGACGTGACCGAGGACGACGTCGACCCGTTCCACAAGACGCGCGCCGGCATCCCGGGCATGCACGCCGAGCACATCACGGAGTGGCGGGCGGGCACGCGCGGCACGGGCGCGCACACGGGCTTCTCGCCCGTGCTGCCGCTGCGCGGCGCCGACGCGATGCGGGCGAGCGCGAAGATCCGCGCCCGCGTCGAGGAGTACGGCTTCGACTACATGGGCGCCTGGCACGCCGGCCAGCGCTACATGAACCACGTCGTCGAGCTCATCTGGGACGGCGGCGACCCCGACCAGGTCGCGCGCATCCGCGAGCTGTTCGGCCTGCTGGTGACGGACGCCGCCGCCGACGGCCACGGCGAGTACCGCACGCACATCGCGTTCATGGACCACGTCGCGAACCAGTTCGACTTCAACGACCACGCGCTCCGCCGGCTGAACGAGACGATCAAGGACGCGGTGGACCCCAACGGGATCCTGTCGCCCGGCAAGTCCGGGATCTGGCCGCGCGGGATGCGCGAGGAGCGCTAGGAGCGGCGCAGCTCGGCCGCTGGGTGCTGCGCTGCGCAGGCCTCGTGGAACGCCTCGACCGCAACGGGGTCGAACTGCGAGCCTGCGCACCGGCGCAGCTCGGCGAGCGCGTCGGCGACCGAGACCGGCTCCGAGTAGGGGCGTTCGGTCGTCATGGCGTCGAAGGCGTCGGCGATCGCCACCACGCGTGAGCCGAGCGGGATGTCCTGGCCCGCGAGCGCATCGGGGTAGCCGCCGCCGTCCCACCGCTCGTGGCTGGACCGCACGAGCTGTGCGACACCCTCGAGCGCGGGGGCGGCGAGCAGGATGCGCTCTCCGATGATCGTGTGACGGCGGATGAACTCCCACTCGGCGTCGCTGAGCGGGCCCGGCTTGCGCAGGATCGACTCGGGGATCCCGATCTTGCCGATGTCGTGCAGCTCGGCGGCGAGGCGGAAGCGCTTGACGTCCTCGGTGTCGAGCCCGAGGACCGTCGCGGTCGCCTCGACGAGCTGCGCGACGCCGTCCGCGTGCGCCTCGAGATCGGGATGGCGCTCGGCCAGGGCCTGGAGCAGGACGTTCTTGGACTGCGACTCGACCGGCGCTCGGCGCGAGTGCTTCTGCGCGTACATCCGCTGGTCGGCCGCGAGCAGCGCCTCGGCGGACTCCGCGGCCTCGCGGGGCAGCGTGACCGCTCCGTACGAGCAGCCGATGTGGAAGCCCTCGCCGTGCTCGGTCAACGCAGCGGCGGCGCCGCGGATGATCGGCTCCGCGACCTGGGGACCGGGGCGGAAGAGCACGCAGAACTCGTCCCCGCCCATGCGGTACGCGTCGCCGCGGCCATCGATGTACTGCGACAGCGCGCCACCCAGGCGCTCGAGCAGGGCATCGCCGGCCGGATGCCCGAAGCAGTCGTTGTAGTGCTTGAAGCCGTCGAGGTCGAACAGCACCAGGACGAGAGGGTCGGCGTCATCGGCCGCCGCGACCCCGCGCGCAAGGGCGTCGGTGAGGGCACGGCGGTTCCCGAGTCCCGTCAGCGCGTCCGTCAGCGCCTCGCCGCGGGACTGCCCGATCATCGCGACGTAGGCCTTGAACGTGAGCAGCAGGCGGGCCATGACAGCGACGAGCGCGAGCGCGGCCAGCGAGACGGCGAGCGCGTTGAGCGGCGCGATCGCGGCGTAGACCAGCAGCCCGAGCCCGATGAGCCCGAAGCCGAGCGGCACGAGGATGAAGCGGATCGTCTGGCCGTCCGCCGGGGCGTGACGCTCGTTCGGCTGCCAGGCGGCGACGCCGATCGCGAGCAGCCCGCCCCACCACCCGATGTCGAACCAGCCGCCGGCGTCGTACGTGCCTGCCACTGCGGAGATCGCGTACAGCGAGTCGGCGAGCCAGAAGGCGACGATCCCGCCCGCGAGCAGACTCCACCGGCGATCCAGGCGCCACCCGATCCCGGCGAGCGAGCCGGCGATGGCGGCGAGCATCACCATGTCGGTCAGCGGATACGCGAGCGCGACGCCCACGCCGACCGGATCGCCGGACACGTGCGTGTAGAGGGTCTGGAACACCAGCGCGGCGCTCACCGAGCTGACCGCGAGGCCGACGGTGACGCCGTCGGCCCAGAGCGTGCGCGAGACGGCGGCGGCCCGGCGGCGCAGCAGCAGCCAGAGCCCGGGCAGCAGCAGCGCGGGGAGGAGGAGGTAGCCGTAGTCGGCGGGGGACGGGATCGGCGGGCTGGTGTCGTCCCACATCACGGTGACGTACACCGCCTCGCCGGCGGTCCAGCCGGCCAGGCCGAGGCCGATGAGCAGCCAGGGGAGCCGCTCGGTGTCGCGTCGCAGGCTCGCGAGCAGGCAGCTCGAGGTCGCGACGAGCAGCACGGCGACGTGGATCCCGCGGTGCTCGAGGAACCCGAGGTCGAGGCCCGGGGCGAGCACGACGTGCAGCTCGTGCACGACGAGCCATGCGGTCGCGACGAGGACCGCACAGCGCATGGGGAGGGGTGCTGGGAGCCAGGAGCTCACACCCGTGTGTTCGGACGCGACGGGCCTCTCTTGAAGGCCCGCCCGGGCGGTCAGTGCTCGATGGTGACCAGCGTGCCGATCGGCGTGTACGGCCAGACCTTCTTGGCCGACGCCTCCGGGAGCTCGACGCAGCCCAGGCTCTGGGGCGTGCCGAAGGAGGCGCGGTTGAAGGCGTGCAGTGCGTCGCCGCCGTTGAAGTAGCTGACCCACTTGACGCCCGGGTCGTCGTAGTGCGATCCGTCGGGGTTCGTGCCGCTCATCGTCGTGCTGGCGAGGTGCTCGAAGACGGGGAAGGTGCCCAGCTCGGTCGGCGCGGCGGGCACCCCCGTGTTGCCCGGCGAGGTCAGGACGGTGTGACCGTCGTGCCAGAGCGTCAGCAGCTGCGGCGTGTCGCGGTGCACGTAGACGTAGCTGTAGCCGTCGGTCCGCCGCCTGCCGGCGATGGTGTCGGCGACGAGCGCGCGCCACACCGCCGGGCCGGCGAAGGCGTCGACCGTGAGGTGGTGGGTGTCCTGGAGCTTCATGATCGCCCCGCGGACGATCTCGTTGGCCTCGCCGACCTTCCACTCGCGCTTCAGCTCCGCGGGGGTGTTCGTGAAGCGCCAGGTGAACGTGCCGTCGGGCGCGTCGACGGAGGCGTTCGCCTGCGCCGCGCGCGTGCGCGGGACGTCGTCACCGGACGGCTGCCAGTCCAGCGGCAGGTAGCCGCCCTGGGCCAGGAGCTGCTCGAGGCGCAGCGTCGACGGCGGCGGCACGGTCCAGCCGATCCGCTTCGTCGTGGTCGTCCCCGTCGCGGCGACGAGGGCGACCGTCTTGGGGAGCGTCATGTGCACGGTGCCCGTGCCGACGCCGAACCCGTCGCCGGACGGGGTGAACAGGAGCGTGTGGGCATCGGGACGCGTGAACCGGCCGGGCGTCTTCGGCGTCAGCGTCGGCTCCGCGTCGCCGATCGCGTCGTGGACGGTCTGCGCGAACGTCAGCTGCACGGAGCCCAGCGGCGAGATGCGGCCGCCGGCAGCCGGTGCGCTGACGGCCGCGGGCCTCTCGGTCCGCGGGAACCAGGAGATGTGCGTCGCCGGCTGCAGGCGCTCCCAGGTGCGGGCGGCGACGGCGATCGCCGTCGAGCCGGCCGCCGCCCGGCGCCCGAGCGAGACCTCGGTCCGCGCGGGGCGCAGCGTGCGCCGCGCGGTGCCCGTGGCCTCGCCGGCGACCGTCCCGTCGAACGCGACGGTGACCGCCGAGCCGTGGGGCACGGTCACCCAGCGCGTCGTCGGACGGACGACCGGCGTCGCGATGGTCAGGTGCTCACGGCGCGTGTCACCCAGCGCCCAGGACAGGGCGCCGGGGCGCCGGACGACGACCTCGACGTCGATGCGCTCGCCGGGCGTCACGCGCACCTTCGGGGTGAGGCGGCCGTCGTGCACGGCGAGCGGGACGGGCCTGCCCGCCGGCGTCGTCGCGCGCGCCGACTCGAGGCTCCCGGCGAAGGTCTGCAGGTGGATGCTCGCGAGCGCGGCCTCGTCGCCCGACAGCGTCACGCCCGACGCGCCCAGGACGACCCAGACCGCGGCGGCGACCAGCAGGACCGGGGCGACGATGAGCAGCAGCCAGGGGGTTCTGACGCGTCGGCGGACGATCTCCCCACGGTAGAGGGCCGGGCATGGGAGCATCCGCGCCATGGAGACCGCAACGACGCCCGGCGTGCAGACCATCGCACTCGACTTCGTCAACGCCTGCCTGCTGGAGACGAAGGACGGAAGGGTCCTCGTCGACACCGGGCTGCCGTACACCACGGACGCCCTGCTCGCGGAGCTCGAGCGGACCGGCGGCATGCCGGATCTCGTGATCCTCACGCACGGGCACGGCGACCACGTCCTCGGGCTGAGCGCGCTGCCCGGGATCCCGATCGCCGCGCACGGGGACGACGCCGACATGCTCGCCGAGGGCCGGCTGGCCCGGCGGATGACCGCCGCGCCGCACGCCACCGACGAGCTGCGCGAGATGGTCAAGGGCGACCTGCCCACCGCGGATCCGATCGAGGTGTCGATCCGGCTCGCCGACGGCGACACGGTCCCCGGCTTCGACGACCTCACCGTCGTGCACACCCCGGGTCACAGCGCGGGGCACATCGCGATCCTCTGGGATCACGCGGGCGGCGTGATGGTCGTCGGCGACGCCGCCGCGAACCAGGGCGCGCTCATGCCGGCGCCGGTGGCGGAGGACCACGAGCTCAACCGGGAGTCGCTGCGCCGGCTCGCCGGCATGGACTTCGAGGTCGCCGTGTTCGGGCACGGCGACACGATGAACCAGGGCGCCTCCGCGGCGTTCGCGAAGACCTGGGGCTAGCGCCCCGTCCAGGTCGGCGTGCGCTTCTCCAGGAAGGCGCTCATGCCTTCCTGGGCGTCGTCGGCGCGGGCGTTCATCGCCATCACGGCCTTCGTGAGGTCGTAGGCGCGCCGCTCGTCGAGCTCGACCTGGGCGTAGAACGCCTCCTTGCCGATGCCCACGGTGAGTGGGCTGGTGCTCGCGATGGCGGCGACGATCTCGTCGACCTCCGCCTGCACCGCGCCCGGCGCCGCGACGCGGTTGACGAGACCCCACTCGAAGGCCGTGGCCGCGTCGATCACGCGTCCTGTCAGCAGCATGTCCATCGCGCGCTTGCGCCCGATCGCGCGCGAGAGCGGCACCATCGGCGTGGAGCAGAAGAGCCCGATGCGGACACCCGGCGTGCCGAAGCGCGCGTCCTCGGACGCGACGGCGAGGTCGCACGCGGCGACGACCTGGCAGCCCGCGGCGGTCGCGATGCCCTCGACCTGCGCGATCACCGGCTGCGGGATCGCGTGGATCGTGTTCATGAGCTCGCAGCAGACGTCGAACAGCCGTGTCAGGAACGGCAGATCCGCCCCGACGATCTCGGACAGGTCGTGACCCGCGGAGAACGCGGGCCCCGCGGCGTCGATGACGACGGCCCGCACGTCGGGCGAGTCGCTCGCGCTGCGCAGCGTGGCGATGAGCTCCTCCATCAGGCCGATGCTCAGCGCGTTGCGCTTCTCGGCCCGGTTCAGCGTGATGCGCGCGGCGGGGCCGTCCTGATGGAGCAGCACCCCGGCGGTCTCGGCAACGGTCGCCATGATCCGACCATACGCCGATCCGCTGTGGAGATCACCGATGCCTCACCCGGCCGCGCATGACACGCTGGCGCCGGCGAACCAGTCACGAGGAGAGAGAAGCATGAGCGCAACGCTGCCGTCAGGCCTGTCCGAGGGGTCGCTCGACGCCGCGCTGGAGGAGTTCCGCGCCGCGCTGGGCGACGATGCCGTGATCACGGAGGACGCCGCCGTCCGCGAGTTCCGCGATCCGTTCTGGCCCGCGGACGACGACACGTACGCGCCCTCGGTCGTCGTGATGCCGGAGACGACCGAGCAGGTCCAGGAGATCGTGCGGATCGCCAACCGCCACGCGGTCCCGGTGTGGACGCACTCGACCGGGCGCAACAACGGCTACGGCGGGCCCGCGCCGCGCGTCGGCGGCTCGGTGACGATCAGCCTGCGCAACATGAACCGCGTCCTCGAGATCAACGAGGAGCTCGGCTACGCCGTCGTCGAGCCCGGCGTGCGCTGGTTCGACCTCTACGACGCGCTGAAGGCGGGCGGTCACGCGCTCATGCTCTCCATCCCCGATCTCGGGTGGGGGAGCGTCATCGGCAACTCGCTCGACAACGGGGTCTCCTACCTCCCGTACGGCAAGGACTTCGCGGCGCCCTGCGGCATGGAGGTCGTCCTCGCCGACGGCACGCTCCTGCGCACCGGCGTCGGCGCCCAGGAGGGCAACCCGTCCTGGCACCTGTACAAGCGCGGGCTCGGCCCGGTGCTCGACCCGCTCTTCATCCAGTCCAACTACGGGATCGTCACCCGCATGGGCGTCCACCTCATGCCCCGGCCCGAGGTGTACTCGGCGCTCATGCTGCGGCTGTGGGGCCCCGAGGACATCGGGCCCGCGGTCGACATCGTGCGCGACCTCCAGCTCAAGGACGTCCTGCAGGGCGTGCCGACGATCGGCAGCGGGGTGGGCATCGCGTCGCAGATGACCCCGCGCTCGCAGTGGTACGACGGCGAGGACCCGCTGCCCGACGAGATCCACGAGCGCATCGGCCGCGAGCTCGGCCTCGGCCGCTGGACGATGCGCTTCGGCCTCTGGGGCGACGAGGACATGGTCGACGTGCGCCTCGCGAAGATCCGGCGCGCGTTCGAGACGATCCCGGGCGCCGAGATCCTCGAGAACCGGTACACGGGCGAGCAGATCGCCGCGGAGGACATCGCGCCGCACGAGAAGGTGCTCGCGGGCATCCCGAACCTCGAGGTCAACACGATGACCGGGTGGTACGGCGGTGAGGAGGGCGGCCACATCGGCTTCTCGCCGGTCATCCCGCTCACCGGCGACAGCTTCGTCGAGGTCTACGAGCTGCTGCGCGGCCTCGTCGAGGAGGAGGCGCGCCTGGACTTCATCGCGGGCAGCCTCGTCATCAACAACCGCAGCCTCGTCATGGTGGCGATGCTCCTCTTCGACACGAAGGACGCCGAGCAGACCCGGCGCGCCTACGACGTCGCCAAGCGGCTGGCGGTGGAGGCGGGCAAGCGCGGCTACGGCGAGTACCGCGCGCACCTCGACTTCATGGACCTCACGGCGGACCAGTACGGGTTCAACGACCACGCGTACCGGCGCTTCTGCGAGCGGATCAAGGACGCCGTCGACCCCAACGGGATCCTGTCGCCCGGCCGCCACGGGATCTGGCCGGCCGGCATGCGCGACGGGCGCTAGCGGCATGGACATCACCCGGAGCAGCCTCGACACCGTCAAGGCCCCCGCCGACTGGTTCACGGGCGACGTCTACCTCGACGCGGTCGCCTCCGCGCCCGCTCCCGGCCGGGCGCAGGTGAACCTCGTCCACTTCACGCCCGGCGCGCGGACCGCGTGGCACACGCACGCGCTCGGCCAGACGGTCTTCGTCACCGAGGGCGTCGGGCTCTGCCAGCGCCGTGGCGGGCCGATCGAGGTCATCCGGCCCGGCGACCGGGTCTTCTTCGAGCCCGACGAGGACCACTGGCACGGGGCCGCGCCGAACCGCTTCATGGTCCACCTCGCGATCAACGAGGTCGACGCCGACCACGACCTCGCCGTCTGGGGCGACAAGGTCACCGACGACGAGTACGCGGCCGCGCCGCCGACGGGCGCCTGAGCATGGAGCTCCGGCCTCTCGGACGCACGGGCGTCCAGGTCAGCAAGCTGTGCCTCGGCGCGATGATGTTCGGCCAGTGGGGCAACCCGGACCACGACGACTCGATCCGGATCATCCACGCGGCGATGGACGCCGGGATCAACTTCATCGACACCGCCGACATCTACTCGCAGGGCGAGTCGGAGGAGATCGTCGCCAAGGCCCTGGCCGGCGGCAAGCGCGACGACGTCGTGCTCGCGACGAAGTTCTTCGTCCCGATGGGCGAGGCGCCGAACCAGGGCGGCGTGTCCCGGCGCTGGATCATGCAGGAGGTCGAGAGCTCGCTGCGGCGGCTGGGCACCGACTGGATCGACCTCTACCAGGTGCACCGCTACGACACCGGGACCGACCTCGAGGAGACGCTCGGCGCGCTCGACGACCTCGTCCGCCAGGGCAAGGTCCGCTACGTCGGCTCGTCGACGTTCCCGGCGTCGACGATCGTCGAGGCGCAGTGGGTGTCGCGTCAGCGCGGCCTGCAGCGCTACGTGAGCGAGCAGCCGCCGTACTCGATGCTCGTGCGCGGGATCGAGGCCGACGTGCTGCCGACCGCGCAGCGCTACGGGATGGCCGTCATCCCGTGGAGCCCGCTGTCCGGGGGCTGGCTGACGGGGCGCTACCGCAAGGGCGCCGACATCGCCGAGCCGACGTCGGCCGCGCGCCGGCGGCTGGCCGACCGCTACGACCTGACGCTGCCGGCGAACCAGGCCAAGCTCGAGGCGGCCGACCAGCTCGCGCAGCTCGCCGAGGAGGCGGGCATCCCCCTCGTGCAGCTGGCGATCGCGTGGGTCGCGCGGCACCCGGCGATCACCTCGCCGATCATCGGCCCGCGGACCATGGAGCAGCTCGAGGGTCAGCTGCCCGCCGCGGACCTCGTCATCGAGGACGCGCTGCTGGACCGGATCGACGAGATCGTCCCGCCGGGGGTGAACATCAACCCGGCCGACGGCGGCTGGCAGAACCCGGCGCTGGAGGCGTCGGCGCGGCGGCGGTAGGCCGTCGTCAGCTGCGGTCGGCCACGCGCGCGAGGTTGCGGACGAGGACCATCACGAGCGGCCCGTAGCTCACCCGCAGCGCCGACTCGAGCGGCTCAGGCGCCGCGATGTCGATCCCGACGACCGAGCCGTCGGGCGCCGGCGTCACCCGATGGCGGAACCACACGGGCCCGACGCGCCAGTCCCACGAACGCCCCGGCTCCTTCGCCGTGATGTGCGCCGGCACCGGGACGACGCCGAGCAGCCGGACGGCGCCGCGCGCACCCGGCCGGACCTCGCGGGACCCGAGCCCCCACGCCCCGCGCAGGTGCGGCGCCCAGTCCGACCAGCGGTCGGGCTCGGCCAGGAGCGGCCACACCTGGTCGGCCGGGGCGCGGCTGTGGCTCTCGTACGTCAGCATCGATGTCCTACGTCCCGGACGTCTCCTGGGATCGCGCGCCGCTGTCTCACTTCGTGACGCTTCGGGGCTGCACGTGTGCGATGGCGGGTACGCACGCCGCGGCGAGTTTCATGACCCGAGGCCCCTGGCACGGAGCAGGAGGAAAGGCGACCGTTGCGCTCGTGGCGGCCGCCGCGGTCGGTCTCGTACGCCGAGCCGGCGCACGGGAGATCCGGCTCGAGCGTGCTCGAGCTCAGGGCGAGATCGAGCGGCAGGCTGCCGAGCGAGAGCGTCTGCGCCGGGAGCTGCAACGGGCGGAGGAGGCGGTCCGCCTGCAGCGTGACGTCCTGCGCCACGTGGAGCGTTCCCGACGGGCAGAGCGCGAGTGGAGTCGGGAGCTGCGGACGCAGCTGCAGCAGCTGTACGCGTCACCTCGTCGTCGGGCCGGTCGCCGGGACGTGGCGCTGCTGATCCTCCAGACGGCGATCGAGCTCGTCGGGGCGGACAGGGGCATGCTCCTGTCGCGCGAGGACGGCGACGGGGACGGCGCACTCGACGTGATGACTGCGGAGGGCTTCGAGCACGATCCGTCGACGAGCGTCGTCGCGCAGCGCTTCGCACGGCAGGTGCTCGCGCTCGATGAGATCGTGCGGGAGGACGCGCCGGCCGACGACGTCGGCGAGCTCACACCCGCCGACAGGGAGATCACGTCGCTCGTCGCCGTCCCGGTCTACCTGCACGATCGCTTCAGCGGCGTGATCGTGTGCGCGAACCGTCCGGGCGGGTTCGAGGACGTCGATGACGACGTGCTGCTCGCGCTCGGCGATCAGGCCGGCGCGGTGCTGCATCATGGCCGGCTGCGCACCGAGATCCGCGAGGCGCACCACGCGGCGATCCGCGCGCTCCTGGAGGCGCTGACGGCGCGCGATCCGGACCGGCAGCGGCGTTCCGTCGCCCTCACGCTCCACGCCGCGACGCTCGCGCGCGACCTGGGTCTCGACGAGGAGCAGCAGGACGTCCTCGTGTGCGCCACGCTGCTGCGTGACGCCGGCTACCTCGCGCTTCCGCAGGGGCTGTCCGCGGAGCCGCGTCCTCTCCGGCCCGATGAGCGGGCGGCGATGGAGCTGCATCCCAGGGTCGGGTTCAACGTGGTCGGTCAGATGCCGGCGCTCCGTGACGTCGCCGCCACCGTCCTCTACCACCACGAGCGCTTCGATGGACGCGGCTACCCGAACGGGCTTCCCGGGCAGAGCGTCCCCCGGACCGCGAGGGCGCTCGCCGTCCTCGAGGCCTACGACGCCATGACCTCCGAGCGCCCGTACCGCGAGACGATGTCGCCGGAGGATGCCTGCGCCGAGCTCGTCGCCGGAGCCGGCGCCCAGTTCGACCCGGAGGTGGTGCAGCTGTTCGTCGAGCGGGTCCGCCGGCAGGAGGCGAGCCTCTCCGCGCGGATGAACGAGACGGTCGCCGACGCGCTGCCGCACGACGTCTTCGACCGGCTCGACACCTTCGCCGGACCGCTGACCGTGGCCTCGACCGACGGGCTGACCCTGCTCGGCAACAGAAAGGCCCTGGAGCAGGACATGGGCTCGCGGATGTCCGACGACGAATCGGTCGCCCTGCTGCTGATCCAGCTCGAGGATCTCCCGCGAGTCAACGAGGAGCACGGCCACGATGCCGGAGACCACCTGATCCAGCTCGCCGGGCGCAACGCCCAGCGAGCCGCGGCCCGTTGCGGCGGCCGGGCGTATCGGGCGAGCGGGCGGCGGATCGCGATCCTCGCGGCACCCCGCGGCGCGCCCACTGCGAGCGACCCGCTCGTGCTGGTCGAGAGCGAGTTCATCGCGGGTCCGTCCATCCGGGTCGCCGTGACGGTCGCGGAGCGGGGCGAGCCTGCGTCCGCGGCGCTCGAGCGGGCTCGCGTCGAGCTGGCCGGCGAGGAGGGCTGACGGCACCGTCAGGCGCCCGCGACCATCCAGTCGCGGTGGTCGTCGCCGAAGGCCTCCCAGCCGTCGTCGGTCACGACCACGGTGTCCTCGAGCTTCACGAACCCCACGCCCTCGACGCGCGCGGTCGTCTCGATCGAGAGGACCATCCCCGCCTCGAGCGGGCGGTCGTGGTGCGTCGCCGCGCGTCGCGGGGGCGCGTCGGCGTCCAGTCGCGGGGGCTCGTGGGTGACGAGCCCCATCCCGTGGGCGACGACGTCGATGACGTCCGCGTGCGGGGAGGCCCGGCGGCGCTCGTCGGCCGCCTCGCCGACCTCGCGCCCCAGCC
The DNA here is from genome assembly GCA_963750895.1 of uncultured Solirubrobacterales bacterium. Classification (GTDB taxonomy): domain Bacteria; phylum Actinomycetota; class Thermoleophilia; order Solirubrobacterales; family Solirubrobacteraceae; genus CAVVSD01. The sequence continues at coordinate 455,387 of CAVVSD010000008.1, read as the reverse complement.
GGCCCGCGCCGATCGCGACGCGGGCGGCGTCCTGGATCGCGCGGACCTCCGCGAGCGCGGCGTCCGCCTCGGCGCTCGGCGGGCCGAGGACGGCCATGCGGCACAGGTCGCCGATGTAGCCGTCGCGCTCGCCGCCGGAGTCCAGCGACAGCACCTCGCCCGGACGCCACGCCTGGTCGGACGGCGCGCGGTTCATGCTCGTCCCCATCGCCGTCAGGCAGTAGTCGAACGCCACCCCGCGCAGCTCCTCCTGCTCGCGCAGCCGCTCCGCGAGCTCGTGCTTCGTGGTGCCCGGGCCCGCGCCGGCGACGGTGGCCGCCATCGCCGCGACGATCGCCTCCGCCGCCTCGCGCAGCACGGCGAGCTCGTCGGGCCGCTTGACCGCGCGCAGCATCTCCAGGGCCCCGCCGGCCTCGACGAGCCGCAGGCCGGGCAGCGCTCCCTGCAGCTCCGCGACGAAGCGGTGCGGCGCGAAGGAGCCCTCGATGGCGACCGTCGCGTGCGACAGGCCCCGCGCGCGGAGCTGCTCGGCGACGACGCGCGCCGTCTCCTCCGCGGACTGCGCGGTGTCCAGCAGCGTCGGGATCCAGGGCCGCGAGACCTCGTGCTGCCAGCTGTCCACGGGAGCGCCGACGGCGAACGCGTCCCCGGGCTCGCCGCGCCGGAGGCCGACCGCGGGCAGGTAGCGGTCGGCGCCGATCGCGTCGAAGTTGCGATGGAACTGGCTGTAGGAGCCGAGCAGGTAGCGGACGTTGTGGCGCGAGGTCGCCAGGACGACGTCGATCGACGCCTCGTCGAGCAGCGCATCGAGCCTCGCTCGATCGAACGGCGGGTCGCCGACACCGGTCATGCGGCCAGATGCTGTCACGCGCGCTTGACGTGCGACTTGTTACAAGGTTACGGTCGCTCCCGGGAGGGCGCCTGGCGCCAAACGGGAGGAGAGGGATCGTGAGGGTTCTCGCTCACAGGCGGTTCGTGAGCCGTGCTGCGCTCGTGGCGATGTTCGCTGCGCTGAGCGTGGGAGCGGCCGCGTGCGGTGACTCGGACGACGACGCCGCAGGAGGCGGCGACGGCGCGACCACGGCCGAGGAGACGGCCAGCGTCGACGCATCGAAGTGCGGTCTCGGCAACGGGGAGAAGGCCACTGGGGAGCCCATCAAGCTGGCCGGGCTCGCCACCAAGCAGCCGGGCGTGGACTTCACGCAGATCACGGCGATGGCGAAGGCCTACTTCGACTGCGTCAACGACAACGGCGGCATCGACGGCCGCCCGATCGAGTACATCGCCAAGACGGAGCAGACCAACCCGCAGCAGGTCGCCTCGCTGGTGACGAAGCTGTGGGAGAACGACAAGGTGCTCGGGTTCGTCGGCAACACGAGCCTGCTCGACTGCGCCGTGAACCAGAAGTTCTACGAGGAGCGCGACATCTACGTGATCCTCGCCGGCGTCCCGCGCGAGTGCTTCACGACGCCGAACGTCGCCGCCGTGAACATGGGCCCGCACTACTCCGCGCTCGGCGCGGCGCAGGCGCTGGTCCGCCAGGGGGCGAAGTCGCTCGTCGCGGTCTCGGGCAAGCTGCCCGGCGCGGACTGGAACAACGAGGGCGTCCTGGAGCTGGCCAAGCAGGAGGGCATCCCGGGCAAGAGCTTCCTGGAGCCCGTCCCGGTCACCGACGGGGCGGCGCTCGCGCTCAAGCTCGTCGAGGCGGCGGGGGATGGCGGCGGCGTGGTCATCACCGCGGTCGCACCCGAGGCGCTGAAGGTCCTGCAGGGGGCCGAGCAGCAGGGGCTGATCGACAGGGTGAAGTGGGGATGCGCGACGCCGTGCAACGACGCCTCGCTGGCGGAGGCGGTCGGCCCGGCGTGGAACGACAAGCTGTTCATCAACGCCGAGCTGAACCTCGTCGACACGGACGGGCCGGACATGCAGCTCTACCGGCAGGTCAACAAGAAGTACGCGCCTGACGTCCCGTTGGGGAGCTTCGGCCAGATGGGCTTCCTGGACGCGCGGCTCGCGACCCAGGCCCTCATGGACTCCGAGGCGACCGAGTTCACGCAGAAGACGGTCAACGAGGCGTTCCGCGACATCAAGCCGTTCAAGACGGACATCCTCTGCAAGCCGTGGTACTTCGGCGAGAGCGATCAGCACGTCCCGAACAACACCGACTACACGATCGTCCCGAAGGACGGGAAGTTCGTGAAGAAGGAGAACTGCTTCGAGATCGCCGCGCTGCCGGACAACCCGCTCGCGGAGATCCGCGAGCAGGAGAAGACGGCACAGGGCTGAGCGTCAGGACGTGACGGCGATCCGATCCTTGGCGATCGCGGCGAAGTCGCGGTCGGCACGGTCGGATCGCTCGAGCGTCTCCTGGAAGATCTGCCAGCTCAGGCCGAACAGCTCGACGTCGTCGACGGCGCGGACCGTCGCCGTCCCGCGCGTCTCCGCGAGGATCCCGACCTCGCCGAAGAACTGCCCCTTCCCGAGGGTCGCGAGCTTGACCTCCTTGCCCTCGGGGCCCCGGCGGCTGATCGACACCTCGCCGCCGGCGATGACGTAGAAGCGGTCGGCGATCTCGCCCTCGGCGATGATCGTGTCGCCGGCCGCGAACGTCACCCGCTCGCCCCGGTCCCCGAGGGACGCGAGCTCCGTCCCGATGAGGTCGGGGAACACCTTCCCGAGCCAGTCGTCCTCGCTCGTGAGCGTCGCGTCGCCCGGGCCCCAGTCGGCCGGGCACAGCGCACCGGTCCGGAAGGCACGCAGCACCCGCAGGACCTCGTCGACGCTGCGGCCGACGTCGTGCTCGGTGACGCTCATGTGCACCAGCACGCCGTTGGGATCGATGATGAAGGTGCCGCGGTGCGCCGCCCCGTCGTCGAGCAGCACGCCGAAGGAGCGGCTCAGCTCGCGGAGGCTGTCGGCGATCACCGGGTAGCGGACGTCGGCGAGCCGCGGGTCGGTCTCGAACCAGGCCTTGTGGCTGAAGCAGCTGTTCGTGCTCGCCGCGAGCAGCACGGCCTCCTCGCGGAGGAACTCGGTGTGGCGCTTCGCGAAGGCCGCCAGCTCGGTCGGGCAGATGAACGTGAAGTCGCCGGGATAGAAGAACAGGACGACCCAGCTGCCGCGGTGACTGGCGAGATCGAACACGATCGGCGTGGGCTCCCCGCGGAGGTACGCCTGCAGGTGGTGATCGGAAACCGGTTGGCCGACTCTGAGCGTCACTCGCAGCCCCTCTAGTAGATGTGCAGCTTGTCCAGCAGTGCGACCGGGTCGTCGAGGGACTGGAACAGGTCCTTGTTGTTCTTGATCATCTTGCTCTGCATGTACACGCGGAGCCACTGCTTGTAGATGTACTGCTCGTAGCGATCGAGCATGTCGCCCGGCGCCAGGTCGGGCTGCGCGACGAGCGACGCCAGGTACATCGCGCACTCGAAGCCCAGCGAGATCGACTGGAAGTACGGAGATCCGATGGCCGAGTCGCCGGTCAGGAACACCGGCGTCGTCGCGAGCGGATGGTCGCTCGGGCCCGCGGTGGCCCACTGACGGCTGGTCACGTTGCGCGCGCGGTAGAGGTTGAGCGGGATCCGGATGACCTCGAGGTCGCCGATGAGCTCGCCGTTCGTCTCCTCCTTGACCTTGTCGATGAACCGGTACATCGACTGGGCGACGCCCGGGAAGTTCTCGCGAAGCCACTCCCCGTCGAACTGCTTCGGCATCGCCTCGTACTCCTCGGCGCTGATGCTGACGATGCCCGTGACGTGGCTGACGGCCCCGTCGTGGCACACGCGATGGACCATCGGGATGAACTTGTAGCGCGGGTTCTCGACGTTCTTGTAGTACTTGCAGTACTCGTTGCAGACGTACGTCTGGCCGTAGAGGAACGTGACGACGAGCGCGTGCTCGAACACGAAGCTGAGCGTGTTCGCGCTCCGGTCGACGTCGCCCGAGCCGAGCGTCAGGTGATCGCGCAGCAGGGATCTGCTGCCCGTGCAGTCGATCACGATGTCGCCGGGCTCGACCATCGCCAGCGCGTCCTCGGCGGTCAGCACGCCGGCGGTCCGCTCGACCGGATGCGAGGTGCGCGCGTCGATCAGGTCGCTGATGGACTGCTCGATCTCGTTGAGCGGGCAGAACCCCTGCACCCACTCGGTGAGGAGTGCCATGAGGTCGGAGGGGATGGTCGCCTTGAACGCGAGCCCGTCCAAGAGCTCCGCCGGATCGAACACGGCCTCGATGTTGTCGCCGTCGAAGTTGTCGGCGCGGTAGCCCTCGGTCGAGTCGGCGACGAGGTACTCGGCGAGCCGGACCATCCGGGTGCGCGTGTACGCGCGGCGCTTCTCGTACAGATGCACCGACAGCCCATCCATCGGCTGGAGCAGCGCCGTCAGCAGGAGACCGACCGGACCGGCGCCGAGAACGTGCACCCGACCCGAACGTGACGCCTCAGGGGTCCCGAGACCGGCTTGCACCTGCATGGCAGCTCCTCCTCGAAACCGGAGCCGAACGTACCAGATACGCGCCGGCTCGCTGTAAGCGAAATGCAAGCGCTCTGCAAGCGGCTGAGGAGAGCCTGCCCGCATGCAGACGACGACGAAGGCTCCCGACCCCGAGCAGCCCGCCACCGAGCCCTGGGGGATGCTCGCCGCGGTCGACCTCCACGACGGCGACCGCGCGCGGCTCGCCGATCCGGACACCATCCGCCGGTGCGTGCCGGCGATCATCGAGGCCATCGGCATGCGCGCCCACGGGCCGCTGCTGATCGAGCGCTTCGGCGTCGGCGCGCTCGAGGGCTGGTCGGCGCTGCAGTTCATCGAGACGAGCTCGATCACCGTCCACGCCGACGAGATGGGCGGTCGCTGCTTCGTCGACGTCTTCTCGTGCCGCGCGTTCGACGGCGAGGTCGTCGCCGAGGTCGTCCGCGCGCACTTCGGCGGCACGTCGACCGTGACGCTGCTGGAGCGATGACCGACCACGCGGCGATCCTCGGTCTCCTGGCCGCCGCGATCGGGGTGGCGGACACGATCCCCTACGTGCGCGACACGCTGCGCGGGGCGACGCGGCCGCACCGGGGGACGTGGCTCATCTGGGGCGTGCTGGCGGTGGTCGTGTGCCTGTCCCAGTACGCCGACGGCGCGTCGTGGAGCCTGGTCATGGCGGCGGTCCAGGCCGTGCTCACCTGCGGCATCTTCGTGCTGTCCATCCGCTGGGGCGTCGGCGGGCTGAGCCGCACGGATCGACTGCTCATCGCGATCGCCGGAGGGGGCGTGGTCGCGTGGCTCCTCGCCGGGGAGCCGCTGGTGGCGACCGGCTGCGTGATCGTCGCGGACGTCCTCGCCGCGGCGCTGATGGTGCCCAAGACCTACCGCGAGCCGGAGTCCGAGACGCTCGTCACGTTCGCGCTGGCCAGCGTCGGGGGCGGCCTCGCGGCCGGCGCCGTCGGGGCGCTCGACGCCTCGCTGCTGCTGTATCCCGTCTACTACTGCCTGGTCAACGGCGCGCTCGCGCTGCTGATCCTGGTGGCGCGGGCGCGCGACGTCACCGCCCCGACATCGGCCCTCGTGCGATGACGTCGGTGCGATCTATGCTGGGCCACGTGAGCGAGCCGGGCTCCGACGCCGAGCCGGAGCGGTGGGGAGCCGATCCGAGGCTCGAGGCGCTGCTGGGGGCGCAGGGTGCCGCCGGCTTCCGCGCGCTCCTCGAGGGCTTCCCGGACGCGATCGGCATCGTGTGGCCGCTGCGCGGCGCGTCGGGAGAGATCGTCGACTTCGCGCTGGGCTACGGCAACCCCAAGATGCTGCGCAGCTTCCGCCTGCCCGCGGCGACCCGCGATCGCTACACGCTGCTGGAGGCCCTCCCGCGCATGCGCGGCAGCCGCGCGTTCACCGAGTGGGTCGGCGTCTGCGAGACCGGGCGGTCGTGGGTCCGCGAGATCGTCTACGACACCCCGTTCGGCGACGGCTACATGCTCGGCACGTACATGCAGCGCGTCGCGCGCCTCGGCGGCGGGCTGCTCATCGTGCTCACGGACATCACCGAGCAGCGCCGCAACGAGGCCGAGCTGCGCAACTTCGCCGACCTCGTGGCCCACGACCTGCGCGAGCCGGTCATCGGCATCGCCCACCTGGTCTCCATGCTGGAGCGACGCGCCGAGGAGCCGCCCTCGGCCGAGGTGCTCCGGCTCCTGCGCGAGACGACGGAGCGGGCCCACGAGCTCATCGACGGCGTGCTGTCGTACTCGCGCGTGGGCGAGCTGCGCCGCGAGCGGATCGACCTCGGCGCGCTGCTGGATCAGGTCGGCGAGGACCTCCGCCCGCAGCTCGCGGACGCGGGAGCGAGACTGCACAGCGACTCGCTGCCCGTCGTCGACGGCGATCCGCGCCACCTGCGCCGCGTCCTGCAGAACCTCATCGGCAACGCGGTCAAGTTCCGCGGCGAGCAGCCGCCGGCGATCGACGTCTCCGCGCGGCGCCGCGACGACGAGTGGGTCATCACCGTGCGCGACAACGGCATCGGCGTCGATCCCGATCAGGCGACGCGCATCTTCGACATGTTCTCGCGCGTGAGCGGCGCGCCCGACGGCAGCGGGATCGGCCTCGCGGTCTGCCGCCGCGTCGTGGAGGCGCACGACGGCGTCATCTGGGTCGAGCCGGTCGAGGGCGGCGGCAGCGCCTTCTCGTTCACGCTCCCTGCCTGACGGCTACGCGGCGGCGTGCACCCGGGGGCGCCGGCCGGCCCACGGCAGCGCCTCCTCGAGCTGCGCGGCGACCCGGAACAGCAGGTCCTCGCGGCCGTGCGCGGCGACGATCTGCACGCCGATGGGCAGGCCGTCCGCGCTCTGGCCGGTCGGCACGCTGATCGCGGGCTGCCCGCCGATGTTGAACGGCGCGGTGAACGGCCCGTACTCGAAGATCGCGTCGATCCAGCTGCCCATGGAGCGGCCCGGGCGGTCGTACTCGAGCCGTCCGTGCTCCCACGGCGGATGGGCGAGGGTCGGCGTGACGAGCAGGTCGTGGTGCTCGAAGAACAGCGCCGCGGCTCGCGCGACCGCATGGAACGCGCGGAAGCCGCGGCCGATCTCCACGGCGGTGAGCGTGTGCGCGCGCTCGAAGGCGGCCAGCGTCGTGCCCTCGGCGGTGTCCGGGCCCGGCGTCACGGGGGCGATCTCGGGGACCCCGGCGAGCGCGACGAGCGTGATCGAGTCGTAGACCTCCCGCACGAGGTCCGCGTCGATGGCCGGGCTCGCATCGGTCACCTCGTGACCTGCGCCGGCCAGGTGCGTGGCGACCGCCTGCGCGGCCCCCGCGCACTCCGGATCGACGGGGACCCCGGAGAAGGCGGTGGTGGCGAGGGCGACGCGCAGCCGGGGAGGCGGGGCACCGACCTCGTCGGCGTACGGCCTGACCGGCGGGATCGCCATGACCTTGTCGCCGACGCCGGCGCCCTGCACCGCGTCGAGCAGGTGCGCCACGTCGCGCACGGTCCGCGCGAGGGCGAACTCGTACGCCATGCCGAACAGCAGCTCGGTCTCGTGTGGGCCTGCGGGCGTGCGCCCGCGGCTCGGCTTCAGGCCGACCAGCCCGCAGCACGACGCGGGGATGCGGATGGAGCCGGCGCCGTCGTTGCCGTGCGCCACGGGCACGCAGCCGGCCGCGACGAGCGCCGCCGAGCCGCCGCTGGAGCCTCCGGCGCCCCGCTCGGGATCCCACGGGTTGCGCGTGATGCCGTGGCGGCGCGACTCGGTCGCGAAGCTGATGACCATCTCGGGCACGTTCGTGACGCCGAGCGTCGCCAGCCCGGCGGCGCGGAACCGGCGCATGATCTCCAGGTCGCAGGGCGCGACGGCGCCCTCGAAGAGGTCGCTCCCCATCGTGAAGGGGACGCCCTCCGCGACCGGGCCGGAGTTCTTGATGAGGAACGGGACGCCGGCGAACGGCCCGTCGGCGGCGTGGTCCAGCGGTGCGTCGAACAACGGCATCGCCAGCGCGTTCAGCGTTCCGTCGACCGCACCGATCGCCTCGCGCGCGGCCGCCACCAGCTCCGCCTCGCTGACGTCGCCGGCGCGGAGCAGGTCCCGCAGGCCCACCGCGTCGTGGGCCGAGTACTCGTCGAGCCGCATCCCGGCGGAGTAGATCAGACGTCAACCCGCGGCGTTCACGAACCGGGCGCCGAGCGTCGTCGCCAGCGTGCGGTGGGCTGCGCTGACGCCGACGAGGACCGAGCGCGACGGCTCGACCCCGTGCGCCCGTGCGAACGCCAGGGGCAGCCCGGGGAGCGGCGGCCGGCACCAGCAGCTCGGCGGTCCGCCGGGGTGTGGGCACAGCGCCCCCTCGACCGGACCGGAGACCTCCGCCGCCAGCTCGGCGACCGCCGGGGCGAGCGCGCCGGGATCGCCGTCCGGCCGCCAGTCGAACAGCAGGTGCGGTGCGCTGGGGTCCACCTCGTCCCTCCAGCCCGCCGCGTCCAGGGCGGCGGCCGCGACGAACACGCCTGCCGAGCCGTCCGGAGACCGCGGTGTCCGCGCGAACGGCGCCTGCTCCAGCGCGGACCATCCCTCGTCCTCGGAGGGCGGCTCGAGCTCGCGCCGGGCGCGCATCTGCGACGTCGGCGTGAGCACGCCGTCGCCGCGACGCGCCAGGACGCGCAGCTCGTCGGGGCTCGGGAGCGAGCCGGCGCGGTCGAGCACCCGCTCGACGAGGTTGACCTGGGCCTGGGCGAGCGGCGTGTCCAGCCAGACGCACCGCGCCGGGAGCCCGTGCCGGCGCGCGGCGTCGATCACGTGGCTTCGCGCCGCGCGCGTCAGGTAGGTGTTGTCGAGCACGACCCGCCGGACGCCCGACGCGAGCCCTTCCTCGAGCGCGTCCGCCAGCTCCCGGAGGGAGCCCCCGCGCTCGTCGCGGTTCAGGCGGACGTAGCCGCGGTCGACGAGGTCCTCGGCGATGCGGCTCTTCCCGGCGCCCGGGATGCCCATGACGACGACCACCTCGGCATCGCCGGACGCGGTGGGCGGCTCGGCGGGGGCCGGGCGCAGCCCGCCGAACGCACGGGCGAGCGCGGCGCGCTCCTCGGCGTCGAGGCGGAGCGTCGCCGCGGCCGCCGCGGACCGCGCGGTCTCCGGGCGACGCGCTCCGGGGATCGCGATCACCGCGGGCGACAGGTCGAGGAGCCACGCGAGCGCGACCTGGTGCGGCGACACGTCGTGCGCGGCCGCGACATCGGTCAGCGCCGGTCGGCGACCGAGCGTCCGGACGCCGCGCGGGCCGCCGAGCGGGGAGTGCGCGATCACCGCCACGCCGGCCTCGGCGCAGCGCTCCACGACGCCGCCGCGCAGCGCGCGGTCGTCGAGCACGCTCAGAGCGACCTGCACGGCGGAGATCGGGGCGAGCGCGAGCGCCTCGTCGAGCTGGTCCCGGTTCACGTTCGAGACGCCGACCCGCCGCACGAGCCCCTCGTCGACGAGCCGGGCGAGCGCGCGGACCGAGGTGCGCCAGGGCGTCCGGGGATCCGGGGCGTGGATGAGGTAGAGATCGATGTCCAGGCCGTCCAGCGCAGCGAGGCTCGCCTCGCAGTCGGCGAGGATCGCCTTCGCGCGCCCGTCCGGCACCCAGCCTCCCGCCGGTCGTGTCATGCCTCCCTTGGTCACGACGCGTGCGTTCCGCTCCGCGCCGCAGCTCCGCAGCGCGCGGGCGACCAGCCGCTCGTTGTCGCCGTACGCGCGCGCGGTGTCGAACACGGTCACGCCGGCGTCGACCGCGGCGGCGATCGTCGCGTCCCCATCGGCCGGCAGGCGCATGCACCCGAGTCCGATGCGCAGTTCCGACGACGGGTTCACGTGGGGGACGCTACGCCTCGGCTCTCCGTGGGAAGGAACGCGGGACCATGCAGTTCCATCTCAACGGCTACGAGACGGGCGACCCGCTCGTCGAGCATCCCCACCCGTCCGTCGCCGAACGGGCCCCGGGCCTCCCGGAGGAGGCCGACGTCCTCATCGTCGGATGTGGTCCCGCCGGCCTGGTCCTCGCTGCGCAGCTCGCGAACTTCCCCGAGCTGAGGACCGTGATCGTCGATCGCAGGGACGGGCCGCTCGAGGTCGGGCAGGCGGACGGCGTGGCCTGCAGGACCGTGGAGATGTTCGAGGCGTTCGGCCTCGCCGACCGTCTGCTGCGGGAGGCCTACTGGGTCAACGAGACGAGCTTCTGGCGGGCCGACGCCGACGACCCCGACCGGATCGTCCGCACCGGCCGCGTCCAGGACGTCGAGGACGGGCTGTCGGAGTTCCCGCACGTCATCGTCAACCAGGCGCGGATGCTCGCGTACCTCCGCGACCACATGGAGCGCTCGGCGGCCCGGCTGACGCCGTTCTACGGCCTCCATGCGACGGGCGTCGAGATCGGCGAGGACGGCCCGGTGACGGTCACGCTGCAGCACACGGGCAGCCCGGAGGAGACCTCGACCATCCGGGCGCGGTACGTCGTCGGCTGCGACGGCTCGCGCAGCGCCATCCGGTCCGCGATCGGCCGTGAGCTGAAGGGCGACGCGACGGACGAGCACTGGGGCGTGATGGACGTCCTCGCCGTCACCGACTTCCCGGACATCCGCCTGAAGTGCGCCGTCTCCTCGCCGAAGGGCAACCTCCTGTTCATCCCGCGGGAGGGCGGCTACCTCGTCCGCGTCTACCTCGAGCTCGACGAGATCGACGATCGCGAGATGCTCGACGACCGCAGCGTCACGCCGGAGAAGCTCGCGACGGTGGCCAACCGGATCCTGAGCCCCTACGAGTTCGAGGTGAAGGACGTGGGGTGGTGGTCGGTGTACGAGATCGGCCAGCGGCTCTGCGACGCGTTCGACGACGCGGCCGACCCCAGGGTCTTCATCGCCGGCGACGCCTGCCACACGCACAGCGCGAAGGCGGGTCAGGGCATGAACGTGTCGATGGCCGACGCATACAACCTCGGGTGGAAGCTGGGTGCCGTCCTGCGCGGACGGGCGAGGCCGGAGCTGCTGCGCACCTACTCGACGGAGCGCCAGGCCGTCGCGCAGGAGCTCATCGACTTCGACCGCGAGTTCTCCAGGCTCTTCACCGGTCGCGCGGAGGCCGTCGACCCGGAGGAGTTCCAGCGGTACTTCGTCGCGCAGGGCCGCTTCACCGCGGGCGTCGCGACGCGCTACGCCCCCTCGATGATCACGGCCGAGGCGACGCACCAGCACCTCGCGGAGGGGTTCCCGGTCGGGATGCGCTTCCACTCCGCGCCCGTCCTGCGACTCGCCGACGCCAAGCCCGTCGAGCTCGGCCACGTCGCCCGGGCCGACGGCGCCTGGCGCGTCTACGTCTTCGCCGACGCGGAGGGCACGCGCGTCCGCGCGCTGTGCGAGCTCCTGGAGCCGGTCGTGGGCCGGTTCACGCCGGCGGGCGCCGACCCGGACGCCGTCATCGACCTGCGCGCCGTCTTCCAGCAGGCCCACCGCGAGCTGGACGTCGACGCGCTGCCACCGGCGCTCCTGCCGCGGAAGGGCGTCTTCGGCCTCGTCGACTACGAGAAGGCGTTCTGTCCCGACCCGCGGGAGGCGGACATCTTCGACCTGCGCGGCGTCGACCGTCGCGGCTGCGCCATCGTCGTGCGTCCCGACGGGTACGTCGCGGACGTGCTGCCGCTGGACGCGCACGAGGAGCTGGCGGGCTTCCTCGACGGCGTCCTGCTCGAGGCGCGCTGAGTCAGCGCTCGCCGACGATGCCGACCCGGATGACGACCCGCGTCGCGCGGGTCGGCAGCGCGAGCGAGACGAAGTCGCGGACGGGAGCGTGGTGACCGCAGAACGGGCAGGTCATCGCGTCGCTCAGCGTGAGCCGCCCGGGGCCCATCGCGACCGGCGCGTCGCACTGCGCGCACGCCAGGGTCGCATCCGCGAGGCGGGTCGACCGGGCCGCCCGCTGCCACTGGATGACCTGGCGTCCGGACTGCTCGGAGGGATCGGGCCTCGAGCTCTCGCCGCGCACGAAGCTCACGCAGCCAAGTCTAGGCCGTCGGTGCGGCCGCCGGGCCCGCCGCGTGAGACGCCGCGCGCGACGGCGCGAGCACCCGCTCGGCCGCCGCGCCGAATCCCAGGCCGATCGTGGTCCACAGGGTGAGGTTGATGCCGAGCGACGCGAGCCGGAAGCGGTACAGGACGTCGGCCGGGAAGCCGTTCGGCGTCTCGTGGACGACGGGCAGGATGAGCTGCGCGACCGCGATCACGGCGATGTAGGCCCCGATCGCCAGGAGGCTCGCGTTCCAGGAGCCGAGGCGGTCGAGCAGCTGTCGGCGGATCCGCCAGGCGGCGACGGCGGCCAGGAGGCTGATCACGATCATCGCGACGAACAGCGCGGTGCGCGTGTCGATCGTGTCCGGGTCGCCGACGCCCGGCGGGTTCGCCGGGTACTTCGTGAACGGCACGAGCGTGATCGTCAGGAACGCGCCGGCGCCGAGCAGCGCGGCCAGGGACCGCGCGCCGAACGTCCCGACGCGACCGTACGCCCAGGCGAACACGAGCGCGAAGAACCCTCCGAGCGCGGCGCCCATGACGACGGTCCCGGTCAGCAGCCCGATCGATCGCTGGACGCCGCGCGACACGAGCGCGGGCCCGGCGGCGTCCTCGAAGTCGATCGCGCGCTGGAGCTGGGGCTCGCCGAACAGGTAGGCGACGACGAAGGCGAGCACACCGGCGAGCGCGCCGACGATCAGGCCGCGCACGAGCAGTCGGCGGATCATCAGTGGCAGGGGAAGCCGAAGAGGTGACGCGGGTCGTGGACGAGCTCGTGGACCGAGCTGCCCGAGACGAGCGACGACGCACCCTCCTCCGCGCCGACGAAGTACACGAGGATCAGCAGGACGAGTCCCCCGAGGACGAAGTACGGCAGGAGCTCACCCGGCGTGGCGATCGGCGCAGGGGCGGTGCCTGGCTCTGGGCTGTCGGCGACGGACATCTGACTCCCTTCGACGTGGGACTCGCGGCGTGCGGAGGATGACACTCGATGTGTCGCGGCGGTGACAGACGGGCGCAGGCAGGGCGTGGAGGATCGGGTCCCCCGAAACGAAGGAGTCCCACGATGTCCGCAGAGATCGCCGGTGCGCTCGTCAACCCCAAGGGGATGACGAAGAAGATGACGGCCAAGGTCGCCGGACAGGTCGTGGGCGGCGCCGCGGGCGCTGTCGCGGTCGGCCTGCGGACCGGTGGCGCATACGACGGCGTTCCCGACGTCCCCGACTTCGGTCGCGTCGGCTACCTCAGGTGCACCGAGACCGAGATCGCCCTGCTGAGGACGAAGAGCGGAGCCCTGAAGATGAAGGTCACCGACGAGGTCCTCGCCAGCGCCCCGCGCAGCGCCGTCACGACGGTCGCGCTCGAGAAGGGCCGGCTGCTCTCGCACCTGCGCATCGGGTTCGCGGACGACGTCCTCTGGGAGTTCGACATCCCCAAGGCGGCGTACAAGCGCGCCGAGCGGCTGGTCACTGCGCTGCAGACCTGAGACGTCGCGCACGGTTCGGATGTCGGAGAACGGACGTGGCCGTGAGCCCGGCCGATGCTGTCCACGTAGTCGGGCGGATGAGGCTTGCGCTCATAGGCCATCACGTGGCACCGATCAGGCCGCCGTTCGCGGGCGGGGTCGAGTCGCTCACCTGGTATCTCGCCCGGTGGCTCGCCCGTCGTGACCACGAGGTCGTCCTGTTCGCACCGCCCACGAGCAGCGTCCCGGGCGTGGAGGTCCGCGAGCTCGATCTCGACATCGAGCTCACGCCGGCCTCCCGAGCCGACGTGTCGATGCCGCCGCCGGCGTTCATGGCGGCCCATCACGCGTACTCACGCGTCATGACCCGCCTCGCCGAGGATCCGGAGGGCTTCGACCTCGTCCACAGCCACACCCTGCACTACGTCCCGGTGCTCCTGGCCCCGCTGCTCTCCGTCCCGACGCTGCTCACGCTGCACACGCCGCCGACGCCCTGGCTGGAGTCGGCGCTGCGGAGCTCCCGGCAGCTGCCCGCGCTCAGCGCGGTCTCATCTGCGACCTCCGAGCTGTGGAGCGACATCGCGCACGTGACGGAGATCGTCCCGAACGGCGTCGATCACGCCGCCTGGCCGCTCGGAGAGGGTGGGAGCGACCTGGTCTGGTGCGGGCGGATGGTGCCGGAGAAGGCTCCTCATCTCGCCATCGACGCCGCACGGCTCGCAGGTCTGCAGCTGCGTCTGGCGGGCCCGATCGTGGACGCAGCGTTCTGGGAGGCCGAGGTCGCCCCTCGTCTGGGCGAGGACGTCCACTACGCGGGCCACCTCGGCCACCGCGCGCTCGCGGACCTCGTCGGGGGCAGCCTCGTCGCGCTCATGACGCCCGCGTGGGAGGAACCGTTCGGCCTTGCGGCGGCCGAGGCGATGGTGACGGGCACCCCGGTCGCGGCGTTCGCGCGCGGTGGCCTGCGCGAGATCGTGACCCCGGACGTCGGCGCGCTCGCACGACCCGGGGACGTCGGGTCCTTGGCGGAGGCGATCCGTCGTGCGGCGCGCCTGCCGCGTCACGCCGTCCGCGCCCGGGCGATGCGTCGCCTGGGCATCGACGCCATGGGTGGTGGCTACGAGCGGCTGTACGGCCGGATCCTCGCGCCCGGGCGCGACCCGGCGCTCGAGCCCGCATGAGGATCGGCTGGTACGTCCATCACCACGGCTCCGGCCACCGCACGCGCCTTTCGGCGGTGCGTCGGCATCTGGACGGCGTCGTGGCTCTCAGCACGCTGGCCGAGCCGGCGGACCCTGCCACCTGGATCCGGCTCGCGCGCGACGACGACGGCGAGTCGCGGGAGGCGACCGCAGGCGGTTCGCTGCACTGGGCGCCGCTCCGGCACCCGGGTCTGCGGTCACGGGCTGCGGCGGTGTCCGCGTGGATCGAACGCGACCGGCCCGACGTGATGGTCGTCGACGTCTCGATCGAGATCGCCCTGCTCGCGCGCCTGCACGGCGTTCCGGTCGTCCTCGTGGCGCAGCGGGGCATCCGTCACGACGCCGCCCACGCACTCGCGTACGCCCAGGCGTCGGCGATCGCCGCGCCGTGGACCGCGGCGACGCACCTGCCGGGCGAGGGCCCGCCGGAGCGGCTGCTCACGTTCACCGGGGCCGTCTCACGGTTCGACGGCGAGCCGCCGCCCGGACGACCCGAAGCGGGTGGCGATGTGCTCGTCCTCATCGGTGCCGGCGGCCACGAGCTGCGCCCGGAGGACGTGCTCGCGGCAGCGAGGTCGGCTCCCCACCGCCGGTGGCACGTCGCCGGCGCGCTGCGGACGCCGGAGACGACGAACGTCATCGACCACGGGCCGGCGGCGCCGGTGCTGCCGCTGCTGCGCACGTGCTCGGTCGTCGTCGGGACGGCCGGGTCGAACATCGTCGCCGAGGTCGCGGCGGCGCGTCGGCCGTTCGTCTGCCTTCCCCAGCCGAGGCCGTTCCGGGAACAGGCGCGTCAGGCGGAGGCGCTCCGCCGGCTGGGCGTCGCAACCGTGTGCACGCGACCGCCCCGCGCATCGGAGTGGCCCGGCCTGCTCCTCGATGCGGAAGCGCGACCGACGGGCCTGTGGGGAGCGCTGCACGACGGTCGCGGGGCGTCGCGCCTTGCGGCGGTCGTCCGGGATGTGGCGCGCAGCGCATGAGAGTCGCAGTCGCCGACGCTGGCACGGGGCCGCGCCCTGCACCTCCAGCGACAGGCGCTGGCCGTCTCGCGACTGCGCCCTGCGCCGTCCGCCTACGTCGTGCTCGCGCTGGACGAGCGCCGGCCCGATCCACCCGGCGCCACCGTCCTGCACCGCCCGCTCCCATCGGACGCTTCGATCCGGCTCGGTGCGGCGCGCAACGAGATGATCGCGGCCGCGGCGGAACGAGCGGATCTCGTCGTCTGCCTGGACGTCGACTGCCTCCCGGCCCCGGACCTGCTCCGACGGCTCTCCTCTGCCGCGGCCGAGACACGCGGCCGCGACCTCCTCGCGGGTCCCGTCGGACGGCTGGCCCCCACCCCCCGTCAGCGCCTCGCTGCCACGCCCGCCGAGCGCCGGCGAGCGCGCGATGCGACGCGACGCGGGCCGCGGCCGGTCGCTCCGGCCGGACGCCTGGTACGTGAACCCCGGATGGAGCTGTTCTGGTCGCTGTCGTTCGCGGTGACGCCGGAGACGCACGCCCGGATCGGCGGCTTCGACGAGCGCTACGAGGGCTATGGAGCAGAGGACACCGACTACGGCTTCCGTGCCCGCGAGGCCGGTGTCGGGTTGGTGTGGGTGGGAGGCGCATGGACCTACCACCAGCACCACCCCGTGAGCACTCCTCCGAGGGAGCACCTCGACGACATCGTCTCCAACAGCCGCCGTTTCCACCAGCGGTGGGGGCGCTGGCCCATGGAAGGGTGGCTGCACGCCTTTGCGCGCGCGGGCCTCGTGCGGTGGTCGAGGGACGGCGAGACCATCGAGGCGATCGGGTCCGTGAGCACCTAGAGCTCGAGCATCGCGGCGGCGACCTCTCCTGCGGCCGCGTCGGGGATCGCGGTCGCGCCCCGTTCGAGCACGAGCAGCCGCGCCCCCGGGATCTCGCGCGCGAGCGCCTCGCCGTTGCCGACGGGGAAGAACATGTCCCGGCGCCCGTGCACCACGAGCGCCGGGATCGTGAGCTCGGGCAGCCGCTCGCGCCAGCGCGGCTTGCAGTCGAGCTTGGAGAACACGGTGCCCATGTGGTTGGACATCCGGACCGCGGGGTCCGTGCCCGGCGTGCGGTCCCAGATGCGCTCGGCGGTCGCGCGTGCGGCGGCGGGGTCGTCGCCGAGGGTCTCCGCCGAGGTGGCGGCGAACTCCGCCACCGCGGCGCGGTCGGACCAGTCGGGCATCGGGCGCGAGAACAGCCGGCCCATCGTCGCCTTGTCGTGGTCGGGCAGGTCCTTGTCGGGCCGGCCCGGCGCGACCGGCCGCGTCCCGGCGAGGGTGAGCGCGGAGAAGGCGTCCGGGTGGTCGAGCGCGGCGACCTGGGCGACCATCCCGCCGACGCCGATGCCCGCCAGGTGCGCCGGCCGGTCGTCGAGTCCGCGGGCGAGCGCCGCGGCGTCGGCCGCGAGGTCCCGCAGGTGTACGCCGGCGCCTCGGGATCGGCCGTGGTCGATGCGCCGCTGTCGCGCAGGTCGTAGCGCACGACGTGGCGCCCGCCGTCGGCGAGCGCCGTGCAGAGCGCGTCGGGCCAGGAGAGCATCGTCGTGCCGCCCGCGAGCAGGACGAGCGGCGCCGCCGCGTCGCCGAAGTGCTCGACCCCGAGCGCGACGCCGTTGACCTCGAAGGTCGTCATGCGCCGGGCGGGCCCTCGAGCACGGTCGGCACGTACTCGAGCAGCTGGAGCTGGCCGCCGAACGTGCGGCTCTCGACCAGCTCGAGGGCGACGTCGGGATACCCGTCGAAGATGCGGTCGTTCCCGGTGGCGCCGGTCATGACGGGGAAGACGACGACGCGGAAGCGGTCCACGATGCCGGCCTGCAGCAGCGACCTGCAGAGGCTGACGCTCCCGAGCGTGCGCAGGGGCCGCGAGTCGCGCCGCTTCATGTCCTGCACGGCCGAGACGGCGTCGCCGCGGACCAGCTCCGTGTTCGCCCACGAGAGCGGTTCCTCCAGGGTGGAGGAGAACACCACCTTGGGCATCGCGCTCAGTTCGGCCATGCCCGCCTCGTCGGGCATCTCGGTCGCGAACCCGGACATCAGCCGGTACGTCGTCGCACCCATGAGGGTGGTGTGCTCGTTCTCGGACTCCTGCCCGATCCAGTCGAGGTACTCAGGCACCTCCATGCCCCAGAAACCGGGCCATCCCTCCGCGCCGCCGTAGCCGTCCAGCGAGATGATGAAGTCCACCATGAGGGTCGGCATCTGCTCTCCCTTCGCGAGTGTGCGTGTGGGAGTAGGGACGGATCGGGAGACCGAGACTCATCGGGGCGTCAGCTCCCCGCCGTCGTGACGGACTCCTTGCACTTCGGCACGAGCGCCGTGATCTCCTCCGAGGCGGTCTGCAGCCCTGCCTCCGCGCTCTCGGCCTGCGGGATCTGCCCGACGATCTCGAGCATGGCCTTGGCGCACGACGCCGCGGCCTTGGCCTTCGCGCCGGCCTGACGCTCCTCGGCCTGCGCCTGCTCGGCCTCGGCCTTCGGCTGCTCGGCCGGCGGCGCGCTCGCTGCGTCCTGCTCGGCCTGCTCGGCCTCCTGCTCCGCCTTGTCCGCCTCGGCGTTGGCGTCGTCGACCTCCGCCTCGAGATCCTCGACCTGCGCATCGCTCTCGTTGAGCTGCTTGCGCGCCGCGGCGAGCGCAGCCGTCGCGGCGGCCAGCAGACCGGTTCGGCTCTCGTCGGACGCGACGGTCTGGGTCTGCGTCACGGTCTGGCTCTGCGTCTCCTGCGTCGTGGGCGGCGGCGGGGCCGGCGCCGTGGCGGTCTGCTGCTGCGCCTCGAGGTCGGCCTTCGCATCATCGGCGTTCGAGCGCTCGTTCAGCGCCCAGACGCCGAGGGCGATCGCGAGGACCGCGACGACGGCCGTGGCCCAGAGCCACGGGTTTCGCCCAGTGGCCGCGCGCTCCGGATCGTCCGGCTCGGGCGTGGGCGGTGGAACCGGAGCGGACATGGGCCGGATCGAGTAGAGCCGACGGCGGATCGGCAGGCATCACCCGAAGCGGATGAGGCTGAGGGCTACCTCCTCGTGAGCGCGCCGGCGAGCTCCTCGCGTCCCGGCACCTCCAGCTTGCGGTACGCGCGCGTCAGGTGCGTCTCGACCGTCGCGAGCGTGATGAACAGCTCCTGCGCGATGTCGCGGTTCGTGCGACCGGTCGCCGCGAGCCACGCGACGCGCTCCTCGCTCGGCGTCAGCGCGTCCAGCCCGGTGATCGCCCGCCGGCGCGGCCGGGCGCCGCTGGCGCGCAGCTCGTCGGCGGCGCGCTCGGCCAGGGGCGTCGCCCCGCAGGCGTGGGCGAGGCCCATCGCCGCTTCGAGCTCCGCCCGCGCCTCGCGGCGGCTGCCCGCGCGGCGCAGCTCCGCGCCCAGGTCGCACCGGGCGCGGGCGAGCTCGAGTCGCCACGGCGTCCCGTCGAGCGAGGCGACCGCGGCGGCCAGGCCCGCGGCGCGATCCTCCGCGGGCCCGCAGAGCGCCGCGACCCGCAGCGCCGGGCCGAGCGACCGCGGGGTGCCCCACGCGCGGGCGAGGGCGACCTGCTCGTCCGCGAGCCGGCGCGCCTCGGCCCCGTCGCCGAGTGCGAGCAGCGCGAGCGCCGCGCCGCTGCGCCACGGCGGGCTCGGCCGGTGCATGTCCCAGCGCGCGTGGCGGCGCCCCAGCTCGCGCAGGTCCTCTGCTGCCTCCGCGTCGCGACCCTGCGCGAGGCGCAGCACTCCGCGTCCGTAGAGCATCGGGTTGAGGAGCATGGATTCCGGAACCCGCCCGCCGAGCCCGTAGGTCTCCTCGACCTGCTCCGCGGTGGCGAGGTCCCCCCGCTCGGCGAGGATCTGCAGGAGGTAGCCCGCGGTGGTCGCGACCGGCGCGAGCCCGACCCCCTCCATCGCGGCGAGTGCGGCCCGCGAGCCCTCCTCGGCCGCGGCGAGGCGCCCGAGGTCGAGGTCGACCGCGACCCGCGCGGCGAGCGCGAACGCGTGGCGGATCGGCGAGCCGGCCTCGAGCGCCAGCGCCTCCAGCCGCCCGGCGAGCGCCTCGGCGCGCTCCGGGTGGCCGGCGTGCAGGTGCATCGCGACGGTCCCGACGCCCTCCGACGGGCCGGGCATGAGGCCGTGCCCGATCAGCTCCTCGCCGGCGAGCGCCGCCCGCTCGAGACCCTCGGCCTCCTCTCCCCGGCTGCTGCTCGGCGAGGACGGCGAGGACGTGGCGCTCGGCGGGCGTCGCCCCCGTGAGCCCCTCGGCGGCGGCCTCGAGGCGGCCCGCGAGCCGCGGCGCGGTCTCCAGCCCGTAGCGCCCCAGGACGCCGAGGACCGCCTCGAGGTACAGCCGCTCCTCGCGGGCGTCCTCACCGAGGCGGTCGAGCTCGGCGAGCAGCACGTCGGCCGCCTCGGCGTGGCGGGCCGCGTGGTAGTGCGCGGTGGCGAGCGCCACCGCGAGGTCGATCGACGGCGCCTCGCGCAGCGCCTGGGCGAGGTGCGCGGCGGCGGCCGGCTCGAGCGCCGCGAGCTCGGCTTCCCCCAGCTCGCGCAGCACGGCGTGCCGCTCGCCCGCCGACGGCGGCTCGGCCAGCGCGCGCCGCAGCGCCACGGCGGCCTCGGCGGCGGCGCCCTGGGCCAGCGCCTCACGCGCGGCGTCGCGCAGCCGGTCGACCGCCCACGAGTCGCCGTCGCCGGCGTCGGAGGCGAGGAGGTGCGCGACGACCCGCGCGGGCGCCGCGCCCATGCGGTGCAGCAGGCGCGCGGCGTGGCCGTGCAGCAACCCGGCGCGGGCGGGCGGCAGCGCACGGACGGCTGCGTCGCGCAGGAGCGGGTGGCGCAGGCGGCGCCCGTCGGCGGGGTCGAGCAGGTGGGCCTCGCCGAGCGCGGCTGCCGCCGCGGCCCCCTCGCCTGCGTCCAGTCCGGCGAGCGTCCGCGCCGCGCCGGGCGGGTCGTCCTCGCCGAGCACGGCGAGCGTCTCGGCGAGCACGCGGGCGTCGGTCGGGACGCCCGCGAGGCGGTGGAGCAGGAGCTCCTCGACCCCCGGCGGCAGGGCGGCGGCGACCTCGCCGGCGTGCGCGTCGTCGGGCGTGACGCCCGCGGCGAGCAGCTCCTCGGCCAGCTCGCGCACGAGCAGCGGGCTGCCGCCCGTCCGCGCGGCGCACGCGCGGGCGAACGCCGGCCCCGGCTCGTCCCCCAGGACGTCCGCGAGCACCTCGGCGACCCCATCGGGCGACAGCGCCTCGGGCCGCAGGGCGCCGGCGCCGAGCAGCGCGTCGAGCGGCGCGAGACCGGTCGGCCCGCCCCCGTTGCGCACGCCGAGGAGCACCGTCACCGGCAGGCCCTCCAGGCGTGGCGCGAGGTAGGCGAGGAAGCGCAGCGACGCCTCGTCGGCCCATTGGGCGTCGTCGACGACGAGCGTCAGGGGCCCGTTCGCGGCCAGGCCCGCGACGAGCCAGTGCAGGCCGTGCAGCGTCCGGTGCAGGTCGCCGGGCCCGGCCTCGGCGGCGCCGGGCTCGAGGACCGGCAGCGCGTGGCGGGCGGCCCCGGCGAGGAGCGCGGCGCGTTCGTCGGCGGGCAGCGCGGCGACGGGCGCCTCGAGCAGCGCGCGGACCGTGCCGAACGCGAACCCGCGCTCGAGCGGCGTGCCCGCGGCGACGAGGACGCGCGTCTCGTCCTGCGCGGCGCCGGCCGCCGCCGCGCGCAGCAGCGTGCTCTTGCCGATGCCGGGCGGGCCCGCCACCACGAGCACGCCGCCGCGGGCGATCGCCTCGCCCAGCGCCGCGAGCTCCGCCTCGCGCTCCACGACCACGCCGGTCACGGGCACGAGCATGCCGCACGCGTCCGGGTCGTGCCCGGCGGAAAGATCAGGGTGCGACCCCGACGCCGCGGCCGCGGGGGGCGCGCAGGATCGCCCCATGATCGATACGAGGACGGACATCAAGGACATCGCGCTGCGCTCCATGGAGATCATGCGCGACGGGACGTACGAGGACTTCGTGGAGGTCGTCCACCCCGAGGCCGTCAACCACGAGTCCAAGGACGAGCCGCCGGCGACCCGCGGCCGCGGCCCCGCCGCGTTCTACGCGACGGCCCTCTGGCTGCGCGACGCGTTCGCCGACCTCGACTTCGAGGTCCACACGGTCGTGGCCGAGGAGGACCTCGTCGTCATCCACAACACGATGACCGGCGTCCACGCCCGCGCGTTCGTGGGCTACAAGCCGGACGGGACCGTCGACCAGGCCTTCCCGCCGACCGGCCGCTCGTTCGCCTCGACCCAGACGCACTGGCTGCGCGTGCGCGACGGCCAGGTCGTCGAGCACTGGGCGAACCGCGACGACATGGGCACCGCGCTCCAGCTCGGCTGGATCCCGCCCTCTCCCGCCTACCTCGTGCGCATGGCGCGCGCGACGCGCCAGGCGCGCAAGCAGAACGGCGAGTAGCGGTCCGGGAGATGGATGAGTGGTTCCATGTCGAGAAGCCCTGACCGGCTCCGCTCACCAGGTGAAGGGCCTCGACAGGCGGGGCCCACGACACCAGGAGACTCCCGATGCCGAAGTACCTGCTGCTCAAGCACTACCGCGGCGGCCCCGAGCCGCACCGTCCCGTGCCCCCGATCGACCAGTGGGCCCCGGAGGACGTGGAGGCGCATATGGCGTTCCAGCATCACGTCAGCGAGCTGCTCGAGGAGAACGGCGAGTACGTCGACGCGCGGGCCCTCACGCCGGCGCAGACCTGGGTGCGCTACGGCGGCCCGGACGCCGCCCCCGTCACCACCGACGGCCCGCACCCCGAGACCGGCGACCTGGTGGGCGGCTGGTGGATGATCGACGTCGATTCGCACGAGCGTGCGGTCGAGCTCGCGGCCTACGTCTCCTCGGAGCCCGGCCCGGGCGGCGAGCCGATGTACGAGTGGATCGACGTCCGGGAGGTCATGTGGGAGCGTCCTGAGACGACTGACGCGGCGTGACCGACGAGCCGACGCGACGGCTGGACGAGGGCGCGCTGCGCGCGCTCGTCCCGCGGGTGCTCGCGGGCCTGGTCCGGCGCGGCGAGGACTTCGATGCCGCAGAGGACGCGCTGCAGGAGGCGCTGCTCGAGGCGCTGCGGGTGTGGCCCGAGCACCCGCCGCGCGACCCGGGCGCGTGGCTGGCGACGGTCGCGACGCGGCGGCTCGTCGACGCCCGCCGCAGCGAGGCCGCCCGCCATCGCCGCGAGGAGGCGACGCACGCCGAGCCGCGGCCGGGCGGGCCTCCTCCCGTGGAGGGCGACGACACGCTGTTCCTGCTCTTCTGCTGCTGCCACCCCGACCTCGCGCCCGCCTCCCAGGTGGCGCTGACCCTGCGTGCCGTCGGCGGCCTGAGCACCCGGGAGATCGCCGACGCCTTCTACGTGCCGGAGGCGACGATGGCGCAGCGGATCAGCCGGGCCAAGCGCGCGCTTGCCGGCCCGCCCGCCCGCCGTCTGGATCGGCCCGGTGACCTCGCGGTCGTGCTGCGCGTGCTCTACCTCGTCTACACGGCCGGCCACACGGACCGGGTGGACCTGGCGCGCGAGGCGATCCGGCTCGCCCGCCAACTCACCCTCGCCACCGAGGAACCGGAGGCGCGCGGGCTGCTCGCGCTCATGCTCCTCAACCACGCCCGCCTCCCGGCGCGATTCGACCCGGAGGGTCGCATCGTCACGCTCGATCGCCAGGACCGTGGCCTGTGGGACACCCGCGAGATCGCCGAGGGCGTGCGCGTCCTGCAATCGGCGCTGGCCGTTCAGCGCCCCGGGCGCTACCAGATCGAGGCCGCCATCGCCGCCCTGCACGACGATGCCGCCAGCAGCGAGGAGACCGACTGGCCGCAGATCCTCGCCTGGTACGACGACCTCGTCGCCCTCACCGACGACCCGGTGCGCCAGGACCCCGCCGCCGTGCTCGGCCGCGCGGTCGCGGTGGGCCACGTCGTCGGTCCCGCCGAGGGGCTGCTCGAGACCGATCGGCTGCGCGAGGTGCTCGGCGACCGCCACCGGTGGCACGCCGTGCGCGGCCACCTCCACGAGCTGGGCGGCGACCTCCCCGCCGCCGCCACGGCCTACGCCGAGGCCGCCCGCCGGGCGGCGAACGTCGCCGAGCGCGACCACCTCGTCCGCCAGGCCGCCCGCGCGCGGGCCGCCGCGCTACTCAGCTGACGCACCGAAGAAGGGAAGGTCATGGACCCGCAAGAGATCACCGACGAGCTGGGGCATCCCGGCGCCCAGAACCTGCTCGCCTCCGCGACGCTCCTCCGGCTCGCCTACAACGGATCGGACGGCTTCCCGCGAGCGATCCCGATCGGCTTCCACTGGAACGGGAACCGGATCGTCGTCTGCACGGCGGCGACCGCGCCCAAGGTGAAGGCGCTGTCGTCGCGTCCGAACGTCGCGCTGACGATCGATGTCGGCGACACGCCTGCGGAGGCGAAGGCGCTCCTGGTGCGTGGGCTCGCGAGCGTGGAGATCGTCGACGGCGTTCCCGACGAGTACCTCGCGGCAGCGAGGAAGGTGATGGCCGCAGACCAGCTGACGGAGTTCGAGAGCCAGGTCAGGTCGCTGTACGACCAGATGGCGCGCATCTCCGTCGAGCCGGTCTGGGCCCGGTTCTTCGACTTCGGTGCCGGCCGCATGCCGGGCTTCCTGACGAAGCTGGCGGGCGGCGCCTAGCAGGTTGACGCCTGTTTGTGCGATGTGAAACGCATTCTCTGCGCGGGCGGCGGCAGCGGTATAGCGTCGCGGCGAGGCGCCGGAACCATCACGGGGAGGGCGTTCATGGCCTGGGCAGTTACCGAGACGTTCGACGTGTCCTGGGAGGACTACCGGCGGGTCGTCGACGAGATCGGGGAGCGCGACCTTCCCGACGGGCTGTACTACCACCTCGCCGGACCGGAGGCGAACGGGATCAGGACCATGTCGGTCTGGGAGTCCGAGGAGGACTTCAACGCCTTCCGCGAGCAGCGCGGCGCGCCCGCGGCCGCGCGGGTCCTGGGTGAAGACAAGGCGACGGGTCCGACAAGCCACGTAGCCATCGAGGCGGAGCACTTCCTGATGGCGCACGAGATGCTGCCGGCGTCGCATCGAATCGCGTTCTACTGACAGGCCCAACCACCCGCAGGAGGCGATCAATATCTCGCGCGATCAACAGCGGCCAACTGATGATGACCAGGCCGGCCGATCGCGCATCGCCATCCGGTCTCCTCGGGACTGGGCCTCGACAGGCACCAGCCGCCAAGGAGGACCGGATGACGACCTCCGCAGGAACTACGCCGAGGCGGTCGAGGCCTCGCGCTCGACGGCGCTCATGACGCCGGCGCGGTTCTTGTGTGCGCGCTCGTACGTGCGCACGGCGTCGGCGCGCGCGTCGTCGTCGCCGTCGGCCAGCTGCGCGCGGATCTCCTCGACGGTGAGCGCGTCGTAGCCGTCCCAGGGCTCGTCGGCCCGCAGCGTCTCGATCCTGCTGCGGATCGTCGAGCGATCGCCGTGCGTCCGCTCGTAGGCGTCGACCGCCGCCAGCTCGCTCTGCGACAGCCCGGCGAGTCGCCCGCCGATGTCCTCCGCGGTCAGGGCGTCGTACCCGGGGATCGCGAGATCCTCAGCGGTCGGTGCCGGCGTCTCCGTCCGCCGCTTCGCCGCGGGGGCGGGTCGGGTCCGTGACGCCGGGCGGCTGCGCTTGCGGTCGCCCCCGCGGATCACGCGCTCGGTCGCGTCGGCCGTCGCGGCGACGGCATCGGCTGTGTCGCCGACGACCGCGCGCGCGAGCTTCGGCAGCTCGCGCGTCACCCGCTCGAGCATCCGCTCCTCGTCGGTGCGGATCGAGGCGGCGAGGTCCGCCGTCTCCTCGTCACCCGCGGCGCGGGCGACATGCTCCAACGCCGTGTACGTCGCGATCTCCAGTGCCTCGGCGGCGCACGCGTCCTTGGCGTTCTCGAGGACCTTCTCCTCGACGGTCGCGCCCCGCATGAGATCCAGCGGCGCCTTCCAGAGCGCGAGGGTCTGGGCAGCGATGTCCTCCATGAACGCGACTCCGGCCGCGAACGGATTGCCGGCCGACGCAAGCTCGCCCTCCCGCGCCTTGACCCGGTCGGCGTGCGTCTGGGTCTCGCGCAGGTGCTTCTCGAGCCCGTTGCGGTACGACCCCTCAGGGGTCATCGCGATCTGGGATCGCAGCACCTGGGCCAGGCCGACCTCGAGCGCGTGTGCTTCGTTGAGGTACTGCACGATCTTCTGCTCGGACTGACTCATGAAGTCGTCCCCGTTCCTCGTGTGATGTCCCGAACCTCGCGGCTCGGAGTACGGATTGCGCCTACCCAGCGACGCGCCAGCCATGTGAGACGTCGCGCACAGCGCTCAGGCGTCGGCGACGGCACCGGTGGGCTTGTTGGGCAGCCCTGCGGCCTTGCGCAGCTTCTTGACGAGCTTCGCCAGCTCGTCGGGTGCGTAGTCGCCCGCGAACACGTCTGGCTGAGGCGGCAGGTCGTTCGGCAGCGCGCCCTCGGGCGGCCCGTCCTCGACGACGAGCTCGTCGCCGGTCTCCGGGTGCTTGCCGTTCCAGATCGCGCTGAGCTCCACGTAGTCGTCGGCCGAGAACCGGTAGAGCGTCGCGTGCAGGCCCTTCTTGATGTGCGGCTTGCACTCCGGGATCTTGTCCGTCGGGATCCGCGGCGTCGGGAACAGCTTCGAGAGATCCGTGCCGGTCAGGTGCTCGAGCGCCTTCGCGTAGGCGACCTGGTGCACGCCGCCGCGGACGAGCAGGTAGCCGGTGAGTGCCCGCGCGGAGGGGTGCTCGACCATCTCGTAGACCTTCAGCTTGTTGTTGCGCGCGTTGGTCTCCAGGAAGAAGTTGTGCAGCAGGTCCTCCACGAGATCCCCGGAGGCGAAGACGTAGTCGCCGTTCCACGGGTTGCCCATCGAGTCCTGCGGAAGCGCCCCGCGTCCGCCCCCGATGAAGTGCTGCGGATTTCCGATGCCCTTGAGATCCGCGAGCGCTGCTTCGGGCGCCTTGCCGTCGTCGACCTTCTCGGGGTCGGTGAGCATCGTGTTGATCGCGGCGGCCACGAGCTCGATGTGACCGAACTCCTCGGCGGCGATGTTGGCGATGAGGTCGTAGAACGGCCGCGCCGACTGGCGCCCGCGGAAGTTGAACGACTGGAACGTGTAGTTCATGAACGTCGACATCTCGCCGAACTTCCCGCCCATGAGCTCCTGGACAGCGGCGGCCCCGGCGGGGTCCGGCTCGGACGGCGGCGGCATCTCGACGCCGAGTCGGTCGATGCGGCTGATCATGGGCATTCTCCTCGATCGGAAAGGTGAGCCTCAGTGGCCTCGCCGGTCCACCATCGGGTCAAACCGCTTGTTCGCGGTCGATGTCGGAGAACGGACGCGACGGTCGTAAGACCTGGCGCGCCGCGGTCGCTAACGAGGGGTCGTCCTACTCGAGGAGGTACCCCGATGCAGGCCACCATCCATGCCGGCAGGCGTGTCGCCCTCGCGCTCGCGCTGCTGCTCGCGTCGGCGGGCGCGCTCGCCATGTCCGAGCCGGCGACCGCCCATGCCGGCAGCCACGACTCGGACCATGCGGCAACCGCCGGGTCGGCCAAGCAGGCAACGCTGCACGACGGGATGCGCAAGCTGTGGGAGCAGCACGTCGCCTGGACGCGGCTGACGATCGTCAGCTTCGCCGCGAACACCCCGGAGCTGCCGGCCACGCAGGCGCGGCTGCTGCGCAACCAGACCGACATCGGAAACGCGATCAAGCCGTACTACGGGCGCGCTGCCGGCAACCAGCTGACCACGCTGCTCCGAGAGCACATCACGGGCGCCGTTGTCGTGCTGCAGGCGGCGAAGGCCGGCGACACCGCCGCGCTCGCGGCCGCGAAGGACGCGTGGTACGCGAACGGACGGGAGATCGCCGACTTCCTCAACGCCGCGAACCCCCGCAACTGGCCGCGCGCGACGCTGCGCAGCATGATGCGCACGCACCTCGACCAGACCATCCAGGAGGCGGTCGCCCAGCTCACCGGCGACTATGCCGCGAGCGTGCGCACGTACGACGAGATCGAGGACCACATCCTGACCATGGCGGACGCGCTCTCGAGCGGCATCGTCGCGCAGTTCCCGCGCCGCTTCCGCTGAGGCGGAGGCCCGCCGGAACGTCAATCGATGGGCGCGGTGGTTCAACTCCCCGCCGCTACGGCGATTCCGGGGCCTCGTGCGTCACTTCTGCGTCACGGAGATCCGCTGCGCGCACGCCGGGTGCGTCACGCAGGCGCGCGTAGAGCGCGTCGACCTCGGTGAGAGCGACGAGCTCGGTGTGCCCGTAGATGCGCAGCATCGTGTCCACGGACTTCTCTGACCAGCCTGCCTGCGCGGCGATCGCGCGCCGGGACAGCCCGAGCAGGTAGAGCTGGTGCACGCCGTAGTGCTTGGTCGCGTGGTAGAAGTCGAAGTCCAGGCCAGCGGCCGCCTTGACCTGCGCCCAGTAGCCGCTGACCCGGACGCGCTGAGTCGCTTGCCGGTCTTGGAGACGAACACCAGACCGTCGTGGCGCATCGCGTCGACCAGCTCGCGCTCGAGCGCGTGGACGGCTTCGTGGGCGTGGCGTTGGTCGTGGTCGATCAGTCGCCGGCGATTGGCCTCTTCGGCCAGGGCGGCGTCGAGGCTGGCGAGCTCGCGGCTGGGGTCGGGCGTGTCGGGCCTGTGGGGCATGCTCGCATCCGGGGTGGTCGGGGGACGGCGGAGGGCGGGCGGCCGAGGACCTCAAGTCGCCCGGCCACCCCACTGCTCGCGCATGCATCAGCCCGGAACCTCTCCACGGGGCGACCCCGCCCGTCTCTCACGGTTCATCGCTCCGTCCGCTCCCTCGGCCGCCGGTGCCCGAACCCCGGTGCGCGGCGCCGCGTCGTGAATGGAGCCACCGCGGCGTTCACGTGCGACTACAGGACGGACGCGCCACAGCGATTCCGTGCGCTCGCCCATGTCTACCTCGATGACAGCTCCGTGCGACTGGTCAGCGCGGCGCGGGCGTTGGGCACCACGATCGGTTCGGCCGGCCCGATGCCAGTCCGCCCGAACGGCTATCTCGTGGCGGTCAGGCGGGTGAGACCGGCCGGAAGGGCACTTCGAGGTCCTCGCCGGGCTGGACGACTAGGGCGGTGCCGGCGGGTACCTCGCGCCAGACGCCGGGCAGGTCGCCGAGCGGCTCCGAAACGATCACGCGCGACTCGTCAGAGAAGATCGAGAAGCGCTCGTCGTCGGGGTAGAGCGCGCGGACGGATCTCGTGTCCTCGCTGACGAACAGCGAGTTGACGACAGGGCCGCTGGCGTACCGCGCAGCCCAGAGCCGCTCTCCGTCGCTGACGGCGATCGTCATCTGCAGCGGTTCGGCGATGCCGTGGCTCTGGCCCGTGGCTTCGACGAACCCGGCCATCCGCTCGAGGGCGCCGACGGGGTCATCCTCGAGGCCGAACGTCAAGGCGAGAAAGAAGAGCAGCTGCGAGTCGGTGGTCCCGTCGATCGACGGAAACGAGCGACGGATCGACCGCGAGTAGGAGCTCGCGGCGGTGCTCCAGGTGTTGCTCGATGAAGCCGTTGTGCTGAAAGAGCCAGCGGCCGTGGCGGAAGGGGTGGCAATTCGATTGCTCGACCGGCGTGCCCGTCGCCGCGCGAACGTGGCCCAGGAACAGCGGCGAGCGGATGTGGCCGGCGAGGTCCCGCAGGTTGCGGTCGCCCCAGGCCGGCAACGTGTTGCGGTAGAGGCCCGGCCCTTCGCCGTCGTCGTCTGCGTCGTACCAGCCGAGGCCGAAGCCATCGGCGTTCGGGTGGCCGCCGGCGAGGCGGTCGTGTCGGCTCTGCTCGACAAGCCCGTGCGGCGTGTCGTACAGCAGCGTGCGTGGGCGGATCGGGTTGCCGAAATACGCGATCCAGCGACACATGTCTCTCCCGACCCCGGCCGGGCGCGACAGGCCCACCGGTCTCCGAGTCTGCAGGAGCGCGGGAGCATTGCATGCCGAAGTCATCGGAGCGCGGCCAGCCAACCGCATCGTCACGACCGTCGCCGTCGACGGCGCTCGACAGATCCCACTCGCGCGACTTCAGTCGTCCTCGTCCACAGTGCTCGCGCTCAGCAGCGTGAGGCCGAGGTCGGAGATGCGCTGCAGAATCCCGTGAAGCTCGGCCTGGTCGCGGACAAAGCCGACCAGCACCGTTTCCCGTGGGCGCGGGTCAGGGTCATGCCAGCGAACGCGGGACCTACGCGCCGACGCTCCACCCGACCCGGTTGTACTAGTCACTCGCTACCACCTCTACGAAGCGGTGCTGGCGGCGCGGTCCAGGGCGTCACGCGTCTGGGGCCCGGCGTGCGTCACTGCGGTGGGCCGCGTGCGTCACGGTTGCGTCACTGCGGGGCGCGAATCGCCCCGCATCGCCCCGCAAACCGCGCGGCATCGCCTGGTTTGCGGGGCTGTGCGCAGCCATTCGCACGATGTGACCCATGGGCGCGGCGGGTTTCGAACCTGCGACCTCTCGCGTGTGAAGCGAGCGCTCTCCCACTGAGCTACGCGCCCTCAGGGGCCAGCAGTCTAGCCCGGCCCCTGAGGCGCGGTCAGCTCACGGGATCGGCGTCTCGCCCGCCTGGACGATCTTCACCGTGCCCGAGCTCTCGGGCTGGGTGCTGCCAGGCGCGTAGTCGAAGACGACCCCCGTCTTGAAGTTCATGACGAAGGCGTCGAGGATCGCGTGGGTCGCCGGGTCCTGCCAGACGATGTAGACCGTGTGCGGCGCGATCGACAGCGCCACGTAGTCGGCCGGCGGGAAGACGTTGCCGACGTACGGCCCTGCGATCGGGACGCCCTGCACCTGTGTGCCGGTGTACGTCTGCTCGAACGTGTTGCCGGTGTTGGCGCCGAGCGTGTAGGTCGCCTGGATCTTGTACCCGGAGAGGTTGACCCGGTCGACGTTCGGCGCGAAGCCGTGCTCGCCGCCGTGCGGGGCCGGATGTCGCGTGTGCCCGGTGTCGTCCCCACGGGACCCGGCGTACACGCCGGCGGCGCTGGTCCCGAGGACCGCGCACGCGATGAGCAGGACCGTGACCGTCCGCTTGCGCAAACCTGCCATGTGACCCCTCCTTCTTCGATTCGCCACCATCCGGACGTGGCGCGTCGGCGATGCTACGAGCGGCCGGCGATCGGGGTCAACCGCCGGCCGCCCGGAGGATCACTTCGTCGCTTGCGTCTGCGGTGCCCCGCGCCGGTTGAGGATCGTCAGGTACAGGTTCTTGCGCGACGTCACGGCACCCGGCCGGATCGCCCGGTAGTAGAACGCGAGCCGCCGCTGGCCGCGCGCGTCGCCGAACAGGTTCATCGGCAGGATGAGCGTCAGACGCCCGTACTTGCGCGAGCGCAGACCGGTCTTCAGCAGGCGCGGCCGACCCTGGACGTAGTGGTAGACCTCGATCTCCGCGCCGCGGATGCCGCGGCCACGGCGATCACGCAGGTACCCGCGCACGACGACGCGCTGGCCGTAGATGCTCGTCTTGCGGATCTTCTTGTTCGTGTTGAACCACATCTTCAGGCGGCCCTGCGTCACACGGCCGGCCGGCGAGCCGTTCGGCACGCCGTTGCGGACGGTGAACCTCGTGTTCGGCGCGATCACCGGCGTGCTGTTGCCGGCCGCGTCCTCGACGGCGATCGAGATCGTGTGGACCCCGTCGGCGAGCTTCGTCGTGTCGATCGAGCTGGTCAGCGCGACCTGCGACAGCGGGCACGGCACCGCGCCGGCGAACTCGTAGGGGTTGGAGTTCGACGGGTTGATGTCCGTGCACGTCCCGGCCGCGGCCGGCGTGACCGAGATGACCTGGTTGTCGACCGCGGTCACGGTGCGGAACACGCCGCCGCCCTGGTCGGCGACGTCGAAGACGGCGTTCACCGTGCCCGACTTCGCGTTCGGGTCCAGCAGCGAGCCGCGCAGGTTCGACGGCACGGGGGCGATCGTGTCGCGCAGCGTGATGGCCGCCCGCGTGACCGCGAGGCGGATCGGCGTCGTGCACGTGTTCGCCACGGTGCCGCCGCACCCGGCCGCGAACTGCAGCTGGCTGGCCGTCACGTCGTCGCGGTTGACGTTCCCCGACACGTCACCGGCGCACGCCACGCTCGGTAGGCAGCCGTCGATGAGCGTGTTGTCCAGGTTCACCTGGTAGGTGAGGAACGACCCGCCCGCGGGCGTCACCGGCGCGCCGGTCGTCGCGCGGTACAGCGACACCCCGGCGATCGTCGTGTTCGCGGGCGCCTTGAAGGTCTGCACGGCGCTCAGCCCGCCGGTCCACGGCGGGTCGTCCTGCAGGCGCGCATCGATCGCGCCCCCGGCGGCGCCGCAGGTGTTCGTCGCCGCTGACTTCGGCGAGACGGTGGGCGTGAAGCCCGCCGCCGGCACGGGCTGCCCATCGGGCCCCGCGCACTCGTAGTCGACGTACGTGCCCGCCGACGACACGGCCGGTACAACGGCGGCCGACGTCACTGCCAGCAGGCAGACGAAGAGAATCCGTCGCATGCTCCACCCCCATCCATAGGACTCGGTTCCGACGCGCGCCGAGGATGCCCGCCAGAGGCCGAGCCCGGACCGCGGTGGAGGTTTGTGGTGGTTTCGGGCCCGATCCGCTACACGATCCGGTGCTCGGATTCTGGACTACAGGGGCCGGATCGGACCGTTGCAGGGAATCGTGCGATCAGGTCGCAGCGAGCCGCGCGCGCAGTCCCGGCAGCGTGATCGCCAGCGCCAGCAATGCGCCCGCGACCGGCACGAGCAGGCCGATCCTGTAGCCGTCGAGCGTCGCCTGCGGGTCGCCGCCCGCCTCCGTCGCCGAGGCGACGACCGCCGCCACCACGGCGAGGCCGATCGCCGCCCCGAACTGGAACGCCGTGTTGAACAGCCCGCTCGCGAGCCCCTGCTCGCCGTCGTCGACGCCCTCGGTCGCGACGATGGTCAGCGGCCCGTACACGAGCGTGAACCCGAGCCCGATGAGCACCATCGTCGGCAGCATCGAGACCACGTAGTCCGAGCCGAGCCCGACCGGCACGAACAGCGCGTAGCCCGCCGCGCCGAGCGCCATCCCGACGACCATCGTCCTGACGGCGCCGAAGCGCGCCACGATCCGCGGCGTGACGGTCGGGGCGAGCACGGCGTCGATCGCCGCCGGCAGGAGCGCCAGGCCCGTCTCGATCGGCGACCAGTCGCGCAGCCCCTGCAGGTAGAGCACGGCCACGAACTGGAACCCGACGAACGACCCGGCCCACAGGAGCGCGCCGAGGTTCGCGCGCCGCACCGGCCCGCGGGCGAGCAGACCGAGCCGGACGAGCGGCGATCGCGCCCTGCGCTCGACGGTGACGAAGGCCGCGAGCGCGGCGAGCGCGGCGAGACCGGCCGCCAGCGTCTCGGCCGCCGGGACGTCCGGCGCGCGGACGACGGCGAAGACCGCGAGCAGCATGCCTGTCGTCAGCAGCAGCGCACCCGGCAGGTCGAAGTCCTTGTTCGGGGCCGCGGGCGTGTCGCGCGGGATGACCCGGACCGCGACCGCCATGAGCAGCGCCCCGAGCACGACCGGCGCGAAGAAGACCCAGCGCCAGTCGGCGCCGGCGAGCAGCCCACCGAGCACGAGGCCCATCGAGAAGCCGCCCGCGCCGAAGCCGGCGTAGAACAGCAGCGCCTGGTTGCGTGCCCGGCCCTCGGCGAAGCTCGTCGTGATGATCGACAGCCCGACCGGCGTCATGAACGCCGCGCTCAGGCCCGTGACGAAGCGCGCGACGACGAGCACCCAGCCCTCCTGCGCGAGCCCGCCGAGCCCCGAGAACGCGACGAACACGGTCAGCGCGACGAGGAACAGCCGCCGCCGGCCGACGAGATCGCCCACGCGGCCTCCGAGGAGCACGAAGCCGCCGTAGCCGAGGACGTACGCGCTGACGACCCACTGCAGCGACGCCGTCGACATCCCGAGCTCGGCGCGGATCGACGGGAGGGCCACGCCCATCATCGAGATGTCGGCGCCCTCGAGGAAGACGGCGCCGCTCAGGACGACGAGCAGGAGCCACGACCTGGCGTCGATCGGTGCGTCGGAGGCTCGGGTTGCAGGAATATGCATGTGCATGAAAGACTGTACGCAGGGCGCCAACCCACCCCGAGGGGAGAGATCCGATGGCCGACGTCGACCCTGCCGAGTTCGAGCGCATGCGCGCGCAGCTGCAGGAGCTGATGGACCGCGAGGCGATCCGCGACTGCGTGCTGCGCTACGCACGCGGGCTCGACCGCCACGACCTGGAGATCTACGAGTCGGCCTACCACCCCGACGCGATCGACCACCACGGGCCGTTCCTCGGGCGCCGTGACGAGTTCTGCCGATGGGGTCTCGATCTGCTCGCGTCCGAGTGGGACACGCACTCGCACTTCAACACGAACATCCGGATCGAGATCGACGGCGACGTCGCGCACAGCGAGACGTACTGCCTGTTCTGCCAGCGCCGCCGCGACGGCGACAAGGTCCTCGAGTTCGGCGGCGCGCGCTACATCGACCGGCTGGAGCGGCGCGACGGCGAGTGGCGCATCGCGGCACGCAAGGAGCTCGTCGACTGGACCGCGTACGCGCAGACCGAGGACTTCGGCGGCACCGAGGACTACCCCAAGGGCCGCTGGGACCGGGAGGACGCCTCGTACGACCGCCCGCTCGTGCTGCCCGAGCCCGAGTCCGACATCCGGTCGGATGCGCAGGGAGGGTGAACCTGAGAGCGTTGCCGCCATGGCCGCGACCGACGAGCTCATCCGCACCACCTGCCCCCGCGACTGCTACGACGCCTGCGGCGCCCTCGTCGTGCGCCGGGCCGGAGCGATCCACGCCGTGCGCGGCGACCCGGACCACCCGGTCTCGCGCGGGCGGCTGTGCCGCAAGTGCACGCTCGGCTACAACGGCGCGTTCCTCGACGCGTCGGCACGCCTCACCACCCCGCTCATCCGCGACGGCGCGAAGGGCACCGGCGCCTTCCGGGAGGCGAGCTGGGACGAGGCGGTCGCGCTCGTCGCGGAGCGGCTGACGGGCGTCGTCGACACCCTCGGTCCGGAGGCGATCCTCAACACGCACTACACCGGCACGTTCGCGCAGCTCGGCTACGGCTACGGGCTGCGCTTCGTGAACCGCCTCGGGGCGACCGAGGTCGACCCGGACACGGTCTGCAACCTCGCCGGCCACATCGCGCTCGACCTCCTCTACGGCTCGTCGGAGATCGGGTTCGACCCGCGGTCGGCCGCCGACGCCTCCTGCATCCTCGTCTGGGGCGCCAATCCCTCCTCGTCCGCGCCGCACACCGACGAGCACTGGCTCGCGGAGGCGCCGGGCACGATCGTCGTGATCGACCCCATCGCGACCGGGACCGCGCAGCGCGCCGACCTGCACCTGCAGCCGTTCCCCGGCTCCGACGCGGCGCTCGCCTTCGCGCTGCTGCACGTCCTCGTCCGCGACGGCATGGCCGACCGGGCGTTCCTCGCCGACCACACGACCGGCTTCGACGAGCTCGAGCCGGCGCTCGCCGCGTGCACGCCCGAGTGGGGCGAGCGCACGACCGGCGTGCCCGGCGGCCGACATCGAGCGCGCGGCGCACCTCTACGGTCCCGGCCCGTCGCTCCTGTGGCTCGGGCAGGGCATGCAGCGCCAGCCGATGGGCGGCAACGCGATGCGCTCCTGCGCGCTGCTCCCCGCCGTCACGGGGAACCTGGGCCGGCCCGGCACCGGGTTCCTCTACCTCAACGGCGCGACCCGGCGCGGCATCGACGGCGGCTACGTCACCGGCGAGCACCTGGCCGCGCAGGAGCGGCCGGTGGTCAGCCAGATGGACCTGGCCGAGCGCCTCGAGGATCCGCAGCGCGCGGGAGCGCTGCTGGCCTGGAACATCAACATCGCGGCGTCCAACCCGCAGCAGACGCGCCTGCGTGCCGCCCTCGCGCGCGAGGACCTGTTCACCGTCGCGATCGACATCTTCCCGACCGACACGACCGATCTCGCCGACGTCGTCCTGCCGGCCGCGTCGTTCCTCGAGTGCGACGACCTCGTCCTCTCGTACTTCGACCTCAGCGTCTCCGCCCAGGCCAAGGCGGGCGACCCGCCCGGCGACGCGCTGCCCAACCCGGAGATCTTCCGGCGGCTCGCGGCGGCGATGGGCTACACCGAGCCCGAGCTGTTCGAGCCCGACGACGAGGTCATCGAGGAGCTGGTGCGCCAGACCGGCATCGGCCTGGACTTCGCGGGCCTGCGCGAGGTCGGGACCGTGCCCTACGGCGGCGAGCCGATCGTGCAGTTCCCGGGCGGCGTGGTCCCGACGCCGAGCGGGCGCGTGGAGATCGCGAGCGCGCGGGCGGAGGCGGACGGCCTGCCGCGCCTCCCGTTCCCGCACGCCGATCCCCGGCCCGGCGACGACATGCTCCGGCTGCTGAGCCCGGCGTCGCCCTGGCTGCTGAACGACTCGTTCGCGAACGACCCGAAGGTCACGCGAGCGGATCGGCTCGGCGAAGGTCGCCCTGCATCCGCTCGACGCCGCCGACCGCGGGCTCGCCGCCGGCGACCCGGTCGTCCTCTCCAACGCGACCGGCCGGCTCGAGCTGGAGCTCGAGCTGTCCGAGGGGCTGCCGCGCGGCGTCGCGCTGTCACCCAAGGGCCGCTGGCCCAAGCGCGAGGCGACCAACGCCAACGTGAACGTGCTCAACCCGGGCACGAAGTCCGACATGGGGGAGGCCACGTCGGTGCACGGCGTCGAGGTGCGGGTGAGCCGGGCCTAGCCGTCACGCGGCGCCGGAGGGCGCGGCAGAGGCCTGCTGGGCGCGCTTGTACGCGTCCACGGTGCGCATCGTGTGCTCGCGCATGAAGGTCTCGATCTCCGCCGGCTCCCTGCCCGTCTGGATCATCGTCATGAGCTCCTCGTGCTCGTCGATGGATGCGAGCCCGCGCGCCGGGATGTAGCCGAACACCGCTCGCGGGAGCACGTTGAGCCACTCCCAGCGCTCCCATGCGGTGTCGACGTGCGACTGCATGTACTCGTTGGGGCAGCGGCTGTAGATCGTCCGGTGGAAGCGCCGGTTCGCGTCGAACGTGCGCAGCGGATCCATCTGCGCGAGCGACTCGCGCATCTCGTCGTTGAGCTCCCGGAGCCGCGTCGAAGTCCTCGTCCACCAGGTGCGGGGCGCCGAGCGCCGTCGCGTAGCCCTCGAGCAGTGCGAGCGTCGTCAGCGCGTCGGCGCCGGACTTGGCCGCGACCGGGGTGACCATGGCGCCCTGGTAGCGCTCGTAGACGACCCAGCCCTCCGCCTCCAGGCGGCGGATGGCCTCGCGCACCGGCATCGGGCTCGTCTCCATCTCGTCGGCGATCGTCTTGATCGTCAGCTTCTGGCCCGGGGCGTAGACGCCGGTCAGGATCCGGTCTCGCAGCCGTGCGTACGTCCGCTCCTGCTTGCCGACTGGCTCCCCGGTCACGGCGGCAAGATATCAAATGTGGGTTGTTCTTCTCATCGATCACTTGCTACATTCGCGGCACGCCCGTTGAGGAGTGGGCGATGGGTGCGACGGCCGGGCCTCCCCAGACCTGGCCGGTACTTCGCGCATCAGGGGGAGACGTGAGAGGTCACCATCGCCGGCGGCTGACGCTTGCCGCCATGGCATCGCTCGCCGTCGCGTTCGCGGCGTGCGGCGACTCCGCCTCG
Organism: uncultured Solirubrobacterales bacterium; assembly: GCA_963750895.1. Lineage (GTDB taxonomy): Bacteria > Actinomycetota > Thermoleophilia > Solirubrobacterales > Solirubrobacteraceae > CAVVSD01. Next base: position 417,992 of record CAVVSD010000008.1, on the reverse strand, counting down.
GACGACGCCGCCGGTGGCGGTTCGACCGCCGCGAGCACCACCGCCGAGACGGTCTCTGGCGAGTACGGCCAGACCCTCGAGGACGGCACCTACGGTGAGAAGTACACCCCGGATCCGGCGACGATCCAGCAGGCGCTGCTCGGGAAGGACGGGCTCCCGGAGGACGCGATGGCGAAGAACATCGTCCTCGCGGCGCTCACCCGCGCGAGCACCCAGGTGGATCAGGCCAAGGCGCTCGAGTGCTGGAAGAAGAACACCTGCGAGACCGGGACGGGCGGCAAGCTGACGGTCGGCCTGGCCGACGGTTTCGGCGGCAACGTCGCGCGCCAGATGTTCAAGATGGAGTTCATCATGCAGGCGCTGACGTACAAGGACGTCGGCAAGATCGTCTACACGGACGCGAACCTGGATGCGCAGAAGGCGATCTCGGACATGCGCAGCATGGTGGCCCAGGGCGTCGATGTCGTCGTCAGCTACCCCGACTCCGGCGACGCGCTGCTGCCCGTGTACCGGCAGGCGACCAAGCGCGGCACGCCCGTCTCGCTGTGGGCCGGCGCGAACCTCGGCAAGCCGGGCACGGACTACATGACGTACACCGGCCGCGACTACTGCGCGGTCGGCAAGGCGAACGCGAAGATCCTCAACGAGAACCTCCCCGACGGCGGCGAGATCGCGTTCATGGGCGGGACCCCGGGCAACAAGACCTCGCCCCAGTGGCAGAAGTGCGAGAAGGCGGCCCTGAACCCGAACATCAAGGTCGTCGCGACGGCCGACACGAACTGGACACGCCAGGGGGCGCTGCAGGCGATGTCCGGGATCCTGGCCAAGTACCCCGACCTCAAGGGCGTCTCCTACGACTACGGCGACGCCTTCGTCGGGGCCATGCGGGCCTTCGAGGCGACCGGCAAGAAGCTCGACATCGTGGCGACGGTCGAGACCGACGAGAACTCGCTGTTCTGCGCCTGGAAGAAGGCGGACAACCCGAACTTCAAGCTCTGGACGTTCGTGGCCGCCGCGTCGGAGGCCCGCATGGATCTGACCGCCGGGATGATGAAGAAGCAGGGTGCCCCCGTCCCGCCGGGCATCGTCACGCGGGCCGCCCTGAAGCGCGTCGACGAGAGCTCGTGCCGCCCCGATCTCGCCGCGGCCGCGCCGCCGTCCGCGCTGGTCCCCCACGAGCTGCAGGAGCAGATGTTCAAGTGACCGACACCGACACCACCGAGTTGGAGCTGCTGCGCCGTCAGGTGCAGGACCTGGTCGACCGCGAGGCGATCCGGGACTGCTCGCTGCGCTACGCACGTGGTCTCGACCGCCACGACCCGGAGATCTACGCGTCCCCGTATCACCCGGACGCCATCGACCGCCACGGCGAGTTCCTCGGCCGGCGCGACGACTTCGTGCCGTGGGGGCTGGCGCTGCTGGCGTCGGAGTGGGACGCGCACACGCACTACATCACCAACATCCGCGTCGACATCGACGGCGACACGGCGCACGCCGAGTCCTACGTGCTGTTCGTGCAGCGTCGCCGCGACGGCGGCAACCACGACCTCGGCGGCGGCCGCTACATCGACCGGCTGGAGCGCCGCGACGGGGAGTGGCGGATCGTCGCCCGCGAGCTCGTCAACGAGTGGCTCGGCCAGATGGAGCGCGGCGTGTTCGGCGGCGCGGAGAACTACACAGGAGGCCGGTGGGACCACGAGGATCCCTCGTACCACCGGCCGTTCGTCCTCCCGGATCCGGAAGGAGACAGCTGATGTACAAGTGCGTCTGGATGATCAAGTTCCGCCCCGACATGGACCCCGACGAGGTCCGCAGGCGGTGGCGGACGTCGCACGCCGAGCTCGCGTTGCAGATCCCCGGCATCCGCCGGTACGTGCAGAACCACTGGGTCGAGGCGCCGATGGACTCCGAGCGCACGTACGACGGCACCGTCGACTGCTGGTTCGACGACAAGGAGACGTTCGAGCGCGCGTGGAAGAGCCCCGAGTTCCAGCGCCTCTGGGAGGACGACCTGACGCTCTTCGACCGCAGCGGCCCGATCGTCAGCGAGGGCGGCGTGGTCAACGAGTACGTCATGCGCTGGGACGCGTCGCCCGACGGGCGCCCGTACCAGGCCTCCGGGCCGGCCGCGACGAGCTGACCCGCGGCCGTCGGTGCGCATCACGGATGTGACGGTGGCGCTGCACGATCGGACGTCGCCGACGCTCGACGTGTTCGGCGTCCCGGACGGGAGGCTGCCGATGGGGGTGCTCTCGATCAGGACCGACGAGGGACTGGAGGGCAACAACTTCATCAGCCTCCCCGGTCCCGGGCCGGGCACCATCGCGGAGCAGGTCGTCTCGGTCCTGGGTCCGCTGCTCGTCGGCCGCAACCCACTCGACATCGGGCTGCTGTGGCAGCTCATGCAGAGCCGGGACCGGTTCGTCGACCAGATCGCCATCGGGGTCGTCGACGTCGCGCTCTGGGATCTGGCCGGCAAGGCGGCGGGCATGCCGGTCCACCGCCTCCTGGGCACCTGCCGGGATCGCATCCCGGCGTACTTCTCCTCCGGCCACCACGCACGACCGGAGGACTACGCGGCGGAGGCTGTCCACTGGCGCGACCAGGGCTGGAAGGGCTACAAGGTGCACCCCGCGCGCGCGTGGCGCGAAGGTCCCGCGCTGCCCGTCGACGTCGACATCGAGGTCTGCCGGGCGGTCCGCGAGGCGGTCGGCGACGACATGGCGCTCATGCTCGACTCCACCTGGGGCTACTCCTACGTGGACGCGTTGCGGGTCGGTCTGGCGATCCAGGAGCTCGGCTTCCTCTGGTACGAGGACCCCCTCCCGGCGAACGACCTGCACGGCTACGTCCGGCTCAAGCAGCAGCTCCACATCCCGCTCATGGCGACGGAGATCACGCCCGGCGGGCTCCAGGCGCTGCCGATCTGGCTCACGGAGGGCGCGACGGACTTCCTCCGCGGCGACGTGGTCATCAAGGGCGGCATCACGGGCCTCATGAAGATCGCCCACCTCGCGGAGGCGTTCTGCATGAACTGCGAGATCCACGACGGCTACAACGCGATGAGCAACGTCGCGGGCCTGCACGTGTGCATGGCGATCACGAACTGCGACTGGTTCGAGGTGCTCGCGTTCAACCGTGCCGGCCTGCCCCATCTCGAGCACCTCAACTACGGGCTGGCCGAGCCGCTGCGGATCGACGACGAGGGCTTCGTCCACGCGCCGGAGGGGCCGGGTCTCGGCGTCGACGTGGACTGGGACCTCATCGGGTCGGCCAGCCTGGGGGAGGTCGCCTGACCGTGGCCAGGATCGCGGTCCTCGGCCCCGGTGGCGTCGGCGTGCTCGTCGCGGCCCGCCTCGCCACCTCCGGCCACGACGTGACGATGATCGCGCGCGAGCGCACCGCGGCGGCGCTGCTCGTCGACGGCATCCAGATCCGGCACGGCGCCGAGGGGGTCCGGGCGCGGCCGCCCGCCCGCACGTCGCTCGTCGAACCCGTCGACCTGCTCGTCGTGACGGTGAAGGCGACCGGGCTGCTCGACGCGCTCACGCGATGCCCGGCCGGGACCGTCGGGGACGCGCGCGTCGTCCCGTTCCTCAACGGCGTCGACCACGTCCCGCTCCTGCGCAGCGTCTACCCGGCAGCGCGCGTCGTGCCGGCGGCGATCCGGGTGCAGGTCACGCTCGTCGCACCCGGCAACGCGGTGCAGGGGTCCCCGCACGACGACGTCGTGCTGCCCTCGGGTCCCGACGCCGACGTCGTCGCCGAGATCCTCGGAGGCGCCGGGTTCCCGATCGAGCGCGAGCCCGACGAGGCGCGCGTGCTCTGGTCGAAGCTCGCCGTCCTCGCGCCGATGGCGCTGCTGTGCACGGCGGAGGGCGTCCCGCTGGGCGAGGCGCGCGAGCGCCGGCCCGAGCGGCTCGCGGCGCTCGTCGACGAGGTGGTGGCCGCAGCCGCGACCGCGGGCGTCGAGCTCGACGCGGCGGTCATCGCTGCGCGACTGGCGGCGCTGCCGCCCGCGCAGCAGCCCTCGATGCTCACGGACCGGCTCGCCGGCGCCGAGCCCGAGCTCGAGGCGATCGCCGGGCCGATCCTCCGGGCGCCGACGCCGCGGCCGCCATCGGAGACGGCGGCCGCCGTGCGCGACATCCTCGAGGCGATCGCCCGCCCGGCCTAAGGCGCCTGCATCATCTTCCGCGGCGCCTCGCCCTCAACCGCCTCGGCGAGCGCGGGCGTGAGCCGCCCGAGGGCGTACTGCAGGCTGAGCGGGGTCATGAAGTAGAGCGCGCCGGAGAGCGTCGCGTCCGTGAACACCGCCCGGTGCTCCTTCACCGCGCCGAGCTTGCCGAACGTCGGGATCTTCTCCAGTGCGTCGATGTCGCCGGCCTTCTCCGTGGCGAACACCATGACGTCGGCGTCGGCGATGTCGAAGCGCTCGGCGGAGATCCCGACCTGCTCGCCCCTCGGCGTCTTGATCTCCTTCAGCCGCGGGTTGATCGTGAAGCCGAGGTACGTGAGGAACTCCGTCCCGAGGCCCTCGGGGTAGGCGTAGATCTTGCCGTCGTAGAACCCGTTCTGGAGGAACGTCGCGACCTTGCCCTCGAACTCCGGGTGCTCCGCGGCGGCCTTGGCGTAGGCGTCCTGCACGTCCTTCACGAGCTTGCGTCCCTCCTCCGCCTTGCCCATGGCCGCGGCGACGAGCTCGGTCTGCTGGTCCCAGGGCGAGAAGTACTCCGTGCCGCCCTTGACGCCGGCGATCGTCGGCGCGAGCGCCGAGAGCTTCTCGTAGTCGGCCTTCGTCATGCCGCTGTTCGTCCCGATGATGAGGTCGGGCTTCAGCCCGGCGATCTTCTCGAACTGGAAGCCGTCGGCGACGCTGAGGACGGTCGGCTTCGCGCCGCCGAGCTGCTCCTGGGCCCAGGGCCAGACGGCCGACGGCTGGTCCCCGTACCACTCGGTGGTCGCGATCGGGACCTGCCCCAGCGCCAGCACGATGTCCTGCTCGGTGAGGCCCACGACGGCGATCCGCTCGGGGGCGGACGGGACGGTCGTCGAGCCGTAGGCGTGCTCGACCGTGACCGGGAACACGGCTGCCGGTTCGGTCGACGTCGTCCCCTCGCCCGCGGCGGTCGGAGCATCGTCGTCGGAGCCGCAGGCGGTGAACGACACGGCGGCGAGCAGCAGGATCAGGGCGGGGATTCGGCGCATTAGGGCAACCTAACATCCGATCCGCCGCTACGCTGCGACGTGGACCGTGCTAGGCGGGGACGTAGCGGAGCCCTGAACTCGCAATCCGCTCTAGCGAGGCCGAATTCCCTTCCGAGGGGCGTTCGCCTCGGGGTCAGCCCTTCTGGTATGGCGCTGATGGCACGGGTCCCGCGCGATGTTGGTCCGTGAACCAGGTCAGATCCGGAAGGAAGCAGCCTTAAGCGGTCACCGATAGGCGCAGCGGGTCCCCCCGTGCCGGAGCCGTGTCAGTCGATCAGCGCCCGGGACGCCGCCTCGACGCGGGGTGCACGGTCCGTCTTCTTCAGAGGTAGAACGCGAGAGCGAGGCCGGCGCCGATCACCGTGGCGACGGCCACGTAGGTCGCCTCCCTGGGGCGCTTCGTCGCGAACAGCACCACCGCGATGACCAGGCCGGCGATCGGCAGGATCACCGCGAGCGCGATCTCCAGGGCGGTCATCCACGGGCTCTGGCGGACGGGCTGCATGGGCTGGACGCTACCCGGCCGAGGCGCGCGGGCATCGTGCGGCGAGGCGCCAGTCGCCCGATCCGGGCAGCTCGCGCCACCCCGCCGGCGGCGGCGGGACGCGCTTGTCGAGGTCGCTCGGGTCGAGGATGTAGTCGCGCGCGACCTCGGGTCTGCGCGGGAAGACGTAGCTGCCGCTCGCCGGGAAGCCGTCCTGGGCGACGACGACCGAGCCCGGCGTCACGTCGCGCCAGAGGGCGACGAGCGGCACCGGCCGGCGGTTGGGGACCACGTACGGCTCGCACGGCGCGCGCTCGACGGCCTCGCCGAGCGAGTCCTGGATCCCCACCTGGGTGGACAGCGCGGCGCGCAGGCTGCGGATGCGGTCGACCTGGTTCGGCGCGGTGACGAGCACCGCGAGCAGCGCGACCGCCGACAGCCACGCCCACCACCGGCGGTGGCGGCGATCGTCCACGGTCATCCACCCGAACAGCCCCGCCCCGGCGAACACCGCGAGGATGCACGCGGTGAGCATGAGGTAGCGCGTGCGGATCGGCAGGCCGCCGGCGGCGAGGATGCAGAAGGCGACGACGGCCACGATCCCGGCCGCGACCCCGATGCGCACGCCGCGCTCCCCGCGCCGCCAGGCGACCGCCAGGACGCCGCCGATGGCCGCCGCCAGCAGGCCCGACTCGCGCAGGATCTCCCCGAGGCGCCGCGGCATCGTCGTGGGGACGTGGTCGATCCCCGTGATCCGGTTGAGCTCCTGCGCGCTCTCGCGGGTGTCGAGCCAGGAGTGCAGCGGATCGCCGGTGACCAGGACGTCGTGCAGCATCCAGCCCACCGGCGCGACCAGCGCGATGAGGAAGACCGGGTCGAACCTGCGCGTCTCCCACGCCAGCCACCCGACGTAGACGAACGAGAACAGCCACGCCTCGGGGCGCAGCAGTCCAGCGGCGGCGAGGAGCGCGAGCACCGGCCAGCCCGCCCGCGGGCGGCGCGTCTCGACGAGCAGCGCGGCGAGCACGAGCGCGATGAACGGGATGTCCACGTACGCGCGCGCGCCGAAGTCGAGCACCGGGACGCGGGTGACGACGATGAGCGCGGCCGCCACGCCCGCCCACGTGCCGAACCAGTCGCGCCCCAGGGCGAAGACGACACGGGCGAGCAGCGCGAGCGCGACGAAGCTCAGGACGAGCACGACCGCCATGGCCGCCTGCCCCTGCAGCCCGGAGCCGGCGTTGCTCAGCGGCGCGAGCAGCACCGCGCCGACGTCGGCGAGCGGGTGCGGCGTCGGCGCGACCGCGACGTCGAGGTCCGGCGTGCGCCCGGCCGCGATCTCCCGGCCCCAGACGAGCGTGTAGAGGGTGTCGTAGTTGACGAGCCCGTGTCCCGCGAGGGCCCAGACACCGATCGTCGTCAGGCAGATCTCGCCGCCGAAGCGCAGGGCCCGCATCCGGCCGGACGCTATCTCGCCTCCCGCGGCAGCCGATCGGCGAGCAGCTCGTGGAGGCGGGCGATCGCCGCGTCCGCCTCGTCGACGCGCCCGTAGACGAGCATCTGGATGACGAGCCCGTCCAGGGCCGCGAACACGAGGCGGACGAGCGGCTCGTCGTCCGCGAGCCCGATGCGGTCCAGCTCGCGGCGCGTGGCGTCGAGGTAGCGGTCGTACAGCGCGTGGACGGCCGGCGCGAGCTCGGGCCGGCGGCGCGCCTCGAGCACGAGCTCGTAGTCGACGCCGGGCAGGTTCTGGGCGTCGGTGACCATCCGGCTCGTCCCGGCGCCGAGGTCCTCCAGCCGCCCCGTCCCCGACTCCAGCCGGGTGCTCTGCAGCGAGCGCTCGGCGAGGTCGAGGACCGCCTCGTGGATGAGCGCGTCGCGGGTGCCGAAGTGGTGGCGCACGAGGCCGTGGCTCACCCCGGCCTCCCGCGCGACGGAGCGGTAGGTGAGGCCCCGCATGCCGTCGCGGTCGAGCACGCGCATCGCCGCGGACAGCAGCGCCTCACGGCGCTCCCCGTGTCCCGGTGCGCGGCTTGACGCCAAATTATCCATCTGGATAATCTCGCACCCGGGTCAACCCGAGGGGGAGCAGAACGCCTATGTCCGACCAGCCTGCAGGGCGCCTGACGCGCGACGCGCTCGGTGTGCCGGGGATCGTCTTCCTCGTGCTCGCCGCGGTCGCGCCGCTCACGGCGACGGTCGTCGTCGTGCCGATCGGCATCGCGGTGGGCAACGGCGGTGGGATCCCCGGCGCCTTCGTCCTGGCCGTCATCGCGCTCCTGCTGTTCGCGATCGGCTACGCGCAGATGAGCCGGCACGTCGTCAACGCCGGCGCCTTCTACGCCTACGTCACGAAGGCCGTCGGCCCGCGTGCCGGCGTGGCGACCGCGTACCTGGCGGTGCTGGGCTACAACTGCTTCATGGCGGGTGCGACCGCCACGAGCGGGTTCTTCACCGACTTCGTCCTCGACGACCTCTTCGGGATCAACCTGGGGTGGGAGGTGTGGAGCGCGATCTCGCTGGCGGGCATCCTGGTCCTCGGGCGCCGTGGGGTGGACGTGAGCGCCAAGATCCTCGGCGTCGCGCTCGTCCTCGAGGTCTCGATCCTCCTCGTGATGGACTTCTCCGTGCTCTTCCAGGAGGGCTGGGACTTCGGCGCGTTCAACCCCGACCTCGTGTTCGGCTCGGGCCTCGGCCTCGGCCTGCTCTTCGTCTTCACCTGCTTCCTGGGCTTCGAGGCGGCGGCGCTCTTCGGCGAGGAGGCGCGCGACCCGTTCACGACCATCCCGCGCGCGATCTACGCCGCGGTGCTCATCATGGGCGCCTTCTACATCATCACCTCGCTCTCGGCGATCAGCGCCTTCGGCGCCGACGAGGTGCAGGGCGTGGTGAACGATCCGGAGACGGGCGGGCCCGGCGCCATGATCTTCAACGTCGCCGGCGAGTACCTCGGATCGTTCCTGACCGACGTGCTCCAGCTCCTGCTCCTCGTGAGCCTCTTCGCCGCCTTCCTCGCACTGCACAACATGGCGACGCGCTACCTCTTCGCGCTCGGCCGCGCGCGCCTGCTGCCGTCGGCGCTCGGGCGGACGTCGCGGCGCGGCGCCCCGTACGTGGCGAGCACCACGCAGGTCGCCTTCAACGCCATCGTGGTCGGGATCTTCGTCATCGGCGGAGCCGACCCTCTGCTCGACATCACCGCGAGCATGACCGGGTTCGGGACGCTCGCGATCGTCGGCCTGCAGTTCGCCGCGGCGGTGTCCGTCGTCGTGTTCTTCCGCCGTCGACATGACCCGCACATCTGGAGCACCTTCATCGCGCCGGGGCTCGCCGCCTGCGCTCTCGCCACCGTGTTCATCCTCGCGGTCGCGAACTTCAACACGCTCGCCGGCTCCGAGGCGGACGTCATCGGGCTGCTCCCGTGGCTCATCCTGATCGTGCTTCTGGTCGGCGTCGCCGTCGCAGAGTGGATGCGCCGCAACCGGCCCGAGCGCTACGCGGCGCTGGGCACCGAGGGAGAGGAGGCGCTGGGATGAGCGTCACCGTCGCGGTCACGCATCCGCTGGACCCGCTGACCGGCGAGGAGATCGTCGCGGCCGTCGGGGTCGTGCGCGGGACCGGCGACCTCGAGCGGCCGGTGTTCTCGCTCGTCGTGCTCGTCGATCCGCCCAAGGACGTCGTCGTCGGCTTCGAGCCCGGCGACGCGATCGCCCGCCGCGCCCGCGTCGTCGTGACCGACCGGGCGACGCGCCGGACGCACGAGGGGATCGTGGACCTCGGGACGGGCGACCTGGAGTCCTGGCGGGTGCTCGACGGCGTCCTGCCGCCGATCGTCGACGAGGACTTCGAGCGCGCCGCCGAGGCGGCGCTCGCCGACCCGCGCTTCGTGGAGGCGCTGCGCCGTCGCGGCATCGAGGACCTCTCGATCGTCCAGGTCGATCCGCTCAGCGCGGGCAGCTTCCCCCAGAACCCGGCCGGGCGCCGGATCGTCTGGGCGACGCCGTACCTCAAGCCGCACCCGCTCGCGAACGCCTACTCGTCGCCGATCGAGCACCTCCGCGCGTCCGTCGACCTCGACACCGGCGAGGTCGTCGACGTCCTGGACCACGACCCGATCGTCCCCATCTCGACCGCCGACGGCGACTACGAGACCGAGGAGGCCGTCGGCGGCTGGCGCGACGACATCGCGCCGCTGGACATCGTCCAGCCGGACGGCCCGGGGTTCACCCTCGACGGCCACGTGCTGCGCTGGCAGGACTGGCGGCTGCACGTCGCGCTGCATCCGGTCGACGGGCTCGTCCTGTCCGACCTGCGCTTCCGCGACGGCGAGGAGGACCGCCAGGTCCTGTACCGGGCGAGCCTCAGCGAGATGGTCGTCCCGTACGGCGACCCGCACGACGGCTTCTTCTGGCGCACGTACTTCGACGCGGGCGAGTACGGCATGGGCCGGCTGGCGAACTCGCTCCAGCTCGGCTGCGACTGCCTGGGCGAGATCCGCTACGTCGACGCCGTGCTCGCCGACGGCTGCGGGCGCGCCGCGGGAGATCCCCAACGCGATCTGCATCCACGAGGAGGACGCCGGCGTCCTCTGGAAGCACACGGAGGCCTCGTCCGGGATGGCGCACGTGCGCCGCTCGCGCAAGCTCGTGGTGTCGTTCTTCGCCACGGTCGGCAACTACGACTACGGCTTCTACTGGTCGCTGTACCAGGACGGGACGATCGAGCTGGAGGCGAAGCTGACCGGCATCGTCCTCACGCGCGGCGTGACGCCCGAGCAGGAGCTCGGCAGCGCGACGCGCGTCGCGCCCGACCTCGCAGCACCGCACCACCAGCACCTGTTCAACGTGCGGCTCGACATGGCGGTCGACGGCTTTGCGAACACGGTCCACGAGGTCGACCTCGTCGGGGCCGACGCGGGCCCGGAGAACCCGCACGGGCAGGCGATCGTCGCCCGCTCGACGCCGATCCGCAGCGAGTCGGAGGGCCGCCGCCACATCGACCCGGCCGCGGCGCGGTCGTGGAAGGTCGTCAACCCCGGGCGGACGAACCACGTCGGCGAGCCGACCGGCTACAAGCTGCAGCCCTTCAACGGGCCGACGATGCTCGCGGGGCCCGAGTCGAGCGTCGGGCGCCGGGCGGGCTTCGCGCACGCGAACCTCTGGGTGACCCGGTTCGACCCGGACGAGCTGCACGCGGCCGGCGAGCACCCCAACCAGCACCCCGGCGGCGCCGGGCTGCCGGAGTGGATCGCGAAGGACCGTCCCCTGGAGGAGGCCGACGTCGTCCTCTGGCACACGTTCGGCGTCTCGCACGCCGTGCGGACCGAGGACTGGCCCGTCATGCCGGTCGAGCGGGTCGGCTTCGCGCTGCGGCCGGTCGGCTTCTTCGCGCGCAACCCGGCGATGCGGGTCCCGCCGAGCGAGGCGAAGGGACACCACTGCACATGAGCGACGCACCGGAGCTGACGTCCGCCGGCGACCTCGTCGCCCGGCTGCGCTCGGGCGAGCTGGGGTCGGAGGAGCTGCTCGACCTGCAGCTCGAGCGCATCGGCCGTCTGGACGGCGAGCTGAACGCCGTCGTCGCGCTCGACGTCGAGGGCGCGCGCGAGGCCGCGCGGGCGGCGGACGCCGCGCCCGCCGAGGGCCGCGGCCCGCTCCACGGCCTGCCGATGACGATCAAGGACTCCTACGAGGTCGTCGGGATGCCGGCGACCTGTGGGTTCCCGCATCTCGCCGGGCACCGGCCCGAGCGCGATGCGGACGCCGTCGCGCGGCTGCGCGCGGCGGGCGCCATCCCGTTCGGCAAGACGAACCTGCCGCTGGCCGCCGCCGACCACCAGAGCTACAACCCCGTCTACGGGAAGACCAACAACCCGTGGGACGCGACGCGCACGCCGGGCGGCTCGTCGGGCGGCGCGGCCGCGGCCGTCGCGGCGGGGTTCACGCCGCTGGAGCTGGGCAGCGACATCGGCGGCTCCATCCGCTGCCCCGCGCACTTCTGCGGCATCTACGGCCACAAGCCGAGCTTCGGGCTCGTCTCGGTGCGCGGTCACATCCCGCCGATGCCGGGTGAGCTGCTCGCGCCGCCGCTCGGGGTCGCCGGGCCGCTCGCGCGCAGCGCGGCCGATCTCGAGCTCGCGCTGGACGTCCTCGCCCCGGCACCTCCCGGCCCGAGCCGCCACGAGCGCCTCGAGGACTTCCGCGTCGCGCTGTGGGCGGACGGGAGCGTCCTCAGCGCCGACACGCGCTGCCTCGACGCGATGCGCGCCTACGCCGACGACCTGCGCGGCCTGGGCGTGACCGTCGACGAGGACGCACGGCCCGACATCGACGTCCGCGCGAGCGACGACCTCTACGTGGCGATGCTCTTCGCGACCATCTCGGCCGGCATGCCCGAGGAGGTGCTCGCCGTCACGGAGGCCGCCGGGGAGGGGCAGGACCCGGCGGGCTATCCGGCGCGGATCGCGAAGGCGGTGCGCATGACCCACCACGAGTTCCTCGCCCTCGAGGAGCAACAGCTGCAGCTCCAGGCGGCGTGGCGGCGATTCTTCGAGCGCTACGACCTGATCCTCTGCCCGGTCATGCCGACGGTCGCGTTCCCGCACGATCACTCCGGCGACGGTCCCGGCCACATCGCGCAGTACTCGCGGACGACGCTGGTCGACGGCGCGCCCGTGCCCTACATGAACGGGCTGCAGTGGCCGGGCCTCGTGACGGTCGCGAACCTCCCGGCGACCGCGATCCCGACCGGCCGGACCGTCGACGGCATGCCCACGGGGCTGCAGGCGGTGGGCCCGTTCGGCGAGGACCGCACGCCGCTGCGCTTCGCGACCCTCGCCGAGCGCGCCCTCGGTGGTTCCGTGCCTCCTCCGCTCTAGACTCGAAGGGGTGCCCACGGCCCCGTCGCTGTACCGCCGTCACCGCCCGAGGACCTTCGATCAGGTCGTCGGGCAGGAGCACGTCGTGCGCACGCTGCGCAACGCGGTCGAGCAGGACAAGGTGCACCACGCCTACCTGTTCGTCGGCTCGCGCGGCACGGGCAAGACGTCGATGGCCAAGATCCTCGCCGCCTGCCTGAACTGCGAGCAGGGCCCGACCGTCACGCCGTGCGGCGTGTGCGACTCGTGCGTCTCCATCGCGAGCGCGACGTCCATGGACGTCATCGAGATGGACGCGGCGTCGAACAACTCGGTCGACGACATCCGCGACCTGCGCGAGCGCGTCGCGTTCGCGCCGGTGTCGGGCCGGCACAAGATCTACATCCTCGACGAGGCGCACATGCTCTCGTCGCAGGCGTGGAACGCGTTCCTCAAGACGCTGGAGGAGCCGCCGCCGCGGACGATCTTCGTGCTCGCCACCACCGAGGCGCAGAAGGTGCTCCCGACGGTCGTCGACCGCTGCCACCGCTTCGACTTCACACGGCCGACCGTCGAGCAGATCACGGCGGTGCTCCGCCGCGTCGCCGGCGAGGAGGACATCGAGGTGCCGGCCGAGGCGCTCGCCCTGCTCGCGCGCCACGCGACCGGGTCGTTCCGCGACGCGCTCGGCACGCTCGAGCAGCTCGTGACCTACTCGGGGTCGACGATCACGACGGCCGACGTGCTCGCGGTCCTCGGCGTCGCCGACACGGATCTGCTGTTCTCGGCGCTCGACGCGATCGGCGCCCGCGACGCGCGCGAGGCGCTGCTCGGCGCCGCGCGCCTCGTCGACACGGGCCGCGACCCGACGACGTTCGTGAAGGACCTCGAGGCGCACGCGCGCGACCTCATGGTCGTCCAGGCGCTGGGCGAGCTGCCCGCCGAGCTGCGTCTCACGCCGGACCGCGACGCCCGCCTCGTCGACCAGGCCTCGCGGATCGGGCGCGGCGAGGTCGCGCGGCTGCTGGACCTGCTCGCCGCCGCGCTGGAGGCGGGGCGCAACGGGGCCGACCCGCGTACGCAGCTCGAGCTCGCGCTCGTGAAGGCCGCCTCGCCCGAGGTCGATCCGTCGGTGAAGGCGCTGCTGGCGCGCGTCGAGGCGCTCGAGGGCGGGCGGCCGCAGATCGCCCCGCCGCCGCTCGCGCCTGCCACGCCGCCGCCGGTCGCACCGCCGTCCACGCCGGTCGCCGATGAGCCGCCGCCACCTCCGCCCCCGCCCGACCCCGAGCCGCGGGCGGCGGCGCCCGCGTCCCTCGACGGCCTGCGCGACGTCTGGCCCGCCGTCCTCGACCACCTCAAGACCACGAACGTCCTCTGCGCGAGCGTGCTCGCCGAGTCGCGGCCGGTGGAGCTGCGCAGCGGCGAGCTGACCGTCGCCTTCCCGCCCGGCTCGGAGTTCCTGCGCCGCAAGGCGGACACCGAGACGTACCGCGCGTGCGTCCTCGAGGCGCTGAAGGCCGTCACCGGCCAGGCGCCGACCCTCGCCTACGAGCTGCGCGAGCTCGAGGTGGGGATGGCCGCCGCGGGCGGGACCGACGGCCCCGGCGATCCGCCTCCCCTGACGGAGGAGGAGTGGGTCGCGCGCTTCGTGACAGAGTTCGACGCCGAGGAGATCATCCCCGAGGCGCCCCCGGAGGAGACCACCTGATGCCGCAGCCACCGAACCTGAACAAGATGCTCCAGCAGGCCCAGGAGATGATGGCCCAGCAGCAGGAGGCCCAGGAGGCGCTGAAGCAGGAGCGCGTCGAGGCGTCCGCCGGCGGCGGGATGGTGAAGGTCGTCGCGTCCGGCGACCTGCGCCTGCAGTCGATCACGATCGACCCCGACGCCGTCGATCCCGAGGACGTCGAGATGCTGCAGGACCTCGTGACCGCGGCGGTCAACGAGGCGCTGCGCCAGGTCGAGGAGCTCGCGGCCTCCAAGATGGGTGGCGGCATGGGCGACATGGACCCCAACTCGATGCTCGAGGCGCTCGGCGGGCTCGGCGGCGGGCTGCCCGGGGGTGGCGGTGGGATGCCCGGCGGGCTTCCCGGCGGCGCGCCCAACCGCGCGGCGCGCCGCGCGCAGAAGAAGAGGTAGACGCTGCACGCGCCGCCGGTCCAGCGCCTCATCACCGAGCTCGGCCGGCTGCCGGGCATCGGCGCGCGCACCGCACAGCGCCTGGCCTTCCACATCCTGCGCAGCACGGACGAGGAGGCCAACGCCCTCTCGGACGCGATCCGCGAGGTCAAGGCGCTCATCCGCCCCTGCGAGGTCTGCTTCAACCTCGCGGACGGGCCGCGCTGCACGATCTGCGACGACGCCCGCCGCGATCCCACGGTCATCTGCGTCGTGGAGGAGGCGGGTGACGTCATCCCCGTCGAGCGCACCCACGAGTTCCGGGGTCGCTACCACGTGCTGGGCGGGGCGCTGTCGCCGATCGACGGCGTCGATCCCGAGGACCTGCATCTCGCCGAGCTCTACACGCGCGTCGAGGCCGACGGCGTGACGGAGGTCGTCATCGCGACGAACCCCACGACCACGGGCGAGGCGACGGCGA
Organism: uncultured Solirubrobacterales bacterium; assembly: GCA_963750895.1. Taxonomy (GTDB): domain Bacteria; phylum Actinomycetota; class Thermoleophilia; order Solirubrobacterales; family Solirubrobacteraceae; genus CAVVSD01. Next base: position 402,845 of record CAVVSD010000008.1, on the reverse strand, counting down.
TGCACATCGCGGACACGCTGCGTGAGCGCTCGCCGGCGGTCGCCGTCACGCGGCTGGCCAGCGGACTGCCGGTGGGGGCCGATCTCGAGTACGCCGACGAGGTCACGCTCGGCAAGGCCTTCGCGGGGCGCCGCCGGCTCTGATCCAGTGCTGCGACGCGCCGCGCCGTGGGCCGGCGCGTTCCTCGCGACGTTCGTCGTCGGCCGGCTGTTCGGCGTCGCCGGGGTCCCCTCGTCGTACCTGTTCGGAGCGTTGCTGGTCGGGCTCGTCGTCGCGCTGTGGCGCCCGGGCCGGCTCGAGGTCCCGCCGATCGGCTTCCGCGCGGCGCAGGCGTTCACGGGCGTCGCGCTCGGCGCCTACCTGCAGTCCGACGCGCTCGAGGCGGCGGCCGACGCGTGGGTCGCCGTGGCGCTCGTGAGCCTCGCGACGCTCGGGCTCAGCCTCCTCTGCGGCATCGTGCTCGCGCGGTGGACGAGCCTCGACCGCCCGACCGCGGCGCTCGGCATGGTCGCCGGCGGGGCGTCGGGCATCGTCGGCATGGCGGGCGAGCTCAGGGCGGACGACCGGCTCGTCGCGTTCATGCAGTACCTGCGGGTGCTCGTCGTCGTCGTGGCGACGCCGGTGCTCATGGCGATCGTGTTCCCCGGCCACCACGCCGGGACGCCGGACGAGGGCGTCGGCACGTTCGGCGACGTCGAGGGCTGGGTCCTGTCGGCGATCCTCGCGCCGGCGGGCATCCTCGTCGCGCGGCTGACCCGGCTGCCCGCCGGGTCGCTGCTGGGCCCGATGCTCCTGGCCGGCGTCGTCGGCCTCCTGCTGCCCGATGGCTTCGTGGTGCCGCCCGTGCTGCGCGAGGTGGCGTTCGCGGGCATCGGCCTGCAGGTCGGCCTGCGGTTCACGATGTCGACGGTGCGCGAGGTCGGCGCGCTGCTCGGGCCGGTCCTGCTCTGCATCGTCGGGCTCATGGTCGCCTGCTTCGGGCTCGCGGTCGTGCTCGACCTGACGACCTCGGCGACGCTCCTGGACGCCTACCTGGCGACGACGCCCGGCGGGCTCTACGCGGTCCTGGCCGCCGCCTTCGGCTCGGGGGCGGACACGACGTTCGTGCTGGCCGTGCAGACGCTGCGGGTGCTCGTCATGGTGCTGCTCGCGCCTGTCGTCGTGCGCATCCTCGTGCGGGAGCGCTGAGCTAGGCTCACGCGCGATGTCCGGCACCGTGGTCATGAAGTTCGGCGGCACCTCCGTCGCCGACGCCGAGCGCCTCAAGCGCGCTGCGATGCGCATCGTCGCCAAGCGCGAGCAGGGCAACCGCGTGGTCGCGGTCCTGTCCGCCCGCGGCAAGACGACCGACGAGCTGATCTCGCAGGCCCAGGAGATCTCCGACCACCCGGATCCGCGCGAGATGGACATGCTCCTCTCGACCGGGGAGCGCCAGTCCTGCGCGCTGTGCGCGATGGCGATCAACGACCTCGGCCACCGCGCGATCTCGCTCACCGGCTCGCAGGCCGGGATCGTCACGGACACGTCGCACACGAAGGCCCGCATCCTCGAGGTGCGCGCGGACCGGATCCGCGACGCCCTCGACCAGGACTCGGTCGTCCTCGTCGCCGGCTTCCAGGGCGTGTCGACCGCGCGCGACGTCACGACGCTCGGTCGCGGCGGGTCCGACACGACCGCCGTCGCGCTCGCCGCCGCCATCGGCGCGGACGTGTGCGAGATCTACACGGACGTCGCCGGCGTGTACTCCGCCGACCCGCGGATCGTGCCCGACGCCCGCAAGATCCCCGTCATCTCCTTCGAGGAGATGCTCGAGATGGCGGCCAGCGGCGCCGGCGTGCTGCAGCTGCGCTCCGTCGAGTACGCGCGCAACCACGGCGTGCGCATCCACTGCCGGTCGAGCTTCGATGACACGCCGGGTACCGTTGTGGTCGGACCGGAGGAAACCGTGGAGCAGCCCCTCATCACAGCCGTCACGCACTCGACCGAGGAGGCTCGCGTCACGCTCGTCGGCGTGCCCGACACGCCGGGGGTCGCGGGCCAGATCGCGACGCTGCTCGCCGAGGCGAACATCAACGTCGACATGATCATCCAGAACGAGCCCGTCTCCAGCGACGCCGGGGCGGACATGTCCTTCACGGTGCCGCGGACCGACCTGCACGACGCGCGTCTCGCGCTCGACGGCCTCGCCTCCGAGCACGGCCTGCGGATCGCCACCGACGAGGAGATGGGCAAGGTCTCGATCATCGGCGCGGGCATGAAGACCCATCCGGGCGTCGCCGCGAAGGTGTTCTCGACGCTCGGCGGCGAGGGCATCAACATCGAGATGATCTCCACGTCGCCCATCAAGATCTCCTGCGTCATCCGCGGCGACCGCGTGCCCGAGGCCGTGCGCGCGCTGCATGCCGCGTTCGAGCTGTCGGGTGACGGCACCATCCAGGCAGAGCGTCCGTTCGGGGAGTTCGCATCATGAGGAGTCGGCTCGTGGTCGGCGCGACCGGCGCCGTGGGAACCGATCTGCTCCGTCTCCTCCGGCTGCGCGGCTTCCCCGCGAGCGCGGTCGTCCCGTTCGCGTCGGAGCGCTCCGCCGGCCGCACGATCGAGGGCGCCGACGAGCCGGTGCGCGCGCTGGCCGACGACACGATCGACGGCTTCGACATCGCCCTCTTCTCCGCGGGCGGCGGCACCTCCCGTGCGTGGGCGCAGAGGTTCGTCGACCACGGCGCGACCGTCGTCGACAACTCCTCGGCCTGGCGGATGCACGACGACGTCCCGCTCGTCGTCTCCGAGGTGAACCCCGGCGCCCTCGAGGGCCACCGCGGCATCATCGCCAACCCCAACTGCACGACGATGGTCGCGATGCTGCCGCTCAAGGCGCTGCACGACGTCTACGGGCTGCGCGAGATGGTGGCCACGAGCTTCCAGGCCGCCGGCGGTGCAGGCCAGAAGGGCATCGACGAGCTGGCCGCCCAGGTCCCGGTGCTCTCGCAGGACATGGACGCCCTCCGCACGGACGGCGCGTCCGCGATGCGCCGCGTCGAGCACAGCGTCCACGCCGACACCCTCGCGTTCAACGTCGTGCCGATGCTCGGCGCGATCGGCGAGGAGGGCTACACCGACGAGGAGCTCAAGCTCCGCAACGAGTCGCGCAAGATCCTCGACATCCCCGACCTCGTCGTCTCGCCCACGTGCGTGCGCGTGCCGGTGATGGTCGGCCACGCCGTCGCGATCCGCGCGACGTTCGAGCGCACGGTCGACCTCGACGAGGCCAACGCCGCGCTCGCCGCCTTCCCGAACCTCGTGGTGCAGGACGTCCCCACGCCGCTGGAGTGGGCGGGCCGGGACGAGACGGCGGTCGGCCGCGTGCGGCGTGACCTCGCCGACCCCGAGCGCTCGCTCAACCTGTTCGTCGTGGGCGACAACCTCCTCAAGGGCGCGGCGCTGAACACGGTGCAGCTCGCCGAGCTGCTGCACGAGCGCGGGCTCGTGCGCGCCACCGCCCGCGCGTAGGTGCGCCTGCTCACCGGCGGGCCGCTGGACGACGCCCCGCTGGAGGCGGCGATCTCGCACGCCCTGCTGGACCGCGTCGGCGCCGGTGAGCTCCCGGAGACGCTCCGCGTCGCCCCGACGCCCGCGATGGTGTCCTTCGGGCGCCTCGACACCCACGCCCCAGGGTTCGCGGACGCCGTGCGCGCCGCGCAGGCGCACGGCTTCGCGGCGGTGCACCGGCTGGCGGGTGGCCGCGCTGCCGCGTTCCACCCCCAGACCCTCGTGTTCGCGTGGATCGCGGCGGACCCCGAGCCCCAGGCCGGGACCCACGTGCGGTTCGCGCGCCTCGCCGGCCTCGTCGCGGACGCGCTCGACCTCCAGGTGGGCGCGATCGAGGGCGAGTACTGCCCCGGCGACTACTCCCTGCACGCGGGAGGCGTGAAGGTCGGCGGCATCTCCCAGCGCGTCACGAAGTCCGCCAGCGCCACGGAGGGGATGGTCGTGGTCGAGGGCGGCGAGCGCATCCGGGAGGTGCTCGTCGCGGTGAACGCCGCGCTCGGCGTCGACTGGGATCCGGCGACGGCGGGCGACCTCGCCGGCGTGTCGCTCGAGGACGCCCGGGACGCGTTCCTCGCGCGCGTCGCGCGCGATCGTCCGCTCGAGCCCGCCGAGCTCGACTCCGACACCCTCGCGCTGGCGCGCCGCTACGCCACGCGCCACGACGCGGGCGACGGCCGGCCCCCGAAGCGGCTGCTCAGCGCTCCGGCGGCCGGAGGCGGTGGCTGAACCAGGCCCGTCCGCGCCCTGCGGCGGTCCAGCCGTCGCGCAGGAGGCGTGAGCGCAGGCGTCCGTGCGCGCGCTGGGCGTCGCGCAGCGTCGAGGGCGGATCGTCGTCCTCGTCCCAGCGGAAGCTCCCCGAGCGCTCGCGACCGGCGCGGGTGGCGCGGCCGTCGAGCGGCTGCAGGCCGAACACCAGGCGCTCGCCCTGCCGGTACCAGACGATCTCGTACGTCGAGGCGATCGCCTGCGGCGTGCGCGGCGCCGGCTCGGGTTCCGGCTCGGGCTCGGGCTCGGGCGACGGGAGGATCGGGAGCGGCACGACGACCGGCTCGCGACGGTCCACGACCCGGATCGGCCCGGTCGGCTCGAACGGCTCCTCGGGCTCGGGCTCGGGCTCCGGCTCCCGGCGGAACGCGGGGGTGAGCGGCACGAACGACCCGGTCTGCGCGACGGCCGGAGGCGAGTGGCGCATCCGGCCGACGAGGAGGACGAGTGGTGCGCCCAGCAGCAGCGCGCCGCCGATGATCCACACGACCGGGTCGATCCCGCCGGCGGGCGCAGCGGCGGGAGCCGGCGCCGGCGTCCGCGTCGTCCTCGCCGGCGCTCGGGCCTGCTGCGGCGCAGGGTCGAGCGGGAACTGCTCCCAGAGCTGCGTCGGGCCCTGCGTGGTCGACGTCGGCCCGGCGCCGACGGCCTGCGCGGCCGCGACCCCGGCGAACGCCGCGAGGCACAGCACGAGGCCGGCCGTCAGCCGGCGTCTCACGCCCGCACCGTCACGGGCGTCCCGACGGGCATGAGCTTCGCGAGGCGCAGGATGTCGGCGTTGCGCATCCGGATGCACCCGTGGGAGACCGCGCCCGGGAGCAGCTCCGGCTGGTCGGTGCCGTGGATGCCGATGAACCCGCCCGCCGGCCAGTCGGTCAGGTCGGCGGAGCGTGCGCTCGTCCCGAACGCGACCGGCCCGTACGTCGGGCTCGCGAAGCGCGACAGCTTGTTGCGGATGTAGAAGCTCCCGGTGGGCGTGGTCGCTCCCGGTCGCCCGATCCCGACCGGCGCCCGCAGCACGACGCGGCCCTCGCGCACGAGCGTCGCCTTGCGCTCGCCGAGGTTCACGACGAGATGCGTGTGCACCGCGGTGAGGCCGCCGATCGCCGTGCGCGGGATTCCAGCCGGTCGTCCCGTTCGGCAGGACGGCGAGGCGGACGCGGACCCAGAGCGCGCCGGCATCGTCCCGGCGCCGTCCGACGACCTCGAGGATGTTGGCCGTGCCCTCCGGCGTCCGCGTCCCGACCCGCGTCACGGTCCGGGCGCCGGTCGACGGCCGGCTGCGCGCGAGCGTCGGGCGCAGCACGGGCGCCCACTCGCCGGTGCCGCGATCGGTGCGATCGAGCTCGGCCGGGCGCGGGACGTCCAGTGCCGCGGCGGGCGCGGCGGGAAGCTGGACCGCGAGCGCCGAGCGCTCCGGCGGGCGCGCCGCCTGTGCAGGGCCGTCGTCGGCGGCGCTGCCGACGAGCACGCCGACCGCTCCGGCCGCCACGACGGCGACGACCGTGACGGCACCGGCGACCCGCAGCCGCCGTCGGCGCCGCCGGTTGCCCGAGGCGCCGATGGACGCGACGACGTCGCCCCGTGGTGCGCTGGCGGCGACGACCCGGCTCATGCTCAGCCCGTGAACCTCGGCGAGCGCTTGCGGCTGGTCCGCGGCGTCTTCCGCACGATGAAGCGCGTCGACGCGACGGTCTTCAGCACGGCGTCGCGACCCTCTGCCTCGTCGAACGCGTTCGCCGCCGGCTGGACGCCGACGAGGTGGCGCATCCAGGCGGCGTGGCGGGCCTCGACGCTGTGGATCCCGACGGCGGCCTGCAGCACCGCGGGCGCGGAGATGTGCGGCGCCTGCGCCTTGTAGGCAGCGACGCTGAGATCCTCGAGGGCGACGGCGGTCCGCAGGAACGCGTCGTTCTCCTCCGTCGTCCCGCGGAAGTCGAACGACGGTCGCGCAGGCGCGCTCGATCCGAGCAGCCCGCGGAACGCGCGGACGTGCGCCCGCTCGACGCCGCCGAGCACGCCCGCGGCGGTCTTGCGCGCGCCCGTGAGGGCACCGACCCGCTCCGCCTCGGTGTAGAAGGCGTCCTGCAGGTACTCGAGCGACAGCGCGTAGGCCAGCACGGACCGGTCGCCGCCCGCCAGCTCGCCGGCCGCGGCGCTGCGCGGGAGCAGCATGCCCGCCGCCAGCGCACCGGCCGCCGCGAGCCCGCCGCGCAGGACGTCGCCGCGGCTGTGCAGCGCGTCGGCCGCCTCGCGCACGGCGCCGTCGCGGTCGATCGCGGCGAGGTCGAGATCCCCGATCGGGGTGTCGTCGTGGAGTCTCACGACAGCAGCCCCGCGCGCCGCAGCGCGCTGCGGACGCCGTCGCTCGTGAGCGGCTCGTCCGTCGTGTTCTCCGCGGGAGGCAGCCCGCCGATGTCGCGGATCCAGGCGGCGTGGCGCGCCTCGACGGACACGATCGTCGCCGCCTTGGCGAGCGTCTCGGGCCTGAGGTTCGCGGCCTGGCCGTTGTACGCCGCGACGACGGCGTCCTCGAGGGCCGCAGCGGTGCGGACGAAACGCTGCGGGTCGCCGGCGACCGCGGCGACGTCAGCGGTGAACGGCGGTGCCTTCGGAGCCGCGCTCCCGAGCGCCTGCTCCAGGAACGTCACGTGCTCGCGCTCGTGCCCGCCGACGATGGTGACGAACTCCGCGAGCTCGCCGGTCAGCGCGCCGGTGCGGGCGACCGCTGCGTAGAACCCGGCCTCGATGCGCTCGACGCCGAGGATGAAGGCCAGGACCTCCGCGTCCTGCGAGGCGGAGGGCGCCGAGCGCGCGGTGTCCGAGCCGGCGGCGACGAGTCCGCCGAGCGCCGCCGCCGTCGCGCCCGCCCCTCCGGCGGCGAGGATCTTCCTCCGTGTGATCACGATGCCCAATCTTTCGGTGTACGGCGTAGTACTGCCCAAAGCGCGGGAAACCCGTGCAGTTTCTGTGCGCCAGATCTCCGCGCGTGGATCACCCGACCGTCACCGGCGTCCCGATCGGCATCAGGCGGGCGAGGCGGCGGATGTCCGCGTTGCGCATCCGGATGCAGCCGTGGGAGACCCGGCCGGGGATGAGATCCGGTCGATCGGTCCCGTGGATGCCGATGTAGCCGCCCGCCGGCCAGTCCGTCAGGTCGGCCGAGCGCGCGCTGGTGCCGAACGCGACCGGGCCGTAGGCCCTGCTGCGGTACGTCGTCAGGCGGTTGCGGACGTAGAAGCGACCGGTCGGGGTCGCCGCGCCGGCGCGCCCGACGCCCACCGGCGCGCGCAGGACCATCTCGTCACCGCGCATGAGCGTGGCCGTGCGCGTGCCGAGGTCCACGTAGAGGTGCGTGCGGACCGTCGTGATCCCGCCGAGCGCAGAGCGCGGGACCCAGGCGGTCGTGTCGTTGGGCAGCACGGCGAGGCGGACGTGCGCCCAGAGACGCCCGTGCGCATCGCGACGCCGGCCGATGACCTCGAGCAGGTTCGTCGTGCCCTCCGGCGTGCGCAGCCCGACGCGGGCGACGCGGTGTCCGCGCGGGACGCGGCGCGCGACGGTGCGCCGGCGGACGGGCGCCCACGCCGCGGTGTGCGCGGCCGGGGTCGGCATCGCGTGCGGGCTGGGCACGGCGAGGGCGGAACCGGGAGCCGTGGGGACGTCGGTGCGCAGCGCCGCCCCTGCCGCCGGCGCCGGCACCGGCGCGGCTGCGCCGGAGACGACGGCGCTCGACGTCGTGGCGACGGCCGCGAGCGCGGCGACCGCGATGAGCAGGAGGACGAGCCCGCGGCGGCGCGCCCGTGCGCGGCGGCGGGCGCGGATCTCCGGGGGCAGCTCGCCGCGCGCCCCGCCGGGCGGCGCCGCGCTGGCGATCGACCTCCAGGGTGGGCCGGGCGTGCGCCCGCTCATCCGGTGAACAGCGGCGATGCCCGCCGGTGGGTCGTGGGGGCGTCGGAGGCGTCGACGACGAACCCCTTGGCGGCGATCGTCCCGACGACCGACCCGCGGCGGCGCGGCTCGTCGAGCGAGCCCTCGGTCGGCCGGATGTCGAGGAGCCGGCGCAGCCACGCGGCATGCCGGGCCTCGACGCTGTGGATGCCGACCGCGGCCTGCAGCACCTCCGGCGAGCGGATCCGCGTCGCCTGTCCCGCGTACGCGCCCACGCACAGGTCCTCGAGTGCGACCGCGGTGTGCAGGAAGGCCAGCTCGTCCTCGGTGGTGCCGTGGAAGTCGAAGCGCGGCCGCGCCGGCGCGCTCGCGCCGAGCAGGGCGCGGAACGCCTTCACGTGCGCGCGCTCGGTCTGCCCCAGCGCGCGGGCGGCGTCGGCCACCTTGCCCTGCAGGGCGCCCAGGCGCTCGGCCTCGGTGTAGAAGGCGTCCTGGAGGTACTCGAGCGACAGCGCGTAGGTCAGCACCGAGCGGTCGCGCGGCGCGAGCTGCGGCGCCGGCCGCGGAGGGGAGGGCCAGCGCGCCGATCGCGGCGAGCGCGCCGCCGAGCAGCGCGCCCCGCGTGGAGGTCGCCTCGGCGGCCTCCCGGACGGCGCCGTCGCGGTCGACCGCGCGAGGATCGATGCCGGGCTCCGCCGTCATCGCGAGGAGCCCGTGGTGCTGCAGCAGCGCGCGGACGGCGGCGGCGGCGAGCGGCGCGTCGGTCGCGCCCGCGGCCGGAGGCATGCCGCCGATGTCGCGGATCCACGCGGCGTGCCGCGCGTCGACGGACACGATCGCGCACGCGCTGGCGAGTCGCTCGGGGGTGAGGTTCGTGATCTGGCCGTTCAGCGCCGCGACGGCCGCGTCCTCGAGCACGATGGCCTTCGCGACGAAGGCGTCGTGGTCGGTGAGCGCGTCGCCGACGTCGAACGTCGGGGCGGGCGCGGCCGGGGTGGCGCCGAGCGCAGCCTGGAGCGTGGCGACGTGGTCGCGCTCGTGGATCAGCGCGGCGCCGGCGAACTCGGCGAGCTCACCCCGCAGCGCGCCGGCGCGGACCGCGCCCTCGTAGAACGCCAGCTCGATGCGCTCGACGCCGAGCAGGAAGCCGAGGATGCGCAGGTCCTGCTCGCGCGAGGGCGCGGTGCGCGCCGAGGCCATCGCGCCGAGACCGCCGATCGCCGCGCCGCCCGCGGCAGCGGCCGACACGGCGCCACCGGCCGAGAGCAGGAACTTCTTGCGTGTGAGCGTGCGCAGCATGAGGGCCGGCACCGCATGGTGAACTCACACCGGAAAAGGGACCATTGAACATCCGTCCGACGCGCGCGGCCCGCGCTCAAGGTCCGGGTCACTCGTCGGGCGGTCGGAAACGGTGGCTGAACCACCGTTCGCCCCGGCCCGCGCGGCGCCAGCCGTCGCGCAGCAGCGCCTCCCGCATGCGGCCGTGCTCGCGCTGTGCCTCGCGGAGTCCGGCGGGTGGATCGCGCTCCTCCTCCCAGGCGAACGGCGCGGAGCGCATGGGTCGCACGAGGGCCGTGCGCCCGTCGATCGGCTGCAGGCCGAACACCAGGTGCTCGTCCTCGCGGTACCAGACGATCTCGTACGTCCGGGCCGCGCCGGCGACGGCGCGCAGCGGCGCCGACGGCGAGCGCACGACCGGCGCGAGGGGCGCGAACGTCCCGGCCTGCGCGCCCGGCGCCAACCACTCGAACGGCTCGACCTTCGCTCGGCGACGCCGGATGAACACGCATCCGGTGTACCGCGTCGGCGGGCGTCGTGCGTCAGTCGGCTGCGCCGTGGGCGCGCTCGTGCGGCGCCGGGTCCGGCGGCGCGAAGCGATGGCTGAACCAGCTGTCGCCGCGTCCCGCCGCCTGCCAGCCCTCGCGTCTCAGGCGCGCTCGCAGCTTCCCGTGCGAGCTCTGCGCGGCCTTCAGGCTCGCGGGCGGGTCGGTGTCCTCCTCCCAGGCGAAGGACGACGAGCGATACCGCGCCCACGACGCCCCCCGGCCGTCGACCGGCTGCAGGGCGAACGCGATGCGCTCCTCCTCGCGGTACCAGACGATCTCGTACATCGTCGCGGGCGTGATCTCCGACGGATGCGGCGGTTGCTCCTCGAGCTCCGGCTCCGGCTCCGGCTCGGGTTCCGGTTCCGGCTCGGGCTCGGGTTCCGGCTCGGGCTCCTCCTCGAACACCGGCGCCAGCGGCACGAACCTGCCGGCCTCCTCGGACCGGAGCGGCCGCTCGTGCTGGCGTGGGCGCGCCTGCAGCACGCCGACCTCGCGGTGGCGGCGCTGGCGGCGCATCACGATCACGCTCACCACGACCCACGCGGCCGTGATCGCGACGAACAGCAGGACGAGCGTCTGGACCGGGATGCCCGAGGCAAGGACTGCTGTGTGCTCGCTCATGCTGCCGCGTCCGGGGGCGCCGGTGCTCGGTCCGGCGCCCCCGCCGAGACGACTGCTCCCCCAAGCAGCCCGCCTCGCAAGAGCGCGGCGGCGGCCTCAGCTACGAGGTCGAGCTTGAACGGAGGACCGCTCATGCCCGAAGTATGGCGGCATTGCCCCTGAATGTGGACAAGACCTGTCAGATTCCGACGGGCGCGCGGCCCGCCGCACGTCACGCCGAGGCGGCCAGCGCTCCGGATCCGTCGTCGACACCGGCGATGACCGAGGTCGTCCAGTCGATGACGGACGTCGGCTTCACGATGTGACGGCCGAGCCCGAGCTCCTTCGGCTCCAGGCCGAGGGCCAGGCCGATGAGCTGCGGCAGGTGCAGGACCGGCATGTTCAGCTCGCGGCCCATCACGCGCTCGGCGAGGGGCTGCTGCAGGTCGAGGTTCAGGTGGCAGAGCGGGCAGGGCGTCACGAGGCAGTCCGCGTCGGCGTCGGCGGCGTCGCCCAGGTGGCGGCCGGCCTGCTTCAGCGACGCCTCCTTGTTCATCGTGATGATCGGGAACCCGCAGCACTTCTGCGCGCCTGCGTACTCGATGACCGTGCCGCCGAGCGCCTCGATGAGCAGCCCGAGGTAGGTGTCGCGCGGGTACTCGTCGTCGATCCCGAGCCGGTCGGTCGGGCGCACGATGTAGCAGCCGTAGAAGGGACCGACCTTGAGGTTCTCGAGCGGGCGCTTCACGCGCTTGCGCAGCTCGTCGAGCCCGTAGTCCTCGACCAGCAGCCACAGGAGGTTCTTGTTCTTGACGCCCTTCTGGTACTCGAGGCCGTACTCGGCGAGGTTCTCGTTCACGAGCGCGCGGTACTGCGCGTTCGCGTCGAGGCGCTCCTGGCACTCCGTCTGCGCGCCCTGGCAGGTCGAGCAGATGTTCATCATCGTCAGCTCGGACCCGGCCTGCTGCGCCAGCGCGAACGTCCGTGCGTTCAGCGTGTCGGCGAGCTCCTGGTTGTGCTCGGCGATGACGCCGGCGCCGCAGCACGACGCGCGGTCGAGCTCGACGAGCTCGAGGTCCAGCAGCGGTGCGATGTGCTCCATCGAGCCGTGCAGCTCGGGCGTGAAACCCCGGCTCACGCAGCCGGGCCAGTAAGCGACCTTCATCGGGTGGGGGACTCCTCGGGGGTCATGCCCGGCTGGCCGCTCTCGGCGGACGTCTGCCCTTGGGCACCGGCCGCGGCCGAGGCGCTCGGCGTCTCGGCGCCCTCGAGATCCTCGTCGTAGCCGCTGATGTACAGGTTCAACTCGCGAAGCTCGCCACGGTCGTCGACCTTCTCGAAGATGCTCTTGATCTCCGCCTTGTCGTCCTTGGAGAGGTCCTTGGGCGGCAGGATCGACTTGCCCAGCGTGACCTTCCGGCGCAGCAGGCCCTTGGCGATCACGGGCAGCGAGTCGAGCAGCTCGAGCGCCGGCCTTCGGCGCGAACTTGCCGAAGAAGCTGTCGCCGCCGTGCGAGCGCGGGAGCAGCTCGGCCTCCCACAGCAGGCCGTGGTCCTTCACGAGCGTGACGAAGGCCGACTCGTGGCGCTCGCCGTTGTTGCGGTCGACGATGTGGTGCGTCCGCGTGGCGATGCGCCGCAGGCGCATGATCTGGCTCATCGGCGCGACGCCCTTGGGGCACGCCTCGATGCACTTGAAGCAGTGCGTGCAGTCGTAGATCCCGTGGGGATCCTCGGCCAGGTCCTTGATGCGCTCCTCCTGCTGCGCATCGCGCGGATCGCCGGCGAAGCGGTAGGCCTTGGCGAGCGCGGCCGGGCCGATGAACAGCGGGTCGACCTCCATCGAGAGGCAGTCGGACACGCAGGCGCCGCACTGGATGCAGGCCATCGACTGCGTGACGTCGACCATGTTCTCGTGCGGGACGATGTACTCGCGCTCCGGCACGGGCAGCTTGTTGATGAGCCACGGGGTGACCCGCTGGACCTTCTTCCAGTGGACGGCGTCCATGTCCACGATGAGGTCCTTGATGATGGGCATGTTGCCCATCGGCTCGACCTCGATGACCCCGTCCTTGGCGCCCTTGAGCGCCTTGTCGAGATGGGTGTGGCACGCGAGGCCGGGCTGGCCGTTGATGCGCACCCCGCACGATCCGCAGATCGCCGCACGACACGAGCACCTGATGCCGATGGACCCGTCGAAGCGGGCCTTGGCCTGCAGGATGCCCTCGAGCACGGAGCGATGCGGCTCGAGGTCGATGGTGTGCTCGTCCCAGTACGGCGCCTCCCCCGACTCGGGGTCGTAGCGCCGGATCCTCAGGGTGAAATCTGCCATCTAGTACTTGCGCTCCTCGGGCTGCCACTGCGTGATCGTCACGGGCGAGTACGACACCTGTGGCGTCTCATCGCCGTTGCGGGAGATGTCGATGTGCTTCAGCCACTCGTCGTCGTTGCGCTCGGGGAAGTCCGTGCGGAACTGCGCCCCGCGGGACTCCTTGCGCTCCAGCGACGCGACGACGATGGCCTCGGCCACGTCGAGCATGTACCCGAGCTCGATGGCTCCGAGCACGTCCTGGTTGAAGACCGTGCCGCGATCGTCGATGTAGGCCGTCCTGGCCTCCTCCTTGAGCCGGCGCACGGTCTCGTGCGCCTGCGCGAGGCCCGCCTCGTCGCGGAAGACGGCGACGTAGCGGTTCATGACGGTGCCCAGCTCGTCCTTGATCTCCGAGATGCGCCGGCCCTCGCGGGGCCGCGCGATGATCGCCTCGATGCGGGCGACGTCGGCCTTGAGCTGGTCGTTGCCCACCGACGGTGCGGGCATCGTCTTGGCGCGATCGGCGGCGTGCTCGCCCGAGCGGCGGCCGAAGATGAGGGTGTCCAGCAGCGAGTTGGCGCCCAGCCGGTTGCCGCCGTGGACGGAGACGCAGGCGACCTCGCCCGCCGCGTAGAGCCCCGGCACGCCCGGCACCTGGCCGTGCACGTCGGTCTTCACGCCGCCCATGATGTAGTGCTGGCCGGGACGGATGAGGATCGGCTCGGCGGTGATGTCGACGCCGGCGAAGTCCTTGCCGATGTTCACGATCTCGCGGAGCGCCTCGAGGACGCGCTTCTTCGGCACGACCGTGATGTCGAGCGCGATCCCGGAGCCGTCGGGGCCGACGCCGCGGCCCTCGTTGATCTCGGTCTGCCCCGCGCGCGAGACGACGTCGCGCGACGCGAGCTCCATCTTGTTGGGCGCGTACTTCTCCATGAAGCGCTCGCCGTCGGCGTTCAGGAGATGCGCACCCTCGCCGCGGGCGCCCTCGGTGATGAGGAAGCCGTTCTCCACGAGCGTCGTGGGGTGGTACTGGATCATCTCCATGTCCATCAGCGGCGCGCCGATCTCGTACGCCTGCGCGATGCCGTCACCGGTGCAGATGAGCGCGTTCGTCGTCGGCTTGAAGCACTGGCCCGCGCCGCCCTGGGCCAGGATCGTGCCCTTGGCCCGGAAGGTCTCCATCTCGCCCGTGCGGATGTTGCGGGCGACGCAGCCGACGCAGGCACCCTCCTCGTCGCGGATGAGCGACGTGGTGAACCACTCCTCGAAGCGATCCACGGTCTCGTGGTGCTTCATGAGCTGCTCGTAGAGGACGTGCAGGATCGCCTGGCCGGTGATGTCCGCGACGTAGGCGGTGCGCTTCATGGACGCGCCGCCGAACGCGCGCAGGTCCATCTCGCCCTTCTCGTTGCGGTGGAACGTGACGCCGATGTGCTCGAGGTGCATGACCTCGCCGGGCGCCTCGCGGCACATGATCTCGATGGCGTCCTGGTCGCCGAGGAAGTCGGAGCCCTTCACCGTGTCGTAGGCGTGCGACTCCCAGCGGTCGTCGAGGCTGATGGCCGCGTTGATGCCGCCGGCGGCAGCGACCGAATGCGACCGCACCGGGTGCACCTTGGACAGGATCGCCACCGTCGCGCCTGCTTCCGCGGCCGCGAGGGCGGCGCGTTGGCCGGCGAGGCCTGCGCCGATGATGAGGACGTCGTGTTCAGGCATCGAAGCTCCGTCGGGGGGACCCACTGGACCTTATACGTTCGCCTCCCGGGGTCCCTCAGCGCGCGGGAAACGCCGCTGCGACGGCGCGCCGGACCTGCTCGAACGTGACCACGCCGGCGAGGATGCCGTTGCGATCCACGGCCATGAGCGCGCCGAGGGTGCGGAGCTGCTCGGAGCCCAGGAGCGCCTCGATCGGCTCCTCGGCGGCGACGCCCCACTGCGACGCGTCGCCGTCGACGAGCTCGCCGACCGGTCGCTCGCCCTGGCCCGCCGCCACGGCCGCCGCGACCGCGTCCTGGCGCACGAGGCCCAGGAAGTGCCCGCCCTCGTCGACCACGGGGAACCAGTCCCACCGGTAGCGCAGGAAGTACTCGTCCTCGGCCCGCGCGACGGGCGTCGCGCCGGGCATCGCCACGGGCGCGGGATCCATGACGTCGGCGACCGTGATCCCCTCGAGGCGCTCGGTGAACGCCGTGCTCGCCACGGCGCTGCGCGCCGCCGAGGCGATGAACCAGCCGATGAGCGCCCACCAGAGCCCGCCGATCCCCTCGCCGTCGAGCGCGCGCCACAGCCCGAAGGCGATGAGCGCGTAGCCCGCGAACTGGCCGAACCTCGCCGAGACCCGCGTCGCGCGGTTGCGGTCGCCGGTCAGCTTCCAGACCGCGGCCCGGGCGATCCGCCCGCCGTCCAGCGGGAACGCGGGGATGAGGTTGAAGAGGAACAGCCAGATGTTCATCTCCGCGAGGAAGACGAGGAGCGCGAGCGGCGCGCTGACGTCGACGCCGTTGCGCAGCAGCGCCACGTCCAGCGCGTTGTCCGTCCCCGCGACCGCGAGGCTCAGCCCGGCGAAGACGAGCGCGAGCAGCAGGCTGACCGCCGGGCCGGCGACCGCGATCGCGAACTCCTGGCCCGGCGAGCGCGAGTCCTGCTTGAACCGCGCGAGCCCGCCCAGCAGCCAGAGGTCGATGCCGTCGATCTCGATGCCGTTGCGGCGGGCCGTGAACGCGTGGCCGAGCTCGTGCGCGATGAGCGACGCGAAGAAGAGGACCGCCGAGCACACCGCGACGACGAACCCCTCCGTCTGGGTGCCGCCGAGGGTGTCCTGGAAGTACCCCGCCAGGAAGTAGATGACGAGGAAGAGGACGATGAACCAGCTCGGGCTCGCGCCGATGCGGATCCCGGAGATGCGCAGGAGCTGGATGGAGCCGCCGCCGAACACGCGTACGCGAGTCTATGGAGGGTTACGTTGGCTGACATGGACCAGCTCGAGCACTACCTCATCGACATGGACGGCGTGCTCGTGCACGAGGAGGACCCGTTGCCCGGCGCCCAGGAGTTCCTCGGCGCGATCCGCGCGGCGGGCAAGGGGTTCCTGGTCCTCACGAACAACTCCATCTACACGCCGCGCGACCTCGCGGCGCGCCTGCGGGCGAGCGGGATCGACGTGCCCGCCGACTCGCTGTGGACGTCGGCGCTGGCGACCGCCCAGTTCCTCGACAGCCAGCGGCCCAACGGCTCGGCGCACGTCGTCGGCGAGGCGGGCCTCACCACCGCGCTGCACGAGGTCGGCTACACGCTGACCGAGCGCGACCCCGACTACGTCGTCCTCGGCGAGACGCGCACCTACTCCTTCGAGGCGATCACGCGGGCGATCCGCCTCATCCGCGACGGCTCGCGGTTCATCGCGACGAACCCCGACGCGACCGGTCCGTCGCCCGGCGGGCCGCTGCCGGCGACCGGCGCGGTCGCGGCGCTCATCACGCGCGCGACCGACGTGGTCCCCTACTACGTGGGCAAGCCGAACCCGCTCATGATGCGCTCCGGCCTGAACGCGCTGGGCGCGCACTCGGAGACCACCGCGATGATCGGCGACCGGATGGACACGGACGTCGTCGCCGGGCTCGAGGCCGGCCTGCACACGATCCTCGTGCTCTCCGGCGTCACGACGAGCGCCGACCTCGACCGCTTCCCGTTCGTCCCGAACCAGGTGGTCGGGAGCGTCGCCGATCTCGTGGTGGGCGAGCGCGGCTAGCGGCTAGGCGACCGCCAGCGCGTCGATCGCCCGGTTGAACGTCGCGCTCGGGCGCATGACCTCGTCGGCCTTCTCGCGGTCGACGAAGTAGTAGCCGCCGAGGTCCACCGGCTCGCCCTGCACCGCGTTGAGCTCGGAGACGATCGTCTCCTCGTTGGCGGCCAGCTCCTCCGCGAGCGGCGCGAACGCCGACGCGAGCGCCGGATCCTCGGTCTGCCCGGCCAGCTCCTGCGCCCAGTAGAGCGCGAGGTAGAAGTGGCTGCCGCGGTTGTCGAGCTCGCCGACGCGGCGCGACGGCGACCTGCCCGTCTCCAGCAGCGTGCCGGTCGCCTTGTCGAGCGTCGTGGCGAGGATCCTGGCCTGCGGGTTGTCGTCCGCCTCGGCGAGGAGCTCGAGCGACACGGCCAGGGCGAGGAACTCGCCGAGCGAGTCCCAGCGCAGGTGGTCCTCGCGGACGAGCTGCTGGACGTGCTTGGGGGCCGAGCCGCCCGCGCCGGTCTCGAAGAGGCCGCCGCCGTTCATGAGCGGGACGATCGAGAGCATCTTCGCGCTCGTGCCGAGCTCGAGGATGGGGAACAGGTCGGTGAGGTAGTCGCGCAGGACGTTGCCCGTCACGGAGATGGTGTCCTCGCCGCGGGCGGCGCGCTCGAGCGTGAAGCGGGTCGCCTCGGCGACGGGCTTGATCTCGATCTGCGCGCCCTCGGTGTCGAGCTCGGCGAGCGCCGGGCGGACCTTCTTCAGCAGCTCGGCGTCGTGGGCGCGCGTCTCGTCGAGCCAGAAGACGGCGGGGGCGCCGGTCGCCTTCGCGCGTGAGACCGCCAGGCCGACCCAGTCGATGATCGGCGCGTGCTTCGTCTGGCAGGCGCGGAAGATGTCGCCGGCCTCGACGGGCTGCTCGAGCAGCGCGGTGCCGGAGGCGTCCACGACGCGGACGGTGCCGGGCGCGGAGATCTCGAACGTCTTGTCGTGCGAGCCGTACTCCTCGGCCTTCTGCGCCATGAGGCCGACGTTCGGCGTCGTGCCCATCGTCGCCGGGTCGAACGCGCCGTGCTCGCGGCAGAAGTCGATCGTCTCCGCGTACAGGGCGGCGTAGCTGGAGTCGGGGATGACCGCCTTGGTGTCCTGCTGGTCGCCCGCGCGGTTCCACATCTGGCCCGACGTGCGGATCATCGCCGGCATCGACGCGTCGATGATCACGTCGCTCGGGACGTGCAGGTTGGTGATGCCGCGGTCGGAGTCGACCATCGCGATGTCGGGACCGCTCTCGAAGGCGGCGGTGATCTCGCTCTCGATCGCGGACTTCTCGTCGGCGGGGAGGCGGTCGAGCGCGGTCAGGACGCTGCCCAGGCCGTTGTTCGGATCGGCACCGGCGCGGGCGAGCGCGTCGGCGTGCTTCCTGAAGATCTCCGGGAAGAAGGCGCGGACCCCGTGGCCGAAGATGATCGGGTCGGAGACCTTCATCATCGTCGCCTTCAGGTGCAGCGAGAACAGGACGCCCTCGGCCTTGGCGTCGGCGATCTGCTCGGCGAGGAACGCGTCGAGTGCCGCACGGCGCATGACCGCGGAGTCGACGATCTCGCCCTCCTGCACCTCGAGGCCGTCCTTGAGGACGGTGACGTCGCCGCCGGCCCCGACGTGCTCGATGCGCAGCGTGTCGGACGACGGCATGGTCACCGACGTCTCCGTGGAGCGGAAGTCGCCGTCGGCCATCGTCGAGACGTGCGACGCGGAGTCCTTCGACCAGGCGCCCATCGAGTGGGGGTGCTTGGCGGCGAACTGCTTCACCGACGCGGGCGCGCGGCGGTCGGAGTTGCCCTCGCGCAGCACCGGGTTGACGGCCGAGCCCTTCACCGTGTCGTAGGCGGCGCGGGCGGCCTTCTCCTCCGCCGTCGACGGCTCGTCCGGGTAGTCGGGGATGTCGTAGCCGGCGTCCTGCAGCTCCTTGACCGCCGCCTTGAGCTGCGGGACCGAGGCGCTGATGTTGGGGAGCTTGATGATGTTCGCCTCGGGCGTCCGGGCGAGCTCGCCGAGCTCGGTGAGCGCGTCGGGGACCCGCTGCTCCTCCGTCAGGCGCTCGGGGAACTGGGCGAGGATCCGTCCCGCGAGGGAGATGTCGCGCAGCTCGACGCCGAAGCCGGCGGAGCGCGCGAACGCCTCGATGACGGGCAGGAAGGAGTGCGTCGCGAGCGCCGGAGCCTCGTCGGTGTAGGTGTAGATGATCTTCATGGGCCTTGGTCTCTTCGGGGACCGGTCGAGGTTACGGCGTCCGAGACGCGAGGCCCCATAGGCTGCCCGCCATGTCCAAGACCGTCACCGTCACGGGCGCCGCGGGCGCCATCGGCTACGCAGTCCTGTTCCGCATCGCCTCGGGTCAGCTCCTGGGACCTGACGAGAAGGTGCGCCTGCGCCTCCTCGAGATCGAGCCCGCGCTGAAGGCTGCAGAGGGCACCGCGATGGAGCTCGTCGACTGCGCCTTCCCGCTGCTGGAGGCCATCGACATCACGTCCGACGCCAACGAGGCGTTCGACGGCGCGAACATCGGCCTGCTCATCGGCGCGCGCCCGCGCACGAAGGGCATGGAGCGCGCGGACCTCCTCGAGGCCAACGGCGCGATCTTCAAGCCGCAGGGCGAGGCGATCAACGCGCATGCTGCGGACGACATCAAGGTGCTCGTCGTCGGCAATCCGGCGAACACGAACGCGCTCATCACCCAGAGCAACGCGCCCGACGTCCCGGCCGAGCGCTTCACCGCCATGACGCGGCTGGACCAGAACCGCGCGTACGCGCAGCTGGCGAACAAGCTCGACGTGTCCGTCACCGACATCGAGGACCTCGTCGTGTGGGGCAACCACTCGCCGACGATGTTCCCCGACCTCTTCAACGCGAAGGTGAAGGGCAAGGCCGCGGTCGAGGTCGTCGACGACATGGCCTGGTACGAGAACGAGTACCTGCCGAACGTCGGCAAGCGCGGCGCGGCGATCATCGAGGCGCGCGGCGCGTCCTCGGCGGCCTCGGCGGCCAACGCGGCGATCGACCACGTCCACGACTGGGTGCTCGGCGCCGACGGCCTCGTGTCGATGGCGGTCCCGTCCGACGGCTCCTACGGCGTCGACGAGGGCATCATCTCCTCGTTCCCCGTCCGCGCGAGCGGCGGCTCCTACGAGATCGTCCAGGGCCTCGAGGTCGGCGACTTCGCGCAGTCGAAGATCGACATCACGGTCGGCGAGCTGCGCGAGGAGCGCGACGCCGTCTCCAAGCTGGGCCTGGTCTAGAGCTCCGCGCTCGCGCGCTCGGCGCCCTCCGCGAGGGCGCCGAGCTTCGCGTAGACGATCGACGGGAACACGGGCGCGAACCCGGCGAACGTCGCGAAGCCGCAGTCGGTGCTCGCGATGACGCGCTCGCGCCCGACGAGCCGCGCGAGCCGGACGATGCGCTCGGCGACGAGGTCCGGGTGCTCGATGTAGTTCGTCGTCGAGTCGATGACGCCAGGGACGAGGACCTTGTCGTCGGGCAGGTCGACGTCCTCGAAGACGCGCCACTCGTGCTCGTGCCGGGGGTTGGCGAGCTCGAAGGAGATCTGCGCGGGGCGGGCGCGGAGGACGATCGGGAGGATCTCCGCGAGCGGGACGTCGTGGTTGTGCGGCCCCTCGTAGTTGCCCCAGCAGAGGTGGATGCGCATGGCCTCCGGCGGGATGTCGCGGGTCGCGTCGTTGAGCGCGTCGACGTGCAGCCCGATCGTGCGCTTCCACTCCTCCAGCGGCATGTCCGGGAACTGGACGTGGCGCCCGACGGCGAGGTCGGGGCAGTCGATCTGCAGGAGCATCCCGGAGGCATGGAGCGCCTCGTACTCGGTGCGCATCGCCGCGGCGAGCGCGCGGAGGTAGTCCTCGTGGCTCGGGTAGTGCTGGTTCTCGAGGAACAGGCTGATGACGCCGGGCGATGCGGTGGTCATGAAGCCCTCGGCGCCCGGGTGGGCGTCCAGCGCCCGGCGCAGGTTCGCGATGTCGCGCTCGACGAGGGCGGGCGCCGCGTAGGCGACGTCACCGATGCAGGCGGGCGTCGCGAGGGTCGCCTCGATGCCGGCCATGAGCGGCTCGCCCCACTCGGGGAAGTCGATCGCGTCCTGCTGCGCGCGCAGCGGCGTGCCCCGGCCGCCGAAGCCGGTGAGGCGCTCCGTCACGTAGGTCGAGTAGCCGGCCTTGCTCTGCTCGCCGTCGCTCACGACGTCGACCCCGGCGTCGACCTGGCGCGCCACGACGCCGGCGACGGCCTCCTGCAGCATCCGCTCCTGCGTCGCGTCGTCGGCGGCGCCGTCGCCCGCGAGGCCGAGCGCCTCGACGAGGCCGGGCGGCCGGGGGAGGCTTCCGGTGTGCGTGGTGAGGATGCGGTCGGTCATCGGGTCCCCAGTCGGTCGCTCGCCAGTCGCGCGCCCTCCACGAGCGTCGCGAGCTTGGCCCACGCGACGTCGGACGAGATCCGCCCGCCCAGCCCGCAGTCGGTCCCGGCCATGACGCGCTCGGGCCCGACGACGTCCGCGTAGCGCACGATCCGGTCGGCCACGACCTCGGGGTGCTCCACGACGCTCGTCTTGTGCGAGACGACGCCGGGGATGAGCGTCGCGCCGTCCGGCAGCGCGGTGTCGCGCCAGAGCTTCCACTCGTGCTCGTGCTGCGCGTTGGCGGCCTCGACGAGGTAGGCGCCGGCGCGGATCTCGAGCATGAGGTCGACGACGTCGGCGAGCGGCAGGTCGGAGCGGTGCGGGCCCTGCCAGCTGCCCCAGCAGAGGTGGTAGCGGATCTGCTCGGTCGGGATCCCGCGCAGCGCCTCGTTGAGCAGCTCGACGTCGCGCCGGGCGACGGCGCGGTAGGCGTCGAGGTCGTCGTCGGGCCAGAAGTCCCAGGCTGCGACGAGCACCGGATCGTCGATCTGCAGCGTCAGGCCGGCCTCGGCGATCGCGAGGTACTCCTCGCGCAGCGCGCCGGCGAGCGCCTGTCGGTAGGCGTCCTCGTCGGCGTGGTGGCGGTCGGGGATCAGCGACGGCAGCGACCCGGGGGAGACCGCCGGGAGGAAGGCGCCGGCCGGGTCCGCGCCGTCCAGCGCGGCCTGGAGATGCGCGATGTCGCGCGCGACGAGCTCGGACCCGCAGTAGGCGATCGGACCGGTGCAGGTGAAGACCTGGGTGGTCGTGCCGACCTCGCCCGCGCGCCCGCCCTCCGCCGGCTGGCGGCGCCCGCCGCTGCCGTAGAAGGCGGGGAAGGCGGTCCGGTCCTTGCTCGAGGGCGACGCCTTCTCTCCGTCGACCCACTCGAAGCCCGTGAGCCGCTCGCGCACGTAGAGCGCCCAGACGCCGTGCCCGTGGTCGGCGTCGTTCGTCGTGTCCGTCGGCTTGCCGAACTCGCCGTCGCCGACGACGTCGAGCCCCGTGTCCGTCTGACGCCGGACGACATCGCGCACCGCGCCGGCCAGGAGCTCCTCGGACGGCCCGCCGTCCGCGAACGCAGCGAGGATCTCGGGCGGCCGCGGCAGGCTGCCCGTGTGCGTGGTCAGGATCCGCTGCACTCCGCCCCCTCCGGTCCGAGAACGTCTGGGGGCCCGCCTCAGGCGGCCATTACGACTTTCATCGTCGCGTGGTCGCCGGCCGCCATCGGCACCCCTGAGGCGAACGCTACCGCTCAGGCAGCCGTCTTGGGGTACCAGCCGCGGCCCTGCTTCTCGACCATGCCGTCCTGGGCCAGGCCGGGGAGCACGCGGTACAGGTAGTTCTGCTGGATCCCCATCTTCTCGGCGATCTCGGGGATCGTGATGCCGGGCTGCTCGCGCACGATCTCCAGCGCCTGGTTGCCGCGCGTGCCGGAGCCGCGTGGGCGTCCGCCGCCGCGCCTGCCGCCCTGGCGCTGTGGGACGGGCCTGGTGCCGCGCCCGGACGGGGGTGTGGCCGCCGCACCCGCGAGCGCCTTCGCGGCGGCCTCGAGGCGGTGGAACTCGTCGACGTGCGGGCGCAACTCGTCCATGCGCGCCTCGATCTCACGTCTCTTCTCTTCAAGGAAGTCAGCCACGTCCCGTCCTGTCTGTCATGTGTGCATCGGCAGTCACTTACCTGTGACTGATTCTGTCACACAGCAGATGTCAAGGTTGGGCGGACTCGATCAGTCCCTTCAACGCGGCGAGCGACGCGTTCGCCTCGTGCATGGGAATGCCGCCCATGACGGCCTTCGCGGCGATGGCGCCCATCGGTCCGAACGGTGTGTGGAAC
Source organism: uncultured Solirubrobacterales bacterium (assembly GCA_963750895.1). Lineage (GTDB taxonomy): Bacteria > Actinomycetota > Thermoleophilia > Solirubrobacterales > Solirubrobacteraceae > CAVVSD01. The sequence goes on along the minus strand of CAVVSD010000008.1, from coordinate 379,902 downwards.
TCGTTGCGGTAGTCGAAGTGCGTGCCGGTCTCGGTCGGCGTCAGGCGGTCCTCGATGATCGCCCGTGCGCGGGCCGGACCCTTGCCCTCCCACCGTGCGAAGAACGGCGGTTCAACTTCCTGCAGCGTCCACTCCACTTTGAATGTCACACCGCGGAGGTGCAGTCGCTGGTCCATGTGGAACCCCTTGACCAGCGGACCGTCGTCCCACGGTCCGACGTCGCGCACGATGGTGACCCAGTCCTTCGTGGTACGCGGGTCCATCGCGACCTCCCACACGCGCTCGGGCGGGGCGGCGATGTCGATCTGTGCGATGACGACGCGTCATGCCTACCTCGCTCCGAGCTCCTCGACGGACTCCCAGTCGCGCAGCGCCCGTGCGATCGACCGGTCGAGCGGGTGCAGCTCGACGCCGAGCAGGTCCGCGGCGCGGTCGTCGCGCGGCAGCAGGTCGCTCTCCAGCGACGCCATGAGCGGGCCGATGAGGTCGGGGTCCTCGCCGGTGATCGCGGCGGCCAGGGGTGCGGCGAGGCCGCTGAGGCTCGGGGGCAGCACCGGGAGCAGCAGCGACGGGCGGTCGACCATGAGCCCCTCGCGGATGCGGTCGATGAGCTCGGCGTACGTCACGACGTCCGGGCCTGCGATGTCGAGCGACAGGCCGCCGGTGGCGTGCTCGGTCGTCGCGGCGGCCGCGAGCAGCTCGACGACGTCGCGCTGGTCGATGGGACGGGTGCGATGCGCGCGCCAGGCCGGCAGCGGGATGACCGGGATGCGCTCCACGAGGCGCACGAGGAAGCGGAACGATCGCGACATGGCGCCGACGACGATCGACGCACGCAGCGCGACCGCCTCCGGGACGCCGCCGAGCAGCGCCTCCTCGACGGCGAGGCGGCTCGACAGGTGCGGCGAGGGGGCATGGGCGGCGGGCACGATCCCACCGAGATACACCACCCGGCGCAGACCCGCTCGCCCGGCGGCCGCGACGAAGCGCTGGGCGGAGGCGGCCTCGCGTGCCGCGAAGGCATCGTCGCCGCGCTCCATGGAGTGGATGAGGAAGTAGGCGACGTCGATCCCGTCGAGGGCCTCGTCGAGCCCCTCGCCGCTGACGGCGTCGCCGGTGACGACGGGCAGGTCGACGCGGACGCGGGAGGCGTCGCGCGCGAACCCCCGCAGCTCGTGGCCGTCCTCGCGCAGCCGGGGGACGAGGGCGGCGCCGGCGAAGCCGGACACGCCGGTGACGAGGATGCGCATCCGACCCGACGGTATGCGATGGCGTGTGAGGCGCCGAAGCCTCACCCGCAGCATGAGCCTCAGTCCGAGCCCGTTTCCCGGTGAGAGCGGGGTGACCTCGGGCGGATCCACCGCATTTGCGGAGACGGGCGCGAGCACCCCCTTGCTCCCGGCACGGCGGCCCGGTTGACTCGCGCCGCGACCAACGCGACAGACGGGAGTGCGACGGGCATGGCGACTGGCAGGGCGATGACGAAGAAGGTGACGTGCGAGGACTGCTTCTTCCGGCGCAACCTCTTGTGCGCGCTGGAGCTGGAAGCGCCTTGTGCGACGTTCCGCCCGGACAGTCCCGAGGGGTTGCGGCCGCCCCAGCAGCTGCGCTTCACGTTCCGGCAGGAGCAGCGCACGCGCGCAGCCTGGGCCTTCCCCAGCGCGCAGGAGCAGGCAGCGCTCCACGCATAGCCGGATCCCGGACCGTTTACATTGCGCCGCGTGCGCGTGACGGTCCTCGGCAAGAGCCCGGCCTTCGCGGACGCAGGTGGCGCCTGCAGCGGCTACCTCGTCCAGGAGGGTGCGTCGACGATGCTCATGGACATCGGCAACGGCGTCTTCGGCAAGCTGCGCGCCGCGGTGGACTACACGACGGTCGACAGCGTCGTCGTGTCCCACATGCACGCCGACCACAGCCTCGACCTGGTGCCGTTCGCCTACGCGCTCCTCTACGGGCCGGACGGTCGCGCGCGGGAGGACCCGGTCCGCCTCATGGTCCCCGTCGGTGGTCGCGACCAGCTCCGCCGCATCGTCGGCGCGTGGGGCGGCGAGGAGCTCATCGAGGAGGCCTTCGAGGTCGAGGAGTACGAGAGCGGCGCCGTCCTCGACGTCGGCGACGTGCGCATCCGCAGCCACGACGTCCCGCACTTCCTGCCCCACACGAACGCACTCGAGCTGAGCACGCCGGGATCGGGCGGCGGGCGCCTCACCTACGGCGCCGACCACGGGCCGGCCGAGGGGCTCATCGAGTTCGCGCAGGACACCGACCTGCTCATGGTCGAGGCGACGCTCAAGGCGCCCGAGGAGCACGGCCCGCGTGGCCACATCACCGCGCGCGAGGCGGGTGAGCACGGGCGCAGGGCCGGGGCACGGCGCCTCGTCGTGACCCACGTCTCGGACCTCATCGACCCCGCCTGGGTCCGGACCGAGGCCGAGGCCGGCTTCGGCGGCCCGGTGACGGTCGCCGCCGAGGGCGACGTGTACGAGGTCTGACGTGTCCGCTCGGCCGACGGACTAGGCTGACCGTCGATGTCCCAAGAGCGCGATCTGTTCGCGAACTTCGAGCGGATGCGCCGCGAGGTCGACGAGCTGTTCGGCGACGTGGTGGGCCGCTCGATGACGCGCCGCGGCGGGTTCTCCCCGCGCGTCGACGTCCTCTACGCCAAGGACCCCGCGCGGGCCATCATCCAGGCCGAGCTCGCCGGCATCGACCTGTCCGACCTGGAGCTCCAGGTCGACGGCCGCGTCCTCACGCTCTCCGGCCTGCGCAGGCCGCCGGTCGCCGAGGGCGGCGTCTACCAGCAGCTCGAGATCGAGCACGGCCGCTTCCACCGCGCGATCGACCTCGGCGTCGAGGTCGACCCCGACGCCGCGAACGCCAGCTACCACGACGGGATCCTCCGCGTGGAGCTCCCCCTGGTCCAGCCCGAGAGCCGGAGTCGCACCGTGCCGATCGAGCGCGGCGAGGACGCGGGCTCGTGACCGACCTGCTCGGCGACTCAGCGACCGCGATCGACGCCGAGCCCGCGGTGCCCGCCGTCGCGCCCGTCCTGCCGCTGCGCGAGACGGTCCCGTTCCCCGACGCGCTGACCCCGCTCGCCATCGGCCAGGAGCGCTCGGTCCGCCTCGTCAACGACGTCCTCGCGGGCGACCGCACGCTGGTGATGATCGCGTCGCGCCAGGCCGACCTCGAGACGCCCGGCCCGGACGACCTCTACGACGTCGGCGTCGTCGGCGTCGTCGCGCGCATGCTGCGCGTGCCCGACGGCACGCTGCGCCTGCTCGTGCAGGGCGGCCGCCGCGTCCGCGTGGTGCGCTGGACGCAGGAGGAGCCCTACCTCGCGGCCGAGATCGAGGAGATCCCCGAGCTCGACAACGCACCGACGCCCGAGCTCACCGCGCTCATGCGCAACGTGCAGTCGACGTTCACCGCGATCGTCGAGCAGGTCCCGTACCTGCCCGAGGAGCTGCAGATCGCCGTCGCCAACGTCGACGACCCCGGCGCGCTCAGCCACCTCATCGCCGCGTCGCTGCGCATCCCGACCGAGGAGAAGCAGGCGCTCCTCGAGGAGCCCGACGTCACGGCGCGCCTCCGGAGCCTGGCGCAGGCGCTCGCGCGTGAGCTCGAGGTCATCTCGATCGGGACCGGCATCCAGGAGAAGGTCCAGTCCGAGCTCGACCGCAACCAGCGCGAGTTCGTCCTGCGCCAGCAGCTCAAGGCCATCCAGGAGGAGCTGGGCGACTTCGACGAGAGCGCCGCGGAGGCCAACGAGCTGCGCGAGCGCCTCGCCGAGATCGGGCTGCCCGACGAGGTCCGCCGCCAGGTCGACCGCGAGCTCGGCCGCCTCGAGAACCTGCCGCCGCAGGCTGCCGAGCACGGCGTCATCCGCACGTACCTCGAGTGGATCGCGGAGCTGCCGTGGGACACGACGACCGAGGACGACCTCGATCTCGCGCACGCGCGCGAGGTGCTCGACGCCGACCACTACGGGCTGCAGTCGGTCAAGGACCGCATCCTCGAGTTCCTCGCCGTCCGGCGCCTCAACCCGGACGCGAAGGGCTCGATCCTGTGCTTCGTCGGCCCGCCGGGCGTCGGCAAGACCTCCCTCGGCCGCTCGATCTCCCGCGCGCTCGGCAGGAACTTCGAGCGCATCAGCGTCGGCGGCGTCCGCGACGAGGCCGAGATCCGCGGCCACCGGCGGACCTACGTCGGGGCGATGCCCGGCGTCATCATCCGCGCGCTGCGCGACGCCGGCTCGCGCAACCCGCTCTTCATGATCGACGAGATCGACAAGATGGGCGCGGACTTCCGGGGCGACCCGTCGAGCGCGATGCTCGAGGTCCTCGACCCCGAGCAGAACGAGTCCTTCCGCGATCACTACCTCGACCTGCCGTTCGACCTCTCGTCGGTCATGTTCGTCTGCACCGCGAACGACCTCGACCGCATCCCGGGCCCGCTGCTGGACCGGATGGAGCTCATCGACATCGCGGGCTACACCGAGGACGAGAAGCTCCAGATCGCCAAGCGCTACCTCGTCCCGCGCCAGATCGAGCGCAACGGGCTGAAGCGCTCGCAGCTGCAGATCTCCGACGCCGCGCTGCGGGAGGTCATCTCCGGCTACACGCGCGAGGCGGGCGTCCGCCAGCTCGAGCGCGAGATCGGGACGATCTGCCGCAAGATCGCGCGCCAGGTGGCCGAGGGGACGGCGCCCAAGCGGGTCAACGTGAGCCGCGGCAAGGTCGCCGAGGCACTCGGACGGCGCAAGGTCCACGCCGAGGTCAAGCGGCGCACGCGCGTCCCCGGCGTCGCGACCGGTCTCGCCTGGACCCCGGTGGGCGGCGACGTGCTCTTCATCGAGGCGGCGGCGGTGCCCGGCACCGGCCAGCTCTCGATCACCGGTCAGCTCGGGGACGTCATGAAGGAGTCCGCGCAGGCGGCGATGTCCTACGTGCGCGGCCACGTGCAGGACCTGGCGCCCGGCCTGCCGAGCAACTGGTTCTCCACCCACGACGTGCACGTCCACGTGCCCGCGGGCGCGGTGCCGAAGGACGGGCCGTCGGCCGGCATCACGATGGCCACCGCGCTGACCTCGCTCATCAGCGGCCGCGAGGTGCGCGACGAGGTCGCGATGACCGGCGAGATCACGCTCACCGGCCAGGTGCTGCCCATCGGCGGGCTCAAGGAGAAGGCCCTCGCCGCCCAGCGCAACGGCATCACGCTCATCATCGCCCCGGCCCTGAACGAGGGCGACGCCGAGGACATCCCCGAGCACCTCCGCGAGAAGCTGACGTTCCACTGGGTCGACCGCATCGACCAGGTGCTGGACCTGGCGCTCGAGCCCGCGCGCACGAACGGCCGCCGAGCGGCCTGACCGCGATGCCGCTCGTCGTCGACACGACGGCGGTGGCCGCACGCGAGCGTGGCAGCTACTGGGCGCAGGCGCAGGAGGCGCTCTTCTTCCCGCTCGACGTCCAGCCGGGCGCCGACACGGGCTTCGCCGCACGCGCGCTGGGTCACGACCTCGGGCCGGTCCGCGTCCGCCGCATCGCCGCGGGCCCCTCGCGCGTGGTGCGCACGCCGCAGACGATCGCGAAGGCCGATCCCCAGCGCCTGGAGCTGACGATGATGGTCCGCGGCGAGCAGGAGCGGATCCAGGACGGCCGCCGCACGACGATCGGCGAGGGCGACATCACGACCACCGACACGTCGCGGCCCTTCGAGGTCTCCTCCTCGACGCCGTTCGAGATGCTCACGTTCTCCGTGCCGAAGGCGCTGCTCGCGCGCGACGCGGAGCGGCTGCTGCAGGCGACGGCGACGCCGGTGAGCCGCGAGTCCGGCGTCGGCGCGGTCCTCGGCTCGTTCCTGCGCGGCGTGGGCGACGGGCTGCGCGACGGGCGGATCGCGGAGTCCGACACGAGCGTCGGCGACGGGATCGTCGAGCTCGTGCGGGGGCTGTACACCGACAGCCTGCCGCGCGCCTCCCGCCGCGCGGCGCTGCTGGCCCGGATCCAGGCGTGGATCGACGAGCGCCTGCACGATCCGACGCTCAGCCCGGCGTCGATCGCCGCCGAGCACTTCATCTCCGTGCGCCACCTGCACGGACTGTTCGCGGCGGAGGGGCTGACCGTGTCCGCATGGATCCGCGATCGCCGTCTCGAGCGCTGCCGGCGCGACCTCGCCGACCCCGCGCTCGCCGGCGAGACCGTCGCGTCGATCGCCTACGGCTGGGGGTTCCGCAACCCCCGCCACTTCAGCCGCGTGTACCGCGCGGCGTACGGGCGCGCGCCCAGCGACGGGCGCGCCGTGCGCTGACGGTCCAGGAGCGTGCACTCGGGGTCCAACGGGGGACGCCGGGCGGATCTAGGCTGCGGCCATGCTGACGATGGAGGAGATCGCGGTCCCCGAACCGGACCTCACCCCCGACGAGGTCGTCGCGCGGGCCCGCGCGCTGCGCGACCGCGTCCGTGCCGAGGCGCAGACGGCCGAGGCGGCCGGCCGCTACTCCCCCGAGCTGCATCGCGCGTTCGTGGAGGCGGGCTTCTTCCGGATCCTGCAGCCGCGGCGCTACGGGGGCTACGGGTTCGACCTGGAGACGTTCCTGCGCGTCACGATGACCATCGCCGAGGGCGACCTCGGCACGGGCTGGAACCTCAGCCTGGGCTCGGCGCACGTGCTCCAGGTCTGCGCGTACTTCGGAGAGCAGGCGCAGGACGAGCTGTTCGCCCATCGCGACGGCTACTTCTCCTCGCCGCACCGCGCCGCGCCGGAGGGCACGGCGACGAAGGTCGACGGGCGGCTACCGCGTCAGCGGGCGCTGGGCGTACTCCTCCGGGTCCCCGTACGGCTCGCACTTCATCGCGACGTCGATGGGCCCGTTGCCGGACGGTCGCATGGCGGTGCTCGCGCCGATCGTCCCGATGGAGCAGTGCACCGTGGTCGACGACTGGGGCGGGGACAACTCGATCGGCCTGCGCGCCTCGGGGTCCAACACCGTGGTCGTCGACGACGCCTTCGTGCCCGACCACCTCGTCGTGGACGGCAACTGGCTCGGCGCGAAGCACCCGCCCGAGGGGCCGCAGGGCTTCCTGGTCCACAAGGCGCCGATGTACCTCGGGCGCACGATGACGATCTACTACGGCGAGCTCGCCGCGCTCCTGGTCGGCGCGGCGCGCGGGGCGGTCGCCGAGTTCGAGCGGCTGACCCGCGAGAAGAGCACGCCGTTGCCGCCGATCGTCCCGCGCATCCAGTCACCCGACTACCTGCGCTGGCTGGGGCAGGCGCGGCGCAAGACGAACGCGGCGGAGGCGCTCGTCTTCACGGTCGCTCGCCGCTACCGCGAGCTCGGCGAGCGGTTCATCACCGAGGGCGTGCCGTTCACGATCGCCGACGACGACGGGCTGCGCAACCTCGCCCTGCAGGCGCAGGAGCTGGCCACGGAGGCCGTCGAGCTCTGCTTCCGGAGGGCGGGCGCCAGCGCGACCAGGCCGGGCTCGGTGCTCGAGCGGGCCTTCCGGGATGTCAGCCTCGCAGCGACGCATCCGGCGGCGAACCTCGAGGACGCAGCCGAGATGAGCAGCCGCCTCCAGTTGGGCCTCGAGCCGGAGTTCATCCACTGAGTGGGTAGAGCAGGGTCATGAGCGAGGGACCGAGCCGTGACCAGATCGAGCGCGCCCGCGAGGCGCTGGAACGCCACGACCGCGAGTTGGGCGAGGAGGACGACGCCGCGCCGGAGAAGCCCGACGAGGCGCCGGAGGACGAGGACGACGAGCGGTGAGCCTGGCTCTTGGGTACTAGGATCACGCGACTGCAAGCGATTCGAGGTGTGTGACGGAGATGGCGATGAGCAAGACCGCCAAGGCGGGTGCTGCCGCCACCGCGGCCCGGAACAACCCCTATGTGCGCCGGGCCCTGGAGGACGAGGACCTGCGGGACAACGTCCGGGTTGCCTTCGAGGCTGCCCGTGATGCCTACGGTCGCGTGAGCAACGGGAAGAAGCCCGCGAAGATGCTCACCAACGACAAGAAGGTCCAGCGGGACATCAAGAAGGCCACCGAGGCGCTCAAGGAAGTCGGCGGAGCGCTGCAGGAGGGTCCCAAGAAGAAGAAGCGGTTCGGGCTGGGCAAGCTGCTGTTCGTCGCGATCATCGGCGGCGCGATCGCCGTCGCGGTGAACGAGGGTCTGCGCAACAAGGTCCTGGATCTCGTCTTCGGTGCCGAGGAGGAGTTCGACTACACGTCGACCACCGCACCGCCGCCGCAGCCTGCGGCGACCACCCCGGCCAGCTAGGCCGGCGGCACACCAGGCAGTGACGAGGGGCGCCCGCCGGGCGCCCCTCGTCGTTCCGGGTCGTATACCCGTCCATTCCGGAGGGTCAGGTCTGGTAGCCCACCCTCTCGGGTGGTTTCCTGCGCTGCTTCCTATGCCGCGAACGTCCCCAGAACGCGACATCGTCGCGGCCGCGCCGTACCGACCGCCGGTTTCCACAGCCACCCGCATGGGTGGGCGGCGCACCGCCTGGCGCCTCGCGTCCGCCGGCGTCCTCGTCGGGATGACGATCGTGGCCGGCGTCGCCCTCACGGGCGCGTGGAGCTCGCAGCCGGTCGAGGTCGGCTTCCGGGCGCCGGAGCGACCGGCGGCGGCGCCGCCCGCCGGCGATGGCGCACGGCTCGTCCTGGAGTCCGACCGGTACCGGATGAAGCTCGTGCGCGACGGGGAGGTCGCGTGGCGCGGCACCGGGCCGGTCGACTGCGTCACCGGGCGGCGGTGGGCATCGCCGGTCGATCGCACACGGCTCCTCGCGGAGGCCTGCGTGAGGTTGAGCGACGGCGCGATCGTCAGCCTCGCCGGGCGCGTGCCGGCGGGCGCGACGCTGTTGGTGCGGTAGCCGCGGGTCCGTGCGCGAGCGCAACCGGCCGCTCGGCGTGGTTGCTCCCTTTTCCATCCATGTCATGGACAAGGGAGAGAGGTTCGGCTTCCGCGCCGCGTACGCTCGCGTCGCTGGCGCAGCAGCCACCTCCGTCCGCCCTCGGTGAGTCAGTCCGGGCGCGGCGACCGCACCCGACCAGCGACCGCGCGGAGCTGAGATCCGAATCGCCGGAATCCCACCGCTCGTCGAGCGACGGGTGGCGCGCGCCGTCTACCGCCTCCGCGTCCACGCCGCCGGGCCGGGTCCGCGGTTCGCGAGCCGGTCGTCGGGGTTGACGTAGCGGCAGCGGTCGAGCGACAGGCAGCCGCACCCGATGCACTCCGTCATCCCGTCGCGCAGCCGCTGCAGCTCCTCGATGCGGTCGTCGATCCGGCCCTGCCACGTCCCCGACAGCTGCGCCCAGTCGCGCCGGCCGGGGACCCGGTCGGTCGGCAGCTTCGCGAGCTCCTCGCCGATCTCCTCGAGCGTGAGCCCGACGCGCTGCGCGAAGACGATGAACGCCACCCGCCGGATCACCGCCCGCGGGTACCGGCGGTGGGCCGCGCCCGTGCGCTCGGACGTGATGAGCCCGCGGTCCTCGTAGTACCGCAGGGCGGAGGCCGCGACGCCGCTGCGCCGGGCGACCTCGCCGATGGTCAGGAGCTCCGCCACACGACGGAGCTTAGTTCAAGCGCGCTCGAGCTTCGGGGTGCGCCAGGGCGTGGCGAGGCGCGCCGCCAGCAGTCCGGGCAGGTCGTCGATCGGCACGCGCTCCTGCTCGAGCGAGTCGCGGTCGCGGATCGTCACCGTCCGGTCCTGCAGGGACTCGTGGTCGATCGTCACGCACCACGGCGTGCCGATCTCGTCCTGGCGCCGGTAGCGCCGGCCGATCGAGCCGCCCTCGTCGTACTCGCACTGCATGAGCCCACGCAGCGATGCGCGCACCTCGCGCGCCAGCTCCGGCTGGCCGTCCTTGCGCACGAGCGGCAGCACGGCGACCTTCACCGGCGCGAGCCGCGGGTGCAGCCGCAGCACGGTCCGCGATTCGCCCTCGACCTCCTCCTCGTCGTAGGCGTCGACGAGGAACGCGAGCGTCGCGCGGTCGGCGCCGGCGGCGGGCTCGATGACGTGCGGGACGTAGCGGTCGCCTGTCGCCTGGTCGAAGTACTCGAGCTTCTCGCCGCTGAACTGCGAGTGGCGCGTGAGGTCGAAGTCGCCCCGGTTGGCGATGCCCTCCAGCTCGGACCAGCCGATGGGGAAGAGGTACTCGACGTCGGCGGTCCCCGACGAGTAGTGGCTGAGCTCGTCGGCGTCGTGCTCGCGCAGGCGCAGGTGGTCGGTGCGGATCCCGAGGTCCTCGTACCAGGTGAAGCGCTCGTTCTTCCAGTGCGCGTACCAGTCGCCCGCCTCCGCCGGCGGCACGAAGAACTCCATCTCCATCTGCTCGAACTCGCGCGTGCGGAAGATGAAGTTCCCGGGCGTGATCTCGTTGCGGAAGGACTTGCCCGTCTGCGCGATCCCGAACGGCGGCTTGCGGCGGCTGAACTGCAGGACGTTCTTGAAGTTGATGAAGATGCCCTGCGCCGTCTCCGGCCGCAGGTAGGTGACCGACGCGGTCTCCTCGACGGGGCCGACGAACGTCTTGAACATGAGGTTGAAGTCGCGCGCCTCGGTGAACTCGTGGCGGCGGTCCTCGGTCTTGGGCAGGTTCGCCTTCGCCGGGCACATCTCGTCGGGGTCGACGTGGTCCGCGCGGAAGCGCTGCTTGCACGCGCGGCAGTCGACGAGCGGATCGGTGAAGCCCTCGAGGTGGCCGCTGGCCTCCCACACGCGCGGGTGCTGGAGGATCGCGGAGTCCAGGGCGACGATGTCGTCGCGCTCCTGGAGCATCGAGCGCCACCACTCGTTGCGGACGTTCGTCTTGAGGAGCACTCCGTAGTGCCCGTAGTCGTACGTCGACCCGAGTCCCCCGTAGATCTCGGAGGACGGGAAGACGAACCCCCTCCTCTTGCAGAGGGAGACGATCTTCTCCATGGTCACGGCGTCCTGGCTCATCGGACGGCTAGGGTATGGGAGTGCCGTTCTACGAGTATCGACGTCCGGACGGGACGACGTTCGAGGTCATGCAGAAGATGTCGGATGACCCCCTGACGCACGATCCGGAGACGGGCGTGCCGGTCGAGCGCGTCTTCAGCCCCATCGCCATCCACTTCAAGGGCAAGGGCTTCTACAACACCGACTACGGGACGAAGAAGCGCAACCGCGAGAAGGCGAGCGAGAAGTCCTCGACCTCCTCCAACTCGTCGTCCAACTCCTCCGACTCGTCGTCCTCGAGCGGCTCGTCGGACTCGTCGTCGTCCTCGTCATCGTCGTCGTCCGACGGCGGCACGAAGACCGGCTCGTCGTCGACGAGCGGGTCGTCCTCCTCGAAGAAGGACTAGCCCTCCCGGAAGCGCTCCGCGGCGGCTCGCACCGCCTCGGGCGGGATGTTGCCGTCCAGCGTGCCCAGGACGTGGGTCGTGGGCGTGCCGCTCAGCGCCATCGCGGTGAGCGCGCCCGCGAGCGTCGGCCCGCTCATGTCGGTGCGGAAGGCCTTCGGCGCGTGCCAGGCGATCCAGGGCGCGCGCACGAACCCGGCCGGCGACAGCGTCCGTGACTTCATCGCGCCGATGATGCGCTGCTGGCGGCGGGCGCGGGTCAGGTCGTTCTCGCTGGAGTTGCAGGCGTTCTTGCGCGTGCGCGCGAGCGCGAGCGCCTGGTCGCCGTTGAGGTGGGTCTTCACGCCGGAGCGGATGCGCACCGTCACGCCGCCGTTCGCGTAGCCGCCGTTCACCTTGGAGACGACGCAGCCGCCCGTGTAGTTGATGCCGCCCATGGCGTCGATGAGGCCGGGGAACTCGTCGAAGTTGACCTCGATGAGGTGGTTGACGTCGACGCCCGTGTACTGCTCGACGGTGCGGATGGCGAGCGCGGCGCCGCCGAAGGCGTAGGCCGCGTTGATCTTCTGCCTGCCGTGACCCGGGATGTCCACGAGCGTGTCGCGGGCGATCGACAGCCGCGAGTTGGCCCCGCCGCCGACGCGCAGCAGCATGATCGAGTCCGAGCGGCCCGGGGCGCTCGTCGAGGCCCCCGGCTCCGCGGTCGACGCGCCGCGCTGGTCGGACCCGAGGACGAGGATCGTGTTCGGGCTCGTGAGCGGGAAGCCTGCGCCGCCGAGCTGCGCGTCGGCGGCATCGGACACCTTGCCCTGCTCGATCTGCGCGCTGACGAGGAACAGCACGCCGGAGAGCACGACCCAGCCGACGAGCGCGAGCACGACCCACCGCACGATGCGCCACGGCCCGGGCGCCGTGAAGCGGCGCCGCCCGGGGGTCGGCGGGACCTCGCGCGGGACGCCGTCCGGGGTGACCTCCACGGCGTCGCTGCCCCGGCCGAACAGCTTCGGGCGGGAGCGGTACTTCGTGTACTCGGGAGGCGCGTCTGTGCCGTTCGGGGCGCTCATGCAGCGCTGTATGGTGGCAGGGGTCATGTCAGGCGCCTGCGTGATCGGCGTCGACCTGGGAGGCACGAAGCTCCTGGCGGGCGTGGTCGACGCGGACCTCCGGGTCCATCACCGCACCCAGAGGCTCGTACCCCACGCCGACACCGCAGCGCTCCTCGACTCGGTCACCCAAGCCGTCGAGGAGGCGCGTGGGGCTGCACGGGATCCGGTGGTCGGCGTCGGCTTCGGCATCGCGTGCCTCATGGACGACCGGCGTGGGGTCGCGGCGACCTCGGTGCACCTGCCGATCGCGGACCTGCCGTTCGCCGACGTCATGCGCGAGCGCACGGGGCTGCCGGTCGAGGTCGACAACGACGCGAACGCGGCGATGCTCGTGGAGTGGCGTGCGGGTGCGGCGCACGGGGCCACCGACGCCCTCCTCCTGACGATCGGCACGGGGATCGGCGGCGGGATGGTCGTCGCCGGCCGGCTCGCGACCGGGACGATCGGCGCGGGCCCGGAGCTGGGCCACATGGTCATCGACGAGAACGGCCCGCCGTGCCCGGGCGGCTGCCCCGGCCGCGGGTGCCTCGAGGCGTACGTGTCCGGGGAGGCGATCGGGCGGGCCGCGCGGAAGGTGGCGCTGGAGGAGCCCGAGAGCGCGCTCGGACGGCTGCGGGCCTCGGGTCGCGCCGTCACGGGCCCGCTCGTCACCGAGCTGGCCTGGGACGGCGATCCGGTGTCGCGCGCGCTCATCGAGCGCTGCGGCCGTCACCTCGGCATCGGCATCACGTCGCTCGTGAACATCTTCAACCCGTCCGTCGTCGTGGTCGGCGGCGGCGTCATCGCCGCGGGCGACATGCTGCTGGAGCCCGCGCGCGCGGTCGTCGCGCAGCGCGCGCTGTGGCCTGCCCGGGACGTCGTCGAGATCGTCCCCGCCCGCTTCGGCCAGGAGGCGGGGATGCTCGGGGCCGCGACGATGGCCCTCGAGGCCGCGGGGCTGCGCACGGCGTCCTCGCCCGCGCCCGCCGAACGCGCGCTATGAGCCCCGGTCGCCTCGTCGTCTGCCCGACGCCGATCGGGAACCTCGAGGACGTCACGCTGCGCGTGCTCAGCGCGCTGCGGGACGCGGACGTCGTCGCCTGCGAGGACACCCGCCGGACGAGGGTGCTGCTCGACCGCTACGGGGTCGACGCGACGCTCCTCAGCTACCACGAGCACAACGAGCGCGGGCGCGCGGCGGAGCTCGTGGGGCGGATGACCGACGGCGCCGTCGTCGCGCTCGTCTCCGACGCCGGGATGCCGCTCGTGAGCGATCCGGGCTTCGTGCTCGTGCAGGCGTGCGTCGCCGCCGGGCTCGCGGTGGAGGTCCTCCCGGGACCGAGCGCCGCGCTCGCGGCGCTCGTGGCCAGCGCGCTGCCGTCCGACAGCTGGCGGTTCGTGGGGTTCCTGCCGCGCAAGGCCTCCGAGGCGGCTCGGGTCTTCGCGTCGCCGGAGACGGTGGTGGCCTTCGAGGCGCCCGGGCGCGTCGCGGCCTCGCTGCGGACGCTGGCGGACATCGATCCCGACCGCCAGGTCGCGGTGTGCCGCGAGCTCACGAAGCTGCACGAGGAGGTCGTGCGCGGGACCGCCGCGGATCTCGCCGCCCGCTACGGCGAGGCGGCGCCGCGGGGCGAGGTCGTGCTCGTCGTCGCGGGCGCGCCGGCCGGTGGGCCGGACGCGGATCTCGAGACCGCGGTCGCCGCCCTGGTGCGGCTCGTGGATGCGGGGGCGAAGCCGCGGCCGGCGGCGGGCGTCGTCGCGGGGCTCACCGGGCACACGGCCAACGCCGTGTATCGCGCCTGGACCGACTCACGGTCCTAGGCGCCGCTCGATCTCGTCCTGGACGTCCTCGCCGATCTGCCGCACGCTCTCGTCGAGCTCGCGCTGGACGGTGGTGACGCGGGTGTCCAGCTCGGTCTCGAGGCGATCGCCGAACGCGGCGAGCATGAGCGCCACGCCGCCGAGGATGCCGGCGGCGAAGACGACGAGCATGAGCGCGACCCAGGCGAGCGTCCGCCGCTTGTAGCCCCGACCGCAGAACGGGCACCGCTTCGCGTCGGTGTGCGCGATGCGCGCGCAGCTCGGGCAGACGCGTTGGGGGGCGGCGGCGGTCGGTGGCCGTGTCACGGGTGACATGGTGCCCGTCACAGGCCTGTGACGATCCTGTTCCGGATGTGTCACAGCGGGGCGGGCGCGGCCCCGGCTCGCGGAGCATGTCGCCCATGCCCCTCGCCGTCGTCCTCCTGACCCTCCTGTCGCTGCTCGTCGTCGCGCCCGCCGAGGCGGCGTGGCGCTGGCCGTTGCGAGGCGAGGTGCGCCGCCCGTTCGCCGTCACGCCCGGGCGGCCGTACGACGCCGGCCAGCATCGCGGGGTCGATCTCGTCGCGCGCCCGGGCAGCGTCGTGCGCTCCGCGTGCGCCGGTCGCGTGCGCTTCGCCGGTCGCATCGCGCGGTCCGGCGGCGTGGTGAGCGTGCGCTGCGGCGCCCTCGTCGCGACCTACCTGGAGCTCGGCGGCGTCCACGCCGTCCGCGGCCGGCGCGTCGGTGCCGGCGCGCGGCTCGGCGTCGTCGGTCCGGCCGCGCACCTGCACCTCGGTGCGCGGGACGCTCGGAGCGGGCGCTACGTCGACCCGCTCACCCTGCTGCGCACGCCGCGGGCGCCGACGCTCGGCCCGGCGCCGGACGTGGGGCCGCCTGCCCGTCGGCCCCGGACGCCGGCGCCGCGGCCCGCGCCGGTCCCGGCGCGGGAGCCGGCGGGGGTGCCGGTCGTCGTGTGGGCCGGTCTCGCCCTCGTGGCGGCCGGGCTGCCGGTCGGCG
This sequence comes from uncultured Solirubrobacterales bacterium, assembly GCA_963750895.1. GTDB lineage: Bacteria > Actinomycetota > Thermoleophilia > Solirubrobacterales > Solirubrobacteraceae > CAVVSD01. The sequence continues at coordinate 364,657 of CAVVSD010000008.1, read as the reverse complement.
GCCTGCTCGTCCGTCAGAGGTCGCGGCAGCGCACCTCGTGGACGTCGACGAGCCCGGCAAGCCGGCCGACGAGGAGCGTCCGGTGACGTTCGTCGACCTCCACGGAGAGGTCGAGCTCCGCCGTGCCGTCCGGTCTCCCACGGGCGTAGGTCAGGGCGATCACGACGCCGCATCTGCGCGCGCACGTGGCCGTGACGCGCGCTGGAATGTCGTCGCTGTCCGTGCAGGTCAGCGTGATCCGGCAGAGGCGGTGCAGCGGCGCGGTGGCGGGGATGACGAGCATGTCGGGCTCCTGGAATCCTCGGAGCCCTTGGTCGCCGTCCCGCCGCAGGCCCGAGGATCGAGCCTGCGGCACCGGGTGTTCCCGGTGTGCAGGTGCTAGCGGCGAATGATGATGCGGACGGACATCTGCACCGGGGATCGTACAGGTGACGGATAGCCTCACGCTCGCGATGGCCTTCTACATCACGACGCCCATCTACTACGTCAACGCCGCGCCGCACCTCGGCCACGCGTACACCGCGATCGCGGCCGATGCGCTCGCACGTCACCACCGGCAGCGCGGCGAGGACGTGTTCTTCCTCACGGGCACCGACGAGCACGGCGAGCCGGTCGCGCTCGCCGCGGAGCGCGAGGGCGTCACGCCGCAGGAGCTGGCCGACCGCAACGCCGAGCAGTTCCGCGCGCTCATGCCGCTGCTCGACGTCTCCAACGACTTCTTCATCCGGACGACGGACGAGGGGCACAAGGTCCGCGTCCAGGAGGTCCTGCAGCGCGTCCACGACAACGGGCACGTGTACAAGGGGACCTACGAGGGCTGGTACTGCCCCCGGTGCGCGGACTTCAAGACCGGCAACGAGATCGGCCCCGACGACACCTGCCCGATCCACGAGATCCCCCTGCTCTGGGAGGAGGAGGACAACTGGTTCTTCCGGCTCTCGAGCTTCCAGGACGACCTCGAGCGCCTCTACCGCGAGCAGCCCGACTTCGTGCAGCCGCGCCAGCGCTACAACGAGGCGCTCTCGTTCATCACCGGCGGGCTCAACGACGTGTCGCTGTCGCGCTCGAAGCTCACCTGGGGCGTCACCGTGCCGTGGGATCCGGAGCACGTGTTCTACGTCTGGTTCGACGCGCTGCTCAACTACTACACGGCGCTCGGCTACGCGCGCGACGGGCAGGACCTGACCGACGAGTTCTGGCCGGCGACGTTCCACATCATCGGCAAGGACATCCTGAAGTTCCACACGGTGTTCTGGCCCGCGATGCTCCTCGCCGCCGGCATCCCGCTGCCGGAGCACGTCTTCGTCCACGGCTTCCTGCTCATGCGCGACGCGAGCGGCCGCGACTTCAAGATGAGCAAGTCGCTGGGCAACGTGCTCGACCCGTTCCAGATCATCGAGCAGTTCGGCACCGACGCCCTGCGCTACTACTGCCTGCGCGAGGTCTCCTTCGGTCAGGACGGCGGGGTCTCGACCGCGGGCTTCGCGGCGCGCTACGAGGGCGAGCTGGCCAACGAGCTGGGCAACCTCGCGAGCCGCACGACGTCGATGGCGGCGCGCTACCTCGACGGCACGGTCCCGGCGGTGGAGCTCGACGCGGATCTCGTCGCCGAGCTCGCGCCCATCCCCGGCGAGGTCGCGGCGCTCCTCGACAAGGCGGAGCTCACGGCCGCGCTCGAGGCCGCATGGCGCGCCGTGCGGCGGCTGAACAGGTACGTCGAGGAGCAGGCGCCGTGGAGCCTCGCCAAGGCGGGTGACGACGAGGCGGTCGCGCGCGTGCTCGCCACGCTCGTCGAGGGCCTGCGCGTCGTCGCCGTGCTGCTGCATCCCTGGATGCCGGCCTCGACGGCGAAGATCCGCGACGCACTCGGCGCCCCGGACCTGGACTACGCCGGCGCCACACCGGCGGCCGGGACGGTGCGGACCGTCGTGCGCCTCCCGCCGCTGTTCCCCAAGCACGACGCGTAGCCGATGGTGATCGACTCCCACACCCATCTGGCGTTCGCGAAGGCGAGCGACGAGGAGCTGGTCGGCGCCGCCCGCGAGGCCGGCGTGACCCGGATGCTCACCGTCGGCATCGACGCGGAGAGCTGCCGGCAGGCGCTCGACGCGAGCGAGCGCTTCGAGGACGTCTGGGCCGCGATCGGGCGCCATCCCAACGCGGCGACGGGGTTCACCGATGCCGACCTCGACGAGCTGCGCGAGCTCGCGCGGCACCCGCGCTGCGCCGCGATCGGCGAGACCGGGCTGGACTTCTACCGCGAGGGCGCGCCGCGGGAGGACCAGGAGCGCGCGTTCCGGGCGCAGATCGAGCTCGCGCGCGAGACCGCCAAGCCGCTGGTCATCCACTCCCGCGAGGCCGAGGACGCGACGATCGAGCTGCTGTCCGCCCACGCGGACGGCATCGACGTGATCCTCCACTGCTTCTCGATGCCCGACCGGATCGACGAGTGCCTCGAGCGCGGGTGGTGGATCTCCTACGCCGGCAACGTGACCTACCCGGCCAACGACGCGCTGGCCGCGACGGTGGCGCGCGTGCCCGCCGACCGCCTGCTCGTGGAGACGGACGCTCCGTGGCTCAGCCCGCAGCCCGTGCGGCGGGAGCGCAACCAGCCCGCCTACGTCGTGCACACCGCGCGGTTCGTCGCCGAGCGGCGCGGCATCGCGTACGAGGAGCTCGACGCCGCGGTCGACGCGACCGCCGCCGCGCTGCTGCGATGGTGACCCAGCCGAGTCTGCGCAGGCTCGCCGACTTCGACGTCCGGCCCAAGCGCGACCTCGGCCAGAACTTCCTCATCGACTCGAACATCCTCGGCGTCATCGGCCGCGCGGCGGAGCTCGGCCCGGAGGACGTCGTGCTCGAGATCGGCGGCGGCCTCGGCGTGCTGTCCGAGCACCTCGCCCCGCTGTCGCGCCACGTCCACGTCGTGGAGATCGACCGCGCGCTGGAGGCGCCGCTGCGCGAGGCGCTGGAGGCCCACCCGAACACGACGCTGCACATCGCCGACGCGCTCGACCTCGACCTGACGGCGCTCGACCCGCTGCCGACGAAGGTCGTCGCGAACCTGCCCTACGGCATCGCGGCGACGGCGATCCTGCGGACGGTCGAGGACCTGCCCGGCGTGGAGCGCTGGGTGGCGATGGTGCAGAAGGAGGTCGGGCAGCGCTTCGCGGCCAAGGAGGGCACCGACGCCTACGGCGTGCCGTCCGTGCTCGCGCAGCTCTCCTGCGACGTGCAGGTGCTGCGGCCCGTGTCGCGCACGGTCTTCCACCCGGTGCCCAACGTCGACTCGGTGCTCGTGGGCCTGGTGCGGACCGGCCCGCCCGTGGACCCTGCGCTGCGCGCGTTCGTGCAGGCCGCGTTCGCCCACCGGCGCAAGGCGCTGGCCCGCTCGCTGGCGCTGGCGGGCTCGCGTGCCCGCCTGCCGTCGGACGTCCGCGACCGCGCCCGGGCCGCGCTCCCCGAGCTCGGCCATCCCGCCGATGCGCGCGCGGAGCGCCTCTCGCCGGAGGACTTCCGGGCCTTGTGGGAGAAGGTCTCCGCGTGACCGTGCTCCACGCACGCGCGCCGGCGAAGATCAACCTCTGCCTGCTCGTCGGGCCGGTGCGCGACCACGACGGCCGCCACGAGCTCGTCAGCGTCATGGACACGGTCTCGCTCGCCGACGACCTGGTCCTCGAGCCGGCCGACGGCGGCGCCGACGAGGTCGTCTGCGCCGGCGTCGAGGGCCCGAACCTCGTCGCCGCCGCGATCGAGGCGTTCCGCGCACGGATGGGCTGGGACGGCGCGCCGGTGCGGATCACCGTGACGAAGCGCATCCCCGTCGCGGGCGGCATGGCGGGCGGCTCCGCCGACGCGGCGGCGACGCTGCGGCTGCTCGCCGCCCACGCCGGCACCGGCGACGACGCGCTCGAGGAGCTCGCCACCCCGCTGGGCGCGGACGTGCCCAGCCAGATCCGCGGCGGTCGCGTGCTGGCGACGGGAGCGGGGGAGCGGCTGGAGCCCGCCGCACCGGGCGGCCCCTACGGCGTCCTCGTCCTGCCGGTCGACGCTGCGCTGTCCACGCCCGCGGTCTTCGCGGAGGCCGACCGAGGCGCGCTGCGCACGCTGCCGAGCTCGAGGAGGCCCGCGGGCGGCTGCGCGCCGACGACGTCCTGTCGGGCGGCGTGGAGAACGACCTGCAGCGACCGGCCCGCATCCTCTGCCCGGCGATCGACGGCGCGCTCGCCGACGCCGCCGCGGCGGGCGCCGACGAGATCCTCGTGTCCGGCTCCGGGCCGACGGTGCTCGGGCTGTTCGCGGGGGAGGGCGGGCCGGAGCGGGCGCGCGTCGCCGCCGCCGAGCTCGCCGGGCGACGGCCCGCCGCGATCGCGGCCGAGCCCGTGCCGGCGGGCTGGGGAACGGTGGACGTCACCGGCGTGCGTCACACTGAGGGCGACGCACGATGAGCAACGAGACGATCATCTACGTGGTCGCCGCGGGCTGTGGCGCTCTGGCCCTGATCGCCTGGCTGGGCCTGTTCGTGATCCCGGCCTGGAAGTCGTACAGCCACTGGTGGGAGCGGATCGCGGCGACGTTCCTCACGCTCTACGTCCTCGGCGCGCTGCTCGTGATCGGCGGCCTCGGTGGCGCGCTCATCGCGTATTACTGGGACGATCTGGGCTAGCCCCGCCGCGCGGCGCCGGGGCACGCGAAGCTGGCCTGCGATCGCTCCCCTATAGCCTGGAGGGGATGCCCACGTCCACCTCGGAGACGCCCGACACGGTCGATCTCGACGCCCTCGATGCGATCTCGGGCGCCGTGGCGATTGGGCAGGGCCTGCCGGAGATCGTGCGCGCCGCCGCGAAGGCGCTGGACGCGAGCCTCGTGCTCGCGGACCGCGCGGGCGCCGTGCTGGCGGTCGCCGCGCGCAGCAGCGCGGATGAGCGATCGCTCATGGCCGACGGCCGCGAGGACGTGACGCTCGTCGACCTGCGCGTGGCCGGCCAGGGCGTCGGCACGATGCGGATGCGGGCTCGCAGCCCCATCCAGCCGGTCATCCTCCGACTCGTCGCGATCCTGCTGGCGTCCGAGGTCGAGCGGGTCCGCGCGCCGCAGCGCGCCTCGCAGGAGGCGACCACCGCGTTCCTGCACGCGACCCTCGCCGGCGAGCTCACCGACCGCGCCAACATCCTTGCGCGCGGCGCGGAGATCGGCCTCGTGCTCGACGACGGCGCGACGGTCATCGTCGCCCGCGCCCACGCGCTGGCGCCGGTCGAGGAGGGCTGGCGCGCACGCGTGCTCGCCGCCGCGGAGCGCGGAGCGCGCGCCGCAGCCCCCGGCGCCGCCGCGGCCCTGACCGATCGCGAGACCTCGCGGGCCGAGGTGGTCGTCGTCGTCCCGGGGGTCGACGAGGACCACAGCCGCCGCACCGCCGACGCGGTGCTGCGCGAGCTGGCGGCCGCGCTGCCGGGGCACACCTTCGCCGTCGGCCGCAGCCGCGCCGCGCTCGACCCGCTCGAGCTGCCCCGCGCGGGCAACGAGGCGCTCCTGGCCGCGAACGTCGCCGGCGGCGAGCCGGAGGTCCCGGTCCTCGCGTTCGAGGAGACGGGCGCCTACCGCCTGCTGCTCTCCGCGATGAGCGAGGACCCGGCCGAGCTGCAGCGCTTCTACGCGGAGACGGTCGAGCCGCTCGTCGCCTACGACGAGCAGTACGAGACCGATCTCGTGCAGACGGTCGAGGCCTTCCTCGACAACGACGGCAACGTCGCCGGCACCGCCCAGAAGCTCTTCACCCACCGCCACACCATCCGCTACCGCCTCGAGCGCGTGCGCGAGCTCTCCGGCCTCGACGTGGGCTCCACGGACGGTCGCGAGAAGCTCTCGCTCGGCCTCAAGGCGATGCGCGTCCTGGGCGTCACGACGCCCGCCGGGCGCGTCAGCGAGGCCCGCGGCGCGGGCGGCCGGGTCGCCGGACGCAAGTCCCGCGACCAGCTGACCTAGCGGTTACGCGCCAGATTTGGTCGTCGCGGGCGCCCGCGCCGCGACAGGTGCGACACCACCGCTTTTCGGAGCACCGTGGTGCCATCAAGGCTTCTCCGGGCAACGCCGATGAATGCAGCGTGGAGCCCACGCAGCACACGAGCGCATCGCCCCCCGAGCGGACGCATGACCGACGGCGCCGCGGCATGCGTCCGGAGAGGATCGGCTCCGTGCGACGTGCCCTTCCCGTGCTCGCGGGCATCCTCTGCGCTGCGGCGCTCGTCACCGCGTCGCTCATCGCGATGTACCGCGATGTCATCCCCTTCCGCGACTGGCCGAGCTTCGGCGGCGCCGGCGCCGCCGGCGAGCAGGTCATCGCCCAGCGCGTCGCACCGCGCATCGAGCGCGCCGGCGGCCTGCGCGGCCCCGGCGAGGGGACCGTCGTGCCCGCGACGATCCTGACGCCCTCCCTGCGCGTCGGCTCCAGCGCGCCGGCCGAGGCCGACGCGGGCGAGACGAGCGAGGCGCCCACGCGCGGCGTCGAGAGCGACGGCGACGAGGACGGCGACGGCCTCAACGACGCGAGCGAGAAGCGCCTCGGCACCCGCGCGCACAAGGCCGACACCGACGACGACGGCATCCCGGACGGCTGGGAGGCGCGCCACGACCTCAACCCGCTCGTCGCGTCCGACGCGGCCGCCGACGCCGACTCCGACGGCCTCACGAACCGCACCGAGTACGTCGTCGACCGCGACCCGCACGTCGCCGACACGAACGGCGACGGCGTCCCCGACGGTGCCGACGACGTCGACGGCGACGGCGTCCCGAACGCGGTCGAGCAGTCGCTCTCGCTGAACCCGGTCAAGCGCGTCAGCCTCGGCACCACGCCCGACGGCGACCGCGACGCGGACCACGACGGCCTCCCGAACGCGACCGAGCTCCGGCTCGGCCTCGATCCGGCGCGCGCCGACACGACCGGCATGCCCGACGGCAAGGTCGACTCCGACGGCGACGGGCTCTCCAACGAGGTCGAGGTCGCGCTCGGCCTGGACCCGGCGCGCGCGTCGACCGGCGACCTGCCCGACGGCGACGCCGATGCCGACGCCGACGGGCTGCCCAACGCCCTGGAGATCGAGCTCGGGCTGAACCCGGCGAAGGCCGACAGCGACGACAACGGCGTGGCCGACGGCGCCGAGGACACCGACGGCGACGGCGTCGCGAACGCGGCCGAGCTGACCGCGGGGACCGACCCGGCGAAGGCCGACGAGCCCGCGGAGGAGAAGCCCGAGCCCGAGCCGGAGCCGGAGCCCGCCACGGACGACGTCCCCGCGACCGAGGACGACACCACCACGACGGAAGAGCCTGCGACGGACGAGGACGCCGCGACCGAGAAGCCGGCGAAGGGTCACCGCCACCGGCATCGCCCGAACCGCCCCGACCCGGAGGACCAGGCCGAGGCGCCGGCTGCGGAGCAGCCGTCCACCGAGACCACGACGACGCCCGCCGAGCCCGCACCGACCACGACGACCACGACGACGACCACCACCGAGACCGCACCCGCGCCGGCGCCGACGACCACCGAGCAGCCGGCGCCCGCGACCACCGAGACGGCCCCCGCCACGGACGCCGCACCCGAGCTCACACCCGCCGAGACCGGCGGCGAGGCGGCCCCCGGGGCCTGAGCCTGGAATCCTCCCGGGCCATGGCGCTCGGGATCATCACCGGCTCGGGGACCTACGCCCTGCCCGGCATGGAGTCGTCGGGACGCGAGGTCGTCGCGACCCGCTTCGGCGAGACGGAGGTCACCCCGGGGCGCTTCGCCGGCCAGGACGTCCTGCACGTCTCGCGCCACCGCGACGACCACGAGCGGCTCTCGAGCCAGGTCACGCACCAGGCCAACGTCGTCGCGCTGCAGGAGCTCGGGGCGCGCGCGGTGCTCGCCGTCACCGTCTGCGGCGCGACCGATCCGACGCTCGGGCTCGGCGAGCTCGTCGTCTTCGACGACCTGCACTTCCTCGCCAACCGGCTCGGCGACGGCTCGCTGTGCACGCTGCACGACGGGCCCGGCGCGCCCGGCCGCGGGCACTGGGTCTTCGAGGACCCGTTCTCCGAGCCGCTGCGCGCCGCGCTCCTCGAGGGCGCGCGCGAGCGCGGACACGCCGTCCGCGACGGCGGCTGCTACGGCCACGTCGACGGCCCGCGCTTCAACACGAAGGCGGAGATCCGCTCCCTGCGCGCGGTCGGCGTGACCGCGGTGAGCCAGACCGCGGGCCCGGAGATGACGCTGTGCGGCGAGGCGGGCCTGCCGTACGGGCTGCTGGGCTACGTCACCGACTACGCCAACGGCGTCGTGGACGAGGCCACGCCCGTCGCCACGCTCATGCGCCTGCTGCGCGAGAGCGGCGCGACGCTGGCCGACACGCTCGTCGCCGCGGTCGGGAGGATCGACCTCGACGCGATTCCGCCTGTCGGGACGCAGATCGCCTGGGACTAGGCCGCGCCGACCCTGGGCACACACGGACCATGGATCGAGACGACGACGTCGTACGTGAAGAGGAGGAGGCCGCCGCCGCCGAGGCGCGGGCGATCGGAGGCAACCCGGGCGAGAACCCGATGGATGCCGATCCCGATCGCTTCGACGGTGAGCGCGGCGAGGCCTTCCGAGCGGTCGAGGAGGCCGGCGGCGGCGAGGCCGAGGGCTTCGAGCAGTCCGAGGCGATGCTCATCGAGCGGGCGACCGAGTGGCAGCAGTCCTCGCCGCTCGTCGACGCCGAGCGGACCGACGAGGACGAGCGCGCGTTCGAGACGCGCGACAGCTACGGCGAGGCGGACGACGCCGAGCCCGAGGACCTCGGCTAGGGCGCGCGCGCCGGGCGCGCCCGGCGCCGGAGTTGGGGAGCAGGGATTCGAACCCCGTATTCGCGGACCAAAACCGCGCGTGTTGCCAGTTACACCACTCCCCAGCGGAGACCAGCGTAATCCGGGCGGCGACGCGATCGCGGACCGCCGAGCCTACGATGGCGGGCATGACCGCCCTCACCGCAGTGATCCTGGCCGCGGGTCAGGGAACACGGATGCGCTCGAACCTGCCGAAGGTCCTGCACGAGCTCTGCGGCCGGCCGCTGGTCGGGTGGCCGATCGCCGCGGCGCGTGAGGCGGGGGCGGACCGTGTCGTGGTCGTCGAGGGACCCGACCGGCTGCTCGAGGGGCGCCTCGGCGACGGGGTGGAGACGGCGGTGCAGCCGGTCGCGAACGGGACCGGCGGCGCGGTGCAGGCGGCGGCGGACGCGCTCCCCCGCGAGGGCACCGTGCTGGTGCTGGCGGGCGACGCGCCGCTCATCGACGGACCGACGCTCCAGGCGCTCGTCGACGCGCACGTCGCAAGCGGCGCCGCCGCGACCCTGCTGAGCGCCGAGCACCCGGACCCGAGGGGGTACGGGCGCATCGTCCGCGACGCCGACGGGAACGTCGCGCGCATCGTCGAGACGAAGACGGAGGGCGACGCGACGCCGGAGGAGCTGGCGATCGCGGAGGTCAACGCGAGCGTCTACGCCTTCGACGCCGCAGCGCTGCACGACGCACTCGCGCGGCTGAGCACCGACAACGCGCAGGGCGAGCTGTACCTCACGGACACCGTGTCGATCCTGCGCGGCGACGGCCGCGGCGTCGGGGTGCACATCGCCGACGACTGGCAGGTCGTGCTCGGTGTGAACGACCGCGTCGCCCTCGCGGACGTGCGGACGCTCCTGCAGCGCCGCATCCTCGAGGCGCACATGCTCTCCGGGGTCACCGTGATCGACCCCGCGACGACGTACGTGGACGCAGGCGTCGAGATCGGCCGCGACGCGGTGCTCGAGCCGATGACGGTCCTGCGCGGCGCGACGCGGGTGGGCGCCGGCTCGCGGGTCGGGCCGTCGACGACGCTCATCGACGCCCGCCTCGGCGAGGGCGTGACGATCCTCAACGCGCACGTCGTCGACGCCGAGCTGCACGACGGCGTGACGGTCGGCCCGTTCGCGTACCTGCGCCCGGGCACGGTGCTTCGCGCGGGGTCGAAGGCGGGCACGTTCGTCGAGCTGAAGAACTCCGACATCGGCGAGGGCACGAAGGTGCCGCATCTCTCCTACCTGGGCGACGCCGACGTCGGCCCGGGCACGAACATCGGGGCCGCGAACGTGACCGCCAACTACGACGGCGTGCGCAAGCACCGCACGACGATCGGCAAGGGCGTGAAGACGGCCGTGGACACGACGTTCGTCGCGCCGGTGCAGGTCGGCGACAACGCGTGGACGGGCGCCGGGGCCGTCGTGCGCAAGGACGTGCCGGACGGCGCGTTGGCGGTCGGCGTGCCCGCGCGGGTCATCGAGGGCTACGACGCCCGCAGGCGAGACCAGGTCGTCTCCTCCGAGGATTAGACTCACCGTTCGCCATGAGCACGACGATCGTCCCGCAGCCGCACCCCTCGACCCGGCTCGAGGTCGGTTACGAGAAGAACCTCATGCTGTTCACCGGGCGGGCCAACCCGGTGCTGGCAGCGAAGATCGCCGACAAGCTCGGCGTCGATCTCGGTCCGGTCACGCTGAAGACGTTCACGAACGGCGAGGTCTACTGCCGCTACGAGGAGTCGATCCGCGGGGCCGACGTCTTCATCGTGCAGCCGACGTGCGGCAACCCCGTGACTGGCGTCAGTCCCAACGACGCGCTCATGGAGCTCATGTTCATGATCGAGGCCGCCGTGGGCGCCTCGGCGCACCGGGTCATCGCCGTCGTGCCGTGGTTCGGCTACTCCCGGCAGGACAAGAAGTCCGCCCCACGCGAGCCGATCAGCGCCCGCCTCGTCGCCCGCATGCTCGAGACCGCCGGGGCCGACCGCGTCGTGACGATGGACCTCCATGCCGGCCAGATCCAGGGCTTCTTCCACAAGCCCGTCGATCACATGACCTCGCTCTTCATGCTCACGCGCTACTTCGAGGACCTCGGGCTCAGCGACCTCGTCGTCGTGGCGCCGGACGCGGGCCGCGTGAAGCTGAACAAGAAGTTCGCGACGAAGATCGGCGCCGAGCTGGCGATCCTGGACAAGGAGCGCCCGGCGCAGCAGGTGGCGGAGATCGGCTACGTCATCGGCGACGTGCGGGACAAGACGGCGGTCATCGTCGACGACATCATCGACACGGCCGGCACGCTCGCGGCCGCGGGGCTCGCCGTGCGCGACGCCGGTGCCCGGCAGGTCTACGCCGCGGCGACGCACCCCGTCATGTCGGGCAAGGCGTTCAGCAACCTCTCGGGCGCGGGCTTCGAGCAGGTCGTGGTGACCGACACCATCCCGCTGCGCCCGGGCGCGCCGAGCATGATCCGCGTGCTGTCGTGCGCCGAGCTGCTCACGGACTCGATCCGCCGGATCTTCACCGACGACTCGGTCTCCGAGGTCTTCGGCGGAGAGAATCAGCTCTTCTAGCCTTCAGCCGACGGGCGAGGAGGCGGCATGTCCGCCCGCAACGAAGACCAACGCCGATCAACCGAGATCTCGAACGCCGTCGTCCGGGTGTTTCGCGAGTACCTCGGCCGGGGCCCGACGAAGGCCCGGACGTTCATCTCCGACGACATGATCACCGTCGTCTGCCGTGAGACCATGACCAAGGCGGAGCGCCGCCTGCACGAGCGCGGTGAGATCGACACCGTCCGCCACATCCGCCGGAAGTACCAGGACGCGATGCGCGAAGATCTGATCGCGGTCGTCGAAGGGCTCACCGGCCGCAAGGTCACCGCGTTCCTGTCCGACAACCACATGGATCCCGACATCGCCGTCGAGGTGTTCATGACCGAGGACGGCGCCGCCTGACCGTCGCGCACCGTCCTGGATGGGGATGGGCCGATGTCAGCGCCCGGACTTCTCTGCTCGCCGGAGATCGGTAGCCTCACCTGCTCGGCGGGTGGCGCGTGTTCCGCGTGGCTCGACACGACGTCCGAAGGACGGCTCTGTACTTGACCAGTGCAGGGATCGGACCGGACAGGAGGCGACAGATGCCCCAGCGCGCAGTCGTGCGGACCGGTCCTCGCGAGAGGACGCAGCAGGGAACCGAATCCCTCGATGTCGCCCCGCAGGGCGGACCCACGCCGATGCGATGCCTGCAGTGCGGCACGACCTGGTACAGCCGCGTCGCAACCCTGATCGTCGAGAGCGGGATGGGGTGCGCGAGGTGCGGCGCGCCGCTGGCCATTCCGGACGCGGACACCTAGCGAGGGCGCGAGGGTCGCGCACATGCACTTCTTCCGCTACGAGGACGGCCGCGTCGCCGACCTGTGGCACCTGTGGGACACACCGGGGCTGCTGCGCCAGCTCGGCGCGCCGCCTCAGGCGACCCGCTGAGCCAGGCCGGGGTAGACGAGGACGAGGCCGAACTCGTCGATCTCGAGGTCCGCCTCGAAGTCGCCGCCGACGACCTCGAAGCGGAAGCCGCGGATGCCGACGCGGGTGTAGCGCTGCGGCATGCGCTCGACCTCGCGGCCGGCCGGGGTGCCGATCCAGACGACGTCCAGGGTCCCGGAGCCCTCGACCTCGAGGCCGAGCCGCCGCACAGCGAGCGTGTTCGTGAGCACCGTGGAGACCATGTCGACGTCGAGGCAGCCGTCGAACTCGGGCGCGGGGGCGCCGTCGCGCGTCCAGGCGCCGGCGCCGTCGGCCGTCAGCGAGAGCGACCACGGACCGTCCTCCGCGAACCCGGCCGCGTCGAGCGACCGCGTCGCCCACGACGCGTCGACCTGCAGGGTGTAGTGCATGCCCCAGCCCATGCCCTCGTCCTCGCCGGTGCTGTGCCCGTTGATCACGTAACCGCCGTCCTCGGCGGCCTGGAGGCGCGCGACCTCGAAGCCGCGGCGCCCCTCGACGTGCTGCCACGCCGCGATGCGCACGCCGCTCACGCGCGCGGTCCGTGCGCGCGGACGACGAACCCCCGGGCGGACAGCTCGCCCACCGCGTCCTCGAACCCGGCGAAGTCGCGCTCGAGCAGCAGATCGACCGGGCGCCCGCGCGGTCCGCTCGTCCGGACCCAGCGGCGCAGCGACTCCGGGCCGACCGCCTCGGAGGCCTCCGCCGTCAGCACGAGCAGGATCGGGAGCTCCGGCCGGTGATCGAGCTCCCCGGCGATGACGGCGATGGGATCGACGTCGAGCACGGCGCAGAGCTCCTCGTCGGTGAGCCCCAGCCGGTCCATGAGGTTCGCGGCCGCGCTCACACGCGCGCTACGACGGGTCGGGGCGCTTCTCGCCCGGCCAGACGCCGAGGAAGTACTTCCACGTCCGCGCGCCGCCGCGCTGGATGAACATCTTCACGACGGAGAAGATCATGCCCTGCAGAGCAACCGCGGCGATGACGCGCTTGAGGGACGCGTCGCGCGTGGTCGGCTCCGGCGGCTCCTCCTTGTCGACGCGCTGCCAGATCTGGTTGAAGATCTGGCGGCCGGCGATGCCGCCGAGGATGCCCAGGATGATCCCGATGGGCTTGTAGATGAGCGTCATGTCGAAGTGTCCTCGCTGGATTTCCGCCGGTCGGTCCCTGACACTGGGTACCCACGGTCCGCGACCATGAGTCGGGTTCGGGTGGTGAACGGGACGTAGGAGGGATCATGGACGAAGCAGACGACCTGCTGCAGCGCGCTCTCATCGATGCGGAGGCGTCCGCGGCGGTCGCCCTGCGGGTCGGGGGCCTCGCGATGTCCGAGGCCGTGACCGTCATCTTCCACGGCCGGCGCGATCTGGGCACGATCCAGACGTACGTCGCGAACGGCGGCAAGGGCGCCGGCGCGGCCGTCACGGCGTCGGAGCTCCTGAGGGTGCCGTGCGACCTGGATCTGGCCGACGCCGCCGATCGCGACGAGGCGGAGGAGCTCTACGCGACGCAGGCGAAGGCGATCCGCGACGCGATCGTCGCCGCGGACACCGTCCTGTCCGTGTGGGCGGACGCGTTGGCGCGCGTCGCGGCGGTGGACGTGGACCGAGGCGTCACACTGAGCGTGCGCGTCCCCGCGCACCGGCTCATGCCCATCGCCCTCAACGCACCCGAGCAGCACCTGACCGTCGTGCCCGTCTGCGGCGCGCGCACCCTCGCCGAGGGGCTGCCGCCGCTGGGGATCGCGTGCGCGCAGCAGGACGTCGCGCACGTGTACCCGCTGCCCGACGACCCCGATCGCTGCCTCGAGGACTTCATGGAGCGCGCCCACGACCACGCGCTCCGGATGGCCGACCTGCTCTCCAAGCAGGAGGCGTCCGTCCAGCGGTTCCTGGAGCTCAACGGCGAGGACATGGCCGAGGAGTCTTGACGGCCGACGCCGGCCGCTCCCCGGCGCCATCGCCGGTGGGTGGTCGTCGCCGTCGTCGTCGTGCTCTTCCTGCTCATCTCGGCGTTCCTGTCGCGCTGGCTCGGCACGGAGAACGCCGAGCGCGAGGCCGTGCTCGACGTGCTGCAGGCCCAGGCGCGCGGTGACGCGAACCGCATGCTGCGCGACATCGACTGCCAGGACGACGCGTGCGTCGCGCGCGTCCGTGCGAACGCCCGGGAGCTGCGCGCGCCGGGCGACGTCACCATCGTCCGCATCGACTCCGCGACCTCGCACGCGCTGACCAGCAAGACGGGCCAGACGCGCGTCGTCTGGATCACGCCGGGCCGGCTCACGACCGTGCAGTGCGTCCTCGTGGAGCGGACCGGAACGCCACTGTCCGGTCAATCCGTCACGCTGCTGGACCTCAGCGCGCCGATCGGCCGGCAGGCCGCCTGCAGCTGAGGAGGTCGCGCAACTCCGCGTCCCCCGCCGTGTTGCAGCGCGCTGCCCCCATGTCCCGACCCGCGAGCCCGATGCCCCACTTGCGCTTCGTCGTCGCCATCTGCGCGGCCTTCCTGTCGATCGCCGTCCTCGCCCCGGCCGCGCACGCCGCGGACGGGCTGACGAGCGGCGCCCTCTACGAGGCCGGCCCCGACGGCCGCTACCTGATGGGCGGCGACTGGCTGTTCCGTCTGGACTCGGCCGACCAGGGGCTCAAGCAGCGCTTCATGCGCACGACGGACACCGCCGGCTGGGCGGCCACGAAGGTCCCCAACGCCTGGAACGCCACCGACACGTCGAACGAGTCGATGGCCGGGTCGATCGGCTGGTACCGCAAGGACTTCCGCCTCCCGAGCTCCAACAAGCGGATGAGCTGGGTCCTGCGCTTCGAGTCGGTGAACTACCGGGCGCGGTTCTGGATGAACGGCAAGCCGATCGGCGCCAACACCGGCGCCTACCTGCCCTTCGAGATCCGGATCCCGTCGTCGCTGCTCAAGCGCAACGGCGTCAACCGGCTCGTCGTGCGCGTCGACAACCGCCGCCACCCGACCGACTTCCCGCCCTCGGGCCTCTCGACGACGAACCTGCCGACGGGCGGCTGGTGGAACTACGGCGGGATCCTCCGCGAGGTCTACCTCCGCAAGGTGGACCGGATCGACTTCAACACCGTCGTCGCGCGCCCCGAGCTGCCCTGCGCGCGCTGCGACGCGACGGTGCTCCTGCGCACGACGGTCCGCAACGCCGCGTCGTCGTCGCAGCGCGTCCGGGTCACCGGCAGCTTCGGCGGGCGCGAGGTCAACCTCGGCAGCGCGAACGTCGGCGCGCACGACTTCGCGACGTTCTCCAAGCGCATCACCGTGAAGAACCCGCGGCTGTGGGCGCCGGGGTCCCCGACCCTCTACACCGCGCGCTTCGCCGCGCGCGTCGGGAGCACGAAGGTCGCGGGCTGGCAGCTCAAGACCGGCATCCGCAAGATCCAGGTGATCGGCGGCAAGCTGTACCTCAACGGCCGGCCGCTGAACCTGCGCGGCGTCGGGCTGCACGAGGACGATCCGACGGTCGGCTTCGCCGTCGACAACGCCCGGCGCGCGCAGTACATCGCCGAGGTCAAGGAGCTCGGCGCGACGATCATCCGCGCCCACTACCCGCTGCATCCCTACCTCGAGGAGCTCGCCGACAGGGACGGCATCCTCCTGTGGTCCGAGGTCCCGGTCTACGCGGTCAAGACGCAGTACCTCAAGCGCGAGATCGTGCGCAAGCTGGCGGCGAAGGAGCTGGCGGCGAACATCAACGCCAACCAGAACCACCCGTCGATCATCGTCTGGTCGCTGGGCAACGAGCTGTCGTCGCGGCCCGGCCCCGTCCAGGGCGACTACATCCGCCGGGCGACCGCGCAGGCCAAGGCGCTCGATCCGACGCGCCCGATCGGCCTCGCCGTGGCCGGCTACCCGTCGGTCGGCTGCCAGCCCGAGTACGCGCCCCTCGACGTCGTCGGCATCAACGACTACTTCGGCTGGTACCCGGGCCCGAACGGCGTGATCGCCGACCGCGACGCGCTCTCGGACTACCTCGACTCGGTCCGCGCCTGCTACCCGCAGAAGGCGATCATGGTGACCGAGTTCGGCGCGGAGGCGAACCGGGACGGCCCGGTCGAGGAGAAGGGCACGTTCCAGTTCCAGCAGGACTTCGTGAACTACCACCTCGGGATCTTCGCCACGAAGCCGTGGCTCAGCGGTGCGATCTACTGGGCGATCGAGGAGTTCCGCGTGCGCCCGGGCTGGGACGGCGGCAACCCGCGTCCCGACCCCCCGATCCACGAGAAGGGCCTGCTGCGCTTCGCCGACCGCTCGAAGAAGCCGGCGTGGTTCGACGTGAACCGGTGGTACACGCAGACGCAGCAGATCGGCCCGGTGCCGGGCCAGTAGCCGCGCAGGAGGCGCTACCCTCTCGACCGCTATGGCGACCAATCAGGGCACACGACTCGCGCTGACCCCGCGCGACACCTCCGGTGGCTCTCGCGCGACGCGCCGACTGCGCCGCACCGGACAGGTGCCGGGCGTGCTGTACGGCGGCGAGGGCGAGCCGGTCTCCTTCACCGTCGACGCTCGCGAGCTGCGCCACGCGCTCGCCGCGAGCGGCGCCGTCCTCGATCTCGAGCTGGAGGGCGGGTCGACTCCCGCCGTCCTCAAGGACGCGCAGTACCACCCGGTCCGCGGCGAGACGATGCACGTCGATCTCCTCCGCGTCCGGCTCGACGTGGCGATCCACGCGACGGTCTCCGTCGAGCTCACCGGCGCCGACGAGGCCCCGGGCGTCGTCGCGGGCGGCGTGCTCGATCAGATCACCCGTGAGGTCAACGTCGAGGCGCTGCCGAACGACATCCCCGAGACGATCACGTTCGACGTCTCGAAGATGGAGATCAACGACACGCTGTACCTGTCGTCGCTCGCCGCCCCCAAGGGCGTGACGCTGCTCGACGACCTCGAGGAGACGACGCTGGTGACCCTGTCGCCGCCGAACGTCGACGTCGAGGCCGAGGAGGAGGCCGAGGAGGCCATCGAGCAGGAGACGGGCGTCGTCGGCGAGGGCGAGGGCGACGAGGAGGCAGCCGCGGACGCCGAGGAGTCGGCCGACGCGGACGACTCCTCCGACGAGTAGCCGACGGTCGTGCGGTGGCGCGGCGGGACCGCGCCCGTCGACTGGCTCATCGTCGGGCTCGGCAATCCCGGCACCCGGTACGCCGGGACGCGTCACAACGTCGGCTTCGAGGTCGCGAACGCCCTCGGCGCTCGCTGGGACCTGCCGAGGGCGAAGACGAAGTACCGCGGTCTGTTCACCGAGGGGCGGGCGGGCATCGGCGGCCCGCGCATCGCGCTGCTGCTGCCCCAGACGTACATGAACGAGGCGGGGGAGTCCGTCGGCCCCGCGCGCGGCGCTCTCAAGCTGCCGCTCGAGCGCGTGCTGGTGCTGCACGACGAGATCGACCTGCCCTTCGGCGACATCCGCACCCGCGTGGGCGGCGGCCTCGCCGGTCACAACGGCCTGAAGTCGCTGCGCCGCGGTCTCGGTGACCCCGGCTTCGCCCGCGTGCGGATCGGCGTCGGGCGGCCCGACTCGACCGACCCGGACATCGTCGCCGGCTACGTCCTCGGCCGGTTCACGGAGCCGAAGGCGGACGTGCAGGACCTCGTCGACCGCGCGCGTGACGCGGCCGAGGCCCTCGTGGTCGGCGATCCGGTCTGAGCTAGCCGCGCACGACGCGCCAGCGGACCTGCTTGGTGTCCGTGCCCATCGGGCCCGTGGCGGTCACGCGGAACACGTGACGGCCGCGGCGGACGTGCAGCGTGCGGCCGGTGCTGCCGCAGCGGCGCAGCGCCTTGCCGTTGAGCGAGCAGCTCAGCTTCTGCAGCTGGCCGGAGACCACCCAGCGGATGCGCGCCGTGCGCTGTCGCGTGCGGGATCGGGGCCGGGCCATGATCTCGACGTCCGGGGCGGCGGCGGCCGGGGCGGCCGCGGTGACCTGCGCCGCGGCGGGCGCCTCCAGCGGGCTCGCCAGCGGCACCGCGGGGGTCGGCGCGGTCGTGGACGGTGTGGGGGCGAGGCTCGCCAGCGGCGTGATGATCGGATCGGGGTTGGAGACGCCGAAGTCCTGCACCCAGCCGTAGCCCCAGCTCCCGCCGGCGGCGCCGACGCCGATCGCCGTCCAGGCCGGGTACTCGAGGTTCGCGCGGTGGCCTGCGGAGTTGATCCACGCGTCCATGACCGCCTGCGGTGAGGCCTGGCCGAGCGCGATGTTCTCGCCGAACGCGTCGCCGTAGCCGCAGGTCTGCAGCCGCGCCTCGGGCGTCCGGTTGGTCCCGTAGTCGCTGTGGCTGAAGGCGGCACCGCCCGTGGCGGGCACGTCGACGGCGAGCTCGCTCGCCTTCCACGCCGCTGCGTTCGTGAGCGACTGCGACATCGTCAGCTGGCTCAGCCCGCGCGCCGCGCGGTAGGCGTTCACGAGCCGCACGACCTCCGCGGCGGAGGCCGCGTCCTGCCCTGGCCACCCAGGCTCAGGGGAGCAGTCCGTCCGCGATGCATTCGCGGGCGCGGAGAGAAGCAGGACGACGAATATCGGCAGCAGGCAGGCTGCTGCAACACGGCGTGGGGATGAGCGCACGGAGAGGACCTCCATGTCGACGGCGCGGCGGCCGAGGCTACCGGGGTCGGGGTGAGGATGCCCGCTCGACGCGCTCCTACACTTGTCCAGTAGACCCGCGGCGGAGCGTCCGCGCGCGGGTGCCGCGCATGCCCGACTCCGCTCCTCTCCGCACCCTCCTCCCGCAGTTCGCCTCCTCGGCCGAGGGGGCCGAGCTGCTGCGCTCTGGAGGACGAGCGTTCGTCTCGTCCTCCCTGCGGCCTTACGTCATCTCGGCGCTCCTGGAAGAGGGCGATCGACGTCCCGCGCTGGTCGTCGCCGGGGACGACCGCCAGGCCCGCGACCTCGCCGCCGACCTCCGCGCGTGGCTCGCGCCGCGGCAGGTCCGCTTCTACCCCAGCCGCGGTGTGACATACGAGTCACACTTGGCGCCGCCGCCGCACCTCGTCGGCCTCCGCGTCGCCGCGATGGACTCGCTGCTCGCGCCAGACGACCGGGAGCCTCCGGTCGTCGTCGTGTCCGCGGTCGCGCTGAGCGAGAAGGTCCCTGACCCCGAGCTGCGCCCGCGCTCGATGACGCTGCGGGTCGGCGACCTCATCGATCTCGACGAGGTCGCGGGCGATCTCGTCGCGGCGGGCTACGAGCGCGTCGACCAGGTCGAGGACCGCGGTCAGTTCGCGATGCGCGGCGGCATCCTCGACGTCTACCCGGCCACGGAGGACCGGGCGATCCGCGTCGACCTGTTCGACATCGAGATCGAGTCGCTGCGCTGGTTCTCGACCTTCACGCAGCGGTCGCTGGGGGACACCGACGCCGTGGAGATCGCCCCGTCGGCCGAGCTCGCCGCCGAGCATCGCGAGGTCGCCGAGATCGCCGCGCTGGAGGACGAGCGCCCCGACATCGCCGAGCTGCTCCCCGTCGACCGCTTCCGCGCGTTCCTGGACCTCGCCGCCGACGCCGACGTCCTCATCGCCGCCGAGGAGGAGGTCGAGCCGGCGCTGCGCGACCACTGGCAGGACGTCTGCGCCGCGTTCCACGACGACGACGCCCGTCATCTCTACGTGCACCCGGACGCGGTCCGCGCCGCCATCGGCGGGCGCGCGCGCTTCGCGCTGTCGGCGCTGTCCTCCGACCAGCCCGTCCAGCTCCACGCCCAGGCCGCGGAGGCGACGTCGCGCTCGCTGAAGGAGGCCGAGTCCGAGCTCGAGAAGCTGCTGCGCTCGGGCTACCGCACCGTGATCGCCTGGCCGCGGCGGGGCGAGGGCGAGCGCGCCCGGTACAACCTCACCCGCCTGAAGGCCGGCTGGATCGGCGAGGAGACCCCCGAGGACCTGCGCTTCGCCCAGGCGAACCTGCGCGACGGGTTCATCGCCGCCGGGCTGAAGCTCGCGGTCATCCCGGAGCACCGGCTGTTCCGCCGCCGGCGCGCGGAGCGCAGCGACGATCGCCCGCGCCGCGGCGCGCTGCGCTCGTTCACCGACCTGCGGACCGGCGACTTCGTCGTCCACGAGGACCACGGCGTCGCGCGCTTCGCGGGCTTCGAGACGAAGACCGTCGCCGGCGTCACGCGCGACTACCTGGAGCTCGAGTTCCAGGGCACCGACAAGGTCTTCATGCCCACCGAGCAGCTGGCGAAGATCAGCCGCTACGTGGGCGCGGGCGGCGGCGCTCCGACGCTGTCCAAGCTCGGCGGCTCGCGCTGGGACACGCTGAAGGCCCGGGCGCGCCGCGCCGCCCAGGAGCTCGCGGGCGAGCTGCTGAACCTCTACGCCGAGCGCAAGCGCCGCAGCGGCCACGCGTTCGAGCCCGACGGCGACTGGCAGCGCGAGTTCGAGGACGCGTTCCCCTACACCGAGACGCCCGACCAGCGCGACGCGATCGACGTCGTCAAGGAGGACATGGAGGCGCCCCGGCCGATGGACCGCCTCGTCTGCGGCGACGTCGGCTACGGCAAGACCGAGGTCGCGCTGCGGGCGGCGTTCAAGGCGGCGGCCGACAGTCGTCAGGTCCTCATGCTCGTCCCCACGACGATCCTCGCCCAGCAGCACGCGGGCACGTTCGCCGAGCGCCTCAAGGACTACCCCTTCACGATCGAGCAGGTCAGCCGCTTCCGCCCCGCCAAGGAGCAGAAGGAGGCGATCGCCGGGTTCGCGGCGGGCAAGGTCGACATCCTCATCGGCACGCACCGCCTGCTGAGCCGGGACGTCCGCGCGAAGGACCTCGGGCTGCTCATCGTGGACGAGGAGCAGCGCTTCGGCGTGAAGCAGAAGGAGCTGCTGCGCCAGCTCAAGCTGAAGGTCGACGTCATCTCGATGAGCGCGACGCCGATCCCCCGCACGCTGCAGATGTCGCTCGCCGGCATCCGGGACATCTCCGTCATCGAGACGCCGCCGGAGGGCCGCCGTCCCGTCAAGACCTACGTCGGCGAGTACGACGAGGACCTGGTCCGCCAGGCGCTCAAGCGCGAGGGCGACCGCAAGGGGCAGGCGTTCTTCCTGCACAACCGGGTCGAGACGATCGACGAGACCGCCGAGCGCCTGCGCGGGCTCTGCCCCGACCTGAGGTTCGAGGTCGCGCACGGGCAGATGGACGAGGGCGAGCTCGAGGCGCGGATGCTCGCGTTCCTGCGCGGCGACGCGGACGTCCTCGTGTGCACCAGCATCATCGAGTCGGGCATCGACATCCCGCAGGCCAACACGCTCATCGTCGACCGCGCCGACACGTTCGGCCTCGCCCAGCTCTACCAGATCCGCGGGCGCGTCGGCCGCAGCCGGGAACGCGCCTACGCGTACCTGCTGTATCCCAGCGCCGCGGCCCTCACGCAGGAGGCCGGACAGCGCCTCGCGGCGCTCTCGGACTACACGGAGCTCGGCGCCGGCTTCAAGGTCGCGATGCGCGACCTCGAGCTGCGCGGCGCCGGCAACCTGCTGGGCGACGAGCAGTCCGGCCACGTCGCGGCGCTCGGGTTCGAGCTGTACATGCAGATGCTCGACGAGGCCGTGCAGGCGCTCGCCGCCGAGGGGGAGGACCGCGAGGAGGCGCCGGAGCCCGTCCGCCTGGACGTCTCCGTCGACGCCTACGTCCCCGCCGACTACATCCCGTACGAGCAGGCGAAGATCGACGTGCACCGCCGGATCGCGGGCGCGCGCGACGTCGCCGACCTCGGCGTGCTGCGCGACGAGCTCGAGGACCGCTTCGGCGAGGTGCCCGAGCCGCTGTCGAACCTCATCAGCCTGCAGCAGGCGCGCATCAAGTTCGGCCAGGCGGGCGTCACGGTCGTGACCTTCCGCGGTGGCCGCCTGGCGGCGACGCCCGTCGAGCTGGACTCGACGCGGGCGAAGGAGCTGCGCAGCAGGCTCCCGAGCGCGCTCTACGAGTCCGGGCGAAGCCAGTTCTCCATGCGCGTGCCGGACGATCCCGCCCAGCGCTTCCCTGCGGTGGTGCAGGCGGCCGACGCGCTGCTGGCGGTCGTGTCGGGCGTGGACGCGGAGGCCGTCGCGGCGTAGGGCGAACCGGCGGGGTTGGAAGGGCCGGTCGCGCATCGAGGTGCATCATTGACCGCGTATTTCGCCGTCGATGTCGAACTCGGTGAGATCGCCGGCGAAGAGAGCGCCGGTCGCTGCCTGACCCCTCCTCGATGGGCGGTTCGAGCACCGCGGCGTAGGGCGAACCGGCGACCCCGCCGCGCACGGGGTCGCCGGAACGGGCGGCCTACTGCAGCGTGTAGCCGGTGTCGGCGGTGCCGGTCGTGCCGGACTCGCCGCTCCCGCTCCCGCTGCTGCCTGGGCTGCCGCCCTGGCCCTCTCCGCCCATGCCCGGGCAGTCGCCGTGATCGCCTCGCGGGCCCTGCCCGTCGCCCTCGCCGCGCTGCTGCGGGGCGGGGTCCTGGGCCTGGGCCGGTTGGCTCTGCGTCGGCTGCGCCGGTGTCGTGGACGCGCTCCCGCCATCTGCCGCGAACGCGTTGGAGATCACCGCGCCCCCCGGCACGGCGAGCAGCGCAACGGTTGCGATGCCGGCGATCTTCAGCCGGCGACGCGAGCTGTCCGGGCGTGAGGTGGTGTTCTCTTCGTCCATGTCGCTCCTGTCTGTCGGGAACACGGACATCGTGCGGACCGACCCGTCACATCCGTGTAAGCACGGCGCGTCGACTGCCACGAAGCCACGATGACGGCCGCTAGCATCCGGTGCTCATGAAGCCAACCCGACGCAGCATCGGCGCCCTGTGCGCCTTTTTCGTGGTCGCTGCGGCGGCTGTGGGGTGTGGAGGGGACGAGGTCCCCGGCAACGCGGTCGCCACTGTCGACGGCCAGGCCATCACCCGCAGCGACTTCGATCACTGGATGACGGTCTTCGCCAAGAGCTCAGCGAGCCAGGCAACGCAGGGCGGAAGCAGCACCACCACTTCAACTGTCCCCGATCCGCCCGAGTACACGGCCTGCGTGAAGGCGAAGCGCGCCGCTGCAGCGAAGACGAAGAGCAAGGCCCGCCCGACCGACGCGCAGCTGAAGAAGCAGTGCGCGACCGAGTACACCTCGCTGCGCGACCAGGCCCTTGGCCTGCTGGTCGCCTCGGAGTGGCTCGAGGGCGAGGCCGCCGACCAGAAGATCAAGGTCACGCCCGCCGAGGTCACGAAGTCGATCGACACGCAGCGCAAGGAGCAGTACCCGAAGCAGGCCGACTTCGACAAGGCCCTGAAGGACGCGGGCTTCACGATGGAGGACCTCCGCTTCCAGACGCGCCTCCAGCAGCTCCAGGAGAAGCTCGTCGACAAGGTCTCGAAGGGCGACAAGGCTCCGACGGCCAAGGAGATCTCCGACTACTACGAGAAGAACAAGTCCCAGTTCGGCGCGGCGGAGACGCGTGACCTCCACATCGTCCTGACCAAGGACAAGGCCACCGCGGAGAAGGCGAAGAAGGCCATCGAGGACGGCGACAGCTGGTCCTCCGTCGCGAAGAAGTACTCGACGGACGAGGCCTCCAAGGGCCAGGGCGGCAAGCTGACGGTCACGAAGGGCAACCAGGAGCCGGCCTTCGACGACGCGGTCTTCGCGGGCAAGAAGGGCGAGCTGCTCGGCCCGATCAAGACGCAGTTCGGCTACTACGTGGTCGACATCGACAAGATCACGAAGGGCAACCAGCAGTCGCTGCAGGAGGCCACGCCGACGATCAAGCAGGTCCTCCAGCAGCAGGCCCAGCAGAAGGCCGTCGCCGACTTCAGCGAGGACGTACCGCAAGAAGTGGACGAAGGTGACGGACTGCCGCAAGGGCTACGCCATCCAGGGCTGCAAGAACGGCCCGAAGGCGACGACGACCGCCGCGACGGCGGCCACGACGCCCCAGCAGTAGGAGCCTCGTCAGGCCGGTTCACGGGAGGCGGCACTAACCTGCCGATCTCGTGAGCCGGCCCGACATCACCGACGCCCTCGGGCGCCTCGACGAGCTCACGCGCCGGCTGCGCGTGGAGTGCCCCTGGGACCGCGAGCAGGACGAGCGCACGATCGTCCCGCACACCGTCGAGGAGGCCTACGAGCTCGCCGACGCGGCCAACCAGCGCGACGACGCCAAGCTGCTCGACGAGCTCGGCGACGTCCTCTTCCAGGTGCACTTCCTGTCGCTGCTCATGGAGGAGCGCGACGCCGGCGACCTCGCACAGGTCGCCGAGCACGTGCGCCAGAAGCTCGTGCGCCGGCACCCCCACGTCTTCGGCGAGGTCGCCGCGGACGACGCGGGGACCGTCCTGCGCAACTGGGACGCCATCAAGCGCACCGAGCCGGGCCGCGAGACGGGGATCTTCGGCGACGTCCCCGAGAACCTCCCCGGGCCGCTGCACGCACGCAAGGTCCAGCGCCGGGCCGCGTCGCGCGGGTTCGACCTCCCCGAGGTCCCCTACGACGCCGTGCGGGCCGGCATCGACGAGCTCGAGGCCGCCGGCGACGACCGCGACGCCGCGTTCCGCGCGGCGGGGGACCTGCTCTTCGCGGCGGTGAACGTCGCGCGCAAGCTCCACGTCGACCCCGAGCTCGCCCTGCGCTCCTCCAGCGGCCGCTTCCGTGGCGCCGTGGAGCGGGCGGAGCAGCTCGCCGCCCAGAACGGCGAGACCTGGACCGACCTGGATCTCGACGGCCAGATCACCTACTACGCCCAGGCTCGCCTGGAGACGACAACGGATTAGGAGCGAAACCTTGGGTCAGATCGAACGCGTCCACGCCCGGCAGATCCTCGACTCGCGCGGCAACCCGACCGTCGAGGCCGAGGTCTCCCTGCGCTCGGGCGCCTTCGGGCGCGCAGCGGTGCCCTCGGGCGCCTCCACGGGCGAGTTCGAGGCGACCGAGCTGCGCGACGGTGGCTCGGCGTGGGCCGGCAAGGGCGTCACCCAGGCGGTCGCGAACGTCAACGGCGAGATCGCCGCCGCGGTCCACGGCATCGACGCCGACGACCAGGCCGAGCTCGACCGCACGCTCATCGAGCTCGACGGGACGCCCAACAAGTCCCGCCTCGGCGCGAACGCCATCCTCGGCGTGTCCCTGGCGGCGGCGCACGCGGCCGCCGCGGAGGAGGGCCAGCCGCTCTGGCGCTATCTCGGCGGCGAGGCGGCGCACGTGCTGCCGGTCCCGATGATGAACGTGCTCAACGGCGGCGCGCACGCGGACAACAAGGTCGACTTCCAGGAGTTCATGATCGTCCCGGTCGGCGCTCCGTCCTTCTCGGAGGGGCTGCGCATCGGCGCGGAGACGTTCCACGCGCTCAAGAAGACCCTGCACGACGCGGGCCTGGGCACCGCCGGCGGCGACGAGGGCGGCTTCGCGCCCGATCTGGGCTCCAACGAGGAGGCGCTGCAGTTCCTGGTGCGCGGCATCGAGGCGGCGGGCTACACGCCCGGTGAGGACGTCGCCATCGCGATGGACCCGGCCGTGAGCGAGCTCTACGAGGACGGCACCGGCTACGTGCTCGAGCACGAGGGCCGCACCCTGTCCGCGGAGGAGCTGGCCGGCTACTGGGCCGACCTCAGCAGCCGCTATCCGATCCTCTCGATCGAGGACGGCATGGACGAGGAGGACTGGGACGGCTGGCGGATGCTCACGGAGCGCATCGGCGGGACCGTCCAGCTCGTGGGCGACGACCTCTTCGTCACGAACACCGAGCGCCTGCGCCGCGGGATCGAGCTCGGCGTCGGCAACTCGATCCTCGTGAAGGTCAACCAGATCGGGACGCTGACCGAGACGCTCGACGCGATCCGCACCGCGCGCGACGCCGGCTACACGGCGGTCATGTCGCACCGGTCGGGCGAGACGGAGGACGTCACGATCGCCGACCTCGCGGTCGCGACCGGCTGCGGCCAGATCAAGACCGGCGCCCCGTCGCGCTCCGATCGCGTCGCGAAGTACAACCAGCTCCTGCGCATCGAGGAGCAGCTCGGCAGCGACGCGACCTACCCGGGGCGCAGCGTCTTCCGCAGCTAGACGACCGCGGGCAGGTCCGGGCGTCACGGCGGCGAAGAGCCGCCGTGATGGCCGACATCGGAACCCGCATCCGGTGGGACCGCGTTGGGCGCGTCGCGCTCCTGCTGGTCCTGCTGCTCCTCGTCTACCTCTACGTCGGGCCGGTCCGCAGCTGGTGGTCGACCTGGCAGGACTCGAAGGCCAAGCAGGCGCAGGTCGAGCGGCTCCAGCACGAGAACGCCGAGCTGCGCGCTCGCCGCGCCGCGCTGAAGACCCCGCAGGCGCTCGAGCGCGAGGCGCGCAGAATGGGCATGGTCAAGCCCGACGAACGACCCTTCGTGGTGAGAGGACTCCCCAACAGATGACTATTCAGCGCACCGGTGGCGGCCCGTACAAGTTCAGCCAGGTCGTCGTGCACGGCGACGTCGTGTACCTCGCCGGCCAGGTCGCGGGCGCGGACGGCTTCGACAAGCCCGTGCGCGACCAGATCCGCATGGTCTTCGCGCGCATCGACGAGCTCCTGGAGAGCGCCGGCTCGGATCGCACGAAGATGCTGTCGGTCACCGTCCTGCTGAAGGACATCGGCGACTTCGGCGTGCTCAACGAGGAGTGGGACGCCTGGGTCGACCCGGATGCCCTGCCCGCACGCGCCACGTTCCAGGCGCCGCTGGCGGCGCCGAACATCCTCGTCGAGCTGGTTGTCACCGCCGCCCTCTGAGGTGCCGCTAGCGTCGGGGTCCGTGGCGGACTTCGACACGGACTACGCGCAGTGGCGAGAGGGCGAGCGGCGGCTCCGCGAGGCGGACCCGTCGGACCAGTACGTCCTCGAGCGGGTGGTGGGGCGCATCGCCGCGGAGCTGCGGCGGCGCCTCGGTGGCCCGTACACGAGCGAGGAGGTCGCAGACCTCTACGAGCAGGGCACCGACTGGGCGACGGCGATCGCCGCGCAGGTCGCCCCGGACTCGCCGTGGGCGTGGGACCCGCGCGTCGTCGTGGACGCAGCGTTCGGCCGCTACGTGCGCGGCGCGCGGGACTTCGCCGGAGGCCGGCGGATCGACGCCTGACGCCCGTTCGTCTCAGTCGTCGTCGGTCGTGGCGCGGCGGATCACGATCTGATCCTCCTCGACCGTGACCTCGACCGGGCGGTGGCCCGCCCAGTGCTCCGCGTAGATCGGGCTGTCCGACACCGCGGGGTCGAGCCACAGTCCGTAGCCCTCCTCGCCGTGGTCGAACGTGCCCTCGAAGGTCGTGGGCGACGGGGCGCGGCGCGCGCGTCCGCGACCACCGCGGCGACCGCGGCGGCGCTTCGTCGCGGCATCGCCGTTCTCGGAGTCCTCGTCCTCGTCCTCGTCGTCGTCCTCGCCCTTGGCGGCCTTCTCGGCGGCGGCCTTGGCGGCCTCCTCCTCGGCGGCGGCGGCCTTCGCGGCCTCCTCCTCGGCGCGGCGCGCCTCGGCCTCCTCGAGCTCGGCGGCGATCAGCGCATCGTCTTCCGCGCGGAGATCGATCTCGTCGTCGAAGTCGACGGCGACCGCCTCCGCGCCGTTCTCCTCGGCGGGGGCGAGGTCGTTCTCGCGCTTGAAGGCGTCGATCTGCTGGACGGTGACCTCGAGCTGGTGTGCGATCCATGCATCAGTGCGCCCCTGGCGCACCCAGGTGCGGATCTGGTTCAGGTGGGGCTTCAGCGAGCGTCGTGCCATCGGCGCGTGAGGCTACATGACCGCAGGTTTCGCGACGTGCAGGCTGTTTCTCCCTGTTTGCCTTTGTGAACGGAACATGGCAGAGTGATCCGGAGGCAGGGAAGTCCACCCCCCCGCTCGTTCCATGCTCGTCCTGACACGAAAGTCCAATCAGAGCATCATGATCGGCGATGACATCGAAGTCAGCGTCCTGTCGATCATGGGCGAGAAGGTCCGCATCGGCATCCAGGCCCCTCGGGACATCCCGGTGTTCCGCAAGGAGGTCTACCTGGAGATCCAGGAGGAGCGCGCTCGCGAGAGCGTTCCTGCCGGCGGTGTGCGCGCCGAGGTCGACGATGCCCTGCATCGCCTCGGCAGCGGCGGCTAGCCGGTCCGCTCCGCCCCGAGCGCCTCGACGATCCCGATGAGCGTGTCGGGATCGACGCCCTTCTGCACGTAGCGGTCCGCGCCGAGCTCGATCGCCTTCGCGCCCACGAGGCCGTCGTCGAGCCCCGACAGCACCACGACCCGCGTCGCGGGGAACTCCTCGCGGAGCAGCGGCAGCGTCTCCATGCCGTCCTGGCGCGGCATGTTGACGTCCAGCAGCACGACGTCCGGCCGGTGCAGCCGCAGCTGCTCGAGCGCCTCGATGCCGTCCGTCGCCTCGGCCACGACCTCCAGGGCGGAGGAGAGCGAGAGCATCTCGCGCACGAGGAACCGCAGCGCGGCGTCGTCGTCGCAGATCAGCACGCGGATCGGGCCGTCGGTCACGGGCGCCCGGCCCGCTCGAGCAGGGTCGACGCGGTGAGCCGCGCGACGCCCAGCGCCGCGCCGATCCGCTCGATCGCCGCGCCCTGCGTCCCACCACGCTCGAGCTCGAGCTTCGCCGCCGCGAGGTGCTCGGCGAGGTCCTCGTTGAGATCGATGGCCAGCCGGCGCTCGCGGTCGAGCAGGAGGCGCAGGTGCACCTCCGTCGCCGCGGCGGCGCACACGTCGGTCAGCAGCGCCCGATCGTCGGCCGTCCACGCGCGCGGGCGCTGATCCATGGCGCAGACGCTGCCGAGGACCGTGCCGTCGGGAGACGCGAGCGGCACGCCGAGATAGGCGACGATCCCGAACTCGGGGATCGCGGGGTTGTCGCGGACCCGGTCGTCCTCGCGAGCGTCGGCGATCTCGACCGGGGCGCCCGCGGCCACGACGTGCTTGCAGAACGAGTACGACAGCGGGGTCTCGCGGCGCGTGGCCCACGGCTCCGGCAGCCCGGTCTGGCCCGGGAACCGCTGGCGGTCCTCCTCGACGATCGTGACGAGGGACGTCGGGACCTCCAGGATCCGTGCAGCCAGCCGCGCGAGGCGGTCGAAGGGCTCGTCCCCTGCCATCGGCGACAGCATGCCATCCCGTCGCCTATGGCGGCCATCACGGATTCCACTTGGCCGGACGGCCCATCGGAGGCAGCCTGGTGGGATGTCCAACCTCACACCGACCACCGATGCCCGCTTCACGGCCGACGTCCTCGAGAGCGACGTCCCCGTCGTCGTCGACTTCACCGCCGCCTGGTGCCCGCCCTGCCGGATGATGGATCCGATCCTCGGCGAGCTCGCGGCCGAGCGACCCGACCTGCGGTTCGTGTCCCTCGACGTCGACGAGAACCACGAGACCGTCGCGCGGCACGGCATCCTCTCGATGCCGACCTTCATGGTCTTCCGCGACGGCGCCGTCGTCCTCAAGCTCATCGGCGCCCGGCCCAAGGCGCGCCTCGCGCGCGAGCTGTCAGAGGTCGTCCCGCCCCGCGAGCAGGTGCTCGTGGAGCAGGCGGCCGGCCGCTGACGCACCGCTCGCCGCGGCGAGCAGCTCCACGCGGTGGCGAGGCGCCGTCCCCTCCAGGGCGATCGCCTCGACCGCCGCGCCGGGCGCACGCAGCCAGGACGCGGGCACGACGCTGACCCCCAGCCCCGCGTGGACGAGCTCGCGCAGCGTCGCCGGATCGCCCGCCTCCAGGAGCGGGACCGGGCTGAAGCCCTCGGCCATGCACGCGTCGAGCACCGCCTCGCGCAGCGCGCTGCCGCGCTCGGCCAGGACGAGCGCCTCGTCGCGCAGGTCGCCGACCGAACGCTCGCGGGCGCCGGCGAGCGCGTGCCCGGGCGGCGCGACGATCCACAGCCGCTCCTCGCGCAGCGTCGTCGCCTCGAGACCGTCGGCGGCGCGCCGCGCCTCCGCGTCGAGCGCGGCGACGCCGATGTCGGCCGACCCCGTCGCGAGCAGGGCGACGACGTCCGCCGCCGAGCCCTGCCGCAGGCTCACCCGGATCCCCGGGTGCAGCGCGTGGAACGCCGCCAGTGCGGCGGGCAGCCCGGGCGCCGCGCCGGGCGTGGCGGCGACGCGGGCGACCCCGCGGCGCCCGCCGGCGTGCTCCTCCATGGCGGCGCGGGCGTCGTCCACGCCGGTGAGGATCGGCTCGGCGCGCGCGACGAGCTCGGCGCCCGCCGCGGTCAGCTCCACGCCGGAGGGCAGGCGCAGCAGGAGTGCCACGCCCAGCTCCTCCTCCAGCCGGCGCATCTGCTGTGAGAGCGCCGGCTGGGTGACGTAGAGCTCGTCGGCGGCGCGCGTGAAGCTCCGATGACGCGCGACGGCGGCCAGGTACTGGAGCTGGCGGAGCTCCATGGTGGGCTGCCGCGCGGCTAGTGCCGGAAGTCGGAAGCTCGCGCATCCGGCGGCGCCGTCAGCGCGTCTGCCGGCGCCCGGCCTCGCCTGCCGTCTCCCCGATACGACTGTCGATCCCGGCCACCGACAGACACGATTCGGCATCCACCGGATGCAACCGACCTTCCGACTCACGCCACTAGCCCATGACGACGTAGAGCGTGCGGAACATGATCACCGTCACGATGACGGCCGTCGCGATCATCGCCAGCACCAGCAGGACGAACCGCAGGGTCCCGTGGCGGTTGGTGCGGTTGGCGATGCGCGTGCGTTGGCGCTGCTCCGTGCGCTTGATCGCCGCATCCTGGCGGCGGCGGTCTGCATGCAACTGGGCGAAGTAGGCCTGTTCGAACTCGTCCAGGCTCTGACGCATCTTCATCGACATCGCGCAGCAATCTACCCCGCACGAAGGCGTGCAGGCGTGCGGCTCTCAGGCTGCTACCGGTCGCACGCTCCCCAGAGCCCCCGTCCCGCGGCGCGCGCCCTGCGCTCCTCGTCGCGGAACGTCCCTGCATATCGCACGTTCGGGCGGATCTCGAGGGTGGTCGCGAAGCCTCCGCGCACGAGCACCTCGTTCACGAACAGGTCGTCCGGCTCGCGGCGGACGTAGGCGAGCAACCTGCCGAACCGGTCGCGCGGCTCCTCGTCGGTCGTCAGCGTCACGGTCCGGCCGCCGACGAGGCGCTCGTTCTCCTCCGCGGCGCGGTGCCCGTAGCACTCCAGCGGCTGCTCGGCGACCGACTCCGGGGTGTCGATCCCGATGTAGCGCACCCGCTCGCGGACGCCGTCGAGGAGGACGAGGATGGTGTCGCCGTCGACGACGCGGATGACCTGCGCCGTGCGCGCCTCGGGCGCGGCGGCGTCGTCGCCGAATGCGCAGCGCGCCGCCCCCGGCGAGCAGGACGACGGCGACCGCGGCCGCGAGCAGGATGAGCCGGCGCATGGTCCGGCGACGCTACGGGGCGCGCGCGACGACACGCACGCCCCGTTGCACCCGGCGGATCAGGCGATCGTGACCTCGGGCGAGAGGTAGACGTCCTGGATCGCGTTGAGCAGGCCGATGCCCTCGTCCATCGGGCGCTGGAACGCCTTGCGCCCGGAGATCAGGCCGGCGCCGCCCGCGCGCTTGTTCACGACGGCCGTGCGCACGGCCTCGGCCAGGTCGCTGTCGCCCGACGACGCGCCGCCCGAGTTGATGAGCGGGATGCGGCCGGCGTAGCAGTTGAGGAGCTGGTAGCGCGTGAGGTCGATCGGGTTGTCGCTCGTCAGGTCCGAGTAGACCTTCTTGTTCGTCTTCCCGTACGACCCGCCGTTCTGGTTGAGCACGTTGTAGCCGCCGTTGTTCTCGGGCAGCTTCTGCTTGATGATGTCGGCCTGGATCGTCACGCCGAGGTGGTTGGCCTGGCCGCTCAGGTCGGCGGACAGGTGGTAGTCGGTGCCGTCCACCACGAACGCCGGGTTGCGCAGGTAGCACCACAGCACGGTGAACATCCCGAGCTGATGGGCCTCCTCGAACAGCTCGGCGACCTCCACGATCTGCCGGCGGCTGTGGTCGGAGCCGAAGTAGATCGTCGCGCCGACGCCGGCGGCGCCCATGTCCCACGCGCGCTGGACGCTGCCGAACTGCACCTGGTCGTACTCGTTGGGGTACGTGAGCAGCTCGTTGTGGTTGAGCTTCACGATCAGGGGGAACTTGTGCGCCCACTTGCGGCTGATCGCGCCGAGGACGCCGAACGTCGAGGCGAACGCGTTGCAGCCGCCGTCGACCGCGAGGCGCATGAGGTTCTCGGGATCGAAGTAGGCGGGGTTGGGCGCGAAGCTCGCGCCCGCCGAGTGCTCGATGCCCTGGTCGACCGGGAGGATCGACACGTAGCCCGTGCCGGCGAGCCGCCCCGAGTTCACGAGCCAGGACAGGTTGCGCAGCACGTTGCTGTTGCGGTCGCTGTCGACGAACAGCCGGTCCACCCAGTCGGGCCCGGGCAGGTGGAGCAGCGACTGCGGCACGGTCGTGCTCTCGTGCTGGAGCAGGTCCGCCGCATCGTCGCCGAGCAGCTCCTCCAGACGTGATGTCGTCAGCTCTGCCGTGGCCATGTGAAGTCTCCCCCTCGTGGGTCGTCGCTCGTTCGCGTTCGCGTACCCGACAGTCTAGGTAGCCTCCCGCAGCCAAGATGGAGCACCACTTCAACGGGCCCAGCTACACGCTCGGCATCGAGGAGGAGCTCATGATCGTCAACGGGGAGACGTACGACCTCGTGAACGCGATCGAGCGCCTGCTGGATGACGTTCCCGACGGCGAGATCAAGCCCGAGCTCATGGAGTCGGTGCTCGAGGTCTCGACGCATCCGTGCGCCAACACGGCCGAGGCGGGCGAGCAGCTGCGTGCGTTGCGACGCAACGTGTTCGCGAAGGCGAAGGGCCACGGCCTGACGATCGGTTCGGCCGGCACGCATCCGTTCGCGCTCTGGGAGCAGCAGCGGATCGTCGGCCGCACGCGCTACCGCGACCTCATCTCCGCGCTGCGCTTCGTCGCGCGCCAGGAGCTCATCTTCGGGATGCACGTCCACATCGGCGTCGACGACGCCGACAAGGCCGTCCACGTCGCCAACGGGATGCGCGTCCATCTGCCGGTGCTGCTCGCCCTGAGCGCGAACTCGCCGTTCTGGCGGTCGGACGCGTCGGGGCTCATGTCGACGCGCACGCCGATCTTCCGGGCGTTCCCGCGCGTGGGCATCCCGCCCGCGTACCGCGACTGGGACGACTACAGCGCGCAGATCGAGTTCATGGTCTCCAGCGGCGTCATGGAGGACTACACGTACCTCTGGTACGACGTGCGCCCCCACCCGCGGTTCGGGACCGTGGAGATCCGGGTCTGCGACTCGCAGACGCGCGTGGAGCACACGCTCGGGCTGGCCGCGCTCATCCAGGCGATGGTGCGCGAGCTGTGCGAGCACTACGAGTCCGGGGGGCACTTCGGCGACTACCCGTGGCAGATGCTCGACGAGAACAAGTGGCTCGCCGCGCGGCACGGGCTCGACGGCGAGCTCGTCGATCTGCCCTCGAACGAGCGGGTCGCGACGAAGACGCTCGCGCGCCGTCTCGTGGACCGTCTGCGCGGGCACGCGGAGGACCTCGGATCGGCCGCGGATCTCGACGGCGTGATCGACCTGATCGAGCGCGGGAACGGCGCGGAACGCCAGCTCGTGGTCTATGAGGCGAACCGCGATTTCACGGAGCTCATGCGCGAGATCGTCGAGGCGACGGTCCCCCACTGACGTCTTGGCGGAAGAACCCGCCTGACCGGGTTCCGGTGCCCCCTAAGATGGACGTGGAATGTCCCACCCTGACCTCTTCGTCGTCTGCAAGAGCTGCGGGTCGGAGGTCAGCCCCTACGTCACCGAATGTCCCTACTGCGGGACGCGGCTGCGCAAGCGGGCTCCGAAGATCGAGCGCGACGGGGGCGTGCCCAAGCCACCCCGCACGCCGCGTCGTCGGCTGGGCAAGAAGAAGGAGGGCGCGCCCTCGGCGCCGCGTCTGAGCCGCCTGCGGCCGAACGAGATCCCCGGCATCCGCATCGAGCGCGACCCGAACGCGCGCCCGTGGGCGACGATCCTGCTCGTCGCGCTGACCTTCGGCATGTACATCGCGCTGGCGTTCGTCGCCGACTCGGACGTCACGCTCACGGCGCTCGACGGCGACCCCTGGCGGTTCGTCACCGCGCCGTTCCTGAACGAGAACGGGTGGGCGCAGTTCGCATCGGTGGTGGGCGTCGCGGTCTTCGGCGGTCTGCTCGAGCGCCGCCACGGACCGTTCGTCGTGCTGTTCGTCTTCGCCCTCTGCGGCATCGGCGGCGTCGCGGCGTCCGAGGCGCTCGTGCCGGACGAGTCCTACTTCGGCACCTACGGCGCCGCGCTCGGGCTGCTCGCGGCCTGGGCCGTCCCGATCCTGCTCGGCCGCCGGAAGGGTCATCACGACGAGGCCGACCTCCTGGGCGCGGCCGTTCTGGGCGTCGTCCTCGTGCTCATCCCGCTCGCGGTCGACTCGAGCATGCTGGTCGCCGGGCTCGGCCTGGTGATCGGCGCGGTCTGCGGGTTGCTGCTCGCGGCCGTCAAACCCAGGTAGAACCACTAGCCTGGCGGCCGTGACCGAGCGGAGGGAGTACACCGCCGAGGAGGTCGACGCCGCCGTCGAGGCGTTGAGCGACCCCGACCGCCTGCGCCACGCGCAGGAGGTGGTCACGCACGCCGCGCCGGCGCTGCAGCGCGTCGTCAACCAGGCCCTCGAGGAGGGCGGCTGGTTCGAGGATGCGCACCAGGGCCAGATCACGCGGGCCGCCGGGGAGGAGGATCCCGACGAGCGGCTCCGCGTCTTCCGCGTGCTGGTTGCGGAGGAGGCGCGCCTGGGCATGCTGGTCGGCGTGACGGTCGGGTTCGAGCTCGCACGCGAGCTGGAGGCCCGATCGGGTTCAACTGACGAAGAGGAGACATGACATGGCGAGCATCCGCTTCCTTGGCCACGCCTCGTGGGAGCTGACGGACGGCGGCACGACGGTCCTGGTCGACCCGTGGCTGACCGGCAACCCCAAGGCGGCGGCCGCAGCCGGTGACCTGAGCGCGGACGCGGTCCTGCTCACGCACGGCCATCCGGACCACTACGGCGACACGATCGACATCGCCAAGCGCACCGGCGCCCCCGTCCTCGCGATCACCGAGCTGGCCGGCGAGATCGCCGGGATCCTCGGCGACGACCACACCGTCCACAACCCGAACATGGGCGGGACGATCGACTTCGACTGGGGCTGGGTCCGCGTCGTCCCCGCGTGGCACAGCGGCACCTCCCCGAACGGCACCGTGCACCCGCCCGCCGGCCTCGTCGTCAACTTCGGCGGGACCACCTTCTACTTCGTCGGGGACTCCGCGCTCTTCAGCGATCTCGCCCTCCCGGGCAAGCGGTCGCCGATCGACGTCGCGATCATCCCGATCGGCGGGCACTTCACGATGGACCGCCACGACGCCGTCGAGGCTGCGAAGCTCATCGGAGCAAAGCTCGTGATCCCCGCACACTTCAACACCTTCCCGCCCGTCGCGACCGACGAGCAGGCCTTCAAGACCGACGTCGAGAGCTCGACCGACTCCCAGGTCGTGATCCTCGAGCCGGGGGAGACGCACAGCACGTGACCCATGCGATCGTCCTCGTGGAGGCCGAGCGTTCCGCCATGGCGACGCTCGGCCAGGATCTGGCCGACATCGACGGCGTCGGAGGCGTCTACTCCGTCACCGGCGAGTGGGACTTCGTCGCGGTCGTCCACGTGAAGCGCCACGAGGACCTGCGCGAGGTGGTGACCGGTGGGATGGGCGCGCTGACCGGCGTCGCGCGGACGCAGACGATGGTCGCCTTCGAGGTGTTCTCGCGGCACGACCTCGAGGCGATGTTCTCCATCGGCGAGTGACGACGGCCGTCCCGGTGCGGTCCCTGCCCGCCATCCTCGTCGTGGCGGCGCTCGTGCTCGCCGGGTGCGGCAGCACCGACGACGACTCGCCCGACGGGCGCTTCGTCGAGCCGGAGACCACTCCGG
This sequence comes from uncultured Solirubrobacterales bacterium, assembly GCA_963750895.1. Lineage (GTDB taxonomy): Bacteria > Actinomycetota > Thermoleophilia > Solirubrobacterales > Solirubrobacteraceae > CAVVSD01. The sequence goes on along the minus strand of CAVVSD010000008.1, from coordinate 328,355 downwards.
CCGAGACGGCGACCGCCACGGCGCCCGCCGAGCAGCCCGTCACGATCACCGAGCAGGTGCCCGCGCCGGCCACGCAGACCGCGACGGCGCCCGCACCGACGCCGACCTCGCCCGAGGAGTCCCCGGGCGGGGCGGGTGACGAGGAGGGCATCCAGGTCGCCGCGCGGTTCACGCTGGGCTCGGGCGGCTCGCTGTCGCCCGACGGGGCGCAGGTGCCGGCGTTCCTGGGGGTCTCCGTCGTCGTGGACAACCAGGACAGCACGGCCCACCGGCTCGAGGTCGGCGACCGCGGCGCCCCGCTGCCTGCCGGCCGCACGACGACGCTGAACCTCCCCGGCCGCGCCGCCACCGAGCTGCCGGTGCTCATCGACGGCAACCAGGAGGCGATCCTGCGGATCGTCGCGGAGACCCCGTGAGCACCCTCGTCAAGGACGAGTACGGCCCGACGCTCCCCGAGCTGCTGCGCGGCGTCCCGCGCTGGGCGCGGTACGCGACGTGGGCGGGCATCGTGATCGTGCTCGCGGTGGGCCTGTGGCTCGGCACCGGCGGGGCCGCCGCGCCGGAGACCCACGCCGTCGTCCGCGGCGACCGGACGTTCAACCTCGCGTGGGACCCGTCGCGCCTGCAGCGCGTCGACGAGAAGGGCACGCTCCTGGCCCTGGAGGGCCGCCGCGGCGACCTGTTCCTCGACAGCTACACCGTCAGCTCCGTCACGCTGCCCCCGTACCGCGGCGCGCCGGGCGGGGTGCTGGCCGTCCTCGGCGCCAATCGCCTGCGCGAGCTGCGCGCGACGGCGCCGGGCTTCGTGCCCTCCAACCCGCCGGAGGGCCGCACGCGCGTGAACGACTCCACCGGCTACCAGATCACATGGCGCGAGCGTCGCGACGGCCGGACGATCTACGCGCGCGACATCTGGCTCGTCGACCCCGAGCCGGGCTCGCGCGACGCGCTGCTCGTGCAGCTGCGGACGACGCGGGCGGCGGGGACGCCGAACGCCGACCGCACGGGCGGCACGGGAGCGCTGAAGCAGCCGCTGCGCAGCCTGCGCTTCGGCACGGAGCGAGTGGGAGGCCGGTAGCCGGATGGAAGCGGAGATCACGTTCGACGACTTCCTGGCGGTCGACATGCGCGTCGGGCGCATCGTCGGCGTCGAGGACTTCCCGGAGGCCCGGCGGCCGGCCTGGAAGCTGCGCATCGACTTCGGCCCCGAGATCGGCGAGAAGCGATCGAGCGCGCAGATCACGAACTACACGCGCGAGCAGCTCGAGGGCCGGCTCGTCGTCGGGGTCGTGAACTTCCCGCCGCGGCAGATCGGGCCGGTGCGCTCCGAGGTCCTCGTGCTGGGCTCGGTCAGCGACGACCACCCCGTCCTGCTGCTCGAGCCGGACGTGGGCAGCGTCCCGGGAGACCGCATCGCGTGAGTTGACACCCGCCGACGACTCTGGATATTTTCGATTTTCCGGGTCACGTGAGGGAAACCTGAGGAGTCGTCCATGGGCGTCCAAGAGGTGCAGAAGTGGCTGGCGGACTATCGCCAGGCGTGGGTCGATCGTGACCCTGATGCGGCAGCGGCGCTGTTCACGGAGGACTCGAAGTACCGCGACGAGCCCTACGCCGACGCGTTCCCCGGCGCCGCGGGCGTGCACGACTACTGGACGCGGGTCACCGAGACCCAGTCCGACATCCAGATGGACTGGGGCACGCCGGTGGTCGACGGCGATCGCACGGCGGTCGAGTGGTGGGTCCGGATGACGAACGGCGGCACGCCGGTCACCCTGGCCGGGTCGATGACGCTCCTGTTCGCCGGCGACGGCCGTTGCCGCGAGCTTCGCGAGTACTGGCACTTCGCGCCGGAGCACAAGACGCCGCCGGAGGGCTGGGGCTCGTAGTGCTCGTCGTCGCCGGCGCCTCGGGCCATCTGGGCCGGGGCGTCGCCGAGGAGCTGCTCGGCGCGGACGGGGCCGGGAGACGTGCGGCTGCTGTCGCGCACGCCCGACGGGCTCGCCGATCTCGCGGCGCGCGGCGCCGACGTCCGGTTCGCCGACTTCGACGATCCCGCCTCGCTGCCGGCGGCCCTGGCCGGCGGGCGGCGCCTGCTGCTCATCAGCACCGACGCGCTCGATCGGCGCGTCGCCCAGCACCGGGCTGCGATCGACGCCGCGGTGCAGGCCGGGGTGGGGCACGTGATCTACACGTCGGTCGTCTCCCCGGAGCCGGGGAACCCCGCGGCCGTCGCCGAGACGCATCGTCGGACCGAGGCGGACCTGCGCGCCGCCGGCTGCGCCTGGACGCTGCTGCGCAACGAGCTGTACTCCGAGTTCCAGGAGCCCGAGCTGCGCGAGGCGGCGGCGAGCGGTCGCCTGGTGCACAACCGCGGCGACGGACGTGCCGCCTACGTCTCGCGCCTGGACTGCGCGGCGGCTGCGGCCGCCGTCCTGGCCGGTGACGGGCACGAGGGCCGGATCTACGACGTCACGGGACCCGAGAGCCTCTCGGCGCAGGATCTCGCGCGCCTCTACGCCGATCTCGCCGGGAGGCCGGTCGAGGCGGTGGCCGTGGACGACGACGCGCTCGTCGCCGGCATGGTCGGGGAGTCCGACGACGGCCATCTGGCCTTCGGCGCGCGGTTCGTCGCCTCCTTCGGCCGCGCGATCCGCGAGGGCTGGTTCGCGGAGGTGAGCGACGCCGTCGAGACGCTCACCGGGCGTCCGCCCCGGAGCGTCCGCGAGGTGCTCGCCGGCTAGGGAACGACGGGGGCGGGCGCCGGCGGCTGGACCGCGGCGGGCGCCGGGGTCTCGGGACCGGTGGCCTCGGCGACCGGATCGGGCGCGGGCGTCGTCGTGACGGGCGGCTCCGCCGGCGTCGTGGGCTCGACCGGCACGGTCGGGTCCTCCGGCGTCGTCTCCACGGGGGCGGCCGGTGTGGTGGCGGCCGGGTCGGCGGCGACCGGCGGCGTCTCCGGGGTGACGGGCACCGCGGGCGCGGCCGGCGTGGCGACGGGCGGCGTCGCGGGCGCGACCTCGGCCGGGCCGGGCATGCCGCCCGCGCCGGGCGGCGGCGGGGTCGGCTGGCCGGGCAGCGTCACGGAGTCGGCGCCCTGCTGCGTCGGCGCGAGCGCGACGGTGGTCCCGTCGGCGGGCGCCTGGGCGCCGCCCGCGGGCGTCGCGGCCTCCGGCGCGTCGTCCTTCGCGGTCTTCTCGCCGTCCTTCTTGTCGCCCGCGGCGCCGGCCTTCGGCTCGTCGGCGGGCTGGCGGGAGGAGGCGACGACGACGGGCTCGGGCGCCGGTGTGACGACCTTCGGCGGCGCGGCCGCCGGCGCGGGAGGCGCGACGACGGCGGCGACCGGCGCGGTGTCGGCCTTGGCGTGACGGACGTGATCGACCTCGACGGCTCCGGCGGTCACGATCGCGGCGGCCGCGACGCTGGCGGCCGCCTTCGTGGCGATGGTCGAGATCCCGGCGCTCATCATGCTCGCGCCGCCCGCGGCGGAGGCCGAGGCTGCGACGCCCGTCGCGGCGGTGCCGGCGCCGGCGGACGCGGTCATCCCGAGCTGGGCGAGCAGGCCCTTCTTGAAGAGGAGGAGCGGCGCGACGGGGAAGACGAGCGCGAGCGCGCGGTTCGTCGAGCGCAGCTGCTTGCGGAACGCGGCGCAGCGGTCGCAGGTGCGGAGGTGGCGGCGCACGGGCGGCGAGGTGCGGCGCAGGCCCTCGGCGACCTCGCCGAGCTCGTCGCGGACCTCCTCGCAGGTGAGCTTGCGCGCCTCGGCGGCCTCGGCCAGCGAGACGCGGGCCCGGACGAGGAGGGACTTCACCGAGGGGACGGTGGTCTCCATCGCCTCGGCGATCTGCTCGTAGGAGAGCGCGTCGATCTCGCGCAGCAGCAGCGCGGTGCGCTGCGTCTCGGCGAGCTGCTGCACGTCGCCGATGAGCTGGCGGAAGTCCTCGCGGCGGTGGACCTTGTCGGCCGTCGTCGCGCCGTTCTCCGACAGGTGGATGTCCATCGAGTCGACCCCGATGGCCTGGGCGCGGCGCAGGTGGTTCAGCGAGCGGTTGCGGGCGATGCGGTACAGCCACGGCCGCACGTTGATCGGCCGGTCGTCGGCGAGCATCGCGTTGTAGGAGGCGGCGAAGACCTCCTGGAGCACGTCCTCCGCGTCCTCCCGGGAGCCGAGCATGTGCCGGCAGAAGGCGAGCAGCCGCGACTGGTAGCGGGAGACGAGCGCCTCGAACGCGCCGTGGTGCCCGCGCCGCACGAGCGTCACGAGACGCTCGTCGGACTGCAGGCGCAGCATCGCCGCCGGCGTGCGCAGGCCGAGCGCAGCGTGTGTCGTGTGTGCTGAGGCTTCCACGGGATGGGTGCGGGCGGCGCATCCTGCGCCGACCTGTCTGGAACCCAGGAGGGGCCGCGAAGTTGCGAAAACGCCCCTGGGCTCAGGCTACTGACCTACGATCCGGCTGCGCCCGGGTGGCGGAACTGGTCAGACGCGGCCGGCTTAAACCCGGCTGCCCGCGAGGGCATGAGGGTTCGAGTCCCTCCCCGGGCATGGCACATCCCGTCGGCAGAGCCTCCGGGATGTGCTGGGCAGAAGCTCGCCAGAGGCTCCCTTCTGCAGACTGAACGGGCCGGTCATATGACCGGCCCGCCTGCTGCGCTGGCAAGGGGAGGCTCTGCCGACCCTTGCCGTCCGAATCCGACGAAGTCGGATTCGGCTACTGCTTGAACTTCGCCAGGTTCGCCTTGTAGACGTTGTACGCCGGGCGCGGCGTGCCGTTGGCGTTGACCAGGCCGGCGTCGAACCGCGTCGAGCAGTCCGTGCCGTAGTAGTTGTAGTTGTAGACCCGCTTCACGTAGGTCTTGAACCGCTTCGCGAGGTCGAACATGTACTGCGTCCTGTTCGCCTGGCGGTTGACGTTGCACGGGAACGCGGTGGAGAACTCGGCGACGCCGCCCGTCTCCGTGTACCAGAACTTCGCGCGACGGTTGTACTTGCGCACCGCCGAGATGATGTCGCGCGTGTTCTTCGTGTAGCGACGGTTGACCTCGGAGTAGTTGTGGATGCCCACGACGGTCAACGACCGCCCGGCAGACCCCGCCGCACGGAAGAACGCGCTGATGTAGTTGCGGAAGTCGATGCTCGGGACCCGCGTCGACCGCTGGTCCAGGACGTCCAGGCCGACGATCGTGCAGCCGCTGCAGAAGCCCTTCATGGCGACGTAGAACTGCGCGGCGCGGCGGGCGCTGCGGAACGTCGGCTGCGTCGTGTGGTTCGCCTCGTTCCAGGTTCCCCACTCCGTCACGCCGAGCGGCTTGTAGCGCTTGACGAGGGCGCCGACGTCGCGCTTGTACTGCGCGACCGTGGGCAGCTTCGCCTTCCCGGGCGTCAGGTTGTTCGTCGAGATGTGCATCAGCACCTTCGCGCCTGCGGCTCTCGCGGCGAAGACGTACTGGTCGGCCTCGGAGAGGGCGACGGGGTTGCGGATCGCGTCCCAGCGGATGAAGTACCGCGACCCGCTTGACGCCGAGAGCCTGGTAGTTGGGGTCGCTGAAGATCCCGACGTGCTGGTCGCCCATGCCCACGACAACGTTCGTCCTGCTCTGGGCGTTGCCGATCGCGGGAAGGCTGAGTGTGGCGACGAGCGCGGCCGCGAGGGCGGCGAGCACGGCGAACGTCGTACGGCGGCGTGGCACGGAGAATCGGTCCTTTCGTCGGGGGAAGACCAGGGGCTCAAACCCATGGACGCGAGGAAGGTTGCGTCGCGCACGGGATCGCCCAGACCGGGCGACGAGGCTACCCGGCTCCCCGGACGCTAGTACCGACTAGCCCTCAGGCAACGCGGGCGTCGCGAAACGACGAGGCCATGACGCCGTCGAGCACCACGCGGGCCAGCCGCTGGTCCCCGCTGACATGCAGCGCCTCGTCGTCCGCTGCCGGACCGAGTGCATCGATCCAGTCGCGCTGGCTTCCGGACACCGAGGCGTCGGCCTCTGGCGCCGCGCGCTCGGAGATGCTGATCGAACCGCGGGAGACGCGCATCGCGTAGTGCTGCGGCTCGCCGTCGGTGCCCATCACGACGAGCTCGACGAGCCCGCGCGTCGTCGCCGGCAGGGCGGATGAGCCCGGGGATGGAGCGGAAGATCGCGCCGATGTCGATCGCCTCGTCGTCGTTCGGCGGGCCCCACGCCCACTCGAAACCCCAGGCGGCGAGGGCGCCGATGACCGGCAGCAGGCCGCGGGCCCGCTCGGTGAGCTCGTAGTCCACGCGCGGCGGCACCTCGCGGTACCGCTGGCGGGTGAGCAGCCCGTCGGCGACCATGCGGTTCAGCCGGGAGCGGAGCTGCTCGGTCGAGATGCCGGGGAGCACGCGCTGGAGCTCGACGAACCGGCGGGGACCGGCCACCAGATCGCGGATGATCAGGAGGGTCCACTTGTCTCCCACCAGGTCCAGCGCCCGAGCGTCGGGGGCCCACTGGTTGTACGGGTGACGCTTGGGGGGAGGGACGGTGGGGATACAGGCCTCCTGGAGAACGGTCGTTGCAGCGGCTTTAGGGCGCGACCTTACCCAGCGCTTCGGCGTCGCTCCATGCCCGTACGGCGATTGGACACCTGTACGACGAAACCGGTGCGTTTCCTTCCCGAAAGCGGGGCAAAAACCTCCAACGAATCTGCAGTTCGAAATTCGCGTGCATCCAGAGTTTCTCACTTGCGCGCAAGTTCTCGCGATCCGCTGCGTTAGGTGGCCGAGGGGTTCCACTCCAAGGTCGTCCCGGAGCCCCGAATGGAACGAACGAGAACCAGGAGCAGCATGGGCGAGGTCATCGCGCTGGATGCAGGACGCCGCCGCCGGTCCCACGGGAGCCGGCCGATGCGGGCGCGCGCACGTGCGACCCTGTACTTCGATCTGGTGTCCCCCGCGACCTACCTGGCCGCGGAGCGGGTCAACAGCCTCTTCCCGCATCTCGACTGGCGACCCGCGCTGCGCGACGCGCTCCACGGCGGCGATCCGATCGCCGACGCCGCCGCCCGCGAGCGCGACGAGCTCGCCGCGTCCCAGCGGGCGTCCGTGCTCCGGCTGCCGCTCGTGTGGCCCGAGGGAACCTCGAGCGCGCGTGCGGCCATGCGCGTCGCGTCGCTCGCGTGCGAGCGCGGGCGCGGGGGCGCCTTCGTCCTGGCGGCGAGCAGGCTCGCGTTCTGCGGGGGCTTCGAGCTCGACGACCCCGAGGTGCTGGCCGAGGCGGCCGCTGCGGCGAACCTGCCGCTGGGCGACGCGTTCGACGCCGCGACGGACGAGACGCGTGACGGGGCGATGGTGGACGACGCGCTGCGGCTCCTCGCCGGCGGCGCCGAGGTCCTCCCCGCGATCCGCGTCGGGCGGCTCGTCTTCAGCGGAGAGGACCGCCTGAACGAGGCCGCTGCCGCCGCACAGGCGGCCACGGTGCCGGTCCGCAGGTCCGTGCCGAGAGCCGGGTAGGTCGCGCCACGCCGCCTGGCACCTCGCTCGGCGGCGTGTCACGATCGACGTCGGCGATGACGCGACTCCTGCAGGCCCTCTACCGGCGGCTCGGCCCGCGCTACCCGCGACTTGCCGTCGCGGCGGTGTTCCCCCTGTCCGCGATCGTCGCCCTCGCCGGGCTCTGGCTGCTGACGCTCTACCAGCCGATGAGCACGAAGGAGTTCTGGACGATCGTGCTCGTCGGCGAGACGCTCGCCGCCATCGAGATCGCGATCGCCGCTCCGTACGCGCTGCGCCTCGCGCGGCCGGCGGCGGCCTGGCTGTCGGGCTCGCGGACCCCCGCGGCCGCGCAGGCCGCGTGGCGCGCGCTCGTCGCGCTGCCGATCGCCTTCGTGAGCTACCGGCGGCCGCTCACGATCGTGGGGAACATCGTCCCGATCTCGCGTGTTCATCGCGGTCTACCTCGATCTTCCGTGGTACGCGGTGCCGATCCTGCTCGCGGGCGCGTCGCTCGTGCTCGTCTACGGCACGTTCCTGCGCTTCTTCGCCCTCGAGCAGGCGATGCGCCCGGTGCTCGCCGACCTCTCGCTCAGCGTGCCCGGCGGGATCGTGTCCGACGGCGTCCCCGTCATCACGCTGCGCTGGCGCCTGCTCCTCGCGCTGCCGCTCATCAACGTCATCACGGGCGTGGTCGTCGCCGCGCTGTCCGCCGGCCCGGGTGCGCGGCTGAGCGACCTCGGCGTCGACGTCGCGGTCGCGGTCGCGGTGGCGTTCACGCTCTCCCTCGAGCTGACCGTGCTGCTGTCGCGCTCCGTGCTCGGGCCCCTCTCCGACCTGCGCCGCGCCACCGAGCGCGTCACGCAGGGCGACCTCCGGGCGCGCGTGCCCGTGGTGAGCGCGGACGAGACCGGCGTCCTGGCCGGGCTGTTCAACGAGATGGTCGCCGGCCTGCAGGAGCGCGAGAAGCTCCACGACGCGTTCGGCAGCTACGTCGATCCGGAGCTGGCGGACCGGGTCCTGGCCGAGGGCGCGGTGCTCGCGGGGGAGGAGGTCGAGGTCACGATCCTCTTCCTCGACATGCGCGACTTCACCGGCTTCGCCGAGAACTCCTCACCGCACGAGGTGGTCGCCCGGCTCAACGAGCTGTTCGACTGCGTCGTGCCCGTGCTCGAGCACCACGGCGGCCACGTCGACAAGTACATCGGCGACGGGCTGCTGGCCGTGTTCGGCGCTCCCGAGCCGCTCAGCGGGCATGCCGAGTGGGGCGTCGCGGCCGCGCGCGAGATCGCCTCGGTCGTGCGCGAGCGCTTCGGGGACACGCTCGCCATCGGCATCGGCGTGAACTCGGGGCCGGTCGTCGCGGGCACCATCGGCGGCGGCGGGCGTCTGGAGTTCACGGTCGTCGGCGACGTGGTGAACACCGCGGCGCGCGTCGAGCGCGTCACGCGCGAGACCGGCGACGACGTCCTCATCACCGAGGCGACGCGCCGGCTCCTCGACCAGCCGAAGGGCGTCCTGCCGCGCGGCACCGTGGAGCTGCAGGGCAAGCGCGACCGGGTCCAGCTCCATGCGCTCGTGGACCTCCCGCGCCTCGCGCCCCGGATGGTGGACCGCGTCGACGGCGGGAGCCCCGAGCGGAGACAAGCGGGCTGATGGCGCCCGAGGAAGGGGTCGCGACCGCCCACGGCGGCCTGCTCGCCGCGCGCCGGCTGCGCGCGCAGGGCGTCGACACCGTCTTCACGCTCTCGGGCGGGCACCTCTTCTCGATCTACGACGGCTGCCGCGCCGAGGGCATCGCGCTCGTCGACACGCGCCACGAGGCGACCGCGGCGTTCGCGGCCGAGGGCTGGGCGAAGGTCACGCGGCGGCCCGGCGTGGCGGCGCTGACCGCCGGACCCGGCGTCACGAACGGGATGAGCGCGATGGGGTCGGCGCTGCAGAGCCACTCGCCGATGGTCGTGCTCGGCGGTCGCGCGCCGGCGTGGCGCTGGGGGCAGGGCTCGCTGCAGGAGATCGATCACCTGCCGTTCGTGCAGGCCGCTGGCGCGGTTCGCCGCCACGGCCGAGTCGCCGGGGGAGATCCCGGCGCTCATCGACGAGGCGCTCGCCGCCTCGCTGCGCGCCCCGGGCGGGCCGGCGTTCGTCGACTTCCCGCTCGACCACGTGTTCTCCGAGGGGCCCGACGACGGCGAGCCGGCCGTGCTGCCGAGCGGCGAGGGCAGCGGCGAGCCCGACGCCGACGAGCTGGGGCGCGCGCTCACGCTGCTGGCGGAGGCCGAGCGACCGGTCGTCATGGCGGGCAGCGACCTGTGGTGGGGGCACGGCGAGGACGCGCTGCTCGAGCTCGTCGAGGCGCTCGGCGTCCCGGTGTTCCTCAACGGCCTCGCGCGCGGGTGCGTGCCCGCCGACCACCGGCTCGCCTTCTCGCGCGTGCGTTCGGCGGCGCTGAAGGGCGCCGACGTCGCGCTCGTCGTCGGCGTGCCGATGGACTTCCGGCTCGGCTTCGGCGGCGCGTTCGGCGAGAACACCGAGATCGTCGTCATCGACCGCGCAGAGCCCGAGCGCGTCCATCCGCGGGCGCCGGCCGCGGAGCTGTACGGGGCGCTGCCGTCGACGCTGCGCGCGCTGCGCACGTACATCACCCCCGACCCGTCGGTGACCGAGCGCTGGGTCGCGACGCTGCGCGAGCAGGAGACCGCCGCTCGCGATGCGGAGGCCGCCGAGCGCGCCGACGATCGCGGCCCGCTGCACCCGATGCGGCTGTACGCGGAGCTGTCGCAGGTCCTCGACCGCGACGCGATCGTCATCGGCGACGGTGGGGACTTCGTGTCCTACGCGGGGCGCGTCATCGACTCGTACACCCCTGGCTGCTGGCTCGACCCCGGCCCGTTCGGGTGCCTGGGGGCGGGCCCGGGGCAGGCGCTGGGCGCCGCGCTCGGGCGCCCCGGAAGCCAGGTCGTGCTCCTGCTCGGCGACGGCGCGTTCGGCTTCAGCGGCATGGAGTGGGACACGCTCGTCCGCCACCGCGTGCCCGTGGTCGGCATCGTCGGCAACAACGGCATCTGGGGTCTGGAGAAGCACCCGATGGAGGCGATCTACGGCTACTCGGTCGTGGCCGACCTCCAGCCGGAGACGCGCTACGACCAGGTCGTGCAGGCGCTCGGCGGCCACGGCGAGCTGGTCCGGACGCCGGGCGAGCTGCGGCCCGCGCTCGAGCGCGCGTTCGCGGCCGGCGGCCCGGCGCTCGTCAACGTGCTCACCGACCCATCGGTCGCCTACCCGCGGAGGTCGAACCTCGCGTGATCGACGACGTCTCGTGGGACTTCCGCCGGTCGGCGCCCGTCGACGACTTCCGGCTGCGCTACGTCCGCCGCGGGTCTGGGCCGACCGTCGTCCTGCTGCACGGCTGGCCCGGCTGCTGGTGGGACCAGCACCGGGTCCTGGAGCGGCTGGAAGGCGAGTTCCAGGTCGTCGTGCCCGACCTGCGCGGCTTCGGCGGAATCCGACCGCCACGACGTCGACCCGCGCACGTTCTACAGCGCCGACGCCCAGGCCTCCAGCGTGCTCGGGCTCCTCGACGAGCTCGGCGCCGAGCGCGTCGTCGTGAGCGGCTACGACGTCGGCAGCCGCGTGGCGCAGGCGCTCGCGCGGCGCGCGCCCGAGCGCGTCGCATCGCTCGTCATCGCGCCGCCGTTCCCGAGCTTCGGCCACCGGCCCACGAGTCGCGAGGCCCAGGGCGAGTTCTGGTACCAGCACTTCCATCGCCTGCCCCTGTCCGAAGAGCTGCTCGACGGGAACCTCGACGCCGTCCGCGCCTACCTCGGCCACTTCTGGCATCACTGGGCCGGCGACCGCGACATCCTGCGGCCCGACCAGCTCGACGATCTCGCCCGCGTGTACGCGCGCCCGGGCGCCTTCGCGTCCAGCATCGCCTGGTACCGCGCCGGCGCCGGTGCGACGAGTCAGCCCGCGGTGCCCGAGAACCCGCCGCTGACGTTGCCGGTCATCGCGCTGTGCAGCACCCGCGATCCGCTGTTCGCCGCCGACTGGACGGACCGGCTCGACCTCGACTTCGAGGACGTCGACCTGCGGGTCCTCGACGACGTCGGCCACTTCGTGCCGCTCGAGGCGCCCGACGCGGTGGCCGACGCGATCCGCGAGATCGCCGACCGGCCCTGAACGGCCGGAAGCCGCCCAAGGGCGGCTTCCAAGCTTGGCCCCGTCAGGACGGGCAGGGGTACGTGCCGCGACAGGGCCGTCTTCTCAATGGTCCGGACGGCGGGAGGCGCCGAAACAATGCGGCTACGCCCGAACCTATGGTGCCGGGCACGGAAACGGGTCCCGCGCTCGACATACGTAGTCTCTGCCGGTCCCGCCGGGAATGCAATCCCCAAAAATGGGGAGGGTCACGGCTCCGCGCGCGCCAGCGCGGCCCCTCGGAGGATGTCGTGCTCGGAGACCTCCACGCGCTCGAGGCCGAACGCGCGCACGCACTCCATGAGCATCGCCACGCCCGCGACGATCGTCGGCGCACGATCGGGGTGCAGGCCGGTCACCTCGCGGCGCTGCTCCAGCGGCATCGCCGCGAGGAAGGCGAGCTGCTCCTCGAGCGTCGCCAGCTCGAGGACGTGCCCGTGCACCCGCGCCGGGTCGTAGGGGTCGAGCTCCAGCTCGATCGCGGCGGCCGACGTCGGGGTGCCCGCGACCGCGATCGCCGCCTGCACGCTGCGCGCGACCTCGTCCGGGAGCTGCGCCGCCAGCGTCGCGCGGAAGTCCTCGACGAGCGAGGCGACCTCGTCGGGGTCGGGCGGATCGTCGTGCAGGTGGCGCTCGCCGAGTCGCACGACACCCGCCTGCATGGACACGTGGAAGTCGACGTCCGGCCCGTGGCCGGTCACGAGCTCCGTGGAGCCGCCGCCGATGTCGATGACGACGAGCTCCTCGCGCCCGGCGCGCTCCGACGTCGCCCCGCGGAACGTCAGCGCGGCCTCCTCGTCGCCGGTGATCGTGCGCGCCTCGAAGCCGCGCTCGGCGACCGCGCCGGTGAGGTCCGCGCCGTTGGCGGCGTCGCGCACCGCGCTCGTGAGCACCGCGACCGCCGCGTCCGCGCCGAGCGCCTCGATCCGGTCCCGGTAGCGGTCGACGACGGCGAGGGTCCTGGCGATCGGCTCGTCGCCCAGGCGGCCGCTCGCGTCGACGCCCTGCCCGAGGCGGGTCACCGTCGAAAGACGCTCGATCTCCGTCAGCGCGCCGTCCCGCACGTCGGCGACGAGCAGACGCGTCGAGTTCGTGCCGACGTCGACGACGGCAACCCGCACGGCGTCAGCGGGCGGGGTAGGGGACGGGCTCGCCTGCGATCCCGGCGAGCAGGTTGCGCACGGCGCGGTCGGTCATCGCCTGGCGCGCCCCCTCGGTGGCCGACCCGATGTGGGGGACGACGAGCAGGTTCGGCGCCTGCAGCAGCGGGTCGTCGGCCGGCAGCGGCTCGGGGACGGTGACGTCGAGCGCCGCGCCTCCGATCTCGCCGTCGTGCAGCGCCTGCGCCAGCGCGTCGCGGTCGATGACCGGGCCGCGCGCCGTGTTCACGAGGATCGCCGTCGGCTTCATCGCCGCGAGCTGCTCGGCGCCGATGAGCCCCTCGGTCGACTCGGTGAGCGGGACGTGCAGCGACACGAAGTCCGCCGTCGGCAGCATCGCCATCAGGTCGTCGCCGATGTCGGCGACGGCGACGTCCATGTCGAAGCCCGCGCCGCGCTTGGCGACCGCCTGGCCGATGCGCCCGGCGCCGACGACGAGCAGCGACGCGCCGTGCACGTCGCGGCCGATCCAGCCCTGCGGCTCCCACGTGCGCCAGCGGCCTGCATGGACGTCGGCCGCCGCCGGGACGATCCCGCGCGCGACGGTGAGCATGAGCGCCCACGCGAGGTCCGCCGTGGCCTCGGTGAGCACGTCCGGCGTGACGCCCACGGCGACGCCGCGGGCCTCGGCGGCGTCGAGGTCGATGTTGTCGCTGCCGACCGCGTAGTTCGACACGACCTTCAGGCCGGGCAGCGCGTCGAGGAGGTCCCCGTCGACGCGCTCGGTCAGCAGCGTGATGAGCCCCTCCGCGCCCTGCGCGCGGGCGCGCAGCTCCTCGTCGGAGGGCGGCAGATCCCCCTCCCAGACGTCGACGTCATGGCCTTCTGCGGCCAGGCGATCATGGGGGTCGCCGGGGAGCCGGCGGGTGATGAGGATCCGTGCCATAGACGGGTCATGGTGCTATATTCGATGGTCCGCCGCGGGGTGGAGCAGTCTGGTAGCTCGTCGGGCTCATAACCCGAAGGTCGCGGGTTCGAATCCCGCCCCCGCTACTACGGAGACCCCCTCTCGCCAGGGGGTTTTCGTGTTTCTGGGCCGATGCGATGCGGCTTCGTGTGGCATCAATACGCACGGAACGCTGCGGTCCTAGCGCGACGGACGCGAGGACGTGTCAAGTCGTCCCGGCACTCGCGACTCGGCCGTGAGCCACGCCGCAGCCTCCCTCCGTGTTCGACGCTTCCTCCCTGGCCTCCCTCATCGGCCGCCGCGTCCTGCTGCGCGGCCAGCTCGTCGGCCCCGTGACCCTGGACGGCGCTGAGGATCTCGGTGGGACGTTCAGTCTCCGTGTGCGTATGCCGGACGGAGAGCTGCGCGAGACCGTCCTCGATGTCGAGGAGCTCGACGATGGCTCGTCGTTCGAGGTGCTCGGCGAAGCGACGAGCTCCGTTAGCGGCGATTCGCTCTTCGACTTGGTCGAGGCTCAGCGAATCGAGCCCGCGGTGATCGTGGCGACAAAGGCGACGCGTCCAACCGGTCGCGTACGTAGCATTCGCGCGTCCCAAAGTCCCTTGTCCCTCGAAGGAACGAGCGACTCTGTCCGGGCTGTCGCTCTTCGTCCCGAGCGGAAGCCGGGATGTCACCGCGTATTTGGGATCTCTAGGTGCGAGTCGCCGCGGGCATGGTCGCCTCCACGGCCTGAAGGATGAGCTGGGTCGCGGCGTCGGGCTGCGACACGAACGAGACGTGCGAGGCCGGCACCTCCACGATCGTCGCGTTCGCGCGCTCGGCCATGAACCGCTGGAGCGCCGGTGGGATCGCCTTGTCCTCCGTGCCGAGCAGGTACCAGCACGGCAGCGTCTTCCACGCTGGTGGGCCTGACGGCGAGCCGGCGAACGCGGCGGCGGCGTACGGCCGCTGCGCGGCGGCCATGACGTCCGCCGTGGCCTGGTCGACGTCGGCGGCGAAGGCCTCCCGGAACGCCTCGGGGGCGAGGAAGAGGTCTGCGCCCTCGCGGCCGTCCGCGCTCGTGAAGGGCACGGGCCTGATCGAGGGACCCACGAGGCTGCCCTCGAACCTCTCAAGGAGCTCCTGTTGGCTCTCGCCCTCGTCGCACATCCATCCATTGAGGAACACGAGCGCCTTGACCTGGTCGTTGCCGGTCGCGGCGGTCGAGATGACGTTGCCACCGTAGGAGTGGCCGACGAGCACGACCGGGCCGGTCAACGTCCGCAGGAACTCGGCCAGGTAGGTCGAGTCGCCAGCGAGGTCGCGAAGCGGGTTGGCGAACCCGATGGCGCGGAACCCTTCGCGCTGCAGAGCGCGAATCTCGGCGTCGAAGCCCGTCGCATCAGCCCATGCCCCGTGAACAAGCACGATCGTCGGTCGGCTTTCGTCGAGCTGGGTGGCCATGTCTGCTCCTCTCGCGCGCCGGGTGTTCTCGGACCGCCGTGAGCAGTCTCCTCCGCACGCCCAGCCGCCGCAAGCTCGTGGACAAGGCGGCTGGGCCCTGTTCGTCCGAGCATGGAGTGCGGGAACCCGACACCCAAGCGCGGGCCGTGGCGTCCACACGACCCGCGGGTAGACCTCAGCTCGGGGGTAGCCCCGCGGCGCGAGCTCCGACCGGACAGCCGCCCGCCGCGCTATCGCCATCGCCTGGGGGCGAGCGCGGGGCAACGATGCGCTGGCACCGCTGGAGCCACGGCGGGTTACCGCATCGCTATCGCTCTTGGCCGAGAGCAATCACACGTCGCCTCGGCGCCGACGAGCTTCGGGGCGCGTTTAGTCGCAACACGCCCGCTGCTGCTTATGCCTCGAAGCGGAAGCCGTGGCCCCGGTTGGGGAGCTTGCAGGATGACTGTGTCGCGCGATCCTGCGCGCATGTCGAGCACGCCTCCGCGCTGGGCGCTCCTGGTTTCACGCGCGGCCGCCCAGGCCAGGCGTGCAGCCATCGAGGCTCGGGCTGGAGCGACCGCCGCGAAAGCGAGGTCGGACCGGGCCGCGGTACTCATGGCGGACACCGAGGCCCGGATTATCCGGACGGAGCGGCACAAGGCTGACGCTGTCGACGAGTAGCCGCGCTCAGACACGCAGCCGCATACGGGAGCGTCATCGGGCCGTCGATTCGGATATGGAGTCTGGCGCCCGGGGCGGGTGGGTCTGACCGGCCTGCTTGCCTCCCGCCGCTGTTGGCGGTCAACAAGCGCGCCACTGCGATCCGAGTTGCCGGGCACGCTCGCGTCGTGCAAGACGGTGCCACGGATCACTCGGCGGAATGGGTATCGCGTCAGGACGCCTTCGTCGCATTGCGTGCAGCGTGGATCACCGAGACCGCGGTTCTGTTCAGCAGGTGCGCGCACGCGCGTAGCCGGTCCGTCGAGATCCGCGCTGCCGCCGCTTTGCTCCGCGCCGCCGCACGCACACAGCGAAGCCACGATTCGTAGCCCCGCCGGACCAGCCAAAGGGAACGCATCAGCCCGCCGATGAACGGGAAGGCCCTGTCTATCGGGCTGGCTGCGGTTCCGGCCCGATGTAGTGGGGGTGGAGAGCGAAGGGCGGCGTCCCACTCATGGGGCCCACCGGGCGCCGCTCTTTCCGATAGGAGAGGCGCGACGCGCTTGCAACGCACGGGGATCAGGCGATCCTGACGCCACGAACATGGGGCCGGCCGCTCGCCTTCTTCATTCGTCGTGCATTTGCAGACTGAGGGCCGAACTCCGAGGTCGGACGCGTCGGATCAGGAGTACGCGGCCGCATATCGCCCGCGATACGCGCAAAGAGGAAATGGGACGTGTGCCATGACCGGTGATCTGCAGAACCCGCCCGGACGCCACCAAGTGGCACTGGAGCTCTCCAACGAGATGGTGCAGCTCTACAAGCGCCTATTCGGCCGCGGCCCCGCACGTGCTCAGACGCACTTCGCGGGTCCCGACGCCGTCGTCTGCACTCTCGAGAAGACCTTCACGCCGGCTGAGCGAACCATGGTGGAGCTCGGCGAGCATCAACGTCTCCGCGAAATGCGCCTGTTCCTGCAGCACGCCCGCGAGGAGGATTTCCGCTCGGCCGTCGAGCGGATCACCGGCCGTCGTGTACGCGGCTTCACCAGCGGCACCGACACCACTGGCGACATCTCGTGCGAGGTCTACTACCTCGAGCCGATCAGCAACTCGACGATGGACGGCATCGACGTTCAGTAGCCGGCGAAGCCGGCCGTGCACGTTCCGGATGGAGCCGCCGGAAGGCAGCCCCAGGCCCCTGGCAACTGGCCGGCTTGCACGGGCGATCAGGCGTTTGTGGACCGATGCTGTGGGTAGCCCAGACGTTCGGGTCGGCACCCGGTTGTCCGTTTCGCCGTCTCGCGTCGTACTGGGAATCGTCGTGCGCACGTGCGCCTGGACGCGTCCAGCGCAGTGCTTTGATTCCAAGTCCGAAGGGACCCCTCTTATGAGCACCCCAGCCGCTCCCACCCGCGGAACTGACCGCGACGTCCACAATGGCGCCTCAACCCCGCGCACCGACCGGCGCGTCTCCACCGAGACCAAGTCGGCGTTCAAGACGACCGAAATGATCGCCTACGTGGTCACCGTCATCGGTGTCCTCGTCGGCGCCGCTGTCGTCGACAACGCCGACGCCGGCGGCCTCGGAGCCAAGCAAGCCTGGCTCTACGTCACGATCCTCACCGTCGGCTACATGATCAGCCGCGGACTTGCGAAGTCGGGCAGCCGCGAACCGCTACGACGAGGACCGCTAGCCGATCATCGGTGGCCCCCCGCGGGGGGCCACCGCGCAGTGTCGCGCGGCGCGAAGCCTTTCGCGCGGCGCGAAGCCCGCGCGCCAGCTCACACAACCCCTGGAAGCCGCGCACCCGAAGCCGTCGCGGCTTCTAGTCGCGTGAGCAATCCGGCTACCGGGCCGGTCTGCGCACTTGTCAACGCCGCGGCCTCAGCCGCGCTCCCTCAGGCGGTCGCCGACAGTTCGTCGACCTCCATCCTGGCACACCTGCTGAGCTGGAAGCCCGAACACGTCGCCCGCACTTGACGTCGGCCAGCGGGGGGTCTCCCGGTGCTCGCCGAGCCAGCCGGCGGCAACCGCAATGCGCACGCGTACCAGCAGAAGCCGCTAGCCGAGCTGACGAAGTCCCAGCCCAAGTGGCCCAGGCGGGCATCAACCTGAGCGGAACTCCGCCGAACTGACCGCTGCTGTGGTCCCCCAGATCCCCGGAGCTGCTAGGAACTGCACGGCTCCCGTGAATCTCATGACCCGAAGGTCGCGGGTTCGAATCCCGCCCCCGCTACTCATCGGAAGCGTCCACGGCTGGGCGCTTTCCGCATTTCTGGGCCACGCCCTGCGGCTCCCCTGCGGGCCGTCTAGAGTCGCGGCAGGGATGGACGCCATGCACGTCCGCACGGCCGGTCGGAGCCTCCGCGACGCCCGCGGCGGGATCCAGGCGTTGCGCGGGACCCGACACGGGGCGCTGGGCCTGTACGTGCTGCAGGTGGCGCTCGTCACGGCCGCCTACTACGTCGCCGGCCGGATCGGCCTGGAGCTGGCCTACCTCGACGGAGCCGTCGCGGCCGTGTGGCCGCCCGCGGGCCTCGGGCTCGCCGTCCTGTTCCTGTACGGCGTGCGGCTGTGGCCGGGGATCGTGATCGGCGATCTGCTGCTCGGCGACTTCTCGACGCCGCTCGGCACCGTCCTCGGGCAGACCGTCGGCAACACGCTGGCGGTCGTGCTCGCCGCCCTGCTGCTGCGCCGGCTGACGGACGGCCGGGCGGGCCTCGAGCGCGTCGTCGACGTGCTCGCCCTCGTCGCCTGCGCGCTCGTGGCGGCGCTCGTCAGCGCGGCGTTCGGCCCGACGTCGCTGCGCCTCGGGGACGTGATCTCCACGGACGAGCTCGCGCGTGTGTTCCGCACCTGGACGCTGAGCGACGCCTCGGGCGTCCTCGTCGTGGCGCCCGTGCTGCTGACGTGGGCCGCCCGCGGCCTCGCCGGCATCGGGCGCCGCGAGGCGTTCGAGGGCGCCGTCGTGCTGGCCCTGCTCGTCGTGCTCGCCGAGCTGCCGCCGCAGCGCGACGTCCCGTACATCGTGTTCCCCGTGCTCCTGTGGGCGGCGCTGCGCTTCGGGCCGCGCGGCGCCGCCACGGCGATCCTCGTCGTCTGCTCCATCACGGTCTGGAACACGGCACATGAGGACGGCCCGTTCGTGCGCGAGTCGATCACCGACAGCCTGCTCTCGACGCAGCTGTTCATCGCCACGTCCGCCCTCACCTCGCTGCTGCTCGCCGCGGTCACCGCCGAGCGGGCGCGGACCGCCCGCGCGCTGGCCGCCGCCGAGGCGGCCCAGCGCGAGCTCGCCGACGAGCAGGCGGCGCTGCGCAGGGTCGCGACGCTCGTCGCCGAGGACGCCGAGCCGAGTCGTGTGTTCGGGCAGGTGACCGAGGAGGTGGGCCGGCTGCTGGCGCTCCCGGTCGCGAGCGTGGTGCAGTACGACGGCGCGCACACGGCGACCGTCGTGGGAGCCTGGAGCGCCGACGGACCGCCGCACTTCCCGGTCGGCACGACGCTGGACCTCGAGGGCGAGACGGTGGTGGCGAAGGTGCTGCGCAGCGGCGACGCCCAGCGCCTGGACACCTACGACGACACGGGCGGGACGGTCGGGAAGTCGATGCGCGGCTTGGGCTACCGCGCCTCCGTGGCGGCGCCCGTGACGGTCGGCGGCAGGCTGTGGGGCGCGCTGGCCGGAGCGACGAGGTCGGAGGCGCCGCTGCCCGACGTCGTCGAGCAGCGGCTCTGCGACTTCGCCGAGCTCGTCGCCCAGGCGCTCGCCAACGCCGACGCGTACGAGAAGCTCGCGGCGTCGCGCGCCCGGCTCGTCGAGGTCGGCGACGCGGAGCGCCGGCGGCTGGAGCGCAACCTCCACGACGGCGCGCAGCAGCGCCTCGTCGCGCTGTCGCTGAAGCTCGGCATGCTCAACGCCAGGCTCGCGGACGCACCGCCTGCCGCCCGCGAGCTGCTCGCGACGGCGCGCGACGATCTCGCCCTGGGCCTCGACGAGCTGCGCGAGCTCGCCCGCGGCATCCACCCCGTCGTCCTGACCGAGCGCGGGCTCGGTCCCGCCCTCGATGCGCTGCTGAGCCGCGCGCCGGTGCAGGTCGACATCGAGGCGCTGCCCGACGAGCGGCTGAGCCCGCAGGTGGAGGCGGCCGCGTACTACATCGTGTCGGAGGCGATCACGAACGTCACGAAGTACGCGGACGCGTCGAGCGCGACCGTCGCCATACGCCGGCGCAACGGCACCGCGACGGTGACGGTCGCAGACGACGGCGCCGGCGGGGCCGACCCGTCGCGCGGGTCCGGCCTGCGCGGGCTGACCGCGCGGGTGGAGGCGCTCAACGGCCGGCTGACGGTCGACAGCCCGCCCGGGGCGGGCACGCGCATCGAGGCCGAGATCCCGCTCGGCTAGAAGGGTTCTCGAGCAGGTGTCCCCTCCGGCGTCGCCCGTTCGTCTCCAGGATGATCGACCGTTCCGAAGGAGGCGAAGATGAAGTACGCGATGCTGATCTACCCCAAGCCGGGCAGCCACGAGGGACTCGGTGAGGAGGAGGCGACGGCGTTGACCGCCGAGTACCTGGCGCTCCGCCACGACTCGCGCTGCGTCGGCGGCGCCCACCTGCAGCCGCGCGAGACGGCGACCACGGTCCGCCATGGGGGCGCCGGGAACCTGATCACGGACGGGCCGTACGCCGACACCAAGGAGGTGCTCGGCGGCTACTACGTGCTCGAGGCATCCGACCTGGACGCAGCGCTCGAGTTCGCGCAGCGGATCCCGGCCGTGCGGCTCGGCGGCGCGGTCGAGGTCCGCCCGCTCGTCGAGATCCCGGGGGAGACGGGTCACTGATCGAGCAGGTCTTCCAGCGCGAGTGGGGCCGGGTCCTCGCGTCCCTGGTCGGCTTCCTCGGCGACATCGACCTCGCCGAGGAGGCTGCTCAGGAGGCGTTCGCGATCGCGGCCGAGCGGTGGCCCCGCGAGGGATCGCCCGAGCACCCGGTGGCCTGGCTGGTGGCCACCGGGCGCAACCGCGCCATCGACCGCATCCGGCGCGAGCGGACGCTCGGGGACAAGACGCGGCTGCTGGAGGCCGATCGACCGACCGCGACCATGGACGAGCTCGACCTCGACGACAGCACGATCGCCGACGAGCGCCTGGAGCTGATCTTCACCTGCTGCCATCCGGCGCTCGCCGTCGAGGCGCAGGTGGCGCTGACGCTGCGCACGCTCGGCGGACTCACCACCGAGGAGATCGCGCGCGCGTTCCTGGTCTCCGAGGAGACGATGAAGCGCCGGCTGTCGCGGGCCAAGGCGAAGATCAAGGCGACCGCGATCCCGTTCGCGGTGCCCGCCGACCATCGGCTGCCCGACCGCCTGGCCGCGGTGCTCGCGGTCGTCTACCTCATCTTCAACCAGGGCTACCCCGACCGGGGCGATCTCGCCGCCGAGGCGATCCGGCTCGGCCGGCTGCTCGCCGATCTGATGGCCGACGAGCCCGAGGTGTACGGGCTGCTCGCCCTCATGCTGCTGCACGACTCGCGCCGTGATGCGCGCGTCGTCGACGGTCAGCTGATCCCGCTGGCGGAGCAGGACCGCTCACGCTACGACCGGCCGCAGGTGCAGCAGGGTCGCACCGCCCTCGAGCGAGCGCTCGCCCTGCGCCCGGCCGCCGGGCCGTACGTGCTGCAGGCGGCGATCGCCTCGCTCCAGGCCGAGCAGGACATCGATTGGCACGAGGTCGCCCTGCTGTACGTGCGACTCGAGCATCTGACCAGCTCGCCGGTGGTCACGCTCAACCGCGCGGTGGCGGTCGCCGAGGCGGGCATGCCCGAGCGGGCGCTCGAGATCGTCGACTCGCTCGAGCTCGGCGACTACCGCTATCTGGCCTCCACGCGGGCCGAGCTGCTGCGCCGCCTGGGTCGCTCGGACGAGGCCCGGGCAGCGTTCGCGCAGGCCGTGCAGCTGGCCACCACGGACGCCGAGCGGCGGTTTCTCGCCCGGCGGCTGGACGGGCTGTGACGGTCCTCAGCGCAGTGGCGGCCACGAGCGACGTTCAGGAACCAGAGCTGATCGTGCGTGCCGGCAACGGGCATCCCAGCCGTCGTAACGCCGCGCGCAACCCCGCGGGCTCGGTTAGCGTTGGCCGGCTGACGCGCATGCCCGCGGTCCTGGCCGACACTCCCGCCCCTCGTCCGACCTGGCTGCGCGCGCTGACCCCAAGGCGCTCGGGGTGCTCGCGGTCGTGGCCGCGCTCGGCGCGGTCATCGCGTGGCGCTGGCTCCCGCCCGTTCGGCCGCGAGCGCGCACCAGTGGGGACGAGCAGCGGCAGGACCTCCGTCCCGATCCGGCGCAGGGTCGGCCGGACGTCCGCCATCGTGAGCGGCGGGATCACCTCCGTGATGCCCGCGGCGCCCAGGGCGGCGATCCGCTCGGCGACCTGCTCGCCGGTCCCGGCGATGGCGAAGCGGTCGACGATCGTGTCGGGGATCAGCGCCGCGTACTCGGGGCTGTGCAGCCACTGCACGTAGCTCTGGCGAGCGCGCGCCTGCGACGAGACGCGCTCGAGCTCGGCGATCGGGGCGGCGATCTCCTCCGGCAGGTCCTCCGCCGGGATCGCCCGCGCCGCGGCACGCGCGATCGACGCGGCGAACCCGCGCACCTCGTCGCGCGCGACCGCCGGGTCGTCGTCGACGGCGACCGGGATCATCGCCTGAACCCGGAAGTCGTCGAGGGACCTGCCCGCCTCCGCGCGGCCCGCCGCGACGTTCGCCAGGGCGTAGCGCAGCACGTCGGGATGGACGCCGAGCTTCAGGTAGACCCCGTCCGCAGTGCGCCCGGCAGCGCGCAGCGAGCGCGGCCCGCTCGAAGCGAAGACGATCGGCACGTGCGGGGCGGGCCAGCGCTGCGTGAGCTCGGCGCCCGCATGGGTCACGGGCTCGCCTGCGTTCAGAGCCCTGATGACGCGCGCCGTCTCCTCCATGCGCGCGATCGTGGCCCGCTTGCGGCCCAGGTCCTCGACCGCCGTCTCGCCCGTCCCGATGCCGAGCACGACGGGGCGCCCGCCGGCGTGCTCCGCGATCGACCCGATCGCGCCCGCGATCACGGCGGGGTGTCGCGACAGCGGGTTCGTGACGCCGGTGCCGATCGTGATGCGCGACGTGCGCTCCGCGACGAGCGTGAGCGCGGCGAACACGTCACGGAAGATGCTCTGCGAGTCCGAGACCCAGACGCCCGCGTAGCCCAGGCGCTCGGCCTCGGCGGCCAGGTCGGCGGTCTCGCCGATGGGGCGATCGGGGTGGAACATGACGCTGACGCCCGGGATCATCGGGCGGCACCCTGCCACATCGCGCGGCAGTGGCGCTCGCCCTGACGACCCCCTGCCCTAGGCCGACAGCAGCCGGCGGAAGAACGCGCGGTAGCGCTGCAGCGCGACGCGCAGGTCCTCCGTCGACACGTCCTCGCCGCGGCCCCACTGGCCCTCGAGGCGCTCGCGCTCGGACGCGAAGCTCTCGGCCAGGCGCTGCATCACCTGCGCGACGAGCTCGTCGGCCTGCTCGACGGTCCGGCGGGGCTCGTCGACGAAGCCGGTCTGCAGCTCCTGCCAGCGGTACTGGAACCCGGCGCCCTCGTCGTGCGGCAGCAGGGCGATGTCGTCATCGTCGTCGCGACCCGACGCGGGGCGCTCCGGGCGCTCCGGGCGCTCCACGCCGGCATCGATGCCGCCGATGTCGTCCGTGCCGACGGGCGTCTCGCGGTCGCGGCCGTCGTCCGGGACGCGATCCTCGACCGCGCCGCCGGCGAGGTCGCGCGTGCTCGTGCCCTGCTCGTGTCCTGTCTCCATCAGATCGTCTCCTCGAGATGCCTCGTGTCGTCCAGCAGTTCGTCGAAGAGCGCGCGGTAGTGCACCATCGCGCTCCGCAGGTCCTCGGTGTCCGCGTGCTGCGCGGCGCTGGCCATCGAGATGGCGTGCGCCGCGCGGTAGTGCTCGACCGTCTCCGGGTGGTCCACGGAGAGGTCGGCGGCGCGCTGGCCGAAGTCGTCGACCGGGTAGCCGCGCTCGCGCATGACCTCCGCGACGAGCTCGTCCGCCTCGGCCACCGCGTCAGCGGGAGCGTCGACGAACCGGCGTTGGGCCTGCGCCCAGCGCTCGGCGTACGCGTCGCGCGCCTCGGGTTCCAACGGGCGGATGTCCAGCCCGCGTCGTCGATTGCGGCGCTCCTGCAGCTCCGCCTCGGCGGCCCGCGGGTCGCCGTGACGCTCGACCGTGCGGTCGTACTCCGGGCCGAAGCCCTCGCGCAGCCGCTTCGAGCGCCGTGTGCCCAGCGCCATCGCGCCGAGCACGGCGATCACGAGCAGCACGGCGATCGCAACAACGATCCAGATCACATCGATCCCCCTGTCGGTCGGATACGTGTCGACGGCAGGGTGTGCCCGACAGGGCGTCCGGGTCGAGCCGGGCGGTCGCCGCGCGGACGTCCGCGCGCGGACGTCCGCTAGCTCAGCTCGGCGGTGGCGAGGCGGTGATGGCGCAGCTCCTGCGGGGGCTCGCCGTGGAGCAGCCAGGTGCCGTCCTCGCGGCGCGACAGCGTTCCGGCGCGCGTCAGCTCGCCCAGGGCCGTCGTGACGCTCGGGCGGGTCGCGCCGACGAGGTCGGCGAGGCGCTGATGGCCGAGGGGCAGTGGGACGGTGACGCCGTCCCCGGTCACGCGTCCCCAGCGCTCGGCGAGGTGCCAGAGCGTCAGGACCAGCCGGTCCTCCACGCGCTGGTGATGGGCGATGGCGAGCGCGACCGCGAGGTGGTGGGCACGCCGTGCGCCGCGCGTGAAGAGCTCCACGCCGAGCTGCGGGAAGGGCATCATGCGCTCGACGAGCCCGTGGTCCAGGACGGCGAGGTCCGTCGGCTCGAGCACGCGCCAGCCCACCTCGGCGCGGACGTGCGAGCCCTCCTCGTCCCACTGCCACGGGCGCAGGACGTCGCCGGGGCCGAGCAGCTCCACGCAGCGCCGGCCGAGGACGTCGACCTCGCGGGTCAGGAGCCCGTCGAGCAGGAGGAAGCCACGATGGTGGCGGTCGGGCTCACGCGAGCCGCTCACGTCCCAGGCACCCGGGGACAGCCGCACGACGCGCGCGAGGACGTCCCGCCGCGCGCGCTCCCGGTCCTCGGGCGCGACGACCGCCTCGAGGTCGTGGTCCTCGTCGATGAGCGCGACGGGTTGGCGTGCGGACACAAGGACCATCTACCCCGCGACGGTCGCACAGCATCTTCTCGCAGACTTCACATTCGATGTGCATACGGAGCACAGCGTCGGGGCAGCCACCGGACCATGTCCTTCCTGTCCCCGCGCCGGATCCTCACGCTGACCGTGCTCGCGTTCGCCGCGATCGCCGTCCCCGCCGCCGCCCACGGCCCCAAGCCCGAGACGCTGCCGCTGCCCAACGGCTTCCAGCCGGAGGGGATCGCCACGCTCGACCACGACGAGGTGCTCGTCGGCTCGATCCCGACCGGGGCGCTGTACCGGCTGAACGTGAGGACGGGGGAGGGCTCGCTGCTCGCCGCCGGCGCCGAGGGTCGCGCGGCGATCGGCATCAAGGTCGCCCACGGCAAGGTGTTCGTCTCCGGCGGGCCGACCGGCAAGGTCCGCATCCAGAGCGCCGCGGACGGCAGCGTCCTGCGCGAGGAGCAGGCCGGGACGGTCGGGTCGACGTTCGTCAACGACGTCGCGCTCGGCAGGAAGGCGGCCTACTTCACCGACTCGCGCGCCGCGCAGATCTACGAGCTGCCCTACGACGGCGGCCCGCTGCGGACGATCCCGCTGACCGGCGACTTCCAGCTCATCCCCGAGGCCAACAACCTCAACGGCATCGTGGCGTCGCGCTCCGGTGCGCTCGTGAGCGTGCAGACCGCGACCGGCAAGCTCTTCCGCATCGACCCGGCGACGGGCGCGACGAAGGAGATCGACCTCGGCGGCGCGGCCATGACGAACGGCGACGGCCTGCTGCTCGAGCACGGCGTGCTGTCGGTCGTGCAGAACCGGCTCAACCAGATCGCCCAGATCGAGATGTCGAAGGACCTGCTCAGCGGGCGCGTGATCGGGACGCTGACCGATCCGGACTTCGACGTCCCGACGACGATCACCCGTGTGAAGCACGCCCTCTACGCGGTGAACGCGCGGTTCGGGACGCCGCCGACGCCGGAGACGACGTACTCGGTGGTGCGGGTCGGCTAGCGAGGAGGACTAGGGTTCGTGGCCTCGAGGAGAGGTCACGTGCCCCCGGTCGTCAACGTCCACACGCATTACCAGCCGGCGTCGGTGCTCAGCATCGTCGAGCCCTACGGCATCGAGATGACGACGCGGGACGGAGCGTGGTACTTCCGCAGCGGAGACGTCGAGTACTCGGTCCCGGGAACGCCCGATCGCTTCTGGGGGCACGGTCTGCACGAGCAGATCCCGTTCATGGACGAGAACGGCATCGACGTGCACGTCCTGCAGCCCAGCCCGATGGTCTTCAGCTACCACCTCGAAGCGGCGGTGAACAACGAGTTCTCGCGCGCCTTCAACGACGAGACGGCTCGCCACATCGCCGAGCATCCGGACCGCTTCTGGGGCTCGGCGCAGCTGCCGATGCAGGACCTGGATCTCGCCGCCGCCGAGCTCGAGCGTGCCGTGCGCGAGCTCGGCCTCAGGTCGTGCTCGCTCGGATACGTCATCGGGCAGGGCCGCACGCTGGCCGATCCCGAGTGCGCGGAGTTCCTCGCGACGGCGGAGCGGCTCGACGTGCCGATCCTGCTGCACCCGGTCGCCCTGGGCCAGGACCTCGACCTCAAGGCCGCGGGCGGCGAGTGGCTGATGAAGCACCAGATCGACTGGGCCTGGGGCTACCTCTTCACCGAGTCGGTCGCGGTCATCGGGCTCATCTTCAGCGGCGCGCTGGACCGTCACCCGAACCTGCGGGTGATGATCCCGCACGGCGGGGGGATGATCCCGTACCAGGTCGGCAGGCTCGCCTACCACGCCGAGGTGTACGGACGCGGTGACCGCTTCGCCGGCGAGCGCCTCGAGCGCGCTCCCACGGAGTACCTCTCCCGGATGTACTTCGACACCGTCGTGCACGAGCCCGCGTCGCTGAAGCTGCTGATCGACGTCATGGGCGAGGACAACGTCGTGCTCGGCTCCAACTACCCCGGGTGGGACAACGCGCCCATCTGGGAGACCATCCGGACGCTCCCGGACGTCAGCGACGAGGCCAAGGAGAAGGTGCTCGGGCGCAACGCGGCGGAGCGCCTGTTCCGGACGACGGGCTCGTAGCGGTGTGCCGGGCCCGACTCCGCCATCTCCCGGCGACGGATCAGGCTGAGCCTGGCGTTGGCGTGCAGCTTCACCGGTGTCCTCCTTGGGACTGGGGTTCGGAACCACGAGCCTCCAAGCAGGCCCGGATGAACAACGTGCCTCAGGAACTACACCTAGGCGTCGGCGACGCGGGTGAGGAGCCTGAGCGCCTCCCGGAGGCGCTCTCGCTCGCCCGCGTCGAGCTCCGAGTCCAGCGCGCGGGTCAGCCAGTCCTCGCGCTGGGCGCGGGTCTCCTCGAGGACCTGCCGGCCGGACGGCGTGACCTCGACGAACGAGCGGCGCCCGTCGGCGGGGTCGGCGCGGCGGAGGACGTGGCCCGCCTCCTCGAGGTCCTTGACCGTCTGGGCCATCGACTGCGGTCGCATGTGGCTCTCGGCGGCGAGCTCGCTGATGCTCGCCGGCCCGTCGCGGTCGAGCCGACCGAGGACCGCGTGCTGGCCCAGCGGCGGGCCCGGCTCGCGGCGCAGACGCCGGATGAGCCGCCCGACGGTCTCCCGCAGGTCGTACGCGAGCAGCGCCGTGTCCGTCTCGGTCCTCACGGACCTGAGTGTAGTCCACGCTCTGCAGGTGAACTGCACAGTTTGCCTGTAGAGTTTGTCCGCGTGAAGTCCATGGGTCCCGACCGCTACAAGTGGGTCGCGCTCTCCAACGCGACCCTCGCCGTCCTCCTCGCGACGCTCGACGGCTCGATCACGATCATCGCGATGCCGGACATCTTCCGCGGCATCGGCCTCGATCCGCTCGTCCCGGAGAACTCCTTCTACCTGCTGTGGATGATCCTCGGCTACCTCGTCGTGACGAGCGTGCTCATCGTGAGCCTCGGGCGGCTCGGCGACATGGTCGGCCGGGTCAAGATCTACAACCTCGGCTTCGTCATCTACACGGTGGCGTCGCTCATCCTGGCGATCGACTGGATGCACGGCCGCAGCGGCGCGGCGTTCCTCATCGTCTTCCGCATCGTGCAGGGCATCGGCGGCGCCTGTCTCCTGGCCAACGCCGCGGCGATCATCACCGACGCGTTCCCCGCCCACCAGCGGGGCATGGCGCTCGGGATCAACAACATCGTCGGCGTGTCGGGGACGTTCATCGGGCTCGTCCTCGGCGGCATCCTCGCGCCCATCGACTGGCGCCTCGTCTTCCTCATCTCGGTGCCGGTCGGGATCTTCGGGACGATCTGGTCCTACCGGGTGCTGCGCGAGCTGAGCACGCCGCGCAAGGCGCCGATCGACTGGTGGGGCAACATCACGTTCGCCCTCGCGCTCATCCTCATCATGACCTCGGTCACCTACGGGATCCGCCCGTGGGGCGGCCACGCGATCGGGTGGGGGAGCCCGCGGGTCCTGGCGCTGCTGGCCGGGGCGCTGGCCTGTCTCGTCGCGTTCGTGATCGTCGAGTACCGCACGCCGTACCCGATGTTCCGGCTGCCGCTGTTCCGCATCCGCGCCTTCACGTTCGGGACGCTGTCGACGTTCCTGTCGGCCGTGGCGCGCGGCGGCCTGATGTTCATGCTCATCATCTGGCTGCAGGGCATCTGGCTGCCCCAGCACGGCTACTCGTTCGAGGAGACGCCGTTGTGGGCGGGCATCTACATGCTGCCGCTCACGATGGGGATGCTCCTCGCGGGGCCGACGTCCGGGTTCCTCTCCGACCGCTACGGCGCCCGGCCGTTCGCGACCGCGGGGATGCTCCTCACCGCGGTCGGGTTCGTGCTGCTGCTGCTCCTGCCGACGAACTTCTCCTACGCGGCGTTCGGCGCCATCCTGTTCCTCATCGGCGCGTCGATGGGCATGTTCGCGTCCCCCAACCGGGCGGCGGTGATGAACAGCCTGCCGCCCGGCGACCGCGGCGTGGGCGGGGCGATGAACCAGACGTTCCAGAACTCCGCGCAGGTCCTCTCGATCGGCATCTTCTTCACGCTCATGATCATCGGGCTCGCCGCGACGCTCCCCGCGACCATGAACGCCGGCCTGACCGCGCACGGCGTGCCCGCGGACGTCGCGCAGGAGGTCGCGGCGCTGCCGCCGGTCTCGATCCTGTTCGCGGCGTTCCTCGGCTACAACCCGATCCAGCACCTGCTCGGCTCCGACGTCCTCTCGACCCTGCCCGCCCACGACCAGGCCGTGCTGACCGGCCACTCGTTCTTCCCGACGCTCATCTCCGGTCCGTTCAAGGACGGGCTGCACGCGGCCTTCCTGTTCGCGATCGTCGCCTGCCTCATCGCGGCGGCGGCGTCGCTCATGCGCGGCGGGCGCGTGGTGGAGGACGAGCCGGTCCCGAGTCGAGCCGTCGCCGCGGTCCGCGCAGCCGACGCCGGTGTGACGTTCACACCGGCCCATCGCGGCGGGGGTGGGACGCCGCTCGTGTGCCTGCACGGGTTCGCGGACACCTGGCGGGTGTGGGAGCTCGTGCTGCCGGCGCTCGAGCGCCGGCACGACGTGTTCGCGCCGACGCTGCCCGGGCACGCCGGCGGCCCGCCGATCGACGACCCGATCACGGGCGGGTCGCTCGCCGACGGCGTCGAGCGCGCGCTCGACGCCGCGGGGATCGGCACGGCGCACCTCGTCGGCAACTCGCTCGGCGGCCACGTCGCGCTGCAGCTCGCCGCGCGCGGGCGCGCCCGCTCGGTGGTGGCGCTCGCGCCGGCGGGGGGCTGGGAGGGCGGCGCGTTCCCGCCCGACCTGCTGTCCCGGCAGCGCGAGGTGCTGGGCGCGGCGAAGGCGATCGCGCCGCACGCGGCCGCGATCGCCGCGACGCCCGAGGGCCGCCGCCGGGCCACGGAGCTCATCGTCGCCGACCCCGACGGGATCCCCGCGGAGCTCATCGCCCACCTCATGCTCGGCGTGGCGGCCTGTCCGCGCGCCGCGGACCTGCTCGACCGCGCGGGGGAGATCGACTGGACGCTCGACGCCGCCCGCATCGACTGCCCGGTCCGCGTGGTGTGGGGGACGGCCGACCGGCTGCTGCCGTGGCCGGCGGCGGCCGCGCGGTTCCGCCGCGACTGGCTGCCGCACGCCGACTGGGTCGAGCTGGAGGGCGTCGGTCACTGCCCCCAGCTCGACGTCGCCGCTGGAGACGGCGCAGCTCGTCCTGGGCCTGACCGGCTAGGCGGTGGCCGCCGCCGCGCGGGGCGGCTCGGTGTCCGGATCGATGATGTGCCCGGCGAGGGTCCGCAGGCGCATGAGGAAGGGGATGCTGAGCAGGATCGACCCGCCGCAGACGAGCCACATCGCCGCGTAGCCCTCCGTCGACCCGAACGGGCCGCCGAGCACCTCGATGGCGACCCCGGCCAGCAGCGGACCGATCGCGGTGCCGATCCCGCGGCTGAGGCTGTAGAAGCCGGTGAGCGTCCCGTGGCGCCCGTGGGGCATGAGCGGCTGCAGGAGGGCGTAGGGGAGCGTCATGACGAGGCCGCCGCCGAAGCCGACGATGAGCATGATCGGGATGAGGATCGCGATCGAGTCGGTGAACGCCGGGACGAGCTGGCCGAAGCCGTAGAGCGGCAGCACCCAGACCATCGCGCGCAGCCGGCCGTAGCGGTCGGCCAGCCTCCCGCTGAGCACCGCCGCCGGGAGGATGAGCAGCGCGACGCCGCCGACGATGCCGGCCGACGCGGCCTGGCTGTGGCCCAGGCCGACCGTGATGAAGAGGAAGACGAACGTCTTCAGCGCGCCGAGCGACGACTCCCAGAGCGCGTTGGCGACGAGGTAGGCGCGCATCTCCGGGTGGCCGCGCACGACGCTGCCGAGCGAGAACGCCTCCTCCATCACGCTCTCGGTGTCCGAGCTGCGCGAGTGCGTGCGGCGCCGGCGGGCACGCGGCAGCGCGACCCAGAGGAAGCCGCCCATCGCGACCGCGAAGAGGATCGCCGCGCCCGCGAAGGGCGCCTCGGTCCCCCAGGCGACGAGCAGGCCGCCGCCGATGAGCGCGATGCCGGTTCCCGTGCCACGCCAGATCGCCTGCGTGGACTGCGCGCGCGCGGCGATCGCGTCGTCGATGAGGTCGGGGTACAGCGCGCGGTAGGGCTCGTAGGCGATGAAGTAGGCGACGAAGAACACCGTCACCGTGAGCGCCATGAGCGGGAGCGTCTCGACGACGCCGGTGACCGCGAGGCTGACGCAGGCGATCGGAGTCGCGGCGACGAGGAACGGCAGCCGGCCGCCGATCGACGTGCGCAGACGGTCCGACCAGCTGCCGACGACGAGCGGGAGCCAGAGCGCGAGCACGCCCTCGATGGCGATCAGGCCGCCGATGACGACCGACGAGTCGAGGAACTCGCTGGCGGCGACCGGGACGTACGTCGTGACGACCGTGATCGCGAGCGCGAGGGCCGCGGTCGGGAGGCCGAGGATCGCGAGTGTCCGCTTCTCACTCGCTTCCAGGGCCCGAACGCTCATCTCGCATCCCGAGGCTATTGCGCGTGCAGGCGGTCTTCGGACTAGGCGGGCTGCCGCTCCCATCCGAGCGCGATCGCCAGGACCGCGGACACCGAGCCCAGCAGCGCCAGGCAGCCGAACAGCACCTGCGTGCCGTGCTCGGCGGCGAGGCTCACCGGCACGGCGTCGAGCGCGATCGCCAGCACCGGGAACGCCACGATCCAGGCGACGAGGATGAGGCTGCTCATGCCGGTCGTGTCGCCGTAGGTCACGGCCATGACGCTCTGCGGCAGCTGGCCGCCGCGGCGCCCGCTCAGCGCCGCGCACATCGTGATCGCCGGCGTGGCGACGACGGCGAGCAGCGCCGCCGTCGCGCCGTGGCTGGGCAGCTCGCCCGCGACGGCGCAGCCGGCGACGGCGAGCACCGCGCCGGCGAGGACGACCGCGCCGGGCACGAGCGCGTGCTCGGCCATGACCTTGCCCTGCGGCTTGCGCAGCAGCACGCGGACGCGGCTGGGCTTGTCGGTCTCGGCGCGCAGGGGCTCCAGCAGGCGCGACGCGCCGAGGTACACGACGAGCGCTCCCCCGGCGACGGCGGCGGGGTGGTCGGCGTTCACGAGGCAGATCGCGCAGCCCGCCGTCGCGAGGACGAGCGCCTCGCCGAGGCGGCCGGGGGCGTTGAGCGCGGCGACGGCGTCGCGCCAGGCGATCGCGAGCCGCGGGGTGCGCGGCATCCGCAGCGTCCTGCCGGCCGTCGTGCCCGGTCGCGAGCCGACGCTCGCGAAGCTGCGCCCGACGTAGCGGGCGTTCATGGAGTAGATCGCCGCCACCGCGCCCTCGCGCGCCTCCGCGCGGACGAGGTGGCGCTCGGTGGAGCCCATGCCGCGGCGGGCGAGGGCACCCACGACGGCGAGCGCCGCGACCGCGGCGAGCAGCACCGTCGCGAGCGCGGAGCGGCCGACGAGCGGGCCGATCGCCCAGCCCCACGGGCCGGACCAGACGGCGACGTCGCGGCCGGTCGGCCCCGAGGACGCCAGGATCACGAGGCCGACCGCGGCGGCCAGGACCGGCCAGCGCGCCAGCCGGGTCGCACGGTCCCAGCGCGCCGAGCCCTGCACGAGCGACGCTCCCGCGATCCCGAGCAGGCCGAGGAGCGCGGCGGAGACGATGAGGTCGGCGGCGCGGCCGCCCGCGACGCCGCGATCGTGCCCGGCGACCCCGACGACCACGAGCGCGCCCGCGACGGCTCCTGCCG
The DNA here is from genome assembly GCA_963750895.1 of uncultured Solirubrobacterales bacterium. Taxonomy (GTDB): domain Bacteria; phylum Actinomycetota; class Thermoleophilia; order Solirubrobacterales; family Solirubrobacteraceae; genus CAVVSD01. The sequence goes on along the minus strand of CAVVSD010000008.1, from coordinate 295,585 downwards.
CGGCAGCGGCGAGCATCCCGCGCAGGAGGCGGCCGAGCACCAGCTCGGCGCGGCGCAGCGGCGCGCCGAGCAGCTGGGCGACGTCCGCGACGGAGAACACGACCGGGCCCTGGACCGCGCCCCAGCGCACGAGCGCCAGCAGGCCGACGAGCGCGATCGACGGTCCCCACGTCTCGAGCGCCCGCGGCGTGGCGACCTCCGCGAGCGCCTCGCGCGCGGTCCCGTAGATGAACGGGCCGGCGATCACGAGCGTGATGAGCACGTAGTAGGCGGGCTCCAGGCGGCGGAGGAGCCCCGGCGGCTCGAGGACGGTCCGCCAGAAGCGGCGGACGTCGCTCACGCGCGCGCGTGACGCGACGGCGTCAGGCATCGTCGGGCAGCCAGCCCCTGTCGGCGGCGCGCCCGCGCACGTCCTTCCATCGGCCTCGGTCCAGCACCTTCCCGTCGCCCAGGACGATCGCGCGGTCGGCGATGCCGTCGGCGAAGCGCATCTGGTGCGTGGTGAGGAGGATCGCCTTGCCCTCGGCCTTGGCGTCGAGCAGGAGCTGTCGCAGCAGCGCCTGCGACGGCGGGTCGAGGCCGACGACCGGCTCGTCGAGCATGAGGACGCGCGACGGGCGGATGAGCGCGCAGGCGAGGCCGGTCTTCTGGCGCAGCCCGCGCGAGAGCTCGGTGGGCAGGAAGTCCGCGCGCTCGGTGAGCCCGAGCTGGTCGATGAGCGCGTCGATGCGCGCCGGCGTGTCGTCGTCGAGGACGCCGTGCGCGAGCGCCACGAGCCCGAGGTGCTGGCGGACGGTGAGGTCGTCGTAGAGCAGCGGCGTGTCGGGGACGAGCGCGAGCGCGGCGCGCGCCTCCTCGGCGTCGGGCTCGGAGTGCGGATCGTGGCCGCAGATCCGCACGCTGCCGCCGCTGGGCTCGAGCAGGCCGGCCATCGTGCGGATGGCGGTCGACTTGCCGCTGCCGTTCGCGCCGATGAGCGCGACGCACTCCCCGGCCTTGAGCGTCAGGTCGAGCTTGTCGAGTCCGACGAGCCGTCCGTAGCTGCGCGTCAGGCCGTCGACCCAGAGGGGTGGTGTGTCGGGCACGCCACCAGTGTGACGCGCGCCCGTAAGATCGGCTCGCATGGCGGAGCCGGTGGGACGACCGAACGTGGTGTCCTACGCGATCGACCCACGGTCCGCGGCGCTGGTCGGCGTCGACTTCCAGGTCGGGTTCGGGCACGGCTTCGAGCCGGTGCCGCACGCCGACGAGGCGGTCGCGAACTTCGTGGCCCTCGCGCGCGCCTGGCGCTCGGCCGGCGGCACGGTGATCCACGTGCACACGACGTACACGCCGGAGCGCGAGCCGACGGGCCGCATCACCGACTTCGTCCCCGGCATCGCCGGCGCGCTGTCGGAGGGCTCGCCGCTCGCCGCGTTCTACGACGGGATGGTCGAGGACGGCGACGTGCTCGTCCCCAAGACGACGTTCAGCGCCGTCCTCTCCAGCGACCTGTCCGGCGAGCTGGCGCGGCGCGGCTTCGACACCGCGGTGGTCGGCGGGCTCACCACGCCGATCTGCGTGCAGACGACCGTCGACGCGCTCAGCATGACCGGCACGAAGGTCTGCCTCGTCACCGACGCCTGCGCCTCGCAGCCGATGGGCGGCCTGTCCGCCGAGGAGGCGCACGACGCCGCGGTCCAGCGGATGGGCTACCTCTTCGCGAGCGTCACGACGACGGCCGAGCTCGTCGACCGGATCGCCTCCGGCTCACGGCACTAGACCGTCGGCGGCGGCTCGTCGAGCTCGGGGAGCTCCTCGGCCGCGTGGACGGCGCAGAGCGGCGGTCCCGACTCCAGGGCGTCCGCCATCTCCTGCGTCGTGAGCTGCGCTCCGCAGACCTGGCAGTGCGCGACGTCGGGATCGTCGACGGCCATGATCCCTGGGTCCCCGCCGCGCGGCTCGGTCAAACAGGCATGCGGAGGTACGATCGCCGTGTGCCCGATCGCCTGTACTTCACCGAATCCGATGAGGCCAACGAGCTCATCGCGCAGGACCCGATGGCGCTGCTGATCGGCTTCGCGCTCGACCAGCAGGTCTCGGTCCAGAAGGCGTTCTCGGGGCCACTGGCGCTCCGCGAGCGTCTCGGCGCCCTCGACGCCGCGACCGTCGCCGGCGCGGACCTCGAGCCGGTCTTCCGCGAGCGCCCCGCCATCCACCGCTTCCCCGGCGCGATGGCGCAGCGGGTGCACGACCTCGCGGCGTACGTCCGCGACACCTACGACGGCGACGCCGCGCGCGTCTGGACCGATGCCGCCGACGGCGCCGAGCTGCGCGCGAACCTCGAGGCGCTCCCCGGCTTCGGCGAGATGAAGGTCAAGGCGCTCGGCTCGGTGCTGGCCAAGCGCTTCGGCGTCGCGGCGGCGCAGGACCTCGTCCCGTGGCACCCGACGCTGGGCGACGTCGACTCGGCGGAGGCGCTCGCCGAGTACCAGGCGGCGAAGCGCGTCCACAAGAAGGAGTGGTCGAAGACGCCAGCCGGGTAGTCGCGGTGGCGTGATGCGTCTCGTCATCGCAGTCGTGGCGGTGGTCGCGTTCGTCGGGTGCGGCGCGTCCGGCGACCGCGCCGAGACGGAGGCGGTGGTCGGGCGGTTCTACGACGCGGTGAGCCGGCAGGATGGCGAGGCGGCCTGCGCCGAACTGGCCGAGGCCACCGTCGAGGCGCTGGAGAGCCAGAGCGGGCAGTCCTGCCGCAGCGTCGTGACGCGGCTGGACCTCGGTGGCGGGTCGGTCGCCGGCGCGCAGGTCGCCGCCACGAGCGCGCGCGTCGAGCTCCGTGGCGGCGTCAGCGCGTTCCTGGATCGCGAGCCGGACGGCTGGCGCATCACCGCCGTCGGGTGCCGGCCGCAGGACGGGCCGCCGACGGAGCGCCCCATGGAGTGCGAGGCGGAGGCCTAGTGCGCACGCTGTTCGCCTTCACGATCGTCCTCGTGTTCGCGCTGCTCGCGTACGCGTTCGTGATCGGGGCGCTGGCGCGGTGAGGCGCTGGGTCCGCGAGAACTCGCTCGCGCTGTTCTTCCTCGGGATCTTCCTGGCTGCGCTGGTCGCCCAGGCGCTCGTCGGGCACAGCGACTTCAACAACCAGCAGCTCGCGCACCAGGACCCGACGATGTCGCTGGGGCGCTACCTGACGTCCTCGGCCTTCATGGTCGACGTCATGGAGAACTGGCAGTCGGAGTACCTGCAGTTCACGCTCTTCATCCTGGCCACGATCTTCCTGGTGCAGCGCGGGTCGACGGAGTCCAAGCCGCTGGGCAGGGAGGGGACCGAGTCCGACGAGCAGCAGAAGGTCGGCCGACACGCCCGGCCGGACTCACCGAGGTGGGCGAAGCGGCGACGGCTGGCGCCTCGCGCTGTACTCCAACTCGCTGCTGCTCGTCATGGCGACGATCTGGATCGGGTCCTGGTTCGCCCAGCTCGTGACCGGCCGCGTCGTCTACAACGCCGAGCAGTTCGACCACCACGAGGCGCCATTGAGCCTCTGGCAGTACGCGGGCAGCTCCGAGTTCTGGAACCGGACGCTGCAGAACTGGCAGTCCGAGTTCCTCGCCGTCGCGTCGATGGTCGTCTTCTCGATCTGGTTGCGTCAGCGCGGCTCGCCCGAGTCCAAGCCCGTCGGCGAGCCGCACGGGACCACGGGCGCGGAGGGCTAGCTCCCGCGCTTCTCGATCCTCGGCCTCGGACGCTCGGACGCGGTGCTCGTCGTGGTCGCAGTCCGGCCGAGGGACCGGAGCCACGCGATGGTCAAAGCCTCCTGGCGGCGGACGAAACGCGCGCGCTCGGCGGCGTTCTGCGGCGCGGTGGACGCTGCCGCGGGGTCGTTCGAAGATCTCACGAGATGGCCTTACCCAGGGTGCGTGGGAATCGGTCGGGAATATCTCCCGTCTGGGCGCAGGCCAACTGCTCGAGCGCCTGCAGCACCTCGTCCTCGCCGATCGCGAGCAGGCCCGGGTCGGGTCGGCTCGCGTGCGGATCGCCGGTCCGGCCCGCCCACAGGACGCGGTGGATCGGCCGATCCCGGGGCGGTCCCCAGCGCGAGGGCGAGGTGGGGCCGAAGAGCACGACCGACGGCGTGCCGAGCGCGGTCGCGAGGTGCGCGACCCCGGTGTCGCCGCACACCACGCGGCCCGCGACGGCGATCGCCGCGGCGAGCTCGCTCACGGACGTGCGGCCTGCCAGCACGTCGGCGTCGCCGAGCCCGGACGTGGTGGCGATCCACCGCGCGCGCACCCGCTCGTCGGCGCCGCCGGTGATCACGACCCGCCTGCCCGCGCTGCGCTCCGCGGCGATGACGCCCGCCCAGCGCTCCGCCGGCCAGCAGCGCGCGTGGGACGCGGCCCCTGGATGGACGATCGTGGCGCCGCGGGTGCGCGGCGGGGGCTCGGCCGCGGGAGCATCGATCGCGAGGTCGGCCGGATCGGCGTCGATCCCCGCGGACGCCAGCAGCCGGCACCACCGCGCGACCTCGTGCTCGTCCTCCTCCCAGGCCGGGCCGTCGTGGTCGCCGCAGGCGAACGCGACCAGCCGCCTCGGCTGCAGGTCGGCGAGCACGGCGTGGCTCTCGGGCCCGCGGCCGTGCAGGTTGACGGCGAGGGCCGTGCCCGCGGCCTCGGCCGGCAGGGCATGCGGCACGTTGCGGACCCCGTGCAGATCGAGGACCTCGTAGCCGAGCGGCTCGGCGATGGGGGCGAGCGCCTGCGGCGTCAGCAGCAGCCGGCGCCCGGGCACCTCGCGGGCCAGGGCGCGCAGCGCCGGCACGCCGGTGAGCAGATCGCCAAGGCCCAGCGCGCGCAGGACGACGAGGTCCGGCGTCACGGCCACGAGGGCTCCACGGACGGCGTCATCACCAGCTCGCGCAGCTCCACGCCGGCCGGGCGGGTCAGCGCGAAGAGGACGGCCTCCGCCATCTCGGCCGGATCGACGAGCTGTGCGTCGGGGCCGGGCTTGTAGCGCTCGTCGCGGTCGTCGAAGAACCGGGTCCGCATCCCGGCCGGCACGAGCATCGTCACCCCGACCTCGCCCGCCAGCTCGGTGGCGAGCGAGCGCGTGAACCCGACGACGCCGAACTTGCTCGCGCAGTACGCGGTCGCGTCGCCGAAGACCCGCAGCCCCAGCGTGGACGCGACGGTCACGATCCTTCCTCCGTTGGCCCGGAGGGCCGGCAGCGCGGCGTGGATGACGGCGGCCGTGCCGAGGAGGTTGACGGCGACCGTCCGCTCCCAGTCCTCCCATGCGGTGTCCGCGAGCGGGGCCGGGCTGTCGATGCCTGCGGCGGTGACGACGCCGCGGACGTCGCCGTGCTCGTCGACGACGCGGGCGACGGCCGCGCGCGCGTCGGCGGGGGAGGCGAGGTCGACGATCTCGTGCGGCAGGCCGTCGCCGGGCTCGCGCCGGTCGAGGACGAACGGCGTCCCACCCGCGCCGGCGACGGCGGCCGCCACGGCGGCGCCGAGGCCGGAGGAGCCACCGGTGACGATGACGGTGCCGAGATCAGTACCCACGGGCGGCGGCCTCCTGGAGCAGTCGGGTGCTGGAGCGGCCCTCGAGGAAGGGCAGCAGCTCGACGCGCCCGCCCCAGCGGGCGACCACCTCGGCCTCGGGCAGGTCGGCGATCTCGTAGTCGCCGCCCTTCGCCCAGACGTCGGGACGCAGGCGCTCGAGCAGCGGGACCGGCGTGTCCTCGTCGAAGATCACCACCTCGTCCACGCAGCGCAGCGCCCGCAGGACGGCGGCGCGGTCCTCCTGCGGCACGAGCGGCCGGTCCGCGCCCTTCAGGCGCCGGACGGAGTCGTCCGAGTTCAGGCACACGACGAGGTGGTCGCCGAGCGCGCGGGCCGCCTCGAGCGTGCGCACGTGTCCTGCGTGCAGCAGATCGAAGCAGCCGCCGGTCGCGACCAGCGTCCCGCTGCGGCTGCGCAGCCCGCCGCCCATCGCGCCGCCCGCCGCGACGAACCGGGTCGCAGCCTCGACCGCGCGCATCACGGCGACGTGGGGAACGAGCCCGTCCGCGAGGGCGCCTGCGAGGCGGCTGGCGAAGCGGTCCCCGGCGCCGCACGGGTCGCCGCCCGTGACCGTCGCGGCCGCGACGACGTGTCCGCCGCCGCGCGGCCCTGCGAGCACGGCGCCGCGCGCGCCGCACGTGACGCAGACGTGCTCGGCCTCCCAGCGACGGGCGAGCGCCGACGCCCTGGCCGCGACGGCTTCGTCGTCGTGGCCGCCGGGCGCGGGCTCGAGCGCCACTGCCTCGGCGAGGTTGGGCGTCACGACGCGGACGCCCGACACGGGCGGCGAGCCGTTGGGGTGCGGATCCCAGACGATGGGGACGACGGGGGCGGCGAGCGCGAGCGCCTCCCGGACGGACGGCTGCGCGGCGACGCCGCGCCCGTAGTCGGCCACGAGCACGCCCGCGGCCCAGCCGATCGCCTCGCGGGCCGTCGCGCTCATCGGACCGACGACGACGTCCGAGCCGCCGCGGTCGAGCCGCAGCAGGGACCGCCCGCCGGTCGTGATGCGGATCTTCTCGGGCGTCGTGCCGTCGAGAGCGAGGTCGACGATGTCGACGCCCGCGGCATCCAGCGCCCCGCGCAGCTCCTCGGCCGCAGGATCGCTCGCCAGTGCCGTCACGAGCGTGACCGGGCGCCCGTCGGCGACCGCCAGGGCGGCGGCGAGGCCGGCGCCGCCGGGCCGCACACGCACGGCCGTCTGATCGACGACCGGGACCGGCGCGTCGGGCGCGAGGCGGCCGACGCTGCCGTCGACGTCGCGGTCGAGCAGCGCGTCGCCGACGACGACGAGGGGCCGCACCTCGCTCATGCGAGCGCCTCGTGCTGCACGGCGCGGTCGCGGAGCGCCACCTCGCGGTCCACCGCGCAGCAGAGCATGTGCAGCGCGACCATGTGCAGCTCCTGGACGGTCGCGTTCGTCGCGCCGGGCAGCGCGACGGTCTCGTCGCACACGTCGGCGAGGTCGCACGGCGTCGCGCCGCACAGCCCCCAGACGGTCATGCCCGCCGACCGGGCGGCGCGCACGGCCGCGAGCACGTTGGAGCTGGTGCCGGAGGTCGAGATCGCGACGAGCACGTCGCCCGCACGACCATGCGCGAGCACCTGCCGCGCGAACGCCTCGTCGGCGCCGTAGTCGTTCGTGATCGCCGTGAGCGAGGACGTGTCGGCGTGGAGGGAGATCGCGCTGAGCGGCCTGCGCTCGGACTGGTAGCGGCCGACCAGCTCCGCGGTCAGGTGCTGTGCCTGTGCGGCGCTGCCGCCGTTCCCGCAGGCGAGCAGGCGACCGCCCTCGAGCAGGCGCCCTGCCAGCTCCGTGCCCCAGCGGTCCAGGCGCTCGGCCTCGAACTCGAGCGCATCGGTGGCGGCGCGCAGGGCGGCGAGGTGCTCGCTCGCGGACGGGACGAGCTGGAAGCGCCCGCGCCGCCGCGATGGGCGGCCGGCCCGTGCGGTGAGCCGTGCGTAGACGTCGAGCGTCGCCGCGGCGATGCGGTTCCAGTCGTACAGGCGCCGTGCCCGGCGCACGCCGGCGCGGCCCCACTCGGCGCGTGCCTCGTCGTCCGCGAGCACACCGCGCAGCACCTCCGCGAGGCGCTCGGCGTCGCGGGGCGGGACGTGGACGCCGGTCACGCCGTCGACGACCGAGTCGATCATCCCGCCGACGGCCGCGGCGACCACCGGCACGCCACAGGCCATCGCCTCCAGCGGCACGATCCCGAACGGCTCGTACCAGGGAACCGCGACCACGGCGTCCGCGGAGCGGATGAGGGACGGCAGGTCCTCGCGCGCCACGCGCCCACGCAGCTCGACGCGGTCGGCGACGCCCGCGCGTCGCGCGATGTCCAGCAGGCGGCGCGCCTCGGGGTCGTCGGCGAGGCCGGCCCGATCCGGTCCGCCGACGACGACGAGCTGCGCATCCGGCACGCCGGCCAGCGCCTCGATCGCGTTGCCGATGCCCTTGCGCTCCACGAGCCGGCCGATGCTCAGCAGCCGCGCCACGCCGGGTGGCCGTGCGTCCCGCGGGCCGTCCGGCCGGAAGCGGCCGAGGTCGACGCCGCAGGGGATGACGGTCAGCCGCGCGCGCGAGGCGCCGAGGCGCACGAGCTCGAAGACCTCGTCCGTGCACGTCGCGACGACGTGGTCCGCCGACGCGGCGAGCCCGCGCTCGATCTCCAGCCGCTGCGGCGGGCTCGTGTCCTTCTCGCCCTGATAGCGGCGCTTGACCTGACCGAGCGCGTGGAACGTCTGCACGAGGGGGATCCCGAGCGCCCGCGCGGCGGGCGCCGACGCGTGCCCCGACATCCAGAAGTGCGCGTGCACGACGTCGGGCTGGTGGTGGCGCCACGCCTCCTGCAGCGCGCACCCGAACGCCGGCATGTGCTCGAGCAGGTCGTCCTTCGGGATCGACCGCGGCGGCCCCGCGTCGACGTGGTGGACGAGCACGCCGGGGCAGAGCTCGACGTACTCGGGGAGGTCCGCGTCGTCGCGGCGCGTGTGGACGACGACCTCCGCCCCGCGCCGCGCCATCGCCTGTGCGAGCGCGGCGACATGCACGTTCTGTCCACCGGCGTCCGCGCCGCCGAGCACGGCGAGCGGGCTCGCGTGCTCGGACACCATCGAGATCCTCATGCCGTCACCTCCTGCAGCAACGTGTCCCAGTCGTCCAGGAACCTCCGCAGCCCGTAGCGCTCGAGCGCAGCGCGCCGCGCGGCGAGTCCCGCCTCGCGCGCCCGGTCGGGATCGGCCAGGTAGCCCCGCGCGGCCGCGGCGAGCACGTCGACGCGCGTCGACACGACGCCCGCATCGGCGGGGACGGCCTCGGGCGCCTCCGTGGTGGCCAGGGCGACGACCGGCATCCCGAGGTGCATCGCCTCGATGAGCGAGAGCCCGAGGCTCGTCCAGCGGATCGGGTGCAGGTACACGCGGCGGCGGGCCATCTCGTCGTGGAGGCGGTGCTGGGGCACGTCCTCGATGCCCGTCACGGGCGGTGCGATCGCGCCCGCGTCCATGCCGAACAGGTCGATCGGGACGCCGTCGCGCTCGAAGCCGTCGAGCAGGTCGGTCCCCGTGACGCGCTGCCGTCTGCGGGCCTCGTTGATGACGGCCGCGGCGCGCGGGAGCTCGCCCGTGTAGCGCGGGCCGGGATCCACGACGCCGTGCTCGATGACCCGCGTGCGCGTGTGCCCCGCGTCCCAGAACAGCGCGTTGAAGTGGGTGACGTGGCAGAGCGTCAGGTCGCGCCGGTCGGCCGCCGGATGGCGCATGTCCGCGATCCGGCCCTGCGGCGCGTTGTGCTCGAGGTAGATCGCGGGGACGTCGCGGCCCGGGACGCGACCGCCGAGCCACTCCTGCGCGAGGCGGTCGAGCTCGTGCGGGCGCTGCAGGACGACGACGTCGACGTCGCTCCCCGCCGCCTCGGCCGGCGTCACCTCGACGGCGGACTCCGGCCACTGCCAGGTCTGCGCCCGGCCGCGCCCGTCGGGGCCGCGATCGGGCACGACGGGCAGCAGGTAGGTGTGCTCGCCCTGGACGAACGACGTCGTCCACGAGCCGTGCACGTGCCAGAGCAGGACCCTCATGCGGCGATCTCCCGCGCGGGCGCGAGGCGCCGGACGGCGTCGAGCACCTCACGGGCGCCCACGCCCTCCAGGCAGGGGTGGCCAGGCACCGGACACGTCCGTGCGCGGCAGCCGGCGCACGGCACGTCGACGTGCAGCAGCTCGTGGGCGACGCGCCACGGCCGCCAGCGGACGGCGGGCACGGTCGGGGCGAAGAGCGACACGACGGGCGTGCCGACCGCGGCCGCGAGATGCGCGGGCCCGGTGTTGCCGACGACGACGCACTCGGCGTGCGCGAGCACCTCGGCGAGCTCGGGCATCGAGGTCACGCCGCCCAGGTCGACGCCGCGGTCGCCGGCGACGAGCCGCGTGAGCGCCGTCTCCCGGGGGCCACCGGTGACGAGCACCCTGCGCCCGGTCGCCGCGAGCGCCTCGACGAGCGCCGCGTTGCGCTCCGGCGACCAGGCGCGGGCGGGGACGCTGGCCCCGGGGTGCACGACGACGTACGGCGCGGGCTCGACCCACCGCGCCTCGCGACGGACGGCGAGCCGCCCGTCGTCGCCCGGCGCCAGGGTGAGCCCGAGCGCGGCGACGACGCCGAGCCCGCGCCGCACCTCGTGCACGTCGCCCGGATCGGGCAGCCGGTGGTCGAGCAGGGAGCCGGGGTAGTCGACGCTGATCGCCGCGATCTCCGCAACGCCGGCCAGCCGGAGCAGCAGCGCCAGGGGCAGCGGGCTCTGGTGGAACGAGGTCAGGATCGCGGCCCGGTCGACGGACCGCGCGGACAGCCCTGCCACGAGGGCGCCGGTCGCCTCGGGATCGACGGGCTCCGGCTCGGCGTCGATCCACGGGGCGTGATGGACGAGCACCTCGTCGACGCCCGGGAGCAGCTCCGCGGCGGCCCGCCCCCGGGGGCCGCACAGCAGGGTCACCCGGTCCGCGTGGTGCGCGGCGGCCCGGACGGCGGGACCGGCGAGCAGCACGTCGCCCTCGCTGTCCATGCGTGCGACGAGCACGTGGGTCATGCGGGCACCCCGAGGAGCTGACCGATCGCCTCCGGCAGGTCGCGGGCGACCTCCGGTGCGGCATCGATCTCGTCGCGCAGCGTGCGGTCGGTCGGCACGAGGATCGCGCGCGCCCCGGCCGCGTGGGCGGCCTGGACGTCCGCGCCGATGTCGCCCACGACCGCGCAGCGCTCGGGCGCGACGCCCAGCCGCTGCGCCGCCTGCAGGACGAGGCCGGGCGCCGGCTTGCGGCAGGTGCAGCCGTCGTCGGGCCCGTGCGGGCACACGAGCCAGGGGCCGATCGGGCCGAGGCGCTGCTCGATCTCGCGGTTCACGGCATCGACCTCCGCGCGCGTCAGCAGGCCGCGGGCGATCCCGCTCTGGTTGGAGACGACGGCCATGCGGACGCCCTCCCGGCGCAGCCGGTCGAGCGCCGCCTGCGCCCCGGGCATCGGTCGCACGCGCGCGGGATCGCCGTTGTAGGGGACGTCGACGACCAGCGTGCCGTCGCGGTCGAGGAGCACGGCGTCCAGGCCGCGGCCGTGGGGCCGGGCCCGCCGGCGCCGCAACGAGGCGTGTCCCGCGAGCCACCAGGCCGTCGCGGCGAACGGCAGCGCTGCCGAGGTCGCCACCATCGTGGCGATCTCGTCCGCGGTCCGGGGTCCCGGCGCGATGCGCCGCCACGCCAGCGCGGCGGTCCGCGACGCCCAGGCCGCGGCGGCCACGCCGGCCAGGCGACGGCGACCCGCGGCCGCGGCGGCGAGCGCCAGCAACGCGGCAGCGCTCGTGGCCTGGTGGGCGCGGAGGTCACCGCTGGGCGCGTCCGCCATTCGCCGCCAGTGGCGCCCGTGCAGCGCGCGCATGAGCACGTCGTCGGCGTTGCCCGCCTGCCTGCGCACGCTGATCCAGCGGTCCGCGGGCCCGACGGGATGGCTCACGACGCGGGTGCCCTGCGCGATCCGCCAACCCGCCGCGACGAGCCGCAGCCCGAGATCGGAGTCCTCGCGGTACGCGCGCGGGAAGCGCTCGTCGAAGCCGCCGACCGCGACGAGCGCGTCGCGCCGGACGGCCATGTCCGCGGTCGCCCAGGTCGCGTCCCGGAGACCGGCGACGTTGCGTTCCCAGTCGGTGGGCCGCCGGCCGGCCGGGAGAGGGACGTGCACACGGCCCTGCGAGGCGCCGACGCCGGAGGCGGGGGCGGCGAGGTCCTCGCAGAGCCGGGCGGACCACCCCGTGGGTGGCACGACGTCGTCGTCGAGGAAGACGATCCAGGACGCGCGCGACGCCCGCCAGCCGGCGTTGCGGGCGGCCGCCGGTCCCCGACCCGGTCCTCGGATGACCCTTGCGCCCGGAGCGTCGAGCGGCGTCCCGTCCGGCCGGTCGTCGACGACGATCACACGTGAGACGCCCTCGGCACGAAGCGCAGCGAGCAGCCGTCCCAGCGACGGGCGGCCCACCGTCGGGACGACGATCTCGATCGCCGGCCCGGTCACCGCGCGCCGACCTCCTCCGTCGCGCGGCCCACCGCGGCGGCCGAGCCGGGGCGGCGGACGACGAACGGCCCGATCGCGAGGAGATCGACCGGCGCGGATCCGAAGCACTCCAGCGCGTCGCGCGGGTCGTCGACCATCGGGCGTCCCGCGGTGTTCAGGGACGTGTTGACGACGACGGGCACCCCGGTGCGCTCCTCGAAGCACTCGAGCACCGCCGCCATGAGCGGCTCGTCCGCGCGGTCGACCGTCTGGATGCGAGCGGTCCCGTCGACGTGGACCACGGCGGGGATGCGGTCGCGCCAGGCGTCGTGCACCGCATGGGTGAAGAGCATGTGCTCGCTCGGCAGGCGACCGGAGAAGATCTCCGCGGCGCGGTCGGCGAGCACCATCGGCGCGACGGGACGGAAGGACTCGCGGCCCTTGACCGCGTTGAGCCGTGCGGTCGTCTCGGCATGCCGCGGATCGGCGAGCAGGGAGCGGTGGCCGAGGGCGCGTGGGCCGAACTCGCTGCGGCCCTGGAACCACGCGACGACGCCGTCGGCGGCGAGCACCTCGGCGACCGCGTCGGCCAGGTCGTCGGGGCGCTCGTGGACGATCCCGGCGCCGTCGAGCCAGCCGGCCAATTCGTCGTCGCTCCATCCCCGGCCGAGCGCCGCGGTCCGCATCGGCGACACCCGGTCGCCGAGCTCGTGGGCGACGTGCAGCGCCGCGCCGAGCGCGGTCCCGCTGTCGCCGGACGCCGGCTGCACCCAGACGTCGTCGAACGGCCCGGACTCGTGCAGGCGCATGTTGGCCACGCAGTTGAGGGCGACGCCGCCCGCCATCGTGAGCGCGGACTCGCCGGTGCGCTCGTGCAGCCACGTCGCGAGCTCGAGGACGACCTCCTCCAGGCGCCGCTGCACCGAGCACGCGAGGTCGGCGTGGCGGCTCGTCCAGTCGTCGCCGCCCGCGGCGAGCCGCGGGGCGAGACGCTCCCAGTCGACCGGCTCGGTGGCGAATCCGCCGTCGCCGCGTGCGTGGACGAGGCGTCGGAGATCGTCGAGGAAGGCGGGCTCCCCGTACGACGCCATCGCCATGACCTTGTACTCGTCGGACGAGCGGCGGAAGCCGAGATGGTCGGTGAGCTCCTCGTACAGCAGCCCGAGCGAGTGCGGCAGCTCCTGGCGGGCGAGGATCTCGAGTGAACCGTCCTCCAGGTAGCGCCCGGCCAGGTGCGAGGTGCGCTCGCCGCGACCGTCGAGGACGAGCACCGCGCAGGTCGCGTGCGGAGAGGCGGGGCCGCACGACGCGGCGTGCGCCACGTGGTGGGCGACGAACCGCACGCGGTCGGCGTCCAGGCCCGGCAGCGCGGTGGCGAGGAAGCGGGGGGCGCGGCGCGCGAACAGCGTCCGCAGCCCCTCCCACTCGTCGGCGGTGATGTCGGCGCCGACGTCGGGGGCGAGTGCGGGGTCGTAGGAGTAGGCGACGGCGTCGAGGTCGCGCGGGGTCAGTCCGGCGTCGCGCAGGCACCAGTGCGCCGCCTGGATCGGCAGCTCCCAGGTGGAGAACGGGACCGGCTCCTTGCCGTGCTTGCGGCGGCTGAAGCGCTCCTCCTCGGCGGCCGACAGGACCTCGCCGTCGACGACGAGCGCCGCCGCCGGATCGTGGAACACCGCGTTGATGCCGAGGACTCGCATGCGGTGGAGCGCTTCCCGGAAGCGCTGGTCTCATGACGGCCGTTTTGCGGCGACGCGCTTCCCCGTCAGCACTCTGACTCCGTCGTCGCGCGCCTGGGTATGGGAGGCCTGATGAGGACCGAGTCGAGCGTCGGTGTCGTCATCGCCACGCGTGATCGCCGAGACCGTGTGCTCGCCACGCTCGCGCGTGTCATCGCGCTACCCGAGCGGCCGAGGATCGTCGTCGTGGACGACGCGTCGTGCGACGACACGGCCCGCGCGATCGCCGAGCGGTTCCCGCAGGTCGACGTCGTGCGGCTCCCGCGCGCTCGCGGCGCGGCGGCGCGCAACGTGGGCGTGAAGCGGCTCGCGACCCCCTACGTGGCGTTCCTCGACGACGATTCCTGGTGGTCGCCGGGTGCGCTGACCCTCGCGGCGGCAGAGCTCGACGCGCAGCGGCGCCTCGCCGTCGTCGCGGCGCGCGTCCTGGTGGGGGACGAGGAACGCCTCGATCCCGCCTGCGCGACGATGGGGCGCAGCCCGCTGGGGGATGAGGTGCTGGGATTCGTCGCCTGTGCGGCGGTCGTGCGGCGTGACGCGTTCCTCGCTGCCGGCGGCTTCCACCCCCGTTACGGCCTCGGCGGCGAGGAGGGGCGTCTCGCGGTGGCGCTCGCAGCCGCCGGCTGGCAGCTGCGCTATGTCCCCCACGTCGTCGCCCATCACCACCCCGCGGGAACCGGACCGCGTGCCGGCCGCGTCGCGCGCGTCCTGCGCAACGACCTCTGGACCGTGTGGTCCGTGCGGCCGCCTGCCGCAGCCGCGCGTGCAAGCGTGCGGCTCATCCGGCGGGGCGGGTTGCGGCCCGAGACCGCGGCCGGCGTCGTCGGCGCGCTGCGCGGCGCGGCGTGGATCGCGCGCGAGCGACGGCCTGTTCCGCCCGCGCTGGAAGCAAAGCTCAGCCTCCTCGACGCTGCGTGGGCGTAGTCTGAAGGCCGTGACCGGCGAGTCAGCCGCCGACGGGCAGACCAGGACACGAGACCTTGTCGTGATCGGTGCGTCGGCGGGCGGCGTCGAGGCGCTCAAGACGGTGGCCTCGAGGCTCCCCGGCGACCTCCCGGCCGCGATCTGCGTGGTGCTGCACATCGCGCCGACGAGCACGAGCGCGCTCGCCGGGATCCTCGGCAGGGCGGGCGATCTGCCGTGCCGCCCGGCGGAGGACGGGGAGGAGCTGCGCCCCGGCCACATCCTCGTCGCGTCGCCCGACCATCACCTGGTCGTGGAGGACGGGATCGCCCGCGTGACGGTCGGCCCACGGGAGAACAACCACCGCCCCTCGATCGACGTGCTCTTCCGGTCCGCGGCCCAGGCACACGGCGCCGGGGTGGTCGGGGTCGTGCTGTCCGGGACCCGGGACGACGGCTCGGCGGGCCTGGCCGTCATCAAGTCCCACGGCGGCGCCGCGGTCGTGCAGGACCCCGAGGACGCGCTCTACCCCGGGATGCCGTCCAACGCCATCGCCCACGTCGCCGTCGACGCCGTCGCGCCCTCCGCGCTCGTCGCGGACGCGATCACCGCGCTCGTCAACGGCACGCCGCTTCCCGACGACGTACGTGCCAGCGATCCGACGGTCGGCGCGCCTGCGGACGAGCAGCAGCTCACCCTCGTCTGCCCGGAGTGCGGCGGCGTCCTGTCCGAGCGCCGCGAGGAGGGCGTCCTGCAGTGGCGCTGCCACGTCGGGCACCTCTACTCGTTCGACAGCCTCGCCGAGGCGCAGGGCGGGGCCGTCGAGGCGGCGCTGTGGACCGCGCTGCGCAGCCTGGAGGATCGGGCCGCGCTCATGCGGCGCCTCGCCGAGCACAGCGAGCGGCACGGACGGCCTCGCTCGTCGGCGATGTTCGGCCACCAGGCCGAGCACGCCCAGCGCCAGGCCGACCTGGTGCGCACCGTCGTGCGCGACGCCGCCGCCGCGGCGCAGCGCGCAGTGGGTGATCCGGCATGACCGCGGAGCGCAGCGAGATGACGCTCGACGTCCTGCTCGACTTCGTGAAGCGCACCCGCGGCTTCGACTTCACGGGCTACAAGCGCTCCACGATCGAGCGTCGCGTCGCGAAGCGCATGGGGGAGCTCGAGCTCGCGAGCTACGACGACTACGTCGACCACCTGGAGCTCCACCCCGAGGAGTTCGAGGCCCTCTTCAACACGATCCTCATCAACGTCACGGGCTTCTTCCGCGACGCGGCGACCTGGGATCACCTGGCGGACGATGTGGTCCCGAAGCTGCTCGCGTCGCGGCCGCCGGACGCCGCCGATCCGCGTGTGGAGCGCCGGCTGCGCGTCGGGCGAGGAGGCCTACACGGTCGCGATGGTGTTCGCCAAGGCGCTCGGCGAGTCGGCGTTCCTGGACCGCGTGAAGATCTACGCGACGGACGTCGACGAGGAGGCGCTCGACACCGCGCGCCACGGCACGTACGCGGCACGGGCCGTCGAGGACGTGCCCCGCGAGGCGCTCGAGCGCTTCTTCGAGCGCTCCGACCAGCGCTACACGTTCCGCCGCGATCTGCGGCGTGCGGTGATCTTCGGCCGCAACGACCTCGTGCAGGACGCCCCGATCTCCCGGATCGACCTGCTCGTCTGCCGCAACACGCTCATGTACTTCAACGCGGAGACGCAGTCGCGGATCCTGCGCCGGTTCCACTTCGCGCTCGACGACGACGGCATGCTCGTGCTGGGCAAGTCGGAGATGCTCATCACGCACGCCGACCTGTTCCGCCCGACGGACATCAAGCGGCGGATCTTCCACAAGGTCGTCCGCCCGACGATGCGCGACCGCGTCCGCGTCATGGCGACCGATCTCGCGAGCCCGCCGTCGACGAGCACAGCCGACACGCTGCGCGAGAGCGCGTACGACCTCACGAGCGGCGCGCAGGTGGTCATCGGCCGCGACGGGACGCTCGCCATGGCGAACGACCGCGCGCGCCGGATGCTCGGCCTCAGCGCCAAGGACATCGGCCGCGACTTCCACGATCTGGATCTCTCCTACCGCCCCGTGGAGCTGCGCGCCCGCGTCGAGCGGATCGCCGAGGACCGCCAGCCGATCGTGATGGAGGGGGTGAAGTGGCGCTCGCCGGCCGGGCAGGAGCGCATCCTCGACGTCCGGATGGTGCCCGTCGTCTCCGACGGCGAGCTGCTCGGGACGGCGGTGAACTACCAGGACGCGACCGACGTCGTGCAGCTCGAGTCGGAGCTCACGGCGTCGCGGCGCGACCTCACCCAGGCCCACGAGGAGCTCCAGTCGACGGTCGAGGAGCTCGAGACGACCAACGAGGAGCTCCAGTCGACCAACGAGGAGCTCGAGACGACCAACGAGGAGCTCCAGTCGACCAACGAGGAGCTCGAGACGATGAACGAGGAGCTCCAGTCGACGAACGAGGAGCTCGAGACGATGAACGACGAGCTCCGTCAGCGGACCTTCGAGCTCAACGACGTCAACGCGTTCCTCGAGACGATCCTCACCACGATCGGGCTGTCGGTCGTCGTGCTCGACCGGCAGCTGCACGTGCAGCTGTGGAACGGCCAGTCGCGCGAGCTGTGGGGACTGAGCTCGGAGGACGTCGAGGGCCAGCACCTGCTCGGGCTCGACATCGGCCTGCCCGTCGAGCAGCTCCGTCCGATGCTGCTCGCCGCCCTGAAGGGGGAGAACGGCGCTCAGCAGACGACGCTGGACGCCGTGAACCGCCGCGGCAAGGCGATCCGCTGCAAGGTGAGCTGCATGACCCTCTCGCCGCTGAACGACGGAGTGGTCACGGGGCTCATCCTGATGATGGAGCCTCTTCCGGCGTGACGTCGCGTGCGGCGCGCAGGCCCTCCCGGATCTCCTGACTGCGCAGGCGCGACGCCCGGACACGTTCGAGGCCCGAGCGGATCGCCTCCGAGCGCTCGAGGTGCTGCTCGCGCAGGCGAGCGACCGTCGCGAAGATCTCGTCGTGCACGTCGTGCTGGATGTCCTGCAGCTCGCGGGTACCCCAGGTCGTGGGCGACTCCGTCACGAAGCTCGGCGCATGCGGGTCCTGGGCCCCGTGCGTCGGCCGCGACAGCGGCTCGACGAGGAGCCATGCCCGCCCCTGTCGCAGCACCGCGCCGCGATCGGAGAGCTCCCCGAGCGCGAGCGTGACGGTCGGGCGGCGCGCTCCCACCAGGGCGCCGAGCGTCTCGTGCGTGAGGGCCAGCGGCAGCACCGTGCCGCCCGGGGTGACCCGGCCCCACTGCTCGGCGAGCAGCCAGAACAGGGCGAGGAGCCGGTCCTCGACGCGCGGGAGCTGGCAGATCGCGAGCTGCACCGCGACGCGCTCGATCTGGTCGGCGGTGCGGGCGTGGAGTCCGGCGACGAGCCGGGGCCAGCGATGGGCTCCGACGAGCACGTCCTTGCCGAGCATCGCGAGCTGCGTCGTCGACACCGCGCGGTTGCCCGAGTCGACCAGGAGCATCGACGCGGGGGTGGTACCGCCCGAGACGACGTCGCCCGGGCCGAGGATGCGCATCCCCGCCTGCTCGCCGACGCGCAGGTGCGCGACGAGCATGCCGCTGAGGACGAGCGCCCCGAAGCACGCGTTGCGCTCGAGCAGCTCGCGGATGTCGACCGGTCCCGTCTCGAGGGTCACCGTCGGCACGGTCAGTGTCTCGGCGGCTGCGCGCTCGTCCGCCGTCAGGTACCGGCCGATGTCGGCGTCGGCCTCGCAGCAGCGGGATCCGCGCAGGGGACACGAGCACGAGCCTACTCCGATGGTGTGCCATCTCACCGGTCCAGCAGATCCATGTGCTCGAGCAGCCCGGTCAGCTGCAGCGCGCGGCCGACGCTGCCGTCGCCCGGGATGAGCGAGAGGCGCGTGCCGTCCTGCTCGGAGCGCTGGTGCGCCTGCCAGAGCACGCGGATGCCGGTCGAGTCGATGAACGTCACGTCACGCAGGTCGGCCACGACGTGTGCGAACCCGTTGTCGAACTGCTCGAGCAGCGCGACGCGCATCTGCTCCGCCGTCGCGAGGTCGAGCTCGCCGCGCGGCGCGACGAGGAGCCGATCGCGATCGGGCATCAGTCGCACCTCGAACGGGGCCGGGAGATCCTGGCTGCGGACCATGACGACGGCATCGTGTCGCTGCGTCCGTCTCACGTCGCCTCGGATGTTGGACGGCAACTCGGCAGATGGTTGCGGCCGCAAGCAGTCTGATATGCTTGCTCTAGCAATCAACTGGGCGAACGCCCGAGGAGCCCGAACATGAGCGTCACCAGCACCATCGTCCCCACCGGCACCTGGACCGTCGATCCGGCCCATTCGAAGGTCGGCTTCTCCGTCAAGCACATGGGCATCGCTACCGTCCGCGGCGTGTTCGGCGAGTTCAGCGGCACCCTCGAGGTCGGCGACGAGATCAAGGCGGCCGGCTCCGTGACGACCGCGTCCGTGGACACGAACGAGCAGGGGCGCGACGATCACCTCCGCTCGCCGGACTTCTTCCACGCCGAGGAGCACCCCGAGCTGACCTTCACGTCGACCCGCATCGAGGCCGACGGCGACGACGAGTTCACCGTCACCGGCGACCTCACGATCCACGGCGTCACCCGCGAGGTGCAGCTGAAGGCGGAGGTCCAGGGCGTCGACGTCGACCCCTGGGGCAACGAGCGGGTCGGCCTCGAGATCACCGGTCAGCTCAACCGCGGCGACTTCGGCATGACCTTCAACCAGGCGCTGGGCAGCGGCAACCTGCTCGTGTCCGACAAGGTCAAGCTCGCCCTCGACATCTCAGCGGTCAAGCAGGCATAGCCATGGAGACACGCGAGACCCTCACCTCCACCCCTGCCGAGGCGCGGCTGCCGGACGCGACGCGCCTCGGGGCGGTCCACCTGACCGTCACCGGCCTGGAGCGCGCACTCGCGTTCTACGAGGGCGTGATCGGGCTTCGCGTGCACCGCCGCGACGGCGGCGAGGCGGCCGCTCGGCACCGGCGGGCGCGACGTGCTCGTCCTCCACGAGGACCCGTCCGCTCGCCCGGCCGCCCGCCACGCCGGCCTGTACCACGTGGCCCTCCTGTTCGGCACCCGCGCGGAGCTCGCGCGGGTCGCCGTGCGGATCGCGGTCACGCGGACCCCGATCCAGGGGGCCTCGGACCACGGCACCCACGAGGCGATCTACCTCGCCGATCCCGACGGCAACGGCCTCGAGCTGGCCTGGGACCGCGACCGGTCCGTCTGGCCGAGCTACGAGGAGCAGCTCGCCGGCGGCATCCAGCCGCTCGACGCCGAGGATCTCCTCGCCGTCGTCGCCGGCGAGGACCCGGTCGCGCGGGCGGCGGACGGCCTGACCGTCGGGCACGTGCACCTGCACGTGGGCGACACCGAGGCCGCGACGCGCTTCTACCGCGACGGCCTCGGCTTCGACGTCATGGCCGACCTCGGCACCGCGGTCTTCGTGTCCGCCGGCGGCTACCACCACCACGTCGGCTTCAACGTCTGGCGCGGTCGCGACATCCCGGCACAGCCCGACGGCACCGTCGGGTTCGGGCACTGGACGCTCGTGGTCCCCGACGCCGCGACCCTCGCGGCCGTCGCCGAACGCCTGCGGGCCGTCGGGGCACCGACCGAGCCGCACCCGGAGGGCCTGCTCGCGCGCGATCCTTCCGGGATCGCCGTCGTCGTCACCGAAGGAGGAGCAGGGATGAGCGGACCGCAGGGCAGCATCGTGCCGATCGCAACCGCACCGGACCCGATCGATCCCGGCGTGCGGGTCGGGCACGTGCACCTCCGCGCGACGGACATCGACCGGATCCGCGACTTCTACGTCGGCGTCCTCGGCTTCGACGTGGTCTCCGAGGCGCGTGACGTGCCCGGCTGGGGGACGACGGGCGACATCCTGTTCCTGTCGGCCGGCGGCTACCACCACCACCTCGGCTTCAACACCTGGAAGTCCGCCGGCGGCGGCCCCCAGCCCGACGGCGTCGCGGGACTGCACCACGTCGCGCTGAACTACCCGACGAAGGCGGGGCTCGCGGACGTCGCGCGGCGCCTGAAGGCCGTCGACTGGCCGTTCCGCCAGATCGCCGACCACGGCACCCACCTGGCGATCTACATCACCGATCCCGACGGCAACGACCTCGAGCTCGCGTGGGACCGCCCGGTCGACGAGTGGCCCCGCGACGCCGACGGCCACGTCGCCGGCGCGCTCGACGACGAGTTCGATCTGGAGGCGCTGCTCGCCGAGGCGTAGGCTCGCGCGATGAGCCGCTTCGGAGGGATCGACGGGGTACTGGCACGGAGCGCGGAGGCCGGGGCCGTCCCCGGCGTCGTCGCGGTCGTGGTGGGGCCGGACGGGCTGCTGTACGAAGGCGCCGCGGGCGACGCGACGCCCGACACGATGTTCCGCTTCGCATCGATGACGAAGGCGATGGCCAGCGTTGCGGCGCTGGCGCTCGTCGAGGAGGGCCGGCTGGAGCTCGACGCCCCGGTCGCGAGCGTGCTCCCGGAGTTCGCCGAGCTCGCAGGTGCTCGAGGGCTTCGACGGCGACACGCCGCGGCTGCGCCCGCCCGCGACGCAGGCGACGATCCGCCAGCTGCTCAACCACACGTCGGGCCACGGCTACTGGTTCGGCAGCGAGGACCTCAAGCGCTACCACGAGGTCACCGGTGCGCCGAACCCGTTCTCGGGGCTCCGGGCGTCGCTGCACACGCCGCTGCTCTTCGACCCGGGCACCACCTGGAACTACGGGATCAGCACCGACTGGCTCGGGCAGGTCGTCGAGAAGGTCACCGGCAAGGGCCTGGACGCGGTCCTGGTCGAGCGCATCTGGCAGCCGCTGGGCATGTCGGACACGTCGTTCGCCCCGAGCGAGGAGCAGAAGGGGCGGCTCATGGGCGTGCACCAGCGCCAGGCCGACGGCAGCCTCGCGCCCTCGCCGCACGACATCCCGCAGCACCCCGAGTTCTACGCTGCCGGCCACGGCAGCTACGGCACCGCGCGCGACTTCGGCCGCTTCATCTCGATGCTGCTGTCCGGCGGCGCGCCGGTCCTGCGCCCGGAGACCGTGGACCTCGCGTTCTCCGACCAGCTCGCGGGCGTGCCGCTGCCCGACCGGACGATCACCACCGAGCCCGAGCTCGTCAACGCGTTCGACGCGCTGCCGTTCCCCCAGACGTGGGGCCTCGGCTTCCACATCACGTCGGTCGACCTGGACGGGATGCGCCACGCCGGCACCGGCGACTGGGCGGGTCTCTTCAACTCGTACTTCTGGGTCGACCGCGCCGCGGGCGTCGGCGCGGTGCTCATGACCCAGGTCCTGCCGTTCTTCGACGCCGGGGTCGTCGAGCTGCTGGTCGGGTTCGAGCAGGCGGTCTACGCGTCGGTCGGTGCGCCGGCGACGCTGTCCTGAAAGCGCCGGTACCGGGCGGTGTGGCGTGCGTACCGCTTCGCCGCCCGGGCGTGCTTGCGGCTGCCCGGCTCGTAGCGCCGGCGGCCCCACGCCGACTCGGGCTTGGCGAGGCGCAGGGCGGTGACGAAGCCGATGACCGGGACGAGCATGCTGACGACGGCGAACACGTACTTGCCCTTCGCCGCGTTGACGACCGCGATCACGAACGCGGCGATCGTGCTCGCGACGATGGTGACGACGCCCGAGTCGGTCGAGAACGGCACGAAGCCCAGGAGCAGCAGGCCCCCGACGGTCGCGGCGATGACGACCGCGTCCACGGACTGGCGGCCCTCCTCGGCCCAGTAGACGTCGTCGAGGTGCAGCCAGAGCGCGTACTCGTCGAGCGTGAGGCCCGCGCCGATGCCGAAGCCGGCTGCGACGAGCTCGACCCAGGGGCTGTCGGGCTGGAGCGCGAGCAGGAACCCGCACAGCAGCATGAGCACGATCCCCGGCACGAGGTGATGGACGTGCACGCCGCCCGTCTTGATGCTCCCCGGCCACCACGGCACCCTCGGGCTGCGCATGAGCCGCGTGCTCGTGCGGATCAGGAGGAACGACAGCAGCAGCGAGCCGAGCAGGACGAGGCCGGAGCGCTGCGCCGCGGGGTCGAGGAAGTTGTCCCCGCCGAAGGTCAGCTCGACGTCGGCCAGTACGTTCACCCGCGCAGGCTATCCCGCCCGGCGGGGTCGGTTCAGGCCGGGTCGCGGGCGTTCGCGTCGCACGCGGCGGCCGCGCGCGGCGCGAACCGCGAGAAGACCTCGGAGAGGACGGCGATCTCCTCCGGGCCCAGGTGGTCGAAGAACCGCTCCTGCACCGCCGCGTGGTGCGCCGCCTGCGCCTCGCGGGCGAGGTCGAGCCCGGCGGTGGTCAGATGGGCGTTGACGGCGCGTGCGTCGGACGGGCAGGGCTTGCGGGTCACCAGCTCGCGGCGCTCGAGGACGTCGACGATGCGCGAGACCCGGCTGAGGCTCAGCCCGGTCTCCTCCGCGATGACCGAGAGCCGCAGCCGGCGCTCCGGCGAGGCGGCGAGACGCCCGAGGATCTCCAGGGCGCTCAGGCTGAGGCCGTAGGCGGCCTCCAGCTCTGCGTCGAGCGCCCGGGTGAGCCTGCGGTGCGTCTCCAGCAGGCCGATCCACGCGTCGGCGTGGGAGTCCGACCAGCGCGAGAGCCCGTCGTCACCTACGACGTACGCGCATGCCTCTGCTCGGGTGTCGGGCTCCGTGGCCATTGTGCTTGTCAGGACAAGGATAGCCCTCGGGATCACCGGGCCTGCGGCACGAGCGCCTCGGCGCCATGGGGCATGAGCCCGAAGTGCAGCCGGCCGTAGAAGTCGGAGACGAGCTCCGGCTGCACCGTGTTGTGCGTCATGAGGATGTTCATGTCCCGCAGGTAGCGCTGCCACATCGCCCCGGTGCGCATCCCGGCCGAGCCGTTCACGCGCATCATGAGCAGCACCGCGTCGTAGGCCATCTTCGCGCAGAGCTGCATCCGCAGCTGGAGCCGGCGGTCGAGGTCCGGGTCGAAGTCGCGGTCCTCCTCGTCGGCGCGCCGGGCCTCCGCCATGTAGTCGGCGTTCGTCTGCAGGAGCGCCGCCTCGGCGACCTCGATGCCCTGCAGCGCCTCGCCGTAGAACCGGGGGTACTGCGCGTGCTCGGTCATCGGCGTCAGCGGGAGCACCGTCGTCCTGCGCGTCCGGATGCTCTCCTCGAAGAGATCCAGGACGCCGCGTGCGGTCCCGATCGCGACGGAGCAGGTCTCCGCGAACACGAGGCCCGCGAGGCTGCCGCGCCGGTAGATCGGGTTGTCGTGGACGGTGCGGCCGGGGAAGGGCGGGGCCTGCAGATCGAAGAACGAGTGGATCGTCATGTGCGACGGCACGAAGACGTCGTCCACGATCACCCGGTTGGACCCCGTGCCGCGGAGCCCGAGCACGTCCCAGTTGTGGATGATCTCGACCTCGTCGAACGGGATGAGCGCGATGACGTCCGTCGCCAGCTCGCCCGCTGTGAGGTCGTCGTCGAGCGCGAAGCCGAAGGTCAGGTACGTGGCGGAGTCGCAGCCGGAGACGTAGTCGAAGGTCCCCGTGCAGCGGTAGCCCCCGTCGACCTCCACCGCGGTGCCCGGGCGGAAGCGGCCGGGGACGCGGATGTCGCCGTCCGCACCCGCGATCTCGACCTGCGCCTCCTCGGAGAAGTACGACGCGAGCAGGTGGGCGTGCCCGGCGGTGAGCGTGAAGGCCCAGCCGGTGGACGGGCAGCCGCGGGCGAGCTGGATCGCGACGCGTGAGAACGTCGGAAGGTCGAACTCGTAGCCCCCGAACCGGCGCGGCTGGAGGATGCGGTAGAAGCCCGCATCCACGAGCTCCCGGCTCGTGACGTCGGGCAGGCGGCCGAGCTCCTCGGTCTCCTCCTGGCGGGCGCGCAGCGTCGGCACCATGTCGCGCGCGCGCTGGATGATCGCTTCCTGCGTGAGCTCGGGCTCGGGCACAGGGATGCTGCTCGTCATGGCGTCTCCTCCCGTCGACGTTTCCGACGGGGAGACAGGCTACCTGCGAAGAAGCAGGGCCTCACCCTGACCGCCGCCGCCGCAGAGCGTGGCGACGCCCAGTTCGGCGCCGCGGCGCCGCATCTCGTACGCGAGGGTGAGCACGAGGCGCATCCCGGAGCCCGCGAGGGGGTGGCCGATGGCGACGGCACCGCCGTTGACGTTGACCCGCTCGGGATCGATGCCCAGGGCGGCGACGGAGGCGACCACGACGCCCGCGAAGGCCTCGTTGATCTCCCAGAGGTCGATGTCGGCCGGGGTCAGGCCGTGGCGCGCGAGGAGCTTCTCCGACGCCTCGGCGGGACGCAGGTGCAGGCTGGAGTCGGGGCCCGCGATGATCGCGCGGCCGACCACTTCCGCGAGCGGCTCGAGGCCCGCCGCCCGTGCGCGGCCGAGCGTCGTGACGATGCCGGCCGCGCCGCCGTCGGAGACCTGCGAGGCGTTGCCGGCGGTGATCGTCCCGTCGTCGCCGAAGGCGGGCTGCAGCGCCGCGAGGCGCTCGAGCGACGTGTCGGTGCGGATCCCCTCGTCCTGGGCGAGCTCGGGCAGCGGCACGATCTCGTCGGCCAGCCGGCCCTCCGCGGTCGCGGCCGCCGCGCGCTCGTGGGAGCGCAGCGCGAGCATGTCCTGCGCGGCGCGCGTGACCTCCAGGCGCACGTTCTCGGCGTCGGACAGCTCGCCCATCCCGACGCCGCCGATCGAGCAGTACAGACCGTCGTGGACCATGAGGTCGAGGATCGGGTCGTCCGCGGAGCGCTGCACCGCGTGCGGGGCGCGGCTCATGGAGTCGAAGCCGCCGACGAGCACGCAATCGGCCTCGCCCTCGCGGACCATGCCGGCCGCGAGCGCGACCGACGTCATGCTCGCGAGGCAGACGTCGTTGATCGTCGTGCCCGGCGTCGCCCGCGCGACGCCGCCGCGGATCGCCGCCTGGCGCGCGGGGTTCTGGCCGTTCGCGGCCTGCAGGACGTTGCCGAGGAGGATGTGGTCGGGCACCAGGCCGGGGCAGCGCTCGAGCGTCTCCCGCACGGCGTGCGCGCCGAGGTCGATGGGGTCGACCTCCGCCAGTGCGCGCCCGTAGCGCCCGATCGGCGTGCGGGCGCCGTCGACGAGGACCGTGGTCGTGTCGTGCTCCGCTGCCACTGCCGCGCGACGATACCTCGCCCGACGGTGTTGCAATCGGTGCGGAGACGTTGCAAGATGGGCAACGTGCAGTCGGCAGACCGCGCCCTCGCCATCCTCGCCTCGTTCGACGAGGACCGCCCGACCCTCCGCGTCACCGAGCTCGCCGCGACGCTCGGGATGCACAAGAGCACCGTGTCACGGCTGCTGGCGACGCTCCACGGCCGGGGTCTCGTCCGCCGCGACGGCGAGCTGTTCTCGCCAGGACCGGAGCTCGCGCGCCTCGGCATCCTCGCGTCGCGCGGCCTCGACCTGTCCGAGCTGGCCGAGGAGCCGCTCGCGCGCCTCGCGGAGGACACGGGGGAGACGGTCAACCTCGCCGTCCGCCAGGGCGACACGGCCCTCAACGTCCACCAGGTCCAGAGCAGCCACCTCATCGGGCTCGGCGACTGGAGCGGCCGCGCGCTGCCGCTGCACTGCACCGCCAACGGCAAGGCCCTGCTGGCCTGGGGCGGCGACGAGCCCGCCGACCTGCCCGCCCGCACGCCGCTGACGATCACCGACCGCACACGGCTGCGCGAGGAGCTCGACGAGATCCGCGAGCGCGGCTGGGCCGCCGCCGTCGAGGAGCTCGAGCTCGGCCTCGTCGCCGTGGCCGCACCCGTCTTCGACGCGCGGGGAGACGTCGTCGCCGCCGTCTCGCTCGCAGCGCCCGCCTACCGCCTGGGACCCGACGCGCTCGCCGATGCCGGCGAGCGCTGTGCCGCGACCGGCCGCGAGGTCTCGGCGCTGCTCGGCTTCCGCCCCACGCCCGCCCGCAACTGAAGGGAGAGAGTGCCGTGGCCGTCAACGAGCATCCGGGGGTCCTCCAGTACTCCCGTGTCCGCAAGTCGCCGTACTTCTACTCGTCCCGCCAGCACGGCGTGGCGCTGTACAGCTTCTACAACCACACCTACCACCCGCGCCACTACGGCGACCCGGTGGCCGAGTACTACCACCTGCTGGAGGGCGTGACCCTCTGGGACGTCGGGGTGGAGAAGCAGATCGAGATCAGCGGGCCGGACGCCTTCGCGTTCACCCAGCAGCTCGTCGCGCGCGACCTCAACAAGTGCGCGGTCGAGCAGTGCAAGTACGTGTTCCTCTGCCTGCCCGACGGCGGGATCATCAACGACCCGGTGCTCCTGCGCGTGGAGGAGAACCGCTTCTGGCTCTCGCTCGCCGACAGCGACGTGGAGCTGTGGGCGCGCGGCGTCGCGGTCAACGGCGGCTACGACGTCGAGGTGAAGGAGCTCGACGTGGGGCCGGTGCAGGTGCAGGGGCCGAAGTCCAAGGACGTCCTGGTCGACCTCTTCGGCGACTCGATCCTGGACATCCCCTACTACTACATGCGCCCGTACGAGCTCGACGGCATGCGCATGCTCGTGTCGCGCACGGGCTACACCGCCGAGCTCGGCTACGAGATCTACCTCTACGACGCCTACCGCGACGGGGACAAGCTGTGGGCCGCGGTGCTCGAGGCGGGCAAGCCCCACGGGCTGGAGGTCATCGGGCCGTGCCACATCCGCCGCATCGAGGGCGGCATCCTCGCCCTGGGTTGTGACATGTGGTACGACACGAACCCGTACGAGGTCGGCATGGGCTATCCGTGGATGGTCGACCTCGAGCAGGCGTCGGACTTCATCGGCAAGGACGCGCTCGCGACGATCAAGGCGGAGGGTCCGAAGCGGATGCTCGTCGGGGTCGAGATCGGCGGCCCGAGCCTCGGCTCCTACAACGACGGGTCGATGATCGACCTGCTCCCCGTCCACCACGGCGGCACGCAGGTCGGCAAGGTCACGTCGGCGTGCCACTCGCCGCGGCTGGAGAAGAACATCGGGTTCGCGATGGTCCCGATCGAGCTGTCCGGGCTCGGGACCGAGTTCGCGGTCGACGCGCCGAGCGGGCGCGTGGACGCGATCGTCGTCCCGAAGCCGTTCGTCGATCCGGACAAGGACACGCCCAAGCAGCAGGTCAAGACCGCGACGGCCTAGATGATCGCGGCGTGCGTGACGAGCACGCCGCCGTCCGTCAGCAGGTGCAGCGCGTAGCCCGGGGGCTCGGCGTCGGCGACGACCGCCCGGCCCTCGGGGCCGAGGTCGAGCACGGCCTGGCGCCACGCGCTCGGCGCGACCGTGACCGTCACGCCGCCCACGGTCGCGGTGATGACCCGATGGATGTGGCCGGCGGCGACGCGGAGCACGTCGTCGCGCCCGTCGAGCAGCTCCCCGAGCGCGGCGACGTCGGCCGCGGGCAGGCCGATCGTGTCGAACTCCGCGATGCCGGTGGGGATCGGCGGGTGGTGCATCGCGATGATCGTGGGGGTCCCGTCGAGCGCGCCCGCGAGCCATGCGCGCCGCTCCTCGCCGAAGCTCCCGGCGGGGCTGCCGGGGACGAGCGTGTCGCACATGAGGACGCGCACGCCGTCGCAGTCGACCGCGTACTGCAGGAACCCGTCGGTCGCGGCGACGCCCGGGTGATCGGCGAACGCCTCGCGCAGCGCGTCGCGGTCGTCGTGGTTGCCCGGGATCGGGTGGACCGGGACGGTGAGCGGCGCGAGGAGCTCGCGCACGCGCGCGTACGAGCGCGGGTCGCCGTCCTCGGTGAGATCGCCGGTGACGAGGACGGCGTCGGGCTGCGGGTCGAGCGCGACGAGCGTCGCGACCGCCGTCTCGAGCGCGCGGGCGGCGCCGAGGTCGTCCGGGCCGGCCTGCAGGTGCAGGTCGGTGATCTGGGCGAGGAGGATGGGCTCTACGCCGGCGTGGCGGGCGCGACGTCCCGGAGGCGATCCATGGCCGGATCGTAGAGCGGCTCGGCGACCACCACCGCCTCGTGCACGGCGCCGTCGCACCGGACGCCGACGCGCGTCCCCGGCTCGGCGTGCGAGACCGGCAGGTAGCCGAGGGCGATGCTCTCGCCGACCGTCGCGCCGTAGCCGGCGCTCGTGACGAAGCCGAGCGGCTGCCCGGCGGGGTCGAGGAACGGCTCCGAGCCCACGAGCACGACCGCAGGGTCGGCCATCGTCACGCAGCAGAGCCGTCGCGCCACCGCGTCCTTCGCGCGGGCGGCGGCCTCGCGACCGAGGAAGTCGCCCTTGCCGAGCTTCACGGCGAAGCCCAGGCCCGCCTCCCAGGGGTCGTGCTCCTCGTCGATGTCGGCCCCCCACAGCCGGTAGCCCTTCTCCAGGCGCAGGGAGTCGTAGGCCGCGCCGCCGCAGTGCGCGAGCCCGTGCGGCGCGCCCGCCTCGGTCAGCGCGTCCCACAGCGCGAGGCCGAACTCCGGCGGCGCGTAGATCTCCCAGCCCAGCTCGCCGACGTAGGAGATGCGCAGCGCGCGCACGGGGACGAGCCCGGCGTGCAGCTCGCGCATCGCCAGGTACGGGAAGGCGTCGTCGGAGATGTCGTCCTCGGCGATCGCGCCGAGGACGTCCCGCGCGCGCGGGCCCCACAGCCCGAGGCAGCACAGGCGCGACGTCTCGTCGGTCAGCGCGACCGAGCCGTCCGGCGGCAGGTGGCGGCGCATCCAGCCGAGGTCGTGCTTGCCGACGGCTCCGCCGGTGACGACGAAGAACTCCTCCTCGGCGACGCGCGTGACGGTGAGGTCGCACATGATCTGCCCGCCCGGCGTGAGCATCGCGGTGTAGACGATCGTCCCGGGCGGCCGGTCGACGTCGTTGGCGGCGAGGTGCTGCAGGTACGCGAGCGCCCCGGGGCCGCGCACCGTGATCTTCGTGAAGGGGGAGAGGTCGAACAGCCCGGCGCGCTCGCGGGTGGCCCGGTGCTCGGCGAGCGCCGCGCGGCGCCCAGAACCGCGCGCTCCACGCGCTGCGCTCCGGCGCGGCGGGGATCTCCGCCGCCGGGTACCACTGCGGGCGCTCCCAGCCGGCGCTCTCGAACATCTCTGCGCCGAGCGCGACCTGGCGCGCGTGGAACGGGCTGACGCGCAGCGGTCGCGCGACGCGCACCGGCTCGCGCGGGTGGATGACGTCGTAGACCTCGCGGTACTGCTGCGCCCCGCGAGCGCGGGCGAACGCGGGGGACAGCCCGTGGTCGTCGAAGCGCTCCGGGTCGCACTCGTGCAGGTCGATGCCCGCCTCGCCGTGGACCATGAGGTCGGCGAGCGCCTCGCCCGCGCCGCCACCGTGCGTCACCCAGATCGCCTCGCACAGCCACAGCCCGCGCGTCGCGCTGAGCTCGCCGATGAGCGGCATGCCGTCGGGGGTGAAGGACATGAGCCCGTTGAAGGCGCGCGCCAGCGGGACGTCGCGCAGCGCCGGCAGCAGGCGGCCGGCCTCCTCGCGCGCGGCCGCGAAGTGCTCGGGGGTGAAGGCGCGCTCCGACGGATGCGCGCCAGGGCCGGACGGTGCGATGTCCTCGGCGGCGCACAGGAGCGGCGGGTGCAGGTAGGAGCCGATGCCGTAGGTCTCGCCGACCTGCCGCAGGTACATCGAGCGGTCCTGGTGGCGCAGGATCGGATCGCTGACCTCGCCCTGCGCGCCGCGCAGCTCGGGCAGCGGCTCGGTCAGGGCGTAGATGTGCTCGACCGGATGCAGCGGGAGGCGCCTGCCGGCCAGGCGCATGACGCGCGGCCCCCAGATGCCGGCGGCGAGGACGACGTGGTCGGCGCGGATCGTGCCCCGGCTGGTGTGGACGGCGCGGACCCGGCCGCCGCCGGTGTCCAGCCCGGTGACCTCGCAGTCGCCGAACGCCTGCAGTGCGCCGGTGGCGATCGCGCCGCGTCCCAGCGCCTCGGCCGCCTGCAGGGCCTTGCCGATCCCGTCGTCGGGGACGAACAGGCCGCCGAGGATGCGCTCCGGATCGACGAGCGGCAGCTTCTCGGCGACCTCGGCAGGCGACAGGAGACTGGGCTGCAGGCCGAAGGACAGTCCCCGCCCGTAGCGCCGGTCGAGCTCCTCCCAGCGCTCGGGCGTCGCCGCGACCTCGATGCCGCCGACGGCGTGGAAGCAGCCGACGCTGGAGTAGAGCGCGACCGATCGCCGGGCGAACCGGGTCATCGTGTGGGACGGGTTGATCTGGAACATGAGACCCGGGGCGTGCGACGTCGAGCCGCCCGTCTCCCACAGCGGCCCCTGGTCGACGAGGACGACGTCGGACCAACCCAGACGCGCGAGGTGGTGTGCCAGACTGGCGCCCGCGATGCCGCCCCCCACGATCACCACGCGTGCCGTGCCCGGCAGCGGAGGTGCGTGGTCGCTCTCCCCACCCATGGGGCTTGATATATCAGCGCGATGACGGCCGGTCAAACGCCACCGAGCACGCCTGCCGAGCAGCTCGCCGACCGCGCGTACTTCGGCCTGCGCGACCGGATCGTCGACCTGCGGCTGCCGCCCGGCTCGACGCTGCGCGAGGACGAGCTCATGCGCGAGATGGGCATCGGGCGCACGCCGCTGCGTGAAGCCGTCAAGCGGCTCGCGCTGGAGCACCTCGTCGAGGTCCGCCCGCGCCGCGGCACGATGGTCACCGACGTGCACGCCGAGGACATCGCGAGCTTCGCCGAGGTGCGCGCCGAGCTCGAGCCGCACGCCGCACGACTCGCGGCCGAGCGGATGCCGGACGAGCTGCGCGAGGAGGCCGCCCTGCTCGCGACCGAGCTGGAGGAGGCGGAGGGGGAGGACGCCGAGGCGCTCATGCGCCTCGACGAGCGCATCCACCGTCTCGCGTGGCGCGCGTCCGGCAACCCCTACCTCGAGGCGACGCTCGAGGGCTACTGGGCGCTGTCGCTGCGCGTGTGGCACCTCGTGCTCGACCGCGTCCCGTCGCTGCCGGGCGCGGTGCACGAGCACGGTGCGCTCCTCGACGCGCTGCTGTCCGGGGACGGCGCGCGCGCCGAGGCGGTCATGCGCGAGCACGTGGTCGCGTTCGAGCGCCAGGTGCTCGAGGCCATCGAGGGCTAGCAGCTAGCCGCCCCCGCCTCGGGGCGGTCCAGGATGCGCAGCCAGGTGCCGTCCGACTGGCGCCGCACGACCTGCGCCCGGCCGCCGCTGCCGTCCTCCGGCTTCGTCGCCGTCAGGGCGATGTCGCCGATGCGCAGGGTGGGGAGGAGCTCCTCGTGCGGGAACTCGGTCGGGCCGTGCTCGATCATCCCCTGCATGACGGCCCTGATCGCGTCGCGGCCGACGGTCTCCTGGCCGGGCGGGAACGCCATGACGGCGTCGGGCTCGTAGAGCTCGGCGAGGCCCTCGACGTCGCCGGCGTTGGCGCGGTCGACGAAGAGCCGCGTGATGTCCTCGGGGGTCTGTGCCTTCTCACGGTTGGTCATGACCTCAGGGTGCCCGTGGCGGACTCAGAACTCACAGACATGTCCGTGCTGCAACGTAGAATGATCCGTTATGGAGCTGCGTCAGCTCGAGTACCTCGTCGCGGTGGCCGACGACGCGAGCTTCACGCGCGCCGCGGAGCGGCTGCACGTCGCGCAGCCGGGCGTGAGCGCGCAGATCCGCCGCCTCGAGCGCGAGCTCGGTGAGCAGCTGCTCGACCGTGCCGGCGGCGTGCGGCCGACGGCGGCGGGGGAGGCGGTCCTGCCGCACGCGCGGGCTGCGATCGCAGCGGTCGCGGCGATCCGGTCCACCGTCGACGACCTGGCGGGCCTCGTGCGCGGCCACGTCGCGATGGGGGTGGTGACCTCCTACGACGTCCCCGACGTCCCGGCGCTGCTCGGCGACTTCCGCGAGCGCCACCCGGGCGTCGAGATCACCTTGACCGAGGCGAACACCGACGACCTGGTCGCCGGGCTGCGCGACGGGTCGCTCGACCTCGGCCTCGTCTCCCTCCCTGCCGCGCCCGTCGACGGGCTCGAGACGCACGTCGTCCGCGACGACGTGCTCGTGGCAGCGGTCGGCCGCGGCGACCCCCTCGCCGGGCGCAGGTCGCTCCCCGTGCGCGAGCTGCGCGACCTCCCGCTCATCAGCCTGCCGCGCGGCACCGGCCTGCGGGTGCTGCTCGACGATGCCTGTGCGGCGGCCGGCTTCCGTCCGCGCATCGCGCTCGAGGCGGGCGACCCGACGGTGCTGGCGCGGCTCGCGGCACGCGGCCTGGGGGTCGCGATCGTCCCCGCCTCGCTGGCCGCCGCGCGGGCGGACGAGCTGCACGCGATCCCGATCACGCGGCCCGAGCTGCGCGGGGCGCTCGCGTTGGCCTGGCGGGCGGGCGGACCGGCGAGTCCCGCCGGGCGAGCACTGGTCGCGGAGGCGCTGGAACTGGTATATCAGCGGTGATGCTGCCCGAGCATCCCGCGTTCCTCTGGCGCAACCCCGAGCCGCGGCGTCGGTACGACGTGGTGATCGTCGGCGGCGGCGGCCACGGGCTCGCGACCGCGTACTACCTCGCCGCCAAGCACGGCATCACCGATGTCGCGGTGCTCGAGCGCGGGTGGCTCGGCGGCGGCAACATGGGCCGCAACACGACGATCATCCGCTCGAACTACCTCTGGGACGAGAGCGCGGCGATCTACGAGCACTCGCTGAAGCTCTGGGAGGGGCTCGAGGAGGAGCTCGAGTACGACGTCCTGCTCAGCCAGCGCGGCGTCCTGAACCTCGCGCACAGCCTCGGCGACGTGCGCGAGAGCCGCCGCCGCGTGTACGCCAACCGCCTCAGCGGCATCGACGCGGAGTGGGTCGACGCCGACGGCGTCAAGGAGATCTGCCCCGTCGTCGAGACCGGCGGCCACGTCCGCTATCCCGTGCTCGGCGCGACGTACCAGCCGCGCGGCGGCATCGCGAAGCACGACCACGTCGCGTGGGCCTTCGCGCGCGGTGCCGACCGGCTGGGCGTCGACGTGATCCAGGGCTGCGAGGTCACGGGGATCACCGTCCGCGACGGGCGCGTCGCCGGCGTCGAGACCACGCTCGGGCCGATCGCCGCGGGCGAGGTGGCGCTCGCGGCCGCCGGGCACTCGTCCGTGCTCGCGTCGATGGCCGGGCTGCGGCTGCCGATCCAGAGCCATCCGCTGCAGGCGCTCGTGTCCGAGCTGCTCGAGCCGGTCCTGCCGTGCGTCGTCATGTCCAACGCGGTCCACGTCTACGTCAGCCAGGCGCACAAGGGCGAGCTCGTGATGGGGGCCGGGGTCGACGCGCACGTGTCCTACGGCCAGCGCGGCGGGGTGCACGTCGTCGAGCACCAGCTCGCCGCGGCGCTCGAGCTGTTCCCGATCTTCGAACGCGCGCGGGTGCTGCGGACCTGGGCGGGGATCGTCGACACGACGCCCGACGCCTCGCCGATCGTGGGCGCCACACCGGTGGACGGCCTGTGGGTCAACTGCGGCTGGGGGACGGGCGGCTTCAAGGCGACACCCGGCGCGGGCTGGGTCTACGCGCACACGATCGCGACGGGTGCGCCCCATCCGCTCAACGTGCCGTTCTCCCTGGAGCGCTTCCGCAGCGGCGCCCTCATCGACGAGCACGGCGCCGCGGGGGTCGCGCACTGATGCTCCTCATCACCTGCCCCCACTGCGGTCCACGCGACGAGACGGAGTTCACCTACGGCGGCGAGGCGGGGATCGCCTACCCGGCCGACCCGGACGCGCTGAGCGACCCGGAGTGGGCGGAGTACCTCTTCGTGCGCGCGAACCACCGGGGTCCGCTCGCCGAGCGCTGGTGCCACTCCAGCGGATGCCGGCGCTGGTTCGACGTCGTCCGCGACACCGTCACCCAGGACGTCTCGTGAGCGGGCGGCGCCTCCCCGAGGGCGGGACCGCGATCGACCGCTCGCGGCCGCTGCGCTTCACGTTCGACGGCGTCCCCCTGACGGGCTTCGCCGGCGACACCCTCGCCTCCGCGCTGCTCGCCGCGGGCGTGGACGTCGTCGCGCGGTCGATCCACCACGGCCGCCCGCGCGGGATCGTGGCCGCCGGCGCCGAGGAGCCCAGCGCGCTCGTCCGCGCCGACGGCGAGCCGATGGTGCAGGCGACCCGTGTCAGGCTGCGTGAGGGGCTCGTCGCGTCCTCGCTGGCGATGCGCGGGGCGCTCGACGGCGCGCGAGACCCACGCCGCCACGACCGGATGCACGCCCACTGCGACGTGCTCGTCGCCGGGGGCGGCCCCGCCGGGCGCGCGGCCGCCGAGGCCGCGGCGCGGACCGGCGCCCGCGTGATCCTGGCCTGCGCGGGCGACGCGCCGGACATCGAGCCGTTCGACGAGCTGCGGGTGCTGCCCTGGACGACGGCGGTCGGCAACCACGACCACGGCCTCGTCGTGCTCGACGAGCGGGGCACGCGGCTGTGGCACGTGCGTGCGCGGGAGGTCGTCGTCGCGACCGGTGCGCACGAGCGCCTCATCGCCTTCGCCGGCAACGACCTCCCCGGCGTGATGCTCGCCGGCGCCGTGCGCACGTACCGCGAGCGCTACGGCGTGGCCGCGGGCGAGCGCCCGGTCGTCCTGACGGCGACGGACTCGGGCGCCGCCGTGGGCGAGCTGCTGGGCGCGGAGGTCCTCGACGCGCGCGCCGGGATCGCGACGTTCGAGGCGCTGGGCGACGGACGCGTCGAGGAGGTGGTGGTCGACGGCCGGCGCATCCCGTGCGACCTGCTCGCCGTCTCCGGGGGTTGGAGCCCCGCGCTGCAGCTGTGGACCCAGGCTCAGGGCGCCGTCGCCTGGGACGAGCGGATGGCGTGCCACCGGCCGTCCGGGTCACGACCGGGCATGCGGGTCGCCGGGGCGGCCGCGGGCGTCGACGACGGCGCCGAGCCCGTGTTCGTCCTCCCGTCGCCCGACGGCGCGTGGGACCGCCACTACGTCGACCTGCAGCGCGACGCGACGATCGCCGACATGCGCCGCGCCGTCGGCGCCGGCATGCGCTCGCCCGAGCACGTCAAGCGCCACACGACGATCGGCACCGCCGCCGACCAGGGCAAGGCGGGCAACGTCCTCGCGCTCGGCGTCCTCGCCGGGCTGCTCGACGTGCCGGTCGGCGACCTCGGCCCGACGACGTCGCGGCCGCCCTACGTCCCCGTCTCCTTCGCGCAGTACGCCGGGCGCGACCGCGGCGCGCTGCACGACCCCGTCCGCACGACCCCGATGCACGCGTGGCACGTCGCGCACGGCGCCGTCTTCGAGGACGTCGGCCAGTGGAAGCGGCCGTTCTGCTTCCCGCGCCCCGGCGAGAGCGAGGACGACGCGGTCCTGCGCGAGTGCGTCGCGGCCCGCACGGACGTCGCCGCGATGGACGCCTCGACCCTGGGCAAGATCGACGTCCAGGGCCCGGATGCCGCCGTCTTCCTGGACCGCGTCTACACCAACGTCATGAGCACCGTCCGGGTCGGCGCCGGCCGCTACGGCGTCATGTGCTCGGCCGACGGGATGGTCTTCGACGACGGCGTCGCGCTGCGGCTGGCGGAGGACCGCTACCTCATCACGACGACGACCGGGAACGCCGCCGCGGTCCTCGCCTGGCTGGAGGAGTGGCTGCAGACCGAGTGGCCCGATCTGCGGGTGCGGCTGACCTCGGTGACCGAGCACTGGGCGACGGTCGCGGTCGTCGGCCCGCGCTCGCGCGAGGTCGTCGCGGAGCTGGCTCCGGAGACGGATGTGAGCGCGGACGCCTTCGGCTTCCTCCGCGTCCGCGACGCGGTCGTCGCCGGTGTCCCGGCGCGCCTCGCGCGGGTGAGCTTCTCGGGCGAGCTCGCGTTCGAGATCAGCGTCGTCGCGCACCACGGCGCCGACGTGTGGGAGGCGGTCATGGCCGCCGGCGCGACGCCCTACGGCACGGAGGCGATGCACGTGCTGCGCGCCGAGAAGGGCTACGTCATCGTCGGCCAGGAGACCGACGGCACCCAGACGCCGCAGGACCTCGGGCTCGAGTGGCTCGTCTCCGACGCCAAGCCCGACTTCATCGGCAGGCGCTCGCACGCGCGGGCCGGCGCGCTGGACCGGGACCGCAAGCGCCTCGTGGGGCTGCTCCCCGTCGACCCCGGCGAGCGGCTGCCCGAGGGCGCCCAGCTCGTCGTCGACCCCGACGTCCCGCCGCCGGTGCCGATGGTCGGCCACGTCACGTCGAGCTACCGCAGCGGAGCGCTGGGCCGGACGTTCGCGCTCGGGCTCGTGCGCGGCGGCACGGACCGCGTCGGCGAGGTGCTGCACGCGCCGCTGGAGGACCGGACGGTCGCGGTCACGGTCGCCGAGCCGGTGCTCTTCGATCCCGAGGGGACGCGCCGCGATGGCCCCGCGTAGCCCGCTGCACGACGTCGCGCTTCCCGCGGGGCTGCGCGAGCTGCCGCTGCGTGCGCAGGTGAACCTCCGCGCCGAGCTCCCCGGTCTGCCCGGGCCGGGCACCGCGGTCCGCGACGGCGAGCGCACGACCCTCTGGCTGGGACCCGACGAGTGGCTCGTGACCGGCCCGCCCGGCACGGCGGCCGAGATCGAGCGCGACCTGCGCGACGCCATCGCTGCGACGGGTGGCTGGGGCGCCGTGACCGACGTCACCGCCCAGCGCACCACGCTCGAGCTCAGCGCCCCCGGCGCGCGCGACGTGCTCGCGAAGGGCTGCTCGCTGGACCTGCACCCGCGCGCCTTCGGGCCGGGCCGTTGCGCGGGGACCGATCTCGCACGCGCGAACGTCGTCCTGCACCAGGTCGACGCGCGCCCGACGTACGAGCTCCTGGTGGCCGCCTCCTTCGCCGCCTACACGGCGGCGTGGCTGGCCGACGCCATGGAGGACGGCTGATCCAACACGGGGAGGATCGATGGCCACCGGACGGTACGACTTCATCATCGTCGGCGGAGGCTCCGCCGGCTCCGCGCTCGCGAACCGGTTGTCCGCCGACGCGGGCAACCGCGTCCTGGTGCTCGAGGCCGGGCGCCCGGACTGGTCGTTCGACGTGTTCATCCACATGCCGGCCGCGCTCGCGTTCCCGATCGGGAGCCGGTTCTACGACTGGCGCTACGAGTCCGAGCCCGAGCCGCACATGAACGGGCGCCGGATCTACCACGCGCGCGGCAAGGTGCTCGGCGGGTCGAGCTCGGTCAACGGGATGATCTTCCAGCGCGGCAACCCGATGGACTACGAGCGCTGGGCGACCGTCCCGGGGATGGAGACCTGGGACTACGCGCACTGCCTCCCGTACTTCAAGCGGATGGAGACCTGCCTCGCCGCGCCGGTCGACGACCCGTGGCGCGGGCACTCCGGCCCGCTGATCATGGAGCGCGGGCCGGCGACGAGCGCGCTGTTCGGGGCGTTCTTCGAGGCCGTCCAACAGGCGGGGCTGCCGCTGACCGAGGACGTCAACGGCTACCGCCAGGAGGGCTTCGCGCCCTTCGACCGCAACATCCACAACGGACGCCGGCTGTCGGCGGCGCGGGCCTACCTGCATCCGGTCATGGGGCGCGACAACCTCGAGGTCGAGACCCTCGCCCACGTGACGAAGGTCCTGTTCGACGGGACCCGCGCCACCGGGGTCGAGTACGTCCGCGGGCGAGGTGGCGTCAAGCGCGCGGACGGCGCCGAGGTGATCCTCTGCGGTGGCGCGATCAACTCGCCCCAGCTGCTGCAGCTCTCCGGCATCGGCAACCCCGCCGAGCTGCGGGCGATCGGCATCGCGCCGGTCACCGAGCTCAACGGCGTCGGCGAGAACCTGCAGGACCACCTCGAGGTCTACATCCAGTACGGCTCCAAGCAGCCGGTGTCGATGGCGCCGCACTTCGCGATGAGGAACCGCCCGAAGGTCGGCCTGGAATGGCTGCTGTTCAAGCGCGGGCCGGGTGCGACGAACCACTTCGAGGCGGGCGGCTTCACGCGCTCCAACGACGAGGTGGGATGGCCGAACCTGATGTTCCACTTCCTGCCGATCGCGGTGCGCTACGACGGGTCCGTCCCGGCCGCCGGGCACGGCTACCAGGTGCACATCGGCCCGATGACGTCGGACACGCGCGGCACGGTGAAGATCACGACCCGCGACCCGCGCGCCAAGCCGGCGCTGCGGTTCAACTACCTCGCGACCGACCAGGACCGCCGCGAGTGGAAGGAGGCGGTGCGCGTCGCGCGGCTCATCCTCAACCAGCCGGCGTTCGACCCGTTCAACGCGGGCGAGCTGTCGCCGGGGCCGTCGGTGGCGACGGACGACGAGATCCTGGACTGGGTCCGGCGGGACGCGGAGACGGCGCTGCACCCGTCCTGCACCGCGCGGATGGGGACCGACGAGGGCTCGGTCGTGGACCCGTCCACGATGCGCGTGCACGGCGTGGACGGGCTGCGCGTCGTGGATGCCTCGGTGTTCCCGTACGTGACCAACGGCAACATCTACTCGCCGGTGATGATGACCGCCGAGAAGTCCGCGGACCTCATCCTCGGCAACACCCCGCTGCCGGCGCAGGACACGCCGTTCTACCGCCACGGGATCAGCGACCCGCCGCGCGTCCGAGAGGTGGCGGCGCGCTGGAGCAAGGAGACCCAGCGCGTGCCCTGAAACCCGACGTCATGCGCACGCTGTCCCGCCTCGCCGTCCTCGCCCTCGTCGCGCTCGCCGTCCCGGCGAGCGCGTCCGCGGCCGACCCGTGGTCGCTGCCCGCACCGATCCGGTCGCAGACCACCACGCCGCCGCTGCCGGGCGCGCCGGGGCTGGCGGCGGGCGCCGACGCGAGCGCGATCGCGGTCGCCGGCGCGAGCGCGAGCGTCTTCACCGACGGCACGTTCTCCGATCCCGCGCGGCTGACCCCGGCCGGCGTGGCGATGGGGCCGGGCGACGGGCGCGTGGAGCCCTACGGCCAGACCCGGCTCATCGGGGCCGGCATCCGCTCGTCCGGGTCGACGTCGCAGGCCGTCGTCGCGTTCGGCCGTCTCGCGCCGTCCCGTGCGTCTCTCGACGCGCCCCGTGGACTCGGTCCGGCGGACCTGCACGCCGCGCGGGCCACGATGGCCGTGAACGCCGAGGGCGACGCGGCGATCGTGTTCCCGGTCTGCCGCGACGCCGCCTGCACGAAGGTGCTCGTCTACCTGGCGGTGCGTGCCGCCGGCACGTCGACGTTCCGCTCCACGCGGCTCGCGGACGGCTCGGGGCCGCTGCCCCAGGTCGCGGCGGCGATCAACGCCCGCGGCGACGCGATGGCCGTCTGGACGCAGGCGAGCACGCTGTACGCGCGGATCCGCACGGCGGGCGGAACGGTTCGGCCGCGCCGGCGCGTCGGTCCGGCGATCCGCGGACAGCACCTCGCGCCGGCAGCGGTCCTGAGCCTGCATCGGGCCCAGCTCGTCGGCTGGCTCGCGCAGGCCGTCAGCGAGGGGGACGGCTCGGCCGGGACCGCGCGCGTCGCGCAGGCGCGCGACGGCGGCGCGTTCACGACGATCACGCTCGGCACGATCCCGGCGCTCGGCGCCGGCGGCTACGTGTCGGAGGCCGGCGTCCGCGTCGGCTACGGCTCGCAGGGCCGGGCGGTGGTCGCCTGGACGGGCTACGACGGCGGTCGCTTCCTCGTCCGCCAGGCCGGGATCC
Organism: uncultured Solirubrobacterales bacterium; assembly: GCA_963750895.1. Lineage (GTDB taxonomy): Bacteria > Actinomycetota > Thermoleophilia > Solirubrobacterales > Solirubrobacteraceae > CAVVSD01. The sequence continues at coordinate 255,247 of CAVVSD010000008.1, read as the reverse complement.
GCGGGGCGGCGAACAACCCGTCACAGAGCCTCACGGGCGTTGCGACCCTGTCGCAGGCCGGCGTCGACACGGTCCTGTCCGACCTCGTCGTCGACGCGTCGGGCCCGATCCACGCGCTCATGCTGGCCGGCGTCCGCGGCAACGATCCGGCCACGCCCGGCGGGGCGGTGTCCGTGCGGGCCAGCGGCGCCGAGGAGGTCGCTCCTGCCGCTGCCGGAGCGGCGCAGCCGTTCGGAACAGACGCGACGCTGCTGTCCGACGGGCGCGTCCTCGCGGCGTGGGCGACGGTCGGCCAGGGCGACCTCTGGTCGGTGCGCGCGTCGCCCACGCGCTAGATCCGGTCGCTCACCCCTGCGTCGCGGGAGCGGGCGGTGTCGCAGGCGGAGTGCCGGTGATCGGGGCGGGCGCAATCGCGCCCGCGGCGTGCTCGGGGAGGACGCCGGTCTTGTGGCGCTGCACGAGCAGGTAGTACGCGAGGCCGCCGAAGAAGACGATGCCGATGAAGAGCACCGCGCCCCACTGCAGGTACCAGTGGAACGGCTCGACGGCGTTGTAGACCTCCTTGCGCGGCCAGATGAGGTTCAGCGCCATCCCGAAGCCCCACAGCACCGCCAGCGCGTTGACGACGATGCCCCACCTCCCGAGCGAGAAGTGGCCCGGGTTGCTCGTCTGCCACGAGCCGTTCAGGCGGGCGCGCAGCATCGGCACGGTGACGAGCAGGTACGCGATGTAGATCATCACGATCCCGATGCTCGTGATGACCGTGAAGATCTGCGGCTGGTCGATGTTGACGACGAGGATGAGAATCGCCAGGAAGCCGATGAGGACCGCCGGGATGATCGGCGTCTTCGTGACGGGATGGATGCGCGCGAGGTGCTCGCCGGCGGGCAGGTTGTTGTCCCGCGCCATGGCGAACGTCATCCGGATCGTCGCGGTGTGCACCGCCAGGCAGCAGACCGTCACCGCGATCACCACGCAGATCAGGAAGATCTTGCCGACGGTGTTGCCGAGGACCTCGAGGACGACGTACTGCAGGCCGCCCGGGACGGCCTGGCCGATCTCCGGGGCGTTGATGTTCGGCACGGACATCAGGGCGAACAGCAGGATGAGCCCGCCGATGATGAACGACGCGACGACCGCGCGGACGATCGCCTTCGGGGCGGTCTTGCGCGGATCGTGGGTCTCCTCCCCGAGCGAGCTCGCCGTGTCGAACCCGTACATCACGTAGGCGGACGCGAGCGCCGCGACGAGGAACGCGCCGATGTAGCCGGAGGAGTGCGCGTCGCCCGTCCCGTGGGTCTCGAAGACGACACCGGGTCCGCGGGTGATGTTCGCGGCGAGGACGATGATGAGCAGGACCGCCGCGACGAGCTCGATCGCCACGCCGGTGCTGTTGATCCGCGTCATGAGCCGCACGCCGAACGCGTTGATGAGCGTGGTGAAGATGATGAGGACGCTGCCGAGGATCACGGCGTTCAGCGCGAAGTCGTGCGTCCCGGTCCCGTCGCCGACGAACTGGAAGAACGGGTCGATCTGGGGCAGGGTGATCTGGTACGCGAGCGCGACCGCGGCGATGGTCACGATCGACGCGGTGAGCATCATCCAGCCGGCCAGCCACGACACCGTCGCGCTGCCCAGGCGCTTGGACCAGTTGTAGATCGACCCGGCGACCGGGTAGCGCGCGGCGAGCTCGGCGAAGCACAGCGCCACCATGAGCTGGCCGAAGAAGACCATCGGCCAGGTCCACCAGTACGCCGGTCCTCCGGAGGCGAACCCGAAGTAGAAGAGCTGGAAGCAGCCGGTGAGGATCGAGATGTAGCTGATCCCCGCGGCGAAGCTGGCGAACTTCCCGATGCTGCGGTCCAGCGACTGGTTGTAGCCGAAGTCGGCGAGCTCGTCGCCGTCCGTCGCGGTCCGATCGGTCACGCTCATGCCGAGACACACCTCCGCTGAGGGGAGCCCTCCCCAGGGCCCCATGCGGCGCATTCTCGACACCATGCGCCGCGGGTGTCAAGACTGATATACCTGTCGCCGCGGCCGCCTCCCGGAGGTGCACTCGATGGACGACGTCGCGGCGTTCCTGCGCGCCACCGCGCCGTTCGACCTGCTGGATCCCGACGACCTCGCGGCAGTCGCCGAGCGGGCCGATGTCCGGCGGGCGTCGGCGGGCGAGACCGTCCTGCATCCCAGTGCGGACCGGCCGTCAGGGCACGCCTGGGTCGTGATGGAGGGCGCGATCGAGCTGCTCGCGGGCGGGCGGCTGCAGGACCTCGTCGGCGAGGGCGAGATGTTCGGCTACGCGTCGATGCTGACGCAGGAGCCCGTCGGTTACGTCGCGCGCGCGGCGCAGGACAGCGTGCTCGTGCGGCTGCCGGAGGAGGTCGTGCGCCCCATCCTGCAGCGCCCGGAGACCGTGCCGTTCCTCGTCCGGTCGGTCGCCGGGACCGGGCACCTGCTGGCGGCGGGCGACGTGCGCGCGGACGCGTCCCACGCCCGGCCGGTGGTCGGGCTCATGCGGCCACCGCTCATCTGCGGCCCGGGGCTCGCCGTCCGTGAGGCGGCCGCGCTCATGGAGCGCCACGGTGCGGCGTGCGTGCTCGTCGACGCCGGCGACGGTCTCGGCATCGTGACCGACCGCGACCTGCGCACGCGGGTCGTCGCGGCGGGCGCGGGGCCGGACACGCCGCTCGGGGAGGTCATGACCGTCCCCGTCGTCACGATCGCGCCCGACCGGCTCGCCGCGGAGGCGTTCCTCGAGATGCTCGACCACGGGATCCGCCACCTCGCGGTCCTCGACGCGCGCCGGCGCGTCGTCGGCGTGCTCGACGACGTCGACCTCATGGCCGCCGAGCGGCGCGCGCCGTTCCTGCTGCGGGCGCAGATCGCGCGCGCCCGCGACGCCGGAGGCGCCACGCGTGCCGCGGCGGGGCTGCCGGCCATGGTCGTCGCGCTGCACGACGCCCGCACGGACGCCGTGACGATCCAGCGCGTCATCGCCTCCATCCACGACACGCTCGTGCGGCGGCTCGTCGAGCTCGCGCAGGAGGACCTGGGGCCGTCGCCGGTCCCGTTCGCGTGGATCGCGCTGGGCTCGTACGGGCGGCGCGAGCCGTTCCCCGGGTCCGACGGCGACAGCGCGATCGCCTGGGAGGGCCCGGACGACCCGGAGATCGGCGACGCGCTGCGGGCGATCGCCGAGCGCGTGATCGCGGGGATGTCGGCGGCCGGGATCCGGCCGTGCCCGGAGGGCGCCGTGGCGTCGAGCCGGCTGTTCGCGCGGTCGGTCGACGCCTGGGAGCGTGCGGCCGAGGGCTGGCTCGCGGATCCGGACCGCGACCGCGGCCTCACGCTGCTGTCCGTGGCGGTCGAGGGCACGGCCGTGACCGGGCACGCCGCGCTCGCGGACCGGCTCGCGGGGGCCGTCGCGCGCTCCTCGGGGCGCGAGGAGACGCTGCGCCGCCTGGCGATCACGGCGCTCGGGCGCAGGCCCCCGACCGGCTTCCTGCGCGACCTCGTCCTCGAGCGCGGCGGCCGGCGCCGGGGCGTGCTGGACATCAAGGAGTCGGGCGTGGGCCCGGTGGTGGACCTCGCGCGGTGGGCGGCGCTGTCGGCGGGCGTGACCGCCGCGTCGACCGCCGAGCGCCTGCGCGCGGCCGCTGCCGAGGGGACGCTCGATCCCGACGACGCCGCGCTGCTCGGGGAGGCGTTCGAGCTCGTGTGCGCGCTGCGCATGGAGCATCAGGTCGAGCGCATCCGCAGCGGCCTGGCCCCGGACGACCTCATCGACCCGTCCCGCCTGACCCCGCTGACCCGGCGGTCGCTGAAGGACGCGTTCCGCGCGATCGGCCGCGTCCAGCGGGGCGTTGCGGTGGGGTTGGGGGTGCGGGCGCGGTGATGCCGCGCGGAGCTCCATGGCACCCCGACTAGCCTCGGTCGGATGCTCGACGAAGCGCTCCCACGATCGGCGCCCGAGGGTGTCGGCGTCGGGCGCGCCGGGCTCCTCGCCGGCGTGCGCGCCGGATTCCCCTTCGCGATCGCCGCCTGCATCCTGTCGATCTCGTTCGGCGTCGTGGCCCAGGACATCGGGATGTCCAAGGCAGCCGCGATCATCATGTCGACGATCGTCTTCGCCGGGTCGGCGCAGTTCGCCGCCGTCGCGATCGTCGGCGGGGGCGGTGCGATCGGCGCCGCGATCGTCGCCGCCGCCCTCATGAACTCCCGGTTCCTCGCGATGAGCATCGCGCTCGCTCCGTCGCTCCCCGGCGGGCCGCTGTGGCGGGCGCTGCAGGGCCAGACGACGGTCGACGCGTCGTGGGCGATCGCCTCCCGTGGCGACGGCACGTTCGACCGCGCGCTCCTCTTCGGCTCCACCGCGATCCAGTACGTCTTCTGGGTCGGGGGCACCGTCATCGGCGCCTTCGGCGGCGGGGCGCTGGGCGACACCGACCGCTTCGGCCTCGACGCCGTCTACCCCGCGTTCTTCGCCGGCCTGCTCATCCAGGAGCTCCACGACAGGCGCTCCCGCTTCGTGGCCGGGGCCGGCGGGCTCATCGCCCTGGTGCTGGTGCCGATCGCGCCGGCGGGCGTCCCGATCCTCGCGGCGAGCCTCGCCGCGCTCGCCGGGCTGACCCGCCAGGCCCGCGCGGACACCGCGGCCATGCTGCGCAAGGAGCACGGATCGTGAGCGGCACCGTCCAGCTCATCGCCGGGTGCGCGATCGTCACGTTCCTCATCAAGGCGGCCGGTCCGGTCGCGCTCGGCGGGCGCGACCTGCCGATCGCCTTCCGCAGCGTGATCATGGTCCTCGCGCCGGCGCTGTTCGCGGCGCTCGTGGTCACCCAGACGCTCGCCGAGGGCAAGCACATCGCGATCGGTCCGCAGACCGCCGGAGTGGCGGCGGGGGCGCTCGTCGCGTGGCGCACCGGCTCGATCGTCGGGTGCGTCGTCGCGGCCGCCGTCGTGACCGCCCTGTTGCGCGCGTTGTAACCCGGGTTTCCCTTCGCGGCGGTTGTTGCTATTTTGCGCGCCTGTCAGGTCGAGCGCCGTGCTCGACAGCCATATGTGCCGCGCCGCAGTCGTTGCCTCACCAGCACCTCCGCGTTCGCAGTCACAAGGAAATCGCCGTGGAGGAAAACATGGCTACAGGCACCGTGAAGTGGTTCAACGACGACAAGGGATTCGGCTTCATCACGCCGGACGAGCCCGGCAAGGACCTCTTCGTCCACCACACGGGCATCAACGGCAGCGGCTTCAAGTCGCTCGCCGAGGGCTCGAAGGTCACGTACACGGCTGAGCAGGGCGACAAGGGCCCCAAGGCCGTCGACGTCACCCAGCTCTAGGCGCTCGGAACACCCGGGTCTTCGCGGGGAGCCGCGGCCACCGGCCGCGGCTTCTCTCGTTTCAGGGAAGCTCCACCACGTGACATCGCCCCAACTGCTCCTCGGTCCTCTCCTGCGCCACGTCGGCGAGCGGGACGCCACCGTCTGGGTGGAGACCGACCGCCCGTGCGAGGTCGAGGTCCTCGGCTGCACCGCCCCGACGTTCACGGCGAGCGGCCACCACTTCGCGCTCGTCATCGTCGAGGGCCTCGAGCCCGGTACGACCCACCCGTACGAGGTCACCCTGGACGGCCACGCCGTGTGGCCCGAGGCGGGAGGCGGTGCGCTCGAGAGCACCATCCGCACGCAGGGCGGGGACGATGCCCTGCGGATCGCCTTCGGCTCGTGCCGCGTGGCGGCGCCGCACGCGGCGCCGTGGTCGCTCACGAAGGACGAGCACGAGGAGGGCCGCGAGATCGATGCGCTCCTCGCGCTCGGGGTCCGCATGCGCGCGTCCGACCCCGCCGACTGGCCCGACCTGCTCGTCCTGCTCGGCGATCAGGTCTACGCCGACCAGGTGTCGCCGGCGACGAGGCGGTACATCGAGTCGCGCACCGCGGATCGCAACGACGCGCCGCTCAGCGATGTCGCCGACTTCGAGGAGTACTGCCACCTGTACTGGGAGGCCTGGCGCACGCCGCTCATGCGGTGGCTGCTGTCGACGGTGCCGACGACGATGATCTTCGACGACCACGACGTCCACGACGACTGGAACACGTCGGACGTCTGGGTCCGCCAGATCCGCAAGCAGCCGTGGTGGCGCGAGCGGATCATCGGTGCCTACGCCTCGTACTGGATCTACCAGCACATCGGGAACCTGTCGCCCGACGACCTGCGTGAGGACGAGATCTTCCCGCAGGTCGCCGCGGCCGGGGACGCGACCGAGATCCTGCGCGACTTCGCCGTCCGGGCGGAGCGCGAGCCGAGCGCCGGCCGCTGGAGCTTCCGGCGCGATCTGGGGACCACGCGGCTCGTCGTCGTGGACTCGCGCGCCGGCCGCGTCCTGGACCCGGAGCGTCGCGACATGCTCGACGAGGCGGAGTGGCAGTGGCTGGACGCCCAGCTCACGGGCGACGTCGACCACCTGCTCATCGGGACGTCGCTGCCGTTCCTGCTCGCGCCCGGCATGCACCATCTCGAGGCGTGGGACGAGGCGGTCGCCGGCGGGGTCTGGGGCGGGCTGGCGGCGCGCGTCGCCGAGTCCCTGCGCCAGGGGCTCGACCTCGAGCACTGGGCGGCGTTCGACCGCTCCTTCCGGCGCCTGACCGAGCTGCTCACCGACGTGGCCTCCGGCCGCCGCGGGCGTGCGCCGTCCTCGGTCGTCCTGCTCTCCGGCGACGTGCACCACGCGTACGTCGCGGAGGCGACGCTGCCCGATCCCGACGTGCAGAGCGTCGTCGCCCAGCTGACGTGCTCGCCGTTCCGCAACCCGCTGTCCGGCAAGGAGCAGCGGGCGATGCGGATCGCGCAGTCGGCGCCGGTCAGGGCGATCACCCGGCGGCTCGCCCGGCGCGCCGGCGTGAAGCCGCCGCGGATCGCGTGGGAGATCAGCGACGGCCCGTGGTTCGACAACCAGATCGGCGAGCTCACGATCCGCGGGCGCCGTCTGGACGTCACGCTGGCCAAGTCGCCGCCCGGCAACCCGGCCGAACCGCGGCTCGAGCCGCAGCTCGAGCGGACCCTGGCGCGCTAACGCTAGGAGGGATCCTCGGCGAGGCCGAGGACGCTCTGCGTGCCGGACAGCTCGATGAAGACGCGCGCCTCGCTGCCCTTCGGGCTGTGCACCTCGACCTGACCGCGGCGCTCGCGGACCTCCCGCGCCGCGCCGACCAGCGCGGCGAGCCCCGCGGAGTCCACGAACGTGGTCGGCGTGAGGTCGATGCGCACCTTCATGGCGCCCTGCTCGAGCACCCCGTGGACGGCGTGCTTGAGCGACTCGCCGGCCACGATGTCGAGCTCGCCGTCGACCTCGAGGGTGACGGCGTCCTCGTCGTACTCGGCACGTCTGATCCCCTCCACGTCCACCAGTGTGGAGCATCGCGGCGAAAGTTTCGCCGCGACATGCCGATACGAGAGAGGGATGAGCGCGTTTTCCGAGTCCACCGTCGCAGCAGCCGCCGCGTCCTCCGCGGCCGAACCCGCCTGGCGACCCCGCCCGGGCAGGCTGCTGGGCGACGTCATCGTCGAGCTCGGATTCGCGCCGCGTGAGGTCGTCGAGAGCGCCGTGACGCGCGGCCGCGAGCTCGGCCGCCCGATGGGCCAGGTGCTCCTGGACTCCAACGTCGTCACGAGCGACCAGCTCGCCCGCGCCGTCGCCGACCGCTTCTCGCTCGACCACGTCCGCCTGGACTCCTTCCAGGTCGACATGGGCGCCGCCAACCTCATCGACGCATCCGTCGCCCGTCGCCTCGAGGCCGTGCCGATCGGCTGGCGCCCCGACGGCAGCCTGCTCGTCGCGATGGTCAACCCGTCCAACGTCCTCGCGATCGACGACATCGCGATGATCACCGACCGGCGCGTGCACCCCGCGGTCGTCTCCAACGAGGACCTCCAGGCCCTCCTCACCCGTCTGAACCGGCTCGACGAGGGCCTCGTCGAGTCCGAGCCCGAGCTCGACGACCACCGCGGCCCGAGCAGGTCGATCTCCGCGACGCCGCCGCCGAGGACGAGGTCCCGGCCGTCAAGCTCGTGCACTCCGTGATCGCCCAGGCGATCGACCAGGGCGCGTCCGACATCCACTTCGATCCCGACGAGGGCGAGCTGCAGGTCCGCTACCGCATCGACGGCGTCATGTCCGACGCCGCCCGCGTCCCGCGCAAGCTGGCCCAGAAGGTCGTCGCCCGCGTCAAGATCCTCGCCGACCTCGACATCGCCGAGCGACGGCTGCCGCAGGACGGACGCGTCGGCCTCACCGTCGACGGCCGCCGCATCGACCTCCGCGTCGCCATCGTCCCGCTCGTCGGCGGCGAGTCGGCGGTGCTCCGCATCCTGGACTCCGGCAACGCGCCGCTGAGCCTCGAGGACCTCGGCATGGCCGACGACGACCGCGCCAAGGTCACGAAGGCCCTGTCGCGCGCGCACGGCGCCGTCCTCACCACCGGGCCGACCGGTTCCGGCAAGTCGACCTCGCTCTACGCGGCGCTGCGCATCGTGCGCTCGCCCGAGAAGACGGTCATGACCATCGAGGACCCGGTCGAGCAGCGCATGACCGGCGTCAAGCAGGTCCAGGTGTCCGAGCGCACCGGGCTCACCTTCGCCCGCGGCCTTCGCTCCATGATGCGCGCCGACCCCGACGTCGTCATGGTCGGCGAGATGCGCGACCGCGAGAGCGCGCACATCGCCATCGAGGCCGCGCTCACCGGGCACATGGTGCTCTCCACGCTGCACACCAACGACGCCCCGACGGCCGGCCCGCGCCTCGTCGACATGGGCATCGAGCCCTACCTCGTGGCCTCCGCCCTGGAGTGCGTCGTCGCCCAGCGCCTGGCCCGCAAGCTCTGCGAGTCCTGCCGCCGTCCCGGTCAGGCGCCGGCCAGCGCCTTCGAGCTCGAGGGCGAGGCGATGATCGACGTCTGGGAGCCCGTCGGGTGCTCGCGCTGCCGCGGCAGCGGCTACCGCGGCCGGGTGGGTCTCTACGAGGTCATGCTCGTGACCGAGGAGATCCGCTCGCTCATCGTCCGGCAGGCGTCAGCGGCCGAGGTGACCAAGGTCGCCGTCGCGCAGGGCATGCGCACCCTGCGCGAGGACGGCCTCCTGAAGGCCCGTCAGGGCCTGACCTCGCTCGCCGAGGTCGCCCGCGTCACCGGTTGAACAGCTTCTTGATCCGTCCGATCAGGACGTCCAGCATGAGCCGCACACCGCCGATCGGCTTCGCCTGCGCCGGGGGCGGCGGAGGCGGCGTGGGCGGCGCCTGAGCCGGCTCGGCGCCCGTCGCTGCTGCCGCTGCGGGGGCCTCCGCGGCCTCCTCGACGGCCTGCTCGTGCCCGAGGCGCTGCTCCAGGCAGCCCGCGAACTCGCGAAGCAGCCGGTTGCCGACGTCCTCGATCATGCCGCCGCGCCCGAGCCGGGCGAGCGGGCCGGTGATCGAGTAGTCCGTGTCGATGTCGACCTTGGTCTTGCCGCCGTCGCCGGGGCTGACCTTGGAGACGATCGTGGCCTTCGCGCCGCCCTGGCCACGGCGGTTGGAGCCGTTGGCCAGCATCTTGGCGGTGTGGGTGGCCTCGTCGACCTCCTCCATCTTCAGCGTGCCCTTGAACGACACCGAGGCCGGGCCCACCTTGGCCGAGAACGTGCCCTCGTAGGTCCCGTCCTCGCTCGCCTCCGTGATCGTCGCGCCCGGCAGGCAGGGGGCGACCTGATCGACGTGGATGAGGGCTTCCCAGACGCGCTCCAGCGGCGCATCCACCTCGAACGTCTGCTCGAGCTTCACGTGGGCATCTCCTTGAGATCTCCGACTGTGTCCACGTCGCGGTCGTCCGCGACGTCTCCGCACTCCACCGTCCGGGCGTCGCGCAGGAGCGCGCGCGCACCCTCGTCACCCTCCAGGGCCAGTGCGGCCGCAGCGAGCTCGCCACCGAGCACGACCGGGTGACCAGGTACGCCATCGTACGCTGCGCGGGTTCCGGCGGGCTCCCGGGCGAGTCGCATGATCGCCTCGGTCCCTACCCAGGGCTGGTCGCCGAGTGTCACGACGATGCGCTCCGCCTCCGGCAGCGCGCGCAGTCCGCAGCGCAGCGAGGCGGCCTGCCCGTCGTCCCAGTTCTCGCAGACGACCGGCTCCGCGCGCCCGAAGTCGACCGCCGCCCTGATCTGATCCGCACGCGCGCCGAGGACGACGACGACGCGCTCCAGCGCGCCGGCGGCCACGGCAGCGTCGACGGCGTGCTGCAGGAGGGGCCGGCCGTCGAGCTCGGCGAGCTGCTTGGGCTCGTCGCCGAAGCGTCGCCCCGCGCCGGCCGCGAGCACGAGCCCCGCGACCATCAGACGTCCTCCAGGATCGTCGCGAGGTCCTCGAGCGACGCGATGGAGTTGCCCGCCAGCAGGTGGTCGGTGTAGGGCAGCGCGGCCTGCATCCCGCGGGTGAGCGGCGCGTACTCGGGGTGCGCGGCGAGCGGGTTCAGCCAGACGACGCGGTAGGCGCTGCGCCGCAGGCGCTCCATCTCCGCGGCCAGCACCTCGGGCTCGCCGCGGTCCCACCCGTCGGACAGGATGATCACGACCGCGCCGCGGCCGAGGCGGCGCCCGTGCGTGCGGTTGAGCTCGGCGATCGAGGCGCCGATCCGCGTGCCGCCGGAGAAGTCGACGACGGCCGCGGTCGCGCGCCGCAGCGCCTCGTCGTGGTCGCGGCCGGCGAGCTCGCGCGTGATGCGCGTCAGCCGCGTGCCGAAGGCGAACGCCTCGACGCGGCGGCGCGCGGCGACCGACGCGTGGAGGTACTGCATCATCGCCCGCGCGTACGGCGTCATCGAGCCCGACACGTCCAGCACGAGCACGACCGGGCGGGGCTTCACCGTCGGGCCGCGCCAGCGGCGCTCGAGCGGCTCGCCGCCGTGGCGCAGCGAGGACCGCAGCGTGCGACGCAGATCGGGGCGGTGCGCGCGGCGGCGCGAGGCGCGCATCCGGCGCGAGCGCCTGGTCGGCCCGCGGAGCGCGAGGCGCGCGAGGATCCGGTTGGCCGCCGCGAGCTCCTCGTCGGTCATGTCGGCGAAGTCCTTGCGGCGCAGCAGCTCGACGTCGCTGTAGGCGGCGGGGACGGGCTCGGGCTCCTCGTCGGTCTGCGCGCCGGGCCGGTTCGACGGCATGGCGTGGCGCGGGAGCGCCTCGCGGACGAGCTCGCCGAGCTCCTCCAGCGGGTTGGGTGCCCGCGGGACCTCGCCGGTCCCGAACACCTCGACGAAGGCCTCGTCGAACGCCTCGAGGTCCTCGTGACGCGAGCAGAACACGGCGCGCAGCGCGAGGCGCACGTCCTCGCGGTCGGTCGCGTCGACCGCGGCGACGGCGCGATGCGCGGCCAGCAGCTCGCCGACGCCCGCCCGGACGTCACGCGCCCGCAGCGCACCGACGAGCGCGGAGAGGCGTGGGGTGGGCGAGGCGGTCGTCACAGGTCGCTGAGAACGCCCCGCTCGCGCACGCGCACGAGGTCCTCGTGGACCTTGAGCGCGACGCCGAGGGTGTCCTCGAGCGATCCGTCGCCGTCGAGTGCCAGCAGCGCGCGCGCCCACACGATGGTCTCGCCCACGCCGGGCGACTTGTAGAGCTCCTCGTCGCGGAGCTTCGCGACGGCGTTCACGACCCGCCAGGCGATCTCGTCCGGCACGCCCGGCACCCGCGCGAGGACGATCTCGTGCTCGCGCTCGGGGTCCGGATAGTCGATCCAGTGGTACAGGCACCGCCGCTTGAGCGCGTCGTGCAGCTCGCGCGTGCGGTTCGACGTCAGCACGACGGTCGGCTTGTGCTTGGCGGTGATGGTCCCCAGCTCGGGGATCGTCACGGCGAAGTCGGCGAGGAACTCGAGGAGGAACGCCTCGAACTCGTCGTCGGCGCGGTCGATCTCGTCGATGAGCAGCACGGCCGGGCCGTCGTGCTCGAGCGCCTCCAGCAGCGGGCGCTGGACGAGGAAGCGCCGCGAGAAGAGGTCGCCCTCCTCGACGCCGCTCTCCGCCGCCCTGATCGCGAGGAGCTGACGGGGGTAGTCCCAGTCGTAGACCGCGTGGTGCAGGTCGATGCCCTCGTGGCACTGCAGGCGGATGAGCCGCGCGTCCCGTGCCGTGGCCAGGGCCCGCGCGACCTCCGTCTTGCCGACTCCGGCCTCGCCCTCGAGCAACAGCGGCTGGTCGAGGGCGAGCGCGAGCCGCAGGGACGTCGCCAGGGCGCGGTCGGCCAGATACCCCTGACCGGCCAGCGCCTCGGTGACGTCCTGTTCGACCGCCTGGCTCACTACGCGGCGGCCGCCTTCGTCAGCGCCCTGCGGGTGAGCACCCGCGCGAGGTGGCGCTTGTAGTCCGGCGAGGCGTTGAGGTCGCCGGGGGGCTGGGTGCCCTCGGCGGCGAGCTCGGCCGCCTTCGCGATGGACTCCGCGCTGGCGGACTGGCCGCGCAGCGCCTCCTCGACCGCGGTCGCCCGCAGCGGGGTGGAGCCCATGTTCGTGAGGCCGACGCGCACGTCCGACACGGTACCGCCATCGTTCTTGACCCAGACCGCGACGGCGACCATGGCCCAGTCCTCGGCACGGCGGTTGAACTTCTCGTAGGCGTATCCGTAGCCGTCCAGCGCCGGGATCGTCACCGACGTGAGGATCTCGTCGTCCGCGATCGACGTCGTGAGGTAGTCCTCGAACAGGTCGGCGGCGCCGATCGAGCGCTGCCCGTTCGGACCCTGGACCTGCACGGACCCCTCGGCGGCCAGCAGGATGCCCGGCAGGTCGGACGCCGGGTCGCCGTGGGCCAGCGAGCCGCCGATCGTCCCGCGATGGCGGACCTGCGGGTCCGCGATCGTCCCCGCGACGAGCGAGGCGAGGCCGAGGTTGCCGCCCTCGACCTCCGCGTGCGTCGTGAGCGCGCCGATCCGCACGTCCCCGTTGGAGGGCTTGATGCCCCGCATGTCGGGGACCTTGCGGATGTCGACCAGCAGCGACGGCGCGGCCAGTCGCAGCTTCATGAGCGGGATGAGCGAGTGGCCGCCGGCCAGGACCTTCACGTCCTCGTCGCCCCCGGACAGCAGGGCGATCGCGCCTTCCAGCGTGTCGGGTGCCTCGTATTCGAACTCCAGCGGGATCATCCGCGGGCCTCCTGGATCGCGGCCCACACCCGCGAGGGCGAGAGGGGCATGTTCAGCCACGTCACGCCGACAGGGCGCAGGGCGTCGATGACGGCGTTGGTGACCGCGGCCGAGGCGCCGATCGTGCCGGCCTCGCCGACGCCCTTCACGCCGAGGGTGTTCGTCGGCGTCGGGGTCTCGGTGCGGTCGAGCTCGAACGACGGGATCTCCGCCGCGCTCGGGAGCGCGTAGTCCACGAACGTGCCGGTGACCAGCTGGCCGTCGTCGTCGTAGTGGACCCGCTCGTAGAGGGCCTGCCCGATGGCGTGGCAGATGCCACCGTGGAGCTGGCCGTCGATGATCTTCGGGTTGATGGCCGGGCCGCAGTCGTCGACGCCGAGGTAGCGCACGACGTCGACCTTGCCGGTCTCGACGTCCACGTCGACGATCGCCGCGTGAGCGCCGAACGGGAACACGAAGTTGTCCGGGTCGTAGAACGTCGTCTCCGACAGCCCGGGCTCCATGTCCTCCGGCAGGTTGAGCGGGATGTAGGCCTGCCCCGCGACCTCCGCGAGGGTCATGCCCTTGTCCGGCGAGCCCTTGACGGAGAACTTCCCGTCGCGCAGCTCGATGTCGGCCGGGTCGGCCTCGAGCTGGTGGGCCACGATGCGCTTGACCTTGGCCTGGATCTTCTCGGCCGAGCGGGCGATGGACTCGCCGCCCACGGCCAGCGACCGCGAGCCGTACGTGTTCAGGCCCTCGGGGCCGGTCGAGGTGTCGCCGTGCAGCACGTCGACCATGTCGGGGGTGGTCCCGACGCGGTCGGCGACGATCTGGGCGAAGCTCGTCTCCAGGCCCTGGCCGTGCGGCGAGGTGCCCGTGTAGACGGTCACCGCCCCGGTGGTGTGGACGGAGACGACCGCCGACTCCCAGCCGCCGGCCTGCAGGCCGAAGCCCGTCGGGCCGGTGACCCGCGAGGGTGCGAGGCCGCAGATCTCCGTGTAGGTCGAGAAGCCGACGCCGCGGTAGATGGGGTGGGTGGGATCGTTTCTCAGCCGCTCCTGCTCCGCGCGGAACGTCGGCAGGTCGAGGTGCTCCAGGAGGCGGTCCAGCGTGCCCTGGTAGTTGCCGGAGTCGTAGACGACGCCGACCGTGGTCTCGAACGGGAAGGCGTCCGCCGGGATGAAGTTCTTCCGGCGGATCTCGACCGGGTCCATGCCCAGTTCGGCCGCGGCCTGGTCGAGCACCGTCTCGATCATGTGGGTCGCCTCGGGGCGGCCCGCGCCGCGGATGGCGTCCGTCGAGAACTTGTTCGTGAAGACGCCCGTGATGTCCGTCTGGACGGCGGGCATCTTGTAGCACCCCTGCATCACGAACGCCCCGAGCGACGGGATCGTCGGCGTGAGCAGCATGTGGTACGCGCCGAAGTCGGCGAGGATGTCGGCGTGGAACGCGGTGATCGAGCCGTCGTTCTTGACGCCCATGCGCACCTTGGCGATCTGATCGCGCCCGTGGTGGCAGACCTGCATGTTCTCCGAGCGGGTCTCGATCCACTTGACCGGCCGCTCCAGCTTGCGGGCGGCCCAGCAGAGCAGGACCTCCTCGCCGTACATCTGCAGCTTGGAGCCGAAGCCGCCGCCGACGTCCGGCGCGACCGCGCGGACGCGGTCCTGGCCGATGCCGAGCAGGATGCCGAGGAACAGGCGCACGAAGTGCGGGACCTGCGTGCTCGTCCAGATCGTGAGCTCGTCGCCGCGGTAGTCGGCGAGGACGCCGCGGGGCTCGATGGCGCCGCCGGCCGTCCGGTGGTTGACCACGCGGCGCTCGATGATGTGATCGGCCTCGGCGAAGCCCGCCTCGAGGTCCCCGCCGCCGAGCGACCAGCGGTGCGAGACGTTCGTGCCGAGCCCCTCGTGGATGATCGTCTCGTCCTTGAGGGCCTCCTCGGGGTCGACGACCACGGGGAGCGGGTCGTACTCGACCGCGACCTCGTCGGCGGCGTCGACGACTGCGTAGCGGTCGGTGCCGATGACGACGGCGACCGGGTCGCCCACGTGCTTGACGGTGCCCTTGGCCAGCGGCCAGTGCTCGGGCGTGTTGACGTCGACGCCGGGCGGGATCCAGGCCATCGGGAGCGGGCCGGCGAGACCGTCGACGTCCTCGCCGGTGGCGACGAGCACGATGTCGTCGCGCGCCTCCACGGCGGAGGTGTCGATGGAGACGATGCGCGCGTGCGCCTCGGGAGACCGGACGAACGACGCCCAGAGCGTGCCCGGCAGCGAGATGTCCTCGACGTAGTTCCCCCGGCCCGTGATGAGCTTGGGGTCCTCCTTGCGCTTCATCGCACGGCCGACCCACTTCTCTGCCTGGGCCCGGTCCGCGACGCTCATGATGCTTCGGCCGCGCTGAGCACGGCCTTGACGATGTTGTGGTAGCCGGTGCAGCGGCAGAGGTTGCCCTCCAGCGCGTGGCGGACCTCTTCCTCGTTCGGCTTCGGGTTGCGCCGCAGCAGGTCCGCGGAGGCCATGATCATGCCCGGGGTGCAGTAGCCGCACTGCAGGCCGTGCTCCTCCCAGAACGCCTCCTGCACGGGATGCAGGTTGCCCTCGGAGCCGAGGCCCTCGATCGTCGTCACCGTGCCCCCGTCGGCCTGGACCGCCAGGACGGTGCAGGACTTCACGGCCTGCCCATCGAGGTGCACGGTGCATGCGCCGCAGTTGGACGTGTCGCAACCGACGTGCGTGCCGGTGAGACCGAGATCCTCGCGGATGGCGTGGACGAGCAGACGACGTGGCTCGACCTCGATGGTGCGGGTCTCTCCGTTGACCGTGAGGCTGACCGAGTGGGTGCTCATGCCTCTCCTCCCCTGACGATGGCGTACACGACCCATCATCTCCCCGGAAGGCCGTGCGACGCAACGCCACGGGGGGTTGCGGGGAGGTAGCGTGTGCCGCGTGCGCAACCCCTGGCTCGGGCTGGACTCCTCCGCAGACCCCGTGGGACTGGCCCGGCTGCTCATGCGCGCGCACGAGCGCACGCTGGCGGGAGGTGGCTCCGAGGAGATCCTGCGCGACGTCGTGACGCGCTCCTGGGAGCGCTCGCGGCTCGCCGGCGTGAATCCCGACCGCCACGACGCGCCGCTGCTGCACGAGCGCCGCGACGTCGCCGAGCGCTGGCGCACGCACCCCCTGGCGCGCTTCGCGCCGCTCGTGCGCGAGAACCTCTCCGACTTCGCCTACGACGCCCGGCACATCGTCGTCATCGGCGACGCGGACGGCTGCCTCCTGTGGTCCGCCGGGCATCCGAGCGTGCTCGCCGCCTCGGAGGACATCGGCTTCGTGCCCGGCCGGCTGTGGCGCGAGGAGGCGACCGGGACGAACGGCGTCGGCACCGCGATCGCCGTCGACCACCCGGTCCAGATCTTCTCCGCCGAGCACTTCAGCCGCAGCATCCACGGCTGGACGTGCTCCGGCGCGCCCGTGCACGACCCCGAGACCGGCAAGGTCCTCGGGATCATCGACCTGTCGAGCGGAATCCGCGCCGCGCACCCGCACTCACTCGCGCTCGTGACGGCGACCGCGCGGATGGTCGAGGCGCGGCTCAGCGCCGATCTCGTGCAGCGCCGTGAGCGGCTACGGGCCCGGTTCTTCGAGCGCGTCGCACGTGGCGCGGCGACGCCGTGCGCGCTCGTCGATCGCACCGGCCACGTCCTCGCCTGTCACCCGCCCGGCGCGCTCGCGGGGCGGCTGGAGCCGGCGGAGGGCGGCGGCTGGCGCGAGGTCGGCGGCGAGCGCCTGGAGGGCGAGCCCCTCGGCGACGGCGCCCAGCTCGTGCAGGCGCGGGTCTCGACCGGGCGGCCGCGCTCGCTGCGCCTGCGGGCGCTGGGGCGCGACACGGTGGAGGCCACCGTCTCGGGCCACCGGATCGTGCTGCCGCGGCGGCGCAGCGAGATCGTGGTGCTGCTCGCGCTGCACCCGGAGGGCATGACGGCCGAGGCGCTCGCCCGCGAGCTCTACGGCGACGAGGGCAAGCGGATGAGCGTCCGCTCGGAGATCTCCCGCCTGCGCCGCCAGCTCGGCGGCCTGCTGGGCGGGAACCCGTACCGGCTGCTCGCCGACGTGCACGCGGACTTCCTCGAGCCGCCGTGGGCCCGGGAGCAGGGAGCCTTGCTGCCGGGCTCGGAGGTGGCGTCGATCGTCATCGCGCGCGCCGAGCTGGCCGCCGCGATCTAACGCCGCAGCGTCGCGCCGGGCGGCTCGCGAAGCTACACGACCAACCTCGAGGTCTACGGGCGCGTGCTCGTGGGTGTCGACCCGCTGACGCCGTTCCTGTAGGCGTACGGCTCTAGGGAGCGAGCATCTCGATGCCGTGCTCCTCGGCCAGGGCGACGACGTCGCCTGGCGACGCGGCGACGGCGCGCACGAAGTGCTCCATCTCCGTCCCCGGCGTGAAGACGACGAACGCCTCTGCCTCCGCGTCGGTCTCGTTGCGGACCGTGTGCGCCATCCCGCCCGGGATGTGGACGACGGCGCCCTCCGCCGCGGGGATCCGCTCGTCGCCGAGGTAGAGCGCGAGCTCGCCGCGCTGGACGCGGTAGAGCTCGGCGGACGGGTGGCGGTGCAGCGCGGGCGGGCCGCCGCCCGCGGGGATGGTGACCTCCGCCGCGACCATCGTGCCGCCGCTCCCCTCGCTGTCGAGGTGCAGCGTGATCTCGTCGCGGCCGACCTTCAGACGCTCCATGGGTACCTCCGGTAGATTCGGTCAGGACTCCTGACCAAACTAGACAGGACCCCTGACCGTTGTCAAGCCGGCTTCCACGAACATCGGCGCGAGAGGCGCCCGAGAACCTCGCCATCCTGCTGCGCGAGCCGTTCCGCGCGATGACCGACGAGCTCATGGTGCGGCTGGCCGCGCTCGGGCACCCCGAGGTCCGTGCGGCCCACGGCGCGGTCTTCGAGTTCCTCGACGACGCCGGCACGCGCGTCAGCGTCCTCGCCGACCGGGCGCGGATGACGAAGCAGTCGATGACCGAGCTCGTCGCGCACCTCGAGCGCCACGGCTACGTCGAGCGCGTCCCGGACCCCGCCGACGGCCGCGCGAAGCTCGTACGGGCGACCGACCGCGGTCGCGAGGTCTACGCCATTGCCAGGGACGCGATGCGGGACGTGCAGGAGCGCCTCGACGCGCGGCTGGGGGCGGAGCGCATGGCGACGCTCCGCAGGCTGCTCCAGGAGGTCGGCGAGGAGCTCACGCCGCGAGTTCCCGCAACGGAGTAACCCGACAACCACCTGGAGTGGAACTCGCAGTGCTTCGACGAAGTCGAAGCTCAGCCGCCGATGGAGCTCATCGGGCGGTCGGGCTGGATGAAGCCCGGCTCGTTCACCCGATGCTTGAGCTCCTTGCGCCAGATCGCCTCGCGGACGAGCGTCTCGAGCTCGTCGTCGTCGGCGCCGGTCCGCATCGGCGTGCGCAGGTCCGTCTCGTTCAGCGAGAACAGGCAGGTGCGCAGCTTGCCGTCGGCCGTGATCCGGATGCGGTTGCAGTCCGAGCAGAACGGCTCGGACACCGGGTTGATGAACCCGAGCGTCCCGCGACCGCCGTCGGCGAAGCGGTACGTGACCGCCGTCGAGCTGCGCGGGCGCTCGATCGGCTCGAGCCGGTGCTCGCGCTCGATGATCTCGCGGATCTCCGCGCCCGTGAGCACCTGCTCGGGCGTCCACGTGTGGTCGGCGTCCAGCGGCATGAACTCGATGAAGCGGATCTCGAAGGGATGCTCGCGGGCGTAGCGCGCGAACGGCAGCGCCTCGTCCTCGGTGAAGTCGCGCAGGGCGACCGCGTTGAGCTTGATCTTCACGTCGTCGCCGCCGTAGGTGGCGAGCGCGTCGAGGCCGCGCATGACGCGCGGGAGCGCGTCGCGCCGGGTGAGCTCGAAGAAGCGGTCGGCCTGGAGCGAGTCGATCGACATGTTGAACCGGCGCACGCCCGCGTCGACGAGCGCCGCGGCGTCGCGCTCCAGCAGGTAGCCGTTCGTCGTCACGGCGAGGTCGTGCACGTCCGGGACGTTGGCGAGCATGGCCGCGAGCCTGGGGAAGTCCTTGCGCACGAGCGGCTCGCCGCCGGTCAGGCGCACCTTCGACACGCCCATGCGCGAGAGCAGCTCGACGAGACGCGTGATCTCCTCGAACGAGAGCACGTCCGCGCGCTCGAGCCAGGGCAGGCCCTCGGCGGGCATGCAGTACTGGCACCGGAAGTTGCACCGGTCGGTGACGGAGATCCTGACGTCCCCTATGGGGCGCCCGTGGCCGTCGGTCAGCTGTTCGAGCTCAGGCATCCGCCATCGAGCGTACTGCGGGTGAGTACGTTGACACCAGCGTGGCGCGTCTGGGCGAGCTGTCGACGATGTTGCAGCGCCGGCTCCCGGTGCCGCTGGTGCGGGTCGGATATCGCGTCGCGTACCGCGTGGCGCAGGTCGCCTGGTACGTCGTGCGGCCCGACGTGCACGGCGTGAAGGGCATCCTCCGCGACGGCGACCGGGTGCTGCTCGTCCGTCACACCTACGGGGATCGCGGTCGCTGGGACGTCCCCGGAGGGCACGCGCACGCAGGTGAGCCGCCCGTCGACGCGGTGCGCCGTGAGATGCACGAGGAGCTCGGGATGGTGCTCGACTGGGATCACGTCGGCTCGATCGCCGCCAGCTCGGATCACAAGGTGGAGAGCGTGCACTGCTTCGTCGCCGCCCGGCCCGCCGCGCCGCTGCGGCTCGCGCGCGGCGAGATCGCCGAGGCGCAGTGGTTCGACCTCGACGCGCTCCCGGCGCCGATCGGCGAGCTCTCCGTCCGGACGCTCGCGCTGCTCAGTTGAGGGAGGGGTCCAGCGGCATGCGGGCGACGAGCGCGAGCTGGCCGCCCTGGCGCTGGAGCACGTCGTGCCAGAGGTCGTCGGGGCCGGGGCTGAACAGCTCGTCGGCGAGCGGGTGCGCGACGACGATCCAGCCCTCGTCCTCCAGCTCGCCCTCGAGCTGACCCGGTCCCCAGCCCGCATAGCCGGCGTAGACCCGGCCGCGGCGCGTCTCGATGCCTGCGCGCTCGAGGTCGGCGTCGGCGCGGACGAAGCCGATGTCGCCCATGACGACGTGCGCGGCAGCACCGGGATCGGCGAACTCGGCCAGCACGACGACCGCCCGCGGCTGCACGGGCCCGCCCTGATGCACGAGCTCGTCGGGACCGGTGAGCGCCTCGAGCTCCGGGGCGGCGTCGGCGACGGTGGTGTCGGTCGGCCGGTTGAGCACCAGCCCCATCGCGCCCTCGTCGGTGTGCTCCGTCACGAGCACGACCGTGCGCTGGAAGTTCGGATCGAGAAGGGTCGGCGCCGCGACGAGCAGCGCTCCGCGCAGGGTGTCCATCGCTCCCGATGATTCCCCGAGCGGGCCTCCGCTGCACATGGCTTCAGTCCGCGTCCTCGAGCGCCGCGCGCCGGCGCGCTTCCTCCGCGCGCGCCTCGTCGAGCGCGTCCTCGGCCCGCCTGCGCTCCTCGACGGCCTGGTCGAGCGCCGCCTGCAGGGCCGCGCGGCGCGTCCGGCGCTCGCGCTCGGCGGCCTCCCGCGCGGCGGCCTCCTCCTGCGCGCGGGCTGCGGTGTCGTCGGACTCGCGCTCGCGTTCGCGCTTGCGCCGCGGCTTCGGTGGGACGGCCGCGGCGAGCTCGACGTCCAGGTCGCCGAAGCCCGACGACTCGCGCTCGCGCAGCAGCCGTCCCGACAGCACCTCGTCGCGGATCGCCTCGTCGGCGGCCGCTGCGTGCAGCGTCGCGCCGATCCGCTCGAGCGTCGACTCGCCGGGCTCGCGCCCGCCGGGGAACAGGCCGCGGGCGACCTCGATGAGCCGCCCCACCGCCTTGCGCTCGGCCTCGCGGGCCGTCCGCAGATCCGCCGGCGAGCCGCGGCCCTCGAGCAACGCGCCCTGGGCCGCGCGCAGGCCGTCGGCCGCCTTCGTGAACGCCGCGACGTCCTTCGCCCTGCTGCGGACGAGCTGGTTGATCGTCCACGCCGCGACGCTCGGCTTGCGCAGCGCCGTGACGCGCTTCGCGGTCTCCCGGTCGCCCTCGCTGCGCAGGCGCTTGGCCACGGCTGCGCGCTCGGGCACGAAGTCCTCGAGGGGCAGGCCGTAGATCGCGTCGGCGTCGGGCGGCAGGTCGTCGTCGGCCATGCCACAACTTTGCCCGACGGAGGATGGACCGCCAAACGACGGGCGGTCGATCCCGCCCGTCGACGGCGGCCTTCTGCCTCATCGCTCTCCGCGGCCGAACGTCGCGGCGAGCTCTTCCGGCGACGCTGAGGCAACCCACTCGATGTATCGCCGGGTCCGATCGGCCTGCTCGTTCTCGGGCGGGAGGCACCTGGGGCCGTTCCCGGCCTGGACGACGGCGTCGTCCGACCGGGAGACGCTTGCGGCGGGGGCGACCGACACTCCGGTCGCACCTGCCGCACACGCCAGCACGATCAGCACGGCGACTTTTGGTCTCCGCTGCATGACGATCCTCCTGTGGGGTGGTTGGGCCCCGTCGCGAGACTCCGGCGAGGAGCAGCGCGGCGACGCTACGTCCGCGCCGGCGCTGCGCCCACGGTGCGATCACGCGGATGGCGCGGGGCGTCGTCACGTCGTCGCAGCGAGGTGCCTCCCGGGTGGACATGCCGGCACAGCGAGCGAGAGGCTGGTCACTCCACTGCGAAGAGGGGCTGCGACGGTGATCGTCCTCGGAGCCGGTGCTGCTCGTGCGGGGTCTTCGCAAGACCTTCGAGTCCGACGGCGCGCCGGTCCGCGCGCTGCGGGGCCTGGACCTCGAGGTGCAACACGGGGAGTTCGTCGCCGTCATGGGTCCGTCCGGCTGCGGCAAGTCGACCCTGCTGAACCTCGTGGCCGGTCTCGACGCCCCGAGCGACGGGCGAGGTCGTCGTCGCCGGCGATCGAGACGGCGGCGCTCGACGAGAACGCGCTCGCGCGCATGCGCCGCGAGCCACATCGGGATCGTCTTCCAGTTCTTCAACCTCCTCGACGAGATGAGCGTGCTGGAGAACGTGGTGCTCCCCGCGGTCATCGCCGGCGCGGCGCGCAGGCGCGCGGAATCGAGGGCGCGCGATCTGCTCGACCTGCTCGGACTGAGCGACGAAGGCGGCCGAGTGGCCGCGAGCCCTGTCAGGCGGCCAGCGGCAGCGCCTGGCCATCGCCCGCGCGCTCTCCAACGAGCCGACCGTGCTGCTGGCGGACGAGCCGACCGGCGCACTCGACTCCGACGGCGGCGACGAGGTGCTCGAGCTCTTCTGCCGCCTGCACAACGGCGGCGCAGACGATCCTGCTCGTCACGCACGACGCGCGGGTGGCCGGGGCGGCGAGCCGCGTCGTGCGCATGCGTGACGGGCGCGTGGTCGCGGCGCAGGTGCCTGACGGGGCAGCGCCCACGGCGACCGTGAGGTCCAGGTAGTGCGAGCGGTCCTCTTCGAGCTGCGGGTGGAGCTCCGCGCGTCGCGGGCGCGCATGGCTCGCGCTCGCCGTCGCTCGCCGGGCTCGCTCGGTGGTCTGGTCGCGGCATCCGTGTCTGCAGCCCGGCGCACCGATTCGGTCGTGGAGCGCTACCGCGCGTTCAGCCTTGCCACTGACGTCATCGTCGGAAACGGCGGCGACTTCCTCGACCCGGCGAATCCGACCGACCCAGGCGTCGACCTCGCGCGTATCCGGCGTCTCCCGCAGGTCGCTGCTGCCGTCCGAGGCATGCTCGTCCCGAGCGTCCGCCGCTCCCGCAGTGGCCGGGACGTCTCGGCGTACGTGAACGTCGAGCTCAATCCCGGGCGCTCGCGGCGACGAGGCGATCGACCGCTGGAAGCTGCTCGCCGGTCGACGCGCCGCTGTGGACCAGCCGGACGAGGCGGTCGCCGACGAGGGTGCACTCCAGGCGCTCGGCGTCGGACTGGGAGGCACGTTCAGGATGCGGCTGTTGCGGACGGACGGCCCGGGTCCTGTCGCGACGGTGCGTATCGTCGGTGTCCGGCCGGACCTGTTCAACAACGGCACGTCGCGGTACGTGACGGTCTCGCCCGCCTTCTATCGCGCCTACGGCGCCCGGGAGTTCGATCTCGCCGCGCCACGGAACGCGATCAAGGTCCGGCTGCGCAACGGCTCGGCCGACCTTCCCGCGTTCCAGCGCGCGACCGAGCGCATCGCCGGTGAGCGCGAATTCCAGTTCACCGTCGAGGACCAGGAGGCGGCCAAGCTGCAGTCGGGATTCCACCTGCAGGCGCAGGCGCTCTGGGTCGCGGCGGGCCTCGGCGCCGCCGCGGTCCTCCTGCTGCTCGCGCAGGGCATCGCACGGACGATCGAGCTCGAGTCGCGGCGCCACCAGACGCTCCTCGTGCTCGGCATGACGCAGGCGCAGCTCGCCGGGCTCGTTCTCGGCCGGACCCTCCTCATCGCGGGAACGGCGGCGGTCGTCAGCGTGCCGGTGGGGATCGCGCTCTCGCCACTTGCACCGTTCGGCCGGGCCGGCGGACTACGAGCCGAACCCCGGCATCGCGGTCGACGCGGCCGCGCTCGTCGCCGGAGTCGGGGTCGTCCTGTTCGCGGCGCTCGTCGCAGGTGTGGCCGCGGCGGTTCGCGCGCTGGGGACGCGCGCGGGAGGCGCGCCCGCGGGTGCACCGATGCGCAGCAGCACTCCGGCCGATGTGCTGGCGCGGGCCGGCGCGCCGCCGACGCTCGTCGGCGGCGTGCGCATGGCGATCCCCGGTCGGCGTTGCGTCACCGCCGGCATGCGCGGGCGACGCTGGTCGGGGCCGTGCTCGCCGTGGCCGTCGCGGCGGCCGCCCTGACGGTCGCCGCCAGCCTGTCGCACCTGTTGGGGACGCCTCGCCTGTTCGGGCAGACCTGGGACTTCGCGAACATCCAGGGGCACGAGACTGCGGAGGAGGAGATCGCGAGCGCGAGAGCCGACCCCACGATCAGCGCTGCGGCGTTCGGAACGGAGGCGACCCTCGTCGTCGGCGGACGCACTGTCGGGGTTGCTGCCTACGACCCGATCAAGCGCACCGCTCGTCCCCACGACGCTCTCCGGGAGGGCCCCGACCCGCGCCGACGAGGTGCTGCTCGGTACGAAGACGTTCGACGTCTCGGGGTCGGCCTGGGCGACCGGGTCGCCGTCCGTCGCGGAGCCCGGACCGTCCGCATGACCGTCGTAGGCCGCGGCATTCTCCCGGAGACGAGCTTCCTGGCACTCGGCGAAGGCGCTGCGATGACGTTCGCCGGCCTCAAACGCGTCGTCCCCGGGGCCTTCGCGAGCCGGCTGCTCTTCCGCGTGACCGAAGGGGCTGACCGCGAGGCGACGCTCCGGCGGCTCGAAGCGTTCTACGAGACGCCACGCGCCGGCGCGCCCATGGTCGTACGGGACGTCCGCGCGGTACGTCGCGTGCCGATCGCCCTGGCTGCTGCGATCGCCCTGTTGGCGGCGGCGACGCTCGCACGCACGCTCGTCCTCTCGATCAGGCGACGCCGGCGCGAGCTGGCCGTGCTCAAGACGCTGGGGTTCACCCGCGGGCAGGTGCGAGCCACGATCGCGTGGCACGCGACGACGGTCGGCGCGATCGCCCTCGTAGCCGGCTTGCCTCTGGGCTTCGGAGTCGGACGCTGGATCTGGAACGTCGTCGCTGAGCACCTCGGGGTCGCGCCGGCCCCGGTGACACCTGGAGGCTCGCTCCTCCTCGTCGTCCCCGCGGTGCTGCTTCTCGCCAACGTCGTGGCCGCGCTACCCGGCGGGCTGGCGGCACGCACGAAGCCGGCCGTCGTGCTGCGAGCGGAGTGATGACCGCGATGTCGCTCGACGCGCATCGGCGCTTCGCCCGGCGGCGCTGGGTCGGTCAGCTGATCGTCGAGGCGCTCCTGCTCGGCGGCCTCGCACTCCTGGTCGGCTGCATCTTCGCGCTCGTGCTGTTCGCTCTCGGCCGTGCCCCGTCGGAGCCGGAGACCACGCTTCTCGCCT
Organism: uncultured Solirubrobacterales bacterium; assembly: GCA_963750895.1. Classification (GTDB taxonomy): domain Bacteria; phylum Actinomycetota; class Thermoleophilia; order Solirubrobacterales; family Solirubrobacteraceae; genus CAVVSD01. The sequence continues at coordinate 230,099 of CAVVSD010000008.1, read as the reverse complement.
TCGCAGCGCTCGCGGCCGTGGTCGCTGCGCTGCTGTGGGTGCCGACGCGACATCGACTGTCGCCGGCGGTGTCCCGTCTCGTCCACGGGGAGCGCGGGCCGCCGGAGCAAGCGCTGCGTGTCTTCGAGACCCGCCTCTCCCGAGCCCTGCCGCTGGACGAGCTGCTGCTCGGCCTTGCCGAGACCCTGCGCCAGACGCTCGCGCTGTCGGTCGCGGAGGTCTGGATCGTCACGGACACGCTCCTGGAACGCGTGGCATCGGACCCGGCGCGCCCACCCGCGAGTCTCGTGTTTACTGCGGCGGAGCTCCGCGTGATCGCCCGCTCCGACGTCTCCGGCCTCGCATGGGCGACGGTCTGGCTACCGGGCATCGCCGCTGGGCGGGACCGCGCGGACTTGCGTGTCGCGCCGATCCTGAACTCCGGCGAGCTGCTCGGTCTCGTCATCGCGGAGCGCATCGTCGACAGCGAGCCATTCGACGAGGATGAGGAGCACGTCCTCGCCGAGCTGAGCCGCCGCGTCGGGCTGACGTTCCGCAACCTCCGGCTCGACTCCGCCCTCCAGGCGTCGCTCGACGAGCTTCGGCGGCAGGCGACGGAGCTGCGCGCCTCGCGAGCTCGGGTCGTTGCCGCGGCAGACGCGGAGCGACGGCGCATCGAACGCGACATCCACGACGGGGCGCAGCAGCGGCTCATCGCGCTGGCGGTGAACCTCCGGGTCGCCCGGGAGCTCGCCGGGCCGGAACCCGCCGAGTCGGAGGCGTTGCTCGAGCAGATCGGTCGCGACCTCCAGGACACGCTCCAGGACGTCCGGTCCTTGGCCCACGGCATCTATCCGCCACTGCTGCTCGACGCCGGGTTGGGCCCGGCGCTCCGTGCGGCCGCTGCACGGTCTGCCATCAGCGTGCACGTCGATGCGCCCGCGGCGGATCGGTACCCGCCGGAGATCGAGGCGACCGTGTACTTCTGCTGCCTCGAGGCGCTGCAGAACGCGGCGAAGCACGCCGGCGACGCGGCTCGGTGTGACGCTCCGCGTCGGGGCGGAGCACGGTCTCGTGTTCTTTGAGGTCTCCGACGACGGCCAGGGGTTCCGGCCCGACGGGCAGGAGCGCGGCGCGGGGCTCCAGAGCATCGCCGACCGTGTCGGCGGAGCGGGGGGCGAGCTGTCGATCGTCTCCGAGCCCGGTCGGGGCACCACGATCGCGGGCCGGGTCCCGTCGTCGCGATGACGGCGCGCGTCGTCCTCGCCGACGATCATGCCGAGTTCCGCCGAGCCGCGCGGTCCGTCGTGGCCGCGACGCCAGGTTTCGTCCTGGTGGGCGAGGCGGTCTCGGGCGAGGAGGCGGTGGAGCTCGTCGAGCGGCTCAGCCCGGATCTGGTCCTGATGGACATCCGGATGGCCGGCATGGGCGGCATCGCGGCGACCCGGACGATCGCGGACAGGCGGCCCGGCACGACGACGATCCTGGTCTCCACCTATGCGGTGGATGACCTGCCGCCCGATGCTCGGGCGTGCGGCGCCGCGGGATACCTCCCCAAGGCGGAGCTGGGATCGCAGGCGCTCCGCCACGCCTACTGCTCGGCGAGATAGAACAGCACCGCCTTCACCCGCTTGTGCGCGCTGTGCTCCCAGGTGAGTCCGAGCTTGGAGAAGATCGAACCGATGACCTTCTCGATGGAGTGCTCCGTGAGCACGAGGGACGCCGCGATCGCCGCGTTGTTCTTCCCCTCCGCCATCTCCCGCAGCACGTCGCGCTCACGCGGCGTCAGCTCATCCAGCGGCGACGGGTCGGTCGGCGAACGGCCCAGGACGAGCGCGTCCACGATCTCGGGGTCCACCACGGAGCCGCCCTCGGCCACCGTACGGATGGCGGCGCGAAGCTGGTCGACGTCCTCGACGCGCTCCTTCAGGAGGTAAGCCCGGCGTCCGGATCCCCGGCCGAACAGCCTGAGCGCGTACTCCGGCTCCGCGTACTGGCTCAGGACCACGACGCCGACCTGCGGGTCCGTGTCGCGAAGACGCTCGGCGGCGACGAGCCCTTCGTCGACGCCGCCCGGAGGCATCCGGATGTCGGTCACGACGACGTCTGGGTGCTCGCGCTGCACGGCGGCCAGCAGCGAGTCGAGATCTCCGCACGTCGCCACCACTTCGATGTCGGGCTGCAGTGCGAGCAGCCGGACCACGCCCTCACGGACGAGCACGCTGTCTTCGGCGACGACGGTTCTGATCGCCATGGTGGCGATGATCGCGCCTTCGACGGGTCGCGCGCGACCCGTCGAGTCCCATTAGGGTGCCCTAAGATGACCGCGATGCTGACCGCCACCGTCCTGCGCACCGCGCAGCTCACACCGAGCGTCGTGCGCGTCACGTTCTCCGTACCCGGCTTCGTGAGCACCGGACACGCCGACGAGTGGGTGCACGTCTTCCTCGGCGAGCCGGGAGACCACCGCGACCGCCGCAACTACACGGTCCGTGCGCACCGGCCGGAGTCGGACGAGGTCGACATCGACGTCGTCCTGCACGAGCGTGGGCTCATGGTCGACTGGACGCGGGATGCCGCGCCCGGCGACGAGCTGGTGTGGGGCGACGTGGCCGGCTCGTACGCGCCGCCGGAGGACACCGACTGGCGCCTGCTGGCGGGAGACATCACCGCGCTGCCCGCGATCGGGCGCATCGTCGAGGAGCTGCCCGCCGGCGCGCGTGCCGTGGTCGTCGCCGAGACCTACGACCCGGCCGACCGCCAGGAGTGGGAGACCGAGGGCGACGTCGACGTCGTCTGGCTGCACGGCAGCGGCGAGGGCAGGGCGCCGAGCATCGTCGGCGCCGCGGTCCTCGAGTTCCCCGAGCCCGATGGCGCCGGCTACCGCTGGCTGGCCGGGGAGACGCGGGTGGTGCGCGCCGTGCGCAAGAACATGCGCCACGAGCGGGCGCTCCCGAAGGCGCAGTGGTCGCTCACCGGCTACTGGCTCGAGCGCGGCGAGGAGTGGATGGCCCGCTACGACACGGTCGCGCCGCAGATGGAGCGCATCTGGGTGCGCGGCGAGGCCGAGGGCCGCGACGAGGAGGACATCATGGACGAGTACGAGCGGGCGCTGGAGAAGGCGGGGCTGTAGCCCCAGGCTCTCAGCTGAGCACCCAGGTGGCCTTCCCGCCGCCCTGGCGGGAGGAGTTCACGATCATCGACCCGGCCGTCAGCGCCACGCGCGTGAGGCCGCCGGGGGCGACGGTGACGTTCCCGCCGTCGCAGAACGCGAACGGGCGCAGGTCGACGTGGCGCGGCTCGAGGCGGTCGCCGACGACCGTGGGATGCGTCGACAGCAGCACCGGGTCCTGGGCGATCCAGCCGCCGGGGTCGGAGCGCACGGTCGCGCGGGCCTCCTCCAGGACCGCGGCCGACGCGGTGGGACCGAACGTCACGCCCGCCCCGCCGTGCCCGTCGCGCGGCTTGAGCACGAGCTCGCCGAGGCGGTCGAGCACGTCGGCCCGCGCTGTCTCGTCGACGAGGTCGTAGGTCGGGACCGACGTCAGATGCGGCTCCTCGCCGAGGTACAGCCGGACGAGGTCGTCGACGTAGGGGTAGACGCGCTTGTCGTCCGCGACCCCGTTGCCGAACCAGTTCACGAGGCCGATCGTCCCGGAGCGCAGCGGCTCGAGCAGCAGCTCCGCGAGGTACGTGAGCTGCCCGTCCTCGTCGCGCAGGCGGTCCTCGTCGGTGCGGCGGTAGACCGCGCGGACGGGAGCGCCGTCGACCACCTCGAGCCGCCCGCCGCGGCGCCGCAGCTCGTCGGGCTGGACGAGGCGCAGGTCCGCGACCTCCGCGAGCCGCTTGTGCTCGTACCAGGCGGAGTTGCCGGGCCCGTCGGTGAGCAGGACGAGCTCGCCCTCCACGTCCGGGTTCGTGGCCTCCATGCAGTGGCGCAGCGCCGTGCGCAGCCACTCGGCCGCGGCCTCGTGTCGCGCGTGGGTCGGCACCGCCGCCTCGACCGCCTCCGACGCCGCCAGGCCGTACGCGCTGCCCGATGGGGTGCGGACGTTGTCCTCGAGCACCTTGAAGCGACCGTCGCGGTCGCGCACGACGTCGAGGCCCGCGATCGCGACGCGCGCGCCGCCGACCGGCTCGAGCCCACGCAGCTCGTCCTCCAGGTAGACGGAGCCCTCGACGACGCGTGCGGGGATGACCCCGTCGGCGATCGCTCGGCGCGGGCCGTGCATGTCGGCGACGAACGCGTCGAGCGCCAGCACCCGCTGGCGCAGGCCCGTCGTCAGCTCCTTCCACTCCTCGGCGGTCAGCAGGCGCGGCACCGGGTCGACCACGAACTCCGCGCCGTCCCCCTCGCCGCCGAACCGGACGCTCCACTCGCGCAGCCGCGCCTCGACGGCCTGGGCGGCGTGCTCCACTCCGGTCTCGGCGAGCGATTCCAGGACCTCCAGGTAGTGCTCGCGCACGACACCCGGAGCCTCGAACGCCTCGTCGAAGCCGTCGCCCGTGTCGTAGTCCTCGGCGCCGGCCGGCAGTGCAGGCATCGTGGCCATCTACCCATCCTCGCCTTCGGTGACGACCGCAATGAGGTCGCCCTGCTCGAGCCGCGTCCCGCTGGGCACGGGCACCCGCTTCACGGTGCCCGCGGCGGGCGAGGTGACGGTCGACTCCATCTTCATCGCCTCCAGCACGGCGAGCGGCTGACCCGCCTCCACCTCGTCGCCGGGCTGGACGCGCAGGGTGACGACGCCGGTCAGCGGCGCTGCGACGTGGCTGGCGTCGTTCGGATCGGCGCGCTCGACCTTCGCGGTCGGCGCCTCGATGGACTCGTCGCGCACGTCGATCGGGCGCAGCTGGCCGTTCACGCGCACGAGCACCGTGCGCATGCCGCGGTCGTCGGGCTCGCCGATCGCCTCGAGCTCGAGGATGAGCCGCACGCCGGGGCCGAGCTCGATGGAGACGTCGCCGTCGTCGGGCAGGCCGTAGAGGAAGGCGCGGGTCGGGATGTGCGACACGTCGCCGTAGCGCGCGTACGCGTCGGCGCGCTCCTGCGTCGGGCCGGGGAACTGCAGCTCGGCGAGCGCCGCGCGCCGGTCGGTGCCCGGCTGGGCGAGCCGCTCGCGCAGCTCCGGGGTGAGCCCGTGCCCGTTGTCCGTCGCGCGCTCCGCGCCGCGCAGCGCGCGCTCCGTGAACGGCTGGGGGAAGCCCCCGGCCGGCGTCCCGAGGTCGCCCCGCAGGAGCTGGATCACCGAGACGGGCAGGTCGAAGCGCTCCGGGTTGGAGGCCAGCTCGTCCCAGTTGATGCCGGCCGACACGACGAAGAGGGCGAGGTCGCCCACGACCTTGCTCGTCGGCGTCACCTTGATGATGTTCCCGAGCAGCGCGTTGGCCTTCTCGTACGCGAGCTCGACCTCCTCGAAGCGGTCGCCCAGGCCGAGCCCGGCCGCCTGCTGGTGCAGGTTGGAGAGCTGGCCGCCCGGGATCTGGTGGCGGTAGACGCGGCCGGTCGGCGCGCGCAGGCCGCTCTCGAACGGGGCGTACGTCGAGCGCACCGCCTCCCAGTACGGCTCGATCTCCAGCAGGGACTCCAGCGAGATCGGGGTGGCGCGGGCCGTGTGGTCGGTCGCGGCGACGATGCTCGCGAGCGACGGCTGGCTCGTCATGCCCGCCATCGACGCGGCGGCGCCGTCGACGGCGTCGACCCCCGCCTCGATCGCGGCGAGGTAGGTCGCGAGCTGGCCACCGGCCGTGTCGTGCGTGTGGAGGTGCACCGGGAGGTCGAACTCGCGCCGCAGCCGGGTCACGAGCTTCACCGCCGCCGGCGCCCGCAGGAGGCCCGCCATGTCCTTGATGGCGAGGATGTGCGCGCCGGCGTCCACGAGCTGCTCGGCGACCTCGAGGTAGTGGTCGAGCGTGTAGAGCCGCTCGCCCGGATCGAGCAGGTCGCCGGTGTAGCAGATGGCGCCCTCGGCGACGGCCCCCGCCTCGACGGTCGCCGCGATGGCCGCGCGCATCGGCTCGACGTTGTTCAGCGCGTCGAAGATCCGGAAGATGTCGACGCCCGCGTCGACGGCCTCGAAGACGAACGCGCGGACGGCCTCGTCGGGGTAGGGCTCGTAGCCGAGCAGGTTGCGCCCGCGCAGCAGCATCTGCAGGCAGACGTTCGGGATGAGCTCGCGCAGCCGCGCGATGCGCTCCCACGGGTCCTCGGCGAGGAAGCGCAGCGCGACGTCGAACGTCGCCCCGCCCCAGACCTCCAGCGAGAACATGTCCGCCCCCAGCCGCGCGATGTGGGGCGCGACGACCTCCATGTCGTGCGTGCGCATGCGCGTCGCGAAGAGCGACTGGTGTGCATCGCGCAGGGTCGTGTCGGTGAGCTGCAGCGCGTCGCGCGAGCGCAGCCAGCGAGCGAGGCCCTGCGGCCCGAGCTCGGTGAGGCGCTGCTTGGAGCCGGCGGGCGGGTCGCCCTTCGGCAGCCGGGGCAGCTTCGTGCGCGGGTCCGGGCCCGCCGGCGCGCGGCCGAACGGGCGGTTCACGGTGCGCTCCGACAGCAGGCGCAGGATGCGCGTCGCACGGTCGCCGCCGGGCGCGATCGCGGTGAGCTGCGGGCGCTCGTCGATGAACGTCGTGTGCAGGTTGCCCGCGCGGAAGTCGGGGTCGTCGAGCAGCTTGCCGAGGAACGCCTGGTTCGTCGTCACGCCGCGGATGCGGACCTCCTCGACTGCTCGCCGCGCCCGCGCGATCGCGGTCTGCATGTCGACGCCGCGCGTCGTGAGCTTCAGGAGCAGCGGATCGAAGTAGGGGGAGATCTCCGCGCCGACATAGGCCGAGCCCTCGTCGAGGCGCACCCCGGCGCCGCCCGGCGCGCGGTACGCGGAGATCGTGCCGGTGTCCGGCCGGAAGCCGGCGCTGGGGTCCTCCGTCGTGATCCGGCACTGCAGCGCGAACCCGCGCTGGCGGATCTTGTCCTGCGTCAGGTTCAGCTCGTTCAGGCGCGCGCCCTCGGCGACGAGCAGCTGGGTGCGCACGAGGTCGACGTCCGTCGTCTCCTCGGTCACCGTGTGCTCGACCTGGATCCGCGGGTTCATCTCGATGAAGACGTGCTCGCCCTGCGTGTCGTCGACGAGGAACTCGACCGTGCCCGCGTTCACGTAGCCGACATGTGCGGCGAACTTCACGGCGTCGGCGCAGATGCGGTCGCGGAACTCGGGGTCGAGGTTCGGGGCGGGGGCGATCTCGACGACCTTCTGGTGGCGGCGCTGGACCGAGCAGTCGCGCTCGAAGAGGTGCACGAGCCCGCCGTGCCCGTCGGCGAGGACCTGCACCTCGATGTGCCGCGGGCGGACCATCGCCCGCTCGAGGTAGACGGCCGGGTTGCCGAACGCGCTCTCCGCCTCGCGGCGGGCGGCGCCGACGGCCTCCTCGAGGTCGTCGAGATCGGTGACGAGGCGCATGCCGCGCCCGCCGCCGCCGTGGGCGGCCTTGACGAAGACCGGCATCCCGAGGTCCTCGGCGAGCGCCACGACGTCGGCGCCGTCCTCGAGCAGCTCGGTCGCGCGCAGGACCGGCAGGCCCGCCTCGATCGCGGCCGCGCGGGCGCGGACCTTGTCACCGACGCGCTCGAGGACCTCGGCGGGCGGCCCGACGAACGTCAGGTCGCGCGCGACGCAGGCGCTGGCGAGGTCGGGGTTCTCGGACAGGAAGCCGTAGCCGGGGTACACCGCGTCGGCGCCGACGGCCTTCGCCGTGTCGGCCATGAGCTCGGGATCGAGGTAGCCCCGGACGGGATGTCCGGGCTCACCGATCTCGTAGGCCTCGTCGGCCTTGACGCGGTGGACGGACTCGCGATCCTCCGGCGTGTAGACCGCGACGCTGCGCAGCCCCAGCTCGTAGGCGGCGCGAAATGCCCGCGTGGCGATCTCCCCGCGGTTGGCGACCAGGACCTTGCGCATGAGCCCGGAACTCTCCCAGGTACGACCGCGCGGCGCCCCGGCCCCGTGGTCAGGGGTTCCCTGCCCGTCTGGCCAGGAAGGACTCCGCCTCCGGGCTGCGCGACGGACCCGCCGACGGGTTGAACTCGATGGGCTCGTAGCGCGCGACGCCGGACGTCGCGAACGGGTCCTCGGCCATGATCGCCTTCGCGTGCTCGAGGTCGTCTGCGTCGATCACGACGATGCCGCCGACCGGCGGGTTGCGCCGGCCGGAGATGAGGATCCGGCCCTGCTCGTTGAGGCCCGCGAGGAAGGCGAGGTGCGCCTCGCGGTGCTGGTCGACCTCCTCGAGGGGCCGCTGGTACTCGCTGACGAAGACGAACATCAGGGCATCGGGAAGCGGACGTCCGGCTGCTCGGCCGGGGAGAACTCGCCGGCGTAGGCGCGGCGGTGCAGCGCGTCGGCGTCGTCGCCGCCGCGGTAGGCATCGAGCAGCGCATCCGGGTCGACGAACTTGCCGATCGGGTCGGCCTCGAACTCGGCGGAGCTCCGCATGAACTCCTTGCTCTTGGACCAGTCGCCGAACTCGTCGTACTGCAGCTCGAGGCTGTTGCCGTCCGGATCCACGAAGTAGAACGACATCGTCATCCCGTGGTCGAGGACCATGTGCGGCCGGATGTCGAGCTCGCGCAGGCGGGCCCACGACTCCAGCAGGTCCTCCATCGACGGGTACTCGAACGCCATGTGGTGCATGCCCGAGTGGACGACCCGGTCCGGGTGGTCGACGACGGCCGGCGAGGCCAGCAGCGCGATCCGGTGGTTGGCGTCGTCGTTGCTCAGCCAGGCGCCGCCGGGGAACTTGTGGACGACCTCCATCCCGAGCACCGCGCTGTACCACTCGATCAGCTCGTCGAGCTTGTTCGTCTTCAGGTTGACGTGATGCAGGCGCGGCCGCCTGACCTCCGTCGCGGACATGTCTCTCCTCCGTTGTCGTGTCGTGCTCGTCTTACGGATCCCTAGACGAGATCCGTGACCTGGCCCTCGAGCCCGATGCCGAGGAGCGCCTTGCCGTAGACCTCCTGGCTGACCAGAGGATTGGCGATCGCGTGGCGCCCGGCGGTGTTCGCGTCGCGCCAGATGCGCTGCATCGGGCTCGAGTCGGCGAAGCCGGACGCGCCGTGGGCGTCGAGGATCAGGGTGATCGCCTCGCGCACCTTCGCGGAGATCCAGCCGACGTCGCCGCGTGCCCGCGCGCGGCTGAGGTAGTCCATGTGCTCGCCCTTGGCGGCCCAGCCGTCGATGTCGTCGGCGGCACGGTGCGCGTGCAGCACGGCGTCGTCGAGCGTCATCGCCGCCTCGGCGATCTTGAGCTGGAAGGCGGTGGACTCCGCCTGCGTCGCCAGGCGCGTGTAGGACACCGCGCGCTTGGGGGCCTTCTCGATCGCCAGCTTCAGCGCCGCACGGCCGAGGCCGAGCAGTGGCCCGCAGAGGATGAGCGCCGCGAACGGCATGAACGCCGCCCGGTAGAGCGCCTCGTCGGTGTGCTCGGTCGGGTAGATGCCCTGGAAGCCCGCCATCATCGACATGTAGCGGTGCTCGGGCACGAAGACGTCCTCGGCCACGACGGTGTTGCTGCCGGTGCCCTTCATGCCGGCGACGAACCAGGTGTCCTCGATCGACAGCTCGCTCATCGGCATGAGCACGACGCCCATGTCGATCGGCCCGTCCGGGCCCAGCTGCAGGACGCCGACGTAGGCCCAGGTCGCGTGCAGCGAACCCGAGGACCACGCCCACTTGCCGGAGACGCGGTAGCCGCCGTCGACCTTCTCGACGCCGGTGCTGGGCGCGAAGACGCCCGCGACGCGCGCGTCGGGGTCGGCGCCGAAGACGTCGCGCTGCGCCTGGTCGAGGAAGAGGCCGGTGAACCACGCGCAGACGTTGGTCAGCGCGACGACCCATGCCGTCGAGCCGCAGGCCTCGCCCAGCGCGGCCGTGACCTCGAGCTGGGTCTTGATCGTCGTCTCGTGGCCCCCGAGGCGCTTCGGGATCATGAGCTTGAAGAGCCCGGCGTCGCGGATCGCCTCGATGTTCTCCTCGGGGATGCGGCGATCGGCCTCGGCCTGCGCGGCGTTGCGCGCGAGCAGCGGCTGCAGCTCCGTCGCCCTGCGGATCAGCTCGTCCGCGTCCACTGCCGTCTCGATGACTGACACGTGCTCTCCCCTCCTAGATGAGGTCGGTGACCTGGCCCTCGGGGCCGATGCCCAGGAGCGCCTTGCCGTAGAGCTCCTGGTTCACCATCGGATTGACGATGGCGTGGCGCCCGCCGGTGTTCGCGTCGCGCCAGATGCGCTGCATGGGGCTGGAGTCGGCGAAGCCGGACGCGCCGTGGGCGTCGAGGATGAGGGTGATCGCCTCGCGCACCTTGGACGAGGTCCAGCCCGTGTCGGCCCTGACGCGGGCGCGCGTGAGGTAGTCCATCTTCTCGCCGCGCGCGGCCCAGGTGTCGATGTCGTCGGCGCCGCGGTGGGCGTGGAGGATCGCGTCGTCCAGGGTCATCGCCGCCTCGGCGATCTTGAGCTGGAAGGCGGTGGACTCCGCCTGCGTCGCCAGCCGGGTGTAGGAGACCGCGCGCTTGGGCGCCTTCTCGATCGCGAGCTTCAGTGCCGCGCGGCCGAGGCCGAGCAGCGGGCCGACGAGGATGAGCGCGAGCACCGGCATGAGCGCCGAGCGGTACAGCGCCTCGTCGGTGTGCTCGGTGCCGTAGTGCCCGGCGATGCCGGCGGGGACCGATGCGTAGCGGTGGCTCGGGGACGAAGACGCGGTCGGCGACGACGGTGTTGCTGCCGGTGCCCTTCATGCCGGCGACGAACCACGTGTCCTCGATCGTGAGCTCGCTCATCGGCATGATCACCGAGCCGATGTCGATCGGCACGCCGTCCGGGCCGAGCTGGACGACGCCGCCGAGCGCCCACGTCGCGTGCAGGCTGCCGGACGCCCACGCCCACCGGCCGGACACGATGTAGCCGCCGTCGACCTTCTCGATGTCGGGGCTGGGGGCGAGCACGCCCGCGACGCGCGCGTCGGGGTCGGCGCCGAAGACGTCCTGCTGGGCCTGGTCGGGCAGCGTGCCGACGAGCCAGCCGCAGACGTTGGTCAGCCCGGTCACCCACGCGGTCGACCCGCAACCCTCGGCGAGCGCCGCGGAGACCTCCATCTTCGTCTTGATCGTCGTCTCGTGGCCGCCCAGGCGCTTCGGGACCATGAGCCTGAAGAGGCCGGCCTCGCGGATCGCCTCGATGTTCTCGTCGGGGACCCGGCGGTCGGCCTCCGTCCGCGCGGCGTTCTTGGCGAGCAGCGGCTGCAGCTCGGTCGCTCGGCGGATCAGCTCCTCGGCGTCGACGCCGGTTTCGATGACGGACACTCTCTCTCCTCAGGTGCGCAGCGATGCGACGCGCGCTCGCGCCGCCGGTTCGATGCTCGACGCGGCGCGGACGGCGTCGCGCACGAGGCTCGGGTCGTGATCGGGTGCGACGTGCATGAGCACGCTGCCTGCAGTACGGGCGAGGTGGCGCGCGAGCGCGTCCGCCGCGGCGGACGCGTCGCCGGCGTCGCACGCGGCGACGATCTCGCGGTGTTCGGCGGCGCCGACCGACCAGGCGCGCGGGTCCTGCGTGACGTACACGAGGCGGTAGCGCTCGGCGTGGTCGGAGAGCTGCTCGGCGAGCCGGACGATGCGCGGGCCGGAGTAGGCGATGAGCCCGTGGTGGAAGTGGCGGTGGACCGTCTCCCAGGGCCCGATGTCGGTCCCCGCGAGGGCCTCCATCCCTTCGATGTCGGCGTGGAGGTCCGCGAGGTCCTGCGGCGTGAGGTGCGGAACGCTCGCGCGGACCCCGAGCGCCTCGTTGACGATCCGCAGCGCGTAGAGCTCCTCGAGGTCGCTCGGGGAGAACGACGCGACGCGGACCCGGCGGTTGAGCTCCGCCTCGACGAGCCCCTCGCGCTCGAGCAGCCGGAGGGCCTCGCGCACGGGGCCGCGGCTCACGCCGAAGTCGTCGGCCAGCTTGACCTGCGAGAGCTCGGCGCCGGCCTCGATCTCGCCGTGCAGGATCGCCTCCCGCAGCTGGCGATGGATCGCCGCCGTGTTGTCCCTCGACCCGTTGGCCACGACTCGACTGTAGACACTTCAACGGCCGCTGCGCAACCTATTGGGCCGAATGCGGCCGTTCTGGCGCCAAAGTGTTGACAGTTTGCCTGCGGTTCCCGTACGGTCGCGTGATGCCCGACGTCACCACGCCGGTCCTCGTCGTCGGCGCCGGCCCTGCCGGCCTCGCGACCTCCCTGTCCCTGTCGCGCCACGGTGTGCCGCACCTGCTCGTCGAGAAGCACCCGGGCACCGCGCACAGCCCTCGCGCCCACATCGTCAACCAGCGGACGGTCGAGATCTGCCGCGACCTCGGCATCGAGGACCGGTTGCTCGACGTCGCCACGCCGGCCGAGCTCATGTCGCAACAACGTGTGGGCGACGAGCCTCGCGGGGCGCGAGCTCGCGCGGCTCGAGACGTGGGGGACGAGCGCGGCTCGCGCCGCCGACTACCGCGCCGCGAGCCCGTCGCCGATGTGCAACTGCCCGCAGCACGTCCTCGGCCCGGTGCTGCACGAGGCGATCGAGGAGGCGGGCGTCGGCGAGGTCCGCTTCCGCCACGAGCTCGTGTCGCTGGAGCAGGACGCCGACGGCGTCACGGCGGTCGTCCGCGATCGGGACGCCGAGCGCGACGTCACGGTCCGCGCGCAGTACGTCGTGGGCGCCGACGGCGGCCGCAGCCGCGTCGTCGAGCTGACCGGGCTGCCGCTCGAGGGCGAGCACGGGCTCGCGCAGGCAGCGAACGTCTGGTTCGAGGCCGACCTCACGCCGTACTGCGCGCATCGCCCCGGCGTCCTGTACTGGAACGCGTCGCCGGGCAAGGACTACTGGGTCGGGGCGGGGACGTTCATCTGCGTCCGGCCGTGGACCGAGTGGGTGATGCTCTTCATGTTCGACCCGTCGCGCGAGACGGTCGATCCCGAGGACACCGAGGCGCTGCGCGCGCGGGTCCACAAGGTCATCGGCGACCCGTCCGTCGACGTCGACATCAAGGCCCTCTCGTTCTGGACGATCAACCACGTCCTCGCCGAGCGCTACACGGTCGGCCGCGTCCTCTGCATGGGCGACGCGGTCCACCGCCACCCGCCGGCGAACGGCCTCGGGCTGAACACGTCGATGGCCGACGGGTTCAACCTCGCCTGGAAGCTCGCGTACGTGCTCGACGGCCGGGCCGATCCCTCCCTGCTGGACACCTACGACGCCGAGCGCCGGCCCGTGGGGCGCGTGACGGTCGACCGCGCGATGAAGAGCGTCGTCGAGATGGCGGCGATCCCGGCCGCGCTGGGGTTCGAGCCCGACCAGGACGAGGCCGACGGCTGGGCGTCGCTGGAGCGGCTGTGGCAGCCGGGCGCGGAGGGCGACGCCGTCCGGGCGGAGTTCCGCGCCGCGATCGAGCTGACGAACTACCAGTACAACGCGCACGGCGTGGAGCTGGGCTACATCTACCGCGAGGGCGCCGTCGTGCCCGACGGACGGCCCGAGCCGCCGAACCCGCGCGACCCGGAGCTCTTCTACCGGCCGACCACGACGCCCGGCGCGCGGCTCCCGCACGCGTGGGTCGACGACGGCGCGCGGCGTCTGTCGACGCTCGACCTCGCCGGCGGCGGGCGGTTCGCGCTGCTGACCGGGATCGGCGGCGAGGCGTGGGCGGGTGCGGCGGCGCGCGCGGCCGAGGCGGCCGGCGTGGAGGTCGCGGTGTTCGCGATCGGCACGGCCGACGGGCTCGTGGACTCCTACGGGACGTGGGCGGACGTGCGCGACGTCGAGTCGAGCGGATGCGTGCTCGTCCGGCCCGACCAGCACGTCGCGTGGCGGGCCGTCGCTGCGACGGACGACGCCGCTCGCGGAGCTGCCCGGCGTGCTCGCGCGGGTGCTGGGGCAGGTGGCGGTGCCGGCCTAGCCGCGGCCGCGCTCGCGGTCGAGCCGGCGGCGGTCGCGCTTCGTCGGCCGCCCGCCGCCGTGGTCGGCTCTCGGCGCGCCGAGGCGCATCTCGGCGGCGACGGCCTCGCGCGCCGCGACGCTCTCGGGCGTCTCCTCGTAGAGCGCCTGCGCCTCGGCCGCCGGCCCTCGCCGCGGCTGCACGCCGCGGACGATCACGGTCCGGCGCACGGGGCCGGTTGTGATCTCGATGCGGTCACCCGCCTTCACCGAGCGGCTCGGCTTCGCCCGCTGCCCGTCGACCTGCACCCGACCGCCGGTGACCGCCTCGTTGGCCAGCGAGCGCGTCTTGCTCAGCCGCGCGACCCACAGCCAGGTGTCGAGGCGCTGGGAGTCCATGGGGGCATTGTTGCGCCCCCGGCGCCCCTACCCGTCGGCGTTGATCGCTGCGACCAGCTCGCCCAGGACGCGCTCGGCGTCCTCGTTGTCCACCTGGCAGGTGCCGGCCGCGTCGTGGCCGCCGCCGCCGTAGCGGAGCATGAGCTCGCCGACGTTCGTCTTCGAGCCGCGGTCGACGATCGAGCGGCCCGTCGCGAACACGGTGTTCTGCTGGCGCAGGCCCCAGAGCACGTGGATCGAGATGTTGCACTGGGGGAACAGCGCGTAGAGCATGAAGCGGTTCGTCGGGTGGATGACCTCCTCGTTGCGGAGGTCGAGCACGACGACGTTGCCGTGGACGCGCGAGCAGCGGCGGATCTGGGCGACCGCCTCCTCGTGGTGCGCGCGGTACAGCTCGACGCGCTCGGCGACGTCGGGCGACGCGAGGATCTCGTCGACGCTCATCGTGGTGCAGGCGTCGACCAGCCACATCATGAGCTGGTAGTTCGAGATGCGGAAGTCGCGGAAGCGCCCCAGCCCGGTGCGCGGGTCCATGAGGAACGACAGGAGGATCCAGCCCTGGGGCTCGAGGATCTCGTCGAGCGCGAAGTCGGCGCTGTCGGCCTTGTCGACCGCCTCCATGAGGTCCGCACCGACCTGGGGGAACTGCTCCGCCCCGCCGAAGTGGTCGTAGACGACCCGTGCCGCCGAGGCTGCGTCCGCGGACATGACCCGGTTCGGGGCGTCGTCGGCGACGCGCTGCAGCTCCGAGCTGTGGTGATCGAAGGACAGGTGGACCTCGGGACGCCACGGGAGGTTCGTCGTGATGTCGTTGGAGGTCAGCTCGACCTTGCCGTCCTGCACGTCCTTGGGATGGACGAAGAGGATGTCGTCGAGGATGCCGTGCTCCTTGAGGAGCGCAGCGCACACGAGGCCGTCGAAGTCGGAACGGGTCACCAACCGGTAGCGGGTACCGGCAGGGGCAGCGGGCGGGGTCATGTGGTTCCTGTCGTCCTCTCCGCCCGGGAACTTGAGTTGTCGGCCGGTTCCTCCGCGCCAGGACCGGCGAGCGCGAGGGCGTCGAGCTGAAGAGCCTCGCCGCGCTCGAACGGCTCACCGAGGAGGGTTCAGGCAGTCGGCTGCGGCGCCGCGGCGGCCGTTGATGGATTTGTGCGGATAGCGGCACAGATCCATCATTGCTGCACTTGTGCACGCATACCGTGGACGAGTCAGCAATCGTGCCCGCGCCCCGCTCCGGCCGCGCCTCGGTGGGCCGTCGAGCGCGGCTCCGCGGCACGCCCCGCGCCCGAGCGGAGCGCCACACGACGTCAGATACTCAGGCGCCTGCGCGCGCCGACATCACCGTCGGCATGACCTGGTGGATCGTCTCCACGAGCGCCACGACGCTGTCGGCCACGCGCCGGCCCGCCGGCGTGACGCTGTACTCGACGTGCGGGGGGTTCGTCCCGTGGTCCTCGCGGTGGACGAGGCCGTCGCGCTCCAGGGCCTGGAGCGTCTGGGAGAGCATGCGGTCGCTCACCCCGCCGACCGCCCGGCGCAGCGCGCCGAAGCGCAGCGGGCCGTCGGCGAGCGCGCCGAGGACGAGCGCGCCCCAGCGACCGGTCACGTGCTCCCAGGCCGCCCGCGACGGGCAGTCCGCGCTGAAGACGTCGAAGGGCTGCTGCTCCATGCCCGGCATGTTACTTCCGATTCGGATGCGCTATAGATCCGTAAGCGTCAACTGAGAACGAAGAAAGGCCCCGCCTCCATGTCCCAGACCATCGCGGTCACCGCCGCCACCGGTCAGCTCGGTGAGCTCGTGATCGACGAGCTGCTGCAGCGCGTCCCCGCCGAGCAGGTCGTCGCCGTCGTCCGCAACCCCGACAAGGCCGCGCCGATCGCGGCGAAGGGCGTCGACGTGCGCGTCGCCTCCTACGACGACCCCGCCGCGCTGCGCGCCGCGTTCGAGGGCGTCGACCGCGTCCTGCTCATCTCCGGCAACGAGGTCGGGCAGCGCGTCCCGCAGCACACGAACGTCGTCGAGGCGGCCAAGGACGCCGGCGTCTCGTTCATCGGCTACACGAGCGCCCCGAAGGCCTCCGACACCGACCTCATCCTCGCGCCCGAGCACAAGGCCACCGAGGAGGTCGTCCAGGCCTCCGGCATCCCGTACTCGATCATGCGCAACAACTGGTACTACGAGAACTACGGCGACACCGTGGCGGCCGCGAAGGCGACGGGGCAGATCATCGGGAGCACCCACGGCGGCCGCATCCCGGCCGTGCCGCGCAAGGACCTGGCCGCGGGCCACGCCGCCGTCCTGACCTCCGACGGCCACGAGAACACGGTCTACGAGTTCGCCGGCGACGAGGCGTGGACGTGGGACGACTTCGCCGCGACGCTGACCGACGTCCTCGGCACGCCGGTCGCCAACCGCGACGTGAGCACCGACGAGCACATCGCCGCGCTCGTCGAGGCCGGCCTCCCGCAGGACACGGCCGGGTTCGTCGCCGCCCTCGACGCGAACATCGCCACCGGCGCGCTCGTCGTCGAGCCCGGCGACCTCAGCCGCGTCCTCGGCCGCCCGACGACGACCCTGCGCGAGGGCGTGGAGTCGCTCGCCTAGGCCTGGATGAGGGTGCTGCCGCCCGCGCGGGCCACGAGGCCCGCGTAGCGGCCGCCGAGCGCGAGCAGCTCGTCGTGCGTGCCGCGCTCCGCCACGCGCCCGTGGTCGAGCACGACGATCTGGTCGGCGTTGCGCACCGTCGAGAGACGGTGCGCGATGGCGATCGTCGTCCGCCCCTCCGAGAGGCTCTCCAGCGCCTGCTGCACGAGCGCCTCGGTCTCGTTGTCCAGCGCGCTCGTCGCCTCGTCCAGCACGAGGACGGGCGGGTTGCGCAGGATCGTCCGCGCGATCGCCAGCCGCTGCTGCTCGCCGCCGGAGAAGCGGTGGCCGCGCTCGCCGACGACCGTGTCGAACCCGTCCGGCAGCGAGCTGATCAGGTTGTGGATCTGCGCCGCGCGCGCCGCCGCCTCGAGCTCGGAGTCGGTCGCGTCGGGCCGGGCGAAGCGCAGGTTCTCGCGCACGCTCGCGTGGAAGAGGTAGGTGTCCTGGGAGACGAGGCCGACCGTGTCGGTCAGCGACGGGAACGTGAGGTCGCGCAGGTCGACGCCGTCGACCGTCACCGCGCCGGACGTCGGGTCGTAGAGCCGCGCCACGAGGTAGCCGACCGTCGTCTTGCCCGCGCCCGTCTCGCCGACGATCGCGGTCGTCGACCCGGCGGGGACCACGAGGTCGACGTCCTGCAGGATCGCCGCGCCGCCGGGCTCGTACGTGAACCCGACGTGCTCGAGCCGGACCTCGCCGCGGACGCGCTTGCTGCCCGCCCCGAGCGCGACCGTGCCCTCCTCCAGGTCGACCGGCAGGTCGAGGTACTCGAAGATCCGCTCGAACAGCGCGCCCGACGTCTGGATGTCGATGCCGACGGACAGCAGCTGGCCGATGGGGAAGAAGAGCCGCGTCTGCAGCGTGGTGAAGGCCACCACGGTGCCGATCGAGATGGCGTTGGCGCCCGTCGTCGCGAACGGCTGCCCGGCGAGCCAGTAGACGATCGCCGGCATGATCGCGAAGCTCATCTGGACCGTCGACATCCGCCAGCGGCCCGCCATCTGCTGACGCACCATCAGGTCGGCCAGGCCCTCGGACTCCTTCTCGAAGCGGTCCGCCAGCGCCGCCGAGCGGCCCATCGTCTTGCCCAGCAGCACGCCTGAGACCGACAGCGACTCCTCGACGAGCGTGCTCATGTCCGCCAGGCGCCCCTGGCGCTGCGACGTGAGGACCTTGCGCTCGGTGCCGACCCGCCGCGTCAGCCACACGAAGAACGGCAGCAGCGCGAGGCTGATCACCGCCAGGCGCCAGTCGAGCAGGACCATGGCGACGACCGTCGCGAGGACCGTCGTGACGTTGGAGACGATCGACGTCGCCGTCGACGTCACGACCGTCTGCACGCCGCCGATGTCGTTGGCGATGCGCGACTGCACCTCGCCGGTCCGCGTCCGCGTGAAGAACGCGAGCGACAGCCGCTGCAGGTGGCGGTACACCGCGGCGCGCAGGTCGTGCATGACCTTCTGGCCGACGACGTTGGACAGCCAGGTCTGCGCGACGCTCAGGACGCCGGTGACGATCGCGATGGCGATCATCCCGACGACGAGCACCGTGAGGAGCTCGCGGTCCTGATCGGGGATGGCGGTGTCCAGGATCCCCCGGAGGAGGAACGGCGAGACCATCCCCAGGCCCGCCGAGACGATGATCAGCAGCAGAACGGCCGCCAGGCGCCCCTTGTACGGCTTGAAGAGTGAGGCGATCCGGCGACCGTTGCCTTGCTGCACTACTTCGAGATTAGTGGTGCCCGTTGCTCCCGTTCGAGCCGTTGGAGCCGTTCGCGTGGTGCGAGCACGACTTGTGGTCCGCCGACGGCGGCAGGTCCAGCGCCGGGTTGCCGTCGAAGAAGCCCGACGGCTTCAGCTTGAACCCGATGTGGCTCACCGGCATGACCGGCCAGTCCTCCGGCCGGACGATGTGGTGGGCGCCGAACGAGTACCAGACGACGAGGTCCTCGCCGACGATGTTCTCGTCGGAGGCGACGTACGACGGCAGGCCCTCGCCACCGGGGTGCTGGTTCGGGTACTCGCCGGAGGCGAAGCGCTCCTTCGGGTCGTACTTCGTGACCCAGAGGTTCGCCTTCGTGAAGCCAGAGCGCGGGCCGTAGCCCGTCTCCTGGCCGAACACCGGCGCCGCGTGGTCGCCCGGCATGAGCTTGAACGCGGTCGGCACGCCCCACGGGGACGCCTTGTCGGCGCTCTGGATCTTCCAGAAGCGGGCCTTCGTCTGGTCGATCGACCGGACGGCCTCGGTCTCGGTCTCGAGGACCTTCGGCACGGCCTTCCAGGCGTTGCCCGTCGGGTTGGACGGGCCCACCGGCTCGGTGACCGAGTCGACCTCGACGACCGTGTTCAGCGGGCCGTCGACCGCCATGTCCATCCGCACGCAGAAGAAGTGCTGATGGTTCGGCGCGTACAGGCCGGGGCTGATGATCGTGCCGTACTCGGGCGTCTCACCGACGTTGTAGGCGCCGACCGAGAGCACGCCGGTCAGCTTGACCTCGTACTCGATCGTGCCGTCGTTGTAGAGGTACCAGAAGTACCCGTACTCGTAGTTGCCGACGGTGACGATCGTCGAGATGACGAGCCGCCGCAGCCGCCGCACCTCCACCTTCTCCGTGCGGAAGTCGGTGTGCTTCCACGCGATGCCTGCGTCCTCCTCGTGCATGCAGATCGCGTTCTCGATCGTGACGGGGTTGCCGTCCTGATCGTTGACGATGGCGTCGAAGTACTGGATGTGCCCGACGCAGTCGCACCCGAGCGTCAGCGGGTTCGCCAGCCACCCGATGCCGTACTCGCCCTGGTCGAAGACGTTCTTGATCCGGTGCGTGGGCGCCGGATCCCCGTACGGCACGTACATCTCCGCCAGGCCGGCGCGGTGGATGATCGGCCGCAGCGTGCCGCGGTCGTCGTAGCCGATCTGGTGCAGGACGAGGCCCTCGCGCGGCGTGAAGCCGATGCGCAGGTCCCACTTCTGCCACTGCACGTGGTGCCCGTCGACCGTGAAGCTGGGGCCCTCGGGCTGCGTGATCTCGATCGGCTTGACGTCGTCGCGGTACTGCTTGAACGACGGGACGTTGCCGTCCTCGAAGATCCACGGCTCCTCGTAGTTGCCGGGCGCCTCGGGGAGCGGCACGACGCCGTAGTCGGCGACGTCGACGACCTCCATGGTGTCGAGGTCGACCGTCGCGACGAGGTTCTCGACCGGCCGCGCGTAGCCGTGCTCACCGGGCTCGGAGCGCACCCACGTCAGCGGACGGCAGATGCGCCGCTTGGAGGGATGGTCGTCCGGCCCCGTGTAGCTCGACGCCCACGGGTCGATCATCGCGAGCTCGAAGTCCTCGACCCCGCGCTTGCGCATGCCCTCCTGCCAGCGGGGGTCCTTCTTCACGACCTCCTCGCACTCCATGAACTCCTCGGCCATGATCGGCGCCTGGACGCCCTCGATGGCCTCGTAGCTCAGGACGCTGTCGGCGTCGAGGTCCACGACCGCTTCGTAGGTCTTCCGCTCGGCCTTCTCGTACAGGACGATGTGCGCCTCGCGCGGCGGTGTCTCCGCTGCGGCGAGCGCGTCCTTGGAAGGCTCGTTGAGCGAGATGAAGACGAACCGCGCCGTGGCGGCGAGGCCCTTCTCTCGCTTGAGGATCCCGGACGCCGCGGTGACCTCGTCCGCAGTCAGCGGCTCGAGGGAATGCACCGCGGTCCCGGTCGGGATCGAGACTGGCTCCATCTGGTCGGCTCCTCAGGTACGAATCGGGGCGAACTCCGGGCTCATCACCGGATCGTGACTCAACTCCTCCTCGACCGCAAATCGCCCGATGCCCTCGTAGCGCTCATGGTCCGCCGCCCGGAAGTAGAACGCGGCGACGATCCCGATGAGGAAGAGCACGATCGCGACGTAGGGCAGGTACTTGATGAACGGCGCGTCACCGGCCCCGGCGAGCGAGGCCCGGTTGGAGATGAGCAGGTAGCAGGCGCCCGCCATGAACAGCGTGCCGAACACGGGAGCGACCAGCGTCTTGAACCAGTGGAAGCCGTCGCGCGCCTCCGTCATGAAGTACCTGATGACGGCGACGGAGCAGACGCCCTGCACGAACAGGATGCCCAGCACGCCGAGCAGCGGGCTGTACGTGCCGAGCTTCAGCAGCGCCGCCTCCGTGCTCGAGTCGTCCAGGACGAAGCCCAGGCAGTAGAGGAACACGAAGCCGGCGACGACCAGCGCCGCGATGTAGGGGCTCTGGTGCGTCGGGTGCGTGCGGGCGAAGGCCGAGGGCAGCACGTTCTCGCGCCCGAGCGCGTACAGGTAGCGGGCGCTCGTGTTGAAGAACGCCATCGCGCAGGCGAACGAGCTCGTGATCGCCAGCGCCTCGAAGATCGTCGTGAGGCCGGTGCCGACGAACCGGTCCGTCAGCGGGTACCAGGCCGACGCGATCTCGCCCGAGAACTGGCTGTTGACCGCAGCCGCCGAGCCGTTGAGGCCCCAGCCGGTGACGAACATGTACGAGCAGAAGATGTAGAAGACGCCCAGGCCGATGACCGACGCGTAGGTCGCCAGCTTGGCGATGCGCTTCGGATCGCGGGACTCCTCCGCGTAGTTCGGCGCCATCTCGAAGCCGACCCACGACCAGAACGCGCCGAAGATGGCGATGCCGGTCGCGCCGGCGCCGAAGATGGCGATGGCCGCGCTGTTGTCGAAGATGTCGAACGGGTTCGAGCGGCGCGGCCTCGAAGCCGTCGGGCCCGCCGCCGTGGCCGATGATGCCCGCCGACAGCACGAGCAGCGCGAGGACCTCGCAGACGAGCGCGACGCCGAGGATCTTCGCGGTCAGCTCGATGTGGAAGAACGCCAGCGAGGCCATGATCGCCAGGCCGATGGCCATGTAGACCCAGGCCGGCAGGTCGATGCCCGTCCAGGCCTCGATGCTCGTCGCCGCGAAGTAGCTCATGGTCCCGAGCACCGCGCAGGTGAAGATGAGGTAGCAGATGGCGATGAACACGCCCGACCCGAGGCCCATGATCGAGCCGAGCCCACGGGTGATGAAGGCGTAGAAGCCGCCTGCCGAGGTGACGCGCCGGCTCATCTCGATGTAGCCGACGGAGAAGATCGTCAGCGCGATGGTCGCGATGAGGAACGCCGCCGGGGCGGCGTAGCCGCCGCCGAGCACGGCGACGGGCACGTTGAAGATCATCGCCGCGAGGGGCGCGGCGCCCGTGACGATGCAGAACAGGACGCTCGGGAGGCCCAGCGCGTTCGCGCGCAGGTTCCCGGGAGCGGCCTGGGTGGCCGGGGCAGCCGATGCGGCGGCCTGATCCATGGTGTTCGTCCTCCAGTGGGTGCGTGATCCGGGTGGGCCCAGCGGCCCGCAGGGCAGTCCACCTCCGCCGACGCGACGTGTCCTCGGCCAATGGTCCAGAGAGCGATCCACAGGAATGGACCGAGTGTCCGAAGCGCCGGCGCGGGTACCGTCCTCGCCCATGCGCATCGCCCCCATCTGCCTGGCGGCCGTCGCCGTCGCGGCGGCGGTGCTCGCCACCCCGGCGTCCGCGCAGGCGCCCCCGGCGGCGGTGAACTGCGCCGACCCGGCGCTGCGCTGCCCGGACCTGCGCATGCGCGCGCCGTACGACCTGCGGGTCGAGCGCACGCGCGGCGGCCGGACGCTGCTCTACGCCGCCAACGCGATCCTCTCCGTCGGCCGCGGCCCGGTCACGCTGCTCGGGCACCGGCCGCCGTCGTCGCGGACGATGACCGTGCGCCAGCGCATCCCCACGCGCTCGGGCGGGCACGTCACCGTCCCGAGCCAGGGCGCGATCGTCTTCAAGCACATCCCTGGGCAGGGCGGCTACTGGAAGTTCGTCAACGCGGCCCGCTTCGAGCTCTGGACGATGGGCCCCGTGGCGACGCGGCAGCTCGTCCGCACCGGGCCCAAGCTCGTGTACTGCTTCCGCGACCTGCAGCGCCTGCGACCGTCGTCGCGCTCGCCGCGCACCCGCGTGTACGGCGCGTGCAGCCAGGACCGCACGCGCCGCGCCGTCCGGCTCGGGACCTCCGTCGGCTGGGCGGACGTGTACCCCGCGACCTACCACGAGAACTTCGTCGACGTGACCGGCCTGCGCGGCTGCTTCGCCCTGTGGCAGATCGCCGATCCCACGAACGTCATCGTCGAGGGCGACGAGACGAACAACGCGTCGCGCACCGTGGTCGGGCTGCGCGGCAAGCGCAAGCCGCTCATCGGCCGCTGCTGAGCGGCGGGTGTGTGGGTACCCGTACGGCGCGCGCCGTACGGCGGTGGTCTTCTCGGCGGACGATGCGCATCCTGATCACGAGCCGCGGCAGCTCGGGGCACCTGACCCCGATCGCGCCCTTCGCACACGCTGCGCTGCGCGCGGGCCACGAGGTCCTCGCCGCGGTGCAGGAGGCCCACCAGCCCAACGCGCGCAGGCTCGGCCTCCCGTCGACCCCCGTGCCCGCCGCCCCGCCCGAGGTGTGGCGCCCGCGGATGGCGGCGATGATGGAGTCGTCCTTCGACGAGGCGAACCGGGCGATGCTGACCGAGTACTTCGGCCGCCTGGACACCGAGCACGCGCTGCCCGCGCTGCGGCGCATCGTGCAGGAGTGGCGCCCCGACGTGATCGTGCGCGAGAGCTGGGAGTTCGCCTCGACCCTGGTCGGCGAGATGCTCGGCGTGCCGGTCGTGCGCGTCGGGCTCGCGATCGGGTCGGTCGAGGAGTACGGCGACGGCCTCGTGGCGCCGGTGCTCGACGAGCTGCGCGCGGAGCACGACCTCGAGCCGGACCCCGACGGGCGCGCGCTGCGGGGGACCCCGTACCTCACGATGGTGCCCGACCTCCTCGAGGGCCCCGCGGCGCCCGCGCCGGCGTCGACCCGTCGTTTCCGGCATCCCGTCCGCGACGACGGGCTCGCGCTGCCGGCGGGCTGGTGGCCGGGGCTCGACGACGCGCCGCTCGTCTACGCGTCGTTCGGGTCCGTGACCAGCGGCGCCGGGCTGCCGTACTTCCCCGACCTCTACCGCACGACGATCGACGCGCTCGCGCCGCTCGACGCGCGCGTCCTGATCACGGTCGGCGACGGTCGCGACCTCTCCGAGCTCGGCGCGCTGCCCGGCAACGTCCGGGTCGAGTCGTGGGTCCCGCAGGAGACCGTGCTGTCGCACGCGTCGGCCGTCGTCACGCACGGCGGCTACGGATCGATGCTCGGCGCGCTCGCGCACGGCGTGCCCTCCGTCGGGCTGCCGCTCTTCAGCTTCGACCAGTGGCAGAACGCCGCCGCCGTCGCCCGCGCCGGCGCGGGCATCACGCTCGACGGCGATGCCGGTGAGCGCCGGCTGCTCGCGATGCCGCCCGCGGACGTGACCGACGGGCTCGCACCGGCCGTCGAGCGCGTCCTGGCCGACCCGTCCTACGCGACCAGCGCGGGCCGGATCGCGGACGCGATGGAGCTGCTGCCGGCGGCGGACGCCGCGCTCGACGTCCTCGAGGCGACGGCTCAGACGGCCGCGGTCTGACCCGGCGCGAGCATCACCAGCACCTCGGCGAGGCCCGCCTCGTCGAACGCGTGGCGCAGCTCCTCGGGGGGCGCCGAGAAGTGCGCCCATCCCTCCTGGTGCACCGGGATCACGGCGCGCGAGCCCAGGACGCGCGCGGCCTGGGCCGCCTCCGTACCGCCCAGCGTCAGCAGCGCGCCGTCGAAGCGGCCCTCGAGGCAGGCGCCGCCCGCGAAGAGGACGGCCAGCTCCATGACGCCGAGCCGCTCCACGATGGTCTCGACGACGGGGACGGACGCGTTGTCGCCCGAGACGTAGACCCGCGGCAGCCCCTCGGCCTCCAGCACGAACCCGATGACGGGGCCCGTGAGGTGATCGGTCCCGTCCGGCCCGTGCTGCGCGGGGACGGCGGTCACGGAGATCGCTCCGACCTCGGTGCCGGCCCAGGGCTCGAGGCCGATCGCGCCGCCGCCGAGGCGCTCGGCGCCGGCCGCGGTCGTGATGACGCGTCCCGCGCGTGGGAGGTAGGCGCGGCCCGACTCGTCGAGGTTGTCGGGGTGGTGGTCGTGCGAGATCAGGACGACGTCGACGTCCCCGATCTGGTCGGCCGTGATGGCGGGACCCTCGGTCTTCTGCAGTGACGGCGCGCCGTCGCGGCCGTACGTCCTCGGCGCGTCGTCGAACGTCGGAATCCGTGAGCAGACGGAGGCCGCCGTACTCGAGCAGGGCGGTCGGTCCGCCGACGAGGGTGACGGTGAGGTCGGGCATGCGCGGAGCCTACGTCCGCGCGCCCTCTCCACCTCCCTAGGTCACCTACCGCAAAGCACGCCCATCCCAGACTGTAGATCGCTCGACCCGCGGTTGAGTGGCGTCGGAGATTTGGACCTGACGTCCCTCCACGGTGGATCCCAGCCGGAAGAGACTGCTCCACCCGCTCAGGGTCACCAGCTCCGAGTCGTCCGCACGCCTTGACCCTCCACCTCGGCACGCGAGGACCCACTGGAACTCAATTCCTGGACGGCGCTCCCTGCGCCGGTGAAGACGCCGACACGGCCGCCCCTCGGCGAGGTGCTCGTCCACGCCGGCGCGTTGACGCCGGATCGCTCGCGGCGGCGCTCGCCGAGCAGCGCCGCGACGGAGGGCGTCTCGGCGCGCTCCTGCAGGCGCGTGGCGACGTCGGGCCCGACGTACTCCGCTCCGCGCTCGCCGAGCACTTCGCGATGGAGACCGTCGCCGACGACGACGTCCCCGTCGCCCTCCTGCCGGCGGTCGAGGCCCGGCGCCTTCGCGCCGTCGCACTGTGGCCCACCGCGGCGCACGAGCGCTTCGGCGCCCGGGTGGTCGCGTTCGGAGATCCCACGCCGGAACGCATCGCGGCTGCCGCGCGCCACCTCGGGCGCCAGGTCCATCCGCGCGTTGTCGACGACCAGACCCTCGACGAGCTGCTCGAGCGCGCATACGCCACCCAGGACGCCGTCGCGTCGCCCACGCGTTCCGCTCGACGCGCGAGGTGCCTGCCCGGAGCTGCCCACCGTCACCCTCGTCGCGCCGCTGCACGGCGAGTCCGCCGCCGAGTTGCGCGAGCTGTGGAACGCCTTGGACCATCTTCACTACCCCGTGGCGAAGCTCCAGGGCGTCGCACCCGTCGATGCCGCGGACGCTGCGACGCTCGCCGCGCTCGCGCAGGCGCGGCCGCCTGCGTGGGTGCGCGTCCGTCACGTCAGGGCCTCGCGCAGCGCCGTCCGCACGGCGCTCGCGCTGCGCGGCGTGCGCAGCGCCCGCGGCGCCCTCGCCGTCGTCGTGGACCCTCGCTCGATGCTCCCGCCCGACCTCCTGCGCACGGCCGCTGCGTCGCACGCCTCGGTTGCCGCGCGCGCCCGCGCCTCGACGTCGAGGACCTGCTCGCAACCTGGTCCCAGCCCGGGCGTGGCACCACCTCGAGCGACACGCGTGCGCTCGCTCGCGCGCTGCGTTGGGAGCCGCCGCACCACAGCGACGCGATGTCACCGCGCGACACCGTCTGGGTCTGCGTTCCGACCTACAACGAGGCCGCGAACGTCGCAGCGGCTCTGCCCGCGCCGTGCTGTGCACGTCTTCCGCAGCCGCCGGCATCGACGGGCACGTGCTGGTCATCGACGACGGCTCGCCCGACGGCACCGGCGCGCATCGCCGACGCGCTCAGCGTGCCGGCGAGCCGCGGCTCCACGTGCTCCACCGCCGCAGCAAGGACGGCATCGGCCCGGCGTACCTCGCCGGCTTCGCGCTACGCGCTCGGCGCAGCGGCGCCGACCTCGTCGATCGAGATGGACTGCGACTTCTCCCACGACCCGGCGTCCCTGCCGCGCCTCGTCGAGGCCGCCGGCGCACGCCGACGTCGTGCTCGGCTCGCGCTACGTCGACCGGCGGTCAGCGTCGAGGACTGGCCGCTCGTCGCGGCGGGCTGATCAGCCGCGCCGGCTGCTGGTACGCGCAGACGTGGCCTGGCCGTCGGCGTGCGCGACCTGACGGGCGGCTTCAAGTGCTTCCGACGTCGAGACGCTGCTCGAGGAGCTGCTCGACCACGACGTCGCGTCAGCGCCGGCTACGGCTTCCAGATCGAGATCACGTACCGGGCCCTGCTCGTCGGGTCACACCGTGCATCGAGGTCCCGATCGCCTTCCGCGACCGCGTCGAGCGGCGAGTCGAAGATGTCGCTGGGCCATCGCCCTCGAGGCCGCCGTCAACCATCGTCAGCCTCCGGCGCCTGCGGCGGATCGCCGCGCGCCGGACGGGCGACCGGTGATCTTCCCGGTCGGCCCGGCGGCGCGACGTCGCCGCCCTCGCCTCGGGAGGCCTGATGGCGGCGCTCCGGTCCCGCGTCCGGCGCCATCACGCCCGCGAGCTCGTGCTGCTTCTGCGTCCGGTCGGCGCCAGCGGGCTACGCTCGTCAACCTCGCTGGTGTTCGCAGGGCCGTACCACGCGGGGGCCGGCGCGACGTCGCCTGGCCGCCGCTACCTGCCGCGTTCCTCGTCGCCGTGACCAACAACTACGCGCTCAACCGCCGCTGGACGTTCGCCGCCGTGCCGCCGTCGGTGGCGCTAGGCGCGTGCAGGCCGGCCGCGCTTCCTGGCTCGTGAGCCTCGCCGCCTTCGTCGATCGAGCCTCGTTCGTGCCTCCAGGTGCTCGTGGGCCTCGCGCACGTGCGCGCCGTCGCTCGCGCAGGCCGCGGCCGTCGTGGTCGTGACCACGCCGATGGGCTTCCGTCGGCCAGAAGCTCTGGTCCTTCCGCGCCGCGGCCGCCGTGCCGCGTGCCGCGTCGGCCGTGGGCTCCTCATAAGCACCGTCGCCATCCTCGTGCGTCCTCGCGACGGGCCTGCTGATCCAGGCGCTCGTTCTCGCTGTCGCTCATGCTCTACGCCTGGGAGCGCCCCGGAGCGTGCTCGCGAGCCACCGCCGGGCCCACGCACCTCGCATCGCCCCGCAGCTGAGCTTCACCGCGCTGCTGCCCGCCCGCGACGAGCCCGGTGGTGATCGCCGACACGCTCGCTCCGCGTCTGCGGCCGTCGACTACCCGCGCGAGCTGCTCGAGATCATCGTCATCTGTCAGAAGCCGACGATCCACGGCACGATCGAGGCCGTCCAGCCGGGCCATCGCGAGAGCATCGACGACGCCGCAGGTGCGCCTGGTCATCTACGACGAGGCGCCCTTCAACAAGCCGCACGCGCTGACCGTCGGCGCTGGCGCGGTCGCGTCGGCCGACGTCGTGACCGTCTTCGACGCCGAGGACGACGTCCACCCCGAGATCTTCTACGGTCATCAACACCGTCGATGGTCGAGGAGGAGGTCGGGTCGTCCAGGGCGGCGTCCAGCTCATGAACTTCGCACGACCACTGGTTCTCGGTGTTCAACTGCCTGGAGTACTTCTTCTACTTCAAGAGCCGGCTGCACTTCAACGCCCGCCAGGGATGCATCCCGCTCGGCGGCAACACCGTCTTCTTCTCCTGCGCGACCTGCTGCGAGCGGGTCGGCGGCTGGGACATCGGTCTGCCTCACCGAGGACGCCGACATCGGGCTGCGGCTCTCAGCGCGGCGGGCGAGCGCGATCCGCGTGGTCTACGACAGCCGTGCGGTCACGCGCGAGGAGACGCCGCACTACCGTCGCGCGAGCCTCGTCAAGCAGCGCACGCGCTGGCACCAGGGCTTCCTGCAGGTGCTGGGCAAGCGCGACTGGCGTGCGGCTGCCCGACGTTCCGGCAGCGGGTGCTCGCCGCTCGTGACGCTCGTCGCAGCCGATCCTCGACGCCGCGCTGCTCGTGTCGCGATGGCCGCTGATGCCGTTGGCGCTGCTCTTCCTCAAGCTCCCGGTCGCCATCGCGCTGCTGAGCTTCGCGCCGCTCGTACGCCGTCGTTGCTCCAGATGCTGTTCAACGTCGTCGGCGTCGATCGTCTACGCCCGCGAGTTCGGCGAGCGCCTCCCGTGGTGGGTGGTCGCGCGGTATGCCGTTCACCTACCTGCCCTACCAGTGGCTGCTCGGCTTCTAGCGCGCTGCGCGCGACGCGTGCGCCACCTGGCGCGGCACGGGCGAGTGGGAGAAGACCGAGCACAGCGGCGCGCACCGCGCGGCGCCCGCCCCGCCGCGTGGCGCCGAGGACGGCCGCATGAGCATCGCCGCTCGCCCGTGGCGGCGTCCGCGCCGCCGCCGCGGTCCCGGCCCGTCGTCCTGGACGCGCCTCGTCCGACCAACCGCGACCGCCGCTGCTCGTCGTCCTCGGGTCGCTGCTCGCTCGCCGGGCTCGACGCACGGCGTCAACATGTTCGCCTACCCGTACCTGGAGGCCGACGAGGGGACCTACTTCGTCGCAGGCCTGGGCCGTGCTTCGGCGAGTGGCGGCTGGCGCCCTACACGTACTTCTACGACCATGCGCCGCTCGGCTGGGTCCAGCTGGCGCCTGTGGCAGCAGGTCGTCGCGGGTCGGGCACTTCGGCTAGGCAGCATCGCTGGACTCGGGGCGTGATCTTCATGCTCGTCCTGCAGCTGGCGTCGAGCACGGCGCTCGTCTTCGCACATCGGGCTACCGGGTCGTCGGGCCGGCACCTGTGGGTCGCCGCTGCTCGCCGCGTCTGCTCGTTCGCGCTGTCGACCTACGGGATCCACTACCACCGCCGCGATCCTGCTCGACAACATCGCGACGTTCTGGATCCTCGCTCAGCCTCGACGCTGCCTCGTCGGGCGCCTCGGGGGCTGCAAGCCGCATCTGGCTGAGCGCGCTCGCGCTGGGCATCGCCGTCGCTGTCGAAGGAGATCGCGATCGCGCTCGTGCTCCCGTTCGTGGTCCTCGTCGCGCGCCAGCGCCACGCGAGAGCCGTCTGTTCGCGATCGTCGGCTGGTCGGCGATCACGCTCGCCGTGATCTCGATCTATCCGCTCATGGCGCTGTTGAAGGGCGAGTTCTTCCCCGCCGGGATCGCCGCTCGGCGGCGCAGGCCGCCACGTGAGCCTGGTCTGCTCGCTGGCCTGGCAGTCCTCGCGCGACAAGGACGGCGGGCTGCTCGACGGCACCAGCCAGTTCTGGGGCGCGGCGTCCGGCTGGGCGCACCAGGAGCCGCTGCTCGTGTTCGGCGGCACGGCGTGCGCGCTGCTGGCGATCACGCTGTTCCGGCGCCACATCGATCCTCTCGATGCTCGGCTGGATGGTCATCCTGCCTGTGGCTGTTCATGGGCCGCGGCGGCGTCGTCCTCGACTTCTACCTCGTGCCGGCGCTGCCGCTCCTGGCGCTCGACGCTCGCCCTCGTCGTCCAGCAGGGCGTCACCGACCTCCGGCGCGCAACGCCGCGCCGGTTCGCGAAGGCGACGTCGCCGAGTCGCCATCGTGGCCGCGCTCGCCGCATGCGTCGCGATGGCGGCGCTCGCCTACGGGCGCTCCAACGAGGACATGTGGACCGCGCGCCCGACCGAGGGTCAGACGCAGGCCATGAACTGGATCGACGACAACCTGCCGCGCGACAGCCGGATGCTGATCGACATGTCGATGTGGATGGACCTCCACGTCCCGTCGCTCCGGCGCCGGGTTCGCCAACGCGCACTACTACTGGCGCGTCGGGCAGGACCCCGAGCTGCGCCGGGTCGCCTTCCGGGACATCTGGCGCACCGCCGACTACGTGATCGCCACGCCGCAGCTCATCAGCGACACGAAGCTCAACCGCTTCCCGATCGTCGCGGAGGCGCTTCAGAACTCCACGTCGATCAAGCGCTTCGACAGCGGCTGGCCCATCGAGGTCCGCCGTGTGAACGCCGCCGCGGCGGACGCGCCGGCTTCCCAAGGCGGACAAGGAGGAGTCCCAGGGATGCATGGGCAACGTCATGAGGGCGGCCGTCGTCGTGCTGCTGGCGCTCGTCCGCGTCCGCGTGCTTGTCGGCGACCGCGTCGGCCGCGCCGACCACCGTCGTCAACGGCGACCTCGAGGAGGTCACCGGCGGCCAGTCCCGACTGCTTCGAGCGGTCCGGGTGGGGGACGGCACGGTCACGTGGTCGCTCACGACGGACGCGCACTCCGGCGACGTCGCGCAGTCCGTGAGGATCGCCGGCTACGTCAACGGCGACCGCAAGCTCCTCATGACCGAGGGCGACGCCTGTTCCCCGGCGGTCACGCCGGGCAAGACGTACGACCTCTCGGTCGCGTACAAGTCGACCGGGTCCTCCAACGCCCTGACGGTCTTCCGCCACTCCGCGGCGGGCTGGACGTACTGGACCGACATCAAGGCCCTGCCCGCGGCGGCGGGGTGGACGGAGGTCACCGGCACGACGCCCGTGGTCCCGGCCGGCACCGACCAGATCACGTTCGGCGTGTCGCTCTCGTCCAGCGGCACGCTCATCACCGACGACTACGCGATGCAGGCGACTCCGACGGTGCCGCCGACGCCGCCCTCGACGGAGCTGACGTACGACGGCAACCTCGAGGGCGCGGGGGCGACGCCCGACGGATGGTTCCTCGCAGGCTGGGGCGACGCGACCGTCGACGCGGGCGTCACGGCCGACGCGAACCCCGCGTTCGGCGGGACACGCGCCTACCAGCTCACGGTGAGCGGCCGCACGAGCGGCGACTACAAGCTGCTGCCGACCGAGGCCAGGTCGCCGGCCGTCCAGCCTGGCCAGATCTACCGGCTGTCGGTCTGGTACCGATCGACGTCGGCCAGCAACGCGATCACGGTCTTCACGCACTCGGCGGCGGGGTGGCAGTACTGGACCGACGTCCAGACCCTCCCGGTCAGCCCGGTCTGGTCGTCGGTCACCGCGCAGACGCCCGCGATCCCCGCGGGCATCGACGCGATCGCCTGGGGCGTGTCCCTGGCCGGCGAACGGGACGCTGGTCACCGACGACTACTCCACGATGCTCGCGTCCGATGCGCCGCCACCGCCCAGCACGGGGCCGGCAGCCGTCGGGCGCTGGACCGTGCTGCCGACGCCGATGCCGATCCGCTCGGTCCACACGACCCTGCTCAAGAACGGCAAGGTGCTGCTCATCGCCGGCTCGGGCAACGACCTCGACAACTTCAGGGCGCAGTCGTTCAAGGCCTCGGTCTGGGACCCGATCACCGGCGCCTTCCACGTCCATCCCGGTGCCCGAAGGACATGTTCTGCGCCGGGTCACGTCACGCTTGCCCGACGGGCGCGTCCTCATCCAGGGCGGCACGAAGTCCTACCCGACGGTCGCCGGCGGGGCCGACTACGGCGGGTTGCGGGACTCGTACGATCTTCGACCCCGCCACGAAGACGTTCCACGCCGACCAACCAGGCCAACGAGGGGCACTGGTACCCGACGCTCACCGAGCTCGGCAACGGCAACATCTGGATGGCCGGCGGGCTCAAGGAGGACACGACCGGCGCCGTGAACACCGAGCTGTTCAACACGGCGGCCGGGCAGTGGCGCGCCGACCGGCCAGATGCCCGCAGACGCTGGTCGTTCTGGGGCCTGTACCCGCACATGTTCCTCCTGGCGGACGGGCGGCATGTTCTACAGCGGCGGCCACGTCTTCGGCGAACGGCCTGCCGGGCACGGGCGCGTCCATCTACAACCCGGCGACGGGCGCGATCGGCGACGTCCCCGGCCTGCGCCAGAAGGACCTGCGCGACCAGTCGGGCTCCGTGCTCCTGCCGCCCGCGCAGGACCAGCGGGTGTTGATCACCGGCGGCGGCAACATCGACACCAACACGCCCGGGATCGGCCTCACGGACGTCATCGACCTCAAGGCGGCCGACGCCGGCCTACCACGCCTGGGCCCGACCTGCCGGGCGAGGGGAAGATGTACGTCAACTCGACGACCCTGCTGCCGGACCGGACGGTGCTGGCGACCAACGGCGGGAAGTTCAACCGCGACGACACGAGCCAACGTCCTCACGCGCGGCGACCTACGACCCGGCCGACCAACGCCTGGACGTCGGTGGCGGCCGACCCGGTCCCGCGCAACTACCACTCCACGGCGCGTGCTGCTGCCCGACGGCCGGGTCGCGGTGCTTCGGCTCCAACCCGGGCGACGGCAGCTACGAGCTGCGGATCTCGGTCTACGAGCCGCCGTACCTGTTCACGCGGCCCGCGGCCGACGCATCGTCCGGCGTGCCCGGCGACCGCGCACCTACGGCCAGCAGCTCACCTTCGCCGGTCGACAGCGCCTCGACACATCCGCTGGGCCCAGCTCGTGCGGCCGATGTCCGTCACCCACCAGATGGACACCAACGTACGGCTCGTCGACCTGCCGATCGTCGTCGACGGACGGCCTGGCCACGGTGACGCCTGCCCGACGCAACCCCAACCTCCTCCCACCTGGGCCCTACATGCTCAACATCACGGATTCCAAGGGCGTCCCGTCGCAGTCGGTGTGGGTGAGGATCTGGTGAGGGTCCGCCTGCTCATCCCGCTGGCCGTGCTCGCGATCGTCGCCACCGGCGTCGGCGTCGCCGTTGCCGCCATGGGCCCCGAAGGCGCACAAGCCCACGCGCTCGCCAGCGTCAGCTCGCAGGCCCAGGTGCAGACCCCCGCCGGCAAGCCGATGTCGGGCCTGGATCCCGCCCGCCAGGCCCAGACCGAGCCTCGCCGAGGCCGCGCGCGCGCCCAACGACGGCATCGGCCGCGCGCGGGAGCAAGCCCGCGCGCGGCGTCAAGCTCGCCAAGACGCGACGGGCGGCCAAGGACGTGCTTCCCGCCACGGGCCTGCTCCAACGGGTGCGCGGCCGGCTACGGCGCGCCCGGCGCGCAGTGCCTGCCGATACGCGCGCCGGGTGACAAGCTCGCTCACCTGCGCGTACCTGCGTGCAAGCTCTTCCCCGAGCGGCATCGCGGTCACCGGGCGCGACCGTGCTGAAGCTCGACACCGACCGGCGACGGGCTAGCCTGTGGGCACTGCGATCCCGGCGTGCCGACCGTGGCGCATGACATGAGCGCCATGCCCGCCCATGCGATGCCATGAGTCGTGCGCCGCTCCAGTCGCGCGGTCCGTAGTCGATGACCCGGGCACCATGTCCTTGCGCGCCAGGCCCGCGTCGCCGTGCTCGTGCTCGTCGCGCTTGGCCGCTCGGTGTCGGGCTGACGCGTCGGCGCTCAGCTGCCGCTCGGCAGCTCGCGGGCCGTCGCTCGGCTGCCGATTCGCCGCCGACCGCCGCGC
The DNA here is from genome assembly GCA_963750895.1 of uncultured Solirubrobacterales bacterium. Lineage (GTDB taxonomy): Bacteria > Actinomycetota > Thermoleophilia > Solirubrobacterales > Solirubrobacteraceae > CAVVSD01. The sequence continues at coordinate 195,989 of CAVVSD010000008.1, read as the reverse complement.
AGGAGGATGACGCGCTGCCCGCGCTCGGCGTCGCGGCCGGGTGAGGCGCTCGGCGCTGAAGGCCCCGCCGCGGACCGGCGACCGCGAGCTCGACGACGTACGTGCAGCTCGGCCTGAGCTGGGTGCGCGCCTGACATCGCCTGGGACGTCGTCGCAGCCCACGGCGTGGCGCTGTTCGACTGGTCGGGCTCCGATGCCGTCATCGAAGGGGCGCGCGAGCGCGACCTGCAACGTCATCGCCACTCATCTCCTACACGCCCGCTGTGGGCGAACGGCTGGTCACAACGACCACCGCTACGCGCCGTCGGGACCCCGCCGAGTTCGGCGCGTTCGCCGGGCGCCGTCGCCCGCCGCTACGCCCCGCACGGGCGTGCACGCATACGAGATCTGGAACGAGCCGAACATCGAGTACTGGCAGCCCGCGCCCGACCCCGCGCGCTACATCGCCGTGCTGCGCGCCGCGTCCGTAGGCGATCCACGCCGCGGACCCGCAGGCCACGATCATCACCGGCGGCGCGTCGCCGGCCGGCGACAGCCCGACACGATCTCACCGCACCGCTGGCTGCGACGTCCTCTACGCGCACGGCGCACAGGCCGTGCTTCGACGCCATCGGTCATCACCCGTATCTGGACTCCGACATCGGCCCCGACTCCATCGACCCCGGCAACCCGTGGTTCCAGATGGCGGGCTCGACGCCGAGCATCCGTTCGATCCAGGCTGAGCACGGCGACGCCGACAAGCGCATCTGGGCCACCGAGGTGGGCTGCCGCCGCGTCCTTCGGCGGGTGCGAGGAACGTCTCGCGCGCGCGGCTCCGCTGTGGCGCACGCTACCCGTGGGCCGGCGTCTTCGCCTGGTTCACGTACTGGGATCCGAACGAGTACGGCGCTCGTCGACGCCGACTTCGGGCGCGGCGCCCGACCTGGTTCGCCCTGCGTCAGGCGGCGATGAGGTCCCGCGTGCCCGGATGGGCGCGCAGGCGGGCGAGCGCGTGCTCCTCGATCCGGCGCACGCGCGCCTGCGAGGTGCCGAGCGCCCTGGCCGTCTCGGCGACGGAGTGGTCGGTGTTGCCGTCCAGGCCGTAGCGCAGCGTGACGACCTTGCGCCCGTGGTCGGGCAGGGTGTCGAGCAGCTCGGGGACGCCGTCGCGCAGGCCCGCGCGGGTCACGTCCTCCAGCGGATCGTGCTCCTCGGCGGGCAGGTCGTCCTCGAGGCCGTCGTCGCCGGTGAGCGACGAGGTCGGCGGCGCCCCGCGCAGCGCCCCGAGGATCGCTCCCCGGATCCACCACATGGCGTAGGTCGAGAAGCGATGACCCCGGTCGGGGTCGAAGCGCTCGACCGCCTGCATGAGCCCGAGCACGCCCTCCTGCACCAGGTCCACGTGCGGGATGGGCGAGTCGGGCGGCCGCAGGCGGCGAGCGACGTGTGCGACGAGGGCGACGTTGGCCTCGACCATCTGGTTGCGAGCGCCGCGGTCGCCCTCGCGCACGAGCAGCGCCAATCGCTGCTCCTCCGCTGCTGTGAGTGGCGCTGCAGGGTCCATCCCGCAGCCCAATCTGGGGCATCCTGCTCAACGCGGTCTAAGCGGCACCTGAGGCCAGGCTGAGGGCCCTCGGACGACCGGTGGGCACAATGTGGACGTCTGTCACCGGCTTGGAGGAGAGCATGACCGAGACCGTCGTCGAGCCCGCTGCCGCTGAGATCGCCGAGTGGCTCGGGCGCTTCGAGCAGGCGCTGGCCGCCGGCGACGCCGTCGCCGCCTCGGAGCTGTTCGGCGACGACAGCTTCTGGCGCGACCTCGTCGCCTTCACCTGGAACCTCAAGACGCTCGAGGGTCCCGAGGAGATCCGGGCGATGCTCGAGTCCCAGCTCCCGCACGTGCAGCCGACGGGATTTCGCACGACGGAGCCGCCCTCGCAGGCCGACGGCATCACGGAGGCCTGGATCGCGTTCGAGACCGCGGTCGGCCGGGGCACGGGCGTCCTGCGCCTGCGCGACGGCAAGGCGTGGACGCTGCTCACCGCGCTCGGCGAGCTCAAGGGCCACGAGGAGCCCAAGGGCGACAACCGCCCGCCCGGCGCCATCCACGGCGCGCACCCGGACCGCCTCAGCTGGCTGGAGATGCGCGAGCGCGAGGCGCGCGAGCTCGGCCACGAGGTGCAGCCCGAGGTCGTCATCGTCGGCGGCGGGCAGGGCGGCATCGCCCTCGGCGCCCGGCTGCGCCAGCTCGGCGTCCCCACGATCATCGTCGAGCGCAACGAGCGTCCCGGCGACTCCTGGCGCAAGCGCTACAAGTCGCTCTGCCTCCACGACCCGGTCTGGTACGACCACATGCCGTACCTCAAGTTCCCCGAGAACTGGCCGGTGTTCTCGCCGAAGGACAAGATCGGCGACTGGCTCGAGATGTACACGCGGGTCATGGAGCTCAACTACTGGGGCTCGACGGAGGCGAAGTCCGCGACGTACGACCCCGAGGCAGGGGAGTGGCGCCTCGTCGTCGAGCACGACGGCGCCGAGCTCACGCTGCGGCCGAAGCAGCTCGTCATGGCGACGGGCATGGCCGGCAAGCCGGAGGTGCCCGAGATCCCGGGCATGGACGTCTTCAGGGGCGACCAGCACCACTCCTCCCAGCACCCCGGGCCCGACGCGTACGAGGGCAAGCGCTGCGTCGTCATCGGCTCGAACAACTCCGCGCACGACATCTGCGCGGCGCTGTGGGAGGCGGGCGCCGCCGAGGTGACGATGGTGCAGCGCTCGTCGACGCACATCGTCCGCTCCGAGTCGCTCATGGGCCTCGGCATGCGGGCGCTGTACTCCGAGGAGGCGGTCGCCAACGGCGTGACCACCGAGCGCGCGGACACCATCTTCGCGTCGATGCCCTACCGGATCATGCACGAGGCGCAGATCCCCCTGTACGCGCAGATCCGCGAGCAGGACCGCGAGCTGTACGACCGCCTCGAGGGCGCCGGCTTCCTGCTCGACTTCGGCGACGACGAGTCCGGTCTGTTCATGAAGTACCTGCGCCGCGGGTCGGGCTACTACATCGACGTCGGCGCCTCCGAGCTCGTGGCCGACGGCAAGATCAAGCTCGTGGTGGGCACCGTCGACCACCTCACCGAGGACGCGGTCGTGATGGCCGACGGCACGGAGCTGCCCGCGGACCTCGTCGTCTACGCCACCGGCTACGGCTCGATGAACGGCTGGGTCGCCGACCTCATCTCCCAGGACGTCGCCGACAAGGTCGGCAAGGTCTGGGGGCTCGGCTCGGACACCACGAAGGACCCGGGGCCGTGGGAGGGCGAGCAGCGCAACATGTGGAAGCCCACCCAGCAGGAGGCGCTGTGGTTCCATGGTGGGAACCTCGCGCAGTCGCGCCACTACTCCCTGCACCTCGCGCTGCAGCTCAAGGCGCGCGTCGAGGGGATCGACACGCCGGTCTACGGGCTGCAGGAGGTGCACCACCTCGGCTGACGGCGGCCTCCGCTCGATGAGTGCGTACGCGATGCCTGCGGCCGTCGCGTAGACGGCGTCCGGCTCGCCGGCGGGCGCCTACGGCATCGCCCGCGGCATGCACGCGTACTCGGCGAGTACGGGCGGCTGCAGGGACTCGTGCGGATCCTCGCCGCCGCCCTCGCCGGCGAGGACGTGCGCGTGAACGCCGGGCTGCCCGGGATCACGGAGACCCACATGAACGCCTGGTGGACCGACGATCCGGCCGCGCGGGCCGAGGTCGTGCAGGCGGTTCCGCTCGGGAGGCCGGCCGCGCCCGCGGAGATCGCGGCGGTCGTCGCGTTCCTGGCATCCGACGAGGCGTCCTGCGTCACCGGTGCGCTCTGGAGGGGGGCTCACCGCCGTGTGACGGGGGCCAGCGCGAGCGCGAGCGCGACGAGCAGCCAGCCCGCGACCTCGGCGCCGTGCTTCGTCACGGCCTTGATCTGCTCTGCCCAGCTGTCCGCGGTGAAGCCGAGTCGGTCGAGCACGGCGTGGCCGGCCAGGTGCACCCCGAAGGCCACGATGAGCAGGATCAGGCCGACGTGGATCAGGCGCGCCGTCGGCGCGGGAAGGTGTCCCGCCACCGTCACGAGCGCGATGACGATGACCAGGAGCATCGGCGCGTAGTACAGGCGCCAGGCGGCGATGTGGTCGTGGAGGCGCAGCACCTTGTCGAGCGTCAGGAACGTCAGCAGCACGGGCAGCGCGACGCACGCCGGGCCCCAGCGGCGCAGGCGCCGTCGCATGCGCCAAGCGGCGAGCGCCGCGGACGCCAGCGCAACCTGTCCGACGATGCCGAACGCTCCGCGGTCGTCGCTGGAGTCGAGCGTCGTGGATTCCAGGTGGAGGCCGTAGTTGAGCAGCTGCGCCGCCGTTCCCGCGGCGACGACCACGACGATCACCCCGATGCCGGCGGCGCGCAGGTGACGACTGCGCACGCGGCGTGGATACGGCAGGGAGGACAGGACGGTCATTGCCGGTGCGGGACCAGTCTCCTGGCGTAGTCACGCAGGCTGAGCGCGTCGAGGTCGCCGGCGAGGCAGAGTGCGCTCTTGGCCTCCGACGGCCAGTTCGAGAACCTCATCAGCGGCCCTTCCGATTCCTCGATGTACCGGATGAGCTCGACCGGGCTCCGGACGGCACCGTCCAGCACGAGCGTGCACTCGCGTGCGTTGGGGCCGTCGTCGACGATGTACCCCAGCTCGGTGAGGAACGCGACCGTCCCACCATCGGCGCCGACCGCGCCGACGAACGGCCGGATGGGCGCCTCGACCTCGACCGTCCTGGCGTCGAGCACGGACCACGTCCCGTCCCATGGACTCGCATCCGCCGGACGGGGCCAGTGACGGACGAGCACGGTCGCGCGCTCGGTGCAGTGCAGCTCGATCCGCAGACCACCGGTGTGGGCCGATGCTTGCGCCGCGAACGCGCTCTTCTCCTGCCACCACCGCGCCACGTCGCGCAGCTCGGTCAGCCAGACGGACGGCTGGAGCCGGGCTGCGGCGTCCAGCAGGTCCTCGATCGGCCCCTGCATGAGGTCGAAGGACTCCGGATGGAAGAGCGGCGCGAACAGCTCCCCACGCCGATGCACCTCGTGCAGGACGTCGAGCCACGCGGCGAGCATGCCCTGCTCGCCGAGCGAGAGGCCGTCGAAGAGCTCGAGGTCGTCGGGGACCGAGCACGGAATCTCGACCACCGGGCCGATCGTGCTCGGGAGCGACACCTCCTCGTCGGCGCTGACGGCGGCGTAGAACTTCGCGAGCTGCGCGAACACGGGGTTGTCCGCGTCGAGCGCTGCCGCGCGCCACGCCACGGCCCGGTTGCTGCTGTATGAGAAGGCTCCCGCGGGCCAGGTCCCGAAGAGCTCGGGCGTGAAGCTCAGATAGGGGCACCGGAAGCCGTCGCAGGCCACACCCGCTCGCCGGTACGCCTCCAGAGCGCGCGTGAACTGCGAGGTCGCGTCGGCCCGCGAGATCTTGCGGAAGTCCACGTGGTCGTATCCGTGCACGGCGAACTCCGCGCCGTCGTCCGACAGGCGGCGGAAGAAGGTCGGCTCCTCCTCGATCACGCCGCCGGGTGTCGCGAACGTGGGCAGCAGACCGTGCGGCTCGAGCGTTCCGATGCACCGCTGCACGCGGTCCTTGGCGCGAACCGACGTCACGCCGTAGCGCGCGCCGACCGAGCGCGTCCGGGACACCAGGTAGGGGACGTTGCGGCCGAAGACGGTCATGGCCTCTAGAACCCTCGTTTCCGCATCAGGTACGGGAGGAGCGCGACCTCGGCGAGCCCGGGACCCGGGTCCTCGCGGCTGAAGACGGCCTCCACATCCGGGTCGCGCGCGAACGTCCGCAGCGCCTCCCGCGGTCCCAGCCGGCCCGCCCAGAGCTCGACGGCTAACTCGGCAGGTCCGTCGTGCGCCTGATCCAGCGCACTCCCGGTCGTGCCCGCTGGTGCGCGTCAGGGCCGGCCCAGTTGGTCCTCGAACAGCAGCATCGGGGAAGTCTACGCCGGCCTCGGGCCCGAGCATGTGGTAGCCCCATGCCCGCGCGTTGAAGTCCAGCAGCTTGTACTCCCCGTCGCGCGATCCCGCTTGTACTCGAGCTCGGCGAGGCCGTAGTAGTCGATCGCGCGGAGCAGCCGCTCGGACCGCTCCTGCAGCGTCGGGATGTCGACGGTCTCCGCGAACGTCGTCGCGCGGCCGAACTCGGCGGGATGCTGGCGGATGCGCCGGGCGACCATGCTCCCCACCGAGACGCCGTCGCGGAAGAACGCGCAGAACGCGAACTGGTGGTCTCCGCCCCCCGGGATGAGCTCCTGCACCATGACCTCGTCGTCGCCACCCGTGACCTCGCACGCCCGGACGAAGAGTCGTTCGAGCTCCTCCCGCGTGTCCGCGCGCCACGCCTTCTGCGCCTGTCGCGTAGATGAAGTGCTCCTTGATCGCGGGCTTGACCGCAAACGGCGGCTCCCCGTCGATGTCCGCGAGATCGGCGGTCTAGCGGGGGTACCACGTCCGCGGCGCGGACTCCCTCTCGCGCCGTCGAGCTCGTAGGTGTTCCGCTTGTCCGACGCCCAGCGGACGGTCCCCCACTCCGGGACGGGACGCCATAGGTGGCGCCGAGCGCATCGCGGTGCTTGGAGATGGCCGCCACGATCTCGTCACGCGTCGGGTACAGGACCCAACCGTCGAGACCCAGGCGCTCGCCCGTCCGCCAGCAGCGTGTCGTCGCGTCGCCTCGTCGTCGCGCAGATCCTGGACCTGGACGGCATCGCCTGGTGTACCGCGAGAAGCGCGTGATCGCTCCGCTCGTCGTCGACGACCACGACCGGGACACCCCGCCGGCCGAGCCTCCGGCGATGCCGAGGCCTACGTAGTCGCCGCCGATGATGACCGCGCCCTGTGCCGGGCCGCCGCCCGTCGCGCGCCCGGTCTCCTCCTCGGAGGATCCGGAGCGTGCCCGGTGCGGTGGTCCGCGGCGCCAGGCTCATCGTCTGCGCTCCGTTGCGATCCGGCCGGCGATCTGGCGGGAGGCGTACCACGTGCCCGACACGAACCTCATGAGCTGGCCGAAGCTCCATGCCGCGGGGGCACCGGCGAAGTGCAGCCCCGTGACGAGCTCTCCAGACCCCGCCCGAGCACCGGATAGCCGTTCGCGCAGACGATGCGGGAGGCAGGCCCGGCGACAGGAACGCGTAGCGCCGCGCATCGACTGCGTACCCGGTGCCGTACAGTACGTGATCGACGTCCGCAGCGGCCGTCGCTCGTGGTCACCTGCACCGCATCGCCGTCGGCAACCGCGTCACGACGGACATCTCCAACGAGATGGAGACGCCGGCGAGTCGCGCCGGAAGCCACGCCGCGCCCGCAGGACGGATTGCGCGACGCGCCATGGATCCGGACGCGACGCGGGAAGTGCCGGAAGAGATCGGGCACGGAACGATCCGGCTCATCCCTGCCGGCCGACGTCCGTCGGCGAGTAGAAGATGCGTCAGCCGCCCGAGCAGCCGGCGCGTGCGTGCCCCGGTCAGCCACGTCAGGCGGTCCCGGCGCACGACGACCTCCACGTCAGCACCAGCCTCCCGGGCGAGCGCCGCGCTCTCCAAGGCGCTCTGACCGCCGCCGACGATCAGGATCCGGCGCCCGCGGAACACGCCGAGGTCACGTGCTCGGAGGTGTGGGACGCGAGCCCGGACGAGCTCGGCGAGCTCGGGCGGGCGGCGTGCGAACGGACCTATACCGGCAGCGACGACGACGCGTCCGCCGCGACCTCCCACCGTCGGCGAGCCCGAGTCGAGAAGCGCCCCGAGTGCGACTCGACCTGTTCGACGACCCGTTCTCGACCTGAGAACCGCCCGCTGCTGGAACCAGTCGCCGTAGCGCACGAAGTCGTCGAGCGGCACCGGACGCTCAGCGGGCCGCCCATCTCCCGCTCGAACATCCCGAGCGACATCGTCCCTCCGTGTCGGCGATGTTGCACGCCTTCCCAGTTGGACCGGAGGAGCATCCCCTTCGGCATCTCGCGCCAGAAGGACATGGGATCGCCGAAGACGCGGTGCGGATTCCGGCCTGCGCCAGGCGCGATGCAGTGGCCAGGCCGTACGTCCGGCGCCGATGATCGCGACCGTCGCTGCGCCATTGCCGTTCAGCGTGACGAGGCCGATGTGCGCGCGCTCGCTCGGCGGCTATGGATCTCGTCATCTCGTTCCAGGTCGGAGTGAGGCCACCTCCCATAACCGACCATTTCCTTGCACATGATCGATCGGCGCACACGGCTCGCGCGTCGTTTATCCCACCATGACGTGCCCCGCTACACCATGAGGGCACACATGTTCACGCCCCCGACGTTCGAGAGCCTCCTTCCGTGACCGATCCCGACCACCTCTGGTCCGGCAATTGGCGCGATCGCCGGCGTGAGCCGGCCGAGCGCCCGACCGTCGCCGCCCGCCCCGTGCGGCCGGACGACGAGCCGACCCTCATCCACGAGCGGGCGTCGTCCGGCGGCCAGCCTCCGCAGAAGCCCCGCTCGCCGCTTCTCCCCGCGCTCGCCGGCGGTGCGATCTCCGCCGTCATCGTCTCCGCCGTCCTGCTCGGCAGCGGCCTCGTGGGCGGCGACGACAACTCGTCGAGCAACGCCAACGCGACCGTCCCGACCGCGCTGCCCGCCGCCCCCAAGGGCGCGGCTGCGTCCCCGCCCGCCAACGGCACCGTCGGCGCCATCTACGCCGCGGCGAGCAAGGGCGTCGTCTCCATCCAGTCCAGCGACGGGACGGGGACCGGCTTCGTCGTCGACAGCGACGGGACGATCGTCTCCAACTCGCACGTCGTCGGGAACGACAAGAAGGTCAAGATCCGCTTCGGCGACACCGGCCGGCCGATCGACGCCGACGTCCTCGGCACCGACCCGTCCGTCGACATCGCCGTCCTGCACGTCGACCCGGCCGCCGCCGGCAAGCTGTCCCCGCTCGCGCTGGCCGACTCCGACCAGGTCAAGGTCGGCGACACCGCGATCGCCATCGGCAACCCGCTCGGCCTCGATCGCACCGCGACGACCGGCATCGTCTCCGGCCTCGGCCGCGAGATCCGCGCGCCCAACGGCTTCCAGATCGACAAGGTCATCCAGACGGACGCGCCGATCAACCCCGGCAACTCCGGCGGCCCGCTGCTCGACAGCCGCGGCCGCGTCATCGGCGTCAACTCGCAGATCGCGACCGCCGGCGCGGGCAGCGGCAACATCGGCATCGGGTTCGCGGTGCCGGCCAACACGGTCCGCAACGTCGTCCCGCAGCTCAAGACCGGCCAGGGCGTGCAGCACGCCTACCTGGGCGTGAGCACGTCCCCCGCGGCATCCGGCGGCGGCGCCGAGGTCGGCGACGTCAACCCGAGCTCGCCGGCACAGCGCGCCGGCGCCGAGATCGGCGACCTCGTCACCCAGGTCGACGGCCAGGCGGTCACCAAGCCGGAGGACATCGCGACCGCGATCGCCGACAACAAGCCGGGCGACCAGATCACGATGACGGTCCGCCGCAACGGCCAGGAGCGCACGCTCAACGTGACGCTCGGCGACCGACCCGCGACCGCACCCTCCACCGCGACCCCGTAGGGACGGATGAGCTTCCAGGCACCCCTCTTCCTGGCCGGGCTCGTGCTCGTGCCGCTGGTGATCTGGGCGTACATCGCCCACGCCCGCGGCCGGGCGCGCGCGGCGGAGGCGTTCGCGCTCGCGCCGGTGCAGCCCTCCGTGGTGCGCAAGCGCCCGGGCTGGCGCCGGCACGTGCCGATGGCGGCGTACGCGCTCGCGCTGGCGGCGCTCGTCGTCGCCCTCGCGCGTCCGCAGACGACGCAGGCGGTGCCGGACGAGCGCGCGTCGATCATGCTCGTGACCGACATCTCGGGCTCGATGCAGGCGACGGACGTGCAGCCCTCGCGGCTCGTGGCCGCCCGCGACGCGGCGGAGGACTTCCTGGGAGCCGTGCCGCGCAACATCCGGGTCGGCGCGATGGCGTTCAACCAGCGGCCGCGGGCGCTGAGCGCGCCGACGACGGACCGCGAGGTCGTCCGCGCCGCCCTGCGCCGGCTGGAGCCCAGTGGCGGTACGGCCACGGGCGACGCCCTCACGGCGGCGCTGGGCATCCTCCAGCGCCAGCGCAGCGCCGACGGCAGCGACAAGCCGCCGCCGGCGGCCATCGTCCTGCTGTCCGACGGCACCTCGGTGCGCGGCGCGGACCCGGTCGCGGTGGCCCGCAAGGCCGCCGAGCAGAAGGTCCCGATCTACACGATCGCGCTCGGGACCGACCAGGGCACCATCGAGGCGCCGGGGGCCAACGGCCAGACGGAGACCAAGCGCGTGCCGCCCGACAAGCAGGCGATGCAGCAGGTCGCCCAGATCAGCGGCGGGCAGACGTTCGAGGTCTCCGACGCCGACGCCCTCTCCGCCGTCTACGAGAAGCTCGGCTCGCAGGTCGGGACGAAGATGGAGGAGCGCCAGGTCACCGCGTGGTGGGCCGGGGGCGCCGTGGCGCTGCTGGCGGTGGGCGCCGCGCTCTCGATGGCCTGGTTCGGCCGGCTGCCCTGACGGCTCCTTGAGGAGCCGTTGAGGGTCGGGCGGTTCACTGTCGCCCGTGGCACTCCTCCGTCGCACACTGCCGATCGCCGTGCTGCTCGTGGGCTGTGCGCTGCTCGGCGCCGGGATCGCCGGCGTCGCCCGCGTCGACGCGCCGCTGCGCGCCGCGGTCACCGAGCAGCAGCAGCAGCACGCGCCGGTGCCTCAGGGCGTCGACGTCACGTGGAAGCACCGTCGCGGGCACGGCGACTGCCCGCCCACGGATCCCGCCCGAACCTGACGCTGACGTCCAGCCCGCCGTCCGGGCGCGGCTCGATGACGAGCGTCGCGCCGTGGGCATCCGCGACCGCCTGGACGATCGAGAGGCCGAGGCCCGCGCCGGGCGCGTCCCCGTGACGGCCGAGGCGCTCGAACGGCGCCGTGAGCCGGTCGATGTGCTCCGGTGCGACGACGGGGCCGCTGTTGCGCACGGCGACGACGGCGACGTCCCCGTCCGTGCCGGTGACGACGTCCACCCAGCCGCCCGGCACGTTGTGGCGGACGCCGTTCTCCACGAGGTTGGCGACGAGCCGCTCGACGAGCGCCCGGTCGCCGGTCGTGTGCGCGGCGTCGCCCGCGACGCGGACGTCGATGTCGCGCGATCGCGCCTCCGTGCTCGTCTGGCGCGCGACGCGCCGGGCGATCTCCGCGAGCTCCAGCGGCTCCGGCCGCAGCAGGCCCGGCTGGCTGCGCGCGAGCAGCATGAGCCCGTCGAGCAGCGCCTCGGTGCGGACGACGGACTCCGACACCGCGATGGCCACCTCGCGCAGCTCCTCGACGTCCGGCTCCGGGTTGGCGAGCGCCACCTCCGCCTCCGTGCGGATCACGGCGAGCGGCGTGCGCAGCTCGTGACTCGCGTTGGCCAGGAAGCGGCGCTGGGCGTCGAACGCATCGGCGAGGCGGTCGAGCATGGCGTCGAGCGTCTCGCCGAGCTCGCGCAGCTCGTCGGGCGGCCCGGCGGGGGCGAGCCGTTCGCCCAGGCGCTCCTCGGAGATCCGGCGGGCGAAGCGCGTCATCTCCTCGACCGGCGCGAGCGCGCGCTGGGCGAGCAGCCAGCCGACGGCGCCCGCCACGAGCAGGGTGCCGACGAGCGCGACGACGTACCAGGCGGCGAGGGCGCTGACCGCGTTGCTCGCGGCCTCGGCCGACAGCGTGCGGCGCAGGTGGCGCGCCATGAGCCACAGGCTCACGCCCAGGAGCAGCGCGCCGCAGGCCCCGAAGAGGCCGGCGTACAGCAGCGTGAGTCGGGTCTTGACGCTCAGAGTCGGTAGCCGGCGCCGGGCACCGTGACGATCGCCTGCGGCTCGCCCAGCTTGCGCCGCAGCGTCATGACGACCATGCGCACGGAGTTCGTCAGCGGATCGACCTGCTCGTCCCATGCGCGCTCGAGCAGCTCCTCGGGGGAGACGACCGCCCCGTCGGCCTCCATGAGCACCTCGAGGACCGTGTGCTCCTTGGGCGACAGCGCGATGAGCTCGCCGTCGCGGTGCACCTCGTGGCGCGCGGGGTCGAGCGTGATGCCGTGGCGCTCGAGCACCGGTGGGCGGGCCGGCCCGGCGCGGCGGCCGAGGGCGCGGACGCGCGCGACGAGCTCGGCGAACGCGAAGGGCTTGGGCAGGTAGTCGTCCGCCCCCAGGGCCAGGCCCTCCACGCGGTCCTCGACCCCGCTCGCCGCGGTGAGCATGAGCACGCGGGTCTCCGGCCGCTCGGCGGTGAGCGCCCGGCACACGTCGTCGCCGTGCATCTCCGGGAGGTCGCGGTCGAGGATGACGACGTCGTAGCGCGTCACCCGGGCCTTGAGCAGCGCCTCGGCGCCGTCGGATGCGATGTCGACGGCGAGCCCCTCGCGGCGCAGGCCGCGCGCGACGGCGCCCGCGACACGCGGCTGGTCCTCGGCGATGAGCACCCGCATGGGCGCAGACGCTACCTTGCGCCGCCTGGGTCAAAGCGGGGAGGCGGATGCATGGCGGTTCGCTTGGACGGGCGCGTGGCGCTCGTGACGGGGGCGGGTGGGGGGCTCGGGCGGCAGCACGCGCTGACGCTCGCCGGCCTCGGCGCCAAGGTCGTCGTCAACGACGTCGGCGGCACGGTCCACGGCGGGAACGGCGACGCCGCGCCCGCGGACCGCGTCGTGGCGGAGATCGAGGCTGCGGGCGGCGAGGCCGTCGCCCATCACGCGAGCATCGCCGACCCCGCCGGGGCGCAGTCGCTCGTGGAGCTCGCCGTCGAGCGCTTCGGCTCGGTCGACGTCCTCGTCAACAACGCGGGCATCCTGCGCGACAAGACGTTCGCGAAGATCACGCTCGAGGACTTCGAGGCGGTCCTCGCGGTGCACCTCATGGGCACCGTGTACTGCACCCACGCGGCGTGGCCCGTGATGCTGGAGCAGGGCTACGGACGCGTCGTGGTCACCACCTCGGGGTCGGCGACGAACGGCAACTTCGGCCAGTCCAACTACGCCGCCGCGAAGCTCGGCGTCGTCGGGCTCATGAACGTCCTCGCGCTGGAGGGCGTGCGCAAGGGCGTGCTCATCAACGCGATCGCCCCCGGCGCAGCGACGCGGATGACCACCGATCTCATCCCCGGCGAGATCCGCGACTACCTCGCGCCCGGGCTCGTGTCCCCCGTCGTCGCGTACCTCTGCAGCGAGTCGTGCACGGACACCGGATGCATCATCTGGTCGGTCGCCGGCAAGGTCGCGCGCGTCTTCTACGCCGAGACGCCGGGCATCCAGTTCGATCCCAGCGCGCCGCTGGATCCGGATGACATCGAGGCCGCCTGGCCGCGGATCATCGACGCCGACGGTTCGCAGCCGGCTGCGCCCGGCCCGATCGGCGACGCGGTGCAGCGGCTCGCGAGGATGGGACTGATCGGTTGAGCATCCGGGGCGCGGCATGCATCGCGGGTGCCTACGAGCACCCGCTGCGCAAGGCGCCCGACACGTCGCTGGCGGACCTGCACGCGCAGGTCGCCGCCGGCGCGCTGGCCGACGCGGGGCTGACGTTCGCCGACGTGGACGGGCTGTTCGTCTCCGGCGACGCGCCCGGCATCGGCGCGCTCACGCTGACCGACCACCTCGGGCTGCGGGTGCGGCATGTCGACTCCACGGACACGGGTGGGTCCTCGCCGATCGTCGCCGTCGGCCATGCCGCGCAGGCCATCGCCGCCGGGAAGTGCTCCGTCGCGCTCATCACGCTGGCCGGGCGGCCGCGCAGCGCGCCGTCGCCGCGCGACTGGTGGTTCCTCGAGGACCCGTCGGTGCCGGAGGTGCCGTACGAGCTGCCGTTCCGGCACACGGTCGCCAACACCTACGCGATGGTCGCCCGCCGCCACATGCACGAGTTCGGCACGACGTCCGAGCAGCTCGCGTGGGTCAAGGTCGCGGCGTCGCACCACGCCCAGCACAACCCGCACGCGATGCTGCCGAAGGTCGTGACGGTCGAGGACGTGCTGGCGTCGCCGCTCGTCGCCGACCCGCTGCACCGCCTCGACTGCTGCGTCGTGAGCGACGGCGGCGGGGCGCTCGTCGTCGTGCACCCGGACGTCGCCCGCGGCCTGGACCGGCCGACGGTCGTCGTGCGCGGCGCGGCCGAGGCGGTGAAGGGCATCGCGGGCGGGCGCGTCGACCTGACGTGGTCGGCGGCGGCGATCTCCGGGCCGGCGGCGTTCGAGGAGGCGGGCGTGACGCCGGCGGACGTGAAGTACGCGTCGATCTACGACTCGTTCACCATCACCGTCGTGGTGCAGCTCGAGGACCTGGGGTTCTGCGCGAAGGGGGAGGGCGGGCGGTTCGTCGCCGACGGCAACCTCATCTCCGGCGTCGGGCGCCTCCCGGTGAACACGGACGGCGGCGGCCTGTGCAACAACCACCCGGCCAACCGCGGCGGCGTCACGAAGGTCATCGAGGCCGTGCGCCAGCTGCGCGGCGAGGCGCACCCGGCGGTGCAGGTCCCGGACTGCGACCTCGCGCTCGCCCACGGGACCGGCGGCTCGCTCGGGACCCGGCACGGCAGCGCGACCCTCGTCCTGGAGCGCGCGGCGTGAGCGTGCGCCTGGGCAGCTGCGAGGCCTGCGGCGAGGTGCACCACTACCCGCGCGTGCCGTGCCCGTTCTGCGGGAGCGACCGGATCGCGTGGGTCGACGCGGAGGGCACCGGGCGGATCTACTCGTACTCGGTGACGCACCAGGCCTCCGAGCCCTACGTGATCGCCTACGTGACGCTGACCGAGGGCCCGACGCTCATGACGAACATCATCGACACGCCGCACGACGAGATCGCGGTCGACGCCGAGGTCGAGCTGGTGGAGCGCGACGGCGTGCCGTTCTTCCGCGGGAGGCGGGCGTGACGACCGTCCCCGCGATGCTCGACGACGCCGTCGCGCGCTTCGGCGACCGGCCGGCGATCTGGCACGCCGGCGAGCGCACGACGTTCGCCGAGCTCGACGCGCAGGCCGACCGCGTCGCCGCGTGGCTCGTCGAGCGCGGCATCCGGCCCGGCGATCGCGTCGCGATGCGCCTGCCCAACGACCCGGCCGTCCCGATCTGGGCGCACGGCGCGTGGCGTGCCGGCGCGACGCTCGTCAGCATCAACCCGCTCTACGCGCAGGACGCGGCCGCCGGGATCCTGGCCGACAGCGGCGCGCGGATCGTCATGACGGCGGACGACGGCGTCGCGCTGCAGGCCGAGGCGGTCGTCACCGACCTCGCCGAGGTGCTCGCGTCCGGCGGCCCGGCGGCGCGCCCGCACGTCGACCCCGGCGACGTCGCGGTGCTGCAGTACACGGGCGGGACGACCGGCGCCCCGAAGGGCGCGATGCTCACGCACGCCAACCTCGTCGCCGGCCAGCGCCAGCTCGCCGAGCGCTGCCCGGAGTTCGTCCCCGGCGAGGAGCGCCTGTTCGGCGCCGTGCCGATGATGCACGTCAGCGGCCTCGTGCTCGCGGTGCTCCTGTCCGCGAGCCTGGCGGCCGAGCTGCTCGTCGTGCCGCGCTTCGTCGCCGACGAGGCGGTGGCGCTCGTCGACGAGCTGCGCCCGACGTTCTTCCCGATCGTCCCGACGATGGCGACGATGCTCCTGCGCCTCGGCGCCGAGCCCAGCGGACCGCTGGTCGTCCGTGAAGGTCATCACCGCCGGAGCCGCGCCGCTCGCGCAGGACCTCCAGGCCCGCTTCGAGGCGCTCACCGGCCGTCGCGTCCGGCCGTCCTACGGCGGCACGGAGACGACCGCGATCGCGACGCTGACGCCGTCGGACGGCGCGTCGCCCGGGAGCTCGGGATCGCCGATGCCGGGCACGACGGTCGAGATCCGCAGCCTCGAGGACCCCGAGGTCGTCCTGCCGGCCGGCGAGCGCGGCGAGATCGCCATCCGCGGCCCGCAGGTCGCCAAGGGCTACTGGAACCGCCCGGAGGAGACCGCCGAGTTCTTCTCCGGCGGCGCGTTCCGCTCGGGCGACATCGGGCTCGTCGACGACGACGGCTTCCTCCACGTCGTGGACCGCCTGAAGGACATGATCATCGCCAGCGGCTACAACGTCTACCCGGCGACGGTCGAGCGCGCGGTGTTCACGCACCCGGCGGTCGCGGAGACGATCGTCATCGGCGTGCCCGACGACTACCGGGGGGAGACCGTGAAGGCCTACGTCGTGCTGAACCCGGGCCACACGCTCGAGCTGGAGGAGCTCCAGGAGCACCTCCGGGGGCGGCTGTCGCCGATCGAGCTGCCGCGGCAGCTCGAGATCCGCGACGAGCTGCCCAAGACGGCCGTCGGGAAGCTGTCCCGCAAGGACCTACGCGAGGAGGAGATCGGCGCATGACCGACCCGGTGCTGTTCGAGCGCGACGGGGCCGTCGCGACCATCCGCCTCAACCGGCCCGACCGCCTGAACGCGATCGACGCGGAGGCCGCGCGCCTGCTGCTCGAGGCCTGCCGCCGGGCCGAGCACGAGGACGGCCTGCGCGCGCTCGTGCTCGCGGGCGAGGGCCGCGCGTTCCTCGCCGGGGGCGACGTCGGCGCGTTCCACGAGGCGGGCGACGGCGTGCAGGAGCACGTGCGCGGCCTCATCGGCCTGCTCGAGGAGACGATCACGGTCCTCGACCGCCTGCGGATGCCGGTCATCGTCCGCGTCCAGGGCGCTGTGGCGGGCGCGGGGATGAGCCTCATGCTCACGGGCGACGTCGTGATCGCCGCGGACGACACGAAGCTCGCCTTCGCCTACGGGTCGATCGGGACGACGCCGGACGGCGGGCTGAGCTGGGCGCTGCCCCGTGCGGTCGGGCATCTCCGGGCGATGAGGATCGCGCTGCTGGGCGAGGCGATCGAGGCCGAGGAGGCGCTGGAGCTCGGGCTCGTGACGAAGGTCGTGCCGCGCGACGAGCTGGACGCGGCGACCGCGAAGGTGGCCGGACGGCTCGCGGCCGGCCCGACCCAGGCCTACGCGCGCACGCGCGAGCTGCTGCGCAGCTCGTGGCGCCACACGCTGGCCGAGCAGCTCGCGCTGGAGCGCCAGAGCTTCGTCGCCTCGGCGGGGACGGAGGACTTCCGCGAGGGCGTCGCGGCGTTCGTCGAGCGGCGGCGGCCCGAGTTCCGCGGGCAGCTGACTACTTCCAGGCGGCGTGCACGAGCGCCGTGTCGGTGTACTGGCGCATCTGCACGATGGCATCGCCGTCGACGGTGAAGACGTGGGCGAACGGCGCCTCGAACGAGCGCCCGGTCGCCTTCGACGTGCCCGAGTAGGTCCCGAGGACGACGACCTGGTCGCCGCCGTCGATGAACTCGTGCGGGACGCCCTTGAAGCCGGTCCACTCGTCGCCCAGCGTGCCGAACACGCCCTCCATCACCTCGTCGGGGGTGTGGAACGTCTGCGCGTTCGGGAACCCCGGTGTCTGGCTCCAGATCAGCCGGGGCGCCAGGATCGACCTGATCGCATCGAGGTCGCCCGCCGCCGCTCCCGAGTAGAAGCTCCGCACCGTCTCGAGGTTGCTCATGGCGCGCATCTTCTTATCCTGACTTGATGCTGCATAGGTCACCCTGATCGCGTGACCAACGAATTCCCGTACGAGGAGACCGACTCCATGACCGTCCCGCCCGCGGCGCCGGGCGCTGACGCCTTCGAGGAGCCCCGCGCGGCACTCGAGGGCGCGCTCTACGAGATGAAGAGGGTGATCGTCGGCCAGGACGCGATGCTCGAGCGGCTGCTCGTCGCGCTCCTCGCCCAGGGTCACGTGCTCCTCGAGGGCGTTCCCGGCCTGGCCAAGACCCTGACCGTCCGCACGCTCGCCGGCGTGCTCGGCGGCTCGTTCCGGCGCGTGCAGTTCACGCCCGATCTCGTCCCCGCCGACCTCGTCGGCACCCGCGTCTTCCGCCCGGACACCGGCTCGTTCGACATCGAGCTGGGCCCCGTGTTCGGCAACTTCCTGCTCGCGGACGAGATCAACCGCGCGCCCGCCAAGGTGCAGTCCGCCCTCCTGGAGGTCATGCAGGAGCGCCAGGTCACCATCGGCGGCCAGACCTTCCCGGTGCCCCGGCCGTTCCTCGTCCTCGCGACGCAGAACCCGATCGAGTCCGAGGGCACGTACCCGCTGCCCGAGGCGCAGGTCGACCGCTTCCTGCTCAAGCTGCTCGTCGACTACCCGAGCACCGGCGAGGAGGCCGCCGTCGTCGGGCGCTCCCTGCAGGGCATGGCCGAGGTGCGCGAGCGCCTCACGGTCCCCGACCTCGAGCGCTTCTCGCACGTCGTCGCCAACGTGCACGTCGACCGCTCCGTCGTCGCCTACGCGGTGCAGCTCGCCGACGTCACGCGCCATCCCGGCCGCCACGGCCTCCCCGAGCTCGAGCCCTACGTCCAGTTCGGCGCCAGCCCGCGTGGGCCGATCGGCCTCGCGCACGCCGCGCGCGCCCTCGCGCTCCTGCGCGGCCGCCGGCACGTGACGCCCGAGGACGTCCGCGACCTCGCGCCCGACGTCCTGCGTCACCGCATCGTCCTCTCCTACGACGCCCTGAGCGAGGGCGTGACGACCGAGGACCTGCTCCCCGCGATGCTGGACGCGGTCGCCAAGCCCAACATGGGCAGCCTCCGCGACGATCCCTCCATCGCGGCTGCGTAGTTGAGCCCGTCCCCACCCACCCGCACCATGCTCCCGCCGCCCGGACGGCAGGGCCCCGGTCGCATGCCGACGGCGGCGGTCGAGGCGCTCGACCTCGTGGTCGCGCGCCGCGCCGCGGGCGCGCTGCCCGGTGACCGCCGCGCAGCCGGGATCGGGCAGGGCACGGAGCTGGCGCAGCTGCGGCCGTACCAGATCGGCGACGACGTCCGGCAGATCGACGCGTCGGCCACGGCGCGCACCGGCATCCCGCACGTGCGGCTGCAGGTGCCCGAGCGGGTGCTCACGACGTGGCTCGTGCTCGACCTGTCGCCGTCCATGGCCTTCGGAACGGCGACCCGGCTGAAGTCCGACGTCGCCGAGGGCGTCGCGCTCGTCATGGCGCGCCTGGGCGCCCGCCGCGGCGGCCGGATCGCGCTCGTCACCTGCGGCGCGCCGATCTCGCGCACCATCCCGCCGCGCGGCGGCCGCGGCGCGCTCGCGCCGATCCACCGCGCCCTGAAGGAGGGCGTCGCCGAGGACGGTCACGACGACCCGCACGCGCTCGCCGACGCGCTCGTGAAGACGGGCAGGATCGCGCGCCAGCCCGGGTTCGTCGTCGTCATCTCCGACTTCCGGGGGCCGGACACGTGGATACGCCCGATGGGTGCGCTGCGCGCCCGCCACTCCGTGCAGGCCGTCGAGATCCGCGATCCCCGCGAGATGGACCTGCCCGCCGTCGGCCACCTCTCCCTCGTCGACCCCGAGACGGGTGCGCTCGTCGAGGTCGACTCCTCACGCCCGGGGCTGCGCAAGCGGTTCGCCGACGCCGCGCGCCAGGAGCGCGAGTCCGTCGCGAGCGAGCTGAAGGGGCTGCGCGTCGACCACGTCGTCCTCTCCACCGAGGGCGACTGGCTGCGTGAGCTCGGAAGGGTCATGCGGTGAACTTCGGATCCCCCGCAGTCCTCCTCGCGCTCTTCGCGATCCCGGTGATCATCGGGATCTACGCGCTCGCCCAGCGCCGCCGGCGCAAGTACGTCGTGCGCTTCACGGCGGTGCCCGTGCTCGCGGGCGTCATGGCCTCCGGCGCCGTGTCGCGCTGGCGGCGCCATCTCCCCGCCGCGCTGCTCCTCGCCGCGCTCGCGGCGCTGCTCGTCGCGCTGGCCAAGCCGCAGACGACCGTCGCCGTGCCGGTGGAGAAGGCGTCGGTCATGCTCGTGACCGACCAGTCCGGATCGATGCGCGCCGACGACGTGTCGCCCACGCGCCTGGCCGCCGCCCAGCAGGCCGCGCGCGACTTCCTCGAGAAGGTCCCGAAGGAGCTGCAGGTCGGGGCGGTCTCGTTCTCCGACGTGCCGCAGTCGGTGTCACCGCCGAGCACCGATCGCGACGACGTCCGGTCGCTCGTCGACGGCCTGGTCGCCGACGGCGGCACCGCGGCCGGCGACGCGCTGCAGTCGTCGCTCGACGCCCTGGACGACGCGGGCGTCGGCGGCAAGGGCCGCCCGCCCGCCGCGATCATCCTGCTGTCCGACGGCGCGACGACGACGGGCGCGGACCCGGTCGAGGTCGCCCGCGAGGCCGGCAAGCGCGACATCCCGATCTACACCGTCGCGCTCGGGACGCCCGACGGCACGGTCCCCGGCGGCTTCGGCGGCAGCATCCCGGTGCCGCCCGACCCCGAGACGCTGCGCGAGATCTCCAAGGCCTCCGGCGGCACCGCCTACACGGCCAACGACGCCGACCAGCTCTCCGGCGTGTACGAGAACCTCGGGTCGCGCCTGGGCACGAAGCAGGAGGAGCGCGAGATCACGGCCGTCTTCGCCGGCGGCGGGCTCATCCTGCTGCTCGGCGCGGCGTTCGCCGGGCTGCGCACCACGGGCCGCCTGCCGTAGCTCGTGTCGGGCTAGAACCGGCCGCCCGCGGCCGTCTGGCCCTTGAGCTCGGCGACGGCGGCGGCCAGGCGGTCCACCGTGCCGTCGAGCTCCTGCATCGCGCTGGGGTCGCCCTCGCCGATGAGCGCGACGGCTGCGCGCGCCTCGTCGACGTGGGCGGCGATCCGGTCGAGGCTGGTGACGAGGTCGTCGGGAACGAGTGACATGGGATGGCATCCTGCCCGACATGCGCAGGGACGACACGGACGGGAAGGCACCCTCGGCGCTCGTGGTCGTCGACATGATCAACCCGTACGACTTCCCCGACGCGGATGCGGTCGCCCGCCACGCGCCGGAGGCGGTGGAGAACATCGCCCGGCTGCTGGACCGGGCTCGCGCCGACGGTGTCCAGGTCATCTACGTCAACGACAACTACGGCGACTGGAACTCCTCGCACGAGGAGCTCGTGGCGAACGCCTGCGAGGGTGCGCATCCCGAGCTCGTCGAGCCGATCACCCCGCAGCCGGGCGATGCGTTCGTCATCAAGGCGCGGCACTCGATCTTCTACTCGACGCCGCTGGAGTTCCTGCTCGCGACCGAGGGGATCGGCCGCGTCGTGCTCACGGGCCAGGTCACCGAGCAGTGCATCCTCTACTCGGCGCTCGATGCGTACGTCCGGAACTTCCGCCTCGCCGTGGTCGCCGACGCCGTGGCGCACATCGACGACGAGCTCGCGCAGGCGGCGCTGCAGATGATGGAGCGCAACATGCGCGCCGACCTCGAGACGGCGGCGGAGGCCGATCTGCGTTAGGCGGCCTGCGCCTCG
Organism: uncultured Solirubrobacterales bacterium; assembly: GCA_963750895.1. Lineage (GTDB taxonomy): Bacteria > Actinomycetota > Thermoleophilia > Solirubrobacterales > Solirubrobacteraceae > CAVVSD01. The sequence goes on along the minus strand of CAVVSD010000008.1, from coordinate 174,619 downwards.
CGCAGCTGCATGCGGGCGCGGATGATGAGCGACTTCGTCGCGGAGACCGTCGTCCCCAGCTGGTCCGCGAGTGCGGCGTGGGACGTGCCGCACAGCTCGCGCTGCACGAGCGCGAGCCGCTGGCGCTCGGGCAGCGCGGCGAGCTCGGCGACGACGCGGTCGAGCTCCTCACGCTGCAGGGTCGCCTCGACCGGGTCGGACGGGCACGCGAGCGTCGCGTCGTCGAGCGGGCAGGAGGGGCGGCGGGCGCGGAGGCCGTCGAGCGCGCGGTTGCGGGTGATCATGTACAGCCACGCGCGCAGCGCCATGGGCCGGTCGGTCGCGCGGAGGGCCAGGTGCGCGCGGATGAACGCGTCCTGCACGACGTCCTCGGGATCGAGCCCGGTGCCGCGCAGCATGCGGCCCGCGAAGGCGACGAGCGGCTCGGCGTAGCGGTGGTGCATCTCGGTGAACGCGGCCTCCGAGCCGGCGCGGAAGGCCGCCACCAGCTCTCGGTCCTCGCAGCGGTCGAAGGGCGTCTGGTTCATGCCAGGCACGGTCGCAGCGGGCGGCGGCCGGAACGGCTCCTCTGGGGTCCGACTGCCCACACCCGGGTGTGCGGATCCGACCCCCAGGGGGGCTTGACGTCGCGGTCCGCCACTACCCTGCGGCGTTGTGACGGGAGGCACCGACTCACCGCTCGCGCCGCACGCGGCGACCCCCGCGGAGCTCCGTGAGCGCATCGAGGCGGAGCGCAACGGCGCTCCGTTCCTGGTCTTCCGGGACGGCGACGGTGCCCAGCGCCTGGTCGTGCTCGACGCCGTGCGCGGCCGCGCGACGGTGGGGCGCAGCCAGGGCAACGACGTCGCCCTCGTGTGGGACACGGAGGTGAGCAGGCTGCACGCCGAGCTCGAGCGCCTCGGGGACGAGTGGACCGTCGGCGACGACGGCCTCTCCCGCAACGGCTCGTTCGTGAACGGCCAGCGCGTCTCGGGCCGCCACCGCCTCCGCGACGGCGACATCCTGCGCGTGGGGCAGACCGCGATCGCCTACCGCGTCCCGGAGGACGCCGACTCGCGCCCGACCCGCGTGGCCGGCGCCACGGGCGGCGCCCCGACGCTGACGCCCGCGCAGCGCAGCGTGCTCGTCGCGCTCGTGCGCCCCTACGGCTCGAGCGACCTCGCGACCCCGGCGACGAACGGCGAGATCGCGGCGGAGCTGTACCTGTCGGTCGACGCGGTGAAGGCCCACCTCCGAACCCTGTTCGGCCTGTTCGGCCTCGAGGCGCTCCCGCAGAACCAGAAGCGCTCGGTCCTCGCGCTGCGGGCGTTGCAGGACGGGGTCGTCGTCGCGTCGAGAGTTGTAACGCCGCGTCACCCCCGTGTGACACCTCGGTCGGCACGATCGGGGTGTGAGCATCGAGATCAACAATCCGCACGACATACGTGCGGATCCGTGTATGTCGGCGATCGCCGAGCGCCAGCACGGTCTGATCACGCGTGCGCAGCTCACCGAGCTGGGCGTCGGGCGGGGAGCATTGCGGCACCGGATCGGGACCGGCGCCCTGCACAAGGTGCACCACGGGGTCTACGCGGTGGGTCATCGCGCGCTGCGCCCGCAGGCGAAGCTGCTCGGCCTCGTGCTCGCGAGCGGTCCGGATGCCGCGCTCAGTCATGCAGCCGCGGCGCACCTGCGCAGGATCCGGCGCAGCGCGGCGGCACTGGTCGACGTCACGCGGCCGTCGCGCGGGCGGGCTCCGGCCGGTGTGCGGCTCCATTGCATGCCGCTGCCGCCTGACCAGGTCACGATCGTCGACGGCATCCCGGTCACGACCGTCGAGCGCACGCTCCTGGACCTCGCCGCGGTCCTGCGTCCCGACGCGCTGCGTCACGCGCTCGAGGAGGCCGAGATCCAGGCCCGCCCCGACTGGCGCGTCCTCGGCGAGCTGGTCGCGGCGGCCGACGGCCGCCGAGGCGTCCGAGCCCTCAGGGCGATCCTCGACGAGCGCTCCGTCGGCACCCGGATCACCAAGAGCCACCTCGAGCGGGCGTTCCTCGCCTTCCTCCGGCGCCACGGGCTTCCGCTCCCGCAGACGAACACCCATGTCGAGGGCTACGAGGTCGACTGCGTGTGGCGCGGCGCCAGGCTCATCGTGGAGCTCGACAGCAGGCTGCACTCGAACCACGGCAAGTTCGAGCGCGACCGTGCGAGGGACCGCGCCCTCACGATCGCGGGCTGGAGGGTCGTCCGCGTGACCTGGGAGCACATCCACGCGGGCGAGGAGGACCTCGACCGGGACCTGCGGTTCCTCACGACGCCGCTGACGGCCTGCACCACGTCGTCGAACAGGCTCGCCACGAACAACCGGGCGTCCGCGAACGCCAGCGCGAACGGGTTCGCCGCGGTCTTCACCCGCGCCGTCGTCTGCGGGCTGCGGTCGACGCGGACGACCTCGGACGTGTCGCGCAGCGAGACCCACGCGCCGCCGTCGCCGTACGCGATGAGCTGCGGCCCCGCGCCCACCGACACCTGGCCGACGCGGTCGCTGGCGCCCTCGCTGCGGATGACGCTCACGGTCCCGTCGCCGCTGTTCGCCACCCAGACGAGCCCGGCGCCGACGGCCACGCCCTTCGGCGCGTCGCCGACCTGGATCGTCCGCTCCTCGCCGCTCTCCTTCGCCAGCCGGGTGACGGACGAGCCGCGCGCGTTCGTGACCCACACCGCCGTGCGGCTGACGGCGATGTCGATGACCCCGCGCGAGACCGGGAACGTCTTCACCTCGCGCGTGCGCTTGTCGACCCGCAGCACCTGCTGCACGGGGTTGCGGTTGCGGCTGCCGCGGCTGCCGATCCACACGGCGTCGTCGTCGGCCGCGACGGCGAACGGGTTCCCCGGCGGCAGCTCCTGCGGCTCGCCCATCACCCGCCCGGTCCGCGCGTCGAGGTGCGTGAGCGTGTTGGACTGCTCGGACACCAGCCAGACGGTGTCGCCGTCCGAGGTCATGTCGGTGGTCCCGACGGGGATGCGCTCCGACGACGGCTTGCGGGCCATCGTGCTCGCCTCGATCCGCACGGCGCGCCGCGAGCGGTAGGAGGTCGCCCAGACGCTCCCGCCGGCGACGGCCAGCGCGGTCGGCCGTTCGACGACCGGGTCGGTCGGCGTCCCGTCGGAGACCGTGAACGACGTGGCGCCGCCGCCACCACCGCCGGCGCGGTCGGGCGTCTGGGGCTCGTCGTCGCCGCCGAGCAGCAGGATGCCCACGACGATCGCGGCCACGACGACCGCGGCCGCCCCGAGCGCGGGCAGCAGCCGGCCGATGCCGCGCCGCTCGGGCGGCGGGCGCTCGGGCGCGACGGCGGTGGCCGCCGCCGCGGTCGGCGCCTCGGCGGCCGGCGAGACGCGCGTCGTCCCCGTGCTCGCCGCGATCGAGTCGACCGGTGCCGCCTCGCCCCGCGCCACGGTGCGCTCCGGCCCCGGCGCCGGCATCGCCCCGGCCGCCGCCAGCGCGGCGCGCCCGAGGTCGCCGGCCGACGGGTAGCGCTCCGCGGGGTCCTTCGCCAGCGCACGGTCGACGACGTCCGTGAACGCGTCCGGGACGCCCTCGGCGACCCCGGGCGCGGGCGCGTGCAGGTGCGCCCACAGCGTCGCCTCCTCGGAGTCGCGCACGTACGGCGGCTTGCCGGACAGTGCGTGCACGAGCACGCAGCCCAGCGCGTAGACGTCCGTGCGCGCGTCGACGCGCTCGCCCCGGATCTGCTCCGGCGCGACGTAGCCCAGCGTCCCGACCCAGCCGCCGGGGCGGCTGATCGCAGCCGTGGACTCCATGTGCTTCGCGAGCCCGAAGTCCGTGAGGTAGGCGTGGTCGCCGGCGGCGAGCAGCACGTTGGCCGGCTTGACGTCGCGGTGGACGAGCCCGCGCTCGTGCGCGACGTCCAGCGCGGCGCCGACCTGCGCGACCACGTTCGCGACGCGATCGGCGGGCAGGGAGCCCGACGCCCGCACGAGCGTCCGCAGGTCCTGCCCGTCGACGTAGCGCATCGCGATGTACAGCTCGTCGCCGTGCTCGCCCGCGTAGTAGATGGGGAGCACGTTCGGGTGCTCGATCGACGCCGCCGCCCGCGACTCGCGCAGGAACCGCGCGCGGAAGTCGGGATCGCCGGCCAGGGAGGGCGCGATGAGCTTCAGCGCGACGACGCGGTCGAGCGTCAGCTCCGTCGCCCGGTACACCACGCCCATGCCGCCACGGCCGGCGAGTCCCTCGATGCGGTGACCGGCGAACACGTCACCGGGATGCAGGTCGGCCATCCGACCCCGTTCTAGCGGGTCGCGCCAGCCCGGCGCGCCGTGCCTGGGGTCAGGTGCCGCGGCCCGTCTTCGCCTGCAGCTCCTCGATGCGCTCGGACGCCTGTGCCTTGGAGAGCGAGTCGTCGACCTCCTCGCCCGCCTCCTGGGCGAGCGTCTGCAGGTAGGACGCCTGCGGCCCCGTCATCGGCTCGTCGCCGGTCACCCAGTCCTCGGGGTCCTTCTGTGCTGTCGGTGCGTCGCTGGTCTTGGGATCGGTCATGCGAACAGGCGTTCCCACGTCCGCGGCAACACAAACACGTGTTCGCCTCAGCGTTCGAGCGCCCAGGTCTCGACGATGCGACGCTGCACGTCCGTCAGCGCCACGTGCTCTCCGCGCTCGAGCGCGGCCGCGGCCTGCTCGAGCGTGAGGCCCGTCCCCGTCAGCACCGAGCCGACGAGCGGCGGCGCGTCGGCCGCGCAGACGCCGCAGTCCGGCCCATCAGGCAAATCCGACCGCATTGGTAGGATCTTAGTCGCGATGATCTTCACGACGAAGGCCGAATACGGAGTCCGGCTGCTCGTCGAGCTTGGCCGGGCACGGGCCGAAGGTGGCATCTCGACGCCGGTCTCGCTCAAGGCGATCGCGGAGCGCGACAACCTCCCCCTCGCCTACCTCGAGCGCATCGTGGCGCTGCTGCGCCGCGCCGGGCTCGTCGAGAGCACCCGCGGCGCCCACGGCGGCTACCGCCTGGCGCGCGAACCGGAGAGCCTGACGATGGACGAGGTGATCATCGCGCTCGAGGGCGTGGTCGCTCCCATGGAGTGCTTCGTCGACGATCACGTCGGCGACGGTCGCGTCCTCTGCTCGCATGTCGCGGACAGCGGTCAAGGCTGTGCCACCAAGCTGCTGTGGACGCGCGTCCACGGCAGCGTCATGCAGGCGCTCGGCGGCACCACGCTGGCCGAGCTGGTCGCCTTCTCCGCACGCGAGCAGGCGCCCGTCGCGATCGCTTCCACGCAACCCCTGTGAAAGAGAATGGCTGAGCTCAAGATCGAGAACCTCCACGTCCAGGCCGAGGACAAGAAGATCCTCAAGGGCCTGGACCTGACCGTCCGGTCCGGGGAGGTCCATGCGCTCATGGGCCCGAACGGCTCCGGCAAGTCGACCCTGGCGAACGCCATCATGGGTCACCCGAACCTCGAGGTCACCGAGGGGCGCATCCTCCTCGACGGCGAGGACGTCACCGAGGCGGATCCGGACGAGCGCGCCCGCGCCGGCCTGTTCATGGCCTTCCAGTACCCCGTCTCCATCCCGGGCGTGACCGTCACGAAGTACCTCCGCATGGTCATGAACGCCCACCGCGAGGCACGCGGCGAGGGCGACGTGCCGCTGCGCGAGTTCCGCAAGACGGTCGAGGAGGCCATGGAGCTCACGAACGTCCCGAGGGAGTTCTCCTCGCGCTACCTCAACGAGGGCTTCTCCGGCGGCGAGAAGAAGCGCATGGAGATCCTCCAGCTCGCGCTCCAGAAGCCGAAGCTCGCGGTCCTCGACGAGACCGACTCGGGCCTGGACATCGACGCGCTGAACGTCGTCGCGCACGGCGTCAACACCGTCGCCAAGGGCACCGAGATGGGCACCCTGATCATCACCCACTACCAGCGGATCCTGCACCTCGTGCGACCCGACCGCGTGTCGATCATGTTCGACGGCCGGATCGTCAAGGAGGGCGGCCCCGAGCTCGTGGAGCGCCTCGAGCGCGAGGGCTACGGGCCCATCCGCGAGGAGGTCTCGGGGGCGGTCGCATGACCCTGCTCCCCGAGGTCGGCGAGCGCGATCTCGCAGGCGAGTTCCCCTCGCTGCAGCGCGAGGGCCTGCACTACCTCGACGCCGCCGCCACCTCGCAGACACCGCAGTCGGTCATCGCGGCGATGGACGACTACTACGAGCACCATCGCGCGAGCGTGCACCGCGGCGTGTACGCGCTCGCCGTCGAGGCGACGGACCTGTTCGAGGGCGCGCGCGACCGGGTCGCGGCGTTCGTCGGCGCCCCCTCGCGCGACACGATCTTCACGAAGAACGCCACGGAGTCGATCAACCTCGTCGCGTACTCCTGGGGCCGCGCGAACGTCGGGCCCGGGGACCGCGTCGTGGTGACCGAGATGGAGCACCACTCGAACTTCGTGCCGTGGCACGTGCTCGCCCGCGAGACCGGCGCGACGCTCGAGGTCGTCCCCGTCGACGACGACGGCCTGCTCCGGCTCGAGGTGCTCGACGAGCTGCTCGCGACCGGCACGGTGAAGGTCGTCGCGGTCGCGCACGTCTCCAACGTCGTCGGCACGGTCAACCCGATCGCCGACATCGCCGCCCGTGCGCACGCCGCCGGCGCGGTCGTGGTCGTCGACGGCGCGCAGGCCGTGCCGCAGATGGCCGTCGACGTCGGGGCGCTCGACGCCGACTTCTACGCCTGGACCGGGCACAAGGCCTACGGGCCGACCGGCGTGGGCGTGCTGCACGGCCGCCGTGCGCTGCTCGACGCGATGCCGCCGTTCCTCGGCGGCGGGCACATGATCTCCAACGTCACGGTGGACGAGATCCGCTGGGCGGAGGTCCCGGGCAAGTTCGAGGCCGGCACGTCGAACATCGCCGAGGCGATCGGCCTGGGCGCCGCCGTCGACTTCCTGTCCGAGATCGGGATGGACGCGGTGCGCGCACACGAGCGCGACCTCACCGGCTACGCGCTCGAGCGCCTCGCGGAGGTGCCCGGCGTGGCGATCAACGGGCCGGGCGACGCGGACGCACGCGGCGCGCTCGTCTCCTTCACGCTGGATCTCGTGCACCCGCACGACGTGGCCGAGATCCTCGGCAGCCGCGGCGTCTGCGTGCGTGCCGGCCACCACTGCGCGCAGCCGCTCATGAAGTGCCTGGGCGTCGGCGCGACGACCCGCGCGTCCTTCGCCGTGCACAACAGCCGTACCGACATCGACGCGCTGATCGACGGCCTCGACGAGGTCAGGAGGGTGTTCGCCTGATGAGCGGCATGGAGGCCATGTACCGCGAGGAGATCCTCGAGCACTACAAGCGCCCGCATAACTGGGGCGAGATCGAGGATCCGGATCTCGAGTTCGAGGACACCAACCCGCTCTGCGGCGACGAGCTGCGCGTGACGATCCGCGTCGACGGCGAGGATCGCGTCGAGGACCTGCGCTTCAGCGGCCACGGCTGTGCGATCAGCCAGGCCGCGGCGTCGATGGTCTCCGACGAGGTCAAGGGGATGCCGGTCAAGGAGCTGCTGGCGCTCGACCGCTCGTTCATCCTCGACCTGCTCGGCATCGACATCTCCGCGACGCGCATGAAGTGCGCGCTGCTGTCGCTGAAGGTCCTCAAGAGCGCCGGGCTGGGCGCCGCGGTGGAATGGGAGCCTGCGACGCCGCCGAGTGAGGCGGAGGCCGGCTCGAGCTAGGTCGTGCGCGCGAGCGCGCAGCCGCTCGCCGTCATCGCTGCGCTCCTTCTCGGAGCGTTGCTCCTGTCGCCCCTGTCCGCACACGCAGCGACGCCCGGCGTCAACCTCGCCGGCGTCCCGGGCGCCGTGCAGCTCGACCAGGCCGCCGCCGGCGGCGCCAAGGACGTGCGGGTCTTCGCGCAGCGCGATGCGTTCCCCGCGCGCTACGCCGACTACCGCGCGATCGTCGCCGGCGCCAAGGCGCGCGGCATGGGGGTCGTCTTCGTCCTCATCGGGCCGTCCGGCCCCGCGACGACCCCGGCCGCGTTCGCCGACTTCGCCGGTGAGTTCGCCGGCCAGATGGCCACTGCCGGCGGCGCGGTGGCCTACGAGGTCTGGAACGAGCCCGACGAGCCGCAGTTCTGGGGCGGGCCCGTCGACGTCGGCCACTACACGGACATCCTGCGCGCCGCCGCGCCGCGCATCCGGCGCGCCGACCCCGGCGCGAAGGTCCTGCTCGGCGCGCTGACGGGCAACAACTACGGCTTCCTCGGCCAGGTCTACGACCGCGGCGGGCGCGGCTCGTTCGACGCCGTCGCCGTCCACACCGACACGGCGTGCCTCGTGGAGCCGCCGAGCTCGTTCGAGCGCGAGGCGGGGAAGATCGGGCGGTTCTCGTTCCTGGGCTTCCGGACGGTCCGCGAGGTGATGGTCGCCAACGGCGACGGGGACAAGTCGATCTGGATGACCGAGCTCGGCTGGTCGACCGCGACGTCGATCTGCGGGCGCGGCACGTGGACCGGCCAGAAGCCGGCGGGCGTGTCCGAGGCGCAGCAGGCCGCGAACCTCACCGAGGCCTACCACTGCCTCGCGGCGCACCCGTACGTGGAGACCGGTCTGTGGTTCACGCTGACGGACTCCGTCGGCGAGGGCGACGAGCTCGACCACTACGGCCTGCTGCGCACCGACGCCTCCCCGAAGCCGGCGTGGGAGGCCTTCCGCCGCTACGCGACGCTGGGCGACACGCTCACCGGACCGTGCGGCGACCTCGACGGCCCGGACATCACCGTGACGAGCCCGATGCGCGACGTCCGCTTCGTCGGCGCGCTGTCGCTGCGCGCGGTCGCCACCGATCCCGCGGGCGTCGCCCGCGTCACGTTCCGCGTCGACGGCCGGACGATCCGCAACTTCACGGGCGCGGCGGTCGCCTCCGGGCGGCCGGTCGGCCTGGAGTGGCAGGGGGCCAAGCGCCTGGCGCTGGGCCGTCACACGCTGACCGTCGTCGCGCTGGACCCGCAGGGCACCGCGAGCAGCCGCGCGATCCGCATCACCCGAGTCCGCAGCCTGCCCGCCACGCTGCGCACGCGCGTGACGCTCGGAGCGGTCGAGGTCGGCGCGGGCGGGGTCGCGACCGTCTCGGGACGGGTCGTGAAGTCCGGCTCGCCCGGCCTCTCGGGCAAGGTGCGCGTCGCCTGGCAGCGCCTGCGCGGCGGGCGCTGGCGCACGCTGCACTCGGTGCTCCGGCGCGCCGACCGCCCGTTCCGGGTGACGCAGCGACTGACACCGGCGGGGCGCTGGCGGGTCCGGGCCAGCTACGTGAGCAGGGCGCCGTACCGGGCCTCGTCGGCCTGGCGCACCCTGCACGTCACTGAGTAGGGACGGCCTCCAGCACGCTCAGCCCGGCGGGGGAGCGCGTGGGGAACACCGCCCGCAGCCGCAGGCCGGCACGCGCCAGCAGCTCACGGAACTCCGACTCGGTCCGCTCGCGGGCGTGCGAGAAGAGCATGAGCATGTTCACGTCCATCCGGATGGCGGGAGCGAGGTCGGCCGCACGCTCGGGCAGGATCGCCTCGACGACGAGCAGGCGGCTCCCGTCGCCCATCGCCGCGCGCACGCGATCGAGGATGCGGCCGGCGTCCTCGTCGTCCCAGTCGTGCAGCACGCGCGAGAGCACGTAGGCGTCGGCGCCCGCGGGGACCGACGCGAAGAAGTCGCCGGGGACGAGCTCGCAGCGGTCCGCGACGCCCGCGCCGCGCATCCGGGCCTCGGCGGCGGGCGCGACCCCGGGGCGGTCGAAGAGCACGCCGGTCAGCCCGGGCGCGGACCGCAGGATCGCCGCCAGCAGGTTGCCCGCGCCGCCGCCGACGTCGACCAGCCGGTCGATCCCAGCGAAGTCGTAGGCGTCGACGACGTCGCCGACCTCCTGGTCGGAGCGGCCCGCCATCGAGGCCTGGAAGGCCGCCTCGCGCTCGGGGTGCTCCGCGAGGTCGTCGAAGAACGGCGCCCCGTTGGCCAGCTCGTACGGCACGCCCTCGCCGCGGACACCCGCGAGCATGCGCCCCGCGGCGTCGTGGTAGAGCTCGCCGCGCGCGAGCACCGCCCCGCGGAGCGACCCGGGGACGCCGTCGCGCAGGAGCTCACCGGCGGGCGTGAGCGCGAAGCGCCCGTCGTCGGCCTCGGTGACCACGTCCTCCGTCGCGAGGCCGCGCAGCACGCGGTGCAACGCGCCGGGCTCGGCCCCGACGACCCGCGCCAGCTCGGCGCTGGTCTGCGGGCGCTCGGCCAGGGCGTCGGCGACGCCCAGCGCGGCCGCGACGTGCAGCATCTGCGTGACGAGGTAGCCGTCCATGAGGCGGGCCATCTGCCATTGCGGTGCCTGCATGACCCGAAACTGCCGGGTCGCGGGGGCGCCTGCAACAGGGACAGCCCGGCTGGGCGGGGCGGGTACCCGTACTTCCGATCGCGCTAGGCCGCTTCGCCCAGCTCGCCCTGCTCGCCCGGATCGATCTCCTGCGGCGCGGGCATCGCCTCGCCGCGGCGGGCGCGGCTGTAGATCCAGGCCTCCAGCTCGTCGGCGGGCAGCGGGTGCGAGAGCGCGAAGCCCTGCGCGGCGTCGCAGCCGAGCGCCGCGAGCCGATGCCAGTCGGCCGGGGACTCGAGGCCCTCGGCGACGACGCCCAGGTCGAGGCTGTGGCCGAGGTCGATCGCCGAGCGGGTGATCTGCAGGTCGCGGTCGTCGGACTGGATGCCGGCGATGAAGGACCTGTCGATCTTGATCTGGTCGAACGGGAGGTCGCGCAGGCGGCCGAGCGACGAACGGCCGGAGCCGAAGTCGTCGAGCGACACGCGGACGCCGAGCGCACCGAGCAGGTGCAGCGTCGTGCCGGCCTCGTCGGGATCGTCGAGGACCGCGCGCTCGGTCACGTCGAGCTGCAGGGAGCCGGCGGGCACGTCGTACTCGGCGAGCAGGGCGGCGACGAGGTCCGGGAACCCCGGGTCGAGCAGGTCGCGCGCCGACACGTTCACGGTGACGTCCAGGGCGATGCCCTCCGCGCGCCAGAGCGCCGACTGCTCGATCGCCTGCGCGAGCACCGTGGCGGTCACGCGGGTGATGAGGTGCGTGGGCTCGGCCATCGGGATGAAGGCCTCGGGGAGCAGCAGCCCCTCGTGCGGGTGCGCCCAGCGCACGAGCGCCTCGACGCCGACGACGTCGCCGCGCTGGAGGTCCAGCAGCGGCTGGTAGTGCACGACGATCTCGCCGCCGTCCAGGGCGCGGCGCAGCTCGGCGAGCCGGCGCAGGCGCCGGGGGCTCGCGTCGCCGGCCCGGGTGCGGGCGAAGGCGTGCGGGCGGCCCTGGGCCTTGGCCTGGTGCAGGGCGGCGTCGGCGCGGCGCAGGAGCGTGGCGGCGTCGCGGCCGTCGGCCGGGCAGAGCGAGATGCCGGCGGTCGCCTCGACGTAGACGGGCGCGTCGTCGCCCAGCGTCAGCTCCTCGTGCAGCGCCTGGCGCAGGCGGGTGGCGAGGCCGGCGGCCTCGTCCTGGCCGGCGACGGCCGGGGCGAGGATCGCGAAGGTGTCGCCGCCGAGGTGCGCGATGGTGTCGAGCGCGCCGATGGCACCGGCGAAGCGCTCCGCCACCTGGACGAGCACGCGGTCGCCGATGTCGTGGCCGAGGACCTGGTTGACCTCGTGGAAGCGATCGAGGTCGAGCAGCACGAGCGCGAAGCGCCCGTGGTCGACGGCGCCGTCCAGCTCGTCGCGCAGCGCGCGGCGGTTGGGCAGGCCGGTCAGGGGGTCGTGGAGCTCGTTGTGGCGCGTCTCGGCGAGCCGCTCGTGCAGGTCGCTGACCTCGGTGATGACGCCGCGCAGGGCGACGGGGCGCCCGCGGCGGTCGCGCTCGATGAGGACGCGCTCGTAGAGCTCGACGTCCTCGCCGTCCGCGTCGACCATCCGGTACTGGAGGTCGACCTCGGAGGTGTCGAGGTCGTCGATGGCGTCCTCGAGCTCCTCGACGACGCGCTCGCGGTCCTCGTGGTGCAGCAGCGCGACCCAGAAGTCCGGGTCGTCCAGCCACTCGTCGGGCGAGTAGCCGAGCAGCACCTGGCTGTAGGGGCTCACGTAGTGCAGCGTGCGGTCGCCGTACGCGGCCCAGGTGACGGCGGGCATCTCGTCCAACAGCGTCTCGGGCGCCGGGCCGTCCTCGTCGATGTCCCACCTGGAGTAGCTCACGGGGGGTGAGTCGGGTCGCGGCGGACGGATCTCGACCACCGGGCACCCGTCCTCGGCGGATGATCGACCCCAGGGGAAGAGGTTAGGGCGGCCTAAGATTCGTTAGGGTGGCCTAATCATGATGCGACTCCGGCTCCCCGCCCTCCTCATCCTCCTGCTCCTCTGCACCGTCGCCGCCGCCTGTGGCGACGACGACGACGCCGGCTCCGCAGCCTCCGTCACCACTGCCACGCAAGCCGCGGCCGCGGCGTTCCCCGTCACGATCGAGCACAAGTACGGGACCACGGAGCTCGAGAAGGCGCCGGAGCGGATCGTCACCGTCGGCTACAACGAGCAGGACACGCTGTGGGCGCTCGGCGTGGCGCCGGTCGGCGTGACCGACTGGATGGGCTTCGAGAACGGCATCGGGCCATGGGCCGAGGAGGCCGCCGCCGCGGCGGGCCCGAAGCCGGAGCTGCTGAAGGACACCGACGGCATCGGGTTCGAGAAGATCGCCGCGCTGAGGCCCGACGTGATCGTCGCGCTGTACACGTCGCTGACGAAGGCCGACTACGACAAGCTCGTGCAGATCGCGCCGGTCGTCGCCGCGCCGAAGGGCACCCCCGACTGGGGCATCGAGTGGCAGGACACCGTCGGGATCCTCGGTGAGGTCACGGGCAAGCAGGACGAGGCGGAGAAGGTCATCGCCGACGTCGAGGCGGCCCAGGCCCAGGCGAAGGCGGACCATCCGGAGTTCGCCGGCAAGACGGCCTCGATGGCGATGTCGCTCGACGGCATGTGGGCGTACGGCAAGGACGACCCGCGCTCCAAGCTGCTCCAGTCGCTGGGCTTCGAGCTCTCGCCCGAGCTCGTCGCCGCCGTCGGCGATGACTTCTCGTCCAAGATCAGCAGCGAGAAGGCCGATCTGTTCGACCTCGACACGGTCGTGTGGCTGGGTGGCCAGAAGGATCTCGACGCGCTCACCGACAGCGGCGTCTACAACCGCCTGGCGGTGCACCAGGAGAAGCGCGACATCTTCATCGCGATGGAGCGGCCCGACAAGGCGATGAACGCCATCGGGTTCCAGACGCCGCTCAGCATCCAGGAGTCGCTCGACGTGCTCGTCCCCGCGCTCGCGAAGGCGACCGCGTCATGAGGCGCCTGCTCCCCTCCCTCGCCCTGCTCGCCGCGTGCGTCGTCGCGATCGGATGCGGCGACGACGAGTCCGACTCCGCCGCCGGCTCGGGCGCGACCACGACCGAGGAGCGGGCGGCGTTCCCGGTCACGATCGAGCACAAGTACGGGACGACCGAGCTCACCGAGCGCCCGGAGCGCGTCGTGAGCGTCGGGCTCAACGAGCAGGACGCGTTCTTCGCGCTCGGCGTCGCGCCCGTCGGCGTGACGGACTGGATGGGCTTCGAGAACGGCATCGGGCCGTGGGCCGAGACCGCCGCGAAGGCCGCCGGCGACCCGCCCGAGCTGCTCACGAACACGGACGGCATCCAGTTCGAGAAGGTCGCCGCGCTGCGCCCCGACGTCATCGTCGCGCTGTACTCCGACCTCAAGAAGTCCGACTACGAGAAGCTCTCGCAGATCGCCCCGGTCGTCGCTCCGCCGGAGGGCCACGCCGACTTCGGCATCCCCTGGCAGGAGACGACCCGCACCGTGGGTCAGGTCGTCGGCGAGCCCGACGAGGCGGAGAAGCTCATCGGCGACCTCGAGGCGCGCATCGCGAAGGCCAAGGAGGAGCATCCGGAGTTCGCCGGCAAGTCGGCGTCGATGGCGATGTCCTACGAGGGCATCTGGGTGTACGGCCCGGACGACCCGCGCTCGCGCCTGCTCACCGACCTCGGCTTCGTGCTCTCGCCCGAGATCTCCAAGCTCTTCGTCAAGGACTACGCGGGCATGATCTCCGAGGAGCAGGTGCAGCTGCTCGACCTCGACGCGGTCGCCTGGTTCGCCACCGAGGACGAGGCGAAGAAGCTCGAGCGCAACCGCGTGTACAACAGCCTCGACGTCCACAAGGAGGACCGCGACTTCGTCGTGCTCGACTCCCGCCCGGACAACGCGTACAACGCGGTCGGCGCGCAGACGGTCCTGAGCATGCCGCTCGCGCTCGACGTCCTCGTCCCGGCGCTGGCCGCGGCCGTCGACGGCGACCCCGCGACGGTGCCGCTGGCGAAGGACTAACGTCCGGGAGGCGTGGAGGAGCTCACCGGCAGGGTCGCGTTCATCACGGGCGGCGCGAGCGGCATCGGCCTCGGCATCGCGCGTGCGTGCGCCGAGGCGGGGATGCGGGTCGCGCTGGCGGACGTCCGCCGCGACCACCTCGACGAGGCGGGCGCGCTCTTCGCCGACGGCGTCGCGCATCCGATCGAGCTCGACGTCACCGACCGCGCCGCCTACGCGGCGGCCGCGGACGAGGCCGAGCGCGTCCTCGGCCCGATCGCCCTGCTGGTGAACAACGCGGGCGTCGGGATCCTCGGCAGCCTCGAGGACGCCGGCTACGACGACTGGGACTGGGGTCTCGGCGTCAACCTCGGCGGGGTCGTCAACGGCCTGCAGACGGTGGTGCCGCGGATGCGCGGGCGCGAGGAGGGCCACGTCGTGACGACCTCCTCGATGGCGGCGGTCGTCCCGATCCCGGGCGCCGCGATCTACATCACCGCCAAGGCCGCCGTCATGGGGCTCATGGAGTCCGTCCGCCCGGAGCTGGCGAAGGCCGGCATCGGCGCCTCGATCCTGTTCCCGGGCCCGGTGAAGACGAACATCCGCGAGAGCGGGCGGCTGCGCCCCGAGCGCTTCCGGCGCGACACGGGCTACGCCGAGTTCGAGCGCGAGATGGCCGAGCGGCCGGACGACGACGTGTGGATGGACCCGCTGGAGTGCGGCCACCGCGTGCTCGACGGCGTGCGCCGCGACGACCTCTACATCCTCACCCACCGCGAGTTCCGCGAGGGCGCGCAGGAGCGCTGCGACGCCATCGTGGCGTCGTTCCCGGACGAGGCGATCGACTCCGAACGCGCCGAGCGAATCGGGTTCCTGACGTCGAACCCCATGTATCGCGACCTGCTCGGCCGCACGCGCTGAGACCGTCCCCTGGGGACGGATACAATGCCGAGTGCAAGGATCGGATTTGCCTGACGTCATCGACATCTGCCCGCTCGACGAGCTCCCGCCCGGCGCACGACGCCTGGTGGAGTGGGAGGACCTCGAGATCGGGGTCTTCAACTGCGGTGGCGAGATCCTCGCCATCGAGGACCGCTGCTCGCACGACAACGGGTCCTTGGCGGACGGCGAGCTGGATCAGGAGCGCTGCCGGGTCGAGTGCCCGCGGCACGGGTCCTGGTTCGACCTGAACTCCGGGGAGCCGCTGAACCTCCCCGCGTACGTTGCAATCGACACTTTTCCCGTCCGCGTCGAGGGCGGTCTCATCAAGCTGGAGGTGGAGTAGCACCATGGCCACTCCCGAGACGATCGCCGAGCAGCAGGCGCTGCAGGGCATCAATGCGGACTACACCGAGCGTTATGGCTTCCACGACGCCGAGAACTACCTGTACAAGGCGCCGAAGGGCCTGACGCGCGAGCTCGTCGAGAAGATCTCCGAGTTCAAGAACGAGCCGGACTGGATGCGCGAGTTCCGCCTCAAGTCGCTCGATCACTTCCTCGCGCGCCCGATGCCGACCTGGGGCTCGCCGATGCTGGCCGAGGTCGACTTCGACGACATCCACTACTTCGTCCGCGCGTCCGAGCGCGCCGAGCGCTCCTGGGACGACGTGCCCGAGGACGTCAAGAAGACGTTCGACCGCCTCGGCATCCCCGAGGCCGAGCGCAAGTTCCTGGCCGGCGTCGGCGCGCAGTACGAGTCGGAGTCCGTCTACCACCAGGTCAACGAGCAGCTCGAGGCGCAGGGCGTCGTGTTCATGGACATGGACACCGCGCTGCGCGAGCACGAGGACCTCGTGCGCGAGTACATCGGCACGCTCATCCCGCCGAACGACAACAAGCTCGCGGCGCTCAACAGCGCCGTCTGGTCCGGCGGCTCGTTCGTGTACGTCCCGAAGGGCGTCAAGGTCGAGATGCCGCTGCAGGCCTACTTCCGCATCAACACGGAGAACATGGGCCAGTTCGAGCGGACGATCATCATCGCCGACGAGGGCTCCTACGTGCACTACGTCGAGGGCTGCACCGCCCCGACGTACAGCTCGGACTCGCTGCACTCCGCCGTCGTGGAGCTGTTCGCGAAGCCCGGCGCGCGCATCCGCTACACGACCGTGCAGAACTGGTCGGGCAACGTCTTCAACCTCGTGACCAAGCGGGCCGTCGCCGAGCGCGACGCGACCGTCGAGTGGGTCGACTGCAACCTCGGCTCCAAGCTCACGATGAAGTACCCGTCGGTCTACCTGACCGGCGAGCGTGCGCACGGCGAGATCCTGTCGATCGCCTTCGCCGGCGCCGGCCAGCACCAGGACGCCGGCGGCAAGATCATCCACGCGGCGCCGAACACGACGTCGAACATCTTCGCCAAGTCCATCTCCAAGGACGGCGGGCGCTCCTCCTACCGCGGCCTGCTCGAGGTCGCCAAGGGCGCGCACGGGTCGAAGTCCAAGGTCGTGTGCGACGCGCTCCTGCTCGACGAGGACTCGCGGTCGGACACGTACCCGACGATCCGCATCGGTGAGGACGACGTCAACGTCGGCCACGAGGCGAGCGTCACGAAGGTCGGCGAGGAGCAGCTGTTCTACCTCCAGTCCCACGGACTGGGGGAGGAGGAGGCCTCCAAGCTCATCGTCAACGGCTTCATCGAGCCGATCGTCAAGGAGCTCCCGATGGAGTACGCGGTCGAGATGAACCGCCTCATCGAGCTCCAGATGGAGGGCTCCATTGGCTAGTACCGCAGCGACCACCTGGCGGGACCTCCCGCTGCCCGACTTCAAGGGGCAGCCGGGGTGGGAGTTCACCGAGCTGCGCAAGTTCGACCTCGCGTCGTTCCCTGCGCCGTCCGGCGGCGACCTCGCCACCGAGGCCGAGCCGGTGTTCTCGCCGCCCGGGCTCGAGCTGCGCCAGGTCGACGATGCCTGGAGCACGGTGAACGTCCCGCCCGACGGTCCGCTCGTCATGCCGCTGTCGCAGGCGGTCGAGACGCACGGCGACCTCGTCGAGGCGCACCTCGGCTCGGTCGTGACCGCGACCGACGACCCCTTCGTCGCCCGCAACGCGGCGGAGTGGGAGGGCGGCGCGTTCGTCTACGTCCCGCGCAACACGCGGCTGGACGCCCCCGTCCTGCTCACCGCGATCCAGGCCCAGCAGGGCACCGCCATGAGCTGGCGCGTGCTCATCGTCCTCGAGGAGGGCGCGGAGGCCGAGGTGTGGGAGCAGGAGCTCTCGGCGGCCGACGGCCTGTTCAACACCGTCGTCGAGCTCGTCGTCGGGCAGAACGCCAACCTGCGCTTCGTCTCGGCCCAGGGCCTCGACGAGAAGTCGTGGGTGTTCGGGGCGCAGCGCGCCCGGGTGGCCCGCGACGCGCAGCTCGACTGGGTGACGCTGGGCTTCGGCGCCGCCAACGGCAAGGTCTTCCAGAACACGATCCTCGACGGCGAGGGCGCGAGCGGCAAGGTCACCGGCGCGTACGCGGTCCGCAACCGCCAGCACCTGGACTTCGACACGACGCAGGAGCACGCGGCGGCGAACACCACGTCCGACCTCGCGTTCCGCGGCATCCTCGCCGACCGCTCCTCAGCGGTGTGGCGCGGGATGATCAAGGTCGACCCGGGCGCGCAGCAGACCGACGCGTTCCAGGAGTCGCGCAACCTGCTCGTCTCCAAGAAGGCCCACGCGGACGCGATCCCCGGCCTCGAGATCCTGGCCAACGACGTGCGCTGCACGCACGCCGCGGCCATCGCCCAGGTCGATCCCGAGCAGGTCTACTACCTGCGCTCCCGCGGTCTGCGCGAGGAGGCCGCCCAGCGGCTCGTGATCGAGGGGTTCATGTCCGAGCTCATCGAGCGCTTCGAGGAGGGCGACGTCCGCGACGCCCTCGCGGCCGCGATCGACCGCCGGCTGGAAGCTGTCTTGGGATAGGACAGTCCGGCCTCCGTGGTGGGTTCCGCTCGCCGCGGTGGTCGTCGTCCTGGCGGTCCAGCCCGTGCTGGGCCGCCTGGACATCGACACGCAGTTCGCGCTCGTCGGCATCGTCGACTGGATCGGGCACCTCGCGACCGGCGTGGTGCTCGATCGCGCTGCTGTGGCCGCCGCGGCGGATGGCCGCGGCGATCCTCGTGTTCTCGGTGGTCCTCGACATCGACCACCTGCCGCTCGAGCTCGGCACCGACGTGCTGACCGCCGGCACGCCGCGGCCCTACACGCACAGCCTGCTGACGATCCTCGTCGTGCTCGTGGCGGCCGGACTGCTGCGCTCGCAGGTCCTGCTCGGCGCCGCCATCGGCCTCGCCGGGCACCTCTTCCGTGACCTCGGCACCGGCGACGGCGTCCCGCTGCTCTGGCCGCTGAGCGACGCGGGGGCATCCGTGCCCTTCGCGCTCTACATCGGGGTGCTGACCGGCCTGGCGGCCGTCGCGGCGCTCAGATCTGCGCCAGGAGGAGCGCCACCGACAGCCCGCCGAACACGGCTGCGATGGCCCACAGCAGGTAGAGCCGCAGCCCGCGCACGCGGATAGGCACCGGCAGGCCCTGGCGGTTGAGCTTGATGAGCAGCAGCGAGTAGATGAACATCACGACGCCGTTGAGCGACGACGCGACGATGAGCAGCGCCAGCGGCTGGTCGAACCCGCTGAGCAGCACGATCGTGCCGAGCGCGATCTCGCCCCAGACGAACCCGAAGTAGACCCAGCTCTCGGTGATGCGCCGGCTCTCGCGGGCGTAGAGCGTCTTGATGACGTCGGCGCTCACGCGGGCGACGTAGTCGAGGATCCCGAGCGAGCCGGCGAACAGCGACACCGCGCCGATGCCCCAGAACACCGTGCCGAACCACGGCGCGACGCCCTCCTTGAGCGCGTTGCCCTCACCCTCGACGAAGTCGAGCTGCTCGCCGAGGTCCTGGCCGAACACGGTCGAGTACGCCAGCAGCGAGAAGACCATGATCGTGATCAGACCCGTGACGAAGAAGAAGTAGAACTGCTCCTTCTTGGCGACCTTCCACCAACCCCAGAAGCGCTCGAGGTTCTCGTCGTCCTGCCTGACCATGTAGCCGGTCGACGGCTTCGCCTGGTCCTCGCCGGTCAGCGGCGACACGACGTGCGGGATGTGCGAGCCCATGCCGAAGCCCTTGTCGCGGATCCAGTTGGACTGGCAGAGGTTGTTGACCCCGCCGACGCCGGCGAACGCCAGCGCGCCCAGGATGACCGCGACGTCGATGCCCGACGGCCAGCCGGCGTCGGTGGCGGCCTTCGGCACGTCCTCGTACGCCGAGCCGCTGATGCCGGCGACGAGCGCGACGACGAGGAAGATGAGGACGATCGCGACCTTCGCGAACTCGATCTTCTCCATCGTCCGGTAGACGACGGGCGACGCGGTGAGCGCGACGCCCATGACGACGAGCATCGCGATGGCGATGAGCGTGACGTTGCCGCCGCCGATGAGGAACGTCGTCAGCGTCGCCGAGCTCGCCGCCCAGCCGGGCCAGAAGTTCGGGATCACCGCGCACGCGATGAACACCAGGCCCCACGGCTTCCACGACCGTGCGAAGCCGACGATCGCGGTCTCGCCGGTGGCCAGCGTGTAGCGCTCGATCTCCATGTTGAGGATGAGCTGCATGAAGATGCCGATCGCGGCAGCCCACAGGAAGATGAGCCCGACCTGCGAGGTGATGTACGGCCAGATGATGAACTCGCCCGAGGAGATGCCGACCCCGACGAGGACGACGCTCGGGCCGATCACCTTGCGCAGCTTCGGCGCCTTGGGGATGTCCCGGTACTCCAGTGGGGGCAGATGGTCGCTGCGCCCCTCCGGTGCGTAGGCAGGATCCGTCGTTCGCGCCGGCGCAGCAACCTTCTGCCGCGCCGCCGTGCGGTCACGCGTCGCCATCGTCTCTCCTCTCCCGAAGGAAGACCCCTGCCCCGAGGCGCTACCCGGGTTCGTGCGGTGGCTAACGGCTCTAGTCTGGTCGCCCGTGGACGACCTGATCGAAGCGACGGCAGCCCGGATGGCGGCGCGTGCGACGCGCGAGTTGGAGGCGCTCGTGGCGGTGTCCTCGCCGTCGGGCGACCTCGCGGGCGCCGAGGAGGCTGCGTCGATCGCCGCGGCGCTCGCGCCCGACGACACGACGGTCGAGCGCGTCCCGTGCTCGTCCCCCGGCCACGCCGACGACCTCGTGCTCCGCCTCCAGGGGACCGGCTCACGGCGGCTCGTGCTCGTGGGTCACCTCGACACCGTCATCGCCCACGACCGGCATCGGCCGCTCTCGCGCGACGGCGACAAGCTGCTCGGCTCCGGCACGGTCGACATGAAGGGCGGCGTCGTGCTGGCGCTCGGTCTGCTGCGCGCGCTGGCGGCGCCGGAGCGGCGCGCGAGCTTCGCCGAGGCCGCGCTCCTGCTCGTGCAGGACGAGGAGTGGCGGGTCGGGACCTTCGGCCACGTCGAGCGCTTCGCCGGCTTCGACGTCTGCCTGTGCTTCGAGGCCGGGCAGCTCACCTCCGACGGCGGCGACGCCGTGATCGTCAAGCGCAAGGCCGCGGGCACGCTGCGGGTCCTCGCGCACGGGCGCTCGTCGCACTCCGGCTCGGCGCCCGACCAGGGCCGCAACGCGCTGCTCGGGCTCGCCGCCGCCGCGCAGGCCGTGTCGGCGATGCACGACCCGCACGGCGACCTGCGGCTGACCGCGGTGCCGACGATCCTGCGCTCGGGCGACGCGTTCAACGTCGTCCCGGCCGGCGGCGAGCTGTTCTGCGACATGCGCGCCGACGACGCCGTCGCCTTCGACGCGGTGCTCGCCGCGGTGCCGGACGAGGTCGGCGGGGTGACGCTCGAGCCGTCGCTGCTGCGGCTGTGGCCGGGGATGGACGCGCGCGGGCCCGCGGCCGGGCTGCTGGCCGCCGCGGGCGAGCGGCTGGGCCGGAGCATCACCGGGATGGATCGCGGCGGCGCGAGCGACGCGAGCCACTTCGCGAGCACGATCCCGCTGACCGTCGACGGCCTCGGGCCGCGGGGCGGCGGCGCGCACGCGCCGAACGAGTTCGTGCTCGAGTCGTCGCTGCGGTCGCGGGCCGAGGTCGCGCTCGCGATCGCCGACGCCGCGCTGCAGGACTAGCGCCCACTAGCGCCAACGCGCCAGGCCCGCGGCGCGGGTTCCGTAACACCGCATCGATCGTCGTCCTGGCGCGCTACTGTCGCCGACGACGTTGAACCAAGCCGAGTCCTCGCCCGCGCGTCGGGAGGGGAACGGGGGACCCATTGGCCACCACGGTGGCCGGGGGCGAATCGCCGGTGATCTCCGGCGTAGCGCTGCTCTCTCAGCGCGAGCCCGTCAGCTAACCCCGTAGGCGACGAATGAGAAAAGGACCCGCCCGACGTGCCTACGCCGCTGCCTCGCCGAGCCTCCGTGCTCCTGTTCCTGGCTCTGCTCGGATCCGCCGCCGTCCCAACCGCCGCCCAGGCCAAGCTCGGAGATCGTGCGCCGCTGAAGAGCGGCATGCGCGGCCAGGACGTCCGCGTCCTGCAGGACTACCTCTCGAAGGCCGGGTACGACACCGGCGTCGACGGTCAGTTCGGGAAGGGCACGCGCAAGTCGGTCAAGGCATTCGAGGCGGCCGCGTCGCTGCCGGCGAACGGCGTCATGAGCGCGGCCGACATCGCCGCGCTGCGCCGGTCGGTCGAGGGCGGCGGCGTGGGTCTGCGCAGCGCAGCGGTCACGGCGCCGACCGGCAAGGCCACCATCGGGCCCGACGGCAAGGCGATCGCGCCCGCCGACGCTCCGCCCCAGGTGCAGCAGATCATCGCGGCGGCGAACGAGATCGAGGGCATGCCGTACAAGTACGGCGGCGGCCACGGCGACTTCGACGACACGGGCTACGACTGCTCGGGTTCCGTGTCCTACGCGCTGCACGGCGCGGGGCTGCTCGACGACGCGCTGCCGTCCGGCGCGTTCACCACCTGGGGCGAGTCCGGTCCGGGCACCTGGGTGACGATCTACGCGAACGGCGGCCACATGTACATGACCGTCGCGGGGCTGCGGTTCGACACGAGCGCGCGGCGCTCGGTCGGCGGGCGCTGGACGACGGAGTCGCGGCCGGCGAGCGGCTACACCGTCCGCCACCCCGAAGGCCTGTAGACCGATGCGCCGCCTGGTCGCGACGCTCGCCGGGCTCGGGCTGGCACTGCTCGCCGTCGCACCGGGCGCCGGCGCGCAGGCACCCGCCGAGCTGTGCTCGGCCGCCAAGCCGGGGACGCAGTGCCAGCCGGGCAACAACCGGCAGACCCCGGGCGGCGGGGACAAGGCGAGCCACGAGGGCTGGCCCGCGATCAGCGGCGTCTTCTGGAAGGTCCTGGACGGCGAGCACCTGTTCGTGGGCGGCTCGCTCAGCGACGAGCTGCTCGGGCACCACGGCAGCGACGTCATCCGCGGCGGGGCCGGCGCCGACGTGATCTGGGGCGACTGGGATCCCGTCGGCAACGGGCCCGGTCAGCGCGATCGGCTCTCCGGCGGGTCCGGCGACGACTGGATCTACACGAGCCACGGGACCAACATCGTGCGCGGCGGCAGCGGCGACGACGTCATCTGGTCCTTCTACGGCAAGGGCACCGTGGACTGCGGGCCCGGCTACGACAGGGTCCGCAAGCGCTACAGCAACAAGTACCGCTTCAAGAACTGCGAAGCGACGCTCCGCTAGGGCGACCGGCGCCCCGAGGGGCACCCGGGCTACCTTGGAACGGGTGTCCGCACTTCCGCGCCGCCCGCTCACCCCCGACGAGGAGCTCATCGCCGCCGATGAGCCCGTGGTCCGCAGCCTCGTCACCGACGCCGACCGCGTCGAGCGCATGGCCGCCGAGCTCGCCATGGGCTTCGAGAAGATGCAGGCGGCGGGCCCGGCCGTGTCCGTCTTCGGGTCGGCGCGGACGCCGCCCGGCTCGGCGGAGTACGAGCGCGCCGTCGAGGTGGGGCGCAAGCTGGGCGAGGCGGGCTTCGCGGTCATCACCGGCGGCGGGCCGGGCGCGATGGAGGCGGCGAACCACGGCGCGCAGCTGGCCGGCGTGCCGAGCGTCGGGCTGGGGATCGACCTGCCGTTCGAGCAGTCGGTGAACCGGTACGTCGACGTCGATCTGCAGTTCCACTACTTCTTCACGCGGAAGATCATGTTCGTCCGCTACGCGAGCGCGTTCCTCGTCCTCCCCGGTGGGTTCGGGACGCTCGACGAGCTCTTCGAGGCGGCGACGCTGATCCAGACCCGCAAGATCAGCCACTTCCCGATCATCCTGATCGGGACGGACTACTGGACCGGGCTGGTCGACTGGATCCGCGAGCGGATGCTCCCCGGCGGGAAGATCAGCCCCGGCGACCTGGACCTCGTGGACGTCACGGACGATCTGGACTATGCGGTAGCGCAGGCGCGAGACGCAGCGCTGGCGCAGGGCGTCCGACCGCAGCCGGGCTAGGGGGCGGCAGGCGCGCCGCCCGGTTGGCGGCGAGGTACCCGCGCATGAGCAGCGGGCGCGCGTGCGGGGCAGCCCGGGCGTCATGAGCGCACGCTCGAACCCCTGCGCGACCTCCTCCCACGCGGCCTCCCTCGGCGTCCTCTCCTCCATGGACCCGGTTGTACAGGCCGCCGCGCGGCGGCTCGGTCGTCCGTCGAGTCAGTACGCCGCGGCGGCGGCGACGGCGAGCTCGTCGGCGCGCTCGTTGAGCTGCGTGCCGACGTGGCCGCGAACCCAGTGCCAGCGCACCGTGAGGTGACGGGCGACCTCGGCCTCCAGCGCGAGCCACACCTCGCGGTTCTTGACCGGCTCGCCGCCGGCCGTCTTCCAGCCCTTGCGCTTCCACCCGTGGATCCACGAGGTCATGCCGTCGTGGAGGTAGCGCGAGTCGGTCACCACGCAGGCCCGCGCGCCGTCCGGCAGCGCCCGGAGCCCCTCGAGGGCGGCGGTCATCTCCATGATGTTGTTCGTCGTGTGGGGGAGGCCGCCGGAGAGCTCGCGGACGTCCGTGCCCACGATGAGCGCGGCCCAGCCGCCGGGGCCGGGGTTCTTGCGGCAGGCGCCGTCGGTCCACACGAGCAGCTCGCCGGTGGCGGCGACGGGCATGTCGCCGGGCAGCGAGCGGGAGCGTCGTCGGGTCGCGGAAGGCATCGGTCGGGGACCCTAGTGCGCGGACCGGCGGCTGCCTCTGACACGATCCGGCGCGATGCAGGGTGCGCGCATCCTCGTGGTCGACGACGACGCGGACGTCCGCGGGCTCGTGCGCGAGCTGCTCGAGCGGGCCGGCGCGAGCGTGCGCGAGGCGGCCGACGGGCGCGAGGCGCTGCGGGTCCTCGTACGACGTCCGCCCCGAGGTGATCGTCCTCGACGTGACGATGCCCGAGCTCGACGGCTGGCAGACGCTCGAGCGCATCCGCGACCTCACCGCCGTGCCCGTGCTCATGCTCACGGCGCGCGACACGGAGCTGGAGAAGGTCCGCGGGCTCAAGGAGGGCGCCGACGACTACGTCACGAAGCCGTTCGGGCGCCAGGAGCTGCTCGCGCGCGTCGAGGCGCTGCTGCGCCGGTCGGCCGGCCGCACCGACTGGGGCCCGGACCGCGAGACGTACGGCGACGGCCGCGTGAGCGTCGACGTGACCCGCGCCGAGGTCCGGGTGGGCGACGACGAGATCCAGCTCACGCCGCTGGAGTTCCGGCTCCTCGTCACCTTCATGCGCAACCCGGGTCAGGTCCTGAGCCGCGACCAGCTCCTCGAGCTCGTCTGGGGGCACCCGGACGCGGTCGAGCCCGGGCAGGTGAAGGTGACGGTGAGCTACCTGCGGCGCAAGCTCGGCGACTCGGGGGAGCTCATCGAGACGGTGCGGGGGTTCGGGTATCGGTGGGGACGGTGAGCTCCGCTAGTCCAGCGGCAGCGCCACGCGCATCGTCGTCCCCGCACCCGGCGCGCTGAGCACGTCGATCTCGCCCCCGTGGCCCTCGACGATCGCCTTCACGACCGTCAGGCCCAGCCCCGCTCCCGGCACCGCCCGCTCCGCGGCGCCCGACGCCCGCGCGAAGCGCTCGAACACCAGCGCCTGCTCCTCGAGCGGGATGCCGGGCCCGTCGTCGCCGACCTCGACGACCGCGAACTCCCCGCGCTCGGCGACCGTGACCTGGATGTGGCCGCCCTCGCCCGTGAACTTCACGGCGTTGGCGATGAGGTTGTCGAGCACCTGGGCGCAGCGGTCGCGGTCGCCGGTGAACGTGCGGACGGGCTCGGCGTCGAGCACGATCGTCGACCCGACCCGCTCGGCCTCGGGGCGCGCGGCCTCGACCGCGTCGGACGCGATGGTGCCGAGGTCGACCTCGGCGCGCGCGAGCTCGAGCCT
The DNA here is from genome assembly GCA_963750895.1 of uncultured Solirubrobacterales bacterium. Lineage (GTDB taxonomy): Bacteria > Actinomycetota > Thermoleophilia > Solirubrobacterales > Solirubrobacteraceae > CAVVSD01. The sequence goes on along the minus strand of CAVVSD010000008.1, from coordinate 148,917 downwards.
GCCCGCCTCGACCTGGGCGACGAACAGCAGGTCGCCGACGAGGCGCAGCATCCGGCGCGCGTTGCGCTCGACGACCTCGAGGAAGCGCTGCACGTCGGGGGAGAGCGGGTCGGAGCCGTCGAGCACGAGGTCGACGTAGCCGACGATCGAGGTCAGCGGCGTGCGCAGCTCGTGCGACACGAGCGCGAGCACCTCGTCCTTCAGCCGCTCGGACTCGCGCTCCGCGCTCACGTCGCGCAGCACGACGATCCGCCCACCGTCGCCGTTGCCGCCGTTCTCCAGCGGCGCGCTCCAGCGCGCCAGGAGCCGCCGGCTGCCGGCGGGCGTCAGCTCGTCGTGGTGCTCGACGCCGGCGCCGCCGGGCGGGACCTCCAGCGCGGGGACGCCATCCGCCAGCAGCGCCCGCATCGGCTCGTTCTGCACGAGCACCTGGCCGGCCGGGCCGACGAGCGCGATCGCGTCCGGCGTCGCGTCGAGCACCGCGCGCCCGAGCCGCGCCTCGCGCCTGGCCGCCTCGTTGACCTGGAGGTGGGCGAGCGCCACGCCGGCGGCATCGGCCAGCGCCTGCACGCGCTCGACGCCCGCATCGGGAGGCGCGAGACAGCCGAGGGCGGCGACGGCGATCACCGACGTGCCCAGCCGGAGCGGCACGTGGATCTCGTGGGCGACGCGCGTCGGGCCGGTCAGGCCGACCACCTGCAGGCCGTCGTCGGCGTGCGTCGCGGTGACGGCACGCGACTCCGAGACCGCGCGCCCGCTGAGTCCCTCCCCGGCCGTCACCGTCCGCGGCACGGCGCCGGGCGCCAGGCCGCGGGCCGCCAGGAGCACCAGCTCCCCGCCCTCCTCGCGCGCGCCCCAGAGCGCGCCGACCTCGGCGCCGACGGCGTCGGCGAGCTCGTCGAGCGCCGCGCCGGCCAGGGCGGCGAGGTCGGGCTGCGCTGGGACAGCTGCTGCGGGGTAGTGTCCGGACATGAGCGACGTGAACCTGGCGGGCATCATGACCGCCTCCGCGCGCCGCCGCCCCGATCACGTGGCGGTGAAGCTGGACGATGCGGAGGTCACCTACGGCCTTCTGGACGAGGGCAGCGCGAGGGTCGCCGGACTCCTGCGCGATCGTGGCATCGGTCCGGGCGATCGCGTCGGGGTGATGCTGCCGAACGTCCCGTACTTCCCCGTCGTCTACTACGGCATCGTGCGGGCCGGCGCCGTGGTCGTCCCCATGAACGTCCTCCTCAAGGGGCGCGAGGTCGCGTACTACCTCGAGGACTCCGGCGCGAAGCTGCTGTTCGCGTGGCACGGGTTCGCCGAGGAGGCCGGGACGGGCGCCGAGAAGGCCGGCGACATCCCCGTCGTGTCCGTGAAGCCGCAGGAGTTCGAGGGCCTGCTCGCCGAGACCGAGCCGGTGCGCGAGCTGGCCGACGTCGACGGCGGCGACACCGCGGTGATCCTCTACACGTCCGGCACGACCGGGCAGCCCAAGGGCGCCGAGCTCACGCACGACAACCTCAGCCGCAACGCCGCGATCTCCGTGAACGGCCACGAGATCGGCGACGACGACATCCTGTTCGGCGGCCTGCCCCTGTTCCACACGTTCGGGCAGACCTGCTGCATGAACGCGGCCGCCGTCGCGGGCGCCACGCTCACGCTGCTCGCCCGCTTCGACCCCGCCAAGGCCCTGGAGATCATCCAGCGCGACCAGGTGACGCACTTCGCGGGCGTGCCCACGATGCACGCCGCGCTGCTGCACCACGAGGGTCGCGAGGACTACGACACCTCGAGCCTGCGGCGGATCATCTCGGGCGGCGCGTCCCTGCCGGGCGAGGTCCTGCGGGGTGTCGAGGAGGCGTTCGGCGTCGTCATCCTCGAGGGCTACGGGCTCAGCGAGACATCACCGGTCGCCTCCTTCAACAGCGTGGCGAAGCGCCGGGTCGGCTCCATCGGCCTCCCCGTCGAGGGCGTCGAGATGAAGGTCGTCGACGACGACGACAACGAGGTCGCCACCGGCGAGGTCGGCGAGATCGTCATCAAGGGCCACAACATCATGAAGGGCTACCTCGGCCGCCCGGACGCCACCGAGGAGGCGATCCGCGACGGGTGGTTCCACTCCGGCGACCTCGGCAAGGTCGACGAGGACGGCTTCTTCTTCATCGTCGACCGCAAGAAGGACATGATCATCCGCGGCGGCTACAACGTGTACCCGCGCGAGATCGAGGAGGTGCTCTACGAGCACCCGGCCGTCCGCGAGGCCGCCGTCGTCGCCGTGCCCGACGAGGAGTGGGGCGAGGAGGTCGGCGCCGCCGTCGCGCTGAAGGAGGGCGAGGAGATCGACGTGGAGGCGCTGCGCGCCTACGTCAAGGAGCAGGTCGCCAGCTACAAGTACCCGAGGAGGCTGTGGTTCGTGGAGGAGTTGCCCAAGGGCCCGACGGGCAAGGTGCTCAAGCGGGAGATCGAGGTCCCCGCGGAGGTCCTGGATTGAGGCGGCAGCTGCCGCGCTGGTCCGAGCTGCGCGATCTCATCCAGCTGGAGACGCCCGGCTTCGGCGCCGAGGCGCGGGTCGCACGCACGGCGAGCATCCCGGATCTGCGGCTCATCGCGAAGCGCCGCACACCGCGTGCGGTCTTCGACTACACCGACGGCGCGGCCGGTCAGGACGAGACGGCGCTCATCCGCGCGCGCCAGGCGTTCGCGCGCGTCGAGCTCGTGCCGGAGGTGCTGCGCGACGTCTCGAGCGTCGACACGTCGACGACCATCCTCGGGCAGCCCTCGGCGCTGCCGCTGGCGTTCGCGCCGACCGGGTTCACCCGCGTCATGGGGACGGAGGGGGAGATCGCGGTCGGCAACGTCGCCAAGCGCCTCGGCATCCCGCATGCGCTGTCGACCATGGGCACGACGTCGATCGAGAACCTCGCGAACACCGTCGGCGACGCGAACCGCTGGTTCCAGCTCTACGTCTGGCGTGACCGCGGCGCGAGCCAGGCGCTCGTCGAGCGCGCGAAGGCGGCGGGCTTCACGGCGCTGCTGCTGACCGTCGACACGCACGTGTCGGGTGACCGCATGCGCGACGTGCGCAACGGCTTCACGACACCCCCGGCCCTGACCCTGAAGACGCTCGCCGACATGGCCGTGCACCCGGGCTGGTGGTTCGACATGCTCACGACGGAGCCGCTGCGCTTCGCGAACATGACCGACGAGCGCGGCTCGGTGTCCGACATGGTCGGGCGGATCCTGGACCCGGCGCTGGACTTCGAGGACCTCGACTGGCTGCGGAGCATCTGGGACGGGCCGCTCGTCGTGAAGGGCGTGATGACGGCCAAGGCCGCGCGTCAGGTCGTCGACCGCGGCGCCGACGGCGTGATCGTGTCCAACCACGGGGGCCGGCAGCTCGTGCAGGCGCCGACGCCGCTCGAGCAGCTCCCGTCGATCGTCGAGGAGGTCGGCGACAGCGCCGAGGTCATGCTCGACGGCGGCATCCTCGACGGCGGGGACGTGGTCGCCGCCGTGGCGATGGGCGCGAAGGCCTGCCTCGTCGCCCGTGCCTACCTCTACGGCCTCATGGCCGGAGGTGAGCCTGGGGTGCAGCGGGCGGGAGATCTGCTCCGCGACGGCATCGTGCGGACGATGTCCCTCATGGGTGCCCGGAACGTGGGCGAGCTGTCCCCCGAACAGGTGCGCATCAGGCCGTAGCGCGACTCAAGTCCGCGTCCCGGCGGCCGACCACCGGGGCGTGATCCTCTTCGTCCTCATCTCCTGGATCGTCGCCTGCGCCGGCGTCGCAGCGTGCTGCGTCGCGGCGGCCCGCGGCGACCAGGCGCTCTAGCCCTCGCTGAGCTCCCGCAGGCGCTCGAGCGCGTGCACCCTGCGCTCGTCCGGCTCGAGCCCGACCTGCAGGAGCGCCGCCCTCATCGCCGCGGCGTCGCCGGTGCCGTCCTGGCGCTCGCGCAACACCGTCAGAGCCTTCTGGAGCAGCGGCATCTCCTCCGCACGCGACACCCAGCTCTCGGGCGCCGGCGGCAGCGAGCGCAGGAATTCGTCGATGTCGTCGTCGGAATCCCGCTGCATAGCGCAACATTCTTCACGGTCATGCCCGATCGTGGCGTTTTGATGCTCCTCCTTGGACGTTGATGCCCCTTCGGCGCAAGCGACCGCGCAGTCGCATGCGCGCGGCCTGCAGCTGCTCGGCGACCGCGTCCGGTCCGAGTTCGAGTGCGTCGGCGATCGTCACCTCGTCCTGACCGTCGACAACCCCGCGCTGAAGCAGCTCTCGCTGCGACGCGGGAAGGCCGCGGGCGGCCTCGTGGACGCTCAGTGCGGAGCTCAGGGTTCCCAGGACGTCGGCCGGCGCGGAGACCCCTGTCCTGTCCGCCGCGACGTCCTCTGTCAGCTGCGTGACACGGGCGCGGAGGGCGTCGTCGTCCTCCAGGCGGTCGATCTCGGTCCACACGCGCGTGAACACCTCGTCGAAGACCGGCGCGGCGCCGTCCTCGGTCAGGCCGTGCGCGACACACACCGCGTGCACGTACGGCGCGAACCGGCGCACGATCTCGTGCCACCCGTCCACGTCCTCGCTGCGACGGCCGCGAGACACGAAACCGGTCTCGCTCGCCTCCTTTGCAGGCCTCATGCCTGCTCCTTCCCGTCAACCATGGCGTGCTCTCCCGGACGCTGTGGTCGTTCTCCTGTCGCGCCTCCACGGGATGCGGAGGGCAGCGCGCCGCGCGCAGGGCGCACGACACGTGTCGTCGAGATCCCGCGAGGGAGCTAGTCGGGGCGGTCGACGACGGGGACCAGCGTGACCGACCGCGCGTCCGGGCGGACGGCCCGGTTGATGGCGGCGGGCCGGATCAGCGTGATGAGGACGAGCAGCGCGGCGAGCCCGATCGGCACGTGGCCGCCGACGCCGGTCGCGGCGCTGCCGCCGCCGGCGGCGTTGGTGGGGACCGGAGCCGGCTGCGACGGCGGCCGTGCCGACGGCTGCTCCGACGCGCCCGAGCCGTGCCGCGCGTCGTCGCGGCCGGCGCGCGAGGCGCCGTGCGGCTCCGGCTCGACGATGCGCGGGGGCGCGCTCGCGACGAGCGGCGGCGTCACCGGGACGGCCCGGGGAGGCCGGCGACGGGCGGCTCGGATCTCGGCGATCTGCAGCTCCGCACGCAGCGCCATGTGGTCGATGACGAGGGTGGGCGGCTCGCCGGGCGGGAGGTGCGGGGCGGGCACGTGGACGACCGCGCGGGCCGCGGGATGCGCGACCGGGCCGACGAACGTCACGGCGGTGCCGATCGCCGACATCGGGATCGGCGCCGGCGCCGGCGCCGGCGGCGGGGCGACTGTGACGACGGGTGAGGGAAGCTGGGGCTCGGCCGCGGGATGCGCCGCCGGAGCCGGGCGCCGGCCGCGGAGCGCTGCGGGCCACGGGCGCCGGGGCGGGCGGGGGTGGGCGCGGCGACAGCCGCGACAGCCGGCTCCTCCGGCGACGGGTGCCGGTTCCTCGTCGATGACGGGCGGGACCGTCACGGCCTGCTCGTCGTCCTCGGCGACAGGCTCCGCGGGCACGGGCTCCTCGGCGACCGGCTCCACGGGCGCGGGCTCCTCGGCGACCGGCGCGGGCGGCTCGGCGACCGGCTCCGCGGGCGCCGGCTCGGCCGGGGCGGGCGCGGGCGGCGTGGGCTCTTCGGCGGCCGGCTCCGGCGGGGGCGCCGTGCTCGCCGGAGTGGGCTGCTCGTCGACGGGCTGCGACGGCGGCGGCGGGTCGTCGACGGGCGCGGTCGCACCCGGCTCCTCCTCCGTCGGCTCCTCGGCCGGCGTGGGCGGCGGGTCCGCCGGGGGCTCCTCGGCATCGACCGGCTGCTCCGGCGCAGGATCGGGCTCGGGCGCCTCGGCCGGCGGGTCCGCGTCGGGGGCCGGGTCGGCGTCGGCGGGCTCCGGATCAGCGGGCTGCGCGTCCGTCGGCTCGTTCTCGGTCGGGCGGGATCGGCAGGCGTCGGAGGCCTCCGGCGGCGGGTCCGGCTCGCCGGACGGCTCGGACGGCGGCGTCTCCTCAGGCTCCGGCGCGGGCGACTCGGCCGCGGCGTCGGCTCGGCCGGCGGCTCGTCCGGCTGGGACGCGGGTCTCCCGGCCCCTCGCCGCCGAACGGCGGGCCCGGCCTCGGGCGGCGCGTCGAGCCCCGGCAGCAGATCGGGCGACGTCAGGAGCGAGCCCACGTCCGGGAGCGACCGGAGGCCCGGGCGCCGCCTGCGCCGCCGCGACAGGACCGAGCACGAGCAGCGACGCGGACAGCAGCACGAGCCGCATGCGCGGCGGACAGCCACTGAACGATCGGAGGGGGCGGGCGGCTCCACGACGCGGACGGGCAGGGTCAACTCGGCGGAGGTGCGGGCGGAGTCGTTCCCGGGCGCGGGCGATGCGGCTCGCGACCGTGCCCTCGGCGATGCCGAGGTCGGCCGCGATCGTCGCGTGGCTCTGCCCTTCGATGAAGAAGCGGTCGACGATGTCGCGGTGGATGCCGGGCAGCTGCTCGATCGCGTGGCGCACGGTGAGCGCCTCGTCGAGGCCGGCGAGCTCGTCCGCGGACGGCACGTCGTGGAGGGTGTCGAGGTCGTCGCGGGCAGCCTCACGCGACCGGGCCCGGATGCGGTCGATCGCCAGGCGGCGGGTGAGCTGGCCGAGCCAGGGCCGGATCGCGGCGTCGTCGCGCAGCGAGTCGATGTGCGTCCAGGCCCGGAGGAAGACCTCCTGGAAGACGTCCTCGCCGTCCTGCTCGCTGAGCCGGTAGCCGCGCACCGCGATGGCGTGCACGTACGGCGCGAAGCGCTGGACGAAATCGGGCCACGCGTCTGCGTCGCCTCGTCGGCACCGAGCGACGAGGTCAGCCCCGTCGAGGCCGTCTTGGATCCTTTTGACCGTCGTGGTCATCGCGTCAGTGGACTCCCGTGTCCCCGCGCCGCTCGTAGGACCTGAATTTGAGGATTGCTCGACCGGCGGGTCGCGACTATCTCATGTCGGGCACCTCCGAAGGAGAATTTTCGGATCCGGTCTCCTGCTCGAGCCGCCGCCAGCGCAGCTCGCCCAGCATGCGGACCCGCACGTCGTCCGGTTCGAGGCCGACCTCGGTCAGCGCGTCGCGCAGTGAACCAGGGTCGTCCGGCGCCGGATCGCGGCTGCGCCGCAGGTGTCCGAGTGCGCCCTCGAGCAGCGGGATCTCGAGCACGCGGGCGACGAGCCGCTCGGGCGCCGGCGGCAGTGCGCGCAGCAACGCGTCCAACCTCCGGTCGGAGACGTTGGCACCCGTTGGTCGCGCGTTCGCCGGACCGCGCCGGCGCACGTGGAAGCGGTCGGTCATCTCGGCCACATGACGTCCGAGAGGGCCCAGATCTTCCGAGGAAGATCTCGACGATGCGGCGGTCCAGCACGTTGAGGGCACCCCGCGCGTCGCTCCCGCGGGCCGACTACAACGTGCCCCGTCCAGCGCGCCCACTAGGATCGCCCTCCGGCCCCGATCGGAGCGGGTTTCGAGCGAGGGAGAACGACGGTGGCCACGGATGCCAAGCCAGAGCGCAAGGAGGGGCGACGTCGAGTCGACGTGCCCGGCCGCTACCGACGGCGGGGCGATCGACCGCAGACGCAGAGCTCGCTGGTCGAGGCGCCCGCACGCCCGATCGTCCTCGGTCGCGACCGCGCATTCCGTCGCGGCCTCGCCTACGCCGACTCCTGGGCCGCCGCGCTCGCCGTCCTGCTGGCGATCGGCGTCATGGGCGGGGAGGACCGCCTCAAGCCGATCGGGCTCGTGGTCCTGCCGCTCGTCGTCATCACCTGCAAGCTCATGGGCCTGTACGACCGCGACGAGCTGGTCGTGCGCAAGACGACGCTCGAGGAGGCGCCCACCCTCTTCGGCCTCGCCACGCTCTACACGCTGCTGATCTGGCTGCTCGACCCGTTCATCGTCGACGGCGAGCTCGGGCGCAAGCAGGTCATCGGGCTGTGGGCGGCGCTCTTCTTCTGCCTCCTGCTGGGCCGGACGATCGCGCGCACCCTGGCCCTGCGCTACACGCGCCCGGAGCGCGTCCTGGTCCTCGGCGAGCCCACCGCCGCCGAGCCGATCATCCGCAAGCTGAGCGAGCGCACCGGAGGCATGAAGGTCGAGGTCGTCGCGCGGATGCCCCTGCAGGGCGACATCAACCACGTCGCCGGCCTCACCGACGTCGCCCAGGCGATCCGCGATCGCGACGTGCACCGCGTGATCCTCGTCCCGGGCAGCGGCGAGACGGACGCGATGCTCGACGTCATCCGGCTCGTCAAGGGCCTCGGCGTGCGCGTCAGCGTCCTGCCGCGCGTGCTGGAGGTCCTCGGGTCCTCCGTCGAGTTCGACGACATCCACGGCATGCCGATGCTCGGCATCCGGTCCTTCGGGCTCAGCCGCTCGTCGCAGCTCGTCAAGCGGCTGACCGACCTCATCGCCGCCGGGCTCGGCCTCATCGCCGTCGCGCCGCTCATGCTGATCATCGCGATCGCCGTGAAGCTGGACTCGCGCGGCCCCGTGTTCTTCCGCCAGGACCGCGTCGGGCGCGACGGCCAGCACTTCGGCCTCGTGAAGTTCCGATCGATGGTCGTCGGGGCCGACGCCCAGAAGGCCGCGCTGATGGCGCAGAACCAGGCGGACGGCCTGTTCAAGATGGCCGACGACCCGCGCATCACGCGGGTCGGGAGGTTCCTGCGCAAGACGGCGCTGGACGAGCTGCCGCAGCTCATCAACGTCGTGCGCGGCGAGATGAGCCTCGTGGGGCCGCGGCCGCTCGTCGTGGACGAGGACGAGAAGATCGTCGGCTGGCACCGCCGCCGCCTGCACCTGACGCCGGGGATGACGGGGCCGTGGCAGATCCTCGGCTCGGCGCGGGTGCCGCTGCACGAGATGGTGAACATCGACTACCTGTACGTCGCGAACTGGACGTTCTGGACCGACGCGAAGATCCTCCTGCGGACCGTGAACTACATGATCCGCGGCGGCGGGATGTAGCGCTGCCGCCGCCGCGTGCGCCGGTAGCGTGGCTCGGCGCGTGACGACCTTCCCGACCGACCCGCCGCGCGCGGACGCACCGGATCCCGGCGACGTCGCCGCGGTGCGGGCATCCGGCGGGCGGCCGGCCACGCCGCGGATCGGCCCCTGGCCCGGCGTGCTGCTGCTCGCGCCCGCGGCGCTCATCGCGGCGCTCGCGTTCTGGTCGGGCGGCTTCTTCCCGGACCTCACCGCCGTTGCGGCGATGGTCGCGCTGCTCGCGCTGCTGGTGCGGGTCGTGCTCGCGCCCGGGGCGTTCGCGCGCCCCTCGCTCGCCGCCGTCGTGGCGCTCGCGGCCTTCGCCGGCTTCGCGGCGTGGACGCTCGCGTCGAGCATCTGGTCCGACGCGCCTGCCCGCGCGCTCCTGGAGTACGACAGGACGCTGCTCTACGGCGCGCTGCTGGCGATCTTCGTGTCGCTGGGGCGCACCGAGGGGCGGGCGCGGGCGCTCGTCGCCGCGACCGCGCTGGGCTGCGCCGTCGTCGGGATCGCCGCGCTCGGCCCGTGGCTGCTGCCCGAGACGTTCCCGATCGCAGCCGAGTTCGGGCGCGGGCGGCTGAACTGGCCGACGAGCTACTGGAACGCGACCGGGCTCATCGCGGCGCTCGGCGTCGTGCTGTGCGCGCATCTGGCGAGCTCCGTGCGCGACCACCCGGCCGCTCCGGGTGCTCGGCGCGGCGGCGGTGCCGCCGCTCGTCGCGGCCGTCGTGTTCAGCGTCTCGCGCGGCGCGGCCGCCGCCGGGCTGATCGCCGCGGTCGTCTACCTCGTCCTCGGGCGGTCGCGGGGGATGCTCACCGGCCTGCCGGTCGTCCTCGTGTTCGGCGCGCTCGCGGCGGCGCGCGCGCTCGGGATCGAGGGGCTCGACGCGGCCGTGCCCATCGGCCGACGCGCTCGACAACGGCCGCGAGACGGCGGTGCTGCTCGCGGTCCTGGCGCGGGGCTGCCGCGGCCGCGCGCGGGCTGCTGCTCCTCGTCGACGCGCGGCTCGAGCGCTGGCGGGCGCCGAGGATGGCGCCGTGGCCGGCGCGCGCGCTCGGAGCGCGGCCGTCGTCGTCGTGCTGGTCGTCGCCGGGCTCGCGGCGGGCGGCGGTCGACCGCGTCCGCGACGGATGGGACGACTTCTCCTCGACCGGGGCCGTGGCGACCACCGCGCAGCCCGGCCAGCGGCTCACGGAGCTCGGCAACAACGGGCGCATCGAGATCTGGGACGTCGCGCTGCAGGGCGGCTTCGAGCAGCGACCGTGGATCGGCACCGGCGCGGGCACGTACGCCGCTGCTGTGGGAGCGCGACCGGCCCTCGTACCGCAACGTGTTCGACGGGCACTCGCGTGTACCTCGAGACGCTCGGCGAGATGGGCATCGTCGGGATGGCGCTGCTCGGCATCGCGCTCGTCGTGATGCTCGGAGCGCTGTGGTGGCGGGCCCTGCGCGACCGGGCTCCGGCATGGGGTGCGCTCGCCGCCGTCGCGACCGCGTGGGCGGTCCATGCGGGCGTCGACTGGGACTGGGAGATGCCGGCCGTCACCGCGTGGGTGTTCTGCGCGGGCGGCCTCGCGCTGGCGCGGCCGGCGTCGGGGATGGCGCGGCGCGCGGCGCCGGGTCGCGATCGGGCGGCCGCTGGGCATCCTCGCGGGCGTCGGGTGCCTCGTGCTCGCGCTCGTGCCGCTGTCGATCCTGCGCTCACAGGAGCCGTTGATCGAGGCGCAGCGCTCCTTCCGCGCGGGCGACTGCGCGCAGACGATCGACCGCTCGGTGGCGTCGAACTCGGCGCTGAGCGTGCGGCCGGAGCCGCTGGAGCTCATCGCCTGGTGCGACGTGCGCCTCGGGCGCTACGCGTTGGCCGTCGACGCAGCCGCGGGCGCGGTGCGGCGCGACCCGCGCAGCTGGGAGCCGCGCTACACGCAGGCGCTCGTGCTGGCCGCCGCGGGCCAGGACCCGCGGCCGGCGGCCCGGGCGGCGCTGCGTGCGCAACCCGCTGCATCCGTACGCGCAGGACGCGGTGAAGCGGTTCACGATGGAGAACCGTCGCCAGTGGCGGCAGCTCGCCCTGGAGGCGAAGCTGCCGCTCGGAGGCGGACCGTGAGTGCTAGGGCTGTGTGCGGCGGCGAAGGAGGGCGCCGGCGGCGATGAGCATCGCGCCGATGACCACGATCGGGATGGCCGCGAAGCCGGTGAACGGCAGCTCGTCGCCGCCGCTGGAGGCGACCACCTGCTGCGGCGCCGACTGGACGGGCTGCTGGTCCTGCTCGCCCGCGCTGCCGCCCAGGGACGGATCCGGGTTCGTGTCGGTCTCGCCCTGCACGCCGACGTCGTCGCCGTCGTCCGTGGTGGTCGGTCGGGGTCGGAGCCGGCGACGTGGCCGTGCCGCCCTGGACGCTGACGCCGGGCTGGACGCCGGTGGGCGGTGTCGTACCGGTCGTCGTCCCAGGCGGCGGCGTTGTCCCAGTCGTCGTCCCAGGAGGCGCCGGCGGTGGGGGCGGAGGGTTGCCGACCGGCGGCTGGTACTGCGCCTTGACGGCCGTCGTGTCAGACGCCAGGCCCGAGATGGCGAGGCTCACGCCGCCGCCCGTGAAGACCAGGCCGGTCGCGATCAGCAGCGCCGTCGCGAGCGACGTGCGGGGCGTCCGGCGACGCTGCGGGGCCTGCGCCACGACCCGGTCGTGGACGCGCGCGAACGCGTCGTCGCTCATGTCGGGCCGCTCGCGCCGCAGGCGGGCCGTGAGCTCGTCGAGATCGTGGTTCGGATCGGTCATCGCCGCTACTACGCAGCAGGGGCGCGAAACCTGATGCGCAAGAAGGAGTTGGCGCGTGAACGCTTCGAACGGATGTACCGCGAGCACGCCCGGGCGCTGTTCGCGTACATCCGCTGGCAGTGCGGCGACGACGCCCTGGCCGAGGACCTGATGGCCGACGTCTTCGAGCGCGCCCTGCGCTCGGCGCACAAGTACGACCCCGACCGCGCGAGCGAGTCGACCTGGCTCTACGCGATCGCGGTCAACCGCGTCCGCGACCACGGCCGGCGCCGCTCGGCGGAGCGGCGGGCGGTGGAGCGGCTGCAGACGGAGGTGGTGGCGTCGGTCGTCGGGCAGCGGCGGCGCGTCGGCCGCGGACCGCTACGACCTGAGCGGGGCGCTGGCGCGGCTGACCGACGAGGAGCGGGAGGTCATCGCGCTGCGGTTCGGGGCGGATCTGACGGTGGCGCAGGTGGCCGAGGCGCTCGAGCAGCCGAAGACCACCGTCGAGGGCAGGCTGTATCGCGCTCTGCGCAAGCTCCAGGACACTGCGGAGCGGCCGGCCGGGTGAGGATCGCGGTCGTCACGAACGTCCTTCCGCCGGAAGGCCGCGGTGGGGCGGAACATCACGTGGCGGTCCTGGCGGCGTCGCTGCACGATCGCGGACATGAGGTCACCGTTCTGTCAGGAACCAGGGGAGATCTCGAGGGTCCGCGCGTCGTCCCGGTCCCGCGCAGCCGAGATCTCCGGCCGGAGGACAGCAAGCGGCGCAAGGTCACGTGGCACGTCGTGGATCTCTGGCGCCCAGACGTGCACCGGCGGATCTCGGGGCTGCTGCGACGCGGCGACTACGACGTCGTGCACACCAACTCACCTCAGGGACTGTCGAGCGCGGTGTTCAGCGCCGTCCGCGTCTCCGGGATCCCACACGTCCACATGGCCCATGACTACAACGCCATCTGCATGCGAACGTCGCTCACCCGGGACGGGGAGTTCTGTGGTGGCCGCTGTCCGGAGTGCCGTCCGCAGCGCCTGATCCGGGGTGGGCTGCTGCGGCGCTCCGCGCCGAAGCTGATCGCCGCGACGGACTACGTCCGGGACCGACACGTCGAGGCCGGGGTGGTCCCCGCCCACGATGCGGTCACGATCCCCTACGGCGTGCGCCCCGGCAGGACCCGTGTCCGACAGCTCCGGCCCGACGGTGCGCTCCGGCTGGCGTACCTCGGCACGCTGGGGGCGCACAAGGGCGTAGACGTGCTCCTGAAGGCATTCCGCGACGCGCCCGCGGAGTGGACGCTCGACATCGCAGGCGCGGGTGATCTTTCCGACGCGGTTCGCGCAGCGGCGACGACCGATCCACGCATCACGTTCCACGGCTTCGTCCAGGGTCCGGCGAAGGAGCAGTTCCTGGACGACGCCGACGTGCTCGTCGTCCCGAGCGTGTGGCAGGAGCCGGCGGGGATCGTGGCGCTGGAGGCCACCATCCGTGGACTGCCCTTCGTCGTGACGGATCGTGGGGGATTGCAGGAGATGCCGGGCGCCGTGGTGGCACCGGCGGGTGAGGTGCGGGGCCTGCTCGACGCCTTGGCGGGCCTCGCGTCGGACGGCGCGGCTCCTCGAGCGCAGTCGCGTCCTCCTCGAGCAGGTTCCGCCTCCGACGCTCGAGCGGAACGTCGCTCGCGTCGAGCAGGTGCTCGAATCGATCAGCCGCGGCGGTCAGCCCGACGCGGGCAGCGTGCGGTAGAGCTCGAGGTACCTGGCGGCCACGGACTCCCAGCTCATCGTCTCGACCGTCAGTCGCCTCCCGACCTCGCCTGCGCGGCGGAGCGCTTCAGGGTCCCGGAGCATGTCCGCGATCCCCTCGGCCAGCGCCTCGGGCGTCGTGTCGCGTGTGATGAGCCGGGGATCGACGAGCGAGAGGATCTCCGGCGTCGCCCCTGCAGGCGTTCCGACGACCGGCGTCTGACAGGCGAGCGCCTCGGCCGTGGTGAGGCCGAACCCCTCGAGCTCCTGCGTCGGCATGACGACGAGCGTCGCGCTCCGGTACCAACGCACGAGGTCCTCGTCGCTGATCCGGCCGAGCAGCCGGACCGAGTCCTGGAGCCCGCGCTCGCGGATCTCGCGTTCGATCTCAGGGCGCAGGCCGCCGGAGCCGGCGATCGCGAGCCTGGCGCCGGGGCGGTCGCGCACGATCGGCGTCATCGCCTGGACGAGCTCCACGATCCCCATGCGGGGAGCCATGCGTCGTGGCCGTGAACAGCAGGTCCGTCGCGCCCGCCGCCCAGTCGTCGACTCGACGCTGTGGGCCCGGGACTGAACTTGTGCACGTCGAGCCCACCGGGGATGAGGCTCGGTCTGAGCGGCGGTCTGTGCGTCCAGTGCCGCGAGCTCGTTGCGCGCGAACTCGCTCAGCAACGCGATCCGCGTTGCTCCCGTCAGGACGCCGCTTCTCGATCTCCTGCATACCCCGCACCACGGTGCGCTGGAGGACACGGGGCAACCTGTAGCTGTCCTGGCGCTCGCTGAGCACCTCGCGATAGACGGGCGCATGGAACGTGTAGACGTACGGCGGCGGCGCAGCGGCGGCGGGCAGCGCCGACAGCGGGTAGTGCCCGTGGACGACGTCACCGGGACTCGGAGTAGGCGTCGAGCTCCCGCCATACCGATCGGGCGATCCGGGTCGGATACGTAGACGAGGAAGTGCGGCGAGCGCTTGGACGTCACCTCATAGCGGTGGATCTCGACTCCGTCCGGGCCGACCTCGCGCAGCGGATGTTCCGGGCTAACCCGCTTCGTTGCCACGCGTCACGCGGACGCCCTCTGCACCAGCGCAGCGGAGAGCTCCCGCACGTACCGGTTCAGGCCGCCGAGCATGTCCGGGGTGATGCTGTTGGTCAGCATCAGGACCCGCGTCGCAGTCGGCATGGTCACTCGGCGCTCGGGGTGTGGCACACTGCCGAGCCAGGCCGGCGGCGGCGCCGAAAACGGTAGCGAACAACGCGGCCACCGGCGGATAGCCGATCGTCCAGTCCGTGAGCCAGACCACGAGCGTCACGCCGAGACAGCCCGCCAGCGCGCGGCGGCCATCGGATTCGCCCTTCGCCCGACACGGACGTCGGCCACGATACGCCCACAGGATGATCGAGCAACGCCAGCCACCCCGAGGCGCCCGCCACATGCCGCGATCATGAGATACGTCGAGTGCACGTGCGTGCAGCGAGCCGTAGTCGAGGCCGTACTTCCCGAGTTCGGCGTGGCAGGTCCCCGAACCCGACGCCGACCACGGGGTTCGCCAGCGCGATGTCCGCGCCCGGCGGCCCAGAGACGCAGACGGGTCTCGTCGCCCTCCGCGGGTCACGGAGCTCTGTGCGGTCGGGGCGAGCGCCGTGTCGAAGCGGTCGACGAGCGTCTGTCCGCCGGCTGCCATGGCGACGCTGACCGTCACGACGGCGACGAGGCGCGACCCCGAGCCCGGCCGGAGGCGCCAGCCTCGTGGCAGGAGCGCGACGGCGATCACGACGCCGACGACCGCCCCGAACCAGCTCATCCGCGAGAGGGAGATCGACAAGGCGTACAGCACCACGCCGGCACCGAGCAATCGCGGCCAGTCGCACGAGCAGGGCCTCGCTGTCAGCGACCGAGTACAGGAGCGCCGGGAGCCGAGCGCGAGGACGTTGCCGAGCGAGATCGGATCTTCCAGGCCGCCTGTCGGCCGGTTGATGTCGTCGAACGAGAAGAAGTAGTTGCTGCCGAAAACGGCGTCGCCGGCACCGCCGTAGAGGTTGAGCTGGTGCCGGTGTGGAACTGCCAGATCGCGATCGCCCGCCTGCAGCACCGCGCCGGCGCCGAGCGCGCCGAGGACGATGGCCGCGCCGCCGGGCGCGCGTGCGACCTGCGCCACGAGCCAGCGCCATGGCGACCATCGTCGCGAGGAGCGTCGTCTGCGTCCCGAGGCCGTCGGCCTCGAGGAGCGGGACGGAGAGCAGCCCGACGAACCAGACGGACGCGAGCGCGAGCTTCGATCGGCCGAGGCGACGGCTCACGCCCGAGGATCGCGACGAGCCAACCCAGCGCGAGGATGGGCCAGAGGACCGAGACGTCGACCCCGAGGAACGAGGCGTGGAAGCTCGAGAACGGCGCGGCGACGATCGCCAGCGCCACGATGAGCCGCAACGGCTCGCGCGCGGTGCGCGGCCACCACGAGCAGGCACGAGCCGACGACGGTGATCGCCCCACTTCAGGGACGACGCCTGGTCGAACGCGAGGTAGGACGTCACGCCGGCAGCGCTGAGCACTGCGAGCATGCCGGCGACCGCGGCTGCGAGGATCCGAGGCGACGGGCGGACGACCGCGGTCACGATGCCCACGCCTACGGTCGGCGAACTGCGACTGCGATCTGCGCTGCGACGAGTGCGGCGATGATCGCCGCGCCGATCGTGTACAGCTTCGGCTTCGGCTGGATCTGCGCCGCGGCGCTCGCGCGCGACACCGGATCGATGGCCGGCAGCACGGAGGCGACGGACTGGTCGATGTCGGCCGCCTGTCGCGAACGCTCGGTCAGCAGCAGGTTCAGCGAGTCGCGGAGCCGATCCTTGCGGTCCGCGGTGGACGCCTCGGAGATGTCGTCGCGCATCCTTGCGATGTCGCGATCCAGCGAGCGCAAGCGGGCGCTCCAACGTACGCCGGTACTGGCGCGCCTGGCGCTCGTTGCTCTGCGTCACGACCTTCGTGAACGCATCGGCGACCGCCTCCGTCCGTCGCATGGCTTCAGCGCCCGTATGGGCCGTGGCCTCGATGCGGACCAGGTTCTGGTCCTGCACCGTGCCGGATGAGACCTGACCGGAGAGCTCGGAAGCCGGGATGCCGAGGGCCTTCGACGCGCGCTCGACGACGGCGTCCGAGGTCACCAGCTGGGCGTATTGCTGCGACAGGTCGTTCGAGGCGCCGATCGCGTCCTGGCTCGACGATGAGCCTGGCGCGACGCTCACACGCACGATCGTCGAGGAGCGGAACGTCTCGTTCATCAGCTGGCTGGCGCCGTAGGCAAGCCCGCCCGCGACGATCGCGGCCAACAGGATGAGCCATTTCGCACGCCAGATCGACCGGGCGCCACTGGGGCTACGAGGCGGGATCGGTGCCTCCTGAACAGGCTCGAGCCGCCGCTGCTCGCGGCCGAATCGGCGGGGCTGCGCGTGCCCGGGCGCGGCCGAGACGACCTCTCCACGGGGTCCGCGGTCCTTGCGGTTTCCGTCTGCGTCGCTGAACCATTCCACCCGAGACAGCTCAGCGCGCTGGGGAGTCACGTCTTCCGATGACACCGATCGACCGTAGCAAGGCGGGGTTCAGGACTGAAATAGGCGCCGACCGCGCAGGAATACTCTCGTGGCGTGGAGGCCAGCCGCGCTGCAGAGCCATGGTTCGAGAACAGCGCGCCGCGAGGCTGGTGGCCGAGCCTCCGCCCGGCCGAGCTGTGGGCGTTCCGCGAGGTCGCGCTCCACCTGGCGCTCCGCGACCTGAAGCTTCGGTACAAGCAGACCGTCATCGGTGTCGCCTGGGTCGTGCTGCAGCCGGTGATCGCCGCGGTCATCTTCACCCTCACGCTCGGGAAGCTCGTCGACGTACCGAGTGACGGCATCGACTACCTGGTGTTCGTGCTCGCGGGCCTGGTTCCTTGGACGTTCGTGTCCTCGGGGACGAACGCGGGCGCCGAGAGCCTCGTGGACAACCGCGAGCTCGTCACGAAGGCGTACTTCCCGCGAATCCTCGCTCCCGTCGCCGCAGTCCTCCCGGGCCTCGTCGACCTGGTCCCGGGCCTGCTCGTCCTCGCCGCGGCGATGGTGATCCATGACACCGCGCCTGGGCTCGCGCTCTTGACGCTGCCTCTCTGGATCCTGGCGGCGCTGGGCGTCGCGCTCGGCGTCGGGCTCTGGCTCGGCGCGCTCAACGCCCTGTATCGCGACGTGCGGTACACGCTCGCGTTCATCCTGCAGATCTGGTTCTTCGCCAGCCCCGTGGTGTTCCCGAGCTCGCTCATCGACGGCTTCGGTCGGATCGTGTTCGCACTCAACCCGATGGTCGGCGTGATCGATGGGTTCCGCTGGGCCACCGTGGACGGTCCGCCGCCGCCGGCCGCCGACCTCGTCTCGCTGGCGACGGGGATCCTGGTGCTCCTCAGCGGCGTCGTCTACTTCCAGCGCGCCGGCCGGCAGATCGCCGACCGGATCTGATGGACGCCGAGGCCATCATCGTCCGGGGGCTCGGGAAGCGCTATCGCATCGGCGAGGACCTGGCGCGATACGCGACGCTCCGCGACGTGCTCGCTCGCAGGGGCCGCGACGAGCCGGACGCGACGGGACTTCTGGGCGCTGCGCGACGTCAGCTTCGACGTGCCGGAGGGGGAGACCCTCGGCGTGATCGGTCGCAACGGTGCGGGCAAGAGCACGCTCCTGAAGCTCCTCGCCCGGATCACGGAGCCCACGGAGGGCTTCGCCCGCATGCGTGGCCGCCCGGGCGCGCTGCTCGAGGTCGGGACCGGGTTCCACCCTGAGCTCACCGGTCGTGAGAACGTCTTCCTCAACGGCTCGATCCTGGGCATGCCGCGTGCGCAGATCGCCGCACGATTCGACGAGATCGTCGACTTCGCCGGGGTCCAGCCGTTCCTCGACACCCCGCTCAAGCGCTACTCGAGCGGCATGGAGCTTCGGCTCGCGTTCGCCGTCGCGGCCCACGTCCTGCCGCGCATCCTCGTCGTCGACGAGGTGCTCGCGGTCGGGGACGCCGAGTTCCAGCAGCGATGTCTCGGGAAGATGTCGGAGATCGGGCGCAGCGGCCGGACGATCGTCTTCGTGAGCCACGACCTCGGCGCGGTCCAGCAGCTCTGCTCACGCACGCTGTGGATCGACGCCGGACGCGTGCGTGCGGACGGGCCGACGGGCGAGGTCATCGCGGAGTACCTGCGGTCGGGGCTCGCGGGCTCGTCGCACGTGGAGTTCGGCGAAGAGGACGAGGGCCCGGTCGCCCTGACGTCGGTGTCGCTCCTCAGCGAGAGCGGCGAACCGATGGAGCTGCTGCGACGCGACGACGCGTTCACCGTCCGCCTCCGCTTCACAACGAGCCGCCCGCTGCCCGACCTCGACGTCGCCGTGTACCTCGCGGACCGGCGGGGGATCCAGGTCCTCGACGAGGCGTGGTCCGACACGGGACGCCGTCCGATCACGAGCGATGGGACGGGGATCTTCGAGATCGATCTGTCCTTGGCGCCGGGCCTGGCACCGGGCCCGTACACCCTCGGGGTCTGGATGGGGTCGGCGATCGCCGCGGGAGAGGACCACGTCCACCGCGATGCGATGACGCTGACGGTCGCCCCGGCTGTCGGCGACCGCGCAGACGCCGTCCAGCGATCCCGCATCGTGGCGCCGAACGTGGCGTGGGCCATGCGCGCCGTGACGAGCGGACCGAGCATCGCCAGACCGTGAGTCCGACGGTCCGGGTCGACCTCGCCCGTCCCCTGAGGCCGATCGCCGCTGCTGACGACGGCGCACCGACCGATCTCGTCGTCTCACATGGCCCCGCGGTCCTCGGTGTCGTCCGGTGCGATGGACCCCTGAGCCCAGAGCGTGTCCTCGCGCGCATCGAGGACCGGCTCGGCGACCGCGTCGCCGAGCACCTGCTGCGCCTCGCGCTCCGCCGAGCGGTCCTGCGCACCGCGCGGACCGCAGACCCGGGACCGGGGGCGACGGTCGTCATCACGGCAGGGGAAGGGGCGAGCGGCTCGGGCGGGCCGTGGCGGCCATGGCCTCGCTTCCGGGCGCAGGCCGCGTTCTCGTCGCAGCCTCCGGGACCGACGGACTCTCTCCCGGCGAGCTGGCGGGCGTGCTCGATGCGGACCGCAGCCCCTGGGTCGCGTTCACGACGGACGCGGCGACGCCCGAGCGGACCTGGCTGACGGGCCTTCCGGCGGAGGCGGTCGACTCGCTGGTGGCGTGCCTCACCGGCTTCACGGCAGCGCCGCCGGCTCCCCCACGGCTCGATCTCGGCCCGCGTCGGGTCCTGTCGACGGTGTCGCTCGCCGACGGATGTGGCCTCGACCCCCGGTCCCTCGCGGAGCGGTTGGCAGCGCCGGAGAACCTCATCGTCCGGCGGGAGCTCGTGACCACCGAATCGGGCGTCCGCACGGCGCTCGAGCGGCCGGCGCAGCTGCTGCACGACGTCCTGCGGGAGGGGTTTCGTGTCGTCTACGACCCGGCACGGGCGGTGTTCGCGGACGTGTATGCACCGCGTGGTCCGGTCACGCGCCGGCGGCGTCGGGGCGACCGGCCGCGCGTCCGCGCCCCGTTCGCGCCCCTCGTGGCTCGAGCGCCGGGTGGGCCGCCGGTCTCGGTCGTGATCCCATCCTTCGACCGCCGCGATGATCTCCTGCGGCTCCTCGCCGCACTCGAACGGCAGATCGACCCCGTCGGAGGCGTTCGAGGTCGTCGTCGTCCTGGATGGCAGCACCGACGGGAGTCAGGCGGCCTTGCGCGAGCGGGAGAGCCCGTTCGCGTGCCGGGTGCTCGACCGGCCGAACAGCGGGGTCGCCGCGAGCCGCAACGCCGGTATCCGCGCGGCGTCGCACGACGTCGTCGTGAACCTCGACGACGACATGGTCCCCGCGCCTGGCTTCGTCGCGGCGCATGCGTCGGCGCACCTCGGGGCGGATCCCTCGTACGTGGCCGTGGGCCGCGCAGTGACCCAGCCGCGCGGGCGAGCGGATCTCTGGTCGCTGTACCAGCGTGTCGAGTGGGAGGACCACTACCGCCGCAAGGCCGAGCCGGAGCACGGCTGGTCGTACTTCGACTTCTCCGTCGGCAACACGTCGCTGCGCCGCAGCCTCCTGGACCGGGCGGGCTGGTTCGACGAGACGATGCGACGCCACGACGACCAGGAGTGCGGCGTGCGGCTCGTCGGGGCCGGCGCGCGCTTCGGCCTGCACGAGGACGCGCTGGCGTGGCACCTGCCGAGCGCTGGGCTGGGTCCGGGGCTCGCGCAGATTCGTCAGCAGGCCCGCTTCGACGTCGAGCTCGCGCGGCGCCAGCCGCGACTCGGCCCGACGCTGCCACTGACCTCGATGGGGTCCGGTGATCGCCCGCTGTCCGCTCAGGCCCGTGCGATGTTTCGCGCGCCGCTGCTCGCCGGGCTGGTGTTGGAGCACGGGCCGCTCGCAGTCCGGGTCCTAGAGCGCGCGCTCGGCAGGACGCGATCCGCGCCGTTCATCCGCCGTCTGACGGCGACGGCCTACGTGCGGGGGCTGCGCGACGCCGTCCCGGACATATCCGAGCTCGCTCAGCTGGTGAAGCGGCTCGACACGTCGGTCGCGGACGATGTGCGCATCGAGCTGGCGCGTCCAGCACCGCTGGCGCTCGATCCCGCCGGAGGACCCGTGGAGCTGCGTGTCACGCTCGACGACGTGCCCCTCGCCGCGCTGGGCCGGCACGACCCGATCAGGGAGTGGACGTGGGACGCTCTGGAGGGACGGCTCGTGAAGCAGATGCTCGCTTCGCGTCCCCGGATCGAGCGGCTCCTGCGGCTCAGTCCGCCTGCTTGATCGCTCGTACGCCGATGATGAGCTCGAAGTCGGGGTCGCGGAGATCCAGCTCGGCCTGCTTGAGCTCGGCCACGCCCATGCGATGCAGGAACGCGGTCGTGGAGAGGACGTTGCCGTAGGACTCGACCGTCACGCCCGCCGCGCCGAAGGTCTCGGCGAACAGTCGCTCGGCCGAGCGCGACGTGAAGCGCCAGAAGTCACCCCACAGACTCGCGTCCGGCCGGCACAGCGGGCTGATCCCCGGCACCGTCGCGAGCACGACGCCACCCGGCTTGAGAATGCGGTGCATGGTTGCGATGGCTGCGCGCACGTCGTAGATCAACAGCAGCGTCTGCGTGCAGATGATGCAGTCGAACGTGTCATCGGCGACCTGCGGCAGATCCGTCAGGTCTCCGCGGATCGTGGCCTGCGACGCAGCCGGGTCGGGGCTCAGGACGTCCAGTGCGGTGATGGCGGAGCGCTCGTGGCCCCAGCCGCCGATCGTCACCGCGTAGTAGGTGTCGCCGATCTCGAGCGACCCGCCCGCGTACGTCGCCCGTGACGTAGTCGTCCTGGCCAGCCTGCTGACGCAGGAAACGCTCGATGTAGTAGCGGTCGATCGGCTCGCCGCGATCCCAGAACTCCCGTCCGAGCGGGGTCAGCCGGCGAAGCGATCCGAGCCGAGCCAGCCCGACCGGCGGCCAGACCGGGCGGACATACGTGCGGAGGGCACGGCGCGCCTGCGCGGGGATCACCCGCTTGACGGCAGGTCGGATCCGCGCGGACAGGTCTCGGCCGGTCATCGCACCGCCGCCCGGGTCGTGAGCAGGGCGTACCGCTCGACCTCCGGCAGTGCCGCCGGGTCGTCCGGGCGTCGACCGTCGAGCGCCAGGTGACCGAGCTGGCTCGCGTAACACGCGATCCGGGACGCTTTTGCGTCGCGGTCGACGCGGAGCTCGAGCTGCGCGAGGGCTGCGCGCGTTCGCCGCGCGACCCGACGCGACTCCGCCGTAGCCTCGCCGTGCCACAGGTATGGGAGCTCCTCGTAGAGCAGCAGCTCGTCGAGCTCGCCGGTTCCGACGAGCTCGGCGACGGCGTCGCGGACGAAGACATGGTCGGGGTGCTGCGTGACCTTGCCCCGGTCTCCGAGGAGCCGCTCCAGGCGGGCGCCGATACGGCCCAGGACCCTCCCAGCGCCGGCCGGGACCGTGACCCGACCCCCTGGGTTTCCGGCGACCCACGCCGACACCCGCGTACGCAGCGCGTCCGCATCGGCGGTCGTGCGGCGGTCGTCGATGTAGTCCTCGTCGAGAAGATCCATGGTGTCGGTGGCTCGCGTGAGCCCCTCCAGCGCGCGGGTGTCTTCGATGCGCCGGGCAGTCATCGTCGCATCGGAGTCGGCGAAACCCATGGCGCGCTCCGACCAGGCGACCCGCGGCGGGACGGGAGCGCCTGCGAACACCGTCAGGACGTCCGCGGGCGTCGGCCCGGTCAGGAGCGCGAAGCACGAGAGCACGGCGTCGTCGAGGTGCGGGGACACGATCAGCAGAGCGGTGGGGTCGGCACGCGTGTCAGGCATCGGCTCGCGCGAACCGCCGGACGCCCGCGACGAGTCCGACCGGCAGGCCCCGCCAGATCCCGCTGCGATCGTCGGACCATGAGCGCGCCCGGCCGAGCAGCCTGGCTGCTCCGTAACGCGCCGCCTGATGGGCGTCTTCCGCCAGGAAGCCCACCATCGCGCGATCGCGCCGGAGCAGGTGCTTGGCGTAGAAAACCCCCTGGGAGCGCCAGTACTCGACGTAGACCCCGGTGAGCTGCTCCCTCGTCCGCCAGTCGCGGTGCCAGACCACCATGTCCGGCTCGTAGCGGAGTGCGCGCCCGTCGAGCAGCCACCGGTAGCTGAGGTCGTTGTCCTCCGCGAACCACAGGCGCTCGTCGAACCCGCCGAAGTCGAGGACGGGACGTCGCCACAGCGCCATGTTGTTCGGGTACAGCGCGCCACAGGTGCGCTCGCCGGTGAAGTCGTGCGGCGACGGGTCTGTCTTGACCGACGGCACGAGTCTCGGATCTCCGCCGTCCCCCGGCTCGACACGACCCGTGACGATCAGGTCCGGCCGGTCGTCGAGGTGGGCCGTCGCGCGGCCGACCCAGTCGGTCGCGACGACGCAGTCGTCGTGCGTGACGAGCACCCGGTCGAAGCGTGCTGCCTCGAGGCCCTCGTTCATCGCGCGGCTGATCCCACGCCCGGTGCTGCGCAGGCGCCTGACGTCGCCGCCGGTGCGGGCGACCAGGTCGGCGACGTCGTCGCGCTCGCTCTGATCGACCACGATCACCTCCGACGCGCGCGGGCCACAGCCGAGCAGGGAACGCCAGGCATGCGTCGAGCATCTCGATGCGGCCGATGGTCGGCACGACGATGGAGACCTCGGCGGGGCCTGCTTGGCTCATCGTCGACGAACGAGGCGGCGTGCCCGCCTGCGTCCCTTGCCGAGCAGCGACCTTGTCGTCGTCGCCGCGGCGTGGCGGGCCGGTTGCCGGTACGGACGCAGCTCACGACGCAGCAGTCGCACGACCTCCGGGTCGTCGACGGCCTCCGCCGCGAGGTGACGCCTCCAGCCACTCGAGGTACGCGCGCCTCGCCGGGCTCGTCCCGTGCGCGCTCCACTCGCCGGACGCCTCGGCGCGGAAGCAGGTCGACTCCGGATGCAGTCGGTACACGGCGGAGCAGTCCCCGCTGACGATCGCGAGACGTGCGGAGGGCCACCTTGCGCGAGGAACACCGTGTCCTCGTACAGGTCGAACGTCGGGTCGAACCCACCGACGTCACGGCACACGTCGGCTCCGGATCAGCATCGCGTTGTTGGCGGGGTGGACGTCCTCGTCGCGCAGGAGCGCGCTGAGCAGGTCCGGCGGGTTCAGGAGGGTGCCGGGCGCCGCCACGAGCGGCGAGACGAAGTCCGGCTTGCGGTGGTGATCGTCGAGCGCGGGGCTGTGCCAGTGGAGGAACGCGGCGACGAGCATCCCGACCTGCGGGTGGTCTCGGAGGACCGCGACCTGCCGCTCGAGCTTGAAGGGGAGGAAGACGTCGTCGGCGTCGAGGAACGCGACGAACTCGCCACGCGCCGCCGAGAGCCCCAGGTTGCGCGACTCGCTGCGCCCCCGGTTCACCCCGCCCGGGTGAGCGAGGACGCGGATGCGCTCCGGGTCCTCGCTCGCCCACCGCGCCGCGATTCCCGCGCTGCCGTCGGTCGAGCCGTCGTCGACGAGCAGGAGCTCCCACGACCGATCGGTCTGCGCCAGGACACTGCGGACGCAGTCGTCGAGATGGGATGCCTCGTCCAGGAACGGCGTGATCACTGAGACGAGGGGCGCGGTGACCATCCGTGCGGGTATCTTGCCCTAGGCATGCGGTGGGGCGCACCATCGCCGAGATCGGCGACGATCGGGACGACGGGCCCGCACGCCGACGGTGACACTCTCCCGGCCGATGCGATCGACGAGATCCGACGGTCGCGGCGTCACCCGGTCCCCGTCCAGAAGGACTTCCTCCATCTGCGCGCCCTGCTCCGCGATCTCGAGGCGGCGGTGCGCTCGCTCCCACCGGTGGAGGACGTCCTCGACGTCTTCTGCGGGACGACGCCCTACCGCGACCTGTTCGCGCCCGACATCCGGTACGTCCGCATGGATGTGGACCGGCGCTACGGCGTGCCGGATGTCGAATCCACGGACCTGCTGCCCTTCGACGACGCATCCTTCGATGTCGTCCTGTGCATCGAGGGTTTCCACTACGTCCGCGAGCCCCAGCACGGCGTCGACGAGATGCGGCGCGTCCTGCGCCCGGGCGGGTGGGCCATCGTGACGGTCCCGCTCATGTGGGAGTACGACCGGGCGACCTTCGAGAGCCGATACACGGGCCACGATCTCGCCCGCCTGTTCCAGGACTGGGACGACGTCGAGGTCGTCGAGAACGGCGGGCGCGGCGTGACATGGGCGACGGTCACCGGGGACACCGTGGACCTGCTCGAGCAGGGGCTCGTGCGTCGCCTCCCTGCGGCACGTGTCACGCGACCCGTCTTCGCCGCGACGTACCTGGCCATCAACGCGATCGGCGCCCAGATCGAGCGCGCCGAGCGTCGGTTCGCGCGCACGACCTTCGTCCTCCCGATGAACCTCCTGGTACGCGCCCGACGGCGGTGAGCGGCGTCCCCGACGTGTCGGTCGTCGTCCCGACGCGCAACCGGGGTGGCGTCATCGCGGACACCGTCGACGCCGCGCTCGCGCAGCATGGCGTGGATGTCGAGGTGCTCGTCGTCGACGACGGCTCGACCGACGAGACGTGGGCGTGGTTGTCGCGCTCGCGCGTCCGAACCGCGATTGCGGCCCTTGCGCCACACCGTGAACCGTGGCGTCGCGGCGGCGAGGAACACCGGAGTCGCGGCAGCGCGGGGCGGCTGCGTCGCGTTCCTGGACGACGACGATCTCTGGAGTCCGGACAAGCTCGCGACGCAGCTCGACGCGATGACCAGGGTCGGCGCAGACTGGTCCTGGACGGGCGTGGTGCTGGTGGACGACCGTCGGGTGGCCGTGCGGGATCTGCCCGCGCCGGCTCCGCACGGGATCCTCCACAGGCTCCTCGTCGATCCGGTGTCCGCGATCCCAGCGGGCGCGTCGAGTGTCGTGGCGCGGACGGACCTGGTGCGCCGCGTGGGTGCGTTCGACGTCGCGTTCTCCCAGCTCGCCGACTGGGATCTGTGGCTGCGTCTCGCGGAGGCGGCCGCGGGGGTGTCGTGCGACGAGACGCTCGTCGCCTACGTCCGTCACGACGACAGCATGCTGCTGACCGATCCGGCTCCGTTGCTCGAGGAGTACGCGCGACTGCGCGTCAAGCACGGGGCGACGGCGGCGCGGGAGGGCACGGCTTGGGACGAGCGGCGTTTCGCGCGCTGGGTGGCGTCAGGTCATCGGCGGGCCGGTCGTCGCGTCGCGGCCGCCGACGTCTACCTCTCGTCGGCGCGGCGCCACAGGAGCGCGGGCGACCTCGTACGGGCCGGCGCAGCGCTCCTCGGCGAACGCGCGTGGGCGCCGTTCAACTCGGCCCGCACCGATCCGGACGCGGTCGCGCCCGACTGGCTGCGGGCCTACGACCGGTAGGCGCGCAGGAGCGTGCGCGCCAGCACGAACGCGAGATGACCGACCGAGGAGAACGGGCCCTCGAGGCGACCGATTGCCAACGGGTCGGCATCCGGGGTCGCCGCGGTCTCCGCGCTCGTGAAGCCGACGGCGAAGCCTGCGCGGCGCGCCGCGTCGGCGACCCGCCGGTCGGCGCGGCCGTGCGGGTAGGCGATCGAGGACAGCCGACCGCCCGCCCACGCTTCGATCTCCTCGCGGCCGTCGCTCATCGCGGACGCGAGCGACGCGTCGTCGAGATCGGGGAGCAGGTGATGACGGAGCGTGTGGAAGCCGATCTCGTGGCCCGCCTGCGCGAGTGCTGCGACGTCGTCGCCGCGCATGCCCGCGTGCGGTGGTGGGAGGGGCCCCTCGGCCACCAGGGCGGTCGTCGCCGACGCGCGGTCGCTGTGCGTCATCGCGAAGAGACGTTCGGCCGCGAGGTGCGGGTCAGGGTCATGCGCGTCGAGCACCTCCCACCAGAACCACGCGGGGGTCGAGAGCGAAGCGCCCGACACGAAGAACGTCCCAGGCGCATCCGACGCCGCCAGGATGGCCATGGAGGTGGCGCGGTGACATGCGAGGTCGTCGTCGAAGGTGATCGCCAGGGGAAACCGGTCGGCGGGTCCACGGGTGGCCACCGCCTCCGGCAGTTCCGACGCGCGGACCAGCCGGAAGTGCGCTGCCGAGTAGCGGACCTGTCCGGCGAAGAGCGCGGTCCCCATCTGCGGGACGAGCTCGCGCCGCGGATCTCCCTGCGGGTCTCCGACGCGGTGGTAGTACACGGACAGTCCAGCGCGCAGCGAGGTACGACGAAGCACCTCGAACGCCGGGGCCGCGACGGCACGTCCGACCGCGCGCTTGAGCAACGCGTGCCGTGTCATCGCCGCGCCGTACCGAGCACCGCATCGCGCCACGGCTCCCAGCGGCATGCCCAGCGCTGCCGTTCCGCCCAGCCGCGCCGGCGCGCGCGCTCCGCGGCCGGCTCCGCAGCGGCGCGCACGACCGCTGCGCCGAACTCCTCGGGCGTGCTCGCACGTGCGACGCCGGCCTCGGCATCGCTTGCCGCCGCCGCACCACTCGCGACGATGGGTCGCGCCCGCGCGGCGTAGTCGTAGAGCTTCATGGAGTCCTGTCCCCGCTCGAGGGACGCACGATGAGGCATGACCGCGACGTCCGCCCGATCGACGACACGCGCGACCTCCGACCGGGCGACCACGCCGTGCCAGGCGACCTCCGGTCGCGTCAGCAGGCTCGCCAGCTCGTCGTCGGGCTCGGCGCCACGCCCCGGGTACTGGCACTGGCCGTACAGGTCGAGGCGCCATCCGTCGAGATGCGCCAGCGCGCCGGACAACAGCGGCGCATCGAAGCGCGGCGACAGCGTCCCGACGTAGACCATCCGGCGATCGCCCGGCGGCGGGACGGGCGCCCCGGCGAGCACGTCGTCTGCCGCGCCGTTGGGAACGACCGTGGTGACCGGCGTCTCCAGCACGTCGCAGAGCTCGTCGGAGACGAGGACGATCGCGTCCGCCTCGCGTGCGATTCGGCGGTAGAGGTCCTCGACGAGGGCCCGGCGCTCCGGGATCAGCACGCGCCAGTCGTCGGCGGCGTCGAACACCTTGCGCGGACCCGAGACCCCGCGGAGCGCCGTCCACTGCCACGGCGCACCGACGATCACCGCGCCGGGGCGATGCCGCGCGACGAGGCGCGCGACGTCGCGCCGCAGATGGGCTCCCGCGAGGTGCTCGGCGAATCGCCCGCGATGGCCGGGCACGACCGTCGCGGCATGGATGACGTCGACGCCTTCCGCCGGCGTCGTGTGACGTGGCCTGCCGAGCACACCCGCGAGCCACGGTTCGCGCGGTCCGGCGACGAGCGCACGGACGTCACCCTGCCGCTCGAGGAAGTGCACGGAGTGCCCGTGCCCCGCCGCGAGGAGCGCGAGTGCGTGCTCGCGCCGGATCGACGGGGACCAGGTGCTCTTCGCGACGAAGAGCAGGCTGTCCGGGACGGACGTGTTCATCCGGGCCCCAGGAGCAGGTCGCGCATCCAGCCGCGGTCAGGTGCACGTCGCGCCGTCCGGCTGTCTGCCGCGACCTCGGCCAGGAGGTCCCCGTATCGGCCCGCGACGCGGGACCAGCTGAGCTCCGACGCGTGCGCGACGCCGCCGTCGCCGAGTCGGTCTGCGAGTGCGGTATCGCCGAGAACCCGCGCAAGCGCCGCCGAGACCGCCTCTGGATCGGCCGGGTCGACCAAGACGCCGCTCACGCCGTCCCGAACCGCGTCCACGACGCCGGGAACAGATCCGGCGACGACCGGGAGGCGCTGAGCGCCCGCCTCGAGGTAGACGATGCCGAAGCCCTCGCCGATGCCGTGCTCCGGTCGCCGGCTCGGCATGCAGAAGGCGTGCGCGCTGCGCAGCACGGCGTCGCGCTCGTCGTCGCTCACGTTGCCGCGGAAGTCGACGGCGTCGTCGACGCCGAGCTCAAGTGCGCGCCGCCGCAGGCCGTCGAGCAGCTTCCCGTCGCCGACGACGACCCAGCGGACGTCCGGTATCGACGTGCGGAGCGACGGCAGGGCTTCGAGCACGACGTCGTGGCCCTTGTAGCGGTCGTCGAGTCGCGAGACGGTGACGAACGTCCGCGGGCCCGGCCGCGCGCTCGGCGGGGGCGCAGTCTGCGTGGCCGGCGTGACCCCGGGGTGCAGGAGTCGGAATCCGGTCTTCGGGAGCGCCGGCGTCGAGGGCCAGATCCCGGGCGTACCCGCTCACCGCGACGACCCGATCCGCCCATCGCATCGCGGCCCGCGCCAACCCGGGCTGCTCGCCCATCTCCTTCGCGTGGACGACGACGACGGCGCGTGCACCTGTGGCGAGCGCCGTGACTCGCGCAGCGGGCATCGCGCGGATGTGCATCCCGAGGACGACGTCCGGGCGGCGGCGGATCGCGATTGCCGCGGCCGTCGCGTTGAGCGCGACGATCGCCTTGCGTCCGCCGCGCGGCTCGTTGGGCACGAGATGCATCGGGACCTCGGGTGCGTCCGGTGGGTCGCCGGGCTCGGAGGCACGGGACGCGACGACGCGCAGGTCGACGTCGCGGAGGTGCTCCACGAGGCGACCCGAGGTCCGCTCGATGCCTCCTCGCGCCGGGGGGAAGCAGGGCGTTACCAGCAGGACGCGCGGCGGCACGGGTGGCCAGGATGGCAGACCATCCGGGGAGCGGAGGAGCGATGCCTACGATCCTCCGCTGTGGATCACTCGCCCCGACTCCTGGCGATCGCGCCGTCTCGTGAGCACGGCGGCGCCGAGAGCTATCTGTTGCGCATCGCCCAGGCCGCCGTCGAAGCCGGGTGGGAGGTGCATGCAGCCGTGCCGGGACCGCCGGAGGGGCGCGAGGTCTGGGATGCATTCGAGCGGCCGGGCGTCGTGCGCCGCAGATTGCCGGTCGGCCGTGGGCACGGCCCAGGCGGTCTCGCCGCGGCAGGGCGACTTCTCGGCGACTTCCTCATGACGACCGCGGCGATCCTGCGCGTGCGTCCCGACGTCGTGTTCGTCAACCTGCCGACACCGGAGCAGTCGCCCGGCGCGATGCTCGCGACCGCGCTGCTGCGTCGTCCGACCGCGGTCGTGTTCCACCTCGTTCCCCCGGGCCCGGCGGTGACGCCCCGCCGGCAGTCGGCTCTACGCGCTGGCCGGGCGGCGCCAGACCTGGATCACGGTCTCCGACGACAGCCGCCGGGAGCTCGCGCGGCGCCTCGGCCGCCCGGCTGGGCAGGATCCTCCGGATCTACAACGGCATCGAGCTCATGCCGCGCGTGAGCCGGCCCGCTCCGGACCGCGACGCGATCCGGCACGAGCTCGGCATCCCCTCCGGGCGGACCGTGCTGCTCACGGTCGCACGTCTGTCCCTGCAGAAGGGCCACGACCTGCTCCTGGACGCGATGCCCGGCCTCCTGGAGCGGGATCCGGGGGTCGTTCTGGTGTGGGCTGGTGCGGGCGAAGAGCAGACCCGGCTGGCATCACGCATCCAGGAGATGGGGCTGGGCGACAACGTCCGGATGCTCGGGCCACGCGACGACGTCGATCGCCTGCTCGCGGCCGCGGACCTCTTCCTGTTCCCGAGCCTGTTCGAGGGGTTCGGATTCGCGTCTCGCCGAGGCCATGGCCGCGGAGGTACCCGTCCTCACGGTGAACTCCGGCGTCATGTGCGAGCTCGTGCACGACATGGAGCACGGCCTGCTGTTCGCGCCAGGCGATCCGCTCGATCTCGCCGAACACGTCCACTGGGCGCTCGAGCATCCCGATGAGATGCGCCGGATGGCCGCATGCCGCTCGGCGCCGGGTCGCCGACACGTTCCTCGAAGAGGACATGCTTCGCCGCACCCTCGCCGTGCTGGACGATCTCCGGCGGGCGAAGCCGTGAGCTCGTCGCCGCCTACCGTCGAGGCGATCATCGTCTCCTTCAACACCCGCGAGCTGCTCGGCGACTGCCTGCGATCCATCGAAGGCACCGACCGCCCGGCGAACTCGTAGAGCTCCGGGTCACGGTCGTCGACAACGGCTCGACGGACGGGAGCGCGCCATGGTCTCCGAGGCGTTCCCAGACGTCACGCTGATCGATGCCGGCGGCAACCTCGGCTTCGCCGGGGCGAACAACCTGGCGATCGCCCGCTCAACGAGCGAGTACGTGCTGTTGCTGAACAGCGACACCGTGCTTGTGGACGACGTTGTCGGCCCGCTGCTGCGGGTGCTCGAGAGGGACGAGCGGATCGCCATCGCCGGCCCGCGCCTCGTCTACCCGGACGGGCGAGATCCAGGCGTCGAGCGAGACGTTCCCGACGCTGCGGTTCGAGCTCGCCCGCGTCCTCCGGCAGAGCAAGCTCTCGCTGCTCCTCCGGCCCGTGGTCGACCTGGGGGCCCTGCTGTCGTCGGCCCGGGCGCCGAGTCTCGGACCGGCTGATGGGCCGAGGCCGGCGGAGTTCCTGTGGGCGACGTGCTGGCTGATGCGCCGGCGCGATGCGGCCGCGTTGGGCCTGTTCGACGAGACCTACGTCACCTACGACGAGGACCTCGACGTCTGCAGACGGCTCCACGACGCAGGCCGCGCTGTCGCCCTTGTCCCCGACGTCGTGCTCACGCACATCGGCGGACGGAGCAGCACCCCCGCCGCAGAAGCTGCGCATGATGCGCCGAGGGCGGGCGCGGTACTACCGCAAGCACCACGGAGTCCTGGCCTCCGCCGCGTATCGGGTCGGCATCGGCATGCTGCAGCGCGCGCGTCTGGCTCGACGTCATCGACGCGCTAGCTTCACGCCGGATCGATGACCTCGCACTCGCCATCAGCCGCAGCCTCGCCCGTCGACTACGTCCTGCGGGGCAGGCGCGCGAATGGACCCGATCCCGGGCGGCCGTGGCGAGTCTGGGACCTCGACGCCGAGCTCCGCTACGTCCCGGTCGTCGACGCGCTGCCCGCGACGGACCTCCCGATCTGCGAGGTGGGGAGCGGTCCACGGGGTATCGCCGTCTGGACGAGCCGCAGCGTCATCGGCGTCGATCCCGGAGCTGACGAGGAACACGGCGATGCCGCACCGCCCCCGAACATGCGACGCGTGGCTGGGGATGGGGCAGCGATCCCGCTCGCGGACGGCGTCGCAGGAGCAACGATCGCGGTCGACACCTTCGAGCACATCCCGCGCGAGGCTCGCGCAACGGTGATCGCGGAGATGGCCCGCGTGA
The DNA here is from genome assembly GCA_963750895.1 of uncultured Solirubrobacterales bacterium. Lineage (GTDB taxonomy): Bacteria > Actinomycetota > Thermoleophilia > Solirubrobacterales > Solirubrobacteraceae > CAVVSD01. The sequence goes on along the minus strand of CAVVSD010000008.1, from coordinate 116,679 downwards.
CCGCTCCGGGCGGCAGGGTCATCGCGATGGGCCCGACTGGGGCACCCGCGGCGGGCGGCGATCGACGCGTGCTCGATCGCTGGAGGCAGCGCGAGGACGGAGAGAACATCGTCCGCTGGATCGGCGAGCACGAGGAGCTCGGACTTCCGACCGTCGACGAGCTGACGGGGCACATGGCGGCGAACGGACTGGTCGACGTCCGCGCGCAGGGCGTGTTCAACCTTCGCCTCTGGTACACGATGCACCGGGCGCTCCTCGGCGACTTCCCCCAGCCCCCGGGCGACCATCGGCTCCACCATCTCGCCTGGCTGCCGTTCGCGACCGTCGCGCGGCACCTCCGACGCGGTCCGTACTACCGCTATCTCGTCTCGGGCGACGTCCGCAGGACCTGACGCAGCGCGTCGGTGACGCAGTCGGCTGAGCGTTTCCAGCTCTGCTCCGCTCCTCTGCGGCGCGCGGCATCGACCATCGCGTTCCGGCGGACGTCGTCTCCCAGCGAATCGAGAGCAGCCGCGAGCGCGTCCGCGCGTCGCGGCACCGCCAGGCCCGTCACGCCCGACTCGATGGTCTCCGGAAGACCGCCCTCGTCAGCCACGACGACCGGTGAACCGCAAGCCTGCGCCTCCATCGACGCGAGGCCGAGCGGCTCTGCGCGGGCCATGTACGCAGTCGCGAATGCCCCGGAGTAGAGAACGCGCAACTCCTCGTCGCTGATTCCGACCAGGATCTGCAGCTCCACCCCCTCATCCTGCGCGATCGCCTCGAGCCGCTGCTGGCCCGCGTGGTCGGGCCGCGGCGCGACGATGATCACCCGGCGCCGCGGGGTGCATCGGCCGGCGGCGCTGATGACGAGGTCGTGGCCCTTGCTCGGGATCAGCATCCCGACGGACAGCACGTGCCCCGCGCGGCCCTCGACGGGCACGGGATGGAAGCGGGACGCGACGCCAAGGGGGATCGCCTCGGCGTCCCGGCCGTACGCGCCGCGGACACCGCCTGCCGTGTAGCGCGAGTTGGTGAGGATGAGATCCGCTCGTCCGACCGCCGAACGGTCGAGCGACCGTTCAGCGCGCCGGAGCGGGGCGTACATGGCTCGCGTCGTCGGGTTGACGCTCGCCTTGGCCTCGGGCTCGTAGTCGATGCGCCGAGGCTCGTCGCAGAAGTACACGCTGGGCTGCGAGACGAACAGGAGGCCGGCAGGCGCCTGCAGGTACTGGCACGGGTTGGCGTAGATCACATCCGCCTCCGACCGCACGACCGCCGATCCCGCGGCACGCCACGCGCGGACGAGTCGAGCGGCGTCGGCGTAGCGAAGTGGGGGGCGCCATGCCGGACGCGTCCGTGGCGCCAGCGGCTCGTACGGGACGACCACCGGACGCTCCGTGATCGGCTCTGCGGTCCCGAGGCAGACCTCGACCACGTCGACGTCCATCGCCTGGATCTGGCCCACGAGTCGCCGCCGGGCTCCGCCGGCGGGCAGGTTGTGCATCACGGCGACGCGCATCCCGCTGCACCCTAGGCGGCGGCGCGGAACGCGCGTGCCCGCGCGTCGACCTCTGCTCTAGCGAGCGGAGCGACGGCAGGTGCGACCGGCCTTGGCGGACTTCCCGCGGGAGCGCGTCGCCCGCGTCGTGCGCGCCCGCCGGCACGTCGTGGCGCGCTTGGTCGAGCGCCGCTTCGTCGCCGCCTTCTTCTTAGCCGCCGGCCGCGGAGCCGGCTTGGCCGTGGTGGGGGTCGCAGCCGGTCGGGCGGCGGCCGGGGCCGCGGGCGACGGTGCGAGCCCGACTGTCGGGGCGGCGACGGTGACCGGCGCGGCCGGCGTGGCCGCGTCGGGCGTGCACCTCACCGGGTCGCCGGCGAGGGCGGCGACTGCCACACCGAGCCTCCCACCCAGCGCCTTGTAGTAGTCGGGGTTCGCGTACCGCATCCCGTCCTGCATCGTCGTCGCGATCTGGGCCACCTGGCCGTCCAGGCCCGTGGTCAGATCGCTCCGTCCGGCTGCGGTCGCGAGGACGCTGGGACCGGCGCTCATGAAGGGGACCTGTCGCTGCGCCTCCGTGTGACGCGTGCCGCCGCTCGTGTCCAGCCACCAGCTCGTGCTCACGCGCGGCATCAGCTGGTTCATGATCATGTTGGCGAGCTTCTTCACGCGCGCATCCCGCGACACGAGGTACAGACGCGATGCGGCGTCCAGCGTGACCCCGCTGTACTCCGCATCGAAGCCGGGCGTCCCGCCGCCGCTCTCGGCGAGGTACCCACTCGAGTCCGAGCCGTCCGCTGCGGAGCCCTGTCGCGTGACGCGCAGCCCGAACCCGGGCCACCGGGCCTGCGGCGGGCTCAGGGCGAAGTCGAGCGCCGTGTCGTAGGCGGTCCGGTACTTCGCATCGCCACTGGTCTCGTACGCGAGCCACATCAGCGCGGTGTTGGCGAGCGTGATGTTCCCGTTCGTGTACCAGCGGAGGTTGCCGTTGCGGATGAGGAAGTCGGCCGCGCCGGTCACGGCCGGGCGCCACCGCTGCTTCGTGGCTGCCGGTAGGACGCCGTCGCCGAGGACCAGTGCCATGCCGAGGTCGTTGCCGAGGAAGACGGTCGTGATGTCCGGCGACCCGTCGTTGGCGACCGCGAACGCTCCGTCGGCCCGGCGGTACTTCGAGATGAGCCGATCGAAGGTCTGCGTCGCCACGGCGATCGAGTCGAACGACGTCGGGACCCCCTGCCGAGCCAGGACGAGGGACCCGAGGGCCACGCCCGACTCGCACGTCGGGCACTCGGAGGGCAGGCCGTACGCCTTGCCCTGCGACCAGTACCGGGGGTCGGACGGGCTGGATTGACGACGTAGTCCGTTGTGGAGGTCGTCAACGTCCCCTGCAGCTGCTGGAGCGGCGCTGCATCCGCGGTCCGTGCTCCGAGGAGGCAGGACACGACGAGCGCTGCGACGAAGACCGAGAAGCAGGTTCGAAGCGGTGATGTGGTGGGGCGGCTGGCGTGCATGACACGGACCGGATCGGCCCGTGGCGATGCACCGCGCGACGCGTGACACCACTAGGTAGACGCATGGAGGAAGGAGCGAATTCGACGAACGATCGAGGCCGCTCAGGCGACGAGCCGCGTGTAGCAGGCGTCGGCCCACAGCAGCCGAGAGTCGGTCGAAGAGCGCTGCGGGGGACCGATCGCGTGCAGATACAGGCCGGCGTCGACGAGCAGCTGGTGGAGGACGCCGAAGCTCGCCTCGTCGGCGTAGTGCTGCACGAAGTTCAGCTCGACGAGAACGGTGCTCGTCTCAGCCAGCACTCGTTCCCCGCCTGCCAGAACCCGCTGCTCGGCCCCTTGGACGTCGAGCTTCAGAAGTGCGATGGGGCCGTCGACGACCTCGTCGAGCCGGCACACGTCCACGTCCACGGTCCTGGCCGTCTCCGCGCCGCGCGCGTACATGTCAGGGAGCGAGGCGAGCGGTTCGTTGAGCGACGCGAACACGGTGTTCTCCGTCACATGCAGCGCCGCCGTTCCGGCTTGCTCGCCGAGGGCGATCTCCTGGATCGTGACGCGCGGGTCCGAACCGAAGTTCGCACGGAGGCGCGCGGCCGTCGTCGGCTCAGGCTCGAACGCGGTGACCGTGACGCCGGGGGCGATCCCGAGGAGGGCCCCGAGGAACTGCCCCTCGTTCGCTCCGATGTCCAGGACCCGGCCGGCGAGCGCGCCGGCCGGCAGCAGGTCGATGCCGAACTTCTGCGCGTACCTGAACCGCTTGTAGTCCTTGAGACCTCGGAGCTCGAGTGCGTGCTCCAGCCCGAACCGACGCATGACCGAGATCTCCGTCAGCGCCCCCGGCAGCACGAGCCGACGGAGGGTGCGTTGCTGATCCGCGTTGAGCCGGCGCATCCGTCGAACCTATCGGCGCACATCTGCGGCGCGCAGGAACGGAACGCGCGCCGCGAACTCCGACGGCCAGCCGCGCAACAGGCTCAGCACGGCAACCATCGTGACCGTGCCGAGGCGATGCCGATCACAGACCGTGGGCCGACGGCGAGGCCGACTGCGGAGCCTGCGGCGATGGCCACCACCGGACGCGTGCTGACCGCCAGCATCGGGCGGAGCGGGATGTGCGGCGCGATGACGATGAACGCGGCGAGGGCGATGAAGGCCTCGGTCGCGACGGTGAGCCAAGCCGAAGCCTCGACGCCGTAGGAGGGAACGAGCAGCAGGTTGCCTCCGATGTTCAGCGCGATCGCGGCGGCGTTCTGCAGGAACAGCGTCCGGGTGCGGTGCGTCGCGACCATGACCGCGCCGAGGATGTTGCTGAGGACGCCTGCGAACCCGGCGAGACAGAGGATCCGGAGCAGGTGCTCGGCGCCCTCGTAGGAGGGGCCGACCAGGACCAGAATCGCGGGTCCCGCGAAGACGGCGACGCCCGCGAATATCGGGATCGCCGTGCACATCAGCCAGTGCCAGACCCGCGCGATCAGGGCGCTCAGGGCGGTGGGGTCGGTGGCCGTCGCGCTGAAGCCCGGCAGTGCGGCGTTGACGACGAGGGCGGCGACCGTCGCCAGCAGGGCGAGCATCCGCGCCGCCGCGGCGTACTCGCCAAGCGAGTCACCGGAGACGAGCCAACCGAGCAGGACGAGATCGCCGAGGAGGTAGACCTTCGTCATCACGGCGAGGACGCCGAGGGGCGCCGATCTGCGGATCACCTGACCGACCGGCACCGAAGCGCCTGCCCGTGGGCCTGCGAGGTGTCGCTGCGCATAGCTGAACGCGAGAACGATGTTCAGGATGGCGCCGGCGCTGGCCGCGGCAGCGACGCCCGCCGGACCCAGCCCGAGCGCCGCTGCCAGGACCTGGCCCGCCACCGTCACGACCGTCGCCGAGACGTCGATGACCGCCAGGGGTCGCGTCTTGTAACGGACGAGGTACAGTGCGCCGGCCGGCGCAAGCCCCGAAGCGAGGATGGCCGGCGCCATGACGGCGAGGGAGAGCCCGCGAGCCGTGTCCAGCCCGGCGGTCACCGCCAACACGAGCATCACGATCGCGAGCGCGCTCGAGAGAAGTCCGGCGGCCTTGCACGCCGACCGGACGAGCGCGCGCACCCCGCTCTCCTGCGTGTGCGGGAGATCGCGCGAGAGCATCATGCTGAAGCCGAAGTCGGTCGCGGACGCGAGCAGGCTCCAGGTGGCTATGGCAGCGGCGTACTGGCCGTAGTCCGCCGGTCCGAGGAGCCTCGTGATCGCCGCCGCGCCGATCGCGCCGAGCGCCATGACGCCGAAGCGCCGGATTGCGAGATTCCCCGCCGATCCAGCGATCCGCCCGGCCAGATCGTCGTCACCAGGGCCGGCGGTGTCGGCGTCAGTGATCGTCGGCTGAGCGATCGCCGGAGTCTACTTTCGGGTGATGCGCATCCCCGGAGGCACGCAGCGGCAGACGATCATGCGACGCGTTCGGCCGAGCATCGAGCCGTTCACCTCCGTCGTGGAGCGCTTCGAGGACGTCGCCGATGCGGTCGTCCACGAAACGGGTCTCGCTCGGGCCGAGCTTCCGCGGATGGCGACGCGCTCGATTGTCGGCGAGCCGGACCCCCGGCTCGTCGCTGCAGCCCACAGCAGTACGTACGACCTGCGGGTGGCCGTCCTTCCTCGAGGAAGGCTCGCCACGAACAGCGGCGTCGCCGTCTCGGCGCGCGGCGAGCTCGTGCGCGAGACCGTCTGGGACGAGGGACACTGGAACCGCGCGTTCTCCCCTGCGGCTCGGATCGCGCCTCCCGTCCGGGTCAGAGGCCGCTATGCCGCTGTCATCAGCGCGTGGTACGGCAACTACTACCACTGGATGCTCGAGGCGCTCCCCCGCATCGCCGTGCTCGAGGCGAGCGGAGTCGAGGTCGACGGTCTCATCGTCCCCGAGCGGCTGCTGCCGTTCCAGCGGCAGTCGCTGGAGCTCGTGGGTGTCGACCTCGCGCGTACCGTGCCGTTCGCCAACGACCACCTCGATGTCGACGAGCTCGTCTGGATCGCGCCGCGGGCCCCGGTGCAACGGCCGACACCGGAGTCGGTCGACTGGCTTCGGTCACGCCTCGGCGCACCCGCGCTCCCGGACCCGGGGCGTCGGCTGTACCTCACCCGACCGGAGAGCCGAGGCGTGTCGAACGAGCGCGAGCTGCTCTCGATCGCCAGGTCGTTCGGCTACGACGTCGTCGATCCAGGGTCTCTCCCGCTCGCGCAGCAGATCGCGCTGTTCGCCGATGCGAGCCGCCTCGCGGGACCGCACGGTGCCGCGTTCGCGAACGGCATCTTCTCGCGCAGCCTTCGGGCGTTCGAGATGTACCAGCCGCGGCACGTGAACAGCAGCACCGTCTGCGCGCTGCTCGGCGCCGGGCACGAGCATTGGAGCGTCATCGGCGGTCGCCGGGCACGGCTCAGCCGGCCTCGTCATCACGCGATGACGGTCCCCGTCGACGGGTTCGCGGCGACGCTCGAGGCCATGGATCGCTGAGCCTCGGCGGGCGGCTCGCAAGACCGCGTGCATCGGCCTCGGCGTCTCGTGGGACCTGCAACGGTGCTGCTTTGCACAGGTTTCCCGCCATCTGAACTGCAGGTGTTCATGCGTGGACGAATGTTGGGCGCGACGAGCGCCCGAGGAAGCTCCAAACCAGGACTCGCACCCTCCCGGCATTGCTACGTTGGCTCGGAAGCCGCAAGTGCACCGACCTCTGGCGCCCCGGGTCAGGCGCCGCGACCGAAATCGCACGGAACCTAATCCATTGACCGATCTCCAGAGTCCCGTCCACGAGAAGATCCGGGACCGAACAAGGCCTACGGATGTCGAGCGCTGGTCGCTGCGGCTCCCGCGGCGGGTCCGGTCGACGGGACCCGACAGCCCGCGCCTGCTTCCGTCGCGCGAGGCGGCGCGCCTGTTCGTCGACATCCCGATGCTCGCGCTGGGGGGCGCCATCGCGAGCGCGCTGGGAGAGCGCAGCTTCGACACGGCGGCGCTGTTCGGCGCGCTCAGCCTGCTGACGCTGGCGATCCGCGGCTCGTATCGCCCGAGTCTCCGTCGCGCCGCGACGATCGACTCGTTTCATGGTGTGCTCACATCACTGGCGCTCGCGGCGCTGGTGACGCACGCGTTCAGCACGCTGGTCGTCGACGGCCCGCAGGTCAGCCTCGGCGCGATGCTCGTCACGTTCGCGTGCTCCGTGGTGACCGTCAGCGTCGGTCGGGTCGTCATCAGCGGGCTGTGGGGAGCCGGACACCTGCGCAAGCGAGCTCTTCGTCCGGTGCTGATTGTCGGGGCTGGCAAGGTCGGCTCGCGACTCGCCGAGCGGCTGGAGGAGCACCCCGAATACGGTCTGCGGGCCGCGGGCTTCCTCGACGCGGATCCCTATCCGCTCGCCGATCGCGCTGAGCGGCTCCCACCGTTCCTCGGTGGCCCGACGGCACTGACGACCGCGCTGGAGGAGACCGGCGCCCGGCACGTCATGCTCGCGTTCTCGCCGCTCTCTGACGGGGGTCTCATGGACCTCATCCGACGCTGCCAGGAGATGGGCGTCGAGGTCTCGGTCGTCCCGAGGTTCTTCGACACGATGAACGATCGTGCCGCTGTCGAGCACATCGGCGGTCTACCCGTCATCCGGCTGCGGCCGGCGCATCGTGAGCGTTGGCGTCTGTTCATCAAGCACAGCTTCGATCGCACGGTCGCATGCCTCGGGCTGCTCATCGGCGCGCCGCTGTTCGTGACCGTCGCCGCGGCGGTGAAGATCACCTCCCCGGGTCCGATCTTCTTCCGCCAGCAGCGCGTTGGTCGTGACGGTCAGGTCTTCGATCTCCTGAAGTTCCGATCGATGTGCGTCGAGCCTCCGAAGGTGACGCCACGCTTCACCCCGAGTCCCGGCCAGGCTCCCGGTGGAGTCGAGGGCGACGGACCGTCGGACGCCGATCGGGCGGTTCCTCCGGCGGAGCTCGCTCGACGAGCTGCCGCAGCTGATCAACGTCGCGCGGGGCGAGATGAGCCTCGTGGGCCCGCGGCCCGAGCGGCCGGAGTTCGTCGAGCTCTTCAACGGTCAGCTCAGCCGCTACGGCGAGCGTCATCGCGTGAAGTCCGGCATGACCGGATGGGCACAGGTCCATGGCCTGCGCGGACAGACGTCGATCGTCAAGCGCGTCGAGTGGGACAACTACTACATCGAGAACTGGAGCCTCGGCCTCGACATCAAGATCCTGTTCCTCACTCTGGCCGCGATCCTGCGGTCAGACGGGGACTCCTGATCTGCAGTGTCGACGCGTAGACGTCCTCGACGCCGTCCAGCATCCGATCGACTGTGAACCGCTCGAGGAACCGGGTCCTCGCAGCTTCACCCATGTGCTGCCGGCGGGGATCGTCCTGCACCAGCCCGCGGACGGCGGCGGCGAGGGCAGCGCGGTCGCCCAGCGAGACGAGCAGTCCTGACGCACCGCTCTCGATCTGCTCGTGGAGCCCGCCCACGTCGTAGGCGACGACGGGCAGACCGACCCGCATCGCCTCGAGGACGGCCAGAGGGAACCCCTCCCATGCCGAGGTCATCAGCAGGAGGTCCGCCGAAGCCAGCAGGTCCTCCGCATCCGTCCCCTCGCCCAGGACCCTGACCCCGGCGCCGCTGAGTGCGGGCTCGAGGGTCGCGTCGCTCTGCAGGCCGTGGCCGAGCGCCGCGATGGTCGCCGACGGCGGGATGTGCGGCCCGAGGGCTACGAGCTCCTCGGGCTGCTTCTGACGCCCCGTGCGTCCGATCCATCCGACAACGACGTCGTCGCTGGGCAGGCCGAGCCGCCGCCGCGCGGCCGCGCGATCCGGCGGGCGGGGCGGACGCGGGTCGAGTCCGGTGTGGACCACGTGGATGCGGTCCTCGGGGGCCACGCGCCACCGTCGCGCCGCGTCGGCCTCGTCGCCGCAGACGGTCACAACGGCCTCGTGGAGCCGGACGAGCGCGGCCTCGCCCCCTGCGAGCGCGGCCCGGATGAGGAGTGGGTTGCGCATCTGGAACGCCCAGGCGTGCGGCGTGTAGACCGAGGGCACGCCGGCGGTCCGCCCTGCGAGTGCCGCGAGCCCGCCGGCCTTCGAGGAGTGCCCGTGGACCAGGTCGATGTCACGGCGACGGATGAGCCCCACGAGGCGCTGGACGGCGGCACGGTCAGCACCGGCCTTCGGGGACCGCTCGACCGCGAGAGGAACGACGTCGCCGCCGGCCGCCCGGATCTCGTCGAGGCCGATGCTGTCGGCGGGCGCGGCCACGGTGACGTCCCAGCCGCGTCGCAGCAGACCGCTCGCGAGCGAGCTGACGTAGCGCGGCACGCCGCCGACGGCAGGCTGGAACACCTGGAGGATCTTGCGCTGAACTGGGCGAGACATGGGGGAGGAGCACCGCGTCCGACGGCCGAGCCGTCGGTGGCTCGAGCGCGCCTACCCGATGGGACAGCAACCTAGAGCGCGTCCCGGTCGGCAAGCGCAGGTCGGTCGAGCAGGGCGTCGAGGAGTCGCTGTGCAACAGCAGGCCAGGTGAAGAGTGCTGCTCGTGCTTCTGCGCGTCCCCCGAACTCCTCCGCATGCCGCGGCTCTGCGAACGTCCGCATCGCGGCGGCGATCCCCTCGTCGTCGTGCGGGTCGACGACCAGGCCCCCGTCGCCTATGAGCGTCGAAGAGCCGCCCGAGATCGTGCCTATGGCACCTATCCCGGCTGAGGCAGCCTCGACGTAGGAGATCGCCGAAGGCTCGTGTAGTGATGGCATCACGAAGCACGTGGCCGTCTTCTGCAGGGTCGTAATGATCTCGCGCGTGCCCGGGTCACCCGGGTCGAGAAGTCCATGACCTCGCACGCCGGGTTGGTCGATCACCGGATGACCTCCGACGACATCGAGCGTCGCCCCCGGGAACTCGGCCCGAATCGCACTGAAGGCGCGTAGGACTGCCTCGCCGTTCTTGCGCGTCCAATCCTTGCCGACGAACAAGTAGCGCGGAATCGACCAGTCGCGGGATGGTGCCTCCCTCGCGAGGTTCGTCGCACCGATGCCGACGACTCGAACACGGCTCTCAGGAATCCCATAGTCGCGCACGAGGCTGTCGGCCGCCCAACGCGTGGTCGCGCAACAGACGCGTGCTCGCTCGAAGACGAGGCGCTGGCGCTCCACCAAGTAGTCGAGCTCGGACGGGCTGAGCCGTGTGATCCAGTCGTAGGGGTAGGCGACGATCGCCTGTGCGACCGTCATGTCGTCGTAGGTGATGAACCTGGCGCGCTTCGGCAGGGAGAACTCAGTCCCGAACTGGATGCACCCCACCAGCGGCGAGCCCCTCAGGGCCATCCGCGCCGCCAGGGACCGCGCGCGCTCGAGGTTGCGGCTGGCCAGCAGGCGCGTCTGGTTCCTCCGGCCCGTAGCCCGGAGTCCAATTCCCGAACCGGTCGGGGACGCAGCTTCGCTGCGGCGAGCGCGAACTGCGCGCGGCGTTGCCAGTTGCCAGGGAGCCTCGCCGCGATCGGGACTGGCTCGACGCCGATCGCTCCGAGTCCCTGGGTGATCCCGAGGGGGATACCGGAATAGGCGGCCGGATCCAGCGGGTCAGCGGCACACGCGACACCGACCCGCACATCGGGTCGGGTCATCTGCGACGGAGCACCAGCGGATTCCGCGTCAGCCACTCGCCGCTGACACCGCGCGTGCGGAGCGACGCGCGGAGCGCCTCGGTCTGGGGGCGATCCAAGCCGTAACCGCGTCCCGCGAATCGCTGAGCCCAGTATTCGGGCGGTTGCTCGTTGATGTGACCTGTGCCCCCCTGACCCGGCTGGGCAGCCGAGAAGACGATCGTCGGCGCCTGCAGCGTGGTCATGAAGTCGACGAGAGCGTCGCCCATCGCGGGTGGAAGATGCTCGGCCACCTCCAGGCAGTAGGCCAGGTCGACATCCGGCTGGCCCAGTGACGCGGGCGGCGACTTCGTCAGGTCGAATCCGACGCTGCGGACTCCTTGTCGTCGCGCGATCAGACGTCCTGCCGCGCTGTGCTCACACGCCACCGTCGGGTGTCCTCTGCGTACGGCCTCAGCGGCGTACGCCCCGCTTCCCGCACCGATGTCCGCGTACGTGCGCGCTCCCGGCACGACCGCCTCGAAGGCTGCGATCACGGCCGGGGCATCGCGCTTCGCATACCGGTGATAGAAGCGCATTCGCAGCGGGTTGTAGGTGAGCCACTCGACGCCGTGCTTCTCTCCGAAGTCGGAGAGAACGTTCATCAGCCGATCCTCGACGGGGCCCAGTCGTTGCTTCGCGCCAGCGAGCATCGTGTGGACCGTAGCCGACGCGTTCATGGACCAATCGCTGGCGCGATGCGGCGTGCGCCGGATCCCGGCTTCGCTACGGTCAGTGACGAGTGGGAAGCTCAGCCGCGCATCCCCGAGGACGGATCCTCGTGCTGTTCGTCGTCTTCGCCCTGGCGAGTGCGCTCGTTACAGCCGCGACGGCCTGCGGCGGTGGTGGAGCGAGCGTCCCGCACCGCCTCGCAGACGGCAGCGGCGGCACCCGTCGCCCAGGACGCGAGGACCGCGAGCAAGCCGACCGCCGCGGCGCGCAGGACGCTGCACGGCGAAGTGAGGACCGTGCTCGCGGAGAGCCTGAGTGGCCTGACGTCCCGCAGCCGCGCCGGAGATCGCACGTTCTATCGGGCCGGCGTGTGGCACGGCACCTCGACGACTTGCCCGACCTGCGCGGTGGCGCCGGGGATGCTCGCCGCCGTGATGACCCGTGAGCTCGACTCCGATACGGCCCGCCGGCAGGCCATCGGCACCTTCGACCGCATGATCTCGCAGCTGTCGCAGCCCGACGGCTCGTTCAGCGTGCCGCGCGGCGGAGGACGCGGAAGCGAGCTGCCGACCATCCAGGCGGGAACGCCGCTGGCGCTCGCCTACCTCGAGCTTGGACGACTCGCTGCCGGCCTCGACCCGTGACCGCTGGCGCGACGCGGTCCATCGCGCTGCGGTCTGGCTGGAGCCCGTGCTCGACTTCTACGTCAACGGCAACATCAACATGGGCATGACCACGTTCATGTACCTGGCGTGGCGCGTCACCGGTGACGCCGCACTGCTCGACGCATATCGGCGCTCGCTCGACTTCACACTCGCGCCGGGCGAGGGGCGATGGAAGGGATACGGCCTGCAGACGACCAAGCAGCCGCAGGCGCCGGACTGGTCCGACGGGCGAGGTTTTCTCGCCGAGGCCGGCAAGGACGGGAAGCCGGGCTTCGATCCGTACTACCTCACGGTTCAGGAGGCACATGCGGCTCTCCTGTACGCGGTGTCGGGCAGTCCGCGCGTCGGTCGCGTCCTGAATCTCCTGACGAACACGCTGTATGCGCGAGTCAACAAACGGACATGGCTCTACCCCACCTCGGGCGGGTCGCGGCGCGGCGCGAAGGGCGCTGTCGTGCCGCTGTTGACCCCGGGTGCGGCGACGCTCGTCATGAGCGGGACACGAGCGGACCTCGCAGCGCTCGCCATCCGTCAGACGCAGCGCGTGAGACTCGAGTTCCGCGGATCGGTCCTCCAGGCGAACCAGCAGGAAGGCGTCATCGCTGCGTTCGTCGCACCGCTGGTCGCCACGCAGCGATCCCAGCTTCGCTGAGCGGCGCTCAGGCGCGTCGCCACTCCCGATCCACCGGGTTAAGGCCCGTCATCGCTCGATGATCCGAGGTTTTTCACGGGGCGATCGGCGCCTGTAGGGTGCCGCGCCGGATGACGGGAACGATCAACGCAGCCGCGCTTCGGGCGCCGAAGATCGACGCGTGGCCTTGAGCCGCGCGCCGGTGGTTTCGACCGCCGCTGCGCTCCGTCTTCTCGTCGTCGCCGCGCTCGTGGGTGGCGCTTGGCTCGCGCTCGCGGCGCGGCCGGCGGAGGCAGCGTCGACCGACCTGCTGACGAGCACCGTCGTCGCACTCCACGACCGATCGGGTCCGGGGGACAACCGCTACTACGCGGGTGGCGACTGGCTGAACGGATCGTCGGCGTGTTGGACGTGCCGCACCGGACCGGCCGTGGGCGCAGCTGCCATCGTCGACTCGCGTCCGGACCTGCTTCCGGCGATCGTCGGCACCATGGACCGCGGGCTGGCGATGCAGCGGGCGGATGGCTCCATCGCGGACACGGAGACGTCACCGGACATCACGAGCGCCTGGTTCGGCGTCAACCTCGGACTCGTGACCTTGCTCGCGGGCGACCGTGTCGATCCGACCGTCAGAGCCCGCTGGATCACGGGCCTGACCCGCGCGGCCGACTACCTCATCGCGAAGAACAACCCCGGCTACTACGTGAACGGCAACATCAACCTGTCGGTGGCCGAGACGTTCCGGCTCGCTGCGGCGATCACCGGTGACCAGCGATACGCCCAGGCCTATGAGGCGACCTGGAGCTACACGCTCGCGACAGGCCTTGTCGTCGAGCGGGCGCCGACGCGTGCCGACGGTGGCGACGGCATGGGCTTCCTCAAGGAGAACGGAGGCTTCGACCCGGGCTACGCGCAGCTGCAGCTCGACGTCCTGGCGTCGCTGTACTCCGTTTCCCACGATCCACGTGCACTGTGGGTCATGAACCTCCTGATGAACCGCCTCCTGCCGCGCATCGGGCGTGGTCTGACGTTCGACGCCCGTGGCGGAAGTCGGCTCGACTCCGTGTCAGCCTTCATGACCGCTGCCCTGCCACTGCTCGTCGCGACGGGCTCACGGCCGGATCTCGCGCCCCTCGTCCCGACGCAGGAAGCGCTCGTGAGTGCGACGTACGCGCAGATCACAGCCGCGACGCCATCGGTCGCGGCGGTCTCGTCGTTCCCCGTCTCCTACCGAGGCGTGGCGACCTGGCTCTCGACGCCTGTCATCTACGCCAGGTTCTCGCCACAGGCGACACCGCCGGCGCCCGTCGCCGTGGCCGCACCCACCCCGGCCGCCCGGACTCGCGGTTCCCGCATCAGCGCACCGGCGAGTTTCCGTATCGACGGCAGTCTCCTGCGCGTCTCTGTGGTGACGTTCGGCAGACGCGTCCGGACGCTGGAGGTGCGCTGCGGCCGGAGGCTCTGCGGCCGGGAGCGACGTCGCACGTCCGTCGTCCGTCCGGACGGGACGCGCGTCACCACCTTCAAGGTCCGGATCACGCGCCGCTGGGTGCGTCGCGGCCACACGCGTCGTGCTCGCATCGAGGTCCGACTCCGCGGCTCTCAGAAGCCGCACCTGCTGCAGCGTCAGATCATCCTCCGCCGATGATCGCGACTGCCGGTTCGAGCCGCTCCGAAATATCCTGATTTGACTTTGTGGTTCCTGGTACGTTCCGCACGTCAGGGCCGGGGAGGGCTCAGGGCACACCATTCCCGGCGCAAGAAGTGCGGGCGTAGCTGAAGGGTCCAACCTCCGCGTACGCAGCACACCTAACCGGAGGATTGGCTCTCAAATGGCCACCGGCACCGTGAAGTGGTTCAGCGACGACAAGGGCTTCGGGTTCATCACGCCCGACGAAGGCTCCCGCGACCTCTTCGTCCACCACACCGGCATCATCGCCGACGGGTACCGCACCCTCGCCGAGGGCGCCCGCGTCTCCTACGAGGAGGAGAGCGGGGACAAGGGCCCCAAGGCGGTCAACGTCACGAAGCTGTAGCGCGCGACACCCGCGTGACATGAAGAAGGCCCGCGCTGAGCGCGGGCCTTCTGTGCGTCTACAGCAGCAGGATCAGCAGCAGGATGATGACGATGACCAGCAGGGTGCCGATACCGATGTACATAGATTCCTCCTGTCGTTCTTGCGCCGCCCGAGGGCGGGATGCGAGCGAACGTACCCGCGGTCCCGCTGGCACATTCGACCTCTTCTAGGCGACCACGGACAGCAGCGCAGCGGCGGTCGCCGCGGGCGCGATGACCATCGCGTCGTGGCCGGCGTCGAGCGTCAGGAAGCGCCAGTCGGGGTCGGACGCCGCCCGTGCGGCGAAGCCCGCGAAGGAGTCGCCCGCGGGCTTGTCGAGGCAGTGCACGAACGTCCGCCGGACCCCGGGCTTCGTCGCCCACGCGCCTGCGCGCTCGTGGAACGTCGCCAGCGGCTGCGGGGTCATGAGCGGCGTCATCCAGGCGACGTCGTCCGGGTCGGTGACGCCCCAGCCGGCGATCGCGCGCTCCCACGGCAGCGGCACGTTCCAGCCGCTCCCGTGCTCGCGGGCGGCGTCCTCGAACACGGCGACCCGCTCCGGCGGCAGCAGGTCGAAGATCGACCGCCCCTCCTCGGGCACGAACGCGTCGAGGTAGACGACGTCGGACACCCGGTTCGGGAGCGCGGCGGCCACGGCGGTCACGACGACCCCGCTGTAGCTGTGGCCGACGAGCACGACGTCCGATGCGTCCGACGTCTCGAGCAGGTCGACGAGCTCCCGCACGTGGGTGCTGACGTCGACCTCGGGCGTCGCGAGGTGCGCCCGCTCGCCCAGCCCGGTCAGCGCGGGCACGACGACCTCGTGGCCCTCACCCTGCAGCAGCGGCACGACCCGCGACCAGCACCACGCCCCGTGCCACCCACCGTGGACGAGGACGAAGGTGCTCACACGTTCAGTGTGACGCCACGTGTCCACCCTCGGGCACGATCGGGCGGCCCTCGGCCACCCACTTCTCGATGCCGCCGTCCACCGAGAACGCCCGGTAGCCGGCCGCGCGGAACGCCTGCGCCGCCATCGTCGAGCGCCCGCCGGTCTTGCACGAGAACACGACGGGCCGGTCCTGGTCGATGCTGCCCGCCTCGGCCTGCAGCTGCCCGACGGGGACGTGGCGCATGCCGTCGATGTGGCCCGCGTCCCACTCGTGCGGTTCGCGCACGTCGATGACCTGGGCGGAGCCGTCCGCCAGGGCCTCGGCCGTCTGCTCCGTGGTGACGTCCACGCTGCCGTCGTCGAACTCGGTCATGGGACCAACGTAGCCCGATTACGCTGGCGGGAATGGTCGGCCGCCGCGCATACGCACGCCTGCACAGCGACGAGCGTCGTGAGCAGCTCGTCGCGCGCGCGACCGAGCTCTTCGCGACGCACGGCTACGAGGAGCTGTCGATGTCGCGCATCGCCCGCGAGGCCGGCATCTCCAAGGCGCTGCTCTACCACTACTTCCCCAGCAAGCGCCAGCTGTTCGAGACGGCGCTGACCGCCGCCGCCGACGACCTGCAGCGCCGGACCGAGGGCGTGGATCCGACGCTCCCGCCGGTCGAGCAGGTCACCGCGAGCCTCGATGCGTTCCTCCGGTGGGTCGACGATCACGGCGAGGGCTACCGGCGGCTCATCGAGAGCGGCGGCATCCCGGAGGTGCGCGAGGTCGTCGGCGCCGTGCGGGCGACGACCGCGCAGCGCATCCTCGACGGCCTCGGGACCGAGGGCGAGCGGCCCGCGACCCGCGCCGCGGTCAACGCGTGGCTGTGGTTCCTCGACGGGGTCTGCCTCGACTGGCTGGCCCACGACCGGGACGTCTCGCTCGAGGAGCTCCGCGACACCGCGTTGGGCGCCCTGTTCGGCGCGCTCGCCGGCGCGGGGACGCAGCTCGTCCCGGCCGGGTGAGCGAACGCTGGCGCAACTGGGCGGGCGACGTGTCGTGTCGCCCGCGGCGGATCGTGGCTCCCGCGACGGTCGAGGAGATCGTCGCCGAGGTCCGCGCCGCGGACGCCGTCCGGGTGGCGGGCGCCGGGCATTCGTTCTCGCCGCTCGTCGCGACCGACGGCGTCCTGCTGCGCCTCGACGCCATGGACCGCATCCTCGACGTCCGCCGCCACGAGGACGGCACCGCGAGCGTCCGCGTCCAGGCGGGGATCCGGCTGCAGCGCCTGAGCGACGAGCTCGACCGCCACGGCCTCGCGCTGCCGAACCTCGGGGACATCGACGTCCAGTCGCTCGCCGGCGCCGTCGCCACGGGGACCCACGGCACCGGTGCCCGCCTGCTGCCGCTGCACGCGCAGATCGAGTGCATCGAGCTCGTCGACGGCGCGGGGATGCAGCGCACCGCTGGACGCGCCGGACGAGCTGCAGGCGGCCCGGCTGGCCCTGGGTGCGCTCGGCGTCGTCACGGCGCTGACGCTGCGGTGCGTCCCCGCCTTCACGCTGCGCGGCGTGGACGAGCCGCACGATCTGGCCACGACGCTCGCCCGGCTCGACGAGCTCACGCGCGGCGAACGAGCACTTCGAGCTGTTCGTCTTCCCACACGCCTCGAAGGCGATCACCCGGACGAACACCCGCGTCGAGGACGCACCCGCAGCCGCCGGGGCGGGCGGCGGCGTTCGCCCGGGACATCGTGCTGGCCAACGGCGCGCTGGAGGCGGTCAGCCGGGTCGGCCGCGCGCGGCCCGCGTGGATCCCGTCGCTGAACCGCTTCGCGACCTGGGCAGCGGGGTCGCAGGTCCGCGTCGATCGCTCCGACCGGGTCTTCGCGAGCCCGCGGCACGTCCGGTTCACGGAGACGGAGTGGGCGGTGCCGAAGGCCGCGGCGGCGCAGGCGGTGCGCGACGTCCTCGCGGTGGCGACCCGCCACGCCGTGAACTTCCCGCTCGAGCTGCGCTTCGGCGCCGCCGACGACACGCTGCTGTCACCGTCCTACGGGCGCGAGACCGCCTACATCTCGGCGCACGTGTTCCGCGGGATGCCGGTGGAGCCGTTCTTCGACGAGGTCCAGGCCGTCGCGCTGCACCACGACGGGCGACCGCACTGGGGCAAGCGCCACGGCCTGACGGCGGAGGACCTGCGGGCCCGCTATCCGGGCTGGGAGGCGTTCGCCGCGCTGCGCGACCGCGTCGACCCGGATCGGCGCTTCGCCAACGTGCACCTGGAGCGCGTGCTCGGCGCCTGAGGTGACGGATACGGTGGTCGTGTGCTCCGCACGACCGACGATCTCAGGGCATGGCTACGGCGCGACCTGCTGAGCTACGGCCTCGAGCCGCGCCTTCGGCCGGCACTGCTTCGCGAGCTTCTGCGCGCACCGCAGTTGCGCTGGCAGATCCGTCTACGGATCACGGAGCTGTGCATCAACCGGAGGAGCGGGATCGTCGGGCGCGCGCTCGGTGCGTTCATGCGCTGGCGCCTGCTCGAGCGCAGCGTCCGGCTCGGGTTCACCATCCCGCCGAACGTGTGCGGCCCCGGCCTGAAGCTGCCGCACTGGGGGACGATCGTCCTGAGCGCTGAGGCGAGGCTGGGCGCCGACTGCGTGATCCATCCGGGCGTCAGCGTCGGCGTGAACCACGGACGCGCGCCGCGCATCGGCGACCGTGTCTATCTCGGACCGGGCGCGAAGGTGATGGGCGGCATCGTGATCGCCGACGGCGTCACGGTCGGCGCGAACAGCGTCGTGACCCGCGACGTGCCAGAAGGGGCGCGTGTCGTCGGAGCACCCGCGCGCCCTATCCGAGACATCGACGAGGCTGCCGCCGACCACGCAGTGATGTTCGGGCGCGACGAGTAGCGCTCAGCGCGCGGTCCACCCCAGGTCCATCGTGACCGGGGCGCCGGTGAACGCCCGCCCCGACGGCCCGAGCAGGAACGCCACCAGATCGGCGACCTCGGACGGCTCGATGAGCCGCTTCACCGCATGCGGCGCGGTGATGACCTCCTCCAGCACGCGCTCCTCGGGCATCCCGTGCGCCTTGGCCTGATCGGCGATCTGGGCCTCCACGAGCGGCGTGCGGACGAAGCCGGGGCAGACGGCGGTCGCCGTGATGCCGAACTCCGCGCCCTCCAGCGCCAGCGTCTTCACGAGCCCCACCGCGCCGTGCTTCGCGGAGATGTAGCCCGCCTTGAACGGCGACGCGACGAGCCCGTGCACCGACGCGATGACGCAGATGCGCCCCTCGCCGGACTCCACGAGCGCCGGCCAGGCGTACTTCGACAGCAGGAACGGGCTCGTCAGCAGGAGCGAGAGCAGCGCGTCCCAGCGGTCCTCGGGGAACTCCGCGACGGGGGAGACGTGCTGGAACCCGGCGTTGGGGACGATCGCGTCGAGGCGCCCGAACCGCTCGAGCGCGGCGTCGACCGCGGCGCGGTTGCCGTCGCGCGTCGTGAGGTCCGCCGCGAACGCCTCACCCGGCCCGTCCGGGTCCGGCTTGAGGTCGACGGCGAGGACCTGCATCCCGTCGTCGACCAGCTTCTGGGTGATCGCGCGTCCGATGCCGCTGCCGGCGCCGGTCACGAGGGCGGCGCGTGCCTCTGGGTGACTCATGTCAGGTTTCTCCGATATCGGGTACGACGGCCCGCGTCGCTGATTGGTCAGTCAGTCAAGAAGGGTGTGCATGTCGATTGCCAGCTGTCCTCCTGCCGCCGAGACCTTCGGTCCCGAGCTCGGCGGTCACGTCCTACCCAGCGCGTTGAACGCCTGGACCGCCGGCCTGCAGGGCTGGGCGGCCTACTCGGCGCACGCGTTGAGTCGTGGGAAGGGCCCATGGTCCATCACCCGCGACCTGCTGCGCTGGGTCGACACGATGACCGATCGCAGCGATCCGACGTGGTCGTCGCCGAACGAGGTCGTCTGGGAGACCCCGCTGGCCCGCCTGCGCGACTTCACGGACGGCAGCCGCGCGAACGTCGTTCCGACGCTCGTCCTCCCGCCGCAGGCCGGCCACAGCTCCTGCATCGTCGACTACAGCGACACGCAGAGCCAGATGAACGTCATCCGCGCGGCCGGGCTCGAGCGCTGCTTCAGCCTCGACTGGATCGGCGCGACGCAGGAGACGAAGGACGCGACGGTCGAGGACTACATCGAGGTCGTCGACCGCGCCGTGCGTGATGCCGGCGGGACCGTGAACCTCATCGGCGACTGCCAGGGCGGCTGGCTCGCGACGATCTACGCCGCGCTGCACCCGGAGCGCATCAACACGCTGACGATCGCGGGCGCGCCCATCGACTTCCGGGCGGGCGACGCGGTCATCCACGCCTACGTCCAGGCGCTCGGCCCGGACATGGGCTTCTACGAGCGGGTCATCGCGATGGGCGACGGGGTGCTCAAGGGCGAGTTCATGCTCAACGGCTTCATCGTCATCCGCCCGGAGAGCGAGGTCTCCAAGCAGCTCGAGCTGCTGGCGCACCTCGACGACGCCGACCACGTCGAGCGCTACCGGGCGTTCGAGGACTGGTTCAAGTTCACGCAGGACATCCCCGGCGCGTTCTACCTGTGGATCGTCGAGCACCTGTTCCGCGACAACGAGCTCGTCGGCGGGACGCTGGAGGTCGGGGGCGAGCGGGTGGACCTCGGGCGCATCGAGGCCCCGCTGTTCCTCCTGGGTGGCGCGGACGACCACATCACGCCGCCCGAGCAGGTCTTCGCGATCGCCGACCACGCGGCGACGAAGGAGCGCGACGTCGTCCGCCGCGTGACGAGCGGCGGCCACCTCGGCCTGTTCATGGGCACCGAGGCGCTGCGCGACCACTGGCCCGAGATCCTCACGGGCGTGGCGGAGCGGTCGAAGCCCACGAAGGCGAAGAAGCCAGGGACCGTGCGGCGGGCGACGCCGCGGCGCAGGAGGGCGATTCCGGCGCCGTAGGGTGGCGCCCATGGACCACCAGGTCACCCAGGACGCCACCGGCACCCACCTCGACTGGCGCCACGACGGCGTCACGGCGCGGATGATCGACTGGTTCTGGAGCAACATGGAGAAGGGGTTCGTGCTCTGGCATCCCACCGAGCACGAGCCGCTCACCTGGGTGGTTGCGCCGCAGGACGGCGATCCCGTCGGCAGCGTGCATCTCGCGCCGCAGACGTGGTCGGACGGGACGTTCCAGAACCTCTACATCCGCTTCGAGGACCCGACCGAGGTCCCGGGGCCAATAGCGCAGCTCGTCACCCACGCGCACTGCGTCATCGTCGCGGGCCTCGGCTTCGGCCCCGAGAGCCTGGACGAGCCGGACCCCATGGGCTACCGCGTCCACCAGTGGTCGCCGACCGACTCCGGCGTCGCCGGGCGCTCGTCGGCGATCGGCGCGCGCAAGCCCGAGACGCCGGAGGACGGGCTCGTCTGGGCCAAGCACTGCGCCGAGGAGATCGGCAACTGGGGCGTCTTCCTCCCGCAGCTCTACGAGCTGTACAAGGCGGTCCCGCGCGGGCCGCGCAACCCGTTCGCCGACCTCAGCGTCGAGCGGCGGGGCGGGACCCTCCGCTACCGACGACCATGACCCGCAGCCGCGGCCACCGCGGCGCGCGGACGACGACCCGGAAGCGACCGTCCGCGGACAGCTTCTCCGCGCGGCGCACCATGACCCAGTGGTGCCCGACCCGGCGCTGCACGTGCACGCGGGTCGTCCGCGTGGCGTTCGTGACGTAGCCGCTGATCTGGAAGCGCTTCGGCCCGAGGCGCCGCACGTCCTGCACGACCGGGTGCTGGCGCGGCCTCGTCCGCGCCTCCGACGAGGCCACGACCTTCGGCGCCACCGCCGACGCCAGCCACGACGCGATCGCCGGCGCGGCGAGCCGGGTGTAGATCCCCGGCGACCGGCCGCACCCGCGGCCGTTGGAGATCACGCCGACCTGCACGGACCCGACGACCAGCGGGCCGCCGCTGTCGCCCTGGCAGGCATCGGCGCTCGACGCCGGGCGCGCCGGCGCAGAGCTGCGTCGCCGGATCGAAGCCGGGCGCCGAGCGCCGCCACGCAGGCGGCGTCGTCGAGCACCGGCACCGACCCCGCCTGCAACCACGCGGTCTGCGTCCGCTGGCCCTCGGCGAGCGCGCCCCAGCCCAGCACGGTCGCCGACGTGCCAGGTGCAGGATCGGCGCCGAGCGTCACCGGCGTCCCGCGGACGGGCGACGCGAGCCGCAGGAGCGCGACGTCGTTGCGGAACGTGGTCGCGTCGAAACCGGGATGCGTCGCCACGGACAGGACGCGCACGCGCTGCCCGCCGCTGTCGAGGAGGTTCGTGCGCCCGACGAGGACCTCGGCGCCGCCGTTCGGGACGCGGATGGCGCAGTGCGCCGCGGTCAGGACCGTCCGGGCGTCGACGAGGCTGCCGCCGCAGAACACGCGCTGCCAGTCCTCGGTGGAGCTGGACGCGCCGGCGAGCAGGGCGACGGCGTAGGGCGCGTCGCCCGCGGGGACGTTCGCGCCGCGCACGACGGCGGACGCCGCCGCGGGGAAGGCGAGGCCCGCGAGCAGGCAGCAGACGACCAGAATGTGGCGCATCGGCGCGCATACTCCACGAACGGCACCTCAGAAGTCAATACACCGAACGTCGGTCTGTCACTCGGGCTCGGCCGGGCGGCGCCGCCGCGGCGCCTCCACGAAGGCCTGGTAGACCGCGAGCAGCGCCCGTCGCTGGGCGGCGTTGAGCCGCGGATCCGCCTTCACGGCGTCCGGCACGGAGGGGCCCTCGGCCTCGGGCTGGTCCACGTCGATGCCCGCCTGCTCGTAGAGCGCGTCCGACGTCGTGCGCAGCGCCGTCGCGATCGACTCGACCACGCGCTCGGACGGCTCGCGCAGCCCGCGCTCGATCTGCGAGAGGTACGGATTGGAGATCCCGACCAGCTCGGAGAACTGGCGCATCGACATCGCGGACAGCTCTCGCTGCCGACGGATGATCTCCCCGAGCGCGCTGGGCGGTTCCTCGGCCACGTCGCGAGGATAGAGTGGCCCCGACCCCGGGTAGCGAGGTGAACGTGGCAGAGGACCGACCCAGTCCGGCCGATGAGGTGCAGCGCCTCTACAACGAGGCGGAGACCCAGATGGCCCGGGCCATGGAGGACCTCGTGTCGCGCGACAGCTTCGGCTCGCTGCTCGTGCGCATGACGGAGAACGTCATGGGCGTCACGCAGATCGCGACCGGCGCGATCGACCTCGTGGTGCGCAACCTGCGCATCGCCGGACGGCCGGACGTCACCCGGCTCGCGCGCCAGATCGCACGGACCGAGGACAAGCTGGAGCTGGTCCTGCAGGAGGTCGAGCGGCTCAGCGAGCGGCTCGAGGCCCTGCAGCCTCCGGCCCAGCCCACCGGCACCAACGGCGGCACCACGTCCGGCCGGCGCCGCAAGACGAGCGCCTGACCAGGATGGCGCCGACGCTGGCTCAGATCGCGCGCGCACCGGTCGCCGCGATCGACTTCGCGAACATCCTGCTCACGACGCAGGACGCGACGATCGGCGCGTCGCCCAAGGACGTCGTCTGGACGCACCGCACGACGACGCTCTACCGCTACCGGTCGAACCTGCGCACGAAGCCCGTGCCGGTCCTGCTGGTCTTCGCGCTCATCAACCGGCCCGACATCTTCGACCTGCGCCCTGGCAACTCGTTCGTGGAGTACCTCCTCGACGAGGGCTACGACGTCTTCCTCGTCGACTGGGGCGCGCCCGGCGACGAGGACCGCGACGTCGGTCTGGACTCCTACGTCTGCGACGCCCTGCCCTGGGCGATGCGCGAGGTCCTGCGCGAGAGCGACCAGGACGAGCTGAGCCTCGTCGGCTGGTGCATCGGGGGTGCGCTCGCGGCGATGCACGCCGCGATCGACCCGGCCAGCCCGGCACGCAACCTCGTCCTGCTCACGACGCCGGTCGACACGAGCGGCTCGCTGTACGCCAAGTGGGTCGGGCGACCGGACTTCGACGCCGGCTACGTCGCCGACACGCTCGGGGTCGTCCCCGGCGCGGGCGTCGACGTCATGAACAAGATGATGAAGCCGGTCACGAACTTCTGGACGACGTACCGGACCCTCTGGACCCAGGTCCTGGAGGGGACGGCGCGGCGCGAGGCCTACCAGACGATGGCGAAGTGGGTGGCGAACAACCCGCCCTTCGCCGGCCGCGCGTACCGCGAGTGGATCGAGGCGATGTACCAGCGCAACCAGCTCGTCGCGGGCACCATGCGCCTGCGCGGCGAGCGGGTCGACCTGCGCAACATCGAGCAGAACCTGCTCGTCGTGACCGCGGGCGCGGACCACATCGCGCCCCGGCACGGGACCTTGCCGCTGCTCGACCTCGTGTCGAGCGCGGACGTGGAGCACCTCGACCGCCCTGGCGGCCACATCGGCCTCATGGCAGGGTCGAGGGCTCGAACCGACATCTGGCCCGAGATCGCCGGCTGGCTGGCCGAGCGCTCGGATTCTTGAAGCGAACTCCCCTGGGGAGGGGAGAGAAGAGGGGAAGCATGACCACCGCCCACGCAGCTCCACAGGCAGCAGGCACCGGTCCTCGCGCGCTCGAAGGCCGGGTCGCGCTCGTCACCGGCGGCACGCGCGGCATCGGCGCCGCGATCTCGCGCAGCCTGGGGCAGGCCGGAGCGATCGTCGCGGCCGGCTACACCCGCGACGACGAGGCCGCCGCGCGCTTCATCAAGGACATCGACGTGTCCGACGACCGGCAGGGCACCGTCCACCGCGGCAACGTCGGCAACCCGGAGGACTGCGAGCGCGTGGTGCAGGAGGTCATCGAGAAGCACGGCCGCCTCGACATCCTCATCAACAACGCGGGCATCACGAGCGACAAGCCGGTCCTGAAGATGAGCTTCGAGGACTGGGACAAGGTCATCCGCGTGAACCTGTCCGGCGCCTTCTACATGGCCAAGCCGGCCCTGCAGCACATGGTCGACCGCGGCAGCGGCCGGATCGTGAACATCTCCTCGATCATCGGCCAGCAGGGCAACATCGGCCAGGCGAACTACGCGTCGTCGAAGTCCGGCATGTTCGGTCTCACGATGACCCTCGCCCGCGAGGCCGCCCACGCGCTGAAGAAGGCGGGCAAGCTCGAGGGCGGCCCCGGCCTCACGGTCAACACCGTCTCGCCCGGCTTCGTCAACACGGACATGGTGGCGACGGTCCCGGAGAAGGTCCTCGACGGCATCCGGGCCAAGATCCCCCTCGGCCGCCTCGGGGAGCCGGACGAGATCGCGCGCGTCGTGCACTTCCTCTGCGACGACGACTCCTCCTACATCACCGGCCAGGTCTGGGCGGTCAACGGCGGCATGGAGATGTAACGGCCCCAGAAAGAGGAGAGGGCCGCCACGCGGGGGAACGCGTGACGGCCCTGTACCCAACCTGCGACCGGCGGGGAGGAGTGGTCGGTCTGGAGGCGGGGTCTGCGGTCTTGGGGGAACCGGAGGGGGTGTGTTCTGTAGTACGCATACTCGCCCCCCCAGGTTCACCGTTCGCTACGGCCTCCCGGCGAAGGGAGGTGTGGACACCCGCACCCCTGCCAGGACTCGCTACGACCCGTTGACCTCCACCACGACCGCGTCGCCCTGCCCGCCGCCCGAGCAGATCGCCGCCACGCCGACCCCGCCGCCGCGCCTGCGCAGCTCGTGCACGAGGCTCGCGAGGATCCGCGCGCCGCTGGCGCCGATCGGGTGGCCGAGCGCGATCGCCCCGCCGTTGACGTTGACCTTGTCCTCGGTCACGCCGAGCATCCGCATCGAGTTCAGCGCGACGGACGCGAACGCCTCGTTGATCTCCCACAGGTCGATGTCCGCGGGGTCGATGCCGAGCCGGTCGAGCGCGAGCTTCGCCGCGTTGGCCGGGGTGCGGGCGAGGTACGCGTAGTCGTCGGCGACCGCGGCCTGGCCGAGGATCGTGGCGAGCACCGCGCGGCCGTTGGCCTTCGCCCACTCGTCGGAGGAGAGCACGAGCGCGCCGGCGCCGTCGTTGACGCCCGGGCTGTTGCCCGCGGTGTGGGTCCCGTCCGGGTTGAAGGCGCCCTTGAGCGACGCGAGCTTCTCCAGCGTCGCGTCACGACGCGGCGCCTCGTCGATCTCGACCACGTCCTCGCTCTTGCGGGACTTCACGGTCACCGGGACGATCTCCTCCGGCAGGCGGCCCTCGTCGGTCGCCTGGATCGCGAGGCGGTGGCTGCGCAGCGCGAAGGCGTCCATGTCGGCGCGGGTCATCTCGAACTCCGCGGCGACCGCGTCGGCCTCGGCACCCATGCCCTTGCCGGTGAACGGGTTCGTCAGGCCGTCGTGCATCATCGCGTCGAGCGACTTGACGTCGCCCATGCGGAAGCCGAAGCGCGCGCCGGGCAGCAGGTAGGGCGCGCTGGACATGGACTCCATGCCGCCGGCGACGCCGACCTCGAGGTCACCGGCGCGGATCGCCTGGTCGATGATCCCGACGGCGCGGATGCCGGACGCGCAGACCTTGTTGACGGTCTCCGACGGGACCTCCTTCGGGATGCCGCCCTTGATCTGCGCCTGGCGGGAGGGCACCTGCCCCTGCCCGGCCTGCAGCACCTGACCCATCACGACGCCCTGCACCTGCTCGGGTGCCACCTCGGCCCGCTCCAGCGCTCCGCGGATCGCGGTTCCCCCGAGCTCGGTGGCGTCGACTGACTTGAATGCCCCGCCCATCTTGCCGAACGGGGTACGCGCGGTCGCGAGGATCGCGGTCTTCGCCATCTCGAAGCTCCTTTCGTGCACGCGGTGCGTGTTGGCCTACCCGCTCAGAGGAACGTCTGTCCCTGGCCGCGATAGGTCGCCGCGATGCCGACGAGACTATCCCCGGCGAGCAGGTGCAGTCGGTCGAAGCGCTCGCACAGCTCCCCGGCCTTCGCGTGGCGCAGCCAGACGCGGTCCCCGATGCGCAGTCCGCGCGCCGCCGGGCCGCGCAGCGGCGTCTGCACCTCGCCCGCGCCCTCGGCGCGCAGGAGCCGCAGCCCGGCGGGCTCGTGCACGGCCGGCAGGCGGTCGCGGCCGGGCGGGCCGGACGCGACGTAGCCGCCGCCGAGGACCGTGACGACGTCGGGCGGCCCCGGGCGCCGCACCACGGGCAGGGCGAAGAGGGCGGCGGGCCGCGGGCGGAAGCCGCGGTAGCCGTCGAACAGCGTGGGGCCGAGCAGGCCGGACCCAGCGGAGAGCTCGGTGACGTCGGGATCGGCGCCGACCCGCTCGAGCGAGCCCGTCCCGCCCGCGTTCACGAACCGCAGCGGTGCGATCTCGGACACGGCGGCGACGGCCTCGGCGCGGCGCTCGGCGAGCTCGCCCAGCGACGCGCGCTGCATCGCGGCGACGGCGGCGCCGCGCAGCGGGTTGCCGGGCGGGCGGTCGCCCACCCCCGCGACCTGCGCCTCGTAGGCCATGACGCCGACGAGCTCGACGCCCGGCCGCGCCGCGATCGCCGAGGCGAGGGCGGCCGCCTGGCGGGCCGTGTGGACCGGCGAGCGGCGCGCGCCGACGTGCACCCGCGGGTGCGGGCGCCAGCTCGCGTCGAGCTCCAGGCAGACCCGGATCGGCGCGCCGCCGGGGAGCAGGTCCAGCTGCGCCGCATCGTCGACGACGAGCGTGATCGCGGCCGCGGCGGCCGCGTCGGCGGCGAGCCGGGCCAGGGCGCCGCGGTCGACGGTGGGGTAGGCGACGAGGAGGTCGTCGCTCACGCCCAGGCCGTGCAGCCACAGCGCCTCGGGCAGGGTGAAGGCGAGGACCCCCGCGAACCCGGGCCGCGCGAGCGCGCGGCGGGTGAGGTCGACGCAGCGCACCGACTTCGTCGCCAGCCGGATCGGCGTGCCGCCCGCGCGGCGCTCCATGTCCGCGGCGTTGGCGTCGAACGCGTCGAGGTCCAGCAGCGCGAGCGGCGGGTCGAGGTCCGCCGTCGCCGCGTCGAGCCGCGCGCGCTCGGTCAAGACGCGCTGATGAGCGCGTCGGGGTCCGCCGCCGCCCGCTCGCGCAGCTCGGTGCGCCGGATCTTGCCCGACGCCGTCAGCGGCATCGCCTCGACGAACGCCCAGCGGCGGGGCAGCTTGAACGACGCGAGGTGCTCGCGGCAGTGGGCGACGAGCTCGTCGACGTCGGGGGCCGCCGCGCTCGGCCGCACGTACGCGACGACGACCTCGCCCCAGCGCGGGTCGGGCAGCCCGACGACGGCGGCCTCGGCGACGGCCGGGTGCTCGGCCAGGCAGGCCTCGACCTCCGCCGGTGCGATGTTCTCGCCGCCGCGCTTGATCATGTCCTTCAGGCGTCCCTCGACGCGGACGTAGCCGCGCTCGTCCACCGACGCGAGATCGCCGGTGTGCAGCCAGCCCTCGGCGTCGATGGCGCGGGCGGTCTCCTCCGGCAGGTCGTTGTAGCCCCGTGTCACGCGCGGGCCGCGCAGGCACAGCTCGCCGGTCTCGGCGATCCGCACCTCGGTGTGCGGCAGCGGCCGCCCGACCGTCGTCTCCCGGTCCGCCTGCGTGTCGCCGGGGGACGTCACCATCGCCGCGCCGCACGTCTCGGTCATGCCGAACGTGATGCTGAGCTTCGCGCCGAAGCCCGCCTCGACGCGGCGCACGAACGACGGCTCGACGGTCGATCCGCCGGTCATGACGACCTCGACCGCCTCCGTGTCGACGTCCGCGAAGCCCGGGTGCTCGAGCATCGCGTGCAGGAGGGTCGGCGCCGCGGAGACCATCCCGGGGCGGTGCTCGGCCATCGCGGCGAGCGTGCGCTCCGCGGTGAACGCGAGCACGACGTGCGGCGCGCACGCCCAGGCGGCGCCGAGCGTCCCCAGCACGTTGCCGGCGGTGTGGAAGAGCGGCATCGGGTTGATCCACGCCGCGCCGTCGGAGATCCCCTCGCGCTCGGCGAACGCCTCCGCGGTCAGCACCATCGCGCGGTGGGTGATGAGCACGCCCTTCGGGTGCCCCGTCGTGCCCGACGTGTACTGGACCTGGCCGAGTGCGTCCGGGTCGACGGCGGGCAGCGCGGTGTCGGTCGCGCCGTCCCGCAGCGCCGCCCACCCGTCGCCGGGGACGATCGTCTCGCGCAGCAGCGGCAGCTCGGGCGCCAGCGCCGCCACCGACTCCGCCAGGCGGTGCCCGCGGTGCTCGTCGGCGACGAGGATCCCGGCGGCGCCCGACTGGCGCAGGACGAAGCCCAGCTCGCCGCGCCGCAGGAGCGGGTTGACCGGGACGAGCGTCAGGCCGGCGAGCGCGGTGCCGAACTGCAGGAGCACGAGCTCGGGCCGGTTCGGGATGCAGGCGGCCACGCGCTCGCCCGGCTCGAAGCGCGACAGCAGCCCGCGGGCGACGAGCTCGCACTCGGCGAGCAGCTCCGCGAACGTCCAGCGCGGCCCGTCGGGCGTGTTCGCGTCGACGAGCCCGAGGCGATCGGGAACGCGCTCGGCGGCGCGGCGCAGGACGTCGCCGACCGTCACCCGCCACTCCAGCGCGGTTCGCGGCGCTCGAGGAACGCCTGCGCGCCCTCGCGTGCGTCCGCGGTCGCGAGCACGGCGCGCCAGGCCGCGGCGCTGTGCTCCCAGGCGTCCGCCTCGGTCATCCCACGCGTCCCGCGCACGAGCGCGAGGCTCTCGCGGACCGCGGCGGGCGCGTTCGCCGCGATGGCGTCCGCGAGCTCGCGCGTCGCCGTGGCCAGCTCGTCCTCGGCGACGACGCGGCTGACGAGCCCGAGCGCGAGGGCCTCCGCAGCGTCGAAGCGCCGGCCGGTGAGGATGATCTCCAGTGCCCGCTTCTCCGGCACGAGCCTGGGGAGGCGGATGGCGCCGCCCGCTGCCGCGACCAGCCCGCGCGTGACCTCCGGCAGGCCGAACTGCGTCCCGGCCGCCGCGACGACGACGTCGCACGCGAGCGCGAGCTCCAGCCCTCCGGCGAGCGCGTAGCCGTGGACGGACGCGACGATCGGCTTGGCCCGGGCCATGCTCACGAAGCCGGCGAACGAGTCCTCCGCGTCGCCGAGCCGCTCGCCCTCACCCTCGGCGACCGTCGCGAGATCCGCGCCCGCGCAGAACGCGCGTCCCTCGCCACGCAGCACGCCGACGCGCGCGCCGGGGTCGGCGTCCAGGCGCCGGACCGCGTCGACGAGCCCGCGGTTCACCGCGGCGTCGATGGCGTTCAGGCGATCGGGCCGGTTCAGGGTGATGAGCCCGACGTGCCCGTCGCGCTCGTAGGCGACGACCTCCTCCATCGGCGCGGACTCTAATCGGGGTGCGAGTTCTCGCACCGCCTCGCTGCCAGAACACCGCTGGTGGCGCCCGGATCGCGTCCGTAGCTTCGAGGCATGTCCCGGATCAGCCTGCTCGCGGTCGTCGCCGTCGCCGCCATGTTCACCGCCACGGCCAGCGCGAACGCGGCGTGCACGAGCTCCACGCCGTCGGCTGCCGCCTACACCGACCCCGTCGACGGCGAGCTCGGCCTCGCGCCCGAGATCACGACGGTCAAGGTGTCGGTCGACGCGACCTGCCACTACGTCGTCGATCCCGGGATCGCGACCCCGCTCGCCGACGGGGACGGCGTCTTCGTGTACATCGACACCGACGGCAACCCCGCCACCGGAGCCGCCGAGGTCGGCGGCGCCGACGCCGCGATCGTGACGGTGGGGCTCGGCACGACCGTCTCCCCGCCGCTGCGCGGCGTCTGGGACGGCGAGATGTTCGTGTTCGACGACACGACGCCGGCCGGGACGAGCGTCGGCAACGGCGGCTTCTCGGCGAGCGTCGACGCGCTGGCCATCCCCTCCGGCGCGACGACGAACCTCATGCTCGGCTCGCTGCGCGTCACCGAGGACGACGTCCTCCTCGACCTCGCCCCCGACGCCGGCGCGATCTCGCTGCCGGTGACCTGGTCGGCCGCCGCCCCGGTCACGAAGCGCACGGACCTCTACACCGCCCAGGCGCCGGCCGCCGCCGCGTGCACCGTGCCGCGCACGAAGGGCATGACGGTCCAGCGGGCCCGGGCGCGCGTGCGCTCCCGCGGCTGCAGCGTCGGGACGGTCGTGCAGCGCGCGTACTCGGCCTCCGTCAAGCGCGGCCGCGTCGTCGGGACGTCGATCGCCGCGGGCCGCGACGCACGCGGCACGGTCCGCCTCATCGTCAGCAAGGGCAAGCGGCCCCGCAAGGCGCGCAAGGCCGACGCGAACCCCGTGCTCGCCCGTGCGAGCGCCGTGGTCGCCGCCGATGTGCGGCGCCACGTGGCCGGTTGACCGACGCGCCGGGGCGGGTAGCCGCGCCGGCATGAGCTCCTCCCAGCCCGACCGCGACGTCGATCGCAGCATCGACGTCGCCTTGGCCGGGCCGAACGCCGCGCGTGAGTCAGCCCCCGCCGTCCGTGTGGCGGCCGCCGGCGACCTGCACTGTCACGACGGCAACCGCGAGCACGTCGCCGACGCGATCGCGGGCCTCGACGGACATGCGGACGTGCTGCTGCTGGCCGGAGACCTCACGACCCACGGCGAGCCCGAGCAGGCGGCGATCCTGGCCGACGCCTGCCGCGGCCGGCCATTCCCGATCTTCGCGGTGCTCGGCAACCACGACTGGCACGCCGATCGCGCCGCCGAGGTCACCGCTGTCCTGCAGGACGCGGGGGTGACCGTCCTCGAGCGCGAGCACGTCGTCTGTCGGCTGGGCGGCGTGGAGGTCGGGATCGTCGGCCTCAAGGGGTTCGTCGGCGGGTTCGACGGCCACCGCCTCCCGGACTTCGGCGAACCGCAGCTGCGAGCGCTCTTCGCCGACACGGCGGAGGACGTCGCCGCGCTGGACGAGGGGTTGCGCGAGATCGCGCACTGCCCGGTCCGGGTCGTGCTCCTGCACTACGCGCCGATCGCCGAGACGCTGGAGGGCGAGCCGCCGGAGATCTGGAGCATGCTCGGGACCGATCGGCTCGCCGGCCCGCTCATCGAGCACCAGCCACAGCTCGTGCTCCACGGGCACGCGCACGCCGGGCGCTTCGCGGGCTCGCTCGGCGCAGTCGCGGTCCACAACGTCTCGGTGCCGGTGATGCAGCGCGACTTCTGGATCTTCGAGCTCGCCGGCATCGACCGTGCCGTTCCGCCGGTGCACTGAGCGTGGGGGAGCAGGCACAGACCCACGAGGCGATCGGGCAGACGCTGCGCCGGGCGACGTCGACGCTGCGCGACAGCGGCGTGGCCTTCATGCTCGGAGGCAGCGTCGCGTGTTGGGCCCGTGGCGGGCCGCGCTCGCAGAACGACGTCGATCTGATCGTGCCGCCGGACGAGGCGGAGGCCGCCCTGGAGGCTCTCGAGCACGCCGGGATGCGCACCGAGCGGCCGCCCGAGGAGTGGCTGTACAAGGCCTACGACGGCGACGTCATGATCGACGTCATCTTCGCCCCGACCGGGATGCCTCCGGTGACGCGCGAGCTCATCGACGGTGCCGAGGAGCTGTCGGTGCTCGCGATCCGGATGCCGGTCATGTCCGTCGAGGACGTCCTGGCGAGCAAGCTGCTCGTGCTCAGCGAGCAGCGGCTCGACTACGCGCCCGTCGTGGAGATCGCCCGCGCGCTGCGCGAGAAGATCGACTGGCCCCAGCTGATCGAGCGCACGTCGTCGTCCCCCTATGCGCGCGGGTTCTTCGCGCTCCTGCGCGAGCTCGACGTGCTCACAGAGGGATGACCGCGGCGACGAGCGTTCCGGCCCCGGCCGGGCTCTCGATCCGCAGCGTCCCGTGGAGGGCCTCGACGCGGTCGGCGAGACCGCGCAGGCCCGTCCCGCGCTCGATGTCGGCGCCGCCCACGCCGTCGTCGCGGACCTCGACCAGCAGACGGTCGCCCTCGCGGCGCACGATGACGCTCGCCTCGCTCGCCTCGGCGTACTTGGCGATGTTCGTCAGGGACTCGGCGACGAGGTAGTAGGAGGTCGCCTCGACCTGCTCGGGCAGGCGCTCCTGCGGGAGCTCCAGGTCGACGGGCACGGCGCACCGCCCGGCCAGCGCCTCGAGCGCGGCGGCCAGGCCGCGGTCGCTCAGCACGGCGGGGTGGATGCCGCGCGCGAGCTCGCGCAGCTCCTCGAGCGTGAGCTGCAGCTCGCCCGACGCCTGGGCGAGCAGGTCCGCGGCGCGCGGGTCCTCGGCGAGCGCCGTCTGCGCCATGCGCAGCGAGAGCGCCAGCGCCACGAGCCGCTGCTGGGCGCCGTCGTGGAGGTTGCGCTCGATCCGGCGACGCTCCTGGTCGCCGGCCTGCACGATGCGGGCGCGCGAGGCGGCGAGCTGCTCGCGCGCGTCGGCGTTGGAGATCGCCTGCGCGGCGAGCTCCGCGAAGTCGCCGAGGCGCGTCTCCGTCGTCGGCGGCAGCGGCTCCTGGCTGCGGCGGGCGATCGCGATCGCGCCCCACACGCGCCCGGAGACCGTGATCGGCGCCGCGACGGCCGACTGCAGGCCGAGCCCGCGCAGCTCCGGGGTCCGCTCCTCGGAGCCGAGGCGCGTCGCGTCGGACCGCGCCGGCCGCCCACCGAGCAGCGCGTCCTTCGTGGCGGAGAAGCGGTCGATGTGCGCCGTGAGCCCCACGGGCACCGGCGCCGCGTCGTCGGAGGACTTGCCGGACACGATCGTGACCTGGTCGCCGTCGAGGCGCAGCAGGCCCGACGTGTCGGTCCGCAGGAGCTCGGCGACCTCGTGCACGACGGCGTCGAGGACCTCCTGCTGCGGCGCCTCGGCCGCGACGAGCGTGGCGACCCGCCGAAGCGCGGCCTGCTCGTCGATGAGCGACCGCAACCGGGCCTCGTGGCGACGCCCCTCGAGCTCGGCCGCGGCGCGCGCGGCGAAGATCCGCAGCGCGGCGAGCTTCTCCTCGTCGGGGTACAGCGGCGTCCTGGACAGCACGCCGAGGTGGCCGAGGTGCCCGCCGTCGAAGCCCCGCAGCGGCACCGCGAGGTAGCCGTCCAGGCCCATCTGGATGACCATCTCGTCCGCCGGGAAGCGCTCGCGCACGCCGACCGGGTACGAGACCAGATCGCCGTTCGCGACCTCGGCGCACGGCGTGCCCTCGAGGCAGTACTCCATCGACTCGGTGAGCCGGCCGCCCTCCCAGCAGGCGAGGAACCGCGCGTAGTCGCGGTCCTCGGGGACGATCTCGGCGACGAACGCGACGTCGGCGCGGAACGCCAGCGCGGTGTGCTCGACGAGACGCTGGAAGAACTCCTCGCCGACCGTTCCTGCGGTCCCCTCGGCGAGGAACCAGAGGAGGTCCTTGTCCTGGGAGGCGATCGTCACGGCAGGCCGACACTACCGATGGGTCAACCATCTGGTGGATGCTCAGGTCTGACCGGCTGGGCGATGTGCGAACGGGGCGCGGGGAGCACGCTCCACCCATGAGCGTCATCGAGGTCGACAACCTGCACAAGCGCTACGGAGAGCACGTGGCCGTCCAGGACGTGTCGTTCGCCGTCGAGGAGGGCGAGATCTTCGGGATCCTCGGCCCCAACGGCGCCGGCAAGACCACCACCGTCGAGTGCGTCGAGGGGCTCCGGGAGCGTGACGGCGGGACCGTCCGCGTCCTCGGGCACGACCCCGCGACGGACCCCGCGGCGCTGCGCGAGCTCCTCGGCGCGCAGCTCCAGGAGGCCGAGCTGCCCGACCGGCTGCGCGTCGGCGAGGCCCTCGACCTGTTCGCGTCCTTCTACCGCGCGCCGGCCGACACGCGCGAGCTCACGGCCGCGCTGGGGCTCGACGGGCTGGAGGACCGCCCGTTCGCCAAGCTCTCCGGCGGCCAGCGCCAGAAGCTCTCGATCGCGCTGTCGCTCGTCGGCAACCCGCGGGTCGCGGTGCTCGACGAGCTGACGACGGGGCTGGACCCCGCCGCGCGGCGCGACACCTGGGCCCTGATCGAGCGCGTCCGCGAGCGCGGCGTCACGATCATGCTCGTCACGCACTCCATGGAGGAGGCCGAGCGCCTCTGCGACCGCGTCGCGGTCGTCGACACCGGCCGCGTCGTCGCGCTCGGCACGCCGGGCGAGCTCGTCTCCGCGGTGCAGGCGGGTCAGGTGCTGCGCTTCGTGCCGCGGCCCGACGTGGACGACCGGCTCCTCGCGGACCTTCCGCAGGTCACCGACGTCCGCCGCGAGGGCGACGAGGTCGTCGTCGCCGGCAGCGCGGACGCCCTCGCCGCGGTCACCGCGGCGCTCGCCCGCGAGGGCATCTTCCCCGAGCGCCTGCGCGTGGAGCAGGCCACCCTGGAGGACGCGTTCGTCGCCCTGACGGGCCGCGTCCCCGTGACCGTCGAGGAGGCAGCATGACCGCCACCGCCCGTCTCGCCGCGACCGAATGGCGCCTGCTGCGCCGCGAGCCGCTCGTGCTCGTGTTCGGCTTCGCGTTCCCGCTCGCCCTGCTCGTCGTCATGGGGCTCGCGTCGAGCGGCCCGGACTCCGACCTCGGCGGGATCAGCCTCATCGCGACGTACGTGCCGATCCTCGTCGCCTTCAACCTGTCGATGCTCGGGATCAGCGTGCTGCCCACGGCGATGGCGACCTACCGGGAGCGCGGCGTCCTCAAGCGCCTGCGCACGACCCCCGTGCAGCCGTGGCGGCTGCTGGCCGCGCAGATCGGCGTGAACACCGTCGTGGCCGTCGGCGCCGTGATCATCGTCCTCGTCGTGGCGGACCTCGCCTTCGACGTCTCCCTGCCCGGTCAGGGGCTGGGCTTCGCGCTCGCGTTCCTGCTGACCGGTGCGGCCGTCTTCGCCTTCGGGCTGTGCATCGCCTCCGTCGCGCCGACCGCGCGGACGGCGAACGTCATCGGCACGCTGACGTGGTTCCCGCTCATGTTCTTCGCCGGCCTGTGGATCCCCCGCGCGGCGATGGGCGACACGCTGCGCGCGGTCAGCGACTGGACCCCGGTGGGCGCCGCCGTGGCGGCGCTGCAGGACGCGATGGCGGGCAGCTTCCCGGAGGCGAAGCACCTGCTCGTGCTGCTCGCCTACGCGGTCGCGGGCTCGCTGCTGGCGACTAGGCTCTTCCGCTGGGAGTGACGCCGAGCATGACCGGATCGCGGTTCGAGCGTGGGAGCAACGGGAGGCGGGTGTCCTCGGCACGTTGCCCTTCGTCCTGCTGGCGATCTGCCTCGCCGTCTCCTTCCTGATCGGCGAGGCCGACACGAACGGACCGCTCTGGGTCCTGACCGCCCTCTCCGTGGCGACGGCGGCGTGGATGCTGTGGTGGACGGTGCTGCACCGCGACTGGCGCGAGCGCCCGCGGCTCATGGTCGTCTACTTCGCCGGCCTGATCCCGCTCATGGCGGCGCTCGTGATCATCGCCCCCTGGTACGGGTTCTTCACGTTCACCGGCTACTTCTCGGTCGTGCTGCTGCCCGAGCGCGTGTGGCCGGTGGGCGTGGCCGCGGTCGCGGTCGTCACGGCCACGTCGCAGAACGGCGGCCTGCCGGACGGCAGCGCCGGCTCGATCGTCATCTACGCGCTCATCATCATCGTGAACGTCGGAGTGGCCAGCGCGATCATGTTCTTCGCCTACGTCGGCGAGCAGGGCCACCAGCGGCGCGCGCAGCTCGTGGAGGAGCTCGAGGCGACGCTGCGCGAGAACGAGGCGCTGCAGGAGCAGCTCGTCGCGCGTGCGCGCGAGGACGGCGTGGTCGACGAGCGTCAGCGGATGGCCCGCGAGCTGCACGACACGCTCGCGCAGGGCCTCGCCGGGATCATCACGCAGCTCGAGGCGGCCGAGCAGGCGCGCGACGACGGGGACTGGCGCAGGCACGTCGACGCGGCCCGCGACCTCGCGCGCGAGAGCCTCACCGCGGCCCGGCGGTCGGTGCACGCGATGCGCCCCGAGCCGCTGGAGGACGCGCGGCTCGCCGACGCGCTCGCGGCCGAGGCGCGGCGCTGGAGCGAGCTGCAGGGCGTCCGCGCCGACGTCACGACGACGGGGGAGACGCGCTCGCTGCCCCCGGACGTCGAGGTCACGCTGCTGCGGGCGGCGCAGGAGGCGCTCGCGAACGTGGCCAAGCACGCCGCCGCCGAGCGGGTCGGGCTCACGCTCTCCTACATGGACGACGTCGTCACGCTCGACGTGCGCGACGACGGCATCGGGTTCCACGTCAACGGCTACTCCGAGGGCCACGACGACGGCGGGTTCGGGCTGCTCGGCATGCGCCAGCGCGTCGGCCTGATCCACGGCACGCTGGCCATCGAGTCCGAGCCGGGCGGCGGCACCGCGATCTCCGTGAGCGTGCCGGCGTGAGCGACGGACCGATCCGGCTGCTCATCGCCGACGACCACCCCGTCGTGCGCGACGGGCTGAGCGGCATCTTCGAGAGCGACCCCGGCTTCGAGGTCCTCGGCCAGGCGGCCGACGGCGCGCAGGCGGTCGACCTCGCGGAGCGCCTCGGCCCCGACGTCGTGCTCATGGACCTGCGGATGCCGGGCACCGACGGCCTCGGCGCGATCGCCGAGATCGCCCGCCGGGGGCTCGCCGCCCGCGTCCTCGTGCTCACGACCTACGACACCGACGCGGACGTCCTGCCCGCGATCCAGGCCGGCGCGACGGGCTACCTGCTCAAGGACGCGCCCCGCACCGAGCTCCTGCGGGCCGTGCGCGCGGCGGCGCGGGGGGAGTCGGTCCTCTCGCCGTCGGTCGCCAGCCGCGTCCTGGGCCGGGTCCGCCGGCCGTCGAACGACGAGCCCGACGACCTCAGCCCACGGGAGCTGGAGATCCTCGAGCTCGTCGCGCGCGGCACGACGAACCGGGAGGCGGCGAAGCGCCTGTTCATCAGCGAGGCGACGGTGAAGACGCACCTGCTCCACATCTACGCGAAGCTCGGCGTGAACGACCGCGCCGCCGCGGTGGCCGTCGGGTTCGACCGCGGGCTGCTCACGCCGAAGGGGCGGTGACCTCCGGCATGAGCAGCAGGTCGATGTTCACCTCGACGTCCCAGCCGACCGCGTTGCCGCCGCCCGGCAGCTCCATCTGCCAGTCGAAGCCGAACTCGCGGCGGTCGAAGTTCGCGTACAGCTGCAGCCCGGCGACCTCGCCGAAGCCCGCGGTACGCGGCGGGGCGTAGTGACCGCCGGCGGCGATCGGGCGCGTGATGCCCCTGATCGTGAGCTCGCCGTCGACCTCCGCCCGGCCGTCCTCGAGGAGGCGGACCTCCGTCGAGCGGAACGCGATCCGGGGATGCCGCTCGGCGTCGAAGAAGGCCGGTCCGAGGACGCTCGCCCGCATCGCGGCCGGCTCGGTCACCGAGATGGACTCGACGCCCGCGGAGCCCTCCAGGACGAGGGTGTCGCCGTCTGCGAGCAGCGTCGCCTCGACGTCGGACAGCGAGCCTCGGAACCAGAAGACGCCGGAGTGGCGGACCGCGAAGGCGAAGGTCGAAGGCGCCGGCTGGGCGCGGTAGACGCCGGCGAACGGCTGGATTGCGACGGTGGACATGGGTCCTCCTGGGACGTGGTCGGGTGGTCGCAGGTCTGACAGCGCAGCCCGCCGCCCTGTGACAGCTCAGACGTGACCGAGCTTGTCCGGGTTGCGCACGATGCGCACCGCCTGGATCCGGCCGTCGACGACGTCCACCGTGAGCACGCTCCACACCTCGATGCCGGCACCGGGCGCCTGGTCGGCCGGCCCTCGCACCACGCGGCCGGGTTGGCCGTTGACGCGCACGGCCGTCGCCTCGACGTCGCCGGAGGCCAACCGCGCCCCGGCCACCGCCGCCATGAAGTGCGCGATGTCCGCGGCGCCGAAGATCGGGTCCGGGGGGGCCATCGCCTTGCCGCCGTGGTCGGCGTAGAGGACCGCGTCCTTGGCGAGCAGCTCCTCGAGGGCCTCGAGGTCGCCCTCCTCGGCGGCCGCGAGGAACCGCTCCAGCAAGGCGTCGCGCGCGGCTTCGTCGGGGTCGAACCGCGGCCGGCCCGCCTCGAGGTGCTTGCGTGCCCGCGTCACGAGCTGCCGCGAGTTCGCCTCGGTCCGCTCGATGATCGCGGCGATGTCCGCGTACTCGTACCCGAAGGCGTCGCGCAGCAGGTAGGCCGCTCGCTCGACGGGGGTGAGCCGCTCCATGAGCACCAGCAGGGCGAACGAGAGCGACTCCGCGAGCTCGGCGCGCGCGTGCGGCCCGGGCACCGGGTCCCCGAGGAGCGGCTCGGGCAGCCACGGCCCGACATACGACTCGCGGCGGGCCCGCGCCGACGTGAGGACGTTGATCGACAGGCGGGTCGACACCGTGGTCATCCACGCGGCCGGCTCGTCGATCGGGTCCTCCTGGCGCGCGAGGCGCAGGAGCGCCTCCTGCGCGACGTCCTCGGCCTCCGAGACGCTGCCGAGCATCCGGTACGCGATGCCGAAGCCGTGCCGCCGCAATGTCTCGAGCTCGGTGGCGCCCGTCGCGCTCGAGGCCATGACCCGACCGTACACACGGCTGCAGGCGTCGCCCCGGTGGTCTAAGGGGCGATGCGCTGGCCGGCGCGACGCAGCCGGTACCAGCGGGCGCCGTAGCGCCCGAGCTGCAGGGAGACGCGGCCGTCGTCGCCGATCGCCCGCTCGTCGTGGTCGAACAGGTCGACGAGCACCGCGTCCGGGCCCGCGTCGTCGAGCACGAGCTCGCAGGCGGCGGGGTGCTCGGCGAGGTTGTGGGCGGCCACGATCGTCGAGCCGGCCCAGTCGCTGCGGTGGGCCAGGACCGAGGGCTCGCCCGTGTCGAGCAGGCTGCACGCGCCCCAGCCCAGCTCGGGACATTCCTTGCGCCGCCGGACCATCCGCTCGATCCAGTTCAGGAGCGACTGCGCGTCGCGGCGCTGCTGTGCGACGTTGATGTCGCCCGGGTCCTCGGCGAGTGGCCGGAACGGCTCGTCGGCCGTCGTGAAGCCGTCGTGGCGTTCCGGAGCCCACTGCATCGGGGTGCGCACGCTCATGCGGCCTTCGAGGTCCAGGTTCTCGGCCATCCCGACCTCCTCGCCGTAGAAGAGGACGGGCGTGCCCGGCAGCGAGAACGCGATGCTGTAGGCGAGACGGATGCGGTCCGGGTCGCCGCCGAGCATCGTCGGCAGCCGGCGACGCAGGCCGCGCCCGTAGAGCTGATGGTGCTCCTCGGGGCCGAACGCGGCGAAGACCTCGGCACGCTCCGACTCGCTGAGCTTGTCCAGGGTGAGCTCGTCGTGGTTGCGCACGAAGTTGGCCCACTGCGCGTCCTCGGGGATCGCCGGGAGCGAGCGCAGGGCGTCGGCGATCGGTGCCGCCCGCTCGCGCGCGAGCGCGAGGAACAGGGCCTGGTTGACCGTGAAGCTCAGGACCATGTGCAGCTCGTCGCCGTCCTCGTCGCCGAAGAACTCGCGCTGCTGCTCGGGGTCGAGATTGACCTCACCCATGAGGATCGCCTCGCCCGCGCGCCGCGACAGGAAGCGGCGCAGGTCGCGCAGGAGCTCGTGCGGGTCCTGCAGCGCGCCCTCCGGCAGGCCCATCGGCTCGAGCATGAAGGGCACCGCATCGACGCGGAATCCGGAGAGCCCCTGGTCGAGCCAGAAGCCGACGACCTGGGCGATCTCGTCGCGGACCTGCGGGTTCGCGATGTTCAGATCGGGCTGGAAGGAGTAGAAGCGGTGCAGGTAGTACTGGCCCGCCTCGTCGTCCCACGCCCAGTTCGAGCTCTCGTGGTCGGGGAACACGATGTCCCCCGGCTTCTCCTCGGGCTTCTCGTCCACCCAGACGTAGAAGTCGCGGTACGGCGAGTCGCGGTCGGCGCGTGCGGCCTGGAACCACGGATGCTGGTCGGAGGTGTGGTTCATCACGAGGTCGGCGATCACGCGGATGCCCCGGTCGCGCGCCGTGCGCAGCATCTCGGCGAAGTCGCCGTGGGTGCCGAGCTCGGGATGGACGCCGTAGAAGTCGCTGATGTCGTAGCCGTCGTCGCGACCGGGGGACGGATGGAACGGCATGAGCCACAGGCACGTGACGCCGATGCCGGAGAGGTAGTCGAGCCGGTCGGTCAGGCCCTGCAGGTCGCCGCGACCGTCGCCGTCGGCGTCGAGGAAGCACTGCACCGGCAGGCAGTAGAGGACCGCGTTCTTCCACCAGACGTCGCTGGTCGCCTTGCTCCTCACCCGGCGAGCCCCGGGAGGACGTGCTCGGAGAACGCCTCGATGAACGGCCCCTGCTCGCGGCCGACGTGGTGGACGTAGAGCTCGTCGGGCTCGAACTCGAGCAGCTCGTGCAGCCAGGCGGAGAGCTGCCCGAGATCGCTGGTCACGAGGACCGAGCCGCGCATGTCCTCGGGTCGGACGTGACGCGCCGCCTCGTCGAACGCCTCGACGCTGTCGAGGTCCCACGGGATCGGCGGGCTGAAGACGTTCGTGCGCCACTGGTCGTGGGCGATCGCGAGCGCCTCGTCGTCGGTGGGCGCCCAGCTGACGTGCACCTGGATGACGAGCCGGCCCTCGCCTCCGGCGTCGCGCCAGCCGCCGATGACGCGCTCCATGGTCTCGCGCGCCTGGAAGATCGTCGCCAGTCCGTCCGACCAGCCGGCCAGCCAGCGGGCGGTCGGCTCGCTCACCGCTGCGCCGACGAGCGGCGGCGGCTCGGCGGGGAGCGTCCACAGCCGGGCGCGGTCGACGTGCACGAGCCCGTGGTGCGTGACCTCCTCGCCCGCGAACAGCGCACGCATGACGTCGACGCACTCGCGCAGCCGGGCGTTGCGCGTCGCCTTGTCCGGCCAGCGCTCGCCCGTGATGTGCTCGTTGGAGGCCTCGCCGCTGCCGAGCGCGATCCACAACCGCCGCGGGAACATCTCGCAGATCGTCGCCGCCGCCTGCGCGATGATCGCCGGGTGGTAGCGCTGGCCGGGCGCGTTCACGACGCCGAACGGCAGCGAGGTCGTCGCCATCGCGGCGGCGAGCCACGACCAGGCGAAGCCCGACTCCCCCTGGCGCACGCTCCAGGGCGAGAAGTGGTCGGAGGACATGCCGCCCCCGAACCCGGCGGCCTCCGCCGCGCGGGCGACCTCGAGCAGCACGCTGGGCGCGATCTGCTCGTGCGAGTGGTGCAGGCCGATGATCGTCACGCGGGCGGGGCGTACCCGCCCGTCCGGCAGGGCACGCGGCATAGGTACGCTTCGGCCATGGCGTCGACCGTGCCCGTCGATCTGTACGACCTTCCTCCGGAGTTCACCGAGTTCCGCGACGCGATCCGCCAGATCGCACAGGAGCGCGTCGCGCCCCGCGCGGCGGAGATCGACGCGAAGGCCGAGTACCCCTGGGACCTGCGCAAGCTCTTCGCCGAGCACGACCTGCTCGGGCTGCCGTTCTCCGAGGAGCACGGCGGCACCGGGACCGGCGCGCTCATGCTCAACATCGCGATCGAGGAGATCGCGAAGGCGTGCGCGTCGACGGCGCTCATCCTCATGCTGCAGGACCTCGGCACGCTGCCGATCCGGCTGCACGGCTCGCCGGAGCTGCAGGAGCGCTTCCTGCCGCGCTGCGCGACCGGGGAGATCGCGCCCGCCTTCGCGCTGTCCGAGCCCGAGGCCGGCTCGGATCCCGCCGGCATGACGACCCGCGCCGTCCGCGACGGCGACGAGTGGGTGGTCACCGGCACGAAGAACTGGATCTCGAACCTCGGGATCGCCGACTTCTACGTCGTGTTCGCCGTCACCGACCCCGAGTCGCGCCGGCTCAGCGCGTTCGTCGTCGAGTCCGACCGGCCGGGCTTCAGCGTCGGCAAGCTCGAGCACAAGCTCGGCATCCGCGGCTCGCCGACCGGCCAGCCGATCTTCGACGACGTGCGCATCCCGGCCGAGAACCTCATCGGCACCGAGGGCAAGGGCCTGTCCGTCGCGCTGTCGACGCTCGACCACTCGCGGCTCGGCGTCGCGGCGCAGGCGCTCGGCATCGCGCAGGGCGCGACCGACTACGCCGTCGCCTACGCGAAGGAGCGCCGCCAGTTCGGGCAGCCGATCTCGTCGTTCCAGGGGATCCAGTTCAAGCTGGCCGACATGGAGACGCGCACCGCCGCCGCGCGCGAGCTGCTCTACAAGGCCTGCGCGAAGGCCGATCGCGGCGAGCGCGACCTCGGCAAGTTCTCGGCGATGGCGAAGCTCTTCGCGAGCGACACCGCGATGGCCGTGACGGTCGAGGCGGTCCAGGTCCTGGGCGGCTACGGCTACGTCAGCGAGTACCCGGTGGAGCGGATGATGCGCGACGCGAAGATCACGCAGATCTACGAGGGCACCAACGAGATCCAGCGCGTCGTGATCGCGAGGACGCTGTGACCAAGCGCATCCTGCTGTCGGCTGCCGTCGCGCTGTCTGCCGGTCTCGCGGTCATCGCGGCGCTGGCCGGGTTCAGCGACTCGACGCCGATCCGGCTCATCCAGGGCGCCGCGTTCCTCGTGCTGCTCATCTTCGGGATCGGCGGTGCGATGGGCGCCGTCGGCGTGCGGATGGCGGGCTGGCAGGAGCCCGAGAGCGAGGAGGAGTTCGAGCGCGTCGTCGAGCGCGCGGAGCGCCTCGCCCGCGACGGCACCGCCGCGGAGCCCGACGAGATGTCGTTCGCCGACCTCGACCCGCTCGACGACGAGGACTTCGAGGAGCTCGTGCGGGAGGCGCTCGACGAGCTGCCCGACCTGCTCCAGCGCGCGCTCGGGCGCAACGTCGCCGTCGTCATCTCCGACGGTGGGCGCAGGCACCGGGCCTACGGGCTCTACCACGGCGACGGCGTCGCCCGCGACGACGTCCCGGACCGGATCATCATCTTCCGCGACACGCTGCGCCGCGACTTCGGCCACGACCCGGACCTCCTGCGCGAGCAGGTCACGATCACGGTCCGCCACGAGCTCGCGCACCACCTCGGCGCCGACGAGCTCGGCGTCCGCGAGCTCGGGCCTCTAGAACGCGAAGGCCGGGCGGCGGCGCGGCCGGAACGCCGCGACGATCCGCCGGCGGCGGTCGGCGGACGCGCGCCGCAGCAGGGCGAGCGCGAGCATCGCGCCGACGCCGCGGCGCTGCCACTCGTCGGCGACCGCGAACGTGACGTCGGACGTGCCGTCGCCGCCGGGCGCGTACTGCGCGACGCCGGCGAAGGACCCGTCGCGGGGGTCGACGGCCGCGAGCGTCACGCGCCCGTCGAAGCGCAGCGTGCGTGCCTGCGGGCCGAGGTGCTCCAGGAGCGACGCGTCGTGCGCCGACACGGGCCGGACGACGAGGCGCGGGTTCGGTCGCGAGCGGCATGGCTATGCCGCCAGCGCGATCGGGCTGTGCAGCGACAGGGTCAGCTCGGCCACGCCGTGGCTGGAGCCGACCTTGCGGAAGCCCAGGTTGCGCAGCAGGGCGCGGGCCGGCGCGTTGTCGTGCAGCGTGAGGGCGATCAGGCTGTTGATGCCGTTGGCCTCGGCGCGCGGCAGCAGCGCCCGCATGAGCGTCGTGGCGACGCCGCGGCCCTGCCACTCGTCGACGACGAAGAAGGCGAGGTCGGCCGACATGACGCGCTCGTCGAGCACGGCGTAGCGGGCGACGCCGACGAACGATCCGTCGACGGGGTCGACCGCCGCGATCGCGTCGTGCGTGCGGTGGTCGATGTCCGTGAAGTAGGTCAGCTCGGCGTCGCTGAGCGTCGGCTTCGGGTGCAGGAACCGCTGGTAGCGGGACTGGCGGCTCATCCGCTCGAACGCGCCGGCGAGCCGCTCGCGG
The DNA here is from genome assembly GCA_963750895.1 of uncultured Solirubrobacterales bacterium. Classification (GTDB taxonomy): domain Bacteria; phylum Actinomycetota; class Thermoleophilia; order Solirubrobacterales; family Solirubrobacteraceae; genus CAVVSD01. The sequence goes on along the minus strand of CAVVSD010000008.1, from coordinate 72,402 downwards.
TCGAAGCGCGTGACCGGCATGAGGACCGGGTTGTGACTCGTCTGGCGCATGTCAGGAAAGGTCGCGCGTCGGCGGGACATGGGCCTCCGAGTCACCTCCCGGCCCGGGGTGTGGCCAGCACCCGGCGTAGCATCCCGGCGGTGATGATCGTCATGACACCGGGGGCCGGGGAGGCGGAGGTCGAGGCCGTCCGCGCGCGCCTCGAGACGACCGGCGTGCACGTCGTCGTCATGCCCGGTGAGCTGACGACCGCGATCGGCGCGATCGGCGATCCGGAGGGCGTCCGCGAGCTCGGCCTGGAGGGCATGCCGGGCGTGGATCGCGTCGTCCCGATCTCGCGGCCGTACAAGCTCGCGTCCTCCGAGCTGTTCCACCAGGGGCCGACCGCGTTCGAGCTCGCGGGCCGCCGGGTCGGCGGCGGCGACACGTTCTGCCTCATCGCCGGCCCGTGCACCGTCGAGTCGCGTGATCAGACGCTTGCCGTCGCGCGCGTGGTGCGCGAGGCGGGCGCGTCGATGCTGCGCGGCGGCGCGTTCAAGCCGCGCACGTCGCCGTTCGCCTTCAAGGGCCTCGGCGTCGAGGCGCTCGAGATCCTCTCCGTCGCGCGCGAGATCACGGGCCTGCCGGTCGTGACCGAGCTGCTCGACGCCCAGCACGCCGACGCGATCGCCGAGCACGCCGACGTGGTCCAGATCGGCGCGCGCAACATGCAGAACTACGCGCTGCTGGAGGTCGCCGGGCGCCTGGGCAAGCCGGTGCTGCTCAAGCGCGGCCTGTCGTCCAGCCTCGAGGAGCTGCTGCAGGCGGCGGACTACATCCTCAAGGAGGGCGAGGAGCGGGTCGTGCTCTGCGAGCGCGGCATCCGCACGTTCGAGACCGCGACGCGCTTCACGCTCGACCTCGGCGCGATCCCCTGGCTGAAGCTGCACACCCACCTGCCCGTCATCGTCGATCCCAGCCACGCGGCGGGCGATCGCCGCCTCGTCGAGCCGCTGAGCCGCGCGGCGGCCGCGGTGGGGGCCGACGGGATCATCGTCGAGGTCCACGACCACCCCGAGACCGCGCTGTGCGACGGGCCGCAGTCGCTGGGGACGGGGACGTTCGCCGAGTACGTCGCCGGCGTCGCCGCGCACGCCCGGCTGGCCGGGAAGGAGCTCGCCTAGCCATGGAGCTGCGCCGGATCGACCACGTCGTGCTGACCGTCGCCGACATGGACGCGACGATCGCGTTCTACGTGCGCGTGCTCGGCATGCGCCACGTCGTGACCGGTGACCGCCACGCGCTGCACTTCGGCGACGCCAAGCTGAACATCCACCCGGAGGTCAACGACCTCCCGCCCCTGAAGGCGGCCGTCCCGACGCTCGGCAGCGAGGACATCTGCCTCGTCGCCGACGGGACGATCGAGGACGTCGTGGCGGACCTGCGCGCGGCGGGCGTCGAGATCGAGGTCGGGCCGGTCGCACGCGCCGGCGCGCTGGGCTCCATGACGAGCGTGTACTTCCGCGACCCGGACGCCAACCTCGTCGAGATCAGCGTGTACGGGTGATCACCGGCCGCAACGCCGTCCTGCTGGCCGGGGCGGCGATCGTCGTCGTGCTGCTCGCCAGCGTCGCGGTCGCGCATCGCGACACGTGGTTCCGGGCGCTCAAGCGCCACCGCCGGCTCGTCGAGCTCGTCGTCCTGGGCGCGGTCGTCGCCGTCGTCGCCGCGCTGCTCGTCGCGCACCACGACGAGCTCGAGGGGCTCCTCGAGCGCATCGAGAACGGCGACCCGCTGTGGCTCGCGATCGCGGCGGCGTGCGAGATCGCGTCCTTCGCCGGCTACGTGCTGCTCGTGCGGATCATCCACTCGCCGCTGGCCCCGCGGCTGGACGTGCCCGCGAGCATCGAGCTGACGCTGGCGGGCGTCGTCGCGACGCGGCTGCTGTCGGCGGGCGGCGCGGGCGGGATCGCGTTCACCGCCTGGGTGCTGCACCGCGCCGGGATGCCCAACCGGGTCGCCGCCCGTCGCCTGTTCGCGTTCCTCGTCGTCCTCTACACGACGTACATGGGCTCGCTCATCGTCGGCGGCATCGTCGTCATCGCCGGCGTCGGGAACGTCCCGCGCGCCCTCGGGATCACCGCGCTCGCGGTCGGCAGCCTCGTGACGGTCGCGGTCGCGCTCATGTTCGTCGTGCACCTCGACGTCCCGGTGCTGCGCGACGCGCGCGAGGCGATCGCGGAGGCGCTCGAGATCGTGCGCGACCGCCCCGCGTCGCTGCTCGGGTCGCTCGCGTGGTGGGCCGGGGACATCGCGACGCTCTGGGCGTCGTTCCGCGCGTTCGGCGACCCGCCCGCGGTCGGGATCGTGATCCTCTGCTACTTCCTGGGGCAGCTCGGCAACCTGCTCCCGCTGCCGGGCGGCGTGGGCGGGACCGAGGGCGGGATGACCGGCGCGTTCGTCGCCTGCGGCGTCAGCCTGGAGCTGACGCTCGTCTCCGTCGTGACCTACCAGGTGATCTCGTCGTACCTGCCCGCGATCCCGGGTCTGCCCGCCTACGCCGCGCTGCGGCGGCGCATGCGCAGCTGGGGCGAGCCGGACGCCGAGCCGGAACCCGCCTCCGCCTAGGACTCCGGGCGCCAGAGCGAGACCGCGAAGAGCCGCTCCGGGTCGGTGTGGAAGCTGTCCAGCCACAGCCCGGCGGACTGCAGGTCGGCCTCCAGGCGCTCGCGCGTGAACTTCACGCTCAGCTCCGTGCGCATCTCCTCGCGCGCGGCGAACGCGACCTGCAGGTCGATGCCCTTGAGGTCGACCGTGCAGTGGTCCACCGCCCGCAGGCGCATCTCGATCCACTGGTGGCGCCGGTGGTAGAAGGCGACGTGCTCGAACAGGTCGACGTCGAAGTCGGCGCGCAGCTCGCGGTTGCAGACCGTGAGGATGTTGAGGTTGAAGGCCGCGGTGATGCCCTGGCTGTCGTCGTAGGCGGCCTCGATGATCCGCGGGTCCTTCACGAGGTCGGTGCCGAGCAGCAGCCGGTCGTCGGGGCCGAGCTGGCGGCGGACCGAGCGCAGGAAGCGACGCCGGGCACCGGGGAGGAAGTTGCCGACGGTCCCGCCGAGGAGCGCGACGATGCGCGGGCCGGCCGGCTCCGGGAGCGCGTCGAGATGGCGCTCGAAGTCGCCGATCACGCCGTGCACCTGCAGGCCGGGGTACTCGTCGACGAGCTCGGCGGCGGAGGCCAGGACCGTCGCCTCCGACACGTCGAGCGGGACGTAGCTGCGCAGCGTCCCGTTCGCGGCCATCGCGTCGAGCAGCACGCGGGTCTTCGTCGCGTAGCCGGCGCCCAGCTCGACGAGCTCGCTCGCGCCGGTGTGCTCGGCGATCTGTCCCGAGATGGCCTCGAGGATCCAGCGCTCGGTGCGCGTCGGGTAGTACTCGGGCACCTCGGTGATGCGCTCGAAGAGCTCCGAGCCGCGGGCGTCGTAGAAGTGCTTGGAGGGCAGCTCCTTCGCGGGGCGGGTCAGCCCGTCGAGGACGTCCTCGGCGAGCGTCCGCTCGTCCCCGGGACCGAGGCGGGAGGTGATCTGCACGGCGGTGGTCGTCATCGTTGCCCTTCTACGAGCCTCACGCCCGCGAAGATCTGCCGCCGCTGAGGGAGGTCCCAGTTGCGGAACGAGGGGCCGGCGACGCGCGGATGCGTGGTCCAGGCGCCGCCGCGGAGGACGCGGTAGCCCGAGTCGAAGAAGACCTCGGAGTACTCGCGGTAGGGGTGCGCGACGAAGCCCGGGTAGCCGGTGAACTCGGTGGAGGTCCACTCCCAGACGAGGCCGGTGTCGCCGAGCAGGCCGAGCCGGGCCGCGTGCTCCCACTCGGCCTCGGTGGGCAGTCGTGCGCCGCGCGCCCGGGCGAAGGCGTCCGCCTCGTCCCAGGAGACGTGCACCGCCGGCGTGTCCGCATCGCCGTCGCCGGTGAGCTCGGCGACCGACACCGGCCGCCGCGAGATGCGGAAGGCGTCGACCTGCCGCGCGTGGCGCGGGAGCTCGTTGTCGTAGGCGAAGCCGCCGTTCTCGGCGCCCATGAGCACCTCGCCGGCGGGGACGTCGACCCAGCCGTCCGGCGCCGTCATCCGCGGCGGCCCGTCGAGCTCGGGCACCGCGAGGCCGCCGAGGCGCATCGCCTGCAGCATCGTCTCGGTGTGCTGCAGCTCGTGGCGCAGGACGAGCTCGTGGAGCACCGGGTCGGGCCCGCGCTCGTCGAGGACCTCGAGTGTCCGTTCTCTGACCTGGCCGAGATACGCGAGCGCGCCATCGTGGTCGAGCAGCTCGATCTCGCCGCGCACGCTGCGCGGCGTCTCGAACGCGTCGTAGACCGCGGCGAGCTCGCCGTGGAGCAGCTCGCGGCCTCCGAGGCGGTGCACGAGCCAGAGGTCCTCGTACGCGGCGATGTGCGCGAGATCCCAGACCAGCGGGCTCATGAGCGGGTCGATCTGACGCTCGAGGTCCTCGGTGGAGAGTGGTTCCACGAGGGCCAGCGTGCGGGCGCGAACCGCGGCGAGATCCTCGGCGACGCTCATATCGGGGGGAGCCTACCCAGGGCTCCTACGGCTGCCCGAACCTCGGGACGCAGGCGTGCCCCATGCCGCCGGGGCACCGCTCCGAGCAGGCTCCCGGCATCCCCCTGACCCCCCAAGGAGCCTCACCAGTGCAACCCAATTCGATCGCGGCCAGAGCAGGTCGCTGGAGCGCCCAGCATCGCCGCAAGGCGATCCTCGGCTGGATCGCGTTCGTCGTGATCGCGCTCGTGTCCGGCGGCATGATCGGCACGAAGCAGCTCGACGACAACGACGCAGGGACCGGCGAGTCGGCGCGGGCCGACCAGTCGATCAGCACGGCGTTCCCCAAGGACACCGTCGAGGAGAACGTCTTCATCCAGGGTCGTGATGGAGCGACCGTCGACGACCCGGCGTTCAGAGCGGCGATCGCCGCAGCAGTGGCCAAGGTGGGGACGCTCCCCGGCGTCACCGACGTCACCTCGCCGCTCGCGAAGGGCGACGAGGGCCAGATCTCGAAGGACCGCAGGTCCGCGCTGGTCAGCTACGAGCTGCCCGAGCACGACGACGGCCCCGCCACCGACGCGCAGGTCGCGCAGATCGAGTCCGCCGTCGCCGCGGTCGGCAAGACGAACCCGTCCGTCCGCGTCGAGGCCTTCGGCGACGCGACGGTCAACAAGGGCATCTCCGATCGCTTCGACAAGGACTTCCAGCGCGCCGAGGTGCTGTCGCTCCCCGTCACGCTCGTCATCCTCGTCGTCGCCTTCGGCGCGCTCGTCGCGGCCGGCCTGCCGCTGCTGCTCGGCCTGACCGCGGTCGCCGCCGCGATCGGCCTGCTCGCGCTGCCGAGCCAGCTCGTGCCCGTCGACGAGGCGATCTTCTCCGTGATCCTGCTCATCGGCATGGCCGTGGGCGTCGACTACTCGATGTTCTACCTGCGCCGTGAACGCGAGGAGCGCGCCGCGGGCAGATCACCACGCGACGCGATCGAGATCGCCGCGGCGACCTCCGGCCGCGCCGTCCTCGTGTCGGGCCTGACCGTGATCATCGCCATGGCCGGCATGTTCCTCACCGGCGACAAGACGTTCATGGGCTTCGGCCTCGGGACGATCATCGTCGTCGCCGCCGCGATGCTCGGCTCCCTCACCGTCATCCCCGCGATGCTCAGCTGGCTCGGCGAGCGCATCGACAAGGGCAAGGTCCCGCTGCTGTGGCGCATGAAGCGCGCCGACGGCCAGTCGCGCGTCTGGAACGCGGTGCTCCGCGTCTCCCTGCGCCGGCCGCTCGTCGCCGCGATCGCCGCGACCGCGCTCCTGCTCGCGATGGCCGCCCCGACGCTCGGCCTGCACACCGCGCTCTCGGGCACGGACTCGCTGCCGCGCGACATCCCGGTCATGCAGACCTACGACCGGATCGAGGCCGCGTTCCCCGGCCAGCCCGCCCCCGCCATCGTGGCGGTGCACGCCGGCGACGTGACGTCGCCCAAGGTCGCCTCCGCGATCGCCGAGATGCAGCGCCAGGCGAAGGCCACCGGGCTGCTGCACGACCCGATGTCGGTCAGCGTCTCCGACGACCACACGGTCGCCCAGGTGCAGATGGCCGTCGCCGGTGACGGCACCGACGCGAAGTCCAACGAGGCGCTCGCGGCCCTGCGCGACGACGTGATCCCCGCGACGGTCGGCCAGGTGCCGGGCGTGACGGCGCCGGTCACCGGCTGGACCGCCGGCTCGAAGGACTTCAACGACCAGATGAAGACGAGCGCGCCGATCGTGTTCGCGTTCGTGCTCACGCTGGCGTTCGTCCTGCTGCTGGTCACCTTCCGCTCGATCGTGATCCCGATCAAGGCGATCATCCTGAACCTGCTCTCCGTCGGCGCGGCCTACGGCGTGCTCGTCTGGGGCTTCCAGGACGGCCACCTGGAGAAGGTGCTCGGCTTCGAGTCGACCGGCGCGATCGTGAGCTGGCTGCCGCTGTTCCTCTTCGTGATCCTGTTCGGGCTGTCGATGGACTACCACGTGTTCATCCTCAGCCGGATCCGCGAGGCGTACGACCGCGGCATGAGCACCGAGACCGCGATCGCCCACGGCATCCGGACGACCGCCGGCGTCGTGACGAGCGCGGCCATCGTGATGGTCGCCGTGTTCTCGATCTTCGGGACGCTCTCGATGGTCGACTTCAAGCAGATGGGCGTCGGCCTGGCGGTCGCCGTCCTCATCGACGCCACGATCGTGCGCGGCGTGCTGCTGCCGTCGGTCATGAAGCTGCTGGGCGAGCGCAACTGGTACCTGCCCCGCTGGCTGGAGTGGATCCCGCGGTTCGGCGGCCACACCGAGGGCGACCATCGCGACCCCGGCTCGCTCCCCGAGGGGGCGCGCGCCTAGATCGCGGCGTCCCTGCAACGATCCGCCGATGGGGAGCACCATCGAGACGAGCCACGCCGGCAGCCTTCCGCGGCCGGACGACCTTCTGGACCTCAACCGCCGCCGTGCGGCGGGTGAGGCCATCGACGACGCGGCCTATGCGCAGGCGCTACAGGACGCGACGGTGGAGGTCGTCCGGCGTCAGCGGGAGGTCGGCATCGACCTTCCCAACGACGGCGAGTACGGCCATGCGATGGGTCAGAAGGTCGACTACGGCGCCTGGTGGAGCTACATCTTCGGGCGTCTCGGCGGCTTGGGCCTCCTGACCGACATGACGCAGATCCCGGTCGCCGACCCGTCGTCGACGATCAAGATCGGCACGCTCATGGACCGTCGCGACTGGAAGGCGTTCGCCGACGCGTACTTCGAGCCCGGGGTCGGGATCATGTCGGGGATGCGGTCCGACGGCGAGTCGGTCCAGGACGCCTTCAAGCTCCCGGTCTGCGACGGCCCGCTGACGTACATCGGGCAGGCCGACGTCGAGCGCGACATCGCCAACCTGAAGAAGGGCATGGAGGCGACGGGCACCGAAGGGGCGTTCATGTGCTCGATCGGCCCGGCGAGCTGCTCGCGGATCGGCAACACGCACTACGCGACGGACGAGGAGTTCGTGTACGCGTGCGCCGACGCGATGCGCGAGGAGTACCTCGCGATCACGAACGCCGGGATCATCGTGCAGATCGACGAGCCGTCGTTCGCCGAGAGCTGGGACCAGTTCTCCGTCGAGCCGACGCTCGAGGAGTACCGCAAGTTCACGGACGTCCGCGTCGAGGCGCTGAACCACGCGCTGCGCGGGATCCCGCGCGAGCTCGTGCGCTTCCACTGCTGCTGGGGGTCGTGGCACGGCCCGCACTCGACGGACATGGAGCTGAAGAACATCGTCGACCTGCTGGTGAAGGTCGAGGCGGGGTCGTACTCGTTCGAGGCCGCCAACGCGCGCCACGAGCACGAGTGGCGCGTCTGGGAGGACGTCGCGATCCCGGACGACGTGATCCTCGTGCCCGGCATCGTCGGGCACGCGACCAACGTGATCGAGCACCCGCAGCTCGTCGCCGACCGCATCGAGCGCTTCGCGAAGATCGTCGGTCCCGACCGCGTGATCGCGGCGACGGACTGCGGCCTCGGCGGGCGCGTGCACCCGCAGATCGCGTGGGCGAAGCTCGAGACGCTGGCCAAGGGAGCAGAGCTCGTGGCGGTGTAGCCGCCGACGCCGGCAGTGCCCGACGCACTCGCGCTGATCCTCGCCCTCGTCGTCCTCGCCGGGACGCTGGCCGCCGCCGTGTCCGAGGCCTCCTGGGCGTCGGAGGCGGTCGTCGCCGTGGTGGGCGCGGCCCTGCTCGTCGTGCTCGGCGCGCTGTCGCCCTCACAGGCCTGGGACGCGCTCGGCGACCTCGCCCCGACCGCCGCCTTCCTGGCCGCGCTGCTCGTGCTCGCGGAGGCCTGCAGGCGGGCGGGGCTGTTCGACGCGCTGGGGACGTGGCTGGCGGCCGGGTCGCGGGGCAGTCCCTCGCGGCTGCTCGCGCTCGTCTTCGGCGTCGCCGCCGTCGTGACCGCGGTCCTCAGCCTCGACGCCACCGTCCTGCTGCTGACGCCCGTCGTCCTGGCGACGGCGCTGCGGCTGCGGACGGCGCCGCGCCCGCACGTCTACGCGAGCGCGCACCTCGCCAACTCGGCGTCGCTGCTGCTGCCGGTCTCGAACCTCACGAACCTCCTGGCCTTCCACGCGAGCGGGCTCTCGTTCGCGCGCTTCGCCGCGCTCATGGCGGCGCCGTGGGTCGGCGTGATCGCGGTGGAGTGGGCGGTGCTGCGGCGGACCTTCCGCGCCGACCTGCGCCGGAAGGGTCGGCCTCGGCCCCCGATGCGACGCGAGCCGCTGCCGCGCTTCGCGGTCGCGGTCCTGGCGCTGACCCTCGCCGGGTTCTGCCTGAGCTCGCTGGCGGGGATCGAGCCGCTGTGGGTCGCGGTCGCCGGTGCCGTCGTGCTGTCGCTGCGCGTGCGCGCGACGCCGGTGGAGGTCGTGCGCGCGGCCTCGCCGGAGTTCGTGGCGTTCGTCCTCGCGCTCGGCGTGATCGTCGCCGCGGCCGCGGTGAACGGCCTGACGGACGCGGTCGAGGCGCTGCTGCCGTCCGGCGAGGCGCTGCCGCAGCTGCTGCTGACGGCCGCGGTGGCCGCGGTCCTGGCCAACCTCGTCAACAACCTGCCGGCGACGCTCGTGCTCGTGCCGGTCGCCGCGGCGGCAGGCGGCGAGGGTGCGGTGCTCGCGGTCCTGGTCGGCGTGAACGTCGGCCCGAACCTCACCTACACCGGATCGCTCGCGACGCTCCTGTGGCGCCGCGTCCTGCGCGGCGAGGACGAGGGGACGTCGCTGCCGGAGTTCGTGCGGCTCGGCGCCATGACGGTGCCCGCGGGCGTCATCGTCGCCGTCGTGCTGCTCTGGGCGGGGCTCCAGGTGGGAGGATGAGCGGCGGCGTGCGCGCGCTCGTGTGGATCGGCGAGGGGTCGTGGGAGGCGACGGTGGATGCCGCCGCGGCCCTGCTGCCGCCCGACGCCGAGATCGAGCTGCTGCACGTCGCGTTCGACGCGGAGACGTTCGTGCGCGCCGGGCGCCGCGGGCTGCTCGGCCGCCATCCGCATCGGGTGGGTGGGTCCGAATCTCCCGACCCGGTGTCGACGGCGACGGAGGAGGAGGCGGCGGCGCTGCTGGCCGACGCCGCCGCGCGCCTCGGCCGCGACGCGACCCGGACCGCGCGGCGGGGGCGCGCGCAGGACGAGGTGCTCGACGCGGCACGCGACGCCGACGTGCTCGTCCTCGCCCGCGGCGGCGAGCCGGACCACCTGGGCCCCAAGAGCGTCGGGCACGCCGAGCGCTTCGTCCTCGACCACGCGTCGTGCGCGGTCCTACTCGTCCGCGGCTAGCGCCGCCGCCAGGGCCTCGCGGTCGTGGATGCCGAGCTTGCGGTAGATGCTGCGCAGGTGGTACTCGACGGTCTTCGGGCTGAGGAAGACCGCCGCCGCGGTCTCGCGCGTGGTGCGGCCGTCGGCCAGGAGCTGGGCGATGTGGAGCTCCTGGGGTGTCAGGTCGTCGAGCGTGCTCGGATCGCGCCGCCGCGCCGCGACCCCGGTGGCGGCGAGCTCCGCCCCGGCGGCGTCGGCCCACGGTGAGGCACCGAGGTCCTCGAAGTGCCGCAGCGCGAGCCCGAGCTGCTCGCGGGCGTCGACGCGGCGCCGCGCCCGGCGCAGCCGCGCCCCGTACGCGAGGCGGGTCCGGGCCGTCTCGTAGCCGTCGGGCGTCTCGCCGTGCAGGCGCAGCGCCTCGCCGAAGCGCTCGTCGAGCTCGGAGTCGGCGGCCGTCAGGCCGCGGGCGCGGGCCAGCCGGGCCAGGCTCCAGGGCCGCGCCTTGCGCTCGGCCTCCACGGCGAAGGCCGCGAGGGCGCCGGCCGCGGCATCGGGGTCGCCCAGGCGGAGGTGCAGCTCGACGAGCTCCGGCCCCGGCGAGAGGTCCGCGTCCTCCAGCTCGAGCGCGTCGAGCAGCTCGCGGACCTGCACGAGGTGGCCGAGCGCGCGGGCGGGGTTCCCCAGCGCCAGCTCGAGCTCGCCGAGCGCCCACAGCGACCACAGCTCGTGCGTCCGGCCGCCGAGCTGCGCGCACAGGCCGAGCGCCTCCTGCGCGTGCGCCCGGCAGGCGTCGGCGCGGCCCTGGCGCGCCTCGAGCCAGGCGAGCCCCGCCAGCGCGGCCGCGAGATCGCGCGTCTGGCGGAGCTCGCGGGCGATGCCGGCCGACTCGTCGTAGCCGACGGCCGCCTGGCTCCAGCGGTCCGACGTGGCGTGGTCGCGTGCGACGAGGAACAGGAGATGCGGCAGCGAACCCAGCGCGGCCTGGTCGCGCGCGGTGACGAGCATCGCGTCGGCGAGCTCCCGGCCGCTCGCGGCGTCGCGCAGCCACAGGGGGGCGATGAGCGTCCAGCTCTGCAACGAGGGGTCGTCGCGCAGCTCGGGCGCGCGCTCGAGCGTCGCCACGGCGGTGCGCAGCGCGGTCGTGCCCTCCTCGACGCGCCCCGCCCAGATGCGGGCCATGCCGAGCGCGCTGTGGGCGAGGAAGGTCGGGCGGTCGCCCGGGACGTCGCCCAGGAGCGCGGCGACCCGGTCCGCTGCGGCCCCCATCGCGCGGGCGTCCGCCGCGTAGTAGCCGGCGCTGACCGACTCGCAGTGGACGTCCACGGCCAGCTCGGCCTCGTCCATCGCCTCCGCCCGCGCCGCGGCGTCGGCGAGCGTCGCCAGCGCACGGGGGAGCGGGCCGCGGCGGGCGACGACCTCGCCGCGCAGGTAGGCGGCGCGCACGGCGGAGCGCGTGTCGGGCACGAGCGCCTCGACCTCCGCCGCGAGCGTCGCGGCGCGGTCCTGGGCTCCCGCGAGCGATGCCTCCTCGGCGCCGCGCAGGAGCAGGTCCGCACGCCGCGCGTCGTCGGCCGAGAGCCGCGCGGCGCGCTCGAACGCGGCGGCGGCGACGGCGTGGGCCCGCCTGGCGCCGGCGCGCGTGGCGGCCTGCGTGAGCGCGGCGGCCGCCCCTTCGTCGGGGCCGACCGCGGCCGCGGCGAGATGCCAGGCGCGGCGGTCGGCGTCGCGGTCCGGAAGCGCGGCGGCGAGCGCGCGATGGGCCGCCCGGCGCGCTCCCGGGTCGGCGCGCGCGTAGACGGCCGAGCGCACGAGCGGGTGGTGGAACTCCACGCGGCCGGCCGCCAGGCGCACGAGGCCGGCCGCCTCGGCGACGGCGAGCGCATCGGCTGGCGCCCCCGCACGGGCGAGCACCGCGAGGTCGCCGTCGTCGCCGGCGGCCGCGACGAGGAGCGCCTCGCGCGTTCCCGCGGGCAGCGAGTCCACGCGCCCGCCGAACGCCTCGGCGAGGCGCTCGGGCAGCGGCGCCGGGCCGACGGCCGCGATGTCGTCGTCCCGCGCCGCGAGCTCGAGCAGCGCGAGCGGGTTGCCGGCGGTCGCCGCGTGCAGGCGGTCGACGCCGGGGGGCGTCGCGCGCCGCGCCAGCAGGGCGCCCGCGGCTGCGCGGTCGAGCCCGCCGAGCGTGAGGACGGGCAGATCGCTCCCGTCGAGCAGCGACGGCTCGCCCGCCCGCACGGCGAGCACCACGGCGATGGGATCGGCGAGCAGCCGCCGCAGCGCGAACCGCAGCGCGTCGGCGCTCGAGTCGTCGAGCCAGTGCGCGTCGTCGACGAGCACGAGCGTGGGCGCGATCTCCGCCTGCGCGGCGAGCAGGCTCAGCGTCGCCGCGCCGACGGCGAACCGGTCGCCGCCGCTGCCCGGCCGGAGCGCCAGCGCCCCGCCGAGGGCCGCCGCCTGCGGCCGCGGGATCTGCGCGAGCTCGCCGAGCGCCGGGCGCAGCAGCTCGAGCAGGCCGGAGAACGGCACCGCCGCCTCGGACTCCACGCCTCGCGCGCGCAGCACGCGCATCGCCGCCGCGCGTCCGGCGACCGCATCGAGCAGGGCGGTCTTGCCGATGCCGACCTCCCCGACCAGGGCCAGCACGCCGCTCGTGCCTGCCCGGGCGTCCGAGACGAGGCGGTCGAGCCGACGCTGCTCGGAGTCGCGGCCCAGCAGCACGCCGCGATCCTACGGACTAGGGGGGCACCTGATGCGAGCGTGTGCCCGCCACCGGATGCTGGGCCTCCGCAGACACCCGACTCCCGGAGGTCCCTCATGTCCGCCGTCCAGCCCGCCCCGGCGCTCGATCCCGACAAGCTCAACGCGTTCGTGTTCCGCGCGGTCGAGGAGGTCGGGGCCACGCTCAACGCCGCCCTCGTCGTCATGGGCGACAAGCTCGGCCTGTACCGCGCCATGGCGGGGGCGGGGCCGCTCGATCCCGCCGAGCTCGCTCGCGCGACCGGCGTGGCGGAGCGCTACGCCCGCGAGTGGCTGAACAACCAGGCCGCCGGCGGCTACGTCGAGTACGACCCCGGCAGCGGCCGGTACACGCTCCCGCCCGAGCAGGCGCTCGCGATGACGGACGCCGACAGCCCCGCGTACCTCCCGGGCGTCTTCCAGATCGCCCTCGGGGCCGTCACGGACTCGCCCCGGATCACCGAGGCCGCGCGGTCCGGGGCGGGCGTGGGCTGGCACGAGCACTCCCACGACGTGTTCGAGGGCTGCGAGCGGTTCTTCCGCCCCGGCTACCACGCGAGCCTCGTCGGGACCTGGCTGCCCGCCCTCGACGACGTGATCGGCAAGCTCGAGGCCGGCGGCACCGTCGCCGACATCGGCTGCGGGCACGGCGCCTCGACGGTCCTCATGGCGCAGGCGTTCCCCACGGCCACGTTCACCGGCTCGGACTACCACGCCGGCTCGATCGAGACCGCGCGCGAGCGCGCCCGCGAGGCGGGTGTGGGCGACCGGGTGGCGTTCCGGGCGACGACGGCCGCGGACCACCCGGGCGGCGGCTACGACCTCGTCACGATGTTCGACTGCCTGCACGACATGGGCGACCCCGTCGGCGCCGCCCGCCACGTGCGCGAGATCGTCGCCCCGGACGGCACGTGGATGATCGTCGAGCCCGCCGCCGGCGACCGCGTGGAGGACAACCTCAACCCGGTCGGACGCGCGTACTACGGGTTCTCGACGCTCCTGTGCACCCCCGCGTCGCTGTCGCAGGAGGTCGGGCTGGCCCTGGGCGCCCAGGCGGGCGAGGCGCGCATCCGCGACGTCGTCGAGGCGGGCGGGTTCACGCGCTTCCGCCGTGTCGCCGAGACCCCGTTCAACCACGTGTACGAGGCGCGCCCGTAGGCGGTTAGGGTCGGCGGGTGGGGCGGACGGACACCGGGACGCCGGCGCGCACGCCGGACGCCGAGGGACACCTCGAGCGCGACGGCGTGCGCATCTGGTGGGAGTCCTACGGCACCGGCGAGCCGGTCGTCCTGCTGCTGCCGCCCTGGACGATCGTGCACTCCCGCCTGTGGAAGCTCCAGATCCCCCATCTGGCGCGCCACGCGCGGGTCGTGACGTTCGACGCGCGCGGCAGCGGCCTGTCCGACGCGCCCGCCGACCCGCGCGCGTACGCCGACGCCGAGACGATCGCCGACGCCGTCGCGATCCTCGACCACCTCGGCGTCGATGCGGTCGTCGCCGCCGGGCTCTCGCGCGGCGCCCGCTACGCGCTCGAGCTCGCGGCGGAGCATCCCGAGCGCGTGCGATCGGTGGTCGCGCTCGGCCCGGCGGTGCCCCACCTCACCGACGAGCCGGCGTGGCGCGATCGCGGCTGGACCAAGGACACCCCCGAGTACTGGCAGCAGGACTTCCGGGGCTTCCTCGAGTTCTTCTTCACCCAGGCGCTGCCGGAGCCGCACTCGACGAAGGCGCTCGAGGACGGCGTCGCGTGGGGGCTCGACACCACGCCGGAGATCCTGGCCATGACCCGCGGCGAGCAGGGCGTCGCGGACCGGGAGGCGGCCGAGGCGCTGTGCCGCGCGGTGCGCTGCCCCGTCGTCGTGGTCCAGGGCACCGCGGACGAGATGGTGCCGCCCGAGCGCGGCGCGCGCGTGGCCGAGCTCACGGGCGGCCGGCTCGTCGTCCTCGAGGGCTCGGGGCACCTGGCGCTCGTGCGCGACCCCGTCGGGGTGAACCTCCTCCTGCGCGACGTCGCGTGCGGCCCCCGGATGCCGGCCCGGTGGGCGCGTCCGGCCTCGCAGCCGCGCCGGGTGCTCGTCGTCTCGTCGCCGATCGGGCTCGGACACGCGTGGCGCGACGTGCGGATCGCCGACGAGCTGCGCCGTCGCGTGCCGGGACTCGTGGTGGAGTGGCTCGCCCAGGAGCCGGTGACGTCGCTGCTCGCTGCGCGCGGCGAGACGATCCACCCGGCGAGCGCCGAGCTCGCCTCCGAGGCCGGCCACATCGACGCCGAGGCCGGCGAGCACCGCCTCCACGCGTTCGAGGCGATCCGCCGGATGGACGAGATCCTCTGCGCGAACTTCATGCTGTTCTCCGACGTCGTGCGCGACACGCGCTACGACCTCTGGATCGGCGACGAGGCGTGGGAGCTCGACGTCTTCCTCCACGAGAACCCGGAGCTGAAGACCGCGCCGTTCGCGTGGCTGACCGACTTCGTCGGCTGGCTGCCCATGCCGGCCGGCGGCGAGCGCGAGGCGGCCCTCTGCGCGGACGAGAACGCCGCGATGATCGACCGCGTCGAGCGCGCGCCGCGCGTGCGCGACGTCGCGCTGTACCTCGGCGAGCCGGGCGACGTGGTCGACGCGTCGTTCGGGCCGGGGCTCCCGTCGATCCGCGCGTGGACCGAGCGCCATCTCCGGCCGGTCGGCTACGTGACGGCACCGCGCGCGGGCGACCGCGGCGCCGTGCGCGCCGAGGAGGGCTGGGCGGACGACGAGGTCGTGTGCCTCGTCGCCGTCGGCGGGTCGGGGACCGGCGCGGCGCTGCTGCGCCGTGCGGCGGCCGCGCTGCCGGCGCTCCGGGCGCGGATCCCGCGGCTGCGCATGGTCGCGCTGACGGGCCCGCGGCTCGATCCGGGCCTGCTGCCCGAGGCCGACGGCCTGGAGGTGCGCGGCTACGTCCACGAGGCCCACCGGTTGGCCGCGGCGTGCGATGTCGCGCTCGTGCAGGGCGGTCTGGCGACGACGATGGAGCTCGTCGCCGCCGGGCGCCCGTTCGTCTCCGTGCCCCTGGAGGACCACTTCGAGCAGCAGGTCCACGTGCGTCACCGCCTCGACCGGCACGGAGCGCGGGCGTGGCTGCCGTGGGCCGAGGCGACGCCCGAGGCGCTCGCGGACGCCGTCGCCGCGGCGCTGACGGCAGGGGCGCGCTACCGGCCGGTGCCCGACGACGGCGCGGCACGGGCCGCGGACGCGCTCGCGGGGCTGGTGGTCGCCACCGCCAGGGGGTAGAACCCAGCCATGAGCCCGCAACCCAAGAAGGCCGCCGGCGACGCGCCCGCGGGGATGGAGGAGCTCGCCGAGCAGGTCCGCCAGCTCAACGAGCAGATCATCGAGGCGAGCAAGCGCTCGGGCGAGACCTACCTGCAGAGCTACCAGCAGCTGCTGAAGACGGTGGCGGACGTGCAGGAGGAGGCGGGCAAGTCGAGTCCCTGGGACTGGGTGACGACGATGGCGACCGCCCAGGCGAACTTCACGCGCGACATCGCCGAGGCCTACGCCGCCGCCGGGCGCCGCCTGCAGGGCGGCGAGTAGCCGTCTAGGTGTAGTTCCAGCCCAGCAGCGCGCGCACGCCGCGCTGCCGGCCCAGCACGCAGATCGCCGCGGTGCCCAGCCACAGGCGCGCGCCGAAGGCGGCGGGCTGCTCGACCCAGCGCGCGCCGAGCACGCGGAGCAGATGGCCGTGGGCGACGAGGCACACGTCGCCGTCGGCTGCTGTCGCGCGCGCGATGACGCGGTCGGCCCGGGCGGCGACGTCCTCCGGCGACTCGCCCTCCGGGACGCCCTGGCTCCAGAGGTCCCATTCCGGGCGGTCGACGCGGATCTCCTTCGTCGTCCGGCCCTCGTAGGCCCCGTAGTCCCACTCCATGAGGTCGTCCTCGAACTCGGGATGCAGCCCGGCGATCTCCGCGGTCTCCCTGGCGCGCACCAGCGGGCTGCTGAGGACGAGGGCGAAGGACCGGCCCGCGAGTCGCTCCGCGGCCTTCCTCGCGTGCTCGCGGCCGTCGTCGGTCAACGGGATGTCGGTGCGTCCCGTGTGCTTGCCCGCCTTCGACCACTCGGTCTCGGCGTGGCGGAGGAGGACGATCTCAGCCACCTGCGGCCGCCGGATCGCAGACGATCTCGTTCAGCCCGTCGCCGAGCCGGCCCGTGGGGATCGAGGTGTCCCCGGCGCGCACCTTGGCGAGCGCCTCGGCCTTGTCCGCACCGGTGACGAGCAGCAGCGTGAAGCGCGCGCGGCGCAGCACGGGCATCGTCAGCGAGATGCGCTCCGGCGGCGGCTTGGGGCTGTTGCGCACGCCGATGACCGGCGCGTACTCCGACTCCGCCTCCGGATGCCCGGGGAACAGCGACGCGGTGTGCCCGTCGGGACCCATGCCGAGGAGGATCATGTCGAACATCGGGCGCTCGCCCATCGCTCGCACGACGTCGGAGCCGTAGAGCCACGCCGCGTCCTCCGGCGAGAGGTCCCCGCGGACGTGGTGCAGATGCGGGCCGTCCTGCGCGCGCAGCCGGTCCAGCAGCGTCTCGCGCAGCATCCGCGTGTTGGACTCCTGGTCGTCCTCGGGGACGCAGCGCTCGTCCGCGAGCCACAGGTGCACCTGGCCCCAGCTGCCCTGCATGTCGGCGAGCAGCTCGTAGGCGCGCCGTGGCGTCGACCCGCCGGACAGCGCGATGTGGACGTCGGCGGATCGCGCCCGGGCGTCGTTGATGTGATTGGCCATCACGTCCGCCGCGCGCCTGGCGACGGCATCGTCGTCCGGTGCGACGGTCACGACCGTTCGGGTCACATCGCCTCCTCTGCGGCGGTTCCGGGATCCTGCCGCACCGTGAGCGGCGCCTGGTTCGTCGCGAGCTCGGAGTCGGCGCGGATGACGTGCATCACGGCGTTGATGAGCGCGAGGTGCGTGAACGCCTGCGGGAAGTTCCCCAGGTGGCGCCCGGATCGCGGGTCGATCTCCTCCGCGTAGAGCAGCAGCGGGCTCGCGAAGCTCAGCATCCGCTCGCACAGCTCGCGGGCCAGCGACGACTCGCCGATCTCGGCGAGCGCGCTCACGAGCCAGAAGGAGCAGATCGCGAACGTCCCCTCCTCGCCGGCGAGGCCGTCGTCGGTCTCCTCGACCTTGTAGCGCAGCACGAGGCCGTCGACGGTCAGCTCGTCGGCGATGGCCATCACGGTGGCGCGGACGCGGGCGTCCTCGGGCGGCAGGAACCGCACGAGGGGCAGCAGCAGGAGCGAGGCGTCGAGCGCCGTGGTCTCGTAGTGCTGCACGAAGACGCCGCGCTCGTCGATGCCGTGCTCGAGGACGTCGGCGTGGATCTCGTCCGCCGCCGCCTGCCAGCGCTCGGCCTGGTCGTGCTCGTCGCGCATCCGCGCCAGGCGCGCGCCGCGGTCGCAGGCCACCCAGCACATGACCTTGGAGGACGTGAAGTGCTTGGGCTCGCCGCGCACCTCCCAGATGCCGCGGTCCGGCTCGCGCCAGTGCGTGATCGCCATCTCCACCTGCTTGCACAGGATCGGCCAGAAGCGGTCGGGCAGGCCGTCGCGCGACTTCGTGTGCAGGTAGAACGAGTCGAGGATCGTCCCCCAGACGTCGTGCTGGCGGTGCGCGTAGGCGCCGTTGCCGACCCGGACCGGCTTCGCGCCCTCGTAGCCGTCGAGGTGGTCGAGCACCGATTCCTCCAGCAGGCGCTCGCCACCGATCCCGTACATGATCTGGAGGTCGTGCTCGCTGCCGGCGACATCGGCGATGAAGTAGAAGAAGTCGTTGGCCTCCCAGTCGAAGCCGAGCGTGTAGAGGCCCCAGAGCATGAACGTGGAGTCGCGGATCCACGAGTAGCGGTAGTCCCAGTTGCGCTCGCCGCGCGGCGTCTCCGGCAGGGAGGTCGTGGCCGCGGCGACCATCGCGCCGGTGGGCGCGTACGACAGCCCCTTCAGCGTCAGCGCGGACCGCTGCAGGAACGGCCGCCACGGGTGGTCGGGGAAGTCGCCGTGCGCGAGCCACTCGTGCCAGTAGTCCGCGGTGCGCACGACGCGCTTGTAGGCCTCGTCGTAGTCCTGGGGCGCCTGCGCGTTGTTCCACGTCAGCGCGCAGTAGGCGGTGTCGCCGTCGCGCATCGTCCGGCGGGCGCGGGCGCGCGACGCCTCGAAGCCGAGGTTGAGGTCGGTCGTGAGCACCATCTCGACGTCGCTGCCGTCCGACGTCGCCTTCGCGGCGTTGTAGCCGGTGCCGGTGTACTCCCAGGTGACCTGCTGCGTGCCGTAGCCCAGCACGGGCTCGCACTCCAGGTGCATCTCGACCGTCCCGTTGACGCAGCGCATCGTGCGCAGGAGGACGTGCTCGGCGTCGTAGTCGGTGGGGGAGCGGCGGTGGGTCTTCGAGCGATCCTGGGTGTGACGCCACGGGCCGACGAGCAGGACGTCGCGGACGATGATCCAGCCGGTCTTCGTGCCCCAGGTCGTCTCGAGGATGTTCGTGCCCGGGACGTAGCGCCGGCCGTTGGGGACCTTGTGGTCCAGCGGCGCGAGCAGGAACCCGCCCGCCTCGCGGTCGAGCATCGCGCCGAACACGCTCGCGCCGTCGAAGCGGGGCAGGCACATCCACTCGATGTTGCCGCTCGGCGCGACGAGCGCGCACGTCTCGCAGTCCGACAGGAACGCGTAGTCCGCGATCGGGGGGAACGGCGACCCGGCCTGCATCACCTCGCCGACGATCTGCCTCATGCCAGCTCCCTCGCCGCGTTCAGGGCCTCGCTGAAGGTGGGGTCGCGCACGAGCGCCTGGCGCAGCCCCTCTCCCAGGATCCCGGGTTCGCCGCGCGACGCGCCGAGGACCGTCCAGGTCCGCTGCGTGCCGTCGCGCTCGGTCCGCTTGGCGGTGAGCCCGCCGGTCCCGCGCTCGAGGGAGATCGCGGTCCCCGAGGCCGTCCTGATGTCGATGCCGGCGAGGCCGGGCACCTGCATCTGCGCCGTGGTCTGCAGCTCGATCTCGACCTCTCCGCGCCGTGCCCGCGCGCGGCCGCGCAACGTGCCCTGGCGCGAGGTCATCGCGCCGGGGCGCCAGCCGAGTCGCGAGGTCAGCCAGCCGAGCAGGAGGAGCCCGGAGACCTCCGAGCCCTCGCGGATGTGCGCGGTCACCGACGAGATCGTCCCGAGCTCGGCACGGCGGTTCGGCGTGTCGAACGCGCCCGCGATGCGCTCGCGCCACGGCGTCGTGCGCAGCCAGGCGAGGTCGACGACGTAGGCCCGCGCCGCGAGCTGGCAGACGCGCTCGAGCGCGGCGCGCGGGTCGGGGTCGTCGACGGAGTCCAGGAGCACGACCTGGGCGATCGAGAGGAGCGAGTCGACGGCCTCGGGGTGACCGTGCGGCGCCCAGATCACCGTCGCCACGTCCGTGACGACGAGCGGGTCGACGATCCGGTCGAGCTGCTTGAGGTGCTCCGGGCCGACGTTGACGACGATCGTCTCGCGCATGAGCGCGAACTCGCCCTGCTCCGGCGTGCCGGTCGTGGCGATGTTCGCCGTCGCGTCGAGCGTCGTGCGGCCGGGCTCGTACGCGCAGACGATCGTGCGCGAGGCGTGGAAGCGCCCGATCCCGCGGAGCCGGTTGGCGATCTCGCCGCTCCACTCGCGGTCGACGATGCACACGAGGTTCAGCGCGCGCGCGACGACGAAGCCGGCGCTCTCCGCGTGACGCTCGGCGATGAGGTCGCGCATCGCCTCCTCGATCCTCGACGGCGTCGTGTCGCGCTCGCTCCAGACGTTGTCGGTGCGCTCGGCGATCGCCATCACTACACCGCGCGCCACGAGTCGTCGCCGAGGAGGATGTCGCTCGCCTCCGCCGGTCCCTGCGTGCCCGCCTCGTAGGTCACCGGCGGCGCGAGGCCGGCGGCCCACGCCTGCTCGATCGGGTCGATGATGCGCCACTGCGCCTCGACCTCGTCGTCGCGCGTGAAGAGCGTCGCGTCGCCGCGCATGACGTCGAGGATGAGCCGCTCGTAGGCCTCCGGCGACTCCGACATGAACGCCGTCCCGTAGAGGAACTCCATGTTCACCGGGCGGATCCGCATCCGGGTGCCGGGGACCTTCGCGCCGAGCGAGAGCGAGACGCCCTCGTTGGGCTGCACGGTCATGACGAGCTGGTTCGGCCGCACGTCCTGCGTGCCGTCCTGCTGGAAGCCGAGGTGCGGGACCGGCTTGAGGGCGACGGCGATCTCGGTGACCTTGCGCGCCAGGCGCTTGCCCGTGCGCAGGTACATCGGGCACGCCCGCCCAGCGCCAGTTGTCGACCTCGAGGCGCAGCGCGGCGAACGTCTCGGTCGTCGAGTCGGCCGGGACGCCCTCCTCCTCGAGGTAGCCCACGACCTCCTCGCCGCCGACCGACGCCCGCGGTGTACTGCGCGCGCACCGACATCTCCGGCACCTCCTCCACCGTCGGCGGCGTGATCGCGCGGAGGACCTTCACCTTCTCGTCGCGGACCTCGTTGGCCGTGAACATCACCGGCGGCTCCATGCAGAGCAGGCACAGGAGCTGGAGCATGTGGTTCTGCACGAGGTCGCGCAGCGCGCCGGCGCTGTCGTAGTAGCTCGCGCGGCTGCCGATGCCGATGTCCTCGGCCGCGGTGATCTGGACGTGGTCGATGTAGTTGCGGTTCCAGAGCGGCTCGAAGAGCCCGTTGGCGAAGCGGAACGCCAGGACGTTCTGGACCGTCTCCTTGCCCAGGTAGTGGTCGATGCGGAAGACCTGGCTCTCGTCGAACACGCTCAGCACGCGGCGGTTGAGCTCCTCGGCCTCCGCGAGGCTCGTGCCGAACGGCTTCTCGATGACGACGCGGACGTCGGCGTCGTCGTGGCTGGTTGAGCCCGGCCTGGCCGAGCGCCTCGATGATCACCGGGAAGAACGCGGGCGCGGTCGACAGGTAGAAGGTGCGGTTCAGCGGGTCGCCGACCTCGGCGTCGAACTCGCCGAGGATCTCGCCGAGCCGCTCGTAGACCGTCGGGTCGTCGAAGGAGCCGGGGACGTAGCGCACCTCGGCGAGCAGCCGGGTGAGGACGCGCTCGTCGGGCGTGCGGCGCGAGTACTTGCGGATCGCGTCGGCGGCCATCTCGCGGAACTCGTCGTCGGAGTGCTCCGAGCGCGACGTGCCGATGAGGTTGAACCGCTCGGGGAGCGCGCCGTCGTGGGCGAGGTTGTAGAGCGCCGGGAGCAGCTTGCGCTGCGCGAGATCGCCGGTGGCGCCGAAGATCGTGATGGCGGTGGGGTGGACCGGGAGCCGCTCGAGGCCGGCGGCCAGCGGGTTCTCCTGCTCCGGGGTCGCGGTGCTCATCGTCTACTCGGCGTGCTTCTGGATCGCGTGGCCGCCGAACTGCTCGCGCAGGGCCGCGAGCACGCGGTGGGTGTAGTCGCCGTCGCGGCGCGAGTAGAAGCGCGCGTGCAGGGATGCGGTGATCACGGGTGTCGGCACGTCCTTCTCCATGGCGTCCTCGATGGTCCAGCGGCCCTCGCCGGAGTCCTCGGTGAAGCCCGAGAGGTCCCCCAGGTCGTTGCCGTGCTGCTCGAAGGCCCGGGCGGCGAGCGAGTTCAGCCACGACCGGACGACGGACCCCTGCTGCCAGAGGTGCGCGATCTTGGCGTTGTCCAGCTCGAAGTCGCTCTTGTCGAAGATGTCGAAGCCCTCGGCGTAGGCCTGCATGAGGCCGTACTCGACCCCGTTGTGGACCATCTTCACGTAGTGGCCCGCCCCGGGTGGCCCGAAGTGCGCCCAGCCGCGGTCGCCGAGGACGGCCTGGCTCTCCTCGTCGACCGGAGGCGCGAGGACGTCGAGGATCGGCGCGAGCCGCTCGACCGCCTCGTCGGGGCCGCCGACCATCATGCAGTAGCCGACCTGCAGCCCCCACACGCCGCCGCTCGTCCCGACGTCGACGTAGTGGATGCCCTTCGGCGCGAGCGCCTCGGCCCGCGCGATGTCGTCGGTCCACTTCGAGTTGCCGCCGTCGACGATGGTGTCGCCCGGCTCCAGCAGCTCGGTGAGCGCGTCGATCGTGCTCTGGGTCGGTTCACCGGCGGGCACCATGAGCCAGACCGTGCGCGGCGGGTCCAGCTTCGCCACCAGGTCCTCGAGCGAGCCCGCGCCCGTGGCGCCCGCACCCTCGGCCTTGTCGATGTTCTGCTGGTTGTGGTCGGTCGCCACGACCCGGTGCTCCGAGTCGCGGTGGATGCGAGCCACCATGTTGCCGCCCATCCGGCCGAGGCCGACGAAGCCGATCTGCACTGAGGAACCTCCTGAAGCTGTGTCTGAAGTGTCTCGTGCACGCCGACCCGACCGTGCCGATTGCGTGGTGGCCTACCCAGCGGCGACGTGGCGCCGCGCGTCCTCCCCCTGCTCGAAGGCCAGCTCGTGCCCCGCGAGCAGCGCGGCACCGCGCATGCCCGCCTTGTTCGCGTACCGCGCGAGGGTGATGCGCGTCGCCGTCCCGACCCCCGGCATGACGTAGGACGCCGCCACGCGCCGCGCCGGCTCGAGCAGCAGATCGCCGGCGGCTGCGGAGATCCCTCCGCCCAGCACGACCATGTCGGGATCGAAGGTGTTGATGGCGTTCGCGACGCCGATGCCGATGCGCTCGCCCAGGATGCGCAGGCACTCCAGCGCGCGGTCGTCGCCCTCGTGGGCGAGCTTGACGGCCTCCTCGCCGTTCTCCAGGCCGCGCTCCTGCGCGAGCGCGTGCAGCCCGCGGCCGGCGCCGAGCGCCTCCAGGGACGCGGGCTGGGGCGGGCGCGGCTGCGCGGCGGGCGCGCCGTCCGACAGGTCCGCGCTGACGATCTGATGCCCGAGCTCCGCTGCCGCGCCGGACGCGCCCCGGTAGATGCGGCCGTCGATCACGATGCCGCCGCCGATGCCGGTCCCGACGGTCAGCATCACGAGATGGCGCGCGACGAGGGAGCGGTCGTCCGCGTAGGCCTCGGCGAGCGCCGCGCAGTTGGCGTCGTTGTCGACGTACACCGGGATGCCGAGCCGCTCGCGCAGCAGGTCGCGCAGCGGCACGCCTGCGAGCGGGATGTTCACGCTGAACCGCGCCGTGCCGGTGGCGAAGTCGACCGCGCTCGGGACGGCGATGCCGACGGCGTCCGCGGCGCCCGCCGCGCGGATGGCGGTCACGAACTGCTCGAGGAGCTCCTCCTCGTTGTCGGAGTCGGTCGGCCAGCTGCCGACCTCCGCCAGCCCCGACCCCTCGAGGGCCGCGACGGCGACCTTCGTGCCGCCGACGTCCACACCGATGAGTCGCTCAGCCACGGGGAATTCCTATCCGATAGCGCGTGAACAGCGTGCCGTGATGCTCGAGCAGATGCACCAGCTCCAGTGTGACGGGCGGGTGAAGTCGAGGTCCCACCACCGTCGTCGGCCCGTCGCCGCCGACGACGACGGGCGACAGGGCGAGGAACAGCTCGTCGACGAGCCCGGCGGCGAGCAGGGAGCCCAGGAGCATCGGCCCGCCCTCGCACAGCAGGCTGCGGACGCCGTGCTCCTGGCGCACGCGGCGCAGCGCCGAGGCCGGGTCGGCGTCGTCCCCGGTGAAGACCGCGCGCGGCTGCTCGGGGTCCGTGAGCAGCTCGATGTCGGGCAGGTCGCCCGAGCGCGACAGCACGACGGCGAGCGGGTCGGGCTGCAGCCCGCGGGCGCGGCGCTCCTCCCGGCGCTCGGGCTGCCGGATGAGTCGCCGGTAGCGCTCGGTGCGCAGCGTGCCCGTCCCGGCGAGGACCGCGTCGATCTGGCCGCGCAGCGCGTGGAACAGCGCCCGGTCCGCCGGACCGCTCAGCCCGGCCGAGGCGCCGTCGACCGATGTCCGGCCGTCGACGCTGGCCACCATGTTGGCCACGACGTAGGGGCGGTCGTCGGGCGCCGCGTCCCCGAGGCGAAGGTCGTCGAGTGCCCGTTCGGCCTCCACGGTCCGCGCGTCCGGCAGCAGTCGGCGGATCTCCATCGTGCACGGAGGCTATGGGGTGGGCAGACTGCGCCACGTGGATCGCGAGCCGCTGGAGGGGATCGCCGCCGCCGACGAGCGCCTCGGTCGTCCGATGCCGCTCCCGTCGCTGCCGCTGCCGCTCGCCCGCTGGGTCGAGGTGGTCGCGACGGAGGACGGCGGGGTCGAGGTCGAGTGGAACCTCGACGACACCCGCGGCGGCCCCGGGCGCCTGGCGTTGTGGGCGGGCCCGTCCGAGCCGGCGGACCGCGGGCTGCCCGAGCCGGAGGCGCTCGAGGGCTACGCGCACCGGTTCGCGCCGCTCGGCGAGGCGGAGCCTTCGCTGCGGCCCGTCCACGAGCTCGTCTGGCGGTCGGGCGACCTGTGGCTGCGCATCACCGCCCAGGGGCCGTGGGAGCTCGACGAGCTCCGGCGCGTCGCCGCGTCGATCGGCTAGGCGGCGCTGAGCGCGCCGAGCGCCTCCATCGGGTCGGTCCACTCCAGGCCCTGGTCGCGGGCGACGGGCTCGTACGTGAGGCGCCCGCCGCAGACGTTCAGGCCGGCGAGGAAGCCCGGGTCGGCGCCGAGCGCGGCGGCCGGCCCCTGCTCCGCGAGCTTCAGCACGTAGGGCATCGTCGAGTTCGTCAGCGCGTAGGTGCTCGTGATCGGCACGGCGCCCGGCATGTTGGCGACGCAGTAGTGCGTCACGCCGTCGACCTCGTAGGTCGGGTCGGTGTGCGTCGTGGGCCGCGAGGTCTCGAAGCAGCCGCCCTGGTCGATGGAGATGTCGACGAGCACCGCGTTGCGCTTCATGAGCGCGAGCTGCGCGCGCGTGATGACGCGCGGCGCCTTCGCACCGCGCACGAGGACGGCGCCGATGACGAGATCCATGTCCGGCAGGAGCTGCTCGATCGCCAGGGTGGAGGCGAAGACCGTCGACGCGCGCCCGGCGAGCTCCGAGTCGAGCTGGCGGAGGCGCTCGATGCTGCGATCGGCGACGTAGACCTCCGCGCCGATGCCGATGGCGACGTGCGCTGCCTGCGTGCCGGAGACGCCGCCGCCGATCACGAGCACCTTGCCCGCCGCGACGCCCGCGACGCCGCCGAGCAGGAGCCCCCGGCCCCCGAGCGGTCGCTCGAGCATGAACGCCCCGGCCTGGGTCGCGATCTTGCCCGCCACCTCGCTCATCGGCGCGAGCAGGGGCAGCCGGCCGGTCGTGTCGGTGACCGTCTCGTAGGCGATGCACGTCGCGCCGGAGGCGATGAGGCCCTGCGTCAGCTCGGGGTCGGGCGCGAGGTGCAGGTAGGTGAAGAGGGTGTGGCGCGGCTCGAGGCGCGCGACCTCGACGGGCTGCGGCTCCTTGACCTTGACGATGAGGTCGGCCTGCTCGAAGACGGCGTCGGCGTCGGGCAGGATCGTCGCGCCCTGCGCGCTGTAGTCCTCGTCGGAGATGCCGGAGCCCGCCCCCGCGCCCGACTGCACGACCACCTCGTGGCCTGCGTCGGACAGCTCCCGGACCCCGGCGGGCGTCAAGGCGACGCGGTACTCATCCGTCTTGATCTCGGTCGGGACGCCGACGCGCATGGCTCGCTCCTGGGGTGCTCGGGTGTGGTCCTCCTGCCTAGGATGCGCGCTACGGTCCAGTCCGCACAACCGACACGCGGTACGACTGTGCAATCCACAGCGCTGGACGACATCGACTTCCGGATCATCAACGCGCTCGTCCGAAACGGAAGGACGCCGTTCGCGAGTCTCGGCGCCGAGGTGGGCCTGAGCCCGCACGGCGCGGCCGACCGGGTCCGCCGGCTGGAGCGCGCCGGGATCATCACCGGCTTCACGGCGACCGTCGACCTGGGCAGCGTCGGCCGGGGTCTCGACGCGTTCATCGACGTGCGCCTGCTCGCGGGCACGCAGCCGGACACGTTCGAGGCCTTCGTGACGGCGCTGCCCGCCGTCCGGGAGGTCGCGTTCGTCACCGGCCGCTTCGACTACCACGTGCGCGTGGCGTGCCGCGACGCCGACGACCTGGACGCGACGGTGCGCGCGATCCGCGGCGAGGCGGGGGCCGCGCAGACCGAGACCCGGATCGTGCTGAGGGCCGCGGCCTCGCCGAAGGCGGTGGGTTAGGGTCCGGCGATGAGCACCACCGAGCACGGCGTCCTCGACCGGCACGACGACCACCCGGAGCGTCCCGACCGCAACCTGGCGCTGGAGCTCGTTCGCGTCACCGAGGCCGCGGCGCTCGCAGCCGCGCGCTGGGTCGGGCGCGGCCAGAAGGAGTCGGCCGATCAGGCCGCGGTCGACGCGATGCGCCTCGTGCTGGGCACGGTGCGCATGGACGGCATCGTCGTCATCGGCGAGGGCGAGAAGGACGAGGCGCCGATGCTCTACAACGGCGAGCAGATCGGCGACGGGTCACCGCCGCAGGTCGACATCGCCGTGGATCCGCTCGAGGGCACGACGCTGTGCGCGAAGGGCATGCCCAACGCGTTGTCCGTCATCGCACTGGCCGAGCGGGGATCGATGTTCGATCCCGGACCCTGCGTCTACATGGAGAAGATCGCCGGCGCCGACGACGTCGCCGACCTCCTCGACCTCGACCGTCCGCTCAAGGAGACGCTCGCGCTCGTCGCCGGGCGGCGCGGCGTCGAGATCGGCGACGTGATGGTGGTCGTCCTCGACCGCCCGCGCCACGAGCAGGCGATCGCCGAGATCCGCGCGTGCGGCGCGCGCGTGCGGCTCATCTCCGACGGCGACGTCTCCGGCGCCCTGCTCGCCGTGTCCGACCGCTCGCCCGTCGACCTGCTGTACGGGATCGGCGGGACGCCCGAGGGCGTCATCTCCGCCGCGGCGATCAAGTGCACCGGCGGGGAGCTCGTCGGGCGCCTGTGGCCGCGCGACGACGCGGAGCGCAAGGCTGCGCTGGACGCGGGCTACGACCTCGACCTGCAGCTCACGACGGCCGATCTCGTGCGCTCCGACCACTGCTTCTTCTCCGCCACCGGCGTGACCGACGGCGACGTCCTCCAGGGCGTGCGCTACCAGGGGTCGAAGGGCGCCTCGACGGAGTCGCTCGTCATGCGGTCGCGCTCCGGCACCGTGCGCCGCGTCCACGCGTCGCACGACCGCTCGAAGCTGCGCGCGGTCACCGGCGAGCGCTACGGCTAGGACCCGGCATCGGCGCGGGCAGCGCCCGAGCGCCGTGGATCCGGGACCCCGTCAGGCCTCTGGTACCTGGAGATCCGGTCGGCCTCGCGCTCCGGGTCGGGGAGGTCGTCCACGGACCGCGCCGGGAAGCGGCGGACCCGTGACTCGGCCAGGTCCAGGCGCGCGAGCGACCGCAGGAAGCCGTGCGTGACGATGACGTGGATGCGCGACTGGGTCGCGCGGTAGAACCAGAGCGCGATCCCGGACGCGAGCCACGGATAGAAGTTCGCGACCTCGACGCGGACGTTGAGCCGCATCCGGTCGTTGCCGACGCGCTCGCAGCGCCGCACCTCGATCTCGAGGTAGCCGTCGCCCTCGCGCCCGGCCTGCGCGACCAGCAGGCCCTTGCGGATGCGCCAGCGGACGATGCCCACGTCGTCGTTCATCTCGTACTCGGGGGCGTGGAAGCTCAGGAGCGTGAACGGCTTGGTCAGCACGACGACGTAGCGGCCGGTCTCCGTGTACTTCACGCGCACGATCCCGAGCGTCGCGCGCGTGAGGAACCGCCAGTACGTCCGCGCGAGGCGCTCGAGGTGGTGGGGATCCCAGATCTCGTCGACCGCCTCGACCGGCAGCGTCAGGTCCGCGGCCTGGATCGAGTGCACGCCGCCCTCGGCGTCGACGCGCGTGTGGTCCTCGGGATCGGCGATGACGGCCTCGCCGACGCGCTTGGGCCGGTTGAGCAGTTGCCGGGCAGCGGCGAACAGGCCGGCAGCTGCGGCGATGACGGCGGCGAGGGCTGCCAGGGCGCGCACAGGGCGGAGGCTACGTCAGGTCGAGGGCGTGTTTGACCGCGTCGTCGAAACCGAGCGGATCGTCGTTGAGGCCCGGCGGCGGGCGCTCCTGGACCACCATCTCGGAGGTCATGCCGTCGATGAGCGGCTTCACGAGCCCCATCTCCACCGGGGTCACGAGTCCGACCCAGTAGGACGACAGGCGCGGCGACAGCACGGGCACGCGGACGACGAGCGGCTTGCGATGGCCGCTGACGTGGGCGTAGCGCTCCATCATCTCGCGGTAGGAGAGGACGTCGGCGCCGCCGAGCTGCACCTCGGCGGGCGGATCGGGCAGGTCGGCGAGCGCCGCGAGCGTGCGCGTCACGTCCTCGATGGCGATCGGCTGCGTGCGGGTGTCCAGCCACTTGGGCACGATCATCACCGGCAGGCGGTGCACGAGCGAGCGCAGCATCACGAAGGACGCCGACTCGCTGCCGATCACCATCGCCGCGCGCACATGGATCGTGCGCACGTGCTCGCCGAGGATGTCCGCGACCTCCTCGCGGCTGCGCAGGTGCTCGGACTTGTCACCGCCGGTCAGGCCCTCCAGGCCGCCGAGGTAGATGACGCGCTCGACGCCGGCGTCCTTCGCCGCCCTGCCGAAGTTCGCGGCTGCGCGCCGGTCGCGCTCGGCGAAGTCCTCGGCCGAGCCGCTCCCGCGGCCCATCGAGTGCACGAGGTAGTAGGCGACGCCGACCCCGTCGAGCGCCTCCGCCAGGCCCGTCCCGCCCACGACGTCGCCCTCGGCCACCTCCACCGCGTCGGGCAGCTTCGCGCGCGCTCGATCCCCGTTGCGCGCGAGCGCGCGGACCTGGTGGCCGTTCTCGAGCAGGATGGGGAGGAGGCTGCCGCCGACATAGCCGGTCGCGCCCGTCAGGAGGATGTGTCGTGGGACGTGAGTGCTCACAGCACGGGTACGTACCCGGGGACGCGGGCGATTGACCCGTGGACCTCAGGCGGCCGTATCCTCCTCCGGTGAGTCTCTCGATCAGCGACGTTGCGGAGGAGACCGGCATCGCCGCCGGGACGATCCGCATGTGGGAGCAGCGATACGGGTTCCCCGTGCCCGACCGCACGGCCTCCGGGTACCGCCGCTACTCCCAGGAGGACGTCGACGCGCTCAAGCGGGTCGCCGCGCTGCGCCGCAGGGGGCTCTCCGTCCCCGCCGCCATCCAGCGCGCGCGTGAGACCGGGTCGCTCTCGGGCCGTCCCTCGATCTACGCCGCCGTCGCCGAGGCCGGCCACGACGCCCGCCCCCAGATCCTGCGCAAGTCGACGCTGATCGCCCTGAGCCGGGCCATCGAGCACGAGGCGCTCGCGCACGCCGCGGCGCCGGTCCTCTTCGGCGCCTTCCAGCGCGAGCGCTTCTACCGCCACGTCGAAGCCCGCTACCAGCGGCTCGCGAAGCTCGCCGACGCGGCGTTCGTCTTCGCCGACTTCGCGGAGCCGCGGGTTCCCGAGGACGGTCCGATCGAGGTGCCGGTCGGCCCGCAGGACGCGCTCGCCAACGAGTGGGCCGTCATCATCGACGCCCCCGGCTACGCGGCCTGCCTGCTCGGCTGGGAGCACCCGGCGACCGGAGAGACCACCGCCGACGGCGAGCGCCGCTTCGAGGCGATCTGGACGCTCGACCCGCGCGCGACGCGCCGCGCCGCGCAGGTCGCCGTGGGCCTCGCTGCGCGCGAGGTGCCCGAGGAGGGCGGTCGGGTCGCGGCGATGCTGGCCGACCGGCCGCTGGCGATCGAGGAGCCGGCGCCGTCCCTGACGGCGCTGACGAACCGCCTCGTCGCCTACCTGGAGCCCTGAGCCGCGGGCGGCGAGGCGACCTGCGCCGCGCCGATGACGTCGGTCGTGGTGAAGCCGAGGTCGCGGGCCGTCGCCTGCGTGAGGTCGTAGCGGATGCCGCGCGCGAACGGGCCGCGGTCGACGACCGGGGCGCGCAGGATGCGTCCCTTGTAGACGAGCTCGACGATGCTGCCGCAGGGCAGCGAGCGGTGCGCGATGCCGCGCAGACCGCGGGTGAGGCGCTGGCCGCAGGCCGTGCGGTTGCCGAAGAGCCCGGGACCGAAGTAGGTGGCCTTCGCGGAGCGGTAGCCCGTCACCGCGATGAGCGGCGTCTGGGCCGCGCTGGCCTGGACGGCGCCCGCCCCGGCGAGGACCGCGCGCATCGCGAACAGCCCGACGCGGTCGAGGGTCCACACCGCGGTGAAGCTCCCGTCGGCGGCGGCGGTCGCGCTCGCGACCGTCACCCATCCCCGCTTGGCGTCCTGGCGCTGCACGGCCACGGCGCGGCCGGCGCCGCCGGGGAAGTTCCCGGACAGGGTCACGGGCATGCCGACCATCGCGCCGATCCGCCCGCCGAGGTCGACCGGGGCGGGCAGCAGCGGGCCGCCCGCGGGCACGGGGGTGACCGGCACCGACGGCGTGTCGCTCGGCGAGGCGCCGCCGCTGCCGTCGGCATGTGCGGCCGCGGGCAGCGCCAGCGCGAGCAGCGCGACGGCCCCAGCTCGTGCGAGCAGGCTGCGCAGGTTCGCGGTGACGCGGTGGCGCGGATCGTGCATGCGTGATGTGGACCGGTGCGTTCGGCCTACGGGGTGAGCTGACGGGCTCGCGCTTCCAAGCGCTACGGCACGTGAGAGTGTCGATTCGCCCCCGCGGGTCGGTCGCCCGTCCCGCAAGTGGTTCCCCCGCCTCCTGGACGCCGGACGTCCTGGAGCTCGGCTGAGGGCGCGGAGCATACACTTCCGCCCGTGCAGGTCGGGCGTGTCTCCGAGCTCTGGCGCTACCCGGTCAAGTCGATGGGCGGCGAGCTGCTGGACGAGGCGTTCGTGTCCTGGCACGGGATCGAGGGAGACCGTCGCTGGGCGTTCGTCCGCGAGGGCCTGATCCGCAGCTCGTTCCCGTGGCTGACGATCCGCGAGCGGCCCGAGCTGTCGCACTTCCGGACGTGGTTCACGGAGCCCGCGCGACCCGACGACTCGCCGACGACCGTCCGCACGCCCGAGGGCGAGGAGCTCGACGTCGCCGACGAGCGCCTGGCCGAGCGCATCGGGCCCGGCGTCCACGTCATCAAGCAGAACCGCGGCATCCCCGACATCGCCCCGCTGTCGCTCATGACGACCGCGACGATCGGCGGGCTGTCCGGCCTCGTGGGCAGGCGGCTGGACTCGCGGCGGTTCCGCCCGAACCTGGTGGTCGAGCCGATCGGGGACGAGCCGTTCCCCGAGGACGGGTGGGTCGGGTCGGTCCTGCGCATCGGCGAGATGCGGATGCGCGTCGACCAGCGCGACAAGCGCTGCGTGATGATCAACGTCGACCCCGACACGGACGAGCGCGACGCCTCCGTCCTGCGGGCGGTCGCGCAGGAGCGCGACGCGTGCGCCGGCGTCTACGGCTCGACGGTCACGCCGGGCCGCGTCGCGGTGGGCGACGCGGTCGTGCTCGAAGCGGGAGCCGCGTGAGCTACGGCCGGGGGACGCGCCCGAGCGTGGCGCTGAGCACGGCCCGCGTGAGGCTGATCCCGAAGTGGAAGAGCGCGCCCGTCAGCTCGATGCCCGCGACCGCGACGTCGGCCAGCGGCGAGCGGTGTGCCTCGCGCGTGGGCGCGGGCGGCAACGGCGGAGGCGGGGGCGGCGGCGCGGCCGCCTCGGTCGCCTTGGGCCTCGGCCTGGGCTTCGGCTTGGCCGGAGAGCGCTTGGGCTTCGGATCGGCTGCGGCGGTCGTGCGGCGCGTGCTCCGACGTGCCGGACGGGTCCGCGGCAGGTTGGTCAGGACCTCGCGCTCGTCGGCGCGGTCGTCGGATTCATCGGCCACATGCGCATCATGGCACTCCACCTGTGCCCAAGTCATGCCGAAAAGGCACCTGAGCGGTGGATCCTGTGCATCGAGGGCAGGCACCGTATTGCCGGGGCATCATCGAGCACCTACCATCACGACTACGTTTGCGACACGGGCTGGGGGGCAGCAGCTACCTTCAGGTCACAAGCGTCCTTCGTCGAGAGCAACTGGCCGGGCGACCTACGAGCGTCTCGGCGTCCAACGCGAAAGCGAATGAGATGTCAGTAGTGGAACTGCAGGAACTCGAAGAGATCAAGGGACTGGTCGCGAAGGGCTCGCAGACCGGCGTGCTGACGTACGCCGAGATCGCCGCCGCCGTGTCCGAGATCGATCTCGACGAGGCTGACGTCGAGGAGCTCCACTCGTTCCTCGAGCGTTCGGAGATCGAGCTCGTGGAGGAGATCGATCCGGCCGCACGTGCCGCCAGCGAGGTCGAGCGGGCGCCGGACAAGCGGCGCGGGCGCAAGGCGCGCACGCAGATCGACTTCCGGCCCGACATGACCACCGACTCCCTTCAGCTGTTCCTGAAGGACATCGGGAAGGTCCGGCTGCTGACGGCGCAGGAGGAGGTCGACCTCGCGAAGCGCATCGAGCGCGGCGACCTCGACGCCAAGCAGAAGATGGTCGAGTCGAACCTCCGCCTCGTGGTCTCGATCGCGAAGAACTACCGCAACCAGGGCCTGCCGTTCCTGGACCTCATCCAGGAGGGCACGCTCGGGCTCGTCCGTGCCGCGGAGAAGTTCGACTACCGCAAGGGCTTCAAGTTCTCGACCTACGCCACCTGGTGGATCCGCCAGGCGATCGCCCGTGCGCTCGCCGACAAGGCGCGCACGATCCGCATCCCGGTGCACGTCGTCGAGAAGCTCAACAAGATCGGCCGCGCCGAGCGCAAGCTGGTCACCGAGCTGGGCCGCGAGCCCACCGCCGACGAGATCGCCGAGGTCACCGGGATCGACCCCGAGGAGGTCGACTCGATCAAGCGCTCCGCGCAGGCCCCGGTCTCGCTCGAGAAGCCGGTCGGCGACGAGGAGGAGTCCGAGTTCGGCCAGTTCATCGCCGACGAGCGGGCCGAGTCGCCGTACGAGCGCGCCGCGGAGATCCTCACGAAGGAGGCGCTGCGCGAGGCGCTGGAGAACCTCTCCTACCGCGAGCGCCGCGTGCTCGAGCTCCGCTACGGGCTCGGCGGGGAGCATCCCCGCACGCTCGACGAGGTGGGCCGCACGTTCAACGTGACGCGCGAGCGCATCCGCCAGATCGAGAACCAGTCGCTGAAGAAGCTGCAGTCCCTCGCGGAGGCGCAGAAGCTCCGCGACGTGGCCTGACGAACGGCACGTAGTTCGCCCCCCGCGACGCGCGGGGGGCTCCGGATGGAGCGCGGGCCCGCGCAGGCGAGAGTGCCTGCATGGCTACTCCCACCATCACTGAGCCGCGGTTCGCGACCCGCGACGCTGATCCCGCAGTTCCCGCCGCCGCCGCCCGGCCCGCCGTCGTCTCGGGCCCGACGTACTGGCTCTCCATCGCCGGCATCTACCTGATGCAGGGCGCCCTCTGGTACTACGGCGCCTACGAGAAGATCGTCGGAGGCAGCTTCGATGCTCCCGCGGGTATCCAGAAGTCCTTCGCCGGCAGCTTCATCGACACGTTCCCCGGCGTCGGCGTCGTGTGGGTGCTCATCGCGCTCGCCGAGGCGGCCATCGTCATCGGCCTGCTGGCGAGCCTCGTGCGCGGCGAGTTCCTGCGCGACCGTGCCAAGCCGATCCTGCTCGGCACGCTCGCCGGCAGCCTCGTCGTCCTCGGCGCACTGCTCTTCGGCCAGTCGATGATCGGCGAGCACGACTCCGTCGCGTCGCTGTTCACCTACGGCGCGGGCACGCTCGTGATGATGGCCGCGGTCGTCCTCCTGTCGCCCGGCTCGCGCACCCGGTAGCTGTACCCGTACGCCCGGCGGATGCCGAGCCGGGCGTACAACGCGTGAGCGGGGGCGTTGCCCTCCTCGACCATGAGGTAGGCGTGCCGCGCTCCTCGCGCGGCACCCCAGGCGGCGAGCGCGCGGACGATCGCGGTCGCCGCGCCGCGGCGACGCGCCTCCGGCAGCGTCGCCAGCTCGTAGATCCCCAGCCACTCGCCGTGCAGCGTCCCGCGGCCGGCGGCCGCCTCCGAGCGCGCGTACGCGCACGGGACGCGGACGCGATCGAGCACGGCCGCGTCCGCCCGCGTGAGCGCGAGCCAGTCGTCGTCCGCCCGATCGGCGATCGCGGCGTCCACGTCCCCCGCGAGGTCCGAGACGGCCGCCGTCCAGACCGCGGACGGGGCGTCGAGCTCGTAGCCGCGCCGGGCGAGCTCGTCGTCGAGGCCGGCCGGCTGCGTGGCCGGCGTCAGCTGGAACCGGGACGGGAGACCCTGCTCGGCGTACCAGGCCTCGACACGGTCGATCCGCTCGGCGAGGCGATCACCGTCGGACGCCAGGCCCCACACCGACCGGTTGCGCCGGTGGGTGCCGGGATCGGCGCGCAGCACCCAGCCTCCGAGCTCCTCGCGACGGGCGGCCGGAAAGGCCGCGTCGGCCATCGCGTCGATGCGTGCTGCGAGCGTCACGGCCGGCAGCATCCCGGACGGGCGTCCACTCCTGGCGCCCGGTGGTCGAGGCCCGGGGACGGTGCACCGATAGCCGCCATGTGTTCGACGTCAACGAGGCACTCCACGCACTGATCGCACGCGGTGGTTCCGACCTGCACATCAAGGCCGGCAACCGCCCGCTCATTCGAGTCGACGGGCTCCTTCAAGCAATCGACCCGGCTGCAGAGAACTTGAGCCCGGCCGATACCGACGACGCCCTGGCGGCGCTCCTGAAGGAGACCGCCAAGCGCGAGGAGTTCATGGACGAGGGTGAGGTCGACTTCTCGTACGTGCTGACCGGCATCGCCCGATTCCGGATCAACGCCTTCCGCCAGCGCGGCTCGATCGCCATCGTCGCCCGCGCGATCCCGTTCGGCATCAAGACCATCGACGAGCTCGCGCTGCCGGCCGTCATCCGCGACCTCGCCGAGGAGGAGCGCGGGATCATCCTCGTGACCGGCACGACCGGCTCGGGCAAGTCCACGACGCTCGCCGCGATGATCGATCACATGAACGAGCGCTTCGCGCGCCACATCGTGACCGTCGAGGACCCGATCGAGTTCCTCCACCGCGACAAGCGCTCGAGCATCAACCAGCGCGAGGTCGGCCAGGACACCAAGTCCTTCGGCCGCGCGCTGCGCCGGGTGCTGCGCCAGGACCCGGACGTGATCCTCATCGGCGAGATGCGCGACGAGGAGACGGTGCACACCGCGCTGAGCGCGGCGGAGACCGGCCACCTCGTGCTGTCCACGGTGCACAGCGTCGACGCGGCCGAGACGGTCAACCGCATCATCGACGTCTTCCCCCCGCACATGCACGCCCAGGTCCGCGCGATGGTCGCCGGCACGCTGAAGGGCGTCATCTCGCAGCGGCTCGTCCGCGCGAAGGACGGCGGGCGCGTCGCGACCTGCGAGGTCATGCGCATGACGGGCCGCGTCCGCGACTTCATCATGGACCCGGCGCAGACCGGCAAGCTCGGCGAGGTCGTCGCCGACGGCGGCTTCTACGGGATGCAGACCTTCGACCAGGCGCTGTTCACGCACGTCAAGGAAGGTCGCATCAGCGTCGAGGAGGCGGTCCGCGCCGCGACGAGCCCGCACGACTTCAAGCTGCTGCTGGCGGCGGACGGTCGCCGCGGCACGACGATGGACGACGTCGCGGACATCCGCACGGCTGCCTGACGCCCCGAGACTTCACCAAGTAAAGTAAGGGGCGATGGATCCCAATTGCCCCGTCTGCGCCACCGCCGAGATCGTCTGCGGCAAGTGGACCCTCCTGCTCGTGCGCGACCTCTCCGAGGGCAACTCGCGCTTCTGCGAGCTGGAGCGCTCGCTCGCCGGGATCAGCCCACGCACCCTGTCGCTGCGCCTGCGGGCGCTCGAGGAGGAGGGGATCGTGCGGCGCACCACGTACGCCGAGGTCCCGCCCCGCGTCGAGTACGCGCTGACCGAGAAGGGCGAGGCGCTGCTGCCGATCATCGAGTCGATGCGCGACTACGGGGAGATGTGGCTCGGCGCGGCGTGCGCGACCGAGCCGGCGGCAGTCGCCGCCGCGTAGCCTTCTCGGCGTGGCCGAGAACGACTGCGACCGCGACTGGCTCGAGCACACCGACGCCGTGCTGCGAGGCGCGGGCCTGCGAGCGACCGCGGGCCGAAGCGCGGTCGTGGAGCACCTGGCGCGCCAGCGCTGCCTGGTGACGGCGCAGGAGATCGTGGACGCGCTCCGCGGCGACGAGCACCACTCCGCGAGCACGGCGACCGTCTACCGCGCGCTGGAGACCCTGCACGAGTTCGGACTCGTCCGGCGCTTCGACGCCGGCGAGGGCGTCGCCCGCTACGAGCCGGTGGACCCGTCCGGCGACCATCACCACCACGTCGTGTTCGACGACGGGTCGGTCGAGGCTTTCGAGGACGGGCAGCTCGAGGCGGCGTTCGAGGGGCTCGCGGATCGGCTCGGGTTGGACCTCACCGGTCACGATGTGATCCTCCGGGCGCGGCGGCGCTCGGGGTAGAGCTCCGCGCGGCGCGTCTGCTTGCGGGTCCGGCCGGGTCCGGACGGCCCACCGAGGGCGGACGGGGTGTGGGCGGCGTCCGAGGCGCAGCGCCGCCCGAACCCCGCGGTGTCTCGCGGAATCGACGCAGGTGGCTAGCGATATCGCTAGCCACTGGCTTGCGCCCGCGGAGGGGTGGGGTGGGGAGGGTTTGATCCGCCCGTCCCGTCGCCCGAGAGCTGCCGGCGCGGCAGCTACGGCGCGCGGAGCCCCAGCACCGCCCGGATCCTCTCCGCCATCGCCGCCAGGTCGTCCTGCTCGGCCGGCGAGGCGCGCCGGAAGTCGAGGTCCCCGACCCCGTCGATCGGCGTCAGGTGCAGGTGCGCGTGCGGCACCTCGACACCCACCACCGCGCACCCGACCCGGGCCGCGCCGGTCACCTCGCGGATCGCGTTCGCGACGGGCTTCGCGAACACCATGAGGTCCGCGAGCATGTCGTCGGGGAGGTCGAAGAAGTGGTCGATCTCCTCCTTGGGGACCACGAGCGAGTGGCCCGGACGGATCGGGCGCACGTCGAGGAAGGCGAGGAAGCGATCGTCCTCGCGCAGGCGGTGGGCCGGGATCTCGCCGGCCACGATGCGGCTGAAGATGCTGGGCACGGGCGGAGGGTATCCCCGGCGTGCCGCGGGCGAGGTCATGCAGGTGCGGTGCACAACTCATGGACCTGACACGGTTTGTCGAAGACATGGCAGTGCAGGAGAAAGTGACCCGGCGCCGACTGCTCGAGCTGGCCGCCCTCGCGGGCGCCGGCGGCGTCCTCCTGCGCGATGGCGCCCCCGCGCTCGCGGCCACGCGCCGGCCGCTGACCGCCGAGAGCGTGCGCATCCCGCTCGCCCAGGAGGTCGCCGCGGTCGCCGCCGGCGGCTGGTCGACGAGCCCGGTCCTGCGCGCCCCGCGGCGCGTCTCGCTCGCCGGGATCGCCTGGGGCGCGGGCACCGGCCCACGGGCCGCCGAGGTCCGCGGCCGCCGTCGCGGCGGTGAGTGGACCCGCTGGATGCACCTGCACGCCGGCGGTGGCCACGCCCCGGACGGCGCGACGGCACGGACGGCGACCGACCCCGTGTGGCTGGGCAAGGCCGACGAGCTCCAGGTCCGCGCGCGCGGCAGCCTCGCCGGCCTGCACGTGCACGCCGTCGGCGTCGACGGCAAGGGCGAACCGGTCGCGAAGGCCGCGCAGACCGCCGCGCCGTTCCCGATCACGCCGCGCGCCGCCTGGGGCGCCGACGGCATCCCGCCGCGCTCGGCGCCGAACTACGGCGTCGTCGAGATGGCCTTCGTCCACCACACCGTCAGCGCGAACGAGTACGGACCGGCGGACTCCCCCGGGATCGTCCTCGGCATCTGCCGCTACCACCGGGACGCGAACGGCTGGAACGACATCGGCTACAACTTCCTCGTCGACCGCTTCGGGCAGGTGTTCGAGGGCCGCGCGGGCGGCGTCGACCAGGCCGTCATCGGCGCGCAGGCACAGGGCTACAACGCCCACAGCACGGGCGTCGCCGTCATCGGCACGCACGAGGCGGTGCCCGTCGGGGACATGACGCTCGGCGCGCTCGCGATCCTCATCGGCTGGAAGCTCGCGCTGCACGGCGTCACACCCACCGGCCAGATCGCGGTGCAGTCCGCGGGCGGCTCCCTGAACCGCTACCCCTCGGGGACGCCGGTGACGTTCGAGCGCATCTCCGGGCACCGCGACGGCGACGAGACGACGTGCCCCGGCGAGTCGCTCTACGCGCAGCTCCCGGCGCTGCGGGTCGCGGCCCAGCGCGTCGCCCCGCCGCCGTCGGCGACGCCGCCCACGCCGCCGGTCGCGCGCTCCACGGCGCCCGTCGTCACCGCCAAGGCCGCGACGAAGCGCATCCGCGCCGGCAACAGCATCCTCCTGAGCGGGAAGACCGATGGGTCCGACACCGTGCAGATGGTCGTCGAGCGCGCAGGCGGCAACAACCAGTTCAAGTTCCAGCGCCGCGTGAAGATGACCGTGCGCAACGGGAAGTACAGCGGCCGCATCCGCCTCCGCACCCCGGGCCTCTACCGCTTCACGGCGAAGGTGGGCGACACGGGCCGCTCGCCGCAGGTGTTCGTCCGCGCCGTCCGCCGCACGGCGGACAGCGGTGGCCTCGCCCCCGTGTAGCCGCGTACCCTCGACGTCGTGCACGACCACGCGCACGACCACGGCGACCACGGCCACGCGCACGGCCGGATCGATCCCGACGCCGACCGCCGCTGGCTCTGGATCGCGCTCGGGCTCATCGCGTCGTTCATGGTCGTCGAGGTCGTCGGCGGCCTCATCGCGGGATCGCTGGCGCTGCTGTCCGATGCCGCGCACATGGTCACCGACGCCGGGGCGCTCGGCCTCGCGCTCGTGGCGGCGTCGCTCGCGGCGCGGCCCGCTCGCGGGGCGTTCACGTTCGGTCTGGGCCGCGCGGAGGTCCTGAGCGCCCAGATCAACGGCGCCGCACTGCTGGTGCTCGCCGGCGTGCTCGCGGTCAGCGCGATCGGCCGCCTCGCCGACCCGCCCGAGGTCGAGGGCGGGATCGTCATCGTCATCGGCGCGGCCGGCGCCGTGGTGAACATCGCCGCGGCGTGGGCGTTGTCGCGCGCCGAGCGCCGCAGCCTGAACATCGAGGGCGCCCGTGCCCACGTGCTCGCCGACCTCTTCGGCTCGATCGCCTCCGTCATCGCGGGCGCGATCATCCTCATCGCCGGCTGGCTCCTGGCGGACCCGATCGCCGCACTCTTCGTCGTCGCGCTCATGCTGCGCTCCGGCTGGCGGCTGCTGCGCGACTCCGCGCGCGTGCTGCTCGAGGGCGCGCCGGTGGGCATCGACCCCGAGCAGGTCGGCCGCTCCCTGGCCGCGCAGGCCGGGGTCGTCGAGGTCCACGACCTGCACCTCTGGGAGGTCACGACCGGCTTCCCGGCGCTGGCGGCGCACGTCGTCGTCGCGCCCGACGAGGACTGCCACGGGCGCCGCAGGGAGCTGCAGACGCTCCTGCGCGACCAGTTCCACATCGAGCACGTCACGCTCCAGGTCGATCACGCGACCGACCGCGATCGGCTCCTGCAGATCGAGGGCTCCGCGGTGCACGAGGACTGACAGCGCGCTTGCGCGTGCAGGAGCGCGCGGCGCGGACGGCGAACCGGCCTGTGCCGATGCGCCACCGCCACCTGCACACCGCGCTCGCGAGCTTCGCCGAGGAGGCCACCTGGCAGCTCGCCTCCGTGATCGCCGACGGCGTCGAGGTGCCGTTCGAGGTCGTCGAGGAGCGCGGCCGCCGCCGTGACACGCCGCTGTACTGCTACCGGCCGCTCACCGACCGGTTCGTCACCGAGCGCGCGAGCCTCCTGACCCGGGTGCCGGCCTACCCGGCCGCGGTGCGGGCGCTGGAGTTCGAGGACGGCGTCGGCGAGTACCTGCGCGCGCAGGGCGAGACGAAGGTCCCGACCGAGCCGCGCAG
Source organism: uncultured Solirubrobacterales bacterium (assembly GCA_963750895.1). Taxonomy (GTDB): domain Bacteria; phylum Actinomycetota; class Thermoleophilia; order Solirubrobacterales; family Solirubrobacteraceae; genus CAVVSD01. Next base: position 31,886 of record CAVVSD010000008.1, on the reverse strand, counting down.
CCGCGCGGACCTCACGCTGCGCGTGTTCGTCTCACGGATCTTCAGCGACGCCGACGAGTTCGTCCTGACCCAGGAGCGCTTCGACCGCGCGTGGCGCGAGCTCGCGGCCGCGCTGCACGAGGGCGGGGCGGAGTGCGTCGTCGTCGCGCCGCTGCTCGGCGTCGCCATCGGCTCGCGCGAGGTGCCGCTCGGCGACGGGCTGAGCCTCATGGCGCCCGAGGCGCTCGACGACGCGCCGCGCGACGCGCTGCGGATCACCGCGGAGCGCGGCGTGCTCGCGGTCGTCGCCCACCCCGAGCGCCCCGGTGCGCCGGGCGCGCACGCGACCGCGGTCCGGCGCCTGGAGCGCACCGTCCGTGCGCTGCGGCTCTTCGACAGCCCCACGCCCGCGCTGGGCGGCGTCGCATGGACCCGGACCGGTACCGGGCCATGGACGGTCACCGGCATGCAGGGCGGCGGGCGCGCACGCGGGCTGCTCGCCGTCCCGGCGACGGCCGAGGACGAGCTGCGCGCGTTCTGCTCGCTCGTGGACCGGCGCGCCTCCCGCACGGCGGAGATCGGCTGGGCGCTCGACCGCTACGGCATGGCCTGCGACCGCGCGGAGCCGCTCGAGGCGCTCTCCGACGTCCTGCTCGCGCTGCGTGCGCTGCTCGAGCCCGAGGGCACGGCGAGCGCGCGGCTCGGCGGCCGGCTCGCGGCGTTGTGCGCGGAGCCCGGCGGACACGGAGCGGTCGTGGCCGAGGTGGCCCAGGCGGTCGCGCTGGAGCGCTCCGCGATCGGCGGCCTCGCAGGAGGGCCCGAGGGCACCGACGCCCTCGTCACCCGGATGGGCGACCACCTCCGCGCGCTGCTGCGCGACGTCCTCTGCGGGCACCTCGACGCCGACCTGCGCGGGCTAGCCGACCGGCTCGTCGCGCAGGCAGCGCTCGAGACGAGCTAGCCCCTCCAGGTCGTACACGTCGTGGTCCAGGAGCGGGACCAGGACGGGATCCTCGACACCCAGCTCGCGCTTGACGCGCTCGACGGCCTCCGCGTCGCGGCGCGCGAGCACCTCGACGTCGCGCAGCGTGTCGGCGACCTTGCCGGCGAGACGCTCCCCGAGCTCCCCTGCGAGCTCGGCGCGCGCGACCTCCGCATCGGTCTCCGGAGCACGGTGCACGCGATTGACGATGATCCCGCCGAACGGCATCCCCGCATCCCGCAGGCGGCCGTGGAAGAAGATCGCCTCCTCGACGGGCTCGCGCTCCGGGCTCGTGACGAGCAGGAACGTCGTGTCGGGATCGCCCAGCAGCTCCTTCACGCCGGCGGCGCGCCGCCGGAACCCGTCGATGAGGCCGCTCAGCGAGCGGAAGAAGACCGACAGGTCCTCGAGCAGGTCGATGCCGGTGAGCTTGCGCATCACGGAGAAGACGACGCTCGTCCCGCGGCCGACGACGCGCGCCGCGAGTCCGGTCGGAGCGAGGATCACCTGCAGGGCCCGACCGTCGAGGAAGCCGGTGAGCCGGTCCGGCGCGTCGAGGAAGTCCAGGGCGTTGCGCGAGGGCGGCGTGTCGAGGACGACGACGTCCCAGCGCGGATCGCGATGCAGCTCGTAGAGCTTGGCGACGGCGGTGAACTCCTGCGACCCGGTCATCGCGCCGGACAGCTCGCGGTAGATGCGGTTGCCCAGGACGTCGCTCGCGGCGCGCTCGTTCGGCGCCAGCAGCTCGATGAGGTCGTCGAACGTGCGCTTCGCGTCGAGCTGCATCGCCCACAGCTCGCCCGCGAGGTCGGCGCCCTCGACGCGGTGCGGCTCGTTGCCGAGCTCCTCGAGCCCGAGCGCCGTCGCGAGCCGCCGCGCGGGGTCGATCGTCACGACCGCGACGCGCTTGCCGTCGGCCGCGAGCCCGAGCGCGAGGGCCGCGGACGTCGTCGTCTTCCCGACGCCGCCGGAGCCGGCGACGATGACGACGCGCTTCCCGGCGAGGTTCATGTCAGCTGCCCGGCGAGCTCGTCGGCCAGCGCGGTGAGGTCCGGCGTGGCGACCGCCTGGGCGTGCAGCCGCAGCGGTCGGTGGCCGGTGGCCCTGGTGAGACGAGCGAGCTGCGCGCGCTGCCGGCGCGCGCGTGCGTGCGCGGCGAGCGCCCGCTGGACACCCGGTCCGTCCGGGTGCTCCTCCAGCCGCCGGGCGTCCGCGGGGGTGAAGCGGTCGGGCGCCAGGGCGTTGACGACGATCGCGTCGAGCTCGGCGTCCAGGCTCTCGCGCAGCGCGTCCTGCAGCGCCAGCGTCTCCGTCACCGCGAGCTCCTCGGCGCGGGCCACCGCCACGACCGCCGTGACCTCCGGGTCGCTGAGCGTCGCGTGGATGATCGACGCCTGGCGCGCGACCGGGCCCGTGTGCGCAGCGCCGGCGAACGCGCGCGGCGCGCTGAGCACCGCGACGCCGTGCCCGGTGGCGGGCGCGTCGACGATGACGAGGTCGTAGGCGGTCGCGCCCGGCGTGCGGCGGTCGAGCTGCGCGAGCTCCCAGAGCTTGCCCACGGTGAGCAGCTCGCGCAGCCCGGGCGTCGCGGCGGCGAGGAGCCCGAACAGACGGCTGCGGTTCAGCAGCCCGGCGGCGGCGGACGGCAGCTGGTCGCGGAGGTACTCCTCCATCGCCTGCTCGGGGTCGACGGAGACGTGGAACAGGCCGGGGGCGAGCTCGGTCTCGGCCGCGCCGTCGCCCGTGTGCGCGGCGTCGAGCACCCCGGCCACGTCCGTCCGGCGCGCGACCTCCGCGACCATGGTGCGGCGCCCGCGGCGGGCGGCCTCCAGACCGATCGCCGCGGCGACCGTCGTCTTGCCCACCCCGCCCTTGCCGGTCACGACGATGAGCCGGTGGGCGAGCAGACCCTCCATCTCAGGTCGAGGATGAGGGTCGCACTTTGGCGCCAAGCAACCCCGAAACCACCCGAATGGGTGGGCGGTCGGCGCGTGGCCGCTCGCAACCTTGCGGATCCTGTGTGTTCTCGGGGGTTTCTCGGGGAGAGGTCATGCAGGGTTTGTGGCGCGTGCGGGGAAGTGCGCCTCGTATAACTACGTCCCGACGCCGCATCCAACTAGGAAGTTCCGTAGCGTTCCACACGCGTGACGGGTGCACTGGTTGGTGCACTGCCTTTTCCCGCAGTTGCTCCGTGGAGGCGGGGCGGGGGAAGGATCCCCACTATCGCGACCGGAAGGAGGACCCAGTTGCGGTCCCACGTCAGCCCTATGCCGGTGAGGAGGATGTTGCTCCTGCTGGGCATGGCGATGGCATTCACGTTCGCCTGGCTTCTGTCCGCCGGAGTGACGAACTCGCTGGCACATCCCACGGGGGACACCCCCGAGGGAACCGAGTCGTCGCAGTCCTGGCAGCCGAGCCCGACGACGACGCCATCATCTCCCGAGCAGACCTCTTCGAAGACCGGGTCGGGCGAGCAGCCGCCCGCGGACACATCCACGACGCCTGCGCCACCGGCGCCGGCGACGCCGGAGGTCCCGCCCGCTCCTGCGACACCGCAGCCGGAGACCACCCCGGCGCCTGCACCGGCGCCCGCGCCCGCACCGGCACCGGCTCCCACCCCGGCACCGACGCCGGCGACGAGCCCGGCTCCGTCCACGACCCCCGCGCCGGCGCCATCGCCGAGCTCGCCGTCCACCGAGACGTCGACCTCGCCGAGCACGCCGAGCACCGACACGCCTGACACGCCCGAGCTCGTCTCGCCGTACGGGCCGTGTGGTCAGGAGGCCGAGGTCCCGGGCTTCGAGTACTCGCCGCCCGACTCCCCCGGCTGTGTGACGCCGCCGCCGGTCTGCGGTCCGACCGAGACACCGGGCACGCAGGGCGTCCCCGGCGCCCCCGGTACGCCCGGCACCTCGCCGTCGGCATGCACCACGCCGCCCGCGTGCCCGCCCGGCTCGACCGGCACGCCGACGGGTCCCGTCACGACGCCCGGCGGCATGCCCCCGGGTTGCGCGGAGACCCCGACGCCGCCCGTCTGCCCGCCAGGCACGACCGGCACCCCGACGGGTCCCGCGACGACGCCTGGTGGCATGCCCGAGGGCTGCACCGCGCCGCCCGTGTGCCCGCCTGGCACGACCGGCACCCCGACGGGCCCGGCCACCACGCCTGGTGGCATGCCCGAGGGCTGCTCCGTGCCGCCCGTGTGCCCGCCTGGCACGACCGGAACGCCGACCGGCCCCGCGACGACCCCGGGCGGCATGCCCGAGGGCTGCGCGGCGCTCCCGGTCTGCCCGCCCGGTACGACCGGCACCCCGACCGGCCCCGCGACCACCCCGGGCGGCATGCCCGCGGGTTGCTCGCCCAGCCCGGTGACCCCGGCCGCCCCCGTCACGCCCACCGTGACGCCGGCGACCCCGACCCCCGTCGCACAGACGGTCCAGGGCGAGGACGTCCCCACCGCAGGCCAGGGTGAGAACGAGGCGACGCCGGACGAGGGCGACGTCGAGGGTCAGACGTCCGAGGGCTCGCCCTCGGAGGAGACCACGACCCCCGCCGCGACCGCTGCGCCGGGTCCGACCCAGGAGGCCTCCGCCGGCGAGCTGCCGTTCACCGGTCTGAACGCCTGGTGGCTCGGCCTGCTCGGCCTCACGGTCGCAGGGACCGGCGTCGTGCTCCGCCGGAGGACGTCGGACTAGTCATCCACGGCTCATCCGCAGCTGTATCGACGGCCGTCGCCCCTCCGGGCGGCGGCCGTCGCGCATCTGCCGTCCGATCCGCACGGCACAGTACGCGTGGAGGATTCGGCGAATCCCCTGCGAATACGCACAGCGTGCAGGCGCAAACCCCCAAGCCCCAGGCAAAGACCATCGCGTTCGCGAACCAGAAGGGCGGCGTCGCCAAGACGACGACGACCCTGAACCTGGCCGCCGCGTTCGCCGAGTCGGGAAACCGGGTCCTGTGCGTTGACATGGACCCCCAGGGAAACCTGACGATGTCGCAGGGCATCGATCCGGACACCCTGGACCTGTCGATGTACGACGTCCTCGTCCACAAGACCCCCATGCGCGACGTGGTCAAGCACCGCGAGATCGACGTCGCCTGCGCCAGCATCGACCTCGCAGGCGCGGAGATCGCGATGTCGACGATGATCGGCCGCGAACGCTCGCTGCAGAAGGCGCTCGCGCCGGTGCGCGAGGACTACGACTTCATCCTGATCGACACGCCCCCGAGTCTCGGGTTGCTGACGATCAACGCGCTGACGGCGGCGAACAAGGTGATCGTCCCCGTGCAGTGCGAGTACCTCTCCATGCGCGGGCTCATCCAGCTCCAGAACACGCTGCACATGATCCGCGAGAACCTGAACCCCGAAGTCGAGATCGAGGGGATCCTGCCGACGCTGGTCGACACGCGGACGTTGCACGCGAAGGAGGCGATCGAGATCCTCGAGGAGAACTTCGGTGATCGAGTGTTCGCATCGCGCATCCGCAAGACCGTGCGTTTCGCAGAGGCTCCCGTGAAGGGGATGTCCGTGCTCAAGTACGATCCGGCCGGGAAGGCCGCGCAGGCGTATCGCGACCTCGCGAAGGAGGTGCTGGCCCATGGCAACCGGTAAGCGAGCAAGCATGCGCGAAGGCCCCTTGGCAGATCTCTTCAGGAAGACGGAGGAGGCGGCACCCGCCCCCGCACCCGAGCCGCCCCGCGAGGAGCCTCGGGTCCCGTCGCCGCAGGAACGGCTGCGACACGCGTTCTCCGCCGACATCCCCGACGACATCATGGAGCGGCCGGTGGAGCGCGAGCCCGAGATCCACGAACCCGAGGTGCGCTCCTGGGCGCCCGCCGAGCCGGAGCCGGCATTCGACGGTGCCCCCGTCCTGCGCGTCGTGGGCGTGGGCGGCGGCGGCGTCAACGCCGTCAACCGCATGGTCGAGGCCGGCATCACCGGCGTCGAGTTCCTGGCGATCAACACCGACGTCCAGTCCCTGCACGGCTCGACCGCCGACCGCACGCTGCACATCGGCGACGCGATCACCCGCGGTCTCGGCTCGGGGTCGGACCCCGAGGTCGGCCGCTCGGCGGCGAACGACGACATCGACCACATCAAGACCCTGCTCAAGGGCTCGGACATGGTGTTCGTGGCCGCGGGCGAGGGCGGTGGCACCGGGACGGGCGCCGCGCCCGTCGTGGCCCGCGTGGCCCGCGACCTGGGCGCGCTGACCGTCGGCATCGTCACGAAGCCGTTCGGCTTCGAGGGGAGCCGGCGTCGCGAGACCGCCGACACGGGCATCGCCGCGCTGCGCGACGAGGTCGACACGCTCATCGTCGTGCCGAACAACCGGCTGCTGTCGGTGCTCGATCGTCAGACGTCGATGGTCGAGGCGTTCCGCGTCGCCGACGACGTCCTGCGCCAGGGCGTCCAGGGCATCTCGGACCTCGTGACGCTCCCGGGCCTCATCAACCTGGACTTCGCGGACGTCCGCACGATCATGTCCGAGGCCGGCAACGCCCTGCTCGGCATCGGCATGGGCACGGGCGAGCGGCGCGCGATCGAGGCCGCCGAGGCGGCCGTGTCGTCCCCGCTGCTCGAGACGAGCATGGAGGGCGCGCGCAAGATCCTGCTGTCCATCACCGGTGGCCACGACATCTCCCTGTGGGAGGTCAACGAGGCCGCCAAGGCGGTGTCGGCTGCCGCGCATCCGGACGCCAACATCATCTTCGGCGCACTCGTCGACGAGTCGCTGACCGACGCCGTGTGGGTGACCGTCGTGGCGACGGGCTACGCCGGCGAGGAGGGGACGCGCCGCCCGTCGGCCGTCTCGCAGTCGCGCCTCCGCGAGCCGGAGGGCGAGCCCCGCGTGGAGCGGCGCCCGCGGCCGGCCGAGCGCCGTCCCGCCCCGGCGCTCGACGTGCCGGAGTTCATGCCAAGACGGTGATGTCAGGCGGCATCGTCGCCGCCGGGCACGAGGTGACCGCCGCGGCCGGGGCGCGCGTCCTGGCCGACGGCGGCAACGCCGTCGACGCGGCGGTCGCGGCGATGCTGGCCTCCTGGGCCGCCGAGCCGCTGCTCACGGGTCCGGGCGCGGGCGGGTACCTGCTCGTCGCCGGCCCGGGCTGGGAGCCGACGCTCCTGGACTTCTTCGTCGCCGCGCCGGGCTTCGGCACCAGGCGCGAGCCCTCGCCGCTCGTCGAGGTCCTCGTCGACTTCGACGGCGAGACCGAGCAGGCGTTCCACGTCGGCGCCGCGTCGTGCGGCACCTACGGCTCGCCTGCGGGGGTCGAGGCGGCGGTCGAGCGCTGGGGGTCCATGGCGCTCGCGGATCTCGCCGCCCCGGCCGCTGCGCTGGCCCGCGGCGGCGTCGAGGTCACGCCGGTCCAGGCGCAGCTCTTCCGGATCCTCGCCGGGATCGCGCGGAGCTCGCCGGAGGGCGCGGCGACGTTCCTGCCCGGCGGGCGGCCGCCGCAGGCCGGGGAGCGCCTCGCGCTGCCCGAGCTGGGCGACGCGATCGAGCGCCTCGGCGCCGACGGCGCCGCGCCGTTCTACACCGGGGACATCGCGGCGGCGATCGTCGCGCTGGTCGGCGAGCGCGGCGGGCTGCTGACCGCCGAGGACCTCGCCGCCTACGAGGCGCTGCCCCGCGACCCGGCGCGCGTCTCCTACCGTGGCGACGCGGTGCTCACGAACCCGCCGCCCTCCGCAGGGGGCACGCTCCTCGCCCTCGCGCTGGGCCTGCTCGACCGCACGCCCGGGCCGCCGCGCGTCGCCGACATCGTCGACGCGATGGCGACCGCCCAGGAGGCGCGCACCGACGCGTTCGTCGAGGGCCTGGCCGAGCCCGGCTTCCTCGACCGCTTCCTGTCCTCCCGGCTCGGCGGGACGACGCACATCTCCGTGGTGGACGGCGAGGGGCGTGCCGCGTCCGTGACGTGCACGAACGGGGAGGGCTCGGGCATCGTGGTCCCGGGGACCGGGGTGCACGTCAACAACATCATGGGCGAGGAGGACCTCAGCCCGCTGGGCTTCCACACCGCGCCGCCCGGCCGGCGGATGCCGTCGATGATGGCCCCCACCGTCGTCCTGCGCGACGACGAGGTGGAGCTCGTCGTCGGCAGCGCGGGGTCCAACCGGATCCGCAGCGCGCTGCTGCAGACGATCGTCGGCGTCGTCGACCACGGGCTCGACGCGCGCGCCGCGGTCGACGCGCCCCGCGCGCACTTCGAGGACGGCCTGGTCTACGCCGAGCCCGGCGTGCCGGTCGACGAGCTGACGGATCGCGAGATCGTCGCCTTCCGCAGTCGCAACCTCTTCTTCGGCGGCGTGCAGGCCGTGGTGCGCGACAGCGCCACCGGCGCGGTCACCGGCGCCGGAGACCCGCGTCGCGGCGGCGCGGTCGCCTCGGCATGATTCGCCTCGTCGTCCTCCTGCTGCTCACGGTGGCCGTCGCCGGGTGCGGCGGTCCGCCCGCCGACCTGTTCGTCGCCAACCGCACCGGCTCGGTGCCGGGCGCGAAGCTGGAGATGCTCGTCTCCGACGGGAGCGTGCGCTGCAACGGCGGCGAGGAGCACGAGATCTCCAGTGCGCAGGTGCTCGAGGGCCGCGCGATCGCGACGGACCTCGAGACCGTGAAGCAGTCGGACATCCCGCGGGAGAAGGCGGGGATCTTCGCCTACAAGGTCCGCTCGGAGTGGGGGACGATCAGGTTCGTGGACCGCAACACGAGCCCCAGCGTCCTGCCGCGGATCGTGCGTCTCGTGCGCGATCTCGCGCGCACCGAGTGCGGTCTGGTGCGCTAGGCGCGGCGGGCGTCGGCGCGCAGCGTCTTGGCCAGCGCGATCGCGTCCTCCATGCCGAGCCCGAGCGACTGGCGCAGGGCGTCGGGGAGGTCACGCTCGGTGCACGCCCGGACCTCGTCGCCCACCCGGAGCACGTAGCGCCCGGGACCGGAGCGATGCACCTGGATCTCCTGCCGGCGCTCTGCGGCGGTGGGACTCGGGTCGTCAGGGCCGGACACCCTCCGAACCATCTCCTGTTCGCGGCCCGAGCGAACTCGGACATGCGTTGACTACCCGAAGCGCACCTTGCCGTTGGAGCGCGCCCGGGCCTGCGCGCGCTCGATGAAGTCCAGCCGCTTCGTCGCGGCGCGGAAGAGGCGCAGGACGAGGCGCAGCCGGGCGTTCTCCGAGCGCAGGTCGAGCAGACCCTGCTTCGCGTCGAGGCCGAAGTCGACCGTGGCGGCCATGGCGTAGGAGTCCATCGCGCCGAGCTCCTCGGGGGCGAGGCGGTTGTCGGTCGCCTGCTCGACGAGCTCGGCGTAGGCGTCGCGCGCCGACGCGGCGGCGTCGAAGTCGGGCTCCTCCTCCGCGTCGTCGAGGAACGCGACCGTCCCCGCCGGGTACGGGAGGTCGTCCTGCCGGCGGACGAGGCGGAACGGCCGGGTGCCGCGCGTGACGATGTTCAGCCGGCCGTCGTCCATGCGCTCGAGGACCTCGGTGACGATGCACGCGCACCCGACGGGCTTCGTCTCGTCGTCGGTCTGCCAGATGATCCCGAACTCAGCGTCGCTCTCGAGCACCTCGCCGATCATCGTGCGGTAGCGCTCCTCGAAGATGTGCAACGGGACGTACTCGTGCGGGAGCGCGACGATCCCGAGAGGGAACAGCGGGAAGTCCCGGACGAGCTCCTCGGCCACGACCTGCAGTCTAGGAAGGTCCCTAGCGCGGTTCCGCACAGCCTCGACCGTCGGGCGAGAATCGCGGGCCGATCTTCCTCCCGACGGTCGATCACCCCGGGGAGGTCGCGGGCCTAGCCTTCTCACCACGTTCTGAGAAGCCCTTCGAGTCACGGACAGCGACCTCTCCTCCCGCTCCCCCCGTGTAAGCGCTCGGCCGGGCGGACAGCCGACCACCAGTGGCCCTGACCCAGCTGCTGGGGCGGAACCGCCTTCGGGGCTCTCAGAGCGTGTCGAGCAGGGCCCGAGGGACCACCCCACAGGCGAAGACGGGACAGCTTCGCCTGTGGGGTCCCTCCCTCAGGCCACTTCGGCTTCGAGCTCGGCGTCGGCGGCGCGGTTGAAGTCCGCCTTCTCGGCGCGCCACGCCTCGTCGTCGCGGCCGGCCTTCCAGTAGCCGGACGCGGACATCGACTCGCGCGGGAGGCCGCGATCGAGGACGAGATGGCGGCGGATCTCGCGCGTGACGGCGGCCTCGCCGTGCACGAACGCGTGGACGTCGCCGGCAGGGAAGTCCAGCTCGCGGACCGCGACCGCCAGCGCGTCGCCGGTGCCGTCGCCGTGCAGCCACGTGAGCCGGAGCTCCCCGGGAGTCTCGAGCGCGATCTCGTCCTCCGGCCCCGGGACCTCGATGATCACGTGCACGGGCGCGCCGGCGGGGACGCGCCGGAGCGACGCGGCGATCGCCGGCACGGCGGCGAGGTCGCCGACCATGAGGTGCCAGGCGGCGTCGGGGCTCGGCGCGTAGCCGCCGCCGGGGCCCATGAGCTGCAGCACGTCGCCCGGCTTCGCGCCGGCCGCCCAGGGGCCCGCGACGCCCTCGTCGCCGTGCACGACGAAGTCGATCGTGAGGCGCCCCTGCTCGGGATCCCACTCGCGGACGGTGTAGGTGCGCACGCGCGGCCACTGCTCGCGCGGGTAGCGCTCCTTCACCTCGTCGGTGTCGAACGGCGCGTCGTACTCGGCGCCGGGCGGCGGGAGGTGCAGCTTGACGTAGTGATCGGTGAACTCGCCCACGCCGAAGCCGTCCAGGTCTTCGCCGCCCACGACCACGCGGACGAGGTGCGGGCTCAGGTGCTCCGTCTCGAGGACGGTGGTGATCTTGGGGCGGCGGCGGGGCCGCGTGGGCGTCTCGCTCATGTGTCAAACCAGCCTACGATGGAGCCACTGGGCCGGATGGAGCGCCTCGCGGCCCGTCCCGTCGCGGATCTGCTCGCGGCACGAGGTGCCGGGAGCCACGACGTCGCCCTCGGCGGCGCGGACGGCCGGGAAGAGGACGCGCTCGCCCATCCGCATGGAGACGTCGTAGTGCTCGCGCTCGTAGCCGAACAGGCCGGCCATGCCGCAGCAGCCGCTGTCGAGCGTCTGCACGGTCGTCCCGGGCGCCAGCTCGAGCGCGCGGACGGTCGGCGCCGCGCCGACGAGCGCCTTCTGATGGCAGTGCGCGTGCAGGACCACCGGGCCGCCGGGCGTCAGCGCCGGTGGGTCGAGCTCGAGCAGCGCCTCCTCGAACAGGCGCGTCGCGGCGGCGACGCGCTCGACGCGCGGGTCTCCGGGCAGCAGCCGCGCGTAGTCGTCGCGGATCGTGAGGATGCAGCTCGGCTCCAGGCCGGCCAGCGGGATGCCGCGCCGCACGAGCGGGTCGAGCAGCTCGAGGTTGCGCGCGGCGTTGCGGCGGGCGTCGTCGACGAGGCCCTCGCTGAGCATCGTGCGCCCACAGCAGACGACCTCGGGGAGCAGCACGCGGGCGCCCGCGGCCGCGAGCACGCCGACGGCGGCCTCGCCGATGTCCGGGCGCTGGTGGTTCGTCCACGTGTCGTTGAAGAGCGCGATCTCCGGGCCGGTGCCCTGGGGCAGCGCGCCGAAGCGCTCCGCGAACGTCCCCTCGGCCACCCGCGGCAGCCGGCGGCGCCGGTCGATGCCGCCGAACGTCTCGGCCGCGCGACGGGCGAGCCGGGTCGCGCCGACGGCGTTGACCAGGCCCGGGGCGTGGCCGGCCAGCGCGAGGCTGCGCCGCATCGATCCCGCCGCGCGCTGGCGCAGCGAGAACCCGTGCGCCGCGCCGCTCTGGGCGAGCACCTCGATCTTCATGGACGCGACGTCGACGCCGGACGGGCACTCGCTCACGCACGCCTTGCAGCCGACGCAGAGGTCCATGACCTCGTGCAGCGCCTCGCCGGTCAGCTCGGACATCGGCAGCGAGCCGTCGAGGACGGAGCGCAGGGCGTTCGCGCGGGCGCGCGTCGTGTCGCGCTCGTCGCGGGTGACCATGTAGGAGGGACACATCGAGCCGGTGCCGATCTTGCGGCACTGCGCGGTGCCGTTGCACAGCTCGATCGCGCTGATGAACGACCCCTGGCGGCCGAAGTCGAGCTTCGTGGGCACCGCGCCGCCGTGGCGCTCGGGGCTGACGCGCAGGTCGGTGTCCATGCGCGCGGGGTGGACGATGACGCCCGGGTTCAGCAGGCCGTCCGGGTCCCACGCCGCCTTGAGCTCGGCGAACGCGCCGATGAGCTGCGGCCCGTACATCCGCTCGAGGAACTCCGAGCGCGACAGGCCGTCGCCGTGCTCGCCCGAGAGCGACCCGCCGAGCTCGATGACGAGGTCGGCGACGCGCTCGGCGATGCGGCGCATCCGGGCGACGTCGCCCGGCTCGCGCGTGTCCAGCGCAGGGCGGATGTGCAGGCAGCCGACCGACGCGTGCCCGTAGAAGCAGGCCCACGTCCGCTCGCCCTCCAGCAGCTCCTCGAAGCGCACGACGAACTCCTCGAGCCGGTCCGGCCCCACCGCGGCGTCCTCGACGAACGCGACGGGCTTCGTCGAGTCCGACCGGCCGAGCAGCAGCGGGAGGATCGACGCGCGCAGGCGCACCGTCTGCGCCTGGTCGGCGGCGTCGGGCAGCAGCGTGACGTGCTCGGCGCCGACCTCACGGCCGATCGCCTCCGCCGCTGCGAGCCGCTCGGCGACCTCCTCCGCCGTGCCGCTCCACTCGACGAGCAGCAGGGCGGCCGGATCGCCGTGCACGAACGCCGTGCTGTCGCGCCAGAAGCGGTTCGCGCGGGCGTGGTCGATCGCGACGTGGTCGAGCAGCTCGACGGCGCTCGGGCCCTCGCGCAGCACGAGCGGGGTCGCGCGGGCCGCCGCGGCGAGCGTCGGGAACTGCAGCGACGCCATCCCGCGGACGGCCGGCAGCGGGTGCAGGCGGACGTCGGCCCGGGTCGTGACGGCGAGCGTGCCCTCGCTGCCGCAGACGAGGCGCGCGAGATCCAGCGTGTCGGGGTCCAGCAGCGCGTCGAGGCCGTAGCCGGAGACGCGGCGCAGGATGTCCGGGTAGCGCCGGCGGACCTCGTCGCCGTAGCGGTCGGCGAGCTCCAGGCCCGTCCGCAGGAGCCCGGCGAGGCGGTCGCCGCCCTGCGCCCTGCGGATCGCCTCCGCGCGCGGCATCGGTGCGAGGTCGACCGTCGCGCCGTCGCTCAGCACGCAGCGCAGGCCGAGCACCTGGTCGCGGGTTCGGCCGTAGACGATCGAGCGCATCCCGGCCGAGTCGTTGCCGATCATCCCGCCGAGCGTCGCGATGGCCGACGTCGAGGTGTCGGCGCCGAACACGAGCCCGTGGGGAGCGGCGTGGGCGTTGAGATGAGCCTGGATGAGCCCGGGCTCCACGCGTGCGCGCGCGGCGCCGGCGTCGAGCTCCAGCAGGCGGTCCATCGCGCTCGTGTCGAGCACGAGGCCGGGCGAGGTCGCCTCGCCGGCGAGGCTCGTGCCGGTGCCGCGGGCGGTGACCGGCACGCCGGTCGCCCGGGCCGCGCCGATCGCGCGGCGCACGTCGGCCTCCGAGCGGGCGAGCACGACGCCGACCGGGTCGCGGCGGTAGATCGACGCGTCCGTCGCCCAGAGCGAGCGCGACATCGCGTCCGTGCGCAGCTCGCCGTCCAGCCTCCCGTCGAGCGCCGCGTGCAGCCGTTCGGCGGTCACGACCTGCGGAGCACGTCGATCTTCGTCGGCTGGCGCAGGATGAACGCGCCGTCCGCGGGCGTCGCCAGCCGCCCGAACCGCGCGCGCAGCTCCTCCTCCACCTCGGGGTAGCGCGCGGTGCGGTCCGCGTCGTTCATGAGGACCCGGTCGCGCAGCGCCTCGAAGCTCGCGTGGCGGACCCGCAGGCCGAGCGTGACCGACTGCTCGGAGCGCAGGGTCGCGGGCAGCCGGGCCAGGGCGCGCTGGGCCTGCGTGCGGACGTGCGTCTCGTCGTCCAGGGGCTGCAGGACCTCGAACTGCTCGCCCTCGGGCAGCGGCTCCTGCACGAACACCAGGCCCCCGGGTCGCAGGACCCGTGCCGCCTCGGCGAGCGCCTGATCCATGAGCTCCACGGGGACGTGGTGCAGGCTCTGGATGAACGTCACGACGTCCGCGCTCGCATCGGGGACCGGGAGCGCCTCGCCACCGCCCTGCTCGTAGCGCTCGTCGGCGACCGGCGTGACCGCGCGCGCGGCGGCGAGCGGCTCCTCGCCCACCTCGACGCCGATCGCGTGGGCGCCCTGCCCGGCGAGCCAGCGCACCAGGTCGCCGTCGCCGCAGCCGACGTCGACGACGGTGCTGCCCTCGAGGGGCGCGAGCTCGGCGAGGATCGCGCGCGGCTCGGGCACTACCAGTTGACCATCGACTCGCGGAGGATCGCGGCGAGGTCGTTGGGACCCATCTCGACCGGCGACAGCACGAGCAGGCGCTGCTGCTTCATCGCGCTGGCGACGAGGTCGTCGATGTCGTCCTCGCCGTAGCCGAACGCCGCGACGCCGTTGGGCACGTCGATGTCCTGCATGAGGCTGATGAGGGCGGCGGGCAGGGTCTCGGCGTCGCCGTCGGACGCGTCCTCGCCGAGCAGCAGCGACGCGACCTCGAGGTGGCGCTCCGGCGCGGCGTCGAACGTGCGGCGGAACGTCGCCGGGGCCGTGACGATGACCGAGACGCCGTGCGGGACGAAGGGATGGTCGTCCGGGTAGCCGGCGGGGACGAACTCGTGCTTCACGGACGCGATCCCGTAGGAGCACGCGTGCGGGACGTGGCAGCCGGCGGCCCCGAACCCGATCCCCGCCAGCGTCGCGCCGAGCATCATCTGGCCGCGCGCCTCGACGTCGTCGTTGTCGGCGACGGCGCGGCGCAGGTACGCGCCGCCGTACTCGAGCGCCTTGCCGGACCAGATGTCGGTGATCGGGTTGGAGCCCTGGTAGGGCGGGCGGTCGTCCGGGGTCGCGGGCGCGTCGCGGCGGTCGAACGGCCGCGCGAGGTAGGACTCGGCGGCGTGGCAGACGACGTCCAGCCCCGCGGAGGCGATGACGCGCGGGTCGCAGGAGCGGGTCAGCTCGGGGTCGACGATGCCCTGGGCCGGGCGCAGGTAGCGGTGCGAGATGCCGCTCTTCGCGCGCTGGCTCGGGATGTCGAGGATCGCGACCGTCGTCGCCTCCGACCCGGTGCCGGCGGTCGTCGGGATGGCGAGCAGCGGCTTGAGCGGGGCGGGCGGCTTGCGTCCGCCGCCGACCGGCGCGTTGACGTAGTCGATGATGTCGCCGCCGTGCGTCGCGATGAGGTCGGCGACCTTCGCCGTGTCGAGGCTCGAGCCGCCGCCGACGCCCACGAAGCCGTCGTAGTCGCCCGCGACCGCGGCGTCGGCCGCGACCTGGAAGGACTCGTCGGACGGCTCCACGCGGATGTCCGTGAAGACGTCGACCTCGATGCCCTCGGCCCGGATGCTCTCGACGACGCTGTCGGTGATCCCGGTCGCGACGACCCCCGGATCGCTGCAGAGCATCGCGCGCGTCACGCCGAGCCGCTTGAGCTCCCAGCCGGCGTCGGCGACGGAGCCGGGGCCGAACTTGATCGGCGTCGCCTCCATGGTGAAGACCGTCTCGTGCTGACCCATTTCGCGGGACGCTACCGTCCGGCGGCCGTGGATCTCGTCCAGCGTGATCAGCCGCCGGGCGTCCCGCCGCTGGCGCTGGACGGGGAGCGCACGCTGCCGGACGTCCCGGAGGAGAACTACTGGTACCGGCGCCACCTCGTCGTCTACGAGTGGATCGCCGCTCGCGTGGGCGGGATGCACGTGGTCGATCTCGCGAGCGGCGAGGGCTACGGGGCCGACGTGCTGGCAGGCGCAGCGCGCTCCGTCGTGGGGATCGAGCCGAACCCCGACGCGTACGAGCACGCGCGGCTGCGGTACCCACGCGTCGCGTTCCGGCGCGACATCGCAGAGACGTTCATCGAGCCGTGCGACGCCGTCGCCTTCCTGCAGACGATCGAGCACGTCGCCGACCCCGGGACGGTGCTCGACCACATCCGCTCGCAGCTGCGGCCGGGCGGGGTGGCGTACGTCTCGACCCCCAACGTCCTGACGCTGGCGCCGGAGGGCGCGGACCGCAGCGACAACCCGTGGCACGTCCGCGAATATCGCCCCGAGGAGTTCCGGGCGCTGTGCGAGGCGCACTTCGGGAGCGTCGAGCTGCTCGGGGTCTTCCACGCGCGGATGCTGCGGGTGCACGAGGTGGCCCTGCGCCTGGGGTGGGACCGGGTGCACAAGCGGCTGCGGATCACGAAGCCGTTCTACGACCGGTTCGTCCCGGCGATCGGGGCGCGGGACTTCGCGCTGCGGGGCGGGGAGCTGGAGCGGTCGCTGGATCTCGTGGCCGTGTTGCGCTGATCGATCGTTCGTCGAGAAACCAGCCCCTCCCCTGCACCCCCGAGCACCCCGCTCCGAACAAGGGACTGGGCCCCCTGCGCGGCCCGCGCCCCCACCGTCTTGCCCGGCCGGTGGGATCTGGAAATGTGGGCGCCGCTCCCCAGCGGAGCGGCGCCCGCCTTCCTCGTCCGTCAGCGGACACCGAACCGGATTCCGTCCGGAGACCTTCTAGTCTCCCGGGCTGACATCGAGAGCCGAGTTCCCGGCGCCGCGTGCGTCCGGGGAGCGGGGGACCCAACGGAACCGACGTGGTTCCAGGGGCGAATCGCCGGCATGTGCCCGGCGTAGCGCAGTCTCAGCGCGAGCCCGACAGCTAACCCCGTAGGCCTTCAGAGACCGAAGGGGTTCCGTTGCAGTCCGAAGCAGATCAGCTGACCATCGACGCGCGGCGTTCGCTGCGCGCCTCACGAGAGCGCCGTGGCGCCGCCCTGCGGCGCCGCCGACTGCTCCGGGGGCGGCGCGCGGCGCTCGCAGTCGCCGGGGTCTTCGCACTCACCGCCGGAGGCGCGCTCGCAGCGCCCGGCGACACCGACACGCTCCCGCCCACGACCGTCAAGCAGGCGCAGCGCGCGCTCGACGTGAAGGCCGACGGCGTCGTCGGCCCGAAGACGAAGCGCGCCATCCGCCGCTACCAGCGCTCGAAGGGCCTGGCGGTCGACGGCCAGCTGGGTCCGTCGACGCTCCAGTCGCTCGGCGTCTCCTACGCCGATGCGGCCGACGACCCGCCGGCGCAGGCGAACGCGGACTCCAGCGGCGGCCAGAAGGCCTCCGACGACGCAGAGGAGACGGCGGACGTGGACGCGCCCTCCGACACACCCCCGGCGCCGACGGCCGCGCAGGCCGCGACGCTCGAGAAGATCGCGGAGTGCGAGTCCGGCGGCGACCCGACGGCGATCTCGCCCACGGGCCAGTACCGCGGCAAGTACCAGTTCGACCGCCAGACCTGGGCGCACATGGGTGGCAGCGGCGACCCCGCGGCAGCACCCGAGGCCGAGCAGGACGCCCGCGCGGCGCAGCTGCTCGCGCAGCGCGGCAGCGCGCCCTGGCCGGTCTGCGGTTGACCGTCAGCCCCAGCGCAGGCGCTTCGGCGCGGGTCGCATCCGCAGCACCCGCGCCGGCACGCCGGCGACGACGGCGTTGGCGGGGACGTCCTTCGTGACGACGGCGTAGGTGCCCACGACGCAGTTGTCGCCCACCGTCACGCCGCGCAGGAAGCTCGCGCCGTACCCGACCCAGACGTTGTGCCCGATGCGGACGTCGCGCTTGTAGATCCCCTGGTCGCGGATCGGGCGCTCCGTCTCGACCACGCCGTGGTCGAAGTCGATGAGCATCGCGCGGTCGGCGACGATGCACTCACGGCCGATCGAGACGTGCTGGTAGCAGGAGATCGTGCACTCCTGGCCGAGCACCGACTTGGCCCCGATGACGACCTCGCCCTCGTGCGCGCGGATCTTCGTCCCGTGGCCGATCCACGACCACCGGCCGAGCACGACCCGCGCGTCGCGGCCGATCTCGAACTGCACGCCGGGGGCGACGAAGCACAGCCCGTCGGTCACCAGCCGCCCGCGCCACCGCGCCTTGAGCCAGAGCCAGCGCAGGCCGAGCCGCGCGTAGCGGTGGTCGAGCATCCCGTGCGCCCGTAGCCAGCGCAGGAGGCCGAGAGGGCCGCCGCTCAGCGGGGGCGGCGCCTCGCGCACGATCGGCGCGAAGGTCCGCGGAGCGGGCGGGGACAGCACTGGCTCCACGCGCCGAACCCTACTTCGACACGCTTGCCATGATGCGGGGATGCCGCAGGAGGGCACCCTCGCGCAGCGACTCCTCGGCGGCGACCGCCGCGCGCTCGCGCGCGGGATCTCGCTCGTCGAGGACGACGATCCGCGCGGCTGGGAGCTCGTCCGCGAGGTCTATCCGCAGACCGGCAACGCCGCCGTCGTCGGCATCACCGGTGCACCCGGCGCCGGCAAGTCGACGCTCATCGGCGCGCTCATCACCCGGCGCCGCGCCGTCGACCGCAGCGTCGCCGTCCTCTCCATCGACCCGAGCTCCCCGTTCACGCAGGGCGCGCTGCTCGGCGACCGCATCCGCCTGACCGAGCACTTCCTCGACCCCGGCGTCTTCATCCGCAGCATGGCCAACCGCGGTGCGCTCGGCGGGCTGAGCGAGGCGACGCTGCAGGCCGCGCTGCTCATGGACGCGGCCGGCCGCGACGACGTCTACCTCGAGACCGTCGGCGTCGGCCAGGCGGAGGTCGACGTCATCGACCACGCCGACACCGTCGTGCTCGTCCTCATGCCCGGCTCCGGCGACTCGATCCAGGCGCTCAAGGCGGGGATCATGGAGATCCCCGACATCATCGTCGTCAACAAGCGCGAGCACCCGCTCACCGACACGATGGTGCGCGAGATCAAGGGCATCCTGAGCCTCGCCCCGGCCCGCGACTGGACGGTGCCGGTCATCACCACGGAGGCGGTGAAGGGCGAGGGCGTCGACGAGCTCGTCGACACGATCGCCGAGCACCGGGCGCACATCGTGGAGCAGGGGACCCTGTCCGAGCGCCGCCGCCGCAACCTGCGTGCGGAGATCGTCGCGCTCGCCGCCTCGCGCCTGCGACGGCGCCTGGAGGCGGGGCTCGACGAGGACCCGGAGTTCGCTCGGCTGCTGGACGAGGTGGTGGCGCGCCGGGTCGACCCGGCGTCCGCGGCCGCGTCGCTCCTGGAGCGCCAGGAGGCCAAGGACATCGCTTGACCGCCGCGGGCCGGCGGTCGACAATCGCCCGCGTGATGGGTCTGGCGACGGAGACGCCGGGCGACGTCCTGGACGCCGTCAACGGCCTCACGCCCGCGATCCGCGCTCGCGCGGACGAGATCGAGGCCGCCCGGTGCCTGCCCGCGGACCTCGCGGAGGAGCTGCGGTCGGCCGGTGTCTTCCGGATGCTCACGCCCGCGTCGCACGGCGGCGGGCAGGTCGGCCTGGTGCGCAGCATGGAGGTCCTGGAGGCGATCGCCGTCGCCGACGGCGCCACGGGGTGGACGACGATGATCGGCGCGGAGTCCCCGCAGCTGCTCTCCCTGCTGCCGCGCGCGACGTACGAGGCCCTGTACGCCCGGGGCCCGGACGTCACCGTCGGCGGCTCCTTCGTGCCGCTCGGCGAGGCGCACGCGGTCGAGGGCGGCTACCGGGTGCACGGTCGCTGGCCGTTCGCGAGCGGCTGCCAGCGCTGGGACCTCCTGTTCGGCAACTGCGTGGTCGTGCGCGACGGCGTGCCTGAGCAGCGCCCCGACGGGATTCCGGCGACGCTCGCGATGCTCGTCGACGCGGGGCAGACCGACATCGAGGACACGTGGAAGGTGCTCGGCCTGCGCGGCACGGGCAGCCAGCACTTCTCGCTCGCGGAGACGTTCGTGCCCGACGAGCGGACGTTCGACATCTACTTCGGCCGCCCGTCGATCGACGGCGTCTCGCCGTTCCCGATCATCGACTTCATCTGCCACATCGGGACCGTGGCGGTCGGGATCGCCCGCGCGGCGCTCGACGAGGTCGTCGACCGCGCCGGCACGCGGGTGCGCCTGAACATGCGCGCGCCGCTCGCCGAGACGCCGCTCGTCCAGCATCGGCTCGGCCGTGCCGACATCGCGCTGCGCGCCGCGCGCACGCTGCTCTACACCGAGGCGGAGCGGCTGGAGCGCGAGGGCTACGGCGAGGACTTCCTGGCGCTGGCGGTGCGCACGTGGGCGACGACCGCGTGGATCGCGGCGACCGCGCGGGACGTGGTCGACACCTGCTTCCAGGTCAACGGCGCGTCCGGGATCTACGACGGGGCGGCGCTGCAGCGGATGCTGCGCGACATCCACACGATCACCCAGCACGCGGCCCTGAACGACAACTCCATCACGCGGGCGGGGGCGGCCCTGCTCGGACGACCGGTCGACATGACGTTCTAGGGCGATGCTCGAGTTCGACGACGACTGGTCGCGCCGGCTGGAGGCCGTGTACCGGACCGCCGACGTCGTCGGCCAGCGCCGGGCCGTCATCGAGGCGCTGCGGCTCAGGCCCGGCGAGCGGGTGCTCGACATCGGCTGCGGCCCCGGGATGCTCGCCTGCGAGATGGCCGGCGTCGTCGCGCCGCGCGGGAGCGTCCACGGCGTCGACATCAGCCCGAGCATGCTCGCGATCGCCCGCGGGCGCCCGCCGCCGGCGGGGGCGGCGCCGCCGGAGTACGCCGAGGCGGACGCGCTCGCCGTCCCGTACGCGGACGCGAGCTTCGACGCCGCGGTGAGCACGCAGGTCTACGAGTACGTGGAGGACATGCCCGCCGCGCTCGCCGAGGCGCGTCGCGTCCTGCGGCCGGGCGGCCGGCTGCTCGTCCTCGACACCGACTGGGACTCGATCGTCTGGCACTCGCGGGATCCGGAGCGCATGCGCCGCGTGCTCGCAGCGTGGGAGGCGCACCTCGTCCATCCCGATCTGCCCCGGAAGCTGACCGGCCTGTTGGAGGACGCGGGTTCGTGGTGCAGGACCGCTCGGTGCTGACGATCCTCAACGCCGGCCACGACACCGAGACCTACAGCGCGGGCTCGATCGGCGTCGTCGGCGACGTACGTCGCCGAGCACGGCATGACGCGCGAGGAGGTCGACGCCTGGGCGCTCGACCTCACCACCCTCGGGCGCGACTACTTCTTCAGCCTCTGCCGCTACCTCTTCCTCGCCATCGCGTAGCGCCGCCGTCGGGCATGATCTGCGGCCCACGAGGAGGAGGAGCGACGTTGCCGATCGACGCGCAGGCGCAGAAGCTGCTGGACATGATGGCCGAGGGCGGCGGTCCGCCGCTCACCGCGATGACCCCGGAGGAGGCGCGCGGACTCCCAGCCATCCTGGCCGAGCTGACGGGCGCCGGGCCCGACATCGAGACGGTGCGCGACGTGGAGATCCCAGGTCCCGCCGGTGGGATCCCGGCGCGGATCTACGAGCCGGTGGCGGACCCGCCCGGGACCGTCGTGTACTTCCACGGGGGCGGCTGGGTCATCGGCGACCTCGACACCTGGGACGCGGCTCTGCGCAACCTCGCGAACGAGTCGGGGGCCCGCGTCGTCAGCGTCGACTACCGCCTCGCGCCGGAGCATCGCTTCCCCGCGGCGGCCGACGACTCGTATGCGGCGACCGAGTGGGCGGCCAAGGAGTTCGGCGGTCCGATCGTCGTCGCCGGCGACAGCGCGGGCGGCAACCTCGCGGCGGTCGTCTCGCTGCGGGCGCGTGAGGGCGGGCCGGACATCGCGCTGCAGGTCCTGGTCTACCCGGTCGTCGACAGCGATCTGACGTCGGACCACTACGCGAAGTACCAGGAGACGCACTTCATCCTGAACACGCCGGACATGGCGTGGTTCTGGGACCACTACGCGCCGGATCCGGCCGAACGTGTCCATCCGGACGCCGCTCCGCTGCGGGCGACGAGCCACGAGGGGCTGCCGCCCGCGTGGATCCTCCTGGCCGGCAACGACCCGCTGTTCGCCGAGGGCGAGGCGTACGCGGCGAAGCTCCAGGAGTCCGGCGTGCCGGTGTCGGTCGTGCGCTACGACGACCAGATCCACGCGTTCTTCACGCTCCCGAACCTCATCGAGGCCGGCAACAGGGCGCTCGCCGAGGCGGGCGCGGCGATCAAGGCCGCGCTCTAGGAGGCGACCAGTTCCGCGAGGCCGTTGCGGTGCGCGACCGCGGCGGCCTCCGTGCGGCTGCGGACGTCGAGCTTGGCCAGGATCCGCGAGACGTGGACGCTCGCGGTCTTCTCGGCCATGTAGAGCTCCGCGCCGATCTCGCGGTTCGTCGCGCCGCGGGCGACGAGGGCGAGCACCTGGCGCTCGCGGGGCGTCAGCCCGAACGGCTCCTCCGCGGACGGCGCCGCGTCGGGCTGCGGCTCGACCCCGGCCTGGTCGACGCGCAGGCGGGCACGCGCGATGAGGCCCTCGGCCTCGGTCGCGAGCCACGCCGACCCGAGGGCGCGGGCCGTCGCGAGGGCGGCGCCCGCGGCGACCGCGGCCGCCTCGCGGTCGCCGGCAGCGACGTGGGCCTCGGCCTCGCGCTGGCGCGCCTGCGCCTCGGGATACGGACGCGACGCGGTGGCCCACGCCTCCGCGGCGGCCGCCCAGGCGGCGGGGTCGGGCTCGCCGCGCCCGCGCGTCGCCTCGGCGTTCGCCGTCGCGAGGTTCGCGACCTCCATCGGGCGGCCGTCGATGGCGGCGGCCTCGACGCGCAGCAGGAGCGGCTCGAGGCGCTCCAGCGCCTCGTCGCGCGCCGCGTCGTCGCCGACGTCGCGCGCCCGCTCGGCCGCGTCGGCCTCGATGGCGGCGCCCGTCGTGGCGACCTGCGAGAGGAAGCGCACGTCCTCGGTGCAGAACTCCAGCCGGTCCAGCGCCGCCTCGACGACCTCGCGCGCCGCCTCCAGGTTCCCCTCCCGGCGCTCGAGCTCTCCCTGCAGCGCGCCCACGCCGCCGATGAACTGCGGCTCGAGCGTCGTCGCGACGAGCTCACCGGTCTCGTCCAGCAGCATCCGGGCGCGCGCCGTGTCGTCGCCGCGGCCGAGCTCGAGCTCCGCCTCGCGCATGAGCGCGTTGACCCGGTGGATGCCGGCGGCGGGCACGGGGCGCAGGATGCGGCGCTGCGACTCCTCCCAGTCCCCGAGGTCGAAGGCGATCGTGCCCGCCTGCGCCCGCAGCCAGGTCGCCGTCCGGGCCGACTGATCCGGCAGCTCGGCGAGCCCCTCGTGGGTCACCTCGAGCGCCTCCCGGCTGCGGCCGACGACGTGCAGCCCGTCGGCGAGGTTCGCGTACGTGACGGCCATCGCCGCCGGCAGCCCCGCCTCCCGCGCGAGGTCGAGCGCGTCGCGCAGCGTCTTGGCCCCGAGCTCGGGCTCGCCGTCGCACATGAGCGCGACGCCGAGGCGGTTGAGGACCGGGGCGTAGAGGTCGTCGGCGCCGGCGGCGTCGATCGCGGCGAGCGCCTCCGTCGGCCGTCTCCCGCGTCTGGCGGTAGCGGCCCTGGAGCATCGAGAAGCGGACCTGGTCGACGAGCAGCTTCGCCCGCTCCCTGCTCTGCTCGTCCTCGGGGAGCAGCTCGAGCGCGTGCGCGAGCGTGTCGCGGGCCGCCTCGCCGCGGCCGAGGGTCCAGCGCATCGTCGCGAGGTCGCCGAGGACCTCCGAGGCGCGCCGTGGCTCGGTCGCCTCGTCGATCCCCGCCGAGCGCCTGCTCCATGAGCGTCACGGCGCGCGCGTCGTCGCTCGCCCGGTAGTGGTCGCGCGCGGCGCCCAGCAGGAGGTCGACGCGCGAGACGCCGGCGTGCTCCTCGGCGTCGGGCACGCGGTCCCACAGCTCCAGGGCGCGCTCGAGCAGCGCGGCCGCCTCGCCGTGCGCGCGCACGTCGTCGGCCCGCTCGGCAGCCTGCACGGCGGCCGCGAGCTCGGCGGGCTGGTCGCCCGCGGCGCGGTAGTGCTCGGCGATGCGCGCCGCGACCCACGCGCCGCGCGGCCCCTCGGCGAAGCGGCGCTCGAAGGCGTGCGCGAGCGCGAGGTGCAGCGCGGAGCGCTCGCCGGGGAGCAGGTCGTCGACGATGACCTCGCGCAGCAGCGCGTGGCGGAACGTCTGCCAGCCCTCGTCGTCGACCACCGCGATGTGGCTCTCGACCGCGACGCGCAGCGCCTCGCGCAGCTCGCGCGGCTCCAGGCCGCTCGCGTCCTCGAGCAGCTGATGGTCGAGCCGGCGCCCGGCGGCCAGCAGCCGCAGCACCTCCTGGGCGGTGTCGGGCAGCCGCTCGACGCGCACCATGAGCGCGTCGCGCAGGGTGGGAGGCAGGCCGCCGCGCCCGTCGAGGCCGGACGCCAGGAGCTCCTCGGCGAAGAGCGGGTTGCCCTCGCTGCGCTCGAGCAGGCGGTCGACGAGGTCCGGCGCCGGGGGCGCGCCGAGGATGTCCTCGAGCTGCTCGGCCAGCTCGTCGCGGTCGAAGCGCGCGAGCTCGATCCGCCGGGCGCGGGGCGCGCGCTCGAGCTCCGCGAGGAGCGGCCGCAGCGGGTGACGGCGATGCAGCTCGTCGGAGCGGTAGGTGAGGACGACGAGGACGGGCTCGTCGCACAGGCTGCGCGCCAGGAAGGCCAGGAACGCGCGGGTCGAGCGGTCGGCCCAGTGGACGTCCTCCAGCGCGAGGACCACGGGACCGTGCTGACCGAGGCGCTCGAGCAGCGAGAGGAGCGCCTCGAAGAGCCGCCGCTGGGCCGAGCCGCGCTCGTCGTCGGCGCCCGAGACGGCGGGCGTGTCGTCGCGCCGCGCGAGCTCGGGGAGCAGCGTCGCCAGCTCGGCGCGGTTGGCGGGGGTCAGCTCGCCGAGGACGGCGTCGTCGCTGCGGGCCAGCGGGCGCAGCGCGCCGACGAGCGGCGCGTACGGGAGCTCGCCCTCACCGAGCTCGACCGCGTCGCCGCCGAGGACGGTGGCGCCCTCCTCGCGCGCGCGCCGCTCGAGCTCGGCGAGCAGCCGGCTCTTGCCGACGCCCGACTCACCGGCCAGGAACGCCAGCGACGGGCGCCCGTCGGCGGCCTCCTGGAGGGCTGCCTCCAGCTCCGCCAGCTCTCCCGTGCGCCCGACGAGGCGGGTGCTCGTGACACGCGTCGCCATCCCATGAGTATGCGCGACCGGCCAGCGTCAGTCGCGTCGTGTCGCCGCGAGCGCGACGACGGTCGCCACCGACGCCACGACGGCGAGGATCCCGAGCCACGCGGGGAGGTCCGGGGGCGCGAGGTCCGTCGAGTCCGTCGCGACCGCGACGACGAGCCAGACGGCGATCGCCGCGGTCAGCGCGGCGAGGGCGAGGCCGGCGCGCGGCGCGCGGCGCAGGCCCCAGGCGCACAGCGCGCAGGCGAACGGCAGCGCCGCCACGAGATGCAGCCCCGGGAACCAGGCTCCGGCCTCGGCCCGGGCGAGGAACGCGGCGTCCAGGAGCTGCGCGCCGCACACGAGCGCGCAGAGCGTCGCCGCGACCTCCGCATCGCGCAGGCCGGGCATCGCGAGCGCGAGGCGCTCGTGCCGCGAGCGCCAGAGCAGCCACAGCGCGAGGAACCCGAGCGCGAGCACGGGCGCCCAGGCGAGGAGGCCGCTCGCCGGGTCGCCCCACAGCGTCACGAGCCGCGTCACCCGCTCGAGGTGCTCGAGCACGCCGTCGGCGCCGGTCGCCGGCCCGCCCTGGACGACCCGGGGCACGATGCCGCCGAAGAGCCGCTCGTTGACGGAGATGTAGACGATCGCCGAGAAGACGACGATCTCGGCGGCGACGAGGCCCTGCAGCCTGCGCCCGGCGCCCATCATCCAGCGCACGATCGCCGCGAGGACCACGAGTCCGGCGAGGACCAGCTCGGCGCTCAGCCACGGGAGCACGGCGAGCTGGATGGCCGCCACGATCGCCAGCCACAGCGGCGGGTTGGGGTCCGCGTCGCGGATGCGCAGCGCACAGACCGCCGCGCCCGCGAGCAGCGCCGCGCCCAGCGGCTCGGGCCCGATCGCCGCGGCCGCGCCGAGCGCCGGCGGCGACAGCCCGACGGCGAGCGCCGCGCCGGTCGCCCACGGGTCGGGGACGATCCGCCGCGCGAGGACCGCGCCGAGCGTCATCGCGAGCGCCATCGCGGCCGCGCACAGCAACGCGACCGCCGTGACCCCGCCGAGGCCGAGCAACGGCGCCGCCAGCACCGGGAGCCCGATGCCGACGCCCTCCAGCAGCCGTCCCGCGTGCGGCTCCGAGGGAGGCCGAAGGACCCCGCGATGGAACTCGCGGTAGGCACGGTCGCGGTACTCGTCGGCGACGGCGAGGTCGCCGTCCTCGTGCAGCGACGTGGCCACCATGAGGTAGCGCGCCTCGCGCGCGGAGCGGTCGTCGCTCCCACGGCCGGGCAGGGCGAGCGTGGCGGCGTACGCCGCGAACAGCACGCCGAACACCGCCAGCAGGCGCATCAGGCAGGCTCGGTGTGCACGACGACCTCGGCGAGGTCGCCCTGCTGGGCGCGCAGCGCCTCCTCCAGCTCGGACGCCACGCCGTGCGCGTCCTCCAGCGAGAGGTCCGCCGCGACGGCGATGGTGAGGAACAGCACCGGCCCCGTGTCGGTCGCCACGACGCGCAGCTCGCGCGGCGGCTCACCGAGCCGCTGCGTCACGACCGCCCGCAGCGGCGCCTCCCGGCTCGCGAGCTCGACCGCCGATGCGCGCCGCTGCGGCACGGGGCGCTCGAGGGGCTCGAGGTGCGTCTCGACGGACTCCACCTCGTCGTCGGCCGCGATCACCGCCTCGACCCGCTCGCTGACGGCGTGGGCCTCCTCGAGCGCGAGCCCCTCCGCGAACTTGAGATGCAGCGAGACCGTCGCGCGGTCGCCCGACGGGAAGATCTGGATGTCGTGCGCCTCCGCGACCTGCGGCTGGGCCATGGCGGCGACCAGGACGCGCTCGCGCAGGTCCAGGCCGCGGGAGCGCGGCTCGACGTGCACGACGACGTCGGCGGCGGGCAGCACGGACTGGATCGCGGCCTCGACGCCGTCCGCCGCCGCGTGCCCGGCCGCGACCGCGGCGCCCGGCGTCACCGCGACGACGACGTCCGCGAAGTAGCGCCCTCCCGACTCGCGCAGGCGCAGCCGCCGCAGCTCGATCTCCGGCTCGAGCGACTCGACCGCCTCGCGCGCGGCCGTCCGCGCATCCTCGGGCGTGCGGTCCATGAGCACGCGTGCGTTCTCGAGCACCAGCCGCGCGACCGCGCCGAAGATGAGCAGGCCGACGACGAGCGCCGCGAGGGCGTCGCCGTGGTCGTAGCCCATCGCGACGAGGCCGAGGCCGATGAGCACGGCGATCGAGCCGGCGAGGTCGCTGCCGAAGTTCACGACGTTCGACCGGAACGCCGGGCTGTTGTACTGGCGCGCCGCGCGCCGCGAGGACACGATGCGGCCGACGTCGATCGCGATCGCGGCGGCGATCACCGCGAACAGCCACCAGCTCGTCTGCACGACGTGCGGGTTCGTCTCGAAGAGCCGGCGGATCGCCTCGCTCGTGACGAGCGTCGCGGCCGCGGCGATGATCACCGACTCGCCGAGCGCGGCCAGGTTCTCCGCGCGGCGGTGGCCGTAGGGATGCTCGCGGTCGGCCGGACGGGAGGCGAACCGCACCGCGATGAGCGTGAGGACGGCGGCGATGACGTCGCCGCTGGACTCGATGCCCGCGGAGACGAGCGCGAGGCTGCCCGTCGCGAGGCCCGTGCCGAGCTTGAGCGCCACGAGCACGCACGCCGCGACGATCGACACCAGCGCGGTGCGCGACCCTCCCTCCTCGGACGGTGCTGCGATCGCGGTCATCGCCTGAGCGGGGTCAGGCTGCGGCGAGCGACTCCGCGAGCTCGACGAGCAGCCGCACGCCGAACCCGTTGCCGCCCTTCGGCGCGTAGGGGCGTCCGGACTCGAAGGCGGTGCCGGCGATGTCGAGGTGGGCCCACGCGACCCCGTCCGTGAACTTGCGCAGGAACTCGGCGGCCACGATCGAGCCGGCCTTGCGCGCCTCGTTGACGTTCACGACGTCGGCCGTCTGGCTCTTGAGGAGGTCGGCGTAGTCGGGGTGCAGCGGCAGCCGCCACGTCAGCTCGCCCGACCGCGAGCCGGCGTCCCCGACGGCCTGCGCCCAGGCGTCGTCGTCGCTGAAGAGGCCGCAGTGCGTGACGCCGAGGGCGGAGACGATCGCGCCGGTGAGCGTCGCGAGGTCGACGAGCCGCTCGGCGCCGAGCATCACCGCGTGCGCGAGGCAGTCGGCGAGGACCAGCCGGCCCTCGGCGTCCGTGTTGAGCACCTCGACCGTCGTGCCGTTGGACGCGCGCAGCACGTCGCCGGGGCGGAACGCGTGACCGCCGGGCATGTTCTCGGTCGCGCCGACGACGGCCACGACGCGGACGGGCAGCCCGAGCCCGGCGATCGCGTCGACGGCGCCGAGCACGGCGGCGCCGCCGGACATGTCGAACTTCATGTCCGCCATCCCCTTCGCGGGCTTGATCGAGATGCCGCCCGTGTCGAACGTGACGGCCTTGCCGACGAGCCCGAGGACCGGGCCGACCGCGTCCGGCGGGTCGTAGCGCAGCGTGATGAGGGCGGGCTCGTTGTGGCTGCCCTGGCCGACCGCGGCGAAGCAGCCCATGCCCCGCGCCTCGATCTCCTCGCGCCCCTCGACCTCGCCCTCGAGATGCTCGTGCTCGGCGGCCAGCGCGAGCGCTGCGTCGCCGAGCCGCATGGGCGTGAGGTCGTTGGGCGGCGTGTTCTGCAGGTCGCGGGCGCGGTTGACGGCCTCGCTCACCAGGAGCGCGCGGCGGACGGTCTCCGCGTGATCGTCGTGCGCGGCGACCACCAGCTCCTGCAGCCGCGGGCGCTCCTCGGCCGAGGGCGACTTGTAGCGGTCGAAGCGGTAGCCGGAGAGCGACGTGCCCTGCACGAGCGCCGCGGCGTGTTCGGCGCCGACCTTGTGCGGCAGCTCCCAGCAGAGGCGGCGCGCGCCGAGGTCCCGGGCGCGCTCCTGGACCGATGCGGCGGCGATGCGCAGGCGCTCGGGCGTCAGCGCGTCGCGGTTGCCCAGGCCGACCACGATGAGGCGCTTGCCGGCCGCGTGGGTGACGGCCAGGTGGCGGTACGACGGGCGTGCCTCGCCACTGTCGACCAGGGCCTGCATCGCGCCGTCGATGTCGTGCGGGATGCCCTTGCCCTCGAACAGGCCGACGGCGACGGTGTCGCACGCGGTGTCCGCGGGGAGGGCCAGCGTGGCGGTCGCGAGCATGCGAGCAGGCTAGTGCCACGGACTTCCACGGACGCCGACGCCACGTAGGCTGCGCGCGTGGCTGCAGCAGCGTTCTTCGACCTCGACCGCACGCTCATGGCCGGCTCATCCGGCCTGCACTGGGCACGCGCGGCGCACCGATCCGGCCTCCTGCCGCGCAGGCAGCTGTGGGCCGACGCCTGGGCGAACGTCATGTTCCGCCTCCAGGGCTCCACCGACGAGGCGAGCGAGAAGGTCCGCGACCGCGTCGGCGCCTGGATCGAGGGCCGCAGGGTCGTCGATCTCGACCGGCTCTCCCCGCTCGTGCTGTCCGGCGTCCTGCCGCGCCTGTACCCGCAGATGCTCGACGTCGCCTACCGCCACCAGGACGCCGGGGTCCCGGTGTTCATCTGCACCGCGGCGACGCAGGGCACGGCCGACATGCTCGCGCACGTCCTCGGCTTCGACGGCGCCGCGGGCTCCCGGCTGGAGGCACGCGACGGCGTCTACACGGGCGGCTTCGACGGCCCGTTCTGCTACCGGGAGGGCAAGCCCGTCCGGATGCGCGAGATCGCGGAGGCCCGCGGCCTGGATCTCGACGCGTCGTGGGCCTACTCGGACTCGGAGTCCGATCTGCCGATGCTGCGCGCGGTCGGGCACCCGGTTGCCGTGAACCCCGACCGCGAGCTGGCGCTCGTGGCCCGCGCGAGAGGCTGGGAGATCATGCGCTTCGAGACGCTCGGGCGGCGCCTGAAGGTCGCCGCCGCCGTGACCGCCGCGGCCGCGGCCGCCGGCGGCGCCGCACGCATCCGCCTCTCGACGGCCCGCTGATGTTCGAGGACCTCACCGACGAGCAGCGCGAGATCCGCGACCTCGCGCGCCGGTTCTCGGACGAGATCGTCGCGCCGCGCGCGGCCGACTGGGACCGCGAGAAGCGCTTCCCGCGCGAGGTCGCCAACCAGCTCGGCGAGCTCGGGCTGATGGGCGTCTGCGTGCCGGAGGACCTCGGCGGCGCGGGCGCGGACTTCGTGTCCTACGTCCTCGTCATCGAGGAGATCTCGCGCGGCGACGCCGGGCTCGGGGTGACGCTCGCCGTCCACACGAGCGCCGGGACGCTGCCGATCGTCACCTACGGCACCCGCGACCAGGCCGAGCGGGTCGTGCCGCCGCTCGCGCAGGGCCACGAGCTCGCTGCGTTCGCCCTCACCGAGTCCGGAGCCGGGTCGGACGCGGGCGCCATCCGCACGCGGGCCGCGGACGAGCGCATCACCGGCACGAAGCAGTGGGTCACGAACGGCGGGCACGCGCACACCGTCCTCGTCTTCGCCCGCGACGCGGACGACCGGATCTCGGCCTACCTCACGCGGCGGGGCGCGCAGGGCATGGCGGTCGCCCGCGAGGAGGACAAGATGGGTCTGCACTCCTCCTCGACGGCCGACCTCACCTTCGACGACACGCCCGCCGAGCGGCTCGGCGAGCCCGGTCGCGGGCTCGGCATCGCGCTCGGCACCCTGGACACCGGGCGGATCGGGATCGCGGCGCAGGCGGTCGGGATCGCGCAGGCGGCGCTCGACGTCGCCGTCGCCTACGCGAAGGAGCGCCACACGTTCGGCGTGCCGATCGGCGCGCACGGCGCGATCCAGCAGAAGATCGCCGACATGAGCACCGAGATCGAGGCCGCGAGGGCGCTCGTCTGGCGTGCCGCGCGGGCGAAGCAGGCGGGCGCGCCGCACAAGGTCGAGGGCGCGCAGGCCAAGCTCTTCGCCTCCGGCGTCGCGCGGCGGGTGACGGGCGAGGCCATCCAGGTGCTCGGCGGCTACGGCTACACCACGAGCTTCCCGGCCGAGCGCTTCTACCGCGACGCGAAGATCACCGAGATCTACGAGGGCACGTCAGAGATCCAACGCCTCGTCATCGCACTGATCAGCAAGACCAACCGAACCAAGGGAACAGGAAGAAGCGCCACGTATTGCTACCGGGATTCGGCTCGCCAGCCCGCGCCAGAGCGTCCAACTCGACGCCTCGCGGACGGACGCACTTCTTCGAGGCGCCGCCCGGGCACGCCGTTGCGCGATGTGCTCGAGGGTCGCCTTCCCGGAGAGTCATGAAACGCGCGCGGCGGTCGTGGCGGCGATCGTCGATGGACGGCTGCGCGAGCTCCAGACGCCTCTCGTCGGCGATGCCGATGTCACGCCCGCTGGTCACCGACGCCGGACGGGGCGCGGATTCACCGGTGCTCGCTGGCGTTCCTGCTGGTTACAGCAGCCGCCGAGGTCTTCCCGGAAGCCGACGTGATGATCCTGCACTCGGCACCGACGGTGGGCGGCTACTCTGCTCTGTGCGGGACGTGCGCCCTTCTCACGCGCGGATCTGCGTACGCTCCAGGCGCGGATGCGGTCGATTGTGGCTGCGGACGAGCCGATCGAGAAGTCGATCGTGCCGATCACTGTGGCGACACAGCTGTTGTCCTGACGATTGCGGCGAACTCGACAAGGCACGCCTGCTCGGCGCACCGCCGCCGCGACACGCTCGTGCTCGACGAGCTGCGCGGACGCCGCGACTACTTCCAGGGCTACATGGTGCCGTCGACCGGGTGCCTGCGCGGCTTCGGGGTCGAGTGGTTCATGGCGGGCTTCCTGCTCTGCTTTCCCCACCAGGCGCGGCCGCTCGAAGTGGCGCA
>CAVVSD010000007.1:0-543395 GCA_963750895.1 uncultured Solirubrobacterales bacterium | reverse complement strand
TCAAGCGGCTGCAGCCCGGGCGCACGATCGGGTACTCGACGGCGCTGTCGGCGCTCGAGCACGACTGCTCGACGCTGGGCGGCAACTCGGGCTCGCCGCTCGTGGACCTGGAGACGAACCTCGTCATCGGCCTGCACTTCGGCGGCACGTACGAGGTGGGCAACTACGCCGTCCCGCTCTGGATGCTCGTCGACGACCCCCTGCTGAAGGCAGGGGGCATCGACTTCCGGTGATTCAGAGCGCGCGCCAGGCCTCTGCGATCGAGTCCTTGCGCCGCGCCGGTGCACCCTCCTCGAGGTCCTGCTCGGTCGCATGCCAGTCCAGACTGCGCTCGAGCGCGTGCGCCGTCCACTCGCCCGGCTGCGACACCCCGATGATCCGGACGGCGTCGACGATGGGGAAGCACGTCTTCTGCAGGTGCCGGAGATAGCGATCGGGATTGGTCGCGGCCATGTGCTTCGGGAGGATCTGCGCGAACCACAGGACGGTGAAGCCCGTCCAGACGATCGCGAAGAGCTTGACCGCGGTGGCGTCCGTCGTGTCGCCCACGCCCGGCAGGATGAGCTCCTCGCGGTCGGCGAGGATCGTGGCCGTCGTGACGATGAGCGCCACGAAGAGCTGCCTGGCCGCGAGCCACCCCGCCAGCAGCTTCGTGCCGCGCTCGGGGTACATCTCGCGCCAGCGGTCGATGACCGCGACCTCGAGGCCCTCCATCGCGGCCAGGAGCGCCATGAGCGCCAGCGCGATGAGGCCCTTGATGATGAGGCTGCCCGACGTGACGGTGCTCGCGACCCACACGACGGTCAGGACGGCCCACGCGAGGAGCAGCGCGGAGCCGAAGGCAACGCGGGGGACGTTGCGGGCTCTCGCCGTTGTGGTGGTGGCAGCGGTCACGGCGGGCATCTCCTCATCCGGGTGACGACGGGAGTCTCTGGCCTCGACGTTTCGACCCTATCCCTGCGGGCTATGTCACAGTCAAGTGGTTGAACTCCGATGGTCGTTTTGTAGACCATCAATCGATTCACTCTCAACCCAAAACCGTCGAACCGTTCTCAGGATCATCGATCACCCGGAGAACGACAGAGATCCTAGTGGATATCAACTCACTGACCATTCGCTCACGGATGTGCTTCACGATCGTGAGCATGCGTTGCAGCAAGGGTGACAGTTCATGCACCATGCCCCCATGCGACGTGCGCTCTGCGTTGGTATCGACGAGTACCCGCAGGCTCCGCTGAACGGCTGCGTGAACGACGCGCGGGCGATGGAGCGCCTGCTTGGCCGGGACGAGGACGGCTCCCTGAACTTCGACACGATGCTGCTGACCTCGGACCGCGAGACGGTCACGCGAGCGTGCCTGCGCGAGCGGATCAAGTCGCTGTTCGCCGACCCGGCCGACGTGGCGCTCCTGTACTTCTCCGGGCACGGCACCGAGAACGACCTCGGCGGCTACCTCGTGACGACGGACGCTGCCGCCTACGACGAGGGCGTCTGGCTGACGGAGGTCCTCACGTACGCCAACCGCGCCCGGCACATCGCGGAGATCGTGATCATCGTCGACAGCTGCCACAGCGGCTCGCTCGGCGCCGTGCCCGCCGCGGACAACACGCACGCGTCGCTGCGCGAGGGGCTGTCGATCCTCACGGCGAGCCGCGCGTCACAGGTGTCGATGGAGGAGGGCGAGAACGGCGTGTTCACGACCCTCGTCTGCGCCGCGCTCGAGGGCGGGGCCGCCGACATCCTGGGGCACGTGACCGTCGCCGGGGTCTACGCCTACGTCGACCAGGCGCTCGGCGCCTGGGACCAGCGCCCGCTCTTCAAGTCGCACGTCGCGCGGATGCTCTCGCTGCGCCGGGCGAGGCCGGCCGTCGACGTCGACATCCTGCGGCACCTCCCGGAGTGGTTCGCCGCACCCGATGCCGAGCTGCCGCTGTCGTCCCGTCACGAGCGCACGGCGGACCCCCGCGACGCCGAGGCCGAGGCCGTCTTCCGCTCGCTGCAGCGCTGCAACCGCGTGAAGCTCGTCGAGCCGGTCGGAGAGGAGGACATGTACTTCGCGGCGGTCAACGGCACCGCATGCCGGCTCACCGCGCTCGGGCGTTTCTACTGGTCGCTCGCGAACGACCGCAGGATCTAGCCACGCCGCGCGACGTAGGACCCGCCGGCGCGCACGAGGACGCTGCGACGCCGCTCGCGGTCGTAGACCCGGACGCGCCCGCTGCGCACGATCGTCGTCGTGCGGGAGCAGCTCTCCACCGTCGTCCAGTCGGTCCCCTCCGCGGCGCCGGTCGAGAACTTGCCACGCACCTTCCAGCGGCCGCGTCCCTTCTTCGACCGCAGCCGGACGCGCCGCGACGTGTTCCCGGCTGCCGTCGCCACGGCGCCCGTCGAACATGCGGGGCGGCGCACCGTGAGCGCGGTGGTGATCCGCGATCCCGACGTCTGCCGGACGGTCACGGCAGCCCCGGTCAGCTCCGCGGACGCCACTCGCGCGCCGGTGGCGGGGACCGCGTCCAGCTGCACGGCGCACGCGAAGGGCTCCAGCGACGGCGCCCGACGGCTGCCCAGCCCGGTGAGCAGACCGAGGACGTAGCGCAGCGGCACCGAGCGGGTCATCGCGGGCAGCGTCAGCTGCGCCTCGCCGCCGCCGGAGGAGCATCGTCTCGGCTGGACGGACACCCGGCCGCGCCGCGGGGCCTGCCGGCCGTCGTCGACCTGCTCGCAGCGGTCGGGCCCGTCCGTCACGACCGTGTCGCCGGGATCGACGATCGCGAGGTCGGTGCCGGGACCGCACGACACCGGGGCGTCCACCGCCGCGTCGCGGGCCGCCACGACGTCGGGCCCGTCGCCCCCGGCGAGCCGGTCCGTGCCGCGGCCGCCGTCGACGTAGTCCTGGCCTCCCCCACCCGCGAGCGCGTTGTCGACCGCGGTGCCCGTCACCGTGCCCTCCTCCTGGCCGTCGAGCACGTTCTCGACGCCTGCGACGCGATCGTCGTCGCCGAACGCCGAATTGCCGGCGAGGCCCGTCGGCAGGTCGACCGCGACGGGCCAGTCGGCCTCGTAGGAGATCGTGTCGAGCCCTTCGCCGCCGTCGAGACCGTCGGCCCCCGTCCCGCCCGTCAGCAGGTCGTCGCCGCCGCCGCCGGAGATCGTGTCGTCGCCCGGCCCGCCGTCGAGCGCCTCGCCGGCCGGACCTCCGCCGAGCACGTCCGACCCGTCCTCGCCGAACATCGTCACGGGAAGCGCGCCGCCGTTCGTGACGCGGTCGTCCCCGTCGCCGGCACGGACCTCGATCGTCGTGATGCCCGCCGCCGGACACGAGACCGCCGACGAGCCCGCGACCACGCCGCAGTCCCCGCCGCCCTCCAGCGCTCTGGCACCGCTGTCGGAGACGACGAGGCCCGATCCGGAGGCCCCGACCGTGATCGCGTTCGCCTCGCCCGGCGCCGCGTCGAACCGCACCGTGGAGGACCCGGCGGCGTGCGTGACCGTCGCCGCGACCGACCCTGCAGGGGTGGCGAGTGCCATCGCTGCGACAGCGATGCACGGCGCTGCGATCAGGCTCCGACAACGTCCCAGCATCAGCACGACCTTCCCGAGTGCGCCGATGGCCTGCGGTTCACCTTTCACTGCAGGAACGACGAGCGTACTCCCGGGTCACTTTCCAGTGGACGGTGCATCAACACACCATCCGTCTGTGTTGACCACTCACAGTCAGCTGATCTAGCGTCGCACTGGAGTGAACATCTTCATCAGCTACCGGCGTACCGACGCCCCGTCGGCGTCGCGAGCGGTTGCCGACGCGCTGAGGCGGCGCTTCGGCCCGGATGAGGTGTTCCTCGACACCCAGGACGTCCACGCCGGCGACGAGTGGCGGGATGACGTCGTGCGCAGGGTGTCGGCCGCCGACGTGGTCATCGCGGTCATCGGTCCGCACTGGACCACGGCCGTCCACGATCACGTCGGACGCGCCGTGCTCGACCCGGCCGCGGAGGACGTGCTGCGCCTCGAGGTGGAGACGGCGCTGCGCCGGAACAAGGCGCTCATCCCGGTGCTCGTCGAGGGCGCGACGATGCCGCCGCGTGGGGAGCTGCCGCGCATCTTCCGACCGCTCACCGACCGCCAGGCGAGCATGGTGCGACTCGAGTCGTGGGAGGAGGATCTCGCCGCGCTCGCCGACACCCTCGCCGAGCGCGCCGACCGGTTCCACCGCGACCCGCCGGCGCCCCGGGCGGAGCCCGAGCGGCCGCGTGCGAACGGACGGACCGGCGCGTCCCGGGCCGCGTGGTACATGGCGCAGGGCTCGCTCGTCACGATCGTGGGCCCCGGTGCGAACGCCGCCGACCGCGCCGAGCCGTGGGCGCGCGGCGCGGCGTCGCTGCCCGACACCTCCGAGCTCGCCCGACATCTCGCCGAGTGGTTCGACATCGAGCAGGGCGGCGGCGACCTGGCGCGCGTCTCGCAGCACATCTCGCTCTCCGATGGGCGCGCAGACCTGTGTCGGACGCTCCACGAGCTGCTCGTGAACGCCGACGCCGCGCCCACCTCCGTGCATCGCTTCCTGGCGGCCGCGCCGGAGCACCTGCGCGAGCTCGGCCGCGAGACGTACCAGCTGCTCGTGACCACGAGCTACGACGACGCGCTCGAGCGGGCGTTCGAGGAGGCGCACGAGCCCTACGACCTCGTCGTGTTCGTCGGCGCCAAGGGGCCGCACCGCGGCCGCTTCGTCCACGTCCCGTACGACGCCGACCCGCCGGAGTGCCGCCCGATCCCCGTCCCGAACGAGTACGTGGACCTCCCCATCGACGACCGGCTGGAGCTGACCCGGACGATCATCGTGAAGCTCCACGGCGGCACGGCGGACCTCGGGCGCGAGTGGAGGGCCGTCCGCGACAACTTCGTCATCACCGAGGACGACTACATCGGCTACCTGACGGAGGGCCCCGTCGAGGGCCTGATCCCGGTCCAGGTGCTCGACAAGGTGCGCGAGAGCCACTTCCTCTTCCTGGGCTACCGGATGCAGGACTGGACGCGGCGCGTCTTCCTCCAGCGCGTCTGGGGCGACCGGCTCGAGGGCGCCCGGTCCATGGCGGTCGACCCCGACCCCGATCCCGTCGAGCGCGAGCTCTGGGAGCACTTCGGCGTGCACGTCGTCGAGCAGCGGCCGACGGAGTTCCTGGACGAGCTGACGGACAAGCTCGACCTGCTCGCGGTCGCCCCCGCGGAGCGGTGAGCCCGCCCGACGGCCCGTACGTCGGGCTGGACTGCTTCCACGAGGAGGACGCCGGGCTCTTCTTCGGCCGCGATGCCGAACGCACGCGCATCATCGGCAACCTGCGCGCCTCGCGGCTGACCCTGCTCCACGCGGAGAGCGGCGTCGGGAAGAGCTCGCTCCTGCGGGCCGGGGTGTCGGCCCGGCTGAACGAGCCCGCCGCGAACGTCCGCGGGGGCGGCCGCTACGTGACCGTGGTGTTCAACGGATGGGGCCCGAGCCCCACGGCCGCGCTCATCGAGTCGCTCGCGAGCGCCGCGCGAGGACGGGCGGGGGCGAAGGCGGCGGCGCCACGGCGCGACGGCCTGGCGCACGCGATCGAGGACGTGTCCGTCGCGACCGACGCGACCGTGCTCGTGATCCTCGATCAGTTCGAGGAGCGCTTCCTGTACGCGTCGACGGCGGGCGACGCCTTCGACGACGAGCTCGCGGCATGCATCGTCGACCGCACGGTGCCGGCGCACTTCCTCATCTCCGTGCGCGAGGACGCCTACGCGCTCATCGGGGAGCGGTTCAAGAGCCGCATCCCGAACGTCTACGGCAACTACCTGCATCTCGACTTCCTCGACGAGGACGCCGCGCGCCGGGCGGTCGTCGAGCCCGTGGCCGCGTTCAACCGGCGGCCTCCCCGAGGACGAGGCCGGATGGGACATCGAGCCCGCGCTGGTCGACGCCGTGCTCGACGAGGTCCGGCGCGGGCGCGTGACGATCGGCGAGGACGCGCCGGCGGAGGCGCCGTCCGCCGACGGCGTGCGCGTCGAGACCGCCTATCTGCAGCTCGTGATGCAGCGGATCTGGGACGAGGAGACGACGGCCGGCTCACGGCTGCTGCGCGTCGAGACGCTGCGGCGGCTCGGCGGCGCGGGCACGATCGTCCGGGCGCACGTCGACGACGCGCTCACCGGCATGCCGGACCCCGAGCAGGACGCCGCATCGGAGGCGCTGCGCTTCCTGGTGACGTCGGGCGGCCGGAAGATCGCGCTGAGCACGACGGAGCTCCGCGAGTTCACGGACGTCCCGGTGGAGCCGCTCGAGTCGGCGCTCGAGCGGCTCGAGCGCAACCGGATCCTGCGGCCGGTCGCCGCATCGGAGCAGGACGGTGCGGTCCGGCGGGAGCTGTACCACGACGTGCTCGCACCGGCGGTGCTCGACTGGCGGCGTCGCCACGTCGACGAGCGGGAGCGGCAGGCGGCCGACCGGAAGCTGGCGGAGGCCCGCGGACGGGCGCGGCTGCTGGAGGTCCGCAACCGCCGCCTCGCGGCGGCGGTCATCGCGCTGGCCGCAGCCATCGTCGGGCTCGGCCTCTACCTGCTCGATCCCGCGTGGCTGCAGCGCCTGGACCTCCGGACCGTCGATGCGCGCCTCGCCGTGCAGGACGGCCACACCCCCGATCCCCGGGTGGCGGTCATCGCGGTGGACGACGCGACGCTGGACCAACGCGCGGGGAGCAACGGCCGGCTCCCGCGCTCCGACTACGCGACCATCCTCGACCGGGTGCGGCGCGACGGCCCCGCCGTCATGGCGCTCGACGTGATCTTCCGGCAGCCCGGCGACCCGGCCGAGGATCGGCAGCTCCAGTCGGCCATCCGCAGGTCCGGCCGGAGCCTGGTGCTGCCCTACGACGACGTGAACCTGGAGGTGCTGCGCGAAGCGGACGGCGATCCGACCGTCCGGGCGGTCCTCTTCGGAGAGACGCAGCCGGCCACGTTCCGCACCGGCTTCGCCGGGCTCCCCGATGACCCGGACGACCGCATCCGGCGCGCGAACCTCGTCGTCGACATCGGACGCTCGGGCGCCGTGGACATGAGCACGCCGACGTTCGCGTTCACCGCAGCCGACATCGCCCGGGGAGGCGCGCTGCGCGGCCGGCTGGCGGAGCTCTCGGGCGCGTCCCGGCGGGCGGTGGGCGGGCAGAGCGATCGCACGACCTGGATCGATCTCGCCCGCCGTCCCGACGCGAGCGTCAGCACCTCCGCGCTCGACGTGCTGGACGGGCGGACTCCCGGCGGCGCGTTCCGCGACAAGCTCGTCGTCATCGGCGTGACCGCGGGGACCCAGGACAGGCACCGCACCTCGGTCGATGCCCGCATGCCGGGCGTCGAGCTGCAGGCGGCAGCGATCGCCACCATGTTCCGCGACGCCCCCGTGCGCGACACGAGCCAGCTCGTCGACGTGCTGACCATCGTGCTCATCGCCGGACTCGGCGCTGCCGCGGCGGTCCTGCCGCTGCGCTTCAGCATCGTTGCGATCGTCGCCGTCGCCGTCGCGTTCCTGGGAACGGCGCAGTACCTGTTCGCGCGGCAGGATCTGGTGCTCGCCGTCGCCGCGCCGCTGCTCGCGCTGGCGCTCGCCTACCTCGGCGTCGTGGCGTTCAACGCGGTCCGCACCGCGCGGCGACACGCCGGGGGTTAGCACCACCTCGCTGGCCGGTTTCTCCGATCCCGCCGGCCCCTCGGCGCGGGCACACTGATCAGCACCCCGTCCCGCCGAACCGCCACGAGAGACCGTCATGGAATCCCGCACCCGCCCCGATCGCAACTCCGTCGCCGCCGTCCGCGACGACATCAGCACCTCGACCGACGAGGTCAAGGACGAGCTGCTGACGGACCTGCTGATCCACTCGTACCCCCAGCGGACCAGCCAGGACAACTAGTCCGGGCAGGTCAGGTCCGTCGTCCCGCCGAGCGCACGCCCCCAGCGCCGGCGGTCGGCGGCCCGGTCGAACGTGATCGTCCGTCGCAGGTACGCCCGCCGCGTCCCGCACGTCGCGATCCGCGACACCCGCACGTGGACGGGCGCCCGGAAGCGGGTCGTCCGGTCCGCGTAGTCGAGCGTCCCCCGGGCGGTCGCGCTCGCGCCGCCCCATCCGCTCCAGCGCAGCCCGGTGAGGAGCGAGTGCGCCCCGTGGTCGAGCCGGCCCGGCCGGCTGACGAGCCGCGTCCCCCGCGGGACGTACACGCGGGTGCTCGGCCCCGCGACGGTCGGCGCCTTGCATGCCCCGAGGTCGGCGGCGACGGCGGCGGGGACGTCGGTCACCTCCCCGCACGACCCGGTCGCGTCGTCCGCGCCCTGGTAGATGAGCGACCAGCCGTTGGTGCCGCTGTAGACGATGCCGATGCCGTCGCCCTGGGGGCAGCCGGCGGCGTTCGTGACCTTCACCTTCGCCCACCCGTCCTGGGCGGTCGACACGACCGCGGTGAGGCACGCGGGGTCGATGCCGAGGCTCGCGCCGATGTCGGCATGCTCCTCGGCCGTCGCGCCACGTGACGCCGCGGCGCCCGTAGCGAGGAGCAGCGACGCGGTGACCGCGACCGCCGCGGCCGCGAGGGATCTCCGAAGCATCGTCCGAGTGTGCCTGGGCGCGCACCCGGCGACCATCGTCGAGGTGTCTATGACGGTCTACAGCCTGCTGGTATACCATTAGGCCAGATGCCGTCAGACTTGCACGTCGGCCCGTTCGACGCGCCGCAGACAGCGACGCTCCGGGCCTTCGCAGATCGCCTGATCCCCACTGACGAACTCGGGCCCGGGGCGCTCCCTGCCGGGGCTGTGGAGTACGTCGGTCAGGCGCTGGCCGGCGACTACGCGCACCTCCTTCCCGCGTACGTCGCCGGCCTCACCTCTCTCGACGCGACCGCGCGCGACCGGCACGGCGCTGCCTTCGCGGACCTCGCCGCCGCCGAGCAGGACGCGCTCCTGTCCGAGCTGGAGCTCGGCGCGTCGGGCGGGTTCTTCGAGCTCGTGCGCCGGCACGTGTTCGAGGGGATGTTCGGCGACCCCGCCTACGGCGGCAACCGCGACCGTGCCGGCTGGGCGTTGCTCGGCTACGACGGTCCGCAGGCGGTGTGGACCGAGGCGGAGCAGCGCATCGGGACGCTGCGGTGACGGAGCGCCTCCCGGGCGCGGACGTCGCGATCGTCGGACTCGGCGCGGCGGGCGGGATCGCCGCGCACGTGCTGACCCAGGCCGGCCTCGACGTCGTCGGCCTGGAGGCCGGTCCGCGGCTGACGCTCGAGGACCACGCCTTCGACGAGATCCGCAACGACGCGCGCGCATGGCTCGCGCGACCGAAGGCGCTGCACGAGCAGCCGACGTGGCGGGAGGACGACTCGCTGCAGGCCGGGCCGTCGCCGTGGCCGACGCTCATGATGAACGCCGTCGGCGGCACGACCGTGCACTACGACGGGCTGAGCATCCGCTTCCTGCCGTGGAACTTCCGGAGCCGCAGCGCGATCGAGGAGCGCTACGGACCCGGCGCGGTCCCGGAGCGCTCGACGGTCGCCGACTGGCCGTTCTCCTACGACGAGCTCGAGCCGTTCTACGACCTGGTCGAGTGGGAGCTCGGGGTCGGCGGCGCGGACGGCAACCCGTTCGCCGGCGCACGCACGCGCGGCTTCCCGATGGCCCCGATGCGCACGACGGGCTGGGGCGAGCTCGTCGCCGGCGCCGCCTCGCGGCTCGGCTGGCACCCGTATCCGGCGCCCGCCGCGATCAACTCCGAGCCGTTCGACGGGCGCGGCGCCTGCACGTACTGCGGGTTCTGCCAGAACAACGTCTGCCACCAGGGCGCGAAGGCGTCCACCGATCTCACGGTCATCGCCCGCGCGGAGGCGACCGGGCTGCTGCGGATCGAGACCGGCGCGCGGGTGCTGCACATCGAGACCGACGACCAGGGACTCGCCCGTGGCGTCCGGTTCGTGCGCGACGGCAGGACGTACTCCCAGCCGGCGAAGGTCGTCCTCGTCGGGACGTACGTCTTCGAGAACTCGCGCCTGCTGCTGCTCTCGACGTCCAAGGCGCACCCCGGCGGCCTCGGCAACGACCGCGGCCAGGTCGGGCGCAACTGGATGTCGCACGTGTTCCCCCTCACGTACGGGCGCTTCCCCGGCCGGCGGCTCAACCTCTTCAACGGCAACGGCTCCCAGGTCACCTGCATCGACGACTTCAACGCCGACAACTTCGACCACGCCGGCGAGGCGTTCGTCGGCGGCGGGATGATCACGAACACGCACGAGCTCGCCCCGCTCATGTTCGCCCGCGGGACCCCGCACCCGCCGTACATCCCGCGCTGGGGCTCGGCGTGGAAGGCGTGGATGAAGGAGAACGCGCAGTCCGTCGGGTCCATCTACGCGCAGTTCGACGCGCTGCCCTACGAGGACAACGGGCTCGACCTCGACCCGGTCGCCACGGATCCGCACGGGGTGCCGGTGGTCCGCATCACCCACCGCATCCACCCCAACGAGCACGCGGCATGCGCGTTCATCGCGCGCAGGCAGGCGGAGCTGCTGCAGGAGATGGGCGCCGAGGAGGTCTGGGACGCACCCGGCCCGTACGTGGAGGCGCGCCACTGCGCGGGCGGGACGCGGATGGGCGCGGACCCCGACACGTCCGTCGTCGACGGCTGGGGCCTCGCCCACGACACGCCGAACCTCGGCGTCCTCGGCGCGTCGGTGTTCCCCACCGTCGGCGGCAGCAACCCGACGCTCACCGTGCAGGCGGTCGCCTGGCGCACGGCGCAGCGCATCGTCGACGACTGGGGCGCCATCGCCGGCGCGTGACAGGATCCGGGCGTGACGCACCCGCCCGGCTCCGACCTCCTCGACGCGCTGCTCGCGAGCCTGGGCGACGCCGTCTACCTCGTCGACGCCGACGGTCGCGTCCGGTTCGCGAACCCCGCCGCCGTCGCGCTGCTCGGCTACGACCGCGAGGACGAGCTGCTCGGCGCGCCGAGCCACGCCACGATCCACCACACCAGGCCGGACGGCACGCCGTTCCCAGAGGCGGAGTGCCCGCTGCTGCGGCCGCGCGCGACCGGCGAGACGGTCCGCGTCGACCACGACTGGTTCGTGCGCCGCGACGGTGGGCTCGTGCCGGTCGCCTACAGCTCCGCGCCGGTGCACGTCGACGGCGGCCGGGGCGCGGTCGTGGCGTTCCGCGACATCTCCGAGGCGCTCCGCGCCCAGGCCGAGCGCGTGCGCGCCGCCGAGCTGCACGCGTCGCGCGCCCGGATCGTCGCGGCCGCCGACGCCGAGCGCCGGCGGCTCGGCCGCGACCTCCACGACGGCGCGCAGGCACGGCTCGTCAACGTCGCGATCGCGCTGCAGCTCGCCGCGCAGCGCAGCGGCGACGACGACCTGGTCGCCGACGCCCTCGGCGAGCTGCGCATCGCGATGGACGAGCTGCGCGACCTCGCCTCCGGGCTGCTGCCCTCCGTCCTCACGAACCGCGGCCTGGGCGCGGCGGTCGAGACGCTGACCGCCAGGGCCCCGCTGCCGGTGGCCGCGTCGGTGCCCGACGACCGCTACGACGAGACCGTCGAGGTCGCCGCGTACTTCGTCGTCGCCGAGGCCCTCGCCAACGTCGCCAAGCA
This sequence comes from uncultured Solirubrobacterales bacterium, assembly GCA_963750895.1. Lineage (GTDB taxonomy): Bacteria > Actinomycetota > Thermoleophilia > Solirubrobacterales > Solirubrobacteraceae > CAVVSD01. The sequence continues at coordinate 531,753 of CAVVSD010000007.1, read as the reverse complement.
CGCCGAGGCCACGGAGGCGTGGGTCGAGGTCGCGCGCGACGGCGGCGCGCTCGCCGTGGAGATCCGCGACGACGGCCGCGGCGGCGCCGACCGCGACGCGGGCAGCGGCCTGCGCGGGCTGGAGGATCGCGTCGCCGCGCTCGACGGCGCGCTGGAGGTGGACAGCCCGGCGGGCGGCGGGACCCGGGTCCGCGCGCGGCTGCCGCTGGCTACGACGCGCGCAGCAGCGTGAGCACCGCCATCACGCGCCGGTGCTCGTCGTGCGCGTGGCCGATGTCGAGCTTCGCGAAGATGTGGGTCACGTGCTTCTCGACGGCGGCGACGCTGACGACGAGCGCCTCCGCGATGCCCCCGTTGGACTTCCCCTCGGCCATGAGCCCGAGGACCTCGCGCTCGCGCGGGCTGAGCGCGTCGAGCGGGCTGTCCTTGCGCCGCCGCCCGACCATGCGCGCGACGACCTCCGGGTCGAGCGCCGAGCCGCCGGCGGCCACGCGGCGCACCGCCTCGGCGAACGACGCGATGTCGGCCACGCGGTCCTTCAGCAGGTAGCCGACACCGGAGGCGTCGTCGCCGATGAGGTCGAGCGGGTAGCGCTCGTCGAGGAACTGCGAGAACACGAGCACGCCCATGTCCGGGAGCTCGCGCCGCAGGCGGATCGCAGCTCGCAGGCCGTCGTCGGTGCCGTCCGGCGGCATCTGCACGTCGACGATGGCGACGTCGGGGCGGTGCGCGGAGGCCTTGCGGATCAGCTCGTCGGCGTCGCCGGCCTGGGCCACGACGTCGAACCCCTGCTCCTCGAGCAGGCGGGCGAGGCCCTCGCGCAGGAGGACCTGGTCCTCCGCGATCAGGACGCTCGGCGCCGCCATCGGCCCGGATGGTAGGGCGCGCCCTACCCCGGAGTCCGGTGCGCCCCAGCGACATCGTGCCCGCGGCGGTCGACACTGGTCCCATGCCCCGGCTCCTCTTCGCAGTCCGCTACGTCCTCCCGACCGCCGTCATCGTCATCGGACTGGGCCTCTTCGTCCTCGATCCGACCGTCGAGGGCGCCGAGGGGCCGGCGGCGTTCATCGGGGCCGGGCTGAGCGTGTGGCTGTTGAACGTGCTGCACCGCGTCGGCGTCGACGGTGACGTCGACCGCCGCGCCGAGGACGCGGCCCGCGCCTACTTCGACCGCCACGGCCGCTGGCCCGACGAGGCGCCGCGATGAGCTGCGACCATCGGTGGCATGGCGGACGTCGTCGCGCGCGATCTGGTCATCCACGGACACGTGCAAGGCGTGTTCTTCCGTGCCTTCGTGCAGGACGCCGCCACGCGCGCCGGCGTCTCTGGTCGCGCGGTCAACCGTGACGACGGCAGCGTCGCCATCCGCCTCGAGGGCGACCCGGCGGCGGTGGCGGAGGTCGAGCGGGCCGCAGGGCAGGGGCCCGACGGCGCGCGGGTCGCGTCCGTCGACGCGCGCGACGCCGAGCCCGAGGGCCTGACCGGCTTCCGCGTCGCCTAGCGCGCCGTAGCGCCGCCGTCGGCCATCACGATCGAGCCGGTCATGAAGCCCGACAGCGGCGAGGCGAGGAACGCGATGACGTCGGCGATCTCGGCCGGCGTCGCGACGCGGCCGAGCGGATGGGACTCGAGGACCTCGGGCGGGACGGGGCGGTCACCGGGCTCCAGGCCCAGGCTCCGCGCCACGAACTCCGTGTCGATCGCGCCCGGTCCGACGGCGTTGACCCGCACCCCGCGGGGACCGAACTCCACGGCGAGCTGGCGCGTGAGCTGCACGACGGCGCCCTTCGTCGTGCAGTAGGCGGCCTGACGCGCGGTCCCGACGACGCCCGAGACCGACGCGACGTTCACCATCGTCCCGCGGCTGTCCAGCAGCGACGGGAGCGCGGCGCGGGCGTGGACGAAGACGCCGCGCACGTTGCTGCGCATGAGGCCGTCCCACTCGTCGTCGGTCGTGTCGAGGATCCCCTTCAGGAGGAAGTTCGCGGCGTTGTTGACCAGCACGTCGAGACCGCCGAAGCGCCCGTGCGCGGTCGCGACCGCCTGCTCGGCGACGTCGGTCTCGGCGACGTCGCCGACGAGCGCGACGACGCCGTCCTCCTCGAGCTCCCGCACCGCGGGGTCGATGTCCTCGGCGACGACGGACGCACCCGCGTCCCGCAGCGCCGCGACGGTCGCGCGCCCGACGCCGCCGGCCGCGCCGGTGACGATCGCGGTCCGGCCCTCGAGGTCGATCTCGATGCTCATGGCCTCAGTGTCCTCCGAGGGCCCTATCCCTGCAGTCGCCCCTCCAGGAACTCCCGCTCCGCCGCGTTGTCCGTGAGGTCCAGCGCCTCCTGGTAGGCGGCCGCAGCCTCGGCGTCGCGGCCGAGGCGGTGCAGCAGGTCGGCCTTCGTCGAGGGCAGGTAGCGGTAGCCGGCGAGCCGGCCGTCGGCCTCGAGGTCCTCGACGACCGCCAGCGCGGGCTCCGGGCCGTCGACCATCGCGATGACGACGGCGCGGTTCAGGGCGACGACCGGGGACGGCCAGATCCGCAGCAGCTCGTCGTAGAGCGTGAGGATCTGCGGCCAGTCGGTGTCCTCGAGGCTCGGTGCCTGGGCGTGCAGCGCCGCGATCGCCGCCTGCAGCAGGAAGCGCCCCGGCGGACCCGCCTCGAGCGCGCCGACGATGAGGCCGTCGGCCTCCGCGATGCGCTCGCGGTCCCACGCCGCGCGGTCCTGCTCGCCGAGGCGGACCATGCGCCCCGAGGGATCGGTGCGGGTCGCGCGTCGCGCCTCGTGGACGAGCAGCAGCGCGAGCAGCCCCGCGGCCTCGCGCTCCGTGGGCAGCAGCAGATGCAGCATCCGCGCGAGGTCGAGCGCGCGGCCCGTCAGCTCGTCGCGGACGAGCGCGTCGCCGGTGTGCGCCGTGTGACCGGTCGTGTAGAGCAGGTGGATCACGGTGAGCGCCGCGTCGACCCGCGCGGGCAGCTCGTCCGCCGTCGGGACCGCGTACGGGATGCGGGCGGTCGCGATCTTCTTCTTCGCGCGGGTGATCCGCGCGGCCATCGTGGACTCGGAGACGAGGAACGCGTGCGCGACGTCCGCCGTGGCGACGCCGCACACGAGCCGCAGCGTCAGGGCGACCTGCGCCTCGCGCGCCAGCGCGGGATGGCAGCAGGTGAAGACGAGCCGCAGACGGTCGTCGGGGATCGCGTCGGCGTCGTCGGGCTCGTCCTCCTCCGGGCCGAGCAGCAGCGGGAGCTTCGCCTCCAGCGTGCGCCCGCGGCGCAGGAGGTTGAGCGCGAGGCGGCGCGCGACCGTCGTGAGCCACGCGCCGGGGCGCGCGGGGACGCCGTCGCGCGCCCAGGTCTCGAGCGCGCGGACGTAGGCGTCCTGCACCGCCTCCTCGGCGGTGTCCAGGTCGCGCGTCACGCGCACCGTCGCGGCGAGCACGTAGGCCCACTCGCGCCGGTGTGCGTCGGCGACCGCCTGCTCGACCGCCGTCAGTCGTCCTCCACGATCTGGAAGCCGTTGAGCGGCCGGACCTCGACGCCGCCGTCGACGATCGGCGTCATCCTCGCCAGCGCGAGCGCGTGGTCGAGATCGCGGGCCTCGAGGACGTAGACGCCGCCGAGGATCTCCTTCGTCTCGATGAACGGGCCGTCGGTGACCGCGTCGCCGCGGATGCTGGTCGCCGTGTCCGGGTGCTCGAGGCCCAGCCCCGCCACGACCCGCCCGCCCTGCTCGGCGATCCGCGCCGGCAGGTCCATGTGGCCCTGCATGACCTCGGGCGGGAGGTCCGCCGGCGCCACGCGCTCGAAGATCATCACCGCGTACTGCGCCATCACGCCACCCTCTCGTTCTCGAACACGCCGGCGACCCAGTCGCCCCACGCCCGCTCGCTCGCCGCCGCGTCCGCGCCCGGCGCGAACAGATGGTGGGCGACGCCCACCGGCCAGCCCCAGCGGTCGCGCCCGTAGAAGCGCAGGAGCGCATCGGCGCTGCGCACGCCGAGGAACGCGCCCGTGGCGTAGTCGACGACGCCGTCGATCGGGTCGAGCCCCGCGGGCTGCAGCCGGACGGGGTCGCCGGCGACGACGTCGTCCGGCAGTCCCAGTGCCCGCCGGAGCGCGACGAAGCCCCCGTCGGCGGACGACGCAGGCCCGTCGACGCTGACGTAGACCGGCTCGCGCCCGGCGAAGTAGCACGCGTACTGGCCCAGCGAGTGCTGGTAGAAGGTCGTGTGCTGCCGGCATGCGTCGAGCTGGCGGTCGAAGTCCTCCGCCGGCACCTCGCAGCGATGCGTGTAGCGCAGGTAGGTCGCCGCGCCGAGCGGCTCGAGCACGTAGTCGAGCTCGTTGAAGCCGTCGCGCTCGCTCTCCGGCCGCGTGCGGGTCGCGAAGTGGCGCGGCGGATCCCACGCCGTGACCGTCCCGCCGCCCGCGGTCAGCCCGCGCTCGGCGCCGCCGACCCGCGGCTCGTACTCGATCTTCCAGAGGTAGCCGTCGGCGTGCTGCGTGATCGCGTCCCACACGTCCTGCGGGCGCGCGGGCAGCTCGCCCTCCCACCGCACTTCCCATTGCCTGACCATGTCGGTCTCCCTCGCTCGTCGTCCGGAGCCGCCGTGCGCGACCCCTCTACAACGACGACACGTGGGATCCGCTCAGATCGACAGGCTCACCACAACCGCGTCCGGTAGCTCTCCTCCAGCTCGCGACCGACCTGGTCCGGAGTCAGGCCCGGGGTGTCGCGGTGGTCGCGGTAGATCTGGTTCACCGACGGCAGCTCGGTCTCGGGCAGCCAGGTCGACGGATCCCAGAGCTCGCTGCGGATGAACGCCTTCGCGCAGTGGAGGTAGACCTCGTCCGCCTCGACGACGAGGGCGAGCTGCGGCGGGTCGCCCTTCGTCTCCAGCCGGTCGATCAGGTCCGGGTCGCGGGAGAGCTGCGCGGTGCCGTTGATGCGCAGCGTCTCGCCCAGCCCCGGGATGAGGAAGAGCAGGCCGACGTGCGGGTTCTCCATCACGTTGACGTGGGAGTCCTGGCGGCGGTTGCCCTTGTAGTCGGGCAGCGCGACGTGCTTGGCGTCCAGGACGTGCGCGAACCCACGCGGGCCGCCGCGGGGCGAGCAGTCGCAGCGACCGTCCGCGCCCGAGGTCGAGAGCATCGCGATCGGCGACCGCGCCAGGAAGTCGACGCAGTGGTGGTCGAGGTGGTCGAGCTCCTTCTCCAGCGTGCGCTGGATGGGCTCGCCCACGTAGCCGCGGAGCTCCTCGGCGTCCGCGATGAGATCCTCGGGCATGCCCGAGGATACGGCCGCGCGCCCGTCAGGCGCCGGCGACCTCCTGGCTGGAGGCGAGCGTCGCGTAGCCGTCGCCCAGCGCCCCCGGAACTCCGGCGATCGATCGGTCGAGGCCCGGTGCGATGTTCTGACAAAGGGCTTGACGCGGGTGGACGGGAGCTAGGACGCTCTCCACACGAAAACGAGATTGCCCACCGTGCGACGAGGGAACGAGGTCCGGCGCGGGACAGGCCGCGCGCGGAGGGGGTGTCGTTGTGCGCGCGCCACCGGCTTCTTGTCGCGATGCTCGCGGTGCTCGTCGGGGTCGCTGCGGCCGAGCAGCCCGGCCGCGCCCAAGCACCGCCGGGACGGTCGCCCCCCGTTGCTGGTCCGCCTGATTCGGCGACCGGTCTGGCGGTCGGCTCGGGACCGTCGACATCGGCGCCAGCCTCGGAGCGCACGAGCGAGCAGGCCCCGAGATCGTCGGGTACGCCGACGCGGGCTCCGGAACCCGAGGCAGACATCCCGAACGCGGAGGCGCCGCGACCGGCGTCCGCGGAGTCGACGCCGAGCCGACAGCGGGAACCCGGTCCGCCCGATGCGACGAGCGCGGCCGCATCCCCGCCGGCCGCAGCAGCGCCCGAGCGGCGCGGTCCGCCGGCGATCGCCGCGTCTCCCGAGGGCCTACCGGCCCCGACCGGGCCGCCGGCGTCAGCTCGCGGCGATCCGCTTGCGGGGCCGCCGTCCTCGGTCCCCGCACCCACGACCACCACCGCACCCGACACCGGCCCCGATGGGCCGGCAACGCCCGTCGGTGGCCCCGTGGCCCTGGCCGACCGCCCACCCGCCGAGTCGCCGCCAGGTCGACTGCGGGAACCTGGTCAGCCTGCCTCGACGAGCGCCGCCGCATCCCCGCCGGCCGCAGCGCACCCGAGCGGCGCGGTCCGCCGGCGAACACCGAGCCGCCGACGCCGCCGCGCAGCGAGCCGCGCCGAGGACCGCCAACGTCGGTCCCCGCACCCACGCCACCGCCACACCCCAGCGCCGCCACACCACCACCGCACCCCACACCGGCAACACCGCGACCAACCGGCTCCGAGCCGCCGGCACGCCCGGGCACGGCCGCATCCCCGCCGGCCGCAGCAGCACCCGAGCGGCGCGGTCCGCCAGCGAACACCGAGCCGCCGACGCCGCCGCGCAGCGAGCCGCGCCGAGGACCGCCCTCGTCGGTCCCCGCACCCACGCCACCACCACACCCCAGCGCCGCCACACCGGACCACCGCACCCCACACCGGCATCACCGCGACCAACCGGCTCCGAGCCGCCGTCAGCGCCCGGGCGCGGCCGCATCCCCGCCGGCCGCAGCAGCACCCGAGCGGCGCGGTCCCCCAGCGAACACCGAGCCGCCGACGCCGCCGCGCAGCGAGCCGCGCCAAGGACCGCCCTCGTCGGTCCCCGCACCCACGCCACCGCCACACCCCAGCGCCGCCACACCACCACCGCACCCGACACCGGCTCCCGAGCACCCGCGCGACACCCGCTGAGCCGCCGGCGCCGCCTGCGCAGCGACCCACGCCCGGGCCACCGTCCGCAGCCCCCGCACCCACGCCACCACCGCACCCGACACCCGTTTCCGACACCCGGCGACGCCCGCCGAGCCGCCTCGCAGCGACGCCCGCCCAGGGCCGCCATCGTCGGTCCCCGCACCCATGCCGCCGCCGCACCCGACAGCGCCGCCCACCCACGAGCCGCCGTCGACGAGGCTCCCAGCCCGGCGCGCGCCGCACCGGCCGCGACCACGCAAACCCTCGCGCCCGCCGTCGACACCGCATCGACGCGGGGATCGACCGACGCGCCGCAGACCGACGACGCATCCAGGGCATCCTCGGTGGCGGCGCCGCCCGCTCGCATGCCTCGTCCCGACGCCGGCGAGGCCGACTCCGCCCGGGCATCGGAGCCGGCACCGGCGGCCGGCGACGTGCCGACGCTGCACGCCGTGCCGACCGGTGACGCCCCGCTCGCGGCCGATCACGGGCACGGGACGCGGACGTCGGCGCCCGCGCAGATCGCGGCAGCCGTCACGTCGGTGACCGGTCATGCCGAGACGCCCGAGCGCACCGACGAGCACGCCCGGACGCCGCACCTGCACGTGTCCGACGGCGTCCGCGCACCCTTCGCGACCGCCGCGGCCGGGGCCACGCGGCCGCCATCGTGGATCCCCCAGGACCGCACGTCACGCGGACCCGCGACCGCGCCGGACCCGACGGCCGGAGCGCCGGACCCGGAGCGTCCGACCGTGCTCCCCGAACAGCCGGTGCCCACGGGCGGACCGGCCGGCGGCGGCAGCGGCAGCGGCGCCGCCGGCGGAGGCTCGTCTTCGCTCTTCATGGTGGTGCTCTGCATCGCCTTCGCCCCGTTCGCCCAGGAGGTCCGCAGGCTGTTGCGGCGGGCCTCCTCCCTCAGATCCACCGCACTCGATCTCGTCGTCGAGCGACCTGGCTGACGTCCCCGCGGGACGCAGACAGGGAGCCGTGCGCGGAGGCCCCGGTCCCCGCGCAGGCGAAAAGCTCGATGTGAGGAGACGGAGATGGACGAGGAACGCACGCAGGGCGCCCACCGCGCATCGCCGCGAGGCGTGCTGGGGTACGTCTGTGTCGGCTCGGACGCGCGCGACGCCAGCAGCACGGAGTTCCGCGAGCAGGTCGCGCTGATCACCGAGACGTGCCGGAAGCTCAGCGTCCCGCTCGTGGGGATCGTGTGCGAGCGCGTGGCCACGCCGAGTCGCAGGGTCCTCGACCGCCCTGCGCTGGACTACGCGCTCGAGCGCATCGAGGCGGGCGAGGCGACGGGCCTCATCGTCGAGGACCTCTCGAAGCTCAGCCGCTCGGCGGCCGACCTGGGACCGGTGCTCGTGTGGTTCACGCGGATCGAGGCGCGCCTGGTCGCGATCGCCGAGGCGCTCGACACCGCGACGGTCGAGGGACGCGTTGCGGTGCGAGCCCTGACGGCGGTCGCCGAGACGGAGCGCGAGCTGCTGGCCGAGCGGACGCGCAACGGACTGCTGGCCGCTCGCGAGAGCGCGCGCCTGCACGGCCGTCCCGCCGTCTCCGACGATCACGAGCTGCACGCGCGCATCACGGACATGCGCGCGCGGGGCATGACGCTGCAGGCGATCGCCGACCGGCTCAACCAGGAGGGCGTCCCGACCGTGCGAGGCGGGCTGCACTGGCGCCCGTCGAGCGTGCAGAGCGCGCTCGGCTACAAGCGGCGACGCCACCGGAAATGGCTGTCGGTGGACGCGGCCACCGACAGGGGACCGAGCAGCGACGAGGCATGGGAGACGCGGTGAAACGCACCAGCGAGCCCGCCGCGCGGTGCGTGCACCCGTCCGGTCGGGCGGTTTACGCACGCACCCGCGAACGTAAACGCGGCGGAGGCAGATCCGGTCTCCCGGCCCGATCTACGATCGCCGCCATGCAGCCGCTCCTCCCATGGTGCGAGTCCCGGGGTCATGGAGCGAAAGCGCGCGAGCGACAGCGCCACATCGACGACGTCGCGCCGCACCACGAGGCGCGATGGCGAAGAGCCGCGTCGCGGTCCACCCGTCCCGTCGTCGCCGGGCAGCGGCGCACGCACCCGGGGCTGCGCGCTTCGCTGTCAGCTGGCTCGCCGCGTGCTCAGACCCCTCCGGCGGCGGACATGAGCGCGCCGCACGACGCCTGCGGACCCGGATCTCGATGACCGTTGCGCGGCCCGCACGGTCCTCGTCCGCGCCGCGTCGTCTCCTGCCGGAACAAGCCCACGACCTGCGCGACGCGTACCGCGAGAACGTCGCCGCCGTCTACGCGTTGATGTGCTACTCGGTCGACGCAGACACGGCCCAGGACCTCACGTCGGCGACCTTCGAGCGCGCGGTCCGCTCGTGGACCCACTACGACCGGACGCGTTCGACCCCGCGCACATGGATCTTCTCCATCGCGCGGAACGTCGTGCGCGATCACCATCGCCGGCAGGTGCACCGCCGGGGGCCGTCGCTGGACGAGCATCCCGTCCTCGCGGACCGCTTGGCGGCGCTCGACGATCCGGCGGCGCGCTGCGCCAGCGTCGATCTCATGAAGTCGTGCCTCAACGCGCTCACGTGCCGGGAGCGCGAGGTCCTGGCATTGCGCTACGGCGCAGACCTCTCGGTCGAGGAGATCGCGGCGTGCCTCGGCCTGAGCACCGCGAACGTCCATCAGATCTCGTCGCGGGCGCTGCGCCGGCTCCGAGCGGCGTTCCCCTGGCTCGCGACGATCAGCGCGGGCGCGTCCACCAACGGTGCCGCCGCGCGGCCCAGCGCCTGAGATGACGTCCCGCGCGCGAGATGCCGACCAGCACGGCGACGCCCAGCGCGACGCCCAGCAACGGCGCGCCGCGGCGCCTCGGGACACACGGTTCGGCGAAGAGCCTCGCCTCGAGCTCGTCGACGAAGTCGGCCGGCGGCTCGGACCGCGCCTCGCGGAGGATGTCTTCCACGTCGTCCACTCCGACTCACCCAGGATCCATACGCACGAGCGTGGAGGCATCCGACATGGAGGAGGTCATCGGACGCGCGCCTCACTCCGGCCGTCGGCCGCCGCGGCCCGCGCGCGCGACGTCGCCCACGACGTCCCACACATCCGCGGTCGTGCGACGCTCGTCGAACCGCTCGAGAGCGCGCGCGCGGCCGCGCGCGCCCATCGCCGCCCGGCGATCGGGGTCGCGGACGAGCCCGAGCAGTGCAGCGGCGAGGACCTCCCGGCGCGTCGGGTCGACGACCAGGCCGTCGACGCCGTCGGTCACGATCTCTGCGGTGCCTCCGCCGGGAGGTGCGACGACGGGCACGCCCCGAAGCAGCGCCTCGACCAGCGGGAGCCCGAACGCCTCGCGATCCGCGACGTGGAGGAGCACGTCAGCACCCGCGAGCTGGCCGTCCGGGTCCGCGACGTCGCCGACGAACTCCACCGCATGCGCGATGCCGAGGGTCGCGGCGAGCTCCCGCAGCGCCGTCGGGTAGTCGGCGTCGACGTCGGCTCGGACCCCGCCGACCACCCGCAGGCGACGCCGGGCTCCTCGAGCACGACGAGCCTCATCGCCTCCAGCGCCAGCTCGACGCGCCGCCATCGCTGCAGGCGACCCACGACGCAGATCCGTGCCGACCGCGTGGCGCTGTGCGTGTGGGGGACGCGTCCTCGACCTCCACGCCCGGGTGGACCGTCCTCACGGACGCACGCGGCCAGCGCTCCGCGTGCAGTCCCGCGACGAACGCCGAGTTGCAGATGACGGCCTGCGCGGGCAGGCGCCCTGCGAGCTCCTGCAGCACGCGCGACCTGCCGGGCGCCCCGCGGTCCGTACCGGGCACCTCGTGCTGGTACCACACGCTCGGGACCCGGACGGCCGTCGCCGCCAGGCTCGCGTAGAGCTGTGCCTTGGACGCGTGGGCGAAGACGACGTCAGCGCGTCGGGTCCTGGCGAGCCGCCCGAGCGCCCGCACCGACACCCGGGACGCGACCGACGTCACGCGACCTCCCCGCCGGGACCAGATGCGTCTCGACACCGAGCTGCTGGACCGACGCGACGGCGGGACCGTCGTCGAGGAACACGCAGACGGGCAGGACGTCGGCCGGCGGTGACGGAGCAGACCCAGGACCACGTGGTTGGACCCGCCCGCCGCACCCGTGTGGGACACCACGAGCGGACGCACACCGCCGATTCTATGAGCGGTGGCGGCCCCGGAGTCGATCGATCTCACCACCAGGGGGAGCGATGGAGCTTCACGAGTACCTGAGCGTGCTCGCCCGCCGCAAGACGACGATCGCTGCGGTCGTGCTCATCGCGCTCGCGGTGGCGATCGGCGGACGCTGCTGCGCGCGCCGACATGGACGGCCGGCGCGACGCTGCGCGTCGAGCCGGGCGCGTCGCTCGTCGGCGGCTCGGTGCAGGCGGACGACGTGCGAGTACCTCGACCGCCTCGTGAACACCTACTCGAAGTTCGCGACGAGCACGGAGCTGCGCGAGCGGGTCGCTGCCGAGCTCGGGCTCGCCGCGCCGCCGGCGGTGAGCTTCACCCAGCTCGCCAACACGAACCTCGTCCGGATAGGAGCGACGACCGAGCGACGCGCGCAGGCCGCACCCGCCGCGCAGAAGCATCGCGACGCTCCTCATCGCCGAGATCGAGGCGCTCGCGAACGCCGACGTCCGCGCCGCCGAGACGTCCTTCACGCGACGGACGGCGCAGCTCGAGGCCCAGAAGGCCGACGCCCAGGCCGAGCTCGACGCGCTCCGCGCGACGCGCAGCAACCGCGAGCGGAGGCTGCTGCTGCAGGAGCGCATCGACGGGACCGGCGAGCGGCTCGCGACCCTGCGGACCGACCACGAGCGTATTCCAGTCCAGCCGCGAGGCCACCACGCGGGGCGTCACGCTCGTCGCGCAGCCCACCCCGCCCCTCTCGCCCGACAACCGCAACCTGAAGCTCGCGATCGCGATCGCCCTCGTCATCGCCGCGGTGGCCGCCCCCGGGCCTGGCGTTCCTCACCGAGAACCTGTCGCAGCGCTTCCGCACCGGCGAGGAGATCGAGGAGGCCGTCGACGCGCCCGTCCTGGCCGTGGTCCCGAGCGTCGGCAGGGGCACCGGGCGCGCGCTCTTCGAACGGCGCTCGCTCGCCGAGGAGGCCTTCCGTCGACTGCGGACGACGCTGCTGCTGCAGATGCCCGGGCCGGCAGGCGACGCTGCTGGTCACCAGCGCGCAGCCGGGCGAGGGGAAGTCGACCGTCGTCGCCAACCTCGGCCGCAGCCTGGCCGAGTCGGGGCGGCCGACCCTGCTCGTCGACGCCGACCTGCGCCTGCCCGTCCTGCATCGCTTCTTCGCAAGGAAGAACCGGCGCGGGCTGAGCGACCTCCTGCGCAGCCTCGCGGACGACGACCCGCTTCCGTGGTCGGAGCGTCGTCCAGCCGACGGACGTACCCGGCCTCAGCCTGCTGCCGGCCGGGCCGCCGGTCGAGGACGCGCCGACGCTGCTCGGCCTCGCCTCCACGGCGGAGCTGTACCTGGAGCTCGGCGACAGACTTCGACTTCGTGCTGCTCGACTCGCCCGCCGTGCTGGCGGTGACGGACGCGCTGGCGCTCACCCGCGGCGTCGACGGCGTCCTGCTCGTCGCGGGGTCGCGGGTCTCCCGGGACGCGCTGCGCATGGCACACCAGGAGCTCTCCGCGCCGAGGCGAAGGTCCTCGGCGTGGTGATCAACGGCGCGGAGGACCGGAGCATGTTCCCGTACGCCGGCTAGGGCGGCCCGTACTGTCACGGCGGCCGGGCGGAGCGGCGGCGGACGAGGAGCAGCCGCGGCGGCGCTTCCGCGGAGTCCGATCGACATGACCGCCTCGCGCGACCGACGCGGGACAACGAGAGGGGACCTGATGTACGCACCCGCATCTCGCGGCGTCGGCACCCCGACGCGCGTGGCCATCCTCGGCTGCGGCTACTGGGGCATGAACTACGTCCGCGTGCTCAGCGAGCTGCCGGACTCCGAGGTCGTGCTGCGTGTGCGACCAGCGGACGAGCCGCCTCGACGAGGTGGCGCGCCGCTTCCCGCGGCTGCCGCTGACGACCGACGTCGACGAGGCCCTCGAGCCGACCGGACGTCGACGCCGTGGTCGTCTGCACGCAGGCCGCGACCCACCGCGACGTCGCGGGCCGCGCGCTGCGCCGCGGGCAAGCACGTGCTGGTCGAGAAGCCGCTGACGCTCAACGTCGACGGACGCCGACGAGCTCGATCGACCTCGCTGCCGCGGAGCGACCGGGTCCTGCTCACCGGCCACACGTTCCTCTACAACGAGGGCGATCAAGCACGTCCGGGACGCTCATCGCGCACGGGGCGCTCGGCGAGATCTACTACCTGTACGCGACGCGGACGAACCTGGGGCCGTTCCGCTCGGACGTCAACGCGCTCTGGGACCTGGCTCCGCACGACGTCGCGATCTTCAACTACCTGCTGGACGACGTGCCCGAGTCGGGTCACCGCGGTCGGCGCGCGCGTGCTCGGCAACGGCCTCGAGGACGTCGGCTTCATCACGCTGCGCTACGCCGGCGGCTGATCGGTCACATCCACGTAGCTGGGCCGACCCGCACAAGGTCCGCGAGTGCGTCGTGGTCGGCAGCGATCGCCGGATCGCGTTCAACGACCTCGACCCGGTCGAGCGCGTGCGCGTGTTCGACCGCGGCGTGCGAGCTCGATCCGGGCGAAGGCGCGACGAGCTTCGGCGAGCACCTGCACATCCGCGAGGGCGACATCACCAGCCCCGCGCTGGCGGCGACCGAGCCGCTGAAGCACCTGTGCGGCCACTTCCTGCACTGCATCCGGCGGGGCGAGCGTCCGCTGACGCCGGGCCGCGACGGGCGTGACGTCGTCGCCGTCATGCAGGCCGTCGAGGCGTCGATGGCTCAGGGACGGGGCGCCGGCCGATGTCCGATCGCGTGCCGTCGCAGACCGGAAGCGAGGTGTCGCTTGCACGTGCCGTTCGTCGACCTCGGCGCGCAGCAGCGGCGCGCTCGCGCCCGAGCTGCGGGCCGCGGCGCGCGGCGATGTTCGACGCGGACGGACTGGATCCTCGGCCGCGAGCGTCGAGGCCTTCGAGGAGGAGTTCGCGGCCTTCTGCGAGCGCCGACCACGCCGTGGGCACGGACTCGGGCCTGTCCGCGCTGGAGCTGGTCCTGCGCGCCGTACGGCATCGGCCCGGGCGACGAGGTCATCACCGCGGCGAACACGTTCATCGCGACCGTGCTCGCCATCTCCCACGCGGGCGCGACGCCCGTGCTCGTCGACGTCGACCCGGTGACGCACACGATCGACCCCGGCGCCGTCGAGGCGGCGGTGACACCCGCGACGCGCGCGATCGTCCCGGTGCACCTCTACGGCCAGCCGGCGGACATGGACGCCGATCCTGCGACGTCGCCGCCCGCCACGGGCTGCTGCGTCGTCGAGGACGCCTGCCAGGCCCACGGCGCGCGCTATCGCGGCCGGCGCGCCGGCTCGCTGGGCGACGCGGCCGCGTTCAGCTTCTACCCGGCGAAGAACCTCGGCGCGTTCGGCGACGGCGGCGCCGTGGTCACCAGCGACCCGGAGCTCGCCGAGCGCGTGCGGCATCCTGCGCGACTACGGCCAGCGCCAGAAGTACGACCACGTCGTCAAGGGCTTCAACCGCCGCCTCGACACGCTGCAGGCGGCCCTCCTGCGCGTGAAGCTCGCGCCGCCTCGACGCGTGGAACGACGCGCGCCGCCGGCATGCCGCGCGCGTACGCGCGAGCTGCTCGAGCGACGCGGGCGTCGCGCCTGCCCGGCCGCGCCGGTGCCGTCGAGCCGGTGTGGCACCTCTACGTCGATCCGCGTCGCGCGAGCGCGACGGCCTGCGGCGCGCGCTCGCGCGAGCGCGGCATCCAGACCGGCATCCACTACCCCGTCCCGGTCCACCTGCAGGCGGCCTACGCCGACCTCGGCCACGGCGCCGGCAGCTTCCCGGTCAGCGAGGAGCACGCCGGGGAGATCCTGTCGCTGCCGATGTACCCGGAGCTCGACCGACGAGCTCGTGGAGTACGTGGCCGCCGCGCGTCCGGGAGCATGCGGGCGAGGACGGCGCAGCCACCGGTGAGCGCGGCCGGTGGCGCGAGGACGTGAGCCCGCTCAGCCGCACGCCGCCCTTGCGCCGTCGGCACCGGGCGCGGGCCGCGTGCGACGCCCGTGCTCGTCGGAGGCGTGGCGGGGCTGCTCGCCGCGCTCGTCGCGGCGGAGCGCTCGCGCCGCGGGCCGTCCTGCTCTGCCTGCTCGTCGCTGCTCGTCTCGGCGATGGCGGTCGCCGGCGATCCCGCCGCGTCCTGCTCGGCGCTCGTCGCTGCTCGACATCCCGTTGCAGTGGAACCGCTACTACGGCTACCGCGAGCGACGTCGACAGCCTCGCGGCGCTCGCCGGCTGGGGATCTCGGCGACGACGCTCGCGCTGGCCGGCCTGTACGCGCTCTGGATCGCCGAGCTCCTCGTGCAGCCGGCGCACGGCGCCGCGGCCGCGGCTACGCGCGGCCACCGCGCCGGTCGTGTTCTTCGCTCGTGCTGGTCGCATCCGTCGCCGTCGCCGCGCGACCGCACAGTCGCCGGATTCCAGATCGCGATGTACGCGCAGGTCCTGCTGCTGCTCGTCTACGTCGCGAGCACCGTCCGCACGGCGCGCGAGATCCGCTTCGTCGTCGTGCATGCTGCTCGTCGGTCTGTGCCTCGAGAGCACGATCACGCTGGGCATGTACGCCAGCGGCGCGAACGTGCACCTGCCCGGGCTGAGCACGAGGACGACCGAGGCGGTCGGCGGGGACGCGCTGCGCGTGGGCGGCACGATCGGCTCGCCCAACAACGCCGGCGCGTACTTCGCGTTCATGTTCGCCGTCGCGGCGGGCGTGTTCCTGGGCCGGATCCGCGGCGCGCTGCACCGCCTGGCGCTCGCCTCCGCGTCCTTGCCCTCATCCCGCTCGCGCTCACCCTGTCCCGCGGCGCCTGGATCGCCTGCCTCGTGTCCCTCGTCGTCCTCGCGATCGGATCGCGCGGGCGCAGGGTGTCATCCGCCGGCCTCGTCGGGCTCCTCCTGACCCTGCTCGTCGTGCTCGTCCCGCTGCACGGGGAGATCTCGCAGCGGCTGGCAGGCAGCGACGACGGGCGCTGCCGCCGGCCGGGTCCCGCTCATGCGGATCGCCGGGGAGATGATCGCCGACCATCCGTTCCTCGGCGTCGGGGCGAACAACTACGTCATCGCGCTCCCGAGCTACGCCGGGGTGACTTCGTCAGCGGCGTGGAGGTCCTCCGTCCACGACAAGTACCTCCTGATCTGGTCGGAGGCGGGACCCGGCGCGCTCCTCGCGTTCCTCGTGTTCGTCGGCGTGACGATCGCCGCGCGGCTGGCGGGCACGCGACGATCCGGACCCCCTGATCGCCGCGGTGGGCCTCGGCCTCGCGGCGGCCGTCGCCGGCAACGCGGTGCACATGAACTTCGAGATCTTCGCCGCCGGCGCGCCGATCCAGATGCTGTGGCTCGCCGGCGGGCTCGTCGCCGCGCCGGCGTTCGCGCGCGAGCGTCGCATCCGCCGGCTGGAGACGGCGCGCGCATGACCGCCGTGGACGCCGGGCGCCCGACGATCGCGCTGCTCGCCTTCGACTTCGCTGAGGTGAGCGTCGCGCTCGCGAATGCCCTGGCGGTGTCGGCCGACGTCACGCTCCTGCTGCCCGAGCGCGTCGTCGCCCCGGTGCGCGCCGATGTCGTCCCGGAGGTCCGGCTCGAGCCCTTCGCGATGCCGCGGCTGCGTCAGCCGGTGCGTCAGGCGCACATGTGCCGTGACCTGCTGCGCAGGCTCGACCGCGCCGGTGCGGACCTCGTGCACCTGCAACAGGGGCACCTGTGGTTCAACCTCGCGCTGCCGCTGCTGGGTGATCGCCCGCTCGTCGTGACGATCCACGACATCGAGCCCGATCCTGGCGACCGGCTCTCCCGCAAGACGCCGCAACCCGTCATGGACCTCGCCTGGAGGCGCGCGGACCGGCTCATCGCGCACACCGAGGTCGCACGACAGGCGATCGTGCGACGCCACGGGCGCGACCCGTCCGAGGTCGACGTCGTGCCGCACGTCGCCATCGGGCGCATGCCGGACCCGGAAGGGCCACCACCGGAGCCGGGGACGGTGCTGTTCTTCGGCCGGATCTGGCCGTACAAGGGCCTCGAGCATCTCGTCCGCGCCGAGCCGATGATCAGCGCCCAGGTTCCGCATGCGCGCATCGTCATCGCCGGGCAGGGCGAGGATCTCGGGCGCTACCGGGCGCTCATGTCCGACCCCGCACGATTCGTCGTCGTGAACCAGTACGTCCCGATCGAGCAGCGCAGCAAGCTGTTCGCGCAGGCCGAGGTGGTCGTCCTGCCCTACGTGGAGGCGTCGCAGAGCGGCGTCGTGCCGCTCGCCTACGCGTTCTCGAGGCCGGTCGTCGCGACCGCCGTGGGCGGGCTGCCGGAGGCCGTGGAGCACGACAGGACCGGCATCGTCGTGCCGCCCGGGGACCATCGAGCGCTCGCCGGCGCGGTCGGTCCGGCTCCTCGAGGACCCCGGAGCTCGCCCGCGAGATGGGGCGGCCGGGCGCCGGAAGCTCCAGCGCGAGTGGTCACCGTCACGGGTGGCGGACAGGACCATGCGGACGTACGAGCGTGTGCTGGCCGGGCGCCGCCGGCAGGATCTCAGGCGGGCCGGCTGATGTGCGGCATCGCCGGGCGTGCACGACCGCGAGGACGCGAGGCCGCGTCGACGCGACGACGGCGACCGGACGATGCTCGACGCGATCGTCCATCGCGGGCCCGGACGACGAGGGCCTGCACGTCGACGACGGCGTCGCGCTCGGCGCGCGGCGGCTGAGCATCATCGACCTCGCCGGGCGGCCACCAGCCGATCGCCAACGAGGACGGCACGCGTCGTCGTCGTCTTCAACGGCGAGATCTACAACTACCGCGAGCTCCGCGAGCGGCTGCGGCGCGCGGGCCACGGCTTCGCACCGCAGGGCGACACCGAGGTGATCGTCCACCTCTACGAGGAGCTCGGCGACGACTGCGTCCACGAGCTCGACGGGATGTTCGCCTTCGCGCTCTGGGACGCGCGCCGGCGGCGGCTGCTGCTCGCCCGCGACCGGCTCGGCATCAAGCCGCTGTACTACGCGCGACGACGGCGGCCGGCTCGTGTTCGGCTCGGAGATCAAGGCGCTCCTGCGCCACCCCGACGTCGCACGCCGCAGCTCGACCTCGACGCGCTCGCCGCCTTCCTGCTGCTCAAGTACGTGCCCGCGCCGCAGACGATGTTCGCCGGCGATCGCCGCGCTGCCGCCGGGCCACCTGCTCACCTGCGACGACGACGGCGTCGCGCGTCCGCCGCTAGTGGGACCTCTCCTTCGCGCGCGCCGAGCCGCCGCGATGCCGAGCGAGGACGCGGCGCGCGGAGCTGCGCGAGCGGCTCGAGCAGGCCGTGCGGACCAGCTCGTCAGCGACGTGCCGTTCGGCGCGTTCCTCAGCGGCGGCGTCGACTCGAGCACCGTCGTCGCGCTCATGAGCCGGAGCTCGGCACGCCGGTGCAGACGTTCGCGGTCGGCTTCGACGGGCGACGGGCGAGGAGCATGAGCGAGCTGCCGTACGCGCGGCTGGTCGCCGACCGCTACGAGACCGACCACCACGAGGTCCTCCTCGGGCCGAGGATCTCATCGACCTCGCCGAGAAGGTCGTCTGGCACCTCGACCAGCCGATCGCCGACAACGCCTGCCTGGCCAACTACATGGTGGCCGACGCTCGCCGTCGCGAGCACGTGAAGATGGTCCTCACCGGCGAGGGCGGCGACGAGCTCTTCGCCGGCTACGCGCGCTACGCGGGCGAGCGGCTCGCGCCGCTGTTCGCGCGGCTCCCGCGCCGGCTGCGCGTCGCTCGGCGCTGGGCTCGCGCAGCCGGCGCCATCGGGCTCGCCGCGCCCGCGCATCGCGCTCTACGCGCTCTGCCAGCCGGACGAGCGCCGGCGGCTCGCGACGTGGTTCCCGCTCATGCAGCCCGGAGGCGCGGGCCGGCTCGCGGCCGGCGCGCTGCGCGAAGCGGTCGCCGCGCAGCGCCGCCCGAGTCGCTGTTCGCGCGCGCGCTGGCGCGGACGCGACGCGCCCGGACGCGCTGAGCCGCATGCTCTACGTCGACACGAAGCTCTGGCTGCCCGACGACCTGCTGGCGCGGGGCGACAAGATGAGCATGGCGGCGTCGCTGGAGGCGCGCGTCCCGCTGCTCGATCACCGGCTCGTCGAGTTCGCGGCCGCGCTGCCGCCGCGACCTGAAGCTGCACGGGCTGTCGCCGCAAGTACCTGCTCAAGAAGGTCGCGCGCGATCTGCTCCCCGCGCCCATCCTGGACCGCCCGAAGAAGGGCTTCCCCATCCCGATGGGCGCTGGCTGCGGGGCGAGGCGCGCGAGTTCTGCCGCGACCTGCTCGCGCCGGAGACGATCCGTCGACGCGGCCTGTTCTCCCCGGCGGTCGTCGACCGCCTCTGCGCGGAGCACGAGGCCGGCACCGCGCAGCACGGCGCGGTGCTGTGGGCGCTGCTGAGCGTCGAGCTGTGGCACCGGGCGTTCGTGGACACGCCGGCGCGGGTGCCCGCGTGAGGTGCCGCCGCTCAACCGGCGGGATCGGCGCGGTACTCGAAGGCGCCCAGGTCGGGTGCGGCCCCGGCGGGGGCGTCGTCGCCGGCCGAGGCGGGACCGTCGACGACCGTCCCCGCGTCGATCGCCGGGCTCTCGGGGCCGAGCCGGAGGTCGGCCTGCGCGGGGTCGGCGAACAGCGGGTCGCCGAGCAGCTCGCCGGCTCCGAGCGCGTAGCCGACCGGGACACCCTCGTCCATGCGGTACAGGTTGTGCGTGTGGGTGAAGTCGCCCGTGCCGGCGATCGGGACACCGCTCACGAAGATGTTGTTCCGCATGATCACGGTGGACGGGGTGAGTCCCGAGGCGCAGTCCAGCACGCGGTAGCCGCCGGCGGAGACGAAGGTGTTGTGCTCGAAGCGGAGGTTGTCCACCGTGATCGCGAAGCCCCCGCGGTCGTGCAGGCACAGCCCTCCGTGCACCTCGATCAGGACGTTGCGATAGACGTTCACGTCGCGCGCCGAGCCGGACCCGCCCGCCTCCAGGAACCCGTTGGTCTCCACGGCGAGGTTGTGATGGATCGAGGTGCCGTCGCCCTGCCGCCAGATCTCGACGAACCCGCCGTCGAAGCCGTAGTCGTCGCTCGGCGCGCGGCAGTCGAAGCCCTGGTTCTCGGAGATCTCGTTGCCCGGCCCCGCGATCCAGAAGCAGACGGCGCCGTAGTCGTCGTCGGGGGACGGCGAGTCGATGACCATGCGCAGGTCGTGCACGACGTTGCCGGTCATGTGGTTGTCGCTGCCGGACGAGGCGATCCCGAGACCGGCGCCGGTCACCTCGATGTCGCGGACGACGTTGTGATCCGCACCACGGCGCATGCTCCACCCCGGACTCACCCACGTCCCGGACGAGGAGGTCCTCGACGACGTTGTAGTCGCCCGTCACGTCCACGCCGGTCCCGTACATCCCGCCGCCGGGATCGCGGATGACCGGAGCCGGCCCCGCCCCGTAGGCCCGGTACGTGATGGGGCGCTCCGCGGTGCCGTCGCTCCTCACGCGGAGGGGGCCGAACGTGCAGCCCCGCCGCAGGCGGATCACGTCGCCGGGACGGAACCGGCGCGTGTTCACGGGAGCCAGCGTGCGCCAGGCCGCGCGCCGGCTCGCGCCGCTGCGCCCGTCCGAGCCCGAGAAGCAGTCCACGTACCGGTCGCCGGCGATCGAGTCGGTGCCGAGCGTCCCCAGGCGCGCGGAGGCCCCGGCTCGCGGCGCTGAGCCGAGGAGGATCATGAGACAGCCGACGGCGACGACGGCGACGCTGACGACCCGGCGGCGGGACACGAGACGCTCCTCGATCGGGCTCGCAGGGGGGCACTGAGAGTGTCTCCGCCGGCGGAGGACCCCAATCCCGCGGGAGCACCTGGCGGGCGTGCGCGACGCGTGCTCGCCAACAGCGCCGTCCTCGCGGTCTCGAAGGTGCTCGAGCGGGCGAGCGGCTTCATCGTCGGGGTCCTCGTGGCGAACCAGCTCGGCGCCGACGGCCTCGGCGTCTTCGCGACGGCCTGGGCGGTGTACGGGCTCCTCGCCGTCGCCAGCGCCGCGGGCACGACGGACTTCCTCGTCCGCGAGATCAGCCGCGACCGGCGCCTGACCGCGTCCTACATCGTCCACCTCAGCGTCGTGGCCGTCGTGTTCGCGACGCTCGTCATGCTCGCGGCCGAGCTCGTCGTGCGTGGCGTCGGGTACTCCGCGCAGCTCGAGGCGGCCATCTCCGTGATGCTGCTGGCGATCGTCCCCAAGGTCCTGAACGGATTGCAGGAGGGGGTCTTCGTCGCGTACGGCCGCGTCGCGTTCCAGACGATGACCCGGTTCTGGAGCTCCATGGCCTACGTCGGGGCGTCCGCCTGGCTGCTCGCGCACGGGGGCGACGTCCCCGCGCTCCTGCGCACGTTCGTGGCGATGGAGTACGCGGTCGCCGTCGTGTACTTCGTCGTCATCAACCGATACATCGTGCGCCTGCGCCCGAGGGTGCACCTCTCGCTCGCGGTACGGCTCGTCCGCGAGATGAAGGCCTTCACCGCCTCCTCGCTCATCGCGGGGCTGTTCGCACGGCCGGAGATCGTGCTGCTCTCGCTGATGGCCACGGAGCGTGAGGTCGGCCTCTACAGCGCCGCCGTTGCGCGTCGTCGAGCTCCCGCTGACGCTCGCAGAGGTCCTCATGGTCAACGTCTTCCCGCTGCTGTCGTCGTCCTTCCGCACCGCCGAGGACCGCTTCATGCGATGGCAGACCGCGGCCAGCCGGGCGATGCTGGCTGCCTCGCTGCTGTTCGCGGCCGTGACCCTCGCCATGGCCGGGCCCGTGATGAGCGCCCTGTACGGCGACGAGTTCGCGGCGGGGTCCGATGTCCTGCAGGTCCTGGCGCTCAACGTCGTGTGCTATTCGCTGATCTCCGTGTTCTGGCGCTCGCTCGTCGCGCGCGGCCGGCAGGGCACGAACCTCGCGCTGCAGACGTTCGCCCTCGGCATGCGACTGAGCTCCGCGGTGCTGCTGATCGGGCCGCTGGCTGCGCTCGGCGCCGCCATCTCGAGCACGCTGAGCTCGATGCTGCACCTGGCCCTGCTCGCGCGCGCGACGACCCGCAGCGGCGCCCCGGCCCGGTTGCTCCGGCTCGGCTGGCGGTTCGCCGCAGCGGCGGGGCTCGCCGGGCTGGTGATCCGGGCGCTCGCGGAGGTGACGTTGCCGGTACCTGCGGTCGCGGGCGGGATCGTTGTGTACGCGGTGGTCCTCAGGGCGACGGGCGCCGTCACCGAGGAGGACATGGCCGTCCTCGGACGCCTGCGGGCGACACGTGGCTCGGGTGGCCTCTGGCGCGTTCATGCCAGGCGGTCGTAGATCCGCTCGAGCTCCGCCGTCCGCGGCGCCGAGGTCGAGCTCGTCGCTGCGGCCCGCCGCGCGGCGGCGCGGCCGAGCCGCTCACGCGGCCTCGGGTTCGTCGAGCAGCGCGCGATCGCGCCGGCGAGCGCGTCGACGTCGCGCTCGGTACGAGCAGCCCGTCGCGGCCGGAGTCGATGACGGCCGGGATGCCGCCGTGGCGCGTCGCGACGACGGGCAGC
Organism: uncultured Solirubrobacterales bacterium; assembly: GCA_963750895.1. Lineage (GTDB taxonomy): Bacteria > Actinomycetota > Thermoleophilia > Solirubrobacterales > Solirubrobacteraceae > CAVVSD01. The sequence continues at coordinate 509,196 of CAVVSD010000007.1, read as the reverse complement.
CCGGCCGCCATCGCCTCCACGATCGTCCCGGGGATGCCCTCCTTGATGCCCTCGGATCGTGATGCTCGGGATGCACGAAGACGTCGGCCGTCGCGGAAGTGCTGCACGAGCGCAGGCGCTGTCGTGCGGGACGTGACCGGCGAACGTCACGCGATCCGCCAGCCCGACCGTCCCGGACCGCGCCCGCGAGCCGGCGCGCGTCGTGCCGTCGCCGACGAAGACGACGCGGAACGTCGCCGCCGCGACGCCTGGGGCCGGCGCGACAGCGCCTCGAGCGACGAGATGCTGGCCCTTGATGGGCTCGAGGCGCGCGCAGCACAGCACCGTGAGCGGCGCGCCCCGTCTCGTAGACGCGCCTCGGGCGCTGAAGCGCGCCGTGTCGGCGAGCCGTGGTAGTGCACCTCGACCTTCGCCGGCGGGCAGCCCGAGCGCGACGATGTCCTCGCGCATGTCCTCGCTCATGGCCAGGACGCAGTCGAGCCGCTCGAAGACCGGTCGCAGGTAGCGCAGGCCCAGCCCGCGGTACTGATGCGGGAACTCCGTCACGTCGTAGCCGTACGCCGAGGCGATGGCCGGCAGGCCGGTCCGCCGGGCGCACACCGAGCAGGAACCGCGCGTCGGTGAGGTAGTGGTAGTGCAGCAGCCGCGCGTCCTGCGCCTCGCGCGTAGCGCGCCAGGGCCGCGAGGCCGACGGCAGCGCCACGCGGCCCCGCGGTAGGCGCAGCGCTCGAGTCGCCGCGAGCGGCGGCGGCAGGCGCTCGTCGGCGATGACGCCGTCCGCGAGCCGGTCCTCGGTCTCGGGCCGGCGGTGGTGGGCGAGCGACGATCGGCCGGTAGCGCCGCAGCGCGGTCATCTGGTTGTGGACGAACGTCTCGGTCGGCGCCAGGTACGCGCGCATCGCGTGGGCGACCGTGGGGCCGGACTGGTCGCCGCGCGGCGCTCGATGGCGATGCCGCCGAGTGCGCGCGGCCAGCCGCTCAGCGCGCGCCTCGCGGCGCCCTCGAGCAGCGGCGCGCGGGTCGTGGCGGTCGAAGACCGCGAACACGTGCCCGCGCAACCACGGGCGGGGATCTCGCGCAGCGATCGCGCGTCGCGCCCCGCTCGGGTCAGGCTCTGCGGGACCTCCTCGTCTCGTCGATCCAGTACAAGCCGCTCCGCTGGCGCGTGACGGGCGGGCAGCGTCCCGCTCGTCAGGTGGCGGTAGGAGATCCACGGGAAGTTCATGCCCGAACGGACGGACAACAGGGTCGAGAGGTTGTGGCGACCGTTGACCTCCAGCAGCTTGAAGGTCCGGTCGCGCGCGTCGTACTTGAACTCCGTGCAGGCGAACCCCTCCAGTCCGAGCGCCTCGAGGATCGCGCGTCCCGGCTCGACGACCTGTGGCACCTCGACCGACCTGACCACGCGGGGCAGCCCGAAGCCGGGCGGCGCCTGGCGCACCTTCCGGGCCGTGCACTCAGCGACGATCGCGCCGCCGACGCGATACGCGTTGTAGTTGACGCCGTAGGCATCGGGACCGGGGATGAGCTCCTGGATGAGCACGTCCACCCCCGCTGCGACGGCGTCGCGTAGACCGCACGCATCTCCGCCAGTCGCGCACGACCGCCATCTTGCCCTCGAAGTTCCAGACCCACCGATGGCTCTCGCGCGGCTTGACGAGGCACGGTACATGACCTGCGCGTCGAACGGTCCAGGTCGGCGATCGCGCTCGGGACCAGCGTCCGCGGGATCGGGATGCCGCGCTCGGCGGCCAGCTCGTAGGTGTGGCGCTTGTCGATGAACCGCTCGGCGACGTCCGCGTCCGGGCAGGCGACGACGAAGTGGCTGCCGAGGCTCGCGCTTCTTGCGCGCGAGGTCCCTGACCGCCTCGTCGGCGTGGGGATCACGACGGCGCCGTGGAAGCGGGGCGCCAGCGCCAGCAGCGCCTCGACGAACGCCTCGCCGTCGTGTTCGGGCTGCGGCACCTTGATCGCTTCGCTCGCGTGGCGCGACAGCCGCGCCACGTCGTGGTCGGTCCAGTGCAGCCACGACACGCGCACGCCGCGCTCGCCGAGGCGCGCGTCACCGCGAGCCCCTGCGCACCCTTGCTGATGACGATGCGCCGGCGGTCCCGTTCGACGCTAAGGGACGGATGTCGCTACACCCTCAGCCGGCATGCCGGTACAGGATCTCGCCGACGAGCCGGCTCGCCGCCGGCGGCGTGCGCCGCAGCACCGTCGCCAGCGCGCGGCCCGCGCGCGCCTCGGTCGGCGGCGCGCGCGCGATCGGGCCCGATGTGCGTGTACTGAGCACCTGCTCCTCCGCGCCCCACGAGCGTTTGAACGCCCGCAGGCTCTCCTGGCCGACGTCGCTGCGACCGAGGTCGAGCGCGTCATGCCGTGCTCGCATCCCCAGCGGATGGCCTCCCAGAACAGCAGGTTGTTCGGGCGCATGCCAGGCGCGCGGATCCGAGGCGCCGTACTTGTACGTGAGCATCCCGCCGTGGTGCAGGAACACTGCGGCCGCGGCACCGTCCGTCCCCGTCGCGACGAGCAAGCACGAAGCCGAGGCCCTCGCGGAACAGCCTCTCGAGGTCGCGGATGAACGCGCGCGGCTGCGTCGGCGCGCCGAGTCGGCTGCGCGTGCGACGTGGAGGCGGTAGAAGCGGTCGAGCGCGTCCCTGTCGACGCGGAACTGCGCCACGAGGCCCTCCCGTCGCGCGCGACGCATCCCGCGCAGGACGCTGGAGCGGCGGAAGCGCCGCTCGACCTCGCCGATGCCCCCGGTCGAGCGCGACGACGTGCCGGCGATGACGCGCGCCCGGATGCGCGCGCGGGGCGGCGAGCGTCCCGTGCACCTCGACCGAGGTGGCCATCCGGCCGCCCAGGTCGTCGACGAGCAGGCCGAGGGTCGGTCATGTCGCGCGGGTCCCCGAGCGGCGGGCACGCGTCGGAGAAGGGGAACGCGACGAGCCGCCGCCCCGTGAGGCGGCTGCGCACCAGGGCGACGGGCAGCCCGGCCGCGATCTCCCCGTCTCGGTCCAGCACGCAGCAGGCGGCGAGCCGGTAGCCGTAGCGGCTGCCGATGAGCTCCGAGCCAGGAGGGATGGTGGAAGATCGTCGCGCCGGGCGCCCGGTCGACGAACCGGCGCCACCGCGGGTCCGCGACGGGGTGCAGCACCGCGGTCAGCGCGTGCGGGCGCGGCAGGGTCGGCCATGCGCTCGGCGGAGGGGACGCTCCGCGCTCATCGCACCGGCCCCGGCGTGCGCGGACCGTCGGACAGCGCGCGCTCGTAGGCGCGCCGCAGCGCGCGCTCGGAGTGTTCCCAGCGAGAGCCCGCGGCGGACGCGCTCGCGGCCCTCCGCGCCCATCGCCGCGCGCGCGCCCGGATCATCGAGCAGCTCGTCGACGAGGCGCGCGAAGTCCTCGACGTGTCGCCGGCGGCGAATCGCGCCGCCGCGCCGGCGGACACACGGGACTCGGGCAGCGCGAAGGAGACCATCGGCCGGCCGAGGGCCATGTACTCCATCACCTTGATCATCGTGGAGCGGTCGTTCGCCGCGGACGGCGGGTCCGGCGCCAGGCAGACGTCCGCCGACGAGAGGATCTCCAGCACTCGCTCCTGCGGCAGCCAGCCCGGGAACTCCACGACGTCGCCGATGCCGAGCCGGTCGGCGAGCTCGCGCGTCTCCCGCAGCATCTCGCCGTCGCCGACCAGGATCGCGTGCCAGTCGTCGCGTCGCCGGTGCAGCGCGGCGAGCGCGTGCACGGCCAGGTCGATCCCGTCATGGCGTCCCATGACGCCGGCGTACGCGAGCAGGTGACGCTTGCCGCGCCGGAGCCCCGGTTCGGGATCCACTGCCCGGAACCGGGTCAGGTCCGGGCCGTTGCGAACGACGAACACGTCCTCGGGGCACTTGCCGCCGCGCTCGATCGCGACGTCCCGGAAGGAGTCGTTCGTCGCGATGACGACGTCCGCGGCGCAGGAAGGTGAGCGCTCCAGCCCGCGCAGCACGCGGTACACCGGCTCCCGCCGGCCGCTGCGCGCGAGGTACATCTCGGGTGACAGGTCGTGGTGGTCGAAGATCAGGCGCGTGCCGCTGCGCTTGAGCGGGAGCGCGGCGAGCAGGAGGAAGTCCGGCGGGTTCCCGGCATGGACCACGTCGACGCGCGTCCCGCGGGCGACTCGGCGCAGGACGCGCGCGCCCCGCCAGAGCGCCTCCGCGAACTCCCGGCCGTAGGACGCCAGCCCGCCCTCGGACGCCGGGAGCGGGAAGCGGTGGATGGGGATGCCCTCGACCTCGTCGAACGGCCGGTCGGTGCCCGGCAGGCGCCCCATCGGCGAGACGCCGATCACTCGGTGGCCGAACCCCTGGACGCTGCGGCACTCCTGCCACACCCGCCGGTCTCGCGGCAGGGCGTGGTTGGCGATGAGGAAGACCGCCGTCCGCCGCCCGTCGGCCGCACGCCCGGGGATATCCTTGCCCGAGCGTGTCACCGCAGCCCGAACCGCCGGCGCTGCCCGCCGACATACGTGTCGTCGAGGTCGACCCGACGCGCTGTGGCGCCTGGGATCGGTACGTCGCCGGCCCACGACCGCGGCCTCGTCTACCACCACTCCGGATGGCTGCGCGCACTGCAGCGCGAGTACGGCCGGCGGCCGTCGGCCTCGCGCTCGTCGACGCCGACGGCGGGCTGCACGGCGTCCTGCCGCTCATGGCGACCCGTGGCGTGCCCTTCGGCCGGGCGCGGGAGCTGACGCGGGCGCCGCCTGGCCTCGCTCCCCCGGACCCCCGTCGCCGGGCCGCTGGCCGACACCGCGCCGGTCTCGCCGCGCTCGTCGGTGCCGCCGTCGAGCGCACTCCCGCGGGCGCCGTGCTGCAGCTCAAGCTGCTCGAGCCGCGCCTGGACGGGCTGCATCCGCGCCTCGTCGGCCACCCGTGGCGATGCACGTACGTGCTCGACCTGCCCGTCCGCGCCCGAGGACCTGCGCTTCGGGGAGCTCGCGCAACCACGCGACCGTGAAGCGCGCCGTGGCCAAGGCGCGCAAGCAGGGCGTGCGGGTCCGGCCGGCCGAGACGTCCGCCGAGTTGCGCGGCTGGTACGCGCTGTATCTCGAGACGATGCGCCACCACGTGGTGCCGGCGCGCCCGTTCCGGATGTTCGCCGCGTCTCTGGGAGCACCTGCGCCCGCGGGCGCGATGCGGCTGCTGCTCGCCGAGCGCGATGGCGAGATGCTCGCCGGCTGCGTCATGTTGCAGCTCGGCTCGACCGTGTTCTACGCGTTCAACGGCGTCCGCCGCAGCGCGCTGGACCACCGCCCGAACGACGCGATCCACTGGGAGGCCATCCACACGGCCTGCGCCGAGGGATTCCGGCACTACGACCTCGGTGAGGTCGTCGAGCGCCACGCCGGTCTCGCCCGGTTCAAGGCGAAGTGGGGCACCGAAGCGCGTCGGCTGCACCGCTACTACTGCCCCGCGCCGCAGCACCCGCCGCCGACCGGCGATGCCGGCGGCGACGACCGCGAGCCGGTCGCGGCGCGTGCCTGGCGACGGATGCCGCTCAGGGCCACCGCAGCCGCCGGCGACGTCGTGAACCGCTTCCTCTAGCGAGGTGCCGCTCAATTCGCTCCCTGTCGGCTGACGACGACCGACGCGGTGCGCAGGAGCAGCCGGATGTCGCCCCAGACGCTCCAGTTCGTGACGTACAGGTAGTCGAGCTTGATCATCTCGTCGAACGGCAGCGAGCTCCGCCCGAGGACCTGCCACATGCCGGTGATCCCGGGCGTCAGGTCGAGCCGCGCGCCTGCCCCAGCCGTGGATGTGCCGGTCGGTCGCCACCGGCATCGGCCGCGGGCCGACGAGGCTCATCTCGCCGCGGAGCACGTTCCACAGCTGCGGGAGCTCGTCGATGCTCGTCAGCGGCGCAGGAAGCGCCCGAGCCTCGTCACGCGCGGGTCGCGGTCGAGCAGCAGCCACGCCGGGTGCGCGCTCTGCGGCTGCAGCTCCGCCACCCGCGCCTCCGCGTCGGGCACCATCGTGCGCAGCTTGAACAGCCGGAAGCGACGGCCACCGCGTCCGAGCCGCTCCTGGCTGAAGAACACCGGACCGCGCGAGTCGATCTTGATCGCCGCTGCGACCAGGGGCAGCAGCGGCAGGATCACGAGGAGCGCGACGGCCGACAACGAGACGTCGAGCGTGCGCTTGAGGAGCCACGACGAGCGCGACAGGTGCGGCGGGTTCACCGACAGCACCGTCACGCCGCCCAGGTCGTCGATCTCCGTCGACGGACCGAGCACGTCGACCACCGATGGGAGCAGCGTGACGCCGAGGCGCTCGTGGTTCGCCTCGCGGATGAAGTCGGTCAGGAGCTCCCCGTCGAGCGCCTGCGAGGCGACGAGCACGCGGTCGACGCCGTGCGTTCGGCACACCTCCGGCAGCTCCTCGAGCTCACCCAGGCACGGCAGGCGGCCGTTCCCTGCCGCGCCCGGCACCCCGTCGCGCACGTACCCCACGGGCTCCAGGCCCAGCCGGCGGTGGGTCCGCATGTTCCGGACGAGGAGCTGGGCGCTCGGTCCCCCTCCGACCAGAAGCACGCGCTCGGGCCTCACGTGACGGGCGAGGAGCCGGCGCGCGGCCGCGCGCGCGGCGAGGACGGCGCCGAACGTCAGCGCGAGGAAGAGCGCGGCCTGCACGAGCACCAGGCGCTCGACGGGGACGAGCTTGAGCCACGCCCAGAGGCCGAGCGTCCCGAGCAGCGCCGCGTGGAAGAGCCCGGGGACGTCGTCGACCGTCGAGCGACCGAGCCGCCTGCGGTCGCCGTCGTAGAGGCCGTAGAGCTTGAACAGCACGAGGAGGACGGGCAGGTAGGCGAGCGTCCAGACGGACTGCGCCGACGCGTGCTCCCCCCGCCCGGCGAGCCAGATCGCCAGCCCGGACGCCGCGAGCACCGTGACGGCGTCGACGCCGAGGAGCACGTGCTGGACGGTGCTGGCGCGCGAGTCCCCGCGAACCCTGCCCGGGACGGGGCGCACCTGGGTGCCAGCGCCGGGGTTCCGCCCGGCACGGGCAGAACGACCCGCGCACCAACCTCCTGCACCGCCTCTGTCGTCCCGACGTCCGAGATGGTCACCGCGCCCTCCTTGGCTGCCGGACCGGCAGCCCTCCAGGCTCCAATACGCGCGACACCGCGCCGGTCTGAATCCTCGGTCGTCCACGGCAGGGCGTCGTCGTGATCGGCCGCACGAGCCGGCGGGCCGCTGAGTACGATCGGCTCGCCGTGCGCGGCGCCGAGACCCTGATCCATCCCACGGCCATCGTCGAGACCGACCCCATCGGCGCCGGCACGCGGGTCTGGGCGTTCACCCACGTGCTGGCCGGGCGTCCATCGGCCGCGACTGCAACATCGGCGGCCACTGCTACATCGAGTCGGGCGCAGTCGTCGGCGATCGCGTGACCGTCAAGAACGGCAACCGCCTCTGGGCCGGGGTGACGCTGGAGGAGGGCGTCTTCGTCGGTCCGGGTGTCGTCTTCACGAACGACCGGCATCCCCGGTCGCCGCGCCTCGGAGTGACCGGTCGCGCTACGACGACGAGTCCGGGTGGCTGCACGCGACGCGCGTCCGCCGCGGCGCGACGCTCGGCGCCGGCGCGGTGATCCTGCCGGGACTGACCATCGGCGAGTTCGCCTTCGTCGCGGCAGCGGCGCTCGTGACGCGCGACGTGGCCCCGCACGCGCTCGTCGCTCGGCACACCCCGCGAGCGCGTCGGCTGGGTGTGCCGGTGCGGCCGGAGCCTCGAGCCGCGCGCCGACCGCCTGGTCTGCGGCGAGTGCGGGCTCGCGTATCGCGACCTGCCGACGCGGCCGAGGTCCTCCGCCGTGAGACGGCACGCTTGATCATACCCGGCTCGAGCCGTCTCGCCGTGGCCGCCGTCCGCTACCTCGCCGTCGCGCCTGCGCGCGGTCGCCGGGCGCTACGGCCTCACGTCGCGCAGGGCCAAGGACCGCGTGCGCCGATGCGTGCGCACGCTCGTGCGCTACGGGTTCCAGCCCGACGTTCGCGACGCCGGGCACGGGTCGTGGAGGCGAGCCCGGCTTCTTCCGGGAGCTCCGCGACGCGGGCGCCGAGCTCGCGGTCCACGGCTACGACCACGCGGACTTCCGGCGGCTGTCGCGGGCGCAGGCGGCCTGGCAGTTCGCGCGCGGCGGTCGACGCCTACCCCCGCCACGGCATCCCGTTCGAGGGGTTCCGCTGCCCCTATCTGAGCTACACGCCCGACGTGCGCGCGACCGTGCCCGCCGAGCGCGTTCCTCCTACAGCAGCAACCGCGCGATCGCGTGGCCCGTGGCCGGCGCCGTCGACGGACCCGTCTTCGCCCAGCTCGCCCGCAACTACCGCGCGGTGTCCTCGGAGGAGGTCGCTGCGCGCCCGCGCTGGAGGACGATCTCGTCGAGATCCCCGCCTCGGTGCCCGACGACCTGCAGCTCTGCGACGGGCTCGGGCTCGGCACGGACGGGCTGCTGCGGGTCTGGGTCGAGACGCTGCAGGACACGCACGCGCGCGGCGAGCTGTTCGCGCCGCTCTTCCATCCCGAGGCGTTCGACCTCCTGGACGAGGCGGTCGACGGCCTGCTCGCGACGCAGCCGTGCGCCGCGACCCGGCCGTGTGGCTCACCCAGCTGCGCGACGTCGCGCGCTGGTGGCGCGAGCGCGCGACTTCGCGCGTCCGGTCGCGGTCGGAGGACGGCGTGCTGTCGATCGACCTCGACTGCAGCCGGCGCGCGACGGTCCTCGCGCGACCGGCGTGGCGGCGGCCCGCTGCGCCCGTGGGACGGCGCGTGGTCCGCGCTGGACGACCGCGCGGCTGCGCATCGAGTGACGGCGAGACCCGGCCCTTCGTCGGGCGCGCCGCGGCGTCGACGGGCCGCACCGTCGCGCTTCCTGCGTGAGCAGGGCTACTCGTCGACACGGCGAGCGCGCCGGGACTGCGGCGTCGCTGCTCGACCGGGACGTCGGTGCGCCTCGGCTGCGCCGCGCAGGCGCTCGTCGAGCACTCGAGCGCGTCGCGGCACCGCTGCGTGAAGTACGGGCGCTGGCCCGACGGGGCGCAGCAGCGCGCTCTGCCTGGCCGGCGATCTCGACGCGCTGAGCCTGCGCGACTACGCGCTGCGACTGCGACCCGCGCGGGCCCGGCGCGGCCGGTGACGTCACCGTGCGCCGGTTCTGAACAGCGGCGACCGCGGGTTCGCAGCCCGCGCCCGGCGGGCGGCGCGCAGCGCGCGGGCACACGTCCGCGCTCGGCCTCGATGCGGGCGAGGATGAGCCACGGCTGCCAGTTCGTGGGCTCGCGCGCCGCCGCGCTCCGTGCATCGCGCGCCGCCGCGCCGCAGCCGGCCGCCGCGCTCCAGCACGAGCGCACGCTGCAGGTAGCCGCTTGCCGCCCACGGCTGCACCGCGACCGCCGCCGCTCGCATGCGACGCGGCGTCGTCGAGCCGGCCGGCGCGGCTGTCGTCCCTGACTCGCACGCATCTGCGCGGCACCGACGAGGACGGGCAGCTGATCGCGAGGCCGGCCAGGACGACGACCGCCGCGCCGAGACCGGACGGCGCCCCGCGGCCGCGGTGCCCGCGGGGCGCCTGCGACGCGCCGCCAGCCCGCCGCAGACGAGCGCCGAGCGCCGTCACCGCCGTCACCTCCCACATCCAGTCGACGCCGGCCGTCACGCAGAAGACGACGAGGACCGCCGCGCATCCCGCCGCGGCCCCGGCGTCGGGGCGTCCGCCGCGCCGAGCGGCCGCGGACGCCGCCGACGAGCAGCGCCGCCGATGCGCGAGCACGAGGAGCAGCGCCCCGGGCAGGCCGAGCTCGGCCAGCGTCTCGACGTAGAGCGAGTGCGCGTCGCGCACCGGCGAGTCGCGACGCGGATCCCGGTTCCACACGAACTCGTAGGTCCCGGCGCCTGTCCCGCCCAGCGGTTCGGCGCGGAACGCGTCGAACCCCGCCGCCCACAGCTCCCGGCGCACGCCGCTCAGCGACGACAGCCGCCGGGCGGGGTCGTCGGTGCGCCGGGCTCTCCTCGCGGCTGCGCGAAGCTGTCCCAGGCGCGCCCGGCGACGGCGGGGCCGGCCACGACACCAGCGTCGCGGCCGCGCAGGACGGCGGCCGCGACGAGCGCCGCGCGCGCGGCCCGGCGATCCATCCGCCGATCGTCGAGAAGCTGTGTGAGGCCGGTGGCGGCCGCGAGCATCGCGGCGAGCGCGACGCCCGCGCACGCGAGTCCGACGGCGACGGCGCCCCGCGTCCCGGTCCCCTCGGCGATCTGCGGATGCGCACGGATCACGAGCACGACGACCGCCGCTCCGACGCCCGCGAGCCCAGCGTTGAGGACCGCCTGCCAGCGATGACGCGAGAGGGTCACGACGCGCGACGACCGCGACGCCGACGGCGACGGCCGTCGCTCGCGAGTAGGTGAGGTAGGCGACCGGGATCGCGACGCACAACGACGCCAGCGCGACGCCGCGGACGAGCCGGGTCGAGGCATGCGCGCTCCACGCCAGGCAGAGCGCCGACCGTCATCGCGGCCCATGATCCCGAGCGCGTTCCAGTAGTCCAACGGGTACGAGAGCCGGAGCCGCAGACCGCTCTCGGCGAGCGCGCTGGGCAGCAGATCCGGCGCGAGACGGCTGACGAAGGCGAGCCAGCAGACGATCGCTGCGGCGGCGGCGACGCCGGCCGCCGGCGTCCGCCATCCGCGCCCTCCCATGGTGCACATCACGAGCAGGAGCAGGCCGGCGAAGCCGATCGTCCGCGCCACCTCGGCGACGGTGCGCTCCGCGCTCTCCGTCCACGCCAGCCCGATGGCGCCCCAGCAGGCCAGCCCTGCGAGCGCCCCGACGGATACCAGTCCGGCCCGCGGCACCCGGTGCCGCGGCACCAGCCCCAGCGCGAGCGCCATGACCAGCACCCACAGGACGACGACGAAGAGCTCGGAGCGCCGGAGCACGGAGTACGAACCGCCCGACACGGCGGCGGTCACGAGACCGGCGGCCGCCACGACGGCGACGAGCACGTCGCCGCGCGATCGCGAGATGTCAGGGAACCGCGCCATCGCCCGTACTGGAGGTCGTGCACGCGCGCGCCGTCGTGATCCTGTCCGTGGCCGTCACCTTCGCCGCAGCCCCGGTGGCCGCGGCGGCCGATCGGCCGTGTGCAGGAGACGAGGTCGCCGCGGTGGACCAGTACTGCGAGCGCCTCGAGGCTGCCGACGGGCCCCGGCCGGCCGGAGCCGGTGACGCGACGCTGGCCGACGTCCTGCCGCCGAGCGTGTCGGCGCGCCTCGCGCGAGCCGACCCGCTCGGGCGTGCGCTGCTGCTCGTCCCGGCACCGGCTCCGGACGGCGCCGGGGCGGGTGGGCGAGCGACGGGCCTCGCGCACCTCTCGGTGCGCGGCAGCCTGCTCCCGAGTGGGGCCAACGCGGACGGGGCGCTGGAGGCGGCCGGCGCCGTGGCGCAGGGAGAGGGCGTGGGCGGCGCCTTCCTGTGGGCGTTCGCGCTGTCCACGCTGTGCCTCGCCGGCGTGGCGTGGTACCGCCGGCATCGCTGACGTCGGTCCTGCCGGCGCCGTATGGGTCGTACCGACGCCACGGGACGACTAGTCCCCCGCCCGCACGAGGACCCGATCCAGCGCTTGCCGGAGCCGCAGCTCGCGCGCCGTGAGCCGTGTCTGCGCCCGCGCCACGCCCGTCAGCCCCGGGCGGCGCAGCCTGCGGCCCAGCGCCGCCCACGCCGCGGCCGCCTCCCGAAGTGCCCTCGGGACCTCGGCCGACGCCGGGAGCGCGCCGACGGCCAGTGCGCCGAGCGCGGCGGCGGTCTCGCGGAAGGCTGCCGGCATCGTCGCGACGGCGGCCTCCTGCTCCTGGGTCGTCGTCGCCAGCGCGATCTCGCGCTGCGCGGTCGATCGCTGCTCCTGAAGCCGCTCGATCGCCGGCAGCACGGCGGCGCGGAACGCGGCGGCCGGTCCCGGCGACACCTGCTGACTCCCACGCAGTCTGAGGCCCGAGACGGCGCGCCAGCACTCCGCGAGCAGCGACGACGCCGCATCCGCGAGGCAGGCGACGGTGACGACCCCTCGCGTCGTCGGGACCACGTAGACGTCGACGAGACCGGCGACGCCCGGCTGGGTCAGGCCCGGGTAGTGCCATGCACGCAGCCCGGCACCGATGCGCACGGTGTCGGGGGTCGTCGCCGCGTCGGGCAGGCCCCGGACGAACGCGGCGGGGAGGAGCGTCCGGGACGTCGCCGGAAGCCGGTCCGCGACGACGTGCACGCCCTGATCCCGGTTGACGAGCGCGACGGGTGCCCGGGGCGTCATCCCCGCGAGCACCGGGGGTCTCGGATCGACCGACCACCCGCGCGGGACCATCATCGCGAACGCGGTGCCATCGAGGCTCCGCTGCGACCCGGACTCTCCGGCGCGCCGGGGGTGGTCCCCGTCCGCCACCGCGAGCGCGACGGCCGCGCCGGCGGCTGCGAGCACGACGAGTCCGCCCGCGAGCCACCCGCGACCGGGGATGGGCCACCGGCGGGGACGGCGTACCGGAAGCGCGTCGAGCCGGAGGGGCTCGCGACGTCCGCGCGGACGCACGGACCGCATCCTCACCGGGTCCCTCGTCCGCGGGCGCGAGCCGCGCGGTGCCGGTCGTGCCGGCGGTCGATCGTGGTGGCGACGATGATCGCGACCCCCTCCTCCGGTGCGCCGAGTCTATGCCCGCCGGCAGTGGCGCGGGGGTTGTTCTCGGACCGTCAGGCGCCGGCGACCTCGTCGCTGGAGGCGAGCGTCGCGTAGCCGTCGCCCAGCGCCGCCATGAACGCCCCGTGCACCGAGGCGCCGGGGATCGCGTTGCCGCCGAACTCCAGGTCCGGCGCTGCGCACGCGTCGTGGACGACGGTGACGGTGAAGCCCGCGCTCCGCCGCCGAGCGCACCGTGGCGTCGACGCACATGCTGCTCATCATCCCCGCGACGACGAGCTCGTCGACGCCGGCGTCGCGCAGCTGCTCCTCCAGCGGCGTGCCCAGGAAGCCGTTCGGCTGCTCCTTCTCGATGACCGACTCCCCGTCGGCCGGGGCGACCGTGTCGTGGATCTCGATCCCGTCCGTCCCCGGCTTCATGAACGGCGCGTCGGGCGCGTCCCACACGTGCTTGAGGTGCACGACGGGCTCGCCGCCCTCGCGGAAGCGGTCGAGCACGCGGCGTGCTGCGTCCGCAGCGGCCTCCGGCTCGACGAGGGGGTAGGCGCCACCGGGGAAGTAGTCGCGCTGGATGTCGATGATGAGCAGGGCGCGAGACATCAGAGCAGCACCTCCGCCATCCGGCGCCACTGCTCGGTCGGCAGGCCGTCGAGGTCGTGGATGAACTGCACGCAGACGTGATCGGCCCCGGCGTCGAGGTGCTCCTGCACGCGGGCGGCGATCGTCTCCTCGTCGCCCCAGGCGATGAGCGCGTCGACGAGCCGGTCGCTGCCGCCGTCGCGCAGGTCGTCCTCGGTGAAGCCGTAGCGCAGCCACTGCCGGAAGTAGTTCGGCAGCGTGAGGTAGCGCTCGACGAAGCCCCGCGCGAGCTCGCGCGCCCGCACCGGGTCCGTCTCCAGGACGATCCCCTGCTCGGGCGCGACGTGCTTGTCCGGCCCGACGGCCTCCCGCGCGTCGCGGGTGTGATCGGGGATCGACAGGTAGGGATGCGTGCCGGCGGCGCGCTCCGCCGACAGCCGCAGCATCCGCGGGCCGAGCGCGGCGATGACGCGCTCGTCGACGGGCGGCGGCTCGGGAGCCGCATCGAGCTCGTCGAGGTAGGCGACCATCGCCGAGAACGGCTTGTCGTACATGCCTTCCTTGATGCGGTCCATCGGCGCCCGGTGGCTGATGCCGACCCCGAGCAGGAAGCGATGGTCGTAGCGCGCCGCGAGCTCGGCGTGCTTGGCGGCGACCTCGTCCGCCGGCTCGGTCCAGATGTTCGTGATGCCGGTCGCGACCGTGACGCGACGGGTCGCGTCGAGCACGATGCGCGCGCAGTCCATCGAGTCGTCGCCGTGGCCGCCCGGGAACCACAGCGCCCCGTATCCGAGCTCCTCGAGCTGCGCGGCGGCGTCGCGGCGGGCACCCTCGTCCCCGGTGCGAAGCTCGCGTGTCCAGACCCCGACCCGTCCTAGCTCCATGACGCGCGAGTCTAGGTATGGACGACGATCGGCGCGGCCACGACGCCCTCGACGAAGGACCCACAGGCGAGCGCGGGACGCGCGGCCACCGAGACCCGCACCCGGTGGCGGCCGGGCTGCCGGTAGGCATGACGCAGCACGACCGTCCGGCGCAGGGCGCCGCGGCCGACCCGCGCCGTGCTCGCCGTCCCGTCGCCCCAGCGCACCATGACGCTCGTCGACGGGTCGTCGAGGCCGCCGAGCGCGACGTCGACACGGCCGGGCAGCCGGAATCGGACCGACCGGATCCGGGGCTGCAGGCACCGGGCGTCCGGGTCGGCAGCCGCGGCGCGCAGCTGCGCCGGCGAGAGCTGCAGGCAGCTGTTCGACGTCCAGCCCGTCTCGGCGCTGCCCTGGAGCAGGAGCCCGACCCGGCGGCCGGGCTCGGGCGTGAGGCTCACGCTCGTGATGCCGCCGCGCGCCACCGCGACCGTGGCGCCCAGGTCGCCCTTCACGCGCTCGTCGACCGCGAAGATCCAGCGGTCGGGCTGCGTCTCGACGAGCCGGCCGACGAACGCAGCGTCGGCGTCGCGCAGCAGCGCATGGACTAGCCGATCAGCGCGCTCGCGAGCCGGCGCCACTGCTCCTCGGGCAGGCCGTCCTCGTCGTGGATGACCTGCAGGCAGACGTGGTCGGCGCCGGCGTCGACGTGCTCCTGCACGCGTGCGGAGATCGCGTCCTCGTCGCCCCACGCCACGAGCGCGTCGACGAGCCGGTCGCTGCCCCCGTCCGCGACGTCCGCGTCGGTGAAGCCGAGCCGCTTCCAGTTGTTCACGTAGTTCGGGAGCACGAGGTAGAGCTCGAGGTGCCCGCGGGCCAGCGCACGGGCGCGGGCGGGGTCGGACTCGAGCACGACCGCCTGCTCGGGCGCGACGACCTTGTCCGGCCCGACCGCCTCGCGCGCCCGGCGGGTGTGCTCGGCGGTCACGAGGTACGGATGCGTCCCCGACGCGCGCTCCCGGCTGACCGCGAGCATCTTCGGCCCGAGCGCGGCGATGACCCGCTCGCCGACCGGCGGCGGCTCGGGCGCCTCGTCCAGCGCGTCGAGGTAGACGTTCATCGCGGAGAGCGGCTTGTCGTAGTTGCCGCCGAGCTGGTTGACGAAGTGCCGGTGGCTGATACCCAGGCCGAGCACGAACCGGTGGTCGTAGGTGCGGGCGAGGTCGGCGTGCGCCGCCGCGACCGCGACCGGATCCTCGGTCCAGATGTTCGTGATGCCGGTCGCGACCGTCACGCGCTGCGTCGCGTCCAGCAGGACGCGCGCGCAGTCGAGCGAGTCGTCGCCCCCCGAGCCCGGGAACCACAGCGTCCCGTAGCCGAGCTCCTCGAGCAGCGTGGCCGCCTCGCGGCGGACGCCCTCCTCGCCGAGGCGCAGCTCGTGCGCCCACACGCCGATCCGTTGCAGATGCATGGGGGCGCGAGTCTAGGTCGGCGGCAACCTTGCCGCGCGCGTGTCATGGATGGGAGCCTGACACCGTGTCAGGGCGCTGAACATTGACATTGGCGTGTCAACCCTTCACCTTCCGCCGCCATGACTCGCGACTTCCTCCAGGCCACCCGCGACCGCGTCGTGGTCTTCGACGGCGGCATGGGCGCCACGCTCGAGTCGTTCGATCTCTCCCTCGAGGACGACTACGCCCTGCCCGGACGCGCCCACGAGGTGCTGAACCTGCGACGCCCGGACGTGATCCGCGACGTCCACGCGGCGATGATCGCCGCCGGCGCGGAGGTCCTCGAGACCAACACGTTCCAGGCCAGCCGCCTCAAGCTCGCCGAGTGGGGACTGGACGACCACACGCACGAGATCAACGTCGCCGCGGCGCGCCTCGCCCGCGACGCCGCCGGTGAGGATCGCTTCGTCGCCGGCTGCATGGGCCCGACCGGGCTGCTCCCCGCCTCCGACGACCCCACGCTCGGCGCGATCACGCCCGCAGCGCTGACCGACGTCTTCGCCGAGCAGTCGGGCGCGCTGCTGGCCGGCGGCGTGGACCTGCTCATCATCGAGACGGTCCAGGACATCCTCGAGGCCAAGGCCGCGATCTTCGGCGCACGCCGGGCGATGGCGGCGGCCGGGCGGACCGTGCCGATCCAGGTCTCCGTCTCGCTGCTGCCCGCGAGCGGGACGATGCTCCTCGGCACCGACGTCGACGCTGCGCTCACGACGCTCGAGGCGCTCCGCGTCGACGTCATCGGCCTGAACTGCTCGACCGGCCCGGGCGACATGCGCGACGCCATCCGCTTCCTCGGCGAGCACGCGCCGATGCCCGTCCACTGCATCCCCAACGCGGGCCTGCCGATCCAGGGGCCCGACGGCGAGACGGTCTTCCCGGAGGCCCCCGCGGAGCTCGCGGAGACCCTCGGCGAGTTCGTCGAGCGCTTCGGCGTGGGCATCGTCGGCGGCTGCTGCGGCACCACGCCCGAGCACATCGCCGTGCTCGCGGAGCGCGTCGCCGGCGTCGTGCCACCGGCCCGCCCCGCCCCCCGCCCGGCGCGGGTGAGCGGGATGATCGCCGCCGCCGCCCTCGTGCAGGACCCGCGGCCGACGCTCGTCGGCGAGCGCGTCAACAGCCAGGGCTCCCGGCGCGCCAAGGAGCTCCTGCTCGCGCAGGACTACGACGCGCTCGTGCAGGTCGCCGAGGACCAGGTCGAGGGAGGCGCGCACGTGCTCGACCTCTGCGTCGCGCTCGTCGAGCGCGACGACGAGGCCGACGCCATGCGCGAGACCGTCGAAGCGGATCGCGCTGACCTCGCGTGCGCCGCTGCAGATCGACTCCACCGAGCCGGACGTCATCCGCGCCGCCCTGGAGCAGAGCCCGGGGCGGGCGATCGTCAACTCCGTGAACCTCGAGGCGGGACCGGCGAAGCTCGACGTCGTCGCCCCGCTGGCCGTCGAGCACGGAGCCGCCCTCATCGCGCTCACCATCGACGAGCAGGGGATGGCCCGGACGGCGGAGCGCAAGCGCGAGATCGCCGAGCGGATCGCGGAGCTGTGCGACGCGCACGGGCTGGCGCGCGAGCTGCTGATCTTCGACCTGCTCACGTTCACGCTGACGACCGGCGACGCCGAGTGGCGCCCGAGCGCGGTCGAGACCATCGAGGGCATCCGGCAGGTCAAGGAGGCGCTGCCCGGCTGCCTGACGTCGCTCGGCGTGTCGAACGTGAGCTTCGGCGTCTCGCCGCCGGCGA
Organism: uncultured Solirubrobacterales bacterium; assembly: GCA_963750895.1. Lineage (GTDB taxonomy): Bacteria > Actinomycetota > Thermoleophilia > Solirubrobacterales > Solirubrobacteraceae > CAVVSD01. The sequence goes on along the minus strand of CAVVSD010000007.1, from coordinate 491,778 downwards.
GGGCGATCGTCAACAGCGTCTTCCTGCACCACTGCGTCGAGGCCGGGCTCGACCTGGCGATGGTCAACCCGAACCACATCACCCCGTACGCGGAGATCGGCGACCGCGAGCGCGAGCTGGCCGACGACCTCGTCCTCAACCGCCGCGAGGACGCGCTCGAGCGCTTCATCGCCCATGTCGAGGCGAGCGGCGCCCAGGAGAGCGACACCGTCGCGGACCCGACGGCCGGGATGACCCCCGCCGAGGCGCTGCACTTCCACATCCTCCGGCGCCGCAAGGAGGGCGTCGAGGACTGGATCGACCGCGGCGTCGAGGAGCTGGGCGCGGTCCCCGTCCTCAACGACGTGCTGCTGCCCGCGATGAAGGAGGTCGGCGACCGCTTCGGCGCCGGCGAGCTCATCCTCCCCTTCGTCCTGCAGAGCGCGGAGGTCATGAAGCGCGCGGTCGCGAGGCTCGAGAACTACCTCGACCGCCTCGAGGGCCACACGAAGGGCACCGTCGTGCTCGCGACCGTCTTCGGCGACGTGCACGACATCGGCAAGTCGCTCGTGAACACGATCCTCACGAACAACGGCTACTCCGTCGTGGATCTCGGCAAGCAGGTCCCGATCGGGACGATCCTCGACGCCGCGCGCGAGCACGACGCCACCGCGATCGGGCTCTCCGCGCTGCTCGTCTCCACGTCCCGCCAGATGCCGCTGTGCATCTCCGAGCTGCACGAGCAGGGCATGGAGACGCCGGTGCTCATCGGCGGCGCGGCCATCAACCGCGACTTCGGCCTGCGCGCGCTGTACCCCGGCGGGCGTGAGTCGGAGGACCTCTACGAGCCGGGCGTCTTCTACTGCAAGGACGCCTTCGACGGGCTGCACACCATGGACCAGCTCGTCGAGCCCGACCGCCGCGACGCGCTCGTCTCGCGCGTGCGCGAGGCCGCCCGCAAGCTGCGCGACCGCCGCGCCGGAGCCCGACCGCGGGCGCACGGACGACGACAGCGTCCGCAGCGCGGCGCGGACCGACGTGCCGATCCCTGTGCCGCCGTGGTGGGGCCGGCGCGAGGTCGACGTCGACCTCGACGACGTGTTCCACCATCTCGACACCCACGTGCTGTTCAAGCTGCACTGGGGCGGCAAGGGCGTGAAGGGCGAGGCCTGGCGGCGGCTGCTGGAGGACGACTTCCTCCCGCGCCTGGAGCGGATGTGGCGCGAGCAGGACTACCTGCACCCGCGCGGCGTGCTCGGGTACTTCCCGTGCTTCAGCGAGGGCAACGAGATCGTCGTGCTGGATCCCGGCGACCGCGAGACGGAGCTCGAGCGGCTCGTGTTCCCGCGCCAGCCGGGGCACGACCGGATCTGCCTGGCGGACTTCTTCCGTCCGCGCTCCTCGGGCGAGCTCGACGTCGTCGCGCTGCAGGCCGTGACCGCGGGCGACCAGGTGACCGAGCTCATGGCCGAGCTCGAGCGCGAGGGCGAGTTCGCCGAGCAGCTGTTCACGCACGGCATCGGCGTGCAGACGGCGGAGGGCATGGCGGAGTGGCTGCACGCCGCGGTCCGCGACGCGCTCGGCATCCCGCGCGACCAGGGGCGGCGCTACTCCTGGGGCTACCCGGCCTGCCCGGAGCAGTCCGAGCACGAGAAGGTCTTCCGGCTGCTGGACGCGCCGGCGATCGGGCTGCGGCTGAGCGGCGGGTTCGCCGTCGAGCCGGAGCAGTCCACGCTGGCGGTGATCGCCCACCATCCGCAGGCCGTCTACTTCGGGATGAAGTCGGGCTTCCTGCCCAAGGACGGGGCCGTGGCGCCGGACGAGCTCATCGCCGGGACCGTGCGCGACCCCGAGCGCGCCGTGACCGTGGACGCATGACCGATCCGGGGCTCAAGAGAGCGGGGGCCGCGGCCGACCAACGGAACAGGCAGCCTCTCCCCCTTCCCCCGCCGACCACCCGAAAGAGCCAAGCGTCATGGATGCACGCACGACACCCGACCGCAAGTCGGTCGCCGCAGCCCGCAAGGACATCGAGACCTCCACCGTGGAGCTCAAGGACGAGATGCTCACCGAGCTTCTCTGCCGGATGTACCCGCTGCGCGTGAGCCAGGACAGCTAGCCTCCAAGCAGCAGCAGGACCCCCGAGAGCCCCGTCACCGACGGGGCTCTATTCGTTGGGCCTCAGGACACGGTGCGGCGGAACATGAAGCCGCACGCGATCGCGACGAGCAGCGCGAGGATCGGCAGCCAGGCGCCGACGATCCCGACGATCGCGAGGACGACCCCGACGACGAAGACGACTCCGGCGGCGCCACCGGTGGTGGCGAGGCGGTAGGCCCGCTGCTGGCGCGCCTGGCGCGAGGGGCGATTGGCGGAACGGGGCGAGAGGTCGCTCATTGCCCGCGCATGGTAGCTCGCGCTCCTCGGGCCGCCCGATATGGGCTATTGTCGATCGGAATAGGCGGATTCCGATGCCGATCGTCCCGCTCATCTCCCCGGACCGCACGCGCTGTACGCGTGGGGTCGTGCACGCCCTCGCGGCGTAGCCGATCCCTGGCGCCTCGCGCCACGCATCCGTGCCGTCCCAGCGAGAACGAGGAGCATCAGATGACCGTCGAGACCGAGACCCACCGCGCGCCCTCCTTCGAGGAGCTGCTCGCCACCGCCGACCGCGCCGCCGCCGAGCTGCGCTCCACCGCCGCCGAGCGCGATCGCGCCAACGCGACGCCCCGCGCCGAGATCGAGCTGCTCCGCGAGCTCGACCTGCTGCAGGTCCAGGAGCCCGTCGCGCACGGCGGCGCCGGCCTGGACTACGCGCAGGCGGCGCAGATCACGCGACGCATCGCCCGCGGCGACACGTCGATCGCGCACCTGCTCGGCTACCACTACGCGCAGACCCGGATCGCGCCCCTGTTCGGCACCGCCGAGCAGGCCGACGAGCTGTCGCGCCGCAACGGCCGCGAGCGCCTCTTCTGGGGCGGCGTGCAGAACCCGCGCGGCGGCTCCCTCGTGACGCTCACGCGCGACGGCGACGGGTTCGTCCTCAACGGCCGCAAGACGTTCGCCAGCGGCGTCAGCCTCGGCGACCTGTTGTCGGTGACCGCCATCCACGAGGACGAGCTCGCGTTCGTCACCGTGCCCGGCGACCGCGAGGGCATCGTCCCGCTCCACGACTGGGACAACATCGGCCAGCGCCTCACGGACTCGGGCGGCGTGGAGTTCAACGGCGTCCGGGTCGCGCGCGAGGAGATCCTGGGCGAGGACCCGATCACCGGCCGGACCATCACGCCGCACCAGACCCTCGTCACGCCGCACTGGCAGCTCGCGTTCGTGAACTTCTACATCGGGACCGCGGAGGGCGCCATCGAGGAGGCGCAGGAGTGGACGCGGGCGAACGCGGCGCCGTGGGAGACGTCGGGCGTCGATGCGGCCACCGATGACGCCTACGTCCTCGAGACGCTCGGCGAGGTGGTCAGCGCCGTGCGGGCCGCGTCGCTCCTGGCCGATCGCGCGGGCGACGCGCTGCAGGCGGCGCTCGACATCGGGCCGGCGCTCACGCCGGAGGAGCGCGCCGAGGCCGCCGTCGCCATCTACGAGGCGAAGGTCCAGACGACCAAGGTCTCGCTCGACGCCGCGAGCCGCCTGTTCGAGATCCAGGGCGCCAGGGCCACGACGGCCGCCTACGGCTTCGACCGCCACTGGCGCAACCTGCGCACGCACACCGTCCACGACCCGGTCGCGTACAAGGCGCGCGAGGTCGGCGACTGGGCGCTGAACCGACGCGGGCCCGAGTTCTCGCTGTACCGCTAGGAGAGGAGCACCCGCATGACCGAGACGAAGTTCGCCTATTGGGTCCCCAACGTCAGCGGCGGCCTCGTGACGAGCACGATCGAGCAGCGCACCGACTGGGGCTACGAGTACAACCGCGACCTCGCGCGGATCGCCGAGGACGCCGGGTTCGAGTACGCGCTCAGCCAGGTCCGGTACACCGCCAGCTACGGCGCGGAGTACCAGCACGAGTCGACGAGCTTCAGCCTCGCGCTGCTGCTCGCCACCGAGCGGCTCAAGGTCATCGCCGCCGTCCATCCCGGCCTCTGGCACCCGGGGGTGCTCGCCAAGTGGGTCGCGACCGCGGACCACCTCTCCGGCGGGCGCGTCGCCGTGAACGTCGTGTCCGGCTGGTTCCAGGACGAGTTCCGCCAGCTGGGGGAGCCCTGGCTCGAGCACGGCGAGCGCTACCGGCGCACCGCGGAGTTCATCACCGCGCTCAAGCGCATCTGGACGGAGGACGAGGCGAACCTCGCGGGCGACTTCTACCGCATCCGCGACTTCTCGCTGAAGCCGAAGCCGCTCTCGTGGGAGGGACGCCCCCACCCCGAGATCTTCCAGGGCGGCAACTCGAGCGCGGCACGGCGCAACGGCGGCACGCTCTCGGACTGGTACTTCTCCAACGGGAAGGACTTCGACGGCGTCCGCGAGCAGCTCGCCGACCTGCGCGAGCACGCCGCGAGCGTCGGGCGGACCGACGGGCCGCGGTTCGGCCTCAACGGCTTCGTCATCGTCCGCGACACCGAGGCCGAGGCGCGCGACACGCTGCGCGAGATCATCGACAAGGCGCACGTGGAGGCGGTCGAGGGCTTCGGCTCCGCCGTGCAGCAGGCCGGGCAGTCGACGGGCGACCGCAAGGGCATGTGGGCGGACTCGAGCTTCGAGGACCTCGTCCAGTACAACGACGGCTTCCGCACGCAGCTCATCGGGACGCCCGAGCAGGTCGCGGAGCGCATCGTCGCCTACAGGCGGATCGGCGTCGATCTCATCCTCGCCGGCTTCCTGCACTACCACGAGGAGGTCGAGCGCTTCGGCCGCGACGTCATCCCGATCGTGCGCGAGCTCGAGGCGCAGGAGGAGCTCGTCGGGCAGACTGCGGCGCTGTGACGCCGCGCCAGATCCGCCTCAACGCGTTCGAGATGAACTGCGTGACGCACCAGTCCCCCGGGCTGTGGCGTCACCCCGACGACCAGGCCTGGCGCTACAAGGACCTCGACTACTGGCTCGACCTCGCTCGGCTGCTCGAGCGAGGTCGCTTCGACGGGATCTTCATCGCCGACGTCCTGGGCGTCTACGACGTGTACGGCGGCAGCCGCGACGCGGCCGTGCGGCACGCCGCGCAGGTCCCGGTCGGCGATCCGCTGCTCACCGTCCCCGCGATGGCCGCGGTGACCGAGCACCTCGGCTTCGGCATCACCGCGTCCACCGGCTTCGAGCACCCCTACCCCTTCGCGCGCCGGATGTCGACGCTCGACCACCTGACGAAGGGGCGGGTCGGCTGGAACGTCGTCACCTCCTACCTCGAGAGCGGCGCCCGCAACATCGGCCTGATGAGCCACGCGTCGCACGACGAGCGCTACGACATCGCCGACGAGTACCTCGAGGTCTGCTTCAAGCTCTGGGAGGGCTCCTGGGAGGACGACGCCGTCCTGCTCGACAAGGCGGCGGGCGTCTACGCCGATCCCGCGCGCGTGCATCCGATCGAGCACGAGGGCCGCTGGTACCAGGTGCCCGGCGTGCACCTCTCCGAGCCGTCGCCGCAGCGCACGCCGGTCATCTACCAGGCGGGCGCGTCGTCACGCGGCCGGCGCTTCGCGGGGCGCCACGCCGAGGCGATCTTCACGAGCGGCCCGACGATCGAGGTCATCGCGCCGCTCGTCGCGGGGATCCGCGAGGAGCTGGAGGCCGCGGGCCGCGAGCGCGACGACGCCCGCGTCTACACGATGGCGACGGTCGTCGTGGACGAGACGTCGCGCGGCGCGTGGGCCAAGCACGACGAGCTGCGCGCCTACGGCTCCGACGAGGCGGCGCTCGTCCTGCTCTCGGGCTGGACGGGCCTGGACCTCTCCGGCCACGACCTCGACGCCCCGCTGACCGGCGGCAACGAGGACGCCATCCAGTCCGCCGCCACCGTGTTCCTCGGCTCCAACCCGCAGGGCGAGCCCTGGACGCTGCGCGACATCACCGCGTGGGCGGGGATCGGCGGGCGCGGGCCGGTGTTCGTCGGCGACCCGGGCGAGGTCGCCGACGCGATGCAGGCCTGGGTCGACGAGGCCGACGTCGACGGCTTCAACCTCGCCTACGCCATCAGCCCCGGGACGTTCGAGGACGTCGTCGAGCACCTCGTGCCCGAGCTCCAGCGCCGCGGCGTGCACCGCACCGAGTACGAGGACTCCTCGCTGCGCGACCGCCTGTTCGGGGCCGGCGACCGCCTGCCCGACCGCCACGGCGGCGCGGCGTTCCGGCGCCGCAGCAGCTCGCACCCGAGCAGCACCAGCGCCGGCGGCACGGTCGCCGGCAGCACGTCGTAGACGAGGAACAGCTGGTCCCAGGCCAGCGACGCCGCCAGGACGGCGACCGCCGCCCAGACCTGCGGACCCCGCTGGGCCGCGAGGATGCCGCCGACCAGGCCGGCCACGAAGAAGTCGCCGTACCCGAGCCCCGCGCCGCCGAACGACGCCGACTGCAGCTGCGGCAGGCCCGCGGCGGGCGCCGCGGTGACGAGCACCGCGTTCGCCGGCTGCAGCCGGTTCGTGAACACGAGGTACGCGTCGACCGCCGCCATCGCGTAGATCCCGGCCTTCAGGAGCGACAGCGGCGCGGCCCCGGCCAGGAGCCGCCCGACCGTCACCGCCGACCCTGCGATGAGCACCGTCGTCGCGACCTGCCCGACGTGTGAATCAGCTCCGGCCCACCCCACCCAGGCCAACGCGAGCAGCGGCGCGGCGATCACGGCCAGCGGCGGCCACGCCCCGTGCATCGCCCACCCCAGCGCGAGCGCGCAGCCGATCGGGACGAGGATCAGCGCGATCCACGTGAGCACGTCGGCCGTGAACGGCACGAGGGCGATGGCGCCCACGACGACCGCGATCGACAGCGGGGCCACGAGCGCCCACGCGCGGCCGCGGAAGCGCTCGGCCCAGTACGGCACGCCCGCCGCCGGCAGCGCGACGCAGGCCGACTGCGCCGCCACGAGGACGAGGTTGTCGCCGGAGAACCACATGCGCGCCTGATGCTGGCAGGGGCGCCTTACGCCGCGATGTGCGAGAGGATGCCGCGATGCGCATCTCGGCCAAGGCGGACTACGCGGTGCGCGCCGCGATGGGGCTGGCCCTGGTCGGGGGCCCCGCGAAGGCCGAGCACATCGCCCAGCGCCACGCGATCCCGCTGAAGTTCCTCGAGAAGATCCTCTTCGACCTGCGCCACGCCGGGCTCGTCGCGACGCGCCGCGGCCCGGAGGGCGGCTACTGGCTGGCGCGCGACCCGGCGGAGATCACCGTCGCCGACGTCCTGCGGGCCGTCGACGGCCCGCTGGCGGACGTGCACGGCCTCGCGCCCGAGGACGTCGAGTACGAGGAGGGCTTCGCCGCGCTCCAGAAGGTCTGGGTTGCCGTGCGCACGAGCCTGCGCAGCGTCCTGGAGTCGGTGACCATCGCCGACCTGGCCGGCGGCACGCTGCCGCCGGCGATCGAGGAGCTCACCGTCGGACCCGACTCCTGGGCGCGGCGCTAGAAGCAGGCGGCGCTGGCGGCCTGACGCACCCACACGATGTCGCCGACGCGCGCGCCGAGCCAGGCGACGTCGAAGGCCTGCAGGCACGCGAACGCGCGCCCGCCGTGACTCAGCACGAGATCGACCCGGAGCTCGCCGGGCGACTCCTCGTCGAGCGAGAGGATCAGCGCCTCGAGGGCGCCGGGCCGGTGCTCATCGAGCACCTCGACCGGGAGGGACATCCGGGGATGTCATCCAAACTCGGGATCATCGATCAAGTATAGACCGATTCGAGCTGTGGACGGGCGGGAGCTCCACCGGCGTGGCGTGCATCGCCCGGAGCCGGACGTCCCGCCAGGACACGCCCTCCTTCACGAGCGCGGGCGCGCCCATGATCACGGCCGTCGCGATCTCGACCGCCTGCAGGATGATCCCGTAGGCGAGCGCGTCGGCCGCGCCGACGCCGTAGGCGCCGAGCACCGCGACGCACGCGGCCTGGAACACGCCGAGGTTGGACGGCGTGGCCGGGACGACCGCGGTGACGTTGACCGCGAAGAGCACCGCGGCGGCGGCGCCGAGGCCGGCCGTGTCGTCGAGCCCGAGGGCGGCGAGCAGGATGTAGCAGGAGAGCCACTGCAGGACCCACGCGGAGAGCTGCGCGACCGCGGCGAGCGAGCCCAGGCGCGGGTCGCGGAACGCCCGCAGCCCGTGGCGCACCTGCACGAGCGCACCGCGCACCGCCGCGACGAAGCCGGCCAGGCGCGCGCTGCGCGTCCCGGCGCCGAGCACGAACGGCGCCAGCACCACGATCGCGAGCACCGCGATCGGCGCCACGGCGGCCAGGAGCAGCGGCTTGTGCCGCGTGAAGACGTCGACGGTCGAGAACATCACCGCGCCCAGCACGACGAGCGCGAGCACGTTCAGCAGGGCCTGCGACACGATCGAGCCGGCGACCGTCGGCAGGTACTCCCGCGCGCGCCCGAGCCTCCGGGACACGATGAGCGCACGCGAGGGCTCGCCGAGGCGCGCCGGCAACGTGGCGGACATGAGCACGCCGATGAACGTGCCCTGCAACGCGTCGCTGAGCCGGACGCGCACGCCCGGCAACGCCGCCTTGAGGATCGCGTGCCACGCGATCCCGCGCAGCACCATCGACACGCACATCACGCCGAGCCCGGCGAGCACCCACGCGGGCTGGGAGGCGACGAGCGAGCGGACGATGTTGTCGACGCCGATCCGCTCGAGCGCGACGAAGGCCAGGAAGAGGATGCCGAGCGCGACGGCCCCGAGCGCGACCTTGCGCGCGATCGCCAGCGCCGGATGCGGCGAGCCGACGGGCGGGGGCGGATCGAGGCTCGGGAGCCGGCGCGGGCGCACGTAGGGGCGGCCGTCGGCGGACTTCAGCCCGTGCCGCGCCGCCGCGCCCGAGAGCGCGGGCATCGCGATCGCGTCCTCGTACGCGCCGAGGACGTCCTCCGCGACGCGCGGCCACGCGTAGCGCTGCGCGGAATGCGCGGCGCGGCGGCCGAGGCGCTCGCGGCGCTCGGGGTCCAGCGCGAGGTCGCGGAGCGTCGCGGCCAGCGCCGTGGGGTCGCCGCGCGGGACGAGGACGCCGTCGCCGCCGTCGGTCACGACGTCGGAGTAGCCGGCGATGTCCGACGCCACGACGGGCGTGCCCGCGGCGAACGCCTCCGTGAGCACCATGCCGAACGACTCGCCGCCGAGCGACGGCGCGACCAGGAGGTCGGCCTCGCGCAGCGCCTGGCGCTTGCGCTCGTCGGAGACCTTGCCGAGGGCGTGGACGCCGCTGTCGTCGAGCAGCACGCCGTCGACCTCGTCGGGCGTCGCGCCGACGATCTCCAGCTGGACGGGCAGGTGCTCGCGCAGCGCCTCGAAGGCGCGCAGCAGCACCGGCAGCCCCTTGCGCTCGACCGCCTGGCCGACGAAGACCAGCTTCAGCGGCTCACCCGGGAGCGGTCGCGGCTTCGCCACGGGAGACCCGGCGTCGACGTGCACGCCGTTGGGGATGACGCGGTAGCGGCCGCCGTAGAAGCGCCGCCCGGTCCAGGCGGCCGCCTCGGACACCGCGATCCGCACGCGCAGGCGGTTCAGCCGCCGCCAGGCGCCGGCGACGTTGCCGGCGTTGTTCGACAGCCGGTTGGCCGAGTAGCAGTGGAACGTGCCGACGAGCGGGACGTCGGCGGCCATGAGCGCGTCCCAGCAGATGATCGGGGCGTGCGGCTCGTGGAGGTGCACCACGTCGTAGCCGCCGACCGTCAGCGCCGTGCGCAGGCGCGAGACCGAGGCCGGCGTCATCGCCAGGTTCGACACCGCGCCGTTCGCCGGGAACCCGAACGTCCGACCGAGCGGCACGAGCCATTCGGGCAGCTCCCGATCCTGCGGCTGCGCCCCCTTGTGCAAGCGGGCGGAGCGCCGGTCGGGCGGGTCGACCGGGGCGAGGACCGAGACATCGTGGCCGGTCCGGCGTAGCTCCGCCGAGAGTGCCTCGATATGGCCGGTCACGCCGCCCGGGTACGTCCAGGAGTACGGGGACACCAGGGCGATACGCATGTCTGCGGCGAAGATACTGCCCTATGCTCACGCCGGAATGGCGGACAGGCACTTCGTCAAGTACACGTTCCTGAAGGTGGACCCCGCCTGGAGGCGCCTCGACGCGGAGGAACGCGCCACGCACAAGCGCGAGTTGCTCGCCGCGTGCGAGAACTTCGGCGAGGACCATCTCCTGCAGTCGTTCTCGACCGTCGGCACCCGCGGGGACGCCGACATGCTGCTCGTCGCCGAGGCCGAGAACCTCGAGCGGATCCACGAGCTGCACGTCGTCCTGCAGCAGAGCGGGCTGTTCGCCTGGAGCACGATCCCCTACTCGTTCCTCGGGATGCGCAAGGGCTCGGAGTACTCCGACGAGAAGCGCCTCGTGCCCCGCCCGTTCAACGGCAAGTACCTGTTCGTGTACCCCTTCGTGAAGACCCGCGCGTGGTACGGCATGGAGCCCGCCGAGCGGTGGAAGATCATGCAGGAGCACATCAACGTCGGCCGCGAGTACCCGAACGTCGACAACCACACGACGTACTGCTTCGGCCTCGACGACCAGGAGTTCGTCGTCGCGTTCGACACCGACGACCCGGGCGCGTTCCTGGACCTCGTGCAGCGCCTGCGCACGACCGAGGCGTCCGCCTACACGCTGCGCGACACCCCCAGCTTCACCTGCCTGGCGGTGTCCGTCGAGCGCGCGCTGAACGCGCTCGACGGCGAGCACCTCTCCATCCCCGCCTAGGTCAGCGCGCCCATGCCGGCGGCGACCTGCTCGATGAGCGCGGCCTGGTGCGGCTGCAGCTCCTGCTGCCCCATGCCCGCCGTGAACAGCTGCAGGACGTTGTCGCGCACCGGCGTGTCGATCCCCGACAGCACCTCCATGACGGCGAGGCCGCAGAACGGCACGAGCTCGGCGGAGTAGCCGCCCTCGTGGGAGAGGACGAGCCGGCCGTCGCAGATGCCGCCCACCGCGTCGTTGAGGATGCGGGCCATCTGCGTGAAGCCGTCGGGCGACACCATCATGCGGCCGAGCGGGTCCATCGCGCTGGGGTCGAAGCCGGACGCCACGATCACGAGCTCGGGCCGGAAGCGCTCCAGCGCGGGCACCACGACCTGCTCGAACGTCGCGATGTACGCGCCGTCGCCGGAGCCGGGCGGGAGCGGGACGTTGATGTTGTAGCCCTCGCCGGCGCCCGAGCCGGTGTCACCGATCAGACCCGAGCCCGGCGGGAAGCAGTTGTCCTGGTGGATCGAGATGGTGAGCACCGACGGGTCGTCGTAGAACGCGGCCTGCGTGCCGTTGCCGTGATGGACGTCCCAGTCGACGACCGCCACGCGTGAGAGCCCGCGCACGACGCGCGCGTGGTGCGCGGCGATCGCGACGTTGCCGAAGATGCAGAAGCCCATCGCGGCGTCCGGCAGCGCGTGATGGCCCGCCGGGCGCACGAGCGCGTAGACGTTGTCGACACGGCCGTCGAGCACGGCGTCGACCGCCTCGATCGCGCCGCCCGCGGCGAGCAGGGCGACCTCGTAGGAGCCCTTGCCGATGACGGTCGTCCCGTCGACGCCCTCGCCGCCCATCCCCGACGACATCGCGCGGATCGACTCCACGTACTCGGGCGTGTGGAAGCGGCAGACCTCCTCGACGGTCGCGGGGCGCGGGTCGATGCGCACGAGCTGGTCCAGCAGCCCGCTCACGTCGAGCAGGTTGCGGAAGCGCCGCTTCGTGTCGGAGTTCTCGGTGTGCCTCCAGTCGGGCTCCATCCAGCCCGACGCGTCGGCGAGGAAGGGGCCGGTCCCCCTCCCCGTGTTGTGCCACATGTACCGCTCGTGGAAGACGAAGCCCGTGCTCATGGTCGCGATCATGCCTACCCTTGACGGATGGTGCGTGTGACGTCGACGCAGCGGCACTGGTCCGAGCAGGGCGGCTGGGAGCTGGTGTCCGCCGCGCCCGGCAGGCCGCTGCAGGGGCTCGTGTCGCGCTACTGCGGCTACGTCGAGGACGCACCGCAGCCGCGGCGCCGCGTGGAGGTCCCGTCGCGCGACGTGACGCTCATCCTCAGCCTCGGCCCGACGATCGACGTCGGCTACCCGCACCTGGGGACGAGGCAGGACCGGCTGGGCTGCTTCGTCGCCCCGATGCACGACACGTGGGCGCAGACGTCGTTCAGCGGCAGGCAGGAGGGGATCGAGGTCAACCTCTCCCCGCTCGCGCTGCACATGCTGCTCGGCGTCCCGATGCACGAGATCGCCAACCGCGTCATCGGCCTCCCCGACCTCATCGGCCGCGAGGCGGACCTGCTCGTCGAGCGCCTCGCCGGCCTGCCGGCGTGGGAGGACCGCTTCACCGTCCTCGACGAGGTGCTCGCCGCGCGCCTGCGCGAGGCCGCGGCGCCGTCGCCCAGCATCGCGTGGGCCTGGCGGCGGCTGCGCGCGTCGGCCGGCGGGGTCGCCGTGTCGGCGCTCGCGGAGGAGATCGGCTGCAGCAGCCGCCACCTCGTCGCGGGCTTCCGCGAGCACGTCGGGCTGCCGCCGAAGCGCGTCGCGCGCATCCTGCGCTTCGAGCGCGTCGTCGGGCTGCTCGAGCAGGCCGACGGCCACGGGCTCGGCGACATCGCCGCGTCCTGCGGCTACGCCGACCAGCCGCACCTGAACCGCGACTTCCGCGCGTTCGCCGGCGCCAGCCCGGTCGACTGGCTCTCGCGCCGGATGCCCGGCGGCGCCGGGACGGCGGCGCTCTAGTTCGGACCGGCGACCGGGTTCGTCAGCGTCCCGAGCCCCTCGATCTCCACCGTCACCTCGTCGCCCGGCTGCAGGAGCAGCTCCGGGTCGCGGAAGATGCCGACGCCCGCGGGCGTGCCGGTGAGGATGAGGTCGCCGGGCTCGAGCGTGATCGCCTCGGAGATGAACGCGACGATCTGCGCGACCGAGAAGATCATGTTCGAGGTCGGAGCCTCCTGGACGACCTCGCCGTTGAGGATCGTCTTGAGCTGCAGCGCCTGCGGGTCCGGGATCTCGGAGGCGGGCACGAGCGCCGGGCCGATCGGGCAGAACGTGTCCAGCGACTTGCCGCGCACCCACTGGCGGTCGGCGAACTGCAGGTCGCGGGCGCTGACGTCGTTCGCGCACAGGTAGCCGGCGACGGCGTCGAGGGCGTCGTCGACGCCGAGCCCGCGCGCCCGGGTCCCGATCACGGCGGCGAGCTCGCCCTCGTAGTCGACCTTGGCGGAGATCGACGGCAGGACGATGGGCTCGCGGGCGCCGATGAGCGTGTTCGGCCACTTGGCGAACAGGAGCGGGCGCTCGGGGATCTTCTGCGAGCCCTCGGCGGCGTGATCGACGTAGTTGAGGCCGACGCAGATGATCTTCTGCGGGCGATCGATCGGAAGAGGCACGGCCCCATGGAAGCAGGGTTGCGACTCGTGCCGATGGCCACTAGGGTCGATGGCGGGAGTGAGACAGGTCTGTCCACCAGTAGGAGGGAGTCCCCATGCCCATCCCCACCGAGCTCGTCGGGTCCCTGCCCCGTCCGATGAAGCTCCAGGAGGCCTACGCCGACTACGACGAAGGCAAGATCTCCTACGAGGACCTCATCGCCGCGCAGGACGCCGCCGCCGAGGACTCGATCCACCGCCTCGAGGCGACCGGTGAGCCGATCGTCACCGACGGCGAGCAGCGCGAGTCGAGCTTCGCGACCTACTCGATCACCGACACCCTCGCGGGCACCGGCCTCGCGGACAACCTCGCCGGCGACGGGCAGTTCTTCGCGATCTTCGACGACGGGCACCATCGCCAGCTGCCGCGGCTGACCGGCGGCCCGTTCCAGTACAAGACGTACGCGTCGGAGTTCGTGAAGAAGAACGCCGCGATCGCCTCCAAGCCGGTCAAGCAGGCGGTCATCGCCCCGTCGATGCTCATGCTGCTCTATCCGCTCGAGGGCGAGATCGACGGCTATTCCCGCGACCAGTTCCTCGCCGATCTGTGCGACGAGGTCGAGAAGGACATCCGCGGGTGCTTCGACGCCGGCGCGGTGCGCGTATCCGTGGACTTCACGGAGGGCCGCCTGGCCAACAAGAACGACTCGCGCAACCCGTGGACCGGCAAGGACATGCTGGGCGAGTTCATCGACCTCAACAACCGCGTGCTCGACCGGTTCTCCGCCGAGGAGCGGGCGAACATCGGGATCCACACGTGCCCGGGCGGCGACTGCGACTCGGTCCACTCCGCCGACGTGCCCTACGAGAAGCTGCTGACGCGGATGTTCGACATCAACGCGGGCTACTTCCTCATCCAGTGCGCGAGCGAGGCGAACCGCGAGAAGGTCTACGAGCTGTGCGGGAAGTACAGCCGGGCGGACGCCGACGGCGTCGGCCAGGTCTGCTTCATGGGGGTCGTCAACCCGCTGACGCCGGAGGTCGAGACGCCCGAGGGCGTGCGCGACGAGCTCCTGACGGCGGCGAAGTACATCCCGGTCGAGCGCCTCGGGGCGACCGACGACTGCGGCTTCTCGCCGTTCAGCCGCGACGTGAAGCCGAAGCACGGCTCGCCGGACTTCGCGCGCGACGTCGCGATGCAGAAGATCGAGGCCCGCCTGAAGGGCGTCGCGATGGCGTCGAAGGAGCTCGGCGTCTAGACGGCGACGCCGAGGTGGGCGAGGAGCAGCGCTCCGAGCTCACGCGCTCGTGCCGCGGCGAGGGTGTCGCCCTCCGCCGCGGCGACGATCGACCCCTTCATGAGGATGTGCCACTGGGCGGCGACGTGCGCGGCGTCGTCCGGCGGCACGCCCGCCTGCTCGGCCAGCGCCCCCACGAAGCCGCGGATCGCGGCGAGATGCTCGACGCACGCGAGGCGGACGCGCGAGCCGCGGTCGTCGAGCTCGAGCATGACGTTGATGAACGCGCAGCCCTCGAAGTCCTCGCGCGCGAACCACTCGCCGAAGACGTCGAAGATCGCGAGCATGCGCGCGCCCGGCTCCTCGGCGCGCTCCGCGACCTCGGCCTGCAGCCACGCGCGCGTCCAGCGCTCGTCGCGCTGACGCAGGAACTCCAGGATCAGCTCGTCCTTGGACGTGAAGTTCCGGTAGAGCGTCATCTTCGCGACGCCCGACTCGGCGATGATCGTGTCCACGCCCACCGCGCGGGTGCCGCTGCGACTGAACAGGTCGTACGCGGTCTCGAGGATCCTCTCGCGCGCCGCGCCTCCCCTTCGGATCTGAGCATCCGACGGCGCCATCACCCGGATCAGTCTAGTGCCGGGGGTTGGGCGCACCCGATCGCGCCGGGTGGCGCGCCTGGCGCGCTCCACGCCTGCCAGGCGTCGTAGCTGCGGTACAGGCGATCCAGGCCCGCGTCGGCGAGCCCGACCGGGAACGAGGTGTCCTCGCGGAACGTGTACTGGAACGCGGCGTCGACCCGTGGATCCTTGGCCCAGAAGCGCAGCGCGCCGTCCATCGCCTCGCACGACCTGCGGTCGGTCGCGTCGTCGGACGGGCGGTCCTCACCCGTGCGCGGGCCGCCCACCCCGGTCTCCGTGATCCAGATCCTGTGGCGGCGCTCGCAGCCCTTGGCGTCCAGCGCGGCGAGGACGTCGCGCAGGAGGGCGGGATCGCCCGCCGCGTCCGGGTCCCCGGCCAGCGAGGTGTCGTCCGCGTCGCCCGGCGGCGCGACCGTGTCCTCCGGGCGCACGTAGGCGTGCTGGGCCCAGACGTCGCTCGCGCAGACGAGCTGCGCGGGCAGCCCCTCGGCGAACTCCGCGGCCCCGACCGCCCGCGCGCGGCGCCGGTCGTAGCCCGCGACCTCGCCGAGGACGAGGTGGTCGCCCGGCCCCAGCTCGGCCTGCATCGCGAACGCGATGTTCGCGTACTCGGTCGGGCTCAGCGCGTCCGCATCGGCCCGGCACTCGGTGCGCTGCGGCCCGAGGAACTCGGGGTGGTTGGGCTCGTTCCACGGCGACCACCAGTGGACCGCGACGGACTCCTGGGCGGCGACGTCGCGGAACGACCGGATGAGCGCGCGGTACGCGTCGAGGTTGGGCCGGCGGTCGGTGCCGCAGCCCGCGACGCCGCCGCGCAGCGCCCACTCCGGGGTGCCGTAGAAGGTGACGACGACCTGCCAGCCGCCGTCGGCCTGCTGGCGCTCGTGGATCGCGCGCAGGATCGCGCGGATGCCGGAGGACTCCGCGCACGGCGGGGTGCCGCGCAGGCAGCCGTCCGAGGGAGAGTCCCAGTTCGGCGGCGCGTCGGCCTGTGGCTGCAGGCGCCGCCAGTCGACCATCAGCCGGTAGTACGCCGGCTTGAGCGCCGCGGCGCGGTCGCGCGCCGCCTGGAACGCGGCCGGGACCTCCGCGGTCGTGATGAGCGCGGGGTTGCCCTCCGTCAGCCCGGTGACGAGCCCGCGCGTGTCCGGCGCGGGAGCGGGCGGCTGCGTCCTCGTCGGCGCCGTGGGCGCCGTGGGCGCGGGCTGCTCGTCATCGCCACCGGAGACGAGGACGACGACGACCACGATGACGACGGCGAGGAGAAGCGCCCCGCCGCCGAGGAGGCGTGACCTCAGACTGCGGAGACCTGTTCCTCGTCAGCGACGCGGAACGACGAGCCGCAGCCGCAGGCCGCGACGACGTTCGGGTTGCTGACCTGGAACCCGGCGCCCTGCAGCGAGTCGACGTAGTCGATGACCGAGCCGTGCACGTACGGGAGCGACGGGGGGTCGACCAGGATCTTCAGACCGTGGTCGGTGAACACCTCGTCGCCGTCGCGCTGCTCGTCGAAGGCGAGGTTGTACTGGAAGCCTGAGCAGCCGCCGCCGCGAACGCCGACGCGTAGCCCGGCAGACGATGTGTCCGCGCCCTGGGAGGCCAGGAACTCCTGGACCTTCTCGGCGCCCTTGTCGGTGATCGTAATCATGACTTCACCAAATATAGCGGTCGCTACCCTCCCTTTCGAATGCCTACGGCAGACGAGCTGAAGCAGCGGATCGAGACCGCCATCCCAGGTGCCACGGCCTCGGTCGAGAGCCCGGATGACGTGCACTTCTCGGCGCACGTGGCTGCGCCGGCGTTCGCCGGCAAGTCACTGGTGCAGCAGCACCGCATGGTCTACGACATCTTCACCGGCGAGCTGGGCGACGCGATCCACGCGTTGTCCCTCAAGACGGAGGTCACATGAGCGAGAACCCGCTCCGCGACGCGATCAAGCAGGCGATCGACGAGAACGACGTCATCCTCTTCATGAAGGGGACGCCCGAGCAGCCCATGTGCGGGTTCTCCGCGCGCACGTCGGCGGCGCTGCAGTCCTACGACACGCCGTTCGCGGCGGTCGACATCCTGCCCGACCCGCGCATCCGCCAGGAGCTCTCCGCGCTGTCGAACTGGCCGACGATCCCGCAGCTCTTCGTCAAGGGCGAGCTGGTCGGCGGCGCCGACATCGTGGCCGAGCTGTACGCCTCGGGCGAGCTGGCCGAGGTCCTCGGCGTCGAGGCTCCCGAGCGCGTCCCCGCCGAGGCGCCGGCCGGCGCCGATCCGGCACCGGCCCCGCTCGGCATCGAGAACCGCCTGAGCTAGTCCTCGGGATAGGGTCCCGGTGATGGCCGTCGCGGTCGTCACCGACACGACCCATTACCTCCCTCCCGCGCTCCTCGCGGACCTCGGCGTCCGCGAGGTGTCGCTGTACGTCGGCTGGGACGGCGGTCTGCGGCGCGAGTCCGAGATCGCCGACCTCGGCGCCTTCTACGACGAGCTGCGCACCGCCGCGACGGTGCCCGCGACGTCCCAGCCGTCCGTCGGCGACGTGCTCGAGGTCTACGAGCCGCTGCTGGCCGAGGGCCGCGACATCGTGTCGATCCACCTCTCGGCCGGGCTGTCCGGGACCATGGCGTCCGCCCAGCAGGCGCGGGCCGCCTCGGCCGCGCCCGAGAGGATCGAGGTCCTCGACTCCGAAACGGGCTGCGGAGGCCTCGGCCTCGCGGTGCTCGCGGCGGCGCGCGCCGCCTCGGATGGGGCTTCCCGGGAGGAGGTCGCCGAGGCGGCCCGCCGCGCCCGCGAGGGCCTGCGGATGTGGTTCTGCGTCGACACGCTGGAGTACCTGCGGCGCGGCGGACGGGTCGGCGCCGCGCAGAGCTGGATCGGCGGCGCGCTGAAGATCAAGCCGATCCTCGCGCTCGAGCGCGAGATCACGCCGATCGAGCGGGTCCGCACGGCGAGCCGGGCGTTCGAGCGGATGACCGAGTACATGGAGGCGCTGAAGGAGGCCGGTCGCGACGGGTGGGCGATCCAGCACATCCGCGCCCAGGAGCAGGCCGACCGGCTCGCCGACCGCGGCCGCGCGCTGTTCGGGACCGAGCCCCTGTTCATCAGCGAGGTCGGGCCGGTCATCGGCGCGCACGTCGGGCCGGGCCTCCTCGGGGTCGGCGGCGTCGCACGCGACCTCGTCCGCGCATGACGACGATCTGGACCATCGGCTACGAGCACCTCCTGCCGCCCGCGCTCGCCGCCGAGCTCGAGGAGGCGGGCGTCGAGCGCGTGCTCGACGTGCGCTACCGCCCGCAGTCGCGCCGGGCGGGGATGTCGAAGACGCGGCTCGGCGAGATGCTCGCCGACCACCGCATCGCCTACGAGTCCCGCCGCGGGCTGGGCACGCCGCCGGACATCCGCTGGCTGTTCAAGAACCGCCGGGTGGCGGAGGGCCGCGTCGCGTTCAGAGCGCACATGGAGGAGCACGCGGCGCACGAGCTCGACCGGCTGCTGGACGAGCTGCGCGACGGCCCACGGACCGCGCTGCTGTGCCTCGAGGAGGACCCGGCGGAGTGCCACCGCCGGGTGCTGTGCGAGGCGCTGCAGGCGCGCGAGCCACGCCTCGTGGTCGTGGACCTCTAGATACTGACCCGCACTCTTCTCGCTGTTTGAGGTGCTCGGAGCCGTCCGTGGTTCGGCGAGCTCCTCGCGGCCTGGCCAACCAAGCTACGACGGTGACGCGCAGCGCGGTTGTCGGCCCCGAACGGCTCACCGAGGGCGGGCGGGGCGGCGCGCGTGGACGAGCGCCGGGGTGCCACATCCTTCGAAGCGAGGCATCTGGCTGTCGCAGCGCAGCATCTAGGTGCCGAGCTTCGCATCGCAGCGCCGCCGATCTGGGCACGGCGCTGCGCGGCGCAGTCACACCGCGTCCGCCCTCGGTGCGTTGTTCCGCGGCGGCACCGCAGCCTTGCCCGAGCTACCTGCGGCGCGAGAACGGCGAGGACGACCCTCGCGCGACGACGCCGTCCGGCACGACCTCCGTCGGGGAACGGCGCGCACGCTCCGCAATGACGGGCGCAGGACCTCGCCCGGCGGGAAGTCGCAGCCGGCCGGCGCGGCGACCACCTGCGCCTCGGCCTGCGTCTGCGGGCGGCGCAGCACGCCGGGTGCCGGCTCTCGGCCGGGACCGGCGCGTCGGTGAACGTCGGCAGCCCGTCGGCGCGTCCAGGCGACAGCTCCGCCCGGCGGCGTACGGCGCCGGCCGCCTCTCCGATGGCCTGGGCCGGAGGCTCGTGTTCGGGCCCCAGGGGCACCGTACTTAGACTCGATCGCATGTGCGGCAGGTACACGATCACCCCGACGCTGTCCCAGCTCCTCGCCGGGCTGGACCTCGACGCCGTCAACGTTCCCGAGTCCTCGGAGCCCATCGTGGAGCGCTTCAACGTCGCCCCGACGCAGCCCGTGCTCGCGATCGCGTCCGGGGAGGACGGGCCGCGCGCGAAGGTCCTGCGCTGGGGGCTCATCCCGTACTGGTCCAAGGATCCGAAGAAGGAGCCGCTGCGCATCAACGCGCGGATGGAGTCGCTCACCGAGCGCCCGTCGTTCCGCGGGCTCGTCGAGGACTCCCGCAGCCGCTGCCTCGTGCCCGCCGACGGCTGGTACGAGTGGCTCAAGGCCGAGGACCCGAAGCAGCCGCGCAAGCCGATGCACTTCTCGCTGCCCGACCGCCGGCCGTTCGCCTTCGCCGGCCTGCGCAGCACGTGGAAGTCGCCCGACGGCGAGCGGATCGGGAGCTGCACGATCATCACGGGCCCGGCCAACCGGGTGGGCGGTGGGATCCACGACCGCATGCCCGTCGTGCTCCCGGGCCCGGAGGAGCGCGCGGCGTGGCTGGACCCGGCGCTCGACGCCGCCGCCGTGCTGCCGCTGCTCGGACCACTGCCGGACGAGCTCACCCACGTGCAGCGCGCGTCCACGCGCGTGAACGCGGCGACCTACGACGCACCGGACTGCCTCGACGCCGACGAGGATCCGCCGGAGGAGACGCAGCTCACGCTGGCAATCTGACTCATGCCGCCCGGCCCTCGCCCGATCACGCATGACGCGGGTCGTGGAGGCCACGTCTCAGTTGTTGGCGATCACGGCCGCGCTGGTCGTCACGGAGACCGAGACCATGAGCGTCACGGCGACGAGCATCGCCTCGACCGCCGCCTGATTGGCGGCGCCGAGCGCGTCGCGCAGCTCGTCGCCCTCCTTCAGCTCGTCGAGACGGCGCTTCGCCGCCTTGCGCTCCTCCTTGTCGGGGAACACCTCGCCGACCAGCTCGGTCGCGGACACGAGCGACGCGAGCGACGCGGTCCGCGCATCGAGCGCGCCGCCCTCGACGAGCGCCGCGTGCAGCCGCGCCCTGACCTCCCGCTCCGGCCCGGGATCGGCCTCGAGGTCGCGCGACCGGTTGAAGATCCCGAGGACCTTGCTGCGCTCCTCGCGCAGCACGCCCTGCTCGCGCAGGCTCGCCACGACCGCCTCGTGGGGCTCGGCCTTCGCCAGTCGCGCGATCCAGTCCTTCGGCGAGCGCGGCTCGTCGCCGGCGATCTCGGAGAGCGTCGCGTCGAGCGGGCCGTCGCCGGTCGGCCGGCCGTCGGCGACCACGAGCACGTCGTCCTCGAGCCGCACGCGCTCGGCGAGCGCGAGGTCCATGAGATGCGCGCCCGCGACGCCGTTGTCGAGGCGCAACCACGTGCTCGTCGAGACGTCGCCCTTCTCGGTGATGGCCAGCAGCATGAGCTCGTCGGCAAGAGTCGGCATGCTCCTGGTGCTGCCCGCGCTACCCCGCCTCGTACTCGTCGTGGCGCCGCCACCACGCGTACGTCGGCGTCTGGGGACGGCCGGCCGGCGTGTCCTCCCACTCCTCCTGGCGTCCGAACGCGGTGAGGTCGAGGAACGTCCAGACGCTGCCGAGCGACTCGACTCCGCGCGAGCGGACCTCGTGCGTGAGGAAGACGCGGTCGCCGTCGCGCAGCATGACGTCGAGCGAGAAGTACTCCGTGGTCCCGCGGGCCTGCTGGAACGCATCGCCGACGACCGTGTACCACGGCACCTGCCATCCCATCCGGTCGCGATAGGGCGCGATCCGGTCCTGCGGCGCGCGGGAGACGAGCGCGAGCGACGTGTCCCGCGCGTGAAGGTGGGCCAGCTCGGAGACCTGGTCGGTGAACATCGAGCAGCCCGTGCACGGCTCGCCGTCCTCGGGGAACCAGAAGTGGTAGAGCAGCAGCTGACTGCGACCCTCGAACAGGTCGGGCAGCCGCACGCGCCCGGCGGGGCCGTCGAACTCGTAGCCGGTCTCGAGTTCGAGCATCGGCTGTCGCCTGCGGCGCGCCGCCAGCTCGGTGGCGCGGCGCGTGAGCTCCTTCTCCTCCTGCAGGAGCGACGCGTGGGCTCGGGTCCAGCTCTTCCGGTCGACGATGTCGGGGAGTGCCATGTGGCTCCTTCCGGCTCGTTGCGTTCCTTGAAGGAACGGACCGTAGCACGATCCGTTCCCTGAATAGACTCACCGTCGTGCAACGGACCGACTTCGCCCAGATGCGCTGTTCGATCGCGCGCAGCCTCGCGGTCGCCGGCGAGCCGTGGTCCCCGCTCGTGATCCGCGACGTCTTCGTCGGCATCACGCGCTTCGACGACATCCAGCGCGACCTCGGCATCTCGCGCAAGGTGCTCGCCGAGCGACTGCGCCACCTCGTCGACGAGGGGATGCTCGAGCAGCGTCCCTACTCCGAGCGCCCCCCGCGCCACGAGTACGTGCTCACGGACAAGGGCCTGGAGTTCGTCGACGTGCTCATGGCGATGGTCGCGTGGGGCGACCGCTGGACCGCCGGCGACGCGGGGCCGCCGGTGCTCTACCGCCACCGCGCCTGCGGGCAGATCACGCACGTCGAGCCGCACTGCGCGGTGTGCGGCGAGCCGATGCACGCCGCGGACGTCGACGTGGAGCCCGGGCCGGGTCTTTGAGTTCCCTCAGGGAACTCGTCTTGCTACGGTCTCGCCATGCCACCACTCGAAGCCGGTGTCCGCGAGCTCCTGGAGGGGGCTCCCCTGGCGCACGTGGCGACCCTCATGCCCGACGGCTCGCCCCACAGCGTGCCCGTGTTCGTCGGGGTCGAGGACGGTCGCCTCGCCTTCCTGACGTCCCCCGGGTCGCGCAAGGCGCGCAACCTCGACCGCGATCCACGGATCTGCGTCTCGCTCACCCACGAGACCGTGCCCTCCCGCATGGCGCAGGTCCGCGGGCGCGTCGTCGAGCGCCGCGAGGGGCCGGACGCGTTCCGCGTCATCGACCGCATCTCGGAGAAGTACACGGGCGCGCCGCACCCCGTCCGTGACGACCGCGTGCTCTTCCTGGTGGAGAGCGACCGGTCCTGGAGCCAGGCCTTCGGCTAGGCCGGCGGCGTCGGGCCCTGCGGGAGCGGCGGCGGCGGCTCGGCCTCCGGGTCGTCGCCCGTCGAGACCTGCGCGTGGTCGGCCAGCCGGGTCGCCTCGCCCGGCTCCGCCTCGAGCTGCTGGTCGGCACGCCAGCCCCACCACTCCCGCACGACGATCTGCAGCGTGGCGGCGACCGGGATGGCGACGAGCGCGCCCAGGACCCCCAACAGCGCGGCGCCGAAGAGGACCGAGATGAGCACCCCGAGCGGGTGGACGTTCACCGCCCGCTGCTGGATGCGCGGCTGGATCACGTTGTTCTCGACCTGCTGGTAGACGATCGCCCAGACCGCCCAGATGATCGTGGCGGTCGGGAAGTCCTTGAACAGCGTGATGATGCCGACGATGACCGCGCCGATCGTCGCGCCGACGAGCGGGACGAGGTCGAGCAGGAAGATGATGAGGGCGAGCGGCGCCTTGAACGGCACGTCCAGGATGCTCAGCACCACGTAGGCGAGGATCCCCGCCGTCGTCGCCTGCAGGAAGACCCCTCCGACGTAGCCGCCGACCGCGGCCGACGAGTGCTCGGCCACCCGGCGCATGCGTTTCGCACGGTCCTCGGGCTGCAGCGAGATGATCTTGTCGACCCAGATGTGCCCGCTCCCGAGCATGAACGCGGTGAGGACGAGGATCGTCACCACCGCGAAGACCGAGTTGACGATCGTGAGGCCGGCGTCCTGGAGCAGCCCGGCAGCGTCGCCCGCCTTGCTCGGCAGCGCGCGCGCCTGCTCCTCGAGCTGCTGCGTGATCTGGTAGTCGCGCTCGAGCTTGCGCAGCGTCGGGTTCTTGTTCGCGAGGTCCTGCAGGTCCTGCGCGTAGCTCGGCAGGTCGTTCACGAGATTCGTCATCTGCGTGACGATCGGCGGGACGATCAGGACCCCCATCGCCACCGGCACGAGGATGAGCGCCAGGTAGACGACCGCGATCGCCAGCCCGCGGCGCATCCACCGCTGCAGGAAGTTCACCGGCTGGGACAGCGCGACCGCGAGGAACAGCGCCACGAACACCCAGAGCAGCGGCTTGCGGACGAGGTAGATCAGGTACAGCAGCAGCACGACGCCCACGACGACGAGCACCGTGCGGACGACGAAGGCGTAGTCGTAGCGGTTGTCGCGCACCGCTCTGGGGGTTGGTGGAGTCAGCGTCGGCGGCGGAAGATGCCGGTGACCCCGGCGATACCGCCCCCGATGAGGAAGCCGGCGATCGCCGCGCCGATCAGCACCTGCTTCTGGTGCTCGGCGAGCTGCTTGCGCCAGTTCGTCAGCTCGGCGACCTCGCCTTGGAGACGCTCGATCGCCATGCCGAGCTCACGGCGGTTGGCCTCGACGGATGCGCGGATCTCCTCGGGTGTCCTGGCCGCGGACATCAGCTGCGGGCCTCGTCCACCGTCTTCTTGATCAGCTGCGCCTCGTCCATCGCCATCTGGGGCTTCGGAGGCGAGCCGGCCTTGAACAGACGGGATGCGACGAACGCCGCCACGGCCGCGAGCAGGAACAGCAGCGCCGCCGTGATCCAGTAGCCGACCCATACCGCGACGCCGAGCCAGTCGGAGAACCCGAAGGCGAGCCCGTGGAGGAAGAAGAGAAGCGCGACCACGGCGAAGATGCCGCCGGCGGCGCCGACCGCGGCGCCCTTGGCCAGCTTCATGGCCTTGACGGTGACCTCGGCCTTGGCGAGCTCGATCTCCTCGCGGACGAGCTGCTGCGCGCGGAAGCTGATCTCCTGCACCGCGGGACCGACGCCCTCGCGGGGCGGCGTCGGCGGAGGGGGTGGGATCTGGGTGGCCATCAGTTCGTGATCTTCTTGAGGATGAACGCCAGGACGAAGCCACCCGCGAACGCGGCGCCGACCGCGATCTCCGGCCGGTCGGCCGGACCGATCACAGCTGCCGTACCGGGTGGGTGCTGCGGGTCGACGTCCGAGGACGCGATGACGGGGGTGGGCTCCGGAACGGGGATCGCGGCTGCCACCGCGGGCTGCGGTGAGACGGGGCCGGAACCGCTGCGGGCGTCATCGGTCACTCGGGCGGGTCTTCCCCGTAGAGGCGACGCCAAACCAGCGCGGCGACCCGCGTGGTCAGCACGGAGGCGAGCGCCCCGATCCCTGCGAGGAGGCCCGCCCAGACGAGGCGCTTGACGACATCGTTGTCCATGAGCGCCGATATCCAATCAGACTGCCCGGGTGGATGCGGGTGCCGCGAGCCCGTCCACGATCGCGGCGACGACGAGATCCTTCGCCTCCTCGATCTCCTCCACCGGGATCGGCGCCGGATCGAAGATCCAGCCCGTGAGGACCTGCTCGATGATCCCGTAGAAGGCCAGCGCGGCGAAGCGGGGCGTGACGTCGGCGCGGAACGCGCCGTCCTCCTGGGCCTTCGCCACGACGTCTCCCATGAGCGCGTACGCCTCGCGGATCCTCTCCCCATGGGTCAATCCGAAGGAGTTGGCCGCGCGGGTGACCTCCACGACGATGACCTTCATCAGGTCAGGATCATGACGGTAGGAGTCGAGGATGAAGGCAGCGATCGCACGCAGCTTGTCGCGAGGCGGCCAGTCCTCCGCGTCCGTGTCGCGGATGACCTGGAGCAGGATGTCCCACCGCTCGGTGAAGAGCGTGTCGAGGACCTCCTCCTTCGAGCGGAAGTAGTGGTAGACGAGGCCGTACGCGACGCCCGCCTCGTCGGCGATGTCGGCGACCCGGCAGGTGTGGAAGCCCTGGCGCGCGAACACCCGCACGGCCGCGTCCAGGATCTGCCGCCGGCGGTCCGCGGCGGCCATCACGCCGCCGGTTGATTGACTAGCCAGTCACCCACAGGCGGATGGTACTTCGGCTCGTCCGCGAACATGCGCGTGTGCTGCCGATCCGTACCGAGCGACTCACCATCCGGGCGTTCACGCTCGACGACGTCCCCGCGATCCATGCCGCCTTGTACGCGGACGCCGCCGCCATGCACTTCATCGGCGGGCCGCACAGCCTGGAGCGCACCCGCCAGGGGATCGCCGGCTACGTCGACCACCAGCGCACGGCCGGCTACTCCTTCTGGGCGGTCGTGCTGGAGGGGACGGGTGAGCTGATCGGCGAGGCGGGCCTGTACCCGATGAACGGCACCGGACCCGACATCGAGCTGGGCTACGCGCTGGGCACGCCGTGGTGGGGCAGGGGGTACGCGACCGAGGCGGCGGGCGCGATCATGCAGGCCGCGTTCGACTCGCTCGGCGTGCAGCGCGTCGTCGCCGTCGCGAAGGCCGAGAACACGGCGTCGCTGCACGTGCTCGGCAAGCTCGGGTTCCGCAACGAGGGCGAGCGCGTGGCGTGGGGGGCGCAGCAGCTGTTCTTCGTGCGCGATCGTTTGTGATGAGGTGGACGGCGTGCGAACCGTCCCCGTCATCGCCGCAACGGCCCTCGCAGCCGTCGCCGCGCGCCATGCGCGCGACCAGGCCCCCTTCCTCCGCATGCTGGGGTCATCGATCGCGCGACCCGACGCCGCAGCCTGGGTCACCGACTTCCTCAACGCGACGCACCACCAGCGCCCGGAGGACCAGCGCGACCCGAGCGACCTTCGCCTGGCGCTCACGATCCTCACGACCTACTGGGACCAGCACGGGCACCAGCGGCTCGGCGCGCTCGACGCCCTCCCCTTCCACCGCGCGTTCGGGCGCCTGCGCCTGAGGGCCACCGACAGCGCGCCGCGGGGCACGCTGGACCGGGCCTCCCTGCTCGCCGGTGCCGAGCGGCTGCTCGGCGACTGGTTCGCGGACGCCGAGGCCGACCCCGCGCGCCGCGGCTGGGGCATCGCCTTCCGCACGGTCGCCGACCGCGAGGCGCACGACCCGACGATCCGGCTGCGGGCCGCGCACGTCGGCCCGCTCACGCCGCCGGTGCTCCCGCCGTCCGACCAGGTGCTGGCACACCTACGCGCCCGTCCGCGCGGCGTCGACCGAGGGCGTCGTCGCGCTGCTCACGCGGCCCGAGGTGTGGCCCGACTTCGCGACCGAGCTGGGCCGGTTCACCCCGCTGCGGCCGGGTGGGCTCGCGGGGCAGACCTTCGAGATCGAGATCATGACCCCCTTCGCGCCCCGCTTCCCCGCCTACACCCGCGGCTACGTGACGATCACGCGCCTGGAGACGGCCGACGAGCCCGCCGGACTGCGCGAGTGGGTCGACACGCTGAACGAGGCGATGGTCCGCATCGGCCGCGACGAGCCGCTCGTCGTTCCCGACGACGCGACCCCGGTGGCCGGCTTCGACCTCACGACGCACGAGGGTCACTTCATGGGGTCCGCGCGCAACCGGCTCGTCCTCTACGAGCACGAGGGCGCGTCGTGGCTGCGCGCGGCGGGAACGTGGGATGAGATGCCCTTTCCGCTCGACCAGGCCTATCGACGCGTCGGGCGCGACATGCAGGCGCGCTTCTGGGGCGAGGGCGATGCGGCGACGTCGATGCTGCACCAGATCGCGACGCAGTCCGGGGAGACCGGATGACGAGCGCGAAGGTCGACGCGGTCGTCGTCGGCAGCGGCCCCAACGGGCTGAGCGCCGCCATCGCGCTCGCCCAGAGCGGCCGGTCGGTGCTCGTGCTCGAGGCCCAGGACCGCCTCGGCGGCGCGGTCACGACGGAGGAGCTGACGCTCCCCGGCTTCCACCACGACGTCTTCTCGTCCGTCTATCCCGCCGGCGCGGCGTCGCCCGTGTTCGCGAAGCTGCCGCTCGAGCGCCACGGGCTGCGCTGGGTGCAGCCCGAGATCCCCATGGCGCATCCCCTCGACGACGGGCGCGCGATCGCGCTCATGCGCGACGTCGACGCGACCGCGGCGACCCTCGACGCCGTCCACCCGGGCGACGGCGCCGCGTGGCGTGAGCTCGCCGCACCGTACGTGGAGCACTACGAGGCGCTGCGCGCGACGATGCTGTCCGGGTTCCCGCCGATCACCGGGCCGGCGCGGCTGCTCGCCGCGCTCAAGCTCGGCGGCACCCTCGACTTCGTCCAGATCCTGCTCAGCTCGGCGCGGGCCCTCGGCGGGCGGCTCTTCGAGGATCAGGGCGCCCGCGGCTGGCTCTACGGCTCGGCGATGCACGGCGACGTCCCACCCGGCAACGCGGGCAGCGCGATCTCCGCGGTCTACCTCAAGGTGCTCGGCCACGCGGTCGGCTGGCCCAGCCCGGAGGGCGGCGCAGGACGGCTGACCGACGCGCTCGTGGGCGTGCTGCGCGCCGAGGGCGGCGACGCCAGGACCGGCACGCGGGTCGCGCAGGTGCTCACCCAGCGCGACCGCGCCCGCGGCGTGCGCACCGACGGGGGCGACGTCGTGGAGGCGAGGATCGTCGTCTGCGACACGACGCCCCGTGGGCTCCTCTCCCTCGCGCAGCACGCGCTCCCCGACGCCTACGTCCGCCGGCTGCTCGGGTTCCGCTACGGGCCGTCCACCGTGAAGGTCGACTGGGCCCTCGACGGCCCCGTGCCGTGGACGGCGAGCCCGCCGCGCACCGCCGGGACCGTCCACCTCGGCGGCACCGCGGACGAGATCACCGGCGCGCTCGCGGCCTCCGAGGCGGGGCGCCTGCCCGAGCACCCCTTCCTGCTGTTCGGGCAGCAGTCCGTCGCCGATCCGACCCGCGCGCCCGCCGGCAAGCACACCGCGTGGACCTACACCCACGTCCCGCGCGGCGTGGACTGGGCGCGGGAGCGCGAGCCCTTCACGGCGCGCATCGAGGCGCAGGTCGAGCGCTTCGCGCCCGGCTTCCGCGATCTGATCCTCGCCCGCCACGTCATGGATCCGGGTGACCTGCAGGCGCGCAACGACAACCTCGAGCACGGCGACGTCGGCGCCGGCAGCTACGAGCTCGATCAGCTCGTGTTCCGCCCCGTCCCCTCCCTGTCGCCGTACCGCACGCCGCTGCGCGGCCTGTACCTGGGCAGCGCCTCGGCGTTCCCCGGCGGCGCGGTGCACGGGATCCCCGGCGACGCCGCCGCACGCGCGGCCCTGCAGGACGCGAAGCTCCGCCGCGTGTAGTGCCCTAGACGACGAGGAGCGGGTCGAGCACCTGGCGCGCCAGCGTGCCGTGCGCCGGCGCGATCGACGTGATCTCCGCCCCGACGACCGCGCATCTGCGGGCGACCTCGGAGAGCAGGTCGCGCAGCTTCTCGGGGCTCGCGCCGCCCGGGACGGGGAACCGCGCCGGCATGTCGGCCGGGTCGAGCACGTCCAGGTCGACGTGGAGGAACACCTCCATGCCGTCGAGTGGCGCGAGGTCGGTGACCGTGTGCACCCCGCGCGTCGTGAGGAGGACCCGCTCGCCGCCCTCCAGCTCGCGCACGCCCCACTGCACGACGCGCGCGGGGTCGATCGGGTCGTGGCCCAGTCCCGGGTCCCACACCCCGCAGGCGCCGGCGAGGCACATGCCGCCGAGGTAGCCGCTCTCGGTGGTGTCCGGGCTGTGGAAGTCCCCGTGCGCGTCGAGCCACAGGACGCGCGCCTCCGGGCGGTGACGCAGCACGGTGGGCAGCGTCGTCAGCGCGACCGAGCAGTCCCCGGCGAGCAGGAACGGGCGGCGGCCGTCGACGAGCGC
Organism: uncultured Solirubrobacterales bacterium; assembly: GCA_963750895.1. Taxonomy (GTDB): domain Bacteria; phylum Actinomycetota; class Thermoleophilia; order Solirubrobacterales; family Solirubrobacteraceae; genus CAVVSD01. The sequence continues at coordinate 462,435 of CAVVSD010000007.1, read as the reverse complement.
GTCGTCCACCTGGCCGCCGGCCTCCAGCAGGCAGCCGCGTGCGTCGCGCAGGTCCTCGTCGTAGCGGCCGTCGCGGAACTCGCCCGGCGAGCCGATGGCGCGGGCGCCGAGGAGCTTGCCCAGCTCGGCCGCCCCCTCCGCGCCCTCCGGCCCGCGGTCGGAGGTGCGGCAGAGGAGCGCCACGGGACTCAGCGGCCCGTCCACGTCGCCTCGCGCTTCTCGAAGAACGCGCGCACGCCCTCCTGGATGTCCTCCGTCGCGAAGGCGAGCGACAGCGAGTGCTGCAGCAGGTCCAGCGCCTCGGCGAAGCCGAGGTCCATCTGGCGGTACATCGCGTCCTTTCCCAGCCGGAGGAGGACCGGGGACTTCGACGCCAGCCGCCCCGCCCAGTCGTCGACGGCCGCGTCCAGCTCGGCGGCGGGGACGACCTTGTTCACGAGCCCGAGGCGCAGCGCCTCGGCCGCGTCGATGCGCTCGCCGAGCAGCATGAGCTCGTTGACCTTCTTGCGCGGCAGGTTGCGGTACGCGAGCGCGCTGACCATGAACGGGAACAGACCGACGTGGATCTCGGGCGTGCCGAACGTCGCCTCCTCGCTCGCGACGACGAGGTCGCACGCCAGCGCGAGCCCGAGCGCCCCAGCGAGCACGTGCCCGCCGGCGGCGCAGATCGACGGCTTGCCGAGCTCGCCGAGGAGCCGGAACAGGCGCGGGAAGCGGTCGAGCCCCTGGTGCTTGAGGACGAGCGGCGCCGGGGCGGCGAACTCGGTGAGGTCGCCGCCGGCCGAGAAGGTCGTCGGGTGCGTCGACGCGATGACCACGCAGCGCACGGCGGCGTCGTCGCGCGCGTCGCCGAGCGCTCCGAGGAGGTCGTCGAGCACCGCGTCGGAGAGCGCGTTGCGGGTCTCAGGCCGATCGAGCTCGATCCTCGCCACGCCCGTCTCGGCCACGTTGTAGCGCAGCGTCCCGTAGCCCATGAGGGCGCGGGACTCTACAGGCGGCGCTACCGGCTTGAGGAGACCGCGGCCCGCGCGGAGGCGCCGCGGCCGCTCGTCGGCGAGAACGTCACCGCGAAGGAGGCGTTCGCGCCCTTGGCGAAGCTGCGGCGGGCACGGCGGTCGACGCGCAGGACGATCTGCGAGCGGCCCGCACGGAGGCGCTTGTTCACCGAGGCCGCGCGACGCGAGCCGACGGAGAGCGAGACGCGCAGGCGGCCGGTGCCCGGCGCGGAGAAGGGCAGGCGCAGCTTGGCGGGGACGCCGCGGGCCAGCGCGCGGCGGCCGGCGGCGAGCAGCGCGGCGACGGCGCGGTCCGCGCGGGTGAGCTTCTTCGGCGCGGTGCCGGTGCCGGTGACGTTCGAGTCGGTGGTGGCCGTGCCGGTGTCGGTCGCCGGCTGCGTGCTCGTGTAGCCGGACTCGTCGATCGGCGCCTCCGGCGCGATGTTCGTGGGGCCGCCCGAGACGCAGGTGGACGGCGAGCAGAGGAAGCTCGAGTCGTAGACGTTCCAGTTCGCCGCCAGGTAGCTGCCGGCGGCGGGCGCGGCGTTGAAGTAGTCGTCGGCGTTGCAGTCGAACTGGACCGAGCCGCAGCTCTGCGTCAGCGTCTGGCCCGCCTTCATGCCGCCGTCGTCGTAGCACATGACATCGAGGCGATCGGAGCAGTGGCCGTTCGTGGTGCCGTGCGGCGCGTTGCGCTGGACGCCACCGAGCGTGTGCGTGATCTCGTGCAGCAGCGTCGTGCGGTGGCTCGAGGAGAACGTCGGGCTGCCGTCGCCCCACACCATCGCCCAGAGACCGTCGCGGTTGTTGTTGTTCGAGGCGCTCTTGCGCTCGTCGACGTACATCTCGGCGATGCCGGAGACCCAGTCGCCGCCGTAGAGGCCGTCGGCGTAGACCGCGTAGTGCGCGACGCCGTTGACGCGGACGGTGGCGCCGACCGCGGCCTTGATCGCGGCCGAGCGGCTGGCGGCGGTCATGCCCTGGTAGACGGCGGCGGCCTGCGGGAGTCGCACGCTGGCGATGTCGACGTAGCCGGCGCCGCCGTCGGTGCCGGTGTCGAAGCGCAGCGTCTTCGTCCCGCCGGAGGTCGCGGCGACCGTCTCGGCGATCGCCTTGGCGTCGGTCTGGATGATGCTCGCGTACTGGCCGAAGCGGTCGGGCTGGTCCGCGGCGTACGCGTAGACGAGCTTGATCTTCGAGCCGCTGGACGTGGAGGCGGGGTTGTCGGTCGCGCGCTCGCTGCCGCGCCACGGCGCGGTCTCGAGGCCGACGCTCGTGACGCCGGCCTGGGCCAGCTCGGCCGCGACGTCGTCGGCGGCGGCGTTGACGGGATCGCCGTTGGGGACGGGATCGCCCTCGTCGGAGTGAACCCACTCCGGCTTCGGGCCGCCGGAGGCGAGGCCGGCGACGGGCCACGCGGCCACGAGCAGCGCGACGAGCAGGAGGGGGGTCCAAACGGGCAGTCGAAGCCTCATCCCTCTGGGTAGTCGGCAGCGACCCCCTAGGTTTGAGATGCATGTCCCAGCATCGAATCGGCGTCATCGCCGGCCTGGTCAGCTATGTGATCTGGGGCCTGTTCCCGCTCTTCTGGCCGCTGGTCGAGCCGGCCGGCCCGGCCGAGATCCTGGCCCACCGGATCCTCTGGTCGCTCGCGTTCCTCGTCGTCGTGCTCGCGCTCACGGCCGGATTCCGCTGGCTGCGCACGGTCGGACGGCGGCGGCTGCTGCAGCTGTGCGCGGCGGCGGCGCTCATCACCGTGAACTGGGGCGTGTTCATCTACGCGGTGAACAACGACCACGTCGTCGACAGCGCGCTGGGCTACTACATCAACCCGCTCGTGAGCGTCGCGCTCGGGCTCCTCGTCCTGCACGAGCACCTCCGCCCCCGCCAGCGGATCGCGGTGCTCATCGGCCTGCTCGCCGTGGTGGTGCTCACGATCGAGTACGGCAAGCCGCCCTGGATCGCGCTCATCCTCGCCTGCTCGTTCGGGACGTACGGCCTCGTGAAGAAGCAGGTGGGGCTCGACGGGACGCAGAGCCTCTTCGTGGAGACCGCGATCCTCGTGGTCCCGGCGCTCGCCTTCATCGTGGTCACCGGGCTGAAGGGGACCGCGACGTTCACGGCGGACGACCTCGGCCACTCGCTGCTGCTCATGGCGGGGGGCGTCGTGACGGCCGTGCCGCTCATCCTCTTCGGCGCCGCGGCGATCCGCATCCCGCTCAGCACGATCGGCCTCATGCAGTACATCGCCCCGACGATGCACTTCGTCATCGGCGTCGCCATCTACGGCGAGGCGATGCCGGCGGGGAGGGTCGCCGGGTTCGTGCTCGTCTGGATCGCGCTCATCGTGCTGACCGTCGACGCGCTGGGGACGTTGCGACCGCGCAACGTGATCCCCTCGCCCGTCCACGCACGAGTGCGGCCAGCCACACCTCCCGACGCCTGACAGCACGCAGGCCGGGCCGCGGGGCAAGCGGCAGATTCGGGTCCATCATGTCCCTGCTCACCATCCGCCGCGCCACCACCGAGGACGACCAGGCGCTCAACGCGCTCGCCATCGTCGACAGCTCGCTTCCGCTGTCGGGCGACGTCCTCGTCGCGCAGCTCGACGGCGCCGTCATGGCCGCGATCTCGGTCACGGACGGCCGCGCGATCGCCGACCCGTTCCGGCGCTCCGCCGACACCGTCGAGGTCCTGCGCCTGCGCGCGCGTCAGGAGCGGCGCCGAGCACGAGCGCTCGCCGCCTGAGGGGGATGAGCTGGGGCCGCCGCGCGACCGGTCGCGCGGCGGCCCTAGGCGACGTGCACCGGCGTGCCGTCGAGCACGGTCGCGAGGATCGGCATCTCCGGGATCGCCGCGGGATCCTCGGTGAACGGGTCGCCACCCAGGACGCAGAGGTCCGCGACCTTCCCCACCTCGATCGTCCCCTTCTCGTCCTCGGCGAAGTCCTGCCAGGCGCCACCGGTCGTGTACGCCGCGATCGCCTCCTCCACGGTGATGCGCTCCTCCGGCCCGTAGACGTTCCCGTCGGCGGCCGAGGTCCGCAGGACGGCGGCGGCGACGCCCTGGCGCCAGTCGGGCCACACGACCGGCGCGTCGCTGGAGAACACGAGCGGGACGCCCGCGTCGAGCATCGACCGGTACGGCCACTGGTACGAGGCGCGCTCCTCCCCGAGCAGCAGGGCGGACAGGTGCGCCGCGGCCGTCTTGATGGACGGCTGCGAGCTCGCCCCGAACGCGTGGCGACCCATCGTGCGCAGCGACGCCTCGTACGTGAGGTCGGCGTGGATGACGTAGTGACGCGTGTCCTCGCGCGGATGGCGCTGCACGGCCGCGGCGAACGCGTCGACGGTCGCGTCGATCGCGGCGTCGCCCGTCGCGTGGATGCCGACCTGGTGGCCGGCCTCGTGGGCGAGGCGCACGAGCTCGTGCAGCTCGGCCACCCGCGCGGCGTCGTCGTCGCCCGGGATCACGAGGCTGCCGCGTGACGGCGTGTCGGCGTAGGGACGCCCGAGCCATGCCGTGTGCAGCGGCGGGATGCCGTCCGCGAAGATCTTGATCCCGCCGACGCGCAGCCGGGAGCCGGCCGGGGCGTCGACCTCGAAGGTCGCCAGCCCCTCCCGCATGTGGTCGATCGTCACCACGCCGTCGTCGCCGAACAGGAGCAGGGCGGACACGCGCAGGCCGAGCTCGCCCTCGCGGGCCATGTCCTCGTACGCGCGCAGCGTCTCGGTGCCGAGCATCCCGCCGCCGCCGGGCCCGAGCGCGGGGTCGGTGATCGACGTGGTCCCGAGCTTGTGCAGCTCGGCCGTCGCCGCGGCGATCGCGGTGCGCCGCTCCTCGCGGGTGAGCTCGGGGACGTGGGCGAGCACGAGCCCCATCGCGGCGAACTCGGACAGGATGCCCTCGGGCTCGCCGTGCTCGTCCCGTGTGATGTCCCCGCCGGTCGGCGTCGGCGTCGAGGCGGTCACCCCGGCGATCTCCAACGCCTTCGAGTTGACCCAGATCGCGTGCAGCGAGAAGTCCGAGAGGACGACCGGATGGTCGGGAGACGCCGCGTCGAGATCCGCGCGGCGCAGACGCCGGCGCGGATCGGCGACGCACTCGGCGAGGAACCCGAGGTCCCACCCGTAGCCGCGGATCCAGGTCCCCGGCGGCTGTGTCGCCGCAGCACGGCGGACCAGCTCGGCGACGTCGGCGATCGACGTGACCTCGCGCGGCGAGACGTCCAGCGCGAGCGGCGGCCGGCTCGCGCCCCACTGCCCGAGGTGGATGTGGGCGTCGTTCATGCCCGGCAGCAGCGTCGCGCCCGGGAGCTCGAGCACCTCGGTCCGGCTTCCCGCGACGGCGCGGATCTCGGCCGCGGTGCCGACGGCGGCGATCCGGGTGCCGCGGATCGCCACGGCCTGCGCATCGGGGGCGCCGTGGACGCGTGCGCCCACGACGACGAGATCAGCGTTCTCACTCATGCCCGCATCCTCTCGCGGCGCGCGCGGATGTGGGCGGCGACGTGGCGCAGGTCGACCTCCACCGCACCCGCGCGGATCGCCTCGGCACGCAGCTCGTCCGGGATGTCGTAGTGGTCCTTCCACGGCATCGCGTCGCGGTGCTGGAACCATGCGCGCTTCAGCCCGAGCGCCTCGGCGAACGCGTGGAGCTCCTCGTCGGTGTCGGCGAGCAGGTGGCACCACCGCCGCCCGCGCCACTCCCACACCGGCTGGTCGACGTAGACGGCCAAGCTCAGCGCGAGCCCGCCGCCGCGAGCGTCCCGAGGCGCCGGTGCAGCGCGTCGACGGCGAGCTCGTGCTCGGGCTTCATGAGGACGCTGCGCAGCACGCGGACGTCGTCGCTGTCGCGTGCATGACTGGGATGCAGCGCGGTGAACGCGCCCGCCGACACGCGCAGCGTCGACAGGAACCACGGGTCGTCGGGGTCGTTCATCGCAGCGTGCAGCATGCGCTCCGACGCGGCGTCGACCTCGGACAGCGAGCCGGCGCGCGGGGCGTACGTGACGATGTCGAGCTCCGGGCGCAGATGGAGCGTCCAGTCCGGGTCGGCTGCGAGCCGGTCGGCGAGCGCGCCGGCCGCGCGGAGCCCGGCGGCGAGGATCGGGCCGAGGCCGTCGTCCGGCTCCAGCGGCAGCACCTGCAGCGTCAGCCACAGCGCACCCGCCGCGGCGCCCGCACGGGAGCACTCGAGGCTGATCTCCCCCAGGTGCAGCTCGTCGGACGTGAAGTACGTGTACGGCGAGTCGTGCTTGTAGAACCGCCCGACGCCCGGGTCGGCGAAGATGACCGCACCGCAGCCGTAGGGCTGCAGCCCGTGCTTGTGGGGGTCGACGACGACCGAGTCACAGCCACCGATCGCGCGGAACGGCGCCTCGGGGACCAGGCCGGTCCCGGCCAGCAGCGTGAAGAAGCCGCCGTAGGCGGCGTCGACGTGGATGCGCACGCCGTAGCGCTCGCGCCAGGCGAGCGCCTCGTGGATCGGGTCGACCGCGCCGACGCCGGTGGTCCCCGCCGTGAGGACGACGGTGCCGACCTCCCCCGTCCGCACCTGCGCCTCGATCGCGTCGAGGTCGGCGCGGCCGTCGGGCAGGGCCTGGACCGCACGAGCCTCGACGCCGAGCACCTGGCACATGCGCCCGTGCGTGTAGTGCGCGTCGGAGGAGTGCAGGATCGCCTTGCCCGGATGCAGCTCACGGGCGACCCAGAGCGCCTCGAGGTTGGCGATCGTCCCGCTCGAGGTCAGGTGACCGAGCGACGGGGGCTCGAGGCCGAACATCCGCGCCAGCCCCTCGACGACCTCGACCTCCATCGGGCTCGTCGCCTGGCTGGCGTCGAGCGCGTGGTTGTTCGGGTTGACCAGCATCGCGGCGTGGTAGGCCGCGGCCGCGACCGGGTGCGGCGGCTTGATCATCTGCCCCGCGTAGCGCGGATGGAAGAACGGGATCATCGCGTCCATCCGCTGCGTGTACTCGCCCCATGCCTCGGCGAGGCGGCCGATGTCGGCGGCGGACGCGGGGTGGGGCTCGTACGGCCCCCACATGTCCTCCCAGCGCACGAGCAGATCGACGGCGGCGCCGGTCAGCTCGCGCAGCGCGTCGTGACGTGCGCTCATGCGCGCAGCGTCGCACGCCGGGACCGTCCGCGGGGCGCGCCGTGTGGGCGCGCCCCGCGAGCTTGCCCTACGCCAGTCGCCCGCCGGTGCGGTACGTGTGGCGGATCCGCGTGGTGCGGCCGTTCTTCGTCGAGCGGAGATCGACGCGGTACGTCCAGCGGTTCGCCTTGCTGCCGGCGACGAACCGGATCCAGATCGTGCCGCGGGCGCTCTGCCCGCTGCCGCTCCAGCGCACGCTGCACTTCGCGTTGACGCGGCTCGTGATCTTGCAGGAGCGTCTGACGCCGGTCGGCGTCTTCTTCAACTTCAACGCCTTGCGCAACGCGACCGACGCGTATCTCTTCGAGAGCCGCGTGGTCATCCGCAGGTTCGCGGCACGCCGGCTCAGGCCCTGGACCGGGCTGGCGCCGGCGGCACCGGTGCCACCGCCGCCCGCAGCGCACGGATCGGTCGCGGGCACGAGCGTGCCCGAGGTGAACGTGCGGGCCGTCGGGCTCGCGGCGGAGCACGACGTCGGCGGCGTCGTCCAGCAGTGGCCGGTCGCCGTCGGGGCGCACGTGATCGGGAACGCCTGCGCGAAGCGGAGCGGATCCGCCGGGTCGCCGGGGCCGGTGACGGCCGGCGGCGGCTGCGCGGTCCGGCACGTCTCACCGGCGCCGAGCGGGCGCGCCGCGACGATGAGCGGCGATGCCGCGGGTGCCGTCGCCGGCGCCCAGGACAGCGTGATCGGCGTGCACGTCACGTTGTTCGCCGTCGGATCGCCGGCGATCGCGCCGTACGGGTTCACCCAGTGCAGGATCTGCCAGTTGCCCTCGGGCAGCCGGTAGCCCAGCTGGTTCGGGATCGCGATGATCTGATCCTCGTCGGCGCCGTCCTGCGTGACCTTCGTGGAGTCGGGCAGGAAGCCCATGTTGTTCAGCAGGGGCGCGTTCGGATCGGTCGAGCATTCTGCGAACGCAGAGTTGTTCACGCAGGAGCCCCAGCGGGTGTCCCAGATGACCTCGGTGCCGCCCGGGTTGACGTTCACGAGCGCGAAGCGCTGGAAGTCCATGAGCTGCCAGCGGTTGTGGCCGAAGTGGTTCGCGGTGACGTACCGGAACCAGCCGAACTGCGGCCCTCCGGCGCCACAGGCGCCCTGCGTCGCGGCCATCCAGCCGGCGGCGGCAGGCGTCCCGCAGAACGCGATCGCGGGGCCGACGTTGCCGACGGCCGCCGTGAAGCGCACTGCGAGCGGCTCCTCGGTCGGGCCCCAGCCGGCGTGGTTGTCGCCGCTGATGGAGTGGTCGTCGAAGAACCCGCCAGTCGGGTTCGCCGGGGCGCCGGGCACGAGGTCCGTTGCCGATGCGGTCGAGGCGGTGACGGCGAGGGCGAGGACCACCAGCGCGAGTGCCGCGCCGATGAGGCCCGGAGCACGCCTTCGCCCGGTCAGTGGTTGCACGAGAATCCCCCCTGGGTTCTCCGACATTTGATGTGCCTGCAGCCGGTGGCGGTACCGGCCTCCTTCACGTGTGCAGCATCCTCCCAGAACACACCTGTTTCCGGTATGCCAGATGCACAAACCGCGAGCTGGAGCGGTCTCAGGCGATTCCCCCGGTCCTGTAGGACCAACGGATGTGCTGCGTCCTCCCGCTCTTGCGCTTGGTGACGTCCACGCGATATTGCCACCGGAGTCGAGCCTTCACCGTGCGCAGACGCAGGAACACCTTGCCGCGATAGCTCGCGCCCTTCTTGCTCCAGCGCACCGTGCAGGTCGACCTGGTCGATGCCGTCACACGGCAAGACACGCGGAGGCGCCGGAGGTTGCGGCCGAACCGCTGGCGCAGTGCGGTGCGCACGTGCGCCTTCGAGCTGGAGACGGTCAGACGGCGGGTCGAGCGCGGCGTGACCGGTGGGGGCACGGGCGGCGCCGGGTTCACGCGGTAGTCGGCGCCCTGCGGCACCGGGACGAGGTCGGTGCCGACGATCGTGGCGGCCGCGGTCGCGTTCGTGTTGGAGACCGCGGGCGTGTTGGCGCCGGCCATCGGCACCGTCGCCCAGCAGTGGCCGCTCGCCGGCATGATCGTGCACGGCGGCGTCGTCGGCCCGGCGCTCGCCATCGGGTCGCGCCCGCCCGGGCCCGCGAGGGCCGCCGGGAGCGTCCGCGGGACGTAGCACGTGGCCGGAGCCGCGGCGACGGGCGTCGCGGTGAAGCCGGTGTACGCCGGCGCGTTGGCGAGCTGGACCTGGGTGCAGGCCACGCTGCCGCTCGTCGTGCCCGCCTCGGTGAGGAGGCCGTACGGGTTCGAGATCGCGACGATCTGGTACGCGCCGTCCGGGAACGAGCCGCGCGAGTCGGCAGGGATCGCGATCCGCTGGTCGTCCGGGGCGCCGTCCTGCGTGACCTTGCCCTGGCCCGACGCGATGCCCGTGGGCAGCGAGGGTGCCGCCGGGTCGTTCGAGCAGAACAGCGACGGGTCACCCAGGTTCAGGCACGTGCCCCAGTAGGTGTCCCATGCGGTCGCGGCAGCCGACGGGCCGCCGAGCGAGGGGGGCAGCGGGACGAGCGCGAAGCGCTGCAGGTCCATGAAGTGCCAGCGGTTGAACGCGTTGGTCGTCGAGTGGTTCGCGGCGATCATGCGGAACCAGCCGACGCCGCCGGACGCGGGGGCGCTCGGCGGGCAGTCGTTGCCGAGCACGCCGGGCGCGACCTGGAACGCGCGCATCCAGCCCGCCGTCCCGCTCTGGAAGCCGCAGAGCTCGAGGGCGCCGGCGCCCTGGTTGTAGATCGCGCTGGAGAAGTCGATGGCGAGCGGCTCGGACTGCGACGTCCCGTAGCTCCACCCGAGGTGGTTGTCGCCGGAGATGGAGTGGTCGTCGAAGTAGCCGCCGACGACGTTGCCGGGGCGCGACTGGACGAGGTCCGGCAGGTCGCCCGGCGCCGCGGATGCGGCCGCGGGGATGCAGAGCGAGAGCAGGACTGCCGCCGGCGCGAGCAGCGCGCACGTACGGCGGAAGGAGCGTGACACGGGGATGTGACCTTCCTCGGAGTCGGAGCGGGCGGCCCGGAGGGCGGGGGACCAGATCATCACCCGCCCTGCCTGCGCGCACTAGAACGTGCGTCCGCGAAAAGCTGAAACCTCCGGCGCAGCCTGGGCGCGGCGGCGCTCCCGTTGGGCGCGCCGCCGCTCTGCTTGCCCAGGTTGCGGGTGCCGGTCGGCCCTAGAAGGTGCCGCCGGTCTTGTACGAGCGACGCACGGTCTGCGTGTGCCCGGCCTTCGTCTTCTTGACCTCGAGCCGGTACTGCCAGCGCAGGCGGCTGCGGATCGTCTTGTAGCGGAGCCACACGTTGCCCTTGTAGCTCGCGCCCGCCTTGCGCCACGACACGCCGCACGTCGACGCGGTCGACGACCGCACGCGGCACGAGATCCGCAGGCGGCTCAGGCCCTTGCCGAACTGCTTGCGCAGCGCCGTCTTCGTGTAGCTCTTCGAGTTCGTCGTCGTGAGGCGACGGACGGTGCGGGTGGACTGGCCGGCTGCAGTCGCCGGCGGGTTGTTCGCGCCGGACGACGGCGTCGGGTTGACGACCTGCGGGCCGTAGGCGACCGGGACCGTGTTGGTCGCCGTGATCGTCGGGAAGCCCGTGGCGTTCACGTTCGACGCTGCCGGGGTGTTCGCGCCGCCCATCGGGACGGTGGCCCAGCAGTGACCCGTCGCCGTGAGGATCGGGGTGCACGTCGAGGCAGCCGCGCCGGCCATGGGATCACGGCCACCGGGACCGGTCAGAGCCGGCGAGCATGCTCGCCGGCGTGTAGCACGTGGCCGGCTGGCCGCCGACCTGCGTGAGCACCGGGTGGTACGTCGTCGCGCCGCTCAGGGTGACCGTCGTGCACGAGATGCTGGGCCCGCCGCCGTACTGGCCGTAGGGGTTCGAGATCGCGACGACCTGGTACGCGCCGTCGGGGAAGGCGCCCATCGCGCCCTCGGGGATGGCGATGCGCTCGGCGTCCGGCGCGGGGTTCTGCTCCTGCGTCGTCTTCGCGGTCCCGGCCGGGATGCTCGTCGGCGAGGGTTCCGGCTCCGGCGGCCTGCGTGCAGTCCATGCTCGCGCCGCCGTCGCTGAGGCACGTGCCCCAGGTCGTGTCCCACGCGGTGTACGCGCCGGCGGGGCCGCCGAGCGACGTGGGGAGCGGGACGAGCGCGAAGCGCTGGAGGTCCATGAGGTGCCAGCGGTTGAACGCGGAGCCCTGCGGCGTCGCAGTGGGCTCGCTGTGGTTCGCAGTCACGTAGCGGAACCAGCCGTCCTGCGTGCCGGCGCCCGCCGCGGTGGCGGGACAAGCGGCGGCGACGACCTCGTAGGCCTGCATCCAGCCGCCGGCGGCGTTGTAGCCGCAGACGCGGAACTGGTTGGGGCCGGTGTTCGTCAGCGTCGTGCCGAACGTGATCGCGAGCGGCTCGACCTGCGAGGTCCCACCCGTGCCGGTGTAGCCCCAGCCGAGGTGGTTGTCACCACCGATGGAGTGGTCGTCGAAGTAGCCGGCCTGGACGTTGGTCGGCTGCCCCTGGACGAGGGCAGCGTGCGCGCCGGCAGGCAGCGCGGCGAGGGAGATCGATGCGACGGCGGCGGTCAGCGCGCATCGTGTGCGCCTGTGCCGCAAGAGGGAGAGCAAGTGGAACATCCTTGTCCGGGGAGTTGACAGTTCTTGGCCCGGGGGCGATGCGCCACCCCACCATCCGCAGGATGTATGTGCACTCGCACATCCGTCCGGCGAAGGCCGTCCGCGCCCCGGCCCGGCGCAGACGAAACGGCGGCGCGCCTCCTTGGCGCACCGCCGTTCGCATCACCTTCTCCTGCGTGTAACACCGGCTGCGCGACGCGGGTTGCGGTGGAACGCATCCCGCGTCGCGAACACTCCCTCGCGGGAGCGGCCGGCGGAGCTTCGCCGACCCCTAGGCGACCGTCCCTCCGACGCGCGCGCCGCGCGTCGTCGTGGTCGTCCGGTGCCCGCGCTGCTTGCGCTGCACGGAGAGGTCGTAGTTCCAGGAGACCTGGGTCGTGGTCGACGTGAACCACACGCGGACGGTGCCGCTGTAGCTCTTGCCGCCAGAGCGCTTCCAGCTCGTGGTGCACGCCTGGTTGGCGCCGCCGGTCGACCGGCACGTGACCTTCGCCGAGCTCGGCAGCGTGCCGAACGTCCTGCGGAGGGCGGTGCGGGTGTAGGAGCGGGCCTTGCGGTCCTCGAGCGTCGGGAGCGTGAGCGCGCCCTTGTTGGGCGGGTCCACGCGCCGGGGGCTGCTGCGCCGGCGGAACCACGCGCGGCGGCGTGATCGGGCGCCACCGCCGCCACCGCCGCCGCCGGGGTTCCCGCCTCCGCCGCCGGGACCGTAGGTGCCCACCGCGCCGTACTGGGCGACGGTGCGCGTGGCGGTCGCGGTCGAGGTGTCACGCACGTTCGTGTGCGCGATCGGATGCGCGCCGTCGACCGGGATCGTGTCCCAGCAGTGACCCGTGATCAGGAGCGGGTTGCACGCGGCCGCGGGGTTCGCACCCGCGAACGGGTCGGTGCCGCCCGGGCCGGTGAGCGCCCCCGGGATGTTGGTCGGCAGCAGGCAGTTCGTGGGGGTCGCGCCTGCCTGGTAGACGCGCCACTCGCCGACCTCCGCGTCGCCCGACACCTGCAGGCTGACGCAGGAGACGCTGCCGTACGTGGTGCCGACCTCGCGGATCGCCCCGTAGGGGTTCGAGATCGCGACGAGCTGGTACGAGCCGTTCGGGATGCGGTTGGGGAACGCGACGACCGTCTGGTCGGGCGCGCCCTCCTCCGTCACCTTGTCCGTGTGCGGCGCGATGCCGGCGCGGAGGTTGGTCGCCCCCGCGTTGTGCTCGCAGTCCATGAACTGGTTGTCGTTCATGCAGGTGCCCCAGCGCGTGTCCCACTGCGTGCGCGCTCCAGGAGCGTTCACGGGGACGAGCGCGAAGCGCTGGAGATCCATGAGGTGCCAGCGGTTGAACTCACCGGTGGCGGAGTGGTTGGCGACCGCGTAGCGGAACCAGCCGGAGGCGCCGCTGCTGGGAGCGTTGCCCGGGCAGGCGGCGAGATCGCCCGGCGTCGTCTGGTAGGCGCGAAGCCAGGCGGCGCTGCTCGACGGGTAGCCGCAGAGCTGGAGCGCGCCGTTGCCGGCGTTGGTCAGCGTGGACTGGAACCGCACCATCAGGGCCTCGGGATCGGAGCCGCTGTGGCTCCAGCCCATGTGGTTGTCGCCGCCGATCGAGTGATCGTCGAAGAACCCGCCCCAGTTGACCTGACCCGTATCCGCGTCGGGGGTCGCGGCCGGGGCCGTCGGAATGCTCTGCACCAGGTCGGGGAGATCGCCCGGTGCGGCGATGGCGGCGGGCGCGATGACCGCTGAGGCACACAGCGAAGCGACGGCGGCCATCGTGGCTCGCCGCCAGCGGAAGTGGAGCATGTGGAGGACTTCCTTGTCCGTCGTGGTGGAACGTCACTGCCCACAGAGACTGGTGGGACGGGTAGGACCCTACGCCTGCGGGTGGGGGCGAACCATCGGACGTGCGTCCTCTTTTCGGTGCATCGTTCAAGGTGGCGCCGCGGCGGTGTCGGGAGACGGCGTGAGCGAAGGCCCCGCGCTGAGAAAGCCGCGATATGCGCGGCTAAGTCAGCACGACTGGTCGAAAAGCGTCGCTATGCGACGGAAAGTGACCACCGACGGATCTCGGCGAGGGCGCAGCGGCGAGAACCCCGGCCACTGCCTGACCCTCCCTCGATGAGCTGTCCGAACCCCGTGCCGCGGCGCCACACGCGCCGCGAGCGGAGCTCCGCCGCCACGAGGCGGGCGTGTCCGATAAGGGTCGTCCCACGACCCAAAGCGACCACACCCGATCTCGGCGAGGGCGCAGCGGCCGGAACGCCGGCCACTGCCTGACCCTCCCTCGATGAGCTGTCCGAACCCCGCCCGCCGCGCCAGACGCGCCGCGAGCGGGACGAACCGGAAAGCCCCTACCCCACGACCCCGCCAACCCCGGCGGAGTGCGTCGTGCCCGACCTGCCCGACTGCTTGATGTCCATGTCCCACTCCCACGACACGCGGGTCGGGGTGGAGGTGAACCACACGTGCTCGGTGCCGGAGTACGTGACGCTCCGGGCGCCCTTCCAGCTCACCGCGCACTCCGCGCTCGCGCCGCCCGTCAGGACGCACGTCACCTTGCCGGCCGCGGCGGTCGTGCCGTACTGGCGGCCGAGCGCCGTACGGGCGTAGGACGTCGCCGCCGACTTCGTCATCTTCGGCAGCGGCAGCGGCTTCACGACCGGGTCGGGGGTCGTGACCGGGGTGCTGACGGCGGCGCCCTTCGCGACCGTCGTCGTGGCGGTCGGGGTCGGGGTGCCGGTCGCGTTCGTCCGCGCCGCGGGGTGCGGCGCCAGGGGCGTGGTGGTCGTCGGCATCGTCGCCCAGCAGTGGCCGGTGTCGCTCAGGAGCGACGCGCACGTCAGCGCCGCGGCGCCGCGGAACGGGTCGGTCCCACCCGGGCCGGTCAGGGCGGCCGGGAGCGTCTTCGGCAGCAGGCACGTGGCGAGCTGCGTCGCGCTCTGGCTCACCGCGAAGTTGCTGTAGCCCGCCGCGCCGGAGACGTCGACGGTGGTGCAGTTCACGCTGCCGTAGCCCGTGCCCGACTCGCGCAGCGCCCCGTACGGGTTCGCGATCGCGACGACCTGGTAGCGGCCGTCGGGCAGCTGCGCCCGCGCCGGCGCCGGGATGGCGATGATCGCCTGGTCGGGCGCGCCCTCCTGGGTGACCTTCGTGGCGCCGGGAGCGACCGCGACCGTCGCGCGGGTCGCGGACGCGCCGGTCTCGCAGTCCATCCACTCGTTGTCGTTCAGGCACGTGCCCCAGTCGGTGTCCCAGAACGTCGGGGCACCGGCGGCCGGGCCGCCCTGCGCTGCGGGGAGCGGGACGAGCGCGAAGCGCTGCACGTCCATCGCATGCCAGCGGTTGAAGTCGCCCGCCGAGCTGTGGTTCGTGGTCGCGTAGCGGAACCAGCCGACCGCCCCGCTCGCCGGTGCAACTGCCGCGCAGGTCGCGGCGTCGCCGGTCGTCTGGTAGCCGCGCATCCAGCCACCGCCGGCGGTGTAGCCGCACAGCCCGAGCGCACCGGCGCCCGCGTTGTGGACCGTCGACTGCAGCCGGATCGCCAGCGGCTCGGGGTCGGACGTCCCGTAGCCCCAGCCGAGGTGGTCGTCGCCGCCGATGGAGTGGTCGTCGAAGTAGCCGCCGGAGATGTTCGCCGGGGCGCTCTGCTCGAGGTCGGGCAGGTCCCCGGGGGCGGCCATCGCGACGGGGGACAGCACGACCGCAGCCGAGATCGTCGCGGCGAGGGCCAGCGAGGCCCGCCGCATGCGCGGGTGGAACATGAGGAACGTCCTTGTTCGCAGGAGCGGGCGTTCGTGCCCAGGAGACGTCGTCAGTCAGCTAACCAGAGGGATGGGTGCCCACCCAATCGGACGTGCGTCTATCTGAACGATCACTCATGTGTATCTCGGGGGCGTAGGGTTCGGCCCATGCAGGTCGTCAAGCCAGGCCCCGATCGCGAGACGCCGCGCGGCGTCGTCGGCGGCAGCGAGATCTCCCAGGCGACCACCGGCGCGCACGACATCTACATGGGCCGCTTCCGCGTCCCGGCGGGTGCGCGGTCGCGCCCGCACTACCACGAGGGCTGCGAGAGCGCCCTCTACATGCTGTCCGGCCGCATCGCCATCCACTACGGCGAGCACCTCGAGCAGCGGCTCGTCGTCGAGGAGGGCGACCTCCTCTACGTGCCGCCGCGCGAGACGCACATCGTCGAGAACCTCTCCGACGAGCAGCCCGCCGAGTACGTCGTCGCCCGCGACGCTCCGCAGGAGGACTCCGTCGAGGTGCCGTGGGCCGACGCGTGACGCGCGCGCGGCTCGCCGCGCTCACCGCCCTCCTGACGCTCGGCCCGGTCGTCGCCCTCGTGCCGTCGGCCGCGTCGCAGGGATCCGCGGCGGTGCTGCCCGACCTCATCCAGGACGTGCCCAAGAACGTCGCGGCCGGCCGCGCGCACGCGCCCGACGGGTCGCGCACCGACGGCTTCGCCATCTCCTTCGACTCGGCGGTGCGCAACGTCGGCCCCGGCCCGATGCACCTGAGCGGGAGCCGCCGGGACGCCAACGGCGAGCTGCAGGTCGAGCAGGTCCTCCACGGCGGGCCGACGGAGGCCTCGGCGATCGTCGGCAGCGTCCCGGGCATCGGGCGCATGCGCTACGTCACGACCTACGGCCACCGCCACTGGCACATGCTGCGCTTCGAGCGCTACGCGCTGCGCAGCCTGACGACCGCGGGCGTCGTCGTGCGCGACCGCAAGCAGGGCTTCTGCCTCTCCAACGGCTTCTCGAACGGCTGGTGCAGCCAGGACCAGCCGACGGCACGGACGGTCGACATGGGCCTGAAGGCGGATCCGACGTACGCGGACGTCTACAAGGCGCGCGTCGAGGGCCAGGAGATCGCCGTCACCCGCACGAGCGCGCCGACCGGCCGGTACGACCTCGTCCACACCGCCAACCCGGCGGGCCGGCTGCGCGAGGTCTCGCGCACGAACGACTCCTCCTCGGTGGAGCTCTCGCTCCGCTGGCCCGCGGACCCGACCCGGGCACCGCGGGTCCGGGTGCTCAAGCGCTGCCCGGGAAGCGCGACCTGCGGGACGCCGCAGACACGGCGCTGACCCGTCAGCGTCCGCCTAGCCGACCTGCTTGCGCGCGACCATGGCGACGTAGGACAGCGGGTCGCCGACCGCCGAGTTGCGGTGGTCGTACCGCTGCTCGCCGATGATCTCGAGCTCGCCCCGCTCGATCAGGTCGCGCATGAGTCGCGAGAAGCCGGACGCCTCGGACTCCTCCTCGCGGAGGAAGTCCTCCTTGATGCAGAAGGCGACGAAGCCCTCGTCCTGCACGAGGTCGTACGCGGCGGTGAAGGCCTCCGGCGGCACGTCACCGAAGCCGAGCGCGGCCACGCTCGTCAGGCAGGTGAAGTTGCGGCCCTCGAGCCGGCGATGGTCGTCCCGCGGCAGGTCGGTCATGTCGCCGACGACGTAGTCGTCGTAGACGCCGGGCCGGTCGCGATCGGTCGCGGTCGCGGCCTCGGGGATGATGTCGACGCCGACGAGCTCGCCGACGCCGAGCTTCGCCAGCCGCTCGCCGACCATGCCGTTGCCGGCGCCGAGGTCGAGGACGCGGAGGCCGTCGAGCGGCACGCTCTCGGCGAGCAGATCGACGACGACGTCGGGGGACGTGCACCGCAGCTCCTCGTAGAAGAGCTGCTCGTAGAGGCCGGGAACCTCGAAGATCTCGTCGTAGTCGTGGAACCGGATCCGACGCACCTCGCCGTCGAGCACGACCTCGCAGAACTCCTCGTCCTGGTCGGCCGCCTCGTTGCTGTCAGGGAACCTGATATCAAATTGCATTCCATCCAACGTAGCCGTCGACCTACCGACGCACCCGGATGAGGACCGTCCTCCCCGCCACGTTCCCGGCCGCGTCGGTCGCGCGCAGCGAGAGGCGCGCGGTGACGCGGCGGTCGCCGCGGGCGAACGTGCGCCGGATGGCGCGCCGCGTCCGGGCCGACACCGGGACCCGCAACCGCACGAGGGCGCCGCCGGCGAGCGTCCGCCGCACACCCCCGATGGACAGCGCACTCGTCGTGGCCGAGCTGTGGGCCGTCCGTCGCACCTGCACGCCGCCGCCCGTGCGGACCGTGCACTGCTCGTCGCACCGCACCCGGAGCTGCAGGACGCCGGTCCGCAGCACGCGCTGGAGGTGGTTCACGCGGACCCGCAGCGACGGCGGACGCGTGTCGCCCGACCGCGCGCCGACCTGCTGGTTCAGCACGCACTCGCCGCCGTCGGCGATCCGGTACACGGGCCCCGCGAGTGACGTGACGTACACGCGGCCGCACGCGTCCTCGCCGAACGAGGAGAGCGACGGGACCGTGGGCAGTCCGGCGTCGCCCGCGGTCGCCTGACCGCCGTCGAGGGACGCGGACCAGACCTTCCCGAGGCAGTAGTCGCCGAAGACGTAGCGACCGGCGAGCTCCGGCAGCGCCGGGTCGCGGACGACCGCGCCGCCGATGATCGAGCAGAAGCCCGTGCTGCGCGGGAACGTCAGGACCGGCTGCGTCGCCGCGAAGCCCGCGGGCGCCGCGCGCGGCCCGGGGACGTTGCCCTCCTGGTAGCTCCATCCGAAGTTCAGCCCGCCGACGCCCGGTGGGACGAGGTCGACCTCCTCGACCTTGTCCTGCCCCACGTCCCCGATGACCATCGCGCCCGTCGCCCGGTCGAACGCGAAGCGGTACGGGTTGCGCAGCCCCATCTGCCAGACCTCGGCGGCCGGCGCTGGGAACGGGTTGCCGGCCGGGACCGTGTAGCCGCCCGCCGGGTTCGGGACGATGCGCAGGATCTTGCCGAGCAGGGTGTGCCGTCCGCTCGCGCCCGTGTCGTCGCGCACGCTCAGGTTCTGCCCGTTGTCGTAGGGGTCGTTCGCCCCGCCGCCGTCGCCGATGCCGATGTAGAGCGAGCCGTCGGGCCCGACCTGCAGCTGGCCGCCGTTGTGGTTGGCCTGCAGGCGGTGGGGCAGCGTGAGCGTCGGCACGCGGTTGGGGAG
This sequence comes from uncultured Solirubrobacterales bacterium, assembly GCA_963750895.1. Classification (GTDB taxonomy): domain Bacteria; phylum Actinomycetota; class Thermoleophilia; order Solirubrobacterales; family Solirubrobacteraceae; genus CAVVSD01. Next base: position 443,657 of record CAVVSD010000007.1, on the reverse strand, counting down.
CGAGCGGTCGGCGTTCGCCGGGTCGCGCAGCCCCTCCTCCACGCGCAGCGAGCCGTCGGCCGCCGTGTAGAAGATCCAGAAGCGGCCGCTCGTCGCGTAGTCGGCGGAGAACGCCAGGGAGAGCAGGCCCCGCTCGCCGTCCTCCGTCGTCGCGCCCGCGCCGAGGTCGAGGAACGGCGCCGGCTGGAGCGCGCCGTCGCGGACGACGCGGATCGTCCCGCCGCGCTCGACGACGAACACCCGCGAGGGGTCGCCCGGGGGCGCCGTGACGTACGTGGGCGCCGCGAAGTCGCCGATCTGGACGAGCTGCGAGCGCGCGGGCATCGGTCGCGGTCGCCGCGAGGGCGAGCAGGGCCGCCAGCACCGCGGCTGCGGTCCAGCGCCGGATGTTCGCGCTCACGATGCGAGCGCCGTCCGCTCGCGGACCTGCCGCATGACCCCGCGGCGGCCGAGCCGCTCGAGGCCGTCGTACAGCACGCGGACCTCGGCGAAGATCTCCTCCGCCACCGCCTGCTGCTGCTCGCGCGTGGAGTTCTCGACGACCGCGTAGCGGATCGGGTCGGCGTACTGGACCGTCACCATCGGGAACTGGCCGCGGCGCCAGTTGCGAACGCGCGAGGAGCCGTGGATCGCCACCGGGACGACCGGCGCGCCGGACTCCAGCGCCAGGCGCCCGATGCCGGGCTTGACCGTGTCGCTCAGCGAGCCGGTCCGCGAGCGGCCCGCCTCTGGGTACATCGCGACGCAGCCCTCGCGCTCGAGGATCGAGAGCGCCGTGATGAACGTCTCCTCGTCGCGGTGGCCGCGCCTGACCGGGAACACGCCCCCGTGCGTGAACACGGTCTGCAGCGGCGGCGTGAACAGCTGCGACTTCGCCATGAACCGCACCTTCCGGCGCAGCGCCGCGCCCAGGAAGAAGTGGTCGAGGAACGAGAAGTGGTTCGGCGCGAGGAGGACGGCGCCGTGCTGCGGCACCTTCTCCTCGGAGATCGACCGCAGCCGCAGCGCGGCCTTCCCGTAGAGCGTCGTGAGGACGCGGACCAGCTCGTAGACCGCGTCGGGCTCCCGCGTGCGCGCACGCTCGTGGAAGCGATCGAAATGCTCGGCAGGCCGAGGATCCTTGTAGACCTGCGCCCGCATCGGCGCGAGGTCGGGATCGGGGGGGATATCCGCATCCATGCGCGGCGGAACATACCCACGGAGAACGCGCGCGACGCCGGTTGCCCGATACCCAGGCAACCGGTCGAGGCCGGCTCCGGCGGCGGCTGTCCCGTCCGCCGCCGGAGTCCCCTCGGCCTCGACCGATCCACCTGGATTCCGGGCTCTTCAGCCCGGGTGCCGTCGTGAGGGTGGGTCAGGCCGCCACGACGACCACGCTCCCCATCGCATCGCCGAGGCTCGTCGCAGGAGGAGACGGATGACGCCGGCGCCGCGAGGTGAATCGCATGCCGGAAACGTACGGTCGCGAACGCGGCCGGCCCATCGACATGCGGTCGGAACTTGAGGCCCGGTCACCCTCCACGCGGTCGGTACGCTGGCGCGCATGCCCGACGTCGAGGCCCACATCACGGGCACGGTGTGGAAGATCGAATGCTCCCTCGGCGACGCGGTCGCGGAGGGCGACACGGTCGTCGTCCTCGAGTCGATGAAGATGGAGATGCCGGTCGAGGCCGAGGACACCGGCACGGTCAGCGCGATCCACGTCGAGGAGGGCCAGGCCGTGCGCGAGGGCGAGCCCCTGGTCACCCTCGAGTAGCTCCGTCCGGTCGCGGACCTAACTTTCCCTGCATCCATCACGCGATCAGGAGGATCGGATGCGCCTCGTGAGCGGGCCCCCGGGCCCGCGCGTCGTGCTCGACGGCCGGCCGGTGACCGTGCTCTCCTCGGCGAACTACCTCGGTCTCGCCGACCATCCTCGCGTTCGCGAGGCCGCCGCCGACGCCGCGCGGCGCTGGGGCGCGAGTGCCGGTGCCGCGCGACCCGGCGTGGGGACGATGCTGATCCACCGGCGCCTCGAGGAGGGGCTGGCCGGGTTCCTCCGCTCGCAGGCCGCGCTGCTGGCGGGCTCGGGCTACCTGGCCGCCCTGGCCGCGGTGGCCTCGCTGGGCCGCGCGGGCACGACGATCCTCGTCGACGAGCTCGCCTGCCCGGCGCTCGCCGACGCGTGCCGGCTCGCGCGCGGCGAGACGGTCGCGTACCACCACGGCGACGCCGAGCAGGTCGCGTGGGAGCTGCAGGCGGGCCGGGCGGGCCGCGGCGCGCAGCCTGCGCTCGTCGTGACGGAGGCGGTCTTCGCGCGCGACGGCGACGTCGCGCCGCTCGTGGAGCTGTGCGAGGCGGTCCGCCGCGGCGGAGCCCGGCTCATCGTCGACGAGTCGCACGCGATCGGCTGCCTCGGGCCCGACGGCCGCGGCGCGCTCGCGGAGGCGGGGCTCGACGGCGAGGCCGACCTCGTGGTCTGCAGCCTGGGCACGGCGCTGGGCTCGTACGGCGGGGTCATCGCCGGCGACGCCGCCGCCCTGCGCGAGGTGGCCGCGGGCGCGAGCGCGCTCGCGGGCTCCGCCGCGCCGTCGCCTCCGGCCAGCGCCGCCGCGCTCGCCGCGCTCGGTCAGCTGGGCGACGGGCACCGCCGGGTCGCCAAGCTCCAGGCCAACGCGGGCATCATGCGCGACGCGCTCGCGAGCGAGGGACTGGAGGTGACGGGGTCGGAGACCCAGGTCATGTCCCTCGCGGCCGCCGACGAGGAGGACGCCCGCCGGTTCTGCGCCGTGGCGCTCGGCGAGGGCGTCGTCGTCGAGCCGATCGCCCCGCCGGCGCTCGCCGAGGGCGGCGCGCGGGTGCGGCTCGCCGTCATGTCCTCGCACGCCCGGCCGGAGCTCGTCGCCGCGGCGCAGGCGCTCGCGCGCGCCGCGGAGAGCCGCCCGACCGGATTCTTCGACGCCGAGTCCCGCCTGGCCGCCTGAGGACTGACCCCCTCCGGGCCGGGGTAGGCCTTCTCGGAGGGGAACTGGTTAGGCTCACCTATCGATGACCGTAGAGGTACAGGCACCCACAACGGGCGGGTCCGACGACGGCCGCCCGCGCGACGACGTCCAGCCCGTCGCGAACGAGACCCGTGATCGCATCATCACCGGGGCGGTGACGCTCGTCCCGATCCTGGGCCTCGGCCTGGTCGGCTGGCAGCTCTGGAACTCATGGCTGCACGTCAGCGACCTGATCGTGCTGTTCATCTGCTACCTGCTGACCGGCTTCGGCATCACGGTCGGCTTCCACCGGCTCTTCACGCACCGCGCGTTCAAGACGAGCACGCCGATCCGCGCGATCCTGGCGGTCCTCGGCTCGATGGCGATCGAGGGCCCGGTCATCTCGTGGGTCGCCGACCACCGCAAGCACCACGTCTTCTCCGACGTCGAGGGGGACCCGCACAGCCCTCACGTCGACTTCGGCCACGGGCTGAAGGGTGCGCTCGCGGGCCTCTACCACGCGCACGTCGGATGGCTGTTCATCCACACCCAGCGCGGGCTGAAGACGCGCTACGCCCCTGATCTGCTCAAGGACCCGGTCGTCCGCTTCATCGACCGGACCTTCGTCGTGTGGGCGATCTCCGGATTCATCCTGCCGTTCCTCCTGGGCTGGCTCATCGGCGGGTCGCTGATGACCGGCCTGAGCGGCATGCTCTGGGGCGGCCTCGTCCGGGTCCTGCTCGTGCACCACTCGACCTTCAGCATCAACTCGCTCTGCCACTTCTTCGGCCGCCGCGCGTACGACACCGAGGACGAGTCGCGCAACGTCTTCTGGCTGTCGATACCGACGCTCGGCGAGTCGTGGCACAACAACCACCACGCGTTCCCCACGTCCGCCGAGCACGGCATGAAGGGGTGGCAGGTCGACCCCTCCGCCTGGCTCATCCGCGGCATGGAGAAGGTCGGGCTGGTCTGGGACGTCGTTCGTGTCTCGCCGGAGCGCCAGCAGGCGCACCGCGCTGCGATCTGATCCGACGATGTTCGCGAGCACCGCGCCGTTCCGCCAGGCCTTCCTGGCGCACTTCCCCGAGCGCCCGTTCAGCATCCGGTTCTGGGACGGGACGAGCATCCCGTCGACGACCGGGGGCGGGCCCACGTTCGACATCCGATCCCCGCGGGCCTTCGCCTACGCGCTGAGCGCGCCGGGTCAGCTCGGGCTCGGCCGGGCGTACGTCGCGGGCGAGATCGTCCCCGACGAGATGGACGCGACGCTCGACGTCGTCGGGACGTGGAAGCCGCCGGCGATCGACCGCAAGGCCCAGGCGCAGCTCGCGTTCGCCGCCGCGCGCGCGTCGGGGCTGCAGAAGCCGCCGCCCGTCCCGGCCGCCGAGCTGAAACCGGCCGGCCGCCGGCACAGCATCGTGCGCGACCAGCGCGCGGTCCGCCACCACTACGACGTCTCCAACGAGTTCTTCGCGCACTTCCTCGACGAGTCGATGACGTACTCCTGCGCCGTCTGGGACCGGGGCGCGACGACGCTCGAGGAGGCCCAGTTCGAGAAGCTCGACATGGTCTGCCGCAAGCTCGACCTCAAGCCGGGCGACTACGTCCTCGACGTCGGGTCGGGCTGGGGCTCGTTCGCGCGTCACGCCGCCCGCGAGTACGGCGCGCGGGTCCTCGGCATCACGCTCTCGCCGCCGCAGGCGGAGCTCGCGCGGCAGCGGACGGCGGAGGCCGGGCTCTCCGACAAGATCGAGTTCCAGGTCCGCGACTACCGCGACCTGCCGGTCGAGGAGTTCGACGCGGTGTCGAGCATCGGCATGGTCGAGCACGTCGGCAGCCGCAACATCGACGCGTACCTGGCGAACCTCCACGCGATCCTCAAGCCCGGCGGCCGGCTGCTGAACCACGGCATCGCCCGCGTGCGCCACGGCGATCCCGAGGCCGGCCCGTTCTCGGAGCGCTACGTGTTCCCCGACGGCGCGCCGCTGCACCTCTCACGCGTGATCCTCGCCATGGAGCGGGCGCGCTACGTCATCGACAACGTCGAGGGGCTGCACGGCCAGTACGAGAAGACGCTCCAGGCCTGGGTGGACAACCTCGAGTCCGACCTCCCGCGGGCGATCGAGCTCGCGGGCGAGGAGCGCGTGCGCGTCTGGCGGCTGTACCTGCGGGCGGCGCGCAACGGGTTCGCGACGCGGTTCCTGTCGACGTTCCAGGTCCGCGCGCACAAGCCCGTCGAGTAGGTCGCTAGCGCTCGTCCCCGTCGGTCGCGACCTGCACGAGCGAGGCGTCGACGAGCCACTCGACCGGTGCCTTGTCGTCCGTGTAGACGCTGCCGCCGCGCAGCCCGGGCGCCGCGATCTCCGCGTCGGTCCGCGCGCGCGGCTGCAGATCGGGCGGCAGGCGCGCGACCGCCGGCTCCAGCGAACCCGGCGTGAGGCTGCGGTCGCCGCCCACGAGGATCGTGTTCGTCGACTCCGCGGGGACACGCACGACGCTCGCGAACGCCTCGCCCATCGTCGCGGTCAGGACCTTCTCCAGCGTGTCGGAGTCCTCGGGATGACCGACGTTGATGATGACCCGCCCGCCGGGCCGGAGGCGGTCCCGGGCGAGCTGGAAGAACTCCTTCGTCGACATGTAGAACGGGATGTAGGGCTGGCGGTAGGCGTCGACCAGGATCGCGTCGTAGCGCTCGTCGGTCCGGCGGAGGAACGGCCGCGCGTCCTCGGTGAAGATCCGCAGTCGAGGCGCCCGCATGTCGAACCACCGGCGGCCGAGGTCGGACACCTCGCCGTCGATCTCGACGCCGTCGATCAGCGTCTGCGGCCAGTAGTGGCCGACGGCCCGCGCCACGGTCCCCCCGGCGTTGCCGAGGACGGCGATCGAGCGCGGCGCCGCACCCCCGCGAGCGGCCGCGGGCAGCAGGATCATGTCGTCCCAGTACCCGTCGGTGAGGTAGGTGCCGGGGCGGATGAGCGAGTGGATCGCCTGGCCCTCGTTGAGCTCGAGGCGACGTTCGCCGCCGGGTGACTCGACGACCCGCGCGTACTGGTACTCGGTGTCGGCGTCGTCGATCACGCGGCCGGCGTCGCTCTCCGCCTTCACGATCCCGACGGGCAGCGCGAGCGCGAGCGCGATGGCCGCGGGCACGACCGCCCACCGCGCCTTGGCGACGCCCAGCAGCCCGACGAGCGCGAGCGCGAGCGCGAAGGCGAGGAACGTCCGCCGCGTGCCGACGAGCGGGATGAACAGGAGGGCGCTGAGGAAGGTCCCCGCCAGCGATCCCAGCGTGGAGATCGCGTAGAGACGGCCGGCCGTGCGCCCTGCATCGTCGATCTGATGCAGCGCGAGCCGGATGGCGTAGGGCGCGACCATGCCGAGCACCAGCACGGGCACGGCGACGAGCACGAGCACCGCGAGCAGCGAGCCCGTGAACGCGCCGGCCTCGACCGAATCCAGCGCGTCGACCGCGAGATCCAGGAACGGCCCGGCGACGAAGGGGACGATCGCGAGCAGCACCGCGGCGACGAGCACCAGGCGGTGGAGGCCACCGGGCGTGGCGTGGAGGTCCGCGACGCGTCCGCCGATGTAGTAGCCGACCGACAGCGCCACGAGGACGATGCCGATCGTGTTGGCCCAGATGATCGTGGAGTCGCCGAAGTACGGCGCCAGGAGGCGCGCCGCAGCGATCTCGGAGCCGAGGCTGGCTGCGCCGACGACGAAGACGACGACGCCGAGCGGCGGGGTGAGTCTGCTCACCGCTCCACGCTAGCGGCGGCCGGGCGGCAGCAGCCGGACCGGGCGGCGCGATGCGCGAAGGGCTCGTGCGCCGGCGAGCAGCCCGACGACCGTCGTCGCCGCCGCGGCGGCGGCGCGGAACCCGCGGCGCGGGTCGTCGATGGGGTGGTAGGCGGACCCGTCGGCGGTCACCTCGATGTAGCCCACGGGCGTCGCCTCGACGGCGCGCGCCTTCCCGCCGCCCGATGCGCGCACGCGCGTGACCGTGATGACCGTCCGGCCGCCGACGGTCACGGGGTCGCCGTACGACAGCCGCTCGCCGCGGAGATCCTCCGCGCGCGGGCGGCGCTTTGCGCCCTTGCGGGCCACTACTCCTCGTACGGGATGAAGTCTTGCTTCCGTGCGCCGCAGACGGGGCAGTACCAGTCGTCCGGGATGGCCTCGAACGCGGTGCCGGGCGGGATGTCGCCGTCCGGATCCCCCTCGGCGGGGTCGTAGATCAGCCCACAGGACTCGCAGATCCACTTCTGCGACGCGGTGTCCGTGCTCATGGCCGCAGCGTACCCGCCACGGCAGGCGCGATACGGTCACGAGTGCGAACGGCACGGATGGAGACCGGGCCGGAAGGAGAAGACCACCCGTATGACCGACGCGCTGGAACGCCTGGTCCTCCCGCGCTACCCGCGCCCGGAGGACGTCCATCCACCGCTGGACTCCCCTGAGTACCGCTCGACCTCGCTCCGCCACCCGAAGGAGCCGCTGATCGCGGTCCCCCAGACGCTGAGCGAGCTGACGGGCCCGCTGCTCGGCCCCGGCCGGATCGGCGAGCTGGACCACGACCTCACCCGGCAGCACGCCGAGGAGCCTCAGGGCCAGCGGATCATCGTGTACGGCAAGGTCCTCGAGTCCGGAGGACGACCCGTCCCCGACACGCTCATCGAGATCTGGCAGGCGAACGCGGGCGGCCGCTATCGCCACGACGGCGATCAGCACCCGTCGCCGCTGGATCCGTACTTCACCGGCCTCGGCCGGACGGTCACGGACTCCGAGGGCAACTACAAGTTCATCACCATCCAGCCGGGCGCCTATCCGTGGGGCAACCACCCCAACGCCTGGCGTCCAGCGCACATCCACTTCTCGCTGTTCGGGACGTCGTTCACCCAGCGCCTGGTGACGCAGATGTACTTCCCGGGCGACCCGCTGTTCCCGTTCGACCCGATCTTCAACTCGGTGCGCGACCCGAAGGCGCGCGAGCGGATGATCGCCAGCTTCGACCTGGAGACGACGGTCCCCGACTGGGCCCTCGCCTACCACTGGGACATCGTGCTGCGCGGCCCCGACGAGACGCCCCCGGACGTCGACTGATGGCGCTCATCCAGACCCCGTCCCAGACGGTCGGCCCGTTCTTCGCGATCGGGCTCCCCTGGTCCGACGGCCCCGACGTCGTGCCGAACGACACGCCCGGCGCCTTCTGGATCCGCGGCACCGTGTACGACGGCGCCGGCGAGCCGGTCCCCGACGCGCTCGTCGAGACCTGGCAGGCGGATCCCGCCGGGCGCTTCGACCACCCGATCGACCCGCGCGGTCGCGTCCGCGGGTTCCGCGGCTTCGGCCGCTCGGCCGCCGACGCCGAGGGCCGCTGGGGCGTGCGCACGGTCAAGCCGGGCAGCGTGCCCTACACCGACGGCCGCGCGCAGGCGCCCCACCTCGTCGTGACGCTGATGTCGCGCGGCCTGCTCGATCGCGTCACGACGCGGATCTACTTCGCCGACGAGGAGGCCGCGAACGCGACCGACCCGGTGCTGGCCACCGTCCCGGCCGATCGGCGGGCGACGCTGCTGGCCCAACCCGAGGGCGAGGGCGGCTACCACATCGACCTGCGCATCCAGGGCCCGGGTGAGACGGTCTTCTTCGCCGTGTAGTGCCGATGGCTGAGGCGGGGTTGTTCGACGGCGTCCTCGCGCGCGGCCGCGTGCAGGGAGGCCGTCGGCGACGCCGCGTGGCTGCAGGCGATGCTCGACGCCGAGGCGGCGCTCGCCCGCGCGTCGGCCGAGGTGGGGCTCATCTCGGCGGCGGACGCGGAGACCATCGCCTCCGCGTGCGGTGCTGCGCACTACGACGCCGCGCAGCTCGGCGAGCAGGCCGCGTCGAGCGGCAACCCGGCGGTGCCGCTCGTGAAGGCGCTCACCGGGCGGGTGGAGGGCCCGGCGGCCGGCCACGTGCACAGCGGGGCGACGAGCCAGGACATCGTGGACACCGCGGCGATGCTCGTCGCCCACCGCGCCCTGGCGCCGCTCCTGGACGACCTCGAGGCCGCCTCGGCCGCCGCCGCGCGACTCGCGCGGGAGCACCGCGGGACCCTGCTCGCCGGCCGGACGCTGCTCCAGCAGGCCGTTCCGGTCACCCTCGGGCTGAAGTCGGCCGGCTGGCTCACGGGCCTCGACGACGCGATCGCCCGCCTGAGGACGGTCCGCGAGGAGCGCCTCGCCGTGCAGCTCGGCGGCGCCGCCGGCACCCTCGCCTCGCTCGGCGATCGCGGCGTCGACGTCATGGAGGCCATGGCACGGGCCCTCGGACTCGCACAGCCGGTGCTCCCGTGGCACACGATCCGCACCCGGCCCGCGGAGCTCGCGGGCGCGCTGGGCACGGCCTGCGGCGTCGTGGCGAAGACCGCCCGCGACGTCACGCTCCTGGCCCAGACCGAGGTGGCCGAGGTCGCCGAGGGCGCGGCGGGCGGCTCCTCGACGATGCCGCACAAGCGCAACCCCGTCGCGGCGATCAGCGCCGCCGCGTGCGCCGCGCAGGCGCCCGGGCTCGTCGCGACGCTCCTCGGTGCGATGGCGCACGAGCACGAGCGCGCGGCCGGGAGCTGGCACGCCGAGTGGCGTCCGTTCACCGAGCTGCTGCGGTCGACGGGCTCCGCCGCCGCATGGCTGCGCACGTGCCTGGAGGAGCTGGAGGTCGACGCCCGCGCGATGCGCGAGAACCTCGACATCACCGGCGGCCTGCTGCTCGCCGAGCGCGTGAGCACCGAGCTCGCGCCGGAGCTCGGGCGCATGGAGGCGCACGAGGCCGTCCAGCGGGCCGCCGCCGCCGGCGGCTCGTTCGCCGAGGCGCTGGCCGAGCAGCCGGAGATCCACGGGCGGATCCCGGCCGAGCGGCTCGCGGAGCTGCTCGACCCGTCGGGCTATCTCGGCTCGACCGACGTCTTCATCGACCGGGCCCTCGCGGCCCACGACGCACGGGAGGCCAGCGCGTGACCGCCGAAGACTTCGTCTTCGGTCGCGACCAGGTCGCAGAGCGACCCGGTCGCAGGCTGGAGGTTGTCCTATGAACACTGTGGACCTGCACCACGTCATCGACGGCCCGGCCGACGCGCCGGTGGTCGTCCTGTTCCCCTCGCTCGGCTCGACGCTCGAGCTCTGGGAGCCCCAGGTCGCGGCACTCGCGGAGCACTTCCGCGTGGTCCGCGTCGACCCACGCGGGCACGGCGGGTCGCCGGTCCCCCAGGGGCCGTACACGATCGACGACATCGGCGGCGACGTCGTCGCGCTGCTCGACCGCCTCGGCATCGAGCGCGCCCATGTCGTCGGCGTGTCGCTCGGCGGGATGGTCGCCATGTGGATGGCGATCAACCACCCGGGTCGCGTCGGGCGGATCGTGCCCGCCGCGACGGCGGCCGCGCTGCCGGAGGCCGGGTTCGCCGCGCGGGCCGTGGCGGTCCGGGACGGCGGCACCGCCGCCGTGGCCGACGCGGTGCTCGACCGCTGGCTGACACCGGAGGCCCGGGACGCCGACCCGGCGCGCGCCGCGCGCATGAAGTCGTGGGTGCTCGACACGCCGGACGAGGGCTACGCCGCGTCCTGCGAGGCGATCGACGCCATGGACCTCCTCGGTGGCCTGCCGAGCATCACCGCGCCCACGCTCGTCATCTCCGGGCTGCGCGATCCCGCGATCCCGCCCGAGCACCAGGTCCGGATCGCCGCGGGGATCCCGGGCGCGCGCCTGGCCGCCGTCGATGCCGCCCACATCCCGAACGTCGAGCTGCCCGAGCGCGTCACGGCGCTGATCCTCGAGCACCTCCTCGCCCACGACGCCCACGCCGACGGCATGACCGTGCGCCGCGCGGTCCTCGGCGACGAGCACGTCGATCGCGCCGTCGCCGCGACGACGGCGCTCACCGCGCCGTTCCAGGACTTCATCACCCGCTACGCGTGGGGGGACGTCTGGACGCGCCCGGGACTGGACCGGCGCAGCCGCAGCATGATCACGCTCGCGCTGCTGTGCGGGCTGGGGCACGAGAACGAGCTCGCGATGCACGTGCGCGCCGGGATCCGCAACGGGCTGGAGCCGGAGGAGATCGGCGAGGTGCTCCTGCACACGGCGGTCTACGCGGGCGTGCCGGCGGCCAACAGCGGGCTGAAGATCGCCCAGGAGACGCTCGGAGAGCTCGGCCTCGCATGACCGATCGGCGACCAGGGCCCGTGGGCGAGCCTCCGGTGGAGGGGGAGGTCGTGACGCCGCGGCCGTCCGCCTCGCTGCTGCTCCTGCGCGGCGGCGACGCGGCCCTGGAGGTCCTGCTCGTGCGGCGCACGCCCAAGGCCCGGTTCATGGGCGGCTTCTGGGTCTTCCCCGGAGGCGCGGTGGAGCCCGGCGACCGTGCCGGGACCGACGAGGACGGCGCGCACCGCGCGGCCGCCGTGCGCGAGCTGGCCGAGGAGGCGGCGATCGAGGGTGTCGACCCGGGCTCGCTCGTCGGCTTCAGCCGTTGGGTCACGCCGGAGACGTCGGGCATCCGCTTCGACACGCGGTTCTACCTCGGCGCCGCGCCGGACGGCGCGCAGCCGCGCGTGGACGGCGAGGAGTGCGTCGACGCCGGATGGTTCGCGCCGGGCGCCGCGCTCGACGCCTACGACCGCGGCGACCTCCCGCTCGTCCTCCCCACGCTCAAGCACTTCGAGGCGATCCTCGAGTTCGGGGATGCCGCGCAGCTGCTGGCGACATCGCAGGGCCGCAACCTGGACCCGATCCGGCCGCAGGTCATCGACGGCCGGATCGTCCTGCCGGGCGAGCCCGGCTACGTGGTCTGAAGCCCGGTCACGGGGACGTCGAGGCGGTCGGACGCCTCGTCGGCCACGTCGGGGTCGTCGACCACGACGACGCGGTCGGCCTGGAAGGACGCGAGGGCGTCCTGGATGGCGACGATCCCCTCGCTGTCGCCGGTCGTCCCGCGCGCCTGCACGCCGCTGGACCGCAGCCCCTCCAGCGTCTCGTCGAGGCGCTCCTGCGCGTCCTCGATCGCCTCGTCGGAGTCGGAGACCCAGAACGCCAGGGGCGAGGAGTTCACCGCGGGGGACACGACCAGGACCTGCGCGCCCTCGACCTCGTCGCCGAGCTCGCGGCGCAGCAGCGACGCATCGATGGGGGACGCGGCCAGTACGAGCACGTTCACGCTGGGCAGTATCCCCGTCGTCGCACCGACACAATCGCCCATCGACCGGCTCTCGAGGATCCCGCCGCAGACGCTCTTCGTCCTCGGCGCGATCTCGCAGTACCTGGGATCCGCCGTCGCCGTCCTGCTCTTCGCGTCGATCCCCGCGGCCGGGCTCTCCTGGCTGCGCGCGGCGAGCGCCGCCGTCGCGCTGGTCGCGTGGCGGCGGCCGTGGCGCACGCACTGGACCGGCCGGCGGCTGCTGCTCGTCGGCCTGTTCGGCACGGCGCTCGCGTGCATGAACCTCGCGTTCTACCTCGCGATCGACCGGCTGCCGCTCGGGACGGCGGTCGCCATCGAGTTCTCCGGCCCGGTCGCCGTGGCGGCGCTCGGCTCGCGGACCAGGCGCGACCTGCTCGCGCTGGCCCTCGCCGTCCTCGGGGTGCTGCTGCTCGCCGACGTGCACATCTCCGGGAGCCCGGCGGGCGTCGCGTTCGCGCTGACGGCGGGCGCGCTGTGGGCGGTCTACATCGTGCTCGGCCACCGCGTCGCGTCGGACCCGGGCATCCGCCCGCAGGACGGCCTGGCGGCGGGGATGGCGCTCGGGGCGATCGTGCTCGCGCCGTTCCTCATCTCCGAGGCCGTGCCGGGCCTGACCGACGTGGGTCTGCTGCTCGCGTCGATCGCCGTCGGCCTCGCGTCGAGCGTCGTCCCGTACGTCCTCGAGCAGGTCGCGATGCGACGCCTCTCACGGGCCCGTTTCGCGCTCCTCCTGGCCCTCCTCCCGGCGACCGCGGCGATCGTCGGGGCGATCGTCCTGGGCCAGATCCCGAGCGTCCTGGAGGCCGTCGGGATCCTGCTCGTCGTCGCCGCGGCGGGATTAGAAACCCATGAGGCATGACCTCATGCAGCGCACCCCGGCGCCTGTCAAGGGGTTAGAGTGCGTGCAAGGAAGTCTGCGTGGAAGCCTCGGCACTCCAAGCTCCCGCCGGCCTCGGCCGGCTCTCCGTCTCGACCCCGCTGCTGCGGCTCCGGTCGGACGACCAGCTGGTCGCACTGTTCCGCGCGGGCAACGAGACCGCGTTCGGCGTCATCCATGATCGCTACCGCCAGCGTCTGTATGCGTACACGCGACAGATGCTCGCCGGCTCGCGTCAGGACGCCGAGGACGCGCTCCAGGACGTCTTCCTCCGTGCGTACGGCGCGCTGCGCGCCGACGACCGGCCCGTGACGCTGCGCGCCTGGCTCTACCGCGTCGCCCACAACCGCTGCATCGACCAGCTCCGCCGCGTGTCGCCGGCCCCGGCCGACGTCATGGACGTCTCGCGCACGCCGCTGCACGACCCGCTGGCCGAGGCCGAGCGCCGCGAGGACCTCCGCCGCCTGGTCGACGACGTGCGCCGCCTGCCCGAGCAGCAGCGCTCGGCGCTGCTGATGCGCGAGCTCGAGGGCCTCTCCTACGCGGAGCTCGCCGGCGCGCTCGGCGTCACCGTCCCCGCCGTCAAGTCCCTGCTCGTCCGCGCGCGCATCGGCCTCGCCGAGGCGCTCGAGGCGCGCGACGCCGCCTGCGGCGAGGTCCGCGCCGACCTGGCGTCCGCGCACGGGCGCGGCGTCCGCTCCAGCGGGCTCGCCCGGCGCCACATGCGCGACTGCGTCGGGTGTCGCGAGTACCGCCACCAGCTGCGCCTCGCGCGCCGCAGCTTCGCCGCGCTGTCGCCGGCGGCGCCCGGTCCCATCTCCGCGCTCCTGCAGCTCATCGGCATCGGCGGCGGCTCCGGTGCCGCCGCGGCGGGCACCGCCGGGGCGGCAGGCAGCGTGGGCACCATCGTCACGAGCGCGGGCACGGCGACGAAGGTCGCCGCGATCGTCTCCGCCGCCGCGATCACCGCCGGCGGCGCCGTCGAGGTCCATCATCGCGTCGCCCAGCCGCCGGCGAAGCCGCCGGTCGCGAAGGTGGCCTCCGCGACGCCCGTGAAGACGCCGGCGCCGGCGCGGTCGCAGCCCGCGGCGCTCGTCCCGCCGCCGGTGCAGCTCACCAAGCCGAAGTCCGAGGCCGCCGGCTCGACGAGCGCCGCCGGTGACTCCAAGCACGCCAAGGCGAAGGACCAGGAGGCGATCTCGCCGCACTCCGCCACCGCCTCCGAGCCGGTCTCGGCCACCGAGAACGCCCCCGGCGCGGCCGCGCTGCTGACGACGGCCGACGCACGCGGCGGCACCGCGGCGCCGGACGAGCCGGCCACCGCCACGCAGGATCCGACCGTCGGGGTGGGCGGCGCCCAGCCCGCAACGACCGACCCCGCCTCCGCAGCGGCGCCGACGGCCGACACCGCACCCGCCGCGTCCAGCACCACCCCGCCGGACGACGACGCCGGGTCGACTCCGGCCAACGGCTCCGGCGGCCTGTCCGCCCCGCCCGCGCCCTGACCTCGGACCTCGAGCACGAGCAGCTGCTGGTCCGCCGCGGCCGGCGCTCCGGACTGCCGACGATGGTCGCCGTCCACTCCACCGCGCGCGGGCCGGGGCTGGGCGGATGCCGCATGTGGGTCTACGACGGGACCGAGGCCGCGATCGCCGACGCGATGCGCCTGGCCCGGGCGATGACCTTCAAGGCCGCGGCCGCCGGTCTGCCGATGGGCGGCGGCAAGGGCGTGATCATGCTCCCGTCGGCCGACGCCCTCTCGCGTCGCGGCGCCCGGACGGCGGTGCTCCGGGACTTCGCCGAGACGGTCGACGCGCTCGGCGGCGCGTACCTCACGGCGGAGGACGTCGGCGTGACGACCCGTGACATGGAGGTCGTCGCCACGGGCACGCCCTACGTGACGGGGCGCCCGCGCCGCCACGGCGGGTCCGGCGATCCCAGCCCGTGGACCGCGATCGGCGTGGAGATCGCGATGCGCGTGGCCGTCCAGCAGCGTCTCGGCGCGGACGACCTCTCCGGGCTGCGCGTCGTCGTCTCCGGCCTCGGGCACGTCGGCGCCCGCCTGGCGAGCGCCTGCGCGGAGGCCGGTGCGGAGCTCGTCGTGGCCGACATCGATCCGCGCAAGCGCGAGGTGGCCGACCGGCTCGGCGCGCGCTGGGTCGATCCCGACGCGGCGCTCGCCGTGTCCGCCGACGTGTTCGCGCCGTGCGCGCTGGGCGGCGTCCTCTCGCACGCCACGATCGGCCGGCTGTCGGCGCCGGTCGTGGTCGGCGCGGCGAACAACCAGCTCGCGACCGACGACGTGGCCGAGGAGCTCGCGGCGCGCGAGGTGCTCTGGATCCCGGACTTCGTCGCCAACGCCGCCGGCATCATCAACATCGCCGTCGAGCTGCGGCCCGAGGGCTACGACGTGCGCCAGGCGCGCGCCGACGTGCTGCGGATCGGCGACACGGTCCGCCTCGTGCTGGCGGAGGCTGCCGCCGCGTCGGTGACGCCGCTGGAGGCCGCGATGCGGATCGCCCGGCGACGTGTCGCCGAGGCCGCCGCGGTCACACCGTCGGCAGCGTAGGCAGCACCGGCTCCTCGACGCCGTCCGGCAGCCGTCCCTCCTCGTCGAGCTTGCCGAGGTGCGAGGCGAGCGTGATCGTCGCGGCCATGCGCAACCCGGGAGGCGCGTCGCCCCAGACGCGGTCCAGCAGGTCGTCGACGCTGCGCAGCCCGTCGTCGAGCGCCGCCACCAGCGCCCGCTCGCGCTCGAGGCGGTGCTCCACGTACCCGTCCAGGCGGTCCGTCGGATCGGTGATCGGCGGCCCGTGCCCCGGGCAGAGCAGGACGAGGCCGAGATCGCGGAGGCGGGCCAGCGCGTCCAGGTAGCCGCTCAGCGAGCCCGGGCCGGGCGCGACGAAGACGCTGCCGCGCCCCAGCACCGCGTCGCCGGTGAACGCCACGTCGCCCGCGACGAACACGACGTGGTCGGGCGCGTGGCCGCCCGTCGCCACGACCGTCAGCGGTCCGAGCACGTCGCCGTCGGCGCGGGACGCCGGCGCGGGGGCGCCGGTGCGCTCGCGCAGCGGCGCGACGGCGCCGGCGTGGTCCAGGTGCCCGTGGGTGAGGGCGATGCCGCCGACACCACCCCGCGCCTGGGCCTCCAGGACGACGGCCTCGACGTGCTCGGCCAGGTCGGGGCCCGGGTCGACGATCCAGCAGGGATCGCGGCCGACGAGCCACGTGTTCGTGCCCTCGAGCGTGTAGGGCGACGGGTTGTCCGCGCGCACGACCGCGATGTCGCGCGCGGCCAGGATGTCGGCCGGGTCGCTCACGCTGGCCATTCTCCACCGACCCGCGGTTGGGTCGCCCCGCGACCCAACCGCAAGCGAAGCCGAAGGCTTCGCCGCGAACGTCAGGCGGCGATGGCCTCGGTGCGCGGCGCGGCGTACTCGATGACGCGGCGCTCGAAGTCCAGCTCCGCGTCGAAGTCGGCGTCGTCGCCGTGGCGGAAGATGAGATCGCCGCGCTCGACCATCTCCACGAACAGCCCGACGAGGTGCGCGTCGAGCTGGGCGCCGGCGACCCGCTGCAGCTCGATGATCGCCTCGGCGCGCGAGACCGGCTTGCGGTAGGAGTCGCGTGCGGTCATCACGTCGTAGGTGTCGGCGATCGAGATCATGCGCGACAGGAGCGGGATCTGGTCCCCGACGACGCCGCGCGGGTAGCCCTTGCCGTCCCAGCGCTCGTGGTGGCCGAGGATGATGTCCGCCACCGGCCCGTAGCCCTCGACGTTGCGGACGATCTTCGCCCCCTGGTACGGGTGGCACTTCACGATCTCCCAGTCCTCGTCCGTCAGGCGCGAGTCGGCCAGCAGGATGCGGTCGGGGAAGATGAACTTGCCGATGTCGTGCAGCAGGCCCGCGGTGTGGACCAGGTCCTGCTCGTCCACCGAGCAGCCGGCCTCGCGGGCCAGGGCGCGCGCGTAGCGGGCGACGGCCGCGGAGTGGCGCGCCGTCATGTGGTCGCGCAGCGCGAGCGTCTTGAGCATCGCCGTGAGCACGCCCACCTGCAGGGACGCGAGCTGGCGGCCGCGCTCGTCGAGCTGGGTCGCGCGTGTCTGGGAGAGCAGCAGCTCGCGCATGAGCCAGATGTAGAGGAAGAACAGGGCGACCAGCATCCCGAGGATGAAGATGCCCGCGTGCGCGTACGCGAAGACGATGAGGCTCGCGAGCAGCATCATCGCGAGCTCGGACGGGATGATCGGGATGAACAGCGTCCGGAACTGGTGGCGGAAGGTGTCGCCCTTCACCAACCGGCCGGCGACCGCGAAGATCGAGAAGTTCGTGAACGTCGCGACGACCGAGAACGTCGCGACGGCAAGTGCGAAGGCGCCGTCGTCGATGGTCGCGCCGGTCGCATCGGCCACGGCTCGCATGGCCAGCCCGCCGGCGAGCGGGAAGGCGGTGAAGGCCGCGAGGTTCGCGGCAGCCCACACGGGGCGCGAGCGGGTCCGCAGCGTGTCGATCAGGATCGAGAGCGCCCCGAGCGCTGCAGCCTGCGCGGGGCCGAGAAGCGCGGCAGCCAGGAGCAGTCCGAGGAACGCGCCGGACACGCGCGTCTTGCCGATCTGGATGTCGATCAGATCGGCTGCGATGACGAGGGGTCCCACCACGATGAGGACCTGGATGCTCCAGATGCCCATCGGAGCCACGTGGATGCCGACCGCCAGGGCGACCAGGCAGACGGACAGACTCAGGGCACAGACAATGCGCTCACGTGGCACAGGACGGTCATCGGCATCGCTCTTGACCACGTGAGGCGAGCTGAGCATGGGCGGGGACGAATGTTCGTCACCCGCCGTGCTCAGACGTACGCGACTAGTGCTTCCAAGCCATGTTTGCCCCCTTATTCAGCACTTGACAGCAGCAGCGTCCCCCTGGACGCATGGCGTAGCGTAGACGACTGCCTGAATGGGTGGCACTGCAACATACGTCCAGCAGCGGGGCGAGGACTCAAGCGCTCCGCGCGCGCGTTAGCCTGCCGCGCCGTCAGGTATGCGAACTGCACTGGGAATCCCTGCGTTTCGACGCCTCGCGGTCGGCTACACGCTCAACGAGCTCTGCGACTGGATGGCGACGGTCGCGCTTGCCGTCCTCGTCTACGACCAGACCGGCAGCGCCCTCGCGACCGCGACGCTCTTCTTCTCGGCGAAGTTCCTGCCGAGCCTGTTCGTGCCGGCGCTGGCGGTCCGTGCCGAGCGCTTCCCGGTGGGGCGATGCCTCGCCGCGCTCTACACGGTGGAGGCCGCGGCGTTCGTCGTCCTCTCGATCGTCGCCCGCGATCCGTGGGTGCCGCTGGTGTGTGCGCTGGCCTTCGCCGACGGGACGATCGCCGCGACCGGACGGGCGGTGACCCGCTCCGCGACCGTCGCGGTCCTCGAGCCGGCCGGCATCCTGCGCCAGGGCAACGCGGTCCTCAACCTGGCGTTCTCGTCGATGAGCATCGCGGGCCCGGCCCTGGCGGGGTTCCTCGTCGCCGGCACGAGCGTCCCGACGCTCATCGAGATCACCGCGGTGGTCTTCGCCATCTGCGCGGTCGTCATGGGCACCTCCCGCGGCCTGCCCTCCGGGCACGTGGACGAGACGCCGTGGCTCGTCCGTCTCCGCGCCGGCGCGGCGTACGTCGCGGCCCACCCGATCGTCCGCCCGCTCGTGCTCGGCGAGGCTCTGCTGCTCGTGCTCTTCACGATGGCGTCGCCGATCGAGATCGTCTACGCGAAGGAGAGCCTGGGCGGGGGTGACGCGACCTACGGCACGCTGCTCACCGCCTGGGGGGCGGGCGTGATCATCGGGAGCCTCATGTTCGCGCGCGTGCACTCGCGCCCGCTCCCGGTGCTCATCGCCGGCTCGACCGTGATCATCGGCTTCGCCTACGTCGGCATGGCAGTCGCCCCGTCGCTCGGCCCCGCGGCCGCGGCGGCGGTGCTCGGCGGCATCGGCAACGGCATGCAGTGGGTCGTCGTCGTCACGGCGATCCAGGAAGCCGTGCGTGACGACATGCAGGCGAGGGTCGCCGGCTTCTTCGAGGCGATAGCCACGGCCGCGCCGGGCGTCGGCTTCATGCTGGGAGGCGTCCTCGCGCAGGTCTTCACGCCGCGCGTGGCGTTCGCGACGGCCGGACTCGGTGTCCTGTTCGTGGTCGTCGTGGGCGGGACGTTGTGGGTCCTGCGCCGCGGGACGCGCGACGTCGTGGCCTTCCGCGCCGATCATCCGCTCGCGGCGATCGACGTGCCGGTCGCGGAGGTCGGCACGGTCGCGATGGCCGAGGTCGCCGCCGCACCGACGCTGCCGCACGTCCCCTAGCTCGGGCTCTGGCAGGCCTTCGGGAGCGGGACGATCGTGCGCGGGTCGGGCAGGCTCTGCTCGCTCGGGATCGGGTTGACCTTGCAGAACGCCCAGGACGCGCCGCGGAAGTCGACGACCGCCCGGAAGGGGTAGCCCAGCCGGCCGGTGCTCCCCTCGCCCTTGATCTCGCGGATGAGGGCCGTGCAGTCGTAGACGCCGACGATCTTCGACAGGTCGTCCTCCGCCGGCGTGCCGCCGAGGAACGGCTCGCAGCTCGTCGACCGGGTCCGTGAGCCGACGGTGCCCGCGGCGAAGCGCGCGTTGGCGTCGGTCGTGATCGCCTTCTCGATGTCGGCGACGAGCGCGTGCCTGGCGGCGGTGGTCTCGGCGGGCGCGAGCTCCGGGTCGCCGCCGGTGCGGGCGCGCTGGTCGCGGCGGGCGATCGCGTCGCGCCGTGCCTTCGCCGTCGCCTCGGCCTTGGCGCGGCGGTCGGCGTCCTCCTGCTTGCTCGAGTTCACCGCCGGGCCGATGACCAGCACGACGAGCGCGATGGCCACCACGATGCCGGCGGCCACGAGCGCGACGCCCCGGCGCGGCACCGGTGGGATCTCGACGTCGCGCGGCGGCGTCCAGATCCTCAGCCAGGCTCCGAGGATCTCGAGCGGGCTGGCCTTGGGCGGTGCGTCGGGATCGTCCTGGTGTCGCATCTCCTCCCTCCCAAGGATCTCCCCTTGTCAATGCCGACATAGACTCGCGCCGTGTTCCCCCGTGCCCTCGACGGTGCGTTCCTCGATCTCGACGCGCACGGCGCGCCGCTGCACGTCGGGTGGACGATCCGCCTCGACGGGCCCGCGCCCTCGCTCGGCGGGCTGCGCCGGCACCTCGCGGCGCGCCTGGACCGCGTGCCGCAGTTGCGCCGCCGTCTCGTCGCGACGACGCTCGCCGCGGGCGCGCGCCGCTGGGAGGACGACCCGGCGTTCGACATCGCGCACCACGTCGGCGCGTTCGCGCTCCCCGCGCCCGGCGGGCAGGGCGAGCTGCGTGCAGCGGCGGGCGTGCTGCTCTCGACGCCGCTGGATCCCACGCGACCGCTGTGGCGGATGTGCATCGTCGACGGCCTGGCGGGCGGCGGCTGGGCGCTCGTCGGCCAGGTGCACCACGCGCTCGTCGACGGCATCGCAGCGGTCGAGGTCGCGGCGCTGCTGCTCGACGCCGAGCCCGATCCGATCCCCGATCCGCCGTCGTCCTGGCGTCCGCGGCGCACGGGTCCGGGGCGTGCGGCGCTGCTGGCGGCCCGGTCGCGGCTGGCCTCCGCGGCCGGCGCGGCGCGCGGCCTCGGCACGGGCGATCCGCGCGAGACGGGCGGCGTCCTGCGCGACCTGCTGCGACCCGCCGCGGGCGCCTCGCTGGATCGCGGACCGGGCGGGCGGCGCGTCGTCGCCTTCGCAGACGCAGGCCTGGATGCGGTCCGCGAGGCGGGCCGGGCGGAGGACGCGACGGTGAACGACGTCCTGCTCGCCGCGACCTCCGTCGCGCTCGGCGCGGCGCTGCGCCGGCGCGGGGAGGCGCACGACGACCTGAAGGCGCTCGTGCCGGTGAGCGTGCGCGAGGCGTCGTCGGAGCTCGGCAACCGCCTGTCGTTCTTCGTCGTGTCGCTGCCGGTCGCCGAGCGGGACCCTGCCGCCGCGCTCGGCGTGATCGCCGCTCGCACGGCGCGCGCGAAGAACGCCGGGCACGCGACGCCGGTCGCCGGCCTCACCGACTCGCTCGCGCTGCTGCCCCGGCGCGGCCGGGCCTTCGCCGCGCGAGCGGCGCTGCGACTGGCCGCCTTCGACGTCATCGTCTCCAACGTCCCCGGCCCGCAGGTGCCGCTGTACCTCATGGGGCGCCGGGTGGCGGCGGTGCATCCCGCGGTGCCCGTCCCCGACGGGCACGGGATCACCGATCGGCGCGATCTCCTACGCGGGTCGCGTCGGGATCGGGCTGATGGCCGATGCGGCCGTGGTGCCCGACGTCGTCGAGATCGCCCGCGATCTCGAGGCCGCCCTCGACGGCCTGCGGGTCACGCGGTCGGGCGCGTCCACCCTTGGGGCGCCCACGTGAAGTGGTACGACGCGATCCGCATGCCGCTGTCGAAGTAGCGGCGATGGGCGTCCTGGCGGTCGGGTCCGACGCCGGAGTCGAGCTCGACGGAGTCGCAGCCCTGGCGGGCCGCCTCCTCCGCGACCCAGGCCAGGAGCCGGCCGGCGTGCCCGCGGCCACGGGCCTCGGGCACGGTGGAGAGGTCGTCGACGTACAGGAAGCGGCCCCAGGCGAGGTTGTGGCCCAGGCGGAAGCCCGCGACGGCACGCGCCTGGTCGATCCCGGGCTCGAAGGAGGCGACGATCCGGTAGCCCTCCGGGCGCTGGAGCCCGTCGATGCGGGCGACGAGGGCGTCCCGGTCGTCGTGCCGCGGGCGCAGCTCGCGCAGGGCCTCCCACGCCAGACCGGTCTCGCCCGGCGCGAGCTCGCGGACCGTCACGGCTTGGGCAGGTTGCCCTCGACCCACCGCGGCTCGCCCTCCTCAGGGTGCTCGCGCTTCCAGATCGGCGCGTTGGCCTTGACCTGGTCGAGCAGGAACCGGGCGCCCTCGAAGGCCTCCTGGCGGTGCGGTGCCGACGCCGCGACGACGATGCTCGGCTCGCCGAGCGGGACGCTGCCGGTGCGGTGCTCGACGGCGACCGCGACGAGCGCGTGCGTGCGGACCGCCTCGTCGGCCAGGCGGCGCATCGTCTCGACCGCCATCTCCTCGTAGGCCTCGTACTCGAGCGAGGGGACCTCGCGCGTCGTGCCCGTGAAGACGACCGTGGCGCCGCAGCGCGGGTCGCCGACGAGCAGCCGGGCGGCGTCGACGTCGATCGGGTCCGGCGTCAGCGCGACCTTGCGGACGGCGTCGTCGGTGGTGGCGCCGCCGCTGACCGGCGGGACGAGGGCGAGCTCGGAGCCAGCGTGCAGGCGCTCGTCGTCCTCGACGTACTCGCGGTCGAGCGCCGTGACGAACGGTGCGCGCTCCGGCAGCCCGGCGAGCGCGCCGGCCCGCAGGACGACGATCGCGTCGGCGACGGTCGAGCCCTCCTGGAGGTCCAGGGTCAGCTCCCGCGTCCCCGCGTACTCGCGGAGTGCGGCGAAGAGTCGGACGGTGATCTCCACGACCTAGGATCCTACGACGCACGTGACCGACCAACGACTCACCCATCTCGACGCCGAGGGCGCCGCCCGCATGGTGGACGTCAGCGCGAAGCCGGAGACCGAGCGCGCCGCCACCGCGCGCGCACGCGTCCGCATGACCACCGCGACCGCGCAGGCCGTCGCGACCGGGAACGGCCCGAAGGGCGACGTCGTCGCCGTCGCGCGCCTCGCGGCGATCCAGGCGGCCAAGCGCACCGACGAGCTCATCCCCCTCGCCCACTCCCTGCCGCTGTCGTCCGCCGACGCGGACGTCGCGGTCGACGCCGAGACCGGCATCGTCACCGTGACGTGCAGCGCGACGGTCGTCGGGCGCACCGGCGTGGAGATGGAGGCGATGGTGGGGGCGTCGATCGGCGCGCTCACCGTCTACGACATGGTCAAGGGCATCGAGCGCGGCGTGGTGGTCGAGCAGGTCGAGCTGCTCGAGAAGCGCGGCGGGCGCAGCGGGCTGTGGCGCAGGGAGGAGGGCACGACGTCGTGATCGACATCGGGGAGGCCTACGACCGGATCGGCGCGAACGCGCGGCCGCTGCCGGGCGAGACGGTCCCGCTCGCGGACGCCGCCGGGCGCGTGCTGAGCGCCGAGGTCCTCGGCGCCGTCGACCTGCCCGGCTTCGACCGCTCCTCGATGGACGGCTGGGCCGTGCGCTCGGAGGACTTCGCGTCGCCGCCGGTGTCCCTGCCCGTGCGCGGCGACGTCGCCGCCGGGTCGGCGGGGGACGTGCCGCTGGAGGCGGGCACCGCCGTGGTGATCTCGACCGGCGCGCCGATGCCGCCCGGCTCCGACGCCGTGCTGCCGCTGGAGGACGGCGAGCAGACGGACGGGGTGCTCACGTCCTCCGAGAGCGTGCGACCGAAGGCGTTCGTGCGCTTCCGCGGCGAGGACGTCCGCGCCGGCGAGCTGCTCGTCCCCGCCGGGGCGCGGCTGACACCCGCGCGGCTGTCCGTCGTCGCGTCGGGCGGCGTCGCGGAGGTGGAGGTGCACCGGCGCCCGCGGGTGTCGGTCGTCGCGACGGGCTCCGAGCTCGTGCCGCTGGGCGAGCCGCTGCCACCGGGCGCGATCTACAACTCCAACGGCCCGACCCTCACGGCCTTCGCGCTGGCGAGCGGCGCGGTGGTGCTGCCGCCGCGCAGCGTCGCCGACGACCCCGGCAGCACCCGCGACGTGCTCGGCGCGGCGCTCGAGGAGGCCGACGTCGTGCTCGTCTCCGGCGGCGTGTCGGTGGGCGGGCACGACCTCGTGAAGGGGACGCTCGCGGACCTCGGCGTCGAGGAGCTCTTCTGGCGCGTCCGGATCAAGCCGGGCAAGCCGATCTTCTGCGGCCGCCGCGGCGACACCTGGGTGTTCGGGCTCCCCGGGAACCCGGTCTCCACCGTCGCCGGCTTCATGATCTTCGTGGCGCCGCTGCTGCGCCGGATGCAGGGCGAGCGCTTCGCGCCGCCGGCGACGTCCCAGCTCGTCCTGGCCGCCGACGCGCCGAACCCGGGCGAGCGCACGACGTACGCGACGGCACGATTCGCCGACGGCGGCGTGGCGCTGACCGACAAGCAGGGCTCGCACATGACGAAGGCGCTCGCGGACGCCGACGGCTTCGCGATCCTCCCGTGGGACCGGGACGTGGTCCCCGCGGGCGAGACGGTGGAGTTCCTGCCGCTGCCGGCCTAGGGGCGCAGGGCCTGCCCGATCGCGTCTGCGACGTAGGCCGGGTCGCCGAGGATCTCGCGCTTCGGGAAGCGCAACACGCGCCACCCGGCGTTCTGGAGCCGGACATCGCGGCGGGCGTCGTGGACGCGGCCGGCGGGCGTGTCGTGGGCCGGGCCGTCCGCCTCCGCGATGAGCCGAGCGGCCGGCCAGCAGAGGTCGGCGCGGTACTCGAGCACGGGGTGCTGGCAGATCGGCTCGGGAAGCCCGGCGCGCCGCACGATCGCGAGCAGGAGCTCCTCGAGATCGGTCTCGGTGAGCGTGGTCCCGGCGGCATCGCGGGCGACCACCGATCGCAGCTTGGCCCAGCCCGGCCGGGCGCAGCCCTCCTGGAGGACGCGCTGGACCTCGCCGAAGTCGAGCAGGTTCGCCACGACCGCCTGGTCGAACGCGCGCTCGACCTGCCGCGTCGGCACCACCGCGCCGAGGTCGAGCAGCGTGCGCGCGACGCTCGTCACGGGAAGACCGTCGACCTCGGTGACGTCGCACGCGGGAAGCCACGTCGTGCGATGGACACGGATGGCGTCGCGCCGCCGGCTCGGCCCCGGCACCGTGAGCTCGACGAACGCCGCGCCCGACGCTCGCAGCTGCCGGAGCGCAGCCGCCGACCGGTGGCTGATCACCGACGACGGCCCGACGGCGAGGTGCGCGGCCCAGTACATGGTGCGCGGGGTGCGGGCGGCGTGGCCGACGAGGAAGACAGCGCGGTGGCCGGGGATCGGGTGGAGGCGCCCCGCGGCGACGCGGTACTTGACCGCCCCCGCCCCGACGCCGAGCGCCGCGGAGCTGCGCGCCGCGCGACGACACCTCCCTGGCGGGCGGCAAGCTCCGCGACGTGCTGGTCGACATGACTCGGGTGAGCTTTGGTCTGCATGTCAGCCCTTAGCTCACCCGCGGTCCGGATTCGCCCCCCGCAGCCCCGGACCTAGACTCCCCCCAATGGCCGACGACCTCCCCATCCTCGACCTGGGCTTCGCGCGGCTCGACACCGAGCGCGGGCTTCGGCAGGGCGTGCCGGAGGCCGTGCTCGCCGAGGGGAAGCGGCCCGATCAGGTCGCCGCGATCGTCGCCGGGCTCGTCGAGCGCGGGACCGAGACGGTCATCGTCACCCGCGCCGACGAGGCCGCCCGGGCCGCCGCGCGAGCCGCGGTCGACGGCCTCGAGGAGGACGCCGAGGCCCGCATGGTGTGGCTGCGCCGCGGGGTGCCGGAGGCCCTGGGGACCGTGGCGATCGTCTCCGCGGGCACGTCGGACGGCTCCGTCGTCCGCGAGGTGCAGCGCACCTGCGAGCTGCTCGGGACGAACACCACCGTCCAGGAGGACGTGGGCGTCGCGGGGCTGCATCGCCTCGCCGTCGCACTGCCCGACCTCCGCGCGGCGGACTGCGTCGTCGTCGCCGCCGGGCAGGACGCCGCGCTCGCGTCCGTCGTCGGCGGGCTCGTCGCGACGCCCGTCATCGCGGTCCCGACGAGCGTGGGATACGGGGTCGCCGCGGGCGGGCAGGTCGCGCTCATGTCGATGCTCTCCTCCTGCGCGCCGGGCGTCGCGGTCGTCAACATCGACGACGGGTTCGGCGCCGCGACCGTCGCGAGCCGCATCGCCCGCGCCGCCGCCGCATGAGCCGGCTCCTCTACATCGACGCCATCGCGGGCGTCGCCGGCGACATGCTCCTCGGCGCGCTCCTCGACGCGGGCGCCTCGGAGACGGCCGTCCGCGACGGGCTGCGACGCCTCGGCGTCGACATCGTCCACACGCGCACGGAGCGCCACGGCATCGGCGCCGCCCGGATCGAGGTCGTCGCCGCCGACGAGCACGTCCATCGCGACTGGGCCGCCGTCCGCGAGCTCATCGACACCGCCGACCTCCCCACGCGCGCCCATGCACGCGCGCACGAGGCGTTCCGCCGCCTCGCCGAGGCCGAGGGCCACATCCACGGCGTCCCGGCGGACGAGGTCCACTTCCACGAGGTCGGCGCGATCGACGCCATCGCCGACGTCTGCGGCGTCGCCCTCGCACTCGAGGACCTCGGCATCGACGAGGTCGTCTGCTCGCCGCTCCCCGCGCCGCGCGGCTTCGTCCGGGCCGCGCACGGGCGACTCCCGCTCCCGGCGCCCGCGACCCTCGAGCTCCTCAAGGGCGCGCCGCTGCACGGCGTCGACCTCGACGTCGAGCTCGTGACGCCGACGGGCGCCGCGCTCGTCGCCGCGCTCGCGACCGCCTACGGCCCGCTCCCCGCGATGACGCTCGAGTCGACCGGCTACGGCGCAGGCGCACGCGACACCGACGAGCGGCCGAACGTCGTCCGCGCGATCGTCGGCGTGACCGCCGACGGGCCCGCCCGGCGCCCCGCGGTGCTGCTCGCCTGCAACCTCGACGACCTCTCCCCCGAGCTCGTGCCGGACGCGGCCGAGGCGTGCACCGACGCCGGCGCGCTCGACGTCTGGGTCGCGCCGGTGCAGATGAAGAAGGGCCGCCCGGGGATGGTCCTGAGCGCGATCGCGCGGCCCGACCGCGAGGCCGCGGTCGCCGAGGCGATGCTGCGCAGCACGTCGACGCTCGGCGTGCGCACGAGCGCCCTCCACCGCTACGAGCTGGACCGCGAGATCCGCACCGTCTCCGTCGAGGGCCGCCCCGTCGCCGTGAAGCTCGGCCGCCTGCACGGCGAGATCGTCAACGTCGCGCCCGAGCACGACGACGTCGCCGCCGTCGCGCGGGCGCTCGGCAAGCCGGCCAAGGCCGTCTGGGGGCTCGCGTTCAACGAGGCCCAGCGGGAGCTGCACGGCGATGGATGACCTCGCCCGCGTCGAGTCCCGGGTCGCGGAGCTCGGCTCGGCGATCGTCGCGTTCTCCGGCGGCGTGGACTCCTCGCTCGTCGCCGCGATCGCCGCCCGCGCCCTCGGCCCGAAGGCGCTCGCGATCACGGCCGTGTCACCCGCGCTGGCGACCGGGGAGCTCGACGGCGCGCGCGACGTCGCACGGACGATCGGGATCGCCCACCACACGATCACGACCGACGAGATGCACCGCGACGGCTACCGCGCGAACGGCCGGGACCGCTGCTACCACTGCAAGTCCGAGCTGTACGACGCGCTCGAGGGGGTCGCCGCCGAGCGGGGCTACGCCGCCGTGCTCTCCGGGGCGAACGCCGACGACCTCGGCGACTGGCGACCCGGCCTGGAGGCGGCACGCGAGCACGGCGTCGTGCACCCGCTGATCGAGCTCCCCAAGGCCCGCGTGCGCGAGCTTGCCGAGGCGCTCGGCGTGCCCAGCGCACGCAAGCCGGCGAGCCCCTGCCTCGCCTCGCGCATCCCCTACGGCACCGCGGTCACGCCGGACGTCCTGCTGCAGATCGACCGCGCCGAGCGAGCGGTGAAGGCGCTCGGGTTCGACGAGCTCCGCGTCCGCCACTTCGGCGAGCTCGGCCGCCTCGAGCTGCCCGCGGACGCCCTCGCCCGCGTCGCGCCGGGCGGGCGTCTGGAGGCGACGCTGCGGCACGCGGTCTGCTCCGCGGGCTACGAGCGCGCGGTCGTCGGCAGGGCGCCGCTGCGATCGGGATCGCTCAACGACGCCCTCCAGATCACCGTGAGCGGCGGGATGAACGATTGATCGCGCCGCATCCGTGCGGGCGCGGAAGCGGGTAGGGTCCGCCCCGGACCGGAACCCGGCCGCCCCCGCCCCATGAGCACCCCCATGCCCCAGAGCGTCGCCGTACGACTCGCCGACGCCAAGCTGCTGCTCACAGGCGCCTCCGGGTTCCTCGGCAAGGCCGTCCTGGCGACCTGGCTGCGCGAGGTCCCGGGGTCCGGGACGATCACGCTGCTGCTGCGTGCGCCCGACGACGACGCCGCGCATCAGCGCCTCGTGGAGCAGGTCCTGACGAGCGAGCCGTTCGCCGGCGGGCTGGCCGACGAGGCGCTCGCCTCCGGCCGCCTGCGTGCGCTGGCGGCGGACCTCGCCGCCGAGGGCCTCGGCGGCCTCGACTCCCAGGAGCTCGCGGGCACCGACGTCGCCATCCACTGCGCCGCGTCCGTGTCCTTCGAGCAGCCGATGGACGACATCCTCGAGCTGAACGTGCTCGGCGCCCGCCGCCTCTCCGACGCGCTGCGCGCGGCCGGCTGCGACGACGTCCACCTCCTGCACGTCTCGACCGCCTACGCCGCCGGCCAGCGCACCGGGCTCGTGCTCGAGCGCCCCTACGGCAGCGGGACCTCGGAGCCGTGGGTCGACCTGGACGCCGAGCTCGCCGTCGCGAAGGAGTGGCGCCGCGAGCTCGAGTCCGAGTCGCGCCTGCCCGCAGCAGCAGAAGCGCTTCGTCGCCGACGCGCAGGAGGAGCTCGGGCCCGCCGGCGCGCTGCACGTGGGCCAGCGCGCGGAGTGGGGCCGCCACGGCTGGATGTGGCGCGAGCTCGTCGAGCGCGGGCGCCAGCGCGCGAGGGCGCTCGGCTGGTCGGACACGTACACGCTCTCCAAGGCGCTCGCCGAGCGGGCGCTCGTGCAGAGCAGGGTCCGGCACCTCACGATCGTCCGCCCGACGATCATCGAGTCCGCGCTGGAGCAGCCCTACCCGGGGTGGATCGAGGGGCTGAAGGTCACCGACCCGGTGCTGCTCGCCTACGGCCGCGGGCTCATCCCCCGCTTCCCCGGCCAGCCGTCGGCACGGATCGACATCGTGCCGGTCGACCTCGTCGCCCACGTCCTCGTGGCCGCCGCTGCCGACCCGCCGACCGACGGCCCGCGCTGCCTCACCATGGCGAGCGGCGCCCGCAACCCGCTGCGCATCGGCGAGCTCGCGCCGATCATCACCCGCTACTTCCGGTCGCACCCGCTGCCCGACGAGGACGGCATCCCCGTCGAGGTCGGCGAGTGGCGCTTCGCCTCGCACGCGAACATCCGCCGGGCCCTGGACCGCGGCGAGCAGGCGCTCGGCATCGGCCGCAAGCTCCTCGGCCGCGCCGGGCTGCCCAACAACGACGACGTCGAGCGCAGCCTGCACAAGCAGCGCCGCTCGCTCGAGCGCCTGCGCCGCCTCACGGAGATCTACGGCCCGTACACGGAGCTCGACTGCGCGTTCGACGATCGCGAGACCCGCGCGCTCGCCGACCGGATGAGCGCGGAGGACCGCACGCGCCTCCCGTTCGACACGGCGGCGATCGACTGGGAGACGTACATGGCGGACGTGCACCTGCCGGCGCTGCGTCGCCTGGTCTCGGTGCCCCGTCCCGCCCGCAGCATCGCGGCGCGCGTCCGCACCCCGCAGCTCGCCGAGGGCCCGCCGGCCATCGCGTTCTTCGACGTCGAGGGCGTCGTGCTCGACGCGACGATCGTGCACGCCTACGCGTGGCTGCGCACGCGCGACATGCCGCACCCCGACCGTGAGCTGTGGCTCCTCGGGCTCGGGGCGAAGGCGACGGCGTTCCGGGCGAAGGACCGGGTCTCGCGCGCCGCGTTCAACCGCGACTTCTACCAGCGCTACGCGAACCTCCCGGCGCAGGAGCTGCGCGACCAGGCGGCGGACTCCCTGTCGGAGCTCATCCTCCCGCGGATGCACCACGCCGCCGTCCGCCGCATCCGCCAGCACCGCGCGCGGGGCGACCGCGTCGTCCTGCTCACGGGGGCGCTGGACTTCCTCGTCGAGCCGCTGCGGCATCTCGCGGACGACCTGATCTCGGCGCGGCTCGTCGAGCGCGCCGGCCAGTTCACCGGCGATCTCGCCGAGCCGCCGCTCACGGCCGACGGGCGGGCCTCGATGGCCGCCGCGATCGCGGCCGAGCACGGCGTCCCGCTCGCCGAGTGCCACGCCTACGGCGACGCGATCTCGGACCTGCCGATGCTCGAGGTGGTCGGGCACCCGCACGCCGTGAACCCCGACTTCCGCCTCGCCCGCGAGGCGCGCCGGAGGCACTGGCCGGTCGTGCACTGGGAGGCCGAGCCGGGAGCACGCACCGCGCCGTCCGCCGCCGTGGTGGGCTGATGCTCGCGCTCGAGTACAGCCCCTCGGTGCCTCGGCACGTCGCCGCCCGGTTCTCCCCCAGGGTCGGCATGAGCGCGCTGAAGCTGCGCAGCGACCTCGATCCTCCGCGCCTCCCGGGCCCGGACTGGCAGCTCGTCCGCCCGCGGCTCAGCGGCATCTGCGGCTCCGACCAGGCGCTCGTGAACGGCAGCGCCTCGCCGTATCTCGCCTCGCTCACGTCGAGCCCGTTCGTGCCCGGCCACGAGGTCGTCGGCGAGGTGCGGACAGGTCCTGGCCGGGTCCGCCGCGTCGTCGTGGAGCCGGCCCTGGAGGCGGCCGCCCGCGCCGACGAGCGCACGCACCTGTCCGCCGGCCTGCAGATCGGCTACTGCCGCGACACCGGCGGCGGCTGGAGCGAGGGGCTCGTCGCCCCCACCGCGCAGCTGCACACCGTGCCCGACGAGCTCTCCGACGAGGACGCGGTGCTCGTCGAGCCGCTGGCGTGCTCGCTGCACGGCGTGCGCGTCGCCGCGCCCGAGGCGGGCCAGACCGTCGCCGTCATCGGCGCCGGGACGATGGGCCTGCTGACGATCGCCGCGCTGCGCGAGCTCGCGCCCGACGTCACGGTGCTCGCGGTCGCCAAGTACGACGGACAGCGCAGCGAGGCGATGCGCTTCGGCGCCGATCACACCTGCACGCCGGACAAGCTGCACCTGGAGGCCGCGCGGCTCACCGGCGCGCGTCGTCTCGTGGGTCGGATCAGCGGCGAGCTGTTGCTCGGCGGACTCGATGGGGTACTGGATTGCGTGGGCTCAAGCGCATCGCTCCAGGCTGCAGTCTCGGCCGCCCGGCCGCGCGGGGTCGTGACCCTCGTCGGCATGCCGGGACACGTCTCCGTCGACCTCGCACTCGCGTGGCAGCGCGAGCTCCAGCTCCGCGGCGCCTACGGCTACGGCGGGGAGTTCGGCCCCGCGCTGAAGCTCGCCGGGCGCCTGCGTCCCGGCCGCCTCGTCGACAAGGCGTTCCATCTGCGCGACTTCAAGGCCGCGCTCGAGCACGCCCCGCGCGCCGCGCGGAGCGGCCGCGTGAAGACCGTCTTCGACCTCCGGAACGCCGCCTGATGTCCCTCGTCGAACGCCCCGTCGGCACGCCGACGACCATCCAGCGCACCACGCGGCGCACCGCGCTCGAGCGCGACGCGTGCGTCACGGAGATCGCCGAGCACTCGCCGCCGACGCTCTTCCACTCCGGTGAGCAGCTCCGGCTCGAGCGCCTCCCGGTCGGCTCGCGGGTCATCAACGCGCCGCCGCCGGTCCCCGCGCTGGCCGACGTGCCCGGGACGATCGCCGCGGCCCTCGACGGCCCGCTCGGCCTCGACCCGCTCGACGCGCTCCTGCGCCCGGGCATGCGCCTGACGATCGCCTTCGACGACATCTCCGTGCCGCTCCCGCCGATGCGCACGCCGGACATCCGCGGCCAGATCATCGAGCAGGTCGTCGAGCGCGCGTACCGCGCCGGGGTCGAGGACATCCAGCTCATCGCGGCGCTCGCGCTGCACCGCCGGATGACGCCTGCAGAGCTGCGCCACGCCGTCGGCGAGCGCAACTTCGCGGCGTTCCACCCCGACCGCCTCCACAACCACGACGCCGACGACCCGGACGGCAACGTCGTCATCGGCGAAGGGCCGCACGGCGCGCCCGTGACGCTCAACAAGCGCGCCGCCGAGTCCGACCTGCTCGTCTACGTGCACCTCGTGAGCGCGCCGCTGCAGGGCGGCCCGAAGTCCGCCGCGATCGGCCTCGGGACGTACAGCTCGATCAGCGCGCACCACAACCCGCACTCGATGACGCACTCGCGGTCGTTCATGGACCCGCCGAACTCCGAGCTGCACCACCGGTCGAACGCCCAGGGCGACATCATCGAGCGGGTCGTCCCCGTGTTCCACGTCCAGGCGACGACCGACAACCGCATGTACGGCGGGCCGATGGCGTTCCTGGGCAAGCCCACGTCGCTGTGGAGCCGCCGCGACCAGGCGACGTTCGCCGCCGTCAAGCGCGCGACCGACCGCATGCCCGTGAAGGCCCGCCGCCAGCTCTTCCAGCGCCAGCTCGCGCCCTACGGCGTGACGAGCGTCACCGCCGGCGCGGCCAAGCCGGTCCACGAGGTCACGCTGCAGCGCGTGGCCGAGCAGCAGGCGGTCCGCGTCGTCGGCCAGTCGGACGTCGTCACCTCGGGGCTGCCGTACATCGGCCCCTACAACGTGAACTCCACCCTGAACCCGGTGCTCGTCATGTGCCTCGGGCTCGGCTACTTCTTCAACCTCTACCAGGGGCGCCCGCTCGTCCGCGAGGGCGGCGTGCTGATCTTCACGCACCCGGTCGCGCGCGAGTTCCACCCGGTCCACCACCCCTCCTACATCGACTTCTTCGAGGAGGTCCTCGCGGAGACCACCGACCCGGTGGAGATGCAGCGCTTCGAGCGCGCCTACGCCGAGGACGAGTGGTACAGCCACCTGTACCGGACGTCGCACGCCTACCACGGCGTCCACCCGTTCTACATGTGGTACTGGGGCGCGCACGCGCTCGAGCACGTCGGCGACGTCATCTTCGTGGGTGGCGACAAGCAGGCCTGCCAGCGGATGGGCTTCAAGCGCGCCTCGACGATGCAGGACGCGCTGGAGATGGCGGAGGGCACGGTGGGCCGTGACCCGTCGATCACCCACTTCGGCTGCCCGCCGCTGTTCTACGCCGAGGTCGAATAATCCCGTGGCCGCCCGCTGGAAGCCGTCGCGCATCGGCGCCGAGGCGTGGGAGACCCTCGATCGCGCGGGCGACCAGCACTGGCTGCGCGGCCGTGCGGGGAACCTCGCGCGCGAGGCGCTGCAGAAGACGGTGCTCTTCCCCGCGACCCGGTTCGTCGCCCGCCCGACGGTCCGCGGCGCGAGCGATCTGCACTCCACGCCCCAGCCGGCGATCATCGCGGCCAACCACTCCTCCGACCTCGACACGCCGCTCATCCTCGACGCGCTGCCCCGCTCCTGGCGCTCGCGGACCCTCGTCGGCGCGGCGGAGGACCGCTTCTACCGCCACGGGCGGATCGCGTCGATCACCGAGCTGTGGATCGGGACGTTCGCGTTCGACCGCGGCGCGGAGGGCCGGGGCCTCGCCCAGGCCGCAACGCTGCTGCGCGACGGGACCAACGTCCTCCTCTACCCCCAGGGCACGCGCTCGGTGGGCCTCGGCGGCTTCCGCGCGGGCGTCGCCCGGCTCGCGGTCGCCTGCGACGTCCCCGTCGTCCCCGTCCACGTCGGCGGGACCGCGCTGCTCATGCCCAAGGACCGCGGCCTCACCCAGCGCGGGCACTGCACGGTGACGTTCGGCGGCCCGCTGCACCCGGATCGCGCGGAGGAGCCGCGCGACTTCGCCGCGCGCCTCAGCGCCGCGATCGCCTCCCTCGCCGTCACGTGAGGGCCGAAGGCTTCGCCTTCGGGGGCGAGGAGCAAGCTCCTCGCCGGTCGGAGGTAGACCGATGAGGGTGCTGCCGCCGGGGATCGGGCTCGGGCTCGCCGCCCTCGGGCGGCCCGGCTACCTCAACCTCGGCCACGGCGACGACCTCGGCCCGGCGCGCACGCCGGACGACCTGCGCGCCCGCACCGCTGAGGTCCTCGACGCCGCCTACGCCGGCGGCGTGCGCTACCTGGACGCCGCGCGCTCGTACGGGCGCGCTGAGGAGTTCCTCGCCGCATGGCTCGACGACCGCCGCCCCGGCCGACGTCACCGTCGGCTCGAAGTGGGGCTACACCTACACCGCCGACTGGCAGGTCGACGCCGACCCGCCGGAGGTCAAGGACCACGGCATCGCCACGCTCGAGCGCCAGATCGCCGAGACCCGCGCGCTGCTCGGCGATCGACTCGACCTGTACCAGATCCACTCCGCGACGCTGGAGACCGGTGTGCTCGAGGACCGCGCCGTGCTCGACCGGCTGGCGGAGCTGCGGGCCGAGGGCGTGGCGATCGGGTTCACGACGAGCGGGCCCGGCCAGGCGGACACGATCCGCCGCGCGCTGGAGGTCGGCGGCTTCGACACGGTCCAGAGCACGTGGAACCTGCACGAGCGCTCGGCCGAGGCCGCGCTCGGCGAGGCGCACGACGCGGGGGTGCAGGTCATCGTCAAGGAGGCGCTCGCGAACGGCCGGCTCACCGACCGCGACCCCGACCCGCTCCTGCGCGAGGTCGCACGCGAGCAGGGGACGACGTGCGATGCGGTGGCGCTCGCCGCGGCGCTCGCGCAGCCCTGGTCGACCGTCGTGCTGAGCGGCGCGTCGACGGTGCCGATGCTGGCGTCGAACCTCGCGGGACGCGACGCCGGGCCGGATCCCCGGC
Source organism: uncultured Solirubrobacterales bacterium (assembly GCA_963750895.1). GTDB lineage: Bacteria > Actinomycetota > Thermoleophilia > Solirubrobacterales > Solirubrobacteraceae > CAVVSD01. Next base: position 409,010 of record CAVVSD010000007.1, on the reverse strand, counting down.
TCGACGCGCTGCGCGAGGATCCGGGCGAGTACTGGACCCGGCGCTCCGCGATGTCCTGGACGTGAGGTCCTACGCGACCTCTGCCGACCAGGTGACGAGCACCTGCTCGGGGCCGCGGTGCGACGTGTTGGGCGAGTAGCTCCACTCCTGGTCCGGCACGAGCTCGAGGTTCGGGAGCCGCTTCGTGATCTGCTCGAGGAACACGCGCATCTCCATGCGGGCCAGCCGCGCGCCCAGGCACGTGTGCCGTCCCCAGGAGAACGAGATCTGGTCCTTGGCGTTCTCGCGCCGGACGTCGAAGCGCTCGCCGTCGGGGAAGTGGCTCGAGTCGTGGTTGGCCGAGCCGAGCCCGATGAGCAGCTTCGCGCCCTCCTCCAGCTCGACGCCGCCCAGCGTCACGGCCTTCGTGGTGACCCGCCGCCAGGTCGGCACCGAGGAGTCGAACCGCAGGATCTCCTCGACGGCGTTGGGGATGAGCGACGGGTCCTCGCAGATCGCCTCCCACTGGTCGCGGTGGGTGAGGAGCGCGCGGATGCCGGCCGCCGTGGCGTTCGACGTCGTCTCGTGCCCGGCGAAGAGCGTGTTGAGGAAGATCCAGCAGAGCTGGTCGCGGCTGAACATCTCCTCGTTGCCCGGCTCCTGCCAGGCCCGGACGAGGTCGCCCATGAGGTTCTCGCCCGGCTCGTCGATGAGGCGGTCGACCTGCTCCTGCGCGAACCGCCAGTACTCGCCGATCGCGGTGGCGAGCTCGACCTGCTCCTCGTCGGAGGGCACGCCCCAGCCCATCGTCGCGAGCCGCGCGGTGCCGGTCTTGATCTTGTCGACCTCGTACTCCGGCACGCCCATGAGCGCGAAGGCGATCTTCGCCGGGGCGTCCCAGACGAGGTCGGTGACGACGTCGGCCTCGCCGCGGTCGATGACCCGGTCGATCGCCTCGTCGATGAGCTCGCGGCTGCGCGGCTCGAGCGCGGCGACGCGCTCGGGCGTGAAGGAGCGGCGGAAGACCTGCCGGTGACGCGCGTGCTCGGGCGGGTCGAGGTCGACGAGCGACGGCCCCGGGTTGATGCCGTACTCGCCCATGACCTGCAGCGCAGCGGGGCACGGCGGCTTGATCTGGACGAGGGTGTTCGCCGAGGAGTACGTCTCGGAGTCGTGCAGCACCGCCATGACGTCGTCCCACCGCGTCACGACCCAGTAGTCGAGGACCGGGCTGTAGAAGACCGGCTCCTCCGTGCGCGCACGCAGCATGAACGAGTACCACGCGGAGGAGTCGCCCGCGAACGGGTCGAACTCGCCGCCGAGCCCGGTGACCGGGCAGTCAGTCGTGCTCATCCGCGCAATCTACGCCCGGGCGTGACGGCCCGGCTTGCCTGTCCCCTCACTCGGCCTTGACGGTGCCACCACGGGCGTCGCTCGGCGACATCCCGTAGTGCGCCCGGAAGGCCCGGCTGAAGTGCGCGGCGCTCGTGAAGCCCCAGGACAGGGCGATGTCGAGGATGGTCCGGTCGGCCAGGCGGGGATCGGCGAGATCGCGCCGACAGCGCTCGAGGCGGGCGTCGCGGATCGTCTCGGTCACGGTGCGTGGCTCGTCCTCGAAGAGGCGGTCGAGGTAGCTGCGCGAGATGTGGTGCGCCCGGGCGACGGCCTCGGGGGCGAGGTCGCGGTCCCCGGCGCGCGCGGCGATGTACGCGCGGATCTGCCCGCGCAGGAGCACGGCGGGCGACGCCTCCGCGCCGACGCCGCCGGTGTGCAGGCCGCGGACGAGCGCCAGCAGCGCCTCCGCCACCGCCACGTCGCCCGCGCCGAGCGACGCGTCGTCCAGGCCACGCGCGACCTCGGTCAGCAGCCCGCGCACGACGCTGCCGAACGGCAGGGGCGTCGCCGTCAGGCCGTACAGGGCGTCCGTGTGCGGGCGCAGCAGATGCTCCGGGCAGTAGACGTTGAGCAGCTCGAACGGCTCGAGCGCCTCGACCGTGTACGGCTTGGAGGACTCCCAGGTCACGAGCTCGCCCGGCCCCACGACGACGGATCGGCCGCCCTGCTCGACGCGACACCGGCCGTGCAGCTGGAGGCTGACCTGCAGCCACTGGGGGTCGCTCGCGGCGATGAGCGCCGGCGTCCGGTGGATCGCCGACGCGTCCGCCGTCACGCGGAAGATCGTGAGGGGCCCGAGCTCGTGCGCGGTCGCGCGCCCGCGGAAGTCGTCCCGGCGGGTGCAGGTGACGTGCATGGGCTCGAACACCCGCGCGGACTCCTCGGCCCACAGGCCGAAGCGCTCCCCGGGTGGCACGACCTCTGTGTCGACGACGACGCCCACGTGCAGCGGCTCTCCTCCCGGCAGCCTACGCCTCCACGACGACCTTGAGCGCCTCCTGCGGGTTGGCCATCGCCCACGCGATCGCCTCGGGCGCCTGCTCGAGCGGGAACCGCCGCGAGATGAGCTTCGAGATCACGTCCGCGTTGCGGACCGCGATGTCGGCCGCCTCGGCGAACGCGTCCGCGCTGCAGACGGACGTGCCCAGGAGATCGAGCTCCTTGGCCACCATCGTCCCCATCGGCAGCTCCACGTCGCGGTCGGACAGGCCGACCATGCCGACCCGGCCCGCCGCGACGACGAGCTCGACGGCCTGCTGGACCACCGCGGGGTGACCGACGGCGTCGAAGACGACCTGCGGTCCCTCGCCGCCCGACCACGCGCGGCCCTCGGCGACGACGTCGTCACCGCTGCTCGCGTCCAGGACGTCGGCGCCCGTCAGGCGCCCGAGCTCCAGGCGGCTCGCGACGAGGTCGACGAGCAGGACCTTCGCGCCGCGCTCGCGCGCCGCGATGCTCAGCGCCTGGCCGATCGGGCCCGCGCCGAGCACGACGACGTGCTCGCCCTCGGCGACGCGCGTGCGGTTCACGGCGTGCACGGCGATCGAGATCGGCTCGACGAACGCGACGATCCCTGGATCGTCGATGTCGCCGACGGGGAACAGCTGCTCGACGGGCAGCGTGAGCCGCTCGGCGAGCGCACCGTCGATGTGGACGCCGATGAGGCAGAAGGCGGGGCAGGTGTTCGCGCGGCCGACCGAGCAGGCGTAGCACTCGCCGCAGCCGCGCAGCGGCCACAGGGCGACGCGCTGCCCCTCCTCGAGATGGGACGGGGCGTCGGGCCCGAGCTGCTCGACGACCGCGGACACCTCGTGACCCTGGATCTTCGGGAACTGGGGGCCGTGCACGGTCGTGGAGCCGATCTCACCGGTGAACAGGTGGTAGTCCGACCCGCACAGCCCGACGGCCTCGATCCGCACGCGCGCCTGGCCGGGACCGGGGTCGGGGGCGTCCGGGACGTCCGCCATCTCCATGACGTTCGGCTCCCGCGTCACCGCTGCCCTCATGCGCTCCCCCTCGTCGTCGATCCGGTGCCGGGAGCCTACGCGGCGTCGTGGAAGATGATCCCGAGGGCGGTACGGCTCCCGGACGTGACCGTGCTCACGCCGTGGCGCATGCCGACGCGGTGGTGGCCGTTGCGCCCGGCGTTCGGCCGCTCACGGGTCGGGAACAGCACGAACGCGCCGCGGGGCGGCCGCAGGACGTGCGCGCGGCTCTGCGCGCGCGGGCGCTGCTCGAGGAGGACGAACTCGCCGCCCTCGTGCTCGTCGGTCAGGACCGTGAGGGCCTGGAACGGGAAGAAGACGTCGCCGTAGAGGTCCTGGTGCAGCGCGTTCCAGTCGCCCGGGCCGTAGCGCAGGATGAGCGGCGTCGGGCGCTCCTGGCCGGCGGCGCGGCAGCGTGCGAGGAGCTCCTCGTGCTCGGCGGGGAAGGTCGGGTTGTCCCCGCTCAGCAAGGTCGACCAGCGGTTCGCGACGGGCGCGAGGCGGCGGTAGAGCGCGCCGCGCAGCTCCTCGATCGGCGCGGGCAGCGGATGGTCGAAGTAGCGGTAGCGGCCGTCGCCGAAGCGATGACGGGCCATGTCGATCGTCGAGCGGAACCGCCCGTCGTCGAACAGCGCCGCGAGGTCGTCGCACTCGTCCGGGTGCAGGAGGGGCTCGGTGATGGCGAAGCCGCGGTCGTCGAGCGTCGCGCCGAGCGCGTCCCAGTCGAGGGCGTCGACGCGGTCCGCGAGCGCGGTGGTGGTGGTCGTCATGAGGAGCAAACGCCGCGGGCGCCTGCGATGTGAGGTCGCTTCGCTACGTCCGGCGGCCGAAGTGCTGCACGACGATGACGCTGTCATAACGTGACGATGCTGTAACGTAATAGCGGTGCCGCGCCCACTGGATCCCGAACGTCGGCGATGCGATCGCCGGAGCGACGCTGCGGCTCCTCGCCCAGCGCGGGTTCGCGGCGACGACCATGGACGCGGTCGCCGCCGAGGCCGGTGTCGGCAAGCCGGCGATCTACCGCCGGTTCCGCGACAAGGCGGCCCTCGTGGCCGACGTGATCTCGCGCCAGCTCCCCGTGCTCGAGGCGCAGGACCTGGACGACACCCGGGCCGAGCTGTGGCAGGCGTTCCACGGGATGCCGCGCGACGGCCCGTCCTACCTGCGCCTCATCGGCGGCCTCATCGCGGAGCAGGAGCGCCATCCGGAGCTCATCGAGGCGTTCCGCACCGTGATCCTGCTGCCGCGCCGCGCAGCCGTCCTGTCGCTCATCGAGCGCGGGCAGGCCCGCGGCGACATCCGCAGCGACCTCGATGCCCAGTGGGCGCTCGACGCGCTCGCCGGGCCCATCCTCGCCCGCGTCTTCGCCGGGGACGACACCGGCCCCGCGTGGCGCAGGCACGCCTTCGACACCTGGTGGCGAGCGATCGCCACGGAGAGGCAGCATCCGTGATCCGCTTCACGATCAACACCGACATCGACCGCCCCGTCGGCGACGTCTTCGCCTACGTCACCGACCCCGAGAAGCTCCCGACCTGGCAGACGAACACCGTCTCGGTCACGCAGGAGGGCGACGGCCCGGTCCGGGTCGGCACGCGCCTGCGCGAGGTGCACCGCGGGCCCGGCGGCAAGGAGCTGCCGTCCCTCGTCGAGGTGTCCGAGCTCGAGCCCGACCGCACCTTCGCGCTGCGGATGATCGAGGGCCCGCTGCCGATCCACGGCCGCATCGAGCTCGAACCGACGGGATCCGGGACGCGGATGGCGTTCACCGCCCACGGCGAGCCGACGGGGCTCATGCGCATCGCGCAGCCGCTGCTGCGGATCGGCATCAAGCGGCAGTTCGCCCAGCACTGCGCGAACCTCAAGGACGTCATGGAGGGCCGTACGCTCGGGCGATGACGGAGCAGGACCACTGAGCGGGGTGGTCGTCCGCCGAGCGCTCTCGGTGGGCCTCGCCGCGAGCCTGTACGGGGTGAGTCTCGGGGCGCTCGGGGTGGCCGCCGGGCTCACCGTCGCGCAGACGTGCGTGACGTCGCTGCTGCTCTTCACGGGCGGCTCGCAGTTCGCCCTCGTCGGGATCATCGGAGGCGGCGGGAGCGCCGCGTCGGCGATCACCGCCTCGTCGCTGCTCGGGATCCGCAACGGGCTCTACGGGCTGCAGCTCAAGCCGATCCTGCAGGTGCGCGGGCTGCGCCGCGTCGCCGCGGCCCAGCTGACGATCGACGAGTCGACGGCGGTGTCGGTCACGCAGGACGAGCCGGCCCAGCAGCGCCGCGGCTTCTGGATCACGGGCGCCGTGATCTTCGTGGGCTGGAACCTCACGACGTTCATCGGCGCGCTCGCGGGCGACGCGCTGGGCGACCCGAAGCAGTACGGCCTGGACGCCGCGGCCGCGGGCGCCTTCCTCGGCCTCCTCTGGCCGCGGCTCAGCTCGCGGGAGCCGGTGGCGGTGGCCGTCGGCGCGGCGGTGGTCGCCGCCGTGCTGGTGCCGGTCGTCCCGGCCGGGATCCCGGTCGTGGCCGCCGCCGTGGTCGCCGTCGTCGCGGGGCTGGCACGGGGATGAGCGCGTGGGGCACCGTCCTGCTGGCGTCCGGGATCGCGTTCGCGCTGAAGTTCGCCGGCTACCTCGTGCCCGCGGAGTGGCTGGCGCGCCCGCGCATCGCGCGCATCACCGACCTGCTGCCGCCCACGCTGCTCGCCGCGCTCGTCGTCGTGCAGACGTTCACGACCGGCGAGCACCTCGTGCTCGACGCCCGCGTCGGCGGGCTCCTGGCCGCGTTCGTGGCGCTGCTGCTGCGGGCGCCGTTCATCGTCGTCGTGATCGTGGCCGCCGCTACCGCGGCGGGTCTGCGGGCGCTCGGCGCGTCCTGAGCACGAGGCCGACGGTCAGCCCGTAGGCCACGTGGTCCGCCCACTGGCGCCCCTGCGGCAGCCCGCGGATCGCCGGGATGCGCCGCCCGATCACGCCGAGGTCCAGCGCGGCGATGCCGAGGCCGGCCACGGCGCCCCAGAGCGGCTCCCGGCCCCGCGGCAACGTCCGGGCGAGCACGGCCGCCCAGCCGAGCGACAGCGCGAGGTGCACCGGCGTGGCGACGGCGAGGAGGACCGGGGTGCGCTCCTCGCCCGGCAGGACGATCGCACCCGCGGCTCGCGCGCCGTCCAGCAGGTCCTCGCCGCGCAGGAGCGTGACGACCGTCGACGGCAGCCCCGAGAACGCGGCGCCGGCCAGACCGGCGATCACGGGCACCGGCACGGGCGAAGCCCGTGCCAAGCTGAACGCGAAGCGTTCAGCCACCTTCGCGCTTGTACGGGATTCCGTCCGCGGCAGGTGGCACCGACCGTCCGACCAGCCCGGCGACCGCCACGAGCGTCAGCACGTACGGCAGCGCCTGGAAGAGCGTCGCGGCGGATGGCGAGAACTCCGGCAACCGCTGGGCGAGCGCACTGCCGAAGCCGAACAGCAGCGTCGCGAGGAACAGGCCGAGCGGCCTCCAGCGTCCGAAGATCATGGCGGCGAGCGCGATGTAGCCCTTGCCGGCGGTCATGTTCTGCGTGAACGAGTGGACGAAGCCGATGGACAGGAACGCGCCGCCGAGCGCCGCGAGCCCGCCGGAGACGAGCACCGCGACCCACCGCGTCCGCAGGACGTTGATCCCGACGGTCTCGGCCGCACGCGGGTTCTCGCCGACGGACCGCAGCCGCAGGCCGCCCCGCGTCCGGAACACCACGAGCCAGACGATCACGAGCGCCGCGAGCGCGCCCCAGACGAGCAGGTTCTGGTTGGAGATCGCCTTGCCGATGAACCCGAGGTCGTCGGTCGGCAGGTTGACGTTCGGGACCGCGGGCAGGTCGTCGGGCGTGCCCTGATCGCCGTAGATGTCGATGTAGAGGTAGCCGGTGAGGCCGAGCGCGACGAAGTTCAGCGCGAAGCCGGCCACGATCTGGTCCGCGCGGAGGTTGATGCAGAAGAACGCGTGGATCGCGGCCAGCGCCATCCCGGAGAGCATCCCGATGAGCGTGCCGAGCAGCCACGAGCCGGTGACGTCGGCACCCCAGGCGGCGAAGAACGCGCCCATGAGCATCATGCCCTCGAGGCCGATGTTCACGACCCCGGCGCGCTCGGACACGAGGCCGCCCAGACCGGCGAAGAGCAGCGGCGTCGCGAAGCGCAGGGTCGCAGCGAGCAGCGCGCTCCACGTCACCACGACCTCGAGCGAGTCGACCTCGCGCCCGCGTCGCGAGGATCGCGAGGACGAGGCACACGACCGACGCGACGACGGCGCCCCATCCGACGCGCTTCACGCCGCTGCGCACCGCCGCGAGACCGCACGCGAGCGATGCTGCGACGAGGACCGCGGACGGCAGGACGGTCCGGACCTCGAACGGCGGGAGCGTCGAGCAGGGCGGCGATGATCGCGATGACGACGCCCGCCCAGCCGAGGTAGCGGCCCTTGCGCTCCTGGTCCGTCACGAGCGGGGCGGCGATCGCGGTCATGTGCTCGCCTCCGCCGGTGCCTCCGACGGTCTCCGGCGGCGCACGAGCCAGATGATCACCGCGTTCGCGGTGATGAGCAGGATGACGAGGCCCTGGATGATGTACGTCAGGTTCTGCGCCAGGGACGGGTCGAAGACCGCCGGGTCGAGGTTGCGCGTCGACGTGCCCTGCAGCAGCGCGCCGAACAGGAGCGCCGCGGCGCACGTGCCGACCGCCGTGTTGCGCCCGAGCAGCGCCACCGCGATCCCGATGAAGCCCAGCGAGCCGACCTGGATGTCGTTCGTCGCGACGCGGAACTGCCAGCCGAGGACGTCCATCGCGCCCGCCATGCCGGCGAACAGCCCGCAGAGCGCCATGACCCAGATGTACGTCGGCCCGACGCGGATGCCGCCGTAGCGCGCCGCCTCCGGGTTGAGGCCGACGGCGCGCGCCTCGTAGCCACGCGTCGGATCGCCGGATGAAGACGCCGAAGAAGACCGCCGCGGCGAGCGCGATGAAGAGGCCGATGTGCAGGCCCTGCAGCTCGGGGTCGCCCCAGAAGACGTGCAGGCGTGCTCCGGGCACGACGTCGTTGGAGACCGGGACGTCGGGCTGCGCGTCGTTCTGCAGTGGCCCGCCCAGGCTGAAGAGGTAGACGCCCACCCAGAGCGCGGTCCAGTTGAGCATGATCGTCGTGATCACCTCGTTCGCGCCCGTCGTCGCGCGCAGGACGCCCGGCGATCCCACCCCAGAGCGCGCCGCCCGCGAGCGCGGCGAGGATCGCGAGGATGACGTGCAGGACGTGCGGCATGCCCTCGAACGAGGAGCCGACCCAGACCGCGCCGACCGTGCCGGCGATGTACTGGCCCTGCCCGCCGATGTTGAACAGGCCGGCGCGGAAGGCCAGCGCGACGGCGAGACCCGTGAGGATCAGCGGGGTGGTCAGCAGCAGCGTCTGCTGCAGGTTCACCGCCGCGATCGCCCGGTCGGCGCCCGTGACCCACGGGAAGATCCACTCCAGGCCCGTGCCCTGCCAGATCGCGTTGTAGGTCGACAGCGGGTCGCGGCCCGTGACGAACACGACGAGGCCGCCGAGGAAGAACGCCACGATCGTCGTCAGGATCGACGTGAACCAGCCGCCCGCGCGCAGGTGGTCGGCGAAGCGGGTGCCCATGCCGCCGGCACCCGGCGGCGGCTCGGCCGGCTCGGGCGGCGGGACGACGACGGTCGACATCAGGCGGCCGGGGCGGCGGTGCCGCCGGTCATGAGCAGCCCGAGCTCCTCGTCGGATGCGCTCGGCGGCAGCTCCCCGACGATCCTGCCGGCGTAGATCACGAGGATGCGGTCGGCGAGGTTGCGGACCTCCTCGAGCTCGAGCGAGACGAGCAGGATCGCCTTGCCGGCGTCGCGCTCGGCGAGCAGGCGGCGGTGCACGAACTCGATCGCGCCGACGTCCAGGCCGCGCGTCGGCTGGGCGGCGACGAGCGCCTCGGGATTGCCGGAGATCTCGCGGGCGATGACGACCTTCTGCTGATTGCCGCCCGAGAGCGAGCGCGCGAGCGTGCTCGGCGTCCCCCCGCGGACGTCGAACTCGGCGATGAGCCGCTTGGCGGACTCGAGCATCCGGCGCAGCGACAGCAGGCCCCACCGCGAGCCCGTCCGGTAGTCGCGCAGCGCGAGGTTCTCCGTGAGGTCGAAGTCGAGCACGAGGCCCCGCCGCTGGCGGTCCTCCGCGATGTGCCCGACGCCCGCCCGGCGCGCGTGGCGCGGGTCGGCGCCGGTGATGGCCTGGCCGCAGACGCGGACCTGGCCGGATGCGATGTGCCGCAGGCCGGTCACGGCCTCGACGAGCTCGCTCTGCCCGTTGCCGTCGATGCCCGCGAGGGCGACGATCTCGCCGGCGCGCACCTGCAGCGTGACGCCGTCGACGGCGGGCAGGTCGCGGTCGTCGAGCACGTGCAGGTCGGAGACCTCGAGCGCCACGTCGCCGGGCTTGCACTCCTCCTTCTCGACGCGCAGGACGACGTCGCGCCCGACCATCATGCGCGCGAGCATCGGCTCGTCGGCGCCGGCGGTGTCGATCGTCCCGACGCTCTTGCCGCGGCGCAGCACCGTGACGCGGTCGGCGACCTTCAGCACCTCGGGCAGCTTGTGGGAGATGAAGACGATGGACGTGCCGCCCGCCTTCAGCTCCGCGAGGACGCTCATGAGCTCGCCCGTCTCCTGCGCGGTCAGCACGGCCGTCGGCTCGTCGAGCACGAGCACCCGCGCGCCGCGGTCCAGCGCCCGGAGGATCTCGACGCGCTGCTGCATGCCCGACGGAGATGTCCTCGACGCGGGCGTCCGGGTCGACCTTCAACCCGTAGCGCTCGGAGAGCTCCTGGGTCCGCCGCCGCGCGGCCTTGACGTCGAGGAACCCGCTGCTGCGCGGCTCGTCGCCGAGGACCAGGTTCTCGGCGACGGTCATCACCGGGATGAGCATGAAGTGCTGGAACACCATGCCGATCCCGTGGGCCATCGCGTCGCGCGGCGAGCCGATCGTGACCAGCTCGCCGTCGACGCGGATCTCGCCCTCGTCCGGGGTCAGCATCCCGTAGACGACGTTCATCAACGTCGACTTGCCCGCGCCGTTCTCACCGAGCAGCGCGTGCACCTCCCCGCGCCGGAGCGTCAGGTCGATCGCGTCGTTGGCCGTCAGGGTCCCGAACCGCTTGGTGATGCCGCGGAGCTCGAGGGCGAGCTCCGCGGCATCCTGCGGCCGCGATTCCGCGCGTCACCACACCCCTACTTCACGGTGTCGGGCACGTCGATCTCGCCGTCGATGATCTGCTGCTTGATCGGGTCGAGCTTGCTCTCCAGCTCGGAGCCCGCGGCGCTGATCTTGCCGATCCCGACGCCGTCGTTCTTCAGCTCGAACAGCTGGTCGCTGCCGGCGTCGAACTTGTCGTCCTGGACCGACTTGACCGTGTCGAGCACCGCCACGTCGACCTTCTTCGTGGCGCTCGTCAGCACGTGCTCGCCGAGGTACGCCTGGTCGGCGTCGACGCCGATGCCCTGCTTGCCCTCCTGCTTGGCCGCGTCGAGCGCGCCGAGGCCGCACTGGCCGGCGACCTGGAACACGACGCCCGCCCCGCGCTCGATCTGATCGAGGGCGATCTCCTTGCACTTCGCCTGGTCGACGAAGTCCTGGGAGTAGGCGTTGAGCGTCTTGATCTCCGGGTTCGCCGCCTTGGCGCCGGCCTGGTAGCCGGCGATGTAGTGGTCGACCGGCGGGATCTTCTGGCCACCGACGCTGGAGATCGTGTCGATGTTGTTCTCCTTGGCGTAGTCGCCCGCCAGGTAGCCGGCGAGGTAGCCCGCCTGCTGCTCGGCGAAGAGGAGGCCCTCGACGTTCGTGGGCTTGTCCTTCAGCGACGCCTGCGACACGTCGATCACCGCGAACTTCGTGTCCGGGAACTTCTTGGCCACGGTGTTCACCGCCTCGGCCATGAGGAAGCCGACGCCGATCACGAGGTCGTACTTCTGCTGCGCGAGCGTCGAGAGGTTCGGCACGTAGTCGGAGTTCGAATCCGACGTGATGACGCGACCTTCGGCCCCGAGCTGCGACTTGGCGTCGTTGAGCCCCTTGTTCGCCAGGGCGTTGAACGAGCGGTCGTTCAGACCGCCGATGTCCGTGACGAGGCCGACGCGGATCTTCTTGCCCGCCGGCGCCTCCGTCGACGTCGTCGAGCCGCTGCCGCCGGCCGCCGAATCCGACGAGGAGTCGTCGTCACCGCATGCTGCTGCCGTCAATACGAGTCCTGCAAGGCCGATCGCGAGGATCGACCTCGACATCCCTTTCCTGAACACCGCCGCACCTCCCAGTGCTGCCGAAACACGTTCTGGACTGAATGGCCGACCCTTGCCGTCGAGGCAATCTACAGGCGAGCCAGGAGGTCCGCCTTGAGCGCGTCGTCGGCGAACGCCGCATCGAGCGCCGTCCGGGTCATGTCCACCAGCTCCCCATCGCCGAAGCCCATGCGCGCACCGGCGATGTCGTACTCGCGGCCGATGCGAGGTCGCGAAGTACGGTGGGTCGTCGGAGCCTAGGGTGACGCGGACACCCGCTGCATGAAGCGCAGGTAGTGGATGCTCCTCGAACGACGGGTAGACGCCGAGCGCCACGTTCGAGCCGGGGCAGACCTCCAGGACGAGCCCTCGCTCCGCGAGCTCCGCCACGAGCGACGGGTCCTCGATCGCACGGACGCCGTGCGAGATCCGGGTGATGCCCGGCAGGTCCATCGCGCCGCGGACGGACTCGGGACCGGCGTGCTCGCCCGCGTGCACCGTGCAGCCCAGGCCGCCGTCGGCGGCGATCGCGAAGGCGCGCGCGAACGGCTCGGGCGGGAAGCCCGCCTCGTCGCCGGCCATGTTGAAGCCGACGACGTACGGGTGGCGGTTCGTCACGACGCGCCGCGCGACCTCCTCGGCGCCCTCGACGCCGCGGTTGCGCAGGCACGTGGCGATGATCCGCGCCTCGATGCCGAAGCGCTCGCGGGCGTCGTCGATGCCCTGCGCGATCGCGTCGAAGTGCTCCTCGTCGGAGAGGCCGACGGCGTTCGCGTGGTCGGGCGAGGCGATGAGCTCCACGTAGACCGCGCCCTCCTGGGCGCAGCCGGCGAGGTACTCGAACGTGACGTCGCGGTAGTCCTCGGGCGTGCGGATGACGCTCGCCGCGAGGTCGTAGGTCTGGAGGAAGTGCAGGAAGTCCGACCAGTCGAACTCGTGCTCGTTGGCGAGCATCCCCTCCGGGAGCTCCATGAAGTTGCGCCGCGCGATGCGGCCGATGAGGGCCGGGTCCGCCGTGCCCTCGAGGTGGACGTGCAGTTCGGCCTTGGGGATCGTGGCAACGGTCATCGGATGTCCTCCGTGACGATCGGCGTCGTTGCGGGGGCATCATCGCCGACCGCGATCGCCTCGCGCACCGCTTCGGCCGCCTCCTCGGCGGATGTCGCATCCCGCGCGTGGACGACCGCCAGCGGGCGCCCGCCGGGGCCGACCTCCTCCCCGAGCCCGGCGATCTCGTCGAGGCCGACGCCGTGATCGATGGGATGCCCCTCGCGGTGGCGGCCGCCGCCGAGGGCGAGGACGATCAGACCGAGGTCGCGCGTCGCGTGCGACGTCACGAAGCCGACACGTCGGGGCTCGACCGCGAGCGTCACCGGCGCGACGGGGAGGTGCGCGTCCGGGCGCTCGAGCAGGTCGGCGGGTCCTCCGAGCCCGGCCACCATCGCGGCGAAGCGCTCGGCCGCGGCGCCGCTGTGCAGCGCCTCGGCGGGGTCGGCGTCCAGGCCGCCCAGCTCGAGCAGGACGTCGCAGAGCGCGAGGGTCACCTCGACGAGCCGCTCGTCCGGGTCGCCGTGCCCCGTGAGGACGTCGATGCACTCGCGCACCTCCAGCGCGTTGCCGGCGGCGACGCCGAGCGCGCTGTCCATGTCGGTGAGCAGGGCGACCGTGGGCAGGCCCGCGGCGACCGCGACGTCGACGAGCGCCCGAGCGAGGTCGCGCGCGTCGTCCAGCTCGGCCATGAACGCACCGGAGCCGTGCTTGACGTCGAGGACGAGCGAGCCGAGCCCCGCCGCGAGCTTCTTCGAGAGGATCGAGGAGACGATGAGCGGGATCGACTCGACGCTGCCGGTCGCGTCGCGCGTCGCGTACAGCCGGCGGTCGGCCGGCGCGAGGTCGTCGGTCTGGCCGACGATCGCGCAGCCCGTCTCCTCGACGACGGCGCGCAGGCGGGCGTTGTCGGGCGCGGTGTCGTAGCCGGGGATCGCCTCGAGCTTGTCGAGCGTGCCGCCCGTGTGGCCCAGGCCCCGCCCGGAGAGCATCGGGACCGCCCCGCCGCACGCGGCGATGATCGGAGCGAGCAGCAGCGAGACCTTGTCGCCCACGCCGCCGGTGGAGTGCTTGTCGAGGACCGGGCGGTCCAGGCCGGACCAGTCCAGGACCGTGCCGCTGTCGCGCATCCCGAGCGTGAAGGCGGGCAGCTCCGTCGCGTCCAGCCCGCGGAAGAAGACCGCCATCGCGAACGCGGCGACCTGTGCGTCGCTGAACCCGCCGTCGGCGATGCCCCGTGCGATGGCCCGCAGGTCCTCGGGGTCCAGCGAGGCGCCGTCGCGCTTGGCGCGGATCAGCTCCTTCGCGTTCATCGTCGCGCAGCAGGGCGTCGAGCAGCGAGCTGGCGCCGATCCGGAACCGCTCCGGCGTCACGGCCTCCTCGCCGAGGATCGCGCTCGTCAGGCGCAGGTAGTCGTCGGCCTGCTCGGCCGTCCGCACGCCGCCGGAGACCTTCACGCCGCCCGAGCCGTTGTCGCGCACCGCCTCCAGGAGCACGCGCGCCGAGCCGAGGTCCGCGCCAGGGCCGAACTTGCCCGTGGACGTCTTCAGGAAGAACGCGCCCGCGTCGAGCGCGGCGTCGGCCATCGCACGGATCGTGAGCGGATCGGGGATCGAGCCGGTCTCCAGGATGACCTTCAGCGTGCGGTCGCCGCACGCGTCGGAGGTCATGGCCACGAGCCGTGCGAGCGACTCGTCGTCGCCTTGGAGGACCGATCGCCACGGCGCGACGACGTCGACCTCGTCCACGCCGTCGGCGACGGCCTGCGCGGCCGTGGCGGCCGCCCCGTCCGGGTCGTAGGCGCCGTCGGGGAAGTTCGCGACCGTCGCGACCTTCACCGGCGAGCCCTGCAGGGCCTCGACGGCGACGGCGGCGAGACGGGGCAGGATGCAGACCGCCGCGACCGGCCCGCGGGGCGTCTGCGCCTTCTCGCACAGCGCGCGGACCCTGGCGGGCGTGTCGTCGTCCTCCAGCGTCGTGAGGTCGATGACGGCGACGGGATCGATCATGCGAGGTCCTCCACGAAGTGTCGAAGCACGCGGGCGAGGTCGCTCGCGGCCTGGCCGGCCGCGTGGAGCGTGCCCTCGTGGCTGAGCACCTCGGCGCTCATGCCCTCCGCGAGGTTGGTGATCGCCGAGACCGCCGCGACCCGCAGGCCGCAGTGGCGCGCGGCGATGGTCTCGAGCACGGTCGACATGCCCACGGCGTCGGCGCCGAGGATGCGGAACGCCCGGATCTCCGCGGCCGTCTCGAAGCTCGGCCCCGGGACCGCGACGTAGACGCCCTCCGAGAGGTCGACGGAGGCCTTCGCCGCCGCGGCGCGCAGGCGGTCGAGCAGCTCGGGGTCGTACGCCCTCCCCATGCCGACGAACTCGGGCCCGACGAGCGGGTTGCGGCCGGTCATGTTGATGTGGTCGGTGAGCGCCATGAGCCGACCTGGGCCGACCTCCGCGCGCAGGGAGCCGGCGGCGTTCGTGAGGAGGATGAGCTCGGCGCCCAGCGCGCGGACGGTGCGCACCGGCACCGCGATCGCCGCGGGATCGACCCCCTCGTAGAGGTGCGCGCGGCCCTGCAGCACCGCGACCGGGACGCCCGAGAGCGTGCCCACGACGAGGCGCCCGGCGTGCCCGGCGACGCTCCCGACGGGGAAGCCCGGGAGCTCGGCGTACGGGATGGCGACGGCGTCCTGCACCTCGTCGGCGACGGCACCGAGGCCCGAGCCCAGGACGAGGGCGGCGCGCGGCGTGGGCGCACCGGCGGGGAGGCGTTCGCGGACGAGGTCGGCGGCGTCGGTCACAGGTCGTCCTTCGTGAAGGAGTGCGGCAGGAGATCGCCGAGCGTCAGCGTCCTCCTGATCCCCTCCGGGCCGGCGAGGTGGACGGGCGTGTCGGGGTCGCCGAGCTCGCGCAGGCGCTGGCGGCAGCCGCCGCAGGGCGTGATGAGCTCGGTGTCGGCCATGACGACGACCTCCGCGATCCGGTGGCCGCCGCCCGCGACGAGCGCGCCGATCGCGGACGTCTCCGCGCACTGGCCCTGGGGGTAGGAGGCGTTCTCGACGTTCGCGCCGGCGTGCAGGCCGCCGGCCTCGTCGCGCAGGGCGACGCCGACGGCGAAGTCCGAGTACGGCGCGTAGGCGCGGGCCATCGCGCCGCGAGCGAGGTCGACGAGCCGGTCGGTCGCGGCGCCCTGCGCGAGGAGCATCGCCGCGTAGCCCGTGGCGACGATCCGGTCGTCGGTGATGCCGAGGACCTCGCGCAGCTCGGCGACCTTCGCGTGCTCCGCGCTCAGGTCGGAGTCCGGCGGCGCGACGGCCTCGAGCTCGACCCAGTGGCCGAGCCCGTCGACGTCGTCGAGGTGGATGCGCACGTCGCGCCAGAGCAGCAGGCGCCGCCGCTTGACGACCTCGACCGTGATCCCGAGCGTCGCGCCCAGCGCGGCGATCGTCGCCTCGGGGTCGGGGACGTCGGCGAGGTGGTAGGCGGACAGGCGCGCGGTGGCGGCGTCGGCGCGCTCGTAGCCGACGAGCTGGGCGCCGCGCGTCCTCGACCCTGAGCTTGAGGCGGCCGTCGCGCGCGCCGAAGTAGACGTCGCGCTGGTGCAGCGTCCCCTCGTCGGTCGCGCCGTGGGCGATGGCGGCGCTCAGCGTCGCGTCGGGGTCCGGATCGCGCGCCTTGAGCTCGACATTGCGCCTGGCGTCCATCGGTGCGGACTGTAGGGTGCCCCGCACGTGCAGGGAGTCCATGTCGTCGACCACCCCGTGCTCGCCGAGGCGATGACGGTCCTGCGCGCCGTCGACACGCCACGTGCGGAGTTCCGGGCGGCGATGTCGGAGGCGGCGGCGATGCTCGCCTACGAGGCCACGCGCGGCCTCCCGCAGCGCGACATCGAGGTCCTCACGCCGCTGGAGACGACGTCGGGCAAGGTCGTCGACCGGCCGATCATGGTCGTCGCCGTGCTCCGGGCCGGCCTCGGCATGGTCGAGGGGTTCCTGCGGTTGGTGCCGGACGCCGCCGTCGGCCACCTCGGCATGCGCCGCAACGAGCAGACGCTGCGCCCGGACGGCTACTACGAGTCGCTGCCGGAGGGCGTCGCGGACTCCGTCGTGTTCGTCGTCGACCCGATGCTGGCCACCGGCGGCTCGGCGAGCGCCGCGCTGACCCGGTTGCGCGAGGTCGGCGCGAGGGATCTGCGCCTCGTCGCGCTGCTCGCGGCGCCGGAGGGCATCGAGGCGGTCCGCTCGATCGAGCCGGACATCCCGATCACCGTCGCGGCACTGGACCGCGGGCTGAACGAGCGGGGCTTCATCGAGCCTGGGCTCGGCGACGCGGGGGATCGGATCTTCGGGACGGAGTAGCGGGGTGCCGGTCGACGTCGAGACCGGGATCGAGATCGCACGACCGCGCGAGGAGGTCGCCGGGTATGCGTGCGACCCGGACAACGCGACGGCCTGGTACGAGAACATCAAGGCGGTCTCGTGGGAGACGCCGCCGCCGCTCGCGGTCGGGTCGCGCGTGGCGTTCGTGGCGTCGTTCCTCGGGCGCCGGCTGGCCTACACGTACGAGATCGTCGAGCTCGTGCCGGGCGAGCGACTGGTCATGCGGACGGCCGAGGGGCCGTTCCCGATGGAGACGACCTACGAGTTCGCGGACGCGCCGGGCGGCGGGACGCGGATGACGCTGCGCAACCGCGGCGAGCCCTCGGGCTTCGCGAAGGTCGGCGCGCCGGTGATGGCCGCGGCGATGCGGCGGGCGAACCGAAAGGACCTGGCGGCGTTGCGGGCGGTGTTGGAGGGGCTCGGGCGCTGACGGCGCTCCGCTGGGTGCGCCCGGTGTTGTGCGGTGGCTGGCCCGAACGGCCCACCGAGGGCGGACGGGAGGGGCCGGCGGCCGGCGAGTTGTCGGGTGAGGCAGCGTGTGCGGAAAGGGTCGCCACACGACCCAAATCGTTCACGCTCGCTCCCGTCCGCCCTCGGTGAGCCGTCGGACCAGGCCGTGCGCCCCGACCTACGCGCCGAGCGGAGCTACCGCCCCCGCATCACCACGGCCGCACAGGCGCCGGCAGCACCGCCTCCGCCCACAGCCCGAGCGCCAGCAGCGCGTCGTCGCACCACCGCCGCCCCACGAGCTGGATCCCCAGCGGCATCCCGGCGTCGTCCACGCCCGCGGGCAGCGCGACCACCGGCAGCCCCAGCACGTGCCACGGCCGCGACTGCGCGGGTGAGCCCGTGGAGCCCAGGCCCGCCGGGGCGGCCCCCGCTGCGCCTGCGGCGAGCACCGCGTCGGCGCCGTCGAGCAGCTCGTCCAGCGCGGCCCGCAGCTCCACGACCCGCTCGCGCGCGGCGTGGACCTCCTCCACGCCGAGGGCGAGCCCAGCGTCGATCTCGCCCACGAGGTGCTCGCTCAGCAGCTCCCGGCGGTCGTCCTCCCACACGAGCGTCCGCGCGACCTCGAAGCGCATGACGAGCTCGTGCAACCCGGTCAGCTCCGCCACGATCGCGCCGAGATCCGGCCGCTCGAGCTGGGCGCCTGCGCCCACCAGCGCTGCCGCCGCGCCCGCCAGCGCGGAGCGCATCGGGGGCTCGAGCTCCGGCGCCTCCCAGAGGACGACGCGCGGAGCGGCGGGCGCCGCGGGCCGCGCGACCGCAACCCCGAGCAGCGCCGCTCGCACGAGGGCCAGGTCGGCGACCTCGCGCGCGAAGACGCCCAGCGTGTCGAGCCCTGGCGCCAGCGGCTGCACGCCGCGCATCGGCAGCTCGCCGTGGGTCGCCGCGTAGCCCGCGACGCCGCAGAACGTCGCCGGCCGCACGACCGAGCCCGCCGTCTGCGTCCCGAGCGCGACGGGCACCATGCCCGCGGCGACGGCCGCCGCCGACCCGCTCGACGACCCACCCGGCGTGTGATCGAGCCCGTGCGGGTTGCGCGTCGGGCCCGGGGTGAACGACGCGAGCTCCGTCGTCACCGTCTTGCCCAGCGCCGTCGCACCCGCGCGCCGCAGCAACGCGACGCAGGCGGCGTCCTCGGAGGGTCGGCGCCCGCGGTGGACCGCCGACCCGAGCTCCGTCGGCATGTCCGCCGTGTCGATGACGTCCTTCACGCCGACCGGCAGCCCGTCGAGCACACCGCCGGACCCGACGGGCGCGTCACCCGCGAGGTGGACCCACGCGTGCAGCTCGGGCTCCAGCGCGGCGATCCGCGCCCGGCACGACGCGACGACGTCCGCGGCCGGTGCGCCCTGCGCGAGCGCGTCCGTCAGCGACAGCCGCCAGAGGTCGCTCACGACGCGCGGCGCGCGGCGAGCACCGCGAATCGCCCGGACCGCCAGGGGCTGTCGACGTCGGTGAACCCGGCTTCGGAGAGCCACGCGAGCTGGTCGGCGACGGTGTCGCAGCGGTCGTGGGACATGCGCTCCAGCGTGGCCTCCCACTCGGCAGCGGTCACGCCCAGCGCGAATGCCTGCGCCCGGTGGCGCTCGCAGTAGACGGCGTCGAGCTCGGGCGTCGGACCCAGGACCTGCTCCGCGTTGACGAACATCCCGCCGGGCGCCAGCACGTCGTGGACGCGCGCGAACAGCGCCCGCTTGCCGGCGGCGTCGAGGTGGTGGATCGCCAGCGCGGAGACCACCGCGTCCCAGGGACCCTCCGGCAGCGGATCGCCCAGATCGGCGGTCACGTACGACGCCCGGTCGCCGAGCCGCTCGCGCGCCCCGGCCAGCATCTCCCCGGCACCGTCGAGCAGCACGAGCTCCGCCTCCGGGTGCGCGCGGGCGACCATCGCGGCGAGCAGCCCCGTGCCCGCCCCGAGGTCGAGCACCCGTCCGACGGGCGGCGCGACGAGGCCGAGGGCCTCGAGCGCCGCGCCGTAGAACGCGTCGAAGTCGGGGACGAGCCGACGGCGCAGCGCGTCGTAGTCCCGTGCGTGCTGGTCGAAGACTGCCGTGGCGTCTGTCATCACAGACAACTGTACGTCATCCCATCATCACCGGCACGGCCTCGTCCTCGGCGGACCTGGCCTCGGGATCGTCCGGATCGTCGATCGGCTCGGGCTTCGTCCGCGGCAGCAGCAGCGACACGAGCGTCGCGATGACGACGAACCCCGTCGCCCACCAGAACGTCTCGCCGAACGCCTCGGCCATGAGCGGGGCGATCCGCTCGCGCACCGCGTCCGGGACCGCGGTCGCGCCGAGGCCCTCCCCGCCGCCGGCGGGCAGCCGGGAGGCCAGCGCGCTCGACAGGACGACGGCCATCACGGCGGTGCCGATCGACGCACCGACCTGCTGGAGGATGTTCAGCGAGGTGCTCGCGCGTGCCACGGCGGCCCTGCGCAGCGTCTGCATGGCACCGGAGAACACCGGCATCATCGACCCGCCCATCCCGAGGCCCATGACGAACAGCACGACGCCGAGCCACCAGTAGGACGTGGTCGCCGTGACCTGCGTGAGCGCGACGAACGACGCGATGATGAGCAGCATCCCCGGCAGCACGATCTTGCCGACGCCCATGCGGTCGGTCAGCTTCCCGGCGATGGGCATCGTGATCATCGCCCCGATGCCCTGCGGCGCCATGAGCAGGCCGCTCGCGAGCGCCGACTCGCCGCGCACCGCCTGCAGGTACAGCGGCAGCAGGAGCATGCCGCCGAACACCGCGAGCGCGAACACGGTGAGCGTCGCCGACGCCGCGGCGAAGACCCTGTTCTGGAACAGCCGCAGGTCCAGCAGCGGATGCGCGGAGCGCAGCCCGTGGCGCACGAACAGCGCCAGCAGCACGAACCCGACCAGGATCGGGACGAACACCTCGGGAGCCCCGAAGCCCCCGGCAGCTGGACTGCGCGAGCCCGATCACGAGCGCGAGGCCGGGCGACAGCGATCAGCGAGCGCGTCGAAGCGCTCCGTGGGCCGCGGCTCGTCGCGCGGCAGCACGCAGATCAGCGAGCGCGATGAGGGCGACAGCAGGGCAGACCCGAGCGACGACGAAGCCGCCGAGGATCGGCCCCAGGATCGGGCCGAGCAGCATCGGCACGCCGACGATCGCCATGACGCGCCCGACCCGCGCGGGGCCGGCGGTCCGCGTCAGGATCGTCATGCCGGCGGGCATGATCATGCCGCCGCCGAGGCCCTGGAGGACGCGGAAGAAGATGAGCGACTCGGCCGACCAGGCGAGGCCGGCGAGCGCCGAGCCGATCATGAAGAGGGCGATCGAGCCCATGTAGAGGCGCTTGGTCCCGAAGCGGTCTGCGGCCCAGCCGGAGAGCGGGATGACGGTGGCCAGCGCCAGCGTGTAGCCGGTCGCGACCCACCTTCAGCACACCCTTGTCGAGGCCCTGGTCAGGGACGTCGGAGGCGGAGGACATGGCACGTCGAAAGTAGCGATCCGCCATTAGTCTCCGCGTCGATGAGGGAGGACGACGTCGTCATCGTGGGCGGCGGGCCGGTCGGCCTGCTCAACGCCCTCGGCCTCGCACGCGCAGGCGTTCGCGTGACCGTGCTCGAGCGCGAGCCGGCCGTGCCCGCCTCGCCGCGGGCGATGGTCTACACGTACGCCGTGCTCGACGGCCTGGAGCGCCTCGGGATCCTCGGCGAGGTCGAGGACCTGGGGTTCACGACCCAGGAGGGCATCTGGTTCCGCAGCTTCGCCAGCGGCGAGCAGATCAAGTGGAACATGGACGTCCTCGACGGGCTCGTCGAGCACCCGTACAACGTCAACCTCGGCCAGCACCGCCTCGCCGAGATCGCCCTCGCGCACCTGCAGCGCCTGCCCGGCACCGACGTGCGCTTCGGGACGCAGATGACGAGCCTGTCCCAGGACGATGACGGCGTGACGCTGGGGATCGAGGATGCCGCCGGCACGCCCTCGACGCTGCGCGCGGGGTGGGTCATCGGCGCCGACGGCGCGCGCAGCGCCGTGCGCCAGGCGCTGGGCCTCGCGTTCGACGGCATGACCTGGCCCGAGCGCTTCGTCGCGACGAACGTCCGCTACGACTTCGGCGCGCTCGGCTACGGGCCGGGGAACTTCCTCATCGACCCCGACCACGGCGCCGTCATCGCACGCATCGACAACGACGGCCTCTGGCGCTGCACGTACTGCGAGGACCTGACGCTGCCGGAGGAGACGATCCCGGAGCGGATGCCCGCGTACTTCCGCACGATCCTCCCGCCCGATGCCGACATGCCCGACGTCGTGCAGTGGTCGCCGTACCGGATGCACCAGCGGGCCGCGGAGCGGATGCGCGACGGCCGCGTCCTCCTCGCCGGCGACGCCGCGCACGCCACGAACCCGACCGGCGGGCTCGGCCTGACGTCGGGGATGCTCGACACGTTCGTCCTCTACGACGCGCTCGCCGCTGTCATCGGCGGCGCCGTCGGCGACGAGGTGCTCGACCGGTACTCGGAGGAGCGGCTGCGGGTCTTCACCGAGATCGCCAGCCCGCAGGCGAGCGAGTGGAAGCGCCTCGTCTTCCACTCCGACGACCCCGCGCGCCTCGAGGGCGACCTCGGGATGCTGCGGACGGTCGCCTCCGACCCGGACGCCCGCCGCGAGGGGTTCCTCAGCATGCAGGCGCTGAAGACGCCCTCACTCGTCGGCTGACGCCGAGTCCCGGTCGAGGTCCGCCTCGGCGGACCGGGGGATGACGAGCACCGGGCACGACGCGTGGTCGACGAGGTGGCGCGACACGCTGCCCACGATCACGCTGCGCAGCGGCCCGTAGGCGCGCGAGCCGGTCACGAGCAGCTCGACGCCCTCCTTCGTCGCCTCGGCGATCGCCGGACCCGGCGCGCCGTCGAGCAGCTTCGTCGACACGGGCACCGCCACGACGCCGCCCGCCGCGTCCTGGACGACGCGCGAGAACGCGTCCTGCAGATCGGGTTCGACGTCGAGCCCACCGCCGAGCGCGGAGACGGCGAGCGCCGGGCTCTCGAAGCAGGCGAGCAGCTGCAGCTCGCTGCCCAGCGCGACGGCCAGACGTGTTGCGCTCTCCAGCGCCCGGGTCGCCTCCGGCCGCCCGTCGTACGCGACCGCGATGACCTTCGGCGGCGCGTCCGTCGTCCCCGGAGGGACCGTGAGCACCGGGCACGGTGCGCCGTGGAGCAGTCCGGCCGCGACCGAGCCTGCGACGAGGCGGTCGAGCCCCTCCCGATGGGTGAGGCCGACGGCGAGCAGGTTGGCGCCGCGGTCGACCGCGAGGTCGTGCAGCGCGTGCGCGGGATCGCCGGACAGCAGGACGCGCTCGTCGACGCCCTCGGCGTCGAGCGCCTCGAGGAGGATCTCGCCCTGCCGGCGCAGCTCCTGGTAGAGCTCGACACCCGCGGCCATGCCGACGTCGGCGTACATGGGCGGCACCTGCGCGTGGACGTGGGCGGCGATCACCTTCGCGCCCTCGGCCCGGGCGAGCGCGATCGCCGCGTCGACCGCGGCGCGGATTCCGTCGCTGCCGTCGTAGCCGGCGATGTAGACGAGGCTCACTGGCGGGGCTCCTTCACACGGTTCTCAGAACGGTCACGATTGCGGTGCTCTGGCCTGATTGCCTGTCGCTCGTGAGGTCGACCCGCCTCGCCGGCGCCGCATCCGAGGGCCGACCCTACTCCGGTCCCGCGCGGCGCTCCCTCCCGCACGGGTCGGCCGGGCCGCCTGGTGAACGGCCCGGCCTTCCCGCGCGTGGCACCCTGTGACGATGAGTCCTCTCGCCGACGACGAGCTCCGTCTCATCGACGCCTACTGGCGCGCCGCGAACTACCTGTCGGTCGGTCAGATCTACCTCCTCGACAACCCGCTCCTGCGCGAGCCGCTGCGCCTGGAGCACATCAAGCCGCGGCTCCTGGGCCACTGGGGCACGACGCCCGGGCTCAACCTGATCTACGCGCACATGAACCGCGCGATCAGGGCGCGCGACCTCGACGCGATCTACGTCGCCGGGCCCCGGCCACGGCGGCCCGGGGCTCGTCGCGAACACCTATCTCGAGGGCACCTACAGCGAGGTCTATCCCGACATCTCGACCGACGCCGAGGGGATGCGCCGCCTGTTCCGCCAGTTCTCCTTCCCCGGCGGGATCCCGAGCCACGTCGCGCCCGAGACGCCCGGCTCGATCCACGAGGGCGGCGAGCTCGGCTACGCGCTCGTGCACGCCTACGGCGCGGCCTTCGACAACCCCGGCCTCGTCGTCTGCGCGGTCGTCGGCGACGGCGAGGCGGAGACCGGGCCCCTCGCGGCCAGCTGGCACTCGACGTCCTTCCTGAACCCGGCGACGGACGGCGCGGTGCTGCCGATCCTGCAGCTCAACGGCTACAAGATCGCCAACCCCACGGTCCTCGCCCGGATCCCGGAGGAGGACCTCACCAGCCTCCTGCGGGGCTACGGGCACGAGCCGCGCTACGTCGAGGGCGACGACCCCGCCGAGGTGCACCAGGCGATGGCCGCGGCGCTGGACGACTGCCTCGACGAGATCGCCGCCATCCAGGAGCGCGCCCGCGGCGGCGAGCACGACGGCCGGCCGCGCTGGCCGATGATCGTCCTGCGCACGCCGAAGGGGTGGACGGGGCCCAAGGTGGTCGACGGCGTGCAGGTCGAGGGCACGTTCCACGCGCACCAGGTGCCGCTGGCCGGGCTCGCGGACAACCCCGAGCACGTCGGGCTGCTCGAGGCCTGGATGCGCAGCTACGACCCGGAGTCGCTCTTCGACGAGGACGGCACGCTGCGGCGCGAGCTCGCGGCGCTGGCCCCCGACGGCGACCGCCGGATGGGCGCGAACCCGCACGCGAACGGCGGCAGGCTGGCGCAGAACCTCCAGCTGCCCGACTTCGCCGACTACGCGGTGACGGTCGACGCGCCGGCCCGCACCTCCAGCGAGGCGACGCGGGTGCTCGGCGCGTTCCTCCGCGACGTCATGCGGGCGAACCCGTCGACGTTCCGGATCATGGGCCCGGACGAGACCGCATCCAACCGGCTGAACGCCGTCTTCGAGGCCACCGACCGCGCGTGGCAGCCGCGCCTCGTCCCCGGCGACGACCACCTCGCGCCGGACGGGCGCGTCATGGAGGTCCTCAGCGAGCACCTCTGCCAGGGCTGGCTGGAGGGCTACACGCTCACCGGCCGCCACGGCCTCTTCAACTGCTACGAGGCCTTCATCCACATCGTCGACTCGATGTTCAACCAGCACGCGAAGTGGCTGAAGGTGACGCGGAACCTCCCCTGGCGCCGCCCGATCCCCTCGCTGAACTACCTGCTCAGCTCGCACGTCTGGCGTCAGGACCACAACGGGTTCTCCCACCAGGACCCCGGCTTCATCGACCACGTGATGAACAAGAAGGCGGAGATCACCCGCGTCTACCTGCCGCCGGACGCCAACTGCCTGCTGTCCGTCGCCGACCACTGCCTGCGCAGCCGCGACTACGTCAACGTCATCGTCGCCGGCAAGCAGCCCGCGCTCGACTACCTGACCATGGACGAGGCGAAGCTCCACTGCGCCCGCGGCATCGGCATCTGGGACTGGGCGGGCACCGAGGAGCACGGCGACGTGCCCGACGTCGTGCTCGGCTGCGCGGGCGACATCCCGACGCTGGAGACGGTCGCCGCGGCGGCCATGCTGCGCGAGCACCTGCCCGACCTCAAGGTGCGGGTCGTCAACGTCGTCGACCTCATGCGCCTGCAGCCCGACACCGCCCACCCGCACGGGATGCCCGACCACGAGTTCGACGCGCTGTTCACCCAGGACCGGCCGGTGATCTTCGCCTACCACGGGTACCCGTGGCTCATCCACCGCCTCACCTACAGCCGCGCGAACCACGACAACATGCACGTGCGCGGCTACATCGAGGAGGGCACCACGACGACGCCGTTCGACATGGTGATGCTCAACGAGATGGACCGGTACCACCTCGTCATGGACGTCATCGATCGCGTGCCCGGGCTGGGGACCACGGCCGCCGCGGTGCGCCAGGGATGGTCGACGAGCGCCTGCGCCACCGCGACTACACCCGCGCGGTCGGCGACGATCCGCCCGACGTGCGCGACTGGGTGCTGCCCGGCTGAGATGCAGGTCCTCGTCGTGAACGCGGGTTCGAGCAGCATGAAGCTCCGGCTGCTCGACCCGGACGACGAGGTCGTGTGGACGCGCGACCTCGACGCCGGCTCGGACGAGCTCGAGGACGCCCTGGCCGAGGCGGGCGAGGCGGACGCCTCCGGGCACCGGATCGTCCACGGCGGACCCGACCACACGTCGGCCGAGGTCGTCGACGACGCCCTCCTGGCCGACCTGCGCGCGCTCACCGAGCTCGCGCCCCTGCACCAGCCGCCCGCCCTCGACGCGCTCGAGGCGGTCCGCAGCGCCCGCCCCGGCCTTCCTGCGGTCGCGTGCTTCGACACGGCGTTCCACGCGACCCTGCCGGAGGCGGCGCGCACGTACGCGCTCCCGGCCGAGTGGCGCGAGCGGTACGGGCTGCGCCGGTACGGCTTCCACGGCCTCTCGCACGCCTACGCATCGCGGCGGGCCGCGGAGCTCGTCGAGGGCGCGCGGCGCATCGTCACCTGCCACCTCGGCGCGGGGGCATCGCTCGCCGCCGTGCTCGACGGCCGCTCGGTGGACACGACGATGGGCTTCACGCCGCTCGCCGGGCTCGTCATGGCGACGCGCTCCGGCGACGTCGATCCGGGAATCCTCGCGTGGCTGCTGGAGCGCGGCGAGGTGGATGCCGCGGAGCTGAGCGACGCGCTCGAGCGGCGCTCGGGCCTGCTGGCGCTCGCGGGGACCGCGGACATGCGCGAGGTCGAGGCGGCGGCGGGCCGCGGCGAGCCTGCCGCCCGGCTGGGGCTCGACGTCTACGTCCATCGTCTCCGCTCCTCGATCGGCGCGATGGTCGCGTCGCTGGGCGGGATCGACGCCCTCGTCTTCACCGGCGGCGTCGGCGAGCGTGCACCGCAGATCCGCGCCGCGGCGACCGACGGGCTCGGCCTCCTCGGCGACGCGGTCGTGCTCGTCATCGAGGCCCGCGAGGACGTCGAGATCGCACGGGGGGTCCGTTCGGCGCTCGGCTCGACCTGACGCGGCCGCTCTCCTGCCACCCTTCCACGTGTGGTCACGGGGCGAGGGCAGGCGCAACTCGTGTGGGGGGTGGCGGCACCGCTCGTCCTCACGTGCGCCCTCTATGCGCTCGCCGTCGGTACCGACGTCGGTCGCGAGGCCGAGAACGACATCTTCATCAACCCGTCGTCCGGTGGCGACCGGCTGTGGTCCGGGCTCATCTCGACGGTCTCGCCCTGGACGTGTGCGCTCGCCGGTGCCCTCGTGGCCGCGGTCGCCTGGCGCAGCCACGGCCGGCGCCGCGCGGCGGCGGTCATCGTGCTCCTCGTCGGCTCGAACGCCACGACCTACGTCGTGTCGCGCACCCTCGCCCGGCTCGATCCTCTCGGTGGCGAGAGGTACCGCGTGCTCGGCGAGGGCTACTTTCCGAGCGGCCATGCGACGGCGGCGACGTCGCTCGGGGCCGCGCTCCTCCTCGCGGCCCCGGCCGCAGCGCGGGCACCTGTGGCTGCGGCGGCGATCGCCTACCCCGCGGCTGTCGGCGTCGCCTTGGTCGCAGCCGCCGGCCATCACGTCAGCGACGTCCTCGCGGGCATGCTCGTGGTGGCCGCCTGGGCGATCGTCGCGCGTGCGCTCGCGCGGTCGGCCCCAGCTGCGGTCGCAGGCATCCCGGTGGCCGCGGGCTGCGGGGCGCTCGGCGGGCTTGCGGTCGCGGTCCTGTCGGACGTGCCGCCACGCGAGCACCTCGACCTGGTGCTCGCCTGCGCCGTCGTCATCTGGACGGCGTTCGCCGCCGTGGCCGCGCCGATGCCGTCGAAGCGAGCAGCGCCGGCCCCAGCGCCAGCAAGACCCAGAGGCGGCGATCCGTCGTACCGGAGATGAAGTAGGCCGCGGCCAGCATCGCCAGCACGCTCACGATCGCGGCGCGCGAGAGCGTCGCCATCGCGTGGTCGCCCGTCGCGTCGAAGAGCCGGCCGGCCCGCCACGCGCATCCGAGCGAGCCGAGGATGACGGCGACGAAGAGCCCGAGGCCGATCAGCCCCGTCTCGGCCAGCATCTCGAGGTAGCTGTTGTGGACGAACTTGGGCTGCTCGACGATGTAGTTCGCGAACTCGAGGGCCGAGGTCGCGGACGTAGTCCGCGGCGTTGTCGGTGAAGCCGCGGAGCCCGACGCCCTCGACCGGATGATCCGCCCAGACACGCCACGCGGCCCTCCAGAGCTCGGTACGACCGCTGCTGTCGAGGCTCGTGACACGCTGCCATGCGGTGGGGTCGACGGAGAAGCGCGCCGCCCCGACGCCGACGACGCCGAGCAGCAGCACGATGAGCCACGCCCGGCCGCGGCGTGCGAGGCACAGCGCCGCGACCGCAGCGACCACGGCAGCGACGAACCCACCTCGGGACTCCGTGGCGACGAGCCCGATCGTCAGCATGGCGATGGCCGCGACCATCGCGGCGTGCACGACGAGCCGGCGGCTGCCGGCGGCGAGCCCCGCGGCCAGCGCGATGGCCGGGACGATGCCGGCGGCGAGGAAGTTCGGATCGCCGCTGCCGCCGGTGAGGCGCGACGCGTCGTCAGGACGTACGGAGCCGCCGAGCAGCCCGACGACGACCGAGGCGACTGCTCCGACGACGAAGGCGACCGTCAGGAACCGGACGTATCGGCGGTCGCCGATCGTCGTGATGATGACGAGCAGGATCGCCGGTGCCGCGAGCCAGCCGAAGAACGCATCGCTGCCGACCGCAGAGCGCCGCGCCCAGGCCATGGAGAGCAGCACCCACAGCACGAGCACCGCCACGAGCGTCAGCAGGCGGCGGTGCTGCTGCGCCAGGACCTGCACGGCCGCGCTGCGCGTCGCGAGCGCACCGAACCACGTGAAGAGCACGATGAGCCCGAGGAGCATCGGGCCGAAGCTCAGTGCGGGGATCGCGATGAGCGAGGCGAACGGAACCCACAGGACGACGCCCATCCGCAGGTTCATGAGGACGAGCGGCGTGAAGCAGAGCGCCGCCGTCAGCGCCAGCCCGAGCTGGATGCTGCGGCCCATGACGGCTCCCGCGAGCGCGGCCCCGGCGATCGCTCCGGCGACGATGAGCGACGCGCTCGGTGTCCGCGGGACCGGCGTGCGCGACCACGGCGGATCAGCCGTCCGGACCGCGTCTGAGCCTGACTCGGCGCCGTCTCGGGTGGAGCGAGCCGGGCCGGCGGCTCGGTGGGCGGGAGATGCCCGGCCTCGCCGATGACCAGCATGCCCGCGATCGCGCCCCACTGCGCACGATGAGGTCGCGCATCGTCAGGAACGACGCTCGCTGGTTGACGCGCCGACGACGACGATCACATCTCAACGTCGCGAGGAGCGGGATCGCGTCTCCGACCTCACCGAGCGGAGCGTCGATCACGACGATGTGCGAGTCGCCGTGCATCGTCGCAGCAGCTGCGGCAGCCGTGACGAGCTCGTCGGCATCGCTCGGGGACAGCGGCACGTCGCCCGGCGACAGGACGTAGAGCGAAGATCCTCGAAGGCGACGAGCGCGCCTCTCCAGGTCGGCGCCCGGTGTCGTCGAGGACGTCGCCCCGGACCCGGGAGCCGCAGCGCCTGTGGATCTACGGCGAGCGGAGTTCGGCGTTGAGCAGGATCACGTCGCTCCCGGCCTGCGCGAGGCTCGAGGCCGAGTGGATCGCCGAGGTCGTCGTTCCGTCGCCGGTCGACCCGCTCATGAGCAGCACGGCATGTCCCTCGTCGCCTCCCTCGTACAGCTGCAGCGCGAGGCTTCGGTACGCCTCCTCGAAGGCGGGGTCATCGAGCAGCAGACCGCGATGAGCGCGCGACAGTCACGACGCGACGGCCTCGGCGCGCGCGACAGCACCCGGAGCGAACAGGCGGCCCGCCTCCTCGGTGTCCCGAAGGCGCTGCGTGGTCAGACTCAGCAGGATCGCGGCCGCGGCCCCCACGCCAGCCCGGCCACCAGGGCGACGACGACCGCGGCGACCGTCGCGGTCCGACCGCCTCCGCCACGTACGCCTGTCCTCGAGGCCCAGCGTCGGATCGCCCTGGCTCGAGCGTCTCCGGCTTGCTCACGCGCACGGCGAGATCCGCGCCGGTCTGCGTCGAGATTTTGCCGACCGCTCGCTGCTGGTCGCGCAGGCGGGGAGGATCTGGTCGTCCGCTCGCGCAGCGCCTCGTCGGCACCTCGAGCGCCGCCGTCGCAAAGGCGTTCGCCACCCGGGCGGCCTCCCGCGCCTCGGATCCGTCGCCCGGACAGCGAGGACGTTGCTCTCACCTTCGGTTTGCACGGTGACGGCATCCGCCGCCTCGGCGCCCGTCCCGCTCCCGAGCGCCTGAGCAGCCCGCGTCGCCGCGTTGCAGGAGTCGATCGAGCGTCGACGCGGTCTCCATCGTGCGTGTCGATTCGCTGGCCACTCGCGCACGACCGCGTCCCGACGTACGTCCGGTCTCCCTGCTACAGCGGAGACGCGAGGACGCGAGCAGTCGCGCCCCGCTCCGGCGTGCGCAGGACGGCCCACGCGCCGGCGGCGACGAGCGCCGTGGCACTGACGAGGCCGAAGACGACCAGATGCGTCTGATCGCACCGAGGTACGCTCCGAGCGCTGATTTGGACGCGCGAAGCTCCGGCGCAGGAAGGTCGCCGATCCGTAGACAGGTCGTTCACCGTACACCGGTGGCACCCCCCCGAGGAAGAGCCTGGGCGCATCCGGAGACAACGGCCTCCACATCCGGTGGATCGCCGCCTCGGACCGGAAGCCAGCCGGCGCGAATGGGAGCGGCTCGAGGCGCGCCTGCCCGAGTGCGGACTGGCGTCCTCGTGGACCTGGACGCAGACCTGGCTGCGACACTACGGCGACCTCGTCCCGCACCGCTTCGCCGTCGCCGAGGCCGACGGCCGCCGACGAGCATCGCCCTTATCACTCACGGCGTCGGCCGCAGACGCGGGCCGTTCCCGATCAGGACGGTCCACGTCGGGACGGCGGGCGGGCCGCAGGACGAGAGCGTCTACATCAGTACAACCGCGTCTCGTCGACGCGGCGCGGCGAGCTCGCTCCGCCGCCGCCCTGATCGCCGAGCTGCGCCGCGAGCGGGCCTGGGATCAGCTCGTGCTCGACGGCTTCGACCCGGCGACGCACGGCGGTTCCTCGCCGCGTCGCCGCGCCTCGAGGCCGCGCCCGCGCTGTGCCCCGTCACGGACCTGCGGGCCGCGCGGGAGGCGGGCGGCGACGTCCTCGCCACGCTCCGGCCGAGTACCCGGCGGAAAGTGCGACGCGGGCTGCGCGGGCTCGGCGACGATCGAGACGGAATGGGCCGAGTCATCCGCACTCGCGCTCGACCTCCTCGACGAGCTCATGGCTCGGTCAGGAGCGCTGGCGGGGCAAGCCTGCCCGGCGCGTTCGCAAGCGACCGGTTCACGGCGTTCCACCGCGACCTCGGCCCGAACCTGTTCCACGCGGCGCCGTCGCGCTGTTCCGGGTACGCGCCCCGGCGCGACCGTCGGCTGCCTGTACAGCTTCATCGAGGACGGGCATGTCCTCTTCTACCAGAGCGGGCTGTCGCCACAGTCGACAGCGAGATCCGTCCCGGCCTCATCGCGCACGGTCTGTGTATGCAGGCATGTTTCGAGCATGGACTGCGCGAGTACGACTTCCTCGCCGGGGACGCGCGCTACAAGGAAGCTCTCCACGGGCCACCGGAGCTCATCCGACGTGGCACCGGCAGACGCCTCGCGCACATGTGATCGACAGCGCGGCGAAGCTCAAGGGATGGGCTCGGCGACGCGCCGGGTCACGCGGCGGATCGAGCGTGAGCGGCCCGAGACCTCCCCGTCGATGTAGGTCCGGAGCCACAGCTCCAGCTGCAGGAGCGCCCACAGCCTGTCGCGCGTGCTCCTCCGCGCCCGAGCGCGCTCCTCGATGAGGCGCTGGATCTCGGCCGGGTCGAAGATGCCGCGCGCGGTCGCCGCGGGTCGAGCAGGACGTCCGCCGGCAGATCGCGCGCAGCCGGCCGCGCAGCCACTCGCCGATCGGGACGGTGAAGCCCTGCTTCGGCCGGTCGAGGATGTGGTCGGGCAGCCACGGGCGCAGGGCGTCCTTGAAGTCCGACCTTCCGTCTGCCGGCCGCGCAGCTTCGGCGACGCCGGCAGGCTCGCGGCGAACTCCATGAGGACGTGGTCGAGCAACGGCGAGCGCACCTCGAGCGAATGCGCCATGGTCGCGATGTCGACCTTCACGAGCAGGTCGTCCGGCAGGTAGGTCTCACGTCGACCGCTCAGCAGGCGGTCGCATCGAGCTCGCGTCGCCGCGCGGAGTCGCACGCGAACGCGCGGGCGATGACCGCGGACGCGCGCGTCCGCGCCCGCCGACGTGCGCACGGAACTCCGGTGTGTACAGCGCTCGCGCACGGTCGGCGTCGCGAAGTCGAGCAGATCGGCGTAGCGCTCGCGGCGCCGTCAGCGCGAGTGTGCGAGCGGCCCAGGCGAGCCGCGCGCGCGAGGCCGGCCGCGACGCGCGGTGGTCGAGCGCGCGCTGCAGCCACGCCGGTCCGGCGCGGCCGGCGCGGGAGCCGACCGGCGGCGGGCGTGCGGCTGCGCGTAGCGCGCGTAGCCGGCGAAGCTCTCGTCGCCGCCGTCGCCGTTCAGCGCGACCGTGACGTGCCGGCGCGCGAGCTCGGCGAGGTAGAAGAGTCGGGAGCGCGGATGGTCGGCGAACGGCTCGCCGTAGTGCCAGACGAGCCGCGGGCAGCACGTCCATCGCGTCGGGCTCGAGCCGGAACTCGTGGTGCTCGGTGCCCAGGAGCGTCGGCGACCTCGCGCGCGTGCGCGGTCTCGTCGAAGGCCGCCGACGTCGAAGCCGACCGAGAACGTCCGCACCGCTGCCGACGGCTGCGCGCCATCGCCGCGACGACGGCGCTCGAATCGACGCCGCCGGACAGGAACGCGCCGAGCGGCACGTCGCTGCGCAGGCGCAGGCGCGTCGCCTCGAGCAGTCGCTCGCGGAGCGCCTCGTGCGCTCCTCCTCGTCGGCGCCGCGCGGTCGGCCGCCGTACGTCAGCCGCCAGTAGCGCGCGATCCGTCGCGCGCCCGTCCGGCCCAGCGCGAGCATGTGGCCCGGCGGCAGCTTGCGCATCGCCGCGAACGCGCTGCGGCGTCCGGCACGTAGCCGAGGTGAGGAATGCGTCGATCGCCGTCGAGGTCGACGTCGCGGCGGCACGTCCGGGTCCTGCAGCAACGACTCGGCTCCGAGCCGAACCACAGCGTGCCGCCGCGCTCGCGCGTAGAACAGCGGCTTCTTGCCGATGCCGGTCGCGCGCGACGAGCAGCCGCCGCGCGCGGCGGTCCCAGAGCGCGAACGCGAACATGCCGCGCAGGTGCTCGACGCACTCCTCGCCGTGCTCCTCGTAGAGGTGGACGATCACCTCGGTGTCGCTTCGGTGCGCGAAGCGGTGCCCGGCGCGCTCGCAGCTCGCGCGCAGCTCGCGGTAGTTGTAGATCTCGCCGTTGAGGACGACGACGACCGTGCGATCCTCGTTGGAGAGCGGCTGGTCGCCCGTCTCGAGGTCGATCACGGCGAGCCGCTGGATGCCGAGCCCCGCGCCGTCGCCGACGAACGTCCCCTCGAGTCGGGGCCCCGGTGGCGGATCACCTCGCACATGCGGCGCCCGAGGGCGACGTCGACCGCCTCTCCCCCGCCACCTTGCCCGCGATTCCGCACACGCCGCCGACACTGATCGGCTCACATTCCTCGCGCCCATGCCCCACGTAGCGACGTCGCCATCTACTCGCCGCTCGCCGCCGTGCTCTTCGATAGGACGACACAGCGCGCCCAGGGCGCCGCGCAGCTGCCGGCAACGCTACTCGCTTCGGACTTGGCCCGACGCGGGCTTCGCATCACACTCATCGTGTCCCCCATGCGGGAGCCGATCCCTTTTGGGTGCGGACCCGGCTCAACGATCCTGCAGCGCGCACCGCACGCCGCCCGCGGGACGACGGCACAGACACACAAGCAAGTGAACATGGAGCGCCGCCGTCCGCAGCCAGAGAATAGAGCGGGTCCCCGTCGTACATAAGTCACGCCGCCCGTCGGTCTCGCCGCGAGCATTCTGCGCCGGGCAGCAGGCCACGGCGTTTCATGTTCTCGAGCGCCGGGACAAAATACGGTCGCGTTCAAGGACTTCGCGGACACACCTCGGCGCCCTCAGCTGCTACCGGACCGGCGTGCGCCGCCCGGCCGGACGCCATCATCATGCAGACCATGGAGCCGGTGGACTCGGCGCAGGGCCACAACGTACCCCGACGTGCGGCACATCGTCGAGGTGCCGAGCTTCGTAGAGCTGCCAGGCTCCGACACCGTCGAGCCGCAGGCGCGTTTCATCTCGATCACCCCGCTTCGTACCGCCGCGGCACCCATTCGAGTGCGTCGAGCTCGTTCCCCAGCTCCCCGACACCCGCTCCCAGATCGTCACAGGTCCCAGGGCGCGGACGCCCAGCCGTCGCTGCCTCCCAAGCTGCACGAGGCCACGGCATCCGTACCCAACCTCGAGCTGCTGGAACCAGCTCCCCGCACAGCCAGACCACCAGGCTCATCAGCCACACAGATCACCTCCGTCGGCGCGTCGGCGTGCGAGGGCATGCCGAACATGCTCCTCGGGGCCTGGGCGCCGCGGTCTCGCCTCGCTGTCGCTGCACGTCGACCCGAACACGGCGCATCGCGAGAGCATCATCTCGGCGTGACGGAGAGCGACACGTCGGACGCATACGTCGCAGGCGCCCGCCAGCTGTCGGACCAGCTAGGCACGAAGCGGGACGCGCTCCCTGTCGCAGCGCACACATGGCTGCATCGACCGCTTCCAGCTCGCGCCGAGAGCGTCGGACCGCGCTCCCAAGCGCTCCTGCTGGAGACCAACGACCAGCACCACTAGTCCCGCGCGAAAAGCTGCAGAAGCCTCGTGGTCGATGACCTCGACCAGACGCCCGCGAGCATCACGAGCGTGCACGTTCGTGCGCCAGAAGTAAAGCAGATCGAATACCATGATCTGCTTGAGAGCCGCCGCGTCCCGTGAACACAGTCTGGACGCCCGCGCGCTTCGGCACGCCCGCGTGAGGGCGTGGTCAATAACCCGCCAGGCCGACGGGGTTGGCTGGACCGCCGCATCGGCTCGCCGAGGGCTCCGCGTGGCCGGCGCGTCGGCGCGACCTTCGGTCTCGCGCTCCTGCTGCGTCGTGCGCCAGCCCGCTCATGCACCGCGTGGTCGACGGTGTGGCCGCCGAACACCATGCCGGCCGTCGCGCAGCTCGCGGGCCATGTCCCACGTCATCCAGAGCCCGTCGGCCTCGTCGGCCGGGCAACGTCCGGTGCCGGTCGCGTGCGCCGAGGCCGTCGAGGAAAGCCTCGGTCCGGTCGCCGGGCAGCGCCTTGAATCGACGGAGGAGCTCCCGGCGCACCGCGGTGCGATCATGCAGGTCGAGCGGCTCCGGCAGCGGGCCGCCCGCAGGAAGGACGGCGCGCTCGCTCGTGCGCAGCATCCACGCGATCTCGTCCCACCACGGGATACCGCGGCCGGTCGATGAAGCCGGGGGACGACGAAGAAGGTGGCGGTGAAGCCCGTGCCGGCGAAGTGCGCCGGAGCGCGTGCTCGTGGTTGTCGCGGTAGCCGTCGTCGAAGGTGATGAGCACGCGCCGCCCGCGCGCGGCCGGGCGCTCGGCGGAGGGGTCGCCCGGGCCGCACGACCTCGAAATGCACGCGCGAGGAGGGCGAACTGGCGAGTCGGCTCCTGCAGGCGTCGCGCTCCAGAGCTCGGCGCTGAAAGCCCCCGGTCGCGGCGCGCCGATGCGGTGGTAGTTGAGGACGAGAACACCCGTGCCAGGCGCCGAGCGCGCGCAGGGCGCGCGCGCCTCCGGTCCGCGCCAGCCCGATCGCGAGGAGGTCGCGCTTCGACCGCCGCCGCATCACGGCGCCGGCACCCGCACGGAGGCCGACGCCTGGAAGAACGCCGCCAGAGCGCTCGACGAGCGCTCGATGTCGAACTGCTGCTCCACGCGGGCGCGACCGGCCTGCGCCCAGCGCTGCGCCGCCGCGGGATCGTCGAGCACGCGCCGCAGCGCGGCGCGGAGGCTCTCGGGGTCGCCCGGCTCGGCCAATGCTCCGATGACGCCGTCCTCGACGAGCTCGGGTATGCCCGAGAGGCGGGTCGTCACGACGGGCAGCCCGCAGGCCAGCGCCTCGATGAGCACGTTGGGCAGCCCCTCCATCTGCCCATCCTGGCTGATGATGCTCGGCAGCACGAAGAGGTCAGACGCGTCGAGGTGCTCGATGACCTCGTCCTCGCGGCGCGTGCCCAGGAAGCGGACACGCCCGCCGAGCCCGAGCTCAGCGACGAGGTGCTCGAAGCCACCCAGCAACTCGCCGCCGCCGATGAGGGAGAGCTGGATGCGATCCACGGCGCCGCCTGCGCCGGCAAGCCCCTAGAACAGCACCGCGTGTCCCTTGTACTCCTGCAGCGAGGCGACGCACAGCGCCCGGATCGGGCCCTCGGCAGGGAGCCGTCGGCGACGGAACGGGTAGGCGGTCGGCGCGATGCCGTACCGGACGAGGTGCACGGGCGTCCGACGTCCGGCGCCGTAGGGCGCGAGGAAGCGCCGGTTGAACTCGGAGATCGCGACGACGAACGTCGCGTCGCCGACCTTGCGGGCGAGCATCGACTGGTCCATGAAGATGTCGTGGGCGTGCGGCGTGATGCTGTATGGGATCCCGGCGAGCCCCCGGCCACCCACCACGCTGCGAGTGCCGGGTAGGTCGCGTAGTGCGCGTGGACGTGCTCGACTCCGAGCCGCTGCAGGTGACGGGCGTGCGCGGCGGCGAGCGGGATCGTCGCAAGCGCGCGCAGCAGCAGGCGCGGATGGCGCCCGTATCCGCGGATGACGAGCGCGGTCGAGGAGATCGTGCGCAGCGGGCGCGACCGCAGGGACGCCGCCGTCGCCCGGACCACCTCCCCAGGGCTCGGCCGGTACGCCCGCGGCACCCACCGCCGCGCGGCGTCGTGGATCGTCGGGTCGACGGGCGGGAACAGCGATAGCAGCTCGGCGTCGATGTCCGGTGCCGCGGCGACGGCGTCCAGCTCGCGCAGAATGAAGGTCTCGCTCACATGGGGAAAGCGGGACACGACGTACGCGAGCCTCATGCCCCGTCGCCCCGGTCCAGCACCGCGTCGTAGTGCGCGCGGACGCGGTGCGCCCACCCTTCGGCGGTGAACTCCTCCTCGAAGCGCCGGCGGCCGGCCTCGCCGAGCCGGCGGCGCAGGTCAGCGTCGGCGGCGAGAGTGAGCAGCGCATCGGCGAACCGCCCGGCGTCCGGCGGCGGGTCGACGAGAAGGCCGCCGCGACCGTCGGCCACGATCTCGGGGATGCCGCCGACCGCCGAGGCGACGACGGGGACGCGCGCTGCCATCGCTTCCAGCAGCGCCGTCGGGAACGCCTCCGTGCGCGAGGGATGCACCAGCACGTCCGTCGCGTCGAGCAGCTCCATCACGTCGTCCCGGTAACCGGTGAGGACGACCGCGTCGCCGAGCGGCGCGGCCCTGCGCGCCACCTCCGCTGCCGTCGGCCCGTAAGCTGCGACGACCAGGCGGACCCGAGGCACGCGGGCGAGGAGCCGTCCGACGGCCTCGAGCGCGACCGCATGCCCCTTCTCGCTCCTCATGGCGGAGACCATCGCAAGAACCAGGTCGTCCGGTGCGAGGCCGGAGGCTCCCCGCGCGGACCGCGCGGCCACTGCCGGGGCACGGCCCGGTGAGGACCCCGCTGCGGACCGTATGGACCCCTGCGAGCCGTGTCCCACCCCGTCGCCACGTAGGCCTGCCGTGCGTGCTCGGAGACGGCGAGCACACGCGCGGCGCAGTGCCGCCGCGCGAGGGCCATGAGCCTGGTCTTCGCCCGGTCGCGCACCGTGTCCTGCTCCCATTCGATCGCGTGGACCGTCGAGACGGCAGGGAGACCGAGGGACCGGGCCGCGAGGCCGCCGACGAGGTCCGCGTACCCGAGATGGGTGTGGACGAGATCGGGGCGCACCGCCGCGAGATGACGGCGCACCGCCCACAGCGCCGAGGGCCCGATGCGCGAGACACGGGCAGGGGCACCCTTTCGTGCCGAGTCGCCGCAGCCGCGCCGCTGCCGGGTTTCCGTGGCTCTCGCTGAGGTAGCCCACGGACAACTCGATGCCGGCCTCGCCTGCCACTACGGCGAACTCGGGCACCAGCATCTCGGCGCCGCCGACTCCGAGCGAGTCGACGAGCGCGTGGACGTGGATCGGTTTGCGGGTCGTCATCCGGCTTGCGGGGAGTATGTGCGCAGATGCGGATCCTCTTCCTCGCTCCCCGCTACCCTCCCGCCGACGGCGGTGATCGGCGCCGCGTGCTGCACCTGCTCGAGGGGCTCGCCGCGCACGCCGAGGTGACGCTCCTGTGCTTCGGCTCGGGACACCCTGCCGTTCGAGGGCGTCGTGTCGTAGCCGGCGGGGCGCGACCGGCGCGCCGCGCGCCCGCCAACCTCAGGGAGCCGGCGCCGCGCCTGCCGGTCCAGATCCGCCTGTACCTGCACGCGCAGATGCCGCGCTCGTCCGCGACCAGCTCGAGCGCTCGGCCGCCGGACGTCGTCCACGCGACGCTCGCGCGGATGACCCCGTACCTCCCCCCCCGGCCCGTGCCACCGCCACCTGGACCTCGTCGATGCGCTGTCGCTCAACATGGAGACGCGGTCGCGCGCGTTCCACGGGCCCGCGCGGCATCCCGTTCCGCGTGGAGTCACGGCTCCTGCGCCGTTACGAGGCGCACAGGCGCCGCTCGCCGACTCCTGCTCGGTCGTCTCGTAGGCGGATCGGCCGCCGTGCCGGGACTCGATCCCGCCGCGGTGATCCCCAATGGCGTCGACCTCGACCGTTGCCGTCCCGCGCCCGACCGTCGATCGCCGGCGTTCTTGTTCTTCGGCAACCTCGGCTACTTCCACAACGTCGAGCCGGCCCGCTTCGTCGCCTAGGCGGTGCTCCCGCGCGTGCGTGAGCGGTGCCCGCCGCGATGCTGCGGATCGTTGGGGCCCGCCCGGCGGCCGCGGTGCAGCGGCTCGACGCGTTGCAGGGCGTGGCGGTCGTCGGACCGGTTCCCCAATGGCGGCCGAGCTGCACCGCGCGCCGTCGCGGTCATCCCGATGTTCTCCGGCTCGGGTATCAAGAACAAGGCCCTCGAGGCGTTGTCCACCGGGACCCCCGTCGTGACCAACGCCGCCGGGATCGACCGGCTGACCGGTGTCGAGCCGGGGCGCAGACCACCTTCAGGCGGAAGGAGCGCAGGCGATCGCCGACGCGTGCGTCCGCCTCCTGGCCGACCCCGGCGAGCGGTGCCGGCTCGCCGCGGCCGGTCGCGCGTTGGTCGAGCGCGACTTCCGCTGGGACGCGGCGGTCGACTCCCTGCTCGCGCTGTACGGCGGTTTTTTTTTTTTTTTTTTTTTTTTTTTTTTTTTTTTTTTTTTTTTTTTTTTTTTTTTTTTTTTTTTTTTTTTTTTTTTTTTTTTTTTTTTTTTTTTTTTTTTTTTTTTTTTTTTTTTTTTTTTTTTTTTTTTTTTTTTTTTTTTTTTTTTAAAAAAAAAAAAAAAAAAAAAAAAAAAAAAAAAAAAAAAAAAAAAAAAAAAAAAAAAAAAAAAAAAAAAAAAAAAAAAAAAAAAAAAAAAAAAAAAAAAAAAAAAAAAAAAAAAAAAAAAAAAAAAAAAAAAAAAAAAAAAAAAAAAAAAAAAAAAAAAAAAAAAAAAAAAAAAAAAAAAAAAAAAAAAAAAAAAAAAAAAAAAAAAAAAAAAAAAAAAAAAAAAAAAAAAAAAAAAAAAAAAAAAAAAAAAAAAAAAAAAAAAAAAAAAAAAAAAAAAAAAAAAAAAAAAAAAAAAAAAAAAAAAAAAAAAAAAAAAAAAAAAAAAAAAAAAAAAAAAAAAAAAAAAAAAAAAAAAAAAAAAAAAAAAAAAAAAAAAAAAAAAAAAAAAAAAAAAAAAAAAAAAAAAAAAAAAAAAAAAAAAAAAAAAAAAAAAAAAAAAAAAAAAAAAAAAAAAAAAAAAAAAAAAAAAA
This sequence comes from uncultured Solirubrobacterales bacterium, assembly GCA_963750895.1. GTDB lineage: Bacteria > Actinomycetota > Thermoleophilia > Solirubrobacterales > Solirubrobacteraceae > CAVVSD01. Next base: position 369,185 of record CAVVSD010000007.1, on the reverse strand, counting down.
AAAAAAAAAAAAAAAAAAAAAAAAAAAAAAAAAAAAAAAAAAAAAAAAATTTTTTTTTTTTTTTTTTTTTTTTTTTTTTTTTTTTTTTTTTTTTTTTAAAAAAAAAAAAAAAAAAAAAAAAAAAAAAAAAAAAAAAAAAAAAAAAAAAAAAAAAAAAAAAAAAAAAAAAAAAAAAAAAAAAAAAAAAAAAAAAAAAAAAATTAGAGCGCTAGGTCGCGAACACGTCGTCCATGAGGAACGACGAAGCGGGCGTGCACTTCGCCGCCACCGCCACGAACCCGAACCGGATGTTGCGGATGGGCCGTCCGCGGCTGTTGGCCGCGGTCGAGCCGCCGACGTGCTCGCCGTCCAGGTAGAGGTCGCTCGTCGCGCCGGCCGTTCCGAGCCGCTGGACGACCTCGATGGTGAACCAGCGGCCGACCGGCACAGGGGCACCCTCGGGGAGAGGCGCCGGTAGTTGGAGCCGTCGTAGTTCATGCGAACGACCCGGAGCACGCCCCCCTCGAGCTCGACACCACCGACGTCGCCACCAGGCCCGTACAACGCGTAGTTGTCCCACCGGGCGAGCATCGCCCAGCAGGGGAGGGTGTCGGTGAGGAGGAAGGACGCGCCGAAGCGGACTGTGTCGCCTGCCTTGGTCCGGCCTGCCAACCGACGCGCGCGAAGCCGTTGGCGCCCGAGCCGTCGTACGAGCCCGCGACGGACCAGGCACCGGCCGCCGCGTTCGCCGGCGTCGGTTCGAGGATGCCGTGGCGCACGGACGCGCCGAAGTCGAACTCGCAGAGGTTGCCCGCTTCGAACGTGCCGGCGTGCGTCAACTCCTCCGTGGCGGCGCTCGGGCGCGCCCCGTCGCCCTCATCCGACTGCCCGTGCGCGGTAACGGGCAGCAGCACGAGCGACGCCGATGGCGACGAGCGCGCCGACCGATGTGAGCAGCTTCCGCTTGGAGTCACGTGGCTGGATGACGGTCCTCCCCGGCCGCTACACCGTACTGGTCTTTTGTACCCGATCGGAACGGGGCCATGCTTCCTTGACCGGTTCATCACGGGAGGACTAGGCTCGGCCGACGCCAGGGGATCGATCCCTTCAACGTGCGACCAAGAGCCAGGACACTCGCAGGTACTGCGTACCGCATGGTCGCGGCTCCTCCGGTCCCGGAGCACCTCGTTCCCGCCGGATCGGACGTCATGGTGCCCGAGTGGGTCGTGCACTTCTCCGAGCAGGCGCGGACCTCCGCGCCTCGATTCTTCGCGAGGCTGCCCGCCGAGGTCGACCTACGCGGCATGTCGGTGCTCGACGTGGGATGCGGACGCGGAGAGCTGTGCGCAGAGGCCGCCCGCCGTGGCGCGGCGCGCGTGTCTGGGCGTCGAGGTCGACCCCGAGCCGCTACGGATGGCGCGCGCCCAGGACGCGAGCGACGACGCGGTGGTCGAGCTGCGCCTCTACGGCGGTGACCTCGGCGAGCTCGGCGGCGAGCGGTTCGACCTCGTCACGTCGAAGGACTGCTTCGAGCACTACGGCGCCGACCCGGCGACGCCTTCCCCGGAGGAGATGGTGCAGCAGATGGTCGACCGGCTGCGTCCAGGGGGACTGCTCGCGATCGGGTTCGGGCCGCTGTGGAAGGGCCCGACGGGCGGCCATATCGACACGTGGTTCCCGTGGGCCCACCTCGTCTTCCCCGAGTCCGTGATCTTCGACGAGTTCCGCCGATCTACAACCCCCTGGTAAGACGGCGACCACGTTCGAGGAGGGGGTCGGCGTAAGAACCGCATGACGCTCGCGCGCTTCCGGTCGATGATGGAGGCGACGCCGCTGGAGTGCGTCGGCTTCAGGACCAACGTGAGCGACAACCGCGTCGTGAGGGTGATGGACGTCGTCGGTGCTGTGCCCGGCCTCGAGGAGTACTTCACCGCGAACGTCTATGGCGTGTGGCGGAAGGTCTGAGGATGCGGGCGCTCGTCACCGGTTGTGCGGGCTTCATCGGCTCCCACCTGACCGAGTCGCTGCTCGCCGACGGCTGGGAAGTCGTCGGGATCGACTGCTTCAACGACAACTACGGCCGCGGGCAGAAGCTGAGGAACCTCGAGCGCGCCCGGAGCTGGGATGCGTTCGACTTCGTGCCCATCGACCTCGCGCGTGGAGACCTGCGCGAGTTTGTCGACGACTGCGACACGCTGTTCCACCTGGCCGCCGAGCCCGGGGTCCGTGCGAGTTGGGCGGCGCTTCGAGACGTACGTGCGCAACAACCTGCTCGCCGTGCAGCACCTCCTCGACGCGGCCGTGGCGTGCCCGGAGAAACGCCTAGTGTATGCGTCGTCCTCGTCGATCTACGGACAGGCGGAGGCGTTCCCGACCCACGAGGACACACGCCCGCAGCCCCTGTCGCCGTACGGCGTCACGAAGCTCGCCGCCGAGCACATGTGCGGGCTTTACCACGCCAACCACGGCGTATCCGCGGTCACCCTCCGGTACTTCTCGGTGTACGGCCCCCGCCAACGCCCGGACATGGCGTTCACGAGGTTCTGCAGGGCGACGATCGAGGAGGAGGCGATCTCCGTGTTCGGAGACGGGCGCCAGACCCGCGACTTCACGTACGTGGACGACGTCGTGACCGCCACGCGGCTCGCAGCCGAGGCGGTGGGCATCGAGGGCCGCGTGTACAACGTCGGCGGCGGATCGCGCATCAGCGTGAATCAGACGCTCGAGGTCATCGCGACGCTGGCCGGTCGGCGACCCGACGTCCGGTACGTGGAGCGCCAGCACGGCGACGTCCGCGACACGGGCGCGGACACGACGCGCGCGAAGGAGCATCTCGGGTTCCAGCCCGGCGTGACCTTCGAGGAAGGTCTCGCACGGCAGTTCGAATGGGCGCTCCACGAGTTCGCCGGCGAACGCGGGTGACGTGTTCGCTCCCTCTCCGGCGGGTGCCCGGGCCTCGTGCACGACGGGCTCCCGTCGGCGCTCGCACGGCGTGGGACGACCTCGCCACGGCGCCGCAGCCCGTTCCTCTCCCACGCCTGGTTGCGAGCCTGGTGCGACGCGTTCGCGCCCGACGGCGTGAGAACGGTGACCCTGCAGCGCGCCGGACGGCGAGCTCCGGGGTGCCGCCTGCCTGATCCGGCGCCCCGGGAGGGGACTCACCGCCGCCGCGAACAGCCTCAGCGATGGTTGGGACGCCGTCGCGCGGGACGACGCCGCCCGTCACGAGCTGTGGCGCGAGGTCGCTGCACTGCCGGCAGCCCCCGTTGAGCTCACGGGACTGCTGGAGGCAGGCCTGCCCGCGGCTCGCCAGGCCCTCAGTGCCGGCGGCTACCGGCTCATCGTGCGCCCGCACGAGGCGAGCCCCTGGCTGCCGCTGCCGGCGAGCTCCGACGAGCTGCTCGCCGGTGTCAGCCGCAACCTGCGGTCCCAGGTCCGCCGCTTCACCAGCGCCTGGAGCGTGAGGGCACGTGCGGTTGCGGACGGCGCACGGGACGGCGGTCGCGATGACCTCGACCGGTTCCTCGAGCTCGAGGCGTCGGGCTGGAAGGGCGAGGCCGGCACCGCCATCCGCCACGACCCGCAGGCGCTCACGCTCTACCGCGATTTCGCGCACGCTGCGCCGCCCGCGGCCGGCTGCGCTCCACGTGCTGGAGCTCGACGGCGTGCCGCTCGCGGCCGACTACACGTGCGTGTTCGCCGGAGGCGCGCTCCTCGTCAAGACCGCCTTCGACGAGCGCTACGCGCGCTTCTCGCCCGGCCTGGTGCTGCGGGCGGAGGCCCTCGCTCGGCGATCGATGAGGGCCTGCGCTTCTACGACTTCCTCGGAGGCCCCGACCGCTACAAGACGCAGTGGGCGCGATCGCGGGCGCGTGCGGATCGGGCCTACGGCGGCGCAGGCGGGCGTACCCGCTACCTCTACCGTCACCGCGTCGCCCGCCGCCGCGCGGCGCATGCGCGCCACTCGCCCCGCTCGTACGGAGCGCGCTGGTTGGCGCGGCTCGTCGGGGCGGGGGACCATGAGCCCGTCCACGAACACACCTCCCGCGATCGTCGCGAGCGCCGGGCGCCAAGGGCTGGCGGTCACGCGCGGACTCGGGGAGCAGGGGGTGCCCGTAGTGGTCCTGCACTGGGACGACGACGATCTCGCCGCCGCTCCCGCCACGCCGTGAAACGATCCGCGTGCCGCGGCCGGAGCTCGACGCGGACGCGTTCGTCGAGCGGCTCCACGAGCTCGCCGGACGCCTGGCCGGCGGCGTCCTGATCCCCACCACCGACGGAGCCGTCAAGGACATCGCCCGTCACAAGCAGGCGCTCGAGCGCCACTACCTCGTCGATTGCGCCGGCTGGGAGGTCGCGGAGCGTTTCGTCGACAAGCGCTTCACCTACGAGATCGCCGCGGACCTGGGGGTCCCGATCCCGCGGACGCTCGTGCCGACAGGCGCGGACGATCTCGACGCCTATGCGACCGCGGGTCGACTTCCCGTGCCTGGTCAAGCCGCGCCAGAGCCATCTGTGGGCGGAGCGGATCGGCGGGAAGCTGACGGTCGTCCACTCCCTCGAGGAGATGCGCCGGAGCTTCGATGCCGCTCGCGACGCCGACCTCGAGGTCGTCATCCAGGAGCTCATCCCGGGTCCCGGACCGTCAGGGCGTCAACCACAACGCCTTCCGGTCACGGGACGGGGTGCTCGCGGAGTGCACGGCGCGCAAGATCCGGCAGGGCCCGCCGCGGTCCGGGCTGCCGCGCGTCGTGCTGAGCACGGACGTGCCCGCGGTGCGCGAGCCGGCGCGGCGGCTGCTCGAGGGGCTCGCCTACGAGGGCTTCGCGTGCACCGAGTTCAAGTTCGACGCCCGCGACGGGACGTTCAAGCTGCTCGAGGTCAACGGACGCCACAACCTGTCCTCGCTGCTGTCGATCCGCGCCGGCGTGAACTTCCCGTGGATCTCCTACCGGCACATCGTCAGCGGCGAGCGGCCGGACGCCGGGGAAGCGCGCTCGGGCCTGTACTGGATCGACGAGTGGCTCGAGCTCTCGCAGAACCGCACCCGGGCGGCGGCGCGATGGTCAGGGCCTCCGCCAGCTCCTCCGCCCGTGGATGCGCGAGCACGTGTTCTCGGTCTTCGACCGTCGGACCCGGGGCCGTTCCGGACGGTCGCCCGCGACATCGTGCGCGACGCGGCCCGGGTGGCGACCAAGCGCTTCAGGAGCGCCGTAGGGGGAGCCGCGGCGGGAGCCCGACTGGGCGTCCAGGACGACGACGCGGCCGAGCGCGACCCTCCGTCCGCGTCGGGATCGTCTGGTCGCTGCTGTCGTTTGCCGGCACGCGCCGCTGACGTTCCTGGCGACGCTCATCCTCGCCCGGCTGCTCGCGCCGTCGGAGTTCGGGGTCCTCGCCGCCGTCCTGGCCTACATCACGCTGCTCGAGGTCGTCGGCGATCTCGGCATGAAGGCCACGGTCATCTACGAGAGCGAGCGCGGGGTCACGAGCCGGGTCCAGACCGCGTTCACGCTGAACTTCGCGTTCGCGCTCGCCCTCACCGTCGTGGCGATGGCGCTTCGCCCGCTCGTCGCGGGGTTCTTCGGCGTGGGGTCGCAGTGGCCGCTGTTCCTGATCGCGTCCGCCGACCTGTTCCTGCGGGGGCTCGGGAACATCAACGACTCGCTGCTGCTCCGCGACATGGAGTTCAAGCGGCGCATCGTGTCCCAGCTGACGGCCAACGTCGTCCGCGGCGGGCACGATCGCGATGGCGGTGGCGGGCCTCGGGGCAGCGCGCTCGTTCTCGGCTACCTCGCGGGGACCCCGGCGTGGACCTGCTCGGTCTGGATCCTCAAGCCGTTCCGCCCCACGTTCCAGATCGACCGCGGCGCCGTCCGGGGCATCGCCTCTACGGCGGGTGGGCGACGGCGCTCGAGATCCTCGCCGCGGTCTCCCAGCGCGCGGACGTCGCCGTGATCGGAGCGCGCTCGGTACTCGCGCCCTCGGCCTGTACACGATCGCTCAGCGCGTCCCCGAGCTCGTCGTCGGAAACGTCACCTGGAGCCTGTCGGTCGTCGCCTTCCCCGCGCTGGCCCGGCGCCGCGACGAGCGGCCACGAGAGCCTCACCGACACGACGCTGGCCCTGATCCGCTACTCGGCGCTGTTCGGGCTGCCGCTCGCCGCGGGGCTGGCCGTGCTCGCGCCGCCCCTCGTCGTGGTGCTCTTCTCTCCACGTGGACGGAGGCGGCGGCGATCATGCAGCCGCTGGCGGTCATGTACGGGGTGGTGTGCATCGTGTTTCCGCTCGGCGACACGTTCAAGGCGCTCGGGCGGCAGCGCCTCATGGTGGCCGTCAACGCGATCGCGCTCCCGGTGCGGTCGTGGCGATGCTGCTCGCGGCGCCCGAGGGATCGTCGCGGTCGCATGGAGCCGGGTGTCGTCACCGTCGCCCGGGCGTCGTCTGGGTCGTGCTGATCTCGAGTGTGCTGCGCCTCGGGACCCGGACGGTCGCGGCCGCCCTGCGTCCCGGGCTGGTCGCGGCAGCCGGCGTCGCGGCGGGCGGAGCGGCGGTCCGGCTCGCGTTGCCCGAGCCCGCGGTCGTGCCCCTCGTGCTCGGGATCGCCGCGGCAGCCGCCGGCGGCCTCGTCGCGCTGCGGCTGTTCGCGAGGGATCAGTTCGAGGAGCTTCGCGGGCTCGTCACCGGGCGCTGGATCGTCGCCAGACGCCGTATGCGTTCTGCGTGACGTACTCCTCGAGCGGCCGCACCCCGGCGAGCGCCCGCGCGAGCGCCATCGCACGCCCCTCTCCGACGTTCGTCGCCTCGTGGACCAGCTCGAGTCCGCTCTCGCGCATCGCCCCGCGGTAGCGAGCGAGCGTGATCCTGTTCACGCCGATGTCGTCGAACGTCCGAGCGAGGTTGCCGGGCCGTGCACGCCGGAACTCCTCGAAGATGACCCGCTCCGGAACGACCAGGTGCACCCACGGGATGCGGCTGTCCGTGGCGCCGCCGTACGGCGACTTCCACGGAGACGCGACCACGACGACCAGGAGACCTCCGGGCGCGAGATGGAGCGCCATCTCCCCGACGCGCTGCTCGACATGGCGGCTGGACGGTGAAGCGCCGTACTCCCGGAACGCATCCGCGGCGAGAACGACGTCGAACTGCTCGCGGTCGAGCACGGCGAGGTGGCCGGCGAACCCGCGCATCTTCACGACGAGCCCCGTTGCGTCGGCCTCGAGCCGCGCGCGCGAGAGCTTCAGCCGGTCGGGCGCCATGTCGACCGCCACGACGCGCCGCGCCCCGCGGCGCGCCACCTCGATGCCCAGATCGCCCGCGCCGCGGCCCAGCGTCAGGACGGACCTTCCCTCCAGCCCGACGGCCGGAGGCAGGCGGTCGAGAATCCGGCGCGCGTGGTCCTCCCCGGCCCGCGACCACTCGAGGACGAAGCGGCGCACCGTGACCCCCGGCTCGATCTCGACGGGCTCGTCGGAGCCCGCCGGACGCGCCGACGCTCGGAGAAGCCTCCTGACGAGGCTCTCCGGGCTCAAGCAGCATCGTCGGTCGGCTGCTCCAGCTGCGCTGTCGCGGCGACCGCGACGGACTCCCGAGGGGTGACCACTGCGAGCTCGAGAAGGTCCATCGTGTTGGGCCGCGTCGAGAACTCGAGCCCGAAGAAGAGGCCCCACACCGTCCGCACCAGGATCGCCAGGTCGAGGCGCAGTGAGCGGTACTTCATGTAGTAGAGGTCGTGGCAGAGCTTCCAGGCCGACCCCTGCTCCGACCCTGCGTAGCCGCAGCGGATCTGCGCCCAGCCGGTGATGCCGGGGCGGATGAGGTGCCGCCGCTGGTAGTGGGGGAGCGTCGTCTCCAACCGACCGACGTACGAGGGCTGCTCGGGGCGTGGGCCGATGAGGCTCATCTCGCCGCGCAGCACGTTGACGAGCTGCGGGATCTCGTCGAGGTGCGACCGGCGGAGGATCCGGCCCACGCGCGTGACGCGAGGGTCGTCCGGGAGCGTCCACGGTGACTCGCCCCCGGCTGCGACGCGCATCGTCCGCAGCTTGAAGATGACGAACGGGCGCCCGCGCTCGCCGATGCGGACCTGCCGGTACAGCACGGGTCCACCGTCGAGATGGATGAGCGCCGCGAAGATGAGGAGAACTGGCAGGAGGATGAGGGCGAGCAGCAGGGCGCCGATCACGTCGATCGCGAGCTTGTACGGCGAGAACGGGCGATAGCGCGGGTGCATGATGCAGTGGAACCAGGAGGCGTTGATCTCGGCGATCCGCACGTGCCCGAAGACGGCCTCGTAGAAGTAGCCAACGGTGCAGACGCGCAAGTCGTGCTGCATGCACGTGGCGAGCGCCTCGTCGAAGATCGACAGCGGCGGCACGCCCTCGCCGAGCACGAGCAGCTCGATGTCCTGCTCGGTGACGATCTCACGCAGCTGCCCTGCCCTGCCGAGCAGCGGTACGTCGCCGATGTCGTAGCGGGCCTCGTCCAGCGCCGCGATCCGGCCAACGACGACGCAGTCCGTAAGCCGTGCCATGTCGAGCTCGGACGCCAGTGCGGCTGCGCAGCGTGGCGATCCGACGACCGCGATCCGGAGCGGCGTCCGACTGCGGCGGAGCCGCACGACGCGCCGCCGTGTCGTCGGCAGACGCACTCTGGAACCCACCTTCAGGCCCTGGCTCCAGGTGGTCCTCACGGCCGTCGATACCGGCTCGGGTGGCGGTGCTCCGGCCCGCGGCGCCGATCGTCGCATCGGCTCGAGCCCTGCGGCCGGCCGGCCTCCCCGAGCATCGGCGACGGGGGCAGGAACGAGCCGACCATGCGAGTCCGTCGTCGCCAGGAGCCCGCGTGCGTCACGCCCGGATCGACGACCGATCTCGGGCCGCAGGGAGGCGCTCTGTGTTCCCGACTTTCGCACCACGGGAAGACCGGCACCATGAGCGCGATCGTAGGTGCGCAGACCCTCGCGAATCGCCGTCTGAGCCGGTTTACGCGTCCGCTCGCATGCGTAAAGCTCGAGTGCGTACGAGCTCACCGCGGGTCTGCCTCGTCCTCGGCACGGAGGGAGTCCAACGGCCACAGCGACGAGCGCCGTCGCCGGTAACCCGCCGCGCGCTGAACGCTGGACGGGCGCCAGTGGAGCCCGCCCCTGACCGTCGGGACGCCCTCCTCGTTCAGGACGTCGGCGATCGCCTGCAGCGTCATTCCCTGACCGCGCATCGCGACGATGCGCGCATGCAACGCGCGGTCGTCGGCAACGGCGGGCCGTCCGCGGGTGACCCCGTTCGCACGTGCGGCCTGCAGGCCCTTGCGCGTTCGTGCGGCCAGCCGTTCGCGCTCCTGGTCGGCGACGGCGATCAACGCGCCAACGGCGACCCTTCCCTGCGGCGCCGCGGTGTCCAGCGCCTCGGCCACCACGATCAGCCGCGCCCCTGTCTCCATGAACCAGTGGAGGACCGTTCCGAGATCTGCGGCCGAGCGGCTGAGCTTGGCGAGGTCGGCGACGACGATGCCACCGGCCTCGCCTGCGACGATCCGCCCGAGCGCGTAGCCCAGCCCCGGCCGCTCGAGCACCTTCCCAGTCTGGGTCGCGCGCTCGCGGACGATGCTCCCGAGCGAGATGCCCCGCCGGCGGCATTCCCTCGTGATCACCGCAGCCTGCTCGTGCAGCTCCTCGCCTGTGGCGCCGGACCCCGGTGCGACACACGCGTACCCGAGCAGCGGCTGGGCTGCTCCTCCCCGTCGCGACCGTCGCGTGCTTCCTGCCCTCTCCAACCGACAACTGCATCTGCGTCTCCTCATCTCGAGCGGTGTGCTCTGCTCGAAGCGCGCGCTCCGAGCAGACGTCCTGGTGCGCCCCTCGTGGGGGCGTCAGCCAGGCCGCTCGACGACGAGGACGAGGGCGACGGATCGCGAGGTGAACCGCGGGCGAACCAAGGCCCGCGTCGCCTGCGCCATCGCGGCGAGAGCGGCGCTGAGCACCGCGAGCAACATCGGTGCGGCGCCGCCGGCGAATCCGGACGTGCCGCCGGACGGCGCGTCGTGCGACAGCGACGGATCAGGGCCGTCCGGACCTTTGCCGTCGACGGTCGGCGCCGGCGGCTGCGCCTGCCGTGACCCCGGCGGCATGCTCCCGGGGCTGGTCCAGCGACAGCACGTATCCGGCGGGCTGGAGCGCCTCCTCGGGCGTCTCCGTCGACCAGAGCTGCGGATGGAGCGTCTCCAGCAGGGTCGGGGTACCCTCGACCGCCGCCCGCCAGGCTCGAGGCGCCTCGACGATCGGCGACGCGGTCTCGCCGAGCTCCGGCGTCACCGCCGACATCGTCCGCTCTGCCGCGAGCTGCACGACCGGCGCGGTGGCCGCCGGCGACTGGGGCGCGATGGGCTCGGGCTCGAACTCGGCCGTCGCCGCGCTGTCTTCGGACCGTCGGACTCGCGGGACGCCAGGTCCGGGGCGTGGGTCTCGACCGTGAGTGGCTGCGGGCTGTGGTGCGACGCCTGCTGCCGCGCCGGTGCGATCCCGGGCTCGGCGGACGGTGCGAGAGGCGGAGATGCGGATGCAGGCGCGGGCGCCGGAGTAGTCGACGCCTGCGGCGCGCCAGCGGCGGGCGACTCGGGCGGTCCGGCGGGCTGTGGCGATCCCGGCGACGCCGAGTCGGGCGACCCGGCGTGCGGCGGTGGTCCCGGGGTGAGCGGTCCGGGGTGCTGCCACCCGGGGTCCTGCGGCGGCGGCGTCTGCGCCGCCGGAGCACCCTGACCCGCCGGCTCAGGCACCGTCGCCGGACCCTGCGGCCCACGCGGCGGAACGCCAGCCTCGCCGGCAGGCGACCCGACGACCGGGCTACCGACCACAGGCGACGCCGGCGGCTGCCACCCGGGATCCCGCGGCGGCGGCGTCTGCGCCGCCGGAGCACCCTGACCCGCCGGCTCAGGCACCGTCGCCGGACCCTGCGGCCCACGCGGCGGAACGCCGAGGTCGATCGGAGGCCGTCCGCCGACCACGGGCTCCACGGAGGCGCCCGGGCCGGTCGGTCGCTGCGGCACGGCGGGCACCGGCCGTCGCGGCCCGTCGGCGTGATCGGGCGGGCCGGGCCCCTCGGGGGGGCCTGCCGCCGGCGCGCGCGTCAGACCCGGTGGCTCGGCGGGACGCAGCGGCGCAGCTGCGGCCGGTTCCTCGGACGGGCCGGCCTGCTCGGGAGGTCCAGGTGTCCCACGTGCTCGTGCGTCGCTCGGCGGCCCGGCGCCCTCAGGCGGACCGGCGCCTTCCGGCGGGCCGGCTCCCCGTGGTGCACGGGCGCCCTGTCGAGCCGCGGAGTCCTCTGACGGCACCTGCGTCGCGAGCGACGGATCTGTCGCGGGCAGTCCGTCGAAGGCGGGCTGCCCAATCGGCTCACGCGGCCCGACAGCCGGCGCGCGCGCCTGACCGGGCGGCTCTACGGGACGTGCTGGCACGGCGGCGGCCGGTTCCGGGCGTGGATCGGGCTCCGCCCGAGGCTCGGTCGCGTCAGGTGGTCCTGCGTCGCTCGGCGGACCGGCACCCTCCGGCGGACCATTGCCCTCCGGGCGGGCCGTGCCCTCGGAGCGCCGATCGTCCGCGGGAGGTGCGACGTCGTCGCCCGGCCCACTCGTCGCGGGCGACTCGTTCGTCTCCAGGGACTCTGCGGCGGGCGCGCGTGCCTGACCGGGCGGCTCAACGGGACGTGCCGGCGCGACCGCGGCCGGTTCGGTGGGGTTGGTTGCGGAGATGCCCGGCCGCGCGGGAGCCTGCGAGGGGGCTCCCCCCTGCTGGGACATCGCCTCGTCGCTGAAGACGTCGAGGACGGCGACCGCACTCACCACTGCCGCGATCGCCCAGACTCGCCGCTGCCACGCACGCGCGCGGAGGACCCTCGGGCCGTCGCGACCCATATCGATCCTGATTGTGGGAATTCCGTCCCTGTCCGGCATCCGTTTGCGCAGTCGACGTGAGGTTGTGCAGGTCTACCATGTGCAGAATCCCCATGCATATGTAGGCGCGTTGGCGCTCATCGGCTTGCCGTCGGGGACGAAGGTTCAGGCCCGAACCGATGTGCGATCGCTGCTCGGCTGATCCCAGCTTGCACCCAGCTGCCGTTCAGGGCATTGTCACGCTCGTCACGAGTCGAGGGGAGGCCCATGGCGGAGCGAGACGGCGGCAGCTACGACCCGAACGGGGACGGTCGGCTGCAGGACGAGTTCGTGGAGCAGTGGCGCGGCAACGCCTACGGCTGCTTCTCCTCGGGCCACAAGTTCTGCCGCGAGGTCTGTCCGGTCATGCAGGTCACGCGGAACGAGAACCACACGCCGACGGCGTTCCACGCGAGCATCGTCGCGATGGACAAGGGGCTCGTCGACGTGGCGGACGTCGCGGACGACTTCGTCCACTGCACCCAGTGCGGCGCCTGCGAGCTGCGTTGCCCGAACACGCTGTTCACCGGCGACTTCTACCGCCACCGCACCCGGACGGTGGACGTCGTGAAGGCGATGCGCGCCCTCATGGTCGCCACCGGCAACGAGCGCGCGGGCTGGAAGCTCTGGAACGAGCGCCTCGCCGAGCACCACAACGAGCCCGTGCTGGGGGACGTGCCCGCGCTCCAGGAGCACGTCGCCGACTGGGCCGACGGCCTCGGCATCCCGGTCGGCGGGGAGACGATCCTCTTCGTCGACTGCGAGGCGGCCTTCCACCGCACCTCCTACACGCGCGCCTTCGCGCAGCTCCTGCAGCGGGCCGGCGTCGAGTTCGGCCTCATGCGCGAGCAGTGGTGCTGCGGCGGGCCCGCGGCGGAGATGGGCTACGTCGACCTCGCGCGCAAGCACGCCGAGCACAACGTCGCCGACTGGCGCGCGGTCGGCGCGCGCCGCATCATCGCGCCCGACCCGCACGACTACATCGCGTTCACCGAGGACTACCCGCGCCTCTTCGGCGACGACTACGAGTTCGAGATCGTGCTCGGCGTCGAGCTGGTCAACGACCTCGTGAAGGAGGGGCGGATCGCGCTGACCGAGCCCGTGGAACGCACGGTCACGTACCACGACCCCTGCCGCCTGAACAAGCGCAAGGGCGTGCACGCAGCCCCGCGCGAGCTGCTGCGCGCCGTGCCCGGCATCGAGTTCCGCGACGTCGACCACGTCACGCAGTGGTCGTACTGCTCGGGTGGCGGCGGCGGACTGCCGATCGAGAAGCCCGAGATCACGGCGGAGATCAGCCGCCGCCGGGTCGCGAAGGCGCAGGCGCTGGAGGTCGACACGCTCATCAGCGCGTGCCCGTGGTCGGAACGGCCGCTGTCGCAGGCCGGCGCGGACGCCGAACAGCCGCTCGAGGTGATGGACCTCTTCGAGCTCGTCGCGCAGTCGGCCGGTATCGAGGTGGGCCCATGACCGTCGCGTTCAAGAGCGCGGTCGACGATGCGGTCATCGAGGAGCTCCGCGCGATCCTCGGCGACCCGGACCGGGTGCTGCCGAACATGTCGTCGCGGGTGAACCGCACGCGGGTGCCCGCCCCGTTCCCGGTCCACCGCTGGGCGGACCACATGCCCGACGTCGCGGTCCTCCCCCGCACGACGCAGGAGGTCTCCGACGTCGTCAAGCTCGCCAACCGGCTGCGGATCCCGATCGTGCCCCGCGCAGGCGGCACCGGGCTGTCGGACGGGGCGGTGCCGTTGCGCGGCGGCATCCTCGTGGACGTCAAGCTCATGAACCGCATCCACGAGGTCGACCTCGTGGACCGCACGGTGACCGTCGGGCCGGGCATCAACATGCTCAAGCTCAACGAGGAGCTGCGCCCGCACGGCGTCTTCTATCCCGACGATCCGGCCTCGTATCCGTGCTCGCTCGTCGGCGGTCGCATCGGGACCGGTGGATGGTCGCTGCTGGGCAGCCGCTTCGGGCACACGCGCGACCTCGTCATCTCCATGGAGGTGGTGCTGCCGACGGGCGACGTCGTGGAGATCGGCGAGGGCGGCGGGCGCAAGCTGCGCAAGTCCTCGACGGCGTTCAACCTCAAGCAGCTCTTCACCGGCCACCAGGGCACGCTGGGGATCTGCACCGAGGCGACGCTGGAGCTGGTCCCGCGCCCGGAGCTCGAGTTCGCGGCGTTCTTCGCCTACGAGGACTACCTCTCCGCGTACCGGGCGACCGCCGGGCTCACGCGGTCGGGGCTGGCGACCCTCGCCGGCGTGGTCCTCTTCGACGAGTGGAAGATCGCCTACCTGCGCCGCGACGACGAGGCGTACATCCCCCAGCCCGACTCGGTGCGGGCGGTCGTCGCGGTGGCGATGTACGGCAGCCGCGCGGAGGTCGAGCCCGCCTCGAAGATCGTCATGGACCTGGGCCGTCGCGAGGGCGGCCGCTACCTCGGCGACGAGATCTCGGCGGGCGACTGGGCGTCGCGCCACGACCGCTACGCCACGCCGCTGCACGGTCGCGCCACCGACGGACAGGCCGTGATGATGTCCTGGCACTGCGAGGACGCCGCGCTGAACTACTCGGTGCTGCCGCAGGTGCGCGAGGAGTGGCACGCGATCGTCGCGCGCTATCGCGAGCGCTACGGGATCTTCGACGACTGGGGGATGTTCGCGTACACCAGCGGCCCCCACAAGCCGTGGGCGGACTACCTCGTCGAGATCGACGTCGGCATCTGGGAGGAGCGCCTCGACGAGGAGACCTGGCAGGCGTGGGTGGCCTGCAAGCGCGAGATCTCCGAGGTGACCCTCAAGCACGGCGGCTCGATCACCGCCTGCCACGGGGCGACCCGTGCGGGTGACGCCGAGCTCGTCCCGACGGAGATGGGCAGCGCGTGGGAGGTCGTGAAGACCATCAAGCGTGCGCTCGACCCCAACAACGTCATGAACCCCGGCAAGCAGTCCCTGGACGAGGCCTACGACAATGACGATCTTCCGCCTGGGCGACCAGCGCCCACCCGACCCCCAGCCGATCACCGACGGCGTCGTGATGCGCTTCGAGCACGTGTACGAGGTCGACCCCGCGCTCATGGAGCTCACCGGCCAGCAGGACATGCCGGCCTGGGACACGCGCAGGATCGTCGACTCGCGCTGGGAGCACCTGGACTGGATGCACGACCACTTCGCCGACGACGTGCTGCTCGCCGGCGAGGGCTCGGAGACCATGCCGGACGAGGAGGACTGAGGATGCGCTGGAGCTTCTGCATGCTGCCGGACTATCCGCTGCAGGACTCGATCGACATGATCAAGACCGCGGACGAGCTCGGGTACTTCGCCGCCTACTCCGTCGACGAGACCTGGCACAAGGACCTCTGGGTGCTGTTCGCCGCCGCGGCGGACAAGACCGAGCGCATCCGCTTCGGCCCCAACGTCACGCACGTGTTCCTCCGCGAGCCGACGCTGATCTGCCAGTCGCTGGCCACGCTCGACGAGCTCTCCGGGGGCCGCGCGGAGTGCGTGGTCTCGACGGGCAACTTCGGACTGCTCGCGCAGTACGGCATCGAGTGGGAGCGCCAGAAGCCGCTGTCGCGGCTCAAGGAGGCGCTGCACGTCATGCGCACGTTCCTCGACGACGGCGCGATCACCTTCCAGGGCGACTTCTTCCAGTACAACGGGCTCTTCACGTTCGCGCGGCCGGTGCAGGAGCGCATCCCGCTGCGCATGGGCGGCATGAAGGGCCCACGCTCGTTCGAGACGGCCGGCGAGCTCGCCGACGGCCTGCACCAGGCGCTCTCCTACTCACGCGAGGCGCACGACTACGCCGCCGAGCACGTCCGGATCGGATGCGAGCGCGCGGGACGCGACTTCGACACCTACGACCTCGGCGCGTGGGTGGTCACCGTCGTCTCGGAGGACTCGGCGGCGGCGAAGCGGGCGGCCAGGATCCTCGTCGCGTTCTACATCTCATCGATGCCGCCCGAGCAGCTGGCACGGCACGGGATCGAGGCGTCCGAGCTGGCGCCCGTCGTCGAGGCGCTCGGCAGCGGGGACATCGCGAAGGCCGTGGAGCTGTTCCGGCCCGAGTACTCGGAGAAGCTGTCGCTGGCGGGCACCCCCGAGGAGGTCGTGGAGAAGATCCGCACGGACATCCAGCCGTCGGGCGTCAACCACATGATCCTCGCGCTGTCCGACGCGGCCCTCGTGAAGGCGTTCTCGGGCGAGGACGTGCCGAACGTCCCCGACATCAACGGGCAGCTGCGCCTCGTCGCCGAGCGCGTGATGCCCGCGTTCGAGGGAGCGGTCGCCTAGTCGTTCAGGCCCTCGGCACCACCGGGCGCAGCCCGCCGCGCGCGACGGCCCACAGGGCGGCGCCGAGCGCGACGCCCAGACCGTCGCCGCCGGGCAGTGGGACCTCGGCCTCCACCTCGCGCAGGCTCCGGACCGGGCGGCACAGGATGCCGACCCGGCGCATCAGCTCGAGCATGCGCTGCTCGGAGACGACCATCCGGAGTCGGAACCGGTCGTGCCCGTGCTGTCGCGCACGCACCGCGAGGCGCTCGAGCAGGGCGGTGCCGACGCCGCGCCGGCGCACGCCCGCGCGGACCATGACCCATGGCGCGGCGGCCGACGGGTCGGCGGGCGAGGCGGTGATCGAGGCCATGCCCATCGGGGCGCCGTCGCGGGGATCGATCGCGAGCAGGCACTCCTCCAGGGACTCAGGGTGGGTCAGCGGCTGCAACGGCCGCGGAATGCGGTGGGAGATGCTCAGCCAGCCCAGGTGCCGGGCCTGCCGGCGCGCGTGGGCCAGGTCGAGCGCGAGCTCGCGAAGCAGAGCCTCGTCGCCCCCATCGGCGGAGCGGATGGCGACGAGCTCGCCGCCGGCCATCCGCTCGAGCTCCAACGGCGGACTGACGTCCAGCTCGACGCTCGACCGCATCTCAGCCGCCCTCGCCTCGGGGCGGGACGAAGATCCCGGTGTCGACGCCCTCGGCGATCGTCGTGTCGGTGGCCACGGCGTCGGCGTCCTCGTCGATCGGGTGCGGACGGTGGCGACGGCGCTCGAGGCGCGACGCGATGGCGCCCGCTGCGGCGCCGCACGTGATGAGCATGCCGCGTTCGGTCCAGCGCCCGAGACCGCGGCGACGTCTGCTTCGGGACAGGTTCAAGGTCGGATCCCTCCGGAGCTCGCGATTCCTGGTTCCACCTCTGCGACTACCCGCCAGGACGGGCCGTGCAACCGCGTCCGGGTGCCCGGATCGGGTAGCCCGGACCCGTGAGCGAGCGTCCCGCAAGCGACCTCACGGTTCCGGACGACGCCCGGGGGATCGTCGTGTTCGCGCACGGCAGCGGCAGCGGCCGGCGCAGCCCACGCAACCGTACGGTCGCGCGGGTTCTGCAGGAGAACGGGATCGCGACGCTCCTGCTCGACCTGCTCACACCCGGCGAGGCCGCCGAGGACGCCGCGACCGGGCGTCTGCGCTTCGACGTCGAGCTGCTCGGCTCGCGCGTCACGGCGGCAGTCGACCGGCTGGCGGACGACCCCGTGCTCGGCGGCCTGCCGACCGTCTGCTTCGGCGCGAGCACCGGCGCGGCGGCCGCGCTGATCGCCGCCGCGGCGCGCCCGGACCGGATCTCGGCGATCGTGTCCCGTGGCGGGCGGCCGGATCTCGCAGGCGAGGCGCTCCCCCTTGTCCGCGCGCCGACGCTGCTCATCGTCGGCGGCGAGGACGTCGACGTCCTCGGGCTGAACCAGCGCGCGGCGAGCGCGATGCGCTGCCATGTCGCGCTCGAGGTGGTCTCCGGCGCCGGGCATCTCTTCGAGGAGCCCGGGGCGATCGAGAAGGTCGCCGAGCTCACGCTGGGATGGGTCGACGCTCGGCTCCGAGCGCCGACCTGACGCGGGCCTACGCCGACCGCCGTCGCGACGGCCGCCGCACCCGGATCGGAGCCGGGCCCTCGCCCGGGAACGCCGTCAGCGCGACGAGCTCGCCGTCGTGGACGAGGCGGGCGCCCTGGGCCGCGACGGTCGCGAAGCGCATCTCGGCTCCGAGGCCGACGCCGGGTCGCACCGCCCCCGGCGCGACGAGCGCGGCCTCCAGCAGGCGCTCGGCCACCCCGACCTCCGGCGCCTCCGGCACGCGGCCGCCGATGTGCTCGACGGCGTCGAGCGCGTACCCCGCGACGAGCGGGCCGTGCAGCGCGGCCCAGACGTCGGCCCGGTGCGCCACGTCCACGACCACGACCTGTCCGCCGATCGCCGCGACGGCCCCGACCTGGCCCTCCTCGCGCGGAATCCGCGACGCGAACTCCCGCAGCACCTCGTCGCGGGCGGAGAACACGTCGCGCAGCGCGCCCGTCTCCGACGACGCGGCGTGGCGCATCGCCTTCTCACCGACCATCGACCAGACCTCGTGCTGCTCCGCGCGGCCGGTCGTCGCCGCCGCCCGGCTCTTCGCGCGCCGCAGCATCGGGAACGCGGCCTGCGGCGCAGGCGTGAACGCCTCGCCGGCGCGGCCGTGCTCCCAGCGTCCCGCCTCCACGCAGCTCACCGGGACCTTCAGCGTGGCGCCCGGCGCCACGAGGACGGAGACGTCGAGCGTGCGGTCCTGCTGCGCGCCGCGCACCTCCTCGCCCTCGTAGAGCAGCACGGCGACGTCGAGCGGATTGCGGACGAGCAGGTCGCCGACGGAGGCGCCGCCGGGCATCTCGGTCACGGTCGCGCCCAGCGCGGCCGCCTCCGCGAACGCGCGGAACTCCAGGCGTGCCCCGTCGCCGTGGACGGGGAAGACGGCAAGCGGGCCCGCGACGGCGGGCGGGCCGACGCGCAGGGCGGCGATGGCGGTGTCGATCATGCGTGCTCCTCTCGGCTGGTGAGGAGAGGTCGCGGCCGACGCGCCAGATCTGACACCGACCGATGAACCCCGCTCCGGAGCGTCGTCCCTTCGACGTGGGCGCGTGGAACTCCATCGTGGATCTCTGGCTGGAGTCGTGGGCGTCGTTCGCCGACCCGGCCCGCCAGGTGGTCGCCGCGGCGACCGCGGTCGCGCCCGGCACGTCGGTGCTCGATCTCGGCTGCGGCAGCGGCGAGTTCCTCGCCCTCGCGGCGGAGCGCGGCGCCGGGGTGACCGGGATCGACGACGCCGAGGCGATGATCGCCGCCGCCCGCCGCCGCGTCCCGGGCGCCGATCTCCGGGTCGGGTCCATCGAGCGGCTGCCCTGGCCCGACGACGTCTTCGACGTGGTCACCGCCTTCAACGCGGTCCAGTTCGCGGACGACCGCGGCGCGGCGCTGGCCGAGGCCCGCCGGGTCGCCCGCAACGGCGGTCTCGTCGCGGTGTCCGCCTGGGGCGCCGACCGCCACTGCGAGGTCGAGGCCGTGGCCATCGCGCTCGAACGGCTCGCCGGCGGTCCGGCGGGCGAGCGCGGTCCACGTCTCGGGGAACCCGGGATCATCGACGCGCTCGCCGAGGAGGCAGGGCTGTCCCCGCTCGGCGCCCAGGACGTCTCCGTGCCCTTCGAGGTCGCTGACGAGTCCGCGCTGCAGCGGGCGTTCCTCCTCGACGCGAGGCTGTCCGGCGCCCTCGAGCACGCCGGCGAGGCCGCCGTCCGCGCCACGGTCGCAGACGCCGCCGCGCCGTTTCGGCGGCCCGACGGCTCCTACCGCTTCGAGAACGTGTTCCGCGTCGTGATCGCCCGCGCCTGGGGCGGCTCGTACCGGCTCAGGTAGCGCTCCACCGCGGCGTCGACCGCCTCGGCGTCACCGGTCGCGAGCAGGTCGAGCAGGAGCCCCCGCGCGACGGCCAGCGAGAGCCGGGCCTCCGCGCGCGCGTCGTCCTCGTCGAAGCCCAGACGCCGGAAGAGCTCGCTCGACGGCTCGATCCATGCCTCGACGGCCTCGGGGAGGAAGCCCTCGACCTCCGCCCCGTCGACCAGCGCCCGCGCGTAGAGCTCGAAGAACAGGCGCTCCTGCGTGTGCAGCGCGGGGTCGGAGATGCGCCGGTACATGCCGCGCATGAGCTCCACGGGCTCGGTGTCCTGCGCGAGCATCTCCGCGAACCACGCCCGCTGGCGACGCTCGACCTCGCGGCTCACGGCGGTGAGCAGCAGCGCGCGTGTGCCGAAGTGGTAGCTGAGCATGCGGTGGCTCGTGCCCACCGCCGTCGCGAGCCCGCGCAGGCTCGTGTCCCCGAGCCCGTGCTCCCCGAGGTGGTCGATGAGCGCGTCGAGGAGTCGTTCCCGGGGTCCGCTTGCCACCCGGAGTACTGTACCGAGTGGTACATGTTCCACTTGGCACACAGAACCTGAAGGAGGAGCCATGGCGCTCAAGGAGATCGACGTGCGCGGCACGACGGCCGCCGACCCGGACGCGGTCTGGCGCCTGCTCGGCGACAGCTCGACCTGGCCCGACTGGACCCCGATCGACGAGTACGAGCCCGAGCGGCCCGGCGGCACCGACGGCACCGGCGAGATCCGCCGCTTCCGCACCGGCCGGCACCGCATCCGGGAGGAGATCGTCGAGCGCGCCGACGGCCGGCGCCTCACGTACGCGCTGCTCAGCGGGCTCGCGCTGCGCGACTACCGCGCGGAGATCGATCTGACGCCGGCCGCGACCGGCACGGAGATCCGCTGGCACACGACGTTCCGCCCGAAGGTTCCGGGCTCGGGCTGGCTCTACCGGCGCGCGCTCGAAGGGATCACGCGCACCTTCGTGGACGGGCTCGCCGACGCGGCTACGTCGTCTCGGCCCGCCGACGCACCGCCCGCAGGACATCCAGCCGGATGACGTCGCTGCCGGGCCGGACGACGGTCCAGTACCGGCGGAACGTCCTTGCGGCCCGCTCGTCCGTGGGGCTCACGCGCGTCTCCGTCGAGAGCCGCGTGCGCCCCGCTCCGGCCGCGCTCAGCTCGAAGCTCATCGCGATGCGGACGTGACCGGGCTCGTCGAAGCTCGCGAAATCCGCCGCGCCCGCCGGCGCGGAGAGCTGTCCGCGCAGCTGCCACGGCTGCCCGGTGGTGGCCAGCACCAAGGTCCGCGGCTCGTCCTCGCGCAGCGCCGTGAAGTCGCGCTCGACGAACGTCTCGAGGAGCGGCTGGTCCGTCTCGTCGTCGTCCGGTCGCAGGGTGCTCAGCGACATCCGGCGGACGGCGACGAGGATGCGTGTGATCGCCAGATCACGGGCGGTGATGGTCCGCATCGCCCGCCACGCGGCCTCCGCATCGGTGGCGATCGTCGTGGCGTAGCGCGTGCGGTGCGGCGCATCCGGGAGGAAGTCGTCGAGCACGGCCGCCACGCCCCGACCGTAGCGCGGGTGTCGCGAGGACCACACCCTGGTGTCCTAGTCGGCCGGGGGACGCGGGGCGAGCATTGCCCCATGTCCTCCACCGCCACCTCCACCGCCCCCCTGCTGTACGTCGACTGCAATGTGCCCGACGCCGACATGGTCGCCGAGTGGCGACGCGGCAACGGCGGGTCGACGCGTCCCCGCGCCGTCCGCCGCGCCCTGCGCCGCCAGAGCGCTCAGCTCGCCAACGGCGGCGACACCCAGGTCGGCGTCCGCGCCTCCGACTCGTAGCGGGCGCCCTCGACGGACGCGGCCAGGGTCTCCAGCCGCTCCTCGTCGCCGGCGCTGAGCGTCACGTCCGGCGCTCCGACGTTGTCCTCGATGTACTTCGGCCGCTTCGTCCCCGGGATCGGCACCACCCACGCCCGGCGACCGAGCAGCCATGCGAGCGCGACCTGCGCCGGGGTCGCGCCGTGCGCCTCGGCGATCTCGTGCACCGCCGCGGTGAGCTGGGCGTTCGCGGCCAGGTGCTCGGGCCCGACGCGCGGGAACCGGCCCGCCGCACGCCAGTCGCCCTCGTCGAACTTGGAGTCGGGCGTCAGGCTGCCCCCGAGCAGGCCGCGCGAGAGCGGCGAGAAGGGCAGGAAGCCGATCCCCAGCTCCTCGCAGGTGTCGAGGACCTCGGCCTCCACACCGCGCTCGAGCAGCGAGTACTCGCTCTGCAGGCTCGTGATCGGATGGACCGCCGCAGCGCGGCGCAGGTCCGGCGCGAGCGCCTCGGACAGGCCGATCCAGCGGACCTTGCCCTGGTCGACGAGCTCGGACAGCGCGCCGACGGTCTCCTCGATCGGGACCTCGGGATCGACGCGGTGCTGCTGGTAGAGGTCGATCGTGTCGACGCCCAGCCGCCGCAGACTCGCCTCGCAGGCCTCGCGGACGTACTCCGGGCGGCCGTTGATCGTGCCCGGACTTCCCATGACGTTGCCGAACTTCGTCGCGAGGACGACCTCGTCGCGGCGGTCGCGTATCGCGCGCCCCACGAGCTCCTCGTTGTGACCGGTGCCGTAGACGTCGGCGGTATCGAGGAGGGTCACGCCGAGCTCGAGCGCCCGGTGGATCGTCGCGATGCCGTCGTCGTCGACGGCATCGCCGTAGGACCCGGACATCGGCATGCAGCCGAGTCCGATCGCTGAGACCTCGGGGCCGACCCGGCCGAGTTGACGCGTATGCACGCGCACAGGTTACGTCCCGCCGGTCACGACGCGTTCCGCGCCGCCGGCGATGCGCCAGGGGGCGTCGGGCGCCTTGTACGTCGTCCGGTCCGCAGCGGTCGCGGGCACGAGCGTGAAGGTGACCGGCGCGGCGCCCGCCGCGGTCGCGGTGACGACCGCCGTCGTCCCGTGCACCGTCGTGTGCAGGCCGAGGCCGGTGATGTCGCTCGCGGTGCTCACACCGAGCAGGGACGTGTCGCCGCCGAGCACCGCGCGGCACTCGTCGCCGGTCCCGCCGAGCCGCGCGATCGCGGCCTGCTCGGACGACGTGAGCAGCGCGCAGGCGGTGTACCCGTCGCCCTGCACGACGGCCTGGTCGACGAACTGGCGGACCGTGGAGGCGGCGCTCGCGGCGGTCAGGCCGCTCGGAGCCTTCGCGCCGGCCTCGACGGTGGGGATGACGATCGCCGCCGCGACGACGAGGAGGAGGACGGCCGCGAAGACGGCGCCGACCCTGCGCGGATCGCGATCGGGCGGGAGCGGATCGTCGATGTCGGAGGAGGACATGGCCCCAGCCTCCTCCCCGAACTTGAGCGTTCGATGAGAGATCCGTGCATCGCGGTGGCATGATCGGTCCGTGTCGCTCTCGGAGTCAGTCCGGCGGCGACCCGCCACGGTGCTCGTCGTCGGCGCGGTCGAGCCGGAGGTGCAGCCGTGGCTGCGCGCAGCCGGTCACGCCGTGCTCGCGGGCGCCGACGTCGATGCCGCCCTGGCGGCGACGGACCGTGGCAGCGCGGTCCAGCTCGTCGTGGTCGACGCCGAGCGCGGCGGCCGCGACGTCGCCGCCGTGTGCCGGGCGATCCGCCGGGACGGCCGCACGGAGGACGCCTGGCTGCTGGCGATCTCGCGGCGTGCGGACGACGCCCTGTCGGCGGGTGCCGACGACTACCTCAAGCGGCCGTTCAGTCGCGGCGAGCTCCTCGCGCGCGCCCGGGCCGGTCTCACCGCGGCCCGCCACCGCGCCGACGACGCGCTCATCCGCGCGCTCCTGCTCAACGTGCCGGGCGCCATCTACCGGACCGCCTGGCACGCCGGGCACGTCGTCGAGCTCATCAGCGACGAGATCGAGCGGATCTCCGGCCACCCGCCGACGGCGTTCATCGCGAGCACGCGGCGCACGCTGCTGAGCATCGTGCACGCGGACGACCTCGAGCGGGTCGAGCACGTCGTCGAGGAGGCGGCGGAGAACGAGGGCGCCTTCGCCCTCGAGTACCGGATCGTCCGCGCCGACGGCGAGGTGCGCTGGGTCCTCGACCGCGGCCACGTCGCGCGCGGCACCGGCGGCACGTGGATCGACGGCGCGCTCTTCGACGTGACCGAGCGCCGCCGGGCGGAGGAGGCGCTGCGCATCCAGGAGATCGAGGACGCCCGGACGGAGGAGCTGCGCGCGTCGCGCGTGCGGATCGTCCAGGCGGCCGACGCCGCCCGGCGGCGGATCGAGCGCGACCTCCACGACGGCGCCCAGCAGCGGCTCGTGGCGATGGCGCTCGACGTCCGGCTCGCGCGTCGGCGGCTCGAGCGCGACCCGTCCGAGGCCGTCCCCTACCTCGAGCGCCTCGGGGAGGAGCTCGCGCAGGCCTCCGAGGAGCTGCGCGAGCTCGCGCGCGGCATCCACCCGGCGGTGCTCACCGATCACGGGCTGGGGCCCGCGCTCGACGCGCTCGTCGCCCGCTCCCCCGTGGCCGTGGAGGTCCTCGCGGTGCCCGACGAGCGCCTGCCCGCCGCGGCGGAGACGACGGTCTACTTCACGGTCGCCGAGGCGCTCACGAACGTCGCCAAGTACGCCCGCGCGAGCCAGGCGAGCGTCCGCGTCGCCCAGGAGGACGGCGAGCTCGTCGTCGACGTGCGCGATGACGGCGTCGGCGGCGCGCGCGCGACGACCGGCTCCGGGCTCAGCGGCCTGACCGACCGGGTCGCGGCGGTCGACGGCACGCTCGTGATCGACAGCGAGCCCGGCGAGGGCACGCACCTGCGCGCCGTCATCCCGCTGTCCGGCGACCCTTCGGCCTGACTCAGCTCACGGCGCTCGCCTAGCGGCTGCCGGCCGCGGCGAAGCGACCCATCCCGGGATGCGGCACGAACGCGACGCGCGCGTCGATGACGGCCGGCAGCCCGGACGAGAGCGCGCGGTCGAGCGCCGGCGCGACCTCCTCCGAGCGCTCGATGCGCTCGCCGTGGCATCCCAACGCCCTGGCGACCGCGGCGTAGTCGGTCGCCTCCAGGCCGGTGCCCAGCTCGAACCCGCCCCGTCCCTGCGCCATCCGGATGACGCCCCACGACTCGTTGTTGTGGATCACGTGGACCGCGGCGAGGCCGTGCCGGCGCGCGGTGTCGAGCTCGGGCATCGTGAAGCCGAACGCGCCATCGCCGGTGACGTTGACGACGGCCCGGTCGGGGTATCGCGCCTTCAGCGCCAGCGCCGCCGGGATCCCGAAGCCGAGATGCCCCATCCCCGGCTCGTGGAAGCGGGTGCGCGGCTCGAGCGCGGGCGTGAGGTCGTTGCTCCAGAACGTCGTGTGGCCGCCGTCGTAGGTCACGAGGGCGCGGTCGGGCAGCGCGCGGCCCAGGGCGTCGGCGAGCGCGGCGGGGTGCATGACACCGTCGACCGGTGTCGCCGCCGCGAGCATCGCCTCGCGGTCGCGCCGGTGCTCGGCGACGAGCGAGTCGACCCATGCCCCGTCGGCGGAAGCCGGACCCACGGCCTCCAGGAGCTGGCCGAGGACAGCGCGTGCGTCGCCGAGCAGCCCGACGCTGACCGCCCGGAGCCGACCGATGGCTGCGGGGTCGACGTCGATCTGGATCAGCTCCTGGCGCGGCCAGCCGAGGACGGCCGGACCGACGCCGGTCCAGAGCCACGAGGAGAAGCGACAGCCGACGGCGAGCACGACGTCGGCCTCCTGCATGGCGCGGACCACGGCCTCGCCGCCGATCACGCCGCCGTGTCCGAAGAAGCGAGGGTCGGCCGTCGAGACCATGCCGAGTCCCATCTGGGTGGCCGTCGCGGCCGCCCCCAGCGTTGCCGCGAGCGCGCGCAGCTCGCCCTCCGACCCGGCCAGGGCCGCGCCGCCGCCCGCGATGATCAGCGGGCGCCGCGCGCGTGAGAGCAGCCCGGCGGCGTCCTCCACGGCGGCGGGGTCGGCGGGCGCGCGACCGGTGGGGAGGAAGCGCTCGAGCGGCGCGTCGAGCTCGGCGGGGTCGAACGCCGCCTCGGCGCGGAGCACGTCGATGGGGATCTCGAGGTGCGTGGGCCCCGGCCGTCCGGTGAGCGCCTCGCGCAGCGCCCAGCGCACGAGCTGCGGGATCCGCTCGGGCGAGCGCGCGACACCGCTCCACGTGGTGACGGGCGCGAACAGCCGCTCGTTGTCGCTGTCCATGACGAGGCCCTGGTGCGGGTAGGCGACGCCGCTCGGCGCGCCCGGCGTGAGGATCAGCGCCGCGAGGTTGTTGTTGCGCAGGCTGCCGAGGGCCGATACGAGGTTGTGCGAGCCGGGGCCGCTCTCGCCGTACGCCACCGCGATGCGACCGGTCGCCTGGAAGAGCGCTCCCGCCATCCACACCGCCGGGGCCTCGTGCCGGGTGCCGATGTGCCGGAACGCGCCGTCATGCGAGACCGCGCCGAGGAACGGCGTGAGCTTGCCCGCCGGGACCCCGAAGAGGTCGAGGACGCCGGAGGCGCGGAGGACACGTGCGAGCGCCTCGCCGCCGGTGAGCGTCACCGGCGCGGCCGCCGGCGGGGCCGTCGACAGCTCGGGCACCTGCGTCATCGCGCCTCCTCGGCGGCCGGGTCACGCCAACGCTCACGACAATGCCAATCGGGGCGCCCGGATTCGAACCGGGGACCTCACCGACCCGAACGGTGCGCGCTACCAGGCTGCGCCACGCCCCGAGGCCCGACGAGGATAGCTCAGCGCCCGCCGAGCAGTCCGCCGAGAGCGCTCGTGGTGTCCTGCACGACCTGCTGCACCGGGCCCGGCGCAGGCTGCGGCGTCGACGCCGTCGTCTGGGCCGGCGCCGGCGTGGCCGCCTGCGTCGTCGTCGGCGCGGGCTGGGCGGGAAGGCTGTTCACGACGCCCTGCACGGCCTGGGTCGTGGTCTGCGTCACGCCGCCCACGGTCCCCTGCACGGTCTGGGTCGTGTTGCGGACGGTGTTGTTCACGGTGCCGGTGACGCCCTGGACCGTGTTGTTGGCGGTCGTCGTGGTGTTGCGGACGGCGTTGTTGACCGTCGTCGACGTGTCGCGGACCGTCCCGCGGACGGTCTCCGTGGTGTTGCGCACCGCGTTGTTCACCGCGCCGCCGACGTTGGTCGGGTTGGTGGTCACGTCGCGCACGAGGCCGTTCGCGGTCCGCGTGACGCCGTTGACGGTGTTGTTCGCCGTGCCGGACACGTCACGCACCGCACCGCCGGCCGTCCCGCCGACGTCGCGCACCGCGCCGCCGACCGTGCCGGTCGTGCCCCCGACCGTGCCGTTCACCGTGTTCGTCAGCCCTCGCACGGTGCCGCCGGTCGTGCCTGCGAGTCCACCCACCGCGCCGCCGACCGCACCGGTCACGCCACCGACGGTGCCGCCGAGCGTGCCACCAGCGCCGCCGACCGCCGCGCCTGCGGCCTGGACCGGGTTGCGCAGCCCTGCGGGCAGCGTCCCGGCGGCGCCGGTGCCGCCCGCCTGGGTGGCCGCGCCGCCCTGCGGCGCGAGCGGGCCTGCCGCGGCCGGGGCGCCGAGCGCACCGGTCCCGGGAAGCGCGGCCCCGCCGCCTCCGCCCGACCCGAGCGCCGGCTGCGTGCCGACGAGCGCGTAGGCCTTGCCGAGCAGTGGCGTCGCGCCGACCGCGCCGCCGCCGCCGTAGACCGCCGCGCCCGGCGCGTACGGCCGGGCATCGACGACGGGACCGCCGCCCATGACCTGGCCCGCGCCGATCCCGGCGACGGCCACGACGACCGCCGCCGCCGCAGCGCGCCCCCACTCGAACAGGGGCTCGCCGACGCCGGCGATCTGGCCGGGCAGGATGCCGCGAGCGAACCACTCGCGGATGAACGCCGGGACGGGGAAGAGCCCGCCGACCTTCTTGCGCAGCGGGACGCGCGGTGCGACCTCGATGTCCAGCCCGGCGAGTCGCGCCTGATGACGGCAGGACTGGCACCAGGCGAGATGACGGGAGATCTGACGGCGGTCGCGCAGCCGGGGCCGCCCGCCGCTCATCGTCGCGAACGCCGCCTGCACCTGGCGGCAGCGCTCGCCGGTGACGAGGTCGTTGTACTCGGACTCGAGGCGCTTGCGGGCGCGGAAGAGGGTGCTCTCGACGGACGCGCGGCTCATGCCGAGCTGCTCGCCGATCTCTGCGTAGGAACGGCCCTCGAGCTCGCGGAGCACGATGACGTCGACGTGCGACTCCGACAGCGCGCCGAGCGCGCCCTGGAGGCTCTCGAGCGACTCGCGCGCCTCGACCGCCTCGGGGACGGCCCGCGGGCTGACCAGGCGGCCCTGGTCGGCGGCGCCGAGCGCCTCGTCGTTGTCGTAGGAGACCTCCTGGGTCCGGCGCGAGCGCCGGTGCGCGTCGATGCACGCGTTCTTGGCGATCTCGTAGATCCAGGGGCGGAACGCGATCGAGCGGTCCGTGTCGCGCATGCGGCGCAGCGCGTTGAAGAAGACCTCCTGGGTGATGTCCTCGGCGCGACCGTGGTCGCGCACCATGCCGCGGACGTACGCGGTGATCCGGCCCTGGTAACGCTCGAAGAGGATCTCGAACGCGCGATCGTCTCCGCTGCGGACGCGTGCGACGAGCTCGTGATCGTCGTGATCGCTCTGAGCTCGGCCCACCGCCTTCCGCGGGCTCGGCACCGACAGTACCCCGGTCATCTGCGCATGGTCTCCGTACCTGGAGCCGCCCCCCCGAACGGCTCCCTCGAACTTCCCAGGACGTGGGGCGAATGATGCCCTTGAACCTGAGCTCCAAACGTGTTTTCGGACGAATGTCCGGGTCCGGATCACGGCGGTTTTCCAGGCTTTTGTTGCACCGTTGTCCGGTGTGTCGGACACCGTACGGAACTCGGAGGTGTCGCACGGGTTGCAGAGGTCGGGTACGGTCTGCGAACCGGATGACGGCCGCGTCGACGCACGAGGTGATCGCCTTCCTCGACCAGCTCCTCGAGCCGGAGCGGTTCGATGACTACGGGCCCAACGGGCTCCAGGTCCCCGGCGGCCCCGACGTCGCGACCGTCGTGACCGGGGTCAGCGCCCACGTGGAGCTGTTCGAGCGCGCCGCCGACGCCGGCGCGGACCTCGTCCTCGTCCACCACGGGCTCTTCTGGCGCGGCATGCCGATGCAGGTGACGCCGTCGCTGCACCGCCGGCTCGTCCCGCTCTTCGCACACGGGATGGCGCTGGCCGCGTACCACCTCCCGCTCGACGGCCACCCGGAGCACGGCAACAACGCGCTGCTGGCCGAAGGGCTCGGCTGCATCTCGACCGAGCCGTTCGCCGAGCACCACGGCGTGGCGATCGGCGTCGCCGGCAGCTTCGGCGGCGACGGGATCACCGTCGACGAGCTCATCGCCCGCGTCAGCGACCTGACCGAGCGCGAACCGCTCGTGCTGCGCGAGGGCCCCGAGCGCATCCGCCGGATCGGCATCGTCTCCGGCGCGGGCGCCGACTACGTCGCCGATGCCGCCGAGCGCGGGTTCGACGCCTTCCTCACCGGCGAGCCCGCGGAGCGCGTGGCGGCCGTCGCGCGCGAGGAGCGCATCCACTTCATCGCCGCCGGCCACCACGCCACCGAGACGTTCGGCGTGCGCCGACTCGGCGAGCTGATCGCCCAGAAGCACGCGATCGTGCACAACTTCATCGACATCCCCAACCCGATCTAGGCATGGAGCACTGACCAACCCGTTGTCCACGTCCGTGACAAGTGCTACAAACGGTTTCGCTTGTCGCACAGCAAACCCATAGGAGGCAGCCGCCAATGGCCAACCACCTGACCCCCACCGAGCTGGCACGCGAGGCCGGGCTCGAGCGCCGAGAGGTCATCTCGAAGTGCATGGAGATGGGGGTGCCGATCTTCCAGGGACGCATCGACAAGACGTTGTTCATCACCAGTCTGCAGGCCGAACAGCAGCCGGAGCCGGCGAAGCTCTAGCCCTCCGCGCGACAGACGCCGGCGCAACCCGCACCACGATCGCGTTGCGCCGGCAGCGCACCCCGTCCGGGGGATGCGGTGTTCTGCTCCTCGTGTTCTCCGTGCGCCGTCTCCTCCTCGTCGCCGCCGTCCTGGCGGCGGCGCTTCTCACTGCAGGTCCTGCGACCGCGGCATCGCTGTCCGCGGTCCAGGCCAAGCTGACCCGCGAGATGCGCGCCGCCGGCCCGTCCGCCGGTGCCGTCGTCCGCGACCTCGACAGCGGCAGGACGATCTTCGCCCTGCGCGCCGACAACCAGCGCGTCCCCGCCTCGGTCGAGAAGCTCTTCGTCAGTGCCGCCACGCTCATGCGCGACGGGCCGGAGGGCAGGATCCCCACCCGCGCGGTCGCCGAGGCCGCGCCGGCCAACGGCGTCGTCGCCGGTCCGCTGTACCTCGTGGGTGGCGGTGACCCGACGCTCAGCGCGGCCCGGATCACCGAGCTCGCCGCGGCCGTGAAGGCCGCCGGCGTCACGACGGTCCAGGGTGGCGTGCTCGGGGACGACAGCGCCTTCGACCATCGCATCGGCAGCCCCGACAGCAACTTCCGCTACGACCGCGAGCTCGGCGGGCTGCTCACCGGTCTCGCCGTCAACCGCGGGTGGGACTCCAAGGGCCTCCAGGACGCTCCGGCCGCGAGCGCCGCACGCCGCTTCGCGCGCGCCCTGAAGCTCGCGGGCGTCGCCGTGTCCGGGGACGTCGAGGCAGGGACGGCGCCCGCGTCGGCGGTGGACGTCGCCCAGATCCAGTCGGCGCCGCTGAGCGCCATCGTCGCGGCGATGAACGGGCCGTCCGACAACTACCTGGCGGAGATGCTCCTCAAGCGCCTGGGCGCGGCCCACGGCGCGGGCGGGACGACCGCTGCGGGCGCCGCGGCGGCGGCAGCGGCGCTCGACGACATCGGCGTGCGCCCGCGGATCGTCGACGGGTCGGGCCTGTCGCGGAGCGACCGCACCACGCCGCGTCAGGTCGTCCGGCTCCTGCAGCGCGTGGCGAACATGGAGTTCGCCCAGCCGTTCACGGCCTCGTTGCCGGTGGCCGGTGTGAGCGGCACGCTGCAACGCCGGATGCGGGGCACGGCCGCGGCGGGCAACTGCCGCGCCAAGACCGGGACGCTGCGCTACACGAGCAACCTCGCCGGCTACTGCACGACCGGCGACGGCGGCGTCGTGGCGTTCGCACTGCTCATGAACGGCGTGAACGTCGGCTCCGCGCACGGCGTCCAGGACCGGATCGCGACGGCGCTGGCCGGCTGGGACGGCACCGACGCCGGTCCGGACGTGGCACCGCCGAGCGCGCCCGCGCCGGCGGCCCCGGAGACCGAGGCCGGCGGCCAGCCGATGGTTGACGCTGTGACCGTCGTGCTCGGAGTGCGTGTCCGCGGATGCCGGCGCCGACGGACAGGCCGGGGGCACGGACCGGTCGGGGGCGGCGAGCGCCGCGGGGCAGGCTAACCACTAGCTCCAGGCCTGGACCTCGGTCCAGCGGGCGAGCAGGCCGTCGCGGGACTCGCCGATGCCGATCCCGACGACGTCGCGCCCGTCGGGCAGCTTGCAGCGGCACAGCATCGCGAAGCGGTCGCCGTCGATGACCGGCTCCTCGGCGCGCAG
Organism: uncultured Solirubrobacterales bacterium; assembly: GCA_963750895.1. Taxonomy (GTDB): domain Bacteria; phylum Actinomycetota; class Thermoleophilia; order Solirubrobacterales; family Solirubrobacteraceae; genus CAVVSD01. Next base: position 337,964 of record CAVVSD010000007.1, on the reverse strand, counting down.
CTTCACGCCACGGGCGCGCAGGTCGTCGATCGCGGCGACGTTCGCGTCACGGCCGCGGACGACGGCAGGCGCCGTCGGCGGTGTCGCCTGATCGATCTCCGTGCGCTCGAAGTCGTCGGTGACGAGCGCTGCGACGGCCTGGCCGTCGAGGTCCTCGAGGGCGCGGCGGAAGGCCGCGACGTCGAACGTGGTGTGGGTGGTGGTGGACATGGCGCGCATCCTGGGGCGGGCGCGTCTCGCCACCGTCTCGCCCCCGTCGCAGCTCCGTCGGGTTAGGGTCGCGCCATGCTGCGCGTGCGGCTGCTCGGTGGGCTGGCGCTCGAGCGCGACGGCGACCCGGTCGCCCTGCCGCCGTCACGTCGCTCCCGGCTCCTCGCGGGCTGGCTCGCCCTGCATCCCGGCCTGCACGCCCGCGAGGCGCTCGCGGGCCGGCTGCGGCCCGACGTCCTCGACGACAGCGCCCGCCAGAGCCTCCGCCAGGCGGCATGGGGCCTGCGCGCCGCCGTCGGCGACGATCTCGTCGCCACACGCGACGCGATCGGCTTCGGGGGGACGGTCGAGGTCGACGTGCGGGTGTTCGACGCCGCCGCGGCGGCGGGCGACCTCGACGCCGCGCTCGCGGTCTGCCGCGGTGAGCTCCTCGCCGGCCTGGAGGACGACTGGGTGCTGCAGGCCCGCGACGCACATGCGGTGGCGCTCGACGCGCTGCTGGCCCGGGCGGCGGACGCTGCGAAGGACCCTGACGAGGTGCTGTCGCTCGCTCGCCGGCGCGCGGAGCTCGACCCGCTCGGCGAGGAGGCGCATCGAGCGCTCATGCGCGCGCTCGCCGAGACCGGCGACGCCGGCGCCGCGCTCGGGGTCTTCGCCCGGCTGCGCGAACGCCTCGCGCGCGAGCTCGGCACCGCGCCCTCGGCGGCGACCCGCGAGCTCGCCTCCGAGCTGCGCGCGGCGCCGACCGCCGCGCTGCGCCCGGCCGACGACCAGGCGCAGGGACGCCTGCGCACGCGCGCGGTCGCCCCGCTCGTGGGGCGCGACGACGCGCTCGGGGCGCTCGCGACGGCATGGGCGCAGACGAGCGACGGGACGCGACGGCTGGCGCTCGTCTCCGGCGAGCCGGGCATCGGCAAGACCCGCCTGGCGGCCGAGCTCGTCGCACGGGTGCAGGCCGGCGGCGGTGCGGCGCTCGCCGGTCGCTGCACGCCCGAGGGCCACATCCCCTACGCGCCGTTCGCGGAGGCGCTCGGCGGCCTCGCCGCCGCGGTCGGCCCGGCCGCGCTGGCCGACGCCGTCGGCGCGCAGTCCGGCGAGCTCGCCCGCCTCGTCCCGTCGCTGTCCGGCGCGCCGCCGCCCGGGGATCCCGACGGCGCGCGCCACCGCCTGCTCGCCGCCGTCGACGCGGCCCTGGTCGCCGTCGCACGGACGGGCGGCCTCGTGCTCGTCCTCGACGACCTCCACTGGGCCGACGAGCCGACGCTCGGGATGCTCGCCCATGTCGCCGGCTCACCCGAGCGCGCCCGGTTGCTCGTCGTCGCGACGCTGCGCACGACCGAGTCGCGCGCGGCGCCGGCGCTCGCGTCGCTCCTCGCGAGCCTGCGCCGCGATCCCGCCGTCCTCGATCTCCGCCTCGACGGGCTCTCGCCGGAGGCCGCCGCGCAGCTGGCGGACGCCGCCGGCGCCGGAGGGCACGGCGCGGCGATCGCGGCACGCGCCGGCGGCAACCCGCTGCTCGTCGAGGAGCTCGCCCGGGCGGGGGTCGAGCCCGACGGCGTCCCGTCCGGCGTGCGCGAGCTCGTCGCCGAGCGGGTCGGCCGACTCGGCGACCCCGCCGCCGCCGTGCTGGCCACCGCGGCCGTCGCGGGGGCCGAGTTCGACCTCGTGACCGTCGAGCGCGTCGCAGGCGACGGCACCCTGGACGCGCTCGAGGCGGCGGTCGCCGCGGGCCTGCTGACGGAGGTGGACGGGCGACCCGGCCGCTTCGCGTTCACGCACGCGCTCGTGCGCGACGCCGTGGCCTCGTCGCTGAGCGCCGCCCGCCGTGCGCGCACGCACGGGCGGATCGCCGAGGCGCTCACCGACGCGCCCCCGGCGGAGCTCGCGCACCACTGGCGGGCGGCGGCCGACGTGCTCCCCGGCGCGCGCGAGCGGGCGACGGCGGCCTCCCGGGCGGCCGCCGGCGAGGCGCTCGCAGCGCTGGCGTTCGAGGAGGCGGCCCGGCACCTGGCACACGCGCTGGACGACCTCGAGGAGGAGGACGTCGCGCTGCTGCTCGATCTCGGCGCCGCGCACGCCAAGGCCGGCGCGATCCCGCAGGCGCGGGCCGCGTACGAGCGGGCGCGTGCGCTCGCCGTCGCCCGCGGCGATGGCGCGGCGCTCGCCGAGGCGGCGCTCGGCCGCGGTGGCGTCGGCGTGACGATCCTGCGCGTCGACGACGAGCTGGTCGGGCGGCTGGAGGAGGCGCTCGACGCCCTGCCGGACGAGGACCGGCGCACCCGGGCGCGCGTCCTCGGCCGTCTCGGCGTGGAGCTCTACTACGCCGACGACGCCGGGCGGGCACGCGGCGAGACGTGCAGCGCCGAGGCCGTCGCGCTCGCGCGGGCCACCGGGGACCCGGAGGCGCTGGGCGCCGCGCTGCACGCGCAGCGCATCGCGCTCTGGCGCGCGGATCGCCTCGACGAGCGTCTCGCGACCACCCGCGAGCTCATCGCGCTCGGGGAGCGCGAGGGGCTGCTCGAGCTCGAGGTCCAGGGCCGCCACTGGCACTTCGTCGACGTGCTCGAGTCGGGCGACGCCGAGGCCGCCGACGACGCGCTCGAGCGCTACGCCGAGTCCACGGAGCGCCTCGGGATCGGCGCGTGGAGCTGGTACGTCCCGCTGTGGCGCGGGTGCCGCGCGGCCATGGCCGGCCGCTACGCCGAGGCGATCGCGCTCGGCGAGGAGGCGGGACGCGTCGGCACGCTGGCGGGCGACGCGAACGCCGCGCGCAACGCCTGGATCCAGGCCACGGCGATCCTCCTCGAGCAGGAGCGCTACGACGAGCTGGAGGAGGGCCCGGCGCTCGCCGCGCTGGAGTCCTCCGCGGTTCCCGGCGCGTGGCACTCGGGCCTGGCCTGGGTGTTCGCGGCGCGGGGCGAGACGGAGCGCGGCCGGCACCACCTCGACGCGATCGCGCGCGACGGCTGGGCACTCCTCCCCCGCGACGCCAACCAGCTCGCCTGCCTGCACGAGTGCGCCGAGGCGGCCGCGTACCTGGGCGACGCCGCGCGCGGCCGCGAGCTCGTCGCGATGCTCACGCCGTACGCGAGCCGCTGCATCCTCAACGCCCGCGCCGTCAACGCCTACGCGAGCGCCTCCTACGCGCTCGGGCGCGCCGCGACCGCCGCGGGCGACACCGCGGCCGCGGCGGAGCACCTCCGGCGGGCGGCCGCCGACAACCGCGCCCTCGGCGCCGAGCCGCGCGCCGCGCTCGCCGAGCGGCTCCTGCGGGTGCTCTAGCCGGCGAGGAGGTCCAGGAGACCGGCCTCGTCGAGGACCGGCACGCCCAGGCGCTCCGCCTTCTCGAGCTTCGACCCGGGCGACTCGCCGGCCACGACGTAGTCGGTCTTCTTCGACACGCCGGTCGTCACCCGCCCACCCGCGGCGAGGACGCGCTTCGTCGCCTCCTCGCGCGTGAGGTCCGGCAGCGAGCCGGTCAGCACGACCGTCTTGCCCGACAGCGGGCCGTCGCCCGGCGGCGGGCCCTCGAGCTCCATGACGACGCCCTGGCCGCGCAGATCGTCGATGAGCTCGCGCATCTGCGGATCGGCGAGCTGGTCGTGGATGATCTCGGACATCTTCGTCCCGATCCCCGGCGTCTCCTCGATCGACTCGGCCGACGCGTCCATGAGCGCCTGCATGGAGCGGAAGCGTGCGGCGAGGTTGCGCCCGGTGATCTCGCCGACCTCCTCGAGACCGACCGCGAAGAGCAGGCGCTCGAGGCCCTGCTCCTTCGAGCGCTGGATGTTCTCGACCGTGCGCTGCGCGGACAGCTCGCCGTAGCCCTCGAGCTCCACGAGCTGCTCGGGCGTCAGGCGGTAGAAGTCCGCCGCGGTCGTGACGAGGCCCTTCTCCTGCAGCGTCGCGACCTGCTTCTCGCCCAGGCCGTCGATGTCCATCGCGCCGCGCGAGACGAAGTGCTTGAGCAGCTGCCACTGACGCTGCGGGCAGACGCGGTTCGGGCAGCGGGTGAAGACGGAGCCCTCGGGCTTCTCGGTCGGCGTCCCGCACGAGGGGCATCGTCGCGGGCGGATGCGTCGGCCCGGAGCGGCCCTCCCGCTCGACGGCGTGCGGCGCCGGGGAGACGACCTGCGGGATGACGTCTCCCGCCCGCAGGACGATGACGTCGTCGCCGACGCGGATGTCCTTGCGGGCGACGTCCTCCTCGTTGTGCAGCGTCGCCAGCTTCACGGTCACGCCGCCGACCTGCACCGGCTCGAGCACCGCGAAGGGGTGCAGGTCGCCGAACTTGCCGACGTTCCACTCGATGCCGTGCAGCGTCGTGACCTTCGTCGTCGGCGGGAACTTCCAGGCGATCGCCCAGCGCGGGTCGCGCCCGATCGTCCCGAGCCGGCGCTGCAGCTCGAGGTCGTCGACCTTGACGACCACGCCGTCGATCTCGAAGTCCAGCGCGCCGCGACGGTCCTGCCACGCGAGGCACTGCTTCACGACGGCGTCCTCGTCGCCCAGGACCTTCACGTCGCCGTTCACGCGGAACCCGTGCGCCGACAGCCAGTCCAGACCCTCGTGATGCGACGTGAACGACACGCCCTCGGTGCGGCCGATGCCGTAGCACCACATGCTCAGCGGGCGCTCGGCCGCGAGCTTGGGGTCGAGCTGGCGGATCGTGCCGGCCGCCGAGTTGCGGGGGTTCATGAACGTCGAGAGGCCGGCCGCGGCCCGGCGCTCGTTGAGCGCGGCGAAGTCGGGCAGCGACATGTAGACCTCGCCGCGGACCTCGATGAGCGGGGGCGCGTCCTCGAAGCTCAGCGGGATCGAGCCGATCGTGCGGAGGTTGTGCGTGACGTCCTCGCCGACCTCGCCGTTGCCGCGCGTCGCGCCGCGGACGAGGACGCCGTTCTCGTACAGCAGCGAGATCGCCAGGCCGTCGATCTTCGGCTCGGCGACGAACGTGAACTCCGGGTTCTCGATCCCCTCGCGCGCGAGGTGGTTGCGCATGCGGTCGACCCAGGCGCGCAGCTCCTCCTCCGACCGGGCGTTGGCCAGCGAGAGCATCGGGAGCTCGTGCGTGACCTTCGTGAGGTTCGAGACGGGCTCGCCGCCGACGCGCTGCGTGGGCGAGTCGGGCGTGCGCAGCTCCGGGTGCTCGGCCTCGATGGCCCGCAGCTCGTCGAGCAGCGCGTCGTAGTCGTCGTCGCCGATCTCGGGGTCGTCGAGGACGTAGTAGCGGTAGCCGTGATGGCGGAGCTGCTCGCGCAGCTCCTCGGCGCGGTTCTCCACCTTGGACGCCACCGGCTACTCGACCTCCTCCGCCGCGGGTGCGAGCAGCCGCGCGAGGTCCCGGCGGGCGAGCTTGTCCATGCCCTCGACGTCGAGCAGGTCGAAGTGCAGCGGGGTGACCGCGATGTGGCCGGCCGCGATGGCCGCGAGGTCCGTCCCCTCCTCCTCGTGGTAGCCGGTGACCGCGCCGTACATCCAGTAGCGCCGCCGGGCGTCGCCCTCCTGGTCGACGAGCTTGAGCTCGTCGCGGAAGATGCGCTTGCCCAGCCGGCAGACCTCGACGCGGTCGGCGTCGGCGGCCGGGGCGTTGACGTTCAGGAGCGTGCCCTCGGGCATCGGCACGCGCTGGAGCTCCTCCACGACGCGCGCGACGAACCGCGCGCCCTCGCCGAACGAGAACTCCTCCCCGAGCCGGAAGTCCATCTCCTTGGCCGCGGACTGCTGGGACAAGGCGATGGCCGGCAGGCCGAGCAGGATGCCCTCCAGCGCTGCGGCGACCGTGCCGGAGTAGGTGATGTCGTCGCCGAGGTTCGAGCCGTGGTTGGCGCCGGCGACGATCATCTCGGCCTCGAACCCGTCGACGAGGCCGGTCGCCGCCAGGCGCACGCAGTCGACCGGCGTGCCATCCGTCGCGTAGCCGACCGTCCCGTCGCCGAAGTCGACCTCCTCGACCCACAGCGGCCGCCGGGTGGTGATCGAGCGGCCGGTCGCCGAGCGGTTGCCGTCGGGGGCGATCACCACCAGCTCGATGCCGGGGACCTTCAGCAGCTCCCGGCGCAGGACCTGGAGGCCCTCGGCCTCCAGGCCGTCGTCGTTCGTGAGCAGGACCCGCACCCACCCGAGTCTACGAATCAGCGCATCAGCGAGCGGGGAGCCACCTGAAGGTCTTCACCGCGACGGCCGCCGCGCCGACGAACCAGATCGCCATGACGCCGAGGTCGCCCCAGGGGATGCTGGGGTTCGGGAACATCGCGTGCTGGAACGCCTCGGTGACGTGCACGAGCGGGAAGATCGACGCGACGGTGTGCAGCCAGTCGGGCAGTCCGTCGGTCGGGAAGTACACGCCGGAGATGAGCTGCAGGGGCAGGAGGATCACCTGCACGATCGGGCCCGCCGACTCCGGCGTCGTCACCAGGCCGGCGACCGCGTAGCCGCAGGACGCGAAGCACAGCGACGCGACGACGACCGAGATGAGCATCGGCAGCTCCCAGCCGGCCGACGGCCTGATGTCGTAGGCGGCGCCGGCGAGGACGAGCATCACGGCCACGGCGGCGATGGAGATCGCCATCGACGTCAGCGCGCGACCGAGGATGAGCACGATCGGGGGCACCGGCGTCGCCCGGCGGCGCTTGAGGACGCCCGCCTGGCGCTGGCCCGCCACGGTCATCAGCAGCGCGATGAACGAGGACGTGAGGATCGCGAGCGCCATGATCCCGGGGACGAAGGCCTGCTGTGCGTCGACCGTCTGACCGATCGCCTCGACGGTGCCCGCATCGCCGTACAGCCCGGTGAGGACGACGAGCAGCAGCACCGGCAGCGCGATCGAGAAGAACACGGTCCGCCGGTTGCGGAGCGCCGCGCGGATGTCGAAGCGCAGCTGGTGCAGGACGAGGGTGGCGGTCATGCGGTCAGCTCCAGGTAGACGTCCTCCAGGGTCGGCCGGCGGACCTCGATGTCCGCCAGCTCCAGCCCGAGCGCGAGCGCGCGCCCGGTGAGCTCGTGCAGGTCGGCCATCGGTGCGGAGCTGCTCATGACGACGCGGTGCTCGTCGTCGAGCGACGCGCCGGGCGCCAGCTCGTCGACCTCGACGCCGTCGGGCAGCGTGAAGGCGATCGTGCCGGTCGCGCGGTTGCGCCCGCCGAGCGTCGCCGGCGTCCCGGTGGCGACGATGACGCCGTCGCGCATGACCGCGATGCGGTCGGCGAGGCGCTCGGCCTCCTCCATGTAGTGGGTGGTGAGGAGGATCGTCGTGCCGAGGGCGCGCAGCCCGGAGATGACCTCCCACGAGGCCCGCCGCGCGGCCGGGTCGAAGCCGGTGGTCGGCTCGTCGAGGAAGATGAGGTCGGGGTCCCCGATGAGGGCGAGCGCGACGTCGAGGCGCCGGCGCTGCCCGCCGGAGAGCTGCGTCGTCTGCTGCTCCGCCTGCTCGCCGAGCCCCGCCAGCGCGATCGTGTCCTCGACGCCGCGCGGCGCCGAGTAGTAGCCCGCGTAGAGCTCGAGGCACTCGCGGACCGTGAGGTTGATCTCCGGCTGGGACTCCTGCAGCACGATGCCGATGCGATCGCGCAGCGCGCGATCCCCACCCCACGGGTCCTCGCCGAGCACCCGGACCTCGCCCGCGGTCGCCTGATGGAACCCCTCGAGGATCTCGACGGTCGTCGTCTTGCCCGCGCCGTTCGGCCCCAGCAGCGCGAGGATCTCTCCCGTACGGACCTCGAGATCGACGCCGCGCACGGCCTCCTTGTCGCCGTAGGACTTGCGCAGTCCCTGCACCTGGATCGCTGTCATGGCCGGAACGTACGCCCGCATCGGGCCGGTGTCGTCGGCGCACGGGACGGTTCCGTGCCAACCCGTGGGTGGAGGCCGGGTGCACCCCCGAGCCGATGACGCGCGCGAGGACGCGGCCTATCGTCCGCCCCATGCCCGATTCGCGGCCACAGGGCCCCTCGGTCGTCATGCGCGTGTTCGGCGCGGCGCTCGTGGTGCTCGTGGTCGGCTCGTCGCTCCAGGCCGAGCCGCGGCCCGCCCTGCACGGCGAGGGGCTGCCGGTGCTGGCGTTCCTGCTCGCGTTCCTCGGGGCGATCGTGTTCTCGATCTCGCGCCGCGGGACGACCGACCGCCGTGGCCTGTGGTTCGTCGCCGCGAGCGCGCTCGGCCTCACGATCGTGCAGCCGGACGGCGCCGGGTTCCTGGCGCTCTACATGACGCTGGGGATCATCTGCGTGCAGCTGCGCCCGCGGCAGGCGCTGCTCGGCTTCGTGGCCGGCGTGGTGGCGATCAGCGCCATCCACGTGCTGACCGACGACCAGGCGTCCCTCTCCGACGTCCTCGTCGGGGATGCCGTCGGGACGCTCTTCTTCGTCATGGGCTACGGCATGCGCGCGTCGCGCCAGGGGCTGCAGCAGGCGCAGGAGACCGTCGCCGAGCTGGAGGCGACCCGCGAGGCGCACGCGCAGGCCGTGCAGCTGCGCGAACGGGCGCGACTCGCGCGGGAGATGCACGACGTCCTCGCCCATTCGCTCTCCGCGCTCACCGTGCAGCTCGAGGGCGCGCGGCTGCTCGCACGCTCGCGCGGAACGGACCCGGACGTGACGGACGCGATCGAGCGCAGCCACGGCCTCGCCCGCGCGGGGCTGGAGGAGGCGCGGCGGGCGATCGAGGCGCTCCGGGGCGAGACCATGCCGGGACCCGAGCGCCTGCCCGCGCTCGCGGAGGCGTTCCGCGAGCAGACCGACATCGACTGCGACCTCGCCTTCGACGGCCGGCCGCGCGAGCTCAGCTCCGAGGCGCGCCTGGCCGTGTACCGCACCGCGCAGGAGGCGCTGACGAACGTGCGCCGTCACGCGCGCCCGGCCCACGTCGATCTTCGCCTGCGCTACGAGCCCGACGGCACGCGCCTCGTCGTGGAGGACGTCCGCGCCGACGGTGACGCCGGGCCCGTCGAGGGTGAGCGCGAGCCCGGTCTGGGCTACGGGCTCACCGGCATGCGTGAGCGCGCGGAGCTGCTCGGCGGGCGCCTCGCTGCTGCGCCGACCGACACGGGCTTCCGCGTCGAGCTGTTCATCCCGGAGGGGAGCCGCAATGGAGGCTGATCCGATCCGGGTGCTGCTCGCCGACGATCAGCGGGTGGTGCGCGAGGGGCTGGAGATGCTCCTCGGGCCTGCTCCCCGGCATCGAGGTCGTCGGCACCGCCGCCGACGGCGAGGAGGCCGTCCGGCTCGCGGTCGCGCGCGCCGCCGACGTCGTCCTCATGGACCTGCGGATGCCGCGCGTCGACGGCATCGAGGCGACCCGCCGCCTGGCCGACGCGCGGCCGGCCGCGCGCGTCATCGCCCTCACGACGTACGCCGACGAGCCGACGGTCCTCAGCGCGCTGCGCGCCGGTGCGCGCGGCTACCTCACCAAGGACGCCGGGGCGGAGGAGATCTCACGCGCGATCGCCGCCGTCGCCCGCGGCGAGGCGGCGCTGGACCACGCCGTGCAGCACCACGTCATCGGCGCGGTGGCGCAGGCCGAGGCGACGGCGCTGCCCGACGGCCTGACGCCGCGCGAGGCCGAGGTGCTCGTCCTCATCGCGGAGGGGCTGTCGAACCAGGAGATCGCCGACCGGCTCGTCGTGAGCCCGGCGACGGTGAAGAGCCACGTCAACCGCGTCTTCGCCAAGGCGGGCGTGCGCGACCGGGCGCAGGCCGTCGCCTACGCCTACCGCAGCGGGCTCGCTCCCTCGCCGTAGTCGACCGACGCGAGCGCAAGGCCCTGCGCCGGCGCGGTCGCGCCCGCGGCGGACCGCGGCGCGCCCCGGAGCAGCGCGATGAAGTCCTCGACCGTGCGGCGCCCGAGCGCGACCTCGATCATCGTCCCGACGAGGACGCGGTTCATGTGGCGCATGAAGGTGTCCGCGGTGATCCAGAGGCCGAGCAGGTCGCCGTCGCGCTCCCAGTGCGCGTCGAACACCTCGCGCTCGAAGCGGACGTGGTCGGTCTCCGTCGGCGTGAACGCGGTGAAGTCGTGGGTCCCCGCCAAGGCGGCGGCGCAGGCGTCCAGGGCGTCGCGGTCGAGGCGCCGCGGGTTCCAGTGGACCGTGCCCTCCAGACGTGCCGAGCGGGCTCTGCGGTTGAGGAGGCGGTAGCAGTAGGTCCGCGAGCGGGCGTCGCCGCGGGCGTCGAACCCGTCCGCCGCCGGGTTGCACTCCAGGACCGCGACGTCCGGCGGCAGGACGGCGTTGAGGCGCAGCGGGTCGACCGCCTCGTGCTCGTAGGAGCAGACCTGCCCCCACGCGTGCACGCCGCGATCGGTACGTCCGGCGACGGTGACGGGGACCTCGTCCTCGACCAGGATCGTCGCCAGCGCGCGCTCGACCTCGGCCTGCACCGTGCGCTGGTCCGGCTGGCGCGCCCAGCCGGCGAACGCGCGACCGTCGTACTCGAGGAGCATCCTGCTGGTCATGACCGCAGCATTCACCATCGCGCCGCGAGGCCCGTTCTCCCTGGCGCAGGCGCGCGACTTCCTCGGCTCCTTCCGCCCCGCCGGTCAGCCCGCGGACGCCGACGGCTTCGACCTGGTGGTCGAGGGCGCGGTGGTGCGGCTGCGCGAGGACGGCGACGGCGTGCATGCCTCCGTCGTCGCCGGGGCGGGCCGTGACGACCTCGAGGCGCAGGTGACGCGCATCCTGTCGCTCGATCACGACGCGACGGGCTGGGCCGAGCTCGGCGAGCGCGACCCGGTGCTCGGGGAGGTGCAGCGCGCCCGGCCCGGGCTGCGGCCCGTGTTGTTCGGGACGGGAGCAGCTCATCGCCGCGGCCGCGACGCCGCTCTCGCTCGACGGGACGACCTATCGGCCGTTCCCCGCGCCGGAGGCGGTGCTGGAGCTCGGGGAGCTGCCGCTGCCGTCGGTGAAGGCGGAGCGCGTGCGCGGCGTGGCGCAGGCCGCGCTCGACGGGGAGCTCGACCCCGACCGCCTGCGCGGGATGGACCCGGAGGACGCGATGGCGGCGGTACGGGAGCTGCCCGGCATCGGGCCGTTCTCCTCCGCGCTCATCGTGATCCGCGGGGCGGGCGCGGCCGACGCGCCGGCGACGTCCGAGCCGCGGGTCCGCGCCATCACGGCGGAGCGCTACGACGACCCCGCGCTCGAGGAGCCCGACGCGTTCGCGGCGTTCGCCGAGCGCTGGCGGCCGTGGCGCTCGTGGGCGGCGTTCGCGTTGCGGGCGTCTTAGGCTGGCGGGATGAAGCGCTCGACCGTCGCGTCCATCGCCACCGCCGGCTCGCTCGGCACCGTCGCCTCGATCGCGACCGCGGGATCCATCGGGACGGTCGCGTCCATCGCGACCGCCGGCTCCATCGGGACGGTCGGCTCGGTCGCCACCGCCGGCAGCGCGGCGACCGTCGCCGGCATCGTCAACGGCGGCAACATCGCGACGGTCGGCTGCGTCGGCTGCTCGGGATGCATCGCCTGCATCGGCTGCGTCGGATGCGTGGGGTGCATCGGCTGCATCGGACTCGTCGGCGCCGTGGGTGTGGTCGGCAACCGGGAGTGACGCGGGGAGTGGTCGAAAAGCCGCGTATACCGCGGCTTTCTGCACACTCGTGCTCACCAACTCCCGGTATGCGGGAGTTAGGTAGCGCGGATGAGAAATCGCCAGCGGCGCGGAGCTCAGCGGCGCCGCGCCACAGACCTACACCAGCTCGAGGAAGACCATCTCCGTCGAGTCGGACCGGCGCGGGCCGAGCTTCAGGATGCGCGTGTAGCCGCCGTTGCGCTCGACGTACCGCGGTGCGACCTCGTCGAACAGCTTGTAGACCGCGAACTTGTCCTGCCCGAGCGTCGCCAGGGCCTGGCGACGCGCGTGCAGATCACCGCGCTTCGCGAGCGTGATGAGCTTCTCGATCTCCGGCTTGACCGCCTTGGCCTTCGCCTCGCTGGTCTTGATGCGCTCGTGCTCGATGACCTCCTTGCAGAGGTTGGCGAGCAGCGCCTTGCGATGCGCGGTGCTGCGCGAGAGCTTGTGGCGGGTCTTCTGATGGCGCATGGGAAGCGGAGATCCTAGAGGGTCAGTCGTCGCGGAGGTTCAGTCCGCGCGCGCCGAGGGTCTCGATGACCTCGTCGATCGACTTCTTGCCGAAGTTCGGGATCGCGTTGAGCTCGCCCTCGGACTTCGAGATGAGGTCGCCGACCGTCTGGATGCCGGCGCGCTTCAGGCAGTTGTACGAACGGACGCCGAGCTCGAGCTCCTCGATGAGGATGTCGTGCATCGGGCCCTGCGGCACCGGCGCCACCGGGACCGGCGCCGGCAGCCGAGGCGCCGTTGCCGTCGGTGAGCGCGCCGCCGGGGCCGGCCCGGAGCTCGTCGATCCGGTCCGGGTCGGTGAAGATCGCCAGCTGCGAGATGAGGATCTCGGCCGCCTCGCGCAGCGAGGACGTCGGGTCGATCGACCCGTCGGTCTCGATGTCGAGCGTGAGCTTGTCGTAGTCGGTGCGCTGGCCGACGCGGGCCTGCTCGACCCCGTAGGCGACGCGCCGCACCGGCGAGAAGATCGAGTCGATCGGGATGACGCCGATCGGCTGGTCGGGCGACTTGTTCTCGTCCGCAGGGCGGTAGCCGCGGCCGCGGCCGATCGTCAGGTACAGCTCGAGCTTGGTCTTCTTGTCGAGCGTCGCGACGTGCACGTCCGGGTTGAGGATCTCGACGCCGGCGGGCAGGTCGATGTCCTTCGCGGTGATCTCACCGGGGCCGGTGACGACGAGCGGGGCCTCGACCTCGGTCGCGTCGGAGTGCATGCGGCACACGATGCCCTTGAGGTTCAGCACGATGTCCGTCACGTCCTCGGTGACGCCCTTGATCGTGGAGAACTCGTGCGCGACCCCCTCGATGCGCACGCTGGTGACCGCCGCCCCCGCGAGCGAGGACAGCAGCACACGACGCAGCGAGTTGCCGAAGGTGTAGCCGAAGCCGCGATCGAGGGGCTCGATCGTGAACGAGCCGCGGTTCTCCTCGACCGTCTCACTGGTGATCCGGGGGACTTGGAAGTCGAGCATCAGGGTCCTTGCTGGGTTGTTCAGACCGTGCGCGCACGGGCGGGTCCGCGCACGGGTTGGGTGGAGTGGGGAGCTCCTACTTCGAGTACAGCTCGACGATCAACTGCTCCTGGACGGGAGCTGCGATCTCGCGGCGCTCGGGACGGCGGAGGACCTTCGCGGTGAGCGAATCGTGATCCGCCTGCAGCCAGGCCGGAACCTGCGCCGTGAGCTCGGTGGCGTCACGGATGACGTTGCCGGCCGGCGTCTCCGCCTTGACCGCGATGACGTCGCCCTCGCGCACCTGGAAGCTGGGGATGTCGACGCGCCGCCCGTTGACCGTCCAGTGACCGTGGCGGATCAGCTGGCGGGCCTGGCGCCTGGATGCTGCGAAGCCGAGGCGGACGAGCACGTTGTCCAGCCGTGACTCGAGCATCGCGAGGAGGTTCTCGCCGGTGATGCCGGGCTGGTTGGTCGCCTTCTCGTAGTAGGAGCGGAACTGCTTCTCGAGTACGCCGTAGTAGCGCCGCGCCTTCTGCTTCTCGCGCAGCTGCACGCGGTACTCGGACTGCTTCTGGCGCCCGCGCCCGTGGTCACCGGGCGGGTAGGCGCGACGTTCGACGCCGCACTTGTCCGTCAGGCAGCGCTCGCCCTTCAGGAAGAGCTTCTGCCCTTCTCGACGGCACTGCTTGCACTGGGGCGAGGTATCTCTTGCCATCTGACTCTCCGGCTAGACCCGGCGCCGCTTGCGGGGCCGGCAGCCGTTGTGCGCTTGCGGGGTGACGTCCTTGATGCCCGAGACCTCGAGGCCGGCGGCCTGCAGGGACCGGATCGCGGTCTCGCGGCCGGAGCCGGGGCCCTTGACGAACACCTCGACGCGCTGCAGTCCCTGCTCGATGCCCTTGCGGGCGGCGGCGTCCGCGGTCACCTGTGCGGCGAACGGCGTGGACTTGCGCGAGCCCTTGAAGCCCGCGGCACCCGCGGACTCCCAGGCGATGACGTTGCCCTGGGGGTCCGTGAGGGACACGATGGTGTTGTTGAAGGACGTCTTGATGTGGGCCTGGCCCACGGGGATGTTCTTCTTCGGCTTGCGGCGGCCGCGCTGGGGTCGACGAGGTGCGGGCATCCGTTACTTCTTACCTGCCTTCTTCTTGCCGGCGACCTGCATGCGCTTGGGACCCTTGCGCGTGCGTGCGTTGGTCTTGGTGTTCTGCCCGTGGACGGGCAGGCCGCGCCGGTGACGGAGGCCGCGGTAGCAGCCGATCTCCATGAGGCGCTTGATGTCCTGGTTGCGCTCGCGGCGAAGGTCGCCCTCGACGGTCAGATCGTCGATGGCGTCGCGCAGGCGACCGACCTCGTCATCGGTGAGGTCGCGGACCTTGCGGTCGGGCTCGATGCCCGTCTGGGCGAGCAGGGTGTTCGCCGTGGGGCGGCCGACGCCGTAGATGTAGGTGAGCCCGATCTCGGCGCGCTTGTTGAGGGGGATGTTGATGCCGGCGATGCGAGCCATGGATCTAGCCCTGTCGCTGCTTGTGACGCGGGTTCGAGCAGATCACCAGCACGGCGCCGTGCCGGCGGATGATCTTGCACTTCTCGCACATCGGCCTGACCGACGGTCGTACCTTCACGGGGTCCTTTCAAAGGGAAATCTGGGGAGCGCGCGCAGGCTCACGCCGCGCAAGGCGCGACCACCCATAGTAGCAGCCGGCATGGACAACCTGCCGCTGTCAGGAGCTTGCTCCTGACAATCTGAAGACGAAGTCTTCAGACGTCGTGCCAGGGCGTCAGGACGCGCGGTCCGTCGGCCGTGACGGCGATCGTGAACTCGAAGTGGGCGGCGAGCGAGCCGTCCTGAGAGTAGATCGCCCAGTTGTCGTCGCCCATCCGGATCTGGTGGCGTCCGGCGGTGACCATCGGCTCCACGGCGAGCACCATGCCCTCCTCCAGGAGGGGCCCGCGGCCGGGCTCGCCGAAGTTCGGGATCTGGGGATCCTCGTGCATCGAACGGCCGATCCCGTGCCCGACGAGCGACCGCACGATCGACAGCCCCTCGGCCTCGACGGTGGTCTGCACGGCGTTCGACACGTCGCCGAGGTGGTTGCCCGGCGTGCACTGCGGCACCGCGTCGAAGAGCGACTGCTTCGTGGTGTCGAGCAGCTTGCGGACGAGGGGCGTGGCCGCGGCATCGCCGCCGACCGTGAACGTCCGCGCCGCATCGGCGACCCAGCCGTCGAGGACGACGCCGCAGTCGACGGAGATCACGTCCCCGCGCTTGAGCTCGTAGGGACCGGGGATCCCGTGCACGACCATCTCGTTCGGCGACGTGCACAGCGAGCCGGGGAAGCCGCGGTAGCCCTTGAAGGCCGGCGTCGCGCCCTGCGATCGGATGTAGCGCTCGGCCGCAGCGTCGAGGTCGAGGGTCGTCACGCCCGGCCGGATCTTGCTCTCCATCAGCCGCAGCGTTCGCACGAGGATCGCACCGGCCGCAGCCATGGCGTCGATCTCCGCTGGGCTCTTCTTGATGATCATGCCTGGGGGCCCGCCTCCGGCGGCCCCTTACGACCTTCGGTTCCGTCGTGTGAACGGGCCGCCGTCGCCACCCCTACAGCTCGTCCTCGAGCCGGAGCGTCGAGATCGTCGCCCGGACGTGATCGTGGACCTCGGTGGGAGCCAGCGTGCCGTCGAAGCGCCGCAGCAGCCCCTTGTCCTCGTAGTACTCCACGAGCGGCGAGGTCGAACGGTGGTAGACCGCGAGGCGGTTGCGGACGACGTCGGGCTTGTCGTCGTCGCGCTGGATGAGGTCCGAGCCGTCGACGTCGCACTTGCCCGCGACCTTCGGCGGGTTGAAGTCGACGTGGTACGGGCGCCCCGCCTTCGAGACGCGGCGGCCGGACAGCCGGCGCACGATCTCCTCGTCGGGGACCTCGAGCAGGATGGCCGCCGTCAGCGAGCGGCCGAGCTTGGCGAAGGCGTCGTCCAGCGCCTCGGCCTGCGTGATCGTCCGGGGGAAGCCGTCCAGGACGAAGCCGTCGGCGGCCTCGGCGCCCTCGACCTTCTCGAGGATCACGCCGATGATCACCTCGTCGGGCACGAGCTCGCCCTTGTCCATGTAGGACTTGGCCTCCTTGCCCAGGTCGGTGCCCGTCTTGACGGCCTCGCGGAGCATGTCCCCCGTCGAGATGAACGGGAGGTCGAAGTCCTCCGTGATGCGCTCGGCTTGCGTGCCCTTCCCGGCGCCGGGAGGGCCGAGCAGGATGAGGTTCAGCTCGGACACAGGAGCGCGCAGGCTACCTGCTCCGGCCCTGCCGCCGCTGTCCGCGGTCACTTCAGGAAGCCTTCGTAGTTCCGCATCATCAGCTGCGCCTCGAGCTGCTTCATCGTGTCGAGCGCGACGCCGACGACGATGAGCAGACTCGTCCCGCCGAAGTAGAAGTTCGCCGCCGTCTGGTTGATGAGCACCGTCGGCAACGCCGCGACCGCCGCGAGGTACAGCGCGCCCGGGAACGTCAGCCGGGCGAGGATGCGGTCGAGGAACTCGGCGGTCGGCCGCCCCGGGCGCACGCCCGGGATGAAGCCGCCGTACTTGCGGAGGTTGTCCGCCTGCTCCACGGGGTTGAAGGTGACCGCCGTGTAGAAGTACGTGAAGAGGATGATGAAGATCGTCTCGCCGACGATGTAGGCCCAGCCGTTCGGCGAGAAGAACGACGCGATGTCCTCGCCGAACTTCGCCTGCGTCAGCTGCCCGATGGTCGGCGGGAAGGCCATGATCGACGCGGCGAAGATGACCGGGATGACGCCCGCCATGTTCACGCGCAGCGGGAGGTAGGTCTGGCCGCCCTGCGTCATGCGGCGGCCGATGACGCGCTTGGCGTACTGGATCGGGATCCGCCGCTGGCCCTCCTGCATGAAGACCACGGCCGCGATGACCGCGAGCCCGAGGAAGGGCATCATGACCTTGAAGACCGGGTCCGGGCTGGTCCACCAGGCCTGGATGCCGTTCGGCAGCCCCGCCACGATCGAGGCGAAGATCATGAGCGAGATGCCGTTGCCGATGCCGCGCTGCGTGATGAGCTCTCCGAGCCACATCACGAGCACGCAGCCGGCGGTGAGGCACAGCACGATGAGGAACACGTGCGCCGCGTCGAAGTTGTCGACGAGCGGCTGACCGGCCTGCGAGCTGAAGGACCTGAAGAGGAAGACGTAGCCGATGGCCTGGCCGAACGCGAGGCCGACGGTGAGGTAGCGCGTGTACTGCGTGATGCGCTGCTGCCCGACCTCGCCCTCGTTCTTGAGCTTCTCCAGCGACGGGATCACGACCTGCAGCAGCTGCAGGATGATCGAGGCCGTGATGTAGGGCATGATCCCGAGCGCGAAGAGCGCGATGCGGGACAGGCCGCCTCCGGAGAAGGTGTTCAGCAGGTTGAGGACGCCGCCGCCGCCGAACTGCTCCTGCACCGAGTCGACCGCGGCCGTGTTGATCCCGGGAACGGGCACGTGCGCGCCGAAGCGGTACGCCGCAAGCATCGCCGCGGTGAACAGCAGCTTCTTGCGGATCTCCGCGACCGTGAAGGCGCTGAGGATCGTGGAGAGCATCGGCTCCCCGAGGCTAGCGGTCGACGACCTGCGTGGTGCCGCCTGCCTTCTCGATCGCGTCCCGTGCGGACGCGCTGAAGGCATGTGCGTGGACCGTGAGCTTCTTGGTCAGCTCACCGCCGCCGAGCACCTTGACCGGCACGCCCTTGCGCTTCGCGAGCCCGTGGGCCTTGAGCGCGTCGAGCGTGACCTCGGTGCCCGCGTCGAAGCGGCGCTCGAGGTCGAGGAGGTTGACCGTCTGCGTGTGCGTCCGGAACGGCTCGAAGGGCATCGACTTCTTCATGTGCGGGCCGCGCAGCTTGCGCATCCGCATGTGGATCGGCATCTGGCCGCCCTCGAAGCGCGTGCGGTCCTTCGCGCCGGAGCGCGAGCCCGCGCCCTTCTGGCCGCGACCCGCGGTCTTGCCGGTACCCGAGCCCTCGCCGCGGCCGACGCGCTTGCGCGGCTTGCGGCTGCCCGGGTTCGGACGCAGCGTGTGCAGCCCGATCTCCTCGGGCGGCGTCGGGGTCCGCTCGGACTCAGCCATCGTCCTCCACCTTCACGAGATGCCGGATGCGGTGGACCATGCCCCGCGCCTGCGGCGTGTCTTTGACGTCGACCGTCTGGCCGATGCGACGCAGGCCGAGCGAGCGCAGCGTGGCCAGCTGGCGCTGGTCGGACCCGTTCTTGGACTTGACCTGCGTCACCTTCATGCCGGCGCCTCGGTCGTCTCCGACTCGGCCTCGGGCTCTGGCTCGGTGTCCGCTGCGGGCGCGCCGTCGATCGTCTCGGCAGCGGCGGCCTCGTCCTCCTGCTTGCCGGCGAGGCCCAGCACCGCGTTGACGGACAGGCCGCGCAGCTCCGCGACCTCCTCCGGCTTGCGCAGCTGCTGCAGGCCGGTGATCGTCGCCTTCACGAGGTTGATCGGGTTCTGCGAGCCCAGCGACTTCGACAGGATGTCGTGCAGCCCGGCGAGCTCGAGCACGGCGCGGACGCCGCCGCCGGCGATGACGCCGGTACCGGCCGAGGCCGGCTTCAGCAGCACGCGGCCGGAGCCGTAGATGCCGAGCGTCTCGTGCGTGATCGTCGAGCCGTGCTTGGGCACGCGGAAGAGGTTCTTCTTCGCCTGATCCACGCCCTTCTGGATCGCCAGCGGGACCTCGTTGGCCTTGCCGTAGCCGACGCCGACCACGTCACGCTCGTCGCCGACGACCACGAGGGCCGTGAACGAGAAGCGACGGCCGCCCTTGACGACCTTCGCGACGCGGTTGATCTCGACGACGCGCTCCTGGAGATCCAGGCCGCCGGCGTTGACCGATCGATCGAGGTTGGTTCCGATGCTCATACGGCGAGGCCTCCCTCGCGCACGCCCTCAGCGAAGGCCTGGACGCGGCCGTGGTACTGGTAGCCGCCGCGGTCGAAGACTGCCCGCTCGATGCCGGCGGCCTTGGCGCGCTCCGCGAGGAGCTCGCCGGCCTTGCCCGACTGCTCGGCACGCGACAGGGAGCGCAGGGGCTCCTCCGTCCAGGCCACAGCGGCGATGGTGCGGCCGGCCGAGTCGTCGATGAGCTGGGCGAAGATGCCCCGGTTGGAGCGGAAGACGGAGATGCGCGGACGCTCGGCGGTGCCGATGACCTTCGCGCGGACGCGACGGCGGCGCTTGAGCCGGCGTGCGGGCTTCGTGAGGACGGTCATGCGCGCTTGCCCACCTTCCGGGCCACGTACTCGCCCTCGTATCGGATGCCCTTGCCCTTGTAGGGCTCCGGCGGGCGCTGCTTGCGGATGATCGCGGCGATCTCGCCGACCGCCTGCTTGGAGTTGCCCTTGATCACGATGCGCGTGGGCACGGGCACCTCGAACTCGATCCCGTCCGGCGCCTTGACGGACACGGGGTGCGAGTAGCCGAGCGCGAGCTCGAGATCCTTGCCCTTCAGCGCGGCGCGGTAGCCGACGCCCTGGATCTCGAGGCGCTTCTCGAAGCCGGTGGTGACGCCCTCGACCATGTTGGCCACGAGCGAGCGGGTCAGCCCGTGCAGGGCGCGGTGCTCGCCGCGGTCGGTCGGGCGGCTGACCGTGAGCTGCGCATCCTCCTGCGCGACGGTGATGTCGCGGTGGACGCGCTCGGAGAGCTCGCCGCGCGGCCCGTGCACCCGCACGAGCTCGGGCTCGATGGTGACGGTCACGGTCTCGGGGACCGGGATGGGCTTGCGTCCGATGCGCGACATGGCGGCTACCAGACCTCCGCGACGACCTCGCCGCCCACGCCCGCCTGGCGGGCCTGGTGGCCGGTCATCACCCCGGAGGAGGTGGACATGATCGCGGTGCCCAGACCGCCCTGGACCTTGGGGATCTCGCCGGCGTTCGCGTAGAGACGCCTGCCCGGGCGCGATGCGCGCCGCAGGCCCGAGATCGCCGAGCGGCGGTCGGACGTGTACTTGAGCTGGACGCGCAGGATCTGGCCCGGGTGCTCGGCGTTGGGCGCCTCGACCTCGTAGCCGTTGATGTAGCCCTGCTCGCGCAGGATGCGCGCGCACTCGGCCTTGAGCCGCGAGGACGGGATCTCCACCGTCTCGTGAGCGGCCTGGATGCCGTTGCGGATCCGCGTGAGGAAGTCTGCGATGGGGTCGGTGTTGGAGCTCACTGCTGGGTCTCTCTGCGCCGTGTCACCACGACGACTTGGTCATGCCCGGGATGAAGCCCTCGTGGGCCAGCTCCCGGAGGCAGATGCGGCACAGTCCGAACTTCCTGTAGACCGCGCGGGCCCGGCCACACCTGCGGCAACGGGTGTACTCGCGGGTCTTGTACTTCGCGGGGCGCGCCTGACGCACCCTCTGCGACGTCTTGGCCATGATAGCTAGCTGTTCTCCCTGGCGAACGGCAGTCCGAGCAGCTCGAGGAGGACGCGTGCCTCGTCGTCGGTCGTCGCCGTGGTGGTGATGGTGATGTCGAGACCGCGGACCTGGTCGATCGCGTCGTAGTCGATCTCGGGGAAGATGATCTGCTCGCGGACACCCATCGAGTAGTTGCCGCGGCCGTCGAACGAGCTCGTGCGCAGGCCGCGGAAGTCGCGGATACGCGGGATCGCGACCGACACGAGGCGGTCGAGGAACTCGTACGCGCGCTCGCTGCGCAGCGTGACCGAGAGGCCGACCGGCATGCCCTCGCGCAGCTTGAAGTTCGCGATCGACTTGCGCGCGCGCCGGACGTTCGGCTTCTGGCCGGCGATCGTCGCGAGCTGCTCCGAGGCGGCGTCGAGGAGCTTGGAGTCCTGCTTCGCCTCGCCCACGCCCATGTTCAGCGTGATCTTCTCGATCTTGGGCGCCTGCATGACCGTGGAGTAGCCGAAGCGCTCCATGAGCTGCGGGCGGACCTCGTCGACGTAGCGCTGCTTGAGGCGGGCGGGTGCGGCGGGTGCGGCGGACACGTCAGATCACCTCTCCGGAGCGCACACCGACGCGGACGCGCTTGCCGTCGCGGTCCTCCACGCGGGTGCGCGTGGGCTTGCCGTCCTTCGGGTCCACGAGGGCCACGTTGGAGATGTGGATCGGACCCGGCTTCTCGATGACGCCGCCGGGCTGGTTGGTCCCGGGCGTCGGGCGCTGGTGGCGCTTGACGATGTTCAGGCCGTCGACGAAGACGCGCTGCTTGACCGGGTCGACCTGGAGGACGCGCCCCGTCTTGCCGCGGTCCTTGCCGCTGATCACGACGACCTCGTCGTCGGTGCGCACGCGGAGACCCATCAGAGCACCTCCGGCGCGAGCGAGACGATCCGCATGAAGCCGCCGTCGCGCAGCTCGCGCGCGACCGGGCCGAAGATGCGGGTGCCGCGGGGGCTGCCCTGGGCATCGATGATCACGGCGGCGTTCTCGTCGAAGGCGATGTACGTGCCGTCGTCGCGGCCGTAGGACTTCTTCGTCCGCACGACGACCGCGGTGACGACCTCGCCCTTCTTGACCGTGCCCTGCGGCGTCGCGGTCTTCACCGTCGCGGTGATGATGTCGCCCACGTACGCGTAGCGACGGCGCGAGCCGCCCTTCACGCGGATGCAGAGGATCTCACGGGCGCCGGTGTTGTCCGCCACGCGCAGGCGCGTCTCGTTCTGGATCACTTGGCACGCTCCAGGACTTCCACGAGACGCCAGCGCTTCGTGCGCGACAGCGGGCGGCTCTCGACCACCCGCACCAGGTCACCCTGGTTCGCGTCGTTGCGCTCGTCGTGCGCGTGCATCGTCACGGTCGACCGCATCACCTTGCCGTAGCGGCGGTGACGGCGGACCTGCTCGATCTTGACCGTGATCGTCTTGTCGGCCTTGTCGGAGACGACCGTGCCCGTGCGCTCCTGCGGGTTGCCGACGTGCGGCTCGGCGGGCGTGGTGCCCTCCGCCGGCGTGCGCTTGGCCTTCTCCTGCTGGCGCCGGCGGCGCCGGGCGGCGGCCTTCGCCGCGCGCAGGGTCGCGCGCTCCTCCGGCGTGGAGGGGCGGCGGGCGGTCGTGCGGCGCTGGCGCGCCTGCTTGCGTGCCTCCTTGGGCGGAAGCTTGACCTCGGGCTCGGGCGCCGTGGGCTCCGGAGCGGCCTCGGTGGCCGCCTCGGCCTCGGTGGCCTCGGCCTCTACGGCCTCGTTCTCGGGAGTCTCGTCAGCCATGGGCCTTCGTCGTGTCGGGGACGTCGATGTCTCGCTGGCGTGCGACGGTCAGCGCCCGCGCGAGCTCGCGCTTGGCGCTGCGCACGGCAGCGGTGTTCTCCAGCTCGCCGGTGGCGTGCCGGAAGCGCAGCCCGAAGAGCTCGCGGCGCGCCTCGTCGACGCGCTGCAGCAGCTCGGTGTCGTCGAGCGCGCGGAGATCGGTGGCGGTCGTCACTGATGACCGTCCTCTCGCAGGATGAACTTGGTCTTGACCGGCAGCTTGTGCCCGGCGAGGCGCATCGCCTCGCGCGCGAGGGGCTCCGGCACGCCGGACAGCTCGAACATCACGCGACCGGGCTTCACCACGGCGACCCAGCCCTCAGGAGAGCCCTTGCCGGAGCCCATGCGGGTCTCGGCAGGCTTCTTCGTGAAGGGCTTGTCGGGGAAGACGTTGATCCACACCTTGCCGCCGCGCTTGATCTTGCGGGTCATCGCGATACGAGCGGCCTCGATCTGGCGGTTCGTCAGCCAGCCCTCCTCGAGGGCCTTGATGCCGTACTCGCCGAACTGGATCTCGGTCTGCCCACGCGACAGCCCGCGGCGCCGGCCGCGGTGCTGCTTGCGGTGCTTGACGCGCTTCGGGGAGAGCATCTACCGACCCCCTCCACCGCGCGGGCCGCCGCCGGAGCCGCCGCGACCTCCGCCGCCGCCGCCTCCGCCGCCACGGCCACCGCCGCCGCTGAAGCCGGGGCCGTAGCCCGGACGCGAGCCACCCGGCCCGCCGCCCTGGCCGCCGCCGCCACCGCCGCGACCGCGGCCTCCACGGCCGCCGCCACCGCCACCGCCACCGCCCTGGCCACCGCCGCCCTGGCCACCACGGCCACGGCCACGGCCACCGCCGTCGCGACCGTCGCGGCCGCCTCGGCCACCGCGGTCGTCGCGCTCACGCGGGGGCGGGGGAGCGTCGAGCTCGGTGAGATCGGCGCCGGTGTAGCCCTCGGGCATGATCTCGCCCTTGTTGATCCAGCACTTCACGCCGATGCGGCCGAACGTCGTCTTGGCCTCGAAGAAGCCGTAGTCGATGTCCGCACGCAGCGTGTGGAGCGGGACGCGGCCGTCCGAGTAGCTCTCGGTGCGCGCCATCTCGGCGCCGCCGAGGCGACCACCGACCTGGATCTTGCAGCCCTTGGCGCCGGAACGCATCGCGCTCGTGAGCGCACGCTTCATCGCGCGCCGGAAGGCGACGCGGTTGCGCAGCTGCTCGGCCACCGACTGGGCGACGAGCTTCGCGTCGAGCTCGGGGCGCTTGATCTCGAGGATGTTGACCTTGATCGCCTTGCCGGTCATCCGGTTGAGGTCGCGACGCAGCGCGTCGACCTCCGACCCGGACTTGCCGATGACGATCCCCGGACGGGCCGTGTGGATGTTGACCTCGACCTCAGCGGAGTCCTTGCGGATCGTGATGTCGGACAGGCCGGCGTGCTCGAGCTTCGCGTTGATGTGGTCCCGGATCTGGACGTCCTCGGCCAGGTAGTCGGCGAAGTTCCGCTCGGAGTACCAGTTGGACTTCCAGTCGTGGATGTAACCCACGCGCATCGACTCGGGATGAACCTTCTGACCCATGCGGGCTACTCCTTCGGCGTGAGCGTGATCGTGAGGTGGCTCGTGCGCTTGCGGATGCGCGTCGCGCGGCCCATGGCACGCGGGCGGAAGCGCTTGAGGGTCGGGCCCTCGTCGGCCGACGCCGTCAGGATCCGCAGGTCGTCGCCGACCAGCTCGTGGTTGTGCTCGGCGTTCGCGATCGCGGACTCGAGCACCTTCGCCCAGTCGCGAGCGACGGAGCGCTGGCTGTAGGCCAGGATCGCCCGAGCCTCGTGGACGTCCTTGCCGCGCAGGAGATCGCACACGAGCCGCGCCTTGCGGGCGGACGTGCGGACGTAGCGCGCCTGGGCGCGGACGACGGGCCGCTCGACGGTCCGAGGCTGCTGCCGACCGGCCTTTGCGGCCTCCTTGACCTCGGGCGTGCCCTTCGTGCGGGCGCGGCGCGCGCGCTTGGGCTTCTCCTCGGCGGGAGCGTCGGGCGCCTCGGCGACGGCCTCTGCCGCCTCCTCCTGCGCCACGGCCTCCTTGGTCTCCGCCGCCTCGAGCTCGGTCTGCTCCTCGGCGGGCTTGCCCTCGCTGGGGTTGCCTGGCTTGGACGGGCTCATGGGACTAGCGGACCCTCCCGGAGCCGGCGTGGCCGCGGAACGTGCGCGTCGGCGCGAACTCGCCGAGCTTGTGACCGACCATCGACTCGGAGACGAAGACGGGGACGTGCTTGCGGCCGTCGTGGACCGCGATCGTGTGCCCCACCATCTCCGGGAAGATCGTCGACGCGCGCGACCAGGTCTTCACCATGGTCCGGTTGTTGGCCTCGTTGAGGGCGTCGATGCGCTTCATGAGGCGCTCCTCGACCCACGGGCCCTTCTTGCTCGATCGGCTCATCGCTTGGACTTCTTCCCACGTCGGCGACCGCGGACGATGAAGCGGTCCGACGCCTTGTGCTTCTTACGTGTGCGGTACCCGAGCGTCGGCACGCCCCAGGGCGTGACCGGGTGGCGCCCGGGAGTGGTCGAGCCCTCGCCGCCGCCGTGCGGGTGGTCGACCGGGTTCATGGCGGTGCCTCGGGTCTGCGGCCGCACGCCGAGGTGGCGCTTGCGGCCGGCCTTGCCCACCTTGATGTTCTGGTGATCGGCGTTGCCGATGACGCCCACGGTCGCGCGGCACTCCGCGCGCACCATGCGCATCTCACCCGACGGCAGGCGGAGGGTGGCCATGTCGCCGTCCTTCGCCATGAGCGAGATCGACGTGCCGGCGGACCGGCCCATCTGCCCGCCGCGGCCAGGCTGCAGCTCGACGTTGTGGACCACGGTGCCCGTCGGGATGTTCGCGAGCGGCAGGCAGTTGCCGACCGAGATCTCCGCGGTCGGACCCGACATCACCATCGCCCCCACCTGCAGACGGGCGGGAGCCAGGATGTAGGCCTTGGCGCCGTCGACGTAGTGGATGAGCGCGATGTACGCGGAGCGGTTGGGGTCGTACTCGATCGCCGCGACGCGGCCGGGGACCCCGTCCTTGCGCCGCTTGAAGTCGACGATGCGATACGCGCGCTTGGCCCCGCCGCCACGGTGGCGGGAGGTCTTGCGGCCGTTCGAGTTGCGCCCGCCGGACTTGCGCAGCCCCTCGACGAGGGACTTCTCCGGCTTCGTCTTGGTGATCTCGGCGAAGTCGGCGTACGTCGCGAAGCGGCGACCGGCGCTGGTTGGCTTGGGCTTGCGGATCGGCATCGACTACCCCTCGAGGCCCTGCAGGCCCTGGAAGATCGGGATCGAGTCGCCGGCGCGCACCTGGACGACGGCCTTCTTCCACGAGCGCGTGCGCCCGGAGACGAGGCCGCGCCGCTTGGGCTTGGACTTGACCGACATCGTGCGGACGTCGACCACCTTGACGTCGGGGAACATGACCTCGACGGCCTGGCGGATCTGCGTCTTGTGCGCGTCGGGGTGCACGCGGAACGTGTACTTGTCGACCGCCGCGAGGACGTAGGACTTCTCGGACACCACGGGGCGGATGAGCACCTGGCTGGGATCCATCAGGCTGCTGCCTCCTTCGAGGTGACTCGGGCGGTCAGCGCGTCGAGCGCCTCCTGGGAGGCGAGCACAGCGGCGGAGCCGATGAGATCGGTCACGCCGATGTCCTGTGCGGCCAGGACCGACACGCGCGGGAGGTTGCGGAACGCCAGCGCGGCACGCGACTGCTCCTCGGTCAGGACGACGAGCACCGGGAGGCGCTGACCCCAGTCGGCGAGCAGCGCTGCGGCCACCTTCGCCTTCGGGTCGTCGACGAGATCGGAGGGGTCGAAGACCGCGATGGTGTCGCGAGCCGCGTGCACGGAGAGCGCGCTGCGCAGTGCGGCGCGACGCTCCTTGCGATTGACCTTGATGACGTAGCTGCGCGGCGAGGGGCCGAAGACGATGCCGCCGCCGGTCCAGTGCGGGGCGCGGATCGAGCCCGCACGGGCGCGGCCGGTGCCCTTCTGGCGCCACGGCTTGGCGCCGCCGCCGCGGACCTTGCCACGCGTCTTGGTGGCGTGCGTGCCCTGCCGGCGAGCGGCGAGCTCCGCGCGCACGGACGCGTGCACGAGCGACTCGTGGAACTCCGCGCCGAACGCGGCGTCGTCGAGGTCCACCTTCTTCGTGGTGCCGAGGACGGGTGCCTTGCTAGCCATCGGTGCGGACCTCCACCACGCCGTTGCGGGGGCCGGGGACGGCGCCGCGCACGACGAGCAGGTTGCGCTCGGAGTCGATCTGCACGACGGTCAGCCCGCGCTGGGTGACGCGCTTGTTGCCCATCTGGCCGGGGCTCTTGATGCCCTTCATGACGCGCGACGGCGTCGCCGAGGCTCCGATCGAGCCCGGCGCGCGCACGTTGTGCGAGCCGTGGGACTTGGGACCGCTCGCGAAGCGGTGACGCTTGATGGTGCCCTGGAAGCCCTTGCCCTTCGAGGTCCCGGACACCTTCACGGTGTTCCCGACCTCGAACGCCTCGACCGTCACGGTCTCTCCGACCGTCAGCTCGCCCGCCTCGTCGCGGAACTCGACGACGTGCTTCATCGGCGGAGCGTCGGCCTTGCGCAGGTGCCCGAGCTCGGCCCGGGTCAGGTGCTTCTCCTTCGTCGCGCCGAACGCGAGCTGCACGGCCTCGTAGCCGTCGCGCTCGAACGTCCGGATCGCGGTGACCGGGCAGGGACCCGCCTCGAGCACGGTGACGCGCTCGACCTTGCCGTCCTCCTGGAACAGCTGGGTCATCCCGAGCTTCTTGGCGAGGATCGCGGGCATGTCAGGTCGCGAGGCGGATCTCGATGTCGACGCCGGCGGGAAGCTGGTCGAGGCGCTGGAGCGAGTCGACCGTCTTCGGGGTCGGCTGGTGGATGTCGATGAGCCGCTTGTGCGTGCGGATCTCGAAGTGCTCCTGTGAGTCCTTGTCCTTGAACGGGGACCGGATCACGGCGTAGACGTGCTTCTCCGTCGGCAACGGCACCGGCCCGGACACGGTCGCGCCGGTCCGGGTGGCGGTGTTGACGATCTCGCGAGCCGCCGTCTCGATGGCCGACGTGTCGTAGGCCTTCAGGCGGATGCGGATCTTGTTTTGTGTCGCTGCCATGGGATGTCTCTTGGACGTGGGTGGGGGCGGCTCCTAGGGAGCCGCCCCCGGCCCGAATGCTTGTCTCAGTCTCCTACTGGATGACTTCGGTGACGACGCCCGAGCCGACGGTCCGGCCACCCTCGCGAATCGCGAAGCGGAGACCGGCGTCCATGGCGATCGGCTGGATCAGCTCGATCTCCATCTGGACGTTGTCCCCGGGCATGACCATCTCGACGCCCTCCGGCAGGTTCGCGACCCCGGTCACGTCCGTCGTGCGGAAGTAGAACTGGGGGCGGTAGCCGGAGAAGAACGGCGTGTGGCGGCCGCCCTCCTCCTTCTTGAGGACGTACACCTCGGACTTGAACTTGGTGTGCGGCGTGATCGAGCCGGGCTTGCAGAGCACCTGGCCGCGCTCGATCTCCTCGCGCTTGGTGCCTCGCAGCAGGCAGCCGACGTTGTCGCCGGCCTGACCCTGATCGAGGATCTTGCGGAACATCTCGACGCCGGTGACGACGGTGGAGGTCGTGTCCTTGATGCCCACGATCTCGACCGTGTCGCCCGTGTTGACGACGCCCTGCTCGATGCGGCCGGTCGCGACCGTGCCACGGCCGGTGATCGAGAAGACGTCCTCGACCGGCATCAGGAACGGGCGGTCGAGCGGACGCTCGGGCTCCGGGATGTAGGTGTCGAGCTGCTCGGCGAGCTCGACGATCTTCGCCGTGTACTCCGGGTCGCCCTCCAGCGCCTTCAGCGCCGAGCCGATGACGAACGGGATGTCGTCGCCGGGGAAGTCGTACTCGGACAGCAGCTCACGGACCTCGACCTCGACGAGCTCCAGGAGCTCCTCGTCGTCGACCATGTCCGCCTTGTTGAGGAACACGACCATGTACGGCACGCCGACCTGGCGGGCGAGCAGGATGTGCTCACGCGTCTGGGGCATGGGGCCGTCGGCCGCCGAGACCACGAGGATCGCGCCGTCCATCTGGGCGGCACCCGTGATCATGTTCTTCACGTAGTCGGCGTGACCCGGGCAGTCGACGTGAGCGTAGTGACGATTGTTCGTCTCGTACTCGACGTGCGACGTGGCGATCGTGATGCCGCGCTCCTTCTCCTCGGGAGCGTTGTCGATCTCCTCGAAGCTGCGCGCCTGGCCGCCATAGGTCTCGGCGAGCACCTTCGTGATCGCCGCCGTCAGGGTCGTCTTGCCATGGTCGATGTGACCGATGGTGCCGACGTTGACGTGCGGCTTGTCGCGCTCGAACTTCTCCTTCGCCACTGGGGATTCGCTCCTCTAAGACTCTTGTGTGAACTCGTGCAAGCTAGCGGATCAGGCCGGTACGGGCTCGCCGGTCCGCTCGCCGACGACCTTCTCCGCGATGTTCGGCGGGACCTCTTCGTACCCGTCGAACTGCATGGTGTACGTCGCCCGGCCCTGCGTGTTGGACCGGACGTCGGTCGCGTACCCGAACATCTCCGACAGCGGCACCCGGGCGGTGACCGCCAGGGCGTTGCCGCGTCGCTCCTGCCCCTGGACCTGGCCGCGCCGACGGCTGAGGTCGCCGATGACGTCACCGAGGAACTCCTCGGGCGTCACGACCTCGACCGCGAACACCGGCTCGAGCAGGACGGGCTTCGCCCGCCGGGCCGCCTCGCGAAGCGCCAGAGAACCGGCGATCTTGAAGGCGATCTCGGATGAGTCCGTGTCGTGCGACTTGCCGTCGGTCAGCGTCACGCGGACGTCGACCATCGGGTAGCCGGCCTTGACGCCGGTCTGCAGGGCCTCTTCGACGCCCTTCTCGACGGCCGGGATGAACTCGGTGG
Organism: uncultured Solirubrobacterales bacterium; assembly: GCA_963750895.1. GTDB lineage: Bacteria > Actinomycetota > Thermoleophilia > Solirubrobacterales > Solirubrobacteraceae > CAVVSD01. Next base: position 308,539 of record CAVVSD010000007.1, on the reverse strand, counting down.
GGATGTTGCCGCCGCGGACCTTGCTCTGGAAGTCGAAGCCCTCGCCGGGCGCGGGCTCGATGTCGATGTAGACGACGCCGTACTGGCCCGAGCCGCCCGTCTGCTTGACGTGGCGCCCCTCGACCTTCGTCGCCGTCCCGCGGATGGTCTCCCGGTAGGAGACCTGCGGCCGGCCGACGTTCGCCTCGACGTGGTACTCCCGCTTCATGCGGTCGACGAGGATCTCCAGGTGCAGCTCGCCCATCCCGGAGATCTCGGTCTGGCCGGTCTCCTCGTTGGTGGCGACCTGGAACGTCGGGTCCTCCTCGGCCAGACGGCCGAGTGCGACGGACATCTTCTCCTGGTCGACCTTCGTCTTCGGCTCGACGGCCACCTTGATGACCGGCTCGGGGAAGTCGATGTTCTCCAGGCGGATCGGTGCGTCCGGGGCAGCGAGCGTGTCGCCGGTGACGACCTGCTTGATGCCGACGCCCGCAGCGATGTCGCCCGAGTAGACCTCGTCGACCTCCTCGCGGTCGTTCGCGTGCATCATCAGGATGCGCCCGACGCGCTCGGTGCGACCGGTGGAGACGTTGAGGACCCGGCCGCCCGCGGTGAGCTTGCCGGAGTAGACGCGGAAGTAGGTGAGCTTGCCGACGAAGGGGTCGGCCATGATCTTGAAGGCGAGGGCCGCGAACGGCGCGTTGTCGTCGGGCTCGCGCACGGCGGTCTCGCCGTCGTCGCCGCCCTTCTTGACGAGCACGCCCTCGAGCGGCGGGACGTCCAGCGGGCTGGGCAGGTAGTCCAGGACCGCGTCGAGCAGGGGCTGCACGCCCTTGTTCTTGAACGCCGAGCCGCAGAAGACCGGGGTGATCTGGATGCTGAGCGTCGCGCGGCGGATCGCTGCCTTCAGCGCCTCGACCGGGACCGTGTCGCCGCCGCCGAGCTCCTCGAGCGCGAGCTCGGCAAGACCGTCGTCGAGCTCGGCGAGCTCGTTGAGCAGGTGCTCCCTCGCGGCAACGGCCTGATCGGCGTGCACGGCGGGGATGTCGACGACCTCTGAATCCTTGCCCAGGTCGTCCTTGTAGATGATCGCCTTCATCCCGAGCAGGTCGATGATGCCCGTGAACTCGGACTCGGCACCCACCGGCAGCTGCACCGGCACGGCCTTCGCGCCCAGGCGGTCGATCATCGTCTGCACGGAGCCCTCGAAGTCCGCCCCGATGCGATCCATCTTGTTGATGAACGCGATGCGCGGGACGTGGTACTTGTCGGCCTGGCGCCAGACGGTCTCGGACTGGGGCTCGACGCCGGCGACGGAGTCGAAGACGGCGATGGCACCGTCGAGCACGCGCAGCGAGCGCTCCACCTCGACGGTGAAGTCCACGTGGCCGGGCGTGTCGATGATGTTGATGCGGAAGTCGCGCCACTCGCACGTCGTAGCGGCCGACGTGATCGTGATGCCGCGCTCCTGCTCCTGCTCCATCCAGTCCATGACGGCGGCGCCCTCGTGGACCTCGCCGATCTTGTAGGTGCGACCCGTGTAATAGAGGATGCGCTCAGTCGTCGTCGTCTTACCGGCGTCGATGTGCGCCATGATCCCGATGTTCCGGGTCTTCTCGAGCGTGTACTTGCGGGGCATGTGAGCGGGGTCTCTTCTGGCGGGGATTCGGGCAAAAAGAACGGGCCCTTGTGGGCCCGCGCGGACGACCGACTATCTCGTCGTGTCTCGCGCTTATGTGGCCAGGGTCTCCATCTGCTGCCGCACTGCGCTCCTGATGTCCGCGCACAGGCTCGGCGCGTCACCGGAACGACGTCCGAATATAGCAGCGGGCTCTGGGCGCGGCGCAGGTAGCAGGCCGACCGGCGGAACCGGCGGCCGGTCAGGTGCGCAGGTGCTGCCCGGCGAGGATGACGTCGGGGTCCTGGAGGTCGTTGAGCGACCAGAGCCGGTCGACCTCCTTCAGCACCTTCTCCGGCGACGCGCTCGCGCCCAGGCGGTCCTGCGCGATCGACCAGAGGGTGTCACCCTGCTCGACCTTCACCGAGCCGGTCGAGTGCGACTCGGCGACAGCGACGACCTCGCGCGGCTGGGGCGCGACGACGGGAGCCGGCTCAGGGGCGGGAGGCGCCTGCGGTGCCACCGCCACGGGCGCGGGCTGCGGCTTGACGCCGGTGTCGCGCTGCGGCTTGGAGGCGACGACGGTCGGCTCCGGCGGCGGGGCGGGTGCGGCGGCCTGGACCGGAGGCGGCGGAGGCGGAGGCGCCGGCGCGGGAACGGGCTCCGGGGCCGGTGCGGGCGCAGGTGCCGGGGCGGGCGGAGGCGCCGGCGCGGGCGGAGGGGTCGGCGCGGGCGCCGGCGGCGGAGCCGGGGCCGGTGCGGGGGCGCGGGCGGCGCCGGCGGCTGCGGGCATCGGCGTCGGCTCGGTGCCGGCGGTCGGGTCCTGGACGCCGCCCGATGAGCCCTGACGTCTGGGCCGGCGAGCGCCCCCTGCGGCGGCTCGCCGTCGTTGGCGTCCGCGGTCGGGTCGCCTCCTGCGGCCAGTGCAGCAGCCGGCGACGAGGCCGCGACCACGGTCGCGAGCGTCACGGCCAGCGGGCGGCGGAATCTGTCGGTCGCCCGCGCGAAGGCCGCGAGGCTGGGAGGAAGATCTGGCCGGCGTGCGTCAGGCACGCTGGAACCGGACTACCAGCGGTAGTGCGCGAAGGCCTTGTTGGCCTGCGCCATGCGGTAGATGTCGTCCTTGCGCTTGTACGCGCCGCCCTGCTGGGACTGAGCGTCCAGCAGCTCGTTGGCGAGCCGCTGCGCCATCGTCTTCTCGCGCCGCTGGCGGGAGAACTCGACGAGCCAGCGGATGGCCAGCGTGCGCGCGCGACGGGCCGGGACCTCGACGGGCACCTGGTACGTGGCGCCACCGACACGGCGGGAGCGGACCTCGAGGGCCGGGGTCAGCACCTTGACCGACGCCTCCAGCTGCTCGATGGGCTCCTTGCCCGTCCGCTCGGCGATGATCGCCAGCGCGTCGTAGACGATCTTCTCGGCCGTCGGCTTCTTGCCGTCCAGCATCACCTTGTTGATGACCTGGGAGACCAGGCGGGAGCGATGGACGGGGTCCGGCTCGACCGGACGGATCTGTGCGGCTGCGCGTCGGGACATGACCTACTTCTTCTTCACGCCGTACTGCGAACGGGCCTTCTTGCGGTCGCTGACGCCGGCGGCGTCGAGCGTTCCACGGACGACCTTGTAGCGCACGCCCGGAAGGTCCTTGACGCGGCCACCGCGCACGAGCACGACGGAGTGCTCCTGCAGGTTGTGGCCCTCGCCCGGGATGTAGGCCGTGACCTCGATCGAACCGGTGATGCGGACGCGAGCGACCTTGCGCAGCGCGGAGTTCGGCTTCTTCGGCGTCGTCGTGAAGACGCGCGTGCAGACGCCGCGGCGCTGGGGCGCGGTCACCTTCTTCTTGCGACCCTTGCCAGACTTCAGGCCGGGGGTCGCGAGCTTCTTCGTCTTGGCCTTGCGGCCCTTCCGCACGAGCTGGCTGGTCGTAGGCATGCGACGCGTGATGGTAGCAGCGTGCACTGCGCCCGCCCGCCCCGAGAACCCAGGAGGGATCGCCCCGTGGCCGAGCAGGGATACGACGTGGTCGTGGTCGGGGCAGGACCCGCGGGGGAGGTCTGCGCGGGGAGGCTCGCCGAGGGCGGCCTCCGCGTGGCGATCGTCGAGGAGCACCTCATCGGCGGCGAGTGCTCGTTCTACGCCTGCATGCCGTCCAAGGCGCTCCTGCGCCCGGCGGACGCGCTCGACGAGGCGCGGCGCGTCCCGGGTGCTGCCGAGGCCGTGACCCGCGGGCTCGACGCCACAGCCGCGCTCGCGCGGCGCGACGAGGTCGTCCACGACCTCGACGACGACGTCATGGTCCCCTGGCTCGCGGACCGCGGGATCACGATCGTCCGCGGGCAGGCGGTCCTCGAGGGCGAGCGCCGCGTGCGCGTCGGCGACGACGTCCTGGTGGCGGAGCGCGCCGTCGTCCTCGCCACGGGCTCGGACGCGGCGCTGCCCCCGGTCGACGGGCTCGCGGACGCGCATCCGTGGACGAACCGCGCGGCGACGACGTCGAAGGACGCCCCCGGCCGCCTGCTCGTCCTGGGTGCCGGCCCGGTCGGCGTCGAGCTCGCGCAGGCCTGGGCGACGCTCGGCAGCGACGTCGCGCTCCTCGAGGGCGGCCACCGCATCCTCCCGCGGGAGGAGCCGTTCGCGTCCGCCGCGGTCCAGGACGGGCTCGCCGCGCACGGCGTCCAGATCTGCTGCGACGCGAAGCTCACGCGCGTCGCACGCGAGGGCGCTCGCGTGCGCGTGGACCTGGCGGACGGCACCACGCGCGAGGGCGACGAGCTGCTCGTGGCGGTCGGCCGCCGGCCGCGCACGGAGGGCATCGGGCTCGAGTCCGTCGGCCTCGCCGGCGGCGAGCCGGTGCGGGTCGACGCCCACCTGCGCGACCCCGAGCGCCCCTGGCTCTACGCGATCGGCGACTGCAACGGCCGCGTGCTGCTGACCCACGAGGGCAAGTACCAGGCCCGCATCGCGGCCGACCACCTGCTGGGCGACGCGGCCGCGCGACTCGCCGGAGACGACGGCCGCCTCGCGCCGCGCGTCGTGTTCACCGAGCCGCAGGTCGCCGCGGTCGGGCACACGCAGGCGACCGCGCAGGAGGCGGGCATCCGGGTCCAGATCGCCGATGCGGACGCCACCGCGACCGCCGGCGGCAGCTTCATCGGGCGCGGGGTGCCCGCGCACGCGCGGCTCGTGATCGACGGGGACCGCAGCGTGGTCGTCGGCGCGACGTTCACCGGCGTCGACGTCGAGCCGCTGCTGCACGCCGCGACCGTCGCCGTCGTCGGAGAGGTCCCGATCGCGCGGCTGCGGCACGCCGTGCCGTGCTTCCCCACGCGCAACGAGGTGTGGCTCGGCCTGCTCGCCGCCGCCGGCTCGTGAGCCGGCCGCCGGCAAGAGCGAAGCTCTTGCCAATCTGAGCCGGAGGCTCTGCCGACGGCTCAGACGAGCTCACGGCCGCGCAGCGCGAGCCAGAACTCGATGCGGTCCCGCGCGCTCGAGAGGTCGCGGCCGGTCAGCTCCTCGACCTTGCGCATCCGGTAGCGCAGCGTGTGGCGGTGACAGAACAGCCGCCGCGCTGCAGCCTCCCACTGGCCGTTGCACTCGATGAACGCCTCGAGCGAGCGCACGAGCTCGCCGCCGTAGTGGCCCTCGTCGGCCTCGATCGGGCCGAGCATCGACTCGCAGAACAGGCGCAGCGCGTCGGAGTCCTGCAGCGACAGCAGCAGCGCGAAGGATCCGAGGTCGCGGTAGGTGGTGAGCGGGTGGGCGGCGTCGCCGTTCGAGGTCCCGGCGGCGCCCAGCATGCGGGCCTCCAGGGCGCAGCGGGCCTCGTGGAACGTCTCCCGCGCGCGCCCTGCCGGGGCGGCGCGACCGGCGCCCGCGGGCAGCGCAGCGGTGCCGGTGTCCTGCACGACGCGCGCGAGGACGCGCTCCGCGAGGCCGAAGAGCTCGTCGTCGGGAGCGCCGGGCAGCAGCGCGCAGACGAGGTCCCCGTGGACCGCGACGAGCCCGGACGGCGTCTCGGCATGCAGCGCCGTCTCCAGCGCGAGCTCGAGGCGCTCCGCCGCAGCGCGCGACTCGCCGGCGTGCAGCACGAGCGCCCCCACCTCGCCCCCGAGGCCGAAGGGCTCCAGGCGCCGCTGCAGCTCGGACCCGGCGAGGTCGCCGCGCGCGAGGGCGACGAGCACGTCGCCGGCGAGCCGCCGGGCGGTCGTGTCGGCGACCCGCAGGCGCAGGAGCTCGAACGCGACCGCGGTCACGCCCTGCTGGAGCAGCAGCCGGTCGGCGTCGGTGTGCGCGCCGGAGTCCTTCACGCTGACGAGCCAGGCCTGGGGCGGTCCCGCCGCCACGCCCTGCCCCGTCGGCGCGATGTCGAGCACGAGCGTCCGCGCAGCGAGCTCGGGGTCCGAGGACGCGATCGCGCCGGCGTCGCTCCCGAGGAGCGCCAGCTGCTCGCCGGAGAGCCGGCGGCGGAACTCGTGCGACGCGATGACCTCGCCGCGCCCGTCGAGCACGACGACCGCCCCGCCCAGCGACGCGGCCAGGGCCCCGGCGATCGCCGGGAGCCCTCGCTCGCTGAGGACGATGCGCTGCAGGCGCTCCTGCGCGCTGATCGAGCGGCGCAGGAGCTCGTACTGCTCGTTGACGATGTGGCCGAACGCCCGCTCGGTGATCGCGATGAACGGGAGCTCGTAGGGCACCTCGAAGATCGCGAAGCCCCGGGCGTCCGCCTCCTGCACCATCGTCACGGGGACGGTGTCGTGGGCGAAGCCCGTCCCCACCCCGATGCCGGCGAGGCCGTGGTCGTGGAGCCGCGCGACGAACGCCCGCTGGCGGTCGGCGTCGGTGAGCTGCATCCCGGTCGTGAGGAGGATCTCGCCGCCCGACAGCCACGGGGTCGGATCGAGCAGCTCGCTCGAGTGCACCCACCGGACCGGCTCGTCCAGCCCGGCCTCACCGCCGTGGAGCGTGACGTCGAGGTCGGCGATCAGCTCGCGGACCGTCAGCACGGGGCTACACGAGCCCGAGTCGGCTCGACGCCTCCTCGAGCACCGGGCGCAGGATGTCGTGGATCTCGCCGAACTGCTCGGCGGTCGTGATGAGCGGCGGGGCGAGCTGGATGACCGGGTCGCCGCGATCGTCGGCGCGGCAGATCAACCCGCGGCGGTAGAGCTCGCCGGAGAGGAAGCCGCGCAGCAGCCACTCGCTCTCGTCGTCGTCGAAGCTCGCCTTCGTCTCGCGGTCCTTCACGAGCTCGATCGCGCGGAAGTACCCCATGCCGCGCGTGTCGCCGACGATCGGGATGTCGCGCAGCGACTCGAGCATGTCGGCGAACACGCCCTCGTTCGCGCGGACGTGGTCGAGGATCCCCTCGTTCTCGAAGACGTCGAGGTTCGCGTGGGCGATCGCGCACGCCACGGGGTGCCCGGCGAACGTGTAGCCGTGCAGGAACGACTCGTGCCCGTGCATGAACGGCTCGGCGATCCGGTCGGACGCGATGAGCGCGCCCATCGGCGCGTACGCCGAGGTGATGCCCTTCGCGGTGGTGATGAGGTCCGGCCGGAAGCCGAGTCGCTCGGCGCCGAAGTAAGCGCCGAGGCGTCCCCATGAGCAGATGACCTCGTCGGAGATGAGCAGGACGTCGTGCTCGTCGCAGATCTCGCGCACGCGCGCGAAGTAGCCCTCCGGCGGCGTGAAGCACCCTCCGGCGTTCTGCACCGGCTCGAGGATCACCGCGGCGACCGTGTCCGGGCCCTCGAACTCGATGCGCTCCGCGAACGCCTCGGCGAGCTCCATCGGATCGTCGCCCTCGTAGCGGTACATGTTCGTGTTCGGGACGTGGGAGACGCCGGGCGTCAGCGGCTCGAACGGCTGGCGCAGCGAGGTGATGCCCGTCGCGGAGAGCGCGCCGAGCGTCGTGCCGTGGTAGGCGGTGTCGCGCGCGATGATCTTCGTCTTCAGCGGCTTGCCGTTGAGCTTGTGGAACTGGCGCGACAGCTTGATCGCGGACTCGACCGCCTCGCTGCCGCCGCTCGTGAAGAAGACGCGGTTGAGGTCGCCCGGGGCGAGATCGGCGATGCGGGCCGCGAGCGTGATCGCCTGCGGATGCGCGTAGGACCAGTTCGTGACGAACTCCAGCTCGCCCGCCTGGTCCGCGCCGGCCTGGCCGACCTCCTGGCGCCCGTGCCCGATGTTCGAGCAGAACAGCGCGCTCAGGCCGTCGAAGTACCGGTTGCCGTGCTCGTCCCAGAGGTAGCAGCCCTCACCGCGCACGATGATCGGGATCTCGGCGTCGTCCGAGTAGGCACCCATGCGGCTGAAGTGCAGCCACAGGTGGCGCCGCGCGGTCTCCTGCAGGCTGCCGGCGCTCGTCGCGCGCGGCTCGGTCGTCGCCATGACCCTTCCCTTCGCCGGTTCGGCACGTCGTTGGTCGTTGTGGACAACGCTAGACGTGCACCGGGGCGGTGGTCAACCGCCCCGTTGGCCGAACCGGACTACGCGGCGGCGGCGGCGGGCGCCGGGGCGCCGTGGGCGGCGCGGACCGGAGCCGGGGTCAGCGCCGAGGCGACGATGACCATGAGGAAGGCGAGGCCCTGGACGGCGATGCCGACGGCGGTGCTGGGCAGCGGGTCGCCGAAGACGAGGATGCCGCCGGCGATGCCCGAGATGTTGGCGGCCGTGCCGGTGATGGCGATGACCGCCACCGCCTCGCCGTCCTGCAGCGAGCGGGCCGAGGCGTAGAAGGCGCCGATCGAGCCGGCGATCGCCACGTACGTCCAGGGCGTGAGCAGCAGCGCGAGCATGCCCTCGGTGCCGGCGATGCCCGTCAGCGCCTTGACGCCGACGTTGCAGACGCCGAAGAGGATGCCGGCCGCGGCGGCGAGCATGACGCCGTGGTGCTCGTCGCGGACGCCGACACGCGGGCCCATGATGAGCAGGCCGCCGATGCCCAGGAGGCCCGCCTCGAAGGCGGCCAGGACCGGGACGGAGAAGGATGCGTGCGACCCGTGGGTCTGCGGGAGGGTGACGCCCAGCAGGACGAGGCCGAGGGTCGTGAGGCCGAGCCCGAGCCACTGGCGCTTGCCGACCTTGAAGCCGAACATGCGGTCCGCCATGACGGCGAGGAGCACGAGGCCGCCGGCGAGGACCGCCTGGACGACCGACAGCGGAGCCAGGGAGATGGCCGCCACGTGGAGGACCCAGGCACCGGCACCGATGCCCATGCCGATGGCGAACCAGGGCTGACGCCAGAGCGCCGCGCCGGACTTCAGCGGGTGCTTGATGTCGACCGGCGGAGCCGCGCAGGCACCACGGTGCTTGTAGAGGAACGCGAGGTTCGTCGCGAAGGCGCAGGCGAGCGCGAGGAGGATGCCCAGGTGGAGGGTCAAGAGATCAGTGTGGGGGTGGTGAGAGGGGCCGGTCGGAGAGGGGTTCGGCGCGCTGACGCCGCCCTCCTACAGTCGGCATCCCGCTGACAGGCTTGAACCATCAACAGGCCCGGCCGACGGTAGTCGCGGTCCCTGCGAAGACCCCGAGATGTGCCCGAACTCACACGAAGTTGCGGCAGTTCCGGGGGTTTTCGGTCGACGGGCGCAACAGCTGGCACGTCCGCGGGCTGCGGCGTGGCGTCCAGGCGCTCTGGACGGATGATGTGCCCGAAACGACTGCGGGCCCCGGTCGCCCGGGGCCCGCAGCACTGCAACGTCGGTTGCGGTGGCTTACCGCTTCTTCTCGTCCTCGGGGATGTCGAGGTCCGCGAGCTCCTCGGCGAAGCCCGTGTCCGTGCCACCCGTGCCGATGTCCTCGAGGGACGCGATGTCCTCGTTGAACGCCGACCCGAAGCCGCCCAGGCCGTCGCCGTCGCCGAGCCCGAGCTCCGCGGCGATCTCGTCCTGGTCGAGCAGGCCGACCTCGTCCATCGCGCGGGGCAGCGGCTCCGCGGGCTCGATCTCGATCCGCCGGTAGCGCTTCAGGCCCGTGGCCGCCGGGATGAGCTTCCCGATGATCACGTTCTCCTTCAGGCCGTTCAGGCGGTCGATCTTGCCCTCGAGCGCGGCGTCGGTCAGCACCTTCGTCGTCTCCTGGAAGGAGGCGGCGGAGAGGAACGAGTCCGTGTTCAGCGAGGCCTTGGTGATGCCGAGGATGATGTCCTCGTACGCCGCGGCCTCACCGCCCTTGGCGATGATGTCGTCGTTGATCTTGGCGAACTCGAAGCGGTCGACGAACTGCCCCGGGAGGTAGTCCGTGTCGCCCTTCTGGTCGACCCGCACCTTCTTCAGCATCTGGCGGGCGATGAGCTCGATGTGCTTGTCGTTGATGTCGACGCCCTGCGACTTGTAGACCTCCTGGACCTCCTTGACGAGGTACCGCTCGGTCCGCGTCCTGCGCTCGTCGGCGGTGCCGCCGCCGAGGGACAGGATGTCCGCCGGGTACAGCGAGCCCTCGACGAGCTGCTTGCCGACCTCGACGCGCTCACCGCGCTCCACGAGCACGCGCGTGCGGCGCGGGAACGTGTAGCGGTGCTCCTCGCCGGCGTCGTCGGTGATGACGACGGTCAGCGCCTTGTCGGTCTCCTCGAGATCGATCACGCCGTCCTGCTCGGCCATGCGGGCCAGGCCCTTCGGCTTGCGCGCCTCGAACAGCTCCACGACACGCGGCAGGCCGTGCGTGATGTCCGCGCCGGCGACGCCGCCGGTGTGGAACGTCCGCATGGTCAGCTGCGTGCCCGGCTCGCCGATCGACTGGGCGGCGATGATGCCGACCGCGTCGCCGATCTGGGCGACGTTGCCGGAGGCCATCGAGCGCCCGTAGCACGCCTGGCACACGCCGCTCAGCGCCTCGCACTTGAGGACGGAGCGGACGGGGACCCAGCGGTCGAGCACCTCGCGGTCGACGGCGTCGAAGATGGCCGCCAGCTGCGGGCGGTCGATCTCCTGGCCGACGGGCGCCACCGTGACGCCCTCGCTCGTGACGAGGTCGACGGCCGGGAAGCGCCCGAGCAGGTTGTCGTTGACCTCGCCGGCGTTCGTGAGGGCGTCGAGGGTGATGTGACCCTCGGTCCCGCAGTCGGCCTCGCGGATGATGACGTCCTGCGCGACGTCGACCAGGCGCCGGGTGAGGTAGCCCGAGTCGGCGGTGCGCAGCGCGGTGTCGGCCAGGCCCTTGCGGGCGCCGTGGGTCGAGATGAAGTACTCGAGGACCGTCAGGCCTTCCATGAAGTTGGCCTTGATCGGGCGCTCGATGATCTCGCCCTTCGGGTTGGCCATCAGGCCGCGCATGCCGGCGAGCTGACGGATCTGCTTGAACGAGCCGCGGGCGCCCGAGTTGGCCATCATGAAGATGGGGTTCAGCTCGTGCAGGTTGTTCTGCATGGCCTCCGCAACCGCGTCCGTCGCCTCCGTCCACTTGTCGACGACCGCCTCGTGGCGCTCCTCCTGCGTGATCAGGCCCATGTCGTACTGGTCCTGGATCTCCGCGACCTGGGCGTCGAAGCCCCGGAGGATCTCCGCCTTCTCCGGCGGGGTCACCACGTCGTTCTTCGAGACGGTGATGCCGGCCTTCGTCGCGAACTCGAACCCGAGGTCCTTGAACGCGTCGAGCACCTGCGCGACCGTCGCCGGCCCGTAGCGCTCCACGAGGGCGTCGATGATCCGCACCGAGTCGCGCTTGCGGATCGACTGGTTGACGAACTCGTACGTCGAGGCGTCGAACTCGTCGCCCAGCGCCTCGAGCAGGGCACGCTCGATCCGGTCGTTGTAGATGATCCGGCCGACCGTCGTGAGGATGTGGCCACCCTCACGCCCGAGCGGACGGAACTCGGCCACGTCGTGCAGCCCGATCGTCTTGGACTCGTAGGAGAGCTCCGCCTCCTGCGCGGTGCGGAACCGGCGCAGCCGGCCCATGTCCTCGGGCCACTCGTTCGCCTGCAGCTTCTCCTGCAGCTCGCCGAGCTCCTTCGCCTCCGGCCCGTAGGTCAGGTAGTAGGCGCCCAGCACCATGTCCTGCGCGGGCGTCGCCAGCGGCGCGCCGTGTGCGGGGGACAGGATGTTGTTGCTCGACAGCATGAGGATCCGGGCCTCCGCCTGCGCCTCGGCGCTGAGCGGGAGGTGGACCGCCATCTGGTCGCCGTCGAAGTCCGCGTTGAACGCGTGGCAGACCAGCGGGTGGACCTGGATCGCCTTGCCCTCGACGAGGATCGGCTCGAACGCCTGGATGCCGAGGCGGTGCAGCGTCGGCGCCCGGTTCAGCAGGACCGGGTGCTCGGCGATGACCTCCTCGAGGACGTCCCAGACCTCGGGGATCATCGAGTCGACCATCTTCTTGGCCGCCTTGATGTTCTGCGCCGCCTTGCGCTCGACGAGCCGGGCCATGATGAACGGCTTGAACAGCTCGAGCGCCATGAGCTTCGGCAGGCCGCACTGGTGCAGCTTCAGCGACGGGCCCGACACGATGACCGAGCGGCCCGAGTAGTCCACGCGCTTGCCCAGCAGGTTCTGGCGGAACCGGCCCTGCTTGCCCTTGAGCATGTCGCTCAGGGACTTCAGGGGACGGTTGCCCGGGCCCGTGACGGGCCGGCCGCGACGGCCGTTGTCGAACAGCGCGTCGACGGCCTCCTGCAGCATCCGCTTCTCGTTGTTCACGATGATCTCGGGGGCACCGAGGTCGAGCAGGCGCTTCAGGCGGTTGTTGCGGTTGATGACGCGGCGGTACAGGTCGTTGAGGTCCGACGTGGCGAACCGGCCGCCGTCGAGCTGGACCATCGGACGCAGCTCCGGCGGGATGACCGGGACGGCCTCCAGCACCATCTGGTCCGGGCGGTTGCCGGACTGGATGAACGCGGAGACGACCTTCAGCCGCTTGACCGCGCGGGCCTGCTTCTGGCCCTTGGCGGTGCGGATGGTCTCCTCGAGCTCGATGCGCTCGGCCTCCAGGTCGACCTGCTCGAGCAGGTCGCGGATGGCCTCGGCGCCCATGCCGCCGCGGAAGTACTCGCCCCAGCCGTAGGGGGAGCCGAACCGCTCCTTGAGCTCGCGGAAGATGGTCTCGTCGTGCTCGATGCGCTTCGGGTCCATCTCCTTGAAGAGATCCCAGACCTGGCGAAGGCGCTCGGCGGCGTCCTCGATGTAGGCCTCGGTGTCGGAGATGTCCGACTCGAACGTCTTGCGCAGGTCCTTGAGCAGCTTGGAGCGCTCGTCGTCGTCGAGCTTGGCGACGTCCACCTCGAGCGCCTCGGCCCACAGGTGGTCCTCGTCGTCGAAGTTCTTCTGGTCGCCGTTCTCGAGGTACGCCTCGCGACGCGTCAGCGCCTCGCGGAGCTCCAGGACGCGCTCCTCGCGCTCGGCGGCGTAGCCGTCGAGCTGCTCGTTGACCTTGCCCTCGAGCTCGGCCAGGTCGCGCTCACGCGCCTCGTCGTCCACCCACGTGACGATCGACGCCGCGAAGTACAGGACCTTCTCGAGCTCCTTGGGAGCCATGTCGAGCAGGTAGCCGATGCGGCTCGGGACGCCCTTGAAGAACCAGATGTGGCTCACCGGGGCGGCGAGGTCGATGTGGCCCATCCGCTCGCGGCGGACCTTGGACCGGGTGACCTCGACGCCGCAGCGCTCGCAGACGATGCCCTTGTAGCGGACGCGCTTGTACTTGCCGCAGTAGCACTCCCAGTCCTTGGTCGGACCGAAGATGCGCTCGCAGAAGAGGCCGTCCTTCTCCGGCTTCAGCGTGCGGTAGTTGATGGTCTCCGGCTTCGTGACCTCGCCACTGGACCAGGACCGGATCTGCTTGGACGACGCCAGTCCGATCTCGATGGCGTCGAAGTTGTTGATATCGATCAAAACGTACCCTTCCTACCGGTCCTCGGTGAGGTCAGCGATGTCGACGTTGCCGTCGATGTCGATCTCCGGCGCGGCCTCGACGTCGTCGTCGTCGGGGCCTGCGGCCTCGACGACGTCGGCGCCCGCGGCGTCGGTGTCGTCCTCGGTCTCGGTCTGCTCGTCGGCGCCGCCGTTCTCGCCGGCGCGCACGCCGGAGAGATCGATGCCCAGCTCCTCCGCCGCGCGCAGGAGGTCGTCGTCCTCCTCGCGCACGTCGGCGCGGTTGCCCTCCTCGGAGACCACGTTGACGTCGAGCGCCAGCGACTGCATCTCCTTCAGGAGGACCTTGAAGGACTCGGGGATCGACGGCTCGGCGATGTTCTCGCCCTTGACGATCGCCTCGTAGGCCTTCACGCGCCCGACGGTGTCGTCGGACTTGATGGTGAGCATCTCCTGCAGCGTGTACGCCGCGCCGTACGCCTCGAGCGCCCACACCTCCATCTCGCCGAAGCGCTGGCCGCCGAACTGCGCCTTGCCGCCCAGCGGCTGCTGGGTGACGAGCGAGTAGGGGCCGGTGGAGCGAGCGTGGATCTTGTCGTCCACGAGGTGCAGCAGCTTCAGGATGTACATGTAGCCGACCGTCACGCGCTCCTCGAACGGCTCGCCCGTGCGGCCGTTGAAGAGGCGGAACTTGCCGGAGGCCTGCTCACCCGGGCGGCGGGACTCGTCGATCCCCATCCGGATGCGGCCGGTGTGCTCCTTCTGCCACTGGACGAGCGCCTTGTCGACGTCCTGCACGCTGGCGCCGTCGAAGACGGGGGTCGCGGTGTAGACCTTGGTCCCCGTGTCCTTGGCGATCTTGTAGGACTCGGTGCCGTCGTCGTACCAGCCCTGTGCGGCGGCCCACCCGAGGTGGGTCTCCAGGATCTGACCGACGTTCATGCGGCTCGGCACGCCCAGCGGGTTCAGGATGACGTCGACCGGCGTGCCGTCCTCGAGGAACGGCATGTCCTGCTGGTCGACGATCTTCGAGATGACGCCCTTGTTGCCGTGGCGGCCGGCGAGCTTGTCGCCCTCGGAGATCTTGCGCTTCTTGGCGACGAAGACGCGGACGAGGTCGTTGACCCCAGGCGGCAGGTCGTCGCCGTTGTCGCGCGAGAACGTCTTGACGTCGATGACGACGCCGCCCTCGCCGTGGGGCACCTTCAGCGAGGTGTCGCGGACCTCGCGCGCCTTCTCCTTGAAGATCGCGCGGATCAGCTTCTCCTCCGCCGTCAGCTCGGTCTCGCCCTTCGGCGTGACCTTGCCCACGAGCAGGTCGCCCGATCCGACCTCGGCGCCGATGCGGACGATGCCGCGGTCGTCGAGGTTGCGGAGCGACTCCTCCGAGCGGTTCGGGATGTCGCGGGTGATCTCCTCGTCGCCCAGCTTCGTCGTGCGGGCGTCGATCTCGTACTCCTCGATGTGGATCGAGGTGAGCTCGTCGTCCTGCACGAGGCGGCGCGACAGGATGATCGCGTCCTCGAAGTTGTAGCCCTCCCAGGACATGAAGGCGACCATCAGGTTCTTGCCCAGCGCCATCTCGCCGTTGTCGGTGGCGGAGCCGTCGGCGAGGACGGCGCCGGCCTCCACGGCCTCGCCCGTCCTCACGAGCGGCTTCTGGTGGATGAGCGTGCCCTGGTTGGAGCGGCGGAACTTGTCCAGGCGGTACTCCTGGACGCCGCTGTCGCCCTCGATGGTGATCTGCTCGGCGTCGACGAACGTGATCGTCCCGGCCTCGCGGGCCAGGAGGACGTCGCCGGTGTCGAGCGCCGCGCGGCGCTCCATGCCGGTGCCCACGACGGGGGCGTCGGTCTTGAGGAGCGGCACGGCCTGGCGCTGCATGTTCGAGCCCATGAGCGCGCGGTTGGCGTCGTCGTGCTCGAGGAACGGGATCATCGCCGTCGCGACCGACCAGATCTGCTCGGGCGAGACGTCCATGAGGTCGACCTCGTCGGCCGACACCGTCACGTACTGACCGGCCTGCGTCCGGCAGACGATCTCGTCGCCGACGAGGTTGCCCTTGTCGTCGAGCTCGGCGTTCGCCTGCGCGATGCGGAGGGGCTCCTCCTGCGTGGCGTCGAGGTGGACGATGTCGTCGGTGACCTTGCCGTCGACGACCTTGCGGTACGGGGTCGTGACGAAGCCGTGCTCGGAGACCTCCGCGAAGCTCGACAGCGAGCCCATGAGACCGATGTTCGGACCCTCAGGGGTCTCGATCGGGCACATGCGGCCGTAGTGCGTCGGGTGGACGTCGCGGACCTCGATGGGCGCGCGCTCGCGCGTGAGGCCGCCGGCGCCGAGGGCGCTGAGGCGCCGCCGGTGCGTCAGGCCCGAGAGCGAGTTCGTCTGGTCCATGAACTGCGAGAGCTGCGAGGACCCGAAGAACTCCTTCTGCGCGGCGACGACCGGGCGGATGTTGATGATCGTCTGCGGCGTGATCGTGTCCGCGTCCTCGGTGGTGAGGCGCTCGCGCACGACGCGCTCCATCCGGTAGAGGCCGATGCGGAAGGCCTCCTGGATGAGCTCGCCGACGGTCCGCAGACGGCGGTTGCCGAAGTGCTCGTACTCGTCGAGGTGATCGGCGACGTTCTCGCTCGGGTAGGCCCGCGCCTCCTCGGCGTAGTCCTTGATCTCCGTCTCCGGCTCCTCCGGCATCCCGAGGACGCGCGGCAGGGAGACGAGCTCCTTGACCAGGGCGATGATGTCGTCGTGCGTCAGGGTGCGCGTCTCGAGGTCGATGTCGAGATGCAGGCGCGAGTTCAGCTTGTAGCGGCCGACGCGCGTGAGGTCGTAGCGCTTCGGGTCGAAGAAGAGCTGATGCAGCAGCGCACGCGCGTTGTCGACGCTCGGCGGCTCGCCGGGACGCTGCTTCTTGAACAGCTCGATGAGCGCGCCTTCCTCGGTCCGCGTGACCTCGGGGTCGGCGTCGACGGTGTTGCGGATGTACAGCGAGTTGTCGAAGAGGTTGAGGATCTCCTCGTCGCTCGCGTAGCCCATCGCGCGCAGCAGGACGGTGACCGGCAGCTTGCGCTTGCGGTCGATGCGGACGTAGACGCGGCCCTTCTTGTCGATCTCGAGCTCGAGCCACGAGCCACGAGCCGGCATGAGGTTGGCGACGAAGACCTGCTTGTCGCGGTCCTTCGCCTCCATGAGGTACGCGCCGGGCGAACGGACGAGCTGCGTCACGACGACGCGCTCCGTGCCGTTGATGATGAAGGTGCCCCGCTCCGTCATCCACGGGAAGTCGCCCATGAAGACGGACTGCTCGCGGATCTCACCGGTCTCGCGGTTCACGAACGCGACCGTGATGGTCAGCGGGCGCGCGTAGGTGAGGTCCTTCTCGCGGCACTCCTCGATGGTCGCGACCGGCTCGTCGAACGTGAACTCACCGAAGTCCACCGCGAGGTTGCCGGTGTAGTCCTCGATCGGCGAGATGTCGTCGATGGTCTCGCGGAGACCACCGTTCTCCGGGTCAGTCAGCCACTCGAAGGAGCGGCGCTGGATGTCGAGGAGGTTCGGGAGGTCATGGATCTTGTTGAGGCGCGCGAAGCTACGGCGCACTCGAGGGGCGTCAACGGCTGGCAAGACGGCGACTCCTCACGGGGGTCGAACGGGACGAAGAGGGGGAGGGCGTGGCGCGGAGACACGCAACACGCCAAGATAGCACACCGAGGTGACACCCCGGGTGGGGCAGTCGATCCTCACGGACCCCGCTCGCGGCACTCACGTATGTGGCGTGAGGCCGTGCAATTCGCTGGAGCGGCTACGGCTATTGATCGACGCCCGGGATTGTAGCCAAGCCTGGGAATTCGTGCCAGCTCAAGTCACTCTCGCGCGGTGCCGATAGCGGTCGCGAACACCATCACCTCCCAAGGGCGACGACCCCGGTGCACCCCCCCGCGCCGGGGTCGTCGTCTGTCTAGGCTCCCGCGCGTGCCCAATCTCCACGACCCGGACTGGGACCAGGAGCGCGACGCTCCTCCGTTCCAGTGGCGCCGGGCCCGGCTCGGCCGGCAGGCGGGGAGCCGCGACCTCGGCGCCTCGCTCTTCGAGGTGCCGCCCGGAGCGGCGACCTTCCCGCTCCACATCCACTACGCCAACGAGGAGCTGCTGCTCGTCCTCGCCGGGCGTCCGACGCTCCGCACCCTCGAGGGCGACCGCGAGCTGTCCGAGGGCGAGGTCGTCGCGCTGCCGGCCGGCCGCGGGGGCGCCCACGCGGTGGACAACCTCTCCGACGAGACCGTCCGCTTCCTCGTCGTGAGCACGATGCGCTCGCCCGAGATCAACGAGTTCCCCGAGCGCGAGACGTTCTGGGTCCGCGACTTCGCGCCCGGCGCCGATCCCCCGGACGACCCGCTCGACGTGGACGGGCTCAAGCCGACCTGACGTGCTCTCCACCCTGCTGGCCACGGCGGCGATCGCCGGCGCCGGCGCCGCGCCCGCTCCGGACCCCGGCGACGCCTACCTCTTCGCCCGGTCGCTCGCGCTCGCGGGGCCGCGCCCCGCGGCGTCGGCGGCCGAGGCTCGCGCGCACGCGCGCGTGGAGCAGCGCTTCCGTGCGGCGGGGCTGCGCATCGGCCACGACACCTTCACCGTCCCGGGCAAGGGCAGGTCCCAGAACGTGCTCGGCATCCGCGACGGGCGCTCGGACTGCCTGCGGGTGCTCATGGCCCACACCGACTCCGCCCCGCCCGCGCCCGGCGCCGACGACAACGCGTCCGGGGTCGGCGCGCTCGTCGCGCTGGCCGCGTCGGTCGGCGCGGGGCCCCAGCCGGCGTGCGACACGTGGCTCGTCGCGACCGGCTCGGAGGAGCGGCCCTACACGCGGCAGGCGGACCATCTCGGGGCGCTCGCGCTCACGCGGCGCCTGCAGCGCTACCGGCGGACGTCGGACCTGCGGTTCGGGCTGTCGCTCGACGAGGTCGGGCGCGGCCGGACCTTCTGGCTGCGCTCGCCTGCGTCCGCTCCACGCGCCGGCGTCGAGCGGTCGCTGCTGGCGGCGGCCCGCACGGCGGGCGTGTCCGTGCGGTGGGTCCGCGACGGCTCGGACTCGAACTCCGACCACCGCGAGCTCGAGCGGGCGGGGATGAAGGCGATGAAGCTCGGTGTGCCGGACGACGCATGTCGGCACACTGCGTGCGACACGCCCGACCGGTTGCAGCGAGGAGCGTTCGTGAGGGTGCTGCGGGTCGTGGCCGAGCTGCTGGGCTGAACGGAGGGCATCATGGACTTCACCGGACGGGTGGCGCTGATCACAGGCGCCGCCGGAGGGATCGGCGGCGCCGCCGCGGAGCGCTTCGCGGCGCTCGGCGCCGACCTGCATCTCGTCGACGTCGACGAGGACGGCCTGGCGCGGCGGGCCGAGTCGGTCGCGGCCACCGGCCGACGCGCGACGACGAGCACGGCCGACGTGACGAAGAGCGCCGACGTCCGCGGCTACGTCGACGCTGCGCTGCGCGAGCACGGGCGCATCGACGCGTTCTTCAACAACGCGGGCATCGAGGGTCCGGTCGCGACGCTCGCCGAGTACCCGGAGGAGGAGTTCGAGCGCGTCGTCGGCGTGAACCTCTTCGGCGTCTTCCTCGGTCTGCGCCACGTGCTGCCCGTGATGCTCGAGCAGGGGTCCGGCGCGATCGTCAACACGGGCTCGCTCGCGAGCGAGCGCGGGCTCCCCAGCTCGGGCGCGTACATCGCGACCAAGCACGCCGTGCTGGGCCTGACGCGCACGGCGGCGTCCGAGGTCGCCGGGCGCGGCGTCCGCGTCAACGCGGTCCTGCCGGGGATGATCGACACGCGGATGCTGCGCGACCTGGCGCGGCAACTGGCCGGCGACGAGGAGGCCGGCATGGCGTTCCTGGGCGCCGCGGCCCCGGCCGGGCGGACGGGGCAGCCGGAGGAGATCGCCGCAGTCGTGGCGTTCCTCTGCTCGGACGACGCGAGCTTCGTGCACGGCGTGGGCTGGGCCGTGGACGGCGGGGCCCTGGCGACGATGGGCAACGCGCCGCCGCCGGAGTAGGCCTCGAACGACCGCGGGGCGCCTGATGGCGCCCCGCGGGTGCAGCTTCGAGCGACGAGCTCGGGCTACTTGATCTCGACGGAGCCGCCGGCCTCCTCGAGCTCGCCCTTGAGCTTGTCGGCCTCCTCGCGGTCCACGCCCTCGCGGACGGGCTTGGGAGCCTCGTCGACGAGCGCCTTGGCCTCCTTCAGGCCCAGGCCGGTCGCCGCGCGGACGACCTTGATGACCTGGATCTTCTTGTCGCCGGCCGCCGTGAGGACGACGTCGAACGCGCTCTGCTCCTCCTCGGCAGCGGCAGCCTCGCCGCCGCCGCCGGCGCCGGCCGGGGCCGCGGCTGCGACGGCGGTCGCCGACACGCCGAACTCCTCCTCGAGCGCCTTGATGCGCTCGGACAGCTCGAGCACGGAGATGCTCTTGAGCTCGTCGATCCAGTCCTGGGTGCTCGTGGCCATGTTCTAGTCCTCCTGGGTCTCAGTCTCGGTGGTGGTCGCCTCGGCGGCGGCGGGCGCCTCCTCCTCGGCTGCTGCTGCAGTGGGCTCCGCCTCGGGCTCGGCTGCGGCCTCCGGCTCAGCGGGCCTCGCGGCGGCGGGCGCGTCGCCCGCGGGAAGCTCACCCGACTCCTTCTTCTCGAGCACGCCGCCCAAGGCGATCGCGAGGCCGCCGACGAGGCCGCCGAGCGAACGGGCCAGGCCCGTGATCGGCGAAGCGACGACGCCGACCAGCTGGCCGTACAGCACGTCGCGTGCGGGCAGGGCCGCGATCGAGCGGATCTGGTCCGCGTCGACCGACTCCGACCCCAGCAGGCCGCCCTTGAAGGCGAGCAGGTCGTTCGTGGTCCGCGCGTAGTCACGCAGCGCCTTGGCCGCCACCGCTGCGTCGCCGCGCACGAACGTCAGCGCGGTCGGGCCGGCCAGCAGCGACTTCAGCCCATCGGCACCCGCCGCGTCGGCGGCGCGCTCGGTGAGCGTGTTCTTCACGATCCGGAAGGTGGCGTCCGCGTCGCGCAGCCTGCCGCGCAGCTCGGCCGCCTGGGTCACCGAGATGCCTCGGTAGTCGACCGCGTAGACGGCCTCGGACTCCTGGATCTGAGCGGCGATCTCGGCGACCGCCGCAGCTTTCTCGTCTCTGTTCACGTGCCTCCTCGGCCGGGCTTCCCGCGCCCTCGGTGGGGCGCGCGCCGGCGGTCTCTGGTGGCCTCTGAGGGTCGGGCTAGGCCGCGGCGGCCGCGCCCTCCTCGAGGATGTCGCGTGTCCGGCTCGGGTCGACCTTCACGCCGGGCCCCATGGTGGAGGTCAGGGTGATGGAGCGGATGTAGCGCCCCTTGGCGGCCGACGGCTTCGCCCGGATGATCTCGTCGATGACGGCCGCGTAGTTCTCCAGCAGCCGGCGCTCGTCGAAGTCCTTCTTGCCGATGACCAGGTGGACGATCGCGGTGCGGTCGGTGCGGTACTCGACCTTGCCGGCCTTCGCCTCCTCGACCGCCTTGGCGACGTCCATGGTCACGGTGCCGACGCGCGGGTTCGGCATCTTGCCCTGCGGGCCGAGGATGCGGCCCAGGCGCCCGACGACCGGCATGAGGTCCGGCGTCGCGATCGCCACGTCGAAGTCGGTGAAGCCGTCCTGCACGCGCTGGGCGAGGTCGTCGGCGCCGACGACGTCGGCCCCGGCCTCCTCGGCCTCACGCGCCTTGTCGCCCTGGGCGAAGACGGCGACGGTGACGTCCTTGCCGAGGCCGTTCGGCAGCGCGATGGTCCCGCGCAGCTGCTCGTCGGCGTGACGGACGTTCAGCCCGGTGCGGATGTGGACCTCGATCGACTCCGGGAACTTCGGCCCGGGGAGCGACTTGACGAGCGACACCGCGTCGGCGGGCGCGTACTCGCGCTCGCGATCGACCTTGGCGAGCGCCTCGCGGTACGTCTTGCCGTGCTGAGCCATCAGGCCACGACCTCCACGCCCATGGAGCGGGCGGTGCCGGCGATGATCGGGATCGCCTCGTCGACGGTGTGGGCGTTCAGGTCGGGAAGCTTCTTCTCGGCGATCGCACGCAGCTGATCGCGCGAGATCTTGCCGACCTTCTGCACGTGAGGCTCCGAGGAGCCCTTCTCGATCCCGATCGCCTGGCGGATGAGCACCGCGGCGGGCGGGGTCTTCGTCACGAACGTGAACGAGCGGTCCTCGTACACGGTGATGACGACCGGGATGGTCGTGCCGTTGTCGCTCGCCGTCTGCGCGTTGAACGCCTTGACGAACTCCATGATGTTGATGCCGTGCTGACCCAGCGCCGGGCCGACCGGCGGAGCCGGGCTGGCCTGGCCGCCAGGGGCCTGCAGGCGGATCGTTGTCAGAACCTTCTTCGCCATCGTCCTCTAGACCTTCTTCACCTGGTCGAAGCCGACCTCGACCGGGGTCTCACGGCCGAAGATCGACACTAGTACCTTCAGCCGCGCGGCATCCTCGTTGATCTCCGAGATCTCGCCCGAGAAGTCGGAGAGCGGGCCGGAGATCACCTTCACCGACTCGCCGATCGAGAACTTCGCGCGGGTCCGCTCGCGGACTGCGACCTCGCGGTGCAGGAGGCGGTCGACCTCACCCTGCGTGAGCGGCACCGGCTCGTTGGACGCGCCGACGAACCCGGTCACGCCCGGGGTGCCCTTCACGAGCCCCCATGAATCCTCGTTGAGGTCCATGTTGACGAGCACGTAGCCCGGCATCGTGCGCTTCTCGACCGTCACCTTCTGGTTGTCCTTCATCTCGGACACCGTCTCGGTGGGGACGACGACCTGGCGCACGTTGCGCTTCTGGCCAAGGGACACGACCCGGTGCTCCAGGTTCTGCTTGACCTTGTTCTCGTGTCCTGAGTAGGTGTTGACGACGTACCAGCGGAACATTCTTTTTCCAGTTTCAGAGGATGAGGTCCACGAGGCGCTGCGTGAGCGCGTCGATGACGCCGAGGAAGGCACCGGCGACGACCACGAAGCCCAGCACGACTGCGGTGGCCTGCCCGACCTGACGCCGGTCCGGCCACTGCACGCGCTTGAGCTCGGCCCAGGACGCGCGAAGGAAGTTGAGAAAGCGGGGCCCCCCGCGGCCCGTGGTGGGCGAGCCGGCGGAGGCGGGAGCGGCCACCTCGTGACGATCGGCCTCGTCGAGCTCCTCGGCCTCGAGGAGCTCGTCGTCGTCCTCCAGCGGCTCGCCGTCCGCGCCCGCGACGATGCTCGCCTCGACCTCGTCGACCTCGCCTGAGGCGTGGTCGAGCGAGCCGGGCTGATCGGCACGGTGGATCCGCTCGTTCGGCTCGGGTGCGCCATTGCCCTCATCGGGGCGTTGGCGACCCTTGCGCTCAGCGGCACGTCGGCGATTGCGGGCCACGACGGGACCTCAGGACGCCTACCGGGTCTCCCGGTGGGGCGTGTGCGACCGGCACCACTTGCAGTACTTGCGCAGCGTGATGCGATCGGGGTTGTTTCGCTTGGACTTGTTCGTCTGGTAGTTGCGCCGCTTGCACTCCTCGCAGGCGAGGGTGACCGCGATGCGCACATCTCCGCGGGCCATTCAAGGACTCCGGTCGGCGGGCAGCAGGGGACAGCCTGCGCACGGCAGGCATTGAGGGGAGGATAGCGCGGGTCGGCCATCGCCCATGCCGCAGGCCCGTGCAGGGTGGGTCGCATCAAGCTACCCTCTCCGGACATGCTGCACCGGACGTACGAGGGACAGGACTGCTCGATCGCGCGGACCCTCGAGGTCGTCGGCGAGCGCTGGACGCTGCTCATCATGCGCGACGCGTTCCTCGGCGTCCGCCGCTTCGACGACATCCAGCGCGATCTCGGCATCGCGCGCAACGTGCTGCGCGACCGCCTCGCCCGTCTCGTCGAGGAGGGCCTGCTCGAGCGCCGCCCGTACCAGGAGCGCCCGCCCCGCAGCGAGTACCGGCTGACCGCGAAGGGCCGCGACCTGTGGCCCGTGCTGCACGCGCTGCTGCGCTACGGCGACCGCTGGTACGCGCCGGACGGACCTCCGCGGCGGATCGTCCACGGCGAGTGCGGCGGCGAGGCCGACGACCGCCGGATGTGCACGAAGTGCGGCGAGCCGCTGGAGCTGCCCGACGTGCACGCGATCCCGCCCGCCGCCTGAGCGACGTAGGCTGACGCCCGTGCACTCGCGCGCGGCGGTCCAGTCCCTGCACACCTTCGCCGGGCTGCTCGGCGAGGTCGACACGCCCACGCCGACGTCGGCCTTCTGGGACCGGCTCTGCGCCGCGACCTGCAGGCTCGCCCGTGTCGACCGGGCGCTCGTGTTCGTGTACGACGACGCCCGCCAGGACGTCCGCGCCGTCGGCAGCCACGGCATGCCGCGCGAGCTGTTCGGCAGCGTGCACGTCGGCATGGCCCCGGTCGCGCAGCGGGCGCTGGAGACCGACACCGTCCTCGTCGTCCAGGCGCACCGCGGGGACCCGGGGCTCCCGCGCGAGTACGTCGACCTGCTCGAGCTGCGGACCGTGCTGTGCACCCCCATGTCGGCCGGCGGCTACTGGTACGGCGTGCTGCTCACCGACCGCGGCACCGAGGAGTTCGAGCCCGACGCCGACCAGCTCGAGTCGCACTGGACGGTGGGCAAGACCGCCGCGCTCGCCGTCGCCGCCCGCGCCGCCACGCGCCAGGGCGAGCGCGCACGCGCGCTGACCGACCGCATCGACCTCGCGCGCGACGTCCACGACGGCGTCATCCAGCGCCTGTTCGGCGTGTCGCTCGCCCTGTCCGCCGCCGGCGACATGCCCGCTGAGGTGCGCGAGCGCTGCCACAGCGAGGTCCAGGCCGCGCTCGCGGAGCTGCGCGAGGCGATCCAGCGCCCGCTCGGGCGCATCACGCCCGCGACGCGGACCACGTTGCGCGAGCTCCTCGACGACCTGTCCGGGCAGCGCGAGGTGGTCCTCGACGAGGGCGCCGACGTCGAGGTGCCGGCCGAGCTCGAGCCGCTCGCGCAGTCGGTCGTCGCCGAGGCGGTGCGCAACGCCCGCAAGCACGCGACGCCGACGCGGATCGGCGTGCGGCTGCGTCAGGGCGACGGCGCGCTGGTCGTCGAGGTCTCCAACGACGGCGTCACGCCCGGGGCCGCCGCGGACCGCGACGGCGGGATGGGCCTGCGCCTGGCCGGCTTCGAGGCCCTGCAGCATCGTGGGGTCCTCGAGTTCGGCGAGCGCGGCGAGGGCGAGTGGCAGGTGCGGCTGACGGTGCCCGTGGGATGACGGTCGACCAGGGCATCCGGATCCTCGTCGTCGACGACCACGACGTCGTGGGCTGGGGGCTGCGGCTCACGCTCGGCGAGCTGCCCTGGGTCGTGGAGTGCACCGTCGCCCACAACCCCGAGGAGGCGCTGGCCGCCGCGCGCCGCTCGGCACCGGACGTCGCGCTCGTCGACCTCATGCTCGGCGGGGCGTCGGGCGCCGACGTCGCGGAGCGCCTGCGCGGCATGCACGCGCGCACGCGCGTGCTGCTGCTCTCCGGCGCGGGCACCATCTCGGTCGCCGCGGCCCGCGCGGTCGGCGCCTCCGGCTTCGTGCCCAAGTCCTGGTCGGCGGGCGACATCGCGCGCGCCGTGCGCACCGTCGCGCTCGGGGGCGAGGTCTTCGAGCCCGACATCTCCGAGCCCGGCGTGACGCTCAGCGACCGCGAGCGCGAGGTGCTGGCCGGCGTGGCGGCGGGGCAGACGAACCGCGAGATCGCCGCGGAGCTCTTCCTCTCGCCCCACACGATCAAGGAGCACACGAGCACGCTGTACCGCAAGCTCGAGGTCCGCAACAGGGCCGAGGCGGTGCAGCGGGCGCAGCGCCTGGGACTGCTGTAGCGGCGCCGTCTCCCCCCGATCGGGGGGAACAAGTGCAACCACTCGCCTCCCGTGGGGCTACTCATGCTCTGCATGGCTCTCTCGGGCAGCGAAGTCCCCCTCCGGACGGCAGCGGCGATCGGCATCGCGCTTCCGGACAACATCGTCGCGAACGCGGAGATCGCGGAGCGTCTGGGTGTCGACGACACCTGGATCGAGACGCGCACCGGCATCCGCGAGCGCCGTCACGCCCTGCCCGGTGAGCGGCTGACCGACCTCGCCGTCCGCGCGGGCCAGGACGCACTCGACCGCGCCCCCGAGATCCCGCTCGACGAGATCGACCTCGTCCTCGTCGCCACGACGACCGCCGACGAGGTCATGCCGAACGCGGCGCCGCTCGTCGCGGACGCGCTCGGCCTGCACCACGCCCAGGCGTTCGACGTCGGCGCGGCGTGCACGGGCTTCGTGGCCGCGCTCAGCCTCGCCGCCGGCATGCTCGACAGCGGCCGCGCCCGCCACGCGCTCGTCATCGGCGCCGACCTCATGAGCCGCGTGCTCGACCTCGACGACCGCCGGACCGCCGGCCTCTTCGGCGACGGCGCCGGCGCGCTGCTCATGGGCGGCAGCCTCGGCCCGCGCTTCGGCGACTTCGCCTTCGGGGTCGACGCGGGCGGTGCAGGGCACATCTGCGTCCCGCGCGGCGGCAACATGGCCATGGCCGGCCAGGAGACCTTCCGCGCCGCCGTGAAGCGCCTCACCGAGTCCATCCCCGCCGCCGCCATGCGCGCGGGCTACACGCTCGACGAGATCGACCTCGTCGTCGTCCACCAGGCGAACCGGCGCATCCTGCGCAGCGTCGGCGAGCGCCTCGGGCTGGACGCCGACCGCGTCGTCGACTGCATCGAGCTCTTCGGCAACACCTCCGCCGCGACCATCCCGCTCGCCCTCTGGGCGGCGGAGCGCGACGGCCAGCTGGTCCCCGGGTCACGCATCGTCGTCGCCGCCTTCGGCGCAGGCTTCCAGTGGGGCGCCGGCGTCGTGGAGTGGACGGGCGCGTGAGCGCGAAATACCCCCGTGCGCACGAGGGCGTCGCCCTCGTCACTGGTGGCTCGCGCGGAATCGGCGCCGCCATCGCCAAGACGCTCGCCGCCGACGGCTGGCCGGTGGCCATCGGCTACCGCAGCGGGGCCGACCAGGCGCAGGCCGTGAAGGCCGAGATCGAGAGCGCCGGCGGCGTCGCGACGACCCTCCAGGCGGACATCTCCCAGCCCGGCGTGGGTGATGGGCTCCTGGCCGACGCGGAGGAGGCGCTGGGCAACCCGGTCCTCGTCCTCGTCAACAACGCCGGCGTCCGCCGCGACGGCCTCTCGCCCCAGATCACCGACGAGGACTGGGACACCGTCGTCGCCACGAACCTCACGGGCGCCTTCCGGCTCACCCGCCGCGCCGTGCGGACGATGATCCGCGCCCGCTTCGGCCGCATCGTGAACATCGCCTCGATCGTCGGCATCAAGGCGAACCCCGGCCAGTCCAACTACGCCGCCGCGAAGGCCGGCCTCATCGGCATGACGCACACCGTCGCCGCCGAGGTCGCGCGCCGCGGCGTGACCGTCAACGCGGTCGCTCCCGGCTTCATCCAGACGGACATGACCGAGGAGCTCACGGAGGACTGGCTCAAGCTCATCCCGGCGCGCCGGCTCGGCACGCCCGAGGACGTCGCCGCCGCCGTCCGCTTCCTCGCCTCCGAGGACGCGGCCTACGTCACCGGCACCACGCTGACCGTCGACGGCGGCCTCACCGCCTAGCCCGAGGACCACCACCATGTCCACCGCCACCCGCGACGCCGTCTCCCGCAAGGTCATCGAGACCCTCGCCTCGTTCGGTCCCGCGATCGAGGACGTCAGGCCCGAGCGCACGCTCGAGGAGCTCGACATCGACTCGCTCGACATCGCCGAGCTGGCCCAGGTCGTCGAGGACGAGTACGGCGTGGAGATCTCCGGCGACGACGCCGCCGGCGTCACCACGGTCGGCGACACCATCGGCCTCGTCCTGGCGAAGCTGCCATGAGCCGCCGCCGCGTCGTCATCACAGGCGTCGGCGCCGTCACCCCGCTGGGTGGCGCGCGCGACCTCGTGCAGCGCTGGGCCGCCGGCGAGTCCGGGATCCGCGACGGCGAGGGCGCCTGCGCGGAGTTCGAGCCCACGGA
Source organism: uncultured Solirubrobacterales bacterium (assembly GCA_963750895.1). GTDB lineage: Bacteria > Actinomycetota > Thermoleophilia > Solirubrobacterales > Solirubrobacteraceae > CAVVSD01. The sequence continues at coordinate 281,048 of CAVVSD010000007.1, read as the reverse complement.
CACCATGACGCCGAAGGAGGCGCGCCGGGCCGACCGGTTCACCCAGCTCGGCATCGCGGCGTCCGACGCGGCGCTGCAGGACGCCGGCTGGGCCGACGGGCTGCCGTACGACCCCGACCGCATCGGCTGCGTCATCGGGACCGGCATCGGCGGCCTGGCGACGATCGAGGAGCAGCACGACACGCTGCGCGATCGCGGCCCGAACCGGGTGTCGCCGCTCACCGTCCCGCTCATGATGGGCAACGCCCTCCCCGGCCAGGTCTCCATGCGCCACGGGCTGCTGGGCCCGACCTTCGGGGTCGTGTCGGCGTGCGCCGCCGGCGCGAACGCGATCGGCACCGCCATGCGCCTCATCCAGTACGGCGACGCGGACGCGGTCGTCACCGGCGGCGGCGAGGCGGCGCTCACGCCCCTGTCGCGCGCGGCGTTCGGCTCGCTCGACGCGCTGTCGGAGAGCGGCATCTCGCGGCCCTTCGACCGCCGCCGCGACGGCTTCGTCATGGGCGAGGGCGCGGGCGTCCTGGTGCTCGAGGACCGCGAGCGCGCCGAGGCGCGCGGGGCCGAGATCATCGGCGAGCTGCTCGGCTACGGCGCGACCGCCGACGCCCACCATCTCACCGCACCCGAGCCGCACGGCCGGGGCGCGACGAAGGCGATCCAGCAGGCGCTCGCCGACGCCGAGCTGCTGCCCGAGGACGTCGACTACGTCAACGCCCACGGCACCTCGACGCCGCTGAACGACCGCGCGGAGACCTTCGCGATCAAGGCGGCGCTCGGCGAGCACGCCGCGAACGTCCCGGTCTCCTCGACGAAGTCGGCGATCGGGCACCTGCTCGGCGCCGCCGGCGCCGTGGAGGCCATCGCCACCGTCCTCGCGCTCCGGGACAGCGTCGCTCCGCCGACGCTCGGCCTCGAGGAGCCCGAGGAGGACCTCGACCTGGACTACGTGCCCGGCGTGGCGCGCGAGCTCGTCTCGCGCGGCACCAACGGCCATGCAGGCCGCTTGGTCGGGCTGTCGAACGCCTTCGGATTCGGAGGACACAACGCCGTGCTGTGCCTGGGGGTTCGCACATGACCGTGCAGTTGCTCGACCAGCGTCCCGAGGTCCTCACACCGCGTGAGCGCCTGGAGGCCCTGTGCGATCCGGGGAGCTTCGAGGCGATCCGCTCCTCCGCCATCTCGCGCCGGATGGGCCCGAAGGCCCGCCAGGGCGACGGCGTCATCGGTGGCGCGGGCCGCATCGGCGGCCGGCCGGTCTTCTGCTACGCCCAGGACCCGTCGTTCGCCGGCGGCTCGCTGGGCGAGGAGCACGCCGACACGATCGTGCGCGTGCTGCGCCTGGCCGAGCAGGCCGACGCCCCCGTCGTCGCGTTCATCGAGTCCGCGGGCGCGCGCCTGCAGGAGGGCCTCGCGGCCCTGTCCGGCTACGCGCGGGTCTTCGCGGCGAACGTCGCGCTCTCCGGCCGCGTGCCGCAGATCTCGATCATCAACGGCGTCTCGGCCGGCGGCGGCTCCTACTCCCCCGCGCTCACGGACTTCGTGATCATGACCGGCCGCGCGCGGATGTTCCTCACCGGCCCCGGCGTCGTCCGCGACGTCCTCGGCGAGGACGTGGACGCGGAGAGCCTCGGCGGCCCGCGCGTGCACGAGCGCAACGGCGTCGCGCAGTTCGTCGTCCCCGACGACCTCGCCGCGGCCGCAGCTCGCCCGGGAGCTGCTCGAGTACCTGCCGCAGTCGCTGCACGACACGCCCGCGATGTCGTACCCGGCGCCGCCGGCGCCTGGCGATCCCGGCGACATCGTCCCGGCCGAGTCGCGGCGCGTCTACGACGTGCGCGACGTCATCACCCGCCTCGCCGACAACGGCGGCTACCTGGAGTACGGGCCGCGCTGGGCGCGCAACATGGTCTGCGCGTTCGGGCGCATCGACGGCCGGCCGGTCGGCTTCGTCTGCAACCAGCCCCGGCACCTCGGCGGCGTCATCGACGCGGACGCGGCGCAGAAGGCCGCCCGGTTCATCCGCACCTGCAACGCCTACGGGCTGCCGCTCGTCGTGCTCGTCGACACCCCCGGCTACATGCCGGGCACCGCGCAGGAGCGCGCCGGCGTCATCCGCCACGGGGCCAAGCTCGTGTACGCGTTCGCCGAGGCCACCGTGCCGCGGGTGACGGTCACGCTGCGCAAGAGCTTCGGTGGCGCGCACATCGCGATGAACTCGCGCGACCTCGGCGCGAACCTCACGTTCGCGTGGCCGGGCGCCCAGCTCGGCGTCATGGGCGCCAAGCAGGCCGTGGGCGTGCTGCACCGCCGCGCGATCGAGGCCGCGGAGGATCCCGAGGCCGAGCGCGATCTGCTCGCCGAGGGCTACGCCGACCAGCACCTCGACGCCGCCAACGCGGTCGCCGAGGGGTTCGTCGACGAGCTCATCGAGCCGAGCGAGACGCGCGCGCGGCTCGCCTGGGCGCTGTCGACGTTCTCGGGTGAGGGCCGGCGGCGCGAGCGCGTCGCCAACATCCCGCTCTGACGGGTCCCGCGCTCGAACGCAGCTTCCTGGCGCTGACGGCGCTGCGGTGGCTGCCGCTGGGCGTCCTGCTGCCGCTGCTCGTGCTCCTGCCGCAGGCGCGCGGGCTCAGCCTGCCGGAGATCGGCGTCCTCATGGCGGTGCACGGCGTCGTCGCGACGGTGCTCGAGGTGCCGAGCGGCGCCGTCGCGGACGCCGTCGGCCGGCGACGCACGCTGCTCGGCGGCGCGCTGCTGCTCGTGGCGTCGCTCACCGCGTTCGCCTTCGCGCGCGACCTCGCGGCGTTCTGCGCCGCCGAGGCGCTGCTGGCCGCCGGGCGCGCGGCGATCTCGGGCTCGCTGGAGGCGTGGTTCGTCGACGCGACCCGCACGATCGACCCGGCGGCGCCGCTGCGGCGCCCGCTGAGCCGCGCGAGCGCGGCGAGCGCGCTCGGCCTCGCCGCCGGGGCGCTGCTCGGTGGCGTGGTGCCGCAGCTCGACCTCGGGCTCCCGGCCACCGGGGACGACCCGCTGCTGCTCTACTCGCCCGCGATCCTCCTCGGCGCGGGACTGGCGGTGGTGTACCTCGTGGGCGTCGCGGTGCTCGTCCGCGGCCCCGGCTCAGGCGCGGCGGGAGGCTCGACCGAGCGCGGCCTGCTGGCGCTGCGCACCGTCGCGGTGGCCGCTGCGGGCTCGGTCAGGGCGTCGGTCCCGGTGCGGCTGCTCCTCGTCGCAGGGCTCGGGCTCGGCGTCGCGCTGACCACGGTGGAGACGCTGTGGCAGCCAAGGCTCAGCGACCTGCTGGGCGGCGCCGCGGGCAACACGACGCTGTTCGGCGTCCTCGTGGCGGCCTCGATGCTCTGCGTCGCGCTCGGCGCCTCGCTGGCCCCGCGGCTCTCGATGGCCCTGGGCGGTGAGGCGCGCACGCTCTACGTCGTCGCCGCGCTGACGGGCACCGCCACGCTGGCGGGGCTCGCGCTGGCGTCGGCGCCGGCGGCGTTCGCCGTCGCGTTCGTCGCCTTCTACGGCATCCTCGGCGTCATCGAGCCGCTGCACCTCGAGCTGCTGCACGAGGAGGTGCCCAGCGGCGCGCGGGCGACGATGCTCTCCGTCGAGTCACTGGCCGAGCAGCTCGGAGGCGTGACGAGCAGCCTCACGCTGACGCGCCTGGCCGCCGGTGCCGGCATCCCCGCCGCGTTCTGGGTCGCGGCGGGCGTCATGGGTGCCGTGGCGTTGGTCGCCCGGGCGCTGCCTAGAACGCGATGATGGCGACGCTGGAGTTGTGCACGCCGCTCGAGCCGGTGACGCGGCCGAACTCGCCGCAGGTGTAGAAGCCCGCAGCCGGGGCGCCGCCGAGCGTGGCCGAGATCTCCTCGACCTCCTCGCCGACCCGATCGCCCAGGAGCCCCACCCGCGTGCAGCAGGAGAAGACCACGGCGAGCTCCGGCGGCGCGTCGAGCGAGGCCATCGCGTTCTCGGCCGCCTCGCGGGCGCCGGCGAGCAGGCTCTCGTCGTCGCTGCACATGACCTGGACCACGGACTGCTCGGAGACGCCGGTCGTGAGGACGAGGCCGCCGTCGGGCGTGGTCAGGTGGATCTGACGCAGGTCGTAGCTGCCGTTGGCGTTGGGCAGCCCGATCGGGCGCTCCATCGCCCGCTCGCCGAACGACTCGGCGTCCAGCAGCGCCGCGCCGCGCTCGGAGAGGTAGGCCCGCAGCGCGGGAAGCCCGTCGAGCTCGGAGATGACGGCGCCCTCGGCGCGCGTCACGAGCATCGGCTTGGAGAACGGCCGCCAGCCGTGGCCGACGCCGACGCCGATCGCCCGCGTCGAGGTGACCCAGACGCAGAGGATCCCGTTCGTGAGCGCGCGGCCCTCGCCGAACGTCGTCGTCGCTGCGAAGGCGAGGTCGTCGCCGGCGGCGCCGCCCACGAGCGGGACGACGGCGCCCGTCACCTCGTAGGCGCCGCGGGCGACCTCGCGCTGGTCGGGGGTCAGGCAGTCGCACAGCAGCATGAGCGCCGAGTCGTAGCGCTCCTCGCCCGCGCGGTCGCGCGCCGTCTCCGCCGCGCTGCGGGTGACCGCGGCGAGGTCGGCGTCGTCGCGCTCGACGTGACAGACGCCGAAGGCCAGCTCACCGGCGATGAGATGCGTGGCGACGCAGCCGGCAGGGACCTGCGCGTCCTGCGTGAACGCGCCGACGGTGGTGCAGCCGACGACGGACGCCGGTGCCGCCGCGTCGATCGCGGCGGCGTGCAGCGCGTCGAGGTCGTACGACGCGCTCGGGAAGATGATGACGAGGTCGCCCTGCGCGGGGACGCGACCGCCGAGCGCCGCACGGACCGACTCGCGGCCGGCCTCGGCGGCGTCATGGGCGGTGCTGTGGCCGTGGCCGCCCAGGGACGAGCGTCGAGCGGTGGTCGGATGCGGAACCGTCATGCCCACCGGATCGACGCGGGGAAGCGTGTGTTCCAGCAGGACGTCCCCTCTCTGGACGTTCGGTCTCGACATGCGGTCCATGAGCGCTGGACGCGGAGAGGAAATGCCGCTGCAAGGCCTCAACTTCTGAGCGCAGCTGCCGTACCTTCGACAAGACCCCGCAGATCAAGGACGATCCCAAATGGCAACCATCCGCATTCCGCTCATCGCAAAATCTCCCGACGCTCTCGAGCAGCAGGTCTCCGCGCAGCTGGAGACCCTGCCCCCCGGCTCGACGCCCACGATCGATCGTGGCGTCATCTGGGACCGTCGTACCGGCGCCTCGTCGGTCGCGGTCATCTACCACGAGAGCTGAGCCACCCCGTGGCGCCGCTGTCACCATGAGGTGGCATGCGGCGCGTCACGTCGCTCGCGATCGTCCTCTCGCTCGTCACCGCGGGCATCGTCGCCCTGCTGCTGGACAGCGAGGTGTCGGGCACCGGTGCCGAGAACGTCGGCGAGTCGGGGCCTGAGCACACGGACGCCTCGCGCACCTGCGAGGCGACCGACAGCAACCCCGGCGGGACGAACAACTACATCCCGGACGCTCCGGCGCGCACGTCGCTCGGCAGCGGTTTCGTCATCACGGGCCAGGTGCGCGCGGTCGACGGCTGCGCCCCGCTCGAGGGCGTGCGCGTGCAGGTCTGGCTCGCGACGGAGACCGGCGGCGAGCGGGACAACCGGGCCAGCGTCCGCACAGGTCCCGACGGGCGCTACCGGATCGAGACCGATCCGACGATCCCCCAGTTCGGCGAGCCCAACATCCACGTCGGCTACGACGACGGCGACTACGGCGAGGTCTTCATCCGCCGGGTGGTCGACCTCGACGACGAACGCGCGGTCGTGAACCTCACCCTCGCTCGTCGTGACTGATCGCGGGGTCGTCGCGATCGCGCTCGCGATCGTCGCGGTGCCGCTCGTCATCGCCCTCACCGACCCGCATCTCTCCGGCGCCTCGACCGCGCTCGTCGTCTCCACGGCCACCGGCGCCATCGCGGCGGGAGCGCTCGGGCTGCAGCCGCTGCTCGCGGCCGGGCGGCGCATCGCCCGCCATCAGCTGCTGGGCGCGATCGTCCTCGCCCTCGTGCTCGTGCACGTCGGCGCTCTCGTCATCGAGTCGCCCGGCGACGCGTGGTTCGCGATGTCGCCCGACGGGCCGACGCGCGCCCGGATGGCCCTCATCGCGACGATCGCGCTCGTCCTCGCCGTGGCGCTGGGGGTGCTGCGGGGCAGGCTGCGGTGGCATCCGACGACGTGGCGCGCGCTCCACGCGTACCTCGCCGTCGTCGTGATCGCGCTGGGCCTCGGTCACGCGCTGCTCACCGACGGCGCGCTCGACGGCGCCGGCACCGCGGTGCTGGTCGCGCTCATGGCGCTCGGGCTGCTCGGCGTGCCGGCCGCCCATCTCGCGCGAGCCCGGCTCAGACGCTGAGCACGAGGCCGAGCGCGACGCCGGCGCTCGCCGTCCAGCCGATCGTGCGCAGCAGGTTGAGCCGCACGAGGCGGCCGACGGCGGCCTGCGTCAGCCGACCGTGCAGCCGCGCGAAGACGGTCGCGGTCACGAGCAGCAGCCCGGCTGCGAGCGCGAGGTTGACCGCAGTCAGCGGGCCGGGCCGGTCGACGAGCAGTGCGGTCGCGACGAGCGGGTGCGCCAGCATCGCGGGCGCGACGACGGGCGTGATCCTCCGCGAGTGCGCCGCGTGGTACGCGGGCCAGTCCGCGGCCCGGACCTGGGCGAGCTGCGGATAGAGCACGACCTGGACGACCCAGATCACGCCGGTCATGTACGCGGCGAGCGCGAGGTTGACGGCCGCGAGTCCCACGAGGGATGTACGGCCTAAGGGGTCCTCCGGCGCAGGACGCTGCGAATGCCGGATGTCCGGGCGGTGTCGCAGTTCCAGGATGTACCCATGCCCATTTCGCCCGACATCACGATCCGCCGCGCCGACGCGCGCGATGCCGACTCGATCGCACGCCTCGCCGCGCTCGACTCCACCCGGCCGCCCAGCGGCGTCGTCGTCGTCGCCGAGCGCGGCGACGAGCTGTGGGCCGCGATCTCGACGGACGACGGCCACGTCGCCGCCGACCCGTTCCGCCCCAGCGCGCGCGTCCGCACGGCGGCTGCGCGACCACGTCGCGGCCGTCTCCCCGTCGCGGCGCCGCGCGGCCCTGCGCCGCCGGCTGCGGTCGGTCCTCGGTCCCGTCCAGCACGACCCTCGCCCCGAGCGCATCGCATAACTTGACGGTCATATGACCATCGGGTTATCCTCCGTCGCGTGGCGATCAGCGCACTCGACGTCCTCGCGGAGCCTCATCGGCGCCGCATCCTCGACCTGGTCCGCGACCGGCCCCGCCCCGTCGGCGAGCTGGTCGCGGCGACCGGGCTGAGTCAGCCGGGCACCTCCAAGCACCTGCGCGTGCTGCGCGAGGCCGGCCTCGTCGAGGTGCGGCCCGACGGACGCCGGCGCCTCTACGCACTGCGTCCCGAGCCGCTCGCCGAGCTCGACGCCTGGCTGGCCCCGTACCGGCGCCACTGGGCCGGGCGGCTCGACGCGCTCGAGCGCCACCTCGACACGCAGGCGACGAAGGAGGCCCCATGAGCGATCTCGGCACGATGGAGGAGCGCGGCGACCACGTCGTCCTGCGCTACCGGCGCCGTCTCGCGCATCCCGTCGAACGCGTCTGGGCGGCGCTCACCGACCCCGCCGAGCTCATCGGCTGGTGGGGCCGCGTCGAGGCGCCCAGCCTGGCGACCGGCGAGCCCTACACGATCACGTGGCTGAACGAGGAGGACGGCGAGGGCGTGGTGATGGCGGCGACCATCACGGCGATCGACCCGCCGGCGCTCCTGGAGATCGAGGGTGAGCCGCACGGCAGGCTGCGCTTCGAGCTGCGCCCCGACGGCGACGCGACGGAGCTGCTCCTGCAGTGCACGAGCCAGATCCCGCCCGAGCACCGCACCTCCGTGGCGGCGGGCTGGCACTTCCACCTCGACGCGCTCGCGCGGATGCTGGACGGCGGCGAGACCGACCTCGTCGACGTGCGCCCGGCGTGGTCGCCGATCCATGAGCGGTACGTGGCGGCGGTGGGGTAGCGGCTGGCGTTCAGCTCGGTCCGTTGGAGGCGGCGCGGTGCGTGGTCCGACTGCCCACCGAGGGCGACCGGGACGGGAGGCGCCGCCGGCCGTTGTGAGACGCCGGGAGCGGCGATCCCGCGGTCGTGTGCAGAAACTCCCGATATGCGGGAGTTAGTGCACACGGATCACGAACCGGGGGCGTGACCGCCACCCGCGCTGGATAAGCGTCGCTATGCGACCAAGATGCAGCACGGCGAACTCGGCGAGACCACCGGCGCCCCGCGGCGGCGCTACCGCCGCCGCCGAGGCCCACCCCAAGGCAATCCGGTCTTCCCCGTCGTCACCAGCGCGAGGCCCCAGCCGATCGCCGGCCAGATGAACCACGGGTAGCCGGCGCCCGTCACGGCCCAGATGATGATGAGGATGACCATCACGCCGACGTAGCTGCCGGCGCGCTCCGCGAGCCCCCAGCCGCGGTCGCGGACCGTCGGCGGCGACGGCTTCGGCGGCGGCGCGGCCGGCAGGTCGGCCGTCAGCTTCTCCAGGTCCCCGCGGGTCCGGGCGTCGTAGGCCTGCTGGAGGCGCTCGTCGAGCTCGTCGACGTCGAGGCGGCCCTCCGCCGCGTGCTCGCGCAGCTCCGTCGCCACCCGTTCGCGCTCGGCGTCGGACGCCCGGATCTCGGGAACGTCGGCCATCAGGGGACGCGCGCCTCCTCGGGCGACTGGGACGGCACCGGACGCCGGGCGACGCCGCTCCGCGCGGCGGCGCGCGCGACCGCCTGGGCGACGAGCGGCGCGACCTCCCGGTTGAAGACGCTGGGCACGATGTACTCGGGCCCGATCTGGTCCTCCGGGATCGACCGCGAGATCGCCTCCGCGGCGGCGAGCTTCATGCCCTCGTCGATCGTCGTCGCGCGGGCGTCCAGCGCGCCGCGGAACACGCCGGGGAACGCGAGGACGTTGTTGATCTGGTTCGGGTAGTCCGACCGCCCGGTCGCCATGATCGCGACGTCGGCGCGGACCTCCTCGGGCTGCACCTCGGGCGTCGGGTTCGCCATCGCGAAGACGATCGACCGGTCCGCCATCGTGCGGATCGCCTCCGGCGACACCGCGCCGGGGACCGAGACGCCGATGAACACGTCCGCGCCCTCGAGCAGCTCGTCGGCCGACCCGCGGCGATCGCGCGGGTTCGTGCGCTCGGCCAGCGCCATGCGGGCCGGATCGAGATCGATCCGATCGCGGTGGATCGCGCCGAACTGGTCGCACACGACGATCTCGCCGACGCCCTGCGCGAGCAGGATGTCCGTGCACGCCGTGCCCGCCGCGCCGGCGCCGGTCACGACGACGCGCACGTCCTCCGCGCGCTTGTCCACCACCCGGAGCGCGTTCAGCAGCGCAGCCAGCAGCACGATCGCGGTGCCGTGCTGGTCGTCGTGGAAGACGGGGATGTCGAGCTCGGCGCGCAGCCGACGCTCGATCTCGAAGCACCGCGGCGCGGAGATGTCCTCGAGGTTGATCCCGCCGAACGTCGGCGACACCGCCTTCACCACCGCGACGATCTCGTCGACGTCCTTCGTGGCCAGGCACAGCGGGTAGGCGTCGACGCCGGCGAACTCCTTGAACAGCAGCGCCTTGCCCTCCATGACGGGCATCGCCGCCTCCGGCCCGATGTCGCCGAGCCCGAGCACCGCCGTCCCGTCGGTCACGACGGCGACCGTGTTGCCCTTCACCGTGAGGTTCCAGGCGCGCTCGGTGTCCTCGTGGATCGCCTGCGACACGCGCGCGACCCCCGGCGTGTAGGCCATCGAGAGGTCGTCGCGCGTCTTGACCGGCACGGTGCCGTGGACGCCGATCTTGCCGCGCAGGTGCAGCTGGAACGTCCGGTCGGAGACCGCCTGGACGCTGACGCCGTCGACCTGCTCGACCGCGGCCACGACCGCCTCGCCGTGCGCCGCGTCGACGCACGACACGGTGATGTCGCGGATCACGTCCGAGCCCTCGACGCGCACGAGGTCGATCGCGCCGAGGATCCCGCCCTGGTGACCGATCGCGCTCGCGACGAGCCCGAACGAGCCCGGCCGCTGCGGCAGCCGGACGCGCATCGTGATGCTGTAGGACGCCGACGGCTGGAGGATGGAGTGTCCGGCGTCAGCCACGACGCGCGGCGCGCTTGGGCACGTAGAGGTCCGTGATCGTCCCCTCCACCGCCTCGGCCGAGAACGCGACCGTCTCCGACAGCGTCGGGTGGGGATGGATCGTGAGCCCGATGTCCTCCGCGTCCGCGCCGAGCTCCATGGCCAGCGCGGCCTCGGCGACCAGGTCGCCCGCCTGTGGGCCCACCATCCCCGCGCCGAGGACCTGGCGCGTCTCGGGATCGATGAGGAGCTTGGTCAGCCCCTCGTCGCGCCCGAGCCCGAGCGCGCGCCCGGACGCCGCCCACGGGAACGTCCCCTTCTCGAACGGGATGCCCTCCGCCTTCGCCTGCGTCTCCGTCAGCCCGATCCAGGCGACCTCGGGATCCGTGTAGGCGACCGAGGGGATGCCGCGCGGCTCGAAGACCACGTTCTCCCCGGCGATCACCTCCGCGGCGACCTTGCCCTCGTGCGTCGCCTTGTGCGCGAGCATCGGCTCGCCGACGACGTCGCCGATGGCGAAGATGTGCGGCACGTTCGTGCGGCGCTGCGGGTCGACGGCGATGAAGCCGCGCTCGTCGACCGCGACGCCCGCGTGCTCCGCGCCGACCAGCCCGCCGTTGGGCCTGCGCCCGACCGCGAGCAGGATCCGGTCGTAGGTCTGCGGCTCCGGCGCGTCGTCGCCCTCGAACGTCACGGTCAGACCGTCGTCGCCGGCCTCCACCGCGGTCACCTTCGTCTTCAGGTGGATCGCGGCATAGCGCTTCTCGACGCGGCGCTGCAGCGGCCGGATGAGGTCGCGGTCGGCGCCGGTCATGAGGCCGTCGAGGGCCTCGACGACCGTGACCTCGGAGCCGAGCGCGTCGTAGACCGTCGCCATCTCGAGGCCGATGATCCCGCCGCCGACGACCAGCAGCCGGCCGGGGACGTCCTCCAGCGCGAGCGCGCCGGTGCTGTCGATGATGCGCGGGTCGTCGGGCAGGAACGGCAGCGAGATCGCGCTGGATCCGACGGCGATGATCGCGTTGTCGAAGCCGATGGTCGTGTCGCCGACCTTCAGCACGTGGTCGGACGCGAACGTCGCTTCGCCATGGACGACGGTGACCTTGCGCTGCTTGGCGAGGCCGGCCAAGCCACCGGTCAGCCGCCCGACCACGGAGTCCTTCCACGCGCCGAGCGCGGGGAGGTCGATCTGCGGCTCCCCGAACGAGATGCCGTGCTCGGCCATCTCCTCCGTCTCCGCGACGACCTTCGCCGCGTGCAGCAGCGCCTTGGACGGGATGCACCCGACGTTCAGGCAGACGCCGCCGAGCGCGTCGTAGCGCTCGACGAGCGTCGTCTGCAACCCCAGATCGGCAGCGCGGAAGGCAGCTGCGTACCCGCCCGGCCCGGAGCCGATGACCACGACCTGCGTCGTCTGGTCGACCTCGCCCTCGTACGACGATGCGGGCCGTGCGGGCTCGGAGACGACCTCCGGCTCGGGCTGGTCGGACGGCGCGGGCGCGCCGTCGACGGCGTCCAGCACGAGGATGAGCGACCCCTCCGACACCCGGTCCTCGAGCGCGACGCGCAGGTCGGTGACCTTGCCCGCGCTCGGCGCGGGGATGTCCATCGTCGCCTTGTCGGACTCCAGCGTGACGAGCGGGTCCTCGGGCGCGACGTCGTCGCCCACGGCGACGTGGATCTCGATGACCGGGACGTCCTCGAAGTCCCCGATGTCGGGAACCTTCACCTCAAGGGGTGACATCTAGAGCAGGCCCCTTCGCAGGTCGGAGAGCACGGAGACCAGGTACGTCGTGAAGCGCGCGGCGAGCGCGCCGTCGATGACGCGGTGGTCGTAGGAGAGCGACAGCGGGACCATGAGGCGCGGCACGAACTGGCTCCCGTCCCACACGGCCTTCATCGCCGAGCGCGTGACGCCGAGGATCGCGACCTCGGGGGCGTTGATGATCGGGGTGAAGCTCGTGCCGCCCAGGCCGCCGAGCGACGAGACGGTGAACGTCCCGCCCGCCATGTCCGACGGGCCCAGCTTGCCCTCGCGGGCCTTGCCCGAGAGCTCGGTGAGGTCCTTCGCGATGTCGACGAGGCCCTTCTTGTCGACGTCCCTGATCACGGGCACCACGAGGCCCTGCGGCGTGTCGGCCGCGAACCCGAGGTGGTAGTAGCGCTTGAGCACGAGCTCGTCGCCCTCGAGCGACGCGTTGAGCTCCGGGAAGCGCTGCAGCGCCGGCACGAGCGCCTTCAGCAGCAGCGCGACCATCGTGAGCTTCACGCCGGACTTGGCGATCTCGTCGTTCGTGCGCTTGCGGAACGCCTCGAGCTCGGTGATGTCCGCCTCGTCGTTGTGCGTGACGTGCGGGATGGTCACCCAGTTGCGGTGCAGCACGGGGCCGCTGATGCGCTTGATCCGCGACAGCGCGACCCGCTCGACCTCGCCGAACTTCTCGAAGTCGACCTTCGGCCAGGGGAGCACCTCCAGGCCACCGACGGCGGCGCCCTTCGACGGAGCCGCGGCCGGGGCCGGCGCGCCCTTCGACGCCGCCTCGACGTCACCCTTGAGGATCCGGCCCTTGCGGCCCGTCCCCGACACCGACGCGAGGTCGATGCCGAGCTCACGCGCCAGGCGACGCGCGCCGGGGCCGGCGTAGAGGACATCGGCCGGCGGTGCAGGCGCCGGCGCCGGCGTCGCGGCCGCGATCTCGTCCTCGACCGCCTCGGCCTCCTCGATCGCGGGCTCCGCGAGCGACTCGGCGGCCGCGTCCCCGTCGACCCCGCCGGGGACCGCCACGAGGATCACGGTGCCCTCCGACACGGCGTCACCCACCGCGACCTTCAGCTCCTGGACGACGCCCTCCAACGGGGAGGGAACGTCCATCGTCGCCTTGTCGGACTCCAGCGTGACGAGCGGGTCCTCGGGCGCGATCGTGTCGCCCGGCGCGACGTGCACCTCGATGACGGGGACGTCGTCGAAGTCCCCGATGTCGGGGACCTTGACCTCGACCACGTCGGTCGCAGTCGCGTCAGACATGGAACGGCGCCGGGCGGTCGGTGTCGATCTCGTACTGCTCGATGGCCTGCTTGACCACCGAGGGCTCGACCTTGCCCTGGTCCGCCAGCTCCTTGAGCGCGGCGACCGCGACGTAGTGGCGGTCGACCTCGAAGAAGCGCCGCAGCTTGCGCCGGAAGTCGCTGCGCCCGAAGCCGTCCGTGCCGAGCACCCGGTACGGGCGGTCGACGAACGGGCGGATGCCGTCGGCGAACGCACGCACGTAGTCGGTCGAGGCGATCACCGGCCCCTCGTGCCCAGCGAGCGACGACGTGACCCAGGGCACCCGCGCCTCCTCCGTCGGATGGAGCATGTTCCAGCGGTCCGCCTCGATGCCCTCGCGACGCAGCTCGGTGAAGCTCGTGACGCTCCACACGTCCGCGGCGACGCCGAAGTCCTCGCGCGAGCAGGTCGGCGCCCGCCAGCACCTCGCGCAGGATCGTCCCCGAGCCCAGCAGCTGGACGCGTGGCGCACCTGCCTTGGGCTCCTTGCCCGGCTGCAGCAGGTACATGCCCCTGAGGATCCCCTCCTCGCTGCCCTCGGTCAGCCCGGGGTGCGAGTAGTTCTCGTTCATGAGCGTGAGGTAGTAGAAGACGTCCTCCTGATCGCCCAGCATGCGGCGCAGGCCGTCCTGGACGATCACGGCGACCTCGTGCGCGTACGTGGGGTCGTAGGAGACGCAGTTGGGGATCGTCGAGCTGAGGATGTGCGAGTGGCCGTCCTCGTGCTGCAGGCCCTCGCCGTTCAGCGTCGTGCGCCCCGCCGTGCCGCCGAGCAGGAAGCCGCGCGTGCGGCTGTCGCCCGCGGCCCAGGCGAGGTCCCCGATCCGCTGGAACCCGAACATCGAGTAGTAGATGTAGAACGGGATCATCGGCACGTCGTGGTTGGAGTACGACGTGCCCGCGGCGATCCAGGAGGAGAACGCGCCGGGCTCGTTGATGCCCTCCTGGAGCACCTGGCCCTGCTTGTCCTCCTTGTAGAACATGAGCTGGTCGGCGTCCTCGGGCTGGTACAGCTGGCCGACCTGGCTGAAGATCCCGAACTGCCGGAACATCCCCTCCATGCCGAACGTGCGCGACTCGTCGGGCACGATCGGGACGACGTGCTTGCCGATCTTCTTGTCGCGCAGGAGCGTGTTGAGGATGCGGACGAACGCCATCGTCGTCGAGATCTCGCGCTCGCCGGTCGGCGTGAGCTGCCCGCCGAACGCGGAGAGGTCCGGGACCTCCAGCGCCGTCGAGGTCCGCCGCCGCGCGGGCAGCCCGCCGCCGAGCGCCCTGCGGCGCTCGTGCAGGTAGGCCATCTCCGGGGCGTCGTCGGCGGGCTTGACGAACGCCGCGTCGTGGACCTGCTCGTCGGTGAGGTCCAGGCCGAACCGGTCGCGCCACTTCAGCAGCGCGTTCTCGTCCATCTTCTTCTGCTGATGGGTGATGTTCTGGCCCTCGCCGGCCTCGCCCATGCCGTAGCCCTTGATCGTCTTGGCGAGGATCACCGTGGGCTGGCCGGTGTGCGCGCTGGCGGCGGCGTAGGCGGCGTAGATCTTCTTGGGGTCGTGGCCGCCGCGGTTGAGCGCCCAGACCTCCTCGTCGCTCATGTGGGCGACCATCTCGCGCAGCTTCGGGTCGGCCCCGAAGAAGTGCTCGCGCACGAAGGCGCCGTCGCGCGCCTTGTAGACCTGGTACTCGCCGTCGACGGCCTCCTCCATGCGCTGCACGAGCAGGCCCTCGTGGTCGGCGGCGAGCAACGGGTCCCAGCGCGAGCCCCAGACGACCTTGACGACGTTCCATCCCGCGCCGCGGAAGATCGTCTCGAGCTCCTGGATGATCTTGCCGTTGCCGCGGACGGGGCCGTCGAGGCGCTGCAGGTTGCAGTTGACGACGAAGACGAGGTTGTCGAGGCGCTCGCGGCCCGCGAGGCCGATCGCGCCGAGCGACTCGGGCTCGTCGGTCTCGCCGTCGCCGAGGAACGCCCACACCTTGCGGCCCGAGGTGTCCACGATCCCGCGCCCCTGCAGGTACTTCATGAAGCGGGCCTGGTAGATGGCCATGATCGGCCCCAGCCCCATCGAGACGGTGGGGAACTGCCAGAGCTCCGGCATGAGCCACGGGTGCGGGTACGAGGAGATGCCGCCGCCGTCGAAGCGCCCGAGGTCGTCGACCTCCTGGCGGAAGCGCCGTAGCTGGGACTCCGTTACTCGCCCCTCGAGGAAGGCCCGCGAGTACATACCAGGCGCCGAGTGGCCCTGGAAGAAGACGAGGTCGCCGCCGTGCTCCGCGGAGGGTGCGTGCCAGAAGTGGTTGAAGCCGACCTCGTAGAGCGTCGCCGCGGACTGGTAGCTGGCGATGTGCCCGCCGAGCTCCGACGACGTCTTGTTCGCCTGCAGGACCGTCGCCATCGCGTTCCAGCGGATGAGCGAGCTGAGGCGGTTCTCCAGCGCCTCGTCACCCGGATAGGGCGGCTCCTCGGACACCGGGATGGTGTTCACGTACGGCGTCTGGCCACCCAGGGGCATATGCGCGCCCGCACGCGACGCACGGCCCGCGAGGCGGTCCAGGAGGAAGTTCGCACGGTCCGGCCCGTCGTGCTCGAGCACGCCGTCGAGCGACTCGAGCCACTCCCGGGTCTCCAATGCGTCGATGTCGGTGCTGGCCACGGTGCCCCCTCCGGCGTCTGTTACCCAGTGGCACGTTACCCGCGCGGGAAGCGGGGCTCCCCCCTCGCTTCGGTACCTAAGCTCTCAGGTCATGGCGATCCTAGAACTGGTGCGATCCCGCCCGGACTGGCCGGGTGCCCTCGGCGTCGCGCTGACGCGTCCGCCCGGCACCCCCGAGCGCCGAGGGGGCCAGGACCACTGGAACCCCGACACGGCCGGCCGTCCCCGGCGCATCTCCGACGACCTTGCCTGGTTCCGCGACGCGGTCGACGAACCGGAGCTCCACGACCTGCACGCGCTCGACGACACGGCGGCGGTCGCCGCCTGGCATCCGGCCGATCAGGTCGTGGACCGGCTGAGCCGGCTACGCGACCGCGGCATCCTCGACGCCGCGGGGTTCCTGCTGCACGCCGACGACTAGCTCCGAGTTGCGCCGGGGGACTGCTCCACGCTCCTCAGTATCGACGTCTGGCGGCGGGTCTTGATCGTCGGTAGGCTCCCCGGCAGGTGAGCCGGGAAGACTGGTCGGCGCGCGTCTTCGCATGCCCGCTGCCATCGCCATCTTCGTCATCGCGCTCGCCGCGATCGCCTCCGAGAGGATCGATCGGACGAAGGTCGCGCTGCTCGGCGCCATCGCCGTGCTGGTCACGCAGACGATCAGCCAGGAGCAGGCGATCGACGCGATCGACTGGAACACGCTCGGCCTGCTGGCCGGGATGATGATCGTCGTCCGGCTCACCGAGACGACGGGGATCTACACGTACCTGGCGATCCGCGCGGGGCAGCTCTCCCGGGGCAGGCCGCTCGCCATCACGCTGAGCCTCGCCGGGGCGACGGCCGTGCTGTCGGCCTTCCTGGACAACCTCACCACCGTGCTGCTCATGGTGCCGATCACGTTCCTGCTCGCGGACGCGCTCGACATCGACCCGATCCCGCTCGTGCTCATCGAGGTCTTCGCGTCCAACATCGGCGGCACCGCGACGCTCATCGGCGACCCGCCGAACATCCTCATCGCCGGCGCGACCGACCTCTCCTTCATCGCGTTCATCGTGAACCTGGCGCCGATCGTCGTCATCACGCTCCTCGTGATCACGCCGCTGCTGTACCTCGCGTTCCGCTCGCGATTGCAGATCGCGCCGGAGGCCCGCGAGCGGGTCATGGAGCTCGACCCCGACCGGTCGATCGAGGACCCCGACGAGCTGCGCCGGACGCTGCCGATCCTGCTGCTGACCATCGCGGCGTTCTTCGTCCACAAGCCGCTGCACCTCGAGCCGGCCACGGTCGCGCTCGCGGGCGCGACGATCATGCTGCTCGTCAGCCGGCAGTCGATGGAGAAGGCGCTCGCCGGGATCGAGTGGCCGACGCTCTTCTTCTTCATCGGGCTGTTCGTCATGGTCGGCGCGCTGGAGGAGACCGGCGCGATCCAGGAGGTCGCCGACGGCATCGCGTCGGTGACCGCCGGCGACCGCACCGCCGAGCTGCTGGGGATCCTGTGGGTGTCGGGTTTCGGGTCGGCGGTCGTCGACAACATCCCGTTCACCGCGACGATGATCCCCGTCGTCGAGCAGCTGGGCGGCCACGACGATCCGGCGTACTGGTGGGCGCTGTCGCTCGGCGCCTGCTTCGGCGGCAACGCGACGATCATCGCGGCCGCCGCCAACGTCGCCGCGGCGGGCATGGCGTCGCGGGCGGGGCGGCCGATCGGGTTCGTGCCGTTCCTCAAAGCGGGGATCCCTGTCACGCTCGCCTCGCTCGTGCTCTCGACCGCCTACGTCGCCGTGAGGTACCTGTGATGCCGCCCGCCACGTTCGTGAGCGCGGCGCGCCGCGAGGTCCCGGTGCTCCGCGACGACCAGTCGGTCGGCGAGGCGGTCGACGCAGTCCTGGCCGCGGAGGTGCCCGGCCTGCCGGTCGTCGACGGCCGGGGGCGCTACGTGGGCGTCTTCGGCGAGCGGGAGTTCATCCACGCGGTGTTCCCGCGCTACTTCGACACGCTCGGCTCGGCGGCGTTCATCCCCAAGTCGCTCGACGGCATGCTCGAGCGGGGCCTGCCGGCCGGGCAGGAGTCGGTCGCCGATCACATGACGACCGACCACGTGGAGATCGGGGCCGATCCGTCCGACGCCCAGCTCGCGGAGATCTTCCTGCACCACCGCGTGCTCGTCGTGCCCATCGTCGAGGACGGGCGGGTGACGGGCATCGTGACGCGCGCGGACTTCTTCCGGGCGCTGGCCGAGCGCTTCCGCGAGCTCTCGCAGTGAAAGGCGCGCAGCAGGACACGAGCCGCTGGACGGGCAACGTCGCGCGGCCGCTGCAGCAGTTCCTGCACACGGAGGCCGGCAGCTCGTCGCTCCTGCTCCTGGCGACGATCGTCGCCCTCGTCTGGGCGAACTCGCCGCTGAAGGACTCCTACGTCGACCTGTGGCACACGAAGGCCACGATCGGCATCGGCTCGGCGGACATCACCGAGGACCTGCAGCACTGGGTCAACGACGGGCTGATGGTGTTCTTCTTCTACATCGTCGCGCTGGAGATCCGCTGGGAGCTCGCGCTGGGGGAGCTGCGCGACCGCCGCGCGGCGGCGGTCCCGGCGCTCGCCGCCCTCGGCGGGATGGTGGTCCCGGCGCTGCTGTACGTCGCCATCAACGCCGGCGGCGAGGGCGCACACGGCTGGGGCATCGTCATGGCGACGGACATCGCGTTCGTCCTGGGCGCGCTCGCGCTCATGGGCCCGGGCCTGCCGTCGCAGGTGCGCGTGTTCCTGCTCACCCTGGCGATCGTCGACGACATCGGCGCCATCGTCGTCATCGCGATCTTCTACTCGGAGGGCATCGATCTCGTCGCCCTCGCGGCGGCGGGCGGGATCCTCGTGGCGATCGGCCTGCTCGGCCGCGTCCGCGTCTGGCGCGGCCCGGCCTACCTCGTCGCGGGGCTCGCCCTGTGGGTCGCGATGGTCGAGTCCGGCGTGCACCCGACGATCGCGGGCGTCCTGCTCGGGCTGCTCACCCCGGTGCATCCGCCGCGGCGCAGCGAGATCGAGCGGGCGACGGTGCTCACCCGCTCGTTCCGCCAGGACCCGTCGCCCGCGCAGGCGCGCTCGGCGATGCTCGGCGTCGGCGCGGCGATCTCGCCCAACGAGCGACTGCAGGAGCTGCTGCACCCGTGGACGAGCTACGTCGTCGTGCCGCTGTTCGCGCTCGCGAACGCCGGCGTCGCCGCTCGGGGGCGACGCGATCAGCCGTGCCGTCAGCTCGCCGATCACGATCGGCATCGTCGTCGGCCTCGTCGCGGGCAAGACGATCGGCATCTCGCTCGCGTCCTTCCTCGCCGTCCGCCTGGGGCTGGGCACGCTGCCGCGCGGCGATGACGATGCGCCACGTCCTCGGGGCGGCGGCGCTGGCGGGGATCGGCTTCACCGTCTCGCTCTTCGTCACCGACCTGGCGTTCGACGACGAGGTGCTGCGCGACGAGGCGAAGGTCGGCGTGCTCGCCGCGTCGGTGCTCGCGGCCGCGCTCGGCTGGCTGCTGTTCCGGCTCGCGGGCACCGACGACGATGCGGACACCCGGGCTGCGGTGCGGCTCGATCCGCCGGTCGACCGCGCCCACGACCACATCCGCGGGCCGCTCGACGCCCCGCTCTCCCTCGTCGAGTACGGCGACGCGGAGTGCCCGTTCTGCGGCGACGCGACCGGCGCCGTCGCCGAGCTGCGCAGGCGCTACGGCGACCGGCTGCAGTACGTCTTCCGCCATCTGCCGCTCGAGGACCTCCACCCCCAGGCCCGTCTGGCCGCCGAGGCGATGGAGGCGGCCGGCGCGCAGGGGCGCTTCTGGGAGATGCACGACCGGGTGTTCGCGGAGCCGGACCGGCTGAAGCTCGACGATCTCGTCGGCCACGCGCAGGCGCTCGGCATGGATGCGGAGCGCTTCCTGGAGGCGCTGCGCGACGACGTGCACGAGGCGGCCATCGACGCTGACATCGACAGCGCGGAGCGCAGCGGCGTCACCGGGACGCCCACGTTCTTCGTCAACGGCGAGCGGGTGAGGGGACCCCACGACGCGGAGGCGCTCGCGGAGGCCCTCGATAGGGTGGGCGCATGACCTCGAACTCGCCGATCCGCCTGGGCTACAAGGCCTCGGCGGAGCAGTTCGGCCCGACGGAGCTGCTGTCGTTCTCGCTGCTGGCCGAGCGTCTCGGCTTCGACGACGTCGCCGCCTCCGACCACTTCCAGCCCTGGCGCCACGAGGGCGGTCACAGCCCGGCCGTCCTGCCGTGGCTCGGCGCGCTGGGTGGCCGCAGCGAGCGCATCCGCATGGGCACGAGCGTGCTGACGCCGACCTTCCGCTACCACCCCGCCGTGATCGCGCAGGCGTTCGCGACGCTGGGCTGCCTGTTCCCGGATCGCGTGTTCCTCGGCGTCGGCACGGGCGAGTCGCTCAACGAGAGCCCGATCGCGACCGGCGAGTGGCCGGGGGTCAAGGAGCGCCGCATGCGCCTGGCGGAGGCGATCGGGCTCATCCGCCAGCTGTGGCGCGAGGAGCGCGTGGACTTCGAGGGCGAGTACTACACGACGCGCAAGGCGACGATCTACGACCGCCCCGACGATCCGGTGCCGATCTACATCGCGGCGTCCGGGCCGCTGGCGGCCAAGCTCGCCGGCCGCGTCGGCGACGGCTTCATCTGCACCAGCGGCAAGGACCCCGACCTCTACCGGACGCTGCTCGACGCGGTCGCCGAGGGCGCCGAGAAGGCCGGGCGCGACGCGTCGCAGATCGCGCACATGATCGAGATCAAGGTCTCCTACGACCACGACGCGGTGCGCGCGAAGGAGGCGTGCCGCTGGTGGGCGGCGCTCGCCCTCACGGGCGAGCAGAAGGCCGGCGTCGAGGATCCGATGGAGATGGAGCGCCTGGCCGACGAGAACGCCGACCGCGCGAGCAGCCGCTTCATCGTCTCCGACGACCCCGAGGACGTCGCCGAGCGCGTCGGCACCTACATCGACCTCGGGTTCACCGAGCTGGTGTTCCACTTCCCGGGCAACGAGCAGGCGCGCTACATGGAGGAGTTCGCCCGCGACGTCCTGCCGCTGCTGCGCGACCGCGTCCCCGCCGAGGTCGCCTGACGTGGCCGTCCCCCGCAGGGAGCTCGGCGACTCCGGCGTCGAGGTCTCGCTCTTCGCGCTCGGGTCCTGGCGGACGTGGGAGCTCATCCCGCGCGAGCAGGCCGCGTCCGTGCTCGACCACGCGCGCTCGCGCGGCATCGACTTCCTCGAGGTCGCCCGCTACAACGACGAGTCCGGCAGCGCCCCGATCCCGTCCGGGTACTCCGAGGTCGTGTTCGGCGAGGCGTTCCGGGCGTCGGGCTGGCCGCGCGACGAGGTGACGATCGGCGAGAAGCTGTGGTGGGAGCACTGGCCGCAGCAGAGCCCGTCGGAGGAGCTCGACCTCTCGCTGGAGCGCACGGGACTCGACCACGTCGACTTCCTCGAGTGCGACCCGCCGCCGGCCGACCTCCCGATGGAGGACATCGTCGGGATGATGGGCGAGCTCATCGCGGGCGGGCGTGCGCGCGCGTGGGGGATCGTCAACTGGGAGGCCGAGCGCGTCGCCGAGGCAGGTCGCGCCGCGCGCGCCGCCGGCGTCCCCGCGCCCAAGTCGGCGCAGCTTCCCTACAGCCTCGCCAAGCGCGACTGGGTGGAGAGCCCGGAGATGAGCGAGGCGCTCGACCTGTGCGGCGCGAGCGTCATGGCCTCGTACGTGCTCGTCGGCGGGATCCTCTCGGGCAAGTACGCGCAGGGCGGCGGCGAGGGGCGCATGGCCGAGCACCTCGACGACCCGCGGATGGCCTCCGCGATCGCGGCGGTGCCCGCGCTGCTCGAGCTCGCCGAGCGCCTCGGCGAGCCGCCCGCGGTGCTGGCGATGGCGTTCGCGCTGTCGAACCCGCGGGTGTCGACGATCCTCACCGGCGCGACGCGGCCGGAGCAGATCGACCAGAACCTCCGGGCGCTCGACGTGCTGGAGGGACTGGGCGAGGAGGACCTGGCGGCGCTGAAGGCCGTGGGGGTGAGCTCCGCCGCTCGTCGCGACAGGTGGCACCTCTCGCGAGTCCTGACGCCCCGTCAGAAGTCGCACCCCGCAGGCGCCACGCGTCCGCGCCTGGCGCCACCTGAGCTCCGCTCGTCGCGACGGCGCGGGCGCCGGCCGCCTCCGACGGCCCACCGAGGGCGGACGGAGGGGGCTGTGCCCGCGAGACGACTCCTCCCCCGGCACCCTTCGAAGAACCGCGAGCCAGTGGCTAGCACCCTTGCTAGCCACCCGCTCGCGCTCGTGAAACACAGGTAGGGGCGGCCGATCGAGCGGGGAGGATTTGTGTCGCTATGCGGGACTAGATCTCCCCACCCGCTCCCGTCCGCCCTCGATGGGCAGTCGGACACGGACCCAGGCAACCGCGGCGACGGAGCGGAGCGCAGGTCCCGCCGGAAGCGCCTAGCCCCGCAACTCCACCAGGAGACCGCGACACGCGGCCTCCACCTGATCCAGGACGTCCTCGAACCCGCGGTCGCCGCCGTAGTACGGGTCGGGCACGTCGAGGTCGCCCTGGCCGGCGGGGTCGAACGAGCGCAGCAGGCGGATGCGGTCCTCCGCGCCGGCCGGCGCGGAGGCGCGCAGCGCCTCGACGTTCTCCGCGTCGGCGCACAGGATGAGGTCGAAGTCCTCGAAGTCCTCGTCGGTCACCTGGCGCGCGGTGCCCTCGAGGGCGATGCCGCGGGCGCGGGCGGCCGCGGTCGCGCGTCGGTCCGGCGGGGATCCGGCATGCCAGGCACCGGTGCCGGCGCTGTCGACCTCGATCTCCCCGCCGAGGCCCTCCTCGGCCAGGAGATGGCGCATCACGCCCTCGGCGGTGGGGGATCTGCAGATGTTCCCCATGCAGACGAACAGGATGCGCACCGCCCGCAGAGTACGCCGCATCGATCCGGGACGCGGTCTGTTGGCCTCCCGATGAGACGAACCCTCCTCCTGGCGGGCCTGGTCATCGGGCTCGCCGTCATCCCCGCCGGCGGCCGACGCGCGCACCGCGATCCGCGTCGGGATCGGCGACCAGCAGATCTCGATGTTCGACCAGCCGCTGTTCCAGCGCGCGAAGTTCAAGCGCGTCCGGTACTTCATCCCGTGGAACGCGATGAGCAACCCCGGCCAGCTCGCCGCCGCCGACGCGTATGTCCGTCGCGCCCGCGCGGACGGCATGTCGGTGTTCCTCCACGTCTCCAGCGACAACCTGGAGATCAAGAAGGCCAAGCTGCCGTCGGTCGACGCCTACCGCTCGCAGATGCGCCGGCTCGTCACCCACTTCCGTGCGCTCGGCGTGCGCGAGTTCGGCACCTGGAACGAGGCGAACCACGCCTCTCAGCCGACGTACCGCAGCCCGACGCGGGCCGCCTCCTTCTTCAAGGTCATGTACCAGGAGGTCAAGACCCGCTGCAGCTCGTGCGCGGTCGTGGCGCTCGACGTCCTCGACCAGCCCGGCGTGGACCGCTACATGCGCAGCTTCTACCGGGCGCTGTCGTCCACGTACCGGCGCCGCGCGAGCCTCGTCGGCATCCACAACTACGGCGACGTGAACCGCAGCCGCACGACGTACACCCGGCTCATGATCCGCCAGGCGCGCGCGTACAACCGCTCCACGAAGTTCTGGTTCACGGAGACCGGCGGCATCGTGAAGTTCGGCCGCAGCTTCCCGTGCTCGACCGAGCGGGCGAAGAACCGCCTGCGCAACATGTTCGACCTCGCGAAGCGCTACCGGTCGGTCGGCGTGGGCCGGGTCTACGTCTACAACTTCACCGGCGCCGGCTGCAGCGCCCGGTTCGACGCGGGCCTGACGAACCCCGACGGCACGGCGCGGCCGGGGTACACGTACCTGCGCTCGAAGCTGCGGGACTACCTGCGCTAGTCCTCCGGGTCCTGCGGCGTCGGGAAGGCGCCCTTGTCGATGAGCTCGACCCGGTAGCCGTCCGGGTCGGCCACGAACGCGATCCGCGGCAGCGACTCGTTGCCGCCCGGGTGGTAGGCCGGCTTCTCGGGCTCGACGCCGATCGCCGCCAGGTCGCTCAGCGCGGCGTCGATGTCCTCGACCGTCAGCGCGATGTGGTTGTAGCCCGTCCCGAGGTCGTAGGGCTCGGTGCGGCCTCGGTTGACCGTGAGCTCGAGGACGTCGCCGTCGCCCGGCAGGCCGAGGTAGATGTTGTACGCCGTCTCGAAGTTCAGCCGGCCGCGCTTCTCGAAGCCGAGCGTGCCGTAGAACCGCAGGGACGCGTCCGGGTCGAGCACGCGGACGCAGGTGTGGACGTAACGTCGGGCCATGCGCCGAGACTAATCTCCGGACATGCCTCGCGTCGTCTCCGTCAACGTCGGCCAGCCCCGGCAGATCAGCGTGCGCCGCGGGCGCCCGTTCATGAGCTCGATCGTCAAGGACCCGGTCGAGGGCCGCGTGCGCGCGACCGGCGCGAACCTCGAGGGCGACCGCCAGGCCGACCTCACCGTCCACGGTGGCGCCGACAAGGCCGTCTACGTCTATGCGATCGAGGACATCGCCTGGTGGGCGCAGGCCCTCGAGCGCCCGGAGGTCGGGCCGGGCTGGTTCGGCGAGAACCTCACGACCGAGGGCCTCGACGTGACGCACAGCGTCGTCGGCGAGCGGTGGCGGATCGGCGAGGCGGAGTTCGAGGTGTCCCAGCCACGGCTGCCCTGCTCCAAGCTCGGCATCCGCTTCGGCGACGGGCGGATGGTCAAGGCCTTCGCGCGCGCCTCGCGACCCGGTGCGTACCTGCGGATCCTCGTCGAGGGCACGGTCGGCGCGGGCGACCCGATCGAGCTGCTGCACCGGCCGGAGCACGGCGTGACCGTGCAGCTCGTCTCCGACGCGTTCCTCGTCGACCCGTCGCTGCAGCCGGAGGCCGCGAAGGCCCCCGAGCTCGCCGCCTCGCTGGCCGACGAGCTCAGGGCCGTCGCGTAGCGCCTAGCTCTCGCTCGGCCGGCCGTTCAGCGTCGTGGAGAACGGCGTCGGGCCGGCGGTCCAGTACACGGTGTTCGTGCCGATGCCCCAGCCGAGCGCGCTCGCGCCCGAGGGCCCGACGATCCGCGTCCCCGCGGCGTCGAAGACGGTGACGACGCCCGCGTCGAGGACCGCGAGGCCGCCGTTGCGCGTCACCACCGCCTGCAGGCCCTCGCGGGACCCGTCGCGGTTGAACGTGAAGTACCGGCGATCGGGGACGCTCAGGTCGTAGAGGAAGACGTCGGTGGAGTCCGAGGTCCCCGTGAGCTCCTCGAAGACGATGCCGAGGTACTTCGAGCTCCCGAGGATCGCCTCCTGAAGCCGCAGCTCGCCGTCGAGGTCGTTGCGGAACCGCGTCGTCAGGACGGCGGTGCGCGTACCCAGGCGGCAGCTGTAGATGCGGACGTCCTGGCCGTCGTCGACGGTGCCCGTGGTGCGCATGAACACGCGGGTCGTCGTGTTGCGGGCGACCGTGTCGCCCTCCTTGGCCTCGCACCGTGGCGAGGCTGCGAGCGCAGCCGACGGCAGCAGCGCGACCGCCGCCGCGGCGATCAGTCCCGTGAGGGCGAGCTTCGTGGACGTCGAACGGAGCACCTGGCTCTCCTGTCAGATCGTGGACCGGGCATCGACGCAGGAACGGGCTCTGCACGAATTCGTTGCGTCCCGCACCACCATTGTGGTCTTATGCCGCCCGCAGCAGCGGTTCCACTGAGGAGAGGATCGGTGTGACGGTATGACGGACCACATCTCGCCCGAGGCAAGCTCGGTCGCGGGCGGGCCCAGTGCGGTGAGGCACGAGGACCACAGCGGCAGGCTGGCGCAGAACGCGCTCGGCCTGTCCGGCGTGCTCTTCTGCATCGTCACCGGGGCGGCCCCGATCGCGGCGATGCTGTTCAACGTCCCGGTCGCCGTCCTCGGCGGCGGCTTCGCGGCGCCGGCGGCGTTCCTGGTCGCGACGATCGTCCTGACGATCTTCGCGGTCGGCTACATCGAGATGGCCCGGACGGTGACCGCCGCGGGCGGCTTCTACTCGTTCGTGACCCACGGCTTCGGAACCGTGATGGGGATGGGCACGGCCGCGCTCATCTCGCTCTGCTACGTGATCTTCTGCTCCGCCGTGCTCGGCGTGACGGGCTACTTCGCGTCGACGAGCGTCAACGAGTGGTTCAGCATCGACATCCCCGCCTGGGTCTTCATGATCCTGTTCCTGGGGATCATCACGGCGCTGTCGTGGTTCCACATCGAGCTGACGTCGAAGATCCTCGGCGTCTTCCTCATCACGGAGCTCATCGGGCTGCTGATCTTCGGCTTCGCCGTCCTGTTCCAGGGCGGCGCCGAGGGCGTGTCCCTGTCGCCGCTGAACCCGGTCGAGATGTTCGACAACACGGCCGCCATCAAGGCCTTCGGCGCCGGGGCCGTGGGCATCGCGCTCTTCGGTGCCTTCTGGTCCTGGGTCGGCTTCGAGATGGCGCCGAACTACGCCGAGGAGTCCAACGACCCGAAGCGGATCGCGGGCATCGCGATGTACACGTCCGTCATCGGCCTCGGCATCCTCTACGTCTTCATCTCGTGGATGTTCGTCACGGGCTGGGGCAACCAGGGCGCCGCTGACGCCGTCGCCGCGCAGTACAACGGCGACATCGCGTCGGCCTTCTACCCGCTGACCGACAGGTACGTGGGCTCGGCGCTCACCACGCTGTTCGAGATCCTGATCGTCACGGGCTCGTTCGCGTGCGTGCTCGCCTTCTACAACACGTCGTCGCGGTACTTCTTCTCCATGGGCCGCGAGGGGATCCTCCCGCGCGGGCTGGGGAAGGTGCACCCGACGCACCGCAGCCCGTACATGGCGAGCATGCTCGTGACGGGGCTGGTCACGCTGTACGCCGGCGCGTTCACGATCGCCAATCCATCCACGCTGGATGCCCTGCTGAAGCTCGGCACGTGGAGCCCGCTGCTCGGCGTGCTCGGCATCCTGGCCATCCAGGCGCTCGTCTCGTTCGCGATCATCCGCTACTTCCTGCAGAACGCCCCGGAGCACGGGCACTGGTGGAAGACGAAGCTGGCCCCGGTCATCGGCGGCTTCGCGCAGATCGGCGCGTGCTACCTGCTCATCAAGTACCGCGGGGACCTGTCGGGTGCCGGCGACAACTGGTTCATCAAGTACCTGCCGTGGTTCGTCCTGGCGATGTTCCTCGAGCGGGATCGCGGTGGCGCTGTACTGGCGCTCGTCCAACAAGGAGAAGTACGCGGCGATCGGCCGCTTCGTCCACGAGGACGCCTAGGGGCGCAACGGAGAGGCGACGTCGGAGCCGCGCAGCGCGGCTTCGACGTCGTGCTCGTACAGCCAGGAGTTGTGCTCGAGCGGATCCTGGGCCGCCAGCTGGGCGTCCCGGCGGATCTGCTCGGGCCCGTCGGGCAGGTGGTTGATCTCCGGGCGCCCGCGGCTCAGGCGCTGGACCTCCGACGCGCGGGCGAGCCGCGCGCGCTCGTAGCGCTCGAGGCCCAGGCGCGCGCGCTCGGGCCCGGCCTCGCGCAGGCACAGGGCGAGCGCCGCGCCGTCCTCGAAGGCCTGCGCCGCGCCCTGCGCGAGGAACGGGAGCATCGGGTGCGCCGCGTCGCCGATGAGCGCGATGCGGCCGCGCACGAAGCGCGCGAGCGGCTCGCGGTCGTAGAACGCGTAGAGGTACGCCTTCGGCGCGAGGCGCAGCAGCGTCTGGACGTCGTCGGCCCAGCCGACGTGCTCCGCCAGCAGACCCTCGAGCGTGCCCTCGGCGATCCACGACTCCGTCCGCCACTCCCCCGCGGGCACGATCGCGACGAGGTTGACCTCCCGGCCGGCTGACACGGGGTAGTGCACGAGGTGCCGGCCGGGTCCGAGCCAGACCGTGAACCCCGGCTCGAGCGCCATCGGCGGGGCCGCCTCGGCGGGCAGCATGCAGCGGTACCCCGCGAGCCCCGAGAAGGTCGGCGGGCTCGGCGTCGTCACCGCGCCGCGCACGACGGAGTGGATGCCGTCCGCACCGATCACGACGTCGGCGGTGATCGTCTCGCCGTCCTCGAAGGTGACGTGCACCTCCTCGCCCGTCTCCTCGACCGCGGCGCAGCGCTTGCCGACATGGACGATCCCGTCGGGGAGCACGCCGAGCAGGGCGTCGAGCAGCCCCGCGCGATGGGCGACGTAGTAGGGCGCGCCGAAGCGCTCCTCGCACGCGGTGCCGAGCCGCTGGGAGTAGAGCACCTCGCCGGTGCGCCAGCGGCGGAACTCCCACCCCGTCTCGAGGCGCACGCCGGCGTCGTCGAGCTGCTCCACGACGCCGAGACGGTGCAGCAACCGCACCGCGTTGGGCGGCACCTGGATCCCGGCGCCGATCTCGCCGAGGGCACCCGCCTGCTCGTAGACCTGCACGTCCTCCAGGCCTGCGCGGACGAGGAACCCCGCGGTCGACAACCCGCCGAGACCCCCTCCGATCACCGCGATCCGCATGAGGGAAGCGTCCCACCTTCGTCCAGCCGAGGCCACGCGCCGAGGAGCCGACGCCGCGACGGGCCGATGGGGAGGCGATGCCATCCAACGCCCTCCGCGCCGCGCTCCTCGGAGCCGTGCTGGCGCTCATGCTGCTGGCGGCACCGGCCGCCAACGCCGCCCGGCTGTCGACGTCGGTCGCCAACGACGCCGCCCAGTCGATCGCGGATCGCTACGCCGACGCCACGGACGCCGACGAGAGCGGCGTCGACGGCTGCGAGCGCCAGAACCGGCGCACGATCGCCTGTGACGTCTTCGTGTCGATCGCCGTCGACGACGACGTCCAGCGCGAGTGCTCGGCGACGGTGCGGGTCAAGCTGGGCAAGGCGCGCAAGGCCAAGCCCGTCGTGAGCCAGTCGCGCTGGCACTGCGAGGACTCCTCGCTCGCCGACGCGGACGACGACTCGGCCGACGACGAGCCGGTCGACGGTGGCGACGAGGACCTCGGCGCCACCGAGGACGACGGCTACTAGAAGGTGCGCGGCAGGCCGAGCACGTGCTCGGCCACGTAGGACAGGATGAGGTTGGTCGAGATGGGCGCGACCTGGAACAGGCGCGTCTCGCGGAACTTGCGCTCGACGTCGTACTCGGCGTCGTAGGAGTAGCCGCCGAAGGTCTGCATCGCAGCCTCGGCCGCCTCCCACGCGGCGGCGGCCGCGAGCATGAGCGACATGTTCGCCTCGGCGCCGCACGGCTGCCCGGCGTCGAACAGCTCCGCCGCCCTGAAGCGCATGAGATCGGCCGCCTCGAGTGAGACGTGCGCGCGGGCGATCGGGAACGCGATCCCCTGGTTCTGGCCGATCGGCCGCCCGAAGATCTCACGCTCGCGCGCGCGCGAGGTGCTGCGGTCGATGAACCAGCGCCCGTTGCCGATGCACTCCGCCGCGATGAGGATCCGCTCGGCGTTCATGCCGTCCAGGACGTAGCGGAAGCCGCGTCCCTCCTCGCCGATGAGGCTGCTCGCGGGGATGCGCAGGTTCGTGAACACCAGCTCGTTGGTCTGGTTGTTGATCATGACCCGGCGCGGCTTGACCTCCAGGCCGTTGCCGACCGCCTCGCGCAGGTCGACGAGGAAGACGGACAGGCCGTCGGACTTGCGCTTGACCTCGTCGCGCGGCGTGGTCCGCGCCAGCAGGATCATGAGATCGGAGAACTGGACGCGCGAGATGTACATCTTGCGGCCGTTCACCACGTAGTCGTCGCCGTCGCGGACCGCCATCGTCCGCAGCGACGTGGTGTCGGTCCCCGCCTCGGGCTCGGTGACGCCGAACGCCTGCAGGCGCAGGTCGCCGCTGGCGATGCCGGGCAGGTACTCCCCTTTCTGGGCGTCGGACCCGTGCCGGAGCAGGGTGCCCATCGTGTAGACCTGCGCGTGGGCGGGCTGGGCGTTGCCGCCCGAGCGGTTGATCTCCTCGAGGATGATCGAGGCCGAGCCGATGTCGAGGCCGAGCCCGCCGTACTCCTCGGGGATCAGCGGCGCGAGGTAGCCGGCCTGCGTCAGGGCTGCGACGGCCTCCTCGGGGTACTCGCGGCGCGCGTCGAGGTCGCGCCAGTACGCGTCCGGGAACGCCGCGCACACCTGGCGGACGCCCTGCCGGAGCCGTTCGTGGTCGATGGTCGTCACGCTGTGGCGCTGCGCAGCTCGGCGGTGATCGCGGTCACGTCGGCGGCGTCGTCGAGGCCGTCGACCGCGGCGACGAGCCGCGCGGCCGCCTCCCCGGGGAGGCTCAGGGTGGCGTTGGCGGTGAACTTCGCGACGATGTCGTCGTGCGTCATCGGGTTGCCGGGGGCGCCGCGCGGCGCGTCGTTGACGACGGCGCGGCTCGTGCCCTTGGCCTCGACCCGCGCCCCGCCGGCGAAGACGGAGGCGAAGTCGCCCTGCCACGGCTCGTACTCGACGCGGGCCGCGAGCGCGAGGACCGCCGGATCGGCGATGTCGCCGACGAAGCTGCGGACGTCGAGGCGCCCGTGCACGATGCGCGCGGCGACGCACCACGGGAGGCTGAACTTCGCGTCGTACTCGGTCACCGGCGTGCGCTTCTGCGCGAGCGGCTCGAGCACGATCGGCTCGCCGACCTCGGGGATGCGCACGACGATGCGGTCGATCTCGTCGGGCGCGAGGTCGCCCGTCGCCTCCACGGCCGCATCGACCGCGGCGTGGATCCAGTGGCACGCGGGGTACGGCTTGATCGCGACGAGCGGCGACTCCCAGCGCTCGCCGAGGTCGGCGATCTGCGCGCCCATGTCGTGCGCGACGTCGACGTGGGTGGCGAGGAGGCCGTAGCGGCCCTCGAGGACGGTCGACGGCCCGCGTGCACCGGCCGCGGCGAGCGCGGCGGCCTGGACGCCTGCCTGGGCCGCCCAGCCGGCGTGGAACGGCTTCGTGGGCGAGCCGTCGGCGAGGTACTCGAAGATGCCCGACGCCATGCTGCCCGCGAGGCCGAGCGCACGCGTCGTGGTCTCGGCGTCCATGCCGCGCAGGCGGCAGGCGGCGACGGTCGCGCCGAAGACGCCGCAGACGCCCGTGGGATGGAAGCCGCGGCGGTGGAAGCCCTCCGGCGCCGCCATGCCGATGCGGGTCACCGTCTCGGTCGCGGCGACGATCGCGGCGAGGGTCTGCGCGCCCGTCGCGCCGACGGCCTCAGCGGCCGCGATCGCCGCGGGGACGACGACCGTCGCCACGTGGGCGATCGACGCCTCGTGCGTGTCGTCGAAGTCGAGGCCGTGGCACAGCATGCCGTTGGCGAGCGCCGCGGCGGCCGCCGGGACGCGGTCCGCGCGGCCGATCGCGCTGGAGGGACCCGACCCTGCGTCCTCCGCCACGGCGAGTCCGGGGAGGGCCTCCCCGACGCCCAGCGCGGCGAGCCCGCAGCCCAGCGCGTCGAGGATGTGCTCGCGCGCGACCGCGCGTACTTCGGCGGGTACGTCGGCGAGTTGGAGGGACGACGTCCAGGCCGCGAGCTCCTGCGCCGCGGCCCGCTGCTCGGTCTCGATCGTCATGTCCTGATGATGCCACGTCCGGCGATGTGTCTGACC
The DNA here is from genome assembly GCA_963750895.1 of uncultured Solirubrobacterales bacterium. Taxonomy (GTDB): domain Bacteria; phylum Actinomycetota; class Thermoleophilia; order Solirubrobacterales; family Solirubrobacteraceae; genus CAVVSD01. Next base: position 249,562 of record CAVVSD010000007.1, on the reverse strand, counting down.
TATGCCCATTGGTAGCATCGCCGCCATGGCGATGCCTCTGGAGGGAGTCCGCGTCCTCGCGGTGGAGCAGTTCGGCGCGGGCCCGTGGGCGACGCTGCAGCTGGCCGACCTGGGCGCGGAGATCATCAAGATCGAGGATCCCGGCAACGCCGGTGACGTCGGCCGCTACGTGCCGCCGTTCCAGGAGGGCCAGGACTCGCTCTTCTTCGAGACGTTCAACCGCGGCAAGAAGAGCCTGGCGCTCGACCTGCGCAGCGAGGAGGGCCGCGCCGTCTTCCACGACCTCGTGCGCGCGTCCGACGCCGTGTTCTCGAACCTCCGCGGGGACGGTCCGGCCAAGCTCGGCCTGACCTACGACGCCCTGCGCGAGGTCAACCCGCGCATCGTCTGCGTCTCGCTCAGCGGCTTCGGGATGAGCGGCCCGCGCGTCAGGGAGGCCGGCTACGACTACATCATCCAGGCCATGGCGGGCTGGATGAGCCTGACCGGCGACCCCGCCGGGCCGCCCACGAAGAGCGGCCTGTCGCTCGTGGACCTGTCCGGGGGGTACGTCGCGGCGATCGCGATGCTCGCCGGCATCCACCGCGCGGGCCGCGACGGCGAGGGCTGCGACGCCGACGTCTCGCTCTTCGAGACCGCCCTGAGCGAGCTCATGTACGTCGGCACGTGGGCCGCCACGCACGGGTTCGTCACCCCGCGGCGCGCCAACAGCGCACACCCGTCGATCGTGCCCTTCCAGGCGTTCGCCACCGCCGACGGCCACATCACGATCGCCGCGGGCAAGGAGCGCTTCTGGCGCGATCTGTGCACGGCGATCGAGCGCCCCGACCTGCTCGAGGATCCCCGCTACGCGAGCTTCGCGGCGCGCGACGAGCACCGCGACGCGCTCCTCGCCGACCTCGACGCCGTGTTCGCCTCGCAGCCGTCCGACCACTGGCTCAGGCTGCTCGTCGACGCGGGCGTCCCCGTCGGCCGCGTCAACGACGTCGCCGAGGCCCTCGAGGACCCGCAGACGCTCGCGCGCGACGGTGTCGTCTCCTACGAGCACCCGAACCTCGGCACCGTCCGCCAGGCCGCCTCGCCGCTGCGCCTGTCCGGCGAGCTCCCCGAGCCGTCGCGCGCGCCGTTGCTCGGCGAGCACACCGACGACCTCCTGCGCGAGCTGCTCGGCTACAGCGACGAGCAGACCGCCGCGCTGCGCGAGGCGGGCGCGTTCGGCCAGCAGGTCGCCCGGTAGGTCACGTCAGGAAGTTCGGCGCGGCCTCGCGGGCGCTCTCCGCGCGGCCCTTCGGCTCCTCCCAGTCCTCCTGGCGGCCGAGCGCCGTCAGGTCCAGGAACGCGTAGGAGCCGCCGGTCCACTCGCCGCCACGCCCGAACGACGAGTACGTGTGGAACACGCGGTCGTCGACCCGCAGGAAGCAGCTCACGCCCGGCTGCTCGATCGGCTGCTCGCCCTCGAAGTAGTAGCCGGTGCCCGCCGCCTCGTGCTCCTCGCGCGTCTTGTAGTTGTACGCAGCCGGCGCGACCGACTCGTCGACCGTGACGCCGAAGTCGTGGTTGAAGTCGCTGCCGAACGACGAGTACCACGGGAACGTCCAGCCCCGCTTGGCCTTGTAGCGCTCGAGCTTCTCGAGTGGGGCGCGGGAGACGTACGCGAGCGTGGTGTCGCGCACCTCGAGCTGGCGGCGCGTGCCCTCCGCGACGTTGTCGGCGCCCGCCGTGCAGCTCGGGCAGCCGTCCTCCCACTCGGGCTTGAACATGAAGTGGCAGACGATGAGCTGGCGGCGGCCCTCGAAGAGGTCGGACAGGCTCGCCGGGCCGCCCGGCCCCTCGAACCGGTAGCTCTTCTCGATCTCGACCATGGGCAGCTCGCGCCGCCTGGTGTTCAGGGCGTCGCGCTCGCGGGTCAGGCGCTTCTCCTGCTCGAGCAGCTCCGTGCGGGCTGCGAGCCACTCGTCACGTCCGGCGATCCGGGGAAGGGTCATGGTGTGCAGACCTGCCGTCGTCGCCGGACTCATCCCGGATCGAGTGGGAGCGCGCCCGCTAGTCCTCGGAGGGCCGCCGGCGACGGGCTTCGGACGCGGTGAGCCTCGCGTTCGTCACCGCGGCGGCGCGCTCCTCGTCCTGCTCCTGGGCGCGCGAGACCGGTTCGTCGTCGTCGTGCCGGTCGACGTCCTCGCGGCGACGCTTGGCGACCGCGCGCAGGAGCCGCAGGTGGCGGTCGCTCACCTGACGGGGTCGGACGGGTTGCGCAGCGCGGCGACCAACGCGGCGTCGATGACCTGCGACTCGGGCAGGTCGTTGGCCAGGCGGTATCCGATGAGCTGGGCGACGTCGTCGACGTCGTAGAGCCCCTCGCCACACGAGGGGCACGCGACCAGGACGGCTGCCGCAGCGTGCGTGAAACGCAACCGACAGGATGGGCAGCAGCTTCGGGTCATGACCGACCCTTTCTCTCGACGTCCAGGGCTACAGCGTACCCCGCGCGTTGCTGCGCGCCAGCCCGGCCGCCGACCCACCGCCTAGAATGGGTGATTGGAGGCGTGCCTGTCGGCGCCCCATCTCCGACGAACGCTCGAGGATGCGTTCGGAAAGGAAGCACGATGGTTCCCAAGCCAGAAGCCGCGGACAGAACTGTGGTTGCCCGCCGCAAGCTGACCGAGAAGATGCTCCGGCTCGACCAGGCGATCGACAGGCAGCAGCCTGGAAGCCCCAAGCGACTCGACCTCCTTCGCCAGCAGGCGAACCTCAGCGATCAGCGCGAGGCGCTCATCTCCAACCGGCTCTGACTGCGCCAGGTTGGCGCCGTTGTTAGACTGGTGTGTGCAAAAGCGCCGGACACAAGGTTCGGTGCGGCAGTGTTCAGCGCCCGCAGTCGTCGCCGTCATGGCGTCTCCTCGCGCTCGCTAGTTCACAGATCGCAGGAGATACACACACACCATGCCCACCGGAACCGTCAAGTGGTTCAACGACGACAAGGGCTTCGGCTTCGTCACGCCGGACGAGGGTGGCAAGGACCTCTTCGTCCACCACACCGGCATCAACGCCACGGGCTTCAAGTCGCTGCCCGAGGGCGCAAAGGTGTCGTACGACGCTGAGGCCGGGGACAAGGGTCCCAAGGCCGTCAACGTCACGGCGCTCTAAGCAGACGCTATCGCGGCGCGGCTCACGCCGCGCCGCATCCGTCTTCACTCGGTGCGCGTCCGCCTCGCCTTGACGCCGTGCCAGAGCAGCCACCCGCCGACGCCGACCACGGCGATGGCGACGAGTGGCTTGGAGACCGGGCCGATCACGTCGGCCACGCGCTCCCACTGGGAGCCCAGCAGGTAGCCCACCGTCACGAGGACCGCGTTCCAGATCGCGGACCCCAGCAGCGTCAGGCCCAGGTACTGCAGGCGCGGCATGCGCAGCAGGCCGGCCGGCAGCGACACGAGGCTGCGCATCCCCGGCACGCAGCGACCCAGCAGCACGATGAGGGCGCCGCGCCGGGCGAACCAGCGCTCGGCATCGTCGAGCTTCTCGGGCTGCAGGTGCGCGAAACGCAGGAACCGCTCCGCGAACGGCCGGCCACCACGGCGCGACGCCTCGTAGAGCACCATCGCGCCCAGCACGGACCCTGCGGTGCTCGTGAGGAGCACCAGCACGTAGTTGAAGTCGCCGCGCTCGACGAGGTAGCCCGCGAGCGGCAGCACGGCCTCCGACGGGATCGGCGGGAACACCGTCTCGGCGAGCATGAGGAGGGCGAGGCCCGCGTAGCCGAGGTCACGCAGGACCTGGGACAACGACAGGCCGAACAACGTGACGGCGATCGGCATCGGCGGTCCAGTGTGGCAGGCCCGTCCTGTCAGTCATCCCACAGGCGCCAGCCGAGCCCTGACGCGCGCGCCACCGGCCGCGCGACCGCCGCACGCACGGCGTCCTCGCCGCCGGCGACGATGAGATGGTCCTCCGCGCGCGTCACGGCGGTGTAGAGCAGCTCGCGCGTGAGGATCTGCGACGTCGGCTCCGGCAGCAGCACGGCCGCCGTGCCGAACTGCGAGCCCTGGCTCTTGTGGACGGTCATCGCGTGGACGGTCTCCACCGCGCCGAGGCGCGCGGGGCTGTACTCGACGACCTCGCCGCGGCGCTCGAACGCCGCCGTCACCGACCCCGGCCCGGTCGCCACCACGACGCCGGTGTCGCCGTTGTAGAGACGCAGGCCGTAGTCGTTCTCGGTCACGAGCAGCGGACGGCCCGCGTACCAGCGGCCCTCCGTGCCGAAGCCGCCGACCTCGGCCGCCAGCCAGCGCTCGATGCGGTCCATCCACGTGGCGACGCCGTGGGCGCCGAGGCGGTGCGCGCACAGGAGGCGGAAGGCGCCGAGCCGCGCGATCGACAGCGCAGCGTCACCGGCGCGCGCCGCCTCGATGACCGCGCGGGCGGCGTCGACCGCGGCGTGGCGCAGCGGCGCGAGCTCGTCCGCGTCGCCGTCGGTCACGTCGGCCTCGATCCAGGTGACGTCCTCCGACGCGCGCAGCGCGTGCACGGCGCCGTCGGCGTCGCCGCGGCGGATCGCCTCCGCCACGGTGGCGATCCCGCTGCCGTAGCGGTACACCCGCTCGAGCACCACGATCCCGTCGCGCTCGACGCCCGCGCCGACGATGTCGCCCAGGACCGCGCCGGCCTCGATGGAGGTCAGCTGGCCGGGGTCGCCGACGAGCACGAGCCGCGCGTCGGGCCGGACGGCCTCCACGAGCCGCGACATGAGCGTGAGGGAGACCATCGACGTCTCGTCGACGATCACGAGGTCGTGCGGCAGCCGGTTGCCGCGCTCGTGGCGGAAGCGGCTCTGGCTGTCCGGCCGCCAGCCGAGCAGGCGGTGCAGCGTCGAGGCGCGCAGGTCGAGGAGGCCGTCGCGGATCGCCGGGTCGACGTCCAGGTCCGCCGCCTGCTCGTGCACCGCCTCCTCCAGCCGCGCCGCGGCCTTGCCCGTCGGCGCCGCGAGCGCCACGAGCGGCGGCGGCGCACCGGCCGCCCGGGCCTGCTCCGCGACGAGCGCGACGATCCGCGCGACCGTCGTCGTCTTGCCCGTGCCGGGGCCGCCGGCCACGACGGTGAAGCGCCGCGTCACCGCCGAGCGCCCCGCGCGAGCCTGCAGGCCGGTCGTGTCGTCTCCGAACAGCCGCGCGACGCCCGACGTCAGCAGCGCGGCGTCGACGCCCCCGACGGGCGCGCCGGCCAACCCGCGCAGATCCGCCGCGACGCCGCGCTCCTCGCGCCAGTAGCGGTCGAGGTACAGCGCCCCGTCGACGAGCCGCAGCGGACGGCTCTCCGGGGCGTCCTCGCCGACCGCCACGAGCGGGCTGCGCGCGACGCGCGCCACCCAGTCGCCGGGCTCGGGCCACGGCAGCGCGCTGACGTCGATGTCCTCGTCCTCGTCCACCGCCGCGGTGTCGCGGGCGGTCGCGAGGTCGACGTGGACGTGGCCCATCCGCGGCCCGCGGACGGCGAGCGCGGCGGCCAGCGCGACCTCCGGGTCCTCCTCCCCGGCCAGGCGGGCGAGGCGCTGCGCGACGTGCACGTCGGCCGCGCTCAGCACGCCGGCGTCGTTGAACGCGCGCAGCAGCGCGGGCGCGCGCAGCGCGATGTCGGCCGCGAACGGGTCGGTCTCCGCGAGGCTCATCCGCGGCCGTCCAGCACGTCGCTCAGCCGGGTCACGAGCGCGGCCGACGGCCGCCACGAGAACACCCCGCACGGCGTGTCGCCGATCACCGGCGTGGCCGGCCCGACCATGCCGCGCAGGAACAGGTACAGCACGCCCGCGAGGTTGCGCTCGGGGTCGTAGCCCGGCATCCGCCAGCGCAGGAAGCGGTGCAGCACGACGGTGTAGAGCAGCGCCTGCAGCACGTAGTGCGACCGGCGCATCTCCGCCGCCAGCACGGCCGGGCGGTGATGCCACGCGCTGAGCTCCTCGCCGGGCGCGCCGAGCCAGTTGGTCTTGTAGTCGACGACGGCGAAGCGGTCGCCGCGGCGGACCACGAGGTCGACGCTCCCGGTCAGGTAGCCGCGGAAGCGGCTGCGCAGCGCCGGGTCGTCGAGGCGCTCCGCGTAGCTCGCGAGCTCCGGGTCGTCGCGCAGCACCGCGCCGATCGCCGCCAGGTCGACCCGGCCGGACGGGAGGTCCCCGCCCGCGAGCGGCAGCTCGAAGTCCAGCTCGTCGAGCCGGTCCGCGCGCGCGATGTCGCGCAGCCGGGCGCCGCCGAGCAGCGGGCCCAGCGGCGTCTCGATCACGGCGCCGAGGCCGGTGAGCACGACGCCCCGGTCGCCGACGTCGACCGCCCGCCGCGCCTGCATCTCGTCGATCCGCCGGCCGAGCTCGGCCTCGAGGTCGGGCGCGGCGAAGTCGGTCGCCTCGAACACGCCGTGCACGAACGTGCCGACGTGCGCCCCGAACGGCATGTCGGCGAGCAGCGACGGGACGGCGCGCAGCGCGTCCGCGTCGGCGCCGTCCTCCACGACCGGCGGCGGGCCCGCGGCGTCGCCCTCGTCGGTGACGAGGTGCTCCTCGGGCTCGCTCGTCACCCGCGCCTCGTGGGCGCCGGCGGTGATGTCGCTGTAGGACGTCCGCCGCCAGCCCCAGTCCAGGACGCGGTCGAAGCGCGCGGCGACGAGCTCGGGCGCGGGCGGCTGCGGGTCCTCCCACGTCGCCTGCGCGGCCGGCGCGGCGTGCTCCACGCTGATGCACCCGGGCGCCTGCGCGGCGAGCTCCTCGAAGCGCGCCGTCGCCGCGGCGTCCGACGGCGTCGACGAGCCCTTCGGCGGCACCGTGCCGTCGGGGCCGCGGCTGAACACCAGGCGCCCGAGCGCGGAGTTGCGGCTGTCCCACGACCCGGCCCACCAGACGACGGCCTGGTGCTGCGCGCGGGTGAGCGCGACGTACGCGAGCCGGAGGTCCTCCCCACGCTGCTCGGCCTCGTGCTGGCGGCGGTGGTCGGCGAAGTCGACGCCGCCCATGCCGACGTCGACGACCCGCTCGTCGCCGCGCGACGGGTCGTGGAAGAAGATCGGCTGCGGGTCGCGCGGGATGTACCCGGGCTCCCACAGGTACGGGAACATCACGATCGGGAACTCGAGGCCCTTGCTGCGGTGGATGGTGAGCACCTGGACGGCCTCGGCGTCGGACTCCAGCCGGCGGCTGCGCTCCTCGTCGGTGGTGTCGTCCGCGGCGTCGGCGATCTGCCGTCGCAGCCACGCCGTGAGCGCGGTGACGCCGGCGTGCTCGGCCATCGCCGCCTCGTGCAGCAGCTGGGCGACGTGGCGCAGGTCGGTCAGGCGCCGCTCGCCGTCCTGGGTGCGCAGCACGCGTTCGGGCAGGCCCTCGACGAGCGTGACCGTCTCGGCGAGCGCGGCGACCCCACGCGTCCGCAGCAGCCGTGCCCAGGCGTGCAGCCGGCGGTGCAGCTCCTCGATCGCCTCCTCGTCGGCGGACGCCAGGTCCTGGGCGCTCCAGCCGAGGAACGGCGTCAGCGCCGCCGCGCGTGCCCGCGGCGCGTGCGACGGGCGCTCCAGCGCCTCCAGCAGCCGCAGCCAGTCCCGCGCCGGCGTCGCGCCGAAGACGCTGCCCGCGCCGTTGATGACGGCGGGGATGCCGGCGGCCTCCAGCGCGTCGCGGACGAGCGCGGCGTTGCGGTGCGTGCGCACGAGGACCGCGACGTGCCCGGGGCGCACACGCTCGCGCCGGACCGTCTCGCCCGCGTCGTCGCGGATCTCGATCTGCGCCTGGGACCGAAGGAGGCCGGCGAGGTCGGCCGCGAGGTCCTTGGCGATGTGCTCCCGCGCGGTCGCGTTGCTGACGCTGCCGCCGCGCGTGCGCTTCAGCCCCGGGTCGTCGCGATGGACCACGCGGATGCGCAGCGGCGCGCACTCGGGCGCGCCGGTGAGCCGCGGCGTCCTGTTGCCGGGCGCGGCCTCGACGTGCCGGTAGACGATGCCCTCGTGCCCGAGCCGCGCGCCGTTGAAGAGCGCGTCGTAGGCGTCGAGCAGGCCCTGGTCGCTGCGCCAGTTGACGTCGAGCGTCGCGCGGGTCGCCGCCGCCCGCGCGGCCTCCAGGTACGCGTAGACGTCCGCGCCCCGGAACGCGTAGACCGCCTGCTTCGGATCGCCGATGAGGACGAGCGTCACGTCCCCGGTGCCGAACGCGCGGCGCATGATGTCCCACTGCACCGGGTCGGTGTCCTGGAACTCGTCGACGAGCACGACGCTGTAGCGCTCGCGCAGCCGCTGGGCCGCGGCGTCGCTCTCCAGCGCCTCGTCCAGCCGGGTGAGGAGGTCGTCGTAGGTCATGACGCCCATGGCGCGCTTGCGGCGCTCGAGCTCCACGCGCACGGCCTGCGCGAGGCGGACGCGCATCGCCTCGACCGTGTTCTCCGGCGCGCCATGCGGCTCGAGCGGCGCCGCCGGGTTCGCGACGGCGACCTCGGCGATCCGCATCGCCTCCTTGCGGTCGAAGTCCGGGGTGTCGCGGCTGTGGAAGCGGCGGACGTAGAGGTCGTCGACGACGTCGGAGAGCAGGTCGCGGACGTCCTCGACGAAGACGGCGTCGGGCTCGACGTCGCCGTCGATGCCCAGCCCGCCGAGCACCTCCTGGCAGAAGCCGTGGGTCGTCGCGATCGTCGCGCCGTCGAACCCGGCCAGCGCGCGCTGCAAGCGGCGGTGGCGCAGCTGCACCTCGTCGAGCGGGCCGTCGGCGAGGAGGTTCACGAGCGTGTCGGTGCCGGGCGGCGCGCCGGCCAGCGCGCGGGCGAGACCCTCCTCGGCGGAGACGAGGCGCTCCCAGACGCGCTCGCGCAGCTCCCCGGTCGCCATCCGCGTGAACGTCACGAGCAGCAGCCGGTCCAGCGGCGTCCCCTCGGCGACGTAGCGGGTCGCGAGCGCGGCGATCGTGTACGTCTTGCCGGTGCCCGCGCTGGCCTCGAGCACGGTGACGCCCGACGGCAGCGGGCCGCAGACGTCGAACGGGGCGACGGCTGTCTCGAGGTCGCTCACAGGTCCGTCAGCTCCTCGCTGACCAGCAGGCCGGACCACAGCCGCCGCGCGAGGCGGCCGAAGCGCGTGGGCTCGGCGTCGTCCCAGCCGACCCCCGCCTCGCCGGCGGCCGGCGGGTCGGCCATGAGCTCGTCGAGCGTCAGCTTCCCGCCGAAGACGAGCAGATGGTCTGGCTCGGCGTCCTCCTTCGGGAACGCCCAGCCCGACTCCCAGGCCTCGCGGGCGGCCTTCTCGGCGTCCGCATCGGTCTCGCGCGCGGCGGCGTACGCCGCGGAGGTCTGGCACGCGATCGGGAGCGGCTCGCGCAGCCCACGGTCCCAGAGATCGACGAGGCGCTCGAGCCCGACCCGCGCACGCTCCGCGCCGACCGGCCGGATGCGCGAGACGGTGATCCGCGCGCCGTCCGGTGCGCCGGAGCGCGCCCGCCCGACGGTGACCGCCTCGAACGGCCGCTCCGGATGCGCCGCGGTCAGCGCGAGCAGCCGCACCCACACCGCGAGCCGGTGCCGCGCGCTCAGCCGCGAGTAGCTCACGGTCCGCAGGACGTCGCCGCACACGCCGGCGACGGTGCCGCCGAGGCCGCGGCCGTCGGCGAGCGCGACGCGGACGTCGACCGAGCCGGGCTGAGCGTCACCCGCGAGCAGCTCCCGCGCCGCGGCCGCGATCTCGCTGGCGATCGGCCGGACGCGCGCGATGACCGGCAGCGCGAGCCGCCCGGGCGGCAGCGCGCCCCGCGCGATCTCCGCGCGGACGCAGTCGTCCATCGCCGCGCCCGCGAGCAACCCGTCGACGATCCGGTTGCCGACGCCCCACTCCTCCAGGCCGCCGAGCTCGACGCTCAGCGCGTCGGCGACCTCGTCGCTGTAGTCCGCGACGCTGATGTCCAGCCGCTGGCGCAGGAACGCACGCGCCGGGCGCTCGACGAACCGCACGAGGTCGTTGAGCTCCAGGAGCGCCTGGGGCCGGACCGGAAGCGGCCCGGGCAGGAACGGTCCCAGCGGCTCGCGCTCGCCCTCCAGCGCGCGGGCGCCCTGCAGCGTCACCGGGTCGAAGCTCCAGGTGCGGTCGGAGACGAGCCCGCCGGGGACGAAGTTGCGCGTGTCGAACGGCTGCAGCGGGTGGCGGACGAGCACGCGGTCGCGCGCCGGGCCGTCCTCCGTGCGGACGGTCCGGTCCACGACGTCGAGCAGCTCGTTCACCGGCACGGCGGGCGGGCGCTGGGCGTTCGTGCGCTCGTCGTTGCCCGTGTAGGTGATGACGAGACGGTCGGTCGCCGAGAGCACCGCGTCGAGCAGGAGCTGGCGGTCCTCGCTGCGCGGGTCGCGGTCGCCGATGTGCGGCGCGCGGAGCATGAGGTCGTCGCCGTCGCGCGGGGACTTGCGCGGGAACACCCCCTCGTCCATCCCGAGCAGGCAGACGACGCGATGCGGCACCGACCGCATCGGCATGAGCGTGCAGATCGTCAGGTGCCCGGTGCGGAAGTTCGCGCGCGTCGGCCGCCCCTGCAGCCGGTCGGCCAGCAGCCCGCGGACCTCGGGCAGGGTCAGCTCGGTCGGGCTGTCGCCCGCCTCGCGCGTGACGTCGCCCAGGATCCGGTCGAGCTCCGCGCGCTGCCAGGCGTCGCGGCGGCCGGTGGTCGTGAGTGCGTCGACCGCGTCGGCGAGCGCCGACGTCCACGCCTCGATCGTCCCCGCCGTGCCGAGCGCGTCGAGCGCCGCGCCCAGGCGGTCGATCAGCTCGGCGAAGCGCCCGGCGAGGTCGATGTCGCTCGAGTCGACGTCGTCGAGCGGCAGGACGCCCTCGAAGAGCCGCTGGCGCTCCTCGGTCATCGCGACGCCGACGAGCACCCGGTCCAGCCCGGCGCTCCACGTGCCGGCGGGCAGCACGTCGAGCTTGAAGGGCGCGCGATGCCCGGCGTCGAGCCCCCAGCGGATGCCGCTCTCGGCGACCCAGCTCTCGATCCGCGCGAGATCGTCGTCGTCGAGGTCGAAGCGGCGCCGGACCGGCTCGCGGTCGACGAGGTCGAGCACCTGCGACGCCGTGACCCGCTCCCCCGCCAGCTCGATGAGCCGGGCGACGACGCCGAGCACCGGGTTCGTCTGGCGCAGCGCGCGGTCGGCGAGCCGCACACGCAGGTCGGGCGGGCGGACGTCGTCGGGCAGCGTGTCCGCCTCGTCCTCGTCGGCCGTCACTTCGCCCGCGCCGAACGTCGCCTGGATGAGCGAGGCGAACGTCTCGATGTCCGGGCACATGACGATGACGTCGCGGGGCTCGAGCGTCGGGTCGTCCTCGAGCAGATGGAGGATCGCGTCGCGCAGGACCTCGACCTGCCGCGCGCGCCCGTGGCACGCGTGGACCTGGACGCTGCGATCCTCCGCGTCCAGCAGCGGGCGCTCGTCGAGCCGGCCGGGCAGCGGCGGGCCGGGCGGCTCTCGGTCCGCGTGGACGTCGGCCTGGATGCGGCCCAGCAGCGTGTCGGCGCGGTGCGCGACCGGGTGGTGGTGCCCGACGTGCTCGGCCGCGCCGAGCACGAGCTGCATCTCGCGTGCGTCGCCGCCCCAGGACGACAGCAGGCGGCTGACGGGCAGCTCGGCGGTCGGGTCCGCGTCGCGGCGCACGACGGGCGGGACGCCCGCCCCCTCGATCCGGTCCCAGAGCCCGGGTGACGGGTGCAGGAGGAAGAGGTGGACGTCGCGGCCGGCGGCGATCGCGCGCAGGACCTGCAGGTGACCGGCGGGCAGACGGGTCAGGCCGAAGATCCCCAGCCGGGGCGGGAGGTCGAGCAGCTCGGGCTGCGCCTGCAGCCGCGCGCACGCGTCGTCGACGCGCGCGGCGATGTCCGGAACGCCGATCCGCTCGCGCAGCCGCCGCCACAGCTCGGGCTGCCAGCGACCCACGTCGCCCAGGACGCCGCCCGCACCGTCGTCGTCGGTGCCCGCCGCCCAGGCGCGGACCATCGCCGGGCGGTGCAGCGCGTAGCGGTCGAACAGCTCGGCCAGGTGGCGCAGCGTCGCCAGGCGCCGCGCGCGGCGCACCGGGTCGGCCGCGGGGCCGGGACCGCCGAGGTGGTGCGAGAGCGCCGCGAGCCACGGCTCGCCGAGGTGCTCCTCGACGACCTCCAGCAGCGGCCAGACCGCGCGCTCGGGGAGCCACGGGTCGGAGTCCGCGTCGATGCCCGAGGCGATCGCGACCGCGTCGCCGACGAGGCGGCGCGGCGACGGGAACGCCGACGTTCGCGCACACGCCGTCCGCGCGCCCGGGCGACGCGCCCAGCCGGTCGGACATCCGCTGCGAGAGCCACCGCTCCATGCCCCGCGTGGGCACGGCGACGACCTCCGGTGCGAACGGGTCGGCGGGCGCCTCGGCCAGCAGGCCGCGCAGCGCCTCGACCAGGCCGTCGGCTCGCTCTGCTCGGTGGACGTGCAGCATCGTCGTGGTCAGTACCAGATCACCTGGCGGTCACCGGGGGATGCCGCCGCAGGGAACGATCGCGCCTCGCCCGCCGCGAAGCGCCGGGCGCTCCATGCGACGGCCGCGGCGTCGAGCACGTCGGCGACCGGGACGACGCCCGCCTCGCCGAGGTCGTCGGGCAGCACGATGCCCGCGCGCGCGAGGGCGGCGCGGCGGTCCATCTGCCCGTTCCACGTCGTCTTCGCCGCGCGCATGTGGCCGCCGGCGAGCGCGGCGAAGGACACCTCGGGGTGCACCTCGATGAGCCGCGGGTCGGTCTCGGCGACCGCGGCGACGCGGCCGATGTTCTCCCGCAGGCCCCACGCCTGCTGTGAGATGCCCTTCTCCGAGCGCTGCCCCGCGAGCACGTTCGCCGCCGCATAGGTCTCGGCCGCGAGCACCGCGGCGGGCGGCGTCATGAACACGCTGCTGCGCCGAGCGCCGACGAACACGCGCGCCTCCGCGTCGGCCGCACGCTCGCCGGCCTCCGGCAGGCCGATCGGCATGTCGACGCCGACGCACGCGGCCTCCGGGAACCCCGCCACGAGCGCGGCCAGGTCACCGTCGGCGAGGACCCGCGGCGCCGCACCGTCGGCGAGGACGACGGCGACCCACCGGGGCCGGGCCCAGTCGATGCCGAGGACGGTGTGCTGCGACGTCATGTCCACATGGTCGCGGGCGGTGGGGCGGATCTGACAGCGACCGGGTAGGCCGCGTGCATGGAAGACCTGCTGGAGGGCCTGATGCGCGACAACATCACGGAGGTGAAGGTCGTGCTCGCCTCGGTCGCGCTGGCGCTCGCCGTCTACCAGCTCGTGCTCATCGCGGTCGGCTACGGCAAGCTGCGCCCGCCGTTCCTCGGCGCCCGCCCCGCGTCGACCGGGCACCGCACCATCGGCGACGTCATCGCGCTGCTGCTCGTGGTCGTCGGCGTGACCTGCGTCTCGGTGTACGGCTTCGACGACGACGAGACCCTTCACGCGATCGCCGGCACCGCGCTGCTCGCGATCCTCACGCTGAAGGTCGCCGTCGTGCGTCGCGGGCTGGGGCTCGGCCGGGCGCTCCCGCTGCTCGGCATCAGCGTGTTCACGCTGCTGGCCGTGACCTGGGCGAGCTCGGCCGGGGAGTTCCTGTCGTGAGCGCGGGTGCGAGGCAGCTCGTCGGCTCGCTGCTGGTCGGCATCGCGATCGTGGCGATCACGATCGCGATCGTCACCGCGAAGCTCGGGCCGGGCGGCGGCCGCGATGACGACGACGACCGCGGCGGCGACCGCACCGAGCAGACCGACGGGGGCCGCGGCAGGGGTCGTGGCCGCGGCGGTGACGACTAGCCGCGGCGATCGCGTCGGGCGCGCGGTGGCCGGGCTTCACGCCGTCGATGATGAACGCCGTCCCGTCGGAGTTCTCGGTCCGCAGCGGCAGGATCGCCTGGTAGGCCGGGGACTCGTACCACGCCGTCGCCGCCGCGCGGTCGGGGAACTCGATCACGACGATCGTGCCGGGGAACGCGTCCTCGCGGACCTCCGGCGTCGCGCCGTGGATGATGAAGCGCCCACCGAACGGCTCGAGCGTCGCGTCGATGCGATCCAGGTACTCGACGATGTCCGGGCCGACCTCGACGGTGCGCAGGTGGGCGATGGCGTAGGCGGGCATGGGTGCCTCCTCGGTGGTCGTGCGTGGTGACAGGAGGAGGATCGCCGTCCGCAGCCCGCCGATCGATTACCGGGCAGGTAGGCGCGGGCTTGGCGCACCGGCGCCGCCGGGAATCGGGTAGCGCCGAGGTATGGACCTCGAAGGCAAGACCATCCTCGTCACCGGCGCGAGCCGCGGGCTGGGCCGCGCGCTCGTCGAGCGCCTCGCGAACGAGCCCGTGCGCGTGCTGTGCGGCGTCCGCGATCCCGCGGGCTTCGACCCGATCGGCGGCGACGCCCGCGTCGTCGAGCTCGACCTCGGCTCGCGCGAGAGCATCGACGCCGGCCTCGCCGCGCTCGGCGAGGAACGCCCGCGCATCGACGTGCTCGTCAACAACGCCGGGCTGTTCGTCGGCGGGCTGCTGGAGAACCAGCCGCTCGACGACATCTACGCGATGGTGCAGGTGAACGTCCTCGGCGTCATGCACCTCACCCACGAGCTGCTGCCCGATCTCCAGCGCCGCCCGGAGGCGAAGATCGTCAACCAGGCGAGCATCGTCTCCCAGCTGCAGTTCCCCGCGATCAGCACCTACTCGGCGACGAAGGCGGCGATCGCGGCGTTCTCGGAGTCGCTGCGGCGCGAGCTGGATGAGACGAACGTCTCCGTCCTGCAGCTCGACACGGGCGGCATGGACACCGAGATGCTCGAGCTCGCCGACGAGCAGCTGCGCGCGCACATGGACCCCGACCGCTGGGAGCGCCAGGACGCCCACAGCTGGGCGGACCGGATCGTGAAGGCGATCGAGAACGACGACGAGGTCCTCCACACGGGCGGCGGCAGCCGCATCGTGGAGCTGCTCGGGCAGGCGCCGTCGAAGGTGCTCGACGCGGTCGCGAAGCGGGCCTTCAACCGCTGACGGCGTGTTCTAGAACGACCGGGACCCGCCCGCACGATCCTCATGCTGCTCGGCGTGCCGTCGGTGCGCGCGCTCGACCGGACGCTGCTGCAACCGCAGCGCGTCTCGCCGCCTGCACCCGGGCCGGGGAGGGTCGGCCCGGGTCGCCAGGGTCGCTACTGGGAGATGGCCTCGACCAGATCGCCGACCTTCTCCTCGTCGTAGTTCCGCGCGATGTCCGCCTGGGCGATCATCCCGACCAGCTCGTGACCGTCGATCACGGGCAGCCGGCGGACCTGGTGCTCGGACATGGTCCGAAGTGCGTCCTCGATCGAGTCGTCGGCGCCGATCGTCACGGTCTTGCCGTCGCCCTGACCCAGCTGACCGACCTCCGTCTTGGCCGGGTCCATGCCCCGCGCCAGCGCCTTCACGACGATGTCCCGGTCGGTGATCATGCCCTTCAGCCGGTCGTCGTCCCCGCAGATCGGCATCGCGCCGACGTCGAGCCTCGCGAGCTGCTGAGCGGCGTCGAGCAGGCTGTCGTGCTCGCCGACGCAGGTGCAGTCGGAGCTCATGATGTCGCGGGCAGTCTTCGCCACTGTCCACTCCCTTCCCCTCGAGGGTTGACGTTTGACGCGGCGTTACCCGGTCATCGAGGCTGCGGGCGTGCGGTGTTCGTCCGCTGACGCGCGCTCGTGGAGACGGCCGCGCCCAGGGGAGAACCGACCGCATGGCAACCACGAAGCAGCGCCAGGCGGCCAAGCGCAACGTGCAGAAGGCGCAGAAGGCCGCGAAGGAGCAACGGACACTCGCGAACCTGCCGAAGAGCACGCATCGCGAGCTCGGCAAGCAGGGCGCAGCGGGCCGTAGCCGCGGCGGCAAGGCCGGCCACAGCCTCCAGGACCGCAACCGGCAGCAGCTGTACGAGCTGGCCAAGGAGCGCGACATCCCGGGCCGCTCGAAGATGGGCAAGGCCGACCTCATCGAAGCACTGCGCAAGGCCTAAGCGGCCTCGGCCAGCGGTTCGTCGAGGTCGACGACGACCGCGAGCTTGCTCGCGTGCCACAGGAAGACGACCGTCGTCTCGGTGTACTCGACCTCGTCGGGCTCGGCGAACTCGCCGTCGGCGATCAGCCGGCGGAAGGCCCGCTCGGCACTGCGGTGACGTGTGGTGGGGTGCATGGGAGCAAGCTCCCAGGCGGCGCGTTGCACGTGGCGCGCGGAATGTGACAACTCCGTGTCAGAGCGGTACCGCTGCTGCGACGACCGTCCCACGTCCCGGCGGGCTCACCACGCTCAGCGTCCCGCCCGCCGCCTCCGCGCGGTCGCGCAGCCCGAGGATCCCGGTCCCCCTGTTGGGGTCGGCGCCCCCGCGCCCGTCGTCGGACACCTCGCAGCGCAGCATGCCGCCCTCCCGCCGCACCGACACGTGCGCGCTGGTCGCGGCGGCGTGCCGCGAGACGTTCGTCAGCGCCTCCGAGACGATGTAGTACGCCGTCGCCTCGCTGTGGTGCGGGAGCCGCTGGTCGGGGATGTCCAGCTGCACCGGCAGCAGCAGCCGCTCGGTCAGCGCCTCCAGCGCCGGCCGCAGCCCGCGCTCGCTGAGGATCGCCGGGTGGATGCCGCGGGCGATCTCGCGCAGCTCCTCCAGGCCCGTGTCGAGCTCGCGCATCGCGTCCTCGAGCAGCAGCGTCGCGGCGTCGGGGTCGAGCTCCACGCGCGCACGCGCGAGGCGCAGCTTCAACGCGACGGACACGAGGCTCTGCTGCGCGCCGTCGTGGAGGTTGCGCTCCAGGCGCCGGCGCTGCTCGTCGCCGACCATCACGAGACGCGCGCGCGAGGCGATGAGGTCCTCGCGCGCCTGCGCGCTCGCGACCGCGAGCGACACCATCTCGCAGAACGCGCCGAGCCGGTTCTCCGTCTCCGGCGGCAGCGGGTCCTCGCTGCCGATCGCGACGGCACCCCACAGCGCACCGAGCACGACGATCGGCGCGGCCGCCGTCGAGCGGTAGCCGCCACGGAACATCGCCTCCGCCGTCTGCCCGGAGAGCACGCCCCAGTCGTCCACGCGCGCGGGCGTCTCGGACTCGCGCACCCGACCGAGCGCGGAGTGGATCTCCGCGGCGAGCACGGCCCCGAGATGGAAGACGTCGATGCCGTCGCGGTTGTGGCGCCCGACGATCGTCGCCGAGCCGTCGCCCTCGTAGCGCACGACGACGGACGCGTTGACCTCCAGCACCCGCGCGCACTCCTCCGAGACGGCCATGAACACCCGCTCGGGGGACACCTCGGAGGCGACGAGCGTCGCGACGCGCCGCAGCGAGCGCTGCTCGGCGGCGAGCCGGCTGATCTCGGCCAGCTTGGCGCCCGGCTCGACCGGCAGCGCGCGCTCGCCCGATTCGTGGCGCGGTGCGCGATCGGTCAGGTCGATCCCGGTCGTGACGAGCGACTCCTGGGCGCCCTCCTCGTCGGCCATCGGCCGGTTCGACCAGGCGATGAGCCGGCGTCCGCCGTCCTTCGTCATCCAGTGGCCGACCTGGGGACTCGACGTCCGCGTGGTCCAGACGTAGGCGAGGAACTCGCCGAACGCGTCGCGCTCCTCGGGCGGGATGACGACGTCGCGCGCGTTGCGCCCGAGGACCTCGTCGCGCGTGAAGCCCGTCGCCCGCTCGCACGCCTCGTTGAAGAGGAGGATCCGGCCGTCGCGGTCGTAGACGCAGACGAGCGACTGCGTCGTCTCGGTCAGGACCCGGGCGAACGAGTCACCGACGACGAACTCCTCGGTCTGCGGCTGCTCGTCCTCCATGTGCGGTCGGAGCATCTTGGAAAGGCCGCGCTGCGGCAAGCTACGCGGCGACGACGACCGAGCTGAGCGACGCTGCGAGGACGGGGTTGTCGATCGATGCCGCCAGGACGCGCGCCGCGGTCAGCGCGGACGGGTCGCCCAGGCGGGCGCGGTGGAGGTGCGCCCGCGCGGCGAGCTCGCGCATGCCGGTGCGCCCGGCGAGGGCGGTCAGGTCATCCACCCAGCCCGAGGCCGCCGGCAGGTCGTGCGCGACGCCGACCTCGCACAGCGCGTCGAGCGTGTAGCCCTCGACCCACAGGTAGGAGTCGGGCAGCCGGACGGCGCGCCGCCGGGCGTCGAGCAGCACCTCCACGCCCTCCTCGACCCGGCCGCTGCGGACCCGGACGATCCCGATTCCCCGCGCGCCCATCCCCTCCCAGCACGCGTCGCCGACCTGGCATCCCAGCGCGAAGGCGTGCTCGTAGCGGGGCAGCGCCGCCTCGAGATCCCCGCGCGCGACGTCGACGTCCCCGCGCAGCGCCTCGGGCCACGGCGCGAACGCCGCCCAGCTCTCGCGCCGCATCCGGGCGAGCGAGGCGTCGAGCGTCGCCGCGGCGGCGTCCAGCTCGCCGGTGAGGAGCTGCACGCGACCGAGCATCGACAGCGAGTACGCCAGACGACGCCCGTCACCCGCGCCCTCGCTCAGGTCGCACGCCTCGGCCAGCGTGTCCGCGGCGCGGGCGTAGTGGGCGGTGTCGCTGCGGACCGAACCCAGCACCGAGCCGATGCGGCCGCGCTCGGCGGGATCGAGGACCGCGAGGCGCAGGGCCCGCGCGAACCACGCCTCGGCGCGCTCGTAGCGGGCCTGCAGGAACTCGACGTAGCCGAGCTCGCGGGCCGCCGCGGCCGCCGCTGAGTCCAGCCCGTGGCGCTCCGCGACCGCGAGCGTCTCGTGCAGCGCGGTCGCCGCCTCCTCGTCGCGTCCCCGCGACACGTGGACGAGCGCCGAGCCGAGCGCCAGCAGCGCGGCCGCCTCGAGCTCCGGGTCGCCCACCGACCGCGCGTCGGCGACCGCGCGGCGCAGGCACTGCAGGCCCGCGTCGAGCGCGCCCGCGACGATCGCGGCGTCCCCGGCCTCGAGCTGCGCGCGGGCGGCTGCGCGGCCCCCGACGGGTCCGGCGGTCGGGGCGGCGGTGACGGTCCGGGCCGCCTCGGCCACCGCCGGGCTCGGCTCGATCCCGAGCTCGCGCCGGAACAGCTCGGTGCAGCGGGCCGCCTGCCGGGATGCGCCGATCCCGTCGCCCGCGGTGGCGAGGCTGCGGATGAGGAGGACCTGGTGGCCCTCGTCGAGGGGGTCGGACTGGACGAGGCGGGCGGCGAGGTCGGCGGCGCCCGAGGCGTCGCCGGACGCGAGCCGCGTGAGGGCCGACTCGCGCAGGACGGCCTCCGCCGCACCCGCGAGGTGCCGCCGCTCCGTCGCCAGCCAGATCTCGAACGCCGGGCTGCTGGAGAAGTACATGCCCTGGAGGAGCTCGCGCCCGACGCCGCCGCCGTCCGGCTCGCGGACGTCGACGAACGCACCGGGCGGCAGGCTCAGCGCGATCGGGTCGCCGTGGAGGCGGACGTCGCCGAGCAGGCGGCGCAGCGCGCTGAGGTTCCAGCGCAGCGCCGCCTGGGGATCGTCGGCCTCGGCGAACAGCAGCGACGCCAGCTCGTCGCGGCTCGGCGGCCGGTCCGCCAGCAGGAGGTACGCGAGCACGCCCCACGCCTTGTGGCCGCGGGGAGCGGGCACCGCGGCGCCGCCCCGCTCGACGCGCGGCCGGCCGAGGAGGTGGATCGCGAGGTCGCTCACGGCTCCACCATCCTCGCCGGACCCGCAAACGGGCGCTAGGCCTCCGCCGTGGTCGGGCCGACGACGGTGACGACGCGCGCGACGCTGTCGGCCGGGAAGCCGCCGCGGCGGGCGTGCTCGCGGACGATGTCCTCGCCGGTCGCGTTGTAGACGCAGTACATCTTGTCGCCGGTCACGTAGCTGTGGAGCCACTGGACGTCGGTGCCCAGCTCGCGCAGGACGCCGTTGGACTTCTCCGCCACCGCCTGCAGCTCGAGGCCGGTGGACTCGCCGAGCCCGTCGATCTCGCGCTCGATCACGTACTGGGGCATGAGGTGCTCCTCCTTGGGGTTGACGGAGGCGATCCTGCGGGCCGGGTGTGTGACGGCGCGTGTGACGCTCCGGCCGGCTACTCCTCGGCGGGTCCCGGGACCACCATCGTCGGCAGGTGCGCCGCGTGCACGAGTCCGGAGGACACCGATCCGAGCAACGCGGACGCCACGCCGCCGCGCCCGCGCGACCCCGACACCACGAGTGCGGCACCCTCACGTTCGGCGACGTCGAGGACCCCCTGGTGCAACGAGCCGGTGACCTGCTCGGCTGTGTGCGCGCGCCGTCGCGCCCGCGGCTCGCGCGATGTCCGCGCCCTCCGTCGCGAGGTCGGCCGCCTGATCGGTCATCCAGCGGCTGAGCTTGGGTGCGATGTCCACCGACCCGCCCGCGCTCGCCATCACGCCGACGGCATGGTCTGGGGAGTCCCACACGTTGACGACGAGCACCTCCCTGTCCCCCACGCCGCGGGCGGTCACCTCGACCGCGGCGCGCGCGGCCGGGGACCCGTCGTAGGCGACGATGGCCGGCCCGTCACCCGGCGCCGCGTCGCGTGGCACGACGAGCACCGGCCGGTCGGCGCGGTGCAGGAGCGCCGTCGACGTGGACCCGAGCAGCGCGCGCTTGACGCCGCCGCGCCCGCGGGTGCCGGTCGCGATGACGTCGGCGTCCCAGTCGTCCGCCGCCTCGAGGATCCGGGCGACGGTGTTCGCTCCGGTCCGGGAGCGCTCGGCTGCGGCGTCCGCGGTCAGGCCGGCGGCGATGAGCGCGGCGCTCGCCTCCTGCGCCGTAGCCACGGCGTCCTCTCGTGATGTGCGCTCGAAGCTCTCCCACCCCTCGTCGTCGAGTCCGAGATACCCGACGCCGCCCGCGGACGCGAGCGACATCTCCATCTCCAGCGGCCCTTCGTAGATCGTCAGCACGCGAGCGGTGCTCGCGGGGAAGAGCGCCGGGATGGCGACGAGGAGTCCCTGCCCCTCCGCAGAGCCGTCGTAGGCGATGAGCGTGCGCATGCCACGAACGGTGCCAGGTTCCACCCGCGGGTGGACCTGCGGGCGCGACCGTGGGGGGATGCCGCGTGGACGGCCGCTGGGTACGTTGCGGACGTGGCCGTGACGGTGCAACCGGGGCAGGACGAGGTCCGCCGCCTCGTCCCGCCGTTGGCGCTGGTCGTCGCGATCGTCGCGGTGGTCGCCGACCCGGGTTCCACCGGCTCGACGGTGCTCGCCGTGGTCCCCGTGATCGCCTTCGCGGCATGGGCGTGGCTGCCGCGGGTGCCGATCGTCGGCGTGGCCGTCGTGGTCGTCGCGTCCGTCGTCGTCGCGGTCCGGCCCGGACAGCTCGAGCCGCTGCTGTTCGAGCTGTCCGTGCTGGCGTTCGTCGTCGGCGCGTGGGTGGCGCCGCTGCGCCTGTCGCTGGCGCTGGGCCTGCTGACGCTCGCCGGTCCCGTGATCGTGTGGCTGACCGAGCCGGCCGACGCCGATCTCGGCGGCGTGTGGCTGCTGGGCATCGCGTTCCCGTGGGTCGTCTCGCGTGCCGTGCGGCGGCAGATGGAGCTCGCCCAGCAGCTCGACGCGACGCGCCAGGAGCTCGCCGAGCAGGCGCTCGTCGCGCAGCGGCGGGAGATCGCGCGTGACGTGCACGACCTCGTCGGCCACGGCCTCGCGGCGATGATGCTGCACGTGACCGGTGCGCGGCACGTGCTGCGGCGCGACCCCGATGCCGCCGAGGAGGCGCTGCGCGCGGCCGAGGAGCAGGGGCGGCAGAGCATGCGCGAGCTGCGCCAGACGCTGACGTTCCTGCGCGACGACGAGGGCGTCGCCGCTCCGGTCCCGACGACGCGCGACATCTCCGCGCTGGTCGACAACGCGCGCGCCGGCGGGCTGGCCGTGGAGCTGCGGGTGCGTGGGGATCTGAGCGACGTCGATCCCGGCGTCGGCGTCGCCGTCTACCGGATCGCGCAGGAGGCGCTGGCCAACGCGGCGCGGCATGCCCCCGACGCGCGCACGGTGCTCGGCGTCACGCGCGAGGGTGGGCTGGTGCTGCTCGACGCGTCGACGACCGGTCAGCTCGCCGGTGACTCCAGCGGCACCGGCTACGGGCTCGTCGGCATGCGCGAGCGGGCCGCAGCGCTGGGCGGCGACCTCGAGGCGGGACCGATGCCCGGCGGCTGGCGCGTGACGTGCCGTCTGCCGGTGGAGGCGCCCGCGTGATCCGCGTCGGTCTCGTCGACGACCAGGCGATCGTGCGCGCGGGCGTCGCGCGGATCCTGTCGCCGGAGGACGGGTTCGAGGTGGTCGCCGAGTGCGGCGACGGTGTGGAGGCTCGTGGCCGAGCTGCCCTCGTTGTCCTTGGACGTCGTGTTGATGGACATCCGCATGCCGCGGATGGACGGGATCGAGGCGACGCGGTCGCTCGGCGGCGCCGTGCCCGTGCTCGTCCTGACCACGTTCGGCGAGGACGAGGTGCTCTGGGGTGCGCTGGAGGCGGGCGCCGCGGGGTTCGTGCTGAAGGACTCCTCGGCCGAGGACCTCATCGCCGCCGTCCGTGCGGTGGCCGGCGGTGGGGCGTGGTTCGACCAGGCGGTCGCGCCGCGGGTGCTGGCGCAGTACCGGCGGCTGGTCGCGCCCGCGGCGCGGGAGGTCGCGCGGATCGACGACCTGACCGACCGCGAGCACGACGTCCTGCGCTTGATGGCGCGGGGCGCGACGAACGCCGAGATCGCGGGCGAGCTGTTCGTCGCCGAGGCGACGGTGAAGACCCACGTCGGGTCGATCTTCATGAAGCTCGGCGTGCGCGACCGGCCGGCGGCGATCGTCTTCGCCTACGACCACGGGGTCGTGACGCCGGGGGCTCCTCCCGCGGGCTGAGTCGTTGTCGGGCCCGTGGGGCGATGTGCTTTTCGTCTTGCGCGCTCAGTGTTCTGCGGCATGGACGGCACAGCGATCGAGGTCTCGGACCTCCGCAAGGACTACGACGGCCGGCCGGTGCTCCGCGGCGTGAACTTCAGCGTCGCCGAGGGCGAGATCTTCGGGATCGCCGGGCGCAACGGTGCGGGCAAGACGACGACGGTCGAGGTGGTGCAGGGGCTGCGCTCCTCTGACTCCGGGACGGTGCGGGTGCTGGGGTTCGACCCTGCTGTCGATCGGGGGCCGCTCCGGCCGCTGATCGGCGCGCAGCTGCAGACGTCGGCGCTGCCGGACCGGCTGCGGGTCGGCGAGGCGCTGCAGCTGTTCGCGGGGCTCGCCGGCGACGTGGTCGACTGGCGTTCGTTGGCTTCCGTGTGGGGCCTCGACGGGATGCTGCGGCAGGCGTTCGGGACGTTGAGCGGCGGGCAGCGGCAGCGGCTGTTCCTGGCGCTGGCGCTGGTCAACCGGCCTCGCCTGGTGTTCCTCGACGAGCTGACGCAGGGACTCGATCCGGCCGCGCGTCGCGACACGTGGGCGCTCGTCGAGCAGGCCCGCGATCAGGGCGCGACGGTCGTGCTCGTCACCCATGACATGGACGAGGCGGAGCGGCTCTGCGACCGCGTTGCCGTGATGAGCGACGGGGTCGTGGTGGCGTGGGGCGCGCCGTCCGAGTTGGTCGGGTTCGGCGGGCCGGTGGCGATGCGGTTCTCGTCCTCGTCCGCCTCTGCATTGGATGGGCTCGAGCGGGTGCCGGGCGTGGTCGAGGTGCGCTTCGACGGGCGCGTCGCTTGTGTGAGCGGGGAGCCGCGGTCGGTCGTGCTGGTCGCGGCGGAGCTCGCGCGACGTGACGTCTGTGCGGACGACTTCACGGTGATCCGGCCGACGCTGGAGGACTCGGTCGTGGCGATGCTGGATGGAGGTCTGTGATGAGCCGGCTTGCTCTTGTCGAGGCTCGACTGCTGGCGCGGGACTGGACCGTGCTGGTCTTCGCGTTCGTCTTCCCGGTGTTCTGCATGGTCGTGCTCGCCGGGGTGTTCGGCGATCAGCCCGACGACGGGTTCGGGAACGTGCGGCCGGACGACTACTACGTCGTCGCGTCGCTGGGCGTGCCGGTCATCGCTCTGTGTCTGGTGGGGCTGCCGGTGTCGCTGGCGTCGTATCGGGAGCGCGGGGTGCTGCGGCGCTTCGAGGCGTTCGGGGTGCCGGCGTGGCGGGTCGTGGCGGCGCAGGCTCTGGTCACGCTCGGGCTCGTCGTGGTCGGCGCGGTGCTCGTGCTGGCGCTGGCGTCGTTCACGTACGGCATCCCGTCGGTGGTCTACGGGTGGCAGACGGTGGTTGGCGCTGTGGTCGGCGTCGTGTGCCTGCTGCTGCTGGGTGTCGTCGTCGGGCTTGCCGTGCCGTCGGCGCGCGCGGCGCAGGCCGTGGGGCTGCTGGCGTTCTTCCCGCTCTACCTGCTCGGGGGCGGTGGGCCGCCGCGGGGTGTCATGACGGGGCCGATGGGCGACATCGCGTCGGCGCTGCCGTCGCCGATCCTCGCGATCACCGATCCCTGGCTGGGTGAGCACCAGTTCAGCGGGCAGCTCGTGGCGCTTGGGGTGTGGGGAGTCGCGGCGCTCGCCGCCGCCGCGGTGCTCGCACGGCGCGGCTAGCTTCGACCGCCGGTCCCCTGGTGGTATAAGGCGTCCGAACTTGCTCTGCGCCCTGCGGGAGGGCGCCGACGAGAGGAGAGGTCATGGGTTGGATTGCGTCCCTGCGTCGCCGCGCCTTGACGGTCGCGGCCGCGCTCGCCGCCACCGGGTCCCTGCTGCTGGGCGCCGCATCCGCCCACGCCGCGCCTCCTGGCAACTACACGGGCAGCACGAGCGACGGCGGTTCGTGGGTCGCCGACCTGCCCGCGAACTGGAACGGCACGCTGCTGCTGTACAGCCACGGCTACGGCACCACCGACCCATCGAACGCGCCCGACGACGACACGAAGGCCGCCCTGCTCGCGCGCGGCTATGCGCTTGCCGGGTCCGGCCTGGGACCGCCCAGCGGCTCGCTGTGGGTGCTCGGGACGGCGGTCGACGAGCAGTTCGAGACGCTCGCACAGGTCGAGAAGACGATCCTGCCGCGCAAGCCCGACCACGTCCTCGCGGTCGGCACGTCGATGGGCGGCCTGGTCAGCTCGCTCGAGGCCGAGCAGGGCAACGGGCGCATCGACGGCGCCCTGAGCACGTGCGGCATCGTCTACGGCGGAACCAACCTGTCGAACTACCAGCTCGACGGCGAGTACGCGATGAGCCGGCTGCTCGCGCCCGACCAGTCCATCAAGCTCGTCCGCTACGCCGACCAGGCCGAGGCCGCCGCCGCGGCCGACCAGCTGCAGGCGATCGGCGTGCAGGCGCAGACGACTGCGGAAGGGCGCGCGCGCCTCGCGCTGGCGATGGCGTTCCTGAACACCACCTCCTGGGCGCCGACGGCTCCGGCGCCGCCCGACCCGGCCGACCCCGACGCCGTCGAGGCCGGGCAGTACGGCGCCGAGTTCGGCTTCCCGGCGTTCCCCATCATCCCGTTCACGGTCACCGGCCGGCAGCAGATCGAGCTCGCCGCGGGCGGCAACTCCTCGTGGACGAAGGGCGTGGACTTCGCCCGTGAGCTGCGCCGCTCGCCCTACCTGTCCACGGTCAAGGCGCTCTACGCCAAGGCCGGGCTGGACCTGGCCGCCGACCTGGCCACGCTGACGAAGGACGCCGACATCACGGCCGACCCGGCCGCGGTGGCCTGGTCGAGGCGCTACTCGGATCCGACCGGGCGCCTGCAGGTCCCGACGCTGACGATGCACACGATCGGCGACAACCTCGTCCCGGTGACGGGCGAGAACCAGTACGGGCGCAAGGTGGCCCGGGCCGGCGCCGGCGACCTGCTTCGCCAGTCCTACGTCTCGCGGGCGATCCACTGCAACTTCACGCCGGCCGAGCTGGTGGCCGGCGTGCTTGCCCTGCAGCAGCGCGTCGAGAGCGGGCAGTGGGGATCGCTGGCGACGCCGGAGGCGTTGAACGCCAGCGCCGCTGGGCTCGGGCTCGGCGACTCGGCGTTCGTCGCGTATCAGCCGGGGCCGATGATCGGGCAGAACCGCCATGGGCGCCACGGCGGTCGGCAGCACGGGCACAGCTGGGCGGGACCGGATGCCCGCCCGCTAGCGATTGGGCCGGGGGCGCCCCTTTTGGTGCGGGGCGCCGCCAGGCAGGGCGCGACCTCAAGCCGCTGAGACAGTACGGGCTGACTCGAACAGCTCCTCGGGCATCGGCGTCTCGAGTTCCCACGTGAAGAGACACGGGCGGTCCCGGTTGAAGCGACGTATCGAGCAGGCCCGAGGCACACGTACGGCGAGCCGATGCCGTTCTCGAGCGTCTTCCGCTCGCGGACGAACAGCACGATGTGTGGTCGCGCGCGATGTGTTGCTCGTAGCGCTGGATTGTCGGTGAGCCGCGCTCTGCGTCGATTGCGATTCCCAGTGGAAGAGTTCGGCTGCGATGCGTAGTCGCGATACAGCGTCGTCGGCGAGTAGTCGCGCTCGGCCTTCTTGAGCGTCACAAGGAGCAGGTCCGTCGCGGCCGACGCGATGTGGCGCACGCCCTCGCGGAACTGCGGCGGCTTCGCCGGCGAGCCCTCGCCGTAGGCGCCGAGGATCTCGTCGCGGGTGTAGCGCGCGTGGACGTGAAGCGGAATCTCGGGCGCGAGGTTCGACGGGCGTGTCGAGCGTGCGCTGCGCTCGTCCAGGACGCCGAGGAGCTCGTCTATCTCCTCTCGGACGGCTCGTGCGCCAGAAGGCGCCGAGTGACGCGTCGAGATCGGGGAATGTGCGGCGCGTGCCCCAGAGGTCGTAGTGGAGCATCAGCAGCATCGGCGCTGGCGCTCGTCGAGCTCGCGATCGCGCGGCGGCTGGCTCGTCGGCGAGGAGCTCGCGGTACACCGCGACTCGTTCCGGGTCGTCGATGTGCTGCATCCGCCGCACCGCGCGCAGCAGGTCGCGCTCCTCGTCACGCGCCGGGTGGCCGGAACGATCCGGCCGGCTCGCGGCGCAGGCGCGTCCAGCTGTAGTCCTGACGTCGGTAGACGTCCGACGGGATCGGATCGGTCTGCGCCAAGTACTGCCGCGAGCGTCGCGTCCGGCAGCCCACGCAGATCGTCGACCATCGTTCGCCACTGGTGAGTCGCGCTGCATCACGGAGGTTGCCGAGCACGATCTCCTCGCTCTGTCGGTCGAGCTCGACGTGACACCGGAGGGAAGGAACGGGAAGCCCGTCCTCGATCTGCCGCGCAAGCGGCCCGCGCCGGCGATCGACGAGCGCGCCGAGCCGCCGGTCGAAGCGGAACTGACGGTGCTGCTGCCCGATCAGGTCGATCACCGTCAGGTACGGCTTGCCGTCGGCCCGGCGCAGGCCACGTCCGAGCTGCTGGGTGAAGACCGTCGCGCTGTCGGTGGGACGGAGCAGCAGCACCGTGTCGACGCTCGGGACGTCGACGCCCTCGCCGAGAACGTCGACCGAGAAGATCGCCCGCAGCTCTCCCGACTCGAGCCGGCGCAGCGCATCGTTGCGCTCGGCCTCGGGCGTCTCGCCGGAGAGCGCGACCGAGCGAGGCCGCCGCGGTGAACGTGCGGCCATGTACTCCGCGTGTGCCACCGAAACGCAGAAGCCGAGCGCCCGCATTCGGCCTGGCTCAGCGATACGCGCCGGATCGCCTCCAGCAGCTTGGCGACGCGCGCGTCGTCGCCGGTGATGACGTCGTCGAGCTCCTCACGCGCGTATCCGCCGCGCTGCCAGCGCAGCCCCGAGAGATCGGTCCCGTCGGCGACGCCGAAGTACTGGAACGGGACGAGGAAGCCCTCGTCGATCGCCTCCCACAGACGCAGCTCGACGGCGATGCGACCGCCGAAGAACTCGGTGACGTTCTGCGCGTCCATGCGCTCGGGCGTGGCCGTCAGCCCGAGCGACTCCGCCGGATCGAGGCGTCGAGCAGGCGCCGGTAGCTCGGCGCCGCCGCGTGGTGGAACTCGTCGACGATGACGACGTCGAACTCGCTGCGGCGCGAGCCGACGCAGATCCTCGTCGGAGACCGACTGGATCATCGCGAACACGTGCCGCCCCGCCGCGACTGCGGCCGCCGCCGTGGATCTCGCCGAACGATCCGTCGCGCAGAACGGCTCGGAACGTCGCACGACTCTGCTCGAGAATCCGCTCGCGGTGGGCGACGAACAGCAGCGAGAGATCGCGGCCGCGCGCTGCCGCAGCTGTCGGTAGTCGAGGGCGGCAACCACCGTCTTGCCGGTCCCAGTCGCCGCAACCACGAGGTTCCGATGGCGCTCGTGGCGCTCGCGCTCGACCATCAGGCGTTCGAGCATCCGCTGCTGATGCGGATACGGGTGAACGTCGAGCCCGATGAACGAGACGCTGAGCGCCCGCGTCGCGGTCCGATGGGCACCCAGCGCGCGCTCGAGCCGCTCGCCGCCGTCGCCGGGTCGTACGGCTCGAAGTGCTCAGACGCCCAGTAGCTCTCGAACATCGTGCGGACCCGCTCGATCACATGACTGGGCGTCCACCGACGAAAGCCGCACGTTCCATTCGAGCCCGTCGAAGAGCGCGGTGTGCGACAGTTCGACGAGCCGATGAAGGCCGTGCGTCAGCCCGGAGTCGCGCTCGAGCAGCCACGCCTTCGCGTGCAGCTTGGTCATGCGCGCGTCGAACGCGACGCGGACCTCAGCGCCGAACCCGACGAGCTCGTCGACTGCCCGGCGCTGCGTCGCGCCCATGTACGTCGTCGTGATGACGCGCACCCGGCCGCCCCGCCGATCACGCCGGCGATCGGCTCCCGCAGCCGGACGACGCCGCTCCAGATGACGAACGCGCACAGAAGGTCGACGCTGTCCGCGGACTCGAGCTCGAGACGCAGCTCGCTTCCGATGTTTGGTTGACCTTCGGCGTTGGCGAGAAGGTCGCTCGTCGAGAGGGGCACCGTCGGTGCGGGAACTGCATACGGCGTGTCACCGAGTCGCTGCGGGGCGCGCTTGATGCCATCCAGTACCCGAGGCGGAGCAGCGAGTTGTTCTGCCTCTCGGTCTGGGATCGCTGCGCTTGCGGCGATCACGCTGTTTACCAGAGCGGCCTGCGCATCCGGATCGTCATGGAGCTCTCGAAGCGCGCGCTCAATGACGGCCCCTAGATGACGAGAGAGCCGAGTCGGACCCTCGACCGGATCAAGTGAGGAACCAGAAACCAGTGACGGATCGACGTTCGCGAGCTGAGTCGCGAGCATCTGAGTAACCAGGTTGTCTCTGGGTCCGGGTCGCACGGCGTGCGACACGTTGCCTGATCGGGCGGAGGTAAGCGTCAGTCTGGATCTACATCAGCGAGTGTGGCGTCTCGCATTTCAACCGCAATCCAGATCCTGGCAGCCTCGGTCGCCCAGCCTGTCGGTCGAGCTTGGGCGGCGCTCAGGTGCGCGACGGCGCCGGTCCGCCTAGCCCCGCCCGTCAGCCCCCAACCCCCCGCCGACCCTCCTCAATCTCCACAGCCACCTCCAACCGCTCCATCGCATACGAGGGATCAAGACTCCCCCCAATAGCCCGCACCGCCCGGGCATGATGCGCCGCCATCAACCGCGCCGCCGCCTCAGCATCCCGAGCCTCAGCAGCATCCAAGAATCCGCCGATGCTCCGCCTGGCTCACCGCATCCCGCCCATCCGCATCAGCGAGATGCTCAAAGGCCCGCCGGTACCGCGTCTCCTGCTCCCACAGCCGCCCCAGCTGCTCCGCATGCATCGCGCCGGCCGAGCCCGTCAAGCAGCATGTGGAACTTCCGGTGCGCGCGGTCGAAGTCGTGCCACTCGCCGATCTCGGCCAGCAGCTGCGACTCCGCGTGTAGTCCCTCCAGCACGGCGTGGTCGTCCACGCGTCAACTCCGGCACGGTCAGCCGCACCGCCGCCGCCTCCAACGTCACGCGCATGACGCCCAGCTGCTCGATCTCGTCGGCCGTGAGATCAGCGGCCCGGAAGCGACCGTTCGGCTCGCGGATGATCAGGTGCTCCAGCTCGAGCATCCGCAGCGCCTCGCGCAGCGGCGTCCGACTCACGCCCAACGAAGCGGCGAGCTGAGACTGCGTCCGCGACGCGCTCGCCGGGATCTCGCCCGTGACGATCGCCGTCCGCAGGCGGTCGCGCAGCGACGTGACCGCGCCGCGGCCCCGCCCGTCGCCGTCGCCATCAACGCTGAGCGAGACCATGCTCACCAACCGGCTCCTCGGGCAGCGTCGCGCGGCCCGTGTGCCGCTCCAACACGCTGTGGACGCGCGTGGCGGGATGGTCGGGATCGATCTCGCGCGCGACGACGATCGCGGTCCGCGCGATCTGGGTCGCCGCCCAGCTCGCGGCGGTCGGCGCGTCGTACGCCTCGAACGCGTCGACGATCGCCCGGTGCTCCGCGCGGCTCGTCTCCCACGGCGCGAAGTTCCCCCGCAGCGCCTGGAACGCCAGGGTGCGGTACCGCGAAGCGTGATCCCAGAGCGTCCCGAGCAGCGCCGTGATCCGGTCGCCGGCGCCGCTGACGAGCATCCGGTGGAACTCGCGGTGCGGCACCTCGATGCCG
Source organism: uncultured Solirubrobacterales bacterium (assembly GCA_963750895.1). Lineage (GTDB taxonomy): Bacteria > Actinomycetota > Thermoleophilia > Solirubrobacterales > Solirubrobacteraceae > CAVVSD01. The sequence continues at coordinate 219,081 of CAVVSD010000007.1, read as the reverse complement.
ACCCAGTCGTCCAACATCGCGTAGCGCTCGATCTGCGCGAGCCAGCCCTCGAGCTTCGCGTGGTCGGCGTTGCCGAACCGGGGCACGGTCAGGTTGATGGCGACGACCTCGAGGTTGATCCGCATCACGGCGAGATCCTCGATCTGCGGCCCGGACAGCGGGCTGATGCGGAAGCGGCCGTTGCTCTCGCGCAGCACCAATCCCTCGAGCTCGAGCATCCGCAGCGCCTCGCGCATGGGTGTCCTGCTGACGCCGAACCTGTCGGCGAGGCTCACCTGCGTCGCCCGCTCACCGGGCGACAGCTCGCCCATGAGGATCGCGTCTCGGAGCCTGTCTCGGATGAGGGCGACGGTGACCGGCATCCCGGTTACCTCGCAAATCCAGGCTCGTTCACCGCGTGAAGCATAGCCCTCACCCCTCCCGGAACCCGTGACTCCCAGCTCCTAGACCACGGCGATATTCGGAGCCCAGACACCACTTTGGGTCCCATCAGCGTCTTGACGTGATCTTAGGCATGTGGATACATTGATGCCAAGTGCACCGTATCTGGGCCTCCGAGCGCGGAGCGGCGGTGGCACCTGGCTGCTGAGGAGGGGGAGAGATGAGACTGACAAGGGCCATCGCCCTGCTGGTGATGCTGGTCGCCTCCATGGCCTTCGTGGCCTGTGGAAGCTCGGACGACGACTCGGGGAGCTGACTCCGGCAGTTCGGGCGGCGCCGCGACGAGCACGTCGTCCAGCGAGGCCGGCACGGCCGCGCCGACAACCGGCTGCGGCAGCATCCCGCAGCAGATGCCCGACGACCCCGACGGGGTGCTCGCGGCGCTGCCGAAGGACGTCCAGGCGGCCTACAACCTCTTCCCGGAGGCCGTGGGCAAGAGCGCCTGGGCCGACTGGAAGCCCTCCGGGAGCGGGCCCTACAAGATCTACTTCTCGCCGGGCAACATCAGCACGCCCTTCATCCAGGACCTGCAGAAGGAGTTCGACAAGCTCAAGGCCGACTCCGACGTGATCACCAAGGTCACGACGCAGGACTCCAACAACAACGTCCAGACGCAGATCCAGCAGATCCGCCAGGCGGTCCGCGAGAAGTACGACCTGCTCATCGTCCTGCCGCTCTCGCCGGCGGCCGACGCCCCGGTGCTCGAGGCCGCGGGCAAGGCGGGCATCCCGATCATCACCCCGCTCAACGCGTCGGCCAACGAGTACGTCATCGGCGTGGAGGGCAACGTGATCCTCAACGGGGCGTCGCTCGGCTCGGGCCTCGTCCGGATCATGGGCGACAAGGGCAACGTGCTCGAGATGCAGGGCATCCCCGGCGTCCCGGCCAGCGACGACGTGCTCAAGGGCGCCGACAAGGTGTTCGCGGAGTGCGAGGGCGTCAAGGTCGTCGGCAAGCCGGTCGGTCAGTTCCAGCCCGCCGTGGGCAAGGCGCAGACGCTGCAGTTCCTGTCGTCGCACCCGGGCGCGGTCGACGGCGCGGTCCAGACCGGCGGCATGGCGACCGGCATCATCCAGGCCTTCCAGCAGACGGGCCGCAAGGTCCCGCCGATCGCCGACTCCGGCGCCACGCCGGGAGCGCTCGCGTACTGGAACGAGAACAAGGACGACTACGAGGGCGTGGCCCTCGGCATCGCGCCTGCTCAGCTCGCCGACGGGATGTGGAACATCGCGCTGGGGCTGTTCGACGGGCGCGGGGTGAAGGTGACCGACATCCTGCAGGAGCCCCTCATGATCACCAACGACAACCTCAGCGAGTGGGTCGATCCGAGCTGGAAGCTCACGACGCCGATCGCCTACGCGCCGGGGCCGGACGGGGCGCTCCTCCCCGAGGACTACCTCGACCAGTTCTTCAGCAAGCCGGCGAGCTGATCCGAGGGACGGTCACCGCGTGATGGCGACCTCGGAGGATCCATCCGTGCCGGCCGCGCTCGCGGCCGGCGCGGGCGAGGTCGTCCTCGCGGTGGACGGCCTCGCGAAGGCGTTCGGACGCACGCAGGCGCTGCGCGAGTGCACGTTCGAGGCACGCGCAGGGGACGTCCACGCCGTCGTCGGGGAGAACGGCTCGGGCAAGAGCACGCTGGTCAAGATCCTGGCCGGCGTGCAGCGCCCCGACAGCGGAACGATGGAGATCGCGGGCCGGCGCCTGGATCACGTGAAGTCACCGCGAGCGACGCTGGACGCCGGCGTGGTGCCGGTGTTCCAGGAGGTGCTCGTCGTCGGTCCGCAGACCGTGCTCGAGAACGTCTGGATGGGCGTCGACGGGCTCTTCCGCCGCAAGGTGGCCGAGGACGTCAAGCGCGAGCGCGCCGCCGCCGTGCTCACCGAGCTGACCGGCGAGGCGCCGCCGCTCGACGCGCCGGTCGAGACGCTGCCGCTCAGCATGCGGCAGGTCTGCGGCATCGCGCGCGCGCTCGTGCGCGACCCGCGGATCCTCATCCTCGACGAGTCCACGTCGGCGCTGGACGTCGCGACGCGCGACCGGCTGTTCGCCATCGTGCGCCGACTGACCGCGCAGGCCGGGACCGTCATCTTCATCTCCCACCGCATGGACGAGATCGAGGAGATCGCCGACCGCATCACGGTGCTGCGGTCGGGCCGGTCCGTCGCGACGGTCGCGCGCACGGAGACGACCGCGCAGGAGCTCGTCCGGCTCATGAGCGGCGCCGACCACCTGACGGCCGGCGTCGAGGACGAGCGCACGGAAGCCGCCCGCGCGCACAGCCGGCCGGTGCTCGAGGCAGGGATCACGCTGCGGCCGGGCGCGAACCCGATCGAGTTCACGCTGGAGGCCGGAGAGCTCGTCGGGCTGGCCGGCCTGGAGGGTCACGGACAGGACGCGTTCCTGCGTGCGCTGTGGAGCGGCGGGGCGGAGGGCGAGGTGCTTCGCCACGCCGAAGGAGGCTCGACGCCCATCGGCTCGCCCGCGCAGGCGGCCGACCTCGGCGTCGTCTACGTGCCGCGCGACCGTCGCTCGGAGTCCCTCTTCCCCACCCTCTCCATCCGCGAGAACTTCGCCGCCGCGACGCTCGGCGCCGACCAGCGCGCCGGGCTGCTGTCCCGCACGCGCACCGACGGCCGCCTCGCGCGGTTCAAGGAGCAACTGGCGATCACGCTCGGCTCCGCCGGGATGCCGATCACGACGCTGAGCGGCGGCAACCAGCAGAAGATCGTCATGGCGCGCTGGCTGGCGGCGGAGCCCGCGGTCCTGCTCCTCAACGACCCGACGCGCGGCGTCGACCTCAACGCCAAGCGCGACCTCTACCGCCTGCTCACCGGGCTCGCGGCGGAGGGCGTCGCGGTGGTCATGCTGTCCACCGAGGTCGACGAGCTCATCGAGCTGATGGACCGCGTGCTCGTCTTCCGCGAGGGCTCCGTCTTCGCCCAGTTCGACGGGCACGAGCTGTCACGCGAGGGGCTCGTGGCGAGCTTCTTCGGCCGGGAGCGTGATCGCCATGGGTGACCGGGTGCTCGCGCTGCTGCAGACGCGGTCGTTCATGTTCGCCTTGATCCTCGCGGTCGTCCTGTTCATCGCGAACCTCATCGTCCAGGCGAGCTTCGTGTCCGGCTCCGCCCTGCCCGAGACGCTCGCCGACCTGGCGCCGTTCGCGATCATCGCGATGGCGACGGCGCCGTCGGTCGTGACCGGCGGACTGGACCTGTCGGTCGGGCCGCTGCTGAGCCTGACGAACGTGATGCTGGTCGCGGTCCTGATCCCCGCCGGCCTCGGCGGCGCGGTGGCGGTCCCGATCCTGCTCCTCATGGGCGCCCTGGTCGGCGCGATCAGCGGCGCGCTCATCGCCTACGTCCGGCTGCCGGCGATCATCGTCGGCCTGTGCGGGCTGTTCGTGCTCACGGGCATCGCGCAGGAGATCCTGCTCATCCCCGAGCAGGCACCGGGGAACTGGACCGAGCACCTCGGCGCGAAGGTCGGCCCGATCCCCGGCGCCCTCTTCACGATGGCGGTGCCGCTCATCGTCTGGTTCGCGCTGCGGCGGACACCGTTCGTGAAGGCCATGTTCTCGGTCGGGGGCGACGCGCCGACCGCGTTCGCCGCCGGGATCAACGTCGCCCACGTGCGGATCCTCGCCTACGCGCTCGGCGGGATGTTCGCCGTGATCGCCGGCCTCGCGCTCACCGGGCTCGTGCGCTCGGCCGACTCCTCGCTCGGGCTGCAGTACACGCTCATCGCGATCGCCGCCGTGTCGCTCGGCGGGACCCCGGTGGGCGGCGGCCGCGGCGGGCTCGTCGGCGCGCTGCTCGGCGCGACGTGCATCTTCCTCATCCAGAACCTGCTCTCGGGCCTGGAGATCTCCGCGCAGTGGCTCGACGTCGTCTACGGCTGCGTGCTCATCGGCGCGGTCATCCTCGGCTCGCAGCTGCGGCCGCGGCGACTGGTGGGTCCGGCACGATGAGCGTCGTCGCCGGCACCCCCGAGGACCGCGCGCCCTCGCGCGCGCGTGAGACTGCGCTCCGCCTGGCCCGGGACACGCCGATCGTGCAGTTCGCGATCCTGGCCGCGATCTTCATCTACGGCGCGGTCACGCTGGACGGCTTCAGCTCCGCGACGAGCATCAAGTCGATGCTGCTGCTGTCGGCGTTCCTGGGGATCGCCGCGCTGGGGCAGACGATCCTCGTCCTCCTCGGACACCTGGACCTCTCCGTGCCCGGCTTCATCGGGCTGGGCAACGTCGCGACCGCGATCCTCGTGGGACAGAACGGATGGGGGTTCGTCCCGGCGTTGGCCGTCATCCTCGCGGCGGCGATCGTGATGGGCGGGCTGAGCGGGCTCATCGTCCACCACTTCCGCGTCCAGTCGATCGTCGTGACCCTGGGGATGGGCTTCGTGCTCCTCGGCGCCATCGACGTCATGGCGCGCGGCGGGATCACGGGAGTCGCGCCGGAGTGGCTGACGCGCTTCGCGACCGTCATCACGAAGACCGTCGGCGTCTCCGTGCCGCCGCTCATCGTCCTCTGGCTGGTCATCGCGATCATCGCCGGAGTGATCCTGCGACGCACCGTCGCCGGTCGTCGCGTGTACCTCACCGGCGCGAACCCGCGCGCGGCCGAGCTCGCGCTGGTCCGGACCCGCAGCGTGGTCATCGCGGCGTTCGCGCTCAGCGCGGTCGGCGCAGCCGTCACCGGCGTCCTGCTGACCGGGTTCAGCGGCTCGGGCGACACGGGCATCGGCACGCCGTACCTGTTCACGAGCCTCACCGCGGTGATCGTCGGCGGCACGTCGATCGTCGGTGCCCGGGGCGACTACTGGCGCACGGTCATCGGCGCGATCATGCTCACCGTCATCAACACCGTCCTGCTGGCCAAGGGCTACAGCCTCGCCGTCCAGCAGATCCTCTTCGGGGTCATCATCCTCGTCGCGGCCCTGGCCTACGGCCGCGAGACACGACTCCGAGACCGGGTATGACACAGCGCACCCCACGGATCGACGTGCACGCGCACATGATGGAGCGCGAGGCGGCCGCCGCCGGCGTCCCACACAGCGTGGTGACGGCCTTCGGCGCCCGGAAGATGCCGCCCGCGGCGCCCGGCAGCGCACAGGAGATGGCCGAGCGCGCCGGGTTCGACCCGGCGACGCACATCGAGATGCTCGACCGGCTCGGCCTCGACGCCGAGGTCGTGTCGAACATGACGGTCATGCAGGGCACGTCGTGGGCCGAGCCCGCCGTCGAGGACGAGCTCAACCGCCGCGTCAACGACGAGATCGCGCGCTGGGTGTCCGAGCACCCCACGCGGATCGTGGGCAGCTTCACCCTCCCGCTGCAGAGCCACGACGCCAGCGTGCGCGAGCTCGACCGCTGCACCGGCGAGCTCGGGATGCGCGTCCTGCAGCTCCCGGCCGCCGTCCACGGGACCTACCTGAGCGATCCCTCCTACCACTGGGTCTGGGACGCCGTCGCCGAGCGCGACCTCGTCGCGTTCATGCACCCCGACGGCACCCGGGACCTCTGGTTCCAGCAGTACTCGATGTGGAACTCGGTCGGCCAGCCGATCGAGGAGGCCAAGTTCATCGCCTCGCTCATCTACGAGGGCGTCCTCGAGCAGCGGCCCGGCCTCAAGATCGTCGTCGCGCACGGCGGCGGCTACCTGCCGCACTACTTCGGGCGCCTGGATCGCAACGTCAAGGCGCACCCGCACAGCGCGGTGAACATCTCGCGCCGCCCGAGCGAGTACCTGCGCGACCTGCACTACGACACGTGCCTCTACGAGCCGGCGATGCTCGAGGCGCTCGTGGCCCGCGTGGGTGCGGACCGGCTGGTGATGGGCAGCGACTGGCCCGTCGGCGACACGGACCCGGTGGGGTTCGTCGAGCGGTGCCGCGTGCTGGAGCCTGCCGACGTGGAGATGGTCGTCGGTGGCACGATTGCCGGGCTGCTGGGCCTGAGGTGCGTCGACGACGGCCTCGGCGTCATCGGGTCGTGAGAGCCACCGGAGGGGAAGCATGCCGACACGCAAGGTGATCGTGAGCTGTGCCATCACGGGGTCGATCCACGTCCCCTCGCAGTCCGACCACCTGCCCGTGACCCCGAGTCAGATCGCCGAGCAGGCGATCGGCGCGGCGGAGGCCGGCGCGACGATCCTGCATCTCCACGCGCGCGACCCGGAGACCGGGCGCCCGTCCCCGGACCCCGACGTGTTCGCGCAGTTCCTGCCCGAGATCCGCTCGCGCTGCGACGCCGTCATCAACATCACGACCGGCGGCGGGCACGGCATGTCGCTCGACGAGCGCACGGCCGCCGCGCGGCGGTTCTCCCCCGAGCTCTGCTCCCTGAACATGGGCAGCATGAACTTCGCGATCTTCGGCATGGCCGCCGGGATCAAGGAGTTCAAGAACGACTGGGAGCCGCACGTACCTCGAGATGACGCGGGACTACATCTTCCGCAACACCTTCAAGGACATCGAGACGATCGTCGGGACGATGAGCGAGCAGGGCACCCGCTTCGAGTTCGAGTGCTACGACGTCGGCCAGCTCTACACGCTCGCGCACTTCCTCGAGCGCGGCCTCGTGAAGCCGCCGCTGTTCGTGCAGTTCGTGTTCGGGATCCTCGGCGGCATCGGCCCGGACGTCGAGAACCTCCTGCACATGAAGAACACGGCCGAGCGCCTGCTCGGCGACGCCTTCCGCTGGTCGGTCCTCGGCGCCGGGCGCCACCAGACGAACCTCGTGACCATCGGGGCCATCATGGGCGGCAACGTGCGCGTCGGCCTGGAGGACAGCCTCTACCTGTCGCGCGGGAAGCTCGCGGCGAGCAACGCCGAGCAGGTGGAGAAGATCATCCGCATCCTCGGCGAGCTGTCGCTCGAGGTCGCGACGCCGGACGAGGCGCGCGAGATGCTCGCCCTCAAGGGGCCGGACGCGACGAAGATCCCGAGCGGGCTAGATCGGCTGGGCCAGCGCCGCCCAGGTGTCGGTCATGAGCGCGGCGGCCTGACCGCCGGGCGCGTCGGGATCGAGGTCCCAGCGCGACGAGCGTGCGCGAGTTCTCGATGACCATCCGGCAGCGCTCGTAGCGGCGGTCCATGAACGTCTCGAACGCCTGCGGGACCGTCGTCGCAGTCGCGCAGGCACCGGGCGAGCACGATCGCGTCCTCGATCGCGATGCCGGCGCCGCTGGCCAGGTGCGGCGGCGTCGCGTGCGCGGCGTCGCCGATGAGGACCACGTTGCCGCGGTGCCACGGGCCCTCGACGAAGGTCGTGTAGAGCGCGCCGTAGTGCACCGGCCGGTCCGGCGTGAGGCGGTCCCGGACCTCGGCCACGAGCCCGCCGTACTCGCTCGAGCAGCTCCCTGAGCCGCGCGTGCGACTCCGCGCGGCTGAGCGGGACGTCGTCCTCGGCGGTCTCGTGCACGCAGTAGAGGTACATGTCGTCCTCGCGGATCGCGTTGAAGCCCGCGCGGGTCCGCGCGCCGAGGAAGAGCATCTGCCCATGGACCTCCGTCCGGGCGCGTCCCGACGAGCACCCGCCACACGCTCTGGCCGATGAACATCGGCTCGGGCTGCTCGGGGAACACCGCCGCCCGCACGCTCGAGCGCAGCCCGTCGGCGCCGACGACGACGTCGTAGCGGCCGCTGCTGCCGTCGCTGAACCGGACGTCGCCGGACTCCTCGAGCGCGTCGATGGTCAGCCCGCAGCGCAGCCGCACCCCGCCCGCCTCGGCCCGCTCGCGCAGGACGTCCCCGAACGCCGACCGCGCGATGCCGATCGCCGGCGGGAGGTCACCCTCCGCGAGGCCGACCATCGGCGTGCGCGCGAGCAGCGTCCCGTCGGCGAGGAAGGTCGCGGAGTCGACCTGCGGGAACCCGCGCTCCAGGCACGCCTCGGCCAGGCCGAGCATCTCCATCGAGCGCACGGCGGGCGGGAGCAGCAGGATGCCGATCCCGCGGAACACCGGCTCGGGCTCGCGCTCGATGAGGTCGACCTCGATACCCGCGCGCGCGAGCTCGCCCGCGGCGGTCATGCCGGCGATGCCGGCGCCGACGATCAGCGCGGTGCGGGTCACGCGTCCACCAGCGCGACGGCGCGCGTCCAGCCGGCGGAGGCGCGCGCGATCTTCACGGGGAAGCAGACGACCGTGAAGCCGTCGTCCGGCAGCGTCTCCAGGTTGTGGAGCTTCTCGAGCTGGCAGTAGCCGCGCTCGCGCCCGGCCTTGTGGCCCTCCCAGATGATCGACGGGTCGCCGTCGCGCTGGAAGCGCTCCAGCGTGTGGCTGAACGGCGCGTCCCAGCTCCAGCCGTCGGTGCCGACGATCCGCACGCCCTGCTCGACGAGGTGCAGCGTCGCGTCGCGCCCGAAGCCGCAGCCGCTGTGGATGTAGTCGTCCTGGCCGAAGCGCGATCCAGCGCGCGTCGCGCAGACGACGATGTCCAGCGGCTGCAGCTCATGGCCGATGCGTGCCAGCTCGCCGTCGATGTCGTCCGGCGTCGCGACGTAGCCGTCGGGCAGCTCGCGGAAGTCGAGGCGCACGCCCGGGGCGCATGCACCAGTCGAGCGGGATCTCGTCGATCGTGCTCGCGCGCTCGCCACCGTCCATCGTCGGGTGGTAGTGCCACGGCGCGTCCAGGTGCGTCCCGTTGTGGGTGGAGATCTCCACGCGCTCCATCGCCCAGCCCTTGCCCTCGGGCAGCTGACCGGGCTCCAGTCCCGGGAACGCGTTCGCGATCTGCTCCGCCCCCAGGTCGTGATCGACGTAGTCGATCGCCGGCTTCATGTACGGCGGATCGGCCGGGACGTCGTCGGAGAGCGGGATCGACAGGTCGACGATCCGCATCACCACATCTGGCTGTTCGGCTCCAGCCCCATCCGGACGCGCCCGTACGCCTCCGCCTGCTCGTCCCAGTTGGCGACGATCTGCATCGAGCCGGCGTGGGTGTCGCGCATGAAGCGCTGGAGGGGGCTGGTCTCGAACAGCGACGATGCGCCGCCGGCACGGGCCAGCAGCATCGTCGCGTCGTAGGCGAGGTTCGCCGCGTAGGCGTGGTCGCGCCGCATCCGGACGCGGTCCTCGTCGGTGAAGGGGTCGGCGGCCGCGCCGCGCTCGATGACCTCGCGGATGTTGGCCCGCGCGATCTTGCGCGCCGTGTCGACCGCCGCGGCGGCCTCGGCGACGCGCATCTGCGGGCCGACCATCTTCGAGACGTCCTGGCCCAGGAACGAGCTCACCTTGGACCGCGTGTGCTGCTCGTAGGCGTTGAGCATGCCCTGGGCCATGCCGATGACCGGCGTGACGAGCGACCAGGGGATGAGCGACGGGACGGGCGCGCCGTAGGAGCCGCGGCCGTGCGCGGCCACCGCCTCGGGGTTGACGCCGCTCCACGGGACCATCCGGTAGCCGGGCACGAAGACCGGGTCGTCGATGACGACGTCGTTGCTCCCCGTGCCCTTCAGGCCCGACACGTGCCAGGTGTCCTCGACGCGGAAGTCGGTCCGCGGGACGAGCAGCAGGACCGGTGCCGGGGACTCGGGGATGAACGCGCCGAGCAGCGCCCAGTCGGCGTGCAGGCAGCCGCTGGAGTACTGCCAGCGACCGGCGAGCTGGTAGCCGCCGTCCGCCGGCTCGAGCTTCGCGCCACGCGGGTTGAACGCCGAGCACGACCAGACGTCGCCGCCCGCGAAGTAGTCGTCCTGCGCCTGCTCCGGCGCGAGACCGAGCTGCCAGTGGTGCACCGACGCCACCGAGTACACCCAGCCCGTCGAGCCGCATGCGGACGACAGGCGCCAGGAGATCTCGAAGAACGCGTCGTAGTCGAGCCCGTAGCCGCCGTAGCGGACCGGGTGGAGGATCCGGTTGAGCCCGGCGCCCTCGATCTCGTCCAGCGTCTCCTGGGGGATCCTGCGGTCGCGCTCGGTCTGCAGCGCGCGGTCGGCGATCGTGGGCAGCAGCGCCTCGGCGCGGCCGATCAGCTCGTCGAGCGTCACGTCCTGGGTCGTGCTCATCGTCGTCCTCTCAGGAGCGCGCGAGCGCGGCCTCGGCCGAGTCGCCCGAGGTGTCCATGACGCCCTGGCCGGTCCCGGCGACGCCTGGCGGCATGTTCACCATGCTCACCGCCGGCATCCCGATCTCGGTGCGGAACGTGTTGTTCGAGCCCTGCTCCGGGCGCCAGATGATCGTCTCCCAGTCGGGCACGTAGTTGCGGTAGCCGCCGGAGTTGAGCTCGTAGCGCAGGCCCGCGGGGTCGCGGAAGTACAGGTAGTTCTGCTCGCCGATGCCGTGCTGGCCGGGGCCCTGGTCGATGGCGTGCCCGTGCTCGAGGATGAACTTCGCGCCCTGCGTGAGGTCGTGGTTGGTCTCGACCCACCACGCCACGTGATGCATGCGCCCGGTCTTGCCCTCGAAGTCCTGGATGACGCCCCAGTCGTGCGCCTTCTCGTTGTTCGTCGTCACGCAGAAGACCCACGGTGCGCCCGGCGCCGGCTCGACCGCCGCCATGATCCGCGAGCCGAAGCTGTCGCGCGTCCAGTTCGCGAAGGCCTGGACGTCCGGCGCGGTGACCGTCACGTGGTCGAGGATCCGCACGCCGATCCCGCGCGACGGGGCGCGCTGCGGGCGCTCGGGGTACGTCGACTCCTCACCGGGAGGCGCGACCGCGCGCTCGACGTCCCAGAAGATCTCGTGCTGGTGACCGGCGGGACCGGTGAACCGGTAGGCGCGGCCGTGGCCGACGGAGGTCGTCGAGCCACTCGCCCTTCGTCCCGGAAGCCTCGATCCGGCGGATCGCCTCCTCCATCTGCTCGGGGCCCTCCGCGCGCCAGGAGGCATGGCCGAGCCCGGGCTCGGAGGCCGCGGTGAGGACGAGGCTGTAGCGGTAGTAGTCGCCCCAGCAGCGCAGGTAGACCGACTCGCCCTGTTCCTCGACGACGTCGAGTCCCAGGATGTCGCGCGCGTAGACCACGGACGCTTCGAGATCCGGCGTCGTCAGCTCGACATGGGCGATCGACGTCAGCAGGCGTTCCGGCATGAGTTCTCTCCGATCTCTCCGCGCGACCCTCTCGCGGCGCAATGTATCCAAACCCCAAGTTGGGCGCAAGGTAGCGCTTCTGCGTCCCTCTGACGTGTCCAGAGACTTTCTTGCATGTCAATGACGCCGTTTGGATACAGTTGGCGCGCGCCGACCACGGCGTGGGGACAGACCAGGAGACCCGTGTGTTCGCACTAGGCACGTTCGCAGGTAGGTCGGGGGAGGCGTTCCCCGGTCTCGTCGTGGGAGATCGCGTCGTCGACCTTCGCCCGCACTTCGGGTCGGATGCCACGACGGCCGGGATGCTCGCGACGTGGGATGCGTCGCTCGAGCGACTGCGCGGGCTCGCGGGCGAGCCGCACGAGGACGCCGTCGCGCTCGACGCGCTCCATCCGCTCCCGCCGGTGCAGCCGCTCGGGCAGTTCCTCTGCGCCGGCGCCAACTACCGCAAGCACCTCATCGAGATCGTCTACACGATGGCGCGCAACGACCCGCAGGAGACGCGCCCCGACGAGGTCCTGCGCCAGGAGGCGGCCGAGTTCGTCCACCACCGCGCCGAGTCGGGGATGCCGTTCGTCTTCGTGGCGCCGTCGAGCTCGGTGTCGGGCGCGCGCGACGACGTCGTGCTGTGGGGTCCCGGCGCCCAGCACGACTGGGAGATCGAGCTGGCGATCGTCATCGGGCGCCACGCCCACCGCGTGTCGCGCGAGGACGCGATGGAGCACGTCGCGGGCTACACGATCAGCAACGACGTCAGCACGCGCGACCTGATGTTCCGCCCGAACTTCTCGATGACGGACTTCCTCATGTCCAAGGGCCGCCCCGGGTTCTTCCCGACCGGCCCGTACATCGTGCCGCGCGAGTTCGTCGAGGACTACCGGCAGCTGCGGCTGACGCTGAGGGTCAACGGCGAGGCCATGCAGGACGAGCTCGTCGACGACATCATCTACGGCGTCGAGGACCTCGTCGCGTACGCCTCGACGGTCACCGAGCTGCGCCCCGGCGACATCCTGCTGACCGGCTCGCCCGGGGGGAACGCCGGCCACCACGGCAACCGCTGGCTGCGCCCGGGGGACGTGATGGAGGCGGAGATCACCGGCCTCGGGATCATGCGCAACCGCTGCGTCGCGGACCCCGGAGACGGGTCCGCGAACCTGGCGCCGGGTGCCGCGAAGCCGGAGCCGATCACGTGAGCACCGAGAGGGGAGACCAATGATCTACCACGCCGATGTCATCGGCTCGATGCTGCGCCCGCCGTGGCTCGTCGAGGCGCGCCAGTCCATGCGCGCCGGGACGCTCGACCCGGGCGAGTACAAGGCGATCGAGGACCGTGCCGTCGACGAGGCCCTGCGCATCCAGGAGACGGCGGGGGTCGACGTCGTCACCGACGGCGAGATGCGGCGCGACATCTTCTTCGACCAGTTCGTCTCCGGGATGGACGGCTTCAGCCCGGTCCAGGCCTACACGGTGCAGTTCCACGAGTCCGGCAACGACGACAACGTCGCGATGGTGGTCGAGATCCCGTTCTCGGTCACCGGCCGGCTCAAGGTCCACTCGTCCCCCCTGCTCGACGAGTACCTCGCCGCGAAGGACCGCACCGACAAGCCCCTGAAGGTGACGATGCCGAGCCCGACGCTCGTCGGCGCCTTCTGGAACAACGAGCTGTCGCGGGAGGCGTACGCCGATCCGTTCGAGCTCTTCGCCGACGCCGCCGAGCTGCTGCGGGGCTGGGCCGAGGAGCTCTTCGCGGCCGGATGTCCCTACGTGCAGGTCGACGCGCCGGAGTTCAACGAGGTCTACGCCGACGAACGGATCCGCGAGGAGTACGAGGAGCGCGGGATCGACACCGAGCGCTTCAAGTCCGAGGGCGCCGAGCTGCTCGGGCGCCTCGGGAGCGTGCCGCGGCCCGAGGGCTCCGTCTTCGGCCTGCACGTCTGCAAGGGCAACGGCACGCAGTCGTACATCGCCCGGGGCGGCTACGAGGACATCTCGCGCGAGGTCTTCCAGCGCGCGGACGACTTCGACGTGTTCCTCATGGAGTACGACGACGAGCGGTCCGGCTCGTTCGAGCCGCTGCGCCACCTGCCCGACGACAAGGGCGTCGTCCTCGGCATGGTGTCGTCGAAGTGGGAAGCCCTCGAGGACCCCGACGAGCTCAAGCGCCGGATCGACGAGGCGGCGCAGTTCCATCCCAAGGAGAACCTCGGCCTGGCGACGCAGTGCGGGTTCGCCTCGGCGAGCGAGACCGCCGAGCAGCGGCTGATGACCGCCGAGGCCCAGGCCGGCAAGCTCAAGCTGATCGCCGACGTCGCCCACGACGTCTGGGGCTGAGTCAGCGGATGTGATCGACCGCGCCGGGAGCGACGATCGCCACGGTCTCGCGCAGCCGCGCGAGATCGTGGTCGGGGTCGAGCTCGCCGAAGACCAGGCGGACGGTGTGGAGGTAGTGGTCGGCGAGGAGGTCCGCTGCGGCCTCGCGGTCGCCCTCGCCGACGGCGTCGAGGATCGCTCGGTGCTCGGCGCGGCGCGCCTCCCACGAGTCCGCGGCGCCGAACCGCCGGCGGTAGCGCTCCGCGTGGTCGAAGAGCTCGTCGATCCGCTCGCTCACCCGAGGTCCGGCGGCGTACACGAGCCGGTAGTGGAACTGCCGGTGCGGCTCGCGGTGCCCGACGTGGTCGCGCAGCTTCATGTAGTGGTCCATCTGCGCCATGAGGCCGTCCAGCTCGGCGAGGTCGGCGCTCGTCAGGACGGGGACCGTCACCCGGATCGCGACCGCCTCGAGCGCGATCCGCATGATGTAGAGCTCCTCGGCGTCCTCACTGGAGAGCTCGGCGATGCGCACCCGGTGGTTGGGCTGGGAGATGACCAGCCCCTCGCGCTGCAGCATCCGCAGCGCCTCGCGCAGCGGGGTCCGGCCGACGCCGAATCGCTCGGCGAGCGTCGCCTGCGACGTCACCGCGCCCTCGGCGATCTCGCCGGACAGGATCGCCGCCCGGAGTCGGGCGTGGACGGCGACGAAGCTCTGACCGCTGTTCAGCTCCATCGGCCTCGTCCCCAACGCTACCCGTCGCGGTCAGCCCATGGCGCCGGTCAGCCGCGGGACGAGCGCGGCGGCGTTGCCGGCGTCGAGTGCCGCGCGCTCGGCAGCCGAGAGCGACGCGAAGTCCGGCGACGGGTCGTCGCCCGTCTCGGGGAGCGCCGCGTAGGGCCAGTCGGTCCCGAACACGATGTGGTCGAACGGCGCGATCGCGCGCGTCGCCTCGAGCGCGGGCAGGAACTGCGTCAGGCCCGTGTCGTAGTACTGGCGCCGGAGGTACTCGGCGATGCCCGCCGTCGCCTGCGCGGCCTTGTCCGGCTCCCGGAGGGCGAGCGAGGCGAGCCGGTCGGCGAGGAACGGCGCCGTGCCGCCGAGGTGGGCGAACTGGAAGCGGATGCTCGGATGGCGCTCGAACGTGCCCGAGTACACGAGGTTCGTGATCGCGCGGGTCGTCTCGAAGGGGAACTCGTACAGCCACGGGGGATGCAGGTCGCCGAGCGGCTCGCGGTACGGCGGCATCCCCGGGTGCACGAACGTGTACGTCCCGCGGCGGTCGAGCTCGGCCATGAGCGGCTCCAGGCCGGGGTCTCCGAGATAGACGCCCGCGGTGTTGCTGTAGAGGATCACCCCGTCGAGCGCGAGGGTGTCGAGCGCGTGCGCGAGCTCGGCGACGGCGGCGTCGACGTCGGGCAGCGGCAGCAGCGCGAGGCCGGCGAACCGCGCGGGCGCCGCCTGCACGATCGCCGCGATGGACTCGTTGCCCGCGCGCGCGATCTCGTTCGCCCGGCCCTGGTCGCCGAGGAAGGCGCCGGGCGGGCCGAGGGAGATCACCGCCGCGTCGATCGCGTAGCGGGCCATGTTGGCCTCGAGCGCCTCGAGCGGCGCGGGCACGACGAACGGGCGGGAGCCGTCCGGGGTCACGAGCAGCTCGCGGTAGGTGTCCGTGACGACGTGGGCGTGGAGATCGATCCTGGTCATGTCGTAGCTCGTTGACGACTCAATCACAGACCCATGCGGGATGCAAACCGACGATTTGCATCCAACTTTTGTTCGGGATACGCTCGCCCGCGGTGAGGGTCGTCACGTTCGAGAGCGAGCGCGGGGAGAGCGTCGGCGCGCTCGTCGGCGGCGACGTCGTGGATCTCGCCGACCTGCTGCCGGGCGACACGTCGCAGGCGATGCTCGAGGCGCTCATCGACGGCTTCGCGGACCTCCGCGACGCGATCGACACGCTCCCCACGCGTCCGGTGACGGAGGTCCGGCTCCGCGCGAGCGTCCCCTCGCCGGGCAAGGTGCTCTGCGTCATGCGCAACCGGCCGGGGCTCGAGGAAGGGACCGCACCGCCGTATGCCTATCTGAAGTTCGCCGGCGGCGGCGTGGGCGACGGGGAGGCGCTCCGGCTCCCGGCGGGCGAGTCGTCGCTCTCCTACGCCCCGGCGCTCGCCGTCGTCGTGCGCGGTCCGGTGCGCGACATCGCCCCCGGCGACTGGCGCGACGCCGTCTTCGGCTTCACGGGGTTCGTCGACGTCGTGCGGCCCGGGTCCTTCTTCACCGGCGGCGAGGACTGGTGGAAGTCGTGGGACACGCCGTTCGCGGTCGGCCCGGCCATCGTGACCGCCGACGAGGTCCCCGCCGGGCTCGGGCTGGCGGTCACCGGGCCGTCGGGGACCGTCACCGCCGCCGACCCCGGTCGCCCGCCGATCGAGCAGCATCGTCTCCTTCCTGTCGAGCGTCATGACGCTGCGGACCGGTGACCTCATCGCGTGCGGCGCGCACGACGCGGCGGTCGTCCCGGCGTCCGCCGGCAGCCGCGTCGAGCTCGACGTCCCGGGCGGCGGGCGGCTCGTCGTCGAGGCCGCGGCGTGAAGCTCGTCCTCTTCGAGCACGAGGGCCGGACCCAGCCGGGCGTCCTGGCCGGCGACGGCGTGGTCTCGGTCGCGCACCTCGCCGAGAGCATCCCGGCGATCATCGACGACTTCGAGCGGCTGCGCGAGGAGCTGCTGGCGTGCACCGAGCGTCCGCCGATCCCGCTGGGGTCGGTGCGGCTGCTCGCGCCGATCCCGCGGCCGCGGACGATCCTGTGCGCGATCGCGAACTACTGGGAGCACGCCCAGCGCGAGCCGCGGCCGCTGCACATGTACGTCAAGAACCCGGACGCGGTCATCGGCCCGGGCGAGACGATCGAGCTCCCGATGACCGAGGACCCGTGGATCTTCATGCACGAGGCGGAGCTGGCCCTCGTGTTCCGCGGGCCGACGACGCCGACGCCGGCCGAGCGCTGGCGGGACGTGGTCTTCGGCTACACGTGCCTCATCGACGTCTCCGCGCGTGGCCACGGGCGGACGAGCTGGGGCGAGTTCAGCTGGCTGGGCAAGTCCTTCGACACCTTCTGCCCCATCGGGCCGTGCATCGTCACCGCCGACGAGATCGCCGACCCCAACGACCTCCACGTCCGGATGTGGAACGACGGTCAGCTCCGGCACGACTACAACACCGACGACATGGAGCACCGCGTCCCCGAGCTCGTGGCGTGGGCGACGGCCCGCGTGACGCTGCGCAGCGGGGACCTCATGGCCTGCGGCACGAACCACGAGGGTCTCGGGCCGCTGCAGGACGGCGAGCGCGTCGTGCAGACGATCGACGGCATCGGCTCGCTCGAGGTGTCGGTCCGCGATCCCCTGCGCCGTCGCTGGGACCGGGGCGTCTACATGGGCGCCGACTCGACGCACCCGGCCGCCGTCGCGCGGCGGGCGGCCCACGACGAAGGAGGGTGACTCGCGTGTCCACCACGACGTCCGCCGCGGACGCCATCGCTGTCGCGAAGCAGAGGGTGAGCAACTGGGGGCGCTGGGGCGAGGACGACGTCCTCGGGACGCTGAACTTCATCGACGGGGACAAGCGCCGCTCGGCCGCGTCGGCGATCCGGACGGGCGAGTCGATCTCGCTGTCGATCGAGTACGGGCTGTCGGGCCCGCAGACCGGGGACCTCGGGCGGTTCAACCCCGTCCACACCATGACGCTCACCGACGACACGACGCGCGGGCGGTTCCCGCACGGGATCGGCGCGGCGGACGACGTGATCATGATGCCGATGCAGTGCGCGACGCACTGGGACGGCCTCGGCCACATCTTCGACAACGGCGCGGCGTGGAACGGCCGCGAGGCCAGCGGCGTCGTCGACGCGTCCGGCGACACGGTCACCGGCATCGAGCGCGTCACGCATGCGTTCGCGTCGCGCGGCGTGCTCCTCGACGTCGCCCGCGCCGTGGGCGACGGCGAGCTGCCCGATGGCTTCGCGATCACCGTCGAGCACCTCGAGGCGACGATCGCCGCGCAGGGCGAGTCCTCGGTCGTCGGGCGCGGGGACATCGTGCTCATCCGGACCGGTCAGCTCGCGCGCTGTCGCCGGGACGGGTGGGGCATGTACGCGGGCGGGTCCGCGCCGGGCGTCTCGTTCGGCACGATCGACTGGATCCACGACCGCGAGATCGCCGCGATCGCGACCGACACGTGGGGCGCCGAGGTCCGTCCCAACGAGTTCGCCGACGCGTTCCAGCCGTGGCACCAGGTGGTCATCCCGCATCTGGGCCTCTACGTGGGCGAGATGTTCGACCTGGACGGCCTCGCCGAGCGTTGCGCCGCCGATGGCAACTACGACTTCCTGCTGGTCGCGGCGCCGTTGGCCGTCAAGGGCGGGGTCGGCGCGCCCGCGAACCCGATCGCAGTCCGCTGAGGAGGAGCAGGCATGAACCTGAGCACCGATCGCATCCTCACCACCCACGCCGGCAGCCTGCCGCGTCCCGACGACGTCGCGCAGATGCTCTTCGACGTCCTCGAGGAGAAGCCGATCGACGAGGAGGTGTTTCGCGCGCGCGTGCGCGAGGCGGTCGCGGACGTCGTCGCGCGCCAGCGCGAGGTCGGCATCGACGAGATCAGCGACGGCGAGCTGGGCAAGGTCGGCTTCTCCAACTACGTGCTGCAGCGGATGTCGGGCTTCGCCGGCCACGCGCAGTTCATGGCGGCCGACCTCGCCGACGCCCCGGAGATCATCCCCGAGGCGATGGGCAGCGGCCAGCCCGTGCGCCTGCCGATCCTCGACGGTCCGATCGAGGCGCGGGACACCGATGCGGTGGTCCGCGAGATCGACGACTTCTCCGCGGCGCTGGGCGGCAAGCACGACGGCGCCTTCGTGCCGGCCGTGACGCCGGGGCACGTCGCCTTCAACTTCCCCAACCACCACTACGCGACCCACCAGGAGTACATCGAGGCCGCCGCGGCGGCGCTCGCGCCCGAGTACCACGCCATCGTGGACGCGGGCTTCGACCTCCAGCTCGACTCGCCCGACGCCGCCATGGCGTGGCACTGCTCCGTCGAGGGCAGCGACCTCGCCGATCCCGCGGCCCATCTCGCGGCCGGGATCGAGGTGCTCAACGACGTGCTGGCCGACGTGCCGCCCGAGAAGCTGCGCTACCACGTGTGCTGGGGCAACTACCGGGGCCCGCACCACAAGGACCACGGGCTTCACGAGATCGTGGACATCGTCCTGCGGACCCGCGCGAAGTTCATCTACGTCGAGGCGGCCAACCCCCAGCACGAGCACGAGTGGGCGGTGTGGAAGGACGTCGTGCTCCCCGACGACAAGGCCCTCATCGTCGGTGTCATCGACGTGAAGACCAACCACGTCGAGCATCCCGAGCTCGTCGCCCAGCGGATCGAGCGCTTCGCCGAGGTCGTCGGCCGCGAGCGCGTGATCGCGGGCACCGACTGCGGGTTCGCGACGTTCGTCGGCTTCAACTCCTGCAACCCGGCCGCGGCGTGGCTGAAGCTCGCCTCGCTCGTGGAGGGAGCTCGGATCGCGTCCGCTCGGCTCTGGTGACGTCCGGGGGGCGAACTCCTCGCTCCTCGCGCCTAGACGGAGCATGGAACCCATTCACGTCTACGTCCCGGGGTCGGCTGACCGGCCGGGCACCGAGCCGTCCATCCCCGGCGTCGAGATCCATCGCGGTCCGCCGCTGCATCCCGACGACGTCACGACCGTCGACGGCATCCGAGCGACCTCTCCGTCGCGCACGCTGATCGACCTGGCCGAGGTCATGACGGCCGACGAGCTCAGGGCGACCTTCGCCCGCGCGCGAGAGATCGGTCTGCTCGACCCGGATGCGCTCCGCGCGGCTCGTGGACGGGTCGAGTGGCGACCGTCGCTGGCGATGCTCGATGAGGTGATCGAGGAGTTCTGTGGGTGAGGGCGTGGACGAGCATGCTGACCACATGTCAACATGTGACGCGCATGAAGATGATCCAGATCCGCAACGTCCCGGACGACCTGCACCGGGCCCTGAAGGTCCGCGCCGCGCGTGAGGGACGCACGCTGTCCGACCTGATCCTCAGCGACCTGCCCCGGCTTGCCGACAAGCCGTCGCCGGAGGACGTGATGACGCGCATCCGGAGCCGTCGCCCGTCGGCGGACCGCCCGCGTCCGAGCTGATCGCCGCCGAACGCGACCGGCGCTGATGCTCGTCGTCGACGCGAGCGCGGTCACCGAGCTCGTGCTCGGGCGACCCGCGGGCGCGGTCGTGGCCGAGCACCTCGCCGGCCATGACTTCGCCCTGCACGCGCCGCACCTCGTCGACGTCGAGGTCCTCAGTGCGCTGCGGCGGCTCGTCTCCTCCGGCGAGGCGACCGCCGAACGCGCCGGCGAGGCGATCGATGATCTGCTCGACCTGCCGATCGAGCGGTATCCCCACGACATCCTCGTCCCGCGTATCTGGCAGCTCCGCGAGAACTTCTCGGCCTACGACGCCGGCTACGTCGCGCTGGCCGAGGCCCTGGCCGACGAGCCCGTGCCGCTGCTCACGGGCGACGCGCACCTGGCCCGTGCTGTCGCCGAGCACTGCGACGTGCCCGTGCTCCTCGCCGGCTGACGTCCTACGGCCGGCGGCCCGACGCCGACACGAGCGGGGGCACGCAGAGGTCGAGCCGCGCCTCGCCGAGCGCGGCGATGTGCGCGTCGATCTCCTCGGCCGTCGCGTAGCCCTGCGCGACGAGGCCGTCGCGGACCTGCTGGACGTTCGCGATCTCCAGCGCGGCCGTCGCCGGGTCGGCGAGCGGGAAGGACGCGTCGGCGCGCACGTCGGTGAGCCCGAGGGCGCGCATCGACGCGGGCAGCGTCCGGGCGAAGCGGCGATCCACGCCGCGGGCGACGAGCAGCGCGACGAAGCCCGCGCGGATGCGCTCTGCTCGAGCGTGCTCGGGTCCCGTCCCGTCCGGGCACGCGAGCGGCTGCAGGTCGATGTCGAAGTCCTCGACCAGCAGGTGGCCGCCGGGACGCAGCGCCGCCGCCATCCGTCGCAGCGCCTCGCCGCGGTCGGGGACGTGCGTGAGCACCAGCCGCGCGTGGACGAGGTCGAAGCCGCCCTCCGGCGGGTCGTCCTGTGCGACGTCGTGACGGCGAACCTCCACCCCCGCCGGCGCGACGCCGTCGACCCACGACGGATCGATGTCGGTCGCCAGGACGAACCCGTCCGCCCCGGCCTGCTCCGCCAGCCACGCCGGCACGGACGCGCCGCCGGCACCGACCTCCCAGCAGCGCCACCCCGGCCGGATGCCGAGCGCGAGCACGTGCCGCCGCGTCACCTCGTCGAAGAGCGCCGAGAGCGCGTCGAACCTCGCGGCCGCCTGGCGCTCCCGGTTGTCGAGGAGATACGGATCGGTGGCCATGCCACGAGTGTGCTCCTCGTGGCAAACGCCACCTGCCTACGCCGCCGCGTATCCCCCGTCCACCGAGACGATCGAGCCCGTCATGTACTTCGTGCGATCGCTGGCCACGAACGCGACCATCTCGGCGACCTCGCCGGGCTGGCCGTTGCGGCCGAGCGGATGCGACGCCCCGATCTCGGCGAGGGCCTCCGTCGGGTCGGGCGGGAGCGCTCCCAGGAAGAAGGTCGTCTCGATCGCGCCGGGCGCGACGGCGTTGACCCGCACGCCACGCGACGCGTACTCCACGGCCATCTGGCGCGTGAGCTGCACGACCGCACCCTTCGTCACGCAGTAGGCGCCCTGCTGGGCGATGCCGACGAGCCCGGAGATCGAGGCCATGTTCACGATGACGGGGCTCTCGCGCCGGAACAGCTGCGGCAGCGCGGCGCGCGCGTGCACGAACATCCCGCGCACGTTCACCGTCATCAGGGTGTCCCACTCCTCGTCGGTCGTCTCGAGGATGTCCTTCCCGAGGAACCGCCCTGCGTTGTTGACGAGGATGTCCAGGCCGCCGAAGTTCTCCACCGCGGCCGCGACCGCGGCGTCGGCCGTCGCCGCCTGCGACACGTCGCCGACGACGGCCGTGATCCGCCCGTCGTCCGTCGCGAGCTCCGAGACGGAGGGCTGGATGTCCTCGACGACGATGCTCGCGCCGCGCTCGTGCAAGAGGCGCACGATCTCCCTGCCGATCCCGCCGGCGGCGCCGGTGACGATCGCGACCTTCCCGTCGAAGTCATGCGTCACGCGCCACGGACCCCCGCGCTGAAGCCGCTCAGATCGCCCGACTCGACGTACCGCTCCACCATCCCCCGGGCCTCCTCCTCGGTCATGCCGTGGGACACCCAGGCGGGGCGGCTCATCTCGATGATCTCCTCGGTCGACCGGCCGTCCCTGAACATCGAGAGGATGTCCGGCGCGACCGCCAGTCCGAGTGCCTCCGCGACGATCGAGATGTAGTTCCGGAAGCCGAGCTGGCCGGTGTTCTCGCCGCACCACTCGCGCTGGCAGGCGTGCGAGATCGTCACGACCTTGTCGGCGCCCAGCTCGAGGGCCCGCTCCAGCGTCGCGCGCTGGTGGCCACGGAACACCTCCTGCGGGAGCTTCTGCTGGGCGCCACCGCAGTCGTAGTCCATCTCGGGCTCGCTGATCAGGACGTCGAGGACCTCCAGCCCCGGAACGGCCTCCAGCAGCGAGAGCACCGCCTCGCGGTCCTCCCGCGACCGTCGTTGCCCCTCGGGATGATCGGTGCGCCCTGCGTGGGCATGCAGCACGACGCGCTCGTTGACCTCCTGCCGCCACGGCAGGCCGTCGGGTCCGCTGGCCAGCCCGGCGAGGAAGTTCGGCGTGTGGGTGATCTCGAAGTCCGGCGTCTGCTGGTCGCGGCCCATCACGATGTCCGTGAAGTGCACGTTGCAGGAGGGACACCACATGATCACGCGGCTGGGGCCGTAGGACTCCATGCGGCCGATCGTCCGCTTCGAGACCCCCTGTCCCTTCTCGGTGTCCTTGCCCGCCTCCCAGGCGATGCCGCAGCAGTACTGGATGCCGCCGACGGCGACGAAGTCGAGCCCGAGATGCTCGAAGACCTGCACGACCTGCCTGGCGATGTGCGGCGTGCGGAGGATGTTGCAGCCGAGGTAGAGCAGGTTGTCGTGGTGCTCCGTCGGTGTCTCGTACCGCTCGAGCCACGAGACGTCAGCCCGGAGGACCTGCAGCTTCTTCATGTCCTGCACACGGTGGAAGTACGCGCTGTAGTCGAACCCCGGCATCAGGCCTCGCCGACCACGGCCGTCGCCTGGATCTCGATCATCGCGCCCGGGGGCACCAGGCCGGCGACGCCGACGGCGGCGCTGGCCGGGAAGTTCTCGGGGAAGAACTCCTTGCGGATCTGGCTGAACACGGGGTAGTGCTCCAGGTCGGTCACGAACACCGTCATGGTCACGATGTCGTCGAGCGTGCCCCCTGCCGCCTCCACGGCGAGCCGGACGGCGTCGAGCGTCAGCCTGCACTGCTCGGCGAAGTCGCTGGGGATCGCGCCGCCCTCCCCATGACCGCACTGGCCGGCGATGTACACGTGGCTCCCGCTGACCACGCAGTGCGAGAAGCCGAACTGGCCGGCGTCAATCAGTCCGTCCACGGGGACGATCCGCTTCGGCACCTTTCTTCCCTTCGCTCGGAGGGCCGCATGCTACGCCCGACCCGCACCGGGCAGTGAGCGGAACGCGCAAACGTGTTGCACGAACGCGACGATCCGGTGGCGTCAGCCGCGGCTGTCGCGCGGCGACACGCCGTACGCAGCCCGGAACAGCCGGCTGAAGTGCCCCGGATTCGGCAGCCCCCACGCATGCGCGATCTGCGAGACCGACGCGTCGGCGAAGCGCGGGTCACGCAGATCCCGCCGCGCGCCCGCCAGACGGCGCTCCCGGATCCAGCCCCGCACCGTGAGACCCTCCGCCCGGAACAGGTTCTGCAGCGTCCTCAGGGACATGAAGTTCGCGGCGGCGATCGTGGCCGGGCTCAGCGACGGGTCGCCGATGTGCTCGTCGATGTAGCGCTTGAGCCCGACCATCCGCGCGCTGGCCGGCGCAGCGTCGACGCCGACCCGATCCCGACACGCAGCTCGCATGAGATCGAGGACGCCTTCGCCCACCGCCGCGTCGTCCTCGCTGAGATCGCCGGCCACGAGCCCGTCGGTCAGGTTCCCGATGACCGGGGCGAGGAGTGCGCGCGAGAACGCCGGCGACACGGTCCGACCCGCGTTCTCGGCCGCCCACACCGCCTCACGTCCGAGCAGCGCCTTCGGTGCCTCGAGCACGAGCAGCTCCGTGTCCTGACGCGATCGCAGCACGCTCGGGGCGGAGATGTCGTGGATGAAGATGTCGCCGGGCGACAACGTCGTGTCCTGGCCGCCCTGGCTGCCGACCATGGACCCGCGCCGGAGGTAGCAGAGCTGGATCGACCGCGGGTCGAACGAGCTGATCTCCGTGCGAGTGCGCGAGATCGTCGTGGGCTGCGTCACCACCTGCGTCAGCGCCAGCGGTCCCAGGAGGTACTGACGGACGAGGCCGCCGAACGGCCGGAGGTCGTCGGGCGCCCGTCGGAACCGCAACGGGAAGAAGACGGCGTGCGCACCCTCGATCCAGAAGTCGAACCTCTCGCTCGGCTCGACGGTCCGGGTGTCGATGACCACTGCCACGCCGCAATCATCCCGACTCGGGGCGTGACGATGTCGTGAAGCCGCGCGTGACGTCCCGACGACCGGGCAAACCAGGCCACCGTCATGGATTCCTCGGACATCGTCATCGCGCTGGTCGTCGCCACCGCGTTGGCCTTCGACTTCACCAACGGCTTCCACGACACGGCGAACGCCATGGCGACGTCGATCGCCACCCGGGCGTTGCCGCCGAAGATCGCGGTCGCCCTGGCCGCGCTGCTGAACTTCGTCGGCGCCTTCCTGTCGTTGAAGGTGGCCGCGACGATCGCGGAGGACATCGTCGAGCCCGACGCCGTCACGCCGGCGGTCATCCTGGCCGGGCTTCTCGGCGGGATCTTCTGGAACCTGATCACCTGGTGGCGCGGGATCCCGTCGTCCTCCTCGCATGCGCTGATCGGCGGGGTCGTGGGCGCAGTGATCGTGGCCGCGGGGTTCGACGCGGTGCTCGTCGACGGCCTGGTGGGCGAGGTGCTCGTGCCGGCCGTCATCGCCCCGATCCTGGCCCTCGCCGTCGCGGCGACGGTGACCTTCCTCGTCTACCGGCGCATCCGTGATCGCGACCCCGACGAGACCAAGCGCAGCTTCCGCGCCGGCCAGATCGCCAGCGCATCGCTCGTCGCGCTCTCGCACGGCACGAACGACGCGCAGAAGACGATGGGTGTCATCACGCTGGCGCTCATCGCCAACGGCAACCTGGCCAAGGACGCCGGCGTGCCGATCTGGGTCGTCGTCGGCTGCGCGACGTTCATCAGCCTGGGGACCTACATCGGCGGGTGGCGCATCATCCGCACGCTCGGACACAGGGTCACGAAGATCGAGACGCCGCAGGGCTTCTCCGCCGAGACCTCGAGCGCGGTCGTCATCCTCGCCGCCTCCCAGGCCGGGTTCCCTCTGTCGACGACGCACGTCACCTCCGGCGGCGTCATGGGGGCAGGGCTCGGCAAGCGCGCGGCGAGCGTGAACTGGTCCACCGCACAGCAGATGGCGTTCGCCTGGCTCGTGACCATCCCGGCCGCCGGGATCATCGCCGGTGCCATCTACCTCCTCGTGGACGGTCTCGGCAAGGACATCGCGGGGCCGCTGACGACCAGCCTCCTCGCCGCCGCGGCCGCCACCCTGCTCTTCGTCGCGGCTCAGCGCCGGAATCCCGTCACCGCGGAGGACGTCTGATGCTCGCCACCGTCGTCGACTGGGCCGCGCTCGGCAAGGTCGTGGTCCTCTCCTTCGCCGGAGCGCTCGTGCTGACGATCGTCTTCACCACCGGCGTCCTGCACGTCGAGAGCGAACCGGGGCCGCGAGGCGTCGCCGGTCAGTCGCGGCGTCGGCATCGGGGCGTTCGCGGTCTGCGCGGCCCTCGTCGTCGTCGGCCTGTACGTGATGTTCACGTCCAAGTAGCTCCGACGCCGGGGCGCGTTGCCGGTCATACTCGCGGCAATCGAGGTCCCACACTTCATCCACTTCGCGCCGGCGCCCGCGGCGCACGAGACCATCGGCGACAAGCGGTGGCTGGGGCTCGGGGTCATCTGCTGCGCGATGTTCATCAGCGCGATCGACATGACGATCGTCAACGTCGCGCTGCCGGAGATGTCGCACGAGCTCGACGCCGGCATCGGCGAGCTGCAATGGGTGCTCGACGCGTTCCTCGTCTCGCTGGCGGGCCTCCTTCTCGTCGGCAGTGGCCTCGCGGATCGGTTCGGGCGGCGGCGCGTCTTCGTGATGGGGCTCGTCGGCTTCGCCGTCACCTCCGTGCTGGCCGCCGCGTCGCAGACCGTCAGCGAACTGATCGCCTCGCGGGCGCTGATGGGCGCGGCGGCGGCCTGCGTCCTGCCCCCCTCGCTGTCGCTGCTCGCGGTGCTGTTCCCGCCTGAGCTTCGCGCCAAGGCGTTGGGGATCTGGGCGGCGGTCGCCGGGGTCGCGCTGGCACTGGGACCCGTCGTGGGCGGCGTGCTCGTCGACGTGGCGGGCTGGCAATGGGTCTTCCTGGTCAACGTCCCGTTCGTGCTCGTCGCCGCTCCGCTCGGACTGCGCTGGCTGCCGGAGTCTCGCCGGCCGGGGACGCCCCCGCTCGACCTCCCCGGCGCGGCGCTCTCCTGCGTGGGGCTGACAGGGATCGTGTTCGCCCTCATCGAGGGTGTCGACGCCGGATGGACGAGCCCGGCGGTGCTCTCGGCCGCGGTGGTGGGAGTGACCGCGGTCGCCGCGTTCTTCGCCGTCGAGCTCCGCCGAGCCGACCCGCTGTTCGACGTGCGCGTGCTCGCACGAGCGCGCGTTGCAGCGGGCTCGCTGGCGATCTTCAACTGCTACGTCGCGACGCTCGGGATGCTGTTCCTGCTTCCCCAACGGGTGCAGTACGTCGACGACGGATCTGCCCTCCTGTCGGGCGCCGTGATCGCGCCGTTCGGTCTGGTGCTCGGCGCGACCGCGGTGGTGAGCGGGCGGCTGGTGACACGCCACGGGCCGCGCGTCGTCCTCCTCGCAGGCCTGCTCATCGCGGCCTGCGGCTTCGTGCCGCTGCTGTTGCTCTCAGGTGACAGCTCGCCCGCGCTCGTGCTGCTCGGCACCGCGATCGTCGGCGGCGGCATCGGCCTCGTCGGCCCGTCGGCCACGACGGTGGTCATGAACGACCTCGGCCTCGAGAAGGCCGGCGACGGTGCGGCGGTGAACCAGCTGGCCAGGCAGGTCGGTGGTGCGCTCGGCGTGGCGATCGTCGGGAGCGTGTTCGCCGCGGTCTACGCGGCTCAGGTCACGCAGGGAGGCGGCGTGCCCGCGGCGGCGAAGGAGTCGGTCGAGGGCGCGACCCAGGTCGCGAGCACCCTGCACGGCGCGGCTCGTGTCGAGCTCCTCGACGACGCGATCGCGGCCTTCGACGTGGCGGCCCGCTGGGGGCTCGCGGTGTGCATGGCCGCCCTGCTCCTGGCTGCGGCCGGCGCCGCGATCGGGCTGTCCCGCGCGACCGCGCAGGCGGGAACGTCCCGCTCTACGGTTCGACGATGAGCGAAGGTCCAGGGAAGCCTGACGTCACGGCCCGCGCGCGGGCGTGGCGGCACGGCGCGCACGCCGCGGTCTGCGACGTGCTGGAGCCGTGGGCGCACGGCACAGTCGCCCGGGCGACGCGGTACGAGAGCTACTGGGATCTCAACGTCGTACGGGTCGAGGACGACGCCCCCTCGATGACCGTCGATGACCTAGTCGCGTTCTCCGACGACGCGCTCGCGGGCCTCGCGCACCGGCGCATCGACTTCGAGGACATCGGCGCGGGCGAGAGGATGCGAGCCGATTTCGAGGCCCGGGGCTGGCAGACCCTCCGCCTCGTCTACATGCGCCACGAGGTTCCGCCTCCACCCGGCCCGCCGATCGCGGTCGAGCAGGTGCCGTACGACGCGGTGGACGGACTCCGTGTCGCCTGGCACCACGAGGACTTCCCCGGCCAGGATCCGACCTCGTACATCGCGCAGGCACGTGAGGTGGCGATGCGCCGCGACGTGCAGATCCTGGCGGTGCGCGAGGGTGGCGAGCCGATCGCGTTCGCCGTCGTCGAGCGGGCGGGCCCCGCCGCCGAGATCACGGCGGTCTACGTCCGCCCGGATCATCGCGGCGGCGGCCGCGGCACCGCCCTGACCCGCGCGGCGATCGAGGCGACCCGCGACGTCGAGGACCTCTGGATCTCCGCGGACGACGAGGACCGCCCGAAGGACCTCTACGCCCGCCTCGGCTTCCGCCCAGCGTGGACGGCGATGGAGCTCACCCGGCTCCCCTGAGCGGCTTCCGCGGCGCTTCTACGTGGGAGTCGGGTCCTCGTCGTTGAGGAAGTAGATGTCTGGCTGGTCGACGACGCCCGCGCTCTGCATCGCCTCCCTCAGCTCATCGGACCCCACGAACTGGCGCGCGCGATCCAGATCGTCGATCTCGAAGAGCATCACCACCTCGGCCGGGTCGTCCGCGTTGCGGAACACCTGGCCGCCGGTGGACCCGTGCTGCTCGCGGAACGAGGCGTGATCGTCGAAGACCGGCCTCCATTTCGCGTAGTCATCGACGCGGTGGCGGACGAGAAGGTGGGGCATGCGAACTCGCTTTCCCTCGCTCGGCCTCCCGCCTGCGCCGACCCTACTCGTCGGTGGCCCCGTGCGCCAGGTCGACGTGCTGCGCGGAAGCCCTCTCTCGGACTCGAACCGATGATTCCTTCCTTACCATCGACGCCCGGGTGAATCTCGCAGTCGCCAGGCGCCGGCAACGACGATCGCGGGGCATGCATCGCCTGCGTGAGGCCCGTTGCCGGCAGGACATCGGCGACCATCCGCTTCGCGTGGTCGGACAGGCATCCGCGTGTCGACGTCACGACGCCCAGACGCGCTCGGCCACGCGCTCGACGAGCTCGAGCTTGCGCCATTGGTCGTCGGCGCTGATCTCGTTTCCCTCAGACGTCGACGCGAAGCCGCACTGAGGCGACACCGCGAGCTGCTCGATCGGCACGTAGCGGGCGGCCGCCTCGATCCGCCGGACGATGTCGTCCTCGTCCTCGAGCCCGGAGTGCTTGGAGCTGATGATGCCGAGGGTCACGATCGGCCCGCCGCGCGGCACGTGACGCAGGGCGGAGAAGTCGCCCTGGCGTTCCTCGTCCTCCCACTCGATGAGGAAGCGGTCGAAGGGCACCGAGAACATCGCCTCGGCAACGGGCTCGATGCTGCCGTCGAGCAGCCAGCGCGACCGGAAGTTGCCCCGACAGAAGTGGAATCCCGTCGTGACGTCGTCAGGCAGCGCCTCGAGCACGCGGGTGTCGGCGCGCATCCCCAGCTCCAGAGCGTGATCAGGGCTCACGCCGTGCTCGGTCAGGGCGTGCTTGAAGTGCTCGTCGATGAAGAAGCTGTACACGCCCGTGTCGAACTGCAGGTACCGCGCCCCAGCGTCGACCGTCTCACGTGAGATGTCCGTCTGCAGCTCGGCCACATGCCCGACCAGGTCGTCGAGCGACTCGTACGCGCCGTTGCCGACGGCGGGCGCGAAGGCGCCGGTCGCGGCCAGCCAGGACACCGCCGGGAAGGTCACCTTGAAGGGACGCGTCGTCAGGGAGGCCATGCGTCGTGCCTCCTCGGCGGCCGGGTTGGCGACCTTTCGCAGTCGCTCCACGACGACGGGCGGTCCAGGGAACTCGACGACATCGCCTGCTTCGTCGCGGAACTCGAGCGTCATCGGGCTCGGCGCCAGCCCTTCCACGGCGTCGTAGAAGGAGCTGGTGTACATGCGCCGGCGGGCCTCCCCGTCGGAGATCACGTCGAGCCCGATCTCCTCCTGCCGACGGACGTCCGCCTCGACAGCTGCATCCTCCGCGGCGTGGAGGGGCCCGAGGTCCTGGGCGCGCTCCTCGTCGAGCAGCGCGGTGTGCCGGTCCTCGTACACGGCGTCCATCTCGCGCCGCAGATCCGGCGAGCGCAGGAGACTGCCGACGTGCTCCGACCGAGCTGGGTGGCGGGCGGTTGCGCTCAACGTGATGTCCTCCTCGGCAGCGGGCTGAGCACCGGCGGGGGCCAACAGGATCCTTAACACGTGATTGGCGTCCGTCAACGCGATTGGATGCAAGATTGGCGGGCTCTGGTCCGCGCCCGGTCGCGCTGCCGTCAGGTCGATGCCTGCACGTGGGTCGTCTCTGACTCGTCGCGATGAGAGGAGGAATAGATGCTCCTGCCTGCGGCGCGACGGGACGCATCCCGCCGCGATACGTCGCGCGTCGGACGCTCCGCCGCCGACGACATCACCGCGTCTCGCAGCGTTTCCAGCGCGCACTGCTCGATCTGGCGCACGCGTTCGGCGCTCACGCCAAGGTCGTCGCCGATTCGCGAAGGGTGCGAACCTTGCCGCTGAGGCCGTAGCGGTCGCCCAGGACGAATCGCTCGCGCGCATTGAGCCCCGCCAGCAGCGCCGGGAGCTCCTCCGCGGCCGTCCGAAGGGAGACGCAGTCGAAGTCGTCCTCGGCGCAAGGGTCCGCCAACAGGTCGCCGAGGCAGTCGCCGTCGGTCTCGCCGATCGGCTCCTCGAGCGATCGCGACGGACTACCGGCAACCATCAGCCTGTCGATGTGGCCTTCGTCCAGCTCGGCCGCCGCCGCGAGCTCGCTGCGCGTCGGGTTCGTCTTGTGCTCCTGCAGGTAGGCGTGCCGAGCGGCGCCGAGGCGCGACAGCGCTCGTTGCCCGCGGTCGGACAGCACGACCGGGCCGACGAGCTCTGAGACCATCTGCTGCATCGCCTGCCGGACCCACCAGGAGGCGTAAGCCCAGAACGGTGTACCGAAGGACGGGTCGTAGCGCTCGAGCGCACGGAGCAGCCCGACCACCCCCTGCTGCATCAGCTCGTCGCGATCGATGACACCCCGTCGGCTATACGCCCGCGCCACGGTGGCGATCAGCGGGGCGAACGCCTCGACGAGTTCCGCGCGCCGGGCGCCATCCTGCTTGGCGGCGAGAACCAACTCGAGATGATCTGTCGTCGACCGGTCGCGACAGTGGTTGCCTCGCGTCTGACACACGGTTGCCTCCGTTTTGCGGGATGCAGCGGTCATGGGCGAGTGTCGATCGCGCAGGCCGCGCTCGCGTCGGCCAAGTGCACAGTGCGGGTGGCCAGTCGTCTGGCCGGTCGCGATCCAACGGGCGAGCGCCGCCGGCGGGCCGGTTGCGCTATGCGGCCGTCGGGCCGCTGGGGAGGGCAGCGTGAAGTTGGTTTCGCGAGCTGATGTCCAGCTTCGCGAACACCTTGTGCAAGTGGTACTGGACTGTGCGCCGGCTGATGAACAGCCGCGCGCCGATCTCAGGGTTCGAGAGCCCGTCAAGGGCGAGCTGCGCGATCTGCGCCTCCTGCGCCGTGAGCTGGGCGCGCGTGTCCAGTGTGCGGGTCCGGGCGGTCTCGCCCGTGGCGAGCAGTTCGCGGCAGGCGCGCTCCTCGAATGCTTCCGCGCCCATCGATGCGAACATCTCGTGCGCGGTGCGCAACTGCTGGCGGGCATCGATGCGGCGTTGCTCGCGGCGCAGCCATTCCCCGTACAGCAGGTGCGCGCGGGCGAGGTCCAGCGCGAACCGGCTCCGACCAAGGCGGTCGATCGCGTCGCGGTAGAGGTCTTCGGCCAGGTCGCCTTCGGTCACGAGCGCGCGCACGCGCGCCTCGACGCCCAGCGCCAGATCGGTCCCCGCCGCTTGGGTGCGTTCGGCGAGGCGCTCGAACGCCGCAGCCGCGAGCTCGCTCATGTCGCACCTGCTGGCAGCCTCGACGAGCTCGGGTAGTGACCACACCGAGAGCATCAGCTCGTCCCGTTCACTGGCGCTCTGGGCGGGTGCGAGGGCGGCCGCGTGTTCGCCGAGAGCGTTGTGGAGGACCGCACGAGCGTATTCGCCGAAGGTCAGCACGACTCCTTCGCTCCGCGCGGTGGCTGCAGCCTCGCTGGCCTCCATGAGGGCCAAGCCGTCTTTCCTGTCGCCCCGGCACCCGGCGAGAACGATCCTCCCAAAGACGATCGGCGCGGTGCTGGTCGCATCCGCGATCTCGTCGGCCTCTTCGAGCAGCGCCGTGGCGGCGGACAGCTTGCCCTCGAAGCAGCGCACCAGCGAGAGAAGGTTGAGGGCGAGCGGAAGCACCGCGAGCGCGCCGGTATCGCGCGCGATCTGGACGTTGCGGGTGGCGAGCGCGTTCCACGTGTCGTCGTCGAACAGGTCCGGCGCGACGCGACGAGCGATCCAGGGCCAGCGCACGCTCTGCCCGTCACGAGCGCCCTCTTCGCGCACCGCGACGAGAGCCCGCTTGAGCGCGGCCGCGCTGGCGACATAGCCGTCTGTGAAGCGGATGGCGAGACCGTCGAGCAGGAGGTCGATCGCGCGCGGTTTGCCCGGCGACGGAGGTGCGTCACGGGCGGCTTTCGCCACGGCCTGCATGTCGCCACCGAGGCGGCCGCCGACGCTCGCCGCTCTCAGTGCCTCGACGTAGGTCTCTCGCGCGCGCCCGGGATCGAGTGACCTGAGGCGACCGGCCGCGTCGAGCAGCAGCGGCATCGCGTCGCCGGCCTTCCTCAGATCCAAGTCGATCTGTCCGTGGAGTCGCTGGCGCATCGCTCGGTCGCGCTCGTCCAACGGTCCGTCCGCTGCCGCCGACAGCAGTGCCAGCGCCTCCTCCGGCCCTCCGGCGAGCTGCTTGGCCTCTGCGGCTCGCAGCGACCGCCGTGCTCGGTCGCCGCCGTCGAGCGTGAGCGCGGCGGCGCGCTGAAGAAACGCGGCGGCCGCCGCCATCCCGCCACGCGCCTGCGCCCGGCCCGCTGAGCGCTCCAGCTCGCCGGCGAGGTCCTCGTCGGGTCCGAGGGCGGCCCGGGCGCGGTGCCAGGCGCGGCGGTCGGGATCGGCCTCTCCATCGGTCGCCGCGGCCAGCGCCAGATGCGCGGCGTGCAGGTCCTCGGCCGACGCCGCCCGATAGATCGCCGAGCGCAGCAGCGGATGGCGGAACGTGACTCGCGCGCCGAGCTCGAGCAGGCTGTCCCCCAAAGCGGGAGCCATCGCGTCGTTGGTGATCCCGAGCTGCTCCGCCGATCGCCACAGCAATGCCGGCTCACCGGTCGGCTCGGCGGCGGCCAGAAGCATGAGCTGCTGTGTCGCGGGCGGTAGTTGCTGCACGCGGCGTCGGAAGCTCGCTTCGATTCGGGTCTCCAGCGGGAGCGCGCCCGGAAGGCCGAAACCGCCGGCCAGCTCCGCGGGCGACAGCTCACGCGGCAGCTCGAGCAACGCGAGCGGGTTGCCTCGAGCCTCGGCGAGGATCTGCGCGCGCACGCGCTCGTCGAGTGCCGTGCCGATGACCGACGCGAGCAGCTCGCGCGCATGCGCATCCGACAGTCCCTCCAGCCGCGCATGCGGCAGCGAGTCCAGTTCGTCGAATTCGAGCGGCTCGCGCACCGCGAACACGAGGGCCACCGCCTCGGCCTTCACGCGCCGAGCCACGAAGGCGAGTACCTGCGCGGACGCGCGATCGAGCCACTGGGCGTCGTCGACCAGGCACAGCAGCGGCCGCTCCTCGTCCGCCTCGGAGAGCAGGCTGAGCACGGCGAGGCTGATCAGGAAACGGTCGGGCGGGGCGCCGGAGCTCAACCCGAACGCGGTCTCGAGCGCGTCGCGCTGAGGACGCGGCAGTCGGCCGAGATCGTCGAGCAGTTCCCCGCACAACTGGTGCAGACCGGCGAACGGGAGCTCCATCTCCCACTCCACCCCAACCGCGCGGACGACGCGGTAGCCCTGGGCGCACGCAGCGGCGAAATCCAGCAGCGCCGTCTTTCCCGCGCCCGGCGCGCCGCGCAGCA
This sequence comes from uncultured Solirubrobacterales bacterium, assembly GCA_963750895.1. Classification (GTDB taxonomy): domain Bacteria; phylum Actinomycetota; class Thermoleophilia; order Solirubrobacterales; family Solirubrobacteraceae; genus CAVVSD01. The sequence continues at coordinate 185,283 of CAVVSD010000007.1, read as the reverse complement.
CCAACACCGCGCTCTGCCCCGCCTTCGCATCGGCGAGCAGGCGCTGGAGCGTCGCACACTCCTGGCTACGGCCGAGCAGCACGGCAGACCGTTTCAGGACTATCCGCCGGACACCATGGCCACGACCCGTATCTCGCGACCGCCGGCAAGGGGAGCCTGCAGGCCGCCCCGCTCGCGATGATCCATCCCGTCGACATAGACGTTGAGGTGGCGATGCAACTCGCCTCGCTCGTTGAAGAGAAGGTCCCAGACGGGTAGCGCTCGCAGCGCCTCCGCGACGGTCTCCGCCTCGACCTCGAAATGACGCCGGCCATCCGCCTGGGCGGCGAGCATGCCCGTGACCGTCACCCCGACCACGGCGTGACCTCGACCGACAGGATCGGGGGAAGGTGCCGTGTCGCCTCAACCCACGTGTCGGAATCGGTGAGCGCGAAGAACGAGCCGCCCTGGGTGCCGAAGTACAGCGAGTCGGAGTCGGACGCCGAGGCCTCGCGGAGCACGGCTGCCCACGCCGGCTCGGGCAGGCCGTCGGTCATGGCCTCCCACGTGTTTCCGGCGTCGCGCGTGCGGTAGACGGCAAGCCGCCCGCCGGCGCTGTAGTGGTACTCGGCGCTGCGCTCCGGGATCACGAAGGCCATGTCCGGGTCCTTGGGGTCGAGCATGAGGGGAAAGCCGAAGCCGCTCGGCAGCCCGTTCCCGTCGAGCCGCACCCATGAGTCGCCGCAGTCGTCGGAGCGGTACACGCCGAAGTGGTTCTGTTGCCAGAGCCGATCCGGTCGAGCGGGGTGGAGCAGCAGCTTGTGAGGGCATTGTCCGACGTCCGAATAGGGGTCGGCGAGAAACCCGGCCTCGACGTTCTTGTTGATAGGGACCCACGTCTCACCGCCGTCATCGGAGCGGAAGACGCCGGCCGCGGTGATGCCGACATACATCCGATCGCGCTCGCGAGGGTCGAGCTGGACCGAATGGCAGGTCATCCCACCCGCCCCGGGGAACCAACGGTCCCGCGTGGCGTGCTCGAGGATGCCGCGGTTCACGTCCCAGGTCTCGCCACCGTCGCCGGACCGGAAGAGCACCCCGGGGGCGGCCCCCAGATGGAGCGTCCCGAGCTCGTCAGGCCGCCCCGGCTCGATGTGCCACGCGGCATCCAGCGTCAGGCCCGACTCCTCGGGCAAGCCGAGCTGCTTCGACCGCCTCCAGGTCCTGCCACCGTCGGTCGAGCGCTGAACGGTGGGACCGTAGACGACGTGGTTCGCCGCGGCGTACAGCGTCCCGTCACGCGAGTCGACGGTCGCGTGGTACACCCCCCAGCCGACGAGCAGCGGACCCTCGGTCCGCCACCGGCGGCGTTCTTCGTCGCCGTGGAGCAAGAAGAGCCCCTTGCTGGTGCCGAGGAGTGCCAGGACCCCAAGCGCTGCGGACACCTAGATCCCCGGGAAGTGCGGCATCGAGCTCGCAATCATGGAGGCCGGAGCGACCGATCGCCCCGATCGCCGGCATTGTGTCACTTCCCGGACACGGGAACGGCGTCCCGTCCCTGCGGTCGGTGGAGGAGCGAGTCGGACGGGATGCTGAGGTGGTTCCCGCGGCGCCGATCTGGTCCGCGAGTCGTTGCGCCGGCAGGTCGGGGAGCTGATGGAGGCCGACGTCTCCGAGCTGAGATGAGGCAACTAGGCGGCCGGAACCTGGCCGATCCCGATCTCGTTGCCGTCGGGGTCGTGGAAGACGTACTTGCGCGCCTCGCCGTAGTCCTCGAGCTCTGTCGGCTCGATGCCACGCCCGCCGATCGCCTCCGCCGTCGCGTCGAGGTCGGCGACCATGATGGTGACGAGCGCGCTGCCGGCCTTCGACGCATCCTCCAGGAGGTAGAACCAGCGGTGCTCGCCGACCGCCCACACGGCCTCGACGTCGTTGGGGAAGAACGCGGGCTCGCTCCCGAGGAGCCGTTCGTACCAGGCGCGCGCATCCGCGATGTCACGGACCCGGACGCCGGCGAAGAGGTCGGTGAAGTCCATGCTCAGGTGACCCCTGCAGGGCCCTGAACTCATCGGTGTTCGTCGCATCTCCGTCGCGCCCGGCGGAGGCGCGCCGCCCACGTGATGGACGACGTCGATGGCCCAGGAGACGGAGCCGGAGATGCCGGCGGTCGAAGAAAAGCTTCGATCTCCAGCAAGCCCTCTATCGGACTCGAACCGATGACCCCTTCCTTACCATCGACGACAGGGTGTCCGTCAGAGTCCCCGCTAGTCCGCAATTTGCGGACGATCTGGACCCCTCGAGGGCCCTCGAAGACCTAGCGGGCCACAGCGATGTGGCCCAAATGTGGCCCACAGACACCATTGGATCACTGGCCGCACGTCGCGGGCGAGGAAGCGCGAGTGTGTGAATCGCGCGGGCCGCCGCGGGCTTGGGCTCCAGCCGACCATCGGACACCAACCGCCTCTTTCTGCCTCGATGCGCAGTCGGACCGCCAGTGGAATCTGGCTGACGTCCGCGCGGAAATGGGTTGCATCCGGCGCCGGCCAGCCTTTCCCCGATCGGGACCCGCGGCTATCCCTTCTGGGATTCCCCTAATGGAACCCTACGTGCTTCTCGAAGGGCTCCAGTCAGGAGCCATCGGGCCCGAGGACTTCCCGCACTGAGGTCGGGCGCCGGCGCAAGGGCCGGACCGCAGACCAGAAGCGCAAACCGCCGCCGAGGTTTCCGGGAGAGGTGGGCACGCCGGCGGCCGTAACGAAGCACACGGGGAGCCGCTCAGCCAGAGACGACCCTCACCCCCGGTGATAGGCACGGCTGCAGGCGCTTGCCGTCCACGCGCTAGACACCGGACGAATGGCCGAGCAAGGGCGGATCGCCGCGATGTGGTGTGCCCCGAAAAACTGTGCAAAAGTGGCCCCGCCCCAGGCCCTCTGATGACGTGCCGGGTAGGACCCTCGCCATGGACGCGCCTGCGACCGCGTATTCCGACGAGCGGCTGTACGCCGAAGCGCTCAGTCGCGGCGTTGACTACGGTCAACGTCGCGAGGGGACGGACGATCTGTGGCTGCCGGTCGAACTGCTTGCGACAGCGGTCGAACTGGCCCCGGCCTTGGCCTTGGTCGCGCCGGTGGTCGCCTACGACTGCCCCGACGACTACGACGAGCGGCGGGAAGCGGCGAAGGTCACGCGCGGCGTCAGCGCCGGACTCGTCCGCGTGGCGCACTGGGCGCGCGAAGTTCACGCGCGCGACGTCGGTTACAACACGCAGGCATGGATCGTGCAGACGATCGCGTTGACCACTCACCTCGTTGAAGAACTCAATCCTGATCGCACGGGGCTGCTCGAGTACCTCCAGGAAGCGAACGCCCATCTCGCCTGCGCCTTCGTCGCGTTGCAATGCGATCGCCTCGCCGTACCTGACTGCATCACCCAAGCGCAGGCCGCATGGCTGGCGACCTACGCATGCTCGAGAGCTGCTCTGGACATCCCGCAGCGACGTTCGCTATAGGGCAACCCCCCGGAGATGGGGTAGGGCACAGGGGTGATCACGGTGGTGCTGGTGGACGACTTTCGCGAGATGCGCGTGCTGTTGCGTCAGTTCATCGAGCTCGACGGGCGCCTGACGGTCATCGGCGAAGCCGCGACAGGCCGCGAGGCGATCGAGGTTGTCGGGCGCGAGCACCCCGACGCGGTGATCCTTGATCAGGAGATGCCCGAGATGACGGGTACGCAGGCGCTGCCCGAGCTGGTGCGCATCGTGCCGCCCATCGTCATCGTGATGTACAGCAGCGATCCGCGCATCAAGACCCAGGAGTTCGCCTTGGAGGCCGGCGCCCACGCGTACTTCGCCAAGGGCGACCCGGTCGAAGACGTTCTCGACGCGGTCGTCGCCCTCACCAGCTAACACCCGACGCCCGCGGTCGCGACCCTCGATGCCGCCGATCCGCTCAGTCCGTCATTGGACGCAGCCACGTACTGAAAGTCGCCGCGGCTTCCACGTGCGGCTGAAGTTAGGGCACGCCCACAACCACGTGCGGCCGAGGCGCCGCGGCGTCCATCCCGGGTTGTGCGACGACGGCTCCCGCCACCGCGCGCAACATGCGCACCACCGGGCGCCGTTGATCGCTCTGCTTGCCCCTTGCCATCCCACGGGTTGCAGGATGCCGCACGCTGACGCGTCCATCTACCGGCGAGGTCATCGCGGCGAATCCAGCGTTCGGCGAACGGTCGGACCCAAGTCCTCGTCCGGGACCGATGCCCGGGAGCGGCGTCAGTACGACCCGCCAGACGCGGCGCCCACGCTGTGGAGATACCGGGCGCCGCGCGGAGCGGCTCCTGGCCCGTGTTGGCTTGATGACCGCCACCGGGTGTGGCGCTTGCACAAGGGCACGATGTCCGAATACGAGCATGCGCAACGACGAGCTCGACACGACAGGAACACGTCTCATAACCACGAGATCTCGCTGGAGATCTCCAACGAGATGGTGCAGCTCTACAAGCGGGTCATCTGCACACTCGAGGGCAGCTTCACGCCCGCCGAGCGAGCGATGGCCGAGATGGGTGAGCATCAGCGGCTGCGCGAGACGCGCCTGATGTTCCAACACGCCCGCGAGGACGACTTCCGCGAGAGAGTCGAACGCATCACCGGACGTCGCGTGCGCGCGTTCATCAGCGGTACCGACACGATCGCCGACGTCTCCTGCGAGATCTTCTAACTCGAGCCAGATGTCGAGGCGGCGACCGCCGCGAGCGTCGACGAGTAGGCGCAGCTCAGAACGTCCGGCTCGCTCTGCTCGCGCCTCACCAGCCGACAACGTGCAGAATGGCGCACCCTCGCGTCCGAGTTCGGACGGATGGCCGTCGTCACCCCCTGGTGCAGAATCACGCTCAGCCGGCGGGAAGGCTCTCGGGGGCCGCGTCGAGGGTCGTCGGGCCGTCGATTCGGCCCTCGAGTTTCCGGCGCGCGGGTGAGCAGGTCTGACCGGCTTGCCCGCTGCCGCCGTTGGCCGTCAGTTCCAAGGGGTTGGGCTCGGCCTCGGGAGCGCGAGAGCAGCATCGTGTGGGCCCTTTCGCTGCATCTCGAGGCTCAGGGGTGTCGTAGGGCCTCCGCAGACCTCGTGAGCTTCATCCTCGCCGACGCCGGATTTGTCCTGTCACGCTGACCGGCAATTCGCCGGGACGAGACACGACCGTGATGCTGCCGTTGTGGCGCTGACCCAGACGGCTGCCAGCTGACCGCGCAGACGAACCGTACGCGTGACGCCCTTCTGCAGACGACTCGGCGGCGCGTGCCGCGGTTGAAGGTCGCGTACGTGTGCCGCAGCTTGCGTCGAGCGTGCCACGCCGCATCTTCCGCGCCTGGCCGAGGTGATCGATGGCCCGGCAGAGCGCGCCGGGGTCGCCTTCGCGCCCGCCCTGGACCGCGGCGGCAACCGCCAGATCAACGCCACCAACCACCGCATCGCCGTCACCCGCCTCCGCTGCCACTCCGAGACGCAGGGACTACATCGCCCGCGAAACGCTCGGAAGGCAAGAGCACAACGGAAGCGATCCGCTGCCTCAAACGCCACCTCGCACGGCGCATCTGCACCACCTCCAGCCACCCCACCCCGACCAAGGAACACAGCCATCCCCATCAATCCCTTGACATAGGAGCAGCGAAAGGAGAGCGGAAGCGCGCGGCCTGCCTCCCCCGACCGCCGCGCGCGCTCGGGGCTGGACACAATGCCCGAATGGATAGCCACGAGCCGGACTTCATCGTCGTCGGCGACAGGGTCGCCCTGGGACCGCTCCGGCGCGACCTCGCCGCCGATTACGCGCGCTGGATGAACGAGCCCGACGGTCCGGTGTGGTCTCAACCAGATGGGCATCGCCACGCCGCAGAGCCAGGAGAAATGGGTCGAGGACAACCTCGAGCGAGGTGCGAAGAGCGAGCCCGAGGTGGTCGAGTTCACGGTCTACGACCGCAAGGACTCCGCGCCGGTCGGGACGGCGGGGCTGCTCGGGATCCTCCACGCCCACGGGAACGCCGAGTTCGCCATCTTTCTCGGCGAGCGCCGCGGCCAGGGCCTCGGCACCGAGGCCACCCGCCTCGTGCTCGACTTCGCGTTCCACGTGCTGCAGCTGCGCAACGTGCTGCTGGAGACGTTGGAGTGGAACGCCGCAGGGCTGGCGGCCTACGAGCGCGCGGGCTTTCGCCGCATCGGCGTGCGCCGCGGCGCGCGGATCAGCCGCGGGCAACCCACCGACGTCGTGCTCATGGACGCCGTCCCGCAGGACTTCGGCGCGTCGGTGCTGCGCTGAGCAAGCCAAAGGGCGCCGAAGCTCCGCCCTCCCCGTCCGGCATCGACCGGCTGGGAAGATCGCCATGCCACCAGTCCGAGCTGTTGCGTTGCGCGAGGAGGAGCAGCCCGGCCGCCGGACGCCGGTTATGGGAATGCCGGCGTGCATGTGTCGTGGCGCTGCCTGCATGAGCGCGGGGAGTGGCGGCGATGGGCGGTGACGACCCGAACGTCGGCCGGCGGGTCGCAGATGCGGGACGCACTACCCGCTGGCCCACATCCGGCGCGTGGTCTCAGGGCAGCAGCCGCGCCGCGAACAGCGGGGCTGGGACATCCGGATCGTCTGCGTCGGAGACCAGCAGCAGGTCCACGCTGGCCAGCGTGGGGTTGTAGCGCGCGTCGATCCCTTCGAGCTTGATGCTGCGATCCGCCAACGGTGTGATGGACAGGAGGTTCCCGTCGGCCGAGATGACGCCCACCGCGGACCCGGCGATGACGTTCTGCACGGGTGAACCGTCCGGTCCCTCGGCGGCCGCTGTGAACGCGAGCCGTCGGTGCGGGTCATCGGTGATCGCGTCGAGGTCGGTGAAGTCCAGCTTCACCTCATACGTGGCGCCGTCGTGCTCGGCCGGCAGGTGGCCGAGGTCGTAGCTGTGGACGCCCCGCAGCTCCAGCACGCCGACGGAGAGGTCGGTGTAGATCGACTCGAGCACTTCGCCGAGATCCAGGTAGATGAGCAGGTTCTGCGCCGGGTTGGCGTTCTCGTCCACCGAGTTACCGCGTTGCGCCAGCACGAGTGATTCCCCGTAGACGGCCATGCCCTCGATGTTCAGCTCGCCGTTGACGTGGTCGCCGCGCTCCAGCGAATCGTGCAGCGCCTCCAGTGAGATCCTCGTGGGCAGCCCGGCGATGTGTCCTTGGTCGTCCAAGGAGTACACGACGCAGGTGGAGCGCCTGAAGCCCTCCCAGCTCATGCCGCCGGAGCCCGACATCATGAGCAAGCCGTGGGGAAAGCGGCGCAGGATCTCGTGCACGCTCCGGGTGGCTCAGCCCGTCGATGTCCAAGCGGCGTACCAGCGTGAGCGCTTCGAAGTCCGCCTTCTTGGACGCCCGTTCCTTGGGGTCGATCGGCAGGACGTCGGGGATGATCCTCTCTGCGAGGCCGGGCCTCAGGACGTCGGTGTCCTGGCCGAGGCGGAGCGCTTCCAGCACCGCCGTGGGGTCGAGCTGGTACTCGGCGACGGTGGCCTGGTCATCGCCGACCGAGTAAAGCCGCGTCGAGGACCACGCCACGCCGGAAGCCGCCGAGAGGAAGTCCGGCTCACCCGGCTGCGGGTTGACCACACGATGATCCCCGAGCTTGATCACCTGCAACGGCGTCATCGACGCCGTGGGGCGTTGCGGGTCACTCGACGGCACTGGTCGGCCAGGAGATGGCATGACTTCGACCGTATCGCCCAAGCGGACCGCAAGACCAACGTCGCTGGCTGAACGAAGACGTCACAAGCCCGGGGCCATCAGTTCCACGTCTCGGAGAGTGCTGCTTTGGACGACGACCACTAGCTGTGCTTACGTCCGCAGCGTGCTGTCCACTGGCACCACGGGCGGGCGGCGGGCGTGGACGGTGTCGATGATCTCGGCGCTATCGATGCCTTGCAGGTAGATGGAGGTGATCCCGAGGTTGGTGTGTCCGAGTTGGCGTTGGATGACTATCAGCGGGACGCCCTCGCGCGCCATCTCTACGGCGTGGGCGTGGCGGAGCTGGTGCGGCGCGAAGCGTCGGCGCACGCCGGCGACCGCCGCTGTGTGGCGTAGTTGCTCTCGTGCCGCGGCCGGCGACCAAGCGCGGCCGCGCGTCGATCCGTTCAGGATGCAGAACAGCGGGCCGACCGGCAGCTCGACGCGAAGGTCCAGCCATTGCTGCAGTTGCTCCCAGGCCCAGTCGTCCATGCCGACTTCGCGGCGGCGCCCAGTCGTCCATGCCGACTTCGCGGCGGCGCCCGCCCTTGCCGCGGCGGACGAGCACCGCGCCGCGGCGGGGCGTCGTGCCGGCCCGGCGCATGACGACGACGATCTCCACGACGGTGGGTGGATCAGCGGGATAGCGACGGCCCTTGTTGCGCGGCGGGCGGCCGGAGTGAAAGCCCGGCACCGTCGCCGGCGATCGCGGACGACCGGCGGCATCGAGCAGCACGTTGGGCATGACACGCTCCTGACGATCGGAAGCACTGAGCTTGGCCCGCCGCTCGGCATGGGAAGCAGCCGCGGCGTCGGTGAGCCAGTGCACCGCTCCCTCCAGGCGAAAGCGGCACGCCGTCTAGCGCTTATCGCGCGTAGGAGCAGTGCGCGGGACGCCCACGGCGAGGTGCGATATCGGCGGCCCGTTAGATGCCCGGATAGCGGGTCTTCGAGGTTCGCGCGAGCGATTGGATCTCGTCTTCGTCGATGCGGTGATCTCGAGCGAAGAGGCCACGTCGTGCCACGGTCAACGCGCCATCTGCGGCGTTGGACAGCACGATGCTGCGCTGGCTTCTGGCTTGGGCGGATACGATCGGCTCCGGGTGCCGGGTGGAGTCATCACGCTGGCGAACGACTCCGTCGTCGAATGGCTCATCGCGCTGTGCGAGAGCGTCCGGATGCACGAGCCGGGACGGCCGCTGACCGTCGTCCCCTTCGACGATGACCATCTCGACCGCACGCGCGAGGTCGCCGCTCACTACGGCGCCTCGCTGTACGACGATCCGACGCTCCATGAGATGGACGAGCTCGGCCGCCGCTACTGGCCCGGGCAGGAGATGGCACCCCACACGATGCGCAAGCTCTGTTCATTCTGGGGTCCGTATCACCCCTTTCTGTTCCTCGACGCCGACATCGTCCTGCTGTGCTCGCTCGAGCCGTACTTCGCCGCATTTCGCGACCGGCCCGAGGACTTCATGTACTTCTCAACCGACGTCGCGAACGTCTACCGGCCAGGCGAGGTGCGCGACCGGATGGTCCACGAGTATGCGACGGGCGGCTTCAACAGCGGAGTGTTCATGGGCCGGCGCGGAGCGCTGTCACCCGAACGGGTCTGGGAGCGCGCTGAGGCCGCGCAGCCTTTGCGTCATGGATTCGTGGACAACCTCGAGCAGTCGTTCATCAACTTCTGCGTCGACACCACGCCATTGAGCAAGATCGACGCCAACGAGCTCGTGACCGATCTCGTGGTCGCCGGCTCACTCATGCGCCTGGTGCGCGACGGCGACGACTTCGTGCTCGCCGATCGCCGCGTACCGGAGAGCGGCCGCAGGGTAAGCATGATCCACTGGGCGGGCTATGGGCTGGCCGCGTCGATGCCCTACGCGCGAACGTTCTTGCGCTATCGGCTCCCGCGCGCGTTGCCGCCGCGAAAGGCTGCGTATCAGCTGCGCCGCGCTGCGCGCGGCATAGGCCCGCCGACGCCGCGCCGCCTCGTGCGTGGGCTGCGCTACTGGCGACGCGAGACTTACAACTGGCTCGCCGCCCGCGGCCACGTCAAATGGCCACCGTGAAACTTCACGCCGTCCTCAGCATGCAACAAGCGATGACGAAGGGGACCTCGACGACTGAGCGACCTCGAGTCACGCCTATCTCGAAGCGAAGTGACAACGCCGAGATCATCGAGACAGTCCACTCCCGCCGCGCCCCGAGCAGGTCTCAGGCGAAGAGCGGGGCAACGTAGCGCTCACTGGGCGTTGGACGAAAACGGAGTACCGCGCCGAGCAGCCAGCTCACCGCTTTGGCGTGCTCCGGCCTTTTGAGGCATACGGAGTAGCGCGCGTCGGGCCCGCCGGGCCGCTGCTCCCAGGCGAAAGCAGCAGGTCGCTAGGCGGCCGCCATGATGCGCCCGACGTTCTCGGGGGCGAAGAACTCGGGCACCGGGAGGGTGCCAGCCATGACGCTCACGAAGTCATCCATCGCCTCCGAATTGCCGTAGATCGCGCCGAAGAGTTGGAGCATCTCCGGCGGCGGCGGCTCGATCTTCGCGAAGTCGCAGGTGAGCCCATATATCGGGCCGGACTTCTCGTCGCGGGCTCGGTGGAAGGCAGCCATTGTGTCGTCGAAGGTTTGCCGCTCGGCGAAGGTGTCGTCGAGGGCGCCAGCGACCCCCTCAGCGTCGCGGAACGCGTCAGTAATCCCGTACGCCGTGAGGGGGTGCTTGTGGTAGCCCGCGTCTCCGACGAGCGTCCATCCAGGGCCGTACGGCTTGCGGAAATAGCCCGGAAGGTCGCGGATGCCCTTGAAGCGGTCTTCGCGCTTGGCACCCTGGATTCGCTCGGCGAACTCGGGCGCAAGATCGAAGGTCTTCATGTACGTGCCCTCTACGTCGGCGCGGTTGGCCTCAAACTGCGCCAGCGGCCAACCCATGACCACGCAAGTGAGGCCGTCGTGCGTCGGCAGGACGCCCCAGCCGCGATCGTTCTCGGCACGGATGTAGGTCTCGAAGGTGTCGGTCGGAAGGTCGCTCCAGTACGTGTAGTAAGACGGCGCGAGCGGCGGCGCCTCGTTGTACTGCTCGGCCCGCACCGTCTTGGCGACCAGCGAGTTCTTGCCGTCCGCGCCGATCACCACTCGGGCTCGCTCGGTGACCGTTTCGCCTCCGGCAGCGTGTCCGCGGATGCCGGTCACGCATCCGTCCTCGACCAGGATCTCCTCGACCGTGAAGCTCTCGCGGAACTCTGCCCCAGCGGCGACCGCGGCATCGATCAGCATCGCGTCGAGCACGAGCCGCCGGGGGCCGTAGCCGATCGCCACCCCGTCAGTCGGTCGCGGCGTTCCTGCGATCGTGATTGGCCCGAAGTCGTACGAGTACCTCGTCACCGGCGGACAGTTCGTGGCCTCTAACTGCTCAAGGATGCCCCATCGACCCAGAGCGGAGATCCCGGGCGGATGGATGAAGTGGGTGGACAGCGTGTCGCTCGGGAACGTCGCCTTGTCGACGAGCAGGACACGGTGCCCAGCTCGAGCGAGCAGCATCGCTGTGGGTGATCCAGCGCAACGCGCACCAACGACGATCGCGTCGTAGTTCACGACTACCCCCACCTTGTTTTGGTCTCGTGGCGAGAACTCTTCGGAGCGAAAGTCCAACGTACCGCGCTCGCGTTACACGAGTCGACCCGGATCGCTCAGCCGCTCTGCCGGGGGAGGTAGAGGTCACAGCCGAGTTGCGCGACAACGAACTGCACATCGTCGTCATCGACTCTGGGCGGGCTTTGGTCCGAGGGTCGACAGCCCGGAGCCGGGTTTGGCCTTCCGATCATCGCCACAGTCGTTGACGGCTACGAGATACGCCAGCAGACCCCACCGGCACCGAACTGCGCTTCTCCTTCAAGCTCTGACGGGTCCTCACCGGCTGCTGCTTTGAGGCAGAAGCAGTAACACCGGCGCGGCGTCGGACGACTGTCGCTTCCGCGTGAAGGCAGCAGTTGGGCATCAAGTGCGCCGGCTCACGTGGAGTAGCAGCCGCAGCTATCAAGCTTGCTAGATAGCTCCGCAGCAGGCCCGCACCCGACTCCGACACAGATCACCGTCTCGGGAGCCGAAACCCTGTATACCCGGCCCACTCCTCGCCCGCGCCGCTGGCCCCTACGTCACACGGACCCCATGCCACGATGACCCGAGCACCTCATCGGTCCGCCGCATCACGCGATGCCATCCGCCCTTGGCCTCACACCCTTCTCGTGACTTCTCGTCTCCGTCTTCCCGTCACGTTGTTTGCAGAACTCCTAGTCGACCCTTCCGCTTCTCGCACCCTCACCTACGCTGCTGCGCTCTCGTCCCGCCCCTGCTGCTTGAGCCCTTGAACCGATCCCGACCACCCGATCGCCCCTTTAGGGGTGAGTGGGTGGTCGGGATCGGAGATCGGGCGAGAAATCCCAGCCGGGGCGGGACGAGAGCGGCCACCCACCCATGACGACAGGCGCACGGGTCGCCGCGAACGCTTGAGAACCGTCTACGAGGGCTGTCGAGCGCCCCGACCGCCGGCGCTCTTTCCCCTCGGTGACCCGAGCACGTGCACGGCTCGCCACACACCGGCCGCGGTGAGCTCCACGGCGCCCGCCGGGCGAACATGCCAGCGCAGGTGACACCAGCTTCCCTTGCCCCGCTGCGCTAGATCGGGCTGCGTCGACGAGGGAGAGGAGCGCCCCGTGCCGGACGGCGCCGGCTCCCCCGCTCTGTCGCTGTGTCAGAGGAGATCCTGCTCACGCCTGCCGAGGTCGCACGACGGTGCAACGTGAGCGTGAAGACCGTCCTCCGTGCGATCAAGGCCGGGACGCTCAGAGCGAGTCGCCTCGGCGGTCGCTATGCCTACCGCGTCCGGCCCGAGGACATTGCGTCGTGGCTCGATCAGACAGCCGTGCGTCCCCCGCGCGCCGCACGTTCTGCCCCGCGGCCGCTGGACCGACGCGCCGGAACTCAGTCCAATAGGCTTGCAGTCAGCGAGGAGATGGGCCGCCGCAGATGATCGATCGACGCCAGCGCCGTCGCCGGGACGGCAAGACGTACACCGTCTACAGGGTGCGCTGGTGGGAGGACGGGCGGCAGCGGAGCAAGACGTTCGACCGTGCGTCAGACGCCCAGGCCTTCGAGGCCAAGGTCCGCATGCTGAAGCGGACCGAGGGCCTCGCGGAGCTGGACGCCGGCAAGGAGACGCTCGCCGAGTTCACGCAGGAGTGGTGGCAGACGTACGCCGCGACCAACCTCGAGCGAGCGACGCTGCAGGTGTATGCGCGCCTGTGGAACCTGCACGTCGAGCCACGCCTGGGCGACCGACGACTTCGTGATCTGACCCCGCGGGTCATCGCGCAGTTCCGCTCCGACCTGGAGTCCGACGGCATCGGTGTTGAGGCGATCCGCAAGTCGATGGCGATGCTCCAGGGCATCCTGCAGCGCGCTGTCGAGTGGGAGCGACTGCGGTCGAACCCGGTCCGCGCGGTTCGCAAGCCGCCGAAGCGACGCCAGCGCGCGGTCGTCCCGTTCCCGCCGGCGACGATCGAGCAGCTGCGCGCCGCGCTGCTCCGGGACGGCCGGCTGCGAGACGCGACGCTGATCTCCGTCCTCGGCCTACGCAGGACTGCGTCCGCAGGAGGCGCTTGCTCTCACATGGGGACACGTCCGCGAGCGGACGCTGCTCATCGAGCAGGCGGTCGCCGATGGCGAGCTGAAGGGTCAGAAGACGGGCAAGCCACCTCGCACGGTCACCCTGCTCGGCCCTCTCAAGCAGGACCTCGCCGAGTGGCGGCTTCAGCAGGGCCGGCCGCCGACAACGGAGTTCGTGTTCCCGGCTTCCGACGGCACGCCGTGGCGCGACCACGACTGGCGCAACTGGCGCCGGCGCGCCGTTCGCAGAGGCTGCGCGTGCGTGCGGCATCGAGTCAAGCCGCCCGTACGACCTGCGCCATTCGTTCGCCTCGCTGCTCATCCATGAGCGCCGGCTGTCGATCGTCGAGATCGCGCATCAGCTCGGGCACAACCCGAACGTCTGCCTGTCGACCTACGCGCACGTCATGGCCGAGCTCGACGACGACCGCGGCACGAGCGCCGAGGAGCAGATCCGGTCCGCGCGAGAGGCGCTACGTGGCCCAAATGTGGCCCAGGAGACGGGGCCGGAGTCCTGGCGATCGAAGAAATCGCCGATTTCCAGCAAGCCCTCTATCGGACTCGAACCGATGACCCCTTCCTTACCATGGAAGTGCTCTACCAACTGAGCTAAGAGGGCACGCACAGGCCAGATCGAACCGCCTGTGCGAGGGATCGTAGCGCCGCCGACGCGAGCGGAGCGTCAGCGGCGGCGGGACCGCGCCCAGTACACCAGCGTCCCGAGCGCCTCGCCGACGAGCGCCAGCACGATCAGCGCCCAGGCAACGAAGAACACGGCGCCGTGGACGTCCACGACGAGCAGGAGCACGAGCCCGGTGATGACCATCGCGGCCCGGACGAGGAACTGCCAGGGCGGCACAGAAGGACCGCCCCGGGATGTCACCCGCTCAGGCCCCGCCTGTGACGTACTGCTTGCGGGTCTGGCGCTCCGGGTCCACGGACACAACATCCCACGCGAGGCCGACCCGTGCGAGCCCGCGGATCACGAGCGCCGACGGATCGAGCTCCCAACGGCCCATCCCGTGGCGCGCAGACGTGGGGAACGCGTGGTGGTTGTTGTGCCACGACTCGCCGAACGTGATCAGCGACAGCCAGAACACGTTGCGCGACTCGTCCGGCGTCTTGAAGCGCCGGCGGCCGAAGACGTGGCAGATCGAGTTGATGCTGAACGTGACGTGGTGCAGCAGCATCAGCCTGATCGCGCCGCCCCACAGCAGCGCGGTGAGCGCCGCCTCCAAGGTGCCGCCGAGCAGGAACCCGAGACCGAAGGCCGCCGCGATGCCGCCGACGGCCCACACGTAGAACCACCGGTCGACGAAGCGCATGACGGGATCTGCCATCAGGTCGGGCGCGTAGCGGTCGCGGGCGCCGCGCTGGTCGTGCACGAACAGCCAGCCGATGTGCGCGTGCAGCAGCCCGCGCAGCGCGCCGCCCAGGCCGACGCCGTGGTCGACGTGGGGGCTGTGGGGGTCGCCGGGCGCGTCGGAGAAGGCGTGGTGCTTGCGGTGATCGGCGACCCACGAGATCACCGGACCCTCGATCGCGGCGGAGCCGAGGATCGCGAGCACGGCGCGTAGGACGGGGCCCGTCTTGAAGCTGCGGTGCGTGAAGAGGCGGTGGAAGCCGACCGTGACGCCCAGACCGGTCAGGACGTACAGCACGGCGAAGATCGCCAGGTCCCGCGGACGGAGGAGCCCATCCCAGGACTGCCACGCCGCGACGGCCAGCGCGAGCGCCGGCACTCCGGTCACCAGCCCTGTGAGGGTGCGGTGGAGGTTCTCGTGGACGACGGGCTCGACGTCGGCCGGACCTGGCACGGGCCGCGTCTGCACTACCTGAGGCGAGGTCATGAGGAGACCTCCTTCGAGCTCTCACGGTCGGACGCTCGCCAGTGAGAGACAGGAGACCTGGCAAGGGCACGCGCGGACTCGCGCGTTGTACGAGCCTACCCCGCCGATACCGTCCGGACCCGTGGCCAGCCTCAACCCCGCTCTCGACGCCGCCGAGCACTGCCTCAAGTGCGGCTCGGCGATCTCGAAGGATCCTCCGCGGTCGCTGCGCTGCGAGAGCTGCGGCTTCGTGCTCTTCTTCAACCCCAAGCCGGTGGCGGCGGCGATCCCGTTCACGCCGGCAGGAGAGATCGTGCTGCTGCGCAGAGGGTTCGACCCGGGACAGGGGCTCTGGACGTTCCCCGGCGGCTTCATCGACCTCGGCGAGTCGACCGAGGAGGCCGCGCGCCGGGAGACGATGGAGGAGATCGGGCTCGACGTGACGATCGACGGGCTCGTCGGCGTCTACTCGCGCGCGACCGACCGCGTGATGCTCGTGGTCTACCGCGCGACGACCAACGGCGACGCACCGCAGACCACCGACGAGGCTCCCACCATCCAGGCGTTCGACCCGGACCGGCTCCCCTGGGAGGAGATGGCATTCTGGTCGACGGAAGCGGCGCTTCGCGACGTCCTGACATGAGCGAGACGATCACCAACCCCGGCTCCGGCCAGGTCATCCGCATCATCAGCGAGACGCCCGAGCTCCTGGTGATGGAGTCCGACTACCCCGCGGCCACCCCGAGCCCGCCGCCGCATCTGCACCCGTTGCAGGACGAGCACTTCGAGGTCCTCAGCGGCGTCGTGCACGCGATCGTCGACGGGCGGTCGCGGGTCCTCGCCGAGGGCGACACCCTCGACATCCCACGCGGGACGATCCACGAGTTCGGCGGCATGCCCGAGGAGGCGGGGACGGTCCGGTGGGAGGTCCGGCCCGCGCTGCAGACCGCGGACTTCCTGCGCACCGTGAACAAGTGGTCGGACCCGGACACCGGGCGACCGAGCCAGCTGCAGGCGATCCTGACGGCACGCGAGTTCTCCAACGAGTTCCGCCTCGCCGAACCGGGTCGCGCGATCCAGGTCCTCCTCTTCACGCTCCTCGCGCCGATCGCCCGCCTGAAGGGCCTCAAGCCGCGATAGGCGGGTTGCCCATGATCGAAGTGTGGCCACCCCCACTGTGGCCCCACCGGACGAGGTTCAGAGTCCGTCAGGCCATGACCACGACGACCGCAACCGAACTCCGACACCACCTGGACAGCCTGCTCGCCGAGCGCGCCTTCGCGCGCGTCGAGGGGCTCGCCGACAACGATCTCTACATGGACCACCTCGACGAGGACATCACGGCCTCCCGCGCCGCCTACGTCGGGACCGCGGTGACCGAGATCGCGACGCTCCGCGGCGAGCTCGGCGCCCGCAATCAGGGCTGAGGCGCCCCGCCGACCTCCCGCGCGGTCCCGTGCGGGTTGTCGATCACGCACCTCCACGACCCGTCCGGCTGCAGCTGTGCGACATCCGTCGCCGTCCCCGAGAACCCGACGGCCGGGATGACCCAGTCGACGATGAGCAGCGCGACGTCGCCGGACCGCATGACGCGACGCACGGTCACGTTCATCTCGTGGCCGAGCGCGACCAGCTCGCCGATCGACGGCTCCACGCCCTCGCCCCAGACGACCTCGCCGGGCAGGGGCGCGTAGGTGGCCGAGGGCGCGTAGTAGTCGGCCATCAGGCCGGCGACGTCGCCCGCGTTGAAGTGCCGCTCGAAGACGAGCGGCAGCTCGTCGGGTGTCGTCGCTTGCATGCGCCGGAATCTATCCGCCGGGCGATCACCGGCGTTGGCCACCTCCACCTGCCCCTTCGCGGTGACGGTGGTGATCGGGATGCCGAGCACGGTCAGCCGGCGCGGCAGATCGAGCCGCAGCCACCGCGACACCCGCGGCGACAGGGTCGAGATGATGAGCTCGTCGAAGCCGCGGAGGTTCACCGCGTCCTGGACCGCGAGGAACGGGTCCGGATCGCCGACGAGCCCCTCCACGGGGCCGCCGGCGACCTCCTCGAGCAGGGGGATGGCGAGGTCCAACGAGGCCTGGGCCTCGGGCGTGGATGCAGCGTCCTCGGGATCGGCGAGCCGGTCGAGACCGTGCGTGGCCGCAGGCACCAGCAACGTGAACGTCGCGTTCCCCGAGGCGGCGCGGGCGCGCACGGCCTCCAGCAGCGCAGGCGTTGCGGCCGTCCGGTTGGCGACGACGAGAACCCGGGCGGGATCGGACGAGGGCATGGGTGGCCTCCTTCCTGGTTGTCACCAGGAGTGTGGCAACTGCTACGAGCCAGGTACAACCGGTGCGTCGGTGCTCTCGACGCTCGTGACCGGCAGCCCGAGGTGCTCGAGGCGGCGCGCGAGGTCCACGCGCAGCAGCCGGGACACGCGACGCGTCGACGGCGAGCTCACGATGACCTCGTCGATGTCGTGGAAGTTGATCGCGTCGCTGACGGCCGCGACGGGGTCGTGCCCGCCGATGAGGATCTCGATCGGCCCCCGCGCGGCACCGCGCAACGCGGGCAGCGCCATGCGCAGCAGCATCCGCGTCCCGGGGTCCTCGACGTCGTCGGGCCCGTCGACGGGGACCACCCCGGAGGACCCGCCCGGCACGAGCAGGACGAAGTGCGCCGGCCCGCGCAGCGTCCGCTCACGCACCGTCAGCATGAGCGCCGCGGAGGGCGATGCACGGTGCGCGACGACCAGGACGCGAGTGGGAGAACCATCCATGTCCCACCAGTCTCCGCCCCAGCGGCTCTTGCGGCAAGCCGTACAAGAAGATGTTGCGCCGACCCCCCTGTGTCGAGGAGGGCATCGGGGGGTCGGCGCAAAACGACCGTTCGCCCGCGGAGGAGGACGAGCTCGGGCCGCAGATGGAGCCGCGGATCGAGCGACTCTTAGGTGGCGAAGTACCCAGGCGGTACGGGGGACGAATCGGTCTCACCGCCTTGCGCAGGTTCTTGGCGCAAAAGCTCCTATCCCGGTGCAGGAAGGTCGACGATTCGGGCCCCGGACACGTGCAGAACCTGTGTCGGACCCACCCTCCGGACGCCGCCGCCGGGCCGAGGATGGGTGTGGCCGTGCAGGACGAGCCGCGGGACGTTGGCGCGAACCCACTCGCGCAAGCCCGTCGAAGCCCTCGTGCGCGCGGTCGCCGGGCTCGTCGTTGATCCCGGCGGGCGGCGCGTGGCAGACGAGCACGTCGGCGGGCGGGAGCCCGCGCGCGAGCCCCGACGCCTCCTCCTGCGTGTACTGGTGCGGCCCGTCGCGGTAGCGGACGCAGCCCTCGAAGCCCGCGAACGACACACCGTCGAGCTCGACCCGCCGCAGATGCAGGTCGCTGATCCCGAGCGCCGCCATGTACGCGCCGTCGTGGTTGCCGTAGACGCCGAGCTTGGGCAGATCCACCTCCCCGAGGGCGTCGATCCAGGCCAGGTCGAGGTCGCCGCAGAGGACGACGGCGTCCGGATCGTTCCCACGCACCCACCCGAGCAGGTCGCCGGGCGGCGGCCGGTCTGCGAGGACGAGGAGCCGCACCTGCATGTTGCTACCCATGGTGCGAGCGGGCAGACCGCTAGCGTCCGCCCGTCCCGCCGCATGCTCCGCCGTCGCATCCAGATCGCCCTCCCGCTGCTCCTCGCCGTCGCTGCCGGCGCGGCGACGCTCACCCCGTCGACGGGCGCGCAGGACGTCGACAAGCTCCGCCAGCGCGCCGACTCCAAGCGCGCGAGCGAGCGCGAGCTGTCGAGCGACGTCGCCCGCCTCGGCACGCTGCTGCGGCGCCTGCAGGCCGACATCGCGGTCGTCGAGCGCCGCCGCAGCGAGGTCCAGGCCGAGCTCGCGGAGGACCAGGCGAAGCTCGGCGCGCTTCGCAGCGATCTCCGCGAGCAGCGCGCCCGCGTCCAGCGGCTCAAGACGCACCTGCGCGAGAGCCAGGCGACGCTCGCCGCCCGGCTCGTCGAGCTCTACAAGGCGCCGGACCCGGACCTGCTGAGCGTCGTCCTCAGCGCGCACGACTTCGCCGACCTGGTCGACCAGGCGACGTTCCTGCAGCGCATCCAGAAGCAGGACCGCCGCGTGATCACGAACGTCCAGCGGGCCCGCACCGACGCGAACGCCGCGGTCTCGCGCCTCGCGAAGGCCGAGGCCGCCCAGCAGGAGACGACCGAGGCGATCGCCGCCCGCAGCAAGGCGCTGGCCGGGATCAGCTCCGCCCTCGCCAGCCGGCGCGCGGACTACACGGCCGCGCGCGCGGCGCGGGCGGCGGCGCTGGGCAACGCGCGCAGCAGCCGCAAGAGCCTCGAGGCGCGCATCGCCAAGCTCGAGGCGCGGCGCGCCAGCTACGCGGGCGCCAGCTCCGGCGGCCCCTGGTCGATCCCCTGGCCGATCGTGCAGTGCGAGTCCGGCGGCACGAACACCCCGCCCAACAGCGCGGGCGCCTCGGGCTACTACCAGATCATCCCGTCGACCTGGCGCCTCTTCGGCGGCAGCGGTCCCGCCGCCTACCTGGCGCCGAAGGCCGAGCAGGATCGCGTCGCGGCGAAGATCTGGAACGGTGGCGCCGGCGCGAGCAACTGGGTCTGCGCGGCGCTCGTGGCGCACTGATCTAGCGTCACGGGGGATGCTGGGCCACGACCCGACCGCGAGCACGGCGGAGAACTACCGTCGCTTCGCCACGCTCGAGGCGCGGGGGACGTCGCCGGTCTACGAGGCGATCTGCAACGGCATCTCGGGCGACCCCGACCTCCTCGCCTTCCTCGGCGACCTCGCGCCGCGCTGCCGTCAGCCGAACCTGCTGCTCGGCGTCGTCAAGTACGCGTACGGCGAGCAGGCCACGTACGAGGCGTTCCGCGAGACGGTCCTCGCGCACCGCGACCGGGTCGCGGAGCTGCTGGCGACCCGGCGCACGCAGACCAACGAGCCGGCCCGCTGCGCGGCGATGCTGCCGATCCTCGCGTCGCTGCCGGGACCGCTCGCGCTGCTCGAGGTCGGGGCGAGCGCCGGCCTGTGCCTCCTGCCCGACCGCTACGGCTACCGCTACGGCGACCACGTGGTCGGGGAGGGTCCTCCGGTGTTCGACTGCCGCCTCGTCGGCGACGTGATCCCGCCGCTTCCCACGGCACTGCCGGAGGTGGTCTGGCGCAAGGGGATCGACCTCGAGCCGCTCGACGTCCGCGACCCGGACCACGTGCGCTGGCTGGAGTCGCTCGTGTGGCCGGGCCAGACCGCGCGCGAGCGCAACCTGCGTGAGTCACTCGCGCTCGCGCGCGAGGACCCCCCGGAGATCGTCGAGGGCGACCTCACCGAGATCCTCGAGGACGTCGCGTCCGACGCGCCGCCGGAGGCGACGCTCGTGGTCTTCCACACCGCCGTCCTGGCCTATCTGACGGTCGAGCAGCGCGTCGACGTCGGGCGTCGCGTCGAGGCGCTGGGAGCGACGTGGATCGCCAGCGAGGCACCCGGGATCCTCGGCGTCCCGGCGCGTCCGGGGGCGCTCATGGAGCGCGGCCACTTCGTCGTCGTCGTCGACGGGAGACATGAAGTGGCCCGCATGGGTCCCCACGGCGACTGGTTGAAGTGGGAGAACCAGTGCACCGCTCGGTAGAGTTCGCATGAGCCCGTGCGCTCCCGACCGGGCTCGGGAACGTGCGATCGATCTTCAGGCGAAGCCTCACAATACGGACGCTGCTCGTCGGCGGTGTCCTCGCTGCCCTTCTGGGCGCGGCGTTCGCCGTGCTCGTCGTGGCGGTGCGTGAGCAGCAGGCCGCGGGTCGCCTGGCACTGCGTTCCCAACAGGCGATCGGTGCCGGATCGGCGCTGGAGACCTCGCTCGTCAACCTGGAGAACGGCGTCCGCGGCTACGTCGCGAGCGGCCGCGAGCGGCTGCTGGAGCCCTTCCGCACCGCCCGCCGCACGTACCCGGCGCAGGCCGAGCGCCTGAGCCGCCTCGTCGCCGACGAGCCGCGCCAGCAGGCGGCCGTCCGCCAGATCACCACCGGCATCAACGACTACGTCGCGCTGTGGGCGCTGCCGCTCGTCGGGCTTGCCGACGATCGGCGCGAGGTCGCGCAGAGCGTGCTGGCGACCGGCACGGGCCGCGAGCGGCTCGACACGCTGCGCAGCGAGCTTGCGACGCTGTTCGCACGCGAGCGGTCGGTCGCCGCCGATCGCGAGCGCCGCGCCGACAAGAGATCGGACACCGCGGTCATCCTCGGCCTCATCGGCATGGGCCTCGTCGCGCTCGTCGCCCTGGGCATGTGGCTCGCGCTGCGCCGCTCGATCCTGCGTCCGGTCGAGCGCGTGGCCCTCGCCACCCGCGCCGTGGCCGACGGGGATCTGACCGTCCACGTCCCCGCCGACCGCGAGGACGAGATCGGGACGCTCGCGCGCTCGTTCAACGACATGACGGACGCGCTGAACCGCAGCCACCAGCAGCTCGACACGCGGACGCGGGACCTCGAGCGCTCCAACCACGACCTCGAGCAGTACGCGCAGATGGCGTCGCACGACCTGCAGGCGCCGCTCGCGACGATCGACCTCTACCTGCGCCTCATCGAGCGCCGCCTCCCGGACGCCTCGCAGGAGGAGCTCCTGCAGCTGCTGGAGGGCGTCGGCGGCTCGACGGACCGCATGCGCTCGCTCGTCCGCGACCTCCTGCACCTCGCCCGCGTGGGCCGCGGCGAGCCACGACGCGAGACGCTGGACACCCGCGCGGTGCTCGACCGCGCGCTCGAGAACCTCGCCGGCCCGATCGAGGAGCGCGGCGCGGACGTCAGCGCCGGGCCGCTGCCCGATCGTCAGCGGCGATCCGGGCCAGCTGAGCCTGCTGTTCCAGAACCTCCTGGGCAACGCGATCAAGTTCAGCGACCACGACGCGCCGCGCGTGAGCGTCACGGCGTCGATCGAGGGCGCGGAGGCGCAGTTCGCCGTGCGCGACAACGGCATCGGGATCGACCCGCAGCACGCGGAGCGGATCTTCCAGCCGTTCCAGCGACTGCACGGCGAGGACCGCTACGAGGGAACCGGGATCGGCCTGGCGATCTGCCAGCGCATCGTCAGCCACCACGGCGGGCGGATCTGGGCCGAGAGCACCGTGGGCGCCGGCAGCACGTTCCGCTTCACGCTGCCGCTGGCGGACGCGAGCCCGCCGCCGCCCGGGCCGACGACCACGCACGAGCCCGAGACCTCGCACGCAGCGGCCGCATGAGGGCGCGACTCGCCACCCTGCTGGCGCTCGGCGCCCTCGGCATCCTGCTCGCACTCGCCGGGTGCGGGGGCGGAGGCGACGACCCGGCCGACGGCCCGTCGCAGAGCCAGGACCCGATCCGGCTGGGCACGAAGAACTTCACCGAGCAGTACATCCTGGGCGAGATCTACGCCCAGTCGCTGCGGGCGCACGGGATCCCGGTCGAGCTCAAGAGCGACATCGGCAGCTCGGAGATCGTCGACCAGGCGATGCAGATCGGCAGCCTCGACATGTACCCCGAGTACACCGGCGTGCTGCTCTCGGAGATCGCGGGCGTGAGCGAGCGGCCGCCGTCGGCGGAGGCGACGTTCGCGGCCGCCCAGAAGTTCGAGCGCACGCGCGGCTACGACCTCCTGAAGATGACGCCGTTCAGCAACTCCAACGCGCTCGCGGTCACCCACAAGACGGCGATGAAGTACGGCCTGCGCACGATCGGCGACCTCGCCAAGGTCCCCGGCGGAGCGACGATCGCGGCGCCGCCGGAGTTCCGCACGCGCTTCGAGGGGCTCGTGGGCCTGCGGGACCGCTACATGCTCCGGGCCAAGGTCGTCGCCATGCCCATCGGCCAGCAGTACAGGGCGCTCGACCAGGGCCGGGTCGACGCCGCCGCGGTGTTCGCGACCGACGGGATGCTCGAGGACGAGGAGTACACGATCCTGCGCGACCCGCGGAACCTCTTCAGCTTCCAGAACGTCACGCCGGTCGTGCGGACGTCGGTGCTCAAGCGCACGCCGGAGCTCACGAAGGCGGTCGACCCCGTGTCGGCGAAGCTCACCACCGACGCGATGCGCCAGATGAACGCGCAGGTCGACATCGACGGCATGGAGCCGGCGGAGGTCGCCAAGCAGTTCCTGGAGCGCGAGGGGCTGCTCTGACCGCTCGCCCGACGGCCGCGATCTATGCGAACATGCGTTCGCATGACGGCCAAGGGAAGCTCCTACGCATGGTTCCGCCGCTGCCTCGCGCGCGGCGACCTCGCGGGCGTCCGGGCGGCGGCGGTGGAGCTCCCCGTGATCGACCTCACCGATGCCCTGCGCATCTGCGTGCTGATGGCCCAGCAGGGCGACCGGCGCTTCGAGCGCGCGGCCGTCCGCTGGCTGGCGCGGCTCTGCGTGGAGCGCCGCCCGACCCTCGACGACCTCCGGGCCGGGCTCATCGCGCTCGAGGCGCTGCCGCTCAACCCGGTGGGCGCCAAGCAGGAGCTGTCGAGCCTCTGTGGGCGCCTCGGTGTCGGCGCACCGTGACTAGCCGACGACGAGCGCGACCTTGCCGGTGTTGCCGCCCTGCTCCGCGAAGCGCAGCGCGGCGGCCGCGTCGGTCAGGGGGAAGCGGGCTGCGACCTGCGCGGTGATCCGGCCCTCCCGGAGGAGTCCGAACAGGCCGGCGAGGTCCTCGCGCACCTGGGCGCGGTAGCGCGCGGGGCGCAGGCGCTTGCCGGCCCAGAGGTTGAAGAAGTGCGCGTGGCGGCCGTTGGGCAGCAGGTTCCAGGCCGTCAGCCGCGCGAGCAGCTTCAGCACCGGCAGGCGCGCGTTGCCGGGGTCGTCCTTCGTCGCGGCGCTGCCGTAGGAGACGAGCGTCCCGCCGCGGGCGAGCATCCGCCAGGACGCATCGATCCCGTCGCCGCCCACGTGGTCGAACACCGCGGCGACGCCGTCGGGCGCCATCTCGCGCACGCGCGCGGGCACGTCGTCGGCGCGGTAGTCCACCGGGATCGCGCCGAGCGCCCGGACGCTGTCCTGCTGCCTGGTCCCGGCGACGCCGATCACCCTGATCCCGGCGTCGACCGCGAGCTGCACCAGCAGCGAGCCGACGCCGCCGGCCGCGCCGAGCACGACGATCGTCCCTCCCGGCTGCACGCGCGCGGTGCGATGGAGCATCCGCCACGCGGTCAGCCCGTTGACGATCGCCGTCTCCGCGTCGACGGGGTCGACGCCGTCGGGGACCGGCGCGAGATCCCCGGCCGGGAGCACGACGCGCTCCGCCCAGGCGCCGGTCTTCGTCAGCGCGGCGACGCGACGGCCGGGGGCGAGGGCGACACCGGCACCGACCCGCTCGACGACGCCGACGAGGTCGTAGCCGGGCACGAACGGGAACGGAGGCTGGTCGTAGTACTTGCCGAGCCGCATCTGCTGCTCGGCGAACGAGACGCCGGTCGCCTCGACGCGGACGACGGCCTCGCCGGGACCCGGGTCGGGGAGCTCCTGCGAGATCGCCCGGAGGGTCTCGGGCTCGCCGATGCCGGGCAGCTCGATCGCGAGGGTGCGCATGGTGCTCGCTCCTGTCGTTGCAGTTCCGTTCTCTAGCATGAGTTAGAGACTATAACATTAGCTGCAGATCATCACTCTGTTACGATCCGTCGCATGAGCGCACCGAACCTCACCCGTCGCGAGCGCGTGCGGGAGCAGACGCTCCGCGAGATCGAGGAGCACGCGCTCGCACAGGTCGCTGCGGGCGGCGTCGCCGCGCTCTCGCTCAACGCGATCGCCAAGGCCATGGGCATGTCCGGCCCGGCGATCTACCGGTACTTCGGATCACGCGACGAGCTCCTCGCGGCGCTGGTCACCGACGGATACCGCGAGCTCGGGGAGGTCGTGACGGCCGCGGACGCCGCGGCGGCGCGCCGGGCCCCCGCGAAGCGCCTCGCCGCCATCGCCGAGGCCTACCTGGCGTGGGCGCGAGCCAACCCGCACCGCTACGACCTGCTGTTCAGCGTCCGCCCCGCGACCTACTCGGATCCGGCCGAGGCGATCGAGGCGATCCAGCCGGCGATGGTCGCCCTGCTCGGGCTCCTGGGCGAGATCGCCGGCGACGCCGGCGCACCCGCGCCGGGCGGGAAGCTGGACGGGCAGCTGCGGCGCTGGGCCGCGGCGCGAGGCGACACCGACGCGCCGCCAGCGGGCGTCCTCAAGCTCGGCGTCCTCGCCTGGTCACGACTGCATGGCATCGCGAGCCTCGAGCTGGCCGGCATCCTCGGGGACATGGGGCTCGACGCCGGGCTGCTCGCCCAGGCCGAGGTCGACGACCTCGTCGCGAGCGCGGCGCCCTAGCCGCTCGCCCACTCGACGATCCGACGGTTCACGGCGGCCGGCCGCTCGAGGTGCAGGAAGTGCCCGGCCCCCTCCACGACCTCCATCCGCGAGCCTGGGGCGAGATGGTCCTCGGCGTCGCGCACCAGCCGCACGTCGAGCGACCCGTCGCGATCACCGTGGAGATAGAGGGTCGGCTGGGGCGGCGTGCGCACCAGCGCCGCGTTCCCGGCCGGGTCCAGTCCCGGCTCATCGGCGCGGTAGTAGTCGATCGCCGCCGCGAGGTGGTGCGGCGCGCGCAGGCACGCCTTGGCGTGGCGCAGGTCCTCGGTCGCGTCGTACCCGGGCGACCAGTCGCGCCACAGCCGGTCGATGAACGCCATGTCGTCCGCGGCCACCACGTCCTGCGCGTCCGGTGTCTTGAGCAGGAACAGGTAGGCGAAGCGCTCGCGCTGCGCGGGATCGGCGAACAGGCGCTCGTCGAGCGCCAGCGGGGGCACGCCGATCGTCACGAGGCGGCGCCAGTTGCGCGGCGCGATGGCGGCCGCAGCGTACGCCGCCTCCGCACCCCAGTCGTGCCCGATGAGCACGGCGTCCTCGTCGCCGCCGAGCGTCTCGTGCAACGCGTTGACGTCCTGCGCGAGCGCCGCGATCCCGTAGTCGCCGTCGGGCGCGATCTCGGTCGGCGCGTACCCGCGCATGAACGGCGCCACGGCGCGGAAGCCCGCGTCGGCGAGCGCGGGCAGCAGGTGCCGCCACGTCCACGCCGAGTCGGGGAACCCGTGCAGGCAGAGCGCGAGCGGCCCGGTCCCGGCCTGGACGACGCCGAACGCGATCCCACCCGCTTCGACGCGCCCCTCGCTCAGCACGCCGCAACCGTACCCAGCGCGGCCGGTGCGCCATGATGTCGGTGGAGGAGGGATGCCATGAACGCGAGGGACACGCCGGGCCGCGACATCATCACGCCGGCCGAGCGCACGGCAGTGGTGGCCGCCGCCGCGCTCCTCGTCGGGCTCGTGCTCGCGAGACGATCTCGACGTAGCTGATCGGACGCTCAGCGCGACCGGTACGTCGCGATGATCACGCCGGTCGTCGTCGTGACGGAGTCGACCAGCTCCAGGTCGGCGGGCTCGTCGCCGAACAGGCGCACGCCGCGCCCCACGACGAGCGGGTGGATCATCAGGAGGTACTCGTCGATCAGACCGTGAGGCTGCAGGGAGCGGATCAGCTCGCCGCTGCCCAGGATGGTCAGATGCACGGACTCCTTGAGCGCGGCGACCGCCTCGGCGACGTCGCCCTGCAGGACGGACGCGCCCTCCCACTCCAGCGGATCGCGAAGCGTCGTCGACGCGACGTGCTTGCGCGCGGCGTTGATGCGCGCGGTGTTGGGTTCGTCGGCCGGGGCGTTCGGCCAGACGCTCGCGAGGTCCTCGTAGGTGCGGCGGCCCATGAGGAGCGCGCTCTCACCCTCCGGCGCGCGGGCGGCCATCGCCTCGCCCATGACCGCGTCGGCGTTGGCGGCCGCCCAGCCGCCGCGGTCGAAGTTGCCCCGGCGGTCCTCGTCGGGAGCCGCCGGGGCCTGGATGACGCCGTCCAGCGTCACGTGGTTCACCACCGTGATCGTTCCCATGCCATCGAGGACGACGTGCCGGACCTGGACTCATCGGATCACGGGCACGGCAGCTCCGCGACGATCGTGGTGCCCCCGGGCGCGCTCGTGATCGTGAGCGCGCCGTCGAGCGCCTCGACGCGGTGGCGCAGGCCGGTCAGCCCGCTGCCCGACGGATCCGCCCCGCCCGGGCCCTCGTCGCGGATCCTGGCGCGCAGGACGTCGTCCCGCAGCGTGAGCGTCACCTCCACCGGCGCACCGGGTGCGTGCTTGGCCGCGTTGGCCAGCGCCTCGCAGACGACGAAGTAGGCCGCGCCCTCGACCACCGGCGCGAGCCGGCGGTCGAGGTCGACCTGCACCGTGACCTGCCCGACCGACCGCGACGCCAGGGCCTCGACGGCCGCGGCCAGGCCGCGGTCGGCGAGGACGGGCGGGGCGATCCCGCGGGCGAGGTCGCGCAGCTCGGCGATCGCGGCCCGGGTCTCGTCGTTCGCGCTGCGCAGGAGCCGGGCGACCTCGGGCTGCCCGACGAGCAGCATCTGCGCCATCCCGAGCTTCATGCTCAGCGTGATGAGTCGCGCCTGCGCGCCGTCGTGGAGCTCGCGCTCCAGGCGCTGCAGCTCCGCCGCCTGCGCCTCGAGCGCGCTGCGCCGCGTGCGGGTCAGCGTGTCGACGCGCTCCGTGAGCTCGAGCTCGCGGCCGCCGCCGCGCCGCAGCCAGATGCTGCGGCCGACGGCGTGGGTCGCGAGGATGGCCGCGGGCCCGAGCAGCGCGATCGCCGGCCAGGCGCCGTGGGCTCCGGTGAGGCCCCACAGCACCACGAGGATCCCGGCCAGGACCCCCGTGATCACCGCGTGGATCGCGAGCGCCCGGCCCCGGCCGGCCGGCGTGGAACGCCAGACCGACCAGAGACCGCCGTGGACGGCGAGCGGGATGCACAGCCCGAACCACACCCACATGGGCCAGAACTCGCCCGAGTCGGTGAGCCCCCAGATCATCGTCACGACGAACCCGATGAGCGCGGTGATCGTGACGTGGATCGCGAGGGCCGCCGACCGGTCGTCCATGGGCTCGCCCGGCATGCGGATCAGGGACTCAGCCGACATCCTGGGCCACCTGCAGGCCGGTGCGGCGCGTCGCGCGCCGCGGGGCGCGCATGCCGCGCTCCCCGAGCAACGTCACGACGGCCGGCAGGGCGATGCCGCGCACGATCGTCGCGTCGATCAGGACGCCGGCCGCCAGCGTGATCCCGAGCATCTTCAGCTCGATGAGCGGCAGGGTCACGAACGTCGCGAAGATCGCGACCATGACCAGCGCGGCGCTCGTGACGGTGCGTGCGGTCTTCGCCACGCCCTCCGTCGCCGCCGCGCGGGGATCCATGCCCGCCCGGCGCGCCTCGCGGATGCGCTCGAGGACCAGGATCGTGTAGTCCATCGAGAGGCCGAACAGGATCACGAACGCCGTGATCGGCACCCAGTCGGCGACGGTCCCGGACGTCGTGAAGTCCAGGGCCTTCTCCGCCCAGGTGTGCTGGAACACCGCGGTCAGCACGCCGTACGTGGCGCCGACGGACAGCAGGTTCAGGGCGAGCACGCCCAGCGCCAGCGGCAGCGAGCGGAACGTCGCCAGCAGCAGGACCAGCGCGAGCACGAGGACGAAGCCGATGACGAGCGGCGTCGTGTTGCGCATCCGCTCGGTGACGTCGACGCTGCTCGCCGCATCGCCCGAGACACGCATCGTCGCGCCGGGCGCGACCTGCGAGGCGGTCGGGGCGACATCGGCCCGCAGCCGGCTCACGACGGACTTCTGCGCGTCGTCGTCACCGTCGGGCATCGGGACGCTCACGAGCGCGGTGCGCCCGTCCTCGGCGACCCGCACGGCGATGTGACCACGGCCGTCGGTCACCTCGCGCGCCCGCTCGCCCAGCGCCTCGAGACGCTGCTTCGCTGCGGGGGACTGCAGGTCGTCCGCGCGGACGACGAGCTCGGCCTTCTCCGGAGCACCGGGGAACGCGGCCTCGATCGCCTTCTGCGCCTGCACGACCGGCTCGTGGTCGGGGAGGCTGTTGACGTTCTCCGACTGCTGCATGTCGATCGCCGGGACGGCGATGGCGCCGAGGATGCACGCGGTGACCACGAGCGCGGCGACCGGCCGGCCGGTGACGACGTGCGCGATGCGCCCCCACGCGCCGAGCCGCGGCGGGCGAGCAGCGCGGCGACGGGCGCGACGACGGGCGCCGGGCAGGCGGCCGCGGTCGATGCCGTCGCCCAGCTTCGCCAGGACGGCGGGCAGGACGGTGACGGAACCCACGACGGCGATCGCGACCACGAGCATCGTGGCGAGCGCCATCGAGGCGAACACGGCGAGCCCGGTGACGAGCATGCCCGCGAGCGCGACGATGACCGTGAGGCCCGAGACCACGACTGCGCGGCCGACGGTCGCCGACGTCGCGCGCAGCGCGGCGTCCGCGTCGCGGCCGTTGCGACGCTCCTCGCGCTCGCGCCGGACGTAGAACAGCGAGTAGTCCACGCCGACAGCCAGGCCGATGAGGACGACGAGCGAGCCCGCGGCGTCACCCATCGGGGCGACCTGCGAGATCAGGCCCATGCCGCCGATCGCGCCGGCGACCGACGTGATGCCGAGCAGGAGCGGCACGGATGCGGCGACGAGCGCGCCGAAGGCGATGAACAGGATCACGAGCGTGATCGGCAGCGAGATCATCTCCGCCTTCTGCAGGTCCTTCTCGACGATCTGGTCGATCGTCGCGTCGATCGTGCCGGGGCCGGCGACCTGGACGCGGGCGTCCGGGTTGGCGGCGCCGGACGAGACGACCGCGCTCTTCAGGCCGTCGACGTGCTT
Organism: uncultured Solirubrobacterales bacterium; assembly: GCA_963750895.1. GTDB lineage: Bacteria > Actinomycetota > Thermoleophilia > Solirubrobacterales > Solirubrobacteraceae > CAVVSD01. The sequence goes on along the minus strand of CAVVSD010000007.1, from coordinate 155,301 downwards.
GCCGGCGTCGTCGGGGTCACCGCGCAGCGTGACCTGGACCAGTGTGGTCTTCCCGCCTGCGGTCGACAGGGACTCGACGTCCTGCGGGCCGCGGACCTCAGCGACCGCGGGGAGCTTCTCGGCGCGCCGCGTGATGTCGGCGGTCGCCTTGGCGGTGGTCTTCGCGTCGGCGGAGTGGACGAGGACGCTCTCCACGGCCGGGTCGCGCAGGTCGGCGCGGTCCAGGAGCGCCTGGGCCTTGGCCGACTCGCCGACCCCGCTCTCTGCATCGGTGAGGGACTTCGTGCCGACGCTCGTCCCCGCGAAGACGAGTCCGGCGATGAGCACGAGCCAGAGGACGATGACCGTCTTCGGGCGGCGGGCGGAGGCACCCGCGATCGCGGCGGTGGCGCGTCCGAGGACGCCCACGCCCGGTGGTGTGGAGGGGGGGTTGGAGGGCATGGGAGGACTCTCGACCGGCAGCGCGGCCGTGTCGGTCCCGCGCTCCCCCGTCCTGGCGCCGCCGACCCCCGTCCTCGATCGGGGGTTATCCCCCGCCTCGACACGCGGCGTACGGTCGGGTCATCCACGAGAGGAGTCGTCATGGGCCAGCCGGTCGTGCACTTCGAGATCATGGGTCAGGACGGGGAGGCGCTGAAGCGCTACTACGGCGAGCTGTTCGGGTGGGAGATCGACTCGAACAACCCGATGAACTACGGGATCATCGACCGCGAGCGCAACCTGAACCCGGACGGCATCGGGATCGGCGGGGGCATCGGGCAGATGCCCGAGGGGATGGACGCACCGGGCGCGCTCACCTTCTACGTCGAGGTCCCGGACGTCGAGGCATCGCTCGCCAAGGCCGAGAGCATGGGAGGCACGCGCGCCATGGGCCCGATGGAGGTCATGGAAGGGCTCGTCATCGGGGTCTTCCTGGATCCGGAGAACCACCCGGTCGGGGTGATGAGCTCGTCGAGCTGAGGCCGTTCCGGATCGACGTTCCCGACGCGAGGCTCCGCGACCTGCGCGAGCGCCTCGCGCGCACGCGCTGGCCGAGCCCCGAGACCGATCCGACCCAGGGCGTGCCGCTCGCCTACCTGCGCGAGCTGTGCGCCTACTGGGCGGACGGCTACGACTGGCGCGCGACGGAGGCCCGGCTCAACGCGGTGCCCGGGTTCCGCGCGCAGGTCGACGGCATCGACATCCACCTCCTGCACGTGCGCTCGCGGCACCCGGACGCGATGCCGCTCGTGATGACCCACGGGTGGCCGGGCTCGGTCGTCGAGTACCTGGAGGTCGTCGCGGCCGCTCACCGATCCGCCCGATCCCGCCGACGCGTTCCACCTCGTCATCCCGTCGCTGCCCGGCTACGGCTTCAGCGAGGTCCCGGCGGAACCGGGCTGGGGCGTGGAGCGGATCGCGCGGGCGTGGGCCTCGCTCATGGCCGGCCTCGGCTACACGCGCTACGGCGCGGTGGGCGGCGACTGGGGCACGAGCATCACCACGAGCATCGGCCAGCAGGACGCCGGGCACGTCGCGGGCATCCACGTCATCCCGCCGATCGCTCCGCCGGACCCGGAGACGTTCGACGACCTCTCCGCCGCCGAGCGCGCATCGCTGCGCGATCTCGAGGAGGCCGGCCGCAGCGGTTCGGGCTACTCCGGGCAGATGGCGACGCGGCCGCAGACGGTGGCCTACGGCCTGGACGACTCCCCGGTGGCGCTGTGCGCGTGGATCGTGGAGAAGCTCCTGGCCTGGACCGACGGCGACGCCCTCACGCGCGACGCGATGCTGGACGACGTGACGCTCTACTGGCTGACCGGCACCGGCGGGTCGTCGGGGCGCCTGTACTGGGAGAGCTTCGCCCAGGTGTCCGCGTGGTTCACCGAGGAGGTGACCGACGCCGTGACCGTGCCGACAGGCTGCTCGATCTTCCCCGGGGAGATCCCGCGCCCGTCGCGGCGCTGGGCGGCGCGCCGCTACACGGACATCCGCCACTGGAACGAGCTCGACCGCGGCGGGCATTTCGCGGCCTGGGAGCAGCCCGACCTGTTCGTCGACGAGGTGCGCGCGTTCTTCCGGCTGGTGCGCTGACGTTGTCTCAGCCCACGCTCAGCCGCCCGAGCTAGCGTCCGGACGGTGATCGAAGGTCTCTTCCAGCCGACACACCTCGTCATCATCCTCGTGATCGCGCTCATCGTCCTCGGGCCGAAGCGGCTCCCGGAGGCCGGGCGAGGACTCGGCGAGGCGATCCGCGGGTTCCGGTCCTCGTTCGAGGACAAGGACGACACGCCGCAGGTGCGCGACCGCGACTGACCGACGGCCCGCTGCCGCGCCGGAACCCCAGCGCGGCAGCACCGCCGAGCGGGTCAGGACGGCGGGAGCAGCACCCGGTTGATGACGTGGATGATGCCGTTCGAGGCGCGGACGTTCGTCTTCGTGACGCGCGTCGAGCCGTTGAGATAGACCTTGTCGCGGCGAACGGAGATCCGCACGGAGGCGCCGTTGACGGTCTTGGCGCTCGTGAGCTTGACGACCTTCGAGGCCGGCACGCGCCCGCGGACGACGTGGTAGAGCAGCACCGCCTTGAGCTTCTCCTTGTCCTGGGCGAGCGCGTCGAGGGTGGCCTTCGGGACCTTCGCGAACGCAGCGTTCGTGGGCGCGAAGACGGTGTAGCTGCCGCTCGACAGGGTCGAGGCGAGCCCGGCCGAGTTGACCAGCGAGACCAGCGTCGAGAACTGCGGATCGCCGGCGGCGACCTCCACGATCGTCTTGTTCGTCTGAGCCTGCGTGTGGGGGCTGGTGGCCGCGCCGGAGACCGAGGTCACGGACAGCAGGCCGACGGCGAGTCCAACAGCGGCGAGCGACGCTACGAGGCGTCGAGTCATCGAGAGCCCTCCTCAGGGAGTTGATGCATGGGCGTCGGTAGGTACGCGACCGACCCCGGAACCGGTTGAGCTCCGCTGCGCCAACAGAGAATCGCCCCTCGGCGAGAACCGATCGGCCTCGCCGGTCGTACATCGCTCGTGAGGTGCCCTTCACGACGGACAACTGCGTGACGCCCCTCCGGGAGTCCTCGGAGACGCGCGAGGACGCCGGACCCGGAGGCGGTGAAGCCGCTGACCGCGGGCTGGCCAAACGGCTTGCCGGCGATGACCCCCGCGCGCTCGAGGAGATCCACGCACGCAGCGGCGCGGCCCTCTTCTCGTACCTGCGCCGCGTCCTGCGCGACGCGGGCACCGCCGAGGACGTCTTCCAGCAGGTCTTCGCCGAGGTGTGGCGGCGGCGTCTCGAGTACGACCCGGCGCGCGGCGCGCTCACCACCTGGCTGTTCACGATCGCCCGCTCACGTGCCCTGGACGAGCTGCGCCGGCGTCACCCGCGGCCGGTCGATCCCGCCGCGCTGCCCGAGGCGGCGGAGGCATCGGGGCACGATGCATCGATCGATCGTTGGCTCGTGGCGGATCTGCTCGGCTGTCTCCCAGCGCTCGAGCGCGAGCTCCTGCAGCTGCGGTTCTACAGCGAGCTGTCGCAGACGGAGATCGCCGCGCGGACCGGGCTGCCACTGGGCACCGTCAAGACACGGATGGTCCGCGCTCTCACGCGGATGCGCGAGCTCATCGACGAGGAGGGACTGCGATGAGCGCCGGTCCGTGGCCCGTCGAGCCGGCGGCGGTGGCGCTCGACCTCCTCGAGCCCGACGAGCGCCCGATCGCCGAGGCGCTGCTGCGGGACGACCCCGCCTTCGCCGCGGAGGTGGAGCGGCTGCGGCACACGGCCGAGCGGCTCGCCGGGATCGACACGCTCGCGTGGTCGCCGCCACCCGCGCCCGCCCTCGATCTCGCACGCGCGACGGGCCGCCCGAAGGCCGTCGCCCCCCGCCGCTCGAGGAGGCCCCGGTGGCGCCTCGCGTTCGGATCGGCCCTCGCACTCGCCGCCGTGGTCGCCGCCCGCGTGGTCGTGCTGTCGGGCACGGGCGGCCGGAGCGATCCCCCACCGCCTGCGGCCACGGCGCTGCTGCTGCGGCCGGTCGCGGGCGGCGGCGGAGCCGCCGAGCTCGTCGTGCACGCGTCCGGAGATGCGGAGTTGCAGGCGAGCGGTCTGCGGCCGAACGGGACCCACGAGCACTACGAGGCCTGGTTGGCCGATCGGGGTGGGCGGATGGTGCCGATGGGGAGCTTCCGCATCGGCGCCGACGGGAAGGCCGACGTGCACATGACCGTCGATGCCGACCTCGCGGACTTCGCCTTCGTCGACATCTCGGTCGAGCCGGACGACGGTCCCCCGACGCACTCGGGCACCTCGGTACTTCGTGGGCGTCTGTAGCGACGTACGCGAGCGGGCGTCGTGACGCGCCTCACCGATCTCGTCCTGCGCCGGCGGCGACTCGTCGCTGGCGCGTGGCTCCTCCTCGCGATCGCGGGCGTGTGGGCCTCGAGCGGGCTGTCGGGCGCGCTGTCGCAGTCCTTCGACGCGCCGGGGCGCCCGGCGTTCGAGGCCAACGAGGAGATCGTCGAGCGCTTCGGCAGCGGCGGCGTGATCGCGCCCATCGTCGCGGTGGTCGACGGCGCCGACGCCCGCGATCCCGCCGTCGCGCGCGCGTTCGAGCGCGTCGCCGCCGCGGTGCCCGGCTCTCGGCTCGCCGCCGGACCGGAGCTCGTCTCCGATGACGGGCGCACCGCCGCGGCGATCGTCCTGCCGCCGCCGGGGCGGCCGGCGCCGGACGAGAACCCCGAGGCGCTCGCCGCCGCGCGCGCTGCGGCGCGCGACCTGCGCGTCGGCGACGCGCGCGTGCAGATCACCGGGACGGAGGCGCTCGCAACGGACTCGGGCGACGGGGAGGGCATAGGACTGCTCGTGGAGATCCTGCTCGGCGGGGTCGGCGCGCTCGTCGTGCTCGTCGTGGTCTTCGCGTCCTGGCTGGCGCTGGTGCCGCTCGTCGTCGCGGCGGTGTCGATCCTCACCACCTTCCTGCTGCTGCGCGGACTCGCCGAGCTGACCGAGGTCTCCTTCGTCGTCCAGTTCCTCGTCGGGCTCATCGGGCTCGGCGTCGCGATCGACTACTCGCTGCTCGTGGTCGTCCGCTGGCGCGAGGAGCGCGACCGCGGCGCCGCCGAGCACGAGGCCGTCCCGCGCGCGATGGCGACGGCAGGACGGTCGGTCGCCGTCAGCGGCACGACGGTGGCCATCGGCCTGCTCGCGCTCGTCGTCGTGCCGGTGCCGTTCATCCGCTCGATCGGGTTCGGCGGTCTGCTCATCCCGCTCGTCTCCGTGCTCGCCGCGCTGACCCTGCTCCCCGTCGTGCTCGGGACGCTCGGCGACCGGCTCGATCGGCGCCGACGGGGGCGCGAACGCGACGCGGGCGCCGGATGGACGCGCTGGTCGCGCTTCGTCGTCCGTCGCCGCTGGCCGGCGGCGACCGTCGGCCTTGCGGTGCTCATCGCGCTCGCCGTCGTCGCGACCGGCCTGCGTCCGGGGCAGCCGTCGGTCGACGCGCTCTCCGCCGGCGGCGAGGCGCGCACGGCGCTCACCGCGCTCGAGGACTCCGGGCTCGGCGCCGGCTCCGTGACGCCGATCGAGGTCGTCACCGATGCGCCGGAGCCGACGGCCGCACGCCTCGGCGACGTCGACGGCGTGCGCGCCGTCGTCGCCCCGGACGACGCGGCCTGGCGCGACGGCGGACGGCGCGCGATGCTCGCGCTGCCGAGCGAGGACTCGGCCTCCGACGCCGGACGCTCGACGCTCGACGCCGTCCGCGACCTGTCGCTTCCCGGCCGCGGCGTCGTCGGCGGGCCGGCCGCACAGGACCGCGATCTGACGGAGGCGATCTACGCCGCGTTCCCGCTCATGGTCGCGCTCATCGCGGCCGTGACGTTCGCGCTGCTCGCACGCGCGCTGCGTTCCGTCCTGCTGCCGCTGAAGGCCGTGCTGCTCAACGTGCTGTCCGTCGGCGCCGCGTTCGGGGTCGTCGTGCTCGTGTGGCAGGAGGGCCTCGGCTCCGAGCTCATCGGCGGCGTCCCCGCCACCGGCGCCACCACGACGTGGGTGCCGTTGGCGATCTTCGCGTTCCTCTACGGGCTGTCGATGGACTACGAGGTCTTCATCCTCAGCCGCATGCGGGAGGAGTACGACGCGACCGGCGACACCGACGAGGCGGTGATCCGCGGACTCGGTCGGACCGGTCGCCTCGTGACGAGCGCGGCGCTCATCCTCTTCCTCGCGTTCGTCGCGCTCGGCGCCGGGCCCAACACCGAGATCAAGATCCTCGCCACCGGCCTGGCCGCGGGGATCCTGCTGGACGCGACCGTGGTCCGGGCGCTGGTCGTCCCGGCGCTGGTGACGCTGTTCGGCCGCTGGAACTGGTGGCTGCCGGGAAGGCGCTAGAGCAGGGCGTCGTCGGTGTCGACGACGACCGTGTTCGCCATCCAGTCCGGCAGCCCGCGCCGCCGGCGGGTGAACAGCACCGGCCAGAACCCGGCGAACAGCGGGATGGTGGCCAGGATGAGACCGAAGAAGCGGACGATCGCGCGCGGGATGGACAGCGGCTCCCCCGTCTTCGCCGACAGGACCCGGAAGCGCATGATGTGCGCGCCGGCCGTCTGGGCGGTCGTGCTCCAGAAGAACACGAAGTAGCTCAGCGCCCACACGAGGTAGATGGCGCCGCCGACCGCCTTGATCACGGTGTCGACGGTGTCGGGCACGTGCAGCACCTGGACCAGCAGCCCGACCACCGCGCCGGAGATGAGCGCGACGGCCTGGATGATCAGCGCGTCGATGACGAGCGCGATCGCACGCGTGACGAGCCCCGTGTAGGGCCGCACGCTGGGCTGCGCCACGGTCACGTGCTCAGGCCGGCGACGTGTCGCCCGGGAGGTCCGGGCGGGGCCGGTCGCCGCGCCGCATCGCACGACGTGTCGCGCGCTCGAGCCAGTCGTCGACGCGGCGCGACCGGATCCGGACCTCGTCGGCCATCTCGTCCGCGAGGCCCATGCTCTGGTGGGCGATGGCGTCGCCGACGGCCGGGCTGCGGGCGATCTCGTCGATCATCTCCCAGAGCTCCTCGCTCGCCAGCAGCTGCCGGACCCCGACGTCCAGCAGCTTGCTCTCGAGCACCCGCGCGACCATGCGCTCCATGCCGGGGCTGTCGGCGACGGCGCCGACGAGCGCCTCGACGCGGTCGCTCTCGAGCGTCGTGAGGACGAGGTGCTCGACACGAGGGTCGGCGAGCACCCCCGTCACCGAGCGCTCGACGACGCCGTCCGCGACCAGGCCCTCGACGACGCGCTCCGCCACCCCCGCGCGGACGACCTCGGCGGAGACCCGCTCGATGACCGCGTCGCGGATGAGCACGTCGGCGACGTGGTCCACGAGCGGCCCGGCCAGCAGGCCGGTGATCGCGCGCTCGATCAGCGGGCTGCGCACGATGCGGTCCACGGCGATCGCCGTGACCGGCGAGTCGAGCACCCGGTCGAGCGCATCCAGCGCGGCGCGCTCGGCGGACGGCCGCAGCCGCCGGTCGAGCGCGCGTGCCGGACGCATGGCCTCGCGGGTCACGGAGACGGCGAGGTCGGAGGCTGTGTCAGCGAGGCCCATGCGTCTCTTCTACCGGACCTGGCGCATCAGCGCACGAAGTGCACGATCTCACGCCTCGCGCAGGACCTGCTGCGGCGCGTCGACCTGCTCCGCGGGCTCCTCGGCCGTCGGCATCGGAGCCGCCTTCGGGAGCAGCCGGGAGACGATGAACGCGGCGGCCATGATCCCCGCCATGATCCAGACCACGGTCTGCGTGGACTGGGCGATGTCGACCTTGACGGCGTGCAGGATCGCGTCGGCGTCGGAGCCGGCCTGCGACGCGAGCCCGCCGCTGCCACCGGTGTTCCCGCCCGCGGTGATCGAGTGCGCGATGCTGTCGGCCTCGCGCGGCGGGCACGCCGTTGCTGCGCAGCGTCGAGCCGACCTGGTCGACGTTGTCGCTGGCGAACAGCGAGCCCATGACGGCCAGGCCGAGGCTGGCGCCCAGGTTGCGCACGGTCTGGGTGATGCCGGTGACCTCGCCGTAGCCGGCGCCCGGGGCGCGGTTCAGCGCGTCGGTGCTCACCGGGCCCAGCACGAGCCCGAGCCCGGCGCCCGCGACGACGACCCAGTACCACTGGCTGCCGAACTCGAGATCGGGGAGCTGCCGGCCCCACAGGTAGAAGCCGACCGCCGAGAGGGCGCAGCCGAGGATGACGGCCGGGCGGGCGCCGCGCTTGTCGACGATCCGCCCGCCCCACTGCGACGCGGTCGCGAAGCCGCCGAAGAAGACGAGCAGGAACAGGCCCGCGTTCGTCGCCGAGTAGCCGAGCGCGGCCTGCGCGTAGACGCTGGCGAAGAAGAAGAACGGGACGAACACGGCGGACATCAGCAGCAGGACGGCGTTGTCGACGAAGAACCCGCGGTCCTCGAACAGCCGGACGCGGATGAGCGGCTCCCTCTCACGCAGCTCGGAGGCGACGAACAGCACGAGCAGCACGATGCCGACGACGATCGCTCCGATCGTCTTCGGGTCCGTCCAGCCCCAGACGCCGGCCTGCTGGAGGCCGAGGACCACGAGGCCCATGCCTGCGGAGATCAGGACGGCGGCGCGGTAGTCGATCCGCCCGGGCTGGCGCGTCTCGGCCGGCTTGGCCTTGGCGGTCAGGATCAGGGCGATGATGGCGACGGGGATGTTGATCCAGAAGATCGCGCGCCAGGTCCACTCGGTGAGGTAGCCACCGGCGAGCGGGCCGACCGCGGTGAGCGCGCCCGTGATGCCGAAGAAGGCGGCGAGCGCGCGACCGCGCTCGGCCAGCGGGAACGCGGAGACGACGATCCCCAGCGCGGCGGGGAACATGAGCGCGGCGAACGCGCCCTGCAGGACGCGGAACACGATCATCCAGGTCTCGCCGATGCTCCCGGTCGGCGTCGCGCCGCAGAGCGCCGAGCAGACCGCGAAGCCGGTGACCCCGATGACGACCATGCGCCGATGACCGAGGACGTCGGAGAGCTTGCCGCCGAGCGCGAACAGCGCCGCGAGCGACAGCAGGTAGCCGTTGACGATCCACTGCGCGCCGGTCGAGGACAGCGAGAGGTCCTTCTGCAGGTCCGGGATCGCGAGCGCGACGATGGTCTGGTCGATGAACATCATCGCGACCGCGAAGATCATCGCGACGAGGACGAGTCTCTTGTTCGGTGCTCCCGACTGCGGGAGAGCGGGCTGGTCTGACATCGTGGGCTCCTGGAACGAGGTGACGGGGTCGGTGGTGCAACCATCTCGATTTCGCGCAACCCGTGCCTCCGTAGCGCGCTACTGCATCTCGCCGCCCACCCCTACGTAAGGAGCCCGTGATGGTCCGGAAGGTCGCCCTGCTCACCCTCTTCGCCTCGTTCGTCGCCGCTGCGCCCGCCGCGGCGCAGTCGCAGACGCTCACCGTGAAGGAGACCGCTCGAGGCGGCACGACCGACGTGGTCGACCATCCGCCGAAGTCCCCGAAGGGCGGATCGGACCGGCGTCTGTCCAAGGACGACACCCTGGTCATCACCAACCCGCTGCGTCGACACGTCGAACCGGTCGATCGGGCGGGTCCGCGTGACGTGCGCCGTCACGAAGGCCGGCGGGTTCGACAAGGCCGCGGCCGACTGCCTCGGCGTCTTCCAGATGAAGGCGGGGAAGCTCTACGTGACGCTGCCGCTGGACTTCGCGTCGGCCACGACGAACGGCACCGTCCTCGGCGGCACCGGTGCCTACGCGGGCCTGCGCGGGACGTGGACGTCGGTGCAGCACCGCGACGGCAGCGCGACCGACACGTTCACGCTCGCCCCCTGACGTCGCTCCCGAGGGCCACGAACGCGCCGGCGATGCGCGCGACGGTGAGGAGGTCGAGCTCGGCGGCCGACCTCCCCGCCGTGCGCAGCCGCGCGCGCATCACGGACATGACCTCCGGGTCGAGCACCGTGCCGCCGTCGGCGATCTCGCGGATCGACGAGAGGAACTGGGCCGAGTCCGCCAGGCGCTGCTTGAGGAGGTAGCCCGTCGCGCGCACGCCCAGCGTGAGCAGCTCGACGGCGTAGCGCACCTGCAGGTGGTGGGAGATGACGAGGACCGGGGTGCCCGGCCTGGCGGCGCGGATCTCGCGGACGGCACGCAGCCCCTCGTCGCTCCGGGTCGGCGGCATGCGCACGTCGGCGATGACGAGCGCGGGACGCGCGGTCTGCGCCCGCCGCACGAGGCCGGGGCCGTCGCCGGCCACCCCCACGACCTCGTGTCCGGCGCCCGTCAGCATGCGCGCGATCGCATCCCTGAGGAGCACCTCGTCCTCGCCGATGACGATGCGCATGCGTCCGACGCTACGGAGCCCCGGGAGCTCCGGGGGCGACCTGCGACCCCTGCCGCCAGGGGACGCTGGACCCCTCTCGTCAGGCGTTGAGGTAGCGCACGACCGCCAGCACCCGTCGATGGTCGTTCGCATCGACGTCCAACCCGAGCGCCCCGTAGATGTGGGAGACGTGCTTGATCACGGCCTTCTCGGACAGCACGAGCTGCTCGGCGATCCCCGCGTTGCTGCGACCCTCGGCCATGAGGCCGAGCACATCGAGCTGACGCGGCGTGAGGTCGGCGAGAGGACCGCTGCGCGTGCCGGTGATCATGCTGCGCACGACCTCCGGATCGAGGACCGAGCCCCCGGCCACGACGCGGCGCAGGTCCTCGCAGAACGCGTCGCCGTCCGCCACGCGCTGCTTGAGCAGGTAGCCGATGCCCGCGGCGTCGTCGCTGCTCTCCACGAGCTCGGTCGCGTAGCGCCCCTGGACGTGCTGGGACAGCACGACGAGCGCGATGTGCGGATGGCTCGCGCGGATCGTGAGCGCGGCGCGCAGCCCCTCGTCCGTCTGGCTCGGCGGCATCCGGACGTCGGCGATGACGATGTCGGGGTCGTGGGCGCGCGCCTTGCGGACGAGGTCATCGCCATCGGCCGCGACGCCGACGACCTCGAACCCCCGACGCTCGAGCAGGAGCACCAGACCCTCCCGCAGCAGCGCCTGGTCCTCGCCGATCACGACCCGCAAGGCAGCTCCGCGAGGATGAACGTTCCGCCACCGCGCGGACTGCTGACGACGAGCCTGCCGTCGAGCGCATCCACGCGATCGGCCATCCCACGCAGCCCGGCCCCGCCGTTGGCCTGCGCACCGCCGACGCCGTCGTCGGTGATCTCGACGCGCAGCTCGCCGGCGGCGCGGACCATGCGCAGGTCGACGGTGGAGGCCTGCGCGTGCTTGATCGCGTTGGCGAGCGCCTCGGCGACGATGAAGTAGCCGGTGCTCTCCACCGCCCCGGGCAGCGTGCCGCGCGCGCGGTCGAGGTCCAGGACCACGGGGATCGGGCATCGCACCGTGAGCTCCTCGACGGCGGCGCACAGGCCGCGCTCGGTCAGCATCGCCGGCATGACGCCCTGCACGAGGTCGCGCAGCTCCGTGATCGCCGTCTGCAGGCCTTCGCCGAGGTCGTCCGCGAGCGCCGGATCGCTCCGCGCTGCGTCCGCCTGGATCGCGAGCAGGACGAGCCGGCCCTGCAGTCCGTCGTGGAGGTCGCGGGCGATGCGGCGACGCTCGGCGTCGGACGCCTCGACGGTCCGCGCGAGCGCGCGCTGGAGGCGATCGCGGCCCGCGCGCAGCTCCGCCGTGAGCTGCTCGTTGTGCAACGCGATCGCGACGACGCGCCCCGCGGACTCGACGGTCTCGCGGTCGGCGATGAGCGTCGCGTCGTAGACGATCGCGCCGACGCGGCGGCCCCCGAGCATCACGTCGACGGACGCGCGGCCCGAGCCGATCGGCCGGGACCTCGTCGGGTGCGAGCACGAGCTCGAGCGACGGGTCGCCCAGCGCGTCGGCCAGCGCGCCGGCGAGCGCCGGGCGCGAGCGATCGGCCCGCAGCCACGCCGCCAGCTCCTGCAGCTCGCCCGTGCGTGCGAACCCACCGCGCAGCAGACCGATCGCGAACGCGACCGGGACGCCGGCGAGGACGGCCATCTGCACGACGACGGCGGTCTCGACGTCCGGGAAGAGGCCGCGCGTCCTCGAGCTGAACGGGACGTAGAGCACCGCGACGATGCCGTAGAGGAAGAGCGGCGCCAGGACCCGGCGTTGCGCGGGCGCAGCGGCGCGAAGCCGGCTCGCGAGGATCACGACGGTGACCGCCACGAGCACGCCGCCGATCGCCCACTGCGCCCACTCCGCGGCATCGACGAGATCCGGCCGCGCGGACACCCGCAGCACGGTCCAGGGCGTGTCCGGCCCGCCGGCGAACAGGTACAGCGGCGCCTGCAGCACGAGGCAGATCGCGTAGCCGACGGCCACCGTCACGCGGCTGGCGGTCCCGTGCAGGCGCCCCGACGGGAACGCGTGCAGCAGGTGGAACACCACGGCGAGTGGCAGCGTCGCGAGGATCAGGCCCCCCGCGATCAGAGCAGGGGTGGCGGTGTTGGCGAACCCGGCGGCGAGCCAGGCGAGAGCGCCCGCGACCATGATCGCGCCGAGGCGGTTGCTCGGCCTGCGCAGCCACGCGACGATCCCCGCGGTCAGATAGATCCAGGCGCCTATCGCGAAGCAGCAGAGGACCAGGTGGGGAGCGCCGGCCGGCAGGCTCAGCAGCAGCGCGATCTGCACGAGCCCGAGCGCGACGACCGCGACGGCGAGCTGCGCGAGCGCCACGACGAGCGTGCGCGAGGGCGTGCGCGGGTGCTCGGGGGTCCGCACCGGGGTGGGTCCGCCGCCGACCCGTGGCGCGTCCTCCGATCCCGATTCCCTCGCGGGACGCGCTCGGAGTCGGGGCACCGGGAGGGTCATGGGGTCGGCGGGACCCGCGCGCGTGCGCGCTCCCGTGCGACGACCTTACGGTTGCCTGTGCAACCAGGTCAAGTTTCCAGTCGGACGGCCAGGACCGATGGGGGGAGCAGGATTCGAACCTGCGTAGGCAGAGCCAACGGGTTTACAGCCCGTCTCCTTTAACCACTCGGACATCCCCCCGAGGGACAGCGCAGGATAGCGGCCGTCCCTCGGTGGTGACGTCCCTCAGCAGGCGTCGCGGAGGCGCTGCGCCTCGGGCAGCGACTCCAGCTTCTTCAGCGTGTGGTTCTCGATCTGGCGGATGCGCTCGCGGGTCACGTTGAACGCGCGCCCGACCTCCTCCAGCGTCCGCGGACGGCCGCCGGTCAGGCCGAAGCGCATCTCGATGACCTCGCGCTCGCGCTTGGGCAGCGCCTGCAGCGCGCGGCGCACGTTGTCGCGACGGAGGTTCTCCGCCGCCAGCTCGTAGGGGGACTCCGCGGTCTGATCCTCGACGAAATCGCCGAGCTCGGACTCCTCCTCCTCGCCGATCGGCTTCTCGAGCGAGATCGGCTGCTGGCTCATCCGCAGGATGTCGCGGACCTCGCGCGACGAGCACTCGAGCTCGTGGGCGATCTCCTCGGGCGTCGGCTCCCGGCCGAGTGACTGCACGAGCTGACGCTCGACGTGCACGACCTTGTTGAGCTTCTCGACCATGTGGACGGGGATGCGGATCGTCCGCCCCTTGTCCGCGATCGCGCGGGTGACCGCCTGGCGGATCCACCACGTCGCGTACGTCGAGAACTTGTAGCCGCGGCGGTAGTCGAACTTCTCCACCGCGCGGATGAGCCCGAGCGAGCCCTCCTGGATGAGATCCAGGAACGTCAGCCCGCGGCCCAGGTAGCCCTTGGCGATCGACACGACGAGTCGGAGGTTCGCCTCGACCATGTGCTGCTTGGCCGCCATGTCGCCGCGCTCGATGCGCTTCGCGAGCGAGACCTCCTGCTCCGCCGTCAGCAGCGGTACGCGCCCGATGGAGCGCAGGTACAGCCGCAGCGAGTCCAGGCTCGGCTCGACCGTGAGGTCGATCTCCGGCTTCTTGGGCGTCACGGCGGTGCCCGCGGCGTTCGCCTTGCGAGCCTCGGCCTGCGCCTCGACGCGCGCGGCCTCCGAGGTCGCGGCGCGGCCGTCCGAGCCCACGACGTCGATCCCCTGCTCGGTGAGGTAGCCGTGGAGCTCTTGCAGCTGCTCCTTGGTGACCTCGACCTCTTCCAGCGCGCCGGCGATCTGCTCGAAGGTCAGAAACCCTCGCTCCTGCGCCTCCGCAATAAGTGGACGTAGTTCGTCCAGCTCGTGGATCGGTGCCTCATCCGCGAGCAACATCTCGACCTTGATGGCTCAGCCCCCCTCAGGTTCCGTCCTGATGCAGTGTCATCGAACCATTCAGACCGGCGCATCCTGCGCCCAGTCCCTACCTCTGCCTCGCACACTCGTCCAGCTATGACTTCGTGCGCTCAAGCACACGGTCGAGCAAGTGTTGCACAGATTCCGGCGTCCACAAGGGGGCTTGTGTCCACCTTCTGGCTACCCTCGGGGACCATGACCACCCACCCGCGGGCCCTCCCCGACGTCCAGGCTTCCGCGCCGACGCTCCACGTCAGCCTCTCGCGCGTGGGCGTCACGGGCGTGGAGAAGGTCATCCGGCTGAGCCAGGGCGACACCGAGCGGCTCTTCTCCGCCCAGCTCGAGTGCTTCGTCGACCTGGGGCCGAACCAGAAGGGCGCGCACATGTCGCGCTTCGAGGAGACGGTCAACGACGCGATCGGCGAGGTCGTCCTCGGCGAGGCATCGTTCAGGGCCGAACAGCTCGCGGTGCACATCGCCGAGCTCGTGCGCGACCGACAGGACGCGCTGCGGGCCGAGGTCACCATCCGCGCGCGCTACCCGGAGTACAAGCCGGCCCCCGTCTCGGGGATCCGGACGCAGGAGATCTACACGCTGCACGGCTCCGCCGTGGCCTCCGTAGCGGGAACGCGCCGGCTCATCGGCGTGGCGGCGCAGGGCATGACGGCGTGCCCGTGCGCCCAGGGGCTCGTCGCCGAGAGCTCGCGGGTGCGCCTCCTCGAGCAGGGCTTCGACGACGAGCAGATCGAGCAGATCCTCGAGGCCGTCCCGGTCGCGACGCACAACCAGCGCGGCCTGGGGACGCTGATGATCGGCTGCCCGGAGGACTGCGACACCGACCTCGACGCACGCGACCTGCTCGCGATCGTCGAGGAGTCGATGTCGTCGGAGATCTACGAGCTCATGAAGCGCTCCGACGAGGGCGCGGTCGTCGAGAAGGCCCACCGGCGCCCGCGGTTCGTGGAGGACTGCGTGCGCGAGTCGCTCCGCGGCGTGCTCGAGGACCTCCCGGACCTGACCGACCGCCATTTCGTCTTCGCCCGGCAGGAGAACCTCGAGACGATCCACCAGCACAACGTCGTCGCCGAGCGCTTCGGCCTGCTCGGCGAGCTGCGCCGCGAGGCGAAGACCGGCGAGCACGTCCCGCACCACGTCAGCGTGCGGGAGTGGCTCGACGGGGCGGCGCGCTAGGGCACCGGAACCGGGACCGGCAGCGCGACGCACGGCGCGACGGGGGTGACGACCGGCACCGGCACCGGCCGTGCACGACGCCGGCTCGGGGCACGCGGCACCGGAGCCACCACGATCGCACCGGCCGGGCAGGCCGCACCGCGCTCGGGCGTGACGCCGCGACGACGCGTCGCAGGCGCCGGGACCACGAACGCGTAGGCGTTGTCCGCGACGTCGGCGCGGACCGCGGTCCCGTCGGGAGCGGTGAGGTACGCGGCCGCGACCCCGTCGGGAACCACGCCGCTCACCCCGAGCATGTCGTGCCTGGCCGCGCAGGCCGGCGCAGGCACGCGACGCGTCGAGCAGCGCCGTCGCGCCGCGGCACGCGGTCGGGGCACGCGGCCGCTACGCCGCACCGCCGGGGCGCCGCGCGGTCGCGAGCGGCGCACGACAGCCCTCGGCGGCGGGCACGGCCAGCAGCAGCGCCGCGGGCACGAGCGACGAGCTCCGCGGACGATCCAGGTCCTTCCTGCCGTCGGCGAGCCGACCGCCAGCCTTCGCGTCGCAGGACGCTCGCCCCGCGCGTCGGTCGGCGACGCCGAGCACCCGCGCGCCGGGCACGGAGCCGCCAGCATGCGTCGCCGGGCAGCGCGCGTGCGCTCGCGCAGGCCGGCGGGTCACGCCGAGCGCGCCGCGCAGCGCCGCGAGGACGCGCGCCCGCCTCGGAGAGCGAGGCCGTCACGCGACGGCGGTCGCGGGAGCGAGCGACGACCAGCATGCACCGATCTGCGGATCGAGGGCGCGAAGCTGTGACGGTCACGGCTTCAGGCGCCGGCCGGTCGCGAAGAGCCAGGAGCTCCAGCCGACCGTGATCGCGGCCATCGCGCCGAGCACGAGCAGCGCGATCCCGATCGACACGTCGCTCGTCCCGAGGAAGCCGTAGCGGACGGTCTGCACGAGGTAGAAGATCGGGTTCGCGTGGGACAGCTCGTGCCACGGCGACGGGAGCACGTCGACGGAGTAGAAGACGCCGCCCAGGAACGTCAGCGGCAGGATGATGAGGTTGTTGACGAAGCCCGTGAAGTCCCAGGACGTGGCGTAGATCCCGACGATCACGCCGAGGCTCGAGAAGAGCGCGAGGGTCAACACCACCGCGAGCACCAGCTCGGCCGGCTGCCGGATCGGCACCGACGTCACCGGGATCGCGAGGGCCGTGAGCGAGATGCCGATGAGCAGCGCGCGCACCACCCCGCCGAGCGACAGGCCGAGGTTGATCTCCCACGCCCGCATCGGCGCGGCGAGCACGTCGTTGATGAAGCGGTCGAAGCGCGCGCCGAACACGGAGGCCGCGTTGTTGGAGTACGCGGCCTGCGCCATGGCCATCGTGACCAGGCCGGGCACGATGAAGACCTGGTACTCGACGCCCTCGACCTGCTTGATGCGGCCGCCGAGCGAGAGCCCGAACACGAGGATGAAGAGGAACGACGAGGCGACCGGCGCGAGGATCGTCTGGGTCCACAGCTTGAGGACGCGCAGCACCTCGCGCCCGGCCAGCGCCGTCAGCGCGGTGCTCAAGCCATCGCCTTGACGTAGACGTCCTGGAGCGTCTGCGCGTCGTAGGTGTCGCGCAGCCCCTGCGCGCTGTCGCGGGCCAGCAGGACGCCGTCGCGCAGCAGCGCGATCTCGTCGCAGAGCTCCTCGGCCTCCTCGAGGTAGTGCGTCGTGAGGAGGATCGTCGTGCCGGTGTCGTGCAGGCGGCGGATGTAGCTCCACAGCTCCTGGCGCAGCTCGAAGTCGACGCCCGCCGTCGGCTCGTCGAGGATCACGAGGCGGGGCTCGTGCATGAGCGCGCGGGCGAGCAGCAGCCGGCGGCGCATGCCGCCCGACAGCCGCGGCGCGCGCGTGCCCGCCTTCGCGCGCAGGTCGAAGACCTCCATCATCTCGGCGGCCCGCCGGGCCGCGTACGCGCGCGACATGCCGTAGTAGCCGCCGTGGTAGACGAGCGTCTCGCGCACGTCGAGGAAGCGGTCGAGGTTGACGTCCTGCTCGGCCAGGCCGACCGCGCGGCGCGCGTCCATCGTGTCGTGGGACTCGCCGAACACGTCGATCTCGCCCTCCGTCACGCGGATGAGGTTGCAGACCGCCGAGATCAGCGTGGTCTTGCCCGCGCCGTTGGGCCCGAGCAGCCCGAAGAACGCCCCGTCGGCGATCTCGAGGTCGAGCCCGTCGAGGGCGAGGAAGCCGTCGTCGTAGCGCTTGACGAGACCGCGGACGTGCAGGGCTGGGACGGGCACCTGGCGATCGAACCTAGCGCTGCCGGGCATGCCCTACGCTGCCCCGACCATGCCTCTCGTCCCAACCGTGATCCAGCGCACCGGCCGCGGCGATCGTGAGTACGACATCTTCTCGCGGCTGCTGAACGAGCGCATCATCTTCCTCGGGCAGGCCGTCGACGATCAGATCGCCAACCTCATCGTGGCCCAGCTCCTGCACCTGGAGTCCTCGGATCCCGACAAGGACATCTCGATCTACATCAACTCGCCCGGCGGCTCGATCTACGCGGGCCTGGCGATCTACGACACGATGCAGTTCATCAAGCCCGACGTCTCGACGATCTGCTGCGGGATCGCCATGTCGATGGGCTCGCTGCTGCTGGCGGGCGGCGCCGCGGGCAAGCGCATGTCGCTGCCGAACAGCCGGATCCTGATCCACCAGCCCTCGGGCGGCTTCGAGGGCCAGGCGACGGACATCGAGATCCACGCCACCGAGATCCTGAAGACCCGCCGCCGGATCGACGCGATCTACGCGAAGCACACGGGCAAGCCGGAGGACGAGGTGCGCCACGACATGGAGCGCGACCGCTTCTTCAAGCCCGAGGAGGCTGCGGAGTACGGCCTCATCGACCGGGTCATCAGCTCGCACTGACCTCGAACGACGCGTGGACCTCGCCCTGGGTGCTCGTCACCCAGGTGCGGTCCCCGTCGCGCACGACGACCGCCGGGCCCGCGACCGCGGGCGCGCGGTGCTCGGCCTCCACGACACACGCCGCCGGGATCACGGGACCCTCCTCGAGCGCCGCCCAGTAGACCGCGTTGTTCACGTGCGCGGCGACGTCGACGTCGGCCGCGCGGAACGTCCACGGCAGGCGCGTCGCGCCGTCCGGGGGCGGCGGGTGGCGCAGCCGGTGGTCGGGGCGGTCGGGGCCGGCCGACGGCCCGTAGATCTCCTGGAAGCGCTCCCCGAGCCGGGCGGGCACGCCGGTGACCGGGTCGAGGTGCGCCCAGACCGCCACGGCCTCGACGGCGCCACCGCGGTCGCCCTCGACCGTCGTGCGCCGCTCCGCGGTCCGCGGGCCGATGCCGCTGCACCAGGTGCACAGCGCGACGCGCTCACCCAGCACCGGCATGTGCGCGACCTCGAGGCGGGCCCGGCGGACGACCCAGACGCCGTCCTCCAGCCCGGCGTCGAGGACGTCGCCGAACGCGACGTCCTGCAGCCACCGCGCGACCGCCTCGAGCCGCGCGCGGCCCGACGGCCCGGCGTCGGAGACGCCGACCGTCAGCGCGCCGCGATGACGGCGAGCACGCAGATCAGACGACGGGGTGCTCGATCGCGCCGAGGCCCTCGATCTCGATGCGCACGACGTCGCCGGGGTTCAGCAGGCCGGGCGGGTCCATGTACACGCCGACGCCCGCGGGCGTGCCGGTGAGGATGAGGTCGCCGGGCATGAGCGAGCACGTCTCGGTGATGAACGAGATGAGCTTGTCGATGCCGAAGATGAGGTCGGCGGTCGAGCCGTCCTGGCGCAGGTCGCCGTTGACCCAGGTGCGCAGGCGCAGGTTCTCGGGATCGGCGACCTCGTCGGGCGTCGTGATCCACGGGCCCCAGGGGCAGAACGTGTCGGCGCCCTTGCCGCGCACCCACTGCGCCTCGCTGCGCTGCAGGTCGCGCGCGCTGACGTCGTTGGCCACCGCGTAGCCCGCGACCTTGTGGTCGGCGCCCATGACGACCGCCAGCTCGCCCTCGTAGTCGAGCTTCTCGGTGACCGCCGGCTTCTTCACGGGACCGGTGGGCGGGACGCTCGCGGCGGGGAGCTTCACGAAGACGATCGGCTTCTCCGGCGGCTCGTCGGCCACCTCGCCCTCGTCGATGTGGGCCTTGTAGTTCAGGCCGATCGCCAGGATCGCCCGCGGCTCGGGGACCGGCGCGAGCAGCGCGACGTCGGCGAGCGGATAGCTGTCGCCAGTCGCAGGAGAGAGGTCGCCGGAGGCGAGCCGGTCGCGCACGGTGGACCCGTCGCCGAAGGCGATCGCCTGGTCGTCGCGGGCTTCGCCGGCGACGGGCGCGTCGGCTCCAGGTGGAAGGAAGGTGATGAGGCGCATCGCCGCGCGATACTGCCAGGTTGCTCGCACAACTGGCGTCACGGGGTCCTCCCATGGGAGGGTCCGGCGTCCGCATGCGCCTCGCGACGACCGACTCCGTCCCCCCGGGCACCGTGCTCGCGCGCGACGTCGTCGTCGCGCCCACCTCGGGTCCGCTGCTGCGCCAGGGCGTCGCCCTGACCGACGGGATGCGGTCCGCCCTCCTGACCAACGGCATCGGGCGGATCTGGGTCGACGACGAGCTCGGCGAGGGCATCGAGCCGACCGGGATCCTGGGCGAGCTGCAGCGGCGTGACGTGCTCGCCGCGGTCGCCGCGATGCATGCCGAGGCACGTCAGGCGCTGACCCGCGCCGGACGGCTGGACGGGCGCACCGTCGACGCGCTCGGTGACTGGGCGGCGCGGATGGCCGACGACGTCGTGGACCGCATCGGCTGGGTGCACGACCTGCTGGACCTCGCGCCGCCGTCGCACTACCTCGTCCACCACGCGGTCGACAGCGCGGCGCTCGCGATGCTCGTCGCCCACCGGCACATGACGACCGTCGGGTGGCGACCGGGCTCGGCGGCGCCCGTGCGCCACGACGCGCCGCGGTCGGAGCTCGCGCGCATCGGGCTGGGGCTCATGCTCTGCGACGTGGGCATGCAGACGCTGCCGCGGGCCGTGCTGGAGGACTCCAGCCCGCTCGACGAGGCCGGCTGGGAGCAGGTCCGCAGGCACCCGGTGACCGGCGCGGAGCTCCTCGGGACGAACACGTCGTTCGTCCTCAAGGGGATCGTCCGCGGTCACCACGAGCGCTGGGACGGCTCGGGGTACCCGGACGGAGCGGCGGGCGACGCCGTCCAGTACCTCGCGCGGATCGCCGCCGTGGCGGACGCCTACGACGCCATGACCGCCGAGCGGCCCCACCGCCCGGCGATGTCGCCGGGCGACGCCTGGTCGGCGATCGACGCCGGTTCGGGGACGGCCTTCGACCCCGGCGTCGTCGCCGCGTTCCGCGAGGTCGTCGCGCAGCACCCGCCCGGGACCGAGGTGGCGCTGCCCGACGGGCGCACCGCGGTGGTGGCCCGTGTCTCCCTCGACGCGCCCGCCAGGCCGACCGTCCGCGTCCGCGAGGGCGCGGGCATCGCGGAGCTGGTCGTCGACCTCTAGCTCTCTGCCAGCTCGAGCAGCTCGGCGCGCACGGCAGCATCCGCGCGTTCAGCGTCGGCATCCACCCAGCGCCACCGGACGCCACCCGTCGATGACGAACGTCGGCCGGCCGTGATCCTGCAGCTCGTCGACGTCGAGCGCGATCGCCGCGACCCCGTCCGACGCGCGCATCGGCTCCGCGACGACGGCGGCACGACCATGCGCGGTGACCGCGACGTCGCCGCCGGCCAGGATCGTGAGGGCGACCCGGGGCTCGGCGCGCAGGAGCGCGAGCGACCGGCGCCGCAGCGCCAGGGCGAGCAGCAGGCGGCGCGGGCCGGCGCGAACGGCGGTCGAGACCGGGATCGCGTGCGGCGCGCCGCCCGTCGTGGACAGGATCGCGACGTTCCCGTCCTCCCACTCGGGCAGCTCGTCCATGCCCTCCACCGGATCCCCGCCGGGATCCGACCCGAAACGGTCAAGGACCGCGCCCGGCGAGCCGACATCTCCCGTGGACCGATGCGTACCAGCGATCACCCGACCCCCGCCGTGCTGAGCGTCGACGGCCTCGGCGGCGTTCCCGTGCAGGTCGTCGCGTCCGCACCGGGCGCGCACGCGCTCGCCCTGCCCGCGGCCCCGGTCCCCGTCCGCCAGCTGCACCGCCTCCCAGCCACGCTGCGCCGCGACGGCGCCCCGGCCGCGCGCGGGCTGCTCGTGGCCGTCGCCGCGGTCGGCGGCGGCCTGCACTCCTCCCGGCTGGACTTCGTCGAGGACGTCGCGGTCGTCGCCGCGCCCGAGGCGCTCGACGAGGCCGTCGCGCGCGCGCCCGACCGCCAGCGCCGCGCCGCCGTGCGCGTGGAGACCGTCCTGCCCTACACGTTCGGCGCGGTCATCGCCGACCGCGACTGGGGTGGCGGCTTCACGGTCGACCTGAGCATCGGCGGCGCGCTCGTGCAGGGCATCGAGGCCGGCCTGCCCGGCGACCGGCTCCGCGGCCGCCTCACGCTCCCGTCGCTCGGCGAGCCCGTGCGCGCCCAGCTCCGCGTGATCCGGGTGACGGCCGACGGGCACCGCGCCGTCCGCGTGGACTCGATCCACGAGCGCGACCGCGATCGCGTGTCGCGCTACATCGCCGAGCGCCAGCGCGAGCTGCTGCGCATGCGGCGCGCCGCCTGACGCCGCGGCGCCCGATCCGGAGGTATGCTCGTGGCGATGACGATCATCGCGATGAGCGACGCGCTGCGGGACACACTCGGCCTGGTCGGGATCTTCTTCGTGCTGTTCCCCCTCATCGCCCAGGGGCTGATCGCGTTCGCGGTCGCGCAGGGGCTCGGGGAGCGGGCGGAGAACGAGAAGCTCAAGGGCCGCTGGGGCCGGAAGGCCCTCGAGGCGCAGGAGGCGGAGCGTCGCCTCTAGCGTCGACGCACCCGCGCTGACCGAGCAGGTCATCGCGTGGCGGCGCCATCTGCACCGCCATCCCGAGCTCTCCTACGAGGAGCGCGAGACCGCGCGCTTCGTCGCCGAGACGCTCGAGGACTTCGACGGACTCGAGGTCACCCGCCCGTCGGACACGAGCGTCGTCGCCCACCTGCGGACCGGCCGCCCGGGGCGCACCCTCGCGCTGCGCGCCGACATCGACGCGCTGCCGATCCACGAGGAGAGCGGCGTGGAGTTCGCCTCCGAGCGCGACGGCGTCATGCACGCCTGCGGGCACGACGGCCACACCGCGATGCTGCTGGGCGCCGCGCAGGAGCTGGCCGCGCGCGCCGGTGAGCTGAGCGGCGAGCTGCGGTTCCTCTTCCAGCCCGCGGAGGAGCGCCCACCGGGCGGCGCGATCGAGCTCGTCCGGGCCGGGGCGCTGGACGGCGTGGACCTCGTCGTGGGCTGCCACCTGTGGACCCCGCTGCCGGTCGGGCAGCTCGCCGCGTGGGCGGGCCCCGCGATGGCGGCGTCGGACTTCTTCACGCTCGTGATCACCGGCGACGGCGGGCACGCGGCGCTGCCGCACACCGCGGTCGACACCGTCGCCGTCGCGGCGCAGGTCATCACGAACCTGCAGCACGTCGTCTCGCGGCGCACGGATCCGCTGCAGAGCGCCGTGCTCTCGGTGAGCACGTTCCACGCCGGCGATGCGGCCAACGTCCTCCCCGGCCGCGCCGAGCTCACCGGCACGGTCCGCACGTTCGACCCGGTGCTGCGGACGCGGATGCCCGAGCTGCTGGAGACCGTGGTCCGCGGCGTCACGCAGGCGCACGGCGCCGACTACGAGCTCGACTACCTCCTCGGCTACGCGCCGGTGGTCAACGATCCGGCGGTGACCGAGCTCGTCGCCGACGCCCTGCACGCGACCGACGGCGGCGAGTTCGTGGAGATGGCGCCGCTCATGGGCGGCGACGACTTCTCCGAGTACCTGACCGAGGCCCCCGGGTGCTACTTCTTCGTCGGCGCGGGCAGCGAGGAGGCGGTCGCGACCTATCCGCACCACCATCCCCGCTTCCGCATCGACGAGCGCGCGCTGGCCGTCGGCACGCGCGCGCACGTGTCGACGGCCCTGCGCGTCCTCGGCTAAGCGGGCACCGGCGCCGACCTGAAGTTCGGCGCGACCTCGCGCGCGAACAGCTCCATCGTCCGCACGACCCGCTCGTGCGGCGTGTCCCCGATGCACATGAGCGCCATGATCTGGCCGAAGCCGAGCTCGCCCTGCAGGCGCTGGACCTGCTCGTTGACGCTCTCCGGGCTGCCGACGATGACCATCCCGGCGTCCACGAGGTCCTCGTAGGACATCTGGCCGAAGCTCTTGCGCGGGCCGCCGCTCAGCATCCCCCGCAGCGAGGACTCCGACATGTAGCCGGGAGGCAGGACGATCTCCAGGCCCTGCTTGAGGCCCTTGTGGAAGAGGAACTCCACGTACGGCCTTCGCCTCGCGGTGCGCCTGCTCGTTCGTCTCGGCCACGTAGATCGGGATCGCGAAGGCGATCTTCTCCGGGTCGGGCTCGTAGCCCAGCTCGCCCGCCGCCGCGCGGTAGCCGTCGAACCACCCCTTCACCACGGGCGTCGGGGCGTACACGCTCATGAACGTGTAGCGCTTCTCGGCGCAGTACTTCATGGTCTCGCGGCTGCCGGCGCCCGGGATGTAGATGTCCGGGTGCGGATCCTGCAGCGGGCGCGGCCAGACGTTGACGTAGCGGAACTCGTAGTGCTTGCCCCACCACTCGAACGGCTCCGTCGACGTCCACGCCTTGATGATCAGGTCGTGGGCCTCGTTGAAGCGCTCGCGGGAGTGCACGGGGCTCAGCCCGTGGTTGAAGTACTCCCAGCCGATGCCGCGCACGAAGCCCGAGACGACGCGACCCCGCGAGAGGTGGTCGAGCATCGCGATCTCCTCGGCGACCCGCAGCGGGTACTGGTGCAGCCCGATCGCGTTGCCGAGGACCATGACCTTCGCGTTCTTCGTGCGGCGGGCGAGCGCGGCGGCCATGATGTTCGGCGCCGGCATCATCCCGTAGGCCGACTGGTGGTGCTCGTTGACGCAGATGCCGTCGTAGCCGAGCTCGTCGGCGTACTCGAGCTCGTCGAGGTAGCGGTTGTAGACCTCGACGCCGACCTGCGGGTCGAACTGGCCGTTGGGGTACGTCAGCGACGGCGTGGCGAAGCGCTCGTCGAAGTCCTCGGGCAGCGACGGGTACGGCATGAGGTGGAAGAAGTTGAACTTCATCGGGACCCTCCGTTCGCGAAGGCGAGCACCGCGGCGGCGATCTCCTCGGGCTTCTCGCCGTACAGGGCGTGGCCGCAGTCGTCGATGACCTCGAGGCGCGCGTCCGCGATGCGCTCGACGTACCGCTCCGCGTGCGCGCGCGGGATGACCTTGTCGTCGTCGGGCCAGACGACGAGCGTCGGCGACGTGATGCGGTAGAGCCGCCGCTCGAGCTTGGGGTCGTTGAGGAACGGCCGCCAGGCGTAGCGCGCGAACGCCGTGTTGTTGCGGTAGATCCGCATGATGTCGTCGACGCTCGGCTCGGCCGGGAACAGCCCCTCGGCGGCGGCCGGATCGTGGAACAGCGTCGGGACGATCCGCTCCGGCGGCACGATGAACAGGTCGGCGGGCGGGGCGTCGGGCATGCGCAGGCCCGCGGGGCTCAGGAGGACGAGCTTGGCGACCCGGTGCGGCGAGTGGACCGCGAGCTCCGCGGCGATCCAGCCGCCGAGCGAGGCGCCGACGACGACCGCCTGCTCGATCCCGAGCTGGTCCAGGAGCCGGAGGTAGTGGTAGACGAGGTCGTCCACGCCCTCCATCTCGTCGGTCTGCTCGGACTCGTCGAACCCGGGATGGTCAGGGGCGAGGACGTCGAAGTGGCGGCTCAACCCGTCGAGGAACGGCGTCCAGCCGCCCCCGCCGGCCGCATGCAGGAACAGCAGCGCCGGGCCGGAACCCGCTCGCAGCAGTCGAATCTCCCCTGCACCGACCTGCAACCGCTCGGTGCGTACGTCGACGCCCGGCTCAGATGCACTGGTGGTCATACCGGCCGACGATAGACATCTGCGGGCGCGCACGCGGCCCGCGCCCGGAGCGGTCCTGCCTCCGGACGCGAGCCTCTCTGCGCGTGACCTACCTGGCCTTCAGCAGGGAGGTCAGCCACGCCGGTGACACCGGCGCGGCGGTCGCGGCGGCCGCCGTGGCGGGGGCGGCCGCGGTCGTGGCGAGCGGCGTCGCTGCCGGCGCCGACGCGGCGACCGGAGCCTGAGGCGTCGCGGACGCGACCGCGACGGTCACCGCGGCCTCCACGGGCTCGGCCTGCGCCTTGCGCTCACGCGCCGCCGCGGCCTGCTCCCACATCGCCTTCTGCGGCATGGGGTGGCCCCACGGCTCGGCCGCGAGCGCCTCGGCGAGCGCGGGCGCAACCGGATCCGGCGTCACGAACGAATGCGCGCTCGCCGGCGGGGTGTACGTGTTCACGCCCGGGTCCGGGCGCGGGGAGAACGACGCGGCCGGCTCGCGCTCACGCGCGAGACCTGCGTGCTCCTCCTGCGCCTGGCGCTGGGATTGGATGGACTCGACCGGCCGCAGAGGCGCGGGGGCGCTGGCTGCGACCGCGTCGATGCGTGCTTGCATCGTCGCTCATCAGCTCCTTGCTTTTTGAGATGTGCCTTCCTTGGCCCCTGGACCGTTGTCCGACCCAGGTTCAAGAAGTGTCGGCACCTGCCGAAGCAACCTGACAACAAGCCCGGTGAGTTGGACGTTCGGTCCGGGTATGCGGCGCCTCAGGGGACGGGAGACGGGGGGTCTCGCATGTCTGGTCGCACACGTTCGATCGTCATCTGGACGGCGGTCGCGCTCGTCGGTGCCGTGGCGTGGGGCGTGATCGCCCTCGTGCGCGGCGAGGAGATCTCCGCGGTCTGGCTGATCGCCGCGGCGCTCGGCTCATACGCCATCGCGTACCGGTTCTACGCCCGCTTCATCAGCAGGCGCGTGCTCGGCGTCGACGACCGCCGCGCGACCCCGGCCGAGCGGCTGGAGAACGACGCCGACTTCCAGCCGACGGACCGCCGGGTGCTCTTCGGGCACCACTTCGCCGCGATCGCCGGGGCGGGACCCCTGGTCGGCCCGGTGCTCGCCGCCCAGATGGGCTACCTGCCGGGGACGATCTGGATCATCGTCGGCGTCATCTTCGCCGGGGCGGTCCAGGACATGGTGATCCTGTTCTTCTCCATGCGCCGCGACGGCAAGTCGCTGGGGCAGATGGCGCGCGACGAGATCGGACCCGTCGGCGGCGTCGCCGCCCTGCTGGCGGTGTTCTCGATCATGATCATCCTGCTGGCGGTCCTGGCGCTCGTCGTGGTCAACGCGCTGGCCGACTCGCCGTGGGGCACGTTCTCGATCGCGATGACGATCCCCATCGCGCTGCTCATGGGCTTCTACATGCGGGTGCTGCGGCCGGGCCGCGTGCTCGAGACGACGGCGATCGGCGTCGTGCTGCTCCTGCTGGCGATCATCGCCGGCGGGTTCGTGCAGGACTCGAGCCTCGCCGACGCGTTCACGCTCTCGCCGGAGGCACTCACGTTCTGCCTCATCGGCTACGGCTTCGTCGCCTCGGTCCTGCCCGTCTGGATGCTGCTGGCGCCGCGTGACTACCTCTCGACGTTCATGAAGATCGGGACGATCGCCCTGCTCGCGATCGGCATCGTCGTGACGCTGCCCGTCATGCAGAACGCGCCGGTCACCGACTTCGCGCGCAACGGCGACGGGCCGGTCTTCGCGGGCGCGCTGTTCCCCTTCGTCTTCATCACGATCGCCTGCGGTGCGCTCTCCGGCTTCCACGCGCTCATCGCGTCCGGGACGACGCCCAAGCTGATCGAGAAGGAGTCCCAGGTGCGGTTCATCGGCTACGGCGCGATGCTCGTGGAGTCCTTCGTCGCGGTCATGGCGCTGATCGCCGCGTCGATCATCGACCCCGGCCTCTACTACGCGATGAACGCCCCGGCCGGCGTGGTCGGCGACTCGGTGCAGAGCGCCTCGGCGGCTGTCCGCGACCTGGGCTTCCAGGTCTCGCCAGGGGAGCTGCAGGCGGCGGCCAACGCGGTCGACGAGGAGACGCTCGTGGCCCGCACGGGCGGCGCCCCCACGCTCGCGATCGGCATGTCGCAGATCTTCTCCGCAGCCACCGGAAACGGCCTGCGGGCCTTCTGGTACCACTTCGCGATCATGTTCGAGGCCCTGTTCATCCTCACCACGGTGGACGCGGGCACGAGGGTCGGGCGGTTCATGCTGCAGGACACGCTCGGCAACGTCTGGAAGCCGATCGGGCGCGTGAGCTGGAAGCCCGGCGTGTGGGCGACCAGCGCCGTCGTCGTCGCCGCGTGGGGGTACTTCCTCTACGCCGGCGTGACGAACCCGCTCGGCGGGATCAACCAGCTGTTCCCGCTGTTCGGCATCGCCAACCAGCTGCTCGCCGCGGTCGCGCTGACCGTCGCGACGACGCTGCTCATCAAGTCCGGGAAGCTCAAGTGGGTCTGGGTGACGCTCGTGCCGCTGGCGTGGGACGCGACGGTCACGCTGACGGCGAGCTGGCAGAAGGTGTTCTCCGACGACCCGAAGATCGGCTTCTTCTCGCAGCGCGACCGGTTCTCCGACGCGATCGACCAGGGCGAGGTGCTCGCACCCGCGACATCGATGGACGACATGCACTCCGTTGTCACGAACTCGACAATCGACGGGATCCTCGCCGCGATCTTCGCCATCCTTGTGATCGTGGTCATCCTCGACGCGTCACGGGTGTGGGTGCGGGCGATCCGGGCGCGCGCGCCGCTGCCGACGACCGAGGTCGAGCCCGTCGAGTCGCATCTCGTCGCGCCCGCAGGGCTGTTCCCGACCGCCGCCGAGCGCGAGGCCATGGAGCGTGAGCGGCCGCTCGCTGGGGTGGGCGGAGAATGACGCTGCGTGACGTCGCCCACGGCGTGCGCTGGTACCTGCGCGAGGTGACCGGCGAGTCGGCCTACGACCGCTACGTGGCGCACATGCGCGCGGAGCACGCGGCCCAGCCGGTCATGTCGCGGCGCGACTTCGAACGCGGCAGGCAGGACGCGCGCGAGCAGCATCAGCGCGCGCGCTGTTGCTGATTGCTTGCAGGTGCAAGGATGTAGGGGATGCCCTCCATCGATGTCACGCACTTCTCGGACCCGTGCTGCCCGTGGGCGTACTCCTCGTCCCCGTTCCTGGCAGTACTGCGCTGGCGCTACGGCGCCCAGCTGAACTGGCGTCACGTGATGATCGGCCTGACGGAGAAGGCCGAGCAGTACGAGGCGCGCGGCTACACGCCGACGCGCCAGGCGCACGGCTTCTCGGACTTCCGCAAGCGCGGCATGCCGTTCTCGACCGCGGTGAAGTCCCGCATGTCGGGGACCTCGCGCGCCTGCCGCGCCGTCGTCGCGACCCGGCTGACCGCGCCCGAGCTCGAGCTCACGGCCTTCCGGGCGATCCAGTTCGGCCAGTTCACGGGCGGCCTGCCCATGGACGAGGACGAGGCGATCCTCACCGCGCTGCGGTGGGCCGAGGGCCTCGACCCGCAGGAGATCGTCTCGATGATCGACGCGCCCGAGGTCGTCGAGGCGTACGAGGCCGATCGCGCCGAGTCCCGCACCGCCGAGGGCGGTCCGACGGAGGCGCAGGGCCGCTCGGCGAACTCCGACGGCAAGGTGCGCTTCACCGCGCCGTCGCTGATCTTCCGGCAGGGCGATCGCTCGCTCGAGGCCGGCGGCTTCCAGCAGTACGACGCCTACGACGTCTGCATCGCGAACATCGATCCGACGCTCGAGCGCCGCGACCCGGCGCAGCCGGGCGACGACATCGCCGAGCTCATCGCCTCCGAGCCCTGGGGGCTCACGACGCGTGAGGTCGCGCAGGTCATGGCGGGCCGCAACGACGCGCCGGACGATGTCGCGGCCGAGGACGCCCTCATCGACCTGCTCTCCGACGGCGGCGTCCGCCGCGACGACCTCGGCAACGGGGCGCTGTGGCGACCGGCGAGCGGCAGCGCCGGGGACGCGCTGGCAGGGAGGTCTGCGGCGACCGCCGGGGCGCGCTAGGAGCGGGCACCGTCGGGCAGACTCCGGGTGTGGACCTCGAGTTCCGTCCGATCCGATCCGGCGACGGGTCCGTGCTGCACGGACTCGTCGCCCATCCCGAGGTCTGGGAGTGGCTCACGCCCGCGGGCTCGCGGGCGCCGGCCGCGCTCGCGCAGTGCACCGCCTGGGCGCGTCGCGACGCGGCGCACTGGGAGCTGCACGGCTTCGGGAAGTGGCTGGCGCTGGAGGACGGCAGACCCGTCGGGCGCGGCGGGCTGAACGTGACGTTCCTCGACGGGCGCCCCGAGGTCGAGATCGGCTGGGCGGTCGAGCGCGCGAACTGGGGCCGCGGGATCGCGACGGAGATCGCACGCGCGTCGCTCGACGAGGCGGGCCGACTCGGGCTGCGGAGCGTCGTCGCGTTCTCGCGCCCGGAGAACCTCGCGTCGCTGCGCGTCATCGAGAAGTCGGGGCTGGAGCGCGAGCGCGAGCTCGACCACGCCGGCTGGCCGCACATCCTGTTCCGCGCGGAGGCGCCTGCGTGACCTACGCCGAGTGGGCACCTCCACCCTGGATCGCAGCACCGGTCGCGTGCGTGTGGAGCACGCTTGCGACGGGGCGGGGCGGGGTCCTCCCCGACGCGTGCGTGGACCTCATCCACATCGAGGGCCGCGGGACGTTCGTCGCCGGGCCCGACACCACGCCCGGCCCGCCCGCGAACGGCCCGGTGGCCGGCGTGCGCCTGCGCCCCGGTCACGCCGCGGCGGTGCTCGGCCTGCCGGCCACGGAGCTGCGCGACCGCCGGCTGGCCATCGAGGACGTCTGGGGCCGCGACGGCGCCGAGCTGTCGCGCCGGCTCGACGAGGCGCCGGACCGGCATGCGCTGCTCGCGGAGACGGTCGCGCGGCGGGCGTCGGCCGCGGACCCCATCGCGCTCGGCGCCGTCGCGCTGCTCGCGCGTGATCCAGGCCGCCGCGTCGCCGATCTCGCGTCCGAGCTCGCCGTGAGCGAGCGCCACCTCCTGCGGCGTGTCCGCGCTGCGGTCGGCTACGGCCCCAAGACGCTCGCGCGCGTCCTGCGCTTCCAGCGGCTGCTGGCGCTCGCGGAGGTCGGCGCCGGGTCGCTGGCGGAGCTCGCGCTCGCCGCGGGCTACGCCGACCAGCCGCACATGACGGGCGAGGTGCGGCGTCTGGCCGGGGCGCCGCCCACGGCCGTCCTCGGCGTCGCGCGCGCACGCGGGGACGTGGCACTCGTCCGTTCCCTCCAAGACGGGCGGGCGCTCGCGGCGTAGCGTCCGTGCGCATGTTCCTCGGACTGCGCACCGTCATCTATCCCGCGCCGGACCTCGCCGCCTCCAAGGCGTGGTACACGGCGCTGCTCGGCGTCGAGCCGTACTTCGACGAGCCGTTCTACGTCGGCTTCGACGTCGGCGGCTACGAGCTGGGGCTGAACCCGGACAACGAGGTCGCCGAGACGTACTGGGGCGTCACGGAGATCGAGGCGTCGCACGCGGGCCTGCTCGCGGCGGGCGCGGCCCCGCGGTCGCCGGTGACCGACGTGGGCGGCGGCATCCGCGTCGCCACGGTGGTCGAGCCCGGCGGCGCGGTGCTGGGGGTGATCGAGAACCCGCACTTCCAGGGAGGCTCGTAGCCGTAGGATCGCCGCATGCCCGCCCAGCAGACGAAGTTCCTCCTGTCCGAGGATGCGATCCCGACGCACTGGGTGAACATGAACCCGGACATCCCCGGCGCCCAGATCCCGCCGCTGAACCCGCAGACGAAGGAGCCGGCGGGGCCGGCCGACCTCGGCGCGATCTTCCCGATGGAGCTCATCCTCCAGGAGGTCTCGCCCGAGCCGCTCATCGAGATCCCGGAGGGCGTCCGCGAGGCGTACAAGCTGTGGCGCCCCACGCCGCTGTACCGCGCCCGCCGCCTCGAGCAGGCGCTGGGGACGCCGGCGCGCATCTACTACAAGTACGAGGGCGTCTCGCCCGCGGGCTCGCACAAGCCGAACTCGGCCGTGCCGCAGGCGTACGCGAACAAGCAGGCCGGCATCGACAAGCTCGTGACCGAGACGGGCGCGGGCCAGTGGGGCTCCTCGCTCGCGTTCGCGTGCAGCCTGTTCGGGCTCGACCTCGAGGTCTTCATGGTCGGCTCCTCCTACGACCAGAAGCCCTACCGCCGCTCGATGATGGAGACGTGGGGTGCGACGGTCCATCGCTCCCCGAGCGACCGGACGCAGAGCGGGCTCTCCAACGCGTCGCATCCGACCGGCTCGCTGGGCATCGCGATCTCCGAGGCGGTCGAGATCGCCGCGCAGTCCGCGGACACGAACTACGCGCTGGGCTCCGTGCTGAACCACGTGCTGCTGCACCAGACGGTGATCGGGCAGGAGACGATCGCGCAGATGGCGCTGGCGGAGGACGAGCCCGACGTCGTCATCGCCTGCGTCGGCGGCGGCTCGAACTTCGGCGGCCTCGTCTTCCCCTGGCTGCGCCGGGCGACCCAGGAGGGCCATGCGACGCGCTTCGTCGCCGCCGAGCCCGCGGCCTGCCCGACCCTGACGAAGGGCGTCTACGCCTACGACTACGGCGACACGGCCGGGCTCACCCCGCTCATGCCCATGTACACGCTCGGCCACGACTTCGTCCCCCCGCCCGTCCACGCGGGCGGGCTGCGCTACCACGGCGACTCGCCGCTCGTGAGCCGCCTCGTGAAGGAGGGGCGCATCGAGGCCCGCGCCTACCGGCAGTCGGACGCGTTCGCCGCGGCGATGACGTTCGCCCGGACCGAGGGCCTCATCCCGGCGCCGGAGCCGACCCACGCGCTGCGGGCGGTCGTCGAGGAGGCGGAGGCGGCCAAGGAGGCAGGCGAGGAGCGCGTGATCCTGTTCGGGCTGTGCGGCCACGGCCACTTCGACCTCGCCGCATACGACGCGTACCTGCGTGGGGAGCTCGAGGATCCGGAGTTCGACGAGGCCGATGCGCGCCGCGCCATCGACGCGCTGCCCGACGGCGTCCCGCTGCTGGCATAGTCCGCGCGCATGGGGCGCATCGGGGTGCTGACCGGCGGGGGCGACTGCCCCGGTCTCAACGCGGTGATCCGCGGCGTCGTCCGCAAGGGCGTCAACGACCACGGGCACGCGATCATCGGCTTCCGCTACGGCTGGGCGGGCCTGCTCGCCGACGAGGCGGTCGAGCTGACGGTCGAGACGACGAGCGGGATCCTCCCGCGTGGCGGCACCATCCTCGGGACCTCGCGGACGAATCCCTACAACGAGGACGGCGGCCCCGAGAAGGTGAAGGCGACGCTCGAGGCGCGCGGGATCGACGTCCTGATCCCGATCGGCGGCGAGGACACGCTCGGCGTCGCGCGGCGGCTCGCCGACGAGGGCATCCCCGTCGTCGGCGTCCCCAAGACGATCGACAACGACCTCGCGGCGACCGACTTCACCTTCGGCTTCCAGACGGCGGTGCAGATCGCCACGGACGCCATCGACCGTCTGCACACGACGGCGGAGTCGCACAACCGCGTCATCGTCGTGGAGGTCATGGGGCGCGACGCGGGCTGGATCGCCGCGTACGCCGGCATGGCCGGCGGCGCCGACGTCATCCTCGTCCCCGAGCGGCCGTTCGACATCGAGCAGGTCTGCGACCACGTCCGCCGGCGCCATGCCCGCGGGCGCACGTTCTCGATCGTCGTCGTCTCCGAGGGCGCGATACCCGCGGGCGGCCACGCGTACGGCCGCGGCGGGGCGACCGATGCGTTCGGCCACGAGCGCCTCGGCGGCATCGCCGTCCAGCTCGAGGCCGAGATCGAGCAGCGCACCGGCTTCGAGTGCCGGATGACGATCCTCGGCCACGTGCAGCGCGGCGGGTCGCCGCTCGCGTTCGACCGCGTCCTCGGCACGCGGTTCGGGGTGGCGGCGATCGACGCCGCGACCGCCGGCCACTTCGGGAAGATGGTCGCGCTGAGGGGGACGGAGATCGAGCTCGTGCCGCTCGAGGCCGCGCTCGACCAGCCCAAGCTGCTGGACCCGGCCTTCTTCGAGACGGCCGAGGTCTTCTTCGGCTAGTGACCGACCTGCTCGGTCGTCTCCCGGAGCAGTTCTTCACCGGGATCCTCCAGGCGGCGGCCGAGGCGCGCGCGCAGCCCGGCGAGCGGTTCATCGATCTCGGGCGGGGCAACCCGGACCTCCCGCCGCCGCCCGAGGCGATCGAGGCCGTGCGCGAGGCGATGCTGCACACCGCCGACCCGACGGTGCACGGCTACCCGCCGTTCCAGGGGATGCCCGAGCTGCGCGAGGCGATCGCCGCTCGGTACCGGGCCGACCACGGCGTCTCGCTCGATCCGGACACGGAGATCGCCGTGGTCCCCGGGACGAAGACGGGGATCATGCTCGTCACGCTGGCCTGCGCGGGCGACGGCGACGGCGTGCTGCTGCCCGACCCCGGCTACCCGGACTACCACTCGGCCGTCGCGCTCGCGGGCGCGCGCGACGTGGCCCTCCCGCTCGACGGCGCGGCCGGCTGGCAGCCGCGCTTCGAGGGGCTGCGCGGCGCGCTGTGCGCACTGAACTGGCCGTCGAACCCGTGCGCGGTCCTCGCCGCCGACGGCGTGATGGAGGAGGCCGTCGGGTGGGCACACGAGACCGGCACCTGGCTCGTCCACGACATCGCGTACGGCTTCCTGGGCTTCGAGCGCCGGGTGCCGAGCATCCTCGAGGTGCCGGGCGCGCGCGAGGTCGCGACGGAGCTGTGGTCGCCGTCGAAGATCTACGGGATGGCCGGCTGGCGGGTCGGGTTCCTGGTCGGCAACGCGGAGGTCGTCGGCCGCGTCCGGACGCTCGTCGACCACATGTTCGCCGGCGTCCCGGTGGCGATCCAACGCGGGCTGCTCGCGGCGCTGACCGGCGACCAGGCGCACGTCGCCGAGCGCCGGGAGCGGTACCGCGCGCGCCGCGACGTGCTCGTCGACGCCCTCCCCGGGCTGCGGCGCCCGGAGGGGTCCTTCTACGCGTGGTGGGAGCTGCCGGACGGGCTGACCCCGGAGGAGATCATCCGGCGCGCGCGCGTGGGGGTGGCGCCAGGGATCGGCTTCGGGTCCCGCGGCGCCGGCCACGTCCGGCTCTCGCTGGCGGTGCCCGACGAGGACGTCGCCGAGGGCGCCGCGCGGCTCGGCGCGCTCGTCAGCTAGCGGTCAGCCACGCAGCGAACGTCGTCGGCGCCAGGCGTACGTCCGGCCCGGGCAGCAGGACCTCGCCCGCCATCTCGACGCCGAACATGCCGTTCTGCCAGCTCGGCACGAGGCGCGCGGTGCTGTCGCCGCGCGCGGCGAGGATCCGGCGGGCCATGTCGACGAAGTCCTGCGTCTCGGGCCCGGCGAGGTCCGAGGCGCGTCCCTGCGGCGGGCCCGCTGCGGCCTCGGCGAGCCCGTCGGCGACGTCGGCCGCCGCGATGGGCTGCAGCAGCAGCGGCGCCAGCGTGATCGTGTCCCCGTCGCGCGTCCAGCCGATCACCTGCTCGGCGAACTCGAAGAACTGCGTGGCGCGCAGGATCGTGACCGGGACGGGCCCCGCCTCGGCGACCTCCTCCTGACGGATCTTGCCCGCGTAGTGCCCGTTGTCCGGGACGAGATCGACCCCGACGATCGACAGCACGACGTGGTGGCCGACCCCGGCGCGCTCCTCCGCCGCGAGCAGGTTCTTCGTGCTCGTGCCGAAGAACGCGCGCGTCGCATCGGCCTCCAGCTCGTTCGTGCTCGTCGCGTCGACGACCGCCTCGACGCCCTGCAGCGCCTCGTCGAGGCCGTCGCCGGTGATCGTGTTCGCGCCCGTCGAGCGCGAGATGACGACGGGGTCGTGGCCGGCGCGCTCCAGCGCCCGGACGGTCAGGCCTCCGACGAGGCCGGTTCCTCCTGCGACTGCGATCCGCATCCCGCGAACGTACTCGCGGCACCTGGATCGGCCGCACGAGGCGACCTAGGTCCATTTCGGCCCGCGTCCGCCGGTGGTTCGATCCTCCGATGCGCCCTCTGCTCGTGGTCACCGTCGCCGTGCTCGCCTTCCTCGGGGTGAGCTCACCAGCCATCGCCGCCGGGCGGCTCGTCGTGTCGCCGCGCAGCGGCGCGACCGAGGACGGCACCGCGAAGCTGCGCGTCCGGGCCGGCGAGCGCGCGACGCTGACCGCTCGCCTGAACGGCACGGACATCTCGAGGGACTTCGGGGAGACGCGACGCGGCACCCGGACCCTCGACGCCTCGATCAGCCACGGCCTGCGCCACGGGCGCAACGTGCTGCGCGTGACCGTGCAGCGCCCCACCGGGGCCACCCGGAGGAAGACCGTGCGCTTCACCGTGCCCGCGAGCGTGCCGCTCGTGGGCGCCGGGCGCGACGAGCGCGCGGTCGCCGGCAAGCCGATGGAGCTCGACGGTCGCGTGGCCGGGGCTCGCGGGCCGGTGCGCTGGAAGGTCGTCGACGGGCCGCGCGGCCGGCTGGCATCGGCCGCGGGCCGCACGGCGGACTTCACGCCGACCGAGCCCGGGACGTACACGCTGCAGCTCGAGGCAGGCGATGTCTCCGACACCGTCGAGGTCGACGCCGGCTACGGGCCGTTCGTCCCGATCGACACGCAGGCGACCGATCCGACCACGAACAAGCCCGCGATCCAGGTCGGCGACCAGTACTACACGCCCGAGAACCTCGGTGGCACCCAGGTGCTCGTGCTCGATCGCAAGACCCTCGCGAGGGTGGAGGACAACGGGTGGACGACCGTCGCCCAGATCACGCAGGATCTCTCCGAGCAGAACAACGCCAAGCTCGTGATCGCCGTCCAGCGCGGCGCGATGGACCAGCCGATGACCGGGGCGTTCACGAGCATCGGCGTCCCGGCTGCCGCGTCGACGACCGCGGACGGCCCGGCGTTCTCCGCGGTCGGCATTCCCGGACTCGCCGCGGGACAGGCGAACTGGATGAACGGCGCACCGCGCGGGGGCAACGACCTCGGGGTGCTCGCACGGATGACCGGCTACCTGTCGTTGGACTCCTACGACAACTACGGGTACATCCCGGGGCTCGGGCAGACCGACTTCGCGTACGGCGCCGCCTCGGGCTCGCCGTGCCGACAGGGCGACCCGGGCGGCATCTGCGCCAACGCGAACAACGTCGGCTACCTCGTCACCGTGCGCGACCGCTTCACGCTGGCCGACGTCACCTACCTCGCCGGCGGGGCGTACCAGTTCTTCAACACGAACGGACGAAACCTGTCCGCCGCCCAGCAGACGCAGCAGGCCGTCGGCATGCAGAACATGCTCCAGGCCGTCCTGGCGGGCGACGTCGTGACGGTCCAGGGCATCAGCAACACACAGTCCGGCGAGGGGGGCTCAGACCGCCCCCTGGTCGGGGCCATCTCCGCAGACGCCATGAACGCGCTGACCCAGGAGATCGTCGGACTCGGCGGCACCCGCGACACCTTCAACGCCGCCGCTGCCGCCGGGGCGACCGACGAGCTCAGCCACGGTCAGTCCTACGTGCTGGTCGGCTGGCCCCATGCCTCGCCGAACAACGGGGCGGAGGGCACGGGCGCGGAGGCCGGCTTCAGCCAGGGTGAGCCCGTGGCGCTGAGCGGCACGCTGCGTCCGGACAACTCCTCGCAGTACCGGCCCATGGCCGTCTCGCCGTCCCCGGGGGTGTCCAACCCGCTCGACGGCATCGTCCTCGCTCCGCCCGATGCGACGGCCTGGCCGCTCAAGACCGGAGCGTTGCGCGCGCTGGCGTGGCTCGGCGACACCGACCCGCGGCTCGGACCCGATCCGCGGAGCGCCTACTGGACGCAGGACCTCGACCAGTCCGACACCAACTCGATCATCGAGGGGCTGCGCGATCAGACGTATCCCGACGACCAGAACTTCAGCAGCGCGCAGTTCAAGACGGCCAAGGCCGAGCTGATCCAGGAGCTGCGCTGGGTCGGCAACACCCGCTCCTACCTCACGAAGCTGTCGGAGCCGTTCGCATCGAACGCGCTCGACGGCTGGGCGGGCGCGCAGACCATCGCGGATCAGGTCTACAACGACTCCACGGCGTCGCCGAACCCCGTCGCGATGGAGTGGCTGCAGTTCACGCAGCTCCTCCTCGGGTTCGGCGGCGCGCCCGGACAGCTCGTCAGCCGGGCCCTGCAGCTGGGCATGTGGGCCTATGGCGCGGCGTCCGACGGCGGCCCCGGCTTCGCGGAGGTCAAGACGACCGCGGACAAGGTCGGCACCGCGTTCGTCACCCAGGCGAAGACCGCCCAGGCGACGCTCGACAACATGGGCGACGTCGTCGTGAGCGACTACGCCAAGCTCAAGGAGGTGGGCACGTGGGGCGGCTGCAACACCAGCGTGACGGGGTGCCCCGCGAGCCTGGCCTACAGCGCCGCCGACCGCAAGCAGGCATCCGCCGACGTGTACCGCGCCATCGAGCAGCAGGCGTGGCTGAACCTGCTGCCGATCGGCTACCCGGTCTTCGACCTGGTGCCGCCGTACCAGTCCGGCGGCGCGCCCGAGGACCCGGCCCACTACACGTGCAACGGCGACTTCACCCAGCCGTTCAAGGGGTATCCGGCTGCCGCCTACACGTCCCTCTTCCAGGTGTGGAACCCGACGACCCCGGACCAGAGCAGCTTCGAGATGTACGCCCTGTCGGTCGACGCCGGATCCAGCGGCACGCCGCCGAAGCCCGGGGTCCTCACGCGGCTCTTCACCCCGTTGTCACCCTCCGGTGACCCCCGGGTCGGCGGTCTCGGCATGACGATGACGGAGTTCGTGCGGTCGACGACGCCGAAGCCCTGGTCGAAGACCTCCTGCAACTGGGGCGACTGACGCTCACCAGTCGATGGGCCGGCCGTCGCGGAAGAACCCGCCGGTCGGCCCGTCGGCGGGCAGGTCGACCGCCCACAGGACGCTCGCCGCGCCCTCCTGCACCGGCCGCCCGCCGGCGCCGCCCATGTCCGTCGCGACCCAGCCCGGGCAGACGGCGTTGACGAGGATGCCGCGGTCGCGCACGTCGGCCGCGAGCTTGATGGTGAACGCGTTGAGCGCCGCCTTCGACACCCCGTAGGCCGGCGTGCCCGCGCCCATGCCGGTCAGGGCACCCGCGCCGCTGGAGACGTTCACGATCCGGCCGCCGGCGGCCATGAGCGGCAGGAACGCCTCGCTCGTCCGCCACGCGCCGAGCAGGTTGACGTCGAGCGCCTCGCGCACCTGGTCGAGGTCGGCCGTCGACGGCCGCTGCCACGTGTCGTAGAGGATCCCCGCGTTGTTCACGAGGACGTCGAGCCGGTCGAGCCCCTGCGCCACGGCGGCGACGCTCTCCGCGTCGGCCACGTCGAGACGCAGCGGGAACACGTCGCCGTCGATGCTCGATGCCGCCGCGTGCGCGGCCCCGAGGTCGCGAGCGGTGAGGAGGGTGCGGTGGCCGCGGGCGGCGAGGCCGCGGGCGATCTCCAGACCGATCCCGCGATTCGCGCCGGTGACGAGGGCGACGGTCTGCATCCACCCAGGGTCGCATGAGCGCCTACGTGCCAGCTCGCGCGCCCGGTGTCGGGTCGTGCCGGATCAGCGCGTCGTCCCGGTGACACGATCCCGACGACCTAGGAGGTCGACCATGCACTACCTGTTCACGCTCACGTTCCGTCCCGGCGAGGGTCCCGAGGAGGGCACGCCGGAGTTCGACGCGGAGATGGCGCGCTGGGGCGCGCTCAACGAGGAGATGCGCCAGGCCGGCGTCGCGGTCGGCGCCAGCGGCCTGCACGTCGACGCGACGACGACCGTCCGCACGAAGGACGGCGAGGCCGTCGTGACCGACGGCCCGTACGCGGAGACGAAGGAGACGCTGTTCTCCTTCTACATCCTCGACGTCGAGGACCTCGACGCCGCCACGGCATGGGCGGCGAGGATGCCCGCGGCCGAGTACGGCTCGGTCGAGGTGCATCCGATGGTGCACTACGAGTTCGCGTGACCGACGCCGCCCGCGTCCTGGAGGAGGCGTTCCGCACCGAGCGTGCGGCGGTCCTCGCGACGATCACGCACCGCCTCGGCGGCGACCTGGCGCTCGCGGAGGACGTCGTGCAGGACGCGTTCGTGGCCGCGGCGGTCGACTGGGACCGCCGCGGCGTGCCGGAGCGCCCCGGCGCGTGGCTGACCACGACCGCGTGGCGCCGCGCGCTGGACCGGCTGCGCCACGAGCGCGTCGCCGCCGCCCACGCGCCCGAGCTCGTGCAGGAGGAGGCGGATGTCATGGAGCTGGAGTTCGACCGCTCCTCGCTGGAGGACGACGGGCTGCGGATGATCTTCACGTGCTGCCACCCCGCGCTGGCCGCCGAGGCGCGGATGGCACTGACCCTGCGCAGCGTCGGCGGCCTCACGGTCCCCGAGATCGCGCGCGCGTTCCTGTCGAGCGAGACCGCCATGGAGCGGCGCCTCACCCGCGCGCGCCGGAAGGTCACCGACGCCCGCATCCCCTTCCGCGTACCACCCGACGAGCTGCTCGCCGAGCGCCTGGACGGCGTGCTCCGCGTCGTCTCCCTCATCTACACCGAGGGCCACACGGCGACCCAGGGCCCCGAGCCGGTCCGCGGCGATCTCTGCGAGGAGGCGATCCGGCTCGCCCGGCTGCTCGCGGGGCTCATGCCGGACGAGGGCGAGACGCTCGGCCTGCTCGCGCTCCTGCTGCTCACGGACGCGCGACGGCCTGCGCGCCTCGGCCCGCACGGCGAGCTCGTCTCGCTCCGCGAGCAGGACCGCACGCGGTGGGACGCCGAGCGCATCGCGGACGGCCTCGCCGTCGTCGATCGCGCGGTGCGGCTCGGGCCCGGCCCCTACGTCATCCAGGCCGCGATCGCCGCGCTGCACGCGCAGGCGCCCGACTTCGCCGCCACGGACTGGCCGCAGATCGCCGGCCTGTACGCCGAGCTCGAGCGCCACGACCGCTCACCGGTCGTGGCCGTCAACCGGGCCGTGGCCGTCTCCCACGCCGAGGACCCGCGAGCAGGCCTGGCGATCCTCGACGGCATCGCCGACGACCGCCGGCTGGAGCGCTACGGCCCGCTGGCCGCCGCGCGCGCCGACCTCCTGCGCCGCGCCGGCGACCTCGAGGGTGCCGACGCCGCCTACGCCCGCGCCATCGAGCTGAGCGCGAACCCCGCCGAGCGCGCTGCGCTCGAGCGAGAGCGTCAGGACGCGGTCGCCTCCATGTCGCGGACGCGCTCGCGGTAGGCCTCGTGGCCGCGGCTGCTCTCGGCCGCCGCGATCCGCACGACCCCGACATCGGCGCCCACGCGGCCGCACGCGTCCGCCAGCGTCGCGGCACCCGCCGCGACCGCGGCGAACTGGGAGGGCGCCCAGACGGGCAGCGAGACCTCCAGCCAGCGACCGTCCTCGCGGGCGACCTGGGTGGGATACGGCTCGGTCTCGTCGCAGCCGTACGCGACGAGCGCGTCGAAGATCCGCTGGGCGCAACCCTCCTGCGGGTTCGTCACCTCGAGCTCGACCTCGACGATCCAGGTGTGGTGGAACGTCGTCATGGCTGGATGGTGGCAGGTGGGCGCGGGTGGTTCACGGGCAGTCCGGGAAGCGGTTCGACTACGAGCACGCGACGCCCAGCCTTCATGTCCCACCCGGATGGATAGAAGAGGCGGATCCGGGCTCAAGGTGCCCCGCGGAGCTGCCGATGGCACCCGGACCGCGTGGCTCGCAACACACGGACATGGACGGAGGCCCACGTCCGCCGCCTCTTCTGGCGCGCGGGTTTCGGCCCCACACCGAAGGAGGTCCGGCACTGGACGCGTGCCGGCCGAGCTCGAGCGATCGCGCACGTCGTCCACGGTCCGAAGGGCGGCGCGTCGCTGCTCGGCCCGCGCCCCACGGTCAAGGGCCGGCCGATCGATCCCCTCAACGAGTACGGGCACGACGTCCTGTGGTGGCTCGACCGGATGGTGCGATCGACGTGGCCGCTGCAGGAGAAGCTCACGCTCTTCTGGCACGACCACTTCGCCACGCGCGATCAGGACACGCCGCTCATGCTGCGTCAGAACCGGATGCTGCGCCAGTACGGCATGGGCTCCTTCCGGCGCCTGCTGCGGCAGGTCACGCGCGACCCGGCGATGCAGCTCTTCCTCTCGCTCGCCGACTCCCACAAGGACTCGCCGAACGAGAACTACGCACGCGAGCTCATGGAGCTGTTCACGCTCGCCGCCGGCTACGACGAGCGCGACGTCCGCGAGGCCGCCCGCGCGCTGACCGGCTGGCGCGTCACGCGCCGCGACGGCCAGGTCAACGGCACCTGGTTCGACAAGGAGCGCTACGACGACGGCGTCAAGCGCCTGCTCGGCCACCGCGGCCGGTTCGGCACGCAGGAGGTCCTCGACATCGTCGTCGAGAAGCCGCGCCACGCCCCCTTCCTCGTGTCCAAGCTCTGGGACTTCTTCATCACCGAGCCGCTCGACAAGGGCACGAAGCGCGCGCTCGTGCGCACCTACCGGAGCAGCGGCCTGCGCGTCCTGCCCGTCGTCGAGGAGATCCTGGGCAACCGCGCGCTGTACGCGCACCTCGACCATCCCGACATGGTCAAGAGCCCGGTCGTCTTCCTGGCCGGCGCGCTGCGCGGGGCGCGCGCGCCGATCACGATGGACAGCTACACGTACCTGCTCGGGAACATGGGGCAGACGCCGTTCCGCCCGCCGAGCGTCGCGGGCTGGGACTGGGGCACGACGTGGCTGACCAGCGGCACGATCAAGTCCCGCCTCGACGTCGCCAACAACCTCATCGGCTGGGGCGACGACGGCCCGCTGAACGTCCCCGACACGGCCGGTCGGCCGGACCTCAAGCCGCGCGAGCAGGTCGAGCTGGCCCAGCGGGCGCTCGGCTCGCCGTGGATCTCCGACACGACCCGCCAGATCCTCACGAACGTCGCCGCGCACTACTTCGACGACCTCACCGAGCCCTGGCAGCAGGACGAGGAGAAGGTCAAGCGCGCAGCGATGCTGCAGCGCACCCTGCGCAATCTCATGCTCTCCGGACCGGACGCCCACCTGCACTGATGCCCCGAGACCCGTTCAAGAAGGGCTGCGAGGAGTTCCGCAGCACACGCCGCCCGATGCTCAATCCCGAGATGAGCCGGCGGCAGGTGCTGATCAGCGGACTCGGGCTCGGCCTGTCGCTGTACTCCGCGAAGGCGATGTCGTTCGACCGCGTCCTGGAGAACGCGCAGGCGCAGGCGGCGGCCGCGCCGAACGCGCCGATCCTCGTCAACGTCTTCCTGCCCGGCGGCTGCGACCTGCTGTCGACGCTCACCCCGCTGTGGCAGGCCGGCCCCCTGAACGACCTGCGCAAGACGCTCGGCCCGATCGAGACGCCGCCGGTCGGCTCCAGCGGCCTCGGGCTGCACGCCAGCCTGTCCGACGGCGTCAACGGCGGCGTGCGCGGCATGTTCGAGGCCAACAAGATCGGCTTCCTGCCCGGCATCGACTACGCGAACCCCGACCTCTCGCAC
This sequence comes from uncultured Solirubrobacterales bacterium, assembly GCA_963750895.1. Lineage (GTDB taxonomy): Bacteria > Actinomycetota > Thermoleophilia > Solirubrobacterales > Solirubrobacteraceae > CAVVSD01. The sequence goes on along the minus strand of CAVVSD010000007.1, from coordinate 112,316 downwards.
TTCAACTCGCGCAACTTCTGGGAGACGGGCATCGTGAGCCCGCTCGCCGGACCGGGCTGGCTGGGTCGCTGGCTGGACGTGGCCGGGACGCCCGACAACCCGCTGCAGGGCCTGACGCTGGGAGGGGGGCTCTCGCCCACGCTGCGGACGGCGGGCGCCCCGGTCGCCTCGCTGAACAGCCCGCGCGACGCGCGGCTGAACTTCGCGGGCACCTACGGCGTCGGCGCCGACATCACGGCGGCGGCCTGGGGCCGTCTGGCCGACAGCGCGTCGAAGTCCCGCCCCGGGCCGGCGGCTGCCGCGAAGTCGGCACAGCTCGCCCGGACGGTCGCGACGAAGCTCGCGCCCTACGAGCCCAAGGACGACGGCCCGGATCCGCTCGCGCCGCCGATCCCCTACCCCGAGGACAACGACCTCGGGACGAAGCTCTCGCGGGCCGCCGCGCTGCTGGCGCTCCCGCTCGGGGTCCGCGTGATCACCGTCGAGGCCGACGGCGACTACGACACCCACGACGACCAGCCGACCGAGCTCGCGACGGCGCTGTCGGGCCTGTCGCAGGCGCTCTCGGCGTTCCAGGCCGACATCGAGATGCGCGGCCTCGGCCCGCGGGTCCTCACGTTCGTCTGGTCGGAGTTCGGCCGCCGCGTCGAGAGCAACCAGTCCGCGGGCACCGACCACGGCGCCGGCGGCGTCGCATGGGTGCAGGGCCTGCGCGCGAAGCCCGGGATCCTCACCGACTACCCCGACGTCTCCCGCCTCGACGAGCACGGCAACCTGGCCGTGACCGTCGACTTCCGCCGCGTCTACGCCTCGCTGCTGGAGGGCTGGCTGGGGACGCCGGCCGACGCCGTCCTCCCCGGCGCCGCCTCGTACGGCCGCGTCGCGCTCGTCTCGTGATCGCGTCGCTCGCGGCATCGCTCGCGCTGCTGGCAGGGCCGACGGCCGGGCTGCCCCCCGCCACCCCGGTGGGGATGAGCGCGCGGGAGTACTCCTTCGGCGTGTACAAGACGCGCGTGCCCACCGGGCGCGTGAAGCTCAACGTCCACAACTACGGCGAGGACGCGCACGACCTGCAGGTCCGCGGGCCCCACGGCTACCGCTCCGCGGTGTCACCGGAGATCGCCCCCGACGAGACCCTCTCCTTCAACGTCCGTCTGCGCCGTCCCGGCCGCTACCTGTTCATCTGCCTGCAGCCCGGGCACGCCGCCCGCGGCATGAAGGCTCACATCACCGTGCGCAAGCGCCGGAGCTGAGCGCAGGCCGAGGAAGGCGACGGCGGCGATCACGAGCATCGCCGCGGCCGCGGTCCACAGTCCGGCGTGCAGGCCCGCCATGAACGCGTCGTGCGCGGCCGCGCCGCCCAGCTCCCCGCCCGCGACGCGCTGCACGACCGCGTCCGAGCCGGTCCACGATCGGGTGACGGCGGCGACGCTGATCGAGCCCAGGACCGCGAGCCCGAGTGCCGCGCCGAGCTGGCGCGCCGCGTTCAGCACCCCGGACCCCACGCCCGTGTGCGCGGGCGGGACGGCGCTCATCGCCGCGGACGAGACCGACGGGACCACGAGGCCGAAGCCGAAGCCGACGAGGACGTAGCCGACGACGGCCTGGGCGTACGCCGCGTCCACCGAGAGCGCCGCGAGCGTCGCGGTGCCGAGCGCCACGAGCAGCACGCCGGACCCCGCCGTGCGCGCGCTGCCCAGCGCGTGGACGATGCGGCCCGCGAACGGCGTGACGGCGAGGAACGGCAGGTTGAGCGGGATCAACGACAGGCCCGTCTCCAGGGCCGACCAGCCGCGGACGTTCTGGAAGTAGAGCGTCATGAAGAACAGGACGCCCGCGAGAGCCAGGTAGGCGACCCCGTAGACCAGCGACCCGCTCACGAACCGGCGGCTGCGGAACAGGCCGAGCTCGAGCATCGGCGCGGGCGCCCGCCGCTGCCAGGCGACGAACGCGGCCAGGAGCGCCACCGCCGCGGCGAGCAGCGCCAGCGTGCGCGCCGAGAGCCACGGGTGCTGGTTCGTCCCGATCAGGGCGAACGTGAGCAGGAACAACCCGGCGGACGCGAGCACCGCGCCGAGCGGGTCGAGGCGCCGCGCGTCGGGGTTGCGCGACTCGCGCACCGCGGCCAGCGTGAGCCCGGCGGTGGCGAGGCCGAGCGGCACGTTGACCCAGAAGATCGCCGACCAGTCGAACAGCTCGATGAGCACGCCGCCGAGGATCGGCCCCAGCCCGAACCCCAGCCCGGCCGCCGCCGCCCAGATGCCGATCGCCGCGGTGCGCCGGTCCTCCTCCGGGAACGCGTCGACCAGGATCGACAGCGCAAGCGGCGCCATGAGCGCGGCGCCCGCGCCCTGCAGCGCGCGGAACGCCACGAGCTGCGGATCGTCGGTCGCCAGCGCGCACAGCGCAGAGCCCACGGTGAAGACGCCCAGCCCCGACACGAACACGCGCCTGCGCCCGTAGCGGTCGCCGAGCGTCCCGCCGACGAGGATGAGCGCCGCGAGCGACAGCACGTAGGCGTTGACGACCCACTCGAGGTTGCCCGGCGTGACCCCGAGCTCGCGTTGGATCGACGGCAGCGCGACGTTCACGATCGTGTTGTCGAGCAGGATCATCGCCTGCCCGAGGCACATCGCGACGAGCGTCAGCCGGCGCCTGCGGGGATCCAGCGGGGGCATGGCGGGGGCATTCTCCCCGCCGGAGTCACGTCCTGGTGCGCAGCAGGTCGCGGATCTCGGTCAGCAGCATGACGTCCGGGGTCGGCGACGCGGCCTCGGGCTCGTCGTCGGCCTTGTTGCGCGCCAGCAGCGCGTTCACCGGCTTGACGACGAGGAAGAAGATCACCGCGGCGATGACGATGAACGACAGCAGCGCGTTGAGGAACGCGCCGTAGTTGAACTGCGACTCGTTGATCGTGAAGTGCAGATCGGAGAAGTCGGGTTGACCGCCGATCGCGGCGATCAGCGGCGTGATCATGTTGGTGACCAGCGACGTGACGACGGCACCGAACGCGGCACCCAGGACCACGGCGATGGCCAGGTCGACGAGGTTCCCGCGCAGGACGAACTCTCGGAACTCGGCAAGGACGCGCTTCATGCGCCGGACTTCTAGGGCTGCGCGGCGCTCACCTTCCCGCGCAGCTCGAACTTCTGGATCTTGCCCGTGCCGGTCTTCGGCAGCTCCTCGAGCACGACGATCCGCTTGGGGACCTTGAACCGCGCGAGGCGCTCGCGCGCGAACGCGATGAGCTCGTCGGCGTCGATCTCCTCGCCGCCGCGCGCGGTCACGAACGCGATCGGGACCTCGCCCCACTGCTCGTCGGGCGCGCCGACGACCGCCGCCTCCGCGACCGACGGGTGCGCGACCAGCGCCTGCTCGACCTCGATCGTGGCGATGTTCTCCCCGCCGGAGATGACGATGTCCTTCAGCCGGTCGCGCAGCTCGACGTAGCCGTCGGGGTGCATGACGCCGAGGTCGCCGGTGTGGAACCACCCGCCGCGGAACGCCTCCCGCGTCGCCTCCGGGTCGCGGTAGTAGCCGGTCATGACGTTGTCGCCGCGCAGCACGACCTCGCCCAGCGACTCGCCGTCGCGGGGAACGTCGCGCATCTCGTCGTCGACGACGCGCATGGGCTCGCTGACCGCGGTGCTCACGCCCTGCCTGGCGCGGAGACGCGCCTGCTGCGAACCGGACAGGTCGTCCCAGTCCGGGTTCCAGGCGCACACCGCGATCGGCCCGTAGGACTCGGTCAGCCCGTAGAGATGGGTGACGTTGAGGTTGAGCGCGGCGGCGCGCTCGAGCAGCGACGGCGCCGGCGGCGCACCGCCGACGAAGACCTGGACGGGCTCGGGCGTGGGTGCCGCCTCCGGGGCGCCGACCAGCATCGTGATGAGCGTCGGGGCCGCGCAGAGGTGCGTCCCGCCGTCCCGGAGGAGCATCCGCCAGATCTCGCCGGCGTCGATCTCGGCCAGGCAGAGATGCCGCGCGCCGGTCGCCGTCACCGCCCACGGATAGGCCCAGCCGTTGCAATGGAACATCGGGAGGGTCCAGACGTAGCGGCTGCGGGCCGTCAGGGCCGCCTCGGCGATGACGCCGAGGGCGTGGAGGTAGGCGCCGCGATGCGTCGTCATGACGCCCTTCGGCCGGCCGGTCGTGCCCGACGTGTAGTTGATCGAGATGAGCGCCCGCTCGTCGGAGGGGTGGCGCAGCTCGGCCGGCTGCGCGGCGGCGAGGAGCGCGTCGTACTCCCCGTCGTCCCAGACGACCTGCGGCGCCTCGCCGTCCATGCGCGCGAGCGCCTGCTCGAGCACCTCCCTGCGCGACGGGTGCGCGACGACCACGCGCGGCTCGGCGTGACCGAGGATGTAGGCGTAGTCGTCCGCGGCGAGGCGCGTGTTGAGGGGGACGAGCACGCCGCCGGCGCCCGGCACCGCGTAGTGCAGCTCCAGCATCGCCGCGACGTTGGGCAGCAGCGTGGCGACGCGGTCGCCGTCGGCGATCCCGAGGGCGTCGCGCAGCGCGCCGGCGGCACGCCGCACGCGCTCGCCGTGCGCCGAGTACGTCCACAGACGGTCGCCGTCGCGGACGGCCGGGCGGTCGGCCCACACGTCCTCGCTGCGCTGCAGGAACCGCAGCGGCGTCAGCGTCGAGATCGCAACATCCACGGGCGTCCTCCCCCGGTCGGGACGACGCCGGACGCTACCAGCGGCGAACGCTGCGGCGACCGCGCTCGGTCGCCTCACGTGGCGGCGGCGGGCCGGCCGCGTCCTGCTCGCGGCGCGCGACGAGCCGGGCGGCGAGGTTCGGGTCCTCGGCTGCCGCCTCGGTCAGCAGATCGACGAGCAGGCCGTGGCGCTGACGCTCGAGCCAGCCGCGCATCCCGTCCTCGTCCTCGCGCGACTCGCGCTCCTCGAGACCCGCGAGCGCGACCGCCACCGCGTGCTTGCAGAAGCGGCCGTCGGCGCCGTGCGGGCACGTGCAGGCGGCGATGAGCTCCGAGCGCCCTCGCTCGCCGCGATGGACCTCGACGCGGTAGGGCTCCGAGCCCTCGACGACGCCGGCGAGGACGTTGCCGTCCTCGTGCAGGGAGCGCACGCGGCCCTCCGAGAGATATGCCTCGCCCCTGACGAATGCCCTGGGGCCGGCAAGGCGCAGCAGCAGGTCCCGGACTGCAGGGGCTGTGGCCGTGGTGGCGTCCGTGCTCACGGCGGCGGATGTTCCCACGCCGCAGCCCCGGCCGCCACCACCAAAGTCCGCAAGATGGTCGATTCCACTCGGAGGGGTAGGGTGCCCGCCATGAAGATCGGCGGCGCACACGAGGTCGCGGTCGGGGCGACGGCGGAGCGCTGCATGGCGATCATCCTCGACGTTCCCGCGTACCGCGAGTGGTGGCCCGGGGTCACCGAGTCCGAGGTCCTGTCCGCGGGCGAGCAGCCGGAGGTCCGGCTCGTGTTCGACTCCCACGCACCCGGGATCGGCGCGATCGAGCTCCTCGCACGTCTCGAGCCCCAGCCGCCGTCCAGGGTCGGCATCGAGCTGATGGGCGGGCGGCTGAAGACGCTCACCGGCCCGGGGTGGACGCTGACCGAGAACGGCGACGGCACGTGCCGCGTCCGCTACGACATCACCGCGGAGATGGACACGGGGCTGCCGCGCTTCATGGAGAAGCCGTTCGCGGACCCCGCCAAGCGCTTCCTGGTGACGGAGCCGGTCGAGGCGCTCAAGCAGCGCGCGGAGAGCTGACGTGGACCTCACCGCCTGCACGGCCACCGAGCTCGGTGCGCTCCTCCGCGAGCGCACCGCCTCCGCCCGCGAGGTCGCCGACGCCCACCTCGCGCGCATCGAGGAGGTCGACGGGCCGCACTCCTTCGAGGGCTCGCCGGACGCGATCAACGCCTGGGTCCGCGTCTACCCCGAGCGCGCGCGTGCCGACGCCGCGCGGGCCGACGAGCGGCTGGCGGCGGGCGGCGCCCCACCCCTGTGCGGCGTCCCGCTCGGCCTCAAGGACCTCTACGCCGTCGCCGGGCAGCCGCTCACGGCCTCGAGCGGGGTCACCGATCTCGCGCCCGACGAGGACTCCGTCGTCGCGGCGCGGCTGTTCGCGGCCGGCATGGTCCTGCTCGGCCACCTGCACACGCACGAGTTCGCGGCGGGCGGCGGGACCGACCAGGTCGGCAACCCCTGGGACCTCTCCCGTGGACCGGGCGGCTCGAGCGGCGGCAGCGGCGCGGCGCTGGCCTCGCGCACGACGCCCGCCGCGACCGGGACCGACACGGCCGGGTCGCTGCGCATCCCCTCCGCCCTCTGCGGCACGTCGACGATCAAGGCGACGCGCGGCCTGCTCCCGCTGCGCGGGATCCTCCCGCTGAGCCACTCCCACGACCACCCGGGGCCGATGACGCGCACGCTGCGCGACACCGCGCTGATGCTCGACGCGATGCTCGGTGCGGAGCCCGGCCCGATCGCCGCGCTGGCCGACGCGACCCCGCGGCCGCTGGCCGGGGCGCGCCTGGCGCTGTCGCCCCGCATCGGCCTCGTCGACGTCGACCCCGACGTCGCCGACGGGTTCGAGGACGCGCTCTCGGCGCTGCGCCGCCTCGGCGCGACGATCGTCGAGCCGCCGCCGCCGGACACGCCGCTCGACGTCGGCCAGCTGTTCCTCGAGGTCGTCGCCACCGACATGCTCTCCTGGCACGCGCCGCTGCTCGCGGAGAAGCGCGACGACTACCGCCAGTCGAACCGCGACATCCTCGACTTCGCCCGGGACCGGGCGATGACCGGCATCGAGTACGCCGATGCCCAGTGGCAGCGCCTGCAGGCCACCGACGCGTGGACGGACTGGCTCGCCGCGGAGCGCATCGACGCGATCGTGGAGCCGACCGTCCCCATCGTGGCCCCGCCGCGCGGGCACGGCTACGACGCGTTCTTCACCGACGAGGCGATCGCCTACATCTCGCTCACGCACACGTGGGACTGGACGGGCATGCCCGCCGTCTCGCTGCCCTCGGGCGTCGGCCGGCGCAGCGGGCTGCCCGTGAGCGTGTCGCTCATCGGCGCGCCGGGGAGCGAGGCGGCCCTGCTCGAGCGGGGCATCGCGCTGCAGGACGAGCTCGGCGTGCCCGAGCCGCCCGCCCGTTGAGCCGCTTCGTCATCGACCTCTCGCCGCTGCGCGCCTCGCGCGACCTGCGGCTGCTCATCGCCGGCGAGCTCGTCTCCGGCCTGGGCACGCAGGCGGTGCTCGTCGCGCTGCCCTTCCAGATCTACCTCGAGACGCGCTCGGCCTTCCTGACCGGTCTCCTCGGGGCGGTCGAGCTCATCCCGCTCGTCGCCATGTCGCTGTTCGGCGGTGCGATCGCGGACCGCTTCGACCGGCGCATGCTCCTCCTGCTCGTGCAGATCGGGCTCGTCCTGGCGCCCGCCGGGCTCGCCGTCATCACGTTCGCGGAGGACCCGCCGCTCTGGGGGCTGTACGTGCTGGGCGGCGCGCTGGCCGGCTTCAACGCGGTGCAGAACGTCGTGCGCTCGGCGATCATCCCCAACCTCGTCGAGCCCCGCCTGCTGCGCAGCGCCCTCGCGCTGAACTTCGGGCTCTTCCAGCTCACGCTCGTGATCGGGCCCGGCGTCGGGGGCCTGCTCATCGCCTGGCTGGGGGTCGGCGCCGCCTACGTCATCGACGCCGCGAGCTGTCTCGCGATGGTGGCGGCGGTGCTCGCGATGTCGCCGCAGCTGCCGATCGGCGGGGAGGGGCCGCAGCTGGGGATCTGGCAGTCCATCGGGGAGGGGCTGCGGTTCGTCCGCGGCAACCAGGCGCTCATGGGCTCGTTCGCGATCGACCTCGTGGCGATGACGTTCGGCATGCCGCGTGCGCTCTTCCCGGTGCTGTCCGTCGGCGTCTACGGCGCCGGGGCGGCCGGCACCGGGCTGCTCTACGCGGCCGTGTCGGCCGGCGCGACGGTCGCGGCGCTCACCACCGGGTGGCTCGCGCACGCCCGGCGCCTCGGGCGCATCACCATCTTCGCCGTGCTGGCGTGGGGCGCGGCGATCGCGCTGGCGGGGCTGGTGTCGTCGTTGTGGCCCGCGGCGGCGCTGCTCGCGATCGCCGGGGCGGCCGACAGCGTGAGCGCCGTGTGCCGCTCGACGATCAACCAGACGGTGACCCCCGACCACATGCGCGGGCGGATGTCCTCGGTGTTCTCGCTCGTCGTGACGAGCGGCCCGAGGCTCGGCGACGTCGAGGCGGGCGCGGTCGCGTCCGCGACGGGTCCACGGTTCTCCGTGACGTCGGGCGGGCTGGCGTGCATGGCCGGCGTCGGGCTCATCATGCTCGCCTTCCCGGCGCTCATGAGGTACGACGCCGAGGAACACCTCCCCCCGCAAACGGGGTAGAACTCCCCCGAATGACCCTGGTCACCTTGTCCGCGTCGTACGGCGCCGGCGGCAGCATCATCGGGCCGGAGCTCGCGTCCGCCCTGGGGGTCCCGTTCGTCGACCGCGCGATCCCGACCGCGGTGGCCGAGCGCCTCGCCGTCCCGCTCGACGAGGTCCTGGCGCGCGACGAGACCCAGGTCAGCCGGCTCGACCGGCTGCTGCGCGACTTCGCCCCCGCGGTGCAGGTCTACGCGGGCGGCGGCGCGATGATCCCGACCGCCTACGAGGACCAGGGCTACCGCGATGCGACCGAGCAGGTCATCCGGGAGTACGCCGCGCGCGGCGAGGGCGTGCTGCTCGGGCGCGCCGCGTCGGTCGTCCTGCTCGACGACCCGCGTGTCCTGCGCGTGCGGATCGACGGGCCGGCCGAGGCGCGGATGGCGCAGGCGATGGCGGGCGAGGGGATCGACCGCAAGACCGTCAAGCGCCGGATGAAGGAGACCGACGGCGCCCGCGACGCCTACATGCAGCACTTCTACCGTCGCGACTCGCACGACCCCTCGCTCTACCACCTGATGCTGGACACGACGGCGTTCTCGATCGACACCGCCGTGGAGCTCATCGCGATGGCGGCGCGCGCGCACGCGGCCGCCATCGCCGACGAGTCCGACTAGCTCGTCACGGCGTACAGCGTCCCCGAGCCGACGGAGACCCCGTCGACCGCGGTGCCGTGCGCCTTCACCCACGTCGTGATGTCGCTCGAGCCGCCACCGCCGGGGCCGCCGCCGCTCGAGTCCGAGATCAGGACGTACTTCAGGTCGCCGTCGGCGACCAGCTTCGCGAGCTGGCTCACCGTCGGCGCCGGGTCCTGGCCGTTGAAGCCGCCGATCGTGACGACCGGCTCGCCCGTGTCGATGATGATCTGCGACGTCGTCTGCGATCCCACGGCCGCGAGCAGGTACGTGGCCGACCCCTGGTGCGCCTGGAGGTAGGAGATCGCCTCGCTGCTCAGGCTGCCTCCGCCGCCCATGCCGCCCATGCCGCGCCGCCACCCATGCCGCCGGCGCTCGACGGCCCGGCGAGCACGTTGTTGCCGTTGAGCGACTGCCCGACGCTGGCGATCGAGTAGGACGCCGGCCCGGCGCCGACGGCGAACGCCGCGGCCAGCGCGCCGGCGACCAGCAGCCCGCGGGCGCGTTGCAGGCGCAGCGCCGGCGACGCGACGAGCGCGATCGCCGCCGCGACGGGGATCGCGGTGCGCAGCCAGGGCGCGAAGTCCGGGGTGCGCCCCAGGAGCTCGACCGCGAGCCACGCGGAGCCGGCGATCGTCAGGTCGAGCACCGCGAGCCCGGCCCAGGACCGCCGCGCCCAGCTCCCCAGCACCATGACCCCACCGCCGCACAGCGCGGCGACGGCCGGGGCCAGCGCGCTCACGTAGTACGGGTGGAAGATGCCTTGCTGGCTGGAGAACACGGCGACGTGCACGAGCGCCCAGACGCCGAAGAGCACGAAGCCGGCCCGGCGCAGGTCGGTCCGCGGCGCACGGCGCGTCGCCCACAGGCCGGCGACGAGGCCGACCGCCGCGAGCGGCAGCAGCCACGCGATCTGCCCGCCGACCTGCTCGTTGAACATGCGCCACAGGCCCGGCACGCCACCGAAGCTGCCGCCCCCGCCGCCCATCCCGCCCTCGGCGCCGGTGAGGCGGCCGAAGCCGTTGTAGCCGAGGATGAGGTTCCAGACCGAGCCGTCCTCGCTGCCGCCGATGTACGGCGTCGAGCCGGGCCAGAGCGAGACCGCGACCGGCCAGGCCGCGCTCGCCGCGACCATCGCCACGCCCGCGATCGCGAGCTGCTTCACGCGCATGAGGGGCGCCGGCGGCCCGGCGAGCAGGTACGCGGCGGCGAGCGCCGGCACGACCATCCAGCCCTGCAGCATCTTCGTCATGAACGCGAGGCCGACGACGACGCCGCACAGGACGAGGTGCTTCGTCCGCCCGGACTCCAGTGCCCGCACGAGCAGGTAGGCGGAGACGACGAGCAGTGCGACGAGCAGCGCGTCGGGGTTGTTCACGCGCGCGATCGCGACGGTGATCGGCGTGATCGCCAGCGCGCCGGCCGCGATGAGCCCGGCCTGCGGCCCCATGACGCGCCGGACGGTCGCGAAGAGGGCGCCGACCGCGCCGATCGTGCAGAGCGCCTGCGGGAGCAGGATCGCGAAGCTCGAGAAGCCGAGGACGCGGGCCGAGATGCCCATGAGCCACAGCGAGAGCGGCGGCTTGTCGACGGTGATGAAGCTCCCCGGATCGAGGGAGCCGAAGAACCACGCCTTCCAGCTCTCGCTCCCCGCCCTGGCGGCGGCGGCGTAGTACTCGTTGGAGTAGCCGTTGACCGTCAGGTTCCAGAGGCACAGCACCGCCGCGGCGGCGAGGACGCCGAAGAGCGCCGGGCGGACCCACGCCGGGTCGTCGGTGCGGCCGCGGACGAGGGAGCGCAGGGCGCCGGAGCGTGCGCGCGGGAGGGTGGGAGCGGAGGCGGTGGCGGACATGTCAGCTCGTCTGACCCTGCGTCGGCCGCGCGGCCTGCATCGCGGACCCGAGCTTGGCCTCGCTGACGCCGAGCTTCGTGGCGAGCGCGCTGAGGTCGTCCTGCGAGCCCTGCTGGGTCGCCGACGCGGTCCCTTCGGTGGAGCCGCCACAGCCGATCGCCGCGGCGGCGAGCGCGCCTGCCACGCCGAGTGCGGCGCCGATCCTGCGGAGGGAGGGGGACATGCTGGGTTCGCTTCCTTTCGCTCGTTGCGCGAGGGAGCATCGGCACGGACCGCGAGTCCCCGCTGTGGAGATCCATGGAGATTCCTGGGAAACGGGGGCCCCTCTGAGATCCGTCCACTCTCGGTTGAAACCCAGACTTCTGGTCTAACGTCAGACGCGCACTCGCCTCCGCGCGATGCATCCGCCCACCACGAGCCGCGAAACGGACGACGCCGCTCCATGCACCTTCCCGTCACGGACGATGACACCGGCCTGCGCCGGCTCGGCGAGCACCTCGTCGAGCGCGGCGTCCTCACCCACGATGCGCTGGACGACGTGCTCGCCGAGCAGGAGCGCTCCGGCGGCCGCCTCGGCGACATCCTGCTCGCCCGCGGGCTGGTCGACCGCGCCGACCTGAGCCTCACGCTCGCGCACCAGAACGACCTCCCGTCGCTCGTCGGCGAGCACGAGGCGATCCCGGCGCTGCCGCGGGCGGTCGCACACGAGTTGCGCGCCGCTGTGCTCGCGGGCCCAGCCGGCGGCATGCCGGCCGAGGGCCGTCTGCTCGTCGCGGTCACCGACCTCGACGTGGTGCCGGCCGTCGCGGACCGGCTCGGCCGCAGCGTCGAGCCTCGCCTCACCGACGAGCGCACGATGGACCTCCTGCTCGCAGAGGCGTACGCCCACGACGGCCAGGGGAGTCGCGCGCTGCTCTCCCGCGACCGGCTCGCCGCCGCGCCCGAGCCATTGCTGCTGCGGGCGCTCTCCGCGGCCGCCATCGGCCTGATCGTCGTGGGGCTCCTGACCGGGACGACCTGGCCCATCTGGCTCGCCGTCGTGCCCGCGATCGCCGGCACCGCGGCGATCGCCGCGCGACTGCGTGCGCGCGGCGACGCGATGCCCGCCGGCGAGGACGCCGACCGCGACCTCCCGACCCACACGGTCCTCATCCCGCTGTCGCGCGAGCGCCCGCGGACGCTGTCACGGCTGCACCTGACGCTCGAGGGCATCGACTACCCCGCGCACAAGCTGCAGGGCATCGCGGTCGTGCCGTCCTCCGACCACGTGACGCGCAGGCGGCTGCGGCTGCATCCGCTGCCGGCCTGGGTGACCGTGGTCGAGGCGCCGCCGTCAGCCGCTCGCGACCGCCGTGGCCTGCTGCTCTTCGGCCTCGGCCTGGCGCGCGGCGAGCTGCTCACCGCCGTGCGCCCCGGCGTGCCCCTCGTCCCCGATCTCCTGCGCCGCGCCGCGGCCGACGACCTGCACGGCGGCACCGACCTGCGCCGGCTCGCCGCGCGCCTGCTGCGCCAGGGCGAGTCGCCGACCTCGGCCGAGCTGGCCATCGGCGGCCGTGACGCGCGCGGCGAGGCGCCGCACTTCCGCACGTCGGATCTCCGTGCGGCGTTCGGGTGGGAGGAGCCCACGCCGGCGGACGAGCCGCGCTCCGTCGTCGCCCGCAGCACGTCGAAGCCCTTCCTGGTCCCCGTCATGAACGGCGGGCAGAAGCGGACGTTCGCCGCGCTCGTCGTCCTCTGGATCGGGTCGCTGGCGTTCTTCTGGAGCTGGTGGCTGCGCTCCGATCACGTCGTGACCGTGATGGGCATGGTCGTCAACACGCTCATGCTCGTCTGGGGTCTCCTGCTCCCAGGGCTGTTCTTCTTCCACGTCGGCCGCATGCGGCGGCCGAACCCGGCGCTCGAGCTACCGCGGCTGCGCGTGGCGATGATCGTCACGAAGGCGCCGTCGGAGCCGTGGGACGTCGTGCGCGGCACGCTGCGCGGGATGCTCCGCCAGCGGATGCCGTACGCCTACGACGTGTGGCTCGCCGACGAGAAGCCCGACGCCGAGACGCTCGCGTGGTGCGACGCCAACGGCGTGCGCGTCTCGAGCCGTGACGGCGTCGATGCGTACCACCGCAGCGAATGGCCGCGCCGGACGCGCTCGAAGGAGGGCAACCTCGCCTACTTCTACGACCGCTGGGGCTACCGCGAGTACGACGTCGTCGCGCAGCTCGACGCCGACCACCGTCCCGCGCCCACCTACCTGCGCGAGATCGTCCGCGCGTTCGCCGACCCGCGCGTCGGGTACGTCGCGGCGCCCAGCGTCTGCGACGCCAACGCCGGCGAGAGCTGGGCGGCCCGCGGGCGCCTCTACAAGGAGGCGACGTTCCACGGCCCGCAGCAGGCCGGCGGCCACCACGCGATCCCGCCGACGTGCATCGGATCGCACTACGCGGTGCGCACGCAGGCGCTGCAGGAGATCGGCGGCGTCGGCCCCGAGCTCGCCGAGGACTTCAGCACCTCGCTCATGATGAACGCGTTCGGCTGGAGCGGCGTCTTCGCGCTCGACGCGGAGGCGCACGGCGACGGCCCGGACACGTTCGCCGACTTCATCACCCAGGAGTTCCAGTGGGCGCGCAGCCTGAGCAACGTCATGCTCGGGCACACGCGCCGCTACTGGCGGGGCATGGGGTTCGCCCAGCGGATCAAGCTCGGCTTCTGCGAGGTCTGGTATCCGCTCTACGCGCTGCACATGCTGGTCGCATCGATCTTCCCGGTGTGGGCGCTCGCGTTCCGCAGCCCGTGGGCGAGCGTCCGGCTGGTCGACTTCTTCGCGCACGTGCTCATCGTGTCGGCCGTGCTGCTGGCGACGCTCGCATGGGTCCGCCGCCAGGGCTGGCTGCGCCCGGTCGACACGCCGCTGCTGAGCTGGGAGACGACGCTGTTCCTCTTCACCCGCTGGCCGTGGATCCTGTGGGGCGTCGCACACTCCTGGGCCGCGTGGCTGGTCGGCCGGCAGTTCGGCTTCAAGGTGACGCCGAAGGGCGTCGCCGAGGCCCAGCCGCTCGTGCTGAAGGCGATCGTCCCGTACCTGCTGATCTCGGCCGTCTGCGCGATCACCGCGATCCTGCAGAGCGACCCGGGGTCGGCGGTCGGCTACTTCTACTTCTGCCTGCTGAACGCGGTCATCTACCTCACGGTGACGATCGCGGTCATCGCGCTGCACCTCCGCGAGTCCCACGAGCTGCACCTGCGCGGGCTCGCGAAGCTCGCGCTCGGGCCGGCGATCGCGACGGCCGGTGTCGGCGCGCTCGTGCTGGCGGCGGTGGCGATGCGCGGCGAGGCCGCCGCGCAGGCGCTGCTGTCGCAGCGGATGTGGACGACGATCGCCGATGCGTTCACCGACGTGCCGTCGCAGCTCTCGGCCGGGGCGACGCCGTGGCTCGTGCTCCTGGCCGGCTCGCTGGTGCTCGTGAACTGGATGGCGGTGGCGCACCTCGCGCAGCGCCGCGTCGGGAGGCAGGCGTGATGGCGCCCTGGATGCTCGCTGCGATCGGCGCGGCCGTGCTCGCCGTCGTCGTCGTCACCGTCCTGCGGACCACCGGCCTGCGGGCGCATCGCGCCCGCCAGGCGCTCGAGCCCGCCGCGCCGCCGTCGCCGGTCCCCGCCGCACGGCTGCGCCGTGCGGCGAACCCGCGCGAGGTGACCGCGGTCCGCGCGCCGGCCGTGCGGCTCCTCCTCCGCGACGTCCTCGTGGAGGCCGAGATCGAGCACGCCGCGGGCACGTTCCGGCTGCGCCCGCTGGGGACGTCGGAGGCGCTGCGGCTCGACGAGGACGTCGCCCGGATGCCGGTCGAGCCGGATGCCGTGCCGTCGCGCAAGGCGCCCGCCTCGCGGGCCCACGCGCTGCTCTGCGACCGCCTCGTCCAGGACGGCTGGGAGCCGTGCGGGCGCGGCGAGGCGTGGTACGCGCACCGCTACCGGCGGACGCTGGAGCTCCCGACCTAGACTCGTCCGCCATGGAGACCGGACTTGCCGTGTTCGCGACGCACGACGCCCTCGATCCCGGGGGCATCGCGCGCCTCGTCGAGGAGCGCGGGCACGACGCGCTGTACTTCCCCGAGCACACGCACATCCCGGCGTCGCGGGAGACGCCGCACCCCAGCGGCCAGCCCCTGCCGCGCCACTACATCCACACGTACGACCTCTTCGTCGCGATGACCGCCGCCGCGGCCGCGACGACGCGGCTGCGGATCGGCTCGGGCATCTGCCTGATCATCGAGCGCGACCCGATCATCACCGCCAAGGAGGTCGCGAGCATCGACCACCTCTCCGGCGGGCGGGTCGAGTTCGGCGTCGGCGCGGGGTGGAACCGCGAGGAGATCGTCAACCACGGCGTCGACCCGCGGAAGCGCATGAAGGTCATGCGCGAGCGCGTCGAGGCGATGAAGGAGATCTGGACGCAGGACGAGGCCAGCTACCACGGCGAGTTCGTGGACTTCGAGCGCATCTGGTCCTGGCCCAAGCCGGCCCAGTGGCCGCACCCGCCGGTGCTCGTCGGCGGCAACGGGCCGACGGTCCTCGACCGGGTGCTCGCCTACGGCGACGCGTGGATCCCCAACTACGGCTTCCCCGACGTCATGGACAAGATCGTCGAGCTGCGCGAGCGCGCCGACCGCGAGATCCCGGTCATCGCGTTCGGCGTCCCCGCCGACCCGGCCAAGCTCGCCGAGCTCGAGGAGGCCGGCGTGAAGCGGGCGGTGCACTGGCTGCCGTCGACGACGCGGGGACCGATCGAGCGGGCGCTCGACCGCTTCGAGGACGCCCTCGCGGAGCTGCGCGGAGAGGTCTGACATGGAGGCGGACGAGGCGCGCCGGCGGTTCGCGGCGGCGCGTGTCGCCCGTCTCGCCACCGCGGACGCCGAGGGCGTGCCGCACCTCGTCCCGGTCGTCTTCGCCGTCGACGGCGACACCATCGTCGTCGCGGTCGACCGCAAGCCGAAGCGCACCACCGCGCTGAAGCGCCTGGCGAACGTCCGCGCCAACCCGCGCGTCGCGCTGCTCGCCGACCACTACGCCGACGACGACTGGGACGCCCTGTGGTGGGTCCGCGCGGACGGCGCCGGGACGGTGCACGAGCCGGGCGAGCGGGCCGCCGTGCATGCGGTCGAGCTGCTCCAGGAGCGCTACCCGCAGCACCGGGCGGAGCCGCCCGAGGGACCGGTGCTGAGCGTCGACGTGATGCGCTGGTCGGGCTGGTCGGCTCGGTAGGATCCTCGCGCATGAGCGATGTCTCGCCGACGCGCTACATCTGGGCGCTGCTGAACGAGCACGGACTGCTCCCCGAGCTGGGGGACCGTTCGGTACGAGGCGGGTCGCCCGCCGTCACCTTCGAGGAGATCATCGAGCGCGTCCGGGGCTGCCCCGCGTTCCCGATGACCCCGACCCAGGTCGACGAGGCGCTGCACCAGGAGCTCTGGGACGGCCCCAGCGGCGACAACCCGGGGCGCATCATCCTCTAGTGCGGGCGGGGGACGCCGGCGGGGTCTACGTCGCGCCGGAGGAGGTCGGCGAGCCGCGCGTCCTCGACGCGGGCGAGCGCGCGATCCTCGGTGCGTGGGCCGACCGCCTCGTTCCCGGTGACGGGACCTGGCCGCCCGCGACGGCGACGCCCGTCGTCGGCTACGTCGACGCGCTCATGGACCGCGCGCCCGCGATCGTGCCCGCCGTGCGGTCGGCGCTCGCGTGGCTCGCCGGGCGCGGGTTCCTCGGGCTCGGGACCGAGGAGCAGATCGCGGTGCTGCGTGAGCTCGAGGCCGATCCCGCGCTCGGTCCCGTCTTCTTCTCGGTGCTGGAGATGACCCTCGAGGCGTACTACCGCGACCCGGCCGTGGAGGCCGTCGTCGAAGCGCGGACGGGCTTCAGCTCGCGGCTCCCGATGACCGGCACGCCGCTGCCGCCGTTCGATCCCGCCCGGCTGGACCGCGTGCGCGCCCTGCCTCCCCGACACCGACCCGCATGACGCAGGTCGCGGACGTGCTGGTCGTCGGTGGCGGCGCGGCGGGCGCGGCGCTCGCCTGGCGGCTGTCGCAGCACGGCGCCGACGTCCTCGTCCTCGAGCAGGGCGACTGGGTCCCCGACGACGACATCCCCAAGCGCCACGCCGACTGGCAGGTGCGCGCCCGGCGCTACTGGAGCCCGAGCGCGGAACGGCGCGGGTGGCCGGCCGACTACCCCGTGCGCAACCTGGGCGCCAACCCCGTCGACGCGTTCGTCTACTCGGCGGTCGGCGGCAGCGCGACGGGCTGGGGCGGCGCGTTCTGGCGCTTCCTCCCGTCGGACTTCCGCGGCGCGACGCTCGACGGGTTCGGCCGCGACTGGCCCATCGGCTACGAGGACCTCGAGCGCTACTACGAGATCAACGAGGCCGAGATGGGCATGTCCGGCATCGCCGGGGACCCGACCGCGCCGCCGACGTCCGAGGCGCCGCTGCCGCCCGTCTCCATGGGCGCGATGGGCGAGCGCTGGATCGACGGCTTCGAGCGGCTCGGCTGGTACTGGTGGGTCCAGCACCAGGCGATCGCGTCGCGCGACTACCGCGGCCGGCCGGCCTGCACGAACAACGGGCACTGCACCTACGGCTGCCCGACCGGCGCGCTCGCGACCCCCGCGAACACGTACTGGCCCGAGGCGCTGCGCAACGGCGTGCGGCTGCAGACCGGCGCGCGGGTGCGCGAGATCACGCTGGACACCCGCGGGCGCGCGGACGGCGTGCTCTACCACGCGCCCGACGGCTCGGTGCAGCGCGCGACCGCGCGCGTCGTCGTGCTCGCCGGCAACGGGCTGGGCACGCCGCGGCTGCTGCTCATGTCGTCGTCGCCTGCGTTCCCCGACGGGCTGGCGAACTCCAGCGGCATGGTCGGCCGCAACCTCATGGTCCACGTGCAGACGACCGTCATCGGGCACTTCCCGGAGCGCACGGGCGCCGACCACGGGCCGTGGGGCGCGACGGCCACCACGCGGCACTTCTACGAGACCGACCCCTCCCGCGACTTCAAGCGCGGGTTCATCATCACGGCGATGCGCGGGTTCGACGCGCTCGACACGGCGCTGCAGACGGCGGGCTGGGGCGAGGGGCACCACGCCGCCCTGGAGCACCACCTCAACCACGAGGCGGTCTGCTGGGTCTGCGGCGACGACGAGCCCGAGCCGCACAACCGCGTCGAGCTCGACCACGAGCGGACCGACGGGTTCGGGCTGCCTGGCGTCGTGACGCACTACACGCTGTCGGAGAACTCGCGGCGCATCGGCGAGGCGGGGATCGAGAAGGCGACCGAGCTGTGCCACGCCGCGGGCGCGGACTCCGTGCGGGTGCTCGGCTTCGACACCCTCCTCGGCTGGCACCTGCTCGGCACGGCGCGCATGGGCTCGGACCCCGACGACTCGGTCGTCGACGCGTGGCACCGCTGCCACGACGTCCCGAACCTCCTCGTGGTCGACGGGTCGGTGATGGCGACGGGCGCGTCCGTCAACCCGACCCACACCGTGCAGGCCCTGGCGCTGCGGGCGGCGGACGGGATCTGGGAGCGCCGGCGGGGCGGGTGAGCCCGCGCCGCTGCGCGGCAGGTCCGACCGCGCCCGGACTGCTCGGTAGGGCGACGGGAGGGTGGCGGCGACGCCACCGCATGCGATTCAGGCCGTCCAACCCCATCTGGGTGACGAGGCCGCAGCGAGCGAACCCACCGCTACATCCACATCCCACCGTTCGGCGACAGGGTCTGCCCCGTGTAGAACGAGCCGTCGTCGCTCGAGAGGAACAGGATCGTCCCCGCGAGCTCGCGGGCGCTCGCCATCCGGTTGATCGGCGCGAGGTCGATGACCTGCTGGCGCGCCTCGTCGGGGATCGCGTTGAGCATCGGGGTGTCGATCGCGCCCGGGCAGACCACGTTCACCCGGATGCCGTCGGCGGCGAGGCCGCCCGCCGCCGCGCGGGTCAGGCCGAGCACGCCCGCCTTCGACGCCGGGTAGTAGATGTTCAGCGGGTAGCCGACGAGCGCGGAGACGCTCGCGATGTTCACGATCGACCCGCCGCCCGCGGCCCGCATGAGCGGCACGGCGGCGCGCACGGTGTAGAAGCTGCCGGTCAGGTTGATCGCGACGACCTGGTCCCAGTCGTCGTCGGTGATGTCCGTCAGGAAGTGCGTGCCCGGGTCGATCTCGCCCTTCGGCCCGCTCACGCCCGCGGCGTTCACGAGCACGTCGAGGCGGCCGTGCTCGGACGCCACGCGCTCGAACGCCGCGTTCACCTGCGCGCTGTCGGAGACGTCCACGACCATCGTCGACACGCCGTCGAGCCCGCGGGCGGTCTCCTCGAGCCCCGCCTCGTTGATGTCGACCGCCAGCACGGTCGCGCCCTCCTCGGCGAACCGCTGCGTCGTCGCGCGGCCGATCCCCGATCCCCCGCCCGTGACGAGGGCGATCTTGTCCTTCAGCAGCATCTGCTCTCCTCCGTCGAAGTCGACTACGCCGCGGCGCTCAGGCCCACCGCGGCAACCGCACGTTCGCGCGCCGGGCGCGCCTCCAGGCGATCGACCCACGCCGCGATCGCCGGGAACCCCTCCGCGTGCCCGAGCCCGACGATGTCGGACGCGAGCGATCCCATGACCACGTCGGCGACCGTGAGCGCGTCGCCCACGAGGAACTCGCGACCGTCCAGCGCACCCTCGAGGACCTCGAGGCGCTCGCGCAGCACGGCGCGGGCCGCGGCCGCCGCCTCCGGGTCGGTCGTGCGGTGCGGCAGCAGCGGCAGGAACGCGGGCTCGACCTCGGTCATCGCGAACAGCACCCACTGGTAGACGAGTGCGCGCTCGCGCGAGCCCGGCGGCGGGATGAGCTCCGCCTCCGGCACCAGGTCGGCGACGTGCATGCACACCGCGGCGGACTCGAAGAGCACCCCGTCGTCGTCCTCCAGCACGGGCACGCGGCCCAGCGGGTGGCGCTCGAGGTGCTCGGCGGCGCGCGTCTCGTCCATGCTGAGGCGGACGACCTCGAAGGACGTTCCCGCCTCCTCGAGGATCCAGGCGGCGCGCACGGGGCGGCCTGCCTTCGGTCGGTGGTAGAGGCGGATCACCGGCGGCAACCTACAGCTCGCGCAGCCGGGGCAGCACGCGCTCGCCGATGCCGCGCACGAGCCCCGGCGGGTCGTCGGACATCGGCACGAGCATCACCTTCTCGATCCCGGCGCGCGCGTAGCCCTCCATGTCCGTGAGGAAGGCGTCGACGTCGTCGAGCGGGTTGGTCATCGCGAGGATCGTGCGCTCGATCTCGGCCGGGTCGCGTCCCTCCGTCTCGCAGTGGCGGGCGAGCACGTCGAGCTTGTGCGCGATCTCGTCGTGGCCGGCGGGGAAGAGGTTGCAGGCGTCCGCGTAGCGGGCGACGAACCGCAGCGTCTTGCGCTCCCCGCTGCCGCCGATGAGCACCTTCGGGCGCGGCGACGAGAGCGGCGCGGGGCGGCAGATCGTCTCGGCCAGCCGGAAGTGCTTCCCCTCGTAGGGCCCCTCGTCGTCGCTCCACATCTGGAGGCAGATCTGCAGCGTCTCCTCCAGGCGCTCGAAGCGCTCGCCCATCGGCGGGTAGGGCACGCCGAGGCCGAGGTGCTCGCGCTCGTACCACGCGGCTCCGATGCCGAGCATCCCCCGGCCGCCGGAGAGCACGTCGAGCGTCGTCACCGTCTTCGCGAGCAGACCCGGGTGGCGGTAGGTGACGCCGGTGACGAGGAGCCCGAGCGTCATCCGCTCGGTCTGCCCGGCGAGGAACCCCAGCACCGTGTAGCCCTCGAGCATCGGCTCGAGCGCGCCCCCCAGTCCCTCGAGCTGGAAGAAGTGGTCCATGAGGGTGAAGTTCGTGCAGCCGATCTCCTCGGCCGCGCGGGCGGTGTCCAGGAGGGTGGGCGCGGCGCGCTCCGCGCCGCCGGGGAGCGTGAAGTTCGCGTAGTGGATGCCGAGTTCCATGCGGAGGCATCTACCCAGGCGGCGGCGGTACGAGCGCGGGCGGGGCGCACCGGCGCCCCGCCCGCGGGTCCCCCCGTGTGCCCCCGAGGGCTCAGGTCACCGGACGGCGGTGGGTGTCCGGTCGCGGCTGGTCACGCTGAGCTCGTGGACCACGCGCTCGGTGTTCGACTCGTGTGCGATGAGGCCGATCGTGCTGAGCGCGGCGAGAGCCACGGCCGACGCGAACGACCACCACTTGAGATCGGTGCCGTCGAAGATGAACGCCTGCACGATGGTCCAGGCGCCGAGAAGGGCGATGAGACCGTCGAGAGCGCGCTGACCCACGTGCTCGCGGACGGCGTCGGCCGCCGCGACGAGGATCATGACCGCGCCGCCGGCGACGAACAGCCACTGCAGGGTGTCGCCGGTCCAGACCTGGCTGGCGACCACGAGGAAGCCGGCGGTGAGCAGAAGTGCCAGCCGGGAGATGAAGTGCGTGCGCATTGCTGCGCTCCTCTCATCGTTGTCGGCGGGCGGCCGGTGCCGGGGGCCGGCCCCGGCGTCCGTCGGTACTTTTTGATTGCACGCGCAATCGTAGCATCGATGTTCGTGGATGCAAGCATCGATATCTGTGGATATCCTCATGGTTATGGAGACGCCGATCACGGACGCTCCGCTCACCCCGGACCACGCCGATTCGATCGCGCGGACGATGCACGCGCTGGGCGACCGCACGCGCGTCCTCATCCTCAGCGCGCTGCTGCACGCACCCGGCGGCGAGCTGCACGGCCGCGACCTCCAGGAGCAGCTCGGCCTGCGCCAGCCGACGGCCAGCCACCACCTGCGCAAGCTCGTTCGCGCGGGCATCCTGGTCCGCGAGCAGCGCGGGCCCTACGGCTACCACCGGGTCGCACCCGGCGCGCTGGAGGACCTCTGCCGCGTGCTCGGCGGCGCCTAGTGTCCTCGTCGTGACCATCCTCGTGACCGGCGCGACCGGCAACGTCGGCGGCGCGCTCGTCAGCGCCCTGCACGGCGACGGCGTGGGCGTACGCGCCCTCGCCCGCGACCCCTCGAGGGCATCGTTCCCCGACGGCGTCGAGACGATCGCCGGCGACCTGACGCAGCCGGCCGACTGGGCCGGCGCGCTCGAGGGCGTCGACGGCCTGTTCCTCCTCAGCGGCTACGACGGCATGACCGACCTGCTGACGCTCGCGCGCGACGCCGGCGTCCGCCGCGCGGCGCTGCTCTCATCGAGCTCGCTCGAGGGCGCGGACCTCGACAACGCGGTCGCGCGCTACCACGCGCAGGCCGAGGCCGCCGTCGAGGCGTCCGGCCTGGAGTGGACGTTCCTGCGGCCGAACAGCTTCATGACCAACGCCCTGGAGTGGGCGGACCAGCTGCGGTCGGGCGACGTCGTGCGCGCGCCGTTCGCGGGGGTGCACCTCGCGATGGTCGATCCCGCCGACATCGCCGCGGTCGCGGCGCACGCCCTCGTCGAGGGCGACCTCGGCGGCCGCGCGCTGCGCCTCAGCGGGCCCGAGTCGCTCGCGCCGGCCGACCGCGTGCGCATCCTGGGCGAGGTCCTGGGGCGCGAGCTGCGCTACGAGCCGCAGTCCGACTCGGACGCGGCCGCGCAGATGCACGCGACGCTGCCCGCCGCCTACGCCGAGGCGTTCCTGAGCTTCTTCGTGCTCGGCACGCTCGACGAGTCCGTCGTGCAGCCCACGGTCCGCGACGTGCTCGGCCGCGAGCCGGCGACGTTCGCCGCGTGGGCGCGCGCAAACCAGGATGCCTTCCGATGACCTGCTGAGCTAGAGGACGCCGACCGCGCGGGCCAGCAGCGCGCAGGCGGCGAGCACGATCTGCGCGCGCAGCCCGACGAGCACGAGCCGCCGGACCCGCGACCGCCGCGGCGGCGCGATGCGGTCCAGCGGCGGCATCGTCCACGAGAGCCGCTCCGCGCGCGTCATCGCGGAGCGGGGCCGCCGCACGTGCTCGACGACGACCGCCGCGAGCCCTCCGACGAGCAGGACCGCGAACGTGACCGCCCCCACCGCGACCTCGACGTCGGGGACGACGGCGTGCGCGACGACCGCCGTCGACAGGCCCAGCATGGCGCTGACGACGACCGTGCCCAGCGCGTTCAGCCAGGCCGGGTTGACCCACGGGCCGAGGATCTCCGCGTCGTTGCCGAGCAGGAGGAGGAGGACCGTGGCGCTCGGCAGCAGGATCGCCGCGAGCGCCTGGCTGCCGGTCACGAGCGCCCCGAGCGGGACGTGGGGCACGAGGACCGCCGCCGCGCCCAGCGCGATGAAGCCCGCGTAGACGGCGTGGAACGTCCTCGCCTCGCGCGGGCCGCGGTGCAGCGAGTGGCGGAAGCCGAGGGCGTCGCCGACGCTGTAGGAGCTCGACAGCGCGACCGCCGCGGCGCCGAGCAGCGCGGCGTCGATGAGCAGCACCGCGAAGATCGCGCCCGCCGCGGGCGAGAGGTCCGCGCGCAGCGCCGGGGCGACGTCGCCCGCGTCGCTGAAGGCGTGGGGCGTCGCGCCGAACGCCCACGCGCACGCGACGAGCACGCCGGCCGCCACGAGGAGCGCGGCCACGGTGCCGATCGCCGTGTCGACCCGCGCGTAGCCCAGCCAGCGCGGCGTGATCCGCTTGTCGACGACGTTCGACTGCCGCACGAACAGCTGCCACGGCGCGACGGTCGTCCCGACGAGGGCGAGGACGAGCACGAGCGTGCTCGACGCCGGCGCGTGCGCGGCCACCTCGGCGTGGCGGCCCCCGGCGTGCACGAGCAGCAGGAGCGGGACGACGGCGACGGTCGCCGCGAGCAGCACGAACATCATCCGCTCCCAGCCGCGGAAGCTGCCGGTCGCCATGAGCCCGAGCAGGAGCACGGCGCCGATCGGCGCGGCGAGCAGGTGGCTCACCCCGAAGTAGCCGAGCGCGAAGGCGATCGCGACGAAGTCGGCGACGAGCGTCAGCGCGTTGAGCGCGAGCAGGTCGCCGAGGGCGAACATGCCCCAGCGCCGCCCGAAGCGCTCGATGATGAGGCGCGCGTGCCCGGCGCCGGTGACGGCGCCCAGGCGCAGCACGAGCTCCTGCGTGACGAAGACGACGGGGGCGAGCGCGACGAGCAGCCACAGCAGCCGCGTCCCGTGCTCCTCGCCCGCGCGCGCGAGCAGGCCGAGGCCGGCGGCGTCGTTGTCGGCGGCCATGATGACGACGCCAGGCCCGAGGACCGCGGCGAGCGCCGCGAGGCGCGCGCGCATCCCGCGCGCGGGCGGGACCGCGGCCTCGCTCAGCGTCCCGAACGCGCCCTCGACGTCGCCGACGTGCGCCCGGTCGAGCACCGCGCGCCGCCCGGCCGGCGGCGTGAACACGGCCTCGACGACCGCCATCAGAGCGTCACGAGGGCGTTCACGGGCACGACGACCGCCGTCAGCCCACGTCGGCCCGACGGACCGCTCGTCCGCCGGAGACGTGGTGCAGCGCCGCGTCCAGCAGCACCGCGACGTCCTCGTCGTGCAGTGCGTAGCGCCGGCGACGGCCGATCCGCTCGACGCTCACGATCCGGTGCTCGCGCAGGACCCGCAGCTGGTGCGAGACGGCCGACTGCTCCATCCCGGTCGCGTCGGTGAGCTCGCCGACGGTGCACGGGCGCTCCCGCAGGAGCATGAGGATGTTGACCCTGCTCGTCGACGACAGCGCGAACATCGCGTCGGCGATCGACTCGACGACGTCCGAGGGAGGAGGAGTGGGAAGGGGCGCGTCGTCCGTGCGGGCCACGGGGGCATGCTAGCCACGCCGGGCGCGGCTAGGAGCTGCGGAACCTGGTCCGGTCGCTGATCCGCTTCAGGCGGAACGGCGCGTTGGTCATGCGGCCCTGCTCGATCAGGGTCTTCATCTGCTCACGTCGCATCTGGCTCACCTCCTCTCGTGTGGACTGTTCGGAGGAGACTCGTCGATCGCGCGCGCCGCGGCATCGGAGGCACCCCCCGGAGCGAAGTGCGGTCTGCACGTACGTGCATACTCGGCGCCGTGCGAGTTCTGCTCGGCCTCATCCTGTTCGTGCTGTTCGTCGTCGTGGTGGGGAAGGCGAGCGGCCGGTTGCTCGGGATCCGGCTCGGCAACGCGCGCGGCGCGTTCGTCGGGACGATCGGCTGGATCGCGGGCGTCACGGCGGTGGCCTTCACGCTCGACGACTCGCCGCGCGAAGGCCTCACCGTCCACGTCGACAGCCTCGGCCAGGCGCTCGGCGCCGCCGGGCTCGTCGTGTTCTTCGGGGTGCTGGCGGCGATGCCGGTGGCCATCGGCGTGGATCTGCTCACGCGCGGCGCGCCGGTCGCGGGGCGCCGGCGAGGGCGGTGGTGGCTGCACCCGATCCGCTCGATCAAGGCGCAGCTCGCCCCCTACGGGCGGCTGCGCGAGGTCATCGCCAACGCGCGGCGCGCGAACCTCCTGCACTGGCGCTACGCGTCCGGAGCGGCGCTCGACACGCCCGACCTCGGCAACCGCGTCCGCACCGTGCTCGAGGAGTCGGGCGGGATGATGGTCAAGCTCGGGCAGATCGCCTCGACGCGCAACGACGTGCTCCCGGCGCCCCTGACCGCCGAGCTGTCCAAGCTGCGCGCGGACGTCCGCCCGGTCGGGCCCGACGACGTCCGCGTCGCCATCGAGACCGAGCTCGGAGAGCCGGTCGAGCAGGCGTTCGCGTCGTTCGAGTGGGAGCCGCTCGCCGCGGCGTCGATCGGGCAGACGCACCGGGCCGTCCTCCACGACGGCTCGCGGGTCGTCGTCAAGGTCCGGCGGCCGGGGATCGAGGACGTCGTCGCGCGCGACGCGTCGGTCCTGCGCATGATCTCCGGCCGCCTGGAGCGCCGCGTCGAGGCCGCACGGACGATCGGCCTCGGGGCGCTGACCGAGGAGCTCATCGGCGGTCTCCAGGAGGAGCTCGAGTTCCTGCACGAGGCCAAGGTCGGCACCGCGCTGGGCAAGAACCGCGCCGCCGACGTCGGGATCTCCGTGCCGCGCGTCCACTCGACGTTGTCGACCGACGGCATCCTCGTGATGGAGGAGGTCGTCGGCAGGTCGGTCGGCGAGCCCGAGGCGCTGGACGAGTCGCCGGTCCCCCGCCCCCAGCTCGCGCGCCGCGTGCTGGCGTCCTACATCGGCCAGATCCTGGACGACGGCCTGTTCCACGCCGATCCGCACCCGGGCAACATGCTCATCGACGCGGAGGGCACGATCTGGCTGCTGGACTTCGGCTCGGTCGGCCGCCTGGACGCCCGCGCCCTGAACGGCCTGCGCGGCATCGCGCTCGGCGTGGCCACGAACGAGCCCGGGCTGCTCGCCCGGGCCGCGCGCGACATGACGGGCGACGACGGCGCGGTCGACCTCCGGTCGCTCGAGGCGGACATGGGCGTGGCGCTCGGGCAGCTCGACTCCCCCGGCGGCATGGACCCGCGCCTCATCCGCGACGTGCTCTCCGTCATGCGCCGGCACGACATGCGCCCGCCGTCCTCGGTCACGCTGCTGGCGCGGTCGCTGCTGACGATCGAGGGCACGCTGCGCCTCATCGACCCCGGGTTCAGCCTCACCGCGACGAGCCGCGAGGTGGTCCTGAGCGACCACAGCGACGCGATCGGCACGCCGCAGGAGATCCTCCAGCGCGAGGCGCTGCGGGCGCTCCCCTCGCTGCGGACGCTGCCCGAGCACGTCGAGACGCTCGCCAACCAGCTGCGGTCGGGGCGCCTCAGCGTGCAGACCGAGCTCTTCGCCGGCGCGAGCCGCGACGTCGTCGACAACTGGGTCGACCGCATCGTCATCGCGGCGACCGGGGGCCTCGGCGCGGTCGCGGGCGCGATCGTGCTCTTCGCGGCCTCGGCGACCGACGACAGCGACGCGGTCCAGACGACCCTCTGGATCCTCGGGTTCGCCGGGCTCACCGGCGGGTCGGTCCTGCTGATGCGCGCCGCGGCCCGCGCGTTGCGACGGACCGCGGGGCGCATCGAGTAGCTACGACAGGCGCGTGCTCGCGATCCGCGCGCCCTCCGCGAGCGCCTCGAGCTTCGCCCACTGCACCTCCGGGTGCACCCGCTGCAGGAACGCCGTCTGGGCGAAGCCGCAGTCGGTGCCCGCCATGACGTGCTCGGGGCCGACGACCTCGGCCAGCCGGACGAGGCGGTCGGCGACGAGGTCGGGGTGCTCGACGATCGTCGTGTGGTGCGTGACGACGCCCGGGATGAGCACGCGGCCCTCCGGCAGCTTCACGTTCTCCCACACGTGCCACTCGTGCTCGTGGCGCGGGTTGGCCTGCTCCATCGCGTACGCGCCGGCCTCGACCTGCAGGACGAGGTCGACGACGTCGGCGAGCGGCGGGTCGAAGGCGTGCGGGCCGTGCCAGCTGCCCCAGCAGATGTGGTAGCGGACCTTCTCCGGCGGGATGCCCTTCAGCGCGTGGTTCAGCGCGTCCACGCGGAGCTGCGCCCACGTGCGGTAGTCCTCGATCGAGCCGCCCTCGGCGAGGATCGAGTCGCACTCGTGCATGAGCACCGCGTCGTCGACCTGGAGCATCAGGCCGGCGTCGACGATCGCGTTGTACTCGACCGCCAGGGCGTCGGCGAGCGCGTAGACGAACTCCTCCTCCGTCCCGTAGTGCTCGTTCTCCAGCCAGTACGTGCTGGCGGGCGCGACGACGGGCAGGAAGCCCTCGACGTCCTTGCCCTGCAGCGCGGCCTTGAAGTTGTCGATGTCGCGATCGAGCGCGGTGCGGTCGTAGGTCACCGGGCCGGTGCAGACCCACACGCTCGGCTCCGGCATGGGCACCTCGGCCTCGCGCAGCGCACGGCCGAACTCCTTGTCGTGCTGCGCGTAGGCGCCGGGGAACGCCTGGCGGTCGCGGCTGGGCGGGAGGCGCGTCTCACCGGCGGGGATCGAGCGGGACTCGACGCCGCTGATGCGGTCGTAGAGGTAGCTGATCCAGTTGGCCTTGCCGTACTCGCCGTCGCTGACGATGTCGATGCCCGCCTGCTCCTGGCGTGCGACGACGTCGGCGACCGTCGTGCGCAGCGTCTCGGCGTAGGCCGCCTCGTCGTAGGACTCGCCGCGCCCCATCGCCGCCTCGAACACGAGCAGCTCCGGCGGCCGGATCAGGCTCCCCACGTGCGTCGAACGGATCTCCATGTGACTCCCCCGGTTGCGATCGGACCGGCGCAACAATATGCACATTCACGCATGTGCAGACCGATCTAGCCTCGGGCGGGATGCCGGTCCTCGTCGACCCCGAGGCGGGCGAGGTGCTGCCCGAGTCCTCGATCGTCATGGAGTACGTCGACGCCTTCGCCGCCGAGCGGCCGCGGCTCTCCCCGGCGACCGGCGGGCCGCGCTCGAGGTCCGTCGCGTCGTCGACGAGGCCCGCCCGTACGCGCTCGACCCCGTCCAGCGGCCTCCAGGCGCCGCCACGTAGCCTACGCCGACCGTCGTCCGAGGGGAGAGCGAATGACCACGTCGGAGGCCGCCGACATCTTCGTGCCGCACGCGTTCGAGGAGCAGCAGGTCGATCTGGGCGAGATCCGGATGAACTACGCGACGACGGGCTCCCCTGAGCTGCCGGCGCTGCTGCTCATCCCGTCGCAGACGGAGTCCTGGTGGGGCTACGAGGACGCCATGCCGCTGCTGGCGGAGCACTTCCAGGTCTTCGCCGTCGACCTGCGCGGCCAGGGCCGCTCGACGCGCACGCCGGGCCGCTACACGCTCGACAACATGGGCAACGACCTCGTCCGCTTCATCGACCTCGTGATCGGGCGGCCGGTGATCGCCGCGGGCAACTCCTCCGGCGGCGTGCTCGCAGCGTGGCTCTCCGCCTACGCGAAGCCGGGTCAGGTGCGGGCCGTCGTGTGCGAGGACCCGCCGCTCTTCGCCTCCGAGGTGGACCCCGCCTGCGGGCACTCGATCCGCCAGGCGGCGGGCCCGGTCTTCGCCACGTTCAACAAGTGGCTGGGCGACGGGTGGTCGGTCGGCGACTGGGCCGGGATGCAGGCCGCGTTCCCGAGGAGCTGCCCGGGTACATGCTGCGCGCCCTCGGGCCGATGCGCCTCGGCTCCCCGCCCGACCCCGCGAACCCGGACGCGCCGCCGCAGAACATGAAGGAGTACGACCCCGAGTGGGGCCGCGCGTTCTGGACCGGGACGGTCGCCGCGAGCTGCGACCACGCCCGCATGCTCGCCGCCGTGAAGACGCCGATGCTCCTCACCCACCACTACCGCGACATCGACGCGGAGACCGGCAGCCTCATGGGCGCGATCTCCGAGGAGCAGGTCCAGGGCGTCCGCCGGCTCGTCACCGCCGCGGGGCAGCAGTTCGAGCTCCTCGACGTGCCGGATTCGGCACACGCGATGCACCGCCACGATCCGGGGCTGTACGCCCGGACGATCGCGGGCTGGGAGGTCTGATCGATTCGGTCGCAGCGCCGGTGGCGTACGATCGGACTGTGTCCGAGGAGATCGAACCGACCCGCGACGACGACATCAGCGCGGTGGTGGCGCGCCTCTCGCGCCCCACCCGTACGGGGCGCAGGGTCATCGAGCGCGCCGCGATCATGGCCGAGGGCTCCAGGTCGGCGGCGATCCTGACCTGGCTCGAGGACGCCTCGTGGACACCCGAGGAGCGCGTCACGAGCACCGCCTACCGCGGCGGCGCCGGACTGCACGGCGCGCGCCTCGAGTCCGAGCGCAGCGACGCCCGCAAGCAGGCCCCGCAGCGGTACGTGTCGCCGCCGACCGACGCGACCTGAGGCGCACCCGCCGAGGACAGTGCGGACCGGGCCCGCCGACACGCTCCCGACCACCGCGGAGGTCGTCGTGATCGGCGGCGGGATCGTCGGGGCCGCCGTCGCGTTCCACCTCGCCCGGGCCGGGATCACCGATGTCGTCGTCGTCGAGCGCGACGGGCTCGCCGGGGCGGCCTCGGGGAAGCCGATCGGCGGCCTGCGGGCGCAGTTCTCCGACCGGCTCAACGCGCTGCTCGCCCTGCGCAGCCTCGAGCTCTACGCGGAGCTCGGCGCGGACATGGATCACCGGCGCGTCGGCTACCTGTTCCTCCTGCGCGAGGCCGAGCACGTCGCGCGCTTCGAGGCCGGCGTCGCGCTGCAGAACGACGTCGGCATCCCGAGCGTGATGCTCGACGCCGCCGAGGCACGGGCCCGCTGCCCAGCGATCGACCCCGAGGCGTTCGTCGCGGCCGCCTTCTGCCCGATCGACGGGCACGCGCGCCCGCTGGACGCCGCGTGGGCGTACGCCGACGACGCCCGGCGGCGCGGAGCGCGATTCGTCACGGGGTGCGCCGTGACGGGCATCGACGTCCGCGGCGGCGAGATCGCGGCGGTGAGGACGACGCAGGGCACCGTGCGCACGTCGACGGTCGTGTGTGCGGCGGGCGCGTGGTCGCGGGAGATCGGAGCGATGGCGGGGGTCGAGCTCGACGTCACGCCCGTGCGACGCCAGATCGCCCTGACCGCCCGGACGCCGGTCTCGACGCCCGACCTGCCGTTCACGATCGACTTCAGCAGCACCTTCTACTTCCACGGCGCCGGCGACGGGCTGCTGCTCGGCATGTCGGACCCCACCGAGGTGCCGGGGCTCGACGCGTCGTACGCGCCGCCCTGGGAGGCGGCGCTGCGTGAGGCCGCCGGACGCTGCGCGCCAGGGCTCGCGGACGTCGCGATCACGGAGGGCTGGGCCGGGCTGTACGAGAACACGCCGGACGCGAGTGCTCTCATCGGCGAGGCGCGCGACGTGGGACGGTTCCTGTACGCCACCGGCTTCTCGGGGCACGGCTTCTGCCAGGCCCCGGCGACCGGCGAGATCGTCGCCGACCTCGTCCTCGGCCGCGAGCCGTTCGTGGACGTCGCGCCGCTGCGGGCCGAGCGCTTCGCCGAGCGCTCCCCCATCGCCGAGGCCAACATCGTCTGAGGAGACCCGATGACGCTGACCACCACGACCACCGAGGATCTGCGCACGCGGGCACGCGAGGCGCTGCGGCGCTGCGGGGCCGAGCTCGGGGAGGCCACGTCGACGACCGTGACCGCCCGGTCGCCGATCACCGGCGAGGACCTGTTCGCGGTCGGCGCCGTGGACCGCGACGGAGTCCTCGGCGCCGTGGCGGCCGCGCGCGAGGCGTTCGACGCGTGGCGCGCCGTGCCCGCACCGGTGCGCGGCGCCCTCGTGAAGCGCTGGGCGGAGCTCCTGACCGAGCACAAGGGCGACGTCGCCGACCTCATCACGATCGAGGTCGGCAAGATCCGCTCCGAGGCGCTGGGCGAGGCGCAGGAGATGATCGACATCTGCGACTTCGCGGTCGGCCTGTCGCGTCAGCTCGACGGCAGGACGATGCCGTCCGAGCGCCCGGGCCACCGCCTCATGGAGACGTGGCACCCGCTCGGCGTCGTCGGCGTCATCAGCGCCTTCAACTTCCCGGCGGCGGTGTGGAGCTGGAACACCGCGGTCGCGCTGGTCTGTGGCGACACGGTCGTGTGGAAGCCGTCGCCCGCGGGCGCGCTGACGGCGATGGCGTGCAGCGCGCTGCTCGACCGGGCGGCCGCCGACTGCGGTGCCCCGCCGAACCTCAACGTGCTCGCGATCGCCGACGCCGATGCCGCACAGGCGATGCTCGACAGCCCGGACGTCGCGCTCGTGAGCGCGACCGGGTCGGAGCGGATGGGCGCGGAGGTCGCGCCGCGGATCGCGGCGCGCTTCGGCCGGGCGCTGCTCGAGCTCGGCGGCAACAACGCCGCGGTCGTCGCGCCGTCCGCCGATCTCGAGCTCGCCGCGCGGGGGATCACGTTCGCGGCCGCCGGCACCGCGGGCCAGCGGTGCACGTCGATGCGGCGGCTCATCGTGCACGAGGACGTCGCCGATGCGCTCGTCGGGCGGCTCGTGGACATCTTCGGATCGCTGCAGGTCGGCGACCCGTTCGACGACGGGACGCTCGTCGGCCCGCTCATCGACGCCCGCGCACACGAGTCGATGGTCGCCGCGCTCGACCGCGCGGTGGCCGACGGCGGCGAGATCGTCGTCGGCGGCGCGCGCCGCGACGCGGCGCCGGACGCCGTCTACGTCGAGCCGGCGATCGTGCGGATGCCCGGTCAGACGGAGATCGTGCGGACGGAGACCTTCGCGCCGATCCTCTACGTCATGACGTACCGGGAGCTCGAGGAGGCCATCGCGCTGCACAACGGCGTCCCGCAGGGCCTGTCGTCGAGCATCTTCACGCGCGACCAGCGCGAGGCGGAGCGGTTCATCGCGGCGGACGGCTCGGACTGCGGGATCGTCAACGTGAACATCGGGACGTCCGGCGCCGAGATCGGCGGTGCCTTCGGCGGCGAGAAGACGACCGGCGGCGGGCGCGAGTCGGGCTCGGACGCGTGGCGCGCCTACATGCGCCGCGCGACGAACACGATCAACTTCTCCGACGAGCTCCCGCTGGCTCAGGGTGTGAGCTTCGGGTAGGCGCCCGGAACCGCAGGGCGTACCAGGCATCGCCCGATCCGGCGGGCTGCCAGCCCGAGTTGCGCAGGAGGGTGGACAGCTCCGCGAGGTCCAGCCGCAGCGAGGTGACGGCCGGAGGCCGGCCCTCGACCCGCCACGTCGACGCCCGCGAGCGGGGCGGCACGAACGCGCCGTCGTCGTCGCCGTCGAGGCGGGCGAGCTCGAAGCACGCACGGCGCCCGTCGTGGCGCCAGACGATCTCGTACACCGGACCGGTCGCGGCGCTCGCCACGCTCGCGACGACGTCGCGGCTGCCGCCGGGGTCCGTGCGCGGCCGCCGCCTGCGTGCCCAGGCGGCCGCCCCGCCGGCGCCGGCCAGCACGAGGACGCCGGCACCCGCGGCCACGAGGGGCTGCGTCGGATCGCCGTCGCCGGTCCGGGCGGACTCGTCGAGCTCGCCCTGGGCCTGGGCAGCGGGCGGGCCCGTGACCTGCGCCGCGGCCGCGTCGGCGCCGGCCAGTGCGACGGCCAGGACGACGAGCAGCACCCTCCCGCGCGTGATCCGTCGCATGCCCCGGCGATGAGAGCACCCGAGCGGCCACGCGCCCAGGCCGGAAAAGGGTGCCTCGGCGGGTGTACGAACGCCGAGCCGCCAACTCCTCGGCATCGCGTACGGTCCAGGGGCCAATCCAGGGACTGGGAGACCGAGCATGAGCACCGCCCAGCAGCACCTTGTGACGAGCCAGGACGAGCTGACCGAGCTGTACGGCGCGCCGGACGAGGCGGTCAAGGTCAAGGCGATCCCGCAGCTCGACGAGCACTGCAGGGCGTTCATCGCGCTCTCGCCGTTCGTCACCGTCGCGACGGTCGGCGAGGACGGCACGTGCGACGCGTCGCCCCGGGGCGGTGTCCCCGGCTTCTGCGACGTCGTCGGCCCGGGCACCCTCGTGCTGCCCGACGAGCCCGGCAACCGGCGCCTCGACACGGTCCGCAACATCGTCGCCACGGGGCGGATCGGGCTCCTGTTCATCATCCCGGGCATGCGCGAGACGCTGCGCGTGAACGGTCGGGCCACGATCTCGCGCGACCCGGAGCTCCTCGAGCGCTACCGCAACGGGCGCAAGCCGCCGATCGCCGCGATCGTCGTCGAGACCGAGGAGGCCTACCTGCACTGCGCGAAGGCGTTCATCCGCTCGAAGCTGTGGGACCCGCCGTCGTGGCCGGAGCGCGACGGTCTCGCGTCGCCGGCGCGCATCTGGAAGGACCACATGGCGATGGCGGAGATGACGGAGGCGGACATCCAGGCGTACGTCGACGACGACTACGCCAACAACCTCCGCTGGGGCGACCGCTGAACGCCGGGGTACCCTGATGGGCGTCGCGCCCGCCGCACGGCGCGACCTGTGCCATGGGAAACACGCTGCAACTGCTGGTCGGTCTCGACCAGGAGGCGGTCCGGGCGACGACGGCCCTGCGCTGGAGTCCGGCGACCGCCGTCCTGGTGCTCGTCTCTGCCTGGTGGGTCAAGGGCCCGCTGCTGGTCGCCGTCGGCTGGTGCTCGGATCTCCACCGGCGTCGCCTGCTGCCGCTCGTCGCCGGCACGGCCACGCTGAGCTTCGCCCTCGCGTCGTGGCTCAACGCCGTGCTGAAGGCGCTCGTCGACCGCAGCCGCCCGCCTGACGCGATCGGCCTCGAGGCGGTCGGCACCGTCCCCGTCTCCCCGTCCTTCCCCTCAGGCCACGCGATGAGCGCGTTCGCGGTGGCCACCGCGATCGCCGTGCTGTCTCCGCGCCTGCGTCTGCCCATGGTGGCCGTCGCGGCCCTGATCGCCTTCTCCCGGGTCTACCTCGGGGTTCACTTCTGGCTCGACGTGCTCGTCGGCGCAGCGCTCGGGAGCGCGATCGGAACGGGCATGGCGCTCGCGACGCGCAGGCTCGCGCGGGCGTCCGCCGGCTGAGGGAGCAGACGGCCCGCCCGGGTCACGGCGACCGCGAAGAGCCCGACCTGCCAGCCGACGATCGTGCCGACGACGACGTCGAGCGGGAAGTGCGCGCCGAACGTGACGCGCGTGACGGCGACCGCCGCGAGATAGGCGAAGGCCGGGATCCGCAGCAGCGGCGCCATGGCGGACGCGGCGACCACGAGGGCGGTCGTCACGATGAGGTGCCCGGAGGGGAACGACGGGATGTGGGCCCAGTGGCGGCCGTGGCTGCGCAGGACCTCGGCGCCGAGGGCCTCCTCCGGCCGCGGCCGGTCCACCGCGAGCTGGACGATCTCGAGGACGAGGTCGGCGAACACGCCGGCGAGCGCCATGGCGAGCAGCGCCCCACCGGCGTAGCGGAGCCGGCGGGTGCTGACGAGCACGCCCAGCGTGGCGGCGGCCGCGAGGAGCAGGTAGTTGCGGCTGTGCGGGTCGAGCGCCCGGTACAGCCACTCGGGACCGTCCCCCAGGCCGTTGACGGCCAGGAAGAGCCGCTCGTCGAGCCCAGCCAACAGCGGCAGCGCCGCCGCGACGACCCACGCCAGCAGCATGGCGAGGGCGATCCGCGGCGCCCATGCCACGGCGGTGCCCCGCAGCGCGGCGGTCGCCTGGACCGACGTCTCCGTCTCGCGCCGCGGTGCGGGCGCGAGGACGGCCCGCGCGACGCGCAGCGTGTCGGCGACGGGCCGGAACGAGCTCGGCTCCCCCTCGTAGATCGCCGGCATCGACACCCAGGCCACGCTGCGACCGTCGCGGAGCAGCGCCTTGAGGTGCAGCGTCTCGGCCTCGTAGCGTCCGGTGGGCGGCGGCACGTCGCGCAGCGCGGCTGCACGGACGAGCCGCATCCCGTTCTGGGAGTCGCGCAGCCTCCGCCGCGTGACCAGGGCGAGGGCCCAGGTCGAGGCGCCGTTGGCGACCCGCCGCGCGACCGGCATCCCGCCCGCGCGCCGGCGGTCGCCGATCACGACGTCCGCGCCGTCGGCGGCGGCGACGAACTCGGGGATGAGCCGCGCGGGATGTTGCCCGTCGGAGTCCAGGACGATCACGGCGTCGGGGTCGTGCTCGAGCGCCGCGCCGATGCCGGCGGCCACGGCCGACCCCTTGCCCTGGTTCACCCCCAGGCGCAGGACGTGCACGCGCGGGTCATCGGCGGCTGCGTCCAGCAGCGCGGCGATCGCGGGCGGCGCGCCGTCGTCGACGAGGACGACGTCGTCGACGTGGCGCAGCGTCTCTGCGGCCACGGCGTCCACGCGCGCCGACCGGAAGACGGGGATCACGGCGGTCAGCCGCCGGATCGGCGGGTGGTGCGCCACGGCGGCGGTCCGAGCGCGCCCGCGCTCGGCGCGCGCGAGCGGCACGAGCCCGGCGAGCCCGAGGGCGCCCATCGCGAGGAGGGCACGG
Source organism: uncultured Solirubrobacterales bacterium (assembly GCA_963750895.1). GTDB lineage: Bacteria > Actinomycetota > Thermoleophilia > Solirubrobacterales > Solirubrobacteraceae > CAVVSD01. Next base: position 76,563 of record CAVVSD010000007.1, on the reverse strand, counting down.
TAGGACCCGGTCGCGGCGATGACCGCGCCGGCGACCGGCAGGGCCGCCGCGGATGCGATCGCGCGCGCGGAGAAGAAGGCGCCGGCGTACTTGCCCGCCTGCCCGTCGGGCACGAAGCGCACGAAGTAGGGGAAGCCGACCGAGCTCACGAGTCCCGCGCCGACCGCGGCCGCGGAGAACGGGAGCACCGCCTGCGCGACGGTGGAGGCGGCGGTCGCCGCGAGCAGTCCGCCCCCGAGCAGCGCGACGCCGGTCATCAGCGTGCGCCGCGTGCGCTGCGCAGGCAGGCGCGCGCCCGCGAGCATGCCGAGCCCGGTCAGCACGCCGAAGCCGGCCAGCAGCATCCCGGCCCCTGCCGCGCGCAGGCCGAGCACGTCCTCGGCGTAGAGCACCATGAAGGGCGTGAGCGCGGCGTAGGAGCCGACCCACAGGACCTGCGCGACGAGCACGTGCCGAGCACCGTCGCGGCGCAGGACCTCGGCCAGCATGCGAAGCGGCGAGCCGCCCGCCTCCCCGGGCTCGGCGGTCGTCCCCAGCTCGGTCCTGCGCTGCCAGGCGAGCGTCGGCAGGGCGAGCAGCGGCAGGGCGAGCGCCCAGAGCACGAAGAGCCCGGTGGCCGAGCTGTCGATGAGCGCGCCGCCGACGACGGTCCCTGCGAGCGCGCCGGCGAGCATCGCGCCCTCTTGCGCGCCGGTCGCCGCCGCGCGCTCGTCGTCGCCGAAGCCCTCGGCGACGAGCGCCCGGTGCGCCGTGCTCGCCGCGTTCAGGCCGACGTAGACGGTCGCCGCGGCCAACGCGAGGACGACGTAGGAGCTCGTGCTGCCGAGTGCCACCGCGACGAGACCACCCGCCGCGAGGAGCGCGCCGCCGAGGATGAAGGGCGCGCGCGTCCCACGCCGGTCGCTCCACAGCCCCGCGCCCAGCGGCACGACGAAGCCGGCCACCGCGTTCACGAGCATGACGGCGCCGATGAGGCCGGGACGGTCGGCGATCCGCTCGAGCAGGACGGGGACGTAGGTCGTCGTGACGGCGCGCGCGGCGCCGAGCGCCACCGCCACGGTGGCGAACGCCCACAGCGCGGACAGCGCGACGTGCGGCACGCGCGGCCGCAGCGCGGCGGCGGAGGCGGTCATGTCCGCACCTCCGGTGCGACGAGGCGCAGGCGGCCCGCGGCGACCGTGACGGTCGCCGTCGTGACGCCGAGGGGCTGCGCGTCCGCGACGAGCGGGAGCGGTTCGACGAGGTCTGCTCGTCCGGCGCGCCGCCACGCCGTGCCCGGGCGCCGCAGGTGACGCCCGGTGCGCGCCGCGGCGAGCGCCCGGACGACGTCCCGCCGCGTTCTCGCGTCGAGGACGATCGCCTCCAGACGGCCGTCGGACGGGTCGGCGACCGGGTCGACGTGGAAGCCGAACCCGAAGAACGGCAGGTTGGACAGGAACACCTGGCCGGCGGGCCCGTCGACGAACGGGACGCCGTCGACGCGCAGCCCGACCTCGTGGGGCCGGAACGACCGCAGCTCTGCGGCGAGCGCAGCGATGCCGGCGACGAGGTCGGCCGAGTTCGTGCCGTCGTAGCGGTGTCGCGCAGCCGCGTGGAAGCCCGCGCTGACTCCCTCGACGGCGAACAGGCGTCGCTCCGGCGTGACGACGTGGAGCGCGTCGATGCGCGCCGGGGATCCCGAGAGAGCGACGCGCGCCGCGGCCTCCCAGTCGGTGGGGATGCCCAGGGCACGGGCGATGTTGTTCGCCCGCCCGGCGGGCAGCAGCGCGACCGGCGGGAGGACGGGGAGGTCGACGTTGGCCAGCGCGTGCACGGTGCCGTCGCCGCCGACGAGAACGAGCCGTGCGTCGCCCGCGACGTGCACCGCGTCCGCCAGGTCGCGCTCGTCGGCCGTGAAGCGCGCACGCACCGTCGCACCGGCGGCGCGCAGGGCGTCCGTCGCGCGGGCGGCGACGCCGTCAGCGCTTCCCGCGCCGCTGGCGTTCGCGTTGATCACGAGCTCGACGGGCCGACGGGCACGCCCTCCCGGCGGCCGACGACGCCCTGGGCGGGAACGTGGGCGGGTGGCTGGAGCGTCGGGGCGCATGGCGGGCGGTCTCGGGGGTCGCCGCGACCCTACGGTCGCGCCCGCCTCGCTCCCATGGGGCAATCCCCGCGGACGGGGTGGTGCCGACCGCCGCCGGCCGTCGGGTTCTCCACACCGTCCCCGCGACAGCCCTCGTTGCGCCGGGCCGGATCCTGTGCTCGACTGCAGGCGGTGAACGCCGACGTCGTCTTCGCCGACTCGACCGATGACGCGGTCGCGCGGCTCGCCGCCGCGGGGCCTGACGCCGCCCCGCTCGCAGGTGGCACCTGGATCATGCGGGCGGGCCTGCGCGGCGACGCGCACCCGCCGCTGTACGTCTCGCTGGACCGCATCCCCGGCCTGCGCGAGATCGCGGTCGACGGGGACACCGTGCGGATCGGCGCGGGCGCGACGCACGCAGCCCTCGCGGCGGCGCTCGCCGGCGAGCCGCGCCTGCGCGGACTGCACGACGCGGCCGCGCGCTCGGCGAACCCGGCCGTCCGCGCCCACGCGACCGTCGGCGGGGCGGTGGCGACGGCGGCGTTCCCGGCGTCCGACCTCGTCCCGGCGCTGCTCGCGCTCGACGCCACCGTGACCGTCGCGACGACCGCGGGCACCGAGGAGGTCGCGCTGGAGGACCTGCGCGCGGCGCCTGGCTCGCTCGTCACCGGCGTGACCGCCGCGGTGCCGCGCCGCTCCGCGCACGCCCGGCTGACGCTGCGCAAGGCGGGCGACTACCCGGTCGCGATCGCGAGCGTCGCCGAAGGCGACGACGGCCTGCGCGTCGCGATCGGCTCGGTCGAGGCGGCGCCGCGCCGCTGGCGCACGGTCGAGACGGGCGACCCGGTCGCCGCCGCCCGCGCACACGCCGACGAGCTGACGCCCCGCGACGGCGTCGAGGCGCCCGGGTGGTACCGCTCCCACGTGCTCCCGACGCTGCTGGCGCGCGCGCTGGAGGCGATGGCGTGATCGCGTTCACCGTCAACGGCCGGGAGCGCACCGTCGACGCGCCCCCGCTGACACCGCTCTCGACGGTGCTCCGCGAGGCGCTGCATCTGACCGGCACGAAGGTCGCGTGCGAGGAGGGGTTCTGCGGCGCCTGCACCGTCCTCGTCGACGACGAGCCGGCGACGTCCTGTCTCGTGCCGATCGCCCACGTCGCGGGGCGCTCCGTGCGCACGGTGGAGTCGCTCGCCGACGGCGATGATCTCTCCCCGCTGCAGACGGCGCTCCAGGCCAACGACGCCGTCCAGTGCGGCATGTGCTTCCCGGGGGTCCTCATGTCGCTCACCGCCCTGCTCGCGCGCGATCCGGCGCCCGGCGAGGACGCCGTCCGCGAGGCGCTCGTGGGCAACATCTGCCGCTGCACGGGCTACGAGCGGATCGTCGAGGCGGCCCTCGCGGCCGGGGAGGCATCGCGATGAGCGGCGAGCAGATCGGGCGCGATCTCCCGCGCCGGGACGCCGAGGACAAGCTCCGCGGGCGCACGCGCTACGCCATCGACCGCGCGGAGGCAGGCATGCTCCACGGCGCGCTCGCCCGTGCGGACGTCGCGGCGGGGCGGATCACGCGGATCGACGCGAGCGCCGCCCTCGCCATGCCCGGCGTGCACGCCGTCGTCACGGAGGCGGACGCGCCGGGCCTGTACGGCGTCGGCATCGCCGACCACCCGCTCCTCGCGCGCGAGCACGTGCGCTTCCACGGCGAGCCCGTCGCCGCGGTCGCGGCGGAGACGCTCGAGCTCGCCCGCGCGGCGGCGGCGGCGATCGTCGTCGAGACCGAGCCGCTCGAGGCGCACCTCACGATGGCCGAGGCGCTCGCGCCCGGCGCCCGCGACCTCCATCCCGACTGGGAGGGCTACGAGGAGATCGTCGCCGGCGGCCTGCGTGCGGGGAACGTCGCATGGGAGGCGACGGTCGTGCGCGGCGACACCGACGAGGCCTTCGCCCGCGACGACGTGACGGTCGTCGAGAGCGAGTTCGCCGTCGGGCGCCAGAACCAGGCGTCGCTCGAGCCGCGCGTCGCCATCGCGCGCTTCGAGGACGGCCGCTACGTCGTCGAGACCTCCACGCAGTACCCGTGGGCGGTGCGCAGCGCGATCGCGCGCCTGCTCGGGTGCGCCGACAGCGCGGTCCGCGTCGTCGTCCCGGCCGCCGTCGGCGGCGGCTTCGGGCAGAAGTACGAGGCGAGCATCGAGCCCTTCGCCGCCCTGCTCGCGCAGCGGACGGGCCTGCCGGTGAAGATGAGCTTCTCGCGCGAGGAGGAGATGCGCACGGCGCTCGCGCGCGAGAACGCCGAGATCCGCATCCGGTCGGCCGTGACCGCCGACGGCGAGATCGTCGGCCGCGAGGCGGTCGTGCTCATGGACTGCGGCGCCTACGGCGGCGAGCAGACCTTCCTCACGACGATGACCGCGCACACGCTCACCGGCAACTACCGCCTGGGCTCCGTGCGGCTCGTGAGCCGCGCCGTCTACACGAACACCGCGCCGACCGGCGCCTTCCGGGCCTGCAACGGCGTGTACTGCACGTTCGCGCTCGAGCGGCACACGGACGAGATCTGCGACGCGCTGGGCATGGACCGCTGGGAGTTCCGCCGCCGCAACGTCATCGGCGACGGCGACCTCGGCGCGACGGGCCAGGTCTTCGAGGGCGACGTCCTGGGTCCGATGCTCGAGCGGATGGAGGCGCTTCGCGCGCAGCGCCCGGAGCCGGCGGCCGACGGGCGCCTGCTGGGCACGGCGGTCGCCGTCGGCACGTGGTTCATCTTCGTCGGCCCGTCGACCGCGACGGTCAACCTCAACCCCGACGGCAGCGCGACCCTCATCACCGCGGGCGTGGAGATCGGCTCCGGCTCGCTCGTGCAGGCGCTGCCGCAGATCGTCGCCGACCGGCTCGGGATGCGCCCGGAGGACGTCGTCGTCCGGGCGGCGGACACGGACGCCGGCGGCTACGACATGGGCGTCGGCGGCGGGCGCACGACCGTCTCGCTCGGCTCGGCGAGCGCGCAGGCGGGCGACGAGGTGCGCCGCAAGCTCCTCGACGCCGCTGCCGACATGCTCGAGGCGTCGCCGGAGGACCTCGAGCTGGCGGACGGGCACGTGAGCGTCGTGGGCGCGCCGAGCAGCCGCGTCACCGTGCTCGAGGTCATCGCGCACGCGAACGCGGCGTCGGGTCCGATCTCCGGGACCGGGTCGTTCACCGCGCCCGGCACCGGGGCGATGCCCGGCTGCGCCGCGGGCCACATGATCGAGGCGCTCGACCTGCCGGTGTTCGCCGTCCACGAGTGCGACGTCGCCGTCGACCCGGACACCGGTCACGTCGAGGTCCTCGACTACCGCGTCGTGCAGGACGTGGGCCGCGCGATCAACCCGCGTGCGATCCACGGGCAGATCCAGGGCGGGGTCGTGCAGGGCCTGGGCTACGCGCTGCACGAGGAGCTGACGGTCGGGGACGACGGGCGGCTGGCGCAGGCCGGCTTCGAGACCTACCGGCTGCCGCTCGCGGGCGACTCCCTCCCCGTGCGGATCGACCTGCACGAGGGCGCGCCGTCGATCGGCCCGCTGGGCGCGAAGGGCGCAGGCGAGGTCCCGATCCTCAACGTGGGCGCGGCGGTGGCGTGCGCGGTCGCGGACGCGATCGACCGGCCCGTGCATCGCCTGCCGCTCACGCCCGTCCGGGTGCTCGGGCTGCTCGTCGGCGCCGAGGAGGACGTGAGCCTGCGGCACATCGGGCCGTCGTGGCGCGACAACGTGCTCGGCGACCCGGACGCGCTCATCGCCGCCGCGTCCGGCTAGACGGCGCTAGCCGCGCACGCGGAACGAGACGCGCTTGACGGCGGGCGCGCCGATCCGGCCGGACACCGAGACGACCAGCCGGTAGGCGCCGGCCCGGAGCCGCCCGAACGCGAGCGACACCGGGGTCACCTCGGTGTCGAGGGGGCGCGCCGCGAACGTGCGCACCTTGCGCCAGCGCCTGCCGGCGCGCCGCTCGACGCGCACGGCGACCTGCTCGGCCCGGCCTCCGACGGTCAGCGCGAGGTCGCCGTAGACGCGTCGGCCGGCCCGCAGCCGCGCGGGGTACAGCTGCGCCGCGTCCAGGCGCACGAGCGCGGGCGTCACGTCCTTGGCCGGGACCGGCGGCAGGACGGCGCCCGCGGCCCCGACCGTGGTCGTGTCGGGGGAGCCGGCGTTCGGGTTGCCCAGGGCGGGGAGCCCGCCGGGCACGGAGTCCTCGGCCACGCCGGCCTGCGCCATCAGCGCGCGGGACGCCTCTGCGGTCCCCGACGTCTCCAGCGGCGAGGCGTCGGTGAGGTTCCAGATCGCGGCCTGCATCCCCGCGACCGACTCGGTCAGGCTCGGCTGGATCGTGGCGTTGAGCGCCAGCAGCCGCGCCACGCCCTCGTATCCGGGCAGCTCGGTGCTCTTGGCGCCGACGTCGAAGCCGCCGCCGAACGGGAAGAGCCGGTCGTGGTCGAGGCAGTAGACCGCGACGCCGTTGGCCACGGTGGTCTCGCCGGGCCCCGCGAAGACCACCGACCGGTACGCGACGCCGAAGTTCTGCCGCGAGGGATCCTTGTTGAGGAGAAGGTCCCCCGGCTCGGCCGTGACCTGCAACCCGGCCTGCGACGCGAGCCAGTCGAGGTCGCGCTGCGTGATCCGCCGGCACGCCGATTCGAAGCCGGTGCCCATGACGTCGCAGCGGTCGACGCCCTTCAGGTTCTTCTGGATGACCTTCCCGGACGGCGGCGCCGCGAGCCGCGGCTTGTGCGCGCGGGCCCACGACCGCACATCGGCCGGCGACATGCCGGTGCGCGGGAGCGGGTAGTCCTGCCCGCCGGCGCGGTAGAAGTCGCTGTAGCGGTCGTCCAGGCCGATCAGGTGCAGCGACTCGTGCGCGAGCGACGACGGGCTCGCCAGATCCCCGAAGGTGAACGTGGCGTCGAGCGCCTCGTCGGACACGTTCGGCTTGCCGAGGCCCTCGACGTTGGAGCGGTAGTCGGGATCGGGCTCGGCCAGATCCCTGGTCGGGTTGACGAGACGCACCTGGTGATAGCCGAGGTCGGGCGGCGTGTTCGGGTCGCGGTACTGGTACTGGACCTTGAAGCGGATCGTGTCCCCGCCGCTGCTCTTGTAGGCGATCCGGTTGAGCTCGGCCTCCGTCTTGGCGGCGATCTCGGCGAGGCCGTCCCGGACCGCGGCGCGGTTCTCCTCGTCCAGGCGGTCGGGCACGGTGAACTCCGCGCGCACCGTCACGGTGACGTCCCCTGGGATCTGCTTGCCGGTGAGCTCGAGCGACACCGCGTCGCCCTCGCCTCCCCCCTTGGACTCCAGCTTGACGACGCCGGCCTGCGCGGCGCGCTGCAGGTTCACCTCGCGGGCGATCTGCACCGGCGCGCGCGTGTTCGGGAAGTAGGCGACGCCCCCGGGCGTCTGCGCCGGCGCCGACGCCGGCGCGGCGATCACCAGCGCGACGGCACATGCGACGATCCACGCGAACGACCGGGTCAGGTGCTGGACGATCGCGCGCAAGGCACGGTCTTGTACCAGAATCCGGGCACTTGGCGCTAGGCACCCGTCGAACCGAGGAGGCATGGGCATGGCAAAGGAGAACGAAACCTCTCCATCCGAGCTGATCGATCAGCGCATCGAGGAGCTGGGCGACTGGCGCGGCGAGACGCTCGCCCGGCTTCGTGCGCTGATCAAGGAGGCCGAGCCCGACGTCGTCGAGGAGTGGAAGTGGCGCGGCGTTCCCACCTGGTACCACGAGGGGATGCTCTGCACGGGCGAGTCCTACAAGGCCGCCGTGAAGGTGACGTTCGCCAAGGGCGCCTCGCTGGAGGACCCCTCCGGCCTGTTCAACTCCAGCCTCGAGGGCAACGTCCGCCGCGCGATCGACTTCCACGAGGGCGATGCGATCGACGAGGCGGCGTTCAAGGCCCTCATCCGCGAGGCCGTGGACCTCAACGAGTCCAAGGCGAAGCGCTGATCACCCGCCGCGGATCTCCCTACACGCGGTAGAGGAACGTGTACGCGGCCGACGGGCCGCTCTGCTCCCAGTCCGCGAGGACGTAGCGGCACGTGGTGCCGTCGTCGGCCGTCGCATCGATCGTGGACGGCGCGCGGCCCTGGACGATCTCGGTCTCGATGCGCTGCCCCTTCATGGGCCCGTCGTCGAGCCTCGCGGTGATGGTGGGACCGCTCTCGTGATCGGAAGGGTGCGCCATGGCTGGAAGACCTCTGGTCGGGCGTGACCTCGCGGTCGGTGGCGCGCGAGAGGAGGAGGGAAGGACCCGCCGCTCCACGGCGAGGCTACTCCCTCGGGCGGGTCGCGCGGCCGCCTCGTGGCCTACGCGAAGCGTGGGACCACGCTGCAGTCCTGCGCTGAGTGCGGCGACCTTAACTGCCGATCCGCACACCACGGGCTGTAGCCCAGCTCCGCGACGAGCGCGTCGATCCGCACGCCGATCTCATCCCTGACGGCGCGGACCTCGTCGACCGGGAGTCCCTTCGGATCGGGGAGGTCCCAGTCGACGTATCGCTTCCCCGGGATGTAGGGGCAGGCGTCGCCGCAGCCCATCGTGACGACCACGTCGGCCCATTCGGCGTCGGCGCGATCGAGTCGGTGCGGGCGCCGGTCGGCGAGATCGATGCCCAGCTCGCGCATCACCTCGACGACGGGCGGATGCACGGAACCCGTGGGATCGGCTTCGCTGCCCGCGGAGCGTGCTTCGTGGCGATCGCCGGCGACGCGCTCGAGAAGAGCCTGGCTCATCTGCGATCGGCCGGCGTTCGCCTTGCAGACGAAGAGGACGTTTGCCACGGGCTGTACGCTATTACATCGATGAGTGTCGATCTAGTTCTTGCGCCGAAGCAGAAGCGCCCGGTCGGGGAGCCCTGCTGCGAGCCGCTCGTCCTCCCCGACGTCGCAGCGGACGAGGCGATCCGGCTCGCGGAGGTGGCCAAGGCGCTCGGGGACCCGGTGCGCATCCAGCTCGTCGACGTGCTCCGCAAGCACGCGGGCAAGGTCTGCGTCTGCGAGCTGGTCCCGCTCTTCGACATCGGGCAGTCGACGCTGTCGCACCATCTGAAGAAGCTCCGCGACGCCGGCCTCGTGGACTTCGAACGCCAGGGCCTGTGGGCCTACTACTACGTCAAGCCCGAGGCGCTCGCGCCGCTGGCAGCGTGGATCGGAGACTGATGATGGAGAGCACCCGTGAGGCGGTCCGTGCCCGGTACGCCGCCGCCGCTCGCGTCGCAGCCGGCGACGAGCAGGCGTCGTGTTGTGGACCGGAGGCCGCGGTGATCACCGACGAGCAGCGCCAGGAGTTCGGCGCGGGTCTGTACGCGGCCGAGCAGCGCGGTGAGCTGCCCGACACCGCCGTGCTGGCGTCACTCGGCTGCGGCAACCCCACCGCGGTCGCCGAGCTGCACGAGGGCGAGACGGTCCTCGACCTCGGCTCCGGCGGCGGCATCGACGTGCTGCTGTCCGCTCGCCGCGTCGGCCCGGCCGGCAAGGCGTACGGACTCGACGAGCTCGACGAGATGCTCGCGCTCGCACGCCGCAACCAGGTCGAGGCGGGCGTGGAGAACGTCGAGTGGCTCAAGGGCGACATCGAGGCGATCCCCCTCCCTGCGGACACCGTCGACGTGGTCATCTCCAACTGCGTCATCAACCTCGCCGGCGACAAGCAGCAGGTGCTCCGCGAGGCTGCGCGTGTCCTGAAGCCCGGCGGGCGATTCGCCGTCTCCGACGTGATCGCCGACCCCGACATGGACGCGGCCACGAAGGCCGACATGGCCGCCTACACCGGCTGCATCGCCGGCGCGCTCACGCGCGATGAGTTCGTCGCGGCGCTCACCGCCGCCGGCCTGACCGACATCGACATCACCGAGACGCACCGCGTCCACGAGAAGGCCGGGTCGGCCATCGTCCGCGCACGCAAGCCCGACACGGACTGCTGCGCCGCCGACGCACAGGCGACGTGCTGCGAGCCCGCGGCCAAGGACGAGTGCTGCGGCGCAGAGGCGACCGCGGGCGGTGGGTGCGGCTGCAGCTGACGGTCAGGGCAGCGGCACGCCGGTGAGCCGTGCGAAGGCGTCGAGGAGCCGCTCCCCGAAGGCCTCGTCGGCGACCGCCGGGTGGGCGTGACGCGGCGCCTGGTGGTAGTAGAGCGCCCCGCTGTGCAGCGCCTCCGGGTCGTCCGAGACGGCGAGCCAGACCTGGGTGATCGAGCCGGCGTCGTAGTCGTCCGGCGCGCCGGGGCCGCCCATCTTCGTCGCCACCCAGCCCGGCGTGACCGAGGTCGCGACGGTGTCCGGCCTCCGCCGGGCCATCGCCGCGGCGAGCGTCGCGTCGAAGAGCTTGGAGTCCGCGTACGCCTGCCTGCCGTCCCACGGACGCTCGGTCCAGTCGAGGTCGTCGAGGTCGGTCGCGCCCTGCTCGTGCAGGCCACTCGTCAGGTACACGAGGCGCCCGGCGGGCTCCATGAGGGCCGTGAGCAGGTAGGGCGCGAGCGCGTTGACGGCCAGGGTGCGCGCATGCCCGTCCTCGGTCGCGTTGCGGTCCGGCTCGCGGAAGCCGATGCCCGCGTTGTGGATGACCGCGTCGAAGGTCCCGATCGCGTTGGCCTCCCCCGCCATCCGCTGCACCTGGGTCGCGCTGGACAGGTCGGCGACGAGGACCTCGGCGAGGCCCGGCAGCTCGCGGCGCAGCGCGTCGGCCTTCTCCGTGTTGCGGGCGTGGCCGACGACCCGGTGGCCGTCGTCGACGAGGCGGCGGGCGGCGTCGCGGCCGAGGCCGTCGTTGGAGCCGGTGACGAGGACGATCGACATCACGAACCCATCGTCAGCACCACGCGGAAGCGCGCCGCTCCGCTCATCATCCGCGCGTACCCCTCGGCCGCCTGCTCGAGCGGGTAGATCTCGATCTGCGGGTGCACGTCGGTCAGGACGCTGAAGCGCAACGTGTCCTCGGAGTCCTTCGACGTGCCCGACGCGTGACCGACCACGCCGGTGCTACCGGGGATGAGCGCGAACGGCGGGATCTGCATGGGCTCGGCCGACGCCCCGACGACGACCATCTGCCCCCGCGGCCGCAGGCCGCCGACCGCGGCGCTCATCGCATCGGGTGCCGTCACCGTGGCGAGGATCGTCGACGCGCCGCCGAGGTCCTGCAGCGCTGCCGCGACATCGCTCGTGGTGGAGTCGATGTAGTGGTGCGCGCCCAGCGCCAGCGCCCCGTCGCGCTTGTCGGTCCCGCGGGCGACGGCCACGGTCTCGAAGCCCATGCGGCGCGCGAACTGCACGCCGAGATGGCCGAGACCCCCGATCCCGAGGACGGCGACGAGGTCACCAGGCCGCGCGCCGCTCTCGCGCAACGCGTTGAACGTCGTGATGCCGGCGCAGAGCAGCGGTGCGGCCTCCTCGGCGGACAGGTCGTCCGGGATCGCCGCCAGGGCGCCGGCCGGGACGACCACGTGATCGGCGTAGCCGCCGTCGTAGGCGATCCCCGGGACCTGGCCGTTGACGCAGCTGATCATGTCGCCGCGGCGGCACGGATCGCAGTGCCCGCAGTTCCCGCCGAACCAGCCGACACCGACCCGCTGGCCGACCTCCCACGGGACGACGCCCTCGCCGACGGCCTCGATGCGCCCGGCGATCTCGTGCCCGGGCACGATCGGATACGCGATGGACGGCACCGCACCCTCGACCGTGAGCGAGTCGGAGTGGCAGACGCCGCAGGCCTCGATCCGGACGAGGACCTCGCCGCGGGCGGGTCGAGGGATCTCGCGCTCGGCGAGCTGCAGTCCCTGGCCCGGGGCCGGGACCTGGACGACGCGTGACGTGCTCATGGTCGTGACGCTAGGGCCAGAACCGCACGGCTCCGTGGTAGCGCCCGAGGGTCCGCCAGCCGCGGCGACGCACGCGTGCGCAGCGCTTCGGCCGGGGTCGCCGCGGGCGGCTCGGCGGCCTCGATCGACCGCGGTCGACCTCCACGATCGCTTTGTGGGTGACCGCGTCCATGCAGCGCTTCGCGGGTCGGGAAGTGCACGTAGATCGTCGCGCGCACGACGCCCGCGCGGCGCGCGATCTCGGCCATGCTGGCCTCGGGATCGCCCGCCAGCGCGTCGACGGCGGCGTCGAGGATCGCGTGCGATGCTGCGTTCGGCGTCCGCGCGCCACATCTCCCTGGACGTCGTCGTCAGTGCACGGCCACGCGGCGGTGCTAGCGCGCAGCTTCGGGCAGGAACGTCCTCGAGGACGGGAGGATGATCCAGCGCGGCGGCGCTCGCGACGCCGGCGATGACGGCGGCGGCCAGGAACGCGTCGCCGATGCCGTCGGCCAGCCCGCGGCGGCGGCGTCGGTCGGGCCGGCGGTGCCTGCGGCGATGGTGGCCAGGACTGCGATGCCGAACGAGCCGCCGATCTCATGGCCGGTGGTGTTGAGGCCCGACAGCATCCCGCGTCTCGTGGTCGGCGGCGCCCGTGAGGACCGCGACGGACACCGTACACGAGGATGATCCCGAGGCCGATGCCGGCGACGAGCATGCCGGGCAGCACGTCGGCGGTGTAGCTGCCGTCCGGCGCTGACGCCGGAGAGCAGCAGCATCCCCGCCGCCGCGATCGCGAAGCCGGCCGCGAGCGGGACCCGCACGCCCGGCGTGGGTCTATCGACGTGGCTGCCCACGTGGACGCCGGCGCCGATCGCCTACGGCGAACGGCAGGAACGCCAGCCCGGTCTCGAGCGCGCCGGTCCCGAGCACGTTCTGCAGGTACAGCGACGACAGCAGGAAGGAGCCGAACAGCACCGCGGAGGCAGCGAGCATCATCACGAAGCCGCCGCCGACGGCACGGTCGGCGAGGCGCTGCACGCGAAGCAGCGGCTGAGCGCGTGCGCAGCTCCACGCGCGGCGAATCCGGCCAGGCCGGCGAGCGCGGCGCCGCCGATGCCTGAGCGTCTGCAACGAGGTCCAGCCGCTGCGTCTGGGCCTGGGAGAGGGCGTAGACCAGCGTCGCCGAAGCCGGCGACGGCCAGCAGCGCGCCGCGCAGGTCGAGGCCGCGCCATCTGCGGCCGTGCCGTGTCCGCGGGGCAGCGAGATGCCATGCGCGCCGGCGGCCAGCACGACGCCGACGGGCAGGTTGACGAAGAAGATCGCGCGCCAGTCCACGAGCTCGGTCAGCGCTCCACCGAGCAGGACGCCGATCGCGGCACCGGCGCCGCCGACCGCACCCCACACGGCGAGCGCCTTGGCGCGCTCTGGACCCTCCGGAAGCGGTCGTGATGATCGACAGCGCCGCCGGGGACAGCATCGCGCGCCGAGGCCCTGGCCGGCGCGGGCGGCGAAGAGCATGGTGGCGTCGCTCGCGAGCGCCGTGGCCAGCGATGACGCGGTGAAGACGGCCAGGCCGGCGAGGAAGACGCGGCGTCGGCCGAGCAGGTCCGCGGCGCGGCCGCCGAGCAGCAGCAGGCTGCCGAAGATCAGCGAGTAGCTGGTGATCGTCCAGCCGATGTCGGCCTTGGCCGATGTTCGAGATCTCTTCGCCAGATCAGGCAGCGCCACGTTCACGGCGCTAGATGTCGAGGATGACCATCAGCTGCGCGACGGACAGCAGCAGGAGAAGCGACCAGCGCGTGCGCGAACGGGCGTGGGGTGTGCTCGGTGTCGCGGCCGGAGGCGGTGTCGGTTGTGCATGGTGCCCCGATCTCAAAGACGACAGTGTGTCTGAATTATGAAATCAGACAGCGGTGTCTGATGTCAAGCGTCCGATCGATGCGATGGGGAGCTGCTGCGTCCGGGTGCCTGGACCCGCTCAGGTGTGGAGCGTCGGCCGGTAGACGAGCTCCAGGGTGCGACCGTCGAGCGTCCGGCTCTCGATGAGCTCGAGGTCGAAGTCGGCCGCGCCCCCGAAGATCGGGTCGAGCCCGGTCTCACCGGTGATGACCGGGAAGAGCGTCACCTGGACGCGGTCGACCAGACCGGCGGCCATCAGCGCCCGGTTCATCGACAGGCTGCCGTGCGAGCGCAACGGCACGTCGGACTCCTCCTTGAGCCGGGCGACGACGTCGACGGCATCACCGCTCACGACGGTCGCGTTCGGCCAGTCGAGGGGCTCTTCCAGCGTCGAGGACACCACCGTCGCCGGCATCTTCCACATCGCAGTGACCCACGGGTCGCGCACCTCGGAGTCCTCGGTGCTCGAGGCCAGCATCTCCGCGAACAGCCGATGCGTCTTGGCCCCGAAGACCATCCGCTGCTCCTGGTCGAACAGGGCGAGGCGATGGTCGAGCAACTCCGGGCCCTGCTTGCCCCAGTAGCCGGTCCAGTTGGCGCTGGCGGCGCCGTAGCCGTCGAGGCTGGAGAAGACGTCGAAGGTGTAGGTGGCGGTCATCGTGCTCTCCTCGCTGCGGTTGATCGGAGGTGGAGAACAGACTGGCGGCCACCGCGAGACTCATCGCACCCTCAAGCCGCCTCGGGTTCCTCCGTGGCGCGCGAGTCGGTGAGCGTGAGCGCCCCACCGCCGGCGATGAGGCCGACGAGCACCGCGAGCACCGCGTAGGTGATCCGCTCGCCGTGGAAGAACGACGTCACCAGGTCGGTGCTCCACGTGCCGATGGGCAGCTGCGTGGTGACCAGCACGGCGATCATCGTGCCGACCACCGCGGTGCCGACGCTGGTGCCGACCTCCTGCGCGGTGTCGTTGAGCGCCGCGCCGATCGAGGTGCGGTTGGCCGGCATCGCGTCCACGAGGGCGACGGCGCAGATCGTCATGACGGTGCGCAGTCCGATCGTCATGAGCACCATCGAGACGGCGATGGCGAGGTACCCGTGCTCGACGCCCCAGGCGAGTCCGGCCAGCCCGACCGCCAGGAAGACGGCGCCGACGAAGCAGGCGATGCGGTGCCCGTAGCGCTTCGCGAGACCTTCGGAGAGCGGCGTCGCGGCGAGCATGGTGATGATGATCGGCAGGTTCGCGAGGCCGGCCTTCACGGGGCTCCAGCCGTAGGCGTACTGGAAGTGCAGCACCAGCCCGAACATCACGCTGGCCATGGCGATCGACGTCCCCGTCTGCGCGATGGCGGCGCCGCGGACGGTGCCGTTCGAGAAGAGGCCGAGATCCAGCATGGGCGACGCGCTGCGGCGCTCGTGCCACACGAAGGCGACGGCTGCAGCCACGGCACCGAGGACCGACGCGACCGTGGGCACGGAGAGCCAGCCGTGCTCGACGCCGCTGGTCAGCGAGAAGCAGGCCAGGCCGATCGTGGCGACGCTCAGCGCGGCGCCCGGCAGGTCGAGCGCGTCGTCGGTCAGGTCCTCCCGACGGTCGGCCGCGACGCCGAGCCAGACGCCGACGCAGGCGATCAGCGCGATCGGGGCGTTGACGACCAGCAGCCACTCCCAGCGCACGTGAGCGAGCGCGGTGCCGCCGAGGAGCGGCCCGAGGATGAACCCGGACATGCCGACGACGATCATCACGGTGATGGCGCGCATCCGCAGCGCCTTGTCGTCGAACAGCCGGAACACGAGCGAGTTGGTGATCGGCGCCATCGCGGCGGCGGCGATGCCCAGGGCGGCGCGCAGTGCGATGAGCTCGCCGGCCGTGGTGACGAGGACGACGCACAGGCTCAGCAGGCCGAACACGGCGAGGCCCACGAGCAGGACGCGACGGCGTCCCAAGCGGTCGGCCACCGATCCGGCGGTGAGCAGCAGTCCACCGAACGTCAACGAGTACGCGCCGATGACCCACTGCAGTGCGGCGGTGCCGCCGCCGAGGTCGCGACCGATCGTGGGGAGCGCGATCGACAGCAGCGTGTTGTCCACCATCTCCACGAAGAAGGCCAGGCAGAGCGCGGCCAGCGGGATCCACGCCGCTCGCAGCGACGGATACGTGCGGGATGGAGTGCGCGGGAGAGCAGTGGCGGTCGCGGTCATGGCCCCAACTTCGGCCAGCGCCGCTCGCAGCGCCCTCGCACGCCGCTCACACGGCGCTCACTACAGAACAAGGGGGTGAGATCGCGGCGCGCGACGAGCGCGGCCATGTCCTCCTCGGACGGTCGCCGCTCGAAGCGCTCCGCCGCGTCGAGCAGGCGGGGGAGGATCTCCACGTCGCCCGTCGTGAGCAGGAACGCGTCGGGCCGTCCGAGCACCCAGTGCGCCGCCAGATCGATGTCGGACTGCTCGCGCAGCGGCTCGTACCACGTCGCGGCGGTCGCCGCGCGACCGTCCCAGCGACGCCACGACAGGCTCTTGATGGTCTGCAGCGCCACGCCCCGCTCCGCGCACACCCGGGCGAGCGCCTCGAACGTCGAGGCGTAGCGCGCGTCCTGCATCTGGACGAAGTTGTACGGGCACAGGACCGAGTCGAACGGGAAGCGCTCGAGGCTGCGTCGGTGCATCTCGGGGACCGACAGGCCATGGCCGGTCACGCCGATGAACCGCACGAGCCCTTCCTCGCGCGCCTCGATCGCCGCCTCGAGCGCGCCGCCGGCGCCGAGCGCCGTCTCCCACTCGATGACGTCCGAGAGGTTGTGCAGCTGGATGGAGTCGATGTGGTCCACGCCGAGCCGATCGAGGGAGCGACGGATCTCCTCGCGCGCGCCGCGGTACGAGCGTTCACCGGTCTTGGTCGCCACGAAGAACTCGCCCGGGTGTCCGCGCAGCCAGGTGGCGATGCGCAGCTCCGCGTCGCCGTAGCGCGCCGCGACGTCGATGTGGTTCACGCCATGCTCGAGCAGCAGCTCCAGCGCGCGGTCCGCGTCGCGCTTGGGCGCGCGCGCCAGCGCTGCGGCGCCGAAGATCGCGCGGGACGATTCGTGCCCGGTGGTCCCGAAAGGTGCACGTTCGATCATCGGCTCGACACTACGCCGCGTGCGCGGCGTTCGCATCGCGCCGTCCCGCGCGGGGGCCACGCGCCGTCGGTCGCGGCGCGCGGCGGCGACTACGCCAAGCCGCTCAGCGAGATGCGTGGCTACCTCGACGCGATGGACGCCGCGCCGTACGAGGGCCCGATGCCGTCGGGCGACCTGCCGCGGGTCATCGCGGCGCTGCGTCCCCGGATGCTCGAGCTCGCGCGCGACCGCACCGCGGGCGCGCACCCCTACTTCGTCCGGGTCGAGCACACGGTGCGGGCGCGTGCGGCGCTGAGACGGCGGCCGACCAGCTCGCCGCCCTCGCCCCGGCGCTCGGTGTGTCGTCGGCGTAGTCGCCCGGCGGGGTCGAGGCGCCGTGGGCCCCACCGCCAGACCCATCGCTGCCGGCCTGACGATCCGCGTCGGAAGGTCCCTGACGCCCGTCACCATCGCGCTGGGCGTATCGTCGCGTCATGGAGACCGAGACCCACGGTGCCGCCACGCAGGCGTCCTCGCCCTGGCCGGCCCGTACCGGGGTCAGCCGCGCCGAGCTCGACCCGACCCGCTTCCTGGCTCGCAGCGCGACGCTGTACCCCGACCGCATCGCCGTCGTCCACGGCGAGCTGCGGCGGACGTACGCGGAGCTGGCCGAGCGCGTGAACCGGCTCGTCTCGTCCCTGCGCCGGAACGGGCTCGAGCAGCACGATCGAATCGCCGCGCTGTGCCCGAACGTGCCCGAGCTGCTCGAGCTCCATCACGCGGTGCCGCAGGCGGGCGGCGTGCTCGTCGCCATCAACACGCGTCTGAGCCGCCGCGAGATCGCGCACATCCTGGAGCACTCCGGCGCTCGGCTGCTGTTCGTCGACGACGAGCTGGCTCCGCTCGTCGACGCCATCGACGGTCTGGAGGTCGTGCGGCTCGGGGAGGCGTACGAGCGGCTCGTCGCCCAAGGCGATCCGGCCGGCGTGCCGTCGCTGCTGCGCGACGAGGAGGAGCCGATCGCGATCGACTACACCTCGGGCACGACCGGCAGCCCGAAGGGTGTCGTCTACACCTACCGCGGCGCCTACCTGAACGCGCTCGGCGAGGTGATCGAGGCTGAGCTCGGCCATCACCCGGTCTATCTGTGGACGCTCCCGATGTTCCACTGCAACGGCTGGTGCTTCCCGTGGGCCGTGACCGCGGCGGGCGGCACGCACGTCTGCCTGCGTCAGGTCGATCCGGGACTCATCTGGCGGCTGTTCCGCGAGGAGGGCGTGACGCACTACAACGGCTCCCCGACGGTCCAGATCGCGCTCGTCAACCACCCTGACGCCGGCCCGCTGGATCGCTCGCTGACCGCCATGGTCGCGGCGGCGCCGCCGTCCCCGGCGCTCCTGGCGCGGATGGAGGAGCTCGGCATCCGCGTCGTGCACGTCTACGGGCTGACCGAGACGTACGGCCCGCACACGGTGCGGCGGGCGGAGGAGGACTGGCACGCGCTGCCGGTCGAGGAGCGCGCTCGCCTGCTCTCCCGTCAGGGCTACGCCTACACGACCGCCGACCCGGTCCGCGTCGTCGATGAGGCGATGCGCGACGTCCCCCGCGACGGCGAGACGATGGGCGAGGTCGTCATGCGCGGCAACAACGTGATGTCGGGCTACTTCGACGACCCCGAGGTCACCGAGACGGCGTTCAAGGGCGGCTGGTTCCACTCGGGCGACCTGGCGGTGTGGCATCCCGACGGCGCCATCGAGCTGCGTGACCGGGGCAAGGACGTGATCATCTCCGGGGGCGAGAACATCTCGTCCATCGAGGTCGAGCAGACGATCAGCGCGCACCCCGCGGTCCTCGAGTGCGCCGTCGTGGCGATCCCCGACGAGCGCTGGGGCGAGCGGCCGAAGGCCTTCGTGACGCTGAAGGAAGGTGCGAGCGCGACGGACGCCGAGATCAAGGCGTTCTGCCGCGACCGCCTCGCGCACTACAAGTGCCCGGACGCGATCGAGTTCCGCGCGCTCCCGAAGACCTCCACCGGCAAGGTGCAGAAGTTCGCGCTGCGCGAACCGGAGTGGTCCGGGCGCGCGCGGCGGATCAACTGAGGCACCCCCGGGTGGCTTCACCCCCTGGGTGGTCAGTTGGCCTCAACGGAGCCGGGGGATGTTGTGGTTGCCGAGGTCGAGTGGCGGGCCGGCGGCCTTGCACTCGCTGTCGGTCACCCATTGGTAGGACTCGACGTTGTTCCACCAGTTCCGGGGCAGCGCGCCGAACTCGCCACGCTGGATGCAATCGCTCGCGCCTTGCCAGCGCGGCCGGGAGTAGATGATGACGTCGTCCTTCGGACCTGGCACCCCGTTGTTGGCCGCGTTGCGCGCCGTGTTGCCGACCGTGATATCGGTGTTCTGGACGTCGTAGCGGTCGTTGTTGAGGTCCCGGTCCGAGCCGGCGAAGTGGTAGATGCCGCCGTTCGCGTCGGCGTTGACGTACAGGCAGAACTCGGTTGCCTCGCACGGGACGATTCGGGCCGAGGCCGGCGAGGCCGAGAGCAGCGCTGCGCCGCCGATGATCGCCACGGCGGCGGCGAGGCGGCACGAGCCTTTCATGAGACGGATCATCTCCATCCTCCTGTCGGTGGTCTGCCAGTTACCACGAAGGAGCGATGGACGGCTGGATGTATTCCAACGCAAGTGCGGTCGGCGTTTCGCGAGCTGATTCCACGGCGTCGACCAGCTCTACGGACGACGATCAGGCCCTACGCCCCCGTCGGCTCTGGGGTTTCGGAGGCTGGGGAGCCAGCGCCTTTGCGGCGAGCAGTTCTGTGTCGTAACGCGCTGCGCTGCCGCCGCTCGCACACTGCGACAGCGCGGCGGTGATCGAGCGCATTGCCGCCGTTCGTCGTCCATGGCGACAGTGGCGCGTTGACCGCGACTCCCGCGGAGGAGGTCTCGGGCGGGACGGTTGGCGCGCCCGTCGCCGGGTAGACAGCCGTCGTGGACCTAATCCACGGGTGGGCGCCGGCGTGAGGAGGGTTCAGCGCTTCAGGCTTCGCCACCTGGCCCAGAATCGGCTGTGGCTGGTGCCGCTGATCTGCCTGCTGGCAGGCATCGGGCTGGCGGTGGCGCTGCTGGCCGTCGATCGGTCCTCCGGGTCTCACATCGTCGGCACGTCGGTGACCGGCTCGGCCGCGTCGGTGCAGACGATCCTCACCTCGGCATCGACGGCACTGGTGACCCTGACCACCGTCGTGCTCTCGCTGACCCTCGTCGCGGTGCAGCTCGCGATGGGCCAGTTCTCGCCCCGCATCGTGCGGACGATCCTGCACGACCGCCGCAGCCAGCTGGCCATCGGGCTGTTCATCGGCACGTTCGCCTACTCGATGACCGTTCTGCGCGAGGTCAACGGCAACAGCTCCGGCGGCGGGTCGGTGCCGGGTCTCGCCGTCCTCGTCGACTACGCGCTGATCCTCAGCTCGATCGTCGTGCTCGTGCTCTATGTGCACCACACCGCGCAATCGATCCGGGTCGGGGGGCTGATCGGCTGGGTCGCAGACGAGACGCGCGACGAGGTGGACCGCCTCTACCCGGCTCCGCCCGAGCCCGAGGACGACCCGAGCGTGGTCGCGGCGCCCGACTACGGGGTCGTCACCAAGCTTCCGCACCAAGCGCTCGTGGCGATCGCCGAGGAGGCCGACTGTGTGCTGGAGCTGGTGCCCGCGATGGGCGATTTCGTGCCCCGCGGCACCCCGCTCTTCCGTGTGCTGGGCTCCCTTCCGGAGCCACGTCGCTCCGCGGCCGCGCGCAGCGTGATCCTGGACCGCGAACGCAGCCACCATTTCGAGCCCGCGTTCGGGCTGCGCAAGCTCGTCGACGTGGGCGCGCGGAGCATCTACTCGAGCCCATTCCAGGACCCGACCACCTGCGTGCAGTCGATCAACGCGATCCACGACATCCTCCGCCGGCTCGCCCCGCGTGAGTTTCCCTCCGGACGCCATCACGATGCCCACGGCCACGTGCGGGTCGTCGAACGGGTGATGAGCTGGGAGGGCTACGTCCGCCTCGCCTTCGACGAGCTTCGCCTCGTCGGCGCCGGGTCACCCCAGGTCGCGCGCCGGCTGCGCGCCGCGCTCGAGGACCTCAGGACGGTCGCGTCGCCCGAGCGCCGGCCGCCGCTCGACCGCCAGCTCAAGCTGCTCGACAACGCGGTCCGGCGGGCCTTCAGCGACGACGCCGATGTCGATGCTGCGCTCCTCCCGGACATGCAGGGCATCGGCTCCGGGCCGGACGTGATGTCACACCCACCGCACTCCGCTTCCGCGCCGGCACGCGACACGCACAGTCCGCTGGCAGACACGGCGGGCGCCCGACACGGCTAGCGCTTTCCATCTGAGGCGCCCGAGGCACGTCGAGTGCGGTCCTCCGGCGCTGTCGCTGACGGCTGGGAGCAGCGCGAGCCGACGAGCTCCCGCCGATCACGCCGAACTCCCATAACCGACGCGCCTGTTGCGACCAGGACGACTGGGGCAACTGGCGCGACCGGGTGTTCCGGCCGGCGCTCACCGCCGTCGGCTTGCCGACGACGATCAGGCCGTAGGTGACCGTGCGCCAGCGTCGTCGAGGTGGCCCAGTGGCTGGGTCACGCGCCGTCCATGTCGCTCGACACCTACGGCCACGTGACTGGTCGACCTGAGCGACACCGAGCGGCGGTCCGCGGAGGACGAGATCCGCGCCGCCCGCGGCGAGCTGGTACCCACTCGGTACCTCGAGGCGACCGGGACCTGGCGAAACCCCAGAGCCGACGGGGGGACTCGAACCCCCGACCCCTTCATTACGAGTGAAGTGCTCTACCAGCTGAGCTACGTCGGCGTTCCGTCCCTGCAGGGGCAGGGACCGCTGATCGTAGCGACCCCCGCAGGGCGGCGATCCGGCCGCTCGCGACCTCCGCCCGGTCAGCGCCATGACCGTCCGCCGACCGCCTCCGCTCCACCGGGTAGGTGGAACGGTCGCGATGTTCTTCTTCTTCTCCAACCGCCTCGGCTGCCTCGGCTCGCTGCTGGTGTCGGCGGTGGCGACGCTGCTGCTGCTCCTCATCCTCGGCGTCATCAACCTCGGCTGAGCGACGGCGATCATCACGCTCACCCTGCTGCTCGTCTTCGTGCTCCTGATGCTCGCGATGTGCACCACGCGGGCGAATCGCCGGCGCCGAGGCACCGGCCGGCTGCGCGGGGCTGCCGACGAACCGGCGGCGTACTGACGACCTCCGGTGGCGGGTACGGCGGCGCCATGGACCTGATCGTGTACCTCATCGCGCTCGCCGTGTCCGGCCTGGTCGTGGGCGCGCTCGCGCGCCTCGCGCTCCCGGGTCGCGACCCCATGAGCATCTTCCAGACGATGCTGGTCGGCATCGCCGGCTCGTTCGCGGCGGGCCTCGTGTCGCTGCTCATCTTCGACGGCCGCAGCGGCGGCGGCATCCTGCTGTCCGTCGTCTTCGCCGCCGGCATCGTCTACCTCGTGCGCCGCTCCCGTGGAGGCGGGCTCATGTCGCCCGGGACGGACCGCCGCCGCGGAGGCTTCGTCCGCTGACGCGACGCGCGACCCCGGTCGCACCGGACGCTCACGGTCTCGGCCGCGATGCGTGGCCTCCCCGCGAACATCCCGGCCACGCCGATGAGCACCCACACGACGATGAAGAGGATCACCGGCGCGGTCCAGCCGTCCGTCGCGTCGTGCAGCAGCCCGACCACGAACGGCCCGGACGCGGCGACCAGGTAGCCGAGCGACTGCGCCATGCCCGACAGCGCGGCGGCGTCCGCCCCGTCGCGCGTCCGCAGCACGAAGAACGCCAGCGAGAGGCTCAGCGTGCAGGCGCCGGCGATCCCCACCGCGACCGTCCACAGCAGCGCGAGCCCGCCCGGCTCGACGAGCAGCCCGACCATCGCGAACAGCCCCAGCGCCGTGCTCGCCAGCACGAGCCGCCGCTGATCGTGGGTGCGCGTCGCGAGCACCGGGACGGCCATCGTCGCCAGCAGCCCCGCCGCCTGCATGACGCCCATGAGGACGCCGGCCGTCGACGCGGCCACGCCGTTGTCCTGCAGCAGCTCGGGCAGCCACGCGACGAGCACGTAGAACGCGAACGACTGCAGGCCCATGTAGGCGGTGACCTGCCAGGCGATCAGGGAGCGGCGCATGCGAGTCGGCGCAGGGCGGCCGAGTCCCGCGCCCGCCCTCGGTGCGCGCGCGCGTACGACCCGCGGGAGCCACAGCATCAGGCCCGCGACGACCGGGATCCCCCACACCGCCAGCGCGCCCTGCCATCCGAGCCCGACGTCGTCGGCGAGCGGCACCGAGATCGTCGACGCGATCGCCGCGAACCCGACCATGACGGTGACGTAGATGCTCGTGACCGGCCCGATGCGGGTCGGCAGGTCGCGCTTGACCAGCGCGGGCAGCAGGACGTTGCCCGCCGCGATCGCCACGCCGAGCATCGCCGTCCCGAGGAACGCCGCCCACGTCGTCCCCGTGACCCGCAGGAGGATCCCCGCGAGCAGGAGGACGAGCGCGCTGCCCAGCGTCCGCTCGATCCCGATCCGCCGGGAGAGCGGCCCGGCCAGCGGCGACGCGCCGGCGAACGCCAGCACCGGCAGCGTCGTCAGCAGCCCGACGGCGGCGTTGGACAGCCCGAGATCCGCGCGGATGTCGGACACGACCGGGCCGACCGCCGTGATCGACGCGCGCAGGTTGATCGAGACGAGCACGATGCCCGCCACGACGAGGACCGACCCCGATGGCGCCGCGGTGCGCGTCCGACCCAAGACGCGACCGCTAGTGCGGCCTGCGACTCACCCGGCGAGCCCGCCGCGATCGTCGTAGAACGTCGTGAAGAACTCCCGCTGACGGTCCTCGAGCAGCTCGGGGATCGCGTAGTTGTGCGCGAGGCGCGTGAAGTGCTCGGACTCGCCGTGCGCGCGGTAGCCCGCCTCGTCGACGTACTGCTCGTAGAAGAAGAAGAGCTGGGGGTCCTCGACCGAGCGGTTCGCCTGGTAGAAGAGGATGCCGGGCTCGGCGCGGGACAGCGGGATCAGCTCGGCGATGACCTGCGCCAGCTTGTCCTCACACCCCTCCTTGGCCCTCCAACGGGCCGCGACCACGTACGCCATGTGCGCCTCCTGCGAGTTCGATGTCGAGCAGCGATGATGCCCGACATGAGCGTCTAGGCGGCGCGTGACCTCGGGGCCGTGTCCGTGCGCAGCGCCTTGACGACCGGGGCGGCGGGCGCGAACGCCTCCGCCGGCGCGGGACGGCCGTGCCGCCTGCCCTCCTCGAACGCGAGGTCCGACACCATCTGGCGCATGCGGCGCTCGCCGCCGAACTCGGCGCCCAGCGTCGTGGAGTAGCAGGCGCAGGCGGCGAGCTTGCGCTGCAGCGCGTCGCCGGACACGACGACCGCGTCGTCGCCCGGCGTCGCGGGATCGTCGCCGTGGATGACGTGCGGCGTGTCGCGCCAGAGCGCCAGCGACCCGCGCGCGAACCGGGCGACGGGCTCCGGGTCGCCGCACCGCCCGGGAAGCCCGAGCGCGCGTCGCAGCTGACGGTGGTCGACGTGGTCGCCGAGGGCCAGCGGCGCCAGCACGAGGTCGAACGAGCCGAGGATGTCGAGCGCCGCGCGCAGGTCGGGGGCGACGTCGTCGTCCTCGCGCAGCGTGCCGGTGACCGAGTCGTAGCCGCGCTCCCGCGCCTCGGCGAACGGCAGGTGCACGAGACGTTGCACGCCGAGTCGCGCGGCCGCCTGCATGTCCTCGATCCGTCGCAGGGCCATCGTGTCGCCGGCGGTCCGGGACGTGACCGACGCGGTGAACGCCGTCACGAGCGTGACCCGATGCCCGTGCGCGATGAGGGTCGCGAGGGTGGCTCCCGCCGAGAACGCCGCATCGTCGAGATGGGGCGACACCGCCAGCACCTGGAGCTGGTGGGTCGCGGGGATTGCGGGGCGTGGGGGCTCGTCCACCGACATGTGCCCTTCAAACGCTTGTTCGTTCGCGAACTTGCGGATGGATCAGGGACTGGACGAACGATCGATCCCTTTCCCGAGCGCTGGTCTACCCGCCCGCGGGACTACCGTCCCACGCCGTGGACCTCGCGCCCCTCACGACGCTGCGCCTCGGCGGGCCGGCGCACTCCCTCGTGGACGCGACGACCGAGGCCGAGCTCGTCCGGGCGGCGTCGGACCCGGCCGCGCTGCTGCTGGCCGGCGGCAGCAACGTCGTCGTCGCCGACGCCGGTGTCGACGGCACCGTCGTCCGCGTCCTCACGCGGGGCGTCTCGGTCGACGACCGCGGCGACCACGTCGTCGTGCGCGCGGCCGCGGGCGAGCCGTGGGACGACCTCGTCGCGCGGTGCGTGGCCGACGATCTCGTCGGCGTCGAGTGCCTCGCCGGCATCCCCGGCTCGACCGGCGCGACGCCGATCCAGAACGTCGGCGCCTACGGGCAGGAGGTCGCCGACACCGTCGTCGCGGTCCGCGTGCTCGACCGGGCGACGGGCGCCATCGAGGAGCTCGCGCCCGCCGACTGCGGCTTCGGCTACCGGACGAGCGCGTTCAAGCGCACCCCGGGCCGCTGGGCGGTGCTCGACGTCGCCCTGCGTCTCGAGCGCGATGCCGAGAGCGCGCCGATCCGCTACGCCGAGCTCGCCCGCACCCTCGGCGTCGAGGTCGGCGCCCGCGCGCCGCTCGCGGCGGTGCGCGAGGCCGTCCTCGCGCTGCGCCGCGGCAAGGGGATGGTGCTCGACCCCGGCGACCACGACACGTGGTCGGCCGGCTCGTTCTTCACGAACCCGTTCGTCGGCGCCGCGGAGCTCCCCGACGGCGCGCCGGCGTTCGCGCAGCCCGACGGCACGGTGAAGACGTCGGCGGCATGGCTCATCGAGCAGGCGGGGTTCCACCGCGGCTACGGCGATCCCGCGGGCATCGCGATCTCCTCGAAGCACACGCTCGCGCTCACGAACCGCGGCGGGGGCACCACGGCGGGGCTCGTCGCGCTCGCCCGCGAGATCGCCGGCGGGGTCCGTGGGCGCTTCGGCGTGGCGCTCGAGCCGGAGCCCGTCTTCGTGGGGGTTGCGTGGGTTGGCTAACAGTGTTAGCCTAGGTCCATGCACGCCACCGCCACCGCCCACGTCGCGCCCTCGCCGCGCCGCCTGCTCGCCGGCGTCGCCGCCCTCGCCCTCCTCGCCGCCGCCGTCTTCGAGATCACGACGCAGGGGACCGGCCTCTGGCAGTTCTTCGCCTTCGGCGCCGCGCCGGACCTCGCCCTCCTGCTCGGCGTCGGCGCCGGCCTCGCCCAGGGCCAGCTGCACCCACGCGCCGTGGGCATCTACAACGCGCTGCACCGGGTCTGGGGCCCGCTCCTGCTCGCCGCCCTGGTCGCCGCCGGCGTCCTCGGCACGGGCTTCCTCGTCGGCGCCCTGGCCTGGGGGCTGCACATCGCGATCGACCGCGTCGCCGGCTACGGGCTGCGCACCCCGGATGGCTTCGGGCGCTGAGCTGACGCCGCGCGCGCGGGAGATCGTCACCGCCGCGCGCGAGCTGCTCGAGGAGGAGGGTCCCGAGGCGCTGTCCATGCGGCGCCTCGGGGAGCGCCTCGGGATCCGCGCGCCGTCGATCTACAAGCACCTCCCGGGCAAGGACGCGCTCGAGGCGGCCGTGATCTCCGACGGGTTCGAGGAGCTCGCCGCGACGCTCGACGGGACGACGCTCGAGGAGCTCGCCCGCGGGTACCGCGCATTCGCCCGCGAGCACCCGCATCTCTACCGGCTCATGACGGCCGGCCCGCTCGACCGCGAGCTGCTCGTGCCGGGTGCCGAGGACCGCGCCGCGTTCCCGGCGATCCAGGCGGCCGGCGGGGACCGCGACGCCGCGCGGGCCCTGTGGGCCTTCGCCCACGGGATGACGATCCTCGAGCTGGACGGCCGCTTCCCGCCGGGGGCCGACCTCGACGCCGCCTGGTCGCGAGGGCTGCGCGGGTTCGCGGGCCCATAGGCTGCGCGGCCGTGGCCGCCCCGACGTTCGACCTGCAGTCGCACTCCGTGCACTCCGACGGCGCGCTGGTGCCCGCCCGGGTCGTCGCCGCGGCGGCCGGCGCGGGGGTCGAGCTCCTCGCGCTGAGCGACCACGACACCGTCGACGGCGTCCCCGAGGCGCAGGCCGCCGCGCGCGAGCACGGGATCCGGCTCGTCCCAGCGGTCGAGCTCTCGTCGATCGACCCGCTGGGCGAGGACCTGCACATCCTCGGGTACGGGATCGATCCCGGCGACGCCGGGCTCGCCGAGCGGCTGGAGGCCTACCGCGCCGACCGTCGCGCGCGCATCGGTCGCATGGCCGACGCGATGGAGGAGCTGGGCTGGGCGCTCGACCGCACCGACTTCGCCGACCTCGAGTCGCCCGGCCGCCCGCACCTCGCGGCCGCGGCGTTCGGCCATCCCGCGAACGCCGAGCGGGTCGCCGAGGAAGGCCTCACCGACTCCAGCGCACTGCTCGTCGCCTATCTCATCCCGTCCCGCCCCGCGTACCGGACCCGGACGATCCCCACCGTCGCCGACGCGATCGCGGCGATCCACGACGCGGGCGGCGTCGCGGTGTGGGCGCATCCGTTCTGGGACGTCGACGCCGAGCAGGAGGTGCAGGACGCGCTGCGCCGCTTCGCCGCGGGCGGCATGGACGGGGTCGAGGCGTTCTACATCGAGCACGGGGAGCGTCAGACGGCGCTGCTCTGCGACCTCGCCGACGAGCTCGGGCTGCTCACGACCGGGTCCGCGGACTTCCACGGCCCCGAGCACCCGCACTTCTCGCGCTTCCGCGCGTTCGACCTCTTCGGGCGCGAGCCGCGCCTCGGCCCGATCGCCGACGTCTGAGGCTTGTCCCGCGTGGCGATCCGCTCGGGACACACGGGCGATTGCAACGAGGATCACTTGTCGGAGACGATGCGCACGTGGACACTCGTCCCGGCGCAGTCGCAGCCGTCGCGGCGCCCTTCGGGCGCGACGTCGATGCCGCGCTGACGCGGATCGCGTCGACGGTCCACGCCGCGCGCAGCGCCGGCGCGCGGCTCATCGTGTTCCCCGAGTCGGCGCTGGGCGGCTACCTCCTGGAGACCGAGCCCGGGACGCCTCCCGCGCCCGACATGCTCCCGCCGGCGCTCGACCCCGGCGGCCCGGAGATCGCGGGGCTGTCGCGCATCGCCGGCGACGCCGTGGTCTGCGTCGGGTACACCGAGGCCGGCTCCGCCGGCGAGCGCTACGCGTCGGCCGTCTGCGTCTCGGGCGACGGCGTCCTGGGCCGTCACCGCAAGGTGCACCTCCCGCCCGCCGAGCGCTTCGCGTACGCGGCCGGCGACGGGTTCGCGGCCTTCGACACGCCGGTCGGCCGCGTCGGGATGCTGCTCTGCTACGACAAGCTCTTCCCCGAGGCGTCGCGCGCGCTGGCGCTCGACGGCGCCGAGGTCATCGCGTGCATGTCGGCCTGGTCGGCGGATCGCCGCCGGCCGGCGCCGGACCTGGGCGACGACCGCCAGACGCGCCACTTCGACGCGGTCGACTGCGTGCGGGCCATCGAGAACCAGGTCGTCTGGGTCTCCTCCAACCTCACGGGACGGTGGGGCGCCCGGTGCTTCGTCGGCCGCTCGAAGGTCGTCGACCCCGACGGCGTCGTGCTCGCGGCCACGGGGCACGACGAGGGCCTCGCCCTCGCCCGGATCGACCCGGCGGCCGCGATCGCGGAGACGCTGCTGGACATCGACCACCTCGGCGACCGCAGGCCCGCGGCCTACGGCGAGCCTAGGCCAGCGTTCGCGCGAGCCGGATCGCCAGCGCCTCGAGCAGAAGCTCCTCCGACGGGTTGAGCTCGAAGGCCGAGCGCGCGTCGTCGACGTGCGCCTGCGCCGCCCTCAGGCGATGTGCGCTGCGCCCGGCGGCGTCCTCGCGCAGTGCGTCGGCCCGGTCGCTGTGGGCGACGAGCTCGGGCGCGCCGTCCGCGACGCACGCGAGATCGCGGAACCACAGGCCCACGAGCGCGAGCGCCTCGTCGAGCCCCGCGGTCTGCGCCCGGCGGTGGGCGCGCTTGGCCCGCTCCCCGGTCTCGCGCTCGATGCGCCTGCGCTCCTTCTTGGGGACGAGCTCGAGCTCGTCGGCGCCGGCCGCCTCGACCTGCGCCTGCGCCCGCTCGCCTCGCGCGCGGGCCTGTGCGAGCACCTCGAGCCACGGACGCGCGAGCAGGTCCCCGCTGACGGCGGACCGTGCGAAGGCCTCCGACCCCGCCCGCAGCGCGGGGCCCTCGCCGAGCGCGAGCGCGATCGCGCGGTTCGCGTCGCCGAGCGCGAGGCGCGCGCAGGCCTGCGCCTGCTCGGGCGCGACGCCCTGACGGCCGAGGCGCTCCGCGAGCTCGTCGGTGCCGGGCGCGTCGAAGCGCACCGCCTGGCAGCGGCTCGCGATCGTCGGCAGCACGTCGCCGGGACGCGCCGTGAGGAGCACGAGGTGCACGTAGGACGCCGGCTCCTCGAGCGTCTTGAGCATCCGGTTCGCGGCCTGGTCGTTGAGCTCGTCGGCGTCCTCGATGACGAAGACGCGACGCGACGCCTCGAACGGGGTCCGCGTCGCCGCGGCGACGACGGGCTCGTCGACGTCGCCGACGAGGATCCCGGCGGCGCTCGCCGGCGCGACCCAGGTGAGGTCGGGGTGGACGCCGTGCTCGACGCGCACGCGGGCGTTGTCGGGGTCGCGGGCGCCGTCGGCGAGCAGCTCGGCGGCGAACGCGCGCGCCGCCGCGGCCTTCCCGCTGCCCGCCGGGCCGTGGAAGAGGTAGGCGTGCGACGGGTTGCCGTCCGGCGGCAGGGCGGGGCCGAGGACGGCGCGGGCATGGGGATGACGCTCGAGCGACGAGAGCATGGGCCGCCCCGGACTGTAGGGTCGCCGCCCGATGGCCGGCCGCCTGGTGACGATCGAGGGGCTCGACGGCGCGGGCAAGACGACGCTCGCCGCCGGGCTCGTGTCCGCGCTCGCCGCGCGGGGGGTCGAGGCCGTCCTCCTGCGCGAGCCGGGAGGGGTCGAGCTGTCCGAGCGCGTCCGCGCGCTCGTGAAGGATCCGGCGCTGCGGGTCGGCGGCCCGGCGGAGGCGCTGCTCTACGCGGCCGCGCGGGCCCAGCTCGTGGAGGAGCGCGTGCGCCCGCTGCTCGGCGAGGGCAGCTGGGTGCTGCTCGACCGCTTCGTCGACTCCTCGCTCGCCTACCAGGGCGCCGCGCGGGGGCTCGGCGTGGACCGCGTGCGCGAGCTCAACCTCTTCGCCACCGGCGGACTCGTCCCGGACCGGACGCTCCTGCTCGCCCTCGATCCGGCGGCCGGTCGCGCGCGGCTCGCGGGACGCGGCGAGGAGCCCGACCGCCTCGAGGCGGAGGACGCCGCCTTCTTCGCGCGGGTCGCCGCGGCCTACGAGGACCTCGCGCGCGAGGAGCCCGAGCGCATCCGTGTGATCGATGCCGGCGGGGCCGAGCCCGAGGTGCTCGCGGCGGCGCTCGCGGCGCTCGAGGACCTGCTGGTCTAGCGGCGGGCCGGCCCGGTCGAGTCGCGGACCACGAGCTGCACGGGCAGGACCCGGTTGCGCGGCCGCTTGCCCTGCAGCCGCGCGTGGAGCAGCTCGAACGCGGCGGCACCCAGGCCCTCCGGGTCGGTCGCGACGGTGGTGAGCGCCGGGAACGTCAGGCGCGTGAGGTCGAGGTTGTCGAACCCGACGACGGACAGCTCGCCGGGGACGTCCACCCCCTCGGCCTGCGCGGCCGCGAGCATGCCGGCCGCGATGACGTCGTCGTCGCAGAGGACGGCGGTGGTGTCGCCGCGGCGCGCCAGCCACTCGCGTGCGGCGTCGATCGTGGCCTTGGCCGTGAACTGCGTGTCCACGACGACCTGCTCGTCGGGGTCCTCGCCGTTCGCGCGCAGGTGGTCGCGCCAGCGGACGTGGCGTCGGTCGAACGTCTCGCCGCGGACCGCCGAGCGCAGCAGCCCGATCCGGCGGTGCCCGAGCTCGTGCAGGTGTGCGAGCGCCTCGTCGGTGCCCGCCTCGACGTCGAGGCGCACGTTGGGGAGGCCGAGGGCCTCGGACTCGACGACCACGACCGGCGGGGCGCCCGGGTCGCGCAGCGACGCAGGGGGATCCGCGGCGAAGAAGACGAACCCGTCGATCGCGCCGTGCTGGAGGGTCTCGATCGCCGTCTCGCCCCGGGTGCCGTAGTCGTCGTCGATGAGGACGACGACGTGGCCCGCCTCGCGGGCGGCGTTGTGCGCGCCGCGCAGCGTGAGACCGAAGAACGGATGGGTGACGTCCGCGACGACCAGGCCCACGGTCGCCGAGACGCCGGAGCGCAGCGCGCGGGCGGCCGCGTGGGGCCGGTAGCCGAGCTCGCGGGCGGCGCGCTGGACCGCCTCGGCCGTCGCGTCGGAGATGCGGCCGGCCGCCTTGCCGGACAGCACGAGCGAGACCGTCGTCTGCGACACGCCCGCGCGACGGGCGACGTCGACGCTCGTGACGCTCGCCCGGGTGCGTGACTGGGAACCGGCGATTCCGCCCATGCAATCAGCTTCCGACTTCACGAACCTTGTACTACGTAGTACCGTGTTACGTATGACAAGCATGAAGAGCTACCGAGGCCGGCGACTCGCGTCGGCCGGCGTGGCCGTCGCGCTCGCGGCAGGCCTCGCCTCAGGGGCGCTCGCGGCCGGAGACGCCGGTCCGCAGACGACGGACGCCCCCCGCATCGCCGTCGTCGCGACGGTCGGCACCCCCGCGTCCGAGATCGAGCGTGCCGCGGCCGCCGCGCGCGACGCAGCCGGAGCACCCGGCGCCGAGGCCACGATCCGCCGCACCGGCGGCGCGATGGACGCGCAGGCGCAGGCCGCCGCGCTGGCGGCCGGCGACTTCGCCGCGGTCGCCGGGGTCGGCGACGCAGGCCGGGCCGCGGTCGGCCAGGCCCAGAGCGCCGGGATCGGCGCCGGGATCCACTGGGTGCCCGTCCGCTAGGGATCGGGCCCGCTGCTAGCGTGGCCGCCCGCGATGCGACGCCTCCTCCCCTGGCTGCTCGCCGCGGCGTTCGCCGCGCTCGTCGTGCCCGCGCTCGCACCTGCGCAGGCCGTCGATCCGGGCACGCCGACGACGATCGCGCCCGCACCGACGGACACGGCCCCCGCCCCGGCGGCGACGACGCCGGACCCGACCGCGACCGCCCCCGCTCCACCCGCCACCGCGACCACGCCCGCGCCGACGTCCACGACGCCGCCGCCGACCACGGCCGCCGTCCCCCCGCCCGCTGCGACGACACCGCCGCCGACCGCCGCCCAGCCGGCGCCGGCCACGACGCCCGCGCCCGCCCCGGAGGCCTCCGACGGCGGCGCGCCCAAGGGCCTCGTCGCGCTCGTCGTGCTCGTCGCGCTGGTCGTCCTGCTCGCCCTGGCCTGGGCGATCGCCTGGTGGCAGGGCCTCGAGCCGCCCTGGTGGCCGCGCGTGCGGCACAGCCTCGCGGAGTTCGGCTGGCGCGCATCCGGCGCGTGGGCGGACTTCGCGGACTGGATGCGCTTCGGGCGCTAGCGCTAGCGTCGCGGCATGCGCGAGATCTCCGAGCAGGTCATCCTCGTCACCGGCGCGACCGACGGCCTCGGCCGCGGCGTCGCGGCCGACCTCGCCTCCCGCGGCGCGACCGTCCTCCTCCACGGCCGCAGCCCGGAGCGCCTGGAGCGGACGCTCGCGGAGCTGCGCGACGAGACCGGCTCCGAGAAGCTCCGCACGTACCGCGCCGACTTCGCGTCGCTCGCCGAGGTCCGGGCCATGGCCGCCGAGGTCGCGGCGAACGAGGAGCGCCTCGACGCGCTCGTCAACAACGCCGGCATCGGCTTCCTGCCCGAGCGCGAGTTCAGCCAGGACGGGGTCGAGCTCGTCCTCCAGGTCGACTACCTCGCCGGCTACCTGCTCACGCGCGAGCTGCTGCCGCTCATCCAGGCCTCGGCGCCCTCGCGCATCGTGTTCGTCGCCTCGGCCGGCCAGGCGCCGATCGACTTCGACGACCCGATGATGGACCAGGGCTACGACGCCGGGCGCGCGTACTGCCAGGCGAAGCTCGCGCAGATCAACCAGACGATGGAGATGGCGGCGCGGCTCGACGGCGACGTCGCGGTCACGGCACTGCACCCGTCGACGTTCATGCCGACGAAGATCCTCGGGCCGGGCATGGATCCGCGCAGCACGGTGCAGGAGGGCATCGACGCCACCGTGCGCCTCGTGGCCGATCCGGAGCTCGAGGGCGTGTCGGGCGTGTACTTCAACGTCCAGGACGCCGCGCGGGCGATGGACCAGGCGTACGACCCGGACGCCCAGCGGCGTCTGCGGGAGCTGTCGGAGCAGCTCGTGGGGGCCTGACCGGGCCGGTTCCGTCCGACCCTCGCGCAAGCATCCTCCGCCCGGTGGCACTCCCACCGGGCGTGTGATCTCGGGGCCCAGCCCGGGAAGCGCGAAAAGCCCCGCAACGTGCGCGAATCACGCGGCACCGTGGGCACATCCCACACCCCCGTTTGACCGGCAGACCCCGGTATCCTGAAGGAGCAGCATGACGCCTCCGACGCAGTCTCCCCTCACCACCGACGGTGTCGTCTCCGGAGAGGCGATGCGCATCCAGCGCCGCTTCACCCAGCCCGGCGTGCACCCGTTCGACACGGTCGAGTGGGAAACGCGGACGGCGGCGGTCGGCTCCTTCCGCCAGGAGGGGGTCGAGTTCCCCGCGACCTGGTCGCAGAACTCGACGAACATCGTCTCCCAGAAGTACTTCCGCGGCCAGCTCGACTCGCCCACGCGCGAGCGCTCGGTCAAGCAGATGATCAGCCGCGTCGCCGGCACGATCGCCGACTGGGGCCGCGGCCGCGGCTACTTCGCGACGTCCGACGACGGCGACGCCTTCGAGGCGGAGCTCACGTACATCCTGCTCCACCAGTACGCGGCCTTCAACTCGCCGGTCTGGTTCAACGTCGGCTTCGAGGAGCAGCCGCAGTGCTCGGCCTGCTTCATCCTGTCGGTGCAGGACGACATGGACTCGATCCTGGCCTGGAACACCAAGGAGGGCAAGATCTTCCGCGGTGGCTCGGGCTCGGGCATCAACCTGTCCCGGATCCGTGGTTCCGAGGAGCCGCTGAGCAAGGGCGGCACCGCCTCCGGCCCCGTGTCCTTCATGCGCGGCGCCGACTCCTGGGCCGGCACGATCAAGTCCGGCGGCAAGACGCGGCGCGCGGCGAAGATGGTCGTGCTCGACGTCGACCATCCGGACATCCAGCACTTCATCTGGTGCAAGGCCAAGGAGGAGGACAAGGCCGAGGCACTCGCGCGCGCGGGCTTCGACATGTCCATCGACGGTGAGGGCTTCACGTCGATCCAGTACCAGAACGCCAACAACTCCGTCCGCGTGACCGACGCCTTCATGCACGCCGTCGAGAACGACGAGGAGTGGGAGCTCACCGGCCGCGTCGACGGCACCCCGGTCAAGACGGTCCAGGCGCGCGAGCTCATGCGCGAGATCGCCGAGGCCGCGTGGCGCTGCGCCGACCCGGGCGTCCAGTACGACACGACGATCAACCAGTGGCACACGTCGCCGGCGTCGGGTCGCATCAACGCGTCGAACCCGTGCTCGGAGTACATGCACGTCGACGACTCGGCCTGCAACCTCGCGTCGCTGAACCTCATGAAGTTCCGCCGGGCGGACGGCACGTTCGACGTCGGGACGTTCGAGCACGCCGTCGACATCGTCCTGCTCGCGCAGGAGATCATCGTCGGCCCGTCGAGCTACCCCACCGAGGAGATCGGGATCAACGCCCGCGCGTTCCGCCAGCTCGGCCTGGGCTACGCGAACCTCGGCGCCTTCCTGATGTCCAACGGCATGCCCTACGACTCCGACGCGGGTCGCGGCACGGCGGCGGCCATCACGGCGCTCATGACCGGCCGGGCGTACGCGCAGTCGGCGCGCATCGCCGCCGCGCTGGGCCCGTACGAGCGCTACGAGGAGAACCGCGAGCCGCACAACGCGGTCATGCGGATGCACCGCGACGCGTCCTACGCGATCCCGGACTCCACGCTCGAGGACGCACCGCTGCTCGAGGCGGCGCGCACCTCGTGGGAGGACGCAGTCACGATCGGCGAGCAGCACGGCTACCGCAACGCGCAGGCGACGGTCCTCGCGCCGACCGGGACGATCTCCTTCCTCATGGACTGCGACACCACCGGCATCGAGCCGGACTTCTCGCTCGTCAAGTTCAAGGAGCTCGTCGGCGGCGGGAACATGACGATCGTCAACCGCACGGTGCCGCTCGCGCTGGACACGCTGGGCTACCCGGGTGAGCAGATCGCGGAGATCGAGGCGCACATCAACGCCACGAACTCGATCGTCGAGGCGCCGCACCTCAAGCCCGAGCACCTGCCGGTCTTCGACGTCGCGGTCGGTCAGCGCGCGATCTCGCACCTCGGCCACATCAAGATGATGGGCGCGGTCCAGCCGTTCCTGTCGGGCGCGATCTCCAAGACGGTCAACATGCCCAGCGACGTGACGGTCGACGACATCGCCGACGCGTACACCGAGGCGTGGCGGCTGGGCGTCAAGGCGCTGGCGATCTACCGCGACGGGTCCAAGACGGCGCAGGCGCTGCGCACCGACGCCCAGGACGCTGCGCCGGTCAAGCCGGGCGCGATCTTCACGCAGGCGGAGCTGGACGAGGCCGTCAACGAGGCGACCGCGCTGGCGACGGCGAACGCCACGGCGCAGGTCGCGGCGGAGGCGGGGCCCGCCCGCAAGCGGATGCCGCGCGAGCGCCAGTCGCTCACGCACAAGTTCTCGATCGGCGGCCACGAGGGCTACATCACCGCCGGGATGTACGAGGACGGCACCGTCGGCGAGATCTTCCTCACCGACATCGGCAAGGAGGGCTCGACGCTGCGAGGGATGATGAACTCCTTCGCGACGGCGATCTCCATCTCGCTGCAGTACGGCGTGCCGCTGGAGACGCTCGTGCAGAAGTTCTCCTACATGCGCTTCGAGCCCGAGGGGATCACGCAGAACCCCGAGATCCCGTTCGCGAAGTCGATGCCCGACTACATCATGCGGTGGCTCGCGTCCCGGTTCCTGGACGTCGACACCCAGGAGGAGCTCGGCATCCTCACGAAGGAGGTCCGGGCGCGGAAGGCGGCGGAGGAGGCCGCCACGTCCGCGTCGTCGGACACCGCGGGCCCGACGAACGGGAACGGCAACGGCGGCGCCCACGCGCCGACGAAGCCCGCCGACCCGGCGGTCCCGGGCTCGTCGGCCGGGATCCCGACGGTCGCCGGCTCCCAGCCAGGGCAGACGCGCGCGGCCGCCGACGCTCTGACCGACGCTCCCCCCGTGCACCCGGCCCGGATGATGGGGCTGGACCTCGGGCCCGCCTGCAACCAGTGCGGCGGGATGATGCAGCGGACGGGGTCGTGCTACACGTGCAGCAGCTGCGGCAACAACACCGGCTGCGGCTGAGCTGACTGCCGCTCGCCGCACGGAGTGACGAAGGGCCGCCGAGAGGCGGCCCTTCTCACGTCACGGGCGTGACGCGCGCTCGGCGAGTGCCGCCAGCTCGGAGTCGAAGCGGTCGGCCGCCTCCCAGAACGGCGCGTGTCCCACCCCGTCGTACCACGACGCCGTGGCGGCCGGGCAGCGTTCGAGCAGCTCCTGCGCCATGACCGGGAGCACGATCGCGTCGTCGCGACCGTGGCTGACGAGCATGGGGACGATGGTCGCGGCGTACACGTCCATGACATCGAGCTCACGGGCGCGCAGCGCTTCGCGGACCTCCGCGGGCACGGTCATGTTCCAGGCGAGCGCGGTCTCCGTCTCGGCGCGCGTCCGCGGACGCCGGGTACACGCGGCGAGGAAGCGGCGCGTGGCCTCGATGTTCGCGAGCAGGTCGGCGCCGCACATGTCCATGACGTTCTCGAGCAGTCCCGGCCCGATGCCCTCGTAGGGCGGCGTCAGGCGCATGGAGGCCCCGACGAGGGCGATCGCGCCGATCCCCTCCTCGCCGTACGCACGCAGGTAGTCGGCGATGACGAACGCGCCGTACGACCAGCCCACGAGCACCGGACGCCGCGCCGAGACCGCCTCGAGGACCGCCGCCAGGTCGTCGGCCCACACGCGGTCGTCGGAGTACCGCCCGGCCTCGGTCGGCGCGTCGGACCGGCCGTGTCCGCGCAGGTCGAACGTGATGAGGTGGAAGCGCTCCGCGAGCGCTCCGCGCACCTGATGCGCCCAGCACAGGTCGCACTGCGACCAGCCGTGGACGAAGACGATCGGCTGAGCGTCCCGGCGGCCCCATTCGCGGACGTGCAGCCGGGTTCCGTCGGTGCTCGCGACCATGTGCGCGGCGATCGGCTCGACGGGACGAAGCGCCTCCGGCACCGTGGCGAGATCGGTGGTCATGGTGCCTCCCTCCTGCTCGTTTGTCGCTGGGCGCGACGCTATGGCCGACCCCGCGACCGCGCATCGGTGCGTACACGCATCTGTGCGCCCGCACGGTGACGGGCAACACGCAGCGACCCCGGCGCGTCAGCCGTGCCCGACCGTGTCGTACTCGGCGAAGCGCGCGGCCGCCGCGGCGCGCCCGGCCTTCCCCGACACCCTGAGCTTCGCGTAGATGTTCGCCAGGTGGCGTTCGACCGTCCGAACGCTGAGACACAACCGCTCGGCGACCGCGGCGTTCGTCAGCCCCGCGGCGACGAGCTCGAGGACCTCGAGCTCACGCGGGCTGAGCTGCTCCACGCCCATGTGCGAGCCTGCGGCGGCGCGGGGCCCGAGGAAGCCGTGCAGCTCCGCGACGCACTCCTCCCACGCCGGCTCGTCGCCGAGGAGGATGTGATTGGGCGAGTCCAGCAGCGTCAGCCTCGCGCCCGGGACGAGCGAGGCGAGCAGGAGCCCCTCCTCGACCGGGACGACCCGGTCGCCGCGACAGTGCAGCACGAGCGTGCGGGCGCGGACCTGCGGCGCGAGCGCGGTGACATCCAGGTCGCCGCGCACGTCGATCAGCAACGCGGCGTTCTCCGGCGAGGTGGTCGAGCGCAGCTGATCCTCGAACCACTGCATCTGCTCCGGCGTGCCGTGAGGGAGGAACAGCATGCTGAACGTGCGGCGGAACGTGGGTTCCGGCGCGTCCCAGCCGGCCTGGATCGACGCGAGGAGCGCGCGCTCCTCGGCGACCCCGCCACGGAGCTTGCGGCCGCGCGCGTAGCCGCCGTAGAGGACCAGGTCGGTGACGCGCTCCGGATGGCGCACCGTGTAGGCGACCGCGATGGCGGCGCCCTGCGAGATGCCCAGCAGTGCGAAGCGGTCGACGCCGCTGGCGTCGACGACCGCCTCGAGGTCCCCGACCCACGTCTCGAGCGACGGCCTCCCCACGCCGGCAGCGGACAGACCGCATCCCCGCTCGTCGTAGCGCACGACGGTGTTGCGCTCGCCGAGGCGCGCGAGCCAGTGGCTCCACACCGGGCTCTCCCAGTCGCTGCCCAGATGCGTGAGCCACGTCGCGACGCGCACGAGCGGCGGGCCGCGTCCGTGCACCGCGTACCCGAGACGGACGCCGTCCGATGCGGTGCAGAAGCGGACCTCCTGCTTCACATCCCGACCGTACCGCCTCTACGCTGCGACTGACACCGCGCCCGAACACTCTGTGACCGTCGAGGGGCCGCCATGTGCGGCCCCTCGTCGTGCCGGCGCCGAGGTTGCATCCTGAGGGTCGGCTGTGGCACATTCGCGCGATGACCGTCGGGCGCCGGCGCGCAGTCCTTCTCGCAGCCGCCCTGTGCAGCGCCGGCGTGGTCGTGGTCCTGCTCACGAGCGACCGGGAGGACGCGGACCTCGCGTGGGCGGTCCTCGGGCCCATCGTGGTCTGGAGCTTCGTCGGGACCGGTCTCTACGCCACGCACCGACGGCCCGCCAGCCGCGTCGGCCTGCTCATGGTCGCCCTCGGCTTCGCCTGGTGCGTCGCGGCGATCTCGCTCGCGAACTCGGCGCTCGCCTTCTCGTTGGGGCTCGTCGCCGGCGGGCTGTGGGGCGGCGTGTTCCTGCACCTCCTCGTGAGCTTCCCGACGGGCCGTCTCCCACCGGGAACCGACCGCAAGATCGTGCTCGCCGGCTACGGGCTGTTCACGCTGGGCGCGATCCCTGCGTTGTTCTTCTCGGGGCCGGAGGAGCTCGCGTGCGACGACTGCCCCAGAATCTCTGGCTGGTCGAGACGCAACGCAGACGTCTGCCAATGCGCTGACGATGATCCAGACGGCGCTCTACCTCGTGCTCCTGCTCGTCGTCGTCGTGCGCCTGTGGCGGCGCTGGCGGCACGCCGACCGGATCGACCGCGTCCCGCTCACGCCCGTGTACGTGTGCGGGCTGGTCGCGTTCCTCGTCGTGACCGCCGGGACCGCCGCGGACACGCCCGTGTTCTGGTGGGTCGCGTTCGGGGTGACCGCGCTGCTGCCGATCGCGTTCCTCGGTGGCCTGCTGCAGAGCCACGTCACGCGGCTCGATGCCGAGCTCATGACGCGCCTGCAGGAGCTGCGCGCGTCGCGCGTCCGGCTGGTGAACGCGGGCGACGCCGAGCGCCGGCGCCTGGAGCGCGACCTGCACGACGGCGCGCAGTCGCGTCTGGTCAGCGTGAACCTGCTGCTCGGCAGGGTCCGGCTCATGGTCGAGGACGACGCCGAGGCGGCCGCGATGCTCGACCGCGCGCAGTCGGAGCTGCGGACGGGGCTGGCCGAGCTGCGCGAGCTCGCCCGCGGCATCCATCCGGCGGTGCTCATCGATCGTGGTCTGGAACCGGCGATCACGGCACTCGCCTCCCGCGCGCCGGTGCCGGTGACGGTCGAGGCCGACGAGGAGCGCCTGCCGCCGCCCGTCGAGATCGCGGCGTACTTCGTCGTCTCCGAGGCGCTGACGAACGTGGCGAAGTACGCGCAGGCGTCCGCCGCGAGGGTCTCCGTCCGCCAGGCCGACGGCGTCGTGCGCATCGAGATCGCCGACGACGGCGTCGGCGGCGCCGACGCGAGCCGCGGGTCGGGCCTCAGCGGTCTCGCCGACCGCGTCGCCGCGCTCGACGGCACGATCGCGATCGACAGCCCATCGGGCGGCGGCACGCGGGTGCACGTCGAGATCCCGTGCGTGCCGCAGGCCACCGACGCGTCGCCGGACCGATTCGACGCGCTGTCACGCGCCACCTGACCCGTCCGTCAGCGCTCGTCGCCGGACCCGATGTCGTCGCCGGCAAGCCCCTCGCTCGCCGCGACCTCCCTGCGCAGCTCGGCCTGCTCGCGACGGGCGTGCGCTGCCGCGCGCTCGCGGGCCTGGGCCTCGCGTTCCAGCCGCCGGACCTCGCGCTCGGCCGTGCTGCCCTCCCGGACGTCGGCGAGCACCTCGCGCTCATCGGCGTCGACCTCGCGCTGGTCGGCGATCCGGTCGCGGGCGTCGGCGACCCGCTCGCGCTCCTCCGAGCGGTCCTCGCGGCCACGCGTGAGACGGTCGCGGGCACGCAGCCGCGCGCGCTCCTGCTGCAGGCTCGCGCGCTCCCGCGCGAGCGCGGCGCCCTGACGCGCGAGGGCCGCGCTGCGGCGCTCGAGCTCTGCGCGCTCGGCATCGCCCTTCGCGTCGAAGTGCTGCGCGGACTTCTCGTGGCGCGCCGCGGCCGTCTCGTACACCGAGGCGGTGTGCTCGTGACGCGCCGACGGCCGAACCATGGTCCGCAGAGGCTAGTCAGCGCGACCTCCGGCGGCCAAGACCTCCGGCGCGCCGTTCACGCCTCCGGCGCCGCGCAGCCGCGAGCGGTGTTCAGGCCGTGGTGGTGGAGGATCCACGGGTCCGCAAGGGCGAGGACGCCCGCGGACCCGGCAAGGACGTCCCGCGCCGCCCGCTCGCGCCGGGGATCGCCGCTGCCGAGCGCGGCGCGGACGGCGCAGAGGTCATCGGCGGTGAGGACGTCGTCCGAGCTGCGCTGGGCACCGTACGTGCCGGCGAGGGCGGAGCTGGGGAGGGCCGCGGCCGCGGCGACGGCAGCGGCGGCGAGGAGGGCGGTGCGACGACGGGCGGCGATCATGGTGCGCCTCCGGTGGGGGTTGTCGTCGCGACCGTACGTCCGGCGCGGCACCCGCCACATCGGGGGAACCCCCACGGTTTGGCGAAGGGTCGCCCTCATCAGCGAGGATGACGCGATGCAGGGTCTCGTCACGTTCCCCGGCCGCGCAGACGCCACCCAGGTGGCCGACGTGCCGGCGCCCACCGCGGCGCCGGGGACGGTGCTCGTGCGCCCGCTCGAGATCGGGGTCTGCGGCACCGACCGCGAGATCTCCGAGGGCCTGTTCGGCGTCGCGCCCGACGGCGAGGACCGGCTCGTGCTGGGCCACGAGCTGCTCGGCCGGGTCGAGCGCGACGCGGGGGACTTCGCGCGCGGCGACCTCGTCACCGCCACCGTCCGCCGCTCCTGCGGCCATTGCATCCCGTGCGCGCAGGGCGCGCCCGACTCCTGCGACACCGGGGACTACCTCGAGCGTGGGATCACGCGCCTGCACGGGTTCGCCGCGGAGCTCGTCGCGGAGGCGCCGGAGCACCTCGTCCCCGTCCCGCGGACGCTCGGGCGGCTCGGCGTGCTCTCCGAGCCGGCGTCCGTCTGCGAGCGCGCGCTGCGCCACGTCCGGGCGATCGGCGGCCGCCAGCCGTGGGGCCCGCGGCGCGCACTCGTCGTCGGCACGGGCGCGATCGGCATGCTCGCGACGTACCTCCTGCGCATGGAAGGCCTCGACGTGTGGGCCGCGGACCGTGCGCCCGACGGGCTCAAGGAGCGTCTCGTGCAAGCGTGCGGCGCGCGCTTCGTCGCCACGGACGACGCACCGCTGCGCGACCTCGCGGGCGAGGTGGGCGGCTTCGACGTGGTGGTCGAGGCCGCGGGCGACGCGCAGATCATGCTCGACACGCTCACGCTCCTGCGCCGCAACGGCGTCGCCTGCCTGCTCGGCATCGACGGGCGCCCGCGCGACGTGTCGATCGACGGGCGCGTCCTCGGCGTCGACGCGATCCTCGAGAACCGAGCGCTCTTCGGCAGCGTCAACGCCAACCGGATCGACTGGTCGGCGGCGGTCGCCCATCTGGACGCCGCGCGCGCCCGCTGGCCGGAGGCGCTCGAGGCGTTCGTCGGGCTGCGCGTGCCGCTCGACGCGTACGCTGACGCCTTCGCGTACCGGGGCGTCAAGGCGACGCTGAAGCTGGAGGGGAGAGCATGAGATACCTGGTCACCGGCGCGCTCGGGGCGATCGGTGCGTGGACGGTCCGCGCGCTGCTGGACCGCGGGCACGACGTCGTCACATTCGACCTCGGCGGCAGCGACCACCGGTTGCGGCTCGCGGTGAGCGACGACGAGCTGGCCGGGCTCACACGCGTCCAGGGGGACGTGACGGATCTGGAGCAGCTCTATGGCGTGATCGACGAGCACGACATCACCGGCGTCGTGCATCTCGCGGCGCTGCAGGTCCCGTTCGTCCGCGAGGACCCGGTCGCGGGCGCGAAGGTGAACGTCACGGGCACCGTCAACGTCCTCGAGGCGGTGCGCCGGCGCGGCGACGGGATGGCGCCCGTGGTCTACGCGTCGTCGATCGCCGCCCTGCCCACGGAGGCCGGCGAGTACCCGGGCACGCTCTACGGCGTCTTCAAGCTCGCGAACGAGGGCACCGCCCGTCGCTACTTCGAGGACTACGGGGTCTCGTCGGTCGGGCTGCGACCCCACACGGTCTACGGCCCCGGGCGCGACCAGGGCCTGACGTCCGCGCCGACGGCGGCGATGGTCGCCGCCGCGAAGGGCGAGGCGTTCACGATCCCGTTCGGCGGCGCGCTGCAGTTCCAGTACTCGGCGGACGCCGGCGAGGCGTTCGTCCGCGCGAGCGAGGCCGGCGCGAAGGGCGCCTCGGTGCACAACCTCGACGGGCCGGTCGTGACGGTCGAGGAGGTCATCGCGGCGATCGAGGCCGCGGCGCCCGAGGCGGCCGGCCGGATCACCACCGAGGGCGACCCGCTGCCGTTCCCGCCGTCGGTCGACTCGACGTCGTTCGAGGAGCTCGTCGGCGGACCGACCTCCAGGCCGTTCGCGGAGGGCGTCGCCCAGGCGATCGCCGCGTTCAGGTGAGCACGGCGCCGTCGGACGCCGAGCCGACCGACGCGGCGTAGCGCGCGAAGACGCCGCCGGTGTAGCGCGGCGCCGGCGGGCTCCAGCCGGCCATGCGCCGCTCGAGCTCCGCCGGGTCGACGTCGACGTCGAGCCGGCCGGCGTCGAGGTCGATCGTCACCATGTCGCCGTCCCGGACCGCCGCGATGGGTCCGCCCCGCGCGGCCTCCGGGGCGACGTGCCCGACCATGAGCCCGCGCGTCGCGCCCGAGAAGCGCCCGTCGGTCACGAGCGCGACCGACTCGCCCAGCCCGGCGCCGACGACCGACGACGTGACGCTGAGCATCTCGCGCATGCCCGGGCCGCCCGACGGGCCCTCGTAGCGCAGCACGATCACCTCGCCCTCCTGCACGACGCCCGATCGCACCGCGTCCGAGCACGCCTGCTCGTCGTCGAACACCCGCGCCGGCCCCGTGTGGGAGCGCCGCTGCGTCCCCGCCTGCTTGAGGACGGCCCCGTCCGGCGCGAGGCTGCCGCGCAGCGCGTAGAGCGAGCCGCGCGGCTTGAAGGAGCCGATGATCTCGCCGTCGGGCTCGGCCGCCTGCGCCGTCGCCTCGGCGAGGGTGCGCCCGTCGACCGTCGGCGCGTCCCCGTCGACGTGGCCGCCGCGGATGAGCTCGCGGATGAGCGTCGCGGTCCCACCCGCCCGGTGCAGGTCCTCCGCGGCCCACGCGCCGCCCGGCAGCAGGTCGGCGAGGACCGGCGTCCGCGCGCTGATGGCCGCGAGGTCGTCGAGCGTCAGCTCCACGCCGCCCTCCCGCGCGATCGCCAGGAGGTGCAGGAAGCTGTTCGTCGAGCCGCCGCTGGCGACGATGCCCGCCATCGCGTTCTCCAGCGCCCGCCGGTCGAGGAAGCCGCGCGCGGTGACACCCCGCTCCGCCAGCGACACGGCCAGGGT
Organism: uncultured Solirubrobacterales bacterium; assembly: GCA_963750895.1. Taxonomy (GTDB): domain Bacteria; phylum Actinomycetota; class Thermoleophilia; order Solirubrobacterales; family Solirubrobacteraceae; genus CAVVSD01. The sequence goes on along the minus strand of CAVVSD010000007.1, from coordinate 32,501 downwards.
CCCGGCGCGCGCCGCGGCCGCGTCCTTCTCGTCCTCGTAGGCGGCGGGGATGAGGCCGTCGCCGACGAAGCCGAGACCGAGCATGTCGACGGCGATGGCCATCGAGTTCGCGGTGAAGTTGCCCGCGCAGTAGCCGGGGCCGGGGCACGCGGCGCGCTCGATCGTGTCGAGGTCCGAGCGCGACATCCGCCCGCGGCCGTGCGCGCCGACCGCCTCCCACACGTCCTGGATGGTGATCTCGCGACCCTGCCAGCGGCCGGCGAGCATCGGCCCGCCGGACAGCACGACGGCCGGGCGGTCCACCCGCGCCAGCGCCATGAGCGCGGCCGGGACGGTCTTGTCGCAGCCGACGAGGCAGACGAGCGCGTCGAAGTCGTGCGCGTGGGTCATGAGCTCGATCGAGTCCGCGATGACCTCGCGCGAGACGAGCGACGCCCGCATCCCCGGCGTGCCCTGCGTCTGGTTGTCGGAGACGGCGATCGTGTTGAACACGAGCGGCACGCCACCGGCCTCCTCCACCGCGGCCGACACGCCGTCGGCCAGGCGCCGGTGGTTGAGGTTGCACGGCATCGTGCCCGTCCAGGTCGACGCGATGCCGACGATCGGCCCGTCGAGGCGCTCCGGGTCGATGCCCATGGCGCGGAAGTGCGAGCGCGCGGCGGCGCGATCCGCGCCCGCGCGCAGGTCGGCGCGCAGGCGGCGGGTGGTGGAGCTCTCCTCCATGCCGGCGTCAGGCCCGCGCCACGGCGCGCTCGGCGAGCATCGCCTCGTAGTCGCGCCGTTCCTCCTCCGTCGACGGGTCCAGCCCGAAGATCGCGCCCATCATGTTCGAGCCGATCTTGAAGCAGACCCAGGCGCACAGCTCGACGATCTGCGCCTCGGTGAACTCCTCGCGCAGCGTCTCGAACGTCGCCGCGCCGATCGAGCGATGGTCCTCGGCCGCGAGCTCCGCGAACGCGATCGCCAGCGATTCCTGGATGTCGGCCGGCTCGGTCGGGGGCGCCCCGAACGAGGAGCAGTAGCGGCAGCCGAGGTCCGTCGCGACCGCGCGGCGCACGTTCTCCTTCAGCGACACCGGGAGCGTCGACCCCGGCGCCCAGCAGCGCGTCGTCGAGCGCGTCCCAGGCCGCCCGGATCTCGGGCCGGTGGTCGAGGATCTGCGACGACGGGCCTGCTTCCACTCCTGTGGACGCGATGTGGGGCATGGAGACCTCTCGCGGTCGGGGAGCAACGGGTATATCAAGCGTGCTTCCCGCGCTGCGCGTCCGACGTCGCCCCTAGCCGCCGCGCATTCACCAGACGCTCACACCACCCGGCAGCCCGACCGGGAGCCTGAGGTCCCTCAGCCAAACCGACACACGGAGGGTCCACTTGTCCAAGGGCACCCGGCGGCTCCCGCTCGCCATCGGCGGCGTGGGGGCGGCCATCGTCCTCGGCCTCGGCGGGGCATCGCTCGCCATAGGCGGAAAGCACGACGCCACGAAGGGCGTCAAGGCGAACCTCAGCACGAAGGCGCCGAAGAACGTCATCTACCTGCTCGGCGACGGCATGGGCGTCTCCGAGGTCACGGCGGCGCGCTACTACCAGTACGGCGCGGGCGGCCGCATGAACATCGACCGCCTCCCGTTCACCGGCTTCGACACGACGTGGTCGGTCAAGCCGGGCGCCGGCCCGGACCACCTCCCCGACTACGACCCCGACTCCGCGTCCACCGGCACGATGTGGGCGACGGGCCAGAAGACCATCGACGAGCGGATCTCCCAGGGGCCGAGCACGGCGATCGACGTGCCCGGTGAGAACCTCCCGACCGTCCTCGAGCTCGCCCAGAAGGCGGGCAAGAAGACCGGCAACGTCTCGACGGCGGAGATCACCGACGCGACGCCTGCAGTCCTCGCATCGCACATGTCGCTGCGCGGCTGCCAGGGCCCGGAGGACACGGCCGAGGACTGCAAGACCGAGACGAAGGCCGCAGGCGGCCTCGGCTCGATCGCCGAGCAGATGGTCGACCACAAGGCCGACGTCACGCTCGGCGGCGGCCTCGGGCGCTTCGAGCAGAAGACCGACGCCGGCCCGACCGTCGTCGACTACGCGAAGGGGCTGGGCTACGACGTCGTCGAGGACGCCACGGCGCTCGCGGCGGCCGACGGCTCCAAGCCGCTGCTCGGGCTCTTCAACGCGAGCAACATGACCACCGAGTGGAACGGCCCGCAGGCCACGCTCGGCGCGGGCACGCCTGCCCAGACGTGCGAGACCGGCCACCGGCCGGCGAACGAGCCCAGCCTCTCGGCGATGACGTCGAAGGCGCTCGAGCTGCTCGACGGGTCCGACAAGGGCTTCTTCCTGCAGGTCGAGGGCGCCTCGATCGACAAGCAGGACCACGCGGCCAACGCGTGCGCCCAGATCGGTGAGACGGTCGCGTTCGACGACGCGATCGGCGTCGCCATGGACTACCAGGCCAGCCACCCGGACACGCTCGTCGTGGTCACGGCCGACCACTCGCACACGAGCCAGATCGTCTCCGAGGACTCCGAGGGCGAGGACGACCCGACGGGCTACTCGAACAACCTCACGACGGTCGACGGGCAGACGATGCGCGTGACGTACGGCACCGCGGGCGGCAACCCGGCCGCCGCCGCGCCTCCGAGCCAGCAGCACACGGGCGCCGCGGTGCCGGTGTTCGCCGCGGGCCCGCAGGCCGCTGCGGTGCTCGGGACGAACGACCACACGGACAAGTTCGCCCTGTTGCAGGGCAAGGCCGAGTAGGACCGGCCTGGGCGGAGGCGATGGTTGCGACAGCAACCATCGCTACAGTGGTGGGTGTCGATGCCACGCTCGTCACCCACCACGCCCGCCGCCCTCGACCCGCAGGAGCTCCGCGCCTGGCGCGGGATGCTGCAGGTCCACGCCGCGGTCACGCGTGAGCTCGATGCGCAGATGCACCGGGAGCACGGGCTCTCCGTGTCCGCCTACGAGGTCCTCATGTTCCTCGCGGACACCGATGGTCACCGCCTCCGCATGGCCGACATCGCCGACCGCGTGCTGCTCAGCCGCAGCGGCCTGACGCGGCTCGTCGACCGGCTCGTCGCACTCGGGTACGTGCGGCGCAACACCTGCGCCGACGACGGCCGCGGCAGCTACGCGGAGCTCACCGAGGCCGGCGCGGCGAAGCTCGAGGCCGCCCGGCGGACGCACCTCGCCGGCGTGCGCGAGTTCTTCCTCGAGCGCCTCGGCGACGAGGACCAGCGCGCGCTCGGCGACGCCTGGGAGAAGGTGCTGCTCCCGTCAGAGCACCTTCGGCTTCCCGCCTGAGTAGAAGACCTGGAGCCCGAAGGTCCCCTCGTTGAGGAGCCACGGGCGGATCCGGAACGTGCGGGCGCCGGCCTGGTGCATCGGGTCGGACTCCGCGTAGCCGCGGGCCTCCTCCATCGACCCTGCGCGATAGACGAACATGCCCTCGCCGCGCCACGACTGCTCGTCGTCGGTGGCGAGCGGGCCGGCGGCGAACATCGTGCCGTCCATCTCCAGGCGCGTCTGGTGCGCGACGTGCGGATCGAGCGTGTCCATGACCGGCCCGAGCCCGTCCGTCGGCTCGGAGAACACGACGTACAGCCGCTTGGCCAGCAGGTCGTGCGTCTCGGAGTAGTCGACGAGCTCCTTCCACGGCATCTCGGTGCTCACGGTGGTACGCCTCCTCGATCGATGGTGGGCCAAACTGTATGCAGAATTGCTGCGCGCGAGCCAACTCAGTCGCGTGCAGTCCGCACCGGAGCGCCGGAATCTGTGTACAGTTCCTACGCACCAGCCACGTGGAGGAGGACCTCGTGCCGGACCGCAAGGCCCATCTCGTCGGAGCACTCCCCGGCGACTCGCCGCAGGAGGCGCTCGACCTCGCGTACTCGACCGTCGGTCCGCACCTGCGCTCCGTGCCCGACGGGGAGACGGGCGAGCGCCGCAAGTGGGTCATCGCGGTCTTCGACATGATGCGCCGCCACCCCGACGTGGCGGTCGCGAAGGACTACGGCGGGACCTACGACACGTCGGCCGACGACCGCCACGTCGACCCGGCGGCGGGCGGCGGGAACTGGTCGGACTTCGACCACATCCCCCGGCTGAAGCTCAAGCGCCCGTGGAAGCGGCCGCGCCCGGAGTTCATCGACGCGGGGATCCTCAGCTCGTTCGAGGCCGGCTACCCGGCGTTCCGCGAGGCGCGCGACCGCGCCGGCACCCCGGAGCAGGCCTTCCAGGTCGGCGCGCCGGGGGACTTCGACATGGCCGTGTGCTGCTTCGGCCCGCAGGTCGTGCTCAGCAAGCGCAGCTTCACCGACGCGATCGTCCGGGAGATCACGGACGTCCGGCGACGGGCCGGCGACGACGTCGTGTTCCAGCTCGAGATCCCCTGGCAGCTGTATCCCGTCTCGGCGGTGCCGGAGCGGCTGCGCCCGGCCGCGGCCGGCTACTTCGCGCGGGCCATGGCACGGCTCGTGCGGCGCTGCCCGCCCGGCACGCGGTTCGGCATCCACCTCTGCCTCGGCGACATGCACCACCGCTCGGTGGTGCAGCTCGACGACCTCGAGCCCGTGGTGCTCGTCGCCAACCGGATCGCCGAGAAGTGGCCGGACGGCTACCCGCTCGAGTTCATGCACCTGCCCTTCGCCGCGGGCGAGGAGCCGCCGCCGCGGGAGGACGCGTTCTACGAGCCGCTGCGGCGGCTGCGGCTGGCGGGCGGCACGCGCGTCATCGCGGGCTTCGTGCACGAGCGCCGCACCCTCGAGGAGCAGCGGGCGCTGCTGGCGCGTCTCGACGCGCTGGTCGGGCGTCCGGTCGACGTCTCCAACAGCTGCGGCCTCGGCCGGCTGCCGCACGAGGACGCCGTCTACGACCTCGAGCAGGCCGCGGCGCTCGTCGGGGCCTAGCCCGAGGGGAACACGGCGTCGGGCTCCTCGCCGCGGACGACGCTGCGGACCGCGCGCCGGACCTGCGCGGGCTCGCGGTCGGGCGCGATGAGGAGGATGAGCGTGATGACGTGGCGGGCGAGGTGGCGCGCGAGCCGGGACGCCACGAGGTCGGGGTCCCGCTCGCGGCAGGCGTCGAGGATCGCGGCGTGCTCGGAGGCACCGGTCTCCCAGATGCTCGGCTGGCGCAGGTAGAGCTGGCGGTAGCGCTCGGAGTGATCCCACAGCTCGTCGGTGAAGCGGCGCAGGCGCTCGCCGGCGCCGGCCATGAGACCGCGGTGGAACGCGCGGTGCGCCTCGCCCCAGACCGCCATGTCCTCGCCGGCCGACGCGTCCATGCGCTCCAGGTGGCGCTCCAGCGCGGCGACGTCCTCGTTGGTCATCCCCGCGACGGTGACCGACGCCGCGAACGTCTCGTTGAGGATCCGCAGGACGTAGATCGCCTCGAGGTCGTCGACCGACAGGCCGGTCACGGTGACCATGCGGTTGCGCTCGGCCTCGATGAGGCCCTCGCGCTGCAGCAGGCGGATCGCCTCCCGCAGCGGCGTGCGGCTCACACCGAGCTCGCCGGCCAGCTGGACCTGCGACATCCTGGTGCCCGGAGGGATGCGGCCCTGGATGATCGCCGTGCGCAGCTCGTCGTAGAGCTGCTCCAGGCCCCCGCCGGCGTTGTCGGCCATGCCTCCGATCCTAGTTCCGCGTCGGCGAGCGGCATGTAGTTGCGATCGCAATCATCTGATATAGTTGTGCTCGCAATCACTTCGACCGAGGATCGCCATGAAGCTCGAGGGCATGCACCACATCACGATGATCACCGGCGACGCGCAGGGGAACGTCGCGTTCTACGCCGACACGCTCGGCCTGCGGCTCGTGAAGAAGACGGTGAACTTCGACGCGCCCGACGCCTACCACCTGTACTTCGGCGACGAGGCCGGCTCGCCCGGCTCGATCCTCACCTGGTTCGAGTTCGCGGGCGCGCGCCCCGGCCGCGCGGGCGCGGGGATGATCCACACGATCCAGCTCGGCGTCGCCTCCGAGGCCGCGCTGGACTTCTGGGCCGCGCGGCTCGCCGCCGCCGGACACGAGGGCGTCCGCGGCGACGGCACGCTGCGCTTCGCCGACCCCGACGGCCTCGGCCTCGAGCTCGTCGTCGCCGACGACGGCAACCCGCCGCTGCGCGCCGTGCACCCCGAGGTCCCGGCCGAGCACGCCATCCTCGGCGTGGAGGGCGCCCGCGCCTTCGCCGCGCAGGCCCCGACCGCGGACCGGGCGCTGCTGACCGAGACGCTGGGGTTCACCGAGGCCGGCGAGGGCGAGTACCGCCTGCAGGGCGAGGAGCGTCACTTCCACTGGGGCTACGACCCGGCGACGGAGGTGGGCATCCAGGGCTCCGGCACCGTCCACCACATCGCGTGGCACTCGCGCGACGACGACCACGTCGCGTGGCAGGAGCGCGCGAGGGCCGCCGGCATGCAGGTGACGCCGGTCATCGACCGCGACTACTTCGACGCGATCTACTTCCGCCAGCCGCAGGGCATCCTGTTCGAGATCGCGACGACCTCGCCCGGCTTCGCCGTCGACGAGGACCCGGAGCACCTCGGCGAGGCACTCCGCCTCCCGCGCCAGCACGAGCACCTGCGCCCGCAGCTCGAGAAGCTGCTGCAGCCCGTCGTCAACCCCCGGACCGCGCAGCGCGCGGAGGCCGCCCGATGACCGACCTGACCTACCTGGAGCGACCGGCCGACGGCAACGCGGCCGGCCTGCTCGTGCTCCATCACGGACGCGGATCGGACGAGCGCGACCTGCTCGGCCTCGCCGACGTCCTCGACCCCGCCCGGCGGCTGCACGTGGTCACGCCACGCGCGCCGCTGACGCTCGGCGGCCCGGGCTACCACTGGTACGTCGTGCCGCGCGTCGGCTACCCCGACCCGGACACGTTCCGCAGCGCCTACGCGAGGCTCGGCGCGTTCCACGACGAGCTCTGGCAGCGGACCGGGATCGGGCCGGAGGCCACCGTGTTCGGCGGCTTCTCGATGGGCTCGGTGATGAGCTACGCGCTCGGCCTCGGACCCGATCGCCCGGCCCCTGCGGGGATCCTCGCGTTCTCCGGGTTCGTCCCCGTCGTCGACGGCTGGCAGCCCGATCTCGCCGGGCGCCCCGACGTGCGCGCGTTCATCGCGCACGGCCGGCGCGATCCGGTGATGGAGGTCGGCTTCGCACGCCGCGCGAAGGAGCTCCTGGAGGCCGGCGGGCTGGACGTCGAGTACCACGAGTCCGACGCCGGGCACCACATCGACCCGGCGCACGTCCCGGCCGCGGTCGACTGGCTCGGCCGGACCCTCGCCCTGGCACCGACGCCGGGCTAGCGGGGTCCGAGCAGCTCCGAGCGGGTCGCGTCCGCGAACCAGCCCTCGAACTCCTCCGGCGTCCACCCCCGGCCGGCGAGGAGCAGCCAGACGTCGGGGTGGTTGAGCGTCCAGAGGACGTCGGTCGCGCGATCGGCGCCGAGGCCGGGCCGCAGCGCCCCCTTCGCGTCGATCGACGCGACCACCGCGCCCTGGTTGGCGTGGAAGTCGCTCTCGATCCGCGCCCACAGCGCGGCCGCGTCCGCATCGACCTCGGCCGCGCTGCGGATGACGCCGAGCATCGTCCCGGCGCGTGACTTCACGCGGCGGGCGTTGCGCGCGTTGAGTCGCAGCTGCTGCGCGGGATCGGGCTCGTCGAGCACCTCCTGGAACCACCCGCGCTCCCCCACCGGGCGCTCGTCCTCGTCGCCGCGCAGCAGGAGGTGCCAGAGCGCGCGCAGGACACCGCTCTTGGTCTCGAACGCCGTGTAGACCGTCTTCGCCGAGACCTGGGCCTCCTCGGCGATCGCGGCGATCGTCGTCGCGACGTAGCCGTCGCGCTCGAAGCGCAGCTTGGCCGCGTCGAGGATCGCGCGCCGGGTCGCCTCGGCCTGCTCGCGGCGGCGCGGCGACTCGTAGCGACGGCGAGGCTTGACGGGCTCCGGCATTTGACTACACTCTCACTAAGTTCATTACAGTCTAGCTGCGGTCAATCTCTGAGGAGGCTCGTGATGGAGCCCAGCAGCATCGTCGATCGGCAGGACGTCCGCGCTCGCGTCCACGGGATGTGGGCCGCCGTCGCGCCCGGCTGGGCCGAGCACGCCGGCTCCGTGGACGCCCGGACCGCCGGCCTCGCCGAGCGCCTCCTCGACCTGGCGTCGATCGCGCCGGGCGACCGGGTCCTCGAGCTCGCCTGCGGGCCCGGCGGCCTGGGCATCGCCGCCGCGCGCCGGGTCGACGGCATCGAGGTGGTCCTCTCGGACGTCGCCGCGCCGATGGTCGCGATCGCCGCCTCCCGCGCCGACGGGCTCGCGAACGTGCGTGCGCGCGTCCTGGACCTCGAGGAGATCGACGAGCCGGACCGGTCGTTCGACGTGCTCCTGTGCCGGGAGGGGCTCATGTTCGCCGCCGACCCCGAGCGCGCCGGCCGCGAGCTGCACCGCATCGCGCGGCCCGGCGCGCGCGTCGCGCTCTCCGTCTGGGGGTCCCGGGAGCGCAATCCCTGGCTGGGCGTCGTCCTCGACGCGATGACCGCGCAGCTCGGCGAGCCCGTCCCCCCGCCCGGCGTCCCCGGGCCGTTCTCGCTCGCCGACGCCGGACGGCTGGCGTCGCTCCTGGGCGCCGCCGGCTTCGAGGACGTCGCGGTCGAGGAGCAGCCCGTGCCGCTCCGCGCGGCGTCCTTCGACGAGTGGTGGTCGCGGACGTCGACCATCGCCGGACCGCTGGCGAAGCGTCTCGCGGCGATGCCGGCAGCGGCGACCGCGGCGCTGGAGGCGACGCTCCGCGACGCGGTGGCGCCGTACGCGTCCGCGGACGGGGTCGAGCTGCCCGGTCTCGCACTCGTCGCCTCGGCGCGCCGGGGGAGATCTGATCTGATCGCGGAGTCCGCAACGAGATCAGGGGCGCGGTGTTGGTTCGTCGGGCGCGGGAGCCTGAGGGCGCGCAGGGCCTGTGACCGGGCAGACGAGCCTCAAGAGCGAGGCGCGCGTCAACCGCGACTGATCGTCTCGGCTCCGAACGCGTGCAGCTGCGCGATCCGGCCGTCCTCGACGTCGAGGAGCAGCAACCGGTGCGGTAGGAGCCCGCCGTCGCCCGTGCGCTCGTACAGGGCGACGGCGGGCTGCCGGTTGGCGGACGACGGCGTCGCGACGAGGTCGTAGCGCGCCGACACGCGCTCCATGAACGCGCCGATCGCAGCCGCGCCGTGGATCGCCGGCTGCGGCGGCATCGTGATCACCGCGTCGTCGCGCAGCAGGGCGACGAGCGCCGCGATGTCGGCCTGCTCCCACGCGTCGACGTAGCGGCGCAGCAGCTCCCGCTCGCCCGCACGGGCCGGCGCGACCGGCCGGACGCCGAGCTCGCCCTCGATCGTCGCCCGCGCCCGCTGCAGCGCGCTGTTGGCGGCGGCGGGTGAGGTGTCGAGGAGGCCGGCGACCTCGGCGGCCGACCAGCCGAGGACGTCGCGGAGGATGAGCACCGCGCGCTGGCGGCCGGGCAGCCACTGGATCGCGGTCAGGAACGCGAGCTCCATGCCCTCGCGGGCGGCGTAGCGCGCGGCGGGGTCGGCCAGCGGCCCCTCCGCCTCGTCGAGGCGCTCGTCGGGGTAGGGCTCGACGACCGGCTCGGCGCGCTTCGGGCGGCGCTCGAGCTCGTCGAGGCAGACGTTCGTCGCGATCCGGTACAGCCAGGTGTTCACGGAGGAGCGGCCCTCGAAGCGGTCGAGCGAGCGCCATGCACGCAGGAGGGTCTCCTGCGCGGCGTCCTCGGCGTCGTGGACGGACCCGAGCATCCGGTAGCAGTGCACCTCGAGCGTGCGTCGGTACGGCTCGACGAGGGCGCGGAAGGCGGTCGCGTCGTCGGTGGAGGTGGTCATCGGCGTTTGGACCGCCGCCGGGTCGCGAACTCATCGGTGACCTCGCGGGGCTCCGCGCGGTCCAACCGCGCATGACCACGTCACCATCGTCGCGCCGCTGGGTCCTCGGCCTGGCCGCCGTCGCCTCCTTCATGGTCGCGCTCGACACCCTCGTCGTCTCGACCGCCCTCACCACCATCCGCGCCGATCTCGGCGCGAGCCTCGAGGAGCTCGAGTGGACGGTGAACGCCTACAACCTGAGCTTCGCCGTGCTGCTCATGACCGCGTCGGCGCTCGGCGACCGCTTCGGACGGCGGCGGCTGTTCGCGGGAGGCCTCGCGCTCTTCGCCCTCGCGTCGGCCGCGTGCGCGCTCGCGCCGACCGCGGGCTGGCTCATCGCGGCGCGGACCGTGCAGGGCGCGGGCGCGGCGTTCGTCATGCCGCTGGCGCTGGCCCTCGTGAGCGCCGTGTTCCCCGCCGAGCGACGCGGGTCGGCGATCGGCGCGCTGCAGGGCCTCACGGGCCTGGCGGTCGCGACCGGGCCGGTCATCGGCGGCGCGGTCGCGCAGGGCATCTCCTGGAGCTGGATCTTCTGGATCAACGTGCCGATCGGGCTCGCCGTCGTGCCGGTCGCGCTGGCCCGCATCCCCGAGAGCCGCGGCCGCGACCGCTCCCTCGACCTGCCCGGCCTGGTGCTCATCACGCTCGCGGCCGTCGGGGTCGTGTGGGGCCTCGTGCGCGGCAACCAGGCCGGCTGGGACAGCGCCGAGGTCCTCGGATCGCTCGTCGCCGGGGTGCTGCTGCTGGGCGCGTTCCTGTGGTGGGAGGCGCGGGCGCGGGCGCCGATGCTGCCGCTCGGGATGTTCCGCTCGCGCGCGTTCTCGGCGGGCAACGGCGCGATCTTCCTGACGTTCGCGTCGCTGTTCGGCGCGGTGTTCTTCCTCGCGCAGTTCCTGCAGTCCGGCCTCGGCGACGACGCCCTCGGCGCCGGGCTGCGGCTCCTGCCCTGGACGGCGACGCTGTTCTTCGTCGCGCCCGTGGCCGGGGCGCTGGTCGACCGCTTCGGCGAGCGCCCGTTCCTCGCCGGCGGGCTGCTGCTGCAGGGCATCGGCCTGGGCTGGATCGCGCTCGTCGCCGACCCTGCGATGGACTACATCCAGATGGTCCCCGCCCTCGTGATCGCCGGCTGCGGCGTGTCGATGGCGCTCCCGTCGGCGCAGAACGCGGTCATGGGCGCCGTCGCGCCGGAGGCGGTCGGGAAGGCGTCGGGCGTGAACAGCACGCTGCGCGAGCTGGGCGGCGTGTTCGGGATCGCGGTCGCGGTGGCGGCGTTCAGCGGCGCGGGCGGCTACGCGTCGGCGCAGGCGTTCACCGACGGCTTCACCGTCGCGATCGCGGTGTCGGCGGGGCTGTCGCTGGTCGGGGCGGTCGGGGGCGTGCTGCTGCCGGCGCGTGGTCGCCGCGCGGGGCTCACCGACCCTCAGGACCGCAGCGGCGTCGACGCGAGGTCCTTGCGCAGCTCGACGATCGAGCTGAACACGGCGGCGGCGCCCGCGTCGGTCAGCTCGGCTTCGGAGAAGCCGCCGGTCAGCACCGCGACCGTCGGGACGCCGGCCTTCTCCGCCGCCTGCACGTCCCACGGCGTGTCGCCGACCATCACCGCGTCGTCGGTGCCCAGCCCTTCGAGCGCCGCGTGCACGAGATCGGGCTCCGGCTTCGTGCGCTCCACGTCGGCCGACGTCGTCCAGCCGTCGACGAGCTCGCGGGCGTCGAGCAGGTCCAGGTAGTGGTCGACCTCCTGCTGCTTCGCGGAGCTCGCGAGCACGACCTTGCGCCCGCCTTCCACGAGGTCCTCGATGAGCTCGCGCGCGCCCTCGAGCACCGAGGTGGTCTGGATGGTCGCGAGGTACAGCGGACCCTCGGCGGCGCGGATGTCGTCGCCGCAGCGCCGCTCGACCTCCTCGCCCGCCACCGCCGCGACGAGCTGGTCACCGCCCATACCGATGTGGCGGTGGATCCGCGTGATCGGCAGCACGACGCCGTGCTGGCGGAACGCCATGTACCAGGACATCGCGTGCTGGTAGTTCGTGTCGACGAGGGTGCCGTCGATGTCGAGGATCGCTGCGGTCGGCATGGGGACAGCGCGTACCCCGGCTACGGGGTCGCATGCACGTCGTCCACGGTGATCGCGACGATGGCCGTGTCGTCGCGCTGCGGGCCCGCCTGGAAGGCCGCGAGCGCCGCGTCGATGCGGGCGACGACGGCCGTGGGGTCGGCGGGCGCCCCGGCGAGGAGCGCCAGCAGCCGCTCGTCGCCGAAGCGGTCCCGGTCGCCGACGGTGTCGAGCACGCCGTCCGTGTAGAGGACGATCGTGTCGCCCTGCTGCAGCGGCGTGTCCGTCATCGGCCACGCGGCGTCCGCGAAGACCCCGGCGATCGGCCCGGGCGCCCCGAGCTCGTGCACCGCGCCGTCGCGGATGAGCAGCGGGAGCGGATGGCCCGCCGAGAGCGAGGCGAGCGCCAGGTCGCCGCCGGTCCCGCGGTGCAGCCGGACCACCGCGAGCGTGCCGAGCGCGAGCTCCGGCTGCTCGGTCAGCGCGCGGTTGACCGCCGCCATCGCGCTCTCCTGGCCGCCGGTGTGCTGGGCGACGGACCGCAGCGTGTAGCGCATGAGCCCGGTCAGGGTCGCCGCGCGTGCTCCCTGGCCCGCCACGTCGCCGATGCAGACGGTCCAGCCTGCCGCGGTCGGGAACGCGTCGTAGAAGTCGCCGCCGACGTCGTTGAGCTCCCCCGCGGGGCGATACAGCGTCGCGGTCCGCAGCCCGGGCAGCGGCGGCAGCTCGGGCGGCCGCAGCCCCTCCTGCAGCTCGCGCGTGATCTCGGCGCGCTCCTCCGAGAGCCGGGCGTCGAGCACGGCGATCGCGGCCCGGCGGCCGAGCTCCTCGGCCAGCGTGCGGTCCTCGCCGGAGAACGGCCGCGCCCGGCCCAGCGTCAGCGTCCCGAGCTCCCCGCCGCCGGCGCGCAACCCGACGACGATCCGCTCGTCGCCGGCGGCCGGCTCGCGGCCGGCGCTCGCGGCCGGGCCGTCGACGTCGACCGCGGACCAGTCCGCCAGATCCGGCACGAGGACCGCCACGACGCCCGCGAGGCCCTGCTCGCGATCCGGCGCCGCCGACAGCACGCTGGTCGCCTCGGCGAGGATCCGCTGACGCACCTCCGCGTTCTTGACCTCCGTGACGTCCTCGATGACGTTGACGATCCGGTCCACGCCTCCGTCGGCGTCGCGCAGGACGCTGACCTTGTTGAGCAGCCAGCGCTCCTCCCCGGTCGCGACGACGACGTTGCGGACGAGCTTGGGCTCGGGGTGCGGCTCGCCGTCGAGCGCGCGGAACGCGGGCAGGTCGCGGTAGTCGTACGGCCGCCCGTCCTCGTCGTAGATGCGATAGCGCGCGGAGATCGCGCCCGGCTCGCCGTTCAGGACCTCCTCGGCGCTCGCGGCGCCGAGCAGCCGGACCGCCGCCTGGTTGACGTAGACCGTCGCGCCGTCTGGCCCGTTCATCGTCACCGCCTCCTCGAGCGAGTCCAGCGCGGCGCTCATGATCGCCTCGCTGCGGGCGGCGGCACGGCTCAGACCGGTGTTGTCGAGCACGATCGCGATCCGGCCCTGGACGAGCCCGGCGAACTCGAGGTCGTCGTGCGCGTAGCGCCGTCCCGAGCTGCCGATGATGAGCGACAACGCCCCGAACGGCGCGCCACGCGTGGCGAGCGGGAGCGTGATCGCCGATCGGGACCGCAGCCCGCGGAGCTGCGCGAGATCGGCGTCGTCGGTCGCGAGCTCGCGCAGCATCTCGTCCCGCACCTCCTCGACGAACGCCGGCCTTCCGGTGGCGATGACCTGCTGCGTCCCCGGGAGGCTCGGGTCGACCGGCGGGCGCCCGCGCAGCCACCGCTCGGTGACCGCCGCCCCCGGCCCGGCGACGCGCGCGCCGACCCGGCGGTCGAGGTCCTGGATCGCGAGGTCGAGCGTTGCGACGTCCGCGTACGCCGGCACGAGCACGTCGAGCAGCGCCTCGGCGAGCTCGGCGACGCTCCGCGACCCGCCGGTGAGCCCCGCGAGCTGGCGCAGGAGGTCGAGCTGCCGGCGGGTGACGATCGCCGCCGCCCGCAGCAGCGACACGAGCACCGCGCTGACGCTCGACGCGGCGACGACGACGAGCGTCACGGTCCACGCAGCGTCCCATGTGCCCCAGGTGCCGCTCAGCGCGGCGGCCGCGACGCAGCAGGACGCGACGACGATCGTGTCGCCGCGCTCCCCGAGGAAGCCGACCGCGAGCGCGATGACGGCGAGGGCGCTGCCGAGCGCGACGCGCGATCCGACGGCGATGTCGAGGGCCACGATCACCGCGATCGCCAGCAGGCCTGCCGGCAGCCATCGCGACCAGAGCGGCGGGGCCAGCGCGGAGCGCACCCACAACTGCATATGCGCCAACACTACGTCGCGGTCCGTCGCGGCGGCGAGCGTTTAGCGTGCGAACGAACCGGAGCGAGGAGAGCCGATGCCAGAGCAGCACCATCCCGACGTCCAACGCCTGCTGGACCGCCAGGCGATCTCCGACTGCGTCCACCGCTACTCGCGCGGGCTCGACCGCCACGACGACGCGATGGTCGCCTCCTGCTACTGGGACGACGCGATCGACGAGCACGGCCCCTTCACCGGGAGCCCGCAGGAGTTCATCGCCTGGGCCAACGACCTGCACTCCACGTCGTTCCGCGGCCATCAGCACCACATCACGACGCAGACGGTCGAGATCGACGGCGACACCGCGCACGCCGAGAGCTACATCCTCGGCGTGCTCACGCGCAAGGGCGACGGCGAGGTCTCCGACATCGCCGGCGGGCGCTACCTCGACCGGCTGGAGCGCCGCGACGGCGAGTGGCGGATCGCGGCACGCCGGGTGATCGTCGAGTGGTGCTGCGTCGTGGACGGAGCGGGCGCGCTGTTCGGGCCGCACAACGGGTTCCCGGCGGCACGGTGGGACCGGACGGACATCTCCTACGACCGGCCGCTCGTGGCCGGGGCCTGAGATGGACGTCGAGGAGCTGATCGCGCGCGCGGAGATCACCGACGTGCTGCATCGGTACTGCCGCGCCGTGGACCGGCGTGACCCCGAGCTCCTGCGCAGCGTCTACCACCCCGACGCGACCGACGACCACGGCGTCTACGCGGGGCCGGTCGACGGGCTCGTCGAGTTCATGCTCGGCGACGGGCTGGAGATGATCCACCACGCGATCTCCAACATCGTCATCGAGCGCGACGGCGACGTCGCGCGGGTCGAGTGCTACCTCGACGCCGTGCACCGCCGCGTGGACGACACGGGCAGCTGGGACGAGATGCTGAAGGCGCGCTACCTCGATCGCTTCGAGCGCCGCGGCGGCGAGTGGCGCATCGCGCACCGGCACGTCGTCTACGACTGGGGGCGCATCGAGCGCTCGACGCAGGGCTGGTGGGACACACTGCCCGGCAACTGGACCTTCGGATCGCGCGACCGCGACGACCCCGACTACACCGAGGGGCCGTGGCCCTGGCCACGGCCGCAGGAGGCGGCATGAACACGAGCACGAGCACCGGCACCGTCCAGGCGGTGATCCAGGCCGACCTGGAGTACGCCAAGGTCGGCGGGACGTCCCTGCGGCTGGACCTCTTCACGCCGTCGGGCGCGCCGTCCGGCCTCCCGACGCTCCTGTACCTCCACGGCGGCGCCTGGGCCCTGGGCGACAAGTCCGACGCGGCGGTCGAGCGCCTCATGCCGATCGTCGCCAAGGGGTTCGCGGTCGCGAGTGCGAACTACCGCCTCGTCCCGTCCGTGACGTACCCCGCGCCGATCCACGACGTGAAGGCCGCCGTGCGCTGGCTGCGCGCGAACGCGGGCGACCTCGGCCTCGACCCCGACCGCATCGCGATCGGCGGCGCGTCGGCGGGCGGGCACCTCGCATCGCTGACCGCGCTGACCGCGGGCGACGCGACGCTCGAGGGCGATGTCGGCGACCACGTCGGCGTCTCCAGCGCCGTCGGCGCGGTGGTCGCCTACTTCCCGGGCAGCGACTTCCTGCTCTCCGGCGGGCGCAACCCGCTCGAGACGATGATCCTCCCGCCGCCGCCCACCGCGGCGCTGCTCGGGCTCGACCGGATCGACGACGACCCGGAGCTCGCCCGGTCCGCGAGCCCGCGCCACCGGGTGCATGCGGGCGCGCCGCCGCACCTGATCCTCCACGGCGACCGCGACACGATGGTCAACCACGAGCAGAGCCGCGTGCTGCACGAGGCGCTCTCGGCCGTCGGCGCGTCGTCGGTCTACGTGCTCATCGCGGGCGCCGGCCACGAGGGTCCGGAGTTCGTGACCCCGGCGATCACCGCGACCGTCGCGGGGTTCCTGGCGGAGAAGCTCGGATGAGCATCACCCACCCACCCGAGCCACCTCGACCGCGGTGTCCGAGAACGTCGGCGCCCGGCCGAGGTCGGCGAAGCGGTGCGCGGTCACGGCGTTGACCGTCGCGCCGCCCTGCGCCGAGCCGAGCCAGTAGCCCATCGGGCACACCACGACGCCCGGCGCGACGTCCTCGGACAGCTGCGCCAGCGCGCGCAGCTCCCCACGCTCGCTGCGCACGGTGACGCGGTCGCCCTCGGCGATCCCGCGCGGCGAGGCGTCGTCGGGGTGCAGGATCGCCTGCGGCTGCTCGTGCATGAGACGCAGCTGGCGGTCGGCGTTGCCGTAGGTCGAGTTCAGGAAGCCGTGCGCCTTCGGCGAGATCATCGTCAGCGGATACGCGGCGCTGCGCGTCTCGGCGGGCTCGCGCCAGTGCGGCAGCGGGTCGACGGGGGCGCCCGACTGGTGCTCGTCGTAGCCCTCGCGGAACACGGAGACGACGAAGTCGCCGCCCGCGGCCATCGACGCCTTGAGCTCGACGCGGCCCGACGGCGTCGGGAACCCGCCCTCCGCGTGCGGGGCGTACTCGTCGGGCGACGGGATGCTGAGCCGTGCCCAGCCCGTCTCCTTGAGCGAGTCGAGCGTGATGCCCTCCAGCCTCGGGTGCGACCAGTGCATCGCCTCCCGCAGCGCGTCCTCGTCGGACATCGTGAACTGCGGGTCGTCGAAGCCCATGCGCCGGGCGAGCCGAGCGAACATCTCGCGGTTGGAGACCGCCTCGCCCAGCGGCGCGACCGCCGGCAGGTTCAGCGTGAGGTACATCTGGCCCCACGAGAAGACGAGGTCGAGCTGCTCGGCCTGCGTCGTGTTGGGCAGCACGATGTCCGCGTAGCGGGCGGTGTCGGTCATGAACTGCTCGCCGACCACCGTGAAGAGGTCCTCGCGCCCGAGCCCGGCGAGCGTGCGTCCCTGGTCCGACGCGACGACCGCGGGGTTGGCGTTGTAGACGAACAGCGCCTTGACCGGCGGGTCGAGCTCCAGCTCGCCCGTCAGCGCCGCCCCCAGCTGCCACTGGTTCACGACCCGGGTCCCGGGGCGGATCCAGTCCGGGCGGTGCATCGCGCGGATGTTCAGGGGGAACGCCCAGTGCGAGAGCTGCAGGATGCCGCCGCCGACCTGACGCCAGGCGCCGGTCAACGCGGGCAGCGACGTGATGGCGCGGACCGCCTGGCCGCCGGTCTCGTGGCGCTCGACGGCGACGCCGACGCGGATCGCCGCCGGCTGCGACGTCGCGTACTCCGTCGCGAGGCGCTCGATGTCCTCCGCCGGGACGCCCGTGATCTGCGCGACGCGCTCGGGCGGGTAGTCGGCGAGCCGCTCGGCCAGCTCGTCGAAGCCGACGGTGTGGTCGCGCACGTAGGCCTCGTCCACGAGGCCGTCGCGGACGATGACGTGCGCCATCCCGAGCGCCAGCGCGGCGTCCGTCCCCGGGCGGATGGCGATGTGCCAGTCGGCGCGCTTGGCGGTGCGCGTGCGCATCGGGTCGATGACGACGACCTTCGCCCCGCGCTTGCGCGCCTCGGCCACGAACTTCCACATGTGGATGTTCGTGCTCATGAGG
The DNA here is from genome assembly GCA_963750895.1 of uncultured Solirubrobacterales bacterium. Lineage (GTDB taxonomy): Bacteria > Actinomycetota > Thermoleophilia > Solirubrobacterales > Solirubrobacteraceae > CAVVSD01. The sequence continues at coordinate 14,587 of CAVVSD010000007.1, read as the reverse complement.
TTGCAGGCCCAGATGACGATGTACCGCGAGTGCACGAAGCTCTCGGGGTCGATGCCCGCCGTCGGCCCGACGGTCATGAGGTAGGCCGTCGACGAGCCCGAGTCGCAGAACGTCCGCTCGCTCACGCTCGCGCCCACCCGGTGGAAGAACGGGTCGCCGACGGCGAGGCCGTTGAGCATCCCGAGGGCGCCGAGGTAGCTGTACGGGAGGATCGCCTCCGAGCCGTGCTCCGCCGTGATCGCCGTGAAGCGCTCGGCGATCTCGTCGACCGCGGCGTCCCAGGAGATCTCCTCGAAGCGGCCTTCGCCCTTGGCCCCGACGCGGCGCATCGGATGGAGGATCCGGTCGGGGCTGTTCACGCGGTGCTCGTAGTCGTGCACCTTCGGGCACAGCGCACCCGCGGTGAACGGGTGGTCGGGGTCGCCCTTGACGCCGGTGACGACGCCGTCGGTGACCGTGACGAGCATCGCGCAGGTGTCGGGGCAGTCGTGCGGGCAGGCGCCGCGGACCACGTGCGTGCCGGTGGTGGCTGGAAGCATGTGGCCCGCGACGCTAGTCGCGCGGCGACCGCTCGGTCAACCGCTGCTCAGAGCGAGCGCAATGCGGGGAGCAGCTCGGCCTCGGCCCAGCCGATGAACGCGTCCTGGTGCTCCCCGCCGATCTGGACGAGCGCGATCTCGGTGAACCCCGCGTCGATGAACGGACGGATCTTCTCGACGTGCTCCTCGACGTCCGGGCCGCACGGCAGCTGGTCGCCCACCTCCTCGGGCGTCACGGACTGCGTCGCGGCGTCGAACGACGGCGGCCCGGGCAGGTCGGTGTTGACCTCCCAGCCGAGACCGAACCAGCGGAACTGCTCGTGGGCACGCTGCACGGCCGTCTCGCGGTCGGGGTCGTAGCTCACCGCGATCTGACCGACCCGGGGCTTGCCGGCCCCACCGGCCTCCTCGAACATCCGCGTCAGCTCCGCCTTCGGCTCCGTCGCGATCATGATGTCCGCCTTGCGCCCGGCGATCGCGCAGGACTCCGCGCCCGAGACGGCGATCCCGATCGGCACGCGCGCGTCCGGCAGGTCCCACAGGCGGGCGGACTCGATCTGGAAGTGCTTGCCGCGGTAGCTCTGGTCGCCGCCCTCGAAGAGCTGTGCGATGACGTCGACCGCCTCGCCGAACATCTCGTGGCGCTCGCCGACCGCGGGCCAGCGCTTGCCGACGACGTGCTCGTTGAGGTTCTCGCCGGCGCCGAGGCCGAGCCGGAAGCGCCCGCCGGACAGGATCTGCATCGTCGCTGCCTTCTGCGCCACCACCGCAGGGTGGTAGCGCAGGATCGGGCAGGTGACGTAGGTCATGAGGCCGATGCGCTCCGTCGCGTGGGCGGCCGCGCCGAGGATCGACCACGCGTAGCCCGCGTGCCCTGCTCCTCGAGCCACGGCCGTAGTGGTCGCTGATCACGGAGAAGTCGAAGCCCGCGCGCTCGGCGCTCTGCAGGTCGCCGACCAGCCGGTCGGGCCGCGACTGCTCGCACATCATCGTGTAGCCGAAGTCCGTCATACGGCCGACGTTGCCCGGGGCGCCGATGCGGGATTCGCCTCCTCGCTCAGACGCGCGCGCGGCTCCGCGCGCAGCAGCAGCGCGAGCAGGCCCGCGGCCGCCAGGACGATCGCCTGGACGCGGAACGCGGCCTGGAAGCCCTCGACGGCCGCCACCGCCGGCGCCGTCCCCGTCGCGACCAACGCATCGGTCTGGTGCGTCGCGATCGTGACCATGACCGCGATGCCGAGCACCGCGCCGATCTGCTGGCACGTCGTCAGCAGGGCGGACGCCCCGCCCCCGTCGGCCTCGCCCGCGCCGCCGGTGGCGGCGTTGATGAGGGGCACGAAGGTCAGGCCGAGCCCGAACGCCGTCACGACCAGGGCGGGCAGCAGGTGCGCGGTGTACTCGCTCGTCGCCTCCAGACCGCTCATGAGCCACAGCCCGGCCCCGCCGATGACGGGCCCGACGAGCAGCAGCCCGCGCGCCGAGCGCCCGTCGAGCGACTTCGCGACGACGCCGCTCGTGACGGCCATGACGAACGAGAACGGCAGGTAGGCGGCGCCGGTCTCCAACGCGCCCCAGCCCAGCACGATCTGCATGTACAGGGTGAGGAAGAAGAACATCGCGAACAGCCCGGCCGCGCCGATGAGCATCATCGTGTTGGCCGCCAGGGTCGTCCGTGACCGCAGCAGCTCGCGCGGGATGAGCGGCTCCGGCGAGCGCCGCTCGCGCAGGAACGCGCCGATCGCCAGGACGATCGCGACGGCGAAGCCGCTCAGCGTCGGCGCCGAGAGCCAGGCGTGCTCGTCGGTCCGGACCACGCTGAGCGTGAAGGCGAGCAGCGCTGCGGTCCCGAGGAGCGCGCCGAGCACGTCGGGGCGCGCGCGCTCCGTGTCCCGCGGCGGGTCGGCCGGGACGACGTGGCGCACGAGCGGCACGACCACGAGGGCGACGGGGACGTTGATGAGGAAGACCCAGCGCCAGTCGAAGAGCTCGACGAGCGCGCCGCCCGCGAGGAGCCCGGTCGCGGCGCCGATGCCGGTCAGCGCCGCCCAGGCGCCCAGCGCCTGCGTGCGCTGCCGGCCACTTGGGAACGTGGCGAGGAGGATCGACAGGGCGGCGGGCGAGAGGAACGCGCCGGCCAGGCCCTGGACGCCGCGGGCCGCGACGAGGACGCCGGAGCTCGGGGCCAGGCCGCAGACGGCGGAGGCCGTCGCGAAGGCGCCGAGCGCGAACACGAGCACGCGCCGGCGGCCGAGCAGGTCGGCTGCCTTGCCGCCGAGGAGGAGGAACCCGCCGAACGCCAGGAAGTAGGCGTTGGCGACCCATGTCAGACCGCTCTCCGAGAAGCCGAGGTCGGCCTGGATGGAGGGCAGGGCGACGTTCACGATCGTGTCGTCGACGAGCAGCATGAACTGCCCGAGGCAGACGAGGACGAGGATCTGGAGGCTGCGGTCCTTCCGTGCATCGGGGGGCATCGTGAGAGCTCTCCTGCGTTTGACGAAGGTTCTTCTCCATATGTAGAACTTTCTTCGCCGAGCGTCAAGGCGGTCTGCCACACTTGGGGCCATGGCCGCGCCTCCGAGAGCCGCGACGGACCGCCGGACGGCGCTGCTCGACGCCGCGCTGCACGTCATCGGCACGCGCGGGCTGCGCGAGGCGACGCACCGCGCCGTGGAGACCGAGGCCGGGGTCCCGCACGGATCGGTCACCTACTGGTTCGGCAACCGCGACGGGCTGCTGGCCGCGGCCGTCGAGCGGATGCGCGAGCTCGACGAGCACCGGGTGGCCGCCATGGCGCAGCAGCTCGTCATGGCGTTCGCGACGTCCGGGCTCGACGCCGTCATCGACGCGGTCGCCGAGGGCGGCGCAGCGATGTTCGAGGCCGACACGGTCGTCCAGATGGCGCGCTACGAGATGCTGCTCGCCGGCGCGCGCGACGAGGCGATCGGCCCGCTCATCCGCGAGTGCAGCCGCGCGTTCTGGGAGCTCGCCAAGCCCGTGGTGGTCGCGGCGGGCTCACAGGACCCCGACGGCGACGCGCGGATCCTCATGGCCATGCTCGACGGCCTGTTCTTCGACCAGCTCACGAAGGGCGAGCGCGACCCGGAGCTGCTGCGGCGGGGGATTCCGCCAGGCGCTGCGCTCCGTGACGCCCTAGCCGTCCCAGCGGCGCAGCAGCGCGAACGGGTCGCGGACCACGCCGCGCTCCCAGCCCGGCGGCGACCACACCTCGAAGTGCAGGTGGCAGCCCTGGGCGTTGCCCGACCGACCCACCTCGCCGAGGCGCTCACCGACCGCGACGCGGTCGCCCACGTCCGGCCGCGGGGCGTGCTGGAGGTGCATGTAGACGTAGTCGTCGTGCGTCACGGCGTCCTCGATCACGAGGTGGTTGCCGGCCACCGGATCGCCGGACACGGCGCGGCGCACGACGCCGTCGGAGGCCGAGACGAGCGGGGTCCCGCAGTCGGCGAACATGTCCTGCCCCTGGTGCCCGCGCCCGCCGCCGAAGCCGTTCGTCGCGCTGCGGCCGAGGTCGTGCGGGCCGTCGATCGGGAACACGTGCGCAGGGGTCACCGACGGCTCCCCGCCCGACGGCACATCGAGGACCGGCGCCAACAACCCGGCGACGACGACCGCCGCTCCCAGCAAGCCCGACACAGGCGCCGACCGTAGCAGCGGCCCTACGCGAGGAAGGCTCGCACCGCCTCCGCGGTCGCCGCGTCCGCGGGGAAGAACGACTCGATCGCGAGCTCCGCCACGGTGATGTCGACGGCGGTGCCGAACGTCGCGATCGTGGAGATGAACGACAGCTCACCGCGCGGCGTCTGCAGCCGCAGCGGCACGCAGACGTCGCCGAGGTCCTCCGGCGACTCGGGCGGCGGCGGGGCGGGGTAGCCGGCCAGCTCGTCGCGCAGCGACGCGAGCTGCGGGTCCCCCGTCGCCGCGATCTGCCGCTCGAGGCGCTCCAGCAGGTGCGCGCGCCAGACGGCGAGGTTCACGATGTTCGGCGCCATGCCGCTGGGGTGCAGGCTCACCCGCAGGACGTTCACCGGCGGCGCGAGGAGCTCCGGGTCGACGCCCTCGATCAGCAACGCGATCCCGCGGTTGCCCTGGATGAGCTCCCACGTGCGGTCGACGACGGCCGCCGGGTAGGGCTCGTGGCCGCGCAGGACGAGGTCGAGCGCCGCCCGGACGGGCTCCATGTCGGGCGCCTCGAGGTCGCGCTCCGCGTAGACCGGCGCGTAGCCGGCGGCCAGCAGCAGGCCGTTGCGGTCGCGCAGCGGGACGTCGAGCTGCTCGGCGAGGTGGAGCACCATCTCGGGCGACGGACGCGACCGGCCGGTCTCGACGAAGCTCACGTGCCGCGCCGACACACCGGCTTCCAGCGCGAGGTCGAGCTGACTCAGGCGCCGCCGGCGGCGCCAGTCGCGCAGGAGGCTCCCGACGCGCGCCGGGCTGGCGAGGTCCGTCATGCGGCGAACGTAGCGCAGCGCGAAAGGACCCGTCCTCGCGGACGGACCCCGCCGCCAGTGGTGCGAGTCGAGGCGCGCCCTGAAGGGAAGGAATGGGTCGTGAGCTGCCGCGACGAGGGCATCGGGATCGCCCTGACACACAAGATCGTCCAGCACCACGGCGGGCGCATCTGGCTCGACACGGAGGTGCTGCGGTGACCCATCCCCAGCCCGAGCGGCGCGTGATCGACGTCCTGCTCGTCGAGGACGACCCCGGCGACGAGCTCATGATCCGCGAGGCGTTCGAGCACCACGACATCCGGCACGCGCTGCACCACGTCCCCGACGGCGTCGAGGCGATGCGGTTCCTGCGGCAGGAGGACGGCTACGGCGCGTCGCCGCGCCCCGACCTCATCCTGCTCGACCTGAACCTGCCCCGGATGGACGGGCGCCAGGTGCTGCGCGAGGTCAAGGGCGACCCCGAGCTGCGGGCGATCCCGATCGTCGTCCTGACCACGTCGGAGGCCGACGAGGACATCCTGCGCAGCTACGAGCTGCACGCGAACGCGTACGTCACGAAGCCCGTCGACTTCGACCACTTCATCGAGGTCGTGCGGATGACCGACGACTTCTTCGTGAACATCGTGAAGCTCCCTCGTCGCGCCTAGCGGCCGCGATCTTCAGCTGCAGCCTCACCTCGGCCATGTGTCCTCCGATCCGGCGCGTACCGCCTCCAGGAAGCCGTCCAGGTTGTCCCACGGGATCATGTGCCCGGCTCCGGCGACGCCGCGCACCTGCGCACGCGGGTTCGCCGCGATCACGTCGGCGAGCCCCGCCGGCGTCACCACCGGGCTCTCCTCGCCGTAGACGAAGAGCAGCGGCTCGTCCAGCGCCGACCAGGACGCGAAGAAGTCCTCGTCGGAGAAGTGGCCCCAGGTCTCGACCACCGCATGCTCCGCGCACGTCGGGAGCCACTCGGCGCGCAGCCCGGCCTCGCGGTCGTTCCAGCCCGGATAGAACCGGCGCACGCCGTCGGCCGTCGTCCCGGCGTAGGCCTCGTGCAGCTGCTCCCGGAAGCTCTCCAGCGGCGTGGGGTAGTCGCCCCGCCCCGGTCCCGAGAGCGGCGGGTCGACGATGATCAGCGGCCCCACCTCCCCCGGCCATGCGGCTCCGAGCGCCGCTGCGATCCGCGCGCCCATGGAGTGCCCGAGCACGACGGGCCGCTGCAGGCCGAGCGCGCGGATGAGCCCGATCGCGTCCGCCACGTAGTCGGTCAGCGCGTATCCGGTCGGCGGCGCGTCCGACAGCCCGCGTCCGCGGATGTCCGGGATCACCACGCGCGCGCTCCCGGCGAGGCGCTCGGCGACGAACTCCCAGGTGATGGCGGGACTGGTGATGCCCGGTAGCACGACGACGACGGGCTCGCCGTCGCCGTACTCGAGGTAGTGGAGCCCGACGCCGTCGACCTCGACGCGCCCGCTGCGCCCGGTGGCCTCGCGCCGCATGCGTCCCGGCCTCTCTACGTCCGTGCCGCAGACGGCGGGGCGAACTGGCTGCGGGTCGCCTTGAGGTCGTCGATGACGAACTCGCCGTCGACGATGATCGGCTCGTCGTCGAGGTACATGCAGCAGTTGCGCATCGGGATGTCGATGTGGCACTGCGTGTCGTTGGACCCGCCCAGCTCCTGGTTGGGGCCCGTGGAGAACAGCGTGTTCCCGTAGAACGCACGGCTCTCCATGCCGATCGAGCGACGGTCGTTCGCGAGACCGGACCAGCGCGCCTTCTCGTTGCAGCCCCAGCCGATGTGGGAGATGCCGTACGCCTTCTCGTCCTCGAAGCCCGCGATGTAGTCCCGCAGCAGCTCGGCGTCGTGGCCGCCGCGGATGTCCACCATCCGGCCCGCCTCGATCGTGACCTCCACCGGCGCGTCGACGAACTTCTTGAAGGGCGTGATGATGATGTCCCCCGCGTCGATCACGACCTTCCCGTCGACGCCGTCGTCCGCGCCGCCGCTGAACAGGAAGCCGGACGGCCAGTGGTCCCAGCGGCCCGGCTGGTCGGTGAAGCCGTACTCGGTCATGACGGGGTAGTCGCCCAGGCGGTAGACGACGTCGCTGCCCGCCGCGTTGGTGAAGCGCAGCGAGCTCGCCTTGGCGATGCAGCTCCTCGCTCACCTCGACCCTGCGGCGCTGATCGGCGGTGGGGAACAGGCGCGAGAGGTTGTCGACCGGCTCGACGCACAGGAGCATGCGCGTGCCGCTCTCCTGGATCTCGAGCTGCTCCTTGGAGAACAGCAGGAACATCAGGTCGATCACGAGGTCCGCCGCGCTTCAGGGAGTCCATGGCGGCGTCGTTGCCCGCCAGCGGCGTGGTCCCGACGGTCCACGCGCCCGCGTCGCCGAGCAGCGACGTCGACGCCTCCGGGAGCCGCACGTGGTACGTGTCGGCGCCGAGCTTGAGCGCTGCCGCCATGAAGGCGTCGGCGTAGTCGATCCGCTCGTGCAGCTGGGACAGCACCGCCACGGTCTCGCCCTCGCGGACGCCGCACAGCTCGAGCTCCTTGACACACATGTCGATGAACGACGGGGCGGTGCTCATGTCTCATCTCCGTTTCGCGAGGCGGCCGTGGCGGCGAGATACGCGAGCGCGTCCTCCGCGGGCACCACGTCCGCGTACTTTGCCTGGATATCGAACAGGTTCGCCTCTGCCGGGCCGCTCGCGCGGTCACCCACGCACTCGCGCGGCACGAGGGCCGGAAAGCCGTGCTGCATGAGGTCGATCGCGGTCGCGCGGATGCAGCCGCTGGTCGTGGCGCCGCAGAGCACGACGGTGTCCACGCGCTGCGTCACGAGGATCGCCGCGAGATTGGTGCCGAAGAACGCCGAGGCACCCTTCTTGCGGATGACGATCTCGTCGGGCCGCAGCCCCAGGCGAGGATCGATCTCCTCCGTGCGGTCGCCGATCTGCAGCTGCGCGAGCGTGGGGAACTTCTGCACCCACAGCCCGCCGTCCTTGGCGCCGGGACCGAAGGCGATCGTGGTGAAGATCACCGGCGTGCCGCCCTGGCGGGCGACGTCGACGAGTCGCCGCGTGGCCTCGACCTCGGCCGTGAGATCGGATCCCGCCGCGTAGGCGGGGTCCGTGAAGCCGCACGAGAAGTCCACGACGAGGACGGCCGGACGGAGGCCGCGCGGCAGCGCGCGACCCATTCCCGCCTCCTCGTAGATCTTCACGGCCGGCCTGTCGGACATGGCGTCCTCAGAGCGACGTGTCGTGGACGCTCTGGTCGTCGCCGGAGAGGGACGGCGCCTCGATCCGCGCACCGAACGCCTGCCCGCCGACGACCCTGCCGCGCAGCTCGCGCTGCGGCGCATCGGCCAGGCCGATGAAGTGGCGGACCTCCTCCAGGAACTGCCCGCGGTCGTACTCGCCGTACAGGCGCTCCTTGAGGAACGGCACGTTGAGCGCGTTGGACTCCTCGAAGAGCTTGGAGCGCGTCGCGTGCTCGCTCGCGGCCACGTCCCACACGAGGTTCATGACGAGGTTCTTGTCCCGCGCGCTCATGGACCGCGTGTCGAGGAACCAGCTGAGCGGTCTTGCCGAACGCCGCCTCGGTCTGCAGGTCTCCCTCGGTCCAGCGCAGGATCATCCCCTGGCCGCAGATGTCCTGGAGGATGTGCAGGATCCGCGGGAGGTTGTCCAGCGCGTAGCTGCGGCCGGCCGTGACCACGTTCACGTCGGGCGTCATGACGCCGCCCTCCGACAGCTCCGCCAGCTCCTCGGCGGCGATCTGCATGCCCTGGAGGATCTGGCTGTACTCGAGGATGTCGGCCACGCGCTGCCGGACGACCGCGACCTCGCCGAGCTCGAGGGTGTCGACGATGAGCTGCGCCAGCCCGGCGTAGAGCTCCGCCTTCGCGACGATGCGCGTGAAGGTGTACCAGTGCTCCAGGCGCGCCCACACGTTGTAGAAGTTCACGCCGTGCAGCGAGCGCTTGTTGCGCGCGAGGATGCGCTCGCGCGGCACGAAGAGGCGGTCGAAGGCGACGATCGACTCGATCTCCTCGCCGCGCGAGGTGAGCGGATGGTCGTACGCGTCGGCGCCCGGGCGGTGCACCACCTCGCGCTGGAACATCCTGAGGCCGGGCGAGTCGACCGGGACGTAGACCCAGAAGCTCTCCTCGTCCAGCGGCGGATGGAAGCTCCCGATGACCATCTCGTTCGACTGGGGGACCGCCGTCCCCACGCCCTTCACGCCGCTGATGAAGATGCCGTCGCTGTTCTCGTCGACGATCCGCGCGGTGGCTCGCTCGGGCGCCTGGGTCTCGGGCTTCGTGCCCGAGGCGCGTGAGCGGTAGCCCTGCGGGTCGACGATCGTCTCCCCGAGGCGGATGTTGTTCTCCTCGTAGTGCCGCAGGAGCCAGTGGATGTTCTCGGCGTACTCGGGGCACTCGCGCTGGAACGAGGGCAGCTCGGCCAGCATCCCGAGCGGCAGCGTGGCGATCATGTCGATGCCGCGGCCCACCGTGCCGAAGGACTGGCGCGCGACGTACTTGATGCCCTCGCGCCGGAAGCGCAGGTCGTCCTTGGTCCTCGGGATGAGGTAGGACGAGGTGACGCGCTTGCCGTCCTCGCGCACGTAGGTCAGGACCTTCTGCGCCTCGGGATCGAACTGGAGGTCGTAGATGTCGGCGATCTGGCGGATGCCGCCGGCCGTCGCCTCGTGGGTGGTGACGTCCTCGACGCGCTCGCCCCTGTAGAAGACGACGCGATCGTCGCGCAGCGATTCGATGTACTGCCCACCAGTGCGCAGCAGCGCCTGGGTCTCGGTGCCGTCCTCGGTCGTGGCCACGGTGCCTCTCTCTCGTGATGACGTGGTTGCGGGTGGGTTCGGCGTGGTGCGCGGTCAACGACCGAGCGGGAGGCCCCTGGAGAACGTTCTCGGGACCGGGTAGTCGAAGAGCAGCGAGTCGACCGTCGGCTCGGGCTCCGGCGCGAGGTGCAGGTCGGTGAGATCGCTCAGCCGGTGGTAGGAGCGCTCGTAGTAGACGAGCGGGCGGTCGCGCTCGTGGGTGATCACGAGCCCGACGTCGCCGATGAAGATCGTGTGGTCGCCGGCGGGCACCGTCTCGCGCACCGAGCAGTCGATGTGCGCCAGCGCGCCGTCGACCACCGGGGTCGTCGACCCCTGCTGCTCGGGGCGGCAGTAGTCCTCCACGAACTTCGCGTTGCCGCGCAGCGATCCGAAGCGCGCGACGTCCAGCAGGTGGTCGCCCAGCAGCGCGACGCCGAACCGGCCGGTCTCACCGATCGCACGGGCGCTCGCGGTCTCGCCACCGAGGGAGACGAGCAGCAGCGGCGGGTCCATCGAGACCGAGCAGCAGGCGCTCACCGTCAGACCCCAGGGCTTGTCGTCCACGTGGCAGGTCACCATCACGACCCCGGCCGCGAGCCGCGACATCGCGGCACGGAAGCGGTCGACGACCTCGGGTTGCATCTCGTGCGCCGCCATCGCTCCAGCGGGCGCTAGTGCGCCCGGGTCCCTCCGAGCGCCTGGCGGGCCATGTCCGCGGCGCGGCGCAGGACGTCCTGCCAGTCCCCTCGTTCGATCGACGGCGGCACGAGCGTCCGCAGCGCAGCGCGCAGTGCGCGCTCCTCGTGGTCGTCATGCGGCGGGGTCATCACAGACAAGACGCCCGCGGCGGCTCGTTTGTTTAGCTCGTGCGAGCGAACCAGCGGCCACCGGAACGCCGAACGGTGAGGGGGAGGCCGAAGCACGCCGAGAGCGCGGGACCGCTCAGCGTCCGCGTCGCATCGCCCTGCTCGATCACCCGGCCGCCGCGCAGCAGGAGAGCGTGCGTCGTCGAGGCGGGAAGCTCCTCGACGTGGTGGGTGACGGTCACCGTCGCCAGGCCGGGTTGGTCGCGCGCCACTGCGGCCACGGCCTCCAGGAACGTCTCACGGCCTGGGAGGTCGAGCGCGGTCGTCGGCTCGTCGAACGTCAGGATGCGTGGACGCCGGATCAGCGCGCGGGCGACGAGGACGCGCTGGCGCTCGCCTCGTGAGCAGTCCCCGAAGCGACGGTCCAGCAGCTGGGCGCAACCGAGCGTGCCGAGCAGCTCGAGCGCGCGGTCGCGCTCGTGGGCCGACGCCCGTCGTCCCTGACCCGCGACCGAGCCGGCCACGCCGTTGAGGACGACGTCGACCGGTCGCATGCCGCGTGCGAACGGCTGCGGCGTCGCGTCGATCACACCCAGGTGGGGCCGCGGGTCGCGCATGCCGGGCATGCCGAGCTGCGACCCCAGCACCGTGACGCTCCCCTGTGCCGCGGGCACCTTGCCGGCGACGACGTCCAGCAGCGTCGACTTGCCGGCGCCGTTCGCGCCGAGGATCGCCCAGTGCTCCCCCTCGCGGACGCGCCAGGTCACGTCCTCCAGGCGCGGCGGGCCGCCGTTGTTCGCGGTCACCGCGACGCCATCGAGCTGGAGGACCGGCTTGCCGCGCACGCGTCGGCGCTCAGGCGGCCACGGGCATGGCATCGCGCAGCGCGCGGTGGGCGCAATTGAGGGTGGCGCTCACGGTGCCGACACGAATCTCCAGCGCCTCCGCGATCTCCACGTAGGAGAGGTCGGCGAAGTAGCGGAGGAACACCACGAGCTTCTGACGCTCGGGCAGCGCCGCGACGCGGACGCGGAGGTCGCCGAGCGCGTCCTCCCACACGCCGCCGCCGACGGCGCCCTGCTCCGGGACCACGTCGGTGAAGGTCAGGTTGCGCCGCGATCGGCGGAGGTCCCGGGCGACGTTCACGACGGTCCGCCACAGCCATCCCTCCAGCGAGCCTTCGCCGCGGAAGTCACTGCGATGGTTGATCGCCCGCGCGAAGCCGTCCTGCACCGCGTCGCGGCCGAGGTCGGGGTCACCCACGATGGTGCTCGCCACGCGATGGAACGCGGCGTACTGCGCCGTGTACGCCGCCTCGATGTCCACCATCTGCATCCACCGGAGCGTCGTTCCGGGAGGCGCTCGCCGCCATCGTGCTGCTGCAGGAGAGGCCGGTGGAACCTGCTCCTCCTCCGATCGGAGGAGGAGGCCATCCATCGACCGCCGGAGCGCCGGTCCATCCTGCGCGGCGCGGTGTAGCGTGCCGTTATCGAGGCCTCGCGCGCCAAGAGCAGCGGGACGATCGCCGACGCGGCCTTCTTCGAGGCGGGCGTTCCCGCCGCGATCGTCCGCGTGCGTCCCGGCGAGCCGACGGTCCTCGACGACGTGAACCGTGCCTTCTGCACGACGATCGGCGCAGACGCGGGTTCGCTTCGCTCCTCGCCACTGTGCGCCGTGGTCGACCAGATCGACGACGCGATCGACAGCCTGGTGCGGCGAGGCAGCCCGACCTCTGTCCCGGCGGTCTGCACCGTGGCCGACGGTCACGCGACCCGGATGCTCGTCCACATGTCACCGCTGGGCGACGAGGACGGCTCCCACCTCGTGCTGCTCCAGATCACCGAGGAGACGGTGGCCCGGGAGACCGAGCGAGCGCTGCGCGAGAGCGAGAAGCGCGTGCAGGACCTCGTCGACAACGTGAACACGTTGATCTACATCAAGGCGACGGACGGCTCCTACATCCTCGTGAACCGCCACTTCGAGGAGATGTTCGGCATCAGCCGCTTCGATGCGCCGCTCTGCACGAACATCGACTTCTTCCCGCCCCACATCGCCGAGATCTACTCCGCGAACGACGCGAAGGTGCTGCAGACCGGGGTCCCGATGGAGTTCGAGGAGCCGCGCGCGGACGGAGGCGCATGGCTGACGCTCAAGTTCCCGCTCTTCGACGTCGACGGCGACATCTACGCCGTCGGCGGCATCTCCACCGACATCAGCCTCCGGCGGCGCGAGGAGCTGCTCGCGCGGCGCGCCAAGGACGAGGCGGAGCGGGCCAACGAGGCCAAGAGCCAGTTCCTCTCCCGTATGAGCCACGAGCTGCGGACACCGCTCAACTCGATCCTCGGGTTCGGGCAGCTGCTGCAGCTCCAGGTCCCGCCCGGACCGCGGCGCGAGTCGGTCGACCGGATCGTGATGGCCGGCCGACACCTGCTCGCGCTCATCAACGAGGTGCTCGAGATCTCGCGCATCGAGGCGCACGCCTCGCAGCACGAGGTCGAGCCGGTGGACGTCTGCCGCCCGCTGACCGATGCGGTGGAGCTGCTTCGCCCGCTCGCGCAGGAGCGCGGGATCGACATCGTCCAGGACCTGCACGGTGGCCTGTACCGATGCGTGCTCGCCGACCCGCAGCGTCTCACGCAGGTGCTGCTCAACGTCCTCTCCAACGCGATCAAGTACAACCGGATCGGCGGGAGCGTGCGGATCTCGTTCCGCGACGTCCCGGGCGCGCGACTGCGACTCTGCGTCGCGGACACCGGGCACGGCATCCCCCCGGAGTCGCTGGAGAAGGTGTTCATGCCGTTCGAGCGTGTCGGGGCGGACCGCACCGCGACCGAGGGGACGGGGCTCGGGCTGACGCTGTCCAGGAGCCTGATCGAGGAGATGGGCGGCTCGATCGGCATCGAGCGCTCCGACCCGGGCGAGGGCACCGTCTTCCACGTCGACCTCCCGCTGGCGCCCGCGAACACCGTGCCTGCGTCGGGCTACTTCGCACTCCGCGATGCGGACCCGCTGGAGGCCGTCGGGGTCATGAGCGGCACGGTGCTCTACGTGGAGGACAACCTGGCGAACCTCGACGTCGTGAACGGCGTACTCGGGCGAGTCGGCGACGTCCGGGTCATCTCCGCGGTCCAGGGTCGTGTCGGCATCGAGATGGCGGCGAGTTGTCGCCCGGATCTCGTGCTCCTCGATCTGCACCTCCCGGACCTCGACGGCGACGAGGTCCTGCGGCGCCTGCGGGCCGATCCGCGCACTGCGGACATCCCGGTCATCGTGCTCTCCGCCGACGCGACACGCGACCAGATCGAGCGCCTCAAGCTGGCGGGCGCGATCGACTACGTGACCAAGCCGATCGACGTGCCGGTCTTCCTGCGCGCGGTCAAGGCCGCGCTTGCCCACTGACCCGTGGCGCGAATACGCTCACGAAGCATGACCCGGGGCCAGCGGTGGGCAAGCGTACGCGGCTGCTCGTAGCCGACGACCACCCGCTGTACCACGAGGGCGTGGCTCGGGCCGTCAGCTCCGCGCCGTGGCTCGAGCTCGTCGCCAGAGTCGAGCTCGCTGGGACGCACTCGACGCGATCCGCCGCCTGAAACCCGACGTGGCGCTGGTCGACCTCCATCTGCCGGACCTGGACGGCATCGCCGTGCTCGAGCTGCTCCAGCACGACGAGCTCGACACCCGCGTCGTGATCGTGTCCGCGTCCGAGGACCGCGCGATGGTCTACCGCGCGATCGCGGCAGGGGCGCGGGCGTATCTCTCCAAGGTGTCGAGCGCCGGCACGCTCCTGACCACGATCGAGGCCGTGGCGCGGGGTGAGACGGTGATCCCGCCCGCGATGCAGGCCGGGCTCGCAGAGGAGATCCGGGCTCGCCAGGCGACGGGCGATCAGCCCGTGCTCACCGCCCGCGAGCTGGAGGTCCTGCGGCTCACGGCGGATCC
>CAVVSD010000006.1:0-1643780 GCA_963750895.1 uncultured Solirubrobacterales bacterium | reverse complement strand
GGAGTTCGACCCGCGCGTGATCGACCTAAAGATCGACGTGTTTGGGCCAGTCGCGGTGACCACGTTCGTCATGGACTACGCGGTCGTCGCAGACGGCGAGCGGCACGAACTGCGGGCGCGGGGAACGCTCGTGCTCGCCAACGAAGGCGGTGAGTGGTTGATCGTGCACGAGCACTTCTCACCGTTCGTCGCCAACGGGTAACTCGCGGACTTCCGGCAGAGGCCGGAGCAGCACGAGCGGCAGCCAGCCGGCGTGCTGCTCCTCCTCGACCAGGCGCAGTCTGCGGGCACCACACCAAGCTACGTTCGCTAACGCCATCGCGTGAGAGCGACCGCGTCGGTCGTCAAGCTCAAGACGCTCGCGTCGGACGAGGTCGAGGCGCCAGGTCCCGCGGCCGCCTCACGCTCGCATCCACGGGAGGGAGCAGGCGTGAGGTCAGCGCGCGCCGAGACGATTGCGTTTCGTCCGCAGGTGTTGCCGGTGACGACCGCATCCAGACAGGAGCAGCACTGCCGCTACGTCATGCCCGTCGCGAACGAGTCGTGCCCGCCGCCTGACCGACGACGGTGTCCGCGGGTAAGGCGACCGAGCCTGACCAGCTCCGCGGAGTCGGCGATGTCGTTGACCGAGTGCGACGTTTCACGACCCGCATGCGCTGGGGCCGCTCCTCGTCACGGCCGCCGGCCCCAGCATTGGATGACGGTGAACGTGGTGCCCCATCTGCCCGGTTCGGCCAACTCGCCCTCGGCCTCCCGCCGTAGCGTCGCGAGCTCGCCCTCGCTGAGCGTCTCCAGCAGTCGCGATTCGAGCGCGACGCTGAATTGAAGCGGTAGCCGCAGATAGGGGTGGCCTGGTCTGAGCGCAATGACGTGCGCGTCTATCTCGGGCTCCTCAGTGCCGATATCGCGGAGCAGTTCCGGAAGCCCGCGGCCCGCCTCGCCCCCCCGTGCGGCAAATATCTCTGAGAGCAACCGGATCAGTCGCTCGGCGGCCGGGGCAGGAGGGTTGAAGTGCCACGAGCCCAGGTCCCACTCCTCCAGAACAAGTGAGCCACCGGGCTTGACCAACCGCCGATGCGATGCCACTTGCTCGCGGCCGCGTCCAAGCGGGGCGATCACGTAGCGGGCGTGGACGAGATCGAAGGACTCGGGCTCCAGCTTGCTGTCGAAAAGATCATCGACGGCGAGCTCCACGTTGGCGATCCCTTCTGCCTTCAGAAAAGCACGGGCGGCATCGAGCAGGCGCTCGTCTATGTCGGTGCCTACGACCTGGCCGGAGGGGCCGACCCACTCGCTGAGGATCCGAAGCCAGCCCAGGGCTCCGCAGCCGACGTCCAGGGCGCGTAGACCGGATCCGTCGCCGAGCTCCGTGAGGAGTTGCCGCCCGCTGGGTTCCCACACGCGCGCCTGCAGCTGCAGGCGCTCTAACTCCGAGGGCTGGTCGGCCAGCAGGTACTCCTCACGCGACATCTCCGAGCAGTATCTCCCGTCCGGTTTCGGGGGCCAAGGCAATGCCCAGCTGCGCGGCTGAGCTAGCTCGACGACCTCCTAGTCACACCACCCTCGCCGGACGCCCTTTCTCCTGCGTTGCGCGAGAAGGAGACACCTCGGTCGGCATTCCAGGCTCTCGCGAGGGACGATTTGCGGCGGGTCATCGCTGGCCGCCCGCTCGTTATGGCAATGCGTGAGAAGGTGGCGCAGGGCAAGCTTCGGGCAAGACGCTCCCTGCTCGTCCGCAGCAGTCACCTGCCCTCACCGCAGCAGCGTGATCCCTTTTGCGCCGCACTCGATAGCGCGGGGGCGTAGCGGAAGCGATAGCCGCTCGTCGCTTTTCGCGACTCGCCAACCCGTCTATTAGCCCACGGGGCCGCCGCGCAGCGGCTTGCCTTGGACGGTGCGCCGCTCGTTGTCGCGCAACCGGGGCTCGTAGTGCGAGAAGAACACCTTGCCGGTCAGGTCACGGCGGCTGCTGACGCCGGTCTTCTCGAAGATGTGCTTCAGGTGCTCCTGCACCGTGTGCGGTGAGACGACGAGCTGCTCGGCGATCTGCGCTGTGGAGTCGCCCTGGAGCACGAGCCGGGTTACCTGCTGCTCGCGCTCGGTCAGGCCGTAGGCCGCCATCAGGAGCGGCACGATCCGGGCGGGGTGCGCGGGCTCGACGATCACCGCGACGCGCTGCGGGCCCTCGCTGACCATCGTCGCCCCGTGGAGGACGACCCACGTTCCTGAGTGCGAGAGAACCCGGGCGAGCGCGACCTCACCCGGCGCATCGCGTCCCTCTGCTGTGCGCAGCGCCTGCGCCGCGACCGACTTCACGGCCTCAGGCAGGCGGCCGGCATCCCAGTTGCCCCCGGGGAGGTCGGACACCCAGCGCTCGACGCCGGGCGTGGACGACTCGACCTCGCCGGTCGCGGACAGGACGAGCAGCGAGGGCGGGTGGGGCCCGTCCGGGTCCTGCGCCTCGCCGATCAGAAGCGCCCGGCGAGCACCCTCGCCGAGGAACGGGCGCGATGGCGCGGAGAAGGTCCGTCTCCTCGTCGCTGAACATCGCAGCTCCGGGCTCGCGGTAGACGGTCACCGTGCCCCAGGACTCCCCGGAGCGCGCGCGCAGGGTCACGATCAGCTCCTGGTCCCCGCCCATGGCGACGTTCGCCTGCCAGCGCGGACTCGAGCTCGGGTCGCCTCCGGTCGCCTCATAGATCGACGACACACCCGACTTCGAGCGGGCGGTGCTGGCGAGGTCGTACACGTCCTCGCCGTAGTACTCGAACTCGAGCATCTCGCGCGGGAGCTCCTCGCGCAGGATCGGGTTGAAATGACTCGTGATCAGAAGCGAAGCCGGGTCCAGGGTGAACCAGCACGGCCCCTGGAAGTTCGGTAGCACGGGATTCAAGATCTCGGTGGCCTCACTCCAGAGGGTCACGAGGTCATGACCATCACCGGCCAGGGACGTGATCCGATCGAGCGCGCGCTCTTTCGCGTATGTGCCCATGCGCCGATGCTACGCCGAGCCTCGGCCCCGCGGAATACCAGCTTCCTGGAATGGCCGAATTTGGCCCTCGGGCCTAGCGTCGCGTGCCGATGAGGTCAGGAGCGCAGACACCCGAGGAGCTCGAGACGCTGCTCGAGGACGCCTTCGTCGTCCGCGACCGGCAGGCGCTGGCAGCGCTGTTCGAGGACGGAGCCGTGCTCGGCGCAGGCGGTCTCGAGGCACAAGGGGGTGAGGCGATCGCCGGCCTGGCCGGCGAGCTGTGGCAGCGCGAGCTCACCTATCTCGCCGATCCGCGCCGCGTTCTGCGGGCCCGGGACAACGCCCTCGTCATAGCGGCGTACGGCATCAACGTGCTGCACCGCGGCGGCGACGGCGCCTGGCGGTACACGATCTCGCTCCTGACGTTCGCTACCGACTCAAAGGAGGACCGATGACGCAGGCACAGACACTGACGCCGCTCGCGGTGGACAGGGACGAAGGGGAGGCGATCTGGTGGTTCGGCAGCCTCGCCGTGATCAAGGCGAGCGCCGCCGACACGGGCGGGGCGATGTCGCTGATCGAGATCACCGAGCCGCCCAACTTCGAGGGCCCGCTCCACGTGCATCACCGCGAGGAGGAGGGCTTCTACATCCTCGAGGGCAGCGCGACGTTCCAGATCGGCGACCAGACCGTCGAGGCCAAGGCCGGCGATTACCTACTCGGCCCGCGGGACATCGCGCACAAGTTCGACACGGGTCCCGAGGGCTGCCGGATGCTCTTCATCATGACCCCCGGCGGGTTCGAAGACCTGGTCCGGGAGATGGGCGAGCCGGCGGGGAGCCGGACCCTCCCGCCTCCGTCTGACGAGGAGCCCGACCTGGCGCGGGTCGCGCAGATCGCAGAGAAGTACGGCTGCGAGCTCCTGGAGGGCTAGAGCGTCGGCTCGGCCACCAGGCACCGTGATCTGGCCCGGAGGCGCGAACCTGGCACTGCGGCCCAGCTACTGCTTCTGGCCAGCGTCGCTATCGAAGCCTTCGGCGCAAAGCAGTCACGCCGCTTGCTGGCACGGCGGGTGCCTACTGCGGACGACGAGCGAGCGCCGACGCCATCGCGGCGGCCACGCTTGGTGTCGTCCGGACGAGGCGCGTGGTCGGCGACTGTCCTGGCTAGCACTCGCGCCGGGAAAGCGGCGTCCTGCTCGTGGCGAATACGAGGCGCCGGCGCCGGTCGAGCCGGACATCTGCATCGATGACAGCGCGGTACTCAGGCGCGCAGTTGGCGAGACGACGAGTTAGTGGCTGGCCTGGAGCATCGGGTGCGTGAGTCCGTGCGCGGCGCACAGCTCCGGGATGCTGTCGGGCCGGATTTCGAGCCCGTAGTGGCCGGCGAGCTCTGCCATCTGTTGCGGGTCGAAGGCGGGCGAGGCCATCGCCGCCGCCATCTGATCGAAGCAGTGCTCGAACCCGCCCGGGGAGATGATCTCGAGGATCCGGCAGGGCCCGTCGACCGCGTTCCAGAACGTGTGCCATTGGTTGCGCGGCTTGAAGACCAGATCGCCCACTTCTGCGTGCACGACGTCGTCGCCGAGCAGCGCGCCCATCCGCCCTTCTAGGACATAGCTGTACTCGTCCTCGCGCGAGTGCTTGTGCAGCGGTGCAACCAAGCCGTGCGGGGGAATGGGGTGCTCGACGAGCGAGAAGCCACCACCCGTCTCCTCGCTCCAGGCCATAAACCGCACCCCAGCCGATTGGATGTCGACAAGCCTGCCGTCGGCCGGACCGATCTTCCGAGGGCCTCCCGAGCCATCAAAGCGCTGATCGGTCGACGATTCCGAGATTGCTGACATGGGACGCCCCTTTGACAATGATGCAACAGTGATGTGCGTGAATCTAGCGGCGACCGCCCGGTCTGTCAAGATTCACGCACACCAATGACGACTCAACCACGGCAGATAGCTGCTCGCCCGTATCGCAAAAGCAAACGAGCGGTGTCGGAGCTGGAGACCCGCCAGCGGATCACCGAGGCAGCAGTCGCGCTACATCAGACCGTCGGCCCCGCGCGCACCAGCGTGAAGGCGATCGCCGAGCGGGCGCGGGTCGATCGCGCGACCGTGTACCGGCACTTCCCCGACGAGCAAGCACTGTTCAACGCCTGCACGAGCCACTACTACGCGCGGCATCCGATGCCCGACCCCGGCCACTGGATCGCGATCGCAGATCGTGACGAACGTCTGCGCACGGCGCTCGCCGAGCTGTACACATGGTATGGAGAGACCGAGGAGATGCTTGCCACCGGGATCCGCGACATCGAACACGTGCCCGCTGGATCACGCGAGGCATTCCTCGGATACGTCCAGACCGTCCACGCGGCGCTGATGGTCGGCCGTCGCGAGCGCGGCCGCACACGACTGCGTGCCGCCGGCGCGATCGGCCACGCGATCAACTTCCACACCTGGCACTCCCTCGTGCGCGAGCAGCAACTGAGCGTCGACGAGGCAATCACCCTCATGACGGCGACAGTCCAAGCGGCAGGCCAGCCCACTCCCGGTCGACCCCGCCAAGCCAGAAGCGCAACCGAGCGCTCACGCTCATCAGCACACGCACGCGCGAAGTAAGCGCACCGCGCCTCTCCGTTGCTCACAACACGTGCACGAGGTCGTCCCGGACGAGCGCCCGCCAAAGCGCGGAAAGGAGGACGCCGCGACCGCTTGTCCCGCGCGAGCGAGCGTCAGCATGACCGCCGATCACGTGCTCGCTCCGGACGAGCAGCGAGCGGCAGCGTCAACGGCCTAGTCGCTTCGCGATGCGCGGAAGCAGCAGTGCGGCAAGGCTGCGCCAGCAAGCGCTGATCGCGCTCCCGTTCCGACGGGGTGCAATCCGGGTCGTCGCGTTCGAACTTCAGCGTCCCGCGGTGCGAAGGATGTCCTGCGGCAGCCGCGACAGGTCAGGCTCTCCAGTGAGTTGTCTTACAGCTCGTGGCAAGCGTGCAGGAGGGCGCCGGCCACGTCGTAGGCCGACCCTCCTCGGCTTTGCGCTGCGATCCCAGGTCGCATAGAGCTACCCGCACCGGTCGAGCCGGGCTTCCCGTACCAAGGCACACGTGCTCGCCCGGCTGCGCCGCGACGCCGGGCAGGGGAAAGTTGTCGGACAACTCTCCTCCCCTTTGGAATCGCTCATCGTGCGCACAGAGCCAGCTCGGCAGAACCCCCTCACGCCAGGAGATCCCGTACACCGCCGACTACCGGTTCTGGAAGGCCGCCTGACACCACGCACCGTCCGAGGCGCGCCCGCGCGCCTTCGAGCGGTCCGTGGCCGGCGATCTCCGATTCCGACCTGACGACGTGTCCGGTCTCCGATTCCTCAACCACCCCGGCGCGGTCCTGTTCATGTGCCTGTTCGCCTCGCAGGCCGCGATGCTCGTGCTGTCGCCGACTCTGCCCGACGTCGCGAAGGAGTTCGGCATCTCGAGCGCCACGGCCGGGCAGCTGCGCTCGATCTCCGGTGCCACGGGCGGCCTCACCGCCCTCGTACTCGCGACCGCCGCGCGGCGCCCGGGACTGCGCGAGCTGCTGTCCAGCGGAGCGGCGCTCGTGGCGTTGGCTTCCGTGATCAGCGCCGCCGCGCCCTCGTTCGCGGTGCTCGCCGGCGCGCAGGGCGTGCTCGGCGTCGGCATCGGCCTACTGGTGGCCGTCGGCATTGCCGCGGCGCGCGAGTGGGCGGCGCCAGAGCAGCGCGCGCACGTGCTCGCGTGGGCAATCGTCGGCATGCCGGCGGCGTGGATCGTCGGCATGCCGGTCGTCGGCGCCGCCTCCCAGGCCGGCTGGCGCGTCGCGTGGCTCGCCGTCCCCACCGTGGCGGCACTCATCGCGCTGGTGCTCGTCCGCCTGCGCCCCGCAGACCCGGCATCACGGCGGACGGGCGCCTCCGCCTCCGCCTGGCGGAACGCCGACGTCGCGCGCTTCACGCTCGGCGAGCTGTTGGCGAACGCCGCGTGGGCAAGCGTACTCACGTACTCCGGCACGCTGCTGCTGGGTAGCTACGACGTGTCGCCGGACGGTCGTCGGCCTCGGGCTCGGCGCGGCCGCGGTCGCGATGGTGCCCGGCGCATTCACCGGCCGTCGCGGCGCCGCGCGCCCGACGCCGGCGCTGCTGACCGGCCTGACCGCGTTTCAGGGCTGCGCGGTGCTCGTGCTCGGAGTTGCGCGCCCGACCGCGGCCCTCACGCTCGCCGTCTTCACGGCGATGGCGTTCGTCAACGGCCGGCGTTCGATGGTCGCCAGTGCGCTCGGCATGGACACCGCTCCCCAGGACGCGGTCGCCGTGATGTCGATGCGCGCGGCCGCCAACCAGTTCGGCTACCTGCTCGGCGCCGCCGCCGGCGGGCTCGCGCTGGCGGCCGGCGGCTTCCCCGCGCTCGGCGCGGCGCTCGCCGCGATGTTCGGCATCGCCGTGCTCGTCCATTGCCCCGCGTCGTGGCGCGGCGCCGGGCGAGCATTGATCACCACGCGCCGCTTGACCCCCGTGACCGAGAACACGCACACATGACCCCAGTCTCGGACCTCAAGCGCGTGCACCGCGCTAGCGACAGACCCACCAGACCGGGCACGCACTTGCATCCCTCCGGATGCTTCTTTGCCCGCCACGCCGGCTGACGGCCTAACCGCTGCGATGCTGTCGATCGGGAAGCTGGCCAGAGGCCAGGCTGACGACTACCTCGAGCAGGCGAAGGGCCGTGTCGACCACGCGACGAGCGTCGAGACCGGCGCCGAGGACTACTACCCCGATCATGGGCTTGGCGAGAGCCTCTTCAGCGCATCGTCCACCTCGGCCCGCGCCGAGGCTCTCGCCGCGACGTTCTCCTGCTGGATCTCGAGGTAGAGCTCCTTGCGGAACACCGGGATCTCCCGGGGCGCGTCGATACCGATCCGGACCTTCTCGCCAATGATCGAGAGGACAGCTACCTCGATGTCGTCCCCGATCATGATCGACTGGTTGGACTTGCGTGTCAGAACGAGCATGGCCCCGCCTCCCTGCCCTGGGTCGATTAGGTGAGGACCATAGTCAACGATCCATGAACACTCAACAGAATCGAGCATTCGAGCGCTGCGCTCGATCACGCAACTCGGGCGATGACGTGCTCTGCGCCGGTGACCGTGCACTCCTGCTCGTAGCGGTCGACGTACTGGTGGTGCGGTGGTTCGCCGGCGCCGGCGAGTACGGCTCCGCGGGAAGCGTGCGTGCGCGTTTTCGGTTGCATGCGCCCGTTGTCTGAACGCAGACGTGCAGATAACACCGCGGTTGGGTATCTATAGGTCCGTCATGGAGGACGCGTTCCGCCACGAACGGTGAGCTTTCGGGATGCGCGGGGCACTGATCGCCCCGCGCGTCTCGCAGGACGGTAGTCGAAGCTGTCGCGGAGGGGAACGGCGAAGCGATGCGCCAGCTCCACGCGGCTCACGGCCGCACGAACTCCGATAGCAAGGCGGCCGTTCGCTGCGGGTCGCCGAAGTAGGGCACGTGCCCTCCGGGGAGGATCTCGAGCTGCGCCTCCGGCAGCAGCCTGGCGATCGTGCGCGCCACGCCGACGGGTCCCACCGGGTCGTGGTCACCCCAGATCAGTAGCGTCGGCACGCTCAGCCGCCGCAGCTCGTCCGGGTGCAGCCGCGCCGACCGCCTGAACCCAAACGGGGTGATGCACGCTCGCAGCTCGGCGAGATTCGTCGCCGCGGCGAGCGGGTCTCGACCGGCCGCAGCCACCGACTCGATCAAGTCGGGATAGAGGACGATCGTCTCGCCCTCGCCCATCGACGAGAGCAGGCGGACGACCATTTTCGGGGTGGGCTTCGGCACGCGCGCGAGCACGTCCCCGATGACGGGCGACGCCGCGACGCGCAACGGCAGCGGGACGCGTGTGCCGGGCAGGAGCGGGGCCGACCCGAGCAGCGCGAGCCCACGCACGCGGTCGGGACGCGCGAGCGCGTACCACAGTCCCCACGTGCCACCCATGGAGTTGCCCGCGAGCGCGAAGCGCTCCAGGTCCAGTGCGAGAGCGACCTCGTCGATGAACTCGACGGCCCCGTCTCGGAAGCGCTTGCGTGGAGCTCGAACCTGCTCACTCAGCCCGAACCCCGGCCGGTCCACCGCGATCGCCCGCACGTCCTCGAGCCGCTCGAGCAGCGGCATGAGCGAGAGCGACGACGTGCTGCTGCCGTGCAGCAGCAGCACCGGCGGGCCCTCACCTGCTTCAAGGATGTGCACGCGCCGTCCGGACCGGAGAGCGAGGTGCCGACTCCGGGCGCGACTGGCGCCAAGCATCCGCTCGTGGGCCGCGACCACCTCGGCCGACGCTGCGCGCAGTGCCTCCGTCGCGATCATGGCGCCCAACCTACGGAGCCGCCGGCGCCTGCGCGACGGGCGAATGACCCAACTTCACGGCCGGGCGAGGTGGGTATTTCTATGCAGGCCCTACACGAGGTCGTGCTCGTACGCGTACGCGGTGGCCGCCGCTCGGCTCGACAGGCCGAGCTTGCCGAAGATGTTGCTGACGTGGCGCGCCACGGTCTTCTCGCTCAGGAACAGCTCGGCGGCGATGGCGCGGTTCGTCTTGCCCGTCGTCACGAGCCGTAGCACCTCGAGCTCACGCGCGGTGAGCGGACCCGGTGGCTTGGAAGCCGCTGTCGCCGACAGCGCCTGCGTGCGAGCGAGATCATGTGACGCCCCGAGATCCTCGAAGATCCAGCGCGCGGCGTCGAGCTCCATCTCGGCGGTGTCTTCGTCGCCCAGCCGCTGGCAGGCAAGCCCGATCAGCACCCGGGTCCGCGCCGCCTCGTAGGGAACCTCGAGCGCCTGCCAGGCCGCCCACGCGGAGCGCAAGCGGCCGAGCGCGGCGCGCGCGTCGCCCCCGACCAGGCGGACCTCGCCGTCGGCCTGACCGGCTTGAGCCCGCAACAGCGGCGAGTCAAGGGCCGCAGCCGCGGCGGAGAGCTCGCCGGCGGCGTTACGGGCCGCGGCGACATCGCCTGCGGCGCACAAGATCTCGACGGCTGCGGGGAGCAGGCGCGACCGCGCCGACCCAGCAGTGGCGCCGTCAAGCGCGGTGCGGATCGCCGCCGCGGCGGCGTCGATCTCGCCGCGGCCGAACCGCAGCAGCGCCAGGCCCGGCTGCGCGTCGCGCCCCCACCGGCTGGACTCCCGGTACGCCTCCTCGGCCTCTGCGAACCGGCCGGCCAGCCGGTGCAACTCACCCTGCCGGTAGAGCGCCGCTCCGACCGCCGGCCGCGGCCGGTGACGCAGTCGCTCCGCGGCGTGCCGAGCCGCGTCGAGGGCGTCCAGCCAGGCGCCATGCAGCTCCAGGATCTCGGCGCGATGCACTAGGCAGTCGCCGCTGAACGGGACAAGATCGGGCTGCGAATCGCACCACCGGCTCAATGCGGCGGTCCACTCCCGCGCCCGGCGGAGGTCGAAGACGAGCTGGCACGCTTCGATCACGCTGCAGTAGACCGCTCCTGCGACCATCTCGCAGACCTCGTCGGCCACCACTGCGGCCATGGCTTCGTCGAGCAGCCGCATCCCGTCAACCGGCTTGCCCTGGGCGATGAGCGCCCGCCCCTCGACGTTGCGCGCGAGCGTGACGAGATCGCTGTCCCCGAACCGCGTGCCAAGCTCCGCCGCCTCGCCCGCGATCGCCTCGGCGCTCGGCCAATCGCCGTCGAGCGCGCGCAGAAGCGCGGAGGGTACGAGCAGGAAGCCCCGCTCCGGGCAGTCTCCGTGCTCGTCTTCGAGCAACCGCAAGCCGCGCGCGATCCAACCGCCGGCGGGTGCCGCCTGGCCCCCGTTGATGAGGACGAAGACGATCCAGCCGGCGCACTCGGCCGCCCGTCGCCGCTCGCCGCGGCCCAGCAGCGCCTGATGCGCCCGCTCCCACACCGCGACGCTCTCGTCGTCCTTGCCGACGAGATACGCCGCCGTGGCGAGCCGCTCGAGCTCATCGGGCTCCAGCGACGTGGTCCGGTCCGCGGTGGACAACTCGGCGAACGCGTCGGCCCACGCCCGCCGGTCGAACGCGGACGCCCCGGTGTCGGCCGACACGAGGGCATCCTACGCCCGCGCCGTCGCGCCGTCAGGCGGCCGCGGCGGCGCAGTGCACCACGCAGCTTGCGACAGGGAACAATCCGCGGAACAAACTGAGCGCAAGTCGAGTCGTCGACTTGGCTCTGCGCCGTCGCTGTCGAACCTGCGACACACGGTTCCGACCCGCGCGGTATCAGGTTGGGCGGCGCTCGCGAAGCTCGCGCTGCTCGTCCAGGCGTGCGACGGCGCGGCACGATCCGCGTCGACGACGGTCGCGTCGTCCGAAGCGACGATCAGCGGTAGTGATCAGTGAGTGCGGGCGTCTTTGCGCGGTGCGGCACCGCGTAGTGGTGATGAGGCGCGGCGGGACCCGGCCGGACAGGACGGGTCCCGGTGCGCACCGACGTGAGACGTGCCGCGGTCACTCGCCGTCGCGGGGCGGCTGGATCCACACGGTGCCGCGGACCGTCGACGGGAACCCGTGCGCGCGGATGAACACGAGCGCGCCAGCGAGGGGGACGTTGTTCCACGAGCCGCTGACGACCGTGCCGAGCACGTGGATCGCGTCTGGGTTGGCCTTTAGGTCGTTGACGCCGAGGTGGTTCATCGTGAACGAACCGCGGCGCGACGTGATGGTCTCCGTCGCCGAGAATCCGATCACTTCGCTCTCGACCCACAGCGGCGGCGCGAGCGACGCGGAGACCGTGGTGCCGGCGATCGGCCTGCCCGTCGCGGTGGTGAGCGTGCCGGTACAGATCACTTCCATGCATTGCTTTTGGAATGGCAACCGGATCGAGTGGTGTGCCGACGCGGGCGCGGGCGCGGCGCCGATCAGCGCGGCGCTTGCCAGCACCGCGGCGAGTCCGCGCCGTGGGTGCGCAATCGGCGTGAGCTTGAGCGGTCGCATCGAGACCTCCTTGGTGGATGTGGACTGACGGCAGCCGGGCGTGTGCTCCCGGCCTGCGGTGGACTTGGGTCAGCGTTCGGGGCGTGCGCACCGCTGGGCGTGCGTTACCTGCCGCATCGCGGCGCCGGTTCGCGCCGCGACTGCGCGCCGTACAGGGCGCGGATGGTGTGGTCCAGTTCGCGCATCGCACGCTCGCTCGGCATCACGTATTCGCTCCTCGCCGGCGTGAGCCGGGCCTCGGCGGCGGCGCGACCGGAGCCGTCTGTGGTCGCGTAGGCGCCGGCGGTGATGACAAGTGCGACGCCGAGGCCGACGATGGGGCGCCGATGGCGTGCGCCGCCGTTGTTGCCGCGGATGCTGATGATCGGTTGGCGGAGTGGTCATCTGAAGCCTTTCGTCCGGGGGTCACGGTGCACGGGCCGACTCTGTGCGGTGCCGGCTTCCGCGCCGCTTCGGGTTGGCTTCCTGACGGCTTCAGCGGCTTGTGTCGACAGTCGGGTAGGGTCATCCGGAGGACGGATCGCGTGTCCGGTGTGCGAATTCGAGTCTTGGGATCGCTCGAGGTCGAAGTCGGCGGCCGTCCAGTCGCCCTCGGCGGCCCCCGGCAACGCGCGTTGCTGGCGCTGCTGGTCATCCATGCCAACGACGCTGTCTCGGCCGACCGGCTCGTGGAGGAGCTGTGGGGCGAACCGACACCGGCGCGGGCGGTCAAGCGGTTGCAGGTCGCGATCACGCGGCTGCGGCACGCGTTGGCGGCGGGTGGCGCGAACAGTTCGATGCTGGCGAGCGACACCGCCGGCTACACGCTCCGGGTGAAGCCGGGGAGCTCGATCTCGAGCACTTCGAGCGCTTGCTGGCCGATGGTCGCCGCCAGCTCGAGGAAGCTGAGCCGCGGAGGGCGGCGGCGACACTGCGAGATGCGCTGGCGCTGTGGCGGGGCGAGCCGTTCGCAAACGTCGCGTTCGAGCCGTTCGCGCAGGCGGAGATCGCCCGTCTGCGAGAGCTCCGCATCGCGGCCATCGAGGATCGCGTGGAGGCGGATCTGGCCATCAGACGCCATCACGAGCTCATCCCCGAGCTCGAGTTGCTGGTGGCTCAGCATTCACTGCGGGAAGGACTGCGAGGGCAGCTCATGCTCGCGCTGTATCGCGCCGGACGGCAGGCACGCGCTCTGGAGATCTATCGTCAGGCCCGCGTTGAGCTTGCGGCTGAGCTCGGGCTCGAGCCCGGCCCGGCGCTCAAGCGTCTGGAACAAGCGATCCTGACCTCCGATCCGGCGCTGGATCTCGCGGCTGAGCCGCCGCTCGACGGCGGCGTGCAGATCTCCGCGGTCGACGAGCGCAAGCAGGTGTCGATCCTTTTCCTCGACGTCGTCTGGGCCGCGACGGTCGAGGGTGATCCTGAGCGCCTGGCCGCCGCCGTGGATCTCCTCGCGGCCGTCGCAGCCGACGAGATCGAGGCGGCGGGTGGCACCGTAGTGCCGGTGGTCGCGGACGCGCTTATCGCAGCTTTCGGGGCGCCCGCCGGCCTCGAGGATCATGCGCAGCGCGCCCTTGAAGCAGCGATCGTGCTCCGGGACCGGCTGACGAGCCTGTTCGGGGACGCGCTGTCGCTGCGGGTCGGCTCCGAGGCCGGCGAGGTACTGATCACGGGTGATCCACGCGGCGGGTTCACCGTCACCGGGGCCGCTGTCAACTTCGCGGGACGGCTGGCGCGCCAGGCGGACGCCGGCGAGATTCGGATCGGCGCCCGCATCGCGCAGGCTCTCGACGGCGTGTTCGAGCTGCGCGCCCAGGACGGGGCGCACACGCTCGTGAGCACCCGCGCTGCGCCGGCCTCGAGCGTCGCACCGGGTCCCCGCCGAACGTTCGTCGGTCGCGAGAGCGAGCTCGAGCTGCTGAAGGCGACCTACGAGCGAGTCTCCCGCGCGGCGCGCCCGCACTTCGTCACGCTCGTCGGCGATGCCGGCATCGGCAAGACGAGACTCATCGGCGCCTTCCACGACCGCATCGCCTCCGCGCCGGGGCGGTGGCTACTGGGCCGGTGCCGATCGTATGGCCGGGCGAACACCTATCGGCCACTCGGCGAGATCGTCCGGGCCTGCCTGGGCCTCGACGCGGACGACCCGCCCGCAGTCATGGTCGAACGTCTGGGAGGGCGCGATGACCTACGCCCGCTTCTCGGCCTCACGCCCGAGGCGGAGCTGCAGCCATGGGAGGCGAAGGCACGGCTGACGCAGGCCTGGATCGCGTTCCTCGAGGAGATGACGCAGGACGGCCCGGTCAGCGTCGTCGTCGAGGACCTCCACTGGGCCGAGGATCCGCTGCTCGAGGTCCTGGCCGTCACAGCCCGAGAGGCGCGTGGACCGCTGTTGCTGCTGGGCACCGCGCGGCCGGAGCTGACGGGCCGCACGCAACCTTGGAACCAAGGCAATGTGAACGTCTCGCGGATCTGGCTCGAGCCGCTCTCGCCGGACGACGCCGAGCGGATGCTCGACGAGCTCGCCGGCGGCCTGCCTCCTCGCGTCAAGGACGCGATCCTGCAGCCCACCGGGGGCAACCCGTTCTTCGTCGAGGAAGTGCTGCAGTCTTGGATCGATCGGGGCGTGCTCGGCCGCACCGGGAACGGCCGAACCGCGGTCGATCTCCCCCGCCGGGTCGACGTGCCCGAGACCGTGCAGGCCGTCATCTCCGCGCGCATCGATCTGCTGCCCGTGCTGGAGAAGAACGCGCTGCAGGCTGCATCGGTGATCGGGCGGACCTTCTGGGAGGGCGCGGTGCGCGAGCTCCTGGCCGCGGCGACGCCACGATTCGGCTTGCTCGAGGAACGCGACTTCGTCCGTCGGCGCCGTCGCTCCTCGCTCGAGCCCGAGCGCGAGTACCTGTTCAAGCACGAGCTGACTCGCGACGTCGCGTATCGGTCACTGCCGACGCCGAGGCGGGCACGGTTGCACGCGAGCTTCGCCGAGTGGCTCGAGCGCCGCGACGCCGGCAGCGGTCGGCACGCTGCGCTGCTGGCGCACCACTACGCCCAAGCGGTCGCCCCTGAGTCAGCTGAGGTCGCGTGGGGGCGGGACCCGAGCGCACGCGCGGAGCTTCGCGCCAACGCCGTCCGCTGGGCGCGGCGCGCCGGCGAGCAGGCGCGGGACCGTTACGCGATGAACGATGCCGCGGCGCTTTTCCGCCAGGCCGCCGAGCTCGAGCCTGACGAGCAGGCGCGTGCCGACCTCTGGCGCGCCGTGGCGAGCGCAAGCGAGCAGGCGTTCGGGATGGACGGCTTCCGCGATGCGCTCGAGCACGTGATCGAGCTCACCCCCGAGGGTCCGTCCAGGGCGCGGCTGTACTCCGAGCTCGCCTACCGCGGATCGAACCCGGCCACGTGGACGAATCCGCCGGCTCGCGAGACCGTCGAGACGTGGATCGAGCGTGCGATCGAGCAGGGCGGGTCCGACCCCGCCGTGCGGGCGCGGACGCTGATCGCGCGCACCAATCTCGACCCCGCGGAGACGGCGGCCGAGGCCAAGGAAACCCTGGAGATCGCCCGGCGCCACGGATTTGGCTGGCTGCTCGGTCCGGCCTATCGCCAGCTCGCGCACTGCGCCAGCGCCGTCGGTGAGCTCGAGGAGGCGCGCCGGTGGGCGGATCGCGAGCGCGCGGTCGCGCCGGATGTCGCCGATCGCAGCGAGCGGACGCTGTGGTACCTGCACGCCACGATGGTCTACCTGCGGCTGGGCCGGATCGCGGAGGCGCACCGGTTCGCCGAGGAACACGCGGCGCTGGCGACCCGTCTGTCAC
This sequence comes from uncultured Solirubrobacterales bacterium, assembly GCA_963750895.1. Classification (GTDB taxonomy): domain Bacteria; phylum Actinomycetota; class Thermoleophilia; order Solirubrobacterales; family Solirubrobacteraceae; genus CAVVSD01. The sequence goes on along the minus strand of CAVVSD010000006.1, from coordinate 1,628,039 downwards.
CGCACCACCACGTCCATGCCGTGGGGGCGACGCTGCTCACGCGCACCGTCGTCGGCCGCTGGGAGGAGGCGAGCCGGCTGGCGGCCGGCGTCGAGGCCGCATCCGCCGCCAACGCCGACACCCTGTGCGACATGAACTGGAGGTCGCTGCTGATGGCGGCGCTCGCATCGGCCCGTCGCGGCGATGAACGCGAGGCCCGCCGCCTCGAGGAGCTCGCCGCCGCGATCGTCCCGTCGCACGCCTCACTCGGCCAGGAGCCCGCGTTCCTGCGGCTGTTGCTCCTCCGGGGCGACCTCGGGCACGCCAAGCAGGTGCTGGATGCCGATCCAGGCGCCTACGTCTGGACCGACGTCGACTACGGCCCCGCCCGGCTCGACGGCCTCGCCGCCGTCGGCGACTACGCCCAGATCGAGGCCGAGGCGCTGCCGCTGCTGCGAGCGGGCGGCTACGGCGAGCCCTTCGCGTTGCGAGCGCTCGCCCGCGCCCGGGGCGACCGTTCACTCTTCGAACTGTCGGCGGCACGCTTCAGGGCGATGGGCCTCCAGTGGCACGCCGACGAGACACGGGCGCTGACATAGGCAGCTCCGGAACGTCCATGCCCGACGCCACCGGCAGGCTGTACCTCGATCTGCTCAAGCGCTGCCTGCTCAACCTGATCTACGAGGACCCGGCCATCCGCTTCACGTGGGACGACTCCGATGAGAGCACCCTCGTCTCGTTCGACCGCGACAAGCGCTGCGGCGGGCTCGACTGGCCAAGTCAGGCGCACACGATGATCGGCAAGCGACGGCTCGACAACATCGAGATGCTCGTGACGAACGTGCTCGCGCTCGGCACGCCGGGCGACCTGATCGAGGCCGGCGTGTGGCGCGGCGGCGCCACGATCTTCATGCGCGGAATCCTCAAGGCTCACGGCGTCACCGATCGGACGGTGTGGGTCGCCGACGCCTTCACGAAGCGATTCCCCGTCACCGAGCGCGAGGGGGCCTCGGCTCGCTCCTTCGTCTCGCCCGGATGGCCGGAGGTCCGAGCGGTGCAGTCCGGCGCTGCGGTCGCGTCCGAGCAATTCGTGGCACGGAGCGACGCCCTCTGGGCGGGGACGAGCTACGAGGAGGTGCGCGAGCACTTCGCCCGATACGGCCTGCTCGACGACCACGTGCGGTTCCTGCGCGGCTGGTTCCGCGACACGCTGCCATCCGCACCGATCGAGCGCGTCGCGCTGCTGCGACTCGACGCCGATCTCTACGACTCCACCTACGACACGCTCGCGGCGCTCTACCCGCGGCTCTCGGTGGGCGGCTACGTGATCATCGACGACTACAACGCCCTCATCGAATGTCGCGAGGCGGTTCACGACTTTCTGGAAGCGACGCAGACGGAGGCCCACCTGCAGCGGATCGACACCGACGCCGTGTTCTGGCAGAAGCGCCCCTGAGCGGTCTCACTCCGGCGTCGCGGTCCCAGGAGTGGTGTGCCAGATGAAACCGCGCTCGCACACGGGACGCACGAGCTCGCGCAGCTCGCGCGCGTCGGCGTCCGGGTAGCCCGCGGACTCCTTGGCACGCCCTGGGTACCGCAGCAGCCGCTGCACCCGCGGCTCGGTCAGGTAGGCCGCCGCGACCACCGTCGTGAGTGCATTGAACGCCTCCGGGTCATCGTGCCGCAGGTCGTCGAGAGGCGAGTCGGCGGCGAGCGCTCTGCGGGCCGGCGCGAGCAGCTCAGGGCGCAGCGCCGTCACGCGGTCGGCGCCGCTGCCGTGGACGTCCACCTGCGAGGCGGCAGGCATGCCGTCGCGGCACGGTATGAGCGCGTCCGCCAGTCGGGCCAGTCGCCGGCGCTCGTCGCCGTTCAGGACGGCCGCGCTCACGCCGGGACCTCCTGCTTGCGGCGAGCGGCGATCAGCCGCTCGGTGTTCCGCAGGGCGAGCGCCGCGATCGTCGCCGTCGGGTTCATCCCCGACGAGGTCGGCCACGTGCTGCCGCCGAAGATGAACAGGTTGGCCACGTCGTGGCAGCGGCCGTCGCCGTCGACGACCGATGTTGCGGGATCGTCGCCCATCCTGGCCGTGCCGAGGAGATGCCAGCCGGTGTTGCGATTGCGCGGAGCCACGTAGATCTGCCCGGCCCCTGCGGCCTGAAGGGACTCCGTCGCGCGCGCCTCATGCCAGCGCAACAGCCGGTCCGTCTCATCCGAGTACCGGTAGACGAGCTTCGGCGCCGCGAGGCCCTCCTCATCCCGTACATCGGGGCTGAGGAGCACTCGGTTGTCCTCATCAGGGAGGTCCTCCGAGAAGATCCCCCAGAACGCCGAACGCTCCATCCGTTCCCGGACGGTGGCGTGAAAGCGATCCCCCCAGAAGTCAGCGTCGCCCCACGGATAGTCCTGCACCGCCGCCAGCGGTCCGCTCGACGCCGCGAGCGCCCACTTCGCGCCACGCCGGAACCCCCGGCTCTCATCCGTCTCGTAGAACTGCACGGAGTACATCTGCTGCCCCACCGGGCTCGGCCAGCTACGCAGCGAATCGTCGAACACCCCGACGACGGCGCCGAACGGGTGCACCATCAGCCGGCGGCCGACGAGGCCGCTCGAGTTGGCCAGACCTTCCGGGTGACTCGACGAGGCCGAGGAGAGCAGCAGCCACGGGGTGCCCACGGCGTTGGCCGCGACGATCACGACGTTCGCGCGCTGTCGGTGCTCGCCGCCATCCGGGCCGACGTAGACGACGCCGGTCGCACGGCCGCGGGAATCGGTCTCGATGCGGACCGCGTGTGCTCGCGTGACGAGCCGCACACCGAGCGCGCCGGCGTCCGGCCAGTGCGTGAGATCGGGAGACGACTTCGCACGCTCCGTGCAGCCGAACATGCACGACCCCCGATCGGTGCACGCCCGGAGCCGACCGTAGGGCCGCGTGGCGATCGCGTTGGATCCGGGCCACCAATGCCAGCCCAGCGCGTTGTGCGCCCGCGCAAGGCGGATGCCCCACTCGCGCAAACGCACCGGCGGCATCGGGTAGTCCGTTCCGGGGAACGCAGGATCGCCGTTGCAACCGGAGATCCCGAACTCCCGCTCGATCCGCCGGTAGTACGGCACCAGATCCTCGTACGTCACCGGCCAGTCGTCCGCGATGCCCTCGGTCGAACGCAGCCTGAAGTCAGACGGCATGTTGCGATGCCACTGGGCCGCGAAGAGGACCATCGAGCCGCCGACGCCGTTCCACATCAGCGCCGAGACGTCGGAGTCGCGCTCGTCGATCGGCTGATCCCCAACACCCCGGCGATCTTCCGGCCGCCAGAGCCACCCGCTACCCGGCCACAGCTCGAAGTCGGGCTCCCCTGACCGGATCGTTGAACGGTCGGGCCACTGACCCCGCTCCAGCACGACCACGGAGATGTCATCCTCGGCCAACCGTCTGGCGGCGACGGCGCCCGCGGGTCCCGCGCCGACGATGCATACGTCGGCGTCGGGCATGGGCGCGTGCGCGGCGGGGAGGCTCATCGCGGATCAAGATCCACGACCCCAAGGATCTCGCAAAGCTCGTCGATCGTCCACGCTCCGGCGGAAACCGCCATTGCTCGACCGCCGCGTACTCCGACTAAGGGACGCACGAGGCGCGCTGAGCCCCGGCCGACCCATGGAACCCGGGCTCCTCCTCCGTGCGCATCAGGACCGGCTGAGGTCGTGGGCGTCCGACGCCGCCTCGTAGACGGTCCGCATGACCCTGTGGAACACGGCACTGAAGGTCGTGCTCGGCGGCCCGTCCGCCTGGACCACGTAGAGCTGTGGGCCGATCACGAACTCGGCGTGATGGGCCTCGACCTTGGATCGTCCCCCGGGCAGCTTGCCCCGGACAGGCACGTGATGAGCCGCGGCGGAATTCGGAATCTCGGCGAGCTCGTACTCGCGTGGCGCCACGACACAGGCGGCACTGCACGGTTGCTTTAGATCCTCCTGATGAAGAAGGTCGCGGGCCTCGAGCGCACCCTTCTCGGAATCGAACTGGGCGACAGCTGATCCGCACGTTCAACTTGTGGCCCGAGTCCGCGAGTTCCCTGCCCACAGCACCTTGGAAGCCGGCATCCTCGATCGCGGCGCCGAGCTTGCTTGGGGTCGTGGCCTCCGGGATGACGAGACCCTGGACCAGAAGGTCCGTTGCGCTGTCCCACTCGAACTCGCGCTGCTGCTTCACCCCAAGGTCGCCAGCGGCCGGCAGATGGCTCCTCAGTTCGGTGAGCGAGACATCGCTCGCCTCCGTCATCGCGGTCGCCGCCACCACAGGCGGCGATGACGATCACGAGCGTGGCCAGCGCCACGACCCCAAGCTTCGCTCTCAATGTGCCACGCATCCCCGAACCTCCATAGATCGCTCGTGGGACGAAGCATCCGCTCGAGTGAGCGCGTGCGCCATGGGCGCTCAGGGGCCGCGGCACTGACGCCAGGAAAGGCGAAGCTTGCCCGGGGGCGAGGGCCCTTTCCCCGAAGCAAGGCCTAGCTTGCCGACAGCCCGGGGCGACAACCACCAGGCACCCCTTGTCTGAAGCGGGCGCCGCGGCGGATGATGTCGCCATGAGCTTGGCGGGAAACGTCCCGACATCCTCGGCCCAGCTGATCAAGGGCCGGTATGAGCCCTGGAGACGCTCGGCGCGGGCGGCGAGGGGCAGGTCGTCAAGGCCCTGGACCGCCAGCACGACCGAGTCGTCGCGCTGAAGATTCGCGAGGTCCGCGGCGACCACGCGCGACAGGAGCTGCTCAACGAGGCGCGGATCCTGCTGGCGATTCCCCCGCATCCCGCGCTTCCGCTCGTGCGCGAGGATTTCTTCGACGGCGAGACGTACGTCGTGGCCATGGACTGGGTCGACGGCACCGACCTCGCGAGGCTGCTGCGCGAGCGGGGCCGGCCCGGACTGGCTCCGTCGAGCGTGCTCGCCTACCTCGCCCAGGCCGCGGAAGCGCTCACCCACCTCCACTCCCAGGACCCGCCGGTCATCCACGGCGACGTGAAGCCGGCGAACCTGATCCTGACCAAGGGCGGCCGTGTGAAGCTCGTCGACTTCGGCATGTCCTCGGCGCCGTACGCGCAGCGACGCCGCATGGGCACACCGGGCTTTCGCGCGCCAGAGCTAGCCGCCGAGGGCATGCCGTCGCGAGCCAGTGACGTGTATTCGCTCGCGGCGACCGCGTTCGCGCTCCTGAGCGGGGCGGCCCCCTCCGGCGTGCTGCCGTCGTGGGAGGGGATCGATCCAGCTCAGGCCAGGCAGCTCGAGGCGGCGCTGCGGCTCGGCCTTGCGACAGATCCAGCGCGCCGTCCTGCCACGCCCGGCGAGTTGGTCGAGAGCCTCCGCACGGGCTGGGGCACGGCTCTGCCCACCGGGGTAATGACGTTTTGTCTGTCGGACATCGAGGGCGCCACGGAACTGTGGGAAGCCGATCCCGCCGCGATGGCGGAGGCGCTCGTGCGCCACGACGAGATCATCGCCGCGCAGGTGGAGTCTCGGGGCGGGCGGTTTCTCAAGTCCATGGGCGAGGGCGATTCGACGGTCTCGGTGTTCGAGTCGGCGCCTCAGGCGCTCGACGCTGCAATTGCGGCCACCCATGCCCTGCAAGAGGAGCAGTGGCCGGGTGGGATACGTCTCGCGGTCCGCTTCGGCCTGCACACGGGAGAGGCCGAGCGCCGCGGAGCCGACTATTTCGGGCCGACGGTCAACCTTGCGGCGCGACTGCGAGGACAGGCCGACGGCGGCCAGGTCTTCGTATCCGCGGCGACGGCGGCGCTTGTGGTCCAACACCTGCCGGCCGATTGTGAGCTCGTCGACCTCGGGCCGCACCGGTTGCGCGGACTCCGCGCGCCGGAGTGGATCCACGCCCTGAAGGGGCCCGGGCTCAGCGCACCGCTGCCCGCGGGCGAGTCACCGTATCGGGGACTGCTGGCGTTCGAGCCCCGCGACCGGCGGTTCTTCTTCGGGCGTGAGGGTGTCGTCGACGAGATCCTCGCGCGCCTGGCGCCCGGCCGGCTGCTGGCGGTCATTGGGGCCTCCGGGAGCGGCAAGTCGTCGGTACTGCGCGCCGGCGTTGTCGCCGCCGCATTGGCCGGTGAAATCGAGGCGGTCGAGCGCGCCCGGATTCTGATCCCCGGTTCCGAGCCGCGGCTCGAGGCGACGGGCGATCCGCGCGAGCTGGTCGTCGTCGACCAGTTCGAGGAGCTCTACACGTTGTGCGAGGACCCCGCGCGGCGCGGCGCCTACATCGACGGACTGCTTGCCCTGCCCTCTCCGGTCGTGGTCGGCGTGCGGGCCGACCTCTACGGGAAGTTGAGCGACCACTCACGGTTGGCGCGGGCGGTCGCAGACAACCAGATCCTGCTCGGAGCCATGTCCGACGAAGAGCTCGAGCAGGCCATTACCGAGCCGGCGCGCGTGGCCGGCCTGCGAATCGAGCCGGGGCTCGTGGAGCTGATCCTGCGAGACGTGGCGCGCGAGCCAGGCGCCCTGCCGCTGCTCTCGCATGCGCTGCGCGTAACCTGGGAACAGCGCGACGGGCGGACGCTTACGGTCGAGGGGTACCGCGCCAGCGGCGGCGTAGCGTCGGCGATCGCGCAGACCGCTGACTCGGTCGTCGAGGCGCTGCCGCCCAATCGCCAGGGCCTGATGCGCAACCTCCTCCTGCGCCTGACGGAGCTGGGCGAAGGGATCGAGGACACGCGCCGCCGGGTCGCCGTCGACGAGCTGGTACCCGAGGGAGCCTCCCCGAAGGAGGTCGAGTCGCTGCTCGACCGGCTCGCGGAGGCAAGGCTCGTGACGCTGGGCGAGGGGACGGCGGAGGTGGCGCACGAGGTGCTGATCCGCGAGTGGCCGACGCTCCGCGCGTGGCTGGAGGAGGACCGCGCCGGCATTCGGCTGCATCGTCAGCTCGGCGACGCGGCCCGCCTCTGGGACGCGGGCGGCCGGGAGGCCGGTGACCTGTATCGCGGCACGAGGCTCGCTGCGGCGGCGGAATGGGCGCAGGCCAACCCGGATGGGCTGAACGCAACCGAGCGCGCCTTCCTGGACGCGAGCGTTGCGGACGCAGAGCGCGAGCGCCGCGCGCAGGCCCGCGCCAACCGGCGGCTGCGGATCCTGCTCGGCGGCGCCTCGCTGCTGCTCGTCGCCGCCGTCATCGCCGGACTGCTCGCGCTCCGCGAGAGCGGCCGCACGCGCGACGCCGCCCGGACCGCGGACGCGCAGCGCCTCGGCGCCCAGGCGCTCGTCGACGAGCGCCTGGACAGGAGCCTGCTGCTCGCCCAGGCCGGGCGCGCGCTCGACGACTCCCTCGCCACCCGGGGCTACCTGCTCTCGGCGCTCGTGCGCCATCCGGCCGTGCTCGGCGTCCTGGAGGGCGACGGAGACCCGCTCTTCGGCACGGCGCTCAGCCCCGACGGCCGGATCCTCGCCGCCGGAGACGAGGACGGGACGATCCACCTGATCGACACGCGCACGCGGGAGCGGATCGGCGCGCCGCTGCAGCTCGAGGGCGACGCCGGCAGCCTCGACTTCTCACCCGACGGCAGCCTGCTCGCCGTCGCGGGCCAGCCCGGCGAGACACCGGGATCGCGGCGGGTCAAGCTCGTCGATGTCGCCACCAGGAAGGTCGTGCACGAGATCGAGGTCGGGTTTGCTCCACCCGACCCGGAACGGCTCACGACCATCGATGCCCGCTTCGCCGAGGACGGGGCCCTGCTCGTGGGTGTCAGCGAAAACTGGCCGGAGTGGCCCCACCCGCCCTACCTGCGCCGGTATGACCCGCGCACCGGCGAGCCACTTGGACCCGCGGTTCGGCTCGGAAGCCGGTCCGGGATTCCGGCCCGCACGGTTCCCGCCCGGCGCGATTTCCTGCTCTATTCCGGCCCGGACACCATCTCGATCGTGGACGCCAAGACCCTGCGCGTACGCCGGCGAATCCCGGCGGGGAGCTGGAGCGCGGCGGTCTCTCCGGACGGGCGCAGCGCCGCCCTCGGCCAGGAGGACGGGAGCGTCAGCTTCCTCGACCTGCGCACGGGGGAGCGGCGCCCGCTGTCCGGCCGTCACGAGGACCGGGTCCACCAGGAGGCCTTCAGCCCCGATGGGCGCACGCTCGTGACCACGGCCGACGACGGCCGCGTGCTGGTCTGGGACCTGCGCTCCGGCGCGGTGCGCGAGACCCTCACCGGCCAGACCGGCCCGATCACCAACATCAGGATCAGCGACGACGGGCGCACGCTCTACACGGTCGGGCTGCACGGCCGGATCTACATCTGGGATATCGCCGCGGACCGCCGCCTTGGACGCGGGTTCCAGGCGCACCCGCTGGTGCCGTCCGGACGGACGCGACCACCCGCCCCCGCTCGCGGTCAGCCCGTCCGGGCGGACAGTCGCCACGGGGCTCCCGGAAGGTGGGGTGCGGCTGCACGATGCGCACAGCCTGCGTCGGCTGCGCGACCTGCCGAGGCTCGGGGGCGGGCCGGTGCGGGCGCGTCGAGTTCAGCCCCGACGGCCGCACGATCGCGGCGACGGGCGAGGGGGGCGCGGTCGAGTTCCGCGATCCAGACACCGGCCGGCGGGTGCGGCCGCCGTTGTCCGGCCTCCGGGCGCCGGCCCAGGCGATGGCGTTCTCGGCCGACGGCGAACGGGTCGCCGTGGCGGACCTCGAGGGGAACCTGCGGATGCTCGAGATCAGGAGCGGCAGGGTCCGCCGCGCGCAGCGGCCTGGGAGTTTCCCGGTCCACCTCTCCTTCAGCCCCGATGGCGGGACACTGGCGATCGGGCTCGGCGAAGCGGGCACCGAGCTGCGTGACGGTCGCTCGCTGCGGGTCCTCGCCCGTTTGCGCAACCGCCGGGGGGACGCCGACCGCTGGGTTCAATTCTCGCCGGACGGTCGGCTGCTCGCCATCAGCTCTTTCGGTTACACGCAGCTCTGGGACGCGGAGAGCCGCCGGCCGGTCGGCGCGCCCCTGGGCGGCCACGAGGGCGATGTGTTCAATGCCGAGTTCTCGCCCGACGGGAAGATGCTCGCGACGAGCGGGTTCGACGGCAGCGTGATCCTCTGGGACGTCGACTCCCGCCGCACGCTCGGCACGCTGCCAGGCAGCCTCGGCTTCACCTCCGCCCGCTTCACTCCGGACGGCCGCCGGCTGTTCAAGCTGTTCGAGACCGGGGCGGCGCAAAGGTGGGAGGTCAGCCCGAACGCCTGGTCGCGGCATGCCTGCGCGGTCGCCGGCCGGGAATTGACGCGAGCCGAGTGGCAGGAGTTCGTCCCGGACCAGGACTACCGCCGGGTCTGCTCCATCTAGCCATCCTCGCGCGCGCTCGCCCGCAGCTGCGTCAACGACACGGCGCCGCGTCGCAGCGCCTCGTTGGCGAGCCGCGCCCGGCGGTGGAAGTCGCCGCCCGGAACCCCGAACTTGTCGAAAAGGTTGGCCAGGTGCTGCTTGACCGCGGCCTGGGTGATCACCAGCTCGTCGGCGATCGCGCGCGTTGACGCGGGCTCGGTGAACATGTCGCGGTCGAGCAGCGGGCGACAGAGGGCGACCAGGACATCGCGCTCGCGCGCCGTCAGCGTGGGAGGGGCCTCCTCGGCCTCGGTCAAGGCACCACCGGCGCTCAGTGGATCGCGGAAGACGAGACGGGTCTGCCCGACCCGGATCTCATCGCCGTGACGGAGCCGATGCGCGGACCAGATGCGCTCCCCGTTGACCAAGGTGCCGTTTGAGGACCCGAGGTCCGTGACGCACCAGCCCGCCGGGAACCGCTCGAGGATCGCGTGAAGGTGGCTGGCCATGGGATCGTGCTCGAGCGCGACGTCGTTCTCGGCCGCCTTGCCGATGGTCGTCCGGTCGGCCTCGAGCGAGAACCGCCAGCTGCCTGCGCCGGAGATCACCTCGATTTGCGGGCCCATGGGCCAAGCCTACGATCTCGGCCCGCAAAGATGAGCCCGTCCAGCCATCTCGGCTCGTAGACCGCCGTTCGCGAACGCCGAGGACGATTCTTGCGCAGGACCGTTGCCTCGGTTAGCGTCGCGTCGTGGCTGCAGCGTCGCCCGCAGCTCAGGGGATCGTCGGGCGGGAAGCGGAGCTTGATCGACTTCGCACGCTGTTAGGTGCGGACGACCGGCCGCTCGCGGTGTTCATCGAGGGCGACGCGGGTGTGGGCAAGACCGCGCTGCTCGTGTCCGAGGCGACGCGTGCGGCGGCGGCTGGAACGCGGGTCCTGACCGGCGATCTCGACGCAGCGCGCGGTGTCGACCGGGATCTCAGCGAGCGTGGCCATACGCTCGGACGCCGATGGGCGATCGCCACTGGTCTTCGCTGCCGGGGCCTGATCGCCGCCGCGGATGGCGAGCTCGACGCGGCGCTCGAGGCGCTCGACGAGGCGATCGCTGTGCACGAGCACGTGCCGCAGCCGTTCGACCGCGCCCGCACGCTACCTGGCGCTCGGCGCGACGCAGCGGCGAGCGAAGCATCGGGCAGATGCGCGGGCCTCCCTGGAAGCTGCATTCGCCGTGTTCGAGGAACTGGGCGCGCCGCTGTGGGGGCAGCGTGCGCGCGCGGAAATCGCGCGGCTTGGTGGACGGCGCGCGCAGGATCGCGACGAGCTGACGGAAACGGAGCGCCGGATCGCCGAACTCGCCGCGAGCGGTCGATCGAACCGCGAGATCGCCGGTGAGCTGTTCGTGTCGGAGCGCACCGTGGAGTCCAACCTCACTCGCGCCTACCGCAAGCTCGGAGTGCGCTCACGCACGGAGCTCGCCCGGCGCCTGCCCGCAGCCTGACGAGCTGCGCCGGGCGGTCGCAGGTTCAACCTCAGGTGTGCAGCGCGCCACGCCGGCCGATGCGCCCCACGCCGTGCCCCCCGCGGCCGTTCATGAAGCCGACGAGCAGGAGGATCAGGCCGCCGACGGCCGCGGCGCCGATCGCGGCCGAGACCCAGTCGAAGCCCTCGCCGGAGCCCGACGGCTCGGGGACGGCGACCGCCACCGGCTCGGGGTCGTACCCGATCGCGACGTCGCGCGTGTCCGGCGAGCGGCAGGTCCTGGGTGGTCCGCGACCGGGACCGGCTTCGGGTCGTAGCGCGGTCGCGGCGTCGCGCGTGTCCGGCGAGCGGAGGTCCTGCGAGGCACGGCCTGCGAGGGCTGGTCCTGCGACGGCGTCGAGGGTCCCGGTGAATGGCCGGCGCGTTGGGGGCGGCGACGGCGACGGCGAGAGCGCTCAGAGCGAAGAGCGTGGCGTACCTGCGGGTGATGGGGGAGCTGGTCATGACGGTCCTTCCGGCTCGGCCGGCCGCCCTGTGCAGCCGGGTCGAGACGAACCCTCCACGGCGCCGGTTGAGCGGCGGTCGAGCGCTGGTAGAACGCCGGTAGAGCCCATTGCTTCTGCGGTTTCGCCTGGGGTACGGTCGGTCGGACCACGGAAGGCCGGCTCATGTACGTCCAACTCCTGGGACCCGTCGAAGCCAGCGTCGAAGGGCGACCCGTCGCCATCGGCTCGGGCAAGCCGCGCGCGCTGCTGGCCCTGCTGGCGCTGCACGCGCGGTCGGTCGTTCCCGCCGACAGGCTCATCGAGGGACTGTGGGGCGAGGAGCCCCCGGCGACCGCGCACAAGCTCGTCCAGATCCACGTGTCCCAGCTGCGCAAGGCGTTCGCCGAGAACGGCAACGCGGCGCAGATCGTCACGCGCGGCCAGGGCTACGAGCTGGACATCGATGCCGCGCAGGTCGACGCGCAGTGGTTCGAGCACCTCGTGGAGCTCGGCGAGGCGCGGGAGGCGCTCGCGCTCTGGCACGGCCCGCCGCTGCACGACGTCGCCGGCGAACCGTTCGCGGCGGCGGAGATCCGGCGGCTCGAGGAGCTCCGGCTGACGGCGCTCGAGAACGCGATCGAGCGCGATCTCGCCGCCGGGCGCCACCGGGAGGTCGTCGGCGAGCTCGACGGGCTCGTGCGCGAGGAGCCGCTGCGCGAGCGCCTCCACGCCCAGCGCATGCTCGCGCTCTACCGCTCCGGGCGGCAGGCCGACGCGCTGGACGCCTACCGCCAGGCGCGGACGGCGCTCGTCGAGGAGATCGGCGTCGAGCCCGGCCCGGAGCTGCGGCGCCTGCATGACGAGATCCTGCGGCAGGACCCGTCGCTGCACCGGGCGGACGAGGCGGTGGTCGAGGCGGCGGAGCGCGTCGCCGCCGGGCGGCCGGCGCTGCGCGCGGCGGAGGACGAGCTGGTCGGCGGCATCGTCGCCGTGCAGGCGGCGCGCGGCAGTGCGAACGGCGGCAAGGACGTCCTCGTCTGCCCCTTCAAGGGCCTCGCCTCGTTCGACGTCGACGACGCGGACTTCTTCTTCGGCCGCGAGCGCCTCGTCGCCGAGCTGGTCGCGCGGCAGACGGGCGCGCCGCTCACCGCGCTCGTCGGGGCGTCCGGCAGCGGGAAGTCGTCGGTGCTGCGCGCCGGGCTGGTCGCGTCGCTGGCCGCCGGCGTGCTGCCGGGCAGCGACCGCTGGGCGATCGCGCTGCTGCGCCCGGGCGCGCATCCGATGCGCGCCCTCGAGGAGGCGACGGCGGAGGCCGCGCCGTCGGGCCGGCTCGTCCTCGCCGTCGACCAGTTCGAGGAGCTGTTCACGGCCTGCCGCGACGAGGAGGAGCGCGCCTCGTTCGTCGACGCGCTCGTCGCGTCCGCCCGCGACCCGCGCCGGCGCGCCGTCGTGCTCCTGGCGATCCGCGCCGACTTCTACGGGCGCTGCGCCGCGTACCCCGAGTTGGCGCGGCTGCTCGCCGCCAACCACGTCCTCGTCGGGCCGATGCGGCGCGACGAGCTGCGGCGGGCGATCGAGCTGCCGGCGAGCCGCGCCGGGCTCGAGGTCGAGCCGGAGGTCACCGACGCGCTGCTCGCCGGCGTCGAGGGCGAGCCCGGCGCGCTGCCGCTGCTGTCGACCTCGCTGCTCGAGCTGTGGCAGCGCCGCGACGGCAACGTGCTGCGGTTCGCCGACTACGAGGTCGTCGGCGGGGTCGAGGGCGCGGTCGCGCGCCTGGCGGAGCGCGCGTATGAGCGGCTCACACCGGAGCAGCGCGAGATGGCGAGGCGCATCCTGCTGCGCCTCGTGACCGAGGGCGAGGGGGCGGAGGTCGTGCGGCGGCGCGCGGCGCGCGCGGAGCTGGGTGAGGGCGACGAGGTCTCGGAAGTGCTCGGCGTGCTGGCCGACGGCCGGCTCGTCACGGTCGGCGAGGACGAGGTGGAGGTCGCGCACGAGGCGCTCCTGCGCGAGTGGCCCCGCCTGCGAGGCTGGCTCGAGGACGACGTCGAGGGACGCCGGCTGCACCGCCACCTGACCGATGACGCCGCCGACTGGGAGGCCGCCGGCCGCGAGCCGAGCGTGCTCTATCGCGGGAGCCCGGCTCGCCTCGGTCCTCGAGTGGACCGGGACGCACGGCGCAGAGCTGAACGCGTCGGAGCGCGACTTCGTCGAGCACAGCCGCGCGGCCGCGGAGCGCGACGAGCAGCGCCAGCGCCGGGCGAATCGCCGCCTGCGCATCCTCGTCGGCGGGATCGCTGCGCTGCTCGCGGTCGCCGTCGTCGCCGGAGTCGTCGCGGTGACGCAGCGCGGTGAGGCGCGCGATGCAGCGCTGGAGGCGGACGCCGCGCGACTCGGGTCGGACGGCGTCGCGCGCGAGCGCCTGGATCAGGCGATGCTCCTCGCGCGCGGCGGCATCGACCTCCACGAGTCGGTGGCGACGCGCAGCAGCCTCCTGTCCGTCGTGATGCGCAGCCCCGCGGTGCTCAAGGTGCTGCCCACGGACGGCTGGCCGCAGTTCTCCGTCGCCGTCAGCCAGGACGGCAGCCTCGCTGCGGTCGGAAGCGAGCGCGGCACCGTGATGATCTTCGACGCACGCAGCGGCCGCCCGCGCGGCACCTACGAGACGGACAACCTCGTCCAGGGCCTCGCCTTCTCGCCCGATGGCGCGACGCTCGCGGCGACGGTCGACACGCCCCCCGGGGCGCTGCTGGACATCGTCGACGTGAACACGCGCAAGCGCCTGCGACGCGTCGAGCTGCCTGCTCCCGAGCGCGAGGCCGAGCTCGTCGTCGCCTATCCGAGGTTCGCGCCGGACGGCAACCTCGTCGTGATCCAGACGCCCCTGCCCCCGGAGCAGCCGTCGGTCGTGCGGCGCTACGACCCGCGGACGGGGAAGGTGCTGGGCCGGCCGCTGGCGCTCGGGGCCTTCGTCGACGGCCTCACGGCGACCGAAGACGGCCGGCGGCTCGTGGGGGCGAGCGAGCCCGACGACGAGACCTACGTGATCGACCCCGTGCGGCTGCGGCTCGTCAGCCGCCACGAGGGAGGCGGCTCGGCAGCAGGCGTCAGCGCTGACGGCCGCACCGTCGCGCTCGGCAGCAGCGAGGGCGAGGTCCGGCTGCTCGACCTTCGCTCCGGACGCGCGCGACCGCTCGAGGGCACCCACGAGGGCGGGATCCTCCGCGCGGCCTTCGCACAGGACGGGCGCACGGTCGTAACCACCGGCAGCGATGGGAAGGTCAACCTGTGGGATGCCGACGGCGGGCTTCGGGAGACGCTCTCGGGTCACGACCGCAACGACACCTACGGCCTGGCCGTCGGGCCCGACGGCCGGACGGTGTACAGCGCGGCGAGCGACGGTCGCGCGCTCGTGTGGGACGTCTCGGGCACGCGGCGCCTCGACACCCCGTTCTCCGCCGGCGAGCCGATCGTCGCCGACTTCGACCGATTCCCCCGCGGTCTCGCGTTCGATCCGGACGGGCCGGACGTTCGCGCAGACGCAGGTCGACGGCAGCGTCCAGTTCGTCGATGCCGCGCACGCTGCGGGCCGTGGGAAGCCTCCGCGCGCTCGACGGCCTCGCGCTCGGAGTCGACTTCAGCCCCGACGGCCGCACGGTCGCGGTCTCGGGCGAGGACGGGGAGGTGGCGCTCTTCGATCGCGCGTCGCAGCGACGCATCGCGGACCTGCGCGGGCTGACCACCACGTCGCAGGCGGTCGCCTTCTCGCCTGACGGGGAGCTGGTGGCGGCCGGGGAGGTCGGCGACGGGACCCAACGACGCCCTGCCCGCCAACGGGCTGCAGATCTGGAGCGTCAAGCGGCGCGCGCCCACGTCGTTCCGGTCGGGGTCGTTCGCCTCCGCCGTCGATCGCCTTCAGCCCGGACGGGCGGCTGATCGCGGCCGCCGCGATCGACCGCGACACGCTCGTCTTCGACGTGCGGAGCGGCGAGCGCGTCGCCCACCTGCGGACCGGGGACTACGCGCGCGCGGTGGCGTTCTCGCCGGACGGCTCCCTCCTCGCGACCGGCGACTACGGCGGCCGCGCCCACCTGTGGTCGACCGAGACCTGGCGACCCTCCGGCGCGCGGCTCGACGCGCACACCGGCCGGGTCCAGAGCCTCGCGTTCACCCCCGACGGCCGCACCCTGGCGACCGCCGCGGCCGACGGCACGATCCAGCTGTGGGACGTCACGAGCCGCAAGGCCATCGGCCCGCCGGTGACGGTCGAGCAGGGCGCCTACCTGGCGGCCGAGTTCAACCCGGCCGGGACGCACCTGTTCGTCACCGGCGAGTTCCAGCGCGGCGTTCGCCTGGACGTCCAGGAGGAAGCGTGGAAGCGCCGGGCGTGCGACGTCGCCGGTCGCCCGATCACGCGGCGCGAATGGGAGGCGGCGCTGCCGGACCGCGAGTACCGCCCGGTCTGCGCGGGAGCCTGATCGCGGGCGTCGCCGGCACGCCTCTTCGCGCAGGAAGTCGCGCTCAGGGCCTGCGCCGACCTTGATCGTGCAACAACTGTGTCCGGACGTCCGCCTTGAGCACCTTGCCGACGCGCGAGCGCGGAAGCTCCTGCCAGAGCTCCACCTGCTTGGGCGCCTTCACGGACCCGATCCGCGCCTTCACGAACGCGACCAGTTCGTCGGGCTGGACCTCGGCGCTCGGCTCGATCACCGCGGTGACCCGCTCGCCCCACTTGTCGTCCGGCAGCCCGACGACCGCGCAGTCGCGCACTGCCGGGTGCTGCATCAGTGCCTGCTCGACCTCGGCCGAGTAGACGTTGAAGCCGCCCGTGATGATCATGTCCTTGAGGCGATCGACGATGAACAGGTAGCCGTCCTCGTCGAGGTAGCCGACGTCGCCCGTGTGGTGCCAGCCGTGCTTGGACGCTGCCTCGGTCGCCTCGGGGTTCTTGTAGTAGCCGGCCATCACGAGCGAGCCGCGCACGACGATCTCGCCGCGCTCGCCGGTCGGGAGCAGCCGGCCGGTGTCCGGGTCCATGATCCCGACGGTGACCAGCGGCGCGGGCCGGCCGGCCGAGGCGAGGCGCTCCGTCGCCACCGTCCCGTCTGCGTTGTAGTGCTCCGCGGGCGGCAGCATCGAGACCATCATCGGCGCCTCGGTCTGCCCGAACAGCTGGGCCATCGGGCCGATCACGCGCAGGGCCTCTTCGAGCCGCGCGGTGGACATCGGCGCCGCGCCGTACCAGAAGCACTGCAGTGACGAGAGGTCGGTGGTGCCGATCGCCTCGTGGCCGAGCAGCATGTAGATCAGCGTCGGCGGCAGGAACGTGTGCGTGATGCGCTCGCGCTCGATCAGGGCGATGAACTCGCCGACATCGGGCCGGGGCATCACGACGATGCGCCCGCCTCGCGTCATCACCGGGAAGCACAACACGCCCGCGGCGTGGGTGAGCGGGGCGAGCGCGAGATACGCGGGGCGGCCGCTGAACGGATACCCCATCAGCGTCAGCGCGGTCATCGTCTCGAGGTTGCGGCTGGTGAGCATCACGCCCTTCGGCAGCCCGGTCGTGCCGCCGGTGCCGACGAGCATCGCCAGGTCGTCCTCGAGCTCGGCCGCAGGGTGGGCCGGGGGGACGTCATCGAGCCAGTCGTCGAGCTCGTCGAGGCAGACCTTGATCCGCACGTCGAGCTGCTCGGCCATCGGCGCGTAGGCCGCGTGGTAGATCAGGCACTCGCAGTCGAAGAGCTCGAGCAGCGCGCGGTTCTCGGCCATCTCGTTCCGCGGGTTGATCGGGCACCACACCGCGCCGCGGCGGGCGATGCCGAACACGCACGCGAACGCGACGGCGTTGTTCGAGCTGAGGATTCCGACCTTGGCGCCGGGCTCGATGCCGTCGCGGGCGAGCGCGCCGGCGACGCGGTGGCTGAGGTCCTGTACGTCGCCGTAGGACAGCGTGCGGTCGCCCTCGACCAGGCAGGGCGCGTCGCGGCCGAGCGACGCGCCCTTGTCGAGGTAGTCGGTGAGCGAGCCCATCAGTCTGGCGGCTTCACATTCCCATCCCACCGTCGACGGGCAGCCCGGCGCCCGTGATGAAGCGCGCCTGGTCGGAGGCGAGGAACACGACCGCGTCGGCCATGTCCGACACCTCGCCCATCCGGCCGGTCGGGGTCTGCTCGATCACGGCGCCGACCGCGGCCTCCGGGCTCGCGAACAGGCCGAGCTCGGCCATGTCGACGGCGAGCTTCTGGCCCATCTCCGTCGGCACGAGCCCCGGGTAGACGCAGTTCACGCGCACGCCGAAGCCGAGCTTGCCGGCCTCGAACGCGGCGACGCGGGTGAGCCGGTCGACCGCCGACTTGGTGGCGGAGTAGCCCGCGATCCCGGGGAACGCGATCGTCGCCGCGACCGACGCGATGTTGACGATGGCGCCGCCGTTGCCGGCCGCGCCGCCCGGGCGCATCGCGCGCAGCCCGTGCTTGATCCCGAGCGCCGTGCCGAGCACGTTGACGTCGAGCATCCGGCGGAGGTCGGCGGCCTCGGCGTCGACGATCAGGCCCGAGAGCTCGATGCCGGCGTTGTTGACGAGGATGTCGAGCCCGCCGAGCTGCTCGACCGTCGCCGCGACGGCGGCTTCCCACGACGCCTCGTCGCTGACGTCGAGGTGCGTGGCCTGGCCGCCGAACCCGCTCGCGGTCTCCGCCGCGAGGTCGTCCAGCACGTCGCCGATCATCACCGCCGCACCGGCCGCGGCGAGCGCCTGCGCCATCCCGGCTCCCAAGCCGCGAGCACCTCCGGTGACGAGGGCGTGTCGCCCCGCGAGCACGTCCTGAGCCATCCATTCCTCCTCTGTCGGCTGGACGCGGCGGACCCTACGCCTTCGTCTCGGCGGCGGCCCAGCCGGTGACGCCGACGATGCGCAGCACCAGCACCCGGTCGAAGGGCTGGTCGCGGTACTGCGGGTAGCGCTCGGCCAGTCGGGCGGCGAGCGCTGCCGCCCGGCCGGCGGCGTCGCCCTGGAAGCGCAGCTCGGCCCGCACCCACCACAGCTGTGACCAGTCATCGCGGTCCCAGTGCTCGACGAGCAGCGTGCCACGCGGATCCGTCTCGAGGTTCCGCTCTCGCTGCAGCCGCGACGACGCCTTCGGCTTCACCCGGTCGACGGGCACGCCCACATAGCCATCGTCGTCCACCGCGTAGACGACGGGCACGGCGTCGACGCCCCGCTCGGCGTGCACCGTGCACAGGATCCCGTGGTCGTGCGCCGCCAGCCGGGCCCGCGCCTCGTCCTCGGCGAGCCTCATCGCGTGTGATGGTACGGCGGCCGAAATCGTCTACGCTGGCGCCATGAACCCGGCCGTCTGGGTGGCGCGCCACGGCCGCCTGCGGCCCGACGACCCGGCGCTCGCCGACGGCGAGCGCGTCCACGCGAGCTGGGCGACGTTCGCCGCCCGGACCGCCGCCGCGGCCGCCGGCCTGCGTGACGACTTCGGCCTTTCGCCCGGTGACCGGGTCGCCATCGTGATGCGCAACCGGCCCGAGTACCTCGAGGCGCTGTTCGCCATCTGGCACGCCGGTCTCGTGGCCGTGCCGGTCAACGCTCGCCTGCACCGCGACGAGATCGCCTACATCCTCGAGGACAGCGAGACGGCCGTCGTCGTGGCCGACCCCGACCACGCCGACGACGTCGAGCCTCTGGTCGGCACCGTCACGTCGCTGCAGGCGGCGGTGGTGGCGCCCGGTGAGCGGTGGGAGCGGATCACGGCGTCGTCGCCGGCGCCGCTCGTCGACCGGCAGCAGGATGACCCGGCCTGGCTGTTCTACACGAGCGGCACGACCGGACGGCCCAAGGGAGCCACCCTCACGAACCGCAACCTGCTCCTGATGACCCTCAGCTACTACGCCGACATCGACTCGGTGATGCCGCAGGACTGCATCCTCCACGCCGCGCCGCTGTCGCACGGCGCTGGGCTGTACGGGCTGCCCCATGTCGCCCGAGGGGCGGTCAGCGTCCTCCCGCAGTCCGGCGGCGTCGACGGCGACGAGATCGCCGCCCTCCTGCGGCGCTGGCCGGGGATGTCGTTCTTCGCCGCTCCCACCATGGTGAAGCGGCTGGCCGGCGACCCGGCCATGGCTGCCGCCGACCTGTCCCACCTGAAGACGATCATCTACGGCGGCGCACCGATGTACCTGGCCGATCTGGAGGACGCCCTCGCCCGCTTCGGTCCCCGCCTGGCCCAGATCTACGGGCAGGGCGAGACGCCGATGACGATCACCGCCCTGTCGAAAGCGGACCACGCCGACCGCGACCATCCCCGCTGGCGCGACCGCATGCAGAGCGTCGGCCTCGCCCGCACCGACGTCGAGGTCCGCGTCGTCGACGACGACGACCGCGACCTCCCCGCCGGCGAGATCGGCGAAGTGGTGGTCCGGGGCGACGTGGTGATGGCCGGCTACTGGAACCAGCCCGATGCCACCGCCGAGACGCTCCGGGGAGGCTGGCTGCACACCGGCGACCTCGGCAGCTTCGACGCCGACGGATACCTCACACTGCGCGACCGGTCCAAGGACCTGATCATCAGCGGGGGCATGAACATCTACCCGCGGGAGGTCGAGGAGGCGCTGCTCAACCACGCCGGCGTCCGGTCCGTGGCCGTGGTCGGACGGCCCGACCCGGAGTGGGGCGAGACGGTGGTGGCCTTCGTGGTGCCCGCCGACGGTGCCGCGCCACCCCCGGTCGACGAGCTCGACCGGACGTGCCTCGACCGCATCGCCCGGTACAAGCGGCCTCGCGACTACCGCTTCGTCGACGCCCTGCCGACCAACAACTACGGCAAGGTGGTCAAGCGGGAGCTGCACGACCTGCTCTGAGTCGAAGCGGTAGCTTCCGCTCGCGGCTCGCGCGCTGACGCACGTCGAGGAGGCCGGTTCACATGAAGCTCGCTCTCTACCTGCCGAACTTCCGTGACAAGGTGACCGTCAAGGAGCTCGAGGATCTCACCGCGCTCGCCGAGGAGCTCGACTTCGACTCCGTCTGGACGCTCGACCGGATCGTCGTCCCGGAGGCCTCCGATCGGGGGGAGCTCCAGTACTCGTTCGGCATGATGGACGAGTTCCCCACGCAGTTGCCGGTGTCCTCCCGCGGCGAGTGGTACCAGGGCTGGCCGCTGATCCCCTGGCTCGCCGCGAAGACGCAGAAGGTGCGGATCGGCATGAGCATCACCGACACGCCGTACCGCGCGCCGGGTGTGCTGGCCGCGGAGCTCGCCACGGTCGACCACCTGTCGAACGGCCGGCTCAACGTGGGCGTCGGGGCCGGCTGGATGCCCGAGGAGTTCGCGGCCGCGAGCGCCGCGCACATCTTCCCCAAGCGGCACAAGCACGTGCGCGAGACGATCGAGATCATGCAGGGCATCTGGACGAACGACCTGTTCGAGTACCACGGCGAGTTCGCCGACTTCGACCGCTGCGGGTTCGGCGCGAAGCCCATCCAGAAGCCCCACCCGCCGATCTACTTCAGCGGGCTCAAGGACCCGAAGCGCTCCGCCAATCGGGTCGCGAAGTACAACCTGGCGGGCTGGATCGGCATCCAGGACACGCCCGACGCGCTGCAGCAGTGGCGGGGCGCCATCGCGCGCGAGCTCGAGGAGCTGGGGCGGTCGATCGACGACATCGAGATCTCCAGCATGATCTGGTTCGTCATCACCGACGAGGAGATGGACCAGACGCCGGCGGGCAAGGCCACCAACCTGCTCGCGGGAACCGCGGCGCAGATCACCGACACGCTCAAGCGCTACAAGGAGGCGGGGCTGACGATGCCGCTCCTGTGGCCGCCGTTCGCGGACGTGCCGGTCGCCAAGACGCTGGACGACCTCAAGCGTCTCAAGGAGGAGATCATGCCGAAGGTCGAAGCCGCGTAGGCGCGAAGGCGCTCGAGCACGCGCTCCGCGTACTCGAGCGTCATCGACGCCGGGGTGAGAGGTTGAGGTCCAGGAAGACCTCCGTGACGCCCTGCGCGCGCAGTGCCGCGAGATCGTCGAGCACCTGCTCCCGCGTCCCCTGGAGCGGTCGGCGCTGCCCCCCGGGGTCTCGTCGACCAGGTCGACGACGCCGCGCACCACGATCCGCACGGCCTCCGGGTCGCGCCCGGCCTCACGCGCGCCATCGCGCACCGTCTCGATCGACGCGCCGAGGTTGGTGAGGTCCTGCCGGCTGCTGCAGATCCAGCCCTGGGCGAGCCGCCCGGCGCGGCGCAGTGCCGGCGCAGCGGCGCCGCCCAGCAGCACCGGGGGGTGCGGTCGTTGCACGGGCGGCGGGCCCACGTGCGAACGCGGCACGGTGTAGAACTCGCCGGCGAACTCGACGGGGTCCTGCGTCCACAGCGCCTCCAGGCAGCGCAGGTACTCGTCCATTCGCTCGCCTCGCCGCTCGTAGGGCACGCCGGCGGCGGCGTACTCCTGCGGCAGCCAGCCCATCCCGAGACCCGCGGTGAGCCGGCCGCCGGACAGCACGTCCAGCGACGTCAGCGTCTTCGCGAGCAGCGCGGGAGCGGTGAACGGCGCGCAGATGGTCGCCGTCCCCAGACGGATCCGGTCGGTGTGCCCCGCGACGTGCGCAAGCGGGACGACCGGGTCGAGCACCGACTGGTGCGACGGGCCGAGCGCGCCGTCGGCGGGGTAGAGCACGCGCTGGAAGGTCCACAGCGACGCGTACCCGAGCTCCTCGGCGCGGCGGGCGGTGCGACGAATCGTGTCCGGGGTGGCCCAGCGCCCCGACACCGGAAGGCCGAACCCGAGCAGGGGAAGGTCACCCGTCACGAGACAGCAGTCTGATCGTCTCCGGGTCGCCCAGCTTCCGGCGACCGGAAGGCCGAAGCCGACGAGGGGGAGATCACCGGTCACACGACGCAGTCTGCCGAGGTCATACTCGCGCGGGCGCCATGGAGGTCCCGCACTTCATCCACTTCGCGCCGGCGCCGGCGGCGCACGAGTCCCTCCAGGAGAAGCGGTGGCTGGGGCTCGGGGTCATCTGCTGCGCGATGTTCATCAGCGCGATCGACATGACGATCGTCAACGTCGCGCTGCCGGAGATGTCGCATGAGCTCGACGCCGGCATCGGCGAGCTGCAATGGGTGCTGGACGCGTTCCTCGTCTCGCTGGCGGGCCTCCTGCTCGTCGGCAGCGGCCTCGCCGATCGGTTCGGGCGGCGGCGCGTCTTCGTGATGGGGCTCGTCGGCTTCGCCGTCACCTCCGTGCTCACCGCCGCGTCGCAGAACGTCAGCGAGGTGATCGCCTCGCGGGCGCTGATGGGCGCGGCGGCGGCCTGCGTGCTGCCCCCCTCGCTGTCGCTGCTCGCGGTGCTGTTCCCGCCTGAGCTTCGGGCAAAGGCGTTGGGGATCTGGGCGGCGGTCGCCGGGGTCGCGCTGGCACTCGGACCCGTCGTGGGCGGCGTGCTCGTCGACGTGGCGGGCTGGCAATGGGTCTTCCTGGTCAACGTCCCGTTCGTGCTCGTCGCCGCTCCGCTCGGGCTGCGCTGGCTGCCGGAGTCCCGCCGGCCGGGCGCGCCCCCGCTCGACCTTCCCGGCGCGGCGCTCTCCTGCGTCGGGCTGACGGGGATCGTGTTCGCCCTCATCGAGGGGGTCGACGCCGGATGGACGAGCCCGGCGGTGCTCGTGGCCGCAGTGGTGGGAGTGATCGCCGTCGTGGCGTTCTTCGCGGTCGAGCTCCGCCGAGCCAACCCGCTGTTCGACGTGCGCGTGCTCGCACGAGCGCGCGTTGCAGCGGGCTCGTTGGCGATCTTCAACTGCTACGTCGCGACGCTCGGGATGCTCTTCCTGCTTCCTCAACGGGTGCAGTACGTCCAGGACGGATCCGCCCTCCTGTCGGGCGCCGTGATCGCGCCGTTCGGTGTGGCGCTCGGCGCGACCGCGGTGGTGAGCGGACGGCTGGTGACACGCCACGGGCCGCGCGTCGTCCTCCTCGCAGGCCTGCTCATCGCGGCCTGCGGCTTCGTGCCCCTGCTGTTGCTCTCCGGCGACAGCTCGGCCGCACTCGTGCTGCTCGGCACCGCGATCGTCGGCGGCGGCATCGGCCTCGTCGGCCCGTCGGCCACGACGGTGGTCATGAACGACCTCGGCCTCGAGAAGGCCGGCGACGGTGCGGCGGTGAACCAGCTGGCCAGGCAGGTCGGCGGCGCGCTCGGCGTGGCGATCGTCGGGAGCGTCTTCGCCGCGGTCTACGCAGCTCAGGTCACGCAGCGAGGCGGCGTGCCCGCGGCAGCGAAGGAGTCGGTCGAGGGCGCGACCCAGGTCGCGAGCACCCTGCACGGCGCGGCCCGCGTCGAGCTCCTCGACGACGCGATCGCGGCCTTCGACGTGGCGGCCCGGTGGGGGCTCGCGGTGTGCATGGCCGCCCTGCTCCTGGCGGCGGCGGGCGCCGCGATCGGCCTGTCCCGCGCGCGAGCATGAGGCGGGGGTGGGCGCTGCTGCTGCCGCGGTGGGCAGCTACGTCACGATGCCCAGACGCGCTCGGCCACGCGCTCGACGAGCTCCAGCTTGCGCCATTGGTCGTCGGCGCTGATCTCGTTGCCCTCCGACGTCGACGCGAACCCGCACTGGGGCGACACCGCGAGCTGCTCGATCGGGACGTAACGGGCGGCTGCCTCGATCCGCCGAACGATGTCGTCCTCATCCTCGAGCCCGGAGTGCTTGGAGCTGATGATGCCGAGGGTCACGATCGGCCCACCGCGCGGCACGTGACGCAGGGCGGAGAAGTCGCCCTGGCGCTCCTCGTCCTCCCACTCGATGAGGAAGCGGTCGAAGGGCACCGAGAACATCGCCTCGGCAACGGGCTCGATGCTGCCGTCGAGCAGCCAGCGCGACCGGAAGTTGCCCCGACAGAAGTGGAAGCCCGTCGTGACGTCGTCGGGCAGCGCCTCGAGCACGCGGGTGTCGGCGCGCATCCCCAGCTCCAGAGCGTGATCAGGGCTCACGCCGTGCTCGGTCAGCGCGTGCTTGAAGTGCTCGTCGATGAAGAAGCTGTACACGCCCGTGTCGAACTGCAGGTACCGCGCCCCAGCGTCGACCGTCTCACGTGAGATGTCCGTCTGCAGCTCGGCCACATGCCCGACCAGGTCGTCGAGCGACTCGTACGCGCCGTTGCCGACGGCGGGCGCGAAGGCACCGGTCGCGGCCAGCCAGGACACCGCCGGGAAGGTCACCTTGAAGGGGCGCGTCGTCAGGGAGGCCATGCGTCGTGCCTCCTCGACGGCCGGGTTGGCGACCTTTCGCAGTCGCTCCACGACGACGGGCGGTCCAGGGAACTCGACGACATCGCCTGCTTCGTCGCGGAACTCGAGCGTCATCGGGCTCGGCGCCAGCCCTTCCACGGCGTCGTAGAAGGAGCTGGTGTACATGCGCCGGCGGGCCTCCCCGTCGGAGATCACGTCGAGCCCGATCTCCTCTTGCCGACGGACGTCCGCCTCGACAGCTGCATCCTCTGCGGCGTGGAGGGGCCCGAGGTCCTGGGCGCGCTCCTCGTCGAGCAGCGCGGTGTGCCGGTCCTCGTACACGGCGTCCATCTCGCGCCGCAGATCCGGCGAGCGCAGGAGACTGCCGACGTGCTCGGACCGAGCTGGGTGGCGGACGGTTGCACTCAACGTGATCTCCTCCTCGGCCGCGAGCGGTGCGGTCTTGCACCGGAGGGGCCGATCGGATCCTTAGCACGCAAATGGCGTGGGTCAACGCGATTGGATGCAAGATTGGCGGGCTCTGGTCCGCGCCCGGTCGCGCTGCCGTCAGGTCGATGCCTGCACGTGGGTCGTCTCTGACTCGTCGCGATGAGGAGGAATAGATGCTCCTGCCTGCGGCGCGACGGGACGCATCCCGCCGCGATACGTCGCGCGTCGGACGCTCCGCCGCCGACGACATCACCACCGCCCGCATCGTGTCCAGTGCTCGTTGCTCGATCTGGCGCACCCGCTCGGCGCTCACGCCGAGGTCGCCCGCGACTTCGCGCAGCGACAGCTCTTTCTGCCAGTCAGAGGCCGAACACCGGCGGCCGGCACCGATCGCGCTCGCGCTCGTCGAGCTCGGCCGGCGGACGCCGGGAGCTCGCCCTCTGCTTGGCGTCCCGGTCCGCGGGGGACGCAGTCGAATTCGTCCTCGGCACGTGGGGTCGGCCAGCATGTCCCCGGAGGCAGCACCCCGCCGTCGGACGTCGCCGACCGGCTCCTCAAGGGCGCGCGACCGGCCCGGGCGCGCGGCCATCAGACTCTCGATGTGGGAGGTCCTCGAGCACGGGTCGCAGCCGCCCAGTATCGGTGCGCGCTCGAGCTCACGCTTGTGCTCCTGCCAGAAAACAGGGTCCGAGCGGCGGCGGCAGGCGCGCCAGTTGGTTTTCGCGCGGTCGGAGAGCACCATGGGTCCCGAGAGCTCTGCCACGATCTGCTGCATCGCCTGCCGGACCCACCAGCTGGCGTACGCCCAGAACGGCATCCCGAGTCCGGGTCATACCGATTGATCGCATGCAAGAGCCCGACGACGCCCTCCTGCATCAGCTCTTGCCGCTCGCTGACCGCCGACCGGCAGTACATGCGCGCCACCCCCGCGATCGGGGCGCGTACGCGTCGACGAGCGCCGCGCGCCGGGCGCGGTCGTGCTTGGCGGCGAGGACCAGCCCGCGCTCCGCCGCGGGCGTCAGGCGCTGAATCGCCGACCTGCCGCTGCCGCCTGGTTGCCCAGCTCCGATGCATACTCATGGGGCGAGTCTCGCACCCGCCCCCGCGCTCGCATCGACCACCTCCCAGAAAGGGTGGCCGTCGGGCGGCCGGGCGCGCATCCGCCAGGTGCACAGTCGACCGGCCAAGTCTGGGCTAGGCGGCGGTGGGGTCGCCGGGCAGCGCGCGTGGAGCTGGTTGCGCGACCTGATGTCGAGCTTCGCGAACACCTTGCGCAGGTGGTACTGGACGGTGCGCGGGCTGATGAACAGCCCGCGCCGATCTCGGGGTTCGAGAGCCCGTCGCGGGCGAGCTGGGCGATCTGCGCCTCCTGCGCGGTGAGCTGATCGCGCGTGTCCGCGTGCGGGCGCGGACGGTCTCGCCGGTGGCGAGCAGCTCGCGCCGGGCGCGCTCCGCGAACGCCTCGGCCCCCATCGACGCGAACATCTTGTGCGCGGCACGCAGCTGCTCGCGCGCGTCGACGCGCCGCTGCTCCCGGCGCAGCCACTCGCCGTACAGGAGCTGCGCGCGCGCGAGGTCGAGGCGAACCGGCTCCGACCGAGCCGTTCGACCGCCTCGCGGTACAGCTCCTCGGCCGCCGGCGCCCTCGCTCACCAGCGCCCGCGCGCGCGCCTCGACGCCGAGCGCGAGATCGGTCCCCGCCGCCTGGGTCCGCTCGGCCAGCCGCTCCATCGCGCCGTCGCGAGCTCGCCTGCCGCCCCGTGCAGCCGCCTCGACGAGCTCGGGCAGCGACCACACCGACAGCATCAGCTCGTCGCGCGCGCTCGCGCTCTGGGCCGGGACGAGCGCCGCCGCGTGCTGCCCCGAGACCGTTGTGGAGCAGGGCCCGCGCATGTTCGCCGAAGGTGAGCACGACCCCCTCGCTGCGCGCCACCGCGGCGGCCTCGCTGGCCTCGATCAGCGCCGCGCCGGCAGTCCTCGTCCCCCCGGCACCCGGCGAGCAGGACCCGTCCGAAGACGATCGGCGCGGTGCCGGTCGCCTCCGAGATCTCGTCGGCCTCGTCGAGCAGCGCCGCGGCCGCGGCCAGCTCGCCTTCGAAGCAGCGCAGCAGCGAGAGCACGTTGAGCGCGAGCGGCAGGACGGCGAGCGCGCCGGTGTCGCGGGCGATCTCGACGTTGCGCGTGGCGAGCGCGTGCCACGTGTCGTCGTCGAACAGGTCCGGCGCGACGCGCCGGGCGATCCAGGGCCAGCGCACGTCCTGCTCGCCTGGCCGCCCTCCTCGCGCACGGCCGCGAGCGCCCGCTTGAGCGCCGGCGCGCTCGCGGCGTAACCGTCCGTGAAACGGATGGCCAAACCGTCGAGCAGCAGGTCGATGGCGCGCGCCGGCCCGGCGCGGCGGTGCGTCGCGCGCCGCCCTGGCCGCCGCCGACATGCCGGCGCCGAGGCGGCCGGCGACGCTCGCCGCGCGGAGCGCCTCGAGGTAGGTCGCGCGGGCAAGGCCGGGGTCGAGCGTTCGAGCCGCCTGGCGGCGTCGAGCAGCAGCGGCACGGCCTGCCGGCCGGCCGCAGGTCCAGCGCGATCTGCCCGCGCAGGCGCTGGCCTTCGCCCGGTCGAGCTCGTCGAGCGGCCCGTGGCGCCGTCGCCAGCAGGGTCAGCGCCTCCTCGGGCGCCCCGGCCAGCTGCTTGGCCCCGGCGGCTCCAGCGAACGCCGCGCTCGCGCCATGGTCGAGCGTGAGCGCGGCGGCGCGAGCCAGGAACGCGGCGGCCGCCGCCACACCGCCGCGCGCCTGCGCTCGTCCCGCCGAGCGCTCCAGTTCGTCGGCGACGTCCTCGTCCGGCCCGAGCGCGGCATGGGCGCGGTGCCACGCCCGGCGATCGGGGTCGACCTCCGGCATCGGTGCCGCGGCCAGCGCCGGGTGCGCCGCCTGGCGCTCGTAGGCGGGGGCCGCCCGGTAGATCGCCGAACGCAGCAGCGGGTGTCGGAACGCGACGCGGGGGCCGAGCTCGAGCATGCCGTCCCTCGAACGCAGGATCCTGCGCTTCGGTCGGAGACCGAGCTGCGCCGCCGCGCCACAGCAACGCCGGCTCGCCGGTCGGCTCCGCCGCGGCGAGCAGCAGCAGTCGCTGCGTCGCGGGCGGCAGCTGCGCGCGCGGCGCCGGAAGCTCGCCTCGATCCGGTCCGACAGCGGGCGCGCGCGCGGAAGGCCGAAGCCCCCCGCCAGCTCGGCGGGGGAGAGCGCGCGGGGCAGCTCGAGCAGCGCGAGCGGGTTGCCGCGCGCCTCGGCCAGGATCCGCGTCGCGCACCCGCTCGTCCAGCGGCGCGCCGATTCCGCCGCGAGCAGTTCGCGCGCTGGCGTCCGACAGACCCTCGAGCTGCATCTGCGGCAGCCGGCCAGCTCCCCGACTGCTCGAGCGGCTCGCGGATCGCGAACACCAGCGCGACCGACTCCGCCTCCAGGCGCCGCGCGACGAACGCGAGCACCTGCGCGGACGAGCGGTCGAGCCACTGGGCGTCGTCGACCAGGCAGAGGAGCGGCCGCTCCTCGGCGGCCTCGGACAGCAGGCTGAGCACGGCGAGGCCGATCAGGAACCGGTCGGGCTGGGCGCCCGCGCCCAGCCCGAACGCGGTCTCGAGCGCCTCTCGTTGCGGAGCCGGCACTCGCTCCAGGTCGTCGAGCAGCAGCGCGCACAGCTGATGCAGCGCCGCGAAGGGCAACTCCATCTCTGACTCCACCCCGACCGCGCGAACGACGCGATAGCCCTTGGCCCGCGCGCGGCGTCATCCAGGAGCGCCGTCTTTCCCGCCCCGGGCGCGCCGCGCACCACGAGTACCCCGCTCTGCCCGCCTTCGCGTCGGACAGCAGACCCTCGAGCCTCGCGCACTCCCGCTTCGCCCGATCAGCGCGGCAGGGCGGTGGCGGGCACTATCCGCCCGAGACCCTGGCGAGGACCCGGAGCTCGCGCGCGCCGGCGAGCGGAGACTCGAGACCGCCGCGCTCACGGTGGTCCGTCCCGTCGACGTAGACGTTCAGGTGCCGGTTCAGCTCGCCACGCACGTCGAAGAGGAGGTCCGCAGACCGGGAGTGCGTGCAACGCGTCGCCGACGGTGTCGGCCTCGATCTCGAACCGCCGCCGGCCCATCGCCTGTTCGGCGAGGATGCCCGTGACCGTCACCCCGACCACGGCGTGACCTCGACCGACAGGATCGGGGGAAGGTGCCGTGTCGCCTCAACCCACGTGTCGGAATCGGTGAGCGCGAAGAACGAGCCGCCCTGGGTGCCGAAGTACAGCGACGTCGGAGTCGGACGCCGAGGCCTCGCGGAGCACGGCTGCCCACGCCGGCTCGGGCAGGCCGTCGGTCATGGCCTCCCACGTGTTTCCGGCGTCGCGCGTGCGGTAGACGGCAAGCCGCCCGCCGGCGCTGTAGTGGTACTCGGCGCTGCGCTCCGGGATCACGAAGGCCATGTCCGGGTCCTTGGGGTCGAGCATGAGGGGAAAGCCGAAGCCGCTCGGCAGCCCGTTCCCGTCGAGCCGCACCCATGAGTCGCCGCAGTCGTCGGAGCGGTACACGCCGAAGTGGTTCTGTTGCCAGAGCCGATCCGGTCGAGCGGGGTGCAGCAGCAGCTTGTGAGGGCATTGTCCGACGTCCGAATAGGGGTCGGCGAGAAACCCGGCCTCGACGTTCTTGTTGAGAGGGACCCACGTCTCACCGCCGTCATCGGAGCGGAAGACGCCGGCCGCGGTGATGCCGACATACATCCGATCGGCGCTCGCGAGGGTCGAGCTGGACCGAATGGCAGGTCATCCCACCCGCCCCGGGGAACCAACGGTCCCGCGTGGCGTGCTCGAGGATGCCGCGGTTCACGTCCCAGGTCTCGCCACCGTCGCCGGACCGGAAGAGCACCCCGGGGTCGGCCCCCAGATGGAGCGTCCCGAGCTCGTCCGGCCGCCCCGGCTCGATGTGCCACGCGGCATCCAGCGTCAGGCCCGACTCCTCGGGCAAGCCGAGCTGCTTCGACCGCCTCCAGGTCCTGCCACCGTCGGTCGAGCGCTGAACGGTCGGGACCGTAGACGACGTGGTTCGCCGCGGCGTACAGCGTCCCGTCACGCGAGTCGACGGTCGCGTGGTACACCCCCCAGCCGACGAGCAGCGGACCCTCGGTCCGCCACCGGCGGCGTTCTTCGTCGCCGTGGAGCAAGAAGAGCCCCTTGCTGGTGCCGAGGAGTGCCAGGACCCCAAGCGCTGCGGACACCTAGATCCCCGGGAAGTGCGGCATCGAGCTCGCAATCATGGAGGCCGGAGCGACCGATCGCCCCGATCGCCGGCATTGTGTCACTTCCCGGACACGGGAACGGCGTCCCGTCCCTGCGGTCGGTGGAGGAGCGAGTCGGACGGGATGTTGAGGTGGTTCCCGCGGCGCCGATCTGGTCCGCGAGTTGTTGCGCCGGCAGGTCGGGGAGCTGATGGAGGCCGACATTTCCGAGCTGAGATGAGGGAACCCGGCGGCCGGAACCTGGCCGATCCCGATCTTGTTGCCGTCGGGTCGTGGAAGACGTACTTGCGCGCCTCGCCGTAGTCCTCGAGCTCTGTCGGCTCGATGCCGCGCCCGCCGATCGCCTCCGCCGTCGCGTCGAGGTCGGCGACCATGATGGTGACGAGCGCGCTGCCGGCCTTCGACGCATCCTCCAGGAGGTAGAACCAGCGGTGCTCGCCGACCGCCCACACGGCCTCGACGTCGTTGGGGAAGAACGCGGGCTCGCTCCCGAGGAGCCGTTCGTACCAGGCGCGCGCATCCGCGATGTCACGGACCCGGACGCCAGCGAAGAGGTCGGTGAAGTCCATGCTCAGGTGACCCCTCAGGGCCCTGAACTCATCGGTGTTCGTCGCATCTCCGTCGCGCCCGGCGGAGGCGCGCCGCCCACGTGATGGACGACGTCGATGGCCCGGGAGACGGAACCGGAGATGCCGGCGGTCGAGAAAGCTTCGATCTCCAGCAAGCCCTCTATCGGACTCGAACCGATGACCCCTTCCTTACCATCGACGACGGGGTGTCCGTCAGAGTCCCGCTAGTCCGCAATTTGCGGACGATCTGGACCCCTCGAGGGCCCTCGAAGACCTAGTGGGCCACAGCGATGTGGCCCAAATGTGGCCCACGAACACGATTCGGATGGCTGGCCGCACGTCGGGGCGAGGAAGCGCGAGTGTGTGAATCGTCCGGGCCGCCGCGGGCTTGGGTTCCCAGCCGACGATCGGACGCCAACCCCCTCCTTCTGCCTCGATGAGCAGTCGGACCGCCATTCGAATCTGGCTGACGTCGGCGCGGATTGCTGTCGCATCCCGGCGCCGGCCAGCTATCCCCCGATCGGGACCCGCGGCTATCCCTTCCGGGATACCCCTAATGGAACCCTACGTGCTTCTCGAAGGGGCTCCAGTCAGGAGCAACCGGTCCCGAGGACTTCCCGCGCTGAGGTCGGGCGCCGGCGCAAGGGCCGGACCGCAGACCAGAAGCGCAAACCGCCGCCGGGGTTTCCGCGAGAGGTTTGGGCACGCCGGCGGCCGCAACGAAGCACAAGGGGAGCCGCTGAGCCAGAGACGACCCTCACCCCCGATGATGGGCGCCGCTGCAGGCGCTCGCCGTCCACGCGCTAGAGCCGGCGATGGCCGAGCAAAGGGTCGGACGGTCGCGATGCCGTCGTGCCCCGAATTCTGTGCAAAAATCCCAGTTCCGGGACTTCGGTGACATGCCGGGTAGAACCCTCGCCATGGACGCGCCCGAGACCACGTATCCCGACGACCGGCTGTACGCCGAAGCGCTCAGTCGGGGCCTTGACTACGGTCAACGTCGCGACGGGGCGGAGGACCTGTGCCTTCCGGTCGAACTGCTTGCGACAGCGGTCGAGCTGGCCCCCGCCTTGGCCTTGGTCGCGCCGGTGCTCGCCTACGACCGCCCCGACGACTAGACGAGCGGCGGGAAGCGGCGAAGATCACGCGTGGCGTCAGCGCCGGACTCGTCCGCGTGGCGCACTGGGCGCGCGAAGTTCACGCGCGCGACGTCGGCTACAGCACACAGGCATGGATCGAGCAGACGATCGCGTTGACCGATCACCTCGTTGAAGAACTCAACCCTGATCGCGCGCGGCTGCTGGACTACCTCCAGGAAGCCAACGCCCATCTCGCCTGCGCCATCGTCGCGTTGCAATGCGATCGCCTCGCCGTAGCCGACTGCATCACCCAAGCGCAGGCCGCATGGCTGGCGACCTACGCCTGCTCCCGAGCTGCTCTGGATATACCGCAGCGACCCCCGCTTAGGGCAATCCCCCCGTTATGGGGTAGGGCGCAGGCGTGATCACGGTGGTGCTGGTGGACGACTTCGGCGCGACGCGCGTCCTGCGGGTCAATTCATCGAGCTCGACGGGCGCCTGACGGTCATCGGCGAAGCCGCGACAGGCCGCGAGGCGATCGAGGTTGTGGGGCGGGAGCCCCCCGACGCGGTGATCCTTGATCAGGAGATGCCCGAGATGACCGGTACGCAGGCGCTGCCCGAGCTGGTGCGGATCGTGCCGCCCATCGTGATCGTGATGTACAGCAGCGATCAGCGCATCAAAACCCAGCAGTTCGCCTTGGAGGCCGGCGCCCACGCGTACTTCGCCAAGGGCGACCCGATCGACGACGTACTCGATGCGGTTGTCGCCCTCACCAGCTAACACCCGACAACACCGGTCGAGACCCTGTCGATGCCGCCGATCCGCTCCGTCCGTCACTGGACGCAGCCGCGTACTGGAAGGCGCCGCGGCTTCCAGGTGCGTCTGCACGCGGGACAGCACCACAACCATGTGTGCCCGAGGCGTCGCGGTGTCAATTCCGGGGTCCGCGATGAGGGCTGCTGCCATCGCGCGCGGCGCGCGCACCATCGGGCGCCGTTGATCGCTCTGCTTGCCCCTTGCCATCCCACGGGTTGCAGGATGCCGCACGCTGACGCGTCCATCTACCGGCGAGGTCATCGCGGCGAATCCAGCGTTCGGCGAACGGTCGGACCCAAGGTCCTCGTCCGGGACCGATGCCCGGGAGCGGCGTCAGTACGACCCGCCAGACGCGGCGCCCACGCTGTGGAGATACCGGGCGCCGCGCGGAGCGGCTCCTGGCCCGTGTTGGCTTGATGACCGCCACCGGGTGTGGCGCTTGCACAAGGGCACGATGTCCGAATACGAGCATGCGCAACGACGAGCTCGACACGACAGGAACACGTCTCATAACCACGAGATCTCGCTGGAGATCTCCAACGAGATGGTGCAGCTCTACAAGCGGGTCATCTGCACACTCGAGGGCAGCTTCACGCCCGCCGAGCGAGCGATGGCCGAGATGGGTGAGCATCAGCGGCTGCGCGAGACGCGCCTGATGTTCCAACACGCCCGCGAGGACGACTTCCGCGAGAGAGTCGAACGCATCACCGGACGTCGCGTGCGCGCGTTCATCAGCGGTACCGACACGATCGCCGACGTCTCCTGCGAGATCTTCTAACTCGAGCCAGATGTCGAGGCGGCGACCGCCGCGAGCGTCGACGAGTAGGCGCAGCTCAGAACGTCCGGCTCGCTCTGCTCGCGCCTCACCAGCCGACAACGTGCAGAATGGCGCACCCTCGCGTCCGAGTTCGGACGGATGGCCGTCGTCACCCCCTGGTGCAGAATCACGCTCAGCCGGCGGGAAGGCTCTCGGGGGCCGCGTCGAGGGTCGTCGGGCCGTCGATTCGGCCCTCGAGTTTCCGGCGCGCGGGTGAGCAGGTCTGACCGGCTTGCCCGCTGCCGCCGTTGGCCGTCAGCTCCAAGGGGTTGGGCTCGGCCTCGGGAGCGCGAGAGCAGCATCGTGTGTGGCCCTTTCGCTGCATCTCGAGGCTCAGGGGTGTCGTAGGGCCTCCACAGACCTCGTGAGCTGCATCCTCGCCGACGCCGGATTTGTCCTGTCACGCTGACCGGCAATTCGCCGGTACGAGACACGACCGTGATGCTGCCGTTGTGGCGCTGACCCAGACGCTGCCAGCTGACCGCGCAGACGAACCGTACGCGTGACGCCCTTCTGCAGACGACTCGGCGGCGCGTGCCGCGGTTGAAGGTCGCGTACGTGTGCCGCAACTTGCGTCGAGCGTGCCACGCCGCATCTTCCGCGCCGGCCGAGGTGATCGATGGCCCAGCAGAGCGCGCCGGGGTCGGCCTTCGCGCCCGCCCTGGACCGCGGCGGCAACCGCCAGATCAACGCCACCGTCCACCGCGTCGCCGTCACCCGCCTGCGCTGCCACTCCGAGACGCAGGGACTACATCGCCCGCGAAACGCGCGGAAGGCAAGAGCACAAAGGAAGCGATCCGCTGCCTCAAACGCCACCTCGCACGGCGCATCTGGCACCACCTCCAGCCACCCCACCCCGACCAAGGAACACAGCCATCCCCATCAATCCCTTGACATAGGAGGCAGCGAAAGGAGAGCGGAACCCCGCGCGGCCTCCTCCCCCGACCGCCGCGCGCGCCGGGGCTCGACACAATGCCCGAATGGATAGCCACGAGCCGGACTTCATCGTCGTCGGCGACAGGGTCGCCCGGGACCGCTCCGGCGCGACCTCGCTGCCGATTACGCGCGCTGGATGAACGAGCCCCACGGTCCGGTGTGGTCTCAACCAGATGGGTATCGCCACGCCGCAGAGCCAGGAGAAATGGGTCGAGGACAACCTCGAGCGGGGTGCGAAGAGCGAGCCCGAGGTGGTCGAGTTCACGGTCTACGACCGCAAGGACTCCGCGCCGGTCGGGACGGCGGGGCTGCTCGGGATCCTCCACGCCCAGGGAACGCCGAGTTCGCCATCTTTCTCGGCGAGCGCCGCGGCCAGGGCCTCGGCACCGAGGCCACCCGCCTCGTGCTCGACTTTGCGTTCCACGTGCTGCAGCTGCGCAACGTGCTGCTCGAGACGTTGGAGTGGAACGCCGCCGGCTTGGCGGCCTACGAGCGCGCGGGCTTTCGCCGCATCGGCGTGCGCCGCGGCGCGCGGATCAGCCGCGGGCAACCCACCGACGTCGTGCTCATGGACGCCGTCCCGCAGGACTTCGGCGCGTCGGTGCTGCGCTGAGCAAGCCAAAGGGCGCCGAACTCCGCCCTCCCCGTCCGGCATCGACCGGTTGGGAAGATCGCCATGCCACCAGTCCGAGCTGTTGCGTTGCGCGAGGAGGAGCAGCCCGGCCGCCGGACGCCGGTTATGGGATGCCGGCGTGCATGTGTCGTGGCGCTGCCTGCGTGAGCGCGGGGAGTGGAGGCGATGGGCGGTGACGATCCGAACGTCGGCCGGCGGGTCGCAGATGCGGGACGCACTACCCGCTGGCCCGCATCCGGCGCGTGGTCTCAGGGCAGCAGCCGCGCCGCGAACAGCGGAGCCGGGACATCCGGATCGTCTGCGTCGGAGACCAGCAGCAGGTCCACGCTGGCCAGCGTGGGGTTGTAGCGCGCGTCGATCCCTTCGAGCTTGATGCTGCGATCCGCCAACGGTGTGATGGACAGGAGGTTCGCCGTCGGCCGAGATGACGCCCACCGCGGACCCGGCGATGACGTTCTGCACGGGTGAACCGTCCGGTCCCTCGGCGGCCGCTGTGAACGCGAGCCGTCGGTGCGGGTCATCGGTGATCGCGTCGAGGTCGGTGAAGTCCAGCTTCACCTCGTACGTGGCGCCGTCGTGCTCGGCCGGCAGGTGGCCGAGGTCGTAGCTGTGGACGCCCCGCAGCTCCAGCACGCCGACGGAGAGGTCGGTGTAGATCGACTCGAGCACTTCGCCGAGATCCAGGTAGATGAGCAGGTTCTGCGCCGGTTTGGCGTTCTCGTCCACCGAGTTACCGCGTTGCGCCAGCACGAGTGATTCCCCGTAGACGGCCATGCCCTCGATGTTCAGCTCGCCGTTGACGTGGTCGCCGCGCTCCAGTGAATCGTGCAGCGCCTCCAGTGAGATCCTCGTGGGCAGCCCGGCGATGTGTCCTTGGTCGTCCAAGGAGTACACGACGCAGGTGGAGCGCCTGAAGCCCTCCCAGCTCATGCCGCCGGAGCCCGACATCATGAGCAAGCCGTGGGGAAAGCGGCGCAGGATCTCGGCACGCTCCGGGTGGCTCAGCCCGTCGATGTCCGAGCGACGTACCAGCGTGAGCGCTTCGAAGTCCGCCTTCTTGGACGCCCGTTCCTTGGGGTCGATCGGCAGGACGTCGGGGATGATCCTCTCTGCGAGGCCGGGCCTCAGGACGTCGGTGTCCTGGCCCAGGCGGAGCGCTTCCAGCACCGCCGTGGGGTCGAGCTGGTACTCGGCGACGGTGGCCTGGTCATCGCCGACCGAGTACAGCCGCGTCGAGGACCACGCCACGCCGGAAGCCGCCGAGAGGAAGTCCGGCTCACCCGGCTGCGGGTTGACCACACGATGATCCCCGAGCTTGATTACCTGCAATGGCGTCATCGACGCCGTGGGGCGTTGCGGGTCACTAGACGGCACTGGTCGGCCAGGCAGATGGCATGACTTCGACCGTATCGCCCAAGCGGACCGCAAGACCAATGTCGCTGGCTGAACGAAGACGTCACAAGCTCGGGGCCATCGGTTTCCACGTCTCGGAGAGTGCTGCTTTGCGCGATTTGCAGGAGCGAGGGCGGCGTCACGCGAGACGCCTGCTCCTCGTCCGCAGCGGGCGCGTCGCGGACCGGGAGTCGGGCGCTCGCACTGGGCCGAAATCGAGCGTTCGCAGCGCGGCGCTCTGTCCGCGCCGTTCCCGTCGCCGCCGGCGGGCTTCCTCGCACAACGACCCATGGCTGACATGACGCTGAGCATTGGGCATCTTCAGAGCTCCTCGACGAGATAGCTTGGCTCCATGCCGGTGCCCGAAACGCACGAAGACGACCATCTGGAGCCGTCGAAGCGCAACTACCTACTGAATGCAGACGGTTCCGGCACCGGGACCACCGACAATCCAGCTCAAGGTGCGATCGGAGTCGTCCTCAGGGACCCCGACGGTCACCCAATCGCTGAGATCTCCAAACGGATCGGACCCGCCATCAACACCGTTGCGGAGTATCGGGCTCTCATCGAAGGACTCAAGCTCGCCCGCAGTCGCGGAATCCAACGCATCCGGGTGTTCCTTGACTCGGAGCTCGTGGTCGACCAGGTAAACGGCCGCGCGAAGGTTGGCAAGGAGCACATCAGACCCCTGCACACGGAAGCGTGCGCCCTGCTCCAGGAGTTTCCCAACATCAGGATTTCGTGGGTCCCGCGAAAATGGAATGCCGAAGCGGACGCACTTGCCACCAAAGCGCTTCTTGGTCGGTGAGCGCAGCGGTACACCGGCACAGCTGGAGTCGAGCGCAAGGGCGGCGGCAGCTTTGCAATCGCGACCGCATCGATGGCTACCGCTTCGGTTAAGGGGCGACACAACCACGGGTCGCGCCGCCATCCGGGCATCGACCTGGTGCCGTGACGCGCATGTGGGAGGACGGATGGCGCCTGCACGTCACCGAATGAGACAAACGCCGCCCCTCGGGCACCGTCCCGGAGGACGCATCAATGAACCTGCCTGCCCTGTTCACGGCGATCTAGTTCGTCAGGAACCGCCGCAGTGCTGGCACGGCTTCGCATCGCCCGCTTCAGCGGATAGCGCGCCGGGTGCGCGGAACCAGTCCGCGTTGCCGTCACCTAGCGCGGCACCGTCCAGGAAGACGCGATGCGCCACGTGCAGGCAGTCACGGCCGTGGTAATCTCCGTGGGCGTTTCGCCGCCGACCGGCGTTCGCTGATGCACGACGAGGACGCCGCCGCGGTGTGTGCTCCAGTCCTCCCGCGTGCGCAGCGGCTGCCAGTCGGGCGGCGGCGTGATCTGAGCCATCTCACGCGCATCGTGTCGCACTGCAGCCCTCCCAGCCAACCGCCGACGTCGCGCGACATACGCGATCGCGTACCGCGTTGTGTCGGCGCCCGATGCGAACGCGCGTACCCGCGCGCGGCGCAGGTACGGCATCAGCCCACAGCAGCGCGCCGAGGAGGGGCGCTTCTCAGTTGCGAGCGTTTGTGCGCCAGGGGCCCGTTTGCTCGTTCCTCGCTATGCGTGGCAACCGGGCGACCTCTTTCGGCCATCACGCGTCCTCAGAGCCAGCCATCACGAATGTGGGACTCGGTTTGGGACTCGGAGCCCGCGACCGCCCACCCCGAAAAGCAAAAGACCCGCATTAGCGGGCCTTTCACAAGCGGCTGAAGGGACTCGAACCCTCGACCTTCTGCATGGCAAGCAGACGCTCTAGCCAACTGAGCTACAGCCGCGCGAACGCAGCAGTATATCCGCCGTCACCTACGGTGCCCTCATGCAGCAGCGCCGTCGCTTCTGGGTTCTGGCGCTCGCCCTCGTGTTCGCCGCCGGGGCGGTGATCGGCTCGCGCGGCGGCGACGACGGGAACGCCGCGACGCCCGGGCCCTCGCCCGCGCAGCACGTCAAGAACACGCGGCCCCCGCGCGCGCCGCCGCGCACGCCGCCGATCCACTGGCGGGCGTCGCGGAGTCTCGGGACGCCGACGGAAGGCCGGCTCGTCCGAGCCGTGCACCTGCCCGCAGAGGGCGCCGACTTCGTCACGTGGCACCCCGTGACCGACCGCCGTCCCAACGCGTCCGCGCGCCGCTGGAGCTCGCGCCGCCTCGTGCGCACGCTGCTCGTCGTGCTCCGCGCTCACCGCCGCGCGCATCCGGACGCGCCTCGCGTCGTCGTCGGCGACCTCAGCCTGCGCCGGGGCGGACGATTCCCGCCGGACGACGACGAGGAGGGCACGCACGCCTCCCATCAGAACGGCCTCGACGTCGACGTCTACCTGCCGCGACGCGACCTGCGGCTCCGCCCTCCGCTACGCCGCGCACAGATCGACCGCGCGCTCGCGCAGGACCTCGTGGACCGCTTTGTGGCGGCGGGCGCGCAGCGGGTCTTCGTCTCCCGGCGTCTCCGGATGCGTGGGCCTCGCAACGTCGTGCAGCACTGGCCCCGCCACGGGGACCACCTGCACGTCCGCCTACCGGCCCGGGATCTGGCGCAGCACGATGAGGTTCGTCGCGCCGATCGAGCCTGACTGCGGGCCCGCCGTCAGGACCGCGAGGCCGCCTGGGCTCAGGTCGGCCAGGTCGCGCGCGCACTCCAGCGCCGCGTCGACGAGGCCGTCGACGGTGTCGAGGTACTCGATCGTCGCCGCGCGGACGCCCCACTCGAGCGCGAGCTGGTTCGCGACCCTGTGGTCGTGCGCGAGGGCGATGATCGGGCGCCGGCGGCGGTACTTCGCGCACGCGCGCGCGGTCCCGCCGCTCGTCGTCGGCACGATCAAAGCGACGGCGTCGACGTCGTCGGCGAGCGTGACGGCCGCGTGCATGACGGCCGCGGCGGTCCCGCCGACGTCCGGCTCGTGGCCGCTGCGGATCACCGAGGACTCCTCGACGACGATCGCGATGTCGGACATGGCGAGCACCGCCTGCACGGGATACGCGCCGATGCTCGTCTCCGCCGAGAGCATCACGGCGGAGGTGCCGTCGATGACCGCGTTGGCGACGTCGCCGGCCTCCGCGCGGGTCGGCTCGGGCTGGGTGATCATCGACTCGAACATCTGCGTCGCGGTGATGACGAGCTTGCCGGCCTGGGTGGCGCGGTAGATCGTGTCCTTCTGCATGAGCGGCACGCGCGCGAACCCGGCCTCCACGCCGTAGTCGCCCCGCGCGACCATCACGCCGTGCGACGCGGCGAGGATGTCGTCGAGGTGCTCGTAGGCCTCGATCTTCTCGATCTTCGCGATGACCCGCGCGTGCGACCGGCGCTCCTCGAGCAGGTCGACGAGCCGGATCATGTCGATGCCGTTGCGCACGAACGACAGCGCGACGAAGTCGGCGCCCATCTCGACGGCGACGTCGAGGTCGGCCATGTCCTTCTCGGTGATGGCCGGGAGCGTGGGGCGGGCGTACGTGACATTGATGCCCTTGTTGGGCAGCAGCGCGCCGGGGGAGAGGGCGCGCGCGACCACGCGGTCCTCGCTGACGCTCTCGGTCATGAGCCGCGGCACGCCGTCGCCGATGACGATCTCCGAGCGATCCGTGACGAGACCGCAGAAGTCGTCGAAGGCGACGCGCACGGCGTCGGGGTCGGAGACGTCGCCGTTGCCGCAGAAGACGACCCGGTCGCCCGGCTCCAGCCGGCGCTCGACCGTGTCGGCCGCGAGGCGGATCTTCGGGCCCTGCAGATCGAACAGCAGGGTGACGGGGCGGCCGGCCCGCTCGGCGGCGGCGCGCAGCTCGATGGCGCGGCGGCGCAGGTCCTCGTGCGTCCCGTGCGAGCAGTTGATGCGCGCGCAGTCCATGCCTGCTGCGATGAGCTGGTCGAGCATCCCGGGCCCATCGGTGGCAGGCCCCAGCGTGGCGACGATCTTGGTGCGGCGGGCGTGCATGCCTTGAGTGTGGCACCGGCCCGGCCGGGCGACGTCAGGCCTGGTGTTCCAAGGCCTCTCGGAACGCGTCGTACGTGCGCTCGTCGAACAGCCAGAAGCGCGCCTTGCGGACGCCCGGGTGACGCAGCATCTCCTCCCGGACGGTGGCGATCGCGATCGGCGCCGCCCGCTCGACCGGGAAGCCGTACGCGCCGGTGGAGATCGACGGGAGCGCGACGACGGGGCAGTGCGAGGAGTCGGCGAGGGTGATCGTCCGGCGGTAGACCGCCTCCAGCAGCTCCGGCTCGCCGAGTCCGCCGCCCCGCCACACCGGCCCGACGGCGTGGATGACGTGCCGCGCGGCGAGGTCGCCGGCACCGGTGATCTTCGCGTCGCCGGTCATGCAGCGGCCGACGGCCTTGCACTCCTCCAGCAGCGACGGGCCGGCGGCGCGATGGATCGCACCGTCCACGCCGCCGCCGCCGAGCAGCGACTCGTTGGCCGCGTTCACGATCGCGACGGCCTCGGTGTCGGTCGTGATGTCGCCGAGGTGCAGCGTGATCACGTCACGTGCTCCTCCACCCAGGCGAGCGCCACGCCGAGCACCTCGCGGCTGTTCTCCTCGAGCGTCATGAAGTGCGAGTTCCCCGTGATGCCGTGGTCGGCCAGCACGAGGTCGTCGACGCTGCACCCGGCCTGACGCAGGAACTGCGCGGCGACGCGGTTGATCTCCGAGAAGCGCGGGTCGTCGCTGTTCAGGCAGGCGATGGGGATCCCCGACAGGTTCGCCAGCCGCCGCGGCGGGTCGGCCTGCACGACGCGCGGCACGCGGCCGAGCGGGCCCCACTCGACGTCGCGATCGTCGGGCACCGGCACGAGGTCGAGCTCGCCGGGCGGGTCGAACGTCAGCTGCGATGCGGCCATCGCCGGCGGCAGCCCCTCGACGGAGACGATCGCCTTGACGAGGTCGGGGCGCGCGTCGGCGGTCACCCACCCGAACGGCCCGCCGGCGGAGTGCATGATGAGGATCGCGGGCCCGATCGCCTCGAGCAGCTCACCGCCGCGGCGCTTGTAGAGCTCGACCGGCTGCGGCGCGCCCGCGGGCGTTCCGCGCTGCTGGGCCATGAACTGGTCGACGCGCGGGTCGCCGATGTCGCCGGTCCCCTTCCAGCGGCCGGTCTCGGCGCCGAACATGAACTCGCGCGTCACCGCCTCGTAGGGCACCGCCGCGACGTCCTGGCCGTCGTACGGGAGCGGCGGGTTGCGGCCCAGGCCGGGGCGATCGACGAGGTAGACGGCGTAGCCCTCGGCGAGCAGGTGGTGCGCCCAGCCCGGTTCGCCACCGCCGGGGCCGAGGAACGCCATGCCCTGCCCGTTGCCGCCGTGGACGAGGATCACCGGGTGCGGCTTCGTGCGCTCCTGCGGCACGAAGTACTCGACGTACATGTGCTCGCCGGCGGTGACGGTCGTGCCGTCCGGGCCGGGCACGCGCTCGACGCCGACCCACAGGTAGGAGTGCTCCGCGAGCGCGATCACAGCGCTGCCGCCGCGGCCATGTCGGAGAGACGGTGGAAGCGCCGGATGTTCGGCGCGTGCGCGAGGACGCCCGACGTGAGGACGACGAACGTGAGGTCGCGCTCCGGGTCGACCCAGAAGATCGTCGAGCCCGCCCCGTAGTTGCCGAACGTCCGCGGCGACGGGAACGTCCCGTACATCGCCG
This sequence comes from uncultured Solirubrobacterales bacterium, assembly GCA_963750895.1. Lineage (GTDB taxonomy): Bacteria > Actinomycetota > Thermoleophilia > Solirubrobacterales > Solirubrobacteraceae > CAVVSD01. Next base: position 1,585,970 of record CAVVSD010000006.1, on the reverse strand, counting down.
GCGCCAGCGTGTCGCCCGCGAGCATGAAGCCGAGGCCGATGTAGGCGGGGGTGACCTCCCAGCCGTTCTGCACGGCCAGGCGCCCGTAGAGCTCGTTGGGGCGGTCGCCGGTCTGGTTGCGGGTGGCGAGGTCGAGCACCGCCGGCGCGATGTAGCGCACGCCGTCGTACTCGCCGCCACGGCGCAGCATCTCGGCGAGGCGGAAGACGTCCTCGGCGCTCGTCACGCCGCCCACCCAGGGCATCTCGGCGTCCTCGCTGATGACGTCGTTGAGCACCTCGACGTCGTGCTCGGTGAGCCAGCCGCCCGCGTTGCCGAAGCGCGCCTTGAGCGGCACGAGCCGGTCGGCCCACGCGCGCGGGGCGCCCAGCGCGGTGCTCGTCATGCCCAGCGGCTCGAAGAGGTCGCGGCGCAGGAGGTCGCGCATCGAGATGCCGTCGCCGCTCAGCCGCCGGAGGATCTCGCCCATGAGCGCGTGGTTCAGCGCGGGGGAGTAGTTCACGGCGCCGCCGGGGTCGCTGACGGGCTCGAGCTCGTAGATCGCCTGCAGCGTGAGGTCGAGGCGGCCGAGCTGCTCGTACGGGACCGGGGTGGGGGTGAGGGGCAGGCCCGAGCGATGGGTCAGCAGGTGACCGATCGTGATGCGCTCCTTGCGCGCGCGGCGGAAGCGATCGGTGCCGGCGAACTCGGGGAGCACGTCGACGACGGGCGTCGCCGTCGAGAGCTCGCCGCGGCTGATCGCGCGCAGCATGAGCGTGTTCGTGAACGCCTTCGTGAGCGACAGGACGCGGAAGATGTCGTCCGTCTGCGCCTCGCGGCCGGTGTCGCGCTCGGCCCACCCGATCGCCTCGTGCAGCGCCACCTCGCCGTGGCGTCCGAGCATGACGACGGCGCCGTCGTACAGACCTGCCTCGATGTCGCCCTCGATCGCGGCGCGCAGCCGGTCGAGGGCCTCCGTGTCCAGTCCGGCGCCGGTCGCGTGCGCGGTCACGAATTCTCCTCCGTCGTTGGCGCGCGCAGCGTATCGCCGGTCAGGCAGGCGTCGCCGCCGGGACGAGCGTGAACCCCTCGTAGCCGTTGGCGACCACCTCGTCGCACCGCTCGCGGTACGCGCCGACGCCGCCGATGTACGGCATGAACACGCGCGGCTTGCCCGGGACGTTGGCGCCCATGTACCAGGAGTCGGCGGTGGGGTAGAGCGTCGCGTTCCCGACCTCCTCCGCGTGGCGCGCCCAGCCCTCCTGGGCCTCGGGTGTCGGCTCGATCGCCGCGATCCCCTCGTCGCGCAGGTGGGCGATGCAGTCCGCGACCCACTCGACGTGCTGCTCGATGGAGACGATCATGTTGCTCAGCACGGACGGGCTCGTCGGGCCGGTGATCGTGAAGAGGTTCGGGAAGCCGACGATGCCGATGCCGAGGTACGCGATCGGGCCGTCCGCCCAGGCGTCGCGGAGCGTGGTCCCGCCGGTGCCGGCGATGTCGACCGCCAGGAGCGCGCCGGTCATGGCGTCGAACCCGGTCGCGAGGACGATCGCGTCGAACTCGTGCTCGGCCTCCGTCGTCCTGATGCCGCGCTCGGTGATCTCGAGCAGCGGCGTCCTGCGGAGGTCGACGAGGTGGACGTGCTCCTCGTTGAACGTCGCGTAGTAGCCCGAGTCCAGGAGCGGGCGCTTCGTCCCGACCGGGTGCGACGTCGGGCAGAGGGTGTCGGCGACCTGCGGGTCGTCGACGATCGCGCGGATCTTGCCGCGGATGAAGTCCGCCAGGGTGTCGTTGGAGGCCTTGTCGATGAGCGTGTCCGTGTAGGACGTGATCATCGCGCCGATGGTCCCCTCCTCCCAGGCGGCCTCGTAGCGCGCCGCGCGCTCCTCGTCGGTCGCCTCGAGCGCCTTCTTCGTCGGCGGCTCGCTGGGCACGCCCGCGGGTGAGGTGCGCTGCCGAGCGCGCCACTCGCGGTACGTGCCCTTCACCGCCTCGACCTCGCGCTCCTCCAGCGGTCGGTTGCGCGCGGGGAACGCGAAGTTCGGCGTGCGCTGGAAGACGGTCACGTCCGTCGCCTGGCGCGCGATGACGGGGATCGACTGGACGCCGCTGGAGCCCGTCCCGATCACGCCGACGCGCAGGCCGGTGAAGTCGACGCCCTCGTGCGGCCAGCGGCTCGTGTGGTGGATGGGGCCCCGGAACCGGTCCAGGCCCGGGATCTCGGGCGCCTTCGGGGACGACAGGCAGCCCGTCGCCATGATGAGGAACTGGGTGTCGATCGTCTCGCCCGTGTCGGTCTCGACCGTCCAGCGCTGGGCGCCCTCGTCGTACGTCGCCGCGGTGACGCGGGTCCCGAACGTGATGTCGCGACGCAGGTCGTAGCGGTCGGTGACGTGCTCGATGTAGCGGAGGATCTCGGGCTGGGTCGGGTACTTCTCCGTCCACTCCCACTCCTGCTCGAGGTCGGGGTCGAACGAGTACGAGTAGAAGTGGCTCTCGACGTCGCAGCGCGCGCCGGGATAGCGGTTCCAGAACCAGGTGCCGCCGACGCCGTCGCCGGCCTCCACGACGCGGGTCCGGAACCCGAGCCCGCGCAGCAGATGCAGCTGGTAGAGCCCGGCGAGACCTGCGCCGACGACGAGCGCGTCGACGGGCTTGGAATCCGGCATGGACCGACCCTCTCCTCGTGTGGTCGGCAGATGCTAGAGGCGTAGGATCCGTCGCGTGCCCAGCCCGAGCACGGCGGAGCTGGTGCGGCCGCTCCCGTTCCCCGACGACCTCGGCGCGCCGCTGTGGCAGGAGCGCCGCGCGTTCCCCGTCGCGGCCGTGTTCGGCGTCCCCGCCGCCTTCCTCGTCGTCGCGGCGATCCTCGTCGGCCCGATGGTGGTGCACGTCGCGCTCGGCGTGGCCGCCGTCGCCGCGGTGCTCCTCCTGCTCGAGCGCCGCCGGCATGCGCTCATCGAGACGCTCACGGTGACCGCGCGGTACGTCGCCATCGAGCAGCCGGGCGGCGGACGGGTGGCCGTCCCGGTCGCCTCGCTGACGACGGTCACGGTGCGCGGGGATCACGTGCGCTTCGACAGCACCGAGGGCGTCGTGGACTTCGCGTACGTGCGTCGCAAGCGGGCGCTGCTGCGCGCGCTCGAGCGTGCCGCGCCCGGGCTGGCGTTCGACCGCGCCGCGGCGACGATGTGCCTGACGTGCTCGGTCCGGTACTAGAGGCGGCGACCGGAATCGAACCGGTGACCCACCTCCGGGAGGACGCAGCGATCACCAAGGCTACGCCACGCAAGCATGCCAAGAACTACGCTGGAACCTCACCACAAGCGCTCGCTGGCTAGGTCGGCGCCGTCCCGCAGAGCTCGGAGCTTCATGTTGATGACGTCATTGGTGAGCCACTGTCTCGTGACGCCGGTCGCAAAGCCGCAGTCGGCACCCGCCATGATGCGCGACGGGTCGCCAATTGCCTGGGCCGCCCGTACAAGCCGGTCGGCGACAAGTCGCGGATGCTCTACGAAATCCGTTGTGACGTCGAGCACACCAACGACGAGGGCCATCGTATCTGGAAGCGGATGCGCCTCGAACACCTCGAGCTCATGGGCGTGACGTGGGTTGGCGAACGGCAACACGAGCGCGCCTGCGTTGATTTGGTACAGGAGGCCCACCAAGTCCTTCAGTTCGACGTCGTGCACGTGCGGACCGGGGTAGTTTCCCCAGCAACAGTGCACGCGTAGCTGCTCAGCTGGGAGGCCGTCAAGAGCCTGATTGAGCACCTCGACGTGCTTTTCCATGAGCTTCAGGTAGTCGCTCAAGGAGCCTTCGCGGAAGTGGATCAGCCTTTCGGCCGCAAGATCGGGTGCGTCGATCTGCAACACGAAGCCCTGACTCACGACGTGCTCGTACTCCTTTCGCATCTCTCGCGCGATCGCCTCGAGGTAGTCGTCGCGGGAACCGAAGTACTCGTCGGGGTGCATCGTCGCGATGACGCCCGGGCTCGCCGCGTTCATGAACGCTGCCGTGAAAGGTGCTGCGCGCGCGTCGAGAGCGGCGCGAAATCGAGCGGTCTCCTCGCTGATGAGCGTCAGTTCGTCGTCGTAGTGCAGGTCACCGACGGCAGCAGGCACGGTGACGATCTCCGTCTCCTCCGCGGTCGACAGCCATCGGGTCGTCCACGCGGACGCCCACTCGGGAAAGACTTCGAACTCGACAATGGGCGGACGGTGGGTGGCTCCGGCGAAGCCTGTCATACGGTCAGCCGCGTACGTACTGTAATAGAACCTCCCCTGTTCACCGTCGCTGCCGACATCGATGCCGCCAGCGACTTGCGTCGAGATGGCGGCGTCCACCGACGCGCTGATCGCGCGGTCGAGCACGATGGGGTCCGGCGCACGACCTTGATTAGCCTCGATCAGCAGCTTGCGCAGCTCCGGCGTTCGGGGCAAACTGCCCGTATGCGTGGTGCGTATACGACCGTCGCTGCGCTGCATGGATGATCTCCCCGGTTAACCGAAATGGGAGCACCTCGTAACTGCACTGCGAGGCGCCTTGGCAATCACAACTGCGCGCACGTGCCATCGCGTGGCACGAGCCGTCCGTGCGTGGGAGGGCCGACCAAGCGGCCGTCCTCGACGATCACTTCTCCGCGAGAGATCGTCATGACCGGCCAGCCGGTCTCCTGCATGCCGTCGTAGGGATCGAAGTCCGATCGCGACGCCATCTTCGAGGTTTCGATCCGCACCGTCCGGTGGGGATCGATGATCGTGAAGTCGGCGTCTGACCCCACGGCGATCGTGCCCTTACGAGGCCACATGCCGAAGAGTCGCGCGGGGTTGGTGGAGATGGCGGCCACATACCGGCTGAGCGACAGGCGGCCGGTCCGCACGCCGCGCGAGTAGAGCATCCCGATGCTCGTCTGCACGTTCGACACCCCGCCCGGGACGGTCGCGAAGTCGAGCGACGGGTCCGCCTTGTCCGCGGCCATATATGTGGTGTGGTCCGTCGCGTAGGTCTGGATCGCCCCCTCGGCGAGTGCGTCCCACAGTGCGTGTTGATCTTCTGGCGATCGAAGCGGAGGCCAGCACGTGAACTGCCGTGCGTCTGGGTCGGGCAGGCGGTAGCGCTCCTTGTCCAGGAAGAGGTAAGCGGGACGCGTCTCCACGAACGTCTTCGTGCCGGCGCGACGGGCAGCTGCCACCGCAGCGAGCCCAGCAGCGGATGACAGATGAACGATGTAGAGCGGGCAGGCCGTGACGCGGGCGAAGGTCGCCACCTTCGTGATGGCAAGCGCCTCAGCGGCCACCGGTCGTGCGACGGAAATCGCCTCCATCGCGGCGGCGCCCTCGTCTCGGAGCCGCTGAGTCTCATGCTCGATGATGGCTCCGTCCTCAGCGTGGACGTTGACGAGTAGGCCCGCTCCGGCGGCTGCGGCCAGAACGCGGAGGATGGTGCGGTCGGACATCTGTAGGCCGGGGACGGCCATGAAGATCTTCACGCTCGTCGCGTGCAGCTCTCGGAGTCGTGGGATTTCCTCGAGTACCTCGTCAGCCGGGTCGGTGATGAGCGGGTGGAATCCGTAGTCGATGTAGCTTCGACCCTCCGCGAGGCCTTGCTCACGCGCCAGCGCATCGGCGAGAGACCCTCCCTGGTCCTGGAACGCGTAATTGAGGTAGGTCGTGATCCCACCTAGCGCCGCGGCGCGACTGCCGCTCTCGTAGTCGTCGGCCGTCGCCATGTCGCCGAGCTTGGTCTCGAAGTGAGTATGTACATCGATCGCGCCAGGCACGATGATCAGGCCTGCGCAGTCCAGAACGGTGTCCCCTTCGAGTCTGTGGCCGAGCGCTGCCACTGTCCCGTTCGCGATCCCGATGTCACATCGGGACACCGAATCGCCCGTGGCCACCAACGCACCGCGCAGCACTGTCTCGAGCATTCTCAACGCCTCTCGCGCGCTCTCGATTCAGCCGGAGGCGAGCTGTTCCAACTCGCAGCCGGACCTACGAACCGGGTTGACGAGACGACTTATATCCAGATGCTGCAACCAATCAGCGGGCGGCCTGACCGATGATGTTTGCGCGCCGTGCTGGTCTGTACGCCGGATACCGACTCACGGGAGGCTGACGCCATGCGGAAACTGACCTTCGGCATGAACATGAGCCTGGACGGCTACATCGCCGCGCCCGGCGACGACCTCGGCTGGAGCGTGCCGAGCGACGAACTGTTCCAGTGGTGGTCCGACCGGGTGGGGGCGACAGGCCTGGCGCTGTACGGGCGCAAGCTGTGGGAGACGATGAGCTCCCACTGGCCGACCGCCGACAAGCAGCCGGGCGCCACACCGGCGGCGATCGAGTTCGCCGGCCGCTGGCGGGACATGCCGAAGGTGGTGTTCTCCTCGACGACCAGCACGGTCGACTGGAACACCCGTCTGGTCACCGGCGACGCGGTCACCGAGATCACCAGGCTCAAGGCCGACGACGGCGGCCCCATGGACATCGCCGGTGCCACACTCGCCGCGGCGGCCATGCGGGCCGGGCTGATCGACGAGTACGCGATCGTCACCCATCCGGTCCTGGTGGGCGGCGGCACGCCGTTCTTCACGGCCCTGGACAACTGGGTGAACCTGAGCCTGGTGGAGACCCGGACGTTTCCCGACGGCGTGGTGCTGACCAGGTACGAGACCAGGCGCTGAGTGCCCGACCCGCATCCGGAGAGGCGCCGACCGGAATCGAACCGGTGTGCACGGCTTTGCAGGCCGCTGCGTAGCCACTCCGCCACGGCGCCGGAAGGCCGCCTCATGCTAGGACCTCGTGTCGATGAGCGACTGGGACGACCCCGAGGACGACGACGGCTGGGCCGAGGCCGAGGTCGACCGCGCGCCGATCTGCGCGGTCTGCGGCGTGACCGCGCTGCCGGCCGAGGCCGCGCGGGGCGCCGAGCCGTCCTTCGTCTGCGAGAACCCCGACTGCGACGCGTTCGGCGAGCCCGTCTGACGAGAGGCGCCGACCAGAATCGAACTGGTGTACACGGCTTTGCAGGCCGCTGCGTAGCCACTCCGCCACGGCGCCGGGGACAGCCGACATCGTAGGACGTCAGGCCTGGGTGTAGAAGTCGACCGGGAGGCCGAGCCTCGCCTGCGCGATCGACGTCGCCTTGAAGTCGAGCTGGTGGATCCCGTTCGTCCGGAACGCGCAGAGGTCGCGCCAGAGGCGCTGCATCCGCGCTCCGTCGCGCGCGCCCGAGGTACTGGCTGCGCGGAAGACGGTGTCGCCGGCCTCCCAGCACAGCTTGTGCGCCGTCATGAGCTGCCCGTAGATCCGGAACCCGCGCTCCTCGTCGACCGGCTCGTCCTCCTCCATCGCCAGGCGGCCGTGCTCCATGTAGAGCTCGCCGCAGCGCTCGACGATCGAGTACGCGGCGTCCGTGTAGGCGATCCCCAGCCCGAGACAGCGCTGGTAGTCCTTGTTCTCCGCGCGAGTGGGACCGTCGCCGACGCTGGGCGTCCACGTCCGGCGCGCGGTGATGATGCGCTCGAACTCGTCGACCGCGCCCTGCGCGTTGCCGACCTGGACGGAGTTCAGCTCGCCCATCGCGAACGGCACGAACGCGCCGCCGTACAGCGGGTTGCCGTGCAGCTCGTAGCCCGGGGTCGTGGTGACGTCGAACCCGACGAACTCCCCGAAGGTGATCGCGTGGTGCTCGGGGACGAGCGCGTCCTCGGCGAGGACGCTGTGCGACCCGCTGCCCTTCAGCCCGATGAGGTCGCCCCAGTCGTCCAGGACGGTGAAGTCCTTGCGCGGGATCGCCACCACGAGCACGCCGCCGTCGTCGGGCAGCGGGGCGAGGCCGATGTGGTGCGTCGCGTAGGGCACGCCCGAGCAGAAGTGCCACGTGCCGCTGACGCGGTAGCCGCCGGGGACCGGTCGCGCGATCGCGTCCTGCGCCGCGAAGCTCGCGGACGCGACGAAGTGGCCGTCGCCGAACAGCTCGGCCTGCGCCTCCTCCGGCCAGTAGGACGCGACCTGCAGCGCGTGCCCGGACCCGAGGCACGCCATCCAGCCGGTCGAGGGGCAGCCGCGGGCGATCGACATCATCACCCGGTAGAAGGTGGGCACGTCCAGCTCCAGGCCGCCGTAGCGGCGCGGCTGCAGCAGCCGGTAGAAGCCGAGCTCGCGGAAGGTCTCGTGCAGCTCCTCCGAGTAGCGCGTCCGCTCCTCGCTCGCGGCCTGCTCGTCGAGCAGGCGCGGGCGCAGCGCGTCGGCGGCGGCGATGAGCTCGTCGGGCGTGCTCATACGAAGCCCGGCTGCATGCCGAGCCGCAGGCGCCCGAGGTTCGTCGCCGTGCGGTCCAGCTGCAGGCCCATGTGGGTGCGCATGACGGTGAGCGCCATCATCGCGTTGCCGATCGGGTGCCCTCTGCGCGCGCTGCTCGTCCCGCCGGTCCGGAAGACCAGCTCGACCGCCTCGTCGCACAGCCGGATGCAGTTCTGCTGCAGGAAGAGCAGCCGCCGCGTCTCCTCGTCGTTGTCGTCGACCGGCTGGTCGGCCTCGTACGCGCGCGTCGCCTGGTCCATGTAGCGGTCGGCCCCCTCGAGCAGCGCCGCCTCCGCGAGGTCGACCAGCCCGACGGCGCGCCCCAGGTGGTGCTGGTACTCGTCGACCTCGCCGCGCAGGACGAACGGCGGGATGTCGAGGGCCTTCGCGCCGAGGACGTCCTCGTAGACGTCGATCGCCCCGCGCGCGGCGCCGACCGCGATGGCGCCGAGCTCGAAGAACAGCAGGCTGAACAGGCCGCCGGCGTACAGCGGGTTCGCGTGGCTGCGCCAGCCCGGCGGACGCTCGCCGGTCGTGCCGATCGCCGTGATGCACCGGTGCTCGGGGACGTGCACCGCCTCGCAGACGACGCGCTTGGAGCCCGTCCCGCGCAGGCCGATCACGTCCCAGTTGTCGACGATCTCGTAGTCGGCGCGGTCGATGAGCAGCCACATGAGCCGCGGCGGCTCGCTCCCCTGCACGATCGCGCTGCCCATGAAGTGGGTGGAGTGGTCACAGCCCGAGGCGTAGTCCCACGCGCCGCTGACGGTGTAGCCGCCGTCCGTGGGCACCGCCAGGCCGGCCTGGACCGGCCGGCCGGGAACCCGCAGGTCGCCGGTCGCGCCGTAGAGCTCCGCCTGCGCCTCCTCGCTCCAGTGGCTCAGGAGGTGGGGGTGACCCGAGGTCAGCGCGAGCACCCAGCCGCTCGACGGGCAGCCTCGGGAGATCTCGCTCATCACGCGGACGAAGTCGCGCAGGCCCAGCTCGTAGCCGCCGAAGCGGCGCGGCTGGAGCGCGCGGTAGAGGCCGGCCTCGACGAACGCCTCGTGCGTCTCGTCGAGGAGGCGGCCCGCCGCCTCCGTCGCGGGCTGGCGTTCGCGGAGCACGGGCACGAGCTCCCGCGCCCTGGCCAGCAGCTCGGCCGCCGTGAGGTCTGGCTCCGGCGGCGCGATCTCGGTCGTCGCAGTCATGTGACGACGGTAACCATCAAGACTCTTGATGGTCAAGCAGGCGGGCGAGCAGCTCGGTGAGCGTGCTGCGCTCCTCGGCGCTCAGGGGACCGACCAACGTGCGCTCGCGTGCGTTCGCGGCGGCGAACGCCTCAGCCATGCGCTCCGAGCCCTTCTCCGTCAGCTCGACGTTGACCAGCCGCCGGTCGGCGGTGCCGCGCCGGCGCTCGACGAAGCCGTTGCGCTCGAGGGTGTTCAGCGCGCTGGAGACACTCGCGCGCGAGGAGCTGGACACCTCGGCGATCTGGCGTGGCTCGAGCGGACCGAGCAGCCACAGCCACCACATCACCCGGAACCCGGGCCAGGTCCAGCCCATCGGTTGATGCGCGGTCTCGAGCTCGAGCGTGACGCGCTCCGCCGCCCGCACGATCGAGAACGCGACCGCGAACGCGGTGAGATCGGCGCCGGGGACGACCTCGCCGACCCGCGCCTTGGCGAGTGCGAGGATCTCGTGCGGGTCGGCCGGGTCCACCGGCGGGGAACCTCGTTCATCCGCCGGTGATTCGTCAAGCCGCGGTTGCTACTCTTGCGGCGTCCCAGGGCGATTAGCTCAGCTGGGAGAGCGCCGCCTCGACAAGGCGGAGGTCACTGGTTCGAGCCCAGTATCGCCCACCTCCCGAGAAGGCCCGCACTGCGGGCCTTTTTGTTGGGCGCAACCCGCCGGAGAAAACGGCGCAGGAACTCCGGACCCCGGCGTGGACCCCGCCGACCGAGACGGCGGCTAAGGCCCTGAGCGCGCTCGGGCTGCTGCTTCTGCCGCGATGCAGCAGCGCGGCGAGGTTCGGTCCGGCTGCTCGCTGCCCGGCTGCCGATCGTCCATTTCACGAACGAGCGAACGCTCGCACGGCCGGGGGGTGGCCCGCCGGCGGCCACCAGGCCGACTGGCGCAGTCGGCGGGCGACCGAAAGGCCACCCGCCGCCGAGGCCTCATCTCTCAGCAGGCTGCGCGGACCGGGCAAGCTCGCGGTGGTGCAGTCCGCACCCTGATCGTCGTGGAGTCCCTGGCGACCGCGCGTCGCCGCGGCTCGTTGCCGGCGCCCTCGGGCGGTGGCGGTGAGGCGTCGGGCGGGCTCGGTGACGGCGCGGACCCGGTGGGGATGTCCACGCTCGCGCCGTTGGTGACGGTCGGGGCCGTGACGTTCGCGCGCAGCTGGAAGGTGGCGTTGAACGTCTCGCGCTCACCGGGCTGCAGCAGACCGGTCGTGCGGCATAGCCGACCGCCGGCAGCGGGATTGCAAACGCGCGGTGGACCGCACGAACCTCAGCGCGCGCGGCACCCGGTCGCACGCCCGGAGCCCCGCGCACCGGCGCGTCCCCGCGGTTTCTGACGCTGATCCGGTACGTGACGAGGTCGCCTGGCCGCGCGAACCGCGTTTGCGTCGTCTTGTCGACGTCAACTGGCGGGCAACCTGGCCGGGCCAGGGCCGTTACTCGGAGTGATACTCACGTTGTCGAACAGGTAGCCACCACCGAGGAGCTCAGGGTGTCCCGGCACGCTGGAGCGGAACTGCAGGCTGTTAATAGTCGCGGGCGTATTGCGGTTCGGCGGTGGTGCCTGCTCCGGCGCGGTGCGGTAGTAGTTCTCCCACGTCGTGAAGCACTGACCAAGGTCCTCACCGTCGACAGAGACTCGTACCAGGTCGTTGTCAATCCCCTGGTTGACCTTGATCCAGAACCTGATCCTGTGCGGACTGCTGCGGCCAAGCAGCGGGCCAGGGTGCGAGACGAACTCGCCATCGACGTCGGGAGTGTCGTTGACGCTGACCTGAACACCGCCCGCGGTGTCTTGCAGGCCCACCCAGGACATGCGCGAGCCCTCGCCAGAGTCCGGGCTGACGCTCAAGAACAGTCCGGGCTGCTCAGCTGCGCTCATGGACATAAACGCGAACTCGGCGATGAACACCTTGTTCGGCCGCGCCTCGCCGACCTGTAGTGGCTCCTGTGCGGAATACGTCTGGTTGAAGAACTCACTAGACGCACATGCGTTCGACATACGCAACGATTGACTGCCGAACCCAGGAGGTTCGCCAGGAGGAGCGACAGTGTTGGCGACGACCGCCTGGTCGTACTGTCCGTTGGTTGGGGTTGGGACACACGCCGGGATCGCCCCAACGGGAGCGCTCTTCCAGGGGAAGCCGCCGACGCCGCTCTGTCCGTTGACGGACCCAGGGTGGAAGAGGGTCGGCTCAAAGAGAGTGATGGAGGCCTGTGCGACTCCGCACGCGAGCACAGCGAAACCGACGAACGCGGCGAGCGACCCCACGATCGCCCGGGTAACGCTCCTGGAATGGCGCACGGCGACCCCCTCCACCTGGCACGTGACGCGGCTTACCGAAAACCTGCCCAACCGAGAAAGCCGTGATGTGACACCACCGTACCGTAAGTGCAGCCCTTCATGTGCTCCTTGAAGGGACCTCCCCGCGCTGCTCATCACCTCGCGGTGAGTGGGAGGAGGACTGGCGCGGCTGGTGGGGGGCCGAGCCGCCCTACCACGCGCCGGTGTTCGTGCTCACCCATCACGCCCGCGAGCCGATCGAGATGGAGGGCGGGACGACCTTCCACTTCGTCACCGAGGCCTCGACGCCGCCTACGCACAGGCGGGTGAGACTGGCCGGCGACGTCGGCGAGGGCTACCGCCGGGCGGCGCTGAGGGCGGGCTTCCGCCGGCGGGTCCTTCCGCAGCTCAACCACCACTCCCATCCGCCGTGTCGCGGATGCGCGCCTTGTCGGGAGGCTCGACGCGGTGATTGAACCAGCGCTCGCCGCGGCCCGCCGGGCGCCATCCCTCGCGATCCAGCCTCGCCTTCAGGCGACCGTGAGCGCGCTGGGCGACGCGCAGGCTCGCGGGCGGATCGTCGTCCTCGGCCCACGCGAAGGACGTCGAGCGATACCGCGCCCAGGGGGCGGCGCGCCCGTCCATCGGTTGCAGCGCGAAGGCGACGCGCTCCCCCTCGCGGTACCAGACGATCTCGTACACCGTGGCAGCGGAGAGAACGCCCGGGCGCGGGGCGAATCCCGCCGGCTGGGGCGGCTCGGGCTCGGGTTCGGGTTCCGGCTCGGGTTCGGGTTCGGGTTCGGGATCTTGGAGCCCCACAGGGCTCAGCGGCAGGAACGTCCCCGCCTCCTCGAAGGAGGGATGGGGAGATCGCGGCCGTGCCTCCGACGGCCCCAGGGACAGACGCGCGGCGAGGTCCACGCTCGTGGGGCGCCATGTGCCGCGGCCGAAGAGCGTGGGAATCCGCTCCGCGTTGAAGCGATCGGCGATCTCCTGGGACGTCATTCCCACCGCCGTCATCTCGGCGATGCGCGCTCGCGCCTGCTCCATGGTGGGCACGGGGCGTCGGGTGCGGCGCCGGCGCCGGCGCCGCAGTCCCAGCAGCGTCACCGCTGCGAGTCCACCGAGCAGCGCGAGCGCCGCTGTCCATCCGACGCGGGTTCCGTTCCCCGCCGGCTGCTCGTCCCGATCGGCGGCCACGACGGTCGTGCGGCGGGCTGTCACGGAGTTCCCCGCAGCGTCGGTGACGCGGAGTGCGAGCCGGTGGGTCCCCGCGGAGACGGCGCCAGCGTCGAGCACCAGGCGGGCCCGACGGCGCGCAGGACATGGCACCGGAAGGGTCGGGTCGCACTGCGACACGCTCTCCGCCGCGGGTCGTCCGTCGACCAGAAGACGTACGTCGCGCACGCCGACGGGGTCGGTCACCGTGAACTCCACCGCTCGCGGTGCCTCCGCGACGTGCGCGCTCCACAGCGGTCCGGCGACTCGTTGCACCTCGGGCGGCGTGGAATCCGCGACTCGCACGCGCGCGTAGGTCACGGCGATCCCGGCGGCCACATAGCCCGAGCTCCGGTCCCCGGTCGACTGCGAGTCGCACGCACCAGTCGGCGATCCCCGGCAGACGACCACGAACGCGAGGCGCCGGCGGTGCGGGATCGGCACGGCATGGCGCGCCACCCGCTCGTAGGCGACGGACGCGCGGGACCCAGACGACGCGCACGCGCGGACACCGGCGCACGATCCGTCGTACCAGCGCCCGGCCTCATCGCGCAGACCGACGTCATACGCCAGGCCGCGCGCGTCCGGGCGGCGCAGCCGGAACCCGGCCCACGTCACGGCGACGATCGAGGCGCCCGGCGGTGCACGGAACACCTGCTGGGCGGTCGCGCCGGGCGGGTTGGATCGCGGCAGCGCCTGCGGGCTGTTGCGCACGATCAGCCCTCCCCATCCGGGTCCTCCCGACGGCGGGCACTGCTCGTAGGCGGCGAGATACCGCGACGAGCTCCTCGCCGTCCAGGAGTGGTTCACGCCGCCCGGGGCAGCGGCGCACGCCAGGACGTCGTACGTGCCGCCCCATGCGGGGCCGGCGCGCATGCCGACGACGGCTCCGAGGAGCAGGATTGCCGCGGGCCATGGCCGATGGCGTCCCACCGACGATTCCTTCCCGGACCGCCATTCGTGGGAACGCCTCGCAGCGTCTGCCGGTTGCGACCGGACACGTCCCGAGCGTCGTCGCGTGCGGGCCTGTCCGGCTGCAACACCGAACTCGCTGCATCGCGTCGCGGATTCGGGGGGACACCAGGGGTGTCGGACCCAGAAGCAGTCCGGCACGGTAGCGGGACGGCGGCGCGTCCGTTGGAGGAGAGGGAATGGCAGCGCACGCCGTCCCCTCCCGCGGCACGGACAGGATGACCCCGTCGCCCGCCTGCGGTCTCGCGGAGGGCACCGCTCGCAAGCCGGGTAAGGCGCCGGCATGATCACGGTGGTTCTGGTGGACGACCATCACGCGACGCGCGTGCTGCTTCGTCAGTTCATCGAGCTCGACGGGCGCCTGGCGGTCGTCGGCGAAGCCGCCACAGGCAGCGAGGCGATCGCTGTTGTCGGGCGAGAGCACCCCGACGCGGTGATCCTTGATCAGGAGATGCCCGAGATGACCGGTACGCAGGCACTGCCCGAGCTGGTGCGCATCCTGCCGCCGGTCATCATCGTGATGTACAGCAGCGACCCGCGCATCAAGACCAAGCAGTTCGCCTTGGAGGCCGGCGCCCACGCGTATTTCGCCAAGGGCGACCCCATCGACGACCTTCTCGATGCGGTTGTCGCCCTCACCAGCTGACGCGCAGCGCTGTGCCCTGACGGTCGAACCTGGTTCCGGCGCACCGGGCGTGAGTGCCGTCGCCGACGTGGGTACGCCCCGACGGGATGGCCGCGCCGAGCACCATCGCGTTGCCAGAGCGCTACCGCGTGGAGCACCGCATCGCGACCGGCGGCATGGCATCGGTCTGGGTCGCCGAGGACGAGGTCCTGCGCCGGCGGGTCGCGGTGAAGGTTCTCTCGCCGGTCATGGGCGAGGACGACTCGTACCGAGAGCGCTTCGCGCGCGAGGCGCGCGCCGCCGCGAGCCTCTCCGACTGTGACCACGTGGTCACGATCTACGACGTCGGCGAGCACGCCGGGCGGACGTTCATCGTGATGGAGTACTTCGTCGGCGGCACGCTCGCAGACCGGATGCGTGGGCCCGGCCTCGTGCCCCACCACACCGCCTTGCGCTGGCTGGGGGAGGCGGCGACGGCGCTGGACTGCGCACACGATCACGGCATCGTGCATCGCGACATCAAGCCCGCCAACCTGCTGCTCGATGACGGCGATCGCCTCGCGGTCGCCGACTTCGGCATCGCCCACGTCGCCGATGCCACCCGACAGCTCACCGTTGCCGGGACGGTGCTCGGCACCGCCGCATACCTCTCGCCCGAGCAGGCGCTCGGGGAGCCGGCGACCTCCGCGAGCGATCGCTACGCGCTCGCGGTCGTCGCCTTCGAGCTCCTGTGCGGTGAACGTCCCTACCAGGCGGAGCACGCGGCGGCGCAGGCACGCCAGCACATCGAGGCCGAGGTGCCGCGGATCACTGACCGCGCCGCCCGCCTGCCGCCCGCGGTCGACGTCGTCCTCGCTCGCGGCCTGGCCAAGGACGCCGCCGAGCGTCCGGCCACGGCGGGACAGCTCGTCGCGGAGCTCGAGCGCGCGCTACGCGAGCCTGCTCCCGTGCCGACGCAGGCGACCCAGCGCATCGTCCGGCCGACGGCCCGCCGACGAGTTCCCCGGGCGCCGCGCGCGGGGGACGGGCGCACCCCAGCGTCTGCCTCGCGCCCGCGCGCGCGTCGCGGGCGCCGCCCGATCCTCGTGGCGCTCGTCGCGCTCGCGGCGCTCGTCGCAGCCGGCACGGTCCTCGCGTTCACGGCCGGCGGCGGGGACGAGCCCGAGCGGGGGGCGGCGGGCAC
This sequence comes from uncultured Solirubrobacterales bacterium, assembly GCA_963750895.1. GTDB lineage: Bacteria > Actinomycetota > Thermoleophilia > Solirubrobacterales > Solirubrobacteraceae > CAVVSD01. The sequence goes on along the minus strand of CAVVSD010000006.1, from coordinate 1,570,180 downwards.
CACGACTCCGCGGGCCCAGCGCACCGCGACGGCGCGGGACACGGGCGCCCGAACGTCGGCCGTGACCACGCGGGCGCCTGCTGCTACGGCGACGCAGCCCGCACCGGCCACCGAGGCCCCGCCCGCAGCGACCACGGCCCCGCCCTCCGCCCCGGCCGACGGTCGCTCGCCGATCGAGCTCAACGACGCGGGGTACGCGCTCAGCCGGCAGGGACGCTACACCGAGGCGGTCCCGCTGCTAGAGCGCGCCGTCGATACGTTCCGCGCCCAGGGGCGCACCAGGGATCTGACCTACGCCTACGCGCTCTACAACCTCGCCTACGCGCTGGCCCGCACGGGGCGGGGTGCTGACGCCGTTCCGCTCCTGCAGGAGCGCCTGCGCGTCTCGGACGACCAGCGCGGCGTCGTGCGGCGCGAGCTCAGGCGCATTCAGCGTGGGACGCGCTGAGCGCGCAGGTCGACGTTCCAGACCCGACGCGGCGGCTGTGAGAACCCGGAATCCGGGTAATCCTGCCTCTCGGCATCGGAACGAGAACGATGGGAGGCGAGCGGACGATGGACTGGGCGGAGTTCGAGCACCGGCGGGCCTCCGGCTTCCCGACGGTCCGCCGCGGCGGGTACGACCGGAGCGAGGTCGACGGGTTCCTGGCGTCGGTCTCCGACTGGCTGAAGACCGCAGCAGCCGAGGAGCTCGGCGACGAGGTCGTCCGGAACAAGATCGACCAGGCCGGGCAGACGACCGCGCGCATCCTCCTCATCGCCGAGCAGGAGGCCGAGGAGCTGCGTCGCGCTGCCGAGGACGAGTGCGCCGAGCTCAGGGCGAAGGCGCAGACCGCCGCAGACGAGTCGGCTGCGCGGGTCCTGGAGGCCGCGGAGCAGCGCTCCGAGGAGCTTCTCCGGACGACCGAGGATGAGTGCGCCTCCCTCGCGGGGGAGGCCGACACCATCGCCAACGAGACGTGCGGCCGCGCGGAGAAGTATGCGACGAGGGTGCGCGCACAGGCCGACGAGGACGCGAAACGGATGATCGACGATGCGGCAGTGCAGGCGCGCACCGCGCTCCGCGAGGAGACCGAGCGTCTGCGAGCCGACATGGAGGCCGTGGTCGCTGAGATGGAGCGGCGCCGCAACGCTGCCGTCGAGGAGGTCGAGGGCCTGCGGGCCGACCTCCTCGAAGCGATCTCCCCGCACTCGGAGGGCACCGCCCCGACGGAACGCGACGGCCGGACGACAGGACGACGCCATGTCCCGACCTACGGCAGGTCAAGGCACGCGAAGGCCTAGCCAGGGGCGGACGAGGGCCGAGGCATCACTACCAGGTCCAGGCGACCTGGCAGCCGACGATCGGTCGCGGACGACCGCGGGCTGGGAGAGGAACGGGTGGTGGCCGGCGTCGAGCTCCACGACGTGGGCCACCAATATCGCCCATGGCCCGCGACCGCAGTTCGCAGGACGTCGGTAGGTTTGCCCGATGTCCACACCACCAGACGCCGAGTCGAGGATCCAGAAGCTCGAAGCCGAGGTCCGCCGGCTCTCCGATCTCGTCGATGGCCTGCTCGCAAGTCAGGGATACGGTGACCTGGCGGAAGGCGGCAAGAGCCTGCAGCAGGTCAAGCAGGAGCGCGGTGCTGCCAGCGCCGCCCCGCAGGATCTGCGGGACACCCACTGGCGATAGCGGGGGCGGCTCCTCACCGCCGCCGAGGTCCGATCTGTGACTCCCGACCGCGCTACTGCCGAGACGCGGGTATGGCGCGATCAGTCACGACGATCGGAGGAAGTCATGCCGAAGGTCCCGAAGCGCGTCACCGACGACCTCATCAAGGTGCGCCAGGTCAACCACTACCAGTTCTCATGGGTTGCTGGTGAGCCGCAAGCGTCCGGCACGTTCACGCTGCAGCTGGTGCTCGACGAGGGCGCGTGGGAGGAGGTCGTGACGGTGGATGCCGAGGATGCCGAAGTGCTCCAGCACCTCCTCGCGAGCTCGAGCGACGTGCACTACGACATCGACCGCCGGACACTGATGTTCGGCACTGCTCGGGTCGGGGGGTAGAGGCGGCTTCGCCTCGTTCACCGGTGAGGTTCACCTCTCGCGAGCTGCACTCCCATCCTGGCGCATAGACGCGCGAGGGTCGGGGAATGTCTGGCTCGTTTCTGCAACTCGTCCTGGAGGAACGATGGTCGACGGGTTCATTCACACCAGCGACGGCACGTTCGGCGAGCGCCACTCCTACGGCAACGACCCCGCCCGCCGGCCCGGGTAGCGAGGGTGTCTCGATGTCCGTATCCGACGGCGTGCTCCGCGTCATGGACGCGGGCACGCTCTCGACGAGAGAGCTCGAGTTTCGTCTGCGCCGAGCTTCGCTGAGCCGCCCTGGGTCTGCTCTGAGGCTCCGGCAGGGCGAGCGTGGCGTGTGGGAGGCGGCGTTCACGATCGTCCCTGCGCATCCGGTTCGCGTCGGTCGCGATCTGCCGACCTGGATCGATGCGGAGGGAATCTCGCGGCGAGAGGCGCTCCTCGCCTTGTGGAACCTCATCGATCAGCGTCCGGAGTTCGAGCGGCTTCGTCGGATTCGCGATCGCTGAGTCGCCACAACCTGTGTGTGGTTTCGCTGCCGCGGGAAACCCGGCTGATGTCGGGCCGAAACCCCGCCCGATAGGGACAGCGGGGGGCGACGTCGAGATGCACGTCAAGGACGCCGCCCTCCGCCCACTTCTGCGTACGGCAACCTAGACCCGCGCGCGCCGAGGTCGCGTTCTCGGGCGACTCAGTGGCTCGCCTTGCCACCCTTGCGGCCGGCCGCCTGCTTCTGCTTGCGGTTGCCGCCGCTGCCCGACCCGCTGCTCTTGCTGCTCTGGCTCGAGCCGCCGCTGTGGCTGTTCTTGCCGCCCTTGCTCGACGCGTCGGGCGTGTTGGCGATCTTGGCGGCACGCTCCTTGCTCATGCCCTTCTCGCGCAGGCCTTCGTACTGCTTGTCGTTCTTGACGCTCGACCCGTGATCCTTGGCCACGACGTTCTCCTCTCTGCGAACGACCGGTGTCGATCGTTGGGGGTTACCCGACTCCGGGAGCCGCTGACCCGCGCGAGCGCCATCTGCGCGCCTCGGAGCGCGCGGCGATCGGCGGTTGACACGCAACCGCGGCGCGGACTACAGTCGGATCGAAGTCTCACATTCCTGTGTAGCTACTCGCTTGCTGTCCCACAGACGGGCAGTGCTCTAGCGAAACCAACGATGGTGATTGCTGTCCTGCAGTATGGGATGGCCGACGCGAGTAGCTCGCGGTGAAGATCGTGCGTCCGCCTGTCGGACGTCACTCATCAGTCGACTGGAGAACCGTATGCGTATCTCCTTCGTGTCCCCCAAGGGGACTCGCGGCAAGCTGCTGCACCTGGTCGCTTTGGGTGCAATCGTCGGCTGCGTTCTGCCGGCGGCATCCGTGGCCGCGCCCACGCCCGGGGTCGCGGCGCCGTCCAAGTCGCTCACAGCGCAGTGGTGGCAGACCCTCGTCTCCGTGCCTGGGAGCGTCGCCGCGAGCAGCTGCGACCTCGGGACCGGGAAGGTCGTCTTCCTCGGTGCGACGGCCACCGGCACCGTCAACGGCTCCTGCACGCTCCGTGCCGGAACCTCGGTTCTCCTGCCGCTGATCAACGTCGAGTGCTCGAGCCTCGAAGAGGATCCCTTCGACGGGCGCAACCCGGGTCAACGGCTCCTCTGTGCCAAGGGGGCATGCCGATCAGTTCACCGACCTGTCCCTGACGATCAACGGGGTCGCGGTCAGCAATCCGAGTCGGCTTCGCGTCCGTTCGCAGCCGTTCGAGTTCTCGCCGGTTGCCGAGCAACATCTTCGGCCTTCCGGCAGGGACCGGCGGTTCGGTGTCCGACGGATACTGGGCGCTCATCGGTCCGCTTGCCCCCGGGGACTACGACGTCGTCGCCAGCGGTACGGTATCCGTTCTTCGACTTCACCACGCACATCAGCTATCGCCTGCACGTCGTCTGACGAGTTCACGTCCCGGCGTTCGGTGGGCGCTCACAGCTCCCTGATGACCGTCGCCGGGACGCCCGCCACGAGGGTTGCCGGCGGGACGTCACGGGTGACGACCGCGCCGGCCGCGACGACGGAGTCGGCTCCGATGCTCACGCCGGGAAGGATCGTCGCGGCGGTCGCGATCCACACGTTCGGCCCGATCGTGATCGGTTCGGCGGTGATGTAGGCCTGCCGCTCGTCCGGCTCGACGGGATGGCCGGACGTGACCAGGTTGACCCTGTTGGCGATCATGACCCCGTCCGCGATGTCGATGGGTGCGTGGCCCGTGAACATGCAGTCGTAGCCGATGAAGACGCCCCGGCCGACCGTGATGTTCAGTCCGTGATCCGCGTAGAAGGGCGGGATCAGGATGAGGGAGTCGTCGACGGGCTTGCCGGTCAGCGCCTCGAAGGCTGCTCGGATCTGCTCCCCGTCGTCGACGCCGTACACGCTGAGCTTCGAGGACAGGCGGGTGGCCACCTTGACGCGCTCGAACAGATCGCGGGACTCCTGCGACCTGGTCTCGATCCACCATCTCCTGTCGTCCATCAGCGGCGTGCGAGGTCGAGCATGACGTCCCCGACGGTACGTTGGGACGGTGCGCATCGCGACCTGGAACGTCAACTCGGTCAAGCAGCGCGTCCCGCGGCTGCTCCCCTGGCTGGACGAGCGCCGGCCCGACGTCGTGTGCCTGCAGGAGACCAAGCTCTCCGACGAGCCGTTCGGGGAGCTGCTCGGCGCTGAGCTCGCCGACCGCGGCTACGAGTTCGCCACCTACGGGGAGGCGCAGTGGAACGGCGTCGCGATCCTCTCCAAGGCGGGCCTCGAGGACGTCACGCGAGGGATCGACGACGGCCCCGGCTTCCCGGAGCCCGAGGCCCGCGCGATCTCGGCGACCTGCGGCGGCCTCCGTGTCTTCTCGCTCTACGTCCCCAACGGCCGCTCGCCGGACTCCGAGCACTACGCGTACAAGCTTGCGTGGCTCCAGGCGCTGAAGGCGATGGTCGCGGCCGGGCCCGAGGACACCGTGCTGTGCGGTGACATGAACATCGCGCCCACGGACGAGGACGTCTTCGACCCGGACGCGTACGTCGGCCAGACGCATGTCACACCGCCAGAGCGCGCGGCGCTCGCAGACCTCGAGTCGCTCGGCCTGCACGACGTGGTCCGCGAGCACTGGCCCGACGCGGAGCGCATCTTCTCCTACTGGGACTACCGCGCGGGCATGTTCCACCAGGACCTGGGGATGCGCATCGACCTGATCCTCGCTGCGTCACCGATCGCGGGCCGCGTCCAGGCCGCGTGGATCGACCGGCAGGCTCGCAAGGGGAAGGGCCCCAGCGACCACGCGCCGGTCATCGTCGACCTCGACGAGGCGCCGGACGGCGACATCGGGCCGGTCGTGCCGCCGCCGTCGGCGCCCGCGCCGCGGCGCGGGACGAAGAAGATCCCGCAGGCCCCGCCGGCCTAGCGCGTCGCGCCTCACGGCGATGGACTCGCGCCATCTCGCCTGGGAGGGATGCTTCAACGTCCGCGACCTCGGCGGTCTGCGCACGACGGATGGCCGCCGGACGCGTTCGGGCCGGGTCGTCCGGGCGGACTCCCTCGAGACGCTGACCGCCTCCGGGTGGGCGGCGCTGTCGGCTCACGGCGTGCGCACGGTCATCGACCTGCGCAACGAGGACGAGCGCGGGGTGGATGCTGCGCCTCGGCCGGCAACGGTCACGACGGTCCACCTGCCGCTGGATGGATCCGAGGACCGCGAGTTCTGGGACACCTGGGACAGCGGGCCGCAGTTCGCGACGCCGCTGTACTACGGCCCGCACCTCCAGCGGTTCCCTGAGCGAAGCGTCGCGGTGCTGTCCGCCATCGCTCGGGCCGAGCCCGGAGGCGTGGTGTTCCACTGCGCCTCGGGGCGCGACCGCGCCGGGCAGGTGACGATGCTGCTGCTCGCGCTGGTCGGGGTCGCCGTCGAGGAGATCGCCGCGGACTACGGGTTGAGCGCGGAGCGGTTGACGGCGCGCTACGCGGCTCGTGGTGAGCCCGACCAGGGGCCGCTGGTCGAGGCGTTCCTCGCCGACCGCGGGACGTCGGCGGTCGAGCTGATCACGGCCTTGCTGCGCGACCTCGATGTGGAGGCGACGCTGCTCGACGCGGGTCTGACGAGCCAGGACGTGAGCGCGCTGCGGCGTCGGCTGCTCCGAGCGCGTTGAGGAGTCCTGCGGTCAACGGCACTCCCCTCCCAAGACCGCGCCGCTGACCACAGGCGCAGGAAGCCAGAACGCGGCGACGCGGCTCGTGCCCATGTGATCGCGTCGCGGCCCTCCAGCGGCCGGGCCGTCCACGGTGTGGCCCGACAGGATTAGTTCTTCCCCACCCGCAGGCGGGCAAACGCCGTCGGGTTATCCTCGCCGCGTGCCGAGCTGGGAGGAGTTCGCCAATGCCGCTCCGCGTATCGCCGAGGTGTTCGCCCGCCGGCACGCGGCGACCGGGAATCTCTGCATGCTGGGGACCCTGCGCCCGGACGGCTACCCACGGATCAGCCCCATGGAGCCGCGGTTCTTCGAGCAGCAGCTGTGGATCGGCGGGATGCCCGGGACGGCGAAGTTCGCGGACCTGATCCGCGATCCGCGGTTCACCCTGCACACGGCGACCGTCGATACGCACGTCGCTGACGGGGACGCGAAGGTGTGGGGCACCGTCGAGGACGTCCACGATGACGCGCTGCACCAGCGCTACGCCGAGGCGCTGTTCGCCGAGACCGGCTTCGATCTGCGCGGCCGGACGTTCCCGCACTTCTTCCGAGCGGACATCGTGGGCGGCGCGTCGGTCGCGGTGGGTGGTGGTCACATGGACGTCACCATGTGGCGCGAGGGCGGCGAGGAGCGGGTCGTCCGCAAGCACTGACGGTCACGGCACGGTCGCAGACCGCGGGATACGGTCCGCGTGTGATCACGCTCCGCCCGCTCAGCGAATCCGACCGTCAGGCGGCCGAGGCGCTGCGCGTGGCGCCGGGTCAGGAGCGCTTCGTCAGCAGCGTGGAGGAGTCGTTGCGCGAGGCCGCCGAGCACCCCGACGCCCGCGCCCTCTGCTGGGTGGTCCACGACGGGGACACGCCGGTCGGGTTCGTGATGATCGCCGACGAGGTCGACGACCCCGACTACGTCCCGCACTACCTGTGGAAGCTCCTCATCGACGAGCGCCACCAGGGACGGGGCCTCGGCACCGCGACGCTCGACCTGGTCGTCGCGTACTTCCGGGGCCGGCCCGGCGTCGAGGTGCTGACCGCGCACGCCGGGCAGGGCGACGGCAGCCCGATCGCCTTCTACGAGCGCTACGGCTTCGAGCGCACGGGTGAGGTGGTCGACGGCGAGGTCGAGCTGCAGCTGCGGCTCACCTCGGCACGCTGAGCCCGTTCGCCCGCAGGACCGCCGCCAGCTCGCCGCCCAGCCGCTCGTCGTGCTCCTGATCGGTGACCTCGGGTCCGACGAGATCGACGTACCGGACGCCGTCCCGCATCCCGATGCCCCGGGTCTTGCTGGTGAGTCGGTGCAGCTGCCCCGCGACGGTGACGAACCGGCCCGGCTCGAAGTCGGCCTTCGGATGGTCGGGGTCGCGGTCGACCGCACGCACGACCCATCCGTGGACGTGTTGGGCGCGCCCGAGGAACCCCGGCTCGGTGCGGGCCACCTTCGTCGTCCCCGGGTCGCCGGCCGCGTGCATCGCCGCCAGGAATGCGGGAAGCCCGACCGTCGCCGTCGCAACAGGATCCGGGGACGGGGCCGAAGCGGCCTCCCACTCCTCACGCGTCGGCAGCTGCTCGACCGCCGCGAGGTTGCGCCCGCACGCGGCGCAGAACACACCCGGCCCGGGAGGCTCGCCGCAGAACGGGCAGACACGCGCGCCGGACTCCATGACCCGATGGTGCCAGAGCGGGTATCCGCCTCGCGTGGAGCTCCAGCCGCGGCTCATCGAGGTGCAGGTCCCAGAGCGGCCCGAGGGCGTGGTCGTCGTGCTCCACGGCGGCGGCGCCCGGCGCGTGAGGATGATGGTCAGCCCGACGCAGCTGTCGGTCCTGCGGATGATCCCGGTCGCGCGTCGCGTCGCGCGGGCCGGTCGGGAGCGGCTCGCCGTGTTCCGCCTGCTGAACTCGGTCCGCGGCTGGGATGCGCATCACACGCCCGTCCGCGACGCCGAGTGGGCGCTGGACGGGATCGCCGAGCGTCTCGGAGGGACGAGGCCGACGTGCCTCGTCGGGCATTCGCTCGGCGGGCGGGCGGCGCTGCTGGCGGCGGGCCGGCCTGAGATCAGCAGCGTGGTCGCGCTCGCGCCGTGGGTCCTGCCGACGGACGTGCCGCCGGGCTTGGGAGACGCGCGGATCCTCTTCGTCCACGGGGACCGGGACCGGATCGCGAGCCGCAGCCGGGCGGTCGCGCTGGCGCGCGAGATCGGCCGACGCGCCGACGTCGGCTTCGTCACCGTCGAAGGCGGTTCGCACTCCATGCTGCGCCACCACGCGATCTTCGACGGGCTTGCCGCCGAGTTCGCGGCGACGACGCTGCTCGGCACCGAGAGCTCGGGCGCGCTCGCGCGCATCGACGCCGGCGAGGCCTGGGTGACGGTGTGAGACCGGCCGGGTAGCGTCCGCCCCCATGTCGCGGCGATGGGCGTACGGGAGCATCGGGCTCGTCCTCGCGCTCCTGGGCGTGATGGCCGCCGTCGCCCTCGCCCGCGACGACGAGCAGCCCGCCGCCGCGCCTCCGCCGGTGACTGCGGCACAGACCCCCACGACGGCGCCCGAGCCCGAGCCCGACCGCGTCCTCGTGCTCGTGCGCCGCCGCGGCGGACTCCCGGAGTCCTGGGAACGCCGCCTGCGCCGCAGCGCCGCGGTCGACGCGCTCGCCGAGGTGTCGCGGACGCAGTGGCTGCTGCGCCGGTCCTCGACCGCCTCCGGGCGCGTCGTCGACGCGCCCCGGCGTGGCTACGCGTTCCCGCTGGACACGTTCGTCGTGGACCCGCGTGCGTACGTGCGCGTGACCGGCGACGCGGCGTTCCGGGACCTGCGCGGGGGACGCGTGCTGCTGTCGGAGGCGTCGGCGCGGCTGCGCCGGCTGAAGGCAGGGGACCGGATCACCCTCACCGGCGACCGCCGCGTGGTGGTCGCCGGCGTCGTGCCGGACGGCGTCGCGCGCGGCGCCGAGCTCGTCGCCAGCACGGCCGACGTCCCGCGGTCGCAGCGCCGCGCGACCGCCCTCGTCGTCGCGACGCGCGACCCGGAGGCGGTGGCGGACACCGTCCCGGACGACCCGCTGACGCACGTGGGGCGGCTCGACACGCGACCCGACAGCGCGACGACCGCCGGGAGCATCACCCGCCCCGTCCAGCTCAAGCACAACTTCGGCGAGTTCGCCGTGCAGCTGCCCTACGGCGCGAACTGGATCGACATCGACCCGGGCTGGGTGCGACGCAAGATCGTCACCCGCAGCGTGCCGATCCTCGGCGCGGTGACCTGCCACCGCGCGATGATCGCGCCGCTGCGTCGCGCGCTCGGCCGGCTGCAGCGCCAGGGCCTGGCGCGCCTCGTCGACCGGGGCGACTACGCGGGCTGCTTCGCCGCGCGCCGGATCGCCGACTCGGGCTCGCTGTCGCTGCACGCATGGGGGCTCGCGGTCGACATCAACGCGAGCGAGAACCCGCAGGGCAGCAAGCCGCGGCAGGACCGCCGCGTCGTGCGGGCGTTCGAGGGCGTCGGCTTCACCTGGGGCGGCCGCTGGCCGACGGCGCCCGACGGCATGCACTTCGAGTGGCACGGGGACTGACGCGGAGGGTTCACTTCGAACGCCGCCGGCCTCGTGGCAGTTGGTACGTTCGCCGGCGTGGTCGGGTCGCCGTTCTTCGCGTCGGTCGGAGGGCATCGCATCGCAGGCTGGGAGCTGGGCAGCGGCGAGCCGGTTCTCGTCATCCACGGCGGCCCCGCGCTGGACTGCAACTACACGACCGATCTCGTCGAGGAGCTCGCCCGAGCCCACCACGTCGCGACGTACCAGCAGCGCGGCGTCGAGCCGTCGACCCCGGAGGGGCCGTTCGGGGTCACGCAGGAGGTGGATGACCTCGTGGCGGTCCTCGATGAGCTCGGCTGGGATCGAGCGTGGCTCGTCGGGCACTCCTTCGGCGGGATCATCATGCTGCTCGCGATGGTCGCCGCGCCCGGGCGCGTGCTCGGCGGGCTGGGCGTCGATCCGCTCGGTGCCGTCGGCGACGGCGGTTGGGACGCGCTCGACAAGGAGCTGAAGGCGCGCCTGCCGGACGATGCCTGGCAGCGGTCGGAGGAGATCAACGAGCGCGTGATGGCCGGCGAAGCGTCCGACGACGAGCACCGCGAGAGCTGGCGGATCATGTGGCCGGCGTACTTCGCCGAGCCCGAGCACGCACCGCCGTTCCCCGAGGAGCTGAACGTCTCGACCGCCGCCTACGCAGACGTCACGGCGTCGCTGGCACCCGAGCTCCCCGCGCTCGTCGCGGCCCTCGCGGACATCCGGGTGCCGTTCGGCTGCGTCGCCGGCGAGAAGTCCCCGCTCCCGCACGAGCTCGCGGGCGGCGCGACGGCGAAGGCGATCCCTGGCGGGTGGTGTGAGGTCGTCGAGGGCGCGGGCCATGCCCCGTGGATGGAGCGGCCGGGCTCCGTCGCGTCCGCGCTGCAGCGGCTGATGGACGGCGGCTAGGGCAGCAGCATCCCGGCGCCCGCCAGCCGCGTGAGCGCCGCGTCGACCGCCGCCGGATCGCCGATCGCCTCGACCAACGCCGCGCGGTCGCGGCTGCCGTCGAGCAGCGTCGCCACCTGGCGCGCGACGTCGTCGTCGAGCTCGAGATGCGTGTGGCGGACGGTCGTCACCATCGTGCCCTCGGCCGCTTCGAGGCGTGCGACCGGGCTGATGCGCGGGCGGTCCGGGGGCACCGTGCTGACCCGCGGGGGGTGGACGTGCAGCCGCACGAGGTTCGTGGCGTAGCAGCGCAGCAGGATGTCGTCGATCGCCGGCAGCTCGCGCTCCTCCCCGAGCTCGGCGATCGCGACCGGCGACGGCCAGCTGTCGCCGATCGCCCGCAGCGTGCGCACGACGAGCGGGTGGTCGGACACGACGTGCGCGGTGCCGGGCCCGAGGAAGGTGACGCGACCGCTCGCCTCGTCCGCCGTCCAGCGCAGCGCTCCCGACACCGCCATCCCGGCCAGCCGCTCGGGCTTCGGCTCGGGATCGGGCCGGCGGTCCGCACGGCACAGGAGCGTCTGGCGGAACCTGCGCTCCTTGAGGACGTCGAGCAACCCGTCGCGGCGCACCGGATCGGCGATCTCTGCGAGCACCGGCTGCAGGGAGGGCGGCAGCACGTCGACCTGCATCTCGGAGAACTGCGCCTCGGCGAGGTACGCCAGGCCGTGCGCCTTCGCGCTCGCGACGAACTCGTGCAGGTAGTACGGCTGGTTGTCGTCGGCGAGCACGTCGTGGAAGAGGAACGCGTCGTCGCGGTCGATGACCTCGCGGGCCGCGCGCCCCAGCGTGGGGACGAGCTCGTCGTCGGCCTCGCCGGCCTCCACGAGCAGCGCGAGGAAGCGCCGCGCGGCGGCGACCCGCTCGCGCGGCTCCTCGACCCCGCCCAGCCCGGCGGCCAGCACACCCCGCAGCATCTGGCGCAGGTGGCCGCCGGGCAGCGCGTTGTAGCTGACGTACGCGACGCCGTCGGGCGACAGCACGCGGGCGCACAGCGCGAGCAGCGCGTCGCGGACCGGCTCGGGCACCCAGGAGTACACGCCGTGCGCGATGACGTAGTCGAACGGCTCCGCGGGCGGCTCGTACGCCTCGATGCCGACCGGGTGGAAGGACACGTTGCCGAGCCCCAGTCGCTCGGTCAGCTCACGCGCACGGGCGATCGGGACGGCCGCGTTGTCGATCCCGACGAACGTCGCGCCGGGCAGCGCGGCCGCCATCGGCAGCAGGTTGCCCCCGACGCCGCAGCCGAGCTCGAGCACGCGGCAGCGCGCGGGCGGCGTGGGGGACAGCCCGAACAGCGTCGCGAGCGTCGCCAGCCGATCCGGATGGGTCTGCACGAACGGCCGGGGCGGATACTCCAGGACGTCGTAGCTCGACGCGTCGCCGCCGGTCGTCACGCCGCGATGGTAGACGGCTACTCCGGCTCGAGAACGCGCGCGAGGTTGGCGAAGACCTTGCTCCAGCCGTCCTCGTGGCCGCGGACCGCCTCCTCGTCCCACAGCCCGCTGTGCACGAAGCGGACGGTGGTGACGCCGTCGGTCTCCTCGAAGTCGATCTCGATGAGCGTCCGCCGCGTCTCGTCGTCCCAGAGCCACGTGAACGCCAGCCGTCTCGGCCGGTCGATCTCCGTGTACAGCCCGCCGCCGCCGTACTCGGCCTCCGTCTCCGGGTCGCGCATGACGACGCGTACCGCGCCGCCCACGCGCAGGTCGACCTCGGCCTCGCTCGTCTCGTAGCCGCGCTCGGTGTGCCACCAGCGGCGGATCACCTCCTCGCTGGTCCACGCGTCGAACACCGCCTCGGCGGGCGCCCGGTAGGTGCGCTCGATGCGCAGGGTCTGGTCGCCGCTGATCATCGCCCGGGCTCCCGGCGGCGACGGAGCACGCTGCGGGCGCGCACGAGGAGCACCCCGGCGCCGGCGCACACCGTCGGCAGGAGCTCCTCGACCGGCACGCCGCCGATGTGCGCGATCACGGTCACGTGCTGGTCGCCCCGCGCTGCGACGCCGTCTCGTCCGACAGCGCGTGCTCGAAGTCGGTCGCCTGGTCGTACTCGTCGTGGAGGTTCCACCACACGTACGCCTGGGTCTGCGGGTAGCCCTCCGGCGAGTCCTCCCAGATCTCCTGGCGCCCGAGCGCGGTCATGTCGAGGAACGCCCACGGGGTGCCGAGGGCCTCGTCGCCGCGGCTGTCGATGAAGTACGTGCGGAAGACGCCGCCCTCGTCGTCGCGGATGAAGGCGTTGGTCCCGTGCCACTCGTCGACGCCGAAGTCCTTGTCGAAGTCGTCGGTGATCGTGTACCAGGGGATGTCCCAGCCCATCCGCGCCTTCCAGCGCTCGATGTCGGGCTGCGGGGCGCGCGAGACGTAGGCGAGCGTGGTGTCGCGCGCGTTGAGATGGGCGAGGTGGCTCACCTGGTCGGCCATGAACGAGCAGCCGCGGCAGCCGCTCTCCGGCCAGCCCTCCACGCCGGGCTCGAAGAAGAACCGGTAGACGATGAGCTGCCGGCGGCCCTCGAACATGTCGAGCAGGCTCGCCGGGCCGTCCGGCCCCTCGAAGGCGTAGTCCTTCTCCACGGCCATCCGCGGCATGCGGCGGCGCTCGGCGGCGAGGGCGTCGCGGGCGCGGGTCAGCTGCTTCTCCTTCACCAGCAGCGCCTCGCGCGCGGCGGTCCACTCCTGCGGCGTCACGGTCGGTGGGGTCTTCATCGAGGTACGTCCTCCTTCAGGTACTCGTCGACGACGTCGAACATGCGCTCCCAGACGGCGCGCTGACGATCCATCCAGTCGGCCGCCTCGCTGAGCACGTCGGGCTCGATCGAGAGCCGATGCGTCCGCCCCTCGACCACGCGGGTCAGCACGCCGGTCTCCTCCAGCACCTTCAGGTGCTTGGAGATCGCGGGCTTGGACACACCGAAGCCCGCCGTGGCGTCACCGACGGTCGCCGGGCCTGCGGCGAGGCGCTCGACGATCCCGCGGCGGATGGGGTGCGACAGGGCTCGGAACGGATCGTTAACCACAAGGTGAACAGTAGCACCGGGGTGCAACCCGCCCGGCCTTGCTCAGACGCCGATCGGACGTGCCTCCGCCGCGCGATCCCGGTCGATCGGGCCGCCGAGCACGGTCACGTCGGGGATCGGCCCGAGCGCCCAGTCGGGCGGGTCGACGCCCTCGCGCTCGGCCGCCATGCGGGCGAAGTGGCGCTCGAATCCCGCCGGGGTGAACACGATCAGGTAGCCCGCCGGTTCCTCCGCCAGGTTCGTGAACGTGTGCGCGACCCCGCGCGGGGCGAACGCGAGCTCTCCGGTCTCCACCCGGAAGAGCTCGTCGCCGAGCTGCACGGTCAGCTGTCCTTCGAGGACGTAGAAGGTCTCGTCGAAGTCGTGCCGGTGCAGCGGTGGTCCCGGGAAGCCGACCGGCACCACATGTCGGATCATCCCGATCTCGGCGTTCGTCTGCTCGCTGCGCAGGACCACCTCGGGTACGCCTTGCATGTCCGCCTCCTCGGGTTGCCTCGCTTCGAGGATCCCGCGGGGCGCAAATCCGGGTCTAGGGGCTGATCCGACAGGACGCGTCGAGGCAGACGGGCGTCTGCGTGACGCTCGGCCCGCCGGTCCTCGCGGGAGCCGGGGCGGGCGCGGGGGTCGCCGGGGTTCCCGCGTTCGCAGCCGCCGGCGCGGAGGCTGCGGGCGCAGGTGTCGCTGCGGCCGGGGCGGGCGCGGCCGCGGCAGGGGCCTGGGCGGCCGGTGCCGGGGTGGGCGTGGCGGCGGCCGGTGCCTGCTGGACGGGTGCCGCCGGGGCCTGGCGCTCGCGCGTGGTCGTGCGCTGCACGCTGCGCACCGGCGACGAGCTCGCCGACCGCTGCGGTGCGGCGTTCGCCGTGGCCGGTGCGATCGGTGCGGCGCTCGCGACCGGCGTCGCGGTGCCGGTCGAGGGCGCCGATCCGCCGCCGGAGGTGTGCTTCGCCGCGGGGGCGACGCGGTGCGTCAGGACGATGTTCGGTGCCGCGGAGAGACCGATCGGAGCGGAGGAGCTGCCGGTGGCGGCTGCTGCCGTCGTGCCGGATCCTGCCGAGCCCGACGCGGACTCCTCGCTGTCGCGGCCCTGCGTGACGACGAGCGCGCCGGTGCCCACGACGATGGTGACGGCCGCCACCGCGGCCTTGCCCGCGAGCGGGCTGACCGCGTCGGCGCCGCCGGCCAGGAGCCGCGCGAGGAAGCCGGGCACCGGGATGACGCCCGCGATGCGCGCGAGGCGCGGCGTGGGGATGAGGTCGTCGGCGCCCTCGAGCCGCGCGACGCGCTCGCACGTCACGCAGCGCCCGAGATGCCGCGAGATCCGCAGGCGCTCCACGTGCGAGAGCTGCCGGCCGGTCAGGAGCTGGGACTGCACGATCCGGCAGCGGCGGCCGCTGTCGAGCTCCGCGTACTCCTTCGCCATCTTGCGACGGGCGCGGAACAGCGCGGCCTCGATCGTCGACTCGGGCTTGCCGAGCTGCTCGGCGATCTGCTTGTACGTCAGCCCGCCGAACTCGCGGAGGCTGAGGATGACGCGCTGCTCCTCGGACAGCTCGTCGAAGGCGCCCAGCAGGCGGCCGAGGTTGTGCTTGCCCTCGAGGGCGCTCTCGACGCCGCCGACGGCGGGCGCGGCGGCCACGATGTCGTCGTTGGTGACCTCCGGCAGCCGCATGTCGCGGCGTGCGCGGTCGCGGGCGACGTTGCGGGCGATGGTGGCCAGCCACGGGGCGGCGTGCTCGATGGACTTCCCGGGCCCGGACAGGGCGCGATACGCGCTCGTCCACGCCTCCTGGGCGATGTCCTCGGCGCGCTCGCGCGAGGACGCGCGGGCGACCGCCATCACGAGCGAGTTGTGCCGCTCGTAGAGCTCCGCGAAGGCCTCCTGGTTGCCTTGGCGGATCAGCCTCGTCAGTTGTGCATCAGATGCTCGCCCGAGCGCACCGGACCGGGGGAGATCAACCGCAGACGACACGCGCGACCCTTCTTCCGTGGAGGGCGGAACCGCTGCCCGCCCAACGTATCGGTCGCGCCTGCCCGCCACACCGTCCGAGACGGTGGGCAGGAAATCGGAGTTGCGGCCTTCTTGTGAGCTTCCGGACCGGAACTCGTGCAGATCCTGATCGGCCTGATGCTGGTCTGTTCGTGGCCGGACCGTCCGGTGGGGTGGGGCCGCGCGGGCGGGCGCGGCCCCCGGCCTCGGTCTAGGACGGCCAGCAGTGCTGCTGCACGCGCCACCACCAGCGCGGCGAGCGGGGGTGGCGCGGCTTCGCCGGCTTGGAACCGGGCTCGGCCGGCCCGCCCGTGGAGCCGCACGTGATCGTCGTCACGGCCACCTCGGTCTGGCCTCCGCCGTCGACGGTCCAGCTCGTCTGGTACCGGATCTCGTGGGTGCCCGTGAAGGGCGGGAGCGGGACGATCAACGTCGCCGCCGCACCCTGGAACGTCGAGACCACCGGGTCGACGGGCACGCCGTCGATCGTGATGGTGGTCGTGACGGTGTTCTCTCCTGCGGGGAAGCCCGCCAGGTCGAGGGTGATGCCGGCGCAGGACATTCCGTTGTCCTGGCCGGTGTGTGCCCCGGCTGGGGCCACCGACCACGCGCCCAGCAGGGCGCACGCGATCACCGCGAGGGCGAACCGCCTCATCTTGCTCCTTTCGAGGGATTGGTTGCCCGGCCGAAGGCCACCGCTTCATCTCTGCGGTGCCGGCGGGCCCCGAATTCCCCCCCTCGGATACGCAGAACGCACCGGGAGCCGGAATCTTGCGGCGAGGCGCGCGACTTTCTCCGAGATCCGGTTCAAGGTCCGCCGAGCGCGACCGATGAGAGGGCTGTCAGGCAGCGACGGCACCCCGAGGCGAGACCTCTCAAGACGTCCCCTCCCCAATCAATCAGCCCGACTCCTGATGCCCGAAGCCCGCCTCTGTGCGGGCTTCCGGCGTTTCGGCGAGCATGCGCGCTCGGAGACCGAGCAGGAGGAGACGACGAATGAGCGTTCGCACGACCACCGTGGGTTCCTGGTGGCCGCAGGAGGACGTGACGGAGGGCCTGCGCGAGTACCACGCCGGGAACCTCGGAGCCGATGCGAGCGAGCGGCTGCTGCGGGAGAGCGCCGCGACGGCGGTCGCCGAGCAGCAGGCACTCGGCCTGACCGAGTGGACCGGCGGCGAGTACTTCACGGACGAGTTCCTCAACCACATGCAGAAGGTGCTCACGGGCATCGAGATCGACGTCCCGAGCAAGCCCGAGCTGTTCGACTACGACGACTTCGCCCACGCGAAGATCACGGGGGACATCGGCGCCCCCGACGGCATGGGCTACCTGAGCGGCTACCTGCGCGAGCGCGACCTTCCCGGTGGCGTGCCGAAGGCGACCGTGGTCGGTCCGTTGGAGATGGCGTTCAACGCGATCGACCAGCTGCCGCAGCTCAAGGAGCAGCTCCCGAACCTCATCGGCGTGGTGCGCTCGGAGATGCGCGGCCTGGCCGACGCCGGCTGCACGCACGTGCAGCTCGACGTCCCCACCTTCAGCACGCTGATCTCCATGGGCGCGCTGACCCCGGACGAGGCGGCGGAGATCATCGCCGAGTGCTTCGAGGGGTTGGACGGCGTGCGGCGCGGCATCCACATCTGCAGCGGCAACATGCGCGGCCGGCCGCTGTCCGGTGATCTCAGCTGCGCTCCCTGGGCACAGATCCTCGAGCGGCTGGACGGCGTGATCGACGTCGCGCACCTCGCGGTGCACTACTTCCAGCGTTACCTGGAGCGGGACGTCGTTCGCGTCGATCCCGCAGAGCATCGAGCTCGCGGCCGGGATCGTCGACGAGGGCTGCTACTGGGTCGAGCCGGTCTCGAAGATCCGCGAGCGCGCGGCGGACTGGGCTCGGGTCGTGGGGGAGGAGCGCCTGTGGCTGGCGCCGTCGTGCGGGTTCGGGCGCCATCCCGCGCGCGACGTGCCCGTGCTCCGGGCGAAGATGGAGAACATGGTCGAGGCGGCGGCGACGCTGTGACCGCGATGATCCGCCCATGACGATCATCGACGCCCAGCTGCACGAGCCGGCGGTGGCCGGCGACCTCGAGGGGCTGGACCGCGACACGCGCTACCGGCTCATGCTCGAGGTCGAGCTCGGCTACATGGACGCCGTCGGCGTCGACAAGGCAGTGCTGTTCCCCATCGACGACGACTGGGGCCTGTGGGCGCGGGCCCAGGCGCCCGACCGCTTCGCGGTCGTCTCGATGGTCACCCCGCCCGCCGTGCCCGGCGGCATCCGGGCGGACGACCCGGGGCTCGCCGAGCTCGTCGCGCGGCGCGCCGCGGCGGGGGAGGTCGTCGCGATGCGGGCCATGCACACGCTGCCCGGCCACCTGCTGAACGACCGCCCCGACGACGGACCCGTCTGGACCTCGGACATCGTCATGTACGAGCCGCTCATGGAGGCCTGCGTCGCGGCGGGCCTCCCGCTCTTCATGTCGACCGCGGGTGCCCTCGGCGGCCCCGCCGAGGTCGCACGGCGCCACCCGGAGCTCGTCGTGATCGTCGACCACCTCGGCATGCGCCAGAACCCGACGTTCGGCCTCGACGACCCGCCGTTCCGCGACCTGCCCGCGCTGCTCGCGCTGGCCGAGCTGCCCAACGTGCGGGTGAAGGTCTCCGGCGTACCGACCCTCTCGGCGGATCCCTACCCGTTCGCGGACCTCTGGGAGAGCCTCGACCAGGTCCTGGCGGCGTTCGGTGCCGAGCGCCTCATGTGGGGCTCGGACATCTCACGCGTCATGGGCCGCGCCGGGACGATCCGGCTCGCGCCCGAGGGCCGCGAGTACGCGAAGCACACGTACGCCGAGGCGCTCTTCTACCTCAAGCACACCGACCGGCTGACGGCCGACCAGCGCGAGTGGCTGCTCGGGCGCACCGCGGCGACGGTGCTCGGCTGGGGCTACTGAGGCGTCGACCCGGAACCTGCGCGTCCCGGTCGCGCGTCCTCGCCGTGGTCTCGCGGTGCGATTCATGCACCGCGGAGACCACGGCGGAACGTCTACGCGGCGGGCGGCGCCTCCACGACGGCGACGTGGTTGCCGTCGGGGTCGCGCAGCATGAACAGCGTCGGCATGCCCGGGCCCGACATCGGCTCGGGGTCGAGGTCGATCCCGCCGATGGCGGTCAGGCGGGCGTGCTCGGCGTGGACGTCCGGCGTCTCGACGCCGATGCCTCCGCCGCCGGGCTGACCGCCCATCGGCGGGTTGAGTGCGAGGCGGGCGGTCGAGCCGGGCGGCGCCACCTCGACCCAGCGGTTCTCGCCGTTCTCGCCGAACGCGGTGTCGGAGCGCAGCTCGAAGCCGAGCTTCTCCGTGTAGAACGCGATCGCCGCGTCCTGGTCGGCGACGGTGAACATCGCAACGCCGATGTTCGACATCGTCGTGGGGGCCTTCGTGAGGTCGCTCATGGCCCTACGGACGATCCTCCGCCGCCGGACTCATCGCAAGCGGTCTTACGCAGCGTTGACGCGCCACGGCACATGGTGCTCCTGACCACTTCGAAGGAGACACCGTTGAAATCACCCATCCGCCCCCGTCTGCTCATCGGCGCCGCCGTGCTGCCGCTCGCCATCGGCGCCGCCGTGCTGCAGCTCGGATCCGCGTCCGCGACCGAGACCACGAAGGAGAAACCGCAACCGACGAGCGCGCAGAGCCTCGTCATCGGCTCGAAGGACACGCCGCAGCCGCAGGACATGGAGAGCTTCCTCACCGCCGTCACCAAGGACGTCGACACGTACTGGACGAAGGTGTTCAAGGACTCCGATCTTCCCGAGCCGCGCGTGACCTACAGCTGGATCCCAGCCGGCCAGACCGCGGCGAGCGCGTGCGGTGACGGCACGAGCGACCTCGGCGACAGCGCAGCCGCCTACTGCCCGGGCGACGACACGATCTACATCTCGGAGAAGTTCGCGACCGACATCTTCGACGGCGCGCTGAACTCCTCGCTCCCCGGCAGCTCGCAGGGCTACGGCAAGACGTACGGCGACTTCGCCGTCGCGTACATCGTCGCCCACGAGTACGGCCACCAGGTCCAGAACGAGCTCGGCCTCGACCAGCGCTACGGCGGCAGCGTGCCGACGATGGCCTTCGAGCTGCAGGCCGACTGCTACGCCGGCAACTGGGCGAAGAGCGCCAGCGACCAGGGTCGCCTCGAGAACGGCGACGAGCAGGAGGCGCTCGACGCGGCCCTCGCCGTCGGCGACTTCAACACCCAGCAGCCCGGCCACCACGGGACGCCGGAGCAGCGCGAGGACGCGTGGAAGACCGGCTTCGACTCCGGCGACCCGTCGTCGTGCGACCAGTACATGCAGGCGTAGTCAGACGAGCGCGAGGCCGGCGCGGGCGGCGACCCGTCGAACAGACGCTCGCGGCCGGCACGCTCGGTGCCCCGCCGCTGAGCGCGCCCGCATCCAGCCCGGCGGCCTCGAGCTCCGCCGCCCAGGCCACGACGAGCTGGGCGGTCGCCTCCGGGTGGAACTGCACGGCGAGATGGCGCCGCAGGCAGAACGCCTGGGTGCCGTCCCGGTTCCAGGCCAGCTCGTAGGAGAGCGGGGGAGGCGTCATCGCCTGCTCCTGACACGTGAGCCACGGTCCCTGCGGGACGCGCGCGGGGTCGGCGCTCTCGACCTCACGCCAGCCGATCGCGGGCCCGTCGAGCCGCGTGTGGCGCCGCCGAGCGCCGAGGAGACCGCATGGGCGCCGGCGGCGATGCCGAGCAGGGGTGTTCCGGCCGCGTCGGCTTCGCGTAGCCAGGCGACGAGCGCCGGGGTCGCCTCCGCGAAGACGACCGCGAAGTCGTGGCCGCCGTCGAGCTCCGGAACGCCGCGTCGCCGACAGCGACCGTGCGAGTCCGATGCCACGGCGCCGCGCCCACCCGGCGAGCAGGCGTCGGGACCCCCGGGGTCCGACCGCAGGATCACACCGCGCACGTCCATGTCGCCTCCGGGTCGCAGCCTCCAGGGATGCGAGGCTCACCGGCGGCGCGCGCGTCCGCCCCGGCGCTCTGTGCGTCGTCCGACGCCCTCGCAGACGGAGCACGGGGAGGAGAGAACTGGGTTCCGTGCGCCGCCGTGACGGCCCTGTCCAAGAGCATTCGCCAGGCCCATCAGCGACGACAGTACCGCATACTTGACAAGTCCGATCGACAAACTCTCGATTCAATCCACATTGAATCAGATCGGATTTCGTGATGTATCTCTCATGCACGGCGATGCGGACCTCTCGACGATCCGCTCGTCGCTCGCGGATCGCACACGCGCCGCGATCCTCCTGACGCTGCTGAACGGGGCGCTGACGGCCTCCTCCGTTGCTCTCCGAGATCGCGCGTCGGCGTCCCGGTCGCCACGGCATGCACCTGCGCAAGCTCGTGGACGGCGGCCTCGTCGTGGTCGAGCCGCAAGGCCTTCCGTCGCTCTACCGGCTCGCCGGCCAGTCGATCGCGGACGCCCTCGAGGTGCTCTTGCTGCTCGCCCCGCCGCACCGGTCCGGTCGCTCGCCGACGTCAACGAGCGCGACGCGCTCCGCAGCGGGCGCCTCTGCTACGACCACCTCGCGGGACGCACGGGCGTCGCGATCGCGGACGCCCTGGCACGCGGCGGACTGCTCGCCCCGAGACGCGACACCTTCGTCGTCACGCCGCGTGGCGAGCACGCGTTCGCCGACCTCGGCATCGACGTCGACGGACTCCGCGCCCGGCCGCGCCCACTCACGCGCGCCTGCACGGACTGGAGCGAGGGCCGCCCCGCATCTGGCAGGCAGCCTCGGCGCCGCGCTCACTGCGGAACTCGTCCGGCGCGACTGGGTCGCCACGCGCGAGGCCAGCAGGGTCGCGACCGTGACCGCGGCCGGGGCTGCGGCGCTCGAGGAGCGCTTCGGCGTGACCGCCGCGAGCCTCGAGAGGCAGGCGGCGTGACGCACCGGCGATGTCGCCGCGCAGCCGTCCGCTGACGCCTCGCTGACCGATTCACCTCACGCGACCGCCCAGGTCGCGTCGATCTCGCACGCCCAGAAACGGAGTCCATCCTGTCCCGTCCCGCCCTGACCGCAGCGTCCCATCCGATCGATCCCCTCGACGCGGACGAGATCACCCGCGCCGCCGAGGCCGCCCGCGCGCACGGAATCCTGGGCGAGCGGCCGCGCTTCGCGAGCATCGCCCTCCGCGAACGCCCGTCCGAGCACCGCGAGGCCCAGGTCCTCGCGCAGCGCGCAGGGATCACACGCTCGTCGAGCTCGTGGTCGACCTCGAGACCGGGAGCGTGGTCGTCGCACGTGAGGTGCCGGGCGCGCATCCGCCGGCCCGCAGAAGCGTCATCGCGCTCACCGAGCGGGTGGTGCGCGCCGATCCGCGCTGGCAGCAGGCGCTCCGGGTCCGCGGCGTCGAGCGGCTCGAGGACACCGAGATCCACCCGTGGCCGCCCGGCACACCCGATCCCGAGCACCCCGGCCGCCGGATCGCCCGCGCGCTGACCTATCTCAAGCACGCCGCCGACGACAACATCTTCGCCCACCCCGTCGAGGGGCTCGTCGTGACGATCGATCTCGACACCGGCGAGGTCCTGCACGTCGTCGACGACGGCGCGGTCGCGATCCCTGCTACCTCGGGGCGCTTCACGCCGGATGTGGTGAGCGAACGCGAGGACGTCCGGCCGATCGAGATCACCCTGCCGGAGGGCGCGAGCTTCGCGCTCGAGGGGCGCCGGCTGCGGTGGCTGTGGCTCGTGGTCAACGAGTCCGTGCAGAACGCACCAGGGGGACCCCGTCGCGTTCCAGCTGCTGCCCGGCCCGGCGACGCCGCCGCTGTTCGCCGAGGGCTCCCCTGCGCTGCGCCGAGCGCATTTCGCCACGCGGAGCCTGTGGGTCACGGCGCACGATCCCGGCGAGCGCTACGCAGCCGGAGAGCACCCCTGGCACACGACCGGCGGGGACGGGCTCGAGGTCTACGCCGCGCGCGGGCGGCAGACCGCCGACGCCGACGTCGTCGTCTGGCACACGTTCGCCGCGCACCACGTCGTGCGCCCCGAGGACTGGCCGGTCATGCCCGTCGCGACGACGGGCTTCTCGTTGCGTCCCTTCGGCTTCTTCGAGCGCAACCCCGCGCTCGATCTGCCGCGTCCACATCACCACCACGTCCACTGACACGCAGGAGATCCGCCATGTCCACGCTCGACCAACCCGTCGCACCCGCGGCGCCCGTCGCCGCGCCGGAGCCCGAGCAGGCCTCGGGGTTGCGGCGCGACCAGGCCGGCACGCTCGAGGTCTTCGCCCAGGGCATCGCCGCGGCGGCGCCCAGCGTCGCTCTCGCCAGCGTGCCGGGCTCGCTGTACCTCATCGCCGGCGAGGGCGCGCTGTTCTCCGCCGTCGTCGGCGGCGTCGTCGTGCTGCTCGTCGCCTACACGATCGGCCTGCAGGCACGGAGGACCGTGTCCGTCGGCTCCCTGGGCACCTACGCCGGCAACGGGCTCGGCCCGTGGGCCGCCGTCGCTGCAGGGTGGGCGCTGCTCATCGGCTACCTCGGGTTCGCCACGACCGGTCTGCTCGGTGCGGTGCTCTACGTCACGCACTTCCTCGAGAAGCTGGGTTTCGACGCAGCCGCGGGCACCGGCTGGAAGGTGCTCGTGCTGGTGCTCGTCGCGGTTCCGGCCGTGCTCATCCCGTACCGCGGGCTGCGCCTGTCGGCACGATTGCAGCTGAGCCTCGAGCTGCTCTCGCTGCTCGCAATCGCCGTGATCTTCGTCGCGACCTGGATCGACCACGGCTTCTCGTTCGACGCGTCGCAGTTCCGCGCGGAGGGCTCGGGGACCAACCTCGTCGTCCTGGGCGCGGTGCTCGCGGTCGGCTCCTACGCGGGCTTCGAGAGCTCGGCCGGGCTCGGCCAGGAGACGCGCGATGCGCACCGGACGATCCCGCGCGTGCTCATCCGCACCGTGATCCTGCTCTTCGCGCTGTACCTGGTCGGTACACACACGGAGGTCGCGGGCTTCGTCGGTGACCACGCCCGCCTCGGCGACGACACGGCGCCGCTGCCCGTCGTCGCGGAGAACGCGGGAGTCGACTGGGTCACGTACGCCGTGGATCTCGGCATCGCGTTCGGGATGATCGTCTTCGTCGCGGCGATGCTCAACGCCGGCGCGCGCTCGCTGTTCACCTTCGCCCACGACCGGGCGATCCCGACGGCGTTCACGCGCACGCACCCGGCCTTCTACTCGCCCTACGTCGGCATCGCGACGCTCGGGGTGCTCGCGTTCGCCATCGCCCTGACGTTCACCCTCATCGGGACGGGGCGGCTGCTGGCCGACGTCTACATCGGCACCACCGCCACGTACGGCTACCTCGTGAGCTACCTCCTGGTCACGATCGCGACGCCGATCTGGCTGTACCGGATCAAGGCGCTGCGGCTCCCGGGGCTGCTCGCGTCGGTCGTCGCGTCGCTGGCGATGATCTACGTCCTGTTCAAGAACGTGTCGCCCATGCCGGCGTACCCGTTCAACATCCTCCCGTACATCTTCCTCGGGCTGCTGCTCCTCGGCCTCGCGCGCTTCGCATCGATCCGGGTGAAGGACCCGGAGCAGGCCGCGCGCATCGGGGCGCTGCAGGAGCTGTCCGAGGAGGAGCAGGCGCGCATCGCCGGGCTCGAGACGGCGGCTCGCCCGTGACGGGCGTCCTGCACGAGCGCCCGACCACACGTGGTGCGCTGGACGCGGCGCGGGAGGTGGCGGCGGACGTCGCCACCCGCGCCGAGCGTCACGACCGCGACGGCTCATTCGCGTTCGAGAACATCGACGCGTTGTGGGAGGCGGGTCTCGGCAACCTGACCCTGCCGGGCGCGGCCGACCTGCGCACGACCGCGGAGGCGGTGCGGATCGTGGCCTCGGGCGATCCGTCGACGGCGCTCGTCTGGGTCATGCACCTCATCCAGCTCAAGCTGCTGACGGCCGACGGCGCGGGCGTCGCGCCGCACGTGCGCGAGGAGGTGATCGCCTCCTCGCTGGCAGGACCGGCGCTCATCAACGCGCTGCGGGTGGAGCCCGACCTCGGGACGCCTGCGCGCGGCGGCATCCCGTCGACGCGCGCGAGGCGCGCCGGCGGCGGCTGGCGGCTGACCGGGCACAAGATCTACTCGACCGGCAGCGTGGGACTCCGGTGGCTGCACGTCTGGGCGGCGACCGAGGACGGGGCGCGGATCGGTGGGTTCCTGGTGCCGGCCGACGCTCCCGGCATCGAGATCCGCGAGACCTGGGATCACCTCGGCATGCGGGCCTCGGCGAGCCACGACGTGCTGCTGCACGACACGCCGATCCCACTCGACCACGCGGTGGGTCTCGCTCCCCCCGGATCGGTGGACCGCGGTCTGGCGACCCGGTCCTGCTCGGCTGGATGACGAGCCTCGTCGTCTCGGTCTACGTCGGTGTCGCTCGCGCTGCGCGGGACTGGCTCGTCCGGTATCTTCAACGAGCGTGCGCCGTCGAACCTGGGCGCGCCGCTGGCGACGTTGCCCCGCTTCCGCGTCGCGGTCGGTGAGATCGAGGCGCTGCTGCGGGCCGGCGAACGGCTGCTGCGGTCGCTCGAGGCGGATCTCGACGTGGGCGGGGACGCCGCCGCCCGCGCCGGCGCGGAGTCCGGGCTCGTGAAGGTCGCCGTGACGCGCGGCGTCATCCAGGCGGTCGAGCAGGCCGTCGCGCTCGTCGGCAACCCGGGGCTCACCCGGCACCACCCGCTGCAGCGGCACCTGCGCGACGTGCTGTGCAGTCGCATCCACACGCCGCAGGACGACAGCGTGCTGCTCGCCGCGGGCGAGCGCGCACTCGCGATCCAGTCCAGAAGGACACGCTCGATGCCCGTCGAGTTCATCGGGATGATCGCCCCCCCGGCACGTGCTCCGAGATCGCTTCCCGCCACCGGGCCCGTCGTCGACCCGCGACTTCGATCCGCGCGTTCGCCCGGGCCCACGAGGACGCCGGCTTCGACCGGGTGCTCATCGGCTACTTCTCCTCGCGCCCCCGACGGCTTCATCGTGGCCTCCTGGCCGCGCATGCAGCGACCGAGCGCCTCGGCGTGCTCGTGGCCCATCGTCCCGGCTTCGTGGCCCCCACGCGTGGCGGCCCGCAAGCTCGCCACGCTCGACCAGTTCTCGCTGCGGTCGCTTGGCGTTGCACGTCATCACCGGCGGCAGCGACGCGGAGCAGGCCCGTGACGGCGACTTCCTCCACAAGGCGGCCCGCTACGCGCCGCACCGACGAGTACCTCGACAGGTCCTGCGTCGGACCTGGACGGTCGGAGGGGCCCGTTCGACGTGGACGGCGACGTTCTACACGCGTCCGGGGCGCCTTCGTCAGCGTGCGCTGCCGCACCGGGAGCCGCACCTGCCCATCTACTTCGGCGGCTCGTCCGAGGAGGCGATCGCGGTCGTCGGCCCGCCACGCGGACGTCTACGCGCTCTGGGGTGAGCCGCTCGCGGAGACCGCCGCCCACATCGCGGCGGTCCAGGAGGCGGCCGCGGCCGCCGGACGCGCCGGTCGCCGGGCATCTGCGCTCTCGACCCGCCCGATCCTCGGGCGCGACCGACGAGCGAGGCGTGGGACCGCGCCGCACCGCATCCTCGACCACGCGTGCCGGGAGCACCCCGCGCCGCTAGGTGCTCTGGGCGGCGCTCGGACGGGCACCCGCAGCCCCAGAACGTCGGCTCCCAGCGGCTCCTGGCCGCCGCGGCGCGGGGCGAGCGTGCACGACCGCTGCGCTGTTCACGCCGCTCGCCGCCGCCACCGGCGCCCACGGGCAACTCCACCGCGCTCGTCGGCTCGCCGGAGACCGTCGCCCACGCCCTCCTCGACTACCACGACATCGGCGTCACGACGCTCCTCATCCGCGGGTTCGACCCGCTGGAGGACGCCGTCGACTACGGACGGCGCCTCGTCCCGCTCGTCCGCGAGGGCACCCTCGTCTCCGGCGCTAGCCTCGATGACATGAGCGTCGCCGCCCGCCCCCTGTTCGCCTTCGACGACTCCTTCGTGCGTGAGCTCGAGGGCCTCTACGTCCCGTGGCAGGGCGCGCCGGTGGCCGAGCCGCGGCTGCTCGCGCTCAACGAGGAGCTCGCCGCGGAGCTCGGCGTCGATCCCGCGTCGCTGCGGTCGGACGCCGGCGTGGACGTGCTGGTCGGCAAGGTCGCCCCCGAGGGCGCGACCCCGGTCGCGCAGGCGTACGCGGGACACCAGTTCGGCTCGTACTCGCCGCGGCTGGGCGACGGCCGCGCGCTGCTGCTCGGCGAGGTCGTCGACGTCCACGGCAACCGCCGCGACCTGCACCTGAAGGGCTCGGGGCGCACCCCGTTCGCCCGCGGTGGCGACGGCAAGGCGGTCGTCGGGCCCATGCTGCGCGAGTACGTGATCGGCGAGGCGATGCACGCGCTCGGCATCCCGACGTCGCGTGCGCTCGCCGTCGTCGCGACAGGCGAGGACATCCTCCGCGAGGCCGTGCTGCCCGGCGCGGTCCTCGCGCGCGTCGCGGCGAGCCACATCCGCGTCGGCACCTTCCAGTACGCGGCGATGACCGACGACCCCGACCTCGTGCGGCGGCTCGCCGACCACTCGATCGCCCGCCACCACCCACAGGCGGCGGAGGCGGAGAACCCGTACGTCGCGTTCTACGAGAGCGTGATCGAGTCGCAGGCGTCGCTCGTCGCGCAGTGGATGCTCGTCGGCTTCATCCACGGCGTGATGAACACCGACAACATGGCGATCTCCGGCGAGACGATCGACTACGGGCCCTGCGCGTTCATGGACGCGTTCGACCCCGCGACCGTCTTCAGCTCGATCGACCACGGCGGCCGCTACGCGTACGGCAACCAGCCGCACGTCGCCCCGTGGAACCTCGCCCGCCTGGCCGAGGCGCTGCTCCCGCTGCTCGACGAGGACAAGGACACGGCGGTCGCGATCGCGACGGAGACGCTGCGCAGCTTCCCCGAGCGCTTCCACCGCCACTGGAGCGCTGGGATGCGGGCCAAGCTCGGGGTCGCGGAGGCCGACGACGTGACCGGCGCGCTCGTCGACGACCTGCTCACGCTGCTGCACGAGCACGCCCTCGACTACACCTCGACGTTCCGGGCGCTGTCGGCATCCTTGCGCGACGGTCCCGTGCCGGCGCCGCTCGACGCGTGGGCGGCCCGGTGGCGCGAGCAGCTCGGCCACGAGGGCGCGGACCTCGGCGAGGTCGCCGCGGCGATGGACCGGGTCAACCCGGTCTACGTCCCGCGCAACCACCAGGTCGAGGACGCGCTCGCCGCGGCCACGGCCGGCGACCTCGGGCCGTTCGAGCGGTTGGTCGACGTGGTCACGCGGCCCTTCGACGAGCGCCCCGGCCTCGAGGCGTACGCCGCGCCGGCGCCGTCGAGCTGGGGGTCGTACCAGACGTTCTGCGGCACCTAGCCGCGTCGTCCCTCCGGGATGTCCCCTAGGGGACCGGGACGAGGTAGCCCCCTGTGACGGGAGGGCGGGCGGAGCGATGCTCCTCGTGTGCAAACGAACCCCCGGATGTCCGGGGAGAACCGAGGACCCGATGTCAGTCGCCACACACCCGCCGGTCACGAGCCACGACAACTCGCTGGGCGGCGCCCGCGCCTGGTTCGCGGAGAAGGGACTGTCGCGCCCGCGGAAGGGCAGGCTGCTCGCCGGCGTCTTCGCGAGCTTCGCCCGCCGCTACGACGTCAACCCGCTCGTCGCTCGAGTCGTGGGCATCGCGACGATCCTGATCCTGACGCCGCTCTTGTACGTCGGGGCGTGGATCCTCATGCCCGCCGACGTCGAGAGCACCGCCTAGACACGGACGGGTCCCGGGCGTGCGCCCGGGACCCGTCGAGCCGGCGGCTGCCTACTTGTACATCGTCCTGCTCCTCGTGCGGAGGGTCTGGGGGTCAGGTGACGGTCGGGGCGCGGCTCGATCCCGCCCGAGGCACCCATGGGGTCGTGAGGGCCGCGACCGCTTCAGCTTCCGGTGCATGGACGAGCCCGGAACCATACCGACGAGGCGATGCGCCGGGCGTTCGCGGTCCTGGCGCGATGGCACGGGTCGTGATCGCCGACGCGTTCGCCGCCGACATGGTGTGACGGATCGAGTGGGCACGTCGATCGGCGTCGCGCGACACGCCAGCAAGGCGGAGTTCACGAGTGAGATCCTCGCGCCGTTCGGCGCGCGGTTCGCCGCGGACGAGCGGTTCCGCCCGGTGACGATCCGCGTCGATCTACGCCGACGGCGGCACGGTGATCGTCCTGGCGGACGGGCGCGGCGTCGCGAACGACGGCGAGCCGTACGAGAACACCGAGTCGCGTGGTTCATGCGGATGCGCGACGGTCTGGTGATCGACGGCACGGCGTTCTACGACAGCATCTCGTTCAACGACCTGTGGAGCAGGATCCAGCCCTAGCGGCCGCCGTGAGACGATGCCGCCATGGACGCTCTCACGGAAGGTCAGAAGGTCTGGGTCGAGCAGGCCGACGGCTCACAGCGCGCGGCGATCTTCGTGGGGGAGGCCGAGGCGTCGTGGTTCGGCGGCTCGCCCGGCGCCTACGTCGTCTACCCGGACACCCGGGACGGCCAGGAGGTCGAGCTCATGCGGATCGTCGCCCGCGAGGACGGTTAGAGCCGCTCGGTGGCGGCGATCACGACGGCGTAGTGCAGGAGCCCGACGAGGGTCATCCAGTCCGTGTCCGGGTCGCCGAAGCTGCGCTCGACCGCGGCCAGGATGGCGTCGATCCGGGCGATCGCGGGACCCATGGCCCCGGGGTCGGGATCGCGGCACACACCCCGCGCGAGCGCGATCGCCTCGGCCGCACGGCTCACCTCGCGGCGCTCACCGCCTGAGATCGCGGCGCCGAAGCCCATCATGAGGTAGCCCGCGATCCGCAGCATCGTGCCGTTGACCGGTCGCACGGTGTCCAGCCGCGGCGGGCGGGCCTCCGGGAGCGGGCGGCCGTCGAGGACCGCGGCCATCGTCCCGCCCGCGAGCAGCGCGCGCTCGTCCGCGTCGAGTCCCGCCAGCAGCGCGGTGCGCATGGCGACGTAGAGGCCGCGGACCGGTCGTCCGTACGGGACGTCGGACGCGAACACGATGCGCTCCGCCGGCACGCGGGCGAACAGCTCGATGAGGTCGAACGGCGAGAAGCACGACGTGTCGTAGAGGACGCTCGGGTGGTCGCGCAGGCGCGACGCGAACATGCCCTGGTCGGCCAGCGCGGTGTGCGCCAGCACCAGCGTGACCTCGGGGAAGCGCAGGGCGAGCTCGGCCAGCGGGGCCATCGACGGCATGCCGCGCCCCGCGTGGATGAGGATCGGCACCGACGCGTCGCGGGCGGTCGCGAAGATCGCCTCCGCCGTCCCGTTGCCGAACCCGAACGCCTGCGCCCGCGGGTGCAGCTTGATGCCCCGCGCCCCGATGGCCAGGCACCGCTCGGCCTCCGCCGTCGGGTCCTCGCCCGGGTCCAGGCGGCAGTACGGCACGATCCGCCCGTCGCTCTCGGCGGCCCACGCCAGGACGCGGTCGTTCGGCCGGCGGTACGCCGGGCTGCGGTCGGGGTCGTGGAACGGGAATGCGCACGCCCGCGCGCCCGGCCCGACCTCGTCGAGCGAGCGCAGCAGCGCGTCGGCGTCGAGCGACTGGCCGTCCTCGTCGAGACCGAGGTGGGTGTGCGCGTCGAGGACGACGTCGTCCGGCACGCGCAGCGCCGCGAGCTCCTCCTCGACCGTCGCGTAGACCGCCGCGAGCTCGGACGACGCGTCGGAGGGTCCGGTCGTGATCGGGTCGGTGGTCACCGACCCGCATCCTAGGAGGGGAGGATCAGGAGGGCGTCGCCGAACTCGTGGCCGGCGAACCCGCGCGCCGCGGCCTCGTCGTAGGCGCGCTGCAGCAGGTCGCGCCCCGCGGCCGCCTCGAGCATGAGCAGGTGCGAGGACTCCGGCTCGTGCCAGCCGGTGATGAGCCCGTCGACGGCACGCAGCCCACGCTCGGGCGTGATGACGAGGCTCGTCCAGCCCTCGCCGGCGCGCACCGCCCCGCCCGGCAGCGCGACGCTCTCCAGCGCGCGGACCACGGTCGTGCCGACGGCGACGACGCGCCCGCCCCAGCCCCGCACCGCGCCGACGAGCCGCGCGGTCTCCGCCGGGACCCGGAAGCGCTCCGGGAACGGAGGCTCGTCGCGCTCGGGTGAGGAGACGCCGGCGTGCAGCACGAGCGGCGCGACGAGGACGCCGCCCGTCACGAGCTCCGTCACCAGTGCGTCGGTGAACGGGCGCCCGGCGCTCGGCATCTCCGCGCTGCCGGCCTCCCGCGCGAAGACCGTCTGGTACGCGCTCAGCGGCCAGGCCGCGCCGTGGTCGGCGTAGCGGATCGGCGCCCCGTGGCGGTCGAGGTACGCGGCCGTGCCGCCGGGCAGCGCGA
Source organism: uncultured Solirubrobacterales bacterium (assembly GCA_963750895.1). GTDB lineage: Bacteria > Actinomycetota > Thermoleophilia > Solirubrobacterales > Solirubrobacteraceae > CAVVSD01. The sequence goes on along the minus strand of CAVVSD010000006.1, from coordinate 1,538,925 downwards.
GGTCCGCCTCGCGCAGCCGCTCGCTGCCGAGGTAGGCCCCGGCGAGCGTGAGGCGCCCGCCGCCGGGCAGGGTCACCCCGCCCGCGACCGGCGAGGGGCGCAGCGGCCCGAGCTCCGCGGTGCGCAGCTCGACGACCCAGCGATCGGCGTCCAGCGGCGTCGAGAGGTGCACGCGCACCTCGGCGCCGTCGAGCGTCCCGTGCAGCGCGGCGGGGAGCGTCGCCGAGGTGTTGACCACGAGGAGGTCGCCGGGACGCAGCAGGCCTGGGAGCGCGGCGAAGCGCGTCTCGGCGATCGCGCCGTCCGCGCGCGTCGCGACGAGCAGCGACACGTCCGAGCGCGGCTCGGGCGGCGCGGTGGCCGGGGCGATCTCGGCGAACGCGATCGTGGTCATGCCCGCGCCGCCCCGCAGCTCGGCGGCCCGGTAGCGGCCGCTCGGCAACGAGCCCTCGACGAGCGCGAGGATCCCGGGGACGCTGTCCTCCGGCGGCGGCCGGTCGGAGATGTCCTCGCCCGGGAACGCCTCCTGGTGCAACTGGGTGCGCATGTCGCCTGGGTCGACGCTGTAGACGCGCAGCCCCGGGTGCTCGGTGGCGAGGATCGCGGTCAGGTGATCGAGCGCCGCCTTCGAGGAGCCGTAGCCGCCCCAGCCCGGGTACGGCTCGACGGCGGCGTCGGAGCTGACGTCGACGACGACCGCGTCCCGCGCCAGGTGCGGCAGCGCCTCCTGGACGAGCGCGAGCGGGGCCAGCAGGTTGACCTCGAGGACGCGGCGCAGCTCCTCCAGCGGGTACGCCGCGAGCGCGGGTTGCGGGCTCGGCCCGAGCGCGCTGGCGTTGTTGACGACGAGGTCGATCCCGTCGCCGGCCTCAGCGACGAGCCGAGCCCGATGGCGCGGATCGGTGACGTCGCCCGCCACCGCGACGACGCCGTCGAGACCACGGGTGGCCTCGGCCAGCGCCTGCTCGTCGCGGGCGTCCACGACGAGCGTCCAGTCGCGCGCGGCGAGCGCGCGGGTCAGCGCGAGCCCCAGCCCGCGCGACGCTCCGGTGATGATGCCGATGCTCATGCGAGCATCGTGCATCCTCAACTGCACTTGAAGTCAAGGGCGGGTTACGATCGCGCCGTTCGTCGGGTCCACCAGGAGGGGAGACGCATGAGCACGGGCAACGGCGCGCGCAGCGATGTGCTGCTCGTCGGGAGTCTGCCGTACGACACTGCGGAGGAGGCGATCCGCTCGGCCTGCACGGGGCTGCGCGGCCACGTCGGGTGGGTCCCCGACGGCGAGATCGCCGAACGCATCAACTGGGTCGGGATGCTGCCGCTGGTCGTGTTCCCGAAGACCCCGGCGCTCGAGGAGACGATGGCGCCGCCGGAGCACGAGCTCGAGCAGCCGGACAAGGACGCCGAGCGCCCGCCGGTCGAGGACCTTCCGGGCATCTGGAACTGGCGCGTGAAGGCGGGCGAGACGATCCGCTTCGACGACCTCGCCTACGGCGGCTACGCGATCGACTCCTACGCGGTGTTCAAGCGGCTGCGCGACGAGGGCGTCGTGCCGGAGGGCGTGCGCTTCCAGATGTCGCTGCCGGCGCCGCACAGCGCGATCGACGGCTTCCTCGAGGACAACACGCAGTGGCCCGCGCTGTACGCCGCGTACGTCGAGGGCATCCGCCGCGAGATCGCCAAGGCGCTGGAGGTCATCCCCGCCGGCGACCTCGTCATCCAGTGGGACGCGGCGTGGGAGTTCGTCGACATGGCGATGGGCGACCGCAACTACTTCGCCTTCTGGCCGAAGCTGTCCGCCGAGGAGAAGTTCCAGCGCCACGCCGAGCAGCTCGACGAGCTGTGGCAGGGCATCCCGGACGAGACGCTGCTCGGCTACCACTGGTGCTACGGGACCTGGGGCGGCTGGCCGATGACGGCGATGGAGGACCTCGACCTCTGCGTCCGGATGTCCAACGAGGCCAAGAAGCGCACCGGCCGCCGCCTGGACTACGTGCACATGCCGGTCATCCGGCAGCCCGACGAGGCGTTCTTCGCCCCGCTCGACGATCTCGACGTCGGCGACACGAAGGTGTTCCTCGGCATCGTCCACCACACCGACGGCATCGAGGACTTCCGCCGGCGGCGCGACCTCGCCCGCAAGCACCTGAAGGACTTCGGGATCGGGAGCGTCTGCGGCTACGGCCGCGTCGAGCCCGAGCTCCTGCCCGAGATCCTCGACGTCCACGTCCAGGACGCCAAGGAGCTCTGACGCACCGGTCCGCTCGGCGCCTCAGGACGCGATGCCGGCCGCCGCGAACGACGCGGTGAGGATCACCGGCTCGCCGGCCGCGTCCGAGGCGTCGAGGTCGACCGTCGCGACGATCGCGAAGTCGTGGTTGCCCTCGGGGTCGTCGACGATCTGGCGGACCGACCAGGTCCGCGAGCTCTCGCCGGCGGGCTGCTTGTCGATCATGAGCAGCTCCGGCGAGCGCGCCTGCGGCCCGGCCCCCAGGGACTCGTGCTCGTCCCAGTACGCGCCGAGCGCCTCCTCCCACGCGGGCGCGGTCATCGCCGGGCGCCGGGGTGGATCGGTGAGCGCGGCGGCGGCGGCGTCGAGCTGCGCCAGCGCGTCGAAGCGGTCCCGGGAGGCGAGGTGCACCTTCTGGAACATCGCGTTGCGCACCATGACGGTGAACGCACGCAGGTTGCGCGTGATCGGCCGCGGCGTCGTCGGCGCCTCACCGGCCGCGATCGCGGCCGCCGCGCGCGCCACGGACTCGGGATCGGTCAGCGCCTCCCACTCGTCGAGCAGGCTGGAGTCGGTCTGGCGGACCGTCTCGCCCAGCCACTCGACGATCTCGTCGAACTCGTCGGTCTTCACCTCGTCGGGCACCGTCTGGCGCAGCGCGCGGTAGGCGTTGCTGAGGTAGCGCAGCACGAGGCCCTCGGAGCGCGCGAGCCCGTAGTGGGCGACGAACTCGGTGAAGCTGAAGCCCTGCTCGTACATGTCGCGGACGACCGACTTCGGGGAGAGGTCGGACTCGCGCACCCACGGGTGCGTCTCCCGGTACACGAGGAGCGCCTGCTCGAGCGGCTCGGCGAGCGGCTTGGGGTAGGTGATCTCCTCCAGGAGCTCCATCCGCTCCTCGTACTCGATGCCCTGGACCTTCATCTCGGCGACCGCGTCGCCGCGCTCCTTGTTCGCCTGGGCCATGAGCACCGGGAAGGGGTCGTCGAGGATCGCCTCGACGACCGACACGACGTCGTAGGCGTGCTCGGGTGACTCGGGGTCCAGCAGGTCCAGCGCGACGAGCGCGAAGGACGCCAGCGGCTGGTTGAGCGCGAAGTCCTCCTGCAGCGCGACGGCGAGACGCAGCGTGCGGCCCTCGGCGTCGGGCTCGGCGAGCGCCTCCAGGACCCCGGCGTCCAGGAGCTCCGTGCGCAGCGCCTCGGCCTGCTCGGAGAGCCGCGCCTGCTTGCGCTCGTCCTCGTGGTTGTCCTCCATGAGGGCGCGCATCGTCGCGACCGCATCGCCCGGCTGGTTGACGACGTTGAGGATCATCGAGTGGTCGACGCGCATCCGCGAGACGAGGGGCTCCGGCGCCGCATCGCGGAGGCGCTCGAAGGTCTCCTCGGTCCAGACCACCTCGCCGTCCTGCGGCTTGCGGCCCTGGACCTTGCGGCGCTTCTTGGGGTCGTCGCCGGCCTTGGCCAGCGCGCGGGCCCGCTCGATCACGTGCTCGGGCGCCTGCACGACCACGTGCCCCGAGGTGTCGAAGCCGGCGCGCCCGGCGCGACCGGCGATCTGGTGGAACTCGCGCGCCTTCAGCAGCCGGTGGCGGGTGCCGTCGAACTTCGCCAGGCCGGTGAAGACGACCGTGCGGATCGGGACGTTGATGCCGACGCCGAGCGTGTCGGTCCCGCAGATGACCTTCAGCAGGCCGGTCTGCGCGAGCTGCTCCACGAGGCGCCGGTAGCGCGGGAGCATGCCTGCGTGGTGGACGCCGATGCCGCTGCGGACGAGCTTGGAGAGCGTGCGCCCGAACCCGGCCGTGAAGCGGAACGCCCCGATCGCCTCGGCGATCGCGTCGCGCTCCTCGCGCGTGCAGAGCTTCGCCGAGAGCAGCGACTGCGCGCGCTCCATCGCCGACGCCTGCGTGAAGTGCACGACGTAGATCGGCGCCCGGTCCTCGGCGGTCAGCTCCTCGAGCAGCTCGTGCAGCGGCTCGACCGACCAGGCGTAGGAGAGCGGAACGGGTCGCTGCGCGTCGTCGACGAGCGCGGTGTCGCGGCCGGTCCGCCGCGTGAGGTCCTCGGCGATCCGGCTGACGTCGCCGAGCGTCGCGGACATGAGCAGGAACTGCGCCTGCGGCAGGCACAGCAGCGGCACCTGCCACGCCCAGCCGCGCTGGCCGTCGGCGTAGAAGTGGAACTCGTCCATCACGACCTGGCCGACGGTCGCCGTCGCGCCCTGGCGCAGCGCGATGTTCGCGAGCACCTCCGCGGTGCAGCAGATGATCGGCGCCTCGGAGTTGACCGTCGCGTCGCCGGTCATCATGCCGACGTTCTCGGCCCCGAAGATCGCGCACAGGGCGAAGAACTTCTCCGAGACGAGCGCCTTGATCGGGGCGGTGTAGAAGGTCGTCCGGCCTTCGGCGAGCGCGGCGAAGTGCGCTGCCACGGCGACCATCGACTTCCCCGAGCCGGTCGGCGTCGCGAGGACGACGTTGTTGTCGTCGAACAGCTCGATCGCCGCCTCCTCCTGGTGCGGATAGAGGCTCAGGCCCTGCTCCGCCGTCCACTCGGTGAAGGCGTCGTACAGGGCGTCGGCGCTGGGCTGGGTGGGGAGGGCGTCGACGAGGGTCACGGGGTTCTGCCACGGTAGAGGCCGTGGAGCCGCAGGCGCGCGACATCATCGACGACCGCCTGCTCCACGGCCTGCACGTCGAGGCGGTCCGCCGGTCCGGCGTGCACCCCGAGCACGAGCCGCACCTCGTGTTCCAGGCCGCGACGCTCGACGCGCTGTTCGACGGCCGCTTCGACGGCGACCTGACGTTCGCGGAGCTCGCCGAGCACGGCGACCTCGGGCTCGGGACGCTCAACGGGCTCGACGGCGAGATGCTCGCGCTCGACGGGCGCTTCCTGCGCGCGGACGCGGACGGGAACCTGGGCGACATCGCGCCCGACGCCCGGACGCCGTTCGCCGTCGTGACGTGGTTCGCGCCGACCGTGGAGTTCGCCCTGGACGACCCGCTGGAGCACGACGCCCTCGTCCACGCCCTGAACAGGGGCGCCCCGCGCGGCGCCCCGGTCTGCGCGGTGCGCATCGACGGTCGCTTCGAGCATGTGCGCGCACGCTCGGTGCCCCGGTTCTCGCCGCCCTATCCGCCGCTCACCGAGATCGCCCACCGCCAGCACGTGTTCGACCTCCACGACGTCGAGGGGACGGTCGTCGGCTTCCGCTTCCCCGCCTACGCGCAGGGCATCGAGGCCGCCGGCTACCACCTGCACTTCGCGGACGCGGAGCGCCGCCGCGGCGGTCACGTGCTGTCGTGCCACACCCGCGCGGTCACCGTGCGCATGGACCACGCGCGCGAGCTCCACGTCGAGCTGCCGCCCGGGCTGGATCTCGGCTCGCCCGACCTCGGCGCGGAGGCGCGCGAGCGGACGCGGCGCATCGAGGGCGGCGGCTGAGCGCGGTCTACGCTCCGACGATGAGCACCGCCACGTTGCCCGAGGGTCAGCGCCTGCCGGAGATCTCCGCGCGGGCGTTCGAGCATCCCGCGGATCGCGCCGCCACCGCCGCGCTCGGCCGCGTCCCGCTGCTCGACGCCGTCGTCCGCAAGCTGATCGAGCTCGGCTACGAGCAGGCGCTGCGCCAGAACCTGGGGGCGGGAGCGCTGCGGATCGGGCCGAAGCAGCTCGGCGACGCGTGGGCGGACCACGTCGCCTGCTACGCCCGGCTGGACCTCGACCCCGTCCCGAACCTCTACCTGGGGCAGCACCCGTTCGCGAACGCCGCGGCGATCGGCTCGGGCAAGCCCGTCGTGCTGGTGAACTCGCGGACCGTCGAGCTGCTCGACCGTCACGAGCTGCGCGCGGTCCTCGGCCACGAGGCCGGCCACGTGCTGGCCGACCACGTCCTGTACCAGACGGCGCTCATGATCCTGCTGCAGCTCGGACGGGCGCCGATGGGCGTGCTGGCGGGGCTGCCGCTCGTCGGCATCCGGCTCGCGCTGCTCGAGTGGTTCCGGGCCGCCGAGCTGTCCTGCGACCGTGCGGCCGCGATCGTCGTCCGCGACCCGCTCGTCGTCTGCCGCCTGCTCATGGTGATGGCCGCGGGCCTGCCGTCGGACCGGCTCGACCTCGGCGCGTTCCTCGAGCAGGGCCGCGACTACCGCGACGCGGACGGCTGGTCGAAGCTCACGCGCGTGCGCACCGAGCTCGGCCTCACGCACCCGCACCCGGTCAAGCGCGTCCACGAGCTCATGACCTGGGTGCAGTCGGGCGAGTACGACCGGATCGTCTCCGGCGAGTACGTCCGCCGCGGGCAGGAGCCCGACTGGCGCGCGGAGACCGACGCCGCGACCCAGCACTACACGGAGCGCTTCAAGGCGCTGCTGGACGAGGCGGCGCAGGGGATGGGCGATGCCACCGTCAAGGTCGGCGACGCGGCCGCGAAGCTCCAGGAGTGGCTGCGCCGGGTCCCGTCGTGAGCTTCCGCGAGCTGCACGACGGCGACCTGCCGTTCCTGCTGCCCAACGCGTGGGACGTCGCGTCGGCGCTCGCGTTCGTCGCGGCAGGCTTCCCGGCGGTCGGGACGACGAGCTTCGGCGTCGCCGCGGCGGCCGGGCACCCCGACGGCGGGCGCTCCACGAAGGACGCGACGGCCTCGCTCGCGGCGCAGCTCGCGCGGCTGCCCGTGCCCGTGTCCACGGACATCGAGGACGGCTACGACGACGACCCGGACGCGGTCGCGGCCTACGTCGCCGCGCTGGGCGTCGCCGGGATCAACATCGAGGACAGCACGGAGGAGGCGCTCGTCGCCCCGCAGGCGCACGCGGCGAAGGTCGCCGCGATCAAGCGCGCCGCCCCCGACGTGTTCGTCAACGCGCGCGTCGACACGTACTGGCTGGGCCAGGACGCGACCGTCGCGGCGACGCTCGAGCGCGCGGCTGCCTACGTCGCGGCGGGCGCCGACGGCGTGTTCGTCCCTGGCGCGACCGACCCGGACGAGCTGCGCGAGCTGAGCGGGGCGATCCCCGTGCCGCTCAACGTCCTCGTCGTGCCCGGCCTGTCGCTGGCGGAGCTCGGCGAGCTCGGCGTCCGGCGCGTCAGCACCGGGTCGCTGCCCTATCGGGCGGCGATCGACGCCGCGGTCGGCGTCGCGGAGGCCGTCCGCGACGGGGTCGCGGTGCCGTCGGCGACGCCGTACCCGGAGATGCAGGCGCGGCTCGTGGACTACTCCGGCACGTAGGGCGGCGCGACGCCCCAGCCCCAGCGCGGCACGGGCGCGTGCTCCGCGGGCTTCGCGTCGGTCGCCGAGTTCTCGACCGCGAGGCGCGTGCCCCACTCGGCGTAGCCCATGATCGCGGCGCGGAACTCCGGGTCGGCCGGGAGGCCCGCGACGTCCGCGGCGCGGCTGAGGAGCGTCACGAACCGCAGCCGCTGCTCGGGCGTGATCGCCAGGCCGCGGTGCTTGGCCAGCATGTGCTCGTAGCCGCCGAGCGCCTCGGTGTAGTCCGCCGGGCCGCCCATGACCTCCGACCACCAGGTCGTGACGTGGTCGCGATGCTCGCGGGTGACGAGGCCACCGAACACGGGCGCGAGCAGGTCGTCCTCCTCGACGAGGTCGTAGAAGGCGTCCAGCCAGCGGGCGAACGCCTCGCGGCCACCGGCCCACTCGTAGATCGTCGGGTCGCCCATGGGGAGATGATCCCAGGGCCTGCCACCTGCGCTCAGCCACCCCGGCGCCGCGACGGGCGCGCCACGTACTCCGAGCCCGCCCGGACCACCACGTTGCGGTTGCGCCCGAAGTCGTGGACGCGCACGGCGCCCTCGAGCACGGTCGTGTGCGTGCCGTCGCACCGGTCCTCGGTCACCCAGGCGGTCCCTTCGGCAGCGCTCGAGCTGTACGCGCCCTGGACCTCCCACCTACCCCGCGGCTTGCCGGTCTGCAGCCGCACGCGGCGGCGCTTGTCCTGTCGGCCGGCTGCGCGACCGGACGCCGCGGCGCGGCAGGTGCGGGAGAACGTGCCGCGGAGCAGGAGCCGCGTCCGAGGCCGGGCGCCGGATGTCTGGCGCAGCGTGAAGGTCCCCTGCTGGGCGATCGCCCGCTGGCGAGCGCCCGAGCGCGTTCGTGCCGTGGAGAGCTGCACGGGGCCGGCGGTCGCGTCGATCGTCGAGCGCAGGGGGACCTTGACGGTCTCGCGCATGTCGAAGAACCGGGTGCCGCCGGGCAGGCGCAGTTCGAAGCCGGCGGGCTCGGGCCGCACGAGCGCGGTCTCCCCGCGCACGAGCCGCCGCCGCCCGCCCGTGTCGACGGTCTCGCATTCCCGGACCGTGTCCTGCCGGTCGACGAGCGCGAGGTCCCCGCCGTCCCCGCAGAGGACGACGTCGGGGGAGCCGTCGCGTGCACGGATGAGATCGGGCTCGTCGCCGCCGGTCAGCCGGTCGGCCTGCGGCCCACCGTCGACGAGGTCCTCGCCGGGTCCGCCGTCCTCGGTGTCCTCGCCGGCCTTGCCCGTGAGCGTGTCGCCCTCCCGGCCGCCGAGCACGATCTCGATGTCGTCGGCGACGTTGTCGTGCTCGTCGCGCTCTCCGTCGTCGGGCGAGGCCGTTGAACGTCACGGACACCGGGTTGGTGCGGTCCTCGTAGGTGACGGTGTCCGTCCCTGCCTCGCCGCTGAGCAGGTCGGGGCCCGCTCCGCCGTCGAGGCGGTCGTTCCCGCGTCCCGCGCGCAGGACGTCGGCGCCCGGCCCGCCGCTGAGGCTGTCGCCGCCGTCACCGCCGATGAGCGCGTCCTCGCCGCCGAAGAGGATGTCGTCCCCGGCTCCTCCGTCGAGCGCGTCGACGCCGGCGCCGCCCGCCGCCACGTCGTTCGCCGGCTCCGGCGTCCAGTTCGTCGCCGCCACCGGCGCCCGACAGGACGTCGTCGCCGTCGCCACCGTCGAGCGCGTCGTCACCGGGCCCGCCGCGCACGTCGTCCCGGCCGTCGCCGCCGGTCAGGCTGTCGTTGTCCGGGGTGTTCTCGCCGCCGATGAGCTGATCGTCTCCGGCCCGGCCGTCGATCGTGTCGTCGCCGCCGCGGCCGTCGAGGACGTTCGCCGCGGGGGAGCCCGTGAGCGTGTCGCCGTTGGCGCCGCCGATCACCTGCTCCACGTCGGCGCCGACGTCGTCGCGCTCGCCGGACTCTCCGTCGTCGGCCCGCCCGTCGAGGGTGACGGCGAGCGCAGCGCTCCGCGGGCTGTAGTCGACGGTGTCGGTCCCGTCGCCACCGCTCATCACGTCGCTCTCCGGAGATCGGGACGCCGCTCCCGCGCTGAGCATGTCGTCGCCGTCACCGCCGAACAGCTTGTCCTCTCCGCCGGTCGGCTGCTCGGTCTGCCCCTCGTTCGGGAAGTCGAGGCGGTCGTTGCCGGTGCCGCCGACCAGCGTGTCGACGCCGTCGTTGCCGCGAAGCTCGTCATCACCGTCGCCGCCCATCACGGTGTCGATCCCGTCGCCTCCGGTGACGTCGGCGTCGTTTCCGGGACCCGCCCTCACGGTGTCGCCGTCGTCCCCGCCCGACAGCGAGACGTCATCCCCGGGACCCCCGTCGACGACATCGATCCCGACGCCGCCCGCGAGGCTGTCCGGCCCGCCCTCACCGCTGATGAGCGGGTCGTCGCCGGCGCCGCCCCGGAGATCGTCCGGACCCGCGGCGCCCGTGAGCGTGTCGTTGCCCGTACCCCCATCGACGGACATCGGAAGGACGCCGATAGGTGACGTGTCCGGGTACGCGTTGTCGGAGACCGTGAACGCATCGTCCAGATCACCGAGTGTGACGGCGACGCCCTGCACGTCCGGGGCCGCGCAGCGTGCGTGGTGGTCGTCCACCCGGGTGCACTCGCCGGTCGACGACGGGACGATGACCGCCCCGAGATCCTCGATCAGGTACGCCCCGTCGACGGCGCGAGCGACCGCGCCGCGATTCGCCTCATCGGCGGCCGCCGTGTACACGAGTCGGACGTTGTTCGCACGCTGGATCGCGACGGTGGATGCGCCGGCGTTCGGGACGTGCAGAGCTGCCAGCGCGAGCACCGCCACGATCGCCGCCCCTCTGAGGTGCCGTCCCGACCCGTGAACGAGCCCTCCCACCACGCTCAGTTGGAGTTCGTGAAGACCGAGACGACCTCGGGGAAGGGAAGGTCATCGAGGTCGTGGGGGCCTCGTATCGCGAGCAGTTGCTCGCCCAGCGGCTTGCCGTACTCGTTTCCCCAGAGGTCACTCTGACCGTCCGACGAGCAGGATCGCGGCATCCACTGCGGGACGTTCGCGCTCGACGGCTCCTGTGCCGCCCAGTCGGTGACCCCGGTCTGAGCCGGGACGGTGTAGGCCGTGCCTCCTCCGCCGTACCCCGAGTACAGGGTCATGGTGTTGGAGTTGCCCCGCTTGGTGAAGGGAGCGCCGACGGGGAAGCCCGGACCGGCGCTCTCGAGACCGGTCCACTCGAACTCTCTCGCCCGCGAATCGGTCGCGGCCCACGCGCGCGCCTCGTCCCTGGTGCAGAAGACGAGCGGCTCGGGCGCGAGCTCCTCGGGGAGCAGGACGATCACGCGCCAGGGAAGCGGTCGCCGCGTGTCGGCATCCAAGATCGACCAGAGGGTCGTCTGTGCGATGGCCGGGGTCTCGTCGCCCGTACGGACCACCTTCACGGCGCGGACGTTCTTCGAGTCCGTCATCTCAGCCCTCCCGGATGCGGTTCGCCGCCGAGGAGACCGGTACGCCGTGACGGCCGAATGAACCATGCGCGGGCCTGGCCCCGGACGGGTTGCGAGTCGACTTCAGGACATCGCTGATCTGGCCGAATCGACACTCCCACCGGCCATCCGGCGAATGCGCGGATGTCGCCGGAGATGGAGATTTGCAGCAAGAAGTTGCGCGCTTGCTGCAGGAAGTCGTCAAGATCATCCACGGGGAGATCGTTCTGCAGCAGACGATTCCCGGTACCCTGGAGGGATGTCCGCACCGCGCACGCCGCCGCCCGTCGACCTGTCGATGCTGCTCAACCAGGCCGGCTACGCGCTCGCGAACCGGCTGACCGCCGCGCTGGCGGACCTCGACATGTCGGTCCGCGTGTACTGCGTGCTCGCCAAGGCGGCGGAGGGCGACCACACCCAGGGGCGGCTCGCGGAGCTCGCGTGGATGGACAAGACCACGATGGTCGTCACGCTCGACGAGATGGAGCGCCGCGGCCTGGCCGAGCGCCGCCTCTCGCCGGAGGACCGTCGCGTGCGCGTCGTCGCGATCACGTCGAAGGGCCGGCGGCAGCTCGCGAAGGCCGACGCGATCGTCCAGGGCGTCTACGACGAGGTGCTCGACGGGGTGGACCCGGCGGAGCGCAACACCTTCCTCGGCGTGCTCGGCGGGCTGGTCGACGGTCCGCTCGCCGCGCCGTTCCACATGGAGGCGCGGACGCGCCGGAGGGCCCAGCGCGCAGGCTGAACGATCCGAAAGAGATCGTCCCGAACAAAACGATCTGCTACGGTCCGATCATGTCCGGATCGACGCAGACACGCATCCCACGCACCCGGCTGCTCGCACTCGTCGTCCTGTGCGCGGCGACGCTCATGACGATCGTCGACGAGACCGTCGTCTCCGTCGCGCTGCCCAGCATCCAGCGCGATCTCGGCTTCGCGACCTCCGACCTCTCGTGGGTCGTGAACGCCTACCTGGCGTCGTTCGGCGGCCTGCTGCTGCTGTCCGGGCGGATCGGCGATCTCGTCGGCCGCCGCCGCGTGCTGCTCGGCGGGCTGACGCTCTTCGTCGTCGCCTCGGCGCTGTGCGGCGTCGCAGGATCGCCGGCGTGGCTCGTCGCCGCGCGGTTCGTGCAGGGCGCCGGCGGCGCGCTCGCCGCGTCGGTCGCGCTCGGCATGGTCGTCTCGCTCTTCGACGATCCCGGGCTGCAGGCCCGCGCGATCGGCATCTACTCGTTCGTCGGCGCCGCCGGAGCCTCGATCGGGCTCTTCCTCGGCGGCGTCATCACGGACCTCGTCGACTGGCGCTGGGTCTTCTTCATCAACATCCCGATCGGCATCGCGACGGTGCTCGTGGGCAGCCGCGTGCTGGCCGTCGAGCGCGGTCCCGGCCTGCGCGAGGGCGCCGACGCCGCGGGCGCGGTCCTGCTCGTCGCAGGGTTGATGCTCGCGATCGTCGCGATCGTGGACGCCGACGCGCGCGCCCTGGGGGTCGTCGCGGCCGTGCTGCTCGTGCTGTTCGTCCGGCGGCAGGCCACCGCGCGGCGGCCGCTGCTGCCGCTGGGCATCCTGCGCTCGCGCATCGTCGCCGGGGCGAACGTCGTCCACGCGCTCACCGTCGCCGCGATGTTCGGCTTCCAGTTCCTGGTGACGCTGTACTTCCAGCAGGTCCTCGGCTACTCGCCGGCGCAGGCGGGGCTCGCCGTCCTGCCGGTCGCGATGGGGATCGGCGCGATGTCGCTCGTCGTGTTCCCGCGGATCGAGCGCCGGCTCGGCGCGCGGGCGGCGCTGCTGCCGGGCCTCCTGGCGATCGCCGCCGGGCTCGCGCTGCTGGCGCGCGTGCCGGTCGACGGTCGCTACCTCGCCGACGTGGCACCGAGCGTCGCGCTGTTCGCGGTCGGCGCCGGGCTCGTGCTCCCCGCGGTCATGACGATCGCCATGTCCGGCGCGACCCCGTCGACGGCAGGCCTCGCGTCCGGTCTGATCAACACGTCCCAGCAGGTCGGCGGGGCGCTCGGCCTCGCCATCCTCGCCGCGGTCGCCGCCGGGAGGACCGCCGGCCTGCGGGCGGACGGGGTCGGCGCCGCGGCCGCCACGGTCGCCGGCTTCCACCTCGCGTGGGGCGTCGCGGCCCTGCTCGTCCTCGCGGCGTTCGGCGTCGCCGCGGTCGTGCTTCGGCCTAGGGCTCGGCGGGTCGCGGCGCCGGGGCCCGCGGCCACCACGACGCGCGCCCCGACAGCACGATGAGCGCCGGGATGAGCACCGAGCGCACGAGGAGCGCGTCGACGAGGACGCCGAGGGACATGAGCAGCGCGAGCTCGCGGAACGGCAGCAGCGGCACGAGGGCGAGGAGGGCGAACGTCGCGGCGAGCGTCACGCCGGCCACCGTGATGGTGCGGGAGGCCGAGCTCGTGCCCGCCGCGACCGCGTCCCTGAAGTTCCGTCGATGCGCCTCGTCGCGGATGCGGCCCGCGATGAAGACGTTGTAGTCGCTGCCCAGGCCCACGAGCATCACCGCCCCGACGAGCGGGACGTAGTAGACGACGTCGTGCGTCCCGAGGACGTCCGGGAGCAGGAGCGCCGTGAGGCCGAAGGAGCCGGCGAACGCCAGGACGCTCCCGGCGAGCAGGAGGACCGGCGCGAGGAGTGCGCGCAGGAACAGCGCCAGCAGGACGAACGTGAGGATCGCGGTGACGAGGACGACGCGCCGCAGGTCGCGCAGGAGCGCGTCGACCGTCTCGGCCGAGAGCGCGGTCTCGCCCGCGTAGGACGCGCGCGCCCCGCGCGGCAGCCCGGCCTCCCCGAGGAGCTGCGGCGTCCGGCGCTCGAGGCGGCGGATCGTGGCGATGGCCGCCGCGGTCGTCGGCTCGTCGCGCAGGACCAGGACGAGGCGCGCCGCCCCGCCGTCACGCGAGGTGACGACGCCGACCGGCGCGTCGCGACCGGTCTGCGCGGGCCCGAGCACGGCTGCGACGCCCGGCTCGCGCGTATAGAGCGCCTGCAGCCGGGCCAACCGGTCGAGCCGCGAGCCGATGCCCGGTGACTCGAGCAGCAGCTCGGTCGGCGCGAGGATGCCGGGCGCGAATCCCTTGGCGGCCTCCTCGGACATCTTCCGCGGCTCGCTCCCCGGCGGCAGGGAGGGGATGAACGAGACGGACAGCGAGATCGTCCGGGCCCCGAGCGCGGCGGCGACGAGCAGACCGACGCACGCGACCACGACGAGGGCGGCGACGGGCTTCGCGGTCGGCAGCCGCGCGACGAACCGCCGCGCCCGCGACGGCGGATCGACCCGGTCGGGGTCCGGCGCCTGCGCCCTGCGGACCCGCGAGCCGAACAGCCAGGGTCCGACCGCACCCATGAGCGCGGGCACGAGCGTGAGGCACACGAGGGTCACGACGAGCGCGGCGACCGCGAGGCCGGGGCCGAAGACGCGGAAGAAGTGCAGCTTCCCCGCCAGGAGGGACAGCGCCCCGGCGATGACGAGCATCCCGGCGGCGAACACGAGCGGCGCGACCCGGGCGGTCGCCCACCTGGCCGCCTCCGTCCGCGTGGCGCCGTCGCGCAGCCGCCGGCGCGTCTCGGCCATGAAGAAGACGGTGTAGTCCGTCACGAGCCCGAGCAGCAGGACGACGAGCACCGGCTCGATCTCGTTCGGCACGCCGTTGCCCGTCTGCTCGCCCATCCAGCCGAGCGCGCGGATCGCGATGACGTAGCCGAGGCCGGCGGTCGCGAGGGTCACGAGCGGCGCGCCGACGGAGCGGAAGTACACCGCGACGATGACGAGGATCGTCAGGATCGTCGCCGCCTCCATCCACGGCAGCGCCTTGTCGATCTCGTCCCACTGCGCCAACCGCGCCGGCCCCGCGCCCGAGATGCCCCGCGTCGTGCCGGCCGACGGCGGCGGCAGCGTCGCGACGTAGGCGCGCGCGGCGCGCGAGCGTTCGTCGAGGTTCAGCTCCGGCGCGAGGAACAGGTAGGTGACGATCGTCGTCTCGCGCTCCGCCCACCGCACCCCCGGCAGCGGCACGTCGAGCAGCGGCGCGGCGGCGCGGACGCCGCGCGTCCGGTTCGCCGCGTCGGCCGCGCGCAGCTGGCCCTCGACGGCGGCGCGCGAGAGCCCACGCGGGTTGCGCTCGACCGCGACCGTGTCGGTCGCCACCGACGACCCGAACAGCTGCAGGGCCCGCTGCTGCGTCCGGACGGCCTGCGCGTCGGACGGGACGATGTCGCTGAGCGGGGCCGCCCCGGAGCCGCCGAGCCCGGGCAGCAGGACGAGGGCGGCGGCGAGCGCCGCGACCCAGCCGATGATGATCGGCCAGCGCAGCGCGACCACGAGCCGCGCGTACCCCCGTGCGAGACGACCACCCGGCGCGTCGGACACGTCCTGCCGTTACCCGGCGGGGCCTGGCGTATTCGCGCTCAGCGCGCGGACGCGGCGACGGCGGCGTCGCCGACGCACCCGCCGAGGCTCATCTCGACGCGCCCGCCGGTCAGGCGGGAGCCGCGCAGACGGCCGCGCACGCGGATCGCCGCGCCGGAGCGGGTGGCCGCGCCGACGAAGCTCCCGTCCGGCGCGAGCCGGATGCGGGCCACGGCTGCGCGGGCGATCTGCGTCGTGAACTGACCGACGAGCCCGGGGGTGGGGCAGAGGAGCGGGACCTGCGCGGCGAAGCCCGTGATCGTCCGGCCCGCGACGCGGAAGCCGACGCCGCTCGCGCCCGCCCAGGCGCCGGCGCGCACGGCGGTGCGCGGCGCGTCGGCCGGACGGCGCACCCGGATGCGCCGCTCCGCGCTCGTCAGGGTCTGGCCGCCGATCGCGAGCTGGGCGCGGACCGTCACCGCGCCGGCGGGCAGCGTCGTGGTCACGGCGGCACCGTCGCCGGACGTCGTGCCCCGGCCCGCCGCGACCCACCGGCTCCCGCTGCGCCGCTGCACCGTCACCGCGGTGCCTGCGGGCGCCCCCTTCACGCCGACGGTCGCGATGAACGCGAACCCCGCGTACGCGCGGGCGGGCAGGGAGAGCGTCGGCTTCTCGCTCGACACGAGCGTGAACGACCGCACCGGCCCGGTCTCGAACTGCGGCGAGCACCCCGCGCAGATCCGCGAGACCTGCCAGTACCAGACCCCCGGCGACTCCTGCGGGGCGGGCGTGACGTCGGCGCGCAGCAGCAGGTTGCACGTGTTCGGGTCGGCCGGGGTGGAGGACCCCGTGCCGCGCGCCTCCGGGGTGGCAAGGCGGCCCTCGCCGTCCAGCGTGGGCGACCGCGAGAGCAGGACGGTGTAGTAGCTCTCGTCCCCGGTGCGGACGATGCCGTCCCCGAAGTCGCTCGTCCGGTACAGCGGGCAGGCGTAGGAGACGGGGATCCCGGCTGAGGACGTCGGCAGGCTCGCGCCGTCCGCGGGCGCGATCGGCGTCACCGGCGGGTCGCCGGGCAACGCCCACGCCGGCCCGGCGCACAGGAGCGCGGCAGCCGCGACGGCGAGGGACGCGAGGAGCCTGCGCACGGCGGCGACCCTAGCGAGATACGCTCCCGCGCATGCCCAAGCGTGCCGCCGAGCGCGTGAGCGACCTGCTCCGCGCGCCGACGTCCGGACTGGACCTCGCGGCGGTCGACACCCGCGCGACACCCGGCTTCAAGGGCGGCAAGACGGAGGGCCGCGACGCGCTCCCGCAGCTCGGCGCGCAGCTCGCCGACCTCCAGGAGCGGCTCTACGCCGACGGCCGGACGGGCGGCAACCGGAAGGTGCTGCTCGTCCTCCAGGGCATGGACACGTCCGGGAAGGGCGGGACGGTCGGCCACGTCCTGGGGCAGGTCGATCCCGCCGGCGTGCACATCGCCGCCTTCAAGCGCCCGACGCCCGAGGAGCTCGCGCACGACTTCCTGTGGCGGATCCGCCGCGAGCTCCCGGAGACGGGCATGCTCGGCGTCTTCGATCGCTCGCACTACGAGGACGTCGTCACCGTCCGCGTCCTGAAGCTGGCCGACCGGCGGACCTGGACGAGGCGCTACGGCTCGATCCAGCGCTTCGAGGAGTCGCTCGCGGCGGACGGGACGACGGTCGTGAAGTGCTTCCTGCACATCTCGGCCGACGAGCAGAAGGCACGTCTGCTCGAGCGCCTGGACGACCCGACGAAGCACTGGAAGTACAACCCCGGCGACCTCGACAACCGCGTGCTGTGGGACGAGTACATGGCGGCCTACGGGGAGGCGATCGAGCGGACGTCGTCGGACGTCGCGCCGTGGTACGTCGTCCCGGCGGACCGCAAGTGGTACCGCAACTGGGCGATCTCGACCCTGCTCGTCGAGGCGCTGACAGGGCTCGCGCTGGCGTGGCCGACGGCGGCGTTCGACGTGGACGCCGAACGCCGCCGGTTGCAGGCCATGCCTTAGACGGTCAAAGCCCGGGAACGCCTCCGCCGAGCTTGCCGATCAGGTCCTGCGGGTCGAGTCCGAACTTCTGCAGCAGCCCTGCGTGCTGCTCGGGGTCGACCTGGTCGGGCAGCTCCTGCTGGGCCTGGTCGACCTGGTCGTCCTTGCCCTGCTCGCGGAGCAGGTCGAGGACCTTGTCCTTGGGGATCTCCATGGGTCTCCTCCTCGTGTCTCAGTGGCGGTCGGACGCGACGACGCT
Source organism: uncultured Solirubrobacterales bacterium (assembly GCA_963750895.1). Lineage (GTDB taxonomy): Bacteria > Actinomycetota > Thermoleophilia > Solirubrobacterales > Solirubrobacteraceae > CAVVSD01. The sequence continues at coordinate 1,521,351 of CAVVSD010000006.1, read as the reverse complement.
GCCGCGGTCGGAGTTGGCCGTTGCGTGCCGACGCGCACGCTCCTCGCGCCGGAATCGCTCGTCGGGGTCGTCCTTGCGCCCTCCGCCGACGCGCGGCAGCAGGGCGAGGACGATGAGCACCGCGGCGGCGATGGCCCAGACGAGGGTCGTGCGGCCGTTGGCGGCGAAGATGCCGAGCACGTCGTCGCCGTCGACCAGCGAGATGACCGCGGCAGCCGCGAGCACGAGGCCGACGATGAGCGACAGGCCCTTCGCGCCCCAGTGCAGCGGCGAGCCGAACATCAGCGCAGCGCCGGTGCCGATGAACAGCAGGTCGCTCCAGCCGTTGACCTCCAGGCCCAGCCACGTCTCGCCGTTCACCGTGCCGTCCAGCGCATCGGTGGTGAAGCTGCGCCCGCCGAACACCAGCGCCGTGACGCCGTAGGCCAGCAGGATCATCCCGATGATGCCGACGGGTCCCTTGGCGAGCGAGACGCCCTTGTCGCGCTTGGCCGCCATCGTCAGCGATCCCGCCTGACGTCGCCGTCGGTCTCGATGCGCTCCTTGCGGACCTCCTCGGTGACCTGCTGCTCGTCGGTCACGGTGTCCGTCTCGAGGCGCACGCGCTCCTTGGGGACCGCCTGCTTGTCGACCACGGCCTCCTCGGCGTGCAGCGTCACCTCGTGCTCCTCGTCGGTGATGTCGCCGCCGGCCAGGGCCTCGTCGCGGTTGGCGTCCGTGATCGGCTCGCGCTCGATGCGGACCTCCTCGCGCTGGACCGGGACGGTCTTGGTGACCTCCTCGGTCACGACGTACTTGCGCAGGCGCGCGCGGCCGGTCTCGACCTCGCGCGTCCCGACGGACAGCTCCTCCTCGGAGCGCGTCATGGCGCTGTCGGTCTCCGGGCCGGAGACGTCGTGCCCGGTCGTGTCGCGATCGTGCTCGCGGACCTCGGCGCCGGCGCCGGTCACGCCGCGGTCGGTGCCGCCCTCGGGCAGGCCGGAGTCCGAGCGGCTCTCGGAGTAGTCGAGCCCGTAGTGCCGGTACAGCCGGGACTCCTCGTCCTGCGACAGCGCGCCGTCGGCGTCCGCGTTGGGGCTGTCCTTCACCTGATCCTTGGCGTAGGGGACGCGGATGTCATCCCCGTCGCGCTGCGCCTCGGCGAGCGGGACGAAGCTGACGCGCGAGCCGAACAGGCCCGTGCTGACGGCCAGCCACTCCGGCTTGCCGGTCTGCTCGTCGACGTAGACCTCGTCGATGGTGCCGATCTTGTCCCCGTCCTGGCTGACGAGCTTCTGGCCCTTCCAGTCGACGACTTCCTGTGTGTTCGGCATGTGTGCCGTCCTCTCTCTTCGAGTCTTCTGTGGTGGATGCGTCGTGGAGCTACGGGCGCACGGCGCCGGCAGTGCCGTCCGAGGCGCGCTGCGCCTCGACCTCGGCCCGCTCGCGGCCGGTCTGCATGTCCTGCTTGACCTGACCGGCGTTGCGCTGCCCGGCGTCGTAGGCCTGACCGAGCATCTGGGCCGCGAGGTCGCGGCCACCGAGGCCGAAGGCCAGCGCGCCGGCGAGGGCGAGCATGCCGATGAGCCCGGCGTAGGTGATCGTCACGATCTGCGGCGCGATGTGCAGCTGGTCGAGGACCATGAACAGGGCGATGGCCATGATCAGCGCCGGTGCGATCGCGCGGACCATCTTGCCGGTGGGGGTGTCGCCCATGAGCTTGTGGGCGGCGGCGCCGACGGCGCCGGCGAGCGCGGCGGCGATCACGAAGATCAGCAGCGCGACGATGATGTTCGGGAGGAACGCCTGGACCTGCGCGATGAACGTGCTCAGCGCCGGGATCTTCAGCGCGCCGATGGCGGCGGAGATCGCGAACAGGAAGATGAACCAGAACGCGACGGTGCCGATCAGGCGGGCCGGACTGGCATCCGGGCTGACCTTCTCGACGTACTTGCCTGCATCGCTGGAGTGCAGGGTTCGATCCAGTCCGACCTTCTCCAGCAGCCGGGCGACGATGCCCTTGACGAGCTTGGCGATGAAGTAGCCGACCACCAGGATCACGAGGAACCCGATGATGTTGGGGATGAAGCCCAGCAGGCTGTCGAGGCCCTGCTGGATGCTGTCTGCGATCTGCACGCTTGCGAACACGTGACTCCTCTGTGGACGTGCGACGACGGATCGACGCAGGACGACGATGGACAAAAGGCGACAAGACGGAACCGGATTGGCGGGCTGGTTCCGTAAGGCCCGGGTGTCGTCTACCCGAGGAGCTGGGTAGTAGGCCGGACAATGTGTCTCGTTTTGACAGGCCCCCCTTCGTGACGATGACCGAGCAGCTGCCATCCAGGCGCGCGCGGTCCGACGTCGCGATGAACCGCAAGCACATCGTCGAGTGCGCGAGCGAGCTGCTGACCGGCGAGCCGCGTGCGTCGATGTCCCAGGTGGCGCGGGCCGCCAACGTCAGCCGGGGGACCCTCTACCGGCACTTCCCGTCGCGCGCGGATCTTCTCGCAGCGGTCAGTGAGCACGCGCGGAGCACCGCCGTCACGACGTCCGAGGACCGCCTGCGCCCCGCGGGGGAGTTGGCGCGCGCGACGCCGACGCCGCTGTCGGTCGCCGACGTGCTGAACAAGGTCCCGCCCCATCTGCTCGGTGATCAGATCGTGGCCGAGGCGCAGCGGATCGCCGGAGTCTCGTCGGCCGCGATCTACCTCGTGGACCTCGAGGGCACCCGGCTCATGCGCCTGGCGGGGCCGACGAGCTTCCCGGAGACGCTGCCGGCGAAGCTGGCGGTGGGCACCGAGATCCCTCGGGAGGGGCTGCCCGCCCTCGAGGCGACGATCGAGGATCACCTGCCCGGCGCCGTGTCCGCGCCGCTCCTGCTGCGTGGTCGCGCCTTGGGGGCGGTCGTCGCGGTCGGCAGCGACGCCGACGGCCTCGCCGACCTCGCGTACGAGGCGGCGGCGGCGCTGTCGCTCGCGGAGGACTACACCGACCACCTCGACGCCGCTCGTCGCGTGCGTGCGACGAGCCCGGCGGCCGAGATCCAGCAGAACCTGCTGCCGCCCAGGATCGTGCGCACGAACGGCGCGCTCATCGCCGGCAACGTGCTGCCGGGGTACGAGATCGGCGGCGACTGGTTCGACTACGCCGAGAACCCCGCCGGGACGTGGATCGGGATGGCGGACGCGGAGGGGAGCGGGACGCGGGCGGCCGCGCTGGCGTCCGTCGCGCTCGGTGCGTTCCGCTCCGGGCGGCACCAGTCGCTGGACCTGCCCGCGATGATCAGGCTCATGGACACCGTCGTACGCGAGTTCTCGGAAGGGACGACCGTCACGACGACGATCGGCTTCTGGGTCCCGCCGACATCGACGTTCTCGTGGATCTCGTGCGGTGAGCTCGGGCCGATCGTCGTGAACGGCAAGGGAGAGGGAGACCTCCTCGAGGGCCATCGCCTCCCGCCGCTCGGGCAGCTCGACGAGGACGCCGAGCTCGTCGCCCGGGAGCGCCGGCTGGAGGACGGCGACCGCCTCGTGCTCGTCTCCGACGGGATCGTCGACCGCGCCTATCCGGAAGGCAACGCGCTGAGCATCGACGGCGTGGTCGACGCGGTGCGAGACGCTCCGTTCGCATCGGCGGCGGGCGCGGTGAGCGCCGTGGAGGCCGTGATCCACGACATGAACCCGGACGAGCTGCTCGACGACGCCACGATCGCGGTGCTGACACCGGTGCTGCGGTCATGAGCGCGATCGCGCATCGCCTGATCGACGTCCCGGCCGGTCGCATCCACGTCGCCGAGCAGGGCTCGGGGCCGCTCGTGCTGCTCGTGCACGGCTTCCCCGAGTGCTGGTACTCCTGGCGTCACCAGCTGCCGGCCATCGCCGAGGCCGGCTTCCATGCGGTCGCCGTCGACGCACGCGGCTACGGGCGCTCGTCCAAGCCGCTCGCGCTCGACGCGTACCGGCTCCTCGACCTCGCCGAGGACATCGCCGGCGTGATCACGGCGCTCGGTGCCGACGGCGCGGTCGTGGTCGGCCACGACTGGGGGTCGGGCATCGCGACGACGAGCGCGCTCGCGCACCCGGATCTCGTCCGCGCCGTCGGGATGCTCAGCGTGCCCTACGCACCGCGGGGCGGCCCGCGACCCACCGAGATCTTCGCGCGCATCGGCGGGCCGGAGGAGTTCTACGTGAGCTACTTCCAGGAGCCGGGGCGCGCGGAGGCCGAGATCGAGCCCGACGTCCGCGGCTGGCTCGCGGGCTTCTACGCGGCGCTGTCCGGCGAGGCCGAGCCGCCGCCCGACGGGGGCAGCGTGTCGTTCGTCGCGGAGGGCGGGAGGCTGCGCGACCGCTTCCCCGACCCGGGGCCGCTGCCGGCCTGGCTGTCCGAGGACGACCTCGACGTGTACGCGGGCGAGTTCGAGCGGACGGGCTTCACCGGCGCGCTGAACCGCTACCGCAACATGGACCGCGACTGGGAGGACCTCGCCGCGTGGGACGGCGCGCCGATCGCGCAGCCGTCGATCTTCGTCGCCGGCGAGCGCGATCCGACCCTGGGATGGATGGGCGGCGCGATCGAGGCGTTCGGCACGACGCTCCCCGGCCTCGCCGGATCCCACGTCCTGGACGGCGCGGGGCACTGGATCCAGCAGGAGCGTCCGGACGAGGTCAACCGCCTGCTGGTCGACTGGCTGGAGATCGTCGCGGAGCGGCCCTAGCTACGCTCCCGCGGTGCGCAGGGTCCTCGGCACGCTCGTCCTCCTCGCCGCGCTCGCCGCTCCGGCGAGCGCCTCCGCGAAGTCCTGCGCGGACGTCGCCAACCCGTATCCAGGCACCCGCTACGAGGGCGTGGACCTGACCCGCATCACCGCCACCGGCGTGACCTGCACGACCGCGCGGCGGGTGGCGCGGGGAGCCCACCGCAGGGCGCTCGGTCTGCCGGTGGCGAACGGGCCGGTCCGGCGGTTCACCTGGAACGGCTGGCGCGTGACCGGCGACCTGCGGGGCTCCTCGGACGCCTACGTCGCCACGAAGGGCGACCGGCGCGTGCGCTGGCGCTTCTGACTCAGGCCGTCGCCGGCTCCTGCAGCAGCGCCGCGGTCTCGCGCATCTGCTCGAACGCCTCCTCGTCGCTCTCGCGGCGCCCGAGCCCGCACGCCGCCGCCACGTCGACCTCGCGGCCCGACAGACGCTCGATGCGCGCGAGGAGGTCGCGATGGGCCTCGGTGTCCAGCGACTCGTGCAGGAACCCTGCGATGAACCGGGTGTCGTCGGGCAGGTCCAGGTCGCGCAGCGGCTCGTAGAAGGACTCCGCCGCGATCGGCGGCTCCTTCGCCGCGGCGAACGGCGCGTGGACGTACTCGAGGACCTTGTCCTCGGGGAACCCGGCCGCGATCGCGTTCGCGAGCAGCACGAGCGGGCGGACGTCGCGCATCTCGCCGTAGGCGGTGTGGTGGAAGTCGCCGAGGCACAGATGGATCCCGAAGCGCGCGCCGGCGGGTGAGCGCCGGATCGTGTCGAGCATCGTCTCGGCCATCTGGCCCGCGACGGCCGGCTGCGCCTCGTCGTCGGCCTGCGCGATCGCGATGAGCGCGACGACCGTCTCGATCTGGAACACGACGTCGTCGCCCGCCTCGGCCTGGATCTCGGCGATGTCGCGGACCGTCGAGACCTGCCAGGCCTCGAGGATCGACGGGTCGCCGAACGCGGCCTCGCCGAACGCGTAGATGGCGAGGTCGATGGGGGCGACGATGCCGACCTGGAAGCGCAGGTCCGGCCTGCCGTAGCTCTCGCGCAGGAACTTGAAGGATGGGTAGCTGTTGCGGAACGCCAGCGCGTAGTGCATCCGCAGGTTCGCCGCGTCGAGCGTCGCGCCGTCACGGACTCTCCACTTCGCGACGTTGTCGTAGTCGCTCCAGTCCCCGTCCTGCAGCATCTCGACGTCCGGGTTCGCCCGGAGCTTCTCGATGACCGGCGTGCACCAGAGATGCCGGTCGCCCGTCTCCCCGTCGCTCAGGCGATCCAGGTGCGGGGCCAGGCGGCTGAGGGCCTGATCCATCGCGTGCTCGGGCCCGCGACCGGGCCACGCACCGACCAGATGCGTTCTGCGTCCCATCCCGACGTCCTCTCCTCGTCAGCAGGAGCGCCAAGTGTATCCATATCGCGGTATTGGATCAATGCAACGGGCAGATGAGCCGCGGCACCCCGCCGTCCTCGCCCTTGGCCGCCGCCGACTCGTTCACCTGGTAGAGGACGCCGAGGAACGACACGGCCGCCAGGACGAGCCCGATGAGGACCTCGCGCACGCGGCGCCCCGTCATGCCGCGCCGGGGGCGACGGCCACCGTCGCCCTCTGCTCCCGGATCGGGAGGTGGACGATCGCCGCGAACACGCTCAGCAGGATGCACAGCACCCACATGGTGTCGTAGCTGCCGGTGCTCTCATAGACCGTCCCGCCCAGCAGCGCTCCGAGGAACGCGCCGATCTGGTGCGAGAGGAACACCACGCCGAAGAGCATGCCGATGTGGCGCGTGCCGAACATGAGGGCGACGAGGCCGGACGTGAGCGGCACGGTGGACAGCCACAGCAGGCCGATGAGCGCGGAGAACACGAGCACCGACGCGGTGCTGATCGGCAGCACGAGGAACATCGCGAAGGCCAGACCGCGCCCGAGGTAGATGCCGCTGAGCAGCAGCCGCCGCGGGTGGTTGCCGCCCAGGATGCCCGACGTGTACGCGCCGATGACGTTGAAGAGCCCGATGAGCGACAGGGCCCAGGCGGCCAGGCCCTTCGAGAACCCCTGGTCGCTGAGGTACGGCGGGAGGTGCACGGAGATGAACGCGATGTGGAAGCCGCACACGAAGAACCCGCAGGTCAGCAGCAGGTAGCTGGGGTGCGTCACCGCCGCGCGCAGCGCCTGGCGGGTGGAGAGGTCCTCCTCGCCGGTGTCCTCGTCGTCGCCCTTGCCCGTCAGCGCGGTGGCGAGGATCGGGACGAGCAGCAACGTGCACGACAGCAGCATGAGGGCGGTCACGGGGCCGTAGGCGGAGATGAAGCTCTGCCCGAGCGGCGCGAAGAGGAACTGGCCCATCGAGCCCGCGGCGGTGGCGAGGCCCATCGCCCAGGAGCGCCGGTCGGGGCTCACGAGGCGCGCGAAGGCTGCGATGACGATCGTGAACGAGCCACCCGCGACGCCGAGGCCGACGAGCACGCCGCCGGTGAGCGTGAGGACGCCCGGGGAGGTGCTCTGGGCCATGAGGGCGACGCCGCCGGCGTAGACGAGCCCGCCCACCGCGAGGACGCGGCCGGCGCCCCAGCGGTCGGCGATCGCGCCGGCGAACGGCTGGCCGAGGCCCCACAGGAGGTTCTGGAAGGCGATCGCGAGCGCGAACGCCTCACGGTCGAAGCCGCGCGCCTCGGTGAGCGGATCGGTGAAGAGCCCGAAGCTCGTCCGGACGCCGAAGGTGATGATCGCGATGAGGCAGCCCGCGACGACGATCGCGTTCGGCCTCCTGTACCAGGGGCGCGCCGTGACGGGCATCGGGCGACGCTAGCACAGGCGGTTCATTCACTGAACCGAAGCTGGTACGGTGGCGTCGTGGCGCTCCCGCGGGACTACGACGGCCAGGCGTGCGCGCTCGCGCGGTCGCTCGAGGCCGTCGGCGAGCGCTGGACGCTGCTCATCCTGCGCGACCTCTTCTTCGGCGTCCGCCGCTTCTCGGACCTCCAGGTCCACCTCGACATCCCGCGCGCCGTGCTGAGCGCGCGCCTCACCCGTCTCGTCGAGACCGGGATCGTCGAGCGGCGGCCCTACGGGCCGGGGCGCGACGAGTTCCTGCTCACGGAGAGCGGCACGGAGCTGTGGCCCGTCGTCCACGGCCTCATGCAGTGGGGCGAGCGCCACCTCGTCGCCGACGGCCCGGTCCGGCTCTTCGCGCACGCGACGTGCGGCACGGACCTGGCGCACGACGGCACCTGCCCGTCGTGCGGCATCGAGCCGGCACCGGACGACGTCGAGACCCGTCCCGGCCCGGGCGTCCCGTCGGTGATCCGGCGCGACGCGATCAGCCGCGCGCTGCGCGAGCCCCACCGGCTGCTCACGCCGGTCGCCGCCTAGCTGCGGTTCCCGACACTCGTCGCGCCGGCCTACGCCACCGGTCTCGCCTGAGCGTGCATCTTTCGCCTGCCCGGCGGATAGGACGTGTCCACGGGCGAGGTGGGTCAGGGCTGCCCGAGCATGCGTGTGGGAGCGCGTGCAGGAGAGAGCCGTTGAGGAGGGGTACATGTCTTGGCTGAGGCTGGTGGTCACCGCGTCTGTGGCCGCGCTTGCGCTTGCGTTCGGCGCGTGCGGCGGGGACGACGAGGGCGGCAGCGATGCCGCCGGAGGCGGCGCGGAGGTCACGAAGGTCAAGGTCGGCGTGCTGCCGATCTCCAACGTCGCGCCGCTCTACGTCGGGATGAAGCAGGGCTTCTTCAAGGAGGAGGGCATCGAGGTCGAGCCCGTCCCGGCCCAGAGCGGCAACGAGATCGTGACTGCGATGGTGTCCGGCGACCTGCAGTTCGGCTTCCTGGGCTTCGTCCCGATGATGGCCGCCGTCTCCAAGGGCCTGCCGCTGCAGGTCGTGGCGAGCAGCGACACCGGCGCGAAGACCGCGAAGGACGAGTGGACCGTCATCGTCGTCGGCAAGGACAGCCCGATCAAGGAGGTCGGCGACCTCGCGGGCAAGACGATCGCGGTGAACGCGCTGAAGGGCGTGGGCGAGGTCGACGTCAAGGCGGCGCTCGATAAGCGCGGGGTCGACCCGGACAGCATCAAGCTGCTCGAGGTGCCGTTCCCCGAGATGCCCGCCGCGCTCGAGGCGGACCGGGTCGACGCGATCTGGGCGCCGGAGCCGTTCCTGACGTCCGTCCTCTCCGAGGGCGGCCGGGAGATCGAGGCGCCGCTGACGACGCTCGGGCCCAACTACCCGAACGGCACGTACTCGGTGGCGAAGAAGCAGCTCGCCGAGGACGAGGACGTCGTCGACGGCTTCACGCGCGCGATCAACAAGAGCATGGAGTACGCGACGCAGAACCCCGACGCAGCGCGGGCCACGATCCCGACGTTCACGAAGATCCCCGCCGACGTGGCGGAGAAGATCAGGCTGCCGCTGTGGCCGGTGCCGATCGACACCGCCAAGGTCACCGAGCTCGGCAACTACGCCGTGAAGTACGGCGTGGTGGAGAAGGCGCCCTCGATGGACGAGCTCATCTGGAAGGGGGCGGAGACCAACTGACTGTGCGCAGAGCAGGATGGGTCGCGCCGCTGGTCGCGGTCGCCGTGGTGCTCCTCCTATGGGAGCTGGTCGTCCGTGCGGGCGTCATCTCGGAGCGCAACATCCCGACGATGACGGCGACCGTCGGCGAGCTGGGCAACCAGGTCGCCGAGTCGGCCTTCTGGACGGCGGTCGGCCGGACGCTCGAGGGCTGGGTCCTCGGGCTCGGGATCGCGATGGTGCTCGCCATCCCGATCGGGATCCTGCTCGGCTCGAGCCGGTGGGCGTTCCGCGCGTTCCGCGTCCCGATCGAGTTCCTGCGGCCGATCCCGTCGGTCGCGCTCATCCCGCTCGCGGTCCTCGTCTACGGGACGGGGCTGCAGAGCAAGGTGTTCCTGGCGGCGTTCGCGGCGTTCTGGCCGCTGCTCATCCAGACGATCTACGGCGTGCAGGACGTCGACCCGGTGGCGACGGACACGGCGCGGTCGTTCGGCCTCGGGCGCCTTGCGCGCCTGCGGCACATCACGCTGCCCGCGGCGGTGCCCTACATCGCCACGGGCGTGCGGATCTCCTCGGCGGTCGCGCTCATCCTCGTGGTGACCGCGGAGCTCGTGATCGGTTCGGCCGGGCTGGGCCGCGAGATCAACGCGGCGCGCTCCGGCGGCAACGTCGAGGTGATGTACGCGCTCATCCTTACCACCGGTCTCCTGGGCTGGATCCTGAACATCGTCGCGATGCGGGCCGAGCGGCGCGTGCTGCGCTGGCATCCTTCGCAGCGGGAGGTGGTCCTGTGAGTCCGCGGACGCGGCGCCTGGCGGAGCTCGCCGTGGAGATCGTCGTCCCCGTCGTCCTCGTGGCGGTGCTGTGGGCCTGGACCGCTCAGAGCGAGACCTTCTACTACCCGCCGATGTCCGACGTCCTGGACAAGTTCGGCGAGACCTGGGTGTTCGAGCGCTTCGGCAGCGACGTGTGGCCCAGCCTGCGCCGGATGGCGATCGGCTACGCCGTCGCGGTCGTGCTCGGGGTGGCGATCGGCACGGCGCTCGGCACGTCGCCCACGCTGCGCCGCGCCGTGTCGCCGATCGTGGAGTTCCTGCGCTCGATCCCGCCGCCGGCCCTGCTGCCGTTCGCGATCGTCGTGATCGGCGTCGGCGACGACATGAAGATCTTCATCATCGCGTTCGTCTGCATCTGGCCGGTGCTGCTGAACACCATCGACGGGATCAACGGCATCGAGCCGACGCTGCGCGACATCGCACGCGTCTACGGCGTGTCGGGCCGCGACCGGCTGCTGCGGATGACGCTGCCCGCCGCGAGCCCGCAGATCTTCGCGGGGATGCGGCTCAGCCTGTCGCTCGCGGTGATCCTCATGGTCATCAGCGAGATGGTGGCGTCCACGAACGGGATCGGGTTCTTCGTGCTGCAGTCGCAGCGCTCGTTCGCGATCCCGGAGATGTGGTCGGGCATCCTGCTGCTCGGGATCCTGGGCTACCTCCTGAACCTGATCTTCGTGATCGTCGAGCGCCGCGTGCTCGCGTGGCACCGCGGCGCGAAGGCGAGCGCCCTGAGCTGACGAGGAGACCGATGCTGACGATCGAGAACCTGGGCAAGACGTACGGCGAGGGCGACGACGCCACGCACGCCATCGGCGACGTGTCGTTCGAGCTCGCCGAGCGCGAGTTCGTGTGCGTCGTCGGGCCGTCGGGTTGCGGCAAGACGACGCTGCTGAAGTGCATGTCCGGCCTGCTCGCGCCCTCTGCCGGCGAGGTTCGGCTGCGCGACCGCCCCGTGGACGGCCCGCCGCCGGAGATGGCGCTCGTCTTCCAGGAGTACAGCCGCTCGCTGCTGCCGTGGATGTCGGTGCGCGGCAACGTCGCGCTGCCGCTGCGGCACAAGAAGCTCGCGAAGGACGAGCGGGCGCGGCTCGTCGAGGAGTCCGTCGGCGCGGTCGGCCTCGAGCACGCCCTGGACCGCTACCCGTGGGAGCTCTCGGGTGGGATGCAGCAGCGCGTCGCCATCGCACGGGCGCTGGCCTACCAGCCCGAGATCCTGCTCATGGACGAGCCGTTCGCCTCCGTCGACGCGCAGACCCGCGGCGATCTCGAGGACCTCATCCTCGAGGTCCGCGACCGCTACGAGATGACGATCCTGTTCGTGACGCACGACATCGACGAGTCGGTCTACCTCGCCGACCGCATCGTCGTCCTCTCGCCGTCGCCCACCGAGGTGCGCGAGATCATCGACGTCGGGCTCCCGCGGCCGCGCGATCAGGTGGACACGAAGGAGCTGCCCGACTTCGCGCACCTGCGTGCGCACGTGTACCGGCTCATCAAGCGCCAGCCGGACGCTGCCCGGGCCTGAGCCCGATGTCCGACAGCGGGCCGAGGTGGCCGAGCTTGTCGGGGTTCAGCATCGAGTGCACGCGGGTGATGACGCCGCCCTGGATCTCGAAGCCGACGACGTTGACCAGCCGGCCCTCGCCGTCGAAGGAGCGGAAGCCGGGCCCGCCGTTGACGACGGCGGGTCGCAGCGTCACGCCCCAGTCCTCGCCCATCCGGTAGAAGGTCGCCAGCGCGCGGCCGACCTGCGCGGCACCGACCATCGGCACGCCGATCGACCGGGCCTTGCCGCCGCCGTCGCCGACGAGCACCGCGTCCGGGGCCAGCATCGCGACGAGCCGGTCCATGTCGCCCTCGCGGGCCGCCTCCAGGAAGCGCAGCGCGAGCGCGCGGCCCTCGTCGGGGTCGGGATCGAAGCGCCGGCGGTCGTCGGCCACGCGCCTGCGGGCGCGGCTGAGGATCTGGCGGCAGTTGGCCGGGTCCTTGCCGACGACGTCGGCGATCTCGTCGAACCCGTAGTCGAACGCCTCGCGCAGCACGAGCACGGCGCGCTCGTCCGGGGTGAGGCGCTCGAGCGCGACGAGGAACGCGAGCGACACCGTCTCGTCCGTCTCGACGATCCCGGCGGCGTCGTCCTCGACGAGCGGCTCCGGCAGCCACGAGCCGACGTAGGCCTCGCGCTTCACCCGCGCCGAGCGCAGCACGTCGATCGCCAGCCGGGTCGTCACCGTCGTGAGGAACGCGTCGGGGTTGGCCACGTCGTCGGCCTGGTGCAGGCGCAGCAGCGCCTCCTGCACGACGTCCTCGGCCTCCGCGACGCTGCCGAGCATGCGGTAGGCGACCGCGAACGACAGGGCCCGCTGCTCGTCGAGCGAGCTCACCTGTCACACCCGGGGCGGGTCGTTCGTCGGGGTGCCATGACCACCACCACGAACATCTTCCTCGCGGGCGCCACCGGCGCCGTCGGCCGTGCCCTCATCCCGAGGCTCCTCGAGCGCGGCCACAGCGTGACCGGCACGACGCGCAGCCCGGAGAAGGCCGACGCGCTGCGCGCGCTCGGCGTCACCCCGGTCATCGTCGACGGGCTCGACCGCGACGCCGTCATCGCCGCGGTCGCCGCCGCACGTCCCGACGCGATCGTGCACGAGATGACCGCGCTCGGGGAGCTCTCCGACCTGCGTCACATCGAGCGCTCGTTCGCGGCGACGAACCGCCTGCGCACGGAGGGCACCGACAACCTGCTCGCGGCGGCGAAGGCGGCCGGCGTGGAGCGCTTCGTCGCGCAGAGCTATGCCGGGTGGCCCTACGCGCGCACGGGCGGGCCGGTCAAGACCGAGGACGACCCGCTCGACCCCGCCCCGCCGGCGCAGATGCGCACGACCCTCGACGCGATCCGTCACGTCGAGTCCACGGTCACCGCGGCCGGCGGTGTCGTGCTGCGCTACGGCGGGTTCTACGGCCCGGGGACCGGGCTCGCGCCGGGCGGCGAGCAGTGGGACACGGTCCTGGCGCGCAAGTTCCCGGTCGTCGGCGACGGCGGCGGCGTGTGGTCGTTCGTGCACATCGACGATGCCGCCGGCGCCACGGTGACCGCCCTGGAGCGCTGGACGCCCGGGGAGATCTTCAACGTGGTCGACGACGAGCCGGCGCCGGTGCGCGAGTGGCTGCCGGCCCTCGCCTCCACGATCGGCGCGCGCCCGCCCCGGCACGTCCCGCGGTTCGTGGGGCGGCTCATGGGCGAGCACATCGTGTCGATGATGTGCGAGATCCGCGGAGCGTCGAACGCCAAGGCGCGCGCCGTCCTCGACTGGAGCCCGGCCTGGCCGACCTGGCGCGAGGGCTTCTCTGCGATGTCCGGATCCTGACCGAACCCATCCGTACTACCCTCCTGGGTTGTCATGCGCATCTTCCTTTGCGACGACTCCCATTCGTTCGGTGCCGTGGTCGGCTTCTGGCTCGAGGAGGCCGATGATCTCGACCTGGTCGGCGTCGCGCACGATCGCGCAGAGGCGATGGCCGCCCTGCGCGACGCGCGGGCGGACGTCGTCCTGCTCGACACGATGGCCGCCGGGGACGACGAGCTCGCGGTCGATCACGTGCGGCAGGTCGCGCCGGGCGCGAAGGTCGTCGTCTACAGCGGGCACGAGCCTCATGCCGCCAAGCAGTTCGTGCGGGGCGAGCCGGACCTGTACCTCCGCAAGGGCGACGAGCCCGAGCACCTGATCGACGCGCTGCGCGAGCTGGGCGACGCTCCCGCATCGCGAACGCCACCGCCGAGGCCCAGACAGAGCGACGCAGGCGACGCATCTCGATCGCCGAGGTTGTCCTCACCGACCGAGAGCATCTCAGCCCTCCCATCAACCCGAGCTCGTCCGCAGCTCGGACTCTCCAGCTGCAGCGCCATCGCTTCATCCCCGACCGCACGCAAACCAACACGACTTCTCGCCCATATACCAGCACGACCCTGTCGCCGACGCCGCTGTGCTGCGCTGCGACCGCCAGCAGGTGCTGCGCCACCTCAAGCACATCGATCTCGGTGACAGCCTCGCTCATCGCATCGCCCACTCGCTGTATCCACGAACTCACAGTACTACATCTACAACCACAACCAGCGGATCGCCACGCTGGACAGCGAGATCACCGACCTTCTCGCCGAGCACGGCCAACCAGCTGGCCTAGATCCAGCGCGTCGCCAGTAACTCGTCTCAGTGCTCATCGGGCAAACCAGCGACGTACGCTAGCTCAGCCGCGCTCGCGGACGAGCCGGACCCGCCCGCCCGCCACCCAGGCGGCGGCGGCGCCGCCCGTGCTGCCGCCCGCAGCGACCGGGACCTCCGCGTCGTCGGCCCCTGCGGGCGCGAGGACCTGGACCCGGCCGCGCGCGCCTCCGGAGGCGATCCTGCGCGCGCGCACCGACGTCGCCGTCGACCACACGACCTGCGTGGCGGACGGCGTGACCGCCAGCGCCGCGCCGTTCGTGCGCTCCGTGCTGCCGCTGATCCGCGCGGCGGGGCCGATGGGCGTGCCGTCCGGTCGCATGCGCCGCAGGCGGAGGACGCCGCCGCCGTCGACGTAGGCGAGCAGGGGCTCGCCGTTCGCTGCCGCGACGAGGGCCGGCGCGCGTGCGTCCTCGGTCGCGCGGGCGAGCGCGACCGGCGGGCCGAGCGTCCCCTCCGGCGATCGCGAGACGGCCTGCACGCCCGTCCCGGCCGCCGTGCGGTCCAGCCACGCGACGAGCACGCGGTCGTCCGGGCCGGCCGCGAGTCGCGGCATGCTCGGGCTGCCGGTCGTCGGGACCGTGACCGGCGCGCCGAACGTCCCCTCGGGCGGCGCGGCGGCGATCCGCAGGCGGCCGTTGTCCGTCCACGCGGCGATCACCTCGCCGCGCGGCGTGATCGCGACGCGGGCGTCGCGACCCGCGGCGGGCAGGTCGAGTCGCTCCCCCTGCGGGCGCAGGACGCCGAGGCCCGAGCTGCCGTGGAGCACGAGGCGCAGCGAGCCGTCGGACGCACGGATCGCGTACGGCGCGACGGCGGTGGCGAACGGACCGAGCGGCACGAGCGGGGTGCCGTCGCGCCGACTGAGGACCGCGGACGACGAGAGCGGCACGCCCTCGTCCCAGGCGGTCAGGGTCTGGCCGTTGGCGCCGTCGAGCTTCACGCTCGTCGTCGCCGGCCGGTCCGCGTCGCGGTCCAGGAGCACCGGCGCTCCGTGCAGGCCGCTGCGCAGCGACCCGCGGCGCAGCTCGACGCGCGTGCGCCCGTCGCGCCGTCGCGTGTAGGACAGCGCGAGGCGACCGGCCGCGTCGACGTCCACCGAGGGCGACGCCGCGACGCCGGCGCCCGTCGCCGTCTCCGGCGCGGTCCATGCCGCTCGGGCGCCCGGTGCGAGCACGGCGAGGAGCGCGGCCGCGAGGACCGCGGGAAGACCCCGCCGGGTCACGCGAAGCGCTCTTCCATCCACGCGACCGCGAACGCCGTCAGCGCGGGGGCGGGGAAGAGGTGCGACTCCCCGTCGCCGACGGTCCCGCGCACCCCGATGCCGGCGTCGAGCGCCGCGCGTGCGATGACGGCGAACTCGTCCTCCTCGAGACCGAGCGTGTCGTAGGGGAAGGCGCCGAGCGACGTGTCGATGTCCGTGTAGGTGCGCTCGCGCAGGCCGCCGTCCCCGGCGAGCGTCACCCGGTAGGTCACCGTCCGCTTGCCGGGAACGCGTGCCACGGCCTCCGCATGGTGCAGGAGCGTGACGGTGTCGAGCGGTGCGCCGAGCATGAGCACCTGCCCGTCGGCCTCCACGAGGCGCGCGAACGGGCTGCGCGCGCCGTAGCCGTCGTCGTCGGGGTGCTCGCCGGTGATCCAGGCGGCGCGCGCGCCGATCGCCGCGACGCTCGCCTCCGGGTGGGCGCTGCGCAGCGCCCCGGGCCACGTGCGCACGCGCTCGGGCAGCCGGCCGTAGTCGCGGTCCACCTCGCCCGTCGCCGGATCGAACGCCGGCGGGGCGGCGGCGTAGGCCTCGCGGTGCTCCGCCGGACGGTCCTCGGCGCGGTACACGTGCTCCTGCCACGACGCGTAGACGACGAGCGTGCCGTCCGGGCCCAGGACCTCGAGCAGCGCGCGCACGATCGTCTCGGTGCCGCCGATCACCCACCCCAGTGCGCTCATCCGCGTGTGCACCATGAGCACGCCGCCGGGCCGCACGCCGAGCACGCGGAGGTCGTCGGCCAGCCGCGCCCCGCTGACGGCCGTCAGGTCCATCGCCGGAGCCTATGCCCGCGGACATCGTCCATCCGCCCAATTGCGGTCGATCACGCGCGCGGGCTGCGACGATGGATCGTTCATGCCCGCTCCCGGTACTCCCGCGCTGCGCGCGATCCGAGAGACGCTCATCCACGCGGTGAGCCTCGACCCCGCCATCCGCGACGACGACCTCCGCGTCCTCGTCCAGGCGCTGCTGCACATGGGCGACGACCTGCGCGCCACGCTCGAGTGGTCGTCCTGGGACATCGGCCAGGGCGACCTGCGCGAGGCCATGCGGCGGCTGCGCGACTGCGGGCTGATCCGGGTGCACGAGGAGACGGACGCCGACCAGGTCCGCGGCTGGACCGTCTGGATCGCGCCGGAGTTCCTCGAGCTCGACGACGCAGAGGCCTCCTAGGTTCCGTTCAGGAACGCCCGCCATCGTGGGCGGGGTGCAGCGCGAGCTGGTCTACGAAGCCGGGGCCGTCCTCCTCGTCGCCGGGCTGCCCGGATCCGGCAAGACGACGTTCCTGCGGCGCACCGCGACGGGGCCCGACGTGGTCGTGCTCGACTCCGACGACGTCCGCCGCCGCCTGCGCGACCTGGGTGTCCGCGGGCGGTGGGAGACGCTGGTGCGCCCGCTCGTGCACGCCGGGCATCTGGTCCGGGTCGTGCGCGCCGTCTCGGGCGCCGGCCCGGCGGTCGTCGTCCACGAGACCGGGACCCGGCCGCGCGTGCGGCGCGCGCTCGCACGGCTGGCGTCGCGGGCCGGGCGGCCGTGCCACGCGCTGTTCCTCGACGTCGATCCCGCGCAGGCGCAGGCCGCCCAGCGGGCGCGGGGCAGGCGGCCCGTGTCGTCGCGCGGGATGGCGCGCCACGAGCGCTCCTGGCAGGTGCTGCGGCGGCGACTGCGGTCCGGCGCCGGGCTGCGCGGCGAGGGCTACGCGTCGGCGCGGGCGCTCGGCCGCGGCCCGGCGGCAGCGGTCGAGCGCATCCGCTTCGGTTATAGCGCGTCGAGGAGCTGCTGCAGGTCGTTCTCGTCGTTCCAGGCGCCCGTGGAGGCGCGCAGCCACGGCTGGTTGGGGATGTCGCGGATGAGGATGCCGCGCTCCGTGGCGCGCTCGCGCCCGGCGACGGGATCGTCGGCGCGCCAGGTGACGAGCGTCGTGTTCCCGCGCGGGAGGACCTCGTGCCCGGCGTCGGCGAGCGCCGTCGCCAGCGTCGCGGCCAGGCCGGCCGCGCGCGCGTGCACCGCATCCCAGCCCGCGGCGGCGAGGACGTCGTGCGACGCGAGCGCCGCTGCGACCCGCTCGGTCCCGAGCGACGGCGTGTCGTACCGGCGCGCATCGGGCTGCAGCCCCGCGGCGAGGCCGGCGTTCGGGGCGTCGAGGTTCAGGTAGGTGGGCCCGCGCTGGACGACGCGCTCCTGCCACGCCGGATCGACCCACAGCATCCCCGTGCCGACGGGCCCGCACATCCACTTCTGCCCCGACCCCGCGTAGAACGCGCAGCCCAGCTCGCGCACCCGGACGGGCACCGCGCCGATGCCCTGCGCGCCGTCGAGCAGGACCGGGACGTCGAGGTCCGCGAGCGCCGTGGGCGCGACCTCGCCGGTCGCCCAGTGCACGTGCGAGCAGGCGACGAGCCGCGTCGCGGGTCCGACCTCGTCGGCGACGCGCGCGAACGGCACCTCGCGGACCGTCACCCCGCGCTGCGCGATCGCGGCGGCCAGCGGGCCGAGCAGCCCGGGGTGCTCGCCCTCGGAGGTGATGATCTCGTCGCCGGGGGCGAGCTCGAGCCCGCCCAGGACGCGCGCGATGCCGTCGCTCGTGCACGACGTGAGCGCGACCTCCTCCGGCGGCGCGCCGAGGAGCGCGGCGTACGCGGCGCGCAGGCGCTCGCCGAGGTCGCGGCCGCCCATGAACCACTCGAGGAGCCGGCCGTCGCGCTCGCCCGCCTCGACGCTCTCGCGCAGGGCGACCGATGCCGCGTGCGGCCAGGGACCGGCGGTGCCGGCGTTCAGGTAGGTGAACCGGTCCAGGACCGGGAACTCGGCGCGCAGCGCGGCGGTGTCCATGCGCAGGAAGCTAGTTTGCCCGCGATGGCCGGCGCCCGCCGCTCCTCGAAGCGCAGCCGCGAAGGCCGTCCGGCGCGGCGCGCCAACCACCCGGACGCGATGACGCGGGACACGGAGTTCGGGCGCGCCGAGGTGCGCGTCGACCGTCGCCACCCCGGGGGCAGGCTGCTGCTCGTCGACGGCCAGGAGTCCTCCTACGTCGACCTCGACGACCTCACGCGCCTGGACTTCGCCTACGTCCGCCGGATCGGCGACCTCCTCGACCTGCACGCGCCGCCCGGCGAGCCGCTGCACGCGGTCCACGTCGGCGGCGGCGGCTTCACGCTGCCGCGCTACCTGTCCGCGACGCGGCCGGGGTCGCGCTCGGTGACGTTCGAGCGCGACGGCGGCCTCGTCGACGTCGCCCGCGACGCGCTCGGGCTGCGCACGTCGGCCCGGATGCGGGTGCGCGTGGGGGACGGGAGGGAGCTGCTCGCCGCGCTGCCCGAGCGGTCGGCCGACGCGGTCGTCGTCGATGCGTTCGACGGCCCGCTCGTGCCCGCGCACCTCACGACCGTGGAGTTCGCGCGGGAGGTCCGCCGGGTGCTGCGCCCCGGCGGGCTGTGCGTGCTCAACGTCATCGACATCCCGCCGCTGGAGCTCGCCCGCGCCGGCGCCGCGACGCTGCTGGCGGCGTTCCGCCACGGCGTCGTGCTCGCCCCGCGGCGACTGCTGCGCGGCAGGGAGGGCGGCAACGTCATCATCGCCGCGTCGAGCCGCGAGCTCCCGCTCGAGGGCCTGCGCGAGCGCGCGGCCCAGGCCGACCAGCCGGAGGACGTCCTCGCCGGCGAGCCCCTGGTCGCGTTCACCGGGGGCGCGCGCCCGCTGACCGACGCGAAGCCGTCCAGCCATCGCCTCGCGCGCCTCGCGGATCTCTGGAGCCGCGAGCGTGTCGTCCGACTAGATTCCATTGACGATGCAGGTCACCCTTCCCGACGGAGCGACGCTCGAGCTGCCCGACGGCGCCACCGGCGCCGACGCCGCCGGCGCGATCGGCCCGGGCCTCGCCCGGGCGGCGCTCGCCGTCCGCGACAACGGCGCCCTGCGCGACCTCTCCGCGCCGCTGCGCGAGGACCAGGAGATCCGGATCCTCACGAAGCGCGACGGCGACGACGCGCTCGAGCTCATCCGCCACGACGCGGCGCACGTGCTCGCCACGGCGGTCCTCGAGCTGTATCCCGGGGTGAAGATCTCCATCGGACCGCCGATCGACGGCGGCTTCTACTACGACTTCGAGTTCCCGCCCGGCGTGTCGCTGTCGGAGGACGACCTCCCGCGCATCGAGGAGCGCATGCGCGAGCACGTCAAGGCGGACGAGCCCTTCCTCCGCGAGGACGTGACCACCGACGTCGCGCTCGAGCGCTTCAGGGCCGAGGACCAGCCGTACAAGGTCGAGCTCGTCGAGGACCTCATCGCCAACGAAGGCGTCGAGACGGTCTCGCTCTACCGCAACGGCCCGTTCACGGACCTCTGCCGCGGCCCGCACGCGCCCGGCACCGGCCGCATCGGCGCGTTCAAGCTCCTGAGCGTCGCGGGCGCGTACTGGCGGGGCGACGCGAACCGCCAGATGCTCACGCGCGTCTACGGCACCGCCTTCTTCACGCAGGCCGAGCTCGACGAGCACCTCAAGCGCCTCGAGGAGGCCCGCGCCCGCGACCACCGCAAGCTCGGCCGCGAGCTGGGCCTGTTCATGTTCTCCGAGCTCAGCCCCGGCTCGCCGTTCTGGCTGCCCCGGGGCATGGCGGTGTGGAACGCCCTCACCGAGGTCTGGCGCGAGGAGAACGCCGCGCGCGGCTACCGCGAGGTCAAGACGCCGATCCTCTACGACCTCGACCTCTTCAAGACCAGCGGGCACTGGGACGTGTACCGCGACAACATGTACTTCACGGAGGTCGAGGAGCGACCCATGGGCCTCAAGCCCATGAACTGCCCGGCGCACATCCAGCTCTACGCCGCCGAGCGCCGCTCCTACCGCGAGCTGCCCGTCCGGTACTCCGAGCAGGGCCTCGTGCACCGCCACGAGCCGAGCGGCACGCTGCACGGGCTCCTGCGGGTCCGCCACATCACGCAGGACGACGCGCACATCTTCTGCACGCCCGAGCAGGTCCAGGACGAGGTCATCCGCTGCCTGGAGTTCGGCTTCGCGATCTACGACCTCTTCGGCTTCGAGCCCAAGCTCGAGCTGTCGACGCGCCCCGAGAAGCGGATCGGCACCGACGACATGTGGGACCGCGCGGAGGCCGCGCTCGCCCAGGCGCTCGACGCGCGCGGGCTCGCGTACGAGGTCAACGAGGGCGACGGCGCCTTCTACGGCCCGAAGATCGACCTGCACATGACCGACTCGATCGGCCGGTCGTGGCAGCTCGGGACGGTGCAGTACGACGAGTCGATGCCCGAGCGCTTCGGCATCCACTACATCGGGGCGGACGACGCCGAGCACCGCCCGGTGATGATCCACCGCGCGCTCCTGGGGTCCTTCGAGCGCTTCATCGGGATCCTCACCGAGCACTACGCCGGCGAGTTCCCGCTCTGGCTGGCGCCGGTGCAGGCCGCGGTCCTCCCGATCGCCGACCGTCACGTCGACGCCGGCCGTGACGTGCTGGCCGCGCTGCACGCCGCCGGGCTCCGGGCCGAGATCGACGACCGCGCGGAGTCGGTCGGGCGCAAGATCCGCGAGGCCGAGCTGCGCAAGGTCCCCTTCATGCTCGTGGTGGGCGACCGCGAGGCGGAGCAGGGCACCGTCTCCGTCCGCGCACGGCACGAGGGCGATCAGGGATCCGAGCCGGTGGCCGACCTCGTCGCCCGCCTCGCCGACCGGGTGGCGCGGCGGGAAGGTTGACCTCCGAGGCCGGCGGGAGCGGGCTCTGGCGGCGTCGTCTCGACGCGCTGCCGGCCGTCGTCCTGGAGGACGGGCTCACCGTCCACGTGGCCGCCGGGCCGTTCGCCCGGCTGCGCGGACTGGCCGCCCTGGAGGACCTCCCGGGCGAGCACGGGCTGCTGCTCCCGCGGACCCGCTCGGTGCACACCTTCGGCATGCGCTTCGCCCTCGATCTGGTCTGGCTGGCGAAGGACGGCTCGGTCCTCGCGATCGAGGGATCCGATCGGTCCGAGGCGCCACGCGATGGCCCGCAGCGCGCGCTCCGTGGTCGAGGTCCGGGAGGGCTGGGGCCCGCGGTTCGTCCAGGCCGGGCTCGAAGCCGCACTCCGACGTTGACTCGGTGTTAGACTGATGCGTGTTGACACACGTTCAAACGCACGCGTGCTCGCCATCGGCTTGACGCACGCCATCCAACGCTAGTGCCGGTACCGAGACGTTTCGACCGGCGCCCGCCCGAGCGGGATCAGACCCGGATCAACGACAGGATCCGAGTCCCCGAGGTGCGGCTTATCGACGAGCAGGGAGCTCAGATCGGTGTCATGCGCACCGACGAGGCCCTTCGCTACGCACAAGACCGCGATCTCGACCTGGTCGAGGTCGCTGCTGAGGCCCGCCCGCCAGTCGTGCGGGTGCTCGACTACTCGAAGTACAAGTACGAGCAGGCTCAGAAGCAGAAGCAGGCGCGCAAGCGCCAGCAGAACATCGTCATACGCGAGATCAAGTTCCGCCCGAAGATCGCGGCGCACGACTACGCCACCAAGAAGGGGCACGTCGAGCGCTTCCTCCGCCACAAGGACAAGGTCAAGGTCACGATCATGTTCCGCGGGCGCGAGGTCACGCATCCGGAGCGCGGGCAGGAGATCCTGGACCGCCTGGCCGACGAGCTCTCCGAGCTCGCGGTGGTGGAGCAGCGTCCCCAGCAGGACGGTCGCAACATGACGATGATGCTCGGCCCCTCGAAGGCCGTGCTCGCCGGCACTCTCGGCGAGGACGAAGAGGGTGCGGAGGGCGATGCCGACGGGGAGCCGGTCGCCGAGGAGGGCGTCAGCCTGAACGGCGACGCCACCAACGGCACCGGCGACATCGAGAGCACGCCCGACACCACGCCGGACACGACTCCCGACACCACCTGAGTGGCGCGGCGAGCGGGTCAGCTATCCTGACCCGCTCGTCATGCCCAAGATGAAGACCCACTCCGGCGCGAAGAAGCGCTTCAAGGTGACCGGCGGCGGCAAGGTCAAGGCCCGCCACGCCTTCACGAGCCACATTCTCGAGAAGAAGTCACCGAAGCGGAAGCGCCACCTCGGCCGTCCTGTGATCCTCGCGGACGAGGACGCCAAGCGCGTGAAGAAGCTGCTGGGAGCGAAGACCAAGTGACCCGCGTCAAGCGCTCCGTCAACGCACGCAAGAAGCGCCGCGCGACACTCGAGCGGGCGAAGGGCTACCGCGGCGACGCGCACGCCCACTACAAGCACGCCAAGGAAGCGCTGATGAAGGCGGACGCGTACGCGTACCGCGATCGCCGCAACCGCAAGCGCGACTTCCGCCGCCTCTGGATCACCCGGATCAACGCCGCAGCCCGCCTCAACGGCATGAGCTACGGGACGTTCATCCACGGCCTCTCGCTCGCCGGCATCGAGCTGGACCGCAAGGTCCTCGCCGACATCGCCGTGCGCGACCCCGAGACCTTCCGCCGATTCGTGGACGCAGCCCGCGAGGCGTCGGCGGCCTGATCCCGAGACCGCCACACCGAGCACCTCACGGGCGCCGACTCCCTCAGGGACGGCGCCCTTTTTTATGACCATCACGAGCCCCCACAACCCCAAGCTCAAGGAGATCCGCAAGCTCGCCGCGCGGCGCGAGCGGGCGCGGACGGGGCTGTTCGTGGCCGAGGGCGAGGACCTCGTGCGGGCGGCCACCGCGGCCGGCTGGCGGCCGGTGCACCTGCTCGCGGCGGCGGGCAGCCGGCTCGACGGTGAGGAGGTCGAGCCGGGGCTCCTCGCGGACGCGTCCGCGCTGGGGTCGGGGACACGGACGATCGGCGTCTTCGAGCAGCGCTTCACCCAGCCGGCCGGACCGCGCTGCGTGGCGCTCTGGGGCGTGCGCGATCCGGGCAACGTCGGCACCGTGCTGCGCGCCGCGCTGTCCTTCGGCGCCGGCAGCGTCGTGATCGGCCCCGGCTGCGCGGATCCCGTACGGCCCGAAGGCCGTCCGGGCGTCGATGGGCGCGATCTTCTCCCTGCCGCTCGCGCGCGCGTCGGCGATCGCCGACCTGCCCGGCGAGACGGTCGCGCTCGTCATGCGCGAGGGCGAGGCGCTGCAGGGCCCGTCGGACGCGACGATCGTCGTCGGCGCGGAGCGCACCGGCCTCGACGCCGAGACGGTCGCGCAGTGCACGCGGGCGGCGCACATCCCGATCACGGGCGACTCGCTGAACGCCGCGATGGCGGCGACCGTCGCCCTGTACGAGTTCTCTAGGGTGCCCCGCGGATGAGCACGCTCGACCACATCGCCGATCTGCGGGCCCAGGCGGAGGCCGCGGTCGCCGAGGCCGCGACGACGGAGCGCCTCGAGGAGCTGCGGGTCCAGTGGCTCGGTCGGCGCGCGGAGCTGCCCAACCTCCTGCGCACCGTCGCCGAGCTGCCGCCCGAGGAGCGCGGCGCCGTCGGCCGCGCGGCCAACGAGGCGCGCCAGGCGATCACGCGCTCGATCGAGGAGACCCAGGCGCGGCTCGCCGAGGCCGAGCTCGAGCAGCGCCTCGAGCGCGACCGCGTCGACGTCACGCTGCCCGGCACGCCGCCGCAGCCCGTCGGGCGCCTGCACCTGCTGACCCAGACGCGGCGGGAGATCGAGGACGTCTTCCTCGGCCTGGGCTTCCAGGTGCTCGAGGGGCCGGAGGTCGAGAGCGTCTACAACAACTTCGACGCGCTGAACCACAGCCCGGCGCATCCCGCGCGGGCGCGGACCGACACGTTCTACACGGCCGACGACGCGGTGCTGCGCACCCACACGTCGCCGATGCAGATCCGCGCGATGGCGGCGTCGGACCCGCCGCTCTACGTCGTCATCCCGGGCCGCACCTACCGGCGCGACAACGACGCGACGCACACGCCGCAGTTCCACCAGGTGGAGGGCCTCGCGGTCGACACCGACATCACGCTCACGGACCTGAAGGGGACGCTGCTGGCGTTCGCGCGGGCGATCTTCGGTCCCGACCGCGAGATCCGGCTGCGCCCGCACTTCTTCCCCTTCACCGAGCCCAGCGTCGAGGTCGACATCTCCTGCTTCATGGTGCACGTGCCCGGCACCCGCTGTCCGGTGTGCAGGGACACCGGCTGGCTGGAGATCCTGGGCGCCGGCATGGTCGACCCCAACGTCTTCGGGCACGTCGGCTACGACGCCGAGCACCTGTCGGGCTTCGCCTTCGGCATGGGGATCGAGCGGATCGCCATGCTCAAGCACGGCATCCCCGACCTCCGGCTGCTGTACGACAACGACCTCCGCGTCCTGGAGCAGTTCGGCTGATGCACGTCCCCGTCGAATGGCTGCGCGAGCACTGCTCGCCCGACATCTCCACCGCCCAGCTGGCCGAGCGCCTGGAGATGACCGGGACCGAGGTCGCGGGGATCGCGACGCGCGGCGTGGGCGCGCACGACCGCTTCGTCATCGGCCGCGTGCTCACCGCCGAGCAGCATCCCGACGCCGACCGCCTGAAGGTCTGCACCGTCGACGTCGGCGAGGACGAGCCCGCCCACATCGTGTGCGGCGCGCCGAACGTCGCCGCCGGCCAGACGGTCGCCGTCGCGCGGCCCGGCGCGATCATGCCGGGCGGGGTCAAGCTCAAGAAGGCCAAGCTGCGCGGCCAGGTCTCCGAGGGGATGATCCTCGCCGAGGACGAGCTCGAGATCGGCGCCGACCACGCCGGGATCATGGTCCTGGAGCCCGACGGGCTGCGGCCGGGGCAGCCGCTGGAGGAGGTCCTGCCGCTCGGGACCGAGGTGCTCGACCTCGAGGCCACGCCCAACCGGCCGGACGAGCTCGGTCTCTACGGCGTCGCGCGCGAGGTCCACGCCGCCACCGGCGCGCCGCTCTCCGAGCCGCCCTGGGCGACCGACCCGGGCTCGGCCGACGGCGATCTGCCCGTGACGGTCGAGGTGCAGTCGCCGGACCTCTGCCCGCGGTTCACCGCGCGCGTGTTCGAGGACGTCACGATCGGCCCGTCGCCGCTGTGGCTCAAGGCGCGCCTGTCGGCGGCGGGACAGCGGCCGATCAACAACGTCGTCGACATCACGAACTACGTGATGCTGCTGACCGGGCAGCCGCTGCACGCGTTCGACCTCGACCGCGTCGCCGGTGGGCGACTCGTCGTGCGCCGCGCCCAGGAGGGTGAGCAGGTCGTCACGCTCGACGACCAGGTCCGCACGCTCGGCCCCGCCGACTGCCTCATCGCCGACGACGAGGGCCCGACCTCGATCGCCGGGATCATGGGCGGCGACCGCTCCGAGGTCTCCGAGACGACGACGCGCGTGCTCCTCGAGGTCGCCAACTGGCACGGCCCGTCGATCAACGCGACGTCGAACAAGCTCGTCCTGCGCACCGAGGCCAGCTCCCGCTACGAGAAGGGCCTCGCGCCCGAGCAGACCATGGACGCGCAGGCGGTCGCCTCCGCGCTGCTCGTCGAGCACGCGGGCGCGCGGCTGCTGCCGGGCACGATCGACGTCGGCGGCTTCGCCGGACCGGAGCCCGCGGTCCTGCGGCTGCGCGAGGCGCGCGTCGAGCGGCTCCTCGGCATCCCGATCCCGCGCGAGGAGCAGTCCGAGCACCTGCGGGCGCTCGGCTTCGGCGTGGCCGACGCGGACGACGGGCTCGACGTGACGGTGCCGTACTGGCGCCGCGAGGACGTCACCCGCGAGGCGGATCTCGTGGAGGAGATCGCGCGCCTGCACGGCGTCAACGAGAACCTCCCCGCGACGCTGCCGTCGCGCAAGGGCGCGATCGGCGTGCTCACGCCGGCCCAGCGGATCCGGCGGCGCGCGGAGGACGTCCTCGTCGGCCGCGGCCTCTACGAGATCGCGGGCTGGAGCTTCGCCGAGCGCGCGCTGCTCGACCGCCTGCGCATCCCGCAGGACAGCGCCCTCCGGGACGTCGTCGAGGTGGAGAACCCGATGAGCGAGGCGCAGGCCATCCTGCGCCCGACGATCCTCGGCTCGCTGCTGGACGCCGCGGCCGCGAACATGGCCCGCGGCCACCGCGACCTCGGCCTGTTCGAGTCCGCCGCCGTCTACCGCGCGAGCGAGACGGAGCCGGCCGACGAGCACCACGCGCTCGCCGCGCTGATCACGGGGCGCCTGACGCCGAGATCGTGGGGCCCGGCCGCCGGGACCGCCGACATCTTCGCCGCATCCGCCCTCGTCGCGGCCGTCCTGGACACGCTGCGCGTCGACTGGTCGGTGGCGCCCGCGTCGTGGCCCTTCCTGCATCCCGGCCGCAGCGCCGAGGTCCGCGCGGGCGACGTGCGCCTGGGCTTCGTCGGCGAGGTGCATCCGCTCGTCGCCGCGACCTGGGACATCGAGCAGCCCGTCGCGGCGTTCGCGCTGGACCTGGGCAAGGTCATCGACGCGGTCCCCGAGCCGGCCGGCTACGCGGACGTCGTCAGCTACCCGCCGCTGCGTCAGGACCTCGCCGTGATCCTGCCGGTGGACGTGCCCGCGGGGCGCGCGGCCGAGGTCATCCGCGGGGCGGGCGGCGCGCTCCTGACCGGGGCGGAGGTCTTCGACGTGTACACGGGCGCCCAGGCGGGCGAGGGGCGACGGTCGCTGGCGTTCGCCCTCACCTTCCGGGCCGCCGACCGCACGCTCACCGACGAGGACGTCGCGCCCGTGCGCGACGCGATCGTCGCGGCGCTGCGCGACGAGCTGGGAGGTGAGCTGCGTGGGTGAGACGGTCCTGGTCGCCGGCGGGTCGGGCTACGCGGGGGCGCTGGCCGCCCGCATCCTGCACCGCCATCCGCACTTCGAGCTCGCCGCCGTCACCTCGCGATCGGACGTCGGCGTCCCCTTGGACGACCTCTATCCGCACCACCGCGTGCCGATGGTGCTCGAGGAGCTCGACCTCGACCGCCACGCCGCCGTGGACGCGGCGATCGTCGCCTACCCCCACGGCGCGGCGTCGCCCGTCGTCGCCGAGCTGCGCCGGCGGGGCGTGCGCGTCGTCGACCTCAGCGCCGACTTCCGCCTGCGCGACCGGGCGACCTACGACGAGTGGTACGGCGAGCACCAGGCGCCGGAGCTGTTCGGCACCGGCGTGTACGGCCTCCCCGAGCGCTACCGGGCGCAGATCGCCGACGCCGACATCGTCGCCGGCCCCGGGTGCTTCCCGACGGCGGCGCTGCTCGGCCTCGCGCCGCTCGGCGGCGAGGGTCTCGTGGCCGACGTCGTCATCGACGCGAAGACCGGCGTCTCCGGCGCGGGGCGCGGCGCGACCCAGCGCACGCACTTCGTCTCCGTCGACGAGAACGTCTCGCCGTACGGGGTCGCGGGGCACCGCCACTCCCCGGAGATCGACCAGGAGCTGCGCGCGTACGGGATGCCCGTCGCGGCGACGTTCGTCCCGCACCTCCTGCCGCTCGACCAGGGCGAGCTGCTGTCCTGCTACGTCACGACGACGCGGCGGCTGAGCCAGCAGGAGCTGCTCGAGCGCTACGTCGCGGCGTACGCCGACGAGCCGTTCGTCGAGCTGACCGACCGGCCGCCGGGCGTGCGCGACGTGCGCGAGACGAACCTGTGCCGCATCCACGTGCACGCCGAGCCGCGGACCGGCAAGGTCTTCGTCTTCGCGGCGATCGACAACCTCTGGAAGGGCACGTCCTCGCAGGCCGTGCAGTCGCTGAACCTCATGTTCGGCCGGCCGGAGACCGAGGGCCTGGGCCCCGTGGCGGAGCCCGCCGGGGTCCCCGCGTGACCGCGGCACCTGGGCCGTCGCGCTGGAGCACGACGCACCCGCACGTCACGCCTCTCGACGACGGCCTCCTGCCGGGCGGCTTCCGCGCCTCCGGCGTCCACGCCGGGCTCAAGCCCGAGGGGCTCGATCTGGGCCTCATGATCAGCGTCGAGCCGGAGACCACGAGTGCGGCGCGCTTCACCGCCTCGTCCGTCGTCGCCGCTCCGGTCGAGCTGTGCCGCAAGCGCACGCGCCTGGACGCGATCCGCACCATCGCCGCCAACTCGGGCAACGCGAACGCCGCGACCGGCAACTTCGGCTTCGAGCAGGCCGCGCGCGTGCAGGGCGCCGCGGGCATGGTGGGCGGGGTGCGCGAGGACCAGGTCGCCGTCGCGTCCACCGGCGTCATCGGCGTGCAGCTCGACGGCCAGGCGATGATCCGCGGCCTGGCGCGCGCCCACGGCGAGCTGCGCCGCGACGGCGCCGAGGACTTCGCGGACGCGATCCGCACGACCGACGCGTTCGCCAAGCGCGCGTGCGTCGAGGTGCAGCTGCCGTCCGGCACGGTGCGCCTCACCGCCCAGGCCAAGGGCGCGGGCATGATCCAGCCGGGGTTCGCGACGATGCTGTGCTTCGTGCAGACCGACGCCGTCCTGTCGCCCGAGACCGCCGACCTCCTGCTCGGCGTCTGCGTGAAGCGCTCGTTCGAGCGCATCTCCGTCGACGGCCAGCTCTCCACGAACGACACCGTGATCCTGCAGTGCTCGGGCGCGAGCGACGTGACCGTCGCTCCCGAGTCCGAGGACGAGCTGCGCTTCGGGGAGGCGCTCGACGCCGTGCTGCGCGACCTCGCGCTGCTCATCGTCCGCGACGGCGAGGGTGCCGGCCGCGTCGGCCGCGTCGTGGTGCGCGGCGGCGACGGCGTGGCCGCGGAGCGCGCCGCGCGGGCCGTCGCGAACTCGCCGCTCGTCAAGACGGCCCTGCACGGCGGCGACCCCAACTGGGGGCGCATCGCGCAGGCGGTCGGCGCGGCGCTGCCGAGCACGACGTCGCTCCCGCTCGACATCGCGATCGAGGGCGTGCAGGTCTGCCGGGGTGGCGCCGCGGGGCGCTTCGACCTCGGCGAGCTGGCCGCCGCCGTCACGCGCGACGAGGTGGAGTACGAGGTGCGGCTGCCCGGCGAGGGAGCGGAGACCGAGGTCTTCTTCTCCGACCTCGGCCACGGCTACGTGACGATCAACGCGGAGTACACAACGTGAACGGCCGGGACGTAGGAACGCTCCTGGAGGCGCTCCCGTACATGCGGGAGTTCGCCGGCCAGACGGTGGTCATCAAGTACGGCGGGGCGGCGATGGAGGACCCGGCGCTGCGCGAGGACTTCGCGCGCGACGTGGTGCTCCTGAAGTACGTCGGCCTGCGTCCCGTCGTGGTGCACGGCGGCGGCCCGGAGATCACCGCGTACATGAACAAGCTCGGCCTGCCGGTCGAGTTCATCAGCGGGCTGCGGGTGAGCGACGAGGCGACCGTGGAGGTGGCCAAGATGGTGCTCGTCGGGAAGGTGAACAAGGACATCGTCCTGCGCCTGAACCGCCACGGCCAGCCCGCCGTGGGGCTGTGCGGGGACGACGGGTCGCTGTTCCGCGTCGCGCGCCAGACCGCGCCCGGCGGCGAGGACATCGGCTTCGTCGGCAAGATCGAGCGCGTCGACGTCGACGTCCTGCTGCACATCGCGCAGGACTACATCCCGGTCGTGGCGTCCGTCGGCGCCGACCGCGAGGGCAACTCCTACAACGTCAACGCCGACGAGGCGGCCGCCGCGGTCGCCCGCGCCCTGCGCGCCTACAAGGTCATGTTCCTCACCGACGTCCCCGGCTGGCTGCGCGATCCGTCCGACCCGGCCTCGGTCATCTCCGAGGCCGGCGCCGACGAGGTGACCGCCGCGCTGCCGGGCATCGCCGGCGGCATGCGCCCCAAGCTGCAGGCCTGCCTGGACGCGATCCACGGCGGCGTCACCTACGCGCACATCGTTGACGGCCGCGTCCCGCACTCCATGCTCATGGAGCTGTTCACGGACGCGGGCATGGGAACCAAGATCAGGGCGGCGGCATGAGCACGGCGAGCTACGACACCCACCTCGCGACCACCTACGCGCGCTACCCGGTCGAGTTCGTCCGGGGCGAGGGCGTGCGCCTGTGGGACGCCGAGGGCAACGAGTACCTCGACTTCCTGGCCGGGATCTCCGTGTCCAGCGTCGGGCACTGCCATCCGGCGGTGGTGAAGGCGATCCAGGAGCAGGCGGGCCGCCTCATCCACGTCGGCAACCTCTTCTACACCGAGCCGATGGCGCGGCTGGCCGACCGCCTGGCGGAGAGCTCGCTCGGCGGTCGCGTGTTCTTCACGAACTCCGGCGCCGAGGCGGTCGAGGCGGCGCTCAAGCTCGCCCGCAAGGCCAAGCGCGGTGGCGACATCGTGGTCGCGCACCGCGCGTTCCACGGCCGGACCATGGGCGCGCTGAGCGCCACGCCGCAGGAGGCCAAGCAGGCGCCGTTCGCGCCGCTCGTGCCCGGGTTCATCGCGGTCGAGCCGACGGCCGAGGCGATCACCGCGGCGGTGAACGAGCGCACGGCGGCGGTCCTGATCGAGCCGGTGCAGGGGGAGGGCGGCATCTGGCCGCTGCCCCACGAGGTGCTCGCCGCGGCGCGCGAGGCGTGCGACGCCGTCGGCGCCGCGCTCATCTTCGACGAGATCCAGTGCGGGCTCGGGCGCACCGGACACCCCTGGGCCTATGGGCCCTCCGGCGTCGTGCCCGACGCGCTGACGACCGCCAAGGCGCTCGGCGGCGGCCTGCCGATCGGCGCGCTCATCACCGGCGAGCGGCTCGCCGACGTGCTGCAGCCCGGCGACCACGGCTCGACGTTCCCCGGCGGCCCGGTCGTGGCCGTGGCGGCGCTCGCGGCGCTCGACGTCCTGCTCGATCCGGAGCTCCACGAGCGCGTGCAGGACCTCGGCGCGCGGCTGCTCGACGAGCTGGCCGAGCTGCCGCGCGTGACCGCCGCCCGCGGACTCGGGCTCATGCTCGCGATCGAGCTCGAGACCGGCGACGCACCCGAGGTCGTGCGCCGCGCGCTGCTCGAGCACCGGCTCGTGCTCAACGCGACCGGCCCCACGACCATCCGCCTCCTGCCGCCGCTCATCGTCTCCGACGACGAGCTCACGGAAGCCCTCCGGCGGCTGCAAGCGCCGCCCTCGATGCCGAAAGCCAGGTATGACCGACGCACCTCGCACCTCCGCCCACACCATCCCGCCGCCCGGCCAGGCGGCCGAGCGCGTCCGCGCGCAGGCGATCGCCTCCTACGAGGCCAACCACGACGAGGTGAGCCGCGTCTGCCTCCTGTACTCAGGTGGGTTGGACACGAGTGTGATGCTCAAGTGGATCCAGGATGAGTACGAGGCCGAGGTCGTCACTCTCACGGTGAATCTCGGGCAGCCGGGTGAGGACTACGAGGTGGTGGAGGGCAAGGCGAAGGACCTCGGCGCGATCGAGACGCACGTGATCGACGCGCGGGAGGAGTTCGCCAACGACTTCATCGTCCCGGCCATCAAGGCCAACGCGATCTACGGTCTCGGCTACCCGCTGTTCACGGCGCTGGGCCGGCCGCTCATCGCCAAGTGGGCCGTCGAGATCGCGCGGCAGACCGGGTGCGACACGATCGCGCACGGCTGCACCGGCAAGGGCAACGACCAGGTCCGCATCGAGGCGACGATCGCGACGCTCGCGCCCGAGCTGAAGGTCATCGCGCCCGTCCGCGGATGGCAGATGGGCCGCGACGAGGAGATCGCGTACGCCCGCGAGCACGGCATCCCGGTCAAGGGCGGCACGGAGTCCGCGCCCTACTCGATCGACGACAACCTCTGGGGACGCTCCTCGGAGGGCAAGTGGATCGAGGACATCGAGCACGCGCCGGAGGACGACGTCTTCCAGCTCGTGACCCGGCCCGAGGACGCGCCCGACGAGGCGGAGATCGTCGAGGTCGGGTTCGAGCGCGGCGTGCCCGTCGCGCTCAACGGCGTGCGCCTCGACATCGTGGACCTGCTCGAGCAGGCGGCCGAGATCGGCATCCGCCACGGCGTCGGCATCGTCGACCACCTCGAGGACCGCATCGTCGGCCTCAAGGTGCGCGACATCTACGAGGTGCCGGCCGCGACGATCCTGCTCACCGCGCACGCCGAGCTCGAGAAGCTCGTCGGCACGATTCACCAGAACCAGTTCAAGCCACAGCTCGACCGTCAGTGGGCGTACCTCGTGTACGCGGGGCTGTGGTGGGAGCCGCTGCGCGGTGACCTCGACGCGTACATGGAGAGTGTGAACGCGCAGGTGACGGGCACCGTCGGGCTCAAGCTGTACAAGGGCTCGGTCCGCGCCGTGACGCGCTCGTCGCCCAACGCGGTGTACGACGCGTCGCTCGCCTCCTTCGCGCAGTCCGGCGGCCTCTTCTCGCAGCAGGCGTCGCCCGGCTTCATCGAGATCTGGTCGCTGCAGTCCCGCATGGCGCACCGCCTGCGCGAGGCCAACGCGGAGCGTTGACCGCATGACCCGCGTGGCGGTCCTGGACGACTACGGGTCCGTCGCGCGGGGGCTCGGCCCGTGGGAGCGCCTGGACGGCCGCGCCGAGGTCGACTTCATCGCCGAGCACCTCGACGACCCGGCGGCGCGCCTGGCGCCGTACGACGTCGTCGTCGCGATGCGGGAGCGCACCGCGTTCCCGCGCGCGGTGCTCGACCGGCTGCCGTCGCTGCGGCTCCTCGTGACGACGGGGATGATGAACGCGTCGATCGACCTCGACGCGGCCCGCGACCGCGGCGTCGTGGTCTGCGGGACGGGCAGCCGCGGGGGTCCGACCGCCGAGCTCACGTGGGCGCTCGTCCTCGGCCTCGTGAAGCACCTGCGCGAGGAGGACGCGGCGGTCCGCGCCGGCGGCTGGCAGCAGTCGCCCGGGGGCGACCTCGACGGCAAGCGGCTCGGGCTGCTCGGGCTCGGGCGCCTGGGACGCCGCGTCGCGGCGGTCGGCCTCGCGTTCGGGATGGACGTCGTCGCCTGGAGCGCGAACCTGCAGGCGTCCGACGCCGCCGAGGTCGGCGTCACGCGGGTCGAGCTCGACGACCTCCTGCGGACGTCGGACGTCGTCTCGATCCACCTGAAGCTGTCCGACCGCACGCGCGGGCTGCTCGGGGCGCGCGAGCTCGGGCTCATGCGCCCCGACGCGCTCCTCATCAACACGTCGCGCGGCCCCATCGTCGAGGAGCCCGCGCTCCTCGACGCCCTGACGACGGGGTCCATCGCCGGCGCGGGGCTGGACGTCTTCGACGTCGAGCCACTGCCGCCCGGCCACCCGCTGCGGACCGCGCCGCGGACGCTGCTGACCCCGCACCTGGGCTACGCGACCGAGGAGACCTTCCGCGGGATGTTCGCCGAGGCGGTGGAGGACATCGAGGCGTGGCTCGACGGCGCGCCGGTCCGCGTGCTCAACGCCGACGGTGGCACGTGATGCGCCACCCGCGCCGGCGGGCGCGCGACCCGCGGTTGCGCACGTCGACGCTGTCGACGAGGTCGAAGCGCTCCTCGATCATCCGCTGCAGCGCCAGGTCGCCCCAGTGCCGCATGCTCGACGTGAGCAGGTGCCCGCCCGGGCGGACGAGCTCGTGCACCCGCCGCAGCAGCGCGTCGGGGTCCGACGCGCAGTAGAGGACCTCCTCGCAGATCGCGACGTCGAAGGACCCGGGCTCGCCGACGTCGGTGTCCACGAGATCGCCGTGGACGAACGACGTGCTCTCGTCGGCCAGCGCGTCCGCCGCGCGGATCGCATCCTCGGCGATGTCGATCCCGACGTAGCTCGAGAAGGCACGGTCCCCGATGCGCTCGCGCATGAGCCCCGCGCCGCAGCCGACGTCGAGGATCGACGGCCACCCGCCCAGGACGTCGAGGTAGCCGAGGATGACGCTGTAGCGCGGGCGCTCGACGAGGTCGGCGAGGTAGTCCCATCCGCCGTCGCGGTACCCGTCGGTCCACTGTGTGGCCGTCGGCAGGAAGAACGGCTGGTAGTCGGCGAGCCGCACGTCCGCGGCCATGCCCCGCATCCGCCACTCGGCGGCCTTCTGGATCCTCGTGATCATGGTCTCCGTACCTCGGTGAGCCAGCGCCTCGGGCGCCGGGCAGCATGGGCCGCGCCGCGCGACTTCAAGGCGAAGCGCAGGCCCCTGTCGTGCGTGCCGATCATGTCCCGCCGCAGCTCGTACGGCGAGCGGCCGCCGCGCGGTCCGCAGGTGACCGCGCTCGTGTAGCCCGCGAGCTCCGCCGCCGCGGGGCAGTCCTCCGAGTAGCCGCACGACGGGTAGGCGAAGCTCACGACCTCGCGGTCGACGAGCTCCTCCAGCGCCGTCTTCGAGCTCGACATCTCCTCGAAGGCCTCGCTGACGTCCGCACGCGAGAGGTCGCGGTGCGTCCGCGTGTGCGAGCCGATCTCGATCCCGGGGAGGCGGGCGAGGTCGCGCAGCTGGTCGGCGTCCATGAGCCGGCGCCCGGACTCCGGCGCGACGAAGGGGTGCGGCCGGCCCAGCAGGTCCGGGCACACGTAGAGCGTGACCGGCACCTCGAGGGACTGCGTCACCGCCGCCAGCTCCTCGGCGTTGTCGGCGCCGCCGTCGTCGAACGTGACGGCGCACCGCCCGTCCAGCGGCGCCCCGCCGCGCAGCCGCTCCGCGAACTGCGCGACGGTCACGAAGCCGTAGCCGCGACGCCGCAGGCTGCGGATCTGCCCGATGAAGGTCCGGGTCGCGACGAAGAGCCGGTCCGGGTCGTGCTCTGCGGGAACGTCACCGACGCCGTGGTAGACGAGCACGAGAGGTGGACGCAAGAGCATTCCGGTGCGATGATGCACCTCTTGACTGGTCAATGCAACGCCACGGCTCCGCTGGTCAGCATGGTCATGCCGGTCTGGAGGCCGCGCGGCGACTGGCTCGCCGACGCCGTCCGCAGCGCGCTGGACCAGCGCGGTGCCGACGTCGAGCTGATCGTCGTCGACGACGGCAACGAGGACCCCGTCGCCCCGCTGCTCCGCGGGTTCGACGATCCGCGGCTCTCCGTCGTCAGGGTGCCGCACGGCGGCGAGTGCGCCGGGCGCAACGCCGGCATCGCCGTCGCGCGCGGGCGCTACCTGCGCTTCGTCGACGCCGACGACGTCCTGCATCCGCACAGCACTGCGCGTCTGCTCGAGCTCGTCGACGGGCGCGACGACGTCCTGGCCTACCTCGCGACCGTCTTCTGCGACGAGCACCTCGAGCCGATCTGGACGATGTCGGCCCGGACCCGCGGCGCAGCGCTGGTCGACTGCCTGCTCAACCAGTTCCCCGTGCGGCTGCCGGCGATGCTGTTCCCGCGGGCGGTCATCGACCTCACCGGCGCGTGGGACACGAGCTTCCGCGTGTGCCAGGACTGGGACTTCTGCCTGCGCGCCGTCGAGCACGCCGAGGTGCGCGGCGGGGACGGCGTCGGCGTGTTCTACCGCCGCCATGGCGACTCCGCGACGGCGGACACGACGGCGGGCAGCGAGGGTCGCCGCGCGGTCGTCGAGCGCTTCTTCGAGCGCCACCCCGAGCATCGGGGCACGGGGCTCCAGCGGCGTGCGCTGGGGATGCTGCGGGCCCGCGACGCCCGCATCGCGCTGCAGCGCGGCCACGTCGCGACGGCGGTCCCGCTCGTGCTCGACGCGGCCGCCCGCAGCCCGCGCGCGGTGGTCACGGAGTTCGGCCAGGCGCTGCCCGCAGTGTGGGCGCGTGGGAACCGGCGCACCGCTCCCGCCCGGCCGGCGGTCGCGGCGGTCGCCTGAGCGCCGTGCCGTACACCGAGCACTTCTTCGAGGTCCGCGAGGCGGGCTCCGTCAGCTCCGCACGGCGCATCCTGCCGGCGGTGCTCGCGCTCACGCGGGCGTCGTCGGTGCTCGACGTCGGGTGCGGCATCGGCACCTGGGCGAGCGTCGCGCTCGAGTGCGGCGCGACGGAGGTCACGGGCGTGGACGGCGACTGGGTCGCGCTCGAGGCGCTGGCCGTCGCGCCGGACCTGTTCGTGTCCCACGACCTCTGCACGCCGCTCGATCTCGGCCGCGGCTTCGACCTGGCGCTCTGCCTGGAGGTCGCCGAGCACCTCCCCGCCGGCGCCGCCGACACGCTGCTGAGCTCGCTCACCCGTCACGCGCCCGCCGTGCTGTTCTCCGCGGCGATCCCCTTCCAGGGCGGCAGACACCACGTCAACGAGCAGTGGCAGAGCCACTGGATCGGGCGGTTCGCGGAGCTGGGCTTCGGCGTCCACGACGTCGTCCGGCCGGCGGTCTGGACCGACCCCGCCGTCGAGCCGTGGTACGCCCAGAACACGCTGCTGTTCATCGAGCACGAGCGGGCCGCCGCGCTCGGGCTGGACCCGGAGCCGCCGGCGCAGGCCGACGTCGTGCATCCGGGGCTCCACACGATCCGCCACGCGCAGCCCGCGCTCAAGCCGTCGCTGCAGCTCCTGCCGCGCGCCGTGCGCACCGACTCGCGGCGGCTGCGGGCCGCCGCCCGGTCGAGGCTCGGGGGGCGGCGCGGGTGACCTCGGCGCCCACCGTCTCGCTCATGATGCCCGCGTGGCGGCCGAACGTCCCGTGGCTGCGGGACGCCGTCGCGAGCGCCCTGGGCCAGGAGGGCTGCGACCTCGAGCTCATCGTCGTCGACGACGGCAACGACCAGCCGATCGCCGACCTCCTCGCGGACGTCCGCGACCCGCGGCTGCGCCACGTCCGGGTCGACCACGGCGGCCTCTCGCGCGCCCGCACCGCCGGTCAGGCCGCCGCCCGCGGCGCGTACCTGCGCTACATCGACGCCGACGACCTCCTCGAGCCCGGCAGCACGCGGCGGCTCCTGGACCTGCTCGACGGCCGCGCGGACCACGTCGCGTACGGCGCGACGACCTACTGCGACGAGCGGATGCGTCCGCTGTGGACGATGGTGTCGCGCCAGCAGGGCGCGCTCGCGGAGGCGACGCTGCTCGGCCGGGTCAACATCCGGCCCCACGCGCTGCTGTTCCCGCGCGCGGTCGTGGAGCGCACCGGCGACTGGGACGACGAGCTGATCGTCTCGCAGGACTGGGACTTCATCCTGCGCGCGTTCGAGCACGCGCGGGTCGTGGGGGAGCGGCGCACCGCGACGCTCTACCGCCGGCACGACAACGCGCTGACGGCGAGGATCGAGGCCGGCATGCGCGATGCGCGGCGGATCGTCGAGCGCTTCTTCGAGCGCCACCCGGAGCGCCGCGGCACCCGGCTCGAGCGGCGCGCGCACGCGATGCTCGACGCGAAGGCGGCCCGCGTCTACGCCTCGCGCGGCCGCTGGCGCGACGCTGCCCGGCCGATGGTCCGCTCGGCGCTGTGCGATCCCCGCGCGCTGCTGCGTGAGTCCTCGCTGGGCCTCCCCGCCGCGCGCGCCGGCGCCGGGCGCCGGCTGCGCCTCTCGGTGCCGACGGCCTAGTAGGCCCCGTCGCGCGCCAGCACGGCGCGGATCGTGCGGGCGAGGATGTAGAGGTCGAAGCGCAGCGACCAGCTCGACAGGTAGCCCATGTCCAGGCGCATGCGCTCCTCGAACGTCGTGACCGAGCGCCCGCTGACCTGCCAGTAGCCGGTCAGCCCCGGCCGCAGCTCGTCGACGTGCCAGTAGCCGGGGAGATTCGTCGCTGCGGGCGCGCAGTCGGTGCCGAACCGCAGGTCCCACTCGTGCTTGGTGACGGGGCGGGGGCCGACGAGCGAGAGCTCGCCGCGGAAGACGTTGACCAGCTGGGGCAGCTCGTCGAGCGAGGTCTGCCGCAGCCAGCCGCCCAGCCGGGTCACCCGCGGGTCGCGTGCGAGCTTGTGCGTGGCCTCGAACTCACGCCGGGTGTCGTCGTCGGTCAGCAGCTCGGCGAGCCGCGCTTCGGCATCCGGGTGCATCGTCCGGAACTTCCGCAGCTCGATCTCGCGCCCGCCGCGCCCGATCCGCTGCCCCCGGTACAGGGTGGGGCCGCGGCTGTCGAGCCGGACGAGCAGCGACAGCAGCACGAGCAGCGGTGCCAGCACCAGGAGCAGCACCCCGGACACCGCGACGTCGAGCGCCCGCTTGGCCGCCAGCGCATGGCGCGACGGCCGCGCCGGCGGGAGCCCGACGATGCCCACGCCCTCGAGCTGGTGCATGGTGGCGCTCGGGCCGACGAGGTCGAAGTAGCGCGGGACGATGTCCAGGTGCACGTCGCAGGTGCGGACGGCGCGCAGCACCGTGAGCATCTCGTCCGGGCTCTCCCGGGAGAAGGCGACCAGGACGCGGTCCACGTGCAGGCGGTGGATGAGGTCGGGCAGGTCGTCGAGCCCGCCCAGGAGCGGCGGCGTGCTGCCGAGCGGGATCTCCGTCAGGGGGTCGTCGTCGACGAAGCCGAGGACGTCGACCCCGAACTCGGGGTGCTTGCCGTACTTGTCGGCGACGAGGTGTCCGACCCTGCCGGCGCCGACGACGACGACGCCCTGGCGGAACCACGCACGGCGCTGGCAGATCGCCCGCGTGACCGCGCGCAGCGCGATGACGTCGACGAGGGCGGCGATCCAGAAGGCGGCGACGATGCCGAGCTCGGCGGAGCGCGCGACCATGCCGATCACGCATGCGGCCCACGCGCCGAGCGTGACCGAGATCGCGATGCGCATGATCTCGTCGGGCGTGGAGTGGCCGGGACCGACGTCGTCCTGCTCGTACAGCCCGTTGAACGCCAGCGCCAGGAACGACAGCACGATCGCGGCGAGCAGCAGGAGCAGGTCCGCCTGCATCGGTTTCGCGACGAGCGCGACCGTCAGCGCGGCGACGAGCATCGCCCCGATGTCCGCTGCCACGAAGGCGAGCGTCAGCCGTTCGCGCCTGCGTTTCGGCGTGGGTGGCGCCGGCCCCGGTGGAGCGCCGTGCCCGACAGGACCCGAGCCCCCGAGCGGGCGCGAGGGTGCTGGGCGGGCTCGAACGGGCATCTCGGGTCTGGCGGCCTTCCGTTGCGGGTTCTGTCACGCCTTGAAGCACCAAGTTGCTTCAAATCAGACACTACGGAAAACGGAGCGTGCGGGATAGGCTCGACGACCCGAAAAGCGTTCTTTTGCAGACCGGACTGGCGTCGCCTATGCGCCAGGAACTAGAGTTTCGCCTGATGACCAGCGCGATATCACGCCTCAAGAGCACCCCTGTCGGCAGACGAGCGGCCGAGCGGCCTGCGGTGACGCACGCGTGGCTCCGGGCGCGGTCGCTGCCGTTCTTCCTCAGCCACGGCCACGTCCGCGGGCGGCGCATCGTCGACCGCTACGTCGCCGACACGGCCGCGCCGCGGCTGCAGATCGGCTCGGGGCCCGTGACGCTCCCGGGCTGGCTGAACTCCGACCTCGTCGGGGGCGACCTGTACCTCGACATGGCCCGCCGGATGCCGCTCCCCGACGGCTGCATGCAGTACGTGTTCGGCGAGCACGTCATCGAGCACGTGCCCGAGGACGTCGGCCGGCGTGCGCTCGCGGAGATGTACCGCGTGCTGCGGCCCGGCGGCGTCGTGCGGCTCACGACCCCCGATCTGCGCAAGATCATCGCCCTCTACGAGGACCGCAACCCGGAGATGCGCCTCGAGCAGTACATCCCGTTCCTCGACGCGATCAGCGGCAAGACGCACGAGCGTCCCTGCCAGATGTTCAACGACTTCATGCGCCTCTGGGGCCACGCCTGGGTCTACGACGAGGACGACCTCGCGGCGAAGCTGCGGGAGGCCGGGTTCGTCGACGTCGCCCGCCGTGAGTTCGAATCCAGCCCGCATGCCGAGCTCAACGGCCTCGAGAACCACGGTCCCCCGTGGCAGAACACCGTCGAGGCCATGACGCTCGAGGCGACGAAGCCCGTCGCCTGACCCCGCCCGGCTCAGGCCTCGGCGTCGGCCTCGCGGGCGAGGCGCAGCAGGCATGCGCCGACACCCGCGAGGGCGAAGATCGGCGCCGCGTGCTCGCCGAACAGCAGCGCGTCGAGCCCGCTCTGCAGCAGGAAGCCGAGCAGGCCGGCACCGATCCCGATGGCGAGCACCCGCGCGGTGGGTTCTCGGCTGCGCGTGGCGGCGACGAGCACCCACAGCGTCGTGACGAGGAACACGAGGAGCGCGGCGAAGCCCACGATCCCCTGCTCGGCCAGGACGTTCAGGTACAGGTTCTGGGCGTGGGGCGGGACGAGCAGCTGCGTCTCGTGCAGGAGCCGCCGCTGCGCGCCGCCGGGGATCGTCGCCGGCAGGCTCTCGTAGGCCTCGGAGAAGTTGCTGAGCCCCGCCCCGAACACGGGGTGCTGGGAGTAGATGTCGAGCGCCGCGTGCCAGATGTCCGAGCGCAGCGGCACGTCCGACGAGGTCTCCGCGAAGCGCTCCTGGACGACCGACGGCGCGAAGGACACCCCCAGGATCGCGACGAGGGCGGCGAGCCCGAGCGCGGCGCGCGGGCGGGCGAAGGCGAGCCAGAGCAGCGTCCCGACGACCACCGCGCCGATCGCGCCGCGGGAGTAGCTCAGGACGATGGCGGGCACGGCGAGCGCGAGCGCGGCGGCGCCGAGGAGCCGCATGGGCGCGCTCGCCGCGCGCGTCAGGGCCAGCGCGCCGGCGACGGGCATGAGGAGCGCGAGGAAGCTGCCGTACGCGTTCGGGTGGCCGAAGGCGCCCTGGATGCGCCCGATGGTGTCCAGGCTCGTGTCGGCGGTGAAGGCCTCGAAGCTCCCGGACGCCTGCTGCAGCAGGCCGTGCCCGGCCGCGACGAGCAGCCCCGCCGCGGCGCCCGCGACGATGAGCAGGACGTCCTCGCGCGTGCGTCCGCACTCCATCGTCACGAACAGCAGCGCCGCCGCGACGAGCAGGACGGTCATGTCGTTGACCGACCGGGCGGGGTCGATCGCCAGGAGCGACGAGGCCAGCCCGGCGAGGACCATCGCGAGCGCGGCCGGCCTGCAGGAGGAAGCCGGGGCCGCGCACCGGCTCCGTAGGCCGCAGGAGGATGAGGCCGACGAGGCCCGCCGCGATCGCGGGGATGACGAGGTTCATCGGCCGGACGCCGCCGATCGTCAGGTTCTGCAGCGGGGTCAGCGCGAGGACCGCCGCGACCCCGGCCGCGGGGCGGCGCAGGACGACGACCGCGAGGCCGCAGAGCGCGAGCACGGCGGGCAGCAGCACCGGCGAGACGCGGTACGCGGTGACCGGCCACAGGACCGCCAGGAGCAGGCCGGCGCCCACGGGGAGCAGCCGTCGGGGGCTGGCGAGATGGGCGCTGATCGGCAGGGGTCGCATGTGCGGGGCTGGACGTGAGCCCAACAGTCCGTAAAATGGACTCTAATGATGCCGGAGGGAGAAGCGTGAATCTCGAGGACCTCCTCGCCGTCGTCTGGCGCCGCCGCGTCGCCTTCCTGGCGATGTTCGTCGTGGCCGTCGCGGCGGTGGTCCTGGCCACGCTCTCGCTCCCGAAGGTCTACGAGTCGACCGCGACGATCTACGTCGGCGGTCAGGAGACCGATCAGGCGGAGAACGTCGACACGAACTTCGGCCAGCAGATCGCGCGCACCTACGCGGCGCTCGCGAGCGGCGCCACGGTGGCGGATCGCGTGCGGGCCGAGCTGCCCGGCCGTCCGTCGCGCACGGAGCTGCTGGGGCGGATGAGCTTCGCGCCGGTGGAGCAGACGCGGCTGCTGCAGATCACGGCGGAGGGGAGCACGCCCGAGGCGGCGGCCCGCACCGCGAACGTGTACGCGCGCGGGTTCGTCTCCCACGTGGCGACGCTCCAGGCGCAGAACAGCGCGCCCTCGAAGGCGACCCTCGTGGAGACGGCCGCGGCGCCGACCGATCCCGCCCGCCCGAACGTGCCGCTGTACATCGGGCTCGGCGTGCTGCTGTCCGCGCTCATCGCGGGCGTGGTCGCACTGCTCGTCGATCGTCTGGACAAGCACCCGCGCATCACCGACGCGGACGAGACGCTGCTGGACATGTCGATCCTCGGGCGGGTGCCGCTCACCCGCGGGCCGCGGGACGCCGTGGGAGCCGAGGCCTTCCGGCTGCTCAAGCTCAACCTGGAGCTCGCCGGAGAGCCGGCGCGGACCGTCGTCATGACCAGTGCGCGCCCCGGCGAGGGCAAGAGCACGGTCACGTCGGGCCTCGCCCGTGCGATCCGCGGGGACGGGGACACCGTCGCCGTCATCGAGGCGGACCTGCGCCGCTCGGGGGCGGGTCCGATCCTGGCCGGCTCGCACACCGAGCCGATGCTCGGCCTCGCGGAGTTCATGGCCGGCACCGGCACGGTGCACGACATCGCCGTGGGCATCGACCCATCCGGCGCGACCGTCATCCCAGCGGGTCCCGCGCCGTCGGACGCCGCGGCGCGCCTGCGCCCGGAGCGCTTCTCCGAGCTCGTCGACCACCTCCTGCAGACCCACGACTGGGTCCTCATCGACGGTCCGCCGGTCGAGGGCCACGCCGACAGCCTCCTGCTCGCGTCCCGCGCGGAGCGGACGCTGCTCGTCGTCGATCCGTCGCGGAGCACGACCTCGAGCGTCGCCGCGGCGCGGCGGCAGCTGTGGCTCGTCGGCGCCTGGCCGCCCGGCGTCGTGCTCAACAAGGTGCAGGCGCCGTGGACCGCGGAGCCCGGGCGTCACGCCGGGGGCGGGGGCGGCGTGGTCGCGACCTCCGGTCGCGCGAAGACCTAGCCGTCAGGCGTTCGCCTGCAGCAGCCGCCGGTCGCGGCGCAGCGACCGGTGCTTCCACTGCAGGTAGTACCAGTCGCGCAGGGCGCGCAGGCTCTTGCGCCCGAACGGCGAGCGGCGCGTCGCCTGCTGGAAGACGTGCATGACCTCCGCGTCGGGCACGTAGCGGACCTCGAGCCCGGCGTCCCACACGCGCAGGCACCAGTCGAGGTCCTCGCCGCCGTAGGACGACACGAGGCGGTCGTAGGGCCCGAGTCGCCGCGCGGAGGTCGGCCCGCCACATCTGCGCGGCGCCGATCACCCACGCGACGGGCCGCTCGGTGCGGTGGTCGTAGTCCTTCATCATGTGCCAGCGGTGCAGCGGCGGGTCGTCGTGCAGGCGCGCGTACGGGCCGCGGCGCATGAGCGGGATGAGGAACGGCGGGAAGCGCCGGCACGAGAGCTGCAGCGTGCCGTCGGGGTGGACGAGGCGCGGCGCGACGAGCCCGATGCGGTCGTCGCGCTCGAGCGCCCCCAGGAGCATCGGGATCGCGCCGGGCCGCACCTCGGTGTCGGCGTCGAGCATGAGCACGTAGGCGCCGCGGACGTGGGGCAGCGCCGCGTTGCGCCCGGCGACGAGCCCGGCGTTCGGCCGGCGGGCCAGGACCGTGGCCTCGGGGAACGCGGCGCGCACCGCCTCGGGCGTGCCGTCCTCCGAGCCGTCGTCGACGACGATCGCCTCGTAGGGGACGCCGGCGTGCTCGCGCAGCGAGGCGAGGCAGCGCAGGGTGTCCTCGCGCGCCTTCCACGCCACGATCACCACCGAGACGGTGGGGTCCGTCACGCGGCCCACCGGCGGTCGAGCCTCCGCTGCAGGGCCACCAGCTCGGGGCGTCGCAGCAGGTAGGTGCGCTGGAAGAGCAGGTGGGCGCGGAGCTGGCGCAGCGCGGCGCGCGACACCGGCTGCTGCTTCGTCAGCCGCCGGT
Source organism: uncultured Solirubrobacterales bacterium (assembly GCA_963750895.1). Taxonomy (GTDB): domain Bacteria; phylum Actinomycetota; class Thermoleophilia; order Solirubrobacterales; family Solirubrobacteraceae; genus CAVVSD01. Next base: position 1,477,365 of record CAVVSD010000006.1, on the reverse strand, counting down.
AGGAGTGCACGACCGTCGCCGCCGGGAAGTAGACGACGGCGCCGCCGGCGTCCCGGATGCGGATGCACCAGTCCGCGTCGTCCCAGCCGAGGAACACCCGGTCGTCGAACGGGCCGGCGGTCGTCGCCAGCGACGTCCGGAAGAGCTGGCACGCGCCCAGGACGTAGAGGACCTCGCGGGTCCGCGCCGGGTCGATCTCCGTCATGAGGTGGTGGCGGACGGTGCGCCGGTGCTCGAAGAACCGACCGAGCGGCGGACGGCGCAGGATGGGGAGGAGCACCGGCGGGAAGCGCCGCGCGGAGAACTGGTGCTCGCCCTCGTCCCCGACGAGGTGCGGTCCGACGAGCCCCCAGCCGGGGTGGGCGTCCATCGCCTCGACCATCGCCGGGAGCGCCCCGGCGGTCAGCGCGGCGTCGGAGTCCAGGAACATCGTGAACCGGCCGCGCGCGCGCCGCAGTCCGTGGTCGCGTGCGGCGACGCCGACGTTCTCGGCGAGCTCGACGACGGCGACCTCCGGGTGTGCCTCGGCGACCCATGCGAGCGTGTCGTCGTCGGAGGCGTTGTCGACCAGGATCGTCTCGACCGGGACGCCCGCGTACCGGCCGATCGAGGCGAAGCAGCGCTCCAGTTCGTCGCGGACGGAGTGCGCGACGACGACGATCGTCACCACCGGGGTCGTCTCTGCCGTCGCTGGCCTCATCGCGCTCCCTTGCCGTCCTGGCTGCTGATCCGCCCTATCCGGACCGGGTCCTCCTGTTATACCGTTTCCCGGACTGATGCAGAAGGACCGCCGCGAGGGAGCCAGGTTCGCGCGCAACGCGCTCAGCTCCTACGGGGCACGCGGGCTCTATGCGCTGACGCTGCTCGTCCTGACGCCCTACCTCTACGTGCGCCTCGGGGAGCCCGGGTTCGGCACGTGGGCCGTGATGTTCACGTTCACGATGGTCTTCACCCTCGTGTTCACCGGCTTCGCGGCCGGGCTCACGAAGGTGCTCGCCGACCAGCACGCGGCCGGTCGCCGCGAGGCCTTCGCTGCGTCCCTCGGCGGATCCGTCCTGATCCTGGGCGTGCTCGGCGTCGCGGCGGCCGTCGTGTCCCTGCTCGCCGGGGTGCTGCTGCCCGGTCTCGCCGCCGAGGGCTACGGGCACGACTTCACGGTCGGCATGGTGGTGCTCGGCGTCTCGATGCTCGTGGTCTTCCCGACCTGGGCGTACGCCGCCGCGCTGCAGTCCGTGCAGCGCTACGACCTCTACAGCGTGGGCGGGGTCGTCTCGAGCGTGGGGTTCACCGCGGGCGCGGTGCTGGCCGTCGAGACCGGGGCCGGGGTCATCGGGGTCGCGATCGCGTACGGCGGCTCGCTCGTCCTGGGCGGCCTGGTGATGGGGTGGCTCCTGCGCCGCGCCCAGCGCGTCGTCCTGCTCCCGCCACGCGGGTCGGTCGAGGCGGCGAAGGGCATGTGGCGCTTCGGCACGCTCGTCCTCCTCGCCGACAGCATGACCTTCGTCGGCCAGCGGATGGACACGGTGGTCATCGCGGCCGTGCGCGGCGCCGTCCAGGCCGCGCCGTACGCGGCGGCGGTGCGCCTCCAGTCGGGCCTGCAGAGCTTCACCCTGCCGCTCATCGACCTGCTGCTGCCGATGGTGGCCGACCTGCGGACGCGCGGCTTCCACGACGAGGTGCGCCGGAGGTTCAGCCTCGCCACCCGCGTGGCGCTGCAGATCACGCTGCCGCTCGCCTTCGGGATCGCGGTCTTCGCGCACGACGCGGTCGATGCGTGGCTGGGGAGCGGCGCGCCCGCGGTGACCGCGTCGATCGTCAGCGTGCTCATGGTCGTGCAGACCGTCGGGCTCACGACGGCGCCCGCCGAGAAGGTCCTCATCGCCTTCGGCCGGGCGCGGACGATCGCGCGGCTCGCGGTGTTCGAGGGCGTCGCGAACGTCGCGCTGTCCATCGTGCTCGTGTCCCGGTACGGCGCGATCGGCGCTGCGCTCGGGAGCCTGGGGACGAGCGCGCTCATCGCGCCGGCCAGGCTGCCGCTGGCGTGTCGTGCGACGGGGCTCGGCATCGGGCCGCTGCTTCGCGGTGGCGTGCTCGTGCCCATCCTCAGCTCGGTGCCCGCGATCGCGTGGATGACCGCCGTCTTCTTCGTCGTGGAGCCCGGCGCGCTGCGGCTCGCGGCCGGGCTGTCCGTCGGACTGGCGCTCGCCGTCGCCGTCGGCGTGGCGCAGGTCGGGCCGTCCAGGGTCGCCGGCGCGCTGCGCTCGCTGCGTCGCGGCGAGCGGCTCGACGAGATCGTCCCCGGGGCGCCCGGCGAGCCGGCTCCGCCCGCGGCGGCGCTGCCCGAGGCGGTGTCCGCCTTCGCGACGGACGAGCGTCACGACGTCGCGCGGCGGCGGGTCGCGGAGCTCGCGCGGGAGCTGGCGCGCCAGCGGGAGGCAGGCGGCGTCGATCCGGGGCTGGAGGCGTCGCTGCGCCGGGCGCGGCGTGAGCTGGACGCCGCCCGCGCGGAGGGCGCGCGAATGCGCGAGGGGCTCGTCGGCGCCGACGGGCTCGATCTCGCGCTGGCGTGGCTGCGAACGGGCCCTCAGCCCGACGCCCTGCGCAACACGATGAACCTCGCGGCGATGAGCCCCGGCCGCCGGGAGCGATCGCGGCTCCGCCGCCTGCCCGCCGGCGATCGCCGGCCGGTCGAGCGGGCGCTCGTGCCGGCCCGGGCGGCGCGTGGCCCGTGGCTCTCGCGCTCGATCGGGCGGCTGGCACAGGAGGACGCCGACGCCGCGGGCGCGCTGCTGCTCGGGCTGCTGCCCGATGCGGCGCGGACACTGGACGGCGAGCTCGTCTACGACATCGACCTGCAGGGTCTCGGCGTCCACCGGGTGACGTTGCGCGATGGCGCGGGGTCGGTGGCCGCCGTGGCGGACGGGCGTCGCGACGGCGCCGCGTTCGGGGTGGCCGGCTCCGTCGCCACCCTGGCGCCGCTGGGCGCGGGAAGCGCGCCGCGGCGGCTCGCCGAGGCGCGCACGTGGGGGTCGCAGACCGCGATGGTCAGGCTCGTGGAGGCGCGCCGGCCGCCGGTGGAGCTGAGCGACCTCGCCGGCGCCGCCGGGCCGGTACCGGACCCTTCGCTGCTCCTGCGGACGGTCGCGGCGAGCGTCGAGCCGCGCTGGATCGGGCGACACGGCTTCGCCGTCGTCGTGGACTGCCCCGACCGTGACCCGATCACGGTCGTCGCCGAGCCGGGCAGCGGCATGCACGTCGTCGGGGCGCCGCCCTCGGGCGGCGACGTCCGCGCCGTCATCGGCGCGACGCCGCCCGCGCTCCTCGCGCTCGTCGGGGCCGCACCGGCGCCCGAAGGGGACGACGCGTGGATGACGGGCGACGAGGAGGCGGTCCGCCGTCTCCTGCGGCTCCTCGACCGCGCGCAGGGCCTGGCCGCCGGGGTCGCACCGGGCGGATAGCCCGCCGCTGCCCGGGGTACGTTTGAGGACAATGTTCTATCGACTGCTCGGCATGGCCGTCTGGAAGGGCGGCAGGTTCTACGTCAGCCGCAAGTACGGCGGCAAGCTCCCGTCCCGCGCGCTCGCCGGCATCGGCGGGCTGCTCGTGCTCGTCGTTGGCGCCCTGTTGTTCTCCTCCCGTCGCGGCGACTCGGCTTCGGCCTAGTCACCCCTCGCAGGCGGCCGTTCCGCCACATACAGTTCTCTCGTGGAGCCAGAGGCCCCGAGGGACAGTGAGCCCGTCGCCGTCGCATCGGTGGTGCGCGGTCTCGGCGGGGGCGGATCGGTCCGCATCACGGTCCACGGGACCTGGCGCGATGCGCCCTCGGACGCGGCGCCGATCCTCGTCGTCGACGACGGTGACCAGCGCCACGTCGTCCCGGCACTCGCTCCCCGTGCGTCCGGCGACCCGTCGACCTTCCACGCCGCGTTCGACCTGCCGCCCGCGCTCGCGGGCGTCGGAGCGGACGGGCTCCTGCTGTCCCTCGCGGGCGCCGAGATCCGCCTCCCCGCGGCGCTCCCGAGCGTGCCGCAGGCGCCGGTGCGCGACGTCGCCGCCGAGGCGCCGCCGGTCCCGGCCGAGGTGATCGACCGCGCCGTGCTCGCCGAGCATCGCGCGAAGCGCGCCGAGCAGGGGCTCGAGGATCTCGCCGAGCGGATGCGCGCGCTCGAGGCGCACCTCGCCGAGGTGACGGCGGAGCGCGATCGTCTCCGGGAGGACCTCGAGGATGCCGAGGCGGCCGAGGAGCGCCGCAACGCGGGCCTCCACGAGCAGCTCGCCCGCCTGCGCGAGTCCGCCGCCCAGACGGAGGGGCTGCAGGCCGCGCTGCGCACCGCGCGCGGCGACGCCGAGGCCGCCGCCGGCGATCTGCACGAGGCGCGCGACGAGCTCACCTCAGTGCGGGCCGAGCTCGAGACGGTGCGCGAGGAACGCGACGGGCTGCGGGAGGCGGTCGCCCGCGCGGGTCGTGTCGGGACGGAGGAGCTCGGCGAGATCGCCCGGGCTCTGCGCGACCAGGCGGACGAGCGGCGTGCGGAGGACGCGTCCGCGGCCGCCGACGAGGGGGAGGACCCGTTCGACCTCGCGCTCGCCCAGCTGCGGGCCCGCTCGCTGCCGGCCGCGGGGGAGGAGGGCGGCAACGTCATCCCGTTCGACCCGCTGCGCAACACCATGAACCTCGCCGCGATGAGCCCCGGCCGCCGGGCGCGCTCCCGGCTGCGGCGGGTGGCGCCCGAGGACCGCAAGGTCCTGCAGGGCGACAGCCTCGGCCCCGAGCGTCGCTCGGGCGTCGCGTGGCTGGCGGGGGCGATCGACCTGCTCGCCGCCGAGGACATCCGCGCGGCCGGCGCCTTCCTGATCTCCCTGCTGCCCGACGGCGCCCGCACGCTGGGGGAGAGCCTCGTCTACGACATCCATCTCGACGGCGTCGGCGCGTACCGCGTCACGCTGCGAGGGAGCACGGGAGAGGTCGCGCCGAAGGATGAGGACGCGCCGGGCGAGCCGGCGTTCCGCCTCTCGGGCCCGGTGGCGGCGCTCGCGACGCTCGGCGCAGGCGGGGCGCCGCGGCGGCTCGGCGGCGCCGTGCGCGTCCACGGGTCCCGGCGGGCGCTCCGCCGCCTGCTGAAGTCGCGGCGGGTCCCGGTGGATCTCGGCGACCTGGCCGCCGCCGGCGTGGTGCCGGAGCCGGCGCTGCTCCTCCAGGCGCTTGCGGTCGCCGTGCGGCCGACGTGGACCGGCGAGAGCGACTTCGCCGTCGCCGTCGACGTGCCCGGGCAGGAGCCGATCACCATCGTGGCCGAGCCCGGCAAGCGCCTGCAGGTCGTCGGCGCGCCGCCCTCGGGCGGGGCCGTGCGGGCGGTGCTCACCACGTCGCCCGCCGCGCTGCTGGCGCTGCTCGGGCGGGTCGCCCCGCCGCACGACGACGACGCGTGGCTGTCGGGCGAGGAGGACGTCATGACGACGTTGCTGGAGCTGCTGGACCGGGCGCAGGGCCTGCCGTCACGGCATTAGCGTGGGCCCTCGTGGCTGGACGAATGTCCTCCACGAGCACAACACACCTCGTTACGGTGCGTCGCGATGAACTCGTCCGATGCTCCCACTAGCGTTCCGTCCGTGCTCGATCCCGAGGTGGACGACATGCCACTCGTCGAGGACGTCCGCGCGTCGCGAACCGGAGGGCCGGACGGCTCCGGGCTCGTCGTCGTCGAGGGCGTCTGGGGCGGGGTCGCCGGCGGTCCGCCGCCCGTGCTCTTCATCGATGACGGCGCGCGCCGCCACGCGCTCGTCGCGCTCGACGCCGCGCCGCAGGACGACCCGACGGCCTTCCGCGCGACGTTCGCGGTGCCGGCGGATCTCGTCGACCACCTCGAGGAGGGGCTCGCGCTCGGTCTCGGCCACGCCGAGTTCCCGCTGACGCTCGACGCCACGCCGGTCATCGCGCGACGGCTCGCCGACCAGGCGGGCGACGCTGCGCCCGCGGACGTCGAGCTGCCGCTGCCGCCCTCTGGGCGGTTCGACCGCGAGGACGAGCCGGCCGCGGGGCGCGGCAGCATCGCCGCCGCCATCCTGCGCGCCACGGAGCCGGCCCCGCCGGAGCCCGGCGCGACGGTCGTCGAGCGCTCGGTCATCGCCGAGCGCCGCGCGAAGCGCAGCGAGCAGATCGCCGCGGTCATGGAGCGCCGCGCACGCGGAGCCGAGGACACCGCGCAGGAGCTCGGCGCGCGCATCGACGCGCTCGAGGCGCGGATCGCCGAGGTCTCCGCGGAGCGCGACCGCCTGTCGGCGGAGCTCGAGCTGCAGAAGGCCACCGTCGACCTGGCCGAGCTCGCCCGCGAGCAGGCCGAGGCCAGGCTCGCCGAGGTCCTCGGCGAGGCGCCTGCGCCCGAGTCGGTCGACGAGGGCGCGGACATCGCGGCCGTCCGCCATCTGCCGGGGCTCGAGGAGGCCGCTCGCGCGCTGCGCGAGCAGGAGGTCGCGCAGCCTGCGGAGCCCGCCGAGCCGATGCCCGGCGGCGTCGATCCCTTCGCCGAGGCGCTCGCGAAGCTGCGCGGCGACCGCGAGGACCTCGTGGCAGCGGTGGTCCCGAAGCCGCCGGCCGGGGACCGCGTCGACGAGCCGGCGCCCCTGCCGGAGCAGGTCATCCCGTACGTCATCAGCGCCGAGCACCCGCGGACGCCGTGGCTCTCGTGGGCCATCTCGGCGCTCGACGAGCGCGACCGCGCCTCCGCGGCCCGCCTCGTCACGCAGCTGCTGCCCGACCAGGCGCGCACGGTGCGCCGCGACCTCGTCTACGACCTCGACCTCGACGGGCTCGGCCCGCTGCGGGTCGAGCTGTCCGCCGACGGCGGCGGCCGCGTCCTCATGCGCGACGGCTCCTCGCCCGACGCGGAGTTCTCGCTCGAGGCGACCCCGAAGCAGTTCGCGACGCTCGCGGGCGGCGGCGCGCCGCTGTGGCCCAGCGGGCTGCGCGTGGCCGGCACCCGGCGCTTCTTCCTCCCGCTGGCGCGGCTCGCACGCAAGCGCCGCCGGCGCCTCGCGCTCGCCGAGCTCGTCTCCGCGGGGGTGCCCCTGGATCCCGGCCTGGTCATCCGCGCCCTCGCGAGCGCGGTCCCGGGCGAGTGGACCCTCGGCCACACGTTCGCGGTGACCGTGCACGTGGCCGGGTCCGAGACCTGCCGCGTCGTGGTGCAGAACGGTGCGCCCCTGCGCGTCCTGCGCGTCGACGAGCACGGCAGGCGGTCCGCCGTCGTCGCGGCGACGACGACACGCGAGCCGGTCGTCGCCGAGGGCGCCGTCGGTGGCGCGGACGCCGTCCTGACGCTCACCTCCCGCGGCGCGCTGCCGCTGCTCGCGCAGGCCGAGCCGCCTGCCGACGAGGAGCCGGCGACCGCGATCGGCGACCTGGCCGCGGCGACCTCGCTGCTCGGCTGGTTCGACCGCGTGCAGGGCCTCGCGCCCCGCGGTTAGGAAGTCCTTCGCAGATTGCGGGCGGGGCGGGTCTGCAACCCGCCCGCCCGCCCCTTGGCGTCCGGGTCCCCACCTATGCTCCGTCCGGTCGTGAGCAGCCCCTCTGTCGCCCACCTCCACGTCCACTCCGAGTACTCGCTGCTGGACGGCGCATGCAAGATCGACGATCTCGCCGCGCGCGCAGCAGCCTTCGGCCAGCCCGCGCTCGGGCTCACCGATCACGGCGTCATGAACGGCGCCGTCGAGCTCTACAAGGCCGCCAAGAAGCACGGCATCAAGCCGATCGTCGGCTGCGAGGTCTACCTCGTCGACGATCACAAGGCCGACCCGTCCGCGGGCCGCACGGAGCGCAATCACCTCACGCTCCTCGCGGAGAGCGACGAGGGCTATCGCAACCTCGTGCGGCTGTCGTCCTCGGGCTTCCTCGAGGGTCTCCAGCGCGGGAAGCCCACCGTCGACCTCGGGCTGCTCGAGCGCCACGGCAAGGGCATCATCGCCCTCACCGGCTGCCTCGCCAGCCGCTTCTGCCAGCGGATCACCGACGGTCGGATGGACGATGCGCGCGCCCACGCGCAGGACCTGCTCGGCATCTTCGGGTCCGACAACGTGTTCTTCGAGGTGCAGAAGAACGGTCTCGCGCTGCAGGACCAGGCGAACGAGGGGATCGTGCAGATCGCGCGCGAGCTCGGCCGCCCGCTCGTCGGCACGGCCGACGTCCACTACCTCGGGCGCGAGGACTACCACCACCACACGGCGCTGCTGTGCGTGCAGACGAAGTCGACGCTGCAGGCGCCGAAGATGACCTTCGAGACGAACGAGTTCTTCCTGAAGTCCACGGAGGAGATGTCGCAGTCGTTCGCCGAGTGGCCCGAGGCGCTCGCCTCGACGCTCGAGATCGCCGAGCGCTGCAGCACGGAGATCGAGCTCGGCCGCCAGCTCATCCCGCGCTACCTCCCCGAGGGGGAGGACGAGAAGGCCTATCTGCGCGAGCGGGTGATGGAGGGCATGCGGCAGCGCTACGGCGATCCGCCGCCGGCCGAGGCGATCGAGCGCATGGAGATGGAGCTCGAGGTCGTCAACCGGATGGGCTTCGACGCGTACTTCCTCATCGTGTGGGACTTCGTGAAGTACGCGAAGGACAACGGCATCGCCGTCGGCCCCGGCCGAGGCAGCGCGGCCGGCAGCCTCGTCGCGTACTGCCTGCAGATCACGGACGTCGATCCCCTTCGCTACGGGCTCCTGTTCGAGCGGTTCCTCAACCCCGAGCGCGTGTCGATGCCTGATATCGACATCGACTTCTCCGTCCGCGGGCGCGAGCGCGTCATGCGCTACGTGACGCAGAAGTACGGGCGCGAGTCGGTCGCGCAGATCGTCACCTTCGGCAAGATGTTCCCGCGCGCGGCGACGCGTGACGCCGCCCGCGTGCTCGGGCACGACTACGGCGCGGGCGATCGTCTGGCCAAGCTCATCCCCGACCCGATCATGGGCCGGCCGCCGAGCTTCGAGGACTGCCTGCGCGACGGCGAGCCGCTCAGGGGCGCCTACGACTCCGACCCGACGGCGAAGCAGATCATCGACGTCGCGAAGGGTCTCGAGGGGATCGTGCGCAACTCGTCGATCCACGCCGCGGCGGTCGTCATCGCCGACCGTCCGCTGACCGACATCGTCCCGCTGCAGCTGGCCGACGCCGGCACGGGGGAGGACGGGCAGCGCGTCTACCGGACCGTGACGCAGTACTCCATGAAGCCCGTCGAGGAGCTCGGCCTCCTCAAGATGGACTTCCTGGGCCTGCGCAACCTCGACGTCATCGAGGACGCCCTCGACATCATCGCCCGCTCCACCGGCGAGCGGCCCGACATGACGACCCTGCCGCTCGACGACCCGGGTCCGTACGAGATGCTCGCGCGGGGGGACTCGGTGGGCGTGTTCCAGTTCGAGTCCGAGGGCATGCAGGAGGCGCTGCGCAAGGTGCGCCCGACGGAGTTCGACGACCTCGTCGCGCTCAACGCCCTGTACCGCCCCGGCGCCATGGACCAGATCCCCACGTACGCGCGGGGCAAGCGCAACCCGGACGCAGTGAGCTTCCCCGACCCGCGGCTGGAGCCGATCATCGGCCCGACGTACGGCGTGATCCTGTACCAGGAGCAGGCCATGCAGATCTCCAAGGAGATCGGGGGCTTCTCGGGTGCGCGCGCCGACGATCTGCGCAAGGCGATCGGCAAGAAGAACCGCGCGGCGATGGCGCAGCTGGAGCCGGAGTTCCGCGAGGGCTGCCGCGCGTCCGGCACGAGCGACGCCGTCATCGACTGGCTCTGGACGACGAACGAGAAGTCGGCCGACTACTCGTTCAACCGCTCGCACGCCGCCTGCTACGCGCTCATCGCGTACCGCACGGCCTGGCTGAAGGCGAACTACCCCGCCGAGTACATGGCGGCGCTGATCTCCAGCGTCATGGACACGAAGGACAAGGTGCCCTTCTTCGCCAACCAGGCGGAGTCGATGGGCATCGAGATCCTGCCGCCCGACGTCAACCTCTCCGACCACGAGTTCGTCGTCGACGAGGGCAACATCCGCTTCGGGCTCGACGCCGTGAAGGGCGTGGGCTACGCGGCCGTGGAGGCGATCAAGGCCGCCCGCGCCGAGGGTGGGAACTTCGAGTCGCTCTGGGAGTTCTGCGCGCGGGTCGATGCACGGGCGGTGAACAAGAAGGCCATCGAGGCCCTGGTGAAGTGCGGGGCGTTCGGCTCCACCGGCGCGTCGCGCAAGGGCATGCTCTCCGTGCTGGAGCAGGCGCAGGCCGCGGGGCAGAAGAGCCAGCAGGACGCCCAGATCGGGCAGGGCTCGATCTTCGACGGTCTCTTCGACGACACCGCCGCCGAGAGCGGCGCGATGGCGGCGTTCGCCGCGCCCCAGCACCCGCCGATCCCGTCGGAGGAGTTCGACCAGCCCGAGATGCTGGCGATCGAGAAGGAGTCGATCGGCCTGTTCATCTCCGCGCACCCGCTCAAGCAGGTCCGCGAGGCGCTGCGCGTCCGGGTGGACTGCGGCCTCGCCGAGCTCGCCGAGCGCAAGGACGGCGACTGGGTCACCGCCGGCGGCATCATCACGCAGGCCAAGAAGATCCGCACGCGCAACGGCGACCACATGATGTTCGCGACGCTCGACGACCTCGAGGGGTCGGTCGAGGTCATCGTCTTCGGCAAGGCGCTCGGGGAGTACGAGGGCGCGCTGGGCGTCGACTCGGTCGTGCTCGTGCGCGGCAGGGTGGACCACAAGGAGGCGACGAAGACGTCGCTCGTGGCGCAGACCGTCGAGCGCTTCGAGCCGTCCGAGGCGGAGATCGAGAAGGCCAAGCTCGAGGCGAGCACGCGGCGCCTCGGCCCGCCGCCGCTCAAGCTCCGCCTGGACGCCGCGCGCCTGCCCGCCTCCGCGATCGACGACCTGAAGGACCTCCTCGGCTCCTTCCCGGGCGAGTCGGAGGTGGTGCTGGAGCTCCTGCTGTCCGCCGGCGATCCACGGACCCTGCGGCTCGGCAACGCGTTCAAGGTCGCGCCGACGCCGACGCTGCGCGCCGAGCTGGAGCAGATCCTCGGCCCCGCGGTCGTGCACGCGCCCGCGGCAGCCGCACCGACCGCCGCCGCCTGAGATGCCGCTGCTCCTGTGCGTGCTCGCGCTGGTGCTCGTCGCGTTCGCGAGCGTCGCGTGCGGTGGTGGCGGCGGAGGGGAGAACGCGACGAAGCCGCTCCCCGAGGCGCCCGCCGAGATGACCGTGCGCAGCACCGCGTTCGCCGAGGGGGCGACGATCCCGACGCGCTACACGTGCGACGGCGACGACGACTCGCCCGAGCTGTCGTGGTCGGGCGTGCCGAGCGGCGCGAAGGAGCTCGCGCTCGTCGTCGACGACCCGAAGGCCGGGCACTACGTGCACTGGACCGTCGTGGGGATCCCGCCGACCGTCACCGGCGCGGCCGAGGACGAGGAGCCCGAGGGCGGCACCGAGCTGCCCAACAGCGCCGGTGACGACGACTGGATGGGCCCGTGCCCGCCGGAGGGCGACGGGGTCCACGACTACCTCTTCGCGGTCTACGCGCTCGACGCTCCGCTCGGCCTGGCCGACGACGCGTCGCCCGACGAGGTGCGCACCGCCATCGGCGACCACGCGCTCGCGCGTGGGGTCCTCACCGGCCGCTTCGGCCGCGGCTGACCGCTCAGGCGGTCCGCGGCAGCTGCACGACGCGCCCGAAGAAGCGCTCGATGCAGCGCACGACGGTCGTGAACTCGTCGAAGTCCGACGGCTTCGTCACGTATGCGTTGGCGTGCAGCTCGTAGCTGTGGCGGATGTCCTGCGCCGCGCTCGACGTCGTGAGCACGACCACCGGGATCGTGCAGAGATCGCGGTCGGCCTTGATCTCGGCGAGCACCTCGCGGCCGTCCTTGCGCGGCATGTTGAGGTCGAGCAGCACGAGATCGGGCCGCGAGGTGTCGGCGAACTCGTCCTCCTGGCGTAGATAGCGGAGGGCATCGACGCCGTCCACCACGGCGGCGATGTCCGTCTCGGGCGCGTAGGTCTCGAGCGCCTCGCGGACCATCAGCGCGTCGCCCGGGTCGTCCTCGACGAGAAGCACGCTGCGCGGTTCCGCGAGTTGTCGCGGGCCGAAGCCTTCCATTCACGCGCTCCTCTCTGGTCGTACGGGCAGGGTGAACCGGAACGTCGCTCCGGTCGGCATGTCGGTGTCCAGCCAGATCCGACCGCCGTGATGCTCCACGATCTTGCGACACAACGCCAGTCCGATCCCGGTGCCCTCGTAGGACTCCTTGGGGTGCAGGCGCTGGAAGATGGCGAAGATCCGCTCCGCGTATTCGGGGTCGATGCCGATCCCCTCGTCGCGGCAGGTGATCGTCCACATCCCGTCATCGCGCTCTGCGCTGACGTGCACGACCGGCGGGTCATCACCGTGGAACTTCAGCGCGTTGCCGATGAGGTTCTGGAAGACGGCGACGAGGAGCACGGGATCGCCGTCGACGACCGGCAGCGGGCCGACGTCGATCCGCGCGCCGGTGCGCTCGACGCGCGACGTGAGGTTGTCCTGCGCGGTCTGTGCGATGTCGTCGAGCGCGACCTCCACGAGCGGCGCGTCGGCGCGCCCGACGCGTGAGAACGCGAGGAGGTCGGAGATGAGGCTCTGCATGCGCTTGGCGCCGTCGACCGCGAAGCCGATGTACTGGTCGGCGCGTTCGTCGAGCTGGCCCTCGTAGCGGCGTTGGAGGAGCTGGCAGAAGCTGGCGACCTTGCGCAGGGGCTCCTGGAGGTCGTGGGAGGCGACGTAGGCGAACTGCTCGAGCTCCGCGTTGGAGCGCTCCAGGTCGCGCGCCTTGAGCTCGAGCTCCTGCGCCTGCTCCTCGAGCTGCATGCGGCTGGCGCGGACCTCCGAGAGGTCGGTCAGGATGCGCTGACGCATCGAGTCGACGTCCTCGGCCAGCCCGACGACGTCGGCCGGTCCGTCGGCCGCGAGCCGGTGCGCCAGGTCGCCACGGGAGACGATCCGCGCGTCGGCGGCGAGGCGCCCGAGCGGGCGGGTGATCGCTCGGTTCATGGCGAGCGCGACGGCGACGAGCGCCAGTGCGAGCGCGCCGGCGATGACGAAGAACGACACGGTCGTCGACCGGGTCGCGGCGTCGAGCCGGGACTTCGCGTCGGCGCGTCGCGCCGCGATGTCGGCATTCAGCGCGCCGAGTGCGCCGGTCACGCGCGCGAAGCTGGCGGCCGACCGCGTCGCGCGGTCCCCTGGGGTCGGCGACGGGCCCTCGCGGCGGATGCGCTCGATCCCCGGCTCCGCGAACTCCGTCCGCCAGCTCTCCATGGCGCGTTCCGATCGCGGTCACCTTGGCTATGAGCCCGGGCTCTCCTTCGGCGAGGCCCGTGAGTCGCCGGGTGACGTCCGCGGCGTCCGCGCGTGCCTGCGTGTAGGCGTCGAGGCTCGAGTCCAGGCCGTTGAGGGCGAAGCCGCGAAGGCCGTTCTGCTGGGCCACGATCGCCGAGCCGAGCTGCAGGGACGCCGTCCGCGCAGGGTCGAGCTGCTCGATGATCTCGTTGCGGGAGTCGATCTGGCGCGACAGCGCCGACGCGCCGACGATCACGCCGGCCACGAGCACGACCCCGAGCAGGACCACGATGATCGAGACCCACTGGCCGAGCCGCAGCCGGCTCATGATCGGCAGCTTCGTCCCGGGCGCGGCGACGGCAGGCGGCGTCGCGCCGTCCCCGTTCATCGACCTCCCCGCGGCGGGGGCGGCTGCGGGTGGAGCCTCGATCTCCTTGACGTCCTGATCCACGCGGGTCCTCGTCCCCGTGCAGTGTGGGCGGTCGCGCGCCGGCGTGCGCCGGTGCAACCCGGCGTTCAGCCGACCGGCGACCCCACGAGGGGCGCGATGGTCTTGCCGGCCAGCTCGACCATCTCGAGATCCGACGCGTCGGGCAGCGAGATCGTGAAGCCCTCGATGCCGGCCTCCACGAACGCGCCGAGCTGCTCGGCGATCTCGTCGGGGCCGCCCGCGATCACCATCGGGATGCGGCGCTCGGGCAGCGAGCCGTCCGCCTTGCCCTCCTCGACCCGGCGCATCGCGTCCTCGTGGCTGGAGCCGAGGTACAGCGAGGCCAGCCGCGTGCGGGTGATCTCCGACGGGTCGCGACCGACGTCCTCGCAGTGGCCCTCGAGCACGCCCATGAGATGGCGGATCTTGTCGACGTCACCCATGACGTTGCAGCCGTCGGCGTACTTGGCGACGAGGCGCAGCGTCTTGCGCTCGCCGCTGCCGCCGACGACGATCGGGATGTCGCCGCGCAGGGGCTGCGGGATGTTCAGCGCGTCCTTGATGCTGTGGTGCTTGCCCTCGTAGGAGGACTCGGGGCTCGCGAACATCGCCCGCGCGATGTTCAGGGCGTCCTCGAGGTGCTCGAAGCGCGAGCCGAGCGAGGGGAAGTCGAACCCGTAGGCGAGGTGCTCCTCCTCGAACCAGGCCGCGCCGACGCCGAGGAAGGCCCGGCCGCCCGAGATCACGTCGATGCCGGTCGTGATCTTCGCGAGGAGCGCGGGGTTGCGGTACATCACGCCGCCGACGAGCAGCCCGAGGCTGACCCTCTCGGTGCGCGCCGCGATCGCCGCGAGCATCGTGTTCCCGTCGAACATGTTCAGCGTGCGGTCTCCCACCGGCGGGATCTGGTGGAAGTGGTCCATGACGGTGATCGTGCTGAAGCCCGAGCTCTCCGCGGTCCTCGCGATGTCCGTGATCGTGTCGAAGAGCCCATCCGGCTCCACGCCGGGGTAGTTGAACTTCGGCAGGTGCAGGCCGAGCGTGATGGGGGCGCGCATCCGGGAGCACGCTACTCCTCTATGCGTCCGCGGAGCGGTCCCGCAGGCCGGGCAGCGCGATGAACAGACCGATGGCCACCGCGGTGCCCGCGAGCGCCGCCAGGGCGAGCAGCTCGCGGGCACCCAGCGCCGCCGCGAGCGGGCCGGCCAGGGCGTAGGAGACGGGCAGGAGGGCGAACGAGAGCATCCAGTCGAGGCTCGACACGCGGCCCAGCAGCTCGCCGGGGACGCGCGTCTGCAGCAGCGCGAACCAGATCGTGTCGCCGGCGCTCCCGATCCCGAGCAGCAGCGCGAAGGGGATCGCCGCGGCGAGCCCGTCGACGAGCCCGAAGCCCGCGATCGAGAGCATGCCGATCACCCAGAGCACCATCATCGCCGTCACCGGCCTCCGGGGCAGGCCGCGGGCGCCGAAGACCAGCGAGGCGCCGATGCCTGCGAACCCGGCGACGGCGAGCAGCGCCCCGTAGGTGCTCGCGCCGTTGCCCCAGTCGTTCTTGATGACGTAGGGGAGGGCGATCTCGACCGGGCCCTCGATGCACATCACCGCGATGCACGCGGCGAGCAGCGTCCCCCAGAGCCACTGGCGCCCGCGGACGTATGCGATGCCCTCGCGGATCTCGCGGATGACGTCGCCCGGCTCCTCGCGGGCGGGCGGGCGCGCGGAGGTGCGCAGGAGGGACACCGCGCCGATCGAGGCCGCGAACGTCGCGGCGTCGATGACCAGCGCGGTCCCCGGCCCGGCGGCCCCGACGAGGACGCCGCCCAGCGCCGGGCCGAGCAGCGCGTAGGAGGCCTGCTGCGCGGACTGCTCCAGCGACGTCGCCGCGACGATCTCGTCCTTCGGCACGACATGGGGGAGCAGCGCGGTCGCAGCGGGCTTGACGAAGGCGGTCCCCGCCCCGACGAACACCGCGAGCAGCGCGCAGTGCCACACCTCGAGCGTGCCCGCGACCGACAGCAGGCCCATCGCGAGGATCGCGACGAGCTGCAGCGCATCGGCGACGATGATGACCGCGCGGCGGTCGACCCGGTCGACGACGACGCCCGCCACGAGCGCGCACACGACGAGCCCGGCCGAGTAGGCGAGGAGCACGAGCGACAGGGCGCCCGGCGAGTTGTCGAGCGCGTAGACCTGGAACGCGAGCGCGACGGTGTAGACGCCGTCGCCGATGAGGGAGATCGTGCTGCCGGCGAACAGCAGCGCGAAGTCCCGACGGCGCAGGGGCTGCAGCAGCCGCATGCGCCGGCGCTAGCTCAGCCCACGCGCCTTGCGACCGCGCTTGCGCAGCTTCTCGGTGAGCTTGATCTGCTCGCGCGCGGGGCCGCCCGGCGGGTCGCCGTCGCCCGACGTCTCGAGGATGCAGGGCAGGTCGTCGAACGCCGGGGCGGACAGGAACGCCGCGCAGCCGTCCTCGCCCATCTCGCCCTTCCCCACGGGCGCGTGACGGTCGCGGTTGGAGCCCAGCGGCTGCAGGGAGTCGTTGAGATGCAGGGAGCGCAGCTTCTCCAGGCCGACCTCGGCGTCGAAGCGCTCGAGGACGTCGTCGACGCCCTCGATCGTGCGCACGTCGTAGCCGGACGCCAGCAGGTGGCAGGAGTCGAGGCACACGCCGAGGCGCTTGCTGCGCCCGCAGGCGCGCAGGAGCTTGGCGAGCTCCTCGAACGTGCGGCCCAGCGTGCCGCCGGCGCCCGCGGTGTCCTCGAGGTGCAGCTCGCAGGACCCCGACTCCGCCAGCGCCTCCTTCACGACCTCGCCGGCGCGCTTGATCGCCGGCCCGACCTCGCCCTTCAGCGCCGACCCGGGGTGCAGCACGACGCCGGCCGCGCCCAGCGCGTCGCCCACGCGCAGCGACGTCGTGAGCGATGCGAGCGACTTCTCGCGGATGTCGGGGTCGTCGCTGGCCGGGTTGAGCAGGTAGACGGCGTGGATGAGCACCGCCTCCACGCCCGAGCTCTCGATCGCCTCGCGGTACTCGGCGAGCTGGTCGTCGGAGTAGGCGTGCGGCTTCCACTGCCGCGGGCTCTGGTTGAAGATCTGGATCGACCGGCAGCCGCGCTCGTCGCCGCGCTCGAGGGCCTTCGCCGGCCCGCCCGCAGGGGACACGTGGGCACCGATCAGCATGGCTGTAGCGTGGTGGTCATGCGCGTTCGCTTCGCTCCGTCGCCCACCGGCGCCCTGCACATCGGCGGCGCGCGCACGGCGCTCTACAACTGGCTCATGGCGCGCGGTTCGGGCGGCGCCCTGGTGCTGCGCATCGAAGATACCGACAGGGAGCGCTCGACACCCGAGAACGTCGAGCAGATCCTCGACGCCCTGCGCTGGCTGGAGCTCGACTGGGACGAGGGGCCCGATTTCCAGACGAGCCACGCGGACCGCCACGCCGAGGTGCTGCGCGACCTGCTCGACCGCGGGCTGGCCTACCACTCGTCGGCGACCGCCGACGACGTCAAGGCCTACAAGGAGCGCCACGGTGCCGACCGCGGGTTCCGCGGCGAGCCCGAGGAGCACGGCGCCATCCGCCTGCGGGTGCCCGACGACGGGACCACGGTCGTCCACGACGTCATCCGCGGCGACACGACGTTCGCGAACGTCCACCAGGACGACCCCGTCATCGCCACGGGCGGACGGGAGCGTCCTCTACAACTTCGCGGTGGCCGTGGACGACGTCGACGGCGCGTTCACGCACGTCGTCCGCGGCGAGGACCACCTCTCCAACACGCCCAAGCAGCTGCTGGTCATGGAGGCGATGGGCGCCGAGCCGCCGCTGTTCGCGCACATGCCGCTGCTGCACGGGCCGGACGGCAAGAAGCTCTCCAAGCGCCACGGCGCGGCGTCGGTGCAGGAGCTGCGGGCGGCGGGCTACCTCCCCGAGGCGGTGCGCAACTACCTCGCGCTGCTCGGCTGGGGCGACCCCGACGACGAGACCATCCTCGGCACCGAGCAGCTCGTCGATCGCTTCGACATCACGCGCGTCTCGCACAACCCCGCACGCTTCGACGAGCAGAAGCTCCGCTGGCTGAACGGGCGGTACATCCGTGCGTTGAGCGGCGAGCAGCTCACGGGCCGGCTCGAGCGCCACACCGGCCGGAGCGGCCTGCGCGACGCCGTGGAGATCTCGCGCGAGAAGATCCAGACCCTCGAGGACTTCTGGCCGCTCGCCGGGTTCATCTTCGACGGGCCGGCCGACGACCCGGCGGCACGCGAGAAGTGGCTCTCCGACGGAGGCGCCGAGGCGCTGCGCGATGCGCGCGCCGCGCTGGACGGCGTCCAGCCGTTCGGCGTCGAGGGGATCGAGCAGGCGCTGCAGGGCGTCCTCGAGCGGCGGGGCTGCAAGCCGCGCGAGGTCTACCAGCCGCTGCGCGTCGCGGTCGCGGGCACGACGGTGTCGCCCGGGATCTTCGAGACGCTCTCCGTCCTGGGCCACGACGAGGCGCTCCGGCGCATCGACGCGGCGCTGGCTCGATAGCGCCGCTCAGCGGCAAAATCGCCAGCCCTGATGGGTGGGTGACCTGCCCATGAGCGGGTGGGTGTAGCAGTGCGCGGCCCCCGGATCGGCCACTTGGCCACCCGCGGGGGCGGTTGGGCTCAAACAAGCGTCTAGACCTGCCGATAAACAGGTCACGACCGCCGTGCCCCCGCACGACTCCACACCCGGATCTCCACCCCAAGAAAGCAGGGAAGCGCCAAACATGTCCACCCCCGCCCCGAGCCCACGAGGCCCGATCGCGCCCCCGTCAGGCGCCGGTGCTTCGCGGCGACACAACGAAGGTCACGGTCGCCGCCTCACGGCCGCCTTCGAGGCGCTCGAGGCGTTCCCCGCTCTCGCCGAGTCTCGCAACCGTCTTCTGCGCGTGGTGTCGCAGGAGCGCGTCTCCGCCGGCGAGGTCGTCGCCGCCGTCGAGTCCGACGTCGCGCTGGTGATCGCCGTCCTGCGCCTCGCCAACCAGGTCGAGGGCAAGTCGCGCGGTCGCGTGGAGTCGATCGTCACCTCCGTCGAGCTGCTCTCGCCCGAGGCCGTCCACACGCTCGCCACCCGCGCACGCACCTTCGACTTCTTCGAGCGCTCCTCCGTGTGGGACGCCGCGCCCGAGCGCTTCCGCCTGCACGCCGTCGCGACGCAGCGCGCCGCCGACCGCATCGCGCAGGAGGTCGGCTACGAGGACCGCGACCGGCTCATCGTCACCGCGCTGCTGCACGACGTCGGCAAGCTCGTCCTCATGCACGCGTACCCCGGCTACCCCGGCCAGGTGCACCGCGACGCCCGCACGCCCGAGGAGCGCATCCACCGCGAGCGTCGTGAGCTCGGCGTCGACCACGCGCTGGTCGGCGGCGTCCTCGCCCGCCGGTGGGGCCTGCCGAAGGCCGTCGCCTCGGTCATCGAGCGCCACCACGCCGACGACGCGATCGGCGAGGCCGCCTTCGTCCGCCTCGCGGACATGCTCGCGCACTACGCGCAGGGCAGCCAGGTGTCGCCGACGGAGCTGCTCAAGACGGCCCGTTCGATCGGCCTCGGCCCGGCGGAGCTGCGCACGGTCATGTACGACCTGCCCTACCCGACGACCGGCCAGCGCCGGCAGATCGACCCGTGCCCGCTGTCCGGGCGCGAGCTCGAGGTGCTCAAGCGCCTCGCCGAGGGCAAGGTCTACAAGCAGATCGCGCTGGAGCTGAAGCTCTCGACCTCCACGGTCCGCACGCACCTCCACAACATCTACGGCAAGCTCGGCGCTGTCGACCGCGCCCAGGCCGTCCTCATCGCGACGGAGCGCGGCTGGCTCTAGGCCGCCTCCGCAGTCACGTCGTGCCACCGGCCGCCTCGGGAACCCGAGGCGGCCGGTCGCGTCTCAGGCCTTCGTCCGGGCGCCGACGCCGATCTGCATGAGGTCCTCGCCCACGACGAGCTGTCCGGAGTAGGTGGCCTGGGCCTGCATCCAGGTCTCGCGGGTGCCGTTGCCCGGCACGTAGTGGTGCAGGACGAGCGTGGGCACGCCCGCGCGATCGGCGATCGGGCCGACGTCCTCGATGGTGGTGTGCGCGTTGATGAGGTGGTCGACGATCGCCTGAACGTCGGGCGGATACGGCGGCGGGCCGAACAGCAGCTGGATGTAGGCAGGGTCGATGACCTCGTGGCAGAGCACGTCGGCGCCCTGGGCGAGCTCGACGAGGTTGTCGGACGGCGCCGTGTCGCCCGAGATGACGATCGAGCCGTCGTCGGTGTCGAAGCGGAAGCCGAACGACGGGAACACCTGGCCGTGGTCCACCAACGTCGCCGTGACCTTCACGGCGTCGTCCTCGTGGACGAGCCACGGCGACACGCGGGGAGGTGGGTGCTTCGTCGGGTCGTTCGAGCCCGCCGGCAGCGCGATGTCGTGCGGCACGAAGCGCGTGTGCGGGTCGGGCGCGCCGCTGTCGCGCATGCGGTCGTTGAGGTCGGTCGCGAACGCCGCGTAGAGGAGCTCCGTCATCTCCGCCGTGCCCGGGGTCGGGTTCGCGGGGCTGATGACCGGCGGCGCCGGGCGACCCGGCGGCAGGACGTCGGGCAGCCGACCGCGGTTGCCGGGACCGAACGCGTGGACCGGCTCGGGCCGCGGCTGCTGCAGCCCGGCGAAGAGCCCGAGCACCGGGATGCTCGCGTAGTCGATGACGTGGTCGGAGTGCAGGTGGGTGAGGAAGACACCCTGAAGCCGGTTCAGCGTCGTGGCCCCCGACGTCTGCAGGGTTGGGCCCGCGAGGTCGGTCTGGCGGAACCGGTGCCCGAACCCGTCGCCGCAGTCGACGAGGTAGACGCGGTCGCCGACCGCGATCGCGGTCGAGATGCCCTTGCGGTCGGTGTTCGGCCACCAGACCGGCCCGCCCGCCGTCCCGAGCAGCACCACGCGCGTGCGGTAGCCCTGCAGGGGCTTGCCCAGCGTCACCGGGGCGGGCCCCTTCGGGCCCTCGGCGGCGTGCGCCGCAGCCCCCGCCGGCACCCCCGCGAGCAGCGCCCCGGCCGCGACGGCCCCGCTCGCGCCGAGGAACCCCCGGCGCGACAGCCCGGCGGCGTACGCCTTCCCGACCACATCGCACATGAGACAGGCCTCCCTGTGTCGAGTAGCCGGACGCTACACCCGTGCAGGGCCACGCGCACTAGGCTCTGACGCGCGTGATCTCCGTCACCACGAAGTCTCCCTACGCCATCAAGGCGCTCACCGAGCTCGCACGCTCGGGCGGTACCGAGACCCCGGTGCCGATCGGCGACCTCGCCCGCAGGCGGGAGATCCCGGTCCAGTTCCTCGAGCAGCTCTTCGCGGTCCTCCGCCGCGGCGGCGTCCTGCGCTCCCAGCGGGGCGTGAAGGGCGGCTACGCGTTCGCCACCGAGCCGGCGAGCGTGACGATCCTGCAGATCGTCGAGCTCCTCGACGGCCCGTTCGGCCGCGACGCCGAGGGCGTCCTCGCCGAGGCCGCGGCAGCGGCCCGCGCCGTGATGGAGCGGACCACGATCGCCGACGTCGTCGAGCGCGAGGTGCGCGAGGCGGGCGTGGCGATGTACTACATCTGAGGATATCAGAGAAAGCCCTGCAAAGAGGCGCTTTCTGAAGTCTGAGACCTCGGGTCGCAACCGACGACGCCGAGGAGACAAGCTAGATGAGGATCGCTCCGTGCGGGATGCAGCTTCGCGCCCCGCTCTCCGAGCAGTGGACACGACGGGTCGACTGCTCACCGCCGCGCAGGTCGCCGAGCGCCTCGGCTACACCGAGCGCTACGTGTGGAAGCTCGGGCGCGAGGGCGTGCTGCCGCGCGTCAAGCTGCCGGGCCGGCGCTACGTGCGCTTCGCCGAGGAGGACGTCGAGCGGCTCGTCCGCGACGCGCGCGGCGTTCCCGCGCGGAAGACGACGATTCGCATCGTCGAACGGCGCCTGCCGCGGCGCTTCTGAGGCCCGCTGATGCGCGGCTCGCTGCGGCTGCATCACGCGAAGCGCTGCCCGGCGTCGGCCCGCGGGCAGATGCTGCGCTCGGATCTGTGCTCGTGCCGCCCGACGGTGCAGGCGCGCGTCGCCCGCGTCGAGCGGCGTCTCGGCTACCTCGAGCAGGGCTGGCGAATCGCGGACCTCGCCGACTTCGAGCGCCGCCTGGCCGAGCTGCGCGAGAAGGTGGTCCACGGCCAGGTCCTGCCGCCGAGCCGTCCGGTGACGTCGAGGAGTTCGCCGGCCCGTGGTTCGAGCGCATCGCCGCACAGGTGGAGCTCGGTCGGATGTCGCCGCTCACGTACAACAAGTACGAGGGCGATTGGCGCCGGCACCTGCAGCCCGCCTTCGGCAAGCTGCCGCTCGGCGCGATCGACCAGCCGCTGCTCCTGCAGTACCTGCGCACGAAGATCGCCGCGGGTCTCACCGAGGGCACCGCCAAGGCCTCGCTCACGGTGCTGTCCGGGATGCTCACCGACGCCGTCTCGCAGGGGCACATCGCGAACAACCCGCTGCGCTCGCCGACCCGCGCGCGCCACCGCGGCGGCAGCCGCCACGACGTCCTCGACCTCAACGTCCGGCGCAAGCCGGCGAAGTACCTCGAGGTGTCCGAGGCCTACGCGCTGCTCGACGCGACACCCGAGCCGTACGTCGGGATGGTGCTGCTCGCGCTGACGAGCGGCCTCAGGCGCAACGAGCTGCTCGGCCTGAAGTGGGAGTGGCTGGACTTCGGGTCCGGCCGATTGGACCTTCGCGGGCAGCTGTACTGGAGGCGAGCTGGGGAGGGCGGCAAGCGCGAGCCCTCGATCGTGCGCTGCAAGTACGACAGCGAGCGCGAGCTGCCGCTCTACAGCGGCGTCGCGCAGCTGCTCGGCCGGCACCGCCAGGCGACAGGCTTCGTGTTCACCCACCCGACGTCGGACGGGCCCTGGAATGAAACGCTGCCGTCGACGCTGTTCCTCGGGCCGGCATACGAGCGCTGCGGCCTACGCCGCCAGGGCCGCATGTGGCACCAACTGCGGCACACGTACGCGTCAGTCCTGGCGGCCGGCGGCATCCGCCGCCACGAGGTCGAGCAGCTCATGGGCCACAAGGCGCAGGGCACCACCGGGCTGTACACGCATCTGTTCCGCGAGTCGTACGAGAAGGTCGAGGCGGTGCTCGATGAGGTGTACGGCCCGTGGATGAGACCGCGTATCCGAGGACAACGGCGCGCCGAGCGGGCGCGGCGGGATCTCGAAGCTGAACAGGGGGCCCCGTTCCGCCGCTTCTAACCGCCCGCTGCACTGCCTGACGGCGCACATCGCGGGCGCGCGGGACTGCGACCTCGTCCGGGCCTGCGGGCTACGGTCCGTTCGTGATGTCGCGGTCGTGTCGCCTGTCGCTCGCCGCGCTCCTCGCTGTCCTGTGGGGTTGCGGGGCGGGTTCCGGCGCCGGCGTGGATTCGACCCCCGAGAAGCTCGACGGAACCGAGTCCCACGAGTTCGAGTCCGACGACGTGGAACGGGCAGAGGGTGCGAGCCCCGCCGTGAAGGCGTACTGCGCCAACGCGGTCTCGGAGGCGCAGCGCCTTGGCTGCGAGGCGCACGTCACCGAGGAGGACCTTCCCTAAGCCGCGGCGACATCGGTGGAGCTAGTGCCTTCGGCGCGCCGGAGCCCACCTCACCGTCACGGCGGAGTCTCGTGGTGTATCGAAGGTCGGGCAGCGCCGTTTGATGTCGTCGAGTCGTCTCTCGATGGCGTCGTCGCTCCGAGCCCGCCGGGCGCCGAAGGAACGCTCCGCTGCGTACTAGTGCTCGTCGCGCATCGCGATATGCGATGCGCTGCCGTGCTCGCGGGCGTGTCAGGCGAAGCGTGAGCGGCCCGCTCTAACGTTCTTGGCGTGTTCAATCGATCCAGACGGTTCGAGCTCGATGATGGACGCCCACTCGTCGTGCAGTGGAGCGGCGAGCGATTCGGCTGGACTGTGTACGTACCCGGCGATACCAAGGCTCCGACGTTGGCCGCGACGCCGATCCGCGCGACGTCCTCTACGTCGGCCCCCAGAGCATGCCGGCGTGGGCGAAGGACGTGTCCGAGAGACTCATGCGTGAACTGGCCGAGGCTCCGCGTCATGCGTGCGAGTGCTGCCGCTGTCTCACACTGCTGAACGTGTCCCACTACGAGACTTGCGCTGTGTGCGGCTGGGAGGACGACCGCGCGGACAACAACCGCCGCGACGGAGGGCCTGACGCACCGGGCGGACCGAACCACATCAGTCTCAGCCAGGCGCGGGCGAACTTTGCCTCGTTCGGCGCATCGTCGCAACGACGCTCGATGTTCGCGCGCGATCCGCGACCCGAAGAGATATCCGCGGGGCGCTGAGGCGTGTCGCTGCCGCTTCGAAGCAACAGCGGCGATCGACGGACATCCGGCCACTGTCGCAATGGACGGGGCTCAGCATCCGGCCTCGCTGCTGCTTGTCGCGCAGTGCGATAGCGGCGCGCGGGCCCGCTTCGCTGCTGCTGTCAGGCGAAAGCGCAAGCGGCTCGGCGCGTCGGGGCGCCAGCCTCGTTGGCGTCGCCTGGCATGCGGCGGAAGCCACGCGGCGACGTTCTTGGCTGTCGCTTCTCGCGCAGAGCAGTGGTCGATCTGCTGGACGAGGGACGCCTGTCGCTGAACCTCGCCCATCCGCCGAGCGGTGGGACGATCCCGGTCAACACCGAGTTCGCGATTCTCGGGGTCGCCGCCGGATCGCCCGCGCAGCCTGCTGCTCCACCCAGGGAGCGACGCGGTCGTTGACCCTTCTGTGATCGCGCCGATGCGCCAGCTTCGCCCGGCGGTCACCTTCGGCTTGTTGACCCGCCGGGCGAACGATGGGACGTTCCCGCCCATGAGCACGATCACCACCAACGACGGCGTGGAGATCTACTACAAGGACTGGGGATCGGGTCAGCCGATGGTCTTCAGCCACGGCTGGCCGCTGTCGTCAGACGACTGGGACGCGCAGGTGATGTTCTTTCTGAGCGAGGGCTATCGCGTGGTCGCGCACGACCGTCGCGGGCACGGGCGCTCCGACGCAGGTGTTCGACGGCCACGACATGGACCACTACGCCGACGACCTCGCCGCCCTGGTCAACGCACCTCGACTTGCGCGACTCCGTCCACGTCGGCCACTCGACCGGCGGCGGCGAGGTCGCGCGCTACCTCGCGCCGCCACGGCCAGGACCGCGTCGCCGGCCGTGCTGATCGACGCCGTCCCGCCGATCATGGTCCAGAGCGACGCCAACCCGGAGGGCACTGCCAATCGAGGTCTTCGACGACTTCCGCAGGGCAGACTCGACGCCGCCGCTCGCAGTTCTACCGCGAGATCGCGGCCGGCCCGTTCTACGGCTTCAACCGCGAAGGCCGCGAGCCGTCCGAGGCGATCATCGAGAACTGGTGGCGCCAAGGCATGATGGGCGGGATCAAGGCTCACTAGACTGCATCGTCGCGTTCTCGCAGACCGACTTCACCGAGGACCTCAAGCAGATCACGATCCCGGTGCTGGTCATGCACGGCGACGACGACCAGATCGTCCCCTACGCCGACTCCGGCCCGAAGTCGGCAGAGCTGCTGCCGAACCCGGAGAGCTGAAGAGCTATCGGCCTGGTCGACCGCTCGCTTGGACGAGTAGCGGTCCGGTTGCTGGCGACGGCGTAGCGGTAGTCCGCGACGCTGCACTCGACTCACTTGGACGATGAAGCAGTCGAGGGGATCGGCTACTGCTGCGCTGAGGAGCAGCCGCCGAAGTTACTTCCGATCGGCGATGTGCTCCCCGCGCGCGCAGGTTCGCCCTCGCGGTCGGCGATGAAGCCGTCCGTCGAGACGCTCATCGAGTCGATCAGCATGGGCTTCACGGGCGCACGGTGCTATTGCTGGGGCATGGCCGGCAAGGCATCGGAGCGGTTCGTCTGGGCGGTCGACACGCTGGAGGTCCGCCCGGCGGACCGCCTCCTCGAGGTCGGCTGCGGCCACGGGGTCGCGGTCTCCCTGGTCTGCGAACGGCTGGCGACAGGAACGATCACCGCGATCGACCGCTCGCCCAGGATGATCGAGATGGCCACGCGGCGAAATCGCGAGCACGTCAACGCGGGCAGGGCGATGCTCGAGGCCATCGCGCTGGAGGACGCCGACCTCGGCGCTCAGCACTTCGACAAGGTCTTCGCCTTCAACGTCGCTCCCTTCTGGCTGCAGCCGAAGGCGGCGCTCAGTGCAGTGCGCGAGCACCTGGTCCGGGACGGGGCGTTCTACATCTTCTGGGACGCACGCCACTTCGCGCCGGAGCGAGCCGCAGACCTCGGGAATGCGCTGGCCGACCGGCTACGCGAGGGCGGATTCTCCGTCGACAGGATGCTGGTCGAGGACCTGCACCCGGTCCCCGCGGTCTGCGCGGTGGGGCGGCCCCAAGGCGGATGACCACCGCAACGCCATGTGACGTTCCCTTGCGACCGCATCGCACTTCCGCAACCGCGTGGAAGCGGCAGCGACGCGGCTAGCCAGCAAACTTCATAGCTCCGGCGTGCGCGAGCGCGTGCCGCGGCTGTTCAGAATCGGCTCGTCGCCACGCGTGGAACCAAGGCCGCTGCCGACCAGCGCCGACGGCTTCATGGCCATGCTCCGGAGGCCGACCGACACTCCTCGCGCTTTACGCGCTCTACGCCAAGGCGACTCTTACCGAACGCTGTCTACGCCGCCACCTCAGCACCGGCCTCCGCGTCCTCTCTCTCAACTCTCTCATCTCTCTCTTGAGATGCATGGATCCCTTGTCCCGCTTCGTCCCTCGTCTCGTTCCCTTCTCATCCGCTCTCGTCCCGACCCGAGTCATTGGAGCCCTTGAACCGAATCCGACCACCTGACCGCTCCTCTAGGAGGGGGCGGGTGGTCGCGTTCAGAACGGGCGGAAATCCCAGCCGGGGCGGGACGAGAGCGGCCTACTACCCATGTCAACAGACGAACGGGGTCGCGAGAGGGACAGCGAGCAACTACCGCGACGTCCGCACCGCGGTCTGAGGCCCCGTCGGCCGCGGCCACCGAATGACGCGAGCGCCCGGCATTGCCGCCAGCCACTCTGCCGCCCTCGGTGACTCGAGCGCGCTCCCCCGGCCCGGGCCTGACTGGCCGAACTGGGCTCCTCGGCGCCGGCGCAGGATGCCACCGGCGTCCCCGGGGCGAGCTTCCCTTGCCTCGGTAGTACGAAGGTGGGCTGAGTCGGCGAGGGGAAAGTGAGCTAGTCGCGCTTCCCTCGCCCGCCATCGTCTGCCGTGCGCGGCGGCCGACCGGCGGTCGGTCACCTGGTCGTCGAAGAGCTCCGAAGCGGGCTCTGAACGACGCTCGCGGCATCTAGATCTGAACGATCCGCGACCCCCACACGACCACGCAACCGTCGGTCACTCGCGATCAGATGCAGAAACAGCGGTTCCGCGGAACATGCGGGTTTGCAGCAACTTCGTGCCGCTCGTCGTGTTAGCGTGCGCCCCGTACTGACCCGGTCTCAGACGTACTACATCTGAGCGTCTCGCCTCGGCACCAGGGTCTGTGCGAGGGCTCCGCTTCGGAAGCGTTGCTCGTCGACGACGTCGAGCTTCAGGTGCTCCTGGAGGTCCGCGAACGGGCTGCGGCCCGCGCCGATCGCGATCGGGACCGTCGACAGCTGGAACTCGTCGACGAGGCCCAGGCGCGTCAGCGACTTGGCGAAGTCGGGACCACCATGGACCAGGACCGTCCCGCCGTCGTCCCGGGCCTTCAGGTCCGCGATGCCCGCGCTCAGGTCCCCGAAGATCTCGGCCGGTCCCCATTCCGCCCTTTCGAGGGTGTGCGAGAAGACGGCCTTCGGCTTGTCGTTCATCGCCGTCGCGATCGGCCCCTCCGACGCGGCCCAGTGCGGGCCCATGATCTCGTAGCTGCGGCGGCCCATCGCGTGCACGCCGGCTTCCTCGAGCGCCCGGAGGCTTCGCTCGTTCGAGTCGTCGCCGAACCACTCGAACATCCAGTCATGGGTCCCGTCGAGGGACGTGGCGAAACCGTCGAGGGACAGGACCATCTTGAGAACCACTCTTCTCTCGCTCATGACCCTAGAGACGTGGCATCTCGCGTGAACTCATCGTTCCTCAGTCCGACTGCTCGCGTGCCCGCCTGATCTCGGGATGGTCGCACCTTAGGATTGCGCCGTGCCGTTCACGCTCAGGAACCTCAAGAGGGACCTGGAGGATCTCGGGTCCAACTTCGACGGCCCGCCGGACCTCGAGTTCCGCGCGGCGACCAAGGCGCTCGAGCTCGAGCGCTCCGGCCTGACCTACCAGCGCGTCCCGCCCGGCTATCGCTTTCCGTACGGCCACACGCACGCGACGCAGGAGGAGGTGTACGTGGTCGTGCGCGGGAGCGGGCGGATGAAGCTCGACGACGAGATCGTCGAGCTCGAGGAGTGGGACGCGGTGCGCGTCCCGCCCGGGACGTGGCGCGGCTACGAGGCCGGGCCGCAGGGCCTCGAGATCCTCGTCATCGGCGCGCCCAACCTCGGCGAGGACCCGCGCGGGGACGTCGAGGGCGAGCGCGACTGGTGGACCGACGCGTCGTGACGATCCAGCGCATGGATCACGTCGGCGTGGTCGTCGACGACCTCGAGGCTGCCGTCGCCTACTTCGTGGAGCTCGGCATGGAGGTCCAGGGCGACGGATCGGGATCGGCCGTCGAGGGACCGTGGGTCGACCAGGTCGTCGGGATCGAGGGCGTCCGGGTCGAGATCGCGTTCGTGCGGACGCCGGACGGTCACAGCCGACTCGAGCTGACGAAGTTCCACGCGCCGGACGTCGTCGAACCCGGGTCGACGGCACCGAACACGCTCGGCCTTCGCCGCCTCATGTTCGCCGTCGACGACATCGACGAGGTCGTCGCCCGCATGCAGGCGCACGGCGCCGAGCTCATCGGCGAGGTGGCGCAGTACGAGGACGTGTACCGGCTCTGCTACCTCAGCGGTCCCGGCGGCATCATCATCGCGTTGGCGGAGGAGCTGCGGACATGACCGACAGGAGACTCGACGCGCACGGGATCAGGCTCGACCCGGATCCGTTCGACCAGTTCAACATCGCGCTCGGGTACCGGGTGGGGGGCCTGGTGATCGTCTCCGGCCAGGCGTCGATCGACGAGGCGGGCAACATCGTCGGCGTCGGCGACTTCGACGCGCAGGCCGAGCAGACGTTCGCGAACCTCCGGCGCGTCCTGGAGGCCGGTGGCTCGGGGCTCGACAAGATCGTGAAGGTGACGATCTACCTCACCGACATGGCGAACTTCCCCAAGATCGTCGAGCTGCGCGCCAGGTACTTCACCCGCCCCTGGCCGGCGGACACGATCGTCGGCGTCACCGCCCTCGGCCTCCCGGAGCTGCAGATCGAGATCGAGGCGATCGCGCTCACCGACGGCGAGGTCCGGTAGCTGGACTTGCCGGAGTAAGGCAGCAACATCGGCGGTGCAAGCCGGGACGCACGGGGGAGGACGTTGGCCCTATGTCTGACGCCCGCAACGACGTCTCGCTCGAGCTCTCGAACGAGATGGTTCGGCTCTACAAGGAGCTGTTCGGCCGCGGCCCCGCTCGCGCCCGGACGCACTCGCGGGCCCGGACACGTCATCTGCAGCCTGGAGCGCACGCTCACGCCGGCCGAGCAGTCCATGGTGGCGATGGGGGAGCACCAGCGCCTGCGCGAGACGCGCATGTTCTTCCAACACGCCCGCGAGGGGGACTTCCGCGAGGCGGCCGAGCGGGTCACGGGCCGCAACGTGATCGCATTCGTCAGCGGCATCGACGCTGACCGCGGACATGTCGCTGCGAGGTGTTCTACCTCGAGCCCGTCACGGGCGACGGCCCCGTCGTCGCGTGTGCCGCACGGTCGGCGCGCAAACGCTACTACGACTCGTTCTCAATTGGAGACCGATGAGTCCGCGGCTCGCGACCGGTCCCTGAAGGGACCGAACCGAGAGGAGACACGCATGCTCGCCACCGCCAAGGTCGCCACGCGCCTTCCCGCCCAGGACCTGGACAGGGCCCGGGCCTTCTACGCCGAGACCCTCGGGCTCGAGCCGTCCGAGGAGCGGCCGGGCGGGCTGCTCTACACCCCCGCCGGGGGCGGGGAGTTCGCGCTGTTCACCTCGGCCGGCGCGCCGTCGGGGACGCACACGCAGATGGGGTTCGAGGTCGACGACATCGAGGCGTTCGCCGCCCACCTCCGGGAACGCGGGGTGACGCTCGAGGTCGACGACATCACGGAGGTCGAGGGCAACTACCCCAGCAAGGGCGGGCGCGGGGAGCGCGCGATCTGGTTCCGCGACAGCGAGGGCAACCTCCTGGGCGCGGGGCAGGCGCTGTAGGCGGCGGCCTACGCAGTGGCCCTCGGTACTGAGTGGCAGGCGGGTGGACAATGAGGTAGCTCAGTACTGACGACCATCACGCTCTCCCCACAGATGCTCCTCAGCGTGATCGCCGTCCACCCCCAAGGAGCACACCGCATGTCCCCCCACAGCATCACCCGCCCGTCCGTGCGCCGCCTCGCCATCCTCGCCGCCGCGATCCCGGCCCTGGCCGGTGCCGGGGCGATGGTCCAGCCCGCGATCGCCTCGGCGTGCACCTGTCCTCAGGGTCAGCACGAGTCCTCGACGAAGCCCGGCACGTGCGTCCCTGATACGCCGACGCCCGGCACCGACGCCGACGCCCGCACCGGCGCCCACGCCGGCTCCGGCGCCCACGCCGGCACCGGCTCCCGCACCGGCTCCGGCTCCCGCCGCCGCACCGGCGCCCGCCCCGGCACCGGCACCGGCACCGGCGCCGGCCGCCGCGCCCGCACCGCAGCCGGTCGCGCA
Organism: uncultured Solirubrobacterales bacterium; assembly: GCA_963750895.1. Lineage (GTDB taxonomy): Bacteria > Actinomycetota > Thermoleophilia > Solirubrobacterales > Solirubrobacteraceae > CAVVSD01. The sequence goes on along the minus strand of CAVVSD010000006.1, from coordinate 1,446,721 downwards.
GGCCGTCCCTGAGAAGAAGCCGGCCGAAGAAGCCCGCCCGCAAGCACCACACGAAGCCGAGCTCGGCCGTCGCCGGCGAGGTCCACGCCTCGGCGCCGATCGCCACGGCGAAGGCCCAGCCGGTCGAGGCGAGCACGGGCGCGAGCCTGCCCTACACGGGCATGGACACCGGCCTCGTCGCGCTGCTCGGCGCCGGCTCGCTCGCGGGTGGCGTCGTGCTGCGCCGCCGCACGCGTCCGGACGCCTGAGCCGCACCCCGCTCCACCGGCGCGCCCGCCTTCGTGCGGGCGCGTCGTGCGGTCAGGCCTCGACGGCCTTGAGGTCCTCGCGCGCGATGTCGTCGAGCCCCCGGCGCAGGAAGAACCAGGCGGGGATGCCCATCAGGAGCGGGATCCAGAACAGCACGACGCGGTAGGCCAGGACCGCGGCCGTCGCCTCGGCGACCGGGATGCCGTAGACGATGAGCGTCCCGATGAGCCCGCCGTCGATGCCCCCGATGCCGCCGGGCAGCGGCAGGATGCCGCCGAGCTGGCCGCACAGGTAGGCCATGAGGACGATGATCAGCGGCGGCGAGAGCCCGAACGCGTGGAACGTCGCCAGCAGCACGAGGTTGTCGAAGAACCAGTAGCCGATCGCGCCGCCGATGAGCAGCGGGTCCCCCTGCTTGAGCAGGCGCCCCGCCTCGCCGACGCCGTCGTACACCGCGGTCGCGACGGCGCGCAGCTTCTTCCCGCCGCGTGCGCCCGCCTTCCCGAGCGCGCGGGCGACGACCGGGACCCCCACGAGGATGCCGACGGAGATCGCCGTGCCCAGGATGGTCAGCGCGGGGGAGAGGTCGGGTCCGACGCCGAGCCACAGCAGGACGCCGATGATCGCGACCGCGACGAAGTTCACGGAGCTCTTGATGAGCAGGAACGCGACGCTGCGCCGCGCGACGACCGCGACGGGCATGCCGGAGCGCGTGAGGATCCAGGCGCCGAGCGCGACCCCGCCGGCGCCGCTCGCCGGGACGATCGAGCCGACGGCGATCTCCGAGAGCGAGATCTCGAACGTCGAGCGCCACGACATCCGCGGGCAGAACGCCGGGCGGAACATCGCCACGTAGGAGAGGCTCGACAGCACCTCGAGGAGGATCGCGACCGCGATCCATCCGGGCGATGCGCGCTCGAGGATCGCGCGGACCGAGCCCAGCCCCGGCGCGAGCAGCGCGATGAGCACCAGGACGACGATCGCGACGACCACGACGAGCGCACGACGGACGAGCCTGCGCGTGTCCAGCTCGTTGGGGATCTCGTGCGTGTCCGGCGACTCAGGGTGATGCTCGGGGGACGTCGTGGACACCCTGTCGAGCGTAGGCCCAGTGGCTCGTCACATGTCCGCTTGCGCACACTTCGAACCGTTTCCCAGCAGGCTCTCACGGACGGGTAGGGTCGCGCCATGCCCGGCGACGACCCGCTCGCTCTCGGTCGCGCGGCGCTCGAGCGGGCCGCATGGGACGACGCGCGAGCCCACTACGAGCAGGCGTCGGAGGCCGGCGGCGGCGCGGCGTGGGAGGGCGTGAGCTGGGCAGCCTGGTGGCAGGGCGACCTCGACGCCACGTTCGCCGCGCGCGAGCGCCGCGTTCCGCGCGTACCGCCAGGCCGGCGATTCGTGCGGGGCCGCGCGGATGGCGATGTGGCTGGCATCGGACCACTTCGACTTCCGCGGCGACGACGCCGTCGCCGGCGCGTGGCTGCGCCGCGCGGAGGACCTCGTGCGCGACCGCCCTCCCTGCCCCGAGCACGGCTACAACCTCCTCATGGCGGCCGACCTCGCGCTCTTCGCGCACGGCGATCCCGCCACCGCGCTGGCCAAGGCGGAGGAGGCGATCGAGGTGGCCAGGGTGATCGGGGACGTCGGCGTCGAGGTCGTGGGCAACGCGGTCCTCGGCAGTGCGCTCGTCGCCCGCGGCGACGTGGAGGACGGGCTGCGCCGGCTCGACGCCTGCGCGGCGCTCGCGATCGCCGAGGACTTCGACCTCATCGTCGCGCCCGGCTGGGCCCTGTGCCACACCGTGTCGGTCTGCACGAACGTCGGCGACTTCGGCCGCGCCGGCCAGTGGTGCCGCGCGCTGCACACGTGGTCGGCGCGCTGGAACGGGCGCCACTTCTTCGGCATCTGCCGCACCGCCTACGGCGACGTCCTGGCCACGCGCGGCGACTGGGGCGACGCCGAGGAGGAGCTGTCCAGCGCGCTCAGGGACATGAGCACCACGCGCCCTGCGATGGCCGCGTCGACGGCGGTGCGGCTGGGCCGGCTGCGCGCGTCGCAGGGCGATCGCGTGGGTGCGCGCGAGCTGTACGAGTCGGCGGTCCCGCTGCCCGGCGCCGTCCTCGCCCTCGGCGAGCTGGACACCGAGGCGGGCGACCCGTCGGCCGGGGTCGACGCCGCCGACCGCGTGCTGCGCAACGCCGGCGAGGCGAGCCTCCTCGACCGCTTCCCGGCGCTCGAGCTCAAGGCGCGCGCGTCCGCACGCGCGGGCGACCACGACGGGGCGACCGCGGGCGCCGACGAGCTCGAGCGCGACGCCGCGCGGCTCGGCACGCCGTACATGCGCGGGCGCGGCCGGTTCGTGCGGGCCGAGGTCCTCGCCGCGGCCGGCGACCACGACGGCGCGCGCCGTGCCGCCGAGGACGCTGCCGACCTGTTCGCCGCCTGCGCGGCGCCCTACGACGCGGCCCGCTCGCGCCTCCTGCTCGCCGAGGCGCTGCAGGCGCTCGGCCGCGCGGACCGCGCTGCCGCCGAGGCTCGCGCGGCGCGCGACATGCTCGCCCGCCTGCGCGCGACCCGCACCGACGACGCGATCCCCGAGGAGCTCAGCCCGAGGGAGACGGAGATCCTGCGGCTCGTGGCCGAGGGGCTCGGCGACCCCCAGATCGCGGCGCGCCTGTTCCTCAGCCCGCACACGGTGCACCGCCACGTCGCGAACATCCGCGCGAAGCTCCGCACGCCGTCCCGCGCCGCCGCCGTCGCCTACGCCACCCAGCGCGGCCTGCTCTAGCTGGCCGGAACGGGCCATCGCGCAGGATGGCCGCAACGGGCGAAGGCGCGGTCGCCGCGCGCCGCGAGTGTTGCGCCCATGACCGACATCACCATCGCCTCGAGCGCCGACGAGCTGCGCTTCCGCCTCAACGGCGGCGTCCACGAGCCCGGCAGCCCGGCCTACGACGACTGCTGCGCGCTGTTCAACACGATGATCGAGCGCCGTCCGCGCTACGTCGTGGAGCCGCTCGCCGTCGAGGACGTCGTCGCCGCCCTCGCCTTCGCCCGCGAGCACGACCTCCCGATCGCCGTGCGCGCCGGCGGCCACTCCGTCGCCGGCCTGTCGCTGTGCGACGACGGCGTCGTCCTCGACCTGCGGGCGATGCGCGACATCGAGGTCGACCCCGCCCGCCGGATCGCCCGTGTGGGCGGCGGCGCGATCTGGGCCGACCTCGATCGCGCGACGCTCGAGCACGGCCTCGCCACCACCGGCGGGCGCGTGTCGACGACCGGCGTCGCCGGGCTCACGCTCGGCGGTGGCTCCGGCTGGCTGGAGCGCAAGCACGGCCTGGCGTGCGACAACCTCGTGGCGGCCGAGCTCGTCACCTGGGACGGCCGCGTCGTGCGCGCGTCGGAGGACGAGCATCCCGAGCTGCTCTGGGCGATGCGCGGCGGCGGCGGGAGCTTCGGCGTGGTCACCGCGCTCGAGCTCGAGCTGCACCCGGTCGGTCCCGACGTCCTCGGCGGCCTCGCGCTCTTCCCGATCGAGCGCGCCGCGGAGGTCCTGCGCGTGTACCGCGACGTCATGCACGACGCGCCCGACGAGCTGTCGCTCGCGTTCGGGATCCTCACGGCCCCCGCCGAGGACGACGTCCCCGCGCACCTGCACGGCAGGCCGGTCGCGGCGGTCATCGGCATGTGGGCGGGCGCCGTCGCCGACGGCGAGGCGGCGCTGGCGCCGATCCGCGCGCTCGGCCCGGAGGCCGACTTCTTCGGCGTCACGAACTACGCCGACTTCCAGTGCTCGCTGGACGATCCGCCCGGCTTCCGCAACTGGTGGACGGCCGAGAACGTCATCGACCTGCCCGAGGAGGCGATCGAGCGCATCGCGTCCCGCGGCGCCGACATCCCGGCCGGGCCGTCGTTCATCTTCATCGTCGCCTGGGGCGGCCAGGTGGCTCGCGTCGGCGCGGAGCACTCGCCCCTGGCCGGCCGCGAGTCCGGCTTCATCGTCCATCCCGCTCATGCTCTGGGAGGACGAGGCCGACGACGCGCACTGCATCGCGTACGCCCGGGCGGTGCGGTCCGACATGGAGCCGTGGTCGACCGGCGCGACCTACCCGAACTTCCTCGGCGAGGAGGGGACCGGGCGGATGAGCGCCGCGTACGGCGTGAGCACGGAGCGCCTCGCCGCCGTGAAGCGGGCGTGGGACCCGCACGGCATGTTCCACACCCACCAGGCGGTCGTCTAGGGTCGCCATGGCGTGGAGCTACTGGAGCGTGAGGACGAGCAGACCCTCCTGAGATCGGCATTCGACGCATCTCGCACGGAGGGGCGCGTCGTGGTCGTCGGCGGCGAGGCCGGGATCGGCAAGACAGCGCTCGTCGCCTCGGTCTGCGAGGCGGTCGGATCGCGTCGCGTCCTCTGGGGCGCGTGCGATCCGCTCGTCACGCCGCGCACGCTCGGGCCGCTTCGCGACGTGGCGCGCGACGCCGGCGGTGCGCTGTCGGATGCGCTCGAGGCCGATGGGTCGCGCGAGTCGCTGCTGGCCGCGGTCCTCGACGAGCTGACCCGCTCGCGGTCCATCCTCGTCGTGGAGGACGTGCACTGGGCCGACGACGCGACGCTCGACCTCGTCGCGCTCCTGGGGCGCCGCCTCGCGCGCTCCCGTGGCTGCCTCGTGATGACGTGCCGGACCGAGGCGCTCACCGAGCGCCCTGAGGTCCGCAGGGCCCTCGGCGCCATCCCTCCGGAGGTCCTGCGGCGGATCGAGCCGGCGCCGCTGTCCGAGACGGCGGTCGAGACGCTCGCCCGCCGGACCGGGCGGCCCGCGCGCGACCTGCACCAGGTGTCGGGCGGCAACCCCTTCTTCGTCACCGAGGTGCTGGCGGCCCCGTCCGACGCGGTCCCGGTCACGATCCGCGACGCGGTGGCCGTGCGCGTCGGCGCGCTCGGCCCGGAGGCGCGCGCCGTCACCGAGATCGCCGCCGTGGTGCCGGGTCCGACCGAGCTGCGCCTGCTGGCGGACACGGTCGCCGCGAGCCCGGACGCCATCGACGCCTGCGCGCGTGCCGGGATCCTCCAGGTGCGTGACGACGCCGTCGTCTTCCGGCACGACCTCGCCCGCCGGGCGGTCGAGAGCGAGATCGGCCCCGCGCGCCGTCGCGAGCTGGAGGGCGCCGTGCTCCGCGCGCTGGAGGCGACCGACGGCGTCGATCCCGCCCGGCTCGCGCATCACGCCCGCCAGGCGGGCGACACCGTGGCGATCCGCCGGCATGCCCCCGTCGCCGCGCGCTCGGCGAGTGCCGCGGGCAGCCACCGCCAGGCGCTCGAGCACTGGGAGGCCGCGCTCGCGGCGGACGCGGGCACGGTGGCGCTCGAGGGCGTCTCCCTCGAGGGCTACCTGTGCGGCGAGCTCGATCGCGCCCTCGAGGCGCGGCGTGCGCTCCTGCGGATCCACGAGGCCGGCGAGGAGCCCAACCGCGTCGGCGAGGACCTGCGCTGGCTGTCGCGGATCCTGTGGTGGGCAGGTGAGGGTGCCGAGGCGGCGGCGGCCGCGGACCAGGCGATCGCGGTGCTCGAGTCGCTGCCGGAGAGCCGTGAGCTCGCGATGGCGCTGAGCGGCCGCTCCCAGCTGCTGATGCTCAACGAGCGCCACCTCGAGGCGATCGAGGTCGGCAACCGCGCGATCGACCTGGCGCGGCGCATCGGCGACCAGGAGACGTACGCCCACGCGCTCACGAACGTCGGGACCGCCGTGCTCGGGCGCGTCGACCACGAGCGGGGCCGGTCCATGCTCGAGGACGCCCATGCCCGCGCCGTCGAGGCGGGGGAGGACGACCACGCGGCCCGCGCGCTCGTCAACCTCGCGACCTGCACGCTGATGCGCCGTCGCGACGACCTCCGGGTCGAGCGCGATCTGGAGCGCGCGATCGCGTTCGCCACCGAGCGCGACCTCGACGGCTACGTCCAGTACCTCCTCGGCGCCCGCGCCCACCTGCGCCTGCGGCGCGGCGAGTGGGCCGAGGCGGAGGCCGATGCGCACGCCTCGATGGGCATGGGCGAGCACCGCGGCGTCAGCCTCTGCCCGGCGCTCATCGTGCTCGGCCGGCTGCAGTCGCGACGCGGCGAGCCCGAGGCGATCGACACCCTGGAGGACGCATGGGAGCGCGCGGTCTCCACCGGCGAGCTGCAGCGGCTCGCGCCGGCGGCGGTCGGCCTGGCCGAGCACGCATGGCTCGACGGCGATCTCGACGCGAGCGCCGCGGCGATCCAGAGGGCCTGGCCGGTGGCGAACCAGCGCGACGACGACTGGGCGCGCGGCGAGCTGGCCTGGTGGCTGTGGCGCGTCGGCGAGCTCGGCAGCGCGCCGTCCGACCTCGCCTATCCGTACGCGCGCGCGATCGCTGGGGACTGGCATCGCGCGGCGGAGGCCTGGACGGCGATCGGCTTCCCGTACGAGGCCGCCGAGATGCTGAGCGACGCCGAGGACCCGGACGCCCGCGTGCGCGCGCTGGCCGTCTTCGACGGGCTCGGCGCGGCCCGCTCCGCCTCGGCGCTGCGACTGCGGCTGCGCGCACTCGGCGTGCGCCGCATCCCACGCGGTCCACGCCCGGCGACGAGCGCCGGTCCCGCCGGCCTGACGCCGCGGCAGCTCGACGTCCTGACGCTGCTCGCCGAGGGCGCCACGAACGCCGAGATCGCTCGGCGGCTCGTCATCGCGCCGAAGACCGTCGACCACCACGTCTCCGCGGTGCTGGCGAAGCTCGGCGTGGCCTCGCGCCGGGAGGCGGCCGCCGCCGCGGCCGGCCTGGGCGTCGGGGTCAGCGCGCCTCCGGATCGAGACCCAGCACCGACCGACCTCCGTCCACCGGCACGATCGCCCCGTTGACGTAGCCGGCGTCGGGCGACAGGAGGTGCGCGACGACCGCGGCGACCTCCTCTCCGCGGCCCACACGACCGAGTGGATGCAGCTCGCGCATCTGCTCGCCCACCTCGGGGTGCTCGGCGAGCAGGTCGTCGTAGCGGGCGTTGGCGATCGAGCCGAGCGCCACGGCGTTGGCCCGGATGCCGCTCGGCCCGTAGTCGACGGCCACCGCACGGGTGAGACCCTCGATCGCGGCCTTCGCCGTCGCGTAGGGCAGCGCGCCGCGCACGGGCCGCTGCGCCTGGTGGGAGGAGACGTTCACGATCGCGCCGCCGGTGCCCGCGGCCAGGAAGCTGCGCACGGCGGTCGCGCAGCCGGTGACGGCCAGGCCGAGGTTCAGCGCAACGAGGTCGAGCACGTCGCGCGGCGGCGCCTCGTGCAGCGCGAGGTCGCGGAAGACCGCGGCGTTGTTCACCCATCCCGCGAGCACGCCGGCCGCCCGTGCGGCGTCCGCGGCGCGCCCTGCGACGTCGGCGTCGCCCGCGTCGCCGCGGACCACCGTGGTCCCCGGATGCTCGTCGGCGTCGAGGTCGAGGACCACGACGTGGCCCTCCTGCGTGAGGCGCTCGACGACGGCACGACCGATGCCCTGCCCGCCGCCGGTGACGACGTAGGACAGCTTCTCTGTGCGCTGGGTGGTCATGAGGGTGGCTTTCGGCGCACGCGAGGCGTAGCGTAGGCAGCCCTGATGCACGGACGCCTGGCTCGCGCAGCGCTGGTCACGCTGCTGGTCCTCCTCGTCTCGGCCGCGCCCGCGGTGGCCAGCGACGACTTCGCGTCGCCCAGGCCGCTGTTCCTGGGGACGGAGGACGCGACGGTCGACAACACCGCCGCGACGGTGCAGCCGGGGGAGACGCTGACGTCGGCATCCACGCCCTGCGACGTGAACGGCCAGTCCAGCCAGGCAGCGCGCACGATGTGGTGGTACGTGGTCGGCACCGGACGTCCGATGACGATCACGACGGCCGGCTCGCCGTTCGACACGCACCTCGGGATCTTCGAGGGCGGGATCGACGGCGGCGCGGACTGCCAGGACGGGTCGCCCACGGAGACGATCACCATGGGCTCCGTCGCGGGTCGGATCTACCGCATCCAGGTCGGCAGCTGCGCGGTGAACACCCCCAACGGCTGCCAGGGCGCCGCCAGCGGCGTCATCCGCCTGAAGGCCACCTCCCCGCCGCCGCCCAACGACGCGCGCGCCGCCGCGACGCCGCTGGCCGCAGCGCAGCCCGTCGCCGGCGACAACTACGCGTCGAGCGAGGAGCTCGGAGAGATCGTGTCGTGCGGGCTGCTGCCCTACGGGCGCACCGTCTGGTACCGCTTCAACGCGCCGAGCGTCGGCGGCGTGCGCTTCACGGTCACCGGCGCCAACCCGGCGCTCGCGGTGTTCAACGGGACCGGTGAGCGGCTCGGCTGCGACGCGACCCCCGGCGGCGACGCGCGCGTCACGCTGGAGAAGGTCCCGCGCGGCGACCTGTGGGTCCAGGTCGGGGGCGTCGGCGCGCACGCCGGCCTCGTCGGCGATTCGATCCAGAGCCCGTTCACGATCGGGGCGGCGTTCAGCCCGAGCAACGACAACGACGGTGACGGCGTCCCGAATCCGCGCGACTGCCGCCCCGACGACGCGAGCGTCCGCCCCGGCGCGAAGGACATCCCGCGCAACGGCGTCGACGAGGACTGCAGCGGTCGCGACGCCGCGTACCCGCGGATCAGCTCGCGCGCCAAGGTCGGCATCAAGCTGCACGGGCGGTGGGCGAGGGTCACCCGGCTCGTCGCGCGCGACGTGCCCGCGGGCGCACGCGTCCAGCTGCGCTGCTCGGGCCGCAGCTGCCCGTTCGCCCACACGCCGGCGGAGACCATCCCGCGAGCGAGCGCCGCGGTGTCGCTCATGAACACGAAGCTCCGCAAGGCGCGCATCCGGCCCGTCACGACCCTCGAGGTGCGCGTCACCCAGAGCGGGCGGATCGGCCGCGTCGTGCGGTACCGCTTCGCGCGCCGCGGGCGCAAGCCGACCGAGCAGACGCTGTGCCTCGCACCCGGGGCGAGGACGCCGGCGCGATGCACCACCGTCGGGTGACGTTCCGCATTAGGGTCCGCCGATGACCACTCCGACCGCCGTCGACCGCGAGGCTCTGCGGCTCGGCGCCTTCATGCCGCCGTGGCTGCTGCCCCTCGACATCGATCCGACGCGGGCGATCCGCGGCCAGCTCGAGACCGTCGAGTACCTCGAGCGCATCGGGTTCGCCGAGGCCTGGATCGGCGAGCACCACTCCGGCGGCGTCGAGATCATCTCCTCGCCCGAGCTGTTCATCGCGGCGGCGATCGAGCGCACGAGCCGCATCCGGCTCGGCACCGGGGTCATCTCCCTGCCGTACCACAACCCGCTCACGGTGGCCGACCGCGTCGTCCAGCTCGACCACCAGGCACAGGGCCGCGCGATGTTCGGCTTCGGGCCGGGCCTGCTGCCGTCCGACGCGATGATGCTCGGCATCCCGAGCACCGAGCAGCGCGGTCGCCTCACCGAGGGGCTCGACGTCGTGCTGCGGCTCCTCGCCGGCGAGGCCGTCACGCAGAGCTCGGAGTGGTTCGAGCTGCAGGACGCGCAGCTGCACCTGAGCCCGCACACCCACCCGCGGCCCGAGATCGTCGTCGCGAGCGCGATCACGCCCTCCGGCGGGACGACCGCGGGGCGCTTCGGTGTCGGGATGCTCTGCGTCGCCGCGTCGACCGGGCCCGGCTACGACGTCCTCGACGTCAACTGGAAGGTCGCCAACGACGTCGCCGCCGAGCACGGGCACGTCATGGACCGGTCGGCGCTGCGGCTCGTCGCTCCGGGGCACGTCGCCGAGACGCGCGACCAGGCGATCGCGGAGATCACCGACGGCTTCCATCGCTGGGACTCGCACATGCGCGACGTCATCGAGGGCGGCGGCGAGATCCTCGGCCTCGGCAGCATGGAGCAGCTGCTGGAGGGCGGCGCGATCGTCGGCAGCATCGACGACGCCGTCGAGTCCCTGGAGAGCTACTGGGAGAAGTCCGGCGGCTTCGGGTGCATCCTCTACCAGCTGACGCCGTGGGCCAGCGAGGAGGACCAGCGCCGCTCGCTGCGCCGCTTCGCCGAGGAGGTCATGCCGCGGTTCACCGGGCGCTCACGCCTGCGCCACGCGTCGCACGACCGCAGCGCGCGCAACAAGGACGAGCTCAGCGCCCGCGCGAAGGCCGGCGCCGAGAAGGCGATCCTCGAGCACTTCCAGCCGGCGGCCGACCCGGCGCCCTAGACCGGGTTGGCGAGGCCCTCGAGCGACGGCAGCTCGAGGGGCAGGCCGACGTAGTTCTCGGCGAGCGAGGTCGCGCCGGCGGTCGAGCCCGTGACGTAGTCGAGCTCGGCCTGCTGGAGGGCGAGCTGGAACGGGTCGTCGCCGGGGTGGCGGTGCAGCGTCGAGGTCATCCACGACGAGAAGCGCTGCGCCTTCCACGCGCGCCGCAGGCAGATGTCGCTGTAGCGGTCGAGGATGTCCGTCGAGCCGGTGCGGAACTTCTGCACGAGCCCGCGGGTGAGGACGCGGACGTCGGCGACGGCGAGGTTCATGCCCTTCGCGCCCGTCGGCGGGACGATGTGCGCGGCGTCGCCGGCGAGGTAGAGGTTGCCGTGCTGCATCGTGCTCGACACGAAGCTGCGCATCCCGACGATGCTCTTGTCGATGATCGCGCCCTCGACGAGCCCGGCGCCGCTGACGGTCTCCACGCGCGCATGGAGCTCCTCCCAGATGCGCTCGTCGGGCCAGTTGTCGACGGAGTCGTCGGGCTCGACCTGCAGGTACATGCGCTGCAGCGTGGGGGAGCGGGTGCTGATGAGCGAGAAGCCGCGGTCGTGCAGCGCGTAGATGAGCTCGTCCGAGGACGGCGGCGCCTCGACGAGGATCCCGAACCAGGCGAAGGGGTAGATGCGCTCGAACTCCGTGCGCACGCTGAGCGGGATCGCCTGACGGGCAGGGCCCCAGTAGCCGTCGCAGCCGGCCACGACGTCGCAGGTGAGCTCCTCGAACTCGCCGCTGCGCTGCAGCCGGACCTCGTCGGTGAAGGGCCCGGTGCGGAAGCGGACGGTGGAGCGATCGGTCTCGAACCCGTCGATCTCGACCGCCTGCGCCTCCCAGACGATCTTGCCGCCCGCCTCGACGCGCGCCGTGTTGAGATCCTTGACGACCTCGTGCTGCCCGTAGAGCGTGATCGACCGACCGCCCGTGAGCTCCTCGAAGTCGATGCGGTGATGGCGACCCGACCAGCGCAGCTCGATGCCGTGGTGCACCGAGCCCTCCTGGGTCATCCGGTCGCCGACCCCGGTGTCGCGCAGCAGCTGCGCGACGTGGTCCTCCAGGACGCCGGCGCGGATGGTCGTCTCGATCGACTCGCGGCTGCGCGCGTCGAGCACGACGGAGTCGATCCCCTCGAGCGCCAGGAGGTGCGAGAGGAGCAGTCCGGCGGGTCCCCCGCCCAGGATCCCCACCTGTGTGTGCATCGCGGCGACGCTACTACGCGGTGTGTCGCCGTGCTTGAAGAACGAGTTAGGTTTCCTTACATTGAACGCTCCCGACAGGAGGAGCCATGAGCACCCAGGAGAGTCCGGCGGGAGCGGGTCTGACGACGGACGTCGCCGACCTGGCCGCCCACGTCGGCGAGGAGCTGGGCCACACGGAGTGGCGCGAGATGACGCAGGATCGCGTCAACCAGTTCGCCGACGTCACCGATGACCACAACTTCATCCACGTCGATCCCGAGCGCGCGAAGGACACCGTCTTCGGCGGCACCATCGCGCACGGGTTCCTGACGCTGTCGATGCTGGCCCCGATCTCGCAGCAGCTCCTGAACGTCACGGGGGCGAAGGCGAGCATCAACTACGGCACCGACAAGGTGCGCTTCCCGGCACCGCTGCCGGTGGGCGCGCAGTTCCGCGGCAGCGGCGTCCTGACCGAGGTGTCCGAGGTCAAGGGCGGGGTGCAGGCGAAGGCGACCTTCGCGATCGAGGTCAAGGACGCCCCCAAGCCCGCGCTCGTCGCCGAGTGCCTGTTCCGGTTCTTCACGTGAGCCCGGTCAGCCTGGACGGCAAGGTCGCCGTGGTCACCGGCAGCGGCCGGGGGCTCGGTCGCGCGTACGCGATCGCACTGGCGGCCGCGGGCGCGTCCGTGGTGGTCAACGACGTGAACTCCGACGCGGCGGACGAGACCGTGGCGGAGATCACCGGCGCCGGCGGCCGCGCGGTGGCCGAGATCGCCCCGGTGGGCGACACGGCGACGGCCGAGGCCCTCGTCGCGCGTGCAGTGGGCGACTACGGTCGCCTGGACGCCATGATCACCAACGCGGGCGTCCTGCGTGACCGCGTCCTGTGGAAGATGAGCGACGAGGACTTCGACCTCGTCATCCACACGCACCTGCGCGGCACGTTCACGTGCGCGCGCGCCGCGGCGATCCAGATGCGCGAGCAGGGCGAGGGCGGCCGGATCATCGTCGTCGGATCTCCGGCGGGCCAGCGCGGCAACTTCGGCCAGACGAACTACGCGGCCGCGAAGTCCGGGATCGTGACGTTCGCCAAGACGTGGGCGATGGAGCTCGCGCGCGCGGAGATCACGGTCAACGCGATCGTCCCGACCGCATGGACGGCGATGACGGCGAGCATCCCGGTCTACGAGCCGCTCGTCGCGCGTGTCGAGGCGGGGGAGGGCCTGCCGCGCCAGGTGCGTCAGGCGCACGCGGTCGGCATGCCCGAGGACAGTGCGTCGCTCATCGTGTTCCTGGCCTCCGAGGCGGCGGCGGGGATCACCGGGCAGGCGATCGGCATCGGCGGCGACCGGCTGTCGATGTGGTCGCACTCCGGCGAGGTCGCCTTCGCGCTGCGCGACGGCGGCTGGAGCCCGGACGACATCGCCGAGAGCTGGGAGGCGACGCTCGGCGGCGCCATCCAGCCGTTCGGCGTGACGCTGCCCCCGCTGGACCTGTCGTCCTGAGCTAGAGCCCGGCGCTCAACCGATCCATCACGGCGACGAGCCCGCGGCGCACCACGTCGCGCTCGTCGTCGGGGATGGCGGCCAGCAGCTGGTCGGAGAGGTGGTCGATCTCGCGTGAGGACGCGTTGAGCGTCCGCGTGCCCTCCTCGGTCAGCTCCGCGCGGCGGATCCGGCCGTGCTGCGGGTCGGCGTGGCGCTCCACGAGCGCTCGCCGCTCCAGCGACGCCAGCACCTCGAGCATCGCCGGAGGCGTGATGAGCGACCGGCGCGCGAGCTGCGCGTTGGAGAGGCCCGGGACGGCGGCGAGGATCGAGAGCGCCGTGTACTCGGGGACGCTCAGGCCGAAGGGCTCCAGCCGCCGGCGCATCTCGCGGCGTACGCCCTGATCCACACGCCCGATGACGTAGGCGAGGGACGGTCCGGGGGCCGTGGCCACGCCGCAACCGTAGCAACGGCGCTGGCTAACCTAGGACCATGAGAACGCAGCAGCAGACCGCCGCCACCGTCATCGGCTGGCTGCGCGAGGGCCGGCGGGTGGCAGCCGGTCTGCTCGCCTCGGTCGACGGGTCGGCGCCCCTCGACGTGGGCGCGAGCGTCTACATCGACGAGGGCGGCAGCGTCGAGGGCTCGATCACCGGCGGGTGCGTCGAGAGCGCGGTCGCGCAGGAGGCGCTGGAGATCATCGAGTCCGGCGGCGCGCCGAAGCTCATCACGTACGGGATCTCCGACGAGCTCGCCGGCACGGTCGGCCTCATGTGCGGCGGCATCGTCCACGTCTTCATCCACGAGCTGCGCGACGACGCCCGCGACGTCACGATCGCCGCGCTCGAGGCGGTGCTCGACGAGCGACCGGCCGCCGTCGCCACGCTGCTGGACGGCGACCACGCGGGCCGCAAGCTGTTCGTCGACGGCGAGCGCCACGTCGGCTCGCTCGGCGGGCCCCCGCTGCTGGAGAAGAACGTCGAGGGCGAGGCCCGCGGCCTCATCCAGCAGGGGCGCACGACCATCCGCACGTTCGGCGAGGACGGCGCGTCGCTGGGCACCGGCCTGCGCGTCCACGTCACCGCCTACGCCGAGCGGCCCCGCATGGTGATCTTCGGGGCGATCGACTTCGCGTCCGCGCTCGCGCCGCTCGCCAAGAACGTCGGCTACCGCGTCACGATCGCCGACCCGCGCAAGGCGTTCCTGTCCTCGGCGCGCTTCACGTCGAACTCCGATGCGATCGAGGCCTGGCCCGACGAGGCGCTGGAGGGCATGACGCTCGGCCCGCGCGACGCGGTGCTCGTCTTCACGCACGATCCCAAGCTCGACGTCCCCGCGCTGACCGCGGCGTTCGCCACCGACGCCGGCTACATCGGCGCGCTCGGCAGCCGCAAGACGACCGCCGACCGCGAGGTGCGCCTCCGCGAGGCGGGGGCGACGGAGGCCGACATCGCGCGCGTGTACGCCCCGTGCGGACTGGACATCGGCGCCTCGACGGTGGAGGAGACCGCGATCGCGGTGCTCGCCGAGATCGTCGCCTCGCGGGCCGGACGCTCCGGCGTGCCGCTGCGCGAGGCGGAGGGCTCGATCCGCCGCGACCACGAGGACGTCGCCGTCTAGCAGAAGGGTCGGACAGACTGGATTCCGGCGTGACTTAGGATCTCCCGACCCCAAAGCAACCAAGGGAGGCCGAGGGAACTATGGATTGGACGCACTTCGAGCAGCTGCGCGTGAGCGGGTTCACGATGACCCGGCGCGGTTACGACAAGCGCGAGGTCGACCGCTTCCTGGACTCGCTCGCCGAGTGGCTGGAGACGGACGCCGCGAACGAGCTCGGCGATCAGGCCGTGCAGCGCAAGCTGGAGCTGGTCGGGAAGTCGACTGCGCACATCCTGCTGACGACCGAGAAGGAGTCGCAGGAGCTCAAGCGCACGGTCCAGGCCGAGTGCGACGACCTGCGCCAGAAGGCCGACGCCGCGGCGAAGGACACGCGTCGCCAGGCCGACGACTACTCGTCGACGACCCGTTCGAAGGCCGACGACTACTCGACGACGACGCGCACGAAGGCCGACGAGTACTCGTCGAACCTCCGCGCGAAGACCGAGGAGGAGGCCCAGCGCACGAAGGCCGCCGCCACCGAGCAGGCGCGCAAGACCGTCGAGGAGGGTGACCGCCGTCGCGCGGCCGCCGAGGCGGTCGTCGCCGAGCTCAAGACGCAGCGCGACGACACGGTCGCCGAGATGGAGCGACTGCGCAGCGAGCTGCTCTCGACGATCTCCAAGCACACGACGCGGTCGGCGCCCGAGCCCCGCAACAGCGAGGGTCGCCGTAAGCGGGCGAACATCGCCAAGGCACCCGCCGAGGAGAAGACGGAGGCGCTCGAGCCGGCCGAGGTGACCACCGGATAGCCCAGCCGCTGGGCATCATCGGGGTCCCGACGAGCGCGGCGGCGTTCGCGCCGGGACAGGAGCAGGCGCCGAAGGCCCTGCGTGATGCCGGGCTCGTCTCGCGCCTCCGCGACGGCGGTGCCGACGTGCGCGATCACGGCGATCGGGCGATCTGGCGCTGGCGTCCGGACCGCGCGCGTCCGCGCGCGCAGAACCTCCCGGCGATCGTCGAGATCGTCCGGGACACGGCGCGCCGGGCGGGCGAGGCGATCGCCGCCGGCGAGCGGACGATCGTCCTCGGCGGGGACTGCACCGTCGGCATCGGGACGATCGCGGCGCACGTGGCGACCGGCGAGCGCGTCGGCCTCGTCTACTTCGACACGCACGCCGATCTGAACGTCCCCTCGAGCGTCCCCGAGGGCGCGATGGACTGGATGGGCATGGCCCACGTGCTCGGCGTCGAGGGGGCCGAGGCCGAGCTCGCGGCGGCGGGCTCACGCACGCCGTTGCTCGAGCCCGGGGACGTGCTGCTCTTCGGATGGGGTCCCGACCAGGCGACGTCGTTCGAGCGCGACGCGATCGACGCGCTCGGGATCGCGGCGATCCCCGTCGGCGAGGTCGAAGCGGACGCGATCGAGGCCGCGACGCGGGCGCTGGCGCGGATGGAGGGGCGGTGCGACCGGCTGCTCGTGCACTTCGACGTCGACGTCATCGACTTCACGGACATGCCGCTGTCGGAGAACTGGGGACGCAACGAGGGTCTGCCGTTCGCGACCGCGATGGACGCGCTCGGGGCGCTGCTGGGATCCCCGAGGTTCGCGGGGCTCACGATCACGGAGTGCAATCCCGACCACGCCGAGGAGGGCGCGGACGGGCTCGAGCGGCTCGCGGCGACGGTCGCCGGCGCGCTGACCGGTCCCTAGCTGTTGGCCAGGATCATCGTGCGCAGCAGCGGATAGGTCTCGCGCTCCCAGCGCGAGCCGCTGAACACGCCGTAGTGCCCGACCCCGGGCGCGAGGTGCTCACGTCGCTGCTTCGGGCGCAGCGACGTGCACAGCGCGTGCGCGGCCGAGGTCTGCCCGATCCCGCAGATGTTGTCCCGCTCGCCCTCGACGGTGAGCAGCGCGACGTCGCGGATCGCGGCGGGGTCGATGCGCCGGCCGTTGATCTCCAGCTCGCCCTTGGCGAGCTGGTGGCGCTGGAAGACCTTGTCGATCGTCTCGAGGTAGAACTCGGCCGTCAGATCGAGGACCGCGAAGTACTCCTCGTAGAAGGCGCGCGTCCGGACGGCCTTCACGAGGTCGCCGCGGGCGACGTCGTCCCACATCCCTGCGAACGCCGTGACGTGGCGCTCCGGGCTCATGCTCATGAACGACCAGAGCTGCACGAAGCCGGGGTAGACGCGGCGGCCGGCGCCACGGAAGCGCATCGGGACGGTCGAGATGACGTTCCCCTCGAACCACTCGAGCGGGTGCTCGACCGGCCAGGCAGTTGACCTCGGTCGGGTTGATGCGCCCGTCGACGGGGCCCGCCATGAGCGTCAGGCTGCGCGGCCGGGCGGGATCGTCGTCCTCCGCCATGAGCGCGGTGGCGGCCAGCGCCTGCACGCACGGCTGGCAGACGGCGATCATGTGCGCGCCCGGGCCGATCACGCGGAGGAACTCGATGAGGTGGTCCGTGTAGCCGTCGAGGCCGAACGCGCCGGCGGAGACGGGGACCTCGCGCGCGTTGTGCCAGTCGGTCAGGTAGACGTCGTGCTCGGGGAGCATCGTCCGCACGGTCGCGCGCAGCAATGTGGAGAAGTGCCCCGACATGGGCGCGACGAGCAGGACCGGCGGCTGGGCGACGTCGGAGTCCTTCTTGAAGTGCAGAAGCGTGCCGAACGGGGTGACGTGGGCCGCGCGCTCCGTGACCGCGACCTCCTCGCCCCCGACGAGCGCGCTGTCGATGCCGAACGCGGGACGCGAGTGCGAGAGGCCCCAGAGGGACACGAGCTCGGCGGTCGCGGCCGTGCGGCGGACGAGCGGGAGGTCCGACAGGCTGCGCGGCAGATGGGGGATCGCATCCGCCAGGACCGACGACGCGATCCGGAAGGGCGCCATGAGATCGGACTGCGCTTGATAGGCCGCGTAGAGCATGCGTCAGGAACCCTGATCAGCGTAGTCGACCGCTCGGGCGGCCACCTGTAGCATCGGACGTGTCCTCACGCTCGCCGGGTCACGAGCGGTTCAACCGGAGGTGACCCTGCCGTGCCCGACGCGACCCTCACGATCATCAGCCGCAACTACGGCGCGTGGTCCCTCCGCGGGTGGCTGTTGTGCCGCTTCGCCGGCCTGGACGTCGAGGTCGAGAAGCTGTCCGTCGACGACGCGTCCGCGCGTGCGGAGCTGCTGCTCCTGTCGCCGTCGGTGCTCACGCCTCGCCTCGTGCACGGCGACGTCGCCGTGTGGGACACGCTGGCGATCGCCGAGTACCTGCACGAGCTGCGCCCCGACGCCGGCCTGCTGCCGTCCGACCAGGGTGCCCGCGCGCACTGCCGGTCCATCTCGGGCGAGATGCACGCGGGCTTCGCGAACATGCGCGCGGCGCTGCCGATGGACATCCGCGCCCACCATCCCGGCTTCCGCGTCTACGCCGGCGCGCAGGCGGACATCGAGCGCATCCAGTCGATCTGGGCGGAGTGCCTGGACACCTACGGCGGCCCGTTCCTCTTCGGGGCGACGCCCACCGTCGCCGACGCGATGTACGCGCCCGTGTGCACCCGCTTCGCGACCTACGACATCGCGCTCGAGGAGCCGTGCGCCGACTACTGCGACACCGTTCTCGCCCTGCCGGACGTGGTCGAGTGGATCGAGGCCGCGGCCAGGGAGGCCGAGGAGGTCAGCGAGCTCGAGGTCGAGTTCTAGGCACGGCCCGCGGCTCTAACATGCGCCGCCTCAACCACGTGACGAGGAGAGGTACCGCATGGCCGCACCGCACGAGCAGGGCGAGGTGATCGCCTCCCGGCGAGGGTTCTTCTGGGTCGGGGTCGACGAGCGCATCGAGACGCCGGTCGGTCACACGAACCGCGGCGCGATGTACGTCGAGTGGGAGGCGCCCGAGACCGTCACCCAGCCCGTGCCGATCATCCTCGTCCACGGCGGCGGCGGCCAGGGCACCGACTACCTCGGGACGCCGGACGGCCGCCCGGGCTGGTGGCCGCAGCTCGTGCAGGACGGCTGGGCCGTCTACGCCGTCGACCGCCCCGGTCACGGCCGTGCCCCGCTGCACCCCGACGTGCTCGGCCCGATGGGCCCGCCGTTCTCCTACGAGTTCGCCTCCGGGCTCTTCGCCGGCGGCACGACCGGGCCGATGGCCTATCCGCCCGGCATCGAGGCGCACACCCAGTGGCCGGGGTCGCCGGATCCCGACGACGTGCTCGACCAGTTCATGGCCGGCACCGGCCCGATGCTCGTCGACATGCGCGAGGCCCACCGCCTCGAGCAGGACCGCCTCGCGCAGCTGCTCGACAAGATCGGCCCCGCGGTGCTGCTCAGCCACTCCGCCGGCGGCCCCGCCGGCTGGCTCGCCGCCGAGGCGCGCCCCGACAAGATCGCCGCGCTCGTGCAGATCGAGGTCCTCGGCCCGCCGTTCCTGAGCAATCCGGACATGGGCGTCTCCCTCGAGTACGGGCCGACCGACCTGCCCCTCGAGTACGACCCGCCGGTCGCCGATCCGGCCGAGCTGCAGGACGGCACGCAGCGCAAGCTCGTGAACCTCTCGAAGTTCCCGATCCTGATGATGACCTCGGAGTCGTCGATCTTCACCCAGATCGACCCGCACACGTACGAGTACGTGAAGGCGTGCGGCTGCGACATCGAGTACATCACGCTCCCCGACGCCGGCGTCCGCGGCAACGGGCACGGGATGATGCTCGAGAAGAACAACCGCGAGGCACTCCAGCCCATCCTCGACTGGCTCGCCAAGAAGCTCTCGATCACCGCCTGACGCCACCCGGCGCCCGGTCATGTGCATCCGCACACTTTCCGGGTCGCCGGTCGAGCCGGCGCCGTCAATAGGCGTCGCTCCCCATGACCGTCTCATCGAACATCGCCGACCAGGTCGGGGGAACGCCGATGGTGGAGCTCGCGCGGCTCGCCCCCGAGGGGGTCGGGCTGTTCGGCAAGCTCGAGGCGTTCAACCCCGGCGGCAGCGTCAAGGACCGGATCGGCGTCGCGATGATCGAGGCGGCCGAGGCCGAAGGGCGCATCGAGCCGGGGAAGACGACGATCGTCGAGGCGACGAGCGGCAACACCGGCATCGCGCTCGCGTTCGTCTGCGCCGCGAAGGGCTACGACCTCGTCCTCACGCTCCCGCAGGGGATGAGCCGTGAGCGCGAGGGCCTGCTGCGGCTCTACGGCGCGCGGGTCGAGATCACCGAGTCGATGGGCGGCATGACCGAGGCGGTCGACGCCGCCCGGGCGATGGCGACCCGCGACGACGTGTTCCTCCCGGACCAGTTCTCCAACCCGGCGAACCCGGAGATCCACCGCCGCACGACCGGCCCCGAGATCTGGGACGCGCTCGACGGCCAGGTCGACGTGTTCGTCGCGGGGGTCGGGACGGGCGGGACGATCACCGGCGCCGGCGAGGTGCTCAAGGAGCGCAACCCGGACTGCCGGGTCGTCGCCGTGGAGCCCGCGAGCTCCGCCGTGCTCTCCGGCCGCGCGGCCGGCCCGCACAAGATCCAGGGGATCGGTGCGGGCTTCGTGCCGCCCGTGCTCAACCGCGACATCCTGGACGAGATCATCCCGATCCCCGACGAGGCGGCGATCGAGACGGCGCGCCGGTGTGCGCGCACGGAGGGCGTCCTCGTCGGCCTGTCGTGCGGCGCGGCCCTCTGGGGCGCACTCGAGGTCGCCAAGCGGCCGAGATGCAGGGCAAGCGCATCGCCGTGGTGCTGCCGGACTCGGGCGAGCGCTACGTGTCCACGCCCTTCTTCGCGCCGGACCCCTGAGTGGGTCTAGGCTCGTGAGCATGTTCGGCGTGGTACGCGAGGTCCGCCAGGACGTCGCGGTGGCGCGGGAGCGCGATCCCGCCGCCCGCGGGGTGTCGACGACGGAGATCCTCGTCGTGTGGCCGGGCGTGCAGGCGCTGCTCGCGCACCGGGTGGCCTACGCGCTGCAGGCGGCCGGGCTGAAGTTCCCGGCGCGGGCGCTGGCACGGATCGCCCGCACGACGACCGGCATCGAGATCCATCCGGCGGCGCGCATCGGCCGCGGGCTGTTCATCGACCACGGGACGGGCGTCGTCGTCGGCGAGACCGCGGAGATCGGCGACGACGTGACGCTCTACCAGGGCGTGACGCTCGGCGGCACGGGCTTCGCGAGCGGCAAGCGCCACCCCACGGTGCAGGACAACGTCACGATCGGCTCCGGCGCCAAGCTGCTCGGTCCGATCACGATCGGTCACGGCGCGAAGATCGGCGCGAACACCGTCGTCATCCACGACGTCCCGCCGAACTCCACCGTGGTCGGCAACCCGGGGCATCCGGTGCGGGTCGAGGGGCGCAGGCCCGAGGGCCCCGACGCCGACTGGGCGCACCTGCCCGACCCGGTGGCCGACGCGGTGCAGTCGATGTCCGCGCGGATCACCGAGCTGGAGCGACGGATCGCCGAGCTGCAGGGCGACGGCGCGGAGCCGATCGCCGAGGTGACGCCGCTGCGGCGTCGCCAGGGCCCCAGCCCCGCGGGCGGCTAGTAGAAGACGGTGCGGCAGCGGTGCCGAGGCCGCGCCTTGTACTCCGGCGCCTGCCCGCGCTGCCACAGCCAGTGGTCGAGCGTGTGGGCGCTGACGCCGAGCCGCGCGGCGATGAGCTCGCACGCGTGCACCGCGCCGGCGCGGATCTCGCGCTCCTGCGGGCCCATCCGCAGCGGGCGCTCGGCATCGACGTGCTGCGCCAGTCGCGGGTCGTAGACGAGGACGCCGTCGCAGCGCAGGACGTGCGGGACGAGGTTGTCGGCGAAGATCGTGAGGCGATCGAGGTCGCGGAAGCGCACGATGCCGGCGAGCGCGAGGTCGGAGGCCACGATCTGCGCCCGCTTGTAGAAGCCGCGGTCGTCGAACATCGCCATCCCCGTGGCGAGGTCCTCCGCGAGCCGCTCGGCCGACCCGTCCGCCTCGCGCACCGCCTCGAGCGTCCCGCGCCCGCCGAGCCACCGGCCGAGCTCGCGCAGCGCCTGGGCGTAGAGCGCCATGAGCTCGTGGTCGCGGGCCTGGCCCAGCGCGTCGGCGATCTCCTCGGTGCGCATCGCGCGCAGCTCGGCGGCGCTCCAGGCCCCGTGGGCCCGGAAGCGCTCGGCCATCCCCGTGGCCATCGTGAAGTAGCCGGACATGCCCGGCCGCTTGCGGATGGTGGGCCACCAGCCGGACCCGAAGTTGATCGTGTCCATGCAGACGAGGAACGTCGCGACGTCGTCCTCGCTGCCCTCGAGGTAGTGCGCGGACGGGTCGAGCTGGGGCGGAGCGGCGCGCTGGACGGCGCCGAGCGCCGACTCGTCGACGGTGACCCACTGGGCCCCGGCCGCGATCTCCTGCGCCGTCCGTCTGACCTCCTCGGTGAGCCGCATCGCCGGAAGAGTGCCAGCCGGACGCCTCCCTATCCTCGACGGTGATGTCAGTGCCGGGCTCAGCCGACCGGATCGAGCGCCTGCTCGAGGGTCTCAACGACCAGCAGCGCGCCGCCGTGACGCACGGCGAGGGCCCGCTGCTCGTGCTCGCCGGAGCCGGCTCGGGCAAGACCCGCGTCCTCACCCATCGCATCGCCCATCTCGTGCACACGGGCCTCGCCCGGCACGACGAGATCCTCGCGATCACGTTCACGAACAAGGCGGCGGGGGAGATGCGCGACCGCGTCGAGCTGCTGCTCGGCGGGCGCGTGCGGGGGATGTGGGTGATGACGTTCCACGCCGCGTGCGCGCGGCTGCTGCGCGCGGAGGCGGCGCGCCTGGGCTACACGCGGACGTTCACGATCTACGACCAGGCCGACGCACGGCGCCTGACCAAGCGCTGCCTGGACGAGGTGGGGGCGGACACGAAGCGCTTCACGCCGGCCGCGGTCCACAACCAGATCTCCGACGCGAAGAACAAGCTGCGCGACGCCGAGGCCTACCGCCAGCTCGTCGGGTCGTTCTTCGAGAGCACCGTCGCCGACGTCTACGACCTCTACGAGCGCGAGATGCACCGCGCGAACGCGATGGACTTCGACGACCTGCTCGTCCGCACGGTCAACGTCCTCGAGCTGTTCCAGGAGGTCCGCGACCACTACCAGGGCGTGTTCCGCCACGTGCTCGTCGACGAGTACCAGGACACGAACCACGCCCAGTACCGGCTGCTGCAGCTCATCACGAACGAGCACCGAAATCTGGCCGTCGTCGGCGACGATGCGCAGTGCCTGGTCGCGGGACGCCGGTGGCGATGGCGGACGGCTCGACGAAGCCGATCGAGCGCATCGCGGCGGGCGACGAGGTGCTGTCCTGCTACGGCAGCGGGGACTTCCGTCCCGCCCGCGTGACCGAGACCTTCGCCAGCCACGCGTCGATGGGTGTCGCGATCACCACGCGGAGCGGCCGCCGCATCGTGTCGACGCCCGAGCACACGCACTTCGCCGGGTTCAAGCCGGGACTGACGCCGCAGCACCACCTGACGTACGTGATGCACCGGCGCGGCGTCGGCTTCCGCGTGGGGACCACGCGGGTCTACACCGACGGCCGCAACGCGGGCGTGCTCGGCGTGCAGATGCGAGCCGGCCAGGAGCACGCGGATGCCGCGTGGGTCGTGGACGACGCACGAGACGGAGGCCCAGGCGCGAGTCGGCCGAGATCCGCCTGTCGCTGCAGTACCGCATCCCGACGCTGCCGTTCGTCGCGAGGCAGGGCGGCGGCAACGGCCTCGTGGGCGATCAGTCGCTCATCGACGAGGTCTTCGCCGCCGTCGACTCCGTTCGGGGCGGTCTGCGGCTGCTGCACGACCACGGCCTGTCGATCCACCATCCGCATGTCACGCCGCGTACGTTCGAGGGCCGTCGGCGGCAGGTGACGCTCACGCTCTGCGGCGACCGGCGGGGTCGCACGCCGATGCACCACGTGGCCGTCGGCGGGCGCGATCCGGAGGCCGCGGAGGCGCTGCGCGCCGCCGGGCTCAGCGTGCGGCCCGCGAAGAGCGGCTCGGCCAGCTGGCGCTACGAGTCGTGCTTCAAGGACTACGGCGACGCCGTCGCCGTCGTGGATCGGATCCGCGCCGCGCTCCCCGTCACCGTTCGTGTCCTGGCCAGGCTGGGCGACTCGGCCTCCACGGAGGGACGCAACGCCCTGCCGTTCATCCCTGCGGCGTCCGTGCGTCCCGGGATGGTGATGTTCACCGAGGACGGCGGCTACGACGTGGTCGAGCATGGTCGAGAAGGTCCCGCTCGGCGCGACGGTGCACGACATCAACGTCGAGCACACGCACAACTTCATCGCGAACGGGCTCGTCACCCACAACTCGATCTACGGCTTTCGTGGAGCCGACATCCGCAACCTCCTGGACTTCGAGGACGACTATCCCGACGCGACGGTCGTCAAGCTCGAGCAGAACTACCGCTCGACGCAGACGATCCTGAGCGCCGCGAACGCGGTCATCTCCAACAACCGCGCGCAGAAGCTCAAGTCGCTGTGGACGGACCTCGGCGACGGCGACCCCATCCGCATCCGCGAGATGGACGACGAGCACGCCGAGGCGCGGTTCGTCGTCGGCGAGATCGAGCGGCTGCTCGACACCGGGCTCGGCCGCGCGGAGATCGCCGTCTTCTACCGGACGAACGCGCAGTCCCGCGTCCTGGAGGACACGCTGGTCCGCCGCGAGGTCGCCTACCAGGTCATCGGCGGGACGAAGTTCTACGACCGCGCCGAGATCAAGGACGCACTGGCCTACCTCATCGTCCTCGCCAACCCGCAGGACGCCAACGCCTTCACCCGGATCGCCAACGCCCCCCGCCGCGGCATCGGCGCCACGTCGCTGTCCCGGGTGCTGACCCACGCGGCGACGCTCGGCATCCCGGTCTGGGACGCCGCGGCCGACCCTGGCGCGGTGCCAGGGCTCGGGACCGCCGCGCAGAAGGCCATCGGCCGGTTCATGCAGACGATGGAGGCGCTGCGCGAGCGCGTCGCCCAGCAGGTCCCCGTCGGTGATCTGCTCGAGGCCGTGCTGCACGAGACCGGCTACCTGGAGGCGCTGGAGGCCGAGCGGACGATCGAGGCCCAGGGCCGGCTGGAGAACCTCGCCGAGCTCGTCGAGGTCGCACGCGAGTACGACGCGACGACCGACCCGGTCGCGGCCGAGGACGGCGCGCTGGAGGCGTTCCTGCAGCAGGTGTCGCTCGTCGCGGACGCGGACACGCGCAGCGACGACGAGGGTCTCGTGACCCTCATGACGCTCCACAACGCCAAGGGTCTCGAGTACCCGGTCGTCTTCATGATCGGCTGCGAGGAGGGCGTCTTCCCGCACAGCCGCGCGCTCGACGAGGGCGGCCTCGAGGAGGAGCGGCGCCTCATGTACGTCGGCGTGACGCGGGCGATGCGCGACCTGTACCTCACGTACGCCCGGCGCCGGTCGGTCTTCGGCGCGCAGAACTACGGCCTGCGGTCGCGGTTCCTGGACGAGATCCCCCGCGAGCTCACCGACGGCGAGGACGAGCCGGTCCTGCGCGCGGGCGCCCAGCGTCCGATGTCCTGGAGCTCGACGCGCGCGGAGACGGCCGCGGAGCCGAACTTCCGCATGGGCGACGACGTGGTCCATCCCGCGTTCGGCGAGGGCGTCGTGACCGGCATCGAGCCGGGTGGCATCGTGGTGGTGCGGTTCGCGGGCGACGGCTCGGAGCGCAAGCTCATGGCCGAGTACGCGCCTATCACCAAACGCTGACGCGGTCAGACATGCGTCCAGTGGACGATTTGCTCTTGACCGGACCTTTAGCGACCTAAGAGAGTCGGCTCACACACGACTCGGAGGTCGCAATAGACGGCATGGACGCCGCCGTCGTCAGCCGGGCCCCGTCCTGATCCTGGGTGGATCGCACAGGACGCGCGGCCCCTCTCTGCCCCTTGTTGACCACCAGCCCGGATGGCTGGTGCCAGAGGACGATGCCACATGAACAGGAGAAGCTTCCTGAAGCGCAGCGGCGCGGTCGGCGCTGCTGCGGTACTGCCGGTCGCCTCCGGCGCCGGTCGCGCAGACGCGCAGTCGGCGACGCCGGTGCGGATCAGCGGTGCGACGTATCCGACGAAGTTCACCAAGCAGCTGCCCCGGCCCCCGCGGATCAACCTCACGGGGCTGATCTCCACGGCGGCGATCAACATGGAGCAGTTCAGCCAGCAGGTGCTGACCGGCTACCCGAAGACGAAGCTCTACGGGTACGGGAACCTGCTCGGGCGCCCGTCGTGGCCCGGCCCGACGATCGTCGCGATGAAGAACCGCACGACGCGGGTGCTGTGGCGCAACAACCTCCCGCCGGGCCGCGGCTCGGTGGCGGACTCGCACCTGCTCAAGGTCGACAAGTCGCTGGAGATGGCGCTGCCCTCCCGCGCGCTGCCGGCGGGCAACATCCCGACGGTCCCGCATCTGCACGGCTCGCACGTCGAGCCCGAGAGCGACGGGCACCCGGAGGCGTGGTTCACGCAGAACTCGACGCAGCGCGGCGGCAACTGGGGCAAGCACCTCTACGAGTACGAGAACACCCAGCGCGCTGCCACGCTCTGGTACCACGACCACGCGATCGGCATCACCCGGCTGAACGTCTACGCGGGACTCGCGGGCGCGTACATCCTGCGTGATCCGCGCGAGCGGATGCTCGTGCGCAACCACGTGCTGCCCGACGACGACCACGAGGTCGAGCTGATCATCCAGGACCGGTTCTTCACCGACGACGGGCAGCTCGATCTGCCCGTCGCGACGAACCCGGTCAACGGCGTCACGGCGTCGCTGTTCGGCGACTTCATCTGCGTGAACGGCATGCCGTGGCCGGTGTTGGACGTCGAGCCGCGCAAGTACCGGTTCCGGATCGTCAACGGCTCGGACTCGCGGATCAAGAACCTCGAGCTCAACGACGCGAACGCGTCCTTCCTGTTCGTCGGGACGGAGCTCGGGCTGCTGCGGCAGGCGATCCAGCGCAGGCGCGTCCCGATCGCCCCGGGCGAGCGCTACGACGTCGTCATCGACTTCACCGGCTTCGCCGGCAAGGAGATCACGATGACCAACGCGGGACCGGGCGGCGTGTTCGTGGGATATCGCAACGCCGCGGGCGTCGTGACGAACAACCCGGACGACACCCCGTTCGGCTTCGGCGCGCCGCCGAACCCGGCGTCCACGGGCCTGGTCATGAAGTTCCGCGTCGGCAAGAAGCGCAGCTTCCTCCCCAACGCGACGGTGCAGCCGGGGACGATCCTCGGCGAGCCGATGGAGGACCTCATCGCGACGAAGACCCGCGGTGTCCTCGCCTACCAGGGCCGCGACGGCTACAACCGGGCGACGGAGTTCCTGGGCTCGATGGAGCACGGGACCGCGGAGTGGCACGAGAAGGCGACCGAGGTGGTCAAGCTGGGCGACACCGAGGTGTGGGAGTTCCACAACCTCTCGCCCGTGGCGCACCCGGTGCACATCCACCTCGTGGACTTCCAGGTGATCGGCCGCCAGCCGCTGAGCCCGTTCACGAAGGAGGACATCGCGCTGCAGATGTGCAACGGCCTCCCGGCGACGGGCGCGCGCGTCACGAGCGGCGCGGAGCCGATCGGCGTCGAGCGCCCGGCGGAGGAGTACGAGCGGGGGCCGAAGGACACGGTCATCGCCTACCCCAACGAGGTCACCAGGGTCGTCGCCCGCTTCGACAAGCCGGGCGAGTACATCTGGCACTGCCACATCCTCCACCACGAGGACCACGCGATGATGCGCCCGCTCATCGTCGGCAACGGCAACGAGGACGATCCGGCGCTGCAGGCGGCGGCGGACCGGCGGTTCAACCTGTACTGCAACCTGCAGGCCCCGCTGGGGACCTGAGCGTCAGACGAGCCGTGCTGCCCGGGCGGGCAGCACGGGGAGCGATCGGGCGGGGGCACGGACCCCTGGCGGCAGGAGCGCCAGGACCGAGCCCCCGAACCCGCCGCCCATCATCCGCGCGCCGGCCGCGCCGACCCCGCGCAGGAGCGCGACGGTCTCCTCGACCTCGGGCACCGAGACCTCGAAGTCGTCGCGCAGCGACGCGTGCGAGGCGTCCAGCAGGCGGCCGAGCTGCTCGAGGTCGCCGCCGCGCAGCGCGGCGACGGCCTCGCGGACGCGCCCGTTCTCCGTCACGACGTGCCGGACCCGGGCGTCGAGCGGGGAGGGGAGATGCGCCGCGTCCTCCAGCGTCGCGTCGCGCAGGCTCTCGCGGCCGAGCAGCGCCGCCGCCTCGGTGCACTCCGCGCGGCGCGTGTTGTAGCCCGACGCGGCGTTGGCATGGCGCGCGCCGGAGTCGAGGGTGACGAGACGCCAGTCGCCGAGCCGCAGCGGCACGGGCTGGAGCGACAGGGCGCGCAGGTCGAGGGCGAGCGCGTGGCCGTCGCGCCCGCACAGCACGGTGAGCTGGTCGAGCAGGCCGGTCCTCGCGCCGACCCAGTCGTGCTCCACGCGCGCGCACAGCCGCGCGAGGTCCAGCGGGTCGTCGAGGCGCACCTGGCCGAGCGCGATGAGCGCGAGGGCGAGGGCGGAGCCCAGTGCGGCCGACGACGCGAGGCCCGCGCCCTGCGGGAGGTCGGAGTCGATGCGCAGCCGCGCGCCAGGCAGCGACAGACCCTCGGCCCGCAGCTCCGCGACCATGCCGCGGACGAAGCCGCGCCAGTCGCCCGGGCCAGGCTGGGCGGGGTTGTCGGCCGCGAAGACGTCGTCCTCCCCGAGGCTCGAGCTGTGGGCGAACACGCGGCCGTCGAAGGTCGCCTCGGCGCGCACGGTGACGCCCCGCTCGATGGCGAAGGCCAGGCAGAGTCCATCGTTGTAGTCCGTGTGCTCCCCGATGAGGTTCACGCGGCCCGGGCCGTGCGCGGCGACCTGCACCGCCGGGACGCTAACGTGCCCGCGCCATGCCCGCCGCGACCCCCTGGTGAACGTGACGCCGTCCCGCCTGCGCGCCGGGGAGCTGGTGGCCGGATCCGGCGCCGTGATCCTTGCCGTCTCGCTCCTGCTGCCGTGGTACGACGTGGCCGCGCCGGGAGCGCACGAGAGCGGGCTGCGAGCGGTGGGCTGGCCGGCCGCGATCGTGCTCGTCCTGGCGGTGCTGGCGGGGCTCGGCCTCGTCGTCACGACGCTGACAGAGGTGACGCCGGCCCGACCGCTGACGTTCGCCGTCGTCGCGGTGCCGCTCGGGCTGCTGGCGGTGCTCGTCGTGATCTTCCGCCTCGTCGCCGAGCCGGGGCTGGGCGTCGGCGCGTCCGACGGCGAGGTCGCGGTGGAGTGGCCCGCCTTCGCAGGGCTGGTGGGCAGCATCGCGATCGTCGCGGGCGCCTGGATCGCGATCGCCGACGAGCGGACCGGCACGGCGCTGTCGCGGGCGCAGACCGAGCGGGCGCTCGCCGTCCGCGGCGCCCCGAGGGCCGTGCCGCCGCCGAAGGATCCGTCCTAGACTCAGCGACGGATGATCGACCGCGAGCAGGTCCTGCACGTGGCGCGCCTGGCGCGCCTTGAGCTCAGCGACGACGAGGTCGCGCGGATGGCCACGGAGCTGTCCACGATCCTCGATCACGTCGACCGCATGTCGCAGATCGAGCTGGACGGCGTGCCGCCCACGACGCACGTCGTCGAGGTCACCGGCGCGCTGCGCGCCGACGAGCCGCGCCCCTCGTGGCCGCGCGAGACCATGCTCGAGCAGGCGCCGGCCGAGAAGGACGGCGGCTTCCTCGTCCCGAGCCCGCAGGCACAGTGACCGAGCTCCTCGACCTGACCGCCACGGAGGCCGTGGCGCGCATCGAGGCGGGCGACGTCGACTCGGCGGAGCTGTTCGAGGCGTACCGCGAGCGTGCGGCGGCCGACGACCTCAACGCGTTCACCTGGGTCGCCGACGGCCCCGACCCGCGCGCCGACACGTCCGGGCCGCTGCACGGCGTCCCGATGGGCGTCAAGGACCTGTTCTGCACCGAGGGGATCCCGAGCCAGGCCGGGTCGCGCATCCTCGAGGGCTACCGGCCGCCGTACACGGCGACCGCCGTCCGGCGCGCGCAGGCCGCGGGCGCGGCGCTCCTCGGCAAGACGAACCAGGACGAGTTCGCGATGGGCTCGTCGAACGAGAACTCGGGCTTCGGCCCCGTCCTGAACCCGTGGGACCGCAGCCGCGTCCCGGGCGGCTCCAGCGGCGGCAGCGCCGCCGCCGTCGCGGCGGGGCTCGTGCCCTGGGCGCTGGGCACCGACACGGGCGGCTCGGTGCGCCAGCCCGCCGCGCTGTGCGGCGTCGTCGGCCTCAAGCCGACGTACGGCGCGATCAGCCGCTACGGCATGATCGCCTTCGCCTCCTCGCTGGACCAGTGCGGCACGCTGACCCGCACGGTCGCGGACTCCGCGCTGCTGTTCGCGCACCTCGTCGGCAAGGACCACTGCGACGCCACGTCGCTGGGGCTGCCCGAGCCGGTGCGGATGCCGACCGCCGAGCGCCTGGACGGGATCCGGCTCGGCGTCCCCGAGGAGCTGACGGGGGAGGGCATCGAGCCGGGCGTGCGCGCCGCGTTCGAGGCGACGCTGCGGCTGGCCGAGGAGCTCGGCGCCACCGTCGACACCTGCCGGCTGCCCCACGCGGAGCACGCGCTCAGCGCGTACTACGTCCTGGCCCCGGCCGAGGCGTCGTCGAACCTCGCACGCTTCGACGGCGTCCGCTACGGCATGCGCCACGAGGGCGACGGCGATCTCGTCTCCATGTACACGCGCACGCGCCACGACGGCTTCGGCGACGAGGTCAAGCGGCGGATCATGCTCGGGACCTACGCGCTCTCCAGCGGCTACTACGACGCCTACTACGGCCGCGCGCAGCAGGTCCGCACGAAGATCGCCGACGACTTCCGCGCCGTGTTCGCCGACTTCGACTTCGTCGTGACCCCGACGTCGCCGACCGTCGCGTTCAAGCTCGGCGAGAAGGTCTCGGACCCGCTCAGCATGTACCTCACCGACTTCTGCACCGTCCCGATGCCGCTCGCGGGGATCCCGGCGATCTCGATCCCCAACGGGCTGAGCGATGGGCTGCCGGTCGGCTTCCAGATCGCCGGCCCGGCGTTCAGCGAGAACCGGATCATGGACGCCGCGCACGCGCTGGAGGGCGCGATCGGCTTCGACGGCTCGGAGGCGCGCTCATGACGGACTACGAGCCCGTCATCGGGCTGGAGATCCATGTCCAGCTCGCGACGCGGACGAAGATGTTCTGCGGCTGCGAGCTGTCGTTCGGCGAGCCGCCGAACACGCGGACCTGCCCCGTCTGCCTGGCGCTGCCCGGCGCGCTGCCGACGGCCAACGAGCAGGCGATCCGCAACGTCCTGACCATCGGGCTCGCGCTCGAGTGCGATCTCGCGGAGCGGTCGGTCTTCCACCGCAAGAACTACTTCTATCCCGACTCGCCGAAGGCGTACCAGATCAGCCAGTACGACGAGCCCCTGTGCCGGGGCGGCCGGCTGGCCGGCGTGCGCATCCACCGCGTGCACCTCGAGGAGGACGCCGCGAAGCTCGTCCACGTCGGGGCGAGCGGCCGGATCCACGGGTCGGACGCGAGCATCGTCGACTTCAACCGCGGCGGCACGCCGCTCGCCGAGATCGTCACCGAGCCCGACCTGCACACCGCCGAGGACGCACGCGCGTGGCTCGAGCTGCTGCGCACGACGCTGCGCCAGACCGGCGTGAGCGACGTGAACATGGAGGAGGGGTCGCTGCGCTGCGACGCCAACATCTCGCTGCGGCCGGTCGGCAGCGCGGTGCTCGGCACGAAGACCGAGCTCAAGAACATGAACTCCTTCCGCTTCATCGAGCGCGGCATCCGCGCCGAGGTCGCGCGGCAGGAGGAGATCCTGCGCGGCGGGGGCGAGATCGAGCAGGAGACGCTGCACTTCGACCCGCGCACCGAGCGGATCACGTCGCTGCGCTCCAAGGAGGAGGCGCACGACTACCGCTACTTCCCGGAGCCCGACCTCCTGCCCGTCGCGATCACCCAGGAGATGATCGACACCGCGGGCGCCGCGCTGCCGGAGCTCCCGGTCGCGCGCCAGGAGCGCCTCGAGGGGCTGGGGCTCAACGCCGACACGGCGCGTCAGCTCGCGTGGCGGCCGGAGCTCGGCGACTTCTTCGAGGCTGCCATGGCGGCCGACGGCGCGCCCGTGCAGCCGCTGGCGAACTGGGTGACGGGCGAGCTCGTCGCCCGCATCGGCGAGCAGGACCCGGGCGAGACGAGCGTCGAGCCGGACGCGTTCGCGGCGCTGGTGGGCATGGTCGCGGGCCGCACGCTGACGCCGGCGAACGGCCGCGCGGTGCTCGAGCGGCTCGTGAGCGAGGGAGGCGACCCCGCGGCGATCGTCGAGTCCGAGGGTCTCGCGGCGGTGAGCGACGCCGGCGAGCTGGAGGGCGTCGTGGTCGCCGCGCTCGCGGCCAACGAGGACGCCGCGGAGAAGATCCGCGCGGGCAACATGAAGGCGATCGGCGCGATCATCGGGCACGTCATGCGCGAGACGAAGGGCCGCGCGGACGGCGCCGAGGTGACCAGGATCGTCCGGGAGAAGCTGGGCGTCTAGAACCACGTGCCGAGGCGTAGCCTTCGGCGCATGGCTCGTCTCATCCGCATGGACCGCACCGGCCACTCCACGCTGGCCGAGTGGCGCGCCGACGACCCGGCGACCGTCGAGGCCGCCGTCGAGGCCTTCCGCCGTGAGCTGGACCTCGGCTACCTCGCGATGGTGACCACCGGCCCGGGCAAGGCCGAGCAGGTCCGTGAGCTCCCCGTGGACGCGGACACCGTCATCCTGCGCCGGCCCATCGCCGGAGGCTGAGGAGGGAGGGGTGGCGACCCCCGCGGTCCTCCCCGAGACCGCGGCCGTGTACTGGCGGCCGCGCGTCGACGCTGCCCGCCTGCGCCGCATCGGGCGGCTGTGGACGCTCACCACGGTCGCGCACGTCCTCCCGTTCGTCCTCGCGGGCGCGGTCCTCATCTGGCTCGAGCCGCTGGCTGCGCCGGTGGCGCTCGTGTGCCTCGCGCACGCCTGGGTGATCCCGGAGCTCTACGCGTCGCGCGGGGCGAACGTCATGCGTCCCGCCCGGCGCGCCGATCCGCGGGCCGAGAGCACCGCCCTCGGCCTCCTCGGCGACCTCGTCGGGCACGCCGAGCGCGACCTGCACGCCCGCACGGGCGTCGTCGTCGAGCCCGGGCGCCTCGGGACGTGGGTGGTCGGCGAGTCGGGTGCGCTGCTCGTCCGATCGGGTGGGCGCCGGGTGGACTGCTGGTGCATCGGCGTCCCGGACCGGGAGCTGCCCTCCGCCGACCGCATCGCCCATCTCCTGCTCGCGCTGCGCACGGACGAGCAGGGCTTCGCCACGGTGGCCAACATGGCGTTCTCCGGGGCGCGCGGACGTGTGCGGCGCCGGCTCACGGGTCAGATGCGCCCGGCGCTCGACGTCGCCTGCGGACGCGGTCGGACGAACGGTCCAGGCCCGTCCTCGTGACCTCTGCCACCCGGGCCATACCTCCGGGTGGGTCGCACCGGCACACTTCCGTGCCATGACCGCCTCCTCACGCTCTCGACTCGTGCTCCTGCAGGCGGCGGCGCGGCCGACCGCCTCGCCCAACGCCGGTCCGCAGCCGGCGAAGATCCGCCGCTACCGCCTGGCACGCGCCCACCTCCAGGCCCAGCGCACGCAGCAGCTCGCCGTGGCCACCGAGGCCGTGCGACAGCGCCTGCACGCGTAGTCGCCCGCGATATCCTGCGGGGTATGCAGGCAGAGAAGTCCGGTCCCTCGCTCCTCGTCAAGGCCCTCGCGGTCGTCGTCCTCGCCATCGCGGCGTGGCTCCTCCTCAAGTTCGCGATCGGCTTCGTCGCCTGGCTGGCGACCGTCGTCGTCGTGATCGTGGCGGCGATCGCCGTCATCTGGGCGCTTCGCGTCCTGTTGTGAGGTAGCCCGTGGTCGGCGGGGAGTACCTCGTCATCGCCTTCTTCTTCGGCCTTGCCGGAGGGGTCATCGGGAGGATGAAGGGCAGCTCGTTCTGGCTGTGGTTCGCGATCTC
The DNA here is from genome assembly GCA_963750895.1 of uncultured Solirubrobacterales bacterium. Taxonomy (GTDB): domain Bacteria; phylum Actinomycetota; class Thermoleophilia; order Solirubrobacterales; family Solirubrobacteraceae; genus CAVVSD01. The sequence goes on along the minus strand of CAVVSD010000006.1, from coordinate 1,412,907 downwards.
GGCGATCGTGCCGGTCCTCGGGCTCGTGGCGGCCGTCCTGTACCGCGTGGAGAGCGACGAGCTGCGCAAGGAGTGCCCGCGCTGCGGCAAGATGGTCAAGCTCTACGACGCCATGTGCATGCGGTGCGGGACCGAGCTCGACTTCCCCGAGGTCGCGATCGAGCCGGAGTCCGTCGCGCGCGCCCGATCCGCGTAGCTATCCTCGGGTCGTCCCCGGAGCAGGAAGGAGGTCGCGCATGCGTGCGGTCGATGCCGTGATGGAGTGCCTGAAGGCGGAAGGTGTCGACGTCGTATTCGGGTATCCCGGCGGCGCGAACCTCCCGACGTACGACGCGTTCGTCGACGCGGGAATCCGACATGTCCTCGTGCGTCACGAGGCGGGCGGCGGCCACGCCGCCGAGGGCTACGCGAAGGCGACCGGCAAGGTCGGCGTCGCGTTCGGCACGAGCGGCCCGGGCGCGACGAACCTCATCACGCCCATCACGGACGCGATGATGGACTCCGTCCCCACCGTCTTCATCACGGGTCAGGTCCGCACCGAGCTGCTCGGCACGGACGGCTTCCAGGAGGCGGACATGATGGGCATCACGATGCCGATCGTGAAGCACTCCTTCATGCTCCGGCACCCGCTCGAGCTGCCGCGCATGATCCACGAGGCGTTCCACGTCGCGCGCTCCGGCCGGCCCGGCCCCGTCGTCGTCGACATCCCGCAGGACCTCTCGCGCGCGGACATCGACTACCAGCCGGTCACCGACGTGCACCTGCCCGGCTACCAGCCCACCATCGAGGGCAACACGAAGCAGATCCGCCAGGCGGCGAAGGCCCTCGCGGCCGCGCGCCGGCCCGTCATCTACGCGGGCGGCGGCGTCATCAGCGCGGAGGCGTCGAGCCAGCTGACGCAGCTCGTCCGCGAGGGCGGCTTCCCGATCACGTGCACGCTCATGGGGCTCGGCGCGTTCCCCGCGCCCGACCCGCAGTGGCTCGGCATGCTCGGGATGCACGGGACGCGGTCCGCCAACTACGCGATGGACGAAGCCGACCTGATCGTCGCGGTGGGCGCCCGCTTCGACGACCGGATCACCGGCAAGCTGTCGGAGTTCGCGCCGCGGGCGAAGTTCATCCACATCGACGTGGACCCTGCGGAGATCTCCAAGAACATCCCGGCCCACATCCCGATCGTGGGCGACGCGCGCAACGTCCTCGAGAAGCTCATCGTCGAGTACCGCGCGACGGAGGCCGACCGCGGCCGCCTCGAGGAGTGGTGGGACCGCATCCGCGGCTGGCAGGCCAAGCACCCGCTCGGCTACGCCGACTCCGCCGACTCCGAGATCAAGCCCCAGTACGCCGTGCAGGCGCTCTTCGAGGCGACGGGCGGCGACGCCATCGTCGCGTCGGACGTCGGCCAGCACCAGATGTGGACGGCCCAGTACTTCCACTTCGACAAGCCGCGCCGCTGGATCAACTCCGGCGGGCTGGGCACGATGGGCTTCGGCCTGCCCGCCGCGATGGGCGCGAAGGTCGGCCGGCCCGACGACACCGTCATCTGCATCTCCGGCGACGGCTCGATCCAGATGAACGCGCAGGAGCTGGCGACCTGCGCGGAGAACGGGATCGACGTGAAGGTCTTCATCCTCAACAACGGCTACCTCGGCATGGTCCGCCAGTGGCAGGAGCTGTTCTGGGACGGCCGCTACTCGCAGGTCGACATGGGCAGCTTCCCCGACTTCGTCAAGCTCGCCGACGCCTACGGGTGCACCGGCGTGCGGCTGACGGACAAGACGACGCTCGTGCAGGACGTGCGCGACGCGATCGAGACGCCGGGCCCGGTCGTCGTCGACGTCCGCGTCACCCGCGAGGAGAACACGTACCCGATGATCGCGCCCGGTGCCGCCGCGCGCGACATGGTGGGGTAGTCATGGGCGAGCCAGGCACGAAGGAAGTCCTGTCGCTGTCGCAGCTCGAGGCTGCCGGCGGCCTGCGGACGGGGCGCAAGCACGTCCTGTCGATCGTGGTGGAGAACAAGCCGGGTGTGCTCACGCGCATCGCAGGCCTCTTCGCCCGGCGCGGCTTCAACATCGACACGCTCACCGTCGGCCCGACCGACGACGAGCACACGTCGCGGATCACCCTGACCGTCGACGGCGCGAGCAACCCGATCGACCAGGTGACCAAGCAGCTGCACAAGCTGGTCAACGTCCTGAAGATCCGCGACCTCGAGCCCGAGGACACGGTCACGCGCGAGCTCGCGCTGTTCAAGGTCGCCGCCGACGGCGGCCAGCGCGGCGAGCTCATGCAGATCTGCGAGATCTTCCGGGCCAAGGTCGTCGACGTCACCCGCCGGTCGGTGACCGTCGAGGTCACCGGGACGACGGACAAGGTCGGTGCGTTCGAGCAGATGGTCCGCCCGTTCGGCCTCATCGAGATGATGCGCACGGGCGAGATCGCCATCGCGCGGGGGCGGGGCGAGACCTGACGCGCGCGGGCGCCGGCACCCTGCGGGAACGCCCCGCCTCGCTCGAGCTCGACGAGGTTGGCCTCGCACGCCTGCGCCAGCGGCTCAACGCCGCCATGGGCCGTGCACGGTCCACGGCCCAGGGCGTCCTCGCGGCGGTGACCGTCCGGTCGCGCCCGGCGTCGACCCGTCGGCCGTGGTCGCACGGGGCCGGGCGGCGGGTGAGCCGTGGTTCTGCCTCGAGCAGCGCGACCGTGACGGCGCCGCCCTCGCCGGCCTCGGCTGTGCGACGGCGCTGGAGGAGCAGGGCCCCGAGCGCTTCGCGCGCGTGTCGCGCCGCTGGAGCGCCCTCGCCGCAGCGGCGCACTGCGACGCACCCGACGCCGGCCCCGGCAGCGGCCTCGTCGCCGTCGGCGGCTTCGCCTTCGCTCACGAGGGCGGCGCCACGCGGCATTGGCGCGGCTTCGCGCCCGCGTCGCTGCACGTCCCTGAGATCGCGCTGGCCCGCCGCGGCGGCGAGCTGCGCCTCACCGTGGCGGCGCTCGTCGGCGCCGGGGACGATGCCGACATCGTCCTCGCCCGGCTGCAGGCCCGTCTGGCGGCGCTCGACGCCGCCGCCGAGCTCCCGCTGTGGGATCCGGACCCCGTCGGCACGTTCGCGGTCGAGAGCGCGATGCCGCCCGAGCACTACGAGGGCGCGGTCGCCCGCGGCGTCGAGCGCATCCGCGCCGGCGCGCTGGCCAAGATCGTGCTCGCGCGCGAGGTGCAGGTCCACGCGCCGGCCGACCACGACCCCGCCGCGATCCTCGGCATCCTGCGCGAGGGGTTCCCGTCCTGCTTCGTCTTCTGCGTCGGCCGCGGCGACAGCGCGTTCGTCGCCGCGAGCCCCGAGCTGCTGATCCGCCGCGAGGGGATGCGGGCCACGACGCTCGCACTGGCCGGCTCGACGGCGCGCAGTGCCGATCCGGCCGTCGACGCGCACCTCGGCGAGCGGCTGCTGCGGTCGAGCAAGGATCGCGAGGAGCACGCGATCGTCGTCCGGCGTCTCGCCCGCGCGCTGCGCGATCACGCGCTGTGGGTGGCCGAGAGCCCGGAGCCCGTCGTCGTGAAGGTGGCGAACATCCAGCACCTCGCCACCCCGATCCGCGCGCAGCTCTCCCAGCCGGTCCCGGCCGTGCGCCTGGCGGGACTGCTGCACCCGACGCCCGCGGTCGGCGGCGAGCCGTGGGCCGAGGCGTCCCCGCTCATCCCCGAGCTCGAGGGCCTGGACCGCGGCTGGTACGCGGGACCGGTGGGGTGGACGGACACGAACGAGGACGGCGAGTTCTGCGTCGCGCTGCGCAGCGCCCTGCTGTCCGGCCCCGTCGCGCGGCTCTACGCGGGCGTCGGCGTCGTGCGCGACTCCGATCCGCCCGCCGAGCTCGCGGAGACCGAGGTGAAGCTCCGGGCGCTGCTGCCGGTCCTCGGCGCGGAGCGGACGTGAGGCAGCTCTACGAGCGCTGGCTCCTGGAGCTGTGGCACGGCGACCTCGCGGTCGCCGAGGAGATCGTCGCCGAGGACTTCCTCGGCCACTGGCCCGAGCAGGAGGTGCAGGGACGCGCGGCGCTCGTGGACCTGATCCGGGAGACGCGCGGGATGTTCTCGGAGCTCACGTTCCGCCTGGAGGTGGGACCGATCGCCGACGGCGACCTGCTCGCCGCGCGCTGGACCGGCACCGGCACGACGCCCGACGGCGGGGAGATGCCGCTGCTGGGCAACGACATCCTCCGCGTGGCCGACGGGCGCCTGGCCGAGTACTGGGTCGCCTCCTGGGCCGGCCGGCCCTAGGCGACCGCGGCGAACGCGTCCGCGCGCAGCTCCTCGCCCTCGGGCACGACGTGGCGCTGCAGCACCCCGCCGGGACCGGGGACGTAGGCGCCCATGAGGCGGGGCACCGGCGAGTACGCGTGGATCGTGACCGCCGGGCCGGTCCCGGTGTGCAGGACGCGATGGATGTCCGCGACGCCGAAGTCGAAGACGCCGCCGGCCCCGATCGTGCGGGCCGCCGGGACGTGCGCCCAGCGGATGCGCTCCTCGCGCACCGCTCCCTCGACGACCGCGACCGCCCCGCTGCACCCGTCGTGGTCGTGGAAGCCGGTGTCGTGCCCGGGCATCCAGCAGATGAGCCACGCGATCGTGTGGTCCGTCTCCAGCAGCGGGTGGAACGTGCGCTGCGCCGGGTCGTGGCGGACGCAGTCCTGCCACAGCGACGTGCTCGCCGCGAGGTCCGTCGCCAGCGCGCGGAGCTCGCTCGGGTCCAGGGGTCGGTCGTGCGTCATGCGGCCTCCTTGCGAGCACCGGTCAGCATGCGGGCGGCGTTGACCGTCGCCTCCCGCTCGGTCGAGGGTGGCGGCTCCGCGTAGGGACGGTCGGAGCCGTGGACGAGAGCATCGGGGCCGACCGCGGCGCGCATGGCGGACAGCGCGGCGGGCCCGTACGACGAGGTGTCGTAGAAGACGAGCGGATCGTGGACGGCGTCCGCCGGGCCGCCCCGCGCGGCGAGGCGCTCGGCGTGCAGCGGCGCCAGCCCGGCGAGCGCCGCGAAGAGGACGCGCAGCCGCGGGTGCGCCGCGCGACCGACGGCGATCCACGCGTGCCATGCGGCGTGGAGGCTCGCGACGTAGCCGGTCAGGGCGGGCCACCAGGCGGGTGCGTCCGCCGTCGCGTGGGCGACGGGGTGCACGAAGAGCGGCAGGTCGAGGCGCTCCAGCGTCTCCAGGACCGGGCCGAGCCCGTCGAGGGCCGCGGGGGTGCCCAGCGCGTCGGCCGGGAGGCACAGGCCGACGTGGCCGGGTACCTGCAGCGCCTCGACGTCGGCGGCCCAGGAGCCGAACGCCTCCGGGAGCCCACGGACGCCCTCGTCGTAGGCGTCGGCCAGCACCCGGGCCTCGTCGCGGGCCAGGGAGGCGATGCCCAGCGCGGTCGACGGCGCGACGAGGGCACGCCCGACGCCGTCCTCGTGGACGAGCGCCGAGCGCGCCTCCGCGTCGTCCGGCGCGGCGGGGAGGAGAGAAGGGGCCTCGCCGGAGACCTCGAGCCACCAGCCGCCGTCACTGCGCAGGACACGCGGCGCGCTCGTCCGCCGCGCGAGGGCGGCGACGAGCGGCTCGGTCCAGACGTGCTGATGGGCGTCGATGCGCATCCATCAGGAAACTACACAAAGTTGATAGGAAATGTCCTGATTGATGAGCCGAGGTGCGCGACGAGGTCCTCGACGAGGTCGGTCGCGTCGTCCTCGGCGCCGTGGATGAAGCTCGACTTGCGGCGGCGCAGGAAGTTGAGCCCGATGCGGTAGAGCCCCGGTGCGTCGCGGACGATGCCGCCGTCGTGGCGCAGCTCGCCCTTGCGGTCGAGCACCGGCACGTCGAGCCACGCGTAGTCGGAGCGGAACCCGGTGGCCCAGAGGACGGTCTCGTAGCCGCCGGCGACGAGGTCGACGTCGAGCCGGGGCGAGTCGGGGACGCGTGTGGGCTCCGGGCGGGCGATCGCGTCGTCGCCGAGGCCGTCCTCGGCGGCGCGGGCGTCGATCGTGTCGAGCAGCCGGACCAGCTTGAGGTCGGCGAGGTTGCACACGTTGCGCAGCGATCCGGAGAAGAGCGCATGGCCGTCGCGCACCGCCGCGAGGCGGCCGACGAGCTCCGCTCCGCGCGCCGTGAGCGCGTTGAGGTCGAGGTCCTCGCGATCCGGCGTGCCGACGAGCTGCGGCGAGGGGACGTGGCGGGCGCGGACGAGGTCGTCGACCTGGTCGTAGCGCTCGTCGAGGCGCCCGATCCGGTCCAGCCACCACATGATGTCGCGGCCCCGGTAGATCCTCGGCATGCGCACGTGCTCGCCCACCGCGACGGTGACCTCGCGGCCGGAGCGCAGCAGCTCGTCGGCGATCTGCAGGCCGGTGGCCGAGGCGCCGACGACCAGGACGCGGCCCCGCCGAAGCCCGTCGGGCCGCTTGTAGTCGAGCGTCGTGACCTGCTCGAGCTCATCGGGCAGCGACGCCGCGACGGCGGGGACCTTCGGGCGGTTGAAGGCGCCCGTCGCCAGCACGACGGCCTGCGCCTCCCAGCTGCCGTCCCTCGTCGTCACGACGTAGCCCGAGTCGCCCGGGGCGACGGAGGTCACCTCGGTCTGGGTCCGCACGGGGGCGTCGCCGTGCTCGGCGTAGCGCTCGATGAACCCGATCAGCTCCTCGACGGTCATGAATCCGTCCGGGTCGTCCCCGTCGTACGCCAGGCCCGGCAGGCGCGTCAGCCAGTTCGGCGTGAGCAGCCGCAGCGAGTCCCAGCGCTCGGTCCTCCAGGTGTTGGCGACCTCGCCCCGCTCGAGCACGACGTGCTCGACGCCGCGGCCCGTGAGGACGTGGCTGACCGCGAGGCCGGCGTGGCCGGCCCCGATGACGACGACTGGTACCTGCGTCACCGCGTGCGCGCGATCAGTTGACCGTGACGCTGACGTTCGACGGGTTCGTCACCACGTCGAACACCGCGGAGCGCTTCTGCGACTGCGCCACGAGCGCCTCGATCTCCTCCGGGGAGGCGTCGGCGTCGATGTCGAAGTGGACGCGGATGTCGTTGAAGCCGTTGCGCACCTCGGGATCGCCACCGAGGATGCCGAGGATGTTCATGTCGCCCTCGATGCTGGCCTTCACCGACTTCAGCTGGATGTTGCGGTTCTGCGCGACGGCGGCGAGGCCGGCGGTCAGGCACGTCGAGAGCCCGACGAGGACGAACTCGACCGGGGTCGGGCCGTCGTCCTCGGACGCGAAGACCTCCGGGTGATCGCCGGTGTAGCTGTACTCGGCCTTGTGGCTGTGCTTCTCGCCGAGGCCGGAGTAGTCCTCGATCGTGGTCTGCGTGCGCGTGCCGCGGACCCACTCGGTCGTCGCGCGCCAGGTGAACTCGGCCGCCTCGGGGGCGTCGGTCAGCGCGGTGCGGGCGCCCAGCAGGTGCTCGACGTTGACGCCGTTGTCTGCCACTGGCTCGGTGGTGCTCATCCTGATCTCCTCGCTCTGCGTTTCCGTTTCGAGCAAAACTAGATCAAGTTTGACCACTTGGCCACCTCAAGTCTGAACGACGGCGGGCGGCCGGAGCCGCCCGCCATGTGTGCGACGTCTACTGCGCGTCGCCGTCCTTCGTCTCCTCGCCGTCCTCGGCGAGGATGCGGTACAGCGCTCGGCGGGTGTCGCCGAGGATCCGGCGCGCCTCGGCCACCTGGGCCTCGGTGCCGGCCTGGGCGACCTGCCAGGCGGCGGTGCCGACCTGCATCAGCAGGCCGCGCAGCTCGTGCAGGCCCGCGCCCATGTCGTCACGGACGGCCTCCCACGGCGCGCCGAGGTCGTTCTCCTCGACGTGCTTCGTCCCCTCGTCGGTGAGGGTGAACACGCGGCTGCCGTCGCGCTCCTCGGCGCGGATGAGCCCCTCGTCCTCCAGCTGCTGGAGGGCGGGGTAGACCGAGCCGGGGCTGGGGCGCCAGACGCCCTCGCTGCGGTTCTCGATCTCCTGCATGAGGCCGTAGCCGTTGCGCGGCTCCTCGGCGAGGAGCACGAGCAGGGCGGCGCGGACGTCGCCCCGACGGGCGCGCGGTCCGCCGCGGCCTCCGAATCCGGGACCCCACGGGCCGAACGGCCCGCCACGCCCACGGTGATGTCCGCGGCCCCCACGTCCGCCTCGCGGGCCCATGGCCCAGGCGAACGGGTTGTCGCGATGTGAATGTGCACTGGCGTACATATCTGTCTCCTTGTAGTCGTAGTACATCGTGCGAGCATCACGATATATCGGTAACTGTCGGATGTCAAGGGCGCGCTCGGATGAGCGCATGCCTGACGACGGCGTTAGCGGAGGTCGGCGCGGTAGAAGTCGACCGGGTCGAGGAACCCGCGGCCGGTGCGGCCGTCGGGTCCTTGCGTCCGGTACCGCGGCTCGCGAAGCAGCAGAGCGCCCTCGCGCAGCTGCCAGTCGCGCATGCCCCGCGCCATGATCGCCAGCGCCACCGCGTTGCCGAGCAGGACGCCCGCGACGCCAGGGACGAGGATCGCCATGCCGGCGACGACGATGACGAGCGGCAGCGTGGTCAGCAGCGTCCGGCTCAGGGTGCGACGCGGGGTCTCACGACCGACCCCGTCCGGGTCGGGCGCCGGGTCCGCGAGCGCGTCGACCAGGAACCGCCGGTACGCCGCCACCCACACCGCCACGCCGAAGATCACCGCACCCAGCGCGGCCAGTACCACCGCGCCCACGACGCTCGCCCGGTCGAGCAGCGCCACGAGCGCGATCGCCACCGCGCAGCCGATGGCCTGCACGATCGCGGCGGTGCGGAGCTCGCGGACGGGGGAGGCCAGCGGCCTCACGCGATCGCCCCGAGCGCCGCCTCGGTCGCACGACGGTGCAGCGCGAGGTTCTCCGCCCGGTCGGTGCGCACCTCGACGATGCGGGTGCCGCCGCGCCCGAGCGCGGCGCCGACGGCCGCGAGGTCGTCGACCCGCTCGTACGCGCACCCGTAGAACGCCGCGAGGTGCGCGAACTCGACGCCGTGGGGCGTCGCGACGTGCTCCTCGAAGAAGTCCTGCTCGCCCGCGACGGGCAGGAACTCGAAGATCCCGCCGCCGTCGTTGTTGAGCAGCACGATGTCGAGGTCCAGACCGAGGCGCCGTCCCGCGAGCAGCCCGCCCGCGTCATGGAGCAGCGCGACGTCGCCGATGAGCAGCACGACGGGCCCGTCGCTCACCGACGCGACGCCGTAGGCGGTCGACACCGTGCCGTCGATCCCGTTCGCGCCCCGGTTGGACAGGACGCGCGGCGGGTCGGACCGCACGGGCGCGAAGCTCTCGACATCGCGCACCGGCATCGACGAGGCGACGACGAGCGTCGCGCCCGCGGGCAGCGTCGCGACGAGCGTCCGCGCGACCTGCGGCTCGCCCAGGTCGTCGCCGAGCACCTCCTCGAACGCCTGCGCGACCCGGGCGTCGGCCGCCCGCCAGGCGTCGAGCCACCCGTCCTCGGCCTCCGGCAGCGTCTCGAGGCGCCCGTGCAGCAGCCGCGAGAGCGTCGCGTCCGGGTCCGACCAGACCGACGGCGGCGCGAACGCGACGTGCTCGGCGTCCGAGAGGCCCACGAGCCAGGCCCGCAGGGGCTTGGAGGTCGGCAGGTCTCCGGCGCGCAGCACGACGTCGGGCCGGTGGGCGCCGACGAACGCGGCGTCGCGCAGCAGCGCGTCGTAGTGCGCCACGGCGGCGTCGCCCCGCCGGCCGCCGCTCAGCGGGTCGGCGAGCACCGGCCAGCCGGCGCGCTCCGCCACCTCGACGACGCGCGGGTCACAGCCCGCACCCGCGACGACGACACCCCGCCGGCCGTGCTCGATCGCGACGGGCGTCTCCGGCGCCGGCGCGGCGACGTCGATCCACGGCGCGCCGCCCGGTCGCCCCGGCGCGGGGTCCGGACCGAGCGCCGGCGCCACGAGCGGCTCGCGCAGCGGGAAGTTGAGATGCACGGGCCCGGGTCGCGTCGCCGTCGTCGCACCCACCGCGCGGCAGGCCAGCATGCGCATCCACCGCACCCGCTCGGGTGTCGCCGGGTGGTTGCCGACCTCCACGAACCACCGCACCGATCGCCCGTAGAGCCCGATCTGGTCGATGGCCTGGCCCGCGCCGACCCCGCGCAGCTCCGGCGGGCGGTCGGCGGTCAGCACGAGGAGCGGCACGCCCGCCTCGTGCGCCTCGACGACGGCCGGCAGGTAGTTCGCCGCCGCCGTCCCGGACGTGCACGCGAGCGCGACGGGACGGCCGGTCGCCTTCGCCGCGCCGAGCGCGAAGAACGCCGCGCAGCGCTCGTCCACGTGGGACGTCGCGCGCAGCCGCCCATCGCGGGTGAGCGCCGCCACGAGCGGCGTCGAGCGCGACCCGGGCGAGGTGCACACGTCGGTCACGCCGCAGCGCACGAGCTCGTCGGTGAACGCGCGGAGGAGGAGGTGCTGGTCGTCGGGAGGCAAGATGTGTGGATGCGCGAGACGCTGGTGCTGCTGCACGGCTTCACACAGACCGGCCGGAGCTGGGATCCGGTCCTGGCCGTGCTCGGCGAGGCACGCTATCGCCCCGTCGCGCCCGACCTCCGCGGCCACGGCGACGCGGGGGCGATGCGACCGATCGGCTTCGACGAGATCGTCGACGACGTCCTCGGCGCCGCCGGCGACGACCCCTTCACGCTCGTCGGCTACTCGCAGGGCGGCCGGATCGGCCTGCACCTGGCGCTCGCCGCCCCCGAGCGCGTCCGGCGGCTCGTGCTCATCTCGACGACCGCGGGCATCGACGACGCGGCCGCCCGCGAGGCCAGGGTCGCCTCGGACGAGCAGCTCGCGCGGCGCATGGAGGGCCAGGGCATCGACGCCGCCGCGCGCGCGTGGGCGGCCCAGGCGCTGTTCGGCGGGCAGACGCAGGAGGTCGCCGCGCTCGCGCACGAGGACCGGCTGCGCAACGACCCCAAGGACCTCGCCGACGTCCTGCGCGGCATCGGCACCGGCAGCATGACGCCGCTCTGGGACCGGCTGCCCGAGCTGACGATGCCGGCCGCGGTGATCGTCGGCGAGCGCGACCGCAAGTTCGTCGACCTGGGGCGGCGGTTGGCCGACGGCCTCCCCGACGCGACCTTCACGCTCGTGCCCGACGCCGGGCACGCACTCCCGTGGGAGAAGCCCGCCGCGATCGCCGAGGCGATCAGCGGCGCACGCGATAGCTGAGGTGCGTGACGCCCTCGGCCGCGACGATCTCCGGATCCTCGAGCCGGACCGGCCCGTCGGCGCCCGCGAACCACGGGATGCCCTTGCCGAGGACGACCGGGATGAGGTTCACGGTGATCTCGTCGAGCAGGCCCGCATCCAGGCAGGCCCGCGACGCCGCGGCGCCGCCGACGGCCACGACGCGGTCGCCGGCGAGCTCGGAGGCCTGCGCCACGGCCGACTCGACGTCGGTCGCGAAGGCGATCTGCACGCCGTCGCGCGGCCAGTCCGCCGGCGGCTCGTGCGTGAGCACCACCATGGGCGCGTCCGCGGGCGGTCGCGCGTCCCAGCCGTTCGTGATGTCGTAGAGGCGGCGGCCGACCAGGAACGCGCCGGCGGAGGCCAGCGCCGCGCCGAACACCGACGCGCTCTCCTCGGTCAGGTGCGAGGTGCGCCCTGCGAAGTCCGTGAGCTCGACCGGCCCGCCGCCGTACCAGCCGAAGAGGTCGTTGCAGCCGTCGTCGGGGTCGGCGATGAAGCCGTCCAGCGACATCGACATGTTCGCGATGACTCGTGCCATGTCATGAAGGACGACATGCGCCCTCCGGAGTCATCGCGGCGGCAGGCTCGACCGCGGCAGGCGCGCGGCGGTCGCGACCGCCTGGGCCGGCGTGATCTTCAGCCGCCCGCAGCCGGTGATCGGCTGCCCGCGCAGGAACCGGCGCGTGGCGGGTGCGGCGCAGCCGTCGGGTCCGGCGGAGAGCGTGTCGTGGCCCCAGCCCGGCTCGCGCACGAGCCGCGCGTCCGGGAGCTGCGCGGCCAGGCGCCGTGCGCCCTCCAGCGGCGTGCGCAGGTCGAGCTCGCCGGAGAGCAGCAGGAACGGGACGTCGGGCAGCGGCGGCTCGGCGGGCGGCGGCTTCGCGGGCGACGGCCAGTGTCCGCAGACCGGCCAGAGCCCGGCACGGAGCGCGGCGGTGCGGTCGAACGGGCTCACGGCGGCGTCCGGCACGGCCGCGAGCGCCGCCTGCATCTGCGCGTAGCGCGTCGCCGCCGGCGCCGTGCGGTCCCAGGCGGTCGGCGACTCCTCGCACAGCGTCGCCGCGAACAGGCCGGGACTGAAGTCGCGCAGCGTGCCGAGCGCGTCGAGCTGGTCGGCAGCGCGCGCGAGCCCGATGAGCGACGCGTAGCGGCCCTTCAGCGCCTCGTCGACGACGATCGGGATGGCCTGCATGAGCGGGACGAACAGGTCGGTGGTCACGAGCAGCGTGTAGAGGTCGTCCGCGGTGATCTGGACGGTGATGCTGCTGCGGCCGTCGCGGACGACACGCTCGAGCGGCTTCGCCCGCAGCTGGGCGGCGAGCTTCTGCAGGTCCGCGATCGGATGCTCGATGCCGCCGCAGCCGTACTCGCAGATCCGGTGCAGGACCCGCGGGATCGCCGAGATGGTCGACAGCGAGAACGGGTCGGTCCCGTTCTCCTCGAGCGGCGAGTCGAGGATGATCCGGTCCGTGTGCTGCGGGTAGCGCCGGGCGTACTCCAGCGCGACGCGCGTCCCGTAGGAGACCCCGTAGACGGCGATCTTCGGGACGCCGAGCCGGCGTCGCACCGCGTCGATGTCGGCCGCGACGTCGGTCGACGTGTAGAACGACCGCCGCGCGCCCAGCTCACGCGAGCAGGACGTGGCCGACGCGACCTCCGACGCTGCGAAGGCCTGCTCGTAGGCGCGGCAGCGGACCAGGCCCGACCAACCGGTGCCGCGCGTGTCGAGCGTGATGAGGTCGCGGCCGGCGCCACGCGATGCGAGCTCGTCGGCGAAGTCGGCGGTGAACGGGACCGTCGCCTGCCCGGGGCCGCCCGCGAGCGCCAGGATCGGCGCGCGCGTCGCCTTGCGGGCCCGGATGATCCCGACGTGCAGCGCGACGCTGCCGGGCACCTCGCCGGAGCGGTCCAGCGGCACCGTCACCGTCCGGCACTGCACGCCCCGCGGGCACGGCGTCGCCCGCTCGGCCGCGGACGCGGACGCCGCGCCCACGAGCAGGGCGGCGAGGGCGAGCGTGATGGGAAGGAGGCGGCGCACTCAGAAGAGCCCGGGGCCCGCGGGCACGGGGATGGCGCCGTCGCGCACCTGCAGCGCACCGGGCACCGGTAGATCCAGCAGACTAAGCGTTGCGAGCCCGCATGGCGCCTGGACCCGCAGCGCGGCGGCGCAGTGCACGGCGGCCGCGATGCCCAGCGGCCCGTCGAACGTCGACGCCAGGTAGACCTCCGCGCCCGTCGCCTGCGCGAGCGCGGCCGTCGCGAGCAGCCCGGAGATCCCGCCGCGGCGGGCGACCTTCAGGCACACGGCATCGGCGGCGCCCGACGCCACCGCGCCCGGCTCGTCGCCGGTCTCGTCCATCGCGATGCGGACCGGCACGCGGTCGCGCACCTCGCGCAGCGCGCGCGTGCCGTGGACCGGCTCCTCGACGAGCTCGAGCCCGGCGGGGGCGAGCGCCTCGATCGTGCGGACCGCCTCCTCGACCTCCCAGGCGCCGTTCGCGTCGAGCCGCAGCTCGAGCTGCGGGCCGCCGGCGGCGCGGGCGGCGGCGACGCGCCCCGCGTCGTCGCCCACGCCGACCTTGAGCTTCACGCAGGTGAAGCCGGCCCTCGCGGCCTCGGCGCACGCGGCCGCGGCCGTCGCGCGATCGGTGGCGTCGACCGTCGCGTTCACGGGGACGGCGTCGAGCGGGTCGTTCGTCAGCAGCTCGGCGACCGGGCGGCCGGAGTGCTTGCCGGCGCGGTCCCAGAGCGCCAGGTCGATGGCGGCGAGCGCCTGGGGGAGGTCGGCCGTCGCGCGGCAGGCGTCGAGCACGGTGACGCCCTCCGCCTCGGGCCCGAGCGCCGCGACGGCCTCGGCGTAGGCGGCGAGCGCGGCGCGGACCTCCTCGTCGCTCACGCCGTCGTAGGGCTCCAGCGGCGCCGCCTCGCCGCGCCCGATCACGTCGTCGTCGCCCTGCAGGCGGACGTCGAAGAGCGTGCGCTCGCGGAGCACCGCGTAGGACGTCGTCAGCGGCGACCGGAACGCGACCCTGCGCTCCTCGACGGTCAGGATCATGAGATGAGGATGCCCGCCGTCAGCAGCACGCAGAACACGAGCTGCAGACCGGCGGTGCGCGCGAGCGCGCCGTTGAGCGTCGGCCCGTCCACGCGCGTGCGCACCACGCCGACGAGCTTGACCGCGAGCGGCGCCGTCAGCCACGGCAGCAGCCACCAGAGCGCGCTCCAGGAGTCCGAGTCGGCGATCTCGATCGCGGCGATCGGCAGCAGCACCAGGAAGCCGACCGCCATGAGCGCGGCGTACTCGAAGCGTGCGCGTTCGCGCCCGAGTCTCACCGCCAACGTCCGCTTCCCCGCGCGCCGGTCGGTGTCCATGTCGCGGATGTTGTTCACGACGAGGATCGCCGTCACGAGCAGGCCGACCGGGACGGCGAGCGCGAACGACTCCCAGGGCCAGGACTCGAGTTGCGCGAAGGCCGATCCCGCGACGGCGACGATGCCGAAGAAGAGGAACACGAAGACCTCGCCGAGGCCCTCGTAGCCGTAGGGGCGCGGGCCGCCCGTGTAGAGCACGCCCGCGAGGATCGAGAGCACGCCGAGGACGAGCAGCTCCCAGCCCGCGACGACGACGAGGTAGACGCCGCACAGCGCCGCGGCGCCGAACGTGAGGTACGTCCACAGCAGCACCGTCTTGGGCGGCACGAGGCCGCCGGCCGTCACCCGCATCGGACCGAGACGCTCCTCCGTGTCGGCGCCGCGGCGCGCGTCGGAGTAGTCGTTGGAGAGGTTCGTGCCGACCTGGATGAGGATCGCGCCGAGCAGCGCGGCGATGAACGCGCCGGGACGGAAGACGTCGCGCGTCACGGCGATCGACGTGCCGACCAGGACGGGCGCCACGGCAGCGGGCAGCGTCCGCAACCGGGCCGCCATGAGCCACATTCGCATCAGGCGCGCCGGGGGAACCTGGAGAAGTCGGGCGGGCGGCGGGCCTTGTAGGCCTCGCGGCCCTCCTTCGCCTCGTCGCTGGCGTAGAAGAGGAGGTTCGCGTCGTGCGCGAGCTGCTGGATGCCCGCGTAGCCGTCCTCGTGGGCGTGGAAGGACGCCTTCACGAGCCGCAGCGCGAAGGGGGAGAGGGCGAGCATCTCCCGGCACCAGGCGACCGTCTCCTCCTCGAGGCGGTCGAGCGGCACCACGGTGTTCACGAGGCCCATCTCGAGCGCCTGCTCCGCGTCGTACTGCCGGCACAGCAGCCACATCTCCTTGGCCTTCTTCGTGCCGACGAGGTCGCGCATGAGCGACGCGCCGAACCCGCCGTCCCACGATCCCACGCGCGGGCCGGTCTGGCCGAAGCGCGCGTTGTCGGCGGCGATCGTGAGGTCGCAGACCATGTGGAGCACCTGGCCGCCGCCGACGGCGTAGCCGGCGACCATGGCGACGACCGGCTTGGGGAGCCGGCGGATCTGGACGTGCAGGTCGGTGACGTGGAAGCGACCGACGGACGCGCCCTCGGCGACGTAGCCCGTGTCGCCCCGCACGTTCTGGTCGCCGCCGGAGCAGAACGCCAGCGGGCCCTCGCCCGTCAGGACGATGACGCCGACCGAGGGGTCCTCGCGCGCCTTCTCCAGCGCGTCGGAGATCTCCACGATGGTCTTGGGGCGGAAGGCGTTGCGCACCTCAGGGCGATCGATGGTGATCTTCGCGATCCCGTCGTCGCTGAGCTCGTAGCGGATGTCGCCGTACTCGCCGCCCGGGGTCCAGTCCACGCTCATGGGCGGGCACACTAGTGACGCATGGAGGTCCAGGCCTGGCTCCCGCGCGCCGCCGAGCGCCACCGCGATGCGACCGCCCTCGTGGCCGACGGGCGCACCCTGTCCTACGCCGCGCTGCTCGAGGCGGCGGACGCCGCGGCGCGCCGGCTGCACGCGCGCGGCGCCCGCGCGGGCGACCGTGTGGGCATCGCCCTGCCGCCGGGCGCGGCGTTCGCCGTCGCGCTCCACGGGTGCCTGCGGCTCGGTGCCGTCGCGGTGCCCGTCGACCTGCGCCTCGGCGAGGAGGAGCGCGCCGCGCGCGCCGCCGGCTGCGCCGTCACGGTCGGCGCGCCGCTCGACGGCCCGGAGGAGGACGCGCCGCTCTCCGGCGCGCACGACCTCGACGCCGTCGCCGCCGTCATCCACACGTCGGGCACGACCGGAACGGGTCGCGCGATCGAGCTGACGTACGGCAACTGGCTGTGGAGCGCGCTCGGGTCGGCCGTCGCGCTCGGCCTGGACCCGGAGGAGCGCTGGCTCAGCGCGCTGCCGCTCGCGCACGTCGGCGGCCTGTCGATCCTCCTGCGCTCGGCGATCTACGGCACGACGGCGGTCGTGCACCCGGCCTTCGACCTCGACGCGGTCCTCGACGAGCTCGGCCGCGCGACGCTCGTCTCGCTCGTCCCCACCCAGCTCTCGCGGCTGCTCGACGCCGGGTTGCGCGAGCCGCCGCGGCTGCGCGCCGTGCTGCTCGGCGGCGGGCCGATCCCGCCCGTGCTGCTCGACCGCTCGGCGGAGGCCGGGCGTGCCCGTCGTGTCGACCTACGGCCTGACCGAGGCGTGCTCGCAGGTGACGACGGGCGGCTTCCCGCTCTTCTGCACCCGGGTGACGCTCTCGCCCGCCGGCGAGATCCTCGTCGGCGGTCCCACCGTCGCGCCGGGCTCGCGCGGCGACGACGGCCTCCTGCACAGCGGCGACCTCGGCGGCCTCGACCCGGACGGCAGCCTGCGGATCACCGGCCGCGCGGCGGACACGATCGTGACCGGCGGCGAGAACGTCGCTCCGGCCGAGGTCGAGGCCGTCCTCGAGGCGCATCCCGCCGTCTCGGAGGCGGCGGTCCACGCGCGACCCGACGACGAATGGGGCGAGGCGGTGATCGCCACGGTGGTGCTGGCTCCGGGCGCCGCCGCGACCGTCGACGAGCTGCGCGCCCACGTGCGCGGGCGCCTGGCCGCGTTCAAGGTGCCCAAGGACGTCGGGTTCGCGACCACGCTCCCGCGGACCCCATCGGGAAAGCTTCTTCGTAGGCTCCTGGCATGAGCGATGCCGACGAGCTGCGCGCGCAGATCACCGACCGCTGGGAGCGCGCCGCGGAGGGGTGGGGCTCGCAGCGAGCCGTGTTCCAGGCGGCCGCGGAGCCCGTCTCGCAGTGGCTCGTCGAACGCGTCGATCCGCAGCCGGGCCTGAAGATGCTCGAGCTCGCAGCGGGGCCCGCCGACACCGGCCTGCGCGCCGCCGAGCTGCTGCACCCGATGGGGACGATGGTCATCACCGACGTCGTCGAGGCGATGCTCGAGGTCGCGAAGGCGCGTGCCGCCGAGCTCGGGATCACGAACGTCGAGTTCCAGGTGATGGACGCGGAGTGGATCGACCTGCCGACCGCCGACGTCGACGGCGTCCTGTGCCGCTGGGGCTACATGCTGCTCGCCGATCCGGGCGCCGCGCTGCGCGAGACGCGTCGCGTGCTCAAGCCGGGCGGGACCGTGGCGCTCGCCGCGTGGACCGGGCCCGAGGACAACCCGTGGTCGTCGGTCCCCAACCAGGAGCTCGTCCGCATGGGCGCGGCCGAGCCGCCCGATCCGAGCGCGCCGGGGCAGTTCTTCTGGCGCGACCCGGCGGTCATCGAGGAGGCGCTGGAGGAGGCGGGCTTCGTGCTCGCCGAGATCGACCAGGTCGCCTTCACCTTCCGCTTCCCGAGCCTCGACGACTGGTGGGACGCGCAGCTCGAGCTCTCGCCCGGGCTGCGCGAGGGCGTCACGAACCTCACGCCCGCGCAGCGCGACGACCTGCGCGACGCGATCGACGAGCGCCTGGCCGAGCACGTCGCGGACGACGGCACGGTCGCACTCCCCGCGCGCACGAACGTGGCCGCCGCCTCGGCGTGAGCATCAACACGGTCCACGGCAAGCCGGCCGCGCCGGTGATCGGGGCGCTCCTGCTGTCCGCGCTGGCGTACGCCCTGGCGCAGACGCTCGTCGCGCCGGCGATCCCCGCGCTCACGCGCGAGTTCGGCACGGAGTCCTCGACGACGTCCTGGGTGCTCACCGGGTTCCTGCTGTCGGCCTCGGTGTGCACGCCGCTGGCGGGGAAGCTCGGCGACCTGTTCGGCAAGGCGCGCGTGCTGACCGGCGTGCTGCTCATCTTCTCCTTCGGCTCGATCGTGTCGGCGCTCGCGGGCTCGATCGAGGTCGTCATCGCCGGGCGGGTGATCCAGGGCGTCGCGGGCGGCGTGTTCCCGCTGGCCTTCGGGATCATCAACGACGAGCTCCCGGCCGAGCGGCGCTCGGTGGCCATCGGGATGATCTCGGCGATGTTCGGCATCGGCGGCGGCATCGGCCTGCCCCTGTCGGGCGCCATCGTCGACAACACCGACATCTCCTGGCTCTTCTGGATCGGGCTGCTCGCGCTGCCCGCGGCGTTCCTCGTCCATCGCGTCGTCCCGGCCTCGCCGGCGCGGGAGCGCACGCGGGTCGACTGGGCCGGCGCCGCGCTGCTCTCGCTCGGGCTGGCGGCACTGCTGCTCGGCATCTCGAAGGCGAACGCGTGGGGCTGGGGCTCGGGGAAGACGATGGTCGCGCTGCTCGGAGGCGTCGCCGTCCTGGGCGTCTTCGTCGCGTTCGAGCTGCGTCGCAGCCAGCCGCTCGTGGACATGCGGGTGCTCGCCGAGCGCCCCGTGCTGGCGACGAACATCACGGGCTTCCTCATCGGCGTGGCGATGTTCGGCTCGTTCCTCATGATCCCGCAGTTCGCGCAGGCGCCGGAGTCGACGGGCTACGGGTTCGGCATGACCGTGTTGCAGTCCGGGCTGCTGATGGCGCCCGCGTCGTTCGTGATGCTCGTCTGCGGCCCGCTGGCGGGCCTGCTGGGCAACCGCATCGGCTTCCGCGCCGTCCTCGCGGCGGGCACCGTCGCCAACGCGATCTCGTTCGCGATCCTCGCGCTCGCGCACGACACGACGGCGCAGTTCATCGCGTCGAACCTCATCCTCGGCGTCGGCATCTCGTTCGGGTTCGCGTCGATGGCGAACCTCATCGTGAGCCTGGTCGACCCGAGCGAGGTCGGCGTCGCGACCGGGATCAACACGATCATGCGGACGGTCGGCGGCGCGTTCGGCGCCGCCGTCGTGACCGCGCTGCTGACCGCCGACACGATCGGCGCCTCGAGCATCCCGACGGAGCACGCCTACACCGAGGCGTTCACGATCTCGGTCGTCATCTGCCTGCTCGCGCTGCTCGCCGCGCTGTGGATCCCGCGCCCCCGGCGCCCGAGTCCCGCGCCGGTCGGCCGGCCGCAGCCCGCGGGCTCAGCGACCGGCTCGAGGGTTGATCTTCTAGAGTCGCGCCCCATGTTCTACGACGACGACGCCGACCTCGGTCTCCTCAAGGGGAAGACCGTCGCCATCATCGGCTATGGCTCCCAGGGCCACGCCCACTCGCTGAACCTGAAGGACTCCGGGGTGGACGTCGTCGTAGGCCTGCGCGACGGCTCCGCGTCCGCCGAGAAGGCCCGCGCCGCCGGCCTGGAGGTCCTCCCCGTCGCCGAGGCCGCCGCCAAGGGCGACCTCATCATGATCCTCGCGCCCGACGAGAAGCACCGCGAGGTGTACGAGGGCGCGGTCGCCGAGGGCGTCGCCAAGGGCAACATGCTGCTCTTCGGCCACGGCTTCTCGATCCACTACGACGAGGTCAAGCCGCCGCCGGACGTCGCCGTCGCGCTCATCGCCCCGAAGGGCCCCGGCCACCTCGTGCGCCGCCAGTACCTCGAGGGCTCCGGCGTGCCGGGCCTCATCGCGATCCACCAGGACCCGGACGGCGAGGCGCAGAAGCTCGCGCTCGCGTACGCCAAGGGCATCGGCTGCACGCGCGGCGGCGTCATCGAGACGACGTTCAAGGACGAGACCGAGACCGACCTCTTCGGCGAGCAGGCCGTCCTGTGCGGCGGCGCGAGCGCGCTGGTCCAGGCGGGCTTCGAGACGCTCGTCGACGCGGGCTACGACCCGCAGATGGCGTACTTCGAGTGCCTGCACGAGCTCAAGCTCATCGTCGATCTCATGTACGAGAAGGGCCTCGCGGGGATGCGCTACTCGATCTCCAACACGGCCGAGTACGGCGACCTCACGCGCGGCCCGCAGGTCGTCGACGACCACGTGAAGGCCTCGATGAAGCAGATCCTCGCGAACATCCAGTCGGGTGACTTCGCGCGCGAGTGGATCGCCGAGAACCGTGCCGGCCAGGAGAACTTCCAGCGCCTGCGCTCCGAGGCGGCCGCCGCGACCATCGAGTCGACCGGCCAGGAGCTGCGCTCGCACATGAGCTGGATCGACGGAGAGTTCTCCGACAAGTAGGCGTATGACGGACTTCCTGCCGCCTGAGGCCCCTGACTCCGACGAGCCTGGGCGGTGGGAGGCTCGTCCGCAGGACGGCGGCGGCCAGGCGCGGATGGTCGTGGCCGCGAAGGTCGGCGCCAAGCCGGTCCTGCAGGCCGGTGAGCACCCGCCGCGCAACGCGCAGGCGCTGTGGTCGCTGGGCCTCGGGATCGCGGGGATCACGCTGCTCGTCCTCAGCGTCGGGGTGTCGTTCCTCGTGTCGCTCCCGATCGAGGTCATCGCGATCGTCCTCGGGCGCCAGGGGAGCCGCCGCGCGTTCGCGGAGGGGATCGGCGGGAGCCGCGCCGCCCGCATCGGCGTGATCCTCGGGGTCGTGGGGATCGCGCTGTGCGTCGTCGCCTGCATCGCGTGGATCCTCATCCTCGTGCTGGACGCGGACTTCAGCACCGACTTCGGCCGCGACAGCCCGTCCGCGCCGACGGACCTGAGCACGATCGCCCTGATCCTCCGGGGGCACTTGTAACCTCGGGCCGTGTCCACCAGCAGCCTCTCCCTCGACATCCCCAAGGACCTCCTTCCCGCCGATGGCCGCTTCGGCTGCGGCCCGTCCAAGGTCCGTCCCGAACAGCTCGCCCATCTCGCCGACCAGGCCCACGTCATGGGCACCTCGCACCGACAGGCCCCGGTCAAGGCCGTCGTCGGTCGCGTCCGGGCCGGTCTGCGTGAGCTCTTCTCGCTCCCCGACGACCACGAGGTCGTCCTCGGCAACGGCGGTACGACCGCCTTCTGGGACGCCGCCGCGGCCGGTCTCATCCGCGAGCGCTCCCTGCACCTGAGCTTCGGCGAGTTCTCCCAGAAGTTCGCGTCGGTCAGCGCCGGAGCACCGTTCCTCGGCGACCCGATCGTCGTGAAGGCCGATCCCGGTGGCGCGCCCGCACCCAGCGCGGACCCGGCCGCCGACGTCCTCGCCTGGGCGCACAACGAGACGTCGACCGGCGTGATGGTCGAGGTCGTGCGACCCCGCGACGCCGGCGACGCGCTCGTCCTCGTCGACGCCACCTCCGGCGCCGGCGGCCTCCCCGTCGACGTGACGCAGACCGACGCCTACTACTTCGCGCCGCAGAAGTGCTTCGCCTCCGACGGCGGGCTGTGGCTCGCGCTGCTGAGCCCTGCCGCGATCGCGCGCGTCGAGGAGCTGGCGGCCACCGACCGGTGGATCCCCGAGTTCCTGTCGATCACGACGGCGCTCGACAACTCGCGCAAGGACCAGACCTACAACACCCCTGCGGTGGCGACGCTGCTCATGCTCGCCGACCAGATCGAGTGGATGCTCGCCAACGGCGGGCTCGACTGGTGCGTGTCGCGCACGCGCGAGTCCTCCGGTCACCTCTATGGGTGGGCGGAGGCGTCCGACTTCGCGCAGCCCTTCGTGACCGACCCCTCCAACCGCTCGCTCGTCGTCGGCACGGTGGACTTCGACGACTCCGTCGACGCCGCGGCCGTCGCGGGGACGCTGCGCGCCAACGGCGTGGTCGACACCGAGCCCTACCGCAAGCTGGGGCGCAACCAGCTGCGCATCGGCATGTTCCCGGCCGTCGAGCCCGACGACGTGCGCGCGCTCACGGGGTGCATCGACTTCGTGGTCGAGCAAGGGTCCCGATGAAGGTCCTGGTGAAGGAGAAGATCGGCGACTCGGGGGTCGAGCTGCTGCGCAGCCACGGGTTCACCGTCGACATCGGGATCGACTGGAGCCAGGACGAGCTCGAGCAGCGCATCGGCGACTACGAGGGCCTGCTCATCCGCTCGGCGACGAAGGTCAACGCGGACCTGCTCGCGAAGGCGACGCGGCTGCGTGTCGTCGGCCGCGCCGGGGTCGGCGTCGACAACGTCGACGTCCCCGCCGCGACGAAGCGCGGCGTGGTCGTGGCCAACGCGCCGGAGTCCAACGTCGTGACCGCCGCCGAGCACACGCTCGCGCTGCTGCTGGCGCTCGCGCGCAACATCCCGCAGGCACACGCGTCGCTGGTCGACGGCCGCTGGGAGCGCTCGAAGTACTCGGGCGTCGAGCTCATGGACAAGACGCTCGGCATCATCGGCTTCGGGCGCATCGGCCAGCTCGTCGCACAGCGCGCGCAGGGGTTCGGCATGCGCATCGTGGCGTTCGACCCGTTCGTGGGCCCGGAGCGCTACCGGGAGCTCGGCGTGGAGAAGGGCGCCACGCCGGAGGACGTCTACGCCGTCGCCGACTTCATCACCATCCACCTCCCCAAGACGCCGGACACGGCGAACTGGCTGAACGCGAAGGCCTTCGCCGGGATGCGCGACGGCGTCCGCGTGCTGAACGTCGCCCGCGGCGGGCTCATCGACGAGGCGGCGCTGAAGGACGCGCTGGACTCCGGCAAGGTCGCCGGCGCGGCGCTCGACGTCTTCCCGGCCGAGCCGACCACGGAGCACCCGCTCTTCGGATATCCCAACGTCGTCGTCACGCCGCACCTCGGCGCGTCGACCGCGGAGGCGACCGACCGCGCCGGCTACCAGGCGGCGGAGCAGGTCGCCGCCGCGCTGAACGGCGGGACCGTGACGTCCGCGGTGAACATGCCGGCGATCGGCGCGGAGGACCTCGAGGTGCTCGGCCCGTTCATGCCGCTCTGCACGGCGCTGGGGCGCTTCGCGACGGCGATGGCGGAGGGCATGTCGATCGAGCGCGTCGAGGTGGAGCTCCTCGGCCGCATCGGCGAGCGCGACGCCCGCCCCCTCAGCACCGCCGTCCTGCTCGGCGTGCTCCGCGGCCACACGGAGGAGGACCTCAACGCGGTCAACGTCCAGGCCGTGGCGGCGGATCGCGGGATCGAGCTCGTCGAGTCGCGCCGCGCGAGCGCGCGCGACTTCTCCGACCTCATCCGGGTCACCGTCTCCTCGGCGCAGGAGCGCCATCGCGTCGTCGGCACGACGCTCGGCCGGCGCCATCGCCCGCACCTGCTCGAGGCGTGGGGCCAGCGCTTCAACCTCCAGCTCGAGCCGTACGTGACACTGCTGAAGTACCACGACGTGCCGGGGATGATCGGCAAGCTCGGCACGACGTTCGGGCACCACGCGCTGAACATCGAGCTCGCGACGGTCGGCCACCGGCCGGACGACGAGCCCGACGACGAAGGCGACGCCCAGGCCGAGGCGGTCATGGCGGTCACGACCGACCAGCCGGTCCCGCGCGACGTGCTCGACGAGATCATCGCCGAGGAGGGCTTCGTGGCCGCCCGGTTCGTGTCGCTGGCGGGGACGCTGGGGTAGGGGCTGCGCCCCGCTCGGGCGTTCGCTGCGCGGCGCGGCCGCGCCTGGACGGCGCCGTCGGGCGGATGAGCGCCGCGGTGCCACCCGGGCGAACCTCGGCAACTTGATGTCGCTGGGCGACATCTACCTACCACCACGATCACACGGCTGAGCTCTCGATCAGGGCGCGGCCGAGGAGGCCACGACCGGTAGCGCCGCCGCCCACTCCGGTCCGCCCTAACCGAGCAGTTCAGATCCCAACCCAGCGCCGCCACGGCAGACGCGCGGAGCGCCACTCAGGCCGCCACAACCTCCCGCATCCAAGGCGACCCCGCCAGCAGCTCCAGCACGCGCGACTGCCCGGCCTCGCTCAACCCGGCCAGAGGCTCCCGCGCGAACGCCGACGGCAGGATCCCCATCCGGTGCATGATCCACTTCGCCGGCACCGGGTTCGTCTCCGCGAACGCCGCGTCGACCAGCGCGTGCAGCTCGTAGTGCAGCCGCCGCGCCGCGTCCTGGTCCCCGGCGATGAACGTGTCGTAGAGCTGCGCGGCCGGCTCCGGCGCGAAGTTCGCCACGCACGACAGGTGGCCGTCGCCGCCCAGCGCGAGCATCGGGTAGCAGAGCAGCTCGATCCCCGAGAGCGCGATGAAGTCGGTGCCGCAGATGTCGAGCACGTAGGAGACGTGCTCGAAGTCGCGCGTGGTCTCCTTGATCCCGACGATGTTCTCGTGCGCGCGACGCAGCCGCCCGACCGTCTCCGGCGTGATGTCCACCGCCGACCGGATCGGCACGTTGTAGACGAGGATCGGCATGTCCGGGAACTCGGTCGCGATCCGGCTGTACCAGTCGAACAGGCCCTGCTGGGTCGGGCGCGCGTAGTACGGCGCGACGACGAGCGCGGCCGGCGCGCCGAGCGACTGCGCCTCGGCGGTGAGCTCGAACGTCTCGTCCAGCCGCGCGGTGCCGGTGCCGGGGAGGAAGGGGACCCGCCCGTCGATCGCCGCGACCGCCGTCCGCATGACCTCGATGCGCTCGGCGACCGTCTGCGAGGTCGGCTCGCCCGTCGAGCCGCCGACGGAGATCGCGTGCGTCCCGCGCTCGAGCTGCCAGTCGATGAGCTTCCCGACCGACGCCAGGTCCAGCGACCCGTCGTCGTGGAACGGGGTGACGAGCGGCGTGATCGCGCCCTTGACGTCGCTGACGGTGAAGCCCATGGAGATCTCCTTCAGTCGCCCGCGCGCGCGGCGCGCCAGGCCTCGAACTCCTCACGGCGCTCCGGCGCCATGGGGAAGGTGTCACGTACGGAGTCGCCCGCCTGGACGCGCTCGAGCGCCCACTCCTCGCGCAGCTCCTGCTCGGTCGCGTCGTGCGCGACCTCCTCCGCCATCGCCGCGGGCACGACGACGACGCCCTCGGCGTCGCCCACCATCACGTCGCCCGGCATGACGAGCACGCCGCCGCACGTGACCGGGACCATCGACTCCAGCGGGTAGTGCACGAGCCCCAGCACGGAGCCGTGCGGCGCCTGGAAGTAGGTCGGGATGTCGAGCCCGGCGACGGCCGGGCTGTCGCGCAGGCCGCCGTCGGTCACCACGCCGGTCCCCCCGCGCGCGAGCACGCGCGCGACGAGGATGTCGCCGATCGTGCCGGCCCCGGGGTCCTCGCGCGCCTCGATGACGAGCGCCTCGCGCGGCTCGACCGCCTCGATGGCGGCCTTCTGCGCGTTGAGCGGAGCCTTGTCCGCGTCGCGGACGTCCTCGCGCAGCGCGACGTAGCGCAGCGTCCGCGCGTAGCCGACCAGGCGGAGGTCCGGCCGCGTGGAGTGCACGCCGCGGATCCACGAGTTCCGCACGCCGCGCCGCTGGAGCTGCTGCGTGAGCGTCGCGGTGCCGACGTGGTGCAGCATCTCCCACGCCTCGGGCGTGAGCTCGTGCGCACGGGGCACGGGCTCGCCGGTCGCCCACGAGCGCACCTCGGGCGTGACCTTCGGCCCGGCGCCCCACGCCTCGATGTCGTGGTCGGCCTCGACGACCGTGCTGCGCACGCTGCCCGCGCCCTCGAGCTCGACCTCGACGACGTCGCCGAGATCCAGCACGCCCGTGCCGGTCGGCGTGCCGGTGAGGATGACGTCGCCCGGCTCGAGCGTGATGAAGCGCGAGAGGTCCGCGATGAGGTCGGCGAAGGAGAAGATGAGGTTGGAGGAGACGTCCTCCTGGACGATCTCGCCGTTGACGCGCGTGCGGAGCACGAGCCCCTGCGGGTCGACCTCGGCGGCGGCCACGGCCGGGCCGATCGGCGTGAAGCCGTCCTGGCCCTTGGAGAAGAGGTTGGAGCCGCGGTCGTTCCAGCGGAAGTCGGCGATCCCGGCGTCGTTGGCGGCGGCGAACCAGCCGACGTGCGCGAGCGCGTCCTCGGGCGCGACGCGATGCGCGCGCGTGCCGATCACCGCGGCGATCTCGCCCTCGTACCCGAGCAGCTCGGTGCCGCGGGGGCGGACGAGGTCTCCGTCGCCGGCCAACGTGGACGGTGGCTTGAGGAAGTAGGAGGGTACGGACGGCGTGCGCCCGCGCTCGGCCGCCCGGCTGCGGTAGTTCAGGTGGACGGCGATGACCTTGGAGGTCGTCAGGCCTGCTGGCAGGGGCATCGGCGCGATCATATATGGTTTCCGATCACACACCAGGGAGAGGCACCATGACGCACACGCAGGCCACGGCGCCGCGCCGGGCGCAGCTCGTGGAGGAGATCGGCCTCCAGCGCCACTACATCGACGGGGAGTTCCGCGAGAGCGTGGCGGGCGGGACGTTCACCACGCTCGACCCCGCGACGAACGAGCCCATCACCGAGGCGTCCGACGGGCAGGCCGCCGACGTCGACGCCGCGGTCGCCGCTGCGCGCCGCGCGTTCGACGAGGGTCCCTGGCCGACGATGAAGGCGGCCGAGCGCGCGAAGGTCCTGCGCCGGATCGCCGAGCTCGTCCGCGCGCACGCCGAGGAGTTCATCGAGCGCGAGGTCCTCGACATCGGCATGCCGATCAAGCAGATGCGCGGGCTCGCGGCCCGCGCCGCGCAGAACTTCGAGTACTACGCGGGCGTCATCACCGAGCTGCACGGCCGGTCCTTCCAGGTGGGCGACGAGTTCCTGAACTACACGATCCACAAGCCCGTCGGCGTTGCCGGGATGATCATGCCCTGGAACGCGCCGCTCATGCTGTCGACCTGGCGCATCGCGCCGGCGCTGGCCGCGGGCAACACGATCGTCCTCAAGCCCGCCGAGTGGTCGCCGCTCACCGCGACGCTGCTCGCCTCGGTCCTCGAGGAGGCCGAGCTGCCGCCGGGCGTCTTCAACGTGGTCCACGGCTTCGGCGAGACCGCCGGCGCCCCGCTGTCGTCGCATCCCGACGTGCAGCTGATCTGCTTCACGGGGGAGACGACGACGGGGTCGACGATCATCGCCGCCGGCGCGCCGACGCTGAAGCGCTCCTCCGTCGAGCTCGGGGGCAAGTCGCCGGTCGTCGTCTTCGAGGACGCCGACCCGGACCTCGCGGTCGACGCCGCCCTCGCGCAGATCTTCACCCTCAACGGCCAGCGCTGCACCGCCGGCTCGCGGCTGCTCGTCCAGCGCCCCCTGTACGAGCGGATCGTGACCGCCGTCGCCGAGCGCGCGAGGAACGTCCGCGTCGGCGACCCGTTCGACCCGAGCACCGAGCTCGGTCCGCTCATCCGCCCGGAGCACCACGCGCGCGTCATGGACTACATCGAGTCGGCCCGCGTGCGCGGCGCACGCATCCTGGCCGGCGGCGAGCGCCCCGAGGGGATGCCCGACGGCAACTTCCTGCGCGCGACCGTCATCGCCGACGTCGACGAGACGTTCGAGGTCTTCAAGGAGGAGATCTTCGGTCCCGTCCTCGTCGCGATGCCGTTCGACACCGAGGAGGAGGCGATCCGGCTGGCGAACGCCACCGAGTACGGCCTCGCCGCCTACGTGTGGACGAACGACATCAAGCGCGCCCACCGCGTCGCCCACGCGATCGACACCGGCATGTGCTGGATCAACTCGCAGAACGTCCGCGACCTGCGGACGCCGTTCGGCGGGGTCAAGAACAGCGGGATCGGCCGCGAGGGCGGCGACTACGCGTTCGAGTTCTACTGCGAGACCGAGATCGTGCACGTCGCGCTCGGCACCCATGCCATCCCGAAGATCGGGATGCCCGACGCGGAGGAGGATCGGTGAGCGCCACCGTCGCACAGCAGCTGCTGAAGGGCCCCTCGGAGGTCCCGTTCGACATCATGCGCGTCGCCTACGGCGTGCTCCAGGTGCGCGACGTCGACGCGTCGCTGCACTTCTACGAGGAGCTGCTCGGGCTGCGGCTGACGCTCCGCGACGGCGACGTCGCCTATCTCAAGGGCTGGGAGGAGCGCCAGCACCACTCGCTCGTGCTGCGCAAGGCCGACACGCCCGCCGTCGAGCGGCTCGGGTTCCGCGTGCGCACCGACCACGACCTCGACCTGCTCGCCGACTGGTACGCGGAGCGTGGGGGGACGGTCCGGATGGGCGACGCCGACCTGCGCGGGATGACCGGCCGGACGCTGCGGGTGTGGGATCACCTCGGCACCCCGCTGGAGTTCTACGTCGCGATGGAGCTCCTGCCGTCCGTGCTGCAGGACTACCACCTGCACCGGGGCGCTCCGATCATGCGCTTCGACCACGTCAACCTGCACTCCTCGCGGCTCGAGGAGGCGCTCGTGCACTGGCAGCAGCTCGGGTTCCGCTGCTCGGAGTACATCTCCACGGACTCCGAGCCCGAGCGCGTGACGGGCGCGTGGATGCTGCGCAAGCCGACGGTCCACGACGTGGCGCTCACCGCCGGCAAGGGCCCGCGCCTGCACCACCTCGCGATGTGGGTCGCCGAGCCCAACGGCATCCTGCGCCTGTGCGACCAGCTCGGCGGCGCGCACTGGACCCACGCGATCGAGCGCGGGCCGGGGCGTCACGGCGTCTCCAACGCCTTCTTCGTGTACCTCCGAGACCCGGACGGTCACCGCCTCGAGCTGTACACGTGCGACTACTACACGGGCGACCCGGACCACGTGCCTCTGCGATGGTCGGTCAACGACCCGCGCTGCCGCTCGTTCTGGGGCACCCGCGCGCCGGACTCCTGGTACGACGAGAGCTCGACGCTGCTGGGCCCCGACGGTGAGCCGGTGGCGACGACGGAGGCGACGGTCGACGAGCGCGATCAGCACTCGGAGGTGATGGCCTGAACAACTTTCGTACACAGCGTCCACTATCCGTGCTACGGTCTCGCCCATGGGAGAGCACGACCTCGCGCGGCTGAGGACGGCCCTCGGCCGCTTCGCGACCGGCGTGGCCGTCGTGGCCTTCGACGGGCCCGACGGCCGGCACGGGATGACGATCAACTCGTTCACGTCGGTCTCCATGCGCCCGCCGCTCGTCCTGGCCAGCGTGGCCAGGAAGGCGCGCGCCCACGATGCCCTCGAGGGTCAGGCGTTCTCGATCAGCATCCTCGGCGCCGAGCAGGAGGACGTCGCGCGCTGCTTCGCCGGCGGTCCCGCGGTCGACGTGCACTGGCTCGAGGGCGAGGTCGCCCCTCGCGTCGCCGGTGCGCTGGCCTCGATGGAGTGCCGCCCCTGGTGCTCCTACGACGGGGGCGACCACACGCTGTACCTCGGCGAGGTGGTCGCGTTCGACCATCGCGACGGGGACGCGCTGGGCTACCACGCCAGCGGCTTCACGACGATCGCCGAGTCGGTCCTCGGCTACGAGCACCTCATCTAGGAGGAGAGACAGCATGGGCGTACGTACGGGTCAGGAGTACATCGACCGCCTTGCAGCATCCAGCCCGACGATCGAGATCGGGGGCGAGCGGGTGACGAGCAACATCCCGGAGCACCCCGCGTTCCGCAACGTGGTCAACACGTACGCGCAGCTGTACGACCTGCAGCACTCCGAGCCGGAGGTCCTGACCTACGAGTCGCCGACGTCGGGCGAGCCGGTGGGCACGTCCTTCCTCGTCCCGCGCACGCACGAGGACCTGGTCACGCGCCGCAGCGGCTTCAAGCGCTGGGCGGACCACAGCCTCGGCACGCTCGGCCGCACGGGCGACTACCTCAACAGCGCGCTCATGGCGCTCAGCGAGGCGCAGGGCTACTTCGCGCAGGCCGACCCGGCGTTCGGCGAGAACGCCCGCCGCTACTACGAGAAGGTCCGCGAGGAGGACCTCCTCACGACGCACACGCTCATCCCGCCGCAGGCCAACCGCAGCGTCGGCGCCGCCCAGCAGGTCGACGGCCGCACGCTGGGTGCGCACGTCGTCTCCGAGGACGACAACGGCATCGTGATCCGCGGCGCGCGCATGCTCGCGACGATCGGCCCGACGGCCGACGAGCTGCTCGTGTTCCCGTCGACGGTCCTGAAGGGCACGCCCGAGGACGCTCCGTACTCCTTCGCGTTCGCGATCAGCTGCGACGCGCCCGGGCTGCGCTTCGTCTGCCGCGAGGGCATGGACTACGGCCGCTCGCACTTCGACCACCCGCTCGCGTCGCGCTTCGAGGAGATGGACGCGCTCGTCGTCTTCGACGACGTCCACGTGCCGTGGGAGCGCGTCTTCATGCACGGGCACCCGCAGCTCTGCAACACGTTCTACGCCGACACGTCCGCCGTCGTCCACATGACCCACCAGGTCGCGACGCGCACGACGGCCAAGACCGAGGCGATCCTCGGGCTCATCTCGCTCATGACCGAGGCGATCGGCATCGAGAAGTTCCAGCACGTCCAGGAGGACGTCGCGGAGACGATCGTGGCGCTCGAGGTCCTCAAGGGCCTGGTGCGCGCCGCCGAGGCCGACGCGACGCTCAACGAGTTCGGCGTGATGACGCCGGCGTGGGGCCCGCTGAACGCCGCGCGCAACTGGTACCCGAAGGTCTACCAGCGATTCCCCGAGATCCTGCGCAAGCTGGGCGCCAGCGGCCTGATGACGCTGCCGACCGAGGCCGACATCGCGGGCCCCGCCGCCGGCGACATCGAGGACTACCTGCAGTCCGCGGCCCGCTCGGGCCCGGAGCGGGTGCGCCTGTTCCGCCTTGCCTGGGACCTGTCGATCTCCGCGTTCGGCGGCCGTCAGACGCTCTACGAGTACTACTTCTTCGGCGACCCGGTCCGCATGGCGGGCGCGCTCGTCGGCTCCTACGACCGCGAGCCCTACAAGGAGCGCATCAACGAGTTCCTGCACCGCGCGGACGTCGAGGGCGACGGCCTTCGGCCTTCCGCGGCGAGGGGCTTCGCCCCTCGGGTGCGCCGACTGCGTAGGCCGGTCAGCCGATGGCGGCCGCGATCGCGTCTGCGGCCGCCATCACCTGCTGACCGGCGGCGACGTCATCGCGCGGGTTCAGCCACACGGCGCTGATCGCGGCCTGGGCGTCGCCCTCGCCGGTGCGGATCGGCGCGCCGACGCCGCTCGTCCCGCGCAGCAGCTCGCCGCTGGAGGTCGACCAGCCGCGCATGCGCGCGTCGGTCACCGCCGGGCGCTCGCCGGGCAACGGCGCGCTGCCCGCGAGGATCGCGATCCCGGAGGCCGCGACGTCGAGCGGATGGCGCAGTCCCGCGCGGTAGGTGATGTGCATGTCGGTCGCGCGGGGCTCGACGACGAGCAGGACGAGCGCCTCATCGGTGTCGCGGATCGTCAGCGCCGTCGTCGCCTCCATCTGGTCGGCGAGGCGCTGGAGCTCCGGCCGCGCGGCCTGCTGCAGCCGCGAGCGCACCCTGCTGGCGAGCTCGATGAGGCCGACGCCCAGCGTGTGGCGCCCGTCCGCGTCGCGCACGACGAACCGCTGCTCGAGCAGCGGCCCGAGCAGGCGGTAGATGCCCGCGCGGTGCGTCTCCATCTCGGCTGCGAGCGCGGAGACCGACAGGCCGTCGGGGTGCTGGCTGAGCACCCGCAGCACCCGCAGGCCGCGCTCGAGCGTCAGCGAGTGGTTCGCGGACGAGGTGGTCCGTTCGGGCGTGCTGGTCACATAGCGGACACTATCGGCGGCTAGGCGGGGTCGGCCGCCGGCGCGGCGAGGAACTCGTCCGCCAGCGCCTCGACGAGCCCTCCGAGCCCTCCGCGCTCCTCGGCCAGCCGCCGCTGGCGCGCGTCGGCGCCGTCGGCCGCGATGTCGGTCGACCCTCGCGAGCTCGTCAGCGCATCCGAGGTCCTGCGCGTGCGGCGCGCAGACGCCGATGACCGTGTCCAGCAGCTCGGCGACGTCGATCCGCTGCGCGGTCACGGGGTCGACGAAGCGGGCGTGGACGCCGTCGCGCGTCGCCAGGAAGCGGTTCTCGTCGAGCACCTCCTGGGCGTGGATCGCCAGGTCGGGCGCGAGGCCCTCGGTCGCCTCCACGCGCGCGAGGGACTGCACGAGCGCGACGAGCGGCCCGACACGGTCGAGCCCGGACTGGGCGTCCATGATCCGGACCTCGATCGTGCCGAAGCGCGGCTGGGGGCGGACGTCCCACCAGATGTAGGTCGCGTCGGGCATCGTGTCCGTGCGGATGAGGAGGTCGACGATGTCGGCCCATTCGCCGAAGTCCGCGAACG
This sequence comes from uncultured Solirubrobacterales bacterium, assembly GCA_963750895.1. GTDB lineage: Bacteria > Actinomycetota > Thermoleophilia > Solirubrobacterales > Solirubrobacteraceae > CAVVSD01. The sequence continues at coordinate 1,380,459 of CAVVSD010000006.1, read as the reverse complement.
CGCGTGGGATGCCGACGCGCGGGAACGCCTGGAACAGCGGCGTGCGCGCCGATGCCAGACCGGTGTCGCGGCCCTGCCAGAACGGCGAGTTCGCCGACAGGGCGAGCAGGAGCGGCAGGTGGACGCGCATGCGGTTGGCCACGCGGATCGCGACCTCCGGGTCGGGAAGCCCGACGTGGACGTGCAGCGCGAACGTCGGCTCGCGTCGCGCGAGCGCGCGCACGGACCCCATGACCGCCTGATGACGGGCGCCGGGTGCGACCACCATCTCGTCCCACACCGCGAAGGGATGCGTGCCCGCGACGCCGGCCGTCAGGTCCAGCCCGTGCAGCAGGCCGGAGATGTCCTCACGCAGCGCCCCCAGCTCGTCGATCGCGTCCCGCACGGACACGTGGACGCCGGTCGTGAGCTCGACGGCCGCGGAATGCGTCTCCGAGCTCACGCTCGTCCGCATCGCGTCGGGCAGCGCGTCGAGCACGTCCTCGATCGACTGCGCGAGCGCTCCGCCCCGCGGCTGGAGCAGCATGACCTCCTCCTCGACCCCGACCGTGTACGGCGGCCACGATCGGTCCGCGCGCCAGGCCCACCAGGGCTCCTCGACCGCTATGCCACCGCCTCCACGCCCTGCCAGTCGGCGGCCTCGCCGACGAACGCGGCGAGCAGGTCCGCCTGGACGGGCTGGGACTCGGAGAGGCTCTCGGCGTGCCACTGCACGCCCACGACGAACCGTGCGGTGGCGTCCTCGACGGCCTCGATGACGCCGTCGGGCGCCCAGCCGACAGGGCGCAGGCCGGCGCCGAGACGGTCGATCGCCTGGTGATGGAAGGAGTTGACCTCGATCTCGGTCGTGCCGGCGATCCGCGCGATGCGCGAGCCCTCCGCCAGGCTCACGGGATGGGTGGGGACCCGGCCCGCCTCCTCCTGGCGATGGGGGAGCCCGCCGGGACGCTCGCTCGGCAGGTCCTGCACCAGCGTGCCGCCGCGCGCGACGTTGAGCGCCTGCATGCCGCGGCAGATCGCGAGGATCGGCAGGCCGCGCCGCTCCGCCGCACGGATGACCGCCAGCTCGAACGCGTCGATCTCCCGCTCGGTCGGGCCGAGGGCGGGGTGCGGCGTCTTGCCGTAGGTGCCGGGGTGCAGGTCGGGGCCGCCGGTGAGCAGCAGACCGTCCAGGCGCGCGACGAGCAGGTCGATGACCTCGGGCAGCAGCGGCGGGAGGATCACGGGCATCGCGCCCGCCCGCTCGAGCGACTGCGGGTAGGTGAGGCCGAGGGCGAGCTCGCGCATCGGCGGCTCGGACTGCGCCTGCCGGCGCGCGGCCTCGGGCATGCGCAGCTCGGACGTCGTGAGACCGATGAGCGGTCGGAGGTGCGCGGCGGGACGGACTGACCTCACAGACCGCATTGTGCAGGTACTTCCGGCGACGTGTCTTGGACATTCGTCGAAAACGTCACGAACCGGGGTGGCCCCGCGGTCGAACCTGGCCGATTCGCACCCCCGACCGGGGGGTATGTGCCGCCCATGAGGGTCCGGGGGGTGGTCACCGCGCTGGTGGCTGGGCTAGCGCTCGCGATCGGCGCATGCGGCGAGGAGAGCAGTTCTGGGCCGGTCGCGCTCAATTTCTGGGCGTACAACGAGCCCGGAGGGACGTTCCGCGCGGCGGCAGAGCGCTGCAGCGCGGAGTCCGACGGCCGATACCGCATCGAGTTCAACGCACTGGGCAACGATCCGAACACCCAGCGCCAGGCGCTCGTCCGCAGGCTTGCGGCGGGCGACTCGTCCATCGACATCATGAGCATGGACGTCATCTGGACGGCGGAGTTCGCCGAGGCGGGCTGGATCCTGCCGTTCCCCGACGACGTGGCGGCGCAGATCAAGGAGGGCACGCTGAAGGGGCCGCTGGACACGGCGACCTACGACGGCAAGCTCTACGGCGCGCCGGCGAACTCGAACACGCAGCTGCTCTGGTACCGCAAGGACCTCGTGCAGACGCCGCCCAAGACGTGGTCGGAGATGATCGACATGGCGGTCAAGATGCCGAAGTCCGGCCGCATCGAGATCCAGGGCGACGCCTACGAGGGCTACACCGTCTGGTTCAACTCGCTCATCCAGTCCGCGGGCGGCCAGATCCTCGAGTCGCCGACCAAGGTGGCCATGCCGGAGGGCCCGACGAAGGCGGCCCTCGGCGTCATCCAGAAGCTCGCGACGTCGAAGGCGGCGGACCCGTCGCTGCCCGCGCAGCGCGAGGACCAGAACCGGCTCGCGTTCGAGACCGGCGCCGCGGCGTTCCAGGTGAACTACCCGTTCATCTATCCGAGCGCCCGGGACAACAAGGCCCCGATCTTCAAGGACATCGCGTGGGCCCCGTATCCGGCGGTCGACGCCGACAAGCCCTCGCGCGCGCCGATCGGCGGCTTCAACTGGGGCGTCGGCGGCAACACGAAGCACCCGGACGAGGCCTTCGCCGCGGCGGCGTGCATGCGCGACGAGGCCAACCAGCGTGACTTCGCGCTGAAGGGCGGGCTGCCGCCGACCCTCGAGAAGCTGTACGACGACCCGTCGTTCAAGAAGGAGTACCCCTTCGGCGACGCGATCCGTACCTCGCTGGAGAGCGCCGCGGTGCGACCGCGCACGCCCGTGTACTCGGACGTGTCCCAGGCGATCTTCACGACCCTGCATCCGCCGTCGAGCGTGACGCCCGAGGAGTGGAAGACCCTGCGCGACAAGGTCCAGAAGGCACTCGAGGGGGAGGCGCTGCTATGAGCGAGACGACCCCCACCACCACCACCACCCCGACGACGGGGACGGACTTCGAGAAGAAGCGCAAGAAGCACGTCAGCGAGCGGGCCAGGGCGGAGCGCCGTCTCGGCTTCATGCTCGTGACGCCGGCGGCGATCGTGATGCTCGCCGTCACCGCATACCCGATCCTGTACGCGGTCTGGCTGTCGCTGCAGCGCTCGGACCTGCGCTTCCCGGACGACACCGAGTTCGTCGGGCTCGGCAACTACATCACGGTGCTCTCGTCGAGCCTGTGGTGGTCGGACCTCGGCCGCACGGTGCTCATCATGGTCGTGTCGGTCGCGATCGAGCTCGTGCTGGGCATGCTGCTCGCGCTCGTCATGCACCGCGCGCTCGTCGGTCGCGGGCTCGTGCGCACCTCGTCGCTCATCCCGTACGGCATCGTCACCGTCGTCGCCGCGTTCGCGTGGCGACTGGCGTTCTCGAAGGCGGACGGTGGGTTCGTGCCGGCGCTCTTCGGCTGGGAGACCGATCCGCTGACGGAGACCTGGCCGACGATCGGCATCGCGATCCTGGCGGAGGTCTGGAAGACGACGCCCTTCATGGCGCTCCTGCTGCTCGCGGGGTTGTCGCTCGTCCCGGACGAGTTGCACGAGGCCGCGCGCGTGGACGGAGCGACCGCGTGGCAGCGGTTCTGGCGGATCACGATCCCGCTCATGAAGATCCCGATCCTCGTCGCGCTGCTGTTCCGCACGCTCGACGCGTTCCGGATCTTCGACTCGATCTACATCCTGTCCAACACGGGTCAGAACCGGGATGTGGAGACGGTGTCCATCCTGGGCTACAACCAGTTGCTCAACCAGTTGAACCTGGGGTTGGGATCGGCGATATCCGTGTTGATCTTCATCTGCGTGGCGATCATCGCCGTGTTCTTCATCAAGGGCTTCGGCCTGCAGACGAGCGGGGAGAGGTGATCTGACATGGATCGCAAGATCGGGCGGTGGGTCGCCGCTGACGTCATCGTCCTCGTCTTCGCCCTGTTCCCCGTCCTGTGGATCATCTCGCTGTCGCTGAAGACGCCGGCGACCGTGGCCGACGGGCGGCTCATCCCGTCGGAGTTCTCCTTCGACAACTACTCGGGGATCTTCGAGCAGGGCGTCTTCACCGACGCACTGCGCAACTCGATCGGCATCGCGCTGATCTCGACCGTCATCGCGGTCGCGATCGCCGCCCTCGCCGCCTACGCGATCGCGCGCCTCGAGTTCCCGGGGAAGAGCCTGATCCTCCTGAGTGCGCTGGCGATCGCGATGTTCCCGCCGATCTCGATCGTCGGGCCGCTCTACAAGGTGTGGGCGAGCGTCGGCCTCTACGACACGTGGCTCGGCCTGATCATCCCGTACATGACGTTCACGCTGCCGCTGGCGATCTACACGCTCAGTGCGTTCTTCCGGGAGATCCCCTGGGAGCTCGAACAGGCGGCGCAGGTCGACGGCGCCACACCGGCGATGGCGTTCCGCAAGATCATCCTGCCGCTGGCGGCGCCGGGCGTCTTCACGACGATGATCCTCGTGTTCATCTTCGCGTGGAACGACTTCGTCTTCGCGGTGTCGCTGACCTCGACGTCGGCGGCGCAGACGGTGCCCGCGGCGATCTCGCAGTTCCCGGGCGCATCGCAGTTCCAGCAGCCGACGGGCTCGATCGCGGCAGCGGCCGTGATCGTGACGATCCCGATCATCATCATGGTGCTCCTCTTCCAGCGGCGGATCGTGGCAGGGCTCACGGCCGGCGCGGTGAAGGGCTAGCGAGGAGGGGGAAACGTGGCCGGCATCCAGTTCGACGACGTCACGAAGCGCTACGACGACGGCTTCGAGGCCGTGAAGCACATGAACCTGGAGATCTCCGACGGGGAGTTCATGATCCTCGTCGGGCCGTCCGGGTGCGGGAAGTCCACCGCGCTGCGGATGATCGCCGGGCTCGAGGACATCACCGACGGTGAGCTGAAGATCGGCGACCGGGTCGTCAACGACAAGGCGCCGAAGGACCGCGACATCGCGATGGTGTTCCAGAACTACGCCCTGTACCCGCACATGACCGTGCGCGACAACATGGGCTTCGCACTGAAGATCGCCGGTGAGGACAAGGCGACGATCAACCAGAAGGTCGAGGAGGCAGCGACCATCCTCGACCTGTCCGGCCATCTCGACCGCAAGCCGGCGAACCTGTCCGGCGGCCAGCGCCAGCGCGTCGCGATGGGCCGCGCGATCGTGCGCAGCCCCAGCGCGTTCCTCATGGACGAGCCGCTCTCGAACCTCGACGCCAAGCTGCGCGTGCAGATGCGCACGGAGGTCTCGCGCATCCAGCAGCGGCTGGGGGTGACCACGGTCTACGTGACCCACGACCAGACCGAGGCCATGACGCTCGGCGACCGCGTCGCGGTCATGCGGGCGGGCCAGCTCCAGCAGGTCGACTCGCCGAAGGAGCTCTACAACAACCCGCGCAACATCTTCGTCGCCGGCTTCATCGGGTCGCCGTCGATGAACTTCTTCACCGCGCACGTCGAGGGAGGCAAGGTGCGCCTCCCGTTCGGCGAGGTCGACCTGCAGGAGGGCCTGCAGGCCGGGGGCGAGGTCATCGCGGGCATCCGCCCCGAGGACTTCGAGGACGCGTCGCTCACGGGCGACCTCCCGGACCACCTCGTCTTCGAGGCCCCGATCGACCTCGTCGAGTCGATGGGCTCGGAGATCTACGCGTACTTCCCCGTCGAGGCGCCGGCCGCGCAGTCCGACGAGCTGGCCGAGCTGGCGGCCGACTCCGGACTCGCCGACGTGCCGAGCGCCGGCAGCGGCGAGGAGGCCCAGGTCGTGGCGCGCCTCGCGCCCGAGAGCGAAGTCAAGGAGGGCTCGAAGGCCCGGCTCGCGCTGGACACCACCAAGGTGCACCTCTTCGACCCGTCGGACGGCACCAACATCGCTCAGCGGGGGGGTTGAGCGACCACCCGCGGCGCCCGCCCACGGGACGCGGGCGCCGCGGTTGCCGTCCCGGAGGACGGCATGGAATCCTCCTGTCGCACCTGATCCCACACCGTCGCGCCGAGATCGTCAGATCGTCGGACCGACGGCCTTGACACTCCGCGAAGTTCACGAGTAGCGTCCGTTCTCCGTACCGCTGTGCGCTCAGCGAACGGGAGAGGGGGACTGAGGAGTTCCCCCGCGTGTCATTCCCAGGAGGAGGATTCGGTGCGAAGGACAACGCTGTGGGGGCGACCCCGCATGCTCGCGACACTGTGTGTCGCGGTGATGTCCGTTGGTCTCGTTGCGTGTGGCGACAGCGACGACGACAGCGGCAGCAGTGGCAGCAGCGGAAACGATGCGGCTTCGAAAGAGGCGGCGGCGAACGCGTCGAAGTGCGGGCTCGGCAACGGCCAGAAGGCCACCGACTCGCCGATCAAGCTCGGCGCCATCATCACGAAGCAGCCGGGCACGGACTTCACGGACATCAGCGACATGGCCAAGGCCTACTTCGACTGCGTGAACGACAACGGCGGCATCAACGGCCACCCCGTGCAGTACCAGGTCGAGACGGAGCAGACCGAACCCGCAGCAGGTCGCGTCGCTGGCCACCAAGCTGGTCGAGAACGACAAGGTGCTCGGGATCGTCGGCAACACGAGCCTCATCGACTGCGCCGTGAACCAGAAGTACTACGAGAAGCAGAAGATCAACCTGATCGCGAACGGCGTCGCGCGCGAGTGCTACTTCTCGGAGAACATCCGCGACATCAACATGGGGCCGTACTACTCGACCGTCGGCGCGGCGCAGTACCTGATCAACCAGGGCGCCAAGTCGATCGTCGCGGCGACCCTCAAGGCTCCCGGCACGGACTTCAACAACCAGGGCGCCGTCGAGCTCGCGAAGCAGAACAACATCCCCGGCAAGTCGGTCACCGAGGTCGTGCCGATCAACGACGGTGCAGCGCTGGCGCTCAAGCTGGTGCAGGCCGCCGGTGACGGTGGCGGCGTGGTGCTCGACTTCATCCCGCCGGAGGCGCTGAAGGTCCTCCAGGGCGCCGAGCAGCAGGGCCTCATCGACAAGGTCAAGTGGGCCTGCGCGACGCCGTGCAACGACGCGTCGATCGCGGAGGCGCTCGGGCCGGCGTGGAACGACAAGCTCGGCATCAACGCGGAGCTCAACCTCGTCGACTCCAAGGGCCCGGACAACCAGCTGTACCTCCAGGTGCAGAAGAAGTACGCGCCCGACTCGGCGATCGGCTCGTTCGGTCAGATGGGCTTCATGGACGCGCTGCTCGCGACCAAGGCACTGATGACGATCAAGGGCGAGTACACGAAGGAGTCCGTCAACGACGCCTTCAAGGCGCTCAAGGACGTGAAGACGGACATCCTGTGCAACCCGTGGACGTTCGGCGACGGCGTGCGCCTCGCGAACGACGCGGACCGGACGATCGTGCCTCAGGACCACAAGTTCGTCGAGAAGGAGAAGTGCTTCGACATCGCGGCGCTTCCGAGCAACAACCTCGAGGAGCAGCGGAGCGGCCAGTAGCTCCGTGGAGAAAGGACGTAGGAGTTGACCATGTACATCAGGGTTCCCGAGGCGGCCGCAGATGCCTGATCTGAAGCCGTTCATCGTGCTGGGACTGGCGCTGGGAGGGGTGTTCGCCCTCTCGGGTGTCGGCCTCGTGGTGCTCTTCCGCGCCACGGGCGTCGTCAACCTCGCCTATGGAGCTGTGGGTGCCTTCGGGGCCCTGATCACGTGGCAGCTGATCAACGAGGCCGGGTGGAACGAGTGGCTCGCGTTCGCCGCCTGCGTCCTCTTCGGGGGGGTGGTCACGCTGATCTACGGGTACTTCTTCGGTCCCCTGCTGGCCCAGCGTGATCCCCTCGTGAAGGCGACGGCGACGCTCGGATTGCTGCTCATCCTGCTCGGCCTCGCGTCCTGGATCTGGGGCGACGACGCGCGGTCGATCGTCCTGCCGACGACGTCGGAGGGCTTCAACCTCGGCGAGGTCCGCGTGAACTACACGCAGATCCTCGCGCTCGCGCTGGCCCTCGTCGTGACGGGGGGCACCGCCGTCTTCCTGCAGGCCACGAAGCTGGGGACCGCGATGCGGTCGCTGGCCAACGACCGCGAGATCACCGCCATGCTCGGCGTGCCCGTCCGGCGCGTCGAGGCGGCGGCGTGGCTCGGGTCGGGGCTCCTGTCGGGGCTCACCGGCCTGCTGCTGTCGAACCTCGTCGGGCTCGACATGGTCGGCCTGACGTTCCTGGTCATCGCGGCGCTGGCGGCGGCCCTCATCGGCCAGCTGCAGTCGCTGTGGGTCACGCTCATCGCCGGTCTCGCGATCGGGATCGTGCAGGCCTGCGCGACCCCGTTCGAGTCGATCGGCGGCTACCGCTCGATGACCCCGTTCCTGTTCGCGATCGTCGCTCTGCTGTGGTTCGCCCGCAAGCAGCCGGCGCTGGTGAGGGTCTGATGAGCGCGGTCGACGAGCAGTCCGGCTCCACCGGCACGGGCGCGGTCGCCGCGCGGCCGCCGTCGAGCAAGATCCCGGCGAAGACGATCGTCAACACCGTCGTGGTGGTGGTCGGGATGCTGTTCCTGTTCTTCGTGCTGCCGACGCTGACGAGCAACTACTGGCTGCAGATCTGCACCCAGGTGCGTCGTGTACTCCGTCGTCGCGCTCGGCCTGGCGCCTGCTGGTCGGCCGGGTCGGCATGGTGTCGCTGGGGCAGATCGCGCTCCTGGCGCTCGGCGGCTGGGTCGCCCTGCGGATCGGGTTCGCGACCGGCCTGCCGTTCCCGCTGCTGCATGCTGGCCGCGGGCGTCATGACCGGTCTGTTCGGCGTGATCATCGGCCTGCCGGCCCTGCGTCTGGGCGGTCTGTACCTGGCGCTCATCACGCTCATGGCCGCAGCCGCGATCTCGATCGTGCTGCAGCAGACCAACTTCCCCAACGGCGGCAGCGGGTTCCTCGGCTACTCGATCACCGGCTCGGGCACGGCGGCGCTGCGCCGGCCCGACGATCGCCGAGCAGACCGAGGGCTTCTTCCGCTACACGCTCATCGTCGGCGGGGCTCATGTTCCTGCTGGCGCTGGCTGCACGTCCGCGGGAAGCCGGGACGTGCGTGGGCGGCGATCCGCCAGAGCCAGCCGGCCGCCCTCGCCGGGGGCGTGAACATCACGCTGTACAAGCTGTGGGCGTTCGCGCTCGCCGCGTTCATGACCGGCGTCATGGGCTGCATCCTGGCCGCCTCGGGTGGCGGACTGACCATCCTCCAGTTCCCGACGCAGGAGTCGATCTCGCTGCTCGCGGCGGTGTTCATCGGCGGCGTCTACGGGTTCTCCGGGGCGATCGTGGCGGGCGTCTTCACGAAGCTCGTGCCCGCCCTGCTGGACAACTGGAACCTGCCCGCCCGATCTGCTGCTCATCCTGTTCGGCGTCGGCGTCCTGCAGGTGCTGCTGACGGCACCGCAGGGTCTCGCGGTCCAGTTCCCGAAGGACATGGCCAAGCTCGGCAGGCTCATCGCGAGACCGTTCATGCGAGGGAGCAAGAGCAAGGCCGGGGAGGCGGCGCAGTGATCAAGATCTCCGATCTCACGGTCCAGTTCGGCGGCGTGAAGCCGCTGGACTCCGTCGACGTGGAGTTCCCGGTCGGGACCTGCGGGCTCATCGGGCCCAACGGCGCGGGGAAGACGACGTTCTTCAACGTGCTGAGCGGATTCGTGAGCCCGGCGTCCGGCAGCGTGATGGCGTTCGACGAGGACCTGTTCGCGATGCCGCACTACCGGCGCGCGCGCTGGGGCCTGCGGCGGACGTTCCAGACCGAGCAGGCGATCGAGGAGCTCTCGGTCTACGACAACGTCGCGATGGTGCACGAGCACTGGGGTGAGAACCGCAGCCAGCGCCGCGACGACGTCATGGGCGCTCTCGGGTTCGTCGGCCTGGACCACCTGGATCCGCGGTCGAAGGTCGGCGTGCTCGACGCACGCGACCGCCGGCTCGTGGAGATCGCGCGCGCGGTCGTCGGCCGCCCGCGCCTCGTGCTCCTCGACGAGCCGGCCGCCGGCCTGCCCGACGAGGAGACCGAGCACCTCGCGGGGGTCATCCGGAAGATCCCCGAGCACATGGGCGCGCTCGTGATCCTGGTGGACCACGACATGAGCCTCGTGCAGAACACGTGCTCGATCACCGCGGTGCTCGACTTCGGCAAGCTCATCGCCGCCGGCCCGACGGCCGAGGTGCTGCGCAACGAGCACGTCATCAAGGCCTACCTGGGCGCGGAGGACGATGAGCTGTGACAGCCACGGTTGAAGCACCTGCGGCGACGAACCTGCGGATCGAGGACCTGCACGTCGACCGCGGCGCGCGCGAGGTCCTGGAGGGCGTGTCGATCGACATCACGCCCGGCGAGGTCACCGCGCTCCTCGGTCCCAACGGCGCGGGCAAGTCGTCGCTGGTCCTGACGGTCGGCGGGGCGCTGCGCGCCACGTCCGGCCACATCTGGCTCGGCGAGCAGGACCTCAGCCACCGCAAGCCGGAGAAGATCCGCGCGCTGGGCATCGCCGTCGTGCCCGAGGGCCGGCGGCTGCTGCGTGACCTGACGGTGGAGGACAACCTCCGCGTCGCCACGTACACGATGCCGCGAGGCGATGCGGCCGGCGGCATCGACCACGCGCTCGAGCTCTTCCCGGAGCTGCGCAAGCGGCTGGGACGTCACGGCGGGTCAGCTGTCCGGCGGCGAGCAGCAGATGGTCGTGCTCGCCCAGGCCCTGGTGTCGCGCCCGAAGTTCATCCTCGTCGACGAGCTGTCGCTCGGTCTCGCGCCCGTCATCGTGAAGCGGCTGGCGCCCGTGCTGAGCGACGTCGCCGCCACCGGTGTCGGCGTGCTGCTCATCGAGCAGTTCGCGCACGTCGCGCTCGCCGTGTCCAAGAGCGCCTACGTCATCGAGGGCGGGCAGATCCGCTACAAGGGCACGGCCGCGGAGCTCAAGGAGCGACCGGAGCTGCTGCAGTCGGCGTACCTGCTGCGCGACGCCGACGAGCACGTCGTGGAGGAGATCGAGGCCGAGGCGGGCGCCGAGGAGCAGCCCAGCACCTGAGCGACGCGAGCGGGCGCTACCGCCCGCGCAGCCGGTCGAGGACCTCGTCGGTCCACTCCTGGGTGCGCATGATCCGGTAGCGCTCGCACGTCAGCCGCGCGTAGGCGTCGGCCTTCGTCTCGCCCTTGCGGATGAGGCCGGCGGCCTCGAGCAGCTCGATCGCAGGCAGCAGCTCCTCGTGGTACCAGCGCAGCGCGACCCGGTCGCGCTCGAGGAACTGGTGCTCGGCCTGCATGGTCCGGTAGCCCCAGGCCTCCACGCCCTCGGCCAGCTCGCCGTAGCGCCACGGGTCGCTCAGGCGGATGAGGTCGCGCGCGGCGGTCGGCAGCGGCACGCGCTCCCAGAACAGCCGCTCGTGGCTCTTGAGCGGCAGATCGGCGATGCGGATCGAGCGGTCCGCGCCGACCCGCGTGAGGACCTCGATGACGTGGGCGTCGATCGTGTCCTGCCCGTGTGCGCGCGCGACGGAGACCCGGTGGTGCCCGTCTCGCACGAAGTGGGCGTCGCCGACGCGGTAGACCTCGATCGGCGGGAACGCCTCCCCGCGCCGGGTCGCCAGCGCGATGCGCTCCCAGCGAGGGCGCACGCGCCCTGAGGTGGGGCGGAAGAGCCGGTCGAAGTCGCGCGTGCGGTCGACGGAGCCGACGATGGTGTCGAGGTTGATCGACTGGAGTCCGACGTCGCGCTCGCCCACGCGGCCGAGCGCATCGACGACCTCGTCGAAGGGCAGCACGGCCCCGACGTCCTCGGGTTGACGGAGCAGCAGGCTGCCGATCCGGGAGAGCACGGCGCCGCGCCGCGCGCGGAGGAAGTCGTCCTGCGCGTCGACCTGGGGCATGCCCGTATTGCGAGGTGGCACGCCTCCATGATGCGCTCCAGGGACCGGGTGTCCAAGTGCGTACCGTCACGCACGCCGCTCGCGTGCTTATGATCGCGCGCCATGGAAGCCAGCCAGATCACCCCGCCCCAGGGGCCGCAGGTCGGCGACAAGGGCCTCAAGAAGGACGCTCTGGGCTTCGTGTCCAGCCTGGTCATCGGGGTGGCGTCGACCGCCCCGGGCTATTCGCTGGCCGCGACCCTCGGCTTCATCGTCGCGGTGACGGGGATCGGGCTGCAGGCACCGGCGGTGCTGCTCGTCTCGTTCATCCCGATGCTGCTCATCGCCGCGGCCTACTACTACATGAACCGCGCGGACCCGGACTGCGGCACCACGTTCTCGTGGGTGACGCGGGCCATGGGCCCGTCGCTGGGCTGGCTCGGCGGCTGGGCGATCATCGTCGCCGACATCATCGTGATGGCCAACCTCGCGCAGATCGCGGGGCTGTACTCGTTCCTGCTGTTCGACTGGCAGACCGCGGCGGACTCGGTGGTCGCGGTCACGGCCGTCGGCATCGTGTGGATCGCGATCATGACCGCGATCACGACGATCGGCATCGAGCTGTCGGCGAAGACGCAGGTCGGCCTGCTCGGCGCCGAGGTCATCACGCTCGTCCTCTTCGCCGTCGTGGCGCTCGCCAAGGTCGCCTTCGGCACCGCCCCGCCCGCCGCGGTCGATCCGAGCATCAACTGGCTGAACCCGTTCGAGATCGACTCCTTCGATGCGCTCGTGTCGGGCGTCTTGTTGGGGGTGTTCATCTACTGGGGGTGGGACAGCACCGTCACCGTCAACGAGGAGAGCAGGGACTCCTCCGAGGGGCCGGGCAAGGCCGCGCTGCTGGCGACGGTGATCCTGCTCGCGATCTACATCGTCGTGTCCTACGCGGCGCAGTCCTTCGCGGGGCCGCAGGAGCTCATCGACAACGCCGACGACGTGCTCAGCGTCCTGGGCGAGGAGGTGTTCGGCAGTCCGCTCGACAAGATCCTGATCATCGCGGTGCTGACGTCCGCGGCCGCCTCCACGCAGACGACGATCCTGCCGACCGCGCGCACGTCGCTGTCGATGGCGCGCGCGAAGGCGATGCCCGCGGTGTTCGGCGAGGTGCACCCGCGGTACATGACGCCCCACGTGTCGACGATCCTCATGGGCGTCCTGTCGATCATCTGGTACGTCGGCCTGACGATCATCAGCGAGAACATCCTGTTCGACTCGCTGGCGGCGCTCGGCCTGATGATCGCCTTCTACTACGGGCTCACGGGCTTCGCGTGCACGATCTACTACCGGCGCGAGCTGGGCAAGAGCGTGAAGAACGTCCTGCTCATCGGCGTCGCGCCGCTGCTCGGCGGCATCATCCTGCTCGCGATCTTCGTGAAGTCGGTCATCGACTACGCGGACCCGGCGAACTCGGAGTCGGGCGACTCCTGGTTCGGCCTCGGCCCGCCGCTCGTCATCGGGATCTTCTTCCTCATCATGGGCATCGTGCTCATGTCCTGGTGGCGCTTCACCGCCGGCCGCGAGTTCTGGCGGCGGCGGCCGGAGGTCGTCGATCCCGCGATCGCGTCCGGCCAGAAGCAGGCCGAGATCGACCCGGAGCTGCTCAATGACTGATCCACGCCCGATCGTCGTCGGCTACGACGGCCGCGCGGGGTCGCAGGCCGCGCTCGACGAGGCGCTGCGACTCGCCGAGGACCTCGGCGCGCCGGTGGTCGCGGTCTTCTCGTTCGAGCCGACCCGGCTCGGCGGCGAGGCGCGCGACCTCGACGAGGCCGTGTCGGAGCGCGCGGACGCCGTCCTGCAGGAGGCCGTCGCCCGCGCGGCGGGGACCGGGGTGACGATGGAGACCGTCCACCGCCAGCAGTCGCCGTCCGACGGGCTGCTGGCGGAGGCCGAGGAGCGCCACGCGCAGATGCTCGTGGTGGGGTCGACGGGGGAGGGACCCCTCCGGGGCATCCTCGTCGGCTCGACGCCCTACAAGCTGCTGCACCTCAGCACCCGGCCGGTCCTCGTCGTGCGCGCCGCCTGAGCTTCGGCTGGGACCGACCTGTGGGACAAATTCGTCCAGCCTGAGTCCGACCGACGGTCGGTAGGCCCGCGCCCGGGGGACGTCGAGACTCGCACACGTCGTCATCCCACAGCGCGGAGGTGCCGTGTCCGAGCAAGTCCAGACGGCGTTGGAGACGCAGGGCGCCGTCAACATGGAGTTCTTCTACTGGATGAGCATCGCGATCATGATGCTCATCCACGCAGGCTTCCTGGCCTACGAGAGCGGGGCGTCGCGCGTGAAGAACGTGCTCGCCGCCGCGATGAAGAACCTGATGACGCTGGCCGTCGTCATCCCGGCGTTCTTCTTCGTCGGCTGGTTCCTCTACAACGCGATGCCCACCGGGGTGCCGCGCCTGGACGAGCTCGCCAAGGCGGCCCTGCCGTGGAGCGAGAACATGGGGCCGAACATCGACGACTCCGCGAGCGGCGTCTTCTGGGGCGCCTTCGCCCTGTTCGCCGCGACGACCGGATCGATCCTGTCCGGCGCGCTCATCGAACGCGTCCGGCTCAGCGCGTTCCTCATCCTGACGACGATCCTCGGGTCGGTGGTCTGGATCATCGCGGCGTCCTGGGGATGGCATCCCGCCGGGTGGCTGGTGACCGAGTTCGGACTGCGCGACGTCGGGGCCGCGGGGTGCGTCCATCTCGTCGCGGGTGCCTTCACGCTCGGTGTCCTCATCCATCTCGGTCCGCGGATCGGCAGGTTCAACGCCGACGGCTCGGCGAACGACCTGCGCCCGCACAACCTGCCGATGACGATGCTCGGCCTGATGCTGATCTTCGTCGGCTTCTTCGGGTTCATGATGGGCTGCGTCATCTACTCGCCCGATGGCTACACGACGATCTTCGCCACGCCGACGAACCTGTCGGCCTTCGTGTTCAACATGCTCATGGGGCTCGCCGGCGGCCTGCTCGGCGCGTACATGAGCTCACGCGGCGAACCGTTCTGGACGGTCTCGGGCGGCCTGGCCGGCGTCATCGCCGTCGCGGCGGGCATCGACCTCTACAGCCCGCCGATGGCGTTCATCATCGCGATCGTCGGCGGCGTGATGATCCCGTACGGCGGCAAGCTCCTGGAGCGTTTCCGGATCGACGACGCCGTCGGCGCCGTCGCCGTCCACGGGATGGTCGGCATCTGGTCGCTGCTCGCCTGCGGGATCTTCCTCGCCGGGTACCCGAGCGGCGTCGGCGGCCCGGAGATCTCGATCCTCGGGCAGGTCGGGTCGATCGCGGTCTTCGCCGCGCTCGGGTTCGTCCCCGGCTACCTGTGCGCCGGTGCGCTGAAGCTCACCGGGCTCCTGCGCAGCCCGCCGGAGGTCGAGATCCTCGGCCTGGACCTCTCCGAGATCCCGGCCGCGCCGTACCCCGAGGGCATCCCGGCCACGGGCGTATCGCCGCGCTTCGCTCCCCTGAACGGCGGCGGCGCGGCGCCCGTCGGCACCTACAACGCACCGGAGGCATGACGACATGAACACAGCTCCGTTCAGCAGCTGGGACGACGCCACGTCGCTCATCCCGTGGGGTGCCGAGAGCTTCGGCGAGTGGCTCTTCCTCGCGCTCGCCGTCCTCGCGTTCATCGCGGTGCTCGTCCGGGCCGTGCAGCACGAGAACGACTGCATGGTCCACGTCGTCACGGGACGTCCACGTCGCCGAGGCCGACGGGAAGGTCGCCGAGCCCGAGCGGGCCGTCGCCTAGTACCCGAGCAGTCCAGGGGTGGTCTAGCACCCGTCCGGGTGCTAGATTCGCCCCCGCATGTCGTTCACCGCGCTCGACCTGCTTCTCCTTCTCCTCCCCCGCTAGGGGGAGATATTGCGTGGCGGCCGCTGAAGCCGCGAGCCATCGAGAAGAAGCAGACGGAACGAGCCGAGAAGGAGAGAACGACATGGAGTACGTGCAGATCTTCGACACGACCCTGCGGGACGGCGAGCAGTCCCCCGGGATCTCGCTGAACACGACGGAGAAGCTCGAGATCGCCCATCAGCTGGCGCGGCTGGGCGTCGACGTCATCGAGGCCGGGTTCCCGATCGCCTCGCCCGGCGACTTCGAGGCGGTCCAGGCCATCGCCCGGGAGGTCAACGGTCCAATCATCACCGGCCTGGCGCGGGTGAATCCGGGGGACGTCGAACGTGCATGGGAGGCCGTACGCGACGCGGCACGACCTCGGATCCACACGTTCGTCTCCACGTCCGACATCCACATCGTCCACCAGCTGCAGTCGACGCGCGAGGACGTCAAGGGCCTGGCGCGGGCGGCGGTCGCACAGGCCAAGGAGCACCTGGACGACGTCGAGTTCTCGCCGATGGACGCGACCCGCGCCGACGTCGAGTTCACCGCCGAGGTCATCCAGATCGCGCTGGACGAGGGCGCGACGGTCGTCAACATCCCCGACACGGTCGGCTACGCCATGCCGCACGAGTACGCGGGGTTCCTGACGCGCCTGTACGAGCTGGTCCCGAAGCTGCGCGACGTCACGCTGTCGGTCCACTGCCACGACGACCTGGGGCTGGCGGTGGCCAACTCGTTCGCGGGCGTGCGGGCCGGCGCGCGGCAGGTCGAGTGCGCGATCAACGGCATCGGCGAGCGCGCGGGCAACGCGTCGCTCGAGGAGGTCGTGATGCTGCTGCGCACGCGCGGCGACGCCGTCGGCTTCGACACGCGCGTCAACACCCAGGAGATCGCGCGGTCGTCGCGCCTGGTCTCGCGTCTGACCGGCTATCCGGTGCAGCCCAACAAGGCGATCGTCGGGCGCAACGCCTTCGCGCACGAGTCGGGCATCCACCAGGACGGCGTCCTGAAGGAGCGCACGACCTACGAGATCATGGACGCGCGCACGATCGGCCTGGAGGGCAACGACCTCGTGCTGGGCAAGCACTCCGGCCGCCACGCGCTGCGCCAGGCGCTCGAGGATCTCGGCTACCCCGTCGACGGCCAGGTGCTGCGGACGGCGTTCGAGCGCTTCAAGGCGCTGGCGGACAAGAAGAAGCAGGTCACGGCGATGGATCTCGAGGCGCTCGTCACCGACGAGCTGCGCGACCAGATCTCCGGCTACGCCCTCGAGTGGTTCGACGTCGACGCGTCCTCGCGCCGGCCGCCGCACGCCACGGTGTCGGTGACGATGCCGGACGGGTCGAGCTCGGAGGGCTCGTTCACCGGCGACGGCCCGGTCGACGCGATCTTCCACGCGATCAACACCGCGACCGGGGTGGACGCGCGCCTGCGCGAGTTCCGCGTCGACGCGGTGACGGGCGGCCAGGACGCCCTCGGCGAGGTCTCGGTGGTGCTCGAGCTGGAGGGGCGCACCGCGTCCGGCCAGGGCGTCGCGACCGACATCCTGCAGGCGGCGGGCGTCGCCTACACGCGCGCGCTGACCGTCGTCGTCCACCGGACGCGCACCGAGGCCGAGCCCGCGCTGGCCACGGACGCGGTCGCGACCCCCTGATCCCGTGATCCTCTGCGACGTCGGCCCGCGCGACGGTCTGCAGAACCACGACGTGACGCTGCCGCCGGAGGCGCGCGCGGAGCTGTGCCTGCGGCTTGCCGCCGCGGGCCTGCGCCGCGTGGAGGCCGGGAGCTTCGTGCATCCGGGGCGCGTCCCGCAGATGGCGGGGGCGGAGGAGGTGTTCGCCGCGCTGGCAGGCCACGACGAGGCGTCGTGGTCGGGGCTCGTGCTCAACCCGCGCGGCCTGGACCGCGCGCTGGCCGCAGGCGTCACGGACATCCACCTCGCGTATCCCGTCAGCGACACGTTCGGGCTGCGCAACCAGGGTCAGACGGCCGCCGAGGGCTCACGTCTCGCGCAGGAGATGACCCGGGCGGTCAAGGCGGCGGGCGGGCGCGTGAACGTCACGCTGGCCGCGTCGTTCGGCTGCCCGTTCGAGGGCCCGGTCGATCCGGGGATCGTGGTCCAGCACGTCGCGCTCATCGCGGCCGCGGGCGCGGACGAGGTGCTGCTCGCCGACTCGATCGGCGTCGGCGTCCCCGCCCAGGTGCGCCGGCTCGTGCCCGCCGCCCTCAGCGCCGCGGCAGGCACGCCGGTCGGCCTCCATCTCCACAACACCCGCAACACGGGCTACGCGAACGCGATCGCGGGCCTGGAGTCGGGCGCGACGCTGCTCGACGCGTCCGTCGGCGGCCTCGGCGGCTGCCCGTTCGCCCCGAACGCGACGGGCAACATCGCGACCGAGGACCTCGTCTACCTCCTCGACGGCGAGGGCGTGGAGACGGGCGTCGACCTCGACGCGTTGATCGCGGTCGCTGCGATGGCTCGAGGAGCGGCTGGCGTCGCCGCTCCCCGGCCTGCTGCACCGCGCGGGGCCGTTCGTACCGGTTGGCGTGGAGTAGCTCCGCTCGGCGCGCCTGGCGGGACCTGCGCTCCGCTCGAACCGTGGTCTCCGGGTCGGTCCGCGGCTGAACGGCGCACCGAGGGCGGATGGGGCGGAACGTGGTCGCAGGCGCCTGCACCGTGCCCAGCTGCTCCGATAACCGAGCCCGCGCCGGATCAGGTGCCCCACTGTCTAGGCAGTCGCGAGGGTCTCGCGGCTGGGTGCATGCGCTCACGCCAGATGATACGCCGGCACGCACCCCGCGCCCCTCGACGTCGGACGCGCCAGGTCCCGCCGGCGCGAGCCGCCCGACCGCCTACGCCGCCGGCACCGGCTCCGGCGCCGTGACCGGGTCGACCGTCCAGTCCGGGTGCCCCGGCATGGGCGGGGTGGTCTCGTCGTAGAGCCACGCGTGCAGGAACGCGCCGAGGTCGCGGCCCGCGACCTTCGACGCCAGGGCGATGAAGTCGCCCGTGCTCGCCACGCCGTTCTCGTACTTCGTGACCCACGCGCGCTCGAGCG
This sequence comes from uncultured Solirubrobacterales bacterium, assembly GCA_963750895.1. Taxonomy (GTDB): domain Bacteria; phylum Actinomycetota; class Thermoleophilia; order Solirubrobacterales; family Solirubrobacteraceae; genus CAVVSD01. Next base: position 1,361,843 of record CAVVSD010000006.1, on the reverse strand, counting down.
CGTCGAACGCCTCCGTGCCGATCTCCTGGCGCAGCGCGTAGAGCACGAGCGCCCCGCCGTAGTACACGTTCGAGTTGAACAGGCCGCTCAGCGTGCCGTCAGGCGGCACCGCGACCGGGCCGTACTGCGCGCGGTAGTTGTCGCCCGCGGCGTACGCGGCGCGCATGTAGCTCTCGAGGTCCGCGTAGCCCTCCTCGTTGAACACTCCGGCGCTGTCCTCCGCGAGCTGGCCGTGCTCCTCGGCGTAGAGGACCTCGTACCACGTCGCGTGGCCCTCGTTGAGCCACAGGTCGCTCCACTCGTACGGCGCGACGCTGTCGCCGAACCACTGGTGGGCGAGCTCGTGGACCATCGTCGGCTCCCACACGCCCTGCGGCAGCTCCGTGAACCAGGTGAGCCCGTAGATCGACAGCGTCTGCGTCTCCAGCGCGAACGGGATGTCGTCCACGACGAGCGACCCGTACAGGCCGAACGGGTAGTGGCCGACGCGCGCCTGCATCCACGGGATGTGGGCCGTCACCGTCGACAGGGCCGGGTCGAGCTGCGCGGTCAGCCGCTTCGGCGTCACGTCGCGCACGGCGACGCCGTCCACGACGCCGCGCTGCGTGACGTCGTAGTCGCCGGCCGCGATCTGGACGAGCTCGGTCGCCATCGGCTGGCGCAGGTCGTAGTTCCAGACCGTCCGGCCCGGCTCGGGCGTCGTCTTGGAGACCAGATCCCCGTTGGCGACCGCGGTCACCCCGTCGGGGACGTCGAGGTGGAACGTGAACGTCGCCTTGTCGCGCGGGTGGTCGTTGGACGGCAGGAACAGGTGCGCGAAGTTCGGCTGCGCGGCCGTCGCCGTGCCGTCGGGCGTGGAGAAGAACGCGGCCGAGGAGTCGACCTCGGGATCGACGACGGTCGGCGTCGCCGTGTACTGGGCGACCACCACGCGGAACTTCGATCCCTTGTGGATCGGCTGCTCCGGCGTGATGACGATGTCCTCGCCGTCCTGCACGACGGCCGCGGGGCGGCCGTTCACCGCGACGGCGCCGTAGCTCGTCCCCGCCCAGTCGAGGTTGAAGCTCGACAGCGACTGGGTCGCCTTCGCGTCGATGGTCACGGTCCCGGTGACCGGCGTCGTCGGCGCGGCCACCGGATAGCGCCACGCGACGTCGTAGTGCCAGACGTCATAGCCGCCGTTGCCCAGCGTGGGGTAGAGGCGGTCGCCGATGCCTGCGGCGCCGGGGCTGGGTGGCTGGCCGCCGGCGGCGGCGACGCCCGGCAGTGCCAGGGCAGCGAGGACGGCGCCGGCAGCGACTGCCGCGCGCACAGATCGGAGGAACATGTGCGCATGCTCGCTGGTTCGTGAGGATTGTGACGCGCCAATCGACGTCGATTACGTCCGTATGCGATAACGTACGCGGCCGCCGTGGCCGCCCCCTCCGTCACCGACGTCCCCATCGGCCCGCGCATCCGGGCGCTGCGCGAGCACATGGACCTGAGCCTGCGCGATCTCGCGGGGCGCTCGGGCGTCTCGGCGCCCATGCTCAGCCAGGTCGAGCGGGGCGAGACGAGCCCGACGCTGCAGGTCGCCCAACGCATCGCCGCGGGACTGGACCTCCGCCTCAGCCAGCTGCTGCGCCTGGACGAGTCCGGCGCCGTCTCGATCACCCGCGCGCGGGAGCGCCGCCAGGGCGGGACCGCGGGCCACAGCTACGAGGTCCTGACCCCACCCGAGCCCGGCCAGCGCGCCGAGCTCTCGCGTCACGTCCTCGCACCGGGCGCCGCCACCGGCGGGCCCGGCGACCCCCCGATCCACGAGCCGGGCGCCCGCGAGGTGGCCTTCGTGCACACGGGCGACGTCGTCCTCGACATCGACGGCGAGCGCCACCCGCTGGCCGAGGGCGACTGCGTGACGTTCGACGCCGACCTTCCCCATCACTTCGAGAACCCCGGCGACGGCGAGGCCGTGCTGCTCGCCGTCGTCGCCGCCGGCCTCCGGAGGAGCTGAACCGACATGTCCCAACCGACCACGCTGTTCGAGAAGATCTGGCAGCGCCACGAGGTGGCGCCGGACCTGATCTACATCGACCTGCACCTCGTCCACGAGGTCACGAGCCCGCAGGCGTTCGACGGCCTGAGGATGGCCGGCCGCAAGGTCCGCCGCCCGGACCGCACGCTCGCCACGGCCGACCACAACGTGCCGACCGACGGCACGACGACCGCCGACCGCATCAAGGACCAGCTCAGCCGCGTCCAGGTCGAGACCCTCGAGACCAACTGCGCGGAGTTCGGCGTCCCGCTCTTCTCGCTCGGCAGCGAGCACCAGGGCATCGTGCACGTCATCGGCCCGGAGCTCGGCGTCACCCAGCCGGGCATGACGATCGTCTGCGGCGACAGCCACACCGCGACGCACGGCGCGTTCGGAGCCCTCGCCTTCGGCATCGGCACGAGCGAGGTCGAGCACGTCCTCGCCACCCAGTGCCTCGTGCAGCACAAGCCGAAGTCGATGCGCATCAACTACGTCGGCTCGATGGGCAACGGCGTCACCGCCAAGGACCTCATCCTCGCGACGATCGGGCAGATGGGCGTCGCCGGCGCGGCCGGCCACGTCGTCGAGTTCTCCGGCGACGTCATCCGCGAGCTCTCGATGGAGGGCCGCATGACGATCTGCAACATGACCATCGAGGGCGGCGGCCGCGCGGGCATGATCGCGCCGGACGAGACCACCTTCGCCTGGGTCCGCGATCACGGCGGCACGGTGCAGGACGACTGGAGCGAGCTGTTCACCGACGAGGGCGCCACGTTCGACAAGGAGATCACCGTCGACGTCGACGCGATCAGCCCGCAGGTCACGTGGGGGACGAACCCCGAGATGGTCATCGGCGTCGCCGACTCGGTGCCGGAGCCCCAGGACGACGGCGACGAGCGCGCGCTGCACTACATGGGTCTGGAGCCCGGGACCCCGATGCAGGAGATCAAGCTCGACCGCGTGTTCATCGGCTCGTGCACGAACTCGCGGATCGGCGACCTGCGCGAGGCCGCGTCGGTCGTCAAGGGCCGCAAGGTCGCCTCGCACGTCAACGCGATGGTCGTCCCCGGCTCCGCACGCGTGAAGGCGCAGGCCGAGCAGGAGGGCCTCGACGAGGTCTTCCGCGCGGCGGGCTTCGACTGGCGCGGCGCGGGCTGCTCGATGTGCCTGGGCATGAACCCGGACATCGCCGCTCCCGGCGAGCGCGTCGCGTCGACGAGCAACCGCAACTTCGAGGGCCGGCAGGGCAAGGGCGCCCGGTCGCACCTCGTCTCTCCCCGCATGGCGGCCGCGGCCGCGATCGAGGGCCACTTCGTCGACATCAGGACGTGGGAGTCATGAAGGCGATCGAGACCATCACCGGGCGCGTGTCGGTGCTGATGCGCGACGACATCGACACCGACCAGATCATCCCCAAGCAGTTCCTCAAGCGGGTGGAGCGGACCGGGTTCGGCGAGTTCCTCTTCTACGACTGGGCGAAGGAGCCCGACTGGGACCTCCCGGTCAACCAGGTCCTGGTCGCCGGCAGGAACTTCGGCTGCGGCTCCAGCCGCGAGCACGCGCCGTGGGCGCTGGAGGACTACGGGTTCCGCGCGATCATCGCGCCGTCCTTCGCCGACATCTTCAAGTCGAACTGCACGAAGGTCGGGCTGCTGCCGGTGCAGCTCACCGCCGAGGAGGTCGCGGCGATCGCCGAGGCGGGCGAGTGCCAGGTCGACCTCGCCTCGCAGGAGGTCCGGTGGCCGGGCGGGACCGCGCACTTCGACATCGACCAGAACATCAAGCACCGGCTGCTCAACGGCCTCGACGACATCGGCGAGACGCTGCAGCAGGGCGCGGCGATCGACGCGTTCGAGGCCGACCGCGAGCAGCCGTCGAAGCCGACGACCGCGCTGGTCTCATGAGCACCGATGACTGCGTCATCGGTCACGTCGTGTCGCAGAGCGACACGACGTCAGCGGCGGGTGGCCCAATAGTAGTCGGACGTGGGACGCGGCGACGTACGACCGCGTCTCCGCCCCGCAGGTCTCCTGGTCGGAGGCGATCCTCGACCGCCTCGAGCTGCGCGGCGACGAGCTCGTGCTCGACGCCGGCTGCGGCTCCGGTCGCGTCACCGAGCTGCTCCTGCAACGCCTGCCGCAGGGGCGCGTCATCGCGCTGGACGCCGATGCCGACATGGTCCGCGCGACCCGCGAGCGCTTCGCCGCCGATCCGCGCGTCGAGGTCGTCCACCAGAGCCTCAGCGAGATGGAGCTGGCCGAACCCGTCGACGCCGTGTTCTCCGGCGCGACGTTCCACTGGGTCCTCGATCACGACGAGCTGTTCGCGCGCATCGGCCGGGCGACGAAGCCGGGCGGGCGCATCAGTGCGCAGTGCGGGGGCGAGGGCAACATCGCGAACGTCAAGGGGATCGCCGACCGCCTGTACCCGGGCGAGCCGCCGCACACCTGGAAGTACGCCGGCACCGAGGAGACCCGCGAGCGCCTGGAGCGCAACGGCTTCACCGACGTGCAGACGTGGCTGCAGCCCATGCCGGTCACCCCGCCGGAGCCGCTCACCTTCCTCGGCGACGTCATCCTCGGCCCGTACGTGCAGCGCCTGCCCGAGGCCGAGCGGATGCCGTTCGCGCAGCGCGTGCTGGACGAGCTCGACGACCCGCCGGTCCTCGACTACGTCCGCCTGAACATGACCGGAAGGAAGCCCGCCTGATGCCCCACGTCGTCGTCCTGCCCGGAGACGGGATCGGCCCGGAGGTCGCCGCCCCCGCGGTCGCGATCCTCCAGCAGCTCGCTCCGGACGTCACGACCGAGGAGCACCTGTTCGGCGGCGCGTCGATCGACGCGCACGGCACGGCGCTCACCGACGAGGTCCTCGCCGCGTGCACGGCGTCGGACGCCGTGCTCCTGGCGGCCGTCGGCGGCCCGAAGTGGGACACCACCGATCCCTCCAAGCCGCGCCCCGAGCAGGGGCTCCTCGGCCTGCGCAAGGGGATGGGCCTCTACGCGAACCTCCGTCCCGTCCGCCCGGTCCCGGCGCTCTACGACTCCAGCCCGCTCAAGCGCGAGATCATCGAGGGCACCGACCTGCTCGTCGTCCGCGAGCTCACCGGCGGCATCTACTTCGGCGAGAAGACGCGCACCGAGGACAGCGCGAGCGACCTCTGCGCCTACAGCGTCACCGAGATCGACCGCATCGCGCGGACCGCGTTCGGCGCCGCGCGGCGCAAGGTCACGAGCGTCGACAAGGCCAACGTGCTGGAGACCTCGCGGCTGTGGCGCGCGACCGTGATCGACGTCGCCGCGGACTTCGACGTGCCGCTGGAGCACGTGCTCGTCGACAACGCCGCGATGCAGCTCGTGTCCAACCCGAGCGACTTCGACGTCATCGTCACCGAGAACATGTTCGGCGACATCCTCAGCGACGAGGCGGCGATGATCACCGGCTCGATCGGGATGCTGCCGAGCGCGTCGCTCGGGGAGCCCGGCACGCCGGGGATGTTCGAGCCGGTGCACGGTTCCGCCCCGGACATCGCGGGCCAGGGGATCGCCAATCCCCTGGCGATGTTCCTCTCGGTCGCGATGTTGCTGCGCCATGGCCTCGGTTTGGATTCCGAGGCGGCCGCCCTAGAATCGGCCGTGGACTCGGCGCTGCGCGACGGGCTGCGCACCCGCGATCTGGGAGGCGACGCCACGACCGAGCAGGCCACCCAGGCAGTCCTCGACCACCTGCACCAAGGGAGCTGACGTGAAGCAAGCGGACCTCATCTGGATGAACGGCGAGTTCGTCGCATGGGAGGACGCGAAGGTTCACGTACTGACGCACGGCCTCCACTACGGCACCGGCGTCTTCGAGGGCATCCGCTGCTACGACACGGAGATCGGTCCGGCGGTGTTCCGCCACAAGGACCACATCGACCGCCTCTACAAGTCGGCCGAGCTGTACTACATGCCCATCCCGTACACACCGGAGCAGATCCGGCAGGCGACGCTCGAGCTCATCGGCAAGAACGGGATGCGCTCCTGCTACATCCGGCCGATCGCCTACCGGGGCTACGGGACCATGGGCCTGTTCCCGCTCGACGCGCCCGTCGACGTGACGATCGCCGTCTGGGAGTGGGGCGCCTACCTCGGCGACGAGGGCACGCGCAACGGCATCCGCGCGAAGGTCTCGAGCTGGCGGCGGATCTCCAACGACAGCCTCATCCCGCACGCCAAGGCGTCCGGCCAGTACCTCAACTCGATCCTCGCGAAGATCGAGAGCCACAAGGCCGGCTACGAGGAGGCGATCCTCCTCGACGACCACGGCTTCGTGTGCGAGGGCTCGGGCGAGAACATCTACGCCGTGCGCGACGGGGTCATCATCACCCCGCCGCAGACGGCCGGCATCCTCGACGGCATCAACCGCAAGGCGATCATCCAGATCGCGCGCGACCTCGGGTTCGAGGTCGTCGAGCGCGACATCGCACGCGCCGAGCTGTACCTGGCCGAGGAGGTCTTCCTCACCGGCACCGCCGCGGAGCTGGTGCCGGTCCGCGAGGTCGACGACCACGCGGTCGGCACGGGCAAGCCCGGCGAGATCACGAAGGCCGTGCAGACCGCCTTCCACGACGCCCTCTACGGCCGGACCGAGCGCTACCGCGAGTGGCTCGATCCCGTGCCGGTGCCCTCGCCCGTCCGATGATCGAGCTCTACGACGCCACCCTGCGCGACGGGATGCAGGGTGAGGGGCTGTCGCTGACGGCAGCGGAGAAGCTGCGCGTGGCGCACGCCCTCGACGGGCTCGGCCTGCACCTCATCGAGGCCGGGTTCCCGTCGTCGAACCCGAAGGAGATCGAGCTCTTCGGCCTGCTCTCGCGCGAGCAGTTCAAGACCGCGCAGATCGCGGCGTTCGGGATGACCCGGCGCCGCGACGTGACGGCGGACGCCGATCCCGCCCTGCGGGTCCTGGCCGAGTGCTTCGCGCCCGTCTGCACGATCGTGGGCAAGACGTGGGGGCTGCATCTGGAGAAGGTCGTCCGCGTCGACCGCGAGGACAACCTGGCGATGATCGAGGAGTCGATCGCGTTCCTCGTCGCCCAGGGCAAGCGCGTCATCTACGACGCCGAGCACTTCTTCGACGGCTGGCGCGACGACCGCGAGTACGCGCTGCGGTGCCTGCGGGCCGCCGTCGCCGGGGGCGCCGAGCGCGTCGTCCTGTGCGACACGAACGGCTCGTCGCTGCCCGGCCAGATCGCGGAGGCGACGGCCGGCGTGTGCGCCGGGCTGGACGGCCACCCGGTCGGCATCCACTGCCACGACGACTGCGGCGTCGGCGTCGCGAACTCGCTCGCAGCGGTGGAGGCGGGCGCCACGCACGTCCAGGGGACGATGAACGGCGTCGGCGAGCGGACCGGCAACGCGAACCTCGTGACGATCACGGCCAACCTGCAGGTCAAGCTGGGCCACGAGGTGCTGCCGCCCGCGAGCCTGGAGCGCCTGACGGCGACCGCGCACTACGTCGACGAGCTGCTGAACCTCGTGCCGAACCCGAGCCAGCCCTACGTGGGCCGCAACGCGTTCGCGCACAAGGGCGGCATGCACATCGCCGGCGTCCGGGCGGACGCGACGACGTTCGAGCACATCGACCCGACCATCGTGGGCAACCGCCGCGAGATGGTCGTCTCCGAGCTCTCCGGTCGCGGCACGGTGCTCGAGAAGGCGCAGGAGGCGGGTCTGGCGGTCGACGGCCCGACGGCGGAGCGCGTCCTCGAGCGGCTGAAGGCGCTCGAGCACGGCGGCTACCAGTTCGAGGCGGCCGACGGCTCCTTCGAGCTGCTCATCCGCAAGGAGAGCGGCGACTACGAGCCGCTGTTCCGGCTGGAGTCCTGGCGGGTCATCGTCGAGCAGCGCGCCGACGGCAAGGTCGACACCGAGGCGACGGTCAAGGTGTGGCTCGAGGGCGAGCGCTACGTGCGCACGGCAGAGGGCAACGGCCCGGTCAACGCGCTCGACGCGGCGCTGCGCTCGGCGATCGTCGAGATCCATCCGCACCTGCGCGACATCGAGCTCGTCAACTACAAGGTCCGCATCCTCGACGAGGCCAAGGGCACCGGCGCGATCACGCGCGTGCTCATCGACGCGAGCGACGGCGAGCAGGTCTGGGGCTCGATCGGCGTGGGCGAGAACGTCATCGCCGCCTCCTGGCAGGCGCTCGTCGACTCGCTCGAGCAGCCGATGCAGCCGAGGCCGGCGCCGAGGCCGCGGCGGCCGCCCGCAGCGCCGCATAGCGTGGAGGAGGTCCCCCTCGCCCGGCCGGTGCTGGGCGAGCCGGAGGAGCAGGCGGTCCTCGAGGTCCTGCGGTCCGGGCACCTGTCGCTGGGGCCGCGCGTGCCGGAGTTCGAGCGGCGCTTCGCCGCCCGCCTCGGCGTGCCGCACGCGAGCGCCGTCTCGTCGGGCACCGCCGGCCTGCACCTCGCGCTGCGGTCGGTCGGCGTCGGCGACGGCGACGAGGTCGTGACGTCGCCGTTCTCGTTCGTCGCGAGCGCGAACGCCCCGATCTACGAGGGCGCCAGGCCGGTCTTCGCCGACATCGACCCGAGGACGCTGAACCTCGACCCGGAGGCGGCGCGGGCGGCGATCACCGACCGCACGACCGCGATCCTGCCGGTCCACATCTTCGGCTACCCGGCCGACCTGCCGGCGTTCGAGGCGATGGGCCTGCCGATCGTCGAGGACGCGTGCGAGGCGCTCGGCGCGATCCACGCGGACGGCACGCCCGTCGGCGGCCGCGGGCATCCCGCGGTCTTCGGGTTCTACGCCAACAAGCAGCTGACGACGGGGGAGGGCGGCCTCGTCGCGCTCGACGACCCCGACCGCAAGGCGCGCATCGACTCCGAGCGCAACCAGGGCCGCGCCCCGGACATGGGCTGGCTCGACCACGACCGGCTCGGCTTCAACTACCGCCTCACCGACATCGCCTGCGCCATCGGCATCGCCCAGCTCGACCGGCTCGACGACATGCTCGCCGCCCGCGCCCGGGTGGCCGGCTGGTACCGCGAGTTGCTCCACGAGATCGACGGCCTGGAGCTCCCGTTCCCGGACACCGGCGGGGACGTGCGCGGCTGGTTCGTCTTCGTCGTCCAGCTCCCGCGCGGCGTGGACCGCGACGAGACGGTCCGCGCGCTGCGCGAGCACGGCGTCCAGAGCAAGCCCTACCTGCCCGCGATCCACCTGATGAGCTTCTACCGCGAGCGCTTCGGCCACCGCCCGGGCGAGTTCCCGGTCTGCGAGGACGTCGCGGAGCGCTCGCTGGCGCTGCCGTTCTTCCCCGAGCTGACCCAGGGGCAGGCCGAGCGCGTCGCCGAGGCGCTGCGGGCCGTCCTTCACCGCTAGCGTTGCGGCTCATGGCTACGACCAACGGCTCCCTGCGAGCGCTCGGCAGCACGGGCCTGCACGTCTTCCCCCTCTGCCTCGGTGGCAACGTCTTCGGCTGGACCGCGGACGAGGACAGCTCCTTCGCCGTCCTCGACGCGTACGTCGCGGCGGGCGGGAACTTCATCGACACCGCGAACGGCTACTCGCGCTGGGTCCCGGGTCACGACGGTGGCGAGTCCGAGCGGGTCATCGGCGCCTGGCTGACGAAGCGCGGCAAGCGCGACGACGTCATCGTCGCGACGAAGCTCGGCAGCGACGGCGGGCTGACGCCGGAGAACGTCCGGGCGCGTGCGGAGGAGTCGCTCGAGCGCCTGCAGAGCGACTACGTCGACATCATGTACGCCCACTACGACGACCTCGACACCCCGCCCGAGGTGTCGCTCGCCGCGCTCGACGAGCTCGTCAAGGAGGGCAAGGTCCGCCACCTCGCGGCATCGAACTTCACCCCCGAGCGCCTCGACGAGGCGATCGCCACGTCCGAGCGCGAGGGCTTCGCGAAGTACGAGGTGCTCCAGCCGCACTACAACCTGCTCGAGCGCGGCTACGAGTCGACGCTGGAGCCGGTCGCCGAGCGCCACGGGCTGGCCACGGCTCCGTACTTCGGCCTCGCCAAGGGGTTCCTCACGGGCAAGTACCGGCCGGGCCACAAGGTGGACAGCCCGCGTGCGGCGCAGATCGGCGACTACGAGACCGATCGCGGCTGGGCGGTGCTGGATGCCGTCGAGGAGGTCGCCGCGGCGCACGACGTGCCTGCCGGCGCGGTCGCGCTGGCCTGGCTCGCGGCGCAGCCGACGGTCGTGACGCCCCTCGCGAGCGCGCGCAACACCGAGCAGCTCGCGCAGATCCTGCCGATGGCCGGACTGGAGCTGAGCGACGACGAGCTCGCGAAGCTGACGGAGGCGGGAGCCTGAGCGCCGACGACTACGTCGTCGGTCGGCGTGTGTCGCTGCGCGACACACTGCCAGGCTGGTGGACGCTCATGAGTAGGTTCGCCGAACCCCAGGACCCGGTCTTCCGGGAGCTCAACACCTCGCTGGGCTTCGACCGCCGCCTCTGGCCGCACGACGTGCGCCAGTCGCGCGCCCACGCGCGGATGCTGGCCGGCGCCGGGATCATCTCCGGCGCCGACCGCGACGCGCTGCTCGTCGCGCTCGACGCGGTGGAGGCGGAGCTCGCGGAGGGTCGCTTCGCGTTCCTCCCCGACGACGAGGACATCCACATGGCGGTCGAGCGGCGGGTCACCGAGCTCGCCGGGCCGCCGGGCGGGAAGCTGCACACGGCGCGGTCGCGCAACGACCAGGTGGCGACCGACGTCGCGCTCTTCACGCGCGACGCGGCCGGCACCGCGGCCGCGGGCATGGAGGCGCTCGCCTCGACGCTCGTGGACGTCGCCGAGCGCCACGTCGACTGGGCGCTGCCCGGCTACACGCACCTGCAGCGCGCCCAGCCCGTCTACCTCGCGCATCACCTGCTCGCGTACGTCTGGATGCTCGTCCGCGACCGCGCGCGGATGCGCTTCGTCGTCGAGGCGACGGCGATGCTCCCGCTGGGCGCGGGCGCGCTGGCCGGGGTGAACTTCCCGACCGACCGCGGGGCCGTCGCCGCCGAGCTCGGCTTCGCGGGCGTCGCGCCGAACTCGATCGACGCCGTCTCCAACCGCGACTTCGTCCTCGACTACCTCAGCGCGGCGTCGACCTGCGCGATGCACCTGAGCCGCCTCGGCGCCGAGATCGTGCTGTGGGCGAGCGAGGAGTTCGGGTTCGTGACCCTGAGCGACGCGTGGTCGAGCGGCTCGTCGATCATGCCGCAGAAGAAGAACCCGGACGCGGCCGAGCTCCTGCGCGCGAAGGCGCCGCGCATCGCCGCCCATCACAGCGCGCTGCTCGGGGTCATGCACGCCCTGCCGCTCACCTACAACAAGGATCTGCAGGAGGACAAGGAGCACCTCTTCGACGCGGCCGACACGCTCGAGCTCAGCCTCGCCGCGGCGCGGGGGATGCTGGCGACGGCGACGTTCCACCGCGAGCGGATGGCCGACGCCGCGTCCGACGAGCTCATCGCCGCGACCGACATCGCCGACCTGCTCGTCCGCAAGGGCGTCCCGTTCCGCAGCTCGCACGGCGTCGTGGCCGGCCTCGTGCGGCTCGCCGTGGACTCGGGGCGGCCGCTGTCGGAGCTGACCGACGAGGAGCTGCGCGAGGCGTCCCCGGAGCTCGACCGCGCGACGCTCGCCGAGGTCCTCGATCAGCGGTCGTGGCTGGAGTCCAAGGTCGTCGGAGGGAGGGACCTCGCTGCAGCGCGTGCGCGAGGGGCTGGACGTCGCCCGCCGCGCGCTCGAGGCCTAGGTGTGGCCGCTCCCGCTGACGGTGCCGCATCCGGCGGCCCCACGGGAACGACCACTAGGGGTGCCGCCACCCGGCAGGCACCAGATGGCGCTCGCGATGCAGGTCGTCGACGCCGCGAAGGCGCTCGTGGGCTGCACGCTGGAGCACGAGGACACCGTCGGCGTCATCGTCGAGACCGAGGCCTACCACGAGGTCGAGGCTGCCGCCCACTCCCACATCGGCATGACGCCGCGCAGCCGGGTGCTCTTCGAGGCGCCGGGACGGCTCTACGTCTACCGCTCCTACGGCATCCACGCGCTGGCCAACGTCGTCGTCGAGCCGGAGGGCGTCGGCGCGGCGGTGCTCATCCGCGCCCTCGAGCCGATCGAGGGCCTGGGGACGATGGCGATGCGCCGGGGGCGGACGCGGCCGGTCGACCTCTGCTCCGGGCCCGGCAAGCTGACGCAGGCGCTCGGCATCGAGCTCATCCACAACGACACGAGCGTGCGCGACGGTCCCGTCCGGATCGGCCCGCCACCGCGCGGCTGGGAGCGGCCGCGGCTCGTCGTGGGGCCGCGGATCGGCATCACGAAGGCAGCGGACCTGCCGTGGCGGTTCTGCGCCGCGGACAGCATCCACGTGTCCCGGCCGTGGCCGCCGGAGATGCGTCGTCAGCCGCTTGCGCGAGCGGCCAGCCCCGACTCGTAGGCGAGCACGACCGCCTGCGTGCGGTCGCGCAGCCCGAGCTTCGCGAGCAGCCGCGAGACGTGCGTCTTCACCGTCGTCTCCTCGACGACGAGCAGCTCCGCGATCTCCGCGTTGGAGAGGCCCTGCGCCACGAGGCGGAGCACCTCGAGCTCGCGCGGTGTCAGGTCCTCCAGCGCGTCGATCGTCGTGGGTGCGCGCCGGCCGGCGCGCACCATCTCGTCCAGCAGCCGCCGGGTGACGGACGGCGCGAGCAGCGCGTCGCCCGCAGCGACGACGCGGATGCCGTGCACGAGCTGCTCGGGCCCGACGTCCTTGAGCAGGAATCCGCTGGCGCCCGGCGGCGAGCGCGTCGTAGACGTACTCGTCGAGGTCGAACGTCGTGAGCACGAGCACGCGCGGCCCCTCGGCCGCGGCGACGATCTCGCGCGTCGCCGCGATCCCGTCGAGCTCGGGCATGCGGACGTCCATGAGCACGACGTCGGGCTCCAGCCGGCGCGCGCTGTGCACCGCCTGGCGGCCGGTGGCCGCCTCGCCGACGACCTCGATGTCCGGCTCGACGTCCAGGACCATCCGCAGACCGGTCCGCGCGAGCGCGTGGTCGTCGACGAGCAGGACGCGGATGCTCATCGCGCCAGCGGGATCCGCGCCCGCACGACGAAGCCGCGGTCGCTGCCGGGCCGCGCGTCCAGCTCGCCGCCGTGAAGCCGCACGCGCTCGCGCATCCCGACGATCCCGCGCCCGCCCTCGCCCGCGTCCGTCGCCCCCGGGCCGTCGTCGGCGATCTCGAGCAGCAGGTCGGCGGGCTCGTAGGACACGGTCACGCGCGTCGGAACGGGCCCCGCGTGGCGGATCGCGTTCGTGAGCGCCTCCTGGATGACCCGGTACGCGGCGCGGTCGACGCCGACGGCGAGCTCACGGGGGCGCCCCGCCACGGTGAGGTCGACGCCGAGCCCGGCCTCGCGCATCTCCGCCACGAGGTCGTCCAGGTCGCCGAGCGTGGGCTGCGGCTGCAGCTCGGCGGCCTCGTCCTCGTCGCGCAGCATGCCGAGCGAGGCGCGGATCTCGGCGAGCGCCGTCCCACCCGTCTCCTCGATCGCGTCCAGCGCGGCCCGCGCCCGCTCCGGGTCCTGGTCGAGGATGCGCCGCGCGCCCTGCGCCTGCAGGACCATGAGCACGACGCCGTGGGCCACGACGTCGTGCAGCTCGCGCGCGATCCGTCGCCGCTCCTCGCTCACGGCGATGAGGGCGCGCTGCTCGCGCTCGCGCTCGACGCCGCGAGGCGCAGCGCCCGCGCCCGGCTCGTGCGGCCCGCGAGCCATGGGGCGGTCGCGACGAGGCCACCGGAGAAGAGGAAGCTGTGCAGGTCGGTGTCGCCGGTGGCGACCACCGTCGCCCACAGCCCGGCGACCCCGATGACGAACCCGATCGCCGCCCGGCGCTCGGGGGCGTGGGCGCCCAGCGAGTAGAACGCGAGACCGCCCGCCACGATCGCCGCGGCCAGCGGCGGCTGCCCCGAGTACAGGCCGCCGCCGAGCAGCTCCTGCGCCAGCGCGGCGCCCACGCAGGTCAGAGCCACCGCGAGGGGCGCCCGGCGCCGCCACGCGAGCGGGAGGGTGATCGCGAGCCCGCCGACGATCCCGACCGCCGTCGCGCCCGGCTCGTCCGTGAGGACGAGCTGCAGCAGCATGGCGACCGCCAGCCCGAGGGCGATGAGCGCGTCGGTCAGGCGGGGGGACATGGCCGGAACGTACCTCCGCGGGCCGGGCTCGTCGTCGTCCTCAGGGCTACCCGGATGCTTCCCGCGGCCGATGTGCGGCGGCGCCGTGGGCGCGACGCTCGCCCCATGACGGACGACCCGGTCATCGAGACATCCGGACTCACGAAGCGCTACGGCGAGGCGACGCTCGCCGTCGACGGCCTCGCCCTGCGCGTGCGCCGCGGGGAGGTCTACGGCTTCCTCGGGCCCAACGGCGCGGGCAAGACCACGACCCTGCGCATGCTGCTGGGCCTGGTCCGCCCGACGTCGGGCGCCGCCGCGGTGCTCGGCGCGCCGCCCGGCGACCCGGCGGGCCTCGCGCGGATCGGCGCGATGGTCGAGACGCCCGGCTTCTACCCGTACCTCTCGGGCCGCGACAACCTCCGCGTGCTCGCCGGCCACGCGGGCGTGTCCCGGGACCGCGTGGAGACGGTGCTGCGACGACGTCGGGCTCACGTCGCGCGCCGGGGACCGCGCCGCCGCGTACTCGCTCGGGATGCGCCAGCGGCTCGGGGTCGCGGCGGCACTGCTGAAGGACCCCGAGCTGCTCGTCCTCGACGAGCCGACGAACGGCCTGGACCCCGCCGGGATGGCGGAGATGCGGGCGTTCATCGCCGGTCTGGGCGATCGCGGTGTGACCGTGCTGCTGTCCAGCCACCTCATGCCCGAGGTCGAGCAGGTCAGCGATCGGGTGGGCGTCATCCGCGACGGCGTGCTCGTCGCGGAGGGCACCGTCGACGAGCTGCGGGGTCGCGCCCGGCTGCGGGTGCTCGCGCACCCCGCCGACGAGGCGGCGCGAATCGTGGCGGCGCTGCCGGGCGTCGCCGGCGTCGATCGCGACGGCGACGCGCTGGACGTCGCGGCCGACGGCACGCAGGCCGCCGCGATCAACGCCGCGCTCGTCCGGGCCGGGATCGCCGTCTCCGAGCTCGTGCCGCGCCGGGCCTCGCTCGAGGACGTCTTCCTCCAGCTCACGGGCGGGGGTGCGGCGGCATGAGGTCGAGCATCGGCGCCGAGCTGCTCGTCCTGCGCAAGCGCGCGGCGACGTGGATCCTCCTCGGCATCTGGACGCTGCTGGCGGTGTTCTTCGCCTACGTCATCCCCTACGCCCTCGACCCGGGGGAGGACCCGGGCGGCCTCGCCGACCTCCTGCCGTCGGCGCTCGCGGGGACGCTCGCGGTCGGCTTCCCGTTCTTCGGCGGCGTGTTCGCGCTCATGCTCGGGGTGTTCGCGGTGGGCAGCGACTTCGGGTGGGACACGCTGAAGTCGCGCTTCACGCAGGGACCGGGGCGCCTGCACGTGTTCGCCGCCAAGCTGGCGGCGCTCGGGATCGTCCTCGTGCCCTACGTCCTCGCCGTCTTCGTGGCCGGCGCGGTCGCGAGCCTCGTGATCGCGGGGATCGAGGGCGCTCCCGCCGACCTGCCGCCGGTGTGGCTGCTCGTCCGGGCGATGGCCGCCGGCTGGCTCGTGCTCGCCGCGTGGGCAGCGCTCGGGGTGCTGCTCGGGACGCTGACCCGCGGCACCTCGCTGGCGATCGGCGTCGGCATCCTCTACGCGCTCGTCGTCGAAGGGCTCGTGGGCGCGCTCGCCGCGAGTGTCGGGGTGCTCGAGCCGGTGGGAGAGGTGCTCCTGCGCGCAGACGGGTACTCGCTCGCGACGGCGCTGGGCGCATCGGTCGCCGACGTCGGCTCCAACGGGCCCGGGTCCTACAGCGGCCCGCTCGGCGGCACCGCCCAGGCGGTCGGCCTGCTCGTGGCGTCCGTCGCGGCGTTCGCCGGGCTCGCCGCGCTGCTGCTGCGGCGACGGGACGTCGTGTAGGCCTGTCAGCCCGTGCCGGGCGTGGCGCCGCCGGCGGACGGCGCCGCGCCGCCCGCGGGATCCGGCGTCTGCGGCGTCGGCTGCGCCGGGGTCGGCGTCGCCGGCGCGGGCTGTGCCGGCGTCTCCGGCGTGGGGGTGGGCGTCGGCGTGGGCGTCGACGTCGTCGGCGAGACGCCACCGCCGTCCGGCGTCCCCTGGTCCTCGGTGCCGGTGTCCGGCGTCGTCGTGTCGCCCGGGGTCGTCGCCGTGCCCGGCGCGGGCACGGGCGTCGTCGTCGTGGGGACGTCGCCGAGGCCCGCCGCGCGGCACTTCTCGGTCTTCTTGGCGTCCTCCTCCGTGCACTGCTTCTCGAGCTTCTGCTGGAAGAGCGCGCGCGTGCTGAGCATGAACTGCCGCCAGATCGACGCCGGGTACGTGCCGCCCGACACCGGCGAGCCGCGCCACTCGGTCTCCATCGGCTTGAGGCGGTCGGGATAGCCGACCCAGACGGCGACGGTCATGGAGCCCGAGGAGCCGACGAACCAGGCGTCGCCGTAGTTCTCGGTCGTGCCCGTCTTGCCCCACTGCGGGATGTTGGCGCCGAGGTTCGCGTTCTTCGCCGTGCCGTTGGTCAGCACGGACTGCAGCACGCGCGTCGTCTCGGCGGCCACGGCGGTGGGGATGACCCGCGTGCGCTCGCGCCGGTTCGTGTCGAGCACGTCGGACTTGTCGTCGCGCAGCGCGACCTTCGAGATGCCGACGGGGCCGTCCTTCGCCGTCCCGAGCGTCCCGGTGACCCGCAGGCCGCCCTCGGCCAGGCTCGAGTAGGCGTGGGCCATGTCCAGCGCGGTGACGCCGGTGTTCAGGCCGCCGAGCGTCATCGCGGGGTTGCGCGAGACGGGCGTCCGGATGCCGAGCTCCTTGGCGTTGCGCGCCACCCGCCGCAGGCCGGCCTTCATGCCCACCTGCACGTACACGGAGTTGTCGGAGAGCGCGGTCGCGGACGCGAGGCTCGCGGAGCCGAGGTAGGAGTCCTCGTAGTTGTTGACGACGAACTTCTCCTTGCCGTTCGTCCCCGGCACGGTCACCGTCAGCTTCTTCGACTCCCAGACCGAGCTCGGCGAGATGCCGCGCTGGATGGCGGTCGCGAGCACGAACGGCTTGAACGCCGAGCCCGGCTGGCGCTGGCCCTGCGTCGCGAGGTTGAACGGGTGAGACGCGAAGTTCTCGCCGCCGACCATCGCCCGCACCTCGCCGGTGGCGTTGTCGATCGCGACGAGCGACGCCTGCGGCCCGCCGGGGGCGCTCAGCCACGCGTTGACCGACTGCTCGGCCGCCTGCTGCAGCTTGATGTCGAGCGTCGTGGAGATGCGCAGGCCGCCCTCGAACGCGCGCCGCGCGCCGTAGCGATCGGCGATCTGCTGGCGGATCCAGCTCACGAAGTAGGCCGCGCGCGAGCTGTTCGTGCCCACGGAGGGCGGGCGGATGTCCGTCTTCGCCGGCAGCGCCTCCTCGATCCCGCGCTGGTACTCCTCCGGCGTGAGATAGCCCTGCTCGCGCATGCGCAGGAGGACGAGGTCGCGCCGCTTCTTCGCGGCGACGGGGTTCGCGACCGGGTCGTACATGCTCGGCGACGACACGACGCCCGCGAGCAGCGCGGACTCCGCCGGCGTCAGCTCGCTGGCGCAGCGCCGGCCGCCGCGGCCGCAGCCGTCGTGCTGGATGCCGAAGTACGTGCGCGCGGCCGACTCGATCCCGTACGCCCCGTTGCCGAAGTAGATCGAGTTCAGGTACTCGGTGAGGATCTTCTCCTTCGACCACTTGCGCGTGAGGTGGAAGGCCAGCGCGGCCTCGCGCGCCTTCTGGAGGATCGTGCGCTGGTCCTGCGCGGCGAGGGCGGTCTTCACGAACTGCTGGGCGATCGTCGAGCCGCCCTGGACCGCCTTGCGCTCGACGACGTCCTGGAAGAGCGCACGCCCGATGCCCTTCAGATCCACGCCGGAGTTCTGGTAGAAGCGCCGGTCCTCGATGGCCACGATCGCGTGCTGCATCGAGAGGCTGATCTCGTCGGACTTCAGGATGACGCGGCTGTTGTTCGACGTCAGCTCGCCGAGGAACTGGCCGCTGCGGTCGTAGAGCACGGAGTTCCGCGCACGCTGGAACTCCGCCCGGTTCTCGATGTCGGGCAGATCGGCCGCGACGGCCATCATCATCCCGAACGCGGTCGACAGGAGCGCGATGAGCGAGAGGCCGGCGACGATGAGCAGCAGCCGGAGCTTCTTGAGGCGTGGCCGTGGGCGCACGGCACCCGTTCTAGCATTGTCGGCCATGGCCGCCCCCGCCCCGGACGCCGAGTTCCTCGCGCGCAACGCCGTCGACTGCCTCCCGTCCGGCGAGCTGGAGCGCAAGCTCGCGCAGGGCCGTCCGCTGCGCGTGAAGCTCGGTCTGGACCCCACGGCGCCGGACGTGCACCTCGGCCACACGGTGGTCCTGCAGAAGCTCCGCGAGTTCCAGGACCTGGGCCATGTCGTGGTCCTCATCGTCGGCGACTACACCGCGCGCGTGGGCGATCCGAGCGGACGCTCGTCGCTGCGCCCGCAGCTCTCGGGCGAGGAGATCGACGCGAACGCGCGCACGTACGCGGAGCAGGCCTTCAAGGTCCTCGACCGCGAGAAGACCGAGATGCGCTTCAACTCCGAGTGGCTCGACATGTCCATGGAGGAGCTCTTCCGTCTCGCGCGCACGACCACCGTCGCGCAGATCCTCGAGCGCGACGACTTCGCCAAGCGCTTCGCCGCGCGCGAGCCCGTGTCCGTGCTGGAGCTGCTCTATCCGCTCATGCAGGGCTACGACTCGGTCGCGGTGCGCTCCGACGTGGAGCTCGGGGGCACGGACCAGAAGTTCAACCTCCTGCTGGGCCGCGACGTCCAGCGCGCCTACGGCCAGCCCGAGCAGGTGGCGCTCACGATGCCGATCCTCACGGGCGTCGACGGCGAGCGGAAGATGTCGAAGTCCCTCGGCAACCAGATCGGGGTCACCGAGGCGCCCGAGGAGATGTACGGGAAGACGATGCGCATCCCGGACACCGCCATGGAGGGCTGGTACCGGCTGCTCCTCGGGGAGGAGCCGCCGGCCGGCGCCTCCGCGCGCGACGCCAAGCACGCGCTCGCGCGCAGGCTCGTCGAGCGCTTCCACGGCGAGGAGGCCGCCGCCGCGGCCGCGGCGCACTTCGCGCGCGTCTTCGTCCAGGGCGACCAGCCCGAGGAGATCGACGAGGTCGTGGTCCCCGCGGGTCCCGTCCACCTGCCTGCCTTCATCGCCGAGCACATCGGCGGGTCGCGCTCGGAGGCGCGGCGGCTGCTGTCCCAGGGCGCGGTGCGCCTGGACGGCGAGCCCCTGGACGGCGGGGAGCTCGACGTCCCCGGGGAGCGCCTGGACGGGCGCGTCGTGCAGGTCGGGCGGCGGCAGTTCCGCCGGGTCCGCGTGGCGCCGTAACGAAGCGCCAACATCGAGGCGTTCGGCGGGTGCGCTATATTCGTCGCCGCCCGACCCGGTGGTCCTGCACCGGCTCCCCAGGGAGCGCGGATGGTGCTAGTCTGGTCGGTCCGTACCGCAGAGCCTCGCGGCTCTGCGCGTCGACGAGAGGGAGAACCCCTCGCACGAGCGGCGCGACGGTCTTTGAAAACTCAACAGCATGCGTACCTCGGATCTCTCGAGATCCGTTGTACGTCCAGGTTTTACCCCTCGGGAATCCGAGGGGCGAATAGCCAATACTCGTCATGACGCGACGTCGGCACTGTGTACGCCGGCTCGCAAAACCAGGTCATGACAACTCTCATGAAGAAGTCAAGTAGTTCTTCACGGAGAGTTTGATCCTGGCTCAGGACGAACGCTGGCGGCGTGCTTAACACATGCAAGTGGAGCGACGAACCGGGCTTCGGCCCGGGGCAAAGCCGCGAACGGGTGAGTAACACGTGGGTAACCTGCCCCGTTGACCGGGACAACCCGAGGAAACTCGGGCTAATACCGGATGAGCTCTCAATCCATCAGGGTTGTGAGGAAAGGAAGCTTCGGCCTCCGCATCGGGATGGGCCCGCGGCCCATTAGCTTGTTGGTGGGGTAATGGCCTACCAAGGCTGCGATGGGTAGCTGGTCTGAGAGGACGATCAGCCACACTGGGACTGAGACACGGCCCAGACTCCTACGGGAGGCAGCAGTGGGGAATCTTGCGCAATGCGCGAAAGCGTGACGCAGCAACGCCGCGTGTGGGAAGACGGCCTTCGGGTTGTAAACCACTTTCAGTTGGGACGAAGCCTTGTCGGTGAATAGCCGGCTGAGGTGACGGTACCTTCAGAAGAAGCCCCGGCTAACTACGTGCCAGCAGCCGCGGTAATACGTAGGGGGCAAGCGTTGTCCGGAATCATTGGGCGTAAAGCGCGTGTAGGCGGCCAGATAAGTCCGTTCTGAAAGCCCGGGGCTCAACCCCGGGAGGCGGATGGATACTGTTTGGCTCGAGTCCGGAAGAGGCGAGTGGAATTCCCGGTGTAGCGGTGAAATGCGCAGATATCGGGAGGAACACCAATGGCGAAGGCAGCTCGCTGGGACGGTACTGACGCTGAGACGCGAAAGCGTGGGGAGCAAACAGGATTAGATACCCTGGTAGTCCACGCTGTAAACGATGGTCACTAGGTGTGGGGGGTGTCGACTCCCTCCGTGCCGAAGCTAACGCATTAAGTGACCCGCCTGGGGAGTACGGCCGCAAGGCTAAAACTCAAAGGAATTGACGGGGGCCCGCACAAGCAGCGGAGCATGTGGTTTAATTCGACGCAACGCGAAGAACCTTACCTGGGCTTGACATGTTCCTGATCGGCGTGGAAACACGTCTTCTCTTCGGAGCAGGATCACAGGTGGTGCATGGCTGTCGTCAGCTCGTGTCGTGAGATGTTGGGTTAAGTCCCGCAACGAGCGCAACCCCCGTCGCATGTTGCCAGCATTTAGTTGGGGACTCATGCGAGACTGCCGGTGACAAACCGGAGGAAGGTGGGGATGACGTCAAGTCATCATGCCCCTTATGTTCAGGGCTACACACGTGCTACATTGGCGCGTACAGAGGGCTGCGATACCGCGAGGTGGAGCGAATCCCTTAAAGCGCGTCTCGGTTCGGATTGCAGGCTGAAACTCGCCTGCATGAAGGTGGAGTTGCTAGTAATCGTGGATCAGCACTGCCACGGTGAATACGTTCCCGGGCCTTGTACACACCGCCCGTCACACCACGGGAGTGAGCAACACCCGAAGCCGGTGGCCTAACCCTTCGGGGAGGGAGCCGTCGAAGGTGGGGCTCGTGACTGGGGTGAAGTCGTAACAAGGTAGCCGTACCGGAAGGTGCGGCTGGATCACCTCCTTTCTAGGGATTGCTCTTAGGAGCTCCGATCAACATTGCCGTTGATCGGCCTAGCATGTCGACAAGACCTGGCTCCGTGTGCGAGACATACCGTCTCACGCGCGGAAGCATGCTGTTGAGTTTTGAGAGACCGGCCGGCGAATCACGCCGGGCGCCTCCCAGCGGCCCTTGAAAACTGCACAGTAGTCACATCAGTATGGTTATCACCGAGCTCGGCGCTTATGCAGTGCCGAGCTTGATCACCGTCAAGATAGTAAGGGCACATGGTGGATGCCTAGGCACCTAGAGTCGATGAAGGGCGTGGACGGCTGCGATAAGCCGCGGTGAGGCGCTGAACAGCCTTCGACCCGCGGATTCCCGAATGGGTGAACCCAGCGCTGGTAATTCGGCGTTACGGCCCGCTGAACACATAGGCGGAGCCGAGACAAGCGGGGGAAGTGAAACATCTCAGTACCCCGAGGAAAGGAAATCAACCGAGACTCCCCGAGTAGTGGCGAGCGAAAGGGGAAGAGCCCAAACCGAGCACGTGCAAGCGGTCAGGCGTTGCGTGTTCGGGGTTGTAGGACGTCTGCCCAGCTGCTGACTCAGCTGGCGGGAGTAAGAAAGCCGTTGCGTAGCGGAAGCGCGTGGAACCGCGCACCATAGAGGGCAATCGTCCCGTACGTGAAACGCTCCGGCCTCCCGATGATGTTCCTGAGTAGGACCGCACCCGTGAAACGCGGTCCGAAACTGGGGGGACCACCCTCCAAGGCTAAGTACTCCTAGGTGACCGATAGCGGACTAGTACCGTGAGGGAAAGGTGAAAAGTACCCCGGAAGGGGAGTGAAATAGTACCTGAAACCGCGTGCCTACAAGCGGTCGGAGCTGTTCTTCGGAATGGTGACGGCGTGCTTTTTGCATAACGAGCCGGCGAGTTACTCGTCTGTGGCAAGGTTAAGCGATGAGCGGAGCCGTAGCGAAAGCGAGTCCGAATAGGGCGATTTGAGTCACAGGCGGTAGACCCGAAACTGAGTGAGCTACCCATGGGCAGGTTGAAGCGGGGGTAAGACCTCGTGGAGGACCGAACCGACCTAGGTTGAAAACTGGGCGGATGACCTGTGGGTCGGAGTGAAAGGCTAATCAAACTCAGTGATATCTGGTTCTCCCCGAAATATATTTAGGTATAGCCTCGGGTAAATTGCGTATTGGCCGTAGAGCTACTGTTTGGACTAGGGGCCCTACCAGGTTACCGACTTCAGGCAAACTCCGAAGACCAATACGTTTACCCCGGGAGTCAGTTGCTGGGGGATAAACTTCAGCGTCAAGAGGGAAACAGCCCAGACCGCCAGCTAAGGTCCCTAAGTACTAGCTAAGTGGCAAACGATGTCCGAATGCAGAGACAACCAGGAGGTTGGCTTAGAGGCAGCCACCCTTGAAAGAGTGCGTAACAGCTCACTGGTCAAGTGTTCGGGCGCGGATAATGTAACGGGGCTCAAGCTAGTCACCGAAGCTGCGGATTCGATGTATTTCGAGTGGTAGGGGAGCGTTCCCTGGCCAGTGAAGCGGCGGCGTAAGCCAGCCGTGGAGGCCTGGGAAGTGAGAATGCCGGCATGAGTAACGAGAGAGAGGTGAGAATCCTCTCCACCGATTGCCCAAGGTTTCCTGAGCAACGTTCGTCGGCTCAGGGTTAGTCGGGACCTAAGGCGAGGCCGAAAGGCGTAGTCGATGGCCAACAGGTTGATATTCCTGTACCACGTCGTGTTCATTTGACCGATGGGGGGACGAGGAAGGCTAGGAGAACCCAGGCGATGGTCGTCCTGGGGTAAGCGTGTAGGGGTGGCCCAAGTTAAATGCGGGGCCGCATAACCTGAGACGCGATGCCAGCTGGCTCTAAGCCGGCGAGTCTCTGACGCCATGCCTCCGAGAAAAGCCTCTAGGGAGAATACGCGTGCCCGTACCAAAACCGACACAGGTGGGCAAGTAGAGAATACTAAGGTGATCGAGATAACCCTCGTTAAGGAACTCGGCAAAATTGCTCCGTAACTTCGGGAGAAGGAGCGCCCCGGTAGGGTGAGGCGACTTGCTCGCTCAGCCCGAGGGGGCCGCAGTGAATAGGCGCAAGCGACTGTTTACCAAAAACACAGGTCTCTGCAAAGTCGAAAGACGACGTATAGGGGCTGACGCCTGCCCGGTGCCGGAAGGTTACGTGGAGGTGTTAGGGGCAACCCGAAGCACCGAAGCTAAGCCCCGGTAAACGGCGGCCGTAACTATAACGGTCCTAAGGTAGCGAAATTCCTTGTCGGGTAAGTTCCGACCTGCACGAATGGCGTAACGACTTGCGCGCTGTCTCAACGAGGGGCTCGGTGAAATTGCAGTCTCGGTGAAGATGCCGAGTACCCGCGGCTAGACGGAAAGACCCCGTGAACCTTTACTACAACTTGGTATTGGGGTTCGGTGCATCTCGCTCAGAATAGGTGGGAGGCTTTGAAGCGCCGGCTGCGGCTGGCGTGGAGCCAACTTTGAGATACCACCCTTGGTGTATTGGATCTCTAACAGCGCGCCCTGAATCGGGGCGCTGAACAGTGCCAGGCGGGTAGTTTGACTGGGGCGGTCGCCTCCCAAAATGTAACGGAGGCGCGCAAAGGTTCCCTCAGTACGGTTGGAAACCGTGCGTAGAGTGTAAAGGCAGCAAGGGAGCTTGACTGCGAGACCGACAGGTCGAGCAGGTGCGAAAGCAGGCCTTAGTGATCCGGCGGTAACAAGTGGAAGTGCCGTCGCTCAACGGACAAAAGGTACTCCGGGGATAACAGGCTTATCGGGCCCAAGAGTCCACATCGACGGCCCGGTTTGGCACCTCGATGTCGGCTCGTCGCATCCTGGGGCCGAAGTTGGTCCCAAGGGTTGGGCTGTTCGCCCATTAAAGCGGTACGCGAGCTGGGTTCAGAACGTCGTGAGACAGTTCGGTCCCTATCTGTCGTGGGCGTTGGAGAGTTGAGAGGATTCGTCCCTAGTACGAGAGGACCGGGATGAACGCGCCTCTGGTGTAGCTGTTGTCCTGCCAAGGGCATCGCAGCTTAGCTACGCGCGGATCGGATAACCGCTGAAGGCATCTAAGCGGGAAGCCGGCCTCGAGATGAGCTCTCCCATCCCCTTTGAGGGAGTAAGACCCCTGGTAGACCACCAGGTTGATAGGCCGGATCTGGAAGCACAGCAATGTGTGTAGGAGACCGGTACTAATGGGTCGAGGGCTTGACGGATAACTTTGTGATTTCCAGTGATGTGACACTGTGCAGTTTTGAGGGGCCGCCCGGGAGCTCTCAGCGATTTCCGGTGGCCTTAGCGAGAGGGAAACACCTCTTCCCATTCCGAACAGAGCAGTTAAGCCTCTCAGCGCCGATGGTACTTGGCCCGAAAGGGCCCGGGAGAGTAGGACGCCGCCGGTTTCTTCAGTGCACGAGCCGCCCCCAGGGCGGCTCGTCGTCGTTGTGGGACGATCGCGCCGCAGATGGGTACGGTGGCGGGCATGCCAAGACTTCGCGTAGCCGTCGATGTCGGCGGGACCTTCACCGACGTGTTCGTCCTCGACGAGGACAGCGGAGGCGTCCACGTGGCGAAGGTCCCGAGCACGCCGTCGGACCCGATGGAGGGGGTGATGGCCGGCGTCGAGGCGGGAGGCGTGGAGCTCTCCGACGTCTCGCTGTTCTCGCACGGCACCACGGTCGCGACCAACGCGCTCATCACCCGGCGGTTCGAGGCCGCCGCGATGGTGACCACGCGCAACTTCCGCGACGTGCTGGAGATCCGTCGCGGGACCAAGGACGACCTGTGGGACGCGTACAAGGACGTCACGCCCCCGTACATCCGGCGTCGGGACCGGTTCGAGGTGACCGAGCGCATCGACTACGTCGGCGGCGTGACGACGCCCCTCGACGAGGACGAGGCGCGGGCGCTCGCCGCACGGCTCAAGCGGCGCGAGGTGAAGACGGTCGCGGTCTGCTTCGTGAACTCCTACGCGAACCCGGTGAACGAGATCCGGATGCGCGAGATCCTCGAGGAGGAGCTGCCGGGCGTGTTCGTCTCCACGTCGAGCGAGACGCTGCCGGAGATCTTCGAGTTCGAGCGCTTCTCCACGACCGTGGCCAATGCGGTGCTCTCCCCGCTGGTGTCCGGGTACGTCGAGCGCCTCGAGCAGCGCCTGGAGGACGGCGGGTACGAGGGCGACCTGCTGATCCTGCACTCCGGCGGCGGCGTCATGACGGGCAAGCTCGTCCGCCGCTTCGCCGGGCGGATCGCGGCGTCGGGGATCGCCGCGGGCGCGATCGCCTGTCGCCACATCGCCGGGCTGTGCGGGTTCGAGAACGCCATCGGCCTGGACATGGGCGGCACGAGCACGGACATCTCGCTCGTGCACGAGGGGGAGATGCGCACCACGAACGAGTGGAGCCGTCGAGTACGGCCACCCGATCTGCTTCCCGAGCATCGAGATCCTCACCATCGGCGCCGGCGGCGGCTCGCTCGCGTGGATCGACCCCGCGGGGTCGCTGCGCAACGGCCCGCAGTCCGCGGGGGCCGATCCCGGGCCTGCGTGCTACCGCCGCGGCGGGGAGGAGCCGACGAACACGGACGCCAACGTGGTCCTGGGTCGCCTGGGCGGCGAGCTGGTCGGCGGCGCGGTGACGCTCGACGTGGACGCCGCGTCCGACGCGGTCGGCCGCATCGGCGAGCAGCTCTCGCTCGACGTCACCGAGACCGCGCGCGCGATCCTGCGCGTGGCGAACGCCAACATGGCCGACGCGGTGCGCCTCATCTCCATCCGCCGGGGATACGACCCGCGCGAGTTCGCGCTCGTCGTGTTCGGCGGCGCCGGTGCGCTGCACGGTGCGGCGCTGGCCAAGGAGCTCGGCATCCCGACGGTCCTCGTGCCCCCGCATCCGGGCATCACGTCCGCGCTGGGCTGCCTGCTCGTCGACGTGCGCCACGACCTCTCGGAGATGTACCTCCGGAACATCGACGACGCGAGCCCGGAGGAGATCGACGCGGAGTTCCGCACGCTGGAGGACGAGGGGCGCGCACGCCTGACGGCGGAGGGGGTGCCGGAGGACCGCATGTCCTTCCAGCGCACGATCGCGATGCGCTACCTGGGCCAGTGGCGGTCGCTGTCGGTGGAGATCCCCGAGGGGCCGGTGGACATGACCGCGCTCGTCGCGCAGTTCCACGAGGAGCACGAGCGCGAGTTCGCCTACAAGCGCGAGGACGGCGCGCCCGTCGAGATCTACCAGCTCGCGCTGCGCGCGGTCGGCATCACGCCCAAGCCCGAGCTGACCCGCCACGAGCCCGAGCCCGGCGCGGCGCTGCCCGATCCGGTGACGCGCCGGCCGGTGCACTTCGACGAGGAGGACGACGCGGTCGACACGCCGGTGTTCGACCGCGAGTCGCTGAAGGCCGGCACGACGCTGGAGGGTCCCGCGATCGTGCAGCAGCTCGACTCGACCATCGTCGTCCCGCCCGGGGTGACCGCTGAGGTGGATCCGCAGCTGATCATCCGCATGACCATCGCCCCGGAGGACCTGTCGTGAGCACTCCCACGCGCCGTGACTACTCGCTGGACCCTGTGACGTTCGAGGTCCTGAAGAACGCGTTCATCACCACGGTCGACCTCATGGCCGAGCAGATCCTGCGCACGTGTCACTCGTTCGTCATCTACGCGCGCGACTTCTCCTCGGCGCTGTGCGACGCCGAGGGCAACACCGTCATGCAGGGCAGCCAGGACATCGCCGTGCACGTCGGGACGCTGCACTTCAAGGCGAAGGCCGTGATCGAGGCCTTCGGCGACGACATCCATCCCGGCGACGTCTTCGCCGTCAACGATCCCTACCTGGGCGGGACGCACTTCAACGACGTCTCGATCATCCGCCCGATCTTCGTCGACGACGAGATCATCGCCTACGCGCAGTCCAACGGGCACTG
The DNA here is from genome assembly GCA_963750895.1 of uncultured Solirubrobacterales bacterium. Lineage (GTDB taxonomy): Bacteria > Actinomycetota > Thermoleophilia > Solirubrobacterales > Solirubrobacteraceae > CAVVSD01. The sequence goes on along the minus strand of CAVVSD010000006.1, from coordinate 1,334,485 downwards.
GGCGGACGTCGGCGGAACGGTGCCGGGCTCGTTCGACATCACGGCGAAGGAGCACTTCGGCGAGGGTCAGCGCATCCCGCCGGTCCGCATCTGGGACAAGGGCCGGTACCTGAACGACGTCGCACGGCTCATCCTGTCCAACACGCGGGCGCCGGCGGACACCGAGGGCGACCTCGAGGCGCAGGCGGAGGCCACGCGGGTCTGCGAGCGCGAGATCCTGCGGCTCGTCGACAAGTACTCCCGCGACACGATCGTGACCGCGTTCGCCGAGGTGCAGGACTACGTGGAGAACCTCACCCGGACGCGGATCGCAGAGCTGCCCGACGGCGTGTGGGAGACCGAGGACTACCTCGACTCCGACCCGACGCTCGAGGAGGGCCTGATCCCCATCAAGGTGCGGATGGAGATCGAGGGCGACCAGATCCGCTACGACCTCACCGGGTCGCACGCGGCGGTCGGGACGTTCCTGAACGCCGGCTTCGGCTCCGCGATGTCGGGTGTCGTCGGCGGTACGAAGACGTTCTTCCCCGAGGTCCCGCTCAACTCCGGGTTCTACCGGGCCGTGGACATCGACCTCGGCCCGGAGGGGACGGTGGTGAACGCGCCGTGGCCGGTGGCGGTGACCGGCTTCTGCTCCGGCCCCTACGAGAAGATCATGGCCTGCGCCTTCGAGATCTGGTCGCAGATCATGCCCGAGCGGGCGATCGCCTGCTCGTTCAACCTGGAGTACCTGCTCGTCGGCGGGCGCGACGCGCGCAGCGAGGACCGGCCGTTCTTCATGTGGTACGACTGGATGGTCGGCGGCTGGGGCGGGCGCAACGGCCGCGACGGCTCCAACTGCACGTCGCCGGTGTTCGGCGTCGGGCTCGCCGTCCAGCCCCTGGAGGGCCAGGAGCGCCTGAGCCCCGTGCTCACGAGCGGCCACGAGATCCTCGCCGACTCCGGCGGCCCGGGGCGCTTCCGCGGCGGCTGCGGCGTGGAGAAGGGCGCGACGCTGACCCAGGCCGAGCGCACCGTCGTCTCCTACTGCTGCGACCGCGCGCGCTCGATCACCTGGGGCATCGAGGGCGGCCTGCCGTCCAGCCCGCACGGGGTGTGGCTGAACAAGGGGACCGACGACGAGCGCTTCCTGGGCGCGATCTTCTCCAACGTGGAGATCGAGGAGGGTGACTTCTTCACCCGTCCGTCCGCCGGCGGCGGAGGGTACGGCGACCCGCTGGAGCGCGACCCCGACGCCGTCTGCGAGGACGTCATCGACGACTACGTCACGATCGACCGCGCGCTCAAGGACTACGGCGTCGTGGTGAAGGAGATCGACGCGGAGCTCTCGCAGTTCGAGGTCGACGCCGAGGCCACCGAGCGGGAGCGCGCGAGGATCGCCTCCGAGCGCAGGGGGTGGCTCGAGGCCGACCCCGAGGAGATCGCGCGCCGCTACCGCGAGGGCGACCTCGACGTCCTCGACCTGGTGCGCCAGTACGCGGTCATCGTCGACTGGGGCAGCGGCGAGCTGCTGCCGAACACGACGCAGCAGTTCCGCGCGATGGTCGAGCGGCGCGCCGCCTCGAAGTGGAAGGACTAGTGCACTAGACCCGCTCGACGCGGCGCGCGAGCGGGGTGCGGCACGGCTGCTCCGCCGCCCGGATTGCACCCGGGCGGCGGCGATGCCGTGACTGCAGACGGACGGCCGCCGTGCGGCGGTGGTGGGCGCGCACGAGCGCGGCCTCACGGGTGATCCGGGACTCGAGCTCGGGGTCCTCGAGCAGGGCGAAGGCGCGGATGGTGCCGGCGACGCGGCGGAGGAGGGTGGGGTTCGCAGGCGACGGGAACATGTGTTCGCCAAGCTACGTTCCGCGTCGGACGGAACGAGGGATCCTGCAAGCGGTCTTGCAGCGGGAGGAGCGCCTAGACGTTGCTGCCCAGCGAGCCCCACACCTCGAGCTTCGTGCGCACGCGGCCCACGACCTCGGTGGTGAACTCGGTGGTCCCGGCGTTGCCGCCGAGGTCCGGCGTCTTGACGCCGGAGGAGACGGCCTCGAGGACCGCCTCGTAGATCGCCCGTGAGGCCTGCTCGGCGCCCTCGGCGCCCTTGCGCCCGGCGTAGTGCAGGACGGCGCCGACCGACAGCAGCATCGCCATCGGGTTGGCGATGTCCTTGCCCTGCAGCGCAGGGGCGGTGCCGTGCGGCGCCTCGGCCATGGCGACGTCGATCTCGAGGTCGTCGTCGAAGCTCAGCAGGACGGACTCGGCGCCCGCGATCGAGCCGAACATCGGCATGACGAGGTCCGAGAGGCAGTCGCCGTCGCGGTTCAGCGCGGGGATGACCAGCGGGACGTCCGCGGCGCCGCCGATGAGCCCCGCGTACGTCGCGTCGATGAGGACCGGCTGGTAGGCGACCTTCGGATGGCGCTCGGCGGCCGCGTCGAGCTCCTCCTTCAGCATCCCCTCGTACACGGGGGACACCGTCCACTTGGGCCCGCCGTAGACCTTGCCGCGCGTCTTCTCCGCGGTCCGGAACGCGTACTCGGCGACCTGGCGGCAGGTGGAGCGCGTGACCTTCTCGGTGCGGTAGGCCACCTCGTCGCCGGCGCCCTCGTCGCCCTCGCGCCACTGCTTGGCGCCGTAGGCGTCCTCGACCGCCATGCGGACGACGGAGATGGGGTAGTGCACGCCGGCGACCGGCGTGACCCCGGGGATGCGGCGCCCGGTGCGGATGATCACCTTGCCGTCGACCTCCTCGCGGAGGATGCGGTTGGGCGAGCCGACGTCGTCCTTGCCCTCGGGCGTGATGGTGGCGGCCTTGATGCCCAGGCCGGCCTCCTTCATCGCGCGCGCGGCCTCGTGGACGATCTCGTTGTCCGTCGCCCTGCGCGTCTCGAGCGAGAGGTCGAAGGGCTGCAGCTCGACGTCGATGCCGATGACGTCGGACTCGAGCACGCGCAGCGCCTGCTCGAGCAGCTCCTGCCCCGTCTCGTCGCCCTCCAGCACAGTGATCGTGAGCGCCATGGGCAGCCAAGATAGCCAGCCGGACGCGTCGGTACGCTGCTGCCCACCATGAGCGAGCTCACCTGCACCTGGTGCGGTACGCCCGTCGCGCCCGACGCGGGGTACCGCGCCGCAGAGCCGGCGGGGGAGCGCAGGGCGGTGTTCTGCCGGCTGGAGCACGTCGTGCCGTGGGTGATCCAGGGCGCCGACTGGCTGCCCGGCACGGAGCCGGGTCCGTCGCACAACGGTCTCGGGCGGTGCGCGTGGTGCGCCAATCCGGTCGACGAGAGCGTCGTGCTCCTCGTGCGCCATCGCGGAGCCCACCGGATCGGGGACGCGTTCTGCGGCACGCCCCATCTGCTCGAGTGGGCGAAGGCCGGCGGGCGCTGGCGCAGCGCGAGCTAGATCCGCGAGGATCGCCGTCCACACGACGGAGGAGGACATGATGGCACGCTTCGTGCTGGTCCACGGCGCCTGGCATGGGGCGTGGTGCTACGACGCGCTGGCGCGGGATCTCGCGGCCGCAGGTCACGAGGTCGACACGTTCGACCTGCCCGGCCACGGCGCCGACGCCACGCCGCACGACCAGATCACGCTCGACACCTACGCCCAGCGCGTCGCGGAGGTCATCGGCGAGGAGGGCGAGCCGGTGGTCCTCGTCGGCCACAGCATGGGCGGGATCGTGGTGACCCAGGCCGCCGAGCTCGTGCCGGAGCGCATCGCGCGGGTCGTGTACCTCACGGCGTTCCTCCCGAAGGACGGCGAGAGCCTGCAGTACCTCGCGGGGCTGCCGGAGAACCCGGAGGACATCGTCGTCCCGAACTGCGAGATCGCGCCGCCCGACGCGATCATCCCCGGCTGGGCGGCCCGCGCCGCCTTCTACCACCGCTGCACGGAGGCCGACGCCGACGCCGCGGTCGCCCAACTGAACCCGCAGCCGCTCCCGCCGCTCGGGACGCCCGTGTCGATCACGCCGGAGCGCGCCGGGGCGGTGGAGCGCCACTACATCGCGTGCACCGACGACCGGGCCATCCCGATCGCTCTGCAGCGCCGCATGATCGCCGAGAGCCCCTGCGCGACGGTGACGGACATCGACGCCGACCACTCGCCGTTCATCTGCGCGGAGGACGAGCTGACGCGGGCGCTGCTGGCGCTCGCCTAGGCGGCCGAGGACGCCGCGCCGTCGAGCCCCAGCTCGGCGGCGTGCTCCTCGATGGCGGCGATGACGAACGTCACGTGCTCGTCGAAGTCGAGGCCGAGCTCCTCGGCGCTCGTGCGGACGTCCTCGCGGTCGACCGCCGCCGCGAAGGACTTGTCCTTCAGCTTCTTCTTCACGGACTTCGGCGTGAGGCCGTGGATGCCCATGGGCCGCACGACCGCGCAGGCCACGAGAAAGCCGGACAGCTCGTCGACCGCGTGCAGCGTGCGCTCCATCGGGCTGTCGCGCGAGACGCCGAGGAAATCGGCGTGCGAGGCGATGCCGCGGACCATCTCCGGCGGCGCGTCGCGGCGCTCGAGCTCGGCCATGATCGTCCGCGGGTGGCCGGACTCCGTGTCGTCCATGTCCGGGAAGCGCTCGTAGTCGGCGTCGTGGAGGAGTCCGGTGACGCCCCAGAGCTCCTCGTCCTCGCCGCCCTTGCGGGCGTAGGCGCGCATCGCAGCCTCCACGCAGAGGCAGTGGCGGCGCAGCGATTCGGACCCGACCCACTCCGACAGCAGGGACCATGCGTCATCGCGCGAAACCCGAACGGACATGGCCGTCACCGTACTCCCCCCAGAGACCGTTGCTACGCTCGACGGGCCTTCGGCAACCACCTCCGCCGCCGGCACCACTCGACCGCTCATGGAGAAGTTCCTCATCCACGGCGGCGCCCCGTTGTCCGGCACCGTCGTGCCCGCCGGCAACAAGAACGGCGCCCTACCCATCCTCGCCGCGAGCGTGCTCACGGAGGACGAGATCGTCGTCCGCAACGTGCCGCGCATCAAGGACGTCGAGGCGATGCTCGGGCTGCTCGACCACATGGGCGTGCGCGTCGCGTGGACCGGTGAGAACGAGGTCACGCTCTGTGCCGGCGACCTCAGCCCCGACTGCGTGGAGGTCGACCGCCCGCTGTCGGAGCGCATCCGGGCGTCGTTCCTGCTCGCGGGGCCCCTGCTGGCGCGCTTCGGCCGCGCCGTGATGCCCCCGCCGGGCGGTGACGTGATCGGTCGCCGCCGGCTCGATCCGCACCTGGACGCGTTCCGCGCCCTCGGGGCGGACTTCCACTTCAACCGCGACATCGACCTGCGTGCGCCGCATGGCCTGCGCGCGACGGACGTCTTCATGGACGAGCCGTCCGTCATGGGCACGGAGAACGCGCTGCTGGCCGCCGCGCGGATCCCCGGCACGACCGTCATCGGCAACGCCGCGTGCGAGCCGCACGTCCAGGACCTCGCGCGGATGCTGCAGAAGATGGGCGCCGACATCCAGGGGATCGGCTCCAACGTCCTCACGGTCTCGGGCCGCGCCGACCTCCACGGCTGCGAGCACCAGATCAGCCCCGACCACATCGAGATCGGGTCGTTCATGGCGCTCGCGGGCGTCACGGGCGGCGAGCTGCGCATCAAGGACGTCATCGAGGACGACCTGCGGATGATCCGCCTCGTCTTCGACCGCCTCGGGCTGCGCTCGATGCTCGACGACGGCGACGTCCTCGTTCCCGGTGGCCAGGACCTCGTCGTGGCCCGCGACGTGGGCGAGCACAAGATCAAGGTCCAGGACGGCCCGTGGCCGGCGTTCCCGGCCGACCTCACGTCGATCGCGGTCGCCCTGGCGACGCAGTGCACGGGTTCCGTCCTGATCCACGAGTGGATGTTCGAGAACCGCCTGATCTTCACGGACAAGCTCGTCCTCATGGGCGCGGACATCACGCTGTGCGACCCGCACCGCGCGATCGTCAGCGGCCCGAGCCGGCTGCGCGCCGAGCGCGTGGAGTCCCCGGACATCCGCGCGGGCATGGCGATGCTCATCGCCGCGCTGTGCGCCGACGGCCGCTCGGAGATCGGCAACATCCGGCAGATCGACCGCGGCTACGAGCGCATCGACGAGCGGCTGCGGGACCTGGGCGCGCGCATCGAGCGCGTCGCCACCGAACCCGCACTCGCGTAACAGCCTCGCGCGCAGCAGGCCGGATACCCTCGTCGCGCGTGGCGATCCTGCCCATCCCATCAGGCACCCGGGACATCCTCCCGGACGAGATGCGCGAGCTCAGCTCGATCGTCGGCGCGCTCAAGGGCGTGTTCTCCGACGCGGGCTTCGGGGAGATCACGACGCCCGCGCTGGAGTACGAGGAGGTGCTCTCGCGCGCCGACATCGGCGCGCGGCCGGCGTACCGGGTCGTCGACGACCACGGCGCCGTCCTCGTCCTGCGGTCGGACATGACGGTGCCGATCGCACGGGTCGTCGCCACGCGCTACGCGACGTCCGATCCGCCCCTGCGCTTCTGCTACGTCGCGCCGGTGTACCGCGCGGTGCGCCCGCACCGCGGCATGTCGCGGGAGTTCCTGCAGGCCGGCATCGAGCTCGTCGGCCTCCCGTCCGCGGACGGGACCGCCGAGGCGCTCACCGTGCTGTGCCGGGCGCTGGAGGCGACCGGGCTGAGCAGGTTCCGCATCGGCCTCGGTGACGCGGCGCTGTTCCCCCGGCTGCTCGACCAGGCCGGCGTCGACGGCTCCGCACGCGAGCGCGTGATGCGCGAGCTGGCCACGGGCGACTTCGTGGGGATGGAGCGCGAGCTCAGCGTGCTGCGCATCGAGGACGCGCACACGAGCCTGCTGCTGCGCGTCGCGCGCCTGCGCGGCGGCCCCGAGGTGCTCGACGAGCTGGGCGACGCGATCGGCGACGCCGCGGACGGCCTGCTGCGCCTCTACGAGCGCCTCGCGCCCGAGGTCGCGCGGCGGCTCGTCATCGATCTCGGCCTCGCCCGCGACCTCGGCTACTACACGGGCGCGGTGTTCGAGGTGTACGACCCCGGCCTCGGCACGCCGCTCGGCGGCGGCGGCCGCTACGACGACCTGCTCGGGCGCTTCGGCCGCTCGCTGCCCGCCGTCGGCTTCGCGCTGCGCATCGACGACCTCCACCAGGCGCTGACCGCGTCCAACGGCCATGCCTGAGCTCACGATCGCCGTGCCCCGCGGGGCCCTGTTCTCCGAGACCCTCGACCGGCTCGACTGGCTCGACGTCGACACGTCCGAGGTCCGCTCGAACGACCGCAAGCTGCTCTTCGGCGACGTCGGGGTCGTGACGATGCGCCCGTCCGACGTGCCGACCTACGTGGAGGCCGGGGCGGCCGACGTCGGGTTCACCGGCAAGGACGTCCTCACGGAGCAGTCCGAGACGGACGTCTACGAGCTGCTCGACCTCGGCTACGGGCCGTGCACGATGGTCCTGGCGACCGTCTCGGGGCCCGATCCGGCCGCGGAGGCCCTGCGGCGCCTCGGGGTCATCCGCGTCGCCACGAAGTACCCGAAGACGGCAGCCGACTACTTCGAGCGCACCGGTCGTCAGGCCGAGATCGTGGAGGTCAAGGGATCGGTCGAGCTCGCGCCGCTCACCGGCCTCGTCGAGGCGATCGTCGACCTCACGGCGACCGGGACGACGCTGCGCGAGAACGGCCTCGTCGTGCGCGAGGAGATCTTCCTGTCCACCGCGCGGCTCATCGCCAACCCGGTCGCCTACAAGCTCAAGGCGCAGGCCATCGATGCGCTCGTCGACCGGCTGCGCGACGCCGAGGCGGTGCGCGTTGCGCGTTGAACGCCTCGCGGTCGGCGAGGACCCCGAGGCCGCGGCGGCGCAGGCGCGCGCGATGGCCCCGGGCGGCGCGTCGGTCGCCGACGCGGTGACCGCGCTCGTCACGGCCGTGCGCGACGGGGGCGACGCCGCGCTGCGCGAGCTCGTCGCCCGGCACGACGGCGGCGACGGCGGCCCGGTGCGCCTGACCGCCGACGAGCTGGCGATGCCGCTGGCAGCCGACGTCGAGGCCGGCCTGCACACCGCGATCGCCAACGTCATGTTCGTCGCCACTGCGGCGGTCGGCGACGACCAGGAGGTCACGCTGCCGCAGGGCCAGCGGATCGTGCTGCGCGAGGTGCCGGTCCGCCGCGCCGGCGTCTACGTCCCCGGCGGGCGCGTGCCGCTGCCCTCCACGCTCGTCATGGGCGTCGTCACCGCCCGCGCCGCGGGCGTCGAGGAGGTCTGCGTCGCCACGCCGCCGCCCGTGCACCCGGTCATCCGGGGCGCCGCGACGCTGCTGGGCGTCACCGAGGTCTACGCGATGGGCGGCGCCCACGCCGTCGCGGCGCTCGCCTACGGGACGGAGGAGGTCGGGCGCGTCGACGTCATCTGCGGCCCCGGCAACCTCTACAGCCAGGAGGCCAAGCGCCAGGTGTCGGGGAGCGTGGGGATCGACGGGTTCTACGGCCCCAGCGACGTCCTCGTCATCGCCGACGGGACCGCCGACCCGCGGCTCATCGCCCTCGACCTGCTCGCCCAGGGCGAGCACGGGCCCGAGACCGTCGTCGCGGCGACGTCCGACGATCCCGCGCTGCTGGACGCCGTCGCCGAGCAGGTCGCCGAGCTCGCGGCCGACCGCCCGACGTCCGATCCGGCGGGCATCGCGCTCGCCGACGCGCCGTCGATGAACGCGGCGCTGGCCTTCGCCGAGGCGTTCGCGCCCGAGCACCTCGAGCTCGTCGGGCCGGCCGCCGAGCGCCTGGCGCCCCGCGTGCGCGCCGCCGGCGCGATCTTCGTGGGCCGTGCGGGCGCGACCGCCTTCGGCGACTACGTCGCCGGCTCGAACCACTGCCTGCCGACGAACGGCGCTGCGCGCTTCGCGTCGGGGCTCTCGCCGCGCGTGTTCCGCCGCCGCGTGAGCCAGGTGCACCTCGACGACGCGGTCGAGCCGCTCGCCGTCGCCGGAGCCGCGCTGGCGCGGGCCGAGGGCCTGCCGGTGCACGCCGAGTCGATGGAGGCGCGCACCCGGCAGGCGACGCAGTCGCCTGCCAATGACCGGCGAAGCCCGGGCACGTGGTGGAGAATTCCCGCCCGTGACCCGCGCCGCCGACATCACCCGCACGACAGGGGAGACCGACATCCGCCTCGGGCTCGCGCTCGACGGCACGGGCGCCGGGACCCGGACCACCGGCGTCGGGTTCTTCGACCACATGCTCGACCTGCTCGCCCGCCACGGGCGGCTGGATCTCGACGTCGACGTGCGCGGCGACCTCGGCACCGGGTCGCACCACACCGTCGAGGACACCGGGCTCGTGCTGGGCCAGGCGCTCACCGAGGCGCTCGGCGACCGCAGGGGGATCACCCGCTACGGCCACGCCGTCGTCCCGATGGACGAGGCGCGGGCGTCGTGCGCGCTGGACATCTCGGGCCGCCCGCTGCTCGTGTGGGAGGGCGTCGCGATCCCGCCCGGCGTGACCGGCGGGTTCGAGCACGAGCTCGCCGAGGAGTTCATGCGCGCGGTCGCCAGCACCGCGCGGCTGACGCTGCACATCACGCTGGAGACCGGCACGAACGCCCACCACCTCATCGAGGGGGCGTTCAAGGCGTTCGCTCGGGCCCTGCGCGTGGCGACGAGCATCGATCCGACGGAGACGGGGGTCCCTTCGACGAAGGGGACGCTGACGGAGTGATCGGGATCGTCGACTACGGCATGGGCAACCGCCGGTCGGTGGAGAAGGCCATCGAGCGCGTCGGCGGCGAGCCGCGCCTCACCTCCGACCCCGACGTCCTCGCCGCGGCCGACGGCCTCGTGGTGCCCGGCGTCGGCGCCTTCCCGGAGGCGATGCGGCGACTGCGCGCGTCCGGCCTGGACGAGCTCGTGCGCGAGCGCGCGGCCGCGGGCGTGCCGGTGATCGGGCTGTGCCTGGGGATGCAGCTGCTCTTCGAGCGCTCCCCCGAGCACGGCGGCGCCACCGGCCTCGGGCTCCTGCCCGGCGAGGTCGTGCGGCTCGACGCGCGCGGGCTGAAGCTGCCGCACATCGGCTGGAACGTCGTGACCTGGCGGCGCCCGTCGCCGCTCATCGCCGACCTCGGCGAGAGCACGGCCTTCTACCACGTGCACTCCTACGTCCCCGTCCCGGCGGACGAGGACATCGTCCTCGGCACCGGCGAGTACGGTGCGCCGTTCGTCTCGTTCGTCGGCCGCGACAGGATCTTCGGCGCCCAGTGCCACCCGGAGAAGTCCTCGACGGCCGGCCTGACCCTCCTACGCAACTTCGTGAACATCGCAACCAGAACCCCGGTCGCGTGATCCTCTACCCCGCGATCGACATCTCAGAGGGCAAGGCCGTGCGCCTTCGCCAGGGCAGCTTCGACGACGTCACCGTCTACGAGGACGACCCCTTGGAGGCCGCCCGTTCCTGGATGGACGCCGGCGCGCGCTTCCTGCACGTCGTGGACCTCGACGGCGCCCGCCACGGCGCGCCCCGCAGCCTGCACCACCTCGAGCGCATCAAGCGCGAGCTGGGCATCCCGGTCCAGTACGGCGGCGGCCTGCGCTCGCTGCCGGCCGTCCGCGACGCATTGCGCGCGGGGGCCGACCGCGTGATCATCGGCACGGCCGCGTACACCGACGTCGACTTCCTCGACGACGTGGTCGCCGCCTTCGGCGACCGCGTGCTCGTCGCGGTCGACACCCGCGGCGGCCTCATCGCCACGGCCGGCTGGACCCACACGACGCAGATGCCCGCCGATGCCGTCATCGGGCGGCTGCAGGACCGCGGCGTGAAGCAGTTCATCTACACGAACGTCGACCGCGACGGGATGCTCGAGGGGCCCGACCTCGAGGAGGTCAAGCGCATCGCGGCGGTCGTGCGGGGGCGCTTCCTGTACTCCGGCGGCATCGGGCAGCTCGCCGACCTCGAGGCGCTGGCCGAGCTGCGCCAGGTGAACCTCGCGGGCGTCATCAGCGGCAAGGCGCTCTACGAGGGGCGCTTCACGGTCGCCGAGGCGCAGGCCGCGCTCCAAGAGCACTAGCGGATGCACCTCAAGCGCGTCATCCCGTGCCTCGACGTCGACGCCGGGCGCGTCGTCAAGGGCACGAACTTCGTCGACCTGCGCGACGCGGGCGACCCCGTCGAGCTCGCCGCGAAGTACGACGCGGAGGGGGCCGACGAGGTCGTGTTCCTCGACATCACCGCGACGTCGGGCAAGCGCGACACCATCGTCGACCTCGCGCGCCGCACCGCCGACGACGTGTTCGTCCCCTTCACGATCGGCGGCGGGATCCGCTCGGTCGCCGACGCCCAGGGCGTGCTCGACGCCGGCGCGGACAAGGTGTCGGTCAACTCGGCGGCCGTCGCGCGGCCGGAGCTGCTCGACGAGCTCGCCGACGTGTTCGGGGTGCAGTGCGTCGTCCTGGCGATCGACGCGAAGGCGAAGGCCGGTGGCGGCTGGGAGGTCTTCGTCGCCGGCGGGCGCACCCCGACCGGCCGCGACGTGCTCGAGTGGGCGCGCGAGGGCGTCCGGCGCGGCGCGGGGGAGATCCTCCTGACGAGCATGGACCGCGACGGCACCGAGCACGGCTACGACCTCGGCCTGACCTCCGCGGTGAGCGGCGCCGTCGACGTCCCGGTCATCGCCTCGGGCGGCGCCGGGAACCTCGAGCACCTCGCCGACGCCCTGCGCGCCGGTGCGGACGCTGCGCTGGCGGCGTCGATCTTCCACTACGGCCAGTTCACCGTCGGCGAGGCGAAGCGCCACCTCGCGGACGCCGGCATCCCCGTCCGCGTCTAGCGCTCCAGGAACGCCTTGGCCAGGCGCTTGGGCGCCTGCGCGAGCCACGCGCTCGTGATGACCTCCTCGAGCTCGTCGCGCTCGATCTCACCGAGCCGCGACGCACGCAGGAGGACGGAGGGATGGCCGTCGAAGTGGTCGGTGGTGAAGTACGGCGTGGACTCGTCGAGGACCATCGCGTCCTTCTCCTGCAGCGACTCCACCCAGAACACGATGACGTCGGTCAGCCGCTCGCCCGTGTCGGGGTCGAGGGCGTCCTTGCGCGGGTTGCGGAAGAACACGAACGACTTGCGCCCGACCTGGTAGATCCGGCGCTCCTTCTCGACGGTCACGCCGGGGAGCGCGCCCGCGAGGTCGTGCACGTCCTGGACGGTCGCCCTCACCGCTTCTTCCGCCGGTCGTAGTGGATGCCCGCGGGGTCGAGCGCGAAGAGGGAGGAGTAGCCGTTGAAGTAGATGCGCCGCCCGTCGGAGATCACCGGGTTGAACGCGCCGCGGCCCGTCTTCCAGACCGTCGCGCCCGTCCCGGCGCCGAGCGCCCACGACGACTTCGTCCCGAGGTCGGAGACGAAGACGAGATCGCCGATGAGGCTCGCCGAGCCCGAGATCTTGCGGCCCAGGTGCCGCGTCCAGCGCGACCTGCCGGACTTCGCGTCGAGGGCGTAGAAGCGGCCGTCGTAGGAGCCGATGAACACCGTCGGCCTCCCACCGGGACCCGGGCCCACGGCGGGCGACGCATAGACGTAGCCGCCGGTGGAGTGGCGCCAGGCGAGCGCGCCGTTCTTCGCCGAGAACGAGTACACGGCGCCGCTCGTGCTCCCGATGTAGACGCGGCCGTAGGCGACCGCGGCGGAGGAGTAGAAGTTGCCGCCGCCGATGCCGAGGACCCCGCCGCCGGACCCCTTCTCCCAGACCTTGCCGCCGTCGGCCTGGCGGATCGCGTGGACCTTGCCGCCGTAGTCGCCGAAGAACAGCTTGCCGTCCGCGAGCGCCAGCGCGCCCTTGACCGCCCCGTCGGCCTTCGTCCGCCAGCGCACCTGGCCGTCGGACGTGCGCAGCGAGTACACCGTGCCGTCCTCGGAGCCGAAGTACAGACGTCCGGCGTCGATGACCGGGGAGGACTCCGACCGGCTGGGCAGCTTGCGCGACCAGCGGGTGCGGCCATCGACCGCGTCGACCGCCGCCACGCGCCCGCCCTTGGAGCCGCGGAAGCGCTGCAGCAGCGTCACGTACACGGTGTCGCCGTCGCAGGCGGGCGACGCGGCCGCGAGCGACCCCATCTTGCGCGTCCACGCCACGCGACCGTCCAGGCGGCTGATCGCGTACAGCGCGCCGTTGTTCTTCAGCAGGAACAGCCGCCGGCCGCAGATCACGGGCGTGAACTCCAGCAGGACCCGGCCGGTGACCGACCACGCCTCGCGGAACGGCGGGCGCAGCGCGATCCGCACCGGGAGGTAGTGCGTCCGCGACTTCGAGTTGCCGTAGAACGGCCAGCTGAAGCCGTCGTCGGACGGATGACGCGCCGGCTCGCCCGGCTCCTCGACCGGAGGCTCGACGGGATCCGGTGCGACCGGGACACTCTCCGTCGTGTCCTCGAACGCGACGTCCGGGTTGGAGACGTCGCCCTCTCCGGATCTCATGACGACCACGGCGGCAGCGGCACCGGCCAGGAGCAGAGCCACCACCGCGCCGGCCACGAGCCACCACAGCCGCTTGCGGCGGCGGGGGGACATGGCCACCTGATGGTAGATGGTGCGTTTCCGGTGACCGATCTGCGCGACACCCTGCGGGCCATGCCGTGTGGCGCCGCGCTGCTGGACGCCGCGCCGGCCGGCGGCGGCGTGCACCTGGTCGGCGGCGCGGTCCGCGACCTGCTGCGCGGCGTGACGCCGACGGAGCTCGACGTCGCCGTGGAGGGGGACACGACGGCGCTGCTGACCGCGCTCGGCGGCCTGCCGCTGCGGCACGAGCGCTTCGGGACCGCCACGGTGCAGTCGGGCGCGTGCCGCATCGACGTCGCGATGACGCGCGCCGAGCGCTACGGGTCGCCCGGCGCGCTCCCCGAGGTGCGCCCGGCCGGGCTCGAGGAGGACCTCGGGCGCCGCGACTTCACGGTGAACGCCATCGCGCTGGACCTGGGGGATGGGCGGCTCCGCGAGGCGCCGGGTGCGCAGGACGACCTGCGGGCGGGGTTGCTGCGCGTGCTGCACGACCGGTCGTTCCTCGACGACCCGACGCGCCTCTGGCGCCTCGCGCGCTACCGCGCCCGGCTCGGCTTCGACGTCGAGACGAGCACGCGCGAGCTCGCCCGCGAGGCGGTCGCCGCGGGCGCGCTCGCCACCGTCTCGAGCACGCGGATCGGCAACGAGCTGCGCCTCGCGCTCGCCGAGCCCGACCCCGTCGCCGCGCTGGAGAGCGCCGTGGAGCTGGGCCTCGCGCCCTGGCTGGAGGTGGACCGCGCGGCGGTCGAGCGGGCGCTCGGCGTGCTCGGCGACGCCGGCGACCCGGCGCTCACCGTGCTGGCGACCGTCGGACGCGACGTGCCCGACGTCGGGCTCACGGCGGCCTGGCGGCGGACGCTGGACGCTGCGGCGGCGCTGCGCGCGGTCGATCTCGCCGGCGCGCCGCCGTCGGTCGCGGACCGCGCGTTCGGCACCGCCCCGGCCGAGGCGGTCGCGGCGACCGGGACGCCCGAGGCGCGGCGCTGGCTCGCGCAGGACCGCGATCGCCGGCTCGCGATCACCGGCGAGGACCTCATCGCCGCCGGGGTGCCGCGCGGTCCCGAGCTCGGCGCCCGCCTGCGGGCGGTCCGGGACGCGCTGCTGGACGGGCGCGTCGGCGAGGACGCCGCGGACCAGATCGCCGTCGCCCTAGCATCGCCGGTGTGATCGAGTGGGACGGCGACCACCTGACTGCGCGGCTGGGCGACGCCCGCGTGCTGTTCACGACGCGCCACGGCGGTGTGTCGGAGGGACCGTTCGCGTCACTCAACCTCGGCGAGCGCACGGGGGACGACCCTGAGGCCGTCGCGGCCAACCACGACCGCCTGCGCGAGCTCGCCGACGGCACGGCCCTCGCGCGCTGCTCGCAGGTCCACGGTCGCGAGGTGCTGCGCCGGAGCACCCTGCCCGACGGCGAGCGACCGCAGGCCGACGGCATCGCCACGAACGTCCCCGGTGTCGCGGCGCTGGTCCTCACGGCCGACTGCCTTCCGGTCGCCCTCAGCGCTCCGGGCGCGGTCGCGATGGTGCACGCGGGCTGGCGCGGCCTCGCCGCCGGCGTGCTCGACGAGGGCGTCGCCGCGCTGCGCGACCTCGGGGCGGGCGGGCCGGTCGTCGCTGCCATCGGGCCCGGCGCCGGAGGCTGCTGCTACGAGGTCGGCGACGAGGTGCGCGACGCGTTCGCCGACGTCCCCGAGGCGATGCTCGGGCGCAACGTGGACCTCAAGGCGGTCGCGACGGCCCGGCTGCGCGCTGCGGGCGTCGAGGAGGTCCACGACAGCGGGCTGTGCACGATGTGCGATGCGCGCTTCTTCTCGCACCGCCGGGACCACGGCACGACCGGCCGCCAGGGAGGCGTCGCGTGGCTGACCTAGGACCCGCGCGCGAGCGGATCGCCGCGGCGGCCGCGCGCGCGGGGCGGGATCCCGGCGACGTGGAGATCGTCGCGGCGACGAAGTACGTCCCGCTCGAGGACTTCGGCGCACTCGTCGAGGCCGGCGTCACGCGGGTCGGCGAGAACCGCGCGCAGGACCTCCAGGCCAAGCACGCCGAGTACGGCGATCGCTTCACCTGGGACTTCATCGGCCACGTGCAGAGCCGCAAGGTCCCGCAGATCCTCCCGCTCGTGCAGCGGATCCACTCCGTCGGCAGCGACTCCGTGCTGGGCCGCCTCGAGCGCCACCTGGACCTCGCGCCGCCCGGGTTCGAGATCCTCGTCGAGGTCAACGTCGCCCGGGAGGAGGGCAAGAGCGGCATCGACCCCGACGAGCTGGGCGCGTTCCTCGAGCGCTGCCCCATCGCGCCGGTGGGCCTGATGACGATGCCGCCGCTCGAGGGGGACAGCCGACGGTGGTTCTCTGCGCTGCGCGAGCTGGCGGAGGGGCACGGCCTGCGCGAGCTCTCGATGGGCACCACACAGGACTTCGAGGTGGCCGTCGAGGAGGGCGCGACGATCGTCCGACTGGGCTCCGTCCTGTTCCGCACAGGCACTTAGCAGGAATTTCGCGCAGGAGGGATAACCTTCACCCGTGGCCTTCCGCGACACATGGCACCGCTCGCTCGTCTACTTCGGCCTCGCCGAGGAGCGTTACGACGACGACCCGGAGCCCGAGCCCGAGGCGGAACTGGAGGATCGCTACCGCGAGCGCCCGAACGTGCGCCGCCTCTCCGGTCGTCGCCGGCGCGACGAGATCGACGACATCTTCTCCGAGGACGACGGCGGCGGACGCGCGACGAGCGTGCTGCGCCCGGTAGGAGCTCGCAACGGGCGGTCGAATGATGTTCGCGTGCACCTCGTGGTCCCAAAGAGCTTCAACGACGCGCAGCAGGTCGCCGACCGGTTCAAGGACAGCATCCCGGTCATCCTCAACCTGCAGGGCACGGAGACCGATCTGTCCAAGCGGCTGATCGACTTCGCCTCCGGCCTCACCTACGCCCTCGACGGCGGCATGCAGCGGATCGCCGACAAGGTGTTCATGCTGACCCCGCGCAACGTGGAGATCTCCGCCGAGGAGCGGGCGAGACTCATCGAGAAGGGCTTCTTCAACCAGTCGTGATCGGCCTCATCGGCAGCGGCAACATGGCCCGGGCGCTCGTCCGGGGATGGGGACAGCCGGTGCTCTGCACGGATCTGCTGCCGGATCGCGCCGAGGCACTCGCCGACGAGGTCGGCGGGGAGGCGGTCGCGACGAGCGCGGAGCTGGCGCAGCGCGCCGACTTCGTCCTGCTCTGCCACAAGCCCGCCGGGCTGTCGGCGGTCGCCGAGGACGTCGGAGGCGAGGCGAAGGCCGTCGTCTCCATCCTGGGCGCGACGCCGCTGGCGAGCCTCAAGCAGGCCTATCCCGGCACCCCGGTCGTCCGGATGCTGCCCAGCACCCCGGTCGAGGTGGCCAACGGCGTCTGCTGCCACGCGCGCGACCCCGAGGCCGACCGCGACTTCGAGGCGACGGTGCTGGAGCTCTTCGGCCGCGTCGGGCCGGTCGTGACCGTCGACGAGTCGCTCATCGACGCCGCGATGGGGCTCATGAGCTGTGCGCCGGCCTACTACGCGCTGGTCGCCGAGGCGCAGATCGACGCCGGCGTGCGCCGCGGCCTGCCCGCCGAGGTCGCCCGCCAGCTCGTCATCGGGACGATGGGCGGCACCGCGGCGCTGCTGGGGCACCGGGGCGGGGACACGCTCGCGGTCCGCCGGGAGGTCACGTCTCCGGGCGGCTCCACCGCGCGTGGGCTGGACGCGCTGGAGCGGGGCAACGTGCGGACCGCGTTCTCGGACGCGCTGGACGCCGTGCTGGACGGTGGACGGTGATCGTCCTCGCCACGGCCCGCGGAGACATCGCGGACTTCGTGAGCGCGGTGATCCTCGTCTACACGATCATCATCTTCGTCTACATCCTGTCCAACCTCGTGTTCGCGTTCGGCGGCCGGGTCCCGTACAACCGCTGGTCGGACGCGGTGCTGTCGTTCCTGCGCGACGTCTGCGAGCCCTACCTGCGGATCTTCCGGAAGGTCATCCCGCAGTTCGGCCCGTTCGACTTCAGCCCGATCGTCGCGATCATCGTGCTGCAGATCGTCGGCGGCATCATCGTCGGCATCATCCGCGGCTGATGGGCAATCGCGCCTGGGCGCGGATGGTCGCGGTCGCGATCGCGGTGATCGCGCTCGACCAGATCACGAAGGCGCTCGTCAAGGGGAGCATCGAGCGCGGCGGCAGCGAGGACGTCGTCCTCGGCATCCGGTTCGTGAACGTCCGCAACACCGGCGTCGCGTTCAGCTCGCTGCAGGGCGCCGGCCCGCTCATCGGGATCATCGTCGCCGTGGCCCTGATCGGACTGCTCTGGTACTTCTCCCGCCACGTCGGCAAGCCGCTCATCTGGCTCCCGACCGGGATGCTGCTGGGCGGGGCGCTGGGCAACGTGATCGACCGGATCCGCGAGGGCGCGGTCGTCGACTTCATCAAGGTCTTCGACTTCTGGCCGGCCTTCAACGTCGCCGACATCTCGGTCACGCTGGGCGTCCTGCTGCTGCTGTGGGTCATGGAGCGCGGCGGTGCGCCTCAACGTCGCGCCTGAGCAGGAGGGCGAGCGGCTCGACGCGCTGCTCGCCGGGCACCTGGGGTCGCGCACCCGCGCGCAGCGCCTGATCGCCGCGGGCCAGGTGCTCGTGGACGGGACGCCCGCCCGCAAGGGCCACAAGCTCCGCGGCGGCGAGGTCCTCGACGTCGACGACACCGACGCGCATGAGCCGATGGCGCTCGGCGACGGCCCGCCCGCGCCGCACGAGGTCGTCTGGGAGGACGAGCACCTGCTCGTCGTGGACAAGCCCGCCGGCGTCGTCGTGCACCCCGCCGCGGGGCACGAGAGCGGGACGCTCGTGCAGGCGCTCGCCGGCAGGGCCGCCGGCGGCGACGCGATGCGCCCCGGCGTCGTGCACCGCCTGGACCGCGACACGAGCGGCCTGCTCGTCGTCGCCAAGAGCGACGCCGTGCTGCGCGCGCTGCAGGCGGCGCTGCAGGCGCGCGACATCGACCGCGAGTACGTCGCGCTGGTCGAGGGGCGCCCGCCCGCGCTGACCGGCACGATCGACGCCCCGATCGGCCGCGACCGGCGCGTCCGCACGCGGCACTCGACGGACACCGACAACCCGCGGGCGGCGGTGACGCACTTCGAGATCACCGAGGCGCTGCCCGCGTTCACGCTGCTGCGCGTGCGGCTGGAGACCGGCCGCACCCACCAGATCCGCGTGCACCTGCTGGCGATCGGCCACCCCGTCGCGGGCGATCCGGAGTACGGCCACGCCGGGATCCTGGACCTCGAGCGCCAGTTCCTGCACGCCGGGCGCCTGGCGTTCACCCACCCGGTCACCGGCGAGCGGATCGATCTGACGTCGCCGCTGCCGCAGGATCTCGGCCCGACGCGCTCGGGTAGGCCACGAGACCGTCGCTCTGCGACGGGCTCGTCCAGCATAAGCGCGAAGCCCGTGCCTAGACCTCGATCCTCGACCCCACGATCACGGTCTTCTCGCGCGGGAGGTGGAAGTACTCGGCCGCGTCGGACGTCAGCCGCGACGTCGCCAGGAACAGGCCCCGCCGCCACCGGTTGAACCCGGGCTCGTCGCCTCGGACCAGGTCGACCGCCGAGAGGTAGAAGGAGGTGTCGCCCTCGTCGATGGAGAACTCGAGCTCCTCCGGGTCGATCAGGGCCAGCACCGCCGGGACCTTCTGCGCGTCCATGTAGCCGAACCGCGCGCCGACGTGGCTGATGCCGTCGTCCCGGTAGCCGAGGTCGTCGATGACCAGGCGCTCCTCCGGCGGGACGTGCGGCACGGGGAGGACGTCGATCGAGAGGATCACGACGTGCTCGCTGAGCGCGTGCAGGTGCTCGACGATCTCGCGCATCGCCAGCGGCGTCGTCACCTTCGTGCGGTTGAGGAACACCGCCGTTCCCGGCACGCGCTCGACCGGCAGCTCGCGCGTGTGGAGCTCGTCGATGAACGTCCGCAGCGACCCCTCCTCGTGCTCGCGGCGCTGGGCGACGATCGCGCGGCCCTTCTGCCACGTCGTCATCACGGTGAAGGCGACGAGGCCGATGAGGAGCGGCAGCCAGGCGCCGTGGCCGATCTTCGTCAGGTTCGCGGCGAGGAACAGCACCTCGATCGACAGGATCGTCCCGCCGCCGGCGATCACGAGCCAGCGCGGCACGTTCCAGCGCCGCGCGGCCACGTAGAGGAACAGCAGCGTCGTGATCGTGATCGTCGCCGTGACCCCGGTGCCGTAGGCGAACGCGAGCGCGACCGAGCTCTTGAACGTCAGGACCAGCGTGATCACGGACGCCAGCAGCAGCCAGTTGATCGCCGGGACGTAGATCTGCCCCATCGCCTTCGCCGACGTGTGCACGATCCGCAGCCGCGGGAGGTAGCCGAGCGACATCGCCTGGTGCGCGACGGAGAACGCGCCGGTCACCACCGCCTGCGAGGCGATGACCGCCGCGGCCGCGGCGATGAACACCATCGGCCATTGCGCCCAGTCGGGGACGAGGAGGAAGAACGGGTTCGAGATGCTCTTCGGGTTCTCCAGGATCAGCGCGCCCTGGCCGAGGTAGCTCAGCATGCAGGCGGGAAAGACGAGCAGGAGCCAGTCGCGCCTGATCGGCGCGCGGCCGAAGTGGCCCATGTCGGCGTAGAGCGCCTCCGCGCCCGTGAACGCGAGGACGACCGCCGCGAGCGCGAAGAACGCGGTCGAGAAGTGGTTGAAGAAGAAGTCCAGCGCGTACGTCGGCGACAGCGCCTCGAGGATCGCCGGGTGCGATGCGATGCCGTTCACGCCGCACGCGGCGATGCCGGCGAACCAGAGGAGCATGATCGGCCCGAAGAGGCGCCCGACGGTCGCCGTCCCGAGGCGTTGCAGCATGAACAGGCCGACGATGATGGCCAGGGCGATCGGGATGACGAGGTGCTCGAGCGACGGCGAGGCGACCTCGACGCCCTCCACAGCCGACAGGACGGAGATCGCAGGCGTGATCATCCCGTCTCCCAGGAAGAGCGACGCGCCGAAGATCCCGAGCGCCGCGAGCATCATCTTCGTGCGGCGCGTCCCTGAGACGCGGTTGCGGCGCAGCAGGGTGATCAGGGCCATGATCCCGCCCTCACCGTCGTTGTCGGCCCGCATCACGAGCAGCACGTAGGTGACCGTCACGACCAGCGTCACCGACCAGAAGATCATCGAGACGATCCCGAAGACGGTCGCCTCCGAGACGGCGATCGGGTGCGGATCGCCCGGGTCGAACACCGTCTGCACGGTGTAGAGCGGGCTCGTGCCGATGTCGCCGAAGACCACGCCGAGGGCGCCGAGCATGATGGCTCCCCTCGCACCACCGTGGCTCTTCGCGTCCTGGCGCACCGGCGCGGCACGCTACCTATCGGCTATTGTCCCCAATCTCGGTCTGCATTACCGACTTTCCAATTGGGGGACGCCGTGAAGAGGTTGACCATGCTCACCGCCGTGCTCGCGCTCGCTCTCGGGGGTGTCGCCGGGTGCGGTGGGTCGTCCGACGAGACGGGCGGCAGCAGCACGAGCTCGGCAGGGTCGAGCGGCTCCGCCGAGACGACGCTGAACCTCGTCGCGTATTCGACGCCCCAGGTCGTCTACGACCAGATCATCCCCGACTTCCAGAAGACCGCGGAGGGCAAGGGCACCGAGATCAAGGGGTCCTACGGCGCGTCCGGCGACCAGAGCCGCGCGGTCGAAGCAGGCCAGAAGGCCGACGTCGTGACGTTCTCCACCGAGCCCGACATGACGCGGTTGGTGAAGGCCGGCCTCGTCGCCGACGACTGGAACGCGGGCCCCAACAAGGGCCTCGTGACCACGTCGGTCGTGACGTTCGTCGTCCGCAAGGGCAACCCCAAGAACATCAAGACGTGGGACGACCTGCTCAAGCCGGGCGTCAAGGTCCTCACGCCCAACCCGTTCACGTCGGGTGCCGCGAAGTGGAACCTGCTCGCCGCCTACGGGCAGGCCGCCGACGGCGGCAAGGACCCCGAGGCGGGTCTGGCCTACGTGCGCAAGCTGCTCACGGAGCACGTGAAGGTGCAGGACAAGTCCGGCCGCGAGGCCCTGCAGAACTTCACCTCGGGTGACGCGGACGTCCTCCTCTCCTACGAGTACGAGGCGACGACCGCCAACAAGAAGGGCGAGGACCTCGACTACGTCATCCCGGACGACACGATCAAGATCAACATCGACATCGCGACGACCAAGGACGCGCCGGAGCAGGCCAAGCAGTTCCTCGACTACGTCCTGTCGGACCCGGCGCAGGAGCGCTTCGCGAGCTGGGGCTACCGGCCGGTGAACGAGGCGGTGCTCGCCAAGCACGAGAGCGAGTTCCCCACCCCGTCGGGCCTGTTCACGATCGAGGACCTCGGCGGCTGGTCGAAGGTCAACGACGAGATGTTCGACCCGGAGAAGGGCTCGATCGCGAAGATCGAGGAGGAGGCGGGGGTGTCCACCGCCAAGTGAGCGCCACGGCGCTCCCCACCTCGGCGGCGTCGCGACGCCGGGCCAGGCTGCCCACGGGCATGCTCGGCCTCGGCATCGGGACCCTGTGGCTCAGCATCATCGTGCTGCTGCCGCTCTCGGCCGTCGTCGCGCGGTCGTTCGACGGCGGCCTGGGCACGTTCTGGGACGCCGTGAGCAACCGGCAGGCCGTGTCGGCGCTGACGTTCACGGTGGGCGTGTCGATCGTCGCGGCGGCGGTCAACGCCGTGATGGGGACGCTGCTGGCCTGGGTCCTCGTGCGCGACCGCTTCCGGGGCAAGGGGCTCGTCAACGCCTTCGTCGACCTGCCCTTCGCCCTGCCGACGATCGTCGCCGGCCTGACGCTGCTCGCGCTCTACGGACCCAGGAGCCCGATCGGCGTCAACGTCGCGTTCACGCAGTTCGCGGTGCTGCTGGCGCTCCTGTTCGTGACGATGCCGTTCGTGGTCCGCGCCGTGCAGCCGGTCCTCATCGAGATCGACCGTGAGATGGAGCAGGCCGCGCTGTCGCTCGGCGCGTCGAACGGGACGGTCTTCCGTCGGATCATCCTGCCGAACCTCGTGCCGGCGCTGCTCAGCGGCGCCGCGCTCGCGTTCGCCCGCGCGGTGGGGGAGTTCGGCTCGGTCATCCTCATCTCGGGCAACATCCCCTTCGAGACGCAGGTCTCCTCGGTGTACGCCTTCAAGCTCATCGAGAGCGACGCGCCGATCAGCGCGGCCGCGGTGTCCACGGTCCTGCTCGCGATCTCGCTGGCCGTGCTCCTGGGGATCCGCGGCCTGGGACGCTGGGGGGCGCGCCATGATCGTTGAGCGCCGCTGGCGGATCGGGCTTCGCGTCGTCGCCCTGGGCTGGTTCCTGCTGCTGCTGCTCGCGCCGGTCGGACTGGTCTTCTACCGCACGTTCGAGCACGGGGTCGGAGCCGTCATCGACTCGATCACGACGCCCGCCGCGGTGTCGGCGTTCTGGCTCACGATCGAGGTGACCGCCATCGCGGTGCCGCTCAACGCGATCGTCGGCGTGCTCATGGCGCTCGCGCTGGCGCGGGGGCGCTTCCGCGGCAAGGCGCTGCTCAACGGGCTGCTCGACCTGCCCTTCGCGATCTCGCCCGTCGTCATCGGCCTGTCGCTCGTCCTGCTCTACGGACGCACCGGCTGGTTCGGCCCCTGGCTCGCCGACCACGGCATCCAGATCATCTTCTCGGTCCCCGGCATCGTCCTCGCCACGATCTTCGTGTCGCTCCCGTTCGTCGCCCGAGAGGTGACGCCCGTGTTGCGCGAGATCGGCGACGAGCAGGAGCAGGCGGCCTCGACGCTCGGCGCGGGCGGATGGACGACGTTCCGGCGGATCACGTTCCCGGCGATCCGCTGGGGTCTGGCCTACGGCATCGTGCTGTCGGTCGCCCGCGCGATCGGCGAGTTCGGCGCGGTGAGCGTGGTCTCCGGGCGCGTCGCCGGCGAGACCATGACGCTGACGCTGCTCGTGCAGCAGCGCTTCGAGAACTTCGACCTCGCGGGCGCCTACGCAGCATCCACCCTTCTGGCCGTGATCGCGCTGCTCACGCTCCTCCTCATGACCAGGATCAACCCGCGGCGAGAGGAACACGACTCGTGATCACCGTTCGCGACGTCACCAAGCACTTCGGAACGTTCGCGGCGCTCGACGGCATCTCCCTCGAGGTGCCGGATGGGTCGCTGACGGCGCTGCTCGGTCCCTCCGGCTCCGGCAAGTCCACGCTGCTGCGCGTCATCGCCGGGCTGGAGGGTCCCGACAGCGGCACCGTCGAGATCGACGGGCAGGACGCGACGGGCGTGCCCCCGCAGCGACGGGGCATCGGCTTCGTCTTCCAGCACTACGCCGCGTTCAAGCACATGACCGTGCGCGACAACGTCGCGTTCGGGCTCACCGTGCGCAAGCTGCCCAAGGCGCAGGTCGGGGCCAAGGTCGACGAGCTGCTCGGCATCGTCGGGCTCTCCGGCTACCAGGACCGCTACCCGAACCAGCTCTCCGGCGGCCAGCGCCAGCGCATGGCGCTCGCCCGCGCGCTCGCGGTCGAGCCGCGCGTGCTGCTGCTGGACGAGCCCTTCGGCGCGCTGGACGCGAAGGTCCGCACGGAGCTCCGGGAGTGGCTGCGCGTCCTGCACGAGCGCGTCCCGGTCACGACGATCCTCGTCACGCACGACCAGGAGGAGGCGATGTCGGTCGCCGACCGCATCGTCGTCATGAACGACGGGCGCATCGAGCAGGTCGGTCATCCGCGCGAGCTCTACGACGCCCCGGCGAACCAGTTCGTCATGGGCTTCCTGGGCCCGGTGAGCCGGCTGGGCGAGCGCTTCGTGCGCCCGCACGACATCTTCGTCGACAGCGCGCCCGTCGACGGCGGCGTGCAGGCGCTCGTGACCCGCGTGGTGCATCTCGGGTTCGAGGTCCGCGCCGAGCTGCGCATCGACGGCGAGGAGTCCGTGAGCGTGCAGCTCACGCGCGACGAGGCCCACCGCCTCGACCTCGCCCCGGGCGAGATCGTGTGGCTGCGTCCGCCGCGCGACGAGCGGGTGCTCGACGTCGCGTAGGCCGTCAGTTCGTCGCTCTGCGACGTACCGAAGCCTGGGCGTGACTGGTTCCTGTTACCTACCCCGTGGGTCCGGGACGAGCTGGACCCTGACCGGCGCAACGACGCCGGGACCGGCTCTGCCCCCGCGGGAATCGCACTACACCACTCAAGGGAGCAGCACCCATGGCCGACGTCGGCATCAAGGAGCTGCTGGAGGCCGGAGTCCACTTCGGTCACCAGACGCGCCGTTGGAACCCCAAGATGCGCCGCTTCATCCACGGTGAGGCAGGCGGCATCTACCTCATCGACCTGCTGAAGACGAACGAGCTCCTGCACAACGCGCAGGAGTTCGCGTCCGCGCTCAGCCACCGCGGTGGCACCGTCCTGTTCGTCGGGACGAAGAAGCAGGCCCGCGACGCCGTGGCCGAGGTGGCCACCGAGGCGGGCATGCCCTTCGTCAACCACCGCTGGCTCGGTGGGCTGCTGACGAACTTCCAGACGATCAGCCTGCGGATCAAGCGCCTGCACGACCTCGAGCGCTACGAGAAGGAGGGCCAGCTGGCGCTGCTGCCCACCCGCGAGCGCCTGTCGGCCGAGGCCGACCTGGCGAAGCTGCGCGCGAACCTCGGCGGCGTGAAGAACATGCAGCGCCCGCCGGACGCGATCTTCATCATCGACCTCAAGACCGAGGCGATCGCCGTGCGCGAGGCCCAGCGCCTGCGCATCCCGATCATCGGCCTGGTCGACACGAACTGCGACCCGGACGGCGTCGAGTTCGTCATCCCGGGCAACGACGACGCCATCCGCTCCTGCGCGGTCATCGCGCATGCGATCGGCGACGTCGTGAAGGAGGGGCAGAGCCTCTTCCGCGAGGAGGAGGACCGCGCCCGCCGCGAGGCCGAGGAGCGAGCCCGCGCCGAGGCCGAGGAGCGCGCGAAGCGCGAGGCCGAGGAGCAGGCCAAGCGCGAGGCCGAGGAGGCCGAGCGCCAGGCGGCTCTGACGCAGTCGGAGGGCGAGGGCGACCGCGCCGTCGCCGATGCGGAGGTCGCCGAGGCGGTCGCCGAGGGCGGCCAGCCGCAGGTCGACCCGGTCGTGCCGCAGAAGGCCGACAGCGAGGTCGCACCGGTCGCGCGCGACAACCGCAAGGGCGACTCGCCGCACCCGGCGCCGCCCGCCGAGGACCTCACCCCCGATCCCGCCACGCCGCCGCCCGCCGAGACCGCGGCCGAGCCCGCAGCGGCCGAGCCCGCAGCGGCCGAGCCTGCGGCAGAGACCACCGAGAGCTAGAGAGAGCACACCGTGAGCACCCCCACGATCTCCGCAAAGGACGTCAAGGCCCTGCGCGACCTCACCGGCGCGGGGATGATGGACTGCAAGAAGGCGCTGCAGGAGACCGGCGGCGACGTCGACGGAGCCGTCACCTACCTGCGCGAGAAGGGCATCGCCGGCGCCGCCAAGCTCGGCGGCCGCGAGGCCACCGAGGGCACCGTGCAGTCCTACATCCACGCCAACGGCAAGGTCGGCGTGCTGGTCGAGGTCGACTGCAACACCGACTTCGTCGCCAAGAACGACGACTTCACGGCGTTCGCCCGCGACATCGCGCTGCACATCGCCGCCAGCCCGTCGACGCGCTGGGTCTCCGAGGAGGAGGTCCCCGAGGACGTCCGCGCCGAGGAGCTGCGCATCGCCGCCAGCCAGATGACCAACGTGCCCGAGCACGCGCGCGAGCGCGCGGCGAGCGGCAAGGTCTCCAAGTGGCTCGAGGAGGTCGTCCTCCTCAAGCAGGTCCACGTCAACGGCGAGAAGTACGAGAACAAGACCATCGAGCAGCTGCGGACGGAGCTGTCCGCGCGCACGGGCGAGAACGTCGTCATCCGGCGCTTCGCGCGCTTCGGTGTCGGCGAGGCCTGAGCCGACCCGAGGATGGCCGACGACCCTGAGCACGCGCCAGCGTTCAGCCGGATCCTCCTGAAGCTGTCCGGCGAGGCGCTGATGGGCAGCCGTGACCACGGCCTCGATCCGGAGCGCGTGGAGGCGATCGCCGGGCAGATCGGCGCCGTGCACGCGCGCGGCGTCGAGCTGGCGGTCGTCGTCGGCGCCGGGAACATCTACCGGGGGCTGCAGGGAGCGGCCGGCGGGATGGACCGCGCGACCGGCGACTACATGGGCATGCTCGCGACGGTCCTCAACGCGCTGCCGATCCAGGACGCCCTCGAGAAGATGGGCGTCCCGGTGCGCGTGCAGTCCGCGCTGACGATCGCCGAGGTCGCCGAGCCGTACATCCGCCGCCGCGCGATGCGCCACCTCGAGAAGGGGCGCGTCGTGATCTTCGCGGCGGGGACCGGCAACCCGTTCTTCACGACGGACACCGCCGCCGCGCTGCGCGCCGTGGAGATCCACGCCGAGGCGATGCTCATGGCGAAGAACGGGGTGGAGGGCGTCTACAGCGCCGACCCGCGCACGGACCCCGACGCGATCTTCATCCCGGAGATCACGCACATGGACGCGCTGCAGCGCCAGCTGCGGGTCATGGACTCGACGGCGCTCACCCTGTGCATGGAGAACCGCCTCCCGATCTACGTCTTCAACATGGATGACGAGCAGAACATCGACCGGATAGTGTCCGGCGAGCGGGTGGGGACACTGGTGGAGACGACCACATGAGTGAGCTGACCGACGAGCTGATCGCCGATGCCCGTGATCGCATGGGACGCTCGGTGCAGGCCACGCAGGGCGAGTTCGGGTCCGTCCGGACCGGCCGCGCGAGCCCCCAGCTGCTCGATCGCGTGACCGTCGACTACTACGGCGCGATGACCCCGCTGAAGCAGCTCGCGACCATCAACGTCCCCGAGGCGCGGATGCTCACGATCCAGCCGTTCGACAAGTCCTCGATGAAGGCGATCGAGAAGGGCATCGTCGACGCGCAGCTGGGCCTGGCGCCCTCCAACGACGGCAACATCGTGCGCCTCGTGATCCCCGAGCTGACCGAGGAGCGCCGCAAGGAGCTCGTGAAGATGGTCCGGGCGATCGCCGAGGAGGGCCGCGTCGCGATCCGCAACGTGCGGCGCGACATCATGCACGACCTCCGCGAGCTCCGGGACGAGGGCGAGGTCGGCGCCGACGACGAGCACCGCGCCGAGGTGGAGCTCCAGAAGCTCACGGACGACAGGATCGCCGAGCTCGATGGCCTCCTGAAGGGCAAGGAAGCAGAGATCCTCGAAGTCTGACGTCGTCGTGGCGGACTCCTCCCCGCGCTACGTCGCGATCATCACGGACGGCAACGGCCGCTGGGCCAAGGCCCACGGCAAGTCGGTCGCGGCCGGCCACCAGGCCGGTGCCGACGTCGTCAAGGCCCGCCTCCGCGACGCGGTCGAGCTGGGCATCCGGGAGCTGACCGTCTACTCGTTCTCGACCGAGAACTGGTCGCGGTCGCGCGCCGAGGTCACCGCGCTCATGCGCCTGTTCAGCGAGCGCATCGTGGACGAGACGCCCGAGCTGCACGAGCAGGGCGTCCGGATGCGGTTCATCGGTCGCCGCGAGGGCGTCTCCAAGAAGCTCGCCAAGCAGATGGACTGGGCGGAGGAGACGACCGCCGCCAACGATCGCATCACGCTGTTCGTCGCCTTCAACTACGGCGGGCGCGCGGAGATCCTCGACGCGGCGGTGCGCTACGAGGGCGGGGGCGAGGAAGCGTTCCGCAGCCTGCTCTACGCGCCCGAGATGCACGACCCGGATCTCATCATCCGAACGAGCGGCGAGCGCCGTCTCAGCAACTACCTCATGTGGCAGTCGGCGTACTCCGAGCTGGTCTTCCGCGACGAGCTGTGGCCGGACTTCGATCGCGCGGCGTTCGAGGCGGCGCTGGCGGAGTACGGCGAGCGCCGGCGGCGGTTCGGCGGCCGCTGATGGGCGGCTCGGACCTCGGGTCGCGGATCGTCTTCGGCGTGCCCGCGGTCGCGTTCGCGATCGCGATCGTCGTGGCGGGCGGCGGGTGGTTCGCCGCCGGGGTCGGGCTGCTCGGGCTCATCTGCATGCACGAGCTGCTGACGCTCTACGACCACACGGGGCCGCCGAAGCTCGCGGGGTTCCTGGGCGTGATCGGCCTGGTCGTCGCCGCGCAGCTCGGCGACATGGACACCGTGATGCTGGCGTTCGTCGCGTTCTTCCCCGTGCTGTTCGCCGTGACGCTGGCCACGCCGCGGGCCACTGGGCCCGGGCTGGCGTTCTGCGTGCTCGGCGTGGCGTGGATCGGCATCGCCATCGCGCACGCCGTGCTGCTGCGCGACCTGCCGCACGGCGGCGGCATCGTCGCCTGCGTCCTCGTTGGGACCGTCGCGTGCGACATCGGCGCCTACTTCGGCGGGCGCACGTTCGGCGCGACGCCCCTCGCGCCGCGGGTGTCGCCCTCGAAGACGTGGGAGGGGCTGGGCATCGGGATCGTCGTCGGCGTGCTCGGCGTCTGGCTCACCGGGACCTACCAGGACTGGCTGGGCGGCACGGACGCCCTCCTGCTCGGCGTCGGCGTGTCGCTCGCGGGGCCGGTCGGCGACCTCTTCGAGAGCTACATCAAGCGCGATGCGGGGATCAAGGACACCGGCCGGATGTTCGGCGCGCACGGCGGGGCGCTGGACCGGCTCGACGCGCTGCTGTTCGCCGTCGTGGTCGGGTACTGGGTGTGGAGGGCCCTGCTCTGAGGGGTGGCGACCGCGGCCGGTCTTCGAGGATCGTGACGGGGCCGTAATGCCGCGGGAGGCGGGCCCCCCTCTACCCTGATGGCGGTGTCCGCTCGCCGCCTTCTCGTTCTCGGGTCGACCGGGTCCATCGGGACCCAGGCGCTCGACGTCGTCGAGCGGTCCGAGGACCTCGAGCTCGTCGGCCTGAGCGCCGAGCGCTCCTGGGAGGGCCTCGTCGCCCAGGCCGAGCGCACCGGCGTGGACCGCATCGCCCTCGCCGACGTGGACGCGGGGGCGCGGGCCGCCGAGGCGTGGACCGACGGCGAGGTGCTCACCGGGCCGGAGGGGCTCGTCCGGCTCGTCATCGAGTCCGGGGCCGACCTCGTCCTCAACGCGCTCGTCGGCTCGGCGGGCCTCGGGCCCACCGTCGCGACGCTCGGCGAGGGGATCGACCTCGCCCTGGCCAACAAGGAGTCCCTCGTCGTCGGCGGCGAGCTCGTGACCCAGCTCGCGGAGGCGACCGGGGCGCGGATCCTGCCCGTGGACTCCGAGCACGCCGCGCTGCACCAGCTGCTGGCCGGACTTCCGGTGGGCACCGCGACGGGGCTCACGATCACCGCGTCCGGCGGCCCGTTCCGCGGGCGCTCGCGGGCGTCGCTGCAGTCCGTGACGGTGGAGGAGGCGCTCGCGCACCCGACGTGGGCCATGGGCGGCAAGATCTCCATCGACTCCGCGACGCTCATGAACAAGGGCCTCGAGGTCATCGAGGCCCACCACCTCTTCGGCGTGCGCTACGAGGACATCGACGTCGTCGTGCACCCGCAGTCGATCGTCCACGGCCTCGTGCGGCTGCCCGACGGCGCGGCGCTCGCGCACCTCGGCCCGACGGACATGCGCGTGGCGATCTCCTATGCCCTGCACGGCGGCACGAGCGAGGACGTCCCCGCGAGGCCGCTCGATCTCGTGACGGCGGGCCGGCTGGACTTCGAGCCGGTCGACCACGAGGCGTTCCCGTGCCTCGGGCTCGCGCGGGCCGCCGCCAAGGCGGGCGGCACGGCGCCGTGCGCGCTGAACGCCGCCAACGAGGTCGCCGTCCACGCGTTCCTGTCCGGCCGCCTGGCGTTCACGGGCATCGCCGAGGTCATCGAGCGCACGCTCGAGGAGCTCCCGGCGGAGCCGGTCCACGCCTTCGAGTCGCTCTACGAGGCTGACCGCGAGGCGCGCGTCGTCGCGGGCGAGCTGGTCGAGGCGGCGCCGGCCCGATGACCGCCGCACTGCTGGCGTTCGCCGGGTTCGCGGCGCTCGTCGTCCTGCACGAGCTCGGGCACTTCACGGCCGCGAAGGCGGTCGGGATGCGCGTCGAGCGCTTCTCGCTGTTCTTCCCGCCGCTCATCGCGAAGATCCGCCGCGGGGAGACGGAGTACGCCGTCGGCGCGGTGCCGCTGGGCGGCTACGTGAAGATCACCGGGATGAACCCCAACGAGGAGCTGCCGCCGGAGGTGGCTCCTCGCGCGTACTACCGCCAGCCCGTGTGGAAGCGCATCGTGGTCATCGGCGCCGGGCCCGCCGTGAACATCGCCCTCGCGTTCCTGATCCTGTGGGGCCTGTTCTGGGCGGACGGCGTGCAGCGCACCGACATCGGCGTGCGCAGCGTCGAGGCCGGCAGCCCTGCCGCGCAGGTCCTGCGGCCGGGCGACCTCATCCTGTCCATCGACGGGGCGCCCGGCTACGCGCCGAACCAGACGAACGACGTCATCTCGGATCGCCTGACCGCGCTCACCGAGGCGGTCGCCAAGCAGAAGTGCGCCGGCGGCGCCACGACGGACGGGTGCCGCGCCGCGGAGCCCACGAACGTCGTCGTCCTGCGGGACGGCGAGCGGGTGCCGATCCCGGTCCGAGGCTTCTACGACTCGAAGCTCAAGCGGATGCGCCTGGGCTTCGCGTTCGGCGTGGACTCCACACGCCCGGTCGGGCCGGTGGAGGCCGCCGATCTCAGCGTGTCGTCGATGTGGAACGTCACGACGCTCACCGTCGATCGCCTGGCGAAGATCTTCGTCTCCTCCGAGGCGCGCAAGGACGTGTCCGGGGTCGTCGGCTCCTACGAGGCGACGCGGCAGTCCTTCGACTTCGACACGACGCAGGCGATCCGGATCCTCGCGCTCATCTCGCTGTCGCTCGGCATCATCAACCTGTTCCCGTTCCTCCCGCTGGACGGCGGCCACATCTTCTGGGCGATCGCCGAGAAGATCCGCGGCCGCCCGATCCCGTTCTCGGTGCTCGAACGCGCGAGCGTCATCGGGATCATGCTCGTCGCCCTGCTGTTCGTCATCGGCCTGTCGAACGACATCGGCCGAATAACGAGCGGTGAGGGCTTCGGCGTGCGCTGATAGAACCCGCGGGTGAAATTCGGCATCCAG
This sequence comes from uncultured Solirubrobacterales bacterium, assembly GCA_963750895.1. Lineage (GTDB taxonomy): Bacteria > Actinomycetota > Thermoleophilia > Solirubrobacterales > Solirubrobacteraceae > CAVVSD01. The sequence goes on along the minus strand of CAVVSD010000006.1, from coordinate 1,302,833 downwards.
TTCCAGCTGCAGACGCCGCGGCCGTACGACGCGGAGACGTGGGGACCTGACGACGAGGCGCGGATCTTCGCCCAGGCCCTCGAGCAGATCGAGCACGCGGACCGGCTCGGGTTCGACTACGTGTTCCTCACGGAGCACCACTTCCTCGAGGAGTACTGCCACAGCGCCGCGCCCGAGGTCGTCCTCGCGGCCGCCGCGGCGCGGACGAAGCAGATCCGCCTCGGCCACGGGATCATCCAGATGCCGCCTGCGATCAACCACCCGGCGCGCGTCGCCGAGCGCGTCGCAAGCCTGGACATCATCTCCGGCGGGCGCGTCGAGTTCGGCACCGGCGAGGGCGCGACGGAGACCGAGATCGGCGGCTTCGGCGTCGCGCGCGCCGACAAGAAGGAGGCGTGGGAGGAGGCCACGCGCGAGTGCCTGCGGATGATGGACACGCACCCGTACCCGGGCTACGAGGGCGTGCACTTCTCGATGCCCGAGCGCAACATCGTCCCCAAGCCGCTGCAGCGCCCCCACCCGCCGGTCTGGGTCGCGGCGTCGCGCAGGGAGACGGTCATGCTCGCGGCGCGCATGGGCATCGGCGCGATGGGCTTCGGGTTCGAGACGCCCGAGGAGGCCGAGGAGCGCGTGCTGCGCTACTACGAGCTCATCCGCGCCTGCCGCCGGCCGCTGGGCAAGACGATCAACCCGGCGCTCATGACGCTCGGCAACATGCTCTGCGCGCCGACCGACGAGGAGGCCGTGGAGAAGGGCCTGCGCGGCGCGCAGTACTTCGGCTACGTCTTCGGCTGGATGCACGGGCACCTCAACCCGGGCCGCGACAACATCTACCGCGACTTCCGGCGCAAGCAGGACGCCGCCACGGCGACGCTCGAGGCGCAGGACACCGCCGTCGCGCTCGAGCCGGAGGACGAGAGCGCCAGGGCGCTGTACCGGATGGGCCGCCGCGGGATGTTCATGGGCTCGCCGGCCTACATCCGGGAGAACATCCGCGCCTACGAGGCCGCCCACGTCGACGTCCTGCTGTTCCTGTCGCAGTGCGGCGACCGGCGCCACGAGGACATCATGGAGTCGCTCGAGCTGTTCGCGAAGGAGGTCATGCCCGAGTTCAAGGAGCGCCACCACCTGCAGCAGCGCTGGCGCGAGGAGCAGCTCGACGGCGTCCAGCACCCGATCGCGAGCTCCGTGTGAGCGCCGACGTCCAGGCGATCCTCGCCGACGCCGAGCGCAAGCTCGACGAGGGCGACAACGCCGCCAGCGTCCGGCTGTCGGCGGAGGCCTACGTCGCGCTCGTGCGCGAGCGGCCGGACCTCATCTTCGAGCCGCCCTCGTTCGGCGAGCTGAAGGTCGACGGCGGCCGCCAGCCCGGCCAGGGCATGCCGAGGGCGCCGTGGCCGGACGCGCAGGGGGTCACCGTGACGTTCGGCGAGGGCGCCGCGCCGGAGATCGTCCTGGCCAAGAGCCGGTACACGACGAGCGACGCCATCACCTACTGCGAGTACGTGGTCGACCTGCTCAAGCTGGCGGAGCGCGGGGGCTAGGCGAGGCGGAACACGGGGTGGCGCTCGGCCTCGGCCGCGAACGCCTCGTCCGCGTCCTCGGGCTTCGCGTCGAACCAGGGACGCACGATGCGCTCCTGCGCGACGTAGCGCCGCAGGACCGGCGCGGCGGCCGGGGCGTCGAGCTCGGTGATCGCGAGCGTCTCGGCGCGCCGGCCCTTGCGGAGCGTGACCTCGCCCGCAGCCCGCGCGTTGAGGACCCAGGCGGGCGTGCCGTACGGCGAGACGAGGAAGCGCCCGTCGTCGCCCTCGACGAGCGAGACCGGCGTGGTGCGCACCGTGCCCGTCCGGCGCCCGCGCGTCTCCAGGAGCGCGACGTGGGGCGGCCCGAGGCCCCGGCGGAGGGCGGCGGTCATCGCCGCGTTGAGCGCGCGGCGCACGTGTCCCCGGGGAGCGCCGGTCCGTGCCACGCCTCGAAGGTACCGGCCGGGCGTGGGCTGACCCGCTTCTCCGGGTAAGCGCCGCGCCATGACGAGCACGAGCGTTCCCTTCCCCGGCCAGCCACGACCGCGGGAGGAGGACCCGCCCGCGCTCAAGCGGGTGATCTCCCGGAACATGCTGCTGCTGTTCGTCATCGGCGACATGCTGGGGGCGGGCATCTACGCGCTCGTCGGCGAGGTCGGCGGGCGGGTCGGCGGCGCGATCTGGACGTCGTTCCTGCTCGCCGGGCTCCTCGCGGCGTTCACGGCGGGCGCCTACGCGGAGCTCGTGACGAAGTACCCGCAGGCGGCCGGCGCGGCGCTCTACGCCAACAAGGCGTTCCGCAAGCCGTTCGTGACGTTCATGGTCGCCTTCGCGGTGATGCTGTCCGGGATCACGTCGGCGAGCACGCTCGCGCGGGCATTCGGCGGCGACTACCTGGGCGAGTTCGTGTCCGTGCCGACCGTCGTCGTCGCCCTCCTGTTCATGGTCGTCGTCGCGGCGATCAACTACCGCGGCATCGGCGAGAGCGTGCGGATCAACATCGGCCTGACCTTCATCGAGGTCGGCGGGCTGCTGCTCATCATCGTCATCGCCCTGGGCGCGCTGTTCGCGGGCGACGCCGAGGCATCCCGTGCCGTGGAGTTCACGAGCGACCAGTCGGTGCCGTTCGCGATCCTCGGCGGCGCCGGGCTGGCGTTCTACGCGCTCATCGGCTTCGAGGACTCCGTCAACGTGGCCGAGGAGGCCAAGGACCCCGTGCGCGACTACCCGCGCGCCCTGTACGGCGGGCTGTTCATCGCCGGTTGCATCTACCTCATCGTCAGCGCCCTGGCGTCGATGGTCGTCCCGATCGACACGCTGTCCGGGTCCGACGGGCCGCTGCTGGAGGTCGTGCAGGTCGGGCCGCTGGCGGTCAACACGAAGATCTTCGCGGCGATCGCCCTCGTCGCGGTGTCGAACACCGCGCTCATCAACATGATCATGGCGTCGCGGATCGTCTACGGGATGGCGCGCCAGGGGATCATCCCGTCGGCGCTGGGACGGGTCGACGGCGCCCGTGGCACGCCGCTCCTCGCGATCGTGTTCACGACGCTCATCGCCTTCGTCCTCATCGTGACCGGGGACCTGTCGACGCTCGCCGACATGACCGTGCTGCTCCTGCTGCTCGTGTTCGCGGTGGTGAACGCGGCGGTCCTCATCCTGCGCCGCGACCCCGTCGACCACGACCACTTCCGCATCCCGACGTGGATCCCGATCTGCGGCTTCTTCATCTCCTTCGCGGTGATGACCACGAAGGACCTCGACATCTTCGCCCGCGCCGCGGTCCTGCTGGTGATCGGCGCGGCGCTCTACGGCGTGAACGTGCTGCTCACCGGGCCGCGGGGCCCGTTCCAGACGGAGGAGCTGGAGGCGTTGAAGGGGTAGCGCGCAGCACGTCGCCGTCGAAGCTCGCGAGGCGCACGTCGTCGAGACCGCGCTCCGTGGCGAGCCGCGCGGTGGCCACGGCGAACGCGTCGGGGAGCTTCAGCCCCGTCTCCGCGCGCACGGCGGCGGCTCGGCGCGCGAGCCCGGCGTCGACCGGGATCGTCTCGACGTCGAGGTGCGTCAGCATCTGCGTGACGCGATCCTCGACGCCCGCGCGGATCGGCCCGATGAGGATCTCCGCGAGGTTGACCGCACACAGCCACCGCTGGGTGCCGGGCGCGGCGGCGTCGCGCATCCAGTTGACCGCCTGTCGGTGGTGGGCGTCGTCGCGGTTGAGGAAGCCGATGAGGACGTCGCTGTCGAAGACGACTACGCCCACCCGCGCCGCACCTCGTCGAGGTATCCGTCGGGGAAGACCTCGCCGTCGAGGCTGCCGGCGTGCTGGTCGATGAGCTCGCGGGTGCGGACGAGCTCGACCCGGCCTGGCCCGACCGCGCGGATGCGTACGTCATCCCCGGCGGTCAGCCCTGCCTCGCGCATGACCTCGGCTGGGATGGTGATCTGGTTCTTCCGCGACACGGCACTCATGTGCTTTACCGTATCGCCGAGCGGTAAAGCGATGGGCGGGCCAATCGTCACGAAGTCGTCACACAGCGTCGTCGTAGACGCGGAGCGCTACCTGCCGTTCGAGCCGAGGCGACGGAGGGGGAACGCCCGCTGTCGCTACGAGTCCGCCGATCCTGACGCCGGGTTCGCGCACTGGGAATGCGCCGCCCCTCGGGCTGGAACCCGTCGGACGACCGGTGCGTCGCCGCGGAGATCCGCGTGCGTCCCGGCAGCGCGTGGACCGTGCAGGGCGATGTCGTGACGGTCCTTCCGATCCAGTCGGTTAGGTTCACGAGCGGCCCACGACGGAGGAGAGCAACGTGAAGGTCGCGATGTTCCAGCAGGCGCCGTACCGGTTCCTGCCGGAGGACTTCGAGCAGCACTACGCGTCGTGCGTCACGACGCCGTACCCCGAGCTCGCGGACGCCGAGGGGATCACGACGACGATCCACGGCATGCTCGACGAGCTCGTGCTCGGTGCGCGGTCGGGCTTCGACGGCGTCGTGGTCACCGAGCACGGCCAGGCGGCGTACGACATCACGCCGAACCCGAGCCTCCCGGCGGCGATCCTGGGTCACACGCTGCGCACGGAGGGCCTCGACGCCGCGCTCATCGTCCTCGGCCGGTCGCTGGGCAAGACCCGCGAGCCGCTGAAGATCGCCGAGGAGTACGCGATGCTCGACGTCATCTCGGGCGGGCGGCTCGTCGCGGGCTTCCCCGTCGGGCTGTCCTACGACGCGAACATCAACCAGGGCATCCCCGGGGTCGAGACGCGCGGACGGTTCAAGGAGGGCTACGAGGTCCTCCGGCGGGCGTGGGCGTCCCAGGAGCCGTTCGCGTTCAACGGCCGCTACTCCCAGTACGCCAACGTCAACATGTGGCCGCGCCCGGTCCAGGACCCGCATCCGCCGCTCTGGTTCCCCGGCAGCGGCAACCCGGGCACGATGGACTTCGTCCTCGACCAGGACGCCGCGTTCGTCCTGCTCACCTGGTTCGGGGTGAAGATGGGCGGCGAGGGCATCTTCGAGCGCTTCTGGGAGATGTGCGAGGCGAAGGGCAAGGAGGTCAACCCGCACCGTGTCGCGGTCGTGCAGGTCTGCGCGGTCGCCGAGACGGACGAGCGGGCCGAGGCGGAGTACGGCCCGTGGCTCGAGAAGGGCTTCCGGCACGGTCTCGGCTCCATCCCGCAGCATTTCCTCCTGCAGCCCGGCTACCTGCCCTACAAGGGCCTCCAGGGCATGCTGCGCTCGACCGCCGACCCCGGCATCGTCGCCCGGCTCAACAGCGTGACGTTCCGCGAGCTGGCCGACGCGGGCTGCGTCATCGTCGGCAGCCCGGCGACCGTGCGCGAGCGTCTCGAGGCCGTGTGCCGTGAGATGAAGGTGGGCAACCTCCTCGCGATGCTGCACATGGGGGAGATGCCGCACGAGCTGGCGGAGAAGTCGATCCGCATGTTCTCCGAGGAGGTCCTCCCGCACGTGCAGGGCATGTGGGAGCGCGACGGCTACGAGCACCGCTGGTGGCCAACCGGCGTCCCGGCGAAGGCCGTGGCGTGATGGCGACCGTCGCGGAGGTGCGCGAGGAGATCGTCCCCGTCGGCAACGGCCGGGTGGACATGCGCGTGCAGGTGCGCGGCAGCGGACCCCCGCTCGTCTTCCTGCACCCGGCGGCCGGCTTCGCGTGGGATCCGTTCCTGGAGCAGCTCGCCACGGAGCGGACCGTCTACGCGCCGCTCGTCCCCGGGACGTCCCCCGAGGACCCCGACGCGATCGACGAGGTCCGCGACCTCTGGGAGCTCGTGCTCCTCGAGCAGGAGGCGCTCGCCGCGCTCGGACTGCTCGGCGCCGATCTCGTCGGCAGCTCGTTCGGCGGGATGCTCGCCTGCGAGCTGCAGGCGACGTTCCCCGGCATGTTCGGCAAGCTCGTCGTGCTCGACCCGATCGGGCTCTGGCGCGACGACAGCCCGGTCGCGAACTGGCTCATGGCCGCCCCGCAGGACCTTCCCGGCCATGCTGTTCGCCGACCCGTCGTCGCCCGGTGCCCAGGCGATGTTCACCCTCCCCGAGGACCACGCGCAGATGGCGGATGCGATCGCCGCGATGACCTGGGCGATGGGCTGCACGGCGAAGTTCGTGTGGCCGGTCCCGGACCGCGGTCTGGACCGCCGGCTGCACCGCATCACCGCGCCGACGCTCGTCATCTGGGGCAAGGAGGACGCGCTCGTGTCGTCCGTGTACGCCGAGGAGTTCGGCAGCCGGATCGCGGGGGCGCGCGTCGAGGTGCTCGAGGGCTGCGGGCACGTCCCGCAGGTGGAGAAGCAGGCGGAGACGCTCGCGCTCGTCCGGGGGTTCCTGAGCTGACCGACAAGGCCCGTTACGTCGTCCGCTTCAGCGGAGATCTGTCGAAGCAGGCCGCGAAGGCGCTGCGCACCGCGCACATGGGGCGCCAGCGCCGCGACACGTTCTTCGCGGAGCCGCTGCCGTACTCCACCACGGTCGTCCTGTACGCCGAGAGCCCGGAGGACGCGGTCGCGCGCGTGCGGTCGGCGCTCGACGGCCTCGGGGACTTCGCGGGGTTCGAGTCGACCTCGTTCAGCGCACCGGACGCACAGCGATCCACGACTTGACGAGTCCGCCGAGGCGCTCGGCGTGGATCTCGCCGGGGAAGAGCCCCTGGAGCTCCGCGCGGCCCAGCAGCGAGATGTCCTCCCACGACCCGGCCGCCCCGAGGCGCCAGTAGGGCCTGCGCACGATCGGCGGCAGCCAGTGCGCGAAGGGCAGCAGCGCGTGCGGCTCGATCGGGAACGATCGCGCCGGCGTCTGCACGTACCAGCCGCGCGCGACGCGCCGCACCTCGGCCGCGAACGCCGCCCGCCGCTCGGGCGGCACGTGCTCGACGACGCTCGACGAGTAGGCGAGGTCGAACGCGCCGTCCTCGAACGGCAGCCGCTCCGTCGCGTCCGCGAGCACGAACGGCCCCGGGTACGACGGCCGCTCGACGAGGTCGGTCCCCGTCACGTCCAGCTCGGGCGCGAGGCCGCGCAGCCCCAACGTGCCGCAGCCGACGTCGAGGATGCGCGTCGCCGGCGTCGCGCCGGTGAGCGCGAACAGCGCCGCATGGCGCCGCGCACGGGCCCGCGCGGCGATCGGGTCGGCGATCCTGGCCAGCGGCCCCCGCGCCGTTCCATAGACCTTCACAGCGGCATCTTCGCCGGTTCGTACACTGGAGGGCCGATGCCCTCGGAGCGACAGATCGACGTCGGCGGCGTGCTCATCGGTGGCGGTGCCCCCGTCGCCGTCCAGACGATGACGAAGACGGAGACCGCGAACCTCGACGCGACGATGGAGCAGATCCGCCGCGTGGCCGAGGCGGGCGCCGACATCGTGCGCTGCGCGGTCCCGCGCGAGCAGGACGTCGAGGCGCTGAAGGTGATCGTCAAGGAGTCGCCGATCCCGGTCATCGCCGACATCCACTTCAACCACACGCTCGCGCTGAAGTCCCTGGACGCCGGCGCGCACTGCGTGCGGCTCAACCCGGGCAACATCGGCGGCCCCGACAAGGTCGCCGAGGTCATCGCGAAGGCCAAGCAGCTCGGCACGCCGATCCGCGTCGGCGTCAACTCCGGCTCGCTGCCCCGCCACCTGCGCGAGCTCGAGTTCACCGACCCGGTGGAGGCGCTCGTCACCGCCGCGGTGGAGACGGTCGAGCTCATGGAGGGCCTGGACTTCGACAACTTCAAGGTGTCGATGAAGTCCACCTCGGTGCCGAACACGATCGCCGCCAACCGTCTGCTCGCCCAGCGCATCCCGTACCCGCTGCACCTCGGCGTGACCGAGGCGGGGACGAAGTGGTCGGGCTCGCTGAAGAGCGCGGTCGGTCTCGGCACGCTGCTGGCCGACGGCGTCGGCGACACGATCCGCATCTCCCTCTCGACGTTCCACGCCGAGGAGGAGGTCAAGGTCGCCTGGGAGATCCTCAAGGCGCTCAAGCTCCGCGAGCGTGGCCCGGTGCTCATCGCCTGTCCGACCTGCGGTCGCCTGCAGTTCGACATGGACTCCGTCGTCGCCGAGGTCGAGCGCCGCCTGGAGGCCTACGAGGACCCGATCGAGGTCTCGATCCTCGGCTGCGCCGTGAACGGCATCGGCGAGGCTCGCCACGCCGACTTCGGCATCACCGGGGCGAAGGACATGGGGATGATCTACTCGCGCGGCGAGCCCCTGAAGAAGGTCGCGACCGAGAACCTCGTCGACGAGCTCTTCGCCGAGATCGACCGCTGGTACGCGGCGGGCAAGAAGGTCGTGGTCGACGAGCAGGCCGCCGCGGAGGCAGCCGAGTGGCTCGCCGAGAACGAGGACTCCACGGCGATGACGCCCGAGCGCCTCGCCGCGCTCGAGGCGGAGAAGGCGCGCGAGGAGGCCGACAAGGCCGCCGAGTTCGCCGAGTCCAGCCCGGTCACGGGCCGCCGGTTCCAGCGCGCCTAGCGGGCGTTAGTCGCGCGGCAGGGCGGGAAGGCCACGTCCCATGGCCAACACCACCCGCTACGGCACGACGCACGCCGGCCACGAGATCGAGCTCGACTTCGACCGCTCGAAGATCGTCCTCAACCAGGCGCGCCTCCTCGTCGACGGCGACGTCGTCGACAAGGCCAACGTCTTCTACGGCGACAAGCACCTCACGACGACGCTGCCCGACGGCACCGAGATCCACGTCACCGTCGACAGCGGGATGATGGGCGAGCTGCGCCGGGCGCAGTTGCGGGGCTCCGACGGGTCGTGGACGGATCTGACGGAGCGGGGCGGCGGCGGCCTGAGCTCCGCTGCGCGGCGCACGTCGCCTGGGCGCGGCGGGTGAGAAAACCTTCGCATAGCGAGGAAATCTCACCCACCGGCCGGGCAGTGTGTACGGCAGCACTCGCTATGCGGGGAAATCGTTCGACGCCCGCTCGGCCACTCCGGCCGTGCTGTCCTCGATGAGCAGTTCGAGCGCGGTATGCGCCCGCACCGAACGGTCGCGCAGCGCGCCACGCGCTCAGCCCACCCCGACCGCCGCCGGCCGCAGCAACCCGACCGACGCGACCAGCGCCAGCGCCGCGAAGGCCGCGGCGGCGACGAACGCGCCGTCCAGGCCCTCGGTGATCGCCACCGTCGTCGCGACGGCGCTCCCCAGCGCGCCGCCGATCTGGAAGGCGGCCGTGTTCGTGCCCGACGCCACGCCCGCGTGCTGCTCGGGCACGTCGCCGAGCGCCGCGATCGACGCCGCGACGGTCGTCGCCCCGAGGCCCGGCCCGAACACGAGCATCCCGGGGAAGAGGTCGGTCCAGTAGCCGCCGTCCGACGAGGGCCCGGACAGCAGCAGTGCGCCCGCGCCGAGCAGGACCGCCCCGCCCGCCGCGACCCACCAGACGCCCACACGCCCCACGAGGCTCTGCCCCGCGAACGAGCCGGCCACGGCCCCGACGGTCAGCACCGTCGTCCCGAGCCCGTACGTGAGCGGGGAGAAGCCCAGGACGCCCTGTCCGTAGTTCGACGCCGTCAGGCCGACGCCCCACGCGGCCATGCCGGCCAGGAGCATCACGAGGTTGCCGCCCGCCAGGCCGGGCGCGCGGAACAGGCCGAGCGGGACGAGCGGTGCACGTGCCCGCAGCTCGATCGCCACGAATGCGGCGAAGAGCGCGCCCGCGGCGGCCAGCACGAGCAGCGTCCGCGGCGAGCCCCAGCCCGCGTCGGGCGCCTCGACGACGGCGTACAGGAGCGCCACGAGCGCGAGCGTCAGCGTCACCGCGCCGGCGGCGTCGAACGCGACGCGCTCGGGCGCGCGGCTCTCGCGCAGCAGCACCGGGGCCAGCGCGAGCAGCACGAGCGCGATCGGGATGTTGATGAAGAAGATCGCCCGCCATCCGAACGCGTCGGTCAGCACGCCGCCGACGAGCAGCGCGACGGTCGCGCCGACGCCGCCGACCGCACCCCAGACCGCGAGGGCCTTGTTGCGCTCCGCGTCGTCGTCGAACGTCGTGATGAGGATCGACAGCGCCGTCGGCGCCATCAGCGCCGCGGAGATGCCGTGGACGATGCGCGCGCCGACGAGGAAGCCGGGCGAGCTCGCGAGCCCGCAGGCGAGCGACGCCGCCGCGAACAGCGCCGTGCCCGCGATGAGCGTCCGCCGCCGCCCGAGCAGGTCACCCGTGCGCCCGCCGAGCATGAGCAGCCCGCCGAACGCGAGCAGATAGGCGCTGAGCACCCACTGCGCGCCGTCCTCGGAGAAGCCGAGGTCGCGCCGCAGCGACGGCAGCGCCACGATGACGATCTGCGAGTCGAGGATCACCATCAATGCGACCGCGCAGAGCAGCGCGAGCGCCTTCCAGCGCCGGGGATCTGGTTCGTGGGTCATGCGACCCATGACCAGCGGCGGGCTACGAACTCATCACGGCGGGGAGACCGAACGCCGCGAAGCGTCCGGGATCCAGGAAGAACCCGGTCACCGACGCGATGCGGTCATCGCGGAGCTCGATGACGTCGATCACGTACGCGCGGTAGACGCCGTCGTCGTCGCGCATGTAGCAGCCCACGGCGAGCTGACCGTTGGCGTGCGCGGGCAGGTGCCGCCACGCCTGGGACATCGGCTTGTCGGCGAGGAACGCGCGCACGTCCGCCACGCCGCGGTACCACTCGCGCCAGGGCGGCATCGACCACGTGACGTCCTCGGCGAGCAGCTCGACCATCGCGTCCACGTCGCCGCGCTCGAGCGCCGACGTGTACTGGGCCACGATGCGCTGCAGCCGCTCGTCGCCCAGCTCGCGCAGCGTGTCCTGCTGGTTCTCGGCCGGCATCCGCTCCGCGACGCGCGTCCGCGCGTGCTGCAGCGCGCTGGTGACGGAGGCCACGCTCGTCTGCATGGCATCCGCCGTCTCGCGCGCGGACAGCGCGAGCACGTCGCGGAGCAGCAGCGCCGCACGCTGGTTGGGCGGCAGGTGCTGCAGCGCGGCGACGAAGGCCAGCTCGACGCGCTCGCGTTGCTCGGCCGTGGCCTCGGGGCCCAGCGCGTCGTCGGGGAACGGCTCGAGCCACGGCAACTCGGCGACGGGCTCACCGAGCGGCGCGACCGGGTCCGCGGGGTCGCCGTCCAACGGCAGCGCACGGCGGCCGCGCCGCTCGATCGCGGTCAACGCGACGTTCGTGGCGATGCGGTACAGCCAGCCCCGCAGCGAGCTGCGTCCTTCGAAGCGGTCCAGCCCCCGCCAGGCCCGCAGGAGCGTCTCCTGGAGCGCGTCCTCGGCGTCGTGGAGCGACCCGAGCATCCGGTAGAGATGCGCGAGCAGCTCCCGCCGGTGCGGCTCGACGAGGGCCGGGAAGTCCGCCTCGGCGCTCACCCGCCCGGCGTCACCACCCCGGCGGACCCGCCTCCGCGGCGCACCGGCTCCGCCGCGGCGAGCAGCCTGCCGTCGCCCAGCCACTCGACGCCGGCGACGGTGCCGATCTCGTCGACCGGGTTGAAGACGTGGCCGTACGTCGACGCCAGCGCCTGGCCCTCGGGCGAGGCGATGAAGCCGGGCTCGGCGTCGGCCTTGGCGGTGTTGCGCTCGGACACGCGCGGCGCCGCCACCGCGGCCGGCAGCGGCGAGCCGAGCCCGAGGCGGTCGTAGAGCACCTGGGCGACCGTGGTGATGATCGTCGCGCCGCCCGGCGACCCGAGCGCCAGGAGCGGCTTGCCGTCGCGCTCGACGATCGTCGGCGCCATCGACGAGCGCGGGCGCTTGCCGCCCTCGACGCGGTTCGGCGGCGTCGGGGTCGTCGATGGAGAAGTCCGTCAGCTCGTTGTTGAGCAGGAACCCGCGGCCGGGAACGACGATCGCGTTGCCGCCGATCTGCTCGATGGTGAACGTGTAGGAGACGACGTTGCCGTCGGCGTCGGCGACGGTGAGGTGCGTCGTGCTGCCCGTGCGCTGGATCGTCGGCACGGTGACCGGCGGCGGCGCGTCGTCGTAGGGGAGCGGGTCGCCGGCCTGGACCGGGCGCGGCGCCGTCGCCGCCGGATCGATCGAGCGCGCGGCGCACCGAGGCGAACTCGGGCGAGAGCAGCCCGGCGACGGGGACGTCCACGTAGGCCGGGTCGGCGAGGTAGGCGCCGCGGTCGGCGTAGGCGAGGGCGGACGCCTCCATGAAGAGGTGCAGCGCCTTCGCCCGGTCACCGCCACCGAGGTCGGTGCGGTCGAGGATGTTCAGGATCTCGCCGACCGTCGTGCCGCCGCTGGACGGCGGGCCCATGCCGTAGACGTCCAGGCCGCGGAACTGCGAGTGCGTCGGATCGCGCTCGAGCGCCTCGTACGCGGCGAGGTCGCCAGTCGTCATGACGCCGGGCTGGAACACCTCGGGACCTGCCGCGACGGGTGGCTGGTCCACGGCGTCGACGATCGACTGCGCGATCGGGCCGGTGTAGAACGCGTCGGCGCCGTCCTTGGCGATCGCCTCGTACGTCCCCGCGAGATCCGGGTTGCGCAGCGTCGAGCCGACATCGCGCGGCGTGCCGTCGGGATCGAGGTAGATCGCCGCCGTGGACGGGACCTGCGCGAACGCGGCCTGGTTGTTCTCGATCTGCCCGGCGAACGTGTCGTCGACGGTGAAGCCGTCCTTCGCGACGTGGATGCCGGGCTTCAGCGCGCGCCCGAGCGACCACGTCCCGTAGTCGCGCAGCGCGAGGTCCCAGCCGCGCACCGTGCCCGGCACGCCGGCCGACAGCCCGCTGAGCCGTGCGTCGTCGAACTCGAGCGGCTCCCCGTTCGCGAAGAACGACGTCGGCGACATGGCGGCCGGCGCGGTCTCCCGGCTGTCGACGGTCGTGACCTTCCCGTCCTTCGTGCGGATGACCATGAAGCCGCCGCCGCCGATGCCGGAGGAGAACGGCTCGACGACGCCGAGGACGCCGGCCGCTGCGACCGCGGCGTCGACGGCGTTGCCGCCGTCGCGCAGGGACTGCAGCGCGGCGCCGGTGGCCAGCGCGTCGACGCTCGAGGCGGCGCCGCCGGTGCCGGTCGCGGTGGATTCGGCGGCGACCGCCGGTGCGGCCGCGCCGAGCGCGGCGGTGAGGAGAGCTGCGAGGACCAGGAGGCGGCGCATGCCGCCGCGCTTACCCGGCTACTCGCGACCCCACGCCGGAAAGGAAGTCCAGGACGCGGCGCCATGCGTCGTCGCAGGCGTCGGCGAACTCGTCGAACTTGCGGTCGAAGAACGAGTGCGGCGCGCCGGGGTACACGACGATCTCGTGGTCGGGGCCGCCCGCGTCCAGGGCCTCCTCGAACTGCGTCACCGTCTCCACCGGGATGCCCGCGTCGTCGCCGCCGAACAGGCCGAGGATCGGCAGCTTCATGTCCGGCACCGCGTCGATCGCGGCGGGGATCACGCCCGCCAGCGGACCGTCCGCCGCGGCCACGACGCGCCCGTAGAACCCGACGACCGCGTCGAGGCCGATGTCGTCGCGCGTCGACGCGTGGAACGCCTGGGCGCCCCCGAAGCAGAACCCGACCACGACCGCGTGCTGGACCCCGGCGCGCTCGCGCAGCGCGGCGGTGCACGCGGCGACGTCGGCCTGGACGCCCTCGATCGTGGTCTGCTTCACGTGCGGCATGTAGTCGAACTCCGCGTCGCGCTCGCCGGTGCCGGCGGTGCGGCCGAACGGATCGAACGCGACGGCGGCGTGACCGGCCTCCGCGAAGCGCTCCGCGAGCTCGGCGTAGAAGCGGTACAGACCCCGGACGTCGGGGATGATCACCACGCCGACGGGCGACGGGGAAGGCGTGTCGGCGAACGCCGCGGAGAACTCGGTGCCGTCCTCGGAGCGGAGCGTGAGGACCTCCGCGCCGGCGCCGCCGGCGAGCGGCGCGAGGACCCGGTCGGCGGGCAGCGCGGGGGGCTGTGAGTCGTGGTCGAAGCACATGCCGCAGAGTGTGGACGATCGGTTAGCTTTCCGCCCGAGGAGGTCACGGAGGCAAGCGCGCAGAGCAGCGCCGGACTCGCGGCCGGCAGCGCCGCGCGCGGCACCAGACCGAAGGGGAGGAGAGGGGTGCCGGCCCGCAGGCGCGGGCCGGCACCACCCTCTGTGCCCCGTGGAGCCCGACAGGCCGGGCCGTGAATAGGCTGTGGCCCCAATGGATCGGCTCTCGCAGACCCTGCTCCCCACCGAGCGCCAGCCCCCCGCCGACGCGGAGGCGCTGTCGCACAAGCTCATGGTGCGTGCGGGACTCATCCGCCAGGTGGGCTCCGGCCTGTGGTCCTGGATGCCCGTCGGCTGGAAGGTGCACGAGCGCGCCGTCCAGATCGTGCGCGAGGAGATCGACGCCATCGGCGGGCAGGAGATGCTCATGCCGGTGCTGCTGCCGGCCGAGCCGTGGAAGCGCAGCGGGCGCTACGAGTCGGTCGGCGCGGAGCTGTTCCGGCTCAAGGACCGCCGCGACGCCGACCTCCTGCTGGCGATGACGCACGAGGAGATCGTCACGATGCACGTGGCGCAGGTCGTGCGCTCCTACCGCGACCTCCCGCTCATCCTCTACCACTTCCAGACGAAGGAGCGCGACGAGCCCCGCCCGCGCGCCGGCGTGCTGCGGACGCGCGAGTTCATCATGAAGGACTCGTACACCTTCGATCGCGACGACGAGGGGCTGCAGGCGGGCTACGAGAAGCACATCGGCGCCTACGAGCGGATCTTCGATCGCGCGGGCCTGCGCTGGTACCGCGTCGAGTCCGACGTCGGGATGATGGGCGGCACGCGCGCGCACGAGTACATGGCGCCCTGCCCGGCGGGCGAGGACGACGTCGCGCTCGCGCCCGGCTACGCCGCGAACGTCGATGTCGCGAGCGCGGAGCCGCAGCCCGTCGCGCTGCCCGAGCCCGAGCCGGCTCCCCGGAAGGTCCACACGCCGGGCGCGACGACGATCGACGCTGTCGCCGGGCAGATGGGCGTGCCCGCCGGCGCGCTGCTGAAGGCCTTCCCGATCGTCACCGAGGGCCGCGGGATGGTCATGGTCGTCGTGCGCGGCGACCACCGCGTCAACGAGACGAAGCTGACGAACACGCTCGGCGAGCCGTTCCGGCCCGCGAGCGAGGGCGAGATCGCCGAGCGCATCGGCCCGCCCGGCTACATCGGCCCCGCCGGGGCGCAGGTGCCCGTGCTCCTCGACGGCGCCGTGAACACCGAGGGCGGCTGGATCGCGGGCGCGAACGAGCCCGACCACCACCTCGCCGGCGTGCAGCCCGGGCGCGACTTCGCGTTCGAGGCCGTCGACGTGCGCACGGTCGAGGCCGGCGACCGGGTGAACGGCCAGCCGATCACGATCGAGCCCGCCATCGAGATCGGCAACATCTTCCAGCTCGGCACCCGGTACTCCGAGCCGCTCGGCGCGACCTACCTCGACGAGAGCGGCCGCGAGCAGTTCGTGTGGATGGGCTCCTACGGGATCGGCCCGGCGCGGATCGTCGCGGCCGCCGTCGAGCAGTTCGCCGACGAGCAGGGGATCTCGTGGCCGCGCTCGCTCGCGCCGTGGGACGTCGAGATCGTCGCCCTGGGCAAGCCGGGCAGCGACGAGATGGCGGCCGCCGAGGCGCTGCACGAGGAGCTGCGCGCCGTCGGACTGCACTCGCTGCTGGACGATCGCGACGCCGGGACGGGTGAGAAGTTCGCCGACGCCGAGCTGCTCGGCGTCCCACTGCGGCTCACGGTGGGGAGGAGATCGCTCGCCGCGGGTACGGCCGAGGCCAAGGTGCGGCGCGGCATGACCGATATCGAGGGCGGAGTTCCGCTGACCGGCGGCGCGGAGGCCGTGCGGAAGCTGTGGGCCGACCTCCCCTGACCTTCCGCAGGCTCTTCGGCCTCGACCGCTCCGGTCCGCCGCCGCCCGCGACCCTGCGCGGCGCGCCGTGGAACCCGTGGACGCTGCCGAACGTCATCGGCCTGGTCCGCCTCGCGCTCATCCCGGTGTTCCTCATCGTGGCCCTGAGCTCGGGCGACGGCGTCGACCCGCTGGCGGTGGTCATCTTCGCCGTCGTCGGGTGGAGCGACTACCTCGACGGCATCGCCGCGCGCGTCACGGGCCAGTACAGCCGCTTCGGCGCGCTGCTGGATCCGGTCGTCGACCGCCTGCTCGTGCTGTCCGGCGTGTTCGTCTGCTGGCGCTTCGAGCTGCTGCCCCGCTGGCTGCTCGCGCTGCTCGTCGTCCGGGAGGTCGCGATCCTCGTCCTGGCCCGCGTCGCACTGCAGCACGAGCGCGACCTCCAGATCAACTGGCCGGGCCGCGCGGCGGTGTGGCCTGTCATGTCGGCGATCTTCCTGGCACTCTGTGGAGTGGAGGAGCCCGCGGTCGTCCTGCTCGTGGTCGGACTGGTGCTGGCGATGCTCGCCCTCGCCCTCTACGTGCGGGATGGATTGCAACCCTCGACCTGACGTTGAAGGAGGCGAGATCGTTGGTATGCTCGCCGCCTTCGCCACCTGAATGGAGAAGCTTCCGCGTGATGGACACCTTTCCCGATCTGGGCTCGCTCTCCGACCAAGAGCTGAAGGACCTCATCCAGCAGCTCACGGACGAGGAAGTCGACATCTCCTACCGGCGGCGGATCCTGCACGGGAAGATCGACATCCTCCGTGCCGAGCTGGTCAACCGCCTTCGTAAGAAGCACGAGGGAGGCGAGGAGGTCATCACCGGTGCCGACGTCCAGCGCCTGACCGACATCCTGGCCGGCCGTTCGGGCGAGGACGAAGGCTCGAGCTAAGCGACAGCGAGGAGAGCGGGCCGCCCGTGGCGCAGCACTGTCCCGAATGCGGCTTCGTGAACGCGGAGGGGGCGAACTACTGCCAGCGGTGCGGTGCGTTCCTGGCCGTGCCGGCGGAGTCCACGCGCGAGCCGTCCACGGCGACGTACCGGGTCGGTGAGACCGGGGAGCTGATCCCGGTCGAGCTCGACGCCGTCGTCTCCGAGGGCGCCGCGCTCGTGATCCGCTCCGGCGGCGGCCGCGTGGGCGAGAGCTTCGCGCTGCAGGGCGACCGCATGACCGTCGGTCGCCGCCCCGACTCCGACGTGTTCCTCGACGACGTGACCGTCTCCCGTGACCACGCGCTGATCGTCCGCCGCAACGGCGGGTTCTGGCTCGACGACCTGGGCTCGCTCAACGGCACCTACGTCAACCGCCGCCGCATCGACTCACACCGCCTGGAGGACGGAGACGAGCTCCAGGTCGGCAAGTACAAGCTGACCTTCCTCTCCCGCTGAGCATGGACGCAAGAGACATGGCGACCATCCGCGACATCCCGCAGACGCCACCCGTCGATCCGCCGGAGGTGCCGGAGGTCGCGACCTCCGGCCCCGGCAAGGGCATGACGATCGGCGCGGTGTGCAAGGGCCTCGCGCAGGAGTTCCCGGACATCTCGATCTCGAAGATCCGGTACCTCGAGGACCAGAAGCTGCTGCACCCGCGCCGGACGCCCGGCGGCTACCGGCTCTACACGCCGAGCGACGTCGCGCGCCTGCGGACCATCCTGCGGATGCAGCGCGACGAGTTCCTGCCGCTGCGCGTCATCCGCCAGGAGCTCGCCTCCGGCCGCCAGCAGGACGACGGCGCCGAGCTGCCCGGGCGCCAGCCGACCGCGCAGCGCATCCGCGGCCCGCGCGTCTCCGTGCGCGGCGAGGCGCCGGCCGCCTACTCGCTCGAGGACGTGCTCGAGGACACGCGCGCCCCGGCCGAGCTGGTCAAGGAGCTGCGCGACTTCGGGATCATCGAGGGGCAGGCGCGAGGCGGGACGACCTTCTACGACGAGACGGAGCGCGAGATCATCCGCGCGGCCGCCGAGCTCGCGCGCTACGGCGTCGGCGGGCGCAACCTGCGCGTGTTCCGCTCCTCCGCCGACCGCGAGTCCTCGCTCCTGCAGGCGATCCTCGCCCCGGCGCTGCGCTCGCGCAACCCCGAGCGGCGCAAGGAGGCCCTCGAGGCCCTGGAGAACCTGGCGGCCGTCGCCTCCCACCTCAAGCACCTGCTGCTGGTGCGCGACCTGCGCCGCGTCGCGCGCTAGTGACCGCGGTCGACCTCGGGACCTACGTCCGGGACATCCCGGACTTCCCGAAGCCTGGGATCGTCTTCAAGGACATCACGCCCGTCCTCGCCGCGCCCGAGGCGCTCGACGCGGCGGTCGCCGGGCTCGCGAACTTCGCGCGGGATCTGGACGTCGAGCTCGTCGTCGGCGCCGAGGCGCGTGGCTTCCTGCTCGGTCCCGCGATCGCGCGCGAGCTGGGCGCCGGGTTCATCCTCGCCCGCAAGCCGGGCAAGCTGCCGCGCGCGACGGTCCAGGCGGAGTACGCGCTGGAGTACGGCACGGACACGCTCGAGCTGCACAGCGACGCCGTCCACGGCGGATCGCGCGTGCTCGTGCACGACGACCTCCTCGCCACCGGCGGGACGGCGAGCGCGACGTGCTCGCTCGTCGAGCAGCTCGGCGGCGTCGTCGTCGGCTGCGCGTTCCTCATCGAGCTGGCCTTCCTGCGCGGCCGCGACCGGCTGCAGGGTCGCAACGTGCACTCGCTGCTGTCCTACGACAGCGAGTGACGCCTACTTCAGCGGGCCGCGCAACACGACCAACCCGGGGCGGGTCGGCGTGCCGGTGCTGCGCTGGCGGGTGACGAGCACCTCGCGGTAGCGCTTCGGGTCGACCTTCAGCGGGACCAGGCCGTCGACCCGCCCGCTGTCGTCGGTGCGCAGCGTCGCGACGTACCTCGCGTCCCTGCGGCCGCCGTTCGTGAGCCACACGGTGTAGGCGGCGCTCGCGGTGGTCCGGGGCAGGCCGCCGGCGGTCACGACGAGCGACTCCGCGCTGCCGCGGCGCTCGACCTCGGCGGCGCCGTCGGCCTTGGAGCCTGGACGGGCGGGCGCGAGCCACGCGCTCGGCTCGGGGGCGGCGGTGGGCGTCGTCGCGATGGGGGGCGGCTCGTTCGTGTTGCCGACGACGATCGCGACGCCGAGGATGGCGAGGGCGGGGACCGCGACCGCGACGAGCCCGGCGATCGGCGGGAGCGGCCGGCGCGGCGCGCGCTGCTCGGGCACCGCCGGGAGGGTGGCGAGGCGCGACGAGGCGGTCCCGCCGAGGCTGTCGGCGGCCGTGCGCGCCCAGGCGCGGGCGCCGGGGTTCTCGACGAGGTAGCGCTGGGCCCGCTCGGCGGCGGCGGGCTCGGCCTGGCCCAGCAGCCAGTCGGTGACCTGCGCGCGGCGATCGTCGGGGACGGTCGGGGCGGGGGCGCTCAGGGTCGTGACGGCGTCGCGGGCGCGGGCCCGGACGGCGTCGACGTCGAGGCGCAGGGCGCGGGCGATGCCCGCGTAGGAACGGCCGCGGCGCAGGACGAGGTCCAGCACGGCCTGCTGATCGGCGGGGAGATGCGCCGGCGCGGTCATGGGTGCCGCACCGTACGCCCCAGATGCGCAGCGGTCACCCGCTGCACGCGGGCTTTCAGCCGCCGTAGCGGTTCGTGATCGGCACGCGGCGGTCGCGGCCGAACGCCTTGGCGCTGATCTTGATCCCCGGCGGGTTCTGCCGGCGCTTGTACTCGGCGAGGTCGACGAGCCGGATCACGCGTGCCACATCCTCCTCCGGCAGGCCCCGCGCCACGAGCTGGTCGCGGCCCAGGTCGTGCTCCACGTAGCCCTCGAGGATGCGGTCGAGGATCGAGTACGGCGGCAGGGAGTCCTCGTCGCGCTGGTCGTGGCGCAGCTCCGCCGACGGCGCGCGCGTGATGACCTCCGGCGGGACGAGCGCGCCGTCCGCGCGCCGGTCGCGCAGCTCGGTCAGCTCGTAGACGAGCGTCTTGGGCACGTCCTTGATGACCGCGAAGCCGCCGGCGCTGTCGCCGTAGAGCGTCGAGTAGCCGACCGCCAGCTCGGACTTGTTGCCCGTCGTGAGCACGAGCCAGCCGAACTTGTTCGACAGCGCCATGAGCAGGTTGCCGCGGATCCGGGCCTGGAGGTTCTCCTCGGCGATGTCGGGCTCGCGACCGGCGAACGGCTCGCGCAGCGCGTCGTCGTAGCCGCCCATCATCGGCGCGATCGGCACCTCGAGGATCTCGACGCCGAGGTTGCGCGCGAGCGCGTGTGCGTCGCCGAGCGTGCCCGACGAGGAGTACGGCGACGGCATCGTCACGGTCGTGACCTTGTCGGCGCCGAGCGCGTCGACGGCGACGAGCGCGACGAGCGTCGAGTCGATGCCGCCGCTCAGCCCGATGACGACGTGGCGGAAGCCGTTCTTCTCCACGTAGTCGCGCGTGCCGAGCACGAGCGCCTCGTAGATCTCGTCGAGGCGATCGAGCACCGGCGTGACCTCGCCGTGCGGTGCGCCCGGGGCGTCCGTCGCGCCGTCGCGCACGGTGAAGGAGCCGAGGTTGGGGACCTCCTCGCGCATCGCGCGGGCCGCGGGACGGCGGCGCGTGTCGCGCAGGCGGGCGGACAGCGCGGCCTGCGGATCGATCTCGGCGATGAGGAGGTCCTCGCGGAACTGCGGGGCCCGCGCGATGACGTCGCCGTCGTGGTCCACGACGAAGGAGTGGCCGTCGAAGATGAGCTCGTCCTGCCCGCCGACGAGGCCGCAGAACGCGACCGCGCAGAGGTGATCGCGCGCCCGCTGGGCGATCATGCGCTCCCGCACGATGCCCTTGCCCGCGACGTACGGCGACGCGGAGATGTTGACCACCACCGTCGCCCCCGCGAGCGCCTCGAGGCTCATCGGGATGCCCGGCTGCCAGATGTCCTCGCAGATCGTCAGCCCGACGGGGATGCCGTCGACCTCGATGAGCGCGGCGCCGGGGCCGCTCTGGAAGTAGCGGACCTCGTCGAACACGCCGTAGTTCGGCAGGTGGACCTTGCGGTAGTTCGCCCGCACCGCTCCGTCGGCGAGGACCGCCGCGGCGTTGTAGACGTCCAGGCCGCGCTCGGGGTAGCCGACGATCGCGACGATCCCGGTCGCGTCCTGCGCGATGCGCTCGACCGCCGCGCGGGCGTCGGCGAGGAAGTGCTCCTTGAGCAGCAGGTCCTCGGGCGGGTAGCCGGTGACGGCCAGCTCGGGGAAGAGGACCATCTGCGCGCCCGCGCTGCGCGCGCGGCGCAGACCGTCGCGGATCTTCGCCTCGTTGCCGGGGATGTCGCCGACGACGGCGTCGATCTGGGACAGCGCGATGCGCAGGGTGCCGGTCATGTCGCCGGCGAATCTACCCCGCGTCGGCGCCGAGGCGACCCTCGATGAACGCGCGCAGGTTCGCGTCGGCGGGGTCCGTCACCCGGATCCCGTGGTCGCCGGCGATGGCGACGATGCCGCCCGCGGCCCCGTCGCGGCGGACGATGACGGCCTGGCCGGCCTCCTCCAGGTCCGCGCTCGTCGGGCCCGCGATGTCGTCCGCGAGCGCCTGCAGCTCCGCGCGCTGCGCGGCGTCGGAGTAGAGGATCACGACGTTGCCGGCCGGCGTGTCGATGCGGGTCGTGCCGACGTCTCCGAGCGCGGACAGCGGGACCCCGGGGGCGCCTGCGTCGGACGCCGATGTGCCGACGCCCGCGTCGTCGCGCGCATTGAAGAACGCGATCGCCGCGAAGGCGCCGAGAGCGGCCAGCACGACGACCGCGAGGACCAGACCGAGCCGCTTCATCGCGCCCGAAGGCTCGCACGCCGCGCGGACGAGGACCAACCTTCAACACGATGCATCAAAACTCTCCACACGCGGTACAATCCTGTTGACCCTGAAAGGACCGCGATGGACCTGACCGATCCCAGCGCGTTCGCGCGCGTCTACGACGAACACAGCCCCGGCGTCTACCGCGCCGCGTACGGGATCGTGCGCGACGCCACGCTGGCCCAGGACGTCACGCAGGACGTCTTCCTGCGCCTCTGGCGCCGCCCGCGGTCCTTCGACGCCGGTCGCGGCGAGATCGGCTCGTATCTCCGCCTCATGGCCCGCTCCCGGGCGCTCGATCTGTGGCGCGAGGGCCAGGCGGCCGGCCGGGCGGGGGACAGGCTGCGTCTCGTGACGGAGACCCAGGAGCGGCGTCCCGACGACGTGCCGCCCGTGGCGGTCGAGCGCGATCACGACCGCGCCGAGGTCCGCGAGGCCCTGCGCGAGCTGCCGCCGGTGCAGCGCGAGGCGATCGTGCTGGCGTACTGGGGCGGGCTCACGGCCGCGCAGATCGCACAGCGCTCCGGCGTGCCGCTCGGCACCGCGAAGAGCCGTATCCGCCTCGGGCTCAGCCGTCTTCGCGACGTGCTGCCGATGCAGCCGGAGGCCGCCTGAGGGCGCGATCCGTGCGCGGTCTCACTGAGACTCGGCCGGTTCTGGGCGATAGATGAGGTGTGAGTCCTGACGCCTACGCGATCCGCCCGATCCGGCCATCCGACAAGGAAGCCCTCCTGCGCTTCCATGCGCGCCTGTCGGCCGACGCTCGCTACCGCCGCTACCACGGGCTCAAGGGCGACCTCACGCCGGCGGAGCTGCAGTTCCTGACCGAGATCGACGAGGTCACGCACGTGGCGCGTGTCGCGATCGACCACGCCGGCGAGATCGACGCCGTCGCGCGCGTCGTCGACGGTGAGATCGCGGTCGTCGTCGCCGACGGGCGCCGCCGGGCCGGGCTCGGCCAGCGGGTCGTCGATGCCGTGGTGCGCGCGTTCCGCGAGCAGGGGGCGGGGGGCGAGGTCACCGCGTGGGTGCAGCCGGACAACGGCCGCGCCCTGCGGATGTTCGGGCGCCTCGGCGCTCGCCGCCGGTCCTCGCCGCCCGGCGAGCCGCTGCGCCTCGTCCTGTAGCCGCTCAGCCCCGTCGTCGCGGGGAGTAGCGCCGCACCGATCCGGGCGGCTGGGTCGCCATGACGTGCGCCCAGCGGTGCACCGTCTCGCGCTTGGCGGCCTCGCCGTCGGCGTGCACCACGGCCACCGTCACGCGGTGCTCGCGCAGCAGCGCCCGATGCTCGCGCGGCATGCCCTCGTCCGCCGTGACGAGGACCACGTCACCGCCGAGCGAGCGGATGAGCCCGGAGTCGGTCGTCGCGGCGTCCGGCAGCGACCGGTGCGCGCGTGCGGGGCGCCCGCGCGCCGCGAGCTCCGCCGCGAGGCGCCGCGGCAGGTTCTCGTCGAGGTGCAGGAGGCGCTCGGCCATCAGCGCTCGAAGGCGCGCGCGGTGGCCCACCAGCTGACGGCGTCGTCGATCTGCGCGTCGTCGAGGTCGTAGTCGTCGTGGAGCAGCACCCGGCCGCCGGGCTCGGCGACCAGGGTCGCGACGTCCTGCACGGTGATCCTGCGACCCCGGATCACCGGGCGCCCGCCCAGGCGGTCGGGATTGACCTCGACGTGGCGCAGGCCGGGGAGGAGGCGCGCGGCCCAGCCGCCGGGCTCGAGCTCGCCGGCGACGCGGTGCAGGTCGGGCGTGTCGAGGACGCCCTGCTCGCTCGGGCTGCGCGCGCCGAGGTCGTAGGCCTCGTCGCCCTCGAACTCCACGACCGTGCCCTGCGCGGCGCCCAGGCGGCGTCGGTTGTGCTGCAGCGGCCAGCCGACGTGCTGGCGCTCGCGCAGGCGCTCGACGGCCCTGCGGATGGACGGCAGGTCCGCTCCCAGCTCCTCGAGCTCGTGGACGATCAACGCCTCGGCGACGTCCTCGTAGCTGTAGACGCGTGGCTCGCGCTCCGACCGCGACGAGCGGATGTGGCCCCAGCGCGCCCACTGCCCGATCCGGTCTCCGGAGACGCCCGCGAGCATGCCGACCTCACCAGCGAGATAGTGCCCGTGTGCAGGGATCTCGTCGGCCACGGACCGACGATACGCGACGCGCCAGATGCCCTCCGCGTGTGCGGGGTGTCACACGAAGTTCCGGATCATCGTCCTAGCTTTGCCCGCTTCACTCGGCTGCCGCCCGCCCTCCCTGTCCCGGGCATCCCCGCGGCAGCCACCCGACGGAAAGGACCTCGCTCATGAGGCCGTCTCCGCGCGTCCGATGCGCCGCCCTGGCGTGCTGCGCGCTCACAACGAGCACGACCGCGCTCGTGGCCGCGTCGGCCACGGCGCAATCCGACGCCCAGAGCCCGTCGGCCACGACCGCCGCGCCCACGACGAAGCGCGAGCGGCTGAACGTCCGCGTCGGCCAGACCGCCGTCGTGACCGGCGACGCGGCGGCGGGCCGCACCGTCGTCCTGCAGCGCCGCGGACAGCGCGGCTGGCGCACGATCGACCGCACGATGACCGACGCGACCGGGCACTACCGCCTGCGCCACCGGCCCCGCGAGGCCGCCAGCGCGCGGGTCCGCGTCCGCGTCGCCGGCACGTCCGCGACCCGGTCCCTCGGTCGTCTGAACGCCTACCGCCGCACGTCCGCATCGTGGTACGGGCCGGGCCTGTACGGCAACCACCTGGCCTGCGGCGGGCGGCTGTCGGACTCCGTCCGCGGCGTCGCCCACAAGTCGCTGCCGTGCGGGACGCGCGTGACGCTGCGCAAGGGCGATCGCATCGTCCGGGCCCGCGTCGTGGATCGCGGCCCGTTCGTCGCCGGGCGCGAGTTCGACCTCACGCCGGCGGTGAAGCGGGCGCTGGGCTTCGGCTCGACGGGGTCCGTCGACGTCGCGACCTAGGACCGGCGACCGGTCCGACGCGGTCGTCATCCTCTCTGGGTGGCTCGGATCGCGCATCTCGACGTCGACGCGTTCTACGCCAGCGTCGAGCTGCAGCGCCACCCCGAGCTGCGCGGCAAGCCGGTCATCGTGTCCGGGAGCGGGCCGCGCGCGGTCGTGACGACCGCGTCCTACGAGGCCCGCGCCTTCGGCGTCGGCTCGGCGATGCCGACGTCGCGCGCCCGGCGCCTGTGCCCGGACGCGGTGCTCATCCCGCCGGACTTCACGGCCTACCGCGAGGTGTCGCGGGTCGTCATGGACCTCGTCCGCGCGGCGGCGGACCCGGTCGAGGTCCTCGGGCTCGACGAGGCGTACCTCGACCTGGATGGCCTCGTGGCGCCACGTGCCGCGATGCGGCGCCTCGTGACGGACATCCGGGACGCCACGGGCCTCGACGCGTCCGTCGGCATCGGGCCCAACCGGCTCGTCGCCAAGGTGGCGTCGGATGCAGAGAAGCCACGCGGGTTCGTGGTGCTGTCCCGGGAGGAGGCGTGCCAGCGGTTCGCCGGCTCGCCGCCCGGGCTGATCCCCGGCATCGGGCCCAAGACCGTCGCCCGGCTGACCGCGCTGGGGATCACGACGCTCGGCCAGCTCGCCGCGGCGACGGAGGAGACGCTCGCCGCCGGGTTCGGCGGCAACCACGGGCGCGACCTGCAGCGCCGCGCGCGCTTCGAGGGCTCGGACGCCGTCGTGCCCGTGCGCGAGGCCGTGTCGGAGTCGCGGGAGACGACGTTCGACGTCGACCTCGCCGACCGGGCCGAGATGGAGGCGAAGCTGCGCGAGCTCGCCGCCCAGCTCTGCGAGCGGCTCGCGAAGGGCGAGGTCAGGGGGCGGACGATCGCGATCAAGGTGCGCCTCGACGACTTCACGACCGTGACGCGTGCCCGCACGCTGCCGGAGGCGACGAACGACGCCGCCGTGGTCCAGGACGTCGCGGCGGCGCTGCTGCGCGGCTACGGGCCACCGCGCCCCGTGCGGCTGCTCGGGGTGCGCGTCGCGGCGTTCCAGCGCGGCGAGCCGGAGCCCGTGGCCCCGAGCCCGCAGCTGGCGCTGGAGATCTGAGGGGTCGCGGTCGGGTGGCGCTCCGCGCCGGCGGTCGGCGCTGCGCCCGCCGTGCCCGGACTCCTCATCGAGGGGACGTGTGCGGGGCTGCGGGCTGGACCGGCGCGGTGGCTTCGGTCGTCGTCGCTGAGCGGGGAGAAAACCCTCTGTATGCAGGGGTCGATCTCACCCACCGAGTCGGCGGACCCGGTCGCCACGCCACTCCCACCCGTCCGCCTTCGGGTGACCGTCCGGACCCCCCCACGCGGCGCCGCGACCGGTGGCGCAGAGCTCCGCGCCGGGGTCGGCGCTGCGCCCGCCGTGCCCGAACTGCTCATCGAGGGGACGTGTGCGGGGGCTGAGGGCCGGACCGGCGCGGTGTCCTCGGCCGTCGCGGTCGGGTGGGTCCGATTTGTCCGCATGCGGGCAAATCGGACCCACCCACCGACGACCCGTTCCGGTCGCGACGCCACCGCGCCCGCCGCAGGCGCCGCAGCGCGGCGCGGGCGGCGCTGCGCGCGAAGCGCCCTAGTACAGCGCCGTCGCCAGCCGCCGCCGCGTGTCCCGCGCCAGCGGGTGGTCCACGCCGAGGCGGTCGAGCTCCGCGACGACGATGCGGCGCAGGTCGTCCTTGCGGCCGTCCGCGGACGGCATCGCGTCGATGAGGAGGTCGAAGGCTCGCTCGAGGTCGCCGTCGTCCAGCGCCCGCAGCGCCTCCTCGTCCTCGCCGAGCTCCTCGAGGCGCAGCCGCGCGGCCAGTCCCTCGGCCTGGAAGCCGGGGAGCTTGTCGACGAGCTCGCGCGCCTCCTCGCGGCGGCCGTCGGCGAAGAGGAGCTTCGCGAGCGCGGTCGCGGCGTCCACGCGGGCCGGCGCCAGCTCGAGCGCGCGGCGCAGGGACGCCTCGTCGCCGAGGTCCACGAGGCGGTCGGCCTCGGACGGGACGAGGCGGTCGAAGAACTCCTCCACCTGCGCGGGCGGCACCGCGCCGACGAACTCGTCGACGACACGGCCGTCCTTGAACGCCTTGACGGCGGGGATGCCCTGGATGCGGAACGCCTGCGCGATGCCCGGGTTGGCGTCGGTGTCGACCTTGGCCAGCACGACGTCCCCCTCGCGGGCGTCGGCGGCCTTCTCCAGGGCGGGTCCGAGCGCGCGGCACGGGCCGCACCACTCCGCCCAGAAGTCGACGACGACCGGGACGGACTTCGAGCGCTCGAGGACTTCGGTCTCGAAGTCCTGCTCGGTGACATCGATCGTGGCCATGCTCTCTAGGGTAGGGCGCGCATGGCAGCGACAACGATCGATTCCGGCGGCGTGACGCTCGCCGCCGACGACGACGGCGAGGGGACCCCCGTCGTCCTGCTGCACGGCCTCACCGCGACGCGCCGGTACGTCGTCATGGGGTCCAGGTCGCTCGAGCGGTCCGGGCATCGCGTCGTGGCCTACGACGCCCGCGGGCACGGCGCGTCCGCGCCGGCGCCGCTCCCGGACGCCTACGGCTACGACGTCCTCGCCGACGACCTGGAGGCGGTCCTCGACGACCTCGGCATCGAGCGCGCCGTCTTCGCCGGCGCGTCGATGGGCGCCCACACGATCGCCCGCCTGGCGATCTCGCGCCCCGACCGCGTGGCGGCGGCCGTGTTCATCACCCCGGCGTTCGAGCCCGGGCGCGACGAGGGCCTGGCCGGCTGGGACCGCCTCGCCGAGGGCCTGCGCACGGGCGGGATCGAGGGGTTCGTGCAGGCGTACGACCTCACCCGCATCCCGGAGACGTGGCACGACACCGTCGTGCGCGTCATCCGCCAGCGCCTGGAGCAGCACGAGCACCTCGACGCGGTCGCCGACGCCCTGCAGGCCGTGCCGCGCTCCCAGCCGTTCGCGTCGCTCGACGACCTCGGCCGCATCGGCTGCCCGTCGATCGTCGTCGCCAGCGGCGACGAGGCCGATCCGGGCCATCCGTTCGGCGTGGGCGAGCGCTGGGCCGAGGCGCTCGGCGATGCGCAGCTGCGCACGGAGGAGCCCGGGAAGTCACCGCTCGCGTGGCAGGGCGGCCAGCTCTCCAAGGTCATCGCCGATCTCGCGGGTTCCGTCCGGCCCGCTGCGTAGCGTTCCGTCCTGTGGCTTCCCGAACGTTGCTCGGGGGAGTTCAGAACGGCGCGAGTGAGGGCTCGCGCCGTTCGCCTTTCCGGGGACGGACGTGAGCGACGCGGGCTACAGCGGCACGCCGCTGCCGAAGAAGCTCGGCTTCAAGCCCGGGATGCGCGCGCACGTCCACGCGGCGCCGCCGCAGCTGCCGGACCTGCTGGGTGAGCTCGACGGCGTGACATGGCTCAAGCGCCCCGCCAAGCCGCTCGACATCGTCCTGCTCTTCGTCACCGAGCGCCGTGAGCTGGCCCGGCGCGTGGCGACGCTCCACGAGCGTCTCGCGCCGGCCGGGATGCTCTGGGTCTGCTGGCCCAAGCGCGCCTCGGGCGTGCCGACGGACGTCACGGAGGACGTCGTCCGCGAGATCGCGCTCCCGCGCGGGCTCGTCGACACGAAGGTCGCGGCGATCGACGCGACCTGGTCGGGACTGCGGCTCGTCATTCGTCGGGAGCGACGCTGACGCGCTCGCCGCGCCCGCGACGGGCGGGCTCGCGACCCGGGGGCTGCCGCACGGGCTCGGGCGTGAGCGGCGGCGGCAGAGGGCGCGTCACGGGCTCGCCGGGCTCGAGCTTCAGCCAGTCCCCGTGGTGGTGGACCGCCAGCTCCTCGCCGTCGAGGATCTCGTACGTCGCCTCCTGCGGCCCGATCTCGACGCGCAGCCGCCGTCCGCGGTAGCGCAGCCGGAACGCGACCCTGTCGAGCGCCGCGGGCAGCCGGGGCGCGAACGCCAGCCCGTCGTCGTGGTCGCGCATCCCGCCGAACCCGGCGACGACGGCCAGCCAGGCGCCTCCGAGCGCCGCGAGGTGCACGCCGGCGTCCGTGTTGTCGGCGAGGTCGTGGAGGTCGACGAGCGCGGTCTCGGCCAGGTAGTCCAGCGCGAGGTCGATGTGGCCCGTCTCCGCGGCCACGATCGCCTGGACCGACGCGGAGAGCGACGAGTCGCGCACGGTGATCGTCTCGTAGAACGCGAAGTCGCGTGCCTTCTGCTCCGGCGAGAACGACTCGCCCGCGACGTAGAGCGCGTGGACGAGGTCGGCCTGCTTGCAGAGCTGGCTGCTGTAGAGCCGGTAGTACGGGACGTGGAGCAGCAGCGGGTGCTGCGCCTCGGGGTCGAACTCCCAGCGGCGCTGGCGCGTGAAGCCCTCCGCCTGCGGGTGCACGCCGAGCTCGGCGTCGAACGGGATGTGCATCGCGTCCGCCGCACGGCGCCAGGCCACGACCTCCTCGGTGGACACGCCCAGCTCCTGGGCGCGGTCGGGGTGTCGACCCACGGCGTTGGCGGCCAGACGCAGGTTCCGGGCCGCGAGGAGGTTCGTGTAGACGTTGTTGTCGGCGAGCGCGGAGTACTCGTCGGGGCCGGTGACGCCGTCGATGCGGAACGCCCCACCCGTGTCGTGGTGCCCGACCGACGACCACAGCCGCGCGGTCTCGACGAGCAGCTCGAAGCCCGGCCCTGCGGCGATCGCCTCGTCCTGGGTGACGGTGAGATAGCGGCGGACGGCCTCGGCGACCCCGGCGTTGACATGGAACGCGGCGGTGCCGGCCGGCCAGTAGCCCGAGCACTCCTGACCGCGGATCGTCCGCCACGGGAACGCCGCTCCCTGCAACCCGAGCTCGCGCGCACGGGCCTGCGCCAGGTCGATCGTCGAATGGCGCCAGCGCAGGGCGTCGGCGGCGGCGTCGGGCGCCGTGTAGGTCAGGGCGGGCAGGACGAACATCTCCTGGTCCCAGAAGGTGTGCCCGTCGTAGCCGCGGCCCGTGAGGCCCTTCGCAGGGATCGCCCGCACCTCGGCTCGCGCGCTGGACTGCAGCACGGAGAAGACGGCGAAGCGCACCGCCTGCTGCAGCTCCGGGTCGCCGTCGATCTCGATGTCGGCGCCCTCCCAGAAGCGGTCCAGGTACTCGCGCTGGTCGGCGAGCAGCCCGTCCCAGCCCGTGCGGAACGCGGACGCCAGCGCCGCCTCGGTCTGATCGCGCAGCGCCGCGGCAGGGCGCCGGCTCGACCAGCCGTAGGCGAGCACCTTCATGATCCGCAGCTGCTCGCCGGGCTGGAGCTCCGTCGTGACGGTGAGCCGGGCGAGATCCGGCTGGCTCTCGATGTCGGTCAGCGTGCCGGCGGGGCCGTCGACGATGTGGTCCATGGCGCTCGCGAGCCGGATCCGGCTCGCGCGGGTGGAGTGCAGCAACCCCGCGCGCAGCTCGTGGTGCCCGTGCAGCTCGGCCTCCAGCGGGGCGGCGAGCGCCGCGGCGGCCCGCGGGTCGCCGTCGTGCTCGGGCACGGGCTGGTTCGCGACGAGCTCGGACTGCGCGACGATCCGCGCCGGCTCCCCGACCGGCTCGATCACCACCTCGAACGCGGCGACCGACCGGTGCGTGAAGGAGACGAGCCGCGTCGAGCTGACCCGGACGTGCCGCCCCGACGGCGCGCGCCACTCCAGCTCGCGGCGCAGCACCCCGTCGCGGAGGTCCAACGCGCGGGAGTGGCTGACGATCTCCCCGTAGCGCAGGTCCAGCGGCTCGTCGTCGACGAGCATGCGGAAGAGCTTGCCGTCGACGACGTTGATCATCGACTGGCCGTCCTCCGGGTTGCCGTAGACGGTCTCGGCGTAGGGGAGGGGGCGGGTCTCGTACAGGCCGTTGAGGTACGTGCCGTGCACGTCGGCCGGTTCGCCCTCGTCGAAGTTGCCGCGCAGCCCGATGTGCCCGTTGGACAGCGCGAAGACCGACTCCCGCACCCCGAGATCGCCGAGATCGAGCCCGGTCTCCCTGATCGCCCACGGGTCGATCTCGAAGCGCGGCCCCCTCATCGCTCGAGGAGCTCTGCGAGGTCGTCGACGACGATGTCGGCGCCGTGCTCGCGCAGCGCGTCGGCGGCATCGTGGCGATTCACGCCCACGACGCACCCGAACGAACCCGCGCGGCCCGCCTCGACCCCGGCGAGCGCGTCCTCGAACACCGCGGCCTGCGCGGCCTCGACGCCCACCGCCCGCGCACCGGCGAGGAACGTGTCGGGCGCCGGCTTGCCGCGCAGGTCCTCGCGCTCGGCGACCACGCCGTCGACCACGGCCTCGAACAGATCGGTGATGCCCGCGGCG
Organism: uncultured Solirubrobacterales bacterium; assembly: GCA_963750895.1. GTDB lineage: Bacteria > Actinomycetota > Thermoleophilia > Solirubrobacterales > Solirubrobacteraceae > CAVVSD01. Next base: position 1,271,885 of record CAVVSD010000006.1, on the reverse strand, counting down.
CGCAGCACCGCCTCGGTGTTGCTGCTGGAGGACACGACGGCGCGGTGCAGGCCCGCGTCACGCGCGGCGCGGACGTAGCGCACCGATCCCTCGTACACCTCGACGCCCTGCTGCTCGAGGACCTCGTTGACGAGGTCGTTCTTCCGTGTCCCCAGCCCGTTCACGGTCTCCGCGTCGGGCGGGTCGTCCTTCGAGCCCTCCGGCAGCGTGATCCCGCGCGACTCCAGGAACGACCGCACGCCGTCCAGGCGGGGCTTGCCGTCGACGTACGCGGTGTAGTCGCGGTCCTCGTCGAAGGGCGCCTGGCCCGCACGACCGTCGAGGAACCCGTCGAACGTGCGCTTCCACGCGGCGGCGTGGACGACGGCCGTCCTGGTGAGCACGCCGTCCAGATCGAAGAGGCAGGTGGTGACGTGGTCGGGCAGCCCGAGCATCCGCTTGAACTGCCCGCTGGACCATGCGTACAAGCGTTGCGACGGATCTTCGTACCGAGCGGCGGGGTGGACCGACCGCCGCGCACGCCAGGATGGGCTCCATGACGACCTTCGAGCTCACGGCCACCGTTCCGGCCACCATGAACATCCAGGGGGAGCCGGTCGGCTCCTACACCGGCCGCTACCGCGTCTCCGCCCCCGGTGCCGACGCCGCCGGCTGTGTCGCGCAGCAGCTGTTCAAGGCCGACATGGCCCGCGCGCGCCTCAAGGCGCTGGGCGCCGTCGAGGTCACGACCGGCGAGACGCCCCTCGTCTGACCCCGCCGGGGTCAGGCCGACCCCGGTTCCGCGAGCCGGCGCAGCGCTCGTCGTACGAGCGCCTCGCCGGTGTCGCCGGAGCGCCAGACGGCGGTCGTCACCCGCACCGCCCGCGCCGCGCCCATCTCGGCGGTGACCTGCGCGGTGAGGTCGCGTGCGCCGCGCTCGTCCGTCTTCGGCGCGAGCAGCGCCAGCCTCGCGCCGCCGTCGCGCCCCGCGGTCGCCCCGACGCGGACGGCCAGCCGGTCGAGCGCACGGGCGCACGTCTGGAGGAGGTCGTCGCCCGCCGCGTAGCCCTCGCGGCGGTTGACGCGCTTGAGGTCGAGGAGCCGCACGAGCAGCACCGTGAACGGCACGCCCGTCATCTGGGCCGTGCTCGCGGCGCCGTTGACGGCGTCGCGGAAGGCACGATGGCTGGCGAGCAGCGTGAGGTTGTCGGTGAGCGCGCCCACGCCGGCACCGAGGAGCGGGATCGAGTCGAGCTCCGCGGCCTCGCGCCGCGCGGTTTCGACGATCCCCGGATCGTCGCGGACCTCGTCCACGAGCAGGCGGACCATCTCCGGATCGAACTGGGTGCCCGCGCCGCGCTCGAGCACCGCGCAGGCCTCGTCGACGCTCCGCGCCGAGCGGTGGGGACGGTCGTGCATCATCGCGCTGAACGCGTCGGCGACCGCGATGAGGCGCGCGGGGACGGGGATGTCGTCGCCGGCGAGCCCGTTGGGGTAGCCCGTGCCGTCGTAGCGCTCGTGGTGGTGCAGGATCGCCGGCGCGAGCGGGCGCAGGGCGGGCACCTGCGAGACGACCTGCGCGCCGATCCGCGGATGCTCCTCGACGACCTCGCGCTCCTGGGCGTTCAGCGGCCCCGGCTTCAGCAGGACGCGCTCGGACACCCCGACGGTGCCGACGTCGTGCAGCAGCGACGCGAGCGACAGCAGCCGCTGCTCGTCGGGCTCGATGTCCAGCCTCCGGCCCATCGCCTCCGCGAAGCGGGCGACCTCCGCCGAGTGCCCGTGCAGCATCGGATCCTTCGCGTCGATCGCCTCCGCGAGCATGCGCAGGGCGCCGACGTAGGACTCCCGGAGCTCCGCGTTCACGCGCTCCGTCTGCAGGATCGCGCCGATGTGCTCGCCGACGGCGACGAGGACCGCGTCGTCGTGCTCCGCGAACCCTCCCCGTCTGCCGGCGGCGATCAGGACGCCGTGGAAGCGGTCGCGTTGGTGGATCGGGATGACGACGGTGTCGCCGAGGTCGCCCTTCTCGCGGATCACGGTCTCCGCGGGGATCGGGTCGGCCGCGAAGCGCTCCGCCTGCGCCTCGCCGGCGGCCGGCTCGACGCCCTGGGCGGCGACGACGTCCATGTGGCCGCCGACGTCGCCGGGCCTCCGCGTGATGAGCATGCCCTTCGTCGCGCCGGACAGCTCCAGCGAGGTGCCGAGCAGGACCTCGCGCACGCGGTCGAGATCGCCCTCGCCGCCCTCCTGGCGGTGCATGCCCTCGACGCGGTCGCGCAGGGTGGCGTGCCAACGGCGCTCGGCGGTGTGGAGGCGCTCGAGTCCCTCGGCACGGGCCTCCTCGCGGCTGAGGTCGTTGCGGAAGCGGTCCCGTTCGCGGACGAGCGCGAGGTCGCGGGCCCGCGCGACGTCGCGCAGCTCGCGCTCGGCCTGCGCCTGCCGGGTGCGCTCCTCCTCGAGCGCGCGCACCGCCGCGTCGGCGCGCCCCATCGCCCGGCGCCAGCCGACGAGCGCGGCCGCGGCGAGCGCCAACGCGCCGAAGATCAGGATTGCGGAGTCCCGCTCGCGCACGTCGACGGAGACCCCGGCGACGAGGCAGGCCACGACGTACGCGGCGATCGCGGCGGTGGCCGAGGCCGCGCCGATCCAGCCCGCACGGCTGGCAGGTGCAGAAACGCCCGGCTGCATGGGGCGGCGAGACTAGACGCGGTGCGGCGGCGCCGCCAGAGCTGGGCGGATTCATTCGCGGTCGGCCTCGAAATCCCTCCTTCGGGGTCTCAGGAGGCTCCGAACGTGCCGTTTTCCCCCGTCCGGACGGGCGGTCGTGCGTCTTTCCGCCGAGAGGAGCGCTAGCCTCGCGTCGCTCGAGCAACCGACACGGGAGCAGAGATGACCAAGCAGGAGCTTGCCCAGAAGGTCGCCGGGGATACCGGTCTCAGCCAGAACCAGGCCAAGGACATCGTCGACACCGTCTTCAAGACGATCGCCGACGAGCTGGCCGGTGGCGGCGAGGTGGCCGTCTCGGGCTTCGGGAAGTTCAGCGTCTCCGAGCGCTCCGCGCGCGAGGGCCGCAACCCGGCCACGGGTGAGACGATCCAGATCGCCGCGAGCAAGGCGGCACGCTTCTCCGCTGCGTCCGGCCTGAAGACCGCGCTCAACAACTGAGCGCCTCCGCCGGCCGGCAGGGTCGGCGCTCCGATCCCAGGGGATCCGGTCAGTTCGAGGGCGCCGTGCGCCCCTCGCCGGGTCCCGACGGGATCTCCGCCTACGACGGAGCGCGCGCAGATGCGCGCTCCGGGTCCGTCGCCTGCGGCGCCGCCGCAGTCACCGCCGGGCGCGTACGCCGGGCCGCCGCACGCGCGCGGCGCTCGGCGTACGCCGCGATCCCCGCGCCGACGAGCACGAGCATCGCGAGGAGCGACACGGCCAGCAGCACGACGGCCAGCACGAGGAACAGGCGCACCGCCTGGAGCCCGGCGACCGCGCTGACGTAGAGCCCGACGACGCTCGGCACGATCTGCAGCCCGATCCCCGCCGGGAGGGCGCCCAGCAGCCCCGAGCGCCAGCCGAGGTGCGCACGCGGCGCGTAGCGGTAGATCGCGGCGAAGAGCGCGATCGAGCCCAGCGAGGTCACCACCAGCAGCAGGCCCGGTGATGCGCTGCGGCCCAGGAACGGCAGGTCGTTCACGGCGGAGGTCCCGATCGCGGCGAGGATCACGCCGGCGGCGACCACGGCGCCGAGGACCATGTTGCGGATCCGGCCCAGCACGATGTGGTGCCGCTCCCCGCCGAGCATGCGCGACAGGCAGCGCTCGATGACGCCGATCGCGCCCGACGTGGTCCAGAGCATCGCCACGATCGCGACGATCAGCAGCTCCGGCGAGCTCTCCCGCGTCCCGACGACGAGGCGCTCGACGTCGCCGTGGACCTGCTCGGGCAGGTAGCGGTTGATCTGCGCCGCGACCGACAGCGCGCTCAGCGCGTCGTCGAGGCGCAGCGCGACGGCGGCGACACCGAGCGCGAACGGCGCGAGCGACAGCACGAGGTAGTAGGCCAGCGCCGGGACGTCGTCGGCGATGCCCTCTCCCCAATAGAACTGGAACAGACGGTCCAGGGCGCGCCGCATGGGTCCCTTCTGCCCCGGCGCGCGCGGCTCCATCCGTGCAGCCGTGCCTACGTCGGCTCGCGTCGGTGCTCGAGCGCGGCCGCGATCTCCTCGGGGGCCGTGCGCTTCGAGAGGACCATGTCGACACCGTCGACCTCGGACACGAGCACGCGCGCCTGCTCGAGGTCGAGGCTGCTCATCACCGCGAGCGTGCCGTCGGGCAGGAGCTTGCGGATCGCCGTCAGGGACTCCATGTCGGGCTCCGGCATCCAGATGTCGGCGAGCACGACGTCGAACCGCGTCTCGCGCACTCGGGCGAGCGCCGTGACGTAGGAGTCCGCCTCCTCGACCTCCCAGCCCGCGTCGCGCAGCGTGAGGCCGAGCATGAGCCGAAAACCGGGGGCGTCGTCGCACACGAGGACGCGGGGCACGAGTCGGTAGTGAAGCAGCCGCCCGCGCCCCGTGCGGAGCCGGATGGATAACACTCGCCCGGGTAGCCCGGCACTAAGCTCCCAGTGACCCCCAGAGAGGACCGACGACGACATGACGAACCGGCTGCGAGAGATCGAGGCGCTCGGTCAGGCCGTCTGGATCGACAACATCAACCGCGGGCTGCTGGAGGATGGGATCCTGCAGCGTCTCGTCGAGGACGATGGCATCAGCGGCGTCACTTCCAACCCCACGATCTTCGAGAAGGCCATGGGGCACTCCGAGCGCTACGACGAGGGCTTCAAGCGCGCGCTCGAGGACACGAACGATCCGCGTGAGATCTTCTTCCGCCTGGCGTTCCAGGACATCCGCGATGCTGCCGACGTCCTGCACGGGGTGTACGAGCAGACCGAGGGGCAGGACGGCTACGTGTCCTTCGAGCTGCCGCCCGAGCTGGCGTTCGACGCCACGGGCTCCGTCGAGGCGGCCAAGCGCTTCTACGGGCAGATCGGCAAGGACAACGTCCTCATCAAGGTGCCCGGCACCGCCGAGGGCGTCGAGGCGTTCGAGGAGCTGACCGCCGCGGGTGTCTCCGTGAACGTGACGCTCCTGTTCGACGTGAAGCGCTACGTGGAGATCGCGGAGGCCTACGTCAGGGGCCTGCAGCGCCGCGCCGACGCCGGCGAGCCGATCGACCGGATCGCGTCCGTCGCGAGCTTCTTCGTCTCGCGCGTCGATGGCAAGGTCGACGCCGCGCTCGACGAGAAGGGCGGCCCGGCCGAGCTCAAGGGCAAGGCCGCCGTCGCCAACGCGAGGATCGCCTACGAGGAGTTCGGGCGCATCTTCAGCGGCGCGAGCTGGGACGCGCTGGCGGCCAAGGGCGCCAACGTGCAGCGTCCGCTGTGGGCGTCGACGTCGACGAAGAACCCCGAGTACCCCGACACGCTCTACGTCGACGAGCTGATCGGCCCGGACACGGTCAACACCATGCCCGACGCGACCATCGACGCCGCGCGCGACCACGCCACCGCGGCGCGCACGGTCGACAAGGACGTCGCCGAGGCCCACCGGACCATCGAGCAGGTGAAGGCGGCCGGCATCGACTTCGACGACATCGTGTCCCGTCAGCTCGTCGACGAGGGCGTGAAGTCGTTCGCCGCGTCGTTCGACTCGCTGATCGACACGATCAAGGAGAAGGCCTCGTCGCTGTCTCCGGCGGCGCGGTAGACGCTCGCCGAGGCTGGGAGGCGACCACCGCCCTGCCGCGCCGGGCGGTGGCCGCGGCAGGCGAGGCCGGGCGCGTCCAGCCGTCGGCCGGCGGGCCGACGGCGCGGCCCTGGGCGTAGCGCACCTCGAGGCGCGCGAGGGCGTGGAGGTCCTCGACGTCCTCGACGCCGTCGGCGCACACCTCCGCGTGGAAGCTGCGTGAGAGCCGCACGAGCGACTCGACGAGCGTCTGCGCGGCGCCGTCCTCGGCCAGCGACTCGACGAGCGCGCGGTCGAGCTTCACGAGATCGGGCCGGACGCGCATGAGCATGCGCAACGCGCCGTACCCCGCGCCGGCGCGGTCGACGGTGAGCCGCGCGCCGCGGTGGCGCAGGCGGGCGAGACCCGCGTCGAGTCCCTCGCCGGCGGCCAGCAGCGCCTCCTCGTCGACCTGGAGGACGAGGCCGGCGAGGTCGCCGGGCAGCGCGGCCTGCAGCTCCTCCGAGTCCAGCGCGTACGCGGCCAGGTCGAGCGCGAGGAACGTGCCGTCGGGCCTACCGCGCACGGCGAGCGCGCCACGCAGCACCTCCGCTTCGAGTCGAGGACCCAGGCCGCAGCGCCGCGCCTGCGCGAGCCAGGCGGCCGCCGGACGCTCGTCTGCGCCGCGGAAGCGGGTGATCGCCTCGTGCCCCGCCAGCTCGCCGGTGCGCAGGTCCATGATCGGTGCGAGCACGGGCACGATCGGGTCCTCGAGGAGCGCGATGACCTCCTCGCGCTGCTGCTCGGCGCGCAGGAACCAGCCCGGCACCTGCTCGGCCTCGCGCACGGCGGCGAGCTCGTCGCCGTCCGCGCGGACGTACAGCTCGTAGCGGCCCTTGCCGGCGCGCTTGGCCGCGTACATCGCCGCGTCGGCCTGGCGGACCAGGTCGTCCGCCGTGGCGCCGTCACCGCCGATGCTGACGCCGATGGAGGGGAGCGCCGTGTGGGGACGCCCGCCGAGCTCGTGCGGCGCCGAGAGGGCGCCGAGCAGGCGCTCGGCGATCTGGACGACCTCCGAGCGCTCCGGGATGCCCTGCAGCAGGACGGCGAACTCGTCGCCGCCGAGGCGCGCGGCCGTGTCCATGCCGCGCAGGGTCGCGCGCAGGCGGTCGGCGACGCCGACGAGCAGCTCGTCGCCGGCAGCGTGGCCCAGCGTGTCGTTGATGGCCTTGAAGTCGTCGAGGTCGACGAACGCGACGGACACGATCTCGTCGTGCCGCGCGGCGCGCTGCAGCGCCTGCTCGATGCGGTCGAGGAACAGCGCGCGGTTCGGGAGGCCGGTCAGCGGGTCGTGCAGCGCGCGGTCGCGCAGCTGGGACTCCAGCTCGCGCTGCTCGGACGCGTCGCGGATGCGCAGCACGAGGCCGCGCACCGCGCGATCGGTGCGCAGATCGGCCACGGCGATCACGACGGGCAGCCAGAAGCCGGCCGGGTGACGCACGCGCAGCGCAACCTCGCGCGGGGGCTGCGCCCCGGCGAGGGCGTCGACCGCCTCCCCGTCCTCCGGATGCGCGAGCTCGCCCAGCCGCCGGCCCCGCAGGCCCTCGGGCCGGCGCCCCAGCACGTCGCGCACCGCGCCGGTGAGGCCGTGCAGCTGCCCGTCACCGTCGACGACGGCGATCGCGTCGCCGGAGTGCTCCACGAGCGCGCGCAGGAGCGCGGTGCTGCGACTGCGGCGATGCCAGACCGCGGCGAGCGCGGCCACGATGCACGCCGACACCACGGCGACGGCGAGGAGCTCGGGCAGCGCGGTCGCGGGGATCGACATCGTGCTGGGCATCGGGCACCGCGCCGATCGGCTGGAGGCTTCGTCGCGCGAACTGGCCGGGAGGGGGATGCGTACGCTCTCGGGGTGTCCAGGCGTCTCGATCACAGCCTGAAGGCTCTCGTCGCCCTGGTCTCGGCGATCGTGCTGTGCGACACGATCTTCTACAGCGCGATCACCCCGCTGCTGCCGACGTACGCCGACGAGCACGGCATCTCGAAGACGGGAGCCGGGATCCTCGAGGCGACGTACGCGGCGGGCACGCTGGTCGGCGCGATCCCGGCCGGGATCCTGGCCGCGCGCGTCGGCGTGCGGGCGACGGTGCTGCTCGGGCTCGCGCTCCTGGGGATCTCGAGCTTCGTCTTCGGGATCGCGGACTCGATCCTCGTCCTCGACGTCGCGAGGTTCATGCAGGGCGTCGGCGGGGCGTGCTCGTGGGCGGGTGCGCTCGCCTGGCTCGTCGCCCTGTCGCCCGCGTCGCGGCGCGGCGAGCTCATCGGCACCGCGATGGGCGCCGCGATCGTCGGCGCGCTGCTGGGCCCTGCCCTCGGCGCGCTGGCGGAGGGGATCGGCACGGTGCCGGTGTTCTCGCTCGCCGCGGTGCTCGCCGCGGGCCTGGCGGCGGTGTCGCTGCGCATTCCTGCCCCGGAGCGCTCGGGGGCCGCCGATCCGCGCAGCCTGGGACGCGCCGCGCGCGACCCCCGCGTCGCGGGCGGGATGGCGCTCACGGCGCTGCCCGGCGTCGTGTTCGCGGCGATCGGGGTCCTCGGGCCGCTGCGGCTCGACGAGCTCGGCGCCGGCTCGCTCGCCATCGGCGCGACGTTCATCGCCGCGTCGACCTGCGAGGCGATCAGCTCGCCGATCGTCGGCCGGGTGTCGGACCGCCTCGGGCGGCTCGTGCCGATCCGCGCGGGGCTGCTGTGCGCGACGCCGCTGCTCCTCCTCATCCCGCATCCGCAGACGGCGTGGATCGTCGCTGCGCTCATCGTGCTCGCGGCACCGGCGATCGGCGCGTCCTGGGCGCCCGCCATGGCGCTTCTCGCCGACGGCATCGAGGCGCGCGGCGTGAACGTCGCGATGGGCTTCTCGCTCGTGAACGCCGCATGGGGCCTCGGCCACGTGATGGGAGGCGCCGGCGGTGGCGCGCTCGCCGACGCGGCCGGCGACGTCACGGCGTTCGCCGCCCTCGCGGGCCTGTGCCTCGGGGTCGCGCTCATCCTCCTGCGGATGCGCAGCCGCGAGACCCGGGGGCGCGAGGTGCTCGCCTCGTGAGCACATCCACGTTCACGCCGCTGCGGACCGTCACCGCGACGCGCTACGTCACCCCGCTGCGCGAGGGCGGGTCGCTGCCGGCGCTCGTGGAGGCCGATGACGACGGGCTCTACGTCCTGAAGTTCCGCGGCGCCGGGCAGGGACCCAAGGCGCTCGTGGCGGAGCTCGTGGGCGGGGAGATCGCGCGCGCCCTCGGGCTGCGCGTGCCCGAGATCGTGCTCATCGACCTCGATCCGGAGATGGCGCGCGCCGAGCCCGACCCGGAGATCCAGGACCTCATCCGCGCCAGCGCCGGGGTGAACGTCGGGCTCGACTACCTCCCGGGCTCGCTCCCGTTCGTGCCGCACACGAGCGAGGCCCCCGACCCGGTGTTCGCGGCGGACGTCGTCTGGCTCGACGCGTACCTCACGAACGTCGACCGCACGCCCCGCAACCCGAACCTGCTGCGCTGGCACGGCAACGTCTGGCTCATCGACCACGGCGCGGCGCTCTACCTCCAGCACGCCGGGCTGGACCCGCTGCTGCACGCGCGGCGGCCGTTCGCCCAGATCGCCGACCACGTCCTCCTGCCGTACGCGGGATCGATCGTGGAGGCGGACGCGCGGCTCGCGCCGCGGCTGTCCGAGGAGCGCATCGCGGACATCGTCGGCGCGGTGCCGGAGGCGTGGGTGGAGGGGACGGGGCACGCGGCCTACGTCGAGTACCTCACGCGCCGGCTCGAGGCGCCGCGGATCTTCCCGGAGGAGGCCGACGCTGCCCGGTCGTGACCCGTTCCAGTACCTCGTGCTGCGCGTCGTCCCGGACGTGGAGCGCGGCGAGAGCGTCAACGCGGGCGTGGTCGTCTACTGCCGTCGCCAGGGCTACCTGCAGGCGAAGGTCACGCTGCCCGCGGGCCGGCTCGCCGCGCTGGCGCCGGATCTCGAGCAGGGCGTTGTGCGCGACCACCTCGACACGCTGGCGCGCGTCGCGGCGGGCGATCCGCAGGCCGGCCCCGTCGCCCGCATGGAGCCGTCCGAGCGCTTCGGCTGGCTCGCGGCGCCGTCGAGCACGATCGTGCAGCCCTCCGCCGTCCACACGGGGCTCTGCCGCGACCCCGCCGGCGAGCTCGAGCGCCTGTTCGAGCGGCTCGTGGGCTCGGCGCCCGACCTGGCCTCGATGCGCGAGACCTACGCGCTCGCCGGGCTCGACGAGCGACGACCTCGCGCCGACCTGGACCGAGCAGGCGCAGCGCTGGCTCGGCGAGGCGGTCGCGGCGCGCGTGCACGAGCCGAACGCGATGACGTTCGCGACGGCGAACGCGGCGGGCCGCCCGACCGCGCGCACGGTGCTGCTCAAGGGCCTGGACGAGCGCGGGTTCGTGCTCTTCACGAACCGGTCGTCGCGCAAGGGCCGCGAGGCGCTCGCCAACCCCCGCGCCGCGCTCACGCTGCCCTGGCTGGCGCTCCAGCGCCAGATCCTGGTGACCGGCGCGGTGAGCGTCGTGTCCGAGGAGGAGTCCGACGCGTACTGGGCGACGAGGCCGCGCGGTTCGCAGATCGCCGCGGCGGCGAGCCCGCAGTCGACGGTCGTCGGGTCGCGGGCCGAGCTGGAGGCGCTGTGGGCGGCGCTGGCCGAGCGCCATCCCGACGGCACGCCCGTGCCCCGCCCGCCGCACTGGGGCGGCCTGCGGGTCGCGCCCGACTCCGTGGAGGTGTGGCAGGGGCGCCCGGACCGCCTGCACGACCGGCTTCGCTACCGGCGCACCGACGCGGGCGCCTGGGTGATCGAGCGCCTGGCGCCCTAGGGACCCCTAGCTGCGCGGGCCGTTGATGATCGCCGAGTTGGCGAGCCGGATCAGCTCGCGGCGCTCGGTGCTCTGGGTGCCGACACGCGCCTGGATCGTGAAGACCTTGCCGCGCTCGCGCCACTGGATCTGGGGCGGCGAGCAGGACGCGCCGCAGCCGGTCGGCGTGAACCAGCCGGTGCGGCCGTTCGACAGCGAGACGCGGCGCCGCCCGGCGGGCGCGCCGCCCGCCTCGGCCGTGAACGTCGCGACGAAGCACGCGTTGGCGCCGCCGCAGTCCGGGGCCGCGGCGAGCTCGAGGTCCCAGCCGCCGCGGGTGGTGCCGCCGCTGGTGTAGAGGCGCGTCGCCTCGACCGTCATGCGGCTCGGGAGCAGCACCGGGCCCTTCGCGCGGGCGTTGATCCGGTCGATCTTCGTGGCGAACCGCTCCGGCGGCTTCACCGTCACCGTCTCCTGCGCGACGGCGGGCACGGCGAGCAGCGCGAGCGCCACGACGAGGGCGGGGAGGAGGCGGCGGAGCATGGCCGGGCACCCTACTCTCGGAGGGTGCCCAAGCTCATCTCCGCACCGGTGCGCGTCGAGGCCGCCGGGACCAAGCCGAAGCTCATCGACGAGTACGTCGGGATCCCGTCCCTCGACGAGAACCGCGTCAGCGTCGCGCACATGCGCTCGCCCGGCGGCTGGGTGGAGCCCGGCCAGCGGCCGGACTTCGACGAGTACACCGTCGTGCTGGCCGGCACGCTGCACATCGACCACGAGGGCGGCGCGCTCGACGTGAGCGCCGGCCAGGGCGTGCTCGTGCGCGGCGGCGAGTGGGTGCGCTACTCGACGCCCGGTGACGACGGTGCCGAGTACATCGCGGTCTGCCTGCCCGCGTTCTCCCCGGACACGGTCCACCGCGACGACGACTGAGGGCCGCGCACCCCAGGCCTCCACGGCCCTGCGCGCCTCGCTGCGGGAGCGGCTGGAGGCCGTGAGCGGCCGCGAGCCGCTCCCCGAGCTGCTCGACCTCGCCGTGGAGCGCGTCCCGCTCGGCGACCGCCCGGTGACGGTGGCGCGCCCGGCGGACTGGCAGGTGCTGCGCGAGACCGAGGCCGCCCACGGGCGCGACGCGCCGTACTGGGCGATCCTCTGGCCCAGCGGCGAGGCGCTCGCCCAGGCGGTCGCCGACGACCCGCCGCCGCCCGGCGCGCGCGTGCTCGAGCTGGGCTGCGGCCTCGCGCTGCCGAGCGTCGCCGCCGCGCGAGCCGGCGCGACCGTCCTCGCCACCGACGGATCGCCGGACGCGGTCGCGTTCGCCGCCCACACGCTGGCGCTCGACGAGCAGGTCGGCGACGTCGCCGCGATCGACTGGCGCGAGCCGCGCCTGCTGCTCGAGCAGGGGCCGTGGGACCTCGTGCTTGCCGCCGACGTCCTCTACCTGCAGGCGAACGTCCGCATCCTGCTGGATCTCCTGCCGAAGCTCGTCGCCCCGGGCGGGCAGGTCTGGATCGCCGATCCCGGCCGGACGGGGTCGGGGGAGCTGCTCGGCCTCGTCCCCGACCGCTGGACCGTGGTGTCGACGCCGTCGACCCGCAACGAGGCGGTGGCGATCCACCGCCTGACGCTCAAGGGGACGTGATGTCCAGCAGCGTCGCCGCGGTGGCGGCCGCGGCGTCCGCGGCCCGGTCGGGGTCGACGTTGCCGGCGTCGTCGCATGCGCGGTGGTAGCAGCGGTCCAGGCCGGTGAAGATCCCCCCGACCGGGATCCCGGCCCGCGCGAACGGCGCGTGGTCCGAGCTGGCCCCCAGGTTCTCGCTGCCGATGTCGTCGACGCCGCGCTCCGTGAGCGCGCGGCGCAGGCTGCGCCGGATGCCGTCGTCGCCGCGGTACACGGCGACGTCGCCGTCGCGCGTGCCCACCATGTCGAGGTTCACGTAGCCGGCGATCGCCCTGCGCGCCGCCTCGCCGAGCCCGGCGACGTACCGGCGTGAGCCGTACAGACCGAGCTCCTCGGCGCCCCAGAGCCCGAGGCGCAGCCGCGCGCCGTCCGGCGCCCGCCCGCGCAGCGTCCCTGCTGCCGCCAGCAGCGCGGCGACGCCGCTGCCGTCGTCGTTGATCCCCGGTCCGTCGGTCACGGAGTCCAGGTGCGCGCCCGCCATCGCGACCCGTGGCCCGTCGCCCGTCTCCGCGAGGACGTTCGCGGTGCGCCGCTGCTCGGACACGGCGTCGACGTCGACGGTCACCCGTCCCGCGGCGCGGACGTCACGCCCGGCCGCGGTGGAGAGGAACACCGCGGGGATGCGGAGCCCCGGGGCCCCGAGCGTCCCGGCGATCGCGCCCCGGTTCCCGGGGCGGCCGTCGTTGACGATGAGCACGGCCGACGCGCCGGCCGCCTGCGCGTTGCGCGCCTTGACGCTCATCCGGCAGGTGCCGCGCTGCACGAGGGCGACCTCGCCGTCGCGCAGGGCGGCGAAGTCGCTCGCCCGGCAGCCGGCGTCCTGGCCGCCGGGGATCGCGCGGACCGTCCCCGTCGCGCGCCCGCCCGCCGAGTAGGCGAGCGTCCGCACCTCGCGGCCCGCCGCCAGCCTGCGGCCGCCGGGGAGCGTGACCCGCGGCGCGCGGCGCTCGTCGAAGTAGGGGAACCGCACGGGCTGGACGGTCACGCGCCACCCGGCGTCGCGGAGCGCATCGACGACGTACGCGCGCGTCGCCTCGTCGCCGGGCGTGCCGGCCGCGCGCGTCCCGCCCTCGCGCGCCGCGGTGGCGAGGGCGTCGAGGTGCGGCGTGATGTCTCCGGCGCCGATCGCAGTGGGCACCTGCGCCGCCGTCGCGGTTGCGGTCGAGGTCGCCGCTGCGCTCGGTGTCGGCTCGTGGCCCCCGATGAGCACGATCGCCACGACCCCGCCGGCGATCGCGGCCACCAGCACCGCCACCGCCGCGATGGTCCTCCTCGAACGCACACATGGAGTGTGGCCGCCCGACGTACACTTGGCGCATGAGCCGCAGCGCATACACGTGCTGGTGGTGGCTGCACTAGCGCAGCCCGGCTCATCCATCCATGCCGACGGGCTGCCCTTGCGAGCGGCCTGTCGCATCCGATCCACGACACGCGTTCGCCCGGGCACCCGCAGACCCCGAGGAGCACCGCGTGTCCCAGCCCCAACCCCATCGTGTCCTGACCGGCGACCGGCCGACCGGCCCGCTGCACCTGGGCCACTACTTCGGCACCCTGCAGAACCGCGTCCGGCTGCAGGACGACGGCGCCGACCTGCTGGTCCTCGTCGCCGATCTCCAGACCATCATCGACCGCGACAGCCCGGCATCGCTGCCCGAGGACGTCGACGGCCTGCTGGCCGACCACCTCGCCGTCGGCATCGACCCCGACCGGGCGTCGATCTTCGCCCACTCCCAGGTCGAGGCCCTCAACGGCCTGCTCGTGCCGTTCCTCAGCCTGGTCAGCGTGGCGGAGCTCTCGCGCAACCCGACGGTCAAGGACGAGCTCGCGGCCGCCGGGCTGGCGTCGATGCCCGGCCTCATGTTCACGTACCCCGTCCACCAGGCCGCCGACATCCTGTTCTGCAAGGCCACCCTGGTGCCGGTCGGCCGCGACCAGCTGCCCCATCTCGAGGTCGCCGCGGCTCATCGCCCGCCGGTTCAACCGCCGCTACAGCCCCGAGCGCCCGCTGTTCCCCGAGCCGGCACCGCTGCTCGGCGACGCGCCCGCGCTGCTCGGCACCGACGGCCAGAAGATGAGCAAGAGCCGCGGCAACGCCATCGCCATCGGCGCCACCGCCGACGAGACGGCGCGGCTGATCGCGGGCGCGAAGACCGATCCCGAGCGCGACATCGGCTACGACCCGTCGCGACGGCCCGAGGTGTCCAACCTCGTCCTGCTCGCCGCGCTGTGCCTGGAGCGCGAGCCCGAGGAGGTCGCCGCGGAGATCGGGGGCCGCGGCAGCCAGGCGCTCAAGCGCCTGGTCACCGAGGCCGTCAACGAGCGGTTCCGCGACATCCGCGCCCGCCGCGCCGAGCTGATCGGCGATCCGGGGTACCTGCGCCGGGTCCTCCGGGACGGGACGGCGCGGGCGCGGGAGATCGCCGACGAGACGCTGCGGGAGGTCCGCGCGCGCATGCACACGGACTACCCCGTCACCGCGTCTACGCGGCGGCCCGTGTCGCCTCGGCCTCGTCGCGCTGCTCACGCCGCCAGGACAGCGTGATCGCCACCGTGAGGCAGATCGCGATCACCGCGAGCGACAGCACCGTCGGCACGTGCCAGACATCGGTGATGAGCATCTTCACGCCGACCCACACGAGGATCGCCGCGAGCCCGTAGTTGAGGTAGGAGAAGCGCTGGATGAGCCCCGCGAGCAGGAAGTACAGGGACATGAGGCCCAGCAGGGAGAACGCGTTGGCGGCGAACACGACGAACGTGTCGCGCGTGATGGCGAAGATCGCCGGGATCGAGTCGATGGCGAACACCACGTCGAACGTCGCGACCATGACGAGCGCCGCGAACAGCGGCGTCGCGAGCTTCTTGCCGTCGATGCGCGTGACGATCTTGTCGCCGTCGTAGTCGTTCGACAGCGGGACGACGCGCCGCACCATCTTCAGCACGGGGTTGCGCTCGGGATGGATCTCCTCGCTGTCGTGCGTCGCCATGCGGATCCCCGTGAAGACGAGCAGCGCGCCGAAGACGTAGATCATCCAGTGGAAGGCGTCCAGCAGGGCGGCGCCGGCGAAGATGAACCCCGCGCGCAGGACGATCGCGCCGATGATGCCCCAGAACAGCACCTTGCGCTGCGCGGTCTCCGGCACCGCGAAGAACGTGAACAGCAGCGCGAAGACGAACAGGTTGTCGAGCGACAGGCTTCGCTCGATGAGATAACCGGTGAGGTACTCGCCGGCGACCGTGCCGTTCTCCAGCGCCATGAGGACGAACGTGAACGCGACGGCGATCGCGAGCCAGAAGATGCTCCAGATGACCGACTGGCGCATCGGCGGGATGCCCTTCGTGCGCCCGGCCACGAGCAGGTCGACGAGCAGCAGACCGACGATGACGGCGCAGAACAGCGCCCAGATACCGATTGAGACTTCCATGGGAGACCTTTCGATCGTGCGAGGACGGTCGAAGGTCTCTCCCACCGCGACGGCGGTCGCGGCGGACGTACCGGGCCCGGAGGCCGTATTGACGGCACGCCACTTGGCGGGATACTGCCCTTCCCGATCAGCGTATCAAGGGAGGACGCTCCCGGACGTCGATCCGGCTGGACGCCGGCGTCGGCGAACGGGAGCAGCAGCTCGGCCACCTCGGCGGTGTCGGGGTCGAGCTCGCCGATGCGCCGCTCCGCCGCCACCAGCACGGCGAGTGCCATGGCCGACAGCGCCGTCAGCGACTGATGGCGGTTCTGCCGCTCGCCGAGGTCGGCCTGCGCCAGGGCGTCGATGCCGACGCGCTCGTGGGCGTCGAGCAGCATCGCGATCTCCACGCCGTAGCCGACCGGGAACGGCAGGCGCTCCAGGAGCGAGCGGCGTGCGGCGATCTCGCCCGCCAGGGGCTGCGCGAAGCCGGCCAGCTCCGGTCGGTGCAGGTTCAGCAGGGGCCGCGCCAGCAGCTCGGTGACGCGTCCGCCGCCGGTCGGGAGGACCGTCTCGCCGACCCGGAACGGCCGTCGGAAGCTGCCCTTGACGAGCGCGAGCGTCTCGTCCGTGAACATCGGTGCGACGAGGCTCGTGACGAAGCCGGGGGAGAAGACCTCGCTGTCGGCGTCGACGTAGACGACGATCTCCCCGGACGTCGCTGCGAGCCCGCGCCACATCGCGTCGCCCTTGCCGCCCGCGGGCCCGAGGTCGGTGCGCAGCGCGTCCTCCTGGGCGACGTCCGCGCCGTGGTCGCGCGCGATCGCCGCGGTGCCGTCCGCGGACGCGGCGTCGACCACGAGCACCTCGTCCACGAGGCCTGCCTCGCGCAGCCCGACGAGCTCGTCCACGACGCCGGCGATCGTCCCCGCGACCTCCTTCGCGGGCACGATGACGCTCACGGTCGCGGTGCGGCTGCGGGCGAGCTCCTCGGCGGGGATGCGGCAGGACGGGTACGACCGGCGTGCGAGCCAGCCGTCGACGCGCGTGGCGCCCTGGGCGCGCCGCGTCCGGACGAGGATGCTCCCGCGCCCCAGCGACGCCTCCAGGAGCTCCGTCTCGCGGCCGAGGGCGGACGAACCGGCCGTCGCGATCGGCCTCGTCCCCGCCAGCCACGTGGGCGCGACCGGCTCGGCGGGGTGCGCGAGCAGGATCCTGCCGTGCTCGCGGCCGATCGCGAGCAGCCGGTGCCTCGCGAGGTCGATGCCCCTGCGCTGCGCCGCCCCGGGGCCGTCGTCGCCGGTGGACAGGAGCGTCAGGCGCAGCTCGGGATGCTCGTCGCCCGCGGCGACGGCCTCGGCGCGCAGCGCGTCGCGACACCCGGCGAGCACGACGATGACCTCGTACGTCTCGTGCGGCACGCCCTCCTGCTCCGCCAGTGCGCGCAGGGCCGGTCCGAGGGCGGCGTCGTCGTCGTGGACCGGGAGGACGACGCAGGCCTCGAGCAGATCGCCGGGCGGTGCTAGTGGGTCGGCCAGAGTGCTCTCAGCGTAGGATCCGGGGTGGCTCGGTCGCGAGCTGGAAGACCCGGTCCATGCGTCCCAGCTCGAGCACGTCGCGGACGGGACCGCGTTCGACGACGAGGCGCAGCTTCGCGCCCTCGGCATCGGCACGGCGCCGCGCGGACGTCAGGGCGGCGAGGCCGGTCGAGTCGATCGACTCGAGGTCTCGCAGGTCGACCCACAGCTCGTGAGCCCGCGCCTCGAGCAGCCTGTCGATGGCATCACCGAGCTGGGGTGCAGCGGTGAAGTCGAGGTTGCCCGACATGCCGACGAGCGCGCGGATGCCTTCCCGCCGCTCCTCGATCGCGAACTCCGCCTCCGCTTCCTGGATTTCTGCAGGATGCTGGGACATTCCACCTCCATTGAAGCGCACTTTCGCGCGGAGAGCGTGCGCGGACCGGAATTCGCCCGCCGGTCCACAAGGCGCCCGCTTCCGGCAGAACGGCCCGTCTACGCGCCAGACGGTGCGAACGCGGAGAGCCCGGTGATCTCGCGGCCGACGATGAGCGACTGCACGGAGTCGGTGCCCTCGTACGTGTAGGTCGCCTCGACGTCGGCGAGGTGCCGCGCCACGTGGTACTCGAGCAGGATGCCGTTGCCGCCGAGGACGTCGCGCGCGAGCGCGCACACGCGCCGGGCGGCCGCCGCCGTCTGCAGCTTGGCCAGCGAGGCGTGCGCGAGCGTCACGCGGCCGAGCGCGTCGAGGTGCGCGAGCCGCAGGCACAGCAGCTGCATGCTCGTGATGTCGGCGAGCATGTGCGAGAGCTTGTCCTGGACGAGCTGGAAGGCCGCGATGGGGCGACCGAACTGACGCCGCTCGCCGGCGTACGCGACCGCCGCCTCGTACGCGGCCAGCGCGTGGCCGAGCGCCTCCCAGGCGACCCCCTGGCGGCTGTGGGTGAGCACGCGCCCGGTGTCCGCGAACGTGCGCGCCTCTGCGAGGCGGTTGTCGGCCGGGATGCGGACGCCGCGCAGCGTGATCTCCGCCTGCCAGACCGCGCGGTTGGAGGCCTTGCCGGTGATGACCTCCGCCTCGAAGCCGTCGGCGTCCCCGGTCTCGACGACGAAGCCGCCGACGTGGCCGT
Source organism: uncultured Solirubrobacterales bacterium (assembly GCA_963750895.1). Taxonomy (GTDB): domain Bacteria; phylum Actinomycetota; class Thermoleophilia; order Solirubrobacterales; family Solirubrobacteraceae; genus CAVVSD01. The sequence goes on along the minus strand of CAVVSD010000006.1, from coordinate 1,253,596 downwards.
CGTCGTCGCGCGCCCAGACGACCACGACGTCGGCGACCGAGCCGTTGCCGATCCACCGCTTCGCCCCGTCCAGCACCCAGCTGTCCCCGTCGCGGTGCGCGCGGGTGCCGAGCCCGACGACGTCGGAGCCGTGGTCGGGCTCCGTCAGCGCGAACGCGCCCAGGCGGTCCATGCGGGCCATCGACGGCAGCCAGCGCTCCTTCTGCTCCTCGGAGCCGAGCATGCCGATCGACAGCATCGCCAGGCCGGTGTGGACCCCGTGGTACGTGGCGACGCTGCCGTCCCCGCGTGCCAGCTCGGAGAGCACGAGATGCGAGCCGAGGACGCTCATGCCCGGGCACTCGTAGCCCTGGATCGAGCCGCCGGCGATGCCGAGGTCGCGGAGCCCGTCGCGGATGGAGGCGGGGAGCACCGCGTCCTCCCAGGCCTGCGCGGCGACCGGCACGACGACGTCGTCGCAGAACGCGCGCACGCGGTCGCGCAGCTCGCGCTCCTCCGCGGGGATCAGGTCGTCGACCCCGTAGAAGTCCGTGCCGCGGGAGCGGCCGATGAGCTCGGGGTCCGGCAGCGCCTGCGCCTCGGTGGTCAACCCAGGTCCCTCCTCGTCTGTGGTCGGGGCGGATCCTGCCCGTCGAGCGTAGGATCCAGGCATGCGTGAGGCCAGTCCTCGTTCGGTGGCGATCGCGCTGGTGGAGTCCGAGCTCGACCGGCTGCGCGGGCTCGGTCCCGATGCCGTGCGAGCCCTGCTGCCCGAGTCGCCCGTCGAGCGCGAGGACGGACGGGATCGTGGTCGCGACGCGCATCCAGGCCGAGGACGACCGGCTCATGGTGCTCGTCGACGCGCGGCGCGGCCGCCGGATGCTCGCCACCGGGGGCTTCGCGATGCACGCCGACGGCAGCACCCACACGCCACACTGACCAGCTGACGGCGCACGCGCGCTCCTACAGTGGTCGACGTGACCGCCCTCCGCACCGACCTCCGAAACGTCGCGATCGTCGCGCACGTCGACCACGGCAAGACCACGCTGGTCGACGCGATGCTCTGGCAGTCAGGCGCCTTCCGCGAGAACCAGGACGTCAACGAGCGCGTCATGGACTCGATGGACCTCGAGCGCGAGAAGGGCATCACGATCCTCGCGAAGAACACCGCCGTGCCCTACGGCGACGTGAAGCTCAACATCGTCGACACGCCCGGGCACGCGGACTTCGGCGGCGAGGTGGAGCGCGGGCTCACGATGGTCGACGGCGTCCTGCTGCTCGTCGACGCGTCGGAGGGCCCGCTGCCCCAGACGCGCTTCGTCCTGCGCAAGGCGCTGGAGGCGCGGCTGCCGGTCGTGCTCGTCGTGAACAAGGTCGACCGGCCGGACGCGCGGATCGCCGAGGTCGTCGACGAGGTCTACGAGCTGTTCCTCGACCTCGACGCGGACGAGAGCCAGATCGAGTTCCCGATCGTCTACACGAACGCGAGGGCGGGGTGGGCGTCGCTGACGGAGGGCGAGGAGGGCACCGACCTCGCGCCGCTCATGGACCTGCTCGTCGAGCACATCCCCGCGCCCTCCTACGAGGAGGGCCATCCGCTGCAGGCCCACGTCACGAACCTCGACGCGTCGCCCTACCTGGGCCGCCTGGCGATCTGCCGCGTGCGCAACGGGACGATCCGCCGCGGCCAGGACGTCGCCTGGTGCCGCGCCGACGGCAGCATCGTGCGGGCCAAGCTCGCGGAGCTCTTCATCACCGAGGCCCTCGATCGCGTCAGCGCGGAGGAGGCCGGGCCGGGGGAGATCATCGCGGTCGCCGGCATCCCGGACGTCACGATCGGCGAGACGCTCGCCGACCTCGAGGACCCGCGGCCGCTGCCGGTCATCACGGTCGACGAGCCGTCGCTCTCGGTCACGATCGGCGTCAACACGTCGCCGCTCGCCGGCCAGGACGGCGGCAGGCTCACGGCGCGGCAGATCCAGGCCCGTCTGGAGCAGGAGCTCATCGGCAACGTGTCCCTGCGCGTGCAGGACACCGAGCGGCCCGACGCCTGGGAGGTCCAGGGCCGCGGCGAGCTGCAGCTCGCCGTGCTCGTCGAGCTCATGCGGCGCGAGGGCTTCGAGCTGACCGTCGGCAAGCCGCAGGTGCTCACGCGCGACATCGACGGGACGCTGCACGAGCCGTTCGAGCGCGTCTCGATCGACCTGCCCGAGGACTACGTCGGCGTCGTCACGCAGCTCTTCGCCCTGCGCAAGGGCCGCATGGAGCAGATGGTCAACCACGGCAACGGCTGGGTGCGCATGGAGCAGCGCGTCCCCGCCCGCGGCCTCGTCGGCTTCCGCACCGAGTTCCTCACCGAGACGCGCGGCACCGGCCTGCTGCACCACGTCTTCGACGGCTGGGAGCCGTGGGTCGGCGAGCTGCGCACCCGCCCGACCGGCTCGCTCGTCGCCGACCGGCGCGGCAAGACCGCGGCCTTCGCGCTCTTCGGCCTGCAGGAGCGCGGAACGCTGTTCATCGGTCCCGGCGAGGAGGTCTACGAGGGCATGGTCGTGGGGGAGAACGGCCGCTCGGAGGACCTCGACGTCAACGCCGTGAAGGAGAAGCACCTCACGAACATGCGCTCGTCGACCTCCGACGTGCTCGTGCGCCTCGTTCCGCACCGGCGCCTGTCGCTCGACCAGGCGATGGAGTTCGTGCGCGAGGACGAGTGCGTCGAGGTGACGCCGGAGTCGGTCCGGCTGCGCAAGGTCGAGCTCGACCAGACGCGGCGCCACAAGCTCGCGCGCAACCGGGCCAAGGACCGGCTGGCGCCGGCGTAGGCGCTAGGCCTCGCTCGGGAACCAGCAGCGGGCGCCGTCGCGGTCGCGGACGGCGATGGTGCCGTCCTCCTGCGACCAGAACGCCTCGTCGTCGCCGGTCTCGATCGCCACGCCCTCAGCCGGGTCGTCGACGATCCGGATGCGGCCGCGGTGGACGAGGTCGTCGAAGTCGCCGTGCGTCATGCTCCCGGCGTCGAGGACGTGGTCGGCGACGTAGAAGCCGTACTCCGTGCGCAGGCGACCGCGCACGGCGCGCGCGAGGACGTCGTCGGCGGCGTGGTGCAGCTCGTCGATGAGCGCCTTGATCTCGGCCGCCTCGTGGTGCCTGAACCAGTTGCGCCTCACCATGGCAGGCTCGTGCTGGTCCAGTGCGTGAGGCCCTTGAGGTCGGCGGCCTTGTGCACGTGCCGCGGCGGCGTCTGGAACGTCGCGTAGGGGCGCAGCTTCAGCACGACGCGGTGCTCGCGACGGCACATCGCCTCGACGTCGGGCCGCGCCGACTCGGGCATCGGCTCGCCGGCCATGATCGCCGAGATGGCCATCATCTGATCGACCGCGCCGTCGACGTCCTCGTCGACCTCGGCGTCGCAGTAGACCTGCAGGTAGCTCATGGGCCACTGCTCGTCGAGCACGCAGAGCGTCACCTTGCCGTCGCGGCGGACCGACTTCGTCTTCGACCGGTCCCGCATGCTCGAGACGCGCAGCTCGTCGTCGCCCGCGACGACGTAGTAGACGATCGACATCGACGGCCCGTGGCCCTGGCGCGGGTACCCGAACACGGCCGTGCGGTGCTCCCGGACGAACTCGCGCCGCTGCGCGCGCAGAGCGTCGGTGTCCTCGGTGATCGACGGGTCGCTCATGGAGCGCATCCTGCTACACGGTCAGCGTCACCGCCTCACCGATGGGCAGCCAGCGGACGCTCTCGCGCACCGGCGGCCGGCGCCTCGGCGAGCTCGCGCTCGACGGCCTCGCGGCCCTCCTTGAAGTGCTTCCAGCCCTCGTAGTGCAGCGGGATCGTGACGCGCGGTCGCACGAGGCCGAGCAGCTCGACCGCCTCCGTGGCGGTCAGCGTGTAGTGCACCGGCCCGGTGACCGGGAAGCGCACGCCGCCGAGGTGCACGATCGCCGTGTCCACCCGCAGCCGGCTCGCGACCTCGCGCACGCCGTCGTAGAGGACCGTGTCGCCCGAGATCCACAGGACGCCGCCCTCCTGGCCCTCCCAGCGCAGCGCGAACCCGATGACGTCGCCGACGATCGGGCGGCTCAGCGGCGGGCCGTGCCGGCACGGCGTCGCGGTCACCTCGATCGAGGTCCTCCCGGGCGCCTCGAGCCAGGTGCTCTGCCAGAACCCGAGGCCGCGCGCGTCGCCGTCCAGCCGCGCCGCCCCCGACAGCGTCGTCACGATCGTGCCGGCGCCGGGCAGGAGCGCGCGCCCCGCGGGGTCGAGGTTGTCCTCGTGGTGCTCGTGGGTCAGCAGCACCGCGTCGATCGGGCCGATGTCCTGCGCCGCGATCGCCGGGCCCGCGAGCTTCACCGACCCGGTCCCCCAGCCGAAGCGGTAGCTGCGGCCGGGGGGATCGAACGTCGGGTCGGTCAGCAGCCGCCAGCCACCCACCTCGATGAGCGCGGTCGGCCCGCCGATGTGGGTGATGCGGACGTCCATCACGTGGCGGCGGGCTCCTTCGCGTGCTCGAGCGCCCAGTCCAGGGCCGTGTCGGCGATCTTCTCCCAGCCCTCGCCCGCGATCATGAGATGCGGGCCCTCGAACTCGATGATCTCCGTCGTCGTGTCGGACTTGTAGTGCTTGCGGTTCGACTGCTGCACGGACGGCGGCATGATGTGGTCCTCGCTGCCGGAGACGAACAGCAGCGGGGCGCGGTCGTCGTTGTGGTAGTCGACCCACGTGTCCTGGTGGCCGGGCTGGATGTTCGCCAGGACGCTGCCCCAGAGGATGCCGCCCGACGCGGGGATGTGGTAGCGCTCGTAGAGCCGGCGCGACTCCTCCTCGTCGAAGCCGTTCGTGAACGCGTAGTGCCACTGCTCGTGCGTGAACCCGACGGCCTTGTGGCGGTTGGCGGGGTTCTTCAGCACCTCGAACGTCGAGCGGATCTGCGAGAGCGGCGTGACCCGCACGCCCTCGGTCGGCGCGGAGTTCAGAGCGACGCCCGCGGCGCCCCGGCCGTGGTCCAGCAGGACCTGCGTGATCGCGCCGCCGGCGGAGTGCCCGATGATGATCGGGGGCTGCTCGAGCGCGTCGATGGCCGCCTCGAAGTGGGTGATGATGTCGGGGAACTTCACCTGCTCGATCGGCGTGGGGTCGGCGTTGAGCGCCTCGACCTCCACTTCGAAGCCCGGATAGGCGGGGACGATGACGGTGAAGCCGCGGGCCTCGTAGTGGGCCTTCCAGTGCTCCCAGCTGCGGGGCGTGACCCAGAAGCCGTGCACGAGCACGATGGTGTCGGGGGCGCTCATCCGTTCCTCTCTCTCGTCGGTGCGATCGGGTTGACGGAGACCAGCTCGAGCCCGAGCTCGGAGATGCGCTCGATGAGGCCGTGCAGGTGCGCCTGGTCGCGGACCGGGCCGGTGACGATCGTCGTGCCGGCCGTCCTGGTCAGGCGCATGCCCTCGAACAGGACGGCGAAGTGGTCGCCGATCTCACCGCGGAGCACGAGCTCGTAGGCCGCCGCCATCGACGCCGACCCTCTCGCCCGGGTAGGTGAGCCGTCACCCCTCCCTGGGGATTTCACCTGGGTGAGCTGTGAGGACCTGCTCCGAACGCGCCACGGCCTCCGCGCGGCTCGACACGCCGAGCTTGCGGTAGACGGCCTTCACGTGGCTGTGCACCGTGTTGAAGGAGAGGTAGAGCTCGCGGCCGATCTCGCGTTCCGTCAGCCCGCTGCGCAGCAGCCGCAGCACGGTGAGCTCGCGGTCGCTCAGCGCGTCGCTCGCGGGCCGCCCGAGGCGCGCCGCACGTCGCGCCTCGGCCAGGCGTGCCGGCAGGGCGGCGGGGCCGGCGCACCCCGCGAGGATCCGCTCCGCCTCGTCGAAGACGTCCGTCGCGCGCCGCCGGTCGCCGACGGCGGCGAGGTGGCCGGCCAGCTCGATGAGGCCGTCGACGAGATCCAGCGGCTGGCCCCAGAGCCGGCGCAGGAACACGCCGCGCTCGAGCTCGGGGAGGGCCTCGTCCATGCGCCCGTGCGCGGCCAGCGCGACGCCGTAGGCGGTGTGGACCTCGCCGTCCTCGACGGCGTCGAGCAGGCCGCAGCCGCGCGCGAGCTCGACCGCCTCCGTCGCGAGGCGCATCTGCTCGTCGCGCTCGCCGCGCCGGCCGGCGATGAGCGACAGGTCGGCGATCGCGGCGACGCCGACGATCCACTGGTTCGTGCGCGGCGCGAGCTCGGTCGTCTCGCGCAGCCAGCGCTCGGCCTCGTCGAGGTCGTCGTGGCAGAGGTGCGCCCAGCCGACCGCCCACGTGATCACGGGCCGCCACGGGGAGTCGGGCCCCTCGAGCTCCGCCGAGCGCATGCCGTGCTCGATGATCCCCGGCGCGTCGCCCCAGCCGAACGTCGCGGTGAGCACCGACAGGCTGGACTCCAGCGACGCGAAGCCGTCCGGGAGCGGCCCCTCGTCGAGCCCTCCCAGCTCGCGGACACGGGCGACGGCGGCGCGCATGGCGTCCTGGCGGCCGCGCAGCGCCGCGACCCAGGCCTTGACGAGCAGCAGCCGGGCGTCGGCGTCGATGATCGGATCGGGGAAGCGGCGCAGCCACTCGGACACGGACGCCGTCCGGCCGACGTTGGCGTAGTGCACCCAGCTCTCCGCGATGAGGCGGCCGGCCTCGGGGAACGCGCCCGCGGAGACGGCGTGATGGATCGCCTCGTCGGCCGTGCCGTGCTCGGCGTGCCACTCGTACGCGCGGCGATGCAGCTCCGCGACGAGCCCGGGCTCGCGGCGCTCCAGCTCGACGCGGAGGATCTGCGCGAAGAGGTGGTGGAAGCGGAACCAGCGCCCGCGGTCGTCGAGGGGAAGCAGGAACAGGTTCGTGCGGGCGAGCTCCTCGAGGGCGCGCGACGAGCCCGGCTCGCCGAGGACGGCGCGGCACAGCGGCGCGCAGAGCCGCTCGAGCACGGACGTGCGCAGCATGAAGCGCTGCAGGTCCGGGCCGTGTGCCGCGAGGACCTCGGTGGCCAGGAAGTCGACGACGTGGGCGGTCGTGCCGTCGAACGCCCGCACCAGGCCGTGGCGGTCGTCGCTGCCGGCCAGCGACAGCGCGGCCAGGTAGATCCCCGCGGGCCAGCCCTCGGTCCGCGCGACGAGGAGCTCGACGTCGGGCGTCGACAGCCCGAGGCCGAGGCGACCGTTGAGGAACTCCTCTGCCTCGGCGACGCTGAAGCGGAGGTCGTCGGCGCGCAGCTCGAGGAGCTGGCCCCGTGCTCGGAGGGTGCTGAGCGGCAGCGCCGGGTCGGTGCGGGTCGAGAGGACGAGCTGGACGGTCTCCGGCATCCGCTCGACGAACCAGGCGACGCTCTCGCGCGTCGAGTGCGCGGTCAGCCGGTGGAAGTCGTCGAGGACGAGCGCGACCTCGGGCCCTTCGGCGAGCGCGTTGACGAGCCGTGGAAGCGCCACCTCGAGCAGCGGCGCCGCCGCGACGAGCGAGGACAGCGTCTCGCGCTCCAGCGCCGGGCAGGCGCGGCACAGCGCCTCGACGACGTGCGACCACAGCACGACGGCGTCGTCGTCGCCCTCGTCGAGCGTGACCCAGGCGACCGGCCGGGTGGCGAGCTCGCTCTCGCGCCACGCCGCCAGCAGCGTCGACTTGCCGAAGCCGGCCGGACAGGCGACGAGGGTGAGGCGCCGGTCTCGCCCGGAGCCCAGGCGCGCGAAGAGGGGCTCGCGCGCCACGATCTGGACCGGCACCGTCGGCGGGTGGAGCTTCGTGACGAGGAGGATCGGGGCGTCGGGCCGGTTCGTGCCCTCGTCGACGGTGGTCACCCGGCGATTCTCACGGATCCGCGAGACCCTGGCTCGTCATCCTCCGCTCATGCCGACCCATCTGCCGCTGCCCGACCTCGAGACCGCTCGCCCCGCGCTCGCCGCCGAGTACGCCGCGGCCCGGGAGCGGGGCGGGTCGGTCATGGCGATCCTCCGCGCCATGGGCCCGCGCGTGGAGGTGCTCCGGGCGTTCCTCGACCTCGCCGACGCGGCGCTCTACGGGCCCGCGGCGCTCGGCCGCCGGGAGCGCGAGCTCCTGGCCGTCGCGACGTCCGAGGCCAACGGCGCGGACTACTCGACGGCGATCCACACCCGTCTGCTGGAACGCCGCGGCGGCGCGCACGAGGGCGACCGCGACGGCGCGCTGACCGCGTTCGCGACCCGGCTCACGCTGCGGCCGCGCGAGGCGGGGGAGGCGGTCGCGGCGCTGCGCGAGCACCTGACCGACGACGAGGTCCACGACGCGATCGCCGTCGTCGGCCTGCTCAACCTCGCGAACCGCACCGCGCTTGCAACCGGGATCACAGAGGCGGACGATCTGTCCTAGCCATGCCAGGCGAGGAACCATCCGTCGTCCTGCGCCGCCTGATCGACGGGCACAAGGTCACCCAGGCGATCCGGGTCGCGGTCGAGCTCGGCCTGCCCGACCGCATCGCGGCCGGCACGCGCGACCCGGACGAGCTCGCCGCAGCCAGCGGCGCACACCCGCCCTCGCTGCGACGCCTCCTGCGCGCGCTCGGGGCCATCGGGATCGTGACCCAGGACGAGGCGGGTCTCGTCGACCTCACGCCGGTCGGGGAGGGTCTGCGCTCCGATGCCGCGGAGCCGCTGGCCGGCTGGGCGCGCTTCTGCGGCTCCGAGGACACGGCGCGCACCTGGGGCGAGCTCCTGCACAGCGTCCGCACGGGCGAGAGCGCGTACCGGCACGTCCACGGCATGGACGCCTGGGAGTACCGGACGACGCACCCGGAGTCGGCGGCCGTCTTCGACGCGGCGATGACCGACCTGTCCCGTCGGACGAACCGGTCGCTGCTCGAGGCGTACGACTTCTCGCGCTTCGGCACGGTGGTCGACGTCGGCGGCGGGCGCGGCGCGCTCCTGACCGCGCTGCTCGCCGCGCACCCGCAGCAGAACGGCGTGCTCTTCGACCTCCCGCACGTCGTCGCCGGCGCGTCCTCGGCGGCGGGCGATCGCCTGCGCGTGGTGGGAGGCAGCTTCTTCGACGGCGTGCCCAGCGGGAGCGATGCCTACCTGCTGCGGGCGATCCTGCACGACTGGCCCGACGACGACTGCGTCCGGATCCTCGAGGCCTGCCGCGCGGCGATGGGCGAGGAGGCGACGCTCCTGATCATCGAGCGGGACCTGGCCGACGGCCTGCAGGAGGCGGCGCTGAGCGATCTGAACATGCTCGTCGGGCCTGGCGGGCGGGAGCGCACGCGGGCCGAGTACGCGTCGCTGCTGGCGCGCGCCGGTCTGCGCCTCGTCGCGGCCTGGCCGGGCGCGCGCGGGCTGCACGTGTTCGAGGCGGAGGTCGTCAGCGGCGAGGAGGACCTCCGGTAGCCCACAGCTCGGCGGTCAGCCGCTCCGCGACGGCGTCGTGGGTGCGCTGCAGGTTGCGTCCGCCGCGCGCGAACGTGGCCGCCACCGCGGCGGGCACCTCGTCCTCGCGAAACGGACGGTCGAGCCACGTCGCCCGGCGGACGTGGCGCAGCCCGACAGACATCGCCGCAGCGGAGCCGGCTCCGTACGGGCCGGCGATGCGTCCCAGATGGAAGAGCCCGTCCGACGACCGAGTCCAGACGAAGGTCCCGTCGGGCAGTGCCGCAAAGCGCTCCACGGCGCGGTCCGCGACGTCGCCGATGCCGACGAGATCGTGCGCGAGCCCGACGTCCGCGCCTGCGCCCGGCGGAAGATCGAGGTCGCGAGCGCGCATCGGCGCGCGGAAGATCGGGCTGCCGTCCACGTCAGCGATCGAGCTCGGCGACGAGCCGCTTCGGCGCCCGGGTCCGCCAGGCGTCGGTGAGCAGCTCGCCCAGCTCCTCGCGACCGACCGCGCTGAGCCGGACGAGGACCGACGCGTGCCCGTCGTAGTGCGGGACGGTGAAGAACTTGTCCGGCTCGGAGCGGACGAGCATCTCCTTCTCGCCGAGGTCGGCGACCCAGACGACGAGGACGTCGTCCTCGCGCGACCGGGCGAACAGCTTGTCCTTCACCCGGAAGCCGGGCGTCCCGTAGGACGGGCGCTCCGTGGTCGCGGGGAGCGCGAGGGCCAGCTCGCGGGCGTCGTCGAGCGTCGCCACGGCTACATCCTCAGGAACGATGCGCCGTTGACGTCGAGCACCGACCCGCTGGCCATCGTGGCCTCGGGCGAGGCCAGGTACACGACCGCGGCCGCGATCTCCTCCGGCGCGGCGACGCGGCCGAGCGGGCTCTCGGCGCGGCGGCGGGCGCCGCCCTCGCCGGCCAGCGCCTCCTCCGCCATCTCCGTCTCGACGAACCCGGGCGCCACCGAGGTCACGGAGATCCCGCGGGGACCGAGGGAACGGGCGAGCGACTGGCCGAGCGACACGATGCCCGCCTTGCTCGCCCCGTAGGCGGGGTGGTTGGGCTCCCCCCGGAACGCGCCCCGCGAGGACACCATCACGATCCGGCCGCCGTCGGGCATGTGGCGCAGCGCGCACCAGGTCACGTTGGCCGCGCCGGTGAGGTTGACGTCCAGCGTCCGCCGCCAGGCGCCCTGCCACTCCTCGTAGGTCGTCTCGGCGATCGGGTGGGGCTCGAACACGCCGGCGTTGTTCACGAGGACGTCGATGCCGCCCAGCGCCTCCGCGGCGTCGTCGACCATCCGCCGCACGGCCTCGGGATCGGCGAGATCGGCGCCCACCGCGACGTGGCCCGAGCCCGCGAGACCGTCCCGGACCCCTTCGGCCTGCGCGGACCGGCGCCCGTAGTGCACGGCGACGCGGTCGCCGCGGTCCGCGAACGCGGTCGCCACGGCAGCGCCGATCCCGCGCGATCCACCGGTGACGAGCACGGCCCTCGAGGTCATCCGGCGATGGTACGCGCGAGATCGCTAGCCTTCGTCGTCCGGCGGATTGCCCACTCGGCCACGAGCGCCGTCGCGCGCTCACCCGGACAGCGCGCCGCCCGTGAGGGCGGCGGCCAGTTGACGGGGGTCGGGAGTGTCACGCCGCCCAGGCATGAACACTCAAGTCCTGGGACGTAGTAGTTCAGTGGTGATCGAGTCCGGCCGTGGAGCCCCGCATTGCGGGGCTTTCGCGGTTCTGGGGTCATAGGACTACGCTGAGCGGGACCGCTCGTTCTGTTCTGCGGGTTCCTCCTCGGTTCGCGCGGCCTTCCGCCCAGAGGAACCGGATCGGGCGTCAGTCATGACGGACACCCAGCAGTCCCCCCTCACGCAGGCCGAGATCTCGCTGGAGATCTCCAACGAGATGGTCGGGCTGTACAAGCAGCTGTTCGGCCGCGGGCCAGGGCGCGCTCGCACGCATTTCGCCGGCCCCGACATCGTCGTCTGCAGCCTCGAGATGACCCTGACGCCCGCCGAGCGCACGATGGTCGAGATGGGCGAGCATCAACGGCTGCGCGAGACGCGCCTGTTCTTCCAGCACGCCCGCGAGGACGACTTCCGCTCGACCGTCGAGCGCATCACCGGACGACGCGTGCGCGGCTTCATCAGCGGCACCGACATCGCCGAGGACCTCTCCTGTGAGGTCTTCTACCTCGAGCCGGGTCACGCGCACGCCGCGTGACCCGGATCGAACGTCGGCTCAGACCATCGCGACGGCCTTGGCGGCCTTCTCGAGCCCCGCCGCCACGTCGGCCGGCGTCATCGCGGGGGCCATCTCGATCGACGCCTGGACGCCCATGAAGAACGGCTCGGCGACCGCCGGGATGTCCGACACGTCCTTCAGGTCGAACACGATGAACCCGGTGCGCTTGCCGTCCTGGGCCGTGAAGTAGACGGCCTCCGGCTGCAGGTCGCGCATCACGCCCTCCATGATCTGCGCGAACGATCCGTCCTTGATGGCACGGTTGGCGGCCTCGACCTCCATCTGCACCCGCATCAGCATCCGCATGCTGTCTCCTTCTGGAGTGGGCTGGCGCCTCGGGACGACCCTAACCGGTACGCGAGTAGCCTCGCGACCATGCCCGTGCCCGTCGTCGTGAACCGACTGAAGTTCGTCAACTCCTGGCTCGTCCGGGAGGACGACGGCCTGACCCTCATCGACGCGAACATCCCCGGCACCGCCGGTCGCATCATCGCCAAGGCGCAGCAGCTCGGCGCGCCGATCACGCGGATCGTGCTGACGCACGCGCACCCCGATCACGTCGGCTCGCTGGACAAGCTCCACGAGCAGCTGCCGCACGCCGAGGTGCTCATCAGCGAGCGCGACGCCCGGCCGCTCAACGGCGACGGGAGCCTCGACCCGCACGAGCCGAAGGGCCGCAAGCTGCAGGCGCTGAAGATCAAGACGCGCCCGACCGGCCATCTCGTCGCGGGCGAGCGGGTCGGCAGCCTCGAGGTCGTTCCTTCGCCGGGCCACACACCCGGCCACGTCGCGCTCCTCGACACCCGCGACAACACCCTGTACTGCGGCGACGTCTTCTCCACGTACTTCCGCATGGCGACCACGGCGGAGCCCAAGCTGCCGACGCCGCTGCCGTCGCTGGCCACCTGGCACTACCCGACGGAGCTGGCCAGCGCCCGTGCCCTGCGCGCCCTGGACCCGGCGCGCCTGGCGCCGGGTCACGGGCGTGTCGTGGAGGCGCCGGGGGCGGCGATGGACGCCGCCCTCGCACGCGTCTCCGAGTCCTAGGAGGAGGCCTCCCACTCGGCCCGGGCCGCCACCGCGGTGTCCGGGTTGTCGGAGAAGACGCCGTCGACACCGAGGTCGAAGAACGCCTTGTACTCCGAGAACGCATCGCCGTAGGCGTTCGGGTCCGCCGAGGACCGCAGCGACGGCGGCAGGAACTGGTTCTCGTTGCGGAACGTGTACGGGACGACCTTCAGGCCCGCGGCGTGGGCGTCGTCGACGAACGACGTCGGCGCCTGCCACTCGCCGGCCGCATCCGTCGGGATGATGTAGGTCTTCGACGGCCCGACCCAGTCCGCGAACTCCGCCAGGCCCTTCAGCCCTGCGGGCGTGGCGAGGTCGGCGAACGTGCTCGTCCCGCCCGCGGCCTGGACGTCACCCGGGACCACGGTCGGCGAGTCCAGCAGCGCGACGAGCGGGACGTCGATCTCGTCGTTGAGCTCCTTGAGGTTCGCCGTCTCGAACGACTGCACGACGACCGGCGAGTCCGCCTTGTCCAGGCCGTTGTCGCGCAGCGCCTGCACGAGCTTGGGCTCGATCGCGAGACCCTCGGCCTTGAAGTAGGACGAGTGCTTGACCTCGGGCACGATGCCGACGGTCCGCCCGAGCTCCTTCGACAGCTCGGCGCGGAGGTCGATGACCTCCTGGAGCGTCGGGATCTCGTAGCGCCCGTCGTAGATCGTGTTGCGCTGCCGGACGTCGGGCAGGCGCTCCTTGGCCCGCAGCGTCTTGAGCTCGGCGAGCGTGAAGTCGTCGGTGAACCAGCCGGTGTAGGAGGTGCCGTCGATGACCTTCGTCGTCTTGCGGTCGGCGAACTCGGGGTGGTCGGCGACGTCGGTCGTCCCGCCGATCTCCGGCTCGTGACGCACGACGAGATGCCCGTCCTTCGTGGAGACGAGGTCCGGCTCGATGAAGTCGGCGCCCATCCGGGCAGCGAGCTCGTACGACGCGACCGTGTGCTCGGGGCGATATCCCGCGGCACCGCGGTGACCGAAGACGATGGGGGAGGCCTTCGCGGGCGACCCGGCGTCCGCGTCGGCGGACGCGGTGATCATGAGCAGCGCCACCGTGAGCAGCGCGAGGAGGGCGCCGGCGAGGGGAACGCCGGCGCGGCGAGGAGGAGCATGCATGGCACGGAGTGCACTACCCCGGCTCCCCTCGACGGTGAACGTCCTGCTAACCGGCGGCGCCGGCGACGACGCGCGGCAGCTCCTCGCTGCGCGCGGAGCGCCCGAGGGCGGTGGACACCGCGTCGGCGGTGGCCAGCAGCGACGGGAGGATCTCCTCGCGCAGCTTCGACAGCGGGACGCGCGAGGCGGCCGCGGAGACGTTCAGCGCGGCCACGGTGCGCCGCTCGCCGTCCTGGATCGGCGCCGCGACGGAGCGCAGGCCGAGCTCGAGCTCCTGGTCGACGAGCGCCCAGCCCTGCCCGCGCACCTCGTCGATGGCCGACCGGAGCGCCGCGGGCTCCACGACCGTCCGATCGGTGAGCGACTCGAGCGGCGTCGTGCCGAGAAAGGCGTCCAGCTCGTCGGTGTCGAGCGCCGCGAGCAGCACCCGGCCCATCGACGTCGCGTGGGCGGGCAGGCGCGTCCCGACGCCGAGCGTGATGGACATGATCCGGCGCGTCGGCACGCGTGCGACGTAGACCACGTCGGGGAGGTCGAGGGTCGCCGCCGAGCACGACTCGCCGGTCTGCTCGACGAGGTCCTCCATGAGCGGCTGGGCGATCTCCCAGAGGTTCAGCGAGGAGAGGTAGGACCAGCCCAGGGCGAGGACGCGCGGCGTGAGGGAGAACCGCCGCCCGTCGGACCGCACGTGGCCCAGACGCTCGAGCGTCAGCAGGATCCTGCGCGCCGTCGCACGGGTCGTTCCGGCCAGCCGGGCCACCTCGCTGAGGGTGGGTGCGGGGTTCTCCCGGGAGAACACCTGAAGCACCGCCAGACCCCGCTCGAGCGACTGCACCGACTGCGTCTCGCGCGCTCCCTCCCGGCGCGCGGGCGTGTCTTCTCTCACAAACCGGGACTCTATATGGTGGGCGCACATGCGTGCGCGCAGCGAACACCACATGTCCCTCCCCGACGCGATCGCCGCCAACGTCAACGACGGCGACACGATCGCGCTCGAGGGCTTCACCCATCTCATCCCGTTCGCGGCGGGTCACGAGATCATCCGGCAGAGTCGCAAGGACCTCACGCTCGTCCGCATGACGCCGGACCTCATCTACGACCAGCTGATCGGGATGGGATGCGCGTCCAAGCTCATCTTCTCGTACGGCGGCAACCCCGGCGTGGGCTCCCTGCACCGCTTCCGGGACGCCGTCGAGCACAACTGGCCGGCGCCGCTGGAGATCATCGAGCACTCCCACGCCGGGCTCGCCAACGCGTACGTCGCGGGCGCAGCCGGGCTGCCGTTCGCGGTGCTGCGCGGCTACATCGGCACGGATCTCGCGGAGCTCAACCCCGAGGTCAGCCAGGTCGAGTGCCCGTTCACCGGCGAGCAGCTCTCCGCCGTCAAGGCGCTGGACCTCGACGTCGCCGTCATCCACGCGCAGCAGGCCGACGTGCAGGGCAACGTCATGCTCTGGGGCCTCTCGGGCGTGCAGAAGGAGGCGGTCCTCGCCGCCAAGCGCGCCGTCGTGACCGTCGAGGAGGTCGTCGACGAGCTCGAGCCGCGCCCGCACGCGACGGTCCTGCCGCACTGGGTCGTGAACGCGGTCTGCACGGTGCCGGGAGGCGCGCATCCGTCCTACGCCCACGGGTACTCCACCCGTGACAACGCCTTCTACGCCGCCTGGGACGAGATCGCACGCGACCGGGACGGCTTCCTGGCCTGGATGGACGAGAACGTGGTGAACGCGTCGGAGGGAGTGACGGCCTAGATGTCCGAGAACGGCTACGACGCGCAGGAGCTCATGACGATCAACGCCGCGCGGGAGCTGCGCGACGGCCTCGTCTGCCTCGTCGGCGTCGGCCCGCCCAACGCCGCCGCGAACCTCGCCCGCCGCACGCACGCGCCCAACACGGTGCTCGTCTACGAGTCCGGCGCGATCGGCGCGAAGCCGCGCCGCCTGCCGCTGTCGATCGGCGACGACGACCTCGCGGAGACCGCGGACGAGCTCGTCTCCGTCCCGGAGATGTTCAACTACTGGGTCGGCGGCGGCCGCATCGACGTCGGGTTCCTCGGCGCCGCGCAGATCGATCGCAAGGGCAACATCAACACGACCGTCATCGGCGACTACGGCTCGCCGAAGGTGCGCCTGCCGGGCGCCGGGGGCGCTCCCGAGATCGCCGCCCGTGCCCGCGAGGTCATCGTCCTCGTGCGGCACTCCAAGCGCGTGTTCGTCGAGAAGATCGACTTCATCACGTCGATCGGCCCCGCCGGCGCGCCGATCGTGGTCATCACCGACCTCGGCGTCCTGCGCCCGGGGACCGACGGCGACCTGGAGCTCACCGCGGTGCACGCGGGCGTCGAGGCCGACCAGGTCCGCGAGGCGACCGGCTGGGACCTCCGCGTCGCCGACGACCTGCAGCACACCCCGCCGCCGAGCGACGAGGAGCTCGAGACGCTACGCGCGCTCCGCGCGTCGGCGGAGCGGGCGCCCGGGCCCGCCTGACAGGGGCGCGCCGCCACGCGTCTCGACCGTCGTCGCTTCCTGCGCCGCTCGGGCGGTGCCGCGGCGCTCCTCGGGGCGCCCTCGCTGCTCGCGGCGTGCGGATCCGACCACGCGGCGCGCGCCGGGGGCGGCGCGCCGGTCAGGATCGGCTACGTCACGCCGACGACGGGCTCGCTCGCCGCGTACGCCGCCGGGGACGACTTCACGGTCGCGACGGTCCGCGAGCTCCTCGAGGACGGTCTCGACACGTCGCACGGCACGGAGAGGGTCGAGATCGTCGTGGCGGATTCGGCGTCGGACCCCGACCGCGCAGCCGCCGTCGCCGGCGACCTGATGGACGCGGGCGTCGCGCTGATGCTCGTGGCGGCGACCGCGGACACCGTCAACCCGGTGTCCGACGCGTGCGAGCGGCGCGGCGTGCCGTGCATCTCGACGATGGTGCCGTGGCAGACGTGGTTCTTCGGCCGCAAGGGGGATCCCGAACGCGCCGTTCGGCTCCACGTTCCACTTCTTCTGGGGGATCGAGGACCTCGCGGTCACCTACCTCGACATGTGGGACGCCGTCCGCACCGACCGGACCGTCGGCCTCCTGCGGCCGACCGCCGGCGCCGGGTTCGCCGCGGCGGTGCGCCGCGCCGGCTACCGGTTCGTCGATCCGGAGGACGCGGAGATCGTCACCGGCGATCCCACGGCTGCGGACCTCGCCGCCTTCGTCGCGGCGGGACCGCTCCCGCCGGTCGTGACGATCGGGGGCGCGACCATGTCCGACCCTCCGGCGCAGAACCTGTCCACCGAGGCGTGGTGGACCCCGGACGTCCCCTACAAGTCGTCGCTGAAGGGCTGGTCGGCCTCCGAGCTGGCCGGTGCCTACGCCGACGCCACGGGCCGGCGTTGGACGCAGCCGCTCGGCTCCGTGCACGCGCTCTTCGAGGTTGCGATCGACGTCGTCAGGCGCGCCGATCCGCGCAGTCGCGAGAGCATGGTCGCCGCGATCCGGGCGACCGACCTGCCGACGATGGCGGGCCAGGTGTCCTGGCGGCTCGGCCCCGTCCCCAACGTCGCGAGGACGCAGCTCGCCGGCGGCCAGTGGCGGCGCGGGGACGACGGGTGGGACCTGGAGCTCGTCTCGAACGCGGCAGCCCCCGACATCCCCACAACGTCCTCGATGGAACGGATAGGATAATCGTCATGCGCACAAGTGTTCGCACAGCGAACAGCCAGCGCTCAAGGGTTGGGTCATGAGCATCGGCTCGTTCATCTACGACGCGCTGCCCGGGCGCGTCGTCTTCGCCGCCGGATCCTCGCGGGAGCTGCTCGCCGCGGAGGTCGACCGGCTCGACGTCCACCGCCTCCTCCTGATCGCGACGGTGCAGGAGCGCCCGCTGGCGGAGGAGCTGTCCGCCGTGCTCGGCGATCGCGTCGTCGGCGTCTTCGACGAGGTCCGCCCGCACGTCCCCAACGAGGTGGCCGAGCGCGCCCGCGCCGTGGCCGCCGACACCGGGGCCGACGCGCTGCTCAGCATCGGCGGCGGCTCGACGACGGGCACGGCCAAGATCATCGCGCTCGTCACCGGTCTCCCGATCATCGCGGTGCCGACGACCTACGCCGGCTCGGAGATGACGCCGGTCTGGGGCATGACCACCGCGTCGCGCAAGGAGACGGGCAACGACCGCCGGGTGCTCCCGAAGACGGTCGTCTACGACCCCGAGCTGACGGTCTCGCTGCCCGCGTTCATCACCGGCCCGAGCGCGATCAACGCGATGGCGCACTGCGTCGAGGCCTTCTACGCGCCGGGGGCGAACCCGATCACGTCGCTCGTGGCCGAGGAGGGCATCCGGGCCATCGCCCAGGGCGTCCCGGTCGCGGTCGAGCACCCCGACGACCTCGGCGGGCGCTCCGACACGCTCTACGGCGCGTACCTCGCGGGCGCGGCGTTCGCGGTCGGGGGCTCGGCGATCCACCACAAGATCTGCCACGTGCTCGGCGGCGCGTACGACCTGCCGCACGCCGACCTGCACACCGTCGTCCTCCCGTACGCCACTGCGTTCAACGCGCGGGAGCTGCCCGAGGTGTCCGCGCGCGTCGCCCGCGCGCTGGGGGCGGACGGCACGGACGCCGCGGCCGCCATCCAGGCGCTCGCGCTGCGCATCGGCGCCCCGACCGCGCTGCGCGACATCGGCATGCGCGAGGAGGACCTCGACGAGGCGACCGGCCTCGTGCTGGAGAAGATCCCGGCCGACAACCCCCGCCCGGCCGACCCGCAGAACATCCGGGGGCTGCTGAACGACGCTTATACCGGCCGTCTGCTTGGCGCGGACGAGCCGGCGACGACGAGGAGCTGAGATGGGTCAGAACGAGGCATGGATCGTCGGCGCGGTGCGCACGCCCGTCGGGCGTCACGGCGGCGCCCTGTCGGGCGTGCGGCCGGACGACCTCGGGTCCTACGCGCTGCGCGCGCTGGCCGAGCGGACGGGCATCGACCCGGCCGAGGTCGAGGACGTCGTCTTCGGCTGCGCCAACCAGGCCGGTGAGGACAACCGCGACGTCGCGCGCATGTGCCTGCTGCTCGCGGACTGGCCCGTCGAGGTCGCGGGCGTCACCGTCAACCGCCTGTGCGGCTCGGGCCTGGAGGCCGTCGCGCAGGCGTCGCGCGCGGTGCGCCTGGGCGAGGCCGACGTCTTCGTCGGGGGCGGCGTCGAGTCGATGACGCGCGCGCCGTACGCGCTGGCCAAGAGCGCCCGCCCGTTCGGCGTCGGGGCGCCCGAGCTCGTCGACACGGTGCTCGGCTGGCGGTTCACGAACCCGTGGATGAAGGAGCACGGCCACACCGACTCGCTCGGCCAGACGGCGGAGAACGTCGCCGCCGAGCGGGGCATCTCGCGGCCCGACCAGGACGCCTTCGCGCTGCACAGCCACGCCAAGGCGGTCGCGGCGCAGGACGCCGGGCGCTTCGCGGACGAGCTCGTGCCGGTCACGGTGAAGGGCCGGAAGGGCGACACGGTCGTCGACGCCGACGAGGGCCCGCGCCGCGACTCCTCGATCGAGGCGCTCGCGAAGCTGCGCCCGGCCTTCACGAAGGACGGCTCGGTGACGGCCGGCAACTCGAGCCCGCTCAACGACGGCGCCGCCGCGGTCATGGTGGTCTCCGACGGCTACGCGAAGGCGCACGGCCTGACGCCGCTGGCGAAGATCCGCGCGACCGCGGTCGCGGGCGTGCCGCCCCGGGTCATGGGCCTCGGTCCCGTCCCGGCGGTCGCGAAGGTCCTCGACCGCGCCGGCGTCACGCTGGACGACATCGGGCTCATCGAGCTCAACGAGGCGTTCGCCGCGCAGTCGCTGGGCTGCACCCGCGAGTGGGGGCTGGCCGACGACGACCCGCGGGTGAACGCCAACGGTGGCGCGATCGCGCTGGGGCACCCGCTCGGCGCGTCCGGCGCGCGCCTGCTCACGACGCTCGTCCACGAGATGGGTCGCCGCGACGACGTGAGCCTCGGGCTCGCGACGATGTGCATCGGCGTCGGCCAGGGCATCGCCATGGTGGTGGAGAAGGTCGGATAGGTTCGGTCAACCACGGGGTTGAGAGAGGGAGCTGACAATGCCTGACACCGCAAGGCGCAATCTGTCGGACGAGCTGCTGACGCAGGTCGTCCTGGAGAGCTTCGAGAACGCAGGGTCGCCGCGCATCAAGGAGGTGCTGCAGTCGCTCGTGAAGCACCTGCACGCCTTCGCGGTCGACGTGCAGCTCACAGAGGAGGAGTGGGCCTACGGGATCGACTTCCTGACCCGCACGGGCCACATCACCGACGACAAGCGCCAGGAGTTCATCCTCCTGTCCGACGTCCTGGGTCTGTCGATGCAGGTCATCGGCATCAACCACGCGGTGCCGGACGGCGCCACCGAGAACACGGTGTTCGGCCCGTTCTTCGTGGCCGACTCGCCGCAGTTCACCAACGGCGACGACATCGCCAACGGCGCATCGGGCATCCCGTGCTACTTCCACGGCGACGTGCGCTCGGGCTCCGGCGACCCCATCGAGGGCGCCAACCTCGAGATCTGGATGGCCGACGACGAGGGCAACTACGACGTCCAGTACGCCGACCTCGACCACGCCCAGGGCCGCGGTCACATCTCCTCCGCCGGGGAGGGCAAGTACTGGTTCTGGTCGGTGCTGCCCGAGGCGTACCCGATCCCGCACGACGGGCCCGTGGGCGACCTGCTCAAGGGCGCCGGCCGCCATCCCTGGCGTCCCGCGCACATCCACTTCCAGATCAGCGCGCCCGGCTACAAGACGTGCACGACGCACGTCTTCGTCGACGGCGACGAGTACCTGGACTCCGACGCCGTCTTCGGCGTGAAGAGCTCGCTCATCCAGGGCTTCGAGCACCACGACGCCGGGACGGACACGCCCGACGGCCGCGACATCGGCGGCGGCGAGTGGTGGGAGATGCACTACGACTTCGTGCTGGCCGCGGAGGACGACAAGTGACGGCCGAAGACTTCGTCTTCGGTCGCGGCAGGGTCGCTGGGCGACCCTGCCGCAGGCTGGAGGAGGCACGATGAGCTGCTGGAGACGGACGTCCTCATCGTCGGCAGCGGTCCTGCCGGCGGTGCCAGCGGGCTGTTCCTGAGCACGCTGGGCGTCGACAACGTCGTCATCACGAAGTACCGCTGGACCGCGAACACGCCGCGCGCGCACATCACCAACCAGCGCACGATGGAGGTCCTGCGCGACGCCGGCGTCGAGGCGGACGTGCTCGAGAAGGGCGTGCCGAACGAGCTCATGGGCCAGACGTCGTTCTGCACGAGCCTGGCCGGCGAGGAGCTCGCGCGCCTGCACACGTGGGGCACGCACCCCGCGCGCAAGGCCGAGTACACGCTCGCGAGCCCGTCCGAGCACGTCGACATCCCGCAGACCTACATGGAGCCGATCCTCATCGGCCACGCCGCCGAGCGCGGCTCGCGGGTGCGCTTCGACACCGAGTACCTCTCCCACGTGCAGGACGACGAGGGCGTCACGACGACCGTGCGCGACCGTCGCACGGGCAGCGAGTACACGATCCGCTCGAAGTACCTCATCGGCGCCGACGGCGGGCGCTCGCAGATCGCGCAGGACATCGGCCTGCCGTCCGAGGGCGTCATGGACTGGGCGGGCTCGATGAACATCGTGCTCGAGGCCGACCTCACGCACCTCGTCGAGCACCGTCCGAGCGTCCTGTACTGGGTGCTGCAGCCGGGCTCCAACGTCGGCGGCATCGGCCTGGGCCTCGTGCGCATGGTGCGTCCGTGGAACGAGTGGCTCATCGTCTGGGGCTACGACATCAACGAGCCCCCGCCCGTCGTCGACGACGAGGCCGCGATCGAGATCGCGCGCAACCTCATCGGCGACCACGACATCCCGATCAAGATCAAGTCGACCTCGGTCTGGGGCAACAACAAGTGGTACGCGACCGAGTACACCCGCGGCCGGGTGTACTGCATGGGCGACGCGTGCCACCGGCACCCGCCGAGCAACGGCCTGGGCTCCAACACGTCGATCCAGGACGCGTACAACCTCGCCTGGAAGCTCGCCCTCGTGCTGCAGGGCAAGGCGGCGCCGAGCCTGCTCGACACCTACCAGGACGAGCGCGCGCCGATCGGCAGGCAGATCGTGCTGCGGGCGAACAAGAGCATCGAGGAGTTCGGGCCGATCTTCGACGCGCTGGGCCTGCTCGACACGAGCGACCCGGACGTGATGAAGGCGCACATGGAGGCCCGCAAGGAGGACACGCCGGAGGCGGCCGAGCAGCGGCGCAAGCTGCGCGAGGCGATCGAGCTCAAGAACTACGAGTTCAACGCGCACGGCGTGGAGATGAACCACCGCTACCGGTCCTCCGCCGTCGTGAGCGACGGGACGCCGGAGCCGGAGTTCACCCGCGATCCCGAGCTGCACTACCACCCCACGACGTGGCCGGGCGCGCGCCTGCCGCACGTGTGGCTGGAGCAGGCCGGCCGCAAGGTCTCCAACCACGACCTCGCGGGCAAGGGCCGCTTCGCGCTGTTCACCGGCATCGGCGGCGACGCGTGGGTCGAGGCGGCGCAGGCCGTCACGGCGAGCACGGGCGTCGAGATCGCGGCGTACGTCATCGGCCCGGGCCGCGACGTGCTCGACACCTACGACGACTGGGCCCGCGCCCGGGAGGTCGAGGAGTCCGGCGCGGTACTCGTGCGTCCCGACGGCATGGTCGCGTGGCGCAAGGACGCGCTCCCCGACGATCCGACGGCCGCGCTCGGCGCGGCGATGGGACAGCTCCTGGGCCTCGCCGCGGAGGTCGCCGCCTCCTAGTCTCCAACGGCGGGTTCACCACAGGAGGGGGCGACGATGGGCTCGGACGGGATCGCGGTGCGGGAGACGGCGCGGCCGGCAGCGGCGGGTGCCGTCGACGTGCAGGCCGACGTCGTGGTCGTCGGCGGTGGCGGCGGGGGGCTCCCCGCCGCCCTGTTCAGCCGCTGGCTCGGCGACGAGGTGGTCCTGCTGGAGAAGGCGCCGGAGCTCGGAGGGACCGCCCGCAAGGCCGCCTTCTGGTACTGGGTGCCGCACAACGAGCCGATGACCGCGCTCGGCATCGAGGATCCCGAGGAGGACTTCCTGCGCTACTGCGCGCGGCTGTCGCGGCCGGAGTCCTACGACGCCGACAGCCCGACGCTGGGCCTCAGCGCCTGGGAGCTCGACCAGATCCGCGCGATCTACGAGAGCGCCTCGCCGGCCGCGGAGCTGCTGGCCGAGCGCGGCGCGCTGCCCTACCGCCACTGCGAGGCGGTCCCCGACTACTGGGCGGAGCTGCCCGAGGACAAGGCCCCGACCGGCCGCGTGCTCGTGCCGGTCGACGCCCGCGAGTCGATGTCCGACGGCGGGCTGAACGCCATCCGCACGCTGAGCGCGGCGGCGGAGCGCGACGGCGTCGACGTGCGGACCGGGCACCGCGTGCAGCGCGTCATCACCGACGGCGACGCGGTCGTCGGCGTCGAGGCGACGACGGCGGACGGGTCGACGGTGCGCGTCGGCGCGCGCAAGGCCGTCGTGTTCGCCTCCGGCGGCTTCACCCACGACCCCGAGCTGCGGGCGAACTTCCTCTCCGCGCCGGTCTACGGCGGCTGCGCGGCGGTCACGAACGAGGGCGACCTCGTGCGCATCGCGGGGCCGCTCGGCGCGCAGCTGCGCAACATGAACAACGCGTGGATGTGCCCGATCCCGCTCGAGACGGCCCTCGCGCGCGACCCGGAGCTCGTCGGGATGTTCTCCGTCGCCGGGGACTCGATGCTCTTCGTCGACAAGGCCGGGCATCGCGTCGTCAACGAGAAGCTGCCGTACAACGAGCTCGCCCAGGCGTTCTTCCGCTGGGACCCGCTGGCCGGTGAGTACCCGCACCTCGTCCTCGTCCAGATCTGGGACGAGCGCAGCCAGCGCCACAGCGCGAGCGACGAGTACGGGCGGCTCATCGTCGGCGACACCGGCGCGAGCGACGCGCACGTCATCCGTGGCGAGACCCTGGAGGAGCTCGCGGACGGCATCCGCGCGCGCTTCGAGCGCGTCGCGTACGCCACGGGCGGGGCCGCCACGAGCGAGGGCTTCCTCGCCAACCTGCAGGCGAGCATCGACCGCTTCAACGAGCTCGCCGGCCGCGGCGTCGACGAGGACTTCGGCCGCGGCGAGCGCGCCGTGCAGCAGCTCTTCAACGGCGACGTGAAGGACGAGCCCGGCCGCGCGAACCCGACGATGTGGCCGATCGCGGGGGAGGGGCCGTACTACGCCGCGCTCGTGACCGGCGGCACGCTGGACACGAAGGGCGGCCCGAAGACGACCTCCGACGGCCAGGTCGTCGACGACATGGACCGGCCGATCCCCGGGCTCTACGGCGTCGGCAACTGCGTCGCCTCGCCGTCGGCCCGCGCCTACTGGGCCGGAGGCGGGACGCTCGGGCCGATCATCGCCTACGCCTACCGTGCGGCCCGTGCCGCGCACGCCGAGCCCGTCCGGACAGCGTCGCTGGCCGGCGCATAGCGAGAGGAGATCCCCATGGCAGTCACCACGCAGACGATGACCGACGAGCAGCGCAAGTCCGTCGCGCTCGAGTACCTCAAGGCGTTCGACAACGGCGGCATCACGTCGACCGGCGCGAGCATCCTGGAGCTGTTCGCCACCGACGCGCAGGTCTACTTCCCGAAGTGGGGGATCGCCAACGGGCGCGAGGAGATCGGGGAGATGTTCGGCGCCGTGGGCTCGAACCTCGTGTCGATCCGCCACGACTACGCGAACTTCAACTGGATCTTCAGCGGCAGCGACACGATCGTCGCCGAGGGCACGTCCTACGGCGAGCACAAGGACGGCCCGT
Source organism: uncultured Solirubrobacterales bacterium (assembly GCA_963750895.1). Taxonomy (GTDB): domain Bacteria; phylum Actinomycetota; class Thermoleophilia; order Solirubrobacterales; family Solirubrobacteraceae; genus CAVVSD01. The sequence continues at coordinate 1,228,983 of CAVVSD010000006.1, read as the reverse complement.
GGCGCGCCGACGTGCCGGCGTGGGGCGCCGGTCGCTGGTGCGACGTCTTCGAGATCCGCGACTTCCTCATCCAGCGCTGCTTCATCTACCTCGACCCCGACTACGCGGGCAAGGACGCCGACCGCTACCCCTGGATCGCGGAGCGAGAGGCTGCGGCACCAGCGTGATCCCGCTCAGCGTCCTCGATCTCGTCCCGATCAACGAGGGGTCGACCGCGTCCGACGCGCTGCGGCGCAGCCTCGACCTCGCCCGCAACGCCGAGCGGTTCGGCTACCGCAGGTTCTGGGTGGCCGAGCACCACAACATGCCCGGCATCGCGAGCGCCGCGACCTCGGTCGTCATCGGCCACCTGGCGGGCGGGACCTCGACGATCCGCATCGGCGCGGGCGGCATCATGCTGCCCAACCACTCGCCGATGGTGATCGCGGAGCAGTTCGGGACGCTCGAGGCGCTGTATCCGGGTCGCATCGATCTCGGGCTGGGCCGTGCGCCGGGCAGCGACGGCCTCACGCAGCGGGCGCTGCGTCGCGATCCGATGGCCGCGCAGACGTTCCCGCAGGACGTCCAGGAGCTGCAGGCGTTCCTCGCGCCGGAGCAGCCGGGCCAGCCGATCCGTGCGGTGCCGGGCGTCGGCGCGCAGGTGCCGCTCTGGATCCTCGGCTCGAGCACGTTCGGCGCGCAGCTGGCGGCGTTCCTCGGGTTGCCGTACGGGTTCGCCTCCCACTTCGCGCCCGACGACCTGCTCCCGGCGCTGGAGATCTACCGCGAGACGTTCAAGCCATCGGCGCAGCTGGAGGCGCCGTACGTGATGCCGGGCCTGAACGTCGTCGCGGCGGACACCGACGAGGAGGCGCAGCGGCTGTTCACGTCGCTGCAGCAGGCGTTCGGCGCGATCCGGCGCGGCCGGCCCGCGCGGTTCCCGCCCCCGGCGGACCGGATCGACGGTCTGCTCGCGCCGTCCGAGCTCGCCCAGGCGTCACACATGCTCCGCTACGCCGTCGTCGGCTCGCCGGAGACGGTCCGCGCCGGGCTGCAGGCGTTCGTCGACCTGACGGCGGCCGATGAGCTCATGGTCGCGTCCGCGATCTACGACCAGGGGGCGCGGGTGCGCTCCTACGAGATCGTGGCGGAGGTCGCCCTGGACGTCGTCGTCCCGGCGACGTCGACGTCGGAGGCCGCCTGACGCACGGCGAGGAAGGCCGCGACGACCCGCGGGTCGAACTGGGTGCCCGAGCAGCGCGTCAGCTCGTGCATGGCCAGGGTCGGTGACATCGCCGCACGGTAGGCGCGCGAGGAGGTCATCGCCTCCCACGAGTCGCACACCGCGACGATCCGCGCACCGAGCGGGATGTCCTGGGCGGCGAGCCCGTCCGGGTACCCACTGCCGTCCCAGCGCTCGTGGCTGGAGCGCACGATCTCGGCGACGGGCGCGAGCTCGGGTGCGGCGCTGATGATGCGCTCGCCGATCACCGTGTGCTGGCGCATGTACTGCCACTCGTCCTCGGTCAGCGGGCGCGGCGCGTGCAGGATGTCGTCGGGGATCGCGATCTTGCCGATGTCGTGCAGGGCGGCGGCGCGGCGGACGTGGACGAGGTCGGCAGCGCCCAGCCCCATCTCGCGGCCGACGCGCTCGGCCAGCCGGGCGACGCCGACGACGTGGTGGTGCAGCTCGCCGTCGTGCTCGCCGACGACGCCCATGAGGACGCGGTGGACGCTCTCCGCCGTGCCGGCACGGCGGCTGCGCTTGTTCTCGTACAGCCGGCGGTCGGCGGTCTGCAGCGCGTCGACGACGTCGCCGCCGGCGTCGAGCCGGACCAGGCCGTACGAGCAGCCGATGTCGAAGCTCCCGCCGCGCTCGGTGAGCGCGTCGGCTGCGTCCATGATGAGCGCGGCGTCGTGCGGCCCCGCGGGCGCGATCACGCAGAACTCGTCCCCGCCCATCCGGTAGGCGCGGCCCGCGTCGCCGAGCGTGGCGACGAGGCTGCGCCCGAGGCGCTCGAGGAGCGCGTCGCCGGCGGGGTGCCCGAACGTGTCGTTGTAGGACTTGAAGCCGTCGAGATCGAACAGCGCGAGGACCTGCGGGCCCTCGGCCGTCGTCAGGTCCTCCGTGAGCGCGCGGCGGTTGGCGAGCCCGGTCAGCGCGTCGGTCGTCGCGTCCGCTTCGCTGGCCTGCAGCATGCGGAGGTTCTCGCGGAAGGTGAGGGCGAAGCGGACGCACGATGACGCCGAGCGCCGCCGATGCGAGCCACACCGCCGCGTCGTTCTGGCGCGCGTAGTGGTCGACGACGAGGATCGCCGATCGACGACGACGCCCGCGCTCCGCCGGGCAGGGCCAGCATGCCCGCGCCGCGCAGGCGGCGGGCGTCGAGGCGCCGCGCGGGCTGCCACGCGGCGAACGCGAGGAGCAGTGAACGCCGGCGGCCAGCCGGCGTCGAGGATCGTGTTCTCGCGGTAGCCGTCGACCGCGACCTCGTAGAGATAGATCGTGTCGGCGATCGCGAAGATCGCCGAAGCCCGCGGCCACGAGCCACCAGGTCCGGCCGGCCCGGCGCCCGGTGACCGCGATGATCGCCGTCGACGAACGCGAGCAACGCCAGGTCGCCGAGTGGATACGCGAGGTTCGTGGCGACGGTCGCGAGCGGGCCGTCCGTGCTCGCGACGACGCCGATGACGAGCGCCGCGCCGAGCGCGGCGACGGCCAGCGCGCAGACGAGGCCGTCGAGCCAGAGTGCGGGGGAGATGCGGCCGGCGCGGGCCCGCAGCAGCAGGACGAGCGCGATGTAGCGCGGCGGGGTAGATCGAGATGTACCCCGCGTCGGACCAGGACGGATAGGGCGGGGAGGCGATGTCGGCGAGCGCGACGAGCCAGTACACGTCGGCGGCGAAGAAGCCGAGCAGGCCGACGGCGAGGAGGCCCAGGCCGCCGCGCTCGTGCCCGAGGCGCAGCGCGCGCGCGCAGCGCGCAGATCACGCAGCGCGAGCAGCTCGACCGCGTAGTACGCGTTGTCGAAGATCCGCCGGCACGGGGGAGACGAACCCGAGCGGTGCGCGCCAGCACGGCGACCGACGCGACAATCGCGGTCGCCAGCAGGAGGCGCACGAGCTTCGGGGTGCTCGTGCAGCGTACACCTCCCTGCAATCGGCCTGGCGCCGCGCGCGCTTGAGCCGACCCTGGACGCGTCGGCGTCATGATCCGCCGCGTGACCGCGCGCTCCGACATGCCCCACCACCTCGCCATCCCGACGCGATGGGCCGACAACGACGTCTACGGGCACGTCAACAACGTCGAGTTCTACGCGTTCTTCGACACGGTCATCAACGCGTACCTCATCGACCCGGGCGGGCTGGACATCCACGCAGGCGACGTCATCGGCCTCTGCGTCGAGTCGCACTGCCGGTTCGACCGGCCGCTCGCGTTCCCGGAGGTCGTCGACGCGGGGATGCGCGTCGCGCACCTCGGACGGTCGAGCGTGCGCTACGAGATCGCGCTGTTCGGCGAGGGCCACGAGGAGCCCGCCGCGGAGGGCTGGTTCGTGCACGTGTTCGTGGACCGGGAGCAGCGCCGCCCCGCGGCGATCCCCGACGGGGTGCGGGCCGCGCTGCAGCGGCTGACCTGAGCAGGGTTGCCAGTTCTCGCACGGCGATTGCGCGAACTCTCCTCATGCCGGCGGCCTCGCCGCCCGGGAGCATTCCTGCCACGAACTGCAAGGACGACCTGGAGGTCACCGATGACCATTGCTCAGGAGCGCCGCGTCGCCGAACTGCGCCACGCCGTCGCCGAGTCGATCACCTGCCCGCCGGACCCCGATGACGGGAGCATCCTCGTGCTCGCGGAGGCCGACCGCGGCCTGCGCCTGCTCTCCGTGGACCGCGAGGGCCGCATCTCGAACATCACGCCCGACCGCGACCAGGCGACCGGATCACGCTGCCAGCGACGACCGATCAGGGTCCGACCACTCCGGTCCCCGCGTCGCGCCGGTCCATCGCACGCTCCGAGCACGTCCCGGCCTTCCGTGAGCCGGGCGTCGTCCACAGCGAGCGGTCCTGATCCGCCACCAGGACCGGCTCGCCGTGGGCGAATCGCGCGGCGCGCCGATCGTCGGTCCGCAAGAATGCCGACGATGAGCACCTCCGCCGGCCCCGTGCTGCGCGTCGACGCCGATCCCGCCGAGCTGGGCCTGGACCCGGCGCGCCTCGAGCGGCTCGACCGCCACTTCCGGCGCTACGTCGACGACGGCCGGCTGCCCGGCTGGCTCATCGCGGTCGTGCGCCACGGGCGGGTCGTCCACCTGCAGACCGCGGGGCGCCGCGACATCGAGGCGGACCTCCCGGTCGAGACCGACACGCTCTGGCGCATCTACTCGATGACGAAGCCGATCACCTCCGTCGCGGCCATGATGCTGTGGGAGGAGGGGGCGTTCGAGCTCAAGGACCCGGTCGCGCGCTTCATCCCGGCCTTCGCCGATGCACGCGTGTGGAACGGCGGCAACGCGCTCAAGCCGGTCACCGTCCCGCAGGTCGAGCCGATGCGCATCTGGCACCTGCTCACGCACACCGCCGGGCTCACGTACGGCTTCCACCACGCGCACTCCGTCGACCGCCTGTACCGCGAGGCCGGGTTCGAGTGGGGCTCGCCCGCGGGGCTGGACCTCGAGGGCGTCTGCAACGCGTGGGCCGGGATGCCGCTGCTGTTCCAGCCCGGCAGCGAGTGGAACTACTCCGTGGCCACCGACGTGCTCGGACGCGTCGTCGAGGTCGCATCCGGCCAGTCGCTGGACACGTTCTTCGCCGAGCGCATCCTCGGGCCCCTCGGGATGCACGACACCTCCTTCGCGCTGCGCGACGGTGACGTCGAGCGCCTCGCCGCGCTCTACTCGCCCGACCCGGAGACCGGCATGGCGGCGCGCAACGAGGTGCTCGGGCAGGCGGCGTTCGCGCCGCCCGCGTTCCTCTCCGGCGGCGGTGGCCTGCTCTCGACCGCGCACGACTACCTGCGCTTCATGCGGATGCTGCTCGGCGGCGGCGAGCTGGACGGCGTCCGGCTGCTCGGGCCCCGCACCGTCGCCTACATGGGCCGCAACCACCTGCCCGGCGGCGCGGACCTCGAGGCGTTCGGGCGCCAGCTCTTCTCCGAGAGCGCGTTCGACGGCATCGGCTTCGGCCTCGGGTTCAGCGTCGTGGTGGACCCGGCGGCCGGCAAGGTCCCGAGCTCCCTGGGCGAGCTCGCATGGGGCGGCGCCGCGAGCACCGCGTTCTACCTCGACCCGCTCGAGGACCTCGGCGCGATCTTCCTCACCCAGCTGCTGCCGTCGAGCACCCACGCGGGCATCCGGCCGCAGCTGCGACAGCTCGTCGCCCAGGCGCTGGTGGACTGACGGGTGCTGCACCACGCGACACTCGAGGTCCCCAAGGACCGCTGGAACGACTGCATCGCCTTCTGGGGCCTGCTGGGGTTCGCGCCCATGCAGCCGCCGGTCCCGCTGCGCGGGCGCTTCACCTGGGTCGCCCGCGGCGGGACCCAGATCCACCTGGCGGACGTCGAGACGCCGATCGTCGCGGACGTCGGCCACGTCGCCGTCCTCGTGCCGGACTACGCGGGGTCGATCACGGCCCTGCGGGAGGCCGGGTACGAGGTGAACCCGGGCTCGAACGCCTGGGATGCCGAGCGCGTCTTCGTGCGCGACCCGGTGGGACACCTGATCGAGATCATGTCGGCGCCGCCCGTCGGCCCGTTCACGGACTGAGGGGAGCTCAGAGAGAGTGCTGATCGACGGCCGGGCCATCGCCCTGGAGCTGAAGGAAACGCTGCGCGAGGAGCTCGACGCACTCGACCGCCCCGCGGGCATCGCGACGCTGCTCGTCGGCGACGACCTCGGCGCGCAGGTCTACCAGCGCAGGATCGACCGCGGCGCGAAGGAGATCGGCATCGTGTCGCGCGTCGAGAACATGCCGGCCGACGCGACGCTCGGCCAGGTCATCGGGAAGATCGCCGAGCTCGACGCGGATCCCGAGATCAGCGGGATCCTCGTCCTGCGCCCGCTGCCGTCGCATCTGCCGGAATCGCGGGTGTTCAACGCGCTGCCGGTGCTCAAGGACGTGGAGGCGCTGCATCCGACGAACGCCGGCCTCCTGTCGCTGGGCATGCCCCGCTTCATCCCGTCGACGCCGGCGGCCGCCTTCCACATGCTCGACCGGCACACCCGCCAGATGGGTCGCGACCCGGAGACCGCCTACGACGGCGTCGACCTCGTGCTGGTGGGGCGCTCGAACAACGTCGGCAAGCCCGCGGCGATCCTCGGGCTGCAGCGCAACGCGACGGTCATCTCCGCGCACAAGCACACGGCCGATGCCGGCCGCCTCGTCGAGCACACGCGGGATGCGGACATCCTGATCGTCGCGGTGGGCGTGCCGCACCTCATCACCGGGGACATGGTGAAGGAGGGTGCGATCATCGTCGACATCGGCATCAACGCCACCGAGGGTCCGGACGGCAAGGTCGTGCTGACCGGCGACATCGACACGGAGTCGGTCGAGCCCGTCGTCGAGGCGGTGTCGCCGGTGCCGGGCGGCGTGGGCCCGATCACCGACGTCTGGGTGCTGCGCAACACGGTGCTCGCGGCGCGCATCAACGAGCCGCGCTCGGGCTGATCGCCATGCTCGCCGCGCGCTACGACACCTCGGGCCCCGAGCAGGGGAGGGTCCGCGTCGAGGACGTCCCGGTGCCGGAGCCCGGGCCGGGCGAGGTGCTCGTCCGCGTGGAGGTCTCCGGCGTCAACCCGACGGACTGGAAGACGCGCACGACGGGTGGGCTCACCGCCGGTGACTTCGACGTGATCGTCCCCAACCAGGACGGTGCCGGCGAGCTCGAGGCCGTCGGCCCCGGGGTCGACCACGCGCGCGTCGGCGAGCTCGTGTGGCTGTACGAGTGCCAGTGGCGGCGGGCGCAGGGCTCGGCTGCGCAGTTCATCGTGCTGCCCGAACACCAGGCCGTCCCGCTCCCGGAGAGCGCGACGCTCGACCAGGGCGCAGGGCTCGGGATCCCCGCGATGACGGCCCACCGCGCCCTGTTCGCCGACGGCGCGATCGACGGGGACGCGGTGCTCGTGCACGGTGGCGCGGGCGCGGTCGGGCACGCGGCCATCCAGCTCGCGGTCCGCCGCGGCGCGCGTGTCGCCACGACCGTGAGCTCGCCGGAGAAGGCGCGCCTCGCGAGCGAGGCAGGCGCCGAGCTCGTCGTGAACTACCGCGAGGAGGACGTCGTCGAGGCCGTGCGCGCATGGGCGCCCGACGGCGTGGACCGGATCGTCGAGGTCGCGATCTCGGCCAACCTCGCGACCGACGGGGCGGTCCTCGCGCCGTACGGGACGATCGCGACGTACGGGGCGCCGGACGGCCCGCTGCCGCCCTCGCGCGACCTCATCGCGAAGAACGCGCGCATCGACTTCGTGCTCGTCTACACGATGCCCGACGAGGCCAAGCGCGACGCCGTCGCGGAGATCACCGAGGCCCTCGCGGAGGGCCGGTTGCGGCCGCTGCCGTTCCGTCGCTTCCCGCTGGAGGAGACCCAGGCGGCGCACGAGGCCGTCGAGGGAGGGTTCGTCGGCAAGGTGCTCATCGACGTCCCGCAGCCACCGGCGTGAGCGGCTTCGACCCGACGCGGCTGCCGTCCGACCTGCCCGTCCCCGCCGACGACGGGGCAGCGGAGCACCTCGTCGCCGTCGTCCTGCCGGACGTCACCCTGCCGGCGACCGACGGTCGGTCCGTGCGGTTCACCGAGCTGGGCCCGGGCAGGACCGTGATCTACGCGTACCCGATGACCGGGACGCCGGGCGTCGATCCGCCGGACGGGTGGGACGAGATCCCGGGTGCGCGCGGCTGCACGCCGGAGAGCTGCGGCTTCCGCGACCATCACGCGGAGCTCGACCGGGCGGGCGCCTCGGTCCTCGGGCTGTCGACGCAGCCGACCGACGTGCAGCGCGAGGCCGCCGAGCGCCTGGGGTTGCCGTTCGCGCTGCTCTCGGACGCCGACCTCGAGCTGACGACCGCGCTGGGGCTGCCGACGATGGTCGTCGAGGGGACGACGATGATCCGGCGGCTGACGCTCGTCGTGCGGGACGGCCGGATCGAGCACGTCTTCCATCCCGTCTTCCCGCCCGACACGCACGCGGCCGAGGTCCTCGCCTGGTTGCGCGATCATCCGGGGTGAGATGGCCGACGGCATCGAGATCGAGCGCAAGTTCCTCGTCGACGGGCTGCCGCGTGATCTCGACTGGCTCGACGAGCGCGCGCTGCGCCAGGGCTACGTCGCCCTCGACGGCGACACGGAGGTCCGCGTCCGCGACGACGACGGCTCCTGGCGACTGACGATCAAGCACGGCGGCGGGCGCCGCCGCGTCGAGGAGGACATGGAGGTCGACGCGCGGCGGGGCGAGGCGCTCTGGGACCTCACGGAGGGCAGGCGGGTGGAGAAGCGGCGGCGGCGGATCGCGTACGGTGCGGCGATGGTCGAGGTCGACGAGTACGAGGGCGATCTGCGCGGCCTCCTCGTGGCCGAGGTGGAGTTCGACGACGAGGCGGCCTCCGACGCGTTCGCGCCGCCGGACTGGTTCGGGCCGGAGGTCACCGAGGACGACCGCTACAAGAACCGCGCGCTCGCGGTGGACGGGCGGCCCGCGTGAGCTACCGCCTGGAGGACCGCGAGGGGGTCGCGGACGGCATCCGGCGGATCGTCGCCGAGGAGCTCGACGACGCGATCGCCGGCCTCCGCGCCGGCGACGACCGCGACACGGCGATCCACGAGGCGCGCAAGAGCCTGAAGAAGGCCCGCTCGGCCCTGCGGCTCGCGCGCACCGATCTGCCCGCGTCGACGCGCCGGACCGAGAACGCGGCGATGCGCGATGCGAGCCGCCGCCTGTCCGGGGCCCGCGACGCGCAGGTCATGCTCGACACGCTGGAGGGGCTGACGCACGCGATCCCGGCGCCGCCCGCCGACGAGGTGCGCTCACTGCAGCGCGAGCTCGCCGACCGGCGGGCGGATCTCGCGTCCCAGCTCGAGGGCGACACCGGGCTGCTGGAGGACGTGGCGGGCGAGCTCGAGGCGATCCGCGGGCGCGTCGCGTCGTGGGAGCTCGGCGACCAGGGGTGGGGCAGCATCGCCGAGGGCGCGGAGATCATCCACGACCGCGGCCGGGCGGCGATGAAGCAGGCGCTGCGCGGCGATGCCGACGACGACTGGCACGAGTGGCGCAAGCGGGTGAAGGACCTCTGGTACGCCGGGCGCATCATCGCGCCGATCACCGGCCCGCAGATCGAAGGGCTCGTGGAGGAGGCCGACGAGCTCAGCGACGTGCTCGGCGACCACAACGACCTCGCGGTGCTGCTCGAGGCCGCCGGGGACCGGCCGGGGCTGCGCGCCGCGATCGTCGCGCGCCGCGACGGGCTGCGCCGGGTCGCGGCCACGCTGGGCCGCCGGCTCTACGGCGAGCGCCCGAAGGCCTTCGCCCGTCGCCTGGAGGCGCTGCTGGCGGCGCACGAGGACGCCCACGCGGCGTCGGCGCGCTGGCTGACCCCGGAAGCGGCGCAGAAGGCACGCGAGCTCCTGGCGGCGAAGCCGTCCGCCGACCCGGCGGGCCGGCGGCGCATCGCGACGGGACTCCGGCAGCTCGGGCTGCGGACGTCGGACTACGAGTCGGACGTGCCGCGGCGGGTCGGCGGCTTCGCGACCGAGGACCTCGAGCTGTTGGTGGCGCGCGGGATCGTGCGCGTGGGCGAGCCGCCCGATCCCGCGACGCTCGGCGGCCTCTAGGGCCGCGCAGCGGCCGTCGCCCTACTCGAGGCGGAAGCCCAGCTTGACCGTGACCTGGAAGTAGGCGACTTTGCCGTCCTCGATCATGCCGCGGATCTGGTCGACCTCGAACCACTCGAGGTTGCGCAGCGACTGGGCGGCCTTGTCGACCGCAGCGCGAATCGCATCGGAGATGACGTCGGGCGATGACCCGGTGACTTCGACCGTCTTGTAGACGTGATCGCTCATGGCAGGCCTCCTACCCCGGAAGCCTGAGAACGAACGGGGCAGCTCCGCCTACAAACCGGTTGGACAGACGTCCGAGTGTGCTCAGGCCCTTCACCGCGCACCCTCCCGGAGGCGGTTCTCTTCCGCAGGACCGACTCATGCCATGAACGATCCCCGTTTCCAGCGCGCGCCGCGCGTCCTCCTCGTCTGCGATCACCTCGTGCGCTACGCCGCCGGGGTGGGGGAGGGTCTGCGCGCACAGGGCGCCAACGTCGCGCTCGTCACCCGCGACCACGCCGAGGACTTCGGCGGGGACGGGCAGTCGATGCGCGACGAGGTCACAGCCAGGCTCGGCGCCGACGCGCCCGTGTGGTGGCTGCCAGGGAGGGTGCGCGATCGCAACGCCGTGCCCGTCGCCCGAGGCATCGCGTCAGCGGTGCGCCGATTCGCTCCCGACGTCGTGCACGCGCAGGACAGCGTCGTGCACGACCCGCGTCTCCTGTGGGCGGCGCGGCTGCGCCCGCGCCGCTTCGCGGTGACGGTGCACGACCCGCACCCGCACCCGGGCGACACGGAGCCGACCCTGCGCATGCGGGCGACGCGCGAGGCGCTGCTGACCGCGGCGCGGCTCGTCTTCGTGCACGGCGAGGGCCTGCGCGACGAGCTGCGCGACGCCGGCCGCGCGCCGCTGCCGCCGATCGAGGTCGTGGAGCACGGCACCGACGCGCCCGCCCTCACACCGCCGCCGGAGCATCCGACGCTGCTCTTCTTCGGGCGCATGTCGCGCTACAAGGGTCTGGACGTCCTCCTGCACGCGATGCCCCGCATCTGGCGCCGCGTCCCCGAGACGCGGCTCGTCGTCGCGGGCGCCGGCCAGCTCCCGGATGCGGCCGTGCTGAACGACGCCCGCATCGAGGTCCGCAACGACCACATCCCCGAGGCCGACGTCGCGCACCTGTTCCGTGGCGCGAGCGTCGTCACGCTGCCCTACGTGCAGGCGAGCCAGAGCGGCGTCGGATCGCAGGCGAAGGCGCACGGCCGGCCGATCATCGCGACCTGGACGGGCGAGCTGCCCCGCCTGGTGTCCGACGGCTCCGGGCTCGTCGTCCCGCCCAGCGACGCCGAGGCGCTCGCCGACGCGACCGTCTCGTTGCTGACCGACGGGGGCCGCGCGCACGAGATGGGTCTCGCGGGTGCCCGCACCGCCGCGGGCGAGACGAGCTGGGCGTCCATCGGCGAGGCGACGCTGGCCGCCTACCGCCGACACGGCCTGATGGCCTAGGGGGCCTGGGCCTCGGCGAGGGTCGGTGGCGTCGCGCCGGCCCTCGTGCACGTCAACGCCGCCACGCGACAGGCGAACGCCGTCCCCTCGACGAGCGTGTCGAGGTCGCCGAGCTCGTCGCGGCCGAGGCCGCGCATGTGCCACCAGGCGACGAGGCCGCCGCCGAAGGCGTCCCCGGCACCGATGGTGTCGACCACGTCGACCGGCGGTGCGGCGACGCGCATGGCGCCCGCGGGCCCGACGACGAGCGCGCCCTCGCCGCCGAGCGTCACGACGCCGGCGCGGGCGCCGCCGAGCAGCGATCGCACACCCTCGTCGGGCGGCAGGCCAGGCGTGAGCCAGGCGAGATCGTCCTCGCTCAGCTTCAGCAGGTCCGCGCGCTCGAGGATGCGACCCAGCCGCGCGCGGAACGCGGCAGGGTCGGCGAGCACGCCGGCGCGGACGTTCGGGTCGACGACGACGAGCGCCGTGCCGGCCACGCGCTCGACGAGCGCCTCCACCGCCGTGGCGATCGGCTCGAGGTGGATGCCGAGGGTGCCGACGTGCAGGACGGCGACCCCCGGCGGGAGCGCGGCCAGGGCGTCGACGGGCTCGAGGCCCGGCGCCGACGTGGCGCGCTCGTAGAAGCGGTAGCGGGCAGCGCCCGCAGGGTCGACCTCGGCGAGCGCGAGCGTCGTCGGCTCGTCGGTGTGGACCACGGAGCCGAGGCCGACGCCGTCGGCCTCGAGCATCGCCGCCAGCGTGCGCCCGAAGCGGTCGGAGGAGAGGCGGCCGAGGAACGCGACCGGCTGCCCGAGGCGCCCGATCGTCCGCGCCGTGTTGAACGGCCCGCCGCCCGCGTGGGCGCGCAGCGCGTCGTCCTCGCCGGGCACGAGGTCCATGAGGGCCTCGCCGGCGACGACGATCACGACGCGAGCGACGTGAGGAGCTCCGGGCGGTCGAGGTTGCGCGGCACGAGGGAGAACGTGATCGCCCCGTGGTGCACCCGGACGGCCGCCCCCGGCCGGAACGCCGGCTGAAGCTCGTCGACGGCCGGCGGGCCCAGCCCGAACATGTCGTGCCCGACGCGGGAGCCGTGGGTGCGCAGGGCCCGCGAGGCGTCGCGCTCGCTCATGCGCCAGCCCGCGGCCTCCAGGCGCGCGCCGTGCCACAGCTCGAAGCGCCAGCGCCGGAACGGCAGCCGGCCCGGCGGCAGCTCGTGGAGCACGTAGGAGAAGGAGAGGCCGTCGACCGTCGGCACGCCAGCGACGTTAGCCGCTGGTGGGGAGGAACGGGACATCCGACGTCGTAAGGAGCGTCCGATGGCCGCCGACACGATGGTGATGCTGGACCTGCTGCAGGAAGCGGGTGAGGAGGCCGTGACGCTCGACGAGCTCGGCGTCGCGGGCGTCCGGGACCCCGCCAAGGCGCTGCTGGAGCTGGAGCTCCTGGGCCTGGAGATCCAGCGCGTCCTCGTGCGCGGCGATCACGCCCAGCGCGCGTTCGAGTGCGTCCGGCTCGCGCAGGCCGAGCCCGAGCAGCCGACCGTCGAGCTCGCAGCCGTCGCGCCGCGGTCGCGCGCGCAGGGGATCGTGCTGCTCGCCGTGCTGCTGGCGCTCGTCGCGCTGCTCCTGCGCCGCGCCTGAGCCGCCTGCCACACTCCGCCGCGCCGTGCAGAACGTCCACGCGATGCGTCCGGAGGTCCGCGCGCGTCACGCGCACGCGCTGACGCGCATCGGGGGCGACGACGTCTTCCTGCGGCGCTTCGAGCGCTTCTTCACCGAGCTGCACGACCCGCTGCACGCCGTCTACGGGGACGATCCGCGGTTCCCGGCCGCCTGGGACGCCCTGCTGGATCTGATCGCGTCCTCCGCCGCCGCCCGCGACCCGGAGCTGCGCGCGCTCGATCACGAGCGCGAGATCACCCCGGACTGGCTCCACCGCGAGCAGACCGTGGGCTACGTCGCGTACGTCGACCGCTTCGCCGGGACGCTGCGGGGCGTCCGCGAGCGTCTCGGCTACCTGCGCGAGCTCGGCGTCACCTACCTGCACCTGATGCCGCTGCTGCGGACGCGGCCCGAGCCGAACGACGGCGGCTACGCCGTGACCGACTACGGCGCCGTCGAGCCGGCGCTGGGGACGATCGGCGACCTGCGCGAGCTGGCGACGGAGCTGCGCGCGGCGGGCATGTCGCTCTGCGTCGACGTGGTCCTCAACCACACGGCGCGGGAGCATCCCTGGGCGGTCGAGGCGCGGCAGGGCGACCCGCGGCGGCTGGCCTTCTACCGCACGTTCGCGGACCGGACGGAGCCCGACGCCTACGAGCGCACGCTGCCCGAGGTCTTCCCCGACACCGCCCCCGGCAACTTCACGTTCGACCCGGAGCTCGGGCGGTGGGTGTGGACGACGTTCAACGCCTACCAGTGGGATCTCGACCACGCCAACCCCGAGGTGTTCGTCGCCATGGCCGCAGCCATGCTCGACCTCGCGGCGGTCGGCGTCGACGTCCTGCGGCTGGATGCCGTCCCGTTCCTGTGGAAGCGGATGGGGACGAACTGCCAGAACCAGCCCGAGGTGCACGACCTGCTCCAGGCCTACCGCGCCGCCGTGCGGATCGTCGCGCCGGCGGTCGCGTTCAAGGCGGAGGCGATCGTCGCGCCGCGCGATCTCGTCGCCTACCTCGGGCTCGGCCGCCACGAGGGGATGGAGTGCGACCTCGCGTACCACAACGTCCTCATGGTCCTGCTGTGGAGCACGCTCGCGACGCGGCAGGTCGCCCTCCTCACGCGGACGCTCGCGTCGATGCCGGCGGTGCCCGCGGGGGCCGGGTGGCTGACCTACGTGCGCTGCCACGACGACATCGGCTGGGCGATCACCGACGAGGACGCGGGCGCGGTGGGGGAGGACGCGCACCTGCACCGGCGGTTCCTCACCGAGTTCTACTCGGGCGACTTCCCGGGCTCCTTCGCGCGCGGCGCGCGATTCCAGCCCGAGCCCGACGGCGAGGCGCGCATCAGCGGGACGGCGGCGTCGCTGGCCGGGCTCGAGCTCGCGCTCGAGCGGGCCGACGCGCTGGACGCCGACCTCGCGCTGCGGCGGCTGCTCGTCGTGTACGCCGTGGCGTTCGCGTTCGGCGGGCTGCCGCTCATCTACATGGGCGACGAGCTCGCGCTGCGCAACGACCCGGCTTGGGCCGGCGATCCCGCGCACGCGGACGACACGCGGTGGATGCACCGTCCGCCGATGGACTGGGATGCCGCCGCCCGGCGCGCGGACGAGCGGACCCCCGAGGGGGCCATGTGGGCGGGGCTGCGGCGGCTCGTCGACGCGCGGCGCGGGCGCCGTGCGGTGCACGGCCACGGCGTCTCACGCCCGGTCGAGACGGGCGATCCGCACGTCCTCGGGCTGCTGCGCGAGCACGCCGGGGAGCGGATGCTGCTCCTCGCCAGCTTCAGCGAGCAGCGTCGCCCGATCGCGCTCTCGCTGCTCGGCGAGCACGGCGTCGAGGCCGGGCCGAGGGCCGGCGAGCCCGACGGCCGACTGTTGCGAATAGACGGTGAGACGCTGGTTCTCGAGCCGTTTCAGCACGTGTGGTGCGACGGATGATGTACAAACGCTCCTCGTGCCGCCTGACGGCCCGTCAACATTGAAGGTTCATGCGCCTTCGCGCCGTGCATCCTGGGGACGTCGTGCTCGCGAACCACAAGGGACGGATCTTCTACGCCCGCGTGGTCGGCCATGAGCGCGCCGGGGTCCTGCGCGTGGAGCCGCTCGAGCGCCATGTCACGTACCGCAGCGTCAAGGCGCGCGAGGTCGTCGATCACTGGACGCACGCAGCAGCGGGCCGCGACGAGCGGCCCCCGGACGCGCAGCTCGCCTTCGACGGGCTGTAGGGGCCGCTAGGTGCAGCGCCTCAAGGAGCGCCAGTCCGTGCTGGTCATGGTCGGAGAGCGGATGGCGGTGTGCACGCTCGCCGGGTTCTCCGACGGTGCGGCCGTGCTCGTCCTCACCGAGCGTCAGCGCGGCGGCCCGATGCCGGACTTCTCGCCCGACGCGCAGCTCACGTTCGAGTACGGGCCCAACCTCGTGATGCTCAACGGCACCCTGCAGCGCGGCCTGTCCGCCAAGGAGCTGCTGTTCTCGGTCAGCGACGGCGTCCAGGTCCCGCCGCGGCGGCGCGACACGCGCCTGCGCGCACGGCTCTCCGTCACCGTGCGGCTGCCGTCCGGCGAGGAGCGCGAGACCTACACGGCGGACGTGAGCGCGACCGGCATGGGCGTCGAGGGGACCGATCTCGCGGAGGCGGGGGAGGAGCTCGGCGTGCGGCTGACGCTGCCGGACGGCACGGCCGTCGCGGCGACGACGAGCGTCGTGCGCGTCACCGGGAGCGTCACCGCGCTGAAGATCGAGCGCTTCGAGGAGGGCAGCCGCGACCGCCTGGGCCGCTTCGTCCTCGGCCGGCGCCCGGGGTCGCCGGAGGACGAGGAGCCCGCGCAGCCCGCAGAGGGGGACGACGCCGCCTGATGGTCATCCCGCAGCGCTGCAACGGCGGCCTGCACTCCGGCAACGGCGGCTACAGCGCGGGCGTGTTCGCCCAGGTGCTGACCGGGCCCGCCGAGGTCAACCTCCGCAGCCCGGTCCCACTCGACACGCCGCTCGACGTCGAGCGCACCGACGCGGGCGCTCGGGTCCTGCACGGCGAGACGGTCGTCGCCGAGGTCGTCGCGGGAGGCGAGCTCGCGCTCGACGTGCCGCGCGTCTCCCCGGAGGAGGCGCGTGAGGCCGCGGCGGGCTACCGGGGCACCGGACTGGACGAGTTCGCGCAGTGCTACGTCTGCGGACCGGAGCGCGAGGACGCGTTCGGCGTGTTCCCGGCGCGTGTCGGTGACCGCGAGCTCGTCGCCTCGCCGTGGACGCCGCCGGCCTGGACCTCCGACGGCGAGGGGCGCGCACGGCCCGAGCACGTGTGGGCCGTGCTCGACTGCCCGACGTACTACGCGTCCTACCTCGACGGGCCGCAGTGGAGCTTCCTCGTGCGCCTGCAGGTCCGGATCGACGCGCCCGTCGCCGTGGGCGAGGAGCACGTCGTCGTGGCCTGGCCGCTGGGCGTCGAGGGCCGCAAGCGCCACGCCGCCGCGGCCGTGCTGGACCGTGACGGCGCGCTGCTCGCGCTGGGCCAGGGGCTCCTGGTCGAGCCCCGCTGAGCGCGACACTAGCCTCGGTCCGATGTCGATCGTCATCGTCGGTGCCGGCCCGAACCTCGGCCTCGCGATCGCCCGTCGCTTCGGGCGCGAGGGCTTCGCCGTGGGGCTCGTCTCACGGACGCAGGCCAAGCTGGACGACCTCGCCTCGCAGCTCGAGTCCGAGGGCGTCACCGCCGCGGGCGCGGCCGCGGACATCCGCGACAGCGACGCGCTCACCGCGGCGATCCGGTCGCTCGCCGAGCGGCTGGGGGAGGTCGAGGTCCTCGAGTACTCGCCGCTCCCCGCGCCGGAGTTCATGAAGCCGATCCTGGAGACGACGGTCGACGACGTCCGCGGCCCGATCGAGTTCAGCATCCTCGGCGCCGTCGCGGCGACCCAGGCGGTGGTCGGGCCGATGCGCGACGCCGGACGCGGGACCATCCTGTTCACCACGGGTGGCGCGGCCATCAACCCGTACCCGCTGCGGGCGGGCGTCGGGATCTCCTTCGCGGGCGAGGTCGCCTACGCGCGGATGCTGCACGACGAGCTCGCCGACTCGGGCGTCCACGTCGCCCACACGGCGATCGGCGGTCGCATCGCGCCGGGCATGGACCACGAGCCGGGCGACGTCGCCGACGTCCTGTGGTCGCACCACGCGGAGCGTGGAGCGTTCCAGACCCGCCTGGGGATCCCGGACTGACGTCGTGACGAAGCCGACCGACGACGCCGCCGGGGTCGCGCTGACGGTCACCCTCGCGGTGCTCGGCGTCTTCGTGACGTACGTGCCGATCACCGCGGTCAGCATCTCGCTGACGACGATCGGCCAGGCGACCGGCGCCTCGACGTCGGACCTCCAGTGGGTCAGCGACTCCTACATCATCCCGATGGCGGCGACGATCCTCTCGGCGGGCGCGTTCGGGGATCTGCACGGGCGCCGCCGCGTCTACCTGACCGGCATGGCGCTCACGGTCATCGGCGCCACGATCGCCGGGCTGGCCAGCACGCTCGACGGCCGCAGCGCGCTGCACGTGCTGTGGCTGGGGCAGGCGATCACGGGCGCGGGCGGCGGGATCATGCTCCCGACGACGCTGGCGCTCATCGCGCACGCGGTCCCCGACCTGCGCGCCCGAGCGCGGTTCGTCGCGATGTGGTCGACCGGGCTCGTCCTCGGCCTGGCGCTCGGCCCGCTGGCCGCCGGGCTGATCCTCGAGAGCCTGTCGTGGGGCTGGATCTTCGCGCCGACGGCGATCCTCGCGCTGGGCGCGGGCGTCCTCGCCGCCCTGCGCCTGCCGGAATCGCGGGCGCCCGAGGGGCGCCATCTCGACTGGCCCGGGCAGATCACCGCGACGATCGCGATCGCCGCGAGCATCTACGGCGTCATCGAGGGCGGACAGGCGGGGTGGGGGTCCGTCCAGGCGATCGCCGGCCTCGGGATCGGGGCGATCGCGCTCGTGGCTTCATCGTCGTCGAGGCGCGCTCCACGTCGCCGATCCTGAACCTCGGGCTCTTCCGTTCGCCGGAGTTCAGCGCCTCCGGCTTCGCGGCGCTCATCGGGCTCTTCGCGCTCGTCGGCGGGATGTTCCTGCTGAGCATCTTCCTGGGCGGCACGCAGCACCTCGCGCCGCTGGCGATCGCGGTGCGGCTGCTCTTCCTCAACGGCACGACCGCCGTCGTCAACCCGTTCGTGGGCCGGCTCATGGGGCGCGTCGCGCCGATCATGGTGCTCACGATCGGGCTCGCGATCGCGGCGCTGTCGATGTTCCTCCTGACGGGCATGCAGGCGGACACCGGCTTCGCGGACACGGCGTGGCGCCTCGCCGTCCTGGGGGTCGCGGACGCGTTCATGCTCAGCGCCGTGTCCGTCGCGGCGATCCAGGCGGTCCCGCAGCGGCTCGCGGGCATGGCGGCGGCCGCCAACACGATGCTGCGCCAGTACGGCGCGGCGCTCGGCCCGGCGGTGCTCGGGGTGATCTTCGCCGAGCGCCTGGCGGCCGGGGCCAGCACGACGGCGGCGCTCCACACCGGCCTCATCGTCAACGGCATCGTGCTCATCGTGGCCGCGGCCGCGTGCGTCGTCGCGATGCGCGCGCAGGCGACGGCCGCCGAGCCCGTGGCGTCGCCGGCAGCAGGTCGCGTCTAGAGGACGCGGCGCAGCAGCCGTGACCTCCGTGCACCACATCCCCGACGACGGGCCGATCCTGCGCAGCGGCGCCGACGCGCTGGGGCTCCTGTACGACGACGGCGCGGCCGACGCCGACTGGATCGCGGTGCCCGTGGCACGGCTCGATCCGCGTTCTTCGACCTGAGCTCCGGCGTCGCCGGCGAGTTCGTGCAGAAGTTCATGAACTACCGAGCGGCGGTCGTCGGCGACATCGCCGGATCGCGCCAGACGGCTCCGACGCACGGCGGAGCTCACGCGGCGGCTCGGCGGCTGAGCGGCCAGACCTCCACGGGCTCGTCGAGGATCGCCGCCGCCAGCCGGGTGCCGAGCACGGGCGCGAACTTGAAGAGGTTGCCGCCGGCGAACGCGGCGATCGGGCCCTCGCGCCGGAGGGCGAAGGCGTCGTCGTCGCGGCCGTCGAGCGTCGTCGTGTAGCGGACGATCTCGCCGACGGGCTCGGGGTCGAGGCCCGTGAACGCCGCGCTCACGTAGGCGACGATCCTCCGGAACGGCTCGCGGAGGTCCGTGCCGGGCGGGACGGTCTCGCTCTCCGGTGGTCCCTCGGGATAGGCGTCGAGCGCGGCGATGCCGACGGCGTAGGTCTCCGGGTCCGGCGCGAGCCCGTACGCCGCCTCGCCGTACGCGCCGCTGCGGTCGCTCCAGGACGGCATGGGGGCGCCGATCCCTCGGCGCCTTCGGAACGTGAGCCGTCCGTGCACGCGGCGCCCCTGCGCGATCGGCACGCCGGCGCTCGCGGCGAGGCGGTCCGTGCCCGTGCCGGCGCAGACGAGGCAGCGCGCGCAGCGGTGCTCGCCCTGGTCGGTCCGCAGCAGCACGCCGTCGCCGTCGGCCGCGACCTCGAGCACCCGCGCGCGCCGCAGCGACGGAGCGGTCCAGCGCACGAGTGCGGCGATCGTCGCGTCGGTGCGCGTGGCGCCGCCGAGCGGATCGAGGAGCACCGGGCCGTCGGGCCGGGCGATGACCGGCATCCGTGCGACCGCCTCGTCGGGGTCCAGCTCGATCGCCGGGATGCCCGCGCCCCCGAGCAGCGCCAGGTCGGCGGCGCGGTCGCCGCCGAGGCGGACCCAGCCGTCCTGGCGCAGCAGCGGCTCGCCGGCGCGCTGCGACCAGTCCTCCCACGCCGCACGCGACTCGACGGCGAGCGCGGCGAGCTCGGGCGTCCCGACGTGATGGCGGAAGACGCGCGAGGAACCGGCGGACTGGCCCTGGCCGGGCTCGCCGTGGTCGAAGCAGGTGACGTCCATGCCGCGCTCGCGCAGCGCGTGCGTCACCGAGAGGCCGACGATCCCGGCGCCGACGATCGCGATGTCGCTGCTGGTGGCGGGCACGACCTCACCGTACGTCAGCGGGCCTCGATCAGCGCGTCCCGTCGTCGATCTCGGACAGCAGCCGGCGCATGATCTTGCCCGACGACGTCATCGGGAGCTGCGCCGTGAACTGGACGGCCCGAGGGACCTTGTACGCCGCCAGGTGCCGGCGGCAGTGCGCGACGAGCTCGTCGGGCGTGGCCTGCGTGTCCGGCTTGAGGACGACGAACGCCTTCGCCAGCTCGCCCTTGGTCTCGTCCGGGATGCCGCCGACGGCCGCGAGGGCCACCGCTGCGTGCCCGCACAGGACGCGCTCGATCTCGGCCGGGTAGACGTTGAACCCGGCCGTCAGGATCATGTCCTTCATCCGGTCGACGATCGTGAAGTAGCCGTCGTCGTCCATCGTCGCGACGTCACCCGTGTGCAGCCAGCCGTCCGCCTCGATCGCGCCGGCGGTCCCGTTCGGATTGTCGTAGTAGCCGAGCATCACCAGCGGGCCGCGGAACATCAGCTCGCCGCGCTCTCCGACCGGCATCTCCCGGCTCGGATCGTCGACGTCGACCACGCGCATCGTGTTGCCGGGATACGGCACGCCGATCGTGCCGGGCTTGTTGGGGCCGATCACGGGGTTCGCGCTCGTCGCGCCGGCCAGCTCGGTCATGCCCCAGACCTCGTGCACGGGACAGCCGGTCCGCTCGGTGAACTCGACCGACTTGGCCACCGGCAGCGTCTGGCCGCCCACCCAGCAGCGCGTCAGGCTCGACAGGTCGTAGCGGTCGAAGTCCGGGTGGGAGAGGAGGTAGTAGTAGACGGTCGGGACGCCGTCCATGAGCGTCGCGCGTTGCTCGTCGATCGTGCGCAGCACGACCTCCGCGTCGAAGCGGGGGATCATGATGAACGTCGATCCCGCCATGAGCGAGGCGTTGAAGACGCACGAGCCGTAGACGTGCGGCAGCGGCAGCGAGTTGATGACGCGATCGTGGGGACCGCGTGCGGCCATGGTGGCCGTGCCCATCGCGGCGCCGATCACCGAGCGGTGCGACTGCATCGCGCCCTTCGGATGGCCCGTCGTCCCGGACGTGTAACAGATGGCCGCGAGGTCGCCGGCGTCGCGGTGCACGGGCGCGAACTCCGGTGCGCCCCGGGACAGCCAGTGGGTCGTGTCATCGCCCCACAGCAGGACGTTCCCTCCGAGATCGAGCAGCGACTCGCCCTTGTCCGGCGACGCCACGACGGCGCGCGCCCCGGAGTTCTCGACGACGTACCGGACCTCGTCGGGCGTCAGCATGACGTTGACCGGGATCACGACGGCGCCGGTCTTCGCGATCCCGTAGTACGCGACGAGCCACTCCCAGCAGTTCGGGCCGTACAGCGCGACCCGGTCGCCAGGCTGCACGCCGTCGGCGACGAGGCAGTTCGCCGCGCGGTTCGACAGCGCCTCGAGGTCCTCGAACGAGAACGCGCGATCGCCGACCAGCAGTGCCGTGCGATCGCCGAACCTTCGCGCCGCAGTCGGAAGGACCTCGCCGATCGTGCTCGTCATGCGACCGTCTCCTCGGCTCGGACGCTCGTGCTGAACGTTGCAAACCTACCTGTGCCGAGGCCTCTGCGTTGAGTGGTTCACATAAGATCGATTATCGAGCGTTGAACACGAACGTCAGCAGGTCGATCCCGGGCACCGGCGACCAGTCCCGCCCGGGCACCCGCCGGAATCCGAGCCGCTCGTAGATCCGATGGGCGGCCCGCATCTCCGGCAGGCTCGAGCAGACGACGCCGTCGCGGCTGCGGCTCGCATCGAGGATCTTCTGCAGCAGCGCCGTCCCGACGCCGCGACCGCGCGCAGCGGGATCCACGGCGAGCATGCGGAACTCGGTCTCGTCCGGACCTGCGATCTCGCCGAGCGGCCCGCCGGCGGGCACGAACGTGACCGTCCCGGCGACGGCTCCGCTCATCCGCCGCGACGAGCAGCTCGGCGTCGGACGCGCGCGGCGCCACGTCGCGCAGGACGCCGATGTAGTGATGGCCGGGCGGCACGAACGGCTCGTAGGCCGCGACGCACAGCTCCGCGATCGCGGGGAACTCCTCCGGACGGGCGGATGCCCCGGCGAAGAGGTCATCGCGCCCGTGAGGAACACCCTGCGCCGCCCGAGCAGGTCGCCGAGCTTGCCGCCCAGCACGAGCAGCCCGGCCAGCGGCAGCAGGCTGCAGCTCAGCACCCACTGGACCTTCTGCGAGCCGACGTGGAAGCCGTTCATGATGTCCGGCAGCGCGATCGGCACCGCGGTCTGATCCACGAGGATCATCGCGTTGGCCAGCGTCATCGCGACGAGGACCATGCTGGCCTTGCCCGCCGATGCGCTGGACACGATGCGGACCCTAACGATCACAAGGCTTGACATGCGACCGCGCACGCTGGACGGTCCCCGCCGATGCTCATGAGCGTCTGGCAGGACGACATCGTCGGCGACGGCAAGCTCGCGGAGTTCCTGCTGCTCGTGTCGTTCCTGCTGTCGTGGGGCTTCATCCGCACCAGCACGCACATGATCCGCGCGCAGGTGAAGTGGTGGCCGGGCAACCTCTCCGTGAAGGGCACCCACGTCCATCACATGGTGTTCGGCATCCTCGCGGTGCTCTTCTTCGGCTACATCGGCCTCGCCTTCGGGCCCGACTCGCCGTGGCGCGAGCTGTGTGCGATCGGCTTCGGCATCGGGATGGGCCTCACGCTCGACGAGTTCGCGCTGTGGCTCGAGCTGCGCGACGTCTACTGGCTCCCGGAGGGGCGCAAGTCGATCGACGCGGTGATCGTCACCGGCGTCGTCGGTCTGCTGCTCCTGCTCGGCGCCCGCATCTGGATCGACGCCGCGGACGACACCGCCGGGCTCGTGAAGTTCGTCGTCGGCGGCTCGTTCGTCGCCGGGTTCGTGCTGGCCGTCGTCAACGCGCTGCGCGGCCACCGCATGGCGGCCGTCGTCTCGCTGATCCTCCCCATCGCCGGCCTCGCGCTCTGGGTGCTGCTGCGCCCGGCACCGCACTCGATCTGGGACCGCGTGTGGAAGCGCCACGTGGCGCCCCACACCGCCCGCCTGCGGCGCCGCGAGGCCCCGACGCCCGGTTAGCCGTCGAGCGTGCGCGCCACGTCCTTGACGACCGCGATGGTCGCGTGGACGTCCTCCTCCGTCGTCCGGAAGTTCACGAAGCACCCGCGCAGGCAGTCGACGCCGTCGACGTTCGCGCCCGCGAGGTAGACGCGCGCGTCCTCCTGGATCGCGGTCACGAGCGCGGGGTTCGGGACCCCGCGGTGGCGGAACGTCACCGCGGAGAGGATCGGCGGGCTGACGAGCTCGAGCTCGTCGTCGGCCTCGACGAGCTGCGCCAGCAGCCGTGCGTGCGCGAGGTTGCGCGCGATCGCCGCGCGGATCGCGTCGGCGCCGTGCACGGTGAACGCGAGCCAGAGCTTCAGCGCGCGCAGCGGCCGCGAGTACTCGAGGGTCTGATCGACGGCATGGGGCTCCTCGTCCTCGACGTGCGGGATGTACGCCTCCTCGTGCGCGAACGCGGCCCGCAGGGCGCGCGGGTCGCGGACGAGCAGCACCGAGCACGCCTTGGGTACGAAGAGCCACTTGTGCGCATCGACGGTCGCGGAGTCGACGCGGTCGAGGCCCGCGAAGAGCGGCGCCGCCTCGGCCGTCCCGGCCGCCGGGAGCCCGTAGGCGCCGTCGACGTGCAGCCAGACGCCGCGCTCCGCGCACAGGTCGGCGAGCGCCGCGAGCGGATCGACCGCGCCGGTCAGCGTCGTCCCCGCCGTCGCGACGACCGCCATCGGCGTGATGCCCGCCGCGACGTCGGCGTCGATCGCCGCGGCACACGCCGCCGGGTTCATGGCCCGGCGGGCGCCGGTGGGGATCGCGCGCACGGCGTCGCGACCGAGTCCCAGGACCTCGGCGGCGCGCACGACGGAGTAGTGCGCCTCCGCCGAGCAGTACAGCGCGAGGCGCCGGTCGGCCATGCCCGTCTGGCGCACGCCGGGCGCGGCGCGCTCGCGGGCGGCCGTCAGGGCCGTGAGGTTCGCGATCGTGCCCCCGCTCGTCGTCACGCCGCGGGTCGCCACGCCGAACCCGACGAACTCCCCCACCCACGCGACGACCTCGCGCTCGAGCAGGTCGGCGCCGCCGGACGAGACGGCGACGTTGACGTCGTGACAGGCCATGAGCGCGTCGCCGAGCACCCCGATCTCCAGGCCGCTGGAGCCGACGTAGGCCAGGAACCGCGGCCGCGGCTGGGCGATCGAGGCGTCGAGCACCGCGCCCGCGATCTCCAGGCCCTCGACGGCGTCCATCCCCTCGCTCGGCAGCGGGCGGCCGAGACGCTCGCGCAGCTCCTCCGACAGCGGCGGCTGGCCCTCGCGCGCGTGGTCGAAGCCGCGCCAGCTCTCCAGGAGCAGCCGCTCGAGCGCGGCCAGCGCCGCCGGCCGGTCGGGCAGCCGCAGGTCGCCGGCGCTCGTCTCGGTGTCCGCCATCCCGCCGTCGGTTCTACCGCATGACGCGGTCCGTACGATCAGGACATGCTCTGGGCGTTCGTCCCCGTCGCGATCGTCGTGACGCTCACCCCCGGTGCGGGCACGGCCATCATCGTCCGCAATGCGCTGCGCGGCGGCAGCCGGGCCGGCGTGCTGACGATCCTGGGCAACTCGATCGGCGTCGTCGCGTGGGCGGTAACCCTCGCGGTCGCGGTCAGCCGTGCGAAGCAGGCCGTCGTGCGGACGCGCGTCGCGCGCTGGATGGAGCGGGTCACGGGCGCCGTGCTGCTCGGCCTCGGTGTGCGTGTTGCGCTGGAAGGTTGATCCGGCGCCCGGCGACGCTCGCATCCGGGGTGTGACCTCGACGATCGTCGACCGGGCGATGGACGCCACGGTCGTGCCCGGCTACACGCGCCTCGGCTACCTCGCGCGCCGTCGCGGCTTCGACCCGCTCCCGCGCATGGACGGCCGCACCGTCCTCATCACCGGCGCGACCAGCGGCCTCGGCCGGGCGGCCGCCGACGGCTTCGCCCGCCTGGGCGCGCAGGTGCTCGTCCTCGCGCGCGACGCCTCGCGCGGCAACCGCGCCGTCGGCGAGATCGTCCGCGCCACCGCGAACACGGACGTGCACCTCGTCGTCGGCGATCTCAGCGACCTCGCCTCGCTGCGCGCCGCCGCGGAGGACGTCGCCGGCCGGGTCGACGCGCTCGACGTCCTCGTCCACAACGCCGGCGCGCTCGTGGCCGAGCGCACGCTCTCGGGCGACGGGATCGAGCTGACGTTCGCGACGAACGTCGTCGGGCCGTTCGCACTCACCGCGCAGCTCACCCCGTCCCTGCGCGCGGGTGCGCCCTCGCGCATCGTCTCGGTCTCCTCGGGCGGCATGTACGCCCAGTCGCTCGACGTCGACGACCTGCAGACCGAGCGCCACCCGTACAAGGGCGCCGCCGTCTACGCGCGCACGAAGCGGGCGCAGATCGTGCTGACCGAGGAGTGGACGCGCCGGCTCGGCGACCTGGGGATCACCGCCCACGCGATGCACCCGGGCTGGGTGGACACCCCGGGGATCGAGGCCTCCCTCCCCCGCTTCCACAAGCTCCTGGGGCCCGCCCTGCGGACGCCGGAGGAGGGCGCGGACACGATCGTCTGGCTCGGTGCCGCCGAGGAGCCGCTGCGCAGGCCGGGCCGGTTCTGGCACGACCGGCGCGAGCGCCCGACGCACCGCCTGCCCGGCACGGCCACCTCCCGTGAGGACGCCGCACGCCTCTGGGAGGCGTGCGAGCGGCTCACACGCCCGACGTAGACGGCCGGTCCGCGCCGGACTCGGCGTCGCGCTGCGCGGTGTCGACCGCTGCCACCACGTCGTGCGGGTTGGAGATGCCGACGAACCGGAACTCGCTGTCGTCGGTGCCCGCCGTGTCGAAGTCGATGTTCCCGACGCGCATGAGCCTGTCCATGAGCGTCTGGTTCGTGTTGACGTTCTGGACCCGCGTGATCCGCGTCTGCTGGATCTTCTTGGACAGGATCCCCTGCCGGATGTACAGCCGCTGCGTGCTGACGACGTAGTCGGTCGCGGCCCGGCGGATGACCCCCGCGAGCACCATGAGCGCGGTCAGGACGACGAACACCACGATCGCGAGCCCGACGCTCGCGACGAGGCCGACGATGACCGAGATCACGACGATGCCGACGAACGTCGGCGCGAAGAAGCTGAGCGCTGCACGCGGCGACGGATGGCCGTCGAACACGATCCGCTCACCGGGATGCAGGTCCATGCCGTCGGACCCTACCGACAGGACGACCAGACGGACCAGCCGCCCCGGCGCACCACGAGACGCTGTCCGGCGGGCCCTCGTGACGGCACCGGTGACTGGTCCTGGAGCGGCGTCGGCGGCGGCGGCAGGAGCGTCGTGCCGGGTCCCGGGCCGGGTCCCGCGATCCCCGGCAGCGGCACGCCGGCGCGCAGCGCCACGAGCGCGCGCGTGACGAACACGGTCCGCACCGGAGGGCAGGACCGCAGGCGCGCGGCACCACCCGAGGCGCGGATCGCCTCGTCGAGCCCGGTGCGGGCATCGGAGCGAGCCGCGACGTCCCGCGCCTCGGTGCGCAGGTCGCCGGCGTGGGCCACGAGCGTCAGCGCGAGCAGTGCCGCGACGCCGAGACGCGGCCACGGAAGCCCTGCGGCGCCGACCCCGGCGAGCACCGCCAGCACCGCGATCGCGGGCACGAGGTAGCGCGGGTTGCCGGCGTACCCGGCGAACGTCGCCACGGCGACGAGGACGACGTACGCGACGGCCAGCAGCGCGAGCACGCGCGCCGCCGGCCCGCGCCACGCCGCGAAGGCCGCCGCGAGGCAGGCGGCGATGCCGACGCCGGTGGCCGCGTCCGCGAGCACCTGCAGCGCGGGATGCTCGCTGCGGCCGGCGCTCCCCGGGCTCGGGGTGGCCCGCGCGGCGTCCCCGGCGCTGATCGCGCCCGCGCTCCAGACGACGTCCGGCCCGAACCAGGCGAGCACGAGGACCACCGCGCCGCCCGCGACGAGCGCCCGCGCCCCGAGCCGCCAGGTCCACACCCCGTAGCCGAGCAGGAACGGCCAGATCTCCGGGCGCAGGAGCCCCGCGGCCGCCAGCAGGACGAACGCGAGGCGCTCCCGACGCTCCAGGTGCGCCACGATCGCCCACAGCACGAACGCCGCCAGCCACCCCTCGGAGTTGCCCAGCGCGGCGTTGTACGCCCACCACGGACCGAGCGCCGTCACGCCGACCGCCCCGACGGCCGCGGCCCGGCCGCCGAGCATGCGGCCGAGACGCCAGGCGCCGCCGAGCGCCACGAACGCGCCCGTTCGTGCGAGGATCATCCACAACGCGGGCGCGACGTCGCCCGCAACCGCCAACGGCGTCGTGAACAGCAGCGGCAGCGGCTTCCACGACGGTCCGTCGGCGGGCGTCAGACCGGAGCCGGGCAGGTCCCGGCCCCAGACGAGCCAGGCCTGAGGGTCGAACGCGAGCGCCCACGGCAGCAGCAGTGACAGGCCCGCGAGGACGCACGCCAGCGCAACCCGTCGTAATACAATCCCGCGCCCGAACAGGAACGTTGGACGCACCGCACCAGGAGGAGACCCACTCGATGTCATACCCCGCGCCCAAGGGCACGATCCGAGGCACCCACCACCTGACGTTCTGCGTCGGCGGTGCCCAGGAGGACTACGACTTCCACGTCAAGACCCTCGGTCTGAAGATGGTGAAGAAGACGGTCCTCTTCGACGGTGAAGTGCCGATCTACCACCTCTACTACGGCAACGAGGTGGGCAACGCCAGCACCCTCCTCACGAGCTTCCCGTACCGCCAGGCCGGCTGGATGGGCAAGCGCGGCACGCAGCAGGCCCGCTTCCTGAACCTCTCCGTCCCGGCCGATTCGATCGGCTTCTGGGCCGACCGCCTCAAGGGCGCCGGCATCGCCGTCACGGAGACCGAGCGCTTCGGCACCCAGCGGCTCGAGTTCGAGCATCCGTCGGGCCCCGAGTACGCGATGGTCGGCGACACGTCCAACGACGACCGCCCGCCCTACGAGGGCGGCGGCGTGAGCGGCGAGCACGCCATCCGCGGCGCGCACGGCACGACGACGTTCATCCGCGACCTCGAGACCGCCAAGGTCTTCCTCGTCGACGGCATGGGCGGCGAGTACCTGGGCCAGGACGGCCAGTACCACCAGTTCCAGATCGGCACCGACGAGGGCTACGGGCGCATCCTGGAGATGAAGGAGGAGCGCGACCTCGACCAGGGCAGCTGGACCTTCGGCGAGGGCACGATCCACCACCACGCGTTCGACGTCATCGACGGCGAGAACCAGATGGTCGTGCGCGAGCACCTCGTCGGCCTCGGCTTCACCGACGCCTCCGAGCCCAAGGATCGCGGCTACTTCTACTCCGTGTACTGCCGCTCCCCCATGGGTCTGCTCTGCGAGCTCGCGTGGTCGCACGAGCAGGGCTTCTACATCGACGAGCAGCCGGAGCAGCTCGGCACGTCGATCCAGATCCCGCCGCACTGGGAGCACCGCCGTCCCGAGATCTCCCAGCTCGAGGAGATCGCGACGGTCGAGTCGATCGACGCTCCGTAGTCCCTTCGCCCTGCGCGCGGCGGCTTGCCCCGAGCCGCCGCGCGGGCGTACGGTTGGCACATCCGCCACCGACGGGGAGGGTCCGATGAGCGACAGCTCCGCGACCATGACCGAGCGAGAGGCGCTCGCACGCCGCTTCTTCGAGGACGGCTTCAACGAGGGCCGGGTCGATGCGCTCGACGAGGTGATGTCCGACGACCTCGTGTTGCACGATCCCCAGCTCCCGCCCGAGCAGCGCGGCACGGCAGGCCCGCGCGCCGTGGTCGAGACGTACCGCGGCGCGTTCCCGGACCTCCACATGACGATCGAGGACGTCATCGAGCAGCGCGACCGCGTGGTCATCCGCTGGACCGGACGGGGCACGCACACCGGTGAGCTCAACGGCCTCGCGCCCACCGATCGCACCGTGGAGGTCACGGGGATCACGATTCAGCGCATCGCCGGCGGCCGCGTCGCCGAGGCGTGGTCGAACTGGGACACGCTCGGGCTGCTCCAGCAGATCGGCGCGTCCCCCGCTCCGGGGAGCCTGGTCGAGAAGGTGAGCGTCCAGGTCCATCGCGCAGCCACGCTCGTCGACAAGAAGCTCCACCCCCGCTGAGCGGCGCCTTGCGCGCCCGCCCATCGGTCGTTAGGGTCACCTAACACCGGCCGCCGCGGTCGGATATCGACGACCGACGCTGACGAGGGGGCGCGCACGCATGGGACGGATGCCGGACGACGTGAGCGAGCGACGCTTCGCCGAGCTCGCCGCGGGCGCGTGCCCCTCGTACGTCGATCTCCTCCTCGCGCTGGGCCAGGAGTTCGGTGATGTCGACGGCGACGCGGTCCGCGAGCGCCTCGACGACGACAGCCGGGCGCTCTTCGGGCTCGGCGAGCTGTCCCCCCTCGCCCGCGCCGACCGGCTCGCAGCGGTCATGGACCGCGAGCTCGGCCTCGCCGCCGAGGACACCGCGGGCACGGTCGGGCTGCACTTCCACGAGGTCGTCGGGCGCCGCTGCGGCCACCCCGCGATGCTCGCCGCGATCGGCGCCGAGCTCGCGCTCCGCGCCGGCGTCGCCGCGGGCGTGTACGCCTCGCCGCGCCGCTGGTTCATCGGCGTGGGCGACGGCGAGGACCTCGTCGTCCTCGACGCACGGCTGGGCGAGGGCAGCACGGAGCCGCCGGGCGAGGTCCGCGCCGCCTGCGCGCACGAGCTCGCCTTCTGCGTGCTCTGCGGGCTGTCCAGCGCCTACACGCAGCTGGGCCGCGACGACGACGCGCGCCACGCGGGGCGCCTGCGCCTCGCACTGCCCGTGCAGCCGCGCTGAGACGGCGCTCAGACCTCCCACCCGCCGTCGCCCGGCGTGCGGGCCGCGGCGAGCGCGAGGTCGAGGTGGCGCAGCGCCGACGGCAGTCGCGTCGCGAGCTCGCGGCCCGACTCGGTGAGCGCGACGCTGCGGCTGGTGCGGGTCAGCAGCACGACCCCCATCTCCTCCTCCAGCCGGCGGATCCGCCTGCTCAGCGTGGACTGCGAGGTGTGCAGCTCCTCCGCCGCGCGGCCGAAGTGCATCGTCCGCGCGAGGACGTCGAAGCAGTGCAGGTCGCGCAGCTCGACCACGGGCGGCGATCATTGCAGATCCTGCAACGGAAGCTGTCGGATCATGCGATTGATCGGAACGCCGCCGCGACGTACGGTCCGAGTCGCCGGAACACGGAGCGAGGGAGAGAACGTGGCTGGAATCGGAGTCGTCGGTGCGGGCGTGTCGTCCCTGCATCTCGGGTTGTACCTGCAGGCGCACGACGTGCCTGTGACGATCTACGCGGACAAGACCGCGGAGCAGATCGCCGACGGGCGCCTGCTGAACACGGTCGCGCACCACCACCACACCCTCGAGCGCGAGCGCGCCCTCGGCGTGCACCACTGGGACGTCGCCGAGCACGGCTACGTCTGCCACCACCACTTCATCTCCGGTCCGGACGTCGCGTTCCAGGGCGACTTCGACCACCCGTCGATGTGCATCGACTACCGCCTCTACCTGCCGCGGCTGATGGCCGACTTCCAGGAGCGCGGCGGCGACCTCGTCGTCGGCCCGACGCTCGAGGCGGCCGACGTCGAGCGCCTCTCCGCCGACCACGACCTCATGGTCGTCGCGGTCGGGCGGGGCAGCATCGGCGGCATGTTCCGCCGCCGGCCCGAGAAGTCCCCGTACGACCGCCCGCAGCGCCGCCTCTGCGCCGGCCTGTACCACGGGATCGCGCCGACCGAGCCCCGCGGCGTCTCGTTCTGCATCGCGCCCGGCCACGGCGAGCTGCTCGAGCTCCCGCTGCTCACGCGCGAGGGCCACGCCACCGCGCTGCTGTTCGAGAACATCCCCGGAGGCGAGACGGAGCGCCTCGTCGACATGTCCGTCGAGGACGACGTCGCAGGCTTCGAGCGCGCGGTGCTCGAGACCGTCCGGCAGCACTACGGCTGGGTCGCCGACCGGATCGACCCCTCCTCCTTCCGCCTCATGGGCCCCGGGGACGTCCTGCAGGGCGCGCTGACCCCTGTCGTCCGCGAGGACTACACGCAGCTGTCGTCCGGCAAGTTCGCGCTCGCGATGGGCGACACGCACGTCGTCGTCGACCCGATCATCGGCCAGGGCGCCAACTCGGCGTCGTACTCGGCGTGGATGGTCGGCGAGGCGATCGTCACCGACCTCGTCTACGACGAGCGGTTCTGCCGGAGCGTCGCCCGGGCGCGCGAGGAGCGCGTCATGGGCATCTCCGACTGGACCAACATCATGCTCAACCCGCCGCAGCACGTCCTCGGGCTGCTCATGGCGATGGCGGAGAACCGCGAGCTGTGCGACGCGTTCAGCGGCAACTGGGACCGCCCGGAGCGCAACCTCGAGGCCCTCGCGTCGCCCGAGCGGACGAACGCGTTCATGGCCCGTCACACTGCTGGCTCCCCTGCCCTAGCCGCCTGACGCACGAGGAGGAGCCCAGTGCACAAGTTCGTCGTCCTCTACAACCAGCCCGAGGACCCGGAGCACTTCCGCAGCTACTACGAGAGCACCCACATCCCGCTCGCCGCAGGGCTGCCGGGGCTGAAGGCCTACCGCTACTCGTTCTCCGTGGCGTCCCCCGGCCAGGACGACCCGCCCTACTTCTGCATCTTCGAGGGCGAGTTCGACGACGCGGCGTCGATGGGCGAGGCGCTGAGCGGCGAGTACGGGCAGAAGGTCGGCGCCGACGTGCCCGAACTACGCCAGCGGCGGCGCGACGATCCTCACCTACGCGGTGGAGGGCTCGGGCTGATCAGTCGACGGGAGCGGTGCGTGCCGAGGCAAGCGCGGCGCGCACCGTCTCGCCCAGTCCGCGCAGGACGTTGAGCTCGCCGGCCCCGAGGCCGGGACGCCGCTCGCGCGCCAGGCAGCACAGCACGTAGAGCCGAGCGCGATCGGTGGGCAGCGTCACGCCGAGGTAGGCGCCCAGGCCGGACTCCGCGAGGCCGGGGATGCCCTCCAGGGCCGGCTCGGCGAGGACGTCCGCGACGGCGCCGTCGATCCGGCCGTCGAGGAGCCGGCGGCAGATCGTGTCGCTCAGCGGCCAGGACATGCCGGCGCGCATGCCGCCCGGCCAGCCGTTGACGACCGCCCAGCGGACGGTCTCGGTCGTGTTGGAGATCTCCGTGACGAGCGCGGCGTCCATGGCGAGCTCGCGACGGGCGAGCGCCAGCGCGGGCAGGATCGCGCCGTCCAGCGTGGATTCGGGCGGCAGTCCGATCGCACCGGCGCGTAGCGCGGCATCGCACCGGGGGCACTGGTCCTCACGGACGCAGTAGGTCCGTAGACCGCATTCGGGGCACACGACGTAGGGCATCGAGCCGCCCACACCGTAGCGAACCAGGCGACGGCCTTCGGCTACGCTTCGGCGGCCTTCCGCCGGGCGGACGATCAGCGCCGGCGCGCCGCGAACAGCGCCGCGGCACCCACGGCGAGGCCGCCGATCCCGGCGACGATCCGGGCGGCACGTCCGCCGCGACCGGGCGCCTCGGGCTCGTCGGGCTCCGGCTCGGCTCGGGCCGGGGCGACGGCCTCCACCGCGCTCGAGGCCGAGGCCGCCACGGCGGCCAGCGCCCCGCGCGGCTTGGGCGACGGAGCCGGGGCGTCGGCGACCTGGTCGACCTTGTCGACGAGTCGCAGCTCGGCCTCGGTGATGCCGGCGGCGTTCGCGTTGGAGACCATGATCCGTACGCGGTTGCCGCCGGTGATCGCGATGTCGGGATGGCGACCGTAGTCCTCGACCGCCTCCCCGATGCGCTCCAGGAACGCGAGCGCCTGGGCGAAGTCCCTCAGCGCGCGCTCGCGGATCAGCGTGTCACCGCTGCGCCGCCAGGCGGGACGCCGCGCGAGCTCCTCGCGGACCTCCTCGTCGCTCAGGATCGCCATGCCCGGACGCTACCTCAGGCCACGTCGTAAGAGAACCGACATCCATCACGCCGCCGCCGCGGATAGGTTGGCGCCGTGATCAGGAAACAGGTCTGTCTCGTCGCGGTGGTGCTGGGCGCCCTGCTCGCGGTTCCGCAGGTCGCCGCGGCACAGGCACCCGACGAGGCGGCCGCCGCGCGCGAGTTCTCCTACGCGGCCTACCGGCTGCGCGTGGCCGTCAAGGAGCGCCTGCCGGAGATCCAGCGCGCGGCATCGATCACCCGCGCCCCCGCGTGCCGCTCCGCCCTCAGCGGCGGGACGCCGGCCCAGCAGCGCGAGCACGTCGACGATCTCGTCGGCGTGCTGGTGGACCTGCTCGCCGGCGCGATGTTCGCCCCGGTCTCCGAGCAGCTCCGGACGTTCCAGGCCGAGCTGGATCGCGTGCCGACCGCCGACCCGGCGCTTCGCAGCGGCCGGGCGGCCTGGCGGGAGTCGATCGCCCTGTACCTGCAGGTCCGCCCCCTGCCGTCCGACCTGTGCGCGCAGCTCGGCCGCTGGCGGACCGCCGGCTACGCGGCCTCCGCACGCCCTGCGCTGCAGCCCGCCGCCGTGCGCCGCATCCTCGACGGCTCCGGCACCGTGGACGCGAAGCTGCACCTCGCCGCGGCGCGCCTGGTCGCGCTCGGCGTGAGCCAGGGGCAGGCGCGTCGCTTCGCCGGCGACACGATCTTCGACGGCTTCTCGCCCGAGGATCTGCTGGGATTGGGCTCCTGACGCGGATCGTGGCATCCCTGCTGGCGCTGCTGACCGTCGGCGTGCTCGGCCTGCCGCAGCCCGCCTCCGCGCAGGCCCGCCCGACGAACGTGCCGCCGCCCGCGAGTTCGCGTACGCGGCGTACCGGCTGCGCGTGAAGATCAAGGCGAGCGAGCCTGCGATCAAGCAGGCGGCGAGGCGCTCGTCCCGCCTGCGTGCAGAGACGCGAGCAGCGACGACGCCGACAACCTCACGAAGGCAGCGGAGCGCAAGGCCGGCGTCCTGCTCGATCGAGGTGCTGTTCGGCGCGATCCTCGCCCCGGTCGCGGGCGACTACGGGCACGTTCCAGTCCGAGCTCGATCGGGTGCCGACGGCCGATGCGGCGCTCGCCGCCGGGCGGGAGTCTGGCGGTCGACGGTCGTCCTCATCCAGCAGGTCCAGCCGGTGCCGGCCGATGTCCGCAGCCGCATCCGCGCCTGGGCGGCTCGGGGTACGCGGACGCCGCGCTCCCGGTCCTGCAGCCCGCGCCGCTCCACGAGCTCGCTCGCCTCGGCGACCGAATCCGACGAGCCCGACAGCCGCTCCGTCCCGGACTGCGCCGTGCCGCGGCGCGGATGCGCGAGCTCGGCGTTCCGAAGGGACAGGCACAGCGCTTCGCGGGCGCGACGCTCTTCCGCGGCGTGGACGTGCTCGGCTTCGGATCCCTCGAGGTGGGCACCTAGGCGCTCGCACACCCGTCCGGCGTGCTGTGCGGCCTGCCGCGCGCCCGTACGCGAGGTCTGCAGCTGGGCGTCACGCGCGCAGGCGCGCTGTCGGACGACGCGTCCGCGCGATCCTTCGTCGACGGACCGCTCCGGGCCGGAGGAGTCGCGCGCTAGCCGCGCAGCGACCGCACGTGGCTCGCCAGCGCGCGGGCCTCGGCGCCGTCGAGCCCGAGCGTGAGGCTCAGCGTGTGCTCCAGATCGGCGTCGGAGCAGTGCGACCACGCGACGCCGGGGTGATCCCCGTGTCGGACGGCCCAGCCGCCGTTGTGGCGCTTGACCTCGACGCGCAGGCCGCGGCGCGACGTGAGCGCGGTCGATCGGTCGGCGCCGCGCGCCCACCGGCGGCGGGGCGGCTGGTCTGTCGGGAACGGGGGATCCATGTGCGACACGATGTCGGTACCCATACCGCGCGGAGGCGCTACGCGCATACCACCCAGGAGGATGGTCGTAGCCTGCCCACGCGACGGAACTAGGCGGCCACGGCCGCCCGGACGTGCTCGACGATCTGCAGCGCGGTGGCGGGAACGAGGTCCGCGAACGTCTCGCGCCGGCCGTTGCGCGCGAGCACCCGGAGGATGGCCGTGCGCCTGCGCGGCCAGGCCAGACGGCCCGTGACGTCCTCCACCCGGTTGAAGCGCAGGCTGCGGACGCGGTCGGAGATCGCGTCGTCCAGCAGCCACAGGAGCCGGCGGTCGGTCACCGCGAGCACCGCGTGCGGGCTCTTCCACAGCGACGCCGGCGTCACGACGACCACGGCCTCGCGATCCTCCAGCGCCTGCAGCAGCTCGGGACCGAGCGCACGCCGGACCGGCTCGGCGAGCCAGTGCCCTGCGGGACGGCGACGCGGCGCCGGCCGGTGGGGCCCGCCGTGCTGCGCGGGCCGGTCCCCGCGTGGGCGCGCGTGGCGGGCGCCCGCGCGCAGCAGGTCGTGGGCCACGTTGATCTGCGCCATGCGCAGCTCCGCCTCCGGACCGCCGCCGCGGTCGGGGTGCCACTGCTTGGCGAGTCGCCGGTAGGCCTCCCCCACCTCGTCGGGCGAGGCGCCGGGCTGCAGGCCGAGCACGGAGAGCGGATCGTCCATCGCCCTCTGATTCTGCAACACGCTAGGCAGGGAGCCAGAGCAGCGGCAGGAGGCGCTTGGTCGTGACCGACCGCCGCTCGCCCAGCCGCCTCGCGCCGTGGTGCAGGTAGAAGCGCTCGGCGTTGGGATCGCTCTCGACCAGCAGGCCCCCCGTGCCGTGCCCGGCGGCCGTCACGAGCGCGTCGTGCAGCAGGGCCCGGCCGACGCCCGTGCCGATCGCCGGCGGGTCGACCCACAGCGCAAGCAGCTCGGCCGGCGCGCTGCCGACGTCGACGGCGCTGAACCCGAGCACCCGGTCGCCGTCGACGGCGACGCGGATGGTGTTGCCCTCGACGTCCTCGGGGGTGACGGTCAGCTCGGGGCGCGCCCGCTGCAGGAACCCGTCGTCGTAGCCCCAGTGGCCCTTGGACCGCACGGCGAGCTCGGTGAGCTCCGGCGCGTCGGCGGCCGTCGCGTCGCGCAGCCGCGGACCGGATGCGGTCGCGGCGCCGGTCGGCTCGACGATCGTCGCCGGGTCGGTCGCGACGAGCGGCCACGGGCCGTCGGGTGGGCGGTCGCCGACGACTGCGAACTCCGGCGTGGGACCGAGGGTGAGGCGGCGCTGCCAGACCGACGCGCCGGATCCGGCGGCCTCGCGCAGGGCGGGAACGAAGCGCTCGTAGTCCTCGCCGTCGGGCTTGGCCAGCCAGCTCGCCGAGACGAGCCCACCGGCGGGGATGGGATCGCCGCCGACGAGGCCGTAGATCCCGGCGGTGCCCTCGCCGGTCCCGGATGCCGCCGCGTCGTGCGTCCCGCGACGGCGCGCGTCGATCGCGGCCCGCTCGAGCGCCCCGAGCGCGCCGAGGCCGCGCAGCACGTACCAGTCCTCGAACCAGCCCTCGCCCCCGCCGTCCCACGGCGCGGACCCCAGGCGCAGCGCCCAGGACGCGAGCAACCCCCGCGGCGGCTCGCCGGCGAGCGCGGCGTGGAAGGCCGCGAGCGCGTCCGCGTAGGCGGCCGGGTCGACGTCCGGCCGCGGCCGGTGCCAGAAGACGTACGCGACGGTCATCCGACCCGGAAGCTCACAGCATGGATCTGACGTTGCCCGTAGCTGCCGCGCTGGACCTGGCCCGCGGCGGTCACGAGCTGGCCCACCTTCGGGTCGCGGCGCGGGCGTAGCCCTCGCCGGACGTCGACGGCCGTGAACCCCGGTGCCGTGACGCTGTCGCGTCCCACGACGACCACGTGCAGGTCGCCGTCGCCGTCGGGGTCGACGGACTCGACGAGCACGACGCGGCCGATCGCCGACCGGCACCCACGCAGGTCGCTCGGGCAGGTCGCGCGCTTGAGCGTCGCGGCCGCGGCCGGCGCCGTGCGCTGAGCCTGCGCACCGGATGCGGGTGCGACCACGAGGGCAGCGAGGACGGCCGCGAGCAGGATGAAGCGCACGGCGAGACCGTAGCCCGCCGACGCATGTCTGCGCGTTCAGGGCAGCGCGAGCGCGCCGATGACCTCACGCCACCACGCCCGCTCGGCGTCGTTCTGGGCCCGTTGCAGCCGGCGCCGCGCGATGTCCTGGAGCGCCTGCGTCGGGCCGACGGCGACCACGGGTCCCGTGAAGGCGTAGCGGCCGTCGGCGAGCGCGACGAGCGCCCCGACCTGGTCGCGTCGCGTGCGCAGCTGGTCGACGACCTC
This sequence comes from uncultured Solirubrobacterales bacterium, assembly GCA_963750895.1. Lineage (GTDB taxonomy): Bacteria > Actinomycetota > Thermoleophilia > Solirubrobacterales > Solirubrobacteraceae > CAVVSD01. The sequence goes on along the minus strand of CAVVSD010000006.1, from coordinate 1,191,742 downwards.
GATCCCGTCGACCATGTCCGGGCGGCCGGGATCGCCTTCGTCGTCGCCCCACGGGCGGCTCGTCACGATCGAGCTGTGCGGCAGCGGCCGGCTGATCGCGCGCGGCCCGATCGGCCCTTCGCGCCAGCGCGCGAGCAGATCGCGGAACTCGATCGCGACCTCCTGGCGGACGAGGACGTGCAGGCGGTCGCCCGCCTCGATGCGCGTCGAGCCGCGGGGCGGGATCGCCTGCTCGCCGCGGATGATCACGTTGAGCAGCGCCTCGCGCGGCAGGCCGAGCTCGCGCACGAGGCGCCCGGCGACGGCGTCGCCCGCCGCCACCGGGAACTCGGCGATCTCCGCACCCATCCGGCGAGCGGTCGTCGGGTCCGTGAACGGCGTCGGGATGGCCGCCTCGTTCGTCGTGACCCCGAGCCGCTCCGAGAGCCACTCGAACGTCGTGCCCTGCAGCAGGGTGGAGACCAGCACGGCGAAGAACACGATGTCGAAGAACTCCCGCGCCCCGGAGATGCCCTCGATGACGGGGAACGTCGCGAGGACGACCGGCACGGCGCCGCGCAGCCCCGCCCACCCCAGCGCGACGCGTTCGTTGAACGAGAAGCCCATCCCGACCGTGCTCGCGAAGGTCGCGATCGGCCGGGCGACGAACACGAGGACGAGCGCGAGGATGATCCCCTCGAGCCACACGCCGCCGAAGTCCGACGGGAACACGAGGAGGCCCAGGACGAGGAACATGCCGAGCTGCGCGACCCATGCGAGCCCGTCGTGGAACGTCGTGATCGTCCGCCGGGCGGGCGTGGCGGAGCTGCCGATGACCAGACCGGCGAGGTAGATGGCGAGGAAGCCGGAGCCGTGCAGGACGTCCGCCCCGCCGAAGGCCACCGCGGCGAACGCCAGCGACGCCACCGGGTACAGGCCGGCGGACGCGAGGCTCACCTGCCGCAGCATCCGGACGGCCACCAACCCGACCGCGAGGCCGACCGCGCCGCCGATGACGAGCTCCTCGGCGATCGCGACCAGCATGTCCAGCGCGTTGTAGTCCGGCAGCTGGATCCAGGAGATGAAGCCCGTGACGAGCAGGACGGCGACGGGGTCGTTCATGCCCGCCTCGCCCTCCAGCGTGCGGGCGAGCCGCCGCCGCAGCGTCGAGCCGCGCAGTACCGCGAAGATCGCCGCGCCGTCCGTCGACGACACGATCGCGCCGATGAGCAGGCCCTGGAGCAGGCTCATGTCGAACAGCAGGCTCGCCCCGAAGCCGACGATGACCGCCGTGATCAGCGTCCCGACCGTCGCCAGGCTGAACGCCGGCAGGAACACCGGCCGGATCTCCTGCCAGCCGGACGCGAGGCCGCCCTCGTACAGGATGAGCGCCAGCGCGATGATGCCGACCGTCTGCGCGAGCTCGTAGTCGGAGAAGTCCAGCCAGCCGAACCCGTCGGACCCGGCGAGCATCCCGATCCCCAGGAACAGCAGGAGGCTCGGGACCCGGAGGCGCCCGGCGACCAGCGACGCCAGCAGGCCAGCGGCCAGCAGCGCGCCGGCCACGAGCACCATCTGGCCTACGTCCACCTCGGGATGTTCTCAGGAACGGCGCTGCGCAGCGATCCGGAGGCGCTCGATCGAGCTCCGGATGATGCGCGAGACCTGCATCTGCGAAACGCCGACGATCTCACCGATCTCGGCCTGCGTCATGTCCTGGCGGAAGCGGAGGGTCAGCACGGTGCGCTCGCGGGGTGACAGCTCGGTGAAGAGCTTCGCGAGCGTCGCGCGCTCCTCAGCGCGTTCGAAGCCGTCCTCCTCGTCGCCGAGGAGGTCGCCGAGCGTGTTGCCGTCCTCGGTGTCGCCGCGGGGAGCGCTGAGCGACGTCGCGCTCCGCGCACGTCCGGCCTCGAGCGCCTCGAGGATCTCCTCGTCGCCGACGCCGAGGTGCTCCGAGAGCTCCGCGACCGACGGCGAGCGGCTGAGCTGCGTGGACAGCAGCGTCGTCGCCTGCTCGACGCGGAGCGTGAGCTCCTGGAGGTCGCGCGGCGGGCGGACCGTCCACGACTTGTCGCGGAAGTGACGCTTGACCTCGCCGAGCATCGTCGGGACCGCGAAGGACGAGAACGCGATCCCACGTGCGGGGTCGAAGCGGTCGATCGCCTTCAGGAGCCCGAGCGCGGCGACCTGCATGACGTCGTCGAGCGGCTCGGACTGACGGCGGTAGCGCAGGGCGACCTGGCGTGCCAGGCCCATGAAGCGCTCGACCAGCTCCTCGCGGGCATGCTGGTCGTCGTGCTCCTTCAGGCGCACGAACAGCTCGCGGTCGCGGCGGTGGCGCTCGGTGCCGGACACCCGCGGGGCGGGCTCGCGCTCGGACAGCTCCGATTCTGCGACCAGGCTCATACGCGTGTGAGTGGGTCGGGCAGTTCGATGTCAACGCGCTACCCGCGGGACGCGATCGGAACGTCGAAGACCAACATCCTGGCGCGTTGCCGCGCCTCCTATCGGGAACCACGTGTTGGGCGGAGATGTGCGCCATGTGCGGGAAGGTTCGCGCTGCCCATTTCGGGGCAAAGCAAGTTTCATGGCGCCCCCGGGGTCACACGCGTTCGAGCTTCGCGTGCCCGCCGTGCCGGCCAGTGTCGGAGAGCTTCGTCATGCGCTGAGCGCCGAGCTGGAGACGCTGCCCGTCCCGACCGCGCTGGTGGAGGACATCGGGCTCGCCGTCTCGGAGGCGGCGACGAACGCGGTGCTCCACGCGTACCTCGAAGCGGGCCGGCCCGGCCCGCTGCTGCTGTCCGCGCGGCTCATGGACGACATCGTCCACGTCGTCATCCGCGACCACGGCAGAGGCATGACCCCACGCCCCGACAGCCCGGGCCTGGGCCTCGGGCTGCCGCTCATGACGCGGCTGGCCGACGCCGTGCAGATCTCCACGCACCCCGACGGCGGCACCGAGGTGCGCATGACGTTCACCGTGGAGCGGCGCGGGGAGCCGCAGCCGCGGTTCGCGCACTGAGGGTCTAGCGACCCTCCTGCTCGTCGAGCTCGCGCTCGGCGGCCGCGCGCACCATGCGGTGCGCGTCCACGAGCTCCATGCCGGTGCTGCGCAGCAGGTCGGTGGCCGTCGAGCGGACCTGCCCGACGATGACGCTCACCGAGAGGTTCGCCGTCTGCTCCAGCACGATCGTCGCGTGCGCCGCCGCGCGGACGGCCGGCTCGACGACGTCGGCCTCGCGTGCGGGGTCGTCGAGGATCGCCGCGAGCGCCCGCACCGACTCCGCCAGCTCGCGCAGCGCGAGCGACACGCCGGGCGGCGTCGCGTCGCCCGTCGCGATCGCGCGCATCGCGCCCCGTGCCAGCACGCGCGTGTTGCGCACGGCCAGATCGATCTGCGCCCCGGCCGTCGCGTAGAAGCCGATCTGGCGGCGGGCGGTGCGCCGGCCGATCGTCGTCATCCCGCCCTCCTGCCCCACGTCGATCGCCTCGCGGAACCGCCCGAGGTCGTCGTCGATCGCGCGGGCACGAAGCAGCGCGGCCTCCGTCCCCGCCTCCGAGCGCTGCTCCAGGGCGGCCGCGATGTCGTCCAGCGTCGCCGCCAGCTCGGCCAGCACCGGCTCGGCCGCCTCGCGGATGAGCCGGACGACGTCGATCGGCAGGACGAGCAGGCTCACGATCAGCGCGGTCGCCGCACCCACGGCCGCGTCGAGGGAGCGCGAGAAGGAGATGCCGGTGAGATCGGGCGGCGACAGGGTCACGACGAGCACCGCCGAGGCGGCCGCCTGCGTGACGAGCAGCGTCCCCGACCCGAGGAGGATCGCGGCCGTCATCGCGAGCATGACGATGACGAGCAGCTGCCAGGTCCCGGAGCCGATGAGCAGCACGAGCAGGTCGGCCACGGCGATGCCGACCGTCACGCCCACCGCGACCTCCACCGCGCGCCGCGTGCGCTGCCCGAGGGTCACGCCGAGGGTGACGATCGCGGCGATCGGCGCGAAGAACGGCCGCGGGTGCCCGATGACCTCGTGGGCGAGCGTCCAGGCGAGCACCGTCGCCAGCCCGGCCTGGACCATCGTGCGCCACGCGGAGCGCAGGCGACCGAGCCGCTCGCGCATCGAGAGTCGCGAACGCTCGGCGGCCTCGCCGAGCAGTCCGGAGACCATCTCGGGCGGACCAGGACGGTGCATCGCGGCTGGCGAGGCTACACCGCTCAGCCTCTACGCTCCCGCAGCCGTGGACATGCTGCAGTCGATCATCCTCGGGATCGTGCAGGGGCTCACCGAGTTCCTGCCGATCTCCAGCTCGGCGCACCTGCGCATCGTCCCCGCCTTCTTCGGGTGGGACGATCCGGGCGCCGGGTTCACCGCCGTCGTGCAGCTCGGGACGATGCTGGCGGAGCTCATCTACTTCCGCCGTGACCTCATCCGCATCGGGACGCGGTGGTTCCAGAGCCTGCGCAACCCGGAGCTGCGATCGCAGCTGGACGCGCGGATGGGCTGGTACCTCATCTGGGCGACGATCCCGATCGGCATCCTCGGCCTCCTGTTCCAGGACTCGATCGAGACGACGTTCCGCGCGCTCGTCCTCATCGGGTGCACGCTCATCGGGCTGGGCCTCGTGCTGTGGTGGGCGGATCAGCGGGCGACCCGCCATCGCCCGATCACCGACCTCCAGCTCAAGGACGGGCTCATCATGGGCGCCGCGCAGACGCTGGCGCTCGTGCCGGGCGTCTCGCGCTCGGGCGCGACGCTCACCGCGGGCCTGCTGCTCGGCCTGGAGCGCGCCGCGGCCGCGCGCTTCTCGTTCCTCCTGTCGATCCCGGCCGTCGTCCTCAGCGGCCTCTACCAGGCCTACGAGCTGGCGGCCGGCAAGACGCCGGGCGACACCGGCGCCGCCGAGATCGTGGTGGCGACGATCCTCGCGTTCATCACCGGGTACGCGGCGATCGCCTTCCTCCTGCGCTACCTCGTGACGCACAACCTCTCGGTCTTCGTCGCGTACCGCATCGCGCTCGGCCTCATCGTCATCGGCCTCGCCGCCTCGGGCGCGATCAGCTGACCGTGGCGCCGGTCGCGCGCTCGCGTCCGGGTCCCGCGCTCGGCGAGCGCGCAGGCGCCGTGGTGCGCACGGCCCCGCCGGTCTACGGCAGGCGAACGCCGCGTGTGCGCCTCGTGGCCCGTGCGGCGGGCGTTCCGAAGTCCGCCGTCGGTCGTGCACGGCGCCGGCACGCAAGGTCCTGGAGATCCGCGGTGTCGACACCGCCTCGCTGCGGCGTGCAGTGGGCTGGACGTATAGCCACCCTTCCGCAACCCGATCCCAATAACGCTGCGACCGTCATGAGAAGCACGGCACTCAGCGCACGCCTCCACGAGGCACTGCAGTCGCCGCGGGCCCTCGGCACGGACGCCGAGGGGCCGCACGTCTGCCCCACCTGCCACGCGCCGTTCATCGTCCCCGTTGACGCGGTCGAGATCGACGCCTGGCATTTCTCGGTCTCGCTGCACTGCCCCAACTGCGACTGGGTCGGCACGGAGGTCTACGACGACGAGGCGCTCGAGCGCTTCGACATCGGCCTGGACGCCGGCACGCGCGCCCTGGTGCGCACGCTCGAGGAGCTCGCGTACGAGAACGCGAACGCGGACTTCGAGGCGTTCGCGGCGGCGCTCGCCGCCGACGCGATCCTCCCGGAGGATTTTGGGACGGCTCCCATCTAGACTCCCGGGCGTGCCACCCAAGCAGCGACAGGTCCGCGTCGAGCAGAAGAGCGCGCTCGCCGCGATGCAGCGCCTCGAGACCCGCTCCGACGAGGAGCTTCTGGCGGAGACGCGCTACCGCTCCGCGGCCCAGGCGCTGCTCGGCGCACGTGCGGCCGAGCGCTACGACGCGAAGGCTTCCCGGGAGCACTTCCAGAAGGCGATCGCCGCCGCCCGCCCGCAGGAGCGGATGCAGCTGCGCCGCATGGCCGACGCTTCGCTCGCCCTCGCCGAGCGCCGCGCCGACGACCTGAAGGTCGCGGTCGAGCGCCTCGGTCAGGAGGCCCCGACGGGCCGCCAGCTCTTCCTCCTGCGCTTCATGGGCCTCGTCGCGCCGCCGGCGGGCACCGGCATCGTCCGGCGCGTCCGCGGCATCGCGATCATCGTCGCGATCGTCGTCGTGCTCCTCGCGATCGGGTTCGGCCTGGCGAAGCTCGTCACGCTGCCCTTCGGCGGGATCTCGACGCCCGGCGCGTTCCTCCTCGGCCTCGTGATCCTCCTGATCGTGCTCGGGGTGATGGCGCTGCTCGGCAGACGCCGTCAGAAGGCGGCGAGGGCGAAGGCCTCAGCCGCTCGCGGCGGCGGGTAGCGCACGGGCGGCGGCCGTGCCGCTCACACCGCTCGCCGGCAGCTACGACCACCTCCTGCTCGATCTGGACGGGTGCCTCTGGGTCGGCGACGAGCCGACCGACCGGGCGACCGACGCGCTCACCGCGCTGCGCGTCGCGGGCAAGGGCATCGCGTTCGTCACCAACGACGGGCGCCACAGCGCCGAGGAGCAGGTGCGCAAGCTCTGGCGACTGGGGTTCCAGGCCTCCGTCGAGGAGGTCGTCACGGTCGGCGGGGCGCTGCAGTTCCACCTCGCCGAGCGCTACGGCCACGACCGGGCGGCGGCCGTCGTGATCGGCTCGCCGTCGCTGCACCGCCACGTCGAGCAGGCGGGGCTGCGGATCGTCAACGACACGGCGTTCGCCTCCCGCGCGGAGGTCGTCGTCGTCGGCGCGCACGACGGCTTCGACTACGCCGAGCTGCGCGAGGCCGCCCAGGCGGCGATGCGGGGCGCCACGCTGGTGGCCGCGGGGCGCGACCCCTTCTTCCCCATGCCCGACGGGTCCTGGCCCGGGACCGGCGCCGTCGTGGCTGCGGTGGAGACGGCGGCCGGCGTCGTCGCGGAGAACGTCGGCAAGCCGTCTCCCGCCATCGTGCACGCCGCGCTGGACCGGCTCGGGCCAGGGCGCGCGCTGTTCGTCGGCGACCGCGTGGAGACCGACCTGGCGGCCGCTGCGAACGCGGGAATCGACGGCGCGCTGGTGCTCACCGGTGCGACGACCCCGCTGCAGGCGCACCGTGCCGAGGGCGCGATCGCCGTGCGCGAGAGCCTGGCCGACCTCGTACTCATCGATGATCGACCTCGGTCGTCGCGCCCGGATGCGCGCCGCCCGTGGATGCCGGGCGCCGCACGCCGGACCGGCATCAGTGACAGCGTCACGGGCCGGTCGGGCGGGTGGCGATCCGGCGCCGCGGGACGCGTGCAGGCGGGCGCGAGGTCGGGGGGTCACATCTGCCCGGTCCGTGCCGCGTCGCCTGCGCCTCATCGTGAACCCGAACGCCGGCGGTGGCCGGACGCTGGCGGAGCTGCCGGCCGTCGAGGAGGCGCTGCGCGGCCACGGCGTCGAGTTCACGGTCCAGCAGACGACCGGCATCGAGCACGCGCAGGCGCTCGCCCGCGGCGCGGTCCAGGCCGGTGACGTCGCCGTGAGCTACGGCGGCGACGGTCTCGCCGGCGCGGTCGCGCACGCGCTGCGCGGAAGCCAGGGCACGCTCGGCCTGCTCCCCGGGGGGCGCGGCAACGACTTCGCCCGCAAGCTGGGCATCCCGCTCGACGCCCGCGAGGCGTGCGCGATCCTCGCGCGCGGCGACGAGCGCACCGTCGACGTGGCGGAGGTCGACGGCCGGACGTTCCTCGGCATCGCGAGCTTCGGCATCGACACCGAGGTGCAGGACATCGCGAACGCCACGACCCGCCTCAACGGCCAGGCCGTCTACCTGTACGCGACGCTGCGCGCGCTGGCCGCGTGGAAGGCGGTCCCCCTGCAGCTCGCCGTCGACGGCGGCGAGCCGCGCCGGTTCGACGGCTACTCCGTCGCCGCGTGCAACTCCGGCGTCTACGGCGGCGGGATGCATCTCGCGCCGGACGCGGACATCGCCGACGGCCTCATCGAGATCGTCTCCTACGGCGACCTCCCGAAGTGGCGGTTCCTGCGCGGCCTGGTGCGCGTCTTCCGCGGCACCCACCTGCGCGACCCGGCCGTCGAGCTCGTGCAGGCGCGCGAGGTCCACGTCGACGCCGGACGGCCGTTCCGCATCTACGCCGACGGGGATCCGGTCGGGATGACCCCGGCGACGATCCGCGCCGTGCCCAGGGCCCTCCGCGTCCTGGCCCCATGACGCTGCTCGGAGTCAAGGTCGCCGCCGCCCGCGGCGTCGGCGTGCTGTCCCGGCGCGCCGGGCGCGGCGGCACGTCGCTGCCCGGCCGGCTGCTCCTGCGCATGGAGCCGCACGCGATCGGCGAGCTGTCCGCGCGCCTGCCCGGCGGCAGCTCGATCATCAGCGCGACGAACGGGAAGACGACGACGGCCGCGATGGTCGCCTCGATCCTGGGCCGCGGCGGCGTGCGGCTCGTCCACAACCGCGCCGGGGCGAACATGGCCGGCGGCGTGGCGACCGCGCTCATGGACGCGGAGGGCGACCAGGGCCTCTTCGAGGTCGACGAGTTCTGGCTCGACCGCGTCGTCCCCGAGCTGCGCCCCCGGGCGATGCTGCTGGCCAACCTCTTCCGCGACCAGCTCGACCGCTACGGCGAGCTCGAGACGATCGCCGACCGGTGGGCCGCGGTCGTCGCCGGGTTCCCGGGGACCGCGCTCGTGCTCAACGCGGACGATCCGCTCGTCGCCGACCTCGGCCGCGACCGCGACGGCGTCCTGTACTTCGGCGTCGACGACGACAGCGTCGCGCTGGAGGGCATGGCGCACGCGTCGGACTCCAAGCACTGCCGCCGGTGCGGCGCCCCGTACGTCTACGACGCCGTCTACCTCGGTCACCTCGGCCGCTACCACTGCCCGAACTGCCACGCGAGCAGACCGGATCTCGCGGTCGCCGCGACACGGGTCGTCCTCGACGGCACCCGCGGCGCCGACGTCACGCTGCGCACGCCGCAGGGGACGGTCGACGTCCGCATCCCGCTGCCCGGCCTCTACAACGTCTACAACGCGCTCGCCGCGGCCGGCCTCGCGCTGACCCTCGGCGCCCCGCTGGCGGACGTCGCGGCCGGCCTGGAGGCGGTCGAGGCGGCCTTCGGCCGGGCGGAGACGCTGCGCCTCGGCGACCGCGAGCTGACGCTCCTGCTCGTGAAGAACCCGGCGGGCGCCAACGAGGTCCTGCGGACGCTGACCCTGGACCCCGGCGAGCACGACCTGCTGGGCATCCTCAACGACCGCACCGCGGACGGGAAGGACGTCTCCTGGGTCTGGGACGCCGACTTCGAGGTCCTCGCACCGCGCGTGCGCCGCGCGACCTGCAGCGGCACCCGCGCGGCGGAGCTCGCGCTGCGCCTGAAGTACGCGGGCGTGCCGCCCGACCGCATCGCCGTCCAGCCCGCCCTGGATCGCGCGCTCGACGAGGCCGCCGCATCGGGCGAGGGCCGCCTCGTCGCCCTCCCGACCTACACCGCCATGCTCGAGCTGCGCGCGCTGCTCACGCGTCGCGGCGTCACCCGGGGGTCCTTCGTATGACCCCCGAGGAGGCGATGATCGCCTGGCACGACGTCGAGAACGGCGCCTACGACGTCGACCTCGACGTCTGGCACGCGCTCGCCGCCGCGCACGCGGGCTCCGAGCCGGTGCTCGACGTCGGCGCGGGCACGGGGCGCGTCGCGCTGCACCTGGCGGAGCTGGGGTATCCGGTCGTCGCGTTCGACACCGAGGAGGTGCTGCTGCGCGCGCTCGAGCACCGCGCGAAGGGGCTCCCGGTCGAGACCGCGGTGGGCGACGCGCGCACGCTGGACCTGGGCCGCAGGTTCGGACTCATCATCGCTCCGATGCAGACCGTCCAGCTGCTCGACGGCCCGGAGGGGCGGGCGGCCTTCCTGCGCGCCGCCCGCGAGCACCTGCTGCCCGGCGGCGTCCTCGCGTCCGCCATCGCATACCCGCTCGAGGGCTTCGACTCCAGCGAGGTCGACCCCCCGGCGCCGGACTTCGGCGAGTCCGGCGAGGTGTGGCTCGTCAGCCGCCCGCTGGCGATCCGCGACGAGGGCCACAGGGTCGCCCTCGTGCGCGAGCGCGAGGCGGTGCAGGCCGACGGCACGCGCACCGTCGAGCAGGACGTCATCCACCTCGACCACCTGCCCCCGGCGACGCTCGAGGCGGAGGGCGCCGAGGCCGGCCTGCAGCGTGCGCGACCGCTGCTCATCCCGGCCACCGACGACTACATCGCCTCCACCGTCGTGATGCTGCATGCCTGACGGCGTCCTGCGCGTCTGCGCGCTGTATCCCGACCTCATGAACATCTACGCCGACCGCGGCAACCTGCTCATGCTGCAGCGGCGCTGCGAGTGGCGCGGGATCGGCTTCGAGCTCACGCCGTCCGGGCTGGGCGACCCGATCGACCCGGCCGCCCACGACCTGTTCTACCTCGGCGGCGGTCAGGATCGTGACCAGGCGCTGTGCGCGCAGGACCTCGTCGAGACCAAGCGCGACGCGCTGCACGCCGCTGCGGACGGCGGCGGGCTCGTCCTGGGGATCTGCGGCGGCTTCCAGCTTCTCGGCCACGCGTACGAGCTCGGCGACGAGGAGATCCCGGGGCTCGGGCTCGTCGACCTGCGGACCGTCCGCGTGGACTCGCACCGCCTCGTCGGCAACGTCGCCATCGAGGTGGAGCTCGACGGGGCCCCACGCGTCCTGGCCGGTTTCGAGAACCACGGCGGGCGCACCCACCTCGGATCCGGCGAGCGCCCGCTGGGCAAGGTCTTGCGCGGACACGGCAACACCGGGGAGTCGGGCTTCGAGGGCGTCGTGCGCGACGGCGTGATCGGGACGTACCTGCACGGCCCGCTGCTGCCCAAGAACGCGTGGTTCGCGGACTGGCTCATCGCCCGTTGCACCGGCACGCGGCCGGAGCCTCTCGACGACGCGTTGGAGAACGCGGCGCATGCGGAGGCTCGCCGAGCGGCCGGTCTGGGTACTGGTCGATAAGCTCGCCCCCTCCCCCGCCCAGGGATCCTCTGTGACCGCACCTGACACCGCCCAGTCCGAGGGGCCGTCCGCATCCCCCGCGGAGCCCCTCGAGTTCCGCGCCGCGACCAAGCGCTACGCAGGTGCCACCGAACCGGCGGTGGACGCGCTCTCCCTCGAGGTCCCCGCCGGCGACATCTGCGTCCTCGTCGGGCCCTCCGGGTGCGGCAAGACCACCGCCATGCGGATGGTCAACCGCATGATCGACATCACCGACGGCGACATCCTGCTCGGCGGCCGGTCGGTGCGCGAGCGTGAGCCCGCCGCCCTCCGGCGCGACATCGGCTACGTCATCCAGCAGGTCGGCCTCTTCCCGCACCGCACGATCGCGCAGAACATCGCGACCGTCCCGGAGCTGCTCGGGTGGGATCGCGCGCGGCGCGAGGACCGCGTGCGGGAGCTGCTCGACCTCACCGGCCTGGACCAGGACATGGCAGCGCGCTACCCGGCGCAGCTGTCCGGCGGCCAGCGCCAGCGCGTCGGCGTGGCTCGCGCCCTCGCCGTCGATCCGCCCGTGATGCTCATGGACGAGCCGTTCGGCGCCATCGACCCCATCAACCGCGAGCGGCTCCAGAACGAGTTCCTGCGCCTCCAGGAGCGGGTGCGCAAGACGATCGTCTTCGTCACCCACGACATCGACGAGGCGATCAAGATGGGCGATCGCATCGCGATCCTGCAGCGCGGCGGCAAGCTGCAGCAGTACGGACCGCCGGAGGAGCTGCTCATGCATCCGGCGAACGACTTCGTGCGCGACTTCGTCGGCGCCGACCGCGCCCTCAAGCGCCTCGCGCTCATGCGCGTCCGCGACGTGAACCTCTGGACGCCGGAGGAGGTCCCCTACGAGCTCGAGCTGGACGCCGACCGGCGCCCGCAGGCCTGGCGCGACCCGCAGGGCGGCCAGTCGACGCCCGTCCTCACGGTCGACCGCGACGACATCCTGCGCGACGCGCTGTCCGATCTCCTGCTGAGCGAGACCCAGTACGGCGCGGTCGTCGACGAGGGCGGCCGCCTGGCCGGGATCCTCTCCGTCGAGCTCATCCACGACTTCCTCGCGCCGGAGGCGATCGGCGCGTCGAGCGAGTCCGCGTGATCTCCGCCGCGCTCCTCGCCCAGTCCGACAACGGGTTCTTCCGGGAGCGCACGGACAGCTGCGTCACGGACAACGGGTTCTGCCCGGGGTGGTTCTTCGACCACATCGACCGCTACACGACGCCGTTCCTGCAGCACGTGTTCCTCGTCGTCGTGTCGGTCGGCATCGGGTTCGCGATCGCGTTCGTCCTCGCGGTGACGGCGCACCGGCGCCGGTGGCTCGTCGGACCGGTCACGAACATCACCGGGATCCTCTACACGCTGCCGAGCGTCGCGCTGTTCTTCCTGCTGCTGCCGATCACGGGCCGCGGGAACCTCACGGCGATCATCGCCCTGACCGGCTACACGCTGCTGATCCTCTTCCGCAACACGCTGGCCGGGCTGGACTCCGTCCCCGAGGACGCGCGCGACGCCGGCCGCGGCATGGGGCTGACCGAGCGCCAGCTGCTGTGGCGCGTCGAGCTGCCGCTCGCGCTCCCGGCGATCATGGCGGGGCTGCGGATCGCGACGACGACGACCGTCGGGCTCGCGGCGCTCGCGTTCTTCGCCGGAGCGGGCGGACTCGGCGAGCCCCTGGAGGCGCAGAAGGCGTTCAAGACGAACGTCGTCTTCGCCGGCGGGCTCTGCGTCCTGCTCGCGGTGGTGCTCGACGCGATCATCCTGATCGTCCAGCGCACCATGACGCCGTGGACGCGGGCCGCATGACGGTCACGGCCAGCATCTTCTCGACGTTCGGGGACGCGCTCGACTTCATCGTGCAGCCGCGGACCGGCCGCGGCGGCGGCGAGGTCGGCGGGCTCTCGAACAACCTCGCGCTCATCTGGGAGCACCTGAAGCTCTGCATCGTCGCGATGGCGCTCGCCTGCGCGGTCGCCCTCCCGATCGGCCTGTGGCTCGGCCACACCCGGCGCGGCGCGTTCCTCGCCGTGAGCGTGTCGAACATCGGGCGCGCCGTGCCGGCGATCGCGCTGCTGTTCGTGTTCTTCGCCTTCCTCGGCGCCGGGTTCGCCAACGTCGCGCTGGCGCTGACGCTGCTGGCGATCCCGCCGATCCTCACGAACGCCTACGTCGGCGTGCGCGAGGTCGATCCCGACGCCGTCGATGCCGCCCGCGGCATGGGCATGACCGGCCTGCAGATCCTGCGCCGCGTCGAGTTCCCGCTCGCGGTCGGCCTCATCTTCGGCGGCATCCGGACGTCGGCCGTCAACGTCGTCGCCACCGCCACGATCGCGCCGCTCGCGGGCGTCGTGACCCTCGGCGATCCCATCATCAACCCGAGCATCTACGGCGAGGAGGGCCGCCTCGGCGGCGCGATCCTCGTCGCGCTCCTCGCCGTCTTGACCGAGGTGTCGCTCGCCGCCGTACAACGCGCGGTGACCCCGCGCGGACTGCGCATGCAGTCGGCGGGACGGACACCTCGCGGAAGGCTTATCGCAACACCCCGAAGGAGGGTCTCGACCACCCCATGACACGAACACGAACACGAACCATCAGGACCGCGCTCGCGGCAATCGCCGCGTTGGCCCTCGCGCTCGGCCTCGTCGCCTGTGGAGGCGACGACGACGACAGCTCGGGGAGCAGCAGCGCCGGCACGACCACCGCGAAGGCCGAGGGCACCGCGGCGATCACGAAGAACGCCGACAACGCCTCGACGACGCTGACGATCGGCTCGAAGAACTTCACCGAGCAGCAGGTGCTCGGCGAGATCTACGCGCAGGCGCTCGCCGCGGCGGGCTACAACGTCAAGAAGGAGCTCAACCTCGGCGACGAGCAGACCGCGCTGAAGGCTCTGAAGGGCGGCGACATCAGCGGCTATCCCGAGTACACGGGCACGGCGCTGCTGTCGTTCTTCGAGGTCCCGACGAAGGACCTGCCCAAGGACCCGGCGGCGGCGTACGACGAGGTCAAGTCGAAGTTCGCCGAGCAGGGCATCACCGCGTTCCCGGCCACGCCGTTCACCTCGTCCAACGAGGTCGCGGTGACGCAGCAGACGGCGGACAAGCTGGGGCTGAAGAACATCTCGGACCTCGAGGGCAAGTCGCAGGACCTCACGCTCTACGGGTCCCCCGAGTGCCGCGGCCGCGACGACTGCCTGCGCGGGCTGCAGAACGTCTACGGCCTGAAGTTCAAGAAGTTCGTCCCGGTCGACATCGCGCAGCGCCATGAGGTGCTGACCAACGGCGATGCCGACGTCTCGATCGTGTTCACGACGGACCCGCAGATCTCCCGCAACAAGGAGGTCCTGCTGAAGGACGACAAGGGCATGTTCCCGCCCTACAACTCGACGTTCCTCATGAAGACGGAGACCGCCGACAAGGCCGGTCCCGACCTCCCGAAGACGATCGAGCTCGTGAACAAGAACCTGACCGCGCGCGTCATGCAGGAGCTCAACGCACGCGTCGACCTCGACAAGGAGACGCCGCAGGAGGCCGCGGCGGACTACCTGCAGCAGTTCGACCTGGTCTCGGCCGGTTCCTAGGGAGCCTCGGCTCGCTCGCGCTCGAGTTGGGCGACGTATTCGTCCAACTCGGGCACGTGCGTGCGCAGGCTGGGCAGGTTGACGACGATCCCCTCCTGCGTGGAGCGGGCGAGGACGACGACCGCCTCCTCGTCCGGCGACGGGTTCTCCTCGCGGTGCGGGACCCACGGCGGGACGTAGACGTAGTCCCCCGGCTGGGTCTCGATGCGGCGCTCCTCGTCGTTCTCGAGGAACACGAAGACCGGATTGCCGCTCACGACGTAGATGCCGGTCTCGGCCTTCCCGTGGTGGTGGTCGGACGTGACCATCCCCGGGCCGACGTGGTTCTTGCCCATCCAGATGTTGCGCGAGCCGCTGCGCCGGCCGGAGATCGCCTCGAAGCGGCGCATCCCCGGGGTCTGCGCGGTGTCCTCGGTCAGCTCGTCGTGGCCGGTGTGGTGCAGGTGCGCGTGCCAGGCGGCGTCCGCGGCGTGGGGCTGATGGTCCTCGCTCACGCCCCGGAGGATAAGACCGTCAGCTCGACGGAGAGCGTCGCGGTCATCGTGTCGGGCAGCGGGGCGACGGTGCGGTCGTGGTGCCCGGCTGGGCCCATGCGCGCGGCGAGCAGCGCCTCCTCCGCCGTCAGGTGCAGCTCGGCCTCGATCGCCTCGCGCGCCCGCGCGCGCAGGCCGAGGTCGCCGGCGAGCCGGTCCGCCTTGCCCGGATCCGTGCGCAGGAGCCCGAGCGGCTCGCGCAGCTCGGCCAGGTGGCGCTCCGTCGGCGTGACCGCCAGGACGACGCCGGTCGGCGCGAGCACGCGGCGGATCTCGGCGGCGCCGCGGGGCGCGAAGACGCTGAGGACGACCGCCGCGGCGCCGTCGGCGAGCGGCAGCGCGTCCCAGGCGTCGCAGGTCACCGCCGCCATGCGCGGGTGCGTCCGTGCGGCGCGGCGCATCGCCGGGGTCGAGCTGTCCAGCGCGATCCCGACGCGGGCCGGATGCGCGTCGAGGACCGCGGCGAGATGCTGGCCGGTGCCCGCGCCCACGTCCGCGATCACGCCGGGCGCGTCGACAGCCGCGTGCTCGGCGAGGGCGCGGGTGATCGGCGCGTAGTGGCCCGCGGCGAGGAACGCCGCGCGGGCGGCGATCATCTCCGCGGTGTCGCCGGCCAGCCGGCGCGACCCCGTCGCGAGGTGCACATGGCCCTGGCGCGCGACGTCGAACGCGTGGCCGTTCGCACAGCGCAGGGTCCCGTCGCGCAGCTCGAAGCCGGCTGCGCAGACCGGGCAGCGCAGCGCTCCGAGCGCCGCGGCCAGTCCGCCGGGTGAGCGGGTAGCTTCATCTCGATGCTGCTGTCCGACTATCAGTCCCGCTCCCGCGCCACCGCCGTGTATCCCCAGTCGGGGGACAACATCCTCTACCCCACGCTCGGTCTGTGCGGTGAGGCCGGCGAGGTGGCGGAGAAGATCAAGAAGATGGTCCGCGACGACGGCGGCGTGCTGTCCGACGAGCGCCGCGCGGCGCTGTCGAAGGAGCTCGGCGACGTCCTCTGGTACGTCGCGCAGATCGCGACGGAGGCCGATCTCGACCTCGACACGATCGCGGGCGAGAACCTCGCGAAGCTCCTCAGCCGGCGGGACCGCAACGTCCTGTCGGGCAGCGGCGACGACCGCTAGCACCGGTACGGCTGGCCGTACCTCGCGGACGGGGGTCCGCTCTGAGGCACCGCGTCGGGCCCGGCGTAGCTTCGGCGCACCCCCCAACGCCCCGAGGTCCGCCATGCACCCCTCCATCCGTCACTACGCCATACGCATCGACCGCGACAACGCGCTCGAGCGTGCCAACTCGCGCAGCGTCCGCCTCGCGGCGCGCCGCCGCACGGCCGACGAGCCGTCGTTCGGCGCGCGCATCCGCTCGGCGTTCGCCTGAGTCCGTCAGCTACCTCCCCGCCGCCGGGCCAGTGGCGGGTCGGGCGTCGCCGCGTCCCTTGGCCGCCATGTCCTGCATATGCGCCCGCTCGGCGCAGCGCCCTGGGACTCGCCTGCGGCGCCTCTCGCGAAGGCGATGCAGGCTGCTCCGGACGTGAGGCATGCGCATCGGGGACCTCCCCGGTCGTTGCGCCGACCCTACGCCTCCTCGCGCCGCGAAAGCTAGGCGCGCATCTCGAAGCGCTCGAAGCGCTCCGCCACCGTGACCGGCAGCCGCGCCTTCACGCGCACGCCGTCGGCGGTCTCCTCGCGCTCGAGGTCTCCGGCGACCTCGTGCAGCTCGGCCAGGCGCCCGCCCTCGGCGTAGGGCAGCAGCAGGTCGACGGTCCGCATCGTCTTGCGGAACTCCTGCTCGATCCGGTCCGCCAGCGCGTCGAGGCCCTCGCCGGTGACGGCGGCCACGAGCACCGCCTCCGGATGGCGGAAGCCGAGCTCCTCGCGGCGGTCGGCGTCGATCGCGTCCGCCTTGTTGAGCACGAGCACCCGCGGGCTCTCGCCGGCGCCGATCTCCTCGAGCACGTCGTCGACCGCCTTGATCATCTCCTCCATCTCCTCCTCCGGCGCGGACGCGTCCACGACGTGCAGGATGAGGTCGGACACGCGCGTCTCCTCCAGCGTCGCGCCGAACGCGTCGACGAGCTGGTGGGGCAGCTTGCGGATGAAGCCGACGGTGTCGGTCAGCAGATACGGGCGGTCGTGGAGGCGCGCGAGGCGCGTGGTCGGATCGAGCGTGTGGAACAGCCGGTCGCGGACGCTCACGTTGTTCTCGCCCGTGAGGGCGTTCAGCAGCGTGGACTTGCCTGCGTTCGTGTAGCCGGCGAGCGCGACCTGGGGCACGCTGGCCCGCTCGCGCTCGGCGCGCATCGTCGCGCGCGCGCCCTTCACCTCGGCGAGCTTGCGGCGCAGCGCGGTGATGCGGTTGCGGGCGAGGCGGCGGTCCGTCTCGATCTGGGTCTCACCGGGTCCACGGGTGAGCGTCCCGCCCCCGGCCGCGCTGAGGCGCTCGAGGTGGGTCCACAGCCCCCGCATGCGGGCCATGTTGTACTCGAGCTGCGCGAGCTCGACCTGCAGCTTGCCGTCGGCGGTGTTCGCGTGGTCGGCGAAGATCCCGAGGATCACGGCTGTGCGGTCGACGACGGGGAGCTCGAGCTCCTTCTCCAGGTTGCGCTCCTGACGAGGGGTGAGCTCGTCGTCGGTCGCGACCATGTTGGCGTCGGCCGCCTTGGCCGCTGCCTTCACCTCGGCGATCTTGCCGGGGCCGAGATAGGTGTTCGGGTGCGGCTTGTCGCGGTGCTGGACCGCCTGGCCCACGACCGCGACTCCGGCGGTGCGAAGCAGCTCGTGGAGCTCGGACAGGTCGTCGCCGGTCTCCAATGCGCCGATGGTGAACGCGCGCTGCTTCGCCCTGCCTTCGGGCTGGGCCGCGCCGTTGCGGGTCGGCGTGGCGCGGCCGTTGCGATTTCTCTCCATGCACCTCCCATTCTAGTGGGAGGTGTCACGTGCTAGGCGGGCCTCCGTTGGCGCTGGGGCCCTCGGCCGCCGGACCCTGGATCGAGAACGCGACGCCCTCGTCCTGCACGGTCGCGTCGAGCGTCTTGTCGTCCATGAACGCCACGACCGGCTCCGCGAGGTAGACGGTCGCCCCCTCGGCCTCGACGACCTCGTCGGCCGGGAACGGCGCGTCGGCGACGGAGAGGGCGAGCTGCGCCGTGCCTCCCTCGCCTTCCTGCACGGAGATGCGCAGGCCCGCGGTCTCGGTCTCCGGGATCTGGTCGGTCAGCGTCTGGATCGCCTCTGCGGCGTCATGCGTCACGGTGAGCACGATGTTCGCCTCCTCGGATAGGGATCGGGCGAATGCATCTGGCTACCCTGCCTCGGTGCTCGCCGAACGCCTCGCCGCCCGGACGCTCGAGCTGGTCGACATCCCGTCCGAGTCCCACGACGAGGCGGCGCTCGGCGCCCACGTGACGGAGGTCCTGCGAGCGGGCGATGTGCCGGTGCGCGACGCGGGTGACGGGTGCGTCGTCGCGGGCGCCGCGACGCAGGGCGCGGCGAGGATCCTCCTGGCGGGGCATCTCGACACCGTGCCGGCCCAGGGCAACCGCCCCGGGCGGCGCGACGGCGACGTCGTCCACGGCCTCGGATTCCGCCGACATGAAGGGCGGTCTCGCGGTGATGATCGAGCTCGCGCTGGCCGGCGCGCCGTTCGGCTTCGTCTTCTTCCCGCGCGAGGAGCTCCCCTTCGGCGACAGCTCGCTGACCCCGCTGCTCGAGCGCGATCCGACCCTGCGCGACAGCGGGTTCGGGGTCGTGCTGGAGCCGACCTCCAACGCGGTCCACGCGGGCTGCCTGGGCAACGTGAACGCGACGTGGACGTTCCATGGGCGCAGCGGCCACTCCGCCCGCCCCTGGTTGGCAGACAACGCGATCCACCGCCTGGCGCGCGGCGTCGCCGAGCTGGCCGACGTTCCCGCGACCGAGCACGTCCACGACGGCCTCACGTTCACCGAGGTCGTGTCCGCGACCAGGATCGAGGGCGGGATCGCGCTGAACGTCGTGCCCGAGACGGCGATCGCGAAGGTCAACTACCGCTACCCGCCCGGCAGGTCGCCGGAGGACGCCGAGGCGTGGCTGCGTGGGCTCTGCGAGCCCCACGGCGAGCTCGTCATCGACGGCCATGCGCCTTCGGGACCGGTCACGGTGACGAACCCGTTCGTCGACGCGCTGCGTGCGCAGGGCGCCGACGTGCTGCCCAAGCAGGCGTGGACCCCCGTCGCCGAGCTGGTCCGCGCCGGCGTCGACGCCGTCAACCTCGGGCCCGGCGACCCCGCCTTCGCACACCGGCGCGACGAGCAGATCGACGTCGCTGCCCTCGTGCGCTGCCACGAGCTCCTCGAGGGCCTCGGTGGCTGACCTGCGCGTGAACCCGCTCCTCGACGCACAGGGCACGTACCCCTTCGTGCGGCTGACGCAGGCCAAGCAGGCGGCGGCGGCGCGCGGCATCGAGATCATCGACCTCGGCGTGGGCGAGCCGCGGGAGGCGACGCCGGCGTTCATCAACGAGGCGCTCGTCCGCGCGCTGCTGGCGGAGCCGGTGTCCACGTACCCGCTGGCGATCGGGCTGCCGGAGCTGCGCAGGGCGGCGGCGCAATGGGTGCACCGGCGCTTCGGCGCGCAGGTCGACCCGGACGACGCCGTCATCCCGACGTACGGGTCCAAGGAGGCGATCTTCACGCTCGCCCAGGTGCTCGTGCAGCCCGGGCGCGGCGACGTCGTCGCCGTCACGACGCCCGGCTACCCCGTCGGCGCGCGCGGCGCGGCCTTCGCGGGCGCGGAGGTCGTCGAGCTGCCGTTGACGCACGAGCGCGGGTGGCTCCCGGACCTCGACGCCGTTCCCTGGGAGCGCGTCGTGCTCCTGTGGGTCAACTCCCCGGGCAACCCGACCGGCGCGGTCGCGCCGCTCAGCTGGCTGGCCGAGGCGGCCGCGCGGTGCCGCGAGCACGGCGTCGTGCTCGCCAGCGACGAGGCCTACTGCGAGATCTACTTCGGCGAGCCGCCCCCGTCCGCGCTGCAGCTCGCCGACCACAGCGGCGTCCTCGCGTTCCACACGCTGTCCAAGCGCTCCTCGATGCCGGGCCACCGGTCGGGGTTCGTCGCCGGCGATCCCGCGCTCGTGGCGCTCCTGCGGCGCTTCCGCCCGAGCCTCGGCACGGCGCCGCAGGCGTTCGTCCAGCGCGCGTCGGTCGCGGCCTGGGGCGAGGAGAGCCACGTCGACGAGGCCCGCGCCCGCTATGCGGCCAAGCGCGACGCCCTCCTGCCCGCGCTGCAGGCCGCCGGCCTCGAGCACGTCGGGGGCGACGCGTCGTTCTTCCTGTGGATGCGCGTGCCCGACGGCGACGACGAGGGCCTCGCGACGCGGTGGCTCGAGCACGGCGTCGTGGCGGCCCCCGGCTCCTACCTCGGGGCGGGCGGCGAGGGCCATCTGCGGCTCGCGCTCGTCCCCACCGTGGAGGCGTGCGAGCGTGCCGCGGAGCTTGTGGCACGCTTGGGGACATGACCCCGCCCCTGGACACCGACACCGACCTCGTCGCGCTCGCCGCGCAGATCGAGGAGCTCTACGAGAAGCCCACGAGCGACCTGACCGAGGAGGACGCGGCGACCGTCGCGCACGTCATCGACCTGCTCGACGACGGCGTGATCCGCGTGGCGGCGCCCACGACGCCCGGCGGCCCGTGGAAGGTCAACGAGTGGGCGAAGAAGGCCGTGCTGCTCACGTTCCGCACGCGCGGGATGGAGACCATCGAGTGCGGGCCCTACGAGTACCACGACAAGCTGCTGCTCAAGACCGGCTACGCCGCGCGCGGGGTCCGCGTCGTGCCCCCGGCGACCGCGCGCCACGGCTCCTACCTCGCGCCCGGCGTGGTGCTCATGCCCTCCTACGTGAACATCGGCGCCTGGGTCGGCGAGAACACGATGGTCGACACGTGGGCGACGGTCGGCTCGTGCGCGCAGGTCGGCGCCGACGTGCACCTGTCCGGCGGCGTCGGGATCGGCGGCGTCCTCGAGCCCCTGCAGGCCGCGCCCGTGATCGTC
The DNA here is from genome assembly GCA_963750895.1 of uncultured Solirubrobacterales bacterium. Taxonomy (GTDB): domain Bacteria; phylum Actinomycetota; class Thermoleophilia; order Solirubrobacterales; family Solirubrobacteraceae; genus CAVVSD01. The sequence goes on along the minus strand of CAVVSD010000006.1, from coordinate 1,170,592 downwards.
GAGGACGGCGCGTTCGTGGGCTCGCGCTGCATCGTGGTCGAGGGCGTGCGGGTCGGCGCGCGGGCCGTGCTGGGCGCGAACGTCGTCCTCACCGCCACGACGCCGATCATCGACATGCGCGGCAAGAAGAAGGTCGAGATGCGCGGCGAGGTCCCCGCCGGAGCCGTCGTCGTGCCCGGCACCCGCACGAAGAAGCTCCCCGCCGGCAAGGCGCGCCTGCCCTGCGCCTACATCATCGGCGAGCGCTCGACGCGGACCGACCTCAAGACGTCGCTGAACGAGGCGCTGCGCGAGCACGCCGTCAGCGTGTAAGCAACTCCGCCGCCTCCGGGTTGTGCAGGTGCCCCGCCCACTCGAGGGGCGTGGCGCCGTACGTGCGGTCGCGGGCGGCGGTGTCGGCGCCCGCCGCCAGCGCGGCGCGCAGGAGGTCGAGGTCGCGGATCCGGACCGCCTCGTGCAGCACCGTCCCGCCGAGCCGCCCGATCGGCTCGTCGAGCGCGACGCCCGCCAGGCCGGCGGGGCCGTCGAGCTCGTAGGCGAGGATCGCGTCGAGCGGCGCGCCCAGCGCGGCGAGCCGGCGCGCGGTCTCGGCGTGCCCCGCCGCCTGCGCGACGTGCGCGAGCCCCATGCCGTTGCCCGGCACCCGGGCGGCCAGCACCGCGGGAGACGCGGCGCCCGGCGTCTCCCCCCGCCCCGCCGCCTCGGCTGCGGCGACGAGCGCCGGCGGCACGGGAGCCGCGAGGCCGTCGCCGTGGATCCAGAACGTCTGCCCATGCCCCGCCGACTGCGCGCCGACGGCGCGGTACAGCCGCTCCCCGTCCTCCGTCGCGTTCACGGTGGCGAGCGTCGCGCCCGCGCGTCGCGCCGCGTCCAGCGCCGCGACGGTGAGCGCACGGCCCAGGCCGCTGCGCTGCATGCCCGGCTCGACGCCGACGTCGTAGAGGCCCGCCTCGCCGCCGGCGAGATGGACGATCGCCTGGCCGGCGCCGGGCGCGAAGGCCTTCCACGAGTCGCGGACGGGCCCCCGCTCGACCCGGACGCGGTCGTCGTCGATCCGTGGCAGCGCGTCGAGGTCGAACGCCATCCAGTGCGCGCTCCAGCCCCATTCGAACCCCCGCGCGACGAGCACCGCGGCGATCTCGCCGATCGGGTCCAGGCCACTCGTCCAGCAGCCGATGCCGGTCTGGCCGCGCGCCCGGCAGTCGGCGAGCATCGCGTCGGCGTCGTCGCCGGCGACCGCGTCGGGGAACGGCAGCGACGCGCTCCCGCCGTCGGCGGACACGATCCAGCGCAGCGACCCGTGCGACCGCGGGCCGCCACCGCCGGCCTCGGCCTGCGCGGTCATCCAGCTCGTGTGGTTGCGCACCGCGGCGCGGACCGCGGGCTCGTGTGTCCCCATGCCTGCTAGAAATTTGCACACATGCCTGTCCTCCTGCCTCCTGTCCACGAGCTGGACGCCGAGCCCGCCCTGCGCTTCGGCGACCGGGAGCTCTCCTACCGCGAGCTGCGCGACGCCGCGGCCGCCGTCGCCGAGAGCCTGCGCGGCGTGAGCCGCGCCGCCGTCTGGGCGGAGTCCACGCTCGAGACCTGCGTCGCCGTCGTCGGCGGCCTGACCGCCGGGGTCGAGCTCGTCCCGCTGAACCCGAAGCTGGGCACGAGCGAGCTGGCCCACATCATCGGCGACTCGCAGCCGGAGGTCGTGCTGGGCGCCCCCGAGGGCGCGCTGGACGCCGCGGACGCGCCGCCGCCGATCGCGGCCGTCGACATCGACGCGAAGGGCGGCGCGCTGCCCTCCGACGAAGGGCTCGACGACGACGCCACGGCGCTCGTCATCTACACGTCGGGCACCACCGGGCGGCCCAAGGGCGCGCTCATGCCGCGCCGGGCGATCTCCTCGAACCTCGACGCGCTGGCCGACGCCTGGGAGTGGACCGGCGAGGACCGGCTCGTGCACGCCCTGCCGCTCTTCCACGTCCACGGCCTCGTGCTCGGGACGCTCGGCCCGCTGCGCCTCGGCGGGCACCTGCGCCACCTCGTGCGCTTCGACGCCGCGACGGCCGCGCAGGCGCTGAGCGACGGCGGGACGATGCTCTTCGGCGTCCCCACGATGTACCACCGCATCGCGGCGGAGGCGGAGGGCGACCCGACCGTCGCCGCCGGTCTGCGCACCGCGCGGCTGCTCGTCTCCGGCTCGGCGCCGCTGCCGGCGCCGCTGTTCACGCGCATCGAGCAGGCGACGGGCCAGCAGGTGGTCGAGCGCTACGGCCTCACCGAGACGCTCATGAACACCGCGGGCCGCGCCGACGGCGTGCGCAAGCCGGGCTACGTGGGGCTCCCGCTCCCGAACGTCGAGGTGCGGATCGTCCTCGACGAGGGCGGCGATCTCACCGACTTCGACGGCGAGACGATCGGCGAGGTCGCGGTGCGCGGCCCGAACGTCTTCACCGGCTACCTCAACCGCCCCGACGCGACGGCCGAGGCGATGCGCGACGGCTGGTTCTTCACCGGCGACCTCGCGACGCGCACGGCCGACGGCTACGTCCGCATCGTCGGCCGCCGGTCGACCGACCTCATCAAGACCGGCGGCTACAAGGTCGGCGCCGGCGAGATCGAGGTCGCGCTGCTCGAGCACCCGGAGGTGTCGGAGGTCGCGGTCACCGCGGGGCCCGACGAGGACCTCGGCGAGCGGATCATCGCGTGGGTCGTCGCGGAGGACACCTCCGCGACGCCGGATCCCAAGGACCTCATCAACCACGTCGCCCAGCAGCTCGCGCCGCACAAGCGCCCGCGCGAGGTCCACTTCCTCGACGAGCTGCCGCGCAACGCGATGGGCAAGGTCGTCAAGCAGCGACTCGGAACCTCGTGACCGAGGTCGCGGGGCGGCTCGTCGTCGAGCGCCCCGCGGAGGGCGTCACGGTCCTGCGGATCGAGCGCCCTGAGCGCCGCGGCGCGCTGTCGCCGGAGATCCTCGAGGCGCTGCGCGAGGCGTTCGCGGCGGCCGACGACGGCTGCCTCGTCGTCACCGGCACGGGCGAGATCTTCTCGGCCGGCTACGACCTCAGCGGGATCGGCGACCCCGTCGACCCCGAGCGCGCGCACGCGGCGATCGCGCCGGAGACCGTCGCGGCGCTCGACGCGCTGCACGCCTGCCGGGTGCCGGTCATCGCGGCGCTGAACGGCCCGGCGCTCGGCGGCGGGCTGGAGCTCGCGCTCGGCTGCGACGTGCGCCTCGCGGTCCCCGGCGCCTACCTCGCCGCGCCCGCCGGCAAGCTCGGGCTCGTGTACTCGCCCGGCGGCCTGGAGCGCATCCTGGGCGGGCTGCCGGGGTCGCTGCCCTTCGAGCTGTTCGTCCTGGGGCGGCGTGTGGAGGCCGAGCGGGCGCACGCGCTCGGCGTCGTCACGGAGATCGCCGCGCCGGAGGAGCTCGAGGCCAAGGCGCTCGCGGCCGCCGAGGAGGTGCTCGCGCAGGGGCCGCAGGCGGTGCAGGCGAACGCGCGGGCGCTGCGCGCGCTGCGGGCGGGCGCCGACGACGCGGTCCGTGCCGAGCTCGCCGCGACCCGCCGCGCCGGGATGCGCTCGGCCGAGTTCGCGGAGGGCGTCGCGGCGTTCCGAGGACGCCGCGCGCCCGAGTGGCGCTAGAGCGACTCGAGCGCCGCGACGAACCCGGGGTCGAGCTCCGCCGCGAACACCGGGACCGCCCAGCCCGCCAGGTCGACGTGCAGGTCCTCCCCGACGTCGACCGTCAGCTCCCCGCCGTCGAGATGCACCGTGACGGGCGAGTCGCCGCCGCGCAGGACGTGCGCGATCGCGGCGCCGGTCGCGCCGGTCCCGGAGGAGAGCGTCTCCCCCACGCCGCGCTCGAAGATCCGCGCCTGGATCGCGTCCGGCCCGAGCTCCGTCCACCAGCTCACGTTCGTGCGGTTGGGGAACTTCGCGTGGTGCTCGATCGACGGGCCGATGGCCGGGAGGTCGAGCGCCTCGAGCGCGCGTCGATCGGGCACGCGGATCGCCGTCTGCGGGTTGCCGATCTCGATGTGCTGGAAGCGCCAGGTGCGCCCGTCGGCCTCGAGCTCGCCCTCCTCGCGCAGGCGCGCACGGCCCATGTCGACCGTGCAGCGCGTCTCCGTCTGGATGCGCGGGCGCAGCTCGCCGGCGACCGTCTGGATCGAGAACTCGCGCGCGTCGGTCCAGCCGCGGCGGTGCAGGTACATGATCGCCTCGCGCGCGCCGTTGCCCGACAGCTCGGCCTCCGACCCGTCGGGGTTGAAGATCCGCAGCCGCGCGACGAACCCGGGCTCGTCGGGCGCCGAGAGCTCGAGCACGCCGTCGCCGCCGACCCCCCGATGGCGGTCGCACAGCAGGCGCACGCGCTCGGGGGTGAGCGCGAACGGCAGGCCGGCGGCCTCCACGATGATGTAGTCGTTGCCCAGGGCCTGCCACTTCTCGATGCGCATCGCGGTCGACCCTACGGCAGCAGGGCGGCGGCGACGTCCGCCGGATCACGGCCGGTGATGTCGACCAGCTCGGCGCCCGGGAGCTTGCGCATCCAGGTCAGCTGGCGCTTCGCGTAGCGCCGGGTGCGCATCTTCATCGCGGGGATGTCGCCGTGCAGCAGCTCGGAGAACCCGAGCGCCGCCCGGGCGGTGTGCGACGCACCTGCTGCGTCGGCGCGGCGGACCTCCTCGACCGCGCCGGCCGCGACCATCGCGTCGACCCGGTCCTCGATGCGCTGCGCCAGCGCCGCCCGGTCCATCGTGAGGCCGATCAGGCGCGTCGGGTGACGGGTCGCCGAGGTCCACAGCTCGCCGCCGTCGCCGTGGGCGACGCCCTGCTCGTGCAGCTCCAGCGCGCGGATCACCCGCGTGCGGTCGGTCGGCTGGATGCGCGCGGCCACGTCCGGCAGCTCCGCGCGCAGTCGCGCGTGCAGCGCCTCCGGCCCGTCGGCCTCCATCTCCGCGGTGAGCCGCTCGCGGACGCCCGGCCGCGGCGGCGGCCGCATGCCCAGGTCGGCGAGCGCCGCGCGGAGGTACAGGCCGGTCCCGCCGACGACGATCGGCGTCGCCCCCTCCGCGAGCAGACCGTCGATCTCGGCGTGCGCGAGCCGCGCGTACGCCCCCGCCGAGCAGGTCTCCGTGACCGGGACGAACGCCACGAGCCGGTGCTCGAGCTCCGCGCGCTGCGCGGCGTCGGCGACGCCCGTGAGCACCTCGAGGCCCGCGTACACCTGCAGGGCGTCCGCACCGACCGCGACGGGCCGCTCGCCACGGTCGCGCAGGCGGCGGGCGAGCGCGACGGCGACGTCCGTCTTGCCCACCGCGGTGGGTCCGAAGAGAGCGATCACGCGTGTCACGGTGGATATGGTGCCTGGAGTGTCCGTTCGCATCTCCTGCGGGATGTCCCTCGCGACCGATCCGCGCGAGGCCGCGGGTGAGGCGGCGCGCGAGGCGCTCGGCGGCCTCGACGGCGCGGACACCGATCTCGCCATCATCTTCGCGTCCGGCGCACACCTGCTCGCGCCCGAGGTGACGGTCGAGACGGTCAGCGAGGCGATGGCGCCCGGCGAGCTGATCGGTTGCGGCGCCAGCGGCATCGTCGGCGAGGGCCGTGAGATCGAGGACGGCACGGCCATCTCCGTGTGGGCGGCGGATCTCGGCGACGGCAGCGCGACGGGGTTCCACGCCGAGACGCAGGAGCTCGAGGGCGCGATCGCGGTGCTCGGCATGCCCGAGCTCGAGGGCGCCGGCGGCACGATCCTGCTCCCCGACCCGGTCACCTTCCCCCTCGACGGGCTGCTCGCCGAGCTCACGTCCCACGCGCCCGGCGTGCCGATCCTGGGCGGCGTCGCGAGCGCCGGGGCCGAGGAGGGCGGCACGGTGCTCTTCCACGGCGACGAGGTCCACGAGCACGGTGCCGTCGGCGTGCGGCTCGACGGCGTCGAGCTGCTCCCGCTCGTCTCGCAGGGCGCGCGGCCGATCGGTCCCGAGCTGACGATCACGGCCGCCGACGGGCAGATCATCCAGGAGCTCGCGGGTCGCAACGCGCTGACGAAGCTCCGCGAGGTCGTCGACGCGCTCGACCCGGTGGACCAGGCCGTCCTGGGCCAGGGGCTGCTGCTGGGCCTCGTCGTCGAGCCCGGCAAGCCCGACTACGTGCAGGGCGACTTCCTCGTCCGCAACCTGCTCGGCGCCGATCCGGACACCGGCGCGATCGCCGTCGGCACCGTCGTCAGGCCGGGGCAGGTCGTGCGGCTGCACGTGCGCGACGCCGCGTCGGCGACCCGCGACCTCAAGGAGGCGCTCGGGCTTCGCCGGACGGCACTGGGCGGGGCGACGCCGTCGGGTGCGCTCGTCTTCACGTGCACCGGCCGCGGGCGTGGCATGTTCGGCGTGCCCGACCACGATGCGACGCTCCTGACCGACGCCCTCGGCGGCGCGCCGTTCGCCGGCTTCTTCGCGGCCGGGGAGATCGGGCCGGTCGACGGAGCGAACTTCCTCCACACCTTCACCACGACGGTCGCCCTGTTCGAGTAGGCGTGCAGCTCGCGGGCAGAACGATCCTGATCACCGGGGCGACCGGTGGCCTCGGACACGCGATCGCCCAGGCGTTCGCGGCGCGGGGCGCGCGGCTCGTGCTCAGCGGCCGGCGACCCGACGTCCTCGCGTCGCTCGCGTCGTCGGTCCCGGACGCCGTCGTGGCGCCGGCCGATCTGACGGATCCGGACTCCGTCCGCGCGCTGGCCGAGGCGCACCCGGACGTCGACGTCGTCGTCGCGAACGCGGCGATGCCCGGCTCCGGGCGGCTGGAGACCTTCACGGAGGAGCAGATCGACCGGGTGCTGGACGTGAACCTCCGTGCGCCGATCGTGCTGTCGCGGCTGTACGTGCCGGCGATGCGCGAGCGCGGCTCCGGGCACTTCGTCTTCATGTCGTCGCTGTCGGGCCGCGCGCCGGTCGCGGGCGGCTCGCTCTACGCGGCGACGAAGTTCGGTCTGCGCGGGTTCGGCGCCTCCCTGCGGGCCGACCTCCGCGGCACGGGCGTCGGGCGTCTCGATCGTCTCCCCCGGCTTCGTGCACGACGCGGGGATGTTCGCCGAGAGCGGCGCGGAGCTTCCCCCCGGCTTCCGCACCGTGTCGCCGGAGCGGGTCGCGGACGCGACGGTCACCGCCGTCGAGCGCGACCGCGGCGAGGTCACGGTCGCGCCGCTGGAGCTGCGGCTGGGCACCGCGCTCGCAGCGGTCGCACCGGACCTCGCGTCGAAGGTCTCCAACAAGCTGGGCGGCGAGCGCATCGCCCAGCGCATGGCCGAGGGCCAGGCCGACAAGCGCTAGGAGTGGCGTGAGGCAGACGTTCGCCGGCAGACACGATTCGGCATCCACCGGCTGCAACCGACCTTCTGCCTCACGCCACTAGGCCGCCTGCGTCGTCTCGACCCTGCGGGTCTCGGGGGCGACCGCGGTCAGGACCTCGCCCGCGAGCTTCGGCCCGTCGGCCGCGCGCTCGGGCGTCGCGGCGATGCGGACGACGATCTCGTCGCCGTCCATCTCCTCCAGCGTGACGCGCGGCTCGCCGCGGATCGGCGTCTGCACGCCGTCCTGGAGCAGGTTGTGGACGTCGATCGGGGTGACGCCGGGGCGCAGGCGCGCGCGGAGGTCGACGCCGGCCGGCTCGTGCAGCGGCGTGATCGCCTGCCCGAGCACGACGCTGTTGGGCACCATGATCGCGTCGTCGCCGCTGGCGAACGTCGTGTAGAGCAGGCCGAGCGAGCTCACGACGCCCTCGACCTCGATGCCGCCGCCCTGGAGGCTGACGCGCTCGCCGACCCGGAAGGGCCGGGCGCTGAGCAGGACGGTGCCTGCGAAGAGGTTGCCGAGCGTCTGCTGGGCGGCGAGACCGAGGACGACTGCGGTCAGCGCACCTCCGAGGGCGACGGTCTGCGGCGCGAGGCCCGCGACGCGCAGCGCGACGAGCAGGGCGATGATCACGGTCACCAGGCGCAGGAGGAAGCCGATCGTGCCCGCCGTGCCGGGGTCCAGGCGGCGGAACAGATACGGGCCGAGGGCTCGGCCGATGTCCCGCGCGAGCGCCCAGCCGAGGATCATCAGGGCGACGACGGTGCCGATGCGCACGGGGATGTCGAGCTCCGGCCCGAACAGCTCGCTGCGGTAGCCGTAGACGAGCAGGACGCCGGCGAGGGCCGGGAACAGGACGACGAACTCGAGGCGGGCACGCTTGACCGCGCGGGCGCTGATCTGGCGGGCAAGGCCCGCCTCGCGCCAGTTGTGGCTCTTGGTGTCCATGAAGTGCTTCATACCGGTGGATCACCGTGAGGCAGGCGCGGGTGCGCTTGTGTGACGGCAATCACACGTCGGCGGTTTGTGGAGGTCCGGCGCGGACGCCGGTGCAGACCGCGATCAGTCGGCCGGCATCGGGCCGTACAGGAGCCCAAGCGCGATGAAGAACGCGCACCACAACGCGAGCAGCGCAGCCGTCGCCGCGGCGAGGGACATCCCGGCGAGCGTGAGCGTGCGCCGTGTGCGCTCGCCTCGGCCGGCGGCGTGCACCCCGACGAGTGCGGGCGCCAGCGGGAGCCCCGCGAGCCATGCGTATGGACCGACCGGCGCGACGAGTGACGGCAGGACCAGACAGGCCGCGACGGCGGCGCACGGGCCGCGCACGAGGGCGGTGGCGACCAGGCTGCGCTGCATGGCTTCAGCTTACGGTGCATCGTGCTCTCTGGACCGTCCTCCGACTATGCGAACATGTGTTCGTGCGATGGGAGAACCTGACAACCGAAGAGGACGAGCGCACGCGTCTGCCGGGCTACGCCAAGCCGGCGGTCGTCCGCCACTTCGACGCGCCCGAGGCCCTGGAGACGCGCTTCTACGAGGTCCAGGCGAAGTCCGCGCTCAACCGCGTGCCCGAGCGGTCGCGCATGCCGTTCCGGTGGACGATCAACCCGTACAGAGGTTGCTCGCATGGCTGTCTTTATTGCTTCGCCCGCCCCACCCACGTCTACCTCGGCCTGAACGCGGGGCGCGACTTCGAGAAGGAGATCGTCGTCAAGGTCAACGCGCCCGAGGTGCTGCGGCGCGAGCTGGCGCGGCCGTCGTGGAAGGGCGAGCACGTCGCGATGGGGACGAACACCGACCCGTACCAGTGGGTCGAGGGGCGCTACAAGCTCATGCGCGGGATCTGGGAGGCGCTGCGGGACGCTCGCAACCCCTGTTCCATCCTCACGAAGTCGCCGCTCGTCCTGCGTGATCTCGACCTGCTGCGCGAGATCGCGGAGGTGACGGACATCAGCGCGTCGTTCTCCGTGCCGACCCTCGACGAGAAGGCCTGGCGGCAGACCGAGCCGCACACGCCGCAACCCGCGGGCGCGGCTCGAGGCGGTCGGCGAGCTCAACCGGGCGGGCATCCCCACCGGGATCCTCGTCGCGCCCCTCATGCCGGGCATCAACGACGACCCCGCGCAGGTCGACGCGATCCTCCGCGCCGCCGAGGAGGCCGGCGCCACGTCGGTCGGCGGCATCGGCCTGCACCTGCGCGGCGAGGTGCGCGACGTGTTCATGGGCTGGCTGCGCGACGCGCGGCCGGACCTCGTGCCCCGCTACGAGGAGCTCTACGCCCGCGGCGCCTACGCGCCGAAGGCCGAGCGCGAGCGGCTGTCGGCGCTCCTCACGCGCGGCCGCTTCCGCGGACGCCGGCCGGGGTTCGTCCTGCGCGACCGCGCGCGTCCGCCCGAGCCCGCGCCGCGGCAGCCGGAGCCCGCGCAGGAGTCGCTGTTCTAGGCCAGTGCCCGGGCGAGCAGCGACATCTCGCCGCCGAGCGTCTGGCTCGTCGCCCGGGTGATGAGCACGGGCACGATCTCCCCGGGCTCGGCGATGCCGCTGAAGTTCACGACCTTGCCGTGGCGCGAGCGCCCGCGGTGCCGGGAGGGGTCCGTCCGCGACGGCCCCTCGACCAGCACGTCCAGCGTCCGCCCGACGAAGCGCTGCGCGCGCTCGCGCGCACGCCGCTGGACGACCTCGACCAGGCGCTCCATCCGCTCCACCTTCACCTCGTGCGGCACGTCGTCGGCCATCTCGGCCGCCTCGGTCCCTCGCCGCGGCGAGAAGATGAACGTGAAGGCGCCGTCGAAGCCGACCTCCTCGCACACCTCGAGCGTCTCCCGGAAGTCCTCCTCGGTCTCCCCCGGGAAGCCGACGATGATGTCCGTGGTGATCGCCACGTCGGGGACGTGCTCGCGCAGCAGCGCGACGCGGTCCATGAACCGCCCGCGGTCGTACGTGCGGCGCATGCTCTTGAGGATGCGGCTGGAGCCGGCCTGCAGCGGCAGATGCACGTGCTCGCAGACGCTCGGCAGGTCCGCGTGCGCACGGACCACGTCCTCCCCCATGTGCGTCGGGTGCGGGCTCGTGTACCGGATGCGATCCAGGCCGTCGATCGTGTCCAGCTCGCGCAGCAGCTCGGCGAACGAGCGCTGCGGCCGCAGCCGTGTGCCGTAGGAGTTGACGTTCTGCCCGAGCAGCGTGACCTCGCGGACACCGTCCTCCACGAGGCCGCGCACCTCGGCGACGAGCTCGTCCAGCGGTCGTGAGACCTCCCGTCCGCGCGTGCTCGGCACGATGCAGTACGAGCACTTCATGTTGCAGCCCGCGGAGATCTGCACCCACGCCTGGACCGGGCGGGCGCGCCGCGCCGGCAGGTGCCCGGTGAAGCCCTCGAACTCGAAGAAGCCCTGCGCGGTGATCGAGTCGCTCGTGAGGAACTCGGCGAGCTTGTGGACCTGACCGGGTCCGAAGGCGACGTCCACGAACGGGAACTGCGCGAAGACCTCGTCCTTCACCGACTGGGCCCAGCAGCCGCCGACGCCGACGATGCGCTCGGGATCCTCGCGCTTCAGCCGCTTCGCCTCGCCGAGGTGGGCTCTGAACTTGTCGTCGGCCTTCTCGCGGATCGAGCAGGTGTTGAAGAGGATGAGATCGGCGTCGCCGCGGGCGGGCGCCTCGCTGTAGCCCAGCGACTCGAGCATCCCCTTCATGCGCTCCGAGTCGTGCTCGTTCATCTGGCAGCCGAACGTGGTGACGTGGTAGCGCTTCATCGGCCGCCGAGGATATGGGCTCGGCGGCCGATGCAGCCCGCTAGCGGTAGAGCCTGTAGCGCACGATGCCGCCGGAGGTCCACGACGCGACCACGGCGCCGAGCGACCCGGCCATCGCCGGCGCCCCCGCCTCGATGCGCGACCCGGTGTCGAGGGTGCGCGGCGTGCCCACCACGCCGTTGCCGGCGACCCGCCGGGCGACGATCTGGCGGGCGCTGCCCGGCGCCGACGCGCCAGCCGACCATCACGCCGCCGCGCCCGTCGCCGGCCACCGTGGGATCGACGATGCGCGCGCCCGCGGGCGTCAGCGTGAACGCGGTGCCGGTGGGCGCGCCGCCGGCCGCGAGGCGCTGGGCGCGCACGGGTCCGCTCGCGGAGCCCCAGCCACGCCCGGTCGGGCCGGACACCCAGGCCGCCAGGAAGCCGCCGGTGCTCGACGCCACGAGCTCCGGCGAGAAGGCGCCCTCGCCCGAGCCCGACAGCGCGACGGGGGTGCCGAAGGTCGCGCCGAGCGGCCGGGAGGCAACCTCCATGACGTTGCCGGCGCCGGCGCTGCGCACCCACGCCGCGACGGCGGTGCCGTCCGCGCTCATCGCGAGATGCGGGTCGCGTGCGAACCCCGCGCCGGAGAGCGTCACCGGCGCGCTGAAGGGCTGGCCGGCCGCCGGGGACTGCGCGGTCACGACGCGGCCGCTCCGCAGCCACACGGCCAGCTGCGAGCCGTCGGGCTGGACGGCGAGCTGGACCTGCGACGAGATCCCGGTGCCGGGCAGCCCGTTCTGCACGCCGAACCGGACGCCGTCCAGCGGCGCCTGCGCGGAGCTGGTCCGACGATCCCAGACCAGCAGCGGCGGCCCGTCGGGCTGGGCGATCCAGCGCGGCTCGTAGGCGGACTCGGGACCGTCGGTCGTCAGGTCGAAGGGGCCGGAGACGTCGCCGTCGTCGGCGACCGCCGCCCCGCGGAGCCGCTGGGCCCTGTTCGCCAAGCGGCGCCACGCGACGCCGATCGGACCCTCCTCGCCCGCGAACGTCACGGCCGGCGAGTCGACGTTGCCCGTCGACGAGTCCAGGAGGACGCTGTCGCCGCGCAGGCGGTCGGTCAGGCGGCCCGTGCGGATCTCCGCGCGATGGGCGCTGCCGAGCTGCCGGACGAAGCCGACGGCGAAGCGGCCGTCGCTGTTGGCCGCCACGGTCGGTCCGAACGACTGGCCGGACCGGGTGGCGTTGCCCACTGGACCCCACGAGGCCGCGGGTGCGGAGGCGGGGACCGCGGCCGTCGCGGCGAGCGCCACCGCGACGGCGGGAAGGGCGAGTCGGTGTCGTCGCATGCCCGTCGAACGTGCCACGGACGCAGGGGTTGCGGCGGCACCGGCATCGCGTCGCCCAGCGACGCGATGCCAAGGCTCGACGAAGTCGAGGCCCGCTATTTGGCGTACTCGACGGCGCGCGACTCCCGGATGACCGTGACCTTGATCTGGCCCGGGTACTCGAGCTCGCGCTCGATGTCGCGGGCGATCTCGCGGGACAGCAGAAGGGCGCCGTCGTCGTCGATGCGGTCCGGCGTCACCATGACGCGGATCTCGCGACCCGCCTGCATCGCGTAGACCTTCTCGACGCCCTTGTGCCGCGTCGCGATCTGCTCGAGATCGCGCAGGCGCTTGACGTACTGCTCCAGCGACTCGCCCCGGGCGCCCGGCCGCGCGCCGCTCAGGGCGTCGGCGGACTGCACGATCACGGCCTCGATCGTCTGCGGCTCGACCTCGTTGTGGTGCGCCTCCATCGCGTGCACGACGGCCTCGGACTCGCCGTGCCGGCGCGCGAGGTCGCCACCGACGATCGCGTGCGGCCCCTCGACCTCGTGCGAGACGGCCTTGCCGATGTCGTGCAGCAGCGCGGCACGGCGGGCCATCTTCGCGTTGGCGCCCAGCTCGTCGGCCATCATCGCGGCGAGGTTCGCGCACTCGACGGAGTGCGCGAGGACGTTCTGGCCGTAGCTCGTGCGGAACTTCAGTCGGCCCAGCGTCTTCACGAGGTCCGCGTCCAGGCCCTGGACGTTGGCCTCGAAGGCGGCCTCCTCGCCGGCCTTCGTGATGTGCGCGTCGAGCTCGGACTTCGCCTGGTAGTAGGTCTCCTCGATCCGCGCCGGATGGATGCGACCGTCCTGCAGCAGCTTCTCCAGCGTCATGCGCGCGACCTCGCGGCGCACCCCGTCGAAGCCCGACAGCACGACCGCGTTGGGCGTGTCGTCGATGATGAAGTCGACGCCGGTGAGGTTCTCCAGCGCGCGGATGTTCCGGCCCTCACGGCCGATGATCCGGCCCTTCATGTCGTCCGACGGCAGCTGGACGACGGACACCGTCGTCTCCGCGGCGTGACTGGCCGCGAGTCGCTGCATCGCGACGGCGAGGATCGAGCGCACGCGCCGCTCGGCGTCGCGCTTGGTCTCCTCCTCGATCTGACGCAGCCGGCGGGCGGCGTCATGGCGTGCGCGGTCCTCGACGTCGCGCAGCAGGCGCTCCTTGGCCTGCGAGGCGCTCAGTCCGGAGATCCGCTCCAGCGCGGACTCCTGGTCGCGCTCACGCAGCGCGAGCTGCTCGCGCTCGGCCTCGAGCGCCCGTGTCTGCTCGTCCAGCTCGCGTGCGCGCCGGTCCAACTCCCCGGCACGTTCACGCGCGCGCTCCTCGAGCCGGCTGACGCTCTCCTCGCGTTCTGCCGAATCAGGCTGCGCGGCTGCGGCGTCCTGCGCAGCCGGAGCGGGATGGTGCCCACCACGGCGCAGCAGGGCCGCCACCAGGACGGCCGCGGCGGCCACGATGGCCGCCACAACGACGAATTCCATTGCCGTTCCCTCCCCCGCGGGCAGCGCGTCCAAGCGCAGCCTCGGCGGACGTCAGTCTCGATGAGGTGATTGGGAAGGATCGGGGGACGCATGGGCCGTGCGTCAGCGGTCGTCGACACCCGGCGTCGGGGATGGTCGAGGCTGTGCTGCCGGGGCTGTCGGGACGTTCAAAAAGGCTCAATTTGCTGCACCTTCGGCTCCGTGGCGGACCCGATCCAAGTCTGCTGAGAATAGGCCTGAGTCGCGTTCGGCACAACCGAACACCTGTACGGCCCGAGGCCACCCGGAAGCATACGGACGCCACCCCGTACGTGCCTGTCCGCACTAGCCGGGCACGAGGACCGCGCGACCCTGGACACGGCCCTGCTCGAGGTCGTGCAGCGCGTCGTTGACGGCTTCGAGCGGATACGGCGTCGTGTGCAGCGTCACCGCGCCCTGGGCCGTGAGCGTCGCAAGGTCCGCGAGGTCGTCGTAGGTGCCCGCCGCGTTGCCGACGATGAGCAGCTCCTTCGTGATGATCTCCAGCGTCGAGACCTCGAGGGTGCCGCCGTAGCCCACGACGAAGTACGCGCCGGCCCGGCGTGTCATGGCGACGCCGTCCGCCGGCGTGCCGTACTCGCCGACGAAGTCGAGCACGACCTCCGCCCCGCGCCCGTCCGTGAGGTCCAGGACCCGTTGGACCTGCGTGCCGTCCGCCGCCACGGTGTGGTGCGCGCCGACCTCCGCCGCCAGCGCGCGGGACTCCTCGCGCGGCTCGACGACGATGACCTCGGCAGGCGTCAGCGCCCGCAGCAGCTGCACGCCGATGAGACCGAGACCCCCGGCGCCGATCGCGACGGCCCGGTGCCCGGGCTCCAGCAGCTTCGCCGCGCGGCGCACCGCGTGGTACGCGGTCAGGCCTGCGTCGGTGAGGCCCGCGATGTCCGCCGGCCGCAGCGCGGGGTCGACCTTCAGCAGCGCCCGCTCGCCGGTGCGCATGTACTCGGCGAATCCGCCGTCGGCCGACAGGCCGGGGTTGTACGCCCGCTCGCAGTGCGCGTCCTCGCCTCGCCGGCACGGCCGGCACAGGCCGCAGGTCACGAACGAGTGCGCGATGACCGTGTCACCCACCGCGACCGACGTCACGGCCGACCCGATCTCATGGACCCACCCGGCGTTCTCGTGCCCGACGATGAACGGCAGACCGGGGGACGTGAAGTCCCACATCCCCTCGAGGACGTGCAGATCGGTCCGGCACACGCCGGCGCCGCCGATGCGGACGATGACGTCGAGCGGGCTCTGGATCGTCGGCTCGGGGACCTGGTCGAGGTGGAGCTTGTGGTCCTCGTAGCCGTGGACGCGGGCGGCGAGCATCAGGCGGCCTCGGGCTCGCGCTCGAACGCCCGCACGACGTCGTAGGCGAGATCCAGGTCGTAGCCCTTGCGCACCAGCATCCCGAGCGCGCGCTCACGCTCGCGGTCGCTCTGCGGCGGCACGCGGATCTTGCGGCGCAGCAGCGCGATCGCGGCGTCGTGCTCGGCCTCCGCGCCACGAGCGTCCAACGCCGCGGCGACCTCCGCCTCCCCGACGCCGGCAGCGTGCAGCTTGCGCGCGATCCGGTCGGCCCCCCAGTCGTCGAGCTCGCGCCGGTCCTCGGCGAAGCGCCGCGCGTAACGCGCGTCGTCGAGGTAGCCGGCCTCGGCCAGCGACGCGAGCGCACCGTCGATCGCCGACGGCTCGACGCGCTTGCCCTCGAGGTGACGACGCACCTCGAGGACGGTCCGGTCCCGCCTGCCGAGATAGCGGTAGGCGAGGTCGAGCGCGTGCTGCAGGCGCTCCTCCGCGGTTCCCGTCACCACCTGGAGCTCAGGCGGCGGCGATCGTCGTCGGGAGATCCTCCGCGACGGCCACGGCGTCCTCGTCGCGCTCGATCGGGGCGATGAGCTCCGTGTCGACGTTGAGGATGTCGTAGATCTTGCTCTCGATCTCCTTCGCCACCTCGACGTGCTCGTCCAGGAACGCCTTCGCGTTGTTCCGCCCCTGGCCGAGGCGCTCGTCGTTGTACGAGAAGAACGAGCCGGACTTCGTCACCACGTTGTGCTCGATGCCGAGATCGAGGATGCAGCCCGAGGACGAGATGCCCTTGCCGAACTCGATGTCGAACTCCGCCTGGCGGAACGGTGCGGCGACCTTGTTCTTGACCACCTTGACGCGGACCCGGTTGCCGACCGCCTCGGCGCCGTCCTTCAGCGTCTCGATGCGGCGGATGTCCAGGCGCTGGGACGAGTAGAACTTCAGCGCGCGACCGCCCGGCTGGGTCTCCGGCGAGCCGAACATGACCCCGACCTTCTCGCGGATCTGGTTCGTGAAGAGGCACAGCGTCTGCGTGCGGTTGAGGTTGCCGGCGAGCTTGCGCATCGCCTGGCTCATCATCCGCGCCTGCAGGCCGACCGTCTGGTCGCCCATCTGGCCCTCGAGCTCGGCCCGCGGCGTGAGCGCGGCGACCGAGTCGATCGCGACGAGGTCGACCGCCCCGGAGCGCACGAGCATGTCGGCGATCTCCAGGGCCTGCTCGCCGTAGTCGGGCTGGGAGACGAGCAGCTCGTCGATGTCCACCCCGATCTGACGGGCGTACAGAGGGTCCATCGCGTGCTCCGCGTCGATGAACGCGCACACGCCGCCGAGCTTCTGCGTCTCGGCGAGGACGTGGTACACGAGCGTCGTCTTGCCCGAGGACTCCGGGCCGAAGACCTCCACGATGCGGCCACGGGGCATGCCCCCGATGCCGAGCGCCAGATCGAGCGACAGCGCGCCCGTCGGGATGGCGTTGACCTTGACCTGGGCGCCCTCGTCGCCCATCCGCATGACGCTGCCCTTGCCGAACTGGCGCTCGATCTGCGTGAGCGCGCCTTGCAGTGCATCGTTGCGGGCCTTCGCGGCCTTTTCGTCGGTGACGGGCATGGGTGGTGAGGGCCTTTCCTCGCGCTCTGGTTCAACAGCCAAGTCTGCGGGCTGCATCGGACGGAACGAGGACGCTACGGATGGGCTCGCAACGACTCGACACGACGGTGTGACGAGTCTGCGCCATGGGTCGGACAACTCATGCGCACTTGATCATCAGCGCACGAACCACCCCGGGGGTGCGTCCTCGCACAAGGCCCGCTTGCCGGTCCTCGCCACGCGCGCTACCAAGGACGTCACTGCTCCTGGAGGTGCGCTACTCCAGGCGAGTCCGTGCGAGCGCTTCGTAGCGCGGCGCCGGACCGGGGTGCGAGCGATACAGCGTGAGCGCCTCCAGCGCGAAGGAGGGGCTCGGCACCCGAGGCAGCGCGACATCGCCGGGGCGGACGCGCGCGCCCCGGCGTACGCGCGCCACCGTGACGTGCGGGCGCCACCTCCGCCGTTCCGCCTCGTGTCCGACGCCGGCCTCGAGGGCCGCGGACACCCGCGCCTGCAGCTCCGCGAGGCGCCCGGACGGGTCGCCCACGGCCACCGTCAGCACGTGCGGGCGCCGCGGCGACAGCCACAGCGGCTCGCCCAGCGCGATCTCGACCGGGCCGTCCGCGCACGCCGTGACGAGCTCGCCGATCCCCGGCGCCTCGGCGTCGTCGCGCGACCCGAGGAACACGAGCGTGAGATGCAGCCGCTCCTCCGGGATCGCCCGCAGCCCGGGCACGTCGTCGGCACAGGCCGCGCCCCAGGAGGCGAGGGGCGCGCGCACCGCGCCCGGGATGTCGGCGGCCGCGAAGAGCCGCACGCCTCAGGCGGCGATCGGCGCCCGCTCGCCCTCGCCGTGCAGGAGCCTGCGGACGAGGTGCATGGCCACCGTGGTCGAGCGGTCGCGGACGTCGTCGCGCCCACCGGGCAGCTGCACGGACCGGGTGATGCGCCGCCCGTCCGCCGATGCGGCGGACAGGCACACGAAGCCGACGGGCTTGGTCTCCGTCCCGCCGCCGGGCCCGGCGACGCCGGTGATGCCCACCCCCACGTCGGCGTCGAGCCGGCGCAGGGCCCCGAAGGCCAGCGCCTCGGCGACCTCGAGCGACACCGCCCCGTGGCGGGCGATGAGCTCGGGATCGACACCCGCGACGTGCACCTTCGCCGAGTTCGCGTACGCGACGATGCCGCCGAGCACGTAGCTCGAGGAGCCCGCACGCTCCGTGAGGCGCGCCGCGAGGAGCCCGCCGGTGCAGGACTCCGCCGTCGCGATCGTCGCCCCCTGGTCGAGCAGCGCACGAGCCACGAGGTCGTCGACGGTGCTGCCGTCATCGGAGAACAGCATCCCCGCGTGGCGCTCGCGGACGAGATCCTCGAGCGCCGCGTAGGCCGTCCCGCCGTCGGGCCCGTAGCGCGTGACGACCTCGATCTCCCCACGCCGGAGGCACGTCGTGATCTCCAGCGGCGCGAGGTCGATGCCCGTCGCCTCCGCGACCCGCAGCGTCTCGGCGATCTCCGACTCCGGCATGCCGTACATGCGCAGCGTGCGCACCGCGAAGGACCCTGCGCCCGCCACGGCGTCGCGCAGCGCCCGCGTCTCGAGCGCCTGCGCCCACATGGCCTGCAGCTCGGACGGCGGCCCGGGCAGGACGACGATCGTCGGGCCGTCGCCGGACGCCGGCGCGGACACGAGACCGGGCGCCGTCCCGACGGGCTCGAGCACCGTCGCGCCCACGGGCACGAGCGCCTGCTTGCGCGTCCCCTCGCGCCACGCGTCGATGTCGAGGTTCGGGAAGCGCTGCAGCAGCGGCTCGAGCTTCGCCGCGATCCGTCCCTGCAGCGGCTCGTCGAGCGCGAGGTCGCGCCCCTGGAACGCCGCGACGACCTCGATCGTCAGGTCGTCGGCGGTCGGGCCGAGGCCGCCGCTCGTGATCACGAGCGCGACCCCCTGCGACGCCAGCCAGTCCAGGGCGCCGCGCATGTCCTGCGGCCGGTCGCCGACGACCACGGTCGTCTCGTGGTCGACGCCGAGCTCCGTCAGCCGGTCGGCGAGCCACGGGCCGTTCGCGTCGCGCACGCGACCGTTGAGCACCTCGGTGCCCGTGATGACGATGCCTGCGCGTGGGATGTCGCTCATGCTTCGCACCGGGGTCGCTCGGAGGGTTCGAGCCCGGTGATCTTGCCACCGCGGCTGATCGCGTACCCGACGGGCCCGTCCGACGGCGGGATCGCGCGCGTGCGGCCGTTCACCCGCAGCCGCGCCTCGCCGTTGCTGAGGACGATCCGGAAACGCCCGGAACGCATGGTCGAGGTGGACTGCCCGGCCTGCAGCGTGCGGCCGTTCACGGGCTTGCGCCCGTCGGCGGCCTGGACGCACACGTCGACCTGCCCCGTCGCGGTGATCCGGAGCGTCGCCGGCTTCGGCTCGCTGCGCTGGGTCGTCGTGCGTGCCGTCGTGCTCGTCGACGTCCGCGTCGTCGTCGCGGGCGTGCCGCTGCCGGTGGGCTCATCGGAGTCGTCCGCGCCCCGGCCGAGCGCGTAGAGCGCGACGACGAGTCCCACGATCACGAGCGCGACGAGGCCGAAGCGCGGGAAGCGGCTGCGCGGGGAGCGCTCACGCGCGCGCTCGCGGGCGCCACGGGGCGAGATCGGCTGGAGCTCGACGTCCGACAGGCGCTCGTGGCGCAGCTTGTACTCCTCGACGAGCATCCGCCCGTCGAGGCCCAGCGCGTCGGCGTACGTGCGCAGGAACGTCTTGACGTACGTGGGCCCGGGCAGCAGGTCCCACTCCTCGTTCTCGAGGGCGCGCAGGTACTTGGCGCGGATCTTCGTCTGCGCCTCGATCTCCGTGATGTCGATCCGGGAGCGCATACGCTCCTCCCGGAGGCTCGCCCCGATGTCGGGCATCAGGGGCCAGAGGCTACTCAGCGACGCCCGAATCAACGGGCTCTGCAGGAGTTCCCCCGTCGCGCTCGCGCAGGTTCGCGATCACGCGCTCGACATCGCCCTCCGCGACGAGGACCTGACGCGGCTTGGAGCCCTCGTAGCCGGAGATGACGTTGCGGCGCTCGAGCATGTCGATCAGCCGCCCCGCACGCGTGTAGCCGAGTCGCAGTCGCCGCTGCAGCATCGACGTCGACGCGGTGCCCATCTCCACGACGAGGCGGATCGCGTCCTCCAGGAGCGGATCCTCGTCGGGGCTGAACGCGTCGTCGCCCGCGGCCGACAGCTCCTCGCCGTCGCCCTCGGCCTCCTCGAGCAGCTCCTCGCGGAACTCGGGCTCGCCCTGCTTGCGCCAGAACTCCGTGATCGCCTCGATCTGCGGCTCGTCGATGTAGGCGCCCTGGATGCGCTGCAGGCGTGACGTGCCGACGGGTGAGAAGAGCATGTCCCCCTGCCCCAGCAGCGACTCGGCGCCGTTCTGGTCGAGGATCACGCGGGAGTCCGTCTGCGACGACACCGCGAACGCGATGCGCGACGGCACGTTCGCCTTGATCATGCCGGTGATCACGTCGACGCGGGGCGACTGCGTCGCCAGGACGAGGTGGATGCCGACCGCGCGCGCCTTCTGCGCGAGGCGGATGATCGAGTCCTCGACGTCGGCCGGCGCGACCATCATGAGGTCGGCGAGCTCGTCGATGACGCACAGGATGTACGGGAGGGCCTTCTCGCCGCGGCCCTCGCGCACCCGGTTGAGCTCGTTGAGCGACCGCGTGCGGGCGAGCGACATGATCGAGTAGCGCGCCTCCATCTCCTTCACGAGGTTCTGGAGCGCGTTGGCGGCCATCCGCGGGCTCGTGATGACCGGCGTCAGCAGGTGCGGGACCGACTCGTAGTGGTTGAGCTCGACCTGCTTGGGATCGACGAGGACGAGCCGGACCTCGTGCGGCGTCGCGCGCAGCAGGATGCTCGAGAGCATCGCGTTGATCGCGCCGGACTTGCCCGCGCCGGTCGTGCCCGCGACGAGCAGGTGCGGCATCTTCGCGAGGTCGGCGCCGATCGCCTTGCCGCCGACGTCCTTGCCCAGCCACACCGTCAGCGGCGACCAGTCGGCGGGCGGGTCCTGGAAGACGTCGCCGAGCTGCACCATCCGCCGGCGCAGGTTGGGCACCTCGACGCCGACGGCCGTCTTCCCCGGGACCGGCGCGAGGATGCGGATGTCGGTCGCGGCGAGGGCGTAGGCGAGGTCGTCCTTGAGCTGGGCGACCTTGCTCATCTTGATGCCGGGCGCGAGGCGCAGCTCGTAGCGGGTGATGTGCGGGCCGGCGACCATCCCGATGATCTTCGCCTGCACCCCGAAGTGGCCGAGCGCCTCGACGAGCGCGCCCGCCGTCCGCTCCTGCCCGGCGGTGTCGGGCCTGCTCTGCTCGGCGCTCGAGCGCTTGAGGATGTTGGGGCGCGGCGTCTTCCACTGGAACGACGGGTCGTCGGTGATCGAGCCGCGGAGGCGTCCCTGCGGGGTGAGGTCCTCGGGGCGGATCTCCATCACGCCGTCGGGCTCGGGCTCGTCGTCCTCCGGCTCGGGCTCGGGGTCGAGGTCCTCCTCGATCGGCTCCTCCGCGACCGGTTCGTGCTCGGGCTCGGGCTCCGGGAGCTCCGGCTCGGCGTCGGGCGCCTCGTCGGGCTCGCCGAAGATGTCGGGGTAGCGCTCGTGGGCGTCGAGCGACGGCGCGCGCACCATCGTCTGGGTGACGTGCACCTCCTCGTCCTCGGGCTCCGGCGGCGCGACGGGCTCGGGACGGGGCGTGCGCTGCGGCACGGCGGTGCGCAGGGCGCGCGTGGTGTCGCTCACGCCGGAGTGCGTCGCCCGGATGACCCCGGCGATCGAGGCGCCGGTGAGCAGGATGACCCCCGCGATGAAGAGGAAGACGGCGAGGATGTGCGCGCCGACGCTCCCGATGGCCTTCGTGCTGCCGTAGAGCAGGGTCTCGCCGACGACGCCGCCGTGCTCCTCCATCCAGGGGCCGTTCCACCAGCCCGGGCGCACGCCGTCGGCTCCGAGGCCGAACGTGCCGGCGGCCAGCGCGAGGGTGACGGCGCCGAAGAGGCACAGCGCTCCCGCGCGCAATGGGCGGACGGCCGGCAGCACCGGTCGCAGGACGACGAGCGCACCGATCACGGCCAGGACGACCGGCACGGCGTAGGCGACCTCGCCGACGACGCGGCGCAGGCCGTTCGTGACGGCCTCGCCCGCAGCGCCCGCCTCCCACCCGAGCCAGAGCGGGAAGACGAGGAAGACCGCGATCGCCACGAGGCCGAGACCGACGATGTCGAGCTGACGCTGGTCGAGGACGGGCAGGCGCAGCGACGCGGCCGAGGAGCGGCGCGCGCGACGGCGCGGAGCGGGCTTGGATGCGCGCTTGGGCGCCTTCTTCGTGGTGCGGGCAGGGGGCATCAGCGGTGCGTGCTCGTCTTTCGACGCACCGGCGCTCGCCTCCTCCCCCAGGTCACGCCCTGCGACCTACCGTGTTCCCGTGTGACGTCCCCGATCGTCCGGGCGCAGGGCCTCGTCAAGACCTTCGGGCATGGTCGCGCGGCGCGCCGAGTGCTCGACGGCGCCGCCCTGGAGGTGTCCGGCGGCGAGCTCGTGGCCGTCGTCGGGCGGTCGGGCTCCGGGAAATCCACGCTCCTGCACCTGCTCGGCGGCCTCGACAAGGCCGAGGCGGGGACGATCGAGCTCGCCGGCGAGCGCGTCGACGGGCGCTCCGAGCGCGATCTCGCGCGGCTGCGTGCGCGGCGGGTCGGGTTCGTCTTCCAGTTCTTCCACCTCGTCCCCGAGCTGTCGGGCGAGGAGAACGTCGCGCTGGCCGCGCGCCTGCCCGACGCCGCGCCGGGCGCGCTGGAGCGCGGCCAGGAGCTCATCGAGCGCCTGGGACTCAGCGACGCCGCCGGCCGGATGCCGCACGAGCTGTCCGGCGGCGAGCAGCAGCGCATCGCGCTCGCCAGGGCGCTCGTCAACGACCCGGCGGTCGTGCTGGCCGACGAGCCGACCGGCAACCTCGATCCCGAGGCGGCGGCGATCGTGCTCGACGTGCTGCGCGAGGTCGCCGCGGAGGGCCGCGCCGTCGTGCTCGTCACCCACGAGGAGGCGGCCACCGACGCCGCCACCCGGGTGCTGCGCCTCCGGGACGGCGTGCTGGCTGTATGAAGGCGGCGCTCCGGGAGGCCCTCGTGCTCGTCCGGGCGGGTGGGCGGCGCTCGCTGCTGGCGGGCGCGGGCGTCCTGCTCGCCGCGACCATGCTGGGGACGGCGGTCACCGTGAGCTGGTCGCTGGCCACGGGGTTCGACCGCTCGGCGAAGGCGGCCGACCTCCCCGACGTCATCGCGCGCTTCGACCGCGAGCGCGTCGGCGAGATCGACGAGAAGCTGCGGGCGCTGCCGAACGTCGAGGCGACGTCGTACCGCACGGAGATCACCCGCGTGCGCCTCTCGGGCGGGACCGGCTCGACCCGCCGCGGCGTCGTCCAGGTCGTCGGGCCGGGCAGGCGCGGGTACGCGATCGTCGAGGGCCGCGACGCGCGCGGGGACGACGACGTCGTCGTCGAGCGCGGCGTCGCCCGCGCATGGCACCTCTCCGTGGGCGACACGCTGTCCTTCGGGCGCTTCGGCACCGCCCGCGTCTCCGGGATCGCCGTGAGCCCCGACAACGTCGCCTTCCCGCTGGCGACGACGGCGCGGGTCTACGTCGCGGCGCAGAACGGCCTGCGCCGCGGGACGAACATGGCCCTCGTGTGGACCCACGACCCGGACCGGGTCGACATCACGCTGCAGCAGGCGCGCGCCACGAGCTTCGGCGTCCAGGACCTGCGCTTCATCACGCACGACGGCGTCCGGGTGCTGCTCGACCAGGCGGCAGGGATCGTGCTGGCGCTGCTCATCGCGTTCTCGGCCGTCGTGCTCGGGGCGGCGGGCGTGATGCTCGGCGTGGCGGCGCACGCCGACGTGCAGCGGCGCCTGTCCACGATCGGGGTGCAGCGCGCGCTCGGCTTCCCGCGGGCCACGATCGTCGCTGCGTACGCGCTGCGTGCCGCCATCGTCGCGCTGCCCGCGGCCATCGTGGGACTCGCGCTCGGCGCCCTGCTCGCCGCCGGGCCGACCGGCGACCTCCTCGCGACGCTCAACGAGCTGCCGCCGGGCAGCGCGCTGCTCGGTCCGCTCGCGATCGCGCTCGCCGCGACCGTCGCGCTCGTCGCCGCCGCGTCGGCGTGGCCCGCGCTGCGGGCGACCGCGCGCAGCCCCGTGGCGCTGCTGCGCGGCGCGGAGCTCGCGCACGCCCCGCGACCGCGGCGCGGGCGTCGGCTCGCCGGCCCGCTGCGGCTCGGCGGCCGGCTGGCCGCGGCACGACGGGCCCGGTACGTGGGCACCGTCGCGGTGCTCGGCGCGTGCGTCGCCATCGTCGCGCTGCTGCTCGCGCTCGCGTCCCTGCTCGTGGCGCTGCGCGACGACCCCGGCACGCTGGGCAAGCGCTACGACATCGCGGTCGCGCTGCCCGCCGACCAGCTGCCGGCGGTCGAGCGGATCCCGGGCGTCCAGGCGGCATCGCCGCGCTACCAGGTGCAGGGCGCGGACTCCTACGCGCTCGGCGAGCCCGTGCGCCTCATCGGGTTCCCAGGCGACCACACGGTCTTCGAGGAGCCGCCGCTCGCGTCCGGCCGGCGCGTCGCGGCGCCCGACGAGGCCGAGGTGGGCCTCGGCCTCGCCGACGCGCTGAACCTGCGCCTCGGCGGGACGCTGGCCGTGCAGCTCGAGTCGGGCGGCGAGGCGCGGTTCCGCATCGTCGGCATCGTCCGCGCGCTCGAGACCGACGGGCGGGTGGCCTACGTCCGGCCCGACCGGCTCCTGAGCGCCGGCGCCCCCGACACGCCGCAGATCGTGGTCCGCTCGCGGCCCGGCGCCGACCTTGCGCGCATCGACCGGGCGCTCAGGGCGCTCGGGGCGACGCCGACCGCCATCGCCGGAGCCACGAGCTCGAACCGGGAGATCCTCGCGACGCTGGCGTCGCTCCTGCGGGTCGTCGCGCTCGTCACGGGACTCGTGTGCCTCTACGCGCTCGTGCAGGGCCTCACCGTCGTCGCCCTGGAGCGCCGCGGCACGATCGCGGTCCTGCGCGCGGGCGGCGCCGGGGCGCCGACCGTCGTCCGGCTGCTGCTCGGCGTCGTCCTCGTCGCCGCCGTCCCGGCGGCGCTGCTCGGGCTCGTCGTGGAGTCCGTCGCCCTCGCGCCCCTGGTCGGCAACCTCGCGGCGGGGTACGCGGACCTCGTCCCGCGCGCGACCGTCGCCGAGTCGCTCGTCGTCGCGGCCGGGCTCGCACTGCTGTGCCTGCTCGCGGCGCTCGTCGTCGCGCGGCGCGCGCTGCGCGGGTCGATCGTCGAGGGGCTGCGCAGCGGATGAGACGCGCGCTCGCCATCCTGCTCGGCGCGGTGGTCGTCGCGCTGCTCGGCTGCGGCGGCGACGCGCCCGCGCCGCCCGGGCAGGGCGGCTCGACGGCGAGCGCGACGTGGCGCGACACGACCGGATCCGGCGTGCTCGAGCGCTCCCCCGGCGAGTCGCTCGTGGACCGCAGGGACCTCGACCCGGCCGCGCGCGGCGACGGCGGGGCCGAGCTCGCGCGGTTCGGGGTCGTCACCGACGCGCACGTCCGCGACGAGGAGTCGCCCGCCCGCGCGACGTTCCTCGACCGCCTGGGCGGCACCTACACGCCGACGTTCCGCCCGCAGGAGGCGCTGACGACGCAGGTGCTCGCCGGTGCGCTCCGCGCGCTGCGATCGCAGCGCCCGCGGCAGATCGTCGAGGCCGGTGACCTCATCGACAACGCGCAGTCCAACGAGCTCGACCAGGCGCTCGCGGTCATGCGCGGCGGCACGGTCGACCCGGACTCCGGCGCGCCCGGCTACACGGGCGTGCAGGAGGCGGACGACCCGGACCCCTTCTTCTACCGGCCCGACGTCGACCCGCCGCTGCATCCCGGCCTGCTGGCCGCCGCCCAGCGGCCGTTCACGTCGCCCGGCGCGGGCGTCCCGTGGTTGCCGGTGCTCGGCAACCACGACTGGCTCGTCGCGGGCGTGACGCCGCCGACGCCGGCGCTGGACGACGCCGCGACCGGCGGCTTCGCGCTGCGCGACGTCGACGCGCAGGAGGCGCTGCGCGAGGTCGGGCCCGACACGACGGACGCCGCCGCCATCGACCGCGTCATCGCAGGTGGCCTGCCGGGGACCCGCATCGCCGTGCCTCGCGACCGCTCCCGGCGCCTGCTGTCGCGCGCGGAGGTCGTCTCGCGGCTGCGCGCCGCCGCGAGCGTCCCCGGCACCGGGGACCGGCTGCAGTACGTCAGCGACCTCGGCCCGAGGGTCAGGCTGCTCGTCCTCGACACGGAGGGTGGCCCGGTCGACACCGCCTGGCTTGCAGCGCAGCTGCGCGACGCGGGCGACCGGTGGGTGATCGTGGCCTCCCACCAGCCGCTGCCGGACGCGGTCCTCGCCGAGCTGGCGACGCACCCGCGGGTCGTCGCGACGCTCAACGGCCACACGCACCGCACGAGCATCGAGCCCTACCGGCCCGCGGGGACGCGCGGGTTCTGGCGCATCGTCACGCCGTCGCTGGCGGACTGGCCGCAGCAGGCCCGGATGATCTCGCTGCGCGAGAGCGCGGACGGCGGTGTCGTGATCTCCACGTGGATGGTCGACCCGGAGGGCGGCGACCTCGTCGGCACCTCGCGCGAGCTCGCGAACCTCGACGCGCAGGGCGGCCGGCCGGACGGCTTCGCCGGGGCCCGCTCCGACCGCAACGCCCGGCTGTACCGCGCGCCGGCCTGAGGCCCCGCGGCGGTACGGTCCTGCGGTGGAGCACAGCGACGGTGTGCAGTTCCCCGCCGTGGACGGCGAGCGGAGCACGAGCGCCGCCGGCCGCGCGATCCTCGGCGACGCCCTGCGCGCCGCCGGCCGTCCGCCCGCCGGGGACGGGGACTGGCGCGCGGCGTACCTCGACGTCCTGCGCGAGCTGACCGAGCACGACGCCCCCGGCGTCGCCGCCGCCGGGCTCGCCTCCCTGCACGCGCACCTCGTGCACGTCCGTGACGGCGACGAGCGGCCGCTGGGCGAGGCGCTCCGCGCGACCCCCGCCCGCGGGCTCCCGACGACCGAGATCCGCGGCGAGGGCGCCCGGGTCCGCGAGCTGACGGTCCCGTACGAGGGCGAGGTGCTGCGCGGGGACGCGCTGCGGCGCCGTCTCGGGTCGTGGGTCGCGGGCGGGGTCGTGGAGCCGGGTTTCGCCGCGGGCGTCGAGGACGTGCTCGACCACCCCGAGTGGCTCGCGCTCGAGGGCAGGCGGATCGTGCTGGTCGGTGCGGGCGCGGAGATGGGACCGCTGGAGCAGCTCGCGGCCTGGGGCGCGGACGTCCTGGCGATCGATCTGCCGGGCCAGGCCGCGCGCGTGGAGGCCCTCGCCCGTGCGGGGGCGGGCACCGTGCGGATGCCCGGCGACGGCGCCGACCTGCTCGCCGCGCTGCCGGAGCTCCGCGCGTGGATCGGCGAGCACGACGACGGCCGCGATCTCGTCCTCGCCAGCCACGTGTACGCCGACGGCGGCGCGCATGTGCGGCTCGCGGCGGCGGCCGACGCCCTGTTCGCCGATCTCCCGGGCGCCGCCTACGCAGCGCTCGCCACGCCCACGGACTGCTATCTCGCGCCCGACGAGGCGGTGCGCGAGGCGCGGCGCCGCTGGGAGCGCCGCGGCGCGCTCCGGCTCCTGCAGGCGCCGCTGCGTGCCGCGTCCGCGGGCCGGCTGCTGCGCCCCGCCTACGCCGGCGGCCGGCGCCTCGCCGACGGGCTCGTGCGCCAGCAGGGCCCGAACTACGCGCTCGCCAAGCGCGTCCAGCGGTGGCGCGCGGCGCAGGCCGCCGCCGACGGCCGCACCGTCTCGCTGAACCTCGCCCCCGCGACCGCCACCCGCTCCGTCACGCGTCACCGGGCGCTGCTGGCCGCGTACCTGGGCGCCCGGCACTTCGGCGTGGAGGTCTTCGCGCCCGCCACCACCCGCGCGCTCATGGCGGCGCTCCTCGTCCGCGACCTGCACTCCCCTCCGGCCGCCGCGGAGGACGCGCTCGCGCACAGCGCCGCCCACGGCGGCCTCTGGCGGATCCCGTACGAGCTGCGCTCCGCCCTGCAGCTCGCCGCGCTGGCCGGACTCCCGCGCTCCCTGCTAGGACGTCGGTGATGGACGATCGCGAGCTCAACCGCGCGCTGCTCGCCCGCCAGGGTCTCCTCGAGCGCATCGACGCGCCCCTGGACGAGGCGCTCGAGCGCATCGGCGCCGTCCAGGCGCAGTCGTGGCCGGCCGCCGCCGTCGCCCTGTGGACGCGCGTCGCGGACTTCACGCCCGAGCGGCTCTACGCGGCGCTCGACGACGGCGCGCTCGTCACCGGCCTCGTGCATCGCGGCACGGTCCACCTCATGTCCGCCCGCGAGCACCCCCTCTACGCCGGCGTGCTCGAGGCGTCCGGTCAGGCCGACCCCTGGCGCACGAAGGCCGAGCGCGGCAAGGACGCGGCGAAGCTGCGCCCGGCGATCGCGAAGGCCGCCAAGGGCAAGGTGCTCGGCGCGAAGGACGTCGCCGAGCTCGCCGAGGCCTGGGTGGCCGAGCACCCGGACGCGATCCCGGAGGAGGAGCTCGCCAAGCAGCGTGCGGTGAGCTGGCGGACGCTGCTGCGCGGCGGGGACCTCGTGCGCGTCCCGTCGAGCGGCGAGTGGGGCCCGAAGGCGCCCGATGCGGTCACCGGACCCCCGAAGGTCAAGGCGAAGGGCAAGGCGCTCGACGCTGTCGTCATCGCGCACCTGCGCGCCTTCGGCCCGGCCGGCGCCGACGACATCGCCGCCTGGATCGGCTGGAAGGCCGGGCCGGTCCGCGAGGCCATCGAGCGCGTCGCCGGTGACCTCGAGGAGCTCGAGCACGGCAAGCGCACCCTCTACGACGTGCGCGACGGGGCGCGGCCCGATGCGGACACCGAGGCGCCGCCGCGGTATCTCGCGGCGTTCGACAGCGCGATCCTGGCCTACGCGCCGAAGCGCCGCAGCCGCCTCGTCCCCGAGGGGACGTTCGAGAAGATCTACAACCGCGCGAACCTCCAGATCCGCCCGACGTTCCTGCTCGACGGGTTCGTGGCCGGGACCTGGTCGGCCGAGGTGAAGGGCAAGAAGGCGACGCTCACGTTCCGCCCGTTCGCGCGCCTGCCGCGCGGCGCGAAGGGCGCGCTGACCGACGAGGGCGAGGCGCTGCTCGCCGGCGTCCATCCGAAGGCGACGAACCGGGCGGTGAAGCAGGGATGAGCGCAGCGCCCGAGATGGTCTTCCACGACGTCCTCGTCGCCGTGGACGGGTCCAAGGACGCCGCCCTCGCGCTGGCGGCGGCGGTCCTCGCCGTGCAGCGCAGCCACGCCCGGCTCACCGTGATCGCGGTGGCCGAGGACGTCACGCGCCGCCCCGGGGCGATCGCCTTCGACCCCACGCTGCAGCAGCGCGTCGACGAGTCGACCGAGGAGCACCTCCGCGACGCCGTCGCGGCGATCCCGCAGGAGATCCCGGTCACGACGCTCTTCCGCCGCGGCCGCCCGGGGCCGGCGATCGTGACGGCGGCCAAGGAGGGCGAGCACGACGCGATCCTGCTCGGCGCACGCGGCGTCGGGCGCGTCGGCTCGCTCATGGGCAGCGTGAGCCAGCACGTGCTGCACCACGCCTCCGTCACCGTGTTCGTGGCCCATGCGCCGCGGGGCGAGGGCTGAGGAGCGACCGCGCCGGCGTCGCGTGCGGCGTTGCGCGAGGTGCCGTCGCGTCCGAACGGCCCACCGATGCCGGACGTGCCTGCGCATGCGCGATCTGCGGGAGGCTAGGGCACGCATGTGGTGCCCTATGCACATTCGGATCGCGATGTGGCACCGCGCCGCTCAATTCTCCCGATGCGGCCGGCGCCACCACTCCCGCCCGTCCGCCCTCGGTGCGCCGTTCGAACGCCGAAGGCGCCCGCACCGACGCGCCGAACGGCGCGCACCTACTCCCCAGCGCCCGCCGATCCACCCCGCCAGGCTCGCGACCTGCCCGCCCTTCGCGAACGCGCGCAACACCGGGCTCTCGGACCCGTCGCCGAACGGGTTCACAGCGCTCACCAGGGTCCAGGCGCCGTCCTCGAACGACGTGTCCGGGTACAGCGCCTTGATCTGGGTCGACGGCTGACCCGGGGCGAGCCCGGTGGCCGTGGCGAAGCTCGGCCCGCTCGCGACGAAGCTCTGCGCCCGTCCGACGGATGCGCGGCACGTCGACACGCCCGGCGACCCGAAGTTCGCGAACACGATCTTCAGGCCGATCCCGCGCCAGCGCACCGTGCACGCGCTCCCGCGCCCGCGGCGCGAGGACGGTGAGCCGAACGCCCGGATCGCGGCGGACAGCCGCGGGTTCTGCGAGGGCTTGAAGGTCCCGATCCGGGTGACGAAGGCGTCCTCGGTCACGATCGTCCTCGACGACTGGCCGGCGGCCGGAGCCGCCGCGACGGCGAGCAGGGCCAGCATCCCGCCGGCCGTGGCGACAATTCGCCTCATTCCACGTGCACCTCCCGTAGCGCGTGCGTGTCGACGTCGTACACGAAGCCCCGTACCCGGTCGCGGTGCAGGAGGAAAGTCGAGCGTCGCACCCGCAGGATCGACTGGCGCACGTCGGCGTCGAGGTCGGTGAAGGACTCGATCGCGAACGACGGTGCGACGCCTGTGGCGTCCTGCAGCTCGGCCCGGAAGCCGTCGTCGGTCAGCGTCTGCATCCCGCAGTCGGTGTGATGGATGAGCATCACCGCCTGCGTGCCGAGGCGCCGCTGGGACACCGAGAGCGACCGGATGACGTCGTCGGTGATGACACCGCCCGCGTTGCGCAGCACGTGGGCCTCGCCGTCCTCGAGCCCGAGCGCGGCGAACACGTTCAGCCGCGAGTCCATGCACGTCACGACGGCGAGCCGCCGCTGTGGCCGGACGTCGAGATGCACCGCCTCGAGCGACGCGGCGAACCGGACGTTGTTCGCGACGAGCTCGTCGATGACGTCGTCGCCCTTATCAACCGTCAATCTGCACCCCTACCATCCGCACATGGTGCCCGACCGCCCCGCACGCGTGCTCGTCGTCGAGGATGACGAGGAGATCGCGCAGGTGCTCCAGCGCTCGCTGCGCATGGAGGGCTACGAGGTGCGCACGAGCGCGGACGGCGAGGCGGCGCTCGCCGACGCCGACGCGTTCTCACCCGACCTGGTCATCCTCGACCTCGGGCTCCCCAAGCTCGACGGCATCGACGTCGCCCGCACGCTGCGCGCGGACGGCGACGTCCCGATCCTCATGCTGACGGCGCGCGACGCCGTCGACGCCCGCGTCGCAGGGCTCGACGCCGGCGCGGACGACTACCTCGTCAAGCCCTTCGAGCGCCAGGAGCTGCTCGCGCGCCTCCGGGCGCTGCTGCGCCGCCGCCCACCGCGCGGCTCGGCGTCCTTCGTCGTCGGCGACCTCTCCCTGAACCCGGACACCCACGAGGTGCGCCGGTCCGAGCGCGAGATCGAGCTCACGCAGCGCGAGTTCGAGCTGCTCGAATACCTCATGCGCAACGAGCGCATCGTGGTGCCCCGCCAGCGCCTCCTCGAGGAGGTGTGGGGCTACGACCCCTTCGCGACGACGAACACCATCGAGGTCTTCGTGTCGAACCTCCGGAGAAAGCTGGAAGCCGGTGGAGAGCCCAGGCTCCTCCATACGATCCGCGGCGCGGGCTACGTTCTCCGCGCCTAAGCGCGTCCCGATCCGCTGGCGCCTCGCCGGCGGCTCCGCGCTCCTGACGCTCGTCATCCTGTGCGGCTTCGCGGGCGCGGTCGGCACGCTGACCGCGCAGCGCATCCACTCCGACTTCGACACCCAGGTCCGCAGCGCGGCCGACCGCCTGCGCGACCGGCTCATCGTCCACACGAGCCTGCGCAACGAGGTCTACGTCGACAGCCCGGGGCTGAACACGTTCGGCGGCGCGGCCAACGCGGCGATCAAGATCGTCTACAGCGACGGCCAGGTCATCAAGGAGTCCGACGGCGCGCCGGAGTGGCTCGGCCCGCCGACGCTCGGCGGCACGGTCGAGCTGCGCGGCTACCGGATCGAGAACCGCCGCGTCCCCGTCACGGCGAACATCGACGACCACTTCGTCGGCTACGTCTACATGCAGTACGCGCGCCCGCTCGCCGACGTGCAGGCGACGGTCAACCGCGTGCGCTTCTTCCTGCTCGTCGGCGTGCTCAGCGGCGCCGGGCTCGCGCTCCTCGCCGGCCTGTGGATCGCGACGCGCGCGATGGCCCCGATCGCCGCGCTGACCGCGGCCGCCCGCGAGATCGAGCGCACGCGCGACCCCGCCCGCCGCGTCCCCACGACGGAGGCCGACGACGAGGTCGCGGAGCTGTCGCGCACGCTCGACGGGATGCTCGTCGCGCTCGACGAGGCGCGCACGGAGCAGGAGTCCGCCCTGCAGCGCCAGCGCGAGTTCGTGGCCGACGCCTCCCACGAGCTGCGCACGCCGCTCACGAGCGTCCTGGCCAACCTGGAGCTGCTCGCCGAGACGCTCGACGGCGATCGCGGCGAGGCGGCGCAGTCCGCACTGCGCTCCAGCCGCCGGATGCGCCGGCTCGTCGCCGACCTCCTGCTGCTCGCCCGTGCCGACGCCGAGCGTCAGGCGCCGAAGGTGCCCACCGACGTCGGCGAGGTCCTCATGGAGGCCGCGGGCGAGCTCAGCGCCGTCGCCGACGGCCACGAGCTGCACGTCGACGCCGACCACGTGATCGTCGACGGCGCGCGCGACGAGCTGCACCGCCTCGTGCTGAACCTCATGGAGAACGCGGTCCGCCACACGCCGCCGGGCACCACGATCCGCGCCGGCGTGGAGCGCGAGAACGGCAGCGCGGTCGTCACCGTCGAGGACGACGGCCCCGGCATCGACCCGGAGCTGCGCGACCGCGTCTTCGAGCGCTTCGTGCGCGGTTCGGGCGACAGCGGCCGCTCGTTCGGCCTCGGCCTGTCGATCGTCCGCGCCGTGGCGGAGTCGCACGGCGGCACGGTGCGCGTCGAGTCCCCGACGACGACCGGAGCCTCGATCGCGCGGGGCACGCGGTTCGTCGTCACGCTCCCCGCGGCGACGCGGGAGCCCGCCGCGACCGCCTGAGAGTTCTGAACTAGACGGAGACGACGACCGGCAGCACCATCGGCCGCCGGCGCAGGCGCTCGTAGACGAACGCCGCGATGTCGTCGTGCAGCATCTCCTGCAGGAGATCGATCTCGCGGACCTCCTCGCGCGCTGCCTTCTCCAGCGACTGGTCCACCGTCCGGCGGATCTCCTCCAGCAGAGCGTCCGCCTCGACCTGGAACGGCACGCCGCGCATGATCACCTCGGGCTCGGCGACGCTCGCGCCGTCCTCCTCGGAGATCGTCGCGACGACGACGAAGATGCCGTCGCCGGAGAGCATCCGGCGGTCGCGCAGCGCGACGTCGGCGGGGTCGCCGATGTCCACGCCGTCGACGAAGATCATCCCCGACTGCTGCTTGGGCCCGAAGGCCGCGCCGTCGGCGGTGAGGTCCAGCGGGAGGCCGTTCTCCCCGCGGAAGATCCGCTCGTCCGGGATGCCCACCGCCATCGCGAGCTCCGCGTGGAGGTGGATCCGCTTGTAGTCGCCGTGGAAGGGGAACACGTAGCGCGGCTGCGTGAGGTTCAGCATGAGCTTGATCTCCTCCGCGTAGCCGTGGCCGGAGGCGTGGATCGGCTCGTCGCGCGTCGTGATGACGTTGCACCCGATGTGGTAGAGCCGGTCGATCGTCTCGTTGACCGCGCGCTCGTTGCCGGGGATCGGCGTCGCGGAGAAGACGACGGTGTCGCCCTCCCGCAGCTCGACGGCGGGGTGGTCGCGGTGGGCCATGCGGCGCAGTGCGCTCAGCGGCTCGCCCTGCGATCCGGTGGAGATGACGACCAGCTTCTCGTCGGGCCAGTTGTCGAGCTCGCGCGGCGCGATGAGCAGGCCGTCCGGGATGCGGGCGATGTTCAGGGAGCGCGCGATGTTGACGTTCTTGCGCATCGAGCGCCCGACGAGGCAGACCTTGCGCCCGAGCGCGACCGCGGCGTCGATGACCTGCTGCACGCGGTGGACGTTGGAGGCGAACGACGTGACGACGATGCGGCCCTCGCAGCGCTCGAACACGCGGTACAGCTGCGGGCCCACGTTCTTCTCGCTCGGCGAGTAGCCGGCGCGGTCCGCGTTCGTGGAGTCGCCGCACAGCACGAGCACGCCGGACCGACCGAGCTCGGCCAGCCGGCTCATGTCGGCGGGCCGGCCGTCGACCGGGGTCTGGTCGAACTTGTAGTCGCCCGTGAAGAGCACCGTCCCGACGTCGCAGGTCGCGGCGACCGCGCAGGCATCCGGGATCGAGTGCGTCATGTGGATGAGCTCGATGTCGAACGGGCCGGCCTCGATGCGCTCACCGGGCTGCACGTCGACGACCTCGACCTCCTGGAGCTTGTGCTCGTCGAGCTTGGAACGCGCCATCGCGGTCGTGAGCGGGCGGCCGAAGACCGGGATGTCCAGCGCCTTGAGCTCGCGCAGGACGAACGGCAGGGCTCCGAGATGGTCCTCGTGGCCGTGCGTGATGACGATGCCCTCGATGTCGTCGGCGCGCTCGCGCAGGTACGCGAAGTCCGGCAGCACGAGGTCGATGCCCAGCATGTCCGCGGTGGGGAACCGCAGCCCGCAGTCCACGAGCACGATCCGGTCCTCGTACTCGAGGACCGTCATGTTCTTGCCGATCTCCCCCAGGCCGCCGAGGGGGAGGACGCGCAGCGTGGCCGTCAACGGCGTGCCGCTTCCAGCACGCCCGACCGCTCGAGGACGGCGCGGATCTCGTCGCGCTCGCTCTCGGTGGCCTCGACGAGCGGCAGCCGGAGGTTGCCCGGCGCGAGGCCGGCCAGCTCGATCGCCGCCTTGATGGAGACGGGGTTGGCGCGGTTGAGGGCGGGCAGGTAGCCCGACAGCTCGGCCTGGACCTCGGCGCGGCGCTCCGGCTCGTCCACGAGCGCGCGGAACAGCGGCCCGAGCAGGTGCGTGGCGACGCAGATGCCGCCGACGCCGCCCATGTCCAGCGCGCGGGCCACGCTCTCGTCGTTGCCGGCGTAGAGCTCCAGGCCGTCGACGAGCGCGAGGTTGTCGTTGTTGGCCTGCTTGACCGCGTTCACGCCGTCGAGCTGCGCGAGCTCTGCGAGCAGGTCGTTGGGCATGTCGGTGCCCGTCCTCGAGGGGATGTTGTAGAGGACGATCGGGCGATCGGTCGCCTTGGCGACCTCCCCGAAGTGGGCCAGGATGCCGCGCGGCGTCGGGCGGTTGTAGTACGGCGTCACGGACAGGATCCCGTCGACCCCGAGCTCCGTGCGCGAGCTGCGTGAGGTGCACCGCGTGGCGCGTGTCGTTGGACCCGGTGCCCGCGACCACCGTGCTGCCCGCCGGCCGGTTGGCCACGGCGAGCTCGATGATCCGCAGGTGCTCCTCGTCGCTCAGCGTCGGCGCCTCGCCGGTCGTGCCGGCGACGACCACCCCATCGGAGCCAGTCGCGCAGACGTGCTGCTGGACGGCCACGAAGGCGTCCTCGTCGACGCGGCCGCCTGCGTCGAACGGGGTGATGATCGCCGTGAGGATTGCACCGAGCGCGGGCATGGCCCCGAGTATCGCAGGGTCCTCGGAACTCACGGATCCCGCCGGTCGCGGACCCGGTGATCGTCCTGTTTCAGGGCGTTCGTGAAGCGCGGCGGGACCTTCGCGTCGTCGCCCTCCTCCCACAGCGTGACGACGAGCAGCTCGCGGCTGTCGCGGTCGTGGCGGCACACGTAGATGAGCCCGGGGAGCCGCTCGTCCTGCACGAGCAGCGACCCGCGCTCGACGCGCGTGCGCCCGGCGGCGAACGCGCGGCTGACCCGCGTGACGATCTCCGGCTTGACGTCCACGGAGCCCGTTCTGGTACCCACCCGCTGGCGGTAGCGCTCGGCTGCGTGGTCGGTCACGGCCACGAGGATCCCTTCAGCCATCGGCGTCTAGTGTGCCGGACGTGACCATCGTCAACCTGCGCTCCGACACCCAGACGCGTCCGACCGAGGAGATGCGGCGTGTCATGGCCGCCGCCGAGGTGGGCGACGAGCAGTACTTCCTGGACCCGACGGTCACCGAGCTGTGCGAGCGCGTGGCGGCCCTGCTCGGCCACGAGGCGGCCGTGTTCCTGCCCTCGGGGACGATGTGCAACCACATCGGCCTGCGGCTGCACATCCGGCCCGGCGGCGACGAGATCGTCCTGCACCGCTCGGCGCACCCGATCATGGCCGAGTCGGGCAGCCCCGCCGCCCTGACGGGCGCGATGGTCAACCCGCTCGAGAGCGACGACGGCACGTTCACCGCCGACCAGGTCCGCGGCGCGCTGCGTCAGGTCGGCAACCGCTACCAGCCCGTGTCGCGGCTCGTGCACGTCGAGCAGACGACGAACCTCATGGGCGGCCGCGTGTGGCCCCTGGAGCGGCTGGAGGCGGTCCTCGGGGTCGCGGCGGAGCACGGGCTGCGCACGCACCTCGACGGCGCCCGGCTCATGAACGCGGTCGTCGCCAGCGGCGTCTCCGCGAGCGGCTGGGCGTCGCTCTTCGACACCGCGTGGATCGACTTCACGAAGGGTCTCGGCGCGCCGCTGGGCGCCTGTCTCGCGGGCTCCACGGAGCTCATCGAGGAGGCATGGCGCTGGAAGCAGATGATGGGCGGCTCGATGCGCCAGGCGGGCATCGTCGCGGCGGGGGCGCTCTACGCGCTGGACCACAACGTCGAGCGCCTGGCCGACGACCACGCGCTCGCCCGGACGCTGGCCGACCGGCTGGCGGAGATCCCCGGCGTGCGGCTCGATCCCGACCTGGTGGAGACGAACATCGTCGTCTTCGGCGTGGACGACGCGTTCGCGGTGTCCGAGGCGCTCAGCGGCCACGACGTGTGGATCGGCGCGCTCGACGCGACCACGATGCGCGCGGTGACGCACCTCGACGTCGACGCGGCCGGCGTGGAGCGCGCGCTGCGCGCGATGACCGACGTCCTGGGCTAGCTCCTCCCCGGCGGCAGGACGCCGGGCGGCAGGCCCTCGTCGCGGTCCTGGATGACGTCCACGACCGCCGGGCGGCCCGACCGGATCGCACGATCGATGGCGTCGCCGACGTCCTCGTCGCGCTCGACGCGGATGCCCAGCGCGCCGCAGAGCTCGGCGTAGGCGGCGAAGTCGGGGTTGTCGTAGTGGACGCCGATGTAGCGCCCGCCGTGCGCGGTCCGCTGGCGGTCGCGGGTGTTGCCGTAGGCGAAGTTGTTCGTGATCACGACGACGACCGGGATGTCCTCGCGCACGGCGGTCTCCAGGTCCTGCGCGACCATCCAGAACGACCCGTCCCCGCTGACGCAGACCACCTGCTCGTCGGGCCGCGCGAGCTTCACGCCCAGCGCGGCGGGCAGCCCCCACCCCATCGCGCCGCCCGCGTTGCCGAGGAACGACCCTGGGCGCGTGACGCGCAGGTAGCGCTGCATCCAGCCCGCGAACGTCGGTGCGTCGGACACGATGATCGGATCGTGCGCGTCGCGGGCCTGGGCCAGGGCACTGACGACCGCGGCCGAGCTCACGCCGTGCTGGGACTCGGGCGCCTCGGGCAGCAGCGATTCCGTGAGGTAGTCCGCGCGCAGCCTGGCCACGCGCCCACCCCGCTCCTCGCTGCCCGCGACGCGGTCCGCGAGCCCCTCCGCGGCGTGCCGGGCGTCGCTCAGCACCGCGACGACCGGCGGGTACACGCGGCCGAGCTCCTCGGGATCGACGTCGACCTGGATCACCGCGCAGTCCGGTGACGGCAGCGTGTAGCGGCGGGTCGTGAACTGGGCGAAGCGCGCCCCGAGCGCGAGCACGACGTCCGCCTCGCGGAACGCGGTCTCGGTGACCGGCAGCGCGCCGAACCCCAGGCAGCCGATGAACGCGCCGTGCGTGTCGGGGAACGCGGACTTGCGCAGCCAGGTGCCCGCCACGGGCGCGTCCAGGGCCTCGG
Organism: uncultured Solirubrobacterales bacterium; assembly: GCA_963750895.1. GTDB lineage: Bacteria > Actinomycetota > Thermoleophilia > Solirubrobacterales > Solirubrobacteraceae > CAVVSD01. Next base: position 1,132,605 of record CAVVSD010000006.1, on the reverse strand, counting down.
CGAGCCGGCCGACGGCCGCCTGCGCGCCGGCGTGCTCGGCACCGCCGCCCACGAGGATGAGCGGACGCTGCGCCCGCGAGAGCACCTCCGCCGCACGGTCGAGCGACTCCGGCGCGGGCCGCGGCAGCGGAACCTCGAAGTCCTCGCGGAAGGCCGGCTCGGGCAGATCGCGGATCTGCACGTCGAGCGGGAGCGAGACCATGACCGGCCGCCGGCGGCCCGCGGTCGTCGCATGAGCGGCGCGCGCGACCAGCTCGGGAACGCGGTCGTGGTCGTGCACCTCGAGCGCCCACTTCGTCACGGGCCGGAAGAGGTCGACCATGTCGAGCTCCTCGAAGGACTCGCGATACACGATCTCGTCGTCGACCTGGCCGATGACCGCCAGCACCGGCACGGACTCGGCGAACGCGTTGTGCATCGCGATCACGAGGTTGGCGGCCCCGGGTCCGCGGGAGGCCATGCAGACCGCGGGGCGGCCGGCGCCGCGGGCGAACCCGTCGGCCATGTGACCGGCCGTCTGCTCGTGGCGCGTTGAGATCCAACGTATGGCGTCCTGGCGGGTCAGCGCGTCGAGCAGGTGCATGGTCGTCGTGCCAGGCACGCCGAAGGCGTGGGTGATCCCCTGCCGGGCGAGCGCTTCGATCGCGGCGTCGGCCGCGATCGGCTGCGGATGGTCCGTCACGGCGCCAGTTCTACCCAATTGTGCGAGTGGACGGAACAAGTGGGTAAGAGGTTCCGCGGGGAGGAACCTGAATGTCGATCCATGTCCTTTCGAGGGCGAGAGCCTCGACGACATGTACTCCGGCTTCCCCGCCGACCTCTTCGTGCTGCTCGTGGGCGTGACGTACCTGTTCGGCGTCGCGGTGACGAACGGGACCGCAGAGCGCATCGTGGACTGGGCGGTTCTTCGGCAACGCGCTCTACAACCTCGCTCTCGCGGCGATCATCTACGTCGTCTTCGGCGGCTGGCAGCTCCTGCGCGAGCGCCGTGCCGCCGACCCGGCGCGTGACGAGCCCGAGGAGGAGATCCGGATCGAGGGCGACCCCGGCGTGTGGGGTCCTCCGCAGATCGCGACGCTCGCGGCGATCGTCGGCGTCGCCGCGGCCGCCCTCGTCTTCGAGCTGGACATCGGCTTCCTCGCGCTCGGCGCCGCCCTCGGCCTGCAGCTCCTGTTCCCGACCTCGACGCAGGGCGCCGACCGCCGCATCGTCTGGGGCGTCGTGCTGCTCATCTGCGGCGTCGTGACCTACGTCACCGCGCTGCAGCGCTACGGCACCGTGGACGCGATCGGCAACTCGATCGCCGACCTCGACACGCCGCTGCTCGTCGCCTTCCTGCTCTGCGCGGTCGGCGCCGTGACCTCGGCCGTCGCCTCCAGCGCCGCCATCCTCGGGGCCCTCATCCCGCTTGCCGTGCCGTTCCTCGTCCAGGGCGAGCTCGGGGTGTCCGCGGTCGTCGTCGCGCTCGCCGTCTCCGCCACCGTGGTCGACTGCACCCCGTTCTCGACGGTCGGCGCGCTCGTCCTGGCGAACACCGACGAGGGCGACCGGCCACGCGTCTACCGCACGATGATCGGCTGGGGCGCGCTCATGGTGGTCAGCGCCCCGATCGTCACGTTCCTCGTGTTCATCCTGCCGTTCAGCTGACGGGGCGCGCGTAGCGCACGATCGGCCCGTCCTCGTCGCGCGTCTCCGTGCCGTCCCACACGAACCCGAGGCGCTCGTAGAACCCCCGCGACGCCGGGTTGTGCTGGAAGGTCCACAACGTGACGCGCTCGAAGCCCGCGGCGGCCAGCTCGGCGCGCGCCTGCAGCACGAGCGCGGCGCCCAGCCCTGCGCCCTGGGCGTCCGGGTCGACGTAGAGCGCCTGGATCTCGCCGCTGCCCTCTGCCGCGTCGCCGTCGCGCGAGGGGCCGAACACGACGAAGCCCGCAACCGCGCCGTGCAGCTCCACCACGCGCGTGCGGTCGAGGATCTCGCCCCACAGCCGCGCCCACTCCTCCACGCCGCGGGCGAACTTCGCGTCGGCGTCGGCGAGACCGGCGTAGGAGATCCGCCAGCACCGCTCGTGCAGCGCCATGACCGGCGGGATGTCCTCCGGCCGGGCCCGGCGCACGGCGACGTCAGGCATCGTCGAAGAGGAGCGCCTCCAGGCCGACGACGGGCGAGGACTCGAGCGTCCCGACCCGGCGCACCGCGAGCAGCACCCCGGGCATGAACGACGTCCGGTCGGTGGAGTCGTGGCGGATCGTCAGCGTCTGCCCCACGTCGCCCAGGATGACCTCCTGGTGGGCGACCAGGCCGGGCAGCCGCACCGAGTGGATGGGCACGTCGCCCTCCATGAGCTCGGCGGTGCGCGCGGCGGTGCCGCTCGGCGCGTCGAGCTTGCGGTCGTGGTGCAGCTCGATGATCTCCGCCTTGGCCATGATCCGCGACGCCTCCGTGGCGAAGCGCATCATGAGGACCGCGCCGATCGCGAAGTTCGGCGCGACGAGGACCTTGCCGTCACCGGGCATCGCAGCGATCTCGCCGATGTCGAAGCCGGTGGTGCCGACCACGGCGTGGACGCCCGCGCCGACGGCGAGCCGGATGTTCTCCAGCGCGGTGTCGGGGCGGGTGAAGTCGACGAGGACGTCGGCGTCGCCCAGGACGTCGGCGACCGAGACGCCCAGCTCCGGGTCGGCCCGCCCGGTGAGCTCCATGTCGGCGGCGCCGGTGACGGCGTCGCAGACGGTGGCGCCCATCCGGCCCGCGGCGACCGGCGACGGCGAACGCGCAGATCACGCGGCCTCCGCGAGCGTGGGCGAGATCGGCTCGAGCGCCCTCCGGAACGCCGACTCGTCGCTGCCGACGCCCGCGGCGCTCAGCCGCTCGGGCGCGTACAGCTCGGCGGCGAGCTCGCGCACGTCATCGACGGTCACGGCGTCGACGTGCTCGATGATCTCGTCGACGGACAGCACCGGCAGCCCGGCCAGGACCGAGGAGCCCAGGCGGTTCATCCGCGCGGACGTGGACTCCAGCGCGAGGACCGTGCGCCCCTTGACGTTCTCCTTCGAGCGGGCCAGCTCCTCGGGGGTGACCGGGTCGGCGACGAAGCGCTCGAGCTCGGTGCCCACGACGCGCATGGCCGCGCCGACGTTGTCGGGTCGCGTGCCGACGTAGAGGCCGACCTGCCCCGTGCCCGCGTGCAGCGCGCTGAACGAGTAGACGCTGTAGGCCAGGCCCCGCCGCTCGCGCACCTCCTGGAACAGCCGGGAGGAGGACGTGCCGCCGAGCACGTTGTCGAGGACCCGCAGCGCCCAGCGGCGATCGTCGTCGCGGGCGATGCCCGGCGCGCCGAGGCACACGTGGTACTGCTCGGTGTCCTTGCGGATGAACCGCATCCGCGCCGCCTGCCCGTCGGGCGGCGGCGGGGCGAGCGGCGCGGTCGCGGCCGGCAGGGCCTCCGCGTCGGCCGCGAGCGCGAGCTTCACGAGCGCGTCGTGATCGATCGAGCCGGCCGCGGCCAGCACGACGTTGTGCGGGCCGTAGCGCTGCGCGTGGAAGGCCTTCAGCACGTCCGCGCGGCTGCCCGCCACGACGTCCGCGTGGCCGATGACCGCGCGGCCGAGCGGGTGCCCGCCGAAGATCGCCTCGCCGAGGACGTCGAACACCTTGTCCTGGGGATCGTCCTCGTACATCGCGATCTCCTCGAGGACGATCTGACGCTCGTTGTCGAGATCGTCCGCCGCGATGCGGGGCTTCCAGACCATCTCGTGCATGACGTCGAACGCCTCGGGGAGGTGGACGTCCAGCACGCGGGCGTAGACCGACGTGGTCTCCTTGCCCGTGCCCGCGTTGAGCTCGGCGCCCATGGCGTCGAAGAGCTGGTCGATCTCCAGCGACCCGTAGCGGTCGGTCCCGCGGAACAGCATGTGCTCCAGCAGGTGCGACAGACCGGCCTCCGGCTCGTCCTCGGTGACGGAGCCGGTGCCGATCCAGAACCCCAGGGCCACGGATCGGACGGAGTCCATGGACTCCGTCACGATCCGCACGCCCGAGGGCAGAGTGGTGAGGCGGTGCAACCTAGGCGCGCTCGGGGTCGCGCCCACGGCGCGGGCGGCCGGAGCCGCGCGACCCGCGGTCGCCGCCGCGGTCCCCACGGTCGCCGCCACGCGGGCGGCCGCCGCCGTTGCCGGAGCCCATGGCGGCGAGCTCCTCGACGGACTTGCCCGCGATGTCCGGGTCGTCCGCCAGCCGGAGGCCGATGCGGCCGCGCTCGCGGTCGACCTCGACCACGCGGACCTTGATCTCGTCGCCCTTGTTGAAGACCTCCTCGACCGTGTCGGGCCGCTGGCCCGGCGCGATGTTGGAGATGTGCAGCAGGCCGTCGGTGCCCTTGGAGAGCTCGACGAACGCGCCGAAGGTCGTCGTCTTCACGACCTTGCCGTTGAACTCGTCGCCGACCTCGACCTCCTTCATCATCGAGCGGATGTGCTCGGCGAGTGCGTCGCCCAGCTCACCGTTGGAGGCGTAGACGAGGACCTGGCCCTCGTCGTTGACGTCGATCTGCGACTCGAACTGCTCCTGCAGGCCGCGGATCGTCTCGCCGCCCTTGCCGATGAGCAGGCCGATCTGCGACGGGTCGATCTTGAGCTGCACGATGCGCGGCGCGTGCGGCTTGAGCTCCGTGCGCGGGCCGTCGAGCACGTCGTTCATCTTGCCGAGGATGAACATGCGGGCCTCGCGGGCCTGGGTCAGCGCGTCGCGCAGGATGTCGAACGTGACGCCCTGGATCTTGATGTCCATCTGCAGGGCGGTGATGCCCTCGCTCGTGCCGGCGACCTTGAAGTCCATGTCGCCCAGGTGGTCCTCGACGCCCGCGATGTCGGTGAGGACGATGTAGTCGTCGCCCTCCTTGATGAGGCCCATCGCGATGCCGGCGACCGGCCGCTTCAGCGGGACGCCTGCGTCCATGAGCGACAGCGACGAGCCGCAGACGGAGGCCATCGACGACGAGCCGTTGGACTCCAGGATGTCCGACACGACGCGGATCGTGTACGGGAACTCCTCGGTCGTCGGGACCATCGGGACCAGCGCGCGCTCGGCGAGCGCCCCGTGGCCGACGTCACGGCGCTTCGGGCCGCCGAGGCGGCCGGCCTCGCCCACGGAGAAGGGCGGGAAGTTGTAGTGGTGGAAGTAGAACTTCTGCGTCTGGAGCCCGAGGGTGTCCAGCCGCATCTCCTCCTTCAGCGTGCCGAGGGCGGCGACGCTGAGCGCCTGCGTCTGGCCACGCGTGAAGAGCGCGGAGCCGTGCGTGCGCGGTGCGTAGGACACCTCGATGTCGATCGGGCGGATCTCGTTCTCCGCGCGGCCGTCCGGGCGCTTCTTGTGGACCGCGATGCGCTGGCGCACGGTCGCCTTCTCGAGGGCGTCGAACGCCTGCTGGACGCGGCCGCGCTGCTCCGCGTAGCCCTCCCAGGTCTGGTCGCCCGAGTGGGCCTCGATGACGGCGGCCTCGACGGCCTTCGTCGCGTCCTGACGCTCGAGCTTGTCCTCGACCTGCGTCGCCGCGTCGAGCGCTGCGCCGTGCGAGGCGCGGATGGCCTCGAGCAGGCCCTCGTCGACCTTCGGCGCCTCGAAGACGATCTTCTCCTTGCCGGCCTTCTCGGCCAGCTCGCGCTGTGCGGCGCAGAGCTTCTTGATCGCGTCGTGGGCGATGTCGAGGGCGTCGAGCACCTCGGCCTCGGAGACCTCGGACGCGCCCGCCTCGACCATGAGGATCGCGTCCTCGGTGCCGGCGACGATCAGGTCGAGCTCGGTCGTGTCGAGGAGGTCCTCCTCGCGCGGGTTGACGACGAAGTTGCCCTCGACCTTGCCGATGCGCACCGCGCCGACGGGCGTGGGGATCGGGATGTCGGAGACCATGAGCGCGGCGGACGCGCCGTTCATGGCCAGGATGTCGTACGGGTGGACGTGATCGATCGACATCGGGATCGCCACGAGCTGCGTGTCGTACCGCCAGCCCTTGGGGAACAGCGGCCGGATCGGCCGGTCGATCATTCGGGCGGTCAGGATGCCCTTCTCCCCTGCACGACCCTCGCGCTTGAAGAAGGAGCCGGGGATCTTGCCGGCTGCGTACATCCTCTCCTCGACATCCACCGTCAGCGGGAGGAAGTCGACTTCGCGCAGGCTGCCGCGCGTTGCGGTGGAGAGGACCATGGTGTCGCCCTGGCGGACGACGACGGAACCCGAGGCCTGCTTTGCGACCTTCCCCGTCTCGAACGAGATCTCGGTACCCGCGATCTCGACCGTGACGGTCGTCGGGTTGGTGCTGCTCATCGTGGGGAATTCCCTTCTCGCGCGCTCGTCGGTCGGCGCGCCGTTTCGCTCTCTTGACTTCGAACAGACCCAGGATACCCCAGCATTCGGAGCCTCTCCGCGTCCTCGGTGAACGCGGTCGGGGTCTCGGCGACCCCCGCCGCCAGGCCCTCCCGGACGTCGCGACGCACCCGCGCGGCCGCCTCGTCGCCCCGCCGATCGGCCTCGAAGCGATCCAGGTCGAGCCCGAGCGCCTCGGCGCGCGCCCACAGATGAGGGTCGTCGAGACGCCCCTGGTCGTCGTACAGCCCGTCGTGGAACGGCCAGAACGCGCCCTGCATCGCCGCGGCCTCGGCCGCCAGCGCGGTCGGGACGGCGCGGGTGTGCTTCGCCTTCAGCGCGAAGTGCCGGAACACCGTCCGCACGGGCGCGGCCCGCAGCCACTCGTGGGCGACCGCGCAGTACGGGCACGTGAAGTCCGCGTAGACGATCACGAGCGGCCCGTCCTCGGGGCCGCGGACGTGGTCGTCGCCCCGCAGCGCGGGCGGGGGTGCGCTTGCGAGGTCGCTCATCCGTACACCGGATGATGCGCATCCACACCCTCGAGCGCGAGCAGGAACTGCCCGGGACGCCCGCGGAGGTCTTCGACCTCTTCGCCGACGCCCGCAACCTCGAGGCGATCACGCCGCCGCTGCTGCGCTTCGAGGTCATCACGCCCGGCGAGGTGACGATGCGCGTCGGCGCGCTCATCACCTACCGGCTGCACCTCCACGGGGTGCCGATCTCCTGGCTGACGTCGATCCAGGACTGGGATCCTCCGCACCGCTTCATCGACCAGCAGGTCCGCGGTCCGTTCGCGCTCTGGCATCACACCCACGAGCTGTTCCCGTCCGGGCCCGACGGCACGCGGATGCGCGACACGGTGCGCTACGCGGTCGGGTACGGCCCGCTCGGCGAGATCGCGCACCGCGTGCTCGTGCGGCGCGACCTGGAGACGATCTTCGACTTCCGCGCGCGGAAGGTCGAGGAACTGCTCAGGCGGTAGCGCCGAGCGCGTCGACGATGAGGTTGACGCCGGGCAGGTCGCCCGGTGAGTCCGCCTCGTACGACCAGGTCACGACGCCGTCGGGGCCGACGATGACGATCGAGCGGTTCGAGAAGCCCGCCGGCTCGAAGTACGCGCCGAACGCCTTGGACACGGCGCCCTTGGGCTCGAAGTCCGACAGCTGCGGGATCGAGATGTTGAGCTTCTCGCGGAACGCCTTGAGCGCGAACGGCCCGTCGCAGGCGACGCCGTACATCTCCACGCCCTGGCCGCGGAGCTCCTCGACGACCTCCTCGTAGACCTGCAGCTGGTCGGTGCAGACGGGGCTGAACGCGGCCGGGTAGAAGACGAGGACGGACGTCTTGCCCTCGAGGTCGGCCTGCGTGAAGTCCTCGAGATCCTCCGTCTTCAGCGTGAAGTCGGGGACCTTCGTGCCGGCCGCGATCGGCGCCATCAGGAGACACCGGGGGGCCCGCCTTCGGCGACCCCTTACGACCTTCGCCCAGGCGCCGGTGCTCGGGTCGCCTCGCCACCCCTATCGCCGCAGACCGAGCTCGCGGATCAGCGCGCGGTACGCCTCGAGATCGTTCTTCTCGAGGTACCGGAGGAAGCGCCGGCGCTGGCCGACGAGCATGAGGAGCCCGCGGCGCGAGTGGTGATCCTTGCGGTGGCTGCGCAGGTGCTCCGTGAGATCGTTGATCCGCTCGGTCAGCAGCGCCACCTGGACACGGGTGCTCCCCGTGTCGTGTTCGTTCTCGCCGAACCGGCGGATGATGTCGAGCTTGCGCTCCTGCGTCAGTGGCATGCGGCGGAGCAGGCTAGCAGCATGCTGCCCCCATCGTCAGGCGGCAGCGCGAGCGCGAGCGGCCGCGATCCGGCGCGTGTCCTCGACGTCGCGCTCGATCTGCGCGACGAGCTCCTCGACGCCGCTGAACGCCAGCTCCCCCCGCAGGCGCTCGAGGAACGTCAGCTCGAGCTGCGTCCCGTACAGATCGCCGCTGAAGTCGAGCAGGTAGGCCTCGACGAGCTCGCCGAGGCGGGTCTCGAAGGTCGGGCGCACGCCGATGCTCACCGCGGCGGGGATCGAGCCGTTGGCGAGACACGCGTAGACGCCGAACGCCGGCGTGACGAAGCCGGGATCGGGGACGAGGTTCGCGGTCGGGTAGCCGATCGTCCGCCCGCGCTGCTCGCCCTGCACCACCTCGCCGGCCATCCCGAACGGCTCGCCGAGCAGGCGCCCGCCCGCGGCGACGTCGCCCTCGCCCGCGATGAGGCTCCGGATGTGGCTGGAGGAGACGATCTCGCCCTCGACCTCCAGCAGCGGGACGACGCGCGTCTCGAAGCGGTCGTCGGCGGCGAGCATCGCCGGCCGCCCGGTCGCGCGGTGGCCGAAGTGGAAGTTCTCCCCCACCGACACGTGGGTCGCGCCGAGCGCGTCCGCGAGCACGTGGTCGGCGAAGTCCGCAGCCGAGCGCGCGGCGAACGTGCTGTCGAACGGCACGACGACCACCTCCGACACGCCGAGGCCCCCGATGAGCGCGGCCTTGCGCTCCAGCGACGTCAGCAGCTGCGGCGGGGTCTCGGGGTGCAGGACGACCGCGGGGTGCGGGTCGAACGTGACGACGGTGTCGGCGCCGCGGATGACCTCGCGGTGCCCGAGGTGCACGCCGTCGAACGTCCCCACGGCGAGGCGCCGCGGGCGGCGCTCGGCGTCCTGGAGGCGTGTCACGGCGACCGTCATGCGCGAAAGCCTACGGTGGGCTTCAGCGTGCCGTCCCGTGGCACGGCGACGGCGACCGGTCCGCCCGCGTCGAGCAGCAGCACGGGGCCCTGTGCCTGCCCGGGATCCGGGATCGCCCGGCCGTGGACCGCGGCGCGCGCGTCGTCCTCGTCCAGGCGCACCGACGGCATGAAGCGCAGCGCGTCGGCGAGCCCGACGACGTGGCCGGGATCGGCGTCGCGGACGTCGAACGGGCCGATCGCCGTCCGCCGCAGCGCCTCGCAGTAGGCATCGCCCAGGTCGGCGACGAGCGATCGCACGTACGTCCCCGAGGAGCACTCGATCTCGAACTCGGCCCGGTCCTCCCGGCGCCAGCGCTGCTCGAAGCGCTGCACGTGCACGACGCGCTCCGGCACCTCGACGACCTCGCCGCGCCGGGCGCGTGCATACGCCCGCTCGCCGTCGATGTGGACCGCCGAGTACGCGGGCGGCCGCTGACGCAGCTCACCCGTGGGCAGGTGCAGCGGGTCGGGCGGCATGGATCCGGTGACGGTGATCTCGCCCTCGGGGTCGCCGGTCGTGGAGACGGCGCCCAGGCGGGCGGTCGCCACGTAGGTCTTCGGCAGCTCCATCAGGAAGCGCTGGATCCTCGTCGCCCGGCCGACGAGGACGAGGAGCAGCCCCGTCGCGAACGGATCCAGCGTGCCGGCGTGCCCGACGCGCTTGATCCCGAGCGCGCGGCGCACCGCGGCGACCACGTCGTGCGACGTCTTGCCGGCCTGCTTGTCGATGAGGAGCACCCCGTCCACCGACCCGGACGATATGCCCGTCGGGTCAGTGGGCCGTCTGGGCGAGCTGCGCCGCGATCTGCGAGCGCAGGAACGCGACGATCTCGTCGGGCTCCAGCTCCGTCGTGAAGCCGGCCGCCTGGCGGTGCCCGCCGCCGCCGCCCGCACGGGCGATCGCCGACACGTCGACCTCGCCGTCCGTCGCGCGCAGCGACACCTTCGCGCGTGCCGACGCCGCCGTCGAGCGGCGGGATCGACCGCGTCAGCGCCGCCACCTTCGTGCCGTCGATGGCCCGGAGGTGGTCGATGATCCCCTCGGTGTAGGACTCCTGCGCCCCGGTCCGGGCGAAGTCGTCGAGGCCGAGCATCACGTACGTCAGCCGGCCGCCGTCGTAGCGCTCCATGACGTCGAGCGCGCGTGCCAGCAGCGCCACCTTGGGCTCGGGCATCCCCTCGTACAGGCGCCGGAACGTCTCGTGCACGTTGACCCCGGCGGCCACGAGCTCGGCGGCCATCTCGTGGGCGCGCACGCCGGTGTTCGTGTACATGAAGCGCCCGGTGTCGGTCACGAGGCCGACGTAGAGGCCCTCGGCGACGCGTCGCGTCGGCTGCACGCCGAGGTCGTGCATGAGGTCCCACACCACCTCCGCCGTGCTCGATGCCTCCGGCACGACGTGGTTGATGTCCGCGAAGCGGGTGTTGTCGTGGTGGTGGTCGACGTTGAGGATGCAGGTCGCGCTGGCGCGCAGGTCCTCGACCGGGTTGCGGTCGAGGTTCCCGCAGTCCAGGAAGACGAGCGTCCGCGTGTCGGCGTCCTCCGGGGGCGTCGACACCAGGCCGTCGAGGTCCAGCCACGCGTACTCGTACGGGAGCGGCAGGTCGCGCTCGGAGACGTACATGATCGAGTCCTTGCCGAGCGACTCCAGGAGCCCCTGCATGCCGACGAGGGAGCCGAGGGCGTCGCCGTCGGGTGACTCGTGGGTGACGAGCACGAAGCGGTCCTCCGACCGGAGCTTGCGCAGGATCTCCGCGCGATCGGCGTTCACTCCGGCGCCTCGTCGCCGAGGATCTGCTCGAGGCGCATCGCGCGGTCGGTCGTCGGGTCGTACTCGAACTCGAGCGTCGGCGTGCGCTTCATGCGCAGCTCGCCGGCGACGCGGCGCTGCAGCACGCCGTGCGCGGAGCGGAGCCCCTCGAGGGTCTGCTCGCGCTCCTCCTCCGTGCCCAGCACGCTGACGTACACGCGTGCGTGCCGCAGATCAGCGCTTGTCTTCACGTCGGTGACGGTCACGAAGCCGATCCGGGGATCCTTGAGGTCGCGGTGGCCCAGAGCTTCGCTCAGCACCTCCCGGACCGCCTCGTCAACCCGGCGCATCCTCTGACCGGCCATCCTAACCATCCACCTCTGAGAACGAGCGGACCGTGCGATCGATCCGCGAACCATCCGGGAAGCGCTCGACGACGTAGCGCTCCACGCGGTCGGCGTGCTCCTGGACGGAGCTCGCCGAGCCACCGGTGATCGCCACCGCCAGCGTCGCCCGCTGCCAGGTGTCCTGCCCCGCCACCTCACTCACCGAAACACCGAGCCTGGTCCTGAGCTGCGCCTTCGCCGAGGCGAGGTCCTTGCGCTTGGACTTCAGGGAGCCGGAGTCCGGGAAGTGCAGATGGACGAGCAGGAGAGCGACGTACGCCTTGTCCGCGGGGGAGCCGATCGCCTACGCGAGCTCGCGCTCGACCTGACGCGTGTCGTAGGCCTCGATGACGTCGCCTTCCTTGACGTCCTGGAAGTTGTGCAGCACCACGCCGCACTCGAAGCCCGTCTGGACCTCGCGCACGTCGTCGTTGAAGCGCCGCAGCGATCCGATCGTGCCGGTGTACACGACGGTGCCGTCGCGGACGAGACGCACCCTCGCGCCGCGCCGCAGCATGCCGTCGGTGACGTAGGAGCCCGCGATGACGCCGATGCGCGAGGCGCGGAACGTCTGGCGCACCTCGGCGGTGCCCATCGACTCCTCGACCTCCTCCGGCTCCAGCAGACCCTGCATGGCCGCCCGCAGCTCCTCGATGACCCGGTAGATCACGGAGTAGTTGCGGATCTCGACGCCCTCGCGATCGGCCACCTCGCGCGCCGCCCCGACGGGCCGCACGTTGAAGCCGATGATGATCGCCTCGGACGCCGACGCCAGCATGACGTCGGACTCGTTGATGCCGCCGACGCCGGAGTGGATGACGTTGACCGCCACCTCCTCCTGCGGGAGCTTCGCGATCTCGTCCTCGAGCGCCTCGACGGAGCCTGCGACGTCGCCCTTGATGAGCAGGTCGAGCTCCTTGAGCTCGCCGGCGCGGATCTCCTTGAAGACGTCCTCCAGGGACCGCTTGCGGCCCGAGCGCCGCGCCTGCTGCTCCTGGCGCAGGCGGAGCGCGCGCTCCTCGGCGGTCGACCGCGCGGTGCGGTCGTTCTCCACGACGCGGGCGAAGTCGCCCGCCTCCGGGACGCCGTCGAACCCGAGCACCTCGACCGGGTCGCCCGGCTTGGCGTCGGTGACCCGCTCGCCGCGGTAGTCGTGCATGGCGCGCACGCGACCCCAGGTCGAGCCCGCCACGAGGGCGTCCCCGACGCGCAGGGTGCCGCGCTGCACGAGCAGCGTGACGACCGGGCCGCGGCCCGGATCCAGGCGGGACTCGATGACGACGCCGGACGCCTCTGCGTCCGGGTTCGCCTTGAGCTCGGCGATGTCGGCGACGACGCCGATGACCTCGAGGAGGTCGTCGAGACCCTGCTGCGTCTTGGCCGAGACGTCGACGAACTCGGTGTCGCCACCCCACTCGGCCGGGTTCAGGCCGCGCTGGGCGAGCTCGGTGCGGACGCGGACCGGATCCGCGCCCTCCTTGTCGATCTTGTTGACCGCGACGACGATCGGCACCTCGGCCGCCTTCGCGTGGTCGATCGCCTCGTCGGTCTGCGGCTTCGCGCCGTCGTCGGCGGCGACGACGATCACGGCGATGTCGGTGGCCTTCGCGCCGCGGGCACGCATGGCGGTGAACGCCTCGTGGCCCGGGGTGTCGAGGAACGTGATGGTCCGCTCGTCCGTGTCGACCTGGTAGGCGCCGATGTGCTGGGTGATGCCGCCGGCCTCGCCCGCGGCGACCTTCGTCTCGCGGATCGCGTCGAGCAGCGACGTCTTGCCGTGGTCGACGTGACCCATGATCGTCACGACCGGCGGGCGGATGATGAGGTCCTCGGCGGAGTCCTCGAACGTGGGCTCGGCCTCGGAGTCGTCGGAGGCGTGGACGATCTCCACTTCCTTGCCGAACTCCTCGGCGATGACCCCGATGGCGTCGTCGGACAGCGTCTGCGTGAGCGTCGCCATCTCGCCCATGCCCATGAGCTTCTTGATGATCTCGGGGACGGGCACGCCGAGGTACTCGGCGACGTCCTTGACGGTCGAGCCGGAGTTGACCTTGACGACGTCGGTGCGCGTCTGCGCGCCCTGGTCCAGCGGCGTGATCGTGTCGTCGTACGTGCCACGGCGACGCCGGCCGCGTCCCGCGCGGGGGACGGCGCGGCGGGCCCTGGGGGCCTCCGCCGGGGCCGCCGGGCCCACCGGGGCCGCGACGGGATGCCTGGGAGTCGATGACGACGCGTCGCCGGCCACCGGCGCCCGCGTTGCCGGGCGCGCGCTCGCCGCGCAGATCGCCGCGGTTGGGACGACCGGCAGCTGCGCCGCCTCCGGCGCCGCCGGCAGCGCCGCCCTGGCGCTGGCCTTCGCGCGGAGGTGCGCCCGTGCCCGAGCCACCGCCCTGGCGTGCCCCGCCCTCCGAGCGCGGGCCGCGTGGGCCCTGCCCGGCGGGCTGCCCGCCGCGGTTGCCGGTGCGCGGGCCATCGCCCTGGGACTGGTTGCGCGGAGGGACGCGCGGGCCCGTGCGCTTCGGCGGCGCTTCCTCAGCCTTGCCGTTCTTCGCCTCGGGTGCCTCGATGGGCTGGCCGGCGATGGCGCGCTTGGCCTGGTTCTCGTCGACCGCGGAGGCCTGGGCCTTCACCTCGATGCCGGCAGCGCGGAGGCGCTCGATGACCTCCTTGGCGGGCATGTCGTGCTCGCGCGCCAGCTCGTTGATTCGCTTCTTTGCCATTCACTGTCCGATACTAGTGGGGAGTTCTTCGTCGAGGACGACGGGGCGCCGGTATGCACGCTGGAACGCGCGTCGCCGGATGGCGTCCTCGAGACAGCGGGTGGAGCAGACGTAGGCGCCCCGGCCGGGGCGCGTCTGCGTGGGATCGGCGACCACCCGGTCACCGTCGAGCGCGAAACGGTGCAGCGCGCGCTTCTCGAAGCGCACGCCACACGCGATGCACCTGCGCTCGGTGCGAGCGCTAGCCGGCCTGGGCGGCGTCGCCGGCGTCCTCGAGGTCGGCCACGTTGTCGGTCTCGATCGTCGAGAGCGCCTGGTGCAGCGGCAGGCCGCAGTAGCGGGAACCCGACAGCGCGGAGTTCGGGCAGCGGCGCCCGCTGGAGAGCACGGCCGCGCAGCGCCCGGACGTCTCCTCCTCCTCGTAGCTCTCGCCGTGATCCTCCTCGGCGAACTCGGTCTCCGAGCGGATGTCGATCCGCCAGCCGGTGAGCCGCGCCGCGAGCCGCGCGTTCTGCCCCTCGCGGCCGATCGCCAGCGCGAGCTGGTCGTCCGGCACGATGACCGTCGCCTGCTTGCCGTCGTCGTCGACGAGGACCTCGCGCACGCGCGCGGGGCTCAGCGCCTTGGCGACGAAGCGGGCGGGCTCGTCGTTGTAGGGGATGATGTCGATCTTCTCGCCGCGCAGCTCGGAGACGACCATGCGCACGCGCGAGCCGCGGGGCCCGACGCAGGCGCCGACCGGGTCGACGCCGTCGGCGTGCGACACGACCGCGATCTTCGAGCGGTAGCCGGGCTCGCGGGCGACGTTCTCGATCTCGACGAGACCGTCGGCGATCTCGGGGACCTCGAGCTCGAAGAGCGACTTGATGAGCTCGGGATCGCGCCGCGACACGATGATCGACGGGCCCTTCGTGGAGGGAGAGACCTCCTTGATGACGGCCTTGATCCGCTGGTTGTGCTCGTAGCGCTCGCCCTCGACCTGCTCGGACTTGGGCAGCAGCGCCTCGACGCGCTCGCGCAGCTGGATGAGCGTGTACCGGGCGTCCTTCTGCTGGACGATGCCGGTGATCAGCTCGCCGACGCGGTCGCGGTACTCCTCGAACATCTGCTCGCGCTCGGCCTCGCGGATGCGCTGCAGGATGACCTGCTTCGCGGTCTGCGCGGCGATGCGGCCGAAGTCGTCGGGCGTGACGTCGCGCTCGTCGATCTGGTCCTTGTACTCCTCGAACTTCGCGGGGTCGATCTCGGGGTCCGACGGCTCGACGTACTCGCCCGTCTCCGGGTCGAGCACGGTCCCCTCGTCGATCGTCTCGACGATGAGGTGGGCCTCGAGGCGCTCGGGCACGATCAGCTCGATCACCCGGAAGTCGCCGGTCTCGCGGTCGACCTCCACGCGGGCGTACTTCGCCGCGCCCGGCTGCTTCTTGTACGCGGACAGCAGGGCGTCCTCGAGGGCGGCCATCAGCTTCTCCGCTGGGATGCCCTTCTCGGCGGCAAGGCCGCTCATGGCCTCCAGGATCTCGCGTGACATGCCGGGTTACTCCTCGATCAGGTTGCTGCGGTGGATGTCGTCGTACGCGACGGTGACGACGCCGGTGTCTGCGGCGATCGTCACCTCGTCGTCCGACGCCCCGACCAACTCGCCCGTGAACGAGCGGCGGTCGTCTTGACGCTCGCGCGTACGCACTGTCGCGCGGCGTCCCAGGTAGCGGCGGAAGTGGTCCGGCTTCGTCAGCGGGCGCCGGCTGCCGGGCGAGGAGACCTCGAGCGCATAGCGCTCGCGAACCTCGACCAGGTCACGTGTCACCTGCTCGCAGAGGGCGAGCGTGACCCCGTCGGGATGATCGATGAAGAGCCGCAGGGTGTCCCCGCCGACCACCTCGGCCAACAGCACCTCCACGCCGGGGTGTGCCGACGCGAGCCGCTCCTCGATCTCCTGCTGGATGGGGTGTGTGCTCATCGTTTCGATCCTCCTCTCTGACACGAAAGAAGCGGGCTCTCGCCCGCTCCGGTACGTCACCGGCGGGCCTGCCGCCGGTCCGAAGATGTCGTGTCTGAGGATAGCGCGCTGCGCCGAGCCGGTGGCTCAGGCCGCCCGGCGGCGGGAGAGGTCGCGGTAGCGCCTGTAGTCCGTGCGCTCCGGCCGCAGGTTGGCGGCCAGCGCGAGCGGATGGCGCGCCTCGCGGTGGCGCCCGAGCTGCTGGAGCGAGCGACCGAGGCAGAACAGCGCGAAGTCGTTCGTCGGGGCGTGCTCGACGACGGCCTCGAACTCCGCGGCCGCGGCCTCGTACTGCTGCGTTCGAAAGAGCGCCCGGCCGAGCGCCTCGCGGATCGAGGTCTTGTCCGGAGCGAGGTCCGCGGCCCGCCTCAGGGGCACTGCGGCGGCGTGGTAATCGCCCTCCTCGAGCAGCTTCGTCCCCGCCTGGAAGAGGTCGTAGACGTTGTCCATCCCACCCCATGATAGGCGCGGTTCCGGCGATCGCCAGCGCTCTCAGGAAGCGTCGCGGCGTCGTTCTCGCAACCTGCGCAGAGACGGCGGCGAGGGCGGCAGCGCCCACAGGCTGCGGATCCGGCCGAGGGGCCCGGCGCCGACGGCGAGCGCACGCCGGAGCCCGGCGCGCGCCGAGCGGTCGGGCTCGCGCGGCGTCGCGCCGTAGCGCGTCGTGGCCAGCTGGCGCAGGTATCCCTCCGCCCCGGTCCCGGCGAAGCGCGTCGCGAGTCCGTGCAGCGTCGTGTCCGGGCCGACGCGCCGGCCGCTGCGCCGCAGCGCGCGGTGCAGCTCGTCGATGGCGAGGGCGGTCGGATCGCCGGGGGACGCCTCGCGCACACGACGCACGCGACGCGCGCGCATCCACAGCGCCGTGCCGCCGCCGCCGACCGCGAGGAGGACGGCGATCACCAGCAGCAGCGGCGGGCTCCAGCCGCCGTCGGCGTCGTCGGTGATCGTCGCGTCGTCGCCGGCCGTGGGGCCGCCCGGGAACTGGCGACCCTCGGAGACGGCGGGCGTCGGTGCGTCCGTGGTGTCCGCGCCGGCGTCGGCGGCGGCCTCCTCCTCGGCGTCGCGGCCGCGGGCGGGCGAGTCCGCCGGCGTCGGATCGAAGGTGACCCACCCGATGTCGGGGAAGTAGGCCTCGACCCACGAGTGCGCGTCGACGTCGCGGACGACCATCTCGCCGCGCTTGTCGTCGCGGGTGCCCGGTGAGAAGCCGGCGGCGATCCGTGCCGGGATGCCCGCCATGCGCAGCAGGAGCGCCATCGCCCCGGAGAACTGCTGGCAGTAGCCGGCCTTCTCCTCGAACAGGAACGTGTCGAGCGGGATGTCGGAGCCCTGCGGCGTCTCCGTGTAGCCGAAGCCGTCCGAGAGGTACTCCTGGACGCGGCGGACGTACGCCGCCGGCGTCGTCGCCGCGGCCTTCAGCTGCTGGCTCAGCGCCCACGTGCGCGCGTAGCGCGAGGCCTCCAGGGCCGCGGTGCCGTCGCCCGCGTCGCGGCGGAACGGCGGGAGGTCCAGCGCGGGTCCCTGGCCCGACCCCCAGGGCGAGAACCGGACCCGCGGGGAGTAGCGCGAGCCCGGGAAGCTCGCGGTCCCGTCGACCGACTGCGGGCCGCCGACCTGCGTCGGCAGCTCCATGCTCAGGTACGCCTGGCTGGAGGGCGGGTAGATCGTCGGCGCGTCGGCCAGGGCACGGCGGTTCGGTGCCGGCACGTACACCTCGGCCGTGTAGGCCTGGCCGGAGGTGAGCGGGTCGCCCACGGTCTCGAAGCGCCCGGGGCCGGATTCGCGCACGGGCCGGGGCGAGTTCGCCACCGACAGCGTGGTCCCCGCGCCGATGACCTGCGTCGTGCGCAGGCCGCGGACCGTGACGAGGATCCGCTGGCGCCAGGAGTCGCGCTCGTCGGGCACCTCGGAGGAGTCGACGCTCGGCAGCCAGCGGTCGCCGCCGGTGGTCCAGCGGACGCCGTCGAACTCGACGAGGTTCGTCGCCTTCCAGTACGCCGCGCGATCGGTCTTGATGCGCAGCAGCTCGCGACCGGTCCGCGGCCAGTTCAGCGGGCCGTAGCCGTGCGACCAGTTGAAGCTCGCCCCGTCCGTCTTGGACACCGAGCGCGCGATCGCCTCGTAGTCGATGAGCGGGCGGTCCGCGTCGACGCGCGGCGCCAGCACGAGGGCCGCGAGCAGGACGCCCGCGACGGTCGCGCCCGCCCACACCATCGCGTCGCGCCGGATGCGGTCGACGCGCAGGTAGGCGACGAGCAGCGCCGTGAAGACGAGGCCGACGAGCACCGGCGAGCTGCTCTCGAGCGAGACCGACGGCACCCCGACGAGCACGCCGACGACGACCGCGGCCGCGAGCGGGACGCCGGGGCGCGCGTCGCCGCGCGGCAGGCAGGCGAGGACCGTCGCGAGCGCCACGAGCAGGTACCCGATGAAGACGAGCGTGTCGTGCGCCCAGGGCTCCGCGCCGCGGTACGGGATGCGCATCGACGGGAGCGTCTCGATGCCCTGGCTCAGACCGGACACGAGATCGCCCCAGCCGCGCGGCTCGACGAGCGAGAACGGGATGCCCGCCAGCAGCAGCCCCACGATCACGAGCAGGAAGGAGATGCCGGCGGTCGCCCCCCAGCGCGCGCGACGCTCGAGGCGGTTGCACCAGCGCAGGCCCAGCCCGGCCACCACGGCGGCGAGCAGGAACCAGATCGTCCGCCCGACGGGCGCGGGGTCGAGGAGCCTGATCCACTGCAGTGCCCCGAACGACACCAGCGCGAAGAAGGCGATGAGCCGTGCTCGGGGCCGCGTCATCGAGCGTCAGGGTAGGTGCTGCGTGGCCGGCTGGTCCGGATGCGCACGGGCGGGATCGCACGCCACGCGCCGAAGCGCGCCGCGGGGCCGAGCCCGAGCACCAGTTCCCGGCGCATCGCCGAGCGCATCGCGGGCGTCGGCGTGACGTCGGACCCGCCGAACCGGGCCGCCTCCAGCGCCCGCAGGTACGGCTCGGCGGGCGTGCCGCGGTAGCGGCGCTGCATCGTCTGCAGGGTCAGCCCGCCGGTGGTCGTCCGGCCGGTCCCCTCCAGCGCGGCGAGCAGCTCGGCGACGGCGGAGTCCGGCGGCGGCGGACCGCGCCGCCGCCTGCGCACGAGCAGCGCGGCCGTCACGGCGAGGACGAGCGCGAGGACGCCGGCGAGGATCCACAGCAGCGGCGAGCCGTCGTCCACCTTCCCGCCGCCTGGGTTGCGGTCGCCGACGCGCTCGCCGGCGCCGAGCACGCCTGCGGGCGCCGCCAGCGCGTAGGCGCTGGCGGCAGAGCCGATGCCGGCGTTCAGCCGCGCCGGGCCGACCGGCGGCGTCGGGTCGAAGGTGACCCAGCCGTACGGCGCGATGTACGCCTCGACCCAGGAGTGCGCGTCGGTGTCGCGCACGACGAACTCGTCGGTGTCGCGGTCGGTCGTGCCCGGGGAGAAGCCGGTCGCGACGCGCGCGGGGACGCCCTCCATCCGCAGCAGGAGCGCCATCGCCCCGGAGAACTGCTGGCAGTAGCCCTGCTTGTCGCCGAGCAGGAACGACGCGAGCGGGACGGCGCTGGGCGGCGGCTCCTCCGAGTACCGGTAGCCGCCGTGGGCGAGGTGGTCGAGCACGCGCCGCACGTACTCGTACGGCGTCGTCGTCCCCTCCCGGAGCTGCTCCGCGAGGCGGTACACGCCGCCGTAGGCGGAGCGGCGCAGGACGTCCTCGACCTCCACCGGCGCCTGCCCGGGCCACCGCGAGTCGACGAACGGCGGGCTGTCGATCGCGTAGCCGGGGAACGACACCTGCGCCGTCTGGGGCGACCGCAGGACGCTGCCGCGGGGCGGGCGCAGCATCGGGCCGCCCTGCGCGCGCGGGAGGTCGATGCGCAGGTACGGCCACGTCCACGCGGGCAGCTCGCCCTTCGCGCCGCGCAGCTGGCGCTTCGTCGGCCGCGGGTTCCACACGACGGCGTCGTAGCTCTGGCCCTCGTGCAGCGGCCGCGGGCCGGTGCGGAACGTGCCCGGCGCGTTGCGGATCGGGGTCCGCGGCGAGGAGCTGATCGCGAGGGTCGTCCCGGCACCGACGAACAGGCGGCTGCTGAACGCGCGGACGCGCACGTGGATCTCCGAGCGCCAGTCGCGCTGCGAGGCGACCATGCTCGCCTCCTGCTCGGTCGGGCCGAGCTCGCGGGGCGCCACCCAGCGCACCCCGTCGAAGCGCGCGAGGTTCTCGACCTTCCAGTAGCTGGCCGTCCCCGCCTTGATGCGCAGCACCTCGCGGCCGGTCCGCGGCCAGCGCAGCGCGCCGTAGTCGTGGTTCCACGCGAACTGCAGGCCGCGGTCGGGGGCCAGCGCGTTGGCCAGCGCCTCCGGGTCGAGCAGGGGCCGGCCGATGTCGAGCCGCGGCGCCGCGACGACGGCGGCGAGCCCGGCGACCACGACGACCGCCAGCGCCGTGACCGCGCCGTGGCGCTCGACGCGCTCGAGGCGGAGGAACGCGCACAGCAGGACCGCGAGCGCGATCCCCTGCAGCCAGGGGTGCCCACCCTCGACCTGCACGGCCGGGACGGTGAACAGGACGCCGAGCGCGACCGCGGCGGGCAGCGGGCCGCGCAGGCCGCCCGAGCGGCGCTGCGCGAACGCGAGCCACGCGGCGAGGACCCCGAGCAGCCCGCCGATGAGCAGCAGCACGGTGATCGACCAGGCGTCCGAGCCCCGGTACGGCACGTTCGTCGTCGGCAGGTCGCCGATGGCGCCGCCCAGGCCCGCGGCCAGCTCGTCCCAGTGCCCGGGGAACAGCAGCCGCGGTGCGACACCTGCTGCGAGCAGCGCCCCCGCGACGGCGGCGACGAGCACCGCGTAGCGCCACCTGCCGCGGACGGCGAGCAGCGCGACGGACGCGGCGATCGCGACGCCCGCCGCCGCGAGCATCTCGGTGAGGCGAGCCGGCTGGAGCGTGCGGGCCCACATGCAGGCGCAGAAGACGACGAGCGGTGCGAAGCCGACGAGCCGCGCCCACGCCGGCGGCATGAGCGGCGCGGCGTATCCCGCCCGCGCGCGTGGGCGGGGAAGCCCTCCACGCGCGGTCGCGGTCATGGCGAACCGGCTCCGACCGTCGGTCTGCGGCTGGCGCGCGATCGCTCGAGCGCATACCCGTGGCACCCGGCCACGGAGAACGACGCGCGGCGCCCCGCGAGCCCGCGCGGCACGACGAGCATGCGCGCGCCCGCAGCGGTCCCCATGCCGGCCGGGGGCGTCGACCGGATGCGTGCGCTGACGTAGATGACGTCACCGCGGCGCCCGGTCAGCCCGGCGAGCAGCGGACGGCCGTTCTCGGGGACGACGGCCAGCCGGGCGTGCAGGTGCGGCCAGCCGGAGAGCGTCGGGTCGACCGCCGTGGGGCGCTTGTCGCCGGGCAGCAGCAGCGAGCAGCCGCCCGTGCGCGCGAGGTGCACGGTGAGCGACGCGGCGGCACGCACGGCGGCGTCGAGGTCCTCGGGCTCGGAGGCGCCGCGCGGGTCCAGCACGATGAGGGGGCGCCCGTCGCCCTCCCCCGCGAGCTTGCGCTCCATCGGCTCGGCACCCCGCGCGACCGCGGGCCAGTAGATGCGCGCGGCGGACGTGCCCTCGCGCAGCGGGCGCAGGCCGTCCATGTCGACCTCGGCGGTCGCGACCTCGCGTCCGCTCGAGCGCGCGCGGTTGTCGTCGCCGTCGCCGGGGGCCTGGACCCGCTCGATGCGCGGCAGCACGAGCACCTCGTCCTCCCCCGTCTCCGGCGGCAGCTGCACGGTGCGGGTGGCGAGCGACAGCGGGTCGGAGACCACGATCTTCGGCGCCTCCAGCGTGCGACGGCCACGGCGCGAGAACCGCGCGTCGATGCGGATGCGCGACCGGCGGCGCCCGGTCGCCAGCGCGACCGGCGCGTCGAGCAGCGGGTCGACGAGGCGACCGGTCGGCAGGGGCAGCGTCCCCGCGCGGATGTCGAGCGTCACCTCGAGGGGCTCGTCCTCGATCACGCGCCGCGCGCTGAGCGTGCGGCGGACGCGCAGCCCGCGCGAGCCGAGCGCGACCCACGCCGCCGCGCCGCCGGCGAGCAGCGCGAGGGCGACGGCGGGGACCCAGAGCGGCTCCGCATCGAACAGGGCGGCGGCCAGCCCCAACGCGAGTGCGAGGAGACCGGTGTCGCGTGCTCCGCGCATGGGCGGCTCAGCTCACATCGCAGGGGTCGCCGCGACTGCGTCGGCGACCACCTTGTCGCCGGTCAGGTCGAGTGCCTCGGGCGTGAGCACGAGGCGGTGCGACAGCACCGCCTCGGCGAGGTGCTGCACGTCGTCGGGCAGTGCGTGGTCGCGGCCCTGCAGGAGCGCCCGGGCCTTCGCGGCGCGCAGCAGCATGAGGCCGGCGCGTGGGCTTGCGCCGAGCTCGACGCGAGGGTCCGACCGCGTGCGCCCGAGCAGCGAGACGACGTACTGGCGCAGCGCCGCCGAGGCGTGCACGCGGAGCGTCGCGTCCTGCGCGGCGAGCAGCGACGGGGCGTCGGCCACGGGCTCGAGCGCCGCGACGCGGTCGCCGTGCTCGTGCGCGGCCAGCATGTCGGCCTCGCCTGCTGCCGAGGGGTAGCCGAGCGACAGGCGCATGGTGAACCGGTCGACCTGGGCCTCCGGCAGCGGGTACGTGCCCTCGAACTCGACCGGGTTCTGCGTCGCGAGCACGACGAACGGGCGCGCGAGCTCGTGCGTGTGGACGTCGACGGTGACGCGGCGCTCCTGCATGCACTCGAGCAGACCGGACTGCGTCTTGGGCGACGCGCGGTTGATCTCGTCGACGAGCACGACGTTGGCGAAGATCGGGCCCGGCCGGAACTCGAAGCGGTCCTCGCGCCGGTTGAAGACGTTCACGCCGACGACGTCGGCGGGCAGGAGGTCCGCGGTGCACTGCACGCGCGCGAACTCGAGATCGAGCGACCGGGCGAGCGAGCGGGCGAGCGTCGTCTTGCCCACGCCCGGGAGGTCCTCGATGAGGACGTGCCCCTCGGCGAGGAGCGCGACGACGAGGTCGGAGACGACCTCCCCGCGCACCTCGACGCTGGTCTCGATGTTCCGGGTGATCCGCCGGCCGAGCTCGACAGCCGCATCGATCTCCTCTCCGGTGACCCGCGGCTGCTCCGCCTCCGTGCTCTCCACTCGACCCTCCATAGCTATGCCGGGGTACCCGCGGCTCTGAGTCGCCGCACCTCGGCGAGGACCGCTCGTGCGACCTCGGACTTGGCGGCCCGCGGCACGTGCTGCTCACCGTCGGCGGTGATGACCGTCACCTCGTTGTCGGCGGCGTCGAACCCGATGCCCGCCTGACCCACGTCGTTGACCACGATGGCGTCCAGCCCTTTCCGTGCCAGCTTCTCGCGACCGTACCCCAGCGCGCCCTGTCCGTGCTCGGCTGCGAAGCCGACGACCGTCTGCCCCGGGCGCTTGCGCCCGGCGAGGCCGGCGAGGATGTCCGGCGTCCGCTCGAGGCTGACGTGCAGGTCCTCCTGATCGCCCGTCTTCTTCATCTTGCCCTCGTGTACGTGCGCGGGACGGAAATCGACGACTGCGGCTGCCATCACGAGGACGTCGCAGGAGCCGAATCCTTCCTCGCACGCCGCCTGCAGCTCCGCGGCGGTCGACACGTCGACGTAGCGGACCCCGCCGATCCGGGGCAGGTCGACGTTCGCCGCGACCACCACGACGTCGGCGCCGAGCGCGGCGGCCTCGTGCGCGACCGCGAACCCCATCCGTCCCGAGGAGCGGTTGCCGATGTAGCGGACCGCGTCGATCGGCTCGCGCGTCCCGCCGGCGGTCACGAGCACGCGCAGGCCGTCGAGGACGCCGCCACCGGGGCGCAGCAGGCCCTCGGTCGCGGCGAGGATCTCCGGAGGCTCGGGCAGCCGGCCGGCGCCGTGCTCGCCGATCGACCCGAGCCGCCCGACGCCGGGCTCCATGACCTCGACGCCCCGCTCGCGCAGCAGCGCGACGTTCGCGCGCGTGGCCGCGTGCGCCCACATCCGGTCGTTCATCGCGGGCGCGACGAGCACCGGGCAGGTCGCGGCGAGCGCGGCCGTCGTCAGGAGGTTGTCGGCGAGCCCCGCCGCGAGCTTGGCGATCGTGTTGGCCGACGCGGGCGCGACGACGAGCACGTCGGCGTTGGCGACGAGCTCGAGGTGGCTCAGCGGGTCGTGGTCGGGCGGCGCCTGGTCGGGGAACGCCCCGCGGGCCGGGTCGCGCTCCAGCTCGTCGGTCAGCACCGGCGCGCCGGTGATCGCGGCGAAGGACGCCGCGCCGACGAAGTCGAGGCTCGCCGGCGTCTGGACGACGCGGACCGCGTGGCCCGCGCCCGTCGCGAGACGGACGAGCTCCAGCGCCTTGTAGGCCGCGATCCCGCCGGTGACCCCCAGGAGGATGCGCGCCATCGCCCTGGGTCCGGTCGCCGTGGACCTAGCGGTAGTGGTACTTCAGCTTGCCCTCGGCGACTTCCTCGAGAGCGATCGTCAGGTAGTTCTTGGACGCCGAGTCCACCATGGGCGGCGGGAACTCGTCGAACGTCCCCTCCCCGAGGTTGTGGTAGTACGAGTTGATCTGCCGGGCGCGCTTGGCGGCCACGATCACCGAGGCGTAGTTGGAGTCCACCTGGGTGAGCAGACGATCGATACGGGGAGAGATCATTCCCAGGATTCTACCGGGCTTTCCGGCCGGCTCAGATCGCGCTGCGCACGATCGCCTCGAGCTCGTCCACGGCGTCCTCCAGGCGGTCGTTGATCACCACGCGCGTGAACTCGCCCTGCGCCTCCAGCTCGCGCTCGGCGGTCGCGAGCCGGCGCTCGACCTGATCGGGGTCGTCGGTGCCGCGACCGATGAGTCGCGCGCGCAGCGCGTCGCGCGAGGGCGGCGCGATGAAGACCTGGACCATCTCCGGCATCGCGGCCCTGACCTGCCGCGCGCCCTGCACCTCGATCTCCAGCACGACCGGCCGGCCGGCCGATCCGCGAGTCTCGAGCTCCGACCTGAGGGTTCCGTAGCGACGACCCGAGTACTCGGCGTGCTCGACGAACTCCCCGGCGCGTACGCGCTCGTCGAACTCCTCGTCGGAGAGGAACCAGTAGTCGACGCCGTGCGTCTCGCCCGGCCGCGGACGGCGCGTCGTGGCGGACACCGCGAGCCCCAGGTCGGGGATCCGGTCCAGCAGGCTCCGGATCAGCGTGCCCTTCCCGACCCCCGAGGGGCCGGTGATGACGACCGCGCCCGCTATCGGCGGAGGAGCTGGACGAGCTCCGTGCGCTGCCGCTGGGAGAGCCCGCCGATCGTCTTGCTCGGCGAGATCCGGCACTGGGCCAGGATCTTGTTGACCTTCACGCGCCCGTACTTCGGGACCGCGAGGAGCATGTCGAAGACCTTGGCGGTCTCGACCCACTCCGGCGGATCGAGCAGGAGCTGGTGGATGGACGTGCGCGACCCCTTCAGGTCGCGCTTGAGCTGCGCACGCTTCGAACGGATCTCGTTCGCGCGCTGGAGCGCATCCATGCGTTGGGCCAGTGAGCGCTCGGGCGCTGCGGGCGGCTTGGTGGCGGTGTTCGGGGCGGGCGGCACCGGGACGGCGAGTCTACATACTCACAGTGCCCGAACAACCCCCCAAGGCCGCAAAATGGCTCGACCTCCACCTGAGCTTGAGGGGAATCGAGACAGGTCGAGGCGAAATGCCCTATTTGCAGGGATTTCCTTGGACCTCGACGCTGGGACGAGTGTTGTGGGCGCCGGTCATACCTCGAGTCGCTCCCGATGGATCTCCTGGAGCGACAGGACACCGGGCTCCCGCGTCCGCCCCGCGGCGATCGCGCGGGCCGCGGCCATGCCTCCGGCGAGGGTCGTGATGCACGGGATGCCGCGCGCGACGGCGGCCCGCCGGATCTCCCATCCGTCGGTGCGCGCGCCGGAGCCGGTCGGCGTGTTGATGACCAGATCGACCTCTCCGCGCTCGATCCCGTCGACGACGTTCGGGGAGCCGTCGCCGATCTTCTGCAGGACCTCGTCGACGCGGACCCCCATCCCCCGGATGGCGTCCGCCGTGCCCTGCGTCGCGACGATGCGGAAGCCCAGGTCGCTGAAGAGGACGGCGAGGCCGCCGGCGCCCGGCTTGTCGGAGTCGGTCACCGTGATGAACACGGTGCCCTCGGTCGGCAGGTGCGAGCCGGCCGCCGCCTGCGCCTTCGCGAACGCCGTCGGGAAGTCCAGCGCGATGCCCATGACCTCGCCGGTGGAGCGCATCTCCGGGCCGAGCACCGCGTCCGAGCCGGCGAAGCGGTCGAACGGCAGGACGGCCTCCTTCACGGAGACGTGCCCGCCGCGCATCGGGTCGGCGGGCAGGTCGAGGTCCTCCAGCCGCTCGCCGAGCATGAGCCTGCAGGCCATCTTCGCGAGCGGCACCCCGATCGCCTTGGAGACGAACGGCACCGTCCGCGAGGCGCGCGGGTTGGCCTCGATGACGTGCAGCGCTCCGTCGGCGACGGCGTACTGGACGTTGACGAGGCCGACGACGCCCAGCGCCTTCGCGAGGCCCTCCGTCGCCCGGCGGATCTCGTCGAGCATCTCGCGGCCGAGCGAGTGCGGCGGCAGGACGCAGGCGCTGTCGCCGGAGTGCACGCCGGCCTCCTCGACGTGCTGCATGATGCCGCCGATCCAGACCGCTTCGCCGTCGCAGAGCGCGTCGACGTCGACCTCGATCGCGTTCTCCAGGAACCGGTCCAGGAAGATCTCCCGGGCCCGGCCGTTGCCGGTGCGCGCGAGGTAGTCGTGCAGGCCGTCGGTGGAGTACACGATCTCCATCGCCCGGCCGCCGAGGACGTAGCTCGGCCGCACGAGCAGCGGGAAGCCGACCTGCTCGCTGGCCTCGATCGCGCCCTCGACGGAGTGCGCCGTCGCCCACCGCGGGGCGCGCAGCCCCAGCCGGTCCAGCAGGTCGCCGAAGCGCCCGCGGTCCTCGGCCAGGTCGATCGCGTCGACGGAGGTGCCGAGCACCGGCACGCCCGCATCCTGCAGGCCCGCCGCGAGCTTGAGCGGCGTCTGGCCGCCGAACTGGACGATGACGCCCTCCGGCTCTTCGACCTCGACGACCGCGAGGACGTCCTCGAGCGTGAGCGGCTCGAAGTACAGGCGGTCGGAGGTGTCGTAGTCGGTCGAGACCGTCTCGGGGTTGCAGTTGACCATCACCGCGTCGCGGCCCGACGCGCGGACGGTCATCGCGGCGTGCACGCAGCAGTAGTCGAACTCGATCCCCTGGCCGATGCGGTTGGGCCCCGAGCCGAGGATCACGACCGACGGGCGGTCGCCGCGGCGCACCTCGTGGCGAGCGCCGCTGCGCTCCCACCCGGAGTAGAAGTACGGCGTGCTGGCCGGGAACTCCGCGGCGCAGGTGTCGACCGAGCGGTAGACGCGCTCGCCGCGGAACGGCTCGTCGGGGTCCAGCGCGAGCGACTGCAGCTCGCGGAGGAACCACAGGTCGATCGACGTGCGCGCGTGGACCTCGGCCGGCGTCGCGCCGCGGCGGAACGCCTCCTGCAGCACGTCGTAGCGATCCCACGAGGGGATCTCCAGGCGGGTCAGCAGGTCGTCCTCGGTCGTGTTCACCGGCGCGTCGAGCTCACGCGAGCGCATCGCCTTGGCGAAGGCCTGCTTGAACGTCCGCCCGATCGCCATGGCCTCCCCCACCGACTTCATGTGGGTCGTCAGGCCCTCGTCGGCGCCGGCGAACTTCTCGAAGGCGAACCGCGGCCACTTGACGACGACGTAGTCGATCGTCGGCTCGAACGACGCCGGCGTCAGCTTCGTGATGTCGTTGTCGATCTCCTCGAGCGCGTAGCCCACCGCGAGCTTCGCGGCGATCTTCGCGATCGGGAACCCGGTGGCCTTCGACGCGAGCGCGCTGGAGCGCGACACGCGCGGGTTCATCTCGATGACGACGACCTCCTCGGTCGCCGGGTTGACCGCGAACTGGACGTTGGAGCCGCCGGTCTCCACGCCGACCGCGCGGATCACCGCGATCGCCTGGTCGCGCAGCTTCTGGTAGAGCCGGTCGGGGAGCGTCTGCTGCGGCGCGACCGTGACCGAGTCGCCCGTGTGCACGCCCATCGGATCGATGTTCTCGATCGAACAGACGATCACGACGTTGTCGTTGTGGTCGCGCATGACCTCGAGCTCGAACTCGCCCCAGCCGAGCACCGACTCGTCGAGCAGCACCTGCGAGATCGGCGACGCGTCGATGCCCTGCGCGACGATGCGGCGGAACTCGTCGGGCGTGCGCGCGATGCCGCCGCCGCGACCGCCGAGCGTGTAGGCGGGACGCACGACGATGGGCAGCCCGAGGTCGATGAGCGCGTCCTCCGCCTCGGCGAGCGTGTGGGCGATCGCGCTGCGCGGGACGCGCAGGCCGGCCTCCTCCATCGTGCTGGCGGAAGATGTCGCGGTCCTCCGCGCGCTCGATCGCGTCCCCCTTCGCGCCGATGAGCTCCACGCCGAGCTCCTCGAGCACGCCGCTGCGGTCGAGGTCCATCGCGATGTTCAGCGCGGTCTGACCGCCGAGCGTCGGCAGGAGCGCGTCGGGCCGCTCCTTCTCGATGATCTGCCTGACGACGTCCGGGCGCAGCGGCTCGACGTAGGTCGCGTCGGCGAACTCGGGGTCGGTCATGATCGTCGCCGGGTTGGAGTTGACGAGCACGACCTCGTAGCCCTCCTCGCGCAGGACCTTGCAGGCCTGCACGCCGGAGTAGTCGAACTCGGCCGCCTGGCCGATGACGATCGGGCCGGAGCCCAGGATCATGATCCTGCGGAGGTCGTCACGCCGCGGCACGGATGGCCTCCAGGAAGCGGTCGAAGAGGTACAGGGAGTCGTTCGGGCCCGGGCCCGCCTCGGGGTGGTACTGCACGGTGCCGCCGGCGACGTCGAGCAGCGTGAGGCCCTCGACGGTCCGGTCGTAGAGGTTCACGTGGCTGAGGCGCGCCTCGCCGAAGTCGGTCGTCCAGCGCACGGCCTCGTCGGCCTCGATGCGCTGCTCGCCGTTCGGCCCGAGGACCGCGAAGCCGTGGTTCTGCGACGTGATCTCGATGCGACCGGTCTCCAGGTCCTTGACGGGGTGGTTGCCGCCGCGGTGGCCGAACGGGAGCTTGAAGGTGTCGAGCCCCACCGCCCGGCACAGGAGCTGGTGGCCGAGGCAGATGCCGAACGTCGGCTGCCTGCCGACGAGCTGGCGCAGCGTGTCGACGACGTAGCCGAGCGCGGCGGGGTCGCCCGGGCCGTTGGCCAGGAAGATCGCGTCGCCGCCGCGGGCCAGGAGCTCCTGCGCGCTCGTGCGCGCCGGGTGCAGCTCGACGATCGCGCCGCGCTCGGTGAAGTTGCGCACGATCGAGCCCTTGATGCCGGTGTCGATGGCGACGATCCGGGGTCCGTCGCCCTCGCCGTGGATCGTGAGCTCGCGGGGCGTGACGTCCTGCACGAGGTCGCGCCCCACCATCGACGGCTCGGCCTCGATGAGCTCGCGCGCCTGCGTCTCGGGCATCGCGCCCGGGAACACGCCGCCGCGCATCGCGCCCTCGTCGCGGATGTGCAGGACGAGCGACCGCGTGTCGACGCCGGTGATCGCCGGGATGCCGTTGGCCCGCAGCCAGCGCAGCCAGCCGTCCTCTGCGCCCGGCGCGTCGTCGGTGTCGTTGGCCTCGCGCATGATCGCCGCGCGGGCCCAGGGCCGGTCGGACTCCATCGCCGCCGCCCGCACGCCGTAGTTGCCGATGTGCGGGTACGTGAACGTGATGAGCTGGCCGGCGAAGGAGGGGTCGGTCATCGACTCCTGGTAGCCGCTCATGCCGGTCGTGAAGACGACCTCCCCCACGGCGTGCGCGTCCGCACCGACGGCGTCGCCGTCGAAGCGCGTCCCGTCCTCGAGGAGCACGTAGGCGGTCATGTGGCGGCGGTGAGCGAGAAGGCCCGCTCGCGGTAGGCGACGGCACCGGCGGCGACGGTGAGCAGGACCTTGCCCTGCAGCTCGCGGCCCGCGAAGCAGCAGTTCTCCGAGCGGCTCTCGTAGCCGTTCTCGCCCACGACCCACCTGCGCTGCAGGTCGACGAGCGTCACGTTCGCGGGCTGCCCCGTCGCGATCGTGGTCTGCGGGATGCCGAACGGGACGCCGCCGCAGCACAGGCGGTCGATGAGGACGTCCAGCCCGAGCAGGCCGCCGAGCACGAGCTCGGTGTACACCGCGGCGAAGGAGGTCTCCAGGCCCGGTGGTGCCCATCGGCGCCTGCTCGAAGGCGACCTCCTTCTCGTCGCGCGCGTGCGGGGCGTGGTCGGTGGCGATGCAGTCGATCGTCCCGTCGCGCAGGCCGTCGATGAGCGCCTTGCGGTCCGTCTCGGTGCGCAACGGCGGGTTCATCTTCATGCGCGTGTCGAGGCCGGCCACGTCCTCGTCGGTGAGCGTGAGGTGGTGCGGGCTGGCCTCGCACGTCACCTGCACGCCGGAGGCCTTCGCGGCGGCGACCGCCTCGACGGAGGCGACGCAGCTCAGGTGCTGCAGGTGGATGCGGGCGGCCTCGTAGCCGGCGAGGAGGCAGTCGCGCGCGACGAGCGTGGACTCCGAGACGCTCGGGATCCCCGCGACGCCGAGGCGGGCGCTGACCGCGCCCTCGTGCATCGCGCCCGAGCCGGACAGCGACATGTCCTCCTCGTGCAGCGCGATGACGCGGCCGGCGAGGCGCTGGTACTGCAGCGCGCGACGCATGACGCCGGCGTCGGCGATCGGGCGGCCGTCGTCGGTGAACCCGAACGCGCCGACGTCCGCCAGCTCGGCCATCTCGGTGAGGTCCTGGCCGTCCATCCCGCGCGTGACGCACGCCATGAAGCCGACCGGGATGCGCGCGTCGCGGGCCGCCGCCTCGAGCAGGGCGCCGAGGATCGGCGCGGTGTCGACGACGGGGTCCGTGTTGGCCATCCCGAGGATCGCGCAGAAGCCGCCCGCGGCGGCGGCGCGGGTGCCCGTCTCGAGGTCCTCCTTGTGCTCCTGGCCGGGGGTGCGCAGGTGCACGTGCGGGTCGACGAACGCGGGCAGCAGGTGCTTGCCCGTCCCGTCGACCACCTCGGCGCCGGGGCCGGCGTCGAGCCGACCGGGCGCGCCGATCTCGGCGATCTCCCCGTCGCGGATGAGGACGTCGTGCAGCGCGTCGATGCGCGCGACGGGATCGACGACGTGCGCGCCGCGGACGAGCAGCGTGGCGGGACGCGCGGGCGCGCGGGTGAGGGTCGGTGCGCTCACGCCGGCTGGGGCTCCCGCATCCGCGACGGGCTGTCGAGCCGGGTCCCGGCCAGCAGCTCGTAGAGCACCGCCATCCGGACGACGACGCCGGCGCGCACCTGCATGGTGATGACGGCCTGCGGCGAGTCGACGACCTCGCCCGACAGCTCGACGCCGCGGTTCACCGGGCCGGGGTGCATGAGCACCTGGCGCGGGTGCAGGCGGCGGCCGTTGATCTGGTAGCGGGCGGCGTACTCGCGCAGCGACGGCAGCTCCTTGCCGTCCATGCGCTCGCGCTGCACGCGCAGGGCGTAGACGACGTCGGCCTCGCGGAGGTCGTCGAGGTCGTAGCGCACGTCGCAGCCGAGGGCCTCGATGTCGCGCGGCATGAGCGTCGGCGGGCCGACGAGCGTGACGTGCGCGCCCATGGCGCGGAAGGCGAGGATGTTCGAGCGCGCGACGCGCGAGTGCGCGATGTCGCCGACGATCCAGATCGAGCGCCCGTCGATGCCGCCGAGCTTCGAGCGCAGCGTGTGCACGTCGAGGAGGGCCTGCGTCGGGTGCTCGTGCTTGCCGTCCCCGGCGTTGACGACCGAGGCGCTCGTCCACCCGGCGACGAGCGCGGCGGCGCCCGCGTGCGGGCTGCGGATGACGATCGCGTCGGGCGAGTGCGCGCCGAGCGTCAGGACGGTGTCCTTCAGCGACTCGCCCTTCTCGACGCTCGAGCCGCTGGCCGCGAAGTTCACGACGTCGGCGCTCAGGCGCTTGGCCGCGAGCTCGAAGGACGAGCGCGTCCGCGTGGACGCCTCGTAGAAGAGGTTCAGGACGGTGCGCCCGCGCAGCGCCGGGACCTTCTTGACCTCGCGGTCGGCGATCTGCTCGAAGGCGGCGGCGCGGTCCAGGATGCGCTCGATGTCCTCGCGCGTCAGATCGGCGATCGACAGCAGGTGCCTCATGCGGCGACCTCCTGGAGCTCCGTGATGGCGACCTCGTCGACCCCGTCGAGCTCCTCGACGCGGACGTTCACGCGCTCCTGCTTGGAGGTCGGGAGGTTCTTGCCGACGTAGTCGGGGCGGAACGGCAGCTCGCGGTGGCCGCGGTCCGCGAGGACGGCGAGCTGGATGCGCCCGGGGCGGCCGTAGTCGAAGAGCGCCTCGATCGCGGCGCGCACCGTGCGGCCGGTGTAGAGGACGTCGTCGACGATGACGATCGTGCGCCCGTCGACGTCGAAGTCGACGTGGCTGGCGTGGACGACGGGCGCGCCGGAGCGGCTGCGGAGGTCGTCGCGGTAGAAGGCGATGTCGATGTCGCCGAGCGGGACGTCGGCGGCGAGCAGCTCGTCGAGCTGGTCCTTCAGGCGGGCGGCGAGGAAGGCGCCGCGGCGATGGATCCCGACGAGCGCGAGCAGCTCCGGCTCGGGCGTCTTCTCCACGATCTCGTGCGCGATCCGCACGAGGGTGCGCCGCACGTCGTCCCTGTCCAGGACGACCTTCGCGTCAGGCATGGTCTGCGTGTGCTCCTTTCCGGCCTCACGGGACCGGTTTGAAGGGGCGATGTCGTGCAGGAACGTAGCACCGGGTGCCGACGGCTCAGACCAGGTCCCACCCGAAGTAGACCTCGATCGAGGCGATCCGCTCGCCCTCGAATCCGAAGATCTCCGTGTTGCGGAAGCGGGTGCCGTCCGGGCGGGTCGCCTCGTAGGTCACGAGGACCTCGTCGCCGACCTCCGCGAGGCGGACGTAGTCGAAGCGCTCGGTGCCGCCCGCACCCGGCCAGCAGCGCTCGAAGTAGGTCGCGCGGTCGATGCCGACGTCGGGCGGCGCGGAGAAGACGAGGTCGTCGGCGAGCAGCGACTCGATGAGATCGCGGTCGGCGGTGACGAAGGCGGTGTAGCTGGCCTTGACGGCGTCGATGTGGTTCATGTGGGTGATGACTCGTCCGCGGGTACGGACTCATCACGTGAGCACCTCTACCCCCATCCGTCTCGGCGCGACCGGCCTCCGTGGCTGGCGCGCGAAGGTCGGCGACACCGTCGCACGGCCCGCCGGCCGCCACACGCCGCTGACCGAGGAGCAGGTTCGTGCGCTCGTGGGCGCGGCGTTCCTCGCGCTCAGCCTGGTCTACCTGGCGCAGGCCGGGCGCGACGCCGTCCGCACGCTGCGGGGCTGATCACGGCCCGGCGTCGATCGTCTCGCGCAGCTCGTCGGGGTCGGGATCCGGGCCGAACGACGTGAGCACCCACGTCGCGCCCGCGGCCACCCACGGCGCGGGGTCGTCGCCGGGCTCGATGTCCGTCACGAGCTCGAACGGCGGGCCGGGCAGCTCGGCGGCCAGCTCCTCGAGCGCCTCGGGGCCGGTCAGGTCGATGACGAAGTACCCGTCCCAGTTCGCGGCGCGGCGCAACGGCCGGCGGTTGGGGTAGCGCCCGGCGAGCCAGATCGGGATGCGCGGCTGCTGGAGCGGGCGCGGCTCGAGCTCGCCGGCCCACCAGCGCGGCAGCTTCTCCAGCGTGTCGTCCAGGCGGCGGGCGAGCTCCTTGGGCTCGGACGGGTCGCCGAACGGGCTGAGCTCCCCGTGCTTGTCCGCCCCGAGCCCCAGCCCGAGGATCAGCCGGCCGCCGCTCAGGTGGTCGAGCGTCACCGCCTCGCGCGAGAGCTTCTGCGGGCGGCGGCGCCCCGGCGGCGTGACCATCGGGCCGAGCAGGACCCGCTCGGTGGTCATCGCCATCGCCCCCATCGCGACCCACGGGTCGGCGACCGCCTTCGCGGGCGGCGAGTAGACGATGTGGTCCCACAGGAACACGGCGTCCCAGCCCCGGTCCTCGGCGCGGGCCGCGAGGTCCGCGAGGAGTCGTGGATCGCTGAGCGCGTTGAACGGCGCGAGGGTCAGGCCTCGTCTAGCCTCGCGGTCATGGCCCTGAATGTGTACCTGAGTGGCGAGATCCACACCGACTGGCGCGAGCGCATCGAGCGCGGTGCGGCCGACGCCGGCCTCGACGTCGAGTTCGGCGCCCCCGTGACCGACCACTCCGCCTCCGACAACGCCGGTGTCGCGATCCTCGGCGAGCAGGAGCGCCCGTTCTGGAAGGACAACCTCGGCGCCGGGGTCAACGCCATCCGCACCCGCACGCTGCTCGAGCGCGCGGACGTCGTCGTCGTGCGCTTCGGCGAGCAGTACCGCCAGTGGAACGCCGCGTTCGACGCGGGCTACGCGGCGGCGCTCGGCAAGCCGCTCGTCGTCCTGCACCCCGAGGAGCACGACCACGCGCTCAAGGAGGTCGACCGCGCGGCGCTGGCCGTCGCCCGGGAGCCCGAGCAGGTCGTCGACATCCTGCGCTACGCGCTGCACGGGCTGCTGCCCGCGGTCGCTACTCCACGGTGATGCGGACCACGGAGCCCTGCTCGAGGTAGGTCCCGGGCTTCGGGGTCTGCTTCACGACGTGGAGGGTGGAGAACATCTCCTTGAAGACGCCTCCGCCCTGGATGTCGGCCTCGAACTTGCGGGCCGCCAGCCGCTGCTTGGCGACGTCGATCTGCACGCCGACGAGATCGGGCACGAGCGTCCGGACGATGACCGTCCCCGGCGTCGTCACCGGCGGTGCGGTGACGGTCTTCGCGACGGTGATCGTCTTCGGCTGCGCGGCGGCCGGCGCGTCGTCGCCGTTGACCACGATCGCCAGGAGCGCGCCGAAGAGCACGCCGCACGCGACGCCGAGGATGACGGTCGGCCAGGTGGGAGCGGAGAGCCTCATGAGCCTGTCGCGACGCCGGCGGCCGGTCGGCGGTCGGCGTCCCAGCGGATGAGCTCCGGGTCGCCCTTCTCGGCGAACGGGATGTCGATCGTGTCGAAGTCGTGCGGGACGATCGCGCCGGGGAACACGGCGCGCGCCTCGTCGCGCAGGCGACCTGCGGGGTAGCGCGTGGAGATGTGGGTGAGTGCGAGCATGGCGACCTCTGCGTCCGCCGCGACCTGCGCCGCCTGCCGTGCCGTGCTGTGGCCGGTCTGCGACGCGCGGGCCGCGTCCTCGTGCGCGAACGTGGCCTCGTGGACGAGGACGTCGGCGCCGTGAGCGGCCACCACGGTAGCGTCCGTCGGGCGTGTGTCGCCGGTGACGACGATCTTCCGGCCCGGGCGGTCGGGTCCGACGACCTGGTCGGGATGCACGCCGTCGACGACCTCGCCCCGCTGCAGGCGCCCGAACGCGGGGCCCTCGGTCACCCCCAGGCGACGGGCCATCTCCACGTCGAAGCGCCCCGGTCGCGGCGGCTCGACGAGCGCGTAGCCGAGCGCCGGGCCGCGGTGGCGGACCGGGTACGGGACGACCTGGTAGCCGTCGCGCTCGATCGCCTGGCCGGGCTCGAGCTCGACGAGATGCAGCCCGTAGGCGGGGCGCCCGAAGATCGGCCGCATCCGCTCCATGACCGCCTTCAGCGGCGGCGGCCCGTGCACGGTGAGCGGCCGCTCGCGCTCGCGCAGCTCGAACGTCTTGAGCATCCCCGGCAGACCGAGCCAGTGGTCGGCGTGCAGGTGCGTGATGAAGACGTCGGTGATGTCCGCGAGGCCGACCGAGCGGGTGAGCTGGCGCTGCGTGCCCTCGCCGCAGTCGAAGAGGATCCGGTCGCCGCCACGACGCACCAGCAGCGCGGGCATGCCGCGGCGCGCCGAGGGCGCGGATGCGGAGGTGCCTGCGAAGAACAGCGAGAGGTCCATCTCGCTGACCGAGGCTACTCAGCCGCGCCTCAGGGTTCGAGGTCGGTCTCGACCTCGTAGAAGCGCTCGAGCGGGAGGCCGAGCTCCGCGGCGTGCTCCCGCACGCTCGCCCCGTCCGGCGCCTCGTACAGGCAGAACGCCTTCATGCCCTCGTCCGTGCGGACGACGTGGGTGTGCTCCCACGTGATCTGCGGGTAGCGGGCGGCGCGGATCTCCTGGGAGCGCGCGGCGATCGCGTCGAGCTCCTCGCGAGTGACGTCACCGACCGTCCGTTCCAGGAAGAATCGGGGCATGGCGCAAGTGTCGCATGTCACGATCATCCGGGTGCTCGGTGCGCCGGGTGTCGAGCGCGACGGCCTGCGCCTGCCGCCGCCGCGGGGGCGCAAGACCTGGGCGCTGCTCACCTACCTGCTGCTCTCGGAGCGACCGCAGCCCCGCAGCCGCGTCGCGTCCCTGCTGTTCCCGGGTGCCGAGGATCCGCTCGGCGCGCTGCGGTGGGCGCTCGCCGATCTCCGCCGAGCGCTCGACGGTGAAGCCGAGGCCGGCGGCGATCCGCTGGAGCTGCGGCTGGGTCCGGGCGTCCGCGTCGACGTCAGGGATGGGGGCGCGCCGGAGGGCGAGCTGCTGGAGGGCATGTCGTTCCCGTCCAGTCCCGTCCTCGACGCCTGGCTGGGCGTCATGCGTCGCTCGCTGCACGGTGTGGCGCGCGCGCTCGCGCACGACGAGGCCGTCGCGCGCCTCGCGGCGCGCGACGTCGACGGGGCGATGGCGCTCGCCACGGAGCTGGTCGCGCGCGACCCGCTCGACCACCAGGCGCAGGAGCTGCTCATCCGCTGCCTCGCGCGCAGCGGGCGGCGGGCGGACGCCGAGCGCCAGGTCGCCGCGTGCGAAGCGCTGCTCGGGCAGGAGCTCGGCATCGCGCCGGGGCCCGAGCTGCGGCTCGCGGCCCGCGAGCGCACCGCCGACCCGCGGATCGCGGCCGGCGATCGCGAGGCGGCCCTGGCGCAGCTCGAGGCGGGCGAGGCAGCGCTGGAGGCGGGCGCGGTCGAGCCGGGCATCGAGATCCTGCGCACGGCGTGTGCCGAGGCCGCGGCGGCCGGCGACGCGGCGCTCGAGGCCCGGGCGCTCGCGACGCTCGGATCGGCGCTCGTGCACGCGCTGCGCGGCCGCGACGAGGAGGGCGCGCTGCGCCTGCACGAGGCACTGGGCGTCGCGCAGGACGTCGGGGACCTCCACACGGCTGCGGTCGCCTGCCGCGAGCTCGGCTTCATCGACACCCAGGCCGGCCGCACCGCCTCGGCCGGTCGCTGGCTGGCGCGGGCGACCGAGCTCGCCGACGGCGACGACGAGCTCTGCGCGGTCCTCGGCGTCCGCGGGATGGCACTGTCCGACCGGGCGCACTACGGCGCGGCGCTCGACCTGCTCCACCGCTCCGTCGCCCGCGCGGACCGCTGTGGCCGCCGCCGGCAGGCCGCGTGGTCGCTCTCGCTCATCGGCCGCATCCACATCCTGCGCGACGAGCTCGCGCTCGCGGTGCCCGTGCTCGACGAGAGCCTCGCGCTCGTCGCGGCCGAGCGCTGGAGCGCGTTCCGCCCATGGCCCGAGGCGCTGCGCGCGGAGGTCGCGCTCCGGCAGGGGCAGCGTGCCGAGGCGGCCGAGGGGCACGACCGGAGCTTCCGGCTCGCGTGTCGCCTCGAGGACCCCTGCTGGGAGGCGATGAGCGTGCGGCTGGCGGGACTCGTCGAGCTGGAGAGCGGCGAGGTCGACGCGGCGGCGGCGCACTTCGCCGACGCCGCGGTGCGGGTCACCCGCGTGTCGGACGCGTACGCCTGGGTCCATGGGCACGTGCTCGACAGCGCGGCGGCGCTGGCCGTGCGCGTCGGCGCCGAGGATGCGGACGCGCTGGTCGACGCCCTCGCCGCGCTGGCGGAGCGCTGCGGCCTGCGCGAGCTCGTGGTCCGCGCGCACGTGCACCGTGCCGCGCTCGGGGACGAGGCATCGATGGCGGCTGCGCAGCTCCTGGCCGCGGACATCGACAACGCGGCGCTCGCGCGGCTCATGCCGCCGGTGGCCGCCTGACGTCTCACACGCTCGTTCACACGGGCGCGCGGTTGCATCTGCGGCGTCAACCGACCGCAGGAGGCTTCCGTGCCGTACATCAACTGCCGTGTCATGGAGGGCGTGCTCAGCGACGATCAGAAGGCCGAGATCGCCGAGCGCATCACCGAGACGTTCGCGTCCGTCGTCGGCGAGCCCGTCCGGGGCCTGACCTGGGTCGTCATCGACGACATCTCCAGTGGCGAGCTCACGATCGGCGGCCGCCCGATCACGACCGAGCGCGTCAACGACATGCTGGCGGCGGCGGGAGCACCCACCTGATCGCACGGGCGGTCGGGGCATACTCCCGGCCATGGCGTACGCCCCGACCGCCCGGCACCTCCTCCGCGCGAAGGACCTCGCCGACGCGCGCTACGCGGAGCCGCTCGACGTCGCCGACCTCGCGCGGGCCGCCGGCCTCTCCCCCGCGCACTTCAGCCGGGAGTTCCGCGCGGCGTTCGGCGAGTCGCCGCACGGCTACCTCCTGACCCGCCGGCTCGAGCGGGCGGCAGCGCTGCTGACCACCACCGATCGCTCCGTCGCGGAGATCTGCTTCGAGGTGGGGCTGCAGAGCGTCGGCTCGTTCACGACGAGCTTCACGCGGACCTACGGGGTCTCCCCCGCGGCGTTCCGCGCGCAGTTCCCGTCGGCCGCCGACCGGGCGCTCGTGCCCGCCTGCATCGTCCGCCACTACGGCCGTCCGCAACGCCGCACGTTTCGAGAAGACGCGGCGCCGCCTCAGGATTAGCGTCCTCGTCGACACCGATCGTCGACCCCCGAGGAGGACACCATGATGAGGATCGCCAGCGCCCAGCTGTGGGTGCACGACCAGGACGAGGCACTCGCCTTCTACACCGAGAAGATCGGGCTCGTGACCCACGCGGACGTGTCGTTCCCCGAGATGGGCGGGTTCCGCTGGCTCACCGTCGGCCCGGCCGAGCAGCCCGACGTGTCGATCGTCCTCATGCCCATCCCCGGGCCCGCCGGTCTTCGAGGCCGAGACCGCCGAGCAGGCGCGGTCGCTCATGTCCAAGGGCGCCGCCGGCACGATCTTCCTGGCGACCGACGACTGCTACGCCGACTACGAGCGGCTCTCCGCGCGCGGCGTGGAGTTCGTCGAGAAGCCCGAGGAGCGCCCGTACGGCATCGACTCCGGCTTCCGCGACCCGTCCGGCAACCACATCCGCCTGACCCAGGTCCGCGAGCTCGCGGCGACCTGAGCCGACTCCTCGTCGAGGTTGGCGGTGCCTGAGTCGAGCCGTCGGCGCGTTGCGTCGACGGCTCGAGCATGGGTCGCCGCCTCGCCTGGTCCGTGCTCGTGCTGCTCGCCGTCGCCGCGGCGCCGTCGACGGCTGCCGCGGCCGTCGACTACGCGGGCTACAACCGCCTCGCCGACGCGGTCTGGGCGCAGCACGGCGACCGCTGCTCCGGACGGGCTCAGGTCCAGCTCGTCGACGAGATCGCGGGCGACGAGGACATCCTCGGCTACGCCGACGGCGTCTGGGACGGGACCTGCACGTACTCCGTGCGCCGCGACCTCAGCGCGTACGAGGCGTGCGTGATCACCGTCCACGAGCGTGGGCACCTGGCGGGCTACGAGCCGGTCGGCGGCGTCGACGCGTGGCACGACAGGGCGGGCCTCATGTCGACGAACCCGCTCGACGCGTTCCCCGACCCGCGGCAGGCGACGGGCCGGCCGCCGTACGCGCCGTGCGCGGGCCTGGTCGGGCTGACGATCACGCGCGAGATGGCCGAGGACGCCGTCGCGCGGCGGTGGGCGGTGCGGTCGTTGAGCTGCCGCCCGTCGGTCGGCCGTTGCGTCGGGACGACGCTCGGCGGCCGGCGCGCGCGGTGGACGGTGCGCTACGACGCGCGCTGGTCGGTCGTCGCCCGTCGCGGCGGGTAGAGTCCTCCCGCAGTCCCGCGCCCGTAGCTCAGTGGATAGAGCGCTTGCCTCCGGAGCAAGAGGCCGCAGGTTCGAATCCTGCCGGGCGCGTCGCCAGGTACGGCGTTCTGGAGGTCGAGCTCCTCATGGCCCTCGGCACGATGTCCCGTTCGCAGGCGATGTCGTCCCGCCGCCACCTGGTCAGGCATCTGCTTGGCCATCGGGTCGGCGCATCGCACTCGGTACTCAACGAGGGGCCGAGGACCGCATGACATTCATCCCGACTGGACGATGTTTGGTGACGGTCTCTGCCCGAGGCTGCACGGCGACACTTGATGACGGAGGAGCTCATAAGCGTCCTCTGCCGACGACGAAGGCCGCGCCGGCTGATCTGACTGTCGAGGGCTGAGAGAGCGAGGCCGCGTCGCTGAAGCCCGCAGTCACCGCAGCCACGCGAGTGCTGACAAGGCTCTCGCGGACGGCCGTTGATCCAACCCCGGAGGGGGCCTGAGATGAACGGGCAGGAGAAGCAGTACGGTCGCATCGTAAGCACCTGCGTCGCAGCGCTGATCGCGATACTCACCGTCGCCACGACACTTGCCGTCGCGACGGCGCTCGCCAGCACCGCGCCCGCAAGCTCCGAGCCTGGAAGCGCCCAGAGCCCGATCGACCTCCGCAGCTCGGAGATCACGTTCCGTGCAACCACCTCCCGGCGATCCGGCTCTCATACCCGCGCACGACGAACGTGACTTTGAACAACACCGGCTCACCCGGCGAGGAGGCGACCGTACGTGCCGACGTGCCTGCCGGCGGGGCGTCGATCACCCTCCAGCGGCACGGAGTATAGCTCCAACAGTTCCACTGGCACACGCCGGCGGAGGCACGAGAGCAACAGCCACCGGGCACGATGGAGATGCACCTGGTGGACAGCGCCGCCGACGGCTCGCGGCTCGTGCTCGGCGTACTATCGGGCCAGGGCCGCGCGAACCGCGTGCTGCGCCGATCTTCGACGATCTGCCCGACACGGCCGGTGAGACACGACCGGTCGCCGACGTCCGGATCGGCGACCTACTGCCGGACGATCTGTCGTCGTACCGCTACGTGGGTTCGCTCACGACCCCGCCGTTCACCGAAGGCGTGCGGTGGATCGTGCTCGCCCATCCGATCACGCTGTCCATGCATCAGATCCACGCGTTCCGTGAGCTGTTCGAAGAGGGCAACAGCCGCGAGGTCCAGCCGCTCAACGGACGCGAGGTGCTCAGCGATGCGGGGCGGCGTAATGACCACGATCTCTGACTAGCGCAGCGGGATCACGGCGTCGCCGTCTGCGTGGCGACGATGCCGCGTCGGCGACGGCGCATCAGCTCGACCTCCGCGAGTTACAACTGCCGCGAGCACGTCGGACACCTCCTGGTCCTTGACGGACGGCGTACGTTGCACCCTTCTTGTCCCATCCCCAGGGGAGGCCGTCGTGACCGTCGACGATCTCATCGCCCACTGCCGCAGTGCCCGCCGAGTTCGACGTCCAAGTCCTCGAGCCCCGCAACGAGAAGGACGCGGACGGCATGTTCAGCGTCGCGATCGTCGTCCCCGCCGACAAGACGCCGACGATCTACCTGACCGCCTGACGCATTCGTTCTGGCGGCGGCGCCGACTCATGGTGCCGACGCCCTCGCATGGCATGCGCCGGTCGGTCGCAATGTGCGTATCGGACGCCGGCAAGCGCAGCGGGATCGGTCCGCATTCGCCCCACATGAGCGCACGATCCCGATCTATGACGAGTGCTCACTCCGCGCTGCTCGCGTGGCAGCGTCCTGGCATCAGACGCCGTGCACGTCTCCGGATAAGAGGCCGCAGGTACGATCCTGCCGGGCATGCTCCTGGAGGCCCTCTCCGGGGTGATCTCTTGTTCGGGCTTCCCGACCGCCGGCGCGGGTCGCCGACACGGCCGCGGTCGTTTGCCCCATTCGGCCCGGTTCGCCTTGCTTGGCGGCCGGGCGCGTCGTCATCCGCGCGGAGCGACGTCGCGCGCTTGGAGCACGAAGTCCTGTCGCACGAGAGCCTTGCCGTTCGGCAGGCTGTACTCGCGGGAGTCGACGACCACGAACCCCGTATGCGACATCGCCGAGGCCAGTGCTCAGGTATCGATGTCCGACGACATCGCGGCAAGGGCTCGAACGACGATGTGTGGTCCGTCGACGCTGAAGATGCCCTCCGCGTCCTTCTCGTTGGATCACGCAGGCTCGAGCACGCCGATGGAGCGAGCGTTCGCGGCCGCGAAGGCGACGAACTCCTCGATCTCCGGCGGGCTCGACGATGCGGTGGGCGATGAGGAGGCTCGTTCATCGGGTAGCGGTCCGCGATCGCGGTGACCGCACGGCGATCGCGGCGCGCCGGTGAGGTGCAACCGTACGCGGTGCGTCAGGACGAGGACGGTGTGTTGCCGACGAGGGTCGCAACACGGGGACGTCATCCGCTGCGGGCGATGCCCGCCGATCAGCCGTCGGCTCTACTCGACCTCGAGAGGAGGTCGATGACGACGGTCTCGAGCGGCCCTTGGAAGCCCTGATCTGTGCGCGGCGCCCGCGGTCTCATGCCGTCACAGAGATGGTGCGACCGGCGGTCAGCACGGCGTGGCCGCTGTCGTCGGTGATCGTGAGCTGGAGCTCCAGGCGCGTTCGCCTGCCGTCCGCGAGACGCCGTGCGAGCAGGTCGAGCGTGGCCCTGGAGAAGGTCACGACGACGCCGTTCGTCCCGATCGCGCCGTCCACGACGCCGAGCTTGCGCTTGGTCCCGGCCAGACGGATGAACCCCGAGACCGTGCCCGCCTCGCTGCTGCGCACGCGTAGACCGCCGGCGCGCCGCAGCGCGCGGAGCGTGACCTTGTCGTGTGCGGCACCGGGCACCGACAGCTCTGGATCGGTCGTGTCGCACGGGGCGGTGCTCGTGAGCTCCGCGGGCGAGAGGTGCAGCAGCTGGGTCCGGTCGGCGAGCCAGAGGGTCCCGTCAGGCCCGACCGCGGACGTGACAGGCGCGATCGGCGCGCGCAGACTCGTCGTGGTCGTGCCGGCCAGGTGGAGCATCGAGCAGCTCTCGGGGTCGTTGAGCCACGCGGTGCCATCAGGCGCGGCCGCGAGGTCGCTGCCTGCGGTCGCGTGGCGCGCCGACGTCGACGACCTGCCCGGCGGGCGTGACCTTGAACAGGCGCGGTTCCAGCGGCAAGGCCTTGCCCCACACCGTGCCGTCCGTGCCGATCGCGAGCTGGTCGACGGATGCGCCATCGAGCGCCGGGACGGACGAGATCGTGCCGTCCGGTGCAAGGCGCAGGACGTAGGAGCAACCGAACCAGCCGAGCCACAGGGTGCCGTCCTGCGCGGCGGCAAGCTCGTCCACGAAGCAGTTCTCCGTGTCCCCCGGCGCCTTGTAGCGGCGCACGGTCCGCGTGCCGTCCAGGCCGAGGCGGACGATGACCGACGCGCCGACGGCGACGTCGAGCGCGCCGTCGGGGGCGACGGTCGCCGTGCCGAGGAACGAGCCCGCCCCGGGGACCACGGTGACGCGCGTGAGCATGCCGTCCGGGTTGGAGCGGAACGCCGAGTTGCCGCCCACGAGCGCCCAGATCCCGCCGTCGGGCCGGGCGTGGATCTCGTTCAGCTCCGGGAGCTTCGTGCGGACCGACCTCCAGGCGAATCCGCTCGGCGTCAGCTGACCGATGCCGACCTTGCCGCCCGGCTCGGTGCGGGTCGCCCACACCGCACCCGTGGAGGTCGCGGCGACCGAGGAGAAGCCATCACCCGCCGGCAGCGTCGCGACGACCGCGGCACCGGCAGGCTCGGCGGCTGCCAGCAGTACCCCCACAGCGATCGTTCCCAGCAGCGCCCTGCATCGCATCCCTCGGCCTCCATCGTCCGCAACGGAGTCGCGACTCTAAGCCTGCCGCCACGGCGATGTACAGTTCTTCTGTGTGACTGGGTGAAGCCTGGGAGTCTCCCGTGTTCTCAGTCTCAACCGGCGTCCTGCACGGAGGCCACGGATGCCTCGGGGCCCTGCGCCGCCGCCGCCGGGTCCATCCACATGACCTGCCAGCCGTGGCCGTCGAGGTCGAAGAAG
Source organism: uncultured Solirubrobacterales bacterium (assembly GCA_963750895.1). Classification (GTDB taxonomy): domain Bacteria; phylum Actinomycetota; class Thermoleophilia; order Solirubrobacterales; family Solirubrobacteraceae; genus CAVVSD01. Next base: position 1,088,508 of record CAVVSD010000006.1, on the reverse strand, counting down.
CTGCGCGAGTACATGAAGCCGTGGTCCTCGGCGTCATCCGCCTCGGTGCCGCCGGCTGCGAGCGCAGCGGCGCCGACCGCATCGACCTCGTCGCGGGACGAGACGCTGAAGCAGTACAGCGCCAGCGTGTGCGTGGTGGGATCGGCGATCGGCAGCTTCGCGAACTCCGCGAACTTCTCGCGGCTCAGCAGCATGACGAACGCGTGCTCGCCGACGAGCATGCACGCAGAGGTCTCGTCGGCGAACATCGGGTTGAAGCTGAACCCGAGCTCTGCGAAGAACGCCTTGCTGCGCTCGAGGTCCGCTACGGGGATGTTCACGAACAGCATGCGGCCGGGGTGTGCGGGGGTGGTCATGGTGGGTCTCCAGTCGGTGGCTCGATGGCGTACGCCCCCCAGACCGGCCCGGCCGACGGAACTCATCGGTGGAGCTCGGCTCAGCGCTCGATCCTGAGGATGACCGTGTCGACGTGGCGGTGGCGCGCGGCCTCGACGACCGCCGCGAGCTCGTCGTCGCGCAGCTCCTCGGCCGCCTCGATCACGATGACCGGCGGCTCCGCGCTGCCGCGGACCTCGAGCGCGCGGTCGAGCTCCGCACGGTCGCCTCGCAGGCTCTCGGGCGAGAGGACGGACATCACCACGCGGCCGGCGGCCGGGAGGTCGTTCGCCGCGAAGGTCTCGACGACGACCGACGGCGGTCGGGCGTCGCTGAGCTGCCGGGCGACGGGGCCGTCGCGGAGCGTCTGCACGATGACGGTGGGTTCGTCGGCCATGGCGCGACGTTACGTCACCAGCTGCGCTCGCGCCGGAACGCCGGTGCGCGGCCCGCTCCGATGTCGACCTTCGCGACGCCCTCGACGACGCGGTTGCGGATCGCGCCGATGCCCTCGACCCGCAGCTCGATCTCGTCGCCGGGCCCGAGCGGCGGCGGATCGTCCTGTCCCCGGCGACCCCAGATCTCGAGCAGACAGCCGGCGCCGCAGGTCCCGGAGCCGATGACGTCACCCGGGCGCACCTGGGTCCCGCGCGACGCGTAGGCGACCAGCTGCTCGAACGACCACTGCATGTTGGCGGCGGTGTCGGCGCCGAAGACCTCGCCGTTGCGGAGGATCTCCATCTCGACGTGCAGCCGGTCGTCGCGCCGGTAGCGCTCCATCTCGTCGGCGCTCACGATCCACGGCCCGAGGGTGTTGGCGCTGTCCTTGCCCTTCGCCGGGCCGAGGCCGATCCGCATCTCGTGCATCTGGATGTCGCGCGCGGACCAGTCGTTGAAGATCGTGTAGCCGGCGATGTGGTCGTGCGCCTGCTCGGGCGTGAGGTCGCCGCCCTCGCGGCCGATCACCGCTGCCAGCTCGCACTCGAAGTCGAACCGCTCGCACCCGGGCGGCACCGGGATGTCGTCGCCGGTGCCGGTGACCGCGGCGACGCTCGTGAAGTAGAAGGTGGGGATCTCGTACCACGTGTCGGGGATCCCGCCGCGGGCCAGCGACGGCCCTTCGATGTGCTCCTCGAAGGTGATGAAGTCGCGGAAGCTCGGCGGCTCGAGCGGCGCGAGCAGGCGCACCTCGTCGAGCGCGACGGGCGCGCCGGGGCGTCCTTCCCCGCGGAGTGCCGCGAAGAGGTCCACGGACGCGTCGAGCGGCGCGACCGTTCCCGCCTCGGCGTCGACGATGCCGTGGACGGTTGCTCCCTGCCAGACGATCCGAGCGACTTTCATGCGCGCACGGTATCCAAACAGACGGAGTGCATCCAGCGCCGCGGGGCGCCCGGGCGGATCGATCTGACCTCGATCCACCCCGCTGTCGTACTTCATCGTGGCGGCCCACGATCGAATCGGAGACCGCCCTCAGTCATCGGCAGCACCAATCACGAGAGAAGGCCACATGGCCGACGTACGCACCTCGATCGACATCGACGCACCCGCACAGGCCGTCTGGGATGTGATCACCGATCTCGGGCGTCTCGGCGAGTGGGTGAGCATCCACCGAGACTTCCCTGCGACGCCTCCGGCCGAGGTCGCGGCGGGGACCACGTTCTCCCAGAACCTCGCGGTGGCCGGCACGCCGTTCGCGGTGGACTGGGTCGCCGTGGAGGTCGACGGCCCCCAGATGCTCGCCTGGGAGGGCAGCGGACCCGCGGGCACCACGGCACGCACCGTCTACCGGCTCGCCGCCGAGAACGGTGGCACGCGATTCTCCTACTACAACGAGTTCACGTTCCCGGCCGGCAAGGTCGGCGAAGCTGCGAGCCAGGTCGTCGCCGGCGCCGCCGAGCGTGAGGCCGACGACTCGCTCGCGCGCCTCAAGCAGCTCGTTGAAGCCTGAGATGCCCAAGGATCGGCATCGCACGGGGGTGACCCTCTTCCTGGTCGCCGCCGGCCTCTCGTTCCTGCTCTCGGTCGGGCTCTGGTTCGCCGACAACCGGGACGAGGGCGTGTTCGTCGGCCTGTGGGTCCCGTCGATCCTCGCGGCCGGCGCGTTCTGGATGACCGCGGTGGCGAAGCGGACGTGAGCGCACTCGAGATCGTGCTCGCCGGCGTCGGGCTCTGCACGACCGCCATGGTCATCGTGGCGATGATCCTCCTGACCCCCAGCGGCGGCGTCGCGGTCCACGCCGAAGGCACCGATGCCGACGGCTCGAACCTCAGCCCGGTGCCGCTCGCGGGAGCGTCGACCGCAGACGAGGCCGCGCGGGCGCCCGCCCGCATCTGAAGACCCGGGGTGCCCGGCCGCTGCGGCCGGGCACCGCGGATCGGCATCGGCCACGGCGGCCGTTGACATACTGCGCGCGTGCCGCCGCGAGCGACCACGGACGCAACCCTCCGCTCGCAGCACGTCGAGGCCACCCGCCGCGCGATCCTCGACGCGGCTCGCGCGTCGTTCGGCAAGGAGGGGTACGCGGCGACGTCGGTCGACGCGATCGCGGCCGCCGCGCGCGTCACCAAGGGCGCCGTCTACCACCACTTCACCGGCAAGGAAGCCGTGTTCCGCGCCGTCCATGCGGAGGTCGAGGGCGAGGCCCAGGCCCGCGCGCTCCAGGCAAGGGATCCGGACGCGCCGCCCGTCGATCAGCTCGTGGCGATGATGGACGGCTACCTCGACGCCGCGCTCGACGAGGAGATCCGGCGGATCACGCTCATCGACGGGCCTGCGCTGCTCGGGCTCGAGCCGGACGTCCCGGACGTCGGGCAGCAGGCGGACTGGGAGGCGGTCCGGTCGTTCATCGTCGGCGCCGTCGAGCGCGGCGAGCTCGTGGACGTCGACCCCGACGTCCTCATGCAGCTCGTCGGGGGCCTGGCCCTGCAGTGCGGTCTGCTCATCGCGCGCGCCCCCGACCCGGACGCGACGCGCGCGACGCTCGGCCGAGCGGTCGACGCGATGCTCCGTGGGCTGGCTTGCATACCGTGAGTATGTTTCGTTCTCATGGAATCCCAAACGCTGGAGACCCGACTCGGACCCCTCTCGTACCGGTCGTCCGGAGACGGCCCGACGCTCGTCTTCTTCGCCGGCGCGCTTGCGAACGGAGACCTGTGGCGTGACGTCGTCGCCGCGCTCGAGGACCGCTACCGCTGCATCACGATCGACCTCCCGCTGGGCGCGCATCCCCACCCGCTGTCCCAGGGAGCGGACCGGTCGGCCACCTCGCTCGCGCGGTTGGAGCTCGACTGCCTCGACCTCCTGGACGTCGAGGACGCGACCGTCGTCGCCAACGACACGGCCGGTGGCCTGCTCCTCCTCTCGCTCGCCACGGAGCATCCGGCGCTGGACCGCATCGGCCGCCTCGTCCTGACGAACTGCGAGAGCTACGACAAGTTCCCCCCGGACGCCCTCAAGCGAGCGGCGTCGGTGAGTCGCAACCTCCCCCGGCTCGCCCGCGCGCTGGTCGGTCTGCAGGCGCGGTCGTCGGCCGCCCGGCGCAAGATCGTCGCCAGCGTGGCCGCGCAGGGCCTCGACCCGGAGCGCACGGAGTCCTTCTTCGGGCCCGCGCGACGCGACCCGCAGGTCGCCGGGGACCTCGTCGCCGCGATGGGCGGCTTCCGTCCGCAGCTGCTCCTCGATGCCGCCGCGGCGATCCCGCACTTCGACCGGCCGGTGCTGCTCGTCTGGGGCGACTCGTGCGAGTTCTTCCCGGCAGGCGATGCGGAGCGACTCGCGGCCGACTTCCCCGACGCGACGCTGCACGTCGTGCCGGGCGCCAAGACGTGGGTCCCGGTCGATGATCCGGGGGCGCTGGCCGCCGCGATCGGCGCGCACGTTCCCGGTGCATCGGGGTTGACCCCGGCGTCGCGGCGCGCCTAGGGTCGGTTGCACATCCCCTGCAGGAGGAGGTTGGTCATGGGTCCAGTCGTCCGCCTTGCCCGAGCCGCCGCCGTCGCATCGGCAGCCGCCCTCGCCCTCGCCGCGCCCGCCGCGGCACACGACGCAGGGGTGGAGGTGGTGGCGAGCGGCCTGGACAACCCGCGCGGGCTGGATCTCGCGGACGGGACCCTGTGGGTGACGGAGGCCGGGCGCGGCGGCGCCGGCCCGTGCGTCCCCGGACCCGAGGGGACGCCGGTCTGCTTCGGCCTCAGCGGCGCGCTCACGGCGGTCGACCTGGCCGGCCACACGCAGACGCGCGTCCTGAAGGACCTGCCGTCCCTCGCCAACCCGGACGGCACGTCGGCCACGGGGCCGTCGGACATCTCGATCGGGCAGAGGGCGCCCTGGATGACCATCGGGCTCGGTGGTCCGTCGACGACGCGGGACCTGCTCCCGCCCGAGGGCCAGGGCATGGGCTGGCTGTACCGGCTCGGCGATGGCGGCCTGGTCCCGGTCGCGGACTTCCACGCCTACGAGATCGCGAACAACCCCGACGCCGCGTCGCCGGGGTCGGACGTCGAGTCCAACCCCAACTCGGTGGACGCGACGGCCAAGCCGATCGCCGTCGCGGACGCGGGCGGCAACGACATCCTCTCGGTGAAGCACGGCGCGATCTCCCTCGTGGCGCTCCTGCCGTTCGGCAGCGCACCCGCGCCGGCCATGCCGGGGGCGCCGCCCCCGCCGCCCGGGACGATGATCCCCGTCGACCCGGTCCCGACGTCCGTCGTGCGGGCGCCTGACGGCACCCTGTACGTCGGGCAGCTCACGGGCTTCCCGTTCGTCCCCGGCGCCGCCAGCGTGTGGCGGATCGCGCCCGGTGGATCGCCGGAGGTCGTGGCGTCCGGGTTCACGTTGATCACCGACATCGCACTGGGCAAGGACGGCAGCATCTACGTCGTCGAGTTCTCGACGCAGTCGCTGCTCGACGGCCCCGCGCCCGGCGCGCTCATCCGCGTCAAGCCGGACGGGACGCGCACCGAGCTGGCCGCCGGCCGGCTCGTCACCCCGACGGGCATCACGCTCGGACACGACGCCGCGTACGTGTCCAACAACGGCGCCGCCCCCGGCACCGGCGAGGTCCTGCGGATCCCGCTCGGCGACTGATCGGACGATCCGGCGGCCTGCGCCCCGCGCAGGCCGCCGCGCCCGTCAGAAGTCCATCGCGTGCACGCGCGACGTGTAGTCCGTGTAGCCGATCGTGCGCTCGTCGCCCCACACGTAGAGGATCCGCCGCGGGCTGCCGGTGTGCCCCCGCGGCACGACCGGGCGGATGGCGTAGCCCTCGGGGTCGTTCGTCAGCTGGCGGTGCGTCCACGTGCGCCCGTTGTCGGGGGTGAACCACTCCTCGACCTGGTTCCACGGCCCGATCGTCCGCGACAGGTACACGATCCGCGGATCGGCGTGGTCGAACGACGCGCCCCCGGAGTGGAACGACGGCCGGCCCGGGCCCGCCTCCACGATCCGGCGGCTCACCCACCGCGTGCCCGTGTGGTACGCGTAGTAGAAGGTGTCGCGGTTCGCGACGCGCCGCGTGTAGACGACGCGCGGGCGGCCCTCGGCGGTGAGCGCGATGTCGTGGCCCCAGGCGCGGCCGCCCTGGTCGGAGTAGTTGTAGATGTGGTCGAGCCTGGAGGTGTGCAGCGGGACGTCGTCCAGCGTCCCCAGCCGCCGGCCGCTCGCCGCGAACAGCTTGCGGCCCTCGAGACGCAGGTAGTGCAGGCTGTTCTTCCAGTTCTGCGGGTGCCCGTCGGTGAAGATCCCGTGGATCGCGTCGTTGCGCCCGACGTACTTCGTGTACGGCCGCTGCGCGTGGCCGAACTCGACGAGCTCGCGCGCGGGCGCCCACTTGTAGCCGTCGTCCGTCCACGAGAACGTCGGGTTCCACGCCCCGCCGCGCCAGAAGAGCCAGATGCGGCTCCCGAGCCTGATCGGGTTGGGGTACGTGTAGCCCAGGCCGCCGGGCATGTTCACCTTGACGGTCCGCACCCGGCCGAACTCGCTGATCGAGTACGGGTTCAGCGAGACCATGTAGCGCATGACGCTGGGGATGCCGGCCGGCGGCAGGTAGTGCCCGGAGTGCGGTGAGAAGAAGACGACGATGTGCCCGTCCTGGCGGAAGATGAGCGACGGGTTGTTGTGGTCGTCGCGCCCCAGGCCCTTGAAGATCACCTTCTTCGTCAGCCGCCCCTCCTTCGACAGGCGCGCGACCCACACGTTCCCCGTCGTCGAGATCCAGCCCGTGAACGTGTCCCCGTCGTGGGAGATCGCGCGCGGGTCGCCGAAGTACGACCAGGCGCCCGCGCCGAGCTCACGGTCGATCGGCGCCGCCAGAGCCTCCACGGTCGCCTCCTCCGGGCTGGATGCAGCGCGTCGCGTCTGGGTCCGGGTCATGGGCACCTCTCCGGGACGGTGGCTATCGGGCCAGCCTCCCACAGCCGTGGGTGCTCGCGGTGACGGGCTCGCACGCCAGCTCGAGTGCGCCGAGGCCGGCGCCCATCCGGTAGCGCCAGCGCAGGCTGGCGCGGGAGACGCCCCGCAGCGGTGCGATCGGGAGGATCTTGTCCCCGTTGAGCGCATGCGTCGGGCCGAGCTCGTGCTGCGCCGACAGGCCGATCCGCCCCGCCAGCCGGACGGCGTTCGTCTCCCTCGACGGGTCGATCGCGAGGTCGATCTCCCCCGTGACCTGCTCGTCGATGCGTCCCGCCGCGAACTCGACGGTGGCCGTGACGACCGCCGTGCTCGTCGCGGTCACCGGGGTCGGATGCCAGCCGGGGCCCGACGCGTAGAACGGCCACTCGTGCTTCGGCGCCGCGATCGAGAACCCGTAGTAGCGGTGGTCGGCGTCGACGAGCTCGAGCGTCGTCTCGTACGTCGCCGGGAGCAGGCGTGTCGACGCGGTGATGACCCCGCGCCGTCGCAGCGCGTTGAGCACCGGGACCTGCTGCTCGTCGAGCAGACCGGTCTCGATGATCTCCGCCAGGACGACGTCCGCCCCGCGCGGCAGGTCGGCGACGGCCGCGTCGCCCTCGACGACGCGGACGCGGTCCGCGACCTGCGGGTTCAGCGCGATGCTCCGGCGCAGGGCCGCCGCGGACACCGGATCGATCTCCACGGCGTACACCGCGGCAGCCCCCGCCTCCGCGGCGAAGAACGAGAGGATCCCGGTGCCGGCGCCGACGTCCACCACGACGTCGCCCGGGCGCACGACGGCGCGGATCGCGTCGCGGAACGCGGTGGTGCGCACCTCGTCCTTCAGGCACATGTAGGGGAAGTCCGTGTTCGACCAGATCTCGCTCATGAGCCGAGCACCCCGCGGCGGTGCACGATGAGCAGCGCGAGCGCCCCGTTGCCGAGGCAGAAGTAGACGGGGTAGAGCAGCAGCGCCGGGTCGAGCGCGGCCACCGCCCCGGCGGCCAGCGCGCCGGACGCGCTCGCCAGTGCGTACGTCGACCACGTCTCCGAGCCCGGGTCGCGCCACGTCTTCGGCGCCATCATCGCGATGGCGACCAGGTCCGCGGCGACCACGCACGCCGTGGCGACGACCGGCTCCGCCGCGACGAGCCACCCCACGATGCCGCCGGCGGCGATGCAGGTCATCACGACGTCGGCCGTGCCGAGCCCGCCACCGCAGGCCGGCGCGGCCGGATGGCGCGAGCGTGAAGATCATGCCATCGTTGGGAGGGACGCGCCTGCGTCGCCGCCATCACCAGGCTCGCATCGACGCGCCGTCGGCGCGCTGGGACAGGCACACGACGATCGCGAGCACGCCCCAGATCAGCCACGTGCCCCGATGGCGCGCGGGGCGGTCCGTGGCGCGGCGGGCATCGTCTGGAGCGCCGGGGTCATCCGGCGGTCTGCTGCTTCCAGGCTCCGACCAGCAGCGGCCAGAGTCCGGGCTGCTCGCCGTGGACGCGCTGGTCGCGGGCGAAGGCGTCGCGCCAGCGCTCGGCCTCCTCGGCCGTCGTCAGGCCCATGGAGAGCGCGGCGGGCAGCATGCTGGCGTGGACGGCGGCCAGCATCGCCCCGGCCGTGCCGAGCGCCTCGAGCCGCCCGGCGACGTCCGTGCCGTCGGGCGCCCCGAGCCCGGCCTCCGCGAAGAGCAGCGGCAGGCGCGTGCCGATCCGGATGTCGCACCCGGCGCCGGTGAACGCGCCGAGCACGACGCGCTTCCACTCGTCCATGGTCTCCAGCGGCGGGAGGGTGTCCACGACGCTCAGGTCGTAGTCGTGGACGACGAGATGGCCGCCCGGCGCGACCGCGGCCCAGAGGCGCCGCAGGACGGCCACGGGATCGGACACGTGCAGGAGCAGCAGGCGCGCGTGGACCAGGTCGAACGGCGCCCCGGGGATCGGATCGTCGCCCTCGAGGTCGACCGTCGCGAACGAGCACTGGCGATGGCCGGCGCCGTGCAGCATGTCCATCGCCTGCGCGCCGAGGACGGTGTCGAGGTCGATGCCGACGACCTCGCCGGACGGGCCGACGCGCTGGGCGAGGTGTCGCATGGTCTCCCCCGGACCCGATCCCGCATCGAGGCAGCGGGCGCCGCGCGCGAGCTCGACGTGGTCGAGCAGCCGTCCTGTGGCCTGCTCCCAGACGCGGGACTGCGCCCGGAGGCGCTCGTACTCCGCGTGCGTGCGTCCCAGCACGTAGCCGTCGGTGTCGGTGGTCGTCATGCCGGTCATGGTCCGCGGCGTGGGGTCCGCGGCGCATCGTGGACGGGACCACGATCTTTCGCCCGAGAGGTGGACGCGGGCAGGCGTGCGACGTACGGTCGAGGCATGCGCGATGCACTGCTGGATCGCGATACCGAGCTCGCGACGCTCGCCGATCGGCTCGAGCAGGTACGAGCCGGGACGGGTCGCGTCATCGTGGTGGAGGGCGCCGCCGGGATCGGCAAGTCGAGCCTCCTCGCCGCCGCGGGCCGCAGTGCCGAGGCGCAGGGGGCGACGGTGCTGAGCGCGCGCGCCGGCCCGCTCGAGCAGGACGCGGCGTGGGGCGTCGCCCGTCAGCTCTTCGCCCCGCTGCAGCGAGGGGCGAGCTGGAGCGAGCTGACGACCGGCGCCGCCGGGCTCGCGGGACGGGTGCTGCATCCCGACACCCCCGAGCCGGCGCTCACCGGGGACGCGATGCACGCCGCGGCGCACGGGCTGGAGTACCTCGCCGCCAACCTCGCGGACCGGGCGCCGACCGTGCTCCTCGTCGACGACGTCCACTGGGCCGACGCGCCGTCGCTGCGGTGGCTGGCGCAGCTCGCCGGCCGTCTGGAGGAACTGCGCCTCGGCGTCGTCTGCGCGGTGCGCTCGGGCGAGCCCCCGTCCCAGCCGGACCTGCTCGCGGAGCTGCTCGCCGCCGCGCCGGAGGGCCCGCTGCGTCCGCGCGCGCTGGGCCCGGCCGCGGCGGAGGCGCTCGTCCGCGAGGGCCTCCCGACGGCGGACCCGAGCTTCGCGCACGCGTGTCATGCCGTCACCGCCGGGAACCCGTTCCTGCTCGGCGCGCTCATCCGTCAGCTCGCGTCCGAGCAGATCGCCCCCACCGACCACGTCGCCGCCGGGCTGAGCTCGTTCGGGCCGGAGCAGGTCGCCCGCAGCGTGGAGCGCCAGCTCGCGCGGCTGCCCGACGGCTCGGCGGACCTCGCTCGCGCGGTCGCCGTCCTCGGCGGCAGCGCGCCCGTGCGCCACGCCGCGCACCTCGCGCGCCTCGACCCCGAGGACGCCGCGACGTCGGCGGACGCGCTGCGCGCGGCGGGGCTGCTCGAGGGGACCGGCGAGCTGTCGCTCACCCATCCGCTCGTCGCCGGCGCGCTGCGCGCGAGCTTCGGTGCCGGCGAGCTCGCCCAGTGGCACAGCCGGGCGGCGAGGATGCTCGCGGCGGAGGGCGCAGACCCCGAGCGCGTCGCGCTGCACGTCCTGCGCACCGACCCCGCGGCCGATCCCGAGACCGTCGCCCTGCTGCGTGCCGCCGCCGAGCGCGCGCGCGGGCGCGGCGCTCCCGAGAGCGCGGCGGCGTTCCTGCGCCGGGCTCTGGTGGAGCCGCCTGTGGCTCCCGCGATCGCTGCGGACGTCCGCCTCGAGCTCGGGCTGGCGCTCGCCGCGCACGTCCTGCCCGACGCGGGCCGGCTGCTCCTCGAGGCGGTGGATCTCGCCGCGTCGCCGGAACAGCGCGTCGCGATCGCGCTGCGCGGCGGCCGGGCGCTGGGGATGGCCGGCCACTTCGAGGAGGCGCTGGAGCTCTGCCGGCGCGGGCTGGAGGACGCCTCCGAGGTCGCGCCCGAGGCCGTCGAGCTGCTCGAGGCGGAGCTCGTGTGCGTCGCGTCGGTGCAGGCGGACTTCACGGCCGAGGCGCGCGCACGGCTCGCCCATCCCGCCGTCCCGGCGACGACCGAGCTCTGGCGGCCGAACGCGGCCGCGTACGCCTTGTTCGGTGGCAGGGAACCGGCCGCCGACGCGCTCGCGATCCTGCGCCCGCTGCTCGAGAGCGACGGGTTGGCAGGCGAGCCGGATTCGCTGCTGAACACCGTGGCGACGCTCGTGCTCATCCAGGGCGACGAGCTCGAGGTGGCCTGCGCGAGCTGCACGGCGCTCATCGAGCTCGCCCGCCCGCGCGGCTGGCTCATCGCCCTCCACCACGGGAGCTTCCTGCGCGCCATCGCGCTCGTGTGCGCGGGTCGCGTCCGGGAGGCCGAGGCCGACGCGCGCCTGTCCTTCGAGTTCAAGCTCCGCCACAGCGCCCTGCACGCGCTGCTCTGGTCGCTGTACCCCCTCGTCGACGCGCTCACCGAGACCGACCAGCCGGAGAGCGCAGACGCCGCCCTCGCGGCAGCCGGCGTCGGCGACCCGCCGGAGGGCGCCCTGACCGCCCCGCTGCTGCTGCAGAGCCGCGCGCGGCTGCGGCTCTCCCAGCACCGCCCCGAGGAGGCCCTGGCGGATCTCCTGGACGCGGGCGAGCGCTGGGCGCCGTTCGGGCACGCCCATCCGGGCTTCGCCTCGTGGCACGCCGACGCGGCCGAGGCGCTCGTCGCGCTCGGCGAGCCCGCCGAGGCGCGACGGCACGCCGAGACGCACCTGCAGCTCGCGGAGCAGCTCGGGCTGCCCGGGCCGATCGGCGCGGGGCTGCGGGCGGTCGCACGCACCGCGGATCGCGGCGAACGGGTCGCGCTGCTCGAACGCGCCGCCGCCGTGCTCGCCGGCTCCCCGGCCCAGCTCGAGCAGACCCGCGTGCTCGTCGACCTGGGCGCCGCGCTGCGGCGGGCCAACCGCCGGGCCGACGCGCGCGACCCGCTGCGCCGGGCGCTCGACCTCGCCGAGCGCAACGGCATGCGGCTGCTGGCCCGCCGCGCGCGCGACGAGCTGCACGCCGCGGGCGCCCGCCCGCGCCGGGCTGCGCTCACGGGCCCGCACGCGCTGACCGCGGCGGAGCACCGCGTCGCACGGCTCGCGGCGGAGGGGAGCTCCAACCGCGAGATCGCCGAGCAGCTCTACGTCACCCAGCGCACCGTCGAGACGCACCTCACGCACGTCTTCGCCAAGCTCGACATCCGCGCGCGTGCGGAGCTGGCCGTGGCACTGACCCGCAGCGACGCGACCACCCCGGAGCCCGCGCCGGCCTGACCGACCGCCGGCGTCAGCGCAGGATCTCGACGAGCAGCACCCAGGCGTTGAGCACCGCGCCGACGATCGCGCCGATGACGCCGCCGATCACCCAGTAGAGCCCGCCGTCGACGCCCGCGAGGACGAGGAGGCCACCGACGACGTAGGGCACCGTGCCGAGGCCGGCGAGCACGACGAGCTCGACGCGGACCGCCGGGTTGTCCGCGCGCTGGAAGCTCCGCGCGCCGGTGACGCCGATGACCACGATGAACGCGATCCCGACCAGCGACGAGCTCGATCCCCAGCGCCGTGCCGCTCTGGTCCGGGATGAGCGGCAGCAGGGAGATGACCACGCGCGCCCAGCAGGAGCATGAGCGTCGCGAGCGCGCGGTCCGGCACGCCCGGCAGGCGGAGGATCTCCTGGATGTTGATCGAGACGGCGACGAAGACGAGCCCCGTCAGCGCGGCGGACGCGCCGGCCGCGGCCACGAAGAGGTCGGTCCACTCGCTGGCGCCTGACGGATTCACCGGCGCGGAAGCGTAACCTCGGCGCCGATGGCGGGGCGGCGCGAGGAGAGCGGTGGGGGTCGGCTCGGCCTGGTCATCGGCGCGCTCATGCTGGTGATGCTCCTGGCGTCGCTGGACCAGACGATCGTCTCCACCGCGCTCCCCACGATCGTCGGCGAGCTCGGCGGCCTGGAGCACATCTCGTGGGTCGTGACGGCCTATCTCCTGGCGATCACCGTCGTCACGCCGCTCTACGGCAAGCTCGGCGACCTGTACGGCCGCAAGGTCGTGCTGCAGGTCGCGCTCGTGATCTTCCTCGTCGGCTCCGCCCTGTGCGGTCTGGCGCAGGGGATGACCGAGCTCATCGCGTTCCGCGCCATCCAGGGGCTCGGCGGCGGCGGGCTGATGGTCAGCGCGCAGGCCGCGATCGGCGACGTCGTGTCGCCGCGCCAGCGCGGGAAGTACGCGGGCCTCTTCGGCGCGGTCTTCGGCGTGTCGTCGGTCGCCGGGCCGCTCATCGGCGGGTTCTTCACCAGCCACCTGTCGTGGCGCTGGATCTTCTACATCAACATCCCGCTCGGCCTCCTCGCGCTCGGGGCCCTGGCCGTCACGCTCCCGAGCGCCACCGAGCGCGTGCAGCACAAGGTCGACTACCGCGGCGCCGCGCTGCTCGCGGTCGGACTCGCCGCGATCGTCCTGCTGACGACGCTCGGCGGCACGTCCTACGGCTGGGACTCGGCGCAGATCGTCGTGCTCGCCGTGATCGGGATCGGCGGGATCGCGGCGTTCGTGTACGCCGAGTCCCGCGCGGCCGAGCCGATCCTCCCGCTGCACCTGTTCCGCAACAGCGTCTTCCGGACGACGAGCGCGATCGGGTTCGTCATCGGCTTCGCGCTCTTCGGAGCACTGACCTACCTGCCGCTCTTCCAGCAGGTCGTGCGCGGCGACTCCCCCACCGAATCGGGCCTGCAGCTCGTGCCGGTGATGGCCGGCGTCCTGATCGGCTCGATCGGGTCGGGCCAGATCATCACGGCCACCGGGCGCTACAAGGTGTTCCCGATCGCCGGCACCGCGCTCGCCGCGATCGGGATGTACCTCCTGTCGCGGCTGGACGCGGGGAGCTCGGTGGCCTACGGCACGGTCGGGATGTTCGTCATGGGCCTCGGGCTGGGCCTCGTGATGCAGGTGCTCGTCCTCGCCGTGCAGAACGCCGTGGACTACTCGGAGCTGGGCGTGGCGACCTCGGGCGCGACGCTCTTCCGCTCGATGGGCGGCTCGCTGGGGACGGCGGTGCTCGGTGCGATCTTCACCAACCGGCTGACCGACGAGCTCGCGGGCTCCCCCGCCGCCCAGGTCGGCAGCGGCTCGATCGATCCGAGCGCCCTGCAGCGCCTGCCGTCGGCGATCCGCGACGCCTACACCGGCGCGTTCACGGACGCGCTGTCGACGGTGTTCATCGTCGCCGCCGCGATCCTGCTCGTCGCGTTCCTCCTGTCGTGGCTCGTCGAGGAGCGGCCGCTGCGCCAGACGGTCGAGACGGCCGGCGTCGGCGAGGCCTTCGCGTCACCGAAGTCCGGCGATTCGCTGCGGGAGCTCATGCGCGAGCTGTCGCAGCTCGTCGGCCGCGAGCGCACGCGCGCGTTCATCCAGCGCACGGTCGACGCTGCGGGGCTCGACCTCTCCCCCGGCTCCGCGTGGCTGCTCGTGCAGTGCGCCGAGGGCCGCACCGGCGATCCGGACGCCCTCGCCGCGGACCGCGGCATCGACGCCGGGTGGATCCGCGCCGAGCTCGCTGCGCTCGACGAGCGTGGGCTCGTCGGCGACGGCGCACCGACCGACGAGGGCAGCGCGACCGTGCAGCGCCTGCTCGAGGCGCGCCGCGACTGCCTGACCGAGCTCGTCGCGGACTGGGAGCCGGACGAGGACCCTCGGGTCAACGACGCCATCGAGCGTCTCGCGCTGGAGCTCGCGCAGGAGACGCCCGAGGTGGCCGCTCGGACCTAAGTCCCATTGCGAGCCGGACCATGTCTCCCTCAAGGTGGCGATCGACCGCTTTCCCGACCGGAGACACGACATGAAGATCGCACGCACCATCGCCCTCGGCCTCGTCATCGGCATCGCACTGCCCGGTGCAGCGCTCGCCAAGGGCGGAGACGACGACGACAACGGCGGCGGCGGCGGAACTCGCGTGAGACGCGGGTCACCGGCAGCTGCACCGCGGGCTCCAGCGCCAAGCTGAAGGCCAAGCCCGACGACGGGCGCCTCGAGGCCGAGTTCGAGGTCGACCAGAACCGCAACGGGGTGACCTGGCGCGTCGTCATCCGCCGCAACGGCGCCGTGGCCGTCACCACGCGGGCGACGACCAGCGCGCCGAGCGGCTCGTTCAGCGTCGAGCGCCGGATCGCGGACGGCGCCGGCAGCGACCGGATCACCGCCCGCGCGACGAGCCCGACGGGCGAGGTCTGCACCGCCAGGCTCACCGTCTGACGACGGGCGCGTCCACGTCCGTCTGACCTCAGTCCGTGATCGGGACGTGCCCCGGCTGGGATGCGACGCGTCCCAGCCAGGCGCGCACCGCCGGGTACGGCGCCAGGTCGAACCCGCCCTCGTCCGCGACGTGCGTGTACGCGTACAGCGCGATGTCCGCGACGGAGTACGCCTCGCCGACGAGGAAGGTGCGCGTCGCGAGGTGACGCTCCATCGCCGCGAGCGCGACCCGGCCGCCCTCCCTCCGTGCCTCGACCTCGTCGTCGGGCGGCCGGGAGGCGGCGAGCGTCAGCCAGAACCGCACGACCGCGATGTACGGCTCGTGGCTGTACTGCTCGAAGAACAGCCACTGCAGGACCTGGGCGCGCAGGTACCGATCCTCCGGCACGTACGGCGTGCCCTCGCCGAGGTACATGAGGATCGCGTCGGACTCGCCGAGCGGGCGCCCGTCGTCGAGCACGAGCGTCGGCACCCGCAGTCCCGGGTTCAGCTCGCCGAGGAGGTCCTGGCGCCCCGACCGATCGACGACGTCGACCTCGCGACGCTCGAAGGGCAGCCCGAGATGCGCGAGCAGGAGCCGGACCTTGTAGCAGTTGCCGGAGACCGCCGAGTCGTAGAGCAGCACGCCTCAATCGTCCAGGACCGTCAAGTCCAGCGCCGCGAGCCGCTCCGGGTCCGCGAGCGCGTCGATGGCGACCACGCGCCCGTCGCGGACCGTGAAGCCCATGACCGAGAACGCGCGACCCTCGGGCGCCACGACGACACCGGCGGCGCCGTTGACGAGCGCGGGACGCACGTAGGGCGACAGCCGCGCGAACGTCATCGCCCGGCCCGCCACGGCCTCCGCGCCGCGGACGACGACCGACGCGTCGGGATGGGACACCCCTCCGTCGGAGCGCAGGACGACGTCGGGGTCGAGCACGGACACGAGCGCGTCGAAGTCGCCCTCCCGGGCCGCGGCGAAGAACGCGTCGACGACGACCCGCTGGCGCGCGAGGTCCGGATCGGGCGCGGGCGCCTCGCCCTGCACGCGATGCCGCGCGCGGCTTGCGAGCTTGCGCGCCGCGGTCGGCGTCCGGCCGACGATCGGCGCGATCTCGTCGAAGGGCACGGCGAACATGTCGTGCAGCACGAACGCGAGACGCTCGGCGGGCGGCAGCGCCTCGAGCACGACGAGCAGCGCCAGCCCGACGGAGTCGGCCAGCAGCGCCTCCTGCTCGGGATCGACGCCGTCCGCGCGGCTGATGACCGGCTCGGGGACGCGGACCGCGTCGAGCGGATCCTCGCGCCGCGTGCGCCGCGACTGCAGCTCGTTCAGGCAGACCCGCGCGACGACGGTGGTGAGCCAACCGCCGAGGTTCTCGATCGCGTCCGCGTCCGAGCGGTTGAGCCGCAGCCAGGCCTCCTGGACGGCGTCGTCGGCCTCCGCCTGCGACCCGAGCATCCGGTACGCCACGGCCCGCAGATGGCTGCGGTGCTCCTCGAACTGCTGGGCAAGGACGTCGCGCTGGTCCATGGGGTCTCACACTCCTGCGTCGTCATCGGTCATACCACTGACCGCCGAGACCGCCGGGGTGTGACTAGGCCAGCCGCGGCAGGACCGCGAGGAGCACGTCGCGCTCCCCGGCCGACAGGTCCGAGAGCACGCGGCGCTCCATGGCCCGGATGTCGGCGCGCGCCGCGCCCAGCACGCGCGTCCCCGCCGGCGTGAGACGCACGACGCGGGCCCGGCGGTCCCGCGGATCCGGCTCGCGGCTCACGAGGCCCCGGCCCTCCAGGCCCTCCAGCAGCGCGATGAGCCGGGTCTTGTCGTAGCCGATCGCCTCGGCCATCGCCAGCTGCGAGCCCGCGGCCCCGCGCCCGAGATGCGACAGCGCGACGTACTCCCACATCGTCACCCCGTGGGCGTCGAGCAGCGGTCGCTCCTCGGCGATCAGCCTGCGGGTCGCCCGGGCGAACATCGCCCCGAGGTCGTCGCGCTCGCCGGCCATGACGCGACGATCCTACGCGTTTGCATATCGTCTAGAAGCTGCGTATGGTCTGCGCATGCGTACCGAATCACGTTCCATCACCATCGCCGCTCCGCCCGCAACCGTCTTCGGCTACGTCGCGGACCCTCGCAACCTCCCCGTCTGGGCTCCCGCGTTCGCGAGCGCCGTGCGCCCCGACGGTGACCAATGGATCGTCACGAACGACGCGGGCGAGTTCCCGATCGTCGTGCGCGCCTCGGCCGAGCACGGCACCGTCGACCTCGTGTCGGCCGCCGACCGCGACCGGGGCGCGTTCTCCCGCGTGCTGCGCAACGGCGACGGCGCCGAGTACCAGTTCACGCTCTTCTTCCCGGACGGGACCGACGAGGCCGCCGTGGAGGAGCAGATGACGACCGTCGAGGGGGAGCTCGAGGCGGTCCGCGCCGGCTGCGAGTGAGCGGGGAACACGCGCCCACGCCACACCTGGGGGAAGTGCGAGTTTGTCGCCCGGACGCCTCGGGGACCGCCGTTGAATGGCAACCGCCGCCCCCACGCCGGGTGGCCTGTTCACGCGCAAGCCGACGGGATCCGCCGGCGATGCGACGTCCGAACAAGGCCTGAACCGGTCCGTCGGAACCCTGGACCTGACCGCGCTCGGACTGGGCGCGATCATCGGCACCGGCATCTTCGTGATCATCGGGGAGGCGATCGGCGACTCAGGGCCGGCGATCGTCCTGTCGTTCCTCCTCGCGGGCGTGACGTGCGTGTTCTCCGCGCTCTCCTACGCCGAGCTCGCGTCGACGATCCCGGTCTCCGGCTCCGCCTACACGTACGCCTACGCGACGATGGGCGAGCTGCTGGCGTGGATCATCGGATGGGACCTCATCCTCGAGTACGGGGTCTCCGTCGCCGCGGTCGCGGTCGGCTGGGGCGGCTACCTGCAGAACCTGCTCGACTCCGTGTTCGGGATCTCGCTCCCCGACGCGATCGCGCAGCCACCGGGCGAGGGCGGCACGATCAACCTGCCGGCCGTCGTGCTCGTCCTGGCGATCACCGCGCTGCTCGTGGTCGGCGTCCGGGAGAGCGCGCGGGCCAACACCGTCATGGTGATCCTCAAGCTCGCGATCCTCGTCTTCTTCGTCGTCGCGGGCGTCACCGCCTTCAACGGGGACAACTTCAGCCCGTTCGCGCCCCACGGGATGAACGGCGTGGTCGACGCCGCCGCGCTGATCTTCTTCGCCTACATCGGCTTCGACGCCGTCTCGACGTCGGGCGAGGAGAGCCGCAGACCCGCGCCGGGACCTGCCGATCGCCATCGTCGGCTCGCTCGTGATCGCGACGGTGCTCTACATCCTCGTGGCCATCGTCGCGACGGGACTCGCGCCGGCGGACACGCTCGCCGACTCCGAGGCCCCGCTGACGGAGGCGATGCAGCACGGCGGGCTCGGCTGGAGCGCGAACCTCCTGTCGATCGGCGCGCTCATCGCGATCACGTCGGTCGTGCTGACGATCCTCTACGGGCAGACGCGGATCACGTTCGCGATGTGCCGCGACGGGCTGCTGCCGCGGTCGCTGGCGACGCTGAACCGGCGCAAGACGCCCGCGCGCATCACCCTCCTGTTCGGCCTGCTCGTCGCCGCCCTCGCGGCCGTCGTCCCGCTCAGCGAGATCGCCAAGCTCGTGAACATCGGGACGCTGTTCGCGTTCCTCATCGTGAACGTCGGGATCATCGTCCTGCGCCGCACGCAGCCCGACCTCGAGCGCGGGTTCCGGGTGCCGTTCGTCCCGGTCTTCCCGCTCATCGGCGCGGCGCTGTGCATCTACCTCATGACGAAGCTCGAGTTCGTCACCTGGGAGCGGTTCATCGCGTGGCTCGTCGCGGGGCTCGTCATCTACGTCGTCTACGGCCGGGTGCACTCCCTGCTGCGGCGCGGGGAGGACGCCGCGGACGCGCCGACGACGCAGGGACTGCTGTAGGGGGTCGGAGCCGGCCGGTGCCGCCGCGGGCGGGGTCGCGTGCTGCTGCGGGGCAGTGGTGGCCATCTGGGCTTCCTCTTGATGAGGAGCTTCGCGGCGGACCGGACCGGCGGACAGGCACCCTGGGTGTGGTCTGCGCCACACCCCGTGGCGGCTAGGGCCGCCCGGCGTGCGCGGCCGGTGCGCGCAGCGTGAGCACCTGCCCCGTGCCGGCCGTCGCCGCGACCTGCGTGGGGCCGCGCCACTCCGACGCGACGATGTACAGCGTGCGGCCGTCGGCGCCGCCGAGCATGCACGCGAAGCACCCGCGGTCGACGTCGACGGTCGCGAGGACCTCGCCGCCCTCGGCCACGCGGACACAGCGCCGGTTCGGGACGTCGGCGTACCAGATCGCGCCCTCGGCGTCGCAGCAGATGCCGTCCGGCACGCCGTCGCCGAGATCCGCCCACACGCGGCGGCCGGAGAGCCCGCCGCCGGGACCGATGTCCCAGGCCGTGAGGCACGTGCCGTAGGACTCGGCCAGCACGAGGGTCGCGCCGTCCGGCGTGATCGCGACGCCGTTGGGGAACGCTGACGCCGTCGGCCACCTCGCGCACCGCGCCGCCGGGCGTCACGCACGCCATCAGGCCGGGTGCGAACTCCGCGCCCGGGAAGTCGAAGCCGGTGCAGCCGACGTACGCGTTGCCGCCCGCGTCCACCACGATGTCGTTCCACGGCGGCGGCGCGAGCCCGGTCAGGTCGGCGTGGGTGACGACCGAGCCGTCGGGCTCGTGGCGCAGCAGCAGGCCCTCGCGCCCCGACACGACGAGCAGGCGCCCGTCGGGGAGGAAGTCGAAGCAGAACGGCAGCCCGGGCAGGCGCGCCATGACCTCGGCATCGCCCGCGTCGTCGAGCGCGAGGATCTCGCCCGTCCCCCAGTCCGACAGCCACAGCCGGCCGTCGTGCCAGCGCGGCGACTCGCCCATGACGAGCCCGTCCTTCAGCGTGTGCATGTCCGTGAGACCGCCCGGGACGCCCGGACTCATCCCGTCGGGCCGTGACGGGTGACCGTCAGGCCCGTCGGCGCCGGTCCCAGCTCCTCCGGGACCGGCATCGCCTCGAGCCGCGCGTGGAACGCGCGGGCGACGCGCAGGGCGTGCGACTTGGCCAGCTCCGCTCGCTCACCGGCGAACAGCTCGTCCACGGTCTCCCGCCAGAGCGCGAGCCAGCGCTCGAAGTGCCCCGCCCGCAGCCGCGCCTTCATGTGCAGCGCCGCGTGTGGCCGGAAGGCTCCGCCGCTGTAGGACTGCGCGCCGAGCAGGATCGTCTCCCAGAACGACGTGATCTGCGGCACGTGCTCCTCGAGGTCGAGCTTGGCGATGTCGACGAAGAGCCACCCGATGATCGGGTCCTCGAGCGCACGCCCGTAGAACGCGCGCACGAGCCGCTCGCAGTCCTCGCGGGTCTCGATGTCGTGCAGTGCGGCCACACCGACACCCTAGGACTCGGTTCAGGGGGCGTCCCTGATGTACGGGGAGCCCGCTGAGCGGAGGCTCTCCCTCATGTCCACTGACCGCATCGCCCAGGCCGCGCTCGGCGTCATGGCGCTCCACGTGGCCGACGACTCGTTCCTCCAGCCGACGGCCGGGACGTCGGCCGCCGACCACCTCGTGTCCGGCCTCGTGCCGATCGCGCTCCTCGCGCTCGCCGCGTGGGCCTGGCCGCGCCTCCGCCCCGGCGTCGCCGCGGCCGCAGGCATCGCGCTCGGGCTCTTCGGCGTCGCGCTCGCCGCCGAGGCCGTCTTCTACTGGGGTGCGACCGGGCTGTCCGGCGACGACTTCACCGGCCTCGCGGCGGGGCTCGCAGGCATCGTGCTCATCGGCGTGAGCGCGACCGTCCTCTGGACGTCGCGGCGCCGCACCGGCCCGCGCGCCTGGCGCTGGTCGCGGCGCGCGCTCGGCGCGACCGCCGGCGCCGTGGGCGTCTTCCTGCTCGTCGGGCCCGTCCTGCTGGCCTACGGCGTGACCCACATCACGCGCGCCGAGATCCCGGCCGCCCACCTCGGGGTCCCGTACGAGGACATCACCCTCCACACCGCCGACGGGCTCGACCTCCACGGCTGGTACATCCCCTCGCGCAACGGCGCGGCGGTCATGGTCTACCCGGGCAGGGCGAAGGCCCAGAAGCACGCTCGCTACCTGGCCCGCGCCGGCTACGGCGTCCTCCTGGTCGACCGTCGCGGCGAGGGCGCCAGCGACGGCGACCCGCACGGCTTCGGCTGGACGTTCGACGAGGACATCCGGGCGGGCGTCAGGTTCCTCCAGGACCGCGACGACGTGGACCCGGAGCGGATCGCCGGCCTCGGCCTCTCGGTCGGCGGCGAGATGATGCTGCAGACCGCGGCGGACACGCGGGGCCTGGCCGCCGTGGTGTCCGACGGCGCAGGCGCGCGAGTCTTCAGCGAGGAGCTCGCCGACCAGTCGGCCCTGAACAAGGTCATCGGCGCGCCGACGTTCGCGTTGAAGACGGGCTCCCTCGCCGTCTTCTCCGGTCACGCCCCGCCGTCGGACCTGACGACCTACATCCCGCGCATCGCCCCGCGCCCGATCCTGCTCATCCACGCCGCGCGCGGCGAGGTGGACGCCAAGACCCCGGAGTACCTCGCCGCCGCGCGCGGGCCCGTCCAGGACTGGGAGGTGCCGCGCGGAGGCCACACGGCCGGGATCGACACGATGCCCCGCGAGTACGCACAGCGGGTGCTGGCGTTCCTCGACGGCTCGCTGAGGTGAGCGCGGTGCCCTCGTTCCTCCTGCGCAACGAGCACGCGCCGGCCGACTGCGCCGCGACGTTCGCGGCCTGGATCGGCTTCGACAGCCCGCTGCGCCACACCCAGGCGCCGTCGAGCTGCCTCGCGGGCGGCCACGAGCTCTGGTGGCGGGTCGACGCCGAGGACGCGGGCTCAGCACTGGCGCTGCTGCCCAGGTACCTGCGGTCGCGGACGCGGGTCGCTCGCATCCGGGACGTCGAGATCCCCTAGGGCCCGCCCCGTGTCTCGCCCTCGACCATGCGAGCGACGTGCACGCGCGATGACACGCCGAGCTTCGCGAAGACGTTGCGCAGGTGCGTCTCGACGGTCTTCTCGCTCAGGAAGAGCTCACCGGCGATCTCGCGGTTGGTCTTGCGGGCCGTGACCAGCTCGGCGATCTCGCGCTCACGCCGCGAGAGCGCGTCGAGCCCGCCGACTCCCGTGGCCGTCGGCCCGCGCGGTTCGGTCCGTGCGCCGAGCCGCCGCAGCTCGAGCCTCGCCTGGCCCCGATCGCGGTCCATGCCCCCGGCGTCGAAGACCGCCTCCGCCCTGCGGAGCGCCGCGACGTCGCCGGGCTCCCGCGCGACGCCACCATCGCGTCGGCGGCCGGGACGCTCCAGCGGGCGGGGATCCGCGACAGGTCCCATCCGCCCGCGTCCCGCACGAGGTCGTCATCGCGCGATGTGCGCGATGGCGCTCGTCGCCGACCCCGGCGTCGCCGGCCGCGCCCTGCCTGCGCAGTGCAGGAAGGACCGATCCCGCGCCGTCGAGCAGCTCCGACGACGCGTCCAGCTCCTGCGAGGCGACGTAGGCGTCCATCGCCTCCACCCAGACCGCGTACGGCAGCTCGCGGGAGGGGGGAGCGCGAGCATAGACCGGGGGGTCGGCTCAGGGTGAGTCCCTGATGTACGGGACGCGCGGCGGCGCGAGTCTGCCCCCATGCCCGAGAGAGATCCTGTCACGGCGTTCCGGCTCGCCGAGGACGCCGCCTTCGCCCGCTACGGCGTCACGGTCGCCGAGCACAGCCTCGACGTCGGGGGCCGCACCGTCCGGGTCCTGGAGAGCGGCGACGGCCCGCCGATCGTGCTCGTGCCCGGCGACGGCGCGGTCGCCGGAGCATGGGCGCCGCTCGTGCCCGAGCTCCGCGGCTACCGCACGATCGTCCTCGACCGTCCCGGCGCGGGTCTGAGCGGCCCGTTCGACCGGACGGCGGGAGACCTTCGCGGTCAGGCGGTCGAGCTGCTGACGGCCTCGCTCGACGCGCTCGGTCTCGAGCGCGTGCCGATCGTCGGCAGCTCCGGTGGCGCCGCGTGGGCGCTCTGGACGGCGATCGCCTCACCGGGGCGCGTCAGCGCCGTCGCGGCGCTCGGCATGCCCGGGGTGTCCCTCCCCGGCGTGCGCCCGCAGCCGCCCATGCGGCTGCTCAGCGTCCCCGGGCTCGGGCAGCTGCTGGCCCGGATCCCCGCTCCCAGCCCGGACGCCACGGGCCGCATGCTCGCGAAGACCGACGCACGGTTGCCCGAGCACCCCGAGATCGTCGCGCTGTACCACGCCGCCGGGCGTCTCCCGGGCTACGCGGGGTCGGTCGCCGCGCTGTTCCAGGCGTCGATGCGGCCCGGCGGCAGGCCGCGGGCCACCTGCGTGATCGGCGACGACGAGCTGCGAGCGCTCGACGTTCCCGTCCTGTTCGTCTTCGGCGCCGACGAGCCGCTCGGCGGCCCGGAGGTCGTGCGCCGAGCTGCCGATCTGATGCCCCACGCGCGCGTCGAGATCGTCCCCGGCGCCTGGCACCACCCCTGGCTCGCCGATGCGCCCGCCGTCGGGCGCCTCGTCGCCGGCCTCGTCCCCCACCCCTGAGAGGAGTCACGATGCGATCCCGCACCACCATCCAGGCCAACCGGTGGAAGACGCTCGGCGTGCTGTCGCTGAGCCTGCTCATCATCGGGCTGGACAACACGGTCCTGAACGTCGCGCTGCCGAGTCTGCAGACGCACTTCGAGGCCACCGGCTCGACGCTGCAGTGGATCGTCGACTCGTATCTGCTCGCCTTCGCGGGCGTGCTGCTCACGATGGGCACGCTCGGGGATCGGTTCGGCCGCAAGCGGGCGCTCCAGGCGGGGCTCGGCGTGTTCGGCGTGGCGAGCGTCCTCGCCGCGTTCGCGCAGAACGCCGATCAGCTCATCGCCCTCCGTGCGCTCATGGGCATCGGCGGCGCGATGATCATGCCCGCGACCCTGTCGGTGATCATCGACGTGTTCCCGCGCGAGGAGCGTGGGAAGGCGATCGGCATCTGGTCCGCCATCGCGGGCGTCGGGATCGGCCTCGGCCCCTTCGTCGGCGGCCTGCTCCTGGAGTGGTTCTCGTGGAGCTCGGTCTTCTGGCTCAACGTCCCCATCGTCGTCGTGGCCCTCGTCGCCGGGCTTCTTCCTCGTGCCGGAGAGCCGCGACGCGAAGCCCGGCGCGTTCGACCTGCCGGGAACCGGCCTCTCCATCGCGATGCTCGTCACGCTGATCTACGGGATCATCGAGGCGACGCCCCGCGGATGGACGGATCCGCTCGTCCTCGCCTGCTTCGCCGCGTCGGCCGTGCTCGCCGCCGGCTTCGTGGCGTGGGAGCGCCGCGTCCCCGATCCCATGCTCCCGCTCGGCTTCTTCCGCGATGCCCGGTTCACGGTGGCGTCCGTCGGCGTCGGACTCGTCTTCTTCGCGATGATGGGCTCGGTCTTCGCGTTCACGCAGTACCTGCAGTTCGCGCACGGCTACAGCGCGCTGCAGGCGGGCGCGTGCATGATCCCGCTGGCACTGGGGCTCGTCGTGGGCTCCGGCGCCTCGAACAAGCTGTCGGTGCGCTACGGACGGGCTCGCGTGATCGCCGGCGGCCTGTTCGGCGTCGCCGCCGTGCTCTGCACGAGCCTGGTCTGGACCACGGACATGGCTGCCGTGCTGCTCGGCGTCGTGACGTTCTTCCTCGCGCTGGCCATGGGCGCCGCGATGGCGCCCGCGACGGAGTCGGTCATGAGCGCGGTGCCGGACGCGAAGGCGGGCGTCGGCTCCGCGATGAGCGACGTGACGCGCCAGGTCGGTGGCGCGCTGGGCGTCGCCGTCATCGGCTCGATCATCGGCAGCGCCTACGCCCGCGACATGCCCGACGGCCCCGCCGCCGAGTCGGTCGGCGCCGCGCACGCCGTGGCGCAGCGCCTCGGTGGCGTGCCCGGACAGGAGCTCGCCGAGCAGGCGTCGCGCGCGTTCACCGACGCGCTGGGCATCGGGCTCAGCGCCGCCGCGGTCGTCGCGCTCGCCGGGGCGCTGCTCGTCCTGCGGCGCCTTCCCGACGGGCGGACGACACGCCGGACCGCGGTCGCCCAGCACGGTCCCGAGACCCTGCGCGCGGACGCGGCAGCGTCGCCGATCTGAGTCCGACTGCCCACCTGGCTACGCTGGAAGCAATCAGTCGACCCGAATGTCGGGTCGGCTGCCAGCGTTTCGCACCCGTGCCCCCGGCACCGCGTCCCGCGACCGCGCGTCACCGACGCGCCCGTATTCACCGAGCGGACGGAGGCGCATGGCGTCCAGCGGCAAGAAGAAGACGACGATGGCCAAGATCAACCGCGAGAACAAGGTGCGCGAGAAGCGCGCCATCAAGCAGGCCCGGAAGGACGAGCGCAAGCGCGCGGCCGCCGCGGCATCCCAGGGCAGCCCCTACGACGTGCCCTGGCGCCCCGAAGCCGACGCCGCCGCCTGACCCGGCGCGGGACGCGGGCCTAGCTCCGCGTCCTGCCCTCCCGGAGCATCTCGAGCGCCTGCACGACGCGCCGGTCGCGGGTCTCCTCCTTCTTGGCCTCCGCGATCCACCGCGCGAACTCCTTGCGGTGCGTGTAGGCCAGGGCGTCGTACCTCTCCTTCGCGACCGTGTCGCCCGCGAGCGCGGCGCTCAGCGCCTCGGGGACCTCGACCTCGCGCGGCGCCTCGTCGAGCTCGATGAGCACGTCGACGGTGTCACCCGCCTCCGCGCCCGCGCCCTTGCGGACGTCCTTGTTCATCCCGAGCAGGAACTCCCCGCCCATGCGCGTGACCGTCGTGCGCCAGGTGTAGTCGCCGATCGTCGCCGCCACCGGGAAGCGCTTCGCGCCCTCCCCGATGGCAGCGACCTGCTCGTCGTCGAGGACGACCGCTGCTGCAGGACCGCGCGCCTGCAGCGTCGTCGTGAGTCGCAGGGATCCCATCGACGCCTACGCGGCGACCCCGCTGCCCCAGAGCTGCTGGCTGGCGATCCGGGCGCCCTCCGACAGCGCGCCGAGCTTCGCCCACGCGATCTGCGGATGCACGCGCCCGCCGAGCCCGCAGTCGGTCGAGGCGATGACGTTCTCGCGCCCGACGCCCTCGGCGAAGCGCACGATCCGGTCGGCGACGACCTCGGGGTGCTCGATGACGTTCGTCGAGTGCGAGACGATCCCGGGCAGGATCACCTTGCCCTCGGGCAGCTCGACGTCCTGCCAGACGCGCCACTCGTGCTCGTGGCGGACGTTGGCCGCCTCGAAGGAGTAGGCGCCCGCGTTGATCTTCAGCATGACGTCGACGATGTCGCGCATCGGGATGTCGGTCACGTGCGGGCCGTGCCAGCTGCCCCAGCAGAGGTGGAAGCGGATCCGGTCCTCCGGCAGCCCCCGGATCGCGTGGTTGAGCGCCTCGACGCGCAGCATCGTGAAGCGCTGGTAGTCCTCGACGGAGGGCTCGGGATTGATCTGGTCCCAGTTCTCGGCGATCGCCGGATCGTCGAGCTGCAGGATGAGGCCGGCCTCGATGATCGCCTCGTACTCCTCGCGCAGCGCGTCCGCGCACGCGTACATGAGCGCCTGGTCGTCCTCGTAGTACTCGTTGCCGAACCGCGCGCAGCTCCCCGGGGCCACGGCGTTCATGTAGCCCTCCTGCACGCCGGCCGCATCGAGCGCCGCCTTGAGGTTGGCGATGTCGCGGTCGAGCGCCTCGCGGCCGGTGTACGTGATCGGCCCGCGGCAGACGGGGGCGCCGGTCCCGATGTCGGGGTTCGGCAGCGCCGCGCCCGAGTTGGGATCCCCGTACGCGTCGCTGAACTCGAGCCAGTCGCGGCGCTCGACGAACGACGCGAGCGACAGCTCGCCCGGCTTCCCCGGCGCCTGCTTGATGTCGAGGACGCCGTCGGTCACGAGCTCGAGCCCGCCGAGGCGCTGGAACACGTACGTCCACCAGGGCCCGTAGTCGTAGCGGTGGCCCATCGAGTGGCCGAACTCGCCGTCGTTGACGAGGTCGATCCCGAGCTCGCGCTGCTGGGCGACGACGTCCGCGACCGCCTGGGTGAGCTTGGCCTGGTAGCCCGCCTCGTCGTCGAGCTCGCCCAGGCCGCGCTTCAGGTTGAGCGCGACGAGCTCCTCCGGCCGGGGCAGGCTGCCCGCGTGGCTGGTCAGGATCCGATCCGGCATCGATGCTCCCCTCCTGGTTGACCCGATCGGGAAGGTAACCGTCCGGGTGACGACGGGGAAGCGCGGTCAGGCGAACGCCACCTCGACGCGCCGCGCATCGGGCTCGCAGATCCGCGCCGTGCGCTTCGCCTCGGCGCGGATCTCCGCCCGCGCGCCGCGCCGCAGCGCGACGTGCGGGGTCACGGTGATGCGGGCGACGCGCTCGCTGCGCTCCCACGCCCAGCTCGCGGCGACCCGGCCGTCCACCGTCACGGTGGGGTCGCCGCTGATCGTCAGCTTCAGCGGCGCGACCTCCGCCGGCATGATCCGCTCGCGGTCGGCGTAGGCGAGCAGCGGCTGGTCCCAGTGCGCGAGCAGCCGGACCGGCAGCGGCGTGTCCCCGGGCGGCAGCGGCGCGCCGGGGAGGTCGAGCAGCTTCCCGCCGTCGGGTCCGCGGAGGGTGACGGCGCCGAGGCGCTCGGCCGCGCCCGCGAAGTCGCGCTGCGTCGCGCCCGCCCAGGAGGCGGCGTCGCGCAGGCTCGCGGGACCGAACGCCGCGAGGTAGCGGCCGAGCACGTGCGCGGCGGCGTCCTCGAGCGACGGGAGCGCGGCGTCGTGGACGACGAACGGCGCCCGGCCACGGTCGGCCCACGCCCCGGCGGGCGGGAGCTGCACGAGCGGCAGCAGCGTGCGGACGAAGAGGATCGGCGTCCACGCGTCCCGGGTCATCCCGTCCAGCTCCCAGAGCCGCTCGCGCAGCTCCGCGTTGCTGCGCGGCTCGCGCAGCCACACCCGCAGCTCGGCCTCGACGCGCTCGAGGTCGAGGTGGCCGTGGACCTTGTGCAGGTTGCGCAGCCGCGTCTGGCGCGCGAGCTGCGCGTAGGCGGCGTACTCGTCCGCCGCGACCGCGTGCAGCGTCGCGCGCATGATCGTCGTCTTGACGACGTCGCCCTCGGCGAACGCCGCCTCGAGCGCGTCGCGGCGGAACCCGTCGAGTCGCGCGGCCAG
Source organism: uncultured Solirubrobacterales bacterium (assembly GCA_963750895.1). Classification (GTDB taxonomy): domain Bacteria; phylum Actinomycetota; class Thermoleophilia; order Solirubrobacterales; family Solirubrobacteraceae; genus CAVVSD01. The sequence goes on along the minus strand of CAVVSD010000006.1, from coordinate 1,060,396 downwards.
CGCGATGTAGGGCGCGGGCGCGAACTGCGCCTGCAGCGGCGTCAGGCGACGGATCGCGTCGGCCGGCGCGAGCGGCGCGCGCTCGAGCAGCATCTGGCGCGCGGCGAGTGCGGCGGTGAGCTCCTCGCGCGTGAGCGTGCGCTCCGGCAGCTCAGGCCCCCGCGGTCGCGGCGATCGGCCGCGTCAGGCCCCCGGCCGCCTCGTCGAGGACGTCGCGCAGCGGGATGAACACGTCGCGGTCCTCCTGCGTCGCGACGAGCGTGGCGGGGTCGACGACCCGGATCCGCGCGTCGCGGCGCTCGTTCACCGCGATGTCCTTGCGGGCCAGCGCGACCATGTAGCCGTCGCCGCCCGCGACGTGCTCGTGCAGCCACTGGACCGGGTCGCGCGTCCGCTTGCCCGTCCGGACCGCGTCCATCGCGCGCTCCTTGATCGTCTGGGTGATCTTCGAGCTCGCGGCCGTGTCCGGGAACTGGCGCCCGCGCCAGAACGTGCGCAGGCCGTTGCGATCCATGGAGCGCAGGTAGGTCTCGGGCCAGGTGATCTCGTGCTGCGTGTGCCCCTCGTCGGGGTCCTGGCCACGGAGCCGCTGCACGACGACCCACGCGTTGTGGGTCGGCTCGATGAGCACGAGCATGCCGCCCGGGCGCAGCACGCGGTTCACCTCGGCGAACAGGCGGTCCTTGTCGTCGACGTGGTGGGCGAACTCCTTCACGAGCGCGATGTCGAACGTCCCGTCGGCGAACGGCATGAGCGACGCGTCGGCGACGACCCGCTTGCCCGGGCCCATCGACGGGTGCGCGTACAGGCCGCCGAGCCAGAGCGAGTTGGGCTCGAAGTCGACCATCCACGGGTCGTAGCCCGCCTCGGCGAACAGGCGGCTGCCCCAGCCCGAGCCGCTGCCGACGTCGATGAGCCGGCGCCGGTCGGGCACCGCGCCGAGCTTGTCGATGAGGTTGATGACGTCGACGAGACCGGGCGCGCTGCCGCGCAGGTACTCGAGGTCCTGCTGGACGCTGGCGGGCGTGCCCTGCCAGAGACGCTCCTCCTCCATCGTCTCCTGCATCCACTGCGTCTCGCGCTCGTCGAAGCCCATGAAGACGATGCCGTCGCGCACCGGGTACAGCAGCTCGGCGGCCGGCGACCACAGGCCGTCCTCGCGCTGCTCGAGAGGTCCGAGCGTCTGCTGACACCGCAGGGTCTCGACGACGCGGGCGGGGAGTTCGGGAGGAGCCATGGACCGGATGCATACCGGACGGGCGGCTATAGGTGATCCCGATGCACGAGCAGCGGGTCACCGGTCACAGCGCACGCGCATGGGTCGTGTGGGGCGTCGGCGTGAGCGCGTACCTCATGGCGTTCTTCCATCGGGTGACCCTCAACGTCGCCGCCGGGGAGACCGCCGAGCGCCTCGGCGTCGCGACGGGCGCGCTCGGGCTCTTCGCGTTCCTGCAGATCGGCGCCTACCTCGCGATGCAGCTGCCGGCGGGGTTCGCGGCCGACCGGATCGGTCCGCGGCGCACGCTCGCCCTCGGGGTCCTCGCGATCGTCGTCGGCGAGACGATGTTCGCCCTCGCGCACGCGCTGCCGGCCGCCGTCGCCGGCCGCGCGCTGGTGGGCGTGGGCGACGCGGTGACGTTCGTGAACGTCCTGCGCCTCGTCCAGAACTGGTTCCCCGAGAAGCGCCAGGCACTGCTCGCGGCGCTGACCGGGATGGCGGGAGGCATCGGCCAGCTCGTGGCGACGATCCCCCTGGAGCGATCGCTGACCGACCTCGGCTGGACGCTGACGTTCGTCATCACGATCGGGACCGCCGCGGCGGTCGGCGTCCTCGTGCTCGCGGTCGTGCGCGACCGCCCGCCCGGCATGCCGGCGCCGCAACGCGACGATCACGCGCCGGCACGCGCGACCCTCGCCGCGGCGTGGCGTCGGCCGACGACCCGCCGCGCGTTCTACGCGCACGTCGGCACGCTCGGGCCGTTCGCCGTGGTCGGCGCGATCTGGGGCGTCCCCTACCTCGAGCACACGCAGGACGTCGGCAAGAGCACCGCCGCCTCGATGATGGTGGCGACGGCGCTCACGTTCACCGTCTGCCTCCCGTTCGTCGGGATGGTCGGGCGCTGCGGCCCGAGGGCGCGGGTCGCCGTCCTCGCGGTGCCCGGGGCGCTGCAGACCATTGCGCTCGTCGCGCTCCTGGCATGGCCCGGCACCGTCGCGCCGCGCGCGCTCGTCGTCGGCGTGCTGGCGCTCATCGGCCTGAGCGCCGCCGCCTCCATCAGCTGCTTCGACGTGGCCCGGCGCAGCACCCCGCGCGCGGAGGTGGGCTCGACCGTCGCGCTCGTGAACTGCGGCGGCTTCACCGGGGCGGCGATCGGCGGCGGGCTCATCGGGCTGCTGCTGGCCGGCGACCCCACCGCGGGGCGCTTCGAGGTCGCGGTGCTCGGGGTCCTGCTCGTGATGACGCTGGTGGGGCTCGTGGCCGGCAGCCTCCGGCTGCTCGGGGAGCTCACCGCGCAGGGTCAGCGCGAGGCGGCCCGCCAGCCGTCCCAGACCCCGGACACGTCACCGGCCGCCGCGAGGTCCTGACAGGCGCGCACGAGCGCATCCGCCCCGGCGCCGGCGCGCGTCAGGGCGTACGCGGCGACGTCCGCGGGCCCCCAGCCGCTCGTGTCGCCGCTGCCGACGAGGACCACGTCGCCCGCCTCGACGCGGGCGTCGAGTGGGCCGAGGCGCTCGTCGCCGACCACGGTGATCGCAGGTGCGAGCGAGGGGTCCGCGGCCGCGAGCGCCTTGCGCGTGATCCCGGCGACGCTGCCGATCGACTCGGCGTCCGAGCTGTCCTGGTGGCCGTAGTCGGCGGCGAACGTCGGCACGACGACCGTGATCGTGTCCGTGCCGGCGGGCAGCGTGCCGCCCCGCAGCAGGGCATCGAAGATCGCCTGGCCGTACATCGCGACCGGATGCTCCTTGAACGTCACCCGGTGGATACGCGCGTCGTCGTCCTCGGGCAGACCGGGCCACGGGACGCCGCACAGCGAGCCCTGCATGCCGTTGGGGGTCTCGATGATCCCCGCGGCGCCCTGCAGGCCCGCGGTCGCTGCCCGCACGGCGGCGATCCCGGTCCCGGTCGCGAGCGCGGGCTGCAGCGACCAGCCCTCGCCGACGGCGTCGACGGTCCGCAGGCCGCCACCGGCGGCGCCGCACGCGAGCCGGAGAGCCTCGACCGCCTGCGCGGCCGGCAGGCCGTCGAGCAGCGCGATCGTGGCCGCGGTGGCGACCGGCGCGATCGCAGCCGTGATCCGGAAGCCGCGCTGGGAGACCTCGGGCAGCAGGGCGTCGGCGAGGCGGCAGGCGACCTCGTAGCCGCCGGCGACGGCGCGCAGGACGGCCTCGCCGCGCGCGCCCGTCGCCTCGGCCTGGGCGAGCGCGGCGGGGACGACGGCGAGGCCCGGATGCAGCGCGAGCCGGTAGGCGTCGTCGGAGAGCGTGGCGTGGATGAGGAACGAGTTCGCGGCGACGGCGTCGGCGATGCTCGCGCGACGGTCGCCCGCCGCGACCGTCGCGGGGCCGTCGGTCGCGGCCAGGGCGAGCGCGCCGCGCTCCCAGCGCGGGTCGCGCGCGGAGGCGACGGCCTCGACGAGGGCGGCGAGGATGCAGTCCGCGGCGCGCGTGAGCAGCGCGTCGTCGGCGGAGACGGCGAGCGCGTGCGCGCGCCGCCACAGCGCTGCGGCGGCGTCGTCGCCGCGCGGGTGGGTCGGGTCGCTCATGCGGCGCGCGACCCTACCGGGGTCAGTCGCCGGGAGCCGCCTCGCCTACAGTGGCCGGCGGCACCGGCTGGGTCGCCGTCGTCGATCCCTCGCCGGGCACCTCGGCTGGTCCGGGGTCGTCGCCGGGCTGAGGGTCGGCCTGCGGTGTCGTGTGCGTGTCGGCGGGAGCCGGCACGGACTCCTCTGTGGTCTCGGGCTTCGGTGACTGCTCATGCGGCTCCTCCTGGGACCCGGTCGCGACCTTCTCGCGGTCTTCGTTCCCGTTCGTCACGGGTTGCGCGTATCGGGCCCGACGGCCCGTCGAGCGTCCGCCCTGCCCGTGCCCGCCGTCCGCGGACGCCGGCGCACGGGTCGCGACGCGCTGCTGGTCCTTCGGCGTCCAGGCGGGCCGGTCCTCGTCGCGAGTGCGCAGTGATCGCGGCTCCCAGTTCGTCGGCTTGCGTCGCTGGACGTGGTCCTTCCTCGCCGCCGGCGCGGACGGCTTCGTCGTCTCGTTCACGACCCGGACGGCGCCGGCCGCCGGCGCGGTCGCCGCGACGGGTGCCGCCGCACGCGTCGGCGTCGCTGCGGGTGTCTCCGCCGGGCGTCCCGCCGCACGCGGCTGCGTCGTCGTGCGGGACGTCTCCTGCGCGGTGGCGGCGCGATCGTGCCGTCGCGCCTCGCGCTCGAGCGTTCCGATCCCGACCGGCGTCAGCGTCGCGACGGCGGCGACCGACGCCACGATCTTCACGGTCGCGCCGCCGGTCGCCGCCCCGCCGCCGACCAGCCCGGCGACCCAGGTCCAAAGTCCTCCGGCGCCCGCGAGCGGCAGCCCCGCGTGGGGCGAGAGCCCGAGCACCTTGCGCCGCCGGCCCTCTGCGTCGGACCAGGCGCGGCACGACGTGCACGACCGCAGGTGCCCGCGGACCGTCCGCGACGCGCGCCGGCGCTCGCGCGCGGACATCTCCTCGCGGATCGCGTGACAGCTCGCATCGCGCCCGGCGCGGTCGTCCTGCAGGGCGACCCGCGCCTCGAAGACCGCCTGGCGGGCGGTGCCGGGCGAGGTGCCCAGGACCTCCGCCACCTCGGCGTGGCGCATGCCGCCGACCTCACGCAGGAGGAACGCGTCGCGCGAGCGATCCGGCAGCTCGCCGATCGCGTGCAGCACGGCCCGGACCTCCTCGCGGACGGCGACCGTCTCGGCCGGCCCGTGCGCGTGGTCGGGGACCGTGGCGGCGAGCTCGCCGGCCGGGCGCCGGCGGCGCATGAGCGAGATCGCCTCGTTGTGCGCGATCCGGTACAGCCACGGGCGGACGGCGAGGACGTGGTCCCCGGCGCGCAGGCCGTCGTGCGCCTTGATGAAGGTGTTCTGGACGGCGTCGTCGGCGTCCGGGACGTTGCCGAGGATCGTGGCGCAGTACGCGAGCAGCCGCGGCTGGAGCCGTCGGACGAGCGTCGCGAAGGCCAGCTCGTCCCCTCCGCCCGCTCGGGCGGCAAGGACGTCGTCACCGGCGAGCCGGTGCATCAGCGGTGTGCGTATCGAGGCGATCATCGGCACGAAGGCTGAAAGGCGTGCTGAGGCTACGGGACCGGAGATGCGCCGGCGCCGGGACGGTAGGAACCGTCCCGGCGCCACGCACTGCGCACCCGTGTCTGCTCAGGCGACCGCCGGTGCGGCCGGCGCCTCCTCCGGGGTTCCCCCCTCGTCACCTCCCTGGCGACGTTGCTGGCCCGGAGGGCAGTCACGCTGCCCACCGTCGTCCGACACGTTCCCGTGATGCCCACCCGGCGTCCCGCTCGGGCCCGTCGCCGGGCCGGAGGTCCCCGCGCCCGCCTGGGCGGCGGTCGCGGTCGCCGTCGCCTGTGCCTGCGCGGCGGTGAGCGCCGCCTTGGCGGCGTCGGTCAGCGTGTCGTCGGTGAGCGTCTCGGCGATGTCCTGTGCCTCGCTCGCCGCGTCACGCGCGATGATCCCCAGCGCCCAGCCGTACTGGCTGTGATCCGCGAGCGCGAGGATCCCGGCGACGAGCGCGTCGCGCCCGTCGAGCGCCGCCTTCAGCGTCGCGGCGTCCGCTGCGACGATCGGGTCGGACGCGCCGTCGAAGAGGCCGACGGTGCCATCGACGATGTTGCCCTGCGTGCGCGCGAGCGCCGCCGCGGCCGCGGGACCGCCGGCGTTGCCGGAGGAGACCCGGCGGCCGACCGACTTCGTCGCTGACGTCAGATGGCGTGTGACCGCGCCCAGCGCGGCGACGGCCGCAGCCGGCTCGGCGTCGTCGGCGTGGTCCTGCGCGCGATCCATGGCGCGCTCCGCGGAGCGCAGCTTGTTCGCGATCCGCTTCGGCACGCCGTCGTGTCCGCGCCCGGCACCTCGATCGCCCCGATCTCCCATCGGGCCGCCGTCGTGGCCGCCGTCGGCCAGCGCGGTCGTCGGCAGGACGAGCAGCAAGGTGCTCGCCAGGGCCGCTGCGCCGGCCTTTCGGATGCTGATCAAGGGCCTCTCCTTGGTCGGTGGGACACGGTCCGTCGAGGCAGTGACGCATCCGGGTGCGAGAACGTCAGGAACTTGCGCTAACAAGCATCCCCTACAGTGGATGCATGGAGATCGGCATCTACACCTTCGGCGAGCTGACCTCCGACGCGGTCACTCCCGAGCAGCGCCTCGCGGACCTCATCGAGGAGATCGAGCTCGCCGACACCCTCGGGCTCGACGTCTTCGCCGTCGGCGAGCACCATCGTCCCGACTTCGCCGTGAGCGCTCCGGCCGTCGTCCTCGGCACCGCCGCGGGGCGCACGGAGAACATCCGGCTGTCCAGCGCGGTGAGCGTCCTGAGCTCGGACGACCCCGTCCGCGTGTTCCAGCAGTTCTCGACCCTGGACCTGCTGAGCCACGGGCGCGCGGAGATCATGGCCGGGCGCGGCTCGTTCATCGAGTCCTTCCCCCTCTTCGGCTACGACCTCGAGGACTACGACGAGCTCTTCGCCGAGAAGCTCGAGCTGCTCCTGCAGATCCGCGAGTCCGAGCGCGTGACGTGGAGCGGCCGGCACCGGGCTCCGATCGAGAACCTCCCCGTCTACCCGCGCCCCGTGCAGGACCCGCTCCCGGTCTGGGTCGCGGTCGGCGGCAGCCCGCAGTCCGCGGTCCGCGCCGGCGCGCTCGGCCTCCCGCTCGCGCTGGCGATCATCGGCGGCATGCCGGAGCGCTTCGCCCCGGTCGCCGAGATCCATCGCCGCGCGGCCGAGGAGATGGGCCACCCGCGCCCGGCCATGAGCATCAACTCCCACGGCTTCATCGCCGACACGTCGCAGGCCGCCGCCGACCAGTCCTACCCGGCCTTCGCCGCGATGATGGACCGCATCGGCCGCGAGCGCGGCTGGCCGCCCATGACGCGCGAGCAGTTCGACGCGACGCGCACGCTGCGCGGCGCGAACCTCGTCGGCAGCCCGCAGGAGGTCATCGAGAAGATCCTCTTCCAGCACGAGATCTTCGGGCACGATCGCTTCCTCATGCAGATGAGCGTCGGGACCCTCCCGCACGCGAGCATCATGCGATCGATCGAGCTGCTGGCGACGGAGGTCGCGCCGGTCGTCCGACGCGAGCTGGCGGGCCTGACGGTCGAGCGTTCCGGCGCCATGTGACATGCCGCACGGAGGCTCAAGTTCGGCCCCTCACGGTCGTACCTTGAAGGTATGTCCGTCTCCTCCCTTGATACCCGGATCGCCCCGCTCAGCGGGCGTTTCTCCGATACCCGCATCACCGCCGCCGACCTCTTCCAGATGGTCGCCTGGGCCGCGCTCACCGTGGTCTTCGTCGTCTACGCGATCTCCGAGAGCAGCCTCGGCGCTCTCGTCTTCGCCGCCCTGGTCCTGACCCAGGTCTGGCACGCGTGGTCGAACGTCTCGTCGCGCCGTCTCAACGACGTGCGCGACCAGCTGGCTCCGCAGCAGCTGTAGTCACGATCTCCTGCCGGCGCGGCACCCTCCGCGCCGGCCAGATGGTCACGACGGTCAGCGCCAGCAGCACCGCGGCGGTCACGCCGAACGCGGGCGCCACCGTCGCCGCCACGTCCCCCGCGCCGCCGTGCAGGACGTCGATCTGCTCCTCCGGCGTCGTGCCGGGGAGCGCCGCGCCGACGCGGCTCTGCAGGACCGCCGCGACGACGGCGACGCCGAGCGACCCGCCGACGCGCAGGAGCACGGTCAGCAGGCTCGTCGCGTAGGGCACGGCCTCTCGCGGGAGTCCCCGGAACGCCGCCGCGTTCGCCGGCGTCAGGACCGCGCTCAGACCGATGCCCCGCAGGACGAGGACCGCGAGCAGCGGCGCGACGGGCGTCGACTCGTCCGCGAACACGAACGGGATCGTCGCCAGGCTCGCGACCACGAGCCCGACGAGCACGACGATCCGCGACCCGTGGCGATCCGCCAGCCGGCCGACCACGAGCAGCGAGATGAGCGAGCCGATCCCCTGCGGGACCATGAGCAGGCCCGCCTCCAGCGGCGTGCGCCCGCGGACCGCCTCCCAGTACAGCGGGAGCAGGAAGAGCATCCCGAACATGAGCGCGCCGAACGACGCCGCCATCGTCGCGCACGCGCGGAACCCGCGGTCGGCGAGCAGCCCGAGATCCAGCAGCGCGTCGCGGCCGAGGCCGCGGGCATGGGCCACGAAGCCGGCGATGAGCACGACGCCCGCGACGAGCGTCCCCAGCCCCGCCGGATCCACGCCGCCGCCCGCCGCGGTGCGGGCCAGGCCGTAGGTCAGCAGCGCCAGGCCCGGCGGGAGCAACAGGAGCCCGCGCACGTCCAGGCGCCGGCCCGGCATCCCCTGCTCGTGCGGCACGATCCGCAGCCCGAGCACGAGCGGGACGAGACACAGCGGCACGTTGATGAGGAACAGCCACCGCCAGGACACCTCGCCGACGAGCAGCCCGCCGAGGACGGGCCCGAGCGTCGGGCCGCTGAGGTTCACGAGCGCGATGACGGCCAGGACCTCGCCGATGCGCCGGGGGTCCGAGCGCCGCACGACGATCGCCTGCGCGACCGGCAGCACGAGCCCGCCGCCGAGCCCCTGCAGCACGCGCGCGACGATGAGCGACTCGGCCGACCACGCCAGGCCGCACAGCACCGACCCGCACAGGAACGCGGTCAGGGCGCCGAGCCAGACGCGTCGCGTCCCGAACCGCTCGCTCGCCCAGCCCGTGAGCGGGATGACCGCGGTCAGCGACAGCAGGTAGGCGGTCGCGACCCACTGGACCTCCAGCAGGGAGGCGCCGAGGTCGCGCCCGAGCGTCGGGATCGCGACGTTGACGATCGTCGCCGACAGGACGGTGACGAGCGCCCCCACGCTGACCGTGGCGATCAGCGCGCGCGGCGCCGGCGTCATATGCCGATGAACGGGAGCCCGAGGTGGGCCCTGGCCGCGGACGTCGCCGTCGCGGCGTACTGCGCGCCGATGTGGGTGCGGTACATCGACACGTCCCGGTAGATCGCCTCGAGCCGGGACCCGCGCGTCGCCGCGGAGCTGCCCCCGGTGCGGAACATGAGCTCCACGCCGCGCCAGACCTCCTGCGCGGCGTGCTGGACGATCTCGCGGATGCGCGCGTCGTCGGCGACGGTGAACGGCTCGCCGTGCTCCGCCCAGCGCCGGCCCTTCTCGGTCCACCGCGCCGCTGCGGCGAGCAGCAGCGCCTCGGCCGAGTCGGCGCAGCCCATCGCCTCGCCGAGCCACTCGTGGACGAACGAGGACTCCGTCCGCGGCATCCGCGGCGGGAAGCTCGTCCCGCGCGTGTGCGCGATGTGCTCGTACTCGTCCAGCGCGGCGAACACCGCGCCCACCATCGGCGCGGCCAGCTCGGCCATGAAGAACGTGAGGATGCGCCCGATGTACAGCGGGTCGCCGTGGAGCCGGAAGCCGGGCGAGCCGCCGTGCGCGTCCGGGTCGTACTCCTTCCAGTCGTAGGGCACGGCGCAGTGCGCGGGGACGAGGACGTCGTCGAGCACGACGGTGTTCGAGCCGGTCGCGTTCAGCCCGATGGTCCGCCCGCCGCCCCAGTCGTCGAGGACCTCGACCTGCTCGCGCGGGACGGTGACGACGATCTGCCCGTCCGGCGCGAAGACCGTGCCCATGAAGTGCGTCGACCAGGTGATGCCCGACGAGTAGTCCCAGCGGCCGCTGACCCGCCACCCGCCGGGGACGGGCACCGCCTGGCCGTGCGGGACCGCGCGCTGCGCGCAGCGGAACTCGCCGTCGGGGCCGAAGAGCTCCGCCTGCCCCTCCTCGGGATAGAACGACGCGAGGTGCAGCGCGTGGCCGGAGGCGAGGCACAGACCCCATGCGCTGGCCGGGTCCCCGCGCCCGATCTCGGCGATGACGCGCAGGAAGGTGCCCATCCCGAACTGGTATCCGCCGTACCGGCGCGGCTGCAGGATCCGGTAGAAGCCGGCCTCGCGGAACGCCTCGTGGTGCTCGGCGGAGCTGGACCCGCGCTCGGCGGCCGCCGCGGCGTCCTCGCGCAGGCCGTCACGCATCGCCGCCGCCCGCGCGACGATCTCGTCAGCGGTGACCTCGGACTCGGGCGGGCTCAGCATCTACGGGGCAACGGCCGCCGCGCCGACCTCCAGGACCACCTCGAAGCTCAGCAGCGCCGAGCCGTGGGCGACCGGCTTCTCGCCGCGGTCGGCGGCCGCCTGCGCGTGGCCGCGCGTGAAGGACGAGCTCTCGACCCACGCCCGGAACGCCTCCTCGCTCTCCCAGCGCGTGTAGACGAAGTAGCGCGTCTCGCCTTCGACCGGCCGCAGCAGCTCGAAGCCGAGGAAGCCGGGCATCTTCTCGACCTCGCCGGCGCGCTTCGCGAAGCGCTCCTCGAGCTCGGATGCGCGATCGGGGCTGACCTCGATCGCGTTGATCTTGACCACTGCCATGCAGCGATGATGGCAAAGAGGTTGGACCACGACCGCCTCGATGTCCGCAACCCCGGGTCGCCGCCGGACGGCGCCTGCGCCCCTTCCACGTGGGGGGGTGACGTGGAGTGGGGGCGCCTGGGCGAAGTCGGGGCAGGTCGCGAGTTTCTTGATGCGGCGGTCGTGGTCCTCGGTAGCATCAACGGCGTGTGGGGGCGGTACTTGCGCAGTGATTTCGCGAAATGCGCAACTGCACGGAAACACGTCCGCGGGCGTGACGGAACCTGCATCCGGTGAGCTACCGGGCGAGCCTGCGCGGGGAGACGTTCGCCTTCGCCGATCTGCGTGAGCTGCTCGCCAAGGCCAACGAGGAGAAGTCCGGCGACCAGCTGGCGGGGCTCGCCGCCGGCTCCGAGCTCGAACGGGTCGCCGCGAAGCTCGCGCTGGCCGACGTGACGCTCGGCGAGATCGCCGACACGCCCGTCGTCGAGGACGACGTCACCGAGCTGATCCACTCCGGTCAGGACCGCGCCCGATTCTCCGAGCTGCGGTCCGTGACCGTCGGCGAGCTGCGCGAGATGGTGCTCTCGCGCGGCTTCGCGCGCGTCTGGGAGGACGGGCTGGCATGGGCGCTGACGCCGGAGATGGCGGCGGCCGTCGCCAAGCTCATGAGCAACAAGGACCTCATCGTCGGCGCCGCGCCCCTGCGGACCGTCACGCGCCTGCGCAACACGATGGGCGAGCGCGGCGTGCTCGGCTGCCGCATCCAGCCCAACCACCCGACCGACGCCGTGGACGGCGTGCTGGTCTCGACACTCGACGGGCTCCTGCACGGCTGCGGCGACGCGCTCATCGGCGTGAACCCGGTCAACGAGTCCGTCTCGTCGGTCGCGGCCGTGGAGCACGTGCTGCAGGAGGTCGTCGAGCGCCTGGGCGTGCCGACGCAGACCTGCGTGCTCGCCCACATCACGACGCAGCTCGAGGCGATGCGTGCCGGCGCGCCGGTCGATCTGCTGTTCCAGTCGATCGCGGGCACGACGGGCGCCAACGCGAGCTTCGGCATCACGCTCGACATCCTCGCCGACGGCCGCGAGGAGGTCCTGGCCCACCACGCCACCCGTCCCGGTCAGTTCATCGGGACGAACGCGATGTACTTCGAGACCGGTCAGGGCAGCGCGCTGTCGGCGGGCGCCCACCACGACGTCGACCAGCTCACCCTGGAGGCGCGCGCGTACGGCGTCGCGCGGGCCTACGAGCCGTTCCTCGTGAACACCGTCGTCGGCTTCATCGGGCCGGAGTACCTCGCCGACGCGCGACAGATCACGCGCGCCGGCCTCGAGGACCACTTCATGGGGCGACTTCTGGGTATCCCCATGGGTTGTGACGTCTGTTACACGAACCACGCGGACGCCGACCAGAACTCCAATGACGACCTCCTCGTGATGCTCGCCGCCGCGGGCTGCGAGTACGTCATGGGCGTGCCCGAGTCCGACGACGTGATGCTGAACTACCAGTCCACGAGCTACCACGACGTCGCGTCCGTCCGGCGGCTCCTCGGGCTGCGGCCCGCCCCGGAGTTCGAGGCCTGGCTCGAGCGGTCCGGTCTCTGGGACGACGGCGGCCCGGTCGACGTCCTCCCCTCCACCTTGCAACAGCTCTCGAGCGCGCTCGGCACCCCGTTCGCCCTCCCCGCAGAAGCCGACGACGTGACGCACCCGGCCGAGCGCGAGGCCGTCGCGTCCACGGAGCTGGCCTCGCTGCTGAGCGCCGCACGCGCCCGCACGCCGGCGCGCGTGTTCCGCGGGCGTCTCGACGGCGGGTACACGACCGCGTCGCACCTCGCGCTGCGCGCCGACCACGCCGCGGCCCGCGACGCCGTCCACGCGGCGCTGGACCTCGAGGGCCCGGAGCTCGGGCCCGTCGTCGCCGACTTCGACGTCCTGGCGCTGGAGTCGGCCGCCGAGGACCACCGCGAGCACCTGCTGCGCCCGGACCTCGGCCGGCGACTGAGCGACGACTCCCGCGCGCGGCTGCGCGAGGAGGGCACGCACGGTGCCGACCTCCAGGTCCTCATCGGCGACGGGCTCTCCGCGGCGGCGGTGCACGCGCAGGTCCCCACCGTCCTCGGGCCGCTGCTGGACGGCGCCCGATCGCGCGACTGGAGCGTCGGGCGCCTCCTGGCGATCCGGCACTGCCGCGTCGGCCTGCTCAACGACGTCGGCGACATCCTGGAGAGCGAGCTGACCGTGCTCCTCGTCGGCGAGCGGCCGGGCCTCGCCACCGCGAAGTCGCTCTCCGCCTACGTCGCGCTGCGCCCGCGCACGGGCCAGACCGACGCCGACCGCAACCTCATCTCGAACATCCACGACGGCGGCACGCCGGCCGCCGAGGGCGCGCGCCGACTGCTGGCGCTGCTCGATGCCATCCGCGCGGCAGGACGCAGCGGCGTGACGGTGAAGGAACCCTCGGAACCTGCGAACGCCGGAGCGCTGACGTCCTGATTGCAATCGACCCCACGGCCGCTACGCTGCCGAACCGTGGACGACGCCTGCCCCAGCGGCGGCACCTTCGCGTGACCTCCGCCGGACCACGACACCGGCTCGCCCTCAGCGTCATCGGCTCCCTGGCTGCAGGTGCTCTGCTCGCCTGGGCCGTCGCCGGGCGCTGGGATGAGCTCTGGGCCGCCGCCGGACGACTGTCCGTCGGTCTCGCGATCCTCACGATCGCGCTGCAGATCGTCGCCCTCGTCGCGCGCGGCGAGGCCTGGCTGAACTGCGTGCGCTCGGCGGGCGGCACCGTCAGCCGCCGGTGCATCTACCGGGCCTCCGGCCTGGGCTGCGCGGCGAACCTCGTCAGCTCCTACGCCGGCACCGCCGCCCGCATCGCCATCGTCCGCCGCTCGGCGCCGACCGAGGCGCCCTGCGTGACCGCGCTCATCGCGGCCGAGGTGCCGATCCTCGCCGTCGAGGGCGTCCTGGCCGGGATCTTCTCCTTCACGCTCGTCGGCCCGCTCGGGCTGCCGTGGTGGACCCCGATCGTCTGCGTCGCCGTGACGGTCGCGATCGCCGCCGGCCTGGCCGCCGCGGGACGCCCCACGGGACGCGCGGTCTTCCGCGGCCTCTCCGTCCTGCGCGCCGCTCACGGCCGCACCCGGCTCGTCGGCTTCGTCCTCGTCGCCGTCGTCGCGCAGATCGCCCGCAACTGGCTCATGCTGCACGCCGTCGGCATCGACGCCTCCGTGTTCGACGCCATCGCGGTCCTCATCGCGGTCGTCATGCTCGGCCAGCTGCCCATCGGCCCGACCGCGGGCGCGGGCGCAGCGGTGCTCATCCTCGGCCCGCAGGGCGTCGTCGGCGCCGCTGCCGCGGGGATCATGCTCACGGCGACCGGCACCATCGGCGGCGTGCTGTTCGCGGCCTGGGCCGGGCTCGACCGGCTGCACTCGTCACGCCAGGTCGCCGCCGGCAGGCGCGACCACGCGGCGACCGTCGCGCTGCACCACGCGATCGCAGGACTGCCGCAGACGCGGCGGCGCATCATCGAGAACGCCTACTTCGGCGGGCTCAGCAGCGTGCACATCTCGCGCACGCTGGGCCTCCCCAGCGCCGGCCTGGCCCTACTAGGCCAGCCCGAGCATCCGGATCGCGTTCTCCTTGAGGATGAGCGGCCGGACCTCGTCGCGCAGCTTCAGCGTCTCGAAATCCGCGATCCACCGCTCCGGCGTGAGCGCGGGGTAGTCGGTCCCGAACAGGACCTTGCGCTTCAGCAGGCTGTTGGCGTAGTGGACGAGCTGCGGCGGGAAGTACTTCGGCGACCAGCCGGACAGGTCGATGTAGACGTTCGGCTTGTGCACGGCGACCGACAGGGCCTCGTCCTGCCACGGCACCGACGGGTGGGCCATGATGATCGTCATGTCCGGGAAGTCCGCCGCGACCTGGTCGAGGTGGATCGGGTTGGAGTACTTCAGGAGCATGCCGCCGCCGCTCGGCTGCCCGGACCCCACCGCCGTCTGCCCGGTGTGGAACACGGCGGGCAGCTTGTACTCCGCGATCAGCGCGTAGAGCGGGTACGCGAGCGGATCGTCCGGGAAGAAGTGCTGCAGCGTCGGATGGAACTTGAAGCCGCGGACGTCGTGCTCCTCGATGAGCCGCCGCGCCTCCTTGACGCCGGCGGCGCCGCGGTGCGGATCCACGCTGACGAACGGCAGCAGCACGTCGCGCTCGCTCTTGGAGAGCTCGAGGATCTCCTCGTTCGTCACCGGGCCGCCCCAGCGGACGGAGTCCACCATGAAGCAGACGGCGGCCATCTTGCGCTCGCGGTAGAACGCGGCGAGCTCGGGGACGGTGAGCAGCGCGTCGCTGCCGAAGACCTCGGCGACGGCCGCCTCGGGCGAGTCCTCCGGGAACCCGCGGCCGGCCTCGACGGAGGCCTGGACGTGGGTGTGGACGTCGATGGCGACGATGTTCTCGAGGTCGATCTCTGTGGCGGGCATCGAGTCGCCACGCTATAGCCCGGCGCGGCTCGGCGTGGGCACCTACCCGTTCGGGTGGGGAACTTGAGCGAAAAGATGGTTCCTGGCGCGTACGGACTCAACAGCGCTCAAGTTCCCATCCATACCAGCCGATGTGTGCCTCGAACGGGCGGCCACATCCCCCCAAGCCTGAGGCCGCCGCACGGATGCCGAAAAGGGTTGCGCTCTCCCCCCGAGTACGGGCGCACCCAAGGAGGACACGGAATGGCGCACCACGCGCTCTCGAGCCGCTCGCGGCGGCTGCTCCTCGCCCCTGCGCTGACGCTCGCAGTGGCGGCTCCCCTCGTCGTGACGTCGACTGCGTCGGCGTGCTGGTGCCCGACGGGCATGCACGAGTCGGCCCCCGGGACGGAGACCTGCGTCCCCGACACGCCCAAGCCCGAGACGATCACGCCGCCGGCGACGACGGAGACCCCGGCCCCGGCGCCGGCCCCGGTCGCCGAGACGCCCGCTCCGGTCGCCGAGGCTCCTGCCCCGGTCGCCGAGGCGCCCGCCCCGGCTCCGGCGCCTGCCCCGGCCCCGGCGCCTGCTCCCGCGCCGACCCCCGTGGTCAACGCCTCCGCCCCGGCCGAGGAGACCCCGGTCGCCGCCGAGGAGGAGCAGGGCGAGGTCCTGGGCGAGACCGTCACGTCCAAGCCGCGCAAGAAGGCAGACCGTCAAGACGACCGCGGCGCCCACCACGGCCGTCGCCTCGGCCCCCGTGGAGGCCTCCGCGGCAGGCGAGCTGCCGTTCACCGGGCTCGACACCGGCCTCATCGCCGTCATGGGCGCGAGCATGCTGGGCGGCGGGATCTTCCTGCGCCGCCGCACGCAGCCGAACGCCTAGTCCCGCACGACCGTTCCAGGGTCGACACGACGGCCACCCGCCCCCCGGCGGGTGGCCGTCTG
Source organism: uncultured Solirubrobacterales bacterium (assembly GCA_963750895.1). Lineage (GTDB taxonomy): Bacteria > Actinomycetota > Thermoleophilia > Solirubrobacterales > Solirubrobacteraceae > CAVVSD01. The sequence continues at coordinate 1,044,337 of CAVVSD010000006.1, read as the reverse complement.
TCGTTCTACGCCGCGTCCGGCGGCGGCAGGAACTCCACCTCGTGCTGGGCGGCCAGCGCGGCCACGGCCTCACCCGTCTGGGGGTCGAGGTCGTGGATGCCCTGGAACAGGTCCCACAGCTTCCCGGTCGGGGCCACCCAGAACAGCGCGGTCGCGGTCTCCTGGGAGTTGTTGTAGATCCCGTGCGGGATGCCCATCGCGAGCTTCGCGAGATCCCCGACGTTCGCCGGCGTCGTCGTGCCGTCGAGCCAGAAGTCCAGCGTGCCGCTCAGCACGTAGAGGTACTCGTGCTGGGTCGGGTGGATGTGCGGCGGGACGAACGTCCCCGGCGGCAGCGTCGCGTGCCACGCGAACGACGCGTCCGTGACCTGCTTCGGCCGGTACGTCTGGCCGAGGATCTCCCACACGATCCCGTCCACCGACCGGTCGGCGGGAAGGACCTCCTGGATCTCGTTCTTCGTCATGGAGCGGCGTCTCCTCTCAGTTCTCGGGAAGGAAGAGCGGCATCGTCCACCGGCCGCCCTCCTGCACAGGCTTGAACTCGTACTCCTTCGTCAGCTGCTCGTCGGTCGTCGGGTAGCCCTCGACGCCCTCCTTGTCGAGCACCGGCGGCGTGATGTAGAGCTTCTCCGGGATCTTCTCGCCGTCGACGGCCTGTCCGGCCGCCCAGCCCGCGATCCGGCCCATCAGCACCACGTTCTGGTACACGGACGCCGTGAGCTGACCGCTCTCCACGCCCTTGAGGGACTCATCGGTGCCGCCGTACGTGACGATGTCCGGCTGGAAGTCCCCCTCGCGCACGGCGGACGCCGCGAGCGCGCCGGACTCGTAGGACACGAACACGCCCTTCAGGGACGGGCCGAACTTCGACTGGAACGTCTGCATGAGGTCCGCGGACCCCTCCGGCGCGATCTTCGCGTCGATCTGGCTGTCGACGAGGTCCAGGCCGGCGGTCTTCGCCCCCGCCTTGAAGCCCTCGGCGATCTCGCGGAACTGATCGACCTGCGGCGGCCCGAAGATGGCCGCGACCTTGCCGTTCTGCCCGACCGCGTCGGCCAGGTACTTCGCGGCGTCCTCGCCGACGCCCTTGCCGTCGATGATCAGATCGGTGTAGTAGGGGCCCTCCGTCAGCGCGTAGATCGCGATGATCGGGATGTCGGCCGCCTGCGCCCGCGCGAGGGCGGGCTGGACCGCCTCCGAGCTCAGCGGCCAGACGACGATCGCCTTCACCTTCTGGGTGATGAACGTGTCGATGTCCGACAGCTGCTTGTCGACGTTGAGGTTCGCGTCCGTCGTCTTCACGTCGAGTCCGTGCTTGGCCGCCTCCGCCTTCAGGCCGCCGTCCAGCAGCCGCAGGGACGGGTCCGCGCCCTGCGGGATCGAGAATCCGACCGTCCCCTTCGACCCCGCCTCCGGCGCGGCCTCGGTCGAGGTCGCCGCGCTGCTGCCCGCGTCGGCGCTCCCCGAGTCGTCGTCGTCGCTGCCGCACGCGCTCAACGCGAGCGCGAATGCAGCGACGATGGCCAGGATCGCGAACCGCGTGATCCGCGACAGGTCTGCTCGCATCGATGTTCCCCCGTGTGACTGGTGTTCGAAGGCTCAGGCGCCCACGGCCTGGCCGTGACGCTCTGCCCATCCGGCGAGCATCGACTTCGTGCCCGGCACCGGCAGGCCACGCTCGTAGAACGGCTTGTTGCCCGGCGGACGGAAGTGCGGCATGACCTCCTGCGAGAGCAGCCGCATCGTCTTCTGCATCAGCTCGGGCGGGAGGTTGGCCGGCGGCGTGTTCACGAACGTGCCGGCGCCGAGCTCGTCCGTGTACATGGTGAGCTTCTCGGTCACCGTCTCCGGCGAGCCGGTGATGATGATCTGCTGGTCGACCATGTGCTTGAACGTCAGCTCGCCGGGGGGATGGATGTCGTACTTCTCCATCCCGCGGATCATCCCGCCGAGCGAGCTCGGGCTGAAGTAGCCGGGCGGCGTGAAGTACGGCGCCGGGAACTTGTAGAGCGACTGCATGAGGCGCTCGGCGTAGGGCCCGACCTCCTCCTCCGCCTGCGCGTCGGTCTCCGCGACGTAGACGAGCGCGGAGAACGCGAGCTGCTCGGGATCGACCTCGTAGCCGTGCGCGGCCGCCGCGTCGCGGTACATCTGGTAGTTGATCTTCGTGAAGGAGACGGGCGAGAAGACCATCGTGAACGGCAGGCGCAGCCGGGCGCAGGCCTCGATCGTCTCCCGTGAGCCCTGCCCCGGGATCCAGATCGGCGGGTGCGGCTTCTGGTACGTCGTCGGCCACGGGTTGACGTACGGCAGGTCGTAGTGCTCCCCGAGCCACTCGAACGGCCCCGGCTCCGTCCACGCGCGGACGATGAGGTCGAAGGCCTCCCAGAAGCGCTCGCGGGAGGTCGACGGGTCCTCGCGCAGGGAGATGTACTCCATCCCCTGCCCGCGCACGAACCCGGAGATGATCCGGCCGCCGGAGAACACGTCGAGCATCGCGACGGACTCCGCGACCCGCAGCGGGTTGCCGTGCAGCGGGATCGGGTTGCCGAGCATGCAGACCGCGAGCTTGCTCGTCTGCGCGACGACGTGGCCGCCGATGACGTTGACGTCGGGCAGGCCGCACGGCGTCTGGTGGTGCTCGTTGATGAAGACCCCGTCGTAGCCGAGCTGCTCGGCGAGCGGCGCACGCGAGAGCTGCTCGACGTAGGACGCATGGCCCTTCTGCGCGTCGAAGTGCTCGTTGGAGAACGTGATCCAGGCGGAGTCGTACTCGTCCTGCGGCGGGACGTCGAGGTACTGCATCGCCATCCCGTGGAAGAAGTTCAGATGGCGGCTCACGATGACTCCTTGATGAAGCTCAGGACTGAGGTGGCGACGGCGTCGGGCTGCTCGATGATGAGGGCGTGCCCGGTGCCCGGCACGCGCTCGGTGCGCGCCTGCGGGATGAGCTGCGCGTACGAGCCGACCGTGTTCGCGTCGGGCAGCAGCCGGTCGTTCTCGGCCCCGACGAGCAGCGTCGGCATGGTGATGCGGCGCAGGAGCCTCGGCAGCGAGCGGTCGTGACGCGGGTTCCACAGCAGCCGCGCGACCGCCGACATCTGCCCGTACATCTGCATGGCGGCGTCGATCGGGTCGACGCCCTCCGGGAGCGCGAAGACCTCGTCGATGTTGGTCCGGTCCTCGAACAGGTGGTCCGCGAGCTGGTCGGGATCCATGAGGAAGAGGTCCGGCGGCGTCTCCGTGCCCGGCAGACGCAGGCCGGCCGGGACGATCAGCGTGAGGGACCGCACCCGCTCGGGCCAGAGGACCGCGAAGCGCGCGGCGATCCACCCGCCGAGCGAGTAGCCGACGAGGTCGAAGCGCTCGACGCCCAACGTGCGCACGAGGTCGTCGTAGTGGACGAGCATGTCGTCCATCGAGCGCATCCAGTCCTGCATCGGCGTCTCGCCGAACCCGATGTGCTCGGGCGCGATGAGATCGGACCCCTTCGACAGCGCCTCGTGGAAGCGCAGCCACGTCCCCGTGAAGCCGGCTCCGTGGAGGAACAGCAAGGGCGGGCCCTCGCCCGCGCGCCGCACCGCGGTGGGCGTCCCCGCGACGTCGATCTTCTCGGCCGCCACCCCCGTGGCCGGGCCCTGCGTCTCAGACATGTGCAACTCCGAAGCTCGCCTGAATTGGCGCGCCGGACCATAGTCTGCGCATCAGCAGGTTGCAATGCAGAGAATGGCGCGACGGTGTTACCTTCGGGCACATGAGCGTCCTCGTCGTCGGCGGTGGCATCGGCGGCCTCACGACGGCGCTCGCGCTGCACGAGCGCGGGATCCGCGACGTCACCGTGCTCGAGGCGTCGCGCGAGATCCGCGAGCTCGGCGTCGGGATCAACACGCTGCCCCACGCCATCCGCGCGTTGCGCGACCTCGGGCTGCTCGACGCGCTCGACGCCGTCGCCCTGCGGACCGCCGAGCTCTTCTACCTCAACCGCCAGGGCCAGCAGGTCTGGCACGAGCCCCGCGGCCTGGACGCGGGGCACGACGTCCCTCAGCTCTCGATCCACCGCGGGATGCTCCAGGGGGTCATCGCGAACGCCGTGCGCGAGCGCCTCGGCCCCGACGCGATCCGCACCGGCCACCGGCTGACGGGCATCGCCGCCGACGACGACGGCGTCACCATCCGCGTGACCGACCGCTCCGACGACGAGCCGCGCGCCATGCGGGCCGACGTGCTCGTCGGCGCCGACGGCATCCACTCCACGGTCCGCGAGACGCTGTTCCCCGGCGAGGGACCGCCGCGCTGGAACGGCTCGACGCTCTGGCGGGGCGCCCGGCCCTGGCCGGCGTTCCTCACCGGCCGCTCGATGATCATCGCGGGCGGGATGGCGTCGAAGCTCGTCGTCTACCCCATCGCGCCCGGCGACGATGCCGGGGTGCCGCTGACGAACTGGGCCGTCATCGCGCCGACCGGCGAGGCGGGCGGCCCGCCGCCGCGCCCGCAGAGCTGGCTCGAGCAGGGGCACCTCGACGAGCTGCTGCCGCACGTCGAGGGCTTCACGGTGCCGCACGTCGACGCGGTCGGCCTCATCGCCGCCACCGAGACGGTCTACGAGTACCCGATGTGCGACCGCGACCCGCTCCCGCGCTGGTCGCACGGGCGCGTGACGCTCCTCGGCGACGCCGCGCACCCGATGTACCCGGTCGGGTCCAACGGCGCGAGCCAGGCGGTCCTGGACGCCGTCGCGCTCGCCGGGCAGCTCGCCGCCGGCGACGACCCGGCGGCGGCGCTGCGCCGCTACGAGGAGGAGCGCCTGCCCGCCACGGCCGCGATCGTGCGCGCGAACCGCACGGGCGGGCCGGAGGGCGTCATCGACGCCGTGGAGCGCCTCGCGCCCGACGGCTTCGAGGACATCGAGGCCGTCCTGCCGCACGCCGAGCGCGCCGCGATCGTCCAGGGGTACGCCGCGCAGGCCGGGTTCGCGCCGCGCCGCTGATTGCGGCAAGCGCTTGCCGGGAAGGCCGTCTCCAAGCTCGAACGGGAGGCAGAGCGCATGAGCACGGACGACGAGCAGTCGACGGTCACCCCTGCCGTGGCCCGCCGCGTCGCGGGTGCCGCAGCGGTCGGGAACTTCATGGAGTGGTTCGACTTCGCGGTCTACGGCTTCTTCGCCGTGACGATCGGCAAGGTCTTCTTCCCCTCCGACAGCGAGACCGCGTCGCTGCTCTCGTCGCTCGCCGTGTACGGCGTCGCCTTCCTCGTCCGGCCCATCGGCGGTCTCGTGCTCGGCGCGTTCGCCGATCGCCACGGCCGCAGGGCGGCGCTCTCGCTGACCGTCGTGCTCATGGGAGTGTCGACGACGCTCGTCGCGGTGCTGCCCACGTACGCGAGCGTCGGCTTCCTCGCCCCCGTCCTGCTCATCCTGCTGCGCTGCGCGCAGGGGTTCTCCGCAGGTGGCGAGTGGACCGGCACCTCCGCCTTCCTCGTCGAGTACGCGCCGCGCAACCGCCGCGCGCTGTGGGGCAGCGTCGTCTCGATGACCGCTGCGTTCGGCACGCTCGGCGGCGCCGCCGTGGCGCTCGCGCTGTCCACCTGGCTGACCGAGGCGCAGATGACGAGCTGGGGCTGGCGCATCCCGTTCCTGCTCGCCGCGCCGCTGGGCGCGATCGGCCTCTACGTGCGGCTGCGGCTGGAGGACACGCCGGTCTTCCGCGAGCTGCAGGCCGAGAACGCCGTGTCGAAGCGACCGCTGCAGGAGTCCGGGCGCCGCAACCTGCGCGCGATCGGGCTCGTCATGGCGAGCGCGAGCATCTCCGGCCTGGGCTACTACTACCTCGGCTCCTACGTGATCACGTACCTCACCGAGACGGTCGGCGTGGAGCGCTCGACCGCCCTGGCGACGGTCCTGGGCGGCATCGCGTGCTACGCGCTGCTGTGCCCGTGCGCGGGCCTGCTGTCGGACCGCATCGGCAGGCGCCCGTCCGTCCTCACCGGCTGCTTCGGGCTCGCCGTCGTGTCGCTGCCGATGATGCTCCTGCTCGCGACCGGCGCGCCGGCCCCGGCCATCGCCGGCATGGCGGCGTTCGGCGTCTTCCAGGCGATGGTGAACGTCAACGGCGTCGTGATCCTCGTCGAGCTGTTCCCGGCGGCGACCCGCGTGAGCTCGAGCGCCATCGGCTACAACCTCGGCCTCGCGATCATCGCCGGGCCGGGCCCGCTCATCGCGGCGGCGCTGGCGTCGTGGACGGACGGCGGCGTGACGCCCGGTCTCTACGTCGTCGCGGTCGCCCTGGTCGCCGGGATCGTCCTGATCCTCGGCCTCCCGGAGACCCGCGGGCGCCCGCTCCACGCCGAGAAGCCGCGGTTCCGCCGCGACGGCGCGCCGGTCACGACGGCGACGCCGGCCACCGAGTCGGCGACGGCCCGCTAGGTCAGCGGGTCCCGATCGGCACGGCGGGGACGCCGCCCACCGTGACGCCCGGCGCCACGTCGCGCGTCACGGCGGCGTTCGCGCCGGCCGCGGACCGGTCGCCCATCCGCACGGGCCCGAAGACCTTCGCGCCGGGCGCCAGGTAGACGAAGTCGCCGAACCGCGGCGAGGCGCCCTTCTCGATCCCGATCGTCACGCCCTGGCTCAGCGTGAGGTTCGGGCCCGCCACGACGCCCGGCCCGACGAACACGCCGCCGAAATGGGCGATGAAGAACCCGGGGCCGATGTCGGCGTCCGTGGAGATCGAGATCCCGGCGATGATCTCGATGGTCTTGCGGGAGACCATGGCCACCGGCGTGAGCAGCAGGCGTGCAGGCATCGACGACGTGCGCACCCGGCGGCGGAAGCGGTACTCGATCACGGCCCACGCCCCGAGCGCGTCGAGGACGCCGAGCACGATCGCGCGCGTGTTCCAACCCGTGTCCTCGTACGGACTGCCGGGATCGGCGACGCGCAGGAGATCGGCCCGCAGGGCGCCGTCCACAGCTACGCCCCGGGCAGGGCCTCCAGCAGCGGCAGCGGATCGATCGGCGAGCCGCCCTCGTACCAGCCCGGCGCGGTCCAGTACTCGAAGTGCAGGTGACAGCCCTGTGCGTCGCCCGTGTCGCCGACGAGGCCGATCGGCTGGCCGGCGACGACCGGCGTGCCCACGGTGAGGGCGGTCGGCTCGGCCATGTGCATGTAGGCCTCCGAGCCGCCGTCGGCCATCTGGATGACGACGTAGTTGCCCGCGCGGCCCTCGAAGTCGGCGTGCTGCACGGTGCCGGGGTGCGCCGCGACGAGCGGCGTGCCGCACTTGGCGAAGACGTCCTGGCCCTCGTGACCGCGGGCGCCGCCGAAGCGCTGGACGGCCGACATGCCGATCTGGTGCCTGCCGGCGATCGGGAACACCGCGGGACCCGTCATCGCCGGTGTGCGCAGCACCGGCAGCGCGGGCACCTTGAGCAGCGGGCCGCTGCGCGAGACCCCCGCGGCCTGCGAACGCACCTGGACCCGGCCGCTGCGCGCGCCGTCGGGCACCTGCACGAGCAGCCGCCGCGGCGACTGCTCACTGGGCGGCGCGATCTTGTCGTCGGCCGCGCCCCTGGCCCCGCGGAAGATCACGAACTGGACATCGTCGAGCGCCGACCCGCGCAGCTTCAGCACCTGGCCGGTCGCGCACTGCGAGGTCCGTCCCTCCGCGCACACGATCTGCTGCACGACAGGGCGCTCCAGCGTCGTCGCACCGCCCGCCGCCGACGAGGCCGCGCCGCCCGCGCTCGCCCCCGCCACGCCCGGTGCCGCGCACCAGGCCGCCGCCACCGCGAGGACGACGAGCGATCGGGCGAACCACGACTGGCGCAATGGACAACTCCCTGTCGGCTGTGCTGGTGCCTACGGGGTGAGCTGTCGGGCTCGCGCGATGGCTCGCGCTACGACGCACGACGGCGTCGATTCGCCCCTACGACCTGGTTCCCCCGCCCCGCGGACCCTGAGGCCCACGAGCTCGGCGATGCGGCGCGCGGAGTATACGTAACAGTCCCGGCGGAAGGAGTTCAGCCGCGCCGCATGAGCCGGCCGACGGCGGCCATGAGCTCATCGGTGCGGTCGGCCTGCTGCTCGCCCTCGGCGGGGATGACGCAGCTGCGCGCGTGATCGTCGAGCAGGCCGAGCGCGACCTTGTCCAGCGCCGCCTGCACGGCGCTGATCTGCGTGAGCACGTCGATGCAGTAGCGGTCCTCGTCCACCATGCGCCCGATGCCGCGCACCTGACCCTCGATGCGGGCGAGGCGCTTGGCCAGCTGCTCCTTGGAGGCGGTGTAGCCCCGGACGGGCGGAGCGGGATCGGCGTGCGTGCTCATGCGTCGATTCTAGCGGTACCCCCCAGGGGCATCGCATCTGCGTCCTGCTGCGCGCGCCAGGCGCGGAAGCTCTCGACGGTGCCGAGCTTGTGGTCGCGCGCGGCCGCTTCGATCTCGGCCGGCGGCGCGTGCTCGGTCAGCAGCCGGACGAGCTCGCGGTGCTCGGCGACGGACGCCGCGCCGCGGTACGGGATCTGGACGAAGACGGTGCGGCGGATCGCGTCGAGCCGGCGGCGTCACGCCGTTGACGAGCTCGACGAGCGCGGCGTTCGGGCAGCGCTCGAGGATCACGCCGTGGAACTCGTGGTTGAGGCGCCCGAACCGCAGCGTGTCCAGCGACTCCATCGCGCCGACCATGCGGTCGGTGATCTCGGTGAGCAGGCGCAGCTCGTCGGGCCCGAGCGACGGGGCGGCCTCGGCGGTCGCGTAGCCCTCCAGCACCGCGAGGACGGTCATCTCCTCGTCGAACACCCCGGGCTCGGCGGGCGCGACCTGCGCGCCGACGTTCGGCCGGAAGACGACGAGGCCCTCGGCCTCCAGCCGCCGGATGGCCTCGCGGACGGGCAGGGCCGACACGCCGAACTCCTCTGCCAGCGCGTCGATGACGATCCGGAACCCGGGCACGTAGGTGCCGGCGAGGATGCGCTCCCGGACGTCCTGGTACACCCGCTCCTGCTTCGTGGGCCCGCTGCGGCTGGTCGGCATGCCCGGACAGTCTCGCATGCAGGGCCGTCGTATACGAAGCCGTGTAGGTGGGAAGGACACCGTGCTCTACGCGCCGTCCTCGTCGGCGGGATCGACCTCGCCCCCGCCGCGATCGCGCTCATGGCCGGGAGCGGCGCACTGCACGCCGCGTACTTCGTCCTGCTCCAGCGCGGCTACGCCACCGGCGACCTGTCGCTCGTCTATCCGCTCGCGCGCGGGACCGGGCCGCTGCCGTCGTGTTCGCCCTGCTCACCGGCGTCGCGATCGCGGGCTACACGCTCTGGGACAAGCAGGCGGTCGACGGACACGGGCTCGACCCGCTGACCTACTACTGGGGGACCAACCTCGCGAACCTGCTGTGCATCACGCCGTGGATCCTCCTGCATCGCGACCGGCTGGCGCTGGCCTGGGACACCTCGCGCTGGCGGGCCGTCGCCGTCGGCCTGCTGAGCCCCACGGCGTACATCCTCGTGCTCTACGCGCTCGTCCGCGCGCCGGTGAGCTACGTCGCGCCGGCGCGGGAGACGAGCATCCTGCTCGCCACCGGGCTGGGGCTGACGGTGCTCGGCGAGGGCGACGCGCGGCGCAGGGCCATGGCGGCGGCCGCGATCGTCGTCGGCATCACCCTGCTGGCCCTGGGCTAGGGCGGCGCGTCGGGGCCTGGCGGACGAAGCGCCGCCGCCCGGCGAGGCACTCGCGGACGACCTCGCGCAGCTCCTCGGGCGCCGCCGGCTTGAGCAGGAACGCCGACGCCCCGGCCTGGCGCGCGGTGTGCGCGTCGCGCGGGTCGGCGAGCGACGTGAGCATGACCACGCGGGTCGTCAGGTCGGCGTCCTCGGTGATCGCCCGGCACAGCGCCAGCCCGCCGCCGCCTGCCAGGACCCACTCGCACACGGTGACGGCCGGGCCGAGCCTGCGCGCGGCCTGCAGCCCGGTCCTCGCGTCGATCGCCTCGTGGATCTCGACCCCCAGCCCGTCCAGGGATGCGAGGACGGCGCTGCGCGACGCGGCGTCGTCGTCCACCACGAGGACCCGCTGGACCTCAGTCATCGTCCCTCGGCCTGCGGCGTGCCTGCTTGCGCTGCGCCTGCTGGCGCTTCGCGTCGGCCTTGCGGCGACGTGAGGCCGCCGTCGGCCGGGTGGCGTGCCGCGTCCGGCGGACCGTGAGGCCGCTGCGGAGACGCTCGCGCAGGCGATCGAGCGCGAGCTCGCGGTTGCGCGCCTGCGACCGGGTCTCCTGCGCCACGGCGGTCACCCGTGGACCGTACCGCGCCCGGAGGCGTCGGCGATCCTCTTCTCCCAGCACCTGGGAGGAATCCAGGTCGAGCGCGACCTCCACGCGGGAGGCCGTCACGTTCGCGTGCTGGCCCCCGGGCCCGGAGGAGCGGGCGGTGCGCACGGTCGCCTCCGCCACGAGCCTGTCGAGGAGGTCCTCGGACGGCTTCAAAGGCTTCGGCAGCTCCTGGACCAGGCTGACCGCGTCGCCGAAGAGGTCGCCGTCGCGCTCGACGCGCTCGAGGACCTGCTTGGCGTCGAAGACGAGCAGGTCCGGATCGCCGGCCTGCTCGCACGCGCGGACCTCGTCCCACGACAGCGGCGTCGACACCGTCGGGCGCTCGCGGGCGCGCAGGGAGTAGACGTTCACCGTCGTCTTCTTCTCGTCGTTCTGGCTCCAGTCGACGAGCACCTTGCCCGGCCGCAGGCTCTTCGTCATGCGCGAGACGACGAGCTCGCCCGCCTGCTGCTCGAGCAGCTCGGCCACCGCCTTCGCGAACGGCTTCGTGTCCGCGTACGTGACGTGGTCGTTGTTGAGCGGCAGGTAGACCTGCATGCCCTTGTTGCCCGACGTCTTGACGACCGTCTTGAGCCCGAGGCCCTCGAACATCCCCTGCAGCCACAGCGCGACGCGGCAGCACTCGACGACCGTGGCCGGCGGCCCCGGGTCGAGGTCGAAGACGAGCATGGTGGGGCGCGCGACGTCCGGGGCCTTCGACAGCGACGTGTGCAGCTCGAGGTCGGCGAGGTTGCCGAGCCAGACGAGCGTGGGGATGTCCTGCGCGAGCGTGAAGTCGATCGTCTTGCTGTTCATCTGCACGGTCGCGGTCCCGACCCAGTCCGGCCGGTGCTTGGGCGAGTTCTTCTCGAAGAAGTGCCCGGCGTCGACGCCGTTGGGGTAGCGCTTCAGCGTGAGCGGCCGGTCGCGCAGGTGCGGCAGCAGCACGGGCGCGATGTGCACGAGGTACTCGATGACGTCGCGCTTCGTGAAGCCGACCTCGGGATAGAGGACCTTGTCGAGGTTGGTGACGCGCAGGACGCGGTCCTCGACGGTGACCTCCGTGCCGCCGCGGACGGGCCGCCCGGCGTCGAGGAAGGCTGCGGGTGGCACGGGGACATCCTCGCGCAGCCCCTTGTAGGAGGGTGCACGAAGCACACCATCCGAGGTCCACTCGATGTACTCGACCTCGGCGACGTGGCGCGGCTCGACGAGCACGGCGCCGCGCGGGGGCTTCGGGCCGGTGGTCCACGGGACCTCGTCGCGCACGAGCGGCTTCAGGAGCTCGAGGAGGCGGTCGAGCTCGCGGTCGGTGAAGCCGGTGCCGACCCTGCCCGCGTAGCGCAGGTGGCCCTCCTCCTCGACCGCGACGAGCAGCGCGCCGATCGAGCTCCTTCCGCCGCCCCTCCCCCGGCATCCAGCCGCAGACGACGACGTCGGTGCGCTGGACGTTCTTGATCTTGCGCCAGGCGATCGAGCGCCGCCCCGGCTCGTAGGGGCTGTCCAGCCGCTTGGCGACGATGCCCTCGAGGCCCTGCTTCCGGGTCGCCGCCTGCAGGTCGCGGCCGTCGCCGGTGACGTAGTCGGGCACCTGCCAGTTCGGGCCCTTCAGCTCCAGGCGCTCCAGGAGCTCACGCCGGTCCGTGTAGGGCAGGGCCATGACGGAGTGCCCGTCGAGCCAGAGCAGGTCGAAGACGACGTAGGCGACCGGCGACTCCTTGGAGAGCCGCTTCGCCTGGGCCTCGGACGCGATGTGCATCCGGTGCTGGAGCCGGCCGAAGCTCGGACGGCCCTGGTCGTCGAACGCGACGATCTCGCCGTCGAGGATCGCGCTGTGCGAGCTGAGCGCGCGGTTCAGGCGGTGGAGCTCGGGATAGCGCTTCGTGATGTCGTTGCCGCTGCGCGCCTCCAGCCGCAGGCGGCCGGGCTCGGAGTAGGCGAGCGCGCGGACGCCGTCCCACTTCACCTCGAAGGCCCAATTCTGCGGGTCCGACGGCAGGTCTGCGAGCCGGGCGAGCATCGGGACGACCTTCTCCGGCATCGGCTCGCGGTCCGGATCCTCCGCCGGATCCATCCGGTGGATCATCCAGTCCTTGCCGGGCGGCTCGCCCTTGCGCTTGTGCAGCGGGAAGAGCCCGTAGCGGCCGCGGAGGCGCTCGCCGTGGAACGTCACCTCGACCTTGGAGTCGTCGAACTTGTGCGTCTCGTAGACGCCGCGGTCCCAGATCCGCATCGAGCCGGCGCCGTAGCTCCCCTTCGGGATGTCGCCCTCCCACTCGAGGTACTCGAGCGGGTGATCCTCGGTGTGGATCGCCATCCGGTTGTTCTTCGGGTCCTCGGGGATCCCGTTCGGGACCGCCCAGGAGACGGCGACGCCGTCGTGCTCCAGGCGCAGGTCCCAGTGCAGCCGGGTCGCGTGGTGCTCCTGCACCACGAACCTGGGCAGGCCTTCGCCCTCCCTTGGCGATGCGGCGCTGGTGCCGCTCGCCGGCGGGCCCCGGCTCGGCGCCCTTCGGCCGCTTGGCGCGGTAGTTGCCGAGTCGGTCTTCGGCCACCCGGTCAGCGTGCCGCGACGCGGCGCAGGACGTCCTCGAGCTCGTCGAAGCTCGCGTCCTTCGTCACGTGCGCCGCGATGCGCTCGTCCTCGGCGCGCGCGCCGGCGAGGCCGGAGAGCACGACGACCCGGGCGCCGGGTGCGGCGTCGAGGATGTCGGCGACGAGATCGGTCCCGAAGTCGGGTGCGATCGCGTCGAGCAGGACGACGTCGGGCTGGGTGTCCCCGATGCCCGCCAGCACGGATGCGCGGTCCCCCGCGCCGCCCACGATGTCGATGTCGTCGCGGCCGTCGAGCGAGAGCTCGGTCAGCCGGCGGTACGCATCGGAGTCATCACAGTGGAACACCCGCACACGCACGAGTTTGCCACATCCGCCTCAACCTCCCGCCACGGCCGGGAGGATGGTGAGCTGCCCACCCTCTCGCACGGGCGTGGCGAGCCCGTCCAGCGTCCTCACGTCCTCGTCGTCGAGGTACACGTTCACGAAGCGCCGGAGGTCGCCGTCCTGCATGAGCCGATCGCGCAGCTCGCCGTGCTCGGTGAACAGCGATTCGAGCGCCTCGCCGACCGTCGAGCCCTGCACCTGCGCGGTCGCCTGCCCGCCCGCGGCCGCCCGCAGCTGGGTGGGGAGCTTCACCGTGACGGCCATCAGACCCGGACCCCGCCCTCGACCTGCTCGACGAACTGGTCGAACGACGCGTCGATCTCGTGGGCGGTGAACGTGTCGCGCACCGCGTCGAGCGTCTTGAGCCCGTCGCCGGTGATCACGAGGACCACGCGCTCGTCCGGGGCGATGTCCCCGCGCGCCGCGAGCTTCGCGAGCGTCGCCGTCGTCACGCCGCCGGCGGTCTCGGTGAAGATGCCGGTCGTCTCCGCGAGCAGCCGGATGCCGGCGCGGATCTCGTCGTCGTCGACGGCGTCGATGCCGCCGCCGCTCGTGCGCGCCGCGTCGAGCGCATAGGGACCGTCGGCCGGGGAGCCGATCGCGAGCGACTTCGCGATGCCGGTCGGGCGCACCGGGCGGCAGTAGTCCTGGCCCTCGGCGAACGCGGTCGCGACCGGCGAGCAGCCCGTCGCCTGCGCGCCGTTCATCCGCGGCTGGTCGCCGTCGATGAGCCCGAGGTCGGAGAACTCCTGGAAGCCCTTGGCGATCTTCGTGAACAGCGAGCCGGAGGCGATCGGCGCGACCACGCGGTCCGGCGTGCGCCACCCGAGCTGCTCGGCGATCTCGTACGCGAGGGTCTTGGAGCCCTCGGCGTAGTACGGGCGCATGTTCACGTTCACGAACGCCCAGTCGCGCTCGCCCGACAGCTCGGTGCAGAGGCGGTTGACGTCGTCGTAGTTGCCCCGGATCTTCACGAGGTTCGTCCCGTAGACGCCGGTCGCGAGGATCTTCTGCTCCTCGAGATCGGACGGGATGAACACGTAGGTCTCCAGGCCGAGCGCCGCGCCGGTGGCCGCCGTCGCGTTGGCGAGGTTGCCGGTGGAGGCGCACGCGAGCGTCTCGAAGCCGAGCTCACGGGCGCGCGCGGCGGCGACCGTCACCACCCGGTCCTTGAAGGAGTGGGTCGGGTTCGCCGAGTCGTTCTTGACCCACACCTCGCGGAGGCCGAGGCGCTCGGCGAGCCGGTCGGCGCGGACGAGCGGCGTGCAGCCGGCGGGCAGACCCGCGCGGGAGGTCAGGCGGGCCGACGGGCCCGGGGGCGCCTGCAGCGGGAGGAAGTCGGCGTAGCGCCAGATGTTCTGCGGCCCGGCCTGGATGCGGCGGCGCAGGCCCTCCACGTCGACGTTCTCCTGACGCTCGTAGGAGACCTCCAGCGGCCCGAAGCATCGCTCGCAGACGTACTGCGCCTCGAGCTCGTACTCCGCCCCGCACTCACGACACCTCAACGACTTCGCTGCCATCTGAAACCCTCCGCGGTTACCACGTGGCGGAGGTGCAATGGCCTCGGCCACATCTGTCAGGAATTGGCACCGTGCTCACGCGCGAACGAGAGCCGGTTGCCGGGGTTTCACAGGGCCAGTCCCTCCACCCCTCTGGATGCGTCCAGCTATGTGGTCCGCAAGATACCATCCCGGTTGCCATGAACCCCGACGAGCCGCGAAGTCCCGATGCCGAACCTGCCACGGCCAAGATTGCGCCGGGACGCACGTGCTCGCGGAGGCGTGGTACCGCCGCCTGAGCCCGATCGTCCCAACGTCGAGATCGTCGAGACGCCGGGTCTCCGGTGGATCAACATCGAGCGCCCGCGAGCGGTCGATCGCGCCTGGCTCGAGGAGCACTTCGACTTCCATCCGCTGGACTACGAGGACGTCCTCTCGCGCAACCAGCGCCCGAAGGTCGACGAGTACGAGGACTACCTCTTCGTCGTCCTGCACTTCCCGCGCTTCGACAAGGTCGTCGGCCGGCTGAACGCCGCCGAGCTCGACGTCTTCGTCGGGCCCGACTTCGTCATCACGCTCCCGAACGAGCCGCTGCAGCCGCTCGAGTACCTCTTCGAGCGCTGCCGCGCGCGTGAGGACGTGCGCGACGCCCTGTTCGGCAAGGGCGCCGGCTACCTCCTCTACAAGATCGTCGACGACTGCGTCGACGCGTCGTTCCCGATGCTCAACAAGATGGGCAACAAGCTCGAGCACATCGAGGACGACATCTTCGAGGGCCGCTCGCGCGAGGTCGTGCACGCGATCTCCGACGTGAAGCAGGAGATCATCAACTTCCGCAAGATCGTCCGCCCGCAGCGCTCGGCGCTGCGCGACCTCGAGCGCACCCGCAGGTACGTGCCCGAGGACCTCGAGGTGTACTTCGACGACATCCAGGACGCGAACGAGCGCATCTGGGACCTCCTGGAGAACTACAAGGAGGTCATCGAGGCGCTCGAGGCGACGAACGAGTCCGTCCTGTCGCACCAGGTGAACGACATCCTGCGCGTGCTGACCGCGTTCAGCGTGATCGTGCTCCCGCTGACGCTCATCGCGTCGGTCGCGGGCATGAACGTCCACTTCCCGGGCTTCGAGAGCACCGGCGGCTTCTACGGGATCATCGGCGCGATGCTGGTGGTGCTCGTCGCGATGGTCAGCTACTTCCGGTACCGGGACTGGCTTAGGCGTACCCCCGGGGCCGGATCGACCCGCCCCGACAGCTCCTCCCCCGCGATCCACCGCCGGATCTGCCGTGTGAACAGGCCGTGCATCTCGGAGTCCGCGGCCTCGCCGAAGTTCGCGCGGTGCGGCGTGATCAGCGCGCGGGGCTCGGTCCACAGCGGGTGGCCGTCGGGAAGCGGCTCCGGGTCGGTCACGTCGAGGGCGGCGCCCGCGATCGAGCCCGCGGCCAGCGCGGCGACGAGCGCGTCCGTGTCGACGAGCACGCCGCGGGCGACGTTCACGAGCCAGGCGCCCTCCGACATCGCGTCGAGCTCCTCGGCGCCGATGAGCCCCGCGGTGTCCGGCGTGGACGGCGCGGCGATCACGACGACGTCGGCCTCCGGCAGCACGGAGCGCAGCTCGCCGACGGGCACGACCCGCGCGAAGCCGTCCACCGGCCGGCCGGACCGGCTCACGCCGACGAACGTCATGCCCCACGGCTCCAGCAGCCGCGTGACGCCCCGGCCGATCGACCCCGTCCCCACCACGACCATCGTCGCGCCGAACAAGGGCTGGCCGCCGTTGGCGGTGTCCCACGACGTGGCCCGCGCGGCGGCGTGGATCCGACGGCGTCCCGCGAGCATGAGCGCGACGACCTGCTCGGCCACCGAGTCGCCGTAGGCCTCCGACGCGCACGTCCACACGCGCTCGTCGTCGATGACCCCGGCGGACATCCACTGCTCCACGCCCGCCCACGGGAGCTGCACCCAGCGCACCCGGTCGTTCAAGAGCGGCTGCAGCTCGGACGGATCGTGGTCGAGCCAGACGATCGCCTCGGCCTGCGAGGCATCGGACACGGGCTCGGCGCCGCCCGCGCGGACGGCCTCGAGGACCGCGTCGTTCACCCTCGGGCCGACGAAGACACGCAGCGACATGCGGCGGGAAGCTACAGCGACTGGCGGATCACCGGCCGCTTCGCCGCACCGGCCTCGTCGAGCCGCCGCACGGGCGTCGTGTGCGGCGCCGTCCTCGCGATCTCCGGGTCCTCGGCCGCCTCGGTGAGGATCGCCGCGATGGCCTCGGCGAACGCGTCGAGCGTCTCGCGCGTCTCGGTCTCGGTCGGCTCGATGAGCAGCGCCTCGTCCACGAGCAGCGGGAAGTACACCGTCGGCGGGTGGAACCCGTGGTCGAGCAGCCGCTTCGCCAGGTCGAGCGTGCGGATGCCCAGCTCGCGCTTCATCGGCGCGCCGGACAGGACGAACTCGTGCATGCAGCGCTCGCCGTGCGCGAGCGGCAGCAGCGGCGCGAGGTCGCCGAGGCGGGCGAGCAGGTAGTTCGCGTTGAGGACGGCCGTCACGCTCGCGTCGCGCAGCCCCTCCGCGCCGAGCGAGCGGATGTACGCGTAGCAGCGCACGAAGCACCCGTAGTTGCCCTGGAAGCCGCGCAGCCGGCCGATCGAGTCCGGCGAGTCGCTGCGGAGGTCGAAGCCGCCGTCGTCGAGCCGCACGATCCGCGGGTCCATGAGGTAGGGCTCCATGCGGTCGGAGACCGCGATCGGCCCCGACCCGGGGCCGCCGCCGCCGTGCGGCTGGGTGAAGGACTTGTGCAGGTTGAAGTGCACGATGTCGAAGCCCATGTCGCCCGGGCGCGTGATGCCCATGATCGCGTTGAGGTTCGCGCCGTCGTAGTAGAGCGTCGCCCCGACGTCGTGCACGACGTGCGCGATCTCGGCGATGTTCGTGTCGAAGATCCCGAGCGTGTTCGGGTTCGTGAGCATGAGGCAGGCGACGCTGTCGTCGGCCTTCGCGCGCAGGTCGTCGAGGTCGACGCCGCCGTCGGGCGCCGTGCCGACCTTCACGACCTCCATCCCCGCCATCGTCACCGTGGCCGGGTTCGTCCCGTGGGCCGTGTCGGGCGTGAGGACCTTCGTGCGCGTCTCGCCGCGCGCCTCGTGGTAGGCGCGCGAGAGCAGCACGCCGGCGAGCTCGCCGTGCGATCCGGCGGACGGCTGCAGCGACACGTGCGGCAGACCGCTGACCTCGGCGAGCGCGCGCTCCAGGTTCCACATGAGCTCGAGCGCGCCCTGCGCGCGGCGCGGGTGCTGGAGCGGATGCAGTCGCGCATGCCCGGGCAGCGCCGCGACGCGCTCGTGCAGGCGCGGGTTGTGCTTCATCGTGCACGAGCCGAGCGGATAGAAGCCCGAGTCCAGGTCGAAGTTGCGCTTCGACAGGTTCACGTAGTGCCGGACGATCTCCGGCTCGGAGAGCTCGGGCAGCGCGGCGGGCTCCGAGCGGCGCAGCGCGTCGGGCAGGAGCGCCCGCGGGTCCGCCTCCGGGACGTCCAGCGCGGGCGCGACGAACGCGCGCCGGCCGGGAGCGCCCTTCTCGAACACGGTGAGCTGCTGCTCGGCGACCATCGTCGTCATGCCGCCACCGCCTCTCGGACGACCTCGGCCAACCGGTCGATGTCGGCCCTCGTGCGCAGCTCGGTGATCGCGACGAGCAGCGCGTCGTGCTCCGGGAGCGCCAGGCCGGGGTTCACGCCCTGCGCGGCGCAGCGCTCGACGACGTCGTGCACCGGCGCGGGCAGCGTCACCGCGAACTCGCGGATCACGGGCTGGTCGTGGAGCGCCTCGACGCCGTCGATCGCGCAGAGCGCCTCACGGGCGTAGTGGGTGCGCTGCAGCAGCAGCTCGCCGAGCTCGACGAGCCCCTGGCGACCGAGCCACGTCAGGTAGACGACGCCGCCCAGGGCGTTGAGCGCCTGCGCGGTGCAGATGTTCGACGTCGCCTTCTCCCGGCGGATGTGCTGCTCGCGCGTCTGCAGCGTGAGGACGAAGCCGCGCCTGCCCTCGGCGTCCAGGGTCTCGCCCGCGATCCGCCCCGGCATCCGGCGCAGGTACTCCTCGGTGGCGGCGAAGAAGCCGAACGACGGGCCGCCGAAGTCGAGCCGGTTGCCGAGCGGCTGGCCCTCCCCCACGCACACGTCGACGCCGCACTCGCCCGGCGGGCGCAGGATGCCCAGCGCGATCGGGTCGTAGGAGCCGACGACGACGCCGGGGTCGGGCACCGCGGACGCCAGGGCGGCCGCGTCCTCGACGGCGCCGAGGAAGTTGGGGTTCTGGAAGAACGCCGCGCACGTGTCGTCGTCCATCGCCGCCGCCCACGCATCCGCGTCGGTGCGGCCGTCGCGCAGCGGCACCTCGGTGATCTGCGCGCCGAAGCCGTGCGCGTAGGTGCGCAGCGTCTCCCGCGCGTGCGGGTGCAGCCCCTCCGACACGACGAAGCGGGTGCGGCGGTTCGCGAGCCGCGCCAGGTAGCCCGCCGATGCGACGGCGCTCGGCCCGTCGTAGACGGACGCGTTGGCCACGGGCAGCGCCGTGAGCTCGGAGATCGCCGTCTGGTACTCGAACATCACCTGCAGCCCGCCCTGGGAGACCTCGGGCTGGTACGGCGTGTACGGCGTGAGGAACTCCGAGCGCGACATGAGCATGTCGACGATCGCCGGGACGTAGTGGTCGTACATGCCGCCGCCGAGGAAGGACAGCTCGTCCTCGGTGGAGACGTTGCGCGCGGCGAGGTCGCGCAGGTGGGCGTAGACGTCCTGCTCGGGGGCGCCGGGCGGCAGGTCGAGCGGGTGGTCCAGACGCAGGTCGGCGGGGATGACGGCGAAGAGGTCCTCGACGTCCTCCACGCCGATCGCGGAGAGCATCGCCTCGCGGTCGGCGTCGGTCACGGCGGTGTAGGTAGACATCAGCCCTCTGGCGGATAGATCGGCTTGGTCACGATGGTGCCCTCCCTGGCCGTGCCGCGCACGTCGATCTGCAGCGTCTCACCCGCACCGGAGCGATCGACCGGGACGTAGGCCATGCCGATGCCGATCCCGAGGCACGGCGACTGCGTGCCGCTGGTGACGACGCCGCCGCCCGCGATCGGGTTGCCCTGCCGGGCGATGCCGCCGTCGCGGATGACGAACGGGACGAGGCGCTCCGCCGGCCCGGCGGCGCGGACGGCCGCGACGGCCTCCGAGCCGATGTACCCCGTGGAATCCTTGCAACACCAATTCAAACCGCCCTCGATCGGGCCGCGCTCCTCCATGAGGTCGTTGCCGTAGAGGTGGTAACAGGCCTCGAGGCGCAGCGTGTCGCGCGCTCCGAGCCCGGCGGGCGTGACGCCGGCGCCGACGACCGCGTCCCACACCCGCTCGGCGTCCTCCGCCGCGACGATCAGCTCGACGCCGTCCTCGCCGGTGTAGCCGGTCCCGCAGACGAGCGCGTCCGCGCCCGCGACGCGCAGCTGCGCCGTGCGGAACCGTGCCGGCAGCTCGCCCTCCGCGAGGCCGGCCACGGTCTCCCGCGCCTGCGGCCCCTGCACGGCGAGCATCGCCAGCTCGTCGCGGCGATCGAGCACCTCGACGTCCATGCCCTCGGCGTGACCGGCGATCCAGGCGAGGTCGCGCTCGTGGTTGGCGGCGTTCGTCACCGTGAGGTAGCGGTCCTCGCCGAGCCGGTAGGTGAAGAGGTCGTCGAGCACCCCGCCGTCCTCGCGGCACATGACGCTGTACTGCGCGCCGCCGACGGCGATCGCCGAGACGTCGTTGGACAGCGTGCGCTGCAGCAGCGCGAGCGCCTGCGGCCCGCGCGTCTCGACCTCGCCCATGTGGGAGACGTCGAACACGCCGGCCCGCGTGCGCACGGCGACGTGCTCCGCGCGGATGCCCTCGTACTGCACCGGCATGTCGTAGCCGGCGAACGGGATGAGTCGCGCCCCCGCCGAGCGGTGGCGGTCCAACAGCGGTGTCTCCATGGGTGGTCCAACCATCGGGGAATTGGTCCAACCACTGTCGCAGCCGCCCCGGATGGCGTCAACCACGCGCCGCCGAGATGGTGTGGGAGGCCCCCGTAACACCGTCCCGCAGACGGTGTAGAACTGCCTCGGTGCCAGCTTCCGCCCCAGATCTCGACCGCCTCGCATCGCTCGCCGAGCAGCCCGAGGCGACCGCTCGCCGGCGGATGCTCCTCATCATCAACCCGTACGCGACGTCGATGACGCCGCACATCCGGACGCTGGTGCTCTACGCGCTGCAGGCGCGCTACGAGGTCGACGCGGTCGACACGCAGGCGCGCGGCCACGCCACGGAGCTCTCCCGGGAGGCCGCGGACGAGGGGTACGACGTCGTCGTCTCGCTCGGCGGCGACGGCACCGTCAACGAGGTCGCCAACGGCCTGGCGGGCTCGCAGACGCCGCTCACCTGCCTGCCCGGCGGCGCGACGAACGTCCTGTGCAAGATGCTCGGGATCCCCGGCGACATCGTCGGAGCGACCGCGCACCTCCTGAACCTGGCCGACGCGTGGCGCCCCCACCGCATCGACCTCGCGCGCGTCAACGGCCGCCACTTCACCTTCTCCGGCGGCCTCGGCCTCGACGCCGCCGTGGTCAAGAGCGTCGACGAGCAGCCCGCGCGCAAGACCGCGCTGCGCCAGTGGTACTTCGGCTACAGCGCGATCCGCACGTTCGGCGCGGACTACCTCAAGCACCCGCCGCAGCTCGAGGTCCACGCCGGCGGCACGGTGCTGCACGGCGTCACCGCCGTCGTGCAGAACGGCAGCCCCTTCACGTACTTCAACGACCGCCCGCTGCACGTCGCCGACCGCAGCCGCCTCGACAGCGGCAGCCTCGCCGGCGCGGTGCTCCACCGGGCGTCGCCGCTGGACATGCCGACGTTCATCGCGCGGCTGTTCCTCGGCCCGTCGCTGACCGGCCACCGGCGCGTCACGGGCTTCACCGACGTGTCCGACGTCCGCGTCCGCAGCCGCGACGGCCGGCCCGTGCCGCTCGAGGTCGACGGCGACTGGCTCGGGGACGTCACGGAGGCCGACTTCGGCATCACGCCGGGCGGCCTCTCCGTCATCGCCTGACGCGGATGGCCGACGGCCAGCCGCTCGACGACCACGTCGGCGTCGCGCTGCGCCGCGCCTACCAGCACGCGGTGGCGAACCTCACGGCGCGGATCGCCCGCTTCGACCTCAGCCCGCTGGAGTTCTCGGTGCTCGTCCGCCTCCACGACATCGGCTCGTGGACGCAGAACAGCCTCGGGCGGTCGATCTTCATGGAACCGGCGAACATCGCCGCGCTGGTCCGGCGGCTCGCCGAGCGCGGGCTCGTCACGCGCGAGCCCGACCCGGACGACCGCCGGGCGATCCGCGTGTCGATCACCCCGGCGGGCATCGAGCTGCTGGCGGCGGCGCGCACCGAGGCCGACGCGGCGAACACCCACACGCTGTCGGTCCTGGAGCCCGCCGAGCGCGCCGAGCTCATGGCGCTGCTGCGGAGGTTGACGGCGGGCTGACTTGCACGACTCGTTATGGTCATAACGAGTCGAGGCGAGGAGAGACCGTCGTGTCCGACAACGCAGCCGTCGTCCGTGAGCTCTTCGAGCTCGGTCTGTCCGGAGGTGACACCGCGGTCATCGACCGCCTCGTGTCGCCGGAGGTCACGTTCGCCCAACCCGGCGTCCCCCGCGGGCGCGAGGGGCTCGGGCTCGTCGTGGAGCTCGACAACGACGCGTTCGCCGACTGGCGCTACGAGCTCGACGACGTCCTCGTGGACGGCGATCGCGTCGCCGTGCGCTGGACCGCGCGCGGTCGCCACGAGAACACCTACCTGGGCGAGGGCCCGACCGGACGCGACGTGACGCAGGAGGGCATCTCGATCCTCCGGCTCGACGACGGGGTCGTCGTCGAGGTCCGCTCGCACCCCGACAGCCTCGGGCTCCTGCAGCAGCTCGGCGTGCTGCCCACGATGTCGATCGTCGACTGAGACGAGGAGGACGACCAATGTCAGGCATGTCCACCGACGCGCCCGCGATCGCGGCCGACGCGTACCCCAACCTGCTCGAGGTCGTGAAGGCCCGACGCAGCGTCCGGAAGTTCGAGCCCGGCCGCGACGTGCCGCGCGAGACGCTGGTGCGCATCCTCGAGGCAGGCCGCTGGGCGCCGAGCGGGGCGAACGCGCAGCACTGGGACTTCATCTGCGTCGACGACCCCGAGGTGCGCGAGCAGGTCCGCGAGGTGTTCCTGCGCCAGGGAGCGCGGCTGCGGGCGCAGGTCGAGCGCTTCCCGGCCGTGAACAAGAGCTTCCTGGCCAACACGGTCGCGATCGTCCTCGTGCTCGGCGACGAGCGCTGGAAGGCGTGCTTCCCGCAGGGCGTCGGCGACGCCAACGACGAGTACACCCGCAACAACGAGAACATCTTCTACTGCTCGCTCGGCGCCGCGATCCAGAACATCCAGCTCGCGACGATCGCCTGCGGGCTGACGTCCGCGTGGCTGTCGGGCGGCGGCGAGGACCAGACGGCGGACGAGCTGCGCGAGGTGCTCGGCTTCCCGGAGACCGCGCGCCCGTACGGCACGATCCCGATCGGCTACCCGTCCCGCTATCCCGCGAGCAAGTGGCGCCGGCCGCTCGAGCAGGTCGTGCACTTCAACCGCTTCGAGCCCGAGCAGTACCGGCCGCAGGAGCTCGTCGACCACTACGTCCACGAGGTCCGCTCCTTCGCCATGTACCGCCCGCACGAGCGGATGGAGGACTGGGAGGACTTCGAGGAGCGCGCGGGCGCGTTCGCGCCGGCCTACACCGGGCGCGTCACGAATCCCGACCCGGCCCGCTGACGCCCGCCCCGAGGAGTACTGTGGATCGCACGGATGGCACGTCGCATGCGCAGAGGGCTCGGAGCCCGCATCGCCAGAGACGAGGCCCAGGAACTGCGGACCCGCCTCGAGCACGTCGAGCGCGAGCTGCTCGCGCTCCAGGACTCGGTCTACCGCGACGTCCGCAGGCAGGACGGCGAGATGGCCGAGCTGCGCCAGCAGCTCGAGCCGCCCAACCTCGTCCGGGCGCTCAGCGATGACGCGCGACGGCGCGGCCTGTGAGCCTCCCGGGCGGCCCGACCCCTGACCAGCTGCGCGTCGAGGCGCGCTATCACCGCGATCGCCTCGCGCTCTACCGGGCGCGCGCGCTCACCGGCAAGCCGACGAACCCGACGCGCATGCGCGAGCTCGAGCTCGCCGCGGAGCGCTCGGAGCAGCGGCTGCGCGATCAGGCGCCGGGCGTGACCCTGTAGGCGTCGAACACCGAGTCGATGCTGCGCAGACGGGAGACCGTCGCCTTCAGCGTCGCGGTGTCGACGACCTCGACCACGAAGCGGTTCTGCACCATCGGGTGCTCGACCAGGCAGCGCGCCTCGACGATGTTGATGCCCGCCTCGGCGAACGTCCGCGACAGGTCCTCGAGCAGGCGGTGGCGGTCGTAGCCGTTGACCTGCAGCTCGACCTTGAACGCGGCCTCGTGGTCGCCCTCCCAGCTCACCGGGACGAATCGCTCCGGGTCCTTGGCCAGGTTGACGGCGTTCGCGCAGTCCTCGCGGTGGATGGTGATGCCGCGGCCGAGCGAGATGTAGCCGACGATCTCGTCCCCCGGCACGGGACGGCAGCACTTGGCGAGGCGCAGCATGACGTCGTCCACGCCCTCGACGCGGATGCCGTACTCCGACGACGCGTTCGTCGGGCGGCGTCGCTGGCGTCGCCCGGTGAGCAGCTGCTCGGGCGCCGTCTCGTCCTCGGCGGCCTCGCCCTGCTTCAGGCGCTGCATCACCTTGTTGATGACGACCTTCGGCGACACCTTCGCGCCGCCCAGGGCGATGTAGAACTCCTCGGCCTTGCGGAAGCCCATCTCGCGGATGACGTCCGCGAGCAGCGACGACGACACGATCTTCTGGGCCGGCAGGCCCGCCTTGCGCAGCTGCTCCTGCAGCAGCTCGCGGCCGGCGTGCTCGGTGTCCTCGCGCGACTCCGCCTTGAACCACTGCTTGATCTTGTTGCGCGCGCGGGTCGTCCGCACGACGGCGAGCCAGTCCCGTGACGGGCCGCGCTCGCGCTTGCTCGTCAGGACCTCGACGATGTCGCCGGACTTCAGCTCGTAGTGCAGCGGCACCATCTTGCCGTTGACCTTGGCGCCGACGCAGCGATGGCCGATCTCCGTGTGGACCTCGTACGCGAAGTCCAGGGGCGTCGCGCCGCCGGCGAGCGACTTCACCTCGCCCTTCGGCGTGAACACGAAGACCTCGTCCTCGAACAGGTCGACCTTCAGGGCCTCCATGAACTCCTGGGGGTCCTGCGCGTCCTGCTGCCAGTCGAGCATCGAGCGCAGCCACTTGAGCTTCGCCTCGCCCTCGGGGATCCCGCCGCCGGTCTTGTAGGACCAGTGCGCGGCGACGCCGAACTCCGCGCGGTCGTGCATCTCGCGCGTGCGGATCTGGATCTCCAGCGGGAGTCCCTCGGGCCCGATGACCGTCGTGTGCAACGACTGGTACATGTTGAACTTGGGCATCGCGATGAAGTCCTTGAAGCGCCCGGGGAGCGGCTTCCACAGCGAGTGGATGACGCCCACCGCCCCGTAGCAGTCCTTCACGGAGTCGACGATGACCCGCATGGCCGTGAGGTCGTAGATCTCGTTGAACTCGCGGCCCTTCTTCGTCATCTTCGCGTAGATGGAGTAGAAGTGCTTGGCGCGGCCGGCGATCTCCGCGCGGATGCCGAGGGCGTCCAGCTCGCTGAGCAGCCCCTCGCCCGCGTGGCGCACGTAGTCCTCGCGCTCCTCGCGCTGCTGGTTCACGAGGCCCTTGATGTCCTGGTACTTGCGCGGGTGCAGCGCGGCGAACGCGAGGTCCTCCAGCTCCCACTTGATGGCGTGGATGCCGAGCCGGTGCGCGATCGGCGCGTAGATCTCCAGGGTCTCCTTCGCCTTGTCGATCTGCTTCTGCTTGGGCATCGCGCCGATCGTGCGCATGTTGTGCAGGCGATCGGCGAGCTTGATGAGGATGACCCGGACGTCCGAGGCCATCGCGACCATCATCTTGCGGTAGTTCTCGGCCTGCGCCTCGTCGCGCGACTGGAACGTGATCCCGGTGAGCTTCGTGACGCCGTCGACGAGGGTCGCGATCTCCTCGCCGAACTGGGCGCGCACCTCGTCGAGCGACGCGGTGGTGTCCTCGACGGTGTCGTGCAGCAGCGCGGCGCAGAGCGTCTCGGTGTCCAGCCGCAGGCCCGCGCAGATCTTCGCGACGCCGACCGGGATGCACGATGAAGTCCTCGCCGGACTTGCGACGCTGGTCGGCGTGGTGCTCGCAGGCGAAGACGAAGGCTGCCTCGACCCGGTCGCGCTCGATCGGGATCGCCGCCTCGTCCGCGTGCTCCTCGACGATCGCGAAGAGATCGGAGAGCAGCCGGCGCTCGAGACCGGTGAGATCCTGGCGCCTGACCGGCTGGTGCGCCTCGGGGTGCTCGACGCGATCGACGGGCGTGCGCGAGCTGGGCTCGCCGTCGCGTCCCGTCTCGTCGACCCTCAGGCCGCCTGTGCTGTCGACCGTGTCAGCCATCGTCGTCCCTCGTCCAGTATGACCTGCTCGGATCGGTACCACGCCGACTCGTCCAACGATGTGCGCTGTGCGGTCGGCACCGTGATCCGTCGCGTCTCCCGGTCGAGGTCCACGAGGCCGAGCTCCACCAGGACCCGCAGCGCGCTCCCGGCCGTCTCCGCGGACCGGGGCGCTCGCGGATCCCCGCGCAGCGCCGCCTCGAGCGCCTCGCCCCCGGCGGTCCCCTGAGCCCTGAGGGCCCGGTAGATCTCCGAGAGCGTCGCACGGAGCCCGTGCTCACGCTCGTGGAGTTGCGCTGTCCATTCTAGTTCGTCGCGTCCCCAGGCCAGATGGACCGTCCGGCCAGCTTCGCCCGCCAGCAGGTCGACCGCCGCGGCGGGCGTCGCCGGCGGGTCGATGACGACGACGTGGGCGCCGTCGGCCAGGGCCGGATCGGCACGCAGGGCGGCGTGCGAGCACAGGCGCAGGCCACCGACGATCGGCGGCGAGCTGCCGCGCGCGCAGCGCGGCGTCGGCGACGACGACCAGCACCGGCTCGCCGGTGTGCACGAGCCCCGCGACGATCCCGGCGATGCCGCCGCTCGCGGCGGTCGCGGACGCGCTCGCCGACCGGCAGGTGGCCCATCGCGTCGCCCGGCAGTCGGGGGCCTGGCTGCGGCGGCGCGGCGTCGAGCACCGCGAGCGCGGCGCCGACGAAGTCGTCCGGCTCGCCGACGACCTCGATCGCGGCCGGCGCGCAGGGCAGGGCGTGGCGCAGCACGAGCCGCGGGGAGACGGCGCCGCCCCACTCGTTGACCTCCTGCGCGAACACCGCGTCGACCGGCGCGCGTCGCAGTCGACCCGCGCGACGCCGAAGGCGACCGCCTGCGCGCGCGCGCCCGCCGGACACCACGGTGAAGCGCACGTGACGCCCCTCCCCCATCGGCCGCGGGTCGCACAGCCGGGCGGCGGGCACGAGGAGCGCGACGTCGGGGTTGCCGCGTGCCGAACGGCGCGAGCGCGCTCGAGCTCCTCGGCCAGGGTCATGCCCAGCTCGTCGCCGGCGACGACGGCGTCGACGCGCTGCGTCGGCACGAGGTCCTCCGGTCGCAGCACCGCGTCGCGTGGGCCTCGAACGCCGCGCGGAACGCCTCGACGTCCGCCCTGCGGACCTGGCAGCCGGCCGCCGCGCGGTGCCCGCCGTGGCGGAGCGAGGTGCGTCGCGCGCACGCCTGCAGCCCGCCGAGCAGGTCGAACGCGGGGATCGAGCGGCCCGAGCCGGTGCCCGCGTCGCCGTCGAGCGCGACGAGCACGCACGGCCGGTGGTGGCGCTCGGCGATGCGCGAGGCGACGATCCCGATGACGCCCGGGTGCCAGCCCTCGCCGGCGAGGACGTAGCGGGTTGCGCTCGCCCGGCCTCGGCGACCTGCCCTCGGCCTCGAAGAGGATGCGCTGCTCGACGTGGCGGCGCTCGGCGTTCGCACGGTCGAGCTCCTCGGCGATCACGCGGGCGCGCTCGGCCTCCCCGGTGAGCAGGAGCTCGACGCCGGCGTCCGCGCGATAGAGGCGGCCCGCCGCGTTGAGCCGCGGCGCGAGCCGGAAGCCGATCGCGCGGGCGTCGATGCGCGCGGGGTCCGCCTTCGCCACCTTCATGAGGGCCCGAAGCCCCTCGCTGCGCGTGGTGCCCATCGCACGCAGGCCGGCGCGGACGAGCCGCCGGTTCTCCCCGCGGAGCGGCACGCAGTCGGCGACCGTGGCGAGCGCGACGAGCTCGAGGTCCTCGGGGCGCTCGGCGTCGTCGTCGCGCAGCAGCGCGCGCGAGCATGTGCGCGACGCCCGCGCCGCAGAGCTCGGGGCACGGGTAGCCGCGCGACCGCCGGGTGGACGAGCGGCGCGTCGGGCAGCAGGCCGTCGGCGCGAGGGCTGTGGTGGTCGGTGACGACGACGTCCATCCCCGCCGCGCGCGCCGCGGCGACCTCGTCGACCGCGGTGATCCCGCAGTCCACGGTGATGAGCAGCCGCGTGCCGCGGGCGGCGAGGCGCTCGACCGTCGCGGCGGACAGGCCGTAGCCGTCCTCGCGTGCGGCTCGGGAGGAACCAGCCGACGTCGGCGCCCAGCTCGCGCAGCGCGCGCACGAGGATCGCGGTCGACGCCATCCCGTCGACGTCGTAGTCGCCGTGGACCGTGATCCGCCCGCCGTCCGCGATGTGGCGCCGGACGAGCGCCGCCGCCTCCGCGAGGCCCGCGAACGCCGCGAGGTCGTGGCGATCCTCCGCCGCCAGCCAGGCGCGCGCAGCGCCGGGATCGGCGAAGCCGCGGCGGACGAGCACCTGCGCGAGGACGCCGGACACGCCGAGCTCGCGCTCGAGGCGCAGCGTCGCGGCGACGTCGCAGGGGTCGATCTCCAGGCGGGGTCGCGGGCGAGCACGACGCCCGCCGGAAGCTACGGACGCGTCAGGACAGAACGCGTGCCGGCATCGGCGACTAGGCCGTGGAGGGCTCGGCGCCTTCGCGGCGCGTTGCCCGCGAGCCACGCGATCCCCATGCCGATGATCGAGCCGGGGATCCCCTCGAGCGCCGTCAGCACGTCGACGTCGTCGCGGCTCGGCACCGACAGCCCGTTCACGAGGAGCCCGAAGACGATCGCGCCGACGATCGCGGCGAGGAACGCGCCGACGATGCCGCCGACAGAAGCGGTCCGGGACCCAGATCGCGAAGTGCCAGACCGCGAGGCCCATCATCACCCAGGCGAGGATGGCCATCAGCGGCTCCTCCCGTGACGGCGGTTGCGGGGGCGCTTGGGACGCTCCTTGCGCTCCTCGTCGGGCATGACGACGTCCTCCGGCTGGGCGTCGGCCGCGTCGTCGACGGGCGCCGGCTTCGGCGGCGCAGGCTCGTCGACCGCCGCCCGCGACTGCCGCCGCGGGTCGCTCGGCGCCCTGGCGTGGACGTCCACCGGACGCGAAGCGTCGCCGTCTCGTGGCTGATGTCCTCGACCATCTCCTCGAACTCGAGGCGGACACGCCGCGCTCGGGATCGTCGGGCGCGGTGAGGCGACGACGGGCCCGGCGCCGCTCCTTCGGAGCCACGTCGACGGGCGCCCCGCCGACTCGGTCGCGTACGGCGGGGACCTCGCCGAGCGCTCGACAGGATCGTCTGGCGGCGGCGACGCCACACGGGCTCGCGCTCCTTCCAGTGCGTGAGCACCGGACGCGGCGATGAAGACCGACGAGTACGTGCCCGACGACCGTGCCGATGATGCAGCGCGAACGCGAACTCCGCAGCGTCTCGCCGCCGAAGAAGAACAGGCCCGAGGATCGGCAGCAGCGTGCAGAACGACGTCGCCAGCGACCGGGTCAGGACCTCGCTCATCGACCGGTTGACGATCTGCGAGAACGCGGCCCGCGGCATGCGCGGCACGTTCTCCCGGATCCGGTCGAACACGATGATCGTGTCGTAGAGCGAGAAGCCCAAGATGGTGAGCAGGGCCGCCACGGTCGCGGTCGTCACCTCCTCACCGAGCAGGGCGTAGACGCCCGGCCGTGATGAGCAGGTCGTGCGACAGCGCTATGAGCACCGGCACCGCGTACTTCCACTCGAATCGCAGCGCGATGTAGGCGCTGATCACGATGAGCGAGGCGATGATCGCGATCACCGCGCTGTTCGCGACGCTCTCGCCGAACGTCGGGCCGATCGAGTCGTTGGAGAAGTTGTTCCCGACGCCGTAGGCGTCGTCGAGCGCGGCGCGTCACCTGCTGCACCTGGTTCGGCTGCAGCTCCTCGGTCGAGATCTGGAAGACGTTGTCGCCGAGCTTCGGGTCGTCGACCCGCTGGACCTCGGCGTCGGGCGCGCCGTTCTCGGCCAGGACGTCGCGGACCTGGTCCTCCGTCGCGGGCCGCTCGAGCGCGGCGTCGTGATCCGGGTGCCCGACTCGAAGTCGATGCCGAAGTTCAGGCCCTTCGCGCCGAGGCCGATCGCGCCGATCGCGAGGATCACGCCGGACATGGTGAAGAACCACCGCGACGCGCCCATGAAGTCGAACGTCCACTCGTGCTGCTTGTTCCCGGCGCCGAGCGCGCTCGGGCTCGCGAGGATCCGCGAGCGGCCCATCGTGCCCAGGATCGCCTGCGTGAAGAGGACCGCCGTGAGGAACGAGACCAGGGTGCCGATGCCGAGCGTGAGCGCGAAGCCCGCGACGCCGGCGGTCGCGAGCACGAAGAGGATGAACGCGACCATGATGGTCACGACGTTCGCGTCGATGATCGCCGTCAGGCCCTTGCGGTAGCCGGTCGCGATGGCCGCGGAGATCGATCTCCCCGCGCGCACCTCCTCCTTGACGCGTTCGAAGATCACGATGTTCGCGTCCGCGGCGACGCCGATCGTGAGGATCAGGCCCGCGATGCCCGGCAGCGTGAGCGTGACCGGGATGAGCTTGATCAGCGCGAACAGGAACGAGCGCGTAGACGGCCAGCGCCATGACCGCGATGAGGCCGAGGACGCGGTAGAAGATCAGCAGGAACAGCGCGACGACGAGCGAGGCCGACGGCGCCGGCGACGAGGCTCTGGTCGAGCGCCTGCTGCCCGAGCGACGCGGACACCTGCGACTGCGAGATGAGCTCGAGGCGGACCGGCAGCGCACCGGTCTTCAGGAGGTTGGCCAGCTCCTGCGCCGACCCGATCGTGAAGCCGCCCTCGATCTGCGAGCCGTTGCGGGCGTCGATGCCGTCCGGGTTCTGCTGGAAGTCGATGTACGGGACGGAGATGAGGCGGTTGTCCAGGACGATCGCGAAGTGCTGGCGCGCGGCGTCGGCGGTCACGCCGAGCGCCGGGTTCAGCGCCTCCTGGCCGCGCTGGGCGATCTCCCGCGTGACGTCCTGCCAGACCTGGCGGCCCTTGCCCGTGAAGTCGAACGTGACGATCGGCTGCCCGCTGCCGCCGGCGCCCTGGTCGAAGTTCTGCTCCGGGTTCTTGATGTCCGTGCCCTTGAGCGCGACGTTGTCGCGCAGCACGTAGTACTGGTCGGTCCCCTTGCCGCCGGTGAGGTCGGTGCTGCCGGCCTGCTGTGCCTGGACGACGACCGTCCCCGGCTTGATCGTCACGACCTCTTCGTCCGGGCCCGCTTCCTTCTGGTCCCGATCGGCGAAGAGGTCCGCCTCGGTGTCCTCGGGCCCCGCGACGACCCGTTCGGTCTTCGTGTTGACGAGGTAGTAGGTGTCGCGGTCCGTCGTGTTGTTGCCGTCGCTCTGCTCAGGGCACTGCGCTGCGCGGCGGACGGCGTCGTACTGCGACAGCGCACCCGCCGTGCCCGCTGCGGCGCCGCCCGTCACCTCGGAGCTGTTCGGCGCGGGCTTGCAGCCCGGGCCGAGGACGTTGGGCTCCCAGTCGTAGAAGAAGAGCTGCGCGACCTGGCCGACCTGCTGGACGGCGCGCTCGGCGTTGTCGACGTCGGGCAGCGCGACGGAGATCTGGTTGGACCCGCTGCGCTGGATCTCCGGCTCGGAGACGCCGAGGCGGTCGACGCGCTCGCGCATGACGTCGATCGCGCGGTCCAGCGCCTCCTGGTTGACCACGGGCTGCTGCGGGGTCGGCTCCGCCTGGTAGACGAGCTCGACGCCACCGCGCAGGTCGAGGCCGAGCTTCGTCGGCTTCGTGAAGATCACGAAGAGCGACGCGAGGACCAGCCCGGCGACGACGAGCAGGACGAAGATGTTGCGGCGGCGATCGCTCATGACACGCGACGGGACAGTCGGCGTCCGCAGGTTACTTCGATGATGGGGTCAGTATGAGCAGCAGACCCCCATCGTCGTCGTAGGCGGGGAAGAGGTCGGCGGTCGCCTTCGCGGGGAGATCTCCCTCCGCGTGGACCCGCACGGGCTTTCCGAGGGCGCGCACGCCCCACTCGAGGACGGTGCTGACGTGATCGGTGCCGTCGGCGAACTGGAGCCCCAGGACGTCGGAGGCCGCGCGGCCGATGACCCGCTCGTCGTCGAGGCCGGTGAGCTCGAAGGACCCCCGGCCGCAGCCGATCACGCGACCCTGCTGGTCGCAGACGAAGAACGCGGCGTTGGGCGCCGGGTAGTAGTCGTCGAGGAGCTCGAACAGGAAGGCGAAGCCGCACTTGGAGCAGCCGCGCGCCTCGCGGCGGAAACCGGCGTTGCGCTCGGTCGCGGTCGTGCGGTTGCCGCAGTTCGGGCAGATGAACAGGTGCGCCATGCTGGAGCCACAGGCTAGAAGAGTCGTTCGCCGTCTGGCGCGGGCGGCTCGAGGCCCAGGTGCGCGTAGGCGCGGGCGGTGGCGCAGCGGCCCCTCGGCGTCCGCTGCAGGAAGCCCCGCTGGAGGAGGTACGGCTCCAGCACGTCCTCGATCGTGTCCGCCTCCTCGCCGACCGCGGCGGCCAGGGTCGACAGTCCCACGGGGCCGCCCGCGAAGGACGTGCAGACCGCCTGCAGCAGCTCGCGGTCGTGGCGGTCCAGGCCTTCGTGGTCGATCTCCAGCAGCTCGAGCGCGGCGTCGGCGGCGGCGACGTCGATCGTCCCGGTGCCGCGGACCTGCGCGAAGTCGCGGACGCGCTTGAGCAGCCGGTTGGCGACGCGCGGGGTGCCGCGGGCGCGCTCGGCGATCGCGCGGGCGCCCGCACCCTCGATCTCCGCGCCGAGGATGCGCGCGGAGCGCAGCACGATGAGCTCGAGGTCGGCGGGGTCGTACGGGTCGAGGCGGTGCTGGATGCCGAAGCGGTCGCGCAGCGGCGTCGTGAGCAGGCCGGTCCGCGTGGTCGCGCCGACGAGCGTGAAGGGCACGAGGTCGAGCGTCACGACCTGCGCACCGGCGCCCTGCCCGATCGTGATCGGGAGCCGGCCGTCCTCCATCGCGGGGTAGAACGTCTCCTCCAGCGCGCGCGGCAGCCGGTGCAGCTCGTCGACGAAGAAGACGCTGTTCGGCGTCAGCGCGGTGAGGAGCGCCGCGATGTCCCCCTTGCGCTCGAGCGCGGGGCCGGCGGTCTGCACGAAGTCGGCGCCGAGCTCCTCGGCGATGATCTGCGCGAGCGACGTCTTGCCGAGCCCGGGCGGCCCGGCGAGGAGGACGTGGTCGAGCGCGTCGCCGCGCGCGGTCGCCGCCTCGAGCGAGACCGACAGCTGGCTCTTGACGGCCTGCTGGCCGACGAAGTCCGCGAGGCGCCGGGGGCGCAGCGAGACGTCGAGGTCCTCCTCGGTCGCCTCGGGGACGGACAGCCGCGGCGTGCTCACGGGCGGGCCGCCTTGAGGGCGTGGGCGATGAGGTCCTCGGGCCGGTCGCCGGAGGCGCCGTCGAGCAGGCGGTCGGCCTCCTGCGGCGTGTAGCCGAGCTCGAGCAGGCCGTCGCGGGCGAGGGTGCGCGGATCGTCGCTGTCTCCGCGGGTGATCGTGATCGGGTCGTCGCCGCCGAACTTGGGCCGCAGCTCGGCGACGATGCGCTCCGCCGTGCGCTTGCCGACGCCCGGCGCGGCCTGCAGGCGCGCGGTGTCCCCCATCGCCAGCGCGCTCGCGAGCTCGCGCGGCGACGCACCGGACAGCACGGCCAGCGCGACCTTCGGCCCGACGTTCTGCACCCCGATGAGCATCAGGAAGAGGTCGCGCTCATCCTCGGTGGCGAAGCCGTAGAGGTTCAGGGCGTCCTCGCGCACGACGAGGTGCGCGTGGAGCGTGACCTGCTTGCCCACGGCGGGCACGCGGCGCAGCGACTCGGCGGACACCGCGAGGCGGTAGCCGACGCCGGCGGCGAGCACGACGACGTGGTCGGGGCGGCGGACCGCGACCTCGCCGCTTCACCATCGCGATCACGCGCTCATGGCCTTCTGGAGGCGCGCCTGCAGCGGCGCGCGGTTGACGTGGCAGACGGCGACGGCGAGCGCATCGGACGCGTGGTCGGCCTTCGGCATGTCCGTGAGGCGGAGCAGCGCCTGGACCATGCGGCCGACCTGCTCCTTGCCCGCGCGACCGGAGCCGCAGACGGCGCCCTTGACCTGCTGCGGCGTGTAGGCGGCGCACGGGATCGCGCGCTGCCCGGCCGCGAGCAGCACGACACCACGCGCCTGGCCGACCGCGAACGCCGAGCGGGCGTTGTTGCCGAAGAAGAGGTCCTCGACCGCGACGGCGTCCGGCTCGTGCTCGTCGATGAGCTCGGCGACCCGCGCGTGGATGTCGGCGAGGCGGCGCTCCAGCGGCGTGCGCGACGACGTCTCGATCACGCCGGAGGCCAGCGCCGTCAGGCGCCCGGGCGCGGACACCACCACGCCGTAGCCCGTGTTGGCGGTGCCGGGATCGATGCCGAGGACGCGCATGCCCCGGGGATTCTGCGTCCCGGGGCGGACGTCCTGCCTGTGAGGCCGACGCCGGCGACTTGCGGTGGTGCCGCGCGGACGCATCGGGTCGAAGCTCGGCATCTGGATGCGGTGACAGCGCACCCGGATACCAACGTCGCTCCTCTGCGCGCGCGCCTTGCTCACAAACCCAGCCCACTCACTTTCCCTAACCGAGCAGTTCGGACCCGCCAGAGCCACCTCCGGACGCCCGAGCGGAGCTCCATCTCCGCACCACCAGCCGTATGTAGCCGGATTGAAGCGCCTCCGCCCCCGGGATCGCCCTGCGCCGCCGCCAGTTCGGGGAGTCCAGCGAAGCGCCTACGCCGACGCCATGACCCTTTCGAGGACCTCGGCGTCGACGTCGAAGTTCGCGTTCACCGCGTCGACGTCGTCGTTGTCCTCCAGCGCGTCGATGAGCTTCAGGAGCTTGCGTGCCGTGTCCTCGTCGACGGGGACCCGGCTCTTGGGCACCCAGGCGACGTCGGCGGACTGGATCTCGACCCCGGCCTCGTCCAGCGCAGCGCGCACGGCGGTGAGATCCGACGGGCTCGTCAGCACCTCGAAGACGTCGTCGTCGACCGTCGACGTCCTCCGCCCCCGCCTCGATGGCGGGCATGAGGTCGTCCTCGTCGTAGGCGGCGGCGTCGACCACGAGCACGCCGCGCTTGTCGAACAGGTAGCCGACCGAGCCCGGCTCGCCGAGGCTGCCGCCGCCCTTGCTGAGCATGTGGCGGACCTCCGAGCCGGTGCGGTTGCGGTTGTCGGTCACCGCCTCGACGAGCAGCGCGACGCCACCCGGGCCGTAGCCCTCGTAGAGCACCGTCTCGAGCGCCGCGGCATCGGCGCCGGCGCCCGTGCCCTTCGCGATGGCGCGCTCGATGTTGTCCTTGGGCATCGAGGCGTCCTTCGCCTTCTGGACGGCCAGCGCGAGGGACGGGTTGCCGTCCACGTCACCGCCGCCCTCCTTCGCCGCGACCGTGATGGCCCGCGCCAGCTTCGTGAAGAGCTTGCCGCGGCGTGCGTCGACGATCGCCTTCTTGTGCTTGATCCCTGCCCACTTGGAATGCCCTGCCATGCAGCGGTGATGGGAGGCGGGGCCCCGTCGCCGGCACGATGCTCACCGGCATCGCACGCCACGAGCGATGCCCGTTCCCAGCGAGATCTTCAAGGCCTACGACATCCGCGGCCTCTACGGCGAGCAGATCGACGAGGACGTCGCCGAGCAGGTCGGTCGCGGCTTCGCGCGCGTGATCGCGGACCTCTCCGGCAAGCCCGCCTCCGACCTGCGGCTCGGCCTCGGCCGCGACATGCGCCTCTCCGCGCCCGCGCTCGCCGCCCGCTACAGCGCCGGCATGCAGGCCGAGGGCGCCCATGTCCTGGACGTCGGCCAGGTCGGGACCGAGATGCTGTACTTCCTCGTCGGCTCCCGGAGCCTCGACGGCGGGCTCATGTGCACCGCCTCGCACAACCCCGCCGCCTACACGGGCGCGAAGCTGGTGCGCGAGGGCGCGATCGCCCTCTCCGGCGACTCGGGCATCCAGGACATCCGCCGGATGGTGCAGGAGGGCATGCCCGATCCGCCCGGCGGCGGGTCGTCGGAGGACGTCGACATCAGCGCGGACTTCCAGAAGGGTGCGATGGAGTTCATCGACCCGTCGAACGTCAAGCGGATGAAGGTCGTCGCCGACGGCGGCAACGGCATGGGCGGCCCGATGGTCGGGCCGCTGCTGGACCAGCTGCCGCTCGACCTGGTCAAGACGTACTGGACGCCGGACGGCCACTTCCCGGACCGCGAGCCCAACCCGATGCTCGAGAAGAACCGGAAGTTCATCGTCGACACGGTGCTCTCGGAGGGCGCCGACCTCGGCATCGCATGGGACGGCGACGCGGACCGCTGCTTCTTCATCGACGACACCGGCCGGTTCGTCGACGGCGACTTCCTCACCGCCGTGCTCGCCGAGCACCTCCTGGCGAAGCAGCCGGGCGCGGACATCCTCTACGACGCGCGGGCGTCGCGCGCGGTGCCGGACACGGTCCGCCGCGCGGGCGGCACGCCGCACATCAACCGCGTCGGCCACGCCTTCTTCAAGACCCGCATGCGCGACGAGGGCGCGATCTTCGGCGGCGAGGTCTCCGGCCACTACTACTTCCACGACTTCTACAACGCGGACTCGGGCACCGTCCCGGCGCTGCTCATCCTCGAGAAGCTCTCCGTCGAGGGCGTGAAGATGAGCGAGCTGCTCGAGCCCTACCGCTCGACGTACTTCATCTCCGGCGAGATCAACTCCGAGGTGGACGACGCCCCCGCGAAGATGGCGCTCATCGAGGAGCGGTACTCCGACGGCGAGATCACCCACGTCGACGGCGTGTCGGTCGACTACGACGACTGGCACTTCAACGTCCGCGCGTCGAACACCGAGCCGCTGCTGCGCCTCACGCTGGAGTCCCTCGTCTCGCCCGAGGACATGGAGCGCCGGCGCGACGAGGTGCTCGGGCTGATCCGCTCTTGACCGAGGACGTCGACGCAGAGGATCTCCACGCCCGGGCGGCCGAGGCCGGCATCCATCGCATCGCCGTCCCGACGCCGTTCGCGGTCGGGCGCGTCAACTGCTGGCTCATCGAGGACTCGCCGCTGACGCTCGTCGACGTCGGCCCCAACTCCGCGCGGTCGTTGGACGTGCTCGAACGCGGGCTCGCGCGCTTCGGGCACAGGCTCGAGGACCTCGAGCTCATCGTCCTCTCCCACCAGCACCTCGACCACACGGGGCTCGCCGGCCTGCTCGCGGAGCGTTCCGGCGCGGAGGTCGCGGCGCTCGGCGCGCTGTCGTCGTGGCTCGGCGACCACGGCAAGGCGGTCGAGGAGGACGACGTCTTCGCGACGGAGATCATGCGCGAGCACGGGATCCCCGACGACGTGCGCCTCGCGCTGCGCGGCGTCTCGGCGTCGTTCCGCGGCTGGGGCGGCTCGGTGGACGTCACGCGCGCGCTGGACGACGGCTCGGTCCTGCGCCTGCGCGACCGCGAGCTGCACGTGCACCACCGGCCCGGCCACTCGCCGTCGGACGTCGTCCTGCACGACCGCTCGCGCGGGATCCTGATCGCCGCCGACCACCTCATCCGCCACATCTCCTCCAACCCGCTCATCTCGCGGCCGCTCGGGGAGGGGCCGGACGCGGAGCGCCCGCATGCGCTGGAGATCTACCTCGCGTCGATGCAGCGCACGCAGGCGATGGAGGACGTGTCCCTCGTGCTCACCGGCCACGGCGATCCGATCTCCGACCCCGTCGCGCTCATCGACGAGCGCTTCCGGGGCCACGACCGCCGCAAGGGCAAGATCCTGGGCCTCATCCGCGAGCAGCCGCGCAGCGCGTACGAGATCGCCGGGGAGATCTGGGGCGACGTCGCCGTGACCCAGGCGTACCTGACGCTGTCGGAGGTCATCGGCCACGTGGACCTGCTCGTCGGCGACGGCCTCGTCGAGGCGCGCCGGGACACCGGCGTCACGGTCTGGCACGCGGTCTAGGGACGCCGGACCACCGCATTCCGGCGAGTAGCCGAATGTGCGGGAGATTCCTGAGGCGCCCGCCAGTACCGTGTGCAACCTGTGAGCGCTGCGGTCACACCCCTCGGCGTGCGCGACGGCGATCCGGATGCGGTCGCCGCGCTGATCCGACGCCGCGGAGCCGCGGTGCTCGGGTACTGCGAGGAGGTCGCGGCGCCCGGCGCGGCCGTCCCAGCCGCCTCCGAGGCGTTCGGCAGCTTCCGCGACTCGGTCGCCGACGCGCCCGACGTCCGCTCCTTCGACGCCGAGGGCGAGCTGGTACGGGCAACCCGCTTCGCCGCCGCCAACCACGCGCCGCACGCCGGCCGCGGCACGCCGATGGTGCCGACGCTGCTCGCCGCGCGGGCCGAGGGCGACCTCGGGCCCGAGGACGAGGAGCGCCTCACCCGACTGCTGGGCCGCTCGAGCGAGGCGCGCACGTCGGCCGACCGGATGCGCCGCGGCGAGGCTGCCTACACCGACCCCGCGGCGGCCCTCCCGCCGCGTGCGGCCGGCCCGATGGTCGCCGCGCTCGCCACCGGCGCCGCCATCCCGGCGACGCTGAAGATCCTGGGCGACGGCCTCGGATGGGGTCCCGAGCAGGTCGACGACGCCGTCGCAGCCGCCGGCGTGACGACCGCGTCCGAACCTGAGCCCGAGCCCGAGCCACGCGAGCGCGACCTCGTCGCGTCGTTCGCGCCGGCCGCCGCAGGCGGCGCGGCGGCGGCAGCAGCAGCAGCCGGAGCAGCAACGGCGGGCGCGGCCGAGCCCGCGCCGATCGCCACGGCACCGCCGCAGGAGGCCCCTGCCGCACCCCCGCCGGAGGACGACGGCGGCCGCCGCCGAAAGGGCGGCCTCATCGTCGGCGGCGTCGTCGGAGCGGCCGCGCTCGCAGCCGCGGTCCTGGCGCTCGCGGGCGTCTTCAGCGGCGACGAGCCCAACACCGTCGCCAACGACCCGCCCGCCGTGACCCAGCCCGCCTCGACCCCCGCGACACCCACCGAGGACGAGAGCAAGCAGGCCGAGGAGCAGGAGGCCGCGGAGAAGAAGGCCGCGGCCGAGAAGAAGGCCGCCGCGGAGAAGAAGGCCGCCGCTGCGAAGAAGGCCGCCGCGGAGCGCCGGAAGGCGCGCGCGGAACGCCGTGCCGCCGCGCGCCGCCGCGCCGAGAGTCGCCAGGCCGCCGCCGCGACCCGGCGCCCGCGCCCGCGCCCGCGGCGACGCCGACACCTGCCGCCACGCCCGCACCCGCCGCCGACGCCCGCGCCCGCCCCCACGCCGGCACCCTCCACCCCCTCGACGCCCGCACCGTCCTCCTCTTCGGGCGGAACCCAGATCGCCCCCAGCGACGGCGCCTCGAACGCCGGCGGCGGTGTGCCCCAGCAGCCCGATCCGGGCGGCTCGGACCTCACGCCTCCCAGCTGATCTAGCCTGCCCCCATGGCGGGGCCCACCGACGCCGAGATCCTCGAGATCGGCCGCAGCATCCACGATGCGCTCCCTGCCGCGTCGCGCAGCCCGCTGAAGGCGCTCGACGCGAAGGCGATGGACTTCGCCACGGCCGACGCGGACCTGCGCGCCGCGCTGTTCCGGTTCGTCGACGTCGTGCCCGCCTGTCGCTCCGTCGACGACGTCGTCGCGCACCTCTCCGGCTTCCTCGACGAGGTCGACGAGCGCCCGCCGCCGCTCGACGTCGCGATGCGGATGGGCTCCAGCCGCGCCGGGCGCCAGGCGCTCGGGCGCGCCGCCGCGGCCGGCGTCCGCCACATGGCGCACCGCTTCATCGTCGGCGAGTCCGCCGAGGACGCGACCCGGACGCTCACCGGTCTCTGGCGCGACGGGATCGCGTCGTCCGTCGACCTGCTCGGCGAGGCGACCGTCACCCCGCGCGAGGCCGAGCACTACGCGGCACGGTGCGCGGACGCGCTCGAGGCGCTGACCGACGTCTACCGCCCGCTGCCGGAGCAGCCCCTGCTGGAGCACGACGCCGCCGGCCCGCTCCCCCGCGCCAACCTGTCCGTGAAGGTCTCCGCCCTCACACCGCTCCTGCGGCCCGACGCGCCGGAGCGCGGCAAGCGCGACGCCGGCCCGCGGCTGCGCGAGCTCCTGCGGATCGCCAAGCGCCTCGGCGCGCACCTGCACATCGACATGGAGTCCTACGACTCGCGCGAGGCGGTCGTCGAGCTCGTCCTCGAGCTGCTCTCCGAGCCCGAGTTCGCCGACGGCCCGAGCGCGGGGATCGTCCTGCAGGCCTACCTCCGCGACGCCCCGGACACCCTCGACGTCGTGGAGTCCTGGGCGCGCGCGACGCCCCGGGCCTCGCCGCTCGTCGTCCGGCTCGTGAAGGGCGCGTACTGGGACCACGAGGTCGTCGAGGCCCGCCAGCACGGCTGGAACGCGCCCGTGTTCGAGGAGAAGGCCGAGAGCGACCGGGCCTTCGAGCGCCTCACCGTGCGGCTGCTGGACATGCGCCCGCTCGTGCGCGTCGCGATCGCCTCGCACAACCTGCGCTCGGTCGCCCACGCGATCGCCGCCAACCGCGCCGTGGGCGCATCGGACGACGACATCGAGCTGCAGGTCCTGCGCGGGCTCGGCGACGACCTCGGGCAGGCCCTCGCGCGCTCGGGGTTCCGCGTCCGCGCCTACTGCCCGGTCGGCGACCTGGTCTCCGGCATGGCCTACCTCGTGCGGCGGCTCCTCGAGAACACCGCGAACGAGTCCTTCCTCGCCGCCGAGCACGGCGGCGCGGCCATCGAGGATCTCTTGGCACGGCCTAGCCGCCGAAGACTTCGTCTTCGGTGGGGATGCGTCGCAGACGACGCATCCCCGGTGGCCGCCGCGTCATACGCTCGGGGATGTGCCCGATCTCCCGCCCTTCCGCAACGAGCCGGTGCTCGAGCTGCGCCGGGCGTCGGAGCGCGGCCGGCTGACCGACGCACTGGGCGAGCTCGACGCCCGCCTGCCGCTGCGGGTCCCGGTCTGGATCGGGGACGACCGGCGCGACGGCGAGGAGCTCGTCTCGACCGACCCGGCGGCGCCCGACCGGGTCGTCGCGACCGCCGCGATCGCCACCGCGGCCGAGGCCGAGCACGCCGTCGCCACCGCGCGCGACGCGCTCGACTCCTGGTCGCGCACCCCCGCGGCGGAGCGCGCGCACGCCCTGGCGCGCGCCGCGGGTCACCTGCGCACGCGCCGCGCCGAGCTGGCGGCGCTCGCCGTGCGCGAGTGCGGCAAGCCCTGGGCGGAGGCCGACGCTGACATCTGCGAGGCGATCGACTTCCTCGAGTACTACGCGCGGGGGGCGATCGAGCTCGACCGCGGCCCGGCCCTCGTGCAGGTGCCCGGCGAGCGCAACGCGCTGCGCTACGCCGCGCGCGGCGTCACCGCGGTGATCTCGCCCTGGAACTTCCCGCTCGCCATCCCGCTCGGGATGACCGCGGCCGCCCTGGCGACCGGCAACACCGCGGTGCTCAAGCCCGCCGAGCAGGCGCCCGGCTGCGCGCTCGCCCTGATCGAGGCGCTCCGCGAGGGCGGGGTGCCGGCGGGCGCGGTCGCGCTGCTGCCCGGCGCGGGCGAGACGGGCGCGGCGCTCGCCGGACACCGCGACGTCGCGACGATCGCCTTCACCGGCTCGGGCGCGGTCGGCCTGCAGCTCATGCGCAACGCGGCGAGCCTGCCGGACGGCGCGCGCCAGCTGACCCGCGTCGTGGCGGAGATGGGCGGCAAGAACTGCGTCATCGTCGATGCCGACGCCGACCTGGACGACGCGGTGCCCGCGATCGCCCAGAGCGCGTTCGCCTACGCCGGCCAGAAGTGCTCGGCCGCATCGCGGATCCTCGTGCACGAGGCCATCGCGGACGCGCTGCTCGAGCGCCTCGGCGGCGCCGCGGGCGTCCTCGAGGTCGGCCCCGCTGACGCGTGGGGCACCGACGTCCCGCCGGTCATCGAGCGCGAGGCGCAGGAGCGCGTCGAGCGCTACGCGCGGATCGCCACCGCCGAGGGCGACCTCGTGGCCGAGGCGCCGAGCCCCGGCGGCCCGGGCTGGTACGTCCCTGCGCGGGTCGTCGCCGATCTGCCCGCCGACTCGGAGGTGCTGCGCGACGAGATCTTCGGCCCGCTCCTGACCGTCGAGCGCGTCACCGGCGTCGAGGAGGCGTGCGAGCGCGTCGACGCCCTCCCCTTCGCGCTCACCGGCGGGCTCTTCTCACGCAACCCGCGCGTGGTCGAGGAGGTCGTCCGCCGGACGCCGGTCGGCAACCTCTACGTCAACCGCGCCATCACCGGCGCGATGGTGGGCCGCCAGCCGTTCGGCGGCAACCGCCTCTCGGGGACCGGCACGAAGGCCGGCGGGCCCGGGTACCTGCTGCAGTTCGTGGAGCCGCGGGTCGTGACGGAGAACACCGTCCGCCACGGGCTCGTCGTCTAACCGCACGCGCGCGGACCTGCTCCAGGAAGCGCTCGTGCAACCGCGTGTCCGCCCCGAGCTCGGGATGGAACGCGATGACGGTGAGACCGCCCTCGCGGGCGGCGACGGGATGGCCGTCGACGCTCGCGAGGATCTCGACGCCCTCGCCGTGCTCCTCGATCCACGGCGCGCGGATGAACACGGCGCGGACCGGCTCGCCCTCGAGGTCGGGGAACTGCAGCTCCTCCTCGAACGAGTGCACCTGGCGGCCGAAGGCGTTGCGCCGCGCGACGATGTCCATGATCCCGAGGTGCTCGCGGTCGAGCATGATGAGCCCCGCGCACGTGCCGAACATCGGCGTGCCCGAGGCGGCGAGCTCGCGCAGCGGGTCGGCGAGGCCCTCGCGCTCGATCCCGAGCGTCATCGTCGTCGACTCCCCGCCCGGCAGGACGAGCCCGTCGAGCCCGTCGAGGTCCGCGGGGACGCGGACCTCACGGACGTCGGCGCCGAGCGAGCGCAGGACGCGCGCGTGCGCGGCGAACCCGCCCTGGAGGGCGAGGACGCCGACGACGGGTGTCACCAACCGCGGCTGGCGAGCGTCTGCTCGGGCTCGAGCTTGCGTGCCTCGAGGCTCTGCATCGCGGTGCCGAGGCCCTCCGACGCGCGGGCCACGCGGTCCGGGTCGGCGAAGTGCGTCGTCGCCTCGACGATCGCGGCGGCGCGGGTCGCCGGATCCTCCGACTTGAAGATCCCGGAGCCCACGAAGACCGCCTGCGCACCGAGCTGCATCACGAGCGATGCGTCGGCGGGCGTCGCGATGCCGCCGGCGCAGAAGAGCGGGACGGGCAGCTGGCCCTCACGGGCCGTGCGGCGCACGAGGTCGTACGGAGACTGGAGCTCCTTGGCGGCCGTGAAGAGCGCCGG
The DNA here is from genome assembly GCA_963750895.1 of uncultured Solirubrobacterales bacterium. Classification (GTDB taxonomy): domain Bacteria; phylum Actinomycetota; class Thermoleophilia; order Solirubrobacterales; family Solirubrobacteraceae; genus CAVVSD01. The sequence goes on along the minus strand of CAVVSD010000006.1, from coordinate 1,000,782 downwards.
CTCGTCGAGCGTCGCGAGGCGCCGGATCTCCGACGTGATCTCGCGGAGGTGGCGGACGGCCTCGACGATGTCGCCGGTGCCGGCCTCGCCCTTGGAGCGGATGAGCGCCGCGCCCTCGCCGATGCGCCGCAGCGCCTCGCCGAGGTTCGTCGCGCCGCACACGAACGGCGCCTTGAACGCCCACTTGTCGATGTGGTTCGCCTCGTCGGCGGGCGTGAGGACCTCGGACTCGTCGATGTAGTCGACCTCGAGAGCCTCGAGCACCTGCGCCTCGGCGAAGTGCCCGATGCGGGCCTTCGCCATCACCGGGATCGTGACCGCCGCCTGGATCCCCTTGATCATCGCGGGGTCCGACATCCGCGCGACGCCGCCGTCGCGACGGATGTCCGACGGGACGCGCTCGAGCGCCATGACCGCTGAGGCACCTGCGTCCTCGGCGATCTTGGCCTGCTCGGCGTCGACCACGTCCATGATCACGCCGCCCTCGAGCATCCGGGCGAGCCCGACCTTCACTGCGAATGTCGCCTCGTCACGCATGAGAGCGCCTCGTCGGCAGACCTCCGGACTCGGTCGGAGAAGCGGCTGAATCTATGCGCGGCCGTACTACTTGAGTCGGAACGCCTTGATGCGGTCCTGGTAGCCCTCGACGTCGCGGCTGTAGACCCCGTACGCGAGCGCCTGGATCAGCGCAAGCAGCGCGGTGTGCGACCGCACGTACGCCGGGCTGTTGGACGAGTAGTACAGACGGATGCGCGCGAGCTTCGCCACCTCGGACAACGTTGCGTCCGTGATCGCCATCGTCTGCGCCTGGCGGTGCCGGGCGAGCTTCATCGAGCGCACCACGAGCGGATGCGGCCGGCCGGCGCTGAGGCCGATGACCAGCGTCTCCTCGTCGATCCTCGACAGGCGGCCGAGCGCCTCCTGCGACGGGCTCGCCACGATCTCCGCGCGGAGGTCGAGCAGCATGAGCAGGTGCCGCAGGTAGGAGGCGAAGAACGCCATCTGGTCCGTTCCCGCGATGAGCAGCTTCGGCGCCGCGACGATCGCATCGATCGCCTGCTCGACCGTGCGCCGGGAGACCTTGCGGGCCGTCTCCTCGACGTTGACGTGGTCGGCGGCCAGCGACGTCTCGAACTCGTTCTGGTCCAACGCGAACAGCGGTGCCGCAGCCGGCGCCCCATTGGTGGGGCCGGGGGCGTGACGACGGCGATACTCCTCGCGCGCCGAGTGCTGGAGCTCGGGATACCCCTCGAACCCCAGGGCCTGGCTGAAGCGCACCACCGTCGAACTCGACGTGTTCGCGCGACGGGCAAGCTCCTCGGCGGTCTGGAACGCGACGTCGTCCAGGTGATCGACGATGTACTGCGCCACGTCCTTCTGGGAACGGGAGAACTCGTCGAAGCGCGCCTGGATGTAGGACGACAGGGACTCCGGCGCGACGGTGGTTGCATCGGCTCGCTTCATAGGCGATGCCGTGATTCGACGGTCGGTCGCCACGTTCCTTCCAGACCGGATGCGAGACGATGCGGCGATGCTGCTCGCCGAACTCGTCGCGGTCTCCGCCACGGTGGCCGCGACCCGTTCCCGGACGGCCAAGGTGCAGGCGGTGGCGGGTGCGCTGCGGGGGACCGATCCGGGCGAGGCTCCGGCGGTCGTCGCGTTCCTCTCCGGCGAGCTGCGCCAGCGCCAGATCGGCGTCGGCTGGTCGTCGCTGAAGGACGCGCCCGAGCCGGCCGACACGGCGTCGCTGACCGTCGCGGAGGTCGACGACGCGTTCGGCCGGATCGGCGCGCTGTCGGGCCGCGGCTCGCAGGCCGCGCGGCGCGACGCGCTCGGCGCGCTCTTCGCGAGGGCGACCGCCGAGGAGGCCGCGTTCCTGCGCGGGCTGCTCCTCGGCGGCCTGCGCCAGGGCGCGCTCGAGGGCGTCGTGGTCACCGCCGTCGCAGCGGCGGCCGATCTCCCGGTCGCCGACGTCCGCCGCGCGCACATGCTCGACGGCGACCTCGGCGACGTGGCCCGGATCGCGCTCGCGGAGGGCGCGCCCGGGCTCGCCCGCATCGGCCTCGTCGTCGGCCGTCCGATCCACCCCATGCTCGCCCAGCCCGCCGACAGCCTCGAGGACGCGCTGGCCAGGACGTCGCCCGCCGCCGTCGAGACCAAGCTCGACGGGGTGCGGATCCAGGCGCACCGCTCCGGCGCCGACGTCGCGCTCTTCACCCGCACGCTCGACGACGTGACGGCGCGCCTCCCGGAGCTCGTCGCGGCCGTGCTCGCCCTGCCCGCGACCGAGCTCGTCCTCGACGGCGAGGCGATCGCGCTGCGCGCGGACGGGCGGCCACACCCGTTCCAGGTGACCGCGTCGCGCCTCGGAAGCCGCACCGCACGTGAGGACCTGTGGGATCGCTCACCCCGCAGCACTTCGACGTGCTGCACGTCGACGGCGAGGACCTGCTCGACCGCCCGGGCTCCGAACGCGCCGAGATCCTGCACCGCGTCGTGCCCGCGCACGCGCGGGTCGACCGGATCGTCGCCGAGGACCTCGCGGCCGCCCAGGCTGTCTTCGACGCCGCGCTCGCCGCAGGGCACGAGGGCGTCGTCGTGAAGTCGCTCGACACGCCCTACGCCGCAGGCCGCCGGGGCGGCGGATGGCTGAAGGTCAAGCCGCGCCACACGCTCGACCTCGTGATCCTCGCCGCCGAGTGGGGCCACGGGCGGCGGCGCGGGTGGCTGAGCAACCTGCATCTCGGCGCGCGCGGGCCCGACGGCGGGCTCGTGATGCTCGGCAAGACGTTCAAGGGCCTCACCGACGAGATGCTCACCTGGCAGACCGAGCGCCTGCGGGAGCTGGCCGTGTCAGACGACGGACATGTCGTGCACGTTCGCCCGGAGCTCGTCGTGGAGATCGCCTTCGACGGCGTGCAGACGAGCCCGCGCTACCCGGGCGGGGTGGCGCTGCGCTTCGCGCGGGTCCTCGGGTACCGGCCCGACAAGCCCGCGCGCGAGGCGAGCACCCTCGACGAGGTGCTCGCGATCCACTCCGGGAGCTAGACCCGGCTGACGGCCGCGGCGTCGGCGGCGCCCGGCGTGGCGGCGACGACCCAGGGGCGCGCGACCGGCGTCACGTCGACGACCATGCGGCGGCGCGGCGTGAGCTCGACGGAGGGGTCCATGCCCATGAGCGCGTCCGAGGAGAGGCGGTCGCCGCGGCGGGCGGCGGAGGCGACACCGATCGCGAGCAGGCCGCACAGCGTCCAGGCTGCGGCTCCGAGTGCGATCCAGACCACGATCGACATTGCCCTGTCCCCCTTAGCGGCGGGTGCCGAACTCGTTGGTGTAGGTCACTGCGGGATCGCCGGCCAGGCCGGCCATCGGGGCGCCGGGGGCGATGCCGATGCCGATCTCGCGGAAGGCTCCGCGGAGGATGTTCGCGCGGTGGCCGGGGCTGGCCATCCATGCGGCCACGATCGCGCGCGGCTTGCCGAGAGCGCCCTGACCCCAGGCGATGTTCTCGCCGATCTGGTAGCGGAGGGCGCCTGCGAGGTAGCGCGTGCCCTGACGGATGCGCTGCTCGAGCGTCGAGCCGGACGGGGACACGTGGCTGAAGAACCCGCCGCGGACCATGTCGCCGGCGTAGCTCTGCGCGGCGACCGTGAGCTGGCGGTGGGCGCGGAGGCGGCCGAGGCCGAACGACGCCCGCTGCTGGTTGAGCAGGCAGAGCGTGGCGGAGCGCGCGGTGGCGATGTTCTGCGCGTTCGGCTGGATGTCGGCTCCGGCACAAGCGGAGGCGAAGGTGGGGACTGCAAGAGCGGCGGCTGCGGCGATGACGAGACTGCTGACGAGGCGGCGGATCCGGCGGGGAGCCGGGAAGAGGGAGAGCGGCATGGGGGAAGCGTCGGGACATCCGGGCTTCCACCCCATCGGCCGATCGGCCCCACTTTTCTGCGCCCTGGGTGGGCCGATCGGGTGGGACGGGCAGTCCGAACGGCCGACACCACCCCCAGGAGTCCTTCCGTCGATGCAGAAAACGTGGAGATTCCGCGCGAAGCTGCACACCTTCTGCCCACCCCGGTGGCCGATCGGCCCAACCCGGCCTCGGCCGATCGGCCACCCACGCCTCCCCCGCCACGGGGGGTGGGCGGCCCATGTGCGGCCTCGCCGCAAGCTGCATCACTGGAAGACGTGTCCCCCGTCACCGTCCTCCTCGCCGTCAGCGATCAGCTCCAGCAGGCCGTGCTGCTGCGCGCGATGCGCCGCCACGCGGACTTCCTGATCGTCGGCACGGAGCACGACGGGGCACGAGCGCTGGACGCGATCGTGCAGTCGGCGCCTGACGTCGCGGTGGTCGACACCGGCCTGCCCACCCTGGACGGGCTCGACCTGTGCGCCCGCCTGGCCGAGGTGCGCCCGGAGGTGGGCACGCGCGTGCTCCTGCTCGACGGCGATCCGCCGGTGACGAGAGCGACGGCGGTGAGCAGCGGGGCAGCCGGATGCCTGCCGGCCACGTCCACCGCAGCGCAGCTCTGCGACGCGATCACCTCCATCGCGAACGGCGGAACGATCTTCCACATCTAGGCGCAGCCTCGGCCGCACCATGGTCGTTCCTGGTACAACCAGGACATGACGCCGACGCTGGGCAGGGTCAGGATCGTCATCGCCGACGACCACCCGCTCTATCGGGCGAGCGTCGTGAGAGCGATCTCCCACCATCCGAGCCTCGAGGTCGTGGCCGAAACCTCCGATGGCCGGACCGCGCTCGAGGAGATCCGCCGCCTCAGTCCGGAGGTGGCACTGGTCGACATGCACATGCCGGATCTCGACGGAGCCGGCGTCATCAACGCGGTCGCCCGCGACAACCTGCCCACCCGGGTGATGCTCCTGTCCGGGATGCTGAGCGACCAGCAGATCTACGAGGCGCTCGAGCAAGGCGCGGCCGCCATCCTCACGAAGACGATCGAGGCCTCGCAGGTGCTCGACGCCGTCGTCGCGGTGGCCAGGGGCGAGACCGTCCTCGCACCCGAGCTGCAGGCCGTCGTCGCCAGCCAGATCCGTCAGCGCGCGCGCGAGCAGCGTCCCCTGCTCACCGGGCGCGAGCAGGAGATCCTCGCGTGCATGGCGGAGGGCATGCCGGGCCCGGAGATCGCGCGCAAGCTCTCCGTCAGCCCGTCCACTGTCAAGAGCCACACCGAGAAGCTCTACGAGAAGCTCGGCGTCACCGACCGTGGCGCGGCGGTCGCCGAAGGGATGCGTCAGGGCCTGATCGAATAGTGAGCGCCGACCGTCCTCCCGCCCCCGATTTCGAGGCGATCCTCGGAGCACTTCCCGAGGCGGTCGCCGTCTTCGACGCGCAGGGATCGATCGTCTACGCGAACGAGCGCTTCGCCGCGGTGCACGGCTACCCGCTCGAGGACCTGCTCGGCGGCGGGTTCGCCCGGCTCACGCCGGACCCCGAGGGCCAGGCGAAGCGCATGGCGAGCTTCTTCGACGCGCCGCTGCACCGCGACGAGTCCTCCGCCGTCCGGGTCGCCGGCCTGCACAGCGACGGCCGCCGGCTCGAGCTCGAGGTCACCCAGAGCCCGATGCAGACCGAGGGCGGCATGTTCGGCGTCCTCGTCGTCCGCGACAGGACCGACTCCAACGTTCGTCATCGCGCCGAGATCCAGGCCAAGCACCGGGAGGCGGTGCTCGACCTCGGCCGCCTGGCGCTGTCGGAGATGCCGTTCGAGGAGCTGCTCATGCGCGCCGCGACGATCGCCGTCGAGACGCTCGGGGTCGACCGCGCCCTGATCTCCGAGCAGCGCGACGGCCGGCTCATCCGCCGGGCGGTCGCCGGCACGGTCGACGTCATCGACGCCTCGATCCCGGTGTCGCGCGCACCGATGAGCGCCCGCGCGCTCGTCACCGGCGCGACGATCCTCCGCGGCGGCCCGGACCAGCCCCCCGTGCCGGAGGTCCTGAGCGAGGACGGCATCCACCTCGCGGCCGTCATCCCGATCCGCGGCGCCGCCGAGCGCTACGGCATCCTCGGCGCGTATCGCCTGGAGAGGGGGGTGTGGACCGCCGACGAGGTCGGCTTCCTCGAGTCGCTCGCCCACCTGCTGTCGTCCGCGGTCGAGGGCGAGTCGGCGCGGCGCGCAGCCGCCGCGACGCAGGCGCGTCTGCAGGCCATCCTCGACAACTCCCCGGTCGCCATCGCGATCAAGGACCTCGAGGGCCGCTACCTCGTCATCAACCGGCGCTGCCACGAGCTGCTGGGCATCGACCCGGACACGACGATCGGGCGCACCGCACACGACGTCTTCCCTGCCGAGGTCGCCGACGCGCTGCACTCCCACGACCGCGAGGTGCTGCGCCTCGGGCACACGCTGCAGGTCGAGGAGACGATGGAGCACTCCGACGGCCGCCACGTCTACCGCACGCTGAAGTTCCCGATGCGCGGCGAGGACGGCAAGGTCTACGGCGTCGGCCTGATCGCGACGGACGTGACCGAGGGGCTGCGCAGCGCGGAGGAGCGCAAGGATCTCGAGGCGCGGCTGCATCGCGTCGACCGCCTCGAGAGCATCGGCCGGCTCGCGGGCGGCATCGCGCACGACTTCAACAACCTCCTCGCCGTCATCCGCAACTACGCGCAGTTCCTGATCGAGGACCTGCCGGAGGGGTCGCAGAGCCGCGAGGACCTCGAGCAGATCCGCCGCGCCGTCGACCGCGCCACGTCGCTGACCCGGCAGCTGCTCATCTTCGCCCGCAAGGAGCGCTCCGCCCCGCGGCCGCTGCAGCTCAACGAGATCGTCGGGGACACCGAGCGGCTCCTGCACCGGACCCTCGGCGAGGACATCCACCTCCGCACGCGCCTCGACCACGGGCTGCCGCCCGTCGAGCTCGATCCCGGCCAGGCCGAGCAGGTGCTCATCAACCTCGCGCTCAACGCACGCGACGCCATGCCCACCGGGGGGACGCTCACGATCTCGACCGCGCGCGGCGACGGCGACACCGTCCTGCTGAGCGTGAGCGACACCGGGACCGGGATGCCGGCCGAGGTCGCGGATCGCGCCTTCGAGCCCTTCTTCACGAACAAGCCCGAGGGCAAGGGGACGGGGCTGGGCCTCGCGATGGTCTACGGCGTCATCACCGGCGCGGGCGGCAACGTCGACCTCGAGACCAAGGAGGGCGAGGGCACGACGCTCACGCTCTCGCTGCCGGCGACCGACGAGCCCGCCCCCGAGGAGCCTGAGCTGACCCCGGAGATCGGCGCGGGCCGCGGCGAGACGGTCCTGCTCGTGGAGGACGCCGACGCCCTGCGCGACCTCACGCGCCGGATCCTCGTCGAGGCCGGCTACGCGGTGCTCGAGGCGCGCAACGGCGTGCAGGCGGTGCGGATCGTCGCCCGCCAGGGGCCGATCGACCTCCTCGTCTCGGACATCGTGATGCCCGGCATGTCGGGCCGGGACCTCGCGCTGCGACTGCGCGAGAAGGACCCGGCCCTGCCGATCGTCTTCATGTCCGGCTACACCGACGACGCGCTGCTGGGCGGCGACTTCACCACCACCCGCCTGCTGGCCAAGCCGTTCGACGCGGAGCAGCTGCTGCGCGCCGTCCGCGAGGAGCTCGACCGCTCCGTCAGCGCCCGTGCGCCGCGCGATAGCGGCGTATGAGGGCGTTCGTCGAGCTGTCGTGATCGAGCTGGGGCTCGTCGGGGGCCTCGAGCTCCGGCGCGATCCTCTGCGCCAGCTCCTTGCCCAGCTCCACGCCCCACTGGTCGAACGAGTTGATGTCCCAGATCGCGCCCTGCGTGAACACCTTGTGCTCGTACAGGGCGATGATCGCGCCGAAGGTCGCGGGGTCCAGCCGCTCGGCGAACATGACGTTCGTCGGCCGGTTGCCGGGGAACTCGCGGTAGGGCTGCCCGTCCGGGGCGCGCCGGCCGAACGCGAGCGCCTCCGACTGCGCGAGCAGGTTGGCGGTCAGGAGGTCGTGGTGGTTGCCGAGCGGGTTCAGCGAGTGCAGGAACCCGAGGAAGTCGCACGGGATGAGCTTCGTGCCCTGGTGGATGAGCTGGAAGAACGCGTGCTGGCCGTTCGTCCCCGGCTGGCCCCAGAGGATCGGGCCGGTGCCGTGCTCCACGGGTGACCCGCCGAGCGTGACGCTCTTGCCGTTGCTCTCCATGTCGAGCTGCTGGAGATAGGCAGGCAGGAGCCCGAGGTAGTGGTCGTACGGGATCACGCCGACGGTCTGCGCGCCGAAGAGCTCCTCGTACCAGATGCCGAGCAGCCCGAGGATCACGGGCAGGTTGCTCTCGAACGGCGCGGTGCGGAAGTGCTCGTCCATCGCGTGGTAGCCGGAGAGCATCGCCCGGAAGGCGTCGGGCCCGATGGCGACCATGAGGGACAGGCCGACCGCGGAGGGCAGCGAGTAGCGCCCGCCGACCCAGTCCCAGAAGCCGAACATGTTCTCGGTCTCGATGCCGAACGCCGCGACCTCCTTCGCGTTCGTCGACACGGCCACGAAGTGCTTGGCGACGGCCGACTCGTCCCCGAGCGCGTCGATCGCCCAGGCTCGGGCGGAGCGGGCGTTCGTGAGCGTCTCGAGCGTCGTGAACGTCTTGGAGACGACGATGAAGAGCGTCTCGGCGGCGTCGAGGCCGTGGACCGCCTCGGCGAACTCGGAGCCGTCGACGTTGGCGACGAAGCGGACGTCGAGGTCGCGCTTCGTCTCGTGAAGGAGCGCCTGGTGGGCCATCGCGGGCCCGAGGTCCGACCCGCCGATGCCGATGTTCACGACGGTGCGGATCGGCTTGCCGGTGTGCCCGACCCACTCCCCGGACCGCACGCGCTCGGAGAACGCCGCCATCCGGTCCAGGACCGCGTGGACCTCGGGGACGACGTTCTCCCCGTCGACGACGAACTCGCCGTCGCGCGGCATGCGCAGCGCGACGTGGCCGACGGCGCGATCCTCGGTCACGTTGATGTGCTCGCCCGCGAACATCGCGTCGATGCGGGCGCGCAGCCCGGCGGCGTCGGCGAGGCCTCGGAGCAGGGTGAGCGTCTCGTCGTTCACCCGGTTCTTCGAGTAGTCCATCGTGATCCCGGCCGCCTCCGCGACGAGGCGCTCGCCTCGCGTCGGATCGGCGGCGAAGAGGTCGCGGAGATGGACCCCCGCGACCTCGCTGTGGTGGCGCTCCAGCGCGGCCCAGGCCTCGGCGGTGGCAGGCATCGCGCGGAGCGTACCTGCGTCAGGAATCCCAGACCTGCAGCACCACCTCGCGGGTGATGCGGCCGTCGGCGATCTCGGCCATCGCGGAGCAGACGACCCGGCCGCCGTCGGGGTACGTGCAGCGGACGGTGTACGCGAGCGCGTCGGGTCCGATGGCGACGAGGTCGACCTCGTGGGCCATGTCGCGCTCGTAGACGTCGCGCAGACGGGCGCCGATCTGGTCGGAGCCGCGCAGGCGCAGCGGCGTGGCCGGCGGGTGCCCCGCGTCGACGATCTCGATCGTGGCGTCCTCGGCGTAGAGGCCGGCGAGCGCCTCGACGTCGTGGGACGTGACGGCCTGCCGCAGCGCGGCGCCGTCGATGGTGGTGGAGGACGTTGAGGTGGTCATGGCGGTGACCCTCGCCCATCACCGTCAGCGGACCGTCAATCCCCCATGAAGGGCGCCCCGGCGTAGGATCGCCACATGCTCCGGGTGCGGCTCCTTGGCCCGCTGGAGGCCGACGTCGCAGGCCGCTCCGTCGAGCAGCCCGCGAGCAGCCGCGCTTGGGAGCTGCTGGCCTGGCTCGCGCTGCACCCCGGGGAGCATCCGCGCGGCGCGCTGGCCGCGCGCTTCTGGCCCGACGTGCTCGACGCGAGCGCGCGCGCCTCGCTCCGCAGCGCCGCCTGGGCGCTGCGCCGCGCACTCGGTCCCGAGGGTGCGGACTTCCTCGTGGCCGGCAGGGACCGCGTGGGCCTGCGGTGCACGACCGATCTGCAGGAGCTCGACGAGCTCCTGGAGCGCGACGCCCTCGAGGCCGCCGCCGCGCTGTACCGCGGGCCGCTCCTCGCCGATCTCGACCAGGACTGGGTGCTCGAGGAGCGCGATCGCCAGACGGCCAGGCTGAGCGCCGTCCTCGCGCGGCTCGCGCAGGAGGCGCCCACGCCGGCGCTCGCGGTCGGGCACGCGCGGCGGCGGCTCGAGCTCGATCCGCTCGACGAGGCGGCGGCCCGCGACCTCATGGAGCACCACGCCGCCAACGGCGACCGCGCGGCGGCGCTGGCCGTGCACGACCGGCTGGCCGAGCGTCTGCGGACGCAGCTGGGGCTTGCGCCGTCGGCGGAGACGCGCGCCACCGCCGCGGGGGTGCGCAGCGCGCCGGCCGTCGACGCGGAGGCATCTGGCCCCTCGCCGGTCATCGGCCGCGACGCCGAGCTGGCGGCGCTCGTCGCGATGCGCTCCGGCGTCGTCGTCGTGCGCGGCGAGGCGGGGATCGGCAAGACGCGGCTGGCGCGCGAGGTGCTCGAGCGCGCACGGGCCGCGGGCGCCAGGACGGCGTCGTGCGCGGCGCTGGAGCTCGGCGGACCTGCGCCCTACTCCATGTGGTCCGAGCTGCTGCGCGACCTCGCCGACGACCTCGTCCCTCCCCCGCCCGATGCGACCTGGCCGGACGACCTCGCCGTCATCGCACCGTCACTGCCGCGGCGGCTCGGCCGCGCGTTCGTCGCTTACGGCCCCCCGGCCGCGCCCGAGCACGCACGATCGCGGCTGCTCGAGGCGGCGGTGGACGCCGTCGAGCACGCGGGCGCCGACCGGCCGCTCGTCCTGCTGCTCGACGACGCCCACCTGGCCGACACGCCGAGCCTCGAGCTCCTCGCGTACGTCCTGCGGCGATTCACGGGTCTCGGGGTCCTCGCGATCCTCACCTGCCGTACGACGCCGCAGCGGCCCGACCTCGACGCGCTGCTGCGCGCCCACGTCGGCCGGGGCGGCGAGCTGCTGGAGCTCGACGTCCTGCCGCTGCCGCGCGGCGACGTCGAGCGGCTCGTCGCAACCGTCGCCGAGCTCCCACCCGAGCAGCGCGCGCAGGTCATCGCCGCCGCCGACGGCAACCCGCTGTTGGCGATCGAGGGCGCGCGCGCCGCCGGAGCCGGCCGGGACGGCCCGCCGGAGAGCCTGCAGGCCGTCGTCCGCGCCGCCGTCGGGCGCCTCCCCGACGGCGCCCGCCGCGCCGCGGAGCTGGCCGCCGTCGCCGGCCGCGACCTCACCCTCACGGAGGTGGGTGCGCTGGCGTCCCAGGAGGACGTGCTGCGCGCGCTGGACTGCGGCCTGCTCACCGCCGAGCACGGGGACTTCGGCTACCGCCACGCGCTGCTGCGCGACGCCGCCCTCGCCGACATGCCCGAGCCGCGGCGGCGCGGGCTGCACGAGGAGCTGGCCGGCGCGCTGCGCGGCCCTGCGGCCGAGACCGCGCGTCACCTGCGGCTGGCGGGCCGCGACGACCTCGCCGCCGGGCGCCTGGCGCGGGCGGCGCGTGACGCCGCGGCGGTCGGCGCCGTCGACGAGGCCGCCGAGTTCCTGCGCGAGGCGCTGGAGCTGCGCCCCGGCGACCCCTCGCTCACGGTCGAGCTCGCGGCCGCGGAGGCCTACAGCGGCCGCCGGGTCGCCGCCGAGGACGCGCTGCGGACGACGCTCGAGCTGCTGGCGCCGTCCGAGCACGCCGAGCGCGGCGCCGTCCACGCACGGGCTGCGCGCTGGTACAGCGGCGCGCTGTGCCGGCCCTCGGAGACGATGTCGCAGGCGCGGCGCGCGATCGCCGAGCTCGACCGGGCGGACGGCGTCGATCCCGCCCAGCTCGCCAGCGCCCTGGCGCTCGGCGCCTGGGGCGCGGCGGTCACCGGACGCGTGCAGGATGCCGACGCGCTGCTCGCGCGGCTCGCGACCCTCGACGTCACCGACCCCGACGTCGCCTGCGAGCTGGCCAACGCGCACGCGTTCCGCGCGCTCGCGGAGGACCGGCTCGACGAGGCGGTCGAGCGGTTCGAGACCATCGTCGGGATGCCGGGGCCGAGCCCGGACCGTGCCTACAGCGTGCGGGCGAACCTCGCCTGCGTCCTCGCGGCGGCGGGCCGCCATGAGGACGCGCTGGCCTGCGCCGACGGGGGCGTCGCCGAGGTGCGCGGGATGCCGAGCCTGCTCACGCCGCTGCACGCGCTGCGCGCCAAGCTGCTCACCCGCCTCGGGCACCTCGAAGCCGCGCGCGAGGCCGTCGCCCAGGAGCGTGTCGCTGCAGCGCGCAGCGGCGACCCCTCGCTCGTCGCCCTGGCAGACCACGACGCCGGGATGATCGCCTTCGCCGCGGGCGATCACGCCGCCGCGGCGTCGCTGCTCACGCGCGGCCTCGACTCCGACTCGGCCATCAACCGGCCACTCGCCCGGCTCGCGATCGCGGAGTCGCTCGCCCGCCTCGGGCGCGCGGACGACGCCGAGGCGGAGCTGCGCGAGGTGACGCAGGAGCCCATCGGCCCCGGCGACCGCCCCGCGGCGCTCGTCGCGCGCCTCACGCACGTGCAGGCGCTCGTCGCCCGGGCCCGCGGCGACGAGGTCCTCGCGGAGCGGCGCCTCCAGGAGGCCGCGACGGCGTGGCGACGCCAGCCGACGCGTGCCGGGGGCGGCGACATCGCCACCGCGCTCGTCGACCTCGGCCGCCCCACGCTCGCGCCGGTCGAGCCGGCGCGCGAGCTCGAGCGCGTCGAACGCGAGCTCCGCCACGTCCCCGCTCCGGGAGGCGCCCGTGCCGCAGTTCGATGACGCCATGGTCAGCGCCGCGCCGGTCGAGGAGGTGTGGAAGCTCCTCTACGACCCGGCACGCTTCCCGGAGTGGTGGCGCGGCGTGGAGACCGTCGAGCCGCACGCACACGAGGGCCGCGGGGACTTCACGATGTTCCCCGACGGCTACCCGGACTTCCCCATGCCGCAGGAGCTGCGCAGCGACCTCTCGGGACGCTCGGTCACGGTGTCCTGCCTCGTGAGCGACCTCGTCTTCGCGTACCGCCTCACGCCGCTCGACGAGAACGACGGCACCGAGATCGCCGTGCACGTCGAGCTGCCCGAGGAGGAGGCGCACCGCCTCGAGACCCAGCGCGCCGTGGTGCGCGACTCGCTCGCGGCGCTGGCGGCGCTCGCGGCTACGGCCTGACCTCCAGCACGAGGTTGAACGGCGTCGCGGTGGCCTCCCGCACCCGCGTGAAGCCTCCCCGCCTGACGACGTCGGCCAGCCGGGCCGGCCCGGCCTGCGCGCCCAGCGCGAGCCCCACGTCCTGGCTCAGCGAGTGCGGCGTGCAGATGCACGTGGACGCGGCGTAGTACACGCGCCCGACGGGGTTGAGGTTGTCCTCCAGCGCGTCGTTGGCGAACGGCTCGACGACCATCCATGTGCCGTCCGGCGCCAGCTGCGCGAGGACGTGGGCCGACGCGCCGACCGGGTCGCCCATGTCGTGCAGGGCGTCGTAGACGCACACGAGGTCGAACGGCCCACCGCCGAACTCGGTCGCGCCGGCGACCTCGAACGCCACGCGGTCGGACACGCCCGCGCGATCGGCGGCGCCACGGGCCGTCTCGATCGACGCCTCGTGGTAGTCGGAGCCGACGAACGTGCTGTTCGGGAACGCCTGGGCCATGACGATCGTCGACGCGCCGTGCCCACAGCCGATGTCGGCGACGCGCGCCCCCGCCTCGAGCTTCTCCACGACACCGTCGAGCGCGGGAAGCCACGAGGGGACGATGTTCGCCAGGTAGCCGGGGCGGAAGAACCGCTCGGTGCCGGCGAAGAGATCCGGGTGGTGCTCGTGCCAGCCGAAGCCGTCGCCGGTCCGGAAGCGCTCGGTGATCTGCGCCTCGTCCTTGGCCATCGCCGCGACGATCTGGAACGCGCCGGGCACGAACGCCGGGCTGCTCTCGTCCGCGAGCGCCATCGCCTGCTCCGGCGGCAGCCGGAACGTGCCGTCGGCGGGGTCGTACTCCACGTAGCCGCTCGCCGCCTGGTTGCTGAGCCATTCGCGCACGTAGCGCTCCTTCGTGCCGGTGCGCTCGGCGAGCTGCGCCGGCGTCACCGGCTGGCAGTCGGCCATCGCCCGATAGAGACCCAGCCGGTCGCCGATCACGACGAGCACGGCGCTCATCGCGGCGCCGGCGTCCTGGACGAACTTCGCCATGAAGTCGTCGAGACGTGCCTCGTCGACCGTCCTGTCCTTCGCCGCCATGTCGTCCCTCCTCGTCGGATCTTGGTGGCCGACCTTCGCGCGCGACCGTCATCGCACCGTCAAACCGCCGTCAGCCGATCCGGCGACTAGGGTGGTCCGATGCTGCGGGTCCTGGCCGTCCTGGCCGCCCTCACCGTCGTGGGCGGCGTCCTGCGCTTCCACGCCGCGTCCGACCCGAGCGCCTACCAGTCCAAGGACGAGCAGTCCTACGCGATGATCGCGCGCGGGCTCTCGGTCACGGGCAACTACGGCAACCCCGGCATGACCGATCCGGTGCACTGGCCTCCGGGCGCGCCGCTCATGTTCGCGCTCGCGTACGAGCTCAAGCCGCAGAAGCGCGGGGGCGGCGTGTGGGACGTCCCGTCGGCCTATCCCGCGCAGGCGCTGGTCGGGACGCTGACGATCCCCGCCGCGTTCCTCCTCGCGTACCTCGTCGCGGGCTGGGGCGCCGGCCTGCTCGCGGCGGCGGCGGTGGCGTTCTACCCGCCGCTCATCTCCGCCTCGGGCGACCTGCTGTCCGAGCCGCTCGGCGCGCTGCTCGTGACCTCCGCGCTCGCGGCGACCGTCTGGGCGCTGCGAAGACCCGCGTCGTGGCTGCCTCCCATCGCCGCCGGGCTGCTGCTCGGCGCGACCATCCTCACGCGGGCGGATCTCGCGCTCGTCCCCGCGATCGCGCTGGTCGTCGTCGCCGTCGCCGCGTGGCGGCGCGCGTCGTCGCGGCCGCTCGCGGCGGCCGTGCGCGCCGCGGGGCCGATGCTCGTCGCGCTGCTCGTGATCCTGACGCCGTGGACGGTGTTCGCGTCGTCGAAGGCCGGGCACTTCGTGCCGCTCTCCAGCGGCGGCGGGTCGAACCTCTGGGTCGGGACCTACCTCCCGGGCAACGGCTCGATGTTCGGGGCCAAGCGCGCGCTGGCCGACGAGGTGCGCGCCCGCAACCCCGATCTCGCCGGCAAGAAGTGGTTCCAGCTGCGCCAGGCCGACGTCATCGCGACGGTGGCCGCCCGCCACCCCGATCTCTCGACCGACGCTGCGCTGCAGAAGGAGGGGATGCAGAACCTGAGCGACTACGCGCTCGGCGATCCGCTCTCCTTCGCGGCGATGGGAGCGCGCAAGGTGTGGCGGCTCTGGGGCGGCTACACGCTCGGCACGTACCGCAACCCGCGCACGCCGGTCACGGCGTTCCACCTGTTCCTCGTGGCGTTCGGCGCCGTCGGTCTGGTCGCGGGGTTCGTCGCGACGCGGGGCGCGGCGGCGATGTGGCTGCTCGGCGGAGTGCTGCTCTACGTGTCGGCCATCAACGCGCTGCTCGTCTCCGAGGCGCGCCACAACCTGTCCGTCATGCCGATCGTCGTGGCGACGGGCGCCGCGGGCGTGTTCCTCGCCGCGGCCCGGTTGCGGGAACGACGCGCAGCGTCACCCGAGCGCGAGGTCGCCGCGCGGGCCGGTGCTAGCGGTGATGTCCGCGGCGCGCCGGCATCGCCGACAGCGCCTCGCTGACCTGCTGGGCGGGCATCCCGAGCTCGTGGGCGAGCGACGCCGCGAACGCGTCGCGCCGGGCAGCCCGGCGGGCGGCCTCCTCGGCGCGGAACGCGTCGAGGATCGCGCGGACCTGGGCGACATCGACGTTGAGGGCGGTCGCGATGCCCTGCGCGTCGCCGCGGCGGGCGCGCTTGGGGCCGTCGACCGCTCGGAGCGCATCGCGCAGCCGGTCGACGTCGACGCCGAGCTCCTCGGCGAGCGCCTGGCCGAGCCCACGGGCGCCGGGCAGGCGGCCGCGGTCACGCCGGGCGTCCTGCACCTCGTCGACGGCGGCGCGGACCTTCGCGACGTCGAGCCCGAGCTCGCGGGCCAGCGCGTCGGCCAGCCCGTCGCGGCCGCGGGGACGCTGCGTGCGACCGCCTTCGAGCGCGGTGCGCACCTGCGCCGGGCTGCGGCCGAGACCGATGGCGAGCGCGCTCACGAGATCGGCGTGGCGATCGGCGTTCGGCGTGGCCTCGCGGACGTCCTGCAAGGCGGATCGCAGCGTCGCGACGCTGACGCCGAGCCGTGTGGCGAGCCGGTCGACCCAGCCGCTGCGACGCGACCCGCCGGTGGTGCTGCCTGAGCCACCGCGCGGGGTCACCGCCTTGCCGTGCGTGACGCTCGGGGCGGCCGTCGCGCCCGGGCCACCTGCCGTCAGCGCTCCGCCTCCTGCCGCGATTCCGACTGCTGCCGCGATCCCTGCCGCACGCTTGCGCCCTGCCATGCCGGGAATGTCCCGGACCGACCTTCACGGAACCTAAGGTTCCGGGCGCCTCAGGGACCGCTCAGGGATCGCCCAGCCCGTCCCGAGCCGGCGCGCCGATGGTGTCCACCATGAACATCGCACGCCGACCCTCCTGGCTGCGCGTCGCCGGCGTGAGCCTCGCCATCTTCTTCACCGTGCTGGCGGTGCTCTGGTTCCGGGTCAGCGCGGGCGCGGACCCGGTCCTCAGCGCACAGACCTCGTCCGGGCAGGTCACGACGACGACGCAGTCGACGACGACGACATCCTCGTCGTCGTCGAGCGACATCCCCGTCACGAGCGCGTCGTGACGGCGACGCTGACACGACGCTTCGCGACGATGGGCGGCGAGGGATCCGTCCACCTGGAGTCCGATGTCGCGAGCCCGACGTGGCTCGGAGCGCTCGCCGACGCCGTCGAGGAGCTCTTCGCGGACGTCGAGACGGCGCTGACGCCGTTCCGCGACGACAGCGAGCTCGCGGCGCTCAACCGCGACGGCCGTCCGCAGGTCCCGGCGTCCCCCCTCCTCGCCGACCTCGCGCGGGCGGCCCGGCGCGCCGCCGCGCAGACGCGCGGGCTCGTCGACGCGACCGTCCCCGTGGGCACCCGCCCTCGCCCGGCGGCACGACCGGAGCTCGCCGCCGTCCTGGCGGCAGCGCCGCCCAGGCGCGCGGCACGCCCCGCCGACGGCTGGCGCGCACGCCAACCGAGCGTCGACCGCGACGGCCGCGTCTGCCGCCCGCCGGGCGTGACGCTCGATCCGGGTGGCCTGGCCAAGGGCATGGCCGCCGACCGCGCGGCAGCTCTCATGCCGTCCGGCGTCGCCTACGCGATCGGCTGCGGCGGTGACCTCGCGGTGGGCGGCCGGCGCTGGGAGATCGGCGTCGACGGGGTCCGCGGCGAGGGTCACGTGCACCGGCTGGGGATCGACGGCGGAGGCGTCGCGACGTCGGGCATCCACGCCCGTGCGTGGCGGGAGGCGGACGGGACGTTCAGCCATCACCTGCTCGACCCGGCGACGGGACGGCCCGCCTGGACCGGCCTCGTCGCGGTGACCGCGGTGGCCTCCTGCGCGCTGGATGCAGAGATCCTCGCCAAGGGCGCGCTGCTGTCGGGACCGCAGGGCGCGCGCCGGCTCCTGCACGTGCGCGGCGGTGTGCTGCAGCACGACGACGGCACGACCGAGGTCCTCGGGGGCCTGCAGCCGGCGCGGCTGGCGGTCGCGGCATGACGAGCGCGACCGACCCCTTCGACCACCTGTTCTGGCTCGCGAGCCGCTCGGCGGGCGTCCTCGCGTGGCTCGCGCTGAGCGCGTCGATGGTCATCGGGCTGTCCATGGCGACGAAGGTCGCACCGCGGTCCATGACGCCGCGGCTCCGCGTCGCCCACGAGCGGATCGCGCTCGTCGCCCTGGTCGCGCTCGGCGCCCATGCCGTGCTGCTGCTCGGGGACAGCTTCCTCCGGCCGACGGTGCTCGATCTCATCGTGCCGTTCCGGATCGACCACGCGGCGTTCTGGACCGGGCTCGGCCAGATCGCCGGGCTACATCACGGCGGCGCTGTCGCTGTCGTACTACGCCCGCAAGCGGATCGGGGCGCGTCGCTGGCGCAACGCGCACCGCTGGATCCCGATCGCGTGGCTGCTCGGCGCGGCGCACGTGATCGGGTCCGGGACCGACATCGGGGACCTGTGGATGCAGATCCCCTTCGCGCTCACGATCGGAGCCGTGCTGGCGCTCCTGGCCCTGCGTGTGAGTGGTCCCACACGAACTGCGCCGCGCCCGTCGCATCCTGTTGTGCGGTGAACCTGCGCGTTCTCTCGGCTCGACTCGCTCCCACGGACGCCGCCCGGCGGCTGCGGCCGCGCCTGCTCCCGATCGCCCAGACGGCGCTCGCGGCGGTCGTCGCCTACTACATCGCGCAGCTCGTCCCGCTCGACGATCCGCGCCCCACCTTCGCGTCGATCGCCGCGGTGATCTGCCTCAGCGCGACCTACCGCCAGCGCGGCCGGCGCGCCATCGAGCTGACCGCGGGCGTGGTCCTCGGCCTGGCCACGGCCGACGTCCTGCTGCATCTCATCGGGCCCGGCCCGCTGCAGATCGGGCTCATGATCGTGCTCGCCATGGCGGTCGCCGTCGTCCTGCGCGGCAGCGACCTGTTCGTCAACGAGGCCGCGATCTCAGGCCTCATCCTCGTCTCGCTCGTGCCGGCCGCGCAGACCACGCTCTCGTTCACGCGCCCGGTCGAGGGGCTCATCGGCGGCCTCACCGCGCTCGCGGTCGGTGCGCTCGTGTTCCCGCCCGACCCGCGCGTCCTCGTGCGCCGGGCGGCGACGCGCGTCCTCGGCGACCTGCAGTTCGCCCTCGGCGAGGTCGCCGCCGCGCTGGAGGCCGGCGACCCCGATCACGCCGGGCGCGCGCTGCGCACCGCCCGCGGGCTCGACGGCGTCGTCGACGAGCTCGTCGAGGCGTTCGCCACCTCGCAGGAGACGGTGCGCATGTCCCCGGCCCGCCGGGGTGCCCGCGACGCCGTCGCGCGCCACGTGCGCACCGGAGAGCACCTGGACTTCGCGGTGCGCAACACGCGCATCCTCGCCCGCCACGCCCTGCGGTACACGCGCAGCGGCCTCGGCGCGCCGGACGGGATCACCGAGGCCGTGCGCGAGCTCGCCCTGGCCGTCGAGGGGCTCGGTCACGCGCACGACGATCCGGCCCGCGCCGCCGACGCGCGCAGTCATGCGCTCGCCGCTGCGCGCCTCGCGCGCGACGGCTTCGAGCGCGAGCCCGATCTCGTCCTCACCGAGATCGTCGCCCAGGTGCGGTCCACGGCCGTCGACCTCGTCCGCGCCGCCGAGCTGCTGGGCGAGGACCCCGAGCGCGCCGTCGACATGCCGACCGAGGAGCTGCTGGCCGTCGCGGCGTAGGGTTCCGGTGATGATCACCGGGTCGGTGCGAGAGGAGCTGCTCAACCGGGCGCTCGAGCTGCGCCCGCTGCTCCTCGAGCAGCAGGCGGCCACCGAGGAGCGGACCTTCTTCGCTCCCGAGACGCACGAGCTGTTCCGCGAGGCGGGCTTCTACCGGCTGCTGGTCCCGCGCCGGTACGGCGGCCTGGAGGTCGACCTCCCCACGTTCTACGAGGTGATGATCTCGATCGCCCGCGGCTGCCCGTCGACCGGGTGGCAGCTCTGCCTCTCCGCCGGGCACGCGCTGCAGCTCGCGAGCTACTTCGAGGAGCGCACGCAGGACGAGATCTTCGGCGCCGTGGGCGGCGAGTTCATCGCGCCGCTGAGCTTCGGCCCGCAGGACGTGACGGTGCGCCGCGTCGACGGCGGCCGGATCATCTCCGGCACCTGGCACTTCGCCTCCGGGATCCCGTACGCCACCCACCACATGGGGCTCATCCACGAGGAGGGCGGGACGATCGCGTTCGTCACGCCGGAGTTCCGGCGGCTGGACAACTGGGGCGACCTCATCGGCCTGAAGGGCTCCGGCTCGCACAGCGTGGTCGTCGAGGAGGCGTTCGTCCCCGACCACCACGTCATCCCGTTCGGGTTCTTCCAGGACGTCGCGGGCGGGACGGTCGGGTCCGCGCTGCACGGCAACCCGATGTACGCCGGGCAGTTCATGGCCTTCGCGATGGGCGAGCTCAACAGCGTGCAGGTGGGCGCGGCGCAGGCCATGCTCGACGAGGCGGAGCGCATCCTCACCACCCGCTCGACGAACCCGACCGGCAACCGCATGGACGACGGCGGAGCCCGCCGCGCCGAGAACATCAACTACCAGCGCACGTTCGGCCTCGCGATGTCGTGGACCGACTCCGCCGAGTCGATCATGGTGCGCTGCGGGCAGCTCTTCCACGAGTACGCCGCCGAGAGCGTCGCCGGCGGCGAGCCGTTCATGGAGGAGCGCGCGATGCGCGTCTACGGCCAGCTCATGACCGTGCAGAAGCTCACGTGGGAGGCGGGTGACGAGCTCTTCCGCACGGCGAGCTCCAGCGGGGCCAAGGACGGCGCGCGGATGCAGCGCTACTGGCGCGACCTGTGCGCGTTCCGCACCAACGGCCTGCACCAGCTCGACTTCCGCGCACCGGCGATCGCCCGGGCGCGGTTCGGGCTGGACGTCGACTTCGCGGGCTGAGGAGCTCCGCTTCGGCGACGCGTTCCGCTGACACGCCGACCACGTGTGCTGGATGTGTGTCGCTATCCGACCAAGATCCAGCACAGGCAGGGCGGCGGCGGGACGCATCTCGGCGAGACCACCGCGGCCGGCGCCACAGCCACTGCCTGACCCCTCCTCGGTGCGCCGTTCGAGCACGGCGACGCGTTACAGCCCCCGGCTCACACGACCGCGGCCGGTGCTCCCGCCACCAGGTGCTCGGCGAACCAGTCGCGCGCCGCGGCGGCGGCCTGCATGAGCAGCGAGCGGTCGCTGTAGAGCGTCATGTGCGTCGAGTCGCCGACCACGACGAGGCGCTTCTTGGCGGTCGGGATCCGGTTGTAGGCGTCGATCTCCAGATCCCACAGGGTCAGGTCGTCGCGCTCGGCGACCACGACCAGCGTCGGGGTGTTCAGCAGCCGGGGCAGGAACGGATCGACGCTGTAGGACATGAGCAGCTCGGCGGACTCGATGGTGCTCAGGTTCTGGTACGCGGGCGCCTCCCTGGCCTTGAGCTCGCGGAACGTCTCCTCGGTCTCGGGGAACGGCCACGTCGACAGCCCGTTCGCCGGGTCGGTCGCGTGCGGCCACGTCCCGCCCTCACCCGTCGCGAACCGGCGACGCCGATCCTCGATGACCGCCGCCTCGAAGTCGCGGAAGCCCAGCGTCCCGAAGATGCGGCGGAGGTTCCGGTAGCCGTCCACGACCGGGATCTGCGATGCGATGCACTTCACGCGCGGATCGGTCGCCCCGACGATGAGCGCGTGCCCGCCGCTGTACGACAGCCCCCAGACGCCGATGCGGGCGGCGTCGACCTCGTCCAGGGTCTCCGCGAACGAGATCGCGTTCTTGTAGTCCTCGATCTGCATCCACGGGTCGATGTGCTGTCGCCGCGCCCCGTCGCTGGACCCGAAGTTCCGGTAGTCGAAGAGGATCGCCGCGAAGCCCGCCTCGGCGTACAGCTCGGCGTAGTGCGGCTGGACGAGCTCCTTGACGTAGCACCAGCCGCCCGCCATGACGATGACGGGCCACGGCCCATCCCCGGTGTCCGGTGTGTAGAGCCAGCCGCGAACCGTCTCGCCGCCGCTCGTGAACTCGATGTCGCGTCGCATGTCTCAGGTCAGGGGTGCGATGTCCTGCATGCCCAGCAGCGCCTGGCCGCGCGCCTCGTAGGCGACCTCGTTGACCATCCCGTGCTGGGACGCGGCCGTGACGTCGCGGAGGCAGCGGTCGACGATGTTGCCGGCGTACAGCGACCGCGCGCCGGCGTAGCGGAACATCGTCCGCACCACCTCGAGCGACACCTCCGTCGCGTGGACCGCCATGGACCGCATCTCCGCCTGCATCGCGGCGTCCACCGGGCGCCCCGCGAGCGCCGCGTCCCACGCCTGCTCGCTCGCAGCGATGAGCCCGGCCCGCGCGGCGGTCAGCGTGACGTCGCAGCGCCCGAGGTCGGACTGGAAGCGCTCCCGCGCCGCAACGCCGCGCGGCACGATGTAGCCACGCGTCTTCGTCTTGGCCAGCTCCGCCGTCTCGTCGATCGCCCGACGCGCGGCACCGAGCACGAACGCGCCGTGCTCGTTCGTCACGAAGCCGGGCAGCGTGATCGCGTAGATCGGGCCGCCGCGCGCGGACGGCGCCATGTTGTCGTAGGTGTGACGCTCGGGCACGAACAGGTCCGTGACGGACATGTCCTGGCTCCCGGTCCCCTTCAGGGCGTTGACGTCCCAGTTGCCGTGCAGCGTCGCCTGCTCCTTCGGGAACGAGAACCCGAGGGTGACGGGTGGATCGCTCTCCCCCACGTACGCGAGCCCGCCGAGCCACTCCGCGTGCTCGGAACCGCTCGCGAACGGCCAGCGACCGGTGAGGCGATAGCCGCCCTCGACGCGCTCGGCGCGCCCGTTCGCCGCGACGCCGCCCGCGGTGCGGGGCAGCCGCCCGTCGACGAGGAAGTCCGCGATCCCCTCGTCCGCCATCCAGGCGGCCATGAGCGAGAGGGTGCCCGACCCCACGAACATGCACCAGCCGGCGGACGTGTCGATGTAGGCCAGGCGCTCGATGACCTCGATCTGCGTGATCGGGTCGGCCTCGAACCCGCCGAGCTCGCGCGGCGACTTCAGCCGGAACAGCCCGGCGTCGTGCAGCGCACGCCAGGCCGGCTCCGGCAGCGTCCCGATGCGCTCGGCCTCGTCGGCACACGCCGCGAGCGTGTCGGCGATCGCGTCGACCTGGCCGAGCAGGTGGGCGCGCAGCTCCGCCTCGTCGGTGGGGACGGTCGTCGTCGCCGGTCATGCGCCGAGGAAGTCGAGCACCAGCGGCTTCACGACCTCGGGCTGCTCCCACTGCGGGACGTGTCCGGCGCCGGCGATGATCTCCACCCGCGCCCCGGGGATGTGGGCGGCGAAGTCCTCGGCGTAGACGGGCGACACGAGTCGGTCGTGCTCGCCCCAGATGATGAGCGTCTCGGCCGCGACGCGATGGATGCGCTTCTTCAGGCCCTTGTCCGGGATCGGCCAGACGAACTTGCCGGTCGTCCCCAGCGCCCACACGGAGTCGGCGATCGCCGTCGCGAGCGCGTCGGGGTCCTCGGGCATGACGAGGAACTCCTGGACCTGCGGCGCATCCATGTCGGCGAACAGCGTCGTCATGAGGTCGGGCGGCGACATCATCATGTAGTCGGCGATCGGGGCGTCGTCGCGCCACAGGCCGATCGGGTCGAGCAGCACGAGCTTCGGCACCCGCGCGCGGCGCAGCGCCGCGAGCTCGCACGCCACCATCCCGCCGAACGAGCTGCCGATGAGCGGGACGTCGCCCAGGCCGAGCTCGTCGAGCAGCTCGTCGTAGATGAGCACGAGGTCCCACAGGTCGCCGACGCCGTAGATCGCCTCCCGGGCGGTCGCGCCGAGCCCCGGGTGGTCAGGGGCGTAGACCGTGTGCCCCTCGGCCAGGCCGTCGAGGAACCCGTCCCAGCGCGGCCCGCCCGCGGTGTGGAAGTAGACCACCGGCGGGCCGTCCCCGCCGACCGTCACCTTCCCCTCGAAGCCGCAGTGCTGCACCGGCACCGTCTCGACCGTCGTCGTCGTCATGATCAGACCCCCGCGGGCACGTCGCGGACCGGCGTGGTGCCGAGCTTCTTCGGCCACCACTTGTGCTCCCAGCCCTCGTCGTCCCAGACGCCCTGCAGGTGCGGCAGGACCTCGCGACCGAAGAGCTCGATGTTCTCCATCGCCATCTCGTGCGGCATCGAGCCGAACTGCAGGACCACCATGAGATGGCCGATGTTCAGCCGCTTCGCCATGTCGGCCAGCCGCTCGCGGACCGTCGCCGGGCTGCCGACGACGACGAACTCGCGCTCGATCATCTCCTTCGCCGACAGCGGCTTGAGGTCGACGCTCAGGTCGGCGAACTCGAGGAACCCCTGCTTGAGGACGTTGAGCAGGCTCTTGTAGTCGCTGTAGCCGGGGGGCGCGAGGTACTGCGGCGGGCAGTGCAGCAGCTTCTTGTAGAAGTACTCCACGTGCTCGGCGAACTGCTCCTCGGCCTGCTCGTCGGTGTCGGCGACGCCGACGAGCTGGAGGAACGCCCCTCGGTACGGGTTGCGGTCGTGGCCGTTCTCCTCCGCCCGGTCCCAGAAGCGGTTCATCACCGCCTGTGAGGACTTGCCGCCGAAGTAGCTGAGGTAGGCGTACGGGATGTCGCGGGCGTGGCAGTAGTCCCACGTCGACGACGACGCCGCGCCGGGGATGATGAGCGGCGGGTGCGGATCCTGGATCGGCCGGGGCCACAGGTTGACCTTGCGGTACTGGTAGTGCTTGCCGTTCCAGGCGAAGAACTCCTTCGCCGTCCACGCCTTGATGAGGAAGTCGATCCCCTCGCGCCAGCGCTCGCGCTGCTCGATCGGCGTGACGCTGTAGGAGACGTCCGCGTCGGACCCGAGCCCGAGCGGCAGGCCGGCGACGAGCCTGCCACCGCTGATGCAGTCGAGGATCGCGTACTCCTCGGCGATGCGGATCGGCGGCGTCGCGGCGATCGTCGCGCCGAGCTGCACGATGGCGACGTCGTCGTAGCCCAGGTCCCGCGTGAGCCGCGCGAGGATCGCCCCGAACAGGTTCGGGTTGCACATGAACCCGTAGGCGTTCTGGTGGTGCTCGTTCGTCCCCAGCCCGTCGAAGCCGAGCTTCGCCGCGAGCATGAGCTCGTCGATCGACTGGTTGTAGAAGTCGCCGACCTTCTCGGCGTCCCCCAGCTCCCACCACGGCGCGTCGACCCACATCGACGGGTAGCGCTGGTCTGCGTCATCGGGCAGCTCCCGATACGGCATGAAGTGGAACGACGTGACCTTCACGACTCCCCCATCCTGTTAGCCGGCTGACTTCTCCCCGGCCCTGATCTTGCCAGGTGGGGCTACGAGGAGACGACGCGCGACTGCGCCAGGACGGCACCGCTCGCGTCGAGCGCGCGGACCTGCGCCGCGGGGGCCAGCGCCGGGAGCCGGATCTGCGTCTCGAACCCACGCCGCGGCGCGGTGCCGACGACCTGCAGCGTCGCCGCGGAGTCGCCCGCGAGGACCTGCCACGCCGCGACCTCCGTGGCGCCGTTCCAGCTCGCGTAGACCGTCGTGCCGCCGTCGTGGCGCGTCTCCGCCGCGATCGCCGGCGACGTCGCCGGCCGACCCACCCAGGGCTGCCGGTAGGCACGGTAGGTGTCGAAGCCGTGCGGCAGGCGCAGGTCGAGCAACAGCCCCCCGTCGGGGCTCAGCTCGGAGAGACGCCCCTGCGACCCCCAGCCGAAGAACGTGTCGCCGTTGGGGAGCGGCTGCGCGTTGCCCTGCGTGCCCGCGAGGATCTGCAGCGGGTGCTGCACGGAGCGGGCGAGCGTCGCCGTCCCGGCCTGGCGGTCGAGGCGGATCCACAGCGCGCGGGAACGGCGGCGCTCCCCGCGGAGGCCGTTGTCGAAGATGCGGATCGTGCCGTCGGCCTGCGCCCGCGCGTCGTGCTGGAGGCCGAAGCGCGTCCCCTCGCCCATCTTGAAGCTCGACCGCTTGCCGCCGATCCGCGACCGGACCTTGCCCGTGGCGCGGTCGATCTCGTAGACGGTGTTCGTGTGGCGCGCGGAGACGAGCAGGTCGCCGTCGGGCTCCTCGTCGACGGAGTTCAGGTGGAACGCGTCCCACGGCGCGCGCCCCCGCGTCATCCTGCGGTAGGTGTCGGTGAGCGGCACCGAGCCCATGGCGTTCCACTGGAAGAGCACGCGCCCGGTCGCGACGTCGATCTCCTGGACCACGCCGTCGGTGACGCGTCCGCGCTTGGACCCGCCCCACGCGCGCAGGTCCCGCGCGCGGTCGTGGTAGGCGATGACGAGCGCGGTGCCGCGCGGCGTGAGCGTGAACTCGTGGAGGTCCATCCGCACGCCGTTGCCGGTCCGGACCCGCGCGATGACGCGGTAGGACGCGTCGGCGATGACCCCCTCACCAGTGCCGCGACCGCCGGTGGCGATGCCCTCCCACCACGTCAGGACGGGCTGCCCGGCGTACGTCTGCACGCGGAAGTCGGTGGCGCGGCGACCGTCGGACCGCGGGTGGAACCAGATCGGCTGGCCGTCCTCGCCCATGATGAGCGGGCCGCCCTGGCCGGGACCGCGCTTCGGCGCGAGGAAGATCGCTCCCGGCGCGAGACCCGCCTCGGCGTGCAGCACGCGCACGACGACCGGCTTGAGATCGGGCCGCGACGTGTAGGAGCGCGTGGGCTCCCCGGCGTGCGCGGGACCCGCCGCGACGAGCAGCGCGAGCGCGAGGACTGCCAGGAGGAGCGGGCGGAGTCGCACTCAGCCGTAGCGTGGCATGGAACCACCGCCGGCGTCGTCGATGACCTGCTTCCACAGCCGGTCTGCGTCGTCGGAGCGATCGCCCGCGAGATTGCGGCGCTCGCGCGGGTCGGAGCTTCGGTCGAACAGCCGCCGCTTCGAGCCGCGGCCGCTCGCGACCATGCTGAGCTCGGCGGTGCCCGCCCAGACGTAGTCGTTGTAGGCGGCGGTCTGGATCGCGCGCTCCGTGGCGGGCTGCGTGCCGGCCAGGAGCGGTGTGAGGTCGATGCCCTCCATCGCCTCGGGCACGGGCACGCCCGCCGCGGAGAGCACCGTGGGCGCGAGATCGTGCAGCGAGGCGAGGAAGCCGGTGGCCGTCCCCGCTGCGCGGCCCTCGGGATGCCGGATCAGGAGCGGGACGTCGACCATCTCGGCGTACATCTGCGACGGCGACTTGCCGACGAAGCCGCGGTCGGCGAGGGAGACGCCGTGGTCGGAGAACACGACGACGAGCGTCCGCTCGCTCAGCCGCAGCTCGTCGAGGCGCTCGAGGAACGTGCCCAGCCAGTGGTCGGCCATCGTCAGCTCGCCCGCGTAGAGCGCCTTCATGCGCTCGATCTCGCGCGGCGTCAGGTAGTCGTCGCGGCCGTAGACCGGGAAGATCGAGTCCTTCACGCGCGGGTCGGGGTCGTCGTAGCGCTCGACGTACTTGCGCGGCGGGTCCCACGGCTCGTGGGGGTCGAAGGAGTCGACGAAGAGGAAGAACGGCTGCGTGGAGGCCGCGTTGCGCTCGAGCCAGCGCGTCGCGGCGCCGAAGACGCGCGGCGCGAACCAGTCCTCCTCGCGGTCGCGCTGCCCGCGGTTGACGACGTAGCGGGCGATGACCTCCTCGTTGGTCTGCGCCTTCTTGCCGGAGAGGCCGCGCAGGCCGTCGGGCAGGTAGCGCGAGACGTCGACGCGGTCGATCGACCTGCCCTTCGGCAGGCTCTGCTGCACCTGGCCGTGGATGCCCACGAAGTCCCCCCACGTGCGTGAGAACGGCGCCCACGACGGCTTGAGCATCCACGTGTTGTCGGTGACCATCGCCGTGCGGTAGCCGGCGGCGCCGAAGAGCTCCGACAGGGTCGCCTGCGCGCTGGGGATGTGCTGCCAGCCGTAGATGCGCGGCGAGTCGGGGTCCGGGTGCCAGCGGTCCGCCGGGAACGTGCGGATCCCGGTGTGGATGCTGCGTCGCGTCGGGCCCGTGGGCAGCTGCTCGGGGCGCGCGTGGGTGAAGCGCAGCGACTCGCGCGCGAACGCGTCGAGCGACGGCGTGGCGACCTGGTGGCGCGGGCGGTGGCGATCGGCGCGGTACGCGCCGACGTGGTCGGCGCGCACGCTGTCCAGGCACACGACCACGACGCTCATCCCCTGCTGGGCGACGGTCGCGCGCGCCGCCGCCGCGGCCCGGATCGCCTCGGCGCGGCTGTCGTCGCGCAGGAACGCGAAGGCCCCGCCGCCGAGGACCGCGGCGCCGCCCAGTGCACCGGCGGCCAGGAAGCCGCGTCGCGAGATCGGCGCGCTCACGGAAGGGCACCCTAGAGGGCGGGTCGGACCCTGCAGCTAGGGTGCCGGGCATGCGCCGGGCGGCCGCCCTCCTCATGGTCGTCCTGACCGCTCTGCTGCTCGCCGGGGCGGCGATCGCGTGGTACGCGGACACGACGCTCGTCGACGACGAGGAGTTCGCGACGCGGGTCACCTCCTCGCTGGGCGACGCCGACGTGCGGCGCGTCGTCGCCGACCAGATCGTCACCGGGCTCACGAGCAGCGCGGTCCCGAACGCGCTCGTCGTGCGGCCGCTCCTCGTGCCGCTGGTGTCGGCCGTCGCGGACTCGCCCGTGTTCCGGCGCGTGGTGCATCGTGCGCTCGCATCGCGCCACCGGGCGCTCGTGCGGGGCGACACGTCGTTCAGCTTCGGCCTGCCGATCAGCGAGGGAAC
This sequence comes from uncultured Solirubrobacterales bacterium, assembly GCA_963750895.1. Taxonomy (GTDB): domain Bacteria; phylum Actinomycetota; class Thermoleophilia; order Solirubrobacterales; family Solirubrobacteraceae; genus CAVVSD01. The sequence continues at coordinate 972,360 of CAVVSD010000006.1, read as the reverse complement.
GCTCTTCGAGGGGATCCGCCGGGTCGCTCCCACGGTCGCGCGGCGCATCCCCGAGGACCTCACGGTGCCCGTGCTGCGGCTGGACCCGAAGGGGTTCGAGCTCACGGCGGCCCACGTGCTCGTGAGCCTCGCGAGCTGGCGCTGGCCGCTCGTCGTCGCCGCCCTGGTGGCCGCGCTGGGCGCCGCGCTGCTCGCCGGCGGGCTGCGTGGCGCGCTCGTGCACGTCGGCCTCGCGATCGCGGGCGGCGGGCTGCTCGTCGCCGCGGTCGTGGCCGGCCTCGGCGAGTTCGTCGCCGCGCACGCCGCGCACGCGGCGAACCTCGACGAGGACGCCGAACGCGACGCCATCCGCGCCGTCTGGAGCGCCCTCTTCGGCGACCTGCGCAGCGCCGCGCTCATCGCCGCCCTGGGCGGGGCGCTGCTGGCGGCGATCGCGTCGGTCGCGCTGCCCGCCGTCGACCCCGGGGCCGGGTGGCGTTGGGTGCGCGGCGCCGCGCTGTCGTCGTCGCGGACCGCGAGGACGCTGCGCGCAGCGGTGCTCATCGCGGCCGGCGCGGCGATCGTCTTCGAGCCCGCGCTGCTGGGACGCATCGCCGTCGCCGCCGGCGGCGTGCTCGTGGTGATCCTCGGCCTCGCCCAGCTGTCCGGGACGCCCGAGCCGCGGGAGGAGGCCGTCGCCTCCGTGGCCGGTGGCGCACGCCCGCGACCGAAGCCGTTGGCGCCCGCAGCGGCCGTCGTCCTCGTCGTCGTCGCGACCGGCCTGGCGATGGCGATCGTCCTGCCCGGGCCGCGGATCGCGCCGGTCGCGGTCGTGGGCGAGCCCGGCGGCTGCAACGGGCTGCGCGCGATGTGCGACCGCCGCCTGGACCAGGTCGTCATGGCCGGGACCCACAACTCCTACGCGGCGGCCGACGAGCCGGGCTGGCTGTTCGCCAACCAGCGCTTCGGGATCGCACGGCAGCTGCGCGACGGGATCCGCGCGCTGCTCATCGACGTCCACCTCGGCGCGCCGGATCCGAAGAGCGGGCGCATCCGGACCGACCTGGAGGCCGAGGGATCGGACCGCAACAAGGTCGCGCGCGAGCTCAGCCCCGCCGCGCTGCGCACCGCAGACCGCCTCGTCGGCAGGGCGGGTGTGGGCAGACCCGTCGGGCGGCGCCGGCCGTATCTCTGCCACACGCTGTGCGAGCTCGGGGCCGAGCCGCTCGACGAGCAGCTGACGATCATCCGCCGCTTCCTCACCGACAACCCGCGGGAGGTGGTCGTGCTGTTCGTGGAGCCCTACGTCCCGGTCGCGACGATCGAGGACTCGCTCCGCGAGACGGACCTGCTGTCGGAGGCGCCGGTCATCGACCCCGACGAGCCCCTGCCGACGCTCGGCGAGCTGATCGACGCGGACACCCGCATGGTCGTGCTGGCCGAGCAGGACGGCGGCGAGCGCCCGTGGTACCTCGACGGGTTCCGGTTCGTGCAGGACACGCCCCTGGGCGCCACGCGGCCGTCCCAGCTGAGCTGCGACCGCTTCCGGGGCGAGCCCGACAGCCCGCTGCTCATGCTGAACCACTGGATCCCGCCGTTCCCGCCGTCGGTGACGCGCAACCAGGCCATCGGCGGGCCGTTCCTGCGCGCGCGGATCGGGCGCTGCGAGCGCCAGCGCGAGATGCTGCCGAACCTGCTCGCGGTCGACTTCTACGAGCGCACGGGCGTCGTGGGGATCGCCCGGGACCTCAACGCCGAGCAGCCGTAGCCACTAGCCGACGACGAAGCGGGTGATGCGCCCGTCGCGCAGCTCCGCATGGGCGCGCGACCGCTCCCCGTCGACGCGCACCGTCCACGTGACGCCGTCGCGCGCGACCTGCTTGCGGGTCGCGTCGACGGTCACGCCATCGGCCAGCCGGCCGCGGACGAACGCTGCGACGTCGCCGTCCGCGCCCGGGGCCGAGAGCTCTGCGTCCTCCGCGAAGTGCGCGAGGACCGCGTCGGCGTCGCCGGCGCGCCACGCGCGCTCGAAGGAGAGCGCGGCGAGGAACTCGTCCGCCCGCTCCGCGCCGTGCTCGATGAGCTCGCCGATGAACGCGGGGTCGCGGTTGAGCTTGGACGCAGGGCCGAGCCACGCCGACAGGCGCGAGCGCGACAGCTCGATGACGCGCACCATGATCGGCTTGTAGCGCCCGCCGGGCGCGATGACGCCCTCCTCCAGGAGCTCGTCGATCTTCTCGATGAAGTGCAGCTCCTGGTGCAGCGACAGGTTGCCCGCGAGCTCGTTGCGCCGGTCGGCGATCTCGACGACCGTGGTCGGCTCGGTCTCGCGCTCCGGCGCGTTGATCTGGATGACCCAGATCTCGTCCGGCGCCGTGTCGGCCAGCTCGCGGACCGGCGGGTTCTGCGAGAACAGGCCGTCCCAGTAGGTGCCGCCGTCGAGGTGCACGGCGCGGAAGATCGTCGGGATGGCCGCGGACGCGAGGACCGCGTCGTCGGGCGGATCGTCTCGCGGCGGCTGTTGAACGTCGCGCGAACTCGCCGCTGAGCGACGCGCCGTGGCGGAGTTGTCGGTCCAGAAGCCCTCGAGCAGCCGGCCGGCGCGCGCGGGGTCACCCTCGACGAGCGCGACCCAGGCCAGCGTCGCGCACACGGCGCCGCCCGACGTCCCGCTCAGGCCGACGACGTCGTACTCCTCCAGTCGCTCGGGCTGCAGGAGGCGCTCGAGCACGCCCGCCGTGAACGCCGTGTGGCTGCCGCCGCCCTGGCAGGCGATCGCGACGCGGGGTCGGGCGGGCGGCGTCACCGGCGACCTGTCGCGAGGACGACGAGCCCGATGAGCGCCGGCTGCAGCGCCAGGCGCGCCCAGAGAGCCGGTCGCGGGATGCGTGGGTACAGATCGGGGCGCTGCAGCATCCACACGTGCACGGGCGACACGGCGACGAGCAGACCGACGAGCCACGGGCGCGCGAGCGGCCGCGTCGCCGGGTGCATCGCGGCGAGCCCGCCGACGACCTCCGCGGCGCCGGACACCGCGACGAGCGCGCCGTGCGCCGGCAGGTAGCCGGGCACGATCGCTCGGTAGGTCCGCGGGACGCGGAAGTGGTTGAGCCCGGCGAGGACCATCCCGGGACCGGCGAAGAGGCGCGCGAGGGTCTTCACGTCGCTGAGGCTACGGCTAGAGCAGACGGCGATCGCTCACGCCGAGCTTGTGCATCGCCCGGTAGAGGTGCGCCTCGACCGTCCGTACCGACAGGACGAGCTGCTGGGCGATCTCGGCGTTCGTCATCCCGCGGCGCGCGAGGTCGGTGATCTGGGCCTCGCGCGCGGTGAGCACGACCGCGGTCGGGTCCAGTCCAGGGATGCGCGGTGCCTCTCCTCCCTGCTCGGGATCGTGGAGATCCTGCGCGCGGCTCGCGGCACGGCGCGCCGAGTCGTCGCGGCCCGCGTCGGCGAACGTCGACGCCGCGTGGACCGCGGCCTCCATCGCGTAGCGCAGCGCGCCGATCGCCTCCATCTCGTCGGCGACCGCGAGCAGCCCGGGCCCGTCCTTGGCGGCCAGCGCCCGCGTGTGCGCGAGGTACGCGGCGGCGAGACGGGCGTCGCTCCGCGCGGCGAGGCGCTCCTGCCGCGCCAGCAGCGACCGCGGCGACGCGCCCGCGCGCAGCGCCTCGTAGACGAGTTGGGACGCGTAGAGCGGCATCTCGTCGAGCGCCTCGGCCTCCGCGAGCAGGCGCGCAGCGCCCTCCGCGTCGCTGGCCACGCGCGCCGCCCAGCCCTCGGCACGGGCGACGTACGGCATCTGGCTGGAGCGGGGGCTGCGCCCGTCCAGGGTCGCGCGGAGGAGGTCGCGCGAGGCGAGGGCGGCGTCGCGGTCGCCGCTGAAGAAGTCGACGCCCACGCGCATCGCGCGCACGTGGAGCAGGCTCCCGAACGTGTCGTGCCGCTCGAAGTGCAGGTCCGCCTCGGCGAACCAGCGCGCCGCGTCGCGGAGGTGGCCGCGCAGGAACGCCGTGTAGCCGAGGCTGAACGCGCCGTGGCCCGCCGCCTCGTGGTCCTGCGCACGGACGGCGTCGCGCAGCACGCGCGTCATGTACGCCTCGAGGCCGACCCAGTCCTCGCCGCTCTCGAAGCCGATGAGGCGCCACAGCCCGAGCGCGAGCGTGTCGTGGTAGCCCGTGAGCGGCACCCGGGGCAGCCGGTCGCGGGTCAACCGTGCCGCCTCCCCCGTCTGTCCGGTGAAGAAGAGCGACACCGCCAGGCGCCGCTCGGTCATGCCGCGGGTCACCGGGTCGAGGTCGGGTTCCGCGAGGACGCCGGCGAGGGTGTCGACCGACGGCGCGTAGCCGTCGATGACCGCGACGAGCGCCAGGCGCAGCGGGTCGAGGCGACGCTGCCAGCCCGGATCGCCCGACCACGCCTGCGCGCGGCCCAGGAGGTCGCGCGCCTCCTCCGGGCGATCGAGCCCCCAGAAGAGGACCTGGACGCGCTGCTCCAGGTATTCGGTCGCACCATCGTGGTCGACGACGCCGTCCTCGGCGGCGGCGAGCACGGCCTCGGCATCCGCGAAGCGCTTGCGCACGGTGTGCGCCCTGGCCAGCAGCAGGACGGCGTCGAGGCCGATGCCCTCCGCGACGGCCAGCTCCGCGAGCTGCACGCCGAGGTCGGGATCGCCGGCGAGGAGGGCGCCGCGGGCGGCGTCGACGAGCAGCGCGCCCGGGATCTCGGCGCCCGCGTCGAGCAGCCATCGCGCCACGCGCACCGCGTCGTCGACGGGCAGCGGGTCCCGCGCGCCGACCTGCTCGGCGAGCCCGAGGCGCAGCGCCCGGCCGCGCAGCTCGCGCAGCCCCTGGCGGACGACCTCGCCGTAGAGCGGATGCGCGAGACGGACCTCGGCACCGGCCGATGGCGGTTGGACCACGACCATGCCGCGCTCCTCCGCGGCGACGAGCGAGTCCGTCGAGCTCAACGCGACGATCTCGTCGACGCGCAGGGGCTCACCGAGCGCGAGCACCTCCAGCGGCGCCCGCTCCGCCTGCGTCATGTCGGCCATGCGCTCGGAGACGAGCTCCATGAGCGAGCGGCTCACGGGCGGCGGGCTCGACAGCCGCCACAGATCCGGGGCCGAAGACGAGCCGACCCGAGTCGAGGGCGCCGAGCACGAGCTCGCGGACGTAGAGCGCGTTGCCCTGGCTGCTCTCCCGGATCCAGCGCAGCGCCCCCTGCTCCACCGGCCCGCCGAGGGCCGTCTCGACGAGCTCCTCGACGGCCGCGTCGTCGAGCGGATCGAGCTGCATGCGCAGCGCGCCCGCGTCCTTCCAGAGCGACACGATGGCGTCCGGGCACGGCTCGCCGGTGCGGACCGTCGCGATGATGAACGCGCTCCCCGTGACCGTCAGGTGCAGCACGAGCGCCGCGGACACGGGGTCGAGCAGCTGCGCGTCGTCGACGCCGATGACGACCTTGCGCCCGTCCGCCCGCTCGGCCAGCGACTCGACGCTGCGGCGCATCAGGGCGAGTGCGTCGCTCGACCGGACGCCGTCGGGCACGACCCCGGCGAACGCTCCGAGCGGGACCGCCGCGGCGCTCTTCGTGGCCTGCACCCAGTCGACGAGCGCGCCGTCCTGCGCGGCGACGCGCGAGGCCTCACGCGCGAGGCGCGACTTCCCGACCCCGGCACCCCCACTCAGCACGAGCCCGCGACAGCCGCTGTCGGCGCGAGCCAGCACGATCCGTTCCAGCTCCTCGACGCGGCCGACGAGCGGCCACGTCGCGCCCGGCGCGAGCATCCCGGATGGCGGGGAGGGTTCCAGCACGCGACTCCGCGCCGAGTCTATGTGCGCGTCTCATGTCAGAGGGCAACGCTCACCGGGAAGGTGGCCACCCAGATCGCAGCGCCGAGGAACACGACACAGGCGAGCGCGACGAGCGCGTCCTGCGCGCGGCGTGACGGCAGCCGCATGCTGAGACCCGCGAAGAACAGCGTCAGGGCGAACAGCACGACGCACAGCGTGTAGCGGTCGGCGCGCTCCAGGAATCCCGATGCGACCTTCGACTCCGCGGCGCCCTTCGCCTCGAGGGCATCCGCCTGCGCCACCGCCGCCGAGCGCCACTGGGGCATGTCGAACGGCGTGGACGGGGCATCGACCGCCGTGAACGGGCGGGTGGCGAGCCAGGCCGAGAACGCGGGACGGAACTCGGGCCGGAAGCGACGCCGGTAGAACGCCGCCAGCTCCGTGTCGCCGGCCGCGCGTGCGTTCACCCACTGGATGAACGTCTCGACCTGGACCTGCACCTGGCGGTTGGCGAGCGCCGCCGCGCGGTTCGCCTGCACGCGCGCGGCCGTCGAGCGGTTGCCCGCCGCCGCCTGCTCGCTGCGCCAGTGCGCCGCCTGGTAGGTCGCCCACGCGGTCCCGACGGCCGCGGCGGCGAGCAGGACCGTCGCGATCACCTCCGCGCGACTGCGGTCAGCCACGCGCGACACCCGATGCGTCGCAGGGGTACGTCACGCCGCCGATCACGGGCGCCTGCTGCTCGATGAGGGCGAGCGTCCGCTCCATCGCCACGGGTTTCAGCGATCCGACGCCCCCGTGGAACGGGTTGTCGAGGAACCACAGGAGCAGCAGGAGCGACGTGACGACCGCTGCCACGCTCCCCATCAGCATCGCCTGCGTGACCCTGCCCTCGCCGCTGTCGGCGAAGAACAGCATGTAGACGAACAGGATCGTGGCGCTCAGGCCGAGCACGATCCACAGCGGCGTCGGTATGACCCCCTCCGCACCGTGGACGCGGTCCTGTCGTGCCATCTCCTGGTCCGCGCGCTGGTCGAGGTACTTCGAGTAGGCCGCCTGCTCGGTGGCCGAGCGGGGATCGGTGGCCCGCAGGGTGCGGAACAGCGCGACGCCCCACGGGTTCGCGTTGGGCGGGTGGCCGTCCGCCATCTCCGGCCACTCCTCGTGCACGACGTTGCGGGCGTAGCACCCGAGCTCGCCCGTCAGCGCCTTCGCGGCGGGCGCCGGGAGGAACTGGACGATCTCGAACTGCTGCGCGATCACGCGCGCCTCGGTCTCCGCCCCCGTCCGCGACGTGTCGTAGCTCTCGAAGGCCAGGAAGACGACGAAGCCGGCGAGGATCGCGAACGTGGTGGCGAGCACGCCGAACACGCCCGAGGCGCGGTCGCCGTCGGCGAAGTAGCTGCCCTCCGGAGCGCCCCTGCGGACGAACAGCATGGCCGCGATCGCCAGGGCGGCCACGACGACGACGATGACCGCGGCCAGGAGGAGGCTCATGCGTGTGATGAAGCGTCGTCGCGGCCGTGGGCCGCCGCATCATCCGAAGGGGATGAGCGGCGTGCGGCCCACGCGCGATGCCGTTACCGGCGGCGTGCGACCCGCCGCGAGGTACGCCGGGCGACTCTCCGGGCTGCGAACACGTGCTTCACCTCCCGTTGGTGCTCTCGAGGGCGTGCAGGGCGACCTCGTCGGCCGACAGGAGCCCGATGTCGACGAGGTCGACGGGGCTGATGAACGCGTCGCCGAGGCGCGTGCCGCCGGCACGGGCGATGGCGTCGCGCAGCCCGACGGCCCAGTGGTGCTCGACGAGGATGAGCGCGGCGGCCGAGTCGTTCGGGATGTCGTCGATGACGTCCCACTCGTCGGGGTCCGGCAGCAGGCTCGCGCCCTCCGCCATCGCCTCCGCACCGGCGATCGCGCCGGCCTCCATGCCTTCCTCGCCGTCGAAGCCGAGGCCGACGAGCGCGCCGATCTTGCTGCCGAGCTCGATCGCCTCGTCGGTGCTCAGGTTGCTCAGGTGTGCTGCCTCGATCTCACCGTCGGCGTCCTTGAAGACGGCCAGCGCGTCGATCACGCGGACGGTGTCGCTCGCACGGAGCTTCTCGAGCTCCTCGATGATCTCGCCGCGGAAGTCGGGGTGGTCGAAGCCCAGCACGATGAGCTGGACAGGTCCGATGGCCATGCGTCGCTCCTCCGTTCGTTGGGGACGGTCGCATGCTCGGGCGGCTGCGCGCGCAGCGCATCATCCGATCTGCGTGATGCTCGATGTGACGGGCTCGTGAAGACTCACCCCATGGCCCAGATCGAGAGCACCGAGCTGACGGCGCCGACGCACCGCTCGGCGGAGGATCGCGTGGCGGTGGGGAAGCGCGCCCGCGCGGCGTCGCCGCGCCGGGGGCACGCGGAGTTCGCGCCGGCCGCCGGACGCCCCGACCCCGTCGAGGTGCTCGAGGGACAGGCGACCACCCGGGTGTCCGAGCTCATCCCGATCCGGTACGGGCGCATGCTCGTCTCCGCGTTCACCTTCTACCGGGGCGGCGCCGCGCTCATGGCCGGCGATCTCGCCGCGACGCCGCACACCGACCTGCAGGTGCAGCTCTGCGGCGACGCGCACCTCTCGAACTTCGGCGTCTTCGCCGCTCCGGACCGGCGGCTCGTCTTCAGCGTCAACGACTTCGACGAGACGTTGCCGGGGCCGTTCGAGTGGGACGTCAAGCGGCTCGTGGCGAGCTTCGCGGTCGCCGGCCGCGACCGCGGGTTCGACGCCAAGCAGCGCAAGGTCATCAACCGGGCCGTGGTGCGCGCGTACCGCGAGGCCATGCACGACTTCGCCGGGATGCGCAACATCGACATCTGGTTCGCGCGGCTCGACCTGGACGACATCGCGCGCCGGATGCAGAGCTTCGCCGACGCCAAGCAGCTGCGCCGGTTCGACCGCAACGTGGCGAAGGCGCACAGCAAGGACAGCCTGCGGGCGTTCGGCAAGCTGACCACGATGGTCGACGGGGAGCCGCGCATCGTCGCCGACCACCCGGTCATCACGCCGGTCGAGGACCTGATGACCCCGGAGGAGCGCGCGCGGGTCCACGAGAGGGCCGCGGAGATCATCGGCGCCTACCGCGACACGCTCCCGGACGACCGTCGGCGCCTCATGGAGGAGTACCGCTACGTCCACGCGGCGCGCAAGGTCGTCGGGGTCGGCAGCGTCGGCACCCGGGCGTGGATCATGCTGCTGCTCGGCCGCGACGGCGACGACCCCCTGTTCCTGCAGTTCAAGGAGGCGCAGGAGTCCGTCCTCGAGCCGGTGCTCGGCCCGAGCGCCTACGAGAACCACGGCCGGCGCGTCGTCGAGGGCCAGCGCCTCATGCAGTCGGCGAGCGACGTCATGCTCGGCTGGGTCCGGACGCTCGGGCTCGACGGGGAGACGCGCGACTTCTACGTCCGCCAGCTCTGGGACGCGAAGGGCTCCGCGCTCATCGAGTTCATGAACCCCGGCGCCCTCGAGTTCTACGGCAGGATCTGCGCGTGGACGCTGGCGCGGGCGCACGCGCGCTCCGGCGACCCGATCGCGATCTCGAGCTACCTCGGGCGGAGCGACTCGTTCGACCGCGCGCTCGGCGAGTTCGCCGAGCTGTACGCGGACCAGAACGAGCGCGACTACGCGGCGCTGCAGGGAGCCGTCACGTCGGGCCGGGTCGAGGTGCAGACGGCGATCTGAGCGGTTCCACTCGCCGGAACCGGAGGCTGGGACGTGCCGTCCGCGTCTGGTAGTCCTCGCCCATGACGACGTCGACCGACCACGACCTTCCGACGGCGGCGCGGGCCGTCGCAGAGCTGGCCTCCGAGGAGATGCATCGGGCGGAGGCCGAGGGGAAGCTGACCGGCCCGGTCGTCGACGCCATCCGCGACGCCGGGCTGTTGCGGATCTGGATCCCGCGCTCGCTCGGCGGCGAGGAGATGGACGTCGTCCGCTCGCTCGACGTCATCGAGACGCTCTCGTACGGCGACCCGTCCGCGGGCTGGGTCGTGTTCGCGGGTGGCCTCATCGGGGGAACGACCGCCGCCTACTGCGGGCCGGAATGCATCGACGCGCTCTTCGCGCCCGGCGAGCCGCTGCCCTGGATCTCCGGCCACGGCACGCGCCCGGGCACCGCGGTGCCGGTGGACGGCGGATGGACGCTGAGCGGGAGCTGGTCGTTCGGCTCGGGGCTGCTCCACGCCTCCCACACCCACAACCTCGCGATCGTCGAGGGGACCGGCGAGGCGAGGATCCTCGTGACCCCGGTGTCCGACGCGCACCTGCTGCACGACTCGTGGGAGGTCCTGGGGCTGCGCGCGACCGGGAGCATCGACTACACGATCGACGGGGCGTTCGTCCCGCGCGATTGGAGCCATGCCGCCGGGCAGGTGTCGTCGGAGCGCGGAGGGCTGCTCTACAACCTCGGGATCATCGGCTTCGTGACGCTCGGGCACGCGGCCTGGGCGCTGGGCCTCGGGCGGCGGATGCTCGACGAGCTCATCGGCCTCGTCGAGGCGAAGGCGGGCCGCGCCGGCGCGCAGGCCGAGGATCCGGCGTTCCTGGAGGGCTTCCAGGTCGCCGAGGGGCGCCTGCGCTCGGCCCGCGCGCTCGTGCACGAGACGTGGGGCGACATCGACGCGTCGTTCGCGGCCGGCGACGAGATGACCGTGCAGCAGCAGACCCTGGCCCGGCTCGCGCTCGTGAACGCGACCTTCTCCGTCCACGAGGTCACGCAGTTCGCCTACCTCGCCGGCGGCACGGCGCCGCTGAAGACGGGCACGGTCATCCAGAAGCTCTTCCGCGACATGCACGCGGGCACGCAGCACATCTCGTCCGGGCCGATCATGCGCCGCAACACCGGCCTCGGGCTCCTCGGGCACGTGGCCGACGGCAAGGCGTGGGCGTTCGCCGAGATGGTCGACGTCTGAGTCCGTGTCGGCGGGGTAACGCGGGGGGATGGACCGCGGATGCATCCTCTTCTTCGCCCGCCGTACCGACGACGGGCGCGTGTGGTGCGAGCGCTGTCTGCAGCACGTGTCGCTCGTCATGACCAGCGACGGGCATCAGGTCGCCGACGTGGACTGCCGGCGGGACTCGGGCCCGGGCACGTCGGGGTAGCGCCGAGGCATGCGCGCGTTACGCATCATGGCCAACCTGCGAGTGCCCGACGTCGAGGCGGCGAAGGGCTTCTACACCGACTACCTCGGCCTGAGCACCGAGGAGTTCAACATGGGGTGGGTCGCGCGGTACACCGCGCCCGACGACAGCGCGAGGGTCCAGCTCGTCACGCGCGACGCGACCGCCCCCGAGGACGCTGTGATCTCGATCCACACGCCGGACGTCGAGGGCGCGTACGAGGAGGCGCAGCGGCTCGGCTACGAGATCGTGCACCCGCTCACGATCGAGCCATGGGGTGTGCACCGGTTCCTCGTCCGGGCCCCGGACGGCAACGTCGTCAACGTCGTCCAGCACAACGACTGAGCGACTGTCATCGACCCGACCCTGTCGGCACCCTCGTCGGTGCCGGCACCCTGGTCGGGGTACGGCCGTCGGATGGACGACTGGCGCTTTGGTAGCGCTGCACGAGATCTGGCAGCTGCCGCCGTTGCGTCCGACGCGTTCGCCCGCATGGGCGCATCACTCCCGGAGCGCGCCGCCGAGACACTCGACCTGGAGTCCGGTACCGCCGGCGAGGACGATCCGATCACGGCCTCGAGCGCCCTCGTGGTCACGATGGTTCTCGCCGAGGTCGCGAGCTTCTGCCTGACGCTGGCCGGGATCCTCGAGAGGGACGGGGCGGATCTGAACGGCATCAGCCCCGATGCGCTCGTCGAGATCTCGCTCGGACTGCTCGCCGCGGGGTCCTAGGCCAGCCTGGTCTCGAGAGGCGTCATTGGGCCGGGCAGGACTCGAACCTGCGTCAAACGGATTATGAGTCCGCTGCTCTGACCAACTGAGCTACCGGCCCGTACGTCGGACGGAAGCTACCGCCGTCAGCTCTTCGCGGGGGCCTTCAGCTTCGCGACGACGCGCGAGAGCTCACCGGTGGAGAACGCCCCCTCGAAGCGCGCCACCACCTTGCCCGACCTGTCGATCGCGAACAGCCAGGGCTCGGTCGGCAGCTTGTACTCGTTCACCTGCGGCCGCGTGCCCTTGGAGACCGTGTTGTCGTTGTAGATCTCCTGGTGGATGAACGCCACGCCGTCGCCGGACTCCGCGCGGACCTGCTCGACGATGTCGGTGACCGGCCCGCACACCCGCGACGCGCACAGCTGCGGCGTCGCGAACAGCAGGATCGCGGGCTTCTTGCCGAGGACGTCGGCGAGGTCGGTGTCGACGAGGTCGCGGTCGGCGGGGATGCGCGTCGTCAGCTTCGAGAGATCGCCGCCCACGTCCTCGGGCGTGAGCGTGTGCATCGAGATCGCCTTCTCCCCCACCTTCGGCGGCCCGCCGCCCGCGTGGACCGGCAGCTGGAACCCGGCGGCTGCGACGAGACGGCCGTCCATCCGCGCGAGCGCGGTCAGCACCCTGTTGCCCGCCTGCTTGAACGGCACGCCCGCCACGTAGAACGCGTCCCCGTTCGCGAGGTCCCCCGCGGCCTGCGCGCTGCGATACGGCGACTTCACGGCGAAGCTCTCCCGCCGCGCCGGATAGGGCCCCTGGAGGTCCGATCCGTCCTTCTTGGACGTGTAGATCGCGACCGCCGAGGCCTCGACCATCTTCTGTGCGGTGTCGAACAGCGCGAACCCGAACCGGTTGTCGCCCACGTTCAGGATCGACGTGCTGGGCGCGAAGACCGGTCCCTCGGTCAGCCCGCCGACGAGCTCCTGGCGCGTCTTGCCCTGCGCCGACGGGAAGTCGGCCGGCTGGGCGGCGGCAGGCTCGGGCGGCGGCGCAGAGGGCTCCTCGTTCCCACCACACGCAGCGAGTGTGAGCGCGCTCGCCGCGAGCAGCAGCGCGAGGACGTGACGGACGGACCGCATCCGCTCACAGGGTAGCCAGCGCCGCGTGATTGGATATTGCGCTTCTGCAGCGATGGAGGGGGTCGAATGCCGCAGCGCGCAGCGATCGTGACAGGGGCCTCGAGCGGCATCGGGCTGGGGCTCGCGCACCTCCTCGGTCAGGAGGGCCACGCGCTGACGATCGCCGCCCGGCGGCCCGAGAAGCTCGAGAGCGCACGCGCCGAGCTGGCCGGCGCAGGCCACGACGTCGTCGCCGTGGCCGCCGACCTGGGCGACGAGGAGGGGATCCAGCGCGTCGTCGCAGCGCACCGCGAGCGCCACGACCGCCTCGACGTCCTCGTGAACAACGCGGGCGTCGGCTTCGGCCAGCCGGTGGCGGAGATCTCGACCCGCAAGCTCGACATCCAGCTCGCCACGAACCTGCGCTCGATCCCGATCTTCTACCGCGAGTGCGCCGACCTCCTGGCCGTGGCCGGCGCAGAGCACGCCAACGCCCTCGTCGTGAACATGTCGTCGATCGCCGGCAAGCAGGGCGAGCCCTGGCTGTCGGTCTACTCGGCGACCAAGGCCGGTGTCGTGGGGTTCACCCAGGCGATGAACCGCGAGCTGAAGGAGCAGGGCATCAAGTCGACGGCGCTGTGCCCGGCGTTCGTCGACACCGCGATGACCGACTTCATGAAGGACCGCCTCGCGCCCGAGGACATGATCCAGGTCGCGGACGTCGTCGAGTCCGTCCGCTTCCTCCTGCGGCTGACGCCGGGGTGCGTGGTCCCGGAGATCGTGTTCACCGGTCGCGGCGGAGCGCTGAAGGTGCAGACGGCATGAAGCTGGCGCTCAGCATCGGATATTGGCGCCTCCGGCAACGGCCCCGCCCAGCAGCTCGCGACCGTCCAGGAGGCCGAGCGGCTCGGCTACGACTCCGCGTGGGCGGCCGAGGCCTACGGCTCGGACGCAGCGACGGTCCTCGGCTGGATCGCCGGACAGACGACGACCATCCGCATCGGCGCCGGGATCTTCCAGATGCCCGCGCGATCCGCCGCGATGACGGCGATGACCGCCGCCACGCTCGACCGCCTCTCCGGCGGGCGCATGCTGCTCGGCATCGGGACCAGCGGCCCGCAGGTCGCCGAGGGCTGGCACGGTCAGCGCTTCGCGAAGCAGCTGCAGCGCACCCGCGAGTACATCGAGGTCGTCCGGATGGCGCTCGAGCGCCGGCGGGTCGAGTTCCACGGCGAGACGCTCGAGCTCCCCCTGCCCGACGGCCCCGGCATTCCGCTCAAGCTCACGATCGCGCCCGTCCAGGACCGCATCCCGATCTACCTCGCGGCGATCGGGCCGCGCAACACCGCCCTGGCGGGCGAGATCGCCGACGGGTGGCTGCCGATCCTCCTCGCGCCCGAGCACCTGCCCGAGCTGCGGGGGCTGCTCGAGGAGGGTGCGGCCCGCTCGGGGCGCAGCCTGGAGGGCTTCGACATCGTCGCCTCCGTCAACGTGATGGTCACCGACGACATCGCCGCCGCACGCGACGCGATGCGGCCGTTCATCGCCCTGTACGTCGGCGGCATGGGCTCGCGCGATCGCAACTTCTACAACCAGCTCGTCGGCCGCTACGGCTTCGAGGACGCGGCCCGCACGATCCAGGACCACTACCTGGCGGGCAACCGCGGCGATGCGATGGCCGCCATCCCCGACGAGCTCATCGACATGGTCACGCTCGCGGGGCCGCCCGACGTCGTCCGTGACCGGCTGCGTGCCTACCGCGACGCCGGCGTCGGGACCGTGTCGGTCGCCCCGATGGGCCGGACGCCGGAGGAGGCGCTCGAGCAGCTGCGGCTGGTGGCGGAGCTCGTCGACCCGTGAGGCTGCTCCTGGGCGCGTTCGGCGACCCGGGTCACGCCTTCCCGATGATCGCGCTCGGCCGTGCGCTGTCGGCGCGCGGCCACGACGTGACGCTGCAGACCTGGGGCCGCTGGGAGGACGACGTCGTCGCGGGCGGCATGGCGTTCGCGCCGGCGCCGGAGGACCCGGTGTTCCCCACGCCCGGGCACCCGATGAACCCGTACGACGCGGCGTTGCCGCTCACGCGGATGACCGTGCCGCTCGTGGAGGAGGTCCGGCCGGACGCGGTGGTCGCCGACATCCTCACCCTCGCGCCCGCCCTCGCCGCCGAGCTGTCCGGCGTGCGGGTCGCGACGCTCATCCCTCATGTCCATCCCGCGCTCGAGCGCGGGATGCCCTTGTACTCCGTCGGCGCGCGACGTCCGCGCACGTTCGTCGGCAGAGCGGTCTGGCGGGCGACGGGACCGCTCATGGACCACGGCCTGCGTGTCGGGCGCGACCAGCTGAACGCGACGCGCGGCGCCCTCGGCCTGCCGCCCGTCGATCGTCTGTGGGGCGGTCTCAGCCGGGAGCTGTGCCTCGTCGCGACGTTCCCTCAGCTCGAGTACCCGCGACGCTGGCCGCCGGGGACCGAGGTCGTCGGCCCGCTGCTGTGGGAGCCGCCGTTCGAGGGCGACGCCGAGCCGCCGCCGGGGGTCGAGCCGCTCGTGCTCGTCGCGCCGTCGACGTCCCAGGATCCCGACCACCGCCTGCTGCGCAGCTCCCTGGGCGGGCTCGCGGACCTGCCCGTCCGCGTCCTCGCCACGACGAACCGCCGCCCGTTGCGCGAGCCGTTGACGGTTCCGGCGAACGCGCGTGTCGTGGACTGGCTCTCCTACGCACGGACGATGCCGCGCTGCGACGTCGTCGTGTGCCACGGCGGACACGGCACCGTGGCGCGCGCCCTGGCGTCCGGCTGCGTCGTCGTCGTGATCCCCTCGGCCGGCGACATGGCGGAGAACGCGGCGCGCATCGACTGGGCGGACGTCGGCATCCGGGTGCCGCGGCGGATGTGCACGCCGCGGGCGATCGGGCTGGCCGTGGGCCGGGCGCTTGCGAAGCCCGGGCTGCGGCGGCGTGCGCGGGAGGTGTCCGCCTGGGCCGCGACGCACGATGCGCCGGTGCGCGCCGCCGGGCTGGTGGAGCGGTTCGCGCGAGGCTGACGGGGAAGGTACGGGGCTCCCGGGGCCCGGATCCGGCGGCCCCGGGAACCTCGCTCGGTAGGTGAGTGGGAGAGGGCCTCGTCCGGAGGCACCCACCAAGAACCAGCATCCCTGCGTGTGTAGGAACGCAGGACCTCAAGAGATATTGAGGAGTTGCTGGATTGGCGCGTTGGCGCTACGTGACGACCGTCCAGGGCTCGACCTTCCACTCCTTGACGAGGCCCGCCTTGTTGTACGGATCCTCGGTGACGAACTCCTCGACGAGCGCGGGATCGTCGACGCGCATGGCGAGCACGCCGCCGTGTGGCGGATCGCCGATCGCGCCGGCCATGACGACGCGACCGTCGTCCTTCCAACGGCCGATGTGCGCGAGATGCGCGTCACGGTGGGGCCCGCGGCGCTCGACGATGTCGTCGACGTAGTCGTAGAACAGCAGCTGCAGTCGTTCAGGCACGCCGGGACCGTATCGGCCTGGGGATCATCCGAGGGGTTCGGGACGCCGGAAGCGGGAAGAAGCGGGCAGCCTTGCAAACGAGCAGGAGGTCCCCATGGTCCCGATCGCCGCAGCCGGAGTCAGCATCCTCACCGTCGTCGTGATCCTGCTGATCATCATCGTCGTGCTCATGCTGTTCGGACGCGGCCGCCGCCGCGGCGTCTGACCGACGGACCGACGGACCGAAGGACGAGAAACGCCCGCGTCGCGCGGGCGTTCTTCATGAAGCTCGGAGCTGCTGAACGCCGCGGGCTCACCATGCCTGACCGTTGCGGATCAACCCATCAGCGCTGTCGGCTGCAATCGGACGGGTCATCCGATGGGTCGACGGGAAGAACCGAGGTGTCGGGCCACACGCTTCCCGGCCCGACCGAGGGGGATGAGAGAGCGAAGGGCGGCGCCTGCCCTCGGGAGCACACGCGGCGTCGCTCTTCGGCCCCCGATGCGTGCTTGTCGTCGGGCGAGGGCTGTCCGCCACATTCCCAGACCGGCGCAGGTGTGTTCCGCCGCGCGCTCCGACGCGAAACGCCCGCGAGAGCGGGCGTTCCTCAAGCTCCGGGGGTGGGACTCGAACCCACAACCCTTCGATTAACAGTCGAATGCTCTGCCATTGAGCTACCCCGGACCGTCGCGGCGCCTCGGAAGGGCCGCTCGACACTGTAAACGACCGTCACGGCAGGAGCTTGAGCCCCGCTTCGACCTCCGCGTGGCAGTTCGAGCACAGCAGGACGCACTTCGCCGCCTCCTGGCGGTTGCGCTCGAGCGACCGCGTCGCTCCTCCGCCCAACGCGAACACCTTCGTCGACGGGTCGACGTGATGGAAGTGGAGCGCGCCCACGTACCGGTGATACCCGCACAGAGCGCACGAGCCGCCGGCCTCCGCGACCAGCCGCGCACGTAGGCGACGCCGGCGCTCGATGACCTGCTCGGACTGACACCGCAGGCACCGGTATTGGGCGTCGTATCCGCGCAGGCGGAAGGTGGTCCGTCCGTGGTGACGGCACGTCAGCTCGATGTCCCCTCCGTCGGCCTGTGCCACGAGGCGCCGCGTCTCCGTCAGCCTGGTCTCCAGCCCGTGGACACGTAGCCAGTGACGAACGCTCGCCGCACTTCGGTCGACCGCCTTCGCGATGCCGCGGACCGACAGCCCGGCATCGATGAGGCGCTCGAGCTCGTCGCGATCCAATCGCCCGCGAGCGCGATGCGTCTCCGCCCCCACCGCCACGAGCCCGTGCTTGCGCATCCAGTACGACACCGTCGACGGGTGCCGCCCGGCGCGACGGCCCATCTCGTCCAGCGACAGCCCGTCGCCGATCCAGTCCTCCAGGACAGCCCGTTCCATGATGCGAACACTAGTTCGCATGCCGGATGGAACGGGGCCGGTCAGCCGCGCTTGCCGAACATCCCCGTGAAGACGCTGCGGAACAGCACGTCGTCGCCCCGCAGCATCTCCGCGCGCAGCTCCACGAGGCCCAGGGCCGGGCGGCTGCGGGACTCGCGTGCTCCGACGACCACCGCGCGGGCCTGGACGACGTCGTCCGGGAACATCGGGCGCGGCCAGCCGAACTCGGTGCCGCCGGGCGAGCCCTGGGCCGTCGACTTCGACAGCACGCCGTCGACGAACGCCCGCATCCACAGGCACGAGGTGAACCAGCCGGACGCGCACAGGCCGCCGAACACCGAGTGGCGGCCGGCCTCCTCGTCGAGGTGGAACGGCTGCGGGTCGTAGCGGCGGGCGAACTCGACCATCTCGTCGCGGTCGGCGGTCACCGTGCCGAGGTCGAAGATGCGTCCGGGCGTGAAGTCCTCGAAGGCAAGCTCTGGCATGCCGGGCGAAGCTACTCGGCGGGCAGGCGGTCCTGCTCGAGCGAGCGGTCCAGGGCGTCGTTGTACGCCCGCTGGAGCTCCTCGCGGCGCTTGGCGAGCGCCGTCTTCTCACCCGGCGGCGCCGCGGCGATGTCGCGTCGCACCCGGCCCAGCGCCAGCTGGAGGCGCTGGACCTCGAAGCGCCCGCGCAGGATCTCCGGGGCGCGGGCGCTCACCTTCAGCGCCGTCAGCAGCCCGGCGAGCTCCGGATCGTCCACGTCGCCCTTCACGCCGTGGTCGCGGAGATGTGCCGCCACGCGGCGCGTCGACTCCGCCGTGAAGTCCCGGTCCAGCTCGAGCTCCGCCAGGGCCGGCGTCCCGAGCTCGGGGAACGCGATGCAGTAGGCCAGGAACTCGCGCTCGGCGAGCTCCTGCGCGGGCAGCCGGCGCGGCGCGCGGGCGGCGCCACCCGACTCCGGTGCCGGCTCGGCGAGCCGCCGGCCCTGCGCGAGCAGCGACCCCACGAGCTCGGGCGAGAGCGACAACCGGTCGGCGAGCAGCGAGAGCAGCTCCTCGCGCAGGACGCTCGGCGGCAGCGTCGCGAACACGGGCCGGAGCTGCGCGATGACGTCGTCCTTGCCCTCTGCGTCGCGAACGTTGCCGGTCGCCAGCGCCCGCTCGACGCGGAAGCGCACGAAGGGCATCGAGCCGTCGACGAGCTCGGTGAGCCGCGCGGCGCCACCGGCCTCCCCGACCATGTCCGCCGGGTCCTTGCCCTGCGGGAGCGAGACGACGCGCAGCTCGAGCTTGCGGCCCTCGGCGACGCGCGCCGCGCGCAGCATCGCCTCGTGGCCGGCACTGTCGCTGTCGAGCGCCAGCAGGACGACCTGTGCGAGCCGCGACAGCTCGCCGACCTGGTCCTCGGTCAGGGCCGTCCCCATGATCCCGACGCAGTTGCGCAACCCGGCCTGGTGCAGCGCGAGGACGTCCGTGTAGCCCTCCACCGCGATCACGCGCCCCGCGCGCGCGGCGCTGGCCCGCGCGTGGTCGGACCCGAAGAGCACGCGGCCCTTGTGGAAGATGTCGTTCTCGGGGGTGTTGACGTACTTCGCGCCCCGCGCCTCCCCCATCGCCCGCGCGCCGAAGCCGAGGACCCGCCCGCGCGAGTCGCACAGCGGGAACGTGATCCGCGCGCGGAAGCGGTCGTAGATCTGCCCGCCGTTGCCCCGTGTCGCGAGGCCGGCGTCGTAGATCTCGCGGTTGGAGAACGCCGCCTTGCGCGAGGCGAGCAGCACCTTGTCCCACGCGCTGGGCGCGTAGCCGACGCGGAACTCCCGCAGCGTCGCCTCCTCGAGCCCGCGCTCGAGCAGGTAGTCGCGTGCGTGCCGCGCCTCGTGGGAGTCCCAGAGGTAGCGGACGTAGAACGCCGCCGTGCGCTCCAGGAGCTCGAGCAGCCGCTCGCGCGCGAGGCGGCGCTCGGCGTCGCGCGGGTCCTCCGCCTCGACCTCGAGCTGGACGCCGTAGCGCTGCGCGAGCAGCTCGACGGCGTCGTTGAAGCCGACCCCCTCGATCTCCTGCACGAACTTGAACGCGTCCCCGCCGGCCTGGCAGCCGAAGCAGTGGTAGAGCTTCTCCACGGGCTCGACGCTGAACGACGGGCTGCGCTCCTCGTGGA
This sequence comes from uncultured Solirubrobacterales bacterium, assembly GCA_963750895.1. Classification (GTDB taxonomy): domain Bacteria; phylum Actinomycetota; class Thermoleophilia; order Solirubrobacterales; family Solirubrobacteraceae; genus CAVVSD01. The sequence goes on along the minus strand of CAVVSD010000006.1, from coordinate 952,593 downwards.
AGGGGCAGATCCCCGAGTAGCTGCGAGCGCCCGCCTTGCGCAGCTCGGTGCGCGCGGAGACGAGATCGATCATGTCGACGGCGTCGCGCACCGCCTCGACCGAGCTCCGCGTGTACCTGGGCATCAGCGCAACCTACGGCGTGAAGGCACGCGGCACGCGCAGCTCGGTGAAGGAGCGCACGGCGTAGCGGTCGGTCATCCCGGCGACGTAGTCGGTGACCCGCTGCGCGAGCGCCGCGCCCGGCGCCCCGCCACCGTCCGGCAGCAGCTCGGGGTGGTCGGCGAAGTGGTGGAAGAGCGTCGCGACGACGCCCTCGGCCTTCTCGTGCTCCCGGCGCGCGGAGTCGCTGAGGTAGACCTCCTCGAACATGAACGCGCGCAGCGCCGCCATGGCGTCGCCCACCTCGGCGCCCTGGACGATGTCGCCCGCCAGGTCGGAGTGCTCCACGAGGTCGTGGACGAGCCGGTCGATGCGTCGCGGACCGGTGTCGCCGAGGACGGCGAGCGCGTCGTCCGGGAGCTGGTCGCGCCGCAGCACGCCCGCGCGCAGCGCGTCGTCGATGTCGTGGTTGAGGTAGGCGACGCGATCGACGATCCGGACGATCCGCCCCTCGAGCGTCGCCGGCTCCGGCGCGCGGCCGGAGTGGCAGAGGATGCCGTCGCGGACGGGCTCGTTGAGGTTCAGCCCCTCGAGGTGGTCGACGACGCGCAGCGAGTGCTCCCAGTGACGGAAGCCGGAGCCGAAGCGCTCGCGCAGGCACGCGTCGAGAGCGTCCTCGCCGATGTGGCCGAAGGGCGGGTGGCCGAGGTCGTGGCCGAGGCCGATCGCCTCCGTGAGGTCCTCGTTGAGGCCGAGCGCCCGTGCGACGGTGCGCGAGATCTGCGTGACCTCGAGCGTGTGGGTCAGCCGCGTGCGGAAGTGGTCGCCCTCGGGGGCGATGAAGACCTGCGTCTTGTGCTTCAGCCGACGGAACGCACGGCAGTGGACGATCCGGTCGCGGTCGCGCTGGAACGGCGTGCGCAGCCCGCAGTCGTCCTCGGGGACCGCACGCTTCGCGGGATACGACCGGGTCGCCGACGGCGACAGTCCCGCCTCCTCCCACGCAGCACGACGGGCCGCGTATCGCGCGGCGACGGCGCCGGTGGGTGCGTCGGTGTCCACACCTCCATTGTCGCAGCGCCGAGCGCGGATCTGACGAGCGCCTACGACACCGCCGCGCGCAGGTGCACGCCGGCGTGGTGCTCGGCGGTCTCGGTGATCGCGCGCTCCGCCTGGCGCAGGGCGCGCACGTCCGCGTCCGGCGCCTGCGCCAGCGACGCGCCGAGCGCACCGGTCATGAACGCGTGCGCCTCCTCCCCCAGTGGGAACGCACCCGCCTCGCACGCTCCGCAGACCACGCCGCCCGCGGCGCCCGAGAAGCCGACGAGCTCCTCGGCCTCCCCGCACGACGCGCACGAGCCGAGCTGCGGCGCCAGGCCGGCGGCGACGAGCAGCTTGAGGCGGAACGCGAGCTGGTTGGACAACGTCGCGCGCTCCGGCTCGCGGTCGAGCAGCGCGAGCTCGTTGCAGAGCAGGTGATACGCCGGTGGATGGGGCTCGCCGTCCCCGAACAGGCGGTTCACCGCGTCGCACGCACGCACCGCGCCGTCGAGGGCGCGACCGTGCTCGCGCAGACGCGCGTTGGAGGCGATCGTGTCCGCGCCCGTGACGGTCATGAGATCGCCGCGGCCCTGGTGCAGGACGAGCGCGACGCGGGAGCACGGCTCCAGCCGCCCGCCGAACCTGCTGCGCGCCCGCCGGACGCCCTTCGCGATCGCCCCGATCCGCCCCAGATCCGGGGCGTAGAGGTGCAGGATGCGGTCCGCCTCGCCGTAGCGGATCGAGCGCAGCACCACCGCCTCGGTCTTCAGGGAGCCTGGCATCTCAGCCGCTATCTTGGAGGACATGCCCGACGTCCTCGTGTACACGACTGAGAACTGCCCGTTCTGCATCCGGGCGAAGGCGCTGCTCGACACGCGCGGTGTCCAGTACCGCGAGGTCAACCTCGAGCGCGATCCCGACGGTCGCGCCGAGCTGGTCAAGCAGACCGGGATGATGACCTTCCCGCAGGTCATCGTCGACGGTGAGCTCATCGGTGGCTTCCAGGAGACCCTGGCCGCCGATCGCTCCGGCCGCCTGGCCGAGATGCTCTCGCAGGCCGCCTAGCTCCGCGAGCCGTCAAAGGGTTGCGAGTTCTCGCAACCGCTTCCTGCCAGTTGCACGCTGGTGCGATCGCCTGCGCGCGGGCACGCTGTATCCACCTTCCCAGACCACCAGCCAATGGCCGACGACCACCACGGACGGTCAGTCAACGGCACTCGATCCCGCGTGAGGGTTGGGGGGATCTCCCTTCACGCACAAGGATCGGGTGCCGCGGCCGCCCGGAGGTCGTCCACCGGATGCGGACGAGTCGGGGAGACATGCGCGGAGCGCGGCCATGGATGGCCGCTGCTCCCGCGCCGGCGTCAGACCGCCGCGCGGCGTGATCGGACTCGCGCGCCGCGCGGCGGGCGCTGGCAGCTCTGGCAGACGTACGTCCCGCGGCCGGCCGCGACGAGCTTGACGATCTCCTCCCCGCACACCGGGCACGGCTCGCCCGCGCGGGTGTGCACCCGGAACTCGTGCTGGAAGGACCCGCGCACCCCGTCGGCGTGGCGGAAGTCGTCGATCGTCGAGCCGCCCGCGTCGATCCCGGCCTCGAGCACGAGGCGCACCGCGTCGCGCAGCGCCTCGAGCTGGGGACGCTTGAGCCGCCCCGCGGGCGTGAGCGGATGGATCTGCGCGCGGAACAGCGCCTCGTCGGCGTAGATGTTCCCGACGCCCGCGACGCGCCGCTGATCGAGCAGGAACGCCTTCACCGGCGCCCGCCGCCCGTGGGCGAGGATGCGGAGGTGCTCCGTCGTGAAGTCGGGGCCGAGCGGCTCGATGCCGAGGCGGGCGTCGAGGAAGTCGTCGCGTGCGTCGGAGCCGACGGCGAGCTCCCCCGTCCCGAAGCGGCGGGGGTCACAGAAGCTGAGCGTGTGGCCGTCGTCGAGCGTCATGAGCACCCGGCGGTACGGCGTGCCCTCCGCGGCGTCGTAGAGCAGCGTCCCCGTCATGCGCAGGTGCATGAGCAGCGTCACGTCGTCCTGCGCCTCCCAGAGGAGGTACTTGCCGCGCCGGCCGAGGTGCTCGACCCGCCGTCCGACGAGCGCGTCGACGAGCGCCGCGGGCGGCAGCGGCTCGCACCACCGGGGATCGGAGATCTCCAGCGCCTGCAGCGTGCGGCCCTCCACCAGCGGCGCGAGCTGGCGGCGGATCGTCTCGACCTCGGGAAGCTCGGGCACGGCAACCGAGGGTAGGGTGCGCCACGTGCTGGTGCGCGAGGATGGCGACGCGGTCGTGGTCATCGGCCAGGCGTCGCACGCGTGGCTGTCGGGCCAGCTCGCGCTGGCATGGGGCGGCGGCGCCGTCGCGCCGGTCGAGCCCCGGGAGGAGGTGTGCCTCGCGGCCGAGCAGCACGACGTCGGCATGGCGCTCTGGGACCTCGCCCCGTCGCTGAACCCCGAGACCGGCCGTCCCCGCAGCTTCCTGGAGATGGAGCTCGCGGTGCATCTCGCGCTGTGGACCGCCGCCTCCGAGCACCTGCTCACGCAGAGCAGGTACGCCGCCCTGCTCGTCTCCCGTCACGGGACGATCCTCTACGGGCGCTCCGACCTCGATGCGATGGCGCCCGAGCGTGCGGAGGCCATCCGCGCGTTCCTCGCCCAGCAGCGCGCGGTGCAGGCGCGGCTCATCGCCGATCTCGGCATCGTCGAGTCCGACGTCGACCGCAACGCCAAGCTCGTGTTCGCCTGGGACTGGCTGTCGCTCGGGCTCTGCCTGGGCTGGGCGGAGGGCGACACGCCCGCAGTGCCGCTCGCCGGCGGCGACGGCCGGATCCACTTCGTGCCCACCGAGGACGGCGCGGCGCTGGATCCGTGGCCGTTCGCCGTGCCCGAGCTCGAGGTGCACTGCGAGGGCAGGCGCCTGGAGGGCCGCTACGAGGACGAGGCGGCGCTGCACGCGGCGCTCGAACGGGCGCCGCTCGTGCGTCAGACGTTCCGGCTCACACGAACGGGCGGCCGGGCATCCCCGGCTCGTCCCCGCCCGTGAGCCAGCGATGGACGCTGGCGCCGACATCGGCCAGCGCCCCGTCGTGACGGTGCCCGGCGACGCCGGCCGCCACGGCGAGCAGCGGCGCGTACTCGCGGGTGTGGTCCGTGTGCGGCGCCGCCGGATCGCAGCCGTGATCGGCGGTGAGCACGAGCAGGTCCTCGTCGGTCATCCGGGCGAGCCACGCCTCGACGGTCGCGTCGATCACCTCCAGGGCCCTGGCGAAGCCCTCGACGTCCTTGCGGTGCCCGTACATCTGGTCGGTCTCGACGAGGTTCGTGAACCCCAGGCCGTGCCCCATGCCGTCGATCAGCGCTGAGGTCGACGCCAGCGCGATGGCGTTCGTCGCCCCCGGATGGCTCTCGGTGATCCCGACGCCCGCGAAGAGGTCGCGGATCTTGCCGACCGCGTGGACCGGGATGCCCCCGTCCGTCAGCACGTCGAGGTAGGACCGCGACGGCGGCGTGAGCGACAGGTCCTTGCGGCCCTCCGTGCGCCGCCAGGTCCCCGGCCCGCCGTCGAACGGCCGGGCGATGACCCGGCCCGCTGCGTGCTCGCCGCGCATCACCTCGCGGGCGGCGCGGCACACGTCGACGAGCTCGGCCTCGCTGAGGACGCTCGTGTGCGCCGCGAGCTGCAGCACGGAGTCCTGGGAGGTGTAGAGGATGAGCGAACCGGTGCGCAGGTGCTCGTCCGCGAACGCCTCGATCACCGCGATGCCGTTGTAGGGCCGGTTGCACAGGAACGTGTGGCCGGTCACCCGCTCGAGCTCGGCGACGACGTCGGGCGGGAAGCCCTCCGGGTACGTCGGCAGCCGGGTCGTGGGGATCGCCCCCATGAGCTCCCAGTGGCCGGTGACGGACTCCTTGCCCGGGCCCTGCGCGCCGATGCGCCCGTGCACGGCCGGGTCCACCGCCGGCGCGACGCCCGCGATCTCCGTGATCGACCCGAGCCCGAGCCGCTGCAGCGTCGGCAGGCGCAGGCCGCCGACCGCCTCGGCGAGGTGCTTGAGCGTGTTGGACCCCGCGTCGCCGTAGTCCGCTGCGTCGGGCAGCTCACCGGCGCCGCAGGCGTCGATCACGACCACGAAGGCGCGGCGCATGGCCGCGGATGATGCCAGTCGCTCAGCCCGCGCGTGCGCGCGGGTGCGGGCACATCCCCCGGGCCGCGCGCTAGGCGGAACGCGCGCGGGGATGTGCTGCGAAATACACGTCCTTCAGCCGCTCGGCGGAGAGGTGCGTGTAGATCTGCGTCGTCGCGATGTCTGCGTGCCCGAGCATCTCCTGCAGGGAGCGCAGATCGCAGCCGCCCGCGAGGAGATGCGTGGCGAAGGTGTGGCGCAGCGTGTGCGGGCTCATGCGGTCGTCGAGACCCGCCGCGCGGGCGTGGCGCTGGACGATCTTGTAGAGCCCCTGGCGGGTGAGGCCGCTGCCGCGCTGGTTGAGGAAGAGGTGACGCTCGTCGCGCAGCCCGACGAGCGCAGGGCGGCCGCGCTCGAGGTACGCGCGCACGGCGGCGATCGCCTCGCGCCCGACGGGGACGAGGCGCTCCTTGCTGCCCTTGCCGCGGGCGCGCAGCACCGCGACGCGCAGGTCCAGGTCTCCGACCTCGAGGTCGATCGCCTCGCTCGCGCGCAGCCCGCAGGCGTACATGAGCTCCAGCAGCGCGCGGTCGCGCAGCGCCGCGGGCGTCGTGCCCTTCGGGGTGCCGAGGAGCCGTGCGACCTCGCCCCGCGTGAGGACCTGCGGCAGCTTCTGGCTCCGTCGCGGCGCGCGCAGATCGGACGTCGGGTCGTGCTCGATGACCCCCTCGCGGCGCAGGTGCCGGTAGAAGGACCGCAGGCAGGCGGTCTTGCGCTGCAGCGTCGCGGGCGCGACCGCGGGGCGGTCCTCGCTGCCCTTCGCCAGGTCGGTGAGGAACGACGCCAGGTCCTCGTGGGTCGCCTCGGCCGGATCGACCCCCCGCCGGCGCAGGTGCTCTCCCAGTTGCAGCAGGTCGGTCCGGTAGGCCTCGAGCGTGTTGCGCGAGAGCCCGCGCTCGAACTCCAGGTAGGCGAGGAAGTCCAGGATCCGCGTGGACATGTCGCCGCCGGGCTCGAGCGCCGGGGGGTCGGTCGTGGCCGTCACACGCGGGTTCTTCGCGGCGGCGCCACGGCGGCCTCCCGGCGCAACGCGCCGTTCAGGGGCGCCTCGGGTCGTACGGCGCAGCAGGAGGAGCCCGATGAGGGTCTTCGCGTCGACGCAGGCGTCGATGGCGCCGTCGAGGTCCGCGAGCGGCCAGCGGACGATCTCGATGCGCTCGTCCTCGTCCGTCTCGGGCTGCTCGACCTCCCGCAGGCCCGTCGCGAGGTAGAGGTGGACCTCCTCGTTCGTGAACCCGGCGCTCGTGTAGTAGGTCGTCATGTGCGACCACCGGTCGGCCGCGAGGCCGAGCTCCTCCGCGAGCTCGCGCTTGGCGGCGTCCTCGGGCGCCTCGCCCTCGACGTCCAGGCGGCCGGCCGGGATCTCGAGGACGTCGTCGCGCATGATCGCCTCGCGCGGCTGGCGCACGAGCCAGAGGTGCTCGTCGTCGTGGACGACGATCCCGACGGCGCCGCCGTGCTCGACGAAGTCGCGCTCGACCTCGTCGCCGTCCGCGTGGCGGAACCTCGCCTTCACGACGTCGAAGATGCGGCCCTCGTAGACGGTCTCGTTGTCGATGCGCTCGAAGCTCGGCATGTCAGATCGGATCCTCCTCGGCGGACGCATCCAGCAGCGCGAACGCGACGTCGAGCATCTCCTCGAGCGCCTGGACGGAGACGCGCTCGTCGGGCTGGTGGTTGCGCTCGGTCCCGTTGGCGAGGTTGACGACGGGCAGGCCGTGGGCGATGAAGGCGTTCGCGTCCGACGCGCCGCCGGTCGGGATGAGCTCGGGCGTGTGGCCGCAGGCGCGCAGGGCGCGCTCCGCCGCGGCGACGACCGGGTCGCCCGGGCGCAGCCGGAACCCGCGGAAGTGACGCTCGCTCGTCACGTCGACGTCGACCGGGTTGGCGGGGTCGTTCGCGGCGTCGTGGATGGCGTCGACGATCGCGGCGAGCGTCGCCTCCGCGCGCGCGTCGTCGAGCGAGCGGCACTCGCCGGTGATCGTGCAGCGGTCGGGGACGATGTTCGTCGAGGACTCCGTGCCGCCGCGGATGCTCGCGACGTTCGCCGTCGTCTCGGCGTCGATCCGGCCGGACGGCATCGCGGCGACGGCCTTCGCCGCCGCGTGCACCGCCGACCGGCCGGCCTCCGGGCGCACCCCGGCGTGCGCGGCGATGCCGTGGAACGTCGCCCCGAAGCGGAAGTGCGTCGGCGAGGCGACGACGATCGCGCCGATCGGCTGCGCGTTGTCGAACACGAAGCCGCGCGTGCTCTGGAGGGTCGAGGTGTCGAACGCCCGCGCGCCCTTGAGCCCGACCTCCTCGCCGGTGGTGAAGACGAGCTCCAGGCCGACGGGCGACCCCTCGACGGCGACCCGGCGTGCGAGCTCCACGAGCACCGCCACCGCGAGCTTGTTGTCGGCACCGAGGATCGCGTCGTGGCGGTTGATCCACAGCCCCTCCTCGACGACCGGCTCGATCGGCCCCGCCACCGCGACCGTGTCCATGTGCGCGGCGAGCAGGATGGTCGGCGCGCCCTCGCGCCGTGACGGGATGCGGACCAGGAGGTTGCCGCAGTCCGCGCCGGTCTCGGCGCTCGTGTCGTCCTCGGTCGCGTCGAGGCCGATCTCGCGCAGGTACGCGATCACGGCGTCCGCGCACGCGCGCTCGCTGCCCGAGGGGCTCGCGATCGCGCAGAGGGCGGCGAACGTCTCGTTCAGCCGGCGGCGCTCCGCCTCCGACGCGGGGCGCAACTCAGCTCAGCCTCACAGCCGCGAGGCTGCGGGCTCGTTCTCCGGCACGGTGCGCTCGGTCCGGCCGGCGCGCTCGCCGGCCGATCCGACGAACTCGCGGAACAGCGGCGCGGGCCGCTCGGGCCGCGACTTGAACTCCGGGTGGTACTGCGACGCCACGAAGAACGGATGGTCGTCGAGCTCGATGACCTCGACGAGCCGCTCGTCCGGCGACGTGCCGGACACCCTCAGGCCGGCGGCCTCCAGGCGCTTGCGCAGGAAGAGGTTGACCTCGTAGCGATGACGGTGGCGCTCGTAGATGACGGCCTCGTCGTAGAGCTCGCGCGCCCGCGTGTCGGCGTGCAGCTTGATCGGGTCGGCCCCCAGGCGCATCGTGCCGCCGAGATCGGAGACCTCCTTCTGCTCGGGCAGGAGGTCGATGACGGGATGCGGCGTCTCGGGGTCGAACTCCGTGGAGTTCGCGCCCTCCATGTCGGCCACGTGGCGGGCGAACTCGCACACCGCGAGCTGCATGCCCAGGCAGATCCCGAGGAACGGGATCCGCCGCTCACGGGCGACGCGGATCGCGCGGATCTTCCCCTCGATCCCCCGGCCGCCGAAGCCGCCGGGCACGAGGATGCCGTCGGCGCCCGCGAGGCGGCGTGCCGCCTCGTCGTCGTCGGACAGCGTCTCGGAGTCGACCCACTCGACGTCGATCTTGAACCCGTGCTGGAAGCCCGCATGGCGCAGCGACTCCGACACCGACAGGTAGGCGTCCTCGAGCTGGACGTACTTGCCGACGAGCGCGATGCGCAGCGTGCGCTGCGCGGCGTCCGCGCGCTCGACCGTCGACTCCCAGCCGCCGAGCTCCGCCTCCGGCACGTCGAACCCGAAGTGCTCGCAGATGAAGTCGTCGATGTCCTCGTCGCGGTAGTTGAGCGGGACCTTGTAGATGTTGTCGACGTCCTTCGCCGAGCCGACCGCCTCGACCGGCAGCGACGCGAACAGCGCGATCTTCTTGCGGATGTCGAGGTCGAGCCCGCCCTCGGAGCGGCAGAGCAGCATGTCCGGCTGGATGCCGATGCGCCGCAGCTCGTTGACCGAGTGCTGCGTCGGCTTCGTCTTCAGCTCGCCGGCGTGGCCGATGTACGGCACGAGCGTGAGGTGGATGTACATGCAGTTGCGTCGTCCGACGTCGACGGGGAACTGCCGGATCGCCTCGAGGAACGGCAGCGACTCGATGTCGCCCACCGTGCCGCCGATCTCCGTGATCACGACGTCGACGTCGCTCGTCTCGCCGATGAGACGCACCCGCTGCTTGATCTCGTCGGTGATGTGCGGGACGACCTGGACCGTGGCGCCCAGGTAGTCGCCCCGGCGCTCGCGCCGGATGACCGAGTTGTAGATCCCGCCGGCCGTGACGTTCGACGCCCGCGACGTGTTCGCGTCCGTGAAGCGCTCGTAGTGGCCGAGGTCGAGATCGGTCTCCGCGCCGTCCTCGGTGACGAACACCTCGCCGTGCTGGTACGGCGACATCGTCCCGGGATCGATGTTGATGTAGGGATCGAACTTCTGGAGGCCGACCGACAACCCGCGGGCCACCAGGAGGCGGCCGATCGACGCGGCGGCGATGCCCTTGCCGAGCGAGGACACGACACCCCCGGTGATGAAGATGAAGCGGGTCTTGGGGCGATCGGTCATGCGGGGGGCTTCTCCGGGTGGTAGAGCTCGGCCGATTGAGACGGACGGTAGCGCCGGACGCGGACGAGGCGTGCCACTACGCCGCTCGCAGCAGCTCTTCGGCGTGGCGTCGCGCGCCGTCGTCCCGCTCGTCGGCGCCCAGCATCCGCACGAGCTCCGCGACCACCTCGGGGTCGGACAGCTCGGCGACGGTCGTGAGCGCGGGAGCGGTGGACGGATCCTTCGCGATCGAGAAGTGACGGTCGGCCATCGAGGCGACCTGCGGGAGGTGCGTGATGCACACGACCTGCCCACGCTCGGCGAGCGCGCGCAGCTGCTCGCCCACCGCGCGTGCCGTCTGGCCCCCGATGCCGGCGTCGACCTCGTCGAACACGAGCGTCGCGCCCCCCTCGGCGGGGCCTCCGGCCTCCGCGCGGGCGGCCATGATCGCGAGCATCACCCGCGACAGCTCGCCGCCCGACGCGGTCTCCCGCAGCGGGGCCGCGGGGACGCCGGCGTTCGGCGCGATGAGGAACTCGACGGCGTCGGCCCCCGTGGGCCCGGCATCGCGCTCGGCGAGCTCGATCTCGAACGCCGCGCCCTCCATCGCCAGCGCCTCGAGCCGCTCACGGACCTCCGCGGCGAGCCGCGGCGCGGTCGCGAGCCGCTCCTCGCGCAGCTCGAGCGCGAGCCGGTCGAGCTCCGCGCGGGCGCGCTCCAGGCCCGCGGACGCATCCTCGAGCGCCTCCTCGGCGCCCAGCAGCTCATCGCGCCGCGTCCGGCACGCGTCGGCGTGGGCGAGCACGGCCGCGACCGTCCCGCCGTGCTTGCGTGCGAGGCGCTCGAGCACCGCGAGGCGCTCCTCGACGACGTCAAGCCGCCCTGGCTCGGCGTCGAGCCCCTCGGCGTAGCCGCGCATCTCGGCCGCGAGATCCTCCGCCTCCACGACGAGCGAGCGCCAGCGGACCGCCAGCCCGTCCAGCTCGCCGTCGACGCCCTCGAGCGCGTCCAGCTCGCGGGCGGCCGCGCCCAGCGCAGCGCCCGCCCCGCCGTCGCCCCCGTCGGCATCCCCGGCCACGGCGCCCACGGCCATGAGAGCGGCGGCGCGCAGCGACTCGACGTGCCGCAGGCGGTCGCGCTCGACCCGCAGGGACGCGTCCTCGGCCTCGCTCGGATCGGCCTCCTCGATCTCCCGCAGCTCGTACTCGAGGAGGTCGAGCTCGCGCTCGCGCCCGGCGGCGCGCTCGCGCAGGTCGTCCAGCGCGCCCTCGAGCGCGCGGACCTCCGCATGTGCGGCGGCGGCCGCCGTGCGCCGCGCTGCCTGCTCGGGCCCGCAGGCGGCGTCGAGCACCTCGAGCTGGGAGGAGGCGAGCGTGAGCCTGCGGTGCTCGTGCTGCCCGTAGAAGGCGATGAGCGGCTCGGCGAGCTCGCGCAGATCGGTCAGCGAGGCGGAGCGGCCGTTGACGAGCGCGCGCGTGCGACCCTCGGCGCTGACGCGGCGCGCGAGGACGACCTCCTCCGCGTCCTCCGGCAGGCGCTCGCCCAGCTCGCCGCGCAATGCGTCCGGCAGCTCGAAGACGCCCTCGACGTACGCCTCCTTGGCGCCGGGCCGGACGATGCCCGGCTTCGCACGGCCGCCGAGCAGCAGATCGAGCGCATGGGCCAGCACGGTCTTGCCGGCGCCGGTCTCCCCCGTCAGGACGTTGAGCCCTGGCGCGAGACGCAGCTCGGCCTTCTCGATCAGCAGGAGGTTCTCGACCCGGAGCTCGTGGAGCACACCCGATGGTCTACCAGCGCGCCCCGACGGATCAGCCCCGTCTGCAACACACTTGTCACAGCTAGCGAGAGAGGCGGCCGAACTTCTCCCGCAGCCTGCGGTAGAAGGACGTCCCGGGCTGCTGCGCCAGGACCGCCGCGTCTGAGACGAACCGGGCCTGCAGCTCGGTGCCCGGCTCGAGCGCGCCCGCAGGGCGCCCGTCGACCGAGAGGTCCACGCCGTGCTCCGACCGGCTGAGGATCCGCAGGCCGTCGTCGGGCGCGACCACCAGCGACCGGGCCGCGAGCGAGTGCGGCGCGATGAACGACACCCCGAAGCCCTCCACGCCCCAGGCCATGACCGGCCCGCCGTTGGCGAGGTTGTAGCCCGTCGAGCCGGCGGGCGTGCAGACCACGATCCCGTCGCAGCGCACCGAGCCGACCTCCTCGCCGTCGAGGAAGTACGACAGCTCCGCGACCCGGTCGCCCATGCGCCGGTGCAGCGAGACGTCGTTGAACGCGAGGTGCGAGCGCGGGCCGATGCGCACGTCGATCGCCGGGAGGTCGAGCCGCTCGAACTCCCCACGGAACGCCCGCGTGAAGCCCTCGGTCATCTCGTCGGGGTCGACGGTGGCGAGGAAGCCGACCTCGCCGAAGTTCACCGCGAAGACGGGCACGCTCGTGCGGGCGTACGTCCGCAGCGCGCGCAGGATCGTGCCGTCGCCGCCGAGCGCGATGCACAGGTCCACGTCGGGCAGGACGGTCGCGTCGGTGACGACGACGCCGTCCTCGGCCGTCACCGCGTGCTTGGCGGCCTCCTCGGGATCGAAGCGCAGCTCGACGCCCTCCCTGCGCGCATCGGCGATGAGCTGCCGCATCGCCTCCGCGGTCTGCACCGGGCGCTGGTGGGTGAGCACGGTGACGCGGGCGCAAGCGCTCACGACGGCTCGACCTCCGCGGCGGCGGCCTCGACGTCCCCGACCGCGCCCTCCCGGCCGCCCTCGGCGAGCCAGGCGAACGTCTCCCGGTTGCCCTTCGGCCCGGGCAGTCCCGACGACGCGAACGCCAGGACGGACGCACCCAGCTCCTGCGCGGCGGTCCCGACGGCGACGAGCGACCAGCGCCGGTCGGCCGGCTCCCGGACCACGCCACCGCCCCCGACGCGCCCCTTCCCCACCTCGAACTGCGGCTTGACCATCACGAGCGCGTCGAACCGCGGCGCCATGCAGCCCAGGAGCGCGGGCAGCACCTTGCGCAGCGAGATGAAGGAGAGGTCGGCGACGAGCAGATCGGGGGCGTAGGGCAGGTCGGACGGGCTCAGCGCACGGACGTTCGTGCGCTCGAGGACGGTGACACGGTCGTCGTTGCGCAGTCCCCAGTCGAGCTCGCCGTAGGCGACGTCGACCGCGACGACGTGATGCGCGCCGCGCTGCAGCAGCACGTCGGTGAACCCGCCCGTCGAGGCGCCGGCGTCGAGCGCCTGGCGATCGGCGACGTCGAGGCCGAGGGCGTCGAGCGCGTTGGCGAGCTTCGTCCCGCCCCGCGAGACGTAGCGCGGGCGGTCGTCGACGGCGACGTCGACGTCGGTCGCGACCATCTGCCCCGGCTTCGCCGCCCGCTCGCGGCCGGGTCCCAGGCGCACCTCGCCCGCCAGCACGGAAGCCGCCGCCCGTGCACGGGAGGAGAACAGGCCTCGCTCGGCGAGGAGCGTGTCGAGCCGGACCCGTTGCACGGTGCCAGGAAAGGTACTGACGCCGCGCCTGTGATCGACATCACACGTCTATGCGCGTGCATCGGGCATATTGCTTGACGTCGGCTCGGTGAGCGCCTCCCAGAGGCCAGCAGCACACGAACTTCCCTCATCGACCCAACAGAGACAGACCCATCACATAGCAGTATCTCTCCTCCCCCAGGACGGCCCGCTTCGGCGGGCCGTTCTGATTTTGTGCTCGCTTCGCGAGCATTGGCAGAAGACTTCGTCTTCTGCCGGGTCGGGGTGACCCTCGGCGGGCCGTTCTGATTTCTAGCCTCGGTCGAGGACCCGGGAGAGCAGCCTCACGAGCTCGTCACGCTCGTCCGCGGAGAGCGGCGCCAGCAGCTCCGCCTGCGCCGCATCCACGCGCACGTCGACGTCCTCGACGGCCTGGGTGCCGAGCGCCGTGAGCGTCACGAGGTTGCGACGCCGGTCATCCGGATCGGGCTCACGCGCGATCAGGCCGCGGGACTCCAGCTCGCCCACCGTCCGGTGCATGTCGCTGCGATCCGCGGCCAGCCGCCGGCCCAGCGCCGCCTGGCTCGCCGGTCCGTCCTCGCGCAGGGCCACCAGCAGCGCGTAGTGCGCGCGCCGCATCCCCGCCTCCTCCAGGTGTGCCGTGACCGTCCGCGCCCCCAGCAGGGCGGTCCGGGCCAGCAGCCAGCTCGGCAGCGCGCGCAGGCGCCGTGGGGCGTCGCCCTCGTCCATGCCCAGAACGTTGGCATACCCAACGATCATGCGCTACCGTTGGTGACACCAACGACTCTCTGGAGGCCCACCGTGCCGACCCTCGAGCAGCTCTCCGACCGTGCCGAGCTCACCGACCTCGTCGCCCGCCTCGGGCGCTGGCTGGACACCGGCGCCGAGAGCGACGCCACCGACGTCCTCGCAGCCGACGTCACCGCCACCACCCCCGGCGGCCGCGCCGAGGGCCGCGAGGCCGTCGCGGCGCAGGCGCGCGCGAACCACGACGTCCCGACGCTCCACCAGATCACGAACGTCCTCGTCGACCTCGACGGCGACGAGGCGACGATCGGCGCCGCCGTCACCGCGACGTTCGCGGACGACGGCGCGACGGGCGGGCGCTACGAGCTCGCGGCGCGCCGGACGGGCGCCGGATGGCGCCTCACCGCCGTCGGGATGCAGCCCGTGTACCGACGGGGCGTCTAGAGACCGGCGAGGGCCGAGCGCGGATCGGACACCGCGGCCTCGATGCGCTCGGCGATGCGAGGCCCGGTGAAGCCGACCTCGGCGTGCAGCAGGGCGGGCTTGCCGTGCGTGATGTAGCGGTCGGGCAGCCCGATCCGCAGGATGCGCGGCGCGACCGCCCCGCCGTCGCCCAGCGTCTCCCACACAGCGCTGCCGAAGCCGCCTGCGAGCACGCCCTCCTCGACCGTGACGAGCAGCTCGTGCTCGGCGGCCAGGTCGGCGAGCAGGCGCGCGTCGAGCGGCTTCGCGAACCGGGCGTCGGCGACGGTCACCTCGATGCCGCGCGTGGCCAGCTCCTCGGCCGCCTCCAGGCCCTTCGCGACGCCGCTGCCGTAGCCGACGATCGCGACGCGCCCGGCACCCTCGCGCAGGATCTCCCCCGTCCCGATCTCCAGCACCACCGGCTCGTCGGGGAGCGGGACGCCCACGCCCTCGCCGCGCGGGTAGCGCAGGCCGACGGGACCGTGGTCCCAGGCCAGGGCGGTGTGCAGCATGTGGACGAGCATCGCCTCGTCGCGCGGCGCCATGAGCGTGATGTTCGGCAGCGCGCGCAGGTAGGCGATGTCGAACGCGCCGTGGTGCGTCGGGCCGTCGTCGCCGACGAGGCCGGCGCGGTCCATGGCGAGGACGACGTTGAGGTGCTGCAGGCAGACGTCGTGGACGATCTGGTCGAAGGCCCGCTGCAGGAAGGTCGAGTAGATCGCCGCGACGGGCTTGGCGCCCTCGAGCGCCATGCCGGCGGCGAGCAGCAGGGCGTGCTGCTCGGCGATGCCGACGTCGAAGTAGCGGTCGGGCAGCGCCTCCTGCAGCAGCGAGAGGCCGGTGCCGGAGTTCATCGCGGCCGTGATGCCGACGACGCGGGGGTCGCGGCGCGCCTCCGCGACGAGCGACTGGCCGAAGACCTGCGTGTACTGCAGCTTCGGCGCGGGCCCGTTCGCCGTCTTGCTGATCCGCGGCTTCGGGGCCGGCGCGCGATCGACGACGGAGCCGGGCTTGGCGGCGTGCCACTGCTCCATGCCGGCCAGGCCGCCCTCCTCGGCGGGGGCGAACCCGCGGCCCTTGACCGTCGCGATGTGGACGACGACGGGGCGGTCGGCCGCCAGCGCCTTGGACAGCGCGACCCGCAGCGCACGGACGTCGTGGCCGTCGATGACGCCGGTGTACGCCCAGTCGAGCTCCTCCCAGAGGAGCCCAGGGGCCCAGAACGCCTTGATCGACTCCTTGAGCTGCGGCCCGAGACGCTCGAACGCCGGGCCGGCGAGCGGAAGGTCGACGAGGCGACCCTCGACGCCCTCGCGGGCGTGCCAGAGCTTCGGGTTGAGCCGGACGCGGTTGAAGTAGCGCGAGAGCGCGCCGACGTTCGGCGCGATCGACATGCCGTTGTCGTTGAGCACGACGACGATCGGCGTCCCGAGCCCGCCGGCGTGGTGGATCGCCTCGAACGCGACGCCGCCGGTCATGGCGCCGTCACCGACGACGGCGACGACCTTGCCCGCGTCCGTCTCGCCGCGCAGCCGCATGGCCTCCTTGAGGCCCACCGCATAGCCGATCGCGGTCGACGCGTGCCCGGCGCCCATGATGTCGTGCTCGCTCTCGGCGATCGAGCAGAACGGCGCGAGGCCCTCGTACTGGCGGATCGTCGCGAGCTGGTCGCGCCGGCCCGTGAGGATCTTGTGCGGGTACGCCTGGTGGCCGACGTCCCAGAGGATCTTGTCGCGCGGCGAGTCCATCAGCGAGTGCAGCGCGACGGCCAGCTCGCACGTGCCGAGGTTGGCGCCGAAGTGGCCGCCGATCTCGCCGACCGTGTCGATGATGTGGCCGCGGACCTCCTCCGCGACCTGGGCGAGCTGCTCCTCGCTCAGGGCGTGCAGGTCCTGCGGGCGGTCGATGCGGTCGAGGAGGCGCGGGGTCATGAGGTGCGGGTGAAGATGAAGTCGGTGATCTGCTCGAGCTCCGTCGCGGCGCCGCCCGCCGCCTGCTCGAGGCGCTCGCGGGCCTGCGCGTGCGACGCTGCTGCCAGTTCGCGTGCGCCGTCGAGACCGTACTCCGAGACGTACGTCCTGCGTCCGTGACGCTCGTCACTGCCATGGGGCTTGCCGAGATCGGCGTCCGTCCCGGTCACGTCGAGGATGTCGTCCACGATCTGGAAGAGCACTCCGAGCTCGCCTGCAAAACGACGGTAGGCGACTGTAGCGGTCTCGCCTGCGCCCGCCAGGAGCAGTACGCACACCACGGACGCCCCGATCAGCCGCCCCGTCTTCAGCTCGTGCAGGCGCCGCAGGCCCTCGGGACCCGGCGCCGCCCGGCCCGCGACGTCGATGTACTGGCCGCCGACCATCCCCGTGACGCCCGTGGCCGTCGCCAGTTCGGCGAGGGCGGCCAGGAGGCCGGCCGGGTCACCGGCCTGGCGCGTCAGGACGTGCCGGAACGCCTCCGCGTAGAGCCCGTCGCCGGCCAGGATCGCGACGTCCTCGCCGAACACCTTGTGGTTCGTCGGGCGGCCGCGGCGCAGGTCGTCGTCGTCCATCGCCGGGAGGTCGTCGTGGATGAGCGAGTAGGTGTGGATGAGCTCGATCGCGGCGGCGAGCGGGAGGAGCTCGTGGGAGTCCCGGCCGATCGCGCGGGCGGTGGCGAGCGTGAGCACCGGCCGGACGCGCTTGCCCCCCGCCAGCAGCGAGTAGCGCATCGCCTCCTGGAGCCCGTCGGTGAGCGGGTCGTCGGTGAAGCGCAGGTCCTCGAGGTAGCGCTCCACCTCGAGGCGCAGCTCGTCCGGGTACCCCATCTACAAGAGGGTGTCCTGCCCGGGCAGCGGCTCGGTCGCCGCCGCGCGGGCCCGGCGCTCGAGCTCGGCGGCCGCCTGCGCGGCCAGCCCGGCGCAGTCCTCGACGAGGCTCGCCGCGGCGTCCGGGCTCAGGTCGCCGGAGCGCAGCTGCTCCGCCGCGCGCTCCAGGCGCTCGATGAGCGGGTCCAGCGCGTCTGCCGCGGTGTCGTCGGTCATTCCTCGCCTGCAGTCTGGCTCATCTCGCGCAGCACCGCCGCGAGGATGCCGTTCACGAAGCCCGGCGACTGCGCGCCCGCGAACGTCTTCGCGAGCTCCACCGCCTCGCTGATCGCGCCCTCCGGCGGGATCGGCCTGTCCGCGGGGACGATGTCCGGGTGCAGCATCTCCAGCAGGGCGGTCCGCAGGATGGCGCGTTCCAGGGGAGCGATCCGATCGATCGTCCAGCCCTCGCTGTACCGGCTGATGAGCACGTCGAGCTCGTCGGTGTAGTCCTCGGTCGCGTGGGCGAGCGCGCGGGTGTACGGGCTCGACGAGCGGCCCAGGAGATCGTCGAGCCCGCGACCGGTCAGATCGGACTGGTAGAGGGCGAAGACGGCGTCCCGACGCTGTTTGGTCCTACGGGCCATGGGCCCGCGCGAGGGTAGCCGCCCCTAGGCGGCGCGAGCGCGAAGTCCGCGTCGCCCGTCAGCTCACGGGTGATGCGCCCGAGGGCGAGGTCCAGGGCGCCGCCGGACAGCAGCGCGCCGGTCGCCTGCGCGAGCACGCGGCCGAGCAGGCCGTCGCCGCGGCGCACGGAGACACTGGCGTGGATCTCGGAGCCTGCGTCCGTGGCGGTCACGAGGTACTCGACGTCGAAACCGACGGGACCCTCCGCCGTGAGCGCCAGGCCGCCGTCGTCGGCGCGATGGACGTCGACGTCGAACGCGACGCGGCGCCCGGCCAGCCCGCCGCTCACGCGGGCGCGTGAGCCGGCCTGCAGGCGGCGGCCGTCGATCTCGTCGATCTCGAACGGAACGGGAGCCCAGCTCGCGATGGCCTCGGGGGCGGTGAGCAGGGCCAGCACGTCGCGCGGTGCCGCGGCGGGGATCGTCGCACTCGCGACGCTGGTGTGTGTGCTCTGGGCCATGTGCGCATCCTGGACCTCACAAGTGTGCGCGTCATCACCCTCTGGTGTGGACCGGACTACACCTCAAGGAGGATGTGGATAACCGCACCCTCCCCCCTGCGGGCTACGACGCGTTCCGCGCGAGCCCGATGGCGTAGTCGACCCAGAACACGCCGCCCGCCGGGCCGCCGTTGCAGGTGCCGTCGGACTGGCCCGGGGGCTTGATCCACAGCAGGGCGTCGACGACGGGATCGCCGGTGCGCGTGGTGGGCGGGGCGCCGAGCGCGCGCCCGGGCGGGTTGCACGGGTCGCTGCCGGGGCCGTTGCCGTTGCGGCCGGTGTCGATCACGGCCTTCACGCCGCCGCCGATCCGGCCGGCGAGATCGCGTGCGAACGCGGCCGAGCGGTCGGTCTGGACGAAGTTCGAGACGTTGACGCTGAAGCCGCGCGCCTCGCGCACGCCCGCGGCGATCAGCCGCGGCGTCATCGTCGCGGGGCGCTTCCAGATCGGGTTGCCGGCGTCGATGTAGACCGCCGCGCGCGTCGTCGAGTTGAAGTGGCGCACCGCCCACTTCATGAGCGACGTGCGCTGTGCGCGCTGTGCGGGGTTCAGGCAGTCCATGGCCGGCAGCGCGTCGGGCTCGAGGATGATCGCGGCGGGCTGGCGGCCCAGGCCCGCGGCCATCTGCGTGATGTAGCGGCGGTACTCCGCGCTGTTCTGCGCGCCGGCCTCGTGGCAGTCCCGCTTGGGGATCTCGTAGGCGACGAGCACGGGGAGCCGCCCGCTGCTGCGCGCGTGGACCGCCGCGCGGTGCGACGCCTCGCGCGCGTGCTGGCCGGAGACCCACATCGCGACCGGCTGGCGGGCGATGCGGTCCAGCAGCGCCGCGTCCTGCGGCGACGAGCGACGCATCCGGTCGGCCGCCTCGCGCGCGGTGTTGTGCTGCGGGACGAGCAGCTGCGATCCGGGCAGCGGCGAGCCGGTCACCGCGGGTGCGGCCGGCGCGGACGCGAGAAGCATCGCCGTCGTCGCGAACGCGGCGGCGAGAGCACGGCTGAAGGTCATGACGTCAGGATTCCGTTCCGTCGAAGTCGGGGTGCGCGTACGTGCTTCGCCCTCAACCGCCCAGGTGGATCAACGATGCGGTGTCAGGCGCGCGACATGTAGTCGCCCGAGGAGGTCTGCACCTTCACCCGGTCGCCCACGTTGACGAAGAGCGGCACGTTGACGGATGCGCCGGTCTCCAGCGTCGCGGGCTTCGTGCCGCCGCCGGACGCGGTGTCGCCGCGCAGACCCGGCTCGGTCTGCGTGACCTCGAGCTCGACCGACGCGGGGAGCTGCAGGTCGCTCGGAGCGCCGTCGATGAAGAGGACGTCGACCTCGTCGTTGGGGCGCGTCCAGCGCAGGGCATCCGCGACGGAGCTCTCGGGGACCGCCATCTGCTCGTAGGAGGACGTGTCCATGAAGTGGGCGTCCGTCCCGTCCGCGTACAGGAACTGCATCTTGCGCGCCTCGGTGCGCACCGCGCGGAACTTCTCACCCGCCCGGAACGTCCGGTCGATCACGTTGCCGTCGGCGGCGCGGCGCAGCTTCGTCCGGACGAACGCGCCGCCCTTGCCGGGCTTGACGTGCTGGAACTCGACGATCTTGAAGATCGTCCCCTCGACGTCGATGTGGTTGCCGTTCTTGAACTGGTTCGTGCTGATCATTGCCGTGGAAGAGCGTACTTCGCCCTCCCAGGGACTTGGGCTCAGCGGACGATCGGCGGGCCCAGCGGGTACCCCTTGCCGTCCGTCGCGACCGACGCCGCGCTCAGGAAGAGGTAGAGGCCCAGCGCCGCGAACACGAACGTCACCCAGCCGGCGGCCTTCGTCAGCGTCGTGTCGGCGTTCAGCGTCCCGAAGATGAGCAGGACGAGCGCGAGGACGACGAGCGCGATGACCGCGGTGAAGGCGACCGGCAGGCGCAGCGTGGCGAGGGTGAGCGCGCCCATGACGATCCCCCACGAGATCAGGAACAGCGCGACGCTCCGGGTCACGTCCTCGGCCGGGATCGCGAACCAGTTGTGGTTCAGGCCCAGCACGAGCACCGCGTAGCTCAGCCAGAAGCCGGCGAACAGCCCGAAGATGCACGCGACCAGCGTCTGCCCGAGCGCGGCTGCCCAGACCGCCGAGATGACCAGCCCGAGACCGGTGGCCATGAGGATGATCGGCAGCGCACTGGCCTGCGCGGCAGCGGGCACGTAGCCGACGAGCGCCAGCCCGAGGGCCACGGATCCGGCGACGAAGCTGGGGAGTCCCAGCACCGCAGGATCGCCGGACGGAACGGGGATCGGCTCGGCGGGCGGACGTCACGATCGCGTCGGCCGGGAGCTGCTGCGAGACGGTGGACATGCGGAAGCACTCCTCACGTGAACGACATTCGACCTCGACCGGCGGCGACGCTAGTGTGGGTTGCCACAACTGCCAAGAAGCCGTCGGTCTTCCCGCATCGCTGGAGGCCGACCGGTCGGCGGGGAGGACGCGGGCCGGTGTCACACAACCCTTGGGTAGCGGTCGATGCCACGACGATCCCGGCGAAGCGGGCGCGTGAGCTCCGCGACGCATGGGAGGACTTCGTCGACGGCCGCGAGACCGACGACGAGGATCCCGGCACCCCGCAGATCCGCGACCCGATCGCCGATTCCTGGCTGCGCTCGCGCGACGCGGGCGTCGATCCGACGGGCCGCCAGGCCGCGCCGTCGGTCGTCGAGCTCGAGGGCGTCCGCGATCTCTGGCACGACCACCCGCTCGCGGTCGCCGCCCCGCTCATCGAGGAGTGCATGGCGCTCGCCTCGGTGGAGGCCGACCACCTGACCGTCGTCAGCGACGCCGACGGGATGCTGCTGAGCATCCGCGGCGACACGCGCCTGCGCAACCGCGCGGCCGACGACATGAACTTCGTCGAGGGCGCGCTGTGGAGCGAGGCCGGCGCGGGGACGAACGCCGTCGGCACCGCGCTCGCCGCCGATCACGCCGTGCAGGTCTTCGCCGCCGAGCACTTCACCGAGCCCGTCCAGCGCTGGACCTGCGCCGCCGCGCCGGTGACCGATCCGGACACCGGGCGCCTGCTCGGGATCATCGACCTCACCGGCGACATGGCCAGCGTGCACCCGCACAGCCTCTCGGTCGTCGTCGCCACGGCGCGGGCGATCCAGGAGCTCCTCCAGCGCGGGCTGCGCGAGCGCGACGACCGCCTCCGCGCGCGCTACGGGAACCTGCTGCGTCCGGAGTCGGCCGGGGCCGCGCTCGTCACCCGCAGCGGACGCGTCCTGCTCGACCCGACCCAGCACTGGTCGCTCGGCGGCATGGCGACGATCCCGGTCGGCGGCGGGCCGCTCGTGCTCCCGTCGGGGCTCGAGGCCGTCGCCGAGCCCCTCGAGGACGGCGACGCCTATCTCGTGCGCCCGCGCGCGCAGCGCGTGCGGGTGGTGCGGCCCGTGCTCGAGCTGCGCCTCCTCGGCGCGGAGCCCGAGGTCGTGCTCGACGGCCGCACGGTCCAGCTGCGCCGCCGCCACGTCGAGCTGCTCACCCTCCTCACCCTCCACCGCGGGCCGGTCGCCGCCGACGTGCTGTGCGACGAGCTCTACGGCGACGACGGCCACCCGGCGAGCATCCGGGTCGAGATGTCGCGCCTGCGCAAGCTGCTGCACGGCGCCATCGACCCCCACGCCTACGGCCTGGTCTGCGACGTGGAGAGCGATCTTCGCCACGTGCGCGCGCTGCTCGGCCACAACGCGATCGGCGACGCAGCGGCCGCGTACCCCGGTCCGCTCCTGCCGTTCTCCGACGCCCCGGGCATCCGCGGCGAGCGCGAGGAGCTCGAGGGCTGGCTGCGCCAGGCGGTCCTCACCTCCGGCGACGCCGACGCCCTCTGGTCGTGGGTCCGGACGGCCTCCGGCGACGACGACCTCGTCGCATGGCAGCGCCTGCTCGCCGCGATCGACTACGCCGATCCGCGCCGCAGCCTCGCCGCCGCACGGACCGCAGCGCTCCGGCGCTCGTCCGTGTAGCGGGCATGTAACGCCCCGAGTGATGCACTGATCTCGTCGGCCGGCCGGGGAGCCGGGCGACGGGTCCGATGGTTCCGAGGAGAGAGGAGCCGGGCATCGCCGAGAGCCTTCACGCCGTGCCCGTTCCAGGCGCACGGTCTCGTGGCGTCAGCACCGCGCGCAGCGTGCTGCGCCTGCTCGCGCTCCTGGCGCACGCCGAGGACGGCATGCGCGCCGACGAGGTGGCCGAGGCGCTCGGGAAGAGCACGTCGACGGCGTACAACCTGCTCGACACGCTCTGCCAGGAGGGCTTCACCGTCCGCTCCCGCGGCGGTGCGTACCACCTCACCTCCGAGGCGGCCGGCATCGTGCCGCCGGACCGGGCGCGCGAGGTCCCCGCCGGTCTGGGCGGACTGCTCGACGAGCTCTTCGAGCGCTCGCACAAGCGGGTCTACCTCGCGGCGGCGCACTCCGGGCAGGTCGTGATCCCGCTCGCCCGCGGCCGCCAGGGCATGCCGCGCATGCCCGGGCTCGGCACCCGCATCGGCTCCAACGCCCACGCCCTCGCGCTCGGCAAGGTCGCGCTCTCGCTGCTCGACGCGCCCGCGCTCGACCGCTACATCGAGCGGGGCCTGCGGCCGTACACGCCGCACACGATCGTCTCGCCCGAAGGGCTGCGCGCGCAGCTCGACGACATCCGCGCCGGCGAGGTCGCGTTCGACCGCGAGGAGTTCGACGTCGACTTCTGCTGCCTCGCCAAGCCCGTCGTCGACGCCCGCGGGCGCGCCGTCGCGGCCCTCGGGCTGTCGATGTCCTCGCGCTGCTTCGACACGGAGCGCGAGACCCTCGCCGAGGTGCTGACGGACGTCGCGTGCAAGGCCTCGGAGGTGCTCAGCACCCCCGCGGTTCCAGCGATCTCGGAAGACACCGGCGTTCTTGAGCGGGCGCCGCTGCCCGGCGAACGTTCAGACCGCACTTCTGTGCAGCCACCCGTTCCGACAGGGGAGGAAGCCTCACCATGAGCAGAGCCAGCATCACGAAGGCTCACAACAAGATCCAGGAGCTGTCCTGGGACCCGACCTTCGTGGAGCCGGTCGACAAGTACCCGACCGACTACACGTTCGAGAAGGCCCCGAAGAAGGATCCGCTCAAGCAGGTCCTGCGCTCCTACTTCCCGATGGAGGAGGAGAAGGACAACCGCGTCTTCGGCGCGATGGACGGCGCCATCCGCGGCAACATGTTCCGGCAGGTCCAGGAGCGCTGGATGGAGTGGCAGAAGCTCTTCCTCTCCATCATCCCGTTCCCCGAGATCTCCGCCGCACGGGCGATGCCGCTGGCCATCAACGCGGTCCCGAACCCCGAGGTCCACAACGGCCTGGCCATCCAGATGATCGACGAGGTCCGTCACTCGACGATCCAGATGAACCTCAAGCGGCTGTACATGAACCACTACATCGACCCGGCCGGGTTCGACATCACCGAGAAGGCGTTCTCGAACTGCTACGCGGGGACGATCGGCCGGCAGTTCGGCGAGGGGTTCATCACCGGCGACGCCATCACGGCGGCCAACGTCTACCTGACGATCGTCGCGGAGACCGCGTTCACCAACGTGCTCTTCGTCGCGATGCCCGGCGAGGCGGCGGCCAACGGCGACTACCTGCTGCCGACGGTCTTCCACTCGGTGCAGTCCGACGAGTCGCGCCACATCTCCAACGGCTACTCGATCATCCTCATGGCGCTCGCCGACGAGCGCAACCGGGAGCTGCTCGAGCGCGACCTGCGCTACGCCTGGTGGAACAACCACGCCGTCGTGGACGCCGCCATCGGCACGTTCATCGAGTACGGCACGAAGGACCGCCGCAAGGACCGCGACAGCTACGCGGAGTCGTGGCGCCGCTGGATCTACGACGACTACTACCGCAGCTACCTGGTCCCGCTGGAGAAGTACGGCCTGACGATCCCGCACGACCTCGTCGAGGAAGCGTGGGACCGCATCTGGAACAAGGGCTACATCCACGAGGTCGCGCAGTTCTTCGCCACCGGCTGGTTCGCCAACTACTGGCGGATCGACGCGATGGACGACACCGACTTCGAGTGGTTCGAGCACAAGTACCCGGGCTGGTACGACAAGTACGGCAAGTGGTGGGAGCGCTACGCCGACCTCTCGAAGAAGAACGGCCACAAGCCGATCGCCTTCGAGCCCGGGCTCTCCGACTACGAGTACCCGCACCGCTGCTGGTCGTGCATGGTGCCGTGCCTCATCCGTGAGGACATGGTCGTCGACGAGGTCGACGGCCAGGTGCGCACCTACTGCTCGGAGACCTGCCACTGGACCGACGCCGTCGCGTTCCGCCCCGAGTACAACGGGCGCCCGACGCCGTCCATGGGCAAGCTCTCCGGCAAGCGCGAGTGGGAGACGCTCTACCACGGCATGGACGTCGCCGACGTCATGCAGGACCTGGGCTACGTCCGCGACGACGGCAACACGCTGATCCCGCAGCCGCACCTGGATCTCGACCCCAAGAAGATGTGGACGCTCGACGAGGTCCGCGGCGCGACGCTCAACAGCCCGAACGTGCTGCTGAACCAGATGTCGCCCGAGGAGCGCGACGCCCACGTCGCCCACTACAAGGCCGGCGGTCCCGCCGGCCGGCCCGCCAAGGACGGCGCCTCCGCCTGATCCTCCTCCGCCGACGGGCACCGCGGCCGACCGGCCGTGGTGCCCCCCGGTGGCGAGGTCCTCAACCATGGGCGACAAGCACATCGCGCGATTCGAGCCGGTCGGCATCGAGCTCGAGGTCGACGAGGACGAGACGATCCTCAACGCCGCGTTCCGGCAGGGGGTCATGCTCATGCACGGCTGCAAGGAGGGGCAGTGCGCGGCCTGCAAGTCCTTCCTCCTGGACGGCGAGGTCGACCTCGATCGCTACTCCACGTTCGCCCTGCCCGATTTCGAGGAGGAGGAGGGCTACACGCTGCTGTGCCGGGCGCACGCGCTCTCCGACGTCGAGATCGAGCTCATCAACTACGACGAGGAGGTGCTGCGCAGCGGCGTGCCGATCGTCGAGGCGACCGCGGAGGTGGAGGCCGTCGAGCCCCTCACCCACGACATCCGCCGCCTCGTCCTCAAGCTGCGCGACCCGGACAGCATCACGTTCCACGCGGGCCAGTACATGGACATCGCGATCCCCGGCGCCGACGGCGAGCACCGGTCCTTCTCGATGGCCAACACCCCCGGCGAGCCCGATCGCCTGGAGTTCATGATCAAGCTCTACGAGGGCGGGCACTTCTCCGGGCTGCTGGCCAACGGCCACGGCATCAAGGTCGGCGACGAGCTGACCTGCACGGGCCCCTACGGCGTCTTCACGCTGCGCGACTCCTCCCCCAGGCGGCTCGTCTTCATCGCCGGCGGGGCCGGGATGGCACCGGTCATGTCGCTGCTGCGGTCGATGGCCGAGAAGGGCACGCAGCGGCCGGCGACCTTCTACTACGGGGCGCGCACCGCGGCCGACCTGTTCGAGCTCGCAGAGCTCGAGCGGCTCTGCGGGTCGGTGCCCGACCTGCGGTTCGTCCCCGCCCTCTCCGACGAGGAGTGGGACGGCGAGACGGGGCTCGTCACCGACGTCGTCGACCGGATGGAGGAGGACCTCACCGAGGTCGACGCCTACCTGTGCGGGCCGCCGCCGATGGTCGACGCGGCGATCGCCCTGCTGGAGCGCCGGGGCTGCCCCGAGTCGCGCATCTACTTCGACAAGTTCACGACGACCGCGGACTGACCGCGAGCAGGAGAGGAAGACCATGCCCGAAGGCACGACGGTGACGTCGGAGAGAAGCGTCCCGAAGCCGGTGTTCACCGACGCCGAGGCCGGGGCCAAGGAGTTCCCGTCGTCGCGCAGCCGGTCGTACAACTACTTCGAGCCGCGCAAGCGCCGCGCGTCGGTCTACGAGGACGTGACGGTCGACGTCCAGCCCGATCCCGAGCGCCACCTGACCCAGGGCTGGGTCTACGCGTTCGCGAACGGGAGCTCCGGCTACCCGCAGGAGTGGACCGAGCTGAAGTCGAGCAACTGGCACGAGTTCCTGGATCCCAACGAGGAGTGGGAACAGACGATCTACCGCAACAACTCCAACACGGTGCGGCAGATCTCGCAGACCCTGGCGAACGCCAAGGCAGCGGACGCCTACGCCGCGTGGAACACGGGCTGGGTCAAGGTCGTGGAGCGCCACGTGTCGGCCTGGGCGCACGCCGAGCAGGGGCTGGGCATGCACGTCTACACGCCGGCCCAGCGCGACGCGCCGACGAACATGATCAACAACGCGCTGTGTCTCGGCGCGGTCCACAAGCTGCGCTTCGCGCAGGACATCATCCTCTACAACCTCGAGGTCTCCGAGCAGATCGACGGGTTCGACGGCGCCGCCCACAAGGAGGCGTGGCAGAACGACCCGATCTGGCAGGGGGCGCGCGAGAACGTCGAGAAGCTCACCGGCATCCGCGACTGGGGCCAGGCCTTCTTCGCGACGGCCGTCGTGTTCGAGCCGCTCGTGGGCGAGCTGTTCCGCAGCGGGTTCGTCATGCAGGCCGCGGCGCTGCAGGGCGACTTCGTGACCCCGGTCGTCATGGGCGCGGGCGAGGCCGACACCGCGCGCGAGCAGCGCGGTGCCAGGGCCCTGTACCGGATGCTGGCCGACGACCCGCAGCACGGCGCCGCCAACAAGGCGCTCATGCAGAGCTGGCTGGACGAGTGGATCCCGGTGAGCCTGCAGGCCGCGCAGCAGATGCAGCCGATCTGGTCGCAGATCTCCGAGCGCGTCGTGCGCTTCGACGACTCGCTGGAGCGCTCGAAGACGCGCATGGCCGATCTGCTGGAAGACCTCACGCTCGACGTCCCGAAGGAGATCCGCGCATGACCGAGTTCCACTCCGATCGCACGTCGTCCAACCAGGCCGGCGTGACCCTCATGAACAACCAGGTCGGCTACGTCGTGGCCCAGGTGATGGCCGACAAGAAGGACATCACGATCCGCGAGCTCCCGTCGATGATCCGCGTCGACGGGATCAACAAGATCGACTTCGACTTCCAGGAGATCGCCGACGCCCTCGGGTGGGCCGACTTCGGCAACGACGACTTCGAGGAGATCATGTCGACGCACTACGGCCGCATGGTGGTGCTCGACGACCGGGTCCTGATGTTCGCGAACCCCGAGGACGCGGCCGAGTACATCGGCTTCGACCTCGAAGTGGTCGGGGAGGCCTGATCGTGTACGAGAAGAACGGGGAGAAGTACTTCATCGTCGACAGCCACCTGCACTTCTGGGACGCGAGCCCGGAGAACTGGGTGCCCGGCGCCGAGGAGTACGCCAAGGGCTGGATCGAGTGCTTCCACGCCTACCAGGGCCTGGGGCCGGCCGACACGCACTGGACGCTCGAGCACTTCCAGAAGTACTCGGTGGACGACTTCGAGAAGGACGTCTTCGTGGAGGGCGGCGTCGACCACGCCGTGTTCCAGTCGACGTACCTGAAGGAGTGGTACACGAAGGGCTTCAACGACATCGAGCAGAACGCCGCGCTGCTGGACCGGTTCCCCGGCAAGCTCATCGTCAACGGGCGCTGGGATCCGCGCGAGGGCGAGGCCGGCCTGGAGCAGCTGCGGGCCGACCACGCGAAGTACGGCCTGCAGGGCGTGAAGCTCTACACCGCCGAGTGGCGTGAGGGCTCGCGCGGCTGGAAGCTCGACGATCCCGAGGCGGTGCCGTTCCTCGAGCTCTGCCGCGAGCTGGGCATCAAGAACATCCACGTCCACAAGGGGCCGACGATCTGGCCGCTGGACAAGGACGCCTTCGACGTCGCCGACGTCGACCGCGCGGCGACGAGCTTCACGGACCTCAACTTCATCGTCGAGCACGTCGGGCTGCCGCGCATCGAGGACTTCTGCTTCATGGCGACGCAGGAGCCCAACGTCTACGCCGGCCTGTCGGTCGTCGTCGGCGGCCTCATGCACGCCCGCCCGCGGTTCTTCGCCAAGGTCATGGGCGAGCTGCTGTTCTGGGTCGGCGAGGACAAGATGCTGTTCGGCAGCGACTACGCGATCTGGGAGCCCAAGTGGCAGATCGACGGTCTGCTGAGCTGGGACTACCCCGACGACTCGTTCTCGGACTACCCGCGCTGGACGAACGAGGCGAAGCGCAAGATCCTGGGCCTGAACGCCGCCAAGCTCTACGGCATCCCGGTGCCCGAGGGCATGGACCTGCCGGGCGCGGGCGCCCGCGACGACGCGCAGCTCGTGGAGGGTGCCGCGTGATGACCCTGCAGGCGCAGGCGCTGGAGGCGCTCGCCGGCGTCATCGACCCCGAGCTCGACGAGCCGATCACGACGCTCGGCTTCGTCGGCTCGTGCGTCGCCTCGGACGCCGGCGACGTCGACGTGCATCTGCGCCTGCCCACACCCCAGTGCGCGCCGAACTTCGCCTTCCTCATGGCGATCGACGCGCGTGACGCCGTCGCCCGCCTGCCCGAGGTCGGCGACGTCACGGTCGTCCTCGACGACCACTACACCGGCGCGGAGATCAACGCCGCTCTGGTGGGCGGCGGCACGTTCGCCGACGCGTTCCCAGGCGAGGAGACCGGCGCGCTGGACGAGCTGCGCACGCTCTTCCGGCGCAAGGCGCTGCTCGCCCGCCAGGGCCGCGTCTGCGACGTGCTGCTGAAGGCGGGGATGGACCCGGCCGACGCGGTGGCCCTGCGCCTCGCCGACCTCCCCGCCGGTGCGGATGCCGAGCGCTGCGTGACGTTGCGCGCGGAGCTCGGCCTCCCACACGACCCCGACTCCCCCGCACTCGTGTCCGGCGACGGCGCGGCGATCCCGGCGGAGGACCTGACCACGTGGCTGCGCCGCGCGCGGCTCGTCGGCCTGAGCCTGGAGAGCAACGGCGGGCTGTGTCGCTCGCTGCTGCGGGTCCGCCACGGCGTGCCCGACCCCACAGAGGAGGTGGCGGCATGATCGCCGCCCGCTTGCACAAGTACCACGAGGCGCTCGCCGTCGAGCAGATCCCCGAGCCCGAGATCACCGGGCCGCACGACGTCATCGTGCGCATCGGCGGCGCCGGCCTGTGCCGGACCGACCTGCACGTGCAGGAGGGCCAGTGGGCCGAGAAGAGCGGCGTCCAGCTGCCCTACGTCCTCGGGCACGAGAACGCCGGCTGGGTCCACGAGATCGGCTCCGCGGTCACCAACGTGGCCGTCGGCGACACGGTCATCCTGCACCCGCTCGTCACCTGTGGCCTGTGCCGGGCCTGCCGCGCCGGCGACGACGTGCACTGCACGGACAACACGTTCCCTGGCATCTCGACGGACGGGGGGTTCGCCGAGCTGCTGAAGACCACCGCGCGGTCGGTCGTGAAGCTCGATCCGTCGCTGCACCCGAAGGACATCGCAGCGCTGGCGGACGCCGGGCTCACGGCCTACCACGCGGTCAAGAAGGCGGCGACGATCCTCTACCCCGGCTCACGCGCCGTCGTGATCGGCGCCGGCGGGCTGGGCCACATCGGCATCCAGTGCCTGAAGGCGATGACGCCCGCCGAGGTCATCGTCGTCGACCCGTCCGAGCGCGCGCGGGCGCTGGCCGGGGAGATCGGCGCGGACACCACGGTCGCGGCCGACGGCAAGCAGGTCGACACGATCCTCGAGATGACCGACGGCCTCGGCGCCGAGGCGATCATCGACTTCGTCGGCGAGCGCGGCGTGATCCCCGAGGGCGTGGCGATGCTGCGCCAGGCGGGGTCGTACTACGTCATCGGCTACGGCGAGAACGTCAACGTCCCGACGATCGACATCATCTCGCGGGAGATCAACTTCATCGGCAACCTCGTGGGGTCCTACAACGACCTCTCCGAGCTGATGACGCTGACCGCGCAGGGCAAGGTCAGCCTGCACACGAGCGGCTACCCGCTCGACGCCGTCAACGACGCCATGGCGGACCTCGACCAGGGACGCCTCCAGGGGCGCGGGATCCTGGTCGCCGACGCGGCCTGAGAGGGGAATCACTCCGATGGGCAAGATGATCCGCTTCAACGACGACGCACGGCGCCGCCTGCAGCGCGGCGTCGACGAGCTGGCCGACACCGTGAAGGTCACGCTCGGGCCCAAGGGCCGCAACGTCGTCCTCGAGCGCCTCACCGGCGCGCCCACGATCACGAACGACGGCGTGTCGATCGCCCGCGAGATCGAGCTCTCCGACCAGTTCGCGAACATGGGTGCGCAGCTCGTCCGCGAGGTCGCATCCAAGACGTCCGACCTCACCGGCGACGGGACGACGACGGCGACGCTGCTCGCCCAGTCGCTCCTGCGCGAGGGCATGCGCGTGCTGGCCGACGGCGTCAACCCGATGCTGCTGCGCCGGGGCATCGAGGACGCGGTGGAGCTCGTCGTCGCCGATCTGCTGCGCAACGCCCGGTCCATCGACGACCTCGACACGCTGACCCACATCGCCACGATCGCCGCCAAGGAGGACGAGCGGATCGGCCGCGCGGTCGCCGAGGCGCTGCACCGCGTCGGCGACGACGGCGTCGTGAGCGTCGAGGAGGACGACCTCCCCGGCGTCAGCGTCGACTTCGTCGAGGGCCTGCACGTCGAGAACGGGCACATGTCGCCCTACCTCATCCGCGACCGCATGCGGATGGAGACGGTGCTCGACAACCCCTACGTCCTCATGACGACGCAGCCGATCTCCACCGTCCAGGAGCTCATGGGCGCGATCGGCCAGGTCATGCGGCGCCCCGAGCCGCTGATCATCCTCGCCGAGAAGGTCGACGGGGCGGCGCTCGGGATGCTCGTGCAGAACAACCGGCACGGGACGATGGACGCGACGGCGATCCGCGCCCCGGGCTTCGGGCACCGCCGCGTCGCCTACCTCGAGGACCTCGCCGCGTTCACCGGCGGCAGCGTCATCACGCCGGAGGCCGGCCTGAGCCTCGAAGGGGTCGAGCCGCACCACCTGGGCCGGGCGCGCCGGGTGATCGTCACCGAGGACTCCACGACGTTCATCGAGGGCTCCGGCAGCCAGGACGCCGTCGCCGGCCGGCTGAACGAGATCACGGTCGAGCTGGAGCGGGCGACGCACGAAGGCGACATCGACTCCCTGCGCGAGCGCCGGGCGAGGCTGTCGAGCCGGCTCGCCGTCCTGCGGGTCGGCGGCGCGACCGACGTCGAGGCCAAGGAGCGCCTGCGGCGCACCGAGGGCTCGCTGGCCGCGACGCGCGCGGCGATGGCCGAGGGCTACGTGCCCGGCGGCGGCACCGCGCTGCTGCGAGCGGAGACGGCGCTGGACGACGTCGACCTCGAGGGCGACCGCGCTGCGGGCGTGGACGTCGTGCGCTCCGTGCTGAGCGACCCGCTGTACTGGATCGCCTCGAACGCCGGGCACGACGGGCACTCCGTCGTCGACCAGGTCCGGGCGATGCCGGCGACCCACGGGCTGAACGCGCTGACCGGCGAGTTCGGCGACCTCACGGAGTCGGGGGTCATCGACCCGGTCCGCGTGACGCGGCTGAGCCTGCAGAACGCGGCGTCGGTCGCGGCGCTCATGCTCACGACCGAGGCGCTCGTGGCCGAGGAGATGATCGCCCAGCCGGGCGCGATCATCGCCCCGGGCTACGGCGATCTCGCGGAGGGGCTGGCGCGGCCGTCGTCGCCGGTCTGAGGGATCGTACAGTGAAGTAGCGCCTTCACCGCGATGAGCGCGCCGCCGATGAGCGCGACGGCGAAGGCCTGGAGCAGCGCTCCCTTCGTCCCTGCGCCGGCCAGCCGGCCGGCGCAGTAGCCGTAGAACGCGATCAGGCCGAGGCCGCTCCACTTCGCGACGTTGAACGCCGTGTCGTCGTCGATGACGTTCGCCATGGCGAGGACGAAGAAGACGGCGGGGAAGGCGGTGCCGAACGCGACGGCGACGCTGTCGTCGAGCAGCGGCGGCGATCTCCTCGTGTCGCGCGCGCCGCCGCGTGCCGCGTCTCCGTGCCGAGCACCTCGCTGTAGAGCTCGGCCAGGCCGACCGCCACCGCGGTGCCGATGATCAGCGCGACGACGGTGCCGGAGCCGGGCGGATGGGCCTGGAGCGCGACGACGAGCGCCAGGCCGATGATCGCGCCGTACACGACCCGCCCGACGTGCGTGGACTCCAGATGGCTGACGAGGGCGAGCCGCAGGCGCCGCATCGGGGCGGGATCATCGCACCGCGACCTGGCGCCCGCGGGCTCACGCGACCCGAGCGCCGCGTGTACCTCGCGCTCCAGCGCAGCGCCGGGCGCTCGACGAGCACCCAGCTGGCGCCGGCCAGCGCCAGGGCCGGGACGAGCACGCGTGGCAGCGCGGCCCAGAAGGTCTCCGGCATGAGGTCGTGGACCTGGAGCGCGTACAGCACCGGCATGTGCCACAGGTAGACGCCGAGCGAGATCGCGCCGAGCACGCGCAGCGGCGCCACGCCGAGGATGCGGGACGGCCGCATCGCGACGGCCGCGACGATCGCCGCGAAGCCGATCGACGCGGGGAGATCCCTGAGGATGGCCCCGGCGGCGCCTGTCTGACCCCCGCTGTGCCAGATCGCGTTGAGCAGGACGAGTGATCCGCCGGCGAGCACGAGGCCCAGGGCGTGGATCGGGCGCAGCGTGCGGCCGTGGACGAGGATCGCGGCGCCGATCCCGCACGCGAAGGCGCCGAGGTACGTCGGCAGCGTCCACGTCACCTCGGGCTCCCAGCCGGCCGCGTAGCTCAGTGCGACCCACGCGACGCTCGCGCCGATGAGCGTGGCGCACAGGGCGAGCGGGCCGCTCAGCGACCAGCGGCGCGCCAGCCGCGTGATCGCCCAGCCGATGAGTGGGAGAGCCAGGTAGAAGCTCACCTCGACGTGCATCGTCCACATCGGCGGGTCGAGCATGTTGCGTGTCGCCGGGACGAGGTTGGGGATGAAGAGCAGGAAGAGCGGCAGGTCGCCCAGGCCGATGTCGCGCGGGTGCCCGGTGCCGTGCAGGAGCAGGAGCGAGCCGATGAGCGCGACGAGGTAGCCGGGGACGATCCGCGTGGCACGGCGGATCGCGAAGCGCCCGAGGTGCGGCGCCGGGCGGTCGCCGCGCGACGCGGCGACCCACGGGGCGGCGAGGAGGAACGCGGACAGCACGAAGAACAGCTCCACGCCCGTCCGGAACTCGCCGATCACGCGATCGACGAGCACGTTGTGGGTCGGGTCGTTCGCCTGCGTGTACATCCACACGTGCAGGACCAGGATCCCCAGGGCGGCCAGCCCGCGCAGGCCGTCCAGGCCGTGTGCTCGCCTCGCGTTCACCCGCCGGGTCGTGCCCACAACGCCGACGCGCCAATCAGTGTGTGACGACCGGCACCTCCGCGTCCTGCAGCGCGAACGCGCACAGGATCAGCGCGATGTGGGTGTAGGCCTGGGGGTAGTTGCCGAGCTGCTCGCCCTCCGGCGTCAGCTCCTCCGCCAGCAGTCCGAGATCGTTCGCGCAGCCGACGACGCGGTCGAAGAGCTCCCGCGCCGCGTGGAGATCGCCGATCTGCAGCAGCGCGTTGCACAGCCACAGCGTGCAGATCGCGAACGTGCCCTCGTCCTCGCCGGCGAAGCCGTCGTCGGTGTGCCCCACGTCGTAGCGGTCCACGAGGCCGCCGCGCATGAGGTGCTCCTGCGTCGCGCGGACGGTGCCGACGAACCGGGCGTCGTCCGGGGCGATGAAGCCGACCGTGGCGAGCATGAGGTTCGACGCGTCGAGCGTGCCCGAGCCGTAGGACTGCGTGAAGGAGCCCAGCTCCTGATCGAAGCCGCGGTCGAGGATCTCCGCGCGCAGCTCGTCGCGCTCGGCGCGCCACTGCGGGAGGTTCGCGTCGTCGTAGCCGTCGAGCTCGGCCAGCGCGATCGCGCGGTCCAGCGCGACCCAGCACATGACCTTGCTCAGCACGAAGTGCGCCGGCTCGCCGCGGACCTCCCAGATGCCCTCGTCCGGCTCGCGCCACTCGCGCAGCGTCCGGTTGGCGAGGGCGCGCATGAGGCGCCAGCGGTGCGGGTTCATCGGCTCGTCGGAGCGCAGGCGCATCATCCAGAGCGCGTCGGCGACCTCGCCGTACGTGTCGATCTGGCGCTGCGTCGCGGCGCCGTTGCCGGTGCGGACGGGCGCGGAGGCGCGGTAGCCCTCCAGGTGGGAGAGCTCCGCCTCGGGCAGGTCGGGCTCGCCGCCGACGCCGTACATGATCTGGAGGTCCTCGACGCCGGAGGCCAGGGAGATCATCTTCAGCCAGTCCAGCCAGGACTGGGCCTCGTCGACCTTGCCGACCCTGCCCAGGGCGCTGAGCGTCAGCGTGGCATCGCGCAGCCAGGAGTAGCGGTAGTCCCAGTTGCGGGTGCCGCCGATGCACTCGGGCAGCGAGGTCGTGGCGGCGGCGATGATCGCGCCGGACGGCTGGTACTGCAGGCCCTTCAGCGTGAGCGCCGAGCGCTCGACGATCTCGGCGCGGGCCGGCGGGAGGTGCAGCCCGGCGCACCACTCGCGCCAGTGGGCGACGGTGCGGTCCAGGGAGTTCGTGAGGTCCGACGGGCCGGGGCGGTTGAGGGTCAGCGAGAAGCTGTGGACGTCGCCCTCGACGATCGTCCGCCGCTCGCAGGTGCCCTGCACGCCGTCGGCGACGATCGTGTCGCCGTCGGGGAGCTCGCAGACGAGCCAGCCGAGCCGGCGCTCCCAGGCGACGGGGCCGTGCTCGCCGTAGTTGGGGCGTGGGTCGCAGACGATCTCGACCTCGACGGTGCCGCTGACGCCCTCGAGGCGGCGGCACATCGCCTGGCGCGCGCCGACGTGCAGCCAGTCGGTCAGGCGGACGGTGCCCGCCGACGTGGTGAACGTCGTCTCGACGACGTTGGTCTGCGGCAGGTAGCGGCGCTCGACGGCGACGTCGCCGACCGGCCGGATGCGCCAGGTGCCGCCGCGCTGCGAGTCCAGCAGCGCGGCGAAGATCGCCGGGCTGTCGAAGCGCGGCCAGCAGAGCCAGTCGATCGACCCGTCGGTCGAGACGAGTGCCGACGATCGGCAGTCGGAGAGGAAGGCGTAGTCGCTGATCGGGGCGTAGCCGGCGGCGTCGCGCGCGGCTCCCAGATCGCCTGGAATCGTGGTCGTGAGCGTCGGGCGAAGCACCCCATGGATGCTCCGCTCAGGCAACCTGATGCACATGAGTAGTTCTCGCTGCACGGGGTTGCGAGAACTCGCATAGGGTCCTGCCACATGGCGATCGGCGAGGCGGAGGCGGCGGCGCTCGGCGCGACCGACGCGGTGGCGATGCTGGGCTCCGGCGAGCTCGGCCTCGAGGAGTACGTCGAGGCGCTCGTGCGCCGGACGGAGCGGCTCTCGCACCTCGGTGCGTACGTGACGTTCGACGGGGACGCGGTCCTCGCGGCCGCTCGGGGACCGGAGGCGTCGCGTGGGCCGCTGCACGGGCTGCCGATCGGGATCAAGGACTCCATCGGGACGGCGGACATGCCGACCGGCGCCGGGACGCCCGGGCTCGACGGCTGGACGCCGCCGGTCGACGCCGCGGTCGTCGGCACGCTGCGCGAGGCCGGCGCGACGATCACCGGCAAGCTCGCGCTCCACGAGCTCTCCACCGGGGTGACGTCCAACAACGCGCACACCGGGCCCGTCTCCAACCCGTACCGGCTCGACCACCACACCGGCGGCTCGAGCGGCGGGACGGCCGCGGCCGTCGCGGCGGGGCTCATCCCCGTCGGCCTGGGTGGCGACACGGGCGGCTCGTGCCGCATCCCCGCGGCGCTGTGCGGGTGCGTGGGGTTCCGGCCGACGCTCGGTCGCTGGTCGCAAGCCGGTTGCGTGCCGATCTCCTCGACGCGGGACACGCCGGGGCCGCTGGGACGGTCGGTGCAGGACGTCCGGATGCTCGACGCGGTGGTGACCGGGGACGAGCCCGCGGCGACGCGGTCGCTGCAGGGGCTGCGCCTCGGGGTGCCGCGCGATCCCTTCTACCTCGGCCTGGAGCCCTCCGTGGCGGCGATCGCCGAGGCGACGCTGGACCTGCTGGCGACGCAGGGCGCGGTGCTCGTCGAGGTCGACCTCTCGGCGCTGCCGGACGTCAACCGGCGCTCGGGTCTCCTGATCCCGGCGTTCGAGGCGCCGCGCGAGATGGCGATGTACCTCCTCGTGCACGACGCGCCGTTCGGGGCGCGCGAGGTGATCGACGCGATCGCCGGCGAGCCCGAGCGCGAGTTCTGGAACCTGCGCATCGACGCGGCCGTGTACCGCGACGCGCTCGTCGTGCACCGCCCGGCGCTGCAGTCGCTCTACGCGCTGGCGTTCGCCGACCACGACGTCGAGGCGCTCGTGCTGCCGACGACGCCATTGCCCGCGGTGCGCCAGCGCCCGCCCGGCGAGGACACGACGGTCGTCCTCGCCGGCGAGACCCTCCCCCTCTTCCCCACCTACGTCCGCAACACCGACCCCGCGAGCGGCGCCGGGCTGCCGGCGCTGTCGGTGCCCGCGGGCCTGACCGGCGACGGGCTGCCGGTCGGCATGGAGCTCGTCGGCCCGGCCGGGACGGACGACGTGGTGCTCGCGATCGGCGAGGCGCTCGAGGCCGCGCGGGGGCCGGTGCCGGGGCCTGCGTTGTAGATCCGCCGGACGGTCTGGGCGGCGTGGGCGGTGGCCTGGTGCCAGGTGACGCGGATGACGCGTTGGCCGTGGGCTTCCAGGAGGGCTTGGCGTTCGGCGTCCTCCGCCCTGGCCTGCGGGGTGTCGTGCCATTGGGTGCTGTCGGCCTCGACGATGAGGTCGTGCTCGGGCCAGCGGAAGTCGGGGATGACGCGACGGCCGTCGAGGTGCAGGGGGACGTTGACGTGCGGTGGTGTGAGGCCGGCAGCGCTGAGCAGGTCGTGGACGCGGTCTTCCAGCTCGCTGCGGGTGGCGGGCGGCTGGGTGCTCAGGACGCGGGCGAAGCGCGCGCGGCCGGGGCGCCCGGCGGCGCGGTCGAGCTGGCGGGCGAGACGCCGCGAGGTTCGTCAGGTGCATCGATTGCGCGCGGCTCATCATCCGCGCCAGCGCTCGGTCCTCCAGCCGCGGCGCCATGTCCAGTAGCAGCCGCTCCGGGGAGGTGGTGGGGATGCCGCGGTAGCGCCAGATGTCCTCGGGATGCAGGCTGCGGGTGCGGTGCACGCGGACGCCCTCCGGCGCTCTGCACCTGCCCGTCGCGGGCACGGTGACCTCCGGCAGGCGATCCTCCACGGGCAGCAGCCCGAACAGCATCATCAAGGCGGAGTGGCTGAGCAGCCCGTCCGATCCGCAGGCCTTCACCGCCGCCAGCCACCGGCCCTCGGGCGTCAGGCCCGTGTGGCCGACCGCGTAGACGCCGCGGTGGATGCGGTGCAGGTGCCCCGCCGCGACCCACGCTCCGAGACCTCCTCGGTGAGCCCGCACGCGAACAGCTCATCGAGGCACACCACCCCCAGCTCGTCGGCCGCCCGCGCGGCGACCAGCGTGTCCGATTTCCTGTCGTATGACGACCCCAGACTTCCACACCCACCCAGCGTCCCAGCCCCCACGTCACAGAACAGCACCCGACTGCAACACCTCACGCGCCCGGCGGTGCCTCCATCAGCTCCGGGTCGCCGAGGCGGGCGCGGAGGTCGTCCGTGAAGGCGCCGTCGATCAGGATGAAGGCCACGCGGGTGACCTCGGCGGAGCGGTTCTCCCAGCGGTGGTCGGTGCCGCGCTGGACCACGACGTCGCCTGCGCGGAGCACCGTCTCGGAGTCGTCGAGGACGAGCACGATCTCGCCCGACAGCACGACGCCGTAGTCGATCGTCTCCGTCCTGTGCATCGGGGACGCGGCGCCCGGCGGGATCTCGTTGATGCGGATCTTCGTCCCGTTCGGGCCGGGCGGCACGGTCAGGTCGCGCTCCGTGGGCTCGGGCTCGTCGGGTGCGACCGGGGCCGGGGTCGCGTCCGTCGACCACAGCTCGTGGAAGACCGCGCCGTCGGCCGCGGTCCGCGTCACGGGCGGCGGGCCGTCGGACAGGAAGACCGACGTGCCGTCGGCGTCGTGGCCGGTGACCACACGGCGGGGTGTCCAGGTCATGCGGGTGCCTCCTCCGAGGTCGGGCCGAGATGGCCGACGAACAGGCCGTCGGGATCGCGTGCGGCGCGGATCTCCCCCAGCCGCCGCATCGCCGCGGGCGTCGTGAACGGCGCCCGCCTGGTCAGGAAGTCCGAGTCGCCGAGGTACGTGCCGTCGGCCACGGGCTCGATCTCCGCCATCCGCGCCGCCTGCCACGCACGCAGCCGGTCGTCGTCCGCCGGGTCCTCCCAGATCGCGTACGACGCGAAGTAGATCGGCGCCTGGAGCGCGAACGCCATGTCCGGCAGCTCGCGCAGGGGGTCCATCGAGATCCACAGCGTGAACGAGGTCGCGTTCGGCAGCGTCGTGAACGCGGGCCGGATCGCCGGCAGCCAGCGCTCGGGCGGACCCGACAGCCACGCGTTGTCGGCCGAGTAGCGCCAGCCCTCGGGGTTCGCGCGCAGCTGGTCGACGAACTCGCCCTCGAGGGAGGTCGGCGCCGCGACGACGCGGACGAGCGCGTCGTCGATCGCCGGGCAGGACTCCTTCGCCGCGAGCGCGTCGCGGGCCTCCGCCGGCGTGTCGGCCATCGCGACACCGCGGACGAGCACGACCGGCTCGTCCCCCAGCCCGGGCACCGTCGCGGTCAGCATCACCGACTCGACGCTGGGCGGCAGCGAGCGCTGCACCTCCCCGTACCAGGCCGCGACCTCGTCGAACCGCGCCAGGGGATACGCGTACGTGGACTGCGCCATCGCCCGCGGCGCCGGCAGCGTGCGCAGGTGGAACCGCGTGACCACGCCGAAGAAGCCGGGGCCGGCGCCCCGAGCGGCCCAGAACAGGTCGGCGTGGTGCGTGGCGTCCGCGCGCACGAGGTCACCGTCGGCGGTCACGACGTCGATCGCCTCGACGTACTCGGCGCCCCACCCCCATCCGCGCGCGTTCCAGCCCTGGCCGCCCTGCAGCAGGAAGCCGCCGAGGCCGACCGTCGGGCAGTGCCCGCCGGGGAAGATCCGCCCGCGCGCCGCGAGGTACGGCGCGAGGTCCGCACCGGTCATCGACGGCGACGCCCGCAGCAGCTCGGCCTCCGGGTCCCAGTCGAGCTCGCGCAGGCCGCCCAGGTCGATGAGCAGCGCCCCGCGGCGCAGGCCCCACGCCGCCCAGGAGTGCCCGCCCGAGCGCACGGCGACCTGCCAGCCCCGCTCGCGCGCGAGCCGGACGCCCTCGACCACGTCCTGCTCGCTGGACGCCTCGAGCACGGCCGCCGGGCGGCGGTCCGGCCGGCGGCCGTTGAACACGCGCCCGACGGCGGCGTCCTCGAAGCCGTCCTCCCCGGCGAGGTGCAGCCTCACGGGGTCAGCCGCGACGGCGCGGCTCGCCGTACTCGATGGGCTCGGCCCCGGCGACGATCCGGTTGGAGATGCGGCCGATCCCCTCGACCTCCATCGTCACCTCGTCGCCGGGCTCCAGCGGCCGCGGCTCGCGCGACCCGCTGCGCCCCCACAGCTCCCCGAGGCACCCGCTCCCGCACGTCCCGGAGCCGATGACGTCCCCCGGGACGAGCGTCGCGCCGCGCGACGCGTAGACGAGCATCTGCTCGAACGACCACGCCGTGTTCGCGAGCGAGTCGGTCCCCATCTGCTCGCCGTTGCGCCACACGGTCATCGCGAGATCCAGCCGGCCGTCGGCGTCGCGGTGCTCCTCGAGCTCGTCGGCGGTGACGATCCACGGCCCGAGCGTCGACGCGAAGTCCTTGCCCTTCGCCCACCCCATCCCGGCCTTGCGGTCGAAGCCCTGCAGATCGCGGCCCGACCAGTCGTTGAAGATCGTGTAGCCGGCGATGTGCTCGAGCGCGTTGCCCACGGTGAGGTCGCGGCCCGGCTCGCCGATGATGGCTGCCACCTCGAGCTCGTAGTCGAAGAGCCGGCATCGGGGCGGCACCTCGATGTCGTCGCCGGTGCCGAACAGCGCGTTGGGGTTGGAGAAGTAGAACGCCGGCGCCTGGTACCAGGCGTCCCACACCTTCGCGTCCGGGCCGCCCTCGACCATCACCATCCCCTCGACGTGCTGCTCGAAGGCGACGAAGTCGCGCACCGCCGGCGGGCGGATCGGCGGCCGCAGGCGCACCGCGTCGAGCGCGACCGGCGCGCCCAGCGGCAGCGACGCGCGCTGCGCGGGCGACATGGTCAGCAGCGAGATCGGGTCGGTCCCGTCGCCGAGCGGCCGGACGGCGTCGCCCTCGACGATCCCGGCGCGCGTCGCGCCGTCGTGCTCGTACGTTGCGATGCGCATCGACGCAGCCCTCCTCCTATTCCGAGGCGACGCAGCGGTTGCGCTGCGCGCCGAGACCCGTGATCTCGCACTCCATGACGTCGCCCGGTCGGAGGAAGCGGCGGTGGTGCATCCCGTTGCCGGCGGGCGAGCCGGTGAGCAGCAGGTCGCCCGGGACGACCGCGACCCGGGCGGTCGTGTACGCGCGCAGGCGCTCCACGTCGAAGATCATGTCGCTCGTCGACTCGTCCTGCATGACGTCCCCGTTGAGCCGCAGCGTGATCTGCAGCGCCATGGGGTCGGCGACGAAGGCGGCCGGGACGATCCACGGACCCACGGGCAGGAACGTCGGCGCGTTCTTCGCCCGCAGCCAGTCGCTGCCGATGGCCTTGAGGTCGGGGCGGTAGACGAGGTCGCGGGTCGTGAGGTCGTTGGCGATCGTGTAGCCCGCGATCGTCCCGCCCGGCCCGAGGACGCACGCGAGCTCGAGCTCCCAGTCGTGCTGCTCGCCGACGGCCGGGAGCAGGACGTCGTCGAAGGCGCCGCACATCGCGCCGGGGGCGCCGAGGAAGACGTACGGCTCGCCGGTCGCCGCGCGCTCGTCCATGATCCGCTCGCCCATCGCGCGCGCCTCGTCGTCGTCCATGGTCCCGCGCTGGCGCTCCTCGGCGAGGATGATGTCGAGGACGTGGCGCCGGTAGTTCGCGCCGCTCTGCAGGACGTGCACGGGCTCCACCGGCGCCAGCACCCGCAGCGAGGCGAGGTCGCGCCAGTCGCCGTCGCCCGCCGCCACGGCGGCGAGACGCTCCTGCGAGCGATCCCAGTCGGCCAGCAGCTCCCGCGTCGTGCCGTCCACCGGGAGCACCCGCTCCTCCGCGACCACGCCCGCGAACGTGCGCTCGCCATCGGCGAACGTCCCGAGCGCGTACATCAGATGGGCTCGGCGGTGACCATGATCGACTTGACCGTCAGCCCGGCGAAGTCGGCATCGTGCCTGCGCTCCAGCTCCCAGCGCCCGATCTGCCGCGAGATGTCGGAGATCGTCCTGCACCGCTCGTAGCGGCGGTCCATGAACCGCTCGAGCGCGGCGTCCAGCGGGCCGTCGGCGGTGACCTCCTCGGCGAGCACGAGCGCGTCCTCGACCGCCATCGCCGCACCCTGTCCCACGTGCGGCGACGTCGCGTGCGCGGCGTCCCCGATCAGCACGACGCGGTCGCGGTACCACGGCCGCTCCACGAACACCGCCATCACGGGGCGGAACACGACGTCCTCGTCGCGCCGGATGTGCTCGTCGCGCATCTCGCCGATCACGCCGCCGAACTCCGCGAGGCGCTCGCGCATCGTCGCCGCGAGGCGATCGTCGGGGACCCGCTCGCCGCCGGGCGGCGGCTCCTCGATGAGCAGGACGTACGCGAGGTCCGGCGCGAGCGGCACGATGCCCGCCTTCCCGTCGGTCCCGACGAACATCCAGATCCCGTGGACATCGGGTGGGCGCGGGACGTTCACGCGCCAGCACACCTGGCCGGTCCACTCCGGCTGGATCTCGTCGCCGAAGACGAGCGACCGCACCCGCGACCCGATGCCGTCGGCGCCGACGACGAGGTCGTAGTCGCCCTCGCTGCCGTCGCTGAACGTGACGTGCCCGCCGTCGATCGCGTCCACGGTCACGCCGAGGCGCACGTCGGCTCCCGATCCCTTGACCGCATCCGTCAGCAGGACGTGCAGGCGCGACCGGGTGATGCCGTTCATCGGCGGGTACTCGGGCCCGGCGACCCGGTGGGCGGGCAGGTCGGCGAGCATCGTGCCGTCCGCGAGGTGGAACCGCGAGCCCTCCATCGGGAAGCCCTGGGCGATGACCTCGCTCGCCAGGCCGAGTGCGTCCAGGGCGCGCAGCGCGTTGCCCGGCTGGATGATCCCCACGCCGTAGACCGACCACTCCGGGTTGATCTCGGCGACGTCGACCTCGACGCCGGCACGCCGCAGCGCGAGCGTCGCGGACAGGCCGCCGATGCCGCCGCCCACGACGAGGACCCTGCTGACTGAACCCACGATCCCTCCCTGGCCGACCTGGAGGCGCGACGCTACCTCAGTCCAGCGCGGCGAGCAGGTCCTCCGGCGTGGCGACGAGCAGGTCCGCGCCAGCTTCGCGCAGCTCGTCCTCCGAGCCGATGCCCCACAGCACGCCGATGCACGCGAGCCCGTGCTCGTGCGCGCCGATGACGTCGAAGCGCGTGTCGCCGACCATCACCGCCCGGACCCCGGTGGGCAGGCCGCCCAGCGCGCGCCGGATCGTCTCGGCCTTCGGCTCGGCGCGGGCCTCGAGCGACGGGCCCTCGACCACGGCGAAGTGCTCGAGCAGCCCCAGCGCGTCGAGGAGCGGCGCGCTCAGCGCGAGCGGCTTGGACGTCGCGACCGCGAGCGGCATCCGCCCGGCGAGCGCCGCG
This sequence comes from uncultured Solirubrobacterales bacterium, assembly GCA_963750895.1. Taxonomy (GTDB): domain Bacteria; phylum Actinomycetota; class Thermoleophilia; order Solirubrobacterales; family Solirubrobacteraceae; genus CAVVSD01. Next base: position 909,431 of record CAVVSD010000006.1, on the reverse strand, counting down.
ATGACGTCGGCCATCCCGTCCGGGACGGTGGTCTCGGTCGCCGCGTGCTCGCGGTAGCGGGCGCGATAGGCGTCGAGGCAGCCCTGCGCGAGCGACGCGTCGCCGGTGAGGTCGACGAAGGTCGCGTGCAGCGGCGGGCCGAGGTAGCGATGCAGATCGGCGGCCGGCCGCTCCGGCACGCCCGCCGCGACGAGCGCGGCGTTCACGCACCGCGCGAACGCGATCCGCGAGTCGGCCAGGACGCCGTCGAGGTCGAAGATGACGGCGTCGGCCTGCACGGCCCGGAGGAGGCTAGCCGCGGGTCACCGACGCGGGCCGGCTCGACGAGCGCTCCCTGGATCCTGCGGACGGCCTCGAGGTGATCCGCCGCCCACACGGTCGCCACGGAGGCGCCCGCGCCCGGGGCCCGGTCGTCCTCCGCGGGCGGACCCGGCACCGCGCCCCTGCCGGTGAGGCTCGCGGCGAGCGCCGAGAACCACGCCGTCATGTCCACCGCGCTGCGGACCAGGTCCTGCTGGGCGGGCCCGTCGCGGCGCGAGAGGTCGGCCACCGCGTCGGCGTGGAGCCGGATCCCGGCGACGCCGTTCACGAGCCGCGTGACGTCCTCGAGCGGGACGGGCTTGGAGCCTCGCTCGGCGAGGTAGCCGCGGAACGTGTCGTCCAGCCGCCGCGACGCGCCCGCCGCCCGCAGCGCCTCGGCGGTCGACGCGTCAGCTCCGTGGATCGCATCGGCGAGGTACGCCGCCGCATCCACGTACGCCTCGGCGAGCGCCGTCCCGAGGACCTGGACCGCGCCGCGAGGCCACAGCAGCAGCCCGACGACCAGGCTCACGGCGCCGCCCAGCGCCACGTCCTCGACCCGGATGAGGCCGGTCTCCAGCCCACCGGGCGCCAGCAGGTCGAACAGGATGAGGGCGGTGACGGTGAACGCGGCCTGGCCGGCGGCGAACGAGATGGCCGCCGGCGCCACGCCCGTCACGAGGATGGCCGGGGGCAGGAGCACCCACAGCACCGTCGTGTTCGTGCCGACGGCGAGCACGATGACCGCGCCGACGACGATGCCGACGACCGTGCCGAGCACCGCGCGCACGACGCTCTGGCCCGTGCTCAGCGCGTTGGAGCGCAGCACCGAGAGCGTCCCGAGGACGACCCAGAACGCGTGCTCGGCCCGTACGACGTCGGCGACGAGCACGGCGCCCGCCAGCGCGGCCGCGCCCCGGAGGCTGTTGTGCAGCCAGGTCGAGTGACGGTCGAGGTGCGCTGCCGCGCGCTCGCCGGCCACGGCGAGCAGGTCGGGGATGCCCGTCGGCGCTCGCCCGAGGAGCTGATCGAGCCAGCTGCGTCGCTCGGCCGCCACCGCGCTCTCCGCGTTGGCGGCGATCTGCGAGACGGCGTAGCTGACCTCCTGGGCGCGGAAGCACGGGTCCAGCGCGGACGCGGTCGGGGGGTCGCCGTTGCGCATCGCGTACGCCTCGAGCGCGGCGAGCGCGTCCCCGAGCGTCGCGACGGCGTCGTGCAGGTCGTCCCGCGATCGCTCCGTTCCGTCCAGCAGCCCCGCGCAGCGGTCGAGCACCGTCGCAGAGGCGTGCTCCACCGCCCGGGCGGTGGTCACGCCGGCGCGGGCGTCGATCGCCTTCGCGACGCGGTCCAGCCATTGCAGCTCGTCGACCATCCGGAGGATCGCCCGGTCCGCCGTTCCCAGGCCGGCGGGCCGGAACGGCGTCGCGAAGTACGCGCGGCGCAGTCCCTCGACGGCGCCGTCCGCCCCGTCGACACCGCCCCCGCGCAGGCGGTCCGCCAACCCCCGGCACGCGCCGACGATCGCGTCCCGGAAGGGGTCCGCGGCAGGTGTGGGCCACAGGAGCGTCATCGCGAGGAGCGAGCCGGCCGCCGCGATGCCCCACCCGATGAGAGGCTCGACCGGCGAGGACACGTCGCCGAGGCTCACGGGCAGGATGAAGGCGAGCAGGAGCGACGTCGTCGCCCCCGCGAGCACGGAGCTGACGACCCCCGAGAACAGGACGGCGAACCCCACGATCGCCATCGACGCGACCGACAGCCACACGGTCCCCGCCACCAGCGCTCCGGCGACGACGAGCACCGCGCCGGCGACGGCGAGCGCGACCTGCGCCTGGAGCCGCCGGCGCATCGAGCCGGAGAAGTCGACCAGCAGCAGCATCGCGAACGAGCCGAAGGCGGCGAAGACCGCCACGATCGGGTCGCCGACGACCTCCTTGCCGATCGCGAAGGCCGCGGGCATGGCGATCGCCGTGCGCGCGGCGCGGCGCAGCGCCACGAGGCCGCGGTCGTGCTGCCGCAGCCAGCTGAGCGGTTGTCGCGTCAGGCCCCCGATGGCGAGATCATCGCCGCCGGGGAGGCGAGCGGCCTAGTAGACCGCGTGCAGGACGGCCCAGCGGGCGAGCTCGGAGCGCCGCCGCAGGTCCGTCTTGTCCCGGATCCGCGCGAGGTGGTTCTGCACCGTGCGCGGGGAGACGTAGATCTGCTCGGCGATCTGCTTGTCCGTCAGGCCCTGGGCGACGAGGCGCAGCACCTCGTGCTCGGTGGCGGTCAGCTTCGAGCGGACCTCGGGGCTCTCGCCGCTGGACGCGCGCGAGTACGCGCGCAGCAGGTGGCCGGCGAGCGCGGGCGCGATGACCGAGCCGCCACCGTGGACGGTGAGCACCGCCTGGCGCAGCTCCTCGCCGCTGGCGCGCTTCGTGAGGTAGCCGGAGGCGCCCGCCGCGACCGCGTCGAGCAGCGGCTCGCCCTTCTCGCTGGCGGTCATGACGATCGTGCGCACGCCCGGCAGCTCCGCGCGGATGCGCTCGAGCAGCATCATCCCGCCGAGCTCGGGCATGTGGAGGTCGAGCAGGACGACGTCGGGGCGCAGGTCGTGCGCCAGCTGCAGGCCCTCGCGGCCGTTGGCGGCCTCGCCGACCACGACGATCGCGGGGTCGCGCCGCAGCGCGGCGGCGACGCCCTCGCGCACGAGCGGGAAGTCCTCGACGAGGAGGACGCGGATCTTCAGGACGCTCATGCTGCCTCCATGGCGTGGAGCGGGGTGTGGACCTTCAGGGTCACGCGGGTGCCGGCGCCGGCCTCGGACTCGATCTCGGCGCTCCCGCCGGCACGCTCCATGCGGCCGGCGATGCTCTCCCGCAGCCCGGTCCCGCGGGCGGTGCTCGCGGGATCGAAGCCGATGCCGTCGTCGGCGACGACGACGGTGCCCGTGCCCGCGGTGACGTCGCAGGAGACGACCACCTGGCTCGCGCGGGCGTGCTTGCGGACGTTCGTGAGCGCCTCGCGGGCGGCGTCGGCGAGCTCGGCGCCGTCGACGGTGCCGTCGACCTCGCCGAACACGAGCCTGATCTCGTACGGGACGAGCGGCTGCTCGTCCTCGATGATGCGGCGCAGCCGCTCCACGAGCGTGCCCTCGCCGGCCGGGGTGCCCTCGACATAGGCGCGCAGCTCGGTCGCGGCACCTGCCGCGACGCGCATGAGCTCGCGGGCGTCGACGTCGTCGGCGTAGCCGCCGGCGGCGATGTACTCGAGCTGCTGCAGGAGCGTGTCGTGCAGCCATGCCCGGACACGCGCCCGCTCGGCATCGAGTGCCTCGGCGACGCGTGCACGCGGGGGATGCGTGCGGCGACGAGCGGGTAGGGGCGTCACGGAAGCCACGTGTGTTCCCAACGTCAGGTCAGGGCCAGACCTTGACGCGGCTCCCGAGGCACTGGACATTCGGTCCGGTGGCGTCGCCGGCTGGGCCAGTATCTGCCCCAATGGGTGGGACCCGGCGCTACCCTCCTGATGTCACCCTCCTGGCCCGAGGAACCACATGTCCGAGCAGTGCATCCAGGTCGTACCCGAGCCTCGCGGAGCATGGGCGGTCACCCGCCCCGGCGAGCCTCATCCTCTCTCCCTCCACGCCAGTGCGACCGAGGCGGAGCGCCACGCGCACCGCGAGCGGCGCGCCGGCGAGCGCATCATCGTCCGCGACCGCTACGGCCGCGAACGCACCTCCAGCCCGGGCGCGTCCCGGCGCTAGAGGGTCCTAGGCGGCAGCGACCTGCGGGCGCGCGACGCGCGGCCCGGTGTCCTGCCACGCCCGCACGAAGGCGGTGACGACGGCCGGGTCGAACTGGTCGCCGGCACACCGCTGCAGCTCGGCGAGGGCGAGCTCGGGGTCGATCGCCTCGCGGTAGGACCGCGTGTGCGTCATGGCGTCGAACGCGTCGCAGACCGCGACGATCCGCGAGCCGAGCGGGATCTGGTCCCCGGCGAGGCCGTCGGGGTAGCCGCCGCCGTCGTGGCGCTCGTGGGTCGAGCGGACGAGCTTGGCGACGCGGCCGAGCGCGGGCGCCGAGCCGACGATCCGCTCGCCCACGACCGTGTGGCGCCGGATGTGGGTCCACTCCCCCGGCTCCAGCGGCCCGGGCTTGGCGAGGATCGTCTCCGGGATGGCGACCTTGCCGATGTCGTGCAGCTCCGCAGCGCGGCGGACCTCCTCGACCTCCTCGCGGTTCATCCCCAGCACCCCGGCCGTCGTCGCCGCGAGGTCGGCCACGCCCGCGGAGTGATCGCTGAGATCGGGGAACCGCTCCGCCATGGCGCACAGCAGCGCATCGGTGGCCTGGCGGATCGCCGACAGGCGCCCGTCCTGCTTGCGCGCGTACATCCGCTGGTCGGCGAGGCGCATCGCGTCGGTGGTGTCCGCCGCCTCCTCCGGAAGCAGGATCGCGCCGAGGGAGCAGCCGATCGCGTAGCCGTCGCCCTCCTCGGACAGCGCGGCGCTGCAGCGGGCCAGCTGCGCGGCCCAGCCGATGTCGGCGGGCCCGAGGAGCGCGCAGAACTCGTCGCCGCCGAGCCGGTACGCGCGGCCGCTGAGACCGACCGAGTCGCGCAGACGCGCGGCGAGGCGCACGAGCGCCGCGTCCCCGGCCGGGTGGCCGAAGACGTCGTTGTAGTGCTTGAAGCCGTCGAGATCGAAGACGACGAGCATGAGCTCGTCGTCGCCGGCCAGCGCGGCGAAGCGCTCGTCGAGATCCGTCGCGAGCAGCCGGCGGTTGCCGAGCCCGGTGAGCGCGTCGGTCAGCGCCTCGCCCCGCGCGTGGTGCAGGCTCGCGGTGTGGGCGCGCAGCGTCATGTGCAGCCGCGCGATGCTCGCCACCAGCGCGGCCGCGGCGAGCGCGACGGCGAGGAGGTTCACCGGCTCGACCGCCGCCGTCACGAGGACCGCCAGGGCGACCGCGGCGAAGCCGAGCGGGAGGAGGTCGCGCGCCGAGCGCGTCGGTGCCATCCGGGCGCTGCGCGCCGCTGCGGGCGTCCACGCGGCGTACGCCCAGAGCGGCGCGGCCGCCCACCAGCCGGCGTCCCAGATGCCGCCGGAGATCCACGTGCCCTGGGCGACCTGGACGAGGTAGACGCCGTCGGTCACGGTGAAGCACAGGCAACCGAGGGCGAGCAGCCCCCAGGTCCGGTTCACGCGCCACCCCTGGAGCCCGCCGATGCCGACGATCGTCGCCAGCAGGAGCAGGTCGGCGACCGGATACGCGAGGTTCGTGGCGAGCGCGAGCTGGTCGCCGCCGACGACACCGACGACCGCGCCGAACACGAGCGCGGCGCTGACGGCGCCGGCGGCGAGCGCCGCGGTCGCCGCGTCCGCCGCCATGAGCCGGTCGGCGCCGCGGACGCGCGCACACGCCAGGGCGACGATGCCGCCGAGGGCGAGGACCGGGAACAGCAGGTAGCCGGCGTCGGCGGGTGACGGGACGGGCGGCGAGGCGAGATCCCAGAGCACCGACGTGAAGTACGCCTCACCCGCGGTCCAGGCCAGCAGCGCACCGCCGATGAGCATCCACCCGAGGCGTTCCTCGCGCGAGACGAGGGCACGGGCCAGGACGGCGAGCGCCCCGACGGCCATCACGCCGACGTGCGTCCAGCGGCCGAACAGCGGGCCGCCGAATCCGTCGAGCCCGGGGATCACCACGTGCAGCTCGTGCGCGAGCAGCCACGCCGCCATCACGGCGACGAGCCACTTCACGAGTCGGGCGGCGGGCATGGGGTTCCCATCGGCCCGAAACCGGGGCGCTGTAGCCCCGCCGCCGCTCAGTGGACGATCGTGAGCTCCTTGGACAGCGTGGACAGCACGTCGTGGCCGTCCTCCGTGACCGCGACGAGATCCTCGATCCGCACGCCGGCGTCGCCGGGCACGTACACGCCGGGCTCCACCGTCACGATGTGGCCCGCGGCGAGCACGACGTCGCCCAGACGCGAGAGCCGGGGCCCCTCGTGGACCTCCATCCCCACCCCGTGCCCGAGCCCGTGGCCGAAGTGCTCCGCGTGGCCCGCCCCGTCGATGATCTCCCGCGCGACGGCATCGACCTCCTTGCCCGTCGGACCGGGGCGCACGGCCGCGAGGGCGGCCGCCTGTGCGCGCTGGACGAGCTCGTAGATGTCGCGGTCGCCGTCGGAGATCTGCCCGGTCGCGTACGTCCGCGTGCAGTCCGAGGCGTAGCCGTCGAGCTGCGCGCCCCAGTCGATCGTGACGAGCACGCCGTCGGGGATCTCGACGTCGCGCGGAACCGCGTGCGGCAGCGCGCCGTGCGCGCCCGAGGCGACGATCGACGGGAACGACGGGCCCTCGGCGCCCATGCGGCGCATCTCCGTCTCGAGATCGAAGGCGACCTCCTGCTCGGTGCGCCCCGCGAGACCGCGCCCCAGCACGGCCTCGAGCGCGGCGTCCGCGAGCAGCGCCGCGGCGCGGATGCGCGCGATCTCCTCCGCGTCCTTGACCATCCGCAGGTCCTCGATGAGGCCGCCCGCGCGCGACGAGCTCGACGTTCCCGGGCGCGAGCCGCTGGAGCTTGCGCGTGCTGCTTGACCGACATGTGGTCGTCGTCGAAGCCGAGCCGCACGGCGCCGTCGGTGGGCAGCCCGCCGACCGCGGACTCCAGGAGGTCCTGCACGATCTCGCGCTGCCAGGAGCCGTCGAGCTGCTCCTCGGACTGGCTGAGGTACCGGAAGTCCGTGAGGAACCGGCGCGTGACGCGATCCCCACCCACCCCGATGACGGCCGTGCCGGACGAGCCGGTGAAGCCGGTGAGCCAGCGGACGTTGACGAGGTGGGAGACGAGCAGGAGGTCGAGCTCCCGCTCGGCGAGCGCGGCCGTGACGCGCTCGGGGCGTTCGTTGGTCATGGGGCTCCGAGCTCCTGGCTGAGGAGGGCGAGCGCGTCACGGTAGCCGTCCGGGCCCTTGCCCTTCACCGTGCCGATGCAGAGGTCGCGGACGACGGAGACGCGGCGGAACTCCTCGCGTGCGTCGACGTCGGACAGGTGGACCTCGACCGCCGGCAGGCCCGCGATCGCGAGGGCGTCGTGGATCGCCCAGGAGTAGTGCGTCCACGCCCCCGGGTTGAGGAGGAGGCCGTCGGCCATGTCGCGCGCGTCGTGCAGGTGCTCGACGTACTCGCCCTCGACGTTCGTCTGGAAGTACCGGCAGCTGAGCCCCAGCTCGGCTGCGAACCCGGAGATCACCCGCTCGAGCTCGGAGAGCGTCACCGTGCCGTAGTGCTCGGCCTCGCGCCGGCCGAGCTGGTCGAGGTTCACGCCGTGCATGACCTCGATGCGTCGCAGCGCGCCGCTCATGCCAGCTCCCTGACGGCGGCGAGGAGCTCCGAGTCGGCGATCCGGGCGCCGGGGCGCACGTCGCCGGGCCCGTGGCAGAGCACGAAGGGCGTGTGGTCGCCGAGGCGCTTCTTGTCCGCCCGCGTCGCGGCCGCGACCGCCTGCGGGTCGACGGCGTGGTCGAGCTGCGTGGGCAGCCCGTTCGCCGCCAGCAGCTCGCGGACCTCCTCGCGGAGGCCGGGCAGGCCGCTGAGGCGCAGCGCCGCGAGCAGGCCGAGCCCCACGGCCTCGCCGTGGCGGTAGCGCGCGTACTCGGTGACCGTCTCGATCGCGTGGCCGACCGTGTGCCCCAGGTTCAGGGTCTGGCGGACCCCGCCGTCGCGTTCGTCGGCGGCGACGACGGCGAGCTTCGTCCGGGCGCAGGCGAGGATCACGTCACGGTCGACGGGTCCGCCGCTCGCCACGCGGTCCCAGAGGCTCCCGCCCGCGATGAGCGCCGTCTTGAGCACCTCGGCGTAGCCCGCGGCGCGCTCCTCCGGCGGGAGCGTCTCCAGCACCGCCGGGACGACGTGCACCGCCTCGGGCTGGTGGTAGGCGCCGACGTAGTTCTTGGCCTGCGGCAGATCCACGCCGGTCTTGCCGCCGTAGGCGGAGTCGACCTGTGCGACGAGCGTCGTCGGGACCTGCACGACGGGGATCCCGCGCTGGTAGGTGGCGGCGCAGAAGCCCGCGAGGTCGCCGACCACCCCGCCGCCGAGCGCGACGACGCGGCCGGCGCGCGTGACCCGCGCGCGGGCCATCGCGGTCCACGTGGCCTCGGCCGTCTCCAGCGTCTTGGCCTGCTCGCCCGGCGCGATCACGTGGCGGCGCAGCGTCCCGAAGCGCCCGCCGTGCAGCCGCTCGACGTGCTCGTCGGTGACGAGGTAGTCGCCGTCGCGCGTCTCGGGCCATGCGTCGTCGCCGAGGAACACCGGGTGCGGGCTCCAGATCATCTTGGTGCCCTTCCGGAGGGCGCGCAGCGCCGGCGCGGCCGCGGGGATCGCGTCCTGGGACAGGAACGCGTCGGCGGCCGCCTCGTAGACGGGCCGGCGCTCGCGCAGGAGCGTCGCGAACCGCTCGCGGTCGGCCGCGAGCGGCCGCGTGATGCCGTCCGCCGTCGCGCGCGCCCACGCCGTGTCCTCGTCGATCTCCAGGTAGGCGACGACGTGGTCCTCCAGCGCCCTGCGCACGCGCTCGGAGCCGAGCGTGCCGCCGCCGAGCGCGACCGGGGTCCCGGGCTGCGCGCGGTCGAGGAACTCGAGCGCGACCTGCTCCTCCAGCGCCCGGAACTCCCCCTCGCCGCGCTGGGCGAACAGCTCCGGGATCGCGCACCCGGCACGACGTTCGATCTCCGCGTCGGTGTCGAGCGCGGCCGGATCCAGCGTGCGGGCGGCGGACGTCTTGCCCGCGCCCATGAAACCTACGAGGACGACCGCACCTGCCACCCGATGCGCTCCCGGTAGCGGTCCACGGCCTCGGTCACGTCGTCGATGTGGTCGCCGCCGAACTTGCGCCGGTACGCGTCGGCGAGCACGTAGGCGACCATCGCCTCCCCCACGACCCCCGCGGCCGGCACGACGCACGAGTCGGTGCGCTCGCGCAGCGCCTGCGCCGGCTCGAGGGTGTCGATGTCCACGGACCGCAGCGGCTTCGTGAGCGTCGGGATCGGCTTCATCGCCGCGCGGACCACGAGCTGGTCGCCCGTCGTCATCCCGCCCTCCAGGCCGCCGGCGTGGTTCGTCGTGCGGTGGAAGCCGTCGCCGTCGTGGAAGATCTCGTCGTGCGCCTGCGAGCCGGGCGCGGCGGCGAGGCGGAACCCGTCGCCGAACTCCACGCCCTTGCAGGCCTGGATCGAGCACACGGCGCCTGCGAGGCGCCCGTCGAGGCGCTCCTCCCAGCTCACGTGCGAGCCGAGGCCTGGCACGAGGCCGAAGACGACGACCTCCCAGGTGCCGCCGATCGACTCGTTCGCCTTCCGCTGGGCGGTGATGTGGTCCACCATCGCCTGGCTCGCGGCCGCGTCCAGGCAGCGGACGGGGTCGTCGTCGACGCCGTCGAAGTCGTCGAGTGCGAGCGGCTCGTCGCGAGCGGGTGCGAGGACGGGCCCGATCTGGGTCACGTGGGAGCGCACCTCGACGCCGACGGCGCGCAGCAGCGCCTTGGCGAGCGTCCCTCCTGCCACGCGGGCGGCCGTCTCACGGGCGCTCGCGCGCTCCAGGACGTTGCGGACGTCGCTGAGCCGGTACTTCTGGGTGCCGACGAGGTCGGCGTGACCGGGGCGCGGGAGGTGGACCTCGGGGATCTCCGCCTCGACGGGCCACGGGTTCATCCGCTCCTCCCAGTTGGCGTAGTCCCGGTTCGCCACCTGCAGCGCGATCGGACCGCCAAGCGTGCGCCCGTGGCGGACGCCCGCGGTGACGTCGATGCGGTCGCGCTCGATCTTCATCCGGCCGCCACGGCCGTGGCCGAGCTGCCGGCGGGCCATGTCGCGGTCGAGCAGCTCGCGCTCGAGCTCGAGGCCTGCGGGCAGGCCCTCGACGATGCAGGTCAGGCCGGGCCCGTGGGATTCACCGGCGGTGATGAGGCGCAGAGAGGACAACGCGGAGCAGCATAAGGGCGACGCCTTCGGCTTACGCTTGCGAGTCTGTCGCAGAGCGACAGACTCGCCCGCTCCGGTCGAGGTCCGTCTACAGGGGCGCTGCGGCCAGCGTGCCGGTCAGCGGGTTGAGCGCGAGATCGGTCAGATCGAGGTCGCGGGCGGTCACGACCGCGCGCCCGGTCTCGTCCTCGCGGACCCGGGCCGCCTCGGCGCGCGTCTCGCTCGCGAGGTTGCGCAGCCGGAGCCGCGTGACCTTCACGCGCACGCCGCCGACGGTGGCCACGCGGCCGCGGCGGAGGGTGATCCGCTCGCAGTCGGTGGGCGACGGCTTGCACGTCGCGCCCTTGACCGGCTTGTGCCGGAGGTTCAGGAAGGAGACGCTGCGGCCGCCCTCGCGGACGCCGAGGAACAGGATCTTCGCCCGCGAGCGCTGCGGCAGCACCTGGAGGCGGCTGACGTTCTTGCGCTCCATGCGGCCGACCTTGACGTCCACGCGGTAGGCACCGCGGCCGACCGGGCCGGCCGTCGTCGCCTTCGGCGTCGAGGTCAGCGTCCCGGTCTTCTCCGAGAAGTCCAGGCCGGACAGCGAGACCTCGCCGGACTCGATCGCCGAGCGCAGGAACGCGCGGCCGGCGACGGACGCGCGGGCGCGGGCCGTGGTCGCCTTCTCCGACGTGTCCTTGTCGACCTCGCCGACCCGGTCGACGTCGAGGCGGAACTGCCGCACGCCCGTGCCGAGATCGATGTCGAGGAAGGTGGAGTCGCCCTCCTGCATCTCGATCGTCTGGCAGTTGGTCGCCGACGGCTTGCAGGTGCCGTCGCCCGTCGCCGTCGCGTCGCTCGAGATGAGGAACGCTGCGGTCTTCTTGTCGTTCTTGACGCCGAGGAAGATGACGATCGGCTTGTCCGCCGACGGCAGGGCGCTCAGGCGGGCGATGTCCTTGCGGTCCTTCTGCTTCGAGCTGCCGGGCTCGCCGAAGCTCAGGTCGACGCGGATCGCCTTCGTGTTCCCGTCGGTCTTCGGGGTCGTCGGGGAGTCCGACGGCGTGGTCGTCGACGGGGACGGCGTGGTCGTCGACGGGGTCGTCGAGCCGCCCGTGGAGCCGGTGTCGCCGCTGGTCGGCGTCGCCTCGGACACCGACGGCGTCGGCGCCGCGCTGTCGTCGGTCGTCGCGGCCTGCTCGACCTTGGGCTGCCTGAAGGGGTTGTGCTTCGTGCCGGTCGGCGCCATCGACGCGAGGTTGGTGTCCTCCGAGACGCGGATGGTGGTCGCGGTCGTCGTCGTCGTGGCGGTGGCCGTGGCCGTGGCGCTCTCGACCGGGTCGGCGGCGGACGTGGCGCCCCCGCCGAGCAGGAACGGGACGGCGACCAGCGCGCCCACGAGCAGGACCGCGACGGGCCAGAGACGCTTCTCGACCAGGTCGGAGACGAGGTTGCGCAGGAAGCTCATCGGACGACTCCGGCGGTGGCGGTGGGCAGGGAGGTCTTGCCGCCGGCCGCCTGGTTGGACGGCGCGGTGGTGGTGGAGGGCGTCGTGCCGCCGGTCGGCGAGGGCGCGGTGGCGCCGCCGGGCAGCGAGATCGGCTGGGCCGCCAGGTAGGCCGTCGCGGTGACGGTCGCCTTGACGTCCGGGAAGCCGTTGCGGCCCTCCTGGAGGTTCACGCTCTCGACGGTCATGAGGCGTCCGCGGACGGTCACCGTGTCGCCGTTCGTGGTCGTGAACGAGCGCATGAGGTCGAGGAGCTTCGACAGGGAGAAGTAGTCGCCGTCGAAGACGAACGTGAAGGGCAGGTTGTTCATGCCGTTGCTGCCGGCGACGACGCCGGGCGGCAGGCCGGTCCCGGTCGTGCCGGTCGTCCCGGTCGTGGACGGCGTCGCCGACGGGGTCGTCGACGGGGTCGTCGACGTGCCCGACGACGACTTGCCCGACGAGGACGAGGACGTGGACGGCTGCGCCGGCGTCGTGGCGGCCGGCGCGGCGGAGCTCGCGCCGCCGACCGTCAGCGAGCGGAAGTCGATGCCGGCCTTGCGGGCGACGGACTCGAGCTGGAAGACGAGCGACGCGGCGTCGTCGTCGTCCGGCACGGCCTTGCCGAGCCGGGCGGCGGTCGCGTAGTCGGTCTCGAAGCTCGCGCGGGCGCTCGTGGCGGACGCGAGGGCCTGGTTGGCCGTGTCGAGCTTGGTCTGCGCCTCGGCGACCCGCGCGGCCGCGGCGGTGGCCTCGGCGCGCTTGGGCTTCAGCGCGACGAACCAGAAGCCGGCGACGGCGACCAGGCAGGCCATCACGCCGATGAGGATGCGGTCACGGTTGCTCATGTCAGGAACCCGGGGTCGAGGGGGCGGGGGTCGCCGTGGTGCCGGCGGTGCCCTCGTTGAGGGTCTGGATGGCGCCCTTGATCCCGGACGCGGTGGTCGAAGCCGCCGAGGCCTGCGGCGTCCCGAAGAAGACGACCATCTGGAACTGCGGGATCTGGTCGTCGATCTGGCAGCCGCCGGAGCCGCTGTCGCCGCTGTCGGACTTGGATGCCGACGCCGGAGCCGTCCTGCTTGCTGGAGGACGCGACGCTCACGCGCTGCACGCCCTCGAGGCGACGCAGGCGGGCCATCAGCAGCGCGACGCGCGACTGGCTCGGCGCGCAGCCGACGATCTCGATCGCAGGGTTGCTCAGCGCGCCGCGGAGGCTGACGCTGCCACCGCCCTGGCCCGGGGCCGTGCTCGCGACGAGCTGCGTCAGCGAGACGTCCGACGGGACGACGCGGCTGACCTGCTCGAACGTCTCGCCCCAGTCGATGCGGGTCGCGGCGAGCGTCTTGACGCCGGCCGCCCGGGTCTTCACGACCTCGTTGAACTGCTTGTAGGCGGCGAGGTTGCCGACCTTCGCGGTCGCGATCTGTGCCTGCGCGTCGAGCGCGTCGGCCTTCGCCGTGTTCTCCGCGATGGAGTGCTTCGTCATCGTCAGCGCGGCGACCATCGCCACGACGATCGCCAGACCGCCGAGCAGGACGTAGACGGCGCCGCCGCTCTTGCCGGCGGCGTTGGACGAGCGCCGCTGATCGGCGGGGATGAGGTTGACGGCCTTCATGCCGCGACCTCCTCGACCGCCAGGCCGGCGGCGATGCTGAGGCGCTCGACGGGCGTGTCGGGCGCGCCGGGCGTGATGCGCGACTCGACCGGGAGGCCGAGCTCGCGCTCGAGGACCTCGGAGAAGCCGGGCACCGCGACGGCGGGGCCGGTCAGCAGGACGCGCTCGACCATCGGGAGACCGGCGCTCTGGGTGTGGTGGAAGTCCAGGGAGGCGCGGACGTCGCTGGCGACGCGGCGCGCGCCGTCGGTCAGCACGGCGCGGGCGTCGGCGATGATCGCCGACTCGCCGTCGACGTCGTCGACCGGGGTCTCCAGGCCGACGTGGCGCAGCCAGGCGCGGGCGTGATCCAGGGTGAGGCCCTGGCGCTCGGCCAGGTCGACCGCCATGGCCTCCAGGCCGCCGCCCGAGACGCGGGTGAAGAGGCAGTTGCCGTTCTCGGCCACCGCGAGGTTCGTGAGCCCGCCGACGGAGACGTAGAGCACCGGGCCGTCCTCGACGCCGAGGGCGCGGACCATGGCGAAGGCGGAGAGGTCGACGCCCTCGGGGCGCAGGCCGGCGGCGCGGGCCGCGCTCAGCAGGCGCTCGATCATGTCGCGGCGGGCCGCGACGAGCACGACGCGGTGGCGCATGCCGGCGGGCGTCTCGACGAGGCCGACCGACTGGTAGTCGATGACCGCCTGGTCGATCGCCATCGGGAGCTCGTCCTTGGCCTGGAACTGCACCGCGGCCTCGAGGTCCTTGGCGTCCTCCAGCGGCGGCAGGTCCATGACGCGGACGACGATGCGCGCGTTGGCGACACCGATCCGGACCTTGCGGTCGAGCCAGGAGTTCTGCGACCACATGGCGCGGAGCGCCTCGGTCAGTGCCTCTCCGTCCGCGACCTCGCCGTCCCGCACGACGTGCGGGTCGAGGTCGGCGACGGCGGCACGCTCGACGGCGAGGCCGTCGGCGGTGGCCACCTGTACGGCGGCGATGGATCCAGGCTCGATGTCGAGCCCGACGATGGTCTTGGAGCGGCGTGCCATGGTGGTCGCTCAGAAGATCGGCCGTCGCGCCGGGTTCTGTAGCGAACCCGTCCCCCAGCCGGTCATCCGTCCGTACTCGGTGATCGCCCCCGGACGGACGAAAGCCGCGGCAGGCCGCGGCTTTCGGTTCCTACGCAGGGATTTCCCGCCTCTAGAAGGTGCTCAGGTACGAGTCCATGAGGCCCGAGCCGACGAGCATCGCGACGATGCCGCCGAAGGCCAGGAACGGGCCGAACGGGATCGCCGTCTTGCGGCCGCCGGCGACGCCCTTGCGGGCGATGACGACGACGCTGACGAGCACGCCGGTCAGCAGCGCGATGAGCAGCGCGGGAGCGACCGCGGCACCGAGGAACAGGCCGAGGACGCCGGCGAGCTTCACGTCGCCCATGCCCATGCCGCCGGGAGCGGCGAGCGCGGCGAGCAGGAAGAACCCACCGCCGGCGGCGCCCGCGATGAGCCGCTCGGGCTCCCCGCCGGGATCGAGCGCGAGGCCGATGACGATCGCGGCGACGGCCGCGGGACCGGTGAGCTTGTTCGGGATGATCCGGTGCTCGAGGTCGATGAGCGCCATCGGGACCAGGAACGCGATGAGGACGAGCCCGAGGACCATCTGCGCGGTGTCGTCGTGGTGGACGGCGACGGTGACCGCGGCCAGCGCCGCGGTGCCGGCCTCGACGAGCGGGTAGCGGGCGGCGATGCCGGTGCCGCAGCTGCGGCAGCGGCCGCGCAGCAGCAGCCAGGAGAAGAGCGGGATGTTGTCCCACGGCTTCACCGGGTTCTCGCAGCTCATGCAGTGCGAGCTCCCGGAGACGAAGGACACGCCGCGCGGCATGCGGAGTGCCACGACGTTGAGGAACGAGCCGACGAGGAGGCCTGCGAAGGCTGCGAACAGGATGGGCATGGGGGTCATGAGACGGGGATCTGCTCCGTGCGGTTGGCCAGGGCCCACGCGGGCTGCACCGGGTTCATGAACCGGGGCGGCGAGCGCAGGGCGAGGCGCTGGTCGTACTGGTAGTCCTTCGTGTAGCCGGTGCCGGTCGTGCCACCGGTGCCGACGGGACCGCGGTACTTCTGGGCGATCGCGCCGCGCACGGTGAGCGTGCCGAGCTTGTTGCCGCACTCGTAGGCGTCGACGGTGAACGAGTGCGTCAGGGCGAGGATGGCGGCGTCGATGGTGACGTTCTGCATCTCGCCGGTGCCGTCCGAGCACGACGTGCCGGAGCGGTTGACGGGGTGGTAGACGCGGGCGAACTTGTCGGGGATGAGCCCGAGCATCCAGGCGTCGCTGGAGCGCGCCACGTTGCCGGTCACGACGATGTCGTTGCCGGACGCGAACGTCACGTTCTGGCTGTAGGAGCCGGAGATGAACAGGTCGCCGCAGGCCGCGTTGCCCGCTGCGGTGCCGCTCGCGGAGCCGTTGTACGGCGCCAGGGGCTGCAGGCCCGCGCAGGAGCCGGCCGCCGGGTCGTCGCTGACGTACACGACGCCCTCGGGGATCGACATCGACTGGTTCGTCAGCACGGTGCCGTCCTCGCGCTTGCCGGTGACCGTCATGTTCGCGCCGTTCAGCACGATGGTCGTCGGGCCCTTGAAGCGGTAGTTGGACGTCGCGTCGTCGTGCAGCGAGGCGTTGGACGGCGGGAAGTCGCGCTGGGAGGCCAGCTGCCAGGTGCCGACCGCGGCGTTGATCGCGGCGCTGTAGCCGGGCAGGGAGTTGACCTTCGGGCGTGTCGACGACGAGCAGGACCCGCCGGCGCTGCGCCAGCCGGGCGTGCCGCCCGCGACCTCGACGGCGTCGCCGGGGTTGCGGCCGAAGGACGGCTGCTCGCAGACCATGATCGAGTCGTTCGTGTGGAACGGGCCGGAGACCTTGTCGTTGGGGGCGAACTGGATCTCCGAGCAACCCGCCGTCGTGTTCGTGGTGCCGAACTTGCCCGACCAGCTCAGGCTGCCGCGCGCGGGCCAGCGGGTGGTGCCGCAGTTGTTCGTCGCCCAGGTCAGGTAGTCGCCCTGGGAGGTCGACGTCGTCGTCGCGCCCTTCGTCACGAACGAGTAGAGCTTGGGGTCGAGCGTCTCGTAGTCCGTGTAGTAGATGTAGTTCAGGAAGCCCTTGGGCCGGAACGTGGCGATGATCTGGCGCTGCGTGGTGTCGCCGGCGCGGGGACGGCCGGTGACGCGGATGCGGAACTCACCGGCGCTCGAGACCATGCTGCTGGCGTCGCTCGTCGAGCAGGACGTGTGCCCGCTCGTCGGGAGCAGCTCGATCGCGTACTGCGCGCTCGACCCGGGCATCGAGACGAAGTTCTTCGTCCCGACCTGGCCGAGCGAGGGGTTGTTCGCGTCGACGCACTGCGCCCAGTAGGACGGGTTGGACTCCAGGCGCGCCTGGTAGTCGGCGATGCCGGCCTCGGCGGCGGCGTACGCGACCTTGCGGTCCTCGTCCTTGCGGCCGGGCTTGAAGTCGCCCTGGACGTCGGACAGCACGACGCCGACGACCACGACGACCACGGCCATCGTGCCCACGACGAGCATCATCGTGAAGCCGTCCTCGCGGCGCAGCCGCTGCAGCAGGTTCCTCAGGATCAGCATTCGGGCGTGTTGTCCTCGTCGGAGGGGTCGTCGGTCCGCAGTGCGACGTCGCTCTGGAAGCGCGAGCTGCCGTTGGCGGCGCTCGGGTACGCACCGAGCGCGGTGAAGGTCACGCGGACCTGGGCGATCGTGATGAGGCTCGCGGCAGGGACCGGGGCGGTGATGAGCGACATCGCCGAGGCATCCGGGGCGTCGTAGCTCAGGTACTGGAAGATCGGGGTCGTGCCGGTGCGCGACAGGCCCGTGCCGAGGATCGCGCGGCGGCTGGGCGTCCCCGACCAGACGGGCGGCGTCCCGGTGCCGGGCGAGACCGTCAGCGCGATGGTCCCGTTGGCGGCGGTGTAGGTGAGCGTGTGACGCTCGACGACGGGCGCGAGCTGGGGGTCGCTCAGCGGCCGGGCGACGTAGTAGCTGACGGTGTCGCCGTCGGCGGAGATGACCGCGGAGCCCGTGTCCGGGCAGGACGCGAGGCGCAGCTCCTGGCCGACGCGGTCGATCGCGCCGCGGCCCTCGCGGACGGCGTGCGTGCGGCCCAGCGACGTCGTCGAGCCGCGCAGCGTCATGTCGAGCAGGCCGAGGATGCCGGCCATGACGATCATGCCCACGGACATGGTCACCAGGAGCTCGATGAGCGTGAAGCCCCGCTCGTCCTTGCGCACGCGGCTCATGTCGTCGCGAAGGGGCAGGAGCCGCCGCTGACGAGCGGCAGGGTCAGGATGTTCGTGGTCGTCGCGCTCGGCGCGTTGTAGCTCGTGTTGTCGACCGTGCGCGAGACCTTCTTCGTGCCGTCGACGGCGCAGACCGTGAACCCGGTGCCGTAGGGCAGCCCAGGGTTCTTCATCGTGCCGTCGGCGACGATCGCCCGGGGGCCGATGATCGTGCCGCACGCGGTCTTGACCCAGATCTTGGTCGGAGCCCGTGTTGCCGTTGAGCACGCGGACGTTGAGGTTCGGGAGCTGGAGGGGGAGCGAGCCGGTCACGGACGGCGCGGTGCCGCCTGCCGGGATGAGCGTCGTGGTGGACGGCGAGCCGGTCGCCGGCTTCGCGGCCGTGCAGTTGTCGGCGTACACCGAGTACGCGGTCGACGGGTACGGGTAGAAGAGCCCGGCCGAGCCGACCGCGCCGGAGACCGGCGTGACCGGCTTGGTGACGTTGCTGCTGGCCGCGAGCACGACGTCGGCCGGCAGGGCGTCGGAATCGACGTTGGTCCAGGTCGACGCGCCGGTCGTCTTCTGCTGGAACTGGAGCCGGACGGAGCCGCCGCGGTCGTACGCGAAGCTCTTCTGCGCGGTCTCCTCCGCGGCGATGTTCAGGCCCGTGATGCTCACGTCCTGCTCGCCGTTGGGCTGGACGTAGCCGGGCACCGATGCGCTGAGCGAGTAGCCGGAGCCGGCGGAGACGGCGTCCCAGCGGGCGCAGCCGCTCGCGTCGGTCGTCGCCGAGCCGCCGCCGGAGCTCAGGGTGATCGGGATGTTCGGCACGGCCTGGCCGGTGGCGCCCTGGACGCTGACGACGAGACCGCCGCCGGCGCCGATGGGCGCTGCGACCATCGTCTGCAGGACGACGGGCTTGCGGGGGCCCATCTCCGCCCACGTGACCGTGGTCTTCAGGCTCATGTAGTCCCGCGCGCGGGAGGTGAGGCAGCCCGTCGGCGCGTCGGTCTGCGAGACCGGCGTGGCGACCGAGACGACCGTGAAGTCCATGCCGCCCTCGGTGACCGTGGTGGTCTCGCTGAGCGGCCGCAGGTCGTTGTATCCGATGGCCCGCAGCCCATCGAGCTTCGTCTGCGCGACGTCCGTGGCCAGCGCCTTGGAGCGCTGCAGGGCGCTCTGCGCGTGCGAGGTCATGAGGACGAGCACGACGCCGGCGCTCACCGTGAGCAGGATCGAGGCGCTGACGAGCACCTCGATGAGCAGGCTGCCGCCTTCGGAGGCGAGCCGGCGGCGCAGTCGACGAAGAGAGGCCATCCCTCTCGTGGTCGTCAGCCTGGGCGCGGGCTTGAGCGAAGGTGGCTCGGACTCGACGCTTGGCCGAGCTACCACGTGCCCGAGCCGGTGCCGCCGACCGGGAGCGTGCGCGACGTCTTCGTCTGCACGATCGACGAACGTCTTGCCGGTCTCGGAGTAGCCGGTGATCGTGTAGCCGTTCGCGGAGGTGCCGCTGACGCTGACCTGGCCCACGGCGGTGCCCAGCAGCTCCGTCGCGACGCCGAGCTCGGTCGCGGTCGAGCAGTTCGTGTAGTCGCCGCCCTCGTGGGCGCCGCACGACTCCACCTGCGAGAGCATGTTGCGGACGTTGGACTTCGCCTCGGCGTCCTGGGCCTTCGTGCGCTGCCCGAGGAACGTCGGGAGCGCGACCGCGGCGAGCACGCCGATGATCAGGACCACGACGAGCAGCTCGATGAGCGTGAACCCGTGCTGTTCGCGGAGCGTTCGTGTCATTGTCATGAACCGTGAAGGACGAAGGCGGGCCGAAGGGATCGGCCCGCCTTCACTGTCACTTCAGAGTGAAACCGGCTGACTACCAGGTGCCGGTGCCGCCCTTGGTCAGCGACGTCGCCGTCTTGACCAGGGTGAACGTCTTCTGGTTGGTGCCGGACTTGGACTTCGAGTACGCCGTGATGGTGTACGCGTCCTGGCCGGCGCCCGAGATGTTGACCTGGCCGGCGCCGGTGCCGACCGGCAGCGAGCCGACGTTGGCGCCGGCGGTCGTCAGCTTCGCGGCCGTGTCGCAGTTCGTGTAGTTGCCGGCGTTGTCGACGCCGCAGCTCTCGACCATGGTCTGCAGGTTGCGGGCGTTGGACTTGGCGTCCGCATCGAAGCCCTTGTCGCGCTGCCCGAGGAACGTCGGAAGAGCGACCGCGGCCAGGATGCCGATGATGAGGACGACGACGAGCAGCTCGATGAGCGTGAAGCCGCGCTCGTCCTTCAGACGGTTGAACATTGTGAGGAGTTCCTGTCCTTCATGGGGGTCATCCAGTGCATCGGTCGCGAGCGGTGCATCTTGACCGTCACCGGACACATGAACGACGAAGGGCGGGCCCGAAGGCCCGCCCTTGTCACTTCACTTCAGAGTGAAACCGGCTGACTACCAGGTGCCGGTGCCGCCCTTGGTCAGCGACGTCGCCGTCTTGACCAGGGTGAACGTCTTCTGGTTGGTGCCGGACTTGGACTTCGAGTACGCCGTGATGGTGTACGCGTCCTGGCCGGCGCCCGAGATGTTGACCTGGCCGGCGCCGGTGCCGACCGGCAGCGAGCCGACGTTGGCGCCGGCGGTCGTCAGCTTGGCAGCGGTGTCGCACTGCGTGTAGTCGCCGGCGTTGTCGACGCCGCAGCTCTCGACCATGGTCTGCAGGTTGCGGGCGTTGGACTTGGCGTCCGCATCGAAGCCCTTGTCGCGCTGCCCGAGGAACGTCGGAAGAGCGACCGCGGCCAGGATGCCGATGATGAGGACGACGACGAGCAGCTCGATGAGCGTGAAGCCGCGCTCGTCCTTCAGACGGTTGAACATTGGGTTTGCAGCCTCCTGAGGCTGGTGGAACGGGGGGGGTTTGGTGAAGCGGGTGGGTCCGACTGCTCCATGGATCGGCTCCGGCTGCAGGTTCTTTAGGCGACCGTGACAATCTCTGGACGTATGGCCCGTCGGCTCCTCGTTCCGGTAGCGCTGCTGTTCCTCGTGCTGCTCATCCTCGGCTCGCTGGCGCCGAGCGATTCCACGCGGACGGACACGTCCACGACGCCCACACCCCCGGCGAGCGGCACGCCCGTGCGCACGATCGAGGCGACGATGCCCGAGGACGACGAGGTGCGCGCCCAGGTGGGCGACCTCGTGAACCTCACGGTCGAGTCCGACGCGCCCGGCGGCGTCGAGCTGCCGGACTTCGGCGAATCCGAGCCCGTGGCGCCCGGCGCGCCCGCCCTCTTCGACATCCTCCCGACGCAGCCGGGGACCTTCGCCGTCGTCTCCACGGACTCCGGGAAGACGATCGGGACCCTCGTCGTCGAGGACGAGGCCTAGCCTAGCCGGGCGCTTCGCCCTCGCCCGCCGCCTCGCGGCGGGCGGCCTGCGCGTCGTGCCCCGGGATGAGCATGCCGCTGCCCTCGCACCACGGGCACGTGACGTCGTGGGCGGTGCCGCCGAGGTTGGAGACGACGGTCCCCGTCCCCCGGCACGGCGGGCAGGGGATCTCGCCTGGCGTCGGTTCGTCGCTCGACATCGGCGCCCGAGGCTACTCGGCCCCGCCCTATCGTCCGATGCGTGGGTCCGGGTTCACATGACGGGCGCTTCGCTCCCTCCCCCACGGGTCCGCTGCACCTCGGCAACCTGCGCACCGCGCTGCTCGCGTGGCTGTTCGCCCGCGCGGGCGACGGCCGCTTCCTGATCCGCGTCGAGGACCTCGACGCCTCGCGCTCCCGGCCGGAGCACGAGGCAGGACAGCTCGCCGACCTCGCCGCGCTCGGCCTCGTCTCGGACGAGCCCGTCGTCCGGCAGTCCGAGCGCACCGGGATCTACGAGGACGCGATCGACCGCCTCGACCGGCAGGGCGCGCTCTACCGCTGCTGGTGCACGCGGGCGGAGATCCGCGAGGCCGCATCGGCCCCCCACGGGCCGCTGCCGGAGGGCGCCTACCCCGGGACGTGCCGGCATCTGAGCGCCGCGCAACGCGCCGAGCGCGAGCGCAGCGGGCGCCCGCCGGCGCTGCGGCTGGACGCGGGTGCGGTCCGCATCGCCTTCACCGACCGCCTGCTGGGGCCGCGGGAGGACGTCGTGGACGACCTCGTGGTCCGCCGCAACGACGGCGCACCCGCCTACAACCTCGCGGTGGCGGTCGACGACGACGCCCAGGCCATCGGCGAGGTCGTCCGCGGCGCGGACCTCATCGACACCACCGCCCGCCAGCTGCACGTCGCGCGCCGGCTCGGGCTGCGGGAGCCCACCTACGCCCATGTGCCGCTCATGCTGGGCCCCGACGGCGCCCGCCTGGCCAAGCGCCACGGCGCGGTGACGCTGGCGGACCGCATCGCGCTCGGGGAGACGCCGCTGCAGGTCCGCTCCGCGCTCGCCGCGAGCGTCGGGCTGGCGGAGCCGGGCGAGGAGCCCACGCTCGAGCAGCTCGCCACACGTCTCGACCGGCCGCTGGTGGCGGCGTGACCCGGATCCGCCTGGTCCGCTGGTGGCTGCCGATCGGGCTCTGCGTGATCGGCCTCGTGATGCTCGTCGTCGCGGCGATCCGCAACGACGACATCTGGGCGGAGGGCGGCGCGCTCATCATCAGCGCGGGCCTGTCGGTGTGGCTGCTGAACGTCCTGCACCGGGTCGGCGTGCGCGGAGACCGCGAGCGCGATCGCGAGGCGGAGGCACGCGCGTACTTCGATCGGCACGGCCGCTGGCCCGACGATCGTCGCTCGGACCGCGACGACGGATAGGGTTCCCCGCCGTGACACCGCTGGCCAGCTCAGCCGACGTCGCAGACCTCGCGTCGGCTGCGCGGGATGCCGGGCGTCTGGGGATCGACACCGAGTTCATGGGCGAGGGGCGCTACCAGGCGCTCCTGTGCCTCGTGCAGGTCGCCGTCCAACGCGGCGGCGAGCTCATGGTCGCGGTCATCGACCCGCTCGACGACTCCGTCGACCCCTCTCCCCTCGCGGCGGCGCTCGCGGACCCCGAGATCGAGCTCGTGCTGCACGCGGCGCGCCAGGACGTCGCGTTGCTGAAGCGCACGTGGAACACCGACGTCCGCAACATCTTCGACACGCAGCTCGCCGCCGGCTTCGCGGGGCTGCGGGCCCAGCTGGGCTACGAGGCGCTCATCTCCGAGCTCCTCGGCGTGCGGCTGCGCAAGAGCGCGAGCTTCACGAAGTGGGACGCACGGCCGCTCAGCGACGAGCAGATCGACTACGCCCGCGAGGACGTGCTGCATCTGCTCCAGGTCACCGACGCGCTGCAGAAGCGCCTCGGCGACCGCGACCGCCTCGGCTGGGCGCGCGAGGAGTGCCGCGCCCTGGAGGCCGTGTCCGACGAGCGCGACGTCGACAACGTCTTCGCGCGCCTCCCCCGCGTCAACGGCCTCGACGGCAAGGTCCGCGCCGTCGCCCGCGAGCTCGTCGCCTGGCGCGAGGACACCGCGCGCAGCGCGGATCGCCCCGCATCGACGATCCTCAACGACGCGGCGCTCGTCGAGATCGCGCGGCGACGCCCCGGCGACCAGAAGGCCCTCTCCCAGATCCGCGGCGTGAGCGAGCCGACGCTGCGCCGCCGCGGCGCGGGGCTCCTCGACGCGGTCGCCCGCGGCCGCGAGCAGCCGCCGATCCCGCCCGACGGGCAGCGCCCGCCGCCGCCCGACGCGCAGGACGCACCGCTCATCGCGCTCGGCGAGGCGCTCGTGCGCACCCGCGCGATGGAGGCGCAGCTCGCCTACGAGCTCATCGCGGCGCGCGCGGATCTCGAGCGCATCATCCGCGCCCAGCGCGACGGCCTCCCCGAGCCCGAGACGCGCACCCTGCAGGGGTGGCGCCGCGAGCTCGTCGGCGAGGAGCTGCTCGAGCTGCTCGCCGGCCGCAGGAGCCTGCGGGTCGGCGAGAGCCGAGCGATCGACATCACGACCGTGCCTTAGGCCGGGACCGCCTCCGGCGTCGGCGTCACGAGCGCCGCCGAGCCCGGCAGCGGGACGCCCCGCTCCCACGCCGGCTGGTTGCCGGGCGGCCGGAAGCGCGGCATGACCTCCTCCGCGAAGATCGTCATGTTCTTGACGACCTTCCAGTTGGGCATCGTGCCGACCTGCATCGACGCGCCGACGTGGACGCCCGCCCCGCACTCCTCCGCGTAGATGTTCAGGCGCTCGGCGACCGTGTCGGGCGAGCCGACGATGATGTACTGCTCGTCCACGAGCTCCTCGTAGGTGAGGTCCCAGTGGTCCTTCATGCCGAACTTCGCGCGGCCCTCGAGCATGCCGCGCAGCGAGCGCCCGCTCGTGTAGCCCGGCGGGAAGTGCTGGTAGGCCGGGACCTTCAGGCCCGTCCCGAACAGCCACATGTAGTGCTCGCGGGCCTCGGCGTGCGCGATCTCGTCCGTCTCGGCGACGTACGTCGGCACGCAGAACGCGAGCTGCTCGGGTGACGCCTCGTAGCCGGCCTCGTTGGCCGCGTTGCGGTACATCTCGTAGTTGAGCTTCGTGAACGAGAGCGGCGCGAAGACCATCATGAACGGGTAGCGGCGCTTCGCCGCCTCCGTGATCGTCTCCACCGAGCCCGTCCCGGGCAGCCAGATCGGCGGATGCGGCTGCTGGTAGGGCTTCGGCCAGGGGTTCACGTACGGGATGTCGTAGTGCTTGCCCTTCCAGGCGAACGGGCCGTCGTCCGTCCACGCCTTGAGGATGAGGTCGTGGGCCTCCCAGAACCGCTCGCGGGAGTAGGCCGGGTTCGCCCGCATCGAGTGGTACTCCATGCCCGTCCCGCGCACGAAGCCGGAGATGATCCGGCCCTCGCTGAGCACGTCGAGCATCGCGACCGCCTCGGCGACCCGCACGGGGTTGTCGTGCAGCGGCAGCGCGTTGCCGATGATCCCGACGGGGATCTTCGACGTCCGGGCGACGATCTGCGAGCCCATGACGTTCGGGTCGGGCATCGTGCCGTAGGCGTTCTGGTGGTGCTCGTTGACGCAGGTCCCGTCGTAGCCGAGCTTCTCGGCGAGCACGGCCTGGCTGAGGTACTCCTGGTACAGGCGCGCGCCGACCTTCGGGTCGTAGTGGGCGTTGGACAACGTGACCCAGGTGGACTCGATCTCCGAGCCCGGCGGGATGAACGGGTACGGCATCAGCCCGAAGTGGAAGAACTGCATCTCGTTCATCGCACGCGCTCCTGGAAGTCGAGGATGGCCTTGGCGACGAGCGACGGCTGCTCGACGACCAGGGCGTGGCCGGTGCCCGGGATGCGCACGAGCTCGGCGTGCGGCAGCGCCGCCGCGTAGGCGTCGGCCGCCTCGTCGGGCACGAGCCGGTCGTGCTCGGCGCCGACGACGAGCGCCGGCGTCGTCACCCGCCGCAGGCGGCGCGGCATCTTCGGGTCGTCGCGGCGCTCCCACACGAGCCGCGCGGTCGTCGACGCCTCCTCGTAGCCCTTCACGGCGGCGTCGATGTCCTCCGGATCGGGGGCGACCTCGCCGACGTTGGCCATGTCGTTGAAGATCGTCCCGAAGAGCTCCTCGGGGTACATGTGGAAGAGGTCGACCACGCTGTCGCCCTCGAGCGGGAACCCGGCCGGGGTGATGAGCGTCAGCGAGCGGAGCTTCTCGGGATAGAACGTCGCGTACGCCGCGGCGATCCATCCGCCCAGCGAATAGCCGACGAGATCGAACGGCTCGTCCAGCCCGAGCGTCGCGCGCAGGTCGTCGTAGTGCAGGACGAGGTCGTCGAACCCGTCGAGCCAGTCCTGCAGCGGCGAACCGCCGAAGCCGACGTGCTCGGGCGCGATGACGTCCGCGCCCTGCGCGAGCGCCTCGTGGAACCGCAGCCACTGACCGGTGAACCCGGCCCCGTGCAGGAACAGGAGCGGCCGGCCGCTTCCCTTGCGCCGCACCGCAACAGGCGTCCCGGCGACGTCGAGCGTGGTCGCTTCGAGCGCAGGGGCCTTCACATCCGCTACCGCCACTGTCTCTCCTCCGGACGGGTGCTGGAGAGACGACCGTACTAGGCGGCCAGCGCGTGCTCCACCGGCGCGAAGATGCTCAGGCGGCGCGCCTCGGCCTGGAGGGCGGCGACGCCCCGGCGCAGGGCGTCGGTGAGCCCCGCATCGGCGCCGGCGTCGAGGAGCATCTCGAGCTCGGCGGTGAAGCGCTGCGCCTGGGCGTGCAGGCCGCCGTGGAAGCGCTGCAGCGCGACGTGGTCGCCGCTCGCGGCGGTCATCGCGGAGATCCTCGATGTTGCAGACCTTGTCGGCCGCGCAGATGGCCCGCGCCTCGGCGGGACCGACGCGGACGGCCTCGCGGTACGCCAGCTTGCGCTCCGGGCCGGGCAGCGACATGTCCTCCGAGACGCAGTCGACGAGCAGGGCGACGCGCGTGCCGAACGCCTGCCGGACCTCCGGGAGCGTCACGGGCGTGTCCTCGACGACGTCGTGCAGGAGCCCCGCGGCGAGCACCTCCTCGCCGTAGCCGCGCCCGGCCAGCAGCCGGGCGACGCGGACCGGATGGGAGATGTAGACCTGCCCGTCCTTGCGCCGCTGGCCGCGGTGCGCGTGCTCGGCGAACGCGTACGCGTGACGCACGAGCGGCGTGGCCGTCAGTGCGGGCGGCGCGGCCGGGGAGAGGGTCAGGCGGGGCATGGTTCTTCGTTCGGAGCGAGAGCCGCCCCGCAAGACCGAACTGGACGCATGTCCCAGGCCTTCAGCGAATCGGCGAGGCGCTTCGGCGCGCGCGTCAGCCACGCGTCCTCCACCACGCCGGCGATCTCCTCCCAGTCCAGGCCACGGTTCAGGTGGACGCCCACCCACCCGTTGTGACCGACGTACGGCGGGACGAAGTAGGCCTCGGGAGCGCCGTCGACCAGCATCGCCTGCATCCCGGGCGGCGCGGCCGCCCAGATCGCCAGGCGCCCGTCGCCGTGGTGGTCGTCCAGGTACATCACGAACGACCTCTTCTCGCGGATGAACCAGGTCGGCGAGCCGTGGCTCAGGCGCTCACTCGTCTCAGGCAGCGCGAGGCACAGCCTGCGGATCCTCGCCAGCTCCCGTGCCATGCAGCGCATCATGAAGCTCCGGGACGGCCTCGACACGGCTGTCGACTGAAGATCCCGGGTACACCTGCCGACAAGGGGGACAAGCCCTCCGAGAGGAACCCAGGACCATGACCAGTGAGCGAGCGCAGGCATACGCGACCGCGCTGAAGAGCCTCCGAGACCTGAAGCCGTCGAAGTTCAGCGATGCGCAGATGGACCTCTTCCAGCAGACGGCTGACGCACTGTTCTTCACCGACGCGCTCGACGAGTCCGTCGCCGACCTCGTGGCCGGCTCGCACGCCGAGCTGGACGTCATCGCCGACAACGACCGGCTGATGCCGGAGACCGTCCAGCGGCTGAAGGACGAGCTCGACGCGATCGGCCCCACGCCCGTCGCCGCCTAGCGTCCTCGGCGCTCGTGCGCTGAACCGCGCGCTGCTCGCCCGTCAGGGGCTGCTCGAGCGTGCGCGCGTCCCGGCGCTCGAGATGACCGGGCGCCTCGTCGGTCTGCAGGCGCAGGTCCCGACCGACCCGTACATCGGGCTGTGGAGCCGGATCGAGGGGTTCCGGCCGGAGGAGCTCAGCGATCTCATCGCGGAGCGCGCCGCGGTCCGCGCAGGGCTCCTGCGCTCGACGATCCACCTCGTCTCCGCGGACGACGCGCTGGCGATCCAGCCGCTCACGCAGGCCGTCTTCGCGGGCGTCTTCCGCAGCCAGTTCGCCAAGTCGATGGGCCCGGACGCCGTGCTCGACGACGTCGTGGCCGCGGGCCGTGAGCTGCTCCTGAGGGCGCCGCGCACCCGCGCGGCGCTCGCCGCCGAGCTCGGGCCGCGCTGGCCGGGCACCGAGCCCGCGATCCTCGCGCACGCCGTCGTGCACCACCTGCCGCTCGTGCAGATCCCGCCGCGCGGGCTGTGGGGCGGCAGCGGACAGCCGACCTGGGCGCTCACGCCGGAATGGATCGGCCGCGAGCAGACCGACGGCGATCCCGACGCGCTGGTGCTGCGGTACCTCGCGGCGTTCGGGCCGGCGAGCACCGCCGACGTGCGCACCTGGTCACGCCTGACCGGGCTGCGCGAGGTCGTCGCGCGCCTGAAGCCGGATCTGCGGACGTTCCGCGACGAGGCCGGGCGCGAGCTGCTCGACGTGGTCGACGGGCCGCTGCCGGACCCCGCGACGCCCGCGCCGCCGCGGTTCCTGCCGCAGTACGACAACGTCTTCCTCTCGCACGCCGACCGGATGCGCACGTTCGACGGGACCGGCGCCGCGTGGGACGTCCCGTCGCGCAGCGCGACCGGCGCGCTGTTCGTGGACGGCTTCTACCGCGCGCCGTGGCTGCTCGACGGCGAGACGCTGCGCGTCGAGGGCTTCCGGCTCCTCCCCGGCGAGGGTGAGGACGTCCGGTCGGCCGTCGAGGCGGAGGGCCAGGCGCTGCTGTCCTTCCTGGTGCCCGGCGCCGCCGAGCCGTTCGTCACGCTGCGCGCATGACGCCGCCGGATCTCGGGCTCATCGCCCGCGAGTGGGGACGCATCGGCTGTCTCGGGTTCGGCGGGCCGCCCGCCCACATCGCGATGCTGCGACGGCTCGTCGTCGACCGCAGGGCGTGGCTGGACGACGAGGAGGTCGAGCACCTGATCGCCACGACGAACCTCCTCCCCGGCCCGTCGTCCACGCAGCTGGCGATCTTCTGCGCCTGGCGGCTGCGGGGCGCTGCGGGGGCGCTCATCGGCGGTCTGGCGTTCGTCCTGCCCGGGCTCGTCGTCATCATCGCGCTCGCCGCGCTGTTCCTCGGGGCGCCGCCGCGGTGGATCGCGGCGGCCGGCGCCGGTGCGAGTGCCGTCGTCGCCGCCGTGGCGGTCCACGCCGGCGCCGGGCTGCTGCCGGCGAGCTGGCACCGGACCGCGGGCGCCCGGCGTGTGCGCTGGATCGCCTACGTCGTCGCGGGGGCCGCCGCCACGGCGCTGGTCGGCGCCTGGGTCGTGCTGGTCCTGCTCGCATGCGGCGCGATCGAGCTGGCCTGGACCCACCGACCGCAGGGGCTCGCCACGCACGCGTGGCCCGTCGTGCTGGCGGCGGCGTCGGCGACCGGCGGCGTGCTCGCGCTGTGCTGGACCGCGCTGAAGGTCGGCGCGCTCTCCTACGGCGGCGGCTTCGTGATCATCCCGCTCATGCAGGCGGATGCGGTCGACCGCCACGGCTGGATGACGGACCCGGAGTTCCTCAACGCCGTCGCCCTCGGCCAGGTCACGCCCGGTCCCGTCGTGCACACGGTCGCCGTCGTCGGATACGCGGCGCACGGGCTCGGCGGCGCGCTGCTCGCGACGTTCATCGCGTTCGCCCCGTCGTTCCTCTTCGTGCTGGTCGGGGGGCCGCGCCTCGCGGCGCTGCGCGAGAACGTCCACGCCCGCGCCTTCCTCGACGGCGCCGGCCCGGCGGCGATCGGAGCCATCCTGGGCTCGGCGGTGCCGCTGGCGCTCGCGCTCGCCGAGACGTGGCAGTTCGCCGTGCTGGCCGCGGGCGCCGTCGTGCTCCTGTCGGGACGCGCCGGGGTGGTCGCCACGCTGCTCTCCGCCGGCGCGGCCGGGACCGCCGCCGTGCTCCTGGGAGCTCCCCTGCCCTGACATGCGCGAGGATGCCGGACATGGTCCTCGACGTGATCTTCGGGGTCGTCGCCATCGCGATCGGCCTCTACCTCCTCCTCCGCCGCAACACGCTCGTCGGGATCGCGCAGGAGCGCGGGCGCGGCATCCGGTCGATGACCACCCACACGATCATCGCGGTCGTCCTCGTGCTGGTGGGCATCTGGAGCCTGCTCGCCGCGTTCGCCTGAGCGGCGTCGCCCATACCCTGAGGGGGTAGACTCGGATACCCCTGCGGCGTACCTGCCGGGTCGTCCTCATGTCCCACCTCGAACTGCCAGTCTCCGGGATGACCTGCGCGTCCTGCGCCGCGCGGGTCGAGCGCACGCTCAACGGGCTGGACGGCGTCACCGCCACGGTCAACTACGCGACCGAGCGGGCCACGGTCGACTTCGACGACGAGGCCGTCGGGCCCGAGCAGCTCGTCGACGCCGTCGAGTCCGCCGGCTACGGCGCGACCCTGCCGGGCGCCCCGGGGCCCGACGCCGGCGAGGCGCGCGGGCTGCGCACGCGGCTGCTGGTCTCCGCCGTCCTCGCCGTCCCGGTCCTCGTCCTCTCCATGATCGGCCCGCTGCAGTTCGCGGGCTGGGAGGTCGTGGCGCTCGTCCTCGCCACGCCGGTGGTGCTCTGGGGCGGATGGCCGTTCCACCGCGCGGCCTGGCGCGGCCTGCGCCACCGCACCGCGACGATGGACACGCTCATCAGCATCGGGACGCTGGCCGCGTGGCTGTGGTCGGTCGCCGCCGTGGTTGCCGACGCCGAGCACCTCTACCTCGAGGTCGCCTCGGTGGTCACGGTCTTCGTGCTCGCGGGCCGGCTGCTGGAGTCGCGGGCTCGCGGCCGGGCGAGCTCGGCGCTCGAGGCGCTCCTGCGCACCGGCGCGCGCGACGCCGCGGTGCTCTCGCCGGACGGGACCGAGCGCCGGGTCCCCGTCGAGGAGCTGCGCGCCGGCGACCGCTTCGTCGTCCGCCCCGGCGAGCGCGTGGCCACCGACGGCGTCGTCGAGGACGGGTCCTCGGCGGTCGACGCATCGATCCTCACCGGGGAGTCGCGCCCCGTCGAGAAGCACCCGGGGGACGACGTCGCAGGCGGTTCGGTGAACGCCGGCGGACGCCTCGTCGTGCGCGCGACCCGGGTCGGCGCCGACACCGCGCTGGCGCAGATCGCCCGGCTCGTCGCCGAGGCCCAGTCGGGCAAGGCCCGGGTCCAGCGGCTCGCCGACCGGGTCTCCGCCGTCTTCGTGCCCGCCGTCGTCGCGCTCGCGCTCGCGACCCTCGTGGGCTGGCTCGTCGCCGGGGAGGGCGCGGGCGACGCCATCAGCGCGGCCGTGGCCGTCCTCATCATCGCGTGCCCATGCGCGCTGGGCCTGGCGACGCCGACCGCGCTCATGGTGGGCACCGCGCGCGGCGCGCAGCTCGGCCTGCTCATCAAGGGCCCGGAGGTGCTCGAGTCCACCCGCGAGGTCGACACCGTCCTGCTCGACAAGACCGGGACCGTCACGACCGGGCGCATGAGCCTCGTCGAGGTGGTCGCCGACGACCGCGGGGAGGCGCTGCGCCTCGTCGGCGCGCTGGAGGACGCCTCCGAGCACCCGGTCGGCCAGGCGATCGCGCGTGCGGCGCTGGCCGAGTTCGGCCTGCTGCCGGCCGTCCACGAGTTCGCCGCGACGCCGGGCGCGGGCGTGGCGGGCGACGTCGCCGGACGCCGCGTGGCCGCCGGCCGTGCCGCCTTCCTGGGTTCGCCTGTGCCGCCGGCGCTCGAGGCCGCGCGGCGTGCGGCCGAGCAGCGCGGCGCGACCGCGGTCCTCGCTGCCTGGGACGACGAGGTCCGTGCGGTGCTCGTCGTCGCCGACACGGTGAAGCCGGGGTCGGCGGACGCCGTGGCCGAGCTCCGGGCACTCGGCCTGCGGCCCGTGCTGCTCACCGGCGACAACCGCGCCACCGCGGAGGCCGTCGCCGCCGCGGTCGGCATCGACGAGGTGGTCGCCGAGGTCCTGCCCGCCGACAAGGCGGGCGCGGTGTCACGGCTGCAGGCAGAGGGCCACGTCGTCGCGGTCGCGGGCGACGGCGTCAACGACGCCCCCGCGCTCGCGCAGGCGGACCTCGGGCTGGCGGTCGGCTCGGGCGCCGACGTGGCGATCGAGGCGTCCGACCTCACGATGGTCTCCGGCGACCTGCGCGCGGTACCGGACGCGATCCGCCTGTCGCGCGCGACCCTGCGGACGATCCGCCAGAACCTCGCCTGGGCCTTCGCCTACAACGTCGCGGCGCTGCCCCTCGCGGCGGCCGGGGTCCTGAGCCCCGTGATCGCGGCCGCCGCGATGGGCCTCTCGAGCGTGTCGGTCGTCGGCAACGCGCTGCGCCTGCGGCGCTTCCGCTCCTCCTGGCGCTAGTACTACCGGGTGATGCCCGCCCTCTCATCGCTGCGGCCCGGGTGGATCGCGGGCTACCGGCGCGACTGGCTGCGCCCCGACCTGATCGCCGGTGTCGTCATCTGGAGCGTCGTGACGCCGCAGGCGGTCGCGTACGCGCAGATCGCCGGCCTGCCGCCCGAGGCCGGGCTCATGGCGGCGCCCGTGGCGATGATCGGCTACGGCCTGCTCGGCACGTCGCACCAGCTGGTCGTGAGCGCGACGACCGCGACGTCCGCGGTGTCGGCCGCGACGGTCGGCCCGCTCGCGGGCGGGGATGCCGGCAAGTTCGCGGCGCTGTCGGCGATGCTCGCGCTCGTGACGGGCATCGTGCTCGTCCTCGGCGGCCTCGCGCGGTTCGGCGCCGTGGCCGACCTCGTGTCCAAGCCGGTGATGACCGGGTTCCTGTTCGGGCTCGGCCTCACGATCGCCCTCGCGCAGCTGCCGAGCCTCCTCGGCGTCGACCCCGGGGAGGGCAACTTCTTCCCACGGCTGTGGGATCTCCTGGGCGATCTGGGCGACGTCGACGTCACGACGCTGGCCGTCGGCGGCGCGTCGCTCGCCGTGCTCCTGGTCGGGCGGCGCCTGGCGCCCGCGATCCCGTGGACGCTGCTCGTGCTCGTGCTCGCGATCGCGGTGTCCGCGATCCTCGGGCTGTCGAGCCACGGCGTGGACGTGGTCGGCGACATCCCGCGCGCGCTGCCCGACCCCGCCATCCCCCACGTCGGCGCGAGCGACATCGTCTCGCTCATCGCGCCGGCGCTCGGCGTGCTCGTGCTGACCGCCGAGGGGGTCGGCGTGGCACGGGCGCTCGCGACGAAGCACGGCTACACGTCCGACCCGAACCGCGACCTCGTCGCCATGGGGGCGTCGAACCTGCTCTCGGGCTTCTCGTCCGGGTTCGTGCAGAGCGGCGGCGCCAGCCAGACGGCCGCCGCCGACGGCGCCGGCGCCCGCAGCCAGCTCGCGGCGATCATCGCCGGCGGGTTCGTGCTCCTGACCGGGGCATTCCTCGCGCCGCTCTTCGAGGACCTCCCCCAGGCGGCGCTCGCCGCGATCGTCATCGTCGCGGTCTCGGGCTTCTGGGACGTCGCGTCGCTGCGCCGCTTCGCCCACATCCGGCGCGAGGCGATCGTGTTCGCGGGGCTCGCGCTGGCGGGCGTCCTCGTCCTGGGCGTGCTGCAGGGCCTCGTCGTCACGGCCCTGTTGTCGCTCGTCTACGTCGTCGCGCGCATCAGCCGCCCCACGGTGATGCCGCTCGTCCGCGACCCGGCCGACGCGACCTGGCACCGCTCCGACCACCGTCCCGACCTCGCGCCGCCCGTGGGGTCGATCGTCGTACGCACCGAGGCGCCGCTGCTGTACCCGAACGCGAACGACGTCAAGGAGCGGGTCCTGACGCTCGCGCGCGCGGCCGATCCACCCGCCCGGATCGTCGTGCTCGACCTCGCGCTGACGGCCCAGCTCGACGTCGGGTCCGTCGACGTCCTCGGCGAGCTCGCCGGCGAGGCCCGGCGCGAGGGGCGCACGCTCGTGCTCGCCGAGGTCAGGGCCGCCGTACGCGACATCCTGGTCCGCGCGGGGCTGACCGACGATCTGCGGATCGCGAACACCGTCGACGAGGCACTCGAATCACCCGGACAGGGCGATGCGTGACGGGCCGTCGGCGGCAGAGCATCCGGGTCTCCGCCCCACGTCCAAGGAGCTGATCAGATGAGCGCTGTTCCCCCCCGGCAACCCCAGCCGTCCGGCTGGGCGATGGGTGGTGTCACCTTCGCCGCGTCGATGCTCGGCCTCATCGGGATCTTCCAGATCATCGCCGGGCTCACGGCCGTCTTCAACGACGACTTCTTCGTCGTCGCCCGCAACTACACGTTCGATCTCGACACGACGCGCCTGGGGCTGGATCCACCTGGTCATCGGCGTCCTGCTCATCGGCACGTGCGTCGGCCTGATCGGCGGCAGGACCTGGGCCGGGATCACCGCGATCTTCCTGGCGATCCTCGCCGCGGTCGAGAACTTCTTCTTCATCCCCTACTACCCGCTGTGGGCGATCATCGTGATCGCGCTCTGCGTGTGGGTCATCTGGGCGCTGACGCGTCCCGGAGCGATCGGCGGGGAGTGGGAGTAGGCCATCCGGCACGGGGGTCCGGAAGCGGGGTCAGGCGCGCCTCGACCTCCGTGCGACGGTCCTCGAGGAACGGCGGCAGGATGATCCTGCCGCCGAGCTCCTCGACGGACAGGCCGTCGACGAGGAAGCCGGGCTCCTGCGTGGCCAGCTCGTAGAGGACGCCGCCCGGCTCGCGGACGTAGAGCGAGTGGAAGTAGTGGCGGTCCACGAATCCCGAGTTGGGCAGCCGCGTCTCGCCGATCCGCTCGATCCAGGCGGGCAGGTCGGCGTCGTAGGTCCCCCAGGCGACGTGGTGCACGATGCCCGCGCTCTGGCGCCCGGGCTCGGCGGGCGCGGGATCGAAGGCGATCCAGCCGCCGCGCAGGTCGCCGCGCAGCTCGAAACGGCCGTCGTCGGTCGGCTTCGCCCCCAGCACGCGCTCCAGGAGCGCGGCGGAGCGGTCGGGCGCGGCGCTGTAGGCGCGGACGCCCTCGAACCCGCGCAGCGCGTGCTCCGGCGGGATCTCCAGGTGCGCCGCCGTCAGCGGCGGATCGCCGCTCGTGTCGACCACGAGCTCGTGGGCGAGCGTCTCCGGGTCCGCGAAGCGCACGCTGTCCTCGTCGCGCTCGACCGTGGTGCCCTCGGCCCGCAGCCGGTCGGCCCAGTACGCGAGCGACTCCGGCGAGCCGACGCGATGGACGATGCGGTGGATCATCCCGGCGCCCGCACGGCCGGGCTTCGCGAGGCGGTACTCGAAGAACGTCAGGTCCGCCCCCGGATGCGCCTCCTCGTCGCCGTAGAAGAGGTGGTAGACGCTGGGGTCGTCCTGGTTGACCGTCTTGGCGACGAGCCGCATCCCGAGGACGCGCGTGTAGAAGTCGACGTTGCGCCGCGCGTCCCCGGTGATGGCGCTGATGTGGTGGATGCCCTCGAGCTGCACCCCCGGAAGGCTACGCCCGCTTCACCGCCGTGACCGCCGTGCCGTACGCGCAGATCTCCGTCCACGTCGTGCCGAGCTCGGAGGTGTCGAAGCGGAACGCCAGGATCGCGTTCGCGCCCTTCGCCTCTGCCGCCTCCACGACGCGCTCCGTCGCGTGGTCGCGGCCCTCGCCCAGCATCTTCGTCATGCCCTTCAGCTCGCCGCCGACCATCGACTTGAGCGAGGCGCCGATCTGCGACCCGACGTTGCGCGACCGCACGGTGAGGCCGAACACCTCGCCGTGCACCTCCTGGATGTCATGACCCGGGAGGTCGTTCATGGTGGAGATGATCATGGGCGAAACCCTTCCAGACCTCGATCTTCGCGGCCACCGGTCGATCCCCGCCTCCGTGTGGGGTCGCGACGACCTGCTGCGGCTCGTCGTGGCGGACATGGAGCTCGCCGAGCTCCCACCCGACGTCGGCCGGCTCACGGGCCTCACGACGCTCGACGCCGCCCACAACCGCCTGCGCTCGGTCCCGGACGAGCTGGCCCGGCTGGTGGCG
Source organism: uncultured Solirubrobacterales bacterium (assembly GCA_963750895.1). Taxonomy (GTDB): domain Bacteria; phylum Actinomycetota; class Thermoleophilia; order Solirubrobacterales; family Solirubrobacteraceae; genus CAVVSD01. The sequence goes on along the minus strand of CAVVSD010000006.1, from coordinate 874,116 downwards.
CTGGAGATCCTCTACCTCGGCGAGAACGAGCTCTCCGAGATGCCGAGCGGCGTCCGGTCGCTGCGGCACCTGCGCTACCTCGGGATCGACGGCAACCGCCTCACCGCGCTGCCGAGGTGGATCGGTCAGCTCGGCTCGCTCGTCGAGCTGCGGGTGCAGGGCAACGCGCTCACCTGGCTGCCCGACGACATCGGCGGCCTCGTGGCGCTGCGCGAGCTGCACACCCGTGGCAACCGCCTCACGGCGCTGCCCGCATCGATCGGCGGGCTGCGCGACCTGCGCGTCCTCGATCTCCGCGACAACGCGCTGACCGAGCTGCCGGCGGAGCTGGGCGAGCTGCAGCGCCTCCGCACGCTCGACCTGCGAGCGAACCCACTGCGATCGCTCCCGGACGTGCTGGCAGGGCTCGAGGGGCTGGAGAAGCTCGACCTGCGCTGGACGCCGTTCTTCCCCGATCTGCCGGCACCGGCCCGCGCGCTCGAGGCGCGCGGGTGCGTGGTGCTGCACTGACGGCTACGCCTTCACGGCCACCGGCAGCGTCGCCCCCGTCTCCAGGAGGGTCTTCAGGTCCGACAGGACGTGCGGCCAGCCGCCGCTGATGAGCCCGTGCATGACGCTGTCCTCGTCGAACCCGTCGTGGACCACGGTCAGCCGGGTCACCTCCCCCTGCGGCTCGAGCTCGAACGTGACCTGCGAGCGCGGCTCGCTCGCCACCGCCCGGAAGGTGTCGTCGTCGAGCCCGACGACCTCCGCGAGCTCCGGCGTCATCGTGTGCCAGGAGTACGACAGGCGGCGGAAGGGGTCCGCCTCGAGGACGACCTGCTCGGGGTCCTCGATCGTGACCCCGTGGTTGTCCCAGGTCATCGTCGAGCCGACCTGCCAGTCGGTGTGCAGCGACGTGCGCCAGTAGCGCTGGGTGAACGCCGGGTCGGTGAGGGCCTGCCACAGGCGCTCCGGCGTCGCGTGGACGTAGGTCGTGTAGACGAAGGCGGGCTTGGTCATGGGTGTGTCCTCCACGGCGCGCTTGAGGTCCGCGAGGACCTCGACACGCGCCTGGTCGTACCGGCTGATCCACCGCTCCGCGATCTCGTTGATCGGCGCGGCGTTCACGTAGTGCAGCTTCTCCCTGCCCCGGCGGACGCTCGTGACGAGACCCGCGCTCTCGAGCACCGCGAGGTGCTTGCTGACCGACTGGCGGGCCATGTCGGTCCCGGCGCACAGCTCGCGCAGCGTCTGGCCCTTGCGGGCCCGCAGGCTGTCGAGCAGCGCGCGGCGCGTCGGGTCGGCCAGCGCGCGGAACACGTCGTCGGTCTCCGGGTCGGGATTGGCAGCCATCTGGCTGCCTATATTAGGCAGCCTCCCGGCTGCATGTCAAATCCCGAGGATCAGACGAGCGGGACGGTGGCGTGCAGGGCCGTCCCGTTCCCCGGCGGGCTCGTCACCACGAGGTCGCCGTCCAGCGCGGCGATGCGGTCCGCGAGGCCCGCCAGGCCGGTGCCGCCCGCCGGCGCCGCGCCGCCGACGCCGTCGTCGCGCACGTCCACGACCAGGTCCTCCCCCTCGATGCAGAGCTTGACCTCGGCGTGGGTGGCCCGGGCGTGCTTGACGACGTTCGCCAGCGACTCGGAGACGAAGAAGTACACGCTCGCCTCCATGGGCTCGGGCAGGCGCCGGTCCTCGAGGTTCGCCACGACCGTCACCGGGATCGGCATCCGCGACGCGAGTGCGTCGACCGCCGCGTGCAGGCCCTGGTCCGTCAGGACGCTGGGATGGATGCCCGCGGCGAGATCGCGCAGGTCGGCGAGCCCCTCGCGGGTCTGCTCGGCAGCGGCCGCGCGGAACGCGGCGGAGGCGGCCGGGTCCGAGTCGGCGCGCCCCTCCGCCATCTGCATCGACAGCAGCGCGCTGACGAACTGCTGCTGCGCGCCGTCGTGCAGGTCGCGTGTGACCTGGGCGCGGGCGGCGTCGGCCGCCTCGATGATGCGGCGGCGCGCGGCGCTCAGCTCCGCCGCCCGCGCGGCGGCGACGTCGCGCTCGCGCGCAGCCTCGTCCACCCGCAGCTGTTCCTCGATGTCGGTCCACGCGGTCACCGCGCCGAGGCCGCCGGGCAGCACGAACGGCGCCGTCGAGTAGGCGATCCGCACGATCGATCCGTCCTTGCGCACGAGCCAGTCCTGGCGCTCGTGCAGCGTCTCGCCGGCGTAGCGCGCCTGCGCGACGCGACAGTCCTCCTCCGGGAACGGCGTGCCGTCGGGGTGCTTGTAGTGGACCGTGTCGTGCCCGGGCCGGCCGACGAGCTCGGACGGATGCTCGTAGCCCAGGGCGGCCAGCGCGGCGGGGTTCGCGTAGTGGAAGCGGCCGCGGTGGTCCACGACCCAGACCGGCTGCGCGACGCTCGCGAGGATCGCGTCGCGCTCGCGCAGGGCCTGCTCGGCCTCACGCTGCGCGGTCATGTCGACGAAGGTCACGACGACCCCACGCCCGGTCGGCAGGTCGATGGGGATCGAGGTGTACGAGACGGGGAACATCGTCCCGTCCCTGCGGATGAACCAGTCCTCGTCGGCGTGCTCCGGCTCGCCGGTCGTGGCGGGCAGGATCACGCGGCACTCCGCGGCCGGGAACGGGGTGCCGTCCGGGTGCTTGTAGTGGACCGTGTCGTGCCCGTGGCGCCCCTGCAGCTCGGACGCGTCGTCGTAGCCCAGGGTGGCGGTCGCCGCCGCGTTCGCGAGCAGCACGACGCCGTCGTGGTCGACGACCCACACGGGCTCGGCCACACAGTCCACGATCGCCTTCAGCGAGGCGTCGTTCACCACCCGCCAAGCGTATCGTCCGCCCGTGCCCAGCCACCCCTCCCTCGACGGCCGCGCGTTCGCGTCCGACGCGGACGTCGCGGGCGGCGACGTCGGCCCCGCGACGGTCTTCCACTACCGCGAGACGCCCGACGGCGTCATCGAGGCGCGCTACGCCGGCGGCGCCGTCCGGGCCGGCAACCTCGTCGGGACGCGCGACGGCGACGAGCTGCGCTTCCGCTACGCGCAGGTGCGCCTCGACGGGTCCACCGCGACCGGCCGCTGCACGTCCGTCGTGACCCGCCTCGGCGACGGCCGCCTGGCGATGGACGAGGACTGGGCGTGGGAGTCCGAGGCCGGGACGGGGACGAGCCGCGTGGTGGAGCTGCTCCCCCCGCCCGAGCCGCCCGACGGCATCCGGCCGATCGGCCGCGTGGCGGGCGGCCGCGCGGACGTCCGCGACGACGACTGGGCCGCCGAGCGCGCGACGATCCGCCTCGATCCGCTGCGCTTCACGGCGGAGTCGCTGCGAGGTCTCGACGCGTTCTCCCACGTCGAGGTCCTGTACCGCTTCGACCGCGTCGATCCGGCGGCCGTCCACACCGGCGCGCGGCGGCCGCGCGGCAACCAGGCGTGGCCCGAGGTCGGCATCTTCGCCCAGCGTGCGAAGGACCGCCCGAACCGCCTCGGGACCTCGGTCTGCCGCCTCGTGGCGGTGCGCGGCCTCGACGTCGACGTCGAGGGCCTCGATGCCGTCGACGGCAGCCCGGTCCTCGATCTCAAGCCGTGCATGCGCGGCTTCCTGCCGCGCGGGGAGGTCGCCGAGCCTGCCTGGGCCGGCGAGCTCATGCGCGGCTACTGGTAGCGCGCCGCGCTACGATCTCCACGTCATGAAGATTCGCTGACGCGCCTCTCCGACCGCACGCCCAGCCGCGTGCCGACGGCCGTCCGCGATCATGACCACCGGTCCTCGCCGCCCACGGGCGCGCGAGCGCGGTCGGGCCGCTCCCGCAGATCACGTCCCAGGAGCGACACATGCGACGCCATCCTCAACTCCCGGACCGCAACCGCCGGCAGCTGCATCCGCAGCCGCCCAAGCGCGTCACGGTCCGCCCGATCCGCAAGCTGCCGCCGCAGCGCGGCCGCTAGTCACTCGGACGGCGACCGCCGCAGAGCGGCTTCGATGCGCTCGAGCCTGAGGTCGAGCTGGCGGAGCTGCTCGGCGGTCGCCGTCTCGGCCTCCGAGGGCCCGCGGTCACGGCGGGAACGTTCGACGAACGAGCTCGTGATCGAGGCGGTCACGACGGTGAGAAACGCGACCCCGAGGAGCATGACGAGCACGGCGACGAGCTGTCCGGCGAAGCTCGTCGGCACGTCGTCGCCGTAGCCGACCGTGGTCACGGTCTGCACGGCCCACCACAACCCCGGCCCGATCGACTCGAAGTTGTCGCGGTCGACGAGGGTCATCGCGGCCCCGGCGCCGATCGTCATGAGCGTCGACACCGTCGCGATGACCATGGCAGCGCCTCGCGGCGTGGTCGCCCGTTCGACAGCGCGGTCCAGCCGTCGTTCGAGCCGGGTGTCCTCGGCCATGACGGGTGTGAGTTCGGGTCGCAGGACGGGGTTCCTGCCTGGGGGCGACTAGCCCGCCACCCACCTCTTCGCCTCGTCGAGCTCGTCCACCGAGAACAGCCGTGCCTCGCCCGGCGTCATCCAGCCGAGCATCTGCATGCTGTGACGCAGCCAGTCGACGTCGGTGACGACGGCCATGCGCTTCCAGGCCGACCAGTGCTTGACGCCGAAGCTCAGCCCGCTGGTGACGTCGGCACCCATCATCCCGGCGGTGAACGCGTCGAACTCCGGCCCGGCCTGGAAGACGAGCCGCACCTCGCCGTGCTCGTCGACGGTCTTGCCCAGCGCCGGGATCAGCACGTCGTTGTAGTCCGCGGCGGTCACCCGTCCCCACACGCGGAACCCGATCGTGCCGTCCGGCATCCCAGCGATCGCTTCGATCATGTCCGCCCCTCCCGCTCATGTCATGGCCGAGAGGACAGTGTGCCGTGAGGGCCGCTAGGTGCGCTTCGCGCACACGGCGTCGTCCCGGTCGGGACGTCGGCCCCGTAGTCGATCGCCCCGCCGCTCGACCGCGACATGTAGACGTCGACACCGTCACCGGTGATGCGGTTGGTGTAGAAGCGCCCCCCCGGCGAACCCGCCGTGCTCCCGCGAGATCGCGTCCCCGCGCGTAGGGCGACGCCGTCGATCCTCAGGCACGGTTGCGCGTCGACCTCGCGGTCCGGCCGCGCAGGCTCCGGGTCGTGGTCTCCTCGGGCGAGAGCGTCCGTCAGAACCCGCCGGCTGCCGCGGCCGCGATGAGCACCGCGAGCCGCAGCCGCGGGATCGTCACCTTCACGGCCTGCGCGCTACCCGATCTGGTCGTACAGCGAGAACATCGGCATGTACATCGCGATGACGATGAAGCCGACGATCGCGCCGACGACGATGATCATGATCGGCTCGATGATCGCGGTGAGCGACTTGACGGCCGCCGCGACCTGGTCCTCGTAGAAGTCCGCGATCTTCGAGAGCATCGCGTCCAGGGCGCCCGTCTCCTCGCCGACGCCGACCATGTGGCCGACCATCGAGGGGAACACGGAGCTCTCCTTGAGCGGACCGGCGATCGTGCCGCCGCTCTTGACGCTCTCGACGACCTTGTCCATCGCCTGCTCGACGACGACGTTGCCCGCCGTCTTGCCCACGATGTCCAGCGCCGCGAGCAGCGGCACGCCGGCCGTGATGAGGGCCGAGAAGGTCCGCGACCAGCGGGCCAGGGCGACCTTCTGGACGATGTCGCCGATCTTCATCGGCGTCTTGAGCATCGCGCGCTGGAGGATCTCGCGTCCGCGCGGCGACTTCTTGAACTTGCGGAAGCCGAAGATCGCGCCGGCGGTGCCGGCGATCAGCAGGTACCAGAAGCCCTTGACGAAGTCCGACGCCGCGACGGTGACGCGCGTGATGAGCGGGAGCTCACCGCCGAACTCCTCGAAGATGCCTGCGAAGACCGGGACGAGGAACGTCACGAGCGCCAGGACGACGATCATCGCGAAGGTGATGATCACCGTCGGGTAGGTCATGGCGCTCTTGACCTGGCGGCGCAGCGCCTCGGCCTTCTCGAGCTGGTCGGCGACGCGGATGAGCGCGCTGTCCAGCACGCCGCCGGTCTCGCCGGCGCGGGTCATCGCGACGAACAGCGGGTCGAAGACCTTCGGGTGACGCTCGAGCGCGTCGCTCAGCGGCAGGCCGGCCTCGACGTCCTTGCGGACGACGACGAGGGTCTCCTTGAGCGCGTCGCTCTCGGTCTGCGCCTCGAGCACGTACAGGGCGCGGAGGATCGTCATGCCGCTCGACACCATCGTCGAGAGCTGCCGGGTCATGATCGTCAGATCGGCGGACTTGACCCGGTTGGCCCAGGGGAGCTTGATCTCCTTGGAGCCGCGCTTCTCGGCGATGTCGAGGACGATGAGGCCGCGGGACTTCAGCTGGTCGTTGACCGCCTGCTTGGAGTCCGCGTCGACCTCCCCCTTGCTCTGGACACCGACGAGGTCGATGGCCTTGAAGACGTACGTGCTGCTCATGACCGTTACGCCGCGTGCAGCGCCATGCCCAGCAGGCGGCGCAGCTCCTCGGGGGTGGTCGAGCGGCTCTCGGCGAGCTTCGCGCTGATCTGGCCGGAGCGCACGAGCTGCGCCAGGGCCGTGTCCATCGTCTGCATGCCCATGTTCGCGCCGGTCTGCAGCGACGAGTAGATCTGGTGGGTCTTGCCCTCGCGGATCAGGTTGCGGATCGCGGGGGTCGGCACGAGGACCTCGCACGCGGCGATGCGGCCGGAGCCGTCCAGCGTCGGCAGCAGCTGCTGGGTGACGATGCCCTGCAGGGCGACCGACAGCTGCACGCGGACCTGCTGCTGCTGCTCGGGCGGGAACACGTCGATGATGCGGTCGATCGTCTGCGGCGTGTCCTGCGTGTGCAGGGTGGCGAAGACGAGGTGGCCGGTCTCGGCCGCGGTCAGCGCGGTGTGGATCGTCTCCAGGTCGCGCATCTCGCCGACGAGGATCACGTCCGGGTCCTGGCGGAGCGCGCCCTTCAGCGCACTGGCGAAGGACTGGGCGTCCGAGCCGATCTCGCGCTGGTTGACGATGCACTTCTTGTGCTTGTGCAGGAACTCGATCGGGTCCTCGATCGTGAGGATGTGCTCCTCGCGCGTGCGGTTGATCTCGTCGATGATCCCGGCGAGCGAGGTCGACTTGCCCGAGCCGGTCGGGCCGGTCACGAGGACCATGCCGCGCGGCCGCTTGGCGAAGTCGTGCAGGACGGTCGGGAGGCCGAGGTCGTCGATGCTCGGCAGCTCCTGCGGGATGAGCCGGAACGCGGCGGAGATCGCCTGGCGCTGGACGTACGCGTTGACGCGGAAGCGGGCGACGCCGGGGATGGCGTAGGCGAAGTCGAGCTGCCAGTCCGTCTCGAGGCGCTGACGCTGATCGTTCGTGAGGATCGAGTAGATGACCTCGCGCGTCGCGGCCGTCGTCATGACGGGGTAGTCCTCGAGCTGCACGAGGCGACCACGGACCCGGATGACCGGATGCTGGCCGGCGGTCACATGGAGGTCGGAGGCCCGGCGGTGCAGGACCTCCATGAGGAGTTCGGCGAAGTCGAAGGACACGTTCCGGTGATCGACCGGGAGGGTTGGTGACGTGCTCTTCAGGCCGCCTTGATGGACGACCGTATGATCGAAGCACCCCCAATGGCCCCGCCCCCCGCCCCGAGGACCCAGCCCCCGAAGAAGGACGAGCGCCCCACCCCCTGGCGGGTGGAGGGTGAGCGCGAGCCCACGGGCGGAGACGGAGGAGGCGGTCGCCGGCGCATGAGCGGCCCCCCGTTCGGCCGCCGCTGGATCTACCTCATCCTCGCGCTCCTCGCGTTCAACGTCCTGTTCGCGCAGCTCTTCACGCCGCGGACCGATCGCGTCTCGGTGCCGTACACGTTCTTCCTCGACCAGGTCGACGCCGGCAACGTCTCCAAGGTCGACGGCCGCGGCGAGCAGATCAAGGGCGAGTTCAAGAAGGCGGCCAGCCCGAGCAAGGACGTCAAGGCCGACAAGGACTTCGAGACCGTCCGCCCGACCTTCGCGTCCGACGACGACCTCTTCGCGCAGCTGCAGGCCAACGACGTGACGGTCGACGCCGAGAACCCGGACGAGGGCCCGGGGATGCTCGCGACGATCCTCATCTACTTCGGGCCCACGCTGCTGCTCGTCGGCTTCTTCATCTGGATCGCCCGACGGGCGGCCACCGCCGGCGGCGCCGGCGGCCTCACCGGCCTCGGCCGATCGCGCGCCAAGCGCTACGAGCCGACCGCCCAGCGCGTGTCGTTCGACGACGTCGAGGGCATCGACGAGGCCGAGGAGGAGCTCGTCGAGATCGTCGACTTCCTCAAGAACCCGGACCGCTATCGCGTGCTCGGCGCCGCGATCCCCAAGGGCGTCCTGCTGTCCGGTCCCCCAGGCACCGGCAAGACGCTGCTCGCACGCGCCGTCGCCGGCGAGGCCGAGGTGCCGTTCTTCTCGCTCAGCGCGTCGGAGTTCATCGAGATGGTCGTCGGCGTCGGCGCCTCGCGCGTCCGCGACCTGTTCGACCAGGCCAAGAAGGCCGCCCCGGCGATCATCTTCATCGACGAGCTCGACGCCATCGGCCGCTCGCGCGGCTCGAGCTCCTTCGGCGGCTCGGACGAGCGCGAGCAGACGCTGAACCAGATCCTCACGGAGATGGACGGCTTCACCGGCACCGAGGGCGTCATCGTCATCGCGGCGACCAACCGCCCCGAGGTCCTGGACTCCGCGCTCCTGCGCCCCGGGCGCTTCGACCGGCGGGTCGTCGTCAACCCGCCCGACAAGAACGGCCGCCGCAAGATCCTCGCCGTCCACACGCGCTCCGTGCCGCTGGCCGACGACGTCGACCTCGACGCCATCGCCGCCACGACGCCCGGCATGGTCGGCGCCGATCTGCGCAACCTCATCAACGAGTCGGCCCTCACGGCCGCCCGGCGCGAGCACGACAAGGTCCAGCTCGGCGATCTCACCGACGCGCTCGAGCGGATCATCCTCGGCGCCGAGCGACGGATCACGCTGTCGATGGAGGAGCGCGAGCGCACGGCCTTCCACGAGTCCGGCCACGCCGTCCTCGGCATGCTCGAGCCGGGCGCCGACCCGGTCCGCAAGGTCTCGATCGTCCCGCGCGGTCGGGCGCTGGGCGTCACGTTCCAGTCGCCCGAGAGCGACCGCTACGGCTACGACGAGCGCTACCTGCGCGGCCGCATCGTCGGCGCGCTCGGCGGGCGCGCCGCCGAGGAGATCGTCTACGGCAACGTCACGACCGGCGCGGAGTCCGACCTCGAGCAGGTCACGAACATCGCGCGCCAGATGGTCGGCCGCTGGGGCATGTCGGACCGCATCGGCCTCGTGAGCGTCCTCCCCGGCCCCGGCGACGATCCCGTCCTCTTCCCCGGGACCGGCAGCGGCCCGTCGGAGGAGACCCGCCAGATCGTCGACGCCGAGGTCCGCACGATCGTGGAGGAGTGCTACGAGCGCGCCCTGCGGCTGCTGAACGAGAACCGCGAGCGCCTCGACAACCTCGCGCACGCGCTCCTGGAGAGCGAGACCCTCGACGAACACGACGCCTACCGTGCTGCGGGCTTCGACCGCACGCCGCCGGCGGCGGTGGAGTAGCCCATGCCCCATCACGATCCATCCGGCCGCGCCGACCCGGGCGAGCTGCTCGCGGGCAAGGTCGTCATGCGACGGCGCCCCGACGGCAAGCTCGAGATCGTGACGCCGCCGCGCGTGCTCACCGAGACGACGGAGGCGGCCGAGCGGCCCTCGACGCCGGACGACCCCCGCACGTCCTCGCAACGCGCCGTGCCGCCCTACGGCGGAGGCGTCTAGCTCCGAGCGACGTCGGGTAGGCCCGCCGGGGTACGAACCCTGCGGGAGGGGACCATGGACCACTCTGTGCGCGCGCGGAAGCGCGTGGCGCTCTTCGGCGCTCTGGCCACGATCGTGCTGTTCTTCGCCTTCCCGGTGCTCGCTGTGGCGACACCGGCGCTCGACGGCGTGACGGGCGGCATCGGCGTCGTGTACCTCATCGGCATCGTCGAGATCGTCGGGGCGACGCTCGCGGCGGTCGCGTACTGCCGGTGGGCCGACCGCGCCGAGCGGGGCTGACGCATGGAGCCCCTCCCCGTCGCCATCGTCTGCGCGCTCATCGCCACGACGATCGGCATCACCGCCTACGCCAAGCGCCGCAACCTCGACACCGGCGACCACTACGTCGCGGGCCGCCGGCTGTCCGGCTGGCAGAACGGCCTCGCGCTCGCGGGCGACCAGATCTCCGCCGCCTCGTTCCTGGGCATCACCGGCGCCGTCGCGCTGACCGGCATGACCGGCTTCCTGCTCGGCATCGGGCTGTCGGCCGCGTTCCTGCTCATCGTGCTGCTCGTCGCCGAGCCGCTGCGCAACCTCGGGCGCTTCACGCTCGCGGACGCGGTCGCCACGCGCTTCGAGGGCCGCGGCCTGCGCGGCTCGATCGCCGTGACGACGCTCGTGATCAGCACCGTGTTCATGGTCGTGCAGTTCGTCGGCTCGGGGCTCGTGGCCAGCGCGCTGCTGGACATCGACTTCGCGGTCGCCGTGATCATCCTCGGCGGGCTGATGACGCTCTACACGGTCGTGGGCGGCATGGTCGGCGCGACCTACATCCAGATCTTCAAGACGAGCCTGCTCCTCATGATGGTGCTCACGCTGTTCGTCGTCGTGATCTCCCGGACCGGGTGGAACCCGCTCGGCCCGATGAAGGAGGCGGCGGCGCAGATGGGCGACGACGTCATGCGGGTCGACCGCTCCGACAGCACCGTGTCGTGGAACTTCATCTCCCTGAACATGGGCCTCGTGCTCGGGATGATGGGGATGCCGCACATCATGGTGCGCTTCCTCACCGTCCGCGACGGCCGCGCCGCGCGCTCCTCCGCGCAGGGCGCGATGTGGATCTTCGCCCTGTTCTTCCTGCTGCTGCCGATCTTCGGCTTCGCGGCGGCGAACGAGGTCGGACGCGATGCGATCACCGCCGCCAACCCGGCCGGCAACTCCGCCGCGACCGCGCTGGCGCAGGCGGTCGGCGGCGACGTGCTGTTCGCGCTCGTCGCCGGCGTGGTCATCGCGACCGTGCTCGCCGTGCTGGCCGGCCTGGCGATCGCGGCGTCCGGGGCGGCCGCCCACGACCTCTACACGAACGTCCTGAAGCGCGGCGAGGTCGACGAGCGCCGTCAGCTGCAGGTCAGCCGCCTGGCGGGTGTCGGCATCGCCGTCGTCGCGATCCTGCTCGCGCTCGGCGCGAAGGACCTCAACGTCGCCTTCCTGGCCAACGTGGCCTTCTCGATCGCGGCGGCCACGACGATGCCGGTCGTCGTCCTGTCGATCTACTGGAAGGGCTTCAACCGCACCGGAGCGACGTGGGGCATCGTCGGCGGGCTGACGCTGAGCCTCGTGCTCGTCATCCTCGGCCCGGACGTCATGGGCGAGGACGACGCGATCTGGCCGCTGTCGATCCCGGCGATCGTGACGATCCCGTTCGCGTTCGCTCTGTGCTGGCTCGGGTCGCTGGCGGGGCGCAACAACCCGGACGCGCAGGGCATGCCCTGGGAGGAGTTCACGGCGCGCGCGTTCCCGGCGCGGACGCGCAGCGAGGGCGACCGCTTCAGCCGCGACGGCGTCGCACCCGCGACGCCGGAGCGGACTACGTCGTCCCCGTGACCCGCGCGACCTCGGCGAGCGAGGTGCGGCCGAGCATGACCTTGTGCAGGCCGTCCTCGCGCAGCCGGCGCATGCCGTCGCGCACCGCGACCTCGATGATCTTGTCGGCGGGCGCGCGCTCGATGGCGAGGCCGCGGATCTCCTCGGTCATCACCATGACCTCGTAGAGGCCGAGGCGGCCCTTGTAGCCGGTGCCGTTGCAGCGGGCGCACCCGACGGGCTCGTAGGCCTCGATGTCGAGCCACGACGGGAAGCCGTTCGCGCGCAGCGTCGCGACCGGGATGATCGCGCGCTGCTTGCAGTGCTGGCACAGCGTGCGGGCGAGGCGCTGGGCGACGACGCAGCCGATCGAGCTGGCGACGAGGAACGGCTCCACGCCCATCTCCACGAGGCGGGTGATCGCGGTCGCAGCGTCGTTCGTGTGCAGCGTCGAGAGGACGAGGTGGCCGGTGAGCGCCGCCTCGACGGCGATCTGCGCCGTCTCGCGGTCGCGGATCTCGCCGACCATGATGATGTCGGGATCGGCGCGCATCATGGCTCGCAGGCCGGTGGCGAAGCCGAGGCCGGCGCGCGGGTTGACCTGCACCTGGGTGACGCCCTCGAGCTGGTACTCGACCGGGTCCTCGATCGTGACGATGTTCTTCTCGGGCGTGTTGAGCACGCCGAGCGCCGCGTAGAGCGACGTCGACTTGCCCGAGCCGGTCGGGCCGGTGACGAGGACCGCGCCGTAGGGCTCGTGGATCGCACGCTCGAAGCGGTGGCGGTCGTCCTCCCCCATCCCAAGGCGGTCGAGGTCCATGACCACCGACTCCTTGTCGAGGATGCGCATGACGACCGACTCGCCGTGCACGCTCGGGAGGGTGACCACGCGGAGGTCGACGTGGTGGCCGTCGATGCTCAGCCCGACGCGGCCGTCCTGCGGGACGCGCCGCTCGGCGATGTCCAGCTCGGCCATGACCTTGATGCGGCTCACGACGCCGGCGACCATCGCGCGCGGCACGACCTGCGCCTCGTTCAGCACGCCGTCGATGCGCAGGCGGACGCGCATCGAGTCCATCTCCGGCTCGAGGTGGATGTCCGACGCGCCCTGCTCCACCGCCTGGGCGATGATCTGGTTCGCGAGCTTGATGATCGGCGCGTCGTCGACCGTCTCGCGCAGATCGACGACCTCGGCCTGGGAGAACTCGTGCTCGGGGCCGTCCACGAGGTCGGGGACGACGTCCTCCATGCGCCCCAGGCGGCCGATGAGGGCCTGCAGATCCTCACGGCTGGCGACGGCCGGCCGGATCTCCATGCCGGTCATGATCGCGATGTCGTCCATCGCGACCACGTTCGCCGGGTCGGCCATGGCGACGAGCAGCGTGCGCTCGCCGCGGTAGGCGACCGGGACCGCGTCGTAGCGGCGCGCCGCCGCGGTCGAGATCAGCCCGGCCGCGGCCATGTCGATCTGGAACGCGGTGAGGTCGATGTGCTCGAGGCCGTGACGCTCGGCGAGGGCCCGCGCGAGGTTGTCGTGGCTGATCGCGCCGGACGCCAGGAGCTCCTGCTCGGGCGTGCTGCCGGCGGTGCGCGCGGTGGCGATCGCGGCCTCGACCTTGTCCGCCTCGCAGAGCCCCAGCTCCACGATGACGTCGGTGAGGAAGCGTGGGCCGCCGGGACGGCGCGTGGGCTTCGTGACGCCGTCCCACCCGTCGCGCTCCTCGGGCGGGAGGCTGACGTCCTGGAGCGACGGTGCCACGGCGGCGCCGTCGTTCTCGGGGTGCAGGTGGGCGGTGGAGTCGGTCACGGGGGGTCGAGCACTGCAGCGCGCATCACCGCCAGATCGGGGGACATCCCCGTCCACGCGGCGAACGAATGCGCACCCTGGCGAACGAGGATCTCCAGCCCGCCGACGACCGTCACGCCGCGCTCACGCGCTGCGAGCTCGAGTGCCGTTCCGCCGGGCCGGTAGACCAGATCCACCAACGTCGGGTACGTGCTGATCGCATCGGGAGAAATCGGCAGTTGCTTGAAAGTCTTGGACGGATCGCCGAGACCGACGCTCGTGCAGTTGATCAGCAGGTCGGCCGCCGGGATGGGTCCGCCGGCGGGCAGGACCTCGGCGCCGAGGTGCGCGGCGCGCTCCGGCGTGCGGTTCCAGACCTGCACGTGCGTGCCGGACGTCAGCAGCGCCCAGACGACGGCGCGCGCGCTGCCGCCCGCGCCGAGCACCACGGCCGTCTCGCGGGGCCGCCCCTCGATCGCGTCGAGCAGGCCCGGCGCGTCGGTGTTGTCGGCGTGGATCGCGCCGTCGTCGGCGTAGGTGAGCGTGTTGGCCGCGCCGATGGCGCGCGCCGTGTCGGAGGCGTGGTCGGCGATCGCGAGCGCGACCTCCTTGTGCGGGATCGTCACGTTCGCCCCGCGGAAGCCGGCGGCGCCGAGCGCCCGGCCGGTCTCCGCGAAGAGCTCCGGCGGGACCGGCAGCCGCTGGTAGCTCCAGTCCTTCAGACCCGCGGCGGCCAGGGCCGCGCGGTGCATGGCCGGCGAGCGGCTGTGGGCGACCGGCCAGCCGAAGACGCCGAGGCGTCTCAGCACTTCGTCGGGGACTTGCCGCCGTTCGCCTCGCGCGCGGCGTTGTAGGCGGCGACGTCCTTCTCGAACTGCGCGTCGCTGCGCGAGAACGCGTGCTCGCCGCACGTGCCGGGCTTGACGACGTAGAAGAGGTAGTCGCGGTCGGCCGGGTTCGCCGCGGCCTTGATCGACGCGAGCCCGGGGTTGCCGATCGGCGTCGGCGGCAGCCCGCGGTGCAGGCGCGTGTTGTACGGCGAGTCGCGCCGCAGCTCGCTCTGCGTCAGCGGCTTGGACCAGTTGTTCGTCGCGTAGCGGATCGTCGCGTCGATGCCGAGCGGGAGCCGCTCGCGCAGGCGGTTCTGGATGACGGACGCGATGATCGGGCGCTCCTTCGCGACGCGCGCCTCGCGCTCGACCATCGAGGCGATGATGAGGACGTCGTAGGCGTCGAGGTTGCGACGCCGCGCGGCGGTCATGTCCACCTTGGCGAAGTTCGAGCGGAAGGCGTCGAGCTGGCGGTTGCGGAGCGTCGCGGAGCTCGCGCTGTCACGCAGCTCGTACGTCGCCGGGAACAGGAAGCCCTCGAGCGTGCTGTCGGCGGGCGCGCCGTACCTGCGCAGGCTGAAGTCGGCCGGCGCCTTGGCCGTCGCGTCCATGTAGCTGCCCTCCAGGCCCGACTTCTCCGCGATCGCGGCGATCTCGCGGCGCGTGCGGCCCTCCGGGATCGTGACGTTGATGACCGGCGCCGACTCCGCGTCGGTCGGCTTCGCGCTCAACGCGTCGATGGCGGCGCCGTAGCTCATGTCGCGGCGCAGGACGTGGCGCCCGGAGCGCAGGTCGCCGCGTGCGCCGGACAGGCTGGCGCGGACCGAGAAGATGAAGCCCGAGTCGACGACGCCTGCGTCCGCGAGGACGTCGCCGATCTTCCCCGAGCTGGCGCCCTCGGGGATCGTCACGGTGACGCTGCCGGTCCCGTCGCCGCCGAAGGGCTGGGCGAACGCGTTGACGAGCCACAGCAGCAGGACGATCACGACGAGGATGGCCACGATCGCCGCGATCCGCGCCGGGCCGCGGCGGCCGCGTGTGCGGGGGCCGCGCGGCACGTCGCCGGGCGGGGTCATGACGGTCCCGCCGCGCCGGCGGCTGCGCCGCGTCCGGCGTTGACGGCGCCCCGTGGGCGCGGGCTCGGTGTCCGGGAGGCTCCCTGCCGGGGCCAGGGGCGGCGCGGCGGGCTCCGGCTGGATCTGACGCAGCGGGCGGTCGGGGATGGGCTCACCGCGCTTGGCGGCGTCCTGCCAGGCGATGTCGAGGTCGTCGGGGTCGGCGGCCGACGCCGTATCGCCGCGGGCGGCGGCCACCTCGTCGGACGAGAACGCCCGCGTGGCGTGGTCCTCGAACTCAGGTTCCGGATCGGGCTCCGGCTGCCGGGGCGGACGGCGTCCGAGCGCCTCGGCCTCGTCGGCGGGCGTGAACTCGCGGGTCTCGCCGCTGTCCTCGACCGGCTCCGGTTCCGGCTCGGGCTCGGGCTCGGGCTCGGCTCGGGCTCCGCCTCCCAGGCGATGATCTCCTCGGGCTCCGGGTCCGGGACGGCGATGGGCTCCGGGGGCGGCGGTTCGACCGGATCCGCGCTGACGGCGGGATCGTCGATCGACGGCGGCTCCTCGCCCTCGCGGGCAGCACGGCGAGCAGCGCGCTCGAGACGGGCGCGCTCTCGTTCCTCGGCGGTGCGCTCTGAGCGCTGGTTGTCCTGTCGGCCGAACCGCGGCATATGCGTGGGCGCACGGCGACGAGAGGCAGCCTTCTGCCTCCCGACCCCGGTGCATTGGCCCGTCACCCTAGCGACGACACCCCCGGTAGCTTCGGGTGCATGGGGTCGTACTCGCGCATCCTGGCCGTCCCGCGTATGCCGTCGCTGCTCGCGACGGGCACGCTCGCGCGGCTGCCGATCGGGATCAACGGCCTCGCGGTGGTGCTGCTCCTGCAGGACGAGCGGGGCAGCTTCGGCATCGCCGGGCTGGCGGCAGGTGCGCTGGCGCTGGGAACCGGCGTCGGGACGCCGCTGATGGCGCGGGTCGTCGACCGCACGGGCCCACGCGTGCTGGGTCTTCTGGCCATCCTGTGCGCGATCGGGCTGCTCGCGCTCCTCGCGGTCGCGGCGTCCGCTCCTCCCGTGCTGGTCGTCCTGCTCGCAGGCGTCACGGGCGCCGTCGCGCCCCCCGTCTCGTCGCTCCTGCGCGCGCTGTACCCGAAGCTGCTGCGCGGGCGTCCCGAGCTCATCCACGGGGCGTTCGCGCTGGATTCCGTGCTCACGGAGCTGCTGTTCATCGCCGGTCCCGCCCTCACCGCGGCCATCGCGGTCCTCATCTCACCCGGCGCGGCGCTCGTCGTCTCCGCCGGGGCCGTGACGATCGGCACGTTCTCCTTCCTGGCGGTGCTCGGCGACGGCGTCGACGATGCCACCGCCGAGGTCGCCGCGCCGTCGGGGCTGCTCGGCGCCCTGCGCGCCCCCGGGGTCCGGACCCTCGTCGTGACGATGCTGCCCGTGGGCTTCGCGTTCGGGATCCTCGAGATCACGATCACCGCGTTCGCCACGGACGAGGGCCACCGCGAGCTCGCGGGCGTGCTGCTGACGCTGTGGGCGGTCGCGAGCGCCGCCGGAGGGCTCGTCTACGGCGCACGGCCGCGGCGCGGCACGGCGAGCGACACGCATCTGCGCGTCGCGCTCGCGCTGCCGCTCGGCCTCGCCCCGATCGTCCTGGCGACGTCACCGGCGACGATGGCGCTGCTCGTGATCCCCGCCGGGATCTTCATCGCGCCGCTGCTGGCGACGCGCAACGAGCTTGCGGGCCTCGTCGCGCCGCCGGGAACCGAGACGGAGGCCTACACGTGGCCGCTGACGGCCATCGTGGCCGGGATCGCCGGCGGCGCCGCCCTCGCAGGCGTCCTCGTCGATGCCGCGGGCTGGCGCACGGCGGCGGTCACCGCGGTGGGGTGCGCGGCGGTGGGCTCGGCGCTCGCGCTGGGCCGGCGTGGGACGTTGCGGGCTCCGGAGCCGGCGGCGTTGTGAGCTCCGCTCGGGCGCGGTCGAGGCGCTGGCCGCGTCCGGACTGCTCATCGAGGGCGGACGGCAGCGGCTGCGGCGCCCGCGCGGGCGTCCCGAATCAGCCGCCGCGGTGGCTCGGGTGAGCCTTCGTCTGGTATGCGAGCCGAAGTCCACCCGCGCTCGCCGACGACCCGAGCGCGCGACTCCGCGGGATCGGAGTGCGGCGCCGCCACGCAGAGAGATCCACCCGATCTGCATAGGGCACGTATGAGGTGCCCGATGCAGATGGGATCGAGAAAGTGGCACCGCGGCGCTCGGGTTCGCATGCGGGCCCGACGACCGAACCTCTCCCCTCGTCCATGACGGATGCACGAGGGAGCAACCACGCCGGACACGCCGTCCACCCGACGACCTGCCACTCCCACCCAGGCTGCCCTCGATGAGCAGTTCGAGCCAACATCCCGCGCCCCAGGACCGGCGGCGCGGAGCGCCACGAACCCTACGCCGGCAGCTCCCCGATCGGGTCGAGGTGCTCGACCTCCAGCTTGCCGATCACGCCGCCCTTGATCATCGAGTCCTGGACCTCGGGGTCCTGCAGGAACTCGGAGAACCCCTCGCGGGTGTCCCACTTGAACTGCAGGACCACGGCGTGCGGATCGTCCTGGGAGCGCAGCGCGGTGACGCCCTTGGAGCCGTGGCGCTGCCGCAGCGACGCGCCGCGCTCCTGGAACCCCTCCCAGAACACGTCGAAGTCCCTGACCTTCAACCGGATGAGGATGTCGACCATGCCGCGAGCCTACGAGAGATCGCGGCGGAGAGACCCGCTCGCGAGCCACGCCTCGAGGAGATGCGCGGCGGCGCGTGAGTCCAGCGAGGCATCACCGGCGGGGTCCCGCAGGGCCTGGACGGTCGTGAGGCGCTCGTCGTAGAGCTCGACGGGCACGCCCGGGCCGAGGCGCTCGGCCAGCCGCGCCGCGAACGCCCGCGCCTCCTCGGTCTGCGCGGTGTCCGCGCCCGACATGCCGAGCGGGAGCCCGACGACGACGCGCTCCACCTCGCGCTCGCGCACCAGCTCGGCGAGCCGCCCGATCCCGCGCCGCGTCGCGGGACGCAGCACGGGCTCGATGGGCGTCGCGAGCGTCCCCGTGGGGTCGCTCAGCGCGCAGCCGCAGCGCGCGCTGCCGTAGTCCAGCGCGAGAACGCGCGCCACCTCAGCTGACGCCGAGGGCGGACGCGATCGCGGCGCGAGCGGCGTCGAGCGCCTCGGGCAGCTTCGCGGGCTCGCGGCCGCCGGCCTGGGCGATCGTGTCGCGCCCGCCGCCGCCACCGCCGACGACGCCCGCGGCGACCTTCACGACGTCCCCCGCCTTCACGCCGCGCGACACCAGGCCGGGCGTCACCGCCGCGACGAGGTGCACGCGTTCGTCGGCCGTCGTGCCGAGCACGACCGCGGCCTCGTCGCCGAGCTGGCCCTTGATCTTGTCCGCCGCGTCGACGAGCGCCTTGACGTCGCTGATGTCGACCGACTGGATCACGACGCGGGCGCCGTCCAGCGCCTCGCCGCGCGAGGCGAGGTCGGCCACGTCCAGGCCGCCCCCGGCCGACGCCTTGGCCGCCTGCTTGGCGCGCTGCTGGAGCGCCTCGATGGCCTCCGGCACGCGGTCGGGCTGCGTCCGCAGCGCCCGCGCCGCCTCGTGCAGCAGCGCGTCGTGCGTGCGGGCGTGCGCGACCGCCTCCGGCCCGGTGATCGCCTCGATGCGGCGCACGTTGGCCGCGCTGGAGCCCTCGCTGGTGACCTTGAGCAGCCCGATCTCCGCGGTCGAGCGCACGTGCGTGCCGCCGCACAGCTCCCGCGACCAGGAGCCGTCGCCGATCTCCACCATGCGCACGACGTCGCCGTACTTCTCGCCGAACAGCGCGGTGGCGCCGAGCGCCTTCGCCTCGTCGAGCGTCGTCACGATCGGGCGGACCGGGTCGTTGCCGGTGATCCACGCGTTGACCTGGTCCTCGACCGCGCGGACGTCCTCGTCGGTCAGCCGCGAGCCGTGCGTGAAGTCGAAGCGCAGCTTGTCCGGCCCCACGTAGGAGCCCGCCTGGCGGACATGCGAGCCCAGGCGCGCACGCAGCGCCGCGTGCAGAGGTGCGTCGCCGTGTGGTTCGCGGCGGTCGCGTGGCGCGCGCGGCCGATCCACGCGGGCCACGACCCGCTCCCCCGGCTTCAGCTCGCCCGCGATCGGCTCGACGACGACCGCCTGGTCGTCGCCCAGGCGCAGGACGTCGACGACCTGCGCGCGGCAGTCGCCGTCCTCGCACTCGATGGTCCCGCCGTCGGCGACCTGCCCGCCTCCGGTCGCGTAGAACGGCGACTCGGCGAGCTTGATGATCATCGACGGGCCGTCCGCCTCCACGACACCGACCGTCGTGCGCTGCTCGAGCGCCTCGTAGCCGGTGAAGTCGGTCTGCGCCGAGGTCTTGGCCAGATCGGTCGCCCGCGCCCGCAGGTCGCCGCTGAGCGACGACCCGGCGCGGCCGCCGGCACGCGCACGCGCCCGCTGCTGCTCCATGAGCGAGTCGAAGCCCTCGGTGTCGACCTCCAGGCCCTGCTCGAGCGCGAGCTCGCGGGTCACCTCGAAGGGGAAGCCGAACGTGTCGTGCAGGCGGAACGCGTCCTCCGCGGGGATCGAGCCGTCCTCACGGGAGCGCTGGATGACCTCCTCGAGCAGCTTGGTGCCCTGCTCCAGCGTGCGGCCGAAGCCCTCCTCCTCCGCCTTCACCCAGCGGTTGACGAGGTCGCGCTCGGCCACGAGCTCCGGGTACGCGGCGCCCATGACGTCCACGACGACGTCGACGAACCGCGGCATGAAGCCCGGCTCGATGCCGATGTGATGGCCCTGCTGGATCGCGCGGCGCATGACCCGGCGCAGGATGTACCCGCGGTCCTCGTTGGACGGGACGACGCCGTCGGCGATGAGGAACGTCATCGCGCGCGAGTGGTCGGCCAGGATGCGCAGCGCGCGCTCCTCGGGCTCGGCGTGCGGCGACAGCTCGCGGCCCAGGGCCATGAGCGGCGCGAACTGGTCGGTCTCGAAGATCGTCGGCGCGTCCTGCTGGATGAGCGCCATGCGGTTCAGGCCCAGGCCGGTGTCGATGTTCTGGTTCGGCAGCGGCGTGAGCGTCCCGATCGGATCCTGGTTGAACTGCATGAACACGAGGTTCCAGTACTCGAGGAAGCGCTCGTTCTCGCCGCCGGGGAGGTCCTCGGGCGAGCCGAACTCGACGCCGCGGTCCAGGTAGAGCTCCGAGCACGGTCCGCACGGCCCCGTCGGGCCCGCCTGCCAGAAGTTCTCCGAGCGCGGGCACAGCACGATCCGGTCGCGCGGGACCCCGACGGACTCCCAGGCGGCGATCGCCTCCTCGTCGGGCCCGAGGCCGAGCTCCTTGTCGCCCTCGAACACGGTGATCCAGATGTCGCCGGCCTTGAACCCGAAACCGTCCAGCGAGAGCTGCCACGCCTGCTCGACGGCGCCCTGCTTGAAGTAGTCGCCCAGGGAGAAGTTGCCGAGCATCTCGAAGAAGGTCAGGTGGCGCGCGGTGTTGCCGACGTTCTCGATGTCGGTCGTGCGGAAGCACTTCTGACACGACGTCAGGCGGTTGTGCGGCGGGCGCTCCTGGCCGAGGAAGTACGGCTTGAGCGGGTGCATGCCCGCCGTCGTGAGCAGGACCGACGGGTCGTAGTCTGCCGGGACGAGCGATCCGGATGCGCGCCGCATGTGGCCGCGCTGCTCGAAGAAGGAGAGGTAGGTCTCCCGGATCTCATCGCTCGTTAGACCGGTCATGCCGGTTGAGGATACGGCGCGGATTCAGGCGGGAGCGGGCGCCTCGCCCGCGAGCTCGCAGCGGTTCTTGCCCGCCGCCTTCGCGCGGTACAGCGCCTCGTCGGCCGCGCGGTGCAGCTCGTCCGCCTCGACCGCGTCGGCCGGCCACGCGGCGAGGCCGGCGCTCACGGTGACGCCGCGGTCGGGCAGCACGTGGAGCGCCGCGACGGCGAGCCGCAGGCGCTCGGCGACGAGCAGCGCCTCCTGGGCGCCTGCGCCGGGCGTGAGGAGCGCGAACTCCTCCCCGCCGATCCGCGCGAACGTGTCGCCCGGGCCGCACGACCTCGCGACCGCACGCGGCGACGCGGCGCAGCACCTCGTCGCCGGCGTCGTGGCCGTGCACGTCGTTGATCGACTTGAAGTCGTCGATGTCGAGCATCGTGAGCGCGAGCTCGCCGTCCTCGCGGCGGGCGCGCAGCAGCTCCCGGGTCAGCGCGTCCTGCAGCACGCGGCGGTTGTAGATGCCGGTCAGCGGATCGCGCAGGGCCTGATGGGTCTTCTCCGTGTAGTCGCGGATGTGGCTGAGGCCGACCGCGAGCTGGTCGCCGAGCACGCCGACGAGCCGCATCGTCTCCGGCGCGAACGGCTCGTCGCGCCCGACGAGCATCACGCTGCCGAGCTGCTCGTCGCGGACGACGAGCGGCAGGCCGACGGCATGCCGGTCCCCGTCCGGCACCGTGGCGCCGGGCGGCAGCGTGTGACGGTCGCCGGCGAGCTCGATGTGCACGCTGCGGGCGTCGGAGACGCGCATCAGGACCTGCAGCGCGCGCTCGACGAGCGGGCGCTCCCCGCGCATCCGGGTGACGGCGTCGGCGAGGTCGGTGAGCGCGGCGAGCTCCGCGTTGCGCCGCAGCATCTCGCGGCGCAGGTCGCGCTCGCGGGCGATCGCCCGGTGGCGGTCCCCGAGGATCCAGTTCTGGCGCACGAAGGCCAGCGCCCCGGCGATCGACCAGGCCGCACCCCAGACCGCGATCGCGAGCGTGCTCGCACCGTCCACGACGTGCAGCACGGCGAGCGACGCCGGGAAGATCGTGAGGAAGGCGACGGGCGCGAGGAGGCTGCGGCGCACGGGCGCCTCGACGTCGTCCGGGTCGGTGCGGCGATGGTGGTCCGGCAGCACGCGCACGGCATCGAGCACCGCCACCAGCGACAGCCCGACGGCGAGGAACCGCAACGTCCCCCCCGCCGCCATGCCCGTCAGCAGGACCCCGTAGGCGAGCGCCACGCGGAGGACCGCCGGGCGCGCCCCGCCCGCGCGGCTCGCGAACGCCATGCCGAGCGCGCCGCCCCCCGCGGCGAGCGCGCAGGCGGTCGCCAGCGGCAGCGGCGGGCCGTCGACGGCCGGGAGGATCCCGAAGCCCGTGGCGACCGTCGCGACCGCGAGGCCGAGCAGCACGCCGTCGAAGACCTGCTCGCCGCGCGCCTCGGCCATGGCGCTGCGCAGCGTCGCGAGCGCGATGACCGCGAGCGTCACGGACGCGAGCAGCACGAGGATCGTTGCCGGGGATGGCGTCACACGACGGCCATCGGCACCCCGGAGGGCGGTCCCCAGCCCCACGGCCGGATCTACGGGATCCGTCCGGTCCGGATGCTTACGGCGCGATCACGCGATGGTCGCGGTGCCGACGACCACGTCGCCCGCGAGGAACACCGCCGTCTGGCCCGGCGCGGCGCCGTCGACGGGCTCCGCGAGACGGACCTCGTCGCCCTTGACGCTGCAGGCCACCGGCAGCGTGCGGTACCGCAGCTTCACGGCCTCGGGCTCGGCGTTCAGCCGCAGATCGCGCACGCGCACCGCGGACGTCGCCAGATCCTCGCGCGAGCCCACGGTCACCGTGTTGCGATCCGCGTCCTTGCCGAGCACGTAGCGCGGCTCCCCGGTCGCGATGCCCAGGCCGCGACGCTGTCCGACGGTGAAGTGGTGCTGACCGCGGTGACGGCCGACGACGACGCCGTCGCCGTCCACGAGGTCGCCGGGGCGGTCCTCCAGCGCGCCGTGCCGGGAGAGGAACGCGGCCCGGGTCGTGCCGGCGAGGAAGCAGAGGTCCTGGGAGTCGGGCTTGTCGGCGACGGGCAGGCCCGCGCGGGCGGCCAGCGCGCGCACCTCGTCCTTCTCGAGGTCGCCGAGCGGGAAGCGCAGCCGCGCGAGCGTCGACGACGGGGTCGCGGCGAGCATGTACGTCTGGTCCTTGTCGCGGTCCTCGGCGAGCTGCAGGCGCTCGTCGCGCAGCCGCGCGTAGTGCCCCGTGGCCAGCGAGGCGGCGCCGAGCCGGTCGGCGAACGCGACCATCGCGTCGAGCCGGACGCTGCCGTTGCAGCGCACGCAGGGGTTCGGCGTCACCCCGGCGGCGTGGCCGGCGAGCCAGGGCTCCACGACGCCGGTGCGGAACTCCTCGCGGAGGTCCAGCGTGAAGTGCGGGAGGCCCATGTCGTGGGCGAGCGAACGAGCGACGCGGACCGCGGCGGCCGAGCAGCACGAGCGCTCGGCGTCGTTGGCCGGATCCGCCCACAGCTCGAGCGTGACCGCGGCGACCTGCCCCGCCTCCTCGACCGTCAGCAGCGCGGCCACGGCGCTGTCGACCCCGCCGCTCATGGCGACGAGCACACGGTCCTCGGCGGCCGGGACGGCGGCGTCCGCGCGGACGGCCGCCCCGAGGGCGCGGTGCAGCGCATCGGACGCGAGGTCGGCGGCGTGCAGCTTGCCGGGGCTCAGGCCGCCCAGCTCGGCCGCGATGACGCGTGCGCCGACGCGGGCGGCGTCGAGGACGTGGGCGCCGTCGACGAGATCGACCGCCGCGGACGCCGCGGCCTGCGCGGCACCGCAGCCCGACGCGTCGAAGGTCGCCTGGGCGACCCGGTCCCCCTCGACGCGGAGGGAGATCCGGACGAGGTCGCCGCAGGCGGCGCCACCCGCGGCCCCGTCGTGCGCGCCGGACGGCGACGCACCACGGTTGCGCGGATGGCGCAGGTGATCCTCGAAGCGCTCGTCCACGCCCCCGAGTCTAGGCCCGCTTCCCGATGGCGAACGCGGTGGCCTTCGCCTGGCTCAGCGCGGTGCCGCGGCAGATCGCGATCGCGAGCGGCACGAGCACCAGGCCGATGACGCCGCGCAGGATCGTCCAGCCCGGGGAGGTGCTGTCGAGCAGCGGGATGGTGTCGTCGGCGTCGTCGGGCAGCGCCCAGTACCAGAGCGGCGAGGTGAGCATGCCGAGCGCGGCGCTCCAGACGGTGACGGCGATGCTGAACGTCGCGACGGTGATCGGCATGAGCGCGGCGGACCACACGAGGTCGCGCCAGGCGCCGGGATCGGTGACGACGGCCTTCGTGGTCTCCCACACCCCGTCGCGCTTCCAGGTGCGCTCTGGAGCGGCGATCGGCTCGCCCAGGACGTAGGCGGCGCGGGCGCGCTCGACGGCGGCGAACGCGCGGCAGGCGACGAGCGTCAGCAGCAGGACGGGGATGCCCAGGAGCGTGATGAGCAGGCCGGCGGCGAGCGAGACGCCCGTGACGGCGACGGTGAAGCTCGCGATGCCGATCGGCAGGCCGAGGATCAGGTACGCGAAGTCGCTCGCGAAGACGCTCGGCCGCAGCATGTGCGGCAGCGCCGGTCGGTGTCGGGGTTCGGCGGTGAGCGTGGTCATGGGCAGCATGCTGCGCCACGCGCCCCGTCGCTCCCAGACGGGCACGCCACCGTCCGTACGGGGGCTATCCCCCCGGGATGGCAGGAGCGAAGCTCCTGCCAATGGCCGGGCGAAGCCCGGGCACTATCCCCCCGCCTGCAGGAACGTCAGGACCGCCAGCACGCGGCGGTGGTCGTCGTTGCTGGCGGGCAGGTCGAGCTTGCTGAAGATGTTCGAGATGTGCTTCTCCACCGCGCCCGGGCGGACCACCATCTTGCGGGCGATCGCCGCGTTCGTGCGGCCCTCGGCCATGAGCTCCAGCACCTCGCGCTCGCGCGGCGTCAGCGTCTCCAGCGCACCGCCGCCCGCGCCGCCGCGGCGCGTGTCGACGAGCTGCGCCACCACCTCGCGGTCCAGCGCCGTGCCGCCGCCCGCGACGCGCTCCAGCGCGTCCACGAACGCACGCACGTCCCCCACGCGCTCCTTGAGCAGGTAGCCGACGCCGCCCTGCCCCTCGGCGAGCAGCTCGGCCGTGTAGATCGGCTCGACGTACTGGGACAGGATGAGGACGCGCGAGCCCCGGATGGCGGCGCCGGGCCTCGATCGCCGCACGCAGCCCCTCGTCGGTGAAGTTCGGCGGCAGGCGCACGTCGACGATCGCGAGGTCGGGCTTGTGACCGGCGATGACGCGCAGCAGCCCGTCGCCGTCCTCCGCCTGCGCCACGACCTCCACGTCGCGCTCGCGCAGGAGCGCGACGATGCCCTCCCGCAGCAGCGCGTTGTCCTCGACGATCACGACCCGCACGGCAGCACCGCCCTGATCGTCGTCCCGCCCGGCCCGCTGATGATCTCGAGCTCGCCGTCGAGCGCCTCGACGCGGTGCTTGAGGCCTGTGAGCCCCGAGCCCGCGGGATCCGCGCCGCCCGGCCCGTCGTCGCTGACCTGCACGACCACGCGGTCCGCGTCGCCGTCCACGGCCACCCGGGCGCCCGCGCCGGCGCCGTGCTTGGCGACGTTCGTGATCCCCTCCGCCGCGACGAAGTACGCCGACGTCTCCACGACCGGGGGCGGGCGGCGCGTGAGATGCACGTCGACGGTGACCGGGATGAGCGAGCGGTCCCCGAGCGCCTCGAGCGCCGCCTTCAGGCCGCGATCGGCCAGGACCGGCGGGGCGATGCCCCTGGCGAGGTCGCGCAGCTCGCCGATCGCGGCGCTCGCCTCCTCGCGGGCGCGGCGCACGAGGTCGGCGACCTCGGGACGGTCGTCCAGGCGCTCCTCGGCACGGCCCATGAGCATGCTGAGCGCGACGAGCCGCGCCTGGGCGCCGTCGTGGAGGTCGCGCTCGATGCGCCGCAGCTCCGCCGCCTGGACGTCGAGGGCGCCGCGACGGGTCCTGGTGAGCTCGTCGACGCGCTCGACGAGCTCGCGCTCGCGCGCCTGGGGCAGGCGCTCGCGGTGCACCACGATCGCGTGCGCCCCGAGCGCCAGCGCGAGGCCGAACATCGCCCACGCCGGCCAGAACGTCCCGAAGCCCGCGAGTGCCCACACCACGATGAGGACCGCGCCGATGAGACCGGTGACCTGGGCGTGGACGAGCAGCGCCTTCTCGCGCGCGGGCGGGCGGCGGCGGGCGTCGAAGACGAGCGCGTGGATCGCGAGGACGATCGCGAGCCCGAACCAGACCCAGACGGGCCAGAACTCGCCGCCGCCGGCGGCGGCCCAGACGACCGCCACGAGGACGGCGAGCAGGATGCTCAGCGCCGCGTGGACCGAGAGCGCCATGCTCCCGCCGCTGCGTCGCGGCGGGGCGGTACGGGTGTCGGGGACGGCGCTCACGCGCCATCCATGTTCCCACCCGTGTCTCGTGGACTACTTGGCGGCGAGGGCCTCGCGCACCATCTGGCCGACCTCGGTGGGGTCGGTGAGGCCTGCGACGGTGCGGGCCTTGGCGTCGCGGGAGATGACGATCGTCGTCGGCGACTGGGCGACGTTGACGCCCTGCGTGACGCTCTCGTAGCGGCCGACGTCCTTGATGTCGACCATGTGGACGGCGACCTTGCCGTCGCGGCGGTTCACGGACTCGACGGCGTCGTGGGCGGCGCGATCGTCCGCGCCGGTGCGATCCCAGAAGAGCAGGACGACGACCTTCTCGGCGTCCATGTCGGCGAGGACGGCGGCCTGCCCGTCGGCCGGCTTGGCCTCGGCCTTCTTCTCCGCCGGCGCCGGGGCGGCGGCCTTCTTCGCGGTCGCGTTCGGCGTGACCTGGGCCGTCTCGCCCTTCGCGGGGGTCGTGCCCTTGGCGGGCGTCGCGCCGGAGGCCTTGTCCGCGTCGGCGGTGGCCGCCTCGGTGGCGGCGCTGGCCTTGTCGGTCGCGGCCGCAGCGGCGCGCGCCTTGTCGGCGACCCGCGCGGGCGCCGTGACCTGCTCGGTCGTCGACTCGACGGCACGGGGCCGGAGGAACATCATCCAGCTCGCGGCCAGGAGCACCGTGGCGGCGAGAGCAATGAGCATGGGGCGGGAGACCTGGGCCACGTTCCCTAGGTCGGCCGTCGGGCCGGAGGATTGAGAGGCGGTCGCGCGCGGTGGACGGAAGACCGGGTCAGCGGGCCGCCGGGGCCACGTGGGCGCCCGTCCCGGGCTCCGCGACCGGCACGCCGTGCTCCGCGACGGGCACGCCGCGCAGCAGCGTCGTCACGACCGCGCCGCGCAGCTCGCGACCGGCATACGGGGTCCAGCCGGCCTTCGAGAGCACCTGGTCGTCGGCGAGCGTGCGGCGACCCTCGAGGTCGACGAGCACGACGTCGGCGTCCGCCCCGGGCGCCAGCGCGCCCTTGCGCCCCGCCAGCCCGAGGGCCGCCGCCGGGTTGGCGCTGTAGACGGTGACCAGCCGCCCGAGCGACAGCCGCCCGCGGACCACGGCGTCGAGCATCAGCGGGAGGGTCGTGTCGACGCCCGGCAGCCCGAACGGGCACTCCCAGATGTCGCCCTCGTGCTTCTGGGCCAGCGTCGACGGCGCGTGATCGCTCGACAGCAGGTCGATCGCACCGGACTCCAGCAGCTCCCACAGCCGGTCGGCAGCGGGCGCCGGCCGAGCGGGCGGCGTGAACTTGCGCGTGGGACCGTGCCGGACGACCTCGTCCTCGTCGAGCAGCAGGTACTGCGGGCAGGTCTCCACGTCCAGCCGCGCGCCCTTCGCCCGCTCGCGCTCGACGAGCTCGACGACCTCCGGCTGGCTGGCGTGGGCGATCGTCACCCGCGCGCCGGTGACGCGCGCGAGCAGCGTCGTGGCGGCGGCGGCGACGAGCTCGGCCTCCGGTGAGCGCCACAGCGGCAGGACGCCGAAGTCGTCGCGCAGCGCACCGCGCAGCTCACGCTCGGCCGCGGCCGTCAGCGCCTCGTCCTCGCAGTGCGCCAGCACGCGGATGCCCGCCCGGGCCGCGGATCGCAGCAGCGCGAGCTGGCGGGCGCTGTCGAGGCCCTCGATCCCGTGCGTCGTGCACGTGAACGCCTTCACGAACGCCGCGCCGGCCTCGCGCAGCTCCCCGGCCGCCCCGAGCGTGTCCGGCGACGCGTGCGCGCCGAGCGCGAAGTCGACGACCGAGCGCCCGGCCAGGTGCGCGGCCTTCTCGCGCAGCTCCTCCGCCGTGGTCACCGGCCAGCCGTGCGTGTGCTCGGCGACGCACGTGACGCCGGCCGCCGCCGCGGCGGCGGAGCCGTGGGCGAAGTCCTCGCGCTCGGTCGGCCCGGGCTCCATGAAGTGCACGTGGCCGTCGACCATCCCCGGCAGCGCCACGAGGCCGTCGGCGTCGATCGTCCGCCGTGCGCGGCCCGACGGCCGCTCCGCGATCCCGGTGATCCGGCCGTCGTCGACGACGAGGGTGCCGCGCCGTTCCCCGCCCGGCGTCACCAGCAGCGCATCGGTGATCTCGAGGTCCGCGCCCACGGGCGGCGGGGCCTCAGCGCAGCCGCAGGCCGAGCTCGCGCAGCTGGCGCTCGTCGATCTCGGCCGGCGCCCCCGTCAGCGGATCCTGCCCGCTGGCGGTCTTCGGGAACGCGATGACGTCGCGGATCGACTCGCGGCCGGCCATGACCGCGACGACGCGGTCGATCCCGAGCGCGATGCCGCCGTGCGGCGGCGCGCCGTAGCGCAGCGCGTCGAGCAGGAACCCGAAGCGCGACTGCGCCTCCTCCTCGTCCATCCCGAGGAGCTCGAACACCTTGCGCTGCACGTCCGGGTCGTGGATGCGGATCGAGCCGCCGCCGAGCTCGGAGCCGTCGACGACGATGTCGTAGCCGCGCGAGCGCATGGCTCCGGGGTCGTCGAAGGACCCCGTCGGCGCGGTGAACGGGTGGTGCATCGCCGTCCACCCCTCCTCCGTGCGCTCGAACATCGGGAAGTCGACGACCCAGTGCACGTCGTGGACGTCCTCGGGGATGAGGCCGAAGCGGCGGCCGAGCTCGAGGCGCAGCCCGCCGAGCGCCGTGGCGGCGACGTCGCGCTGGTCGGCGACGAACAGCAGCAGGTCCCCGGACGACGCGCCCAGCACCTCGCCGGCCGCCTGCGTGCGCTCCTGCCCGAGGAACTTCGCGATCGGGGAGCGCCACTCGCCCGACTCCTCGACCGTCGCCCAGGCGACCGCCTTGCCGCCGTGGCGCTGGACGACCTCGTTGAGCCCGTCGAGCTCCGAGCGCGACAGCGACTGGTTGCCCGCGTTGATCGCGCGCACGACGCCGCCGGCGCCGAGCACCGACTCGAAGACCTTGAAGTCCGATCCGCGCAGCGCGTCGCCGACGTCGACGATCTCCAGGCCGAAGCGCCGGTCGGGGCGGTCGGAACCCCACCGCAGCATCGCCTCGTCGTAGGACAGGCGCTCCCACGGCGGCGCGGGCACGTCGAAGCCGGCCAGCGCGAACACCTTCGCCATGAGGCGCTCCATGACGCCGAGGACGTCGTCCTCCTCCACGAAGCCCATCTCGACGTCGAGCTGCGTGAACTCCGCCTGGCGGTCGGCCCGCGTGTCCTCGTCGCGAAAGCAGCGGGCGATCTGGTAGTAGCGCTCGTAGCCGCTCATCATCAGCAGCTGCTTGAAGAGCTGCGGCGACTGCGGCAGCGCGTACCAGGTGCCCGGCTCGCGGCGGTTGGGGACGAGGAAGTCGCGGGCGCCCTCCGGCGTCGAGCGCGTGAGGATCGGCGTCTCGATCTCCAGGAAGTCCTCGGCCGCCAGCGTCTCGCGCATCGTGCGGATGACGGCGTCGCGCAGGACGAGCGCGTCGCGCATGCCCTCGCGGCGCAGGTCGAGCATCCGGTGGCGCAGGCGCAGCATCTCGTCGACCGGCGTGTCCTCGTCGATCGGGAACGGCGGCGTCTCCGCCTCCGCGAGCGGCGTGACCTCGGCGACCTGCACCTCGATCTCGCCGGTCGGGATGTTCGGGTTGACGTTCTCCGGCGCGCGGCGCACGACCTCGCCCTGCGCGGACAGGACGTGCTCGGGACGCAGCCGCTCGGCGGCCGCGAACGCCTCGGGCTGGTCGGGGTGGAAGACGAGCTGGACGATCCCGGAGCGGTCGCGGAGGTCGACGAAGATGAGCCCGCCGTGGTCGCGACGACGGTGCACCCAGCCGGCGACGCGCGCGCTCGATCCGGCGCGGCCGGCGTCCAGGTCGCCGGCCCAGGCGTCGCGGTACGGGTTCGCCCGTGGCGGCTTCTGCATCTCAGTGGTCCCTCTCGTGACGTTCGGTCGGGCACGGTGGGATGCCGGCGCCGCCAGGCAAGGACGCAGGACGGGAGACAGGCCGGCGGCCTTTCCCCGTCCGAGGACGCGGCATGGCGGTGATCGGCGCCCGCCGTGTCCGGTCGAATGTTGCGAGAGGGGCCACTAACCCATGCCTCTCTCACGAAGGATGCGCACGACGACGTCGCTCGCGTTCAGCTCTTCCTCGGTGCCCGCGCTCAGGTCGCGCAGGACGGTCGCGCCGTCCGGGGAGACCACGGCGACGTAGCGCGCACGCAGCCGATCGGCCTGCTTGAGCTGGCCCTTCACGGAGCGGCCCGCCAGCTCCTGGTGCGTGGCCAGCGACGCGCTGCGCGCCTGGGCCGTCACGCCGAACGCGGCCTCCCGCGCGGCGGGGTCGGCGAGCGCGACGTACAGGTCGACGGGCGGGGCCGCGGTGGGCGGCTCGGTGGCGGCGAGCCGGATGCGCTCGACGCCCGCGGCCCAGCCGCAGCCGGGCGTCGGCGGCCCGCCGAGCTGCTCCACGAGCCCGTCGTAGCGCCCTCCCCCGCCGACGCCGGACTGCGCGCCGAGCGCGTCGGAGGTGAACTCGAAGACCGTGCGGGTGTAGTAGTCGAGCCCGCGGACGAGCGACGGGTCGATCTCGTAGGCGACGCCGGCCCCGTCGAGCATCCCTCGGACCTCCGCGAAGTGCTCGGCGTCGTCGGCCTCGAGGCTGTCGAGCAGCCGGGGGGCGCGCTCCATGACCGCCCGTGTGCCCGGATGGTCGGCGTCGAACGCGCGCAGCGGGTTGAGGTCGATGCGGCCGCGGACCTCGTCGGAGAGCTGGTCCTCGTTCGCGCGCAGGTAGCCCTGCAGCTCCTCGCGATACGCGGCGCGCCCCTGAGGCGAGCCGAGGCTGGCCAGCCGCAGCCGAACCCCGGAGACACCGGCGGCGTCCAGCAGCGTCGCGAGCAGCGTGATGAGCTCCGCATCCACGGCCGGGTCGTCGGAGCCGATCGCCTCCGCCCCGATCTGCCAGAACTGCCGGTAGCGCCCGGCCTGCGCGCGCTCGTAGCGGAAGAAGGCCGACAGGTACCAGAGCTTCGCGGGCTGCGGGAGCTTGTGCATCCCGTGCTCGACGTAGGCGCGGCAGATCGGCGCCGTGCCCTCGGGCCGCAGCGTCAGCGACCGCCCGCCGCCGTCCTCGAAGGTGTACATCTCCTTCTGGACGATGTCGGTGGACTCGCCGACGCCGCGCGCGAAGAGCTCGGTCCCCTCGAAGACGGGCGTCTCGATGCGGCCGTACCCCGCCGGCTCGAGGATCGACCGCGCGGTCTCCTCCAGCGCCGCGCGCCCGCGCGACTCCTCGGGCAGCACGTCGAAGGTCCCCCTCGGGGCCTGGATCTTCCCCGCCATGCGACTAGCCGCGGGCGAGCTCGGCGAGGAAGGGATTGCTCTGGCGCTCGGCGCCGAGCGTCGTCACGCCCATGTGCCCCGGGAGCACCTGCGTCTCGTCGTCGAAGCGGTCGATCAGGCCCGCGATCGTCCCCAGCAGCTGCGCGTGGTCGCCGCCGGGCAGGTCCGTCCGCCCGATGGAGCTCTGGAACAGGACGTCCCCGGAGAAGATCGCGTTCGCCGCGCGCGGCGCGTACGTCACGTGCCCGGGGCTGTGGCCGGGCGTGAAGAGGACGTCGATCTCCATGCCGGCGAGCTCGAGCAGCTCGCCGCCGCGCACCGTGTGCTCCGGCTCGTAGGACTCGTAGGGGCCGAACTCGGGGTACGGCATGTACGCCATGAGGTCGGTGAGGAGGTCGGTCTCGAGCTCCGGGCACCACACCTGCGCGCCCGTCGCACGCGCGACCGGCGCGACCGCGCCGATGTGGTCGAAGTGGCAGTGCGTCAGCAGGATCGCCTCGAGCGTGACGCCCGCGCCCTCGACCGCCGAGATGAGGCGCTCGGCCTCCTCGCCCGGATCGACCATGACCGCGGCGCTCGCCTCGGCGGAGGCGCGCACGAGATAGCAGTTCTCCTGCAGCGGCCCGACGGTGAGCATGCGGACGTCGAGCACGGCTAGGTGCTCTGGGCTCGACGCTGCCGACGCTTGTAGATCGCGTTGTCCATGTAGTAGCCCAGCGGGATGTACAGGACGAGCATGGCCGCCGCGATCACCACGGCCTGCGCGATCGTGCGGCCCATGAGCACCACGACGAGGATGGCGAAGAGGACCGTGGCGAACAGCGCGCGGTTGATCGCGCTGCGCCAGGTCGGCGGCTGATCCCAGCGCTGCGCCCGGGCCTCCTTCGCCGTGGGCTTGCGCTCGTCGGCCGTAAGCTTGCGGCCAGTGCGACCACGCGCCTCGATGATGCCCGCGGCGTTGCCGCGGTGCTTGGATCGCCGTCGCTTCCTGGTCTGCGCCATCGTGCCTCCAAGGGTACGCGACAGACGGCGCGATCGCGGGTAGCTGCCGCGGATGTGCGGATTCGCCGGAGAGCACCGGCCCGGTGAGCGCGCCGACGTCGCCGCCGTCGAGGCCATGGCCGCCACGATGGCGCCCCGCGGGCCCGACGGCGCGGGCTCCTGGTCGGCCGGGCCGGTCGCCCTCGCCCACCGCCGGCTGAAGATCATCGATCTGTCCGAGCAGGGCTCCCAGCCGCTCGTGGATCCGCACGTCGGGCGCACCGTCGTCGTTCAACGGCTGCATCTACAACCACCGGGAGCTGCGCGCCGAGCTGGAGCGCGAGGGACACCGCTTCTTCTCGACGAGCGACACCGAGGTGATCGCGAAGGCGCACGCGACCTGGGGCGACCGCTGCGTCGACCGGTTCATGGGGATGTTCGCCTTCGCCGTCGTCGAGCGCGAGAGCGGCCGGCTGCTGCTCGCCCGCGACCGTCTCGGCATCAAGCCTCTGTACCTCGCGGACGTCGGCGGGGCGCTGCGCTTCGGCTCCACGCTGCCCGGGCTGCTCGCGGGCGGGGGCATCGACACGTCGATCGATCCGGTCGCGCTGCACCACTACCTCTCCTGGCACGGCGTCGTGCCGCCGCCCCGCACGATCCTGCAGGGCGTCCGCAAGCTGCCGCCCGCGACGCTGCTCGTGGTCGAGCCCGACGGGCGGCGCAGGGAGGAGCGGTACTGGTCGGCGCCGCACAGCCGGCTGCCGGAGCAGGAGCGCTGGGACGAGCACGACTGGCAGGACGCGCTGCTGGATGCGCTGCGCACCGCGGTCGACCGGCGCATGGTGGCCGACGTCCCTGTGGGCGTCCTGCTCTCCGGGGGCCTGGACTCGAGCCTCATCGTCGCGCTGCTCGCCGAGGCCGGCCAGCACGGGCTCGAGACGTTCTCGATCGGCTTCGAGTCCGGCAGCGGCCGCGAGGGCGACGAGTTCCGCTACTCCGACCTCATCGTGCGGGAGTTCGGGACCGACCACCACAAGCTCCCGATCGAGTCGGCGCGCATGGTCCCGGCGCTGGACGGCGCGATCGCCGCGATGAGCGAGCCGATGGTGTCGCACGACTGCGTCGCCTTCTACCTGCTGTCCGAGCAGGTCTCGCGCTCGTGCAAGGTCGTGCAGTCCGGGCAGGGCGCCGACGAGGTCCTCGCCGGCTACTCCTGGTACCAGACGGTCGCCGAGCACCCCGCCGGCGGCTTGGGCGCCGACGCCTACCGGGAGGCGTTCTTCGATCGCCCCCACGCGGAGTTCGCCGAGATGCTCGAGGCCGACCACCTGCTCGAGCAGGACGTCAGCCGGGCGTTCGCCGAGGAGCACTTCGGGCGCGCGCAGGCCGACGAGCCGGTCGACCGCGCGCTGCGCCTCGACACCGAGGTGATGCTCGTCGACGACCCGGTCAAGCGCGTCGACAACATGACCATGGCCTGGGGCCTCGAGGCGCGCGTGCCGTTCCTCGACCACGAGTTCGTCGAGCTGGCGGCGGCGTGCCCGCCGGCGCTGAAGCTGGCACACGGCGGCAAGGGCGTCCTCAAGGAGGCGGCGCGTCGGGTGCTGCCCGCGGCGGTCATCGACCGGCCCAAGGGCTACTTCCCCGTCCCCCAGCTCTCCTCGCTGGAGGGCGAGGCGCTCGATCTCGTGCGCGACGTCATGGCGAGCAGCGGCGCGCGGGACCGCGGCCTGTTCCGCCGCGAGTACGTCGACACGCTCCTCGCGGACCCGGACGCGCACGAGACGACGCTCGAGGGCTCGAAGCTCTGGCAGGTGGCGCTCCTGGAGCTGTGGCTGCAGCGCCGGGGGCTGTAGTCAGCCGCCGACGTAGTCCGCGAGGTGCTCGCCGGTGAGCGTCGACCGGCCGGCGACGAGATCCGAGGGCGTGCCCTCGAAGACGATCCGGCCGCCGTCGTGGCCGGCGCCGGGACCGAGGTCGATGATCCAGTCCGCGTGCGCCATGACCGCCTGGTGGTGCTCGATGACGATGACCGACTTGCCCGCGTCGACGATCCCGTCGAGCAGGGCGAGCAGCTGCTCGACGTCGGCGAGGTGCAGACCGGTCGTCGGCTCGTCGAGGACGAGAACCCCGCCTTTCTCCGCCAGGTGCGTGGCAAGCTTGAGGCGCTGGCGCTCGCCGCCGGAGAGGGTCGTCAGCGGCTGGCCGAGGCTGAGGTAGCCGAGCCCGACGTCGGCCAGCCGGGTCAGGATCCTGTGCGCCGCCGGCGTCTTGGCGTCGCCGTCGGCGAAGAACCCGGAGGCCTCGTCGACCGACATCGCGAGCACCTCGCTGATGTCGCGCCCGCCGAGGTGGTACTCGAGGACCGACGCGTCGAACCGCTTGCCCTCGCACACCTCGCAGGTGGACGTGACGCCGGCCATCATCCCCAGGTCGGTGTAGATGACCCCGGCCCCGTTGCAGTTCGGGCAGGCGCCCTCGGAGTTCGCGCTGAACAGGGCCGGCTTCACGCCGTTGGCCTTCGCGAACGCCTTGCGGATCGGATCGAGCAGCCCGGTGTACGTCGCCGGGTTGCTGCGCCGCGAGCCGCGGATCGCGCCCTGGTCGACGGCGACCACGCCGTCGCGACCGGACACCGACCCGTGGATGAGCGAGCTCTTGCCCGACCCGGCCACGCCGGTCACGACGACGAGCACGCCGAGCGGGATGTCGACGTCGACGTCCTGCAGGTTGTTGGTGCCTGCGCCGCGGACCTCCAGCGCGTCCGACGACGTGCGCACCGACGGCTTCAGCGAGGCCCTGTCGTCCAGGTGGCGCCCGGTCAGCGTGTCGCTGGCCCGCAGCCCCTCGAGCTCGCCCTCGAAGACGATCTCGCCACCCGCGCTGCCGGCGCCCGGGCCCAGGTCGACGACGTGGTCGGCGATCGCGATCGCCTCCGGCTTGTGCTCGACGACGAGCACCGTGTTGCCCTTGTCGCGCAGCTGCAGCAGCAGGTCGTTCATCCGCTGGATGTCGTGCGGGTGCAGGCCGATCGTGGGCTCGTCGAAGACGTAGGTGACGTCGGTGAGCGACGAGCCGAGGTGGCGGATCATCTTCGTGCGCTGCGCCTCGCCGCCCGACAGCGTGCCCGACGGCCGGTTGAGCGACAGGTAGCCCAGCCCGATCTCCACGAACGAGTCGAGGACCCCTCGCAGCGTCGCCAGCAGCGGCGCCACCGACGGCTCGTCGA
Organism: uncultured Solirubrobacterales bacterium; assembly: GCA_963750895.1. Classification (GTDB taxonomy): domain Bacteria; phylum Actinomycetota; class Thermoleophilia; order Solirubrobacterales; family Solirubrobacteraceae; genus CAVVSD01. Next base: position 838,039 of record CAVVSD010000006.1, on the reverse strand, counting down.
GCCCGGCCGCCCACGCGGCGAGATCCGAGATCTGCATGCGCGAGACGTCGGCGATGCTGACGCCGTCGATCTTCGACGAGCGCGCCGCCTCGCTGAGCCGCGTGCCGTCGCACTCGGGGCAGGTGGTGAAGACCACCGCCCGCTCCACGAACGCGCGGATGTGCGGCTGCATGGCGTCGACGTCCTTGGACAGGAACGACTTCTGGATCTGCGGGATCAGGCCCGAGTACGTCAGGTTGATGCCGTCGATCTTGAGCTTCGTCGGCTCCCTGTGGAGCAGGTCGTGGAGCTCGCGCTTGTTGAACTTCCCGATCGGCTTGTCCGGGTCGAAGTAGCCGCAGCCGCGGAAGATCCGGCCGTACCAGCCCTCCATGCTGAACCCGGGGATCGTGAGCGCGCCCTCGTTGAGCGACTTCGCGTCGTCGTAGAGCGCGGACAGGTCGAAGTCGCTGACCGAGCCGCGGCCCTCGCAGTGCGGGCACATGCCGCCGGTGCGGCTGAAGCTCGCCTTCTGGGTGATGGTCTTGTCGCCGCGCTCGACCGTGATCCCGCCGCTGCCGTGGACGGAGGCGACGTTGAAGGAGTACGCGCCGGGCCCGCCGATGTTCGGCTGCGCCAGCCGGCTGAAGAGGATGCGCAGCATCGCGTCGGCGTCGGTCGCGGTGCCGACGGTCGAGCGGGGGTTGGAGCCCATGCGCTCCTGGTCGACGAGGATCGCCGTGGTCAGCCCGTCGAGGACGTCGACCTCGGGCCGCGCCAGCGTCGGCATGAAGCCCTGCACGAAGGCGCTGTAGGTCTCGTTGATGAGCCGCTGCGACTCCGCCGCGATGGTGCCGAACACCAGCGAGCTCTTGCCCGAGCCGGAGATGCCGGTGAACACCGTCAGGCGCCGCTTCGGGATCTCGACGCTGACGTCCTTGAGGTTGTTGACCCGCGCGCCGTGCACGCGGATCAGGTCGTGGCTGTCGGCAGCCGTGGCCATGCCGCTCAGCGCACCTCCTGGACGCGGACCAGGTTCCCCGAGGGATCGCGGACGGCGCAGTCGCGCACGCCGTAGGGCTGCTCGGTCGGCTCCTGGACGACCTCCGCGTCGCCGGCCTGCATCCGCTCGAAGGCGCCGTCGAGGTCGGGGGTCGCGAGGTTGATGCTCGCGTAGGTGCCCTTGGCCATCATCTCGGTGATCGTGCGACGCTCGTCGTCGGTGATGCCAGGGGTGGCGGCCGGCGGGTACAGGACGATCGACGTGCCCGGCTGGTTCGGCGGGCCGACGGTGATCCAGTGCATGCCGCCGTACTCGACGTCGTTGCGGACCTCGAAGCCGAGGGCGTCGCGGTAGAAGGCGACCGACGTCTCCGGGTCGTCGTGTGGGAGCAGCGCTGAGTGGATCGTGATCTCCATGACGGGCACCCTAGGTACGGCTCGCGACCGGCGCTTCTCGATTCCTGATCGGTCGCGTGACCTGCTTGGCGACGCACGCCGGCATGCCCACCGTCGCCTCCGCCTCCCGGCTCCGGTAGGCGCTGGGCGACATGCCGACCAGCTCGGTGAAGCGGGTGCTGAAGGTGCCCAGCGACGAGCCGCCGACCTCGAAGCAGACCTCCGTGACGCTCATGTCGCCGCGACGCAGCAGCGCCATCGCCCGCTCGATGCGCCGCGTCATGAGGTAGCTGTACGGCGACTCGCCGTAGGCCAGGCGGAACTGGCGGCTGAAGTGCCCGGCGGACATGTGCGCGTCGCGTGCGAGCGCCTCGACGTCCAGGGGCTTCGCGTACTCGCGGTCGATCCGGTCACGGACGCGGCGAAGCAGCGCGAGGTCCTGCAGGTGCTGGCTCGTCACCCTGGGATCGTGCCACGCCGCGCCACATCCGAGGTGTGGCAGGACGCCACCCAGGGTGGGCGGCGCCCGCGCGGGGGCGGACGTACAACCGGAGCATGTCCCCCAAGCGCATCATCGCCATCGCAGCACTCGCCATCACCGGCGCCGCCGCATCCGTCCCCGCCGTCGCCCACGCAGCGGGCGACCCCACCGCCGGCGGCCCGCCGCGCGAGATCGTCGGCGGCTACGCCTTCAAGGACAGCTGGCCGCCGCAGAACAAGCCGCTCATCGCCGTCGTGTTCAAGGCGACGGGCCAGCTCCCCCGCCGCTTCGACGGCCTCATCCGGGCCAACGCCACGCTCGACGGCAGCGGCGGCTCGATCGCCAGCGTCGGCGGCAAGGCGTCCCGGATGTACACGTTCACCGTCCCGACGCTGAACGGCCGCCTGCGGGCGGACGGGTCGCCGTCGGCGCGGATCGGCAGCCGGCACACGCTGCGGCTCGCCGCCCGCGACGGCTCGTGGTCGGACACCTTCACGGTGACGATCCGCGCCAAGCGCCCCGGCGACCGATCTGGCGCGCCGCTGCGCTGACCGGCCGGAGAGGATGTGCGGATGCCCCGCATCCAGCTCGGTCCGGTCGACACGTACTACGAGGAGGCGGGCGGCGGCGAGCCGCTCGTCCTCCTGCATCCCGGCGGCGCGGACGTCCGGGCCTTCGAGCGCAACGTGCCCGTGCTGGCCGAGCGCTTCCACGTGTTCGCGCCGGACCGCCGCGGCCACGGCCGCACGCCCGACGTCGACGGGCCGCTGCACTACGCGACGATGGCCGGCGACACGATCGCCTTCCTGGAGACGGTCGTCGGCGGTCCCGCCCACCTCGTCGGCCACAGCGACGGCATGCCGGTCGCCCTCCTCGTGGCACTCGAGCGCCCCGACCTCGTCCGCCGCCTGGTCCTCGCCTCCGGGGTCTTCCACCACTCCGGGTGGGCGCCGGGCGTCATCGACCTCGACGACGACGTGATCGCGTTCTTCACCGAGTGGCACGGGGAGGTCGCGCCCGACGGCCCCGATCACTTCCCGGTGCTCTACGAGAAGCTGCACCGCATGCAGAGCGAGGAGCCGACGCTCACGCTCGAGGACATCTCCGCCTACGAGGGCCCCACGCTCGTCGTGATCGGCGACGAGGACGAGGAGGTGCCGCTCGAGCACACGGTGTCGCTGTGGCGGGCGCTCCCGCGCGGCAGCCTGGCCATCGTCCCCCGCGCCGGTCACGGGCTGCCGGTCAGCAAGCCGCTGCTGTTCCACGTGATCGTCCTCGACTTCCTCCTCGAGCCCGACGCGGAGGACGACTAGGGGTCCCGCCAGCTCCCCGCCTCGATGTGCCCGAGGATCTCCTCGCGCCACTGGACCTCGACGACGACGCCGTGCAGCGCGGAGACGTCGGTCGCCGCCTGCAGCAGCGCCTTCCCGAGCCCGTCCTCGGGCGTGTCGACGCGGACGTAGCCGCCGGCGGTGCGCTCGGCGGGCCCTGCGGCGCCGGGGTCGTCGAACCAGCCCGCGCCTTCCGTCGCACGGACCCGCTTGCGGACCGCGGCGGCGAGGTCGTCGTCCACGGGGCCGGCGACGAAGAACACGAGGTAGTCGCTCACGCTTCGAGCGCCTCCTCCAGCGTCCGGCGGTTGTGCACCGGGACGTCGTCGGGCCACCCGTCGAAGGCGGCGCGCGGCGGCAGTCCCACGACCTCGCCGGCGACGACCGGCACGTGGCGGCGCACCGCCTCGAGCAGCATCGCGAGCGGGACGGCCTCGTGGTCCTCGACGTTCACGGAGACCTGCACGATGCCCCCGGTCTCGAGCTCCAGCCCCAGCGCCCGCACTCCGGGCAGCCCGTCGGCGCCGCCCTCGCGCACGGCGCGCGCGGCCGCGAGCGCCACGTCCAGCGGCGCATCGACCTCGAGGTTGAACGCGATGAGCGGCGGCCGGGCGGCGACGAGCGTCGCGCCCCTGCGCGGGTCCATCCGCGGCGGCCCGAAGTCCGGGGCCAGCTCGCCGGAGGCCAGCCGCTCGGCGAGCGCGGCCGGTCCGCCGCGGCGGATCTCCGCGCGGGTGCGGCCACCGGCCAGCGAGCCGTAGAGCAGGACGGGCACGCCCAGGCGCCCGATCTCCTCCCCCGCGACGAGCGCCTCGGCGCACGCCGCGCCGCGGTCGGCGGAGGTGCGGTGCACGACGGGCACGACGTCGACGACGCCGACGTGCGGGTGGATGCCGCGCTCGGCCGAGAGGTCGATCCGCCGCAGCGCCTCCTCGGTCCCCGCGGCGAGCGCCGCCGCCAGTCGGCCGGGCTCCCCGGCGAGGGTGAAGACGGAACGGTGGTGGTCGACGTCGGCGTGGACGTCGAGCACCCGCGCGCCCGCGCCGGTGAACGCGGCCCCGATGGCCGCGAGCGCGCCGCCGTCGCGCCCCTCGGACACGTTGGGCACCGAGATGAGCGTGCTCATGACGCGAGGCGGACCTGCCCGCCGGCGGCGGGCGCCACGGCCACGGACCGGCGGCGGGCGCGCTCGGGCCTGGCGTGCACGGGAAGCACGTCGTGGCGGGCCGCGACGCGCAGGACCTCGGCCATCTCCATCGACGCGAACGCCGCGCCCGGGCAGCGCCGCCCTCCCCCGCCGAACGGGATGAACGCGTACGGCGGCAGCTCGCGGCCCTCGAGCCAGCGCTCGGGCCGGAACGCGAGCGGATCGGGGTAGAGATCGGGACGGCGGTGGACGAGGTACGAGCAGGCGGACACGAAGACGCCGCCCGGCAGGTCGTGGCCGCCGAAGGTCAGCGGCGCGTTCAGCCTGCGGGGCGTGAGGACGAGCACCGGGCGGACCCGCAGCACCTCCCGCACGGTCGCGTCGAGATACGCCTCGTCGCCCGCGCGGATGCGGTGCAGCACCTCGGGGTGGCGGCTGAGCCGCTCGAACGCCCAGGCGAGCCCGCTCGCCGTCGTCTCGTGACCGGCCGCGAGGAGCGTCACGAGCTGGTCGCGCAGCTCGGCGTCCGACAGCGGCTCGCCGTCCTCGTCGCGGGCGGCGAGCAGCAGGTCCAGCACGGAGCCCTCGTGGGGATCGGCGCGCCGTCGTGCGATCGCCTTCGCCACCTCGGCGTCGAGCACCTCGACGGCGCGGTCGAACAGCTGCCACGGCCGGCGCATCCCGCGCGCGAGGCCGATGAGCCGCGGCAGCGACGACGTGATCCGCAACGGCCGCTCGATCGCCGCGCGCAGCGGCTCGACCTCGGTGCGGTCGCGCGCGCCGAACACGAGGCGCAGCACGACCTCCAGGGTGAGCGCGCGCATCCGCGGGAGCGTCGCGACCGGCTCGCCGCGCGGCCACGACGCGAGCTCGCGCTCGGCCAGCTCGGCGACGAGCGGCGCCTGCGCGCGCATCGTCTCGCCGTGCAGCGGCGGCAGGATGAGCCGGCGCTGGCGCAGGTGCTCGGGGCCGTCGAGCAGCAGGATCGACCGCGACCCGACGAACGGCTCGAGCGCCGTGCTCGAGCCACCCCGCGCGACGTCCGCGTACTCGGTGAACAGCCGCCGGATGAGGTCGGTGTCGGACGTGAGCACCATCGGCGCGCCCGTCGTCGACACGCGGATCGTGAAGACGTCGCCGTAGCGCTCGCCGCAGCGGCGCAGGAACGCCGTCGGCCGCGCCATCCACTCGATGGTCTGCAGCGCCTCCGGGATGCGGGGGCCCGGGGGGAGCGCCATCGTCAGCCCTGCAGTGCGGGGATGACCTCGCGCGCCAGGAGCTCGACGGCGTCGAGGTCGCGGTGCAGGAGGTGCTGCAGGAACACGCGCTCGATGCCCGCCGCCTCGTACTCGCGCAGCCGGGCGATCGCCTCGTCGGGCGTGCCCACGATCCAGTTGCCGGCGAGCTCGGCGGCGTACGCGTGCGGATCGTCGACGCGCTTGCCCTGGAGCCTGGCGATCTCCCCCGCGCGCCGCGCGACCTCGTCGCGGTCGGCGCCGAGGACGGCGCCCGTCATGAGCGACACGACGATCGTCGCCGGGTCGCGGCCGACGTCGCGGCAGGCCTCGTGGATCGCGTGGCGCTTCTCGGCCGCCTGCTCGGGCGACGCGAAGGCGAAGTTGTACTCGTCCGCCCACCGGGCGCCGAGCCGTGCGCCCCGCGGCGCCGCGCTGCCGCCGACGATGAGCGGCGGGTGCGGCTGCTGGATCGGCTTGGGCAGGGCGTCGAGGTCCTCGACCGTGTAGTGCTTGCCGCGGAAGGTGAACGGCCCGGGCTCGAAGGAGCGGTGCACGATCTCCAGCTGCTCGGCGTAGGCGTCCATCCGGTCGCGCAGCGGCGGGAACGGGAACCCGTAGGCGCGGTGCTCGGCCTCCATCCAGCCGGCGCCGAGGCCGACCTCGATGCGTCCGTCGGACACGTGGTCGGCCGTGGCCGCGAGCTTCGCGAACACGCTGGGGTGCCGGAACGTCGCCGGCGAGACGAGCGCGCCGAGGCGCAGCCTGGTCGTGATCGCGGCGAGGGCGTTGATCGTCCCCCACGCGTCGAGCGCCCCGCGACCGTGGTCGCCGAGCACCGACAGGTAGTGGTCGGAGCGGAAGAGGGCCTCGATGCCGAGGACCTCGCAGGCGTCCGCGAGGGCGACCCAGTCGGCCCAGGTGACATCCTCCTGACCCTCGATCATCAGGGCGAAGCGCACGGGTCGCAGGATAGACCCGCGGTCACGACTTCAGGAGGAGACGGACATGGCAGCAGCGGTGTGGGAGGACGAACGCGTCGTCCGCGGCATGGGTGTGCACCTGCAGGCGCAGCGCGACAAGGGCGGGACGCGCATCGGCTGGAAGATGGGCCTCGGCCTGCCCGCCGTGATGGAGCGCCTCGGCACGACCGGCGCGCTCGTCGCCGAGCTGCAGGACGCGACGCTGCTGGACTCGGGCGCCTCGCTCAGCGTCGACGGCTGGGCGCGGCCGGTGTTCGAGCCCGAGGTCGCCGTGTTCGTCGGGACCGACGTCGAGCCCGGCGGGGACCGCGACGCCGCGGCCGCGGCGATCACGGCGCTCGCGCCCGCGATCGAGATGGTCGACCTGCCGTCGCCCCCGACGGACCCGGGCGCCGTCCTCGAGGGCGGCTTCGCGCACCGCGCGGTCATCCTCGGCGCGCAGGACGCCTCGCGCGCCGGTGGCGACTTCTCCGGCCTGTCGACGACGGTCACCGCCAACGGCGAGCCGTTCGCCGCCGAGGAGGACCCGGAGGGCGCCGTGGGCGGCGACATCCTCGGCCTCGTCCGTCACGCCGCCGACTACCTCGGCGCGTTCGGCCAGCGCCTGGAGGCGGGCCAGTTCCTCATCACGGGCTCCACGATCGCGCCCCCGCCCCAGGTCGAGGCGGGTCAGCACCTGGTGTTCGAGCTCGGCGGGATCGGGACGGTCGAGGTCACGCTGACGTGACCGGGACGACGACGGCCGCCGAGTCCCGGCTCGCGATGCCGGGCGGCGAGATCAGCCTGCTGCGCGGCGGCGACGGTCCCCCGCTGCTGTTCCTCCACGGCGGCGGCGGCGCGAGCACGTGGTCGCCGCTGCACGAGGCGCTGAGCCGGCGCTTCGACGTCGTCGCCCCCGACCACCCGCGGATGGGACGGTCGGACGACTTCGAGGCGTTCGGGGCGGTCGACGACCTCGTCCTGCACTACGACGACCTGCTCGACGAGCTGGGCATCCCGTCGGCGACGGTCGTCGGCGCGTCCTTCGGCGCCTGGCTGGCGGCGGAGCTCGCCGTGCTCGCGCCGGCGCGCGTCGAGCAGCTGGTGCTCATGGCCCCGATCGGGCTGCGGCTGCCCGACCACCCGGTCACCGACATCTTCCTCATGCACCCCGAGCAGCGCGTCGCCGCGGCCTTCCACGACCCGTCGCGCGCCCCCGAGATGAACGGCGACATCGACGCGTTCGTCGCGGCCTACCGCGACATGTCGGCGATCGCGCACTACGCGTGGAAGCCGTTCATGTCCAACCCGAAGCTCGAGGGCCGCCTGCGGCGCGTCCGCGCACGCACGCTCGTGGTCGCCGCCGCCGAGGACCGCATCGTGCCCCGGGCACACCCCGAGCGCTACGCCGAGCGGATCGCCGGCGCGCGGCTGGAGGTCGTCGAGGACGTCGGCCACGCCCTCGACGTCGAGCGCCCCGAGGCGGTCGCCGACGTCGTCGTGTCGTTCCTGTCCGCCGAGGAGGCGCGCTCGTGAAGTTCAACTTCTTCCACCTGGCGCCCTACCCGTACCTCCCGGACGACTGGGAGGAGCACCACGAGACGATGTCGCTCGACTTCCCGAGCGGCAACTTCGACCCCAAGATCGGCCACGGGCTCTACCACCGCTACCTCGACGAGCTCGAGTACGCCGAGTCGGTGGGCTTCGACGGCATCGCGGTCAACGAGCACCACCAGACGGCCTACGGGATCATGCCGTCGCCGAACATCATGGCCGCGGCGCTCGCGCGCCGGACGAGCCGGGCGAAGATCATGGTCCTCGGCAACGCGATCCCGATCCGCGGCAACCCGCTGCGGGTCGCCGAGGAGATCGCGATGCTCGACCACCTGACCGACGGGCGCCTGGTCTCCGGGTTCGTGCGTGGCATCGGCTGGGAGTACTTCGCGCACTCGATCAGCCCGACGCGCTCGCGGTCGCGCTTCGACGAGGCCCACGACCTGATCATCAAGGCGTGGACGTCGACGGAGCCGTTCCAGTGGATCGGCGAGAACTACGAGTACCGCTACGTGAACATCTGGCCCCGGCCGCTCCAGGAGCCGCACCCGCCGATCGTCATGGCCGGCGCGGGCAGCCTGGAGACGATGAGGTGGTGCGCGAAGCACCGCCACACGTTCATGGCCGTCATCTCCCGCACGGAGACGATCAAGGCCTGGTTCGACGGCTTCCGCGAGTACGCCGCGGAGGAGGGCTACGAGCCCCACCCCGAGCAGCTCGGCTGGGTCGCGCCCGTGTACGTCGGCGAGACCGACAAGAAGGCCATCGAGGAGGCCCGCGGCCCGATCGAGTGGTACTTCAAGAAGTCGCTGCGCCAGCCGCCCGGCGCCGGCCTCCCGCCCGGCTACATGTCGACCGAGTCGCTGCGCACCGCCCTGACGAAGGGGCGGATCCCCTCCTTCGACCACTCGATCGAGGAGCTCATCGCGGGCGGCTACATCATCGTCGGCAGCCCGTCGACGGTCGCCGAGCGCATCCATGAGCTGCAGGAGACGCTCGGCTTCGGCCAGCTCGGGGCGAACATCCCCGTCGGCACCGTCTCCCAGCAGCAGACGCGGGAGAGCACCGACGCGTTCGCGAAGGAGGTCATCCCGCTCTTCCGCGAGAAGACCGCCCCGGTGGCGACGTGAGCGAGGAGGCCAACAAGGAGCTCGTGCGCAGCTTCTTCGCGACGCTGAGCAGCGGCGACATGCATGCGGTGGCCGGCTTCTTCGACGACCGGTCCACCTGGGGGATCGGCTTCGCGGAGGACCCGGCGGTGCGCACCGGCCCGCAGGAGATCGTGCACGACTTCCTCGTGCCGATCCGCGAGGGCCTCTTCGAGCCGGCCAACCCGAAGGTCGCGATCGTCAACCTGTGGGCGGACGGGGACTGGGTGATCGCGGAGACCGTGGGCACCGGGCCGATGCTCAACGGCAACAGCTACCGCAACGTCTACGCGTTCGTCCTGCGCGTCGAGGGGCAGGTCATCCGCGAGATGCGCGAGTACATGGACACGGCCTACGCGGCGAAGGTCACGGCGGGGCCCGTGGACTGACGTGGCGGCGACGGGGATCTCACCCGCGGAGCTCATCGCCCGCGCCCAGGCACTGCGGCCGTCGCTGCTCGAGCGCCAGGAGGCGACCGAGCGCGACACGCGCTACTCGCAGGAGACGCACGCGGACTTCCTCGAGGCCGGGTTCTACCGGATGCTCATCCCCCGGATGTTCGGCGGGCTGGAGGTCTCCGTCGAGACGTTCGCGAAGGTGATGATCGAGATCGCGCGCGGCTGTCCCTCGACGGGCTGGGGGCTGTGCCTGGCGTCGGGGCACGCGCTGCAGGTCGGGTCGTTCTTCTCCGAGCAGGCCCAGGCCGACGTCTTCGGGTTCGACGGCGACTTCCGCTGCGCCGCCGCCTTCGCGCCGCGCGACGTGCTCACGCGCACCGAGGACGGCTGGGCGGTGGAGGGCACGTTCCCGTACGCGTCGGGCGCGCCCTTCTCGACCCATCTGCTCGCGCAGGCCCCGCTCCCCGACGGCCCGGCGCTGTTCGTCGTCCCACGGTCGGAGTGGACGATCGTGGACGACTGGGGCGACACGCTGGGCCTGCGCGGCTCGGGGTCCAACAGCGTGAACCTCGACGGCGCCCGCATCCCGGAGCACTTCGCGCTGCCCGGCGTCGACCTCATGGGCATGCCGCCGGGCGTCGAGACGCCCGGGCTGCGCCTGCACGGCAACCCGATGTACGCCCACCGCCCCGCCGGGTTCTACGGCGTGGAGGCGGCGGCGGTCGTGGTGGGGATGGCGCGCGGCGCGGTCGACGAGTACGAGCGCCAGATACCGCACCCGCACGACGAACCGCCCGCCGATGGTCCCGCGCGCGGAGGACCCGGACTTCCAGCGCTGGCTGGGCATGGCGATCGCCCGGGTCGACGCCGCGGAGATCATGGTGCTCGGCGCCGCGCGGCACCTCATGGAGACCTGCGCCGGCATCCCGGAGGGCCGCCCGTACTCCTACGAGGAGGACGTCCGCGTCGGGATGATCGCCCGCCAGGCGCTGTCCTACGCCTGGGAGACCGTGAGCGGCGAGCTCATCCGGACCTCCGGCACGAGCGCGGTGCGCGACGGTCAGCGCTTCGGGCGGATCGTCCGCGACATGGCGACCGGGTGGGGCCACCTGTACAACGCGATGACCGATGCGAGCGCACGAGAGCTGGCCAAGGCGCGCCTCGGGTCAGGGGCCTGACCGCCGGAGGCGGTAAGGTCGTTGACATGGCGCCAAACGACCGACCCTCCCAGCCCAAGCGCAAGACGCCGGCAGAACGCTCGGAGGAGCTCGCCGAGGCATCGCGCGTCCTCAAGCAGGAGGCGGCCGAGCGCCGGGCGCAGCGCGAGAAGGACGCTCCGCCCAAGAAGCAGGTCGTCGGGCGCCCGAAGGGCACCTGAGCCTCAGCCGCCGAGCACCGCGCGGGTCCGCGCGTCCCCGGGCACGAACTGCGTCAGGCGCAGGTCGGGGTGGCTCGTCGGGATGCTCTGCAGGTGGTGCAGGACCAGCGGACCCAGCTCCGGGTGCTCGATCCGCTTCGTCCCGAGCTGCGCGTCGAGCACCTCGTGGCGCGGCCACAGCTCGCGGAAGGCCGGGCTGACCTCGAGCAGCTCGCCGATGAGCGAGGTGAACGCCGGGTCGTCGTAGCGGCGCGCGTGCTCCGCGCGGAAGCGGGCGAGCGTGTTGCGGGCGGTCGCCTGGCGGGTCGGCCCGCCGTCTCCCGGGTCGGTGAACACCCACCGCAGGAGGTTCACCGTGCCGTCGGGTCCCTGCGTGGGCGTGCCGATCAGGCGGGTCGCCACGCGGTTCCAGGCCAGGATGTCGGTGCGCGGACCCAGGAGATAGGCGGGATTGGGCTCCAGCCCCTCGACGACGGCGGCGAGCTCCGCCGGCGCCTCGGTGGGGTACGGCCCCGCCGCGGTCGGCACGGCGACGCCGGCGAGGTCGAACAGGTGCGTGCGCTCGGGGGGATCGAGATCGAGGACCCGGGCGAGCGCGTCGAGCACGCTCGCCGACGGCGTGATGTCGCGGCCCTGCTCGAGCCACGTGTACCAGGACAGCCCGACCCCGGCGAGCTGGGAGACCTCCTCGCGCCGCAGCCCCGGCGTGCGCCGCCGGCCGCCACCCTCCAGGCCGACGCTGTCGGGCGTCGTGCGCTCGCGCTGCGCCCGCAGGAACTCCGCGAGCTCCTCGCGACGGGTGGGTGGTGGTGCGAGTCCCAGGATCGTTCCCCTTCTTGTCCGGCCGTCGACGCTAGCGGAGCCTGTCGACCATGACCCAGACCTCATACCTCGGCGACAAGCCCGTCAACCGGATGGGCTTCGGCGCCATGCAGCTCGCCGGTCCGCACGTCACCGGGCCGCCGCGCGACCCCGACGCCGCCCGCGCCGTGCTCCGGCGCGCGATCGAGCTCGGCGTCGACCACATCGACACCGCGCAGTACTACGGTCCCGACGTCGTCAACGACCTCATCCGCGAGACCCTGCACCCGTACCCCGAGGGCCTGAAGCTCGTCACGAAGGTCGGTGCGCGCCGCGACGCACAGGGCGCGTGGCTGCCGGCCCAGAGCCCGGCCGAGCTGCGCGCCGGCGTCGAGGACAACCTGCGCTCGCTGCAGGTCGAGCGCATGGACCTCGTCAACCTGCGGCTGCTCGACGACGGCACCGGGCCGTCCGTCCCGCTGGCCGAGCAGCTCGGCGAGCTCGAGGACATGCGCAAGGAGGGCAAGCTCGACCTCATCGGCGTGAGCAACGTGACCGTCGAGCACACGCGGGAGGCACTCGACCTCGTCGACCTGGGCGAGGTGCAGAACTCCTACAGCATCCTCGACCGCGAGCACGAGCCGCTCCTGGAGCTGTGCCGCGACCGCGGGGTCGCGTTCGTCCCGTTCTTCCCCCTGGGATCCGCGTTCACGGGCGGCCCGGCGAAGCTCGCCGAGGACCCGGCGATCGCCGGGGTCGCGGAGCGCCACGGCGCGACGCCCAGCCAGGTCGCGCTCGCCTGGCTGCTGGCCCGCTACGACCGGACGCTGCTCATCCCCGGGACGAGCTCGGTCGCGCACCTCGAGGAGAACATGGCGGCCGGCGACGTCGTGCTCGACGACGACGACCTCGCCGCGCTCGCGTAGGGCCGCTCAGGGGGCCGTCGGCGGCACGTCGAGCGCCGGGTTGCGGTCGAAGAACCCCTGCGGCTTGAGATGGAAGCCGATCCGGGCGACCGGCATGACGGGCCAGTCCTCCGGCCGCGGGACGTGGTGGTGGTTCATCGTGTACCAGACGACGACGTCGGTCCCGGCGACGGAGCGGTCGGCCTGGACCCAGGCGGGCAGGCCGTCGCCGCCCGGGTGCTGGTAGGGGTACTCCCCGGCCGGATAGCGCTCGGCGGGGTCGTAGGGCGTGACCCACAGGTGATGGTCCATGAAGCCCGCCCGCCGCCGCGCGGAGGAGCCGGAGGCGCCGAACGGCCGCGTGTTCTCGCCCGGCACGAGCTTGTAGCCGACGGGCTCGCCGACCGCGTTCGTGCGCTCCGGGTTCACGACGACCCACGTGCGCGCGCTGAGCGGATCGACGAGCCGCCGCGCCTCGAGCTCGGTCTCCAGCGTGCGCCCGACGGTGACCCACGCGTTGCCGTGCGGGTTCTCGGGGCCCTCGGGGACCGCCTCGGTCTGCACCTCGCGCACCTCGTTGGGCCCGCCGTCCAGCGCGACGTCGAGCCGGGCGCAGAAGACGTGCTGGTGGTTGATCGCGTTGAGGTTCGGCGCGACGAGCCGGCCGTAGGGCGAGCGCTCGCCGTCGGCCATCGCCTGCGTGGCGACGATGCCGGTGGCCTTGACCTCGGAGGCGATCGTCCCGTCCTGGTGCAGGTACCAGTAGAAGCCGTAGTCGTAGTTGCCGACGGTGACGATGCTCGACAGGACGAGCCGCCGGCCGCGCCGCTGCTCGACGTGGCCGGTCCGGAAGTCGCTGTGCTTCCACAGCATCCCGTCGTCCTCCTCGTGGAGGCAGATCGCGTTCGGCACGACGACCGGGGCGCCGTCGGCGTCGCAGAACGCGACGTCGAAGTAGTGGATGACGCCGAGGCAGTCGCAGCCGAGCGTCAGCGGGTTCGTCATCGTGCCGATGTTGAACTCGCCGATGTCGAGCGGGGTCTGGTAGTAGCGGTCGGGATGGGCGTACGGGACGACCATCTCCGCGTAGCTCGCGCGGTCGAGCACCCGCCGCGTCTCGCCGTGGTCGTCGTAGGAGACCTCGTGGAGCACGAGGCCCTCCCGCGTGCTGAAGCCGACGCGCAGGCTCCACCCCTGCCAGCGGACCTCGTGCCCGTCGACGGTGAAGCTCGGGCCCTCGGGCTGGGAGATGTGGATCGGGCGCACGTCGTCGCGCAGCGTCACGTGGTCCGCGCGGAACTCCCCATCGCCCTCCGGGAGCGGGACGGGATCGCGGTCCTCGAAGTGCACGAGCTCGCCGGAGTGCACGTCGACGAGGCCGAACACGCCCTCGATCGGTCGCGCGTACGCGTTGCCGCCCGGGCTGGGCCGCACGTAGGCGAGCACGCGCGCGAACCGCCGCTCGCCCTGCTCCTCCGGCGTGTCGTAGGACCCGGCGGAGACGGGGTCGACGTCGACCGCCGCGACGTCGGCGATGCCCCGGCGGCGCAGCGCGGCGAGGAACTCGGGCGCGCGGCGCACGGCCGCCTCGATCCGCTCGAACTCCTCGACGGTCATCGCGGGCTCGACGCCCGGGCGCTCGGCCGAGGCGGTCACGGCGACCTCCTCGAGGTCGACGACGAGCTCCCACGTCATACGGCGCCCCGGGTGGTGCAGGCGGACCTCCACGGCGCGCGGGTGGGGACCGGGGGCGCCGCGCGGCGGCTCCGCGGTGGTCATCGACACGAACCGGACGCCGTCCTCCCAGCCGTCCCACGCCCGCACGACGCGCGTGGTCTCCGCGATCTCGTCCGGGCGAAGCGGGTCGAGAGGGTGGGTCGTCGATGCACTCGCGCTCATGGTCCGAGTGGATCAGCGAACTGACCAGATGTCAAGTTTCGCCCTCTCGGGATAGCCTGGGGACATGGCGAAGCGCGCGGAGTCCGGCCGGCCCGGGTACAACGAGGGCCGCGAGGCGCTGCTGGAGGCCACGGTGCGCGTCGTCGCCGAGCACGGGCTGCGCGGGCTCACCTACCGGCGCGTGGCCGAGGCGGCGCAGACGACCCACGCGCTCGTGTCCTACCACTTCGGATCGTGGGACGCACTCATCCTCGAGGCCGCCGCGCGGGCCGACGCCGAGTCGCTGGCCGACACCTCCTTCGAGACGCCGCCGCGCCAGGCGGCCGACTTCGCCCGCGAGCTCCCGGACCGCGCCCAGCGCGAGGCGCACGACCACGCCTTCCAGTTCGAGCTCGCGCTCGAGGCGCGGCGCCGGCCGGATCTCGGCGAGGCGGTCCGGGCCCGCTACGAGCACTACTTCGAGACCACCCGCGACGCGCTGCGCGCGCTCGACATCGACCTCGGTGACGACGAGCAGGCCGCCTCGCGGCTGCTCTTCGCCGCGATCGACGGCCTCATGCTCCAGCAGCTCATCTTCGAGGACCCCGAGCGCACCCGCGAGGCCATCGCGCTCCTGCAGCGGCTGCTCGGCGAGCTGCAGGAGCGCGGCTGACACGGCTCACTCGACGCGCGTGCTGCCCATGCGCGCGTAGCGCTCCGGGTCGTGCGAGCGCGCGTACAGCGCCACCCCCACCCCGATGGCGACGATCGGGATGTACAGCCAGGGCAGCGCGTTGATGACATCCGACGTGCTCCCGGTCAGCGAGGAGTAGTTCGTCAGCGCGAGCACGGTCGCGATCCCGATGAGGATCGCCGCGACGATCGGCGCGACGACCGTGGCGGCGCCGATCTCCCCGCGCCGGATGAAGAACACCGCGATGGCGATCGACGTCGCGACCAGCAGCGACATGAGACCGACGGCGCCGAAGCCGGTCATCGCGGTGGCGAGGTTCAGGAGCGGATCGAGGCCGGCGATCGCGAAGCCGAAGACGATCGCGCACAGGATCGCGATCTGCGTCAGCCCGGCCACGTACGGCGAGCCGAAGCGCGGGTGCGTCCGGCCGAGCGGCGCCGGCATGAACCCGTCGCGTGCGAGCGCGTAGAAGTACCGCGAGGCCGCGTTGTGGAACGCGAGGACGGCCGCGAACGAGCTCGTCACGACGAGGACGCTGATGACGTCGAGCGCCGCGCCGCCAGGTGCTCGTCCGTCGCCGCGAAGACGAACGCGCCGGGATCCTCCCCGGCCACCCGCACCACGTCCGCGACGCCCGCGGTCGCGACGAGCGCCCACGCGCACACGACGTAGAAGATCCCCACGACCGCGATCGCCGCGTACGTCGCGCGGCGCACCGTGCGCTCGGGGTCGCGGGCCTCCTCGGCGTAGATCGCCGTGCCCTCGAACCCCAGGAACGAGGAGAACGCGTAGATGATCGCCACGCCGACCGCGCCGCTGAAGACCTCGCCGGGCGCGAACACCTGCAGCGAGAACGACGATGCGCCCTGGTCGGCGAGGATCGCGACGTCGAGCAGCAGCACCATGATCACCTCCGCGATGAGCGCGATGCCCAGCAGGCGCGCGGTGACCGTGATCCGGCGGAAGCTCAGCAGCGCGATGACGGCGATGAAGATCGCCGCCCACACGGGCCACGACAGCGAGATGCCGAGCAGGTCGTTCGCCGTGCCGGCCGCGAAGAAGGCGAGCGCGCCGCACGTCGCGGCGGCGAGCGAGTTGTAGCCCACGAGCGCGACGTAGGCGGCGACCAGCCCGGGCGGCCGCCCGAGCCCGTGGGCGATGTACGAGTAGAACGCGCCGGCGTTGCGCACGTACGGGACCGCCCGCACGTACCCGAAGGAGAAGATGAGCAGCGAGAGCGCCGCGAGCACGAACATGCCCGGCGTCCCGACCCCGTTCCCCAGCGCGAGGGCGATCGGCATGATCGCGACGACGACCGCCATCGGCGCCGCCGCCGCCAGCACCATGAAGGTGATGTGCGCCGGCCCGAGACTGCCCTTCGCCAGGCTGCCCGCGTGTTCACCGGGTCGCGCCGCGGCGACGTCCGCCGCCGTCGGGTCCACGACGACCGGCCCTGGTCGTTCGCTCGTCGCCATCGCCATCCCCCCTCAGAGAACTAGACAGGCGGCAAGTTAGCCGTTTGTCCAGTTCGAGCGCAAGCGCCCGGGAACGGCGGTCTACGAGCGCACCGCTCCGCCGCCGGTCCAGGCGGCGAGCTTCACCAGGGTCTCGACCCGCTCGACGTGCCCGGCGATCACGCACGTGCGTCCGCCACGCTCGAAGACGGCGATGTCGTGACCGCCATGGGCGGGGTCGTGGGAGAGGGCGATCTCGAGCCCGTCGCGGCGCACGATCCGCGAGCCCTCGGGCGGGTCCACGGGCGCGCCGGGAAGGATCGTGTAGGCGATCCGGTGCCCCATGTGCTCGTAGAACACCGTCTCCGTGGCGCGACCGTCGAGCGTGTCGCGCCGCGATCCCGTCTCCCGCCACCCGAACGTCGCATCCCAGTCGGGGAAGCGGACGCCGTCGACGTCCGCGCGCAGGACGTCCCCGGTCGACGCGGGCGCCGGCGCGGTCGCCGGTTCCCTCGCCAGGGCCGCCGCCTGCGCGGCGACCGGCTGCTTGTCCGGCCCGGTGACGAGCGCCATCGCGGCGAAGATCGCCGCGACCGCGCCGGCCAGCGCCGCGGCCGGCGCCCAGCGCAGCCGGCGGCGGGTCGCCGTGTGCGGGATGACGGCCGTCACCGGGCCGGGGCCGTCGCGCAGCGCGCGACGGACGCGCCCCTGGCGCTCGAGCAGGCGTGCGCCGTCGGGGATCTCGCGCAGCCGGGCCTCGGCCCGGGCGAGGCGCCGGCCGCGCAGGGTGCCGTCGGCGAGCCCGACGAGCAGCGCGCGATCGCGGTCGGTGAGCTGCGGTTCGGTGTGCGTGCGCTCGGTCATCCCGCATCCAGTGCCGAGGCCAGTTGCTCGCGGGCGCGGAAGAGGCGGCTCATGATAGTGCCGGTCCGGGTCCGGAGCGCGCGTGCGGCCTCCTTGTAGGAGAGCCCGAGGACGTCGACGGCGACGATCGTGAGGCGCAGCGGCTCGGAGAGCTCGCTCATCGCCGCATAGGCCAGGCGGGCGTCGAGCGCCAGCTCCTGGCTCGCGCGGGTGTCGGGCACCCAGTCGAGGTCCATCGGAGGCGCCGGGGTCGTGCGGCGGCGCGCCGCGGTCTTCGCCTGCGCGCTCCAGGTGTGCTGCAGGACGCGCAGCAGGTACGCCAGGTCGCGGTCGCGCCGGACGAACCGAGGTCGCCGCAGGACCCGCTCGAACGTGTCCTGCACGAGGTCCTCGGCATCGTGCCGCGAGCCGCACAGCGCGTACGCCGCGCGGTACAGCCGCGCGCGGTGGTCCGCCATCCGCGACGGCTCGAGCCGCTCGGAGTCCGCTGCGCCTGCCGGATCGCCGCCGTCGATGTCGGTCGCCACGATGTACATCCACCGTCTACGAGGGCACGAGCGACGCGTCTATTCCATCGCGTCGCCCATTCGTTCTCGGCCTGCGGTGGGCGGGGAATAGACCGCCGCCCTGGTCGCTCTGTGTCGGTGAGGCAGGCCTTTCCCCGACGCTACGCCTGCCCGCAACCGAACGGAGGTTCCGGCATGTTCCATGTCAAGCGGTCGCTCCCGGCCGCCGCGATCGCACTCGTGCTCGCAGCAGCGGCGTTCCCCGCGTCGTCGGCGGCGCATCCCGGCCACGAGCCCGATGAGCTGCGCCAGGTGCGGGAGGCACCAGCGCGTTCCGCGACATCGAGGCGGCCAAGGCCGCCGGCTACGAGAAGGTGAGCGAGTGCGAGGACGACCCCAAGTACGGCGGGATGGGCTTCCACTACGGCAACCCTGAGCTCATCGCCGACGGCAAGCTCGACGCCACGCGCCCTGAGATCCTCGTCTACCAGCCCACGCGGAACGGCAAGCTGCGGCTCGGCGCGGTGGAGTACTTCCAGGCCGATGGCGATCAGGACCTCGCCACCGACCCCGACCGCCCGTCGATGTTCGGCATGCCCTTCGACGGCCCGATGCTCGGCCACAACCCGAAGATGCCGATCCACTACGACCTGCACGTCTGGCTCTACCGCCACAACCCGGCCGGGAAGTTCGCGATGTGGAACCCGACGGTGAGCTGCCCGGACGAGCCGGGCCCGGTCAGCGCATCGCCAGACCACCATTGATGTCGAGCGTCGCCCCGGTGATGTAGCCGGCGGCGTCCGACGCCAGGTAGGCGACGAGGTCCCCCACCTCGTCCGCGCGGCCGAAGCGCCCGACCGGGATCGTCCCGCGCAGGACGTCCCGCCGCTCGGGCGCCACGCCGTCGAGCTGGGGGCCCTCGATCGCGGCCGGTGCGACGGCGTTGACGGTCACCCCGTCGCCCGCGAGCTCCTTGGCCAGGATCTTCGTCAGCACGATGATCCCGGCCTTGGACGCCGCGTAGTGCGCGCCGGCGACGGCGCCGCCGTGCTGACCCGCGAGGGAGCTGATGTTCACGATCCGGCCCGCGCCACGCCCGCGCATGCGCGGCGCGAGCACCTGGCAGCCGAACAGCACGCCGCGCAGGTTCACGGCGAGCACCTCGTCCCACTCGTCCGCCTCGATCTCCAAGACGGGCCGGGCGATCGTGAGCGCCGCGTTGTTGACGAGCACGTCCACCGGCCCGAGGCGCTCCTCCGCCGCGGCCACGACGTCCTCGAACGCCGCCCGCTCGCGGACGTCGAGCGTCCAGGCCGCCGCGGTCTCCCCCGCCGGGTCCAGCTCGCGGGCGACCGTGCCGGCCGCATCGCCGTCCACGTCGGTGACCGCCACCGCGTGTCCGGCACCGTGCAGCGCGTGCGCGATCGCGCGTCCCAGCCCCTGTCCGGCACCCGTGACGAGCGCGGCCATCAGGCGTTCCCGAAGAACAGCTTGCGCCCGACGCGCGCCTCGATGCGCATGAAGCGCCACAGCCGGTCCTCGCCGATCCGGGTGCTGCGCATGATGTCGCACACGCCGGTGACGGCCTTCAGGTCGGGCGCGTCGGCGAGGATGTAGGCGGTCCACGGCCACGTGAACGAGGGCCCGACCATGAGCTCGTCGTCGTCCATCGTGCCGATGACCTCGATGCCGAAGCGGCCGCCGAGGTCCTCGAAGGCGGCCGGGATGCCGGCGAGCAGCGCCGCCTGCGTGTCCGCATCGGCGCCGAAGAAGTCCGGCAGCACGCCGATGCAGAACAGGACCCGCAGGCTGTCGGCGTCCTTCGTGCGGTGGCTCTCCGGTGCGTCCTGCGCGCTCATCGTGCTCCTTCGCTCTGGGGTGGCGTCGCCTCGCTCCAGTGCTGCTCGAACAGCAGCCGGAGCGGCTCGACGAGATCTGGGTGGCGGACGACGGTGCTCAGCGAGCTCTGCTCGCCGGTCGCCGCGTCGCGCAGCGAGATCAGCGCCCGGTCGGGTCCGCAGATCAGCAGCTTCATGCGGACCTCGTCCAGCACGCGGACCTCCCCGCCGGCGGCGACGAGCGGCGCGATCCGGCGGCGGTCGGCGACGCTCTCCGGGGTGTAGATCGTCCGGACGCGGACGCCGCGCTGCAGCGCGCCGATCTCGGCGACGTTCCAGCGCGGGCGCGGGACGAGGAACGGCGGGCGGTTCATGAGCAGGACCGCGTCGGTCGCCTCTCCCACCATGCGCTCGAGCGTCTCCGTGAGGCGGGCACGACCCGAGATCGCCTCCATGTAGTCGCCGCCGGCGTCGGCGGGGACCTCCTGGAGCGGGCGGGGCAGCAGCGCCGCCAGGCGGCCCGCGAGCTCGGCCTCGCGGCGGGCGACGGCCTCGCGCGCCTCCTGCAGTTCCTCGAGGAGCCGTGGCAGCGCCTCGTCCGCCGGCAACGCGACGTAGTGGTTGACCCGCCCGAGGATGCTCGAGACGAGCCCGTGCGCCTCGAGCGACGCGAGCGCCTGGTAGGCCTTCGGGCGCGGCACGCCGGCGCGTCGCGCCAGCTCCGCGGCGGTCGCCCGGCCGGAACCGGCGAGGGCGACGTACAGGCGGCTCTCGGTCCGGCTCAGCCCCAGCTCCCCCAGGGCGTCGACCAGCTCGGCGCGCGTCCCGTCGCTCAGCGGGCCCGCTTGGTTGACCGCGGCCGGAGTCACTGGTACTGCTGTGGGTAGATCGTTACCACCACGCGAAAGTTACAGATCGATGAGACACAGGCTCAACGCCCGTCAGCAGGACCTCGTCGAGCTCGCCGGCCGCCTGGCCGACACGTTCGCCACGCGAGCGGCCGAGCACGACCGCGAGTCGACGTTCCCGTTCGAGAACTACGCCGACATGCGCGCCGCGGGGTACCTGGGCCTGACGATCCCCGAGGAGCTCGGCGGCAGGGGCGCCGACCTCGGGGAGATGCTCCTCGCCCAGGAGCGTCTGGCGATGGGCTGCGGGTCGACGGCGCTGGCGGTCACGATGCACGTCTCGCCCCTCGGGCAGGTCGGCGCCCTCTGGCGGCTCAACCAGGACGAGCGGCTCGGGCAGTTCCTGCGCGAGGCCGCGACCGGCGAGGTCGTGTACGCCTCGATGACCGCCGAGCGCGGGCACTCCATCCTCATGACGTCCAACACGGTGGCCACGCCGGTCGAGGGCGGCTACCGCGTCACCGGCGACAAGATCTTCGGCACCGAGTCGGCGATCTGCACGCACTTCTCGTCGATGGCCCGCGTCGACGACGCCGACGGGGGCTCGCGGGTCATCATCTTCCGCCTCGCGCGCCCCGTGGACGGCATGGAGGTGAAGGACACCTGGGACACGATGGGCATGCGCGGCACGCTCAGCAACGACTGGAGCATGCGCGACGTCTTCGTGCCCGAGGACGCGGTCTTCCACTCCTATCCCGTCGATCACTTCGACTCGGTCCTGCTGCGGATGACCTGGAGCTGGGCCATGCCGGCGTTCGGCGCGGTCTACCTCGGCATCGCGGGCGGAGCGATGGCGTACGCGCGCGACCAGGTCCAGGCGCGCGGCCGCGAGAACGACCCCGCCGTGCAGACCGCGTTCGCGGAGATGGAGATCCTGCTCGAGACCGCCCGGGCGGTGCTCTGGCGACACACGGACGAGGTGATCTCGGGCGACCTGTTCGAGCAGTTCACCGTGCAGGAGGGGATGGCCAGGACCATGCTCACGAAGCACGTCCCCTGCAACAACGCGATCCGCATCGTCGACCTCGCGCTGGAGGTCGTCGGCGGCGCCGGCTTCTTCCGCCGCTCGCCCCTCGAGCGCATGTACCGCGACGTCCGGGCCGGCGTGATCATGCCCTACAACAACCCCGAGGCCCGGTCGCTCTTCGGCCGCAACGCGCTCGGGATCGAGATCGCCCCCGAGGTGCCGGCGGAGGAGTCCGGGCATCGCGTCAGGCAAGCAGGCCGGGGCCGATGACCGCCTGGGAGAGCTTGCGCATCTGCTCGACGCGCTCGGGATAGCGGCCGACGAGGAACTGCAGGCCGATGTGCTCGACGCCGATGTCGCGGAACCCCTCGAGCGCGGCGCCGACCTGCTCGGCGGTCCCGCGCAGGAGATCGGGCTCCTGCTCGACCTCGGCGTCGGTGATCTCGACCGGCAGGCAGCAGTTCAGGCGCACGTCGTCGGGGTCGCGGCCGTGCTCCTCCGCGGTCCGGCGGACGAGGTCGTACTTCTCGCGCATCGCCTGCGGCGTGATCCGCGGGAAGTACGGGAACCAGCTGTCGCCGACGCGCCCGGCGCGGCGCTGCGCGACCTTCGCCTCGCCACCGATCCAGATCGGCAGCGGGCGGTCCGGGTCGTAGGACTTCGGCTGGAAGGCGATGTCGTCGTAGGAGAAGAACTCGCCCTGGAAGGAGCAGTGCTCCTCCGTGAGCAGGTTGCGCAGGATGGCGAGCTGCTCGTCCGCGACCCTGCCCCGGGCCTTGAAGAGGTGCTCGCGCCCGAGCGCCTTGAACTCCTCCTCCATCCACCCCACGCCGAAGCCCAGGATGAGCCGGCCCTCGGAGAGCTGGTCGATGGTCGTCGCGATCTTGGCCCAGTACAGCGGGTCGCGGTAGGGCGTCACGAGCACGCTGATGCCGAGCTTGAGCTTCTCCGTGCAGCCCGCGAGGAAGGAGAGGACCGTCAGCGCCTCGAGGAAGCTCGCCTCCGGCGGGACGAAGAACGAGCCGCTCCAGTTGTAGTTGTAGGTCGTCTCGATCGTCCACGGGATGACGATCCGGTCCGCCGCCCACACGGTGGTGAAGCCGAGCTCCTCGGCGGTCTGGGCGGCGTGCATGAGCCCGCCCCGGCTCGACGCCCGGCCTGAGACGGGCAGGAACACTCCGAAGTCCATCTTGTCCTTCCTGTCAGCTGCGCCCGGGGACCGTTCCGGTCCACGGGCCGTGGGTCGGCTCGGGCGGTCCCTCGCCACGGGCGGCCGCCGCGGCGCGGCGCTCGAGCTCCGCGCGCGCGGGGTCGCCGGCGGGGAGCGCCTCGGGGGGCACGTCGGCCGGGTCGAGCTTCCACTCGGGCGGCGGCGGGGGCGCCGCGTCCGCGCGAGGGACGAACTTCGACGGCTCGACGATCCTCATCCGGTGGACGTAGCGGGGGCACACGGGGTAGATCCGGGTCGCCCGGACGCGGACGACCATCTGCGCGCCCGGGTACTCGGCGAGCAGCGGGTCGTCGTCGTCGATGCTCGCGACGCCCTTGACCCGCAGGCGCCAGGGCGACTCGGCCTCGAAGTCGATGAACAGCAGGTCGACGTGCGGGTTGACGGCCACGTTGCCCCACGAGTCGAACATCCCGTTGCCGTTGTAGTCGGGCAACGCGAGCGTGTGCGGGTCGAGCACGCGCACGAACCCGGGCTCGCCGCCCTTGTAGGAGCAGTGCGGGCGCCCCTCGGCGTCCGCGGTCCCCACGAACACCATCGGCAGGCGCCGGATGAGCTCCTGCGCGGCGTCGTCGAGGACCGGCTCGGGGTCGCGGAAGCCGAGCAGCTCGATCGCGTGATCGGCCAGCCTCCGCGTGTCGAACCGGTCCTGCAGCGCGCGCGAGCCCTCGTGGAACGGCTCACGTGCCATGTCGGTCAGCTCGAGGGCACGAGCGCGAGCACGCGCACCGGCGAGCCGGTCCCGCCGACGAGCTTCAGCGGCGACACGACCACGACCGCGCCCGTGGGCGGCAGCTCGCCGAGGTTCGCCAGCTGCGTGAGGCCGTAGCGGTCGCTGCCCAGCAGGTACTGGTGGACGGGGAACCCCGGGTCGAAGCCGCCCGCCGCGCCCGCGTCGATCCCGACCGTCTCGACGCCGAAGCCCGTGATGCCGCGCTCGGAGCCGAGCCACCGCGCCGCCTCGACGTCCGGCCCCGGCGTGACCGGGCCTTCCGGGCCCGCGTTCAGGAACGCCTCGGCGTCCTGGGCGCGCGCGTCCCAGCCGGAGCGGAACAGGACCCACGAGCCGGGCTGGATCGCGCCGTGCTGGTCCTCCCACGCCTCGAAGTCGGCGACGGTCAGCAGGTAGCCGGGGTCCTCGGCGCACTCGGCCGACTTGTCGATGACGACCGCCGGCCCGACGAGCCGGCCCGGCTCGACCGAGGCGACGTCCTTGCCGTCCTTGCCGCTGATCCAGTGGATCGGGGCGTCGAAGTGGGTCCCGGTGTGCTCACCGATCTCCAGCACGTCCCACGCCCAGGCGGGACCGGCGTCGTCGTAGCGGCTGAGGCGCCGCCGCGAGAGCTGCGGCGTGTTGGCGAACGGCTCGGGCAGGGCGATGACCGGCGTGTCCTCGCTCAGCGGCTGCGTGAGGTCGACGACCTTCACGGAGCCGTCGGCCAGGGCGGCGAGCAGTGCGGCGGTGGTGCTGGACGACGTGGACGACATGCTGCTCCTCGGTCGTGGTGGTCAGCCGGCGCGGAACGCTTCCTGCAGCCAGTCGGCGCAGATGTTGGGATCGACCTTCGCGTCGACGAGCAGGGGCCCGGTGCCGCTGCGCACCCACTCGGCGACGGGCGCGAGATCGTCGACGTGGCGGACCGTGATCGCGTCGACGCCGTGCGCCCGCGCCGCGGCCGCCAGGTCGGCGTCCGGGAAGCTGACGGTGTCGGTCGCGTGGCCCATGGGGGCGAAGTGGTGGACCTCGGCGCCGTAGGCGGCGTCGTCGTACACGGCGATGAGCAGCTTCGCGCCGGCGCGCGCGGCGCTGTCGAGCTCCTGCAGCGCGAAGAACAGCCCTCCGTCGCCGAGCGCCGCGACGGTGATCTGGCCCGGCTCGGCGGCCGCGGCCCCGATCGCGCCGGCCAGGCCGAGCCCGACCGCCTGGAAGCCGTTCATGAAGACCCAGTGGCGCGCGTCCTCGACGTCCAGGAACATCGCGGGCCAGCCCATGAAGTGCCCGGAGTCGATCGCGACGGTCTTGCGCGACGGCAGCAGGTCGGCGAGCGCGATCGAGAAGTCGCGCGGGTCGACGTAGCCGTCCGCGGTGGACGGCTCGTAGGGCTCGTCGCGCCAGCGGCGGGCGGCGAGCTGCGCGCCCACCTCGTCGGTGCGGTAGCCGGTCGCCCCGTGTCCGCGGGCGGCGAGCTCGCGCCTCCACCGCCTCCGCCACCGCGCCGGTGTCGCCGACGACGGCGAGGTCGATCCGGCGGTTCGCGCCGATCGCGCGCGGCTCCACGTCGACCTGCACGACGCGCGCCTGCGGGCCGATGAGCTCGCCGTGGCGCGTGGTCCAGTGGTTGAGCGCCGCACCGAACGCGAGGACGACGTCGGCCTGCGGCAGCAGCTCGGAGGCGACCGGCGAGGCGAACCCGCCCGAGATGCGCAGCGCCCACGGATCGCCGTGGAAGATCCCCTGCGCCATCGCGCTGTTGGCCAGCAGCGCGCCGGCACGTTCGCCGAGGGCGGCGAGCGCGGGCCCGGCGCCGCCGAGGACGGCGCCACGGCCGGCGATGATGACCGGCCGCTGCGCGCCCTGCAGCAGGTCGGCGACGGCGGCGACCTCCTCCGCGCGCGGCGCGGGCGTCGCCGGCACGGGCAGCACGCGCGGCTCGGGCGCGTCGACGGCGGGCTGCGCCTGCAGGTCGATCGGCAGGTTGAGCACGACGGGGCGGCGCTCGAGCGCGGCGCGGCGGTACGCGCGCGCTGCGTCCGCCTCGGCGGAGGCCGCGCTGTAGACCGTCTCGGCGATCGCCCCGACCGAGTTGGCGAGGTCGTGCTGATCGATGCGGAAGTTCGAGGTGAGCGCGGCGCCGGGCGTGTCCCCGGCGATGACGAGCACCGGGGTCCGTGCCTTCGCCGCCTCGGCGAGACCGGTCACGGCGTTCGTGAGGCCCGGCCCCTGGTGCACGGAGCACACGCCGACGCGTCCCGTGACGCGCGCCCAGCCGTCGGCCATGCACAGCGCGCCGGTCTCGTGGCGGGCCGCGAAGAACCGCGCGCCGCCGCGCTGGAGCGCCTCGGTGGCGACGAGGTTGCCGCTGCCGACGACGCCGAAGACGGCCTCCACCCCGAGCGCCGCGAGCCGGCGGCCGATGGCGGTGGCAACGGTCTCCGCAGGGCCCTCGTGTCCCCCGGCGGCGCTCATCGGCTCTTGTGCATCGCGAATGGTGGACAATGGATTACGGGTCCGCTCAGAGATATGCTACATGGCACCGAGATGACGTGCAGAGTGAGACCTTGAGCTCCCGCCCGAAGGCACAACCCGAGCGCGGAGACGCCGCCCTCCAGCCGCAGGACCTCGCGGTCACGATCCTCGGCGCGCACCTGCGTCGCCCGGGGCAGCGCGTGTGGTCGGGCGGCATGGTCGAGATCCTCGGCGAGTTCGGGTTCTCGACGGAGGCCGCCCGCGCGGCGCTCTCCCGGCTGGTCACCCGCGGGCTCCTCGAGCGCCAGCGCGAGGGCCGGCTCGTCTTCTACACGCTGAGCTCGCGCGCGCACGAGCTGCTCTCCGAGGGGGACCGCCGGATCTTCACGTTCGGCCGCGGCGCCCCTGCCGCCGACGCGTGGACCGTCGTGTGGCACACGATCCCGGAGGACCGTCGCGTCGAGCGGGCGCAGCTCGCGCAGCGCCTGCGCTTCCTCGGGTTCGGCTCGGTGCAGGACGCGACGTGGATCGCGGCGAGCGACCGCGAGCAGGAGATCCGCGCGCTGCTGGACGCGCTCGACGTCGAGGAGCACGCCTCCATGTTCCTCGGTCGCATCGCGCGCGGGACCGAGCGGGCGCTGCTGCTGTCCGGCGCCTGGGACGTGGACGACCTCGAGCGCCGCTACCGAGGGTTCATCGACGAGTACGGCATCCACCTGGACGCTCGGACGCGCGCTGCGCTGGACCCCCGCCAGGCCTTCACGGTCCGGACGCGGATGCTGCACACGTTCCGCGGGTTCCCCTCCTCGGATCCCGAGCTGCCCGAGTCGATCGCGCCCGGGGCCGCCGCGCGCGCCGAGGCCGTCGTCACGTTCGACGCGATCTACGACGCGCTGGCCGAGCCGGCCACGCGGCACTTCGCCGAGGTCGCGCTCGGCGAGGCCCCACCGCTCGAGCAGGCACTCCCCCGCGTCAGCTGAGCGGGTGGCGCGCGAGGAACTCGCGCGCGGCGCTGCCGAACTCGCCCGGCTTCTGCACCGCCACGTAGCCGGGGTGCGCGTCGGCGATGAGGCGCACCTCGAGGCCGGGGACCTGCTCGCGCATGAGCGTCAGGGAGCCGTCGTCGGCGGGATCGATCGTGCGCCCGTCCCACGTGCGGTCGCCCATGAGCACGAGCGTCGGGCTGCGGATGCCGGCGAGGTCCTCGCGGACGTCGGCCTCGGTGAGGCAGTGCCCGACGGTCCGGTCGACCGTCTCGGGGTGCAGGACCTCCTCGATGTTGCGGGCCTCCCAGCGCCCGAACCAGGGCACGTCGGAGACGTCGAACACGTTGGCCAGCACGCGGGCGCCGAACCCCGTCGTGCCGAAGTTGCGCACGATCGCGGAGTACACCTCCCAGATCTCGGGATAGCGCTTCTGCGGGTCGCGCGCCCACACGTCGGTGTACGTGACGAGCGCCCCGACGCGCTCCGGGTGCACGGCGGCGAAGCGGTGCGCGATGTAGCTGCCGAAGCCGAGCGCCCAGACGTGCGCGCGCTCGAGGCCGAGCGCATCCATGAGCGCGCGGAGGTCATCCGCCCACGTGGCGACCGAGTACGGCCCCGGCGGGCACGCAGAGCGCCCCAGGCCGCGCGGCTCCCAGGTGATGAGGCGGTGCCCGGCGAGCTCGGGGCGCACGAAGTCGAACGCGAAGTGGCCGGCCGTGAAGCCGCCGAGCAGCAGGACGGGCTCGCCGTCGCCGCCGGTGTCGTGGTGCCAGAGCGAGACCCGGTCGGTCTCGACGACGCTGCCGGAGTCCGGCGTCGAGCGCGCGGCGAACGGATCGAACTCAGGCACCGGTGTCGTAGATGTGGCCCGGCTGCGTCCCGGCGCCGTTGGCCACCTGCCACAGCGCGGCGAGCGCCTTCACGGCGTTGCGCTCGGCGAACGGCGGCAGCTCCTCGCGGTGCTCCGTGAGGACCTGCTTGATCGACTCGTAGCACTCGAGGAGCTGCCGCTCGCCGTCGCTGAGCTCGAAGGGCGAGGAGATCGTGTCGGCCATGTCACATCACCTTCCGGTCGCCCTTGGATCCCCACACGGTGCGCTCGTCGACCAGGCGCTTGGCCTTCAGCTCGAAGCGCGGCAGCGACTCGCGCTCGGCGAGCCGGACGTCGATGCGCAGCCCCTCGTGCGCCTCGGCGAGCTCGCGCTTGAGCTCGGTGAGGAGCGGATCGCCCTCCGTCGCGGTGGGGCACTCGACGAGCACCTCGATCTCGTCGCGCTGGTCGCCCACGGTGTAGAGGTGGATCTGGAACTCGTCGATGCCGTCGCGCCGCCGGACGATCTCCTCGATCGCGCGCGGGTAGATGTTCGTCCCGCGGACGACCTTCATGTCGTCGACGCGCCCGCGGATGCCGCCGTCGTAGATGTCGAAGGTCCGCCCGCAGCTGCAGGTGGACGCGGGCACGCGGCAGACGAGATCGCGCGTCCGGTAGCGCAGGACCGGCACGAAGCCACGCCCGAAGGAGGTGACGATGCGCTCGCCCTCCTCGCCGTAGGCGACCGGCTCGTCGGTCTCGGGGTCGAGCACCTCCTCGAGGAAGTGGTCCTCGATGATGTGCGCGCCACCGGGCTGGTGGTCGCACTCGAACATGATGATCGTGCCGACCTCGGTCATGCCCGCCGTGTCGGCCGCCTTCGCGCCCCACTGCTCCTCGATGAGCTGCTTCGTCGCGGGGATGGAGCCTGCGGGCTCGCCCGAGAGCAGCACGCGCTGGACGGGGCCGTTGGCGAGGTCGATGCCGAGCGACTGGGCCTCCTGCGCCATGCGCAGCGCGTAGGTCGGCGTGGAGCAGACGACGGTCGTGTCCGTCGCCATGATCTGGCGCACGCGGGCCTCGGTCGTCATGTTGCCGCCCGGCAGCACGAGGCAGCCGAGCTTCTCGGCGGCGTAGTGGGCGCCCCAGAACCCGACGAAGGTCCCGTAGCTGAAGGCGAAGAACACGCTGTCGCTGGGGCGGATGCCGAAGCCCCAGAGGGCGTAGCACCACATCTCCGCGATCCACTCCCAGTCCTTCGGGCCGTCGAGGACCGCGAGCGGCCGGCTGCCGCTCGTCCCGGAGGTCGTGTGGTAGCGCATGGCCGCCGCGGGCGGCTGCGCGAGGACCTCGCCGAACGGCGGATCGGCGATCTGGCTCTCCATCCAGTCGTCCCGTGTCATGAACGGGATGCGGCGGATGTCGTCGAGCGAGGAGATGTCCTCGGCCCGCACGCCCGCCTCCCTGAGGAGCCGGCCCTGCCACGGCGCGTTCTCGAGCGTCCAGGCGACGTGGTCGCGCAGCTTGCGCAGACGCAGCTGGTCGAGCTGTTCGCGCGGCAGCGTCTCGGTCCGCGGATTCCAGTACGGAGTGCGCATCACCCTCCCATCGGGCAGACCCACGGCCCTGGTTAGTCGACGGTTTGGCCCGGTGAGATGCAGACTAACATTCCGGCGGGCGTGGTCAAGGCCCGTCAGAACGGCCCAAATTCATACGACATGCCACCGCGCTGCCATGTAGAATGACGCCATGGCTTCAGGCGTCACGAAGGCAACGCTCCGGCCCCACGACCCGCTGGATCTCGACGCGCTGTTGGGTGACGAGGAGCTGATGGTTCGCGACACCGTGCGCCGCTGGGTGGGCGAGCGGGTGCTGCCGGAGATCGGGGAGTGGTTCGACGAGGGGATCCTCCCCCGGGAGCTGGTCGACGAGGTCGGCGACCTCGGCCTGTTCGGGATGCACCTGGAGGGCTACGGGTGCGCGGGTGCGAGCGCGACCGCCTACGGGGTCGCCTGCCGTGAGCTGGAGGCGGGCGACAGCGGCTTGCGCTCGCTCGTCTCCGTGCAGGGCTCGCTGGCGATGTTCCCGATCTGGAAGTACGGCAGCGAGGAGCAGAAGGAGACGTGGCTGCCGCGGATGGCGGCGGGCGAGGCGGTCGGCTGCTTCGGCCTGACCGAGCCCGACTTCGGCTCCGACCCGGTCAACATGCGCACCCGCGCCCGGCGCGACGGCGACGACTGGGTCCTCAACGGGACGAAGATGTGGATCACGAACGGCGGGATCGCCGACGTGGCCGTCGTGTGGGCGCAGACCGACGACGGCGTGCGGGGCTTCGTGGTCCCCACCGACACGCCGGGCTTCACCACGCGCGACATCCACCGCAAGCTCTCCCTCCGAGCCTCGATCACCAGCGAGCTGATCCTCGAGGACGTGCGCCTCCCCGACAGCGCGGCGCTGCCCGGCGTGACCGGGATGCGCGGGCCGCTGTCCTGCCTGACCGAGGCGCGCTACGGGATCTGCTGGGGCGCCGTCGGCGCCGGTCACGCCTGCTACCTCGCCGCGCTGGAGTACGCGAAGACCCGCGTGCAGTACGGCAAGCCGATCGCCGCCTTCCAGCTCACCCAGCGCAAGCTCGTCGACATGATGCTCGAGCTGCAGAAGGCCCAGCTGCTGGCCTGGCGGATCGCGGTCGCTCAAGGAGACCGGGGCGCTGCACCCCAACCACGTCAGCATCGGCAAGCTCAACAACGTGCGCATCGCGCTGGACGTCGCGCGCGAGGCGCGGACGATCCTCGGCGCCAACGGCATCACGACCGAATATCCCGTGATGCGCCACGCCAACAACCTCGAATCCGTCCTCACCTACGAGGGCACCACCGAGATCCACACCCTGATCCTCGGAGAGGCGCTCACCGGTGAGCGCGCTCTCGCATGAGCCGCGTCGTCGTGGTGACCGGCGGCGCCAAGGGGATCGGCAGGGCGACCGTGGCGGCCTTCGCCGCGCACGGCGACCGGGTCGTCGCGCTCGGGCGTGACGCCGAGGCCCTCGGCGCGCTGGGCGAGTCGCTCGGCGTCGCCGGCCGGGCCGTCGAGACGCGCACCTGCGACGTCGCCGACGAGGAGCAGGTCGCCGAGACCTTCGCCGGCATCGGCGCCGTCGACGTGCTCGTCAACAACGCGGGCGTCGCCGAGAGCGCCCCGCTGACGCGCACGACGCTCGAGTCCTGGACCCGGCACCTCGCGGTCAACGCCACCGGCGCCTTCCTCTGCACCCGCGCGGTGCTCGACGGCATGCGCGAGCGCGACGAGGGGGCGATCGTCACCGTCGCATCGACGGCGGGCCGCGTCGGCGCGCCCTACACGGCCGCGTACACGGCGTCCAAGCACGCCGCCGTCGGGCTCATGCGCGCGGCCGCCGCCGAGGTTGCGGGTACGCGGGTCCGGGTGAACGCGGTGTGCCCCACCTTCGTCGCGACCGAGATGACGCAGCGCTCGGTGGCCAACATCATGCGCGCGACGGGCCGCGACGAGGCCTCGAGCGAGGCGGCGCTGGCGTCCGCATCGCCGCTCGGCCGGCTGCTCGACCCGCAGGAGGTGGCCGCCTGCGTGTTCTGGCTGGCGTCGCCCGACGCGGCCTCGATCAACGGGCAGACCATGGTCCTCGACGGAGGAGGCATCCAGTCGTGAGTCCGTTCAGGGCATCCGCCGCGATCACCGAGAGCTGGGAGAACTTCCGCTTCGAGGTCGCCGACGGCGTGGCGACCGTGACGCTCGACCGGCCCGAGAAGCTCAACGCGTTGACCTTCGAGGCCTACGCCGACCTGCGCGACCTCGTCGGCGAGCTCCCCCACCGGGGCGACGTCAAGGTCCTCGTCCTCGCGGGCGAGGGGCGCGGCTTCTGCTCCGGTGGCGACGTCGAGGAGATCATCGGCGAGCTGCAGAAGATGAAGGCGGCCGAGCTGCTCGAGTTCACGCGGATGACCGGCGCCACGGTGCAGGCGCTGCGCGACGTCCCGATCCCGGTCATCGCGTCGATCAACGGCGTGGCGGCCGGCGCCGGGTCCGTCCTCGCGCTGGCCAGCGACTTCCGCCTGCTGGCCACCTCCGCCTCGTTCCGGTTCCTCTTCACGCACGTCGGGCTCGCGGGCGCCGACATGGGCTCCGCGTACCTCCTGCCCCGCATCGTCGGCGTCGGGCGCGCGACGCAGATGCTCATGCTCGGCGACAAGGTGACCTCGGAGGAGGCGCTGGCCTGCGGGCTCGCGTCCAGCGTCGTCGCCGACGACGAGCTGCGCGACGCGACGACGGCGCTCGCCCGCCGGCTCGCCGACGGACCCTCGCTGGCCTACGGGGCGACGAAGTCGCTCATCCAGCGCGAGCAGGACATGGACCTCGCCGGGTCGATCGAGCTGGAGGCGATGACCCAGGCGCTGCTCATGCTGAGCCACGACCACGGCGAGTTCTACGCGGCCTGGCGCGACAAGCGCCCACCCGACTGGCAGGGGCGGTAGCCATGGAGCACGAGATCGTCACGGCCCCCGACCTGGCGCCGCCCGTCGGCTACGCCCACGCGGTGCTCGCCGCGCCCGGGCGCGTCGTCGCGCTCGGCGGGCAGACCGCGCTCGGGCCCGACAACACGATCGTCGGGACCACGATGACCGAGCAGTTCGACGTCGCGGCGGGCAACGTCGTCGCCGCGCTGCGCGCGGCCGGCGGCGAGCCGTCCGACATCGTCTCGATGCAGATCTTCGTCACCGACGTCCCCGCCTACAAGGCGGCGCTGCGCGAGCTCGGCCCCGTGTGGCAGCGGCACTTCGGCCGCCGCTACCCGGCCACCGGGCTGTTCGGCGTCACGCGGCTGTTCGACGACGAGGCGCTCATCGAGCTCATGGCGCTGGCCGTGCTCGCGGAGGACGCGGGATGACCGCCGTCGTCGCGATGTCGACCCCGCTGCTCGACGCCCACCTGCAGCCCGACCAGCTCGAGCTGCTGGAGACGACGACGACCGCGGCCCGCGAGCGCATGGCGCCGCTGGCGCACGCGGGCGCCGAGGGCGCGCTGAACCGGCCGCTCGTCCGCGAGCTCGCCGCGACCGGCCTGCTCGACCGGCTCTACCAGCACGACGACGAGGGCTGGCGGGCGGACGTCGGCGCCATGGAGCTCTGCCTCATCCGCGAGGGGCTCGCGCGCCACTGCACCGAGGCGGAGACGGCGTTCGCGGTCCAGGGACTGGGCTCGTTCCCCCTCCTGCAGTCGGGCCACCCGGACGCGATCGCCGCCTGGGTCCCGCGGCTCGCGACGGGCGAGGCGGTCGCCGGCTTCGCGCTGACGGAGCCCGACTCGGGCAGCGACGTCGCGGCGCTCGCGCTGGCGGCCACGCCGGACGGCGAGGGCTACCGGCTGTCCGGCGAGAAGATCTACATCTCCAACGCGCCGGACGCCGACGTCTACTCGGTCTTCGCCCGCACGACGGAGGGCGCCGGCGCCCGCGGGGTCACCGCGTTCTGGGTCCCGCGCGACTCGCCCGGCCTCACCGGCGAGCCGATCGAGCTCGTCTCGCCCCACCCCATCGGCCGGCTCGTCTTCGAGGACGTCCTCGTCCCGCCGGAGCACGTCATGGGCGAGGTCGACCGCGGCTTCCGCGTCGCGATGCGCACGCTGGACCTCTTCCGCCCGAGCGTCGGCGCGTTCGCCGTCGGGATGGGGCAGGCCGCGATCGCCGCCGCCCGCGACCACGCCGCCGCGCGGCACGCGTTCGGCAAGCCGCTCAAGGACTTCCAGGCGGTCTCGCACCGCCTCGCGGACGTCGCCACGCGCCTGCAGGCTGCGCGGCTGCTCGTGCACCACGCGGCCACCGCGTACGACGGCGGCATCCGCCCGGTGACGCAGACCGCGGCGATGGCCAAGCTCCTGGCGACCGAGGTCGCGCAGGAGGCGGTCGACGTCGCCATCCAGATCCACGGAGCCAAGGCGCTCGAGCGCGGGCACGTCCTCGAGCACCTCTACCGCGAGGTGCGGGCGCCGCGGATCTACGAGGGCGCCTCGGAGATCCAGCGCGAGATCATCGCCCGTGCGCTGTTCGCCTCCGCGGACGGGGGGTCGCGATGAAGATCGCCATCACCGGCGGCGGCCCCGGCGGCCTGTACGCAGCGATCCTCTTCAGCCGGCTGGATGCGGCGAACGAGGTCACCGTCTGGGAGCGCAACGCGCCGGACGACACCTTCGGCTTCGGCGTCGTCTTCTCCGACGAGACGCTCACCGCCTTCGAGGCCGCCGACCCGCCGACGTTCGCGGAGATCACGCGCAGCTTCGCCCGCTGGTCGGACATCGACATCCACTACCGCGGCGCCGTCGAGCGCTCCGGCGGCCACGGCTTCTCGGCGCTCAGCAGGCGCCACCTCCTGAACATCCTGCAGGCCCGGGCCGCCGAGCTGGGCGTCGACGTGCGGTTCACCACGGAGGCGCCGCCGGTCGCCGAGCTCTCCGCATCGCACGACCTGGTCATCGCCGCCGACGGCATCAACAGCGTCGTGCGCGACACGCTCGCCGAGCACTTCGGGCCGACGCTCGACCGGCGCCAGTGCAAGTTCATGTGGCTGGGCACCGACCTCGTCTTCGAGGCCTTCACGTTCCACATCGTGGAGACCGAGTACGGCGTCTTCCAGATCCACGGCTACCCCTACGACGAGACGATGTCGACGTTCATCGTCGAGACCGACGAGGAGACGTGGCGGCGCGCCGGCCTCGATGCGCGCGAGGCGCATCCCTTCGCGCCGGGCGAGAACGACGAGGAGAGCATCGCGTTCTGCCGCGAGCTGTTCGCCGACATCCTCGGCGACCACACGCTCGTCGCGAACAACTCGCGCTGGCTGAACTTCAACACCGTCCGCAACGCCCACTGGTCGCACGAGAACGTCGTGCTGCTCGGCGACGCGGCGCACACCGCGCACTTCTCGATCGGGTCGGGCACGAAGCTCGCGATGGAGGACTCCATCGCCCTCGCATGGGCGTTCCGCGACCGCGACGACGTCCGGGGCGCGCTCACCGCCTACGAGGACGAGCGCCGGTCGGTCGTGGAGAGCACGCAGCGCGCCGCGCAGGCGAGCCTCGAGTGGTTCGAGGGCATCGCGCGCTACGTGGGCCAGGAGCCCAGCGTGTTCGCGTTCAACCTGCTCACGCGCAGCCGTCGCATCACGTACGACAACCTGCGCGTGCGCGACCCCGGGTTCGTCGCGAGCGTCGACGACGACTTCACCCGGTCCGTGCAGGGCTCCAACGGCCGCGGGCCGATCCCGCCGATGTTCCTGCCGTTCCGCCTGCGCGATCTCGTGCTGCCCGAACCGCGTCGTCGTCTCGCCGATGGACATGTACACCGCGGTCGACGGCGCCGTGAGCGACTTCCATCTCGTCCACCTCGGCGCGCGGGCCGTGGGCGGCGCCGCGCTCGTGATGACGGAGATGATCTGCACGTCGGCGGAGGGCCGGATCACGCCGGGCTGCGGCGGGCTGTACCGCGACGACCACGTCGTCGGCTGGCAGCGGATCGTCGACTTCGTCCACACCCACGGCACGGCGCGCATCGGTGCGCAGATCGGCCACAGCGGGCGCAAGGGCTCCACGAAGCTCATGTGGGAGGGGATGGATGAGCCGCTCGAGGGCGACGGCTGGCCCGTCCTGGCCCCGTCGCCGCTGCCCTTCTTCGACGAGAGCCCGCTGCCGCGCGAGATGACCCGGGCCGACATGGACCGCGTGCGCGACGAGTTCGTCTTCGCGACGCACCGCGCCGCCGAGTGCGGCTTCGACCTGCTCGAGCTGCACATGGCGCACGGCTACCTCCTGTCCTCGTTCCTGTCCCCGCTCACGAACCGCCGCCAGGACGAGTACGGCGGCACGCTCGCCGAGCGCGCGCGCTTCCCGCTCGAGGTCCTGGACGCGTGCCGCGCAGCGTGGCCCGCGGAGAAGCCGCTGTCCGTGCGCATCTCCGCGACCGACTGGCATCCCGGCGGCTTCGAGGCCGAGGACGCCGTCGAGCTCGCGCGGATGCTGCGCGCGCACGACGTCGACGTCGTCGACGTCTCGACCGGGCAGGTGTGGCCCACGGCCAAGCCGGAGTTCGGGCGCAGCTTCCAGACGCCGTTCGCCGACCGGATCCGCAACGAGGTCGACGTCCCGACCATCGCCGTCGGGGCGATCTCGAGCTACGACGACGTCAACACGACGATCCTCGCCGGCCGCGCCGACCTGTGCGCGCTCGGTCGCCCGCACCTCTACGACCCCTACTGGACGCTGCACGCCGCCGCCGAGCAGGGCTACGGCGACACGGAGTGGATCGTCCAGTACCAGGCGGGCAGCCGGCGGCCGATGGACGGCCGCCTCGACGGGCCCAAGCCGCCGCCGCGGTCGTTCGATCCCGACGGCGAGCGCCCCGCCGGGCAGCGCTGGAAGCCGGCGCCCGCCTGACTCAGGCCGCGGCCAGCGCGCGGTTGACGGCGAAGCCGCCGAAGGCCGTCTCCAGCGCCGCCGCACCGGCGAGCGCGAGGTCCTCCCGCCAGGGCGCGGCCGCGATCTGGACGCCGATCGGCAACCCGTCCTCGGTCGCCACCGGCACGACCGCAACGGGCACGCCCGCCACGGCGTTGACGTGGCAGTACTCGAACGCCTCGTAGCGCAGGTACTCCTCGGCGGGGAGACCGGCGGGCGGCTCGCCGTGCCGCGGCGCGGGCCCGGCCACGACGGGGCTGAGCACGAGGTCGAACGCCCCGATGGCGCGCCGCACCTCGGCACGGAAGGCGAAGAACCGCTCCTGCGTGGCGAAGAACGCCTCGGCCGTCGGCGCGGGACCGGACCCGTCGCCGAGGATCGCGGCGAACTGCGGGTGGTGGCGGCCGCCCGCAGCGGCGACCGCCCGGCGCAGGCCGGCGCCGCCGTCGGCGCCCGACGCGGCGAAGAACAGCTCCGTTGCGGACAGCTCCGCGTCCGCGCCGGGCGGCGCGATCTCCGCGACGTGCGCGCCGGCGCGCTCCAGCGCCGCCGCCGCTGCGCGCACGGCCTCGCGGGTGCCGGCGGTCGTCGCGGGCACGCGGGGGTGGTCGGCGTAGAAGCCGACGCGCATCCCCTCGACCTGCTGGGCGCGCGGATCGCCGAGCGGCTGGTCGACCGCGTACGGATCGATGCCGTCGGCGCCGGCGATGACGCCCAGGAGCAGGGCGAGGTCGTCGACGTGCCGCGCCATCGGCCCGACGCACGTCATGTCCAGCATCCCGCTGGCGCGGGTCGGCGGCCACAGGCCGGTCTCGGGCGTGCGCCCCACGGTCGGGCGGATGCCGACCGTCCCGCAGAAGTGCGACGGGGCGCGGATCGAGCCTCCCCCGTCGGTGCCGATCCCCGCGATCGACGCGTCCGCGCCGAGCAGCGCCGCCTCGCCGCCGGACGAGCCGCCCGGCGTGTGGGCGCCGTCGAGCGGATGCAGCGTGCACCCGATGAGCAGGTTGTCCGTCTCGAAGGAGCACGAGCACTCGGGTGCGTTCGTCTTCGCGACGACCACCGCGCCCGCGGCGCGCAGGCGCGCGACGACCGTGGCGTCGCCGAGCGCCCGGTGGCCGGTCCGCGCCAGCGACCCCGCCGCGGTCCGCCAGCCCGCGACGTCGAGGACGTCCTTGACGGTCAGCGGCAGGCCGAGCAGGACGGCGTCATCGCCCGACGCGCGGCGGGCGTCGGCCGCGTCGGCTGCTGCGAGGGCATCGTGGTCGCGGCGCTCGGCGACCGCGTTGAGCGCGGCCGCGTCGTCGAGGCGTGCGAGGGTCAGCTCGACCAGCTCGCGCGCGCCGACCTCGCGGGCGCGCAGCCGCGCGAGCCACTCCCCGGCCGAGGGCCTGCCCGCCGTCACGCGCCGTCCGCCACGGCGACGTGCGCCGTGCGGTCGACCGTGAGCTGGAAGACGTCGAAGCGCTGGTAGTGGCCGACGATGTCGTGGAACAGCCGCCCGTCGACGGTCGCGCCCGGGTCGCAGTCGGCGTAGACGATCCCGCGCTCGTCGCGCAGCGACGCGATCCAGTCGCCGTGCGGGCCGATGATCCCGGAGATGCAGTTCCACGCCTCCGGCACGAACGGGACGCCGAGCTCCTCGCAGAGCTCGGGGGTCCCGAACTCCTGGCTGACGATGTTGTAGAGCCGCCCCTCGTAGGCGTGCGCCGCGGCGGGCAGGTACACCTCGTTCGTGTTCGCGTGCAGGCCGCCGAGCGGCGCGCACGACGGGAAGTTGGCGACGTGGATGCGCTCGCCGGCGGCCAGCAGGGCGTAGCGGGCGAGCGTGTTGACGTTCTCGCCGCAGTTCAGCGTGCCCAGCGGCCCGTGCGGGGTGTCGAAGACCGACAGCGTGGAGCCGTCGCCGCCCGCCCAGACGGCGCGCTCGGCCCAGGTCGGCACGAGCTTGCGGTGCTTGCCGAGCAGCGTCCCGTCGGGGCCGACGACGACGTTCGTGTTGTAGAGCGTCCCGATCCTCCCCGGGTCGCGCTCGGTCACACCGACGACGGCCGTCACGCCCGCCTCGGCCGAGGCCTCGCACAGCGCCGTGATGGTCGGACCGGGGATCTCCACGGCCTCGTCGTGCAGCCGTCGGTGCAGCGCCGCGCCCTCCATGAGCGGACGGGTGAACAGCCAGTACGGGAAGCCGGGGATGAAGCTCTCGGGCAGCGCGACGATGTCCGCGCCGCCCCTCCCCGCCTCCAGGATGAGCTCGCACGCCTTGGCCGTGCCCGCGGCCCGGTCGAGCCAGACGCTCGAGTCCTGGACCGCGGCCGCGCGGAACGTCGCGGGCTCAGTGGCCATTGTCGGTCCCCGCGACGATCGCGGCGGCGGGCTCGGGGTCGGCGAGCGCGACGGCCGCCGGCGGGGCCTCCGTGACCGGCCCGGGGCCGAACAGGTCCTCGCGTGCGTCGTCGCTGAACGCGTTCCAGATCAGCCGGGCGTCGTCGATGAGCGACAGGTCGCAGTCGGCCACGGCGATGCCCTCCTCCCAGTCGGGCACGGAGGCGATGGTCCGTCCGAACGGGTCGATGATGTAGCTGCCGCCGCTGTGCGACCACCACGAGCCGTGGTCGCCGCCGTCCGGCTCGCGCTCGGTGACCTGGCTGGAGATCGCGACGAACGTGCCGGTGTCGAGCGCGTGCGCGATGCCGAGCTCGCGGTGCTGCTCCAGCGTCCTGCCCTTCGCGGCGAGCGACCGCGGGGACGGCCCGGTCCACAGCGCGCAGTGGATCTCCTCGCCGAGGCGCCCGAGCGCGCGGCGGTAGAGCGGCTGGTGGTTCTCGAAGCAGATGCAGACGCCGACGTTCCCGGCGGGCGTGTCGAACGTGCGGATGTCCTCGCGGCCGCCCCGGTTGAAGAGCAGGCGCTCGTGCATCACCCCGACGAGCTTGCGGTGCTTGCCGAGGTAGGCCCCGTCGGGCCCGAGGACCACGCCGGTGTTCCACAGCGTCGAGCGGACCGCCGGGTCGCGCTCGGCGAGCCCCACGACGAGCGTCACGGCGTGCGAGCGGGCGACCCGGCCGAGCGCCTCGGTGTAGGGCCCCGGCACGACCTGCGCGTGCTCGACGTAGGCGCGGTGGTAGCGCAGGACGTCGTTCCACGCCGAGTCGCCCTCGCTCGTGTGCGGGAACGGATCGCCGACGTAGCGCGGGTAGCCGGGCACGAGCAGCTCGGGGAACACGACGAGCGTCGCCCCCTGGCCCGCGGCCTCGGCGGTGAGCTCCTCGATCCGTGCGAGGCCCGCCGTGGGATCCATGTAGGACGGCTCGAGCTGGACGACCGCGACGCGTGGCATCGGTGCTCCTGTGGGTTCGTTCAGACGGGACGGGGGCGACTGTCGATGAAGGCCTCGAGCGCCGCGACGAACGCGGCGGGCTCCTCGATCGGTGCGCAGTGCGCGCTGCCGTCGAGGATCGCGAGCTGCCCGTCGGGCGCC
Organism: uncultured Solirubrobacterales bacterium; assembly: GCA_963750895.1. Taxonomy (GTDB): domain Bacteria; phylum Actinomycetota; class Thermoleophilia; order Solirubrobacterales; family Solirubrobacteraceae; genus CAVVSD01. The sequence goes on along the minus strand of CAVVSD010000006.1, from coordinate 798,039 downwards.
GTCTCGGCGATGTACTCGGCGAGGCTCACGGGGTAGTACGGATCGTGCCGCGAGTACGCGGCGAGCACGGGCACCGCCAGGCCCGCGACGGCGCCGCGCATGTCGAGCCTCGCCTGCTCGCGCACGACGCGCATCGCGACGTCGAGCGGCGTCTGCAGGGCGATGGCGTAGATCCAGTCGAGGATCAGCGGGTCGGTGGTGGGCAGGAGCGACTCCGCGAGGAACGCGCGCTCACCCACCGGCCAGGCGCGGGCGAGCTCGTCGAGGTAGCCGTCGAGCTGCTCCTGCGTCATCGAGTGCGGGAAGTCCTCGGCGCGCGTGAGCCGCAGCGGGCCGTTGAGCAGGACGAGGCGGTCGACGCCGCGTCCGCCGCGCTCCATGTGGCGCAGGGAGACCGTGCAGCCCATCGACCAGCCGACGAGCGTCACGTCCTCCAGCCCGAGCTCGGAGATGACCGCCTCGAGATCGTCGGCGTGCTCGTCGAAGTCGTAGGCGGCGCGCGGCTTGTCGGACTCCCCCATCCCGCGCAGGTCGAAGGCGACGACGCGGTGGCGGGACTCGAGCGCTGCGACGACGTGGTCCCACAGGCGGTGGGAGCCCTTCCACCCGTGCACGAGCACGACCGCGTCCGGGCCCTCGCCGCGGTCGCTCAGGCGCAGGCGCATCCCGCCGGCCGTGGTGTGGAAGCTCACGTCGCCTCCAGGGCGCCGTCGACGACCCGCAGCGTCACGGCTGCGCCCGGCTGCGCGCCCGCGACGCGCGCGACGACCATCGGGCCCGCGTCCGTGCGCACCGTGCCGAGCGACCCTGTCGCCTCCTCGAGCGTCCCGCCGGGCGCCGGCTCGGGCGCGAACCCGAGCGAGCCGCAGCGCCGGCACATCGCCGGCGGCGGCCAGGCGGAGAGTCCGCACTCGGCGCAGCGCGACACGGCGAACGGGCGCGAGGAGGGCATCAGCTGCAGGTCACCGGGCTGATGTGCAGATCTTCTCCGACAGGCCCGTGCCCCGTCAACATCGCGGCGTCCCGAGCAGGACCGCAGCGCGCTCGCCGAACAGGCGCACGATGTCGCCGGCCGGGAGCACCTCCGCGATCTCGCCGACGCCCTCGCCGGCGAACAGGGCCATGGCCGCGACGTCGCCCGTCGCGTCGGCCACCGGCGCGAACCCGGCGAAGCGGGGCACGTCGATGCGGGTCGCGCCCGCGGACATCGAGCCGACGATCGGCTCCGTCCCGGCCTCGGCGGCCGCGATCGCGCTGCGGAGCACGCGGTGCGGCGCGCCGGGCCACAGCTCGGCGAAGCGCTCGGTGTAGACCGTGTCGCCCGCCTCCGCGGCGACGAGCGCGGCCTTGTAGTCGAGGTGGAAGTCCGACTCGAGCGACGCGACGAAGCGCGTGCCCATCCGGACGCCGGCGGCGCCGGCGGCGAGCACCGCCGCCATCGCGCGCGGCGTGGCGATCCCACCCGCCGCGATGACGGGCACGTCGACCGCGTCGAGGACCGCGGCGAGCATGGGCAGCAGGCCCGCGGTCGCGCGCACGTGGCCCCCGGCCTCGATCCCCTGCAGGACGACGACGTCGACGCCCGCGGCCGCCGCGCTGCGCGCCTCGCGTGCCGATCCCACCTGCCACCCGACCCTCGCCCCGCCCGCCCGGACGAGCTCGACGAGCGCCGGGTCGGGCTCGGCGTAGAAGAACTCGACGAGGTCGGCGCCCGCCGCCGCGACGTCGAGGGCCGCACGGTGCTCGGCGACGTCGAGGAACGGCACGACGAAGTTCACGCCCACGGCCCCGTGGCCGCCGGCGCGCACCTCGGCGATCGCGTAGCCGAGGGCGTCGGCGCCGGCCAGCGCGCCGCCGAGCATCCCGATGCCGCCGGCCTGGGCGACGGCCGCCGCGAGGCGCGTGTTCAGGGCGCCACCGAACCCCGCCTGCTGGACCGGCACGGTGCACCCGAGCAGCCGCGTGAGCGGGGTCTCGATGCCGGTCATCCGACCCGCTCCAGGACGGCGGCGTTGTGGCAGGCGCCGTGGCGCATGAGGACCATGCCGTAGCCCGCGACCAGGGCCAGGGAGGCATCGGCCTGGCGGCCCGTCGCGTCGCCGCGGAGCTGACGGACCGCCTCGACCATGCCGTGCATCCCGCCCGCGGCGCCGGCCTGGCCGGCCGAGAGCTGCCCGCCCGAGGTGTTCAGCGGCCAGCGGGACTCGAGCACGTCGGCCTGCAGCCAGCGGGCGACGTCGCCGCCCGGGACGATGCCGAGCTCCTCGGCCTGCACGGCGACCATGACCGGGTAGTCGTCGTAGAGGAACGCGGCCCCGACGTCCTCGGGACGCACGCCGGCGAGCGGCCACAGCCGCGACGCGACGTCGGTGAAGCCCTCGCCGAAGCCGTCGCCCTGCTGGTGGTCGGGGTTGTGCAGCGCGGCGATCGCGCGCACCCGCACGTGCGGGCGGCCGCCGGCCGGCGAGGCGGTGACGACGATCGCATCGGCACCGGTGACCACCGGCACGCAGTCGTAGCGGGTCAGCGGCTCGGCGACGAACGGGGACGCCAGGTAGTCCTCCAGCGTCAGCGGGTCGCGGTACACGGCGCCCGGGTTCCCCGACGCCCACGCGCGCTGGGCGACCGGGATCGCGCCGAGCGCCGCGCGGTCGAGGTCGCGCGCTGCGAGCCAGCGCTGGGTCACCATCGCGAAGAGGGCGTTCGGGCCCGCGTACCCCAGCGGGGTCAGGTGCTCGGCCGTGGCGCGGTTGTACTCCTCGACGAGCCGCCGGAACGCCGCGCGGTCGAGGTGGTCGCCCGCGCAGAGCACGATCGTCTCCGCGTCGCCGGCCTCGATCGCCCGCACGGCGTGCTGCAGCATGTTCACCGCGCTGGCGCCGCCGTTGGCGTCGTCCATGAGCCAGCGCACCCGCAGCCCCAGGCGCCAGGCCAGGTCGATGGCGTGGTCGGGGACGAGCGAGAACGAGGCCACGCCGAGCCCGTCGACGGCGCCGTGGTCGATGCCGGCGTCGGCGAGCGCGCCCGCCACCGCCGCGGCCAGGATCCCGGTCGTGTCCGTGCCGTCGGGCGGATGGCGCGCGTACGGCGTCTCGTGGGCACCGGCGATCGCGGCCGTGGTCACGGCCGAACCGTACATGGAGACGTCACCCTGCTGTGCGCTCACTTTGCACGTCACCCTGGTCGACCGTAGACTGACGCGGGTCATGGAAGGGACCGTCGATCGGCTCGTCGATGAGGTGACCCCGGACGTCGTCGCGTGGCGCCGGCACCTGCACGCCCACCCGGAGCTGTCCTTCCAGGAGACCGAGACGTCGCGCTTCGTCGCCGAGAAGCTCGCCGCCCTCGACCTCGAGGTGACGCGCCCGTCGGGCACCAGCGTCGTCGCGCGCCTCGTCGGCGGGCGGCCCGGCCCCACGCTCGCGATCCGCGCCGACATGGACGCGCTGCCCATCCAGGAGGACACCGGGCTGCCGTTCGCATCGGAGAACCCCGGCGTCATGCACGCCTGCGGGCACGACGGCCACACGTCGATCCTGCTCGGCGCGGCCACGGTGCTGGCCGGCATGCGCGAGCACCTCCCCGGCGAGATCCGCTTCCTCTTCGAGCCCGGCGAGGAGGCGCTGCCGGGCGGCGCCGCCGGGATGGTCGAGGCCGGCGTCATGGACGGCGTCGACACCGTGATCGGGCTGCACCTGTGGGCGCCGCTGCCGCTCGGCACCGTGACGGTCCGCCCCGGGCGCCTGCTCGCAGCGTGCGACGTCTTCCGCATCGAGATCCGTGGTCGCGGCGGCCACATCGGCGTCCCCCAGGACGCGGTCGACCCCATCGCGATCGGCGCCCGCGTCGTCTCCGCGCTGCAGCACATCGTCGCGCGCGAGGTCGACCCCCAGGAGCCGGCGATCGTCGGCGTGACCGGCTTCCACGCGGGCGGGTCCGTCGGGATCATCCCCGCGACGGCCGAGATCACCGGCGGGACGAACATGTTCTCCCCCGAGGTGCAGGACCTTCTCGAGCGGCGGATCGGCGAGATCGCCGCGGGCGTCTGCGCGACGCACGGCGCCACCTGCGACTACGAGTACATCCGCGGCTACCGCGCGATCGTCAACGACGCCACGACGACCGCCTCGATCGACCGCGTCGCTCGCCGTGCCTTCGGCGACGACGCCGTCGTCACCGGGCGCCCGCTCATGGTCGGCGAGGACTTCTCGGCGTTCGCCGAGCGCGCACCGGCGTGCTTCGTGCTGCTGGGCGCCGGCAACGACGACCCGGGGATCGTCCGCGAGCACCACCACCCCCGCTTCGACATCGACGAGGACGCCCTGCCGATGGGCGTCGGGCTGTTCGCCCACGCAGCGATCGAGATCCTGACCGAAGGCGCCCGCGAGGACGTGCGAGCGACGACCTGACCCTCGCGCGATCCGCCCGGCGGACTAGGCGACTCCCCCGTGTCGTGATACGTTTCACACGTCTCATGCCCGACTCGGAGCGTCTTCCACGGCGGCTCGCCTCCGCCCCCGTCCGACTCTCCCAGCGCATGTCCGACACCCTCCTCCCCGCTCGCATCGAGCACTCCGACCTCAACCGCAAGGTCTACGACCGGCTGCGGGCCGCCGTCCTCTCCGGCGAGCTGCACGCGGGTCAGAAGCTGAACCTCACGACGCTGTCGACGGAGCTCGGCGTCTCGCGCAGCCCGGTCCACCAGGCGCTCACGCGCATGGCGGCCGAGGGGCTCGTGGACGTGCGCTCGCGCCGCGGCTACACGGTGACGCCGATCACCGCCAAGACCCTCGTCGAGGAGTACGACATCCGCCTCGCGCTCGAGCTCATGGCCGCGGAGCGCATCGTCGGGCGCCTCGAGCCCGAGCAGCTGCACGAGCTGTGGGTCGCGCTCGACGCGACGCTCGAGACGATGGCCGAGGACCACGCGTGGGACCTGCGCCACTACATCGAGAGCAACCAGCGCTTCCACCAGCTCCAGATCGACTTCGTCGCCAACGACGCGCTCTCGCTGCTCTACGCGAACCTCCGCGTGAGCCTGCTCATGGAGCGCGTCCTGGCCGGCATGGAGTTCGACGACCAGACGGCGCAGCTGAGCGAGCAGCACATCGCGCTCTACCGCGCCTACGAGGAGGGCGACCTGAACGCGGCGCAGGACGTGATCCGCGCCCACCTCGACCTCGGGCAGCGGATGGCGGTCCAGGCGATCGACGCGGCGGGCGGTGCACGATGAGCGCGGAGGGCGGGCGGAGATGCTGCTGACGGTGAAGAAGATCGGTCCCGTCCTCGACCTGTTCTCGGTCGAGCGCCCCGAGTGGGGCGTCACCGAGGTCGCCGAGCGCATCGGGATCGCGAAGTCCAGCGCGCACGCGCTCCTCGTGAGCCTCGCCGACGTCGGGCTCCTCAGCTCGACGTCGCAGAGCCGCTACCGGCTCGGCTGGCGCTTCCTCGATCTCGGCGAGACGCTGAAGGCGAGCCTGAACCTCCGCGGCGCCGCGATGCCCGCGATGCGCGCACTCGTCGCCCGGCATCGGGAGACGACGCAGCTCGCCGTGCTCGATCGCGGCCGCGTCCTCTTCGTCGAGCGCGTCGAGGGCACCCACCCCGTGCGGTTCGCCGGCGCGCCCGTGGGCGCGCGGTGGCCCGCCCACGCGAGCGCGACCGGCAAGGTCCTGCTGTCCGTGCGACCGCCGGGCGAGGTCACGCGCATCGCGCGGACCGAGGGTCTCGAGCCCGTCACCCCGCGGACGATCACCGACCTCGACCGGCTGCTCGACGAGCTCGACGCGGTCCGCCGCGCCGGCCACGCGGTCGACGTCGAGGAGAGCGTTCCGGGCGTCAGCGGCATCGCGGCGCCGGTGCGCCTCGACGGCGGGATGACCGTCGCGGCGCTGTCGGTGGCCGTCCCGACGTCGCGCTACGAGACGCAGGGCACCGCGCTGCGTCGCGCCGTCATCGACGCCGCCGAGGCGATCTCGCGCGACCTGCGCCGCTTCGGCAGCAAGGAGCGCACCGCCGCCGAGGTCGCGGCGGCGGTCGCCTGACCGCTCAGCCGCCGCGCAGCCGCGCCGTCTCCGCCTCGTCGACGGTCCACGTCGCCGTGTCGATCGCCACGCCGTAGACCTCGCGGGCGACGGCCTCCGTGACGTAGCCGTCGCGGACGTCGCGCAGCACGCGGTCGGCGGCGCGCGCACGCGGATCGCCGTACCCCCCGCCGCCGCCGGCGACCTGGCGGTAGTGCGTCCCGGCCGGGATCCCGGTCACGAGGTCCTTGAGCCGCGGGCGCACGACCGTGCCGTCCGGGTAGCGCAGCTCCACCTCGTTCGCGGATCCCGAGCGCCCGCCGAGGATCCCGAAGGCGGCGGTCTCGGGCGTGCCGCCGTCGCCGAACACGCTCGCGATCGTGCCCGAGGTGAGGAACTCGAGCTCGGTCTCGACGCCCAGGCCCCCGCGCCACTGCCCCTCGCCGGCGGAGTCGGTCCCGTACTCGAAGCGCAGGAGCCGGTGCGGGTTGACGACCTCGTACATCTCCGGGTCCTGCGCGGCGATCGCACCGCCGGACGTGATGAGGCCGATGTGGTCGTAGCCGTCCGCGCCGTGCGTCCCCCCTCCGCCGCCCTTGCAGGCGTTGATGAGGATGTCGACGTACGGTCCGTCGACGCGGTCGTCCCAGCCCGACACGAGCGTCGCCATGAGGTGGTTCCAGGAGGCGGTGACGCTCTCGGGCACCGCCTGCGAGAGCGCGAGCATGATGACGGCGGCGATCTGGTCGGAGAGGTGGTTGCCGAAGCCGGTCGGCGCCGGGTACCTCGGGTTGACGATGGACCCCTCGCGGGCCACCACCTTCACCACCCGCATGATGCCGTCGTTGTGGGGCAGCTCCTGCTCGGCGATCATGAAGAAGGCGATCATCACCGACGAGAGCGTCACGGCCAGCGGTGCGTTGACGTAGCCGACCGCCTGGTCGTCGGACGCGCTGAAGTCGAAGGTGATCTCGTCGCCCGCCACCGTGACCGCGACGCGGATCGTCCAGCGGCCGTCGTGGTCGATCCCGTCGTCGTGGACGTACCACTCCGCCTCGTAGGTGCCGTCCGCGATCCGCGCCACGACCGCGCGGGCGTTCTGCTCGGCCGCGTCCAGCAGCCGCGCCGTGGCCGTGTCGAACGCGGCGCGGCCGTAGCGGCCCAGCAGCGCCTTGAGCTCGCGCTCGCCGACGGTGCAGGCGCCCATCATCGCCGTGATGTCGTCGGCCACGATCGGCAGGCGCACGTTGCCGAACACGAAGTCCCACACGTCCTGGCGCCGCTTGCCGCCGTCGTAGAGCTTCAGCGGCGTGATGCGCAGCCCCTCCTGCCACATGTCGGTCGCGTCCGGGTTGTAGGACCCCGGCACGGCGCCGCCGACGTCCGCCTGGTGCGCCGCGATGACGACCCAGGCGACGTGCTCGCCGTCGTGGAAGACCGGCTTGGTGACCTTCCAGTCCGAGAGCTGGTTGCCACCCGTGTACGGGTCGTTGTGCAGCACGACGTCGCCCTCCGCGACGTCGTCGCCGAAGTACTCGGCGATCTGGCGCATCGCGGGCGTCGTGGCGTAGCCGAGCACCGGGATGTACTCCGTCTGCTCCAGCAGCGTCCCGCGCGCGTCGTAGATGCCGAGGGAGAAGTCGCGGCCCTCGACGAGCAGCGGCGAGCGCGCGCTGCGCTCGACGACGACGCCCATGCGCTGGCCGATCGTCCGCAGCCGCCCGGCCATGATCGAGGTGAGGATCGCGTCGTCGCTCATCGTGCGGCCCCCTGTGCCGAGTCGTTGCGGAGGATGAGGCTGCCGAGCGCGTCCACCGTCAGCCGGAAGCCCTCGGGCACGAGGACCGTCGTCGTCGCGCGCTCCACGATCGCCGGCCCGGGGATCTCCTGGCCCTGGGCCAGGCGGTGGCCGTCGTGGACCTCGACCTCCTCGCGCCTGCGCTCCGTCGGCAGCCACGCGGCGCGATGGCCCTTGAGGGTGTCGCCGGCCTCCTGCGGCGGCTGGTGCAGGTCGGGCGCCTCCCGTGTCCCGAGGACCACCGCGTGCAGCCCGATGACCTCGAGCGGGCGCCCGGGAGCGCTGAACCCGTAGAGCTCTTCGTGGCGCTCCTCGAAGGCGCGCTCGATCCGGGCGAGCCCGTCGGCGCCGTCCGACAGCGCGGCGAGCGGGAACTCGACGCCGACCTCGTGGTGCTGGCCGATGTAGCGCATGTCCGCCGACACGCGGGTGCGCCGCCGCGGCTCCTCGACGCCCTCGCGGTCGAGCGCGGCGGACCCCTGCGCGAGCATCCCCTCCAGCAGCTCGCGCGCGGCGTCGGGATCGAACGCGCTCCACAGCGTGCGGTGCGCCTGGACGTAGTCGTGGCGCAGGTCGGCGAGGACCATCCCCAGCGCGCACAGGACCGACGAGGTCGCGGGGATGATGACCGTGGCGAGGTCGAGCTCCTGCGCGATCATCCCCGCGTGCAGCGCGCCGGCCCCGCCGGCGGCGACGAGCGGGAACTCCGCCGCGTCCACGCCGCGCGCGAGGGTCATGTCCTTCGTGCCCGCGGCCATGACGAGGTTGATGACGTCGTACATCGCCGCGGCGGCCTCGACGACCCCGAGGCCGAGCGGCGCCGCGATGCGCTCCTCGATGGCCCGCTGCGCGAGGTCGACGCGCAGCGGCATCCGGCCGCCGAGGAAGTAGCCGGGATCGATGTAGCCGAGGACGACGTCGGCGTCGGTGCACGTCGGCTCCGTGCCGCCGCGGCCGTAGGCGGCGGGGCCCGGCTCGGCGCCCGCGCTCTGCGGGCCCATGTGCAGGAGGCCGCCCTCGTCGAGCCAGCCGATCGAGCCGCCGCCCGCGCCGATCGTGTGCACGTCGATCATCGGGAGCGACACGGAGTGGCGGTTGACCTCGCCGCTGTGGGTGACCTGGACCTCGCCGGCCCGGACGAGCGAGACGTCGTAGCTCGTGCCGCCCATGTCGACGATGAGGCAGTCCTCCGACCCGGCCGCGCGGGCGTGCGCGAGCCCCGCCACCGGCCCCCCGGCCGGCCCCGACAGCACCGTCGACGCCGGGATGTGGGTGACGATCTCGGGGATCGCGACGCCGCCGTTGGACTGCATGACGAGCAGGACGCCGCCGAAGTCCTCCTCGGCCAGGCGCTCGACGAGCCGCTCGATGTAGCGGCGCAGCACCGGGCCGACGTAGGCGTTCATCGCCGTCGTCGACACGCGCTCGTACAGGCGCACCTGCGGGAGGACCTCCGAGGAGACCGACAGGAAGACGTCGGGCGCGAGCTCGCGGACCATGTCGGCGACCTCGCGCTCGTGGGCGTCGTCCGCGTAGGCGTGCATGAAGCAGACCGCGATCGCCTCGGCGCCGAGGCCGAGCAGCTCCTGCACCGCGGCGCGGGCGCCGTCGCGGTCCAGGTCGGTCAGCGTCGTGCCGGCGGCGTCGACGCGCTCGCGCACGGGGAGCCGCAGGTAGCGGGGCACGAGCGGCGGCGGCGCGACGTACTTGTTGTCGTAGAGGTGCGTCCGGCTGCGCACGCCGCGGCGCATCTCGAGGACGTCGCGGAAGCCCTCCGTGGTGAGCAGCCCCGTCCGCGCGCCGCGCTCGGTGAGCACGGCGTTCGTGGTCACCGTGGTCCCGTGCACGATCATCGACGTGCTCGCGAGGAAGCCGGCGAGGTCCTGCCCCTGCAGCGCGGCGAGCTCGCGCAGGCCGGTGACGACGCCGTCGGACGGATCGCTCGGCGTGCTGGGCGACTTGTGGACGCGCAGCTCGCCTCCGCCCGCCTCGGTGAGGACGAAGTCGGTGAACGTCCCACCCACGTCGATGCCGATCGTGTGGCTCACCGCAGGACCTCCTGCGGTACCGCCGACAGCCGCCGGTGGCCGCTCTCGGTGATGACGTACGTGTCGACGCTGCTCGCCCCGTGGCGCTCGTCCTCGGTCGAGAAGTTCGGGTGCACCGCGATGACCATCCCGGCCGCCAGCGGCGTGTCGTCGGAGGCCGTGACGACCGGGCCGTCGTGGTCGACGCCGACGCCGTGGCCGTGCCACAGCCCGGCGTGCAGCCCGTGCGCGCTCGCGACTGCATCGATCGCCCGCGCCACGTCACCGGCACGCGCGCCGGGGCGCAGGTGCTCCTCGGCGCGCCGGGCGGCCTCGGTCGCGGCGGCCGCGACGCGCAGCGCCTCGGGCTCCGGCTCACCGAGCGCCACGGTGCCGCCGACCTCGACCCAGTAGCCGCTCGGCCCGACGATCTCGACGTAGATCGTCACCAGGTCGCCGTTGCGGAATCGGCGGCCCTGCGACCAGCTCAGGAAGTACGTCTCGGCGCTCACGAAGATGAGCGCGTCACGGGCGCCGCGCGCGAAGACGGCCTGCCGGATCGCCGCGCCGACCTCGGCGTCCGTGGCGCCCGGGCGCAGGGCCTGGCGGGCCGCGACGAACCCGGCGTCGGCGATGGCGACCGTCCGCACGACCTCCGCGAGGTCCTCGTCCTCCTTGATGAGCTTCAGGCGCGAGACGAGCGCGCCGGCGTCGACGAGCTCCGCCTGCGGCAGGGCCCGGCGCAGCGCGTCGAACTCGCCCACGGGGAGCAGGTGGCGCAGTCCCCCGATGCCGATGCGCCCCTCGCCGAGCCCCTCCTCCACGATCACGGCGGCGGCGCCGCCCGGGAGGTCGTCGGCGCCGGACAGGAGGTCCCCCTGGCCCCCGATCCGGATCTCGGGCGCGTCCGGCAGGCGGCGCGCGTACCAGCGGTCGGCGGGCGTCGGGACGACGAGCACCGGCCCCCGGCCGGAGCGCGTGAGCACGGCGTAGGACATGCGGGCCACGGGGGTGTAGCCGGTCAGGAACTCGACGTCCCCGTACTGCGTGACGTGGCCCTTGCTGGGCACGATGAGGCCGTCGAGCCCGTCTGCCTGCATGAGCTCGCGGGCGCGTGCCGCGCGGCGCTGCAGCAGCGTGGAGGGCACCGCCAGCTCCGCTGCGAGCTGCCGCGGGGCCAGGCCGCGCATGGTGCCGTCAGGGATGCTGTTCATCGGGCCTCCTGGGTCGCGATGGTGAAGAAGCGTTCGACGATCCGGTGCGCGAGCTCCGACAGGGTGCGCCGCTCGGCGTCCGTCGGCCTCGGACCCTCCGGGATGAACTCGGCGAACGGATCGGGCAGCTCGATGTGGAACTGCAGCCCGTAGGCGACGTCGCCGACGCGGAACGCCTGCTGCGGACAGGCGGCGCTCGTCGCGAGCGACGCGGCGCCGGCGGGGAGCTCGAGCGTCTCGCCGTGGTACTGGAAGGCGCGCAGGACCGGGCCCTCGGGGCCGAGCACCGGGTCGGCCGCGCCGTCGTCGGTCAGGGCGACGTCGCGCATGCCGCGCTCCTCCTCCCAGGCGGGTGCCACGCGGGCGCCCAGACCGCTGGCCAACAGCTGCGCGCCGAGGCAGATCGCCATGACCGGGAGCCCCGCGTGGGTGGCCTCGGCCAGCAGCCGGATCTCGTCGGCGAGGTGCGCTCGCGTCGCGGCGTCGCTGACCGACCAGGGCCCGCCCATGACGATCACCCCGCCCACCTCGTCCACCCCGGGCACGGGCTCGTCCAGGTCGGTCGCGACGGTGCGCAGCTCGATGCCGCGCTCGCCCGCGACGGTCGCGAACACGCCCGGCCCCTCGAACTCCGCGTGGCGGATGCAGACCCACGGGCGCCCGCCACTCACGACGAGGATGCCTTCAGTGTGTCCTCGGACAAGACGACCGAAGACGAAGTCTTCGGCGGTCACGCGGGGCGACGTTCGATCGTCGAGCGCCAGGGGCGCCAGTCGTCGACGTCCTCCAGGGAGAGCAGCAGCCGGTCCGCGGTCTCGCGGTCGATCGCCACCCACGTCGGGTCCGGGAGCTGCTCGTACACGGTGAAGTCCCACAGCGTCGCCTGCCGGGCCTCGGCCACGACCGCCTCCAGCCGCTCGATGTGACGGCGCAGCCGGCGGATCTCCGCCCGCTGCTCCGCCACGAGGGCCGCGACCTCAGAAGGTTCCGAAGTACTCACGGTGCTCCCAGTCCGTGACCCCGGCGAGGGCGTCGTCGGAGAGCCCGTCGACCGCCGTCTGGAAGCGGCCGACCTCCGAGCGCTTCAGGCCGACGATGTAGTCGACGAAGTCGTCGCCCATCGTCTCGCGGTAGAACGACGAGCCGTCGAGCAGGTCGACGGCCTCGCCGAGCGAGCCGGGCAGCGACGCCGCCTCGCTCTCGTACGGGTTGTCGGTCGGGCTGCCCGGATCCAGTCCGCGGTCGATGCCGTCGAGGCCGGCGAGGATCTGGGACGCGATGTAGAGGTAGGAGTTCGCGGCCGGCTCGCCCGCGCGGTTCTCGAGGTGCGTCGACGGGTCGCCCGCGCTGCCCGCGACGCGGATCATCGAGCCGCGGTTCTCCTCGCCCCACCCTGCCCGGTCGGGTGCCAGCGAGTACGGCTGGAAGCGCTTGTAGCCGTTGACCGTCGGCGTCACGAAGACGGACGCCTCGCGGGCGTGCTCGAGCAGGCCCGCGACGTAGCCGAGCCCGAGCGGCGTGAGGGTCGAGCCGTCGGTGGCGGCGAAGGCGTTGCCGCCGGTGACGCGGTCCACGAGCGACTGGTGCAGGTGCCAGCCCGAGGAGAAGAAGCCCTGCAGGCCGGGGCGGCACATGAACGTCGCGTGGTAGCCGTGGCGGCGGCAGATCTGCCGGACCGCGCTGCGGAACAGCAGCACCGCGTCGGCCGCCTCGAGTGCCGGCAGCGGGTGCAGCGTGAACTCCATCTGCGAGGGGCCCCACTCGTCCTCGATCGTCCGCAGCGGCAGCCCGGCGCCGAGCAGCTGGTCCTGCAGCACGGAGAGGATCGGCTCGAGGAGGTCGCCGTTGATCTCCGACTGGTACTGGTAGCCGGCGGTCACGGACTCGACCTCGGGCGGCTCGCCGGGCGCGCCCGGCCCGCCGAGCGACGACGGGCTGAGCCTGGGGTCGACGAGCTTCGTGAGGTGCCATTCGAGCTCGACGCCGATGAGCGAGTCGAGGTTGCGCGCGTCGAGGCCGGCGACGGCCTCCTGCAGCACCCGGCGGGAGGAGTACGGGAACGGCGTGCCGTCCTGGAAGTACATGTCGCAGAGCACCCAGCCGGTCCCCGGCGCCCACGGCAGCGTCCGGAACGTCGTGGGGTCGGGGACGCACACGACGTCGGGGCAGCCCTCCATCTGCAGGCTCCCGAAGCCGCCGCCGGGCATGAACGGGTTGAACGCGATCGCCGAGCCGCTGTCCATGATCGCCGGGCCGGTGTTCGCCCGCATCCCGTTGCGCAGGACGCTGCGGAACACGTCGACCGGCAGTGCCTTGCCGCGCACGAGGCCGTGCTGGTCCGCCCATGCGACGCGCACGGTGCGCAGGCCCTCCAGGCGGCGCGTCAGCTCGTTCGCGGCCGCCGCCTGGCTCTCCGTCCAGAGGCCGTGCTGGCCGATGAACCCGACCCGGCCCATCGCCGACTCGGCGCTCGCGGCCGGGCCCAGCGCGGTGCTCGTCAGCATTGGATGCCTCCAGTCGGCAACGTCAGAAGATGATCGAGAGGTTCGCGTGCGCCTGGTCGCTGTCGAGCAGGTTCACCTGCTTGACGGCGATCAGCCATCCGTCTCCGTCGGCCCGGAGCCGATGCGCGGTCCAGCCCGGGAACATCGCCTGGTAGCCGGGCCGCACGTCGTGGACGACGAAGTTCGAGCGGACGAGCAGCTCGTCCGGTGCCGTGGCCAGCGTGACCTCGACGTTGGAGATCATCCGGCGCGTGCGCGAGCGCGGGATCTGGCTCCAGATGTAGGCGCTGCGCAGCCAGGCGACGCGGTCCTCGAGCCGGCGGCGGTCGTCGAAGGCGAGGGTGACCTCGGACGTCGGGTCGCCGCCGCCCGGCGTCATCGGCATCCAGTAGAGGCACTCGGGCACGAACAGCTCGAGCCAGTCCTCCAGGCGCCCCTCGTCGAGGAGCCGCGCCTCCCGGTGCAGGAGGGCCTCGGCGGCGGCGCGCACCTCGGGACCCGCGGGCGCGGCGGGCTCGTCGAGCTCGGCAACGTGCGCGGCCAGCGCCGCGTAGAAGTCCAGGTCGACGTAGGCCGAGACGCGGGAGGGGTCGGCGGCGTCAGACATCCGCGCCCTGCATGAGCTGCTTCCAGTGGTGCATGTAGCCGCGCATGGGCGTCTCGTCGGTCGCGGGTGCGGTGACGCCGCCGTCCGGGTCCAGCGTCTGGCGCCCCTCGATGCCGTAGCCGCGGTTCATGAGCACCCACTCGACCTCGGGGATCGACAGCCCCCGCTGGCACTCCGCGAAGTTCGCGAGGTCGTCCGGCTCGCCGAAGCTCGGGAAGTCCTCCTGTGAGCGCATCCGCAGCGCGTTGATCTCGTCGGGCAGGTGCGGCGAGGTCGTCGCCTGCCAGAGCAGCAGCGTGCGGTCGACCGCGATCGGCTGCAGCGACTGGATCTGGTTCCCGATGATGAGGAGGTTCGGGAAGATCGTGAGGTTCATCTGCGAGCCGACGCTGAGGTCGAGCAGGCGCGTCGCCTCCGCCGGCTCGTAGCGCTCGCGGATCCTCGCCTCCAGCGCCTCCCGGCCCGGCGCGGGACGCTGCTGGGCCCAGTAGTCGCCGGCCGCCTCGTACATCGGGCGCTGGTCGATGAAGGAGTGGCCGTTGCCGAGGTAGCGGCAGTACATGGCGCCGTCGTCCGGGCTGTCGGCGAAGTACGCCATGTCCTTGCTCTCCCCCAGCCGCTGCGCCATCTGCAGCAGCGATCGGTGCGAGAACGCCGGGTGGTAGCCGTCGGTCGAGTTGTCGGTGACGAGCTTCCAGTTGGCCGCGCAGTCCATCCGGTGCGCGCCGCTGCGCGCGACGACCTCGCCGCCTGGGAACCGGTCGACCCAGGCGTCGATCAGCGGTCGGGCGGCGCCGAGGTGCTCCTCGATCGTCACGGGGTCCGGGTTGAACGTCGCGAAGATGAAGTCGCGGTAGACGGCGACCTTCGCCCGCCCCAGGCTCAGGGCGGCGGTGTCGAACTCCGGGGCGTAGCCGCTGGGCCAGGGGACGCCGGTGAGCGCGCCGTCGTTCGCGTACGCCCAGCCGTGGTAGGGACAGACGAACCGCTTGGCCCGGCCGCGCTCCACCCGGCAGACGGTCGCGCCGCGGTGCAGGCAGCGGTTGAGCAGGACGTGGAACTCGCCGTCCGCGTCCCGGGTCACGATGATCGGCCTGCCGCCGAGCGTGCCGGTCTTGAACTCGTTGGCCGAACCGAGCTCGCTCGCGTGCCCGACGTACACCCAGGAGACGCCGAAGACCTTCAGCATCTCCTCCGCGAAGATCTCCGCGTCGGTGTAGAGCCTCCGGTGGACGCGGTCCTCGCGGACCAGCTGGTCGTAGAGATCGCCCCTTGCGCCCCCGCGGATGGTCGACATGGCACCACGGTAAAGAGTTGAACGTGTCACGACAACGCCGTTCGGGCTGCTCGAACGAAGGCCCGGCGCGGGCGTCGCGCGTTCGGCGCCCGGCCGGTCAGGCGGCGATCGGCTCGCCGCGCGTCACCGTGCCGCGCAGCTTCGCGAGCCGCCGGGGCGGCATCCCGACCGAGACCGCGCCCACGACGCGTCCCTCGCGCGTGTAGAGCAGCACGAACCGGTCGTCCTCCGGCGTGCCCTCCACGACGACGCTCTCCGTCCCGAGCGCGGGCAGCCCGATCGACTGGATCCGGACCCCGTGCTGGTCCGACCAGAACGAGGGGAGCGTCGCGAACGGCCCGGCGGCGTCCGCGCCGTGCAGCAGCGTCCGCGCCGACCACATCCCCTGCTCGACCGCGTTGGACCAGTGCTCGACGCGCAGCCGCACGCCCGCCGGCGCGTGCGGCCAGCTCGCGACGTCGCCGGCCGCGACGACGCCCTCGACGCCCTCGACCGCGAGCGACGCGTCGCAGACCACGCCGTCGCCGAGCGGGATCCCGGAGCCGGCGAGCCAGCCCGTGTTGGGGACGCTGCCGAGGCCGATGACCGCGACGTCGGCCTCCACGCGCGTGCCGTCGGCCAGGCGCACGGCCCGCAGGCGGTCGTCGCGCTCGAGGCCCTCCACCCCGACGCCGAGCACCAGCCGCACGCCGCGGTCGGCGTGGAAGCGTGCGGCCCAGGCGCCGACCCGCGGCCCGAGCCGCGGCCCCATCGGCGCGTCGGCGACGTCGATCATCGTCACGTCGCAGCCGAGCTTGCGCGCGGTCGCCGCGACCTCGCAGCCGATGAACCCGCCCCCGACGACGGCGACGCGCGGGGCGCCGGCCAGCGCTGCGCGCAGGCGCAGGCCGTCGTCGAGCGTGCGCAGCACGAAGACGTCGTCGGCCGGCGCGACGCCCGGCAGCGGCCGCGCGTCGGATCCGGTCGCGATCACGAGCCCGTCGAAGCCCAGCTCCGTGCCGTCGTCCAGCGCGACCGAGCGCGTGTCCAGGTCGAGGCCCGTCGCGCGCACCCCCAGGCGCCACGTGGCTGCGAGCTCGCCCGTGCCCTGCAGGTGCACCTCGTCGCGCTGCGCGTCCCCGGCGAGCAGCTCCTTGGACAGCGGCGGGCGGTTGTACGGCGGGTGCTCCTCGGCGCCGACGAGCGTCAGCTCCCCGTCGAAGCCCTCCGCGCGCAGCGCCTCGGCCGCCCGCAGCCCGGCCAGCGACGCGCCGACGACGACGACGCGCCGCAGCGCGGCGGTCATGCCCCGAGGCGGATGGCCTGGACCGGGCACAGCCGGACGGCCTGCTCGACGCGCCCGCGCTCGGAGGCGTCGGGATGGGCGTCGAACTGCAGCTCGCCCTCGTCGTCGAGCTGGAACACCGCCGGAGCGGCGAACTCGCACTGCCCGTGCCCGTCGCAGAGGTCCATGTCGACCGCGACGTCGAGGCGGTCCTCGCTCATGTGACGGCCTCGGGCGCCAGCTGCGCGGCCAGGGTGCGGCCGCGCTCGCCCGCGCAGAGCAGGAACGCCCCGCGCCGGTCGACCACGAGGTCGAAGCCCTCGAGCAGCACGATCGTCGTCGTCGCGAGCTCGACGATCGCCGGCCCGGCGACCTCGAAGCCCGGCTGCAGGCCGTGCCCGTCGTAGACGGGGGTGTCGACCATCGCGCGGCTGCCCGGCGACCACGTCGCCCGGCGCCCGCTCGGTGCGACGCGCCCCTCGGCCATCTCGTCGAGGTCGCTGAGGTCCACCTGCGGCGTCGCCCCGACGGCGCTCAGGCGCACGGCGAGGCACTCGATCGCCGAGGACGACGACGCGTACCCGAACGTCCGGTCGTGCTCGGCGTGGAACCGGTCCTCCATGTCGCCGATCGCCGGGGCGCCGCCCGGCTCCCAGTCCAGCGGGACCTGCAGCTCGTGCCACTGCCCGACGTAGCGCAGGTCGAGCGCGGCCTTGAAGGAGATGGCCGCGTCGGCGACGCCCTCGCCGTGCAGCGTGGCACGCCCGGCGTCCGCGAGACCCTCGAGGAGCGCGGTGAGCTCCTCGGCCCCGACGTCGGCCAGGAGACGCTTGAGCGCGCGGACGTCGTCGTGCTGGAAGTCGCACATGAGCATCCCGGCGGCGCAGAAGATCGACGACTCGCGCGGGACGACGAGCAGCGCCACCTCGAGCTCGGCGGCGATCGCGGCCGCGTGCACGGGTCCCGCGCCGCCCGCCACGACCACCGGGAAGTCGCGCGGGTCCAGGCCGCGGCGCACGGTGACGTCGCGCACGCCGGTCGCCATGTTCACGTTGACGAGGTCGTAGACGCCCGCCGCCGCCTCCTCGACGGAGACGCCCAGCGCGTCGGCGACGGGCGCGAACGCCGTCCGTGCGGCCTCGACGTCGAGCCGCATCCCGCCGGCGAGCGGGTTGTCCGCGCTGAGGTAGCCGAGCACGAGGTCGGCGTCGGTGACCGTCGGCAGGGTGCCGCCGCGGCCGTACGCGGCCGGCCCGGGCTGGGCGCCGGCGCTCTGCGGGCCGACGTGCAGCAGCCCGCCCTCGTCCACCGTCGCGATCGAGCCGCCCCCGGCACCGATCGTGTGGATGTCGATCATCGGCAGCGCGAGCGGCCACTCGGCGACGACGCCGTCGGTCATCATCACCGACGCCCCGTCGCGCACCATCGCGACGTCGAAGCTGGTCCCGCCCATGTCGACGGTGAGGCAGTCGCCGATGCCGGCGCGCGACAGGTGCTCGACCCCGGCGGTCGGCCCGGCGGCGGGACCCGACAGCAGCGAGAGCGCGGCGCGGCGCGACACCTCGGCGGGCGTCGCGACCCCGCCGTTGGACTGCATGATGAGCAGGACGCCCCCGAACCGCAGCGCGTCGAGGCGCTCGGTCAGCGCGGTCATGTAGCGGCTGATGATCGGGCCGACGTAGGCGTTGAGCACCGTCGTGCTCGTGCGGGGGTAGTAGCGGA
Organism: uncultured Solirubrobacterales bacterium; assembly: GCA_963750895.1. GTDB lineage: Bacteria > Actinomycetota > Thermoleophilia > Solirubrobacterales > Solirubrobacteraceae > CAVVSD01. The sequence goes on along the minus strand of CAVVSD010000006.1, from coordinate 779,583 downwards.
TCTGCGAGAGCAGGTCGTGCGACGCGGTCACGTACGCGTCGGGGAGCTCAGCGCGGACGATCTCCAGCGCGCGCCGCTCGTGCGCCGGGTTCTGCGGCGAGTGCAGGAAGGAGATCGCCACGGCCTCCACGCCGTCCTCGCGCAGCGCCGCAGCCGCCGTCCGCACGGACGCCTCGTCGAGCTCGCCGAGGACCTGCCCCTCCGGGCCGATGCGCTCGGTGACGCCGTAGGTCCGCTCGCGCGGCGCGAGCGGGCGCGGCGGCGTCAGGCGGTTGTCGTACGGCGTCGCGCGCGTGCCGTCGCGCAGGCGCAGCGTGTCGCGGAAGCCCTCGGTCGTGAGCGCGCCGGTGCGGGCGCCGTTGCCGGTGAGCGCCGCGTTCGTCGAGACGGTCGTGCCGTGGACGATGAGGTCGATCGAGGCCATGAGCTCGGGGAACGGCACGCCGAGCCGATCGGCGATCTCCTCCAGGCCGCGGACGAAGCCCTCCGACGGGTCGTGCGGCGTCGAGCTCGTCTTGTGCACGAGCTGGACGGCGTCCCCGAGGACGAGGAAGTCGGTGAACGTGCCGCCGACGTCGATGCCGAGCCGGTAGCTCATCGCGCCACCGCCTCGCGCAGCCGGGCGGTCTCGTCCGGGTCGTGGCCCGACCCGTCGTCGCGCACGGCGACCCCGAAGACGTCGCGCGCGCGGCCGGGCGTCAGCAGCCCCTCGCGCACCTCGTCCACCACGAGCCCCGGGTCGCGCAGGAGCGGATCGCCGTAGCCCGCGCCGCCGCCGTGGATCGAGTCGCAGACCGTCCCCGTCGGGATCGCGACCGCCTCCTTGGAGCCCCAGTCGCGCACCGAGCCGTCGGGGAGCGTCAGGCGCAGCGTGTTCAGCCCGCCGTCGTGGCCGCCGAACAGGCCCTGGGCCGGCGCGGCGCCCTCCGCCTCGCTGTCGTCGCCGAGCGTCGACCCGCGCACGCCCTGCCCGAGGAACCGGAACCGCGCGCGGGTGCCGTAGCCGCCGCGCCAGCGTCCCGCGCCGGCGGAGTCCGTGTCGAGCTCGACGTACTCGACGAGGTGCGGCGTGGACAGCTCGAAGATCTCCATGTCCTGCGACTTCATGGACCCCGGCGTGCCGGTGAAGCCCAGCGCGTCGTAGCCGTCGGTGCCCTGCATCGCGCCGGTGCCGCCGCGCGAGAACAGCAGGAAGTCGACGAAGATCGCGCCGCTGCGGGCGTCCACGCCGCTGACGGCGGCGGGCAGGAACTGGTTCCACCCCGCGCAGACGCGGTCCGACAGCGGCTCGGCGAGGGCCATCATGATCGACTCCAGGACCTCGTCGCACATCTGGTTGCCGAACACGGTCGCGGCGGGGAACCGCGGGTGGATGAGCGAGCCCTCGCGGAACACCGTGTGGACCGACGCGAACAGCCCGGCGTTCGTCGGGATCGACAGCCCGCTGGCGCTGAGCAGCATGAGGAAGGCGATCGACACCGCGCCCATCGCCGACGCCGCGGGCATGTTCGTGAACCCCGCGGCCTGGTCGTCGGTCTCGGAGAAGTCGAACGTGATGTCCGAGCCGGCGATCGTCACCGCGACCGCGACGCGCAGGCGCCGCGTCGGGTCGATCCCGTCGGACTGCATGAAGCTCTCGCCGTGGTAGGTCCCGTCGGGCCAGCGCTCGATCTCCGCGCGGACGCGGCGCTCCGCAGCCTGGATGACGAGGTCCATGTGCCGGTCGATCGTCTCGGTGCCGTAGCGCCCGAAGACCTCCAGGAGACGGCGGCGGCCGATGGTGCAGGCGCCGATCATCGACTGGATGTCCTCCCAGGTGAGGTCGAGCCGCACGTTCGCCCGCACGAGCGCCTCGACGTCCCGGCGCGGGACGCCGCGGTCGTGGAGGCGCAGCGGCGGGATCCGGAACGCCTCCTGCCACACCTCCCGGAACGCGGGGTCGTAGCCGCCGAGCGTCATGCCGCCGATGTCGGCGATGTGCCCCTTGCTCGCCGTCCACGCCACGAGCTCGCCCTCGAAGAAGACGGGGATGTAGACCCCGACGTCGGCGAACTGGTTGCCGCCGGTGAAGACGTCGTTGTGCAGGAAGACGTCGCCGTCGTGCACGTCGTCGCCGAACGTCTCGATGATCGCCTGCAGCGACGGCCCGGCGCCGAACGCGATGATCGACGCGAACTCGGTCTGGGCGAGCGTCCGTCCCGACGCGGTCGAACACGACGGTCACGAGGTCGCCGATCTCGTTGAAGATCGGCGAGCGCGACGAGCGCATGAGGACGGTCGCCATCTCGTGCGACACGGCGACGACGCGCCGCTGCAGCACGGAGGCGAGGATGGGATCGGCGGTCTGGGACACGGACACGGCTAGAGGACGTGGATCCCGAGCGGGACCTTGGAGACCGCCTCGCCGCCGCCGGGCGTGACGATGTAGCTGTTGGCCAGGTAGGAGATGCCGCCGCCCCCCTCGGTGTCCTGGACCATGGGGTGCATCGCGAGCACCATGCGCTCGGTCAGCTTCCAGTCGGCCGTCTCGTCGGCGTCGACCACCTCGCGGCCGATCCACGGCTCCTCGAGGACGTCCTGCCCGAGGCCGTGCCCCGACCAGTAGGACGACATCGCGCCGCGCGCCTCGACCGCGTCGAGCATCCCGCGCTGGACGGCCGCCGGCCGCGCGCCGGGCACCATGCGCCGCGCCGCCTCGCGCATGCCGTCGCCGACGGCGAGGTTGAGGCGGACCTGGTCGTCCGTCGGCGTGCCGAAGACGACCTCGCGCGCGAACTCCATCCAGTAGCCGAGCCGGCCGATGAGCTCGAACGAGAAGATGAACTGGTCGCCGACGTTCAGGACGCGGTCGCGCGGTGCGTTCCAGCGCACGGCGACCGTCCCGTCCGCCAGGCGCTCGCCGCTCATGGACAGGAACAGCGGGTCCTCACCGCCGAGCATGTACATCGTCTTGTACATCTCGGCGCCGATCTCGCGCTCGGCGATGCCGGGGCGCGCGATCTCCAGCAGCCGCGCGAAGCAGCGCTCGCCGATGTAGGTCGCCTCGCGCACGCCTGCGAGCTCCTCGGCGGACTTCTCGGCGCGGAGGACCTCGAAGGCGAGCGTGACGTCGACGAACTCCGTCGACGGCAGCGCGCGGCGGAGGAGCTCCGCGTCGGCGACGCGCATGATCTCCCCCAGGCCGACGATCCCGATCCGGTCGCGCGACGGCAGCTCGTTGATCGCGTTCACGACGCCCTGGACCGCCCGGCGTGCGTAGCGCACCGGCGTCTCCCAGCCCTGTGCGGCGACGCCGTGGGCCATGTTCTGCGGGAGGATCAGCTCGGGCTCGCGCCCGCGCGCGACGAAGGCGAACCCGTGGCGGTGCGGGAGGTTGTAGTCGGTGACCCACCGGATCGTGCCCTTGTGGCCCCGGTAGTCGTTGCCGACGACGAGCAGCCCGTCGAGGTCGTGCTCGCCGAGGAGGTCCTGCAGGAGCGCCTGCCGGCGGCGCTGCTCGGCGAGGCTGAGCTGGACCCCGCCGCTCACGGGGGTCGCGGGGCGACCGTCGCCCGCGATGGCGATCGACGTGCTCGGGGACGCCGCGGGCCCGGCCGCCAGCGCCCCGATCTCCTCCGTCCTGCTCACGCTCAGGTCCACGCGTTCGCGCTCCTCGCTCGTCGGTCGCCGCGGACCGTAGACCGCGGGTCTCGCGGCGCCGAGGCGGATTCGGATTGCGGGGACACGGGGTCCCCGGGTGCGGTCGGGGTTCGGCGGGCCCGGAAGCCGGCGGGCGTCATCGGCCCAGTCGCCGGATCGTGACGCCCGCAGCCTCGCGGTCCCACATGTCGTCGGTCACCCCCGCGTCGCGCAGGACCGCCTTGCGGACCTTGCCGTTCTCCGTCAGCGGGAGCGCCTCCACGAACTGCACGTAGCGCGGGATGGCGAAGTACGCCAGCCGCGGCTCGCAGTGGCGGATGAGCTCGACCGGCTCGGCGGTGTGTCCCTCGCGCAGGATCACGGCGGCCGCGACCTCGTCCTCGGACAGCTCCGATGCGACCGGGAAGACCGCGACCGACGCGACGGCGGGGTGCTCGAGCAGCGCGTGCTCGACCTCGAAGGACGAGATGTTCTCGCCGCGGCGGCGGATCGCGTCCTTGAGGCGGTCCATGAACCCGAACCAGCCGTCCTCGTCGCGCACGACGCGGTCGCCGGTGTGGAACCACAGGTTGCGCCAGGACTCGACGGTCTTCTCCGGCATGCCGAAGTAGCCGGTCGCGAACGCGAACGGGTGGTCGCTGCGCAGCACGAGCTCGCCCGGCTCGCCGGGGGCGACCTCGGCGTCGAGGTCGTCGACGACCCGGGCGTCGAAGCCCTTGCGGACGCGGCCCATCCACCCGGGGCGCTGCCCGCGCCAGCTCTCGCCGATCGGGCAGTTGGTCTCCGTCGATCCGTAGCCCTCGACGAGCTGCACGCCGAAGCGCTCGCGGAAGCGGTCGAACCGCGCCGCCGGCGTCGCCGGGGCGAGCGCGGTCCGCACGGTGTGCGCCCTGTCCTCCGGGCCGTCGGGACGCGACATGAGGATGTTCACCATCGCCCCGAGGAGGTAGGTGACCGTCGCGCCCGAGGCGGCGACCTGCCCCCAGAAGCGCGACGCGGAGAAGCGCGGGCCGAGCTCGTAGGTGGCACCGGCGACGAGCGCCTGCACGAACGCGTTGAGCGCGTTCGTGTGGAAGAGCGGGAGCACCGTGTAGAGGACGTCGTCCTCGCCGATCTCGAGCATCTCGCCGACGAGCACGCCCCACCAGTAGAACTGCGCGTGCGGGCAGCAGACGCCCTTCGACGGCCCCGTGGTCCCCGACGTGTAGAGGATCGCCCCGGTGTCGCCCGGGCCGACGTCCCCGGCCGCGACCGCGTCGGCCGCGGGCGGCAGCTCCCCGACGGTGGCCTTCAGGTTCGCGGGGATCTCGGCCGGGACCCCGTCGAGCGCCCAGACCTGCTCGAGCTCGTCGATGCCCATCCACGTGGGCGAGGATCTCGACGAGCGCGGTGTCCATGGCGAGGACGCGCGCGCCGGAGTTGCGCAGCTGGTGCGCCAGCTGCTCGCCGCGCAGGGCGGTGTTCAGCGGCACGGCGATGGCGCCCATCCAGGTGGCACCGAGGATGAGATCGAGCAGCTCGATGCGGTTCTCGCACATGAGCGCGACGCGGTCGCCCCGCGCGATGCCGGCCGCCCGCAGCAGCCCGGCCGCGCGGGCGGTCGCGTCGCGCGTCCCCGCGAAGGACCGCTCGATCGAGCCCATGCGCAGGAGCGGCTTGTCGCCGTAGCGCTGCGCCTGGCGCTCGAGCAGCGCGGGGAGCGTCTGCTCCGTCAGCGGCAACCCGCGGAGCGGCGACCCGTCGAGGGCCGCCGCTCCGTGGTCGTCCTGCCCATCCGGCGTACGGATGGTTCCCGTCACCCTGTGATCAGTTCCCGACGAGCGGGATCGAGTCGAGGGTGTACGTGCGGTCCTTCGCCGGCTTGTAGTCGGCGATGTTCTCGCTGGTGAGGAACTGCGACTTCACCGTGATGGCGGGGTACGTCTTGTCCGCGCCACCCTCGAGTGCCGTCTTCATCTGCTTCACCGCGGCCATGCCGGACGCCATGTTGTCCGGATCCCAGGTGCCGGTGAGGCGCCCGTCCTTGATGGCGGTGATCGCATCGGCGTCGCCGTTGGAGCCGAGGACGATGATGCCGTCGCCGTCGGCCTTGGCGACCTTCTTGCCGGCGCCGGTGATCGCGGCGGACTCACCGAGGGCGGACTGGTCGTTGTAGTTCCAGACCGCGTCGACGTCGGGGTACTTGGTCAGCAGGTCCTGCATCAGCTTCTGCGATGCGTCCGCGGTGTCGGCCGTGTTGTTCGTCGTGTTGATGATGTCGAGGCCCTGCTTCTTGGCCGCGGCCGTGAAGCACTTGGTCTGGTTGATGATCGACGGCGCGGGCGGGCCGCTCATGACGATCACCTTGCCCTTGGGCTTCTTCTCGGCGATGAACTCGGCGCTCTTCTCCTGCGGGCCGCCCGGCTCGCAGGTGACGTACTCCCACCAGACGGTGGCGGAGACGCCCTGGCCGTCGGAGTTCATGCCGACGACCGGGACACCCTGGGCGAGCGCGCGCTCGTAGGCGCCTGCCGCCGCGCCCGGATCGAGCGTCCAGCTGGCGATCGCGTTGCGCTGCTGGCTGATCGCCGTGTCGACGTTGGCGACCTGCTTGTCGGCCGACAGGTTGCTGTCGAGCACGTCGTTGGTCCAGCCCAGCTCCTTGGCCCCGGCGTCGAGCCCGAGGTTGATCTCCTGCTGGCCCGGCTGCGCTGCCACCGGGCTGATGTACGCGATCTTCGCGCCCTTGCCGCCCTTGTCGGGCGCGGCGCTCGACTCCTCGCTCCCGGTCGAGCTCCCACCACTGCTGCCGGAGTCGCTGTCGTCGCTGCCACAACCGGCGAACAACGCGAGCGCCCCCACCACCACCGGCACTACGAGCCACCTCGTCATGCTGCCTCCTGCTCCTCCGTCGTTGTCGCGCGTGCCCTGTACCGACGTCGCGCGCTGCATCAGGCACCTGCAGTCATCGGCGGCCTTCACGACGCCGCCGCCAGCATCCGGGTCGCCGTCCGCTCGGCGAGCGCCATGATCGTGATCATGGGGTTGACGCCGGGGGCGCTCGGCAGCGCCGCCCCGTCCCCCACCCACACCCCGGCCGCGTCGTGCAGCTCGCCCCTGGGGTCGGCCACCGACGTGTCGGGCGACGCGCCCATCCGGCACGCGCCCATCTGGTGCGCGGAGTACGCCGTGACGTCCTCCACCGGGGCGTCCGCGAGCGTCTCCAGGAACGCGTCGAAGTCCTCGCCCTCGCGCCAGCGGCGCTCGGTGAAGTGGAAGGTGAAGATCTCGTGTGCGCCGGCGGCGCGGTGCAGCCGCGCGAGCTCGACGTGGCCGCGCGCGGCGACACGGCGGTCGACGTCGTCGTCCAGGCCCCAGCGCACGAGCGCGCGGTCGGCCTCGTCGAGGACGACCTCGCCCGCGCCGTGGTCGTGGGAGATCGCGTGCCACGCAGCGACGTGCGCGAACTTGAGGAACTCCTGGCGCGAGCGCGCGCCGTCGACCCAGGGCGACTGCCCTGCCCACGTCGCGGGACTCAGGCCGAGCGGCGCGATGAAGAAGCCGCCGCCGTCGTCGAGGTCCATGAAGTCGAACGACATGACCGAGATGATCTGGCCGCGCCACGCGTCCACCGGCTCGTCGTAGACGCCGCTGACCATGTAGGTCGGGTGCAGGCGCAGGTTGCGCCCGACGGCCGGGCCGCCGATGCCGGACCGCAGGAGCAGCGCCGGGGACTCGATGCCGCCCGCCGCCACCACGACCGTCGGCGCGTCGACGCGCAGCCGGGTGCGCTCGTCGCCGGTGCCCACGACCGCGTCGACGCCGGTCGCGCGGCCGTCCTCGGTCGTGACGCGCTCGACGAAGCAGTTCACGACGAAGCGCGCGCCGGCCGCGGCGGCGTCCTCGAGGTAGGTGCGCAGCGTCGAGCGCTTGCAGCCCTGCTGGCAGCCGGCGTTGCAGTAGCCGCAGAGGTCCGGGTCGTCGTCCAGCGACGCGTTGCGCGGGATCGCGTGGTGCGCGAGGCCGCTGGCCGAGAGCGCCTCGACGAGGACCTCGGCGTTGCGGTTGAAGCGGGTCGCCTCGGTGTTCGACGCCCAGTCGCTCGTTCACGCGCGCGAGGAAGCCGTCGAACTCCGTCCGTGTCCAACCCGTCGAGACCCTCGGCCGCCCACTGGGCGCGCACGTCGTCGGGGACCGGGCGGGAGACCATCGAGTTGATGACGGTCCCGCCGCCGAGCGTGGATCCGGCGAGCAGGCCCATCGCGCCGTCGTGCGACCACATGAGCCCGCCGCCGAGGTACATCGCGGCGCCCTCCGCCTCGAGCTGGCGGAAGTCCGACTCGTTGCGGTACCCGCCCGCCTCGAGCACGAGGACCGACCTGCCCGCCTGCGCGAGGCGCGCGGCGATGACGGAGCCGCCCGCGCCGGAGCCGACGACGCAGACGTCGGCGGTCAGGACCGCGTCGTCGCCGGACACGCGCTCGATCGGGATGATCTTCGGCGCCTGCTCGGGCGTCGGCGGCGGCGTGACCGGGCCGGGAAAGCCGATGACCTCCCACGCCGGATTGCGCAGCTCTTCGTCGAAGGCGCCGAAGAACTGGCCGAAGACCATGGTCTTGAGCTGCTTGAGCGCGAGGCGGCCGGTGGGCACGTCGTTCCCGGCGCGCCGGAGACGCTCGGTGCGGGCGTCGAGCGAGGCGTCGGCGAACCCCTCGGCCGCGAGCTCCTCCAGGAGGCCGCGCACGGCGCCCGCCACGTGGGGCGGCAGGTCCGGCACGGCAGCGGCGACGCTCGCCGGGATGTCGCGCTCGGAGGCGCCGCGGCGCAGGTAGTCGCCGTACGCTCCGTCGGCGTCGGTGCTCAGCGCCGGGAGCAGGGTGTCGCACACCGCTGCCACCACGGCGAGGTCCACGGGAACGACGTCATGGGGTCCTGATGTCTCTGTCCTCATCGCCCAGGGCGGATAATAGACACGTCACCTGGGTGCTATGCAGATTTATCTTCCGGTTCATACCGGGTGTCGAGTGGGCTCCGCCCCGATGTCGGGCGGCTACCCGGCGCCCCAGAGGCGCGGCCGCGCATCCCCCAGGCCGATGTTGATCGCCTTCGGCGCGCTGTACTCGTGCAGGGTCTCGGGGCTGAGCTCGCGGCCGAAGCCGCTGTCGCCGATGCCGCCCATCGGCAGGCCCGCGGGGAGGTCGAACCACTTGTTCACCCACACGATCCCGGCCTCCAGCGAGCGTGCCATCCGGTGCGCCCGGGCCAGGTCCCGCGTCCACACGCCGGCCGCCAGGCCGTAGGGACCCTCGTTCGCGCGCTCGACCGCGGCGTCGTCGTCGCTGAAGCGCTCGAGCACGGTCACCGGGCCGAAGATCTCCTCGCTCGAGGCGCTCGTCGCGCCGCCCGGATCCTCCAGCAGCGTCGGCGCGAGGAAGAACCCGCCGTCGAGCGGCGCGTCGAGCCGCGGCACCCCGCCGCCGGTGCGCACCCGGGCGCCCTGGGCGACCGCCGCGTCGATGCAGCTCTGCACACGAGCGCGGTGGTCTGCGGACACGAGCGGGCCGAACTGCGTCTCGGGGTCGAGCGCGTCGCCCACCACGATGCCCTCCGCGACGGCGGCGAAGCGCTCGCCGAACTCCTCGTGCACGGACTCGTGGACGAGCAGCCGCGACGCGGCCACGCACACCTCGCCGTTGGCCATGAAGATGCCGGTCAGCGCGTCGGCGACCGCCAGGTCGAGGTCCGCGTCGGCGCAGACGACCATCGCGCCCTTGCCGCCGAGCTCCATCATCGACGGCGTGAGCGCGCCGCCGGCGGCGGCCATGATCCGCCGCGCGGTCCCGGAGCCGCCCGTGAAGGTGATCTTCGCGACGCCCGGGTGCGCGACGAGCGCGGCGCCGACGCTCGGCCCGAACCCGCAGACCACGTTGAGCACGCCGGGCGGGACGAGATCCTCGACGAGGCGGACGAACTCGAGCACCGACACCGACGCGTACTCGGACGGCTTGATGACGAGCGTGTTGCCGGCCGCGAGGGCCGGGCCGATCTTGTTGGCCAGCGTGATGATCGGCGAGTTCCACGGGATGAGCGCGGCGATGACGCCGAGCGGCTCACGCGTCGTGAACGCGACGCTGCCCGGGTCCTCGAGCGGGACGTGGTCGCCGCGGAGGTCGCGGCAGAGCCCCGAGAAGTAGCGGAGGATGCCGGCGCACGTCGGGACGTCGGCGACGTAGGCCTCGCGGATCGGGCGGCCGTTCTCCGTCGCGAGCAGCCGCGCCCAGCGGTCGGGGTCCGCCTCGACCCGGTCGGCCATCTCCCACAGGATCCGCTGGCGCTGCGCCGGCGTGGTGCGCCGCCAGGAGGTGAACGCCTTCGCGGCGGCGCGGACCGCGGCATCGACGTCGTCCTCCGTCGCCTGCGGCAGGCGCGCCCACGGCCGGCCGACCGACGGGTCGATCGCGTCGAACCCCTCGCCGGTCGCGATCTCCTCGCCGCCGATGATCAGCCCGTGGTCGCCGGCCGGGGCGAACGGCGTGCGCCCGGCGAGGGTCTCCGGCGTCATGCCGTGGTGTTCGTGTCCGCCGTGGTCTGCTCCACGGGGGTCTTCGCCACCCGCCGCTGGCGCAGGTTGTAGCCGCGGTCGCGCAGGACGCCCAGCCCGACGGCCGCGATGAGGATCACGCCGCTGACCGTGCCCTGCCAGAACGTGGAGACCGAGCTCAGCGTCAGCCCGTTCTGCACCACGCCGAGGAACAGCACGCCGATGACGGTGCCGAGCACGCCGCCCTCGCCGCCGGTGAAGCTCGTGCCGCCGATGAGCACGGCGGCGAGCACGGTCAGCAGGAGCGTCGGGTCGACGGTCGCGGAGGCCGCCGTGAGCCGGCCGACCTGGACGATCGCCGCGAGGGCGGCCGCGAGGCCCGCGATCGCGTAGACCGCGATGAGGATCCGCGAGATGCTGATGCCGTTGAGGCGCGCGGCCTCCTGGTTGGAGCCGGTCGCGAACAGCGCGCGTCCGAACGCCGTGTAGCGCAGGACGCCGCCGGCGACGAGCACGAGGATGGCGTCGAAGATCAGCAGGATCGGGATCGGGCCGACGTCCTTGTTGACGAAGTCCTTGATCGGGCCGAACGCCGGCGCGGTGAACACCGACACGGTCTGCCCGTCGTTGACGACGAGCGCGAAGCTCGCCCAGATCGACAGGGCGCCCAGCGTCACGACGAGGAACGAGATGTGCGCCTTCGTGATGAGGACGCCGTTGATCAGCCCGATCATGAGGCCGAAGCCGATGGCGGCGGCGAGCGCCGGTACGAGGGCCCAGTCCGCGTGCAGCGCGAGCCCGAAGATCATCGCCGTGGCGGTCGTCGCCGACGCCGTCGACAGGTCGATGCCGCCCGAGATCACGACGAACGTCGCCCCGATCGCCAGCACGAAGATCACGCTGTTGGACTTGACGATGTTCATCAGGTTGTCCCACGTGAGGAACACCGGCTCGGTGATCGTCAGGTAGATCGCGACGACGAGGCAGCGCGACGACGACGCCCGTGTACCGGCCGAGCGACAGGCTCTGCGTCCACTTGCGTGCGGGGGACTCGGCTTCGGGGCGCCCGCTCGGGGCGTCCCCGCGAGGCGCCAGGACGGCGGACTGCTGGTCGGTCATGACGTCTCCATGATGGTCTGCTGATCGGGGGCCATCGATGCCCCGGTGACTGCCACGTGGGCGATGTCCTCCTCCTGCATCCCGCGGCCGCTGAACTCGCCGCGGACCTCGCCGCCGTAGAAGACGACGATGCGGTCGGCGATGCCCAGGAGCTCCGGGAGCTCGGAGGAGATGAGGACGATGGCGGCACCCTGGGCCGCCGCCTCCTGCATGAGCCGGTAGATCTCGCTCTTCGCGCCGACGTCGATCCCGCGGGTCGGCTCGGACAGGACGAGCACCTCGACGCCGAGCGCGAACATGCGCCCGAGCACGACCTTCTGCTGGTTGCCGCCGGAGAGCGTCGTGATCCGGCTCGCCGCGGACGCGGTGATCACCCCGTAGCGCGTGATCGCGTCGCGCACCATGCGGCGCTCGGCGCGCGTGTCGAGCACGCCCTTGTTGGAGAGGTGCCCGTTCCAGGCGATCGAGAAGTTCTCCGACACGCTGCGGGTCGGCAGCAGCGCCGAGCGCTTGCGGTCGTCGGGGACGAAGCCGATCCCGCCGCTGAGCGTCGACCGGGGGTCGCCCATCGCGACGTCCTTGCCGTTGACGCGGACGCTGCCGGTGCAGGGGATCGCGCCGCCGAGCGCCATGCCCAGCTCGGCCTTGCCGGAGCCGACGAGACCCGCGACGCCGAGGATCTCGCCGCGATGCACGCGCAGCGAGGTCGGGCGCAGCGCGCCGTTCTGGGTGGCGACGTCCGTCACCTCGAGGATCGCCTCGCCCTTGTCGAGCTGGCGCTTGCCGTAGTAGTCGCCGAGCTCGCGGCCGACCATCATCGACACGAGCCGCTGCTCGTTGGTCTCCGGGAGTCGGCACGTGCCGACGAGGTGGCCGTCGCGCAGCACCGTCGCGCAGGACGCGGCGGCGTAGAGCTCGGGCATGCGGTGGGAGATCATGAGCACGGCGACGCCGGCGGCCCGCTGCTCCTCGACGACGGCCAGCAGCCGCTGGGTGGCCGCCTCCGAGAGCGAGCTCGTCGCCTCGTCGAGGATCAGGAGCCGCGCGTTGGACGAGATCGCGCGCGCGATCTCGACCTCCTGCTGCATCTCGACGCTCAGCCGGTCGACGATCGTCGTCGGCTTGACGTGCACGTCGAGGCGGTCGAGGACGTCCGTCGCCTGGCGGCGCAGGAGGCGCCAGTCGACGCGGCCCGCGCGCCGGGGCAGCCGGCCGAGGAAGATGTTCTCCGCGACGCTGAGCGTCGGGGCGAGCGTCAGCTCCTGGCTGATCGTGACGATGCCGAGCCGCAGCGCCGCGCGCGGGTCCTTGACCTGCTGCTGGCGTCCCTCGACGCTGATCGTCCCGGCGTCCGGCTGCACCGAGCCGTTGATGACGCGCGCGAGCGTGGACTTCCCCGAGCCGTTCTCGCCCGTGAGCGCGTGCACCTCGGAGCTCCGGATCGTCAGGTCGACGTCGTTGAGGGCGACGACCCCGGGGAACGCCTTGGTGATCCCGCGCAACTCGATGAGAGGCGCGGGCGCGGATGTGTCAGGCTGCTCGTTCAACGATCCTCTCCCAGCTGCGACGCGTCCGACGGTGTCGGCGACGATATTCAACGCTGCACCCTGATGCAATGCAGACTGTCCGCGATTGTGCTGCCGGTCGTGGGAGGGACGACCGCCGGTCCAGGCATGGTCTCACGTGCCGTCGGGCCTGCACGATCCGATCTGCATAGGGCACCTATGTCGTGCTCCAGGCAGATTGTTTCGCCCGCCCGCCCGCGCCGCGGCCACCCCCGGTCCGCCCTCGATGAGCCGTCCGGACGCGGCCACGCACCGGCACGCGCGGACGCGCGGAGCTCCGCTCGGTCTGCCTCACAACGCGCGGCCGATCCGCTCGCCGTCGTGGATCGCCTCCGCGGCGCGGCGCGGCGACCGGGCGTCGCCGATGACGTGGACCTCCAGGCCGGCGTCGCGCAGCTCGGCGGCGAGACCGTCCCGCGGCGCCCGCCGCAGCGCGAGCACGACGGTGTCGACGTCCTCGATCACCGCGGGGCGGCCGGACCAGGTCTCGGTGAGCTCGACGCGGCGGTCGGCGATCCGCACGGCGCCGTGACCGGGCCGCAGGTGCACGTCGAGCGCGGCGAGGCGGCCGAACACCTCCGGCGCCTGGAGCGTCGCGTGCAGCCGCGCGCCGACCTGCGGCCGCCGGGTCACGATCTCCACGCGCGCGCCCGCCGCAGCCACGATCTCGGCGAGGCCGACGGGCAGGACCTCGCCGCTCTCGTCGAGGACGACGACGTGCCGGCCGAGGGCGCCCGGGTCGGCGAGCGCGCGGCGCACCGCGGTCTCGACGTCGACGACGGTGGGCGCGGCCGCGCCGTCGATGGGCGGCGCGCCGGGCCGGGCGGGGTCGCGCCCGTCGGCCTCCCAGTCGGAGCCGGTCGCGACGAGGACGACGTCCGGCGCGCCCTCGGCGACCCGCGCCGCCGTCGCGTCCACGCCGAGGCGCACCTCGCGCGCGTGGCGCGTCGCGGCGCGCGTGAGGAACTCGACGCCCTCGCGCCAGTCCCCCCGCCCGGGCAGCCGGGCCATGAGCGCGAGATGGCCGCCGGCCTCCCCGCTCCGCTCGAGCAGCGTGACCTCGTGGCCGCGCTCGCCGGCCACCGCGGCGGCGCGCAGCCCCGCGGGCCCGGCGCCGACGACGGTGACGCGCCGCGGCCGCGACCGCCGCCGGGCGCGGCATCGGCCAGGCGCGCTCGCGGCCGGTCATCGGGTTCAGGACGCACGTGACCTGCCGGCCGGCGAAGGCGCGGTTCAGGCACTCGTTCTCCCCGACGCAGGGCGTCACCGTGTCCGCCTCGCCGTCGGAGGTCCGCCGCACGATCGCCGGCTCGGCGAGGTGGGCCCGGGTCATCGCGACGATGTCGGCGGCGCCCTCCTCCAGCAGCCGCGCGGCGGTCGCGAGGTGGCGGATGCGGCCGAGGAGCGCGATGGCGGTCCGCCCCCGCGCGATCTCCCGCGCGCGGCGCCCGTGCTCGGCGAGCACGGCGTCCGGGGTGCCGATCGGCGGGATGGTCCGGTGGCGCGAGAACTGACTTCCGGTGGAGAGGCTGAGGTAGTCGAACAGGCCGCTCCCGGCCAGGATCTCGACCTGGCGGTCGGTCTCCTCCGGGGTGATCCCGACGTCGCCGACGTACTCGTCGACGGAGAGCTGCAGCCCGAGCACGAGGCCCGGCCGGTGGTCGCGCACGGCCTGGGCGATCTCCAGCGCGAGCCGGCAGCGGGCCTCCGTCGAGCCGCCGTAGGCGTCGGTGCGCCGGTTGAACATCGGGCTGAGGAACTGGCCGATCAGCCAGCCGTGCGCGCCGTGCAGCTCGACACCGTCGAGCCCCGCCGCGGCGACGTTGGACGCCGACGTCACGAAGCCGGCCACCATGCTCTCGATGTCGGCCTGCGCCATGGCGACGCTGCGCTCCCCGTCGGGGGCGACGATCGCCGACGGCGCCCACACGGGTCCCCAGTCGTCGAGGTTGAGCGTCGACGAGTCCGCCAGCCCCGGCGCGTAGAGCTGGATGAGCTGCCGGCCGCCGTGCTCGTGCACCGCCTCCGCGAGCCGCGTGAACGGCCCGACCGCCCGCGGCTCCCACGCCGTGCACGCATGCCGGAACGCCCCGAGCGCGGTCGGGTGCGCGGCGTGCTCCTCGCTGACGATGACCCCCGCGCCACCGGCCGCACGCTCGCGGTAGAAGGCGATGTGGCGCTCGGAGAGGACGTTGTCGTCCGCGTAGAGCAGCGTCGCCGGGCCCGCCATGACCCGGTTGCGCAGGGTCAGCGAGCCGAGCTCGATCGGCTCCCAGAGCGCGTCGAGGGCCTGGGGCACCGCGCCCTCCTAGAGCAGGCCTTCGACGCGGGCCTTGATGAGGTGGACCTCGGTGCGGAACGCGTGGTACGTCCGCGCCCACGACTCCGGGGTCTGGCTCGCGTGGCGCCAGACGACGAGCGTGACGACGCTCGTGCCCGGATCGCGGCCGAGCTCGGCGCCGTCGACGATGCGCGCCTGCACGAGCTGCCGCAGCGCGTCGGGCTCGGCACCCGTCGAGTAGTCGACGAGGCGCAGCCGCGCGTCCGTCGCGAGCCGGACGTACAGGCGCTTGCCGTCGAAGAGCGAGATGCCGCTGGTCAGCCCGTCGCCCTCGTCCCTGCGGTCCCAGCTGCCCAGCGCCCAGTGCGACTGGTTCATCCCGTCGGCCATGTAGGCGAAGGCCACGTCGGCCGGTGCCGCGACCTCGATGCTGGCGATGTGCGCGTTCGGATCGTCTGCGGGCATGACGAGACTCTATAGTTCACCGGGCTGCTATGCCGACTGACTCTCCCGAGTGCGTTGCGTTCATCGGCCTGGGCGAGATGGGGATGCCCATGGCCGCCCACATCGCGTCGAGCGGCCGGGCGGTCCGGGCCCACGACGCCGTCGCCGAGCGCCGCTCCGAGGCGGCCGAGCGCGGGATCGACTGGGCCGCGAGCGGCGCCGAGGCGGCGTCCGCCGCGACCCGCACCGTCGTCGTGATGGTGCGGACCCTCCCCCAGGTCGAGGCCGCGCTGTTCGATGCCGGCGGCGTGCTGGACGCGGACCGCGACGCCGTCGACGTCGTCGTCATGTCGACGATCGACCCCGGCTCGATGCGCGACCTCGCGGCACGGGCCGGCGCGCGCGGCGCGACCGTCGTCGACGCCCCCGTGAGCGGCGGGCGCAAGGGAGCCGAGGACGCGACGCTGGCGATCATGGCCTCCGGCCCGGCCGATGCGCTCGCGCGCGTCGATCCCCTGCTCGAGCTGCTCGGCGGCCACGTCGCGCACGTCGGCGACGAGGCGGGTCACGGCCAGGCGGTCAAGCTCGCCAACCAGGCGATGATGGCCGCCGCCATGGCCGGAACGGTCGAGGGCCTGGAGATCGCCGAGCGCTACGGCGTCGACGCCGGCACGATGCTCGACGTCGTCGCCCACGGCACGGGCGGCGGCTGGGTCATGCGCAACTGGGACTGGATGCGCTCGCTGTGGGAGGAGTACGAGCCCGGCAACGCGCTCGACGTCCTCGACAAGGACATGCGCGCGCTGCTCGACGTCGCGGGCCGCGACTGGATGTCGCTGCCCGTCGCCGCCGCATCCTTCCAGCGCCTCGTCGCGTTCTGGTCCGAGCACGACGCCGTGCGCCGTGCCCGCGACCCTGACGGCTAGCCCTCCGCCGCGAGCTGCGCGGCGCGCGCCTCCGGGTCCTTGAAGATGAGGAACCGCTGCTCGGCGACCTCGCCGTGGTCCTTCTCGCCGTACTCGACGTCGAGCACCGGCCATCCCCACTCGCGCGGCTGCAGGTGCATCCACACCGCGGAGTGCACGTCGTAGTACGGGAAGCCCTCGAAGCCCAGCGTCCAGGGGTGCGCGCCCTCGGTCGCCCCGAAGCGGTGGTGCCCGTCGGGATGGCCGCCGGCGCCGCGGACCTTGCCCTCGACGAGCATCCGCTCGCCGCTCGTCCCGTAGTGGACGTCGATGACCCAGCGCTCGTCGTCCTCGGTCACGGTGAACTCGTAGCGATGCGAGTGCAGGAAGGCGATGAAGCCGCGGGCGAAGCCGTCGACGTCGCCCGTCGCCTTGAACGCGTCGAAGAACGGGCGCCAGCAGTCCTCGGCCGCCCAGCGCCACGCGTCGTTGACGGCCTCCTCGCCGAGCCGGTCGGCGATGAACGTCAGCAGCGACGCCGCGAGGTCGCCGCCCATGTCGTGGATGGGCAGGGCCTCGGTGAGCATGTCGTCGACCGCCCGCAGCGCCGCCTCCTGGTCACCCGCGAGGATCGCCGCGCGGGCGCGCGCCGGCGCGGCCTCCATGAGGGGATGCTCGGCGGACGCGCTCATGACGCGACCGCCGCCGAGGACGCCGCCTCGCGGAGCATCGGCATGATGTCGCGCGCGAAGAGCTGCTGGGTCTTGAGGGCCTGCCAGCGCTCCGTCCCGCCGTAGTGGCTGACGATGAGCAGCTCCTCGAAGCGGAACTCGTCCCAGAGCTCGAGCAGCTGGCGCCCGACCTTCTCGGGCGTCCCGACGAACACGATGCCGTACTCGATGAGCTCCTCGAACGTGAGGTTGCCCGTGTTCGCGAAGTCGTCGGCCGCGTAGAACCCGTAGCCCGCGTCGATGAGGCGCTGCTTCTCCTCCGGCGACGTGCGGGCCAGCGACTCGAGCGGGGAGACGTTGTAGGCGATGAAGTTCAGCACCGCCTGACGGGCCTCCTCCATCGCGCGGTCCTCGTCCTCGTCGAGGTAGATCGCCTTGATCCAGCCGAGGTACGGCTGGGTGCCGGCGTCCGCGCAGAGCTGCCGGTAGAGCTTGGCCGGCTCGCGGAACACCTCGGTCGGCGCCGGGCCGCCGAGCACCACGCCGTAGCCGCTCTGCGCCGCGCGCTGGAACCACTTCGCGCTCGTGCCGACCTGGAAGATCTTCGGGTGCGGGCGCTGCAGCGGCTTGGGCACCACCGACAGATCCTTGGCCTGGTAGTACTTGCCGTCGTAGGAGAAGCGCTCCTCGGTCCACGCCTTCTCGAGGATGTCCAGGCACTCGGCGTAGCGCTCCTGGTTCTCCTCCATGACGATGTTCGCGGGGCCCTGCAGCCAGGCGTGGCCGCGCCCGACGCCGACCTCGAAGCGCCCGTTGAGCAGGATGTCCGTCGTCGCGATCTCGCCGGCGAGCACGAACGGGTTGTGCAGCGGGAGCGTGTGGCACATCGCCCGGAACGTCAGGTTGCTCGTGCGCTGCGCGAGCGTCGCGAAGAGGGGCAGCGGCGCCGGCATGATCGCGAACTGCTCGAACCAGTCGTGCTCCAGGCAGGTGAAGACGTCGTAGCCGGCCTGGTCGGCGTGCTCCCCGAGCGACACGACGTCCCAGATGAGCTCGGCGTGGTCGTCACCGGGCGGGCACTGGAACTCCACGTAGGTCCCGAAGCGCAGTGGCTGATGCACGAGCTATCCCCTTCGTCGCGTTGAGCCGGCGGGTCGCGTCTGTGATTCTGCACTTCAGCGTGCTTGTATGCAAACCGTGAACACGCCCGATTTCCCTCTCACCTGCGGTGTTCTCGGCGCCGGGTCCATCGGGGCCGCGCTCGCGCGGCGGCTGGCCCGCCTCGGCCACGCGGTCGTGGCCTACGACCTCGACGCGGGGCGCGTCGCGGCGCTCGGCGACGACGGCGTCGGCGCCGCCGGGAGCCCCCGCGAGCTCGCCGAGCGGGCCGACGTCGTGCTGCTGGCGCTGCCCGACAGCCCGCAGATCCTCGAGTGCCTCGACGGCCCGGACGGGCTCGAGGCCGGTCTGCGGCCGGGGTCCGCGGTCCTCGTCACGAGCACGGTCGAGCCGGCGACGCCGCGCACGCTGGCCGAGCGCCTGGGCGCCCGCGGCGTCGAGGTGCTGGACACGCCGATCAGCGGCGGCCCGGTGGCCGCCGAGGCGGGGACGCTGGCGATCATGGTCGGGGCGGAACCCGCCGTGTTCACGCGGTGGCGGCCGCTGTTGGAGTCGCTCGGGGGCCACGTCGTGCACGTCGGCGCGGTGGGCGACGGCGAGGTGGCCAAGCTCGTCAACAACCTCATGGGGTCGGTGATCGCGATCGGCGTCGCGGAGGGCCTGGCGCTCGCCGCGGCGTCCGGCGTGGACGTCGACCGGGTCATCGACGCCGTGTCCTCCGGGAGCGGCGGCAGCTGGATCCTGCGGGAGTGGATCCCGCGCACGGTGCTCGCCGACCGATCCGTGACGCACTTCGCCGTCGACCTCATGTGCAAGGACATGGGCCTCGTGCGGCGGCTCGCGGAGGACCGCGGCGTGCAGCTCGAGGCGGGCGCGCTCGCGGAGTCGGTCTTCACCGCGCTGCGCGACGCGGGCCACGGCGGCTCGGACTTCTCGATCCTCGCCGCGGTCCGCGCGGAGGACGCCGGCGCGACGCTCCCCGAGCGCGGCGCCGGGAGCTAGCCGCTCACCGGCGCAGCCGCCCCAACGCGCCGCGCCAGCCCGTGTCGCCGGCGATGAGGCGGTTGGCGACGATCCGGCCCGATGCCGCGTTCAGGCCGGGACCCGGGTGCGTGCTCGCGCCGATGTGCCAGAGCGCGTCGACCGGCGTGCGGTGCGAGCCCAGGCCGGGCAGCGGCCGCCACGGCAGCGCCTGGTCGAGGTGCGTCGAGCCGGCGTACGGGTCGCCGCGGTGCAGGTTGATGTTGCGCGCCTCGAGGTCCGCGGGCGTGAGGATCGTCCGCGCGAGCACCGCGCCGGGGAGGTTCGGCGCGTGCTCGGCGATGCGGGCGACGACGCGGTCGGCGTACGCACCGGCGAGCTCCGGCGTCCACCCGCCCGACCCGACGTCGATCTCGCCCGCCGCGTCGCCCGTCGGTGCGTAGGGCACCTCCTGCAGCTGGATCCAGAGGACGGCCTGCCCGTCCGGCGCGCGGGTCGGGTCCACGGTGCACGGCTGACCGGTGACGACCGTCGGGCGCGCGGGCAGCAACCCGGCGAGCGCCTCGGCGCAGGCGAGCTCGACGGCGTCGGGCCCGTCCTGCACGTGGACGACGGCGGCGCGGTCGAGACGGTCGTCGCGCCAGCGCAGCGGCTCGGACAGCGCGAGGTGGATCTGCATCGCGCCGCGGCCGTAGCGGAACCGCGCGGCCTGGTCGGTCGCGGCGTCCAGCCCGTCCGCCCGCGCGCCGTCCAGCAGGCGGCCGTAGAGCTGCGTCGGGGTGACGCTCGCGATGACCGCGCGCCGCGCCTCGATCCGCTCGCCGCCGGCGACGACGCCGGTGGCGCGCCCGTCGGACACCTCGATGCGCTCGACGTCGGCGCCGGTGCGCACCGTGCCGCCGTGGTCGCCGATGAGCCGCTCGAACGCCTCGACGAAGCGCGCGGACCCGCCCTCCACGACGGGCATGCCACCGAGGTGCAGGCCGCCGGCGAGCGCGAGGAGCTGCAGCGCGCCGCCGGCCGCGGACGGCTCCAGGCCCGTGTGCAGCACCCACGGCGCGTAGAGCAGGCCGGGCTCGGGGCCCTCGAAGGTCGCGTGCAGCCAGTCGCGGGCGCTCTGCACGGCGAAGGCCGCGGTCGCGAGGCCGTCGCGCGCGCCCAGGCGGCGACCGAGCTTCACGATCGGCGTGATGGCCCCGGGTGCGTGGAGCTCGCTGGACAGCAGGGTCCCGATCTCGTCGGCCATCGCGCCGAACCGGTCGAGCTCGCCCAGGAACGCGGCCGCGTCCGCGGTGCCGAAGCCCTCGGCGGTCACCTGCGGGTCGCGTGCCGCGACGAGCGCCCGGCCGTCCCCGAACGCGACGCCGGTCGGGACGTCGGTGTTGACGTAGCGCAGCCCGCGGGCCTCGAGCTCGGTCCCGAGCTCGGCGTAGGCGGCCGAGCCCATGAAGAGCGGGTGCCACGAGGAGAACGTGTCGTGCAGGAAGCCGGGGAGCGTGAGCTCCTCGGTCGCGACCGTCCCCCCGGCGACCGCGTTGCGCTCGAGCACCTCGACGCTCCAGCCCGCCCGCGCGAGATAGGCCGCGGCGACCAGGCCGTTGTGGCCCGAGCCGACCACGACCGCGTCCACCGTGCGTGTCACTCGTCACCCCACACCGCTGACATGCCGTGTGAGGTTGTCAGATGTGTGGGGTGCAAGTCGGCGGGGTCCGGGGAGAATGGCGACGGACCCATGGCCGCCACCGGAGTCGTCGGGCGCAACGCGGAACTCGAGTCGATCCGTGACTTCGTCACGGGGGCCGGCGGTGAGACGCGCGCGCTCACCCTGTACGGGGAGGCGGGGATCGGCAAGACGATCCTCTGGGAGGCCGGCATCGAGCAGGCCACCGCGCTCGGTCACCACGTCCTCCAACACCGAGCCGTCGAAGCCGAAGCCGGCTTCGCGTTCACCGGTCTGGCCGACCTCGTCACGGAGTCGCTCCCGAAGGTCGCATCGTCGCTCGCGGCGCCGCGACGCCACGCCCTGGAGGTCGCGTTGCTGCTGCGGGAGCCGGGCGATGATCCGCCGGACTCGCGTGCCATCGGGCTCGCACTGCTCGATCTGCTGCGACTGCTCGCCGCATCGGGCCCCGTCCTCATCGCGATCGACGACCTGCAATGGCTCGACTCGTCCTCCCGAGTCGTCCTGCCACTCGCGCTGCGACGACTTCGCGACGAGCCCGTCTCGGTGCTCACGACGCTGCGTTCCGCGCCCGGCACGAGTGCGCCGTTCGAGCTCGAGCGGATCGTCGGTCGTGACGCAGCCCGGGAGCACGCGCTGTCCGGGCTCACGCTGGGCGACCTGCATCGTCTGCTCACGGACCGCCGGGGCATCGAGCTGCCACGCCCAGCGCTCGCGAGGATCCTCGAGACCTCTCGCGGCAATCCCCTGTTCGCGATCGAGCTCGCGAGCGGTCATCCCGTGGGCGCACCGGACAGCCTTCGCGACGCCCTGCGTGCGCGCCTCGCAACCCTGCCCGCCAACACCCTGGAGGTGCTCGCCACCGTCGCCGCGCTCGCACAGCCGACGCCCGAGCTCGCCGCCGCCGGTCTCGACCAGCCTGGCACGGGTCTCGACGCGCTCGACCTCGCCGTGCAGGAACGGGTCGTTCAGCTCGAGGGATCACGGGTCCGCTTCACCCATCCTCTCCTCGCGACCCTCTGCTACGAGCACGTGCCGCCGAGGCGGCGACGCGCGATGCACGCCCGGCTTGCCGACGCCGTCACGGACGTGGAGCAGCGCGCGCGCCACCGCGCCCTCGCAACCGAGGGCGCGAACGCCGATGTCGCCTCCGTGCTCGACGCCGCAGCCGAGCACGCCGCGGCGCGAGGCGCCACCGCTGCGGCAGCCGAGCTCACCGAACTCGCCGTGGAGCGGACGGCAACGGAGGACGAGGCGGAACGTCATCGTCGTCGCTTTGCGGCCGCCGGGCTGCACCACCTCTCGGGGGACTTCGCGCGGGCAACCTCGCTCTACGAGGATCTCGAACGTGAGGTACCCGCAGGCCCCGAGCGCGCCGACGCTCTGTATGGACACGCCACGGTCGGACGCGAGGATCTGCCGACGAGGGTTCGCCTGTGCGAGCAGGCGCTGATCGAAGCAGCCGACGACGACGCCAGGTGCGCTGAGCTCCTGGGCCTCATCGCGCTCTTCCGCTGGGTCCTGGGTGACCTGCGCGCCGGTCTGCGCGACGCCCGAGCCGGCCTTGTTCGCGCTGAGCGTGGTGGCGATCCACGCGTGCTGACGGTGGCGCTCGGACGGGTGGGCATCCTCGAGACCTGGGCGCTCGACATCACTCCAGGGCTGCTCGAACGGGGCGTCGCGCTCGAGCGGAACCTCCCTCGCCCCGCCTGGTTCAACGACAGCCCGGCGTTCATGCTGACCCAGCGGCTCTACGAGACCGACCAGCTCGCCCGCTCGCGCTCGATGCTCGAGGAGATGGAGCGCTCGGCGCTCGAGCGGGGTGATGAGCACACCCGCCAATGGGTCGTGCTGCAGCTGCTCATCGTCGAGTGGTACGCGGGCCGCTGGGCGAAGGCGCTCGAGCACGCCGGCATCGCCCGCGAGATCGCCGAGCAGACGCAGGAGGCGCAGTACGGCGGCATGGTCGCGAGCGTGACGTCGCGAGTCGAGGCGGGCCTTGGGCTCCTCTCGCAGGCGCAGCGCACGGCCGAGGAAGGTCTTCGACTGTCGCAGTCGGTGTCCGACGAGATCTTCAGCGTCGCCAACCTCGCCTCCCTCGGTCACGTCCAACTCACGCTGGGTGATCTCAACGCGGCGGCCAACTGTCTGCGCGACCTGCCCGAACGGCAGTTGCGCACGGGACACCTCAGCTCGCTCGTCGGCTCGTGGGCGGACACCATCGAGGTGCTCGTCGGCCTCGGCGAGCTGCCGCAAGCCGGCGCATATCTCGCCCGATACGAACCCATCTCGGTGCGGGCGAACCGCTGGGCACGCGTCGGGGCGGCGCGCAGCGCCGGACTGCTGGCGGCCGCCCAGGGCGACACTGACGCCGCAACGGCCGCCCTGGAGCGCGCGCTGGCCGCCGATGACGAGCCGGCCATGTACCCGTTCGAGCGTGCACGGACCCTCCTCGCCCTCGGCTCGGTGCGCCGCCAGGCATTGCAGCGACGCGCAGCCCGCACGGCGTTCGACCGCGCCGCGGCGATGTTCGAGGAGCTCGGGGCGCACGCGTGGACCGAGAAGGTCCACGACCAGCTCTCGCGCATCAGCGGTCGCCGAGGCACGAGGGACGAGCTGACCGAGGCAGAGCGTCGCGTCGCGTCGCTCGCCGCCGACGGGCTGCGGAACCGGGAGATCGGAGCGGCGCTCTACATCAGCGTCGCCACGGTCGAGGCGCATCTCTCCCGTGTGTATCGCAAGTTGGGACTCCGATCGCGGACAGAGCTCGCCGGCCGCTTCCCCAGGGGCGGGCGGTGATGGACCCTGTCCCGCCGCCGGGCGCACGGTGTGCGCCCGGCGGGGGGTCGCGCGTCTAGACGCCCACGGGGACCGGGGGCGGCTCGTCCGGGATCTTGGGGGGTTCGGCCGGCGGCTGCGCCCCGGGCTCGTCGCCGATGCGGGGCAGCCATTCCAGCCAGCTCGGCAGGTACCAGTTCCGGTCGCCGAGGAGCTTCATCGACGCGGGGAGCAGGACGCCTCGGATGATCGTCGCGTCGATCAGGACGGCCACCGCGAGGCCGAGCCCGAGCTCCTTGAAGTCGAGGAAGCTCAGCGTGACGAACACGGCGAAGACGCCGACCATGACGAAGGCGGCGCTCGTGACCGTCCCCGCGGTCGTGGCGATGCCGCGCCTGACGGCGTCGTCGGTGCTCATCCCCCGCTCGTACAGCTCACGGACGCGGGAGAGGATGAACACGTGGTAGTCCATCGAGAGCCCGAACAGCACCACGAACAGGAACAGCGGCAGCCAGTTCGTGATCCCGCCGTTCGACGTGAAGCCCAGCACGGACTCGAGGTTGCCGTTCTGGAACACCAGCACCAGGACCCCGTAGGCGGCGCCGACGGAGAGCAGGTTGAGCACGATCGCCGTGACCGGGATGACGACGGACCGGAACGTCAGCATCATGAGGACGAACACGAGCGCGAAGACGAACGCGAAGATCAACGGCAGCCGGCTGTTGAGCTTGGACGCGAAGTCCTGCGAGCTCGCCGCGTCGCCCGTGACGTTGGCGCTCGCCCCCTGCACCCGGCCGATCGTCGCGGGGATGATGCGGTCGCGCAGCTCGTCGAGGGCATCGACGGACGCCGCGTCCGTGCCGTTGCCCCGCGTGGGGACGGCGATCTCCGCGACGGTGCCGTCGCGGCTCTCCGTCACGGTCGTGCCGGGCAGGAACAGATCCGATCTCTCGGTCTGCGCCCGCAGTGCCGCGATCGCCGCGGCCGTGGCGCCCGACCCCACGTCATCGGCCTCGACGACCACCGTCGCCGTCACGCCCTCCGAGGGGAAGATCGCCCGGACCTTGTTGTAGGTCTCGATGACCGGGACGTCCTGCGGCAGCTCCTCGATGCCGCTGGTCACGCTCTTCATCCCGAGCGCCGGGATCGCGAGCGCGATCAGCAGTCCACCCGTGAGCACGATGGCGACGACAGGCCGTCGCATCACGCCGTCGACGAGCCTGCTCCAGAAGCGCGACTCGCCCGAGCGCCCGCGACGCCCGATGATCGGCACACGGCCCTTCTCGACCCGGTCGCCGAGCCAGCTGAGCATGGCCGGCAGCACGGTCAGGGAGGCGAACATCGCGATCGCCACGACGAGGATGGTCCCCTCGGCGAAGGCCATGAAGGTCTTCTCGCCGCTGATGAACATGCCCGCCATCGCGACGATCACGGTCGCGCCGGAGATGAGCACCGCGCGCCCTGACGTCGCGGCGGCGGCCTCCAGCGCCGAGGACTCGCTGCGACCGGCCGCCCGCTCCTCGCGTTCGCGCCGGAGGTAGAACAGCGAGTAGTCCACGCCCACGGCGAGCCCGATGAGCAGGATCACGGCCGGGAGGTTGTCGTCCACCGGGAGGATCCGGCTCGGCAGCGCGACGAGGCCCAGAGCGGCGAGCACGGATGTCAGGCCGATGAGCAGCGGCACGCTCGCCGCGACGAGGCTGCCGAAGGTGATCGTGAGGATGATCAGCGTGACCGGGACCGACAGCAGCCCGGCGCTCTTGAGGTCGTCGCCGATCGTCTGGTTGATCGCCTTGTTCGCGCTGGCGTTGCCGAACTGCTCGATGTCGACGCCGGGATGGGCCTTCTGCGCGGCTGCGACCTCGGCGAGGATCGGGTCCACGCGGTCCTTGGCCTGCGTCGAGTCGCCCGCGATGTCGAACTCGACCAGAGCGGCGTGGCCGTCCTGGGAGACCGTGCCGCCATCCAGAGGCGACGTCACGTTCTGCACGTAGGGCTCGTTCTCGAGGCGCCCGGTCACGTCCTTGACCGCGGCCTGGAATCCGGGATCGCGGATCGTCAGGTCGTCGCTCTGGACGAACACGACCTCAGACTGGGGCCGCAGGTTCGCCCGATCGAGCGCGACCTCGGCCTGGTGCGACTCGCCGGTGAACTGGTCGACGTCGGAGATCTGCTTCGACCCGAGCATGTTGCCCGCTGCGAAGGCGATGACGACGAATGCGAGCCAGCCCCAGATCGCCTTCTTGCGGTGTCTGCCGCTCCAGCGGGCCATGCTCAGTGCGAGATTTCGGTGCGACGACATCGCTGCCCCCTCGGGGTCGGTCTCACGAGCCTCGCCTCCACGCGTCGCGCCGACATCGGGCGGTCCCCCTGACTGTTCGCAGGGCGCACCCTGATCTATGCTGCGCTGAGCCGACATGGTCCGCACGGGCGAGCACCTCGTTGGACGCGCCGAGACGTGCAGCGTCTTCGACGAGTCGCTCCTCGGCCTGGCTCACGGACCACCGCCGGCCGCGCTCGCACTGATCGGCGAACCGGGCATCGGGAAGACTCGCCTGCTCGCCGAGGCCGCCGCTCGGGCCGATGCGCATGGGTACCTCGTCCTCCGCGGGGCGGCATCCGAGCTCGAGCGCGATCTCCCCTTCTGGGTCTTCGTCGACGCGCTCGACGAACACGTCCGGGGGCTCGAGCCGCACAGCCTCGATGCACTCGACGACGGGACCCGCGACACGCTCGCGGAGATCCTGCCGTCGCTGAACCCGCCGGCGGGAAGCCGTGCCACCGCGGTCCTCCACGACCGCTACCGCGTGCACGCCGCGGTGCGCGACCTCCTCGAGCGGCTCGCGGCCGCGACGCCGCTCGTGCTCCTCGTCGACGACCTCCACTGGGCCGACACGGCGTCCATCGAGCTCTTCGGCGCCCTCCTCCGGCGCCCGCCCGACGCTCCCATCCTCGTCGCAGCCTCCCTCCGGCCGCGGCAGGCGCCCGGCCGACTCTCCGCCGCACTCGAGCGCGCGCACCGCTCCGGCGTGCTGCAACGGATCGAGATCGAGTGCGCTCACGGAGCCGCAGGCTCGCGAGCTCCTGGATGATCAGGTCGACGAGGCGACCGTGCAGGCGTTGTACGAGGAGAGCGGCGGCAACCCCTTCTACCTCGAGCAACTCGCCCGGTCGTTCGGGCGTCCGCGGCCCGAGGTTCCCGCGCCGGTCGCGGCGG
This sequence comes from uncultured Solirubrobacterales bacterium, assembly GCA_963750895.1. Lineage (GTDB taxonomy): Bacteria > Actinomycetota > Thermoleophilia > Solirubrobacterales > Solirubrobacteraceae > CAVVSD01. Next base: position 752,663 of record CAVVSD010000006.1, on the reverse strand, counting down.
ATCTGGCCGAAGAGCTCGCGCTCCTGGGCGACGACGCGCGACTCGCGCTCGACGGCGCGGCCGTGGTCGGAGATCCGTTCGACCCCGAGCTCGCGGCCGCGGCAGGCGGCATGACCGAGTCGTCGGCGCTGGCCGCCGTGGACGAGCTGGTCGGCTTCGACCTCGTCCACCGGACCGGCGACCCGCGGCGGTTCCGGTTCCGTCATCCCATCGTGCAGCGAGCCGTCTACGAATCCACCCCGGCGGCGTGGCGCCTGGGTGCGCACGAGCGCAGCGCGAAGGCGCTCGCCGCACGTGGCGCGCCGGTCGCCGAGCGCGCGCACCACGTGGAGCTCTCCGCGCGGCGAGGAGACGCGGACGCCGGCGCCATCCTGCGCGACGCGGCGGCGTCGCTGGCGCACCGCACCCCGGCGGTCGCCGCGCGCTGGTTGCAGATCGCGCTCGGGCTCCTGCCGGACGAGGGACGAGCCGACGAGCGCGTGAGGCTCCTGCTGGCGCGGGCCGAGGTCCAGACGGGGAGCGCGCTGTTCGCGGACAGCCACGCGGCCCTGCTGGAGAGCATCGGCATCGTGGCCGAGGGCGACACCGGACTGCGCACGCAGCTCGCGACCGCGTGCGCGGGCGTCGAGCACCTGCTCGGCCGTCACCAGGACGCGCATGATCGGCTCACCTCCGGACTGGGCGACCTCGACCAGCCGGTGTCCCCCGAGGGCATCGGACTGATGCTCGGGCTGGCGCTCGACGGTCTGCACCGGATGGAGTTCGGCGCGATGCGCGACTGGGCCGGCCGCGCAGCGAAGGCGGCGACGGAGCTCGGTGACGGGCACCGGGCGCTCACCTCCGTCGCGCTCGCGGCGTGGGCCTCGGGCCTGTGCGGGGTCGTCGCCGATGCAGAGATCGGCCGCGCGGAGGCTGCCGGCGTCATCGACGCGATGACCGACTCGGCGCTCGCCCTCCAGCTCGACGCCGCCACCTACCTCGCGGGTGCGGAGCTGCAGCTCGAGCGCTTCGAGGAGGCGCATGCGCGCACCGAGCGCGTCGTCGCGATCGCGACCGCGACGGGGCAGCCCGCCTTCGTGCCCAGGGCATCGATGCTGCATGCCTGGGTCAGCGGGCTGCGTGGCGGGCTCGCGCGGAGCGGCGAGGCGCTCGACGCCGCGATCGAGGAGGCGCGAGCCATGGGGAACGCCCACAGCATCGCCGGGCTCCTCGTGAACCGGTCGCTGACCGCCCTCGCCGCCGGGGAGCTCGACGTCGCCGTGACGGCCGCGAGGGAGAGCGTCGAGCTGACCCCGAACGGGGACGGCGGTTTCGTCGCAGCCGCGTCCGCGGTCGCGCTCGCCGAGTCGCTCCTCGAGGCCGGCGACCCCGGCCTCCAGGGGGCGGTGAGCCTGCTGCTCGAGCGGGCGGGCGGACCAGAGCTCCAGCTGCTGCCCCGTCCCGGCTCCCGGGCCAGGTCGCTGGAGCTGCTGACGCGCTGCTGGCTCGCACTCGGCCGCCCGGCCGACGCCCGACATGCGGCGCACTGCGCCGACGCCGCCGCAGCGGACGGGTGCGGGCTCCTGCTGGCGAGGGCGATGGCCGACCGCGCCGCCGCGACCATCGCACTGCGCTCCGGGGACGCGTCCGGCGCCGCTCGGCTGGCCCTCGCGTCGGCGGTCGCCTGCGACGACGCCGGCATCCCCATCGAGGCCGGACGGTCGCGGACGCTCGCCGGTCGCGCGCTGTCCCGCGCAGGACAGTCACGACACGCGGTGGTGGTGCTCGAGCGCGCGGCGTCGGACCTCCACGCGTGTGGCGCCGTCAGATACCGAAACGCAGCCGACCAGGAGCTGCGGCGGCTCGGCCGGCACATCCATCGCCGCACGCGACCCGGGGAACCGGCCAAGGTCGGCGTGGCCTCCCTGACCGCGCGGGAGCGCGAGGTCGCGTTGCTCGTCGTCGACCGTCGCACGAACCCGCAGATCGCCGAGGGGCTCTACCTCAGTCCCAAGACGATCGAGACCCACCTCAGCAACATCTTCCGCAAGCTCGGCGTCTCGTCCCGCGTCGAGGTCGCGCGCGCCGTCGAGCGCGCCGAGTGACGCAGCGTCAGACGGCCGCGCGCGACCCGCGCAGGAAGCGCGTCAGCGCGTCGTCGAGCACCGGCTCGAGCTGCTCCGGGCGCATCATGCCCGCGGTCAGCAGCGACGCGATCCCCTGGACCGTCGCGAACAGCACGAGGCCGACGCGCTCCGGCTCGCCGGGCTCGAGGGCGCCCTCGGCCTGGCCCTGCTCGATGACGTCGAGCAGCACCGAGAACGCCCGGTCGGCCGCGGTGCCGAGCGGGCCGGCCGGATCGCCGTGCTTGCCCGCCCACATGAGCTCGAGCAGCGCGGCGTCCTCGGTGGCGAAGCGCACGTACGCGGCCGCGAGCGCCTGCAGGCGCCGCGTGAAGTCCTCACCCGCGGCGTCGACGGCGGCGCGCAGCTCGGTGCCCATCCGGGCGAAGCCGGTCTCCGCGAGCGCGTCGAGCAGCGCCTGACGGTCGGGGAAGTGACGGCGCGGCGCGCCGTGGCTGACGCCCGCGTCGCGCGCGAGCTCGCGCAGCGAGAGCGCCTGCGCGCCGCGCTCGCGCACCGTGCGTTCGGCCTGCTCGAGGAGAGCCGACCGCAGGTTGCCGTGGTGGTACGGGCGCTCCGTCACGGGGTGAGCGTATCGGAAGATGTTGTCGTTGACAGCATTGCTGTCACTGCCTACATTGTTGTCCATGACTACTTTCGGCGTCCAGAACCTCCCCGACATGACCGGCCGCAGCGTGATCGTCACCGGCGCCAACAGCGGCATCGGCCGCGCGGCCGCCCGCGCGTTCGCCGGCGCAGGCGCGCGCGTCGTCCTCGCCGTCCGCGACACGGCCAAGGGCGAGACCGCGGCGGCCGCGATGCCGGGCACGACCGAGGTGCGCAAGCTGGATCTCGCGAGCCTCGCGTCGGTCCGCGAGTTCGCCGACGGCTGGAGCGGGCCGCTGGACCTGCTCGTCAACAACGCGGGCGTCATGGTGCCGCCGCTGTCGCGGACCGCCGAGGGCTTCGAGCTGCAGTTCGGCACGAACCACCTGGGCCACTTCGCCCTGACGAATCTGCTGCTCCCCGACATCACCGGGCGCGTGGTGACGGTCTCCTCGACCGGGCACCGGGTCGGGACGATCGACTTCGACGACCTCAACTGGGAGCGCAAGCCCTACAAGCCCTGGCGCGCCTACGGGCAGTCGAAGCTCGCGAACCTCCTCTTCACCGCCGAGCTGCAGCGCCGGCTGACCGAGGCCGGCTCGCCGGTCCTGGCGACCGCGGCCCACCCCGGCTACGCGGCCACGAACCTCCAGTTCCACAGCGGCAAGCGCGTGAACGAGATCGTGTCGCGCATCGGCAACCGTCTCCTGGCGCAGGACGAGGACGGCGGCGCGCTGCCGACGCTCTACGCCGCGGTCGCCGACGTGCCGCCCGCCGCCTTCGCGGGCCCGGGCGGGTTCATGGAGCAGCGAGGGGCGCCGAAGCTCGTCGGCCGCAGCGGCGCCGCGCTGGACGCCGACGTCGCCCGCCGGCTGTGGGACGTCTCGGAGGAGCTCACCGGCGTGCGGTTCGGACTCGGGGTTTCGACCCCGGCGTAGGCTCGGCCCGTGGGCCTGTACCGCGATCAGGTGCTCCCCCGCGTGACCGAAGCCCTGTGCTCGACGAGGTTCGCGCAGCCGCAGCGCCGGCGCGTGTGCGACGGGCTCGCCGGCGAGGTCGTCGAGATCGGGTTCGGGTCCGGGCTGAACGTGCCCCACTACCCCTCGGCGGTCACCCGCGTCGCCGCGATCGAACCGGCCGACGTCGGCTGGAAGCTCGCCCGCAAGCGACTCGACGCGAGCACCGTCCCGGTCCAGCGCTCGGGCCTCGACGGCGCGTCGCTCCCGTTCGGTGACGACACGTTCGACGCGGCGCTGTCGACCTGGACGATGTGCACGATCCCCGACCTCGACGCGGCGCTTCGCGAGCTGCGCCGCGTCCTGAAGCCGGGCGGCCGACTGCACTTCGTCGAGCACGGCCTCGCGCCCGACGAATCGGTGCAGCGGTGGCAGCACCGCCTCGAGCCCATGAACAAGCGCGTCTTCGGCGGGTGCCACCTCACCCGCCCCATCGTGGACCTGCTGACCGGCGCCGGCTTCACGATCGCCGAGGTCGACGTCTTCTACGAGGAGGGCTCGCCGAAGGTGGCCGGCGCGAACTCCCTCGGCGTCGCCGTCTCCCCTGACTAGGCGGGCACGCCCAGGCGGTCGCTGGCGATCCGCGCGCCCTCGGCGAGCGCCGTGAGCTTCGCCCACTGCACCTCGGGGTGCACGCGCTGCATGAACGCCGTCTGGGCGAACCCGCAGTCGGTGCCGGCCATGACGTTGTCGGGCCCGACGAGCTCGGCGAGCCGCACGAGGCGATCCGCGACGAGGTCGGGGTGCTCGACGATGACCGTGTGGTGCGTCACGACGCCCGGGATCAGCATCTTCCCGTCGGGCAGCTTGACGTCCTCCCACACCCGCCACTCGTGCTCGTGGCGCGGGTTGGCCTGCTCCATCATGTACGCGTGCGCGTTGACCTGCAGGACGAGGTCGACGACCTCGGCCAGCGGCGGGTCGTACGCGTGCGGGCCGTGCCAGCTGCCCCAGCACACGTGGTAGCGGACCTTCTCCGGCGGGATCCCCTTGAGCGCGTGGTTCAACGCGTCGACCCGGAGCTGCGCCCAGTCGCGGTAGTCCTTCATCGAGCCGCCCTCGGCGAGGATCGAGTCCATCTCGTGCATGAGGACGGCGTCGTCGACCTGCAGCATGAACCCGGAGTCGACGATCGCGTTGTACTCGACCGCCAGCGCATCCGCGAGCGCGTAGACGAACTCCTCCTCCGTCGCGTAGTGCTCGTTCTCCAGCCAGTACGTGCTGGCGGGCGCGACGACCGGCAGGAAGCCCTCCGCGTCCACGCCCTCGAGCGCGGCGCGCAGGTTCGCGATGTCGTTGTCGACCGCGGTGCGGTCGTACTCGATCGGGCCGGTGCACACGTAGATGCTCGGCGCCGGCGCCGGGACCTCGTTCTCGGCGAACGCGCGGAACATCTCCTTGTCGTGCTGCGCGTAGGTGCCCGGGAACGCCTGCCGGTCGCGGCTCGGCGGCAGGAACGAGTCCTCCGGTCCGAGCTCGCGCGGCCCGACGCCGCTGATCCGGTTGTAGAGGTAGGCGATCCAGTTCGCCTTGCCGAACTCGCCGTCGCTGACGATGTCGATCCCGCAGTCGGCCTGGCGCCTGACGACGTCGGCGACCTCGGCCTTCAGCGTCTTCGCGTAGGCCGCCTCGTCGTAGGACTCGCCGCGCTCGATCGCGGCCTCGAACGCCAACAGGGACGCCGGCCTGATGAGGCTCCCCACGTGCGTGGAACGAATGCTCACGTCTCTCTCCCCCTTCGTGGTCTGCAATGTGCATTCTGCCGGACGGCGTAGGTTCGACGCGTGCTCCATCGACTCGTCCTCCTCGGCGCCGGCGGCGATCTCGCCGGGCGGTTCCTGCTGCCGGCGCTCGCCATGCTCCACGCCGAGGGCGACCTGCCCGCGACGTTCCGTGTCGTCGGCGCCGACGTGCACGACTGGGACGACGAGGCGTTCCGCGCTCACGTGCACGAGCGCCTCGAGCGCCACGCGCTGCAGGCGCCGCTCATCTCCCGCGGCGCGATCCTCGCCGAGCTGCGCTACGCACGCGTCGACGTCGCCGATCCGGCGTCCGTCGCCCGCGCGGTCGCGCTGGCCGGCGACGAGCCACTGGCCGCGTACCTGGCGCTGCCGCAGCGCAGCTTCGCCCCGGCGATCCGCGCGCTCACCGCGGCCGGGCTGCCGGCGGGCAGCCGCATCGCGGTCGAGAAGCCGTTCGGCGAGGACCTGCACCGCGCCGTCGAGCTCAACGCGATGCTCGCGGACGCGACCGACCACGCCTTCCGGGTCGACCACGTCCTCGGGATGCCGCGGACCCAGGACGTCGTCGACCTCGACGCGCAGGGGGCCGAGGAGGTCGAGATCCTGTGGGAGGAGACGCTCGCGCTGGAGGGCCGCGCCGGGTTCTACGACCAGGCGGGCGCGCTGCGCGACGTCCTGCAGAACCACATGCTCCAGCTCCTCGCGCTCGTCGTCTCGCCCGAGGACCGGGCCGTCGCGCTGCGCGCCACCCGCGCCCCGGACCCGCTGCGCTCCCGCCGGGCGCGCTACGCGGGATACGCGCAGGAGGAGGGCGTGGACCCGGCGCGCGGGACCGAGACCTTCGCCGAGGTCCTGCTGGAGGTCGACCTGCCGGGCTGGCGCGACACGCGCTTCCGGATGCGGGCGGGCAAGGGGCTGGCCCAGGGGTACAAGGGCGTCGTCGTGCACCGCCGCGGCGGCGGCGAGGACCGCATCGAGGTCGACCGCCTCGGCGAGGGCGAGCCGCCCGCCTACGCCCGCGTGCTGGGCGAGGTCCTCGGCGGCCACAGCTCGCTGTCGGTCCACGCGGACGAGGCGGAGGAGGCGTGGCGGATCGTCACGCCGGTGCTGGAGGCGTGGGCCGCCGGCCGCGTCGCGCTGGACGAGTACGCGCTCGGCTCGGAGGGCCCGGCGCGGCTCTAGCGCTCGCCGGCGTCCCGCAGCACGGGCTTGACGTCGACGACCGGGGTCCCGTCGAGCGCCTCGAGGTCGTGCACCCGCAGCCGCAGGCCGTCGACCTCCACCACGCGCACGCGGTGCAGCCCGATCGGGTTCGGGCGGTCCGGCGACCGCGTCGCGAACACGCCGCGTCGTCGGGCGCGAGCGGTCGTCGCGGGGATGGACGCTCAGGACGGCGCGGTCGGCCCGGTCCAGCCACGTGAGCAGCAGGACGTCGTCGCCGGCCGCCAGTCCGGAGAGCGCCTCGCCCATGTTCGGCTCGAACACGACCCATGCCTCCGGTGCCCCCTCGTCGCCCTGCTTCGGCGCGGACGCGCGGTCCGTCAGCGGCGACTGCACATGGCCGATCGCGACGAGCTCCACCCGCTCAGTATCCACCCGGGTGGTCGAGCAGCCGGCGCGGCGTGTCGACCATCATCGTCCGGATCGTCTCCTCCGGCATCCCGCGCTCGCGCAGCTCCGGCAGCACCTCGAGCGGGATGAGCTCGTAGCGCCAGCGCGGATGGGTCTGCTTCGCCCACTCGGGCGCGAACAGGACGTTGAAGGTGTCCGCGTCCTGGGACAGGGTCAGCCGGTCCGCCCAGCCGCGCTCGCAGAGCTCGAGCACCATCGCGATGCGGTCGTCGACGGGCATGTAGCGGTCGGCGCCGAACCGGTCGAGCCCGAGCAGCGAGCCGTTGCGCAGGAGCTCCTCGAGGTAGTCGATGTCGCCCGTGTCGCCGCAGTGGCCGATGATCACGCGCGACAGGTCGACGCCCTCCTCGGCGAGGATCCGCTGCTGCTCCAGGCCGCCGCGGCCGGCGGCGTCGGTGTGCGTCGTGATCGGCACGCCCGTCTCGCGATGCGCGACGGCCGTCGCGCGCAGCACGCGCTCGACGTCCGCCGTGAGCCCGGGCGTGTCGATCGCGCACTTCAGGATCGCGGCCTTGGCGCCGTCGGTCCCCTTGATCCCCTCGCGGATGTCGCGCACGAACAGCTCGACGAGCACGTCGCCCTGCTCCGGCGGTCGCAGCATGTGGCGGTAGTGGAAGTACTGCGGCAGCTCGTTCGTCGTGAAGACCCCCGTCGCCAGGACGATGTTGAGGTCGACCTGCTCGGCGACGCGCTGCACGAGCGGCGGGTTGCGCCCGATGCCCAGGACCGTCGGGTCGACGATCGTGTCGATGCCCGCGGCCTTCAGCTCGGTGAGCCGCCGCACCGCGTTCACGACGGCGGGCTCCTCGTCGAAGTCCGTGTCGAAGCTCGCCTCGAGCGCGAGATCGATGACGAAGACGTGCTCGTGCATGAGCGTCGGCCCCAGCCGATCGCTCGCGATCGGGCCGCGCGCCGTCTCGATCGTCCCCATGGGCGTCAGTCTGACGCGATGACGTCCGGCGTCGCCTGCTGCTCGCCCAGGTAGCTCGCCACGAGCAGACCCTGGTCGCCGCGGAGCTCCTCGGCGCTGCGGTGCGCCATGACCTCGCCGTGCGACAGGATGTAGCCGCGGTCGGCGACCTCCAGCGCGAGGTTGACGTGCTGCTCCACGAGCAGGACGGCGCAGCCGTCCTCCAGGGCGAACTTGCGCACGACGGGCAGCAGCCGCTCGACGATGACCGGCGCCAGGCCGAGGCTGAGCTCGTCGAGCAGGAGGACCTTCGGACGGCGCGCGAGCGCGCGGCCGACCGCCAGCATCTGCTGCTCGCCGCCGGACAGGAGGCCCGCCCGCCGGTTCTGCAGCTCGCGCAGCGCCGGGAAGTAGCTGTAGGCGATCTCCGGCTCGAGCTGCTCGCCCCGGTACGTCAGGCGGAAGTGCTCGGCGACCGTGAGGCCGAAGAAGATCCCGCGGCCCTCGGGCACGTGGGCGATGCCCATGCGGGCGCGCATCGGCGGCGAGATCGAGACCATGTCCTCGCCCGCGAAGCGCACGTCGCCCGCCATCGGCCGGATCACGCCCGAGATGGTGCGCAGCGTCGTGGTCTTGCCCGCGCCGTTGGCGCCGAGCAGCGCGACGACCTCGCCCGGCGCGACGGTCAGGTTCATGTCGCGCACGACCGCGGCGTTGTCGTAGCCGGACGTCATGTCCTCGATCGCGAGGATCGGATCGCTCACGTCGACTCCTCCCGGATCTCCTCCTGGATCTGCTTCACGTTGCCGCTGCCCAGGTACGCGGCGATGACCGCCGGGTCGCTGCGGACGTCGTCCGGCTTGCCGTGCGCGATGACCTTGCCGAACTCGAGGACGTAGACGTAGTCGCTCACGCCGAGCACGAGCCCCATGTCGTGGTCGACGAGCAGCATCGCCATCGAGTCGCTGACGCTCGCGCGCAGCTGGTGGCCGAGCGCCTCGCTCTCGGCCGTGTCGAGCCCGGCGGCGGGCTCGTCCATGCACACGAGCTGCGGCTCGGAGGCCAGCGCGCGGGCCACGCCGACGAGCTTGCGCTGGCCCTGGGACAGGTCGCTGGGCATCGCGTCCGCGACGTCCTGGAGGCCGACGCGGGTGAGCACCTCCATCGCGGTCGACGTCGCCGCCGCACTGCGGCCGACGACCTCCTTGACCACCGACCACATCGACTCCGGCTTGGCCACGACCTCGAGGTTCTCCTCGACGGTCAGGTCGTCGAAGAGCTCGATGCTCTGCCACGTCCGCGCGAGACCCATGTCCGCGCGCACGTGCGGGCGCGCGCGCGAGATGTCCTTGCCGCCGAGCACGATCTTGCCGCGGCATCCGACGAAGCCGCTGATCGCGTCGATGAACGTCGTCTTGCCGGCGCCGTTGGGGCCGATGAGCCCGACCAGCATGCCCTGGGGCACCTCGAGGTCGACGTCGACGAGCGCGTGCACGCCGCCGAAGCTCACCGACAGGCCCTGCGTCTCAAGCACTCCGCTCATATGCCCCCCCGACCGCCGCAAGGAAGTGGTCCGTCTTCGCCCGGCAGAGCTGCCCCACCTCGGCCGGGGTCATCGCGTCGATCTCGGCCGAGAACACCTCGGGCCCGACGTCGTTCAGCGCCCCCATCTCGTCCAGGCACCGCGCCATCTCGAGCACCCCGAGCTCGCCGTCGCCCGCGAAGTCGCGGATCGTCACGGCCTCCTCGAAGTAGTCGGCCATGCGCGGCTCGCGCGGCGCGTCGCAGAGCTGGACGTGGAAGATGCGGTCCCCGGGGATGGCCGACAGCTCCTCCGCCGTCGTGCCGCTGCGGCCGAGGTGGAACGTGTCGAGGACGAGGCCGACGTTCTCGCGCCCGACGCCCTGCACCATGTCCCAGCCGCTCGCCAGGTCCGGCGACATCGACGTCGGGATGACCTCGATGTGCAGCCGCAGGTCGATCGCGGCGGCCCGGTCGGCGAAGCGCCCGAGCGCGTCGAGGACCTGCTCGCGCGGCGCCGGCGTGCCGTGGAACGGCGTGAGGACGGAGAGCGATCGCGCCCCGACCTCCTCCGCGTAGCGCAGCACCGTGTCGGCGTCGATGTTCTGCGAGTCGCCCTGGAAGCCGGTCATCTGCGTCCCCGTCCACCCCGGGTACCAGGCCAGGAACGGGTCGAGGATCGGGATCGGCGCGCCGCGCGTCTCGAGCTCGCGCGCCAGCTCGCGCACCGAGCCACCGGCGCGCTCGTGGGCGACGAGGTCGCCGCAGATGACCGACATGCAGGAGAAGCCGCCGGCGACCGCGGCCTCGGCCCGCGCGAACAGGTCGCGCTTCATCACGCAGCCGGCCCACAGCACGAGGTTGCGGTCGCCCGAGCTCATGCCCCGGCCGCCTGCAGCTTCGCCAGCTCGTCGTCGGTGAGCTCCAGCTCGAGCATCGGCAGCAGGTCGCTGAGCTGCCCGGGCGTCCGCGCGCTCGCGATCGGCGACAGGACGCTCGGCTGCTGCGCGAGCCATGCCAGCGAGACCGCGGCGACGGTCGTGCCGTGCGCGGCCGCGACCTCGTCGAGCGTCGCGATGACGGCGCGCGAGCGGTCGTCCCACTCCTCCGTCCACGCGAAGCCGCCGCGCTTGGTCTCGGCCTCCTGCCCGGGCCGGTACTTGCCGGTGAGGAACCCGCGCGCGAGCGAGAAGAACGGGATGCACGCCAGCCCCTCGCGGCGGCACAGCTCCTCCAGCTCGCCCTCGTAGGCGTCGCGCTCGATGAGGTTGTAGTGCGGCTGCAGCGCCTCGTAGCGCGCCCAGCCCTCGCGGTCGGAGATCGCCAGCGCCTCGGCGAGCCGCGCCGCCGAGTAGCCGGAGGCGGCGATCGTCAGCGCCTTGCCCGCCTTCACGATCTCGTTCATCGCGCCGAGCGTCTCCTCGAGCGGGACGGACTCGTCGTCGATGTGCGCGTAGAGCAGGTCGATGCGGTCGGTCTGCAGCCGGCGCAGCGAGTCGTCGACGGCCTTCGTGACGGCGTCGCCCTTCACGCCGAGCACCTGGCCGAACTTCGTCGCGATCACGACGTCGTCGCGGTTGCCGCGCGACGCCATCCAGTTGCCGATGATCGCCTCGGACTCGCCGCCGACGTGCCCGTCGACCCAGAGCGAGTAGGAGTCGGCGGTGTCGACGAAGTTGCCGCCGCCGTTCACGAACGCGTCGAGGACGTCGAAGGACTCGGCCTCGGACATCGTCCAGCCGAACACGTTGCCGCCGAGGCAGAGGCGCGAGACCTCGCTCAGCACGGGGGTTCCAGCGGTCATCCTGCTCCCATCGTCTGTCGATCTGCGTTCCAGGCCGCGAGGACGCGCTCGCGGCCGCGTCGGATGAGCTCGACCGGGTCACCGCGCCACAGCGAGTCCGGGAAGTCGTCCTCCATGAGGCCGTCGTCGGAGAAGATCTCCAGCTCCAGCCAGCCGTCGTAGCCGCCCTCGCGCAGGACCGCGAGCAGCCCCGCGGCGTCCGCGATGCCGTCGCCGGGCAGCACGCGATCCGCCCAGCTGCGGGTCGGGTCGCGCCAGTCGTCGACGTGCACGCCGTAGACGAGGTCGACGTTGGCGGCGAGGACCTCCTTGACGTCCGGCGTGTCCCACAGGTGCCAGACGTCGAACAGGACGCCCACGTCGGGCTCGCCGATGTCCTCGATGAGCTTGAGGGTCGTCGGGAGGTCGGTGAGGTAGGACCACTCCGGCCCGAGCGAGGAGTGCAGCGGCTCGAAGGCCACGCTCTGGCCCAGGTCGGCCGCGACGCGGATCGCCTGCCGCAGCGAGGCGACCGCCGTCGCCCAGTCCGCGTCGGGGTCCGAGAACGGTCCCGTCCCGAGCACGTGGCACACGGGCTCGTAGCGCGCCATGTCGCGGACGGCGTCGCACATCATCCGGGTCCGGACGGCCGGGTCGCGCTCGCCCTCGTCGAGCTTGCCGGCGAACGGGCTGTTCGTCGACGGCATGCAGAACGTCGCCTGCAGGCCGCTCTCGCGGAACCGCGCGAGGTCGTCGGCGGGGTCCTTCAGGGCGAGGGACGCGTCGATGCCGATGCCCTCGGCGCCCGCCTCGCGGTACGTGACGAGGCTCTCGGCGAACGAGAGCCGCGGCGTCGTGAACTGCCCGACGGAGAAGCGCACTACGCCACCGCCCGCAGGCCGGACATGCGCTCGCTCGCGATCCGGGCGCCCTCGACGAGCGCCTCGAGCTTGGCCCACTGCGTCCACTCCGGCACCCGCCGGGTCAGCGCGCTCTGCGCGAAGCCGCAGTCCGTGCCCGCCTGCACGCGCTCCGGCCCGACGATCTCCGCCAGGCGCACGAGCCGCTGGGCGATGAGCTCGGGATGCTCGACGACGTGCGTGTGGTGCGTCACGACGCCCGGCACGAGGATCTTGTCGTCCGGCAGGTCGATGTCCCGCCACATCGTCCACTCGTGCTCGTGGGCGGGGTTGCCCTGCTCGAAGAGGTACGCGCCGGCGTTGACCGCGAGGACGAGGTCGATGACCTCCGACAGCTCCGGGTCGGTCGTGTGGGCGCCGTGCCAGCTGCCGCAGCAGACGTGGTAGCGGACACGCTCGGGCGGGATCCCCTTCAGCGCGTGGTTCGTCGCCTCGATCCGCACCTTCGCCCAGCGCATGAAGTCCTCGGTCGACCTGCCCTTCAGGCGCAGCGTCCCGAGCTCGTGCCAGATGACGGCGTCGTCGACCTGGAGCATGAGCCCGGCGTCGACGATCTGGCGGTACTCGACGCTCAGCGCGTCGGCGAGCGCCCAGACGAACGCCTCGTCGCTCTCGTAGAACTCGTTCTCCAGCCAGTACGCGCTCGCGGGCGCGACGACCGGGAGGAAGCCGTCGGTGACGTCGACCGTGCCCAGCGCCGCCTGGAGGTTGTCGATGTCGCGCTGCACGGAGGCGCCGTCGTAGGTGATCGGGCCCGTGCACACCCACTGGATGCCCTTGCCCGTCGACGCCGTGCCGCCCGCGTGCTCGCCGTGCTCGACGAGGTCGCTGCGCTTGCCGACCTCGATCGCCTGGACGGTGTCGTGGCCCTCGTAGTACTCGGCGAACGCCTCGCGGTCGAGGTCGGCGGGGAGCTGGTTCATGCCGGCCAGGTCGATCGCCCGCTCCTCGATCCCGCTCACGCGGTCGTAGAAGTAGGTGATCCAGCTGACCTTGCTGAACTCGCCGTCGTCGATGAGGTCGAGGCCGATGTCGGCCTGGCGGCGCACGATGTCGGCGACCGACGTGGTCAGCTCGGCGTCGAATCCCGCCCGGTCGTACTGCTCGCGGTCGGTGATCTTCTCGAGATAGGGCGTGAGCGCGTCCGGCCGGATGAGGCTGCCCACGTGAGTGGTGAGGATCTTGGACATGGCTCCCTCAGGCCGAAGCGGTGACGGCCTCGTTGGCCAGCGCCGCGCCCTCGGCGAGCGAGCGCAGCTTCGCCCACTGCGTCCACTCCGGGACACGGCGGGTGGTGGCGGCCTGCGCGAAGCCGCAGTCGGTGCCGCCCATCACGCGCTCGGGACCGAGGATCGCCGCCATCCGCTCGAGCCGCTGGGCGACGAGCTTGGGGTTCTCGACCACCTCGGTGTGATGGGTGACGACGCCCGGCACGAGCACCTTGTCGCTCGGGAGTGGGATGTCGTTCCAGACGGTCCACTCGTGCTCGTGCCGGACGTTCGCCTGCTCGACGAGGTACGCGCCCGCGTTGACCGCGAGCACGAACTCGAGGACCTCGTCGATCCCCGGGTCGACGGTGTGGGGACCGTGCCCGCTGCTCGAGCAGATGTGGTACCGGACGCGATCCTGCGGGATGCCCTCCAGCGCGCGGTTGATCGCCTCGACGCGCAGCTCCGCCCACTCGCGGTAGTCGGCGAACCCGCCGCCCGCCATCTTGATCGTGGCGAGCTTGTGCCACATGACGGCGTCGTCGACCTGCAGGACGAACCCCGCGTCGACGATCGCCCGGTACTCCTGGCCGAGCGCGTCGGCGACGGCGAAGACGAAGTCGCGCTCGGTCGGGTAGTGCTCGTTGGAGATCCAGTACAGGCTCGCCGGCGAGACCGCCGTGACGAACGCGTCGGTCACGTCGACCTCGTCCACGGCCTCCCGGAGGATCGCGAGCTGGACGTCGTTCTCGGCCGGGTCGTAGACGATCGGCCCGGTGCAGGCCCACGTCGTGCCCTCGCCGCTCGCGGAGTAGTCCTCGGTCCAGAAGTCCGCGAACCGCCAGACCTCCTGGAACACCGCCTCCTCGCCGTACTTCTCGCGGTCGACGCTCGCCGGGACGAGATCGAGGACCGCGCGCCCCTCGTAGGGCTTCAGCCGCGTCTCGATGCCCCCGACGCGGTCGTAGAGGTACGTGATCCAGCTGATCTTCCCGAACTCGCCGTCGTTGACGACGTCGATGCCGGCCTCCGCCTGCCTGCGCACGACGTCCTTCACGGCGGGCCGCAGCGCGCGATGGAACGCGTCGGCGTCGTAGGGCTCGCCGCGCTCGACGGCCCACAGGAACGGCCGGAGCTCGGCGGGCCGGATCAGGCTCCCCGTGTGCGTCGTCAGGATCCTGCTCATCGCTCGATGCGCTCCTCGTTCCGATGTCCGGTCGCGAGCGCGGGCGCGGGGGCGCCCCCGGCGCTCGCAGCGACCGCGGCGACACCACCGGCCGCGGCGGCCTGCTCCTTCTGGCGCTGCTTGGCCAGCCGTTTCTTGCGCAGGCCGCCGGCGATGCCCTCGGGCATGAAGACGACGGTGGACAGCACGGCCCAGCCGCCGAACAGCAGCAGCCAGACGCCGGAGATGCCGATCCAGTTCTGGGTGACGTAGTCGCCCAGGCCGCTCGTGGCGTAGATGCCGGCGATGAGCGCGCCCGTGACCATCGTGATGCCGCCGACGTAGGCGAACGCGATGACCGTGAAGGCGGTGATCGCGCTGAAGCGGATCGCCGAGACGGAGCCGAAGTTGTACGCGTACATCGCTCCGGCGACGCCCGCGATGAACGAGCTCATCCCGAACGCGGCGATCTTCGTGCGCGCGACGTTGATGCCGACGGCCGCCGCCGCGCGCTCGTTGGAGCGCACCGCGAGCATGCGCTGCCCGAGGCCGCTGCGCCGCAGGTTCGCGACGAACAGGCAGGCGACGATCGTGACCGAGAGGATCCCGTAGCCGAGGATCGGGCTCGGACGCTGGCCGTCCAGCCCGCGGAACGCCGCGTCGGCGCCGAGGTTGATGCCGAAGATCGTCGGCGGGTCGATCGGCGCACCGCTGAGGCCCGCCCCGATGTCGGGGTTGATGAACCAGAAGCTCGTCATGGCCACCGCCGCGGCGAGCGTCACCACCGCCAGCTGGACGCCGCGGACGCGCAGCGCCCCGACCGCGATGAGGATGCCGAGCACCGTCGTGAAGAGCACGCCGATGATCGGCGCGAGCGGGAAGCCGAGCCCGGCCTTCACCATGAGATGCGACATGACGAACCCGCACCCGCCCGACAGGGCGAGCTGCACGACCGACACCTGGCCGACGAAGCCGGTGATGACGACGAGCGACAGCGCGAGGACCGCGCCGATCATCGACGTCATGAGCGCCTGACGCAGGCCGTAGGGGAACACCGTGAGCGCGACGACGCCGACCGCGAGGGCGATGAGCGCCCACCGGCCGATGTTCGTCGCCTTCGGGACCTCCGGCAGGCGCTGCTCGACGAGGTCGCCGCGGCCGGGCAGCTTGCCGCCCCGCCAGAACATCGCCAGGACGATGAGCAGGAAGATGACGAGGTCGTTGACGCCGCCGATCGCCGTGTCGTTGCTCGTCGGGAACCACGACAGCGTCGACAGGTAGTAGATGACGTTCTGCATCGCGCCGAGCGCGAGGCCGACGGCGCAGGCGATGCCGAAGGACGTGAACCGCGCGAACAGCGCGGCCGCGAGGGCCGGGACCACGAGCAGCGGGAACGTCGTCGAGTTCAGCGTGATGAGCGGCGCCGCGAGCACGCCGAGCATGCCGGCGATCACCGAGCCCATGAGCGTGTTGATGAGCGACAGCGTCTGCGGGAACAGGCCGACGTACATCGCCGAGACCTCGTTCTCCGCGGAGGCGCGGGTGCGGATGCCGAACCCGGTCCAGCGGTAGACGGCGGCCAGTGCGGCCGCCACCACGATCACGATGCCGGCGAGGATGAGCTGGTCGTAGCCGACCGGCGCACCGAAGATGGTGACCGCGCCCTGCGGCAGGATCGCGGGCTCGCTCTTGTCGTCCGGGCCGAAGGCCAGGAGCACGGCCGCCTGCGCGAAGAGGAAGAAGCCGAGCGTCGCGATGAGCTTGGCGAGCGGCGGAGCGGCGCGGAGGGGCCGGAACGCGCCGAACTCCATGATGAGCCCCTGCGCGACGGCGACCAGGAACGCGGCCACCAGCGCCGGGCCGGTGCTGAACGTGAAGCCGAACTGGCCCGTCGTGAGGGCCCAGTACGCGTACCCGGTGATCATCGCGATCGCGCCGGTCGCGAGGTTGATCACGCCCGAGCCGCGATAGAACAGGACGAGGGCGATCGCCACGCCGGCGATCAGCGAGCCTTCACCGAGGCCCAGCAGGGAGAACTGGAGGATTTCCTTCATGGTCTCTCGATCCGAGGGCTGTCCGCGGGCCGACCGGAGGAACGCTCCGTTCCGGCCGGCCCGTGGGGATCAGCGCTTCGTCGTCGCTACACGCCCTTGGCGTTGAGCTTCTTCTGAAGCTCGATGGGCACGTCGCTCCACTCGCTGAGCGGCGTCCACTTGTTCTCGCCGTCGTAGCGGAAGAACCGGTCGCCGCCGCCGCAGTTGGCGGGAGCGCTCGGGTACTTGCCGCAGTAGGGCTCCGGCTGGCCGAGGAGCAGCGGACCGCGCCACTTCTTGATCTCGGCCTTGATCGTGTCCGGGCTGATGTTGTCGGGCCCGACCTTGTTCAGGGTCTGGGCGATCGTGAGCATCGTCCCGAACATGCCCGAGTACCAGACGTCCGGGCGGTTCTTCTCCGCGCCGAAGGCCTCCAGCGCCGCGAGGTACTGCTTGCCCGTCGGGCTGTCGGTGAGGCCGTCACCGGACTGCGCCTGCCCGAAGATCCAGTTCGGGATGTCGCCGCCGTAAGCCTCCTTCTCGGACTCCAGGGCGCACGAGAAGTCGCCGACGACCTTCTCCTCGGACACCTTCAGCTGCCGCAGGCCCTTGTCGATCGCGACGCACGTCGCCGGCGTGCCGCCGACGTTGACGACCATGTCGGCCCCCTGGGCGCCGGCCGCGACGAGCGCGCCGACGAGGTTCGTCGAGTCGGGGTCGTAGCCCACGCTCTTGATCGGGATGCCGACCTCGCGGATGGCGGTCTCCGCCGCCTTCGCGGAGTTCTGGAAGCCGGTGCCCTGCGGGTACACCATGGCCGCCTTCTTGGCCTTCATGATGTCGCGGCCGAGCGTGCCCCACGCGTAGTAGTCGAAGGGCGAGGCCGTGAACAGGATGAAGTGCTGGGTGCTCTGCGTGTCCGACGCGTTGATCGCGAAGCCCTCGATGACCGGGACGCCCGAGCTCTTGATCGCCGCGTTGATCGTGTTCGCTCCGGGCCCGACCGACCCGTAGCTGATCATGTGGATGTCCTTGTCGGCGAGGAACTTGTCAGCGCACGCCTTGCCCTCCTCCTCGGAGTTCTTGACGTAGCAGGGGACGAGCTCGAGCTTGCGGCCGCCGATGCCGCCGCCGTACTTGTTGACCCAGTCGACGGCCATCTGCGCGGCGTCCGTCGCCTGCGGGCCGAGTGACACGATCGAGCCGCCCTGGTTGTTGACCCAGCCGATCTTCACCGGTGGCTTGCTCGCGTCGGCCTCGCCCGGCTTGCCGCACACGTAGTCGACGAAGTTCTCGATGCTCCCGCACTCGCCGGAGCCGCCCTTGGCCCAGAGGGCCTCGCCGTCGACGTTGGCGGAACCGCCGCCCGACGCCTCGGTCGTCTTGGTGGTCGAGCCACCAGATCCGCCGGACGCGTCGTCCGACGACGAGTCCGAGCCGCACGCTGCAAGGACTGCGGCACCCAGACACGCCAGGGCCAGCAGCAGCAGGCGGCTTCCAACAGATGACGCCTTCATGTGAACGCCTCTCCCCCTCGCTCTCCGGTTCACGGCGTGCGGGATCCCACCTCGCGAGCACCGCTTCTCACCCGCGGCGGTCCGACGGCGCCGTGCGTCACTCTCCTCAACGCACGGACAGACAGGCCACCGAGCCGCCATCTAACCCGACACCTACTGGCATGTCAAGCAGGCCAGCATATGGTATACCAGGTGCCGCGACACTAGAATGAGGGAACCTTCCACTGATGACCGAACCAGTCACATTCGACCGCGTGGGGCGCATGCCCCGGTTGTCCGACACGATCGCCGAGCAGCTCCTCGAGGCGATCGTCGCGGGGCGGTTCCGCGAGGGCGACATCCTCCCCTCCGAGCGTGAGCTGGGCGACCAGTTCGGCGTCTCGCGCACCGTGATCCGCGAGGCGATCCGCGCGCTCGCGACGCGCGGCGTCGTCGAGGTCCAGTCCGGGCGTGGCGTCCGCGTCATCGCGATGGACACGGCGTCCGTGACCGAGGCGATGTCGCTGCTCCTGCGCGGCGAGAGCACGATCGACTTCGCCAAGGTCCACGAGGTCCGGATGATGCTCGAGACGCACGTGGCCGCCCTGGCCGCGGAGCGGAGCACCGACGCGGAGATCGCGCAGCTCGAGAGCCTCATGGACCGGTGGGTCGCAGCCGGCGACGACGTCGCGGCGGCGTCGCAGCTCGACGTGGACTTCCACCGCGCGATCGCGACG
The DNA here is from genome assembly GCA_963750895.1 of uncultured Solirubrobacterales bacterium. Classification (GTDB taxonomy): domain Bacteria; phylum Actinomycetota; class Thermoleophilia; order Solirubrobacterales; family Solirubrobacteraceae; genus CAVVSD01. Next base: position 733,792 of record CAVVSD010000006.1, on the reverse strand, counting down.
TCGGCCCACAACGAGCTCTACCTGGTGCTGCTGGACTCGATCGCGGGCGCGCTGCTGGAGAACCGGCGCGCGACCCTCGCGCTCGAGCACAGCCACGCGAAGGTCCTGGGCGAGCACCGGGCGGTCGTCAACGCCATCGCCGCGCACGACCCGGAGGCGGCACGGGGGGCGATGCGGACGCACCTCCACGGTGTCGAGGAGGCCTGGCAGTCGCAGCAGCCGCCGGCCGGGACAACGCCCTAGCGGATGCGCATCACCGACGTCAGGATCGTCCTGCACGACCGTCGCTCCGACACGCTCGCGGTGTTCGGCGTCAGGGACGGCCGCCTGCCCATGGGCGTGCTGACGATCACGACGGACGAGGGCGTCGAGGGGCACAACTTCCTGAGCCTGCCCGGCCCGGGCCCCGAGGCGGTGGCCAAGCAGATCCTGACGTTCCTCAAGCCGCTGCTCCTCGGCGAGGACCCGCTGGACATCGGCGCGCTGTGGTCGCGGATGCACGGGCGGGCGCGCTACGTCGACCCGTCGGCGATCGGGACCGTCGACGTCGCCCTCTGGGACATCGCCGGCAAGGTCGCCGGGCTGCCGGTGCACCGGCTCCTGGGCACGCACCGGCACAAGATCCCCGTGTACTTCTCGTCAGGGCTGCACCCGCGCGCCGAGGACTACGCGGAGGAGGCGATCTACTGGCGCGAGCAGGGCTGGAAGGGCTACAAGCTGCACCCGCCGACCGCGCCCTACGCGGTGAGCCCGGAGGTCGCACCGGTGCAGGCCGACATCGACGGCTGCATCGCCGTGCACGAGGCGGTGGGCGGGACGATGGCGCTCATGCTCGACGCGAGCTGGGCGTACAGCTACGCGGAGGCGCTGACCGTGGGCCGCGCCATCGAGGAGCTCGGCTTCACGTGGTACGAGGACCCGCTGCCGGCCGAGGACATCTACGGCTGCCGCAAGCTCGCCCAGCACCTCGACATCCCGATCCTCGCCACCGAGCTGACGCTCGGCGGGCTCTACGCGCTGCCGCAGTGGATCACGGAGCAGGCGACGGACATGCTCCGAGGTGACGTCGTCATCAAGGGCGGGATCACCGGGATGATGAAGATCGCCCACCTCGCCGAGGCGTTCCACATGAAGTGCGAGGTCCACGACGCGTACAACGCGATGAACAACGTCGCCGACGGCGCACCTGGTCATGGCGATCCCCAACTGCGACTGGTTCGAGGTCCTCGCGTTCAACCGCGCGGGCGACCACAGCCTCGAGCACCTCAGCTACGGGCTGTCCGAGCCGCTGCACATCGACGGCGAGGGCTACCTGCACGCGCCGACGGCGCCCGGGCTGGGCGTCGACGTCGACTGGGAGCGGATCGACTCCGCCCGCCTCGGCGTGGTCGTCTAGCCGGTCTAGCCGACCGCGGTCGCCTCCAGCTCGACCAGCATCTCCGGGAACGCGAGCCGCGACACGCCCAGGAGCGTCGACGCGGGCTTGCAGCCGGCCTCGTCCAGGCGCGCCACGAGCGAGGGGTGCGCGCCGAAGAAGGCGTCGATGTCGGTCGTGAAGATGTTGAGCCGGACGACGTTGGCGAGCGTCATCCCGGCCTTGCCCAGCACGGCCTCGATGTTGTCCAGCGATGCCCCGACCTGGGCGATCATGTCGCCGGCGTGGGTGGGCGCGCCCTGGTCGTCCACGGCGGCCTGACCGGCGACGTACACGGTCCGCGCGCCGCCGGGGACGGCGACGCCGTGCACGAACCCGTACTGCTCCTGCCAGGTCCAGGGGTTGATGACCTCTGCGTTCATGTTCAGGCGTCCTCCCGCTCGCATTTCCGTGCAGCCAGTCTCGCGGAGGTGGGCGCGGGTAGCCAACACGCGTGCACGGATGCCGCGCGCCGGTGACGTTGATGGTGGTCGTCCTCGCCTGCGCTGCGATGCCGGCGACGGCACAGCCGACGCGGCCCACGACGCGCATCCCCGACGACCCTCGCTTCGCCCAGCAGTGGCAGCTGTCGCACGACGGCGTCATGGGTGCGCCGCGCGCGTGGGGCCTCGCCCGTGGCGCGCCGGTCACGGTCGCGATCGTCGACACCGGGGTCGACATGACGCACCGGGATCTCGTCGCCAACCTGTGGACGAACCCGCACGAGGTGCCGGGCAACGGCGTCGACGACGACGGGGACGGCCACGTGGACGACGTCCACGGCTGGGACATGATCGGCGGCGACGCCGACCCGAGCGACGACAACGGTCACGGGACGAGCCTCGCCGGGGTCGTCGCCGCCCGCGGCGACAACGGGATCGGGGTCGCGGGCGTCGCGTGGCGTGCCCGGATCATGCCGATCAAGGTCGTGGATGCGGGCGCGTCGGCCCCGTCGGCGGCGATCGCCGACGGCATCCGCTACGCCGTCGCGCACGGCGCGGACATCGTGCTGCTGGCACTGGCGGGGACCGACCCCGGGGCGTACCTGCAGGACGCGGTGCGCGCCGCCAGCGACGCGGGGGTGCTCGTGGTCTGCGCGGCCGGCAACGGCGGCCACGACATCGACACCGCACCGGAGTACCCGGCCTCCTTCGCGTTCCCGAACCTCGTCCGGGTCGCCGCGACGGGGCGCGACGGCAGGCTCACGAAGATGTCCAACCTCGGCCCTCGCACGGTCGACATCGCCGCCGCCGGGGACGAGATCCTGTCCACCGCGATGGGCGGCGGCTACGAGCGCCGCAGCGGGACCTCGCTCGCCGCGGCGACCGTCGCCGGGGCGGCGGCGCTCATGTCGGCGGCCGCGCCGAGCCTCGACGCACCGACGCTGCGCGCGGTGCTGCTGCGGACCGCGCGCCACCGCCACCGCCTGCCGATCGCGGGCGGGACCCTGGACATGGCGCGCGCGATGCGCCGGGCCCGGGCGCTCAGCTCCCAGGGGTGAGCACGAGCTTGCCGCCGCCGATCGCGCCCCGCTCGCCGAGGTCGTGCGCGCGCGACGCCTCCTCGAGCGGGAAGGTCTGCGCGACGTCGGCCTTCAGCCGGCCGTCGGCTGCGAGCGCCGCGACCGCCTCGATCCCGGCCCGGTCGGGCTCCACGAGCATCCCGGTCACGGGGATCGGCACCTCGACGACGTGCAGGACCTCGGGCCCGCCGAGCTCGTCCTGGCGGATCTTGCGCATCGTGGTCATGGCCGACACGTAAGCAGCCGTCAGCCGAGGTTCGAGAGCGCGGCAGCCACCGCGAAGCCGAGCACCGTCACCAGGCCCGCGACGTTGCCCGCGCGCCGCGCGGCCTCGGGGATCATCGAGTCGATGAGCATCACGAGCAGCGCGCCGGCGGCGAACCCGTCGATCGTCGCCTGCAGGTCGCCCGACGCGGTGTCGGCGATCGTCCATCCCGCCACCGTCGCGAGCGCGCACACGACCGCGACGGCGATCCACAGCCGCATGATCGCGCCCCGGCCGCGCCCGGCGCGGGACATCTCGGTGGAGGACCCGATCGCCTCGGGCAGGTTGGAGATGAAGATCGCGACGAGCAGCCCGACGCTGACGCCCTCGCCCGCGGCGATGCCGATGCCGAGCACGAGCTGCTCGGGGATGCCGTCGAGGAACGCGCCGAGCGCCAGGCCCGTCCCGGCGTCCCCGCCGGCGGGCGCGGTGCCGCCGTCCTTCGCGCCGTGGCGCTTGGGGCGACCCATCCGCTCGACGAGCCGGTCGGCGGTGAAGTAGGTCAGCGCGCCGAGCGCGAGCCCGAGGCCGACGGAGTCGCCGCCGCCGATGTCGATGCCCTCCTCGGCGAGATCGAAGCTGACGGCGCTGATGAGCGCACCCGCCCCGAACGCGAGCACGAGCCCGATCGACTTGCTGGGCCAGTCTCGCGCGAGTCCCAGCAGCGCACCGATGACGAGCGACGACGCTGCGAGCGCGCCCCATCCGAGTGCGGCGGCCATCCGACGCGGGAAGGTACCGATGAATCGGGCGCTTCCGTCTACGATGCGCCCGAAGCGGATGCGGATTCTGGTTCTCGGCGCGGCGGGGATGCTGGGCGGCAAGCTCGTCGAGCGGCTCGTGCGTGACGGCCGGCTGGGATCCGAGCCCATCTCGCAGCTGACGCTCGTCGATCGTGTCGTCGCCGCGCCGCCGGAGACTTCGCGCTTCGTCATCGAGAGCACGGCGGCTGATCTGGCCGAGCCGGGGGTGGCCGCCGCGATCGTGGCGGGGCGTCCCGACGTCATCTTCCACCTGGCCGCGGTGGTCTCCGGCGAGGCGGAGGAGGACCTCGAGAAGGGCTACCGCGTGAACGTCGACGCGACGCGCATGCTGCTCGACGCCGTCCGCGCCTGCGATCGCAGCTACCGGCCGCGCTTGGTCTTCAGCTCGTCGATCGCCGTCTTCGGGCCACCGCTGCCGGACGTCATCGGCGATGACCATGCCGCCACGCCCGCCACCAGCTACGGGACGCAGAAGGCGATGATCGAGTTGCTGCTGTCGGACCATGCTCGCCGCGGCTTCGTCGATGGCATCGCCATCCGCCTGCCGACGATCTGCGTGCGGCCGGGCACGCCCAACCTCGCTGCGTCGGGGTTCTTCTCGAGCATCATCCGAGAGCCGCTCAACGGTCAGGACGCGGTGTTGCCGGTGTCGCCCGACGTGCGGCACTGGTTCGCCTCGCCGCGCGCAGCGATCGGCTTCCTGCTGCACGCGGCGACGCTGGACACGGCCGGCCTCGGCGATCGCCGTTTCCTCACGATGCCCGGCGTCTCCGCGACGGTGGCCGAGGAGATCGAAGCGCTGCGCCGCGTCGGCGGCGAGGATGCGGTCCGCCGGGTGCACCACGAGCCCGACGAGACGATCGCGCGCATCGTGGCAGGCTGGCCGCGCGCGTTCGAGACCCGCCGCGCGCAAGCGCTCGGCTTCTCGGCGGAGGCCGACTTCGACGAGATCGTCAGGGTCTACGTCGAGGACGAGCTCGGTGCGTAGTCCTGACCGATGAGGTCCTCGTGTGCGCGACCGTCGCTAGACTCCGCCTCCCCGCCGGAGTAGCTCAGTCGGTTAGAGCAGCGGAATCATAATCCGCGTGTCGGGGGTTCGAGTCCGGCATCCAAACCCCTGCTGCGGCGGGGGTTTCTGCGAAGTAGGGCCTGCCGGACACAGGCATCGTGCACCGAACGCGCTCGTTGCCCTGAGGGCTTGTGGCCCCAGCGCGTCCGGCCCGGCCGCAGCACCTGGGCGGCCGGCGCGCTGCTCGCGCCCCGGCGCTCGTGCGGCGCGCCTACGGGGCAGCGGCAGCTGACCCTCCACCTACGCCGCCCGCACACCTGGCGCCGGTGTCGGTCCCTCAACGGCGTTCGTATCAAGACAGCCGTCGGCCAAAGTTGTTCGGGAACGGCCGCGACTCGGGCAGGAGCACAGAGTGGATGCGTGGCCTTTAGGGCATTCGGTTCGCCCGGCCAGGCTTCCTTGGGCGCGGAGTGCTCTGGTCCTCTGAACGGGGACCTAGGAGCTCCGCGCCCTCCCGATTCACAGCCGCACGAGAGATGGGGCGGCGTAGACGCTGCTCTGATCCGTCAATCGCGCGAGCGCGCTTGCGCAGACCGTTGTGGCCTCGGCGTCGTCACTCGATTCTTCGAGCGATCGTTCGGCGACGACAAGTGCGGCATCCATCTGGTGGGCGCGATGCGTCCCGGGGCCGTCGCCCGATACAAGGAGGGCAGGCGACCGAGAGCCGGCGCCCGGTCGAGGCCCCAACCCTCCGGCAGCGACCGTGCATCGTGCGGAGGCGGCCCCGGTCCGGGGCCGCCTCCAGGCACGCTCGGGTGTGCCTGCGCTCACTCCTTCGCGCGCATCGCCTCCGCCGGCGAGGCCCGCAGCGCGAGCCGCGTCGTGACCCGGCGGCCAGCAGCCCGAGGACCGCGGCGCCGGCCGCCAGGGCCGCCGCGAGCTCGAGCGGCACGCGAGCGGGACGCCGGTCAGGCCGCGCGGCACGCCCGCGACCGCGACGGCGACGATCGCCGCCCCCGCGCCAGCGCCACGACGACGGTCGGGAGCATCTCGAGCGTGACCATCCGCGTCGCCTGGCCCGGCGTGCCGCCGAGCAGCCGGATCGTCGCGAGCTCGCCACGGCGCTCCGTCGTGGTCATCGCCGCCGTGTTGACGAGCGCGAGCGCCGCGAACGCGGCGGCGAGGCCGACCACCAGCCAGACGCCCCACGCGCCGTCGACGTTGGTCGCGTGACCGTGTCGAGGTACGCGCCGCGGTCGAGCGGCCGATGCCCGGGTGCGCGGCCGCGTAGCGCGCCAGCGATCGCCCGGCCCCCGCGCCGCCGGCGACGAACAGCGCCGTGTCGGCCGGGACGCCGCGTGGCGCCGGGCGACGGCCGGGTCGAGCAGGACGTCGCCGAGTCCGGCCGCGCGGTCGTAGACCGCCGCCACGCGAGCGTCGCGCGCGCCGTGTCGGCCATCCGCACCGCGACCCGTGTCGCCGACCCGCAGGTCGCCGCCGTCGGCGAACACGCGGCTGACGGCGACGGCGTCGCCGCGGACGTCGCGCGAGCGATCCCCGCGACCACGTCGGGATCGAGCGTCGCCGTCGCCGCGTCCGCCCACGCCGGCGGCCGGCCACGGGCCCTGCTCGCCGAGCCCGCCGCGAGCGGGTGGATCTCCGTCGGCACGATCGCGGTCGACGCCGTCGACGCCGCGCGAGCCGCGCGACCGCGGCCGCGGTGCCGGCGGGCAGCGGCGCGCCGTCGGCGCCGACGACGACGTGCGCGGCGCGTCGACCGGGCCGCGTGACGTCCTCCGTGTGGCGCTGGTTGCTGGACTCGACGATGCCCTGGATGCCGGCGAGCATCGCGACGAGCACGATCGGCGTCGCCAGCGCGGCGGTCCGCCAGCGGTTCGCCGCCAGGCCGGTGCCGGCGAGCATCCCCGGCGCGCCGAGGCGGCGCAGCGGCGCGGCGAGCAGCGCGGCGGGGATCCCGAGCAGCCAGCGCCCGAGCAGCCCCACGCCCATGGCGAGGAGGATCCCGCCGAGCACGGCGAACGCCATCGCCCAGAAGCCGGAGAACAGCATCGACATCGCCGCGCCGCCGCGCAGGCACGCGACGCCGGCGAGCGACGCGCACGACGCCCGGGCCGCGGATGCTCGATCGCGACCTCGCGCAGCGCGTCGGCCGGCGGGATGCGTCCGGCGCGGCGCGCGGCGGCGACGACCGCGAGCTGCGCGATCAGGACGCCCATGCCGAGCGCCGCCGACGAGCGGGACCAGCGAGTCGCGCCGGCGCGAACGCCGGTCCGACCTCGCCGCGGTCCGCGAGCACGTCGACGATGGCTTCGGCGAGCGGGCGCCCCGCGAGCGAGCCCGAGCGCGCCGGCGACCAGCGAGACGAGCAGCGCCTCGCCGGCGATGAGCCGGCGGATCTGCGCGCGGCGTCGCGCCGAGCGCGCGCAGCACCGCGGTCTCCCGCCGGCGCTGCGCGATCGCGAGGCGCGAACGTCCCGGCGACGACGAACAGCGCGACGGCACCGGCGATGCCGCCCATCGCGCCGAAGATGGCGATCAGGCCCGCGCGGTCCGCGGCGGTCGGGTCGCCGGCGTCGGCGTCGGCGGCGTGGCGCGCGATCGAGGACCTCGACGCCGTTGCCGAGGCGCTCGCGCAGCCGGTTGCGCAGCGCGGCCGCCGACGTCCCGGGCTCGGCGATGCACGCCGATCGCGTCGACCTCGCCCGGGGCGCCGGACAGCGCGGCGGCGACGGCGGCGGGAAGAACACGGCGGCCTGGCTCTCGTCGCCGGCGCCGCGGGCGTCGGCGAGGCCGCTGACGCGGTAGCGCGCGTCTCCGGCCGGGCGCGACGATCGCGCAGCGTGGCGCCGACGCGCGCGCCGAGCCGGACGTCGGCGACGACGTCGCGCGGCCCGCCCGGCGCCGGCCCGCGGTCAGGTGGTACGGGGTGAGCGCCGCGCTGTCCCAGCCGTGGCCGACGAGCCGGTCCGCGCCGGTCGGCGTCCAGGTGGCGGCCCTCGGCGTCCCAGGCGCCGGCGGGGAAGGCGATGTCGCCGACGGCGCGGGCGACGCCGGGCACGGCGGCGACGCGCGCGACCGCGCTCGCGGGCAGGCGCGGGCCGGGGACGACGTCGACGCCCTCGGCGTCCTCGCCGCGGCCGATGGTGACGGTCGGGTCGGCGCGGACCACCGCGTCGGCGGCGGCGAGGCGCCCGGCGCCCGGCGGCCCGAGCGCGCCGGCCATGAGCAGTCCGGTGGCGGACGCGAGCGTGACGGCGAGCCAGATCGCGACGAACGCGCCGGCGAGCGTGGCGCGGCGCGCGCGCAGCGTCTGCAGCGAGATGCGCAGCATGTCAGGCCCCCAGTCCGGTCAGGCGCTCGGCGACCTGCTCGGCCGTCGGAGCGTGCAGCTCGCCGGCGAGCCGGCCGTCCGCCATGAACACGACGCGGTCGGCCCACGCGGCCGCGGACGGGTCGTGGGTGACCATCACCAGCGTGCCGCCCGTCTCGTCGATCGTCTCGCGCAGGAGCGCCAGCACGGCGCGGCCGGCGCGCGTGTCGAGCGCGCCGGTCGGCTCGTCGGCGAACATGACGCTCGGGCTCGCCGACGAGCGCGCGCGCGATGGCGACGCGCTGCTGCTGGCCGCCCGAGAGCTGGGCCGGTCGGTGGCCGCGGCGCTCGTCGAGCCCGACGCGGTCGAGGACTCGCGGACGACCGACCGCGGCAGCCGCCTGCCCGCGAGCCGGGCCGGCAGCGCGACGTTCTGCTCGGCGGTCAGCGCGCCGAGCAGGTTGAAGGACTGGAAGACGAAGCCGATCCGCTCGCGGCGCAGGCGGGCGAGCGCCCGCTCGTCGAGCCCGTCGAGCTCGCTGCTCGTCGAGGTGGACGCGGCCCTGCGTCGGCCGGTCGAGCCCCGCCGCGAGCTGCAGGAGCGTCGACTTGCCCGAGCCCGAGGGGCCCATGATCGCGGTGAACGTCCCGCGGGCCATCGACAGCGTGACGCCGTCGAGGGCGCGCACCTGCCCGTCGCCGCGCCCGAAGACGCGCACGACGTCGTCGAGGTGCACCATGGCCGACGGCGGTCGGGCGGGTTCGGCGCTGCTGGTGGGTGCGGCGAGGCTGCTCATGGACGGCTCCTGGGTGGGGTCGTCCAGCCTGCGCCACGGCCCGCGCCGCGCAGCGGCCGATGGGGGTCATCGAGGGGGGCCAGGAGGGGTGGCCGGCCTGGGCCTTTGGGATGAGGACGGCGCCGCCGCGGGCTGAGAGCATGGCTCCGATGCGCCGCTCGCCGCAGCCGCCCCACGCGTCCGGCGCCGGCCGCGGACCTCGTGCTGACTGCGGCCGGCGTGGGGCTCGGGCTGCTTACCCTCGCTCTGCAGCGCGCCGCCGACGACGCGACGTGGCGGGACATCGACGCGCTCGCGGTCGTGCTCGTGCTCTCATGACGCTGCCCGCCGCGACGTGCCGGCGCGCGCCCGTCGCGTCGGCGGTGATCGCGCTCACGGCGGCGCTGGTCGCCGCCGCGCTCGGCTACCCGCCGACCTCGGGCTGGTTCTCGGCGCTGCTGATCGCCGCGGCCGCGGTCTACCTCACCGACCGCCGCACGCGGTCGCGCTCGGGACGTTCACGCTCGTCGGCGACGTGCTCGCGTCGATCGCCGCCGCGGACGCCGCGGGCGAGCCGCTGAGCGCGTTCCAGCTCGTCGCGAACGTCTGCGTGATCGGCGTGCCGCTCCTGCTCGCCGACCTGCTCCGCGAGCAGCGCCGCCTGCTCGCGCAGGTCCGCGACCAGTGCGGCCGCCTGGCGCAGCTGCGCGCCGCCGAGGCAGGCGAGGCCGCCGCGCGCGAGCGCGTGCGCATCGCGCGCGACGTCCACGACGTCGTCGGCAACGCCCTCAGCGCGATCGCCGTCCAGGCCGGCGCGGGACGCACCCTGGTCGACGCGGATCCCGAGGAGGCGCGCGCCACCTTCGAGCGGATCGCGCGAGATGGCGCGCGAGGCGCTGGCCCAGACGCGCGCCGCGGTCCGCGGCATGCGCGATGCAGGCGGCGACGACGCGCCCGGCGCGCCCCCGGGCTCGCCGACCTCGACACGCTGCTCGACGCGGTCCGCGCCTCGGGCGTCGAGGTCCGCGTCCTGCGCCGCCCGGCCGACGACGCGCTGACGGCGGACGTCCAGGCCGCGACGTTCCGGATCGTCCAGGAGGCGCTGACCAACGTCGCGCGCTACGCGCGGCCCCCGCGGGCCGCCGTCTCGATCCACCTGACGAACGGCGAGGCGTTCATCGACGTCAAGGACGACGGCGCGCGCCGGACCGGCCCGTCGGCCGCGGCAGCGGCATCGCCGGCATGCGCGAGCGCGCGGCGCTCGTCGGCGGGCGGCTCGACGCCGGCCCGAGCCCGGACGGTCTCGGCTGGCGCGTCCACGCCGTGCTGCCGGCGCGCCGGCGAAAGGGCGGAGTCGATGACCGCCATCCGCGTCCTGCTCGCCGACGACCAGGCCGTCGTGCGCCGCGGGCTGCGGACGATCCTCGAGGCCGAGCCCGACATCGAGATCGTCGGCGAGGCCGCCGACGGCGTCGAGGCGGTCGCGCTCGCCCACCGCCGCGCGGCCGACCTCGTGCTGATGGACGTCCGCATGCCGCGCATGGACGGCCTCGCGGCGACCCGGCTGCTGGCGCATCCCGCGGCGGCGAGCCGATCGACGTGCTCGTCGTCACGACGTTCGACCTCGACGAGGTGGTCTTCGCCGCGCTGCGCGCCGGCGCCGCCGGCTTCCTGCTGAAGTCCGCCGAGCCCGAGGCGCTCGTCGACGCCGTGCGGACGGTCGCCCGCGGCCAGGGCCTGATCTCCCCCGAGGTCACGCGGCGGCTCATCGCCGAGTTCGCGGCGAGCGCGCCGCCGCCCAGCCCGACGCGCGGATCGACGCGCTCACCCCGCGCGAGCACGAGGTGCTCCTGCTGATGGCGCGCGGCCTCTCCAACGCGGACCTCGGCCGCGAGCTCGTGCTCGAGGCCAGCACGGTCAAGAAGCACGTCGCCAACGTGCTCTCGAAGCTCGACCTCCGCAGCCGGGCACAGGCCGTCGTCTTCGCCTACGAGCACGGGCTCGCGCGGCCCGGCGGCTCAGCGTGGGCGACGAGCCGGCGCCGGTGTGCCGATCCACGCGTCGCGGATGGCCGCGCGGATGTGTCCTCCCCCGCGTGCTTGCGGTGGCGCGGCGGTCGCCGTACCTGCAGGCGTTGGTCGTGATGTCCGTCGTCGCCGCGTTCGGCGTACTCGGCGCCTTGCTGGGCAGGGCGAATCGAGAGCAGAGGTCGGCCTTTATGGCTTCCAGGTCGGGCGGGTCCCAGTGGCCCGAGGCGCTGCCCGCCGGTGCGCTGCGCGACTCGGCCGAGCAGGTGCACATCCTGGCCGAGCGGGGTGAACCCCGGCGACGTGGACGCGCTCGTCCGCGCCTACGGCTTCCCGCCGGAGGACGCGGCGAGCCGCGGGCCCGCGCGCCCGGCTCGTCCGCGCGTCGCCGCCCGTCGGCCGGAACGTCACCGCGAGCGCCAGCCTGAGCCGCTCGTGCCCCCGGCCGACGAGGTCGCGGGCGCGCTTCGTCGGCGTCGCCCGCAGCGTCACCGTCGTCGCGTTGCGAATCCCCGCGGCGCCCGTCGCGAACGACCACGTCCGGCCGTTGCGCCGGATCGTCACGACCCCGCGCAGCCTGCCCGCCGCCCGCACCTTGACCCGCAGCGTGACCGTGCCGTCGCGCGCACCCGCAGGCTGCCGACGGTGAACCGGTTGTCGGGCCTCACGCGGGCCCCGGGGCTCCGGGGCGCGTCACCCGACACGGCCTGCCCACGAACCACCGGCCTGCTCGTGACGGACGGCCGCGTCGGCGAGCCGGGCTGCGCGCCCGGCTCCTCGGTGCCTGGCGACGACGGCACCGCGGACGGGCCGACCTGCCGCACCCGGCCGTTGCCGGTGTCCCGCCACGTAGAGCGCGCCGCGCATCGCGGTGACCGCCCGCGGCGCGTTCAGCTGCGTGTGCTGCGCGTCGCGGCCGTCGCCGTTGTAGCCGCCCGTGCCGGCGACGCCCGCGATGTCGTCGATCACCGTTCCGAGCGCCGGGTCGTAGGCCCGGATGAGGTGGTTGCCCGTGTCCGCGAAGACGACGAGCCCGTCCAGCGTCACCGAGAGGCTCCCCGGCCGGTTGACCTGCACCCCGGTCGCGGGCGAGGCGGACCCGCCGTTGTAGCCGCTGGTCCCCGTGCCGACGACCGGCGTCATCGTGTGCGCCGGTGACGTTCACCTCGAGCAGGTAGTCCGGGTCGTTCGCCGCGGCCCAGATCGTCCCTGACGCGTCGCCGGTCACGCTCACGACGTCGTAGGCGCCGCTCGCGACCGTCGCGATCGTCCCGTCGAGCCCCACGCGCCGGACGCCGCGCGTGCCGTCGGCGATGTAGATCTGGCCCGCGGGGTCGACCCACACGCCCTGCGGGTCGGCGAGCTGCGCGGCGACGGCACCCCCGCCGTCCCCGCAGCCGGCCGTCCCCGTGCGCGCCTGGCCGGTGCCGGCGACGGTGGAGATGGTCCCGTTCGGGGCGATGCGCCGCACCCGCAGGAGCGCCGGATCGGCGATGTACAGCGAGCCGTCCAGCCCCACGGCCAGGCCGGTCGGGCTGTTGAGCGTCGCGGCCGTCGCGGGGCCGCCGTCACGCAGGGCGCGGCCGGGGTCGTGCAGCGCGCTTCTGCCAGACCCGGCGATCGTCGACGGCGTGGGCCCGGCGTTCGGGTCCACGAGCCCGATCGTCCCGTTCGCGAACGCGGCGTAGGTCCCGTCCGTCGCCACCGCGCTCGACCACGTGGCGGGTGACGCGGGCGCGAGGGCGAGCGGACCGGCGGCGGCGCTCCCCGCGTCGAACAGGGTGGTCGTGTTCGTCGGGCACGCGCCCAGCGCCGCCGCCGAGCAGCTGGTGGGAGCGTGAGCGTCGAGTCGGGCGTCATGAAGCCCGCGCAGCCGGTCACCGGGTCGGGGCGACGGTTGTCGGGGCAGTTCGCCACGGCGGTCCACGCCGCGGGGGACACGTCGTCGGGGAGTAGGCGACTAGCCCGTAGTCCTCCGCCGTGCCGAGCGCGAGCGGCCAGTCGAACTGGCCGGGGTTGACGTCGGCCTCGCACAGCGCCTCGAGCGGGTCGCCGCAGAACAGCCAGGCCCGGGCGAACTGCGCGTTCGTGAACGACCCGCCGCCGAACTGCGCGCCCGGGAGGTAGGCGCCGATCGCGTTGACGTCATCCATGGTCGCCGACGTGAAGTCGCAGAAGATGCACTGCGCGAGGCTGAAGTTCGCGCCCGTGAGGTCCGCGCCCGTGAAGCTGAGGCCGGCGCCGCTGCCGTCGGTGTTCCCGGCGAGCACCGCGCCGACGAAGCTCGCTCCCTGCAGGTTGCGCACGCCCGAGAACGCGGTCGCCTCGCTGTAGATGTGCGCGCCGTTGAAGCTCGTGCCCCTGGCGATCGCCGAGTCGAAGCTCGTCCCGTTGGCGAGCACGTCGACGAACGACGCGTTCGTGAGGTCCGCTCCCTGGAAGGTCGCACCGCTGATCGTCGCCCCGATGAAGTCGGCGTCCTGCAGCACGGTCGAGGCCGAGTTGAACTGCGCGCCCGTGAGGTTCGCCTGCACGAACGAGGCGTCGTTCGCGGTGAGGTTGAACCTGAAGGTGGCGTTGCTGAGGTCGGCCAGGTCGAAGGTCGACCCCGCAGGTTCGCGTAGTTGAGGTTCGCGCCCGAGAGGTCGGCCGGGAACCCGGAGAAGCGCGACCCGGAGAACTGGAGGCCTTCGAGGTTCGCGCCCTTCAGGGCGTCGGCGCTACCCGGCGTGACGACGTAGTTCGCGCCGCCGAGGGGGAAGGCCGGTGCGTCGGCCGTGACCGCGAAGTCCGCGAGGGTCGTCATCGGCACGGTCGAGCCGGGGAACACGTTCGCCTCGCAGCCCGCCGCGTCGATGTCCGCCGGCACCACGGTCAGTCCTGCGCCGAGCAGATCGGTGTCCGTGAACGTCGTGCAGGTCGAGCCCGCGAACCCCGACAGGGAGCCGAACCGCACGTCGTTCAGGACCGGCGGCACGTCCGTCACGAGCGACGTGAGCTGGGCCGCGCGGAGGTCGGCGCCTGAGAAGACGGTCCCGCTCACGTTCGTGCGGTTCAGCGTCGCCCCGCCGAGGTGTGCGCCGCTGAGGTCGGCGCCGCTCAGGTTGCCGTTCATCGTCGCGCCCGGGAGCTGCGCGTCGCTGAGGTCCCAGCCGCTGAAGTCGCCCTGGAGCGTCGCGCCGTCCATCTGCGCACCGCTCAGGCTGTGCGTGTAGGCGGTGTCCGCGACCGCGGCGGGCGGCGCGAACGTCGTGTCGGCGGGGAACGCGCAGCCGGCGCACCCGCAGGAGTTTGCTGCAGGAGCGCCTGCGGCGTCGTGAGGGTCGCGCTCGTCGGCACGAAGCCTGGATCGCCGGGGAACAGGACCGGCGCGGGGCCGCCGGCCGGGGTGGTCTGGCCGCCCCAGGCTGACGTGCGGGTGCCGTCGGTCAGCGACACCGCGGTCCCGGGCGAGACCGCGATCGACGTCGGCGACGCCATGACCTGCGCCGAGCCGGTGCCGCCGCAGGACGCGTCGCCCGTCCAGCTCGTCCCCGGCGGGAGCACCACGGTGTTCGGCCCGTGGCCCCGGCGCGGTGGAAGACCGCGCCTCCGGTCGGCGCGGGAGGCGCCGTCGCGACGTTCAGGCACACCGCCTCCGTCTGCGGGGTGAGCGCGACGGCGGTCGGCCCGCACCGCGTCTCCGGGTCGGTGCCGCAGCCGGGCCCGGCGAGCGCCTCGGAGGGGATGAACATGTCGTCCGCGCCGGAGCCGTCGATGTTCGCCCGCCCGATCGACCCTCCGCCGCACGGCCCGGGCGGTTGCGGGACGTAGTCGCAGTGGTAGTCGTGGGCCCACCAGACGTGCCCGTAGTCGACGTACAGCCCGCGCAGGTTGTCGTAGGCACCGTCGGACGGGTCGAAGACGTTGGGGATCCAGCTCGGATCGGGGTTCGAGCCGTCGATGTCGGCTCGCCCGATGCTCCCGTTCGCGTTGTCGGGCCAGTAGACGTGCTCCGAGTCCACCGCGACACCGGCGGTCAGCCCGGTCGGCATCCACCCCCAGACGGCGCCCGTGCCGTCGATGTTCGCCCGCCCGATGCCGCCCGGCGCGGCCCAGTAGACGTGCTGCTGGTCGACGGCCAGCGCCTCGAAGTAGTTGCCGCTCGGCGCGCCCGTGTTCGTGATGAAGTTCGGGACGAGGTTCGCCCCGCTGATGTCGACCCGGCTGACGCGGGAGAAGCTCCCGATGTAGATGTGGCCGCTGTCGATCGCCAGCGAGTCGCAGCGCTCGTCAGCTGCACGAGCGGTTGCGGGGTGCCCGTGCCGTCGACCCGTGCGCGCATGAGCGTCGCGCCGCGGCCGTAGTAGACGTAGGTCGCGTCGGCCACCGAGGCCGTGCCGCCGTTGTACGTCAGGTCCGTGAGAAAGCGCTGGTTCACGTCCGTGCCGTCTCCTGCGCCCGTCCGAGGGTGCGGGGCCCGGCGTTGTCCCAGAAGACGTAGCGCGGCGCCGCCTGGGCGCTCGTCACCAGGACCGCCGACAGCAGCCCGAGGGCGATCGTCACCAGCAGGGTGCGGCGGGCGGCGCTCACTGGCGGCTCGGGTGTCCGTGGGGTTGACGGGGTCGAAGCGGCTGAGGGAGGGTTCGGGGACGCCGAGGGTGGGGTCGATGTGGGGTTGGTTGGTGGTGGTGTTGAGGAGGGCGGTGTAGTTGGCGGCGTAGATGCTGCGCCAGTAGTCGACGGCGAGGTGGGGGATGTTGGTGCCGGGGCTGTGGGTGGCGACGGGGGCGCCGGTGGGGTTGTAGACGTCGATGTGGTAGTCGGCGGCTTGGCTGCCGTCGCCGGTGTAGGAGAGCAGGTAGATCTGGTTGGCGCCGTCGACGGCGACGTCGAGGTAGGTGGCCGAGTGGGCAGCGGCAGGGTGAAGTCGGCGGGGGTGGTGGTGCCGAAGTAGCGGACCGGGTTGCCGTCGAGGTCGAAGGCGGCCAGCTGGGAGGCGCCGGCCTCCAAGACGATGACGATGCCGGGGTTGGTGACGGCGACGGCGGTGGGTGAGGAGAGCAGTCCGATCTCGGTGCCGGGTCCGGCGCTGTAGGCGGCCAGCGGGGGTTGGGGGGTGTTGGCGGGCAGCACGTGGGCGAGGCGGCCGCTGTCGGTGTGCACGGCGACGACCCGTCCCGAGGAGTGCAGGGCGGCGGCGTCGACGGGCAGGGTGAACGGCCCAGCGAGTCGGTCGGGTCCCAGCCAACGCGCCGGTGGTGGGGTCGATGGTGAGGGCGCGGATGTGGTAGCCGTCGGCCGGTGTCGTCGGGTTCCAGCAGCACGTGGTTGCCCGATCGGCGTCGGCGACGAAGGCGTCGAACAGCAAGAAGGGGCGGCGGGCGTACCCCTGGCCGGGTCGCGCCGCCGAGGGTGATGGTGGTGGCGTTCTCGACGACCGGGACCCCGCGCAGCCAGTACTGGTCGTTCTGCTTCCACACGATGCCGGCCACGCCGAGCCCGTCGAGATCGTCACCCCGGTCACTTCTTGGATGTCGCTGGCGGCGACGGTGCCGGTGTCGACGACGGCGTCAGACCACGTGTACCAGCCGCCGTCGCCGGGTCGAAGGTGGTGGTGTCGGTGCGGGTGAACACCGTCGTCGCGGTGATGGGCCGGCGATCTCTTTGATCTGGAAAGCCACGGTGGAGGGCACGTTGTTCGGGTCGTTGTTGGCCAACTGCGCGGAGACCCCGGTGCCGACCTGGTTGCCCGAGCCGTCCAACACGACGAAGGACCACTTGATCGTCTGCCCCCGAACGGCGCGGTCACGGCCACGGGGAGCGGAGCCGTGCGGACCCGCCCCCTTCGTTGACCGTGCCGGTGACCGGCGCGAGGACGGCGGCGCCGTCGACCTTCGCCTGCAGCCGCCAGTTCGCCGCGGTCGCTGGCAACGAGGAGGCCTCGGCCGCGTCGTAGGACATGGTGATCGTCGCCGGGTAGGTGAGCCACACCTCGTTCTCGATGACCCACGGCGCGACCGCGGACTCGGCGCTGATCTCGGCCAGCGTCGCGATGTCGCCCAGGATGTCCAGGAGCTCGAGGATCTCGCCGATGATCGGGATCGCGTCCATGACCTTGTCGGCGCCCGCCTGCCCGAAGAAGCACGCCCCGACCGACGACCAGGCCTTCGCGGTCTTCTCGCTGAACAGGATCTGCGGGATCGCCGTGGCCAGCGGGAGCAGGAGGGTGAAGATGTTGAGCCCGTTGGCCTGCCGGTCGGCCGTGCCGCTCGCGACCTCGATCGCGACCGCCTCCGCGACCGGGATCCCGAGGTACATGGTGGTGTCGACGATCGCCGACCCGAACTGCTCCATGAGCGTCTCGGTCGCGGGCTCGATCTCGTCCTCGATCAGGGCGCCGTCGATGTCCGGTGCGAGGCAGAACGCCGTCACGCCGATCGTGACGATCCCCGTGATGAGCGCGGGGCACGTGCACTCCGCGGGGGCGATCTGGGACGACTTGTAGGCGTCGGCCGGCCACCACTGGCGCCAGCCGGCGCCCTGCGGGTCGTGGCCGAGGCCGCAGAGCAGGATGCGCGCGGTGTGGGCACCCTCGGGGTAGTCGAGCGTGACCTGGGTGTAGTTCGTGTTCCAGAGCGGGATCCCGAGGATCGTGCTGACCTCCGAGAGCAGCCCGACGGACTTGCAGTTCGCGGTGTCGGGCCACGTCGGGTTCGTGCTCACCGACAGGTTCTCGTTGTCCGATCCCAGGTACTGGACGTAGATCCACATCCAGCGGACCCAGTTGTTGTAGATCTCCAGCGGGACCTGGCCGTTGAGTACGTGCCCGCGGGAACGATCTGGGTCCCGTAGTTCATGCCGGGGTTCTTGACCCGGATGTCGATGCCGCCGCCCTGGGGCTCGCCGGTGTACGGCGTGGACTGGGGGAGCACGCCTTGGGGCTGCTTCCACGTCGCGGTCGCTGCGCTCGGGGTCTTCTCGAGCGGCTCGTCGAGCACGGCCCCCAGCGACGCGGTGTCGCGCGTGACGGTGATCGCCGCGGTGACCGCGGACGTCAGGAGCTGCTGGAACGTGGGGTCGTCGGAGAAGGTGTAGACCGCGAGGGGGCGGCTGTCCGTCGACGGGTCCGGGCCGACCACGATCTGCACCTGCTCGCCGTCCTGCATGACGGGGACGTTGGTCTGGTACGGCACGTGGTCGTTGCCCATCGCGGTGATCTGGTCGCCGAGGTCGACCACGGGCCGGACCCGCGCCAGCAGCGACTGCGTGATCCCGCTCGCCGTCGGGTCGACCGTCGCGACGTGCGGGTGGACCGAGACCACGGTGGCCGCGGTCGACGTCCCGTCGGAGACCGTTGCGAGCTGGGCGACGTGCTGTGCGGAGGTGATGTCCCGGGGCTTGAGGCCGAGGGGGCGCAGCCGCGCGCTGGAGACGAGCGGCCGGTACGAGCCGTGCAGCCGGCGGGACGTCCGGGCCAGCCCCAGCATCGTCGCCTTGGGAACGTGCGTGTGCTGCGCGACGACGACCTCCTTGCCGCGGTGGCGGCCGCGGACGGTCAGGACCATCGCCCGGTCGCCCGGCAGTTCGATGTCGCGCACGTGGTGTGTGAGCGCGCCCAGGTCCGCCTTGGCCCAGAGCCCGCCTTCGCGGGCCAGCGCGCGGCGCGACGCCTGCGTGTGGCGCGCGAGCGGGAGCCGCTGCCCGTGGCCGTGCAGCGTCAGGTGCGTCACGCCGCGGGCGTGGCCGAGGCGGAAGTGCACGTGGACGTGCTCGGGCGCCTTGCCCTTCGGCTCGGCCTTGGCCTGCGCGGCGGGCGCGAGCTGCGACCCGAGCCCAGCGCGACGGCCGAGCCGAGCCCGGCCTTCAGGATCCAGCGGCGGCCGACGGGGGTCGCCCAGAGCTCCTCGAGCAGCGCGCGTGCGTCGTCGTCGCCGACGTCAGGCACGACTCATCGGCTTCGTCCCGGTCCCCAGGTGGGGCCGACCCTCGCACGCCGTGGACGGGCGCGTCAACACGCACCGACAGGAGCCCAGGAACGCCAAATCGGTCCTGCAAACGGAGCATTGGTTAGGCCCCTACGCATCGTGCTCGATGAGCCGCGCTGGTTGGAAGCCGCGCTTCCGCTCACCCTGGTCCCGGCCTAGACGCGGCTTCCCGCCCGCCGTGGGCGATACTCGGCCGCGTCGACAGAGGCTCGCTGATGAAGCAATCCGGACGGCAGGGCCGGATGCCTCCCACAAGATCGATCACACCGGAATTGGGGATCGTCGTGGTCAAGAAGGCCCTCGCCGTGCTCGCGCTCGTTCTCGTAGGAACCTCTCTTCGCCCTGTGTCTGATAAGTGCGATTCAGCTTCTGAAGCCGACGACATGCCGTTCGGGTGACTGGTCGTCCCCGTTGGTGAAGGCGTTCAAGCCGAGGCCTCCAAGAAGAACGCCTCGATCGATCTCCTTTGCTATGCCAGCGAAGCCGACCTATCAGAGGCCGCTGAACGGGGCGACCTGTACGGCGGGTTCATACCCGGGAGGTCTTCCGACACGCTGGTCACCGTTCCGGCTCAGAGCTTCTTCGGTGAGATCTATGTGCGCGGTGCCTTCACCGATGCGGCGAAGAAGGCCAAGCGCTCGATCACGACGAAGACGATCGCTCCGCTCCCCACGTCGGACCGCACCGGCGCGGTTGTCGGCTTGCTCCTGCTGCCCACGCTGCTCGGCGGCTATCTGATCGCCGCGGTGCTCTTCGCGTTCACCCGGCGCGCTGCCGTTCAGGGACGGACGCGATCATCCTGGGGTTCTCGGTGGCAGTCGCTCTGATCACAGGGGCCGTCGCCGCGGTGACCGGAGCGGTCGCCGTCAGCGACGTATGGCCGCTCTTGCCGTGCTTCGCCCTCGTCACCGCCGCGGTCGCGTTGGCGGGCACGCGATCCAAACTTCGGACGAGGGATGGGCACGCTGCTGATGGGCCGTTCTTCATCGTCATCGGGGGGGCCGGGGCCGGCGGCGTCGGTGTCCGCTCCTGCCGGGCTACTGGCAGACCATCGGCGCGTTGTTCCCGCCGCGCCACGCCGTCGACCTCTTCCGCAATGTGCACTACATCGCCGCCCACAACATCGTGACGCCCATCGCGGTCCTCAGCGCCGATGCCCTGGTCGGCGCCGGCGTCATCCTGCTCGCCGCGCGACGGCGACTGCCCGGCCTGGGCCGCTGGTGGCGCCGAAGCGGTTCCTCGACGCGCAGCGTCGCCTCGTCCCGAAGAACCTCATCGCCCCGATCGGGCTCGCGGTCCTGCTCACCACGCTCTTCGGGTTCAACTACATCAGCTCGGGTCACGAGCCCATCGCGACCGACATGCCCTTCGGGGTCGTCGGATCGTCACCGTTGCCGCACGAGCGCAGGGTCCCCTCGTCTCACTCGACGTCACCCACTACCCGACTCAGGCGGCGGCAACCGAGGCGATGAACAAGGGCAAGATCTACGGAGCACTCATCACGGGCCTCCCCCGGGTCCGCCAGCCAGCTCACCGTGGTCACTCCATCAGCGACCTTTCGGCCCTCGACATCGCGGCGAACTTCGAGGAAGCCGCCAAGAAGAACGGCGAGACAATCACTGTGAAGCCCTACGCGCCAACGCCGCTCGCTCCCAAGGACCCCTTCGCGCTCGTCTGCTCACTCGCTCCTCGTTCCCCTCCTCGTGGGCGGGTACATGGCGGCGGCGCTGCTGACCAAGGCACTCGGTGCCGTCATCGGGCCGTTGGCGCGGAGTCTGGCTCCTCGGCTCCGCCGTGGCGACCGGCTGGTCGTCGACCTCATCGTCACCTACTGGCTCGAGGGACTGCCCTCCGCCTCGTTCTGGATCGTCTGGCCGATCCTGGCGCTCATCATCCTGAGTGTCTCCCTGCTCGCCGCGGTGCTGCGACGAGTCGTGGGTCCTGTCGGGATCTTCCTCACCGTGATCGTGGTCATCCAGTTCGGCAACCCCTCATCGGGAGGAGCCAACGGGGTCCCCTACCTACCCGCGTTCTGGAAGGATCTCGGCCCGTTCCTACCGCCCCGCAACGCCTATCTGCTCCTGCGAAACACCGTCTACTTCGACGGACACGGCATCGGCCAGCCACTCACCGTCCTGCTCGCCTATCTGGTCGTCGCCGCGAGCGTCCTCACCGTCTTCGACTGGTTCATCGACAAACCATCGCTCTCGGTGCCCGGAATCGACGACGAGACCGACGAGGTCGTCCTGGCGCCGGTCGGCCCGCCGCCGTGACCCACATGTCACCCACCATCACGCCAGTCTTCGTCGCCGACCTGCTCGTCGAGGACGAGCGGATGCCGGTCTACGTGCACGTCATCGACCATCCCGATGCGCGCGTGCTGGTCGACACCGGCATGACGGAGCTGCACCCGGCGGTGGCCGACATGGATCCCCGCCTCCAGCCACTGAGCGAGCAGGACTTCGATCTCGCCGGCATCGACATCGTCGTCAACACACACCTGCACTTCGACCACTGCGGCGGCAACCACCTCTTCGCCGGCAAGCCGATCTACGTCCAGCGTCGGGAGCTCGACGACGCGCGCAGCGAGGACGACTACACCATCCGCGAGTGGGTCGAGGCGCCCGGCGTGCGGTACGTGCCGGTCGACGGCGAGCTCGAGCTGCTTCCCGGGCTCCGACTCGTCCCGGCACCGGGCCACACACGCGGCATGCAGGTGGTCGTCGTCGAGACCGGCGGGCGTCCGGTCGTCGTCGGCGGCGACGTGGCGGTCTGGTTCGGCGAGCTCGACGAGCCGCACACCGAAGGCCAGCTGCGGGTGCTTGCGCTCGACCCCGAGCTGGTCTGGCTCGCGCACGAGCACGAGCCATGGCGACCCCGCCACCGTCTGAGGATCGCGTCTTTGCCTGATCGGCAACAGACTTTGTCAATCCCGGCTCGACGGCCCACAATGGAGCCATGCAGAGGAACGCACCACCGTTCGAGCCGCCGGCCTGGGACGAGCGCTACGCCGGCACGGAGTCGATCTGGAGCGGCAACGCCAATGCGCAGCTCGCCGCTGAGGCGTCGCGCCTGACGCCGGGCACCGCGCTCGACGTCGGCTGCGGCGAGGGCGGCGACGTCATCTGGCTGGCGCAGCAGGGCTGGCGGGTGACCGGCGCCGACTTCTCCGCCAACGGCCTGGAGCGCGCGGCCCGGCACGCCGAGGAGGCGGGGGTCGCCGACCGCGTCGACTGGTGGCAGGTCGACGCCCGCACCTTCGCGGCGGACGGCCGCTCCTACGATCTCGTCACGACCCACTTCCTGCATCCGCCGGACAGCGGGATGGTGGACGTGACCAGGCGGCTGTGCGAGGCCGTCGCGCCCGGCGGCCACCTCCTCGTCGTCGGCCACGCGCCGGGCGAGGCGTTCACCCACCTCAGCGAGGGCCACCGCGGGGCGATGTGGCTCGCGGAGGATCTGCTGCCGGCACTGGGCGACGACTTCGAGCCCCTCGTGGCCGAGCAGCGCCCCCGGACGGTGACCCGCAACGGCAGGACGATGGAGGTCGAGGACGCCACGCTGCTCGCGCGCCGGACTCAGGTGTAGAGCGAGATCGGCTGGACGGTCCCGTTGAGGTAGTGGGCGCCGACCTCGATGCGCTTGTAGTCGACCGGGTCGTGCAGGCTGTGCGTGCGCACGTTGCGCCAATGCACGTCGAGGCCGTGGCGGCTCGCTGTCGAGCTCGCCCCTGTCACCTCGAAGATGCGGCTGGTGACCTCCAGGGCGACCTCGGTGGCGACGACCTTCAACGCGGCGATCGCGATCTCGATCTCCGCCCGGTCGTCCTCCGAGGTAGCGCCCGCGAGCGCGACAGCGTCGCCGTAGCGGCGGTTGAGCGCGTCCGCCAGGGCCTCGACCGCCGCGACGCGCGCGACCAGCTCGCCGACGACGCGATGCACGACGGGATCGTCGGCGTAGCGGTCCACCGAAGCGAGGAACCACGCGTTCGGCCGCGCGAGCGTGACCTCGCGGGCGTGCGCCAGCGCGGCCTGGGCGATGGCGAGGTAGATGTTGCCGAAGAGGAGCTGCACGCCCGGGGTCACGAGCGACGAGAACGGCTCGCCCGTGTCGACGCCGATGACATCCGATGTCTCGACGACGACGTCGTCGTAGCGGACCGAGCCGCTGGCCGACGCGCGGTACCCCAGGTTGTCCCAGTCGTCGAGGTAGCTGATGCCCCTGCGGTCGTGCGGCAGCGCGATGACGACGAGCTGGCCGGCGAACGGGCCGTCCTGCGGCTCGGCACCGGCGATCACGACGTCCGCCACGGCCGCGCCCGTCGCGAACCGCTTGGAGCCGTTGAGCCGGTACGCCGAGCCGTCGTAGGTCAGCTCGAGGTCGGGGCTGACCGGGTTGAAGGAGTCGCTCCACAGCCAGCTGTTCGCAGCACTGCGCGCGTACCACTCCAGCTGGCCGGACTCGTCGGTGCCGTAGAACGTGACGCAGGCCTGGTTGAGGTAGTGGTAGCCCAGGATCTGGCCGAGAGACGCGTCCGCTCGCGCGACCTCGCGCACGACGTGGAAGGCCGTCTCCCAGTGCGCGCCACCGCCGCCCGCGACCTCGGGGACGATGAGGTTCGTCAGCCCGCTGGAGCGCAGCATGGCTACCTCGTCGGCCGGCTTCGCGTTCGCGCGATCGCGCTCCAGCGCACCCGGCGCGAATCGGTCCGCGACCCCGCCCGGCCACGCCCCGCCAGTGCTCCAGCTCCGCCTCGTCGGCACGACCGTCCCAGGGTGAGCGAACGAAGGGGGCCGCGCCGTCCGCGCTATTCTCGACAATCTCGATCGACATTCGCCAGATGCTACCGCCGGCGCGTGGACTGCGGTGAGCGATCAGCTCCCCATCGGCCGCAGCGGGGCGGAGCCGTCCCAGCCCTCCGCGGCGCCCAGCACCATGCCGAAGAAGTCGCGCAGACCCGCGTTGTCGGCATGGATCTCGATGTCGTGGCCCAGCGCGACCGAGGCGTCGTGGACGGTCGTCTCGACCCCGCCGAGCCAAGAGCTCAGGTACTGCGGCAGACCTCGTTCCTCGAGAGATCTGCGCAGATCGGCCACCTTCGACGCGCACGACGTAGCCGACATGTGCAAGCGCGCCACGGCGAGATAAGCGCTGCTTGACGCGCTGGGCGCCAGCGCGACGCGCTGCATGAGCTCCATCGCGCCCGCCGCCCACCGGCGCCGAAGGCGGAATGGTGATGAACTCCGCCGCTCCCCCTGCGAGCGGACGTTCTCGAGCGCACGCGTTCGATGAGGATGAAGGCCCTTCGCCGAGCCCTTCGCCAGGCGTGCACGTCGCCTCGATGTCCTCACGACGTACGCGAGATGTGCGCCCACCGAGCGTGGACGAACAGTCTCCTACACCGTCGTCAGCGTAGCTCTCCTCACACCGTCCGCAGCGCCACGGTCGGCGGCATCCGCGACGCTCGCACGGCCGGCAGCAGGCCGGCGAACGCGCCGATCAGGATGGCCGAGGCGATGCCACCTGCCCACGCCTCGGTCGGGATCACGACGGCCCAGTCCTTCGAGCTGGCGTACACGGCCGTCGCCGCGATCCCGGCCAGCACGCCGACCACGCCGCCGATGAGCGCGAGCAGGATCGACTCGGCGAGGAACTGCGTCCGGATCTGGCTCTTCGTCGCGCCGAGGGCGCGACGGAGGCCGATCTCCGAGCGCCGTTCGAGCACCGAGATGATCATGATGTTGGCGACGCCGACGGCACCGACGATCAGCGCCACCACCCCGAGCCCGAGGAAGAGGCTGTCGAACGCCCCGGCCGCGGCGGCCCGGGCGGTGAGCACGTCGGACGGCTGGCTGACGTTCACCTCGTTCGGCGCCTCGGGGTTGGCGGTCGGCGCAAGCAGTGACTGCACCGCCGCCTCGTGACCGGTGGCGGTGCGCACGTAGATCGTGCTGGGTGGACCGGCCTCCACCTCGCCGCGGACGAGGCCGACGTAGCCCAGGTACCTCTGGGCCGCGGGATAGCCGACGAGTGCGCTGGTGTCGATGGCGGTCGCGAGAGGTGAGGGCTCGAGGATGCCGGCGACGTTGAACCACTGGCCTCCCAGCCAGATCCGTGCATCGGCGTGGACCCGGTCGATGCCCAGCTGTGCCGCGGCGGCCGAGCCGAGCACCGCGACCGGCTCGCGGGCGGTGCCCTCGTTGAGCCAGTCGCCGCGTGCCACGCCGGTGCCGAGCACGGACGGCAGATTCAGGCTGGTGGCCTGCACCTGCAGGCCACCGCTGTTGGCCGCCGGGATCATCGAGCTGCGGTAGACGTGCTCGTCCTTCATCAGGCCGGTGTATGCGACCTGATCGACGTCGTCGAGGTGCGTGATCCGCGCCGGTGCTTCGAGGGGCAGCTTCGCCTCACCCCCGGTGAGGCGCTGACCGGCCTCGGCGGTCAGCAGGTTCGTGCCGAGCCGGTCGATCTCCGCGAGCAGCCCGGCCTGCGACGAGGAGGACAACCCGAGGACCGCGACGATCGCCGCGGTGCCGATCGCGATCCCGAGCGCCGACAGCGCAGCGCGCAGCGGGCGGGCGCGCAGCCCGACGCTCGCCACCCGCAGCCCGTCCCGCGGCGACAACCTCCCGGGCGCGGCGCTCATGCGGCGGCTCGGACGTCGGAGACGACCTGGCCGTCCAGCACCCGGATCCGGCGAGGCAGCCCATCGGCGAGGTCTGCGTCGTGCGTGATGATGAGGATGGTGGCGCCGGCCGCGTTGAGCTCGCGGATGAGCCCCATGATCGATGCGCCGGTGCTGCTGTCGAGGTTCCCGGTCGGTTCATCGGCGAGCACGATCGCCGGACGCCCGACGAGCGCCCGGGCGATCGCCACCCGCTGGCGCTCCCCTCCGGAGAGCTTGGTCGGCTTGAACGTCGCGCGCCCGGAGAGGCCGACCCGTTCGAGGGCCTCGTCCGCGCGCCGGTACCGCTCGGCCGCCGGGACGCCGGCGTAGAGCAACCCGTCGGCGACGTTCTCGCGCGCGGTGGCGTGCTCGGCCAGGAAGAACTGCTGGAAGACGAACCCGATCTCCCGGGCCCGCAGCCGCGACAGCTCGCGGTCGCCGAGCCGCGCCACGTCGACCCCACCGATCCGGACCACGCCGCTGCTGGGCCGCTCCAGCGTCCCCATGACGTGCAGCAGCGTGGACTTGCCCGACCCGGAGGGTCCGACGATCGCCACCAGCTCGCCGCCCTGCACGGAGAACGAGACGCCGCGCAGCGCGGACTCGAGACCCACCCACCCGCTGCTCGCCGTAGACCTTGGTCACCCCGTCCAGCTCCAGGACCGTGTCGGTCACAGCGACGGCACCACGACGTCATCGCCTTCGGCGAGATCACCCTCGACCTGGACGCGTCCGTCCGTGCCGTCGAACAGGCCGAGCTTCACCGCGACCAGCTCGCGTCGGCCGCCGTCGCGCACGACCTCGACCGCGAACCCGCCGCCGGACCTCCCGACGAGCGCGGTCACCGGGACGCTCAGAGCGCTCTCCACGCCCCCGGTCGTGATGTCGACCTGGACCGGCGCCCTGTCGAGCCCGCGTGCCTTCGCGGGATCGTCGAGGCGGACCGAGGCCGGGATCGTCGCGGCCCCGGCGTCCTTGCCGGCGGACTCGGCAACCCTCCCGAGCCGGGCCACCCGCCCCTTCGCCGACCCCAGATCCGGCAGCGTGATCCGCGCTCGGTCGCCCCGCTTCACCTCACGCTGCTGCGACGGGTCGAGGTCGACCTGCACGTCGAGCGCGACGGATGTCGCCTGCGCGACCTGGGCACCCGGCCGGGCGGGTCCGCCGAGCCGGCCGGTCACCTTGGCGATCCGCACCGCCTCGGGCAGGAAGACCGCAGCATCGGCATCGAGCTCTCCGGTCTCCTTGCAAGCCCTTGCGGTGCTGCAGCCGCCTGAGGGCCCGCTCCGTCTTCCAGGTGAACTCGGCACCGGTCTCGGCGTGGTAGCCGAGCCTGCGCAGGTTCCGGTTGAGCTGCCACACGTCCCTGCCCACGTCGCCTGCGTGGAGGTCGCGGTAGGCCGGGACCGTGCCGCACAGCAGCAGCACCGGGTGCTCGTTCACCCGGTAGAGCACGTCGCCGCAGTCCGACCCTGTCGCCGGCCTCGGGCAGCTCGGTGTAGGTGCCGCGAGCCCGGTTGATCAGGGAGTACGGCGAGCCGTCCGGTCGCGCCCGGTAGGTCAGGGTCCCAGGCAGGGAGACGATGGCCGAGAGCCTCCCCTTCTCCACCTTCGCCGTGTTCGCCGGCGCCTGGGGTGCGGCCGCGGTCGTCTCCTCGCCATCGGCGACCACGACCGCGGCTCCGGCGGCGGCCGCGGCAACCAGGACGGCCGCCGCGCCCACCAGCCACGTCCGCCGCTTCACCGGCTCCCCAGCCCCAGCCGACCGGCGAGCTCATCGCCGCACTTCTTCATCGCGGCGTTGAGGATGTCCATGCCACCGGGACGTGCGGAGGATGGGATCCGATTCGTGTCGACGAGGGGCTGCCCAGCGGTGGGGTCCGGGAAGTCCGTCACCCCGTTCTCGCGGATGCACTGCGCGAACTCGAGGGCTGCCGTCTGCTGCTCGGAGCTCCGCTTGTGGCCCGTGAACCCCGATGGCTCCAGGTCCTTGCAGGCGCTGATGGCCCCCTTCCACGCCGCGGTGCTCGTGTCCAGCGACGAGCCGTTCACCACCCCGTCGATCGTCAGCTCGCCGGATGCGTCCGGGTCCGGGAACTCCGGGACGCCGTTCTCGCGCATGCACTCGGCGAACCTCACGGCCTTCTCCCGCCCGGTGGCGGTCTTGTTCCCGGTGCCGGTCGTGGCGGCGGTGTCGGTCTCGGACGGTCCGTCCGAACCGCAGCCCGGCGGCGATCAGGGCGACGGTGGCGAGGGCGGCCAGCGTCCGGAGCCTTCTGCTCATGTCTGCACTCCTGTCTGTGGGGGTCATCGCTGCATCCGTGGATCGTGCGTGGGGTCGGCGTACGTGGCCGGGCAGCCGTTCGCGGTGGCCTCCGGGCGCAGTTCGTAGTGCCACGGCTCGTTGCCGTAGGTCCGGCACAGCCCGTACGCGGCGCCGTGCTCGGACAGCCACGCCGCGGCATCGGAGGGCCCGACGTCGACCGCGTCGCCCGAGACGTGAGCGGACGTGTCGGGGGTGGCCACCCATCGCCTGGCCTCGGCTTCCGAGCCGTACTTCGAGATCGCCTCGCGGAGGAGCCGCTCCTGGTACGCCGGAGAACGCCACCCGCTGTCGACGACGACATCCACGCCGTCGTTCGCGGCATCGGTCGCGGCGCTGCGCAGGGCACCGAGGAGATCCGGATCGAGCCTGGTGACACCGGGGACCTCGTCGAAGACCGTCGTGCCGTCGGGGACGGCACCGTCGGCCTCGCCGAGCGCACGGGAGTGCGCGCTGCGGGAGCCGTCGATGGGTGGTGCGGCCGGCGCGGGTGAGGACGAGGATCCCGGCGACCCGGGGCCGAGGAGCGCGGCGATCGCCGCGACGAGGAGCAGCAGGCCGGCGACACGGACCCAGCGGATCCGGGTCCGGTGGAACGTCGTTCGTGCTGGTGCGCGGTAGGTCACGCCGCCATTGAAGGCAGCGTGGTGTTGCCCGCACGTATGCGGTTTTCGATACGCCGACGATATGCCGCCCGCCCTAGCATCCGAGCATGCGCGTGTTGCTCGTCGAGGACGAGCCCCTCATGGCAGACGCGATCCGCGACGGCCTACGCCTGGAGGCGATCGCGGCGGACATCGCGGGCGACGGCGACGCCGCTCTGGAGCTGCTGAGCGTCAACGCCTACGACATCGCCGTCCTCGACCGGGACATCCCCGGACCCTCCGGTGACGAGATCGCCAAGCGCATCGTCGACTCCGGCAGCGGCATGCCGATCCTCATGCTCACCGCTGCCGACCGTCTCGACGACAAGGCCTCCGGGTTCGGGCTCGGGGCCGACGACTACCTCACGAAGCCGTTCGAGCTCGGAGAGCTCGTGCTCCGTCTCCGAGCGCTCGACCGCAGACGCGCGCACCACAGGCCGCCGGTGCGGGAGATCGCCGGTCTGCGGCTGGATCCGTTCCGCCGCGAGGTCTACCGCGACGGCCGCTACGTCGCGCTCACCCGGAAGCAGTTCGCCGTGCTCGAGGTCCTCGTCGCTGCGGAAGGCGGCGTCGTCAGCGCCGAGGAGCTCCTGAAGCGGGCGTGGGACGAGAACGCGGACCCGTTCACCAACGCCGTGCGCATCACGGTCTCGGCGCTGCGCAAACGGCTCGGCGAACCCTGGATCATCGCCACGGTGCCCGGCATCGGGTACCGCATCGACGCGCAAGCAGAGGGAGACCGTGGATAGAGCCCCCGGTCTGAGCGTTCGCCTCAAGCTCACCCTCAGCTACGCCGGCTTGGTCATGCTCGCAGGAGCCTTGCTGCTCGCGGTCGTGTGGGTGTTCCTGCTGCGGTACGTACCTGAGCGTCAGAACATCATCGTCGGGCTGCCCGCCCCGTTCAGTCCCACCCGCTCCGACCTCCTGGACGCCTTCGCTCCGAAGGCGGCCCTCATGCTGGGGTTCCTGCTCGTGTTCAGTCTCCTGGGAGGGTGGCTCCTCGCCGGGCAGATGCTCGCCCCCCTGACTCGCATCACCGACGCCACACGCGTGGCCGCGACCGGATCGCTCTCCCACCGGATCCGGCTGGAGGGCCGCAGCGACGAGTTCCGCGAGCTCGCCGACGCCTTCGACGCCATGCTCGCGCGCCTCGAGGCACAGGTCGCCGAGCAGCAGCGATTCGCAGCCAACGCCTCCCATGAGCTCCGCACCCCGCTGGCGGTCACGCAGACGCTGCTCGACGTGGCCCGCAAGGACCCGAACCACGACAACGGCGAGCTCGTCGACCGCCTCCACGCGGTCAACACGCGAGCGATCGACCTGACCGAAGCGATGCTCGTGCTCAGTCGCGCCGAGCAGCGGGCCTTCGCCCGGGAGCACGTCGACCTGTCCCTCATCGCCGAGGAAGCCACGGAGACGCTGCTCCCCTTCGCAGAGCAACGCGGCGTCACCATCGACACCTCCGGCGACGCGACCCCCACCATGGGCTCACCCGCCCTCCTGCTGCAGATGACGACGAACCTCGTGCACAACGCCATCGTCCACAACCTGCCCGACCAGGGCACCGTGTGGGTCACGACCAGCGTTCACCCCAAGACCGTGGTCCTCACGGTCGAGAACACCGGCGAGCAGCTCACCCCGCAGCTGGTCTCCACGCTCGCCGAGCCGTTCCAGCGCGGCTCCAACCGCATACGCACCGACCACGCCGGTGTCGGCCTCGGCCTGGCGATCGTCAAGAGCATCACCCAGGCACACGACGGGACCCTCACCCTCGCCCCCCGGCCTGCCGGGGGGCTCAGCGTCACGGTGCGACTCCCCGCCGCAGCCCGTCCCGCCTACGCGACGACGAACGTGTAGTCACGCTCGATCCGGCCGTCCGCGGTGAGGACGAGGAAGACGAGCCCGACTGCGAACACCTGGCCGTCCTGGGCGACCGCCTCCCAGTGGAACTGGACGACGTCGCCGAGTCGTTCGGCGTCGTCGCGCCCGCGGAAGCTGAGCCCCTCGGAGCCGACCCAGTGCTCGTACGCGCTCGTCGCGCGAGCCTCGATCTCCTCGTGCCCGCGTGCCTCGAGGATCGCCGTCAGCGCGATCCCGGGTTGCGCCGCGATGTCGCGGATCTCCTGCGGCGGCTGGAGGATGTGCCTGCCGTCCTGCGTCCAGAGCTCGGCGATCGTCCGCCGGCGCCGGTCGGCATCGGGCTCGTTCCAGAGCGCGAGGTACGTCTTCGCCAACTGTGTCGCTGTCATCGGTCAACGGTCCCGGAGGAGAGGCCGCGCGTCGATTACCTCTTGTGTAACGTCGATCGGGTGGTCGTCCAGGCCGAGCAGGAGCCCCGGACCGCGGGCGAGCTGATCCGCTTCTGGCGCACGCGACGCGGCCTCAGCCAGCTCGAGCTGTCCCTGGACGCGAACGTCTCGACCAAGCACCTCAGCTTCGTCGAGACCGGCCGGTCCAACCCCAGTCGCCAGCTCCTCGCCCACCTGGCCCAGCACCTCGACCTGCCGATCAGCGAGCGCAATCGGCTGCTGCTCGCGGGCGGCTTCGCGCCGCCCTATCTCGAGCTGCCCTACGACGGGGAGATGATGCAGCCGCTCCGGGAGTCGCTCGGGCGGCTGCTCGAGGCGCACGAGCCGAACCCGGCTCTGATCGTCGACGGGCTCTGGAACCTCATCGAGTCCAATCGAGCCGCGTCCCTGCTCTGGGACGGCGTCGACCCCGAGCTCCTCGAGCCACCGATCAACATGCTGCGCCTGGGCGTTCACCCCGGCGGCCTCCCGCGGATCTCGTCGATGACCGCCGCGTGCAACGCGCCGCTGATCCACCGGCTGAAGCGACGAAGCCGCGAGGACGCCGATCCGGCCCTCGCCGAGCTCATCGAGGACGTCGAGTCCTACCTCCCCGGTGAGCCGCCGGCCGGCGCGGCCACCCAGCCGGTGGTCTCGCTCAGGCTGCAGACCCGTGTCGGCGAGGTGGAGCTGTTCACGGTCATCGCCACGCTCGGCGCCCCGCTCGACGTCACCGCCGCGAACCTCGCCATCGAGACCTTCCTGCCGATGAACCCCGAGAGCGCGGCGCGGCTCGCCGAGCTCGGATCGACCTGACGAGTCAGGGCCGTCGCGCGAGCAGCGACGCCAGCGGGCGCGTGTTGAGGATGTCTCCGGGCGTGGCCCACCCGCGGCGCGCCGTGCGGACGGCGAGCTCCATGTGCCCCAGCCCGGCGACCGAGTGCGCATCCGTCGAGCAGACGATCTGCACCCCGCCGCGCAGCGCGTCGCGGACGTGCTCGCCGCTGAGGTCCAGGCGGGCCGGGAGGCCGTTGACCTCCAGCGCGACGCCGCGCTCGACCGCGAGCGCGTAGATGCGATCCAGGTCCAGCGCGTTCTCCGGGCGGCGGGTGATGAGCCGGCCCGTCGGATGGCTCAGGCACCGCACATGGGGATTGCGCAGCGCCTCCTCGACCCGCCTGGTCATCGCCTCCCGCGGCATCCGCTGGCCGCCGTGGACGCTCGCCTGCACCCAGTCGAGCTCCGCGAGGACGTCGTCGGCGAGATCGAGCCGCCCGTCGGCGAGGATGTCGCACTCGATCCCGTGCAGCACGCGGAACGGCGCGAGGGCCTCGTTCGCCTGCGCCACCTCCTCTGCCTGCCGGCGGACGTCATCGCCGGTGAGCCCGCGGACCGCGCCGACGGCGGGCGTGTGGTCGCAGATCGCCAGGTACTCGTAGCCGCGGTCGCGCGCCGCCCTCGCCATCTCCTCGATCGTCGAGCGGCCGTCGGACCACGTGCTGTGGCAGTGCAGGTCACCGCGGATGTCGCCGAGCTCGAGCAGCTCCGACGGAACGTCGTCGACCGGCTCCTCGCGCAGCTCGGGCGGACACCACGCGAGCCCCAGCGTCCGGTAGACGGCGGCCTCGTCGGCGGCCGTCGGGCAGCGGCTCGAGCGCCGCGACGTACGCCGGCGCGCCCGTCGCCCTGATCAGCGCGGTCCCGAGGCGGTCCGGCGCCGTCACGACGAGCTCGACCGGCACGCCCTCGACGGTGAGACCCACGGCCCCGGACTCGTGCTGCTCGATCACGGCGACGATCTGCGGCAGCGCGGCGAAGCGCGCCAGCGCGGCAGCCGGATCGCGAGGGGCACAGACGACGGCCAGCAGCTCGCACGCGTCGCGCCAGCGGCGGACGTCGCCCGCGACCTCCCCGTCCATCGCGATCGCGATGGCGTCCACGAGCTCGCGCGCCTGGGACAGCAGCAACGCGCGCCGCGGCCGGTCCTCCCGTGCGAGCGCGTCGAGCAGGCGGGCCTCCGTCTGCGGCCCGACCCCCGGGACGTCCTGCAGCCGCCCGGCCGCCGCCGCCTCGCGGAGCTCGTCGGGCGTGCTGACGCCCAGCGCGCGGGCGATCTCGATCGAGCGTCGCGCGGTCAGCCCGAGATACCGGCCGAGGCCGACGAGGCCGGGCGCGAGCTCGCGTTCGAGCTCGACGAGCTCGGCGATCTCCCCGGTCTCCACCAGCTCGCGCAGCCGCGCCTCGATCCCCGGGCCGATCCCTCGCAGCTGGCGGACGCGCCCCGTGCGCACGAGGTCGGCGACGGCGACCGGTGCGTCGCGGATCGTGTCGGCGGCCCGGCGGTAGGCGCGCGCCGTGTACGGGTTCGCGTCGGCGAGCTCCAGGAGCGACGCCAGCGCGTCCAGGCGGTCGGCGATGCCCCCGTTGTCCACGCGCGGGAGTCTTCCTCACCCGACGCCGCTGCGCGTACTCTGCGGACCGTGTGGCCGCCGGAAGCCGTCGTGTTCCTCCGCGAGCTGGAGGCGAACAACGACCGAACCTGGTTCAAGGAGAACCGCGCGCGCTACGACAGCTGTCTCGTCGAACCGGCGCGGGAGCTCGCCGAGTCGCTCGCGGACCTCGGCACCGCGCACTTCTTCCGGCCCTACAACGACACGCGGTTCCACATGCGGCCGCCGATCAAGGAGCACCTGGGCGTGGCGATCGGCTACGGCGGTGCCGGCGGCTACTACGTCGAGCTCTCACTGGACGGCCTGCTCGTCGCCGCCGGTCTGCACAGCCCGGCGCCCGACCAGCTCGGGCGCTTCCGCGCGGCCATCGACAGTCGCCGCGCCGCGGCGTTCGAGCGTGCGGTGAAGACCGCCGGGGCTGCCGGGCTCACGCTCGCCGAGCCCGAGCTCAAACGTGCGCCCCGCGGCTATCCGATCGATCACCCACGGATCGACCGGCTGCGGCTGAAGGAGCTCACGCTGCACCGCCGGCACGGGCTCGAGCCGTGGCTGCACGACCCGGCGTGCGACACGCGGATCCGCGCGGAGCTCGAGGGGGCGACGCCGTTCGTCCGCTGGCTGGCCGACCACGTCGGGCCCTCACATCGACAGGAGTAGCTTCGCCGACCATGACATCCACCGTGAACATGCTGCTCCTGCACGGCGGGACCCCACGCGATCTCGAGGCCCGGGAGCAGCTGGCGGCTGCGCTGCCGGGTGCAGCCGTCGGCGAGCCGGACGACGTCGGCACCTTCGAGGTGACGGTCGAGGCCGACGACCAGGAGACCGCGCTCGATCAGGTCTGGAACGCCGTCGCCGCGTCGGGGACCGACGACCACATCGTGTTCCTCGAGCACCCGGACCTCCCCGAGCACTGGCGGCACCGCGCAGGCATGCCTTCGTCGTAGCCGGGTAGTCGTTAGGCATGCCTAACTCGACTTGGCGGCGCGCGCTGCGCGCCTCACGCCGCTGCTCCTCATCGGCGCGCTGACGACCGGCTGCGGCGACGACAGCTCCGACGAGCCCGCGACGACCTCGGCGAGCGGCGCGTTCCCCGTGACGCTGAAGCACGCGTTCGGCTCCACGACCATCCCCGAGCAGCCCAAGCGGATCGTCGCGGTCGGCTACAACGAGGACGACTTCGTGCTCGCGCTGGGCGTGAAGCCGGTCGGGGTCCGCGACTTCATCGGCACGTTCGACGAGGACGATCGCGTGTGGGCCCGCGATCTCTACGCCGGCGCCAAGCCCGAGAAGGTGGGCGGCGACGAGCTCGAGCTCGAGAAGGTCGCGGCGCTGCAACCCGACCTGATCATGGGCGTCTACTCGTTCATCGACGAGGAGATGTACGAGAAGCTCTCGCAGATCGCGCCGACGGTCGCGCCGACGAAGGCGACCGCGGCCGACACCTGGCAGGACCAGACGCTGATCACCGGCCGCGCGCTCGGGCGCGAGAAGCAGGCGCAGGAGGTCGTCGACCGGGTCGAGGGGCGCTTCGCGAAGGCCCGCGAGGAGCACCCGGAGTTCGAGGGCAAGACGCTCGCCTACGCGCTCCTCGGCGAGGGCGGCGCCAACGCGTACAGCCTCGAGGCGACCGATCTACGGACCCAGCTGTTCACCTCGCTCGGCTTCGAGATGACGGAGTCGACCGGCGAGATCAGCCGCGAGAGGATGAGCCTGCTCGACGAGGACGTCCTCGTGACCGCCGGGCTCACGGACGAGCAGGAGGCCGAGGTCCCGGTCCTTCCGGCGCTCGACGCCGTCGAGGAGGGACGGCAGGTGACCCTCGGCGACTTCAGCACCGAGGTCAACGGCGCGATCGGCTACTCGAGCCCGCTGAGCCTGTCCCGGGCGCTCGATCTCATCGTGCCGCAGCTGGCCGAGGCGGCCGGGAAGGAGGCCTCCTAGCCGCAGTCCAGCGACGCGAAGGTCTCCTGGTACGACGTCCCGAGATCCTGCAGGGCGCTCACGAGCGAGGCCTTCGCGTCGGACGCCGTGACCGAGCTGACGACCTGCGCAGCAGTGTCCTTCACGGCGGCCTTGAACTCCTTGTTGGCCGCCTCCAGCTCGCTGCGCCGTTCGCCGCTCAGGCTGCCCTGTGCGCCCGAGATCGCGTCGAGGTCCTTCGTGATCGCGGCGATGCCCTCGGTTATGGCTCCTCGGGAGACCGTCGCCGGGGTGAGGCTCTTGAGCTCGTCGACCTGCTTGCCGATGTCGTCGCGGGCGTTGCAGACGGTGGTCTGGGCGGCCGCCGCGTCACCGGTGGAGGCCGCGGTGCTCGCCGGCGTCTCGTCCGACGAGTCGCCGCACGCGCCCAGGGCAAGGGCGATCGTCACGGCGGCAATGGCGAGCAGCGCGGATCTCACGCCTCGAACCTAGGCTCGCGGCGCCCGCGACACATCGTCCGGAACGGGTGATCCGGGCCGTCAGCGGCGCAGCGCGCGAGCCAGGCCGCGCGCCTCGACGCGCAGGGCCTCGAGCTCGGCCGTGTCCCGCTCGGCAGCCAGCGCCCGCTCCGACTCGGCCGCGTGCGACGCGACGAGCTCCGGCCATCGCCGCCTGCTCGTCGCGGTCGGCTGCGGCGCGCGCGTCGGCCATCGCCTCCGCCGCAGCGGCGGTGTCGAGCGCGTGCAGGCTGGTGAGCAGGGTCGCGGTGAGCGCGTACTCGTCGCCCGCCGGGCGCGTGATGCGCCACAGCCCGACGGTCCCGTCGTCGGTCTCGGACGCCCAGACCGCGTAGCGCGGGTACGGGCGGGCCTCGTCGGCGTCGACGCGCAGGACGCGCCACGCCTCGCGGACCGTCGCCTGCGCGCGTGCCGCGGAGCTCAGCTTGGGCGGCGTGACGCGGCGCGTGAGCTTCGCCGCGACCGCGACCGCCACGGCGCAGGCGAAGATCAGCAGCGGGTTGACCGGCCTCCCCCACCCGTACAGCACCGCGCAGGAGCCGGCCACGACGAGCGCGAACGCGGACACCCGCAGCGCCGGCTGCGCCGTCAGCAGCAGCGCACGGCGCCGGTCGCGCGCGCCGATGATCCGCTGCGCGCGCAGCTCGGCACGGTCACCGGGATCGGCAAGCACCTCGACGCTCACAGCGAAAGCGTACGTACGACGCGCGCCGCACGCCACGGTTGCGGACGTCAGTACGACCCGGTCACCGCGTCGATGAGCGCGGCGATGGTCGCCTCGCCGGTGTCCGGGGCGCTCACGACGAGCCGAAGATGGCGGCGGCCGTCGACGACGGCCGAGCTCAGGTGGAACCGGCCGTCGGCGAGGAGGCGATCGCGGATGGCCAGCTGACCCGCGTCGTCGGACGGGACGTGCCGGAAGCAGACGATCGTGCTCTCCGGCTCGTACGGCACCTCGAGGTCGGGGTGCTCGCCGAGCATGCGCGCCGCGGTGGCCGCCATGTCGTGACGCGCCTCGATCGCCTCCGCGACCGCGGCCTCGCCGCGGAAGCCGAGCTCGAGCAGCACCTTGACCCCGAGCGGCGCCTTCGTGCACTCGACCGCCAGCTCGAGGCGGTCCTCGCCCGCCGCGTCCTCCTCGTAGAAGAGGTAGGACGCGTGCTGCTGGAACGCCGCGCGCAGCGTCCCCTTGCGGCGCACGAGCACGGCCGCGCACAGGCCGGCGACGGCCATCTGCTTGTGCGCGTCCCAGATGACGGAGTCGGCCTGGTCGATGCCGTCGAGGCGCTCGCGCAGCCGTGGCGACAGCAGCGCCGAGCCGCCGTGCGCCGCGTCGACGTGGAACCAGACGCCGCGCTCGCGGCACCACGCGCCGATCGTGCGCAGGTCGTCGTGCAGGCCGGTGCTCGTCGCGCAGGCGGCGGCGACGAGCCCGAGCGGCCGGCGCCCTTCGTCGAGGACGCGCTGCAGGACGCCGTCGAGCGCCGGCGGGTCGATGCGCCCGAGCGCGTCGGAGGGCAGCTCGACGATCGCGCGCTCGCCCAGCCCGGCGATCGCGGCGGCGCGGCTCACGGAGTAGTGCGCCGACGCGGGCGCGAGGAGCACGAGGTCGTCCGGGGTGCCGTCGACCCACGCCTCCGGTGCCGCGTGCGCGCGAGCGGCGAGGAGCGCGGTGAGGTTGGCGAGCGAGCCGCCGTGCGTCAGCACCCCCTCCCCGCCTGTGAGGCCCGCGCGCTCGAGCATCCATTCGACGACCGCGCCTTCGGCGGCCGAGGCAGCGGCGCCCATCTCCGCGATGCCCATCGGGTTGTTGATGACGCCGTGGACGAGATCGCCGAGCGCGCCGGGGCTGTCGGGCACCGTCACCTGGTGCGCGAGCGAGCCGGGATGGTGCAGATGCACGCCTCGGTCGAGGTAGGCCTGCAGGAACGCCGGCCAGCTCGCGGCGTCGAGGCCGCCCTCGCGCAGGAGCCGAGGGAGGTCGAGGTCGCGCGCGATGTCCGCCATCGACGGCCGGACGGTCGCGGCGCCCTCGCCGCGCTGGGAGGCTGCGACGTGCTCGGCGAGGAGGTCGACCGTGACGTGCGCCGCCTCGGTGTACGCGGCGGGATCGAAGCGGGCGGGCATCGAGACATGATGGCGCGCAAGTGCTCCGCAAGCGGCGCGCCCGGAGAGGCCCAGACCTACTCTCCGGTGCAATGTCCCGCTTTCGTCTTCCCGCCCTGGTCGTAGTCGCGGCCCTGGGCCTCCCCGCCGCGGCGCACGCCGCCGTCGTCCCCGCAAACGGCAACTGGGGATTGGTGAACCGCAACATCATCGGGGCGGCCACGGCGCAGGTCCGGACGGGGCCGTTCACCCCGCCCTACGGCCCCGGCAGCATCAACTTCCTGGTCCCGTCGGGCAACGACAAGATGGCGTACGGCAACGAGGTCGACTTCGTCGGCGTCCCGCTCTCCTCCGTCACCACGCTCGGGTTCTCGGTCTTCACGACCGGCGAGAACGCCGCCATCAACCCGGCCAACCTCCCCAACCTCGGGATCGAGATCGACCCGACCGGACCGGCGAGCACCACGGCGCCGAACTACACGACGCTGGTCAACGTCTCCACCGCCGTGCCGGTCAACACGTGGAGCCCCGTGAACGCCTCCGCGGGCCAGTGGTACCTGACGGGCGGCGCCGGCACCGCGTCGGGCTGCAACCAGGTGACGTACTGCACGCTCGCGCAGGTGAAGGCCTTCTACCCGAACGCGAGCCTGCTCGCGGTGCAGATCACGAAGGGTCGCGACTACGCGTGGAACGGCGCCGTCGACGGCGTGGTCGTCAACGACACGGTGTACGACCTGGCCCCGACCTCGGCCCCGACCACCTCTACCGGGGACGAGCAGCACCGCCCGGGACCACCACGCCACCACGACGGTCGGCGGCGCACGGGTACGTCCGGCGCGAGCACCGGCACGGTGCGCTGCGTCTCCACGCGCTCGGTCACGTTGCGCCGTCCCAAGAACGCACGTCGCAGCACCGCGACCTACGTCGACCGCAACGGGCGCCGGCGCACGGTGTCGCTGAGCCGCAAGGGGACGCGCATCTCCTTCAGCGGCCGGTCGGTCACGAAGGGCGCCGTGACCGTCGTGCGCATCCGCGACACGGTGGGGAGCAAGACGAAGAGCCGCACCGTCCGGCGCACGCTCTGTTAGACGCGGTCGCGCCGCGCACGGCTGGACTCGACCTCGTCAGGCGATGCCGCTTCGCACGGCCTCGACGGCTGCTTGGATGCGGTTCTCGACGTGGAGCTTGGCGAGGATCCCGGCGACGTGGTTGGCGACGGTGTTCGGGCTCAGCGAGAGGTCTCGCGCGATCTCGTTGTTGCTCTTGCCGCTGGCGAGCTGCTTGAAGATCTCGAGCTCCCGGTCGGTCAGGACAGTGCGGATGGCAACCGCGGCGTTGGCGCTGGTCGTGAGGGGGATGTTCAGCTCGCGAATGCGCTGCAAGAGCTTCCCGGCGATCTTCGAGGACAGCACCGACTCGCCGGCAGCCGTGGCTTTGACGCCGCTGATGATCGTCTCGACCGGCGCGCTCTTGAGCATGTAGCCGCGAGCGCCGGCGATGATCGCTTCGACGACGCGGTTCTGTTCGGTACGCGTGAGGACCAGCACGCGCGACGTGGGCGCGAGCAGTCCGAGCTGTTCGATCGTCTGCACTCCCGACATCCCCGGAAGCTGCAGGTCCATCAGCACCACGTCCGGGCGCAGGTCGACCACCAGCTCGAGTGCGGCCTCCCCCGTCTCGGCCTCGCCGACGAGCTCGAGTCCGCCGCTCGCCAGCGCCTGCGAGAGCGCCACGCGGATCAGCGGCTCGTCGTCGACCAACACCACGGTGATCGGTGGTCGACGCTCCGCGGCGACGGGGCTGTCCTCGGCTGGCATCTGAGCCCTTCGAGCGTCAGTCCGACTCACAGTGGTTCGATCGGACCCCTTTCTGCAGCCAAGAGGGTCTTAGCGAACCATTTACAGCGCCGCACCCGCGCCCTACGGTCGATGACGCATCGACGGTGCGGCGTGCTGGTGGCGTGGCTCGCCGCACATGGTTGCGGTGCATGCGCACGCTCGCGCCGGAGCGGCCGGAAGTCAAGTCCGCTGAACACGGCCACGGTCCCCATCAAGGGAGGACCAGCATGACCCTCACGATCGAAGAGTCAGCGGACGCCGCAGCGATCCGTGCGTTCACGATCGAGACGCCCGAGGCGGACATCGAGGACCTGCGTGCGCGGATCGCGGCCACGCGCTGGCCCGAGAAGGAGACCGTCCCGGATGACTCCCAGGGCGTGCCGCTGGCGACGATGCAGACGCTCGCGCGCCATTGGGCGACCGAGTACGACTGGCGCAGGTGCGAGGCCGAGCTGAACGCGCTGCCACAGTTCATCACCGAGATAGACGGGCTCGACATCCACTTCATCCACGTGCGCTCCAAGCACGAGGACGCGCTCGCGCTCGTCGTCAATCATGGATGGCCCGGCTCGATCATCGAGCAGCTGAAGATCATCGATCGGCTGACCGATCCGACGGCACATGGCGGGAGCTCGGAGGACGCGTTCGACGTTGTGATCCCGTCGATGCCGGGCTACGGCTTCTCGGGCAAGCCGACGGGCACCGGCTGGGGCCCAGCGCGCATGGGGCGGGCGTGGGCACAGCTGATGAAGCGCCTCGGCTACACCCGGTACGTCGCCCAGGGCGGCGACTGGGGCGCGTTCGTCGTCGACCAGATGGGCCTTCAGGCACCTGAGGGATTGCTTGCGATCCATACGAACATGCCCGCGACGGTGCCGGCCGACGTCGACCAGGCCACCCTGGCCGGCGACCCGCCGCCCCCCGGTCTCTCGGCCGAGGAGCGGCGCGCGTACGACGCGCTGATCAGGACGTACGGCCAGGTCGAGTACGCCAAGATGATGGCCGCGCGTCCTCAAACGCTGTACGGCATCGCGGACTCACCCGTCGGCCTCGCCGCCTGGCTGCTCGACCACAAC
This sequence comes from uncultured Solirubrobacterales bacterium, assembly GCA_963750895.1. Taxonomy (GTDB): domain Bacteria; phylum Actinomycetota; class Thermoleophilia; order Solirubrobacterales; family Solirubrobacteraceae; genus CAVVSD01. Next base: position 692,884 of record CAVVSD010000006.1, on the reverse strand, counting down.
GATGCCGACGGCCAGCCCGCCGTGGCGGTCGCAGCGGCGCTGCAGCGGACCGAGAGCCAGACGGGCGAACTGACGCGTGACGAGATCCTCGACAACATCACGCTCTACTGGCTGACGAACACCGGGGTCTCCGCCTCTCGCCTCTACTGGGAGTACAAGGGCGGCTTCTTCAACGCCAAGGGCGTGAACATCCCGGTTGCCGTGACGGTCTTCCCCAGCGAGCAGTACCAGGCGCCGCGAAGCTGGGCCGCGGAGGCCTATCCCAACCTCATCCACTTCAACGAGGTCGGCAGGGGCGGGCACTTCGCCGCCTGGGAGGAGCCCGACCTGTTCACGGACGAGCTCCGCGTGGGCTTCCGCTCGCTGAGGACTTGACATGAACAAAGGAGCGACGCATGTCCGTCACGGCTGAGGCAACAGCCATCCGCCCATTCCGGATCGAGGTCCCGCAGGAGCGGCTCGCTGAGCTGCGCCGCCGGATCGAGGCGACGCGCTGGCCTTCCAAGGAGCTCGTCGCCGACCGGTCGCAGGGAGTGCAGCAGGCGACGCTGCAGGCGCTTGCGCGCTACTGGACGACCGAGTACGACTGGGGCAAGTGCGAGGCGAGGCTGAACGCGCTGCCGCAGTTCACGACCGAGATCGACGGGGTGGACATCCACTTCATCCACGTCAGGTCGCGACATGAGAACGCGTTGCCGCTGATCATGACGCACGGCTGGCCGGGCTCGGTCGTCGAGCTGCTGGAGAGCGTCGGCCCGCTGACCGACCCGACCGCCCACGGCGGCACCCCCGAGGACGCGTTCCACCTGGTGCTGCCGTCCCTGCCGGGCTACGGCTTCTCCGGCGAACCCGCCGAGCTCGGCTGGGACGCCGGCCGCACCGCGCGCGCCTGGGCGGAGCTGATGGCCCGCCTCGGCTACACCCGCTACGTCGCCCAGGGCGGCGACGTGGGTGCACTCGTCACGGACCTGATGGGCCGCCAGGCGGTCGAGGGTCTCGTCGGCTACCACCTGAACCTGCTGACGGCGGTGCTCGCGATCGGCGATCACCTGCCCAGGGAATCCGAAGGGAACGCGCAGCGGCCGAGGCGGTTGCGACGTTCAGGCAGGACGGCTTCGGCTACTTCCTCGAGATGGCCACGCGGCCACAGACGATCGGCTACGCCCTGCTGGATTCACCCGTCGGGCTTGCGGCTTGGTTGCTCGACCACGACACGGACAGCTACCACAAGATCTCCCGCGCGTTCGTCGAAGGCGAGCCCGTGGGCGGGCTCACCCGGGAGAGCATCGTCGACAACATCACGCTGTACTGGCTCACCGGCACGCAGCGTCGGCGGCCCGGTCGTACTGGGAGGACGGACGAGCGCTGGCCGCAGCGCTTGCGAGCGGTCAGGCTCCTCCGGCGGTCGATGTGCCGGTCGGCTTCACGACGTTCCCCGGCGAGATCTGGGCTTCCCCGCGCAGCTGGGTCGAGGCGGTCTACCCCGACCTCGCCTACTTCAACGAGGCCGACCGCGGCGGCCACTTCGCCGCCTGGGAAGAGCCCGAACTCTTCGCCACCGAGATCCGGGCGGCGTTCCGGGCACTTCGGTAGACAACGGACCCGCCTCTCAGACGGCCGGGTCCAGCAGCTCATCGTCGCCGTGGTTCGCCGCCTGCAGCGGCGTGCCCGGCGGCACGTGCACGAGACCGCCGGCCGGCACGACGACCGGCTCCGGCGGCTCGCCCGGCTCGTGCGGACGTGTGATCCAGGTCAGCTCGTCGGGGTGGATCGCGCGCGGCGGCATCGCCAGAGCTAGCCGGCGAGTGAGATCGCCAGCTCCTCCAGCGCGTCCATCTGCTCCTGCATCCCGCCCTCCATGCCGGAGTCGATGATCGCGTCGCGGATCTCCTTGCTCATGGCCTGCACCAGCAGCTCGAGCCGCGTCCGCCCGTCCTCCTCGACGAACGTGACGATGTTGATCACGGCGTCCTCGGACGGACCGGGCATCCCCTCGAAGACCTCGGTCGTGACGATGCGCTCCTCGGGGACGACCTCCCGGTAGGTGCCGTGGAACGCGATCTCGAACTCGCCGTGGGCGAGCATCACGTACCGCCACGTCCCGCCGACCCGCAGGTCGATCTCGACGTGCGTCATCTCGCCGCGCCGGCCGCTCCACCACCGCTTGACCAGCTCGGGCGTCGTCCACGCCTTCCACACCAGGTGCTTCGGCGCGTCGAACTCCCGCGTGATGAGGATCTGCTCATCGGTCGGGGTCGTCACCGTCGCTGTCCCGCTCGTCGGCACCGGCATCTCCTTCCTCCTTCTTGAGGTCGTCGAGCACCGCGTCGAGCTCGTCGAACCGCTCGGTCCACAGCTGCTCGTAGTTCTTCACCCAGTCGTGGATGGGCTTCAGCGCGAGGCCGTTGATGCTGTAGAGCCGCTGCCGGCCCTCCTCGCGCACGTCGACGGCCCCGACCTCGCGGAGCACCCGCAGATGCTTGGACACCTGCGGCTGGGCGAGCCCCAGCTCGTCCACGAGGTCGTTCACGGGCCGCTCGCCGCCCGCGAGCACGTCCAGGATCTGCCGCCGCCGTGGCTCGGCGACGGCGTTGAACGTGTCCGCGGTGGTCGCTGCCCGTGCCACGCTCAGCATCGTATACCTATATCGGCATACGTCAAGCCGAAGAGAAGGCGCGCCCGAGGGCGCGCCTTCGTCCGGCCGGTCGCTCGGAGGGGCTAGGCGGTGGCCTTCGGCCCCAGCGCCGCGCCGAGCGCGCCGAGCTTCTCGCCCAGCTCCTCGATCGGGCGGCCGCTCGCCGGCGGCGTGATCGCCACGGGCTTGCCGACGTCCTTGAACTGCACCGAGAAGGCGATCTTGCCGCCGCCCGGGACGCCCTTGAGCTCCGTCTCCGCCGCGACGCGGCGCAGGGTCCCGTCGGACTTCGCGACGTCGAGGGTGAAGCTCGGGTCGCTGAGGAACTTCTCGACCTGCGCCATGTCCGGAGACTGCTCCAGGGCCTTCGCGGCCTGCGGGTCGGCCGCGGCCGACTGCTTCGCGATGTCCGTGAAGCCCTTCAGCGCCTTCGCGAGATCCATGTGGCCGGTCACGCGGGTCACGGCCTCGCCGTCGAGGTCCGCGTCCTCCTGCGTGCTCGTGTCCGGGAACCAGCTCTTCATCTGCTCCATGAGCTCCGCGACGTCGGGCGTCGTGCCCTTGCCCGACTTCGACTGGGCCTTGAGCTGCGCGATCTTGTCCGCGCCGACCTCGTAGGTCACGCCCTCGTACTCGACGAACGCGTTGTCCTTCGTGGAGATGATCCGCGCCGTCATCGGCTGCGGGCCCATCCCCTCGACCTTCAGCGTCATGTCGGCGTCGGGGAGCTCCTGCTTGCCGTTGCTCTTGTACGGCCCGGTGAGGCTGACGCCCATGGCGCCCATGGGCGTCTGCGCCGACAGGGACATCGAGACCGTCGCGCTGTCGATCGGATGGTCGAAGGCCGACTGGACGACAGCCGCCTCCTTGCCACCACAGCCGAGCGCGACGAGCATCGCCGACGCCACGGCGAGTGCTCCGATCATCGTTCTCCAGGTCCTGCGCGGCATCCAAGCCCTCCCGTTGCTCACCCGTTCTTGGGCATACAGGGTGTCACGGTAGCCAGCGGCTGGGCGCCGAGTGGACGCCTGGTCTAGGACGAGACCTCCTCGGAGCGTCAGAGCGCTTCGAGGTACCGGGCGATCTCCCAGTCGGTGACCGCGGTCGCCGCGGCGTCGACCTCGGCGCGCTTCATCTCGAGGTAGTAGGCGACGAAGTCCTCGCCCAGCCACTCGCGCGCGGTGGCGCTCTCCGCCAGCGCGGCGATCGCCTCGGGCAGCGACCGCGGGAGCGTGCGGACGTCTCCGGGCGCCATGGCGTACACGTCGTCACCGGTCGGCTCCGGCGCACGGGCCTCTTGCGCGATCCCGTCCAGGCCGGCGCCGAGCGCGGCCGCGACGGCGAGGTACGGGTTGACGTCGCCGCCCGGCTGGCGGTGCTCGACGCGCGTGCCGCGCTCCCCCTCGCTGATCGCGCGCAGCCCGACCGAGCGGTTGTCGATCCCCCACGTCGCGGTCGTCCCCGCCCATGAGTACTCGGTGAAGCGCCGGTAGGAGTTGATCGTCGGCGCCATCACCGCGGTGAGCCCGGGCATCGCGTCGAGCGAGCCGGCGACGAAGCTGCGCAGCGTCGACGACAGTCCACGCGGGTCGTCGGCGTCGTGGAAGACGCCCCTGCCGTCCTCGTCGGTGAGGCTCATGTGGATGTGGCACGAGTTGCCGGCCCACTCGTTGCTCGGCTTCGCCATGAACGTCGCCACGAGCTCCTCCTGCGCCGCCAGCTCCTTCACCGCGGACTTGAAGAGGAAGGCGTCGTCCGCCGCCTCCAGCGCCGGGCGGTGGCGCAGCGTGATCTCGAACTGACCGGGTCCGGTCTCCGGGTTGCACGCCTCCACGGGCAGGCCGTAGGCGAGCATGTTCTCGCGTATGAGGCGGCCGACCGGCTCCTGCCGCGACCCCATCGCGACGCCGTACGTGCTGGACCGCTCGGTCAGCGGCACGAGGTCGGCGGGTCGGCGGGTCAGCAGCGATCCGGAGGTCTCGCGCAGGAGGTAGAACTCGAGCTCCAGCGCGCAGCGCGGCTCGAAGCCCATCGCCCGCGCGCGCTCGACGACCCGGCGCAGCACCTCGCGCGGCGCGATCGGGATCGGCGCGCCGTCCTGTCCGCGCCAGTCGCAGAGCATGAGCGCCGTCCGGTGATGCCACGGGACGATCCGCAGCGTCGACGGATCGGGCACGCCGAGGATGTCCGGGTAGCCGTTGCGCTCGGTCGGGAAGTAGCCGACGTGACCCTCGGGCCGCGCGACGAGCGCGGACTCGTCGAGGTGCAGGACCCAGAAGACGTCGCAGAGCGCCACGCCGTGCGCCAGGAGCCGCGTGAGCTGTCCGATCGGGACCCGCTTGCCCCGCATGACGCCGTGCGTGTCGGCGCCCGCGAGCACCACGGTCTCGATGCCCTGTTCGGTCAGGCCGTTGACGACGCTCACGACGTCCGTCGCCGGTGCCAGATCGCTCATGCCCTCCGCCCCGTCGTCGTCTGCGCCTCGCGCGTGCCGAGCACGAACCCCTCGTACCCACGCGCCGCGACCTCGTCGCATTCTCGCCGGTAGGCGCCGCACCCCGCGACGTACGGCATGAACACGCGCGGCTTGCCCGGGATGTTCGCCCCGACGTACCAGGAGGTCGCCTGGGGGTAGAGCGTCGCGTCGGCGAGCTCGGCGACGTGCTCGACCCAGGCGTCCTGCGCGTCCTCGCCGGCCTCGATCCACGCGACGCCGCGCTCGCGCAGGTGCGCGATGCACCCGGCGATCCAGTCCACGTGCTGCTCGATGGAGACGACCATGTTGCTGAGCACCGACGGGCTGCCGGGCCCGGTGACGATGAACATGTTCGGGAACCCGGCCGTCGCCACCCCGAGCAGCGTGCGCGGGCCGCCCTCCCACGCGTCGCGCAGCGCGAGGCCGTCGCGCCCGCGGATGTCGATCTCCAGCAGCGCGCCGGTCATCGCGTCGAAGCCGATCGCGAAGACGATGACGTCGACCGGGTGCTCGGCGTCCGCGGTCGCGACGCCGCGGGCGGTGATCGCCTCGATCGGCGAGCGGCGGACGTCGACGAGCTCGACGTTCTCGCGGTTGTAGGTCTCGAAGTAGCCGATGTCGACGCAGGTGCGCTTCGTGCCGATCGTGTGCGACGGGCACAGCGCCTCGGCGACGACCGGGTCGTGGACGACCTCGCGGATCTTGGAGCGCGCGAACTCCTGCGCGGTGCGGTTCGCCTCGGGCTCGGTGAACAGGTCGGTGAACGCGTTGGACAGCGCGTTGATGCCGCCGCGCCGCCAGCCCGTCTCGTACGCCGCGCGGCGCTCGTCCGGCGTCGCGTCCAGTGCCGCGCGCTCGGGCGGCGCGATGGGCACGCCCGCGTCGCTCTCGCGGGCACGGCGGCGGCGCTCGTCGTAGCCGGCGACCGCGTCGCGCAGCTCCGCGGGGTCGAGCGGCCGGTTCACCGCCGGCATCGAGTAGTTGGGCGTGCGCTGGAACACGACGAGGTGCTCGGCCTGCGCCGCGATCCGCGGGATCGCCTGGATGCCGGTCGAGCCGGTGCCGATGACCGCGACGCGCCTGCCGCGCAGGTCGACGCCCTCGCTCGGCCAGCGGGCGGTGTGGTACCAGTCGCCCTCGAAGTCCTCCAGGCCGGCGAAGTCCGGGCGCTTGACCGCCGTGAGGTTGCCGACGGCCAGGACGAGGTGCTGCGCGGTGAGCGTGTCGCCGGCGTCGGTCTCGACGGCCCAGTGCTCGTTCTCCCAGGACGCCGCCGTGACCGTCGTCTCGAGGCGGATGTCGCGGCGCAGGTCGAAGCGGTCGGCGACGTGCTCGAGGTAGCGCAGGATCTCCGGCTGCGTGGCGTAGCGCTCGGTCCACTCCCACTCCTCGAGCAGCTCGCGCGAGAACGAGTAGCAGTAGTCGATGCTCTCGATGTCGCAGCGTGCGCCCGGGTAGCGGTTCCAGTACCAGGTGCCACCGACCCCCGAGCCGCGCTCGAGGACGACCGCCGAGAGACCCAGCTCGCGCAGTCGATGGAGGGTGTAGAGGCCGGAGAAGCCGGCGCCCACGACGATCGCGTCGACGTCGGTCACCTGGGCTCCTCGGCGAGGGCGGCGAGGAACGCGCCGCGCACCTCCTCCGTCGTCCACGGCTCGGGCGACAGCGTGAGGAAGGGATCGCCCACGGCGAGATCGGTCAGGGCGTCGACGTGCGACTCGTCGACGCCGATCGAGCGCAGCACCGGGAAGCGCATCCCTTCCAGGAGGTCACGGACACCGCGCACGGCGCGCGAGCCGTCGGCGGTCCCGTCGGCCGCGACGCCCAGCGCGTCGGCCACGCGCTCGAGCTGCTCCGGGACGACGCGGCGCTCGCGCTCGAGCGTCTGGACGAGCACGACGCCGATCGTGAGCCCGTGCGGCGCGTGGAACATGCCGCCGATCGCCTGACCGAGCGAGTGCTCGGCGGTGCAGTCGGCGATGTTCATCGTCAGGCCCGCCATGAGGCTGCCGCACGCCATGTCCGAGCGGGCCGCGGCGTCCGAGCCGTCGCGGAAGGCCGGGACGAGCGAGCGGCCGATGAGCCGGATCGCCTCCAGGGCGATCGCGTCGCCGATCGGCGTCCGGACGGTGGCGATCATCCCGGCGATGGCCTGGGCGAGCGCGTCGATGCCGGTCTGCGCCGTCGCGTCGGGTGGGACGGAGTGCGTGAGCAGCGGGTCGACGACCGCGTCCTGCGCGCGCAGCGCCGGCGCCGCGATGCCGGCCTTGCGGCCGGTGGCGGGATCGGTGATCACCGCGCCGCCGGACACCTCGGAGCCCGTCCCGGCCGTCGTCGGCACCGCGATGAGCGGGACGATCGGGTGTGGATACGGCGGCTCCAGGTCGCGGAAGCGCACGCGCTCCTGGGCGCAGACGCGCGCGGCCTTCGCGGTGTCGATGACCGAGCCGCCGCCGAGCGCGACGATCGCGTGCGGCGTGCGACTCCGACAGGGTGTCCGCCGCGGCGTCCACGACGTCGGCCGTCGGCTCGCCCGGAGGCTTGTCGAAGCGGTCGACCTCGAGGTCCGCGCGCCGCAGGGCGGTCACGGCGCCGGCGACGGCGTCGTTGCGCCCTTCGAGCCCCTCGTCGATCACGAGCAGCACCCGGCGGGCGCCGTGCGACGCGGCGATGCCGCCGAGCTCGAGGGCGGTGCCCTCGCCGAAGCGGATCGCGGACGGGCAGGTGGTTCGCGAAGGGTTGGCGATCGTCACAGAGACACCTTTGGTCCGCGATGCATACCATAGGCGCATGGGCCATGTCACCGAGCCGGTCCGCCTGCTGGCGGCGCACGAGGTCGTGGCCGACCGCCTCCGGCGGTCGATCGCCCTCGGCGAGGTCGTGCCGGGCGAGCGCCTGCCCGCGGAGCGGACGCTCGCGGCGAACCTCGGGGTCTCGCGCCTGACGGTCCGCGAGGCGCTGCGGGTCCTGCAGGAGGAGGGCGCGCTCGTCACCCGCCGCGGGCCGGCGGGCGGCGCCTTCGTGACCGAGCGCTCGCGCGGGTTGGAGCCGGCGCGCGTCATCGAGGTCTTCGAGTACCGGCTCGCGGTCGAGACGACCGCGGCGGAGCTCGCGGCGGGGCGGCGGTCGGCGGACGACCTCGCCCGCCTCGCCGAGTGTGGGCGCGCGCTGCGCGAGAGCGCCGACGCGGGCGCGTTCCGCCGGGCCGACTCCGCCTTCCATCTCGCGGTCGCCGACGCGAGCGGCAACGCGATGCTCCGCACGTCGATCGAGGACGCGCGCGCCGCGACGTTCGACAGCTTCGACGCCCAGCCGTTCCGCGTCCTGCGCGACGCGACCGCCCGCGGGCACGACGCGGTCGCGCTGGCGATCGAGGCGGGCGACGGTGCCGCCGCGGCGGCGGCGATGGCCGAGCACCTGCGCGATGCGCGGGACGAGGTGCTCGCGGTGCTGCGCGGTGGCGACTAGCGACTCAACCTCGCGGGCCCCGACGCCGACACGTCTCATGTGAACGACACCGCCCTCGAGCAGCTCATCGAGCGCCTCGGGGGCAGCGAGGGACCCACCGCGACGGTGGCCGACATCGTCCTCGCTGCCGCCGAGGGCGCCGACAACCTCGACGCACACCTCACCGGCGCACCCGCGTCCATCCCGCGCGACCTCGTCGCCGCCGTGCCCGCGCAGACGCCGGCGCGCGTCTACCTCGACGCAGATCGCGGTCGAGAACTTCCGCGGGATCGGGCCGCGGGCCCGCCTCCCCCTCGCCCCTGGGCCGGGGTTGACGCTCGTCGTCGGGCGCAACGGATCCGGGAAGTCGAGCTTCGCGGAAGGGCTCGAGATGCTGCTCACGGGCACGAACCTCCGCTGGGAGGAGCGCACCCGCGTCTGGCGCGAAGGCTGGCGCAACCTGCACGGCGACGGTCCGACGATCCTGTCTGCGCGGTTCCGCGTCGACGGCGAGAAGGAGCCGCTCGAGCTCAGGCGGAAGTGGAGCGCCGACGCCGCGCTGGACGGCGGCGACCCAGTCGAGGTCAGCGGCGCGCGCGCATCCTGGGAGGCGGTCGGCTGGGACGCCGCGCTCGCGCAGTTCCGTCCCCTGCTCTCGTACAACGAGCTCGGCACCATGTTCTCCGAGCGTGCAGCGGCCCTCTACGAGGCGCTCTCCGCGGTGCTGGGACTCGAGGAGTTCGACGAGCTCTCGGCCACGCTCCGCGCCGCTCGGCTCGATCGCGAGAAGAGCGGCAAGACGGAGAAGCTCGAGCGCAAGGCGCTCATCGCGACGATCGGGGCGGCCGAGGGAGACCGCGCCGCTGCGATCGCGCCGCTGCTCGCGAAGATGCGGCCGGACGTCGACGCCATCGAGACGGCGGCGGCCGGCGCGTTCGAGACCGACGAGGACGGGCCGCTGCAGGCGCTCGCCGCACTCCAGCTCCCGGACGGCCAGGCGATCGAGTCCGCCTTCGACGGGCTGTCCAGGGCACTCGAGGACGTCGCGCGGCTCGAGGCGACGGACGCGGACCGTCTCGAGGCCCTCGCGCGGCTCCTCGATGAGGCGGTGGCGTTCCATCGACAGCACGGACAGGAGGCGACGTGTCCCGTCTGCGGGACGGCAGAGGTCCTCGACACGGGATGGCTCATCCGCTCGCAGGCGGAGATCGAGGAGCTCCGCCGTCGCAGCGAGGACCTGCGCGTCGCACGGGTCGCCGTGCGGTCGGCACGCCAGGCTGTCGATGCGTTGTTCCCAACGTCGCTCGAGTCGATCGACGACGACGGGCTCCGCGCGGCGTGGGCGCGGTGGTCGACCGAGACGCGTGAGGGCCACGACGGCCGCGAGGCCGCGCACGCAGTCCTCGCCACGGCAGCGACGGCGCGCGCGGCCGCGGCGCACGAGGCGGAGCGACGGCAGTCCGCGTGGGGTCCGATCCAGGCCGACGTTGCCGCATGGGTCGCGACGGCACGGCGAGCCGAGCACGACAAGGAGGTCGTCGCGACGCTCAAGGGCGCCGAGGCGTGGATGGCGACCTGCACCGCCGCGCTGCGCCGCGAGCGGCTCCTCCCCATCGTCGAGTCGGCGCAGGCCAACTGGGCGGAGCTCCGGCACGAGAGCAACGTCGCCCTCGGGGACGTCGAGCTGCGCAAGGAGGGCAACCGCCGCTACGCGTCGTTCGACGTCAGCGTCGACGGGAGCTCATCCTCGGCCTTCGGTGTCATGAGCCAGGGCGAGCTGTCGGCCCTCGCCGTCAGCATCTTCCTGCCCCGCGCGTCGCTGCCGGAGAGCCCGTTCGGCTTCATGGTCATCGACGACCCGGTCCAGTCCATGGACCCCGCGAAGGTCGACGGCCTCGCCCGCGTGCTGGCACGGGCCGCCGAGACCCGGCAGGTCGTCGTGTTCACCCACGACGAGCGGCTTCCCGAGGCCGTCCGGCGACTGGCCATCGACGCGCGCATCATGAACGTCCACCGTCGCGCCTCGTCCAAGGTCGAGGTCGTCGCCGGCCGCCCGCCGAGCGATCGCTACGTCGGCGAGGCGTTCGCCTTCGCCAAGACCGAAGGCATGTCCGACGAGGTCCGTGCCCGCGTCGTACCGGGCCTGTGCCGCAGCGCCATCGAGGCCGCCTGCGCCGCGCGCATCCGGCGCCGGCTCATCGACGAGGGTGTGCCGCACGCGCGCGTCGAGGAGGAGCTCGCCGAGAAGACGTCGCTGAACTCCTGGCTCGCGGCGGCGTTCGAGCTCTCCACGGCCCAGGGCCTCGAGATCAACGAACGCGTGCGGCAGCTGGGCGGCGAGGACGCCGTCGTGACCGTCACCACTGTGAAGAAGGGCTCCCACAGGCTGCTCTCGGTGGACGGACAGACCCTGGCCGAGGGCACCAGGGAGCTCGTTCGAGCACTGGAACCGACGTGCTGACGCCGAGAGACCTCCTGGCCGAGGCGCGCCGGATGCTCGACGAGCCGAGCCCCGGGACCGCCGCGATCTGGCCACGTGCAGCTGCGCTGCTCGCGCGGCAGGCGATCGAGGAGTCCCTCGAGCGCTATTGGGCGGTGCGTGCTCCGGGGGTGCAGCGCCTGAACATGCGCGCCCAGCTCGGCTGTCTGGACGTCTACCTCGAGCCGACCTCGCTGGCACGGGACGTCGCCTTCACGTGGCACGCCCTTTCGCGCGCGACGCACCACCACCCGTACGACCTCGATCCCACGCGCGAGGAGCTCGACTCGCTCATCGGCGGGGCGGAGCGCCTCGTCGACGCCGTGGCACCGCAGGAGGCGGTCGCGCTCAGCCCGTGATCTCCATCCGCGTGATCCGCCCGCCCGCCGTCTCGAACACGAACGCGCCCCCGCCGTTGTAGCCCTCGCCGGACACGCTCACGCCGACCGTCGTGCGGTCGCCGTCGCGGTCCACGCTGGTCACCCCGATGCGGCTGTGCACGCCGATGTTCTCGTTGGCGTTCCAGGTCGCGATCTCGTCGTGGCCCGTGAACGTCCGGCCCCAGTCGACGAGGACCGCGTCCTGGGCGAAGGAATCCACGAACGCGGTGGAGTCCTCGGCGTTCGTCGCGTCGAACATCGCCCGGATGGGCGGTTCGAGCCTGCTCATCGCATCCGCCATTCAGGGAATGATGCACCGATCATGGGTCATCGCGACAGGACGTTCGTCAGCTATGCGGCCGAGGATGCGAGCGCGTGGTGGGAGATGCGCGCGTGGCCGCAGGAGCAGCGCATCCCGTTCGACTTCGAGGACGCCTACGACCTCCACGCCAAGGGCGACACGAACCGTGACCTCATCCGCCGGCGCCTCCGCGAGCGCATCGGCCGCAGCCGTCAGGCCGTCGTGCTCGTCGGCAACCGCTCACGGGCGGTCGCGGACAACGAGCGCAACTACTTCTTCTACGAGCTCGACGTGCTCACGAAGCTCGGGATGCCGATCGTCGTCGTGAACCTCAACGGCGTCCGCCGCGTCGATCGGGCGCGCCTGCCCGAGCCGCTGGCCGGCCGCTACACGATCAACGTGTCGTTCGACCCGAAGATCGTCAGGCACGCGCTCGACACCTTCGTCGCCGGGTACGCGGCGTCGAAGACCACGCAGACGGGCCCGCACGTCTACGAGGCGCACGTCTACGACGAGCTGGGGCTCTGAGCGCCGCCCAGCGGCGACGACAGGATCCAGCGCGACCCCGATCGCAGCAGCTCGACCCGCACCGGGCCCGCGACCTCGAGCTCGCACGGCGCCGGCAGCTCGCGCGCTGCGCCGCCGCCCGGGGTGACGATCCGCGCCACGGTGCCCTCCGGCGCCGCCACGGACAGGCGGCCGTCCGCGTACGCGATGCGGGCGTCGAGCGGATCGCCCAGCGGCGGGACGACGATCGTCGTGCGGCCCGCCCGCAGCGCCGCGAGCACCGACGCGCGGTCGGCGTCGTCGTCGCCCGTGAACGGCGTGTCGAGCGCGAGCTCGGTCTGCACGAGCCCCATCCACCGGTCGTGGGGCATGATCGAGCGCACGCGGCCACGGACCCGGACGCCGCGCGCGTGTGCGTCCTGGCCGCCGAGGCCGGCGAGCACGTCGCCCGCCGCGGTCAGCGCGTCCCACTCCCGGAGATGACGCTCCGGCGGCCCGGCGAGGGCCGTCCGCATCGGGCGGCGCATGTCACGGACCGCCTCGCCGGCCGATCGCCACCCCTCGGACACGTCGGTCGTGAGGCTCCACACCTCGATCCCGGCGAGCGCCGGGTGGCGGAACGTCCCCCACGCGTGCGCGGGCGCGACGCGCGTGGAGATCGCCGACCCGAGGGAGAACGGGTGGGCCGCGTAGCCGAAGCCGCCGGCGGCGGCGACCGCGTCGAGGATCGCGCGCTCGTCGCGCCCCCGGTGCGGGACGACCTCGTCGGTCCCGAACACGAGCAGGTGGCCGCCGCGCGGAGAGACCTCGTGCCCGACGACCACGAGGACGTCGTCGCCCCACCCGTCCTCGCCCGCGTCGCGGGCGCCGAGCGTGTCGTGGTCGGTCAGCAGCACGACGCGGGCGCCGGCCTCCCGCGCCGCCGCGCGCAGCTCGGGCAGCGTCGCGCTGCCGTCGGAATGCGTGGAGTGCACGTGGGCCACACATCGCACCCGCTCGTATCCTGCGACCGATGCGTTCACGGCGTCTCGCCGTCGTGGCGGCGCTGCTGCTCGCGGCCGTCGCCGCCATCCTGCTGCTCCCGCGCGACACGGACACGTGGCTCGGCCTCGTGGCGGCCGCCGGGATCTGGGCGCCGCTGCTCTTCGTCGCCGCCTGGGTCCCGGCGACATGCCTGCTGTTCCCCGGGCCCGTGCTGTACGTGCTGGCCGTCGCGCTGTTCGGACCGGCGGGCATCGCGCTGTGCCTCGTCGGCAGCCCGCTGGGAGCCCTCGCCGCGTTCGCGATCGCGCGCGGGCTGGCACCAGCGTCGCTCGCCGACCGGCTGCCGGACCGTGCCCGCAGCGTCGCCGCCCGGCTGGAGCGCAGCGGTCCCTGGGGCATCGCGCTCGTCCGCAGCGCGCCGGGCCTCCCCGCCTGCGCCTTCAACTACGCCTGCGGCCTCGCGCGTGTCCGCCCGCGCGCCTTCGTCGTCGGGATCGCCGTCGGGGCCTCGCCGCGGATCGTCCTGTACGGCGTCCTCGGCGGCGCCGCGCTCAACGGCAACCCGATCGTCGCCGCGGTCGGCGCCGCCGGGATCGTGGCCTCGCTCGGCGTCGTCTGGGGCCACCGCCGGCTCCGCCTCGCCTGAGAGCTCCACGAGCACCCGGTCGTTTCAGTCGCGCGCCATCGCGGCGGCGAGGTGCGCCTCGACGTCGATGTACGCGTCGTCCGCGACGTCGAACACGACGCGCTTGATCTCCCCTCCGGTGAACTCGAACCGGTCCCCGGCGTACGCGGCCGAGACGGCGTCGGAGCTGTCGTAGCCGATGCACAGCCCCTCGCCGCAGAGGGAGAAGTGCCCCATGACGGTGCGGATCTCCTGCTCCGCCACCACCTGGTCGTCGATGTACAGCTTCGCGGGACCGATCCCCTCCCGGTTCTCCCCCATCCGCTCCTTCGTGAACTCGATGCCGATGATGTGGGGCCCGTCGGTCGGCACCGCGGCCGTGAGCCGGTCCTCGGGCGGGATGCCGAGGAAGTTGTAGGCGTAGGTCACCTGCCCGTCCTTCACGAAGAGCGCGTGGCCGCCGAAGCGCGAGCCGTGCGCGAAGATCACCCCCTGGCTGTCGGGCGTGAGCTCCACCTCGGCGAGCACCTTGTAGGAGACGTTGTGCACGTTGGCCGCGGAGCGCTCCGGGATCTCCGACGTGCCCGGGTAGTACACGTACCGGCCGGACGGCGGCACCGGGATGTGGAACTCCATCTGGACGAAGGTCTCGAAGTCCTTCGGACTGCCGATGATCTGCAGGTCGTTCAGCGGCAGGACGAGGTTCGCATCCGCCTCCTGCATCCAGAGCGCCTTGAGCTCCTCGACCTTCTCCGGGTGCTGCGCGGACAGGTCGCGCGCCTCGGCCCGGTCCTCGTCGGTGTGGAAGAGCTGCCAGACGTCGTCCTCGAACCGGCCCGTCCCTGCCATCGGCCCATGCTCCGCGACGGCCTTCCAGCCCTTGTGCCAGATACCGCGGTTGCCGAGCATCTCGTAGTACTGGGTCTCCTTGGCGGTCGGGGCGTCGCCGTCGTCGAAGGAGTAGGCCATCGAGACGCCCGAGAGGGGCGTCTGCTCCGCGCCGTCGAACACGTCCGGGAACTGCACCCCGCAGGCCTCGAGGATCGTCGGGACGATGTCGGTGCAGTGGTGGTACTGGTGACGCACCTCGCCCTTGGCCTGGATCCCGGCCGGCCAGTGGATCACCAGCGGGTCGCACACCCCGCCCTGGTACGTGTAGCGCTTGAACATCCGGTAGGGCGTCGAGAAGGCCATCGCCCATCCGGTGGGGTAGTGGTTGTAGGTGTCGGGCGAGCCGAGCTTGTCGACCATCGACAGGTTCTGCTCGAGGTCGTCCGGATAGCCGCCGAAGATCTTGCCCTCGTTGACGGACCCGTTCGGCGAGCCCTCCCCCGAGGCGCCGTTGTCGGCGCAGTACAGGATCAGCGTGTTGTCGAGCTGTCCGGACTCCTCCAGGTAGTCGACGATCCTGCCGACCTGGGCGTCGGTGTACTCCGAGAAGCCGGCGTACACCTCGGCCATGCGGCAGAACATCGCGCGCTCGGCGTCGTCGAGCTCGGCCCACGGCCGCACGTGGTCGGTCTGCGTGTACGTGCCCTCGGGCATGGGGTTCATCGGGGTGAGCTCGGTCCCCTCGGGCACGATCTCCTTGGCGATCATGCGCTCGAGCACCCATTCGCGGTAGGCCTCGTAGCCGTCGTCGAAGACGCCCTTGTACTTGTCGATGTACTCCTGGGGGGCGTGGTGCGGGGCGTGGTTGGCCCCCGGGCAGAACCACAGGTACCAGGGCTTGTCCGGCTCGGTCTGCTTCGTGTCACGGATCATCCGCAACGCCTGGTCCGCGAGATCCTTGGACAGGTGGTAGCCGTCCTCGGGCCCGTAGGGCTGCTCGATGTAGCGGTTGCCCTCGGCCAGCGACGGATACCAGTTGTTCGTCTCGCCGCCGATGAAGCCGTAGAACTGGTCGTAGCCCTGTCCGAGCGGCCAGCGCTTCTTCGAGGCGCCCATGGTCCACTCGTCGATCGGCACGTTGTGGTTCTTGCCGACCCAGAACGTGCTCCAGCCCGCCTCCCGCAGCACGCTCGCCATCGTCGCGTTCGACGGCGGGATGTGCGAGTTGTAGCCCGGGAATCCGGTCGACGACTCCGAGATCGTCGCGAATCCGTTCAGGTGATGGTTGCGGCCGGTGAGGAACGTCGAGCGCGTCGGGGAGCACAGCGCGGTCGTGTGCCACTGCGTGTAGGTGAGGCCGCCCGCCGCGAGACGGTCCATCGTGGGCATCTCGATCCGCCCGCCGTACGGCGACCAGGCCGCCTGCCCGGTGTCGTCGTAGAGCACGACGAGGACGTTGGGCGAGCCCGCCGGAGCCTTGTCGGACAGGAAGGCCGGCCAGTCGCCCTCGGAGTCTCTGACGTCCAGGCTGATCTTTCCTCGGAACTCGGCGCTCACGGTTCGCTCCCCTCGTTGTGGTTGCCGGAGGCCATCGCAACGGCCTCCGGGATCGTCGTCGCCATGCGTGGCCGGTCGGTCTCGTCGGCCTCGCGCAGGATGTCGCGCACCTGGCCGACGTCGCGAGCCATGACGAACCCGATGCCGTCGCGCTGCAGCTCGTCGGCGACCTCCGCCAGCATGCGGGCCGCCGTGACGTCGATCGACGGCACCGACTCGGCGTCGAGCACGACGCCGGTCACGCCCTCGCCGTGCGCCGCGGTGCGGATCCGGTTGCGGACCCAGTCGGCGTTCGCGAAGAACAGGCCGCTCTCGAAGCGCAGGATCGTGACCCCTTCCGGCGACACGTTCTCCGGATGGCGGGCCATGTCGCCGTACTGGTCGGGCGTCCCCGGGACCTTGCCGATGTGCGCGACGTAGGGACGCGACGCGCGGAAGAGGAGCAGCATGCAGCGACGCGCCGATCCCGATGAACAGCCCGGGCAGCGTGTCGAAGATGAGCACGCCGAGCATCGCGGCGATCGCGGCGACGAAGTCCGGGCGCGCCGCGACGGCGGCGGCGGCTCCCATCCCGCCCGGCGGCGATCCGGTAGAAGCCCCGCCAGCGAGCGGAAGTCGACGAGCTCGATCACCGCCGCGATGACGATCGCCGCCAACGTCGCCTCGGGCAGCTTCTCGAACAGCGACGTGAGGAACAGCAGGGTGATGACGGTGACGACCGCGGCAGCGATGGCGGACAGCTCCGTCCTCGCGCCGGCGCCGCCGTTGACCGCCGTCTTGGAGAGGCTGCCGTTGACGACCATGCCGCTCGAGAGCCCGGCGCCCAGGTTCGCGGTCGCCGAGCCCGAGCAGCTCGCGGTTCACGTCGATGTCGTAGTGCTCGCGCGACGCGTAGGTCTTCGCCGCTCCCAGCCCCTCGGCGAACCCGACGAGCATCACGCCGATCGCGCCCGGTGCGAGCGTGCCGAGGTCGTGGGCGCTCGACGTCGGGCCAGCCCACCGACGGCAGGCCGGACGGGATGCTGCCGACGACGTCGAGCTCCGTGGTCCTCGAGGTTCAGAAGCGCGACGGCAGCGATGCCGGCAAGCACGATCACGAGCGAGCCCGGGACCACGGGCACGAAGCGCTTCAACCCCATGCACCCCGGCGAGCGACGCGAGGCCGACGGCGAGCGTCAGCCCGTCGATGGACCCCAGGCTCGTCACGACGTCCCAGACCTGCTCGAAGAAGTCGCCCGAGCCCTTCTCGATCCCCAGCAGCTTGGGGACCTGGCCGATCATGATCGTCAGCGCGAGACCGACGATGAAGCCCTTGATCACCGGCTCGGAGATGAAGCTGGCCAGGAACCCGAGCCGGAGGATGCCGGCGAGGAGCGCCGCGATGCCCGTCGCGATCGCCAGCGCCGCGGTCATCGCCACGAACTCGTCGCCGCTCGGGGCGACGAGGTCGGCGACCGTCGCCGCGGAGAGCGCCGCTGTGGCCGACATCGGGCCGACGATGAGGTGGCGCGAGCTGCCGAACGCGGCGTAGAGGATCAGCGCCGCCGGCGCGGCGTACAGGCCGATGACCGGCGAGACGCCCGCGATCGACGCGTAGGCCAGCGACTCGGGCACGAGGACGGCCCAGACGGTGAGGCCGGCGATGAGGTCGCCGCGCAGCCACCGGCGGTCGTAGCCCCGTAGCGACGAGAACACGCCCCGGAATGTCCCGGCCCGGCGGGTGACACCACCTCATCCCGTCCGGGCGATGACGACTACCCCATGGGTCCTCGACCATCGCCGACCATGAAGGAAGCCATCGGACAGGTCCTGTCCCTCGGCGTCGGCGTCGCGGTGAGCCCCATCCCGATCATCGCGGTGGTGCTCATGCTCGCGACTCCCCGCGCCCGGTCCAACGGACCGGCGTTCGTCCTCGGCTGGGTCGTCGGCCTCGACGATCGTGGGGACGGTCGTCCTGCTCGTGTCGGGCGGCGCGGACGCGTCCTCCGACGGCGAGCCGGCCACCTGGGTCAGCGTGCTCAAGCTCGTGCTGGGTCTGCTGCTGCTGCTCTACGGCGTCCGCGGCTGGCGCGGCCGGCCGCGCCGCGGCGACCACGAGGCGGCGCTCCCGACGTGGATGCAGACGATCGACGCCTTCAGCGCGCCGAAGGCGCTCGCGATGGGCGTCCTGCTCTCCGGCGTGAACCCGAAGAACCTCATCCTGACGGTCGCCGCGGCGGCCGCGATCGCCCAGACCGGCATCGACACCGGCGAGCAGGCGATCGCGCTTGCGGTCTTCATCCTGATCGGCACGGTCGAGCGTCGCCGCGCCGGTCGTCGTCTACTTCGCCCTCGGCACCCGCTCGCGCGAGATCCTCGACGGGATGAAGGCGTGGATGGCCGCCAACAACGCCGCCATCATGGCCGTGCTCATGCTGGTCATCGGCATCAAGCTGCTCGGGGACGGGATCGCCGGCCTGTGACAGCACCGAAGCGCTCGGAGACGCTCGGCGACCGGGTCGAGCGGGCGATCGAGAGCCACGCCGACACGCCGGGCGAGATCGCAAGCGCGGTCGAGCCGCCGCGCAAGCGGATCGTCCGCAGCGCGATCTGGCTCGCCGTCACGGGGATCTCGCTCTACCTCGTGTTCCCGAGCCTCGTCGAGGTGTTCGGCTCCTGGCGGCAGATCACGCGCTTCTCGATCCCCTGGCTCGCGCTCATGGCCGGGCTGCAGCTCGCGTCGTTCGCCTGTCTGTGGGCGCTGCAGCACGTCGCGCTGCGGGCTCGGCAATGGCGCCCGGTCATCACCTCGCAGCTGGCCGGCAACGCGCTGTCGAAGATCGCCCCCGGCGGCGGCGCGCTCGGCGCCGCGCTGCAGTACCGCATCCTCGTGCAGGCCGGCCTGCCCGCCGGCTCGACCGTCGCAGCGTTGACCGCGGCGAACCTCCTGGTCTTCGCGGCGGTGCTCGCGCTGCCCGTCCTCGCGATCCCCGCGCTGTTCCGTGGGTCCGTCGACCGCACGCTGCTCGAGACGGCGATCGCCGGCATCGTCATCTTCGCGGTGATGTGCGGCATCGGCGCGGTGCTGCTGACCACGGACGGTCCGCTGCGCTGGATCGGCCGGACCGCCCAGCGCGTGCGCAACGCGCTGCGCCGCAAGGCCGAGCCGCTGCACGGCCTGCCGTCGCGGCTGCTGCGGGAGCGCGACCGCATCCTCGCGACGCTCGGGCCCAAGTGGAAGCGCGCGCTCGCGGCGACGGCCGGGAAGTGGCTCTTCGACTTCGGCACGCTCCTCGCCGCCCTCGCGGCGATCGGCTCGCACCCGCGGCCGGGGCTCGTCCTCCTGGCGTTCTGCGGCGCCCAGGTCCTCGCGCAGATCCCGGTGACGCCGGGCGGCCTGGGCTTCGTCGAGGCCGGACTCACCGCGATGCTCGCGCTCGCGGGCGTGTCGGCGGGCGATGCCGTCCTCGCGACCTTCGCCTACCGGCTGTTCTCCTACTGGCTGCCGCTGCCGTTCGGGCTCGGGGGGTTCGCGCTAGCGCCCAAGACCGGAGCTCAGGAGGCGTAGGTCGCGTGCGCGGTCGACGGCGTCGCGCCGTCGCGCGACGTCGAGCTTGCGGTAGATGCTGCGCAGGTGCGTCTTCACGGTGTTCGTGGTGACGAACAGCTCGGAGGCGATCTCGCGGTTGGAGAGCGTCGTCGGGAGGTACCGGAGGATCGCCTGCTCACGGTCGCTGAGCGGCTCGAGCAACGGCGTGACCGGCCGCCGCGCCGGGAGACGGTCCTCGAACGCGGCGATGAGCTCGCCGACGATCGCGCGGTGCGCGGTCCCCGAGCGGATCTGAGCGCGCAGCAGGTTCTCCATCCGACGCCCCGCCTCGATGAACGGCCAGCGATGGCCGCTGCGCTCGCAGTCGTCGAGCGCCTCCTCGACCGCCCGCGACGCGGCAGCGGTGTCGCCCGTCTCGTCGTGGGCGATCGCGAGCGTGACGAGCCGCTCGACGGCCGTCCCGCTGTACACCGCGGGGGATGCCCGGGTGAGCACGTCGACCGCCGCGCCGGCGTCGCCCTCGGCGAGGAGGATCCGCGCCTCGGTCACCGCCACGATCGGCCACGGCTCGCCGAGGACCTCCTCGAGCCGCTGCCGCGCTCCGTCCAGGTCGCCGGTGACCGCGAGCACGCGGGCGCGCGTGCAGGCGATCATCGCGCGCTCGAACGGCGCGTTGGCCGCGCCCCGGTGCGTCACCTCGAAGCGCTCGAGCTCGTGCAGCGCGCCCTCGGGCCGGCCGTTGGCCGCGTGGACCCGCGCCGCGACGACCGCGACGAGGAAGGCGGTCTGTCGGAGATCGGCGTTCGCGAGCGCGTCGCGCGCCCGGTTCAGATGCCGCTCGGCGTCGTCGGGACGCAGGTCGGACAGCAGGGCGGCCGCGGCGAGCGTCGCGTGCGCGCCCGCGGTCTGCGGGATCGCGATCCAGCCGCGCCCCTCGGCCAGCGAGACCGCCTCCCTGGCGATCGCGACGCTGCGCTCGGGCCCGACGTCGATCTGCTCGAGGAGCGAGAGCTGCCCCAGCGCCCCGACCGCCACGTAGTCGAGCCCGATCGCCCGCGAGAGCGCGATCGCCTCGTGCAGCTCGGCCCGCGCGCGGTCGAAGCGGTAGGCCCACAGCGCCGTCTCCCCGAGCTTGCCGTGGACGAGCGCGCGCCGGGCGTCGTGGGACCACCCGCCGTGGTTCGCCGCCTCCTCGAGCAGGGTGTCGGCCGCGCTCAGCGCCGCGCCGAAGTCGCCCTCCCGGCGCGCGAGGTACAGCCGGGCGAGCGCCATCGTCTCGAGGTACGCACGGCGGCGGGTCTCGGGCAGCGCGCCCTCCGCGCACTCGGCGCGAGCGAGGTGCCGCCGCGCGGACGCGGTGTCCCCGGCGTCGAGCGCCGTGCAGGCCATCGCCGCGGCGAGCTCGGCGTCGCGCTCCAGCCGGTCGACGGGGATCGCGTCGACGAGCCCGCGCAGCGCGTCGCTCTGTCCCCGCACGAAGAGGTCGAACCAGTGCTGGGCGGCGAGCGCCGTCGCGAGATCCCAGTCCTCCGCCTGGACCGCGTGGCCGAGCGCCTGCTCCTCCTCCCCATGGCTCGCGTACCAGTGCGCCGCGCGGCGGTGGAGCACCGCCAGCTCGTCTCCGAGCTCGCTGCGGGCGCGCATCCGCAGCAGCTTCGCGAACAGGCGGTGATAGCGGTACCACTCGCGGCGCGAGTCCAGGCCGATGACGAACGCGTTCGTGAGCTCGAGCGTCGCCAGCGCGTCGGCGCCTGCGTCCTCGTCGGTGAGGGCGTTCGCCAGGTCACCGCAGATGCGGTCGACGATCGACGTCCGCAGGAGGAAGCGCCTGAGGCGTGGCGGCTGGCGATCGAGGACCTCCGCGAGCAGGTAGTCGCCGACGGCGCGGTCGTCGCCGGCGAACTCCTCGACGAAGCGCTCCGGGTCCTCGCGGTCCTTCAGGCTCAACGCGGCGAGCCGCAGACCTGCGCCCCAGCCCTCGGTGCGCGCGCAGAGCGTGCCGACCAGCTCGCGGGTCAGCGTGACGCCGTGGGTCGCCAGCAGCGCCGCCGCCTCGTCCTCCGTGAACGCCAGGTCGGCGACGCGGATCTCGACGAGCTGCCCACGGACGCGCAGGAGATGCAGCGGCAGCGCCGGGTCTGCGCGGGTGCTGAGGACGAGGCGCACCGTCGGCGGGGCGTGCAGGAGCAGGAAGGCCAGCTGCGAGAGGCACTCGCGCGAGCGGAGGACATGGAGGTCGTCGAGCACGAGCACGACCGGGCCGTCGAGCTCGGCCAGCGCGTTGACGAGCAGCGGCATGAACCTGCGCCGCGACTCGCGGACCGGCGGCGCCAGGGCGTCGAGCGCGGAGCCCTCCGGAACGACGCCTGCGACCCGCAGCGCCGCGAGCACCGTCCCCCAGAAGCGGCCCGGCTCGTCGTCGCCGACGCCGAGCGAGACCCAGGCCGCCCGCGGCAGACCGTCGCGGCCGAGCTCCGCGGTCAGCAGCGACGTCTTGCCGCTGCCCGCGGGCGCGCAGACGAGCGTCGTGAAGCCGTCGATGCCGTCGCGCAGGAGCTGCGCGAGTCTGGGCCGCGGCACGATCCCCGCGGGTGGCGCGGGCATGGCGACCTGCGTGATGAGCAGCGGCGCGGGGCCCCCGACCGGCATCGTCGGGACCGTACAGCGTGCGACCTCGGCGTGTCCACGCCGGGTCCGAGCTATCCGGCGTCCTCCGACGGCAGACGACGGATCTCCACGAGCTCGAGCCCGAGATCCTGCAGTTGGGCGAGCACGTCCTGGAGGTCGTCCAGCGCACCGCTGAGGACGGTCTCGACCGGCGCGACGTCCGCGCGGAGCCCGAGCTCGCGCGCGAGATGGTCGTCGACGCGACCACGGACCCGGATCTCGTAGCTCAGCGTCATGAGGGCGCAATCCTGCGCACGGGGTGGGTCACCGGCCATCACCCTGGAGGGATGAGACGCGTTCATGCGGGTCGGGCGTACGGTGCGTCGCACCATGGAGCGCAGCGTCGTCAGTGCCTTCGATCCCGATGCCGGTGATCGCGCGCCGGTCGCCCTCGGGCGCGTCGCGGCGGAGGCGCTCGCGGCCAGGCTGCTCGTGGTGGTCGTCCGCCCGGGCGGCAGCGTCCCCGAGCGGTTCGCGCGCCTCGAGGACGCGACCGAGCGCGCAGGGGTCGTCGCCGGCATGCGCGCGACGCTGCCGAGCGCCGGGGTCGAGGTCCGCGAGCTCGGCGCACCGTCCCCGTCCGCGGGGCTGCACGCCGTCCTGGCGACGGAGCGGCCCGTGCTGGCGGTGCTCGGCTCCTCGCGCGCGGGCGCGCACGGGAACATCGCTCTGGGGCGGACGACGGAGCGGGTCGTCGACGGCGCCCCCTGTCCCGTCGCGGTCGCTCCGAAGGAGCACGCGTCGCGGCCGCTCGCGCGGATCGCGGTCGGGGTCCTGCCGTCGCCCGAGGGCCGGGAGGCGCTGCGCGCGGCCACGCGGCTCGCCGCGGCGGCGGGCGCTGCGCTGCACGTCGTGATGGTCCTCGCCGGCACGCCGGACGCCGACGAGGCGCGCGAGATCGCCCGCGAGATCGCGCCGGAGGCCGAGCGCCTCCCGGGAGCCCGCGACGCCTCCTCGATCCTGGGCCCGGCGATCGCGGCGGCGACCGGCGGATCGGGCGCCGACGCCAGCGTGCTCGTCGGCGACCCTGTCGAGGCGCTCCTGCGCGCGTCCGAGCACGCCGACGTGCTGCTGCTCGGCTCGCGGGCCTATGGTCCTCCCGATGCGGTCGGCGTCGGCGGGGTCGCGCGGCGGATCCTCGACGGCGCGCGCTGTCCCGTCGTCATCGTCCCGCGGGGGGAGTCCACCGATGTCTGAGACGCAGGCGCCGCCCCGGGCGGGCATGACCTGGATCGCGCCGGGCGCGTTCCTCATGGGCAGCGAGGACTTCTACCCCGAGGAGAGCCCGATCCGGCGCGTCGAGGTCGCGGGGTTCTGGATCGACACGCAGCCGGTGACCGTCGCCGCGTTCCGGCGCTTCGTCCGCGAGACCGGCCACGTCACCCTGGCCGAGCGCGTGCCCGACGCCGCCGACTACCCCGATGCCGATCCCGAGATGCTGGTCCCCGGCTCGCTCGTCTTCCGTCCCACGCGCGGCCCGGTGCCCCTGGACGACTGGAAGCGGTGGTGGGACTACGTGCCGGGCGCGTCCTGGCGCAGCCCGGAGGGCCCGGGCAGCGACACCTACACGCGCGCACGCCACCCGGTCGTGCACATCGCGCACGAGGACGCCGTGGCCTACGCCGCGTGGGCCGGTGCGGCACTCCCGACCGAGGCGGAGTGGGAGTTCGCGGCGCGCGGCGGCCTGGAGGGCGCGACGTACGCCTGGGGCGACGAGCCCGATCCGCGGATGGCGAACACCTGGCAGGGCGAGTTCCCCTGGCGTGGTCACCGCGGCACCTCCCCCGTCGGCACGTTCCCCGCCAACGGCTACGGGCTGCACGACATGACCGGCAACGTCTGGGAGTGGACCGCCGACCCCTTCGACGCGGAGGTCGCGGCCTGCCACGGGGACCCCGGGGGGCACATCCCGCGCCGCGTCATCAAGGGCGGCTCGCACCTGTGCGCGCCGACGTACTGCCTGCGCTACCGCCCGGCGGCACGTCAGGGCGAGGCCGTCGACTCCTCGACGAGCCACATCGGCTTCCGCTGCATCGTGCGCCCCTGATCGATCAGAGCGGCGGCGGCGCCGGCCGGTCCGAGTTGCGGCTGGAGACGTACAGCGCGAGCGAGATGAGGAAGCCGAGGACGCCGACGATCATGAGGATCGTCCCGACGACCTGGATGTCGATCCCCGACACCGTGGCGGTGACCGCCCAGTGCAGGATCGCGCCGACGGCGATGAGGAACAGGCTGACGCCGAGGCTCATGACGCACCCGGCAGACGCCGGACGGAGACCAGCTCGAGCCCGTGGGCGTGCAGCGCGTCGAGCACGCCGTGCAGCGCCGGGCGATCCCGCAGCGTCCCTCGCAGGACGGTGTCGGCAGGCGCGACCGATGCGGTCAGTCCCAGTCGCTGCGCCTCGTCGATCCGGACCGGACCGCGGACGTGGATCTCCACGCGGGGGCTCATGCCCTCATGCTCCTTCGCTCGGGTGCACCGGAACCATCGCTCCACCCGGTGTGACCGGTCATCGCCCGATCGGGATGAGGCGACGTCATCCTCGCCGCACCTACGGTCCGACCGCCGTGGCCACCATGCTCCCGATGACATGACCGACGGACCCGCAGGTCCCCCGCAGCGCGTCGAGGTCTCCATCTCCGTCCGGACGGTGATGCTCCTGCTCGGCATCGCCCTGCTGGTCGCGCTCGCGCTCATCTCCCTCGGGAGCCTGATCTCGATCTTCCTGGCGGCCGTGCTCGCCCTGGGACTCGACCCCGTGGTCGGCGCCCTCGTCAAGCGCGGCTGGAAGCGCGGCCGCGCCGCGCTCGTCGTCCTCGCGGCGGTGTTCGCCTCGGTGTTCGCGCTCGTCCTCGTCACCGCGGGGCCGGTGTGGGATCAGATCAAGGAGTTCGCCCAGGCGCTGCCGACCTACTGGGACGAGCTGCAGCAGACCGACTGGTTCAAGAGCGTGACCAGCGCGGCGAACTTCGACGACAAGGTCCGCGACGCCCTGAAGGATTTCGCGGAGGCCCTGCCCGACACGGCGACGACGATCCTCGGGATCGCCGGCGGCATCTTCGGCTCGATCCTGTCGCTCGTGACGCTGACGTTCCTCTGCCTGTTCCTGCTCATGGAGCGGCCGGCGATCACCGACTGGCTCTTCGGCTTCACCCCGCGGCGCGCGGAGGAGCGCTGGCGCCCGGTGGTGGAGAACTCGATCACCGCCGTGTCCTCGTCGCTCATCGGGAACGTCGCGATCTCCTTCGTCGCAGCGACCGTGGCGGGATTGTCGGCGTGGGCGTTCGGGCTGCCCTTCCCCCTGGTGCTCGCGGTCATCACCGGCCTGCTCGACCTGATCCCGCAGGTCGGGGCGACGGTCGCCGCGGTGATCCTCGTGGCGGTCGCGCTCACCGTGAGCACCGAGGCGGCGATCGCGATGCTGATCATCCAGCTCGTCTACCAGCAGGTCGAGAACTACATCGTGTACCCGATCGTCTACCGGGAGGCCGTGGAGCTCTCGCCGCTCACGACGATCGTCTCCGTGCTCATAGCCAGTTCCTTGCTGGGCGTGGTCGGCGCGATCCTCGCCGTGCCGTTCGCCGCCGTCATCAAGATCGTGCTGCGCGAGGCCGGTGCGCCGCGCCGCGCCCGGATGGCCGCCGAGCGCGACCCCGGCCCGGGGCAGGTCCAGGTGTGACAGCCGGGCCGCTGAGCCGGCTCGAGGCGGGTCCGGTCGGCGTCGTCGTCCGGTTCGGTCGCGACTGGTTCGCGCGGTTCATCCAGGTGCAGGGCTTCGACCGCGCGATGGCGATCGCGGCGTACGGCTACTCGGCCCTCATCCCCCTGCTCATCGTCTACGCGTCGGTCCTGCCCAGCAACCGGTCCTTCGCGGACGCGATCATCGAGCGCTTCGATCTGTCGGGCTCGTCCGCCGACACCGTGCGACAGGCGTTCGCCTCCAACGACATGGTGAACTCGAGCGTCACGGCGCTGGGGATCGTGCTGCTGCTCGTCTCGGCGCTGTCCTTCGCGCGCGGGATGCAGCGCCTCTACGAGCTGGTCTTCGGCCTGCCGACCCTCGGGCTGCGCAACACGAAGTGGGCGCTCGCCTGGCTCGCCGTGATCTGCCTGGTCGTCGCCCTGCGGCCGGCCGTCCTCAGCGGCGTCGGCGGCGTCCTGGACACGATCGCCTCGCTCGCGTTCTCGGGCGTGCTGTGGCTCGCGACGCCCTACCTGCTCCTGGGCCGGCGGCTGCGATGGCAGCGGCTGGCGCCGGCGGCGGTGCTGTCCACCGTCGGGATGACCGGCGTCGGGATCTGGTCGGTCATCTTCATGCCCCACATCCTCGCCTCGTCCTCGCAGGAGTTCGGGGTGATCGGCATCGGCTTCGCGCTGCTGACGTGGCTGGTCGCCGTCGCGATCGTGCTCGTCATCGCCGCGTCGGGGGGCGCGGTCATCGCCGAGCGCGTCGACGCCCACCGGGCACGCGCGTGACCCGCCGCGTCACCTGGGTCGGCCACGCGACGCTGCTGCTCGAGCTGGGCGGTGCGCGGCTGCTGACCGACCCGGTGCTGCGCGACCGGGTCGCGCACCTGCGCCGGCACGTCCCGACGCCGGCCGATCCCGGGCCGCTCGACGCGGTGCTCGTCTCGCACGCGCACCACGACCATCTCGACCGCCCGTCGCTGCGGCGGCTCGCCGGTCCGCGGACCACCGCGGTCGTGCCGGCGGGCACCGCCGGGCTGGTGCAGGGGATGGGGTTCGGCGAGCTGCGCGAGGTCACCGCGGGCGACAGCGTCGAGATCGCGGGCACGAACGTCCGTGTCGTGGAGGCCTGGCACGACGGGCGCCGGCGGCCGGGAGCGAAGCCGGCCGCGACGGTCGGCTACCTGGCCGACCGCGTGTGGTTCGCCGGCGACACGGAGCTGCACCCGCGGATGGAGCTGCTGCGGGGCGAGGTCGACGTCGCGCTCGTCCCGATCTGGGGCTGGGGCCCGTCGCTGGGGCCCGGGCACCTCGATCCCGTCGAGGCGGCGAAGGCGGTCGCGCTCGTGGAGCCCGAGATCGCCGTGCCCATCCACTGGGGGACGTTCCTGCCGATCGGGCTGGGCCGTCGCCACGGCGGCGCGATGGGCGATCCGCCGGTGCAGTTCGCCGCCCAGGTCGCCTCGGCGGCGCCGGCGACGCGCGTCGTGACGCTCGCGCCCGGCGAGTCGCTGTCCGCGTAGCCCGGGTGGCGCTCACCCGCGCGGCGCGCTCGTGAGGAACGTCGCGGACATGTCCTCGTCCGGGTGTCGCTCCGCGCCCTCGTCCATCCTCGCGCGGATCGTGCGGATCAGCGGCAGGTCCAGCCCGGCGGCCGCCGCCGCGTCCTCGGCGAGGCGCGCGTCCTTCGCCGCGAGGGCCAGCCGGAACGACGGCTCGAAGTCGCGCCGGATCATCGCCGCGCCCTTGGCCTGCAGGTAGGGCGCGTCCAGCGCGCCCCCGGCGAGGAGGCCGAGCACCTGGGTGGGATCGACGCCCAGGCCCTCCGCCAGCGCGAGCGTCTCCGCCGCCCCTTCCACGACCGTGACCAGCCAGGTGTTCATGACGACCTTCGTGCGGCTCGCCGTGCCGGCCTCGCCGGTCCACACGGTCTTCCTGCCGACCGCGTCGAACAGCGGCTGCACGCGGTCGCGCACGCCGGGCGGCCCGCCCGCGAGCACGACGAGCTCGCCCGCCTCGGCCGGCGCCTTCGTCCCCATCACCGGCGCGTCGACGAGGACGAGGCCGTCCCGCTCCGCCAGCTCCGCGCAGGCGGCCATGCCGTCGAGGCCGATCGTGCTCATCTGCAGCCACGCGGTCCCGCGAGCGGCGATGCCGTCGACCGCGGCGAGGACGGCCTCGGCGTCGGAGAGCATCGTCACGACGACGGTCGCGCCGTCGGCGGCCTCGGCGGGCGTCGCGCAGATCACCGCGCCGTCGCCGGCGAGGTCCTGCGCCTTCTCCGGGGTGCGGTTCCAGGCGCGCACGGCGAACCCCGCACGGGCGATGTTGCGGGCCATCGCCTTGCCCATCGTGCCGCCGGCGCCCAGCACCGCGACGGTCTCGGCGGTCATCCCGTCACGCCGGCACGCTCGCGCACCAGGGCGTCGACCGCGGCGTCCCACGTCGCGGCGACGCGCTCGGCCGCCACGCGCTCCTCGGCGAGGATCCGGCCGGCGAGGTCGGCGGTCGCGGTGTCGCCCGCGCGCCGGGCGGTGCGGCCGAGCAGCTCGTACGCGCCGCACTCGAGCGCCTCGAAGGCGTAGGCGAAGCCCGCGAGCTTCACCGGCGTGTCGGGCTGGACGCCGAAGAAGGCGCCCAGGTTCAGCGCTCCGCCGCGCAGCGCCAGCGCCTGCAGCCGGCCCGGCGACCCCCCGAGCTCCCTCAGCCGCTCGTCGACAGCGCGCTGATGCTCGCGGGACTGCTCGAGATGCTCGCGGAAGACCGTCGCGAGCTCGTCGAAGCCCGCGATCGCCGGCCCTGCCTCCAGGAGCTGGATCGCCTGGGCCTCCAGCGCGTGGGCGTCGCGCAGGTACCTCACGATCTCCTCCGCGGTCGCCTCCGCGTCCTTCGCGCGCAGCGACGCGTCGACAGCGACGTCCCATCGCTCCGCGAGGCGGTCGGCCATCGCTCGCTCGTCGGCGCCGATGCGCCTCGCGACATCGGCGACCTCGTCGTCGCCGGCACGGTCGGCGACGCGTCGCAGGAGCTCATAGGCCGCGAGCTCCATGTGCTCGTAGGAGTACGCGTGCATCGCCAGCTTGCCCGGCGCGTCCGGGTTCAGACGGGCGAACAGCACCATGCCCCAGCCACCGACGCGCCCGGCTGCGTCCTTCACGAGCGACGGCCTGGCGCCGCGTCGCTCGAGCTGCTCGCGCACCAGCAGCTCGTGTCCTGCGGTCTCGTCGAAGTGGTCGAGGAAGATCGCCGCGAGCGAGCGGTCGCCGGCGACGCGGGGAGCGAGGCGCATCTGCTCCAGCGCCTGCAGCTCGATCGCGTGCACGTCGGTGAGATGGGACGTGAGCTGATCGTCGATGTCGTGCGGAGGCATGGCCTGGACCTACCCGGCCTCGGGGGTACGTCACGAGCGACGACGCAGGCGCTGTCGCTACGCCGCTGACGTCGCGCGCACCGACTCCAGGTGGGCGACGACCGCCTCGGTCGTCGTGACGTCCCCGTACTTCGCGTCGATGTCGAACAGCGACGTGAGGTGCGAGAGCGGCGCGCGGTCGCCGACGGCGTCCTCGACGACGATGGTGTGCAGGCCGTAGGAGCAGGCGTCGACGGCGCTCGCGCGCACGCACCCGCTCGTCGTGCACCCCGTGATGATCAGCGTGTCGATGCCGCGGCTGGTGAGGCGGCTGGGCAGATCGGTGCCGAAGAAGCACGACGCGTACTTCTTCACGAGCAGCATGTCGCGGGGCTGTCGCTCCAGCCGCTCGTCGATCTCGACCCACTCCGAGCCCTCGACGAGCCACTCGTTGTTGGGCACCTTCAGCTGCCAGCGGCCCGCCTCGTCGAGCGCGGCGTCGTAGGAGACCGTGCTCAGGATCACGGGCGCGCCGGCGGCGCGGGCGGCCTCGAGGATCCGGCGCGTGTTGGCGACCTGCGCGTCGAGGTTCGACGCGAGCGGGGAGCGCTCGTCGGTGAACCCGCGGATGAGGTCGACGACGAGCACGGCGGGGCGCTCCCCGAAGCCCATGCGCCCGCCGAAGCCGCGCGCCATGAGGCGCTCGCGCATCTCGGCGAGGTGCTCGCGTGCGAGCTGCTCCAGGTCACTCATGTGTCCTCCCTGGTGGCGATGTAGTGGTCGGCGATCGCGTCGCTGGTCGTCACCCACACCTCGTCGCGCTCGCTGATCTCCTGCAGCGCGCGGGCGAGGTACCGGTGCCGTGAGGGCGTGTTGACCACGAACGGGTGCACGGGCAGCGCCATGACGCGCCCGTTGTCGGGGTCGCTGTCCTCGATGAGCTGGTCGAGCGTGTCGACGACGGCGCGGACGTAGTCGTCGCCGGAGAGGTTGCGTCCCACGAACAGGGTGATGTCGTTGATGTCCATCGAGTACGGGACCGAGATCATCCCGGGCACGTTCAGCGGGAAGGGCTGGTCGTCGTTGCACCAGTCCATGACGTACGTGTATCCGAGCTCCGCGAGGAGTGCCGGGGTGTTGAACGTCTCCGTCAGCGCCGGGCCGAGCCATCCCTTCGGGCTCGTCCCCGTCGCCTGCTGCACCTCGGCGTGCATCTCGCGCAGGAACGCGCGCTCCTCGTGGATGTCCATCCCGGCCTGCATGACCGAGTTGGTCTTGCCGTGCCCGAGCCACGCCCAGCCGCGCTGCACCCCGGCCTCGATGATCTGCGGGTAGTGGCGGCAGACCTCCGAGTTGAGGTTGACGCTCGCCGGCATCCCGAGCCGGTCGAGCAGGTCGATCATGCGCCAGATGCCGACGCGGACGCCGTAGTCGCGCCACCCGTAGTTCAGCGCGTCGGGGACCAGCCCGACGGTGACCCCCGTGGTGCTCGTCGCGGGGAGGTCGAGCCGGAAGTGCTCGATGTTCATGACGAGGTGGAACGCGACCGTCTTGCCGTCCGGCCAGCGCAGCGGCGGCCGCTCGGTGATCGGGCTGTAGTCGTAGAGCTCCTGGTCCATGGATCAGCCCACGCTCTTGGCCATGAGCTCGTCGGTCATCTGCAGCGGGCGCTCGTAGGAGAGGTCGCTGCGGTCCCACGTGCCCTTGGCGTACTCGAGCTGCGCGGGCGTGCCGAAGACCGAGCCCTTGGCCTCGTAGAAGAAGTCGAGGACGAGCCGCCGCACCACGATGCGCCATTCGCCGTCGCGCTTCTCGAGGCGGTCGATGTAGCGCCCGCCGCCCACCGTGACGGTCTCCTCGTCCTTCAGGCGATGCACCCACTGGCAGTAGCTCTCGGTGTGCGCGACGTCGCCGTCGATCTCGCAGTTGTGGGTCGTGATCTGGTGCAGGTGCGCGTTGGTGTGCCCATGGCACGGGCCGTTGGCCCACGCGACGAACGCCTCGCGGCCGCCGACCCAGGGACCGTGGTTGTCGACCGCGTCCTCGTGGAAGACGCTGCGCAGCACGTCGTCGTCGTGGCGGTCCAGCCCGCGGGCGTAGCGGTTGACCACGTCCTGGATCTCCAGGCGGTCCAGGAGGTACTGCAGCTTCTCGTCCATATCCGGGATGGTGCCACCGCTCAGCCGAGCACCTCGTACACGTCGCTCGCCGGCATGGCCAGGGCCGCCTCGGCGGCGGCGAGCTTCACGACGTCCAGGCGCTCCTCCTGGGCCGGCGTGCGGTGCTCGACGCGGGCGAGATCGATGAGCTCGTCGGGAACGGAGCCGGCGCGCGCGGCGAGCGTCACGGTCCGGTCGCGGTAGCCGAGGCGGAAGACGAAGCGCTCCAGCGTCCGCCCGCGCTCCGGGCGGGCGAGCGACGGGTCGAGCTCGAAGCGCCCGCCGCTCACGGCGCGGGTGGCCAGCTCGATCGCGTCGCGCGCGCCGGGGCCGCCGAACGCCGTCGCGATCGCGATCTCCCGGCGCTCGCACGGCGCCGCCGGGTCGAGCAGCGGCAGCGCGCGCTGGAGCAGCTTGAAGGCGTGCGCGACGCCCCCGGGCGAGCCGTGGCCGTGGAAGCGCACCATGTCGTCGTAGGTGAAGCGGATCTCACGCCCGCGCTCGGCGAGCGTGATCGCCTCAGCCATCGGGGACCGTCGCGTCGACGAGCTCGGCGACGTCGGCGAGCTCGTCGATCCGCCAGGAGAGCTCCAGCGCCAGCTCGGCCTGCTCGGCGGTGACCGCGAGGGTCGCCTGGTCGCGGAACTTCGCGCTGAGCTGGTCGTCGGTGAGCGGGCGCTGCAGGTTGCCCAGCGACGCGGTGAGGCGCTTCTCCAGGACGCGGCCATCCGTGAGCTCGAGCTCGACGTGGACGCCGTCCTCGGTCACCGTCGGGTCGTCGGCCTCGCGGGTCGCGCGCTCGCGGACGGCCTTGACGTCGGGGTCGTCGACCGCCTCGTCGGTGTACTCGCGCAGGCCGGCGCGACCGCGGACGAGCCCGACCGCGGCGCCGTGGACGACGGAGAACTTGCCCTCCAGGCCGGTGTGGATGTCCGTCTTGCCGCACAGGTCGATGACGAGCGGCGCGACGTGCAGGCGCAGCGCGGCGACGTCGCCGGGCGCGACGCCGTGCTCGTCGTGCAGCTGGATGCACGCGTCGATGGCGGGGTGGTTGACGATCCCGCACGGGAACGGCTTGTACGTGTTGACGTGCAGCTCCCACGACGCGCCGAGGCCGTCGGTGACCTTGCTCAGGTCGTGCTCGGCCGACGTGACCGAGGCCCAGCCGCGCGGGCCCTCGATGCCGTGGGCGCCGCTCGTGAAGCCCTTCTGCGCCAGCAGCGCGGCGGCGTAGCCGTTCTGCGCGGCACGCCCGGGGTGCAGCGCCTTGCCCATCGAGCCGAACTGCTCGCGCACGCCGGCGGCCTGGGTCCCTGCGAGGCCGATCGCCCAGATCATCTGCTCGGCGGTCGAGGCTTCAGCAGCGTGCCGATCGCGATCGCCGCGCCGAACACGCCGACGCTGCCGGTGCTGTGCCAGCCGGCCGTGTAGTGCGAGGGGTACGTGGCGTTGCCCAGCCGCGACGTGGCCTCGAAGCCAAGGACGAACGCGTGGACGAGGTCGCGGCCCGAGACGCGGTTCGCGCTCGCGTAGGCCAGCAGCGCGGACGCGACCGGCGAGCTGGCGTGGATGTAGTTGCGCGGCAGCGTGTCGTCGAAGTCCTCGACGTGCGACGTGATGCCGTTCAGCAGCGCGGCGTGCAGCGGGTCCGCGCGCTCCGGCCGGCCGAGCACCGCCGCGTCGGGCGGGCCGAACATCGCGCCGAGCGCGTCGATCGTGATGTCGACCGCCGGGTGTGGCGCGCCACCGAGCGCGCACCCGACGATGTTGACCAGCGCGCGCCGAGCCTCGTGCACCACGTCGGCCGGGATGTCATCCGGCCGGCTGGCGGTGAGCCAGCCGGCGAGGTCCTCCGTCGTCCCCATGGAGGGATTGGATCATGGGGCGGGTCTCGTAGCCCCGCTCGGCGGGTCTGTGGCGGTGCGTGGCCGGGTCCGGAACGGCCCACCGAGGGCGGACGGGAGGGCGGTCAATCCCACCATTGCTGACTTGTTCACGCTATGCGTGCGAGTGAGTCAGCACGCCTGCAGGATGCGATCTCGGTGAGACCGACGCCGACCGGCGGCGCCGGCCACTGCCTGACCCTTCCTCGATGAGCCGTTCGAACCCGGCGCCGCAGCGCCACGCCGCGCGAGCGGAGCTCAGCCCACGCTCACTCCCCCAACGACCGCCACAGATGCGCGGCCGCGTACGACCGGTACGGCGCCCAGCGCAACGCCAACGCGACGGTCTCGGGCTGGGTCGGCGGCGTCGCCAGCCCCTCCAGGCGCCCCAGCGCGGTCCGCAGACCGACGTCGCCGGCCGGGAACACGTCGGGGCGACGCAGCTCGTGCAGCAGGAACATCTGCGCCGACCACGGGCCGATGCCGCGCAGCGCGACGAGCCGGGCCTGGGCCTCGTCGTCGTCGAGGTGGTCCAGGCCGTCGGGGTCGAAGTCCCCCGCGACGACGGCCGCGCCCAGCTCGCGCAGCGCGCGCGACTTCGCCCCCGACATCCCGACGCCGCGGAGCTCCTCGTCGGTGGCCGCGGCGAGCGCGGGGGCGCGCACCCTCCCGCCGAGCAGCGTCAGGAACCGGCCCCAGATCGCGAGCGCCGCGACGACGCTGATCTGCTGGGCGGTGATGTGCAGCGCCAGGCCGCCGAGCCGGTCGGGGTGGGTGGGATCCAATTGAGGGATCCCGTCCCACACGTAGGGATCGACCGGCCCGTGCTCGGCGACGAGGGCGGCCATCGGGCCGCCCGCCGCCAGCAGGTGCGCGTGGGCGGCGTCGCGCTCGTCGAGCATCGACGCCGCCCCCGCAGCTACGCCGCGACCGGTGCGCCGAGCTCGGCCCGCACGCGCTTGGCGGCGCGCGACAGCGCCCGCAGCTTCTCGTGCGCGACGAAGCGCGGCAGCGCCTTCAGCCCGCAGTCGGTCGTGAGGTACACCCGCTCCGCCGGGACGACGTCGAGCACCTTGTGGATCCGCTCGACGATCTCGTCGTCGGTCTCGATGTAGAGGCTGCGGATGTCGATGACGCCGACCTGCACCTCGCGGTCGTCGTCGAGCTCCTTGAGGGCGCTGACGTCGACCATGTCGCGCAGGGCGAAGTCGAGCGCGAACTGCTCGACGTTCACGGCCTGCCAGCGCTCGAGCACCCGCGGGAGCGCGTCCTCGACGCTGCGGAACGTGTTGCCGTACCCGGCGCCGAGGCAGCAGTGCCAGGCGATCTTCGCGTCGACGCCCTCGATCCACGCGTTGAGCACGTCGATGACCCAGCCTGCGTCGTCGTCCCACGCGAGCATCCAGGCGCCGAGGTCCTCGATCTGGATGAAGTCCGCGCCGCGCGCCGCGAGGTCCTTGAGGTCCGCGTTGAAGATCGGCACGAGGTCCTCGGCGAGCTGCCGCGGCGAGTCGTAGCGCGAGCCCGGGACCTTGAGGTCGACGTGGTACGTGAGGTTCGGCGGGCCCGCGCCGACGGACACCTTCAGCGGCCGGTCGGTCAGCGAGCGGGCGACCTCGTACATCTCCCCCAGCCGCGCCGGGATCCCCTGGCTCACCTCGCCGGTGACCGCGGTGCCGCCCCAGTCGTGCATCCACGCCGCCTGGCTGAGATCGGACTGGTCGCCCGACTCCTCCATGCCCTTCGCGATCGGGTTGGGGAGCTTCGCCTTGCTGAAGCCGCCGAGGCGCTCGTACCAGTACCAGACGAAGGATCCGATGGCCCCGCCGTACTGGTCGAAGTGCATCTGGCCGTCGGTCACGATGTCGAGACCGGCGTCCTCCTGGTCGGTGATGACCGCGTTCGTCGCGTCCTTCCAGGCCTGGAAGTTCTCCTCGAGCTTCCACCACTCCAGGAGATCGCGGCCCTCGACGTTGTACTTCTCGAACCACCGCGGCTTGGGGTAGGAGCCGATCATCGTCGTCGGCAGGATCGTGTCCGTCACCTTCGTCGGCATTGCGTCTCTCCTCCTAGTCGTCGAGCATCGCCACGGCGCGGACGGGCGAGCCGTGTCCGCCCCGGATGCGCAGGGGGAAGCCGAAGAACCGGAACCGCCGGCCCGCGACCTCCCCGAGGTTCGCCAGGTTCTCGTAGTGCGTGATGCCGCTCTCGCGGCTGAAGAGGTGGACCGGGTAGATGCGGTCGGCCGGGTTGTCGGGGCTCGGCGAGTCGACGCCGAACACCTTCGGCCGCCGCTCGCGCAGCCAGTCCGCCGCGCTCCCATCGAGCCCCGGGTACTGCGTCGTGTACTCCTGGGTGCCGCCGTAGCGCTCGGCCGACCCGGTGCGCAGCAGCAGCACGTCGCCCTCGACGAGCTCGACCGCCGACTCCTGCAGCGCGCTCTCCAGGTGCTCCGCGGTCACGTACTCGCGCGGCGCGACGCCCGACACGTCCAGGCACGTCCCGTCGCCGCAGAACTGCCCGAGGTCCATCTGGTCGATCGTCGGCGCGCCCGGCCGCGGGTCGAGATGGCTCAGCGCGTCGACGTGCGTCGGCCCGTGGTCGCAGAACGTGACGCCCAGGCTCTGGTAGGCGAAATCGCTGTCGAAGTTGGGCGCGGTGTCGGCGAACGTGTGGTGTTGCCAGACCTTCGTCTCGAGATGCCCGGCGTACACCGGCATGCCCTCGTAGATCTCCTGTGAGAGATCGATGATCCTCATCCGGTCCTCCTGGATCGTCCCCTTGGCGACAGTGTTGCATACGTATGCCAACTCTGTGTGCGAGTCTCCCGGAATGCGCGATCGGCCCCCCACGAGCCACGACGTCGCCCGCGCCGCGGGCGTCTCGCAGCCGACGGTGTCGCGCGCGCTGCGCGGCGACCCGCGGGTCACGCAGGCCACGCGCGACCGCATCGCGCAGGCCGCGCAGGAGCTCGGCTACGTCGCCAGCCACCGCGGGCGCAGCCTCTCGACGCGGCGGACGGATCGCATCGGCGTCGTCGTCGAGGACCTCGACAACCCGTTCTACCTCGAGCTGCTCGACGAGCTGCACGACCAGCTCGAGCGCGCCGACGTGCGGATGATCGTCTTCACGCCGCGCCACGACGACCCGGAGGGCCTGGCGCGCCTCGTCGACGGCTCGATCGACGGCGTCGTGCTGACGACGACGTTCCTCGACTCACCGCTCCCCGGCCTGCTGCGCGACCGCGGGTTCCCGTTCGTGCTGCTCAACCGCATCGTCGACGAGCCGGGCGTCGCGACGTGCTCCGTCGACAACGCCGGCGGCGGCCGCCTCATCGCCGAGGAGATCCTCGCCGAGGGCCACCGTGACATCGGCGCCGTGTTCGGCCCCGAGGAGACGAGCACGGGCCGCGACCGCGAGCGCGGCGTGCGCGAGGCCCTCGAGGCGGCCGGCGTCGAGCTGCCCGCCGCGCGGACGCGCCGCGGGACCTACACCTACGAGGCCGGCCACGCCGCGGCGCTCGAGCTCCTCGGCGGCGACGACCGGCCGACGGCGGTCTTCTGCGGCAACGACGTCATCGCGCTCGGCGCGCTCAACG
This sequence comes from uncultured Solirubrobacterales bacterium, assembly GCA_963750895.1. Lineage (GTDB taxonomy): Bacteria > Actinomycetota > Thermoleophilia > Solirubrobacterales > Solirubrobacteraceae > CAVVSD01. Next base: position 655,789 of record CAVVSD010000006.1, on the reverse strand, counting down.
CCTGCCACCGCCTCGGGCTGCGCGTGCCCGACGACGTCAGCGTCGTCGGCTTCGACGACATCGGGATGGCCGGCTGGGACGTCTACCAGCTCACGACGGTCCGCCAGGACCTGCGGCGCCTGGCGCAGATCGCGGTCGAGACGGTGCTCGAGTCGATCGTCGAGCCGGACCGGCCGCCGGAGCGGATCGTGCTGCCGCCGGTCATGGTGCGGCGGGCGACGCTGGGGCCGCCGCGCCCGGCCTGAACGCGGCCATACCGGCGCCCCGCGACGGCCGCGGTCGCCGGGGCCGGGTTCGCCAGCACGTACGCGTCGACGGACTCCGCCTCGGCACCGGTCAGGCGGCGGACGCCGTCGCCGACGAGGTCGAGCTCGCCGAGGGCGATCGCGCGCGAGCCCCGCGCGCGGATGCCGGCCTTCCACTCGGGACCCACGTCCGTCGGCTCCTCCTCGTGGAGGTAGGTGAAGGACGTGCCGAGCAGCTCGCCGGCCCGCGCCGCGGACTCCTCGAGCGTCGGCGCGTCCGGGCCGGTGAGGTCGTAGGTCTCCCCCACCTCGGCCGCGCCCGCCATCGCGCCGGCGAGGGCGCGGGAGCAGTCCGCGCGGCTCACCCAGCCGACGCGCCCGGACGGGCCGCGGACGATCCCCCCCCCGCAGACCGTCGACGAAGAAGGCCTCGAGGTTGAGCTGGTAGTAGCTCGTGCGCAGGATGCTGAACGGCAGGCCGCTCGCGCGCAGGTCGCGCTCGGTGTCGGCGTGCGACCGTGCGTGGCTGAACGCGGCGTCGGGGTGCGCGTCGACGAACGAGAGGTAGACGAGGTGCCCGACCTCGGCGTCGGACGCGGCGTCGATGAACGCACGGTGCAGCCGCACCCGCTCGTCGTGCCCCGTCCAGGCGGACACGAGGAACACGCGGTCGCCGCGGCGCAGCGTCGCGCGCAGCGCGTCGCGGTCGTCGAGCCCGGTCGCGACGACCGTCTCGACGCCGTCGATCGCGGGTGCCCGCGCCGGGTCGCGGACGATCTGGCACAGGGTCGTGCCCCGCTGCCGCGAGCTCGCGCGATCGCCCCGCCGCCGACGTGCCCGGTCGTCCCTGTCATCACGATGCGCGCCATGGGGCGCGGATGAGCGCTACGTCCAGGTGTCGCCCGTCCAGCCGTCGATGTCGTAGTCGGACATGCACTGGTCGACCATCTCCTGGCAGGCCGCCAGCGTGCCGCCGCGCTGACCGAACCGCAGCGCGTCGAGCCGGACGAGCTCGGCGCTCCCGCCGTAGTTGCGCTCGTACCACTCGTGGCGCGCGCCGAACTCGCTCCCCATCGCGTCCCAGATCAGCTTGAAGAGCTTCACGCGCTCCTCGGCCGAACCGCTCGACCCGCGGTAGAAGCGGTCGATGAACGGGCGCAGCTCCGGGTTCTTCATGTCCTCGACGCTCGACGGGACGAGCAGCGGGCTGCCGCCCAGGATCTGGGCGGCGACCTCGTTGAAGCGCGGCGCGGCGATGCTGCCGAACAGCCGCACGAGCATCGAGACGTCGGCGTTGGGGACGATGCTCTCGCCCGGGCCCGGGCGGGTGTCGTGGCACAGCGCCGTCGTGATCGACCACATGAGGCTGCGCCAGCCGAACAGCTCGCCGAGCTCGGCCTGCACGCCGCGGAAGCCGTCGGTCCCGTTCGTCTCCAGCGCACGCGAGATGAGGCCGGTCATGAAGTCGAGCTTCACGGCCAGGCGGGTGCCGGCCTGGAGCGTGTAGCGGTTCAGGAACCCCGACTGCGCGTAGAAGCCGGTCGCCTTCTCCACGTCGCGGTAGACGAGCACGTTCTCCCACGGGATGAACGCGTTGTCGAAGACGATGACCGCGTCGTTCTCGTCGAAGCGGCTGGAGAGCGGGTGGTCGAACGGCGAGTCCGCGGTCGCCTCGTAGGAGCGGCGGGACAGCAGCTTCTGGCCGGGCGTGTCGAGCGGGGCGATGAAGACGAGCGCGTAGTCCTCGGCCTTGCCCTTCTCGAGCTGCGTCGCGCTGTTCTGCGCGACGAACGTCGCGTGCGTGAGCGCGGAGCCCGTCGCGAGCATCTTCGCGCCGCTGACGACCATGCCGTCGTCGCGCTCCTTCACGACGTGCACGAAGACGTCCTCCATGTCGTGCACGGGCTTGGAGCGGTCGATCGGCGGGTTGATGAGCACGTGGTTGAGGAACAGCGCGCTCTCCGCGTACTTGCGGTACCAGTGCTCGGCGCTGCCGGAGAACGGCCCGTACCAGTCGGGATCGGCCCCGAGGCCGGCCATGAACGACGCCTTGTAGTCGGGCGAGCGGCCCATGAAGCCGTAGGACATGCGCGACCAGATGGCGAGCGCCTCACGCGCGTCGACGAGGTCCTGCGACGAGTACGCGGGCGCGAAGAACTTGTGCGTCCGGATGCCGCGCCGGTCCGTCGTCAGCATGTCGTTGGCGGGATCGTGCAGCGCGTCGTAGAGGCGCGCGACGGAGCGGGTGGCGTTGCGGAACGCGGGGTGCTCGGTGACGTCGGCGACCTTCTCGCCGCCGATCCAGACCTCTCGGCCGTCTCTCAGGCTCTCCAGGTACTCCTCGCCGGTGAGCGGCTTGTCGAGTGCCGGTGTCGTCATCTCACTCCTTATTCCGTCTGACAGAACGGTAGACACATCCGTTCTGCTGATGGTAACGTGACGCCATGGGTTCTGCCAGGGGGGCCGGCACCATGGCGCAGGCGACGTTCGACGGGGAGCGGTACCGCCACGTCATCGGGCATTTCGCCACCGGGGTGACCGTGATCACCTCGCGCCACGACGACACCGACCACGGCGCGACGGCCAGCGCCGTCTCCTCCGTGTCGCTCGATCCGCCGTCGCTGCTCGTCTGCCTCAACCGGGCGGCGGTCACCGAGACCGCGGTGCGCGAGAGCGGCACGTTCGTGGTCAACATCCTCCGCGAGGACCAGGGCGAGCTCGCGATGCGTTTCGCCGGCCGTCACGGCGAGAAGTTCGCAGGTCTCGACGTCGGCCGCAGCGCCGAGGGGGACCCGGTCCTGAGCGATGCGCTCGCCCGCGTGGAGTGCCGCGTCCGCGACGCCGTCACCGGCGGCACCCACACCGTCTTCTTCGGCGAGGTCCAGCGCGCGGAGGCGTCGCACGGCGATCCGCTCGCCTACTTCCGCGGGCGGTTCGGGCGTCTGAGCCCCGAGCTGGATCTCACCGAGCTGTGCGAGGAGACGTTCGCCGCGCGCAGCGCGATCGAGCTCGGGGTCGTCGAGCTCACGGTGGGAAAGGCGGACGCGACTGCGGTCGCCCGCCTGCGCGCGCTCATGGAGACGACGCAGGGCCTCATCGCGGACGGCCACTTCACCGACGTGGCCGGGTGGGCCGAGGCGAACGCGGCGTTCCACGATGCGCACGTCGCGCTCGCCGGGTCCGAGCCGCTCACGGAGACCTACCGGCGTCTCGGCGTCGCGGGGCTGATCCTGCGCACGTACACGGACGCCACGGACGCCGACCCCGAGCTGGCGGGCGATCACCGCCGCCTGGTCGAGGCGTACGAGAACAACGACGTCGAGGCGGCACGACGGGCGGTGCGCGAGCACGCCGATCGCGCCGCGAGGAGCCAGCGGGCGGCGATCGCCGCCGGAGGGGAGGCGCCATGAGCGCCACGCAGTCACGGGCCGACGACCTGCGCGAGGCCAAGCACCCGGTCTACAGCGACCGCAAGCTGCGGCTGGGGACGTTCTCGTCCAACCTCAGCTACGGCTGCGCGATCTCGACGATCGACGGGACGCTGAACGCCGACTGGCCGAGCACGTCGTCGCTCGCCGCCATGAGCGACGAGATGGACTTCGAGGCGCTCGTCCCCGTCGGTCGCTGGCGCGGCTTCGGCGGGCCGACGGACTTCAACGGCGAGGGCTTCGAGTGCTTCACCTGGGCTGCGGCGACGGGCGCCCAGACGAAGCGGGCGGGCCTCTTCGCCACCTCGCACGTCCCGACGATCCACCCAATCCTCGCCGCGAAGCAGGGGATGACGGTCGACCACATCTCCGGCGGTCGCTTCGCGCTCAACATCGTGACCGGCTGGCACAAGCCCGAGATCGAGATGTTCGGCGCGCCGATGCTCGAGCACGACGAGCGCTACGCGCTCGCGACGGAGTGGCTGCACATCATCCGCGAGATGTGGACGGCCGAGGAGCCCTTCGACTTCGAGGGCAGGTACTACAAGGTCGAGGGCGCCGTCTGCCGCCCCCATCCCCTGCAGAAGCCGCACCCCGTGATCATGAACGCGGGCGGCTCGGAGGCCGGCCGGCACTTCGCCGCCAAGGAGTGCGACGTCGCCTTCGTCATCCCCGACGCGCACGACGCCGACAGCATGCGCGCCCGCGTGGACCACTACCGCCGGCTCGCGCGCGAGGAGTACGGCCGCGAGCTGCAGGTGTGGAGCTACGCGTACGTCGTCCAGGGCGACACCGAGCAGGACGCCAAGGACTACCTGCACCGCTACGTCGACGAGCTCGGCGACTGGGAGGCGGCCGACAACCTCGTCAGCACGATGGGGATGAACGCGCAGACGCTCCCCGCCGACGTCCTGCAGGACATGAAGCGCCACTTCATCGCGGGCTGGGGCGGGTACCCGGTCATCGGGACCGCGGAGCAGGTCGTCGAGCAGCTCGGCGTCATCTCCGACGCGGGCTTCGACGGCTGTCTGCTGTCATGGCCGCGGTACATCGACGACATGCGGAAGTTCCAGGAGGAGACGTATCCCATGCTGATCCAGGCCGGGCTCCGATGAGTACGACCACGCGCGCGGACGAGCTCCGCGAGGCCAAGCACCCGGTCTACTCCGACCGCGCACTGCGCCTGGGCACGTTCGGCACGAACCTGCAGCAGGGCGCGGCGATCACGTCGATCGACGGCCACCTCGAGGCGAACTGGCCGAGCACCCTGGAGCTCGCGCAGATCGGCGACCGGATGGGCTTCGAGGCCCTCGTCTCCGTCGGCCGCTGGCGCGGCTTCGGCGGCTCGACGGACTTCAACGGCGCCGGCTTCGAGCCGTTCACCTGGGCCGCCGGGATCGGCGCGTCGACCACGACGTCCGGCGTCTTCTCGACGTCGCACGTCCCGACGATCCACCCGATCCTCGCCGCCAAGCAGGCGATGACGATCGACCACGTGACGAACGGGCGCTTCGCGCTCAACGTCGTCACCGGCTGGCACACCGCCGAGATCGAGATGTTCGGTGCCCCGCTGCTGCCGCACGACGAGCGCTACGAGGTCGCGCGCGAGTGGCTGCACATCATCCGCTCGATGTGGACGGCCGAGGAGCCCTTCGACTTCGAGGGCAAGTACTACAAGGTGGAAGGCGCCGTCTGCCGCCCGCACCCGGTGCAGCGCCCCCATCCGGTGATCATGAACGCGGGCGGCTCGGAGGCCGGCCGGCACTTCGGGGCCAGGGAGTGCGACGTCGCCTTCGTCCTGCCGAGCGCGCACGACTTCGACTCGCTCAAGAAGCTCGTCGACGACTACCGCGCCCTGGCCAAGAACGAGTACGGGCGCGAGATCTCCGTGTGGGGCAACGCGTACATCGTCCAGGGCGACACCGAGCAGGACGCGAAGGACTACCTGCACTCCTACGTCCACGACCACGGCGACTGGGACGCGGTCGAGAACCTCGTCAAGACGTTCGGCATCAACTCCCAGAGCCTGCCCCCCGAGGTCGCGCTCGGGATGAAGGAGCACTTCATCGCCGGGTGGGGCGGCATCCCGATCGTGGGGACCGCGGAGCAGATCGTCGAGAGCCTGGGGATGCTCGTCCGTGCCGGGTTCGACGGCATCCTGCTCTCCTGGGCCCGCTACATCGAGGACATGAAGCGCTTCGAGCAGGAGGTCCACCCCATGCTGATCCAGGCAGGTCTTCGCTGATGGCGGCCGCCAACGCCGTCCAGCCCGACACGACACGCTCGCGGGAGGTCGCCGCGCGCATCGCCGACCACCAGTGGGCGGTCCGCATCGGCGCCGACGAGATCGCCGGCGACCCCGCCGGCTGGGCGACGACGAACCCGTCCACCGGCGAGCACCTCGCGACCGTCCCGGCCGCCACGCCCGCGGACGTGGACGCCGCCGTGCGCGCAGGCCAGGCGGCGTTCGAGGAGTGGCGCGACGTCGCCCCGCGCGAGCGCGCGAAGCGCATCCGCGCGTGGGCCGACCTCGTGGCCGAGCACGCCGACGAGCTGGCCGAGCTCGACGCGCTCGACGCCGGGCTCCCGATGCACGCCGGGCGCTTCGACGTGGCCAACGCCGTCGAGTCGATGCACCTCGCCGCCGACTGGGCGATGGAGCTCAAGGGGACGACGATCCCCTCGACGGCCGACCACCTGCACTACACGGTGCGCGAGCCGTTCGGCGTCGTCGGCCGCGTCATCGCCTACAACCACCCGCTCATGTTCGCGACGCGCGCCGCGACGCCGCTCATCGCGGGCAACGCGTGCATCGTCAAGACGCCCGACCAGGCACCGCTGTCCGGCCTGCGGCTCGCGGAGCTGGCAGCCGAGGTGCTGCCCCCGGGTCTGCTGACCGTCCTGGCCGGCTCCGGGCCGGTGGTCGGCGACGCGATGTCCCGCCACCCGGCGATCCGCCGCATCGCCTTCACCGGCAGCGTCCGCACCGGCCTCGCGATCCAGGGTGCCGCGGCGGCCTCGGGCGTCGTGAAGTCGATCTCGCTGGAGCTCGGCGGGAAGAACCCCTGCATCGTCTACCCCGACGCCGACCTCGAGCGGGCCGCGCACTGGGCGATGATCGGCATGAACCTGACGATGACGAGCGGCCAGTCCTGCGGCTCGACGTCGCGGCTGGTCGTGCACGAGTCGGTCGCCGACGAGGTCGTCGACCGCGTCCGCGCGTCGTTCGAGGCGCTGACGATCGGCGACCCGCTCGCCGAGGGCACGCAGATGGGCCCGGTCATCTCCGACGTGCACCGCGACCGCGTCCTCGCGCACATCCAGAGCGCGCGCGACTCGGGCGCGACGATCCTCGCCGGCGGCGGCGCTCCGGAGGGCCTGGAGCGCGGCTGGTTCGTGGCCCCGACGCTCATCACCGACGTCCGCCAGGACATGCCGATCGCCAACAACGAGGTCTTCGGCCCGGTCCTGTCGGTCGTGACGTGGCGCGACGAGGAGGAGGCCCTGGCAGATCGCCAACGCGGTCGAGTACGGCCTCACCGCGAGCATCTTCACGCGCGACCTCGGACGGGCCCACCGGCTCGCCCGCCGCGTCGACGCGGGGTTCGTCTGGTTCAACGAGACGGCCGCGCACTACCTCGGCGTGCCGTTCGGCGGCTTCAAGAACTCCGGCGTCGGGCGCGAGGAGGACCTCTCGGAGGTCCTGTCCTTCACGCAGCTCAAGACGGTCAACGTGGCGCTCGACGCGTGACGGCCGAAGACTGCGTCTTCGGTCGCGGATGTGTCGCAGAGCGACACATCCACGGTCGGAAGGAGACACACTCGTGACCAGCGAGGAGATCCGGCGCCAGATCGTCCTGGCCTGCCGCGTGCTGTACGGCAACGGGCACGACGACTACGTCTGGGGTCACCCGTCGGTGCGCGACCCGGACGGCCGCGGCATCTGGATGAAGGGCTCGGGCCTCGGGTTCGAGGAGGTGGAGCCCGAGAACGTCCTGCTCGTCGGCTGGGACGGCGAGGTCCTCGACGGCGAGGGACCGCGCCACGTCGAGTGGCCGATCCACAGCGAGGTGATGCTCGCGCGGCCCGACGTCGGGTCCGTCGTGCACTCGCACCCGCCGCACTCCATCGCGCTCGGCGCGGCGGGCTGCGAGCTGCAGCCCGTGTCGCACGCGGGCACGCTGTTCGTGCCGCCGAAGGTGCCGCACTACACCCGGACGGCCGATCTCATCGTCACCCGCGACATGGGCATCGACGTCGCGCAGGGGCTCGGGGACGCCCGGGCGCTGCTGCTCGTGAACCACGGCATCGTCGCGGTGGGCGAGGACCTGCCGGCGGCGATCTGCGCCGCGGTCCTGCTGGAGAAGGCAGCGCACCAGCAGCTGCTCGTCGAGGGCTTCGGCGGCGCCAAGCGCTGGTCCGACGACGAGGAGGCGCTCGCGAAGCGCGGGAACGTCTGGTCGCCGAAGCACCTGCAGTCGCTGTGGGACTACTTGGTCAGGAGGCTCGACACATGACCCTGCGCGTCGACAACGTCGGCTCGATGCTGCGCCCGCCGGAGCTCGTGGACGCCGTGGCCCGCCACGAGTCGGGCGATCTGTCCGACGACGGCCTGCGGGCGGTCGAGGACGCCGCCGTGCGCGACCTCGTCGCCGAGCAGGAGCGCCACGACCTGCCGATCGTCGTGGACGGAGAGTTCCGCCGGCTGAACTTCATGCAGAGCTTCACCGACGTCGCGGGCTTCGACACCTGGATGGACCGCCACCGCGCGGCCCGCGAGGCGCGCAAGCTCGCGGCGACGGAGGGCGGCGTCGTCACGGCGCCGTCGGCGCTCGCGCTCACGCCGGCGACCGAGCCGCTGCGCCTGCGCCGCAGCCAGCCGCTCGACGAGTTCACGTTCGCCCAGTCGCTCACCCGGACGCCGGTGAAGGTGTCGCTCATCGGCCCCGACCGCATCTACCAGGCCTACGACTCAGGACGTGAGACGTACGCCGACGACCAGGCGTTCCTCGATGCCGTCGTCGCCGTCCAGCGGGAGATGGTCGACGGGCTCGCGAAGGCGGGCTGCGGCTACGTCCACATGGACGCGCCGGGGTTCACCGCCTACGTCGACCCCCCGTCGCTCGAGCGCTTCCGCGACCGCGGCCGCGACCCGCAGGCGATGCTGCGCGCGACGGTCGCCGCCGAGAACGCGGTGATCGAGGGCTTCGACGGCGTGACGTTCGGCATCCACCTCTGCCGCGGCAACGAGCAGAGCCACTGGCACCGCGAGGGCCACTACGACGCGGTCGCCGAGGAGCTCTTCGGGACGCTGCGCCACGAGCGGCTGCTCCTCGAGTACGACACGGAGCGGGCGGGTGGCTTCGAGCCGCTGCGCTTCGTGCGCCCCGGCGCGATCGCGGTGCTCGGCCTCATCACGACGAAGTCCGGCGAGCTCGAGGACCGCGACGACCTGCTGCGCCGCATCGAGGACGCGTCGCGCTTCCTCCCCGTGGAGCAGCTCGCCATCAGCCCGCAGTGCGGCTTCGCCTCCGGCGTGGAGGGCAACGACCTCACGCCGGACGAGCAGTGGGCCAAGCTCGACCTCATGCTGGAGGTCTCCCGGGACGTGTGGGGCTAGGCAGGGCTTCGCGCGCTCGGAGGCGGCGCGCGCGTGACGCCGAGCAGCGGCCTCGGCCTTCAGCTGCGCCGACGCCGCGATGAACTCGACGGACCGCTCCGCCGGGGTCTTGCGCTTCGGTCGCCCACCGAATCCTGTGTTGGGTCGATCAGCCATTTCTCGTGCTCCTCCTGCGTGAGGTGCAGGGCGGCGCGGAGGCGCTTGTAGGCGACGACTGCGGGCGCTCGACACTGCTCGAGTCGAGCGTCACCGCCCGACCTGTCGTCATCCAGGGTACCGCCCCCGGTCACGGCGCCGACAGCGCACGAAGCAGGCGTGCGCCGACCGCCTGGGCGCGACGGGTCGTCGCCTCGGCGATCTCCGGCGCTCGCTCGGGCCGCAGGCGCTCGGCGGGCAGCGACACCGTGATGGACGACCGCGTGATGCCGGAGGGCTCGGGGATCGCGACGGCGACGGCGGACAGGCCGTCCTCGCTCTCCTCGTAGTTCGTCGCCCAACCGCGCTCGGAGACCTGCCGGATCTCCTCGCGGACCGATTCGGGGTCCTCCATCGAGCGCGGCGTGAGGCCGGCGGGCAGCGCGTCGAGGTACTCCTCCAGCGCGTCGGGCGGCAGCTCGGCCAGGATCACCTTGCCCGCCGCCGTGCAGTGCGCCGGCATCGTCATCCCCGTGCGCGAGCCCACGCGGACGGCGCGGTTGGACTCCACGGAGTCGACGAACAGGATGTGCGTGCCCTCGAGGAGCACGAGGTGCACCGTCTCCCCCAGCTCGTCGCGGAGCGCCTCGAGCTCCGGGCGCGCGGCGGCGCGCACGTCGAGGTTGCGCAGCGCCGCGAGGCCGACCTCGAGCATCCTCCGGCCGGGACCGTAGGTCTTCGTGACCGGGTCCTGGCGGACGAACCCCTCCGACAGCAGCGTCGCCAGCATGCGGTGCGCCGTCGAGCGCGCCACGCCGAGCTCCTCGGCCGCCGCCGAGACGCTGACCGACCCTCGCTCGGCGACGAGCGTCAGCAGCCTCAGCGCGCGGCCGACGGATTCGATCGGGTAGGCGGGAGCGTCGCTCTCGATGCCGCAACCGTACCCGCCGCCGACCCTCGACCGGCCGTGGCGGCAGGCGTGGCGGGCGTGGCCGGCGTCGCGCGGGGACCCTGCGCCTTCGCGGGTCGCGACTTCGTCTGCCCGGGCGGAGCGGCGGGCTTCGCGCGCCTCGCCTCCGCGACGGCGGTGCCGGGCGGCGCGGCGACGGCCCGCCGAGGGGTCGCCCGCCGGGCCTGCGACGCGGGCGCCGCGGAGGCGCGAGGCGCCGCGGGCACCTGAGCCGCTGGAGTGGCCGCTCGGCGCTTCGCCGCGACGCGGCGCTTCGAGCGCACCCGCGTCGCGACGGTCTTCGCCGTGCGCGTGCGTGCCGGCGCCGCCGAGGGGAGCGCGACGTACGTGGCCGGCACAGCGGCCGCCACCGCCGGCACCTCGGTCGTGCGGGCGGCGGGCGCCGAGTCGCTCGGGCGCGGCTCGTCGGACCGCGTGAGCACCGCTGCGGTGCCGCCGATGGGGATGGCGATCACCACGAGCGCGGTCGCGGCGATGCCGCCGGCTCCGGCTCCGGCGCCGCCCGAGCCGAGCAGCCCGCCGAGCAGCAGGCGCTTGAGACCGAGTCCCGGCAGCAGCAGGCCGAGCGCCCGGCGCCCGCCGCGCATCCGGTCGCGGAACGCCTGGCAGTCGGTGCAGTCGCGCAGGTGACGCCGCAGGACCTTGCGCCGCGCCACCGCTGCGCGGACCTTCGCGAGCTCCGCGCGTACCTCCGCGCACGAGACGTCGCGCGCAGCGCGGCCCGTGGTGAGCGAGGTGCGGGCCTGGAACACGAGCGCCTTCACCTTCTCGCGCCGGCAGCCCAGGATCGCGGCGATCTCGTCGTGGGACAGGCCGCCGAGCTCCGCGAGGACGAGTGCCGTGCGCTGGCTCTCCGGCAGTCCCTCGATGTCGCCGAGAACCCCGCGCAGGTCCTCCCTGGCAGCGACGTGGCTGTGGAGGCCGTCCGTCACGGGCTCGGGCGCCTCGACCTCGGGGCGAGCGCGCCGGGTGCTGAGGATCGCGAGGCAGCGCCGCCGCGCGATGCCGAAGAGCCACGGCCGGAGGGCGTCGGGCTCGCGGCCGCGCGCGAGGTCCCGGTAGGCGGCGAGGAACGTCTGCTGCAGCGCGTCGTCCGCCTCGTCGGTCGAGCCGACCATCGACCGGCAGAAGGCGAGCAGCGCACGGTGATGGCGCTCGAAGAGCACCTCGAAGGCGCGATCGGAGCCCTCGCGCACGTGCGCCGCGAGGCGACCGTCCGACGCGAGTCCGAGCAGGACCGGGCTGGCTGCCACACCTGCAGGATCCGCCTCGTCTCCCGCCGGCGCGATCGTCCGAACGTCCGTCCGACGAGCGCCGACGCGCCAACCCGATGCGGCCGTCCAACCTCAGGCGTGCGTCCGCACCCTCTCCACCGACCGCTGGACGACAAGGAGGTTCGCCGGATGCTGGAGGTCAGACGCAGGATCGCAGCCGCGGGGATAGCCGCCGCGCTGGGGATGGGGACCCTGGCACCGGCAGCCCTGGCGACGTACGACTGCCCGCCGACCAAGCCATCGAAGGTCGTCAAGAAGCCGAAGACCAAGAAGGCGAAGTGCAACGCCGGCAACGGCAACGGCAGCGAGTCGCTCGAGAACACCGGGCACTGCACGAACGGCGATCCCGGCAACTCGTACGCGGCGGGGAACCGCGGAGGGGACGAGATCCCCACGAGCGGCGGGAAGCCGAACCCGGGCGGGAACAACGTTCCCTAGCCGGTCGGGAGGCGCGGACGAACGGATCCGCCGCGCCTGAGGGGGGAGGTGGCGGCGGGCGGGGCGCAGCGTGGGGCGCGCCCCGCCGTCGCCGCATAGGGTGCCGGGGTGCCCCGCAACCTGCACCTGACGCTCGCATGCTCGGACTACGACCGCACCCGCGCGCTGCGCGACGGGCGCGTCACGGCCGACGGCGTGGAGCTGAACTACCTGCCGCTCAAGATCGAGGAGACCTTCTTCCGGATGCTGCGTCACCGGGAGTTCGACGTCGCGGAGATGTCGATGTCCTCGTACGTCGTCTCGCTCGTGTCCGACGACCCGTGGCTGGTCGCCATACCCGTCTATCCGTCGCGGTCGTTCCGCCACGCGCACGTGGCCGTGCGGCGCGATCGGATCACCGAGCCGTCCGACCTCCCCGGGAAGGTCGTCGGCACGCCGGAGTTCCAGCTCACCGCGTGCGTCTGGGTCCGCGGCATCCTGGCCGACCACCACGGCGTGCCGGTGGAGAGCGTGCGCTACCGGACGGCCGGCCTCGAGACGCCCAACCGCCCGGAGAAGCTCAAGCTGGACCTGCCGCCGGAGATCGACATCGCGCCGCTCGACAAGGGCATGTCGCTCTCCGACGCGCTCGCCCGCGGCGAGATCGACGCGATCCAGGCGCCGCGCGAGCCGTCCTCGCTCCTGCGCGGCGAGCCCGACGTCGGCCGCCTGTGGCCGGACTTCCGCCCCGTGGAGGAGGCCTACCTGGCCGAGACCCAGATCTTCCCGATCATGCACGTGATCGTCCTGCGGCGGGAGCTCCACGAGCGCCACCCGTGGCTCGCGGGGTCGCTGCAGAAGGCGTTCACCCAGTCGCGCGACCTCGCGTACGCCGCGCTGCAGGACGTCGGGGCGCTGACGACCTCGCTGCCCTGGCAGCAGGCCGAGGTCATGCGGACGCGGGAGCTGCTCGGCGACGACTGGTGGTCCTACGGCCTGGAGCCCAACCGCCACGTGCTCGACACGTTCCTGCGCTACCACCACGACCAGGGGCTCTCGCACCGGCGCGTGACGCCGGACGAGCTGTTCGCGCCCAGCGCGCTGGAGGCGTTCGCGATCTAGTCCGGCGGCCCCAGCGCGTCCACGAGCACGCCGCCGAGGGTCATCCAGTTCGCCCTCGCGGCCGACGCCGCGCCCGACGCATCCCCCGTCTCGGCGCGCGTGATGAGCGCCTCGTGCTGCGCGACCGATCGCTCCCCGGGCAGCGGCGAGTGGCAGCACATGCACTCCACCGCCAGCAGCCGCGGGGTCAGCCGGTCGAGCACGTTGGAGATCTCCGGGTTGCCGCACGCGTCGACGAACACCTCGTGCAGCTCCTCGTCGGCCTTGTAGGCCGCCGTCCCGTCCCCGCGGTGCAGCGAATCCGAGAAGGCCTCGTTCGCCGCGTGCAGGGCTGCGATCGAGGTCCGCCCCAGCCGCGGCACCGCCAGCTCGGTCGCCAGCCCGTGCACCGCCGCGAGGAGCGGGACCACCTCGTGGACGTCGCGGACGGTCAGCGTCGCCACGCGCGTGTAGCGCTGCGCGGCCATCTCGACGAGCCCCTCGTCGGCCAGCCGGCGCAGCGCATCGCGCACCGGGGTGCGGCTGACGCCGAGCCAGGCGCACAGCTCCTCGTCGTGCAGCACCTCTCCTGAAGAGAGCGTGCCGTCCACGATCGCTTCGCGCAGCTTGTCGTAGGCGGTGTCCCGGAGGAGGTGCCTGTCGACCGGGTCCCGACGGTCCGGAACTGGCATTTCAGATGCCAGTAGACCACGCCGGCCAGTTCGTTGCCAATCGAACCACGGCCCTGTAGACCGCTCGGTATCGCCGTGGGTCGACCCGGGGAGGGACCGCCCGATGTGTCTTGCCATACCCGGCCGCATCCTGGAGGTCGTCGACGAGGGCAATCGCCTCGCGATGGTCGATGTCGCCGGTGTACGTCGCACGGTGAACATCGGCCTCCTCGACGACGCCGACGTCGGCGACTGGGTCCTGATCCACGTCGGCTTCGCGCTGTCGAAGGTGGATGAGGAGGAGGCGCAGGCCACGCTGTCGCTGCTGCAGGGCATGGGCCAGGACTTCGAGACGGAGCTCGAGGAGCTGAAGGCGAGCGTCATCGAATGACCTCGTGCCACTGCATCACCTGTTCGGACGAGGGCACCCCGATGACGGTCGTCCGCATCGACGCGGAGCGCGCGCTCGCGCTGTGCGAGAGCGAAGATGGCGCACGCGCGTCCGTCGAGATCGCGCTCGTCGAACCCGTCGCCGACGGCGACCGCCTGCTCGTGCACGCCGGGACCGCGCTGGTGCACCTGTGAGGTTCGTCGACGAGTTCCGCGACCCCGAGCTCGGCCGCGTGCTGGCGGGCGAGATCCTCGGCGTCGTCGAGCCCGGCCGCCACTACAAGGTGATGGAGGTCTGCGGCGGCCACACCCACTCGATCTACAAGTACGGCGTCGACGACCTGCTGCCGACGAACGTCGAGCTCGTCCACGGCCCCGGCTGCCCGGTGTGCGTCATCCCGATGGGCCGCGTGGACGACGCGATCGCGATGGCCCACGAGCCCGGCGTGATCTTCACCTGCTTCGGCGACATGATGCGCGTGCCCGGCTCGCACGGGACGCTCACCGACGCCAGCGCCGAGGGCGCCGACGTGCGGATGGTCTACTCGCCGCTCGACGCGCTGCGGATCGCGAAGGAGAACCCCGACCGCGACGTCGTGTTCTTCGCGATCGGCTTCGAGACGACGGCGCCGTCCACGGCGCTGACGCTCAAGCGCGCGAAGGCGGAGGGCGTCCCGAACTTCCTCTGCTTCTGCAACCACGTGACGATCGTCCCGCCGCTGCGCGCGCTGCTCGAGTCGCCCGACCTGCGCCTCGACGGCTTCATCGGCCCGGGGCACGTCTCGACCGTCGTCGGCGCGCGGCCGCTGGAGTTCATCCCCGCCGACCACGGCAAGCCCGTCGTCGTCAGCGGGTTCGAGCCGGTCGACATCCTCCAGTCGGTCCTCATGATCCTGCGGCAGCTGGAGGAGGGCCGCTGCGAGGTCGAGAACCAGTACAAGCGCGTCGTGCCCTACGAGGGCAACCTGGCCGCGCTGAAGATCATGGGCGAGGTCTTCGAGCTGCGACCGCACTTCGAGTGGCGCGGGCTCGGGTTCATCTCCCACAGCGGGCTGAAGCTCAGCGAGGCCTACGCGGACCTCGACGCGGAGCGCCGCTACACGATCCCGAACGTGCGCATCGCCGATCCGAAGGCGTGCCAGTGCGGCGAGGTGCTCAAGGGCGTCATCAAGCCGTTCGAGTGCAAGGTGTTCGGCACGGCCTGCACGCCGGAGCGCCCGATCGGCACGTGCATGGTCTCCAGCGAGGGCGCCTGCGCCGCCTACTACAACTACGGGCGCTTCGCACGCGAGCGGGAGGTCGTGTGAGCGCCGACGCGGTCAGCGAACGGGAAGCGAAGATCCTCGGGATCATCGAGACGGCGCGCGCGAAGCGGCACAAGTTCCGCGACGAGCGCATCACCACCGCGCACGGCGCCGGCGGCAAGGCCACCGCGTCGCTCATCGAGGGGCTGCTGCTCCCCGCGTTCTCCAACCCGGCGCTCGACGCGCTCGGCGACGCGGGCACGGTGACGATCGACGGCACCGACATCGCGATGACCTCCGACAGCTTCGTGGTGAAGCCGCTGCGGTTCCCCGGCGGGTCGATCGGCGAGCTGGCCGTGAACGGCACGGTGAACGACCTCGCGATGGCCGGCGCGCGCCCGCAGGCCCTGACGCTCGCGCTCATCCTGGAGGAGGGCCTGCCTGCCGACGTGCTGCGCGGCGAGGTCGAGGCCATCGCGGCGGCGGCGCAGGCGGCGGACGTGAGCATCGTCGGCGGCGACACCAAGGTCGTCGGCCGCGGCCAGGCCGACGGCATGTACCTCTGCACCACGGGCATCGGCCGCATCGACGCGCGCGCCGAGCTGTCGCCGGCCGCCCTGCGCCCCGGCGACCGCATCCTCGTCAGCGGCCCGATCGGCGTGCACGGCACGGCGATCATGCTCGCGCGCGGCGAGTTCGAGCTCGGCGCCGAGGTGGAGTCCGACACGCGGCCGATGTGGCCCGCGGTCGACGCGATGTTCGAGGAGGCCGGCCCCGGCCTGCGCTGCCTGCGCGACGCCACGCGCGGCGGCGTGGCGTCCGTCCTGAACGAGCTCGCACGCGCCTCCGGCGTGGCGATGCTGGTCCGGGAGGCGGCCGTGCCGGTGCCGCCCGTCGTCGCCGGAGCGGCGGAGCTGCTCGGCATCGACCCCATGCACGTCGCGAACGAGGGCGTGCTCGTGGCGGTCGCGGATCCCGATCACGCCGAGGCGGCGCTCGCTGCGCTGCGCTCGGTCGACGGGTTCGGCGATGCCGCGGAGATCGGCGAGGTGCGGACCGAGCCACCCGGCGTGGTGCTCGTCGAGACGGCCTTCGGAGGCCGGCGGGTCATGGACCAGCTCGTGGGCGACCCGCTGCCCCGGATCTGCTGAGAGAGAGGAGCGACGTGATGGCGACGTTCGAGATCTCACCCAACCAGGCGACGACGGAGGCGGTGGAGGCCCACGTCCTGTGGATCACCGTCGGCCTGTCGTGCGAGGGCGACAGCGTGGCCATGACGTCGGCCACGAACCCCAGCCTGGAGGACATCATCACGGGCGCGATCCCGGGGATGCCCAAGGTCGTGATCCACAACCAGGTCATCGCGTACGAGGTCGGCCAGGAGTACATCCAGGCCTGGTTCGACGCCGAGCAGGGCAAGCTCGACCCGTTCGTCCTCGTCATCGAGGGCTCGCTCGGGAACGAGCAGATCAACGGCGACGGCTACTGGACCGGCTTCGGGGTCAACCCCTCCAACGGCCAGCCCATCACCGTCAACGAGTGGGTCGACCGGCTCGCCGGCAAGGCGGCGGCGGTCGTCGCGGTCGGGACGTGCGCGACGTACGGCGGCATCCCGGCCATGAAGAACAACCCCACCGGCGCGATGGGCGTCCGCGACTACCTGGGCTGGAACTGGAAGTCCAAGGCGGGCATCCCGATCGTGAACATCCCGGGCTGCCCCGCGCAGCCGGACAACATGACCGAGACGCTCGTGCACCTCGTGTTCGCGCTCGCGGGCATGGCGCCGGTGCCGGAGCTCGACGACGCCGGCCGGCCGGTGTCGCTGTTCGGGCGCACCGCCCACGAGAGCTGCAACCGCGCGGCGTTCTACGAGTCGGGCAACTTCGCGACGGAGTACGGCGACGACCACCGCTGCCTGGTCAAGCTCGGCTGCAAGGGCCCGGTGGTGAAGTGCAACGTCCCGCTGCGCGGCTGGCAGAGCCACATGGGCGGCTGCCCGAACGTCGGCGGCATCTGCATGGCCTGCACGATGCCGGGGTTCCCCGACAAGTACATGCCGTTCATGGACGAGGACCCCAACGCGCGACTGTCCTCGAACCTCGCGAAGTTCACCTACGGCCCGCTCCTGCGGTGGGGCCGCAAGCAGTCGATCAAGCCGCAAGTTCGACAAGGAGCCCGGCTGGCGGCACAACCGCGCCGAGCTGACATCCGGTTACCAGAAGCGCTGGTAAGGGGCTCACATGGCACTTGCAGAGACTCCGAAGGACCAGAAGGTCACCGTCAAGCAGATGTCGTGGGATCCGGTCACCCGGATCGTCGGCTCGCTGGGCATCCACACCGAGATCGACTTCACCAACCAGCAGGTGCTGAAGTGCTGGTCGACGTCGATGCTGTTCCGCGGCTTCGACATCTTCATGAAGGGCATCGATCCGCGCGATGCGCACTTCATCACCAGTCGCATCTGCGGCATCTGTGGTGACAACCACTGCACATGTTCGTGCCTGAACCAGAACATGGCGTACTCGGTGAAGCCGCCGAAGCTCGGTGACTACGCCTTCAACCTGGCCGAGTCCGCCGACTTCATGTTCGACCACGCGATCTACAACGACTGCATGGCGAACGTGGACTACAGCGAGCAGATGGTGAAGGAGACGAACCCGGCGGTCCTGGCCAAGGCCGAGAACACGCCGGCGCCGCACTCCGACATCCACGGCTACAAGACGATCGCCGACATCATGCGCGCGCTGAACGCGTTCACCGGCGAGTTCTACCTCGAGACCCTGCAGGTGGCGCGCTACACGCGTGAGATGTACTGCCTGTTCGGCGGTCGCCACACGCACCCGTCGACGATCCTCCCCGGCGGCTGCAGCGCGAACATCACGCAGCAGACGTGCACGGAGTACTACGTGCGGCTCATGCGCTACATCGACTACTGCAAGCGCACCGTGCCCATGCACGACGACCTCTACGACTTCTTCTACGAGGCGCTGCCGGGGTACGAGCGGGTCGGCTTCCGCGAGACCGATCTCGTGTGCTGGGGCTGCTTCGACGACCCCGACCACGTCGACTACGACTACAAGAACATGACCGAGTGGGGCCGGCACCGGTACGTGACGCCGGGCCTGGTCTTCGGCGGCGAGCTCATCACGACCGACCTCGTCGAGATCAACCTCGCGATCCGCATCCTGCTCGGGTCGTCGTACTTCGACGACTGGACGAACGAGGAGACGTTCGTCTCCCAGGACCCGCTGGGCAACCCCGTCGACAAGCGCCACCCGTGGAACAAGGTGACGCTGCCCAAGCCGCAGGCGCGCGACTTCGCCGACAAGTACTCGTGGGTCGCCTCTCCGCGGATGGAGGACAAGCGCACCGGCAAGTTCGTCGCCAGCGACACCGGCGGCGGCCCGTTCGCCCGCCAGTGGGTGACGGCGAAGGCCGGCCTCGTCGACTTCGGCTACCTCAAGGCGACCGGCGAGAGCATCCAGATGGTGCTGCCGAAGACCGGGTTCATGCCCGAGATGCAGCTCGAGTGGAAGATCCCGCCGTGGTCCAACGCGATCGAGCGCCAGCGCGCGCGGACCTACCACCAGGCGTACTCGGCGCTCGTCGCCCTGCACAACCTGGAGCGCGCGCTCGTGGAGATCCGTGCCGGGCGCACGAAGAGCTGGAACGACTTCACCGTCCCGGACGAGGCCATCAGCGTCGGCTTCCACGAGGCGGCGCGTGGCGTGCTCTCGCACCACATGGTCATCCGCGAGGGCAAGATCGCCAACTACCAGCCGTACCCGCCGACGCCGTGGAACGGCAACCCGCGCGACTCCTACGGGACGCCGGGCCCCTACGAGGACGCGGTGCAGAACACGCCGATCTTCGAGGAGAACGGGCCCGACAACTTCAAGGGCGTCGACATCATGCGGGCCGTCCACTCGTTCGACCCGTGCCTGCCCTGCGGGGTGCACATGTACCCCACCACCGGCAAGGGCAGGGTGCGCAAGGTGGTGCACACACCGACCGGGATGTGCTGATGGGCGACCTGGCCGAGCGCCTGCACGAGCTCCCCCCGACGCGGAGGAGCTCGGCGCGGAGCTCGTCGGGCTCTACGGCGAAGGCCTCGAGCGGATCTTCGCGGCGCTCGACGAGGAGACCGTCGCGCGGCTCGCCGCGGACGAGGTCGTCGCCGGCCTGATGCTCGCCCACGGCCTGTACCCCGTCAGCCTGGAGGAGCGGGTCGGCGACGCGCTCGACAGCGTGCGGCCGTACATGGAGTCCCACGGCGGCAACGTCGAGCTGCTCGGCATCGAGGACGGCGTCGCGCAGCTGCGGCTCAGCGGGTCGTGCAGCGGCTGCGGGGCGTCGCAGACGACGATGGAGCACGCGATCGAGGCCGCCCTGCAGGAGCACGCGCCGGACCTCCTCGGGATCGACGTCGAGGGGGTCGTCGAGTCGGCGCCCCGGCGCCCGAAGCCGGAGCCCGACGCGGAGTGGGTCGAGCTCGCGGGCGTGGAGGGCCTGCAACGCGGGGCGGTGACGGGGACGGACGCGGGACTCATCGTCGCGAACGTCGCCGGGACCCTGCTGGCCTACCACGACCGCTGCGCGGGCTGCTCCTCGCCGCTGGCCGACGCGATGCTGCTCGGCGGCACGCTGGCCTGCGCGCACTGCGGGGCACGCTTCGACCTGCCGCGCGCCGGCCGGGACGCCGACGGCGGCCCGCTGCAGCTCGAGCCGGTGCCGCTCCTGCGCAACGGCGGGCCGGTGCGCGTCGCGCTGCCGCCGCGCACGTCGAAGGCGACGTGCGAGCTGTGTCCGCTCGGCATCGGCGAGAACCATCGCCACCTGCTGCACCTCGTGGAGCGGCGCATCATCTGCGTCTGCGAGACGTGCTGGTCGACGCGCTCGGGCGACCCCGAGTTCCGCCCGCCCGGCTCCCGGACGCTCGTGCTCGACGACTTCGACCTGAGCGACGAGGTGTGGGCGGGGTTCGGCATCCCGATCGGCCTGACGTTCCTCATGCGCTCGAGCGTGAGCGGCGGGTGGTCGCCCTCTACCCGAGCCCGGCCGGCGCGACGGAGTCCGAGCTCGACCTCGGCGCGTGGGACTCGCTGTGCGCCGCGAACCCGATCCTCGACCGGCTCGAGCCCGACGCCGAGGCGCTCGTCGTCGACCGCACGTCGCCGCGGCACGTGTACGCGATCGTCCCGGTCGACCAGGCCTACAAGCTCGTCGGCCTCGTCAAGGAGCGCTGGGAGGGCATCAGCGGCGGGCGCGGCGTCCAGGAAGCGGTCGCCGAGTACTTCGAGGCACTCGTTTGACCGTCGACGCCCTCCCCCGCCTCGACCCCGAGTTCTCGATCCTCGGCGTCGAGCCGGTCGCGCACGCCGCGACGCCGACGATGCGCTTCCACGCGCACGTCGACGACCCGACGGGGCGCGAGATCCACACGATCGCGCTCTCGACCCAGATCCAGATCGATCCCGCGCGCAGGGCCTACGACGCCGAGACCCACGAGCGCCTCGTCGAGCTGTTCGGCCCCCCGGAGCGGTGGGCGTCGACGACGGAGGTCTTCCGCTGGGCGCACGTGTCCGCGCTCGTCCCCGGCTTCACCGGCGCGACGTCCTTCGCGATCGACGTGTCCTGCACGTACGACATGGAGATCGCCGCGAGCAAGTACTTCTACTCGCTGTCGGGCGGCGAGGTCCCGCTCTCGTTCCTGTTCAACGGGATGGTCCTCTACAGCGGCGAGGGCGACCGGCTGCAGGTCGCGCAGGTGCCGTGGAGCTGCACCGCCAGGTGGCGGATGCCGGTCGAGGACTGGAAGGCGGTCATGGCCGCGTACTACCCCGGCGGCGGCTGGGTGCGGGTCACCACGGAGACGCTCGACGCGCTCGCCGCGCGCAAGGCCGCGCGCGGTCACCACAGCTACGACAGCGTGATCGGAGAGCTGCTCGGACCATGAGCCACCTCGACGAGCTCGTCGACACCCTGCTCTGGGAGGGCCACCAGCTCTACCCCTACACGCCGGGCGCGACGAAGAACGCGACGCCGACGCCGTTCGGGATCGTGTACCCGCCCGCCTACGCCGCCGGCAGCCCGCACACGCACGAGCGGGTGAAGCTGCAGTGCGTCGCGATCGGGGCCGAGGGGTTCACGGCGAGCGTGCACTGCCTCGTGGCCGGGAAGGCGCACCGGATCGACCTCGACGGACCGTGCGAGACCGACGTCGCGTTCGGCCCCGTGTCCGCCCACGCCTGGCTGGCGACCGAGGACTTCGGCGGCCTGCACCGCGTGACCGTGGCGGTGGAGAACACGACGGAGGTCGCCGACGGGCTCGACCGGACGACCGCGATGGCGTCCTCGCTGCTCTCGACGCACGTCGTCGTGCGCTGCGCGGCCGGCGGGCGCTTCGCCTCCCCGATCAGCCCGGAGGAGGACGTCGCGACCGCCGTCATGACGTGCGCGAACGTCAACATCTTCCCCGTCCTCGCCAGCCCCGAGGACGACGCGGTGCTCGGCGCGGCGATCATGCTGCCCGACCACCCGCAGCTCGCCCCGGAGAGCCGCGGCAGCCTGTTCGACTCGACCGAGATCGAGGAGGCGCTGCTCCTGCACGTGCTCGCGCTCAGCGACGACGAGCGCGACCAGATCGCCGAGGCCGACCCGGCCGTGCGGACGATGATCGAGCGCGCGGTGAGCGCCACGCCCGAGGACATCATGGCGCTGCACGGGCGCGTCACGGTGACCGATCCGGCTGCCGAGTCCGACGCCGAGGTCCGCGGCGAGCAGGTGATCGAGGTCGACGGGCGGCGGTTCGCGCGCGGCGGGCACGTCGTCCTGCGGCCGGAGCGCAACCGCAACGCCCAGGACCACCTGCTCGAGGGACGCAGCGCGACCATCGAGCGCATCTACGTCGACTACGACGACCAGGTCCACCTGTGCGTGACCGTCGACGACGACCCCGGCCAGGACATCATGCGCGACATCGGCCGGTACCTGTACTTCAAGCCAAGCGAGGTCGAGGCCTGATGTTCCAGAAGCAGATCCTCGTCGCCGGCGTCGGCAACGCCTGGCTGCAGGACGACGCGTTCGGCGGCGAGTGCGCGCGGCGCCTCGAGGCCCGAGGCGTGCCCGAGGGCGTCACGGTCATGGACTTCGGGACCGGCGGGCTGGACCTCGCGTACGAGCTCATGCGCGGCTACGACGCGCTCGTGCTGCTCGACGCGTCGCGGCAGGGCGGCGAGCCGGGGACGCTCTACATCGTCGAGCCCGACATGGCGGAGTTCGAGGCGGAGATCGCCGACGGCGAGGTCATCAACCCGCACGGGATGGACCCGGCGACGGTGCTGCGGTTCGTCAGCGCGATCGGCGGGTTCTCCGGCAAGGTCGTGGTCATCGGGTGCGAGCCGGGCGAGGTCGACGACGTCGGGCTCGGCCTGACGCCGCCGGTCGAGGCCGCCGTGGACCGGGCGATCGGGCTCGTCCGCGAGACGCTCCAGGAGCTGCGCGGCGACGCCGCCTACCAGGCCTGATGCACGAGTTCTCGATCGCGTCCGCCGTCGTCGACACCGCCGTGCGCCACGCCGCCGGGCGGCGCGTGACGGTCGTGACGGTGCGCTGCGGGCGCCTCCGGCAGGTCGTGCCCGACTCGCTGGAGTTCGCGTTCGGGATCCTCTCGCGCGAGACGCCGTGCGAGGGCGCGCGGCTGGAGCAGCAGGTCGTGCCCGCGCGGCTGCGCTGCGGCGCGTGCGAGCACGAGTTCGAGATCGACCTCCCCGTGTTCCGCTGCGCCGCGTGCTCGAGCACCGATGTCGAGGTGCTCACGGGAGAGGAGCTCGAGGTGGAGTCGATCGAGGTGTCCGAGGAGGCGTCATGCATCGCGTGAGGGTCCGGGTCGTCGAGGATGCGCTCGACGCCAACAACACGATCGCGCGGGCCAACCGCGACGACTTCGACCGCCACGGCGTGACGGTCGTGAACGTCATGAGCGCACCGGGTGCCGGCAAGACGACGATCCTCGAGCGCATCCTGCGCGACGGCATCGGCGACCTGCGCGTCGGCGTGCTGGAGGGCGACGTGCAGGGGTCGCTGGACGCCGACCGGCTCGCGCACCTGCACGTGCCCGTGACCCAGCTCAACACGGGCAGCGGCTTCGGCGGCGAGTGTCATCTCGACGCGAACATGGTCCGCTCCGCCCTGCCGTCCGTGCCGCTGGACGAGATCGACCTGCTCATCGTCGAGAACGTCGGCAACCTCGTCTGCCCCGCCGAGTTCCACATCGGCGAGGACGCCCGGATCATGGTCGCGTCCGTCGCCGAGGGCGACGACAAGCCGGGCAAGTACCCGCTCATGTTCCGCACCTGCGAGCTCGTGGTCGTGAACAAGATCGACCTGCTCGAGCACGTCGACTTCTCGATGGAGCGCTTCGACGGCTTCCTCGACGCGGTGCACCCGGGCGTCGACCGCATGCGCATGAGCGCGCGGACGGGCGAGGGCGTCGACGCGCTGCGCGACTGGCTCGCGCGGCTGCCGGACCGGGCGGCGGCGCCCGCCTGATGCGCGCCGCCGAGGCGATCGACGAGCGCGTCGCCTGCGGCGAGCGCTTCTTCGCCGCCGAGCACGAGGGTCTCGCGCGGTTCTGCCACGGGATGGCGGAGCGCTTCGCGCGCGGCGGGCGGCTCGTCGCGTTCGGGTCCTCGCCGGCGGACCTCAGCGACGTGCGCCACGTCGCCGTCGAGTTCGTCCATCCCGTCATCGTCGGCAAGCGCGCGCTCCCGGCGCTCGGCGTGCCGTGTGCGGACGCTGCGCTGCTCGTCGGCCCCGACGACATCGCGATGGCGTTCGGATCGGGCGCGGAGGTCGAGGCGGCGGTCCGCGCGGCGCGCGCCGCCGGGCGCGCTGACGATCGCCTTCGCCGCGGTGGGCGCCGAGCACGAGCTGCGCGTGCCGACCGAGGACCCGTTCATCGCGCAGGAGCAGGTCGAGACCGCCTACCACGTGCTGTGGGAGCTCGTGCACGTCTTCTTCGAGCACCGCGGGCTGCTCGCCGGCCGCGACGAGGGCCCGCGGCACGACACCGGCGCCTCCTCGTTCCTCTATCCGTTCCTCAGCGAGTCCGAGCACGACCTCGACGCGGTCCTCGCGGACGTCGCGGGGTCCGTGCTGGCGAAGGCCGGCGAGGCCGCGGCGCTGCGGGCCGCGACGCTCGGCGAGGGTCGCGAGGTGCTCGAGGCGGCGGCGCGGTCGTTGCGGGCGTGCGTCGACGGCGGCGGCCACGTGCTCGCGCTCGGCAACGGCGGCTCGGCCACGGACGCGATGGACGCGGTCGCCGACCTGCGACGCCCTCCCCCGCCGCTGCCGCCGCGGCCGGCGATCGATCTGGCCGAGGACCCGTCGATCCTCACCGCGGTCGCCAACGACGTCGGCGTCGGCTCGATGTTCGCGCGGCAGGTGATCGCGTACGGGCGGCCCGGCGACGCGCTCCTGGCCTTCTCCACCAGCGGCGGCTCGGAGAACGTGCTCGCCGCGCTTGCGCAGGCGCGCCGGGACGGGCTCGTGACGATCGCCTTCGTCGGCTACGACGGAGGCCGCATCCTCTCGGAGGAGCTGGCCGACCACGTCGTCGTCACGCGCTCGGAGCACATCCCTCGCATCCAGGAGGCCCAGGCGAGCGCGTGGCACGTGCTGCGCGGGCTCATGGAGGGACCGTGAACGGCGGCGAGGTGCTGCATTCGGCGCTGCGCGGCACGATCGCCGCCGCGGCCATGACGGGGATGCGGGCGCTGACGGTGAGCCTCGGACTCGTCCAGGAGCCGCCGCCGCAGGCGATCGCCGAGCGCGGCGGTCTGCTGGAGCATGTCCCGCCCGACCGGCGCCGGGCGGCGATCGAGCTCGCGCACTGGGCGTACGGCGCGCAGGGCGGCGCGCTCTTCGGGATGCTGCCCGGGGCGCTGCGGCGGATGCCGTGGGCCGGCCCGTTGTACGGGCTGGGCCTCTGGGCCGGCTTCGAGCTCGGGATCGCCCCGGTGCTGGGGCTCCCGCATGCGAAGGAGCCGCGCCCGGCCGAGCGGGTGGCGCTGGCCGCCGACCACGCGCTGTACGGCCTGGTCCTGTCCGAGACGCGCAGCCGGCCTCGGCGATGAGCGTGCACACGGCCACACGCCGTGTGCAGGTCCGGGTCGAGGGCGTCGTGCAGGGCGTCGGGTTCCGCCCGTTCGTGCACCGGATCGCCGCCGCACGCGGGCTCGCCGGGTTCGTCCGCAACGACGCACGCGGCGTCGAGATCGAGGCGGAGGGCAGCGCGGACGCGGTGGACCGGTTCCTGGCCGCGTTGCGCGACGAGGCGCCGCCGCTCGCGGTCGTCGAGGCGGTGCGGGCTGTCGACGTCGACCCGCGCGGCGACGCGGGCTTCGCGATCGCCGGGTCCGCCGGCGGGGCGCCGTCGGCGCTGGTGACGGCGGACGCCGCGACGTGCCCGGACTGCCTCTCGGAGCTGCGCGATCCGGGCGACCGGCGCTTCCGGTACCCGTTCGTCAACTGCACGAACTGCGGCCCGCGGTTCACGATCGTGCGCGGCGTCCCCTACGACCGGCCCCTGACGACGATGGCCGGGTTCGCGATGTGCCCGGCGTGCCGGGCGGAGTACGACGACCCGTCCGACCGTCGCTTCCACGCGCAGCCCAACGCGTGCCCCGCCTGCGGCCCGCGGGTGCGGCTGGTCGGCGACGCGCCCGCCGGCCGCGACGACGTCGAGCGCGCCGCGCGTGCGCTGCTCGCGGGTGCGATCGTCGCCGTGAAGGGGATCGGCGGCGTCCATCTCGCGTGTCGTGCCGACGACGACGCGGCGGTGGCGCGGCTGCGCGCCCGCAAGCATCGCGAGGACCGGCCGTTCGCGCTCATGGCGGCGGACGTGGCGGCGGCGCGTGCGCTCGTGTCGCTCGGCGAGGAGGACGTGACGCTGCTGACGTCCCCGGCGCGGCCGATCGTGCTGGCGCCGCGGGCCGCCGGCTCGGCGGTCGCCGACGCGGTCGCGCCGAGCATGGCGGAGCTCGGCGTGATGCTCCCGTACGCGCCGCTGCACCACCTGCTGCTCGGCGACGCCGGCGTGGCGCTCGTGATGACGAGCGGCAACGTCAGCGACGAGCCGATCGCGTTCCGCGACGACGACGCGCTGGAGCGGCTCGCCGGGATCGCCGACCTCTTCCTGCTGCACGATCGCCCGATCGAGACCCGCGTCGACGACTCGGTCGCGCGCGTCGTGCGCGGGCGGCCGACCGTGCTGCGCCGCTCGCGCGGGCTCGTGCCGGCGGCGGTCGGGCTGCCGGTGGCGTGCGCGCGGCCGGTGCTCGCCTGCGGGGCGGAGCTGAAGAGCACGTTCTGCCTGGCCCGTGGGCGGCGCGCGTGGGTCGGCCACCACATCGGCGACCTGCGCAACGCGGAGACGCTCGCGTCCTTCCGCGAGGGGATCGCGCACTTCGAGGAGCTCTTCGACGTGCGGCCGGAGATCGTCGCGCACGACCTGCACCCGCAGTACCTGTCGACGTCCTACGCGCTGGAGCGCGACGGCGTGGAGCTCGTCGGCGTGCAGCACCACCACGCGCACCTCGCGGCGTGCCTGGCCGAGCACGGCGTCACCGCGCCCGCGGTCGGCGCGATCTACGACGGCACCGGCCACGGCACCGACGGGACGGCCTGGGGCGGCGAGATCCTGCTCGGCGATCTGCGCTCGTTCGAGCGGATCGCCCACCTCCCCGCGGTCCGGCTGCCCGGCGGCGACCGGGCGGTGCGCGAGCCGTGGCGGATGGCGTGCGCGTGGCTCGTCGCGGTGCGCGGCGAGATCCCGGCGATCCCGGTCGCGCTGCGCGACCACGTCGCCGCCGACCGCTGGGACGCGGTCGCGCGCATGGCGCTGAGCGGGTTCGCGGCGCCGGAGACGACGAGCATGGGGCGTCTGTTCGACGCCGTCGCGGCGCTGTGCGGGGTCCGGCCGGTCGTGACCTACGAGGGCCAGGCGGCGATCGAGCTGGAGGCGCTCGCGGACGTCGCGGAGCCCGGGTCGTACCCGGCGGACCCGGACGAGCTGGTCGCGGCCGTGGCCGCCGACGCCTGCGCCGGCGTCCCGGTCCCGGTCGTGTCGGCGCGCTTCCACCGCGCGGTCGCGGAGTGGACCGTGGCGGCGTGCGCGGCGGCGGGCACCGAGCACGTCGTGCTGTCGGGCGGCGTGTTCCAGAACCGCCTGCTGCTGACCTGGTCGGCGGAGCGCCTGGAGGCGCTCGGCCACACCGTCCTGGTCCCGCAGCGCCTCCCGGCGAACGACGGCGGGATCGCGTACGGCCAGGCGGCGGTGGCCGCGGCGCTGACGGCCTGACCCGGGGGCGAAGATCGCACGAAATCTGCCTAGAGCACCGTATGGGTGCCCGGGACAGATCCGATCGGCTCATCGCGGCGCTTGCGGCGCCGCAGCACGGCCTCGTCTCGCGCACGCAGCTGCTTGCGACCGGTGTCACGCGACGCCAGATCGCTGCGCGACTGGACAGCGGCCGGCTGCACCGCATGCATCGAGGCGTCTACGCCGTCGGGCACAGACCGAACACCGAGGAGGCGACGTGGCTCGCCGCCGTGCTGGCGTGCGGTGCGTGGGCGACGCTGAGCCACCGCAGCGCCGGCGCCCTCCGGGGCCTGAGCCGCGATGGTCCCCTTCCCGCCGTGACGACGTCCCGCGCGCTGCGGCCCCTCGGCATCGAGCACCACCGCATGAACCTCTCGCCAGAAGACCGCACGACAGTGCGCGGCATCGCGGTCACCTCCGTCGCCCGGACCCTCGTCGACCTCGCCCATGTCCTCGATGACGACGGGTTGGAGCGAGCGGTGCGCGAGGCGCAGTTCCGCGGGTGGTGGCACGAGGGGCAGATCCGCGACGCGCTGACGCGGCGCTCCTCCGCGCGGCTTCGCGCCTACCTGGGCGACGTCGCGCCGACGCAGTCGGAGCTCGAGGATCGCTTCCTGCGGCTGTGCGCCCGACATCGCATCCCTCGTCCTCTCACACAGCAGGGGCGACGTCCGCGACTGGACTTCGTGTGGCCGGAGCAGCGTGTCGTCGTCGAGGTCGACGGCTGGGAGGCGCATCGCACGCGCGTGGCGTTCCAGCAGGACCGCACGACGACGAACGCCCTGCAACTCGCCGGCTACGCGTTGCGCTTCACCTGGGAGGACATCAACCGCCGCCCGGCGCTCGTCGCGGCGCAGGTCCGCCGCGCTCGGTCTCGAGGGCCGCTAGCCCTGCCGCTGGATCTCCTGCACCGCCCAGGCGTTGCCGTCGGGATCGCTGAAGAACACGAAGCGCCCCCAGGGCAGATCCTGGACGTCGCTCACGTCGACCCCGCGCCCGGAGAGCTCGGCGTGGGCGGTCTCGATGTCCTCCACCACGAGCTGCATGCCCTTCACGGAGCCCGGCTCCGCCTCCGTGATCCCGTCACCGATGGTGATCGAGCAGCCCGAACCCGGAGGGGTGAGCTGGATGAAGCGCAGCTCGTCGTTCACGCGGTGGTCGTGGTCGGCGTTGAAGCCGGCCTGGTCGACGTAGAACGCCTTCGCGCGGTCCGCGTCGCTCACGGGGATCGCCACCAGCTCGAGCTTGTAGTCCATGAGGCGACGCTACCCGCGCGTCAAGCCGATCAGTTCAGCGCCGCGACGCCCTCGACCCCGAGGACGATCTGGCCGCGCGCCTCGTAGGCGACGTCGTTGACCATGCCGTGCTGCGCGCCCGCGACGACGTCGCGCATGCAGCGCTCGATCACGTTGCCGGCGTACAGCGACCGCGCGCCCGCGTAGCGGAACATCGTCCGGCAGACGTCGATGCCGACCTCCGTCGCGAAGACCGACGCGCAGCGCAGCTTCGTCTGGATGCCCGGATCGGACGCGTCGCCCGCCTCGGCCATCGCCCACGCCTCCTCGTTCACCGCCACGAGCTGGTTGTGCGCGGCCGACAGCGCGGTCTCGGCGCGGCCGAGGTCGTACTGGAAGACCCCGCGCGCCGCGACGCCCTGCGGGACGATGTACCCGCGCGACTTGGTCTTCGCCAGCTCCGCCATCTCGTCGAGCGCCCGCCGCGCGACGCCGAGCGCGAAGGCCCCGTGCTCCATCGCGAACAGGCCGGGGATCGCGATGCGCAGCAGCGCGCCGCCGCGCTCGGATGGCGCGAACGGATTGAACGTGTGGTGGTGCGGCACGA
This sequence comes from uncultured Solirubrobacterales bacterium, assembly GCA_963750895.1. GTDB lineage: Bacteria > Actinomycetota > Thermoleophilia > Solirubrobacterales > Solirubrobacteraceae > CAVVSD01. The sequence goes on along the minus strand of CAVVSD010000006.1, from coordinate 626,070 downwards.
AGAGGTCGGTGACCGAGATGTCCTGGCTCCCGGTGCCGCGCAGCGCGTTGACCTTCCAGTTGTCGTGCAGCGTCACGTCCTCGGGCTGGAAGAAGAACCCGAGCACCGGCGGATCGTGCTCCCCCTCGATGACGGCGTTGCCCGCGAAGCGCTCGGCGTGCGCGCTGCCGCTCCCGAAGCCCCAACGCCCGGTCACGCGGAAGCCACCGTCGACGGGCACGGCCGTCGCGCTCGGGACGACGCCGCCGACGACGCGCGGCAGACGCCCGTCCACCAGGAACGCGTCGAGCGCGCTGTCCTGCACCCAGCCGCTGATCATCGCGAGCGTGCCGGCGCCGACGAAGAGCGTCCACCCCGCGCTGCTGTCGATCCGCGAGACCTCCTCGAACACGTCGATCTGGGTCATCGGATCCGCCTCGAACCCTCCGAGCTCCCGCGGAGCCTTCATGCGGAACAGCCCGCTGTCGTGCATCGCGCGCCAGCCGCGCTCGGGGTAGAAGCCGGACGCCTCCGCCTCGTCGGCGCAGCCGGCCAGGGTGTCCCGGATGTCCTCGACCGCGCTCATCAGACGCGTGCGCGTCTCCGAGCGGTCGTACGCACCGGCGGTGGTCGGCGTGCTCGCCATCGGGTCCTCCTCCTCGTGTCGCCACGGACGAGGATGCCTGATCGCTTGACATGTGACCTTTTGGTCACCTATCTTGGACGCCATGACCGACGACGACCGCGTCTTCAAGGCACTCGCGGATCCCACGCGTCGGCACCTGCTCGACCGGCTCTTCGTGCGTGACGGCCGCACGCTCACGGAGCTGGAGTCCGAGCTCGAGATGACCCGCTTCGGCGTCATGAAGCACCTCAAGGTGCTCCAGGAGGCCGGGCTGGTCGTCGCACGGCGCCAGGGCCGGGAGAAGCTGCACTTCCTGAACCCGGTGCCCATCCGCCTGATCCACGACCGGTGGATCGACAAGTACACCGAGCGCCAGGTCTCGGCGCTCGTGGATCTCAAGAGCGAGCTGGAGGAAACGGCATGAGCGCCGCAACCGACGCAGACGTGACGACGACGCAGGTCTACCGGGTCTACATCAAGGCCACGCCCCAGGCGATCTGGGACGCGATCACCCAGCCGGAGTGGACCGAGAGGTACGGCTACGGCGGCCGGGGCGAGTACGACCTGCGGCCCGGCGGCACCTACACCGCCTACACGAGCGCCGCGATGCGCGAGCACGGCGCGCCCGACGTCGCCATCGTGGGCGAGGTCCTCGAGGCGGACCCGCCGCGCAAGCTGGTCCAGACGTGGCAGATGGTCATGGACCCCGCGATGGAGGCCCAGGGCGCGACGCGCCTGACCTACGAGATCGACGAGCTCCCGGACGGGACCTCACGCCTGACCATCGTCCACGACCTCACCGGCGCGCCGGTGCTCGCCGGCCTCATGCGCGGCGACATGGAGGCCCAGGGCGCGGGCGGCGGCTGGAACTGGGTCCTCAGCACCCTCAAGACGCTGCTGGAGACGGGCGAGGAGCTCGGTCAGCGCTAGGCCGCGGACGCGTCGCGCAGCGCCTCGGCGACCATCGCGAGGTCGCTGCGCAAGTCCGCGCGGGCACGTTCGCGTGCATCGTGGTCGGGCATCCGCAGGATCGCGGACGGGTGCGCGGTCGCGGTGACGACCGGCGCGAGGTCGGATTCCAGGGACGTTCCGCGGGACTCGCCCAGCTTGAAGCCCGACCCCAGCAGCGCCTTGCCCGCGGTGGCGCCGAGCAGCACGAGCACCTCGGGCCGCACGGCCGCCAGCTCGGATCGCAGCCACGGCATGCAGGCCTGCACCTCCCACCGCTTCGGCGTCTGGTGGATCCGCCGCTTGCCGCGCTCCTCGAACTTGAAGTGCTTCACGACGTTCGTGACGTAGAGCTCGCCACGGTCGATCCCCGCGTCGTCGAGCGCCTCGTCGAGCTCTCGCCCGGCCGGGCCGACGAACGGGTGCCCCTCACGGTCCTCGCGGTCGCCGGGCATCTCCCCCACGAGCATCACGCGCGCCTTCCTCGGGCCCTCGCCGAACACGGTCTGCGTCGCCGGTGCATGCAGGTGGCAGCCGCGGCAGTCCGCCGCGGCGCCGCGCAGCGCCCGGAGGCTCGTGGTGTCTGGGACGAAGGGGGTCGCATCGCCCGTCTCGGGCATGCAGCGGGGCTACCCCGTCGGGCCGCCGGGCAGCCGGCGCGACACGGCGGAGAGGACGGTCGGCGCGGCGCCCGGGTTGTGGATCGCGTGCAGGTTCATGCCCTGCAGCCACATGATCGCCCCGGCGGGGAACCGCCGGCGGATGCCCGCGCGGCACTCCAGCTCCACCTCGCCGGACTCGACGACGACCAGCGCGTCGTCCCACTCCTCCTCGACGAACGGACGCGTGCCACCGGGCTCCAGCGTGACCCCGCGCAGGCGGAAACGCGGCGGCAGCGGACCGTCGAGGAAGGTGAGGCGCTCTGGCCCCGGGTCGTGTCCCACGCTCTCTTGGACGTCCCGGAGCCCCGGAACTCATCGGTGGCCGTCGTCAGGCGGCGAGCGCCGGCGCGTCGTCCTCGCTCGGCGACCGCACTCGCGAGCGCGCGGACGACGGCGGGGTCGAACTGCGTGCCCGCGTTGCGCGCGAGCTCGGCGAGCGCGTCGGCGTCGCCGATCGCCGGGCGCCAGGCCCGCTCGCTCGTCAGCGCCTCGAGCGCGTCGCACGCGAACACGACGCGCGCGCCGAGCGGGATCTCCTCACCCGCGAGGCCGTCCGGGTACCCACCACCGTCCCAGCGCTCGTGGCTGGAGCGGATGAGCCGCGCGACCGGCGCCAGCGCCGGGGCGGCCCCGGCGATGCGCTCGCCCACGAGCGTGTGCGTCCGGACGAACTCCAGCTCGGCGGCGTCGAGCGGGCCCGGCTTCGCCAGGATCTCCGCCGGGACGGCGAGCTTGCCGACGTCGTGCAGCCGCGCCGCATGCCGGACGTGCGCGACGCGCTCCTCGTCCATGCCCAGCTCCCGCGCGGTGCGCTCGGCGAGCAGCGCGATGCGGTCGTCGTCGAGGGCGAGCCCCGGCTCGCGCTCCCGGGCGGCGGCGGCGAGCACGTCGGCCGCCTGCTGCAGCGACGAGCTGCGCGCGCTGCGCTTGGACGCGTACATGCGCTCGTCGGCGGTGCGCAGCACCGACGACGCCGTCGTCGTCCCGGGCTCCGCGATGACGTGCCCGCCGGCCGCGCTGACCGTGAAGCCCTCGCCCAGCTCCGTCAGCGCGTGATTCGCGCGCGTGAGCAGCAGCCCCTGCTCCACGCCCGCGTCCACGACCGCGAGGACGCAGAACTCGTCGCCGCCCATCCGGTACGCGCGGGCGGCCGGCGCGACGACGTCGCGCAGCCTGGTGCCGAGGCGCTCCAGGAGGGCGTCGCCCGCAGGGTGGCCGAACCGGTCGTTGTAGTCCTTGAAGCCGTTGAGGTCGTACAGCGCGAGCAGCACGCGGCGCGCGGGCGGCGTCGTCTCGAGGAGCGTCCGCAGGTCGCCGGTCAGCGCGCGGTGGTTGCCCAGGCCGGTCACCGGATCGGTGAGCGCCTGCAGGCTGGCCGCGCGCACCAGGCGCCGGTTCTGCGCGTCGGTGAGCATCAGCCGACCGAAGACGGACAGGACGCCGGCGACGGCGAGCGCGATCGAGATCGGGTGGCCGCCGTCGGCGATGCCGAGCACCGCGACGAGGGCGAGCGATGCGCCGCCCCACAGCACGGGCCAGACGATCGGCGCCCGGTCGGTCGTCATGCGCCGCTCGGACGGCTCGGCGTAGGTGAGCCACAGCGACCACGACAGGCACAGCGCCGCGATGACCCAGCCCGCCTCGAGCAGGGAGCCGTCCGCGTAGGACCCCGACCACGAGAGGTTGAGGTAGATCCCGTCGCTGACCGCCATCGCCACGAGCGCGGCGCACATCGCGGCCCAGGATCGGCGCATCCGACCTCGGGTCGCCACGATCGCGCCCACGACGAGCGCCACCAGGAGCGTGTCGCCGATCGGGTAGGCGAGGTTGACGAGCAGCTCGAGCAGGCTCCCGTCGCGGCTGCCCTCGAGCGCGGGCTCGACGAAGAAGTAGGCGGCCGCCGACGCGACGCCGAGCGACGCCACCCAGCCGTCGGCCCACAGGGTCGCCAGCGTTCCCGACGCGCGGCGACGCAGCAGCAGGACGAGCCCGGGGATCGCGAGGACGTAGAACGAGAGGTACAGCACGTCGGCGGGCGAGACGCCCGGGAGATCGGCGAGCTCCCACCACGCGTCTCCGATCGCCCAGAGCACCAACGCCCCGGACAGCAGCCGCCAGACGGCGCGGTCCTCCCCGACGAACGCGCGTGCCACCGCGAGGACGCAGGCGCCCGCCATCACCGTGAAGTACAGGATGTCCTGCGGCGCGCCCTCGCCGCTGCCCGTCGCGAGCAGCACGACGTACGCCGCGAGCGGCGCGAGGAGCGCCAGGAACGCGCGCGTGACGAGCGCGGGCAGACGGGTCGGGTGCACGAGGTTCTCATCGGCATCCAGACCACCCAGAACGCTGAGAGCTCGACGAGTGTTCGGTTCGCAGACCCCTGGTCCTACCGTGTCGGGCGATGCGCGTCGCCACCCACCCGGGCAACTTCCACGCCGACGACGTCTTCGCGATCGCCGTGCTCGGCCTCGTCCACGGCCCCTTGGACGTCGTCCGCACCCGCGACCGGGAGGCGCAGGACGCCGCCGACCTGCGCGTCGACGTCGGCGGCCGCTCCGATCCCTCCACCGGCGACTTCGACCACCACCAGAAGGGCGGCGCCGGGGAGCGGCCCAACGGGATCCGCTACGCGAGCCTCGGGCTCGTGTGGCGCGCCCACGGCGAGGGGCTCGCGGGCGGCCCCGAGGCCGCGGCGGCGATCGACGAGCGCCTCGTGCAGGGCATCGACGCCAACGACACGGGCCAGACGATCTCGCAGGCGCTCGTCGAGGACATCCGCCCGATGTCGGTGAGCGGCGTCGTCGCCGCCATGAACCCGGTGTGGGACGAGCATCTCGACCCGGCCGAGGAGGACGCGCGCTTCGCGGAGGCCGTCGCGCTCGCCACCCGCATCCTGGAGCGCGAGCTCGCCGGCGCCGCGGCGTTCGCCCGCGCGCAGCAGCTCGTCCGCGACGCGATCGGCCGCGCGCGCGATCCCCGGATCATCGAGCTCGACCGCAACATGCCCTGGCGCGAGACGGTCGTGACCCAAGCGCCCGAGGCGCTGTACGTCATGTATCCGAAGGCCGACGGCTGGGGCATGCAGGCCGTGCCGCAGGAGCTCGGCACGTTCGCCAACCGCCGCGACCTCCCGGCCGCGTGGGCCGGCCTGTCGGGCGACGAGCTGGCCGCAGCCAGCGGCGTCGCGGACGCGGTGTTCTGCCACACGGCGCGGTTCTACATCTCCGCCGGCAGCCGCGAAGGCATCAGCGAGCTGGCCCGGCGCGCGCTCGACACCGAGGGGTAACGGCGGCGTCACCCGGGGTACCGCCCCCAGGATGCGAGCGCTGTTCCTGAACTGCACCCTGAAGCCGTCGCCCCAGGAGTCCAACACCGAGCGCCTGGCGAGCGTGGTCGCCGAGGCGCTCGAGGCCGAGGGCGTCGACGTCTCGACCATCCGCGTCGTCGACCACGACGTCCGCCCCGGGGTCACGTCCGACGAGGGCGACGGGGACGAGTGGCCCGCCATCCACGACCGGATCCTGGAGGCCGACATCCTCGTCCTCGCGACGCCGACGTGGATCGGCCAGCCGTCGAGCGTCGCCAAGCGCGTGCTCGAGCGGATGGACGCGATGCTCTCCGAGACCGGCGACGACGGCGTCCCGGTCGCCTACAACCGCGTCGCCGGCTTCGTCGTGACGGGCAACGAGGACGGCGCGCACCACGTGATCGCCGAGCTCGCGCAGGGCGTCATCGACATCGGCTTCACCGTGCCCGGGCAGGCGTGGACGTACTGGAACATGGGCCCGGGTCCGGGCCCGAGCTACGGCGACACCGACCACGGCCACGAGTGGTCGCACACGACCGGTCGCGCCGCGGCGCAGAACCTGCTCGCCACCGCACGCGCGCTGGCCGCCTCCCCGATCCCCGCACCGCCGTCGTGAAGCTCGTCATCACCGGCGCGACGGGCAACGTGGGCACGAGCCTGCTGGCCGCGCTGCGCACGGACACGTCGTTCGACGAGATCGTCGGCATCGCCCGCCGCCCGGCGGGCATCGACGAGCCCCGCGTCCGATTCGTGACCGCCGACATCGCCCGCGACGACCTCGACCCGATCTTCCGCGGCGCCGACGCCGTCGTGCACCTCGCCTGGCTCATCCAGCCCTCACGGGACGACGAACAGCTGCACGCGGTGAACGTCGACGGCAGCCGCCGCGTCTTCGAGGCCGCCGCCAGGGCGGGCGTCAAGGCGCTCGTGCACGCGTCGTCGGTCGGCACGTACGCACCGGGGCCGAAGGACCGCGCCGTCGACGAGTCGTGGCCCCACACGGGCATCCCGACCCTCTTCTACTCGCGCCACAAGGCCGAGTGCGAGCGCCTGCTGGACGTCATGGAGCGCGAGCACCCGGCGATGCGGATCGTCCGCCTGCGGCCCGGGCTCATCTTCAAGCGCGAGGCCGCGACCGGCATCCGGCGCCTGTTCGCCGGCCCGTTCCTCCCCGGGGCGCTGCTGCGCAAGGAGCTCATCCCGGTCGTGCCCGACGTGCCGCGGCTGCGGTTCCAGGCGGTGCACTCCCTCGACGTCGGCGAGGCGTACCGCCTCGCGGTGGTCGGCGACGCACGCGGGGCGTTCAACGTCGCCGCCGAGCCCGTCATCGACCCCGAGGTCCTGGGCGAGGTGCTCGGCGCGCGACCGGTGCGGCTCCGCGGCGGTGTCCTGCGCACGGCGGCCGATCTCACCTGGAAGCTGCGGCTGCAGCCCGCGCCCGCAGGCTGGATCGACCTCGCGCTGGGCGTGCCGATCATGGACCTCACGCGGGCGCGGACCGAGCTGGGCTGGACGCCGCGCCACAGCGCCACGGACGCGCTGACCGAGCTGCTGGAGGGGCTGCGCGACGGCGCGGACTACCCCACGCCGCCGCTCGCCTCCGGCTCCGGCGGTCCCGCGCGCATACGCGAGATCCTCACCGGCGTCGGCGGTCGCTAGGTCACGGCTGGAACAGCACCTTGAAGGCGCCGTCCTCCTTCTTCTGGAACATCTCGTAGGCCTGCGGCGCCTCCTCGAGGGGCACGTGGTGCGTCGCGAAGCTCTCGAGGCCGAGCGGGTCGGCGTCGTCGGTCACCATCGGCATGAGGTCGTCGACCCAGCGGCGGACGTTCGCCTGTCCCATGCGGAACGTGAGCTGCTTGTCGAACATCTGGATCATCGGCATCGGGTCGATCGCGCCGCCGTAGACGCCGGAGATCGAGACGGTGCCGCCCCGGCGGCAGAGGTCGATCGCGGTGTGCAGGGCACTGAGCCGGTCGATCGCGGCCTTCTGGATGACCGGCTGGGCGATCTTGTCGGGCAGCAGCGCCGACAGGCGGTGCGCGAGACGGCCGATCGGTGCGCCGTGGGCCTCCATGCCGACCGCGTCGATGACGCCGTGCGGGCCACGGCCGCCGGTGAGCTCGCGGACCTGGTCGGCGAGGTCGTTGCCGAGCGACTCGACGTCGAGCGTCTGCACGCCGTGCGACGCCGAGCGGGCGAGGCGCTCGGGGACGAGATCGACGCCGATGACCTGCTCGATGCCGAGGTGCTGGGCGATCCGGCACGCCATCTCGCCGATCGGGCCGAGCCCGAGGACGAGGAGCGACCCGCCGTCGGGCACGTCGGCGTACTGCACCGCCTGGTAGGCGGTCGGCAGCACGTCGGAGAGGAGCACGAAGCGGTCGTCCGGCGGGCCCTCGGGCACCTTGATCGGCCCGTAGTGCGCCTGCGGGACGCGGAGCAGCTCGGCCTGCCCGCCGGGCACCTGGCCGTAGAGCTTCGTGTAGCCCAGGAGCGACGCGCCGGTGTCGTACTCGCGCACCTGCGTCGTCTCGCACTGCGACTGGAAGCCGGTCCCGCACATCTCGCAGTGGCCGCAGGAGATGTTGAACGGGACGACCACGCGGTCGCCTGGGGCGATGTCCTTCACCTCGGAGCCGACCGCCTCGACGATGCCCATGGGCTCGTGGCCGAGGATGTCGCCGGGGTCGATGAACGCGCCGAGGACCTCGTAGAGGTGAAGGTCGGAGCCGCACAGGCCGGTCGTCGTGACGCGGATGATGGCGTCGGTGGGTTCCTGGATCGTGGGATCGGGGACCGTGTCGACGCGGACGTCGTGGGTGCCCTGCCAAGTCAAAGCTCTCATCGATCCCGCGTTACCCCAGTGCCGGGAAACTGATCGTCCCGATGGTCGCGAGAATCGCGAATCTGACATCGGCGACCTGGAAGAGCTCCGTCATGCAGATGCCGGTATCCGGGTAGCGCCGACGGCATGCGCATCGGCCTGTTCCTGTCCAGCGAGGAGTTCGGACCTCGCGAGCTCGTCGACCTCGCGGTCCGCGCGGAGCGGGCCGGCTTCAGCGGCCTGTGGATCTCCGATCACTACCACCCGTGGAACGACGAGCAGGGCCACAGCCCGTTCGTCTGGTCGGTGATCGGCGCGATCGCGCATGCGACGGACCTGCCTGTCGGCACGGGCGTCACGTGCCCGACGGTCCGCATCCATCCCGCCGTGCTTGCCCAGGCGGCCGCGACGAGCGCCGTCCTGCTCGAGGGGCGCTTCACGTTCGGCGTCGGCAGCGGCGAGGCGCTCAACGAGCACATCCTCGGCGACGCCTGGCCGGGCGCCGACGAGCGCCTCGAGATGCTCGAGGAGTCGGTGAGTGTCATGCGCGCGCTGTGGACGGGCGACGTCACGGACCACCGCGGGACCCACTACCGCGTGCAGTCCGCACGCGTGTACGACCTGCCCGACGAGCCGCCGCCGGTGATCGTCTCCGGGTTCGGCCCCAAGGCGGTCAAGCTCGCGGCGCGGATCGGCGACGGCTTCGCGACCGTCTCGCCCGACGCGGAGTCGATCGACCTCTACCGCTCCGAGGGCGGCAAGGGCCCCGTCCAGGCCGGCGCGAAGGTGTGCTTCGGCCCCGACGAGGATGAGGCGCGCAGGACCGCGCACCGGCTGTGGCCCAACGCCGGGCTGCCGGGCGAGCTGGCCCAGGTGCTGCCCACCGTCGCGCACTTCGAGCAGGCCGCGCAGCTCGTGCCCGAGGAGGCGATGGACTCCATGCCGCTCGGCCCCGACCTCGAGCGCCACTACGAGGGGCTCAAGGAGTTCGCCGACGCCGGCGTCGACGAGCTCTACGTGCAGCAGATCGGCCCCGACCAGGACGCGTTCTTCACCACGTGGGCGCAGGAGATCCTGCCCCGCTTCCATGACGACAGCAGGAGGGCCTGATGGCTGAACTGACCCCGTTGGACGAGAAGCTCGGTGAGGTGCTCGGCCTCGCGCAGGCGGCCCAGGACGCGACGAAGCAGGTCAGCGGGATGGAGGACGCCGAGGACTTCGAGGAGCAGCTGGAGCGCATGCGGGCCGAGGCCGAGGAGACCGAGCGCCGCACCGATGGCCTCGTCGACGGGATCGACGGGAAGAAGACGGCGATCCGCGAGAAGGCCCGCGAGACGAAGTCCGAGGCCGTCGACATGATGAAGACCTACCTCGCCGGCGAGGACGAGGCGCTCGACGGCTTCGAGTTCCTCGCGATGGCCGAGGCCGGCGAGCTCTGCCACTGGGAGATCGTGCAGACGATCGCCGACACGCTCTCGCTCGACGACGTCACGGAGCTCGCCGACTGGGCCGTCGAGGTCCAGCGTGGACACATCGAGACGGTCCGTGCCGCCTCGCTCGAGCTGGCCCGGCAGGAGGCGCGTGCGTGACCGTACCGACGCGGGTATCGAGCATGAACCGACGCAACGACAGGACGAGGTGACACATGCCCCCACGCGGTGTGAAGCCGGGCACGAAGCGTGCCCGCCAGTACGAGGAGATCAAGAAGTCCGAGCGCGACCAGGGCGCGAGCGAGTCGCGCGCCGAGGAGATCGCGGCCCGGACCGTCAACAAGGCGAAGGCGCGCAGCGGCGAGTCGCGCACCCGGTCGCGGACCTCGACGGACGACATGTCCTCGGGCAGGCGCGGCGGTCTGCGCTCCGGCACGAACCGGCCCAAGGGGCGCACCCGCGACCAGCTCTACGAGGAGGCCAAGCACCTCGGCGTCGACGGCCGCTCCAAGATGAACAAGGAGCAGCTGCGCAAGGCGGTCGACGCGAAGAAGTAGCTAGGCGCGGGGCGGCAGGTCGCCGTCCGGCATCGGCTCCGCCCCCTCGGCCAGGCGCTTCAGCCTGCGCAGCGACTCCGCGTTGCGCAGGCGGATCAGCGGGTCGACGAGGGGGTTCATGGTGATCTTGCTGCGCAGGTCGGCCGGCACCTCCTCCATCACGACCCGCGTGCCCGACGCGTGTGGCGCGAGCCGCAGCGTGACGTGCGCGACGGTCAGCGGCCGCGCCTGGACGCGGAGGCGCAGCATCGCCGGCCGGGTGGACGCCAGCACGATGGTGTGGTCGCGCAGGAGCGGCAACGGCCCGAAGCCCTGGGTGTGCTCGAACACGGATCCGGGCGCCGGCCACGCCGGGTCGGCGGCGTGGATCGCGCGCGAGCCGACCACCCACCGGCCGTAGGAGCGCGGGTCCGACAGGACGTCGAACACGCGCTCCGGCGCGACGTGCATCTCGATCTCGTTCACGGCCATGGGTCCTCGGTGTGCCCGATACCGTGGCGCGTCATGTCACAGAGCAAGCCCGAAGTCACCGTCCCGACCGATCAGCCGCCCTCCTACCAGCTCGAGCTGGAGGACATCACCGTCGGCGACGGCGACGAGGCGGTCGCAGGCAAGGTCGTCGAGGTCCACTACGTCGGCGTGTCGTGGAAGAACGGCGAGCAGTTCGACGCGTCCTGGGACCGAGGCGACACGTTCAAGTTCGGCCTCGGCAAGGGCCAGGTCATCGCCGGCTGGGACCAGGGCGTCGAGGGCATGAAGGTCGGCGGGCGCCGTCGCATCACGATCCCGCCGCAGCTCGCCTACGGCAAGCGCGGCGCGGGCGGCGTGATCGGCCCGGACGAGACGCTCGTCTTCGTCGTCGATCTCATGGGAGTGCGCTAGACACACCGTAGGCTGCTCCCCGTGAAGTGGGAGCTGCTCGACGGGCTGGGCGACACGGAGGTCCAGGCGCTGCTGAGCATCGCCCGGCGCAGGAAGTTCGCGCGGGGCGAGGTCGTCTTCCACGAGCACGACCCTGCGGACACGCTGCACCTCGTCGACAAGGGCCGCTTCGCGGTACGCGTCGCCACGCCGCTGGGCGACACGGCGATCCTGTCGATCCTCGGCCCAGGCGACATGTTCGGCGAGCTGTCGCTGCTGGGCGACGCCGATGCGCGACGCAGCGCGACGGTCGCGGCGCTCGAGGCGGGCGAGACCCGCTCGGTCCATCGCCTGGACTTCGAGCGGCTGCGCAGCACCCATCCGGAGACGGTCGCGGTCCTCATCTCGATCCTGTCGGGGCAGGTGCGGCGACTCTCCCGGCACCTCCTCGAGGCGCTCTACGTGCCGGCCGACAAGCGTGTCCTGCGCCGCCTGCTCGAGCTGGGCGCGCTGTACGCGGACGGCGACGCGACGGTCGTCCCACTCACGCAGGAGGACCTCGCGGGCCTGGCCGGGACGTCGCGCGCGACGGTCAACCGCGTCCTGCGCGAGGAGGAGGCGCGGGGCACCGTGAAGCTCGGCCGGGGCCGGACGACGGTGCTGGACGCCGAGGCCCTCGCCCGCCGCGGGCGCTAGCCGCCGCGGCGTCCCGGCCGAGGATCTCGTCTCGGCCGGGACGCTGGCGCTACTTCCGGATCGTGAGGTTCCGGCGGGAGACGCCCTGGTTGCCGGCGGCGTCACGCGCGGAGGCCGTGATCCGCACCGGCAGGCGGCGGTTGTTCTTGACCTTGCGCTGCGCGGAGCTCGACAGCAGCACCCGGACCTGCGAGCGCTGGCCGCCCGCGAGGCGGAACTGCTTCGCGCCGACCGAGCGGCCCTTCGAGCTCAGCGACACGCGGCCGGCGCACAGGCGCTCGCCCGTCGGGCACGTCACGCGGAGCGTCACGCGGCCGGTGCTGCTCATCCGCGAGGACACGGCGGCGACCCGCACGATCGGGGCGACGGTGTCACGCGGCGCGGCGGCCCGGGCCAGGACCTGCAGCTGCTGCGTCTCGACGCTCTGGGAGCCCTGGGCGTCGGTGATCCGCAGGCTCGTCGTCACGACGCCGGGCGCGTTGTAGGCGCGGGAGGCGACGGGGCGGGCGCCCGTGTCGGTCTCGAACGTGCCGTTGCCGTCGAGGTCCCACTCGAACCGCGAGATCGGCTCGGTGCGGATCGACGGGGCGCCGTCGAAGACGACCTGCTCACCGACGAGCGCGGGGCTCGGCGAGGCGTTGAACGCCGCGTCGGGGGCCGGGTGCACGTCGACGGTGGTCTGGGCGACGGACGCCGCGTTGAGGACGTCGGTCACCTTGACGCGGACGGTCTTCGGGCCGACGGTCGTGAACGGAGCCTGCACGGTCTGGCTCGTGGCGGTGTTCGTCTCGAACGTGCCGTTGCCGTCGAGGTCCCACTCGTACTTGGCGATGCCGTTGTCGTCGGTCGAGCCGGCGGCGGACAGGGTGCTCGCCTTGCCGACCGTGATGTCCTGCGGCGCCGCGGCGATCTTCGCGACCGGCGCGCGGTGGATCTTCAGGGTCTTCGTGGCGGTGTCGAACTTGTTGCCGTTGTCGAGGACGCGGACCTTGACGACGAAGTCGCCGGGCTGGGTGTAGCTGCGGCTGACCTTCGGCGTGGTGGTGGTCTTCTCGAACGAGCCGTTGCCGTCGAGGTCCCAGAGGTACTTGGAGATCGACCCGTCGGGGTCGCTGGAGCCGGAGGCGTCGAAGCTGACCGCGTTGCGGTTCAGGACGTTGTCCAGGCCGCCGCCCGGGATCCTGGCGCTGATCGCCGTGACCTGGAGCTGCGGGGCGACGAGGCCGGGGTTCGGCGTCACGTTCAGCGCGGCCGTCGGCGCCTGGTTCGGCGGCGGCGGGGGCGGGTTGTTCGGGTCGGTGTTGGGGATCGCGAGGGCGCTGCCGGCGGTGCCGAGCAGGATCGCGGCGGTGAGAGGAAGGACTGCGGTGCGGCGATCGGGACGGAACATCGGGGCCTCCAGAGGGTGGGTCGCGGTGCTGGAGGGGATGCTGAGGCCGCGGCCCGCTGCGGAATATGCGCCCTGAGCGGCTCCTTCTGTCACGGTCGTGACACTCATGATCGAGATCCAGGGACCCGCGACAGCGCTCGCCGACGAGCCGTTCACCCTCCGCGCCCGCGGTGCGGGACCCGACGCCGAGCTCACGTGGCACGCCCGGATGCGCGACGACGACGGCCTCGTGTGGCGGGCACGCGCCGCGCGTCCCGAGGATCTGCCGGGCGCGTGGCGGGGCAAGGCCGAGCGCGCGGCGCTCGCGTCGCTGCGCCCGCTGCGCATCGACGTCCGCGTCGAGGCCGCCGACGGCCAGTCGGCGTCGCGGACGCTGACGCGGCTGCTCGTCGCCGAGGGCGTGCGCGTCCGCCGCTGGCGCGACGGGCCTGTCGCCACGCTGCACCTCCCGGCCGGCGCTCCGAGCGCGTCGGTGCTGGTCGACGGCGTGGCCGGCGTCGCGCCGGCGCTGCTCGCCTCCCACGGCGTGCTCGTCCTCGCCGTCGCGAGCGGCGATCTCGACGTCGCCCGTGAGCGCCTCGCGGCGGTGCCGGGCGCTCAGGACGTGGAGACGGTGACGGCGGCGGATCTCCCGGTGCCACCCGGCCTGCCGGGCGGGGACCCCGGCGCGTGGGCCTCGCTGCTGGCCCGATTGTGTGCGCCGGAACGCTGATGCACCCGGCTATCGTGGCCCGCGCCCAGATGTCCCACACGCCGACGTGACAACGACAGCCCGGCCCCGCGGCCTCTACGCGACCGACGTCGGCAAGAAGTACGTCATGGCGATCTCCGGGATCGTCCTCATGCTCTTCGTCCTCGGCCACATGGTCGGGAACCTCAAGATCTACCTCGGCGCGGACTCGCTGAACGCGTACTCGCACTGGCTGCGCGACGTCGGCGAGCCCGCCGTCCCCCGCGAGGTCCTGCTCTGGATCGTGCGCATCGTGCTCCTCGTCGCGGTCTTCGCGCACATCGACTCCGCGGCGCGGCTGACGCGCTCCAACCGCCGCGCACGGCCGGTCGGCTACGAGGCGAGCCGCGAGTACGCGGCGGCGGACTTCGCCAGCCGCACGATGCGCTGGACCGGGCCGATCATCGCGCTCTTCGTGATCTTCCACCTGCTCGACCTGACGTGGGGCACCGCGAACCCCGACTTCAACTCCGGCGACCCCTACGCCAACGTCGTGGCGAGCTTCGAGCGCGTCCCGGTCGCGATCGTCTACGTGCTCGCGAACCTCGCGCTGGCGGTGCACCTGTACCACGGCTCCTGGAGCCTCTTCCAGACCATGGGCTGGACCTGGCCTCGGCACAACGAGTGGCGCCGGTACTTCGCGATCGCGTTCGCGACGGTCATCGCGATCGGGAACATCTCGTTCCCCATCGCGGTCGTAACAGGGGTGGTGAGCTGATGATCGATCTCGAGGCGAACATCCCGCCGGGCCCGATCCAGGAGGCGTGGGACAACCACCGCTTCAACGTCCGGCTGGTCAACGCGGCGAACAAGCGCCGCTTCCACGTCATCGTCGTCGGCACCGGGCTGGCGGGCGCGTCGGCCGCGGCGACGCTCGGCGAGCTCGGCTACCGGGTGAGCGCGTTCACGTTCCACGACTCGCCGCGGCGCGCGCACTCGATCGCGGCCCAGGGCGGGATCAACGCGGCCAAGAACTACCGCAACGACGGCGACAGCCCGTTCCGGCTCTTCTACGACACGATCAAGGGCGGCGACTACCGGTCGCGCGAGACGAACGTCTACCGGCTCGCCCAGATCTCGAACAACATCATCGACCAGTGCGCGGCGCAGGGCGTGCCGTTCGCGCGCGAGTACGGCGGCCTGCTCGACAACCGCTCCTTCGGCGGCGCGCAGGTGTCGCGGACGTTCTACGCGCGCGGGCAGACCGGTCAGCAGCTGCTGCTCGGCGCCTACCAGGCGCTCTCGCGGCAGATCGACGCCGGCACGGTGACGATGCACACGCGCACGGAGCTGCTCGACGTCGTCGTCGCCGACGGGCACGCGAGCGGCATCGTCACGCGCGACCTCCTCACCGGGGAGATCCGCTCGCATGCCGCGCACGCCGTCGTGCTCGCGACGGGCGGCTACTCCAACGTCTTCTTCCTCTCGACGAACGCCCGCAACTCCAACGCGACGGCGATCTGGCGGGCGCACCGGCAGGGTGCGGCGTTCGCCAACCCCTGCTTCACGCAGATCCATCCGACCTGCATCCCGCAGTCGGAGGGGTTCCAGAGCAAGCTGACGCTCATGAGCGAGTCGCTGCGCAACGACGGGCGCATCTGGGTCCCGATGCACGGCGGCGAGCGCGCACCCGACCAGATCCCCGAGGACGAGCGCGACTACTTCCTCGAGCGCCGCTATCCCGCCTTCGGCAACCTCGTCCCCCGCGACGTCGCCTCACGCGCGGCGAAGGGCATGATCGACGAGGACCTCGGCGTCGGCGCGCGACGCAACGGCGTCTACCTCGACTTCGCGCACGCGATCGACCGGCTCGGCGCCGAGGTCATCAAGGCCCGCTACGGGAACCTCTTCGAGATGTACGAGCGCATCAGCGGCGAGGACCCCTACCGCGTCCCGATGCGCATCTACCCCGCCCCCCACTACACGATGGGCGGGCTCTGGGTGGACTACAACCTCATGACGACCGTCCCCGGGCTCTACGCGATCGGGGAGGCGAACTTCTCCGACCACGGCGCCAACCGGCTCGGGGCGAGCGCGCTCATGCAGGGGCTCGCGGACGGCTACTTCGTCCTGCCCGTCACGATCGGCGACCACCTCGCCCCCATGCTCGGCCGGGACGAGCCGACGACGGACCACCCGGCCTTCGCGCAGGCCGAGGCGCAGGTGCGCGAGCGGGTGAACCGGCTGCTGTCGATCCGCGGCTCGCGGTCGGTGGACTGGTTCCACCGCGAGCTCGGGCGCATCACGTGGGAGAACTGCGGGATGGCCCGCAACGGCGCAGGCCTCGAGCAGGCGATCCACGAGATCCGCGCCCTGCGCGAGGAGTTCGACACCGACGTGCGCGTGCCCGGCGAGGGCGAGTCGCTGAACCAGTCGCTGGAGAAGGCCGGTCGCGTCGAGGACTTCTTCGAGCTCGCCGAGCTCATGTGCATCGACGCGCTGCACCGCGAGGAGTCCTGCGGCGGGCACTTCCGCGAGGAGCACCAGACGCCGGACAACGAGGCGCTGCGCGACGACGAGCACTTCGCGTACGTCGCCGCGTGGGAGCACACCGGCGGCGTCCCGGAGCTGCACCGCGAGGAGCTCGAGTTCCAGTACGTCCAGCCCGCGCAGAGGAGCTACAAGTGAGGCTCACGCTGCGCGTGTGGCGGCAGGCGGGGCCGGAGGCGGAGGGCTTCTTCGAGGAGCACCTCGTCGAGGACGCGACGCCCGAGATGTCCTTCCTGGAGATGCTCGATCTCCTCAACGAGCGCCTGACGCTTGGAGGACAAGGACCCGATCGCGTTCGAGAGCGACTGCCGCGAGGGGATCTGCGGCACCTGCGGCCTGATGATCAACGGGCAGGCGCACGGGCCGGAGCGCGGCACCGCGACGTGCCAGCTGTACTGCCGCAAGTTCTCCGACGGCGACGTCATCACGATCGAGCCGTGGCGCTCGGCCGGCTTCCCGCTCATCAAGGACCTCGTCGTCGACCGCTCGGCGTTCGACCTCGTCATCGCGGCCGGCGGCTACATCTCCGTGTCGACCGGCAGCGCGCCGGACGCGAACCTCTCGCTCGTCCCCAAGGACGCAGCCGACCTGGCGATGGACGCGGCGGCGTGCATCGGCTGCGGGGCGTGCGTGGCGGCCTGCCCCAACGGCGCGGGGCAGCTCTTCACCGCCGCCAAGCTCGCGCATCTCAACCTGCTTCCCCAGGGCCAGCCGGAGCGCGGCAGGCGCACGATCCGGATGGTCGACGAGATGGAGCAGCACTTCGGCTCGTGCACGAACCACCGCGAGTGCGAGGCGCAGTGCCCGAAGGTGATCTCGATCGACTTCATCGCCATGATGAACCGCGACTACCGCAAGGCGCGTCGCAAGGAGAGATCGTGAACCTGAAGCAGATCGACCGGCTGGTGGGGGCCGTGCCGGAGAGCATCGAGGAGAAGTCGCGCAGGCGGCTGGACGGCTACGCGGCCGTCGCCCGTCGATGCGAGGAGCGCATCATGGCGCTGCGCGGCGAGCTCGAGCAGGCGCTGCGCGGCGCGGGCGACGTGGCCCACGACGGCGGTGAGCTCGACGCGGCGTCCGACCGCGCGCTCTCGCTGCTCGTCGAGCTGGACTCGCTGGAGCGCGTGCAGCCGCGCATCGACGCGTGGCTGCGGGTGTCGGTCGGCGCGCTCTCCGACGAGGTGCAGATGGGTCCGGTGGGCGAGGGCCCGATCTAGGCGTCCGTGCTGACCGACGGGATCGCAGAGCTGACGCTCGAGGTCTGTGACATGGATCTGCTCGAGCGCTTCTACGTCGACGTGCTCGGGCTCGACGTGCTGTCCCGCGAGGACGACCGCGTGTGGCTGGCGTGCGGCGAGCGCACCCGGCTCGGGCTGTGGCTGCCGGGCGAGAAGGAGTTCGGCGACGAGGGTGGCCGGCACGTGCACTTCGCGTTCTCGGCCGCCCCGGGGTGTCTCGACGAGCTGTCCGAGCGGCTCGCGGCGCGCGGCGTCTCGCACCGCGGGCCGGTCGAGCACGACGGCGGCGACCGCTCGCTCTACCTCGAGGACCCCGAGGGCAACGTCGTCGAGGTGTGGGACTTCTTCGCGCGCGGGCAGCGCGTCGGGGATCTCTAGGCGGGTCTCGCTGACGCGAGGTCTCCTGTTCATCCCTGAGATGAACAAGAGACCCCGGAGCCTCGCACTCGGCCCCGTCCGCCCTCGGTGGGCAGTTCGGGCCACGACACGTACCCCGACGACGCCCCGCGCGGGGCGCCGCCCGAACCCCTACGCCGCGGCCGCGTCCAGCGCCGGGTAGTCCGTGTAGCCCTCGGCGCCGCCGCCGTAGAACGTCTCGCGGACGGGCTCGTTCAGCGGCGCGCCCTCGGCCAGGCGACGCGGGAGGTCCGGGTTCGCCAGGAAGCGACGGCCGTACGCGACGAGGTCGATGCGGCCGTCGCGGACGAGGTCGTCGGCGCCCTCGACGTCGAACTCCTCCGTGAACCCCGCGTTGGCCATGAGCGTGCCCGGGTACAGCCGGCGGGCCTGCTCGAGCGACGAGTAGCCGGTGAACGGCTCCGTCTCCATCACGTGGACGTACATGAGATCCCGCGGGGCGAGCGCGCGCAGCAGCGCGTCGTACGTCGCCTCCGGATCGGCCTCCTCGATCCCGTTGAACTCGTGACCGGGCGAGAGCCGGATCGAGACGCGGCGCTCGCCGATCGCGTCCGCGACGGCGTCGACCGTCTCGACCACGAAGCGGATGCGGCCGGCGACGTCGTCGCCGTAGCCGTCGGTGCGCAGGTTCGTGTTCGAGCTCAGGAACTGGTGCAGGAGGTAGCCGTTGGCAGCGTGCAGCTCGACGCCGTCGGCGCCCGCCTCCACCGCCCGCCGCGCCGCCTGCACGTACGTGTCGCGCACCTCGGCGAGCTCGTCGGTCGCGATCTCGCGCGGCGTCACGTAGTCGAGGTCCCCCGCCGGCGTGCGCACGGTGCCCTCGTGGCGCAGCGCGGACGGCGCGATCGGCGTCACGCCGCCCGTGTAGACCGGATGCGCGACGCGCCCGCAGTGCATGAGCTGGATGACGAGCTTCGCGTCCCCGGCGGCGTGGACCGCGTCGGCGACCCTCGCCCACCCCGCCTGCTGCACGTCGTCGTGGAGCCCCGCGATGTCGAGGTAGCCCTGCCCCACCGGGTCGGGATGCGTCCCCTCGGTGACGAGGATCGCGGCGCTCGCCCGCTGCGCGTAGTACGTCGCGTTGAGCTCGCCCGGGATCGTCGCCGGCGCCCGGTTGCGGGTCAGCGGCGCCATCGCGATCCGGTGCGGGAGGCGCAGGCCGCCTCGCTCGTAGGGCTCGAAGAGGTGCGCGAACGCCATGCCCGGGAATCTAGCGGTCCGTTGCGGGTGCAATCATCCCTGCCGTGCGCGAGGCCGTCATGCCGCAGCGGCGGCTCATCGTGCTGCTGGGATCCATCGTCGCGATCGGCCCGCTGTCGATCGACACGTACCTGCCTGCGTTCCCGTCGATGTCGCGGTCGCTCGACGCGAGCGCCTCGGCCGTGCAGCTCACGCTCACGGCCTGCCTGGCCGGCCTGGCCCTCGGCCAGCTCTTCGCGGGCCCGCTCAGCGACCGGCTCGGGCGACGCCGGCCGATCCTCGTCGGGCTCTCCGCCTACGTCGTCGCGTCCCTGCTCTGCGCGCTCGCGCCCGACGTCCTCACGCTCACGGGCCTGCGGTTCGTCCAGGGGTTCGCGGGTGCGGCGGGCCTCGTCATCGCCCAGGCGGTGGTGCGCGACATGCACTCGGGCGCGGCGGCGGTACGGCTCTTCTCGTCCCTCATGCTCATCATCGGCGTCGCCCCGATCCTCGCCCCCGTGCTCGGCGGGCAGATCCTCGAGCTGACGTCGTGGCGGGGGATCTTCGTCGCGCTCGCGGTCATCGCGGCCGTGGTGCTCCTGGCGGTCGTGCTGCGCCTCCCGGAGACGCTGCCGCCCGAGCGCCGCGACACCCGCGGCGTGCGCGGGACGCTCCGCACGCTGCGCAGCCTGCTCCACAGACGGGACTTCATGGGCTACGCGGTGGCGTCGAGCCTCTCGTTCGCCACCGTCTTCGCGTACGTGTCCGGCTCGTCCTTCGTCCTGCAGGACATCTACGGGCTGTCGCCGCAGCTCTACAGCGTGGTGTTCGGGTTCAACGGGATCGGGCTCATCATCTCCAGCCGGATCAACTCCCGGATCGCGGGCCGGATCGACTCCGAGCTGATCCTGCGACGGGCGATGCTGGCGACGGCCACGGCGTCGCTGGTGCTCCTGGCGATCATCGTGAGCGGCGGCCTGGGAGCATGGGCGGTGATGGTGCCGCTCTTCGTCATCGTGTCCTCGTTCGCGTTCGCGCTCCCGAACGCGACCGCGCTCGCCCTCGCCGACCACCCGGAGGTCGCCGGCGCCGCCTCCGCGCTGCTCGGTGTCATCCAGTTCATGTCCGGTGCCGTGGTCGCGCCGCTCGTCGGCATCGCGGGAACGGACACGGCGCTGCCCATGGCGCTCGTGATGTCCGCGCTGGGCATCGCCGGGGTCGCCGTGACGCGGATCCTCCTCCCCAGGCGCGTCGCGGTGAGCGCCGCATGACGCTCCTCACGCTCGCCGCCAGCTACGGCGCCGGGGGCAGCCGGATCGCGCCGGACGTCGCCGAGCGCCTCGGCGTCCCGCTGCTCGATCGCGCGCGACCGGTGCTCGCCTCCGAGCTCGACGAGCTGCTCGTCGCGCAGGACGCCGCGGAGTCCTCCGGCCCGCCGCGGCTGTCGGCCGCCGCCGCCCTCGGGCTCTGCTGGGGCACCCCAGCGGGTATCACCCTCGACGCCTTGCTGCCCGACGACGACGAGAGGCGCGCCACGGAGCAGGCGGTCCGGGCGCGGGCCGACACCGGCGAGGGCGTCATCCTCGGCCGCGCCGCCACGGTGCTGCTCCGCGACGACCCGCGCGTCCTGCACGTCCGCCTGGACGGGCCGGTCGAGCGCCGCGTGCGCCGCGCCGCCGAGCTGGAGGGCATCGCCGAGGAGGAGGCACGCCGGCGGCTGGAGCTCACCGACCGCGCCCGCTACGCGTACGTCGACACGCTCTACGGCGTCGACCCCGGCGCTCCGGGGCTCTACAGCCTCATCGTGGACGCCACCGCGATGTCGCTCGTCGACTGCGCCGAGCTCGTCGCGCACGCCGCGCGGGCGTGGCAGGAGCGGCAGAGCGCATGAGCGTCCCGGTCATCCTCGACTGCGACCCCGGTCACGACGACGCGTTCGCGATCCTCCTCGCCGCCGGCAGCCCGCTCGCCGACCTGCGCGCGATCACCACCGTCGCGGGCAACGGCACCCTCGAGGCGGTCACGCAGAACGCGCTGAAGGTCTGCACCCTCGCGGGCATCCGGGACGTCCCGGTCGCCGCCGGCGCGGCCGGCCCGCTGCGCGGCGAGCTGCACACCGCCGCCGACGTCCACGGCGAGAGCGGCCTCGACGGACCCGACCTCCCCGACCCCGACATCGAGCTGGACCCGCGGCCGGCGATCGAGCTCATGGCCGACGTGCTGCGGGACGCCGACGAGCCGCGTCACGCTCGTGCCCACCGGCCCGCTGACGAACGTCGCCAACCTCCTCGGCGCGGCGCCCGACGTGCACGAGAAGATCGCCGGGATCGTGTGGATGGGCGGCGCGCGCGGGCGCGGCAACCGCACGCCCTACGCGGAGTTCAACGCGTGGGTCGACCCGGAGGCGGCGGAGATCGTCGTCGCGAGCGGCGTGCCGTTCACGCTGGTCGGCCTGCATCTGACGCACCACGCGCTCGCGACGCCCGAGGTCGTGGAGCGCATCCGCGGGGTCGGCGGGCAAATCGCCGGCGTCGCCGCCGACTGGCTCGGCTTCTTCAGCTCGACCTACCGTGAGATCTGGGGCTTCGACGCGCCGCTGCACGACCCGTGCGCACTGGCGCTCGCCCTCGATCCGACCCTCGCGACGTTCGAGCAGGCGTTCGTCGCGATCGAGACGCAGGGCCGCTGGACGCGCGGCGCGACCGTCGTCGACCCCTTCGGCCGCCTCGGCCATCCCGCCAACGCACGCGTCGCGCTCGAGCTCGACGTCGAGCGCTTCTGGTCGATGCTCGTCGCCGCCATCGGCGCGGTCGGCGCGCCGGCTCGATGATCGCGCTCGTAGGGTCGGTCAACCTCGACATCGTCATCGCCGTCGAGCGCCATCCGGCGCCGGGCGAGACCGTGCTCGGCGGCGACCGGACCGAACTGCCCGGCGGCAAGGGCGCCAACCAGGCGGTCGCAGCCGCACGGCTCGGCCAGGAGGTCGCGATCGTCGGCCGGGTGGGCGCCGACGCTGCCGGTCACCGCCTGTGGGAGGGACTGCGCGCGGAGGGCGTGGGCGTCGAGCACCTGCGCGAGGACCCCGACGCCCCGTCCGGGGTCGCGCTCATCGCCGTCGCGCCGGACGGCGAGAACACGATCATCGTCAGCCCCGGCGCCAACGGTCGCGTCGGCCCCGATGACATCGAGGCGGCGTCCGGTCTGCTGGCCGACGCCGCCGTGACGGTCGTGCAGCTCGAGATCCCCGAGAACGCGGTGCGTGCAGCCGCGCTGGCGGCAGGCGGCACGTTCGTCCTCAACCCGGCGCCGGCCCGCGAGCTCGACGCCGATCTCCTGGGGCGCGTCGACGTCCTCGTGCCGAACCGCGGAGAGCTCGAGCTCCTGGCCGGCCCGGGCGATCCCGCGGACGCGGCCCGCAGGCTGGCCGGCCCCCGCGCGGTCGTCGTGACGCTCGGCGCCGACGGCGCGCTCGTCGTCGAGGGCGACCGCGCCGAGCACGTCCCGGCGCAGCAGGTCGACGTCGTGGACACCACCGGCGCGGGCGACACCTTCTGCGGCGCCCTCGCCGACGCGCTCGCCCGCGGCGCGGGCCTGGTCGAGGCCGCCCGCTGGGGCGTCGCCGCCGCCGCGCTCAGCGTCACGCGCAGCGGCGCCCAGGACGGCATGCCGACCGCGGAGATGGTGCGGCAACTATAGTTGCCGCGTGGACACCGCGCGCGAGCTCAACCGGCGCCTCGGCCGCACGCTGCGGGCGCACCGCCTCGCGCACGGGTCGTCGCTGAGCGAGCTCGCCAGGGCCTCGGGGCTGTCGAAGACGATCCTGGGGCGCATCGAGAGCGGCGACGGCAATCCGTCGATCGAGACGCTCTGGCGCATCTCGCAGGCCCTCGCGCTGCCCCTCGGCGCGCTCCTGGAGGACGAGGGCCGGCCGAACGCGCGCGTCATCAGGGCGCGCTCGGGCGAGCAGGTCCGCGCGGAGTCGGGCATGACCGGCTGGCTCGTCCACGCCGACGGGCGCGACCACCGCACGGAGCTCTACGACCTCGAGTACCCGAAGGGCACCGACCACCGCAGTGACGCCCACCTCCCCGGGACCGAGGAGGTCATCGTCTGCGTGCAGGGGCGCATCCGGGTCGGACCGGTGGGCGAGGAGGCGGACCTCGGGCCGGGCGACGCGATCCTCTTCGCGGCCGACACCCCCCACTCCTACGAGGCGCTGCGCGACACCCGCGTCCTGTGCTGGATGCTCTACGCGGCGGGCACGTGAGACGTCGGTCGGACCTCGTCGCGCCGGTCCTCGCCGGCTGCGTGACCGCGCTCGTCGGGTTCTCCGGTTCGTTCCCGGTCGTGCTCGCGGGACTGCACGCGGTGGGCGCCGACCGCGAGGAGGCGACGTCCGGCCTGCTGGCGCTCTGCGTCGGGGCCGGGGTCGTGGCGATCCTCATGAGCCGCCGCGTCCGGATGCCGGTGGCGATGGCCTGGTCGACCCCGGGAGCGGCGCTGCTCGTGTCGACGGGCGCGCCGGGCGGCGGGTTCCCCGCCGCGGTCGGCGCGTTCCTGGTCTGCGGCGCGCTCATCGTGCTCAGCGGGCTGTGGGGCGCGCTGGGCCGCGCGATCGCCTCGATCCCGCCCGCGCTGGCGAGCGCGATGCTCGCCGGCGTCCTGCTCCCGATCTGCGTCGGCCCGGTCCGCGCCGTCGTCGAGATCCCGTGGCTCGCCGTGCCGGTCGTGCTCGTGTGGGCCGTGCTGACGCGCGTGTCGCGGCCGTGGGCGGCGCCGGGCGCCATCGTCGCCGCGATCGTCGCCGTGGCGATCGACGGGCCGGGCGACCTGTCGGGCGTCAGCGTCCTGCCGTCGCTGCAGCTCGTCTCCCCCGTCTTCGAGCCCGCCGCCATCGTCAGCATCGCGCTGCCGCTGTTCATCGTCACGATGGCGTCGCAGAACATCGCCGGCATGGGCGTGCTCGCGAGCTTCGGCTACCGCCCGCCGTTCGCTCCGATCCTCAGGTCGACCGGCATCGCGACGCTCATCGCGGCGCCGTTCGGCGGCCACGCCGTGAACCTCGCCGCGATCTCCGCCGCGCTGGCGGCGGGCCCCGACGCCCACCCGGACCGCGACCGCCGCTGGATCGCGGCCGCCGTCGCCGGGGGCGGCCTCATCGCGCTCGGGTTGTGCGCGGGCCTCGCGACGGCCCTCGTCGCGGCGTCGCCGACCGCCATCGTCGACACGGTCGCGGGGCTGGCGCTCGTCGGCGCCCTGGCGGGAGCCCTCGCGTCCGCGCTCGCCGACGAGGAGCGACGCGACGCCGCCGTCGTGACGTTCGTCGTGAGCGCGTCCGGCATCACGCTCGCGTCGATCAGCGCGTCGTTCTGGGGCCTCGTGGCCGGGATGGCGTTCCTGGCGCTGGGCCGGCTGCGGCGCTTTAGGTCGCGCGACCCGCGTGGTGCGGGATGCCGTCGTCGGGGATCGGCTCCCAGACCGCCGCGTCGGCCACGAACTGCCGGAACGCGGGCCGGATGCCGGGGTCCCCGTCCAGCGCGCCGAGGCGCACCCCGGTGATCGTGCCGTCCGGCGTGCGGCCCATGACGCTCGAGCCGCACAGGACGCAGAACGTCTTGCCCATGCCACCTTCCGGGAACCAGTCGCGCAGGTGCTCCTCGCCCGACACGACGCGGACGGAGCCCGGCGCGACGCGGCCCGTCGCACCCGCGGCCGCTCCGGTGCGCCGCTGGCAGCGCGTGCAGTGGCAGTAGAGGGCGGTGGTCAGCGGCTCGTCGACCTCGAAGCGGACGGCCCCGCAGCCGCAGCCGCCGGTCAGGGGAAGCTCTCCAGGCATGGCCGGGACGCTACACGCGGACCCGGTGGCGCCGGTTCACCGCGAGGAACGCGAGGAGCAGCACGATGCCGAGGACGAGCACGAGGACGGCGTTCAGCAGGACGCCGCCGTACCCGTGCTCCCCGACGTCGATGAACTTGTACGGGTACCAGTCGGTGATCGCGCCCCAGATGAGCACCCACACGAGGTACCCGAGCGGCCAGACGAGCGCGGGACCGATCAGGCTGCGCGACCTCGCCCCCCAGGGGCCGAGGAAGAGCCACGCGAGGACGGCGAGCGGCGGCGAGATGTAGTGCAGGAGCACGCTCGCGGTCCCGACCTCCGCGCCGTCGGGCGCGAGGATCGTCGCGAAGATGATCCCCGTCACCGTGATGCCCAGCAGCGCGTCGAGATGCAGCAGCACGAAGCGAACGCCCTGCTCCGCGCCCGCCGCGAGCACCACGGCCGCCAGGAGGACGAGGATGTTGCTCTCGATCGTGAAGTAGGTGAAGAACCTCACGATCCGCTCGGGCCGCGACGTCGCGACGTCGGACGTCATCGAGTTCACGAAGTTCATGACGAGCCCGATCCCGGACACGAGCGCCAGCACGAGGTACACGGCGCGCCGTATCGAGTCGGTCTGCATCGCGGAGGCTGTTTCTACAGCATCGCGCCCCCGTAGCATCCCGCCCCCATCGAGCGGAGGAGCAATCGCATGAGCGAAGTCGTGGTGGTCGTGACGCTGCGCGCCAAGCCCGGCAAGGACGAGGAGATGCGGGCGGCCCTGACCGCCGGCTCCCCCGAGACGCACACCGAGGACGGCTGCCTCGTCTACGCGATGCACCAGCGCGTCGACGACCCGCTCGAGTTCGCCATCGTCGAGTGCTGGGCCTCGCAGGAGCACCTCGACACGCACCTCGGCCTCCCGAAGGTCAAGGAGATGATCGGCACGCTCGACGGCCTCGCCGACGGGCAGCCCGCCTTCGGGATCTACAGGACGCTCGCCGCCGGCGATCCGGAGAAGGGCGCGCTCGCCAGGGCATGATCTTCTACGAGCCCCACCGCCGCGACCGCACGCTGCTCCCGCACGATCCGTTCAAGGCGATCATCGCCCCGCGGCCGGTCGGGTGGATCTCGACCACCGGGCCCGACGGGGAGGTGAACCTCGCGCCCTACAGCTTCTTCAACGCGGTCTGCGAGGCGCCGATCATGCTCGCGTTCTCGAGCCAGGGCCCGAAGCACTCGGCGACGTTCGCCGGCGCGGCGCAGGAGTTCGTCTGGAACCTCGCGACCTGGGATCTGCGCGAGCAGATGAACGACTCCTCCGCGCCGCTGCCCCACGGCCAGAGCGAGTTCGAGCACGCGGGCCTCGAGATGGCCGAGTCGCGGATCGTGCGGCCCCCACGGGTGGCCGCGAGCCCGTGCTCGATGGAGTGCAAGGTCCTCCAGACGCTCGAGCTGCGCGACCTCGACGGGCGCGAGGTCGACCAGTACCTCGTCATCGGCCAGGTCGTCGGCGTGCACCTCGATCCGCGCTACGTCGTCGACGGCCAGGTCGACACGGCCGCGCTGCGCCCGGTGGCGCGCTGCGGCTACCTCGGCGAGTACGCCGTCGTGGAGAGCCTGTTCCACATGGGCCGCCCCCGCGGGGCCGAGCCGCCCGGCTTCTGAGACCCTGCCCGCATGGACGTCGCCATCGCAGGAGCCCACGGTCAGATCGCCCGCCGGCTCACGTCGCTGCTCGCCGCCCGGGGCGACCGCGTCCGCGGGCTCATCCGCAACCCGGCACACGCCGACGACGTGCGCGCCGACGGCGCCGAGCCGGTGCTGCTCGATCTGGAGAAGGCCGGCGCCGACGAGGTCGCCGCCGCGATCGACGGCGCGGACGCCGTGGTGTTCGCCGCCGGCGCGGGCCCCGGGAGCGGCGCCGCGCGGAAGATGACCGTCGACCGGGACGGCGCGGTCGCCCTCGTGCGCGCCGCGGAGGCCGCGGGGGTGGGCCGCTACGTCATCGTCAGCTCGGTGGGCGCGGAGGCGCCGCCCGACGGCGACGACGTCTTCAGCGTCTACCTGCGGGCGAAGGCGGAGGCCGACCAGGCGGTCATGGCCAGCAGCCTGGCCTGGACCGTCGTGCGTCCGGGGCCGCTCACCGACGCCCCCGGGACGGGGACCGTGCGCCTGGAGACCGAGCCGTTCCGCGCCGACGTGACCCGCGACGATGTGGCACGCGTGGTCGCCGCGACGCTGGCGGAGCCACGGTCGGCCGGGCTGAAGCTCTACGTGGCCGACGGCGACGTGCCCGTGGACGAGGCGCTCGCCGCCGCGCTGCGGTGATGGAGACCCGCCTGCTCATCGCCGGCGAGCTCGTCGCCGGCGCCGGGACGCCCCTCGCCGTGGAGGATCCTTCCGACGGCACGACGCTGGGGACGCTGGCGACCGCGTCCGCCGAGCAGCTCGACGCGGCGCTCGCCGCCGCCCGCGAGGCGCAGCCGGGATGGGAGCGCACGCCGGCGGCGGAGCGCGGCGAGCTGCTGCACGCGGTCGCCGCGTGGCTGCGCGAGCACACGGAGGAGATCGCGGTCGCGATGACCCGCGAGGGCGGCAAGCCGCTGCTCGAGAACCGCGACGAGGTCGGCTGGACGGCGGCGTGCTTCGACTTCTACGCCGAGCTCGGCCGCGCCCACGCCGGCCGCGTGATCCCGCCGGTCGAGGCCAGCCAGCTCGCGCTCGTGCTCAAGGAGCCGATCGGCGTCGTCGCCTGCGTCGTGCCCTGGAACTACCCGCTGCTGCTGCTCGCGTGGAAGCTGGCGCCGGCGCTCGCCGCCGGCAACGCCTGCGTGTGCAAGCCGAGCGAGCTCACGCCGATGTCGACGCTCATGCTCGCGCCCGCCTTCGCGGCCTTCCCGCCGGGCGTCGTGTCACTCGTCGCCGGCGCCGGAGACGTCGGCGCCCTGCTCGTCGCCGACCCGCGCGTCGACTGCGTCGCGTTCACCGGCAGCGTCGAGACCGGCAAGGCGATCGCGCGTGCGTGCGTCGACCGCGTCGCGCGCCTGCACCTCGAGCTCGGCGGCAAGGACCCGTTCATCGTGTGCCCCGACGTCGCCGATGAGATCGGGATCGCCGCGCGCGGCGGCGCGTGGGCGGCATACCTGAACGCCGGGCAGGTCTGCACGAGCGCCGAGCGCTTCTACGTGCACGCCGACGTGTACGAGCCGTTCGTGGAGGCGTTCGTCGAGCACGCCGCGACGCTGCGCGTCGGCGATCCGATGGACCCCTCCACCGACGTCGGCCCGATGGCCTCCGCCGCCCAGCGCGACAAGGTGCTCGCGCACATGTCCGACGCCGTCGCGGCCGGCGCCGAGGTCCTCGTCGGCGGCGAGACGCGCTCGCCCGGCAACTACCTCGTCCCCGCCGTCGTGACCGGGGCTCCCGGCAGCACCCGGCTGCTCCGCGAGGAGACGTTCGGCCCGGTGGCGCCGATCGTGAAGGTCGCGTCGCTCGACGAGGCGCTGGTTCAACGACCCGCTCACCGACAACGACGCGGGGCCGTTCGGCGGCTTCAAGCAGTCCGGCATGGGACGCGAGCTGGGGGTCGAGGGGCTCGAGGCGTTCATGGAGACGAAGCACGTCCACATCGAGTCCGTCCTCGAGATGAAGGACTGGTGGTACCCATACGGGTAGGACAGCGCCCATGGCGCTCGCCCACGACCACCTGAAGGCCGACGGCCCGCACGTCGCGCTCCTGCACGCCGGGGTCGCGGACCGCCGCGTCTGGCGCGACGTCGCACCGGAGCTGCACGCCCTCGGCGCCGACGTCCTCGCCCTCGACCGGCGCGGGTTCGGCGAGACGCCGGCGGGCGAAGGGGACTTCCGCCACGTCGACGACCTGCTCGAGATGCTCGACGGGCCGACGTGGCTCGTGGGCAACTCGATGGGCGGCGCGCTCGCCCTGGACGCGGCGCTCGTCGCGCCCGAGCAGGTGGCCGGGCTCGTGCTCATCGCCCCTGCGGTCAGCGGCGCGCCGGAGGGCTCACTGGAGAGCCTCGACCCGGACACGGCGCGGATCATCCAGGCGATCATGGCCGCCGACGAGGCCGGCGACCTCGACGCCGTCAACCGCCACGAGGCGCATCTCTGGCTCGACGGACCGTCGTCGCCCGAGGGCCGCGTCGGCGGCGACGTGCGCGAGCTCGCGCTGGACATGAACGCGATCGCGCTGCGCTCCGGCGCGCCGGAGGACGCCGGCAGCAGCGGCGTCGACGCCTGGTCGCGCCTGGAGGAGATCCGCGTGCCGGCGACGATCGCCTGGGGCGAGCTCGACGAGCCGGACGCGGCCGTCGTCGGCCACGAGCTCGAACGGCGCCTCCGCGACGCCCGGCCGGCGGTCGTCCTGCCCGGGGTCGCGCACCTGCCCTCGCTCGAGCGGCCGGACCTCGTCGTCGACCTCATCGCCGGTGCGATGGGGCTCGGGCGCTGATCTACACGCGCCACGATGCACGTACTCCCTGCGTGACATCCGAACGAGGAACAGCGTGAAGATCGCGATCGTCGGCGCCGGCGTCTCCGGCCTCGTCGTCGCGCACCGCCTGCACGAGCGCCACGAGGTGACGGTGTTCGAGGAGGCGCCGCGCGTCGGCGGCCACACGAACACGGTGCGCGTCGATCTCGCCGATGCGACCCACCACGTCGACACCGGCTTCATCGTCCACAACGACCGCAACTACCCCCGCTTCGAGGCGCTGATGGCCAAGCTCGGCGTGCAGACCCAGCCGTCGGTCATGACCTTCGGCGTCGCCGACACGCGGGGGAACTTCGAGTACTGCAGCGCGTCGGCGAACGGCCTGTTCGCGAACCGCGCGCACCTCGTGCAGCCGTGGTTCCACCGCATGGTCGCCGAGATCCCGCGCTTCCAGCGCGAGGCGCGGGCGCTCATCGACGACGTCGCCGCCGACGGCGTGTCGCTCGGAGACTGGCTGCACGAGCGCCGCTACTCGCCCGCGTTCGTCGAGCGGCTGATCGTCCCGCAGGCCTCCGCCGTCTGGTCGGCCGACCCGCGGGAGATGTGGCGCTTCCCGGCCCGCTTCCTCGCGCGCTTCTTCCACAACCACGGGATGCTCGGCCTGCGCGACCGCCCTGCCTGGCGCACCGTCGCCGGCGGCTCGCAGGTCTACGTCGATGCGCTCGTACGCCCGTGGCGCGACCGCATCCGCGTCGGCACGCCGGTCACGGAGATCCAGCGCCACGACGACCACGTCGCGGTGCGACCGCGCGGCGGCGACCTCGAGCGCTTCGACGAGGTCGTCCTCGCGGTCCACTCCGACCAGGCGCTGCGCATGCTCGCCGACGCGAGCGGCCGCGAGCGCGAGCTCCTCGGGGCGATCCCGTACCAGCTCAACGAGGCCGTGCTGCACACCGACCGCACGCTGCTGCCGCGGCGCCGCCGGGCGTGGGCGAGCTGGAACTACCACCTGCTCGACGACCCGCCTCCCCGGACGACCGTGACGTACCACATGAACTCGCTGCAGGCCCTGTCCTCCCACGAGCAGCTGTGCGTGACGCTGAACCGCACCGAGGCGATCGACCCGAACCGCATCCTGGGCACGTTCAGCTACGCGCACCCGGTCTACACGGCCGACGGGATGCGCGCGCAGGAGCGCCACGGCGAGATCAGCGGGCGCAACCGCACGCACTTCTGCGGCGCCTACTGGGGCTGGGGCTTCCACGAGGACGGCGTGGTCAGCGGCGAGCGCGTCGCGGACGCGTTGGAGGCCAGGGCAGCGTGACGGCCAGCGCCCTCTACGTCGGCACGATCCGCCATCGCCGCGTCCGCGACCGGGCGACGGAGTTCCGCCACGGCCTCGCGCTCGCCTACGTCGACCTCGACGAGCTGCCGTCGCTGCTCGGCGGGCGGCTCGTCGCGCCCCGTCCCGGTGTCGTGCGCTTCCGCCGCTCGGACTACCTCGGCCGGGACACGGTCCCGCTGGCGGACTCGGTGCGCGCGCTCGTCGCCGAGCGCCTCGGCACGGCGCCCGCGGGGCCGATCCGCCTGCTCACGCAGCTGCGCACGCTGGGCCACTGCTTCAACCCCGTGTCCTTCTACTACTGCTACGACGAGGCCGAGCGGCTGCAGGCGCTCGTGGCCGAGGTCACCAACACGCCCTGGGGCGAGCGGCACGCGTACGTGATCGGAGCTGGCGGGGCGCGGATAATCCAAGGCGGTATGGACAAGGCACTGCACGTCTCGCCGTTCATGGAGATGGACCAGCGCTACGAGGTCAGGGCGACCGAGCCCGCCGCGACGCTGTCCGTCCACATCTCGTCGCACCAGGAGGGCGAGCGCGCGTTCGACGCGACGCTCGCGCTGGAGCGACGCGAGCTGACCGCCCGCACGCTCGCGGAGTCGACCCTGCGTCACCCCGCGAGCACGCTGCGGACGCTGGTCCTCATCTACGGCCACGCCATCGGGCTCTGGCTGCGCCGGGTCCCGCTCGTCGCCCACCCGGGGCGCGGATGACCGAGCGCACCGCACGCCGGATCGCGCTGACCCTCCTGCGCCGGATCCACGTCGGCCGGCTCACGGTCGTCGAGGGCGAGCGCCGGACCGTCATCGGCGAGGGAGCGCCGCAGGCCACGATCGTCGTGCGCTCGCCCAGGACGTGGCGTGAGGTCCTGCGCGGCGGCCTGGGCCTCGGGGAGTCCTACGCCGACGGGCTCTGGGACACCCCCGACCTGACCGCGGTCATCGAGCTCGCGGCGCGCAACATGGGCGGCATCGACGAGCTGCGCCGCCGCCTGTCGCCGATCCGCGAGCCCTACCAGCGCGGCCGCCAGCTGCTGACCCGCAACACGCCCGAGCGCGCCCGCGAGGGGATCCACGCCCACTACGACCTGGGCAACGACCTCTTCTCCGCGATCCTCGACCCGTCGATGACGTACTCCTGCGCGGTCTTCGAGCGGCGCGACCAGTCGCTGCAGGAGGCGCAGGAGGCCAAGCTCGAGCGCATGTGCCGCAAGCTCGACATCGGCGAGGGCGACCGCGTGCTCGAGATCGGCACCGGCTGGGGCAGCTTCGCGGTGCACGCAGCGCGGACGCGGGGGTGCCACGTCACCACGACGACGCTCTCCGACGAGCAGCACGCGCTCGCGGTCGGGCGCGTCGCCGACGCCGGCCTCTCCGACCGCGTCACGGTGCTGCACCGCGACTACCGCGAGCTGGAGGGGACGTTCGACAAGCTCGTCTCGATCGAGATGATCGAGGCGGTCGGGTGGAAGGACTTCGGGACGTTCTTCGACGTCTGCGCCCGGCGCCTGGAGGCCAACGGCGCGATGGGCCTGCAGGCCATCACGGTCGACGACCGCCTCTACGACGTCGAGAAGGCGTCGCGGACCTTCATCCGCAAGCACATCTTCCCCGACGGGTGCCTGCCGTCCATCGAGGTGATCGCGCGCGCGGTCGCGCGCCATTCCGACCTGCGGATGGTCGCCCTCGAGGACATCACGGCGCACTACCCCGAGACGCTGCGGCGCTGGCGGGAGAACCTCGACGCCAACCGCGACGAGCTCGCGCGCCGCGGCTACGACGAGCGTTTCCAGCGCATCTGGCGCATGTACCTGTGCTGGTGCGAGGCGGGGTTCGCCGCGCGCCGCATCTCCGACGTCCAGATCGTCCTCGGCAAGCCCGCGTGGCACGGCGCCGTGCCCGTCGCCGACCACGCGGCAGGGACCGCGCTGCACGGCGAGGCGGCCGGGTAGGGCAACGGGATGCCGACGAAAGCACGTACCGCCGCCGCACTCGTCTGCGGCGCGCGGATCGCCTACGCCGTGGGGCTCATCACGGCGCCCGACCAGCTCACCCGGACCTGGCTCGGACCGCCCGTGCGTACAGCCGTCGACGCAGATCCCGCTGCGCGGCCTCGCCGTCCGCGAGATCGGGCTCGCGACCGGCGGGCTGCTCGCATCGCTGCGGGGCGCGCCGGTGCGTCCGTGGCTCGTCGCGCAGGTCGCCGGCGACCTCTCCGACGTGCTCGCGAGCGTCTGGGGCCGCAACGGCATCCCGCCCGCCGCGGTGAGCGCGGTGACGGCCGTCGGCGGCGCCTCGGCGGCGATCACGGCGGGCGCGGCGGCCGGCGGTCGACTCCTAGTGCTGTCGGTACGAGCGACGGGGCTCGGGCCCCGTGCTCGTGCTGCTGCACACCCTCGGCAGCGACCACACGATGTGGGACCCGGTCGTGCCGCTGCTGGAGGCCGAGCGGACCGTCGTCGCGGTCGACATGCCCGGCTTCGGCGGCTCGCCCGCGCTCGACGGCGGCGAGCCGGTGACGCCTGGCCGCCTCGCCGCCGCGATCGCCCGCGCGCTCGCGGCCGACGGCATCGAGCGCCCGCACGTGGCCGGCAACTCGCTCGGCGGCTGGGTCGCGCTGGAGACGGCGCTCGCCGGCGCCGCGCGTACGGTCACCGCGATCGCCCCTGCGGGCCTGTGGCCGCGCCCGCTGGCGCCCCGGCGCGACCTCGCGCGGCAGACCGCGCGCGCCGCGCTGCCGGCGCTGAACGTGCTGCTGCGCAGCGACCGCCTGCGCCGGCTGGCGATGGCCGGCACGACCGCCCATCCCGAGCGCGTCCCGCCCGCGGCGGTCGAGCACCTCGTGCGCTCCTACGCGAGCGCCCCCGGCTTCCCGGAGGTCAACCGCGCGATGCGCGCGTCGCGGTTCGAGCACCTGGCCGAGATCGCCGTGCCGGTGACGCTCGGCTGGCCCGAGCACGACCGCCTCGTCGCCCGGCCGCGCGACCTGCCGCCGTCCGTGCGCAACGTCCCCCTCCCCGGCTGCGGGCACCTCCCCACGTACGACGACCCGGGTGCGGTGGCGCGGCTGCTGCTGGAGGGCAGCGCCGGTTAGGCGGTGCGCTCCGCTCGCTGCTGTCAGCGGCGGCCGGCTCGCCGACGTTGCTGACGTGCCGTGGCCACCGCCACCTCCGTCCGCCCTCGATGGGCAGTCCGACGGTCGCGCACCCCGACCGCCAGCGAGCGGATGCTCGGAGACCGGCAGGCGCCACCAACCGGAGCCCTAGAGCTTCACCAGCATCTTCCCCGTGTTGCCGCCGCGGAGCATGTCGATGAAGGCCTGCGGCGCGTTCTCCAGCCCCTCGACGATCGTCTCGCGCACCACGATCGAGCCATCGGCCACGAGCGGCGCGACCTCGCGGACGAACGCCTCCTGCAGGTCCTCTCGTGGTCGCGGACCAGGAAGCCGCGGATCGTCAGCCGCTTGCCCACCGTCAGCGAGATGTTGCGGGGGCCCGGCTGCGGGGTGTTGTAGCCCGCGATCGAGCCGCACATCGCGATGCGCCCGTGCAGGTGCATCGCGCCGATCGCCGCCTCCAGGTGCTCGGCGCCGACGTTGTCGAAGTAGACGTCGATGCCGTCCGGCGCCGCCTGCGCCAGCAGCTCCGCCACCGGGCCGTCGTGGTAGTCGAACGCGGCGTCCAGCCCCATGTCCCCCAGGAGCAACGCGACCTTCTCCGGCGAGCCCGCGCTCCCGATGACGGTGTGGCCGCGGTGCTTGGCCAGCTGCGCCGCCATCGAGCCGACGGCGCCCGCGGCGCCCGAGACGAACACGACGTCGCCCTCGCGCAGCTCGGCGAGATGCAGCCCGGCGTAGGCGGTGAGCCCCGGCATCCCCAGCGCGCCGAGCGCGTAGTGCACCGGCGCGGCGCCGGTGTCGACGGGCTCGGCCGCGCCGGCGTCCAGGATCGCGTGCTCTCGCCATCCGGCGAAGTGACGCACGACGTCGCCCTCGGCGAAGCGGGGATCGCCCGACGCGAGGACCTCGCCGATCGCGCCGCCCTCCAGCGGCGCGCCGACCCGGAACGGCTCGACGTAGCTCTTCGCGTCGCGCATCCGCCCGCGCATGTACGGGTCGACCGACATCCAGGTGCTGCGGACCAGCAGCTCACCGTCGCCCGGGTCGGGGAGGTCGGTCTCGACGAGGCTGAAGTCGGACCCCTTCGGCTCGCCCTCGGGGCGTGCGGCGAGGTGGATCTCTCGGGTGCGCTGCGACATGGCTCCACCATAGGCTCGCGCCGTTCAACCGAGACGGACCACGGAGGAGACGGAATGGCGCTCTTGGGCTTCGGCCAGCCGCAGACGGGGATCATGCAGATGGCGTACGTCGTGGAGGACATCGATGCCGCGATGCGCACCTGGGTCGACGAGCTGAAGGTCGGCCCCTGGTTCCTGCTGCCGAGCTTCTCGGGCGTCGAGCCGAGCTACCGCGGCGGTCCCGCCGAGTCGGACGTCGCGCTGGCCATGGCCTACGCCGGGCACATGACGATCGAGCTCATCCAGCCGCACGACGAGAAGCCGTCCGTGTACCGCGAGTGGATCGACGAGCACGGCTACGGCTTCCACCACTTCGGCGTCGGGTCGGTGGACTACGACACCGATCTGCAGCGCCACCTCGACGCCGGTCACGACCTCGTCTTCGAGGCCAAGGTCCCGACCGGCGGCCGCGTCGCGTACGTCGACACGACCGCCGAGCTGCCCGGCTACGTGGAGCTCATCGAGCTCGACGAGCTCACCGACCAGGTGTTCACGCGGTTCTACGCCGCCTCGCTGGCGTGGGACGGCAAGGACCCGATCCGGTCGTTCGTGGGCGACTAGGGAGGACGCCGCGGTGCGGCCGGCCGATGTGCTCCGTGGGATGCGCGCCGCTCGCGGGCGGGCGCTGCGTGCCGGGGTCAGCGTGCTCGTGCCGCTCCTCGCCGGCTGGGCCGCGGGGGAGCTGGGTCTCGGCGTCGTCGCGTCCGTGGGCGCATTCGCCGGCTACGCCGCCTGGGACGAGCCCTACCGGCGCCGCGCGCGTGTCGTCGCGGGCGTCGGGATCGCGCTGACCCTGGCGATCGCCCTCGGGTCCTGGACGGCGGGCTCCGACGTGCTCGCGGCCCTCGTCGGCGGCGTGCTGGTGGCCGCGGCGGCGTACGTCGCGACGGCCTTCGAGCTGCCGCCGCCGCGCGCGTACTTCGTGGCGCTCGCGTACCTGCTGGCGACGGGCATGCCGCCATCGCCGGTCGGTGACCGCGTGCTGTGGGCCGCAGGCGGCGCGGCGTTCGCGTGGCTCGTCTCGATGGCGGGGGCGATGACGTGGCCGACCCGGCCGGAGGAGCTGGCCGTCGGGCGCGCGTACGACGCGGTCGCGCGGCTGCTGGACGCGGTGGGAACGCCGGACGCCGCGCAACGCGAGCACGACGCCGTGCTGGCCGTCCACTCCGCGCACGTCGCGGTGCGCCACAGCGGCGGCGCCGTGCGACCGGAGTCGCCGCTGCGCGACCGCGCCGTGGCGGCGGAGGCGCTGCTCGAGGCCGCGATGGCCCACGAGCTGCAGGGCGCGCAGCCGGCGCCCGGATGGTCCGCGGCCGTCCGCGATCTCGAGGCCGGTCGCACGCCCGCCGTGCCCGACGTGCCGGGAGCGGACCCCGACTCGCCGGCGGGCCGGCTCGACCGGGCCGTCCGCGAGACCGCCACCGCAGAGGCCAGGTCGGTCCCGTGGGCACCCAGGCACGTCGCCCGGGAGTCCCTGCGTGCCGCCGGCGCGCCGTCCTCCCTGGCGCCGATCGCGGCCGCCCGGATCGGCATCGCGGTCGCCGCCGGCATCGCCATCGGCCGTCTCGTGGGCCTCGAGCACGGCTACTGGGTCGGCCTCACCGCCGCGGCGGTCCTGCAGGCCACGAACGTCGCGCTCATCCGGCGGCGCGCGCTGCACCGCGCCGTCGGCACGGGCGTGGGCGTCCTGATCGCCGCCGGCATCCTCGCGCTCGACCCGGGAACCGCTGCCGCCATCGCCGCCATCACCGTGCTGCAGACCGTCACCGAGCTGCTCGTCGGGGTGCACTACGGCCTCGCTGTCGCCTTCCTGACGTCGCTGCCGCTGCTGCTCATCCACCTCGCCGGCGCCACCGCCTCGGGTGCTGCACTCGCCGGTGACCGCCTGCTGGACACCGTCATCGGATGCGCGGTCGGCCTGCTGGCCGGGACCCTGCTCTGGCCGGGCGCCGCGCGCAACCGGCTGCCGGCTGCGCAGGCCGCGGCGGTGGACAGCATCGGCGACGTCCTCGCGACCAGCTACGCGCCGGACGCAGCGCCGGGGCCGGCGCTGCACCGGGTCCGGCGCGAGTTGCGCACCGCGCTCGTGAACATGCGGGCCGTGCAGCGCGACGCGCTCGGCGACGCAGGCCAGAGCGACCCGCACGCCGATCGTCGCTGGCCCATCACCGTCGCGGTCGAGCGGCTCGCCTACCTCGCGCTGTCCGCGCGCGTCGGCCACGTCGTGCTCCGCGAGGAGCGCCTCACCGAGCTCGACGCCGCCCTCTCGCGCCTCGCGGGCGACCTCCGCACCGGGAGCGCGGCGGACGACGTGTCGGTCCCGTCGCTGCACGACCTGCCGTACACGGAGGCCCAGATCACGCGGCTGCGCGACACGCTGAACGAGGTGCAGCGGTGACCCCGACCGCCTAGCATCTGCGTGTGGCGGAGCTCTCACCTGGGAGCGTCCTCTCGGGTCACCGGATCGACGGCGTCATCGGGCGCGGTGGGATGGGCGTCGTCTATCGGGCCCACCACATCGCACTCGGGCGAACGGTCGCGCTCAAGGTCATCGCTCCCGAGCTCCTCGACGATCCGAGGGCCAAGGAGCGCTTCCTGCGCGAGGCACGCAGCGCGGCGTCGATCGAGCATCCGAACGTCATCCCCGTGCTCAACGCGGGAGAAGGCGACGGCATCACGTTCCTCGTCATGCGCTACGTCGACGGCGACGACGTCCGCACGCTGGTGCGCCGCACGGGACCGTTGAGCCCGGAGCGAGCGGCGCAGATCACGAAACAGGCCGGCGACGCGCTCGACGCGATCCACGCGGCGGGACTCGTGCATCGCGACGTGAAGCCCGGGAACGTCCTGCTCGGGCCGGACGACCACGTCTTCGTCACCGACTTCGGCCTGGCGAAGCAGGTGCTGTCCCGGGATGGCCAGACCCGGTCGGGTCAGTGGGTCGGCACGCTCGACTTCGTGGCGCCGGAGCAGATCCGCGGGCACCGCGTCGATGCCCGGACCGACGTCTACGCCCTGGGCGGCCTGCTCTTCTACATGCTCACCGCCGCCGCCCCGTTCTCCCAGCAGGAGGGCGACGAGGCGAAGCTCTGGGCGCACCTCGTCGAACAGCCGCCGACCCCGTCGGCGCTGCAGCCCCGGCTGCCGGCGACGTTCGACGCGGTCATCGGCCGCGCGATGGCGAAGGACCCCGCGGACCGCTACCCGTCCACGGGCGACGTGGGCCGCGCCGCCGTGGCGGCGGTCCGCGACGAGGATCCGAGCCAGAGCGAGCGCATGGTCGCCGTCGGCGCCGCGGCGCCGGGCGCGACGAGCGCCCACCCACCGCCCGAGTCGCCGACCACCGACGGGCCGGCGATCAGCGAGCCTCCGGGCAGCGCACCACGGAGGCGCCGCGCGCGGATCCTCGCGGCCGTGGCCGCGGTCGCCGTCATCGGGGCGGGTGTCGTCGCCGCGCTCCTCATCGGGTCCGGCGGGTCCGACCCCGGAGGTGCGTCGAGCGAGACGACGCGGGTCCGCGTCGGCGCGACCATCGAGGACGTCGGGCAGCGGCCGAACGGGATCGCCGTCGCGGCGAGCGGCGTCTGGGTGTCGAGCGCGGCGCTCGACCGGTTGACGCGGCTGGACGCGCAGACCGGCCGCCCCCTGGGCGACGGGACGGTCGTCGGCCGGACCGTCGTGGGGCTCGCGCCGACGGGGTCCGACGTCTGGGTCGCCCTGGCGCGGCCGGGACGGATCGTCCGGCTCGACACGAGCGGCAACGTCGCTCCGCCCCCGTTGAGCCTCCCGCGCGACCCCACGGCGATCGACGCGACCGACGATGCCGTCTGGGTCGCGATGCGCGGCGGCGACGGCGAGCCCGACACCGTCCTGCGCTACGACCCGGAGACGCGCCGCCGGACCGCGAGGTTCGAGGTCCCGGGCCGGGCGCGTGCCATCGCGGCGGCTCCCGACGGGGTCTGGGTCGCCCATCTCGACACGCCGACGGTGGCGCACCTGGACGCCGAGACCGGCCGGGAGACGGTGAGCGTCCGCCTCCGCCAGCCGGCGTACGACCTGGCCTGGGGCGCGGGCCATGCGTGGGCGAGCCTGCGCACGGACGACACGCTCGCGCGCATCGCGCCGCGGACCGGCGCGCTCGTGTCGATCGTCGGGCCGCGCCGCCCGATGCAGATCGCCGTCGCCGGCGGCCTCGTGTTCGTCACCGGGTTCGCCGATCACACGGTCGGCGTCATCGACCCGAGCACCGCGCGGTCGGTCGGGCAGCCGCTTCCGGTCGGGCTCAACCCGTTCGCGATCGCCGGCGACTCCGAGCACGTCTGGGTCACGTCGCTCGGGAACAACAGCGTCACGCGGCTGGACCTGCGCTGATCACAGGTCGCGGCGGCTGACCAGCCCGAGCTCGAGCGCGCGCTGCGCCAGCGCCGCCCGCTTCTGGTTCTGGGGGAGGTCCGTGAGGCCGAACGTCTCGAACAGCTCGTGCAGCGTCCCCTTCACGGTGTCGACGCTCACGACGAGCTCGTCGGCGATCTGCCGGTTGGAGGCCGGGGCGGCGTAGGTCGTCGCAGCGAACGGCCGGCAGAGCGCGACCAGCACGCGCTGCTGCGCGGGCGTGGGACGCAGCGCGGCGAGCGATCCGCGCGCCGTCGCCGTGGGCGCGGACACCGATGCCCCTGAGGGGAGCAGGAAGGCGATGAGCGTGCCGCCGACCGCGACGACGTCACCGTCGCGCAACGACCGCCGGCCCTCGATCCGCACGCCGTTGACGTAGGTGCCGTTCCGCGAGAGGCCGTCGTCGGCGAGCAGCCAGTCGTCGCCGAGGCGCTCGAGGTGCGCATGCAGGCGCGACACCGACGAGTCCCAGGCCAGCGGCACGTCGGTGGACTCGCGACGTCCGATGGTGACGTGCTCCCGGCCGGCGAGATCGACGATCACCTGGCGGTCGTCGCCGTCGCGGTAGACGAGGAACGGCGTGCCGCGGCGCTCGGCCTGGATCCGCTCCCGGATCTCCGCCGGCGTGGCGACGTGCGAGTGCAGCGGCGAGGCGCCCACCGGCGCAGCGTAACCCCAACGGTGGGGTGCGAGCCCCACCTACGGGGGGCCGGCTCCCCACCCCTGGCCCATGGGAGCGGGACCGCTGTGACGGGACGGTCGATGGCGACCCGAGGAGCCGCCAGATGTCCGTCACCGCCTTCCCCATCCGTCCCGTCACACCGCGCAGGATCGCCGTCGCCGGCGCCGCCCTGGGCGCTGCGATCACGCTGGCCGCGGCCACGCTGATCAGCGCTCCCGCGCCGCCCCGGTCGCACGGCGTCGAGGTGCGGCGCAGCGCCGTCGCAGCGCCGTTCGACGACGCCGGCTACCTGCACGTCGCCGACCGCATCCAGCGGCTGCTCGACGTCCGGTGGAGCGAGCGCGACGGCCGCTACCGGCCCGGCGCCGACCTGACCGAGACGATGGTCAACGCGAACCTGCTGCTCGTCCACGCCGTCGCGGCGCAGCGGGGCCACACCGGTCCGGCGCGCAACGACCGCCGCGCGCGGAGCATCGTCCGCTGGCTCGTCGACTCGCCGATCTGGACCGAGCGCAAGCCGCTGGCGAACAAGCAGGCCCACGCACCGGGCTGGGTCGCCGAGACCGGCGGCTGGCAGCAGCACCTGGTCATCGACGCCGAGGTCGTGGACGGCCTGACCCACGCGTTCCGGGCGCGCCGCGCGCTCGACCTGCCGTCACGGTCGGTCCGGCTCATCACCGATCGCATCCACCGCCTCGCCGCGGGCCCGTACTGGCGCTGGCCGACGATCCGGCTGAACCAGTTCAACTGGCACCTGCTGGTCTTCGCGGGCGACGCGACGGTCAGCGGACACCGCGAGACGCTCGCGCGGGGCGCCGCGGCGCACCTCGACCGCTTCACGGGCGGCGTCGGCCCGAAGGGGCTCGCCGCGGGGAACCTGGGGCCGGGGATGCACTTCCGGTACCTGCCGCACGAGCGCTCCGAGCACCCGATGAACGTCGACTCGGCGGAGTACGCGAACATCGTGCTCAGCTTCAGCCGCTTCTACGAGCAGGCCCGCGCGGCCGGCATGCCGCGGCCCGCCGCGCGTCGCCTGCGCCTGCTGCGTGAATGGGTCCGGCGCGCGGTCGCCGGCTACTGGACGCACGGCGGCTACGCGAACTGGGACACCGGGCTCGGCTTCGAGCGCTGGCACCAGACGAAGAAGCTCGCGCTCATGCAGCAGGCGCTCATCGGCGTCGCCGCGACCGAGGAGCTCCAGCCGTCGCGCGAGTGGGGCGCGTGGACGAAGTGGCTGCTGGACCGCAGCCTCGCCTGGTACGACGCCGAGACCGCGGTCGCCGGCCGCCTGCCCGACCCGGTCGCCTTCGGCGTCGACGTCACGCCGCAGTCGGATGCGGACGCAGCACTCGCCGGCACGCGGATCGCCGCGAACGCGGCGCGGGCCGTCGCCGCCGGCCTGGGCACGGCGCGCGCGGTCCGTCCTCCCGCGCTGTACGCCTACGACCCCGACACGGGCCGCCTGGCCGTCACGACCCCGCACTACAGCACCGCGATCATCGCGGTCAACCAGCGCGCGTTCCCGTACGGCGGCGTCGATCTCGCCCGTCTGCTGGACGGCCGCGGCCGCGTCGCGGCGAACGTCGGCGGCCAGGCGCCCGCCTCCTTCGGCATGGTCGTGCGGGACAGCGGCGACCGCGTCGTCCTCGCGTCGCAGCAGGGGCGGGCGGTCCCGGGCCGCACCGTCTCGCCGCTGCGCCTGGTCAAGGCGCCCGAGGGCG
The DNA here is from genome assembly GCA_963750895.1 of uncultured Solirubrobacterales bacterium. GTDB lineage: Bacteria > Actinomycetota > Thermoleophilia > Solirubrobacterales > Solirubrobacteraceae > CAVVSD01. Next base: position 584,028 of record CAVVSD010000006.1, on the reverse strand, counting down.
TCGGCGCGAGCCCCCACGCCGCGCCGGTGCGCGCGTACGCCGGGCCGTTCACCGACCTCGTCGCGACGGGCTCGGTCCAGGCCAGGGGCATGACGACGACGAGCCGCTACCGCTTCACGTCCCGCGCGATCGAGGGGCGCTGGTCGCTCGCCGGCCGGCCGCCCGCCGCCGCCCGCGTCGACGCGCTGTTCCCCAGCACGGGACCGGGCGCGCAGGTGATCGTGCAGCTGCGCGACGACCGGCGAGTCCGCCTGGGCAGCGAGGCGATCGCGCTCGCCGACGTCGCGCACGTCGACGTCCACAGCGCGCGTGGCGGCTACCGCGTCACGCCGCTGGAGCGCCCCGCCGGCAGCGCCGTGCGCCTCGTGGCGACCCGGCCCCAGCCGTCCGCGCCCACCCCGGGCCCCACGGCGGCCGTGTCGCTCCCGACCGCGACCGGTGGCCACATCGGGTTCGCGGCACGCATCACGCCGTTCGCCTAGGGCGCGTGGAAGGCCGCGAGCCGCTCGCCCTCCTCCTCGAGGGCGCGGCGGTCGGCGGCGTCCAGGGACCGGAACGGCGCGAGCGCGATCCGCCCGTCCTCGTGGCGCCACGTCCCTGCGACCTGGCCGTCGACGAGGAACGTCGGGAACGACTGCGGCGTCTTCGTCCCGAAGATCCGCGGGCGGTCGTCCTCCCGGATGATCAGGGCCCGCCGGGCGTGCGCGAGCAGCGTCGCGTCCCAGGTCGGCAGGAAGCGTGGCGGCGCGGGCACGTCCGGGCCGGGCAGCGGCGCGCGCGGCAGGTCGAGGAGCTGGGCGCCGTCCTCGGCCCGGAAGCGCCTCGTCCCCACGCGCTCGGCGGCTGCGCGCGCGACCTGCGGCGGCAGACCGGCCCAGTCGGCGAACTCGGCGGCGGTCGCCGGCCCGAAGGCGGCGAGGTACCGCCGGGCGAGCAGCTCGACGGAGGCGTCCGCCTCCGCATCGCACGGCCCGACCCAGCGCTCGGCGTCCACGAACAGGTCCGCCCTGCGGCGCTCCCACGTCCCCGAGGGCGGCGCGCGGACGAGGTCGACCCACAGCCCGATCCCCTCGAAGAGCTCCTTGCCGACCAGCTCGACGATCGCCTTGCGCGGCATCGGCTCGTCGCCGAGGTGCTCGCGCAGCCGCGCGGCCGCGCGATCCATGTCGGCCTCCGCGACGGCGCCGCGCCGGGTCCGCAGGAACCACGGGCGCCGTGCATCCCGGACGGCGACGGCGAACGGCCACCAGTCGCGCCTCGACACGAGGTGGATCGTCGACCGCAGCAGCGTCCCCTGGACCACCGTCCGGCGCTCGAGCGCCCGGGTGAGGGCCTCGCGCTCCAATCCCTCGGTCCGCGACCAGAGCCCGATGTACATCGACGGCGCGTACTGCGCCTGCAGCCCACCCATCCGCTCGAGCACGCGCGGGATCGGCTCGCGGCTGCGCTCGAGCAGCCGCTGGCGTGCGAGGAGCGCGCGGTTGAGATCCCGGGACGTGAGGACGCGTTCGCTCACGACTGCACCCGGCGCAGACCGCGGTTGTGTCGCCCAGCGACACAACCGCAAGCGAGGACGCAGTCCTCGCCGCTCAAAGCACGACGCGGGCGAGATCGAAGCCCATCGGGAGCTCCAGGTCGTGCGCCGCCAGCAGCTCCGGATCGGCCAGGATCTCCGCGACCGGTCCGTCGGCGACGATCCGCCCGCCGTCCAGCACCACCGCCCGCTCGCAGAGCTGCGCCGCGAGCGGCAGGTCGTGCGTCGCCACGAGCATCGTCCCGCCGACGTCGTCGAGCACCTCGACGAGCTCCCGGCGCCCGCGCGGGTCGAGGTTCGCCGACGGCTCGTCGAGCACCAGCAGTCGCGGGCGCATGGCGAGCACCGTCGCGATCGCGACCCGGCGCCGCTCCCCCATCGACAGGGCGTGTGGCGCGCGGTCGGCGGCGTGGCCCATCCGCACCCGGTCCAGCGCCTCGTCGACCCGCGCGAGCGCCTCGGGCGCCGAGAGGCCCAGGTTCAGCGGGCCGAACGCGACGTCCTCGCGCACCGTGGGCATGAAGAGCTGGTCGTCCGGGTCCTGGAACACCAGCCCGACGCGCCCGCGCAGCTCGCGCATGTCGTCGCGACCGACGCGCAGCCCCGCGACGTCGAGCTCGCCGCCGCCGGTCAGCAGGCCGTTGAGGTGGAGCATGAGCGTGGTCTTGCCCGCGCCGTTGGGCCCGAGCAGCGCGACCCGCTCGTCCTCCGCGATCTCGAGGTCGATGCCGCTCAGCGCCCCGTGCCCGTTGGGGTACGCGAACGCCAGCCCGCGCGCGGAGATCATGCGATCGCGACGCGCAGCGGGATCAGTGCGAGGAGCACGAGGGCGACGAACGCGAGGTCCGCCGACGCCAGCCGCAGCGGGGTGAGCTCCGGCATCCGCCCGCTGTAGCCGCGCGCGAGCATCGCGAGGTGGACGCGCTCGCCACGGAGGTAGGAGCGCAGGAACAGCGTGCCCGCGGCGCTGCCCACGGCGCCCGCCTGCAGCGCGTGGCGCGGCCGGTAGGCGCGGCTGACGAGCGCGTCGCGCGTCCGCCCGACCTCCTCGGTGATGACGAAGAGATAGCGGTACATGAGGCCGGCGATGAGGACCATGAGGCGCGGGAGGTGCAGGGCCTCGAGCCCGCGCAGCATCGCGGGGAACGCCGTCGTCGCGCCCAGCAGCACCGCGGCGACCACGCCGATCGAGGCCTTCGCGGCGACCCCCGCAGCCACCTCCCAGCTGCTCGTGAGCGGCGCGACGAGCGCGACGAGCGCGACCGGCAGCAGGACGATCCGGCCGCGCTGCCACAGCGTCCGGGCCGGCACGCGGGCGAGCAGCGCGACGACGGCGAGCGCGAGCGCGCACGCCCCGAAGACCGGCCAGAGCGCGACGGGCGTCGTCACCGCGACGAGCGTCACCGCGAGCAGCCCGAGCACCTTCGCGCGCGGATCGAGGCGGTGGATCGGGCTCGCGAGGTCACCGGCGAGCCCGGTGTGGTCGAGGGCGTGGTTGCAGAACGTCACTGGACGACCACGCGGCGCCGCGATCGGCCCAGCAGCGTCACGAGCCCCCACCCGGCGCCGAACGCGACCAGCGTCCCGGCGAAGCCGGCCAGCCCCTTGGCCAGCCGCGGGTCGTGGACGCCCGGGAACGCGTAGCCGGGGATCGGCGCGTCGCGGTCGCGCCCGTGCCCGGCGAACCCGTGGTTCTCCGCGACGCGCTGCAGACCGTCGGGCGAGCTCGACGCGAACGGCGAGACGGCGGTCGCCAACCCGATCGCGACCGCGATCGCGAGGACCACGAAGACGCGCATCCTCATGCCGTGACCTCCGCGGGCGGCGCGACGGGCGCGCGTGCGACCTCGGGCGGGGCGCCCGCGACGAGGTCCGGGCGCACGGCGAGGACCGCGCTCACCGCCGCGACCGTCACGACCGCCTCCCCCACGCCGATCAGCGCGTGGACGCCGACCATCGCCGGGAGCACCGTGCCGAGCGGCACGGTCCCCGAGATCGCCAGCTCGAAGGAGCACGCGACCGATCCGGCGACGACCGCCAGCCAGGCCGCGACCGCGGCCGATCCCAGGAACGCGCGCCGCGTCCGCGGCAGGACGCGCATCGCGACGCCCATCACCAGACCGGCGCCGAGCGCGCCGATGACGCCCATGTTGAGGACGTTCGCCCCGAGCGCGGAGACCCCGCCGTCGGCGAACAGGAACGCCTGCACCAGCAGGACGACCGCGAGCACCACGCAGGCGAGCCACGGCCCCAGCAGGATCGTCGCCAGCGCGGCGCCCAGGAAGTGGCCGCTGGTGCCGCCGGCGACCGGGAAGTTCAGCATCTGCGCCGCGAACACGAACGCGGCGGTGACGCCCAGCAGCGGGGCCCGGCGCTCGTCGAACGTCGCCTCGGCCCTGCGCAGGCCGATCGCCACCGCGCCTCCGGCCGCGACGCCCGTCGCGGCGGCCACGCCCGGGTCGAGGAACCCGTCAGGGATGTGCATCGGCGCACTCCGGGCACAGGCCCGCGATCGGGAAGTGGGTGAAGTTCGCAGCGAAGCCCGTCTCGGCCCGGATGAGGTCGCGCACGGCGTCGAGCCGGCTGGGGTCGACGGACATGACCGTCCCGCAGCGGTCGCAGAGGAGGTGCTCGCGCGCGCCGTCGCGCGTCAGCGCGTACAGCCCGGGCCCGTGGCCCAGGTGGACGTGGCGGACGAGCCCGACCTCCTCCAGCGTCTCCAGGTTGCGGTAGACGGAGGCCAGGTCGGACGAGGGCAGGCGCCCGTCGAGGCCGCTCGCGATCCGCTCGGCCGTGAGCGGCTCGCCGGCCTTGAACATCGCCTCGAGCACGATCCGCCTCGCGGCGGACACGCGGAGACCGGAGCCGCGCAGGACTGCGACGGCCTCGTCGAGGTCCGTCGCCGGGACGGGAGGAGCGGCGCTGTGCGACCGGCTCATGGCAAGTGCGACCTCTCGCAGTTGCGGACGCCCGCATCGTACACCGATCATTCGTCGCGTCTAGGATCGACGGGGACGCCATCTTCGGAGGAGAGCGAATGACCGTCCAGGACCCCGGCACGCGGAGCTTCGAGCCGCCGGAGCCCGATCTGACGCCGGACGAGCTGGTCGCCAGGGCGACCGCCCTGCGCGGGGCGCTGCGCGAGCGCCAGGACGAGTGCGACGGCCTGGGCCGGCTCCCGGACTCGACGCTGCGCGACTACATCGACGCGGGGTTCTGGCGCACGGTGCAGCCGCGTCGCTTCGGCGGCTACGAGTTCGACCTCGACACGTTCCTGCGCATCACGATGGAGCTGTCACGAGGCTGCCCGTCCAGCGGCTGGGTGTTCGGGCTCACGGCCGCGCACAACCTCATCGTCGGGAACTTCGAGGAGCTCGGCCAGATCGAGCTGTTCGGCGACGGGGACTTCCGCTGCCCGCTCTCCGCGCTTCCCGCACCCGCCGAGCGCGTCGACGGCGGCTACCGCGTGTCCGGCTGGTGGGACTACTCGTCCGGCTGCGACGCCGCGACCCACTTCATCGGCGGTGCCATCGTCACCGAGCCGTCCGGTGAGATCGACACCCGGTGGGTCTGCTTCCGGCGCGACCAGTACGAGATCATCGACAACTGGGACACGCTCGGGATGCGCGGCACCGGCTCGCGCCGCGTCGTCGTGCAGGACCTCTTCGTGCCCGAGCACCACACGGTCCCGTCCCCGAACCCGTTCCGGCCGGTCGTCGAGCTTCCCGGTCGCGACGTCCACGCGAACCCGATGTTCCGCGGCCCGCTGGCGTCGCTGCTGATCTCCGAGCCCGCCGCGGTGTGCGTCGGCATCGCGCACGCTGCGGTCGACGCCTACATCGAGCTGCTCACGACGAAGCACCAGTGGGGCCCGATGTCGCCGCTGCGGTCCGAGGTGGGGGTCTTCCAGCGCCTCCTGGGCGAGGCGACCGCCTACCTCGACACCGCCGAGGCCGCGCTGCACCAGGTCGCGCGGATCTGGACGGATCACGCCGAGCGCGCGGCGGAGACCGGCATCGCGGCCACCGACGAGGACGACCGCCGGCTCATCCTCGTCGAGCAGCAGATCATCGAGCTCGCCGTGAAGGTCGTCGACCTCGTCTTCCGCACGAGCGGCTCGAGCGCCTCGAACCGCGGTCAGCGGATCGAGCGCTACTTCCGCGACGTCAACATGGTCCGGACCCACATCACGCTCCAGTCGGAGCGGACGTGGGAGAACGTCGGGCGCCTCCGGCTCGGGATGACGCCCGAGATGCCGTTCTAGGACCTAGGCGGCTACGGCTGCCTTCGCTGCCTTCGCGGCGGCGCGCGCCCGGCGCTCCTCGCGGCGGGCGGCGCGCTTCGCGGCGACGCGGAGGTCGCCCGCGCGCTGCGCGACGGTGAGCGCGAGCTCGCCGCTGGGGCGGAACGGGTCGGCGAGGACCCAGGAGCCGTGGACCTCGGCCGCGGCCCAGATGTCGCCGGCGACCTCGGCGACGATGACGTCGCCGGACAGCTGCGGGTGGGAGTCGAGGGCGGCCAGCCTGGCCAGCGCCTGCGTGTCGTCGGCGTTCGCGCGACGGATGGTGACGGCCTCCGGCCAGCTGCCGGTGGGTGCCACCGGGGCGAGCTTCCGCGACCAGATGTTGCGTGAATGGCTCATGGGTGGCATCTTTACCCATGCCTTTGGTCCCGACTAGAGCCAATCTATGAGCCAATCGCTGACCGCAGAACATCTCCTGAACCTGATGGCAGGTTGGGAGTCGCGCCGCGGCCCTCGCTACCTCGCCCTCGCCGACGCGATCCAGGAGACGGTCCACCGCGAGGAGCTCGAGGACGGCACGCGCCTGCCGCCCGAGCGCGCGCTCGCGACCCTGGCCCAGATCGGCCGGGGGACCGTCGTCGCCGCGTACGCGGAGCTGTCCGAGCGCGGCGTCGTGGAGCGCCGCCAGGGCAGCGGGACCCGGCTGACCACCGGCGTCGCGCCGAGCGGCTCGCGGACGCTGCGCGCGGCGCTCTTCGGGCGCGCGGTGCAGGACGACGACGGCCTCATCGACCTCTCCTTCGGCGCCCCCTGGTACGACGAGCACTCCGCGCCGCTGGCCGGGAGCGCGACGGACGCGATCACCGCGGGCGCCCCCGTGCGCGGCTACGCGCCCCTCGGCCTCCCCGGGCTGCGGACGGCGATCGCCGAGCGGCTGTCCGCCGGCGGCACGCCGACGACGGACCGCCAGGTCGTCGTGACCACCGGCTCGCAGGGCGCGATCCAGCTCGTGACGACCGCGCTCGTCCGCCGCGGCGACCGCGTCGTCGTCGAGGCCCCGACCTACCCGGGCGCGATGGAGCTCTTCTCGCGCGCGGGCGCCGTGGTCGTCGCCGTCCGCCGCGATCACGCCGGCCCACGGCCCGACGACCTCGCCAGGGCGCTCGGCGGCCCCGGTGCGGCGCTCGTCTTCCTCGTCCCGACCTGCGCGTACCCGACGGGCGCGATCGTCCACGAGCACCGGCGACGCGAGATCCTCGCGACGTGCGCCGAGCACGACGTCCTCGTCGTCGAGGACCAGACCCCGGCCGACCTCGTCTTCGACGCCCCGGCCCCGCCGTCGCTGGTCTCGATGGCGCCGGACCGGGTGGTCGCGCTCGGCTCGTTCTCCAAGGTGCTGTGGGGCGGCCTCCGCACGGGCTGGCTGCGCGCGGACCCCGGGCTCGTCCTTCGTCTCGGCAGGCTCAAGGCGGCGCAGGATCTCGGCAGCGGGATGCTCGACCAGGTCGCGGTCCTTCGCGCGCTGCCCGGCTACGACGACGCCGCGGTCGCCCGTCGCGTGCAGGCCCGGGAGCGCTACGAGGTGCTGGCCCAGGCGCTGCGCGACGAGCTCCCCGAGTGGGAGTTCGAGGAGCCCAAGGGCGGCTGGTCGCTGTGGGTGAAGCTGCCCCTGCCCGTCGCGGACGAGGTGTGCGCCGCCGCGGCCCGCCGTGGCGTCGCGATCGCGACCGGCTCGAACACCGCGCCCGACGACCTCTTCCTCGACCACGTGCGCCTGTGCTTCCCGGCCGAGCCGCACCTCCTGGAGGAGGCGGTGCGGCGCATGCGGCTGGCGTGGGAGGACGTCCAGAGCGCGGACGTCCTCACCGCCGCCGTCTAGCGCACCCGGAACGTCCAGGTGTCCTGCCTGCGGTGGCCGTCCTCGAACCGCACGCGCCAGGCCACGCGATACGACCCCGCGGCCAGCGGGGACCGCAGCACCATCCGCAGGTAGGTGTCGCGCGAGACGACGCCCTGCTCCCGCGGAGCGATCGCCCGGCCCGACGCGGTCGTCAGCGTGAGGGTGCCGGTCACGATCGGGCCCTCGAAGCGGAGCCCGACGACCTTCACCGGCGTGCTCACCGTGGCGCCCTTGCCCGGCACGTAGCGCTCCACGCCGGTGTGCCCCCACGCGGTGCCCGCGCAGACCGCGAGCACCGCCGCGGCGGCGAGGGCCGCCGCGGCGATCGTGCGCCTCATGCGGCCTGCGCGGTGCCGTCGCGGCGCGGGCGCCGGGTGATGACGAGGGCGGCCGCCGCGGCGATCAGCCCGATGCCGCCGACGATGAGCGCGATGACGCCGATCGTGTCGCTCCCACCGCCGTCGGCCGGGCTCGCCGGCGCGGCCGGCGGTCCCGGCGCCGCGGACCCGGAGCCCGCCGATGCCGCCGCGACGGTCACGTGCGGCGCCGGATGGTCGGAGTCCGCCGCGCCGATCCAGCGCACGACGTCGCCGTTGCTGTAGGTCTGGATCGCCTTGAACACCAGCGTCTTGCCGCCGCGTTCTCCGGGATCTGGACCGAGAGCGGGAACTCCATGAACTGGTCGGGTGCGATCCGCCCGAGGCCGCTCCCGCTGCCGGTCCACGTGATCGTCTTCACGCCCTCGGTGATCGGCCCGTCGTCGGTCTGCACGGGCGTGGCGAGCTTCGCCCGCGTCACCTTGACCCGCCAGTCGGCCCGCGGCTCGTAGGACGCGGCGGCGAAGCCGTCCGGGAACTGCAGCTGCAGCTTCACCGTCGAGGCGTTCGACTGCTCGTTGGGCACGCGGACGTCGAGCTTCGTGTACGCGCCGGCCGTGCCGGTGTTCGGGTTCAGGGTGACGTGCGCGCCCGCGACGGCGGGCAGCGCGAGGGCCGCGACGGCGGTGAGTGCCGCGACGGCTGTGGTGGTGCGTGACATGGCTGAGGTGCTCCTGTGGGTCGAAGTGGTCGGTCTGTGGATCAGGCGACCACGACGGGCGGGGCACGACCGGCGAGGGCGAGGGCGAGCAGGACACCGCCGCCGGCGCGACGGCGACGCGGGGCGCGGGGCAGCGGCCGATGGATCTCCCTGCGCCGGGCGACCCGCGGCCGGCGACGCTCGAGGACGCGGGCCAGGGCACCCGACCCCGGGTAGCGACCGAGCACCAGCAGCAGCGCGAGCAGCAGGGCCGGTGCGAGGAGGAGCAGGACGGTCACCGGACCGGCACCTTCAGCCTGGCCTCGTACTCGTCGAAGTCCGACACGCGGTTCGTGACGGTCACGCGCCACGTGCCACCGGGGGCGAGCTGGACGCCCTGCGCGATCCAGTGCCCTGGCCCGGCCGGGTTCATGTCGAGATGCAGCGGTCCGATGCCCTTCGACGGGAGCTCGGCATGGACCGTCAGCTCCTTCGAGCCCCTGAACGGGGCACCGGTCCGCCCGTCGAGCAGATAGATGTGGAGCTCGTTCACGCCGGGCCGGGCAGGATCGACGGTCATCTGCAGCCGCTGCGGCCCGATGGCGACGTCCGTCGAATATGGGCCGGCGTTCCCGCCCGCGACCGCCCGGGGCGGCGGGGAGCCGACGAGGACCGCGGTCGCGGCGAGGACGCCGCAGAGCAGCACGATCTCGGCCCGCAGCGCGCGCCGCAGCAGGACGCCGGCGCCGCCGGGCGCCTCGGCGCCCGCGGCGTGCGAGCGCAACGCCGGGATGATGCGCCGGCGCTGCGTCGCGCCGAGCGCGACGAGCACGACGAACAGCCCGATCTTCACCAGCAGCGACCGCCCGAACCCCGTGTCGGCGAACGGCGCGAGGCTCCAGTCGAGGTGGATCGCGGCCTGCACGCCGCCGGTGATCGCCAGCGCCACGACGGACCACAGCGCGATCGGCGAGAACCGTGCGAGCACGCCCGCCAGGAGCCGCGTGCGGGCCGCCGGATCGACGCGCCGAGTCCCGGCCGGCACGGCGAGCAGCAGCGCCACGATCCCGCCGATCCACAGCGCGGTGGCCCCCACGTGCACGATGTCCAGCGGCGCGAGCACGGCGACCGGGCTCTGCGTCGCCGCGTGGCCCGCGAGCGCCGGGCCCGCGACGATGACGGCCGCGGGTACCGCGGCAAGCGCTGCGAAGGCGCGCGACGGCCGCGCCCACAGGGCGGCGAGCGCCGCGGCCAGCGCGAGCCACGCGACGAAGCGGATCCCGAGCCACAGCCCGGTCCGCGTGCCGAGCACCTCGCGCACGACGGACGGATCGAGCGCGGTCCACGCCGACGTCTCACCCGCGACGGCGGCCTGCAGCACGACCGCCGCGGCGCCGGCGACGATGCCGAGCACCACACCGGCACCGACGAGGCGCGCCAGCCTGGCCTCGAACGCCGCGCCCGCAGGCGCCAGCGCGCTCTCCCCCCGCACCGCGGGCCGCCAGCAGAACGCCAGGAACGCCACCCCGCCGAGCGCGATCGCGATGGCCAGGTAGCCGAGCCCGCGCGCGATCCCCAGCGCGGCACGGCTCACGGGACCGGCGGATGTCCCCTGCAGGAGCGTCTCGACGCTCTGCGGCGCGGCGGCGGTCTCGCCGACCTGGAACGTCAGGCCGCCCGACACCGGGTGCCCGTCCGCGGAGACGACCCGGTACGTCACGGTGTAGGGGCCGTCCGCGAGCTTCGGGAGCGCGACCTCGAGCTTCGATCCCTCGGGTCTGCGCAGCGCACCGGTCGTCACCGGGTTCCCCTTGGCGTCGAACACGCGCAGCGCGCCGAACGCCGCCTCGACCGGCTCGTCGAAGGAGAGCGCCACCTCCTTCGGTGGCGTCTGCAGCACGGCGCCCCGCTCCGGGTGGCTCTGCTCGAGCGTCGCGTGCGCGCCGGCGGCGGGCGCCAGCGCGCCGAGCCCCGTCGCGACGATCGCGAGCACGACCACCAGGCGGGCGCCGCCGCTCACCAGGCCTCCGCGGATCCGCGGGCGTCCGGTCGCCGCGCGCCCGGCGCCGGCGCACGATCACGACGAACGCGATCGACGCGAGCACGAGCCCGGCCAGCCCGGCGATCGCGCCGACCGGCATGCCGCCCGCCGCGTCCTTGCCGCGCCACCACAGCGTCCCCGTGATGGCCGTCGGCTTCGCGTCGCCCACCTGCACCGGGACCGACCAGTCGAAGACCTTGGTCCGGACGTCCTGGTCGGTCACCTTCTGGGGCACCGTCCCCGGGCTCATCCAGTGGATCCGGTGGTCGTGGGTCTCGTAGCGGTTGTCGCCCTCGATGGTCTTCCAGACCGGGGCGGCCTTCGCGTTCGCGCTCTTGGGCACGGTCGCGTTCGCGTACGGATCGTTGTTCAGGTACGTCGCGGGCGAGCGCTGGTTGACCTGCACCGTGCCGTCGGGCAGCAGCCGCGCGTAGGGCTCGTTCTCGTAGCCCTCCAGCGTGACCGTCTGGCCGGTGCGGTTCTGGAGCAGCAGCCGGTCGCCGTAGTTCAGGACCTGAACCTTCAGGCCCGGGATCCCGGTGCCGGTGAGCACCGAGTCGAAGCGCGGATCGCCCTGGTGGGCCATCGCGGGTGCGGCGAACGCGCAGGCAACGGCCAGCACGATCGCCGCGATCGTCGTGCGGCGCATCGCCGCCTCCTCGTCGTCGCGGGTCGGGAACGCGCCGCGCGGACGTGTGCGGGCGGCGCTAGCTGAGCTGCGCGAGGACCGGCGGAGGACGGACGGCCAGCGACGTGGCGAGCAGGCGCCCGCCGCGGGGGACGAGGACGCCGGGTGCGCGCAGCGGCGCGGACGTGCGCCGCGCCCGTGCGACGGTGTGGCCGGTGGCGGTGCGCGCGGCCGCGAGGCGACCGATCTGCTCCTCGCCCAGGTACCGGCCCGCGAGCAGCGGGGCGAGGAGGGCGAGCAGCGGCGCCGCCAGCAGCGCCTCGGTGCCCGCGTGGTGCACGAGCAGGGCGAGCAGGAGCATCGCCGCGAGGGCGAGACCGGCCAGGAGGCGACGGTCACGAGGGCGCATCGTGGGCAGGAGGATCGTGCATCGGGCCGCGTGCGGCAACCGTCATCCCGTCCAGGCGCACCCGCACGCCATCGGCGAACGCGACCCGTTAGGGTGACCTAACGCCGTGCGATGACCGCGACCGCCACCGACGTCACCACCTCCATCGCGCCGCGACGCCTGACGCGCTCCGCCGGGATCACCCTGGCGATCGTCGCGCTCGTCGCGGTCGCGCTGCTCAGCCTCGCGATCGGCGCGAAGCCGATCCCCCTGTCGACCGTCATCGACAGCCTCCTGCACCCGTCCGACACGCAGGACTCGGTGATCATCACGGACCTCCGCGTGCCGCGGACGATCCTCGGCCTGCTCGTCGGCGCCGCCCTCGGCCTGGCCGGCGCGCTCATGCAGGCCCTCACGCGCAACCCGCTCGCCGATCCCGGCCTGCTCGGCGTCAACGCCGGCGCGGCCGCCGCCGTCATCGTGGCGATCGCGGTCCTCGGGCTGACCGGGATCACCGCGTACGTCTGGTTCGCGTTCCTGGGCGCCGCGATCGCCTCCGTCGTGGTCTACGCGATCGGCACCGGTGGGCGCGCGGCCGCGACCCCCGCCAGGCTCGCGCTCGCGGGCACGGCGATCACGGCGGCCCTCACCGCGTTCACCTACGCGGTCGCGCTCAGCGACCCGGACATGCTGCAGCGCTTCAACCAGTGGAACGTCGGCTCGCTCGCCGGGCGCGACATCTCCACGGTCGAGAGCGTCGCGCCGTTCCTGCTCGTCGGCATCGCGCTCGCGCTGCTCCTCCCCAGGGCGCTCAACGCGATCGCCCTCGGCGACGACACCGCACGGGCGCTCGGCGCCAACATCGGGCGGACGCGCATCGCCGGGGCCGTCGCGATCACGCTCCTGTGCGGTGCCGCCACCGCTGCCGCCGGGCCGATCGTGTTCGTCGGCCTCACGATCCCGTTCGTCGCCCGCGCGATCGTGGGACCCGACCAGCGGTGGGTCCTCCCCTACTCCGCGCTGCTCGGCCCGGTGCTGCTGCTCGGCGCCGACGTCCTCGGCCGCGTCATCGCGCGCCCCGGCGAGCTCGAGGTCGGCATCGTCACGGCGATCCTCGGCGCCCCCGTGTTCATCGCGCTCGTGCGCCGGCGGAGGATCGCGCAGCTGTGACCGCGCTCGTCCTGCGCACCCGGAGCGGCGGGTTCTCCGTCCGCGTCCCCATGCGACCGGTGCTCGTCGGCACGGGCCTGGCGGTGGTGACGGCAGCGCTGGCGGTGGTCGCGATCAGCACCGGCGACTACCCGGTCTCGCCGGGCGAGGTGATCGACACGCTGCTCGGCGGGGGCTCGCGGGCGACCTCGTTCATCATCGAGACGCTGCGGCTGCCGCGCGTGCTCTGCGCGGTCCTGGTCGGCATCGCGCTCGGCATCTCGGGCGCGATGTTCCAGAGCCTGACGAACAACCCGCTCGGCAGCCCGGACATCGTCGGCTTCACCACCGGCTCGGCCGTCGGCGCGCTCTTCGTCATCACGGTCCTCGGCGGGTCCGGCCTGCAGGTCTCCGCCGGCGCGCTGGCCGGGGGTCTCGTCACGGCCGTGCTCGTCTACGGGCTCGCGTTCAAGCGCGGCGTCTCGGGGTACCGCCTCGTCCTCATCGGCATCGGCATCAGCGCGCTGGCGATGGCGGCGATCGACTACCTCCTGACACGCGCGCGGATCGAGGAGGCGGTCGCCGCGACGGTGTGGCTCGTCGGCAGCCTGAACGGCCGCGGGTGGGACCAGGTCCGGCCGCTCGCCGGCGCGCTGGTCGTGCTCGTGCCCGCGGCGCTGCTGCTCTCGCGGCCGCTGCGCCTGCTCGAGATGGGCGACGACGCAGCACGGGCGCTCGGGCTGCGCGTCGAGCCCGCGCGGGTCGCGATCGTGCTCGTCGCGGTCGCGCTCGTGGCGGTCGCGACGACCGCCGCCGGGCCGATCGGGTTCGTGGCGCTCGCGGCCCCGCAGCTGGCGCGGCGGCTCGCGCTGCTCCCCAACCCCGGCATCGCGACCTCGGCCCTCATGGGCGCGGCGCTGGTGCTGGCCAGTGACATCGCCGCGCAGCGCCTGATGCCGACGCAGCTGCCGGTGGGGCTCATGACGGGGCTGACCGGCGGCGTGTACCTGGCCTGGTTGCTCGTCGCCGAACGCAAGCGAGGACGCGGATGACCGACACCCCACCACCGCCGCTCGACGCGCGGGGCGTCACCCTCGCGTACGACAAGCACGTCGTCGTCGAGGGGCTCGACGTGCGCATCGACGACGGCGAGTTCGTCGCGATCGTGGGACCGAACGCCTGCGGCAAGTCGACGCTGCTGCGCGCGCTCGCGCGGATGCTGCACCCCAAGGAGGGGACGGTCCTCCTCGACGGTGAGCTCATCCGCTCGCTGCCGTCCAAGCAGGTCGCGCGGCGGCTCGGCCTGCTGCCGCAGAGCTCGATCGCGCCCGACGGGATCACCGTCACGGACCTCGTCGCCCGCGGCCGCCACCCCCATCAGCGGCTGCTGCGGCAGTGGTCGCGCGACGACGAGCGCGCCGTCACGGAGGCCCTCGCCTCGACGAACACGACCGACCTCGCCGGCCGGTTCGTCGACGAGCTCTCCGGCGGCCAGCGCCAGCGCGTGTGGCTCGCCATGGCGCTCGCCCAGGAGACGGGGATCCTGCTGCTCGACGAGCCGACGACCTTCCTCGACATCGCCCACCAGGTCGAGGTCCTGGACCTCTGCGCGAACCTCCACGAGCAGGGCCGCACGCTCGTGATGGTCCTCCACGACCTCAACCAGGCATGCCGCTACGCGACGCGGATCCTGGCGATGCGCGACGGCGTCCTCGTCGCGGAGGGGGCGCCGGGGGACGTGGTGACCGCGGAGCTCGTGCACGACGTGTTCGGGCTCGAGTGCCGGGTGATCCCGGACCCGGAGACCGGCACGCCCCTCGTGGTCCCGGCGGCGCGCCGCGCCGTCGAGGCCGCTCCGGTCACGTAGGGCGCTCGGCCTCGTTCAGCCGCGCCTTCGCCTCGAGGATCCCTCGTACCGCGTCCGCTCGGCACGTCCTGGTCGAACCGGATCTGCATCGTGCCCTTGCCGAGCTTGTAGCCGTCGGCTTCGAGCGCCGTGCGATCGCCGGCCGGGACCACGTGGGAGCCGAACCCGAAGCTGACGTGGTTCTTGAACGCGGCGAACCCGACGAACTCACCGTGGTGCTTGTAGAACGGCACGCCGTAGCTGATGCCCTCCTCCACGCCGGGGACGGTGGACCGGATGAGCTCTCGCAGCTCCTCGAGCATCGGACGCGCCTTCGGGTCCGCCTCGGCGATGTACGAGTCGACGTCCTCGGGCTTGGCGCGTCGGCCATCCTTGACCGTACGGCCTGGCAGCATCCCGTGCTGTGCGGGCGCGTCGGCGATCGCATCGCCGCCGACTGAGTCAGGCGGGCGTCAGCAGCAGGGCGGTCACGACGGGGCGCGACTCGGGCGCCGGCTGGTCGACGCTCGAGTACGGCCGGTTGAGCAGGTGCCCGTGATGGATCAACGTCGCCGATCCGCCTCCGTCGAGGTTGATGGCGTCGCGCGCGCCGAGGCTGATCAGCAGCCGCGCGAGCTCGCCCAGCTCGAGGCCGGCGTCGACGCCGGTCCGGCGCCCGTCGCAGCAGACCGCGAGGAGCTCGGTCCCGGTCAGCCCGAGCGCGCATCGTGGGTGGCGCCCCACCGTGATGTCGGAGTCGAACTGCCCCGCACCCGCCGAGAAGCCCTCGACGTCGTCGCCGTCCACCAGCGACCGACCGCCGCGCACGAGCAGCGGGCCGGCCTGGACCAGGTCGCCCGCCGGTTCGGGCGGCAGCTCGGAACGCCGGGCGAGGCGGACGGTCCCGTCCACGTGCACGCAGGCGCGCGCCGGTCCCCACGGCTCGGCGACGGGCTCGTGCGCCACGCTGCTCCCGCCGGACACGACCTCGCCCAGCGGCCGGTCCGGGTCACGCAGGAAGAACCCCGCGACGATCGCCTCCGAGACGCCGTTGGACCGACACCAGTGATCGAGCCGCGTGGGCTCCGGAAAGCACAGGACGCGCACGGTCGTTCGCTCCAGCGGATGCCGCGTGACGTAGACGGTCGTGTCGCCGGCGTCGCGCGTGCGCACGCGCAACAGCTCGTAGGCGATCGTCATGGCGGCAGTCTGGCGCAACGTGGGAGGCTCACGGCATGGCCGGGACGATGGGAGACGTCGATGCGCGCTCCTTCGCCGAGCTCGTCGAGCCGCACCGGCGCGAGCTCCACGCCCACTGCTACCGGATGCTGGGCTCGGTCCACGACGCCGACGACGCGCTCCAGGAGGCGCTCGTGGGCGCGTGGAAGGGCCTGGGTGGGTTCGAGGGCCGCAGCTCCCTGCGCTCGTGGCTGTTCACGATCGCCACCAACGCCTCGCTGCGCGTCCTCGACGCGCGCCGGCGGCGGGAGCTGCCCGAGCCGCTCTGGCTCGAGCCCTATCCGGACGAGCTCCTGCGCTACGAGGACCGCGAGGGCGTCGAGCTCGCGTACGTCGCGGCGCTGCAGCTCCTGCCGCCCAACCAGCGCGCGGCGCTGCTCCTGCGCGACGTGCTCGGCTTCAGCGCCCGGGAGACCGCGGAGATCCTCGACACCTCGGTCGCATCGGCGAACAGCGCGCTGCAGCGGGCGCGCGCGAAGCTCGAGCGCGAGCGCCCGGCCCGCTCGCAGCAGGAGATGCTGCGGGCGCTCGGCGACGATCGCTCCCGCGAGCTCGTCGCCCGCTTCGTCGATGCGTGGAACCGCGCCGACGTCGCGGCGATCGTCGCGATGCTGCGCGAGGACGTGACGTTCTCGATGCCGCCGCTGCCGACCTGGTTCCGCGGCCGGGACGACGTGGCGACCTTCCTGAACGTGCAGGTCTTCCGCACGGAGTGGCGCTTCGAGGCCACCCACGCCGGGGGGCAGCCCGCGATCGCCGGCTACCGGCGAGACCGCGAGGACGGGCCCTTCGAGCTCCGTGCGCTCACGGTGCTCACGTTCGACGGCGAGCTCATCGCGGCGATGACCGCGTTCCTCGGCGCGGAGGTGCTCGAGCGCCACCGATGACTTCGGTCGCCGGGGCCGCTCTCCATCGATGGACGGGGTTCCACCATCGACGGAGGACGGGACGATGCTCGAGGGCAAGACGGCAGTGATCCACGGCGGCGGCGGCGCGATCGGCGGCGCCGTGGCGCGCGCGTTCGCGGAGGCGGGCGCCCACGTGCACCTGGCCGGGCGCAGCCGCGCACGGCTGCAGGCGGTCGCGGACGACATCGGCGAGCGGGCCGAGGTGGCTGAGCTCGACGTGCTCGACGAGCGCGCCGTCGCCGAGCACGCCGATGCCGTGGCGGCCGGCGCCGGCGGCATCGACATCGCCCTGAACGCGGTGTCGTTCCCGTACGCCCAGGGCACGCTGCTCGCGGGTCTGACCGTCGATCAGGTCATGCACCCGATCGAGTCCTTCCTCCGGAGCAACCTCATCACCGTCAACGCGACGGCGCGGCACATGGCGGCGCGCGGATCGGGGGTGGTCCTCACCCTCTCGACGGCCGGCGCGCGGTTCGCGCGACCCGGGAACCTCGGCTTCGGCACGACCTGCGCTGCGATCGAGCAGATGACCCAGCGGCTCGCGGCCGAGCTCGGGCCGAGCGGCGTCCGCGTCGTCTGCCTGCGGCCGACGGCGATCGCGGACGCTGCGTCCCACGGCTCCTTCACCGGCGAGGTGTTCGCGCCGCTGGCCGCGGCGGCGGGCGTCAGCGTCGAGGAGATGCTCGCGCAGTGGGGCGAGGACCAGACGCTGCTGGGGCGGCTGCCGACGCTGGCGCAGGTCGCCGATGCCGCGGTCTTCCTGGCGTCCGACCGAGCCGGTGCGATCACCGGCGCCGTGACGGACCTGACCTCCGGCAACGCGATCCGGGCGCAGACCTACGGAGGGGCGCTCGTGGGTGTGCTCGACGTAGTCGACGATCTTCCAGAAGGCGTCCTTCCGGGTGATCTTCCCGTCGACGAACTCGAACAGATCGCAGCCGCGCACCTCGATGCGCTCGCCGTTCCGCTGCGTCCCGCGGATCGTCCACTCCGAGACGCCGCGGTCATCGCAGACCCAGTGACGGTCGTCGCCGTAGTGGATGTCCGGGATGCCGTCGAGCCGCGACCGGATGCCCTCCCGGACCTCGTCCTTCCCCACCAGCAGCCGGCCCCCGGGTCCGGGCCGTGCGGCATGTCCATGACGCAGTCGTCTGCGAAGAAGGACATGATCAGATCGAGGTCGTGTGCGTTGAACGCGTCGAGGACCTCCTGGAGCACCGGGACGGCGACCTTCGCGCTGGTCATGGCGACCTCTCCTCGTCGGGAGAGCCGAGCCTCTCGCACCGGCCGATGCACCGCAACCCCGGATCGTCAGGCGGGAACCAGCTCGGAGTCCGAGCTCGGCAGCGCGTGGGCGAGGTCCCGCCTGGAGCGGATGCCGAGCTTCGTGAACACCTTGCGCAGGTGCCACTCCACGGTGCGCGGGCTGAGGAACAGCCGCGCGCCGATCTCGGGGTTCGACAGGCCGTCCCGGGCGAGCCGCGCGATCTGCCGCTCCTGGGCCGTCAGGTCGTCACGGGTCTCGACCGCCCGCCGGCGGACCCGCTCACCCGTTGCGAGCAGCTCACCCCGCGCGCGTTCGGCGAATGCCTCCATGCCGATCGTGACGAACAGCTCGTGCGCCGCGCGCAGGTGCGTTCGGGCGTCGACGCGCCGGCCCTCCCGGCGAAGCCACTCCCCGTAGAGCAGATGCGCGCGGGCGAGGTCCGGCCGGAGCCGGGTGCGTCCCAGGCGGTCGATGCCCTCGCGGTACAGGCGCTCGGCGGTCTCACCGTCGCACAGCAATGCGCTCGACCGGGCCAGGATCCCGAGGCCCCATTCGGCGTCGCTGCCGTCCGTGTGCTCGCCGAGTCGCGTGAGCGCGCCCGCCGCGAGCTCGGTGGCGCCGGTCCGCGCCGCAGCCTCGATCAGCTCGCTCAGCGCCCAGGACGCGATGTGCAGCTCGGGGGACCGCTGGGTCGCCTCCACGGCCGCCGCGAGCGCCTCCTCGTAGCGGCCGAGGCCGTTCATCACCAGGGAGATCGCCCAGTGCGCGTACTGCACGGCGGCCCCGCGGCCGGCCGCGACGGCCTCCGGGAGGATCGCGCCGATCAGCTCGGAGGCCTCGGCCTGCTGGCCGCGGATGCCCGCGAGCGCGATGGCGGCGTGCGGAGCGATCCTCGTCCCCGTCGCGGCCTTGACGGCATCGACCTCCGCGATCGCCTGCGCGGCGGTCGCGAGATCGCCGTCGAACGCGGCCGCCTGACCGAGCGTGTTGTCCGTCACCGCGAGGACCTCGAGCGCCCCCGAGTCGCGGGCGAGCTGCACGGCACGCCCGGCGATCTCGAGACAGCTCTCGTTGTCCCACACGAACGCGGCCGCGCGCGTCGCCAGCCAGCCCCAGCGGAGCATCTCCTCCCGCGAGACCTGAGGACTCGTGAACGCGGCGACGGCACGTCGCAGCGCGGGCACCGCGACGGAGCGCCCGTCGGTGGACACGAGCGCCAGTCCCTCCAGCAGCAGGTCGCACGGGAGCGCGGGGCCCGGCGGGTCGGGTGCGGCCGCCGCGGCGCGGCAGACGTCGGCCACGCTGCCCGCCGCCTCCGCAGGCCGGCCGGCGGTCAGCGCTGCGCCCCACGCGTCGAGGTACGTGTCGCGCGCGAGTCGCACGTCGAGCGCCTCGAGCCTCCTCGCGGCCCGGAGCAGCAGCACCGGGGCGTCGCGACCGGCGTCCTGGGCGAAGGAGAGCTCAGCCAGGAGCAGATCCACGCGCGCGCGTCCCAGCTCGTCGAGCGGCCCGGCCTGCGCCGTCGCCAGGAGGCCATGGGCGACGTCGAACGCCCCCGCCCCCAGCCCTGCGTGCGCTGCTGCCAGCGCCCGTTCCGCTCGCCGCGCGGGATCGCCTGTCAGGGCGACCGCCCGGTGCAGGAACGCGCCGGCGGCAGCGGAGCCGCCGCGCGCCCGCGCCCGCCCCGCCGACAGCTCGAGTTCGCGCGCGACCTCCTCGTCCGGCCCTGTGGTCGCGGCGGCCAGGTGCCACGCACGGCGGTCCGGGTCGACCTCCCGGTCCGTCGCCTGCGCCAGCGCGAGGTGGGCGGCCCGCCGGTCCTGCGCCTCCGCCGCCCGGTAGACGGCCGAGCGGGCCAGCGGATGACGGAAGGTCACGCGTTCGTCCAGCACCAGCAGGCCGTCTGCCGCGTCGACCGCGGAGAGCTCGATCCCGAGGCGCAGGCAGGCGCGTTGCAGGAGCAGCGGATCGCCTACCGGCTCCGCCGCCGCGACGAGCAGCAGAGAACGTGCGTCGCCCGGGAGGGCTTCCACCCGCCGGACGTAGCTCGCCTCGATCCGGTTCGACAGGTCGCTGGCCTCCGGCACGCCGATGCCGCCGGCCGGCTGCGTCGGTGTCGGGTCCCGCGGCAGCTCGAGCAGCGCGAGCGGGTTCCCCCGTGTCTCCGCGACGATCCTGTCGCGCACCGTCACGTCCAGGGTGCGCGTCACGGTCGAGCCCAGCAGGGCGCGGGCGTCACCGGCGGCCAGCCCGCGCACGTCGAGCTGCGGCAGGTGCCGAAGCTCCTCGCCCGGCTCACGCGCGGCGAACACGAACCCGACCGGCTCGGCCAGCAGACGGCGCGCGACGAAGGCGAGCGTGAGCGCGGAGGTCCGATCCAGCCACTGCGCGTCGTCCACGACGCACAGCAGCGGGCGCTGCTCGGCCACGTCGGAGAGGAGACCGAGCACGGCGAGGCCGACCAGGAAGCGATCCGGCGCCAGTCCCGGGCTCAGCCCGAAGACGATCCGGAGCGAGTCGCGCTGCGGACCGGGCAGCCGCTCGAGCCGATCGAGGAACGGGACGCAGAGCTGATGCAGGCTCGCGAACGCCAGCTCCATCTCGGACTCGACGCCGTCGGCGCGCGCGACGGTCAGGTCGAGCGCGGATTCGACGAGATGCTCGAGCAGCGCCGACTTCCCGATCCCGGCCTCACCACGCAGTACCAACGACCGACTCTCGCCGCGGCGGACGTCATCGATCAGATCGGCCAGCTGTGCGCACTCGTCGGTGCGCCCGAGGAGGCTCATGTGCGGCAAGCCTCCCAGATGCGGTCGTGCGCAGACCAGGGAGTCGACCAGGGTCCACACGGGGGTGAAGGGCAGGGAGTGCGAGCAGGCTTGCCGACGTCCGAACGAACGCTGTCAGGCCGTCGAGAGGAATCCCATGAGCTCGCTGTCCACCGCAGGAACCGTCTCGGGTGCGCCGAACCTCCCCGCGGGGTTCGCCGACATGTTCACGAGCCGGTACGTCGACACCGGCGAGCTGCGCCTCCACGCGGTGACGGGAGGCGAGGGACCGCCGCTGCTGCTGATCCACGGCTGGCCGGAGACCTGGTACGCGTGGCGGCTGCTGATGCCCGCGCTGGCCCAGGACTTCGAGGTGATCGCGGTCGACCAGCGCGGCAGGGGGCTCTCCGACAAGCCGGCGGGCGGGTACGACACCGGCACGCTGGCCGACGATCTGGTCGCGCTCATGGACGCGCTCGGCCACGAGCGCTTCGCCGTGGTCGGGCACGACACGGGGTTCGCGATCGCCTACGCGCTCGCCGCGGACCACCCGGACAGGGTCGAGCGCGTGGCCCTCGCCGAGATCCCGGGTTCCCCGGGAGCGGCGCCCTCGCCGCCGGTGTTCGTCCCCGGGCCGATCAACGACCGGCTCTGGCACGTGCCCTTCAACCGGCTCCAGACGATCAACGAGCAGCTCGTGACCGGACGGGAGGACATCTTCTTCCGCTGGGAGTTCGACGCGGCCGCCCGGCCGCTGCCGGACGACGCGATCGCCCACTACGTCGGCCTGCTCTCCGACCCCGACTCCCTGCGTGGCAGCTTCGGGTTCTACCGGGCGCTCGACGCGACCATCGCGCAGGACGCGCAGCGCGCGACCCGGCGGCTCCCCATGCCCGTCCTGGCGATCGGCGGAGAGGCGAGCTTCGGGGAGCACGTCGCGGACGCGATGCGGCTCGTCGCCGACGACGTGGAGGGCGTCGTCGTCCCGGGCGCCGGGCATTTCGTCGCCGATGAGGCGCCGGATGAGATGCTGGTGGCGCTGACGTACGTTCCCGACCCCCCGTACCGCGCTGAGGTCCATGGACAACCCCGATCACGGCGCGCTGTCGGCCCTCGACAGCGCGCCCGTCTGGCTCAACACCGAGCCGCTCACCGCCGCCGGGCTCCGCGGGCGCGTCGTCCTCGTCGACGTCTGGACGTACTCGTGCGTCAACTGGCTGCGCACGCTGCCGTACGTCAGGGCGTGGCACGAGCGCTACCGCGACCGCGGGCTCGTCGTCGTGGGCGTGCACGCGCCCGAGTTCGGCTTCGAGCACGACCTCGACAACGTGCGCCGCGCGGTCGCCGCGCTCGACGTCGGCTACCCGGTGGTCATCGACAACGACTTCGCGATCTGGCGGTCGCTCGACAACCACTACTGGCCGGCGGTCTACCTGGTCGACGGGGAGGGTCGCGTCCGGTTCCAGCACTTCGGCGAGGAGGCGTACGAGGAGACCGAACGGGCGATCCAGCAGCTCCTCGGCGTGGACGAGGGGCTCGTCGACGTCGACGCCGGAGGCCTCGCCGAGCCGGCCGACTGGGCTGCGCTGCGGTCCCCGGAGACCTACCTGGGCTCCGCCCGCGGCGAGCGTGACAGCGGGTGGGCCCTCGCCGGCGAGTGGTCGCTGGAGCAGGAGGCCGCCGTGCTCGACGGCGCGACGGGCTCGATCACCTGCCCCTTCGAGGCCCGCGACGTCAACCTGGTGCTCGCGCCGCCGGACTCCGGTGGGCCCGTCCCGTTCTCGGTGCGCCTCGACGGCGAGGCGCCCGGCGCGGCGCACGGACTCGACGTCGACGAGCACGGCGAGGGCACGCTGTCCGAGCCGCGGCTGTACCAGCTCGTACGCAGGCGAGGAGCCGTCCGCCCGGGGACCTTCGAGATCGCCTTCGCCGGCCCGGGCGCCCGCGCGTACGTCTTCACCTTCGGCTGATCGGTGCCGCTCGACCCTCCCTCCCCGCGCCGTGCGCCGCGCCACGGCGGCGGTCTACGCCGTCTTCATCCTCAGCGGCTTCGCGTTCGCCAGCTGGGCGTCGCGCATCCCGTCGATCCGCGACGCACTCGATCTCACCCCGCGCACGCTCGGGCTCGTGCTCCTGGCGATCGCCGTCGGGTCGGTCACCTCGATGCCGCTGGCCGGTGTGGTCGTCGGGCGGCTCGGCACGGCGCGCACGGTCGCCGTGATGGCGCTCGTGGCGGCCGCCGGGCTCGCCACCGCAGGGCTCGGCTATCCGGTGGGCGTCGGCGCGGTGCTCGTCGGCCTCTTCGCGCTGGGCATCGGCAACGGCACCTGGGACGTGGCCATGAACGTGGAGGGCTCGGCCGTCGAACAGGAATTGGGGCGCGCGATCATGCCGCGCTTCCATGCCGGGTTCAGCGTCGGCACCGTGGCGGGCGCGCTCGTCGGCGCGGCCATGGTGGCGCTCGGCGTGTCGGCGACCGTCCATCTCGTCGCGGTCGCGGGGATCGTCGCGACCGCCGGGCCGCTGGCGGTGCGCGACTTCCTGCCGGACGGCCACGCGCCCGCCGAGGACGGCGAGCGCCGCAACCCGCTCAGGGCGTGGACCGAGCCGCGGACGCTGCTCATCGGCCTGTTCGTCTTCGCCGCGGCGTTCACCGAGGGCACCGGCAACGACTGGCTCGGCGTGGCGATGATCGACGGCTACGGCGCGGCGGCCGCGCTCGGGGCGCTGACGTTCGCGATCTTCCTCGCGGCGATGACGCTCGGCCGCTGGTTCGGTCCCGGGCCTGATCGACCGGCACGGGCGCGTGCGCACCGTCCGGATCTTCGCCGCGCTGGCGCTCGTCGGTCTCGCGCTGGTGGTCTGGGGCTCGACGCTCCCGGTGGCGATGGCGGGTGCGGCGCTGTGGGGGCTCGGCACGGCGCTCGGCTTCCCGGTGGGGATGAGCGCGGCGGGCGACGACCCGGCGCACGCCCCGGCCCGGGTGAGCGTGGTGGCGACGATCGGCTACCTCGCCTTCCTCGCGGGCCCACCGCTGATCGGCTTCCTCGGCGAGCACACCGGCACGCTGCGCGCACTCACCGTCACCGGCGGGCTCGTCGCGCTCGGGCTCCTGATCTCGGGTGTCCTGCGGCCGTTAGGGTCCCCCCCATGACGACCAAGGCTGCCTTCACGACGGACGAATGGGATCTGGTCCGGTCCGGCCCTCCGGCCGCCGGGATGATGGTGATCGCCGCCAGCCACGGCGGGATGATCCGCGAGACGTTCGAGATGGCGAAGGTGTACGCCGACGCGCGTGGGCAACACGGCGACAGCGAGCTGCTCGACGAGCTCGTCGCGGCGAAGCCCGAGCGCGACCACACCAAGGCCCGCTCCTTCGACGAGCTCAAGGAGAACAGCCTGCGGCTCCTCGGCGAGATCGTCGAGCTCCTCACCGCGAAGGCGACGCCGGAGGAGGTCGACGACTACCGCGGGTTCGTCCTCACGCTCGCCGAGCGCGTCGCGAAGCGTCACAAGGAGGACGGCGTCCAGGTGAGCCCCGCCGAGCAGCAGGCCATCGACGACGTGCGTGCGGCGCTCGGCTAGGGTGTCCTGCGAGCCTTCGCGTACTCCTCGGCGCCGCTGAAGTCGATCGCGACGTACTGCTCGTCGCCCACGACCCAGGCGTCGTGTCCCGGCGGGATGTGGCTCGCGTCGCCCGCCCCGATCTCCATCTCGTCGCCGCTGTCCATCCGCACGTGGAGCCGGCCGGACACGCAGTAGCCGACGTGATTGACCTGGCAGCTCTCCCCGCCGACGATCGGCTTCACGCACTCCGACCACCGCCAGCCGGGCTGGAACGTCGTGCGCATCATCGTCGCAGCGTCGAGACGGACCACCTCGACGACGCCCTTGTCGACGGGCCGGGTCTCATCCGGCTGTGCGAGCGACCTGCTCTGGAGCTGTGCCATGGCCTGTCCTCTCTCGGACACCGGCGCGCTCCCGCGATCGCCATCGCGAGCGTAGTCGAAGCCGCGGGACGCCCGCAACCGGCGCGGACGCCCGCTAGTTCCCCCTGAGGACCTGCTGCCGGTTCCCCGTCGCCGGGTCGCGCGGGATGCCGAACGTCTCCGCCGCCAGCTCGCGATAGGCGAAGTCGCGCAGCTGCGTGTTGCGGTGCCCGGCGATCATCGCCATGTCGCGGAACATCCGCTGCATCCGCTCGCCGTCGCGGGTCGAGCTCGAGCCGGCCGTGCGCCAGATGTTCTGCTCCATCGCCTCCCAGGCGAAGATGTACGCCTCCCGCGCGATCGCCCCGACGAGGTGGTCGTCGGCGTAGCTGAACGGGATGCCCTTGTCCGCCGCGCGCTCGCACAGCTCCATGTGCATGTCCGCCGCCCGGTACATCGCCGCCTGGGCCATCGACAGCTTCGCCTTCGCGGCGCCGAAGTAGCGCTGGAAGTCCGGGTCGTGGAAGCGGGGCATGAACGGCGGCAGCGGCGTCTGCTTCGCCCGCAGCTCCGCCTCGAGCTGGTCGAGCGCGTTGAAGCCGGCCCCGATGATCGCCGCGCCGAGCGACATCGTGAACGGCCCGAGCGACCGCCCGAGGTACATCGGGTTGCCGTGCAGCCGGTAGCCCTCGGTGCCGTCGTCGCTGGCCATGTCCACCATGAACGCGCCCTTGATCGCCCAGTGCGCCGGGATCGTCCCGCCGTCGAAGGTGATGCTGTGCGAGCCCGAGCCCTTCAGCCCGATCGTGTGGCCCCAGTCGTCCTGCATCTCCCACACGCCCTTGGGCGCGTAGAAGAGCAGCAGCGGCCCGGGCGGGCCGCCCGGCTGCTCGCCGGGGGTCAGCGCCTGACCCATGTAGTGCGTCGAGTACGGGATGCCGGAGCAGTAGGAGACCTTGCCGGTCAGCGACCAGCCGTCGTCCGTCGGCTCGGCGAACCCGATCGGCGCCGCGACGGACGCGGCACGGAAGTCGCCGTCGCCGAAGATCTCGCTCTGCGCCTGCTCGGGCCACCACGAGCCGAGCTGCAGCGCGTGCCCGGACGCGAGGCCCATGCACCACGCGGTCGACGGGCACCCGCGGGCCGTCTCGAGCATCAGCCGCATCATCGCGGGGACGTCGAACTCGTAGCCGCCGTAGCGCCGCGGGATGTAGAGCCGGTAGAAGCCGGCACGCTGGAACTCCTCGTGCATCTCCTGCGAGTAGTACGTGCGCTCCTCGGTCGCGGCCTGCTCCTCGATGAGCTTCGGACGCAGCGCGATCGCGCGGTCGATGAGCGTCTGCGGCGTGACGCCGATCTCGGGGTGCGTGGCTGTCATGTGAAGGTCGGGGCCTCCGGCGGGATGTTCTCGGTGATCCAACGCAGTCTGCCCTTGGCGGCCTGCTCCGCCGCCTCCGGATGGGTGAGTACGTAGAAGCGGCGCTCGCGGATCGCCTGCACGACGAGCTCGGCGACGTCGGCGGGCGGCATGCCGTTCTTCGCGCCCATCGTCGTGAGCTCGATGAGCTGCGCGCGGGACGGGTGGTCGAGCGACGACGGGACGTGGTCGGGGCGGTTGCGCTCCGACCACGGCATCTGCGTGGCGATCATCCCGGGGCACAGGACCGAGACGCCGATCCGCTCGTTGCCGGCCGCGAGCTCGTGGAAGAGCTCCTCGCTGATGCCGACGACGGCGTGCTTCGCCGCGACGTAGGGCGCCGCGGTGAGGAAGTAGGAGTCCAGGCCGGCGATCGAGGACGTGTTGACGATGTGGCCGTCGGGCGCGTGCTCGCGCAGCAGTGGCAGGAACGTCTTGATGCCGTAGATCGTCCCGAGCAGATCGACGCCCAGGACCCAGTCCCACGTCTCGGCGGGGATGTCGGCGAACGTCGCGCCGCTCTCGACACCGGCGTTGTTGCACACGACGTGCACGGCGCCGAACGCGTCGATCGTGCGGGCGGCGAGCGCCTCGACCTCCTCGAGCCGCGACACGTCCGTCCGCACCCCGACGACGTCGCCGCCGGCCTCCTGGAGCTCGGAGACCGCGGTCTCCAGGGCGCCGACCTCGACGTCGGCGAGGACGACCTTCATCCCCTCCTGCACGAAGCGCTCCGCGAACGCGCGGCCCATGCCGCTCGCCGCGCCCGTCACGACCGCGACCTTCCCCTCCAGCTGCTCCACCCTGCTCCTCCTCCGGTCTCGATGCGAGGACGCGCATCCTCTCATCCGAAGGTATGAGAGACGCCCCTCGGCCGGTCCCGGCGGCCGACGACGGCGCGCCCCGCGACGGCGAAGGTCTCTCCATGACCTCCACCCTCGCCATCGAGACCCACGGGCTCGGCAAGCGCTTCGGTGAGCGGACGGCCCTCGAGTCGATCGACCTCGAGGTCCCGCGCGGGCACGCGTTCGGGTTCCTCGGGCCGAACGGCGCGGGCAAGACGACGCTCATCCGCATGCTCCTCGGCCTCGCGAAGCCGACGTCCGGGCACATCCGCCTGCTCGGCCACGACCTCCCGGGCGGCCGCGCCGCCGCCCTCGCCCGCGTCGGGGCGATCATCGAGGAGCCCCGCTTCCACGCGCACCTCACGGGCGCCGAGAACCTCCACGTCCACGCGGCCGCACGCGATCGCGAGGCGCACGACCGCGTGGACGGCGCGCTCGAACGCGTGGGCCTCGCGCGGCGCGGCGGCGACCGCGTCGGCACCTACTCGCTCGGCATGCGCCAGCGGCTGGGGATCGCCCGCTGCCTGCTGTGCGACCCGCTGCTGCTCATCCTGGACGAGCCCGTCAACGGCCTCGACCCGGCGGGCATCCTCGAGTTCCGCCACCTCATCCGCGGCCTCGTCGACGAGGGGCGGACGGTCCTGCTGTCCTCGCATCTGCTCGACGAGGTCCAGAAGACGTGCGACAGCGCGGCGATCGTCGACCAGGGGCGCGTCGTCGCCCAAGGCTCGATCGCCGAGCTCACCGGCGCCGGCGAGCGCACCATCGACGTCGACGTCACGTCGCCCGTGCAGGCCGCCCGGATCGCGGGTGGCGTGGACGGCGTCGCACGCACCACCGTCGGCTCCGAGGGCATCCGCGTGACCCTGCAGCCCGACGCCGCGCCCGACCGCGCGATGGTCACCGCGTTGCTGCGCCGGATGCTCGACGCGGACCTCGCGGTCGAGCGCATCGCGCCCGTCTCGGAGTCGCTCGAGGACCTGTTCCTGACCATGACCACCCGTCTCGAGGAGCGTGTCTGATGCGCCTGATCGGAGCCGAGATCCTGAAGCTGCGCCGCCGTCGCGGCATGGTCGTCGTGTGCGCCCTGCTGACCGTCGGGGCGATGGCGATCCTCTTCGCCGTGCTCGCCGCGCTGCACCTGGCCGACCCCGGCCGCGCCGCGGCGGGCTCCCCCGGGCACTTCGACGACGCCATCGGCGTGCTGTCGATGACCGCGGCCGTCGTCGGCGTGATCATCGGCGCGACCGCCGGTGGCGCCGACATCGAGGCGGGCGTCTTCCGTGACCTGGCGGCCACCGGCCGCTCACGCATCGAGCTGCTGCTCGTCCGCGTCCCCGGCGCCTGGGCGCTGCTCGCGCCGCTCCTGCTCGCCGCATCCGCGATCCCCGTCGCGATCGCGACGCCGGACGCCGGGACGGTCCTGGGCAGCGTCGCGTCCGTGCTCGCCGCAGGCGCGGTGACGTCGACCGTCTGCGTCGGGCTCGCCGCCCTGACCGGCTCGCGCGGCATCGTCATCGGCATCGCGCTCGCCTTCCAGCTCGGGGTCTCGCCGCTGCTGGCGCAGATCGGCGCGCTGGGCGATGCACGCCTGGCCATCCCGCAGGTCGCCGTGTCGCGCCTGTCGGACGCGGCGGGGCTCACCGCGGAGATGGGTCTCGGGGTCGCGATCGCGATCCTCGTCGCCTGGTCGGTCGCCGCACTCGCCGCCGGCGCCTGGCGCACGACGACCCAGGAGATCTAGGGTCCGCCCATGCGCGCACCGGCGCTCGCGCTGGCCCTGCTGCTGGCGGCCGGCCTGGCCATCCCGCTCGACACGCCGTATGCGCTCATCGCGCTCGTCCCGCTGTTCGTCCTCGCCCGCGAGGGCGGTCCCGTGGCCGGCGCGGTGGGCGCGCCGGCGATCGTGGTCGTCTCGGTGCTCCACGACGTCGTCTGGGGCACGGAGCTGCTCGCGGCCGAGGTCATCGCGACGGCCGCGCTCGCCGGCGCGGTCGCGATCGCCGGCCTCTACGCAGGCGCCCGCCGGGGGCACGCGGCACGCGAGCGCGAGCTCCTCGCGGCGCAGGCCGCGGCCGACGAGCGGCTGCGCATCGCCCGCGAGCTGCACGACGCGGTCGGTCACGAGGTCTCGCTCATGGTCGTGCAGGTCCAGGCGCTCGGCGCGACCAGACCGGACATCGGCGAGGAGACGGAGTCGATCGCGGGCCACGGCCGCCGTGCGATGGCGGAGATGCACCGGACGCTCTCGCTGCTGCGCGGCGCGGACGACCCCGCGGAGCTCGACCCGACGCCGGGCCTCGACGGGCTCGACGACGTGGTCGACCGCGCTCGCGCCGCGGGCCTGCAGGTCTCGCTGACGGTCGAGGGTGCCCCGCGCCCGCTGGCTCCGGCACTCGAGCTGTCCGCGTACCGCATCGTCCAGGAGGCGGTGACGAACGCCGTCCGCCACGCGGGCCGCGCGGCGGCGACGATCACCCTGCGCTACGAGCCCGCCGGCCTGGCGATCGACGTCGTCGACGACGGCAGCGGCGAGGCGAGCGTCCCCACGGGGGGCCACGGCCTCACCGGGATGCGCGAGCGCGTGGCCCTCTTCGGCGGGGCGTTCACCGCGGGACCGGCGCCCGGCGGCGGGTTCGCCGTCCACGCGAGTCTTCCGTACGAGTCATGAGCCGCATCCGCGTCCTCATCGCCGACGACCAGCCGCTCATGCGCACGGGGTTCCGCACCGTGCTGGAGGCGACCGGGCGCATCGAGGTCGTCGCGGAGGCGGGGACCGGCGAGGAGGCGGTCGCCCTCACGGAGCGCCACGACCCCGACGTCGTCCTCATGGACATCCGCATGCCGGGCATGGACGGGATCGAGGCGACCCGCCGCCTGCCGCGCCACCGGATCCTCGTCCTGACCACGTTCGGCATGGACGAGTACATCGTCGGCGCGCTGCGCGCGGGCGCCAGCGGCTTCCTGCTCAAGGACGCCGCCGCGGCCGACCTCGTCGCGGCCGTGCAGGCCGTGGCCGACGGCGACGCGGTGCTCGCGCCCGCCGTCACGCGGCGGCTGCTGACGCAGGTCGCCCGCCGGCTGCCCGCGGCCGTCGAGCGCGACGGCGACGAGCTCGCGACGCTGACCGGGCGCGAGCGCGAGGTGCTCGGCCTGGTCGCCGGCGGCCTGTCCAACGCGGAGATCGCCGAGGCGCTCGTCGTCTCCGAGCCGACGGTGAAGACGCACGTCTCGCACGTCCTGTCCAAGCTCGGCCTGCGCGACCGCGTCCAGGCGGTCATCTACGCGTACGAGAACGGCCTGGTCTCACCGTAGGCCGACGTGCGAGAGCAGCTCGGCGACCGGCGGGTCCCAGCCGTCGCAACAACCCGCCGATCCCTCCACCTACGATGGCCACGCGTAGGTCACTCATGTCCCGAAGCGTATCGCTGGAAAGAATCCATGTCAGATAGCGGAACACCGATCGCGGTCACCGGAGCGACCGGACAGCTCGGGCGCCTCGTCGTCCGGCACCTGGCCGACCTCGGCGCCCCCATGCGCCTGCTCGTCCGCGATCCCGCGCGCGCGCCCGAGATCGCCGGAGCCGAGGTCGTGGCCGCCGAGTACGAGCACCCGCTGACGTTCCGCGCGGCGCTCGACGGCGTGCGGACGCTGTTCCTCGTGTCCGCGCACGAGGCGGCCGACCGGATGGACCTGCACCGCAGCGTCGTGGCGACGATCGCCGACGCCGGCGTCGAGCGCGTCGTCTACACGTCGTTCCTCGGCGCCGCGCCGCAGGCGTCGTTCTCCTTCGCGCGCGACCACGCGCTCACGGAGCGCGCGATCCGCGAGGCCGGGCTGGAGCTGACCGCCCTGCGCGACGGCATGTACGGCGAGTACGCGCCGCTGCTCGTCCAGGACGGCGTCATCCGCGGGCCCGCCGCGGACGGGCGCGTCGCCTGGGTCGCGCGGGAGGACATCGCCCGCGTCGCGGCGACCGTCCTGACGACCGACGGGCACGAGGGTCAGATCTACGACGTGACCGGGCCGGAGGCGATCACGCTCGCCGAGACCGCGGAGGTCCTCGCGGAGGTCAGCGGGCGCCCCGTCCGCTACGAGCCCGAGACCGTCGAGCAGGCGAGGGCCTCGCGGTCGTACGCTGAGGACTGGGAGATCGACGGATGGGTCGGGACGTACGTCGGCATCGCCACCGGCGAGCTGGGCGTCACGAGCCACTCCGTGGAGCTCCTGACCGGCCGCCGGCCGTGGACCCTCCGCGAGCTGCTGCACGCCGAACCCGAGCTGATCGCCCCGCTGACGAAGGACGCATAGCGCCATGGCAACCATCACCACCACCACGGTCCGCGACGCGACGTTCGACGTCCTCCGCGAACGCGGCCTCACGACCCTCTTCGCGAACCCCGGATCGACGGAGATCCAGCTGCTCTCGGGGCTGCCCGAGGACCTGCGCTTCGTGCTCGCCCTCCACGAGGCCTCGGTCGTCGGGCTGGCGACCGGCCTCGCCCTCGCGACGAACGAGCCCGCGCTGGCGATCCTGCACACGACCGCGGGGCTGGGCAACGCGGTCGCGGCGCTCGCGACCGCCCGCGTGAACCGCGCGCCGCTCGTCGTCATCGTCGGGCAGCAGGACCGCCGCCACCTCGCGACGCAGCCGTTCCTCGCGGGGCGGCTCGACGGCCTCGCCGGCGAGTACCCCGTGTCGGTGGAGCAGCCGGTCCGCGCCCAGGACGTGCCGGGCGCCATCTCCCGCGCCTACCACGCCGCCCGCACGCACCGCGGGCCCGCGCTGGTGATCGTGCCGATGGACGACTGGATCGCGCCCGCCGACGACGACCTGCAGGTCGCCGCCCCCAAGCGGCTGCGCTACGCGACGCAGGCGGACCCCGCCGCGGTCGAGGAGCTCGTCGCGCTGCTGGAGGACGCCGAGAACCCGGCGCTCGTGGTCGGCTCGGGCGCGGACGATCCCGACACCTGGGCCGCCCTCGTCACGCTGGCCGAGAAGCTCGTGGCGCCCGTCTGGCAGGAGGCGTTCACCGCGCGCGCAGGCTTCCCGCAGGACCATCCGCTGTTCGCCGGGTTCCTCTCGCACGCGCGCGACGGGCTGCGCTCGCAGCTCGCCGGCCACGACGTGATCCTGAGCGTCGGCGCGCCCGTCTTCCGCCAGTACGCCTACGTCCCGGGCCCGCTGCTGCCCGACGGCGCGACGATCGGCCTCATCACCGACGACGCCGACGAGGCGCACCGCAGCCCCGCGGACGTCGCGCTGCTCGCCCCGCCGGCGTCCGCGTGCCGACTGCTCGCCGAGCGCGTCTCCGCGCGCGACGCGCAGCCGCCCGCGTCGCAGGTCGTGCCGCCGCCGCCCGCGCCGCCCGCGCCAGGCGAGCCGATGGTCGCCGGCCACGTGCTCGCGGCGCTCGCCGAGCGCCTGCCCGCCGACGCGGTCGTGCTCGAGGAGTCGCCCTCGAACCGGCCCGAGCTGCAGACCCGCCTGCACGCCCGCGAGTCGATGGGCTTCGTGAGCGCCGCCATGGGCGGGCTGGGCTTCGGGCTGCCCGCCGCCGCGGGCCTGCGCATGGGCCTGCCCGACCGGCCGGTCGTCGCGATCCTCGGCGACGGCGCGTCGCTCTACGCGATCCAGGGCGCCTGGACGGCGGCGCGCGAGGGCATCGGGATCCTCTGGGTGATCATGGCCAACGGCCGCTACGCGGTCATGGACCGCCTCGCCGAGATGGAGGGCGCGCACGGCCCGTGGCCGGCGTTCGAGGAGGTCGACGTCGCTGCGATCGCGCGCGGCTTCGGCTGCCCCGCGCAGCGCATCTCCGACCACGACGAGCTCCTGCGCGTCCTCGACGACGTGATCCCGACCCTGGCGCAGCGGCGCGAGCCCCTGCTGCTGTCGGTCGACATCGCACCTTAAGGACACTCAAGCGCAGTGGACGGATTGCCGATGAGGCCGGCATGGACCGGCCCATCGAGCCCTACCTCGTCCCGCCGCGCGAGCGCCGCCTGCACGCGCCGCACGGGCGCCGGTCCACCGACGTCCGATCGCACCTCCGCGAGGGCGTCACGGGGTGTCGGATCGTGGAGCTCCCGCGGGTCACGGACCCGCGCGGGAACCTGACGTTCATCGAGGCCGGCGCCCAGGTCCCGTTCAGCTTCGACCGCGTCTACTACCTCTACGACGTCCCCGGCGGCGAGTCGCGCGGCGGCCACGCGCACCGCCAGCTCGAGCAGCTGGTCATCGCCGCGTCGGGCAGCTTCGACGTGATCGTCGACGACGGGACCCATCGCGAGCGCTTCTTCCTGAACCGCTCCTACTACGGGCTCTACATCCCGCGCATGGTGTGGCGCGAGCTGGACGACTTCTCCTCCGGGAGCGTCTGCCTCGTGGTGGCGTCGGACCCCTACGACGAGGCCGACTACTACCGCGACTACGACGAGTTCGCCTCGGCCGCGGACGCCGAACGCGACGGGAGGGCCGCGTGAGCGCGACGATGAGCCCGCCGACCGTCCCCTTCCTGGACCTCGCCGCGGCGAACGCCGAGCTGCGCGAGGAGCTCACGGCCGCGGCCGCGAAGGTCATCGCCGCCGAGCGCGTGCTGCTCGGCCCCTCGGTCGCCGGCTTCGAGGCGGACTTCGCGTCCTACGTCGGCGCCGACCACGCCATCGGGGTGGGCAACGGCCTCGACGCCCTCACCCTTGGCCTGCGCGCGCTGGGCGTCACGACGGGCGACGAGGTCATCGTCCCGTCGCACACCTTCATCGCCACCTGGCTCGCCGTCACGGCCGCGGGCGCCGTCCCGGTCCCGGCGGAGGTACGGCCGGAGACCGGCAACATCGACCCCGCGGCGGCCGAGGCGGCGGTCACGCCGCGCACGGCCGCGATCGTCCCCGTCCATCTCTACGGCGCGCCGGCCGAGCTCGACGCGGTGATGGACGTCGCGCGCCGGCACGGGCTCGCCGTCCTCGACGACGCCGCGCAGGCCCACGGCGCCCGCCTGAACGGGCGGCGCCTCGGCGCGCTGGCGCACGCGACCGCGTGGAGCTTCTACCCGGGCAAGAACCTCGGCGCCCTGGGCGACGCCGGCGCGGTGACCACGAACGACCCCGATGTCGCGCGCCGCGTGCGCTCCCTGCGCAACTACGGCTCGACGCTCAAGTACGTGCACGACGAGCCGGGCGTCAACAGCCGCCTGGACGAGATCCAGGCCGCGATGCTCTCCGTCAAGCTCGCCCACCTCGACGCCTGGAACGAGCGGCGCGCGGCGGTGGCGGCGCGCTACGCCGACGGCCTCGCCGGCTGCGACCTCGTGCTGCCAGAGGCCACCGCCGGGACCGAGCCGGTGTGGCATCTGTACGTCGTGCGCACGCCGCGCCGGGACGCGCTGCGCGGGCACCTGCAGGCGGCCGGCGTCCACACCCTCGTGCACTACCCCATCCCCTCGCACCGCCAGGACGCGTTCGCGGGCACGCCCGCCTGCCGGTGCGACCTGCCGGTGGCCGACCTCCTCGCCGGCGAGGTGCTCAGCCTGCCCATGGGCCCGCATCTCACGGTCACCCAGCAGGACGCCGTCATCGACGCCGTGCGGTCCTTCCGGCCATGAGCGCTCCGCTCGTCAGCGTCCTCATCCCGACCTACAACGGCGCGCGCTTCCTCGAGGAGACGCTCGAGTCGGCCCGGAGCCAGACGCACACCGAGCTCGAGATCCTCGTCGGCGACGACGCCTCGACCGACGACACGCCGGCGATCCTCGAGCGCGCCGCCGCGGCCGACCCGCGCATCCGGGTCATCCGCCACGCGGAGAACGTCGGCGCGTTCGACAACCCGATCGTCCTGCTCGAGCAGGCCCGGGGCACGTACGTGAAGTACCTGCTGCACGACGACCTGCTGGAACCGGACTGCATCGCCACGCTCGTGTCGGCCATGGAGGCCGATCCCGGCGCGCGACTGGCGTTCTCGCGGCGCACCCAGATCGACGAGCGGGGCCGCGGCCTGCCCGAGGAGCCGCATCTCACGGCGCTCTCGGACGGCCCGGGCGCGTTCGACGCCATCGAGTTCGCCGACCGCAACCTGGAGCTGGGCGTCAACCTCATCGGCGAGCTGACCGCGGTGCTCTTCCGCCGCGCCGACGTCCCCGACCCTCGCTCGCTGTGGCACGTGAACGGCTACCGCCTGGCGGCCAACGGCGACTTCGCCCTGTGGCTCGCGCTCCTCGCCCAGGGCCCCAGGGCCTTCTACACGCCCCGCGCCCTCAGCCACTTCCGGCGCCACCGCGAGCAGCGCTCCATGAACAGCCGCATCCGGGCCTACGGCCTGCGCGACTGGCCCGCCCTCATCGACTGGGCGACGGGCGCCGGCCTGCTCGTGCGCCCGGATCAGGAGCGGCGCGCCCTCGCCGCGGTCGTCCGCAACATCGGCACCCAGCGCGACGCCCTCGTCACGAACCCGCACGCGCCCGCGGTGCTCGAGGCGCTCTACCTCGTCACCGCGCGGCTGCTGGAGCTCGGCGGCGCCGTGTCCCGGCCCGACGGCGAGCGCACGCTCGTCGAGCGCGCCCACGGGACCGAGGTGCGCGAGGCACTGGCCGTCGAGCTCGACGCGCTGCCCTGGCGCGCGCCGGGCGCGGTCGCCGCCCCCGCGCTGGACGCAACGGAGATCGCCGACACGGTCCAGGCCCTGCGGGAGGTGCCCGCCGACCGGCTCGTGATCGCGGTCGCGCCGGCGGACGTCGACGCCGCCGTGCCGCTCATCGAGGCGGCGCTCTCCAGCGGGACGGACGTGGACGTCGATCTCGTGCCCTGCGCGGAGCCCGCGACCCTGCTGAAGCCCGGCTGGATGGCCGTCGCGCCCGAGGGCAGGGCATGGGCCGCCGAGGCCCAGTGGGTGCACCGGATCGCTACGCGAGCGCCCGTGCGGTAGCCAGCCCCTGCACGACGTGCTCGTTGAGCGTGTCGGCACCGAACACGTTCGCTCCGCCGATGAGGACCGCGTCGAGATCCAGCTCCGCGAAGCGCGCCTGCGCGGCCTCGAACAGGCGCACGCTCTCGGCCGTGGGAGCGGTGAACGTGGGCCCCGCGAAGGCGGCGATCGGCTCGATCGCCGCGCCCTCGCGGACGATCCCGACCGCCTCCAGGCTGCGGCGCACCGCGCCGGGCACGTGGCCCTCGGGCACGTCGTGGCGCAGCTCCACGCACACGGTGCGCGAGCCGTCGTGGCGTTCACCCGGGGTGATGCGGAAGGCGTCGAGCGACGGCTCGACGACGTGGACGAAGCCCGGGAGGGTCAGCAGGTCGTCCTCGGCGACCCCGGCCCACGCCAAGGACGAGTGCACGCGCCGCGGCTCGTGGGCGATGCCGGCCGCCGCGAAGAGCTCGGCGGGCGCAGCCGCCAGCACCGGACGCGGCGCGACGATCTCCCCCGGCCGGCGAGCCGGAGGCGGACGCCACCGGGCGCCGCGGCCAGCGACTCGATCCGCTCGTAGTCCCTGATCGTCACGGACGCGTGCTCGCGCAGCCGCGCCAGCAGCCGGTGGACGATCTCGCCCGTGCCGCCCGGCTCGATCGTGTGCAGCGGCCGCTGCGGCCGGAACGCCGGCTGCGCGCCGGACGCGACCTCCTGCACCGTCCGCGGCCAGAACAGCGGCACCCAGAGGCGGCGCCGCAGGGCGACGGGCACGTCGGTGGCGCCCTCGGGGCGCACCTTCGCGCAGAACGGGGCGATGAGCCGCTCGTGCAGCGTCCGCCCGTGGTGGGTCAGCGACGCGTCCTCGAAGGTCGTGCTCCAGTGCTCGGCGTCGTGCGCGCCGTCGAGGATGCCCGCCGGCCCCAGGCGCGCGACGGCCTCCGCCGCCTCCCCCGCGATCGCATCCAGCTCCGCCGCGTCGAGCAGTTCGCGGATCGGTTCGAGGTCGGTGCGCAGCAGCACCTCCGGCCCGACGCGGCCGTTGACGGCCATCGCGGGCGGGTCGATCTCGACGAGCGCGTCCTCGCCGACGAGCTCGCCGACCCAGTCGCGCACGAGGCGCGTCCACGGCCGGTGCCCGTGGTCGCCGGGCCGGTAGTCCTCGATCGGTGGCGGCTCGCCGAGGCCCTCGTAGTGCAGCTCGAGGACGCGCATCCCGCGCTCGAGGCGCCGTCCCTCGCGCTCCACCGGCATGAAGCCGCCGCCGACGCCCCGCTTGGGCAGAAGGAGCAGCACCGGACGCCCCTCGCGAGCCAGCGCGTCGGCCGTGACGAGGGCGGACAGCGTGCCGCCGACGACGACGACGGCGGCGTCCGTCACGCGTCGACGACGAAGATCGAGTAGTTCAGGCCGCCGTGCTCGGGGAAGCGCCAGGCGACGCGGTCGAGGCCGTCGATGACCTCGTCGGGGAGCTCGGCGAGCTGGGCGTTCGTGAGCGGCTTGAGCATCACCGGCTCGCGGTGGATGCAGAGGAGTCCGGCCCGTGCGGCGAGCGCCTCGAACCCGGCCTGGTCGAAGATCTCCTTCGTGGCCAGGTTCTGCCCGCGGTCGCTGAGCGCGTCGGGCCGCTCGATGAGGCCCATCTCGATCGCGACGAGGCGGTGCACGGATGCGGGGTTGGTCACCGTCGTGTGGACGAGCCCGCCCGGCGCGAGGAACGACTCGAACCGGCGGAGGAACCCGACCGGATCCGGGAGCTCGTTGACGATGTGCGCCGCGACGACGTGGTTGTACGGGCCGGGCGGGTCGACCTCCATGACGTCGGCGTCGAGGAACGTCGCGTTCGGGAGCTCGCGCGCACGGGCGCGCTCGAGGTAGGCCGGCACCCGCTCCACCGCGTCGATCGTGACGTCCGCCTGCGCCATGAACGACGTCATGAGGCCCGTCGCGCAGCCGAGCTCGAGCACCCGGTCGCCGGGACGGAACCAGCGGCGGATGCGCTGAGCCGTCAGGCGCGTGAAGTGCCGGTCGAAATCCGTGTCGGGGTCGTAGATCGCCGAGTAGTCGTGGCTCATGGGCGCGGCGACCGTACCAACACCAGCCGGGTCCCCGCGACACCACCGAGGCTGCGCTTGAAGTGCACGAGCCCCGGGTTCGGCGAGCCGTCCTTCTCGCTCGACGGCCCGAGGTCCAGGACGCGCGCGCCACGCGCGAGCGCGCGCTCCACGAGGTGGTAGGCGAGGAGGTTCATCGGCGAGCGCGGCAGGTCGTGACCGTGGTCGCCCCACGCGACGAGGAGGTCGACGTCGGGCAGGACGTCGTAGACGAGCGCCGCGGCGATCGGCTCGTCCTCGTGCGTCAGGAGGTACGGGTGGATGCGCCCGGGGAACGCGGCGCGGGCGCGCTGCAGGTACTCGAGCGGGAGGCCCGGCGGCCGCCCGTGCGCGGCCCTGTTGGCGGCCATGACCGCGTGGCAGGCGGCGAGGTCCGCGTCGTCCTGCGCCTCGCGGAAGCCCAGCGGGCCGCGCAGGTCCTGGCGCAGGGCATGTGCGCGCTTCTTCTTCAGCGAGCCGGCGTAGTCCTCGACGGTCCCGAACGGCGCGAGGTCGAGGTGCTGGTTGACGTCGCAGTGCTCGACGGCGAAGCCGAGGTGCATGAGCAGGTACTGCACGACCGGCTCGGCGGGCGAGTAGCACGAGGGCCGCGCCTTGACGCGCTGCGTGTGGGCGCCGGTCTCGTCGAGCGCCGTCACCGCGGTCTCCAGCAGCGTCTGCACGTCGGGGAGCGGCGGGTCGGCCGCGTCGAGGTCGGGACCGCCGAACGGCGCGTGGTAGCCGGATTCGAAGACGCCGTCGCGCAGGACGCCGTCGAGGGCTCCGACACCGTCGCGCTCGTGGCGCCACCGGTGCTCCGGGGCGACCTCGTTCAGGTCGTGGAAGCCTGGATCGGTGAAGAGCAGCGGCACGGCCGGGGACCCTAGACGCGGGTCGTCGACCACTTGCGCCGGAACGCCGCGTCGGCGGCCTGCCAGGCGGCGGCGTCGCCGTAGCCGCCCTTCGTGTGGTGGAACACGTTCAGCGGCGCGGTCACGACGCGGCGCCCGGCGCGACGCGCCTGGAAGCAGAGGTCCATGTCGTAGGCGTGGAAGCCGGTGAACGTCTCGGTGTCGCAGCGCAGCTCGCGGACCGCCCAGGGCGAGAGCACGAGCAGGAGGCCGTCGAGGGCGTCGACGTCGCGGTCGAGCTGGTCGCCCTCGACGATGCCGCGCGTCTCGGCGGCACGTCCGGCGATCTCGCCCTCCCACCACGCCAGTCCGGTCACGCCCCGCGCGCCGACGGGGCCGGCGATCGCCACGGACGGGTCGGCGAGCGCGGTGCGCACCCGGGTGCAGAAGTCATCGTCGAGCAGCTCGCAGTCCTCGTGCATGAGCACGAGCGCCTCGAGGTCCTCGTAGCCGGCGAAGTGCTCGAGCGCCTCGTTGTACGCCTCGTGGATCGAGCGGTCGGTCTCGAGCTCGGCGAACATCGAATTGGGCTCCATCGCGCGGTGCAGCCCCGGCGCGGCGAAGCGCGACAGCTTGTCCGGGGCGGCGACGCAGGCGGCGAAAGCGATCACGTCAGGGTGATCGGCGCGACGGCCGTGGCGCTTGAGCCGTGAGAGGTGTGGGACGCTGTCGGGCGCGTGACGTCCTCGCTCCCGTTCGACCCGATCGACGAGGCCGCCCGTCAGTGGCGGTCACGCTGGGGCGACGATCCGGTCCCGGCGATGGCGGCGGTGACCTCGGTGATGCGCGTCGAGCAGATCCTCATGGCGCGGCTCAACGCGCTGCTGCGCCCGTTCGACCTCAACTTCCCGCGCTACGAGGCGCTGATGCTCCTGCACTTCAGCCGCCGCGGCGGCCTGCCGCTGGGGAAGATGGGCGACCGGCTCCAGGTCCACAGGACGAGCGTGACCAACATCGTCGACGGGCTGGAGCGGACGGGCCTGGTCCGCCGGACCGCGCACGCGAAGGACCGCCGGTCGACGGTGGCGGAGATCACGGAGCGCGGGCGGGAGGTGGCGGAGGCGGCGACGGCGGTCCTGCACGACGCCCGGTTCGGGACGGCGCCGTTGGAGGACTCGGAGCTCTCTGGGTTGACGGAGCTGCTGCGGAGGCTGCGGGAGGACGAGGCGTAGCTCCACCTCAGTGCGGCGGGGCCACGTCCAACGCCGGGTTGCGGTCGAAGAACCCCACCGGCTTCAGCCAGAACGACACCGTGTCCACCGGCATGACCGGCCAGTCCTCCGGGCGGGTCACGTGGTGGATGCCGAAGACGTACCAGAGGACCACATCGGTGTCCTGGATCGGCCGGTCGGCCGCGGTCCACGCCGGAAGTCCCAGGTCGGACGTCGCCTGCACCACCATCTCGCCGCAGGGCCAGCGCTCCTCGCGCGCGTAGGGCGTGACCCACAGCGTGTGCGCGAGCACGCCCGCGCGCTGGAGCACCGGCGAGGACGGGTCGAGCATCGGCGGGATCGCGTCGCCCGGCACGAGCTTGTAGCCCACCGGCCCGCCGAGTCCGTTGCGCGACCGCTCGTTGACGACCTTCCACGACCGCTGCGTCGCCCAGTCGTAGTCCTGGCGCCCCTCGGCCTCGGTCCGCAGCGGTGCCGAGCGCTGCACGACGGCCAGGCCGTGGGGGTTGTCCGGCCCCACCGGCAGCGCCTCCGACTCGCTCGCCACGACGGTGTTCTCCTCGCCGTCGGCGTCGAGGTCCAGCCGCGCGACGATGAAGTGCTGGTGCGTCGGGGCGTACGTGCGCTCGTCGACGAGCGTCCCGTACGGCGGCTGCTCGCCGGCGAAGTGCGTCGTCACCATGATCCCGGTCGCCCGGACCTCGCACTCGATCGAGCCGTCCTCGTAGAAGCGCCAGTAGACGAGGTACTCGTAGTTGGCGACCGTCGCGTGGAAGGACACGACGAGCCGCCGCTGGCGCCGGACCTCCGCGCCCGACTGCTCGTCGACGTGCTTCCAGAGCACGCCGGAGTCCTCCTCGTGGATGCAGATCGCGTTCGGGATGTCGTACGGCTCGCCCTGGGAGTCGTGCAGCGTCGCGTCGAGGTAGGCGATCTCCCCCAGGCAGTCGCAGCCGAGCTCGAGGCCCGTGGTCATGAAGCCCATCCCCCACTCGCCGACGTCGAACGCCGTGCGCCGCTGGTGGTCGGTCGTGGGGTCGCGGTACGGGACGACCATCTCGGCGAACGACAGCCGGTGCGCGACGCTGCGCACGCGGTCGCCGTCGTCCCAGCCGACCGTGTGCAGGACGAGCCCCTCGCGGCCGTTGAAGCCGACCCGCAGCGACCAGCGCCCCCACCGCAGCAGGTTGCCGTCGAGCGTGAACGACGCGCCCTGAGGCTGGCTGACCTCGTAGGGCCGCAGGTCGTCGCGCACGGTCAGCCCGGGGACGAGCCTGGCGATGTACTCGCCCATCGGCTCCGGCTCGTCGATCGCCCCGTCGTCCTCGATGTCGACGAGCTCGAGCGTGTCCATGTCGACGATGAGGTGCAGCCCCGTCACCGGGTTCGCGTAGGGGTTGGCGCCGTGCTCCGCGCGACGCCAGACGTCCGCCCACCCGAGCCGGCGGGTCTGGTGCTCCTCGGGCAGGAGGTGCGCGCCGAACGCCCAGGTGTCGATGAGGACGAGGTCGAGGTCGGTGATGCCGCGCGCGGCGAGGACCTCCCGCACGCGCGGGTCCTTGCGCAGCGCGACGTCGGCCTCGTGGTACTCGTCGATCGTGACGTTCGGCTGCGCGCCCGGACATGCCTCGAACGACGTGACCCGGTCGTCGTCGATCGCCACGACCGCGCGGTAGGCCATGTGCTCCGTGCGGTTCCAGAGGTGCACGACGCTCTCGCGCGGGGGTCGCGCCGCGCCGTCGCGCAGCGTCGCCTTCTCCGGCTCGTGGAGGTCGATGAGCGTGATGCGCCACCCGTCCCCCACGCCGTGCTCGCGCCGCAGCGCTGCGGCGACCAGGCGGATCTCCTCGGCGGACAGCGGATCGAGCGGATGCTGGGTCATCCGCGGATCTAATCCGGTTTGCGCGTGGACAAGCCGCGCGGCGTCTGCCAGATTCAGATGATCGGACGTCCGACTATCTCATCCGGCGTACCGCTCGACACGCTCTCCGGCGTGCCGCTGAAGGGCGTCTACACCGAGGAGGACCTCCCGTCGCCCGACGCCATCGGGCGACCCGGCGAGTTCCCCTACACCCGCGGCGTCTACGAGTCGATGTACCGCGGGCGGCTGTGGACGATGCGGCAGTTCGCGGGCTTCGGCACCGCGGAGGAGACCAACGAGCGCTTCCACTACCTGCTCGACCACGGGCAGACCGGGCTGTCGACCGCGTTCGACATGCCGTCGCTCATGGGCCACGACTCCGACCACCCGATGTCGCTCGGAGAGGTCGGCCGCGAGGGCGTCGCCATCGACGTGCTCGACGACATGGAGCGCCTCTTCCAGGGGATCGACGTCGGCGAGGTGAGCGTCTCCATGACGATCAACGCGCCCGCCGCGATGATGCTCGCCTTCTACGTCGTCGCCGCCGAGAACGCAGGCGTGCCCGCCGACCGCCTGAGCGGCACGATCCAGGCCGACATCCTCAAGGAGTACATCGCGCAGAAGGAGTGGTGCTTCCCGATCGACCCGGCCATGCGCCTGCTGGGCGACATGATCGAGTGGTCCTCCGAGCAGCTCCCGCGCTGGCACCCCGTCTCGATCTCGGGCTACCACATCCGCGAGGCCGGCTCGACCGCGGCGCAGGAGCTCGCGTTCACGCTCAAGGACGGCTTCACCTACGTGGAGCAGGCGATCGAGCGCGGCATCGACGTCGACGCGTTCGCCCCGCGGCTGTCCTTCTTCTTCAACGCGCAGATCGACTTCTTCGAGGAGATCGCGAAGCTGCGCGCCGCCCGCCGGATCTGGGCGCGCGAGATGCGCGACACGTACGGCGCGAAGAACGAGCGCTCGCTGCTCATGCGCACCCACGTGCAGACGGCCGGCGTGTCGCTCACCGCGCAGCAGCCGCTGAACAACATCATCCGCACGACGATCGAGGCGCTCGCGGGCGTCCTCGGCGGTGCGCAGTCGCTGCACACGAACTCCTACGACGAGGCGCTCGCCCTCCCGACGGAGGACGCCGTGCGCATCGCGCTGCGCACGCAGCAGATCGTCGCCCACGAGTCCGGGGTCGCGTCGACCGCCGACCCGCTCGGCGGGTCGTACTTCGTCGAGGCGCTCACCGACGAGCTCGAGGCGCAGGCGTACGACTACTTCCGCCGGATCGACGAGCTCGGCGGCATGGTCGACGCGGTGAAGCAGAGCTACCCCCAGCGCGAGATCGCGGACGCCGCCTTCGAGCTGCAGTCCAAGATCGACCACGGAGAGCGGGTCGTCGTCGGCGTCAACCAGCACGTCCACGACGACGAGACGCCCCTGCCGATCCTCCGCATCGACCCCGCGCTGGAGCGCAAGCAGATCGACCGCCTGCAGGCCGCGCGTGCACGGCGCGACGGCGCGGCCGTCGAGGCGACGCTCACCGCGCTGCGCGAGGACGCCGCGCACGACCGCCGCAACCTCATGCCCGCGCTCCTGACGTGCACCCGCGCGCACGCGACCGAGGGCGAGATGGTGCAGGCGCTGCAGGACGTCTGGGGCTCCTACCGCGAGACGCCCGTCTTCTAGGCCGCCACGGCGGCGCCCCACTGCTCGTCGATCGCGGTCTCGGCCGCGGCGAGGCTCTCCGCCGCGAGCGGCTTGAGCTCGGCCATCGCCGGGTTGACGTCGGCGAGCGTGAGCTCGGCGACGATGAAGCGCGGCTCCAGGCCGGTGAGGCTCAGGCCGTGCGGCAGCCACGGCTCCGCGTGATCCCAACCGTGGCGCGGGGTGCCGGGGCCGTAGCCACCGCCACGGGCGCCGAGCACGAGCATGTCGCGGCCGCCGAGCAGGCCCTCGTGCGTCTCCGGGTCGATCGAGAGTCCGTAGGCGATGAGATGGTCGACCCAGGACTTCACCGCGCTGGGCGGGCCGAAGTTGTACAGCGGGAGGCCGAGCAGGATCGTGTCCGCGTCGCGGATCTCCCCCACGAGGTCCTGCGACAGCTGCCACGACGCCGCCTGATCGGGCGTGTGCTCGTCGGGCGAGACCATCCGCGCTCCGACGGTCCGCTCGTCGACGTGCGGGAGCGGGTCCGCACCCAGGTCGCGGTACGTGACCGTGCCGCCCGGATGCGCCTCGAGCCAGCGCTCGGCTGCGCGCGCGGTCAGCCGGCGGCTGATGGAGCGCTCGCCCTGGATGCTGGAGTCGATGTGAAGCAGATGCATTGGCGTGATCCTTCGCAACTCGTTTGTGTAGCGCCAATGAGTTGTAGCACATGAATCGTTGAGTGCGAGCCCTACACTGGACTCGTGGCCATCGAACACTCCGCATGCACCCGGGCGTCGGGGCCGCTCCT
Source organism: uncultured Solirubrobacterales bacterium (assembly GCA_963750895.1). GTDB lineage: Bacteria > Actinomycetota > Thermoleophilia > Solirubrobacterales > Solirubrobacteraceae > CAVVSD01. The sequence continues at coordinate 539,518 of CAVVSD010000006.1, read as the reverse complement.
CGACCACCTCGCGCGGCTCAACCGCGCACGCGCGGAGTCGGCGCTGCTCCCGCTCGGCCTCCGTCCGCGCCACCTCATCGCGCTGACGGTCCTGCGCGACCACGGCGGGATGACGCAGCAGGCGCTCGCCGCCGCGCTCCAGGTGGACCGCACGAACCTCGTCGGCCTGCTCAACGAGCTCGAGGACGACGGGCTCATCGCCCGCACGCGATCGACGGAGGACCGCAGGCGCCACCTCGTGGCGCTCACCGACGCCGGCGCCGCCCGGCTCGGCCAGGCCGAGCGCACGCTGGCGGGGGTCGAGGACCAGGTGCTGGGCGCGCTCGACCACGAGCAGCGCGTCGCGCTGTACGACCTCCTGCAGCGGGCCACCGCCGGCCACGTCGTCGACTGCGGCGCAGCCGCGGCCGACCCCGGCTGCTAGCGCGTCAGGACGTCGAGGAGGCCGGGGAAGCGCTCCTCGAGATCGTCGCGCCGCAGCCCGATGAGGCGGTGCACGCCGACGGCGCGCGTCCGGGTCACGCCGGCCTCGCGGAGCAGGCGCAGGTGGTAGGAGGCCGTCGACGCGGGTAGGTCGAGGGCGTCGGACAACTCGCTGCACGGGCGCTCGCGGCCATCGGCCAGCAGACGCACGATGTCGAGCCGCAGCGGATCGCCGACGGTCCGCATGACGGTCGCCAGATCGATCGCCACCGCGGGCGGATGCGGGATGCGATCGCGGCCGACGGTCGGGGTTGCCATGGGGGGCATGCTACAACTGTTGGAGACTTCCAAGAGTTTGGAACTATCGACATGTCGCGCATCCGCCTCTCCCAACGCCAGTCCTACGGCCTCGTCGCCGGCGTCATCGGCCTCGCGCTCGTCTCCTCGGGCACGCCGTCGCCGCTGTACGAGACCTACCGCGAGCTGTGGGGCTTCTCCCCCGCCGTCCTGACGCTCGTCTACGCGACGTACGCGTTCGGCGTCCTGGTGGCGCTGCTGCTCGCCGGCAGCGTGTCCGACCGCGTCGGCCGGCGCCCCGTCCTGCTCGTCTCCCTGGCCGTGCTCATGGGCACGACGGTGATCTTCATGAGCGCCGGCTCGGTCGCCTGGCTCTTCGTCGCGCGCGGCATCCAGGGCGTCGCGACCGGGCTCGCCCTCGGCGCCGCGAGCGCGGCGCTGCTCGATCTGCACCCACGCCGCGACCCGGCGGGCGCCGGCCTCACGAACGGCGTCGTCAGCGCCGCCGGCATGGGCATCGGCGTCCTGCTGAGCGCGACGCTCGTCCAGCTCGCCCCCGCGCCGCGCGTCCTGCCCTACGTCGCGATCCTCATCCTCTTCACCGTCGCCTTCCTCGGCGCTCTCGTCATGCAGGAGCCCGTCGAGCACCGCAGCCGGCTGACCCTCACGCCGCAGCGCCCGCACGTGCCGCCCGAGCTGCGGCGCACGTTCGGCCTGGCGGCGCTCGGCGTCCTGTCGTCCTGGTCGATCGGCGGTCTCTTCCTGTCGCTCGGCCCCGAGCTGAGCGCGACGCTCTTCCACAGCTCGAACCACCTCGTCGCCGGCGTCGGCGTCTTCGTCCTCGCCGCGTCGGGCGCCACCGCGCAGCTCGTCTTCGGGCGCACGGCGCCGTGGCTCGGCGCGGCCGCGGGGTCGGTGGCGCTCGCCGTCGGCCTGCTGCTCATCGTCACGTCGGCGGCCGAGGACTCCACCGCCCTGTTCCTCGCCGGCGGCGTGGTCGCCGGCGCGGGCTTCGGGGTCGCGTTCCTCGGGGCGCTGCGGACGCTGTCCGCCGCGATCCCCAACGAACACCGCGCCCAGGTGATGTCCGCGCTGTACGTCGTCGCGTACCTCTCGATCTCGGTCCCGGCGATCATGGCCGGGATCCTCGTGACGGAGCTCGGGCTCATCACGACGTTCGAGATCTTCGGCAGCGTCGTCGCGGCGATCGCGCTCCTCGTGGCCTACGGGGCGTGGACGACCCGGCCGAGCGACGCGCCTCAGGCCCAGTCGAGCCGGCGCATCGTCGCGACGGCCCGGGCCTCGGTCGGCGAGCAGCCGTAGACGGCGCGGAACGCCCGGCTGAACCGGGCGGGGTCGCTGAAGCCCCAGCGCGCCGCCAGCGCGGCGATCGTCAGGCCGGCGTGCTCCGGGTCGGCGAGGTCGCGGCGCGCCCCCTCCAGCCGCCTCGCCCGGATCCACGCGGAGACCGTCGTGCCCTCCGGCTGGAACAGCTTGTGGACGTAGCGCGTGGAGATGAAGTGCGCCTTGGCGATCCGCTCGGGCCCCAGGTCCGGCTCGCGCAGGTGCTGGTCGATGTGGTCCTTGATCCGCTGCAGGAGCCCGTCGGCGCGCGCGACGGAGCGCGGCAGGGCGCGCATCTGCGCCTGGCGCTCGCCGTGCAGCGCGCGCACCAGCCCGACGATGGCGTCGGCGAGATCCGGGTCCTCGGGATCGATGCTGCCGTCGTGCAGCCCGGCGGCGATCCCGATGAAGAACGGCCCCGCGACCTGCGGCAGCCCGCCGTCGCCGCCGAGACGCAGCGCGGTCCGTCCCCGGACGCGTTCGGCGTCCTCGCCCAGCATCGCGTGCGGCACCGTGAACGCGAGGATCTCGAAGCGCCCCGTCGCCTGGGCGACGAACGGCCGCGACCAGTCGAAGCTCGTGATGTCGCCCGCGCGCAGGCGGCTCGAGCGCCCCTGCTGCGCCGCCAGCAGCGTCCCGCGCGTCAGCAGGTTCAGGTGGAGGCGCTGCGGATCGAGCAGCGCGACGTCCGCCGCGGTGCGCTGGACGCGGTTCGCGTCGCCCGCGACGCGGAAGACCTCGATCGGCCCGAGGTGGTGCCCCAGGATCCGCCCCGAGAACGGCCGCTCCACGAGCGAGCGGACGCCGACCGGACCGAGCAGGCGCGCCGTGCCGGCAGCCCAGAAGGCCGACCGCTTCGCCGGTGCGACCTCGCTCGTGTCCAGCTGCACCGTCATCGCCCGCCGGCGTCCTCCCGCATGTGCGCCGGCCAGATGCCGGACTTCCCGGGGGACAGGATGCCGTTCGGGTCCAGCGCGTCCTTGATGCGCTCGTTGAAGCGGCGGTACGCGTGGTCGTTGAACCCGTACTGGTCGGAGGCGAGGTCCATGAAGTCGATGTGGGCCCGATACTCGCCGTAGCCGCGCTTGCCCGCCTCCGTCACGAGCCGCCGCGACAGCGCGTAGGCCTGCTCGCTCTGCGCCTGGTCCTTGAGGTCGAAGAGGATGAGCGTGACGTGCGCGAAGCTGCGGCCGTTGATCGGGCAGATGCCGGCGAAGTAGTCGAGGCCCGCCTCCTCCATCATCGGGCGCATGAGGTCGCGGACCGCGAGGGCGTCGCGGCCGGTGAGCGGCGCGACCGGCGAGAAGCCGACGTGGCCGCCCTCCTCCCCGCCGTACCAGGCGGTCATCGCGTTGATGCCGAGGTTCGGGATGCCGGCCTGGACCTGCTCGTGCGCGTCGAGCGTCGGCCACGCCTCCGGCCCGTGCTTCGTCCCCCAGACCGCGCCGCCCGGGATCGCGGTCTCGAACGCGTCCTTGATCTTCGCGAAGCGGTGGTCGACGACCGCCTCGTCTCCATAGAGAGCGAAGCGCATCATCCACCTGCCGCAGCCGAGCTCGTCGGCCATCCGCTGGAGCGTCTCCTCGGGGATCGCGCCGTCGCCGTCCCACCAGTCGGTGCGCTTGGACATGACGGAGGCGGCGCCGACGACGTTGCCGATCTGCGGCACCATCCGGATCGTCCCGTCCAGCATGAGCCTGCGCAGCGTGTCGACGAGCGGGCCGAGGTCGTCGTCCTTCGGGGCGCGCAGCCAGAGCGGCATGTAGATCTCGGGCTCGGGCATGAGCCAGTAGCCCATCTTCGTGACGATCCCGAAGTTGCTCTGCATGAACATCTGGTCGGGCGTCGGGCCAAGGCCGCGCTTGTAGCAGTGCCAGGCCCTGTTGCCCTCCATCGCCCCCATGCCCGTGCGCATCACGGTGCCGTCGGCGAGGACGACCTCCATCCCGCACTGCGCCTGCTGATCGACGCCGTAGGGCATGTAGCTCATCCCGTGGTCGAGCGTGTTGCCGACCACGCTCCCCCAGCCGAGATCGGGGATCGAGACGCTCAGCTTGTGCCCGCCGGCCTGGATCGCCTCGTACAGGTCGAACCAGCGCACGCCCGGCTCCACGACCGCGTAGCCCAGCTCCTCGTTGATCTCCAGGACCCGGTTCATGTTGCGCAGCGACACGATCACCGAGCCGCTCACCCGCGGCGCGGGGCCGCCGTAGCCGTTGTTGCGCCCCTGCCCGTGCGTCCACAGCGGCACGCCCTGCTCGTTGGCGATCGCGAGGATCGCCTGGATCTCCTCGACCGTCTCCGGCATGAGGACGGCCGACGCGGCGTAGTCGTCGGAGCTCTCGTGCTGGAAGGGATCACGCCACTCGCGCAGCGCGTCCGGCGCCGTGATGACCTTGTCCGCGCCGAGTGCCGCGGTGAAGGCGTCGACGGCACTGGGCAGCGTGGCGCTCATGAATACGTCTCTCCTCATCTCATGACGTGGCAAACTCGTACATCGTCAGACAACTGCGAGAGGGACGCTACGTGAAGACTCCAACGTTCGGGCTGTTCGACCACATCGAGGGCATCCCCGGGGACTCGCCCACCAAGATCTTCAAGGATCGGCTGGACTTCATCCGCACGGCCGACCAGGCCGGCTTCAGGAGCTTCCACCTCGCCGAGCACCACGGCACGGACCTCTCGATGGCGCCCAACCAGGACGTCTTCATCGCGGCGGCGTCCCAGATCACCGAGAACATCCGCCTCGGCCCGATGGTGAAGCTGCTGCCGATGCATCACCCGGTGCAGGTCGTCGAGGACCTCTGCGTCCTGGACCACCTCACGGAGGGCCGGCTGGACTACGGCGTCGGCCGCGGCGCGGTCCCGGTGGAGCACGCGTGGCACGGCGGCGACTTCCGCTCGGCGCGCGAGCGCTTCGTCGACTACCTCGGGATCATCGCCGAGGCGCTGCGCAACGGCGAGGTCTCCAGCGAGAACAGCGAGTACCTCGACTTCCCGCCGATGCCGCTGACGACCGGCCCCCTCCAGGAGCCGATCCCGTTCTGGTACCCCGGCAACCCCACGACGGCAGGCCGCTACGGCATGAACCTCATGTGGCCCGGCCCGATCTCGCAGGAGGCCTACGAGGCCTACCTCGAGGCGTGGGAGAAGTACAAGGGCGAGCGCATCCGCCTGGACGGCCCGAACTCCGAGCCCACCGTCGCCACCACGATGATGGTCGCGCTGCACCAGGACGAGGACAAGGCGCTCGAGATCGCCCGTCGCGGCATGACGGGCCTGCAGCGCCGCACGTTCGCGACGCACCGCTTCGACGCCCTCATCATCGACGAGGACGAGCAGGAGGCGGCGCTGGCGCCGCTCAAGGCGATCCAGGCGGGTCTCGAGGGCGCGATCGCCTTCGGCGCGGGCACGCCGTCGCAGCTCGCCGAGCGCATGGCCGGCTTCCTCGAGCCGGGTCTCGTCGACCACGTCGTGCTCATGGTGCCGGCGGGCGACATGACGATGGCCGAGTCGCGCAACACGCTCGAGATGTTCGCGACCGAGGTGAAGCCGCAGCTGGAGATGCAGCCGGCGTAGAGGACGGCCGGGCGAGTGGCGATCAGGCGATGCGGACCGCGCGCCTGATCGTCAGCGTGCCGCCCGTCGCCGCGTCGGTCACCGTGACCACGATCCGTCCGCGGCGCAGCGGCTTGCGCCAGGTGTGCCGGGCCGCGACCGAGAGCACGGCGCCGCGGACCGTCACCGTGCCGGTGCCGCGCGTGCCGTCGCCCCATTCGATCCGCGCGCTGGTACCGCTGGAGCACCGGCATGGTGTTCGTCAGCGTGGCCTGCGCGACCCTGCCGCTGAACCGCACCCCGGTCCGCCAGCGCAGGCGCTGGCGCATGGTCTGCGTGCCGTTGTCGAGCTGCACCTGCTACCTCACTGATGCGCGAGTCCGTCGTGGTGATGCCCGTCCGGGTGTTCAACGACGAGACGACGACGGGGTAGCTGCCGGCGCGCCCGTAGCTGTGCGACCCGGTTAGTCGTCGCCCCACGCTGCGTACCGTCGCCGGGACGACCGCCGCCGCCGAGTCTCGACCTCGTCGGCACCCGACGACGCCGGGATGACGTGAGAACGCCGGCCTCGGATGCGCGCAGTCCGCTCGGCAGCGCGCGAGCCCGGCGGCGAGCAGCGCCCGCCTCATGCCGACTTGACGAGGTCCCGCGCTGGGTCGATGGCCCAGCGCGCGGCAAGCTCCTCGAGCTGGTCGTCCACCGACCACCGGTCCGGCTGCGCCGGGCCGCTCGATCTCGGGCGACGCGCCCTTCAACACCATCGAGCCGGTGTTGTCGCCGATGGCCCGCAGCTCCTCGACCTCCTCCGCCGAGAGCACGACCTCCTCGGGGACCGCCGCGAGCTCGGCCCGCTTGGCCTCGATCGACTTCTGCGAGTCCGGCTCGGAGATGAGCGTGGGAGCCACGCACTCCACCGGCTCCTGCGCGAGGTCCCACGCGCACGCGAGCTGCAACGGCGTCAGGCCGTGGCGCTCGGCGATCGGGCGCATCTGCTCCAGGCGCGCGCGACCCGACTCGATCCAGCCGTCGGGCCGGAACAGCCGGTGGTCGGACTCCGCGAAGGCATGGCCGGGCCGGACGTCGTCCCAGAACAGCCCGCCGTAGTCGACGACGCGGCAGATCACCCGCACGCCGTGCCGGCGCGCCGCGGGCAGCACCAGCTGGCCGGGCCACGGCTCCATCGGGTTGAGGATCACCATCGCCCAGTCGATGATCTCGCCGAAGCGCTCCAGGCAGTCGATGACGTCGAGCGTGAACCCGTTGGCCGGCCCGGGCGCGATGCCGAGGGCGTGGACGAGCCCCTCCTGGCGCAGTGCCGCCATCCCCTCCCACACCTCCGGGCTGCTGTAGCCCGTCCGGTCGGGGTTGTGGAGCAGGAGCACGTCGAACGCGGAGGCGCCGATGCGCTCGAGCGAGCGCTCCGTCGCCATCCGCAGGTAGTCCGCGTACCCGTCCGCGCCGCGCAGCTCGGGGTCGGTGAAGCGCGGGTAGCCCTTCGAGCCCCTGCGGGTCCCCTCGTAGAAGTCGTGGCCGACGGCGCCGACGAGCGAGTAGCTCTCGCTCGGGACGCCCTGGAGCGCGCGGCCGAGCAGCCGGTCCGCCTCCCCCGCGCCGTACGCATCGGCCGTGATGACCGTGTCGATCCCGTCGCCGGGGCGCAGGAGGGCTTCGAGGCGCTCGTCGCTCAAGGACTCGCCGAAGTGCATGAAGCGCCCACCGCTCCAGGTGCCCAGGGCTGTGTGGCTCGGCTGCATCGCGAAGAAGGGTACGCTGCGCTGGACGCCCATTCCCCCCGACCGCCCGCCCATGGTCACCCGGTGATGGACACATGCCCGATGGGGCGCGGCCGCCTGCTCTGCCAAGCTAGCTCGCAGCCGCCCACCCGGGTAGGGACACCCGGTGCGGACGGACCCGCCCCCATGGAGAACACAGTGAGCGCGAGCACCAACCCGCGCGCCATCCTCGATGGCGCCGACCCCCTGGCTATCGATCTCGAAGCCGCCGCAGACAGCATCGCCGAGCAGATCCGCGAGTCGCTGCGCACGCTAGGACGGCGTGGCGCAGTCGTCGCGACGTCCGGCGGCATCGACTCGAGCGTCTCGGCCGCCCTGGCCGTGCGCGCCGTCGGCCCCAAGCGCGTGCAGCTCCTGCGCCTGCCGGAGCGCGACATCTCGGGCAACGAGTCCTCCGACCTCGGACTCATGCTCGCGAACCACCTCGGCGCCCCCACCGCGGAGGAGAACATCTCCGCCGCCCTCGAGGGCATGGGCTGCTACCGCTGGCGCGACGAGGCGATCCGCATGGTCGTGCCGGAGTACCAGCCCGACTGGAAGCACAAGATCGTCCGCTCCGCCCCGACCGGCGGCATCGTCGTCTTCTCGCTCGTCGTCGAGAAGCCCGACGGCACGCAGGAGACGCACCGCTTCCCGTCCGAGGCGTACCGGCTGATCATCGCGGCGACGAACATGAAGCAGCGCGTGCGCAAGCTCATGGAGTACTCGTACGCCGACAAGCTGCACTACGCCGTCATCGGCACGCCCAACCTGCTCGAGTTCGACCAGGGCTTCTTCGTGAAGGGCGGCGACGGCCTGGCCGACATCAAGCCGATCGCCGGCCTCTACAAGTCGCAGGTGTACGCGATGGCGCGTCACCTCGGGCTGCCCGATCCGATCGCCAGCCGTCAGCCGACCACGGAGACGTTCTCCATCCCGCAGACGCAGGAGGAGTTCTACTTCGGCCATCCGTACGACCGGATGGACCTGCTCGTGTGGGGCGAGAAGAACGACGTGCCCGCCGCCGAGCTCGCGCCGCTGACGGACATCGACGCCGATGGCGTCGAGGCCGCGTACGCGCAGATCCAGCGGGTCCGCGACGCGACGGCCTACCTCCACGCCTACGCGATCACGATCGAGCCGGGCGAGGCCGGCTGACATGTGCGGCATCGCCGGCATCGTGCGCCCGGATGGCGCGCGGCCGGTGGAGGAGATCGCCCTGCGCAGGATGGCGCGGGCGGTCCGCCACCGCGGGCCCGACGGGTTCGGACTGGCGCTCGGTCAGAGCGCCGGCTTCGTCTCCACACGTCTGGCCATCTTCGACATCCAGCACGGCTGGCAGCCGATGCAGTCGGACGCGGGTGGGACGCTCATCGTCTACAACGGCGAGGTCTTCAACCACCCGGAGCTGCGCGCCGAGCTCGCACGTGACGGGATCAACCTGGAGACCACGAGCGACACCGAGGTCGTGCACCGCCTGCTGGAGCGCGACGGTCTCGCCGCGCTCGACAAGCTGAACGGCCAGTTCGCGTTCGCCTGGTGGGAGCCGGGTCCGCGCCGGCTGACGCTGGTCCGCGACCGCTTCGGCATCCACCCGCTGCACTGGACGCTGCTCGACGACGGCACGATCGTCTTCGGCTCGGAGGCCAAGGCGCTGTTCGCCTCCGGCGAGGTCTCGGCCGAGCCGGACCTCGGCGGCATCGACGACGTCTTCACGACCTGGGCCCCGCGCGCGCCGCGCTCGGCGTTCCGCGGCGTGAACATGCTCCCGCCCGGCGAGCTCATCGTCTGGGAGGGCGGCAAGATCGTCGCCCAGCGGACGTGGTGGAAGCCGGACTACACGCCCCGCACGGAGGAGGCAGGCGACCTCGAGCCGATCATGCGCTCGAGCGTCGAGCTGCGCCTGCGCGCGGACGTGCCCGTCGGCACCTACCTGTCGGGCGGGCTGGACTCCAGCCTCACGACCGCGCTGGCGAAGCAGGCCTCCGACCATCAGCTGCGCACGTTCTCGGTCGCGTTCAAGGACCCGCACTACGACGAGCGTGCGCACCAGCACGAGGTCGCCGAGAAGCTCGGGACCGATCACCACGTCGTGGACGTCGGCCCGGAGGAGATCGCCGGCGCCTTCCCCGACGTCGTGTGGCACGCCGAGACCCCGCTCATCCGCACCGCCCCGGTGCCGCTGTACCTGCTCGCCAAGGCGACGCGGGAGCAGGGCATCACGGTCGTGGCGACGGGCGAGGGCGCGGACGAGCTGTACTGGGGCTACGACCTCTTCAAGGAGGTCGTCGCGCGCAACGCGGCCATGGCCAATCCCGACGACGCGGTGGAGATCTTCTCCGAGCTCTACCCGTACTTCGAGGCCACCGGCGCCGCCCGCGGGCCCGCCTGGGCGAAGTTCTTCCTCGAGGCCGGCCCGGCCGACGATCCGCTGTTCTCGCACCAGACGCGCGTGGCGGCGACGGCCGGCGTCAAGGCGTTCTACGCCGCCGACGTCACCCAGCTCACCGCCGCGGAGGATCGCCTGGAGGGCCTGCGCAACTCGCTGCCCCCGGAGTTCGCCGGGTGGAGCCCGCTGGAGAAGGCGGCGTACCTCGAGGTGACGACGCTCCTGGGCCCGTACCTGCTCGGTCCGCAGTCCGACCGCGTGGCGATGGCCCACGGCGTCGAGGCGCGCTACCCCTTCCTCGATCACCGGATCTTCGAGCACTCGGTGCGCCTGCAGCCCGATGGGAAGCTGCAGGGGCTCCACGACAAGATCGCGGTGCGCGACCTCGCCCGCACGGTGCTGCCCGACGGCATCGCCGCGCGGACGAAGCAGCCGTACCGAGCCCCGCAGGCGGCGCCCTTCTTCGAGGGCAACCCGCCGGAGTGGGTCGACGAGCTTCTCTCCCCGGGGATGCTCGACGCGACGGGGCTCTTCGACCCAGCGAAGGTCGCTGGTCTCGTGCGGCGGTGCCGCGCGGGCCGGGCGACCGGTTACCGCGAGGGCATGGCCCTCGTCGGGGTTCTGTCCACGCAGGTGTGGCATGAGCGGTTCTGCGGCCCGCACGCCGATGTCTTCCCGCCCGAAGAGGGCGAGCCGCAGGTCTTCATCAAGCAAGGAATCGATCAGGCACTGGAGCGTGTGTAAGTCATGTCGAACGTGGAGCAGACCGCGGGCACTGGGACGAAGGCGGAGATCCGCGCTTACGTCGAGGAGAACTTCCTGTACATGCACCCCGGCATGGAGGTGTCCGACACGGACAACCTCATGGCGCTGGGCGTGATGGACTCGCTGAGCTTCGTCGAGCTCGTCGAGGAGGTCCAGGAGCGCTACGGCATCAGCGTCCAGGACGTGGAGATCACCGAGGAGAACTTCGGCTCCATCGGCGCCCTGGCCGCCTACATCGAGGGCAAGAAGGCGTAGTCATGAACGCCCGGACCCTCTCCGACGATCTGCGCGCCAGCGCGGCGCGCAGCGCCGATCGCACGGCCGTCGTCTACGGAGATCGGCGGCTCACGTACGCCGAGCTCGACCGTGCGGTCGACGGGTTCGCGGCCGGCCTGCGGCAGCTCGGCGTGCGGCGCGGTGATCGCGTCGCCGTCGTGCTCGCCAACGGCGTGGAGACGGCGATCGCGATCTACGGCGCCATGCGTGCCGGCGCGGCGTTCACGCCGCTGAACGCGACCGCCAAGGAGGAGAAGCTCGCCTACCTCCTCGAGCACTCGGGATCGAAGGTGGCCGTGTGCGACGCGCGCAACGCCCACCTCGTCGAGAACGCCGCCCTGCGCGCGCCGGAGCTGCTGCACATCGTCGGCGTCGGCGGCCGCATCGGGGACACGCCGGCGCTCGAGGAGCTGATCGAGACGCCCGTCGACGTGCCGGGTGCCTATCCGGAGACGATGGACGTCGACCTGGCGTCGATCATCTACACGTCGGGCTCGACCGGCCTGCCCAAGGGCGTCACGTTCCTGCACCGGAACATGGGCTTCGTGGCCGACTCGATCATCGAGTACCTCGGCCTGCGCGGCGAGGACCGCATCCTGTGCGTCCTCCCGCTCTCGCACACCTACGGGCTCTACCACCTGATCATGGCCATGCGCGTGGGCGCGACGATCGTGCTCGAGCGCGGCGTGACGTTCCCGGGCAAGGTGGTGCAGGCGATCGTCGACGAGGAGATCACGGTCCTCCCCGGCGTGCCGACGGTCTGGCAGGTGCTCATCAACCTCGACGGTCTCGCCGAGCGCGATCTGCCGCACCTGCGGCTGCTCACGAACGCCGGCGCGGCGCTCTCGGTCGCGCGTGTCGCGGCCGTGCGCAAGGTCTTCAACAACGCCGTGCTGTTCTCCATGTACGGGCAGACCGAGTGCAAGCGCGTCTGCTACCTGCCGCCCGAGCAGCTCGACATCCGCCCCGGGTCGGTGGGGGTCGCGATCCCCGGCACCGAGGTGTGGATCGAGGACGAGCACGGCGAGCCCGTCCCGACCGGCGAGGTCGGCGAGCTCATCATCCGCGGCGACCACGTCATGCAGGGCTACTGGAAGGACGCCGACTCCACCGCGAAGAAGCTGAAGCCCGGCCACTGGCCCGGCGACCGCGTGCTTCGCTCCGGCGATCTCTTCCGGCAGGACGAGGAAGGGTTCCTCTACTTCGTCGGCCGCAGCGACGACATCATCAAGTCGCGCGGCGAGAAGGTCGCCCCCAAGGAGGTGGAGGAGGTGCTCTACCTGTACGAAGGCGTCCGCGAGGCGGCCGTCGTCGGGGTCGAGGACGACCTGCTCGGCCAGGCGATCATCGCCCACGTCTCCGCCGAGGACGGCGTGGAGCTCGACCCCAAGATCCTGCGCAGACACTGCGCCGAGCGGCTGGAGGACTTCATGGTCCCCGGCAAGGTCGTCGTGCACGACGACCTCCCGAAGAACGACAACGGGAAGCTCGACAAGCTCGCCCTGGCTGCGATGCGCGACCTACCGGTCGCCGCTCGCTGAGAGCCCAGGCGACGAGGTAGGCCGGGCGGCGGGCGGGCCGCCCGGCCCAACCTCGACAAGAGAAGCACATCTGAAGCACCGGTAGCCTCGCGCCATGGCCACGACGCGAGTGATGCGGACCGACTTCCCCGACCTCGCCGACGAGGTCATGTTCCCGCGGCTGTCCGACGCGAAGATCGACTGGCTCGCCGAGCAGGGCGAGCGCCGCAGCTTCGCCGCCGGCGAGATCCTCTACGAGCACGCGCAGCGCGATGCGCCGTTCTACGTCATCGATCGCGGCCTGGTCGAGCTGGTGGATCGCAAGCCGGGCAAGAACGTCCACGTGGCGCAGGTCGACGCGCGCACGCTGCTGGGCGACATCGCGGCGTTCACCGGCGAGCCGACGCTGAGCGCGGCCATCGCCGTGGAGCCCACGGACGTCATCGCCTTCGACCGCGCGGGCCTGCGCTCCATGATGGCGCGGTGGCCCGAGCTCGGCGAGCACCTCTTCGCCACGATGCTGGCGCGCCGCCGCTGGCACGAGGAGGGCGGCCACGGCGTGATGCGCCTCATCGCGGCCAGGGGCTCGCGGCGCGCGTTCGACGTCCGCGACCTCCTCGAGCGCAACCTGCTCCCCGTCCACTGGTACGACGTCGACACGGACGACGAGAGCGCCGAGATGCTCCGCTGGCTCGACATCCCGGTCGAGGAGACGCCGGTCCTCGTCCACGCGACGCAGGTCATGCGCAACCCGTCCGCGGCGCAGGTCGCGCGGTCCCTGGGTCTGCGCGCGGAGGTCGACGGGACGCGCTTCGACCTCGTCGTCCTCGGCGGAGGGCCGGCGGGCCTCGCCGCCGCCGTGTACGGCGGCTCGGAGGGCCTCAGCACGTTCGTGGCGGAGGCCTGGGCGCCCGGCGGGCAGGCCGGGACGAGCACGCGCATCGAGAACTACCTCGGCTTCCCCGCCGGCGTGTCGGGCGTCGAGCTGACGCGCAACGCCACGCTGCAGGCGCGCCGCTTCGATGCCGTCCTGTCGAGCTTCCACCGCGTCGTCGAGCTGGCCGACGGCCCGGAGAGCCTCGTCCGCGTCGATCTCGACGACGGACAGCACGTCCTCGCGCGATCCGTCGTGATGGCGACGGGCGCGCGCTGGCGCGAGCTGGGCGCCGAGGGCATGGAGCGCTTCCGCGGCGCCGGCGTCTACCACTGGGCGATGGCGACCGACGCGGAGCGCTGCCGCGGCGAGGACGTCATCGTCGTCGGCGGTGGGAACTCCGCCGGGCAGGCGGCGGTGCACCTGTCGCACCTGGCGCGCAGCGTCCGCGTCGTCGTGCGCGGCACGGCGCTGAAGTCGACGATGTCGCAGTACCTCGTCGATCGCATCGAGCGCACGTCGAACATCGAGGTCATGACGGAGACGGAGGTGGCCGCCGTCCACGGCAAGGCCGCGCTGGACACCGTGAGCCTCCGCGACCGCCGCGACGGGAGCACGCGCCAGGTGGCCGCGACGGCCGTCTTCGTGATGATCGGCGCGGAGCCGTGCACCGAGGCGGCGGGCGGGATGCTCGCGCTCGACACGGCCGGCTACCTGCTGTGCGGAGCGACGGCGGCCACGTGCAGCGGCCATCTCACCTGGCCGCTGTCGGACCGCGAGCCGCATCTGCTCGAGACCGTCCGGCCCGGCGTGTTCGCCGCGGGCGACGTTCGCACGGGCGCGACGAACCGCGTCGCGGGCGCCGTCGGCGACGGCGCGCTGGCGGTCCGCTTCGTGCACGACGTGCTCACCGCCTGATCGCGGGGTAGGTGTCGGACGTGCCCGACCACGACCCGCTGGAGCTCCTCGAGCTCATGCTGCTCATCCGCGAGTTCGAGCCTGAGGCCGAGCGCCAGTACAAGAAGGCGCGCATCGGCGGCTACTGCCATCTCGCGACCGGCCAGGAGGCCGCGACCGTCGGGGCCGTCGCGGCGATGGAGGACGACGACTACCTGCTCGCCTCCTATCGCGACCACGGCCTCGCCCTCGCCCGCGGGGTCAGCGCCCAGGCGGTGATGGCCGAGCTGTTCGGCCGCGTCGACGGCTGCGCCCACGGCCGTGGCGGATCGATGCACCTGCTCGACGTCGGCCGCAACTTCCTCGGCGGCTGGGGCATCGTCGGCGGGCAGATGCCGATCGCGACCGGCGTGGCGCTCTCGATCTCACGCGGCGACGCCGAGCAGGCGGTGCTCTGCGAGCTGGGCGACGGCGCGACGAACATCGGCGCGTGGCACGAGTCGCTGAACCTCGCCGGCGTCTGGCGGCTGCCGATCGTCTACCTCGTCATGAACAACGTCTACGGCATGGGGACGAGCGTCGAGCGCGCGTCGGCCGAGCCGGAGCTGTACAAGCGCGCCGCGTCGTACCGGATGCGCGGCGAGCGGATCGACGGCAACGACCTCGAAGCGGTCATCGAGGCCTCCGAGGAGCTGCTCGCCAACGCGCGCCGCGACCGCGAGCCGGCGGTCCTCGAGCTCATGACCTACCGCTACCGCGGGCACTCGGTCGCCGACGCGGGGCTCGCCTACCGCACGAAGGACGAGATCTCCGAGCACCGCGCCGAGGACGACCCCATCGAGCTGCTGGCCCGCAAGCTCGTCGAGCGCGGGCTCGTCGACGACGACGGCCTCGAGGAGCTCCGGGCGAAGGCCAAGGCGACGGTGAAGGACGCGGTCGCGTTCGCCGAGGACAGCGATCCGCCCGACGTCGACTCGCTCGCGGAGCACGTCTACGGGGACCCGGGGTTCAAGGAGCAGTTCGCGCGGATGCGGCCGGGGAGCCCGTTCGGGGAGACGAGCCTGGTCTTCGAGCGGGGGCTCGCGTCTTGAGCGGCGAGACCGAGACGATGACCTACCGCGAGGCGCTGCGCCTCGCGCTCGCCGAGGAGCTGCGGCGCGACGAGCGCGTCTTCCTCATGGGCGAGGAGATCGGCGTCTTCGAGGGCTCCTACAAGGTCACCGCCGGGCTGCTCGACGAGTTCGGCGAGGACCGCATCCGCGACACGCCGATCTCCGAGGAGGGGTTCGTCGGGGCGGCGGTCGGCGCGGCGATGGCGGGGCAGCGGCCGGTCGTCGAGATCATGACGCTGAACTTCATCCTCGTCGCGATGGACCAGGTCGTGAACCACGCGGCCAAGATCCGCTACATGTTCGGCGGCGAGGCCGGCTGCCCGCTCGTCATCCGCACGCCCAACGGCGCCGGCAACCAGCTCACCGCCCAGCACTCGCAGAGCTTCGAGGGCTGGTTCGCCCACGTGCCGGGGCTCAAGGTCGTCGCGCCGTCCAACCCGCGCGACGCGAAGGGCCTGCTGAAGGCCGCGATCCGCGACGAGGACCCGGTGCTCGTCATCGAGAACCTCCCGATCTACAAGGAGAAGGGCGAGGTCCCGGTCGACGAGGACTTCACGACCCCGATCGGCCGTGCGGAGATCGCGCGCGAGGGGTCCGACCTGACGATCGTCTCGCACTCCTACGCGACCGTGCGGGCGCTGAAGGTCGCCGAGCACCTCTCCTCCGAGCACGAGGTCGAGGCGGAGGTCGTCGACCTGCGCTCGCTGCGCCCCCTCGACGTGGAGACCGTCGCCGGGTCCGTCGCGCGGACCAATCGCGTGCTCTGCGTCGAGGAGGGCTGGCCGAGCTACGGCGTGACGGCGGAGATCGCCGCGCGCGTGCAGCACGCGTGCTTCGACGACCTCGACGCGCCGGTCGAGCGCGTCGGGATGGCCGAGGTGCCGATGCCGTACGCCAAGAACCTCGAGAGCGCGACGCTCCCCGGCGAGGACGAAGGTCCTCGCCGCCGCGCTCGCGACGCTCGACATGGGGCCGCGGCAGTAGCTACTCGCCCGTCGCGACCGGGCGATCGGGGTCCGAGGACCACGCCGACCAGGAGCCGGGGTACAGCACGGCGTCGTAGCCCGCGAGCTGCAGCGCGACGATGTCCTGCACGGCCGAGATCCCCGATCCGCAGTACGCGCCGACCTCGACGCCGTCGCGGACGCCGAGCGCCTCGTAGCGGGCCTTGAGCTCCGCCGCCGGCAGGTAGCGGCCGTCGGGACCGAGGTTGCCGGTCGCGGGTGCGTTGCGCGCGCCGGGGATGTGGCCGGGGACGCGGTCGTACGGCTCGACCTCGCCGCGGAAGCGCTCGGGCGCCCGGGCGTCGAGCAGCACGCCTGCGGTCGCGAGGGCCGCCGCCTCGTCGGCGCCGAGGGTCGGCATGCCGCCGCCGGTCAGCACGATGTCGCCGGGCGCGGGGGTCACCTCGCCGGTCTCCAGCTCGCCCTCCCAGGCGGGCAGGCCGCCGTCGAGGATCCGCACGTCCTCCACCCCGCCCCAGCGCAGCGTCCACCACGCGCGGGCGGCGCCGAGGCCCGAGCCGCCGTCGTAGACGACGACGCGGTCGCCGTCGTTCAGGCCCCAGGCGCGCGCGGCGGCCTGCAGCTCCCGCAGCCCCGGGAGCGGGTGGCGGCCCTCCTCGGGCGGGCCGTGGGACGAGAGGTCGGCGTCGAGATCGACGAACACCGCGCCGGGGAGATGACCCTCGAGGTACGCGGGGCGCCCGTTCGGGCCGCCGAGCTCCCAGCGGACGTCGAGCAGCCGCGCGCCGGCCGGCAGAGCATCGGCCGTCGCCAGGACGGTCACCGCTCGGCCCAGGCCGCCACGAGCTGGCGCGCGATGGCCTCGCGCGGCGGCAGCCAGAAGTCGATGCCCGCGGGCGGCTCGCGCTGCTCCGGGGTCCACGGGATGTCGGGCGCGGCGTGCGCCGTGACGATCTCCTCGCGGGAGAACCAGCGGACGGCCTCGAGCTCCGCGTCGCGCGTGGTGGGCTCGCCGCCCGCGTACGTCGCGTGGAAGCCGAGCATGAGGTTCGCGGGGAACGGCCACGGCTGGCTGGAGATGTAGGTCACCTCCGAGACGGCGACGCCGGACTCCTCGTCGACCTCGCGCGCGACGGCCTCCTCGAGCGACTCGCCCGGCTCCACGAAGCCCGCGAGGCACGACCAGCGCTTCGCCGGCCAGATCGCCTGGCGGCCCATGAGCGCGCGGTCGTCCCCGTCGGTGACGAGCACGATGATCACCGGATCGGTGCGCGGATGGTGCTGATGGCCGTGCGCCGTGCAGACCATGAGATGGCCCGCCTCCGCCTGGCGGTTCGGCGAGCCGCAGACGCCGCAGAAGCGCGAGCGCCGCTGCCACTCGGTGAGCGCGGTGGCGTAGGCGAGCAGCGCGGCGTCGGCGCCCGGCAGCGCCGCCGAGGTCTCGCGCAGCCCGGCGATGCGGGTGCCCGGCGGGTGGTCGATCTCGTCGAGGCCGATGACGAAGATCGGCGTGTCGCCCTGGAGGCCGAGCAGCGTCGGCGTGTCGTCCAGCGTGGGCGACAGCAGCGCGGCGGTCGGCTGGTCGCCCTCCGCCACGAGGACGCCCTCGCGACCGACGACGACGGCGCGGGCGGTGGGATCGGTCAGGCGTGCGCGGACCCAGTCCTCGTCGGCGCGGTGCTCGCCGACCCGGTCCAGCGTCCCTCCGGCGAACGTGTTGGCGCCCATCGCTCCGGGACCTTACAACCGCCCTGACCCAAGCTAGGGTTCGCCCCGTGCAGCCCGACATCGACGTGTTCGGCATCTCGCTGAAGACCTTCGGGATCTTCTTCGCGCTGAACTTCATCGCCTGGGGCCTCGTCGCCGGACGACGGCTGAAGGAGCTCGGCCGGCCGGACGAGTGGGCGTACGAGATGGTGCTCGTCGCCGTCGCCGGCGGGCTGATCGGGGCGAAGCTCTACTACGTCGTCCAGCACGGGGCCGAGTTCACGTTCTCCGGCCTCGTCAGCGGCTCGGGGCTCGTCTGGTACGGCGGGCTCATCGGCGGCGTCGTGTTCATGCTCGTCTGGGCCCAGTGGCGCGGGTTCCGGAACCTCCACCTCGCGGACATCGCCGGCATCTGCATCCCGCTCGGGTACGCGATCGGGCGGATCGGCTGCCAGGTGTCGGGCGACGGCGACTACGGGACGGCGTCGAGCCTGCCGTGGGCGATGGCGTACCCGGACGGCACGGTGCCGACGACGACCGAGGTCCACCCCACGCCGATCTACGAGACGTTCGCGATGGGCATCCTGGCCCTGGGCCTGTGGCACCTGCGCGACCGCGTCCGCCCGGGCGTGATCTTCGCGCTGTACCTGGTCCTCGGGGGCCTGGAGCGGTTCCTGGTGGAGTTCATCCGCCGGAACTCCGACTCGTTCGCCGGGCTGACCGCCGCGCAGCTGTGGAGCGTCGCCATGATCGTGGGCGGGCTGGCGTGGCTCGCCGTGGTCGCGCGGCGGGACGGGCTGGGCGTCGGCCGCCGGCCGGCGATGGCGTAGGCGCGCTGCGGGGCTACGGCAGCTCGTAGCCCGCGAGGTCCAGGCAGACCACGCAGTAGGGCCACGGCGGGTTCCAAGGCCATCCCGTGACATCTTTGCCGCAAAGGGCCGTGTCCGGGTCCTCGTCGGTGACGATGTGGCATATCTTCTCGCCGTCCCCGTTGGGGCCGTTGACGCGCTCGCGCGTCGGGTTGCGAGCCGGCGACGCCATACCCTGCGAGGTGTACCGGATCGCACCGGATACCGCCAAGGGTTCGGGTACCCTAACGCGATGTTTGCATGGTCTGGGATGCTGCGTGACATGAGGAGTTTCGGACGATGAGCGACACGACGCCGGGCGGCAGCAGGAGCGATCACCTCCGGGCGTCGCCTCCGCTCCTGCCCATCGCGTCGCTCGACAAGCTGACGCGGGTCCACCACCTGGTCCCCGTGGCCATCTACGTGCCCGCGGTCGTCGTGCTGCTCGTGCTCGGCATCGGCCGCACGTCGGTCCTCGGCGCGATCGGCCTCTTCGCCGCGGGCTACCTCATGTGGACGCTCGCCGAGTACTGGATCCATCGCGTGGTCTTCCACTTCGAGCCCGAGGACGGCTGGGGCGCGAAGGTCCACTTCCTCATCCACGGCGTGCACCACGAGCACCCGAACGACCCGCTGCGGCTCGTCATGCCGCCGCTGGCATCGCTCCCGCTCGCGATCGGGTTCGCCCTGCTGTACCGCTGGGTGTTCGGCGCCGACATGTGGATGCCGGTGACCGCGGGGTTCATCGCCGGCTACGTGATCTACGACGAGCTGCACTACCTGCTGCACCACTACGTGCCGACGAACCCGATCGGCAGGCGCCTGCGCGAGCTGCACATGCGACACCACTTCCAGGACGACACGCGGGGCTTCGGCATCAGCGCGCCGTACTGGGACAAGGTGTTCCGGACGAACGTCCGCGAAGCGCAGCAGCGCCGCTAGTCACACTGAGGGCGTGCCCGAGCGCCCCACCCCAGAGCCGACGCGCCTGCTCGCACCCGAGGCGTTCCGGCTGTTCCTCGTCGAGGTGCTGATGTCGACCGTGCCGTTCGCCGCGGTCGTCATCGCTCTCGCGCTCGCCCTCGCTCGGCGGGACCCTCGGGTTCGTGATCACCGGCGTGGCGGTCGTCGCGGTGGTCGTCGCCGCGGCCGTCGTCCCCCGGCTGCGGATGGCCCGGTTCCGCTTCGAGGTCCGCGAGGACGAGATCGACCTGCGCCACGGCATCGTGATCGAGACGCGCACGCTCGTCCCGATGGTCCGCGTCCAGCACGTCGACACGCGCCGCACGCCGGTGTCGCGCTACTTCGGCCTCGCGGCCGTCGCGTTCCACACGGCGGCCGGGGCGACCGAGATCCCCGCCCTCCGCGAGGCCGACGCCGCGGCCATCCGCGACCGGATCGCCGACCTCGCGCTCGAGCCGGAGGTGCTCTAGGTGGACGGGCCCGCCGCGGTCGTCCCCGATCCGCTGCGCACGCCGCGGCGCATGCACCCCGCCGGCATCCTCATCGAGGCGCTCCGCAGCCTGCGCGAGATGGCGATCCCGCTCGTCATCGCCATCGTCGTCGGGGCCGGCGCGGGCAGCTCGCGCGGCCTGATCTACGGCGTCGCCGGCCTGGTGCTCGTCATCGTCACCGGCCTGGTGCGGTGGTACACGACCTCCTGGTCGCTGGACGGGAGCGCGCTCCATCTCAGGACGGGGCTGCTGTCGCGCAACGAGAAGGTCATCCCCCGCGAGCGGATCTCCTCGCTCGACACGACCCAGGGCCCGCTGCAGCGCCTGTTCAGCGTGCTCGAGCTGCGCGTGCAGACGCCCGGCGGCGGGCGCCACGCGGAGATCGTCCTGCGCGCCGTGTCCCGCCGCGACGCGGAGACGCTGCGGCGCGCGCTCGGGCACGCGGCCGAGGCGGCGCCGACGCCCGACGACAGGCTGCGCCTCACACCGGGGACCCTCCTCGTCGCCGCGCTCACCGCCCCGCAGCTCGGCGTCCTCCTGCCGATCGCCGGTGGCATCGCCGCCGCGGGCCAGGACGTCATGGGCAACGTGTCGCGCCAGACGTTCGACGGCCTCCCCGACACCGCCGGCCAGTGGCTGCTCGTCGCGGCGGGCGTCATCGCGCTCGCATGGCTGCTGTCGATCGCGGGCGCCGTCGTCACGTTCGCCGGGTTCGAGGTCGTCCGCGACGGCGACCGCCTGCGCACCCGCAGCGGGCTGTTCGCGCGCCGCGCGGCGACCCTCCCCCTCAGCCGCGTGCAGGGCGTGCGCATGGTCGAGGGGCTGCTGCGCGAGCCGTTCGGGCTGGCCACCCTCCGCGTCGAGACCGCGGGCTACGCCGGGCAGGGCGCCGTGACCCAGACGCTCTTCCCGCTCGTCCGCCGCCGCGACGCGGCCGCGGTGATCGACCGCTTCGTCCCCGCGCTGGCCGGCTCGCTGGACGCGCTGCAGCCGGCGCCCGCACGGGCGCGGCGGTCCTACCTCATCGGCCCGGTGCTGCTCGCGCTCGCCGCCTGCGTCCTCATCGCGCTGCTGTGGCGGGACGGCTGGCCCGCGATCCCCGTGCTCCTCGTCCTGGCCGCGGGTCTCGGCGAGCTGCGCTTCCGCGCGGCGGGCTGGCGCCTGGACGACGGGCGCGTCGTCCTGCGCTCGCGCGACATCGGGCGCTCGACGCTCGTGGCGAGCACCCGGCGCCTCCAGGAGCACGGCACGCGCCAGACGCCGCTGCAGCGCCGCCGCGGATTGGCCGACGTCACCGTCGCCGTCGGCTCGCGCCGACGCGCGCGGGTGCGCCACCTCGAGGCCGCGACGGCCCAGCGCCTCCTGGGTCTCCTGCGGCCTTCCTAGACTCCTGGGGTGCGAACGTTCTGGCGGCTGCTCGGGTTCCTGCGGCCCTTTCGGAGCGGCGTCATCTGGTCGCTGGTGCTGGCCGGGGCGGCGACCGTGGGGACCGTTGCCATCCCCGCGCTCACCGGCATGGCGGTCGATGCGATCCAGCGCTCGGACGGCAGCGAGCTGCGCACGCTCGGCCTGGCGATCGCCGGAGCAGGCATCGCGCGCTGGGTCCTCAGCGTCGCCCGCCGGCTCGTCGCGGGGCGCGTCTCGCTCGGCGTCGAGCTGCTGCTGCGCCAGACGCTCTACGACCACCTGCAGTCGCTGGAGCTCGGGTTCTTCGACCGCCAGCAGACCGGTCAGCTCATGTCGCGGGCGACCGTCGACCTGCAGTCCGTGCGGTTCTTCCTCGGCTACGGCCTCGTCTGGATCCTGCAGTCGGCGCTGACGATCTCCTTCACGGCGGTCGCGATGGTCATCATCGACCCGCTGCTCGCGGTCATCGCGCTGGTCCCGGTCCCCTTCGTCGTCTGGGTCTCCGCCCGCTACGGCCGGCGCTCGCGGCCGGCGCTGCAGGAGGTCCAGCAGCGCATCGCCGAGCTGACCGCCAACGCGGAGGAGGACATCGGCGGCGTGCGCGTCGTGAAGTCCTTCGCGCAGGAGCACCGCCGCTACGCGAACTTCGAGCGCTCCGCGAGCCGCGTGTTCGCCCAGCAGATGGTCTCGACGCGGATCGCGGCGTTCTACAACCCGCTCATCGGCTTCCTCCCCCAGATCGGCCTCGCGCTCCTGCTCATCGTCGGCGGGCGGCAGGTCATCAACGGGGACACGTCGCTCGGCGACTTCACCGCCTTCTACACGTACCTGCTCGCGCTGCTGGGCCCGATGCGCTCGCTCGGCATCGCGCTCGGCCTCGCGCAGCGCGCGACCGCGTCGGGCGTGCGGCTGTTCCAGATCCTCGACCGCGAGCCCGAGCTCGTCGCGCCGGCCGATGCTCCGCCGCTGCCGGCCGGCGCCGGCGACGTCCGCCTCGACCACGTCAGCCTGCGCTACGAGGACGCCACCGCCGAGGCGCTGCACGACGTCACGCTGCACGTCGAGGCCGGCACCACGCTCGCGCTCGTCGGCGGCACCGGCTCGGGCAAGACCTCGCTCGTCGCCCTCCTCGCCCGCCTGTACGACGCGACGGAGGGCACGATCCGCATCGACGGCGCCGACGTCCGCGACATCGACCTGCGCTCGCTGCGGGGCGAGATCGCGATCGTCGACGACAACCCGTTCCTGTTCTCCGCGAGCGTCCGGGACAACATCGCCTATGCCCGCCCGGACGCGACCGACGAGGAGGTCGAGGTCGCGGCCCGCCGCGCCGAGGCGCACGAGTTCATCGAGCGGCTGCCCGACGGCTACGCCACGCGGATCGGCGAGCGCGGCCTCACCCTCAGCGGCGGGCAGCGCCAGCGGATCGCGATCGCCCGCGCGCTCGTCGCCGATCCCCGGATCCTCGTGCTGGACGACGCGACGTCGTCGGTCGACGCGTCCACCGAGCAGCACATCAAGGAGGCGCTGCGCGAGGCCATGGCGGGACGCACGACGTTCGTCATCGCCCACCGGCTGTCGACGATCGCGCTGGCCGACGAGATCGCGGTCCTCGAGGACGGACGCCTCGTCGCCAAGGGCACCCACGACGAGCTGCTGCAGACCGACTCGCTGTACCGCGAGATCGTCGAGAAGGGCCTGCCCGACCAGGTCTTCCTCACGCGCAAGCCGGCCGAGCGCCAGGCGGCGGGGCTGTGACCGCCGCGCAGGACATCCGCCGCAGGATCCGCGAGAGCGGCGGCCGCGGGCGCAAGGTCCGTGGGCTGCTGGAGATGCTGCGGCCCTACCGCGGGCGGGCCATCATGGCGGTGGTCGCGATGACCGCGGCGACCGCGGCGTCGCTGGCTCCGGCGCCGCTGGCCAAGACGGCGATCGACTCCGGCATCATCGCGAAGGACCTCTCGACGCTGGACCTCGTGGTCGTCGCGTTCATCGCCAGCGCGGTCGTCTACTGGGGCGCGAGCTACGCGCAGACCTTCCTCGTGAACTGGGTCGGCGAGCGTGCGCTGCGCGACCTGCGGATGCGGATCTTCGGGCACCTGCAGACGCAACCGGTGGGGTTCTTCGAGACGCGCCAGACCGGCGTGCTCATCTCGCGCATGACGAACGACGTGCAGGCGCTGGACTCGCTCGTGACCGACTCGGTGGTGACGCTGTTCACCTCGACGCTCACGCTCGTGGGCACGATCGTGATCCTGCTGCTCCTCGACGTGCAGCTCGCGCTGCTGACGTTCCTCATCATCCCCGTCGTCGCGCTGGCCTCGTTCATCTTCCGCGTCGTCTCGACCGACGCGTACCGCCGCACGCGCGAGACGATCGGCGCGATCACCGCCTACCTGCAGGAGACGCTGTCGGGGATCCGCGTCGTGCGCACCTTCGGCCAGGAGCCGCGTCACAAGGCCGAGTTCGCCTCCCTCAACCGGGCCAACCGCGACGCGAACATGACGACGGTCAACCTGAACGCCGCCTACTTCCCCGCGGTCGAGCTCGCGGGCGCGATCGCGACGGTGGGCGTGGTGCTCTACGGCGGCAACCAGGCGATCCAGGGCGAGGTGTCGATCGGGGTGCTCGTCGCGTTCGTCGCGGCGCTCAACGGCTTCTTCGACCCGATCCAGCAGCTCTCCCAGGTCTACACGACCTACCAGTCCGGCATGGCGGCGCTCGACAAGATCTTCGAGCTGCTCGACGTCGAGCCCGACCTCGTCGATGCGCCCGGCGCGATCGAGCTGCCCAGGGTGCGCGGGGCCCTGGAGTTCCGCGACGTGTCGTTCCGCTACGGGGACGGCACCTACGCGCTGAGCGACATCTCCCTGTCCGTGCCGCCCGGGCAGACGGTCGCCCTCGTGGGCTCCACCGGCGCGGGCAAGTCGACGTTCGCCAAGCTCGTCGCGCGCTTCTACGACCCGACCGAGGGCGCCGTGCTCGTCGACGGGCACGACCTGCGCGACGTCACCCAGGGGTCGCTGCGCAGGCAGCTCGGCGTGGTGCCGCAGGAGGGCTTCCTGTTCAGCGGCACGATCAGGGAGAACATCGCCTTCGGCCGGCCGGATGCGACGCTCGAGGACGTCAGGACGGCCGCGCGCGCCGTCGGCGCGGACGAGCTGATCTCGGCGCTCTCGGAGGGCTACGAGACGCAGGTGGGCGAGCGCGGCGTGTCGCTGAGCGCCGGCCAGCGCCAGCTCATCGGCTTCGCCCGCGCGCTCGTCTCCGACCCGAGGCTGCTCATCTTCGACGAGGCGACGTCGAACGTGGACCTGCGCACCGAGGACCGCATCGAGGCCGGCCTGCGGCGCCTGCTCGCCAACCGCACCGCGATCGTCATCGCCCACCGCCTCTCCACCATCCGCCAGGCCGGGCGGATCATCGTCCTGGAGCACGGCCGGATCGCAGAGCAGGGCACACACGACGAGCTGCTCGCGGCGCAGGGCGCCTACTGGCGCCTCTACCGCGACTGGAACCAGCAGGCGAGCTGACCGGAGCTAGGATTCCCGTCATGCTGGCCGACCTCGACGACGCTCGCGAGGCCCTCGACTACTGGGAGACCCGGGCGTCGCGCCTGCCGCGGCTCGCGGTGCGCGACCGCCGCGAGGCACGCGAGATGGCGGTGCGCAGCCGTGTCTGGGTGACGGAGGCCGAGCAGGCCGCCTACGGGCGCGGCCTGCCGGGCGCACTGCTGCTCATGGCGACCGAGATGCGCCTGCCCGAGCCCACCCGCCACGCCGGCCGGCAGGTCGCCCGCCGGGCGCGGCAGGCCGCGATGATCGTCGTCCTCGCGGTGCTCACGGTCCTGGCCGCGACGACCGTCGCCGTCGTGGCGCTGATCGTGGCCCTGCTCGGCGCGCTCTGAGCGCTCAGACGCCGCGGACCGAGCGGAACCGCTCGTCCGACAGGCTGCGGAGCATGTCGGCGACGACGGCCATCCGCTCGGCCGCCGCGAGCAGCTCGGGAGCCGTCCGCCCGACCGGGACGCCCGCCTCCCGGTCGCGACGGACGTCCTCGATGGCCTGGATCTGCCAATCGCGCCACTGGCGCAGCGCGCCGACGAGCGCCCCCTCGTCCCGGACGTGCACGACGAACGAATCCCTCGGATCGTCCGTGTGCCAGCCGAGGTCGTCGAGGAGCCAGAACGCGCACTCCACTCGCCGCCGTCGAGCGAACTGCTCCTCCGGGTCCTCCGGATCGAGCTTGAACCCGTCGGCCGCCCAGTCGCCGAGTTCGAGATCGATGACGAGTCGCTGCAGCACGCTGCGCTGTGTGCGGTCGAGCGCCAGCGACCGCACCCCGACCTCGGATTCGATCCTCCCGTCGGTCCTCGGTCGGGGGCGCACGTGCATACCGTGCCCGGGATCGTGATGTTCGGCACTCGGACATTCGCCTAGCGCCGATGCGCCGGGTTATGGTGCCGTGTCCGCCTCCGCGGGCTCGCCGAAGCCGTGGTCCTGGAAGAACCGCCCCGCGCCCACGGCCAGGGCGGCACACCCGACGGCCCAGGCGGCGACGACCCACAGGAACGCGTGGGGCGACATGACGGTGTGCAGGCGGTGCAGCGCGAAGGTCGCGACGAGCAGCAGGACGCGCACCGCGCCGCCCACCCTGTTGCCGGGCGCCAGGAAGACGCGGGTCCCGAGCAGGTAGATGCCCAGCCCGACCGAGGCCAGCGTGTAGGCCAGCGCCGGCGGGTCCTCCTCGAGCAGCAGCCCGATGCCCGCGGCGATCAGGAGCAGCGCGAAGCACGGCAGCATGTGCCCGACCGCGAAGATCGCCCGCGCCATCGTCGGCGAGCCGCCGGACGCCTCGAGCACCCGCAGGTTGATGTCCGCCGCCGCGTCGAAGTACAGCCACCAGAGCGCCGCGGCGAAGATCATCGCGGCGACGAGCGCGGCCCAGCCGTCGAACGTCGCGACGTGCCCGTCGATCGCGGCCTGCCCCGCCTCGACCACGACCTCGCCGAGCAGGATGATCACGAACAGCCCGAAGCGCTCCGCGAAGTGATGCGGATCGAGCGCCTCGTCGGCGTCGATCGGCCGCAGGGCGTGCAGGTCGCGCGGGCGGCCCCGCTCGCGGGCCGCGGTGCGGTCCTCGTGCAGCAGCGCGCTCGACTCGCCGCCGATGGCGATCGCCCACAGCACGTAGCGCCACGGCTCGGGAACCCAGATCGAGATCGTGAAGAGCGCGGCCGACCCCATGAGCGCCTGCACGATGCGCCGGCGCAGCGCCTCCCGCCCCTGCCCGGTCATCACGTGCGCCACGGCGAGCACGATCCGCGCCGCGGCGAGGCTCAGCGCGAAGGCCGTGCTGTCCCCGATCGACGCCGGGGCGATCGCGACGGCGGCCACGCCGACCGGGACGCTGCCCGCCAGGAACAGCAACCGCTCGCGCGGCACGTCCGCCCCGAGCCGGTTGTAGAGGACCGCGAAGCCGATCCACGTCCACCACAGGGCGACGAACAGGCCGAGCGCGACCCAGACGCTGTGCATCTCCGGCTCGTGGACGATCACCTCGGCGAGCTGGCTCACGGCCAGCACGAACACGAGGTCGACGTAGAGCTCGACCCAGGAGACCCGCTTGCCCGGCTCGGCCGCGGCCACTACGGCATCACGGCTCGACGACGAGCTTCACCCCCGGCGAGCTCGTCTGCCGCTTCCACGCCTCGGCCACGCCATCCAGCGGGATGCGCTCGACCCCGACCTCCAGCCGGCCCGCGTTGGCGTGCTCCGCCATCGTCTCGTAGGCCGCGCGCTTGTCCTCCGGCGGCACCGCGAAGATGGTCATGCCGAGCACGTCGAGGGTCTTGCCGCGCACCAGCGCCGACGGCACGGTCGCCTCCGCGCCCGCCGACTGCCCGAGCTGCACGAGGCGGCCCCGCACGTTCATCGCCGCCATGGCGGCGACCGCGGGCTCGCCCCACACCGGGTCGACCACGACGTCGACCCCGCCGCCGCCCGCCTCGCGGAACGCCTCCGCGAGGTCGTCGACCGCGCCGATCTGGACCGTCGCGTCGGCGCCCTGCTGCACGGCGCGGTCCAGGCGCTCCTGCGAGCGCGCCGCGGCCACGACGCGTCCGGCGCCGAGCAGCTTCGCCGCCTGCACGGCGACCTGCCCGACGACGCCGCCCGCCCCGAGCACCAGCACGGTCTCACCGGCGCGCATGCGCGCACGGTGGTCGATCGCGAGCCACCCCGCGAGCCCCGCGATCCCGAGCACGACCGCGAGCGCGGGGTCGAGCCCGTCCGGCACGTCGTACGTGCGCGCAGGATCGATGAGCGTCCGCTCGGCGAAGGACCCGTAGGGCGCGATCGGCGCGTCGAAGTACACGTTGCGGCCGTCGCCCAGGCGGGCGATCCCCTCCGTGCCCACGACGCTCGGCAACGGCGGGTTGCCTCCGTAGAAGTGGCCGGACGCCTTGAGGATGTCGACCGGGTTCAGGCCGGCGGCGAGGACGTCGGCGACCTCCTGCCCGTCGCCGGGCGCCGGGTCGTCGAACTCGCCGATCTCGGGCGGCTGCCCGAACTCCCTGAGGATCGCTGCGCGCATCCGCGGGACCCTAGACCACGGGCGGCGGATCGCCGTCGACGCTCGCCGGAAGCGTCGGATCCCACTCGCACACGATGCACGCGTGCCGGAATGCCGAACGCGCGAACTCGACCGCGTCCGCGCGCGGGTCGGCGGCCGTCACGACGTCCTCCTGGTCCAGGATGAACTCCCCCAGGTCCCCGTCCCAGTGCGCGGCCGCCGGTGACAGCGTGGCGGCCTCGAAGCCGGCGGGCGCGGGATGCGCGTACGCGTAGAACGCGGCCTTCCCGTACCGCGCGTCGCCCGGCCACCACCCGACGGCGACCTCCTGGGCGTCCATGGCGTTGCGCATGATGAAGTCGTCCGACGGCGGGTCGGCGGGCACGCCGGAGAACAGGTTCACCGCGAGGTCGAACGACCCCCACCAGGCGTTGACCGGCGTCGAGCGACCGCGGTACGGCGCGCGGAACTCCGCGAGCACCAGCGCCGCCTGCGTCGCCGCGGCGAAGTACGTCGCGACCTGCGCCGGATCGTAGGTCGCGTGCTCCTCGTCCTCGTCGAAGGGGACGGTCCACGGGACCTCCTGCGGGTTCATCGCGATCTCGAACGACCCGGCCATCGTGCGCAGCGCGTCGA
Source organism: uncultured Solirubrobacterales bacterium (assembly GCA_963750895.1). Classification (GTDB taxonomy): domain Bacteria; phylum Actinomycetota; class Thermoleophilia; order Solirubrobacterales; family Solirubrobacteraceae; genus CAVVSD01. The sequence goes on along the minus strand of CAVVSD010000006.1, from coordinate 510,700 downwards.
GCAGCTCGCGCGTCACCTCCCCCACCGACCGACCGGGGCCCAGCGCGATCCGCACCGACCTGCCGTCGCTGTGCTCGGCCACGGCCTGATGGGCCTGCAGGTCCAACGCGGCGACGAACGCGCCCGACCCGTCGGGCGCCGGCAGCGGAGGCGTCTCCCACCCCCGCGCGGAGAGCCGGAGCGCCGCGTGCTGGAGCTGCGGCTCGGGCGGCGCGAGCGCCACGCAGAGCTTGCCGAGCACCTGCGTGTGCGCGTGGAGCGTGTCGCACGTGGCGCTCCAGTCGTCGTAAGCGAGGGACGGCCACGAAGTTGGCATGAACGGACGCTAGCGCGGGCACGATCCGGCCAGCTCAACGGGAGGAGACCCTCATGGGTGCAGGGGGACGCAGGGTCGTGCTCGTGGCGGCGACGGCCGCCGTCATCGCGATCGCCGCCGGCGGCGTGGTCGTCGCCGGACCCGGAGCGACCGACGACGCCGCGCTGCGGCCCGCGCGCGGCGGGCCGGACCAGGGCATCGAGAAGCGCGTCGACGCGCTCCTGAAGCAGATGACGCTGAAGGAGAAGCTCGCCCAGGTCCAGCTCCTCGCGGACAACCAGGTGACCGACGAGGACGCCCGCAACGGCGTCGGCGGCGTCTTCAGCCTCACCGACCCGGAGAAGATCGCGCACCTGCAGAAGGTGGCGGTGACGGAGTCGCGCCTGAAGATCCCGATCCTCTTCGCCTACGACACGATCCACGGGTACCGCACGACGTTCCCGATCCCGCTCGCGCAGGCGAGCAGCTTCGACCCGGACGTCGCGACGACCGACGTCACGATCGCCGCGCGCGAGACCGCCGCGGTCGGCATCAAGCAGATCTACGCGCCGATGGTCGACGTCTCGCACGAGCCCCGCTGGGGCCGCATCGCGGAGGGCGCCGGCGAGGACCCGTACCTCGGGTCGGTCATGTCCGCCGCCCGCGTGAAGGCCGCGCAGGGCACCGACTACGCCGCCGACGACAAGGTCGTCGCGAGCCCGAAGCACTTCGCCGCCTACGGCCAGCCGGAGGGCGGCCGCGACTACAACACCACCGACGTCTCCGAATCGCGTCTCTGGAACCTCTACCTGCCGCCGTTCCAGGCCGCGGTGGACGCCGGCGCGGACACGGCGATGTGCGGGTTCAACGCGGTGAGCGGCATCCCCGCCTGCGCCGACGACCACCTCATGAACGACATCCTGAAGAAGCGCTGGGGCTTCGACGGGTTCGTCGAGAGCGACTACACGGCCGTCGCCGAGCTGCGGGCATGCCCGCCGAAGACACCCGACGAGGGCCCGTGCGGGCACGGCGTCGCCGCCGACGGCCCGGACGCGGCGCGCGTGGCGTTCAACGCGGGCGTCGACTCGGAGATGGTCAGCACCTACGCCCGTGACTACGGGGAGAAGCTCGTCGCCGACGGCAAGCTGCCGATGGCCCGCATCGACGACGCCGTGCGCCGGATCCTGCGCGTGAAGCTGCGCGCCGGGCTGTTCGAGAAGCCGTACGCGGACCTCGCGCAGATCCCCGCGCGCACGATGACGCCGCAGGACGTCGCGGCCGCGCGCGAGACCGCCGGGCGCTCGATGGTGCTGCTCAAGAACGACGGCAACGCCCTCCCATTGTCGACGGACCTCACGTCGATCGCCGTCGTCGGCGCACTCGGCGCGTCGAAGGCCGACCCGCTCGGTCCCTGGGCGGGCAAGGGCGAGGCGGACGACGTCGTGACCGTGGTGGACGGCGTCAAGGCCGCCGTCCCGGGCGCGAACGTCACCTACGCGCAGGGCTGCGACGTGAAGTGCGAGACCGACGCCGGCTTCGGCGAGGCGGCCGCGGCGGCGAACGCCGCACAGGCGACCGTCGTCGTCCTCGGCGAGTCGGCCGACATGAGCGGCGAGGCAGCGGCGCGCAGCGACATCGGCCTGCCCGGGCGGCAGGAGGAGCTCCTGCAGGCGATCAAGGCCACGGGCAAGCCCTTCGTCGTGGTGCTCATGAACGGACGCCCGCTGGCCCTCGGCGACGTCGACGCCGCATCGCCGGCGATCCTCGAGTCGTGGTTCGGCGGCATCCAGTCCGGCAACGCGATCGCCGACGTCCTGTTCGGCAAGGTCAACCCCGGCGGCAAGCTGCCGGTGACCTTCCCGCGCACCGTCGGCCAGGTGCCGATCTACTACAACCACGAGCCGACCGGCCGGCCCTGCGACACGACGCAGAAGTACAACTCGCGCTACCTCGAGCTGCCGTGCACGCCGCAGTACGCGTTCGGGCACGGGCTCAGCTACACGACGTTCGCGGTCGGCGATCTGCGCCTGAGCTCGTCGACGATGAAGCCGGACGGGAGCGTGCTCGCGTCCGTCGACGTCAAGAACACCGGCGCGCGGGCGGGCGACGACGTCGTCCAGCTGTACCTGCACGACCCGGTCGCCAGCATGACCCAGCCGGTCCGCCGCCTGCGCGGGTTCCAGCGCGTGACGCTCGCCCCGGGCGAGACGAAGAAGGTCACGTTCCGGATCGACAAGGGCGACGTCGGCTTCTACGACAACGCAGGGAGGTTCCGCGTCGAGCCGGGGACGATCGAGCTCTACGCGGGCGACAGCTCGACCGCGGAGCTCACCGCATCGTTCCAGGTCACGCCGTGAGGCGGTGAACGACGACGGACTCGCCGTGTGCGCCCCGACCATGACCGTCGGGGCGCATGCCGAGCTTCTCGGCCACCCGGGCCGACGCGGCGTTGCCGGGCTGGATGAGGGAGACCAGTGATGTGATGCCGAGCGTCTCGAAGGCCTGGTCGCGCACGGCGACGGCGCCCTCGGTCGCGTAGCCCTTGCCCCACGCGGCGCGGCGCAGGCGCCAGCCGATCTCGGTGTCGCCGCCCGCCACGCTGCGGCCCGGCACGACCGCGAGCCCGACGAACCCGAGGTACTCGCCGTCCTCGCGGGAGATGGCCGAGCGCAGGCCGCTGCCGTGCCGCGCCCAGTGCGACTGGATGATCGCGAAGCTCCGCTCCGAGGTGCCGTGGTCCAGCGGCCGGCCGGTGCCGATGTAGCGCATGACCTCCGGATCGGCGCAGAGCAGCGCGAACGCCTCGAGATCGGCATCCCGGGGACGCCGGAGGACGAGGCGCTCGGTGACGAGGGCGTCGGTGGAGGTCGCGGTCACATCGGGCATTGTGGTGCACGGCTCCGCCGCGCGCTCCCTCGGCTATCCTCCTGGTCGCCCAGTGCGGGGTGGTGTAATTGGCAACACGGCTGTCTCTGGAACAGTTATTCGGGGTTCGAGTCCCTGCCCCGCAGCTCCTTGAAGGTCGTCTTCGCGCTTGCTGCTCACCGTGACGACCACCCACCGGCCGGGGACGGATCTCGGCTATCTGCTGCACAAGCATCCCGACCGCGTGCAGTCCTTCGGACTCCCGTTCGGCACGGCGCACGTGTTCTACCCCGAGGCGAGCGAGGAGCGGTGCACGGCCGCCCTGCTGCTCGAGGTCGATCCGGTGGGGCTCGTGCGGCGCGGGCGCGGCACGACCGGCTTCGCGCTGGCCGAGTACGTCAACGACCGGCCCTACGTCGCGTCCTCGTTCCTGTCCGTCGCGATGCTGAGGGTCTTCAAGAGCGCGATGGCCGGCACGTGCAAGGAGCGCCCTGAGGTCGCCGCGTCGCCGATCCCGCTGGAGGCGTCGCTGCCGGCGGTCCCCGCTCGTGGCGGGGACGACCTCGTGCGCCGCCTCTTCGAGCCGCTGGGCTATCGCGTCGAGACCGCGGCGGTCTCCGGGCGCCACCTCTCGCTCCGCCTGACCGGCGAGCTGCGCCTGGCGGATCTGCTCAACCACCTCTACGTCCTGCTGCCGGTGCTCGACGACGACAAGCACTACTGGGTCGACCAGGCGGAGATCGACAAGCTCATGCGGCGCGGCGAGGGCTGGCTGGCGGGCCACCCGGAGCGCGACCTCATCGTCCGGCGCTACGTCAAGCACCAGCGGCAGCTCGTCGCTCCCGCGCTCGCGCAGCTCGAGGAGGCGATGCCGTCGGTCGCCGCCGACGCGGACGAGGGCGAGCAGGCCCTGGAGGAGCGCGTCTCGCTGCGCGATCAGCGCCTGGGCTCCGTGGAGTCGGTGCTCAAGGCGTCCGGCGCGCGCCGCGTCCTCGACCTCGGGTGCGGGGCGGGCGCGCTGCTCGAGCGCCTCGTGCGCGACGGCTACGACGAGGTCGTCGGCGTCGACGTGTCGGTCCGCGCGCTCGAGCAGGCCGCGCGACGGCTGAAGCTCGACCTGCTGTCCGACGCCCAGCGCGAGCGCGTCAAGCTGCTGCAGAGCCCCCTGACCTACCGCGACCGCAGGCTGACCGGCTACGACGCAGCCGTGCTCGTCGAGGTCATCGAGCACCTCGACCCGCCGCGTCTCGCGGCCGCCGAGCGCAACGTCTTCGCGTCCGCGCGGCCGTCGACGGTCGTCGTCACCACGCCCAACGGCGAGTACAACGTCCGCTGGGAGACGCTTCCTGCCGGGCGGTTCCGCCACCCCGACCACCGCTTCGAGTGGACGCGCGCGGAGTTCGCACGCTGGAGCAGCGATGTCGCCGACCGGCACGGGTACCGCGTGCGCCATCTCCCGATCGGTCCCGAGGACCCGGACGTCGGGCCGCCCACGCAGATGGCGGTGTTCGAGCGATGAGGATCGAGCTCCCCGATCCGAGCCTCGTCGTCCTGATCGGGCCGAGCGGCTCGGGCAAGAGCTCCTTCGCCGCGCGCCACTTCAGGCCGACCGAGGTCCTCTCCTCCGACGTCTGTCGCGGGCTCGTCTCCGACGACGAGAACGACCAGGCGGCCACCGAGGACGCGTTCGCGGTGCTGCGCTTCATCGCGGGCAGGCGCCTGACCGGACGCCGGCTGACCGTCGTCGACGCCACGAACGTGCAGCGCGAGGCACGCAAGCCACTGGTCGCGCTCGCCCGCGAGCACGACCTGTTCCCGGTCGCCGTCGTGCTCGACACGCCCGAGGCGATCTGCCTCGAGCGCAATCGCGACCGGCCCGACCGCGACTTCGGCGCGCACGTCGTCAAGCACCAGCGCTCACAGCTGGGTCGCTCGCTGAAGGGCCTGCAGCGAGAGGGCTTCCGCCGCGTCTGGGTGCTGCGCGCACCGGAGGACGTGGAGGCCGCGGAGATCGTCCGCACCCCGCTGTGGACGGACAGGCGCGGCGAGCACGGCCCGTTCGACATCATCGGCGACGTCCACGGCTGCGCCGGCGAGCTCGTCGGCCTGCTCGGCCGGCTCGGCTACACGGTCGGCGCCGACGGGGTGACCGTCACGCCGCCGCAGGGGCGCCGCGCGGTGTTCGTCGGCGACTACGTCGACCGCGGGCCCGATGCGCCTCGTGTCCTGCGCATCGTCATGGGCATGGCGGAGGCCGGGACCGCGATCTGCCTGCCGGGCAACCACGACATCAAGCTCGTCCGCAAGCTCAAGGGCCGCGACGTCAAGCTCACGCACGGCCTCGCCGAGACCGTCGACCAGCTCGCCCGCGAGCCCGACGAGTTCCGCGCGGCCGCGCGCGACTTCCTCGAAGGCCTCGTGAGCCACGTCGTGCTCGACGACGGTCGGCTCGTCGTCGCGCACGGCGGGATGAAGGAGAGCTACCAGGGCCGGTCCTCCGGTCGCGTGCGCGACTTCGCGCTCTTCGGCGAGACCACCGGCGAGACGGACGAGTTCGGGCTGCCCGTGCGTGGCCAGTGGGCCGCCGACTACCGCGGCTCGGCGGCGGTCGTCTACGGCCACACGCCGGTCGCCGAGCCCGAGTGGCTGAACAACACGATCAACATCGACACCGGCTGCGCGTTCGGCGGCCGGCTCACCGCCCTGCGCTGGCCCGAGCGCGAGCTCGTGGCCGTCCCCGCGGAGCGCATGTACTACGAGCCGGTCAAGCCGTTCCTCCCGCCCCAGGAAGAGCAGCGGCCCGCCTTCCTGCTCGACGTCGAGGACGTCGCCGGGAAGCGCATCGTCGAGACGAGGCTCGCCCGCACCGTCACCGTGCGCGAGGAGAACGCCGCGGCGGCGCTCGAGGTCATGAGCCGCTTCGCCATCGACCCGCGCTGGCTGATCCACCTGCCGCCCGCGATGTCGCCGACCGCGACGTCGAAGCGGCCGGACGTGCTCGAGCACCCCGAGGAGGCGTTCGCCGGGTTCCGTGCCGACGGCGTCCCGACGGTGATCTGTCAGGAGAAGCACATGGGCTCGCGCGCGATCGCCGTCGTCTGCCGCGACGCGGGCGTCGCGCGCGACCGCTTCGGCGTCGACACCGGCGAGACGGGCGCCCTCTACACGCGCACCGGGCGCCCGTTCCTCGACGACCACGACGACACCGAGGCCGCCCTCGCCCGCATCCGGTCGGCCGCCGACGCGGCCGGGCTGTGGGAGGAGCTCGGCTCCGACTGGGTCGTCCTCGACTGCGAGCTGCTGCCGTGGTCGGCGAAGGCGATGGGGCTCATCCTCGATCAGTACGCCGCCGTCGGCGCCGCTGCCGGCGCGGGCCTGCAGGCCGCCGTCGGCACGCTCGAGCAGGCCGCCGCCCGTGGCCTGGCCGTCGACGACCTGCTCGACCGTCAGCGCCACCGCATCGAGCACGTCGACCGCTACGTGCAGGCGTACCGGCGCTACGTCTGGCCCGTCGACGGCGTCGGCGACCTGCGCCTCGCGCCGTTCCACGTGCTCGCCGCCGAGAGCGGCGTCTTCGTCGACCGCGACCACACGTGGCACCTCGATCGCTGCGACGCGCTCGTCGCCGCGGATCCCGAGTGGTTCCGCCGCACCGACCGGCGCGTGGTCGACGTCACCGACCCGGCCGGCCAGGACGAGGCGGTGACGTGGTGGGAGACGCTGACCGAGGCCGGCGGCGAGGGCATCGTCATCAAGCCGATGAGCTTCGTCGCCCGCGGCCGCAAGGGCCTGGTCCAGCCCGGGGTCAAGTGCCGCGGACGCGAGTACCTGCGCATCATCTACGGCCCCGAGTACACCGATCCGACCCAGATCGAGCGACTCCGCGGACGCGGGCTCGGCCGCAAGCGCTCGCTCGCCGCCCGCGAGTTCGGCCTGGGCGTCGAGGCGCTCGAGCGCTTCGTGCGGCGCGAGCCGCTGTACCGCGTGCACGAGTGCGTGTTCGCCGTGCTCGCGCTCGAGAGCGAGCCCGTCGACCCGCGGCTGTAGGTCACCCGTCGGTCCGGACCTCCGAGCGGTCGTCGGACCACAGGGTGTGGAACGTGCCGGGCTTGTCGACCCGCCCGTAGGTGTGGGCGCCGAAGAAGTCGCGCTGCGCCTGGATGAGCGAGGCGGGCAGCCGCTCGGACGCGAGCGAGTCGTAGTAGGCCAGCGCCGAGGAGAAGCCGGGCACCGGGACGCCGGACTGCACGGCCGTGGCGACGATCCGCCGCCACGCCGCCTCGCCGTCGCGGATCACGTCGGCGAAGTAGGGATCCTCGAGCAGCGTCGCCGGCTGCGTGTCGCGCTCGTAGGCCTCGACGATCCGGTTCAGGAACCGGGCCCGGATGATGCAGCCGCCGCGCCAGATCTTGGCGATGTTCCCGAGGTGGATGTCCCAGTCGTACTCCTCGGCGCCCGCGATGATCGCGTCGAAGCCCTGCGCGTACGCCACGACCTTCGACGCGTACAGCGCTGCGCGCACGTCGTCCTCGAAGCCGTCGCCCGCCGTGCCGAGCTCGGGGCGCGTCTCGACGACGCCGCGCACCGCCTCGCGCTGCGCCGGCTTGCTGGAGACGGCGCGGGCGAAGACCGCCTCGGCGATGCCGCCCACCGGGATCCCCAGGCCGACGGCGTTCTGGACGGTCCAGACCCCGGTGCCCTTCGACCCGGCCTGGTCGACGATGACGTCCACGAGCGGCTCGCCGGTCTCTGCGTCGCGGTGGCGCAGCACCTCCGCGGTGATCTCGATGAGATACGACTCGAGGTCGCCCTCGTTCCAGGTGGCGAAGATGTCGGCGATCGCGTCGGTGTCGTGCCCGCCGACGCGGCGCAGGAGGTCGTAGGACTCGCCGATGAGCTGCATGTCGGCGTACTCGATGCCGTTGTGGATCATCTTCACGAAGTGCCCCGCGCCGTCGGTGCCGACGTGGGTGACGCAGGGCTCCCCCTCGGCGACCGCGGCGATCGACGCGAGGATCGGACCCAGCGTCTCGTAGGCCTCGGCCGAGCCACCGGGCATGATCGACGGCCCGTTCAACGCGCCCTCCTCGCCGCCGGAGATCCCGGCGCCGACGAAGTTCAGCCCGCGCTCGCGCAGCGCCTGCTCGCGGCGGATGGTGTCGTGGAAGTTGGCGTTGCCGCCGTCCACGATGATGTCGCCCTCCTCGAAGCGCTCCGCGAGCTGCTCGATGACCGCGTCGGTCCCCGCGCCGGCCTGGACCATGATGATCGCGGTGCGCGGCCGCGAGAGCGATGCGACGAAGTCGTCGATGTCCTCGCCGGCGACGAAGCCGGCCTCGGGATGCTCGTCGACGAGCCGGCGGATCCGCTCGGGCGAGCGGTTGTGGACCGCGACCGTGTTGCCGTCCCGGCCGGCGAGGTTGCGGGCCAGGTTGGCGCCCATCACCGCCAGACCCACCACGCCGATGTTCGCTGCCCCGTCATCGCTCATGACCGTCTCCTTGCCCACCGAACACGTCGACTCACACGCAGTACGCTGACCAGCATGATCGGCGCCATCATCCTCGGCCTCCTCGCAGGCTTCATCGGCAAGGCCCTCATGCCCGGCAAGGACCCTGGCGGCTTCTTCGTCACGATCCTGCTCGGCCTCGCCGGCTCGGTCGTCGGCTTCCTCATCTTCACCGAGCTGCTCGGCATCGGGGACGACGCCATGTTCGACCTCGGCGGCCTCATCGGCGCGATCATCGGCGTGATGATCCTGCTCGGGATCTACCGCGCCGTGGCCGCACGCCGCGGCGCCGCGCGCACCGGCGTCTGACGCTCAGAACGCGCCGTTGGGCGCGAACTGGGCGGTGATGTCCTCCTCGAGCCCCGGGTCGAGCACGATCAGGACCTCGTCGCCGACGTTGATGACCGTGTCGGCCTTCGGGACGAACCCTCCGCCGCCGCGCGGGAGCACGGAGATCACCAGCGACCCGTCGGGCAGCCCGAGCTCGGAGACCCTGCGGCCCTCGGCGGGCGCGCCCTGGACCACCTCCACCTCGATGATCTCGAGCTGCTCGTCCGGCAGGTCGAGCAGGTGGACGAGGCCGTGGCCGGGCACCTCGTGCTCGATGAGGTTGAGGATCAGGTCCGTCGCGCTGACCGCCGGGACGATCCCGAGCAGCTTGAAGTGCTGGAGGTTCCGCGGGTTGTTGCAGCGGGCGATGATCCGGTCGCAGAGGTACTTCTCCTTCGCGACCTGGCAGATGAGGATGTTGTCCTCGTCGTCGCCGGTGACGGCCACCACGAGGTCGGCGCGCTGGATCCCCGCTCGCTCGAGCACCCACAGCTCGGTGCCGTCGCCGTACTGGACGGCGTGCTCGAGCTCCTGCTCGATGCGCAGGTAGAGCGAGCGGTCGCCCTCGATGAGGGTGACCTCGTGGCCCTTGGCGACGAGCTCGCGCGTGAGGTTGAGGCCGACCTTGCCGCCGCCGACGATGAGGACGTACATCTAGGAGACCGCCCCGAGGACGCCTTCGAGCTCCGCGATCGCCGACTTCGTCGGGCAGATCGTGTGCAGCCCCTGCTGGGAGTACCAGTCCGACCGCGCGGGATCGAGCACGCGGACGATGACCTTCGGCACGTTGTAGCGCCGCTGTGCGAGCTGGGCGATCACGAGGTTCGTGTTGTCCCCGTCGGTGGAGGCGATGAACACGTCGGCCTCGCCGACGCCGGCCGCCTCGAGCGCCTCGACCTCGAGCGCCGTGCCGACGGTGAAGCGACCGCCGCCGTCCTCCCAGGAGGTGTCCATGCCGACCTCGAGCCGCTCGTGCGAGAGCGGATCCTCGTCCAGGATGGAGACGTCGTGACCTGCGCAGGAGCGCGGAGCGCGCGACCGCGGAACCGACCCGGCCCGCCCCGACGATGAGGACCATCATGCGGCGGGACAATAGCGAGCGAGCGCTCAGGTGCTGCTGCCCTCGGCGGCCTCCAGCGGCTGGGCGTCCTCGCGCGCGGGCGCCGTGAGGATCACGCGGCACGGCGCCTTGCTGAGCACGTACTTCGTGACCTCGCCGACGAAGTTCTCCAGCGGGCCGCCGCGGCCACCCAGCCGCCCGCCCCCGCGGATGCGCGACGGCTCCTCCGCGCCGAGGACGATCACCTCGACGCCGCGCCGGCGCGCCTCCTCCACGATCGCGTGGCCGGCCTGACGGGCGCGGACGGTCGCGGTCGCCACCTCCACGCCCTCGTACTCCTCCCCCACCGCCTTGGCGCGGCGCAGCGCGGCGCGGGCCTGCTCGAGCTGCGCGTCGGGCAGCCGGGCGTCGATGGGCAGCGACATCGGGACCTCGAAGACCCACAGCGCCTCGATCGTCGCGCCCTCGCCCTCGGCCTCGTCGGCGTGCTCGTCGGCGGCCAGGCGCCCGGCGGTCTGGACGATGTCGTCGTCCAGCGGCGTGCCGAGGATCGGGACGAGGATCGATCCGTACTCCGCGCGCTCGACCTCCCGGCGCAGCGCGGCCTCCGGGACGAAGACGCGGCGGAGGACCGGCTTGCCGTCGGAGATCCGGTAGACGACGTACATCACGATCCCGAACGCCATCCACGCGAGGCCGACGTAGCGCGCGCCCTCGTGCAGGATGCCGAGCGAGATGAACGCGCAGGCCGAGACGATCGCGCCGAGCAGCGCGGGCAGCGCGAGCGTGCCGTTCCCCATCGGGATCGACAGCGGCATCCTGTAGGGGCGCGGTCGATCGGGCTCGGTGAAGCGCAGCTTGAGGATCGAGAGGTGCGCGAGCATGAACGCGACGAGCGCGCCGAACGCGTAGATGCCGACGAGGAAGTCGAGGTCCTCGGGCGCGACGAGCGCCCCGGCCAGGACCGCGGCGATCCCGATGACCATGAACGGCGTCGCGCGCGTCCCGTGCAGCCGCCCGAGGGCGCTCGGGATCTGCCGGTTGGTGGCCAGCGAGTAGGCCAGGCGCGAGAGCCCGAGCATCGCGGAGTTCGCGGCGGCGATGAGCGTCACCGTCGCCAGCGCGGCCACGACGTACTTCAGGCCGACGGCGAGCCAGTGCGGATCCAGCGCCTCCGCCACCCCGACGACCGGTCGCTCGATGTACTCCGGGGACCCGAGCTCCGTCCTGCCGTCCACGACGGGCAGCACGGAGATCGCGGCGAGCGCGATGCCGGTGTAGGCGATGAGGACGCAGAACGCCGCGCTGGACACGAGCCGCTTGAGCCCACGGCGGCCCACGGCGACCTCGCCCGCCAGCCCGGACGCGGACTCCAGGCCCGTGAACGCCACCGTCCCGGCCGTCAGCGCGAAGATGAAGTCCTTCCACGTCGGCGTCGTGCCGAGGTCGATCGACGCCGTGAGCTGGTCGATGTTCAGCGCCGCGATGAGGCCGACGACGACGATCAGCAGCTGCAGCGCCAGGTCCGCGGTCACGAGCGCGGCGATGCGCTTCCAGCGCGTCACCGAGAAGCCCAGGATGTTGCGCGTCGCGACGTAGAGGATGATCGCGAACGCGATCACCAGCTCGACCGCGCCCGAGCCGGCCTCGCCCCAGAACGTCGCGAGGTAGTTCGTCGCCGAGAGCGAGGCGATCGCGATGAGGATCAGGAAGTCGAGGAGGATCGCCCAGCCCGCGACGAAGCTCCACAGCTCGTTGAACGCGTAGCGGGCGAACACCGTCGCGCCGCCGCGGTCCTGGTGCAGCGAGGCGCCCTCGACGTAGGTCATCGTCGTCAGGACGAAGAACAGCCCGGCGATGAGGTAGACGACCGGGGTGAGCCCCAGGGCGTGGTCGGCGACGACCCCGAGCGAGAAGTAGATCGCGCTCGCGACCGACGTGTAGATGATCGAGAAGATGATCGGCGCGCCCAGCGCGCGCCGGAAGACGCCCTGCTGGTGCGTCCGCGGGGGCGACGACGGCGACGACATCTAGCGCGGGCTCCGCTCGAGGCGCAGCCGCATGATCCCGGCGAGCAGGAACAGCACGCCGAGGATCGTGCCCAGCGAGACGGGGCCGCCACCGCCGGCGAACGTCAGCACGAGCAGCAGCACGCCGATCACGACCATGATCGCCGACAGGATCCGCGTCGCCGCGCGGTGGACGTCACGCGGGTCTGGCACGACCGGAGAGCGTAGGGCCGAGACCGGCCCCGTCGGAGGGACCGGCCTCGATGATGACGCGCGCGGGCCGCTCGGCGAGGACGGTCTCGACCGTCTTGCCGAACGTGGTGGTCCCCGTGCGGGGCGGCAGCGGCAGCACGATCGCGCGCGCGCGGATCTGCTTCGCCTCCTCGACGATGACGCGGCCCGCCTGGCCCGCGCGCACCTTCGTCCAGCGGCCGCTCACCCGCCGCCCGAAGTGCACCCGGGCCTGCTCGATGATGCCCTGCGCCGTCATCTCCTGGTCGGGCAGCTGGGCGTCGATGGGCGACGAGTTCGGGACGGTGATGGTCACGAGGATGTAGATGCCGCGCCGGCGCCGCGCTGCCAGCCGCGCGGCGGTCGCGACCGTCGAGCGGTTGAAGTTCCCGACGTCGAACGCGACGAGCACCGACTGGTACTCCGCCTCGTGCTCCACGACCGGCCGCGGGACGACCACCTTCGTGGTCGTCGTCAGGTCCAGTCCCTGATGGCGGCGGTAGAGGACGTAGACGCCGATGCCGAACACGAGCCAGACGACGCCGCTGATCGCGACCGCGGGATGCAGCACGGTGACGACGACGAACGCCGCGAACGTGGCGATGCCGCCGAACACGGAGGACCCGGGGATGTCGTGGCCGCGGATCCGGATGTTGAACGGCGCGCGGTACGGCCGCTCGCGGTCGGGGTCGATGATCCGCAATCGGACGACCGAGATGTGCGCGATCGTGAACGAGAGCATCGCTCCGAACGCGTAGAGGTTGCCCAGGAACGAGGCCTCACCCGGCAGGAGGATGAGCATCGCCGCGATGCCGAAGATGATGATCCCGACCCACGGCGTGCCGAACTTCGGGTGCAGCCGCCGCATTCGGTCGGGCAGCTGCCGGTAGATGCCCATCGAGTAGACGAGCCGGGAGACCCCGATGATCCCCGCGTTCGTCGCCAGGAACAGGATCGTCGCGGCGAGGAGTCCGACGTAGAGCTCGGCCGGGCCCTGGAGGAACCCGAGGTCGATCGACTTCACGACGCCGAGGATCGGGTCGCCCGCGTAGCCGCCCTCGTCCTCCGGGAGGCCCAGCAGCGTGACGTACTCGCCGCGCGAGGCGTCGAAGGACACCGGCAGCGCGCTCAGCGCGACCGACGGGAGGGTGAAGTAGATGGCGAACACCGCGATCTGCACGCGGTTGATCGCCGCCGGGATCGTCTTGCCCTCGTCCTTGGCCTCCTCGGCCATGTTCGAGATCGTCTCGATGCCGGTGTAGGCGATCATCCCGACGGGGATCGCCAGCAGGAACTGCGTCCACGTCGGCGCGGTGCCGAGGTCGACGTTCTCGACGAGCGTCGACGGCGAGAGCACGAGGAAGGCGCCCAGCAGGACCAGCAGCACCTGCGTGAGGAAGTCGACGACGGCCAGCGCGATGTTCAGGCCGGCCGACTCCTTCGCGCCGAGGACGTTGATGACGCAGAGGATCGCGATGACGATCGCGCCGACGATGATGTCGCCCGGCGCCGAGCGCAGCGGCTCCCAGAACAGCCCGCCGATGTAGTGCGGGACGAAGTACGCCGAGATGGCGATCGTCACCGTGTAGTTGAGCATCTGCGCCCAGGCCGCGAAGAACGAGACGAACTCGTTGAAGGCCCTGCGCGCGAAGCTCGACGAGCCGCCCGCCTCGGGGAACATGGCCGTCGCCTCGGCGTACGTCGCGGCGGTGCAGAAGAAGAACACCCCGGTGATCAGGAAGACCACCGGGGTGAGACCGAGCGCGTAGCTCGCGACGAGGCCGAGTGCGTAGTAGATCGACGACCCGACGTTGCCGTAGGCCGTCGAGAAGAGGGCGTTGACCCCCAGGACGCGCTGGAGGCCGTGCAGTCGGCGTTCGGCCATGTGATACCGACGGCGGAGTCTAGAGCTGGGACATCACGACTCCCGCGCCGCGCGAGCGAGCGTGTCGCGCTGTTCCTGCTTGCGCATGATCATGTGCTCGAGGCGGTGCTCCAGCGCCTCGGACCGGCCCTCCTGGCCCGTGTACGGGATGCAGTCCTGGAGGGCCTCGACGGCCTCCTCCTCGATCTCCAGCAGCCACCGCAGCGCGTCGCCGCCGTCGGGGTGGCAGCGGACCTCGGCGGGCTCCGTCACGGGCGTCCCGCCGAGCGTCACGATCTTCTCGACGAGGCGCCGCGCGTCGTCGAGCTCCGATCGCCCGAATGCGCCGAGCTGCTCGGAGAGCGGGACGAACTGCAGGCCGACGAAGCTGCCGGCGGCCACGGTGTAGGCGAGCGCGGACCTGTACTGCAGCCGCAGCGCACCGTTGAGGGCGTCGACGACGCCGTCGACGTCCATGGGGTCCTTCTTGTTCTCAGGTGACACCCAGGGTGCGGTACCCGCCACGCCGGATCGCGATGTCCCCCATGCTCGTCCGGGCGCGGATCTCGACCTTCTGGGCCGAGGCGCCCGGGTCGGACGAGGCGTCGAGGTCGTTGTGCACGTGGCCGGCGGCGGCGCTCACGTCGAGGTACGCCGCGGTGCCCTCGCCGACGCCGACCTCCAGGTCGCCCATCGCGGTCTCGAGCACGACCGAGCCGCGCACGACCTCGCGCAGGCGGACGTCCCCGTTCGCGGACTTCGCCACGGTCGTTCCGCGGGCGAGGTCGACGACGATCGGGCCGTTGGCGGCGTTGACCTTCAGGTCCCCGCCGGCGACGCCGATCCACGTGTCGCCGTTGGAGTTCTTCACGACGGCGCTCGCGTCGAGCTCGCGCAGGCGGACGTCGCCCGTCGCCGTGGTGATCTCGACGTTGCGCCGCGCGTGGTCGACGGTGATGTCGCCGGCGCCGCTCTTCACGCTGAGCGAGTCCACGCGGACGAGGCGGACGTTGCCGACTCCCGTACGGATCCGGACGTCTCCGAGCTCGCCGTCGCATGCGAAGTCCGCCGCGCCGGCGGCGCCGTGCAGGCCGGAGCCGGTGGGCACCTCGATCGTCACGTCGATCGAGCCGCCGCCGCGCCGGCTCAGCCACGAGCGCAGCTTCGGGCCCTTCACGATGAGATGGCCGTTGGCGTGGTGGACGCGCGTGAGCTCGGCGGCCTTGCGGTCCTCCTCGTCGGACGCGTCGCTCGGGCGCACGCTGACGACGGAGTCGCTGCGGTCGGCGGCGACGAGCCGCACATCGCCCATGACGAGGTCGATGTGGACCTCGACGGGCTTGGGGGTGTCGAACGTGGGCATCAGCGAACCCATCCCTTGTAGGACTGACCGATGCGGCCGCCGCGCTGGCGGGGCCGGGCGTCGTCGCCGTCACCGGCGAGGGCAGCGGCGGCGACGCGGACGAGCCAGGCGTTGACGGAGAGCCGCTCGCGGGCGGCGGCCTGCTCGATGCCGTTCTTGAGCTGCTCCGGCAGCCGGAGGTTGATGCGCACCATGGCGCCGTCGTCGGCGTCCGGCGCGGCCGTGGCCGGCGGCGCGGCGTCGGGCTCGGGCTCGGGGCCCGTGTCGGCGGGCACCGGCGTCACGACGAAGTCGGGCTCGCCGGAGCGCAGGCGCAGCTCGACCGAGCCGGGCGCCATCTCGCGCGTGATCTCGTCCGCGGCCGCCGAGAGCGCCTCGAGGAGCATGAGCCGCACGGCGGGCTCGAGCGGCGCGGTCAGCCGCTCGGCGAGCCTGCGGGCGTCCTCCCCACCGGCCTCGGCGGCGACGGACAGCTCGCTGCGCAGGTTGGTGACGTACTGCGTGAGGTCCATGGCGCCAGTATGGCACCACTTTGGCTCATGTCGCAACGCCATGCTGACGCCGCCCGGTGCCAGAACGGCTCCGGGCGGCACCAGGAGATCGTTCTAGGCGATCAGCGGGATGATCAGGATGGCGACGATGTTCGCCACCTTGATCATGGGGTTGATCGCCGGGCCGGCGGTGTCCTTGTAGGGATCGCCGACGGTGTCGCCGGTGATCGCCGCGGCGTGGGCCTCGGAGCCCTTGCCGCCGAACGCGCCGTCCTCGATGAGCTTCTTCGCGTTGTCCCACGCGCCGCCGCCGGCGGTCATGGAGACGGCGAGGAACAGGCCCACCACGATGACGCCGATGAGCAGGCCGCCGAGCGCCTTGTAGGAGAGGACGCCGACGACGACCGTGAACACGATCGGGATGAGCGACGGGATGATCATCTCCCGCTGCGCGGAGCGCGTGACGATGTCGACCGCCCGCGCGTAGTCGGGCTGGTCGGTGCCCTCCATGATCCCCGGCTTCTCGCGGAACTGGCGGCGCACCTCCTCGACCACGGCGCCGCCTGCGCGGCCCACCGCCTCCATCGAGAGCGCGGCGAACAGGTACACCATGAGGCCGCCGATGAGCAGGCCGATGAGCACGTCCGGATCGTCGATCTGGAACGAGACGATGTGGCCCAGCTCGTCCTGCAGCTCGATGCGGAACGCCGCGAACAGCACGAGCGCCGCGAGCACGGCCGAGCCGATCGCGTAGCCCTTGGTGACCGCCTTCGTCGTGTTGCCGACCGCGTCGAGCGGATCGGTCACGTTGCGGACCTCCTCGGGCATGTCCGCCATCTCGGCGATGCCGCCCGCGTTGTCCGTGATCGGGCCGAACGCGTCGAGCGCGACGATGAGGCCACAGAGCGACAGCTGCCCCATGACCGCGACGCCGATGCCGTAGATCCCGGCCAGCTCGTTGGCGGCCAGGATGCCGAGCGCGAGCACCAGCGCGGGGAGCGCCGTGGCCTGCATGCCCTGGGCGAGGCCCTGGATGATGTTCGTCGCGTGACCCGTCTGCGAGGCGCGCGCCGTGGACTTCACGGGCGAGAAGCGCGTCGACGTGTAGTAGTCGGTGATGACGAACAGCAGCGCCGTGACCGCCAGGCCGACGAGCGAGCAGAGCCACAGGTCCGTCGCCGACGGCACGGCGACGGCGAGGTCGCCGGCGCGCGGGCGGATGTCGTCCATGAGCCAGTTCGTGACCGGCAGGAAGGCGATCGCGGCGATCACGCCCGACACGACCAGACCCTGGTACAGCGCCCGCTCGACGTTGACGCCGCGCACGGCGTACGTGCCGATGATCGACGCGATGATCGCGACGCCGCCGATGATCAGCGGGTACAGCGCGACGTTGGTGGCGTCCAGGCGGGAGAACGACAGGTAGCCGAGGAGCATGACCGCGACCGCGGTGACCGCGTAGGTCTCGAACAGGTCGGCCGCCATGCCGGCGCAGTCGCCGACGTTGTCGCCGACGTTGTCGGCGATGACCGCCGGGTTGCGCGGGTCGTCCTCGGGGATGCCGGCCTCGATCTTGCCGACGAGGTCGGCGCCGACGTCGGCGCCCTTCGTGAAGATGCCGCCGCCGAGTCGGGCGAACACCGAGATCAGCGAGCCGCCGAAGCCCAGGCCGACGAGGGCCTTGATGGCCTCCTCCTGGTTGACGTCGAAGATCCAGGTCAGCACGCCGTAGTAGCCCGCGACGCCGAAGAGCGCGAGGCCGACGACGAGCAGGCCGGTGATCGCGCCGCCGCGGAACGCTGCGGAGAGCGCCGCGGGGATGCCGCTGCGGCCGGCCTCGGCCACGCGCGCGTTCGCGCGGACCGAGACGTTCATCCCGATGAAGCCCGCCGCCGCGGACGCGAAGCCGCCGATGGCGAAGCCGATCGCGACCTCGATGTTCTGCAGCGGGATGAGGATGATGAACAGGACGACGCCGACGACGGCGATCGTCAGGTACTGCCGGCGAAGATAGGCCTGTGCGCCCTCCTGGACGGCGCGCGAGATGGCCACCATGCGCTCGTTGCCCGGCGACAGAGCCAGCAGGCTCCGCGTCGTGACGACGCCGTACACAAGCGCAAGACCGGCGCACACGAGGGCGACGACGACCCCGTGGTCGGTCAGGAAATCACTCAAGGGTTCCTCCGCGAAGTTTCTTCAGATGGGGGTCGCGCCCATGCCGACCCGGCATACGGGCAGGACACACGACCCCCCAAGGGCCGCGGGATTCTATAGGCGCGAGCCGACGGAGGCGTCGCGGGGCGCTATTGGCCCGGGATCCAGAGCCGTCCGGACCCCTGCGCCGACCCCGGACCACCCTCGGGCGCGGGCGGCTCCGGCGGCGCGTCCGCGCCCGGCCGGCCGGGCGACGCGCGGCGCCGCGCCGCGCGTCTGCGCGTACGTCATCTGCAGCTGGGAGAGGATCTCGCGGACCTGCGACGCCTCCGCGCCGAGCACGGGCTCGACGAGCGGCAGGAGCGCCCGCGCCCCCTCGATCGCCAGCCGCAGCTGCTCGGGGTCGCGCTCGTCCTCCGTGCCGGGCGCGAGGCCTGCCTTGCGCCCACCCAGGTTGAGAAGCGACACGACCGTCTGGACGAGGACGTCCTCGACCCTCAGGCGCTTGAGCTCCGCCTCGTAGGCGGCGCGCAGCTCCTCCTCGTTCGGTTGCGGTCCCTGCGTGCTCATTGCCTCACCTCTGCGGCCAGACCGTACGTCTCGGCCGTCTCGCGAACGGTGGAAGCGTAGACCTCTCGGAGATCTGCGCCCGCGGCACGGGCGGCGATCTGACGCTGGGCGCCGTTCGGGCGCTCGCCGATGCGCGGCGCCTCGATGCCCAGCTCGGCCCGGATCGGCGCCGTCCACTCCGCCAGAGCCTCCACGGCGGCGGTGGCCGGGATCTCGATCCCCGCGTCGAGATCGAGGAGGTTGCCGTCCATCCCGTGGCGCACCGCGCGCCAGAGGTTCTCCTCGACGAACCGGCCCGCGGGGTCCTCGAACGGGACTCCCTCCTCGACGTCGCGCGCGGCCTGCGCGACGCACGCGACGACGAGGGCGGCGACCGCCTCGGACTCCGCGGCGCTGCTCTGGGCGTCGCAGATGCGCACCTCGACCGTGCCGTAGGTGAAGTGGGGCCGCACGGACCACCAGACCTGCGTGTACTCGACGATCGAGCGCGTCCGCACGAGCAGGTCGATGTAGTCGCGGTACGCCGCCCAGGAGCCGTACGCGTCCGGGACGCCGCAGCGCGGGAACGTGCGGGTGAACGTCATCGTGCGGGCCGAGTGCAGGCCGGCGTCGCGGCCGTCGACGAACGGCGAGTTCGCCGAGTACGCGAGCAGCGCCGGCAGGACCGGGCGCAACCGGTCCGCCGTGCGCACCGCGCGGTCGGCCCCCTGGACGCCGACGTGGACGTGCAGGGAGAACGTGTTGTTGCGGCGCGCCGCGTAGCCGAGGCCTTCCACGACGCGGCGGTAGTGCTCCGTGTCGATGTTGTGCTGCTCGCGGTAGTCGGCCCAGGGATGCGTCGCCGTGGAACCGAGCGCGATGCCGCGCGAGCGGGCGAGCATGAACAGCCGGCGGCGCAGGTCGCGCTGGCGGGCGATCGCGTCGTGCAGGTCCTCGCCGCGGCCCGAGACGATCTCGAGCTCGCTGGAGATCAGCTCGCCGGTGATCTGGGCCGCGAGGGTCGGATCCTCCTGCGCCGCGGCGTCTCGGAGCTCCTCGAAGCGCGGCACCATGTCGAGCGTCGCGGGGTCGAGGAGCGCGAACTCCTCCTCCAGGCCGACGGTGAAGTCCGTCGACGCCTCTAAGGTCGCCCGCGCTGAGGCGAGATCGATGGGAGCGCCCATCCCGTGGCGGATCAGGTCAGGTAGAAGTACAGCGCGTAGAGAAGGTCCACCGCGGGCGACGACGTGTGCACGGTGACCTCCGGCGGAACCTGCAGCAGGGCCTCGGAGTAGTTGAAGATGATCTTCACGCCCGCCGCGACGAGGTCGTCGGCGAGCTCCTGCGCCGCGTGACCCGGGACCGCCAGCACGCCGACGACGATGTCCTCGTCCTCGACGATCGCGGGCAGGTCGTCCACGGACCGCACCACGACGGTGCCGACGTTCTCGCCGATCTTCGTCGGATCGGAGTCGAAGATCGCGACGACCCGGAAGCCGTGGTCGGCGAAGATGTCGCTCGAGGCGATCGCGCGGCCGAGGTAGCCGGCGCCGAACAGCGCGATGTTGTGCTGGCCCGCGGTCCGCAGGATCTTGCGGATCTGCGAGACGAGCGAGTCGACGTTGTAGCCCACGCCGCGCTTGCCGAACTTGCCGAAACCCGACAGGTCACGGCGGATCTGCGTCGAGTTGACGTGCGTGTAGTCGCTGAGCTCCTGGGAGGAGATCGTCTCCTTGCCCATCTTCTTGGCCTGCGTGAGCACCTGCAGGTAGCGCGACAGCCTGGCGGCGACCCCCAGCGAGAGCCGCTCGGCGACCCCGTCGTCCGGGGCGCCGTTGCTGTGTGAGATCACATCGCCGCCGATCATCGTTCCGTCACTCTACGTGGTCGGCCAGTCCGTTCAGGCGAGCTCTCAGGGTCCTTTCGTCCACGAAGTGCTCGAACAGCTCCTCGCCGTCGAGCGTGACCACCGGTATGCGCTCCAGCAGGCGGGCGTGCAGAGCGTCGTCGCGCTCGATGTCGACCTCGGTGAACGGCGCGCCGACCCGCAGGAGGATCTCGCGCGCGTCGTCGCAGAGGTGGCAGCCGGGGCGGCCGTAGAGGACGAGCGCCCCGCTCACGCCCGTGCGCGGGGGGCCGTCGCGTACGCCTCGAGGTCGAGGTAGCCGGGGAACGGGACCGGCTCCACCCAGCGCGCCGCCGAGGCGATCATGGCGGCGTTGTCGGTGCACAGCTCCATCGGCGGGACGGAGACCTCGACGCCCAGCTCGCGCACCCTGGCGCGCAGTGGGCCGTTGGCGGCGACCCCGCCGCCGAGGGCCAGGCGCTCCAGGCCCGTCTCGCGCAGGGCGCGCGCGCAGCGGTCCACGAGCGCCTCGACGATCGCGTGCTGGTAGCTCGCGGCGAGGTCGGCCCTGCGGCGCCCCGCCTCCTCCTCGCCGAGGTCGCGCACCGCGTAGAGCAGCGCCGTCTTGACGCCGGAGAACGACATGTCGAGGCCGGCGACGCCCTTGGCCGTGGGGAAGGCGAACGCGGCCGGATCGCCCTCCTCCGCCAGGCGCTGCAGCGCGGGCCCGCCCGGGAACGGGAGACCCAGCAGACGCGCGCCCTTGTCGATCGCCTCGCCCGCCGCGTCGTCGAGCGTGCTGCCGAGGACCTCGTAGCGGTCGTGGACGTCGACGCGCGTCAGGAGCGTGTGGCCGCCGGAGGCGATGAGGCACAGGAACGGCGGCTCGAGCGGCCCGTCCCCCAGCCGCAGGAAGTTCGCGGCGACGTGACCCTGCAGGTGGTCGACGGGAGCGAGCGGGAGGCCGCGCGCGGCGGCCAGCGCCTTGGCCGTCGCGACGCCGACGAGCAGCGCGCCGGCGAGCCCCGGCCCGGTCGTGACGGCGACGAGGTCGGCGTCGTCGAGCGTCGCGCCCGCGCGGTGCAGCGCGTCGTCGACGACCGCGTTGGCCAGCTCGAGGTGGTGGCGGGAGGCCACCTCCGGCACCACGCCGCCGTACAGGTCGTGGACGCCCTGCGAGGAGACGACGTTCGAGCGCACCTCGCCGTCGTGGGTCACGACGGCCGCGCAGGTGTCGTCGCAGCTCGTCTCGATCGCGAGTATCACGGCCCGAACGCCACAGGACCGGCGTTGGGCACGTCGTCCATGCGCCCGTCGAGCGTCGCCGGGGTGCGCCACATGATGAGCGCGTCCTCGCCGTTGTCCTGGTAGTAGCGGCGGCGCAGCCCGGCGGCCCGGAAGCCGAGCCTCTCGTAGAGCGCGATCGCGGGTGCGTTGGACTGGCGGACCTCGAGCGTCAGCCGTGGCTCCGGCTCGTCGATCCGCTCGAGCAGGCCCTCCAGCAGGCTCGTCGCGATGCCCATCCGCCGCGCATCGGGGTCGACGGCGACGTTCATGACGTGCCAGACGGTGTCGTAGCGCGAGCAGATCACGTAGCCGCGGATGCGGTCCTCGAGGAGGGCGGCGAGGTGGATCCCGCTGGGCTTGGAGACCTCGAGGACGAACATCGCGAGCGACCACGGCGTGCCGAACGTGCGGCGCTCGATGGCCATGACGTTCGGGAGGTCGGCGTACGTGAGGCGCCGTAGCGGGTGCGCCGGCGTCACGGTCGGCGGACCATCACTGCGTCCGGCGCCCGGACGTAGACCGGCAGCACGTCCTCACGCGGGCCCGCGCCGGCCGCCCGGGCCAGGCGGCAGGTCGCCGCGGCAGAGATGCGATGGGCGGGGTCGATATCCGGCAAGACCGTGGCTCCTGCGCGTTCCAGCGCGTCCCGGAAGCGTACCGCCCCGTCTCCCGCGGCCAGCCAGGTCCCGCCGCCCGCCGGGGTCGCCAGCCGCTCCAGCGCCCCGGGCGCGAGCGCGGCCGTCGCCAGGACCTGCTCGCCGTCGCGGAAGCCCGCCACGAACGCCTCGCCGCGGCGGGCGTCGACGACCGCGAGCACGTCGCGCCCCTCGACGCCGGCCGCGAGAGCCGCCAGCGAGGACACGCCGGCCAGGCCCGTCCCGCCCGCCTGCGCGAGCGCGCGGGCGGTCGCCACGCCGATGCGCACGCCGGTGAACGTCCCCGGTCCCACGCCGACGCCGAGCAGCTCGACGTCGGGGAAGCCCAGCCCCGCATCCCCCAGCAGCCCCGCCGCGAGCGGCAGCAGCCGCGTCGCATGGCCCGGCCGCTCGCCCGGCTCCGGATCGTGCACGGCCTCGCTGGGCGGCTCGGCCTCGTCGAGCTGCAACGCCACCGCGGTGCGCGGCGTGGCGGTGTCGAACGCGAGGACGATCATGCGGCGATGGCCACCGAGCGGCGGTCGCCGCCCGCGTGCGCCAGGCGGACGTGCACCCTCGGCGCGCGGGTGAGCGGGAGCTCGCCGCCCATCTCCGGCCACTCCACGAACGTGATCCGCGCCGCCGTGGCCTCGTCGGCGAGCAGCGCCTCGTCCTCCTCGTCGGGCTCGCCCCCGAGGCGGTGCAGGTCCAGATGCGAGATCTCGACGCCGTCGCCCTCGTAGCGGCGCGCGATCGTGAAGGTCGGGCTCGTGACCGGGCCGGTCACGCCCAGCGCGCGCAGCGCGCCGCGCACGAACGTCGTCTTGCCCGCGCCGAGCTCGCCGGAGAGCAGCACGACGTCGCCCGGGCGCAGCTCGCGGGCCAGCTCGGCGCCGAGCGCCTCGGTCTCGGCTGCGGACGCGGTCTGCTCAGCGGGGGACGCCATCGGCGGTTCGGCGCCGGAGCGCCAGGCCCGCCGCGAGCAGGAGGCCTCCGCCGGCGGCGATGAGACCGGCGTCGGCCCCGGTGCGCGGCAGCGCCGGCCCGGCCGGCGCGGCCGGTGTGGCGCTCGGCGCGGGGGTGGCGGCGCCGGAGTCCGCCTGCGGTGCGGCCTCCTGGGCGGGTGCGCTCTCCTGCGGGGCTGGATCGCTCTGGGTCTGCGCGGGCTCGTCGTCCCCGAAGGGGTCTTGGTACTGGTCGTCGCCGGCCCCGCCCGCGAGCGCGGATGCAGGGAAGGCGAGAGCGAGGGCGCAGGTCAACGGAAGGAGTCGGCGGGCGCGTTTCACGACGCGGACTCTAGGGAGTGGCCCGGGATCGACCATCTAGGCTGCCGCCGTGCGGTCGCTGCAGCAGCGGATAGCCGGCAGCGAGACGGCCAAGGCGGCGGGCCTGGCCGTCGCGGCGCTGGCGGCCAACGCCGTCGCCGTCGTGGTGACGGTGGTCTTCACGCGTCTGCTCGGCGACGAGGACTACGGCGCGCTGGCCGCGCTCCTGTCCACCTTCACGATCCTCGCGGTCGCGGGATCGTCGCTGCAGGTCGCCGTCGCGCGCGACACCGCGCTGGGCCGGCTCGGCGGTGCGGCGTCGGCGGCGCAGGCCCTGCGCGCCTGGACGCGGACGCTGCTGCTCGTCCTCGTCGGCGTCGTGATCGCCTCCGCGCTCATGCGCGAGGGGATCGCCTCCCTCGTCGGCGTGAGCGAGCAGCCGTGGGCCGCCGCGTGCGTGCCCCCGACCGGCATCCTGTGGCTGCTGCTCTCCCTCCAGCGCGGCGTGCTGCAGGGACTCGGCGCGTACGCGCCCGTCGGGTGGTCGGTCGTGTCCGAGGCGGTCGGGCGGCTGGTCGCCGGATGCCTGCTCGTCGTGCTCGGGGCAGGCGTGGTGGGCGCGTACCTCGGGACGCCGCTGGCGATGGCGGCGACCTCGCTCGCGCTCGTCCAGGTGGTGCACCGCCGCGCCGCGGCCGACCGGAGTCCCGTCGTGAAGGCGCGCGCGCACGAGCTGCGGACGCTCGTCGTCGCCGGTTGGGCGCCGATCGTCGGCCTCCTGCTGCTCGCGGCGCTGCAGAACGTCGACGTGATCATGGCCAAGCGCGAGATGACCGCCTCCGACGCGGGCGCCTACGCCGCCGCGGTCGTGGCCGCGAAGCTCGTGGTCTGGGTCGCGATCGGGATCGGGCTGCACCTGCTCCCCGAGGCGACGCGGCGGGCGGCGGCGGGGATCGACCCGCGGCCGGTCCTCCTGCGCGCGCTCGGCCTGCTGGCGATCGTCGCGGTGCCGTCGCTCATCATCTTCACGGTCGCGCCGGAGACCCTGCTGCGCGTCGCGTTCGGGGAGGAGTTCGTCACCGCCGCGGACGCCCTGCCGATCCTCGGCCTGGCGATGACGCTCCTGGCCGTGTCGACGCTCGCGGTGCAGTACATGCTCGCGCTGCACCGCACGGCGTTCCTCTGGGCGCTCGCGGTCGCGGCGATCGCCGAGCCGCTGCTCCTGAGCGGCGGCGATCCCGACATGCGGTCGTTCGCGGAGATCGTGCTCGCCGTGCAGGCCGTCGCGGCGGTGGCGTGCCTCGGGCTGGCCGCGCGGGCGCGCCCGGCGCAGGCGGTCGCGGTGGCGGAGCCGGAGCGCTGGGAGCGGATCGCCGACGCGCCGGATCCGGAGCCGGTGCGCGACTAGCTGCGGGCGGCGGAGAAGCGCCCGTAGGCGCCGCCCATGAAGACCAGGCTGTCGCCCTCGCGCAGGCCGAGGGCCTCGACGCGCGCGACGACGATCGTGTGGTCGCCGCCGTCGTGCTCGGCCTCGAGCGTGCAGTCCAGCCAGCCGATCGCAGCGTCCAGGATCGGCAGGCCGGACGGAGCGGGATGGTGCGCGGTGCCCTCGAAGCGGTCGACGTCGCGCGCGGCGAAGCGGCGCGAGATGTCCTCGGACTCGTGGTCGAGGATGTTCAGCACGAGCCGGCCCGCGGGGCGCATCCTCGGCCAGGTCGACGACGACCGTGCGGGGCAGAACGCGACGAGCGGCGGGTCGAGCGACACCGAGATGAACGAGTTGAGCGCCATGCCCTGACGGTCGCCCTCGTGCTCGGTCGTCACGACCATCACGCCCGTCGGGTACCGGCCCAGGACCTTGCGGAAGTGAGCCGCCTCGGTCGGCGAGAGGTGCTCGGGAGGCGGGTTCGCGGCCTCGGACACGCCGTCAGGCACCGATCGACATGAGCGCGTGCTCGATGGGGCTGTGGCGACGGCGCCCGTTGCCGGGCAGCAGGACCTCGTCGGCGGTGACGAACGGGGCGGACAGCTCGTCGGCCAGCGCGCGGAGCTCGGCGGTCGTGGCGACGTCGCCGTTGCGCGCGAGGATGTGGCAGAGCGTCGCCGCCTGCCAGGCGCCTGCCTCGCGGCACAGCGTGATGGCCGCGGCGGCCGGCGTCGGGATCTGCTCGGCGAGCGGCGTCACGACCGGGATGTGACCCGGGCAGACGAGCTCCTGCGCGCCCGCTGCGGGGCTCGCGGCGACGCGCAGCGTCCGGGCGCGGTCGGCCGCCGAGATGCCGGTGCCGACGCCCTCGCGCGCCTCGACGGACAGCAGCTGGTGCTCGTCGAGCGTCCGGGAGCGGGCTCCCGGACGGTGCGGGGTGTGGCGGTGGGCGAGGACCTGCAGCTCGAGGCAGCGGCGCATGGGCAGCGCGAGGCGGACGAGGCCGCCGCCGTGACGGGCCATCGTCGCCACCGACTCGGGGGTCGCGTACCGCGCGGCGGTGAGGAGGTTCCCGGTCCCGGGGCCGTCGGCCCCTGGAGCGAGCACCACCATCCCTCCCTGCGCGAGCGCGCGGCGAGCCGCCTCCAGACGACCCTCGACGCTCTCCTGCTTCATCTGACCCCCTCGATTCCCCTGCTCAGGCACCGGTCCCGATGAGAAGCCGTCGCACGGCGGCGACCTCATCATCGTTGATCTGGTGCTCCGGATCATCATGGATCGCGAGCTCCACCCTCGCGCCGGCCTCCCGCAGCAGCTCAGCGGTCCGCTCGACGCGCGGGACGGGCACCCAGCTGTCGTCGACGTGACCGGTGACGAGGACGGGCATGCCGTCCAGCGGCGGCGGCGCGTGCAGCTCGTCCTCGGTCCCGAACAGGCCGCCGGTCAGGATCGCGGCGCCCGCGTAGGGGCGGGGCTCGCGCTCGAGCATCTCGGCGACCAGGCACGCGCCCTGCGAGAACCCGGCGAGCGCGACGCGCTCGACCGGCACGCCGCCGTTCTCGGCGAGCGCGACGGCGGCGCCGATGGTCGCCAGCGCGTTGCCGAGCCAGGGCTCGTTGACCTCGGCGCGGTCGAAGAAGCGGTTGGGGTACCACGAGCCGCTCTCGGCGGACGGAAGGACGAACGCGGCGCGCGGGAGATCGAGCTGCCACACGAGGTTCTCGAGCATCCAGCGCGGATCCTGGTCGCGCCCGTGCACGACGACGACGGCGATCGAGGCGGTCTCCAGAGGCTCGCCGACGACGACGGTTCCGGTCACAGGTCGGGGGTTCGCCGGACTCAGGCCCATCTCTCTCAGAGGCTCCCGCTGATCTGTGCGCCACGCGCACACGTGTACGTCAAGCGAACAATAGCTGCGCGCGGAAAACCCTGTCAAGACCAGGGTTCGAGTGTATAACCTGAGATCGTCCGGGCTCGGTACAGCTGTGCGCACAGCGCACGCGTCGGAGAGGAGGGGAAACGCAGTGCCCAGCGTCTTCGACGACATCCAGTTCTACCTCTTCAACCATCACCACTACATCGACGTTCCGGAGAACTCCGACGAGTACGAGTCGGTCTGGGTCGATCTCCCCAACACGCTGTTCGACCCCGAGCGCGGCCACGCGCTCTACCAGCGCTTCGCGCGCGAGCTGCGCCTCGGCGAGGCGCTCGGCTTCGACGCCATCGCGCTGAACGAGCACCACAACACGCACTACAGCCTCATGCCGGCGACGAGCGTGCGCGCCGCGTACATGGTCGCGCAGACCGAGCGGGTCAAGCTCATGGTCGCCGGGGTGCCGATCAACCTGTCGTGGCCCAGCCGCGTGGCGGAGGAGTACGCGATGCTCGACGTCATGTCGGGCGGGCGCATGGAGTTCGGCTTCCCGCTCGGCACGGGCATGGAGTACTGGTCCAACGCCGCCCAGCTGAACCCCGCGACGTCACGCGCGCGCTTCCGCGAGGGGCTCGAGGTCATCAAGCAGGCCTGGACGGCGCCCGGCCCGAGCCGCTACGACGGCGAGTTCTACAACTACCGCTACCTCAACACGTTCCCGCAGCCGTTCCAGAAGCCCCACCCGAAGATGTACATCGTGGGCTCCGGCAGCGAGGAGACGGTGCAGCTCGCCGTCGAGTTCGAGACCGGCTACTCCGTCGTGTTCGTCCCGATCCGCCAGCAGCTCGAGGCGTTCGCCGAGTTCCGGCGGCTCACCGAGGAGGCGGGCCGGGCGACGAAGCCCGAGGACGTCGTCATCACGAACATCGTGTACGTCGCGGACACGGACGCCGACGCGGTCCGCGAGGCCAAGCCGCACATCGAGCAGTTCTTCTCCTGGTTCCATCGCGTCCCGCCGAAGTACCTCCTGCCGCCGGGCTACGTCTCGACGGAGGAGTACCTGCGCCGCGCGTCGTCGACCGCGCTGGCCGAGGGCACGAAGGCGACGTGGGACGACATGGTCGCCATCGGGCGCATCGCCTGCGGGTCGCCCGACACGGTCGCCGACCTGCTCTCGCACTGGGCGGAGGAGGCCGGCACGAGCAGGCTGCTCGTCACGCTCTCGATCGGGGACATGCCGGAGTGGAAGGCCGTCAAGAACATGACGCTCTTCGCCGAGGAGGTCATCCCGCGCATCCGCGCCCGCGGGTCCGCCGCGCGCGCGTCGGACACCGTCGCGGCGGTGACCCGGTGACCGCCTCGTTCACGCAGCGGACGCTCGACGTCAACGGCGTCGAGACGGTCGTCCTCGAGGCCGGCAGCGGCGAGCCGCTCGTCTTCCTCCACGGCGCGGGCACGATCACGGGCTTCGACAGCCTGCTGCCGCTCGCCGAGCGCTTCCGGCTCATCGTCCCCCACCACCCCGGCTTCGGGCTCTCCGCCGACGACCCGACGGTCGGGCGCATCGAGGACTACGCGCGCCACTACCTCGACGTGTTCGACCTCATGGGCATCCGCGAGGCTGTCGCTCGTCGGCCACTCGATGGGCGGCTATCTCGCCGCGACGCTCGCGATCGACGGCAGCGAACGCGTGCGCCGCCTCGTGCTGGCCGCGCCGCTCGGGCTGCGCGTCCCCGAGCACCCGACGCAGGACATCTTCACCATCCCGGGCGACCAGTTCCTCGCGTACCTCGCCGCGGACCTGTCGATCTTCGAGGGGAAGGTCCCCGATCCCCCCACCCCCGAGTTCCTCGCGCACAGCTTCCGTGAGACCACGTCGGCCGCCCGCATCCTGTGGGAGCGGCCCTACGACCCGCGGCTGCCGCGCTGGCTGCACCGTCTCACGATGCCGACCCTGCTCCTCTGGGGCGATGCGGACCGGATCATCCCGGTCGAGCAGATCGATGTGTGGGCCGACCACGTCCGGGGGGCGGAGCGCAGGATCCTCCCCGGGGTCGGCCACCTCCTGTTCGACGAGTCCGCGGACGCCGTGACGGCGGTCGGGGACTTCGTCGGAGAGGAGCTCACCGTCTGAGGACGGGCGCGCCGCGGACGGTCCCCGCCGGGGGGTCGGGTGCCGTCCGCTTCCGCCCAGACGCTCAGCCGGGCAGCGGCGCGACGCCTTCGGGCGTCGCAGCCGCACCGGCTCTCACGTGACCGTGCGCGATCGAGCCCTTCACGTCGCAGCCATCCTCGCCCTCGCGGGCCCGACGGCGCTCGCCTTCGCCAGCGGCGGCTACTTCGACGAGGCGCGCCTCGTCGCGCTCGTCGGTGCCTGGGCGCTCGTGCTCGTGGCGGTCGCGCTCGGCGCGCCCGTCCCGCGGCGGCGGGCGGCGTGGGTCGCCCTGGGCGCGCTGGCGGCCTTCACGGCGTGGGTGGCGATCGCCGGCGGCTGGGCACAGCTCGCCGCGACGGCCCGCGCCGATCTCGAGCGCGACGTCCTGTACCTCGGCGCGCTCACGGCGGCC
Organism: uncultured Solirubrobacterales bacterium; assembly: GCA_963750895.1. Taxonomy (GTDB): domain Bacteria; phylum Actinomycetota; class Thermoleophilia; order Solirubrobacterales; family Solirubrobacteraceae; genus CAVVSD01. Next base: position 481,081 of record CAVVSD010000006.1, on the reverse strand, counting down.
GTCCTGCTGCTCGGCGGGGTGCGGTGGCTCGTCGAGCCCGTGCTCGCCGCGGGGACGGTCGTCGTCGTCGGCTACGCGCTGGCGGGACGGCTGGTTCCCGGGATCGTCGAGCTCTCCGCGACGGCGTCCGCGGGCGGGCGGCTCGACCAGCCGCTGACGTACTGGAACGCGATGGGCGCGCTCTCTGCGCTGGGCGTGGTGCTCACCGTGCGGCTGGCCGGCGAGCCCCTGCGGCCGCGGGCGCTGCGGGTCGCGGCGGCGGCCGGGGCGGTGCCGCTGACGGTCGGGCTGCTGCTCACGTTCAGCCGCGGGGCGCTCATCGCGGCGGCGGTCGGCGTCGTCCTCGTCGTGCTCCTCGCGCCGACCGCGGCCCAGCTGCGCGCGGCCGCCTGCGCGCTCGTGCCGGGCGCGGTGGCGGCGTTCGTCGCGAACCGGTCGGACGCGGTGCGCGAGCTCGAGGGAGCCCTCGCGACGCGCGAGGACCAGGGGATCGTCGTCCTCGTGGTGCTCGTCGTGCTCATGGTCGCGGCCGGCGTCCTGCAGTGGCTGGCGATCGGCCGGCCGCAGCGCACGTGGCCCGTGGTCCCGGCACGCCGCCTCGCCGGGCTCGCGGTCGTCGCCGCGCTCGTCCTCGTGCCGGTGGTCACCGCCCTGGCGGGCTCGGGCGGCGGCGACGAGGCGGGATTCGGCGCGACGACCGCACGGCTGGGCTCGGCGAGCTCGAACCGCGCCGACTACTGGCGGGTGGCCTGGGAGGCGGCGGGCGACCAGCCGCTGCAGGGGCTCGGGCCGGGCGGGTTCGGTCCCGTCTGGCTGCAGGAGCGCCCGTACCCCGAGGCCGTGAAGGACGCCCACTCGCTCCCGCTGGAGACGCTGACGGAGCTGGGACTCGTCGGCCTGGCGCTGCTGCTCACCCTGGTCGGAGCCGTGGCGGTGGGCGCGCGCGACGCGCTGCGCGCCGACGCCGCGCTGGCCGCGGGGCCCACGGCCGTCGCGGCGACGTGGTTCGTCCACGCCGCGATCGACTGGGACTGGGAGATGCCGGCGCTCACGCTCATCGCGGTCGCGTGCGCCGGGCTGCTGCTCAGCGACGCTGCAACGCGGCAGCGAGCGGGTTGAGCTCCCGCGCGCGCTCGCGGGCCCTGGTCGCGCCCGCCCGATCCCCATCGGCAGCCCGGACGCCGGCCACCGCGAGCCAGCTGATGTAGTCGTCGGGCTGGCGCCGCGCCGCTGCGTCGGCGAGCCGCTTCGCATCGGCGGTCCTCCCCGCCTTCACGAGCGCGACGCTGCCGGTCGCGAGGGGCAGCGCGCCGTGGCACTCGGCGAGCAGCGCGTCGACGGATCCGACCGGGTCGGCCTGGGCGTCCTCGCACGCGTGCACGTCCCCCAGCCGGACGATCCCGAAGGCGATGGCGGCGACGGCGACGAGAGATATGACGAAGCGCTGAACCACGGTCTGCGAAGCATGCCGAGTCCTAGACTGAATGGCATGAGCACGCAGAAGATCGAGAAGTCAGACGCCGAGTGGCGCGAGCGCCTCTCGCCCGCCCAGTACGCGGTGCTGCGTCGACAGGCCACCGAGCCGCCCTGGACCGGTCCGTTCCTGACCGAGAAGGGCGACGGGGTCTACCGCTGCGCCGGCTGCGGCGCCGAGCTCTTCCGCTCCGACGCCAAGTTCGACTCCGGCAGCGGCTGGCCCAGCTTCACCGAGCCCGCCATCGCCGAGGCAGTCGAGCTGCGTGAGGACCACAGCCACGGGATGACCCGGGTCGAGGTCGTCTGTCGCGCCTGCGACGGCCACCTCGGGCACGTCTTCCCGGACGGCCCTGGCCCCTCCGGCGAGCGCTACTGCATCAACGGCTGCGCACTGGAGCTCGACCGCAGCGAGTGAGCTGAGTTGAGCGGCCGGGCGCCTGGACGGTCGTAAGCCCGTCCAGGCGACCCTGGCTCACACCCGCGGGGCGCCGATGCCGGAGGTGATGCTCGCGGACCCCCGCCTGTCCCTCCCCCTTCGCCGCGCGTGGACCGCGTTCGCCGCGGTCGTCGCCGTGTACCTCGTCGTGCTCGGCGTGGGCTGGGTGACGCACGGCCCGCTCCTCCCGATCGACGTGCACGAGGGGATCCAGTTCCTCCTCATGCTCGACGCGGCGGTTCTGGTCCTGTGGCGCGCGCTGACCCTGCGGGAGGACCGCACGGCGTGGCTCGCGCTCGGTGTCGGCCTGGCCGCGTGGACAGTCGGCCAGTTCATCGCCACGCGCATCTCACCGGACGGCGAGGAGGTGCCGTTCCCATCGGCGGCCGACGCGGGCCTGATCGTGTTCTACGTCGGCCAGTACGTCGCGTTCTTCCTGCTCGCCCGCTCGGGCCTGCGCCGGGTCCCGCGCGCGACCTGGCTGGACGGGGCGGTCGGCATCCTGCTGCTCGGCGCGGTCGGCGCGCACTGGGTGTTCACGCCGCTCCTGGACGCCGGCGGCACGGCCTCGGCCGCCGCCGTGACGATCGCGTTCCCCGCCGCGGACATCGTCCTCATGGCGCTCGTGATCTGCGTCGTCGTGTTGCATGGGGGCCATCCCGGCGGCGTCTGGTGGCGGATCGCCGGCGGCGTGACGCTGACCGCGCTCGGCGACGCGGTGTTCGCGCTGGGATCGGCCGACGGCACGGCGCCGGGCACGACGACCGGACCGCTCGCGATCCTCTTCAGCATGGGCGCGGCCTGCCTCGTCGCGGCGGCGCTGCGGCCCACGCAGCGACCGCGGCAGCGGACGCTCGCCGGCTGGCCCGCGCTGGCGGTCCCCACCGGTTTGTTCGTCGTCGTGCTGGCCCTGCTCGTGCTCGACACGGCGGGCACGCTCACACCCGTCGCGATGGCTCTGCTGACCGTCGCGATCGCGCTCATCGGCGTTCGCGCCGCCATCGCGTTTCGCGAGAACATCGCCCTGGCCGACAGCCGCCGCCAGGCGTTGACCGACGAGCTCACCGGCCTCCCCAACCGCCGCAGTGCCTACGCCGAACTCGACGCTCGGTGCGAGGCGGGCGCCGTGACGGCCCTCATGATCGACCTCGACCGCTTCAAGGAGCTCAACGACACCCTGGGTCACCACGCCGGCGACGACGCGCTCGTCGCGGTGGCGCAGCGCCTCGGCCGCGCGCTGGGCGACGACGGCACGCTCAGCCGGCTCGGCGGCGACGAGTTCGCGGTCGTGCTCGGACCCGGAGCGACCGAGTCCGACGGCCTGGCCATCTCGCGGCGCCTGCTCGATGCTCTCGACGAGCCGCTGTACCTGGACGACCTGCTGCTGCCCGTCCGGGCGAGCATCGGCGTCGCCGGCACCGACTCGGGACGGGCGCGAAGAGATCCTGCGGCACGCCGACGTCGCGATGTACCACGCCAAGGCCAACCGCAACGGGGTCGAGGTCTACGCGTCGGAGCGCGACGGCCACAGCCGCGAGCGCCTCGCGCTGGCCGCCGAGCTGCAGGCCGCGATCACCGGCGGCGAGCTCGTCCTGCACTTCCAGCCCAAGGCCTGCCTGCGCACCGGCCGGATCCTCGGCGCGGAGGCCCTCGTGCGCTGGGAGCACCCCGAGCGCGGCCTCGTCCCTCCGGCCGAGTTCGTGCCGCTCGTCGAGCGCTCCGGCCTCGGGCGGCTGCTGACGCTCGAGGTGATCGACCAGGCCCTGCGCACCGAGCGCGCATGGCGCGAGGACGGGCTGCACGTGCCCGTGGCGGTGAACACCTCCGCCGCGACGCTGCTCGACGTGCGCTTCCCGGACGACGTCGCCGACCTCCTGGCGCGCTGGGACGCCCCGGAGGGCGTGCTCGCGCTCGAGCTGACCGAGGAGACGATCATGACGGACCCCGAGCGCGCCCAGGACGTGCTCGCGCGCCTGTCCGAGCTGGGCATCGAGCTCTCGCTGGACGACTTCGGCACCGGCTACTCGTCGCTCGGCATGCTCAAGCGCCTCCCCGTGCGCGAGCTGAAGATCGACCGCTCGTTCATCACCGACCTCCTCGAGGACGAGGGCGACGCCGCGATCGTGCGCTCGACGGTCGAGCTGGCCCACAACCTCGATCTGCGGGTCGTGGCCGAGGGCGTCGAGTCCGCCGAGGCGTGGGACCTGCTCGCATCGTGGGGCTGCGACGTCGCGCAGGGCTACCACCTGAGCAGGCCGCTGGCCGAGCAGGACCTGCGCGCGCTGCTGGCGGGCGACCCGGTCTAACGCGGGTTGCCCGGATGCCCGCCGGCGCGCGGGCCGCGCCAGGGCACGTCGGGCACCACGTCCTCGACGCGCAGGCGCGCCACGGCGCGCAGCTCCCGGCGCGCGCGCAGCGCGCCCGGCAGGAGCGGCAGCGCATCCGCCAGCCCACCGGTGTGCTCGCGCAGCCGGCCGCTCCGGGCGGCGTGCCACAGCCACGCCGCCTGGCGGTACGCGACGGGGCCGGCCCAGCGCGCCGGGAAGTGCCGCGCCACGAGCAGGAGCGTGTTGCGCGCGACGAGCCGCCCGACGGGACGCCGCAGCGCCGCCGAGGACCCCTGCCCGGCATGGCGGGCGACCACGGGCTCGTACGCGCACCGCCAGCCGGCGGTGCGCAGCCGCAGCCCGAGGTCGACGTCCTCCAGGTACGCGAAGAACGACTCCTCGAAGCCGCCGGCGTCCAGCACCGCCTGGCGGCGGTACAGCGCGGCGCCCGCGCACGCCGCGAAGACCTCGCCGGGCTCGTCGTAGACGCCGGTGTCGCGGCGCCCGTGGCCGCGCTGCTCGCAGACGCCGTCGCGGCGCAGCACGTCGCCGCAGTCGTCCAGGAGCCCCGGGTCGTGCAGCGCGACCATCTTCGTCGCGACGGATGCCACATCCGGCTCGAGCCGCCGCTCCGTCCGCGCGAGCCAGTCGGGCGCGAGGACGACGTCGGTGTTGACGAGCGCCACGGCGTCCGCGTCGACCGCCGCCGCGATCCCCCGGTTGGCCGCGGCGGCGAAGCCGACGTTGTGCTCCAGCGCGAGGACCTCCGCCCCCTCCGCCCGCGCGACGTCCACGGAGTCGTCGCGCGAGGCGTCGTCGACGACGAGCACCCCGTCGGCTGCGCGGGTCTGCTCGCGCACGGACGCCAGGAGCCCGGGCAGCCAGCGCCCCCGTCCCGGCACGGGACGACGATGACGACGCGCACCGCGCTCAGCCCCGGGCGCCGCGCCGCTGCGGCGCGCTGCGCGCGCGGGCGTGCGCGCGCCCGTCCGCGTGCTGCCGCGGCGCGTGCCGGGCGTCGGCGACGACCTCGGCGATCCCCTCCGCGAACCGGGCGACGCCGAAGCGCTCGGCGTTCGCGACGCAGGCCTGCGGGTCGACCGCGCGGTCGTCGAACGCCAGGACGGCCGCTGCGAGGGCATCCGGGTCCGGCTCGTCGAAGAACGCGCCGGTCACGCCCTCCACGAGCGTCTCGCGCACGCCGCCGGCGCGCAGCGCGATGACGGGCCGGCCCGCGGCCTGCGCCTCGATCGCAGCGATGCCGAACTCCTCCGTCGCGGTGACGACGAGCGCGCGGCACGACGCGAGGCGCGCCGCGACCTCGCCGTCGTCGATCCGGCCCGCGAAGCGCACCGTCGGCCCGGCCATGCGCCGGAGACGACGCGCGTCGGGCCCGTCGCCGATCACGGTGAGCGGCCGGTTCATGCGCGAGAACGCCTGCACCGCGAGGTCCAGGCGCTTGTGGGCCATGAGCTCGGCGAGCACGACGTAGTCGTCGCCCGGCGTCCCCGGCGCGAAGCGCTCGGTCTGCACCGGCGGGTAGAGGACCGTCGCGTCGCGCCCGAAGTAGTGCCCGATGCGCGCCTTCGTCGTCTCCGAGTTCGCCACGTAGCGATCGACGCGCTGGGCCGCGATCCAGTCCCACTCGCGCCAGCGGCGGAAGATGACCGACAGCGCGGCCCGGCTCGGTGCGCGGCGCCCCGCGAGGGCCTGCTCCCGCGCGTTCCAGGCGTAGCGGAAGGGGTTGTGGCAGTAGCAGACGTGCACCGCGTGGTCGCCGGTGATGACGCCGTGCGCCCACGCGCTCGAGGAGGACACGACGAGGTCGTAGTCCTCGAGGTCGAGCGCCTCCATCGCGTACGGGTACAGCGGCAGCAGGGCGCGGAACGTCCTCGCGGTGGGCCGCACCCGCTGCAGGAACGACGTGTTGACGTTCCTGTGCGCGAACCGGCCCTCCGTCCCCTCCTCGTCGTAGACCGCCGTGAACACGTCGGCCTCGGGGAACAGATCGCAGAGCACGAGGAAGACGCGCTCGGCGCCCCGCAGGTCCAGGAGGAAGTCGTGGACGAGAGCCACGCGTGGTCCGGCTGCCCCCGTCATGGGCGGGCAAGCTACCGTGCCGCCCTCGTGCCCGCACTTCTGCTCGCCATCCTCGTCGCGCTGGTGCTCGCTCCGAGCGCGCAGGCCGCTCCCCGTGAGGTCCCTGAGGGCTTCATGGGCGTGATGGCCGACGGCCCCCTCGTCGACCAGGGCATCACCGACATCTCGCGCGAGGGCACGCTCATGCAGCAGAACGGCGTCGAGGCGATCCGGATCGTCGTCTACTGGGCCGACCTGCAGCCCACGCGCGACGGCCCGATCGACTGGGCGAGCACCGACCGCGTCGTCGCGATGGCGGCCGCGAACCACCTCAGGATCCTCCCCGTCGTCATCCGCGCCCCCGCATGGGACCGCGAGGATCCGGCGAAGATCGCCTCGCCCCCGCGCGGCGACGAGGCCTACACGGCGTTCCTGACCGCGCTCGTCGCGCGCTACGGGCCCCAGGGCACGTTCTGGGCCGCGCGTCCCGACCTGCCGCGCAACCCCCAGCGCCAGTGGCAGGTCTGGAACGAGCCGAACATCGACACGTACTGGGAGTCCCCGCGGCCCTTCGCGAAGCGCTACGTGAAGCTCCTGAAGGCCTCCTACCGCGCCCTCAAGGCCGCCGACCCCGGCTCCGAGGTCGTGCTGGCCGGGTTCGCGAACTTCTCCTGGCGCGCGCTCGCCGAGGCCTACCGGGCCGGGGCGCGGCGGTGGTTCGACACCGCGGCCGTGCACCCGTTCAGCGGGCGCCTGTCGAACGTGCTGAAGATCGTGCGCCTCAACCGCGAGGCGATGGCCCGCTACGGCGACCGCCGCAAGGGCCTGATCCTCTCCGAGCTGACGTGGCCGTCGGCCAAGGGCAAGACGAAGAACACGATCGGCTTCGAGACGACGGAGGCGGGCCAGGCCGCCCGGCTGCGCAACGCCTACGCGGCCCTGCTGCGCATCCGCCAGAGCGCGCGGATCCGGCAGATCTTCTGGTACACGTGGCTCTCGGCCGACCGCGACTCGCCCAACTCGTTCTCGTGGTCGGGCCTGCGCAAGCTCGGCCCTCCGGGCACCGACGCGCCGGTCGACAAGCCGGCCCTCGCCGAGTACCGGAGGGTTGCGCTCCGGGTAGCAGGACGGTCTGATTAGGGGCATGCCTGCCCCTGTCCTCACCGCAGACGACGCCACGCCGTGGGATCACCGCGCTGACGTCGTCGTCATCGGCACCGGCATCGCCGGCTGCTCGACCGCCGTCCACTGCCTCGACGCCGGCCTGTCCGTCGTCATGGTCGAGAAGTCCGGCGACGGCGGCGGGACGAGCGCGAAGGCCGCGGGCGGGATGATGATCCCCGCCAACCACTTCCTGCAGGCCCTCGGCGAGGACGACCCGCGCGAGGACTTCATCCGCTTCCTCGCCCGCGTCGGCCGGCCGCTGCTCTACGACGCCACGGACGAGCACTTCGGCCTCCCCGAGTGGGAGTACCGGATCATCGAGGCCTACTACGACAACGCGGCGGCCTCGCTCGAGCGGTTGGTGGAGCTCGGCGCGATGCAGGTGGGCCATCAGCCCGACTGGCCGAGCTACAACGAGCTCGCCGAGGACAAGCGGCGCTTCGGCCGCGTCATCTTCTCCGTCGACGACGACGACGAGATCGTCGTCGGCCGCGTCGCGATCGCGCGGCTGCTCGAGTGGATCACCGCCCACGGCGGCACGCTGCTGACCGAGTCTCCGGCGGAGAGCGTCTTCGTCGACGAGTCCGGCCGCGTTGTCGGCGTGCTGGCCCACCACGCCGGCGAGGAGGTCCGCGTCCGCGCCGACCGCGCGGTCGTGTTCGCGAGCGGCGGCTTCACGCACAGCGAGCGCTGGGCACGGGAGTACCTCAACGGCATGTACGTCGGCGGCTGCGCGGCACGCACGAGCGAGGGCGACATCATCCCCGTGGCCAAGGCCCTCGGGCTGCCGCTGCTGCACATGCACTCGGCCTGGGGCGCGCCGGTGGTGCTCGAGCAGGCGCTCGACGAGGACCCGGCCCTCATCGCGAACTTCTCGCTCATCGGCGACAGCGTCTTCAGCGTCAACAAGTACGGGCGCCGCGCCTGCAACGAGAAGACGACGTACAACGACCGCACGCAGTCCCACTTCGCCTGGGACCCCGCGCGGGCCGAGTACCCCAACTTCCTCCAGTTCGCGATCCTCGACGAGCGCACCCGGTCGCGCTTCGCACGGGGCGACGCGCCGATGGACCACCAGGCGGGCAACTTCATCCCGCCCGTCGGCGAGGAGTCGAGGTACCTCCTGCGCGCCGACACGATCGAGGAGCTCGTCGACGCACTGCGCGAGCGCCTCGCCGCGCTCGCCGGCCGCACCGGCGGCGTGCAGCTCGCGGACGACTTCCTCCCGCGCCTGCGGGAGACGATCGAGCGCTTCGACGGGTACGCGCGCAGTGGCGTCGACCCGGAGTTCCACCGCGGCGAGTCCGCGATCGAGCTGCTCATGCACGGCGGGCGCGCCGACGACAACGACCTGCCCAACGAGACGATGTACCCCCTCGCCTCCGAGGGTCCGTACTACGCGACGATCCTCGCGCCGGGGTCCATCGAGACCAAGGGCGGGCCGAAGGTCAACCCGTCGATGCAGATCCTCGACGGGCTCGACGTGCCCGTCCCGGGGCTGTACGGCGTCGGCAACTGCGTCGCGTCCGCGTCGGGCCAGGCCTACTGGTCGGGCGGCTCCACCTGGGGCCCCTACGTCGGGTTCGGCCAGGTCGCCGCACGCAGCATCGCCGCCGAGCGCGTCACGGCCGCGGCATGATCAAGGTCGTGTGGGTCGCGCGGCTTCGGCAGGACCGCCCGCGGGAGGAGATGCGCGCGTACTGGACGGACACGCACGGCGAGCTCGGGCTCCGGCTCGACTCGATGCGCAGCTACGTCCAGAACCACGTCGTGGGCGCCATCGGCGCGCAGGGCGAGAGCACGGCGGACGTCGCGTTCGACGGCTACTCGGTGCACGAGTACGACGACCGCGCGTCGTTCGAGGCGGCGCTCGCCTCGCAGGAGTTCGCCGACATCGGCGAGGACGGCGCGAACGTCTTCGAGATGGACTCGATGGACGGGATGAGCGCGGTCCTCGAGGAGCGCGTCATGCGCGACGGGCCGCTCAGCCCGTACAAGGTCGTCTGGTTCGCGAGGTTCCGCGAGGGGATGCCGCGCGACGAGGCGGTCGCGCACTGGCGCGACGTCCACGCGCCGATCGCGCTCCGCGCCCCGGGCATCGACCGCTACGTGCAGAACCTCGCGGTGGCGTCGATGAACCTCGAGGGCATCGTCGACGAGCTGCCGGCCTTCGACGGGTTCTCCGAGTGCTGGTACGCCGACCGGGACGCCTACCTGCGCTCGCAGGAGTCGGAGGCGTGGGACGAGCTCGCCGCCGACGGCTTCAACTTCCTGCGGATGGACGCGCTCGAGGGCATGAGCGCCGTCCTGGAGGAGCGCGTCATCCGCTGACGTCGTACTCCGCCGCGTTGCGGACGATCCCCCGTGCGAGGAAGTCCGCTCGCGGCGGCGCGAACACGTCGACGAGCCACGAGTCTCCGTCGCCCGTGTCCTGCGAGGTGTGCTCGACGCCGGCCGGGATGATCGTCACGCTCGGCGCGCCGCAGCGCAGGTGCGCGTCCTCGCGCCATGCGCCGCTGTCGGGCGTCCATGGGTAGCGCAGATGATGGATCCAGGACCCCGCGAGGACGATCGACCCCTGCTCGAAGTCGTCGTGCCAGTGCGGCGACAGCCGTGCCGGGTCGCGCCGTCGCGTGCGCGGCCCGAAGACGTTCATCATGAGGTCGCCGGAGCGGAAGACGCGCATCTCCCCCTCGCCGACGGGATGGTCGGCGAGCGCGTGGACGCGCGTGCCCGGTCCGATGACCGGTCCACCGAGGGGCCTGACGGCCTCGGGCCGCTCGCGGTGCTCGACGTCCGCGCCGCGCGTCGTCACGACCCGGACGATGCGGCCGTCGCCGTCGGGCTCGATGGCGCTGTCGCCCGGCTCGACGATGACCAGCGCATCGGCCGGAGCCTGCACGACCCCCGACGCGGTCTCGATGCGCGCGCCGGTCCCGACGAGCAGCGCGAGGTGCTCGTCGGGCAGCCCGGTCAGGACCAGGCGGTCACCGCCGCGGACCGCCTGGCACGCGATGGCGAAGTTCGCCGCGCGGACCCACGCCCCGTCGGCGGGGTCCACGAGCGTGGCCCACGGCGGCTGGACGGCCGCGACGGCCACTACCCGACGGCGACGTCCACGGTCTTGCGCAGCTCCTCCAGGATCGGCTCCGCCTCGCCCGGGCGCACGTGGCCGAAGCCGAGGATGGCGCGCGCCGCGCCGGCCTCCGCATAGCGCTCGATCTCGGCGGGGTCGGTCGCCACGCCGGCGACGTACACCGGCACGCCCGGGTTGTCCGACGTGAACGCGGCGACGCGCTCGATGATCCCCGGCGCGTTGATCGGCGCCCAGCCGTCGCCGTACTCGAGCGCGCGCTCCTCCGAGCCCGGCGAGTTGCCGCCGTAGATCAGCGGGACGCCGCCCTGCTGCGCCGGCTTGGGCCAGGACCAGATGTCGTCGAAGTTCACGAAGTCGCCGTGGAAGGACGCGACGTCGTTGTCGAGGATCGCCCGCATCGCGAGCATCTTCTCCCGCACGATGTCGTAGCGACGATCGGGGTCCACGCCGTGGTTGCGCATCTCCTCGATGTTCCAGCCGTGCCCGACGATGAGGTCGAGGCGGCCGCCGGAGAGGAAGTCGAGGCTCGCGGCCTCCTTGGCGGTCACGATCGGGTCGCGCTGCGCGAGCTGGATGATCGACGAGCTGACCTTCAGCCGCGTCGTCGCGAGCGCCGCCGTGTTCAGCGCGATGAACAGGTCGAGCGTGCGGGTGTAGCCCTCGGGCAGCTCACCGCCGGGGTACGGCGACTCGCGGTTCGCCGGGATGTGCGTGTGCTCGCCGATCGCGAGCGCGTCGAAGCCCGCGTCCTCGATGAGCCTCGCCATCTCGTCGGGTCGCAGCGTCTCGTCGGTGCAGACCCCGTACAGACCGATCTCCATGTGCTCCCTCTCTCGGTTCGAAGGGGAACCTACAGACTCATGACATTGTCGACATTATCGATATGCAGATGCATGCATCTCACCCGACGGCGGTCGCGACGCAGCGCTGCAGCTCCTCCAGGCTCCGCTCGATCTCGCCCGCGCGCGCCGACTCGAGCATGAGGACGACGCGACTCGTGCCGGCGCTCGCGTGCTCCTCGATGGCGGCGGCATCCGTCGCCACGCCGAAGGCCACGACCGGCATGTCGTGCCCCGCGGCCCTGAACGCGCGGACGCGCTCCGGGACGTCAGGGAAGGCGATCGGCGCCCATCCGTCGCCGTACTCCACCGCGCGCTCCTCCGAGCCCGGCGAGTTGCCGCCGAAGAACAGCGGCACGCCACCCGGCTGGACCGGCTTGGGCCACGACCAGATCCGGTCGAAGTTCACGAAGTCCCCGTGGAACGTCGCCTCGTCGTTGCGCCAGATCTCGCGCATCGCCAGCATCCGCTCGCGGACGAGGTCGTAGCGCGTCTCGATGTCGACGCCGTGGTTGCGCATCTCCTCGACGTTCCAGCCGTGGCCGACGATGAGGTCGACGCGCCCACCGGAGAGGACGTCGATGCTCGCGAGCGCCTTCGCGGTCGTGATGGGCTCGCGCTGGGCGACCTGGATGATCCCGGACGACACCCGCAGCCGCGTCGTGCCGAGCGCCGCGGTGTTCAGCGCCACGAGCAGGTCGTAGGTCCGCAGGTAGTCGGGCGGCAGGTCGCCGCCCGGGTACGGCGTCTCGCGGCTCGCCGGGATGTGGGAGTGCTCGCCGAAGTGGATCGCATCGGCACCGGCGTCCTCGACGAGCTTCGCGACCTCGTCCGGTCGCAGCGTCTCGTCCGTGCAGACGGCATACACACCGATCTCCATCACGTCCTCCTCGTGGTCAGGCGCGAATGTACAGGCGCCTGAGAACCCCGTCGACCTCGGTCGCGGTGCGCGACCACGAGAAGCTCGCCGCGCGCGCGAGGCCCGCTGCGACGAGGTGCTCGTCGCCGATCGCGGCCTCGACGGCCTCGACGATCGCCGTGTGGTCCTCGGGGTCGACGAGCAGCGCGGCGCCCGCGCAGGTCTCGGGCAACGCGCCGCGGTCCGACGCCACCACCGGGACGCCGGACGCCATCGCCTCGAGCACGGGCAGGCCGAAGCCCTCGTGCAGGCTGGGGAGCACGAAGGCCGCGGCCCCCGCGTAGAGCCCGGGCAGCAGCGCCTCGGGCACGAGGCCGAGCGCGCGGACGGCGCCGGCCGACGTCGCCTCCGCGAACTGCGGGCGCGTCCCGCCCGCGGCGACGAGGTCGATCCCGAGCTCGCCCAGCCGCCTCGCGGCCGGCTCGAGCGCGGCGAGGTTCTTGCGCGGCAGGCGGCTGGCGACGGTCAGGACGTAGGGCCGCTGGAGATCGAGGGCCGCGCGCGCCGGCGCGGGGTCGACGCCGGGGTGCAGCCGATCGTGGTCGACACCGCCGGCGACCACGGTCACGCGGTCCGGATCCGCGCCCGCCAGCTCGACGAGCTCGGCCCGCGAGAACTCGGATACGGTCACGACGTGGCGCGCGCGGCGGACGACGACGGGCAGCACCGCCCGCTGCCAGGCGGCGTACGCGCCGGAGTACCAGGACGGCTCGCGCAGCGCGGCGGCGTCGTGGACCACGACGACGTTGCGACGCAGCGCCACCGGCGCGGTGTTGGCCGGGTGCAGGACGAGTGGCGCCCGGCGCGCCAGCGCGACGGCGGGCAGGACGGCCTGCTCCCACGCGTGCCCCGCGCGGTGGGCGAGTGCGCCCGGCGGACGCACGACCGCGTAGCGCTCGGGGGCGAGCGCCGGCAGGCGCCCGGCGAGCTCGCGCGCCCAGCGCTCGACGCCGCCCGGCTCGGGCCGGACGGCGGCCCTGCCGTTGATGAGCACGCGCGCCACGGCCCGGCATCTTCGTGCACGCGCCGATGAGGGTCGGCGTCGACGCGCGTCACCTCGACGCCGGGCGCGGCATCGCGGTGTACCTGCAGGGCATGCTGGGCGCGCTGACGGAGGACGCCGTCTCGCTCCTCGTGCCCGGCCGCACGCCGCTCGGGCCCGCGGCGCACGCGCTCGCGGCGCGGCCGAACGTGCGCGTCGTCCGCACGCGGGCACCAGGCCGCGCCGTGCACGGCGCGGCGGCGTCGATCGGCGTGCCGACCGTCGCGCACCTGCTCGGCGACGATCTCGACGTGGTCTGGATCCCCGCGCTCGCACCGGTCTCCCCCGGCGACGTGCCGTACGTCGTCACGGTCCACGACCGCTCGTTCGAGGAGCGCCCGGCCGACTTCACCGCCTACGAGCGCCTGTGGCACGCGGCCACGCGGCCGCGCCGGCTCGCGCGGCAGGCTGCTCGCGTCGTGACCGACACGGCGGCCGTGCGGGACGAGGTCCGCGCGGCATGGGGGCTCGAGCGCGTGACCGTCGTCGCCCCGGGCGTGCGTCCGGTCGCGCCCCGCGACGTGCCCCAGGCCGAGTACGTGCTGTTCGTCGGCGCGCTGGAGCCGCGCAAGGATCCCGTGGCGCTGGCCCGGGCGGCGGCGACCGCCGGGGTCCCCGCGTGGTTCGCCGGGACGGGGCGGCTCGCCGACGACGTGCAGGCCGCGGGCGGCCGCCTGCTCGGCCGGGTCTCCGACGCCGATCTCGACGGGCTCCTGGCCGGGGCGCTCGCGCTCGTGCTGCCCTCCCACCTCGAGGGCTTCGGGTTCCCGCCGCTCGAGGCCGCCCTGTGCGGGACGCCGAGCATCGTGAGCGATCTCCCGGTGCTCCGCGAGACGCTCGGCGACGGCGGCGCCGTCTTCGTGCGAGCGGGCGATCAGGCCGCGCTCGCCGCTGCCATCGGGCGGCTGCGCGACGACCCGGCGCTGCGGGAGACGCTCGCCGCGCAGGCGGGCGCGCGCGCCCGCGCCCACACGTGGGAGCGCGCGGCGCGCGAGCTGCGCGCCGTCCTGGCCGAGGCCGCGGCGTGAACGCGACGCTGCTCGTCGTCCTGCACGACTCCGAGCCCGACCTCGAGGTCCTCCTGCGCTCGATCGAGCGCCACCTGCCCACCGCGCCGGAGCTCGTCGTCGTCGACTCGGGCTCCTCCGACGGCGGCGCGGCGCTCGCCGAGCGTCACGGCGCGCGCGTCGTGCGCATGCCCGGGAACCCCGGTTTCGGCGCCGCGAACGTCGCCGGCCTCGAGCACGTCCGGACGCCGGTGACGGTCCTCCTGAACCCCGACGTCGAGCTGCTCGACGACGGCCTGAGCCGCCTGGTCGAGCTGGCCGCCGCACGCGACGCCCTCGTCGTCCCGCGGCTCCTGAACGCCGACGGCTCCGTCCAGCGCAGCGCGCACCCCGAGCCGGGGACGGCCCGCGCGCTCCTGCCCGCGCTCGTCCACCCGCGCCTGCTGCCCCGGCGCCTCCGGCTCGAGGCCGATCCCTGGCGCTCGGACGCGCCGCGGCGCGTCGGCTGGGCGATCGCCGCGGCGGTGGCGGCGAGGACGGACACGCTGCGCCGGCTGGGGCCGTTCGACCCCGGCGCGTTCCTCTTCTTCGAGGACCTCGAGCTGTGCCTGCGTGCCGCCGCGGCCGGCGTCCCGACCGAGCTGCACCCGGAGATCGCGCTGCGGCACTCGGGCGGCCACAGCACCCGCCCGGCCTACCACGGCGAGCCCCACGAGCTGCTGGCGCGCAGGCGCCGGGAGGTCGTCGGCACGCGCCTGGGTCGCCGCGCGCTCGCGCTCGACGACCTCGCGCAGGGCCTCACGTTCGCGTCGCGGGCGATCGCGCACCGCGGCCGTGGCCGCGAGCGCGCGCAGCTGCGCGCGCTGGTTCATGCGCGTCGCACCCCTGTTACATTCATGTAACAGTGGCCTCCGTCGTCGACCCCCGCATCCTCCCCGGCGCCCGCCGCGCGATCGAGCTGCACGGCTGGCAGGACGCCACCCTCGAGCGGATCGCCGCCGAGGCCGGGACGTCGCGCATGACGCTGCACCGCCGCGGCATCACGCGCGAGGCGATCCTCGCCGCCCTCGCGACGAGCCTCGAGGACCAGTACCGCGACGCGCTGTGGCCCGCGCTCACCGCGCCCGGCACCGGACGCGCCCGCCTGGAGCAGGCCCTGGACGCGCTCTGCGTCGTGGCCGACGAGAACCTCGCGCTCATGGCGGCGCTGGGCGACCGGCCGCGCGACGCGATCTTCCACGAGCCGCCGGGCGACGGCGGCCTCACGCGCGCGACGTTCACCGAGCCGGTGGAGCGCATCCTGCGCGACGGCGCCGCCGACGGGTCGCTGCGCGCGTTCGAGGACCCGGCCGAGACGGCGACGGTCCTGTTCAACCTCATCGGCTGGACCTATCGCCACCTGCGCACCGGTCACGGCTGGACCCCCGAGCGCGCCACGCGCGGCGTGCTGTCGATCGCGCTCGAGGGCGTCACATCGTCGTGAACGACGATCTCGACCGCGGGCTCCTCGCCCGCCTCTCCTACGGCCACGCCGCCGCGGACCTCTGCCAGGGCGCCGTGCCCGCGCTCATCCCGTTCTTCGTGATCCAGCGCGGCTGGTCGTACGCCGCGGCGGGCCTGCTCGTCCTGGCGATGACCGTCGGCTCGTCGATCGTCCAGCCGCTGTTCGGCGCCGTCGCCGACCGCCTGGAGATCCGCTGGCTCATGCCCGGCGGCGTGCTCCTCGCCGGCATCGGGATCTCGCTCGCGGGCGTCGTCAGCTCCTACGCGCTGACGGTGCTCGTCGTCGCGATCAGCGGGCTCGGCGTCGCGGCGTTCCATCCGGAGGGGGCGCGCTACGCCAACCACGCCTCCGGCTCGCGGCGTGGCGCCGGGATGAGCTTCTTCTCCGTCGGCGGCAACGTCGGCTTCGCGCTCGGCCCGATCTTCGTCACGCCGCTCGTCCTCGTGTTCGGCCTGAGCGGCACCCTCGCGCTCGTCGTCCTGCCCGCGATCGTGTCCGTGGTCCTCTTCCGGTCACTGCCGCGGATGCACGCGATGGCGAGGACCGCCGTCGGGCGCGCCGCGCAGAGCGCCGATCAGCCCGAGGACGACTGGAACGCCTTCACGCGTCTCGGTGGCGTGATCTCGCTGCGCTCCGGCGTGTACTTCGGCCTGCAGTCGTTCGTCCCCCTCTGGTTCGTCCACGAGCTCTCCTCCACCGAGGCGGCGGGCAACACCGCGTTGACCGCGATGCTCGTCGCGGGCGCGATCGGCACGCTGGTGGGCGGCCGGCTCGTGGACCGCATCGGCCGCCGCGCGGTCCTCGTCGGATCGCTGGCCGTGCAGCTGCCGCTGCTGCTGGCGTTCGTCGTGTCCGGCAGCGTGCTCGCGGCCGTGCTGCTCGCCGGCATCGGCTTCGTGACGATCATGAGCTTCAGCGTCACCGTCGTCATGGGCCAGGAGTACCTGCCCCGGCGGCTGGGCCTCGCCTCGGGCGTCACGCTCGGCGCCGCGATCGGCGTCGGCGGCGTCGCGGCGGTGCTGCTGGGCGTGCTCGCCGACGCAGCCGGGCTCACCGCGGTGATGTGGACGATCGCGCTGCTGCCGATCCCGAGCCTGCTGCTCGCGCTGACGCTGCCGCTCACCCCGCAGGAGCGCGTGCACGACGAGGGGGCGACGCGCTCCTCGCGCAGCGCCCCGGTCCCGGCGGGCTAGGCGACGAGGCGCAGCGTCGCCGGGACGCTGCCGCGGTCGCCGACGACCTCGATGATCGCTTCGACGACCTCCGGGTCGAACTGCGTGCCCGAGCACGCGCGGAGCTCCTCGATGGCCTCCGGGAGCGACATCGCAGCGCGGTAGGAGCGGTTGGTCGTCATCGCGCTGAAGGCGTCGGACGCGCAGATGATGCGCGAGGCGAGCGGGATCGCCGTCCCTTCGAGGCCGTCCGGGTACCCGCCGCCGTCCCAGCGCTCGTGGTGACCGCGGACGATGATGCCGACCTCGCCGAGGACGCCGCCGATCCGGTCGAGCATCTCCTGGCCGTCGGCCGGGTGGCGCTTGACGATCTCCCACTCCTCGGCGGTGAGCTTGCCGGGCTTGTTGATGATCGCGTCCGGGACGCGGATCTTGCCGACGTCGTGCAGCAGCGCGCCGAACTCGAGGTTGCGCTGGTCGCGCGCGTCGAGGCCGAGGTGCGTGCCGACGTCGAGCGCGAGGGCGACGACGCCGCTCGTGTGCTCGCCGCCGGTGTAGGCGTCGTCGGCCACGAGCAGCTCGCCCATGAGCAGCGCGGTGCCGCGGTAGGCGTCGCTGAGCTCGATCGTGTGCTGGATGCGCTGCTCGCGCTCCCGGCCGAGGACGGCCAGCAGCCCGATGAGCGGCATGAGCATGAGCAGCGGCAGCACGCCGCCGGGCGTCGCGAGAGCCGCGAGGAGGCCGATGGGCGCGAGGGCGACGTCGACGAGGACGCTGAAGCCGAGGATGCGCAGCTGCAGGTCCGGCGGGACGCCGGAGCCGAGCCACTCGCGCAGCGTCGCGACGACGACGTCGACGACGACCTGTGCCGCGAAGGCCAGCAGGTACAGCCACCACAGATCGAGGTCCGCCTCGGGGCTGCCCGCGGCCGCGAGCACCACCGCGGGACCGACGACGTGCCACGCGTCGCCCAGCGTGAGCAGCGAGTGGTCGGGGTGCATGCGCCCGGACAGGTAGGCGGGCATGCGGTCGAGCAGCGCCGCCACGACGACCGCGATCACGGCGACCCAGGGCGGGAGCGTGAGCAGCATGACGACGAGCACCGGCTGGGTGGGACCGGCGGTCCCACCGCCGACGCGGAACTCCACGCGCCGCGCGGCCATGTAGGCGAGGATCCCGGCGGCGAGGTTCAGCGGAGCGGGCAGCGGCGCGCCGGTCGCGATCGCGAGGCCGGCGACCGCGAGGACGAGCGCGAGCCCGACGGCGGCCTCGACCACGCGCTCGCGCGCGGGAAGCGGCGCCGCGGCACGGGGCGCCGCGTCGCGCACGAGCTGCTCGACGATCGGGTGGTCGTGGACGTTCACGGTCCTCTTCCCGGGTGATCGGCCGCCGCCGGAGGACGTCGCAACACCGACACGCCGGGTTGGACGGACGGCCCGCGGTGCACGCACATGGGGATCGGTGAACTCGGACACCTGGCCATGAGGGGCCTAACGACGTTCAGATCGGGAAGGGGCGGCCGATGGGTTCTGCGGCGGCGCAACACGGATGCGACCGCTCGTACGTCAAGGAGGACGATGCACACCAAGATGAACACCCGGCTGCTCCGCCTGGCCCTCGCAGGGGCCGCGGCACTCGCAGCCATCGCGCCCGCCTCGGCGAGCGCGGCTTCCGGAGGGCTCCTGGGTGGAACCCTCAAGGCCGTCACCGGCGCCGTCAGCCAAGCCACGACGGCCTGCGACGCGAACGCCGTCACGGCGAAGACCTTCGCCCCCTGGCTCGACCAGGCCAACTACAAGGCCGCTCCCGGCGGCGACTTCGAGGCCGGCTCGCCGAGCTGGGCCCTGACCGGCGGCGCGAAGATCGTGGCCGGCAACGCCTCGCAGCAGGTCGGCGGCGCCGGTGACATCTCGTCGCTCGAGCTCCCGCCGGGCGCCAGCGCGACGAGCCCCGCCTCGTGCGTCGGCCTCGCCGAGCCGACCATCCGCATGTTCGCGAAGGGCCCGGTCACGGGGCTCGTGCTGACCACGGCGGTCTACGGCAACGGCATCGCGGTGCCCGCGGGCGTCGCCACCGGCGGCCCCTGGTCGCCCACGCTGCCGATGCTCACGGGCCTCGGCCTGCTGGGCAAGCAGTTCTCGATCCGGGTCACGAACATCGGCGTCAGCACCATGCGCGTCGACGACGTCTACATCGACCCGTACCGCCGCGGCTAGGGGCTAGAACAGACCGAGCTGCTCGGCCCCGGGGTCCTCATGGTCTCCGGGGTCGTCCCTGTTCTGGAGGAGGTCGGGCTCGGGCTCCGGCTCGGTCTCGGGCTCGGGCTGGTCGGGCTCGGGCTGGTCGGGCTCGGGCAGCTCCAGCAGCCCCGGGAGCCGGGCGAAGTCCTCGCGCAGCGTGTCCTGCAGCGAGCGCGTGTACAGCGCGGCCGCCGGATGGTGGATCGGGTACAGCCGGACCGCCCGCGTCCCCACGACCCGGATCTCCGGGCGGCCGTGCAGGCGCGTGATCCCGGTCGGGTCGGCCCGCAGGAGCTTCGTCGAGAAGTTGCCCAGCGTGCAGATGATCTTGGGGCGGATCAGCTCGACCTGACGGAACAGGTACTCCTGGCAGTTCTCGATCTCCACCGGTGCGGGATCGCGGTTGCCTGGCGGGCGGCACTTGAGGACGTTCGCGATGAAGACGTCGTCGCGCTGCAGGCCGACGCCGGCCAGGAGCTCCTCGAGCATCTTCCCGGCGGCGCCCACGAACGGCAGACCGCGCTCGTCCTCGCGCGCACCGGGCGCCTCCCCCACGAACATGAGGTCCGCGTCGGCGTTCCCGGCGCCGAAGACGACCTGCGTGCGCGTCGCGGCGAGCTGCGGGCAGCGCGTGCAGCCTCGCGCCTCCGTGAAGACCGCCTTGAGCTCCTCGCGACGGGTCTCGGTCGTCACCATCGCCGCGATGGTAGACAGGCCGGACGTCGTGATCGGCGCGCGCGCCGTGCGAGGCCGCTCGTTGCGTACATCCGGCCAGGACGGGTAGGGGACGCGGTATCCTTCCGGGCGGCCATCACCCGCTCCGGGGATGGACCCGAAGGACCCGACCGAAGTCGTTCAAGACCGCGACCGGCACCCCGCCGAAGGGGGCTGGACCGAGATGAGCATCGACACCGACGTAGGCTGCCCCGCCAGTTGCGCCATCGTTGGCGCAGGGCGTGCGGGCACCGCACTCGCCGCCGCGCTGCGCGCGGCCGGCATCGCCGTCGAAGGCCCGCTCGGGCGCGGTGAGGTCCCCACGACCGACGGCCCCGTGCTGCTGTGCGTGCCCGACGCGCAGATCGCCGTCGCCGCCCGCACGCTGGGGCCGGGCCGCCTCGTCGGCCACACCTCCGGCGCGACGACGCTCGACGTCCTCACCGACGCCGGGCACGAGGCGTTCTCGCTGCACCCGCTCATGACGATCCCGGTCGGTGCAGGCGCAGCGCAGCTCGCCGGCGCTCCCGCGGCGGTCGCGGGCTCGACGCCGCGCGCGCTGCGCACGGCGCGCGCGCTGGCCCACGCCGCGCGGCTGCAGCCGATCGACATCGCCGACGCCGACCGCGCCGCGTACCACGCGGCCGCGTCGATCGCCGCCAACCTGCTCGTCACGCTCCAGGACGGCGCCGAGCGCCTGCTCGAGACCACGGGCGCCGACCGTGCGGTGCTCGTCCCGCTCGTCCGCGCCGCGGTCGAGGCCTGGGCCCGCGACGGCGGCGAGCTCGCGCTGACCGGCCCGATCGCCCGCGGCGACCACGAGACGGTCGCGCGCCAGCGGGCCGCCGTCGCAGAGCGCACGCCCGACCTCGTCGAGGTGTTCGACGCGCTCGCGGCCGCGACGGCTCGCCTGGCCGCCCGCGACGGCGCGGTGGCCGCGTGAGGACGATCCGCACCGTCGCGGAGCTCCGTGAGGCCCTCGCCGGGCCGCGCCGCGCGGGCGAGTCGATCGGGCTCGTGCCGACGATGGGCGCGCTGCACGAGGGACACGCCGAGCTGCTGCGCCGGGCCCGCGCGGAGAACGATCACGTCGTCATGTCGCTGTTCGTGAACCCGACCCAGTTCAACGAGGCCGCCGACCTGGCCGCGTACCCGCGCACGGAGGACGCAGACGCCGCGATCGCAGAGGCGGCGGGCGTCGACATCGTGTTCGCGCCCGGGCCGGAGGAGGTCTATCCCGCCGGCTTCGCGACGTCGGTGAAGGTGGCCGGTCCCGCCCTCGGGTTCGAGGGCGAGCACCGCGGAGCGGTCCACTTCGAGGGCGTCGCCACCGTCGTGCTGAAGCTGCTTGAACATGGCCGCGCCGGATGTCGCGTACTTCGGCCAGAAGGACGGCCAGCAGCTCGCCGTCATCCGGCGGATGGTGCGCGACCTCGACGTCCCCGTGCGCATCGAGGCGGTCGAGACGGTGCGCGAGCCCGATGGGCTGGCGCTGTCGAGCCGCAACGTGCGGCTCGGGTCCGGCGACCGCGAGCGGGCGCTCGCGCTGCACGCCGCGCTCCAGGCCGCGAACGACACCGTTGCCGGCGGCACGCGCGACGCCGCCGCGGTCGTCGCCGCCGCGCGCGCCGCGATGTCCCCCTACGCCGTCGACCCCGAGTACCTGGCCGTGGTCGACGCCGACACCTTCACCGAGCTCGGCGAGATCGATCGCCGGGCGCTCATCACCGTCGCCGCCCGCGTGGGCGACGTACGGCTCATCGACAACCAGCCATTGATCCCGAACGGGAGTGTCAGCCCATGTCCTCTCTCCCCGTGATCCTCGACACCGCGGCCCATGACCCTCCCGCGCCTGATGGACAAGCGCGAGGCGGGCGAGCCGATCGTCATGGTCACCGCCTACGACTTCCCGTCCGCGCTCGCCGCCGAGCGCGCCGGCGTGGACGTCGTGCTCGTCGGCGACAGCGCGGCGAACACCGTGCTCGGCTACGACTCCACCGTGCCGATCTCCGTCGACGAGCTGCTCATGCTCGCCGCGGCGGTGCGTCGCGGGCTGCGCACCCCGCTGCTCGTCGGCGACCTGCCGTTCGGCTCGTACGAGATCTCCGACGCCCAGGCGATCGCGACGGCGCAGCGCTTCGTGAAGGAGGCGGGCTGCGACGCGATCAAGCTCGAGGGCGGCGGCGTCAACGCCGAGCGCGCCCGCGCGATCGTCCGCGCCGGCATCCCCGTCATGGGCCACATCGGCCTCACGCCGCAGACGGCCACGGCGCTCGGCGGCTGGCGCGCGCAGGGCCGCACGGCCGACCGGGCGCTGGATCTGGCCAAGGACGCGCTGGACCTGCAGGACGCGGGCTGCTTCTCGGTCGTCTTCGAGGCGATCCCGTCCGAGGTCGCAGCGGTCATCTCCTCGAGGATGCGCGTGCCGGTCATCGGCATCGGCGCGGGCCCCGCGGTCGACGGCCAGGTGCTCGTGTTCCACGACCTGCTCGGGATCCGCGAGGGTCACGGTGCCAGGTTCGTGAAGCGCTACGCCGACCTCCTCGACGACATGGTCGACGGCGTCGCGGCGTACGCGGCGGACGTCCGCAGCCGCGCCTACCCGGGGCCCGAGCACTCCTACTCGGTGGACGGCGAGGAGCTCAGCGCGTTCCGCGCCGCGGTGGAGGAGCTCGCAGGCTGATGTGCAGGGGGACATAGGTCCGCGCGGCGGCCGGGGATCCCGGCCTCGATCGGGCACAGTGGGCACGTGCTGCCCCGACTTCGCCTGATCTCACTTGCCGCCTGCGCCGTCGCGCTGGCCCTCCCCTCCCTCGCCTCCGCAGAGGTCTCGCGCGCCGTGAGCCCCGGAGAGTCGATCTGGTCGATCGCGAGCGCGAACGGCCTGCAGCCCGGCACGCTGGCTGCCTACAACGGCCTCGCGGCCGATCACCAGCTCATCATCGGCTCGACCATCCGCATCCCCGCGAGGTCGGAGGCCGGGGGCACCGCCCAGACGGCCTCCGCGCCGGAGGCGATGGGCGGCTACACCGTCCGCGTCGGCGACACGCTGTCGGGCCTCGCCGCCCAGGCGGGCGTCTCGACGACCGCCATGGCGCAGATGAACGGGCTCGACCCGGACGCCTTCCTCATCGCCGGGACCGTCATCAAGCTGCCGACCGGCGCCCCGGCGCCCGCGCGCTCGGACGAGCCGGCCCCCGCGACGGTCGTCGCGAAGGCGAGCCCGGATCCGACGCCGGTGCGCCTCGACGGCGGGCAGGTCTCGAGCATCGCCGCGCAGCACGGCGCGCCCGCGAGCCTCGCCGCGGCCATCGGCTGGCAGGAGAGCGGCTTCAACAACTCCATGGTCTCCTCCGCCAACGCCCGCGGGGTCATGCAGGTCATGCCGGGCACGTGGGACTACGTCCAGCAGTACCTGACGTCGCAGCAGCTGAACCCGGACTCGGCGGAGGACAACGTCCGCGCCGGCTCGCTGTACCTGGCGCACCTGCTGCGCGACACCGGCGGCGACGAGCGCCTCGCCACCGCCGGCTACTACCAGGGCCTCGCCTCCGTGCGGAAGATCGGCCTGCTGCCCGAGACCGAGCAGTACGTGAACAACGTGATGGCGCTGCGGTCCCGTTTCGGGGGTTAGCCCAGCCGGTACCGCAGCACGACGTCGGAGTTGTTGGACTGGCCGAGGTTGTGCGAGGTGCCGCTGCCGGTGATGCCCTTGAACGCTCCGGTCCCGTACCAGACGGTGAAGCCCTCGTCCTCGCCCGTGGTGCGCACGAGGATGAGGCTGCCGCCGATCGCGACCTCGGTCGCGCACGTGGCGGTGTCGGGCGCCGTGAACGTGCACCGGGTGTGATCGGTGCCGACGACCTTGTCGCCGTGGCGCCGATGGTCGCCGCGGTACAGGTCGCCGGAGGCGTCCAGGATGTCTCCCACCGCGGGCGCACCCTGCTTGGGCGTGCCGTCGGCGGAGGTGAGACGCACGTCGGTCGTCTTCTCGAAGAAGCGCAGCGTCTTCGTCTGACCTGCGTCGGCGGGGGTGGCGACGGCGGCCGTGGCGGCGATCGCGAGGGCGCCGGCCAGGAGGCGGCGACCGTGGGTGCGGAGCGGCGTGTTCATGCTGCAAACGCTAGATTTCGCGCGGGCCGCGGTCTTCAGGACCAGCACCGGTCCTGAGGGCCGTCGGACTGGGTGCTAGCTCTGAGCGCGCAGGTACGCGAGGACGGCCATGACGCGCCGGTGGTCGTCGGCGCTGACCGACAGGCCGAGCTTCATGAGGATCGACCGGATGTGCGTCTCGACGGTCTTCTCCGTCAGCCACAGCCGCTTGGCGATGCCCGCGTTCGTCCGGCCTTCGGCCATCAGCGACAGCACCTCGCGCTCGCGCGCGGACAGCTCGGCGAGCGGGTCGGCCGCCCCCTGTGTGGACAGCAGCCGGCTCACGACCTGCGGGTCGAGCGCCGAGCCGCCCTCGCTGACGCGGCGCGCGGCGTCGAGGAAGTCGTCGACGTCGAGCACCCGGTCCTTCAGCAGGTAGCCGAAGCCGCCGCCCGCGGCGACGAGCTCGACGACGTGGCGGGTCTCGATGTGCTGCGAGAGGACGAGCACGGCGGTCTCCGGGTGGGTGCGGCGGATGGTCGCGGCGGCCTGGGTCCCCTCGTCGTCGTAGTCGGGCGGCATGCGGACGTCCACGATGGCGAGATCCGGCTCGTGCTCCGCCACGAGGGCGAGCAGCACCTCGGCGTCCCCGGCGCGCCCGACGACGTCGTGGCCGTCGTCCTCCAGCAGGCCCGCGAGGCCCTCGCGGAGCAGAACCGTGTCCTCGGCGATGACTACACGCACGGGAACTCCGCCGCGATCCGGGTCCCCGCGCCGGGCGGGCTCTCGATGACCAGCCGGCCGCCCTGAGCGGCGACGCGGTCGGCCAGCCCCGCGAGGCCCGTGCCGCCGTTCGCCGCGGCGCCGCCCACCCCGTCGTCGGCGACCAGCAGGTGCAGGACGCCGTCGCGCTGGTCGGTCCGCAGCTGGACCTGGGTGGCCGAGGAGTGCTTGACCGCGTTCGTCAGCGCCTCGCACGCGACGTAGTACGCGGCGGCCTCGACCTCCGGCGGCGCGCGATGCGCCGCCGCGTCCAGGGCCACGGGCACGCCCGCACCCCGCGCGAGGTCGGCGAGCGCGGCGCGCAGGCCCTGGTCCAGCCGTGGCGGGCGCAGGCCCGCGGCGATCGTGCGCAGGTCCGTGATCGCGGCGACGACCTCGTCCACCGCCGCGTCGAGCGCAGGCACGAGCGTGCGCGCCTCCGGCGGCAGCGAGCGCTGCAGGCGGCGCAGCACGATGCCGAGCGTCACGAGGCGCTGCTGCGCGCCGTCGTGCAGGTCGCGTTCCAGCCGGCGGCGCTCCTCCACCCCCGCCTGCACGATCCGCGCGCGCGACGACTCGACCTCCTCGAGCTGCAGGCGCACCTCGACGCGCAGGCACGCGATCTCGACCGCGACGGCGGCGGCGTCGAGGACGCCGTGCAGGAGGTCCGCCTTGGCGAGGAGGTCCGGATCGTGCAGGAGCACGCCGACCTGGCGGTGGTCGCGGCCGATCGGGGTCCGCGCACGGCCGTCGTCCGGGACCGCGTCGAGCGTGTGCCCGCGGCGATCGGCCCAGGCGCCCGACGCCGGCAGGAGGTAGACCACCTCGGCGGTCGGGTCGCGCAGCGCCGCGGCGATCTCGGTGGCGACGTCCTCCGGCTCCGCGTGCCCGGCCCGGACCTCGTCGAGGAACGCCCGCAGCCTCCGGGTGCCCTCGTAGCGCGCCCGTGCGAAGCGCCAGTCCACGAGCGTCTGCAGCCGCCGGCGCAACGGGCCGAACGCGAGCGCCACGACCAGCGTCGCGAGCGACGCGCGCACGGCGGAGCTGCCGCCGAACACGACGCCGGCCACGAGCACGACGATGCCGTACGCCGCGGCGAGGGCGACCGTCAGCGCGCCGTAGACCAGGGTGCGGTTGATGAGCCGCTCGATCCCGTACAGGCCGTGGCGGGTCACCGCGACGCCCACGGCGACCGCGAGCCAGACGTAGAGCAGCAGGAGCCAGACGAAGCCGACGTCGTCGGCGTCGCTGCCGAACAGGCCGATGATCCATCCGCTGGAGAGCCACAGCGGCACGAGGAACGCGCCGTAGCTCAGCCACAGCATCTGCAGACGGCGCTCACCGGTCGAGCGCCGCTTGCGCCACCAGACCGCGGCCGCGCCGGCGAACAGCCCGCCGAGCAGCCCGGCCCAGCAGATCCAGAAGACCGTCAGCCCGAACGATCCCTCGAAGGTCACCGGCATCGGGCTGGGGACGTCGTCGAACGGCTCGGAGAGATGCCGCGCGAACGGGAGGAGTCCGAGCACGCCGGTCGCGGCGACGAGCGTGATGCGCCATGGGATGCGCCAGCGAGGCCCCGGGAGGCGGCCGTCGGGGAAGAGGTAGGCGAGCGCCAGCGGCCAGAGGAAGAGCACGGGCCACTCACCGGCGAGCACCCGGATCCAGCGTCCCGCCGTCGAGGTCCGGTCGCGCTCCAGCAGGAGGGCGCTGACCTGGTCGGCGCACATCACGATCCCGACGGACAGCGCGCCGACGAGGAGGATCCAGGCAACGCGCTCGCCCGGGCGCCGCCACGCGACGAGCATCCCGATCACGGCGGGGGCGGCGACCGCGGCGAACAGGAACGGCGCGAGCACGACCTGGTCGGCGCCGGCGATCGCCGCGGCGACGAGCGCTCCCGAGATCGCGAGGATCGCCAGCACGGCGACGACGGGCGCGGCGGTGCGCATGGGGCGATCCTCGCCCACCCGGAGGGCGTTTGGCCACAGGTGCTGGCCCTGAACTTGGCAACGGGCTTCGCCCTTATGCTTGGGCGAAGGCTCCGCCTTCGCCTACGCGGGGGCGATGCTGCGCACGACCCGAGCCGGCGCGCCGGCCGCGATCGAGAACGGCGGCACGTCCTGCGTGACCACGCTGTTGGCGCCGATCACGCAGCGCTCGCCGATCGTGACGCCGGTGGTCACCACGACGTTGGCGCCGAGCCAGCAGTTCGCCCCGATCCGCGTCGGCCCCTTCGTCGTGAAGCCCTGCCAGGTGATCGGGACGCGCGGGTCGTCGTAGCGGTGGCTCGCGTCGGTCACGAAGCACCCGTTGGCGAGCATGCAGTGGTCGCCGATCTCCACCAGCTCCATCGAGGCGACCATCACGCCGAGGTTCAGGAAGCAGCCCTCCCCGATGACGACACGGGCCTCACCGGGCGCGGTGATCCACACCCCCGGCTCGAACAGCGTCCCCGCCCCGATCTCCAGGCGCCCCTCCTCGAAGCACTCGAGGAGGTTGCCGTGCACCGGCATGCGCGCGAACGCCTCGCGACGCAGGAACTCCAGATGCAGGCGCGCGCGGTTCCACGGCAGCGTGTTGCGCTCGTACCAGCGCCACTTCCGCGACCAGAGGAGCGCCTTGCGCCGGTCCATCACGCCTCAGTCGATCGCGCGCCCGATGAACTTCCGGACGCCGATCGTGCCCAGCACGCCGATCGAGACCGCCAGCCCGAGCACGATCCAGCCCGAGCCGAGATGCGGAGCGTCCGTCAACGACGCGCGCATCCCCTCGCTCACGTAGGTCAGCGGGTTGAGGAGCGTGATGACCTGGAACCAGCGCAGCGAGTCCAGCGACTGCCAGGGATAGAACGTGGCGCCCGTGAACAGCAGCGGCGTCAGCACGACGGCGAAGACGACGTTGATCTTGTTCGCCGGCACCGCGGTCCCCATGACGAGGCCGATCGCCGCCCCCACGAAGCCGCCGGCGATGAGCAGGAGCACGAACGTCCACCACGTCGCGTCGCCGAGCTGCAGGCCGCCGGGCAGGACGAGCTCGCCGAGCGGCAGGATGACCAGCCCCGCGATGATCCCGCGGGCCGCCGCCCACACGAGCTTCTGCACGCCGACGAGGCTCGCCGGGATCGGCGCCAGCAGGCGGTCCTCGATCTCCTTCGTGAACGAGAACTCGATCACGAGCGACAGCGCGACGCCCTGCAGCGCGGTCAGCACGAGCGTCAGCCCGAGCACGCCGGGCAGCAGCGCCTCGCCGTAGTCCGGGCCGGCCGCGCCGATCTCGGGCAGCACCCGGCCGAAGATGAACAGGTAGAAGAGCGGCGCGATGAGCGACTGCGCCAGGAAGCCCCACGGGTCACGGCGCAGCGTGGCGAACGCGTCGCGCTGACACAGCGCGAGGAACGCCTGGGCGGTCGCCGTCCGTACCGCCAACCGCGGTGGCTCGGGCGCGAGGCTCACCGCAGGTCCCTCCCCGTGAGGTGCACGAAGACGTCCTCCAGGCTCCCCTCCAGCCGCCGCAGCTCGAGCATCTCGCCGCCGACGCCTCGGACCGCGTCCACGACCGCCGCCGGGTCGACGCCGTCACCGTAGATCCGGATCTGGCGGCGACCGTCGGCGGTCCCGGCGACCTCGACCTCGCCGAACGCGCCGAGCGCACCGTCGGCGTCCGCCAGGCCGGTCGCCACGACCTCCACCCCTCCGGCGCCCGGGAGCAGCCGCCGCAGGCCCGACGGCGTGTCGAGCGCGACGATCGTGCCGTGGTCGACGATCGCGATGTTGTCGCAGAGCCGGTCGGCCTCGACCATGTCGTGCGTCGTGAGCAGGATCGTCGTGCCCGCCTCGCGCAGCTCCTCGATGCGGTCCCACAGGAAGAGCCGCGACTGCGGATCCAGGCCGGTCGTGGGCTCGTCGAGGAAGAGGACCTGCGGGCGGTGCATGAGCGCACGTGCGATGAGCAGGCGCTGGGCCATGCCGCCGGAGAGGTTGTTGACGTCCTCGTCCTCGCGGCCCTCCAGGCCGAGCGCCTTCATGACCTCCAGCGCGCGCTTGCGTCGCTCCGCGCGGCCGTAGCCGAAGTAGGCCGCGTGGAACGTGAGGTTCTCGATCGCCTTGAGCTGCCGGTCGAGGTTGGGCCGCTGCGGCACGACCGCGATGCGCTGCTTCACGGCCACAGGGTCCGCCTGCACGTCGATGCCGTCGATCGCGACGTACCCGGACGTCGGGCGCACGCGCGTCGTCAGCGCCCCGATCGTCGTCGTCTTGCCCGCTCCGTTCGGCCCCAGGAGCCCGAAGACCTCTCCGCGCCGCGCCTCGAAGCTGATGCCCGCCACCGCCTCGGGCGCCTTCGGCGCGTAGCGCTTGCGCAGCTCGACGACCTCGATCACGCGGCTGCGGCGACCTTCGGAGCTCGCTTCCTGCCGCGCGTCGCGCGTGGTGCCGCCGGCGTCACGAGCTCGGCGAGGAACCCGCCGGTCGCGGACCCGGGCGTGCCGGCGACCTCCTCCGGCGTCCCCGCCGCCACGAGCGTGCCGCCCTCGTCGCCGCCCTCCGGACCCATGTCGATGATCCGGTCGGCCGTCTTGATGACGTCGAGGTTGTGCTCGATCACCACGACGCTGTTGCCCGCGTCGACGAGCCGGTGCAGGACCTCCAGGAGCCGCTCGGTGTCCGCGAAGTGCAGCCCCGTCGTCGGCTCGTCGAGGATGTAGAGCGTGCGCCCCGTCGCCACCTTGGACAGCTCGGTCGCCAGCTTGATGCGCTGCGCCTCGCCGCCCGACAGCGTCGTCGCGGGCTGGCCGAGCCGGATGTAGCCCAGACCGACGTCGTTCAGCGTCTCCAGCCGCCGGCGGATCTTCGGGATGTGCGCGAAGAACTCCAGCGCCTCCTCGACCGGCATGTCGAGCACGTCCGCGATCGAGCGGCCCTTGAAGCGCACCTCGAGCGTCTCGCGGTTGTAGCGCTTGCCGTGGCACTGCTCGCACGGCACGTACACGTCCGGCAGGAAGTGCATCTCGATCTTGATCTGGCCGTCGCCGCGGCAGACCTCGCAGCGCCCGCCCTTCACGTTGAACGAGAAGCGCCCGGCCTTGTACCCGCGCGCCCGCGCCTCCTGCGTCTTGCTGAAGAGGTCGCGGATCACGTCGAAGAGCCCCGTGTACGTCGCCGGGTTCGACCGCGGCGTGCGCCCGATCGGCGACTGGTCGACCTGGATGATCTTGTCGAGCTCGTCGAGACCGCGGAGCGACTTGTGCGCACCGGGCCGGGACCGAGCGCGATGCAGGCGGTTCGCCGCCGCCTTGTAGAGGATGTCGTTGACGATCGTCGACTTGCCCGAGCCCGAGACGCCGGTGACGCACGTCAGGACGCCGAGCGGCACCCGGATGTCGATGTTCTTCAGGTTGTTCTGCCGCGCGCCGACGATCTCGACCCACCCGGTCGGCTTGCGCCGCTTCTCCGGCACCGCGATCGACCGCTTCCCCGACAGGAACTGCCCGGTGAGCGACTCCGGGACCGCCTCGACCTCCGACGCCGTGCCGTGCGCGACGATCCGCCCGCCGTGCTCGCCTGCGCCCGGGCCGAGGTCGACGAGGTCGTCGGCCGCCCGCATCGTCTGCTCGTCGTGCTCGACGACGAGCACCGTGTTCCCGAGGTCGCGCAGCCGCTCGAGCGTCCCGATGAGCTTCGAGTTGTCCCGCTGGTGCAGGCCGATCGACGGCTCGTCGAGCACGTACAGGACGCCCACGAGCGCCGAGCCGATCTGCGTCGCCAGCCGGATCCGCTGGGCCTCGCCGCCCGACAGCGTCGCGGCGCCGCGGTCCATCGACAGGTAGCCGATCCCCACGTCGTCCAGGAACCGCAGCCGCTCGTCGATCTCGCGCAGGATGAGCCGCGCGATGTGGCGGTCGGTCTCCGACAGCTCGAGATCGTCGACCCACGTGCGCGCGCGCCTGACGCTCAGCCCCGTGAACTCGTGGATCGCCATCCCCGACACGAGCACCGAGCGCGACTCGGGCCGCAGCCTCGAGCCGTGGCACTCCGGGCACGGGCGGACCGACATGTACTCCTCGATCTTCTCCCGCGAGAACTCCGAGTCGGTCTCCTTGTAGCGCCGCTCCAGGTTGGGGACGATCCCCTCGAATCGCGTCTGGTACGTCCGCGTCCGCCCGTAGCGGTTGCGGTAGGTGACCTTCACCCGCTCGCCGGCGGTGCCGTAGAGGAACAGGTCGCGCTCGGCCTCCGGCAGCTTGCGCCACGGGACGTCGAGGTCGACGCCGTAGGTCTCGGCGATCGCCTCGGTCAGCTGCTCGTAGTAGTTCGCCGCGCTGTTCGCCCACGGCAGCAGCGCTCCCGCGTTGATCGAGAGATCCGGGTCCGGCACCACGAGCTCCGGATCGATCTCCATCTGCGTGCCCAGGCCGGTGCAGCGCGTGCACGCGCCGTGCGGCGAGTTGAACGAGAAGATCCGCGGCTCGAGCTCGGGCATCGAGGTCCCGCAACGCAGGCACGCGAAGCGCTCGGAGAAGAGCATCGTGCGCTCCTCGCCACCACCGTCGCGGTCCGGCAGCACCTGGATCTCGACCAGCCCGTCGGCCAGGCCGACCGCGGCCTCCACCGACTCCGTGAGGCGCTTGCGCACCTCCGCCCGCATGACGAGGCGATCGACCACGACCGCGATGTCGTGCTTGTAGCGCTTGTCGAGCTGGATCTCCTCGTCGAGCATCCGCAGCTCGCCGTTGACCAGCGCGCGCGAGTAGCCGTCGCCGCGCAGCTCCTCGAAGACCTTGCCGTACTCGCCCTTGCGGCCGCGGACGATCGGCGCGAGCACCATGAACCGCCCGCGCTCCGGGATCTCGTCGAGCACCCGGTCGACGATCTGCTCGACCGACTGCCCCTCGATCGGCGCGCCGCAGACGTGGCAGTGCGGCTTGCCGATCCGCGACCACAGCAGGCGCAGGTAGTCGTAGATCTCCGTGACGGTGCCGACGGTCGACCGCGGGTTGCGCGACGTCGTCTTCTGATCGATCGAGATCGCGGGCGACAGCCCCTCGATGGAGTCGACGTCCGGCTTGTCCATCTGCCCGAGGAACTGCCGCGCGTAGGCGCTCAGCGACTCGACGTAGCGGCGCTGCCCCTCGGCGTAGATCGTGTCGAACGCGAGCGAGGACTTGCCGGATCCGGACAGGCCGGTGATGACCACCAGCGCGTCGCGCGGCAGCTCGAGGGAGACGTCCTTGAGGTTGTGCTCCCGGGCCCCCGAGACCACGATCTTCGACTGGTTCGCCATGCACACACCAGTCTAGGAGTGCGAACGGACGTTCGCGTCGGGCGAAGTTCGCAACGTGCGTAGGATCCCGGCATGACCGCGCGTCTCGTCGGCATCAACCACGTCGCGCTCGAGGTCGAGGACATCGAGCGGGCCCTGGAGTTCTACGGCTCGCTCTTCGAGTTCTCCCTCCGAGGGCGCGGACCGAGCATGGCGTTCATCGACATGGGCGACCAGTTCATCGCGCTCTCACGCGGTCGCAGGCAGCCGGCGGACGAGGACCGTCACTTCGGGCTCGTCGTGGACGATCGCGAGGCGGTCCGCACGGCGCTGCGGGATCGCGGCGTCGACGTCGCGCCCGAGGGATCCGTGGACTTCTCGGACCCCTGGGGCAACCACATCCAGGTCGTCGACTACCGCGACGTCCAGTTCGCCAAGAGCCCCGCCGCGCTGCGCGCGGTCGGCAGCGACGATCTCGTCAAGAGCCCCGGTGCCCGTCGCGAGATGGCCGCCAAGGGCCTCCTGGACGACTAGCGACCGCGGTAGATCTCGTCGAGCAGCGCCGCGCGCTCGGCGGCCGGGTACAGGTCGGCGAGGTAGGCGTCGGTCGCCTCGCGCGGCTGCCCGCCGTCGGCCATGTTGAGCGCGACGAGCCTGGCGCTCTCGCGCGCCTCCTGACCGGCCGGCTGCGTGGTCGCGGTGCTCCACGCCGGTGCGGCGACCGGCGTCTGCGTGAGCCACCCGGTGCGGTGGTCCGGCTCCGGCGCGTCGCGGCCGAAGCGCGTCTCGGGCGTCGGCGCGGGGGGCGCCGTCTGCGCCGCGACGTCGTCCGCGGCGATCGGGTCGAACGCCATCGTGTCCTGCGGGTCGAAGGCCGGCTCGGCCTCCGCCGTGCGCAGCCCGGGCTCGGCCAGGGTGCCCTCGAGCGCCTCGACCTCGTTCAGCAGGCCGTCGAGCCGCTCGCGCAGCGAGCGCGACGCGGCCGCAAGCGCCTGGACCTGCACGCGTGCACGCGCGAGAGCCTGGTCGGCCTCGTCCTGCACGCGGGTCGCGTCGTCCCATGCGCGGCGCTCGATCTCCGCCGCGCTGGCCTCGGCGGCGTCGAGGATGGACTGCACGTGCGCGCTCGTCGTCGCGCCGACGCTCGCGGGGCGCTCGATGCCGTCGAGCTGCTGCGCGATCTCGTCGAGGTGACGGTCGACCGCGATGCGGTCGTAGCCGCGTCGCGACATCGGGAAGTCGGTCCGGATGACCGACTGGCGATCGAGGGCCATGTGCTCCGTCCTTGCCGGGGGTGCTGGGACCGCCGGAAGGTAACGCGGATCCGTCCCCGCGCCTGCAAGAGACGGTTCACAAATGCCCTGCTAAGGCAGACGAACCGCGTCGCCGTCGCGGACGACGAGGCCGTCGCGCACGAGCCCCGCGAGCGCACGCTCGGTCCGCTCCTCCCCGAGGCCGCCTGGGAGCGCCTCGCCCGCGGCGAGCGCCGCCACGATGCGCCCGCGGGCGAACCGGTCGGTGTCCTCGAAGCGCTGCCGCGCGCCGCCGCGTGCGACCGGCGCGGCGACCACGCCCTCCGACGGGCAGAGCCGCGCCACGGGGCAGGCCTCGCAGCGCGCGCGGCGCGCGGTGCAGATCGTCGCCCCGAGATCCATCATCGCGTGGTTGAACGACGCCGCCCGCCCCTCCGGGACCAGCGTCGCGGGCTCGGTGCCGAGCCGCGCGCTCACCCGCGCGACGTTGACGTCGACGGCTGCGACCTGCTCGTCGAAGGCGAACGACGCCACCGCGGCCGCCGTGTACGGCCCGACCCCGGGGAGCGCGCGGAGCCCGGATGCCGTCACCGGCCACCCGTCGCGCGCGACGGCGACGCACGCGTCGCGCAGGCGCAGCGCGCGGCGGTTGTAGCCGAGCCCCACCCACTCGCGCAGCACGTCGGCGGGCGAGGCCGCGGCGAGCGCGGCGGCGTCCGGCCAGCGCTCGAGCCAGGCCTCGTAGCGCGGGACCACGCGAGCCACCTGGGTCTGCTGCAGCATGACCTCGGAGACGAGCACGGCGTACGGATCGCGGGTCCGCCGCCAGGGGAGATCGCGGCCCTGCTCGTCGTACCAGCGCAGCAGCGCGTCGGTCACGTCGCCCATCGAGGGTCAGATGCTATATGACGCCCTATACAGTCCTGACGGTCCGCCCCTGCTGGAGGAGAACCAGTGTCCGCACGAACCAAGCCGCCCTTCCGGGCCGATCACGTCGGCAGCCTGCTGCGCCCGCCGGAGCTCCTCCAGGCCCGCGCGGACCACAAGGCCGGCACGCTGGACGACGCCGGGCTGCGCGCCGCGGAGGACGCGGCGATCAAGGACGTCGTGAAGCTCCAGGAGGACCTCGGGATCGGCGCGATCACCGACGGTGAGCTGCGCCGCGCGTCCTGGCACATGGACTTCGTCTACGAGCTCGACGGCGTCACGCGGGCCACGGACGACATGCACATCCAGTTCAAGAACCCCGCGGGCGTCATCGAGTTCACTCCTGCCGCCCTGACGGTCGACGGCAGGATCGGCGTCAGCAAGACGATCTTCGGCGACGCGTTCGGCTATCTGCAGTCGATCGTGACCAAGGGCACGCCCAAGCTGACGATCCCCTCCCCCAGCATGGTCCACTACCGCGGTGGCCGCGCCGCGGTCGACGAGACCGTCTACCCCGATCTCGAGCAGTTCTGGTCCGACCTCGGCGAGGCGTACGCCGACGAGGTCCAGCGGCTCTACGACATGGGCTGCCGCTACCTGCAGTTCGACGACACGAGCCTCGCGTACCTCAACGATCCCAAGCAGCGCGCGGAGATGGCGGAGAAGGGCGCGGACCCCGACCACCAGCACGAGATCTACATCTCGACCATCAACCGCGCGCTCGCGAACAAGCCGGCGGACATGACGGTCACGACCCACATGTGCCGCGGCAACCACCAGTCCTCGTGGGTGGCCGAGGGCGGCTACGACTTCGTCGCCGAGGCGCTGTTCAACGACCTCGACATCGACGGGTACTTCATGGAGTGGGACGACGAGCGCTCCGGCGACTTCGAGCCGCTGCGCTTCGTGCCCAAGGGCAAGACGATCGTGCTCGGCCTCGTCACCTCCAAGCGCCCGGAGCTCGAGAGCAAGGACGACGTGAAGCGGCGCATCGAGGAGGCCTCCAAGCACGTCGACATCGACCAGCTCTGCCTCTCGCCGCAGTGTGGCTTCGCGTCCACCGAGAAGGGCAACGCCCTCACGGTCGAGCAGGAGGCCGCGAAGCTGCGCCTCGTGATCGAGGTCGCCGACGAGGTGTGGGGCTAGGCGACGGGCTTCGCCCTTACGCTGGGCGAGTCCGTCGCAGAGCGACGGCTCGCTAGACCGCGGCTGACGTCGCGACCCAGCGCCCGTGCTCCGCCAGATGGGCGAGCACGTCGCCGGCCGGAGCCGGGCGCTGCAGCAGGTAACCCTGGGCGAAGACGCAGCCCAGCTCGAGCACCGTGTGCATCTGCGCCTCGGTCTCGATCCCCTCGGCGACGACCTGCAGGTCGAGCAGGCCCCCGAGCTCCACGATCATCTCCGTGAGCGCGCGCGTGCGGGCGTCGTCGAGCCCGGCGACGAAGGACCTGTCGATCTTCAGCCGGTCCATCGGGAAGCTCCGCAGCGAGTTCAGCGACGAGTAGCCCGTGCCGAAGTCGTCGACGGCCAGGCCCACGCCGAACTCGCGCAGCTCGGCCATGCGGGCGACGGCGAGGTCGACATCGCTCATGATCGCGCTCTCCGTGAGCTCCAGGATGAGGTCGCAGGGGCGGATGCCGGCGGCCAGGACGGCCTCGCGGACGTCGTCGACCAGCCCGTCGGACGCGAGCTGGCGCGCGGACACGTTCACGGACACCCGCAGCGGGGTCCCGACGACGCACGCCGCGTGGAAGACGGCGGCCTGGCGGCAGGCCTCGAAGAGCAGGTCGCGGCCGAGCGGCACGATGAGGCCGGTCTCCTCCGCGAGCGGGATGAACTCGGCCGGCGCGACGGGCCCCCGCTCGGGGTGCGTCCAGCGGGCGAGCGACTCGTACGCGCGGATCTCGCCGCTGCGCAGGTCGACGACCGGCTGGTACACGAGCGTGATCTCGCCGTCGGCGACGGCCCGGGCGAGGTCGACCTTGAGCTCGAGGCGCGCGACCGCGGCGGCGTGCATGGCCGGCTCGTAGATCGCGTAGGCGCCCTTCCCACGGTCCTTGGCCAGGTACATCGCGGCGTCGGCGTCGCGCAGCAGCGCGTCGGCCGTGTCGCGCCCGTCGACCGCGAACGCGATGCCGAGGCTGCCCGTCGGCTCGACGGTCCGGCCGGCGACGTCCAGCGGCTGGGCGAGCGACTCGAGGATCCGCTCGGCGACCGTCATCGCCTGGCTCTCGTCGGTGAGGTCGTCGATGAGGACCGCGAACTCGTCGCCGCCCAGGCGCGTCGCGGTGTCGCAGCTGCGGATGCAGCTGTCCAGGCGCCGCGCGACCTCCTGCAGCACCGCGTCGCCCTCGGCGTGGCCGAGCGTGTCGTTGACGTTCTTGAAGTCGTCGAGGTCGAGGAAGATCACCGCGAGCGGCGTGCCGCTGCGCCGGCGGCGCGCCAGCGCCTGCTCGACGCGGTCGCGCAGCAGCATGCGGTTCGGGAGCCCGGTGAGCGTGTCGTGGCTGGCCTGGTGCAGCAGCCGGCGCTCGAGCGCCTTGCGGTCGCTGACGTCGCGGGTGTTCAGGACGATGCCCTCGACCGCGCCGTCGCCGACGAGGTTCGTCGCCAGCGTCTCGACGTCGATCCAGCTGCCGCGCGCGTCGCGGACGCGGTACTCGACGTCGCCCGAGGCGCCCTGCTCGAGGTCCGCGAGGAACCACTGCAGGCTGGGTTGATCATCGGGGTGGACGAACTCCCACCAGTCCATGCCCTCGGCGCCGGCCTCGTCCAGGCCGACGAGCCGCAGCGCGGCGGGGCTGATGTAGAGGACCACCCCGTCGCCGTCGACGATGCTCACGACGTCGGAGGAGTTGCGCACGAGCGAGCCGAGCCGCGCCTCGAACCGGTCGCGGAGGTTGGACTCGGTGAGCTCCTCGTGCTCGCGGACGAGGTCGGCGATCCGCAGCAGCACGAGCAGGAAGATGACGCCGGACGCGATGCTGATGACCACGTGACTGGGCTTGTGCAGCACCGCCTGGGCGATCGTCACGGACGGTGCGACGAGGCTCGCGACGGCGAACACCGCGAGGCGCGCGCGCGTCAGCCCCGTCCCGCTGCGCTCGGCGGGCACTGAGAGCAGCCGCATCGACGGGTGCAGGGCGGCACCCGCGAGCAGGACGCAGAACGCGCCCCAGGCGACGGTGTCGGGCCCGGCGACACCGTGGCCGCCGTGCAGCGCGGACCACAGGAACAGGAGGTGGCTGATGACGAGGCCGGCGATCGCTCCGGTGAGCAGCAGCGTGGACCGGCCCTGGCGGCGCGCGCCCAGCATGAGCAGCGAGCCGGTCGCGACGAGCACCACGTCGATCACGCCCACGACAGGCGCCCAGGCCCGCGCCAGACCGCTCGCGCTCGCGGCGGTCGCGTACGGCCCGATGAGGTACAGCCAGGTCACCGCGGCGAAGGCGAGCGTGATGATCGACGCATCGATCGCGGCGGCGCGCGCGACGCCGCCCTGCCGGCGGACGAGCCCGGCGAACGCGCCGACGAGCACGACCTCGCCGAGGACGTACAGCGGCATCAGCGCCGCGATGCCGGTCCATCCGGTGATCCCGCAGGAGGCCAGCGCAAGGGCCATGAGCACCCAGGGCCAGCGCGGCGACGGCCGGTGCAGGCGCACGCCGACGCACACGGCGATCGCCGCGGCTGTCGTGAGTGCTGGTGCGATGAGGCCCATCACCTGAGTGATCGACCGTCGCCGCGCCACCTGGAGCGCGCGGCGCCGAACCGGACTCAGGTGTTAGGCGGGGGCCTCGTTGGAGGTCGCCTCGCGGACCTCCCGGCGCAGATCGCGGATCTCGTCGCGCACCCGCGCCGCGTACTCGAACCGCAGATCCTCCGCCGCGGCGAGCATCTCCTCCTCGAGCTCCGCGATCGTCTTCTCGAGCTCGGTCAGCGTCATCGGCTCCTCGGTGCCGCGCTGGCGACGCTTGCGCCCGCGCTTGCCGGGGACCTTGGACTCCTGGTTCAGGAAGTCCGCGATGTCCGAGATGCCCTTGACGATCGTCTGCGCGGTGATCCCGTGCTCCTCGTTGTAGGCGACCTGGATCGCGCGGCGGCGGTCGGTCTCCTCCAGCGCCGCCTTCATCGCCGCGGTCTCCTTGTCGGCGTACATGATCACCGTGCCGTCGACGTTGCGGGCGGCGCGGCCGATCGTCTGGATCAGCGACGTCTCACCGCGGAGGAAGCCCTCCTTGTCGGCGTCGAGGATCGCGACGAGCGACACCTCGGGGAGGTCGAGGCCCTCGCGGAGCAGGTTCACGCCGACGAGCACGTCGTACTCGCCGAGGCGCAGCTGGCGGATGATCTGGATGCGCTCCAGCGTGTCGATCTCCGAGTGCAGGTAGCGCACGCGGAAGCCCATCTCGAGCAGGTAGTCGGTGAGGTCCTCGCTCATCTTCTTCGTGAGCGTGGTGACCAGCGTCCGCTCCTCGCGATCGACGCGCTTGCGGATCTCGTTCATGAGGTCGTCGATCTGGTTGCGCGTCTCGCGCACGTCGACCATCGGGTCGACGATGCCGGTCGGGCGCACGATCTGCTCCACGATGCTCTGCGACCGCGTCCGCTCCCACTGGCCTGGCGTCGCCGAGACGAGCACGAGCTGGGGCGTGATCGACATGAACTCGTCGAACGTCTGCGGCCGGTTGTCGAGCGCCGACGGGAGCCGGAACCCGTAGTCGACCAGCGTCTGCTTGCGCGAGCGGTCGCCCTCGTACATGCCGCCGATCTGCGGCACCGTCTGGTGGGACTCGTCGAGGAAGCAGACGAAGTCCTCGGGGAAGTAGTCGAGCAGGCAGTACGGCCGCGAGCCCGGCGGGCGGCCGTCGAGGATGCGCGAGTAGTTCTCGATGCCGTTGCAGAACCCGACCTCGCGCAGCATCTCCATGTCGTACTGGGTGCGCTGGCGCAGGCGGTGCGACTCCAGGAGCTTGCCCTCGGCCTCGAGCTTGGCGGTCTGCTCGTTGAGCTCCTCGCCGATCGCCTCGACGGCACGGTCGATCGTGCCCTCCTTGACGTTGTAGTGCGTCGCGGGCCAGATCGCGATGTGCTCGAGGTCGTCCTCGATGAGCTCGCCGGTGAGCGGGTCGAAGTGCTGGAGGCGCTCGACGTCGTCGCCGAACAGCGTCGCGCGATAGGCGGTCTCCGCGTAGGCGGGGAAGATCTCCAGGGTCTCGCCGCGCACGCGGAACGTCCCGCGGCTGAGCGCCTGGTCGTTGCGCGTGTACTGGATGGAGACGAGCTTGCGCAGCAGCGCGTCGCGGTCGACCTCGTCGCCGCGGCGCAGGATCTGCATGTTCATGTCGTACGTCTCCGGCGAGCCGAGGCCGAAGATGCACGAGACCGAGGCGACGATGAGGACGTCCCTGCGCGCGAAGAGCGCGGCCGTCGCGGCGTGGCGCAGACGGTCGACCTCCTCGTTGATCGCGGAGTCCTTCTCGATGTAGAGGTCCCGGCTCGGGACGTACGCCTCCGGCTGGTAGTAGTCGTAGTACGAGACGAAGTACTCGACCGCGTTGTCGGGGAAGAAGGTCCGGAACTCGTTGCAGAGCTGGGCCGCGAGCGTCTTGTTGTGCGCCATGACGAGCGCGGGGCGCTGCAGCTCCTGGATGACCCCGGCCATCGTCATCGTCTTGCCGGTGCCCGTCGCGCCGAGCAGCGTGGTCGCGGGGTCGCCGCGGCGGACGGCGTCGGCGATGTCGAGGATCGCCTTCGGCTGGTCGGCGGTCGGTGTGTAGGCGCTGTCGAGGCGGAAGTCCGGCATGGACCTTCTGAGGTTAGGGGCTAGACCGGCGTCTTCATGAGCGCGTCCACGGCCGCGTCGATCGCGCGCTCCTCGTCCGGCGTCAGGCCGCGCAGCGGCGCCCGGACGTCACCGGAGATCGCGACGCCGCGGCGCTGCAGCACGCGCTTGAGGCCCGGCATGTTGGGCGCGACGGCGAGCGCCTTGCGCGCCGCGGCGAGGGCCTCGCCGCCCTCCGGCGTGGGATCGGCGACGACGCCGGCGACGAGCTCGGGGAGCGCCGTGGCGAGGCCGCTGACCGCGCCGGTCGCGCCGGCCGCCATGGCCCGCGGGATGAGCGGCTCGGAGCCCACGAAGACGTCGAGGCCCAGCCCGAGGTACGGCTCGACCTCCTCGAAGGAGCGGTCGGACACCTTCATCCCGCTGAGCGAGGGGTGCGCGTCGCGCAGCCGCTCGACCACTGCGGGCGGGACGACGTAGCCCGTCCGGTCGCGGAACTCGTAGATGTACGCCGGCGTCGGCGCGCACGCCGCGATGACCGCGGCGAAGTGCGCCTCGAGCTCGGCGGCGTCGAAGGCGAAGTACGGCGGGCCGATGACCGCGACGGCCGCGGCGCCGGACTGCGCGGCGTGCTCGGCCAGCGCGACCGCCTCGGCGGTCGTCTGCGCGCCCGCGTGCACGGCGACCTGGATCCCGTCGGGAACGGCGTCGAGCCACGCCTCGGCGAGCGCGCGACGCTCGTCCGTGGCGAGCAGGAGGCCCTCCCCCGTCGTCCCCGCGACGAGGACGCCGTCGCACCCGCCGCCCGCGACGAACGCGGCGAGACCGTCGATCGCGCCCTCGTCGAGCCGGGTCCCCCCGTCGCGCAGCGGCGTCACGACCGCGGCCACCGTTCCGTGCAGCGTCATGTGCGCGAACATATCCACCGCCCCAAGCCGATCAACGCGGTCGGGATTCGTGTTAGGGTGGCCTAATGGGACGCTACACCGGACCCGTCGAGAAGCTGTCTCGGCGCGAGGGCATCGAGCTGTACCTCAAGGGCGAGCGGATGCTGCTGGGCAAGTCCGGCATCGAGCGCCGCGGCACCGCCCCTCCCGGCCAGCACGGTCAGCGCCGCCAGTCGCGGCCGTCGATCTACGCGCTGCAGCTGCGCGAGAAGCAGCGGGCGAAGCGCTACTACGGCGTGCGCGAGCGCCAGTTCCGGCGCTACGTGCGCGAGGCGACGCGCCAGCGCGAGGAGCGCATGGGCGACGAGCTGCTCGCCCGCCTCGAGCGCAGGCTCGACAACGTCGTCTACCGGCTCGGGCTCGCGTCGACGCGGGCGCAGGCCCGTCAGTTCGTGACGCACCGCCACGTGCTGGTCAACGGCCGCCTCGTCACCATTCCGTCCTTCCTCGTCGACGAGGGCCACGTCGTCGCGCTGCGCACCAGCAGCCCGGTCGAGCCGCTGGCGCGCGACCGCCACCGAGACGGTCTCGGCGATCCCGGCGTGGCTCGAGGCCGACTTCGACGCGCTGACCGGCCGCATCCTGCGCCGCCCGGGGCGCGGCGACGTGACCGCGCCGGTCGACGTGCAGCTCATCGTCGAGTTCTACTCGCGGCTGTGACCGGCGGCTGCGCGGCCGAGGAGGTCCTGCTCGACATCGCGGACCGGGTCGCGCGGCCGGCGGCGTCGATGGTGTCCGCGCGTGCCCGCCTCGCCCTCCTCGCCGGGCGGCTGCCCGCGCCCGCCGGCCCCGCGGCCGATCTCGCCGCCGTGGCCCGGCTGCTGCAGGAGCGTCTGCCCTCCCCCGGCCCCGTCCTGCTGCCCGCCGCGCTGCGATCGGGGCGGGCGCACCCGCTGGCGGCCGCGGCCGCCGGGGTCGCCGCGGCACGGCGGGCCGGGATGGCGGTCGACGTCGTCGGCAACGGCGACCGCGTGTGGCTCGCGCACCACGACGACGGCTGCACGCTCGTCGTCGACCCGGGGGCGCCGGTCGGCCCGTTCGAGGGCGGGCTGCTCGGCGTCGACCTGCACTGGCGCTGCGCGCACGAGCTCGCGGCGCTGACGCTCGGGGTCGTCGCGGCGCGCGCCGAGCGCGCAGGGGACCTCGACCTCGCGCTGCGCGTGGTCCGGGCGCGGATGACGCTGCCCGTGGAGCACGGCGAGGTCGCCGCTCTGCGGGCTCGGATGAACTGACGTTCTCATTTCGGTGAGTGGCGACGCGCCAGGCGCTCCCGGCGGATCTGCCCAGAGCACCGGATGGGTGCCCTCGACAGATCGATGCAATCTTCACGCCCAGCGGAGCTACGTGGGAAGGGCCGTCACCCACTTCGCCACCCGGTCGAGCCACTTCGTCCCGCCTGTCCCTATGGGCCTCGCCGACCGATCCGGACACTCGAAGGCGTCCGGTCGCAATCACGAGGAGCGCGCATGGCCGTCGAACCGAAGCTCAGCGATATGGAGATCGCGAGCCTGATGGAGATCCCCCATCCCTCGAAGGATCCCGGGGAGTCGATCTACGGGGCGACGAAGGTCTTCCCCGACTACCAGGCCGAGCCCGGCGAGACGTACCTCGGCATGGTGCACGGCATCGTCCACGAGTCGTCGGTGAGCTTCGTCGCCGTGCTGCTCGCCATCCGCGCCCAGAAGAAGGGCTTCGACTCGGCGCTGTACTTCTTCGGGATCGGGTCGCTGAACTGCCTGGCGACGCGCGGGTTCCCGACGATCGGCAACGAGCTGTTCCCCGGGATGCGCAACGAGAACAACCAGCTCGCGCGCTTCATCGAGGACGGCGGCAAGGTCTACGCCTGCCGGCTCGGGCTCGCCCTGCACGGCGCCCGTGAGGAGGACCTCATGGAGGGCGTCATCCCGTGTCACCCGCTGGACATGCAGGACGCGATGATCGAATACGCCCGCAAGGGCGCGATCATCAACACGACCTGGATGTTCTAGGACGTGGAGATCGGGCTTCGCAGCGAGCTCGCGGTCCGCGGCCTGCGCGCGGCGCCGCCGCTCCGGCGCCGCGCGGGCGCGGGCCCCAGCGACGACGGCCACTGGCTCCTGGAGAGCGGCTGCTCGGCCACGCTCCCGATGGCGCCCGACTCGCCGTTCGCGCTCGACGAGGACGGGCGGCTGACGCGTGACGGCGTGGTGGTCGAGGACGCGATGCTCGAGCCGATCGACCGGCCGCGCTTCTACGACCTGCGGACCGACGACGGCATCGCCTACGAGCAGCTCGCCCGCCTGCACGGCTCCAGCGTGCTCGCGACGACCGTCGTGCAGACGTGCATCCGCTACCGGGAGGAGTCGACCCGGTGCCGCTTCTGCACGATCGAGGAGTCGCTGAAGGCCGGCGCGACCGACGCAGGTCAAGCAGCCCGCGCAGCTCGCCGAGGTGGCGCAGGCCGCGGTGCGAGCTCGACGGCGTGCAGCAGTTCGTCATGACGACCGGCACCTCCAACGGCCCCGACCGCGGCGCTCGCCACCTCGTCCGCTGCGTGCAGGCGGTGAAGGAACGCGTGCCGGTCCTGCCGATCCAGGTGCAGATCGAGCCGCCGCTCGACCTGACCTGGATCGACCGCCTGGCCGAGGCGGGCGCCGACGCGATCGGCATCCACATCGAGGCGCTGGACCCCGAGGTGCGCGCCCGCTGGACGCCCGGCAAGGCGACCGTTCCACTCGAGGGCTACGACGCCGCCTGGCTGCGGGCGGTGGAGGCCTTCGGCCCCAACCGCGTCTCCACCTACCTGCTCGTGGGTCTCGGCGAGGACCCGGACGAGCTGGTCGCCGGAGCGACCCGCCTGATCGGCATGGGCGTGTACCCGTTCGTCGTCCCCTATCGCCCCCTGCAGGGCTCGCTCGCGTACGCGGACGGCGTGCCGGCGCCGGACCCGGCCGTGCTCACGGACGTCACGCGCCGCGTCGGCGAGGCGCTGCAGGCCGCGGGCATGCGGGGCGCGGACCAGGTCGCAGGCTGTGCCGCCTGCGGCGCCTGCTCGGCGCTGCAGACGGTGGGCGGCTAGGCGGTGGGCGGCGTGTCCCTGGCGGTCGCGGCGCCGGGGTGAGACGTTCGCGATCGTCGACGCCACCGGGGACGCCGGCCGCGTCGAGGCCTACCGGCGCCTGCGCCGGCAGGCGTTCGTCGAGGAGCAGGGGCTCTTCGACGGCCACGACCTCGACGAGTTCGACGCGACGCGACGCGACGCGCGTGCTCGTCGCCGTCGACGCCGACGGCGACGTGCGTCGGCGGCGTGCGGCTGCACCCCGAGCCCGACCACCCTCACCTGGGCTGGTGGCGCGGAAGCCGCCTCGTCGTGCAGCAAGCGACCCCGGCGTGCGGCGCGGCGACGTCGGCGGGGCGCTCGTCCGCGCGGCATGCGCGACGCGCGCAAGGCCGAGGCGCGCTGCGCTTCGACGCGCACGTGCAGGAGCGCTCCGGCGCGTTCTTCCTGCGGCTCGGCTGGGAGCACGTCGGCGCGGTGCAGGTCGCGGGCACGCCGCACCGCTCATGCGCTGGCCGATCGGACGCTTCGAGCGGCTCGCGGAGGCGACGAAGGCGCCGCTCGGCGGCTGCTCGCGGGCCTGCTGCCGGCGCGACCGCTGGCTCGGCGACGACGGCGTCCCCGTGGCCGGCACGGACGTCGTCGCGTGCACCGACGCGATCCTCCCCTCGATGGTCGCCGACGA
This sequence comes from uncultured Solirubrobacterales bacterium, assembly GCA_963750895.1. Classification (GTDB taxonomy): domain Bacteria; phylum Actinomycetota; class Thermoleophilia; order Solirubrobacterales; family Solirubrobacteraceae; genus CAVVSD01. The sequence continues at coordinate 436,320 of CAVVSD010000006.1, read as the reverse complement.
CCCGGAGTGGGCCGGCTGGTGCGCGATGCTCGTCACCGCGCACGACCTCGCCGCGATGGGCGCGGCCCCGTCGGCGCGCTCGACGCCCTCGGCGCCCGCGACGCCGAGCACGCCGAGCGCGTGCTCGCAGCGGGCTGCGCGCGGGCAGCCAGGCGCTCGACCTCCCGATCCTCGGCGGCCACACGCAGCTCGGCGTCGGGGCGGCGCTGAGCGTCACCGCGCTGGGCCGGACGCCGACCCGGTCCCCGCGTCGGGCGGGCGCGCCGGCGACGCGATCACCGTCACCGCGGACGTCGCCGGCGGCTGGCGACCCGGCTACGAGGGCCGCCAGTGGGACTCGAGCTCGGGCCGCACGCGCGACGAGCTGCGCCCCGATGCTCGACGCCGTGCGCACCGCGCGCCCGCGCGCCGCCAAGGACGTCTCCATGGCGGGCGATCGTCGGCACCGTCGGCATGCTGGCCGAGGCCTCCGGCTGCGGCGCCGACCTCGACGTCGCCGCCATCCCGCGGCCCGACGGCGCAGCGCTCGGCGACTGGCTCGACCTGCTTCCCCGGCTTCGCCATGGTCACCGTCGACGATCGCCCCCAGCCTGCCCCTCCCGCCGGCGAGGCGATCGGTGCGCGCTGCGGCACCCTGGGCGCCGAGCCCGGGGTGCGGCTGCGCTGGCCCGACGGAGCGATCACGGCGGCGGTGGGCGACGTGACCGGACTGGGAAGGGCGACATGACGGACCTCACGATCGCGGCTGCGGCCGCGCCGTTCTCCCGCGACATGGACGAGTGCCTGGCCACCGTCGCGCGGCTCATCGACGACGCCCGCGAGCAGGGCGCCGGCCTGCTCGTGCTGCCCGAGGCGGCGCTCGGCGGCTACATCGAGGACCTCCACTCCGAGGACGCCGAGCCACCGCCGTCGCTCGATCCCGACGGACCGGAGCTGCGCCGCGTGATGGAGCTGGCAGGCGACATGGTCGTCTGCGTCGGGTTCTTCGAGGAAGGCGGAGGCGGGGCGCGCCACAACGTGGCCGCCTGCGTGACCGGCGACGGGCTGCTCGGCCTGCACCGCAAGGTCCACATGCCCCTGCGCGAGGGGCGCCTGACGACCCCCGGCGACCGGCTCGCCGCGTTCGACACCCCGGTCGGCCGGCTCGGCATGCTCATCTGCTACGACAAGGCCTTCCCCGAGGCGTCGCGCACGCTCGCGCTCGACGGCGCCGAGATCATCTGCTTCCTGTCGGCCTGGCCGGCGAGCGCGCACGAACCAGGCACCGGTGCCTGCAGGACGACCGCCAGTGGCGCCGATCGGAGCTCTGGGACCGCTCGCGCGCGGCGGAGAACTCCCTCATCGTCGCCTCCGCGAACCAGACCGGGCACGTTCGGCACGCTGCGCTTCCTCGGCGACGCCCGGATCGTCGGCCCGACGGCGACCTCGTCGCTGCGACCGACGCGGAGCCCGGCCTGGCGGTCGCGACGCTTCGACGTCGCGGCGACGCTCGAGCGCGCGCGCCGGGCGCTCTCCCCGATCCGCGACCTGCGCCCCGACGTCTACCGCACCGCCGCGCCGATCGGTGCCTGAGGTCGCGCTTCACGATCCGCTGGCCCGACGGCGAGGTGCAGCGGCTGCATGTCGCCGTCGCGGACCATCACGCGCGCCGTCGTCGCCGGTGGCCGCTACCGCGTGGACGAGCTCCTGCGACGGGCGCGCGAGGCGCTCGAGGCGGGCTCCGAGCGCGTCCGCGAGCGCTACGGCTTCGCGTGCACCGCCGCCGCAGCGCAGATCGTGGAGCTCGAGCGCGCCGGCGCGCGCTACGCCGGCGACGCCGAGGCGACGGTCGAGGCCGTGCGCGTCGCGCCGCCCCGCGCGCCGCTTCGCGGCGCCCGAGCGGATCGACGGCCGCCACGAGGTCGTCGTGATCGGCGGCGGACAGGCGGGCCTCGCAGTGAGCTGGGAGCTCGTGCGCCGCGGGATCGGGCACGTCGTGCTCGAGCGCGACCGGATCGCCAGCGCCTGGCGCGAGCAGCGCTGGGACGCGTTCTGCCTCGTCACGCCCGAACTGGCAGTGCACGCTGCCCGGGCATCCCTACGCAGGCGACCGACCCGGACGGCTTCATGCTGCGCGACGACATCGTCGAGTACGTCGAGTCCTACGCGTCGCGCTTCTCCCCTCCCGTCATGGAGGGCGTCGAGGTCACGGCGCGTGACCCGCGACGGCGACGGGTTCCGCGTGGAGACGAGCCGCGGCGAGCTGACCGCCGACGCCGTCGTGCTCGCCGTCGGCGGCTACCACCGCGCGAAGGTGCCGCCGGATCGCCGAGCGCCTCCCGCGAGGCCTCACGCAGCTGCACTCCTCGACGTACCGCAACCCGGCCTCGCTGCCCGACGGCGGCGTCCTCGTCGTCGGGACGGGCCAGTCGGGCGCCCAGATCGCCGAGGATCTCCACGTCGCCGGGCGCGACGTGCACCTGTGCGTCGGGACGGCGCCGCGGGTGGCCCGCTTCTACCGCGGGCGCGACTGCGTCGCCTGGCTGCACGACAGCGGCCACTACCGGATGCCGATCGACGAGCACCCGCAGGGGCTCGCGGCGCGCAAGGAGGCCAACCACTACGTGACCGGCCGCGGCGGCGGCCACGACATCGACCTCCGTGCGTTCGCGCGCGACGGCATGGCGCTGCACGGCCGGCTCGCTGGACGTCGACGGCGCCGTCCTGTCCTTCGCGGGCGACCTGCGCACAGAACCTCGACGCCGCCGACGCGACCGCGGACCGCATCAAGGACACGATCGACCGCTGGATCGCCGCGAACGACATCGACGCGCCCGAGGAGGCCCGCTACGAGGCCGTGTGGCGGCCGTCGGGGGACGGCTCGGCGCCGCTGGACCTCGAGGCGGCCGGCGTCCGCAGCGTCGTCTGGGCGACGGGCTTCTCCAGCGACTGGTCCTGGGTCCGGCTGCCGATCTTCGACGGGGGCGGCTACCCCGAGCACACGCGCGGCGTCACGACGATGGACGGCGTCTGCGTCGTCGGCCTGCCGTGGCTGTACACCTGGGGTTCCGGGCCGCTTCGCCGGCATCGCCCAGGACGCGGCGTTCGTCGCCGAGCACCTGGCGACGCGCGCGGCCGCCGTCCTGTCCTAGCCCTCGGTCCAGAGCCGTGCGAGGTGCACGACGACCGCCGCCGCGGCCGCCATGTCCTGCACGGACGCCCACTCGCGCACGGAGTGGAACTCGTGGCCGCCGGCGAAGATGTTCGGCGTCGGCAGGCCCTTCGCGCTGAGCATCGAGCCGTCGGTGCCGCCGCGGATCGGGTTGCGGACCGGCTCGATGCCCTCGGCGCGGATCGCCTGGTCGGCCTTGGTCACGACCTCCGGGAACGCGTCGAGGTGCGTGCGCATGTTCGGGTACTGGCGGCGTGCGTCGAACTCCATGCGTGGCCCGCGGCTCGGTCGCCATGACCTCCTCCGCGGTGTGGCGCAGCAGCGCCACGTGCTCGTCGAGCAGATCGTCGTCGAAGTCGCGGACGATGAACTCCATCGTCGCGCGAGCGGGCGTCGCCGTCGTCTCGAAGGGGTGGATGAAGCCCTCGCGGCCCGACGTCGTCTCCGGCGTCAGCCGGTCCGACGGCAGCGCCGTGAGGATGCGCGCGGCGAGGCGCCCGGCGTGCACGAGCTGGCCGGTGGCGAAGCCGGGATGGACGTCGACGCCCTCGATGCGGATCGTCACCGCGGCGGCGGTGAACGTCTCGTCCTGCAGCTCGCCGATGCTCGAGCCGTCCAGCGTGTAGGCGCACGCGGCCCCGAAGCCCTCGATGTCGAAGAGCGAGGCGCCCTCCCCGATCTCCTCGTCGGGCGTGAAGCCCACCCGGAGCGTCGGCCGCGGCAGCTCGGGGTGCGCGGCGAGGTGCGCCACGGCGGTGACGATCTCGGCGACGCCCGCCTTGTCGTCGGCGCCCAGCAGCGTGTCGCCGCTGGACGTGACGATGTCGTGGCCGGCGCGCCCGCCCAGCTCGCGCAGCTCGGCCGGGTCGAGCACCGTGCCGCCCTCGGGCAGCTCGATCCGGCCGCCGTCGTAGTCGCGGTGCACGATCGGCTCGACCGGGGTGCCCGGCGCGTCCGGGCTCGTGTCCAGATGGGCGATGAGGCCGATGACCGGCGCGCCGTCGACGTTGCCCGGCAGCGTCGCGGTCACGTAGCCGTTGTCGTCCTGGGCCGCGTCCTGGAGACCCGCCTCGCGCAGCTCCTCGACGAGCATGCGCCCGAGCTCGAGCTGGCCCGGCGTCGACGGGCTCTGCGTGCGTTTGCGGCCGGCCTGCGTGTCGATGCGCGCATAGCGGACGAAGCGGTCCAGGAGGCCTGGCGCGAGCTCGGCGGCCAGGTCGGAGGTCGCGGGAGGCATGGATCTCACGGTACGCAACCTCCGGCGCGCGGTTCCGTTGGAGAGGCATGGCCCGTCGTCTCCTCGTCCCGTGCGCCCTCCTCGCGGCGCTCGTCCTGCCGTCGGCCGCGTCCGCCGCGGTCGTCGCCCCCGACCTCAGCGTGTCCTCGGTCGCCGCGACCGGTGGTGCGGTGGCGTATCTCGACGACGCCGGCGGCATCTGGGCGACCCGGGTGCGGGCCGACGGGACCACGGGCTCGCCGCTGCCGGTCGCGTCCGGGCAGCGGCAGGTCCGCGACCTGCAGGTCGTCGTCACCGACCGGGGCGAGACCGTCGTCGTGTGGGACACGATGGCCTCGTCGACCTCCGGCCTCGTGCGCTACGCGGTCGCGGCGAAGGGCATCGGCTTCTCGGGGGCGCGCACGCTGGCGAGCGTCGGCGTGAGCGCGAGCGCGACGCCACAGGCAGCCGCGCTGCGCGGCGGGACCGTCGCCGTGCTGTTCCGCGACGTGCGCTCGGGCACCTCGCACGGCGTCCTGCGCTACGCGCGCCGCGCTCCCGGCGGGACGTTCGGCAGCGCCCGGTCGCTCGGCGTCGACGGCGTCCAGCCGCAGGTCGAGGCGGCCCCGGGCGGGGGCGCGCTGCTCGCCTGGGGGCAGGGCGCGGTGGGGCATCGGTCGCTCGAGGTCGCCACGGCGAAGAAGGGCGCCGCGCTGCCCGGTGCCGCGAGCTCGGTGGCGGCCGACGTGTCGTCGCTGACGCTCGCAGCCGCCTCCGACGGCACCGCCTGGGTGACGTGGACCCGCCGCGACGCCACCACGTCCGGGTTCGCCCGCCGCACCCGGGCGGCGAACGTGAGCGCGGTGGGTCCGGTGCAGGGACTCGGGAACGTCGCCTACGGCGTGCCGCACGTCGCGTACGGCCCGAGCGCACAGCCGCTCGTCGCCTGGAACGCGAAGGGCCCGGGAGCGCAGCCGAACGTCACGCTCGCCAGCGCGCAGGCGACCGGCGCGGCGCTCGGATCGGCGCGCCCGTTCGATGCCGGCGGCTTCGCGCAGACCTCGCCGCTGCCGGCCTGGGCGGGCCCGACGTCCTCCGTGCTGTTCACCCGCCAGGTGCCGGAGACGCCGACCGGCCTGCGCAACGAGGTCGTGGCCGCGGACCCGGCGACCGGCGCCCCCATCGTGCTCGGCCGGTCCGCGACGATCGCGACCCCCGCGGTCGCCGGAACGCTCGTCGCGTGGCCGCAGGCGGGCGGCGGGGTGGCCGTCTCGGTGAGGCCCTAGAGGCCGAGTTCCTGCCGGTACTGCCTGCGGTAGTCCGCGCGGGCGTCGAGCACGCGCTTGACGTACTCGCGCGTCTCGGCGAACGGCACGCGCTGCAGCGTGAACGCGGTGTCGGCGACGTGCGCCTCCTGCAGCCACTTGTCGACGTTGCCCTCGCCGCCGTTGTACGCGCACAGCGCGAGGACCTCGTTGCCGTCGTAGCGGTCCAGCAGGTAGCGCAGGTACCAGGCGCCGTAGGAGATGTTGATCTGCGGCGTGGCCAGGTCGCCCTGCTCGAACTTCGTGCCGCCGGACTTCTGCGCGATGTAGTCCGCGGTCGCCGGGGTGATCTGCATGAGCCCGCGCGCGCCGGCGTGCGACGTCGCGTCGCGGAAGCGCGACTCCGCGTAGATGATGCCCGCGACGAGCGAGGGGTCCAGGTCCTTGTCGGCGGACTGCTGGCGGATGATGTCCTCGTGGCGCAGCGGGAGCGCGAGCTCCTGCACGGCCTTCTCCGCGTTGGGCAGCAGGGCGATCGCGCCCAGGGCGGCGACGGCGGCGACGACGAGCAGCGCGATGATCCGGCGCCGGCGGACGGTCCGCCTGCGCGCAGCGCTCATCCGGCGCCCGGAGGCGCGCGAACGGGATCGTGTGGCTGCGCTCGTGCTCATCCGCCCATCAGTCTGCCGAGCACGGACGACAACTCGTGCTCGAGGTCCTCGACACTCCCATGGTTACGCACCACGTACGTCGCGCGCGAGGCCTTCTCCTCCTGTGACAGCTGACGTGCCGCGCGTTCGTCGACCGCCGCGTGCCCTCGTGCGGCCGCACGCTCGGCCCGTACCGCCTCGTCGGCGACCACGGCGATCGTCGCGTCGTAGCGCGACTCGAGTCCCGCTTCGAACAGCAGCGGCGTCTCGACGACGGCCGCCACGGGTACCGGATCGCGGCTTCCGACCTCCGCGTACCACGACGCGACCCGGTCGCCCACGAGCGGCCACAGCAGGCCCTCGAGCCACGCGCGCTCGTCGGGCGCGGCGAAGACGTGCCGCGCGATCGCGGGCCGGTCGACGACGCCCTCGGGCGCGACCTCGGACCCCCATCGCTCGACGACCGCGTCGCGGACAGCGTCGGACGCGTACAGCTCGTGCACGACCGCGTCCGTGGACAGGGTCGCCGCGCCCAGGCGCTCGAGCGCCTGCAGCGCGGTGGACTTGCCGGCCCCGAGCCCGCCGGTCAGCCCGACGAACGGGACCCGCGACGACGACGCCGCGGGCCCGGCCATCTCAGGCGGTCGGCTCCTCGTCCTCTGCTTCGGCGACGGGCTCCTCGCGGGCCGTCGGCGACGTCGGCCTCGTCGGCCTCGCCCTGCGAGTCGGCCTCGACGTCGGCGTCGACCTCGGCCTCAGCCTCGGCCTCCACCTCAGCGGACGGCTCCTCGTCGACCGGAGCCTCCTCGACGGGAGGTGCGTCCTCGACCGCGGCGCCCTCTGCGAAGACGTCGTCGCTCAGACCCAGCTCCGGCAGGTCGTCCAGGTCGCCCGCGTCGACCGCGACGCCGCCCTCGGCGGCGCGAGTCGCGGACGGGAGGATCTGGTCCTCGACGCGCTTGACGGACAGCGACAGCCGACGGCGCTCGGAGTCGATCTCGAGGATCTTCACCTTCACGTCGTCGCCCGGGCTGACGATCTCACGCGGGTTCTCCACGTGGTGCGGGGCGAGCTCGGAGATGTGCACGAGGCCCTCGACGCCGTCCAGGATCTCCACGAAGGCGCCGAACGTCACGACCTTCGTGACGGTGCCCTCGAGCTCGTCGCCCACGTTGTACGTGTCGACGACGCGCTGCCACGGGTCCTCCTGGGTCTGCTTCAGGCCCAGGGAGATGCGCTGGCGCTCCCGGTCGATGTCGAGCACCTTGACCTGCACGGTGCTGCCGATCGCCAGGATCTCGCTCGGGTGGTTGACGTGCGACCACGAGAGCTCGGAGATGTGGATGAGGCCGTCGATGCCGTTGAGGTCGACGAACGCGCCGAAGTCGACGATGTTCGAGATCGTGCCCTCCACGACCATGCCCGGCTGCAGGCGGTCGAGGATCTCCTGGCGCTGCTCCTTGCGCTCCTCCTCCAGCACCGCGCGGCGCGAGAGGACGACGTTGTTGCGGGAGCGATTGAGCTCTATGACCTTGCACTCGATCTTCGTGCCGAGGTACTCGTCGAGGTTCGGGACGCGCCGGATGTCGACGAGCGAGGCGGGCAGGAAGCCGCGCACCCCGAGGTCGATGATCAGGCCGCCCTTGACGACCTCGATGACGCTGCCCTCGACGGGCTCGCCGGACTCGGCTGCGGCCTCGATGCGACGCCATGCCTTCTCGAAGCGCGCACGCTTCTTCGACATGATGAGGCGACCGTCCTGGTCCTCCTTGGTGAGGACGAGGGCGTCTACCTCCTCGCCCATCTCGACCTCATCGTGCGGGTCGACGTTCTTGCGGATCGAGAGCTCGTTGGAGGGGATGACCCCCTCGCTCTTGTACCCGATGTCGACGAGGACCTCGTCGTTGTCGATGCGCACGACGAGCCCGGTCACGACGTCGCCCTCTTCGAAGAGGGACATGGTCGCGTCGTAGTTCGGTACGACCTGACCGTCGATCTCGAGCAGCAGGCCGTCGCTTCCCTCGACGACCTTCGCGCCTTCGACGCTTGACGTTGGTTCGGTGGTGACTGACATTTCAGGCCAGAGGTTAGCGCCTCGCCGTTCTTTCTATCCTGCGCTGCCCATGCCGATCCGGGCCACGAAGCGAGGGGTTCAACGGACCCCGCTCGACACCGACGCGGACGTCGTCGTCTGCGGCGCGAGCTTCGCCGGGCTCACGGTGGCCCGCGAGCTCGCCGGCCACGCGTCCCGTCCGCGCGTCCTCATGGTCGACCGCTACGAGGTCGGCGAGCGTCAGACGTCCGCCTGCGCGGCGCCGACGGAGTGGCTCGAGCACCTCGGGCTGGCTCCCTCGATCCAGCAGACGTTCGGCGATCTCGTGGTCCACGCGCGTGACCGGACGTTCCGCTGGGAGCTGCCGTTCACGTTCTCCACCTTCGACTACCGGCGCCTGTGCCAGCTCCTGCTCGACGGCTGCGACGCCCGGTTCGAGACCGCGAAGGTCGACGGGCGGACGGGCGACGTCGTCCACACCGACCGCGGCGACCTGCGCGCCCCGCTCATCGTCGACGCCCTCGGCTGGCGGCGCGTGCTCGACGACGACGAGCGGATCCAGCCGCCCGAGGCCCGCCTGTCGCGCGGCCTGGAGATCCACCCGCACGCCGCCGGGCCGGACCTCGAGCTCTGGCTCGACCCCCGCTACGTCCGCGCCGGCTACTCCTGGTCGTTCCCCGCGGACGCCGAGCTGCGCGTCGGCGTCGGGTCCTTCGACCCGCGCGACCACGTCCGCGAGCCGACGGAGCGCCTCGCGGCCGCCGTCGGCGTCCCGGCCGAGCGCTGGCAGGGCAACTGGATCCCGCACCAGATCCGCCCCGCGACGGCCGACGGCGTCTTCTTCGTCGGCGACAGCGCCGGGCACTGCCTCCCCACGACCGCCGAGGGCATCCGGCCCGCGTTCCACTTCGCGCTCGCGCTCGGCCGCGAGCTGCGTGCCGTGCTCGCCGGCGAGCAGACCCGCGAGCAGGCGCTCGAGCGCTACGCCGCGTTCTCCGACGCGCACCGCTGGAAGTACGACGCGCTCCTGCGCACGCAGGACGCCGTCGGCAGGCTCAACCCGCGCCCGCGCGGGATGCGCCACGCGCTCACCGCGCTGTCGCAGCCGAGCCTGCTCACCTGGATGTTCCGCCACTACCTCAACATCTGCCCGCCCGAGGCGGCTGCCGCAGCCGCCGCCGAGCGCGGCGGCTACGGCCGCGCGGTCTCCGCCGCCGCCGCGTAGGGACGCACCCGCAGGATCGACCGCGCCTCGTCCGGCGTGGCGACGGGACGCCCGACCTCGCGCGCGATCCGCGCGACGCGCTCGACGAGCTGGCGGTTGGTCTCCGCGAGCTGACCGCGGTGGTACATGACGTTGTCCTCCAGGCCCGTCCGCACGTGACCGCCGGAGGCGAGCGCGACGAGGTTCATCGGCAGCTGTGCGCGCCCGATGCCGCAGACGCCCCACGTCGCGTCGGCGGGGAGCATCCCCCGCATGTGGGCGACCTGGGCGAGCGTCGCGGGAGCGCCGCCCCGGACGCCGAGCACGAACTGGAAGTGCAGCGGCTCGCGCAGGACGCCGGCGGCGAGCAGGTCGAGCGCGTTCTGCACGTGCGAGGCGTCGAAGCACTCGATCTCCGGCGCGACGCCGTTGCGGGCGAACGCCTCCGCCATGTCCTGCAGGAACGGCCTGCCGTTCTCGAAGACCCAGTCGTTGAAGTTCGTCGAGCCGCAGTCGAACGAGCCCATCTCGGGCGCCAGGTCCAGGCACTCGTAGCGCTGCTCGCCCACGAAGGTCCCGCCGCCCGACCCGGTGCTGAGGTTCAGGACGGCGTCGCAGCCCCGCTCGCGGATGCCGTCGACGAGCGCCGCGAAGCGCTCCTTCGCGTACGCGGGCCGGCCGTCGTCGTCGCGGGCGTGGAGGTGGATGACGGCGGCTCCCGCCTCCCAGGCCTCGACCGACGACGAGACGATCTCCTCGGTGCTCATCGGCACGTGTGGCGTCACCGAGCGATCCGTGATCGAGCCGGTGACGGCTGCGCAGATGACGACCGGGGCTGTGCTCACCAGGGACTTCCTCTCTCGAGTGCTCTTCCGTCCGGACCGGCCTGCATCCTCCTCCGTCCCCGGCATACCGGGGGCGTGGTGGTCAGCGAAGTCCGGTCCGATCCCGGCGCTGTCCCGCAACGGTAAGGCCCCCGACTCTCCCGGGGGACGAGCCCGGTCGACTGCCCTTCACGCGACACGACTGGTGACGTCCTCGGAAGAAGGGCGGCCCGGCGGTGCGTCGCCCTCCCCGCGCACCGGGCTCTCCTTCCTCCCCGGCTCGGGAAGGAACGGACATGCAGGACACGTACACGATCGGACCCAGGACCTTCGTCCTCGATCGCGCGAAGGCACAGGAGGCGCTCGCTGCGAAGCGGGTCGTCGGCGGCCGCGAGACGATGACGTTCAACCTCCTGCCGCTGCGCTACGGCTGGGCCTACGAGCTCTACCGCGCGATGAAGGCCAACCACTGGGAGCCCGAGGACGTGCCGATGCAGCGCGACCTCGAGCAGTGGCGCGATCCGGCGGCGCTGCAGCGAGATCGACCGGTGGATCGTCCGCATGGGCATCGGCTACTTCAGCGCCGCCGAGGGGATCGTGGGCGACAACGTCATCCACGTCGTCCGCGAGCTCGTCACGGCGTCCGAGCTCAAGCTCGTCCTCGGCCGCCACGCGCACGAGGAGAACATCCACGCCGACTCGCTGCTCTACATGATCTCGTCGCTGGGGATCGACCCGCACGAGTGCGAGGCCATGTTCGACGGCATCCCGACGATCGTGGCCAAGAACCGCTTCGTCACGGAGATCTCACGCGACCTGCGGCGGGACCTCGACATGCGCGAGACGGAGGCGAAGCGCCTCCTGGCGCGCAACATCTTCGCCTTCGGGCAGTGCATGGAGGGCACGCAGTTCTACGGGCTGTTCGGGATGATCCTCTCGCTCTACCGGCAGGGGAAGCTGCCCGGGATCGGGACGATGTTCCGCTACACGCTGCGGGACGAGTCCAACCACATCGAGGTCTTCCGGCGCCTGCTGCTCGAGCTCGCCGCGGAGGAGCCCGAGGTCTGGACGCCGGCCTTCCGGCAGGAGCTGCGCGAGCTCATGGCCGAGGCCGTCGAGCTCGAGCAGCGCTTCATCGAGGACTGCCTCCCGGTCGAGGGCGTGGGCCTGAGCGCGACCGAGTTCTCGACCTACATCGACTTCATCGCCGACCGGCGACTCGAGGGCCTCGGCCTGGCGCCGCTGCACGGCGGCCTGGAGAACCCGCTGCCCTGGCTGGCGGAGCTCATGGACGTCCGCCGCGAGCAGAACTTCTTCGAGGGCCGCGTCACCGAGTACCAGCAGGCCGCCGCACTGGCCGCCGTCGCCGACGAGGAGCTCTAGACCATGCTCGACTTCCCCGAGATCCTGCACGACCTCGAGCTCAAGCGCGCGGCGGCGCTGCCGCGTGAGGAGCGGCCCGCCATCGACGTGACCGCCGCACTGGCGGTCGAGATGCCCGACGTCCAGCTCGACGACGACGGCCCGCTGACCGCCGCGCACGTGGCCGATGTCGTCGCCGGCGCGCTGTCTGCGCTCGCGCTCGCGCACGGCGAGCCGGAGGCCAACACGGCCGCCGCCCGCGGCACGGTCGGCGCGACCACCGCCTCGGTCGCGCGGCGGCTGCACGACGCCCGGCGGATCACCGTCCACGACCTCTCGTCGATCGTCGAGGCGGTCCTCATCGAGGCCGGCCAGTACGACATCGCCCGCGCGCTCGTGCTCGACCGCGTGCCCGCGCCGCTGGCGCCGGCGCCCGACGCACCGCGCCTCATCCGCCGCAACGGCGACGTCGCGGCGTGGGACCCGCGCAAGATCGAGGTCGCCATCCGCACCGCCTTCCTGTCGCTCCAGGACGATCCGGCGCCCGCGGCCGGGCTCGCGACGCGCGTCGACGAGCGCGCCCGCGGGCTGGGGCTGCTGTACGTCCCGATCGAGACGGTCCAGGACATCGTCCAGGAGGAGCTCGTGCTCGGCGGCCACATGCGCGTCGCCGAGCGCTACATCGTCTACCGCGCCGAGCGAGCCCTGCTGCGGGCGCGCGAGGAGCCGCCGGCCGCCCCCGCCGCGGAGGCCGACGACCTGCGGCGGCGCATCGCGTTCGCGTCGATCGGGCTGGACCTGGACATGGACGCGGACGAGCTGGCGCAGGAGCTGCGCCGGTCCACCCACGCCGGCATGCACGACGACGACCTGCGGCGGCTCGTCGTGCTCAACGCGAAGGCCCTCGTCGAGCGCGACAGCGAGCTGTCGCGGTTCGCCGGGCGCATCCTCCTGACCTACGTGTACGAGGAGACGCTGGGCTGGGACGTCCGCGGCGACGACGTCGCCGGCCTGCGACACGCGCACGTGCGCGGGCTGCGGCCCGCGTTCGAGCACGGCGTCGCGATCGGCCGGATCGACCCGCGGCTGCTCGAGTACGACCTGGACCGGCTCGCCGCGGCGCTCGACCCGTCGGCGGATCTCGACTTCGACTTCCTCGGGCTGCAGACGCTCTACGACCGCTACCTCATCTGCGACAAGACGGGCGCGGAGACACGGCGGCTCGAGGCGCCGCAGATCTTCTGGCTGCGGGTCGCGATGGGCGTCTGCCTCGCCGAGCCGGAGGAGGAGCGGACGGACCGCGCCATCGCGCTCTACGCGATGTACAAGAGCCGCCGGTTCTGCTCGTCGACGCCGACCCTGTTCAACGCGGGGACGAACCACTCGCAGCTGAGCTCCTGCTACCTCTACTACATCTCCGACACCCTCTCCTCGATCGTCGGGAGGGGCATCGCGGAGAACGCCATGTGCTCGAAGTGGGCGGGCGGCCTGGGCGGCTCGTGGACGGCGGTGCGCGGCACGGGCTCGCACATCGAGTCCACGAACGGCGAGAGCCAGGGCGTCGTGCCGTTCCTCAAGATGCACAACGACCAGCTCGTCGCCGTCAACCAGGGCGGCAAGCGGGCGGGCTCCGGCTGCGCGTACCTCGAGGTCTGGCACAACGACATCCGCGAGTTCCTCGAGCTGCGACGCAACACCGGCGACGAGCGCCGCCGCACGCACGACATGAACACGGCGTGCTGGGTGCCCGACCTGTTCATGCAGCGCGTCGAGGCGCGCGGGCAGTGGACGCTGTTCCGCTCCAGCGACGTCCCCGATCTCCACGACCTCTACGGCCGCGCGTTCGCGGCCCGCTACGAGGAGTACGAGGGGCGCGTGGCCGCCGGGGAGATGCACGGCGAGGTCATCCAGGCGCTCGAGCTGTGGAAGGCGATGCTCCGGATGCTGTTCGAGACCGGGCACCCGTGGATCACGTTCAAGGACCCGTGCAACGTCCGCAGCCCGCAGGACCACGCGGGCGTCGTGCACTCCTCGAACCTCTGCACGGAGATCACGCTGAACACGAGCGTCGAGGAGACCGCGGTCTGCAACCTCGGCTCGATCGTGCTCGACGAGCACCTCACGCCCGACGGCGAGCTGGATCACCCGAAGCTCCGCGAGACGGTCCGCATCGCCGTCCGGGCGCTCGACGACGTGATCGACGTCAACTTCTACCCCACCGAGCCGGCGCGGACGGCGAACATGCGCCACCGCCCGGTCGGCCTCGGCGTCATGGGCCTGCAGTACGCGCTCTACGCGAAGGGCCTGGCGTTCGGGTCCGAGGAGGCATTGGCGTTCGGCGACGAGGCGATGGAGGCGATCGCCCTCTACGCGTACGAGGCCTCGAGCGACCTGGCGGCCGAGCGCGGGCGCTACGCGTCGTACGACGGCTCGAAGTGGGACCGCGGGCTCCTGCCGCCCGACACGGTCGACCTCCTGGCGCAGGAGCGCGGCGAGGCGATCGACGTGCCGCTGGGCGGGGTGCTGGACTGGGAGCCGCTGCGGGCCAAGATCGCCCGGCAGGGCATGCGCAACTCCAACGTGCTGGCGATCGCGCCGACCGCGACGATCGCCAACATCATGGGTACCTCGCCATGCATCGAGCCGATGTACAAGAACGTCTTCGCGAAGTCGAACCTGTCGGGCGACTTCATGGTGCTCAACCCGCACCTCGTCGCCGACCTCAAGGCGGCGGGGCTGTGGAGCCGCGAGATGGCGGCCCGGCTGAAGGCGGTCGACGGCGACCTCGAGCTCGTCGACGGGGTGCCGCCGGAGCTCGTGGAGCGCTACCGGACGGCGTTCGGCATCGACACCCGCCGGCTCATCGACGCGGCGGCGCGGCGCGCGAAGTGGATCGACCAGTCGCAGTCGCTGAACCTGTTCCTCGCGCAGCCGGACCTCAAGGCGATGAGCCACATGTACCGGCGCGCGTGGCGGTCCGGGCTCAAGACGACGTACTACCTGCGGACGCTCGGCGCCTCGCGGATCGAGGGGCCGACGGTGGCGCGCGTCGCGGCGGCCGCCTGCTCGATCGAGGCCGCGCGTAACGGCGAGGAATGCGAGGCCTGCCAGTAAGAGACCTCGCCGCGCGCGTCGAGCGCGCGGCAGGCGCCGCCCTCGGGCCGGCCAGGGTGCCGGGGGCGGCGCTCGCCGTGATCGACGGCGGCGACGTCGCGTGGGTCGGCGCCGTCGGCGACGTCGCGCCCGATGCGCGGTTCCAGGCGGGCTCCGTGTCCAAGGCGCTCGCCGCGTTCGGCGTGCTGCGGCTCGCGGAGCGGACCGCCGCCGACCTCGACGCGCCGCTCGTCCCGTCGCTCGGTGGCTGGCGCCCGCCCGGCGCGCCCGCGGGCATGGAGGACGGGATCACGCTGCGCCGCGTCCTGAGCCACACCGCCGGCATCGGCGTCCCCGCCTATCCGGGCGAGCTGCCCGGCGCCCCGTCGCCGACGACCGCGGACCTGATGACCGCCGTGCGCCTCGTCGCGCCACCCGGTCGCGGCTTCCGCTACTCCGGCGGCAGCTTCACGGTGGCCCAGCACTGGGTGGAGCGGGTCACGGGCGAGCCGTTCGGCCCCTGGATGGACAGGGAGGTGCTCTCGGCACTCGGCATGGTGGCCAGCACGTTCGACCAGGCTCCCTCCCCGGCCGACGCCACCCCACACGACGCCGACGGCGTCCCGATGCCCGCCTACCGCCACGCGGCCCTCGCCGCCGCGGGCCTGCTCACCACGGCGGAGGATCTCGGGCGCTTCGGGGCAGCGATCGCGACCGGCGCCCTGCCGGCCGGGATGACGGAGCCGGCGCCGGCGACGGACGGTCGCTACGGCCTCGGCCTGGAGCTCGGCGCGCTCGGTCCGGGCCTCGCCGGCCACTCCGGGCAGAACCGCGGCTGGCGCGCGCTCGTCGCGGTGCGGCGCGAGAACGGGCGCGGGATCGTCGTGCTCGCGAACGGGGAAGGCGGTGACGCGGTCCGCTCGGCCGCGCTCGCCGAGTTGGTTGCATGACGCTACT
This sequence comes from uncultured Solirubrobacterales bacterium, assembly GCA_963750895.1. Taxonomy (GTDB): domain Bacteria; phylum Actinomycetota; class Thermoleophilia; order Solirubrobacterales; family Solirubrobacteraceae; genus CAVVSD01. The sequence goes on along the minus strand of CAVVSD010000006.1, from coordinate 420,545 downwards.
CACTCGTCTAGGTTGCCGGACATGTCGCAGCCGACCAGTCCGTGGCGCGGGTTCGCGTTCATCTCCGTCGCGATCTTCATCGCGAGCCTCGACCTCTTCATCGTCAACATCGCGTTCCCCGCGATCGGCGAGGACTTCCCCGAGGCGTCCGTCTCCGGGCTGTCGTGGATCCTCAGCGCGTACGCGATCGTCTTCGCCGCGCTGCTCGTGCCGCTCGGCAAGCTCGGCGACCTCGTCGGCCGGCTGCGCGTGTTCCGCGCCGGGCTCGCGGTCTTCACCCTCGGATCCGCGCTGTGCGCGCTCGCACCGTCGGCCGAGCTGCTCGTCGCGGCGCGCGTCGTCCAGGCGGCCGGAGCGGCGGCGATCACGCCGACGTCGCTGGGGCTCGTCCTCCCCAGCTTCCCGCCGGAGCGCCGCTCGGCCGTCATCGGCGCATGGGCCGCGCTGGGCGGCGTCGGCGCCGCCATGGGCCCGCCGCTCGGGGGCCTGCTCGTCGAGCTGAGCTGGCACTGGATCTTCGTCATCAACGTGCCGCTGGGGCTGCTGTGCCTCGCGTTCGTCGGCCGGTACTTCACGGAGATCCGCGACCCGTCGGGGCGTCTCCCCGACGGCATCGGCGCGGTGCTCGCCGTGGCGTGCGTCGGGCTGCTCGCGCTCGGGATCGCGCAGGGGCCGGACTGGGGCTGGGACTGGCGGATCCTCGTGTGCCTGGCCGCCGCGGTCGGCTTCGGCGCGATGCTCGTCGCGCGGTCCCGCCGCCACCTCGAGCCGGTCCTGGCGCTCGACCTCCTGCGCTCGCCGACGTTCTCGCTCGCGAGCCTCGCGACGTTCCTGTTCTTCGCCGGCTTCGCCGGGCTGCTGCTCGGCAACGTCCTCTTCCTCACAGGCGTGTGGCGGTACTCGGCGTTGCAGGCGGGCCTGGCGTTCGCGCCGGGGCCGATGCTCGCCGCGGTCTCCGCCGCGCTGTCCGGTCGCGTGGCCGACCGCATCGGGTCGCCTGCGCTCCTCGGCGTGCCCGGCGGCATCCTCTTCGCGCTCGGTGCCTCGTTCTACCTGCGCCTCCCGGCCGACCCCGACTACCTCGGCCACTTCCTCCCCGGCTCGATCCTGACCGGCACCGGCGTGGGCCTGAGCCTCCCGGCGCTGACCGGGTCGGCGCTGCTCGCCGTGCCGGGGCCCGCGCTCGCGACCGGCGTGGCGACGAGCACCGCGTTCCGCCAGATCGGCGGCGCGCTGGGCGTCGCGACCTTCGTCGCCGTGCACGGCACGCCGGGACCGGGCGAGATGCTGGCCGCGTTCGACCGCAGCTTCCTGCTCGTCGCGGGCTGCGGGCTCGCCGCCGCAGCCGTGCTGGCGGTCCTGGCGCTCCGGCTGCGCGCGGCGGACTACACGGACGCGCGGGCGGGTGCGCGCGCGGCCTCGAGCGGCGCGCCCGCGAGCTGACCGCCGGCGCAGTCGGCGGCGACCCCGGGCTTGGCAGGGGTGCGGACGCCGACGAGCGCCACGATGCCGCCCAGAGCGACGAGGCACGCGGCGATCTCGAGGCCCGTCCGGAACGCCGACTCCGACGCCGCGCTCGTCGCCTCCCGCAGCTGCGCGCGCTCCGGCGCCGGAAGCGACGGCGCGTCGACGGTGCCGAGCGACCGCTGGCGCGCCTGCGTGACGATCGCCGCCGTCCCTCGGTCCATACGGACCCCTTCGAGGCGCGCGTCGAGCGCGGAGGAGAACTGCGCGGCGACCACGGCGCCGATCGCTGCGGTCGCGAGCAGGCTGGCGACGCGGGCGATCGCGTTGTTGACCGCCGAGGCGATCCCGGCGTTGCCCTCGTCGGCGTCCGCGAGCACGGCGGCGGTCAGCGGCGCCACCGTCATCGACAGCCCGAGCGAGAAGATCAGCAGCGGCGGCAGCACGTCGGTCAGGAACGTCGGGTCGGACGAGAGCCGCGAGAGCCACAGGATGCCGCTCGCCGCGACGAGCGGCCCGAAGCCCATGAGCGGGCGCGGGCCGATGCGGTCGGCCAGCGCGCCGAAGCGACGCGACAGCAGGAACATCACGATCGAGCTGGGCACGGTGGCCAGCCCCGCCTCGATCGCCTCGTAGCCCGCGACCTGCTGCAGGTAGAGGACGAGCAGGAAGAACACGACGCCGAGGCCCGCGTACATCGCGAACGTCAGCAGGTTGCCGACCGCGAAGTTGCGCCGCCGGAACAGGTTCAGGTCGAGCATCGGATGCGGCGCGTGCGCCTCCCAGAGCACGAACGCGCCGAGCAGCGCGATGCCGATGACCCCCGCGCCGAAGACGAGCGGATCGCCCCAGCCCCGCAGCGGCTGCGAGATGAGCGCCAGGACCGGACCCGCCAGCCCGAGCGCGCACAGCACCGCGCCGACGACGTCCACCCGCGCGCCCGGCTTCGGCGTGCGGCCGACCTCGATGCGGCTCGCCAGCGCCAGCGTCACGAGGACGAAGGGCACGTTGATGGCGAAGATCGCGCGCCACGACGCGACGTCGACGAGCCACCCGCCGACGAGCGGCCCGATGACGAACGCGATCCCGCTCCACGCCGTCCAGGAGCCGATCGCCGCGCCGCGCTCGTCACGCGGGAACGCCGCGACGATGAGCGCGAGCGACCCCGGCGTCAGCAGCGCGCCGAACGCGCCCTGCAGCGCCCGGCCGAGGACGAGCACGCCGATCGTCGGCGCGACGGCGCAGATGATCGACACCGCGCCGAACCCGCCGACCCCGACCATGAAGACGCGCCGCTCGCCGAACAGGTCGCCCAGCGACCCGCCGATGAGGATGAGCGAGCCCAGCATGAGCAGGTAGGCGTTGACCACCCACTGCTGCCCGGCGAGCCCGCCGCCGAGGGAATCCTCGATCGAGGGCAGTGCGACGTTGACGACGGTCGAGTCCACGCCCACCACGAAGGTCCCGCTGATCGCGGCGAGGAGCGTGATCCTCTGGGCGCGGGTCATGTCCGCGAGTATGTCGCCCAGCGACATACTCGCAATGGACGCGAAGCGACCACCGTCATTTGGCGTCGAGCCAGGTCCTCCCGACCCCGACGTCGACGACGAGCGGGGGCTCGTGGTCCCACACCCCGACCATCGCGGCGACGATGTCGTCGCGGACGGCCTCGACCGCGTCCGGCGGGCCTTCGAAGAGCAGCTCGTCGTGCACGGTGAGGATCTGCCGCACCGGCGTGTCGCGGACGACCTCGTGGGCGCGGACCATCGCGAGCTTGAGGACGTCGGCGGCGGTGCCCTGGATCGGGCTGTTGACCGCGAGACGCTCGCCGAGCGTGCGCACGCCCCAGTTGCGCGCCTTGAGCTCGGGGATCTGCCGCCGGCGGCCCCAGAGGGTCGTGACGTAGCCGTCCTCCGTGCCCTTCGCGATCATCGCCTCGATGTAGGCGCGCACCGCGGGGAACCGGTCGAGGTAGGCGTCGATGATCGCCTTCGCCTCCTCGCGCGGGATGCCGAGCCGGTCCGCCAGGCCGTAGTCGCTCAGGCCGTAGACGATGCCGTAGTTGATCATCTTCGCCTGGGAGCGCTGGCCGACCGTGAGCTGGTCGGGCGGCGTGCGGAAGACCTGCGACGCGGTCGCGGTGTGCACGTCCTCGCCCTTGACGAAGATCTCCTTGAGCACCGGCTCGTCGGCGATGTGCGCGAGCACCCGCAGCTCGATCTGCGAGTAGTCGGCGCTGAGCAGGACGTTGCCGGGCGCGGCCTCGAAGCAGCCGCGGATCTCCTGGCCGAGCTCCGTGCGGATCGGGACGTTCTGCATGTTCGGGTTCGTGCTCGCCAGTCGGCCGGTGATGGCGACCGCCTGCAGGAACGTCGTGTGGATGCGGCCCTCGGCGTCCGTGAGCTGCGGCAGGACGCTGAAGTACGTCTTGTCGAGCTGGTTGAGCTCGCGCCAGCGCTCGATCTTGGGGATGATCTCGTGCTCGTCGCGGATCGCCTGCAGGACACGGGCGTCCGTGGAGAACCCGGTCTTGCCGCGCCGCTTGCGCGACAGCCCGAGCTTCTCGAACAGGATCTCCCCGAGCTGCTGCGGCGAGCCGAGGACGAACTCCGTCCCCGCGAGCTCCCACACCTCCGCCTCGAGCGTGCGGATCTCCGCGCGCACGCGCTCGGTGATCTCCGCGAGGCGCTCGACGTCGAGCCGCACGCCGGCGCGCTCCATGTCGCGCAGGATGCCGACGAGCGGCAGCTCGATGTCGTCCATGAGGCCCTGGAGCTCGCGATCGGCGAGCTGCTCGCGCTGCCACTCCGCGAGCGCGGCGGTGAGCACGGCGTCGCGCGCGACGGGGTCCTCGAGGTTCGCGGCCAGACCGCGCTCCTCCACGAGCTCGCGGAACGGGTAGCCGCGGCGGGCGGGCTCGAGCAGATACGCCCCGAGCAGCGTGTCGTGGACGAGCTTCGGCGGCACCTCGTCGAGCGACTTGGCGTCGTGGGCGACGACCGGCCGGTCCCCGACGGCGCGCACGACGTCCGCCGGGCCGCCCGCCTCGCCGGTGAGGACGACCTCGTCGCAGGCCGCGCCGAAGCGCCACGGGCCGTCGACGCCGAACAGCTCGCCCTCCGGGACGTCCGGTGGCGCGACGGCGAGCGTCAGCTCCTCCATGGGCAGCGCGCTGAGGTCGATGAGGGTGCCCTCGCGGACCTCGGCACCGACCGTGGTGGTCGGCACGCTGGCCGGCGCGGCCTCGTCCTCGCCGAGCACCTCCTCCAGGCGGCGCAGCGGGTCGCGCAGCTCGAACTCGCGGAAGACGTCGCGCAGCCGGGAGCGATCCGGCTCCGTCGACGCCTCGGCGGTGACGTCGACGTCCACCGGGATGTCGCGCCGGATCGTCGCGAGCTCCTTCGACACGCGCGCCAGGTCGGCGTTCTCGGTGAGGTTCTGCTTGCGCTTGGCGCCCGAGATGTCGTCGATGTGCGAGAGCACGCCCTCGAGGTCGCCCCACTGCTGCAGGAGCTGCGACGCGGTCTTGTCGCCGATGCCGGGGACGCCGGGGATGTTGTCGCTCGTGTCGCCCTTGAGCCCGTAGAAGTCGGGGATGAGCTCGGGCGGGATGCCGTAGCGCTCGACGACCGCCTCGTGGTCGTACATCTTCGTCTCGGTGATCCCGCGGCTCGTCGCCATGACCTTCACGACGCCGTCGGGGTCGATGAGCTGGAACGCGTCGCGGTCGCCGGTGACGATGATCGTCGGGATCGGCGGATCCGCCTCACGGGCGCGCTCGGCGATCGAGGCGATGACGTCGTCGGCCTCGAAGCCGTCGACGTGCACGTTGCGGTAGCCGAAGGCCTCGACGAGCGGCTCGAAGTGCGGCCACTGCTCGCCGAGCAGCGTCGGGCGCTTCGCGCGGCCGGCCTTGTACTCCGCGTAGACCTCCTTGCGGCCGGACGACCCGGCGTCCCACACCACGACGGTCGGCTTCGTCCCGTGGTCGGTGAGGATCTTCACGAGCATCGACGCGAATCCGAAGATCGCGTTGGTCGGGAACCCCGTCGACGTCGCGATCGACTCGGGCAGGGCGAAGAACGCCCGGTACACGAGCGAGTTGCCGTCGATGAGGTAGAGCTCGTCGGGACGCGACGCCATCGCGCGGTGGACCCTAGTGGCTCCTCCCACGTACCGTCCTCGAACGATCCAGCGAGACGGAGGGCTGAGCATGCGGGTGACGTTGACGGGCGCGACGGGTGGCATCGGAGGGGGACTGGCGAAGGCGCTCGTCGCCCGCGGGGACGAGGTCACCGCGCTCACCCGCAGCCCCGAGCGTGCCGCCGGGCGCCTGCCGGAAGGCGTCACCGCGGTCGGCTGGGATCCGGTCGCCGGGCCTGCGCCGGCCGACGCGCTCGCCGGCCGCGACGCGGTCGTCAACCTCGCCGGCGAGAACGTCTCGCAGCGCTGGACGTCGGAGATCAAGCAGCGCATCCGCGCCTCGCGTGAGCTCGGCACCCGCAACCTCGTCGAGGGGCTGCGGACCGCCGAGCCGCGGCCCGCCGCGCTCATCTCCGGCTCCGCCTCGGGCTACTACGGCCCGCACGGCGACGAGCGCGTCGGCGAGGACGCCCGCGCCGGCGACGACTTCCTCGCAGCGGTCTCCGTGGCCTGGGAGCGCGAGGCGCTGGAGGCCGAAGGGCTCGGCATGCGCGTCGCGATCGTGCGCACCGGCATCGTCCTCGACGCCGACTCCGGCGCGGTGGCGACGATGCTCACGCCGTTCAAGCTCGGCGTCGGTGGGCCGGTCGCCGGCGGCAGGCAGTACATGCCCTGGATCCACCGGGACGACGAGATCGGCCTGCTGCTCGCGGCGCTGGACAACCCGGGCTTCTCCGGGCCGATCAACGGCTCGGCGCACCGGAGCCCGCGACCAATCGCGACTTCTCGCGGGCCCTCGGGCGCGCGCTGCACCGGCCCGCCTTCGCGCCGATCCCCGCCGCCGCGATCAAGCTCCTCTACGGCGACATGGCGCAGATCGTCGTCAACGGCGTTCGGATGGTGCCCGGTCGCGCCGCCGAGCTGGGCTACACGTTCCGCCATCCCGACCTCGACGAGGCCCTGGGCTCGACACTGGATTAGCTTCAGGGGAGTGACCGACCTCCCTGGCATCGACGACCGCCGCGCCGCGCTGGAGCGACGGCACGGGCCATGGGAGCCCCGGACCCTGGACGGCATGCTCGACGCCGTCGCCGCCGAGCACCCCGACCGCCCGTTCGTGCTCACCGACGAGGCGACCTACACGTACGCGGAGATCGCCGAGTGGTCGCGCCGTCTCGCCCGCGGGCTCGTGGCACGCGGCGTGGCGCCGGGCGAGCGGGTCGCGCTCGTCATCCCCAACAGGCCGGAGCTCGTCGCCCTGCTCTTCGCCATCGCGCGCGCCGGCGCGGTCGCGGTGCCCGTCAACGTCGCCCTGCGCACGCGCGAGCTGGAGTTCGTGCTGCGCCAGTCGCAGGCGGTGGCGGTCGTCGCCGCCGGCCTGGTCCGCGGCATCGACCACGCCGCAGCGATGGACGAGATCTCCGGCGAGCTCGCAGACCTGCGGCTGGAGGTCGCGACCGAGCCGGAGCGCCGGCCGGCCGCGGTGCCGCTCGACGCCCTGTCGCTCGACGCCGACGACGAGCTCGACGTGCAGCTCGCGACCCGCGCGACCACGGCCGACGTGACCGCGCCCGCGACGATCTTCTCCACGTCGGGCACGGGCGGCGAGCCCAAGGGCGTGGTCCTCGAGCACGACATGCTGCTGCGCAGCGCCTACGGCTCGGCCCTCACGCGCGCCTTCGAGGACGGGCGGCGGATCCTCTTCGCGCTGCCGCTCCAGCACGTCTTCGGGTACGTCGAGGGCCTGCTGGCGAGCATGTTCGCGGGCGGCGCGGTGATCCTGCAGGAGGCGTTCGACCCGCACGCCACGCTCGCCGCCGTCGAGCGCCACCGTGCGAACGAGGCGCTCTTCGTCCCGACGATGAGCCTCGTCGTCGTCGAGGCGGCCCGGGAGACCGACCACGACCTCTCCTCCCTGCACTCGGTCATGTCCGCAGCGTCCTCCGCGCCCGCCCGCCTGTGGGGGCAGCTGCGCGAGCGACTCGGGCTCACGCAGCTCGTGACCGGCTACGGGATGACGGAGACGTCCGCGGCCACGACGTTCACGCTCCCCGGGGACCGCGTCGACCTCCTCGTCGAGACCGTCGGGCGGCCGAAGCTCGGCGGCGTCGCCGGGCCGCTCGCCGAGTACCGCACCGTCGACCCCGAGAGCGGCGAGCCGCTGGCGCCGGCAGCGGAGGGCGAGCTGGCGGTCCGCGGCGCGATCGTGACGCACGGCTACCACGACGCCGCCGAGGAGACGGCGGAGGTCCTCGGCGAGGACGGCTGGCTGCGCTCGGGCGACCTCGGCCGGATCGGCCTCGACGGCTACCTGCGCCTCACCGGCCGCAGCAAGGACCTGTACCGCTGCGGGTCGGAGACGGTGATGCCGATCGAGGTCGAGTCCCGGCTCACCGAGCGCGACGACGTCTCGCAGGCGCACGTCGTCCCCATCCCCCACGACCGGATGGGCGAGGTGGGCGTCGCGTTCGTCGTGCCCGCCGCCGGCGCCACGCCGGAGGCCGCGGACCTCATCGAGCACTGCCACGCGACGCTCGCGCGCTTCAAGGTCCCCGAGCACGTGGTCTTCCTCGGCGCCGACGAGCTGCCGCTCACCTCGTCCGGCAAGGTCCGCAAGTTCCTGCTGGCGCGGCGGGCGCGCGAGGAGCTGCTGCCGTCGGGCCCCTAGCGCGCAGAGACGCCGGCGCCCGAGCCCGCGCGGGCGAGCCTCCACGGTGAAGCGCCTTCGGCGCCCGACAGCGTGAGCGTCCACGTCTCCTGCCAGCGCCGGGAACGGCTGCGGTCGCCCTCGAGCACCGCGAGCGTGTCGCGGTCCTCGCGGTAGCGGACGCCGCTCACGTCGACGTGCACCTCCAGCTCCGCGGGCCGGGTGTGGACGTCGCAGCGCGTGATGGCGACCGCGCCGACGCGGGCGCCGCGGACGACGATGCGGCTGGTGCGGCTCGCGTCCCCGCCGTAGAGCAGCACGTCGACGGCAGCCGGATCGGCGATCTCCAGCAGCTCCTCGTCGGAGCCGTCGACGGCGCCGAGCCACGCGTCGACCGCGCGGCGCACCGCCGTCTCGAGCACGTCGGACGCGAAGCGCCCGTCGACGAGCGCGGCGTCCTGCGCCTGCGTGCGCGCGTCGCCCTCGTAGTCGACGCTCAGGAGGTCGGCGACGCGGTCGTCGGCGACCTTGTCGGCCTCGGCGATCTCGAAGACCGCCTCGTCGCGGACGCGCCCGTCGCTCGCCGGCGTGGCGACGAGGTCGGAGGTCAGGTGGTGCTCGCCCTCCTTGGGGCCCTCGATGGACTGCAGGCACCAGGCGCCGTCGCGCTTGCCGAGGGTCCAGTACTCGTGCACGATCGCCTTCTCGTCGCCCTCGGCGTCGTCGGTGCGCATGAGGCGCCCGCCCTCGGACTCGACGTAGTCGAGCAGCGTCGCCTGCATGAGCACCACGACGCGGTCGTCCTCGTCGTCGGTGCGGTTCACCAGGCCGACCTGGTGGACCTCGAGCACCTGCACGTCGACGACGTTGCGCTGGCCGCGCGACGCGAAGTCGTCGAGCCGGCGGTCCCACTCGGCCATGAGATCGGGGGACACCAGCTCGCGCAGGCGCGCTCGGTCGTCGCGGGACCACGCGTCCTGCACGGCGAGGTACAGCTCACGGGCGCGGGCCGCGACCTCGGCCGGGTCGAACGCCGGGTCGTCCTCGGCCGCCTCGGCAGCCGCGGCCTGGACGGCGCGGAGCCGCTCGCGCGACGCCTTCGCGTAGGCCACGTCGCGCTGGCGCGCCTTGCGCAGCGCCGGAAGGATCACGAAGAAGACGATGATCGCGATGATGATGAGCAGCCAGGCGCCGCCGCCCCCACCGGAGCCGCCGGAGAATCCGCCGCCTCCTCCGCCTCCGGAGAAGCCACCGCCGCCACCGCCGGAGAAGCCACCGCCCCCTCCGCCGCCGCCGAAGCCGCTGCTGCCGCCGCCGGCGGCCGCCTGAGCGGTCGCCGTCAGCGTCAGGACCAGCAGGGTCGCTAGACGCCCTGCTTGCCCCGCCCGACGGGCCCCAGCACGCGCCAGTCCGAACCTTCGCGAGCCGGCAGGAACAGCATGATCACGACGCCGATCACGAGGGTCAGCATCCCGAGCCCCAGCCCCAGCTTGATGCCGTAGCCCTTGCGCTCGGAGAGGTAGGAGGCGGCGTAGGAACACAGCAACCAACCGTAGAGCAGCCACAGCGATGCGGCTCCGATGTCGGCGAGGATCGTCATCCGCCCAGGTACGCCTTCTGCACCTCGGGGTCCTCCTTGAGGGCCGCGGACTCGTTGGACAGGACGACCTTGCCGGTCTCCAGCACGTAGCCGCGCTGCGAGACGCCGAGCGCGAAGTTCGCGTTCTGCTCGACGAGCAGGATCGTCGTCCCCTGCCGGTTGATCTCGGCGATCGTGTCGTAGATGCGCTCCGTGAGGATCGGCGAGATCCCCATCGACGGCTCGTCGAGGAGCAGCAGGCGGGGCCGCGCCATGAGCGCGCGCCCGATCGCGAGCATCTGCTGCTCGCCGCCGGACATCGTGCCCGCCTTCTGGCGCTCGCGCTCCTGCAGGCGCGGGAACAGCTCGAAGACGCGGTCGAGGTCCTCGCCCACGCTCTTGTCACGGCGCAGATACGCGCCCATGTCGAGGTTCTCCCGCACGGTCATGCGCGGGAAGCACTTGCGTCCCTCCGGCGACTGCGAGATCCCGAGCTGGACGATGTCCTGCGGCGCGGTGCGCGTGATCTCCTTGCCCTCGAACCTGACCTGCCCCTGGCGGGCGGGCGTGAGGCCGGAGATCGAGCGCAGCGTGGTCGACTTGCCGGCGCCGTTGGAGCCGATGAGCGTCACGCACTCGCCCTCCTCGACGGCGAGGGTCACGCCCTTCAGGGCCTCGATGTTCCCGTAGTACGTGTGGATCTCGGTGAGCTCGAGCATCGGCACTACGGCGTCTCCTGACTGGCCTGCTTGCCGAGGTACGCCTCGATGACCTGGGGGTTCGTGCGGATCTCCTGCGGGCCGCCCTCGGCGATCTTCTCGCCGTGGTCGAGCACGGTGATGTGCTGGGACACGCCCATGATCACCTTCATGTCGTGCTCGATGAGCAGGATCGCCAGGCCGCGGTCGTCGCGGAGCTTCTGCATGAGCTGCGTGAGCTCGTCGGACTCCTGCGGGTTCATCCCCGCGGTCGGCTCGTCGAGCAGGAGCAGCTTGGGGTCGGAGGCCAGCGCGCGCGCGATCTCCACCCGGCGCTGGTCGCCGTAGGAGAGGTTGATCGCGAGCTGGTCGTGCAGGCGCGCGCGGATGCCCACGTACTCGAGCGCCTCCGCGGCGTGCTCGCGGACGTACTTCTCCTCGTGGCGCACCGGCGGCGTCCGGAAGATCGAGCCGAACAGCCCGGCCTTCATGCGGCTGTGCTGGCCGATCATGACGTTCTCGAGCGCCGACATCGTGCCGAAGAGGCGGATGTTCTGGAACGTCCGGGCGATGCCCAGCTTCATGATCTTGTCCGGCCGCCCGGAGGTGATGTTCGCCCCCTCGAAGGAGACGCGGCCGAGCGTCGGCTTGTAGAGGCCGGTGAGGATGTTGAAGAACGTCGTCTTCCCCGCCCCGTTCGGCCCGATGATCGACACGATCGAGCGCTCGGGGATCGAGAAGGTGACGTCGTCCACGGCGGTCAGGCCGCCGAAGCGCTTCGTGACCCCCGCGGCCTCGAGGAGGACGTCCGTCACGGCAGCCTCGATTCGAAGACCGCGTCGTCCACCCCGATGTCCTCCACCAGCTCCATCTTGCGCCTTCGTTCCGGTATCAGCCCCTCGGGCCGCAGGATCATCATGATCACCAGCAGGAAGCCGAAGATGCCGAACGACAGCTCGGTGAGGTCGAAGTCCAGCCCGATCTCGCCCGGCAGGCTGTTGAAGACGTCCGGGATCAGGTAGTTGTTGATCACCGACAGCACGATCGCGCCGACGACGACGCCCCAGATCGATCCCAGCCCGCCGAGGATCACCATGGCGAGCACGAAGATGGAGAACGAGAACTGGAACTGGTCGGCGTTCACCGTGTTGAGGTAGGACGCGAGGAACGCGCCGGACAGGCCGCCGAACGCCGCGCCGGTGCCGTAGGCCAGGAGCTTCGTCTTCACCATCGGGATGCCCATGCTCGAGGCCGCGACCTCGTCCTCGCGCAGCGCGATCCACGCGCGACCGAGGCGCGAGTCGCGCAGCCGGAAGTTCACGAACAGCACGATGAACACCAGCACGAGCGCGACGTAGAACCACGGTCTGAGCTCCAGCGACGTGAAGCGCTCGATGCCGGGCAGGTCGATCTTGTCCACCGGCGTGATGCCCTGGCGGCCGGCGGTGAGCTTGGTGCCGAAGCCGGTGATCTCGTCGCCGTTGATCGCGATGCGGCCGATGATCTCGCCGAACGCGAGCGTCACGATGGCGATGTAGTCGCCGCGCAGGCGCAGCGTCGGCAGGCCGATGATCATGCCCGCGACCGTCGTCGCGATGACCGCGAGCACGCAGATGATGAGGAAGTTGACGTGGATGCCGGGCAGGTTCGCCGCGGGTCCCGTCACGAGGATGTGGATGCCCTCCCCGCCACCGGCGTTCGCGTGGAAGCCGGAGCCGAAGTAGCCCATCGTGTAGGCCCCGATCGCGAAGAACGCGACGTACCCCAGGTCCAGCAGGCCGGCGAAGCCGACGATGATGTTCAGGCCCAGCGCCATCACCACGTAGGCCGCGGCGAGGACGAGGTTGTTCATCACGTTGCCACCGGTGTCGATGAACAGCGGGATGATGATCGCGGCGGCGATCGCGAGCGCCGTGAGGCCCATCCGGGCGCCCTTCGGCACGCGGCTCTTGCCGGGCGGCGGCGCCGTGGAGGTCTCGGGGATGGCGGCGGCGCTCATCCGGCCTCCCTCGTCTCCTCGCCCAGCAGGCCGGACGGTCGGAAGACCATGATGAGGATCAGATAACCGAACACGACGGCCGGCGTCCACTCCGTCCCGATCCGGTTGTCGGAGATCTGCTGGATGAAGCCGATGATGAGCCCGCCGAGGACGGCTCCGCGGATGTTGCCGATGCCGCCCATGACCGCGGCGGTGAACGCGATGAGCCCGGCGGTGAAGCCCTGGAAGTACCAGATGGTCGTCTGGAACAGCGCGTAGATCAGGCCGCCGGCGCCGGCGAGCATGCCGCCGATCAGGAAGGTCAGGCTGATCGTCGTGTCGACGTTGATGCCCATGAGGCGCGCGGCGTCGGGCTCCTGGGCGGTCGCGCGCATCGCCTTGCCGAGCCGGCTGCGCGCGATGAACGTCGTCATGAGGAAGACGAGCGGGAACGTCACGCCCACCGCGAGGACGTCGCCGTTCGTGATCGGCACGCCGAGGATGGTCACCAGCACGTGCTGGGAGTTGATGAGGTCGGTGATGCTCTGCGGCGAGCCTCCGCGCCACAGCAGCCCGACGTTCTGAAGGATGAAGGAGAAGCCGACCGCCGTGATGAGCGGCGCGAGCTTCGGCGCTGCTCGGAGTGGTCGGTAGCCGACCTTCTCCAGCAGGACGTTCAGCGTCCCGCAGGCGATCATCGCGACGATGAGCGTCGCCAGCAGCCCCAGGACGAGCCCGCCCACGCCGGTCGACGCGGTGAGGCCGAACGTGGCGAACAGCGAGACCGAGACGAACGAGCCGATCATGAACACCTCGCCATGGGCGAAGTTGATGAGCTCGATGATGCCGTAGACGAGCGTGTAGCCGATGGCCACCAGGGCCCAGATGGAGCCGTTCGAGAGGCCGTCGACGAGGTTCTCACCGATGCGCGTGAGGTTCCCGTCCTGCGTGAGATCCGTGATCGCGTAGTAGAGCGGGAGCGCCACGAGGGCGATGATGAGCCCGTACCGGCTCAGGAACGCCCTGATCGCCCGGATCGCCTTCGGGCTGGACGCAGGGAGGCTTGCTGCTGTCATTGCGTTTGGATCGGCCGGAGGGCGGGCCCGCAGGATGCAGGCCCGCCCGCCAGGAGGTCGATCAGGTCTGCGCCTTGACCGTCTTGTCGAAGGTCAGCTCGCCGCCCTCGATCTTGTAGACGCCGTAGTCCGTGAGGGACGTGTCGCCGTTCTCATCGATCGAGTACGTGCCGAGCACGCTCTTGCGATCCTTCGTGGCGAACAGCGCCTCGAGGATCTTCTCCTTGTCGCCCGAGCCGGCGCGCTTGATGGCGTCGAGGGCGAGGTTCATCGCCTCGTAGCCGTAGATCGCGTACGGATCGGGGGTGTCGTCGCCGTACTTCTCGCCGTACTGCTTGAAGAACTCCTGGCCCTCCGGCGGGTACTTGTCCGGGGCCAGGGTGGCGACGGTCAGCGTCGTCTTCGCGCCGACGCTGGAGGGGATGCCGCCCTCCTTCGGATCGGTGAACGCGGCCTCTGCCACGCCGTCCGGCCCGTAGAGCTTGGCGTCCGGGATCGCCGCAGAGAAGTCCTTGAAGATCTGCGCGGCGTTGTTGGAGGTCGTGCCCGAGAACGCGAAGCAGTCGACCCCGTCACCCTTGGCGCGCGAGGCCAGGGAGCGGTAGTTGGCCGCCTTCGGGTCGATGCCCTCGTTGAAGTCGATCTTCAGGCCCTGGCCCTTGGCCGCGGACTCGACGTTCCGCGCGAGGCCCGCGCCGTAGACCTCCTTGTCGTTCGCGATCGCGACGTTCGTGCAGCCGTCCTCCTTCATGATCGTCGCGAGCGCTGCGCCCTGGATGGTGTCCTTGGGCACGATGCGCGTGTACGTGCGAGTTCCGGCCGGGTAGTACTTGTCCGGCTCGCCCTTGTCCGCGCCGGCCGCGTCGGACGTGAGGCCGACAGCCGTGTTGGACGGCGAGATCTGCGGGACCCCGCCCTCGTTGAGGATCGGGATCGACACCGCGGAGGCGCCGGAGTTGAACTCGCCGATGTACACGGCGGTCTTGTCGTCCTGAGCGGCCTTGCGCGCGTTCGCCGAGGTCAGCTCCGGCGTCCAGTTCCCTGCCTGCGCGGAGGCATCGCTGAGAGACGTGTACTTGATGGTGTAGTCGCCGGCCTTGCCGCCGGCCTGCTCGAGCGCGAGCTTCGCGCCGTTGACGAGCGCCGTCGACTGGCCGCGCTGCGCACCCTCCAGCGGAAGGCTGGAGTAGATGTGGAGCTCGCCGCCGCCGGCGGAATCGCCGCCGCCTCCGCCGCCGCCGCTGCTGTCGTCGTCATCGCCGCATGCGACGACGCCGGTGCTTGCAGCCGCTACTACGCAGCCGAGGGTGATGAGTCTGTGGAACCGCAAAGTGGTGCCCCTCCCGAGGGTCGTACCTAGAAGCGCGCGTGATCCTACACCGCAGATTCGTTTATGCGAGGGGCGTGATATGCCACGCCGACTGTCTGTCGATTAAGTTCCGACTGACGGGCGGATGACAGGCGTCAGGTGGAGGGACGTGCTTCGCGCACGAACGCGAGGTGCCCGTCGCGGACACGCCAGACGCCGTAGCGCCTGATCGTGCTGTCGCCGCTGGGCGTCACCGACCAGGTGCCGAGCGCCGTGTCGCGCTCGCGCAGCGTGAAGTACGCCTGGATGATCGCCGCGCGGTCGTTGCCCTTGACGCCCGCGGCCTTCACGGCGTCCATGAAGGCGCGCATCGCCTCGTAGCTGAAAACCGCCTCCGGGACTGGCTTTCGGTCGTAGGCGCGCTCGAACGCCGCCCCGAAGCGCGCCGCCTTGGGCGGCAGGTCGTCGAGCGGCACGGCGGGGCTCGTCAGCAGCAGCCGACGGGCGGTCCCGGGCTCGATCGCGGCGGCGAGCGAGGCATCCGCGAGGCCGTCGGGCGCGAACAGCGCGAGGGCGGGATCTGCGGCGTGCAGGGCGTCGAGGACCGCGGCGCCGCCCTTCGTCGTGGTCCCGGCGTAGAGCGCGGCGTCCGCGTCGGACTCGGCGACGTCCTGTGCGATCCCTGACTGGTCTTCGTCGTCCGCATCGACGGGCTTAACGTCAACAACATCGATCCCGGCCTCACGAGCGCGTTTTTCGACAAGACCCGCGATGCCGAGCGCCTCGAGTTCGCCGTCCTGGAGGATCGCGAGGCGGCGGACGCCCTGCCCGCGCATCGTCTCGACGAGCGCGTCGGCCTGGATGTCGTCCGCCGGCGCGATGCGCCCGAACGAACGGACCCCCGACGGGTAGAAGCGGTCGGGCTCGCCGCGCCCGGCCGGCCGCGTCAGCCCGACGTAGCCGGTCGTCGGGCCGATCTGCAGCACGCCGGCCTCGTTGAGCAGGGGCAGCGTGAGGGCCGTCGCGCCCGATCCGCTGTCGGCGATGTAGCCCATGATGTTGCGGTCGGCGATCGCCCGCCGGGCGTTCGTCACCACCTGGTCGGCGCCCCAGCGCCCGGTGTCCGGGTCGGTGTCGTCGAGGGAGACGACGTTGACGCTGAACGGCCCGACCATGCCGTTGGCCTGATCGAGCGCGAGCTTGACGGCGTCGGCGCCGTCCTGGGCCGCCTGGCGGCCGTCGCCCTGGAGCGTGCCGCTCGTGTAGACGGTCAGGATCAGGCTGCCGCTCGTCGTGTCCTCGTCGGGCTCGCCGCAGCCGAGGAGCGCGACGGCTCCCACCAGCACGGCGAGAACGGTGCAGAGGACGACGACCCGGCGGCGCACGGCGGCGGGGCGGGGCTAGCGACCCGGGCCCGCGGGGCCGGCCGGTCCCGTCACGTCAGGACCTCTGGTTCCCCGGCAGGAACGGCAGCAGGATGCGGGTCCCGGCGGCCAGCAGCACGATCAGCGTCGTCAGCATGAACGCGTCGAACGACTTCACGCCGATCGACCACAGCACGATCCACACCACCAGGCCGGCGGTCAGGGAGAAGATGAAGCCCATGGCCCAACCCTACCCACCCTGCGTGACGGTGGGTTCGCCGACGTCGAGCAGGTCCCATCTGCGCTGCAGCTCGCCCGGATCGGGCAGCTCGGAGCGGTCCATCTCGAGGCCCGCGACGTAGCCGTCGAAGATCGCGTGGTCCAGGCCGCGCGGTGCGAGGCAGTCCCCCAGCCGCAGGTGCTCCCCGTCCAGGGCGCGGTGCAGCGCGTCCTCCGCGCGGCGCTGGGTGACGAGGACCACCGTCCCCACCTCCCCGACCGGGTGCTCGGCGCCCGTGTACAGGTTGTAGGCGGCGACCCGGCCGCCCCGGACCGAGCGCACCCAGGTGTTGAGGTGGACCGTGATCGGCTGGGCGAGCACGCGGGCGTAGATCACCGGGTGCTCGAGCGTGGGCACCGTGTCGGGGAAGAGCATCGGCCGCGTCGTGATGTGCTCGACCGCGTGCCCTGACGCGAGCAGCAGCTCCGTCACCGAGGCCGCGTAGCGCCCGCCGTCGTCGTCGAGGACCGCGACCGGGCCGGGTGCCGCCTGCGCGCCCTCGAGGACGTCCCAGCCGGTGAGGACGTGCGGCTCGCCGGCCCCGTCCAGCTCGTGCACGCCGGCGTTCCACGTCGAGAAGCCGCGGCGGTCCGGCCGCGCGCCGGTCGCGATCAGGACCCGGTCGGCGCCGTGCGCGCGCACGGCGGCCGCGTCCAGCTCGGTCCCGAGCAGGACGTCGACGCCGCGGCGATCGAGCTCGGCCTCGAGATCGCTGACGAGCAGGCCGATGTCCTCGCGGCCGGGCGCGCGCAGGAGCAGGTTGACCTGGCCGCCCAGGCGATCGGCTCGCTCCGCGAGCGTCACGGTGTGGCCGCGCCTGGCGAGCGTCGCGGCGGCCTTCATGCCGGCGGGGCCGCCGCCGACGACGAGCCACGAGCGGCGCTCGCGTGCGGGTCTGCGGTACGGGCGGAAGACCGACTCGCGGCCCGCGTCCGGGTTCACGGTGCAGTGGATGGGCGACGCGCGCATGAGGTTCGTGAAGCAACCCTGGTTGGCGCGGATGCAGTGCGTGATCTCCTCCTCGCGGCCGGAGCGCACCTTCTCGACCCACGCGGGCTCGGCGAGCTGCTCGCGCGTGAGGGCCACGACGTCCGCCTGGCCGGCGGCGAGGATCGCGTCGACCTGCTCCGGGCGGCGGATCCCGCCGACGAGGAACACCGGCGTGCCGTCGACGGCGGCGCGGAACGCCCCGCTCGACTCGGCGAGCCAGCCGTCGGGCGGGCCGCCGACCGGCGGGACGCTGAGCGAGAACGCGTGGTAGCCGGGGCCGCTCAGGTTGAAGAAGTCCACGCGGGCCGTCGCGGCGAGCTCGCGGCCGATGCCGATGACGTCGTCGAGCTCCATGCCGCCCGGGAAGAAGTCGCCGAGGCTCATGCGGACGCCGACCGTGAAGTCGGCGCCGACACGCTCGCGGACCGCCGTCAGCACCCGGCCGGCGAGCCGCGCGCGGTCCGCGATGCTGCCGACGCCGTACTCGTCCTCCCGGTGGTTGTAGAGCGGCGAGAAGAACTGGTGCAGGAGGTAGCCGTGCGCCATGAGGATCTCGACGCCGTCGTAGCCGCCCTCGCGGATGAGCTCGGCCGCGCGCGCCCAGTGCTCCTCGAGGGCGACCATGTCGGCCTCCTCCATGGGGCGCGGGACCTTGCCGTGGGTCGGGGCGGGCACGTCGGAGGCGCTGATGAGCTCGTGCAGCTCGTCGATGCCGTCCGTGGGGCTGTTCACGCCGAAGTGGTTCGTCTGGGCGAAGATCTTCGTGTCGAACCGGTGGACCGCGTCCGTGATCCTCCGGTCGGCCTCGGTGATCCCGTCGACGTAGCCCGACGCGAACGCCGCCGGCGCGAGGGTGCTCGCGTCGATCCCGCGGCCACCGGCGATGATGAGCCCGACCCCGCCCTGGGCGCGCTCGAGGTAGTAGGCGAGGTCCCGGGGCGACTCGACGCCGTAGTCGGCGTAGCCCTTGGAGTGGGCCGTCTGCATGATCCGGTTCGGGAGCACGACCTCCCCCACCTGCAGCGGCTCGAACATCGCCCTCATCGGCTCTCCCCTCGTCAACCGTGCGGTTGAAGGGGGATGCTATCCGTGGTGGCGCTCAGTGCGAGGCGCAGCTGGTGCGCCGGCCGCGGCCGAACTGCTCACCGAGGGCGGACGGGTCCGGGGTGCGGCGCGGAGCGCATGCGAAACACGAGCGCCCAGGTGACACTGGGATCGGATCGTGCATAGGGCACCTGCTGCGGTGCCTCGGCGATCGGATGCCGAAGGTGCCGCGCCACGTCGCACCGCCGCTCGATGAGCTGTCAGACCCGCGCCGCGCCCGACCGAGCGCCACGCGCGGAGCGCCCTACGAGCCCCGCAACGCCTCCGAGAACCCCGCCACCAGATCCCGGACCGCCGAAGGCGACTCCGGCGACTCGGCCACCGCCCGCACCAGCCGCGACCCGATGATGACGCCGTCGGCGCCCGCGTCGGCCGCCGCGGCGGCCTGGTCCGGCGTCCCGATCCCGAAGCCGAGCGCCACCGGCACCGACGTGCACGCGTGCGCGCGGGCCAGGATCGGCGCGAACGCGTCGCGCCCGGCCGTCCGCTCGCCGGTCGTGCCGGTCACGGAGACCGTGTAGAGGAAGCCGCGGGCCTGCGCCCCGATCCGCGCGAGGCGCTCGTCGGGGCTCGTCGGCGCGACGAGCGGCACCAGCGAGAGACCGGCCGCGTCGCACGCCTCGAGCACCGCGCCGGACTCCTCGAGCGGCAGGTCGGGCACGATGAGCCCGCTGGCGCCCGCGTCGACCGCCCGCTGCGCGAACACCTCCGGTCCCCTCGCGAGGACGAGGTTCGTGTAGCACATGAGGACGACCGGAACCCGGGGCGCGATCGCCTCGCAGACCCCGAGCACGCCGCCCAGCGTCGCGCCCGCGCGCAGCGCGTCGGTGCCCGCCGCGTGGATGACCGGGCCGTCGGCGAGCGGGTCGGAGAACGGCACGCCGAGCTCGACGAGGTCCGCCCCGCCGTCCGCGTACGCGTAGCCGACCTCCTTGGACCCCTCGATCGTCGGGAAGCCGCCCATGAGGTACGGCATGAGCGCCGCGCGCCCGGGTGCCGTGGCGAACGCCCGGCCGATCGCGTCCGTCTCAGTCGCCGCCACGGGCCAGCACCTCCGCGAGGTCCTTGTCGCCCCTGCCCGAGCAGCAGAGGAGATCCATCGTCGAGCCGCCGCCGTCCTCGTGGACCGCGTAGTGCAGCGCGTGGGACGTCTCGAGCGCCGGGATGATCCCCTCGAGGCGGGCGACCTCGCGGAACGCCGCGTCGGCCTGCTCGTCGCTCACCGCGACGTAGGACGCGCGGCCCGAGTCGCGCAGCCACGCGTGCTCGGGGCCGGTGCCGGGGTAGTCGAGGCCCGCCGAGACCGAGTGCGCCTCGGTGATCTGACCGTCCTCGTCCTGCATGACCGCGGAGAGCGCCCCGTGCAGCACGCCCGCCCTGCCGCCCACCGTGAGCGGCGCGCCGTGGCGTCCCGTCTCGATGCCCTCGCCGGCCGCCTCGACGCCGATGAGCCGGACGTCCGGATCGTCGACGAACGCCGCGAACGTCCCCATCGCGTTCGAGCCGCCCCCGACGCACGCGATGACCCGGTCCGGCAGCCGCCCCGTGCGCTCGAGGAGCGCCGCGCGCGCCTCGTCGCCGATGACGCGCTGCAGGTCGCGCACGAGCGCCGGATACGGCGCCGGCCCGACGACCGAGCCGATGATGTAGTGGGTGGACGCGACGTTCGTGACCCAGTCGCGGATCGCCTCCGACGTCGCCTCCTTCAGCGTCTTGCTCCCGGCCTCGACGGGCACGACCGTCGCACCCAGCAGGCGCATGCGCTCGACGTTGGGCGCCTGGCGCCGCGTGTCCTCGCTGCCCATGTAGACGACGCACTCGAGATCGAGGAGCGCCGCGGCCGTCGCGCTGGCGACGCCGTGCTGGCCCGCCCCCGTCTCGGCGATCACGCGGCCCTTGCCCATCCGACGGGCGAGCAGCGCCTGCCCGAGGGCGTTGTTGAGCTTGTGCGACCCCGTGTGCATGAGGTCCTCGCGCTTGAGCCACAGCTCGCGCCCGGCGAGCTCGGAGAGGCGCTCGGCGAGGTAGAGCGGCGTCGGGCGCCCGCAGTAGTCGCGCAGCAGCACCTCGAGCTCGGCGCGGTAGCCGGGGTCGTCGCGCGTCGCGATCCACTGCGCCTCGAGCTCGGCGAGCGCCGGCATCAGGGTCTCGGGGACGTACTGCCCGCCGTAGGGCCCGTAGCGGTGCGGGACGCCTGCTTCGACCTTGCTCATGCCGTGACCTCCGACTCGTTCTCCTCCGCGACCGGGTCGGGCGCAGCCTCCTCGACAGCGGCGTTGAACGCGCGCACCAGCTCTGGGTCCTTCACGCCCGGCGAGCTCTCGGTCCCGCTGGCGACGTCGACCGCCCAGGGCCGCACGGTCTCGATCGCCTCGCCGACGTTCGCGGGCGTGAGACCACCGGCGAGGATGAGCGGCGGGCCGCCGCGCGGCAGCGCACGGACCATCTCCCAGCCGAACGACTCGCCGCCGCCGCCGTCGAGCAGGTGGAAGTCGGTGTGGAAGGGCTCCAGGCCGCTCACGTCACCGAGATCGCGGACGCGGACCGCCTTGATGACCTTCGCGCCCGTCCGCCTCCCGACCTCGCCGCAGAACGCCGGGCCCTCGTCGCCGTGGAGCTGCACCATCGTGAGCCCCAGGACGTCGACGATCTCGACGACGCGCGCGAGGCGCTCGTTGACGAACACGCCGGTCAGCTCGACCTTGCGGCGCATGGCGCGCGTGATGCGCCCCGCCTCCTCCAGCGAGCACGCCCGGGCGGACTCCGGCCACAGGATCATCCCGAGCGCCCAGGCGCCCGCGTCCACGCAGAGCTCGGCGTCGTGGAGGGAGGTGATCCCGCAGTGCTTGATCCGGACGGAGGCCATGCCTCCGACGCTAGTGCACTACAACGTCTCGTGCCCGACGAGCGTGCGGACGGCGTCCGCCATGTCGGTCGCGCGCATGAGCGCCTCGCCCACGAGGACGGCGTCCACGCCGACGCGCTCGAGGTCGTCGAGCTGATCCCGGCTGTGGATGCCCGACTCGGACACCACCGTCTTGCCCGCGGGGACCTCGGACAGCAGCTCGTACGTGCGGTCGAGATCGACCGAGAAGTCCGTGAGGTCGCGGTTGTTGATGCCGATCACGTCGGCGTCGATCGCCTCGAGCGCGAGCTCGAGCTCGCGCTCGTCGTGGACCTCCACGAGCACGTCGAGGTCGAGCGCCTGCGCCTCGCCGTACAGGTCCGTCAGATCGCGGACCGACAGCGCGGCGCAGATGAGCAGCAGCGCGTCGGCGCCGGCCGCCGCGGTCTCGTACACCTGGTAGACGTCGACGATGAAGTCCTTGCGCAGCACCGGCAGATGGCAGCTCTCACGGGCCTCGCGGAGGTCGTCGAGCGACCCCGCGAAGTGCGCGCCCTCGGTGAGGATCGAGACGGCCGCGGCGCCGCCGAGCTCGTAGGCGCGGACGACGTCGCCGACGGTCGCGCCCTCGCGGATCGTGCCCGCGGACGGCGAGCGACGCTTGTGCTCGGCGATGAGCGACACGCCGGGGCGCGTCAGCCCCTCCGAGAACGGCCGGTCGTCGCGGTGTGCCAGCGCCTGCTCCAGCTCGCGCAACGGCACGGACGCCTGGCGGCGCCGCACCTCGTCGCGGGTGCTCTCGACGATGCGCTCGAGGACGTTGCCGTTCATCCCTGCTTCCCAGCCTCCGCCAGTTCGTGCGTCACGGCGATGAGCCGCTCGAGGGTCTGCGCCGCCGAGCCGTCCGCGATCGCCTCGCGGGCCGCGGTGACGCCCGCCGCGAAGTCGGGCACGGCGCCACCGGCGTAGATCGCGGCCCCGGCGTTCAGCACCGCGAGATCCGTCCTGGGGCCGTCCTCGCCGACGAGGATGGCGCGCGTGATCCTCGCGTTGACCGCGGGATCACCTCCCGCCGTCGCTTGCGGGTCTGTGGTGGTGGGGAGACCCACGTCCTCGGGGCTGACCGTGTAGGAGTCGATCTTGGTGCCGTTGACCTCGACCACCTGGGTGGGAGCGGCGATGCTCAGCTCGTCCAGGCCGTCCGTCGAGGATACGACCAACGCACGGTCCACGCCGAGCTGCGCCAGTGCCCCGGCCATCGTCTCGAGGTACCCGGCGTCCGACACGCCGATCAGCTGACGCCTCGCTCCGGCCGGATTCGTCAGGGGCCCGAGGAAGTTGAAGATCGTCCGGACGGCCAGCGAGCGGCGCACCGGGATGACGTGCCGCGTCGCGCCGTGATGTGCGGGAGCGAACATGAACCCGAAGCCGACCTCGTCCAGGCAGCGCCCGACCTGCTTCGGGCTGAGGTCGATCCGCACGCCCATCGCCTCGAGGACGTCGGCCGATCCCGACAGCCCGGTCGCGGTGCGGTTGCCGTGCTTGGCCATCGCGCAGCCGGCGCCCGCCGCGATGAGCGCGGCGGTCGTGGAGACGTTGAACGACGGCCGCCCGCCGCCCGTGCCCGCGGTGTCGACGAGGTCGCGCCGCGTCGTCGTCACCGGCGCGGCGAGCTCGCGCATCGTGAAGGCGAGCCCCGCGATCTCCTCGCGCGTCTCCCCCTTCGTGCGCAGGCCGATCAGCAGGCCTGCGATCTGCGCCTCCTCGGCCTCGCCGGCCATGATCACGGCGAGGACGTCGGACGCCTCCTGCGCGCTGAGGTCACGGCCCGACGCGACCGCGTCGAGGGCCTTCGTGAGGGCGGAGCTCATGTCGCACCACGCCCGAGGAAGTTGCGCAGCATCGTCCCGCCCTCCGGGGTCAGCACCGACTCGGGATGGAACTGGACGCCCTCCGCCGGCAGCTCGCGGTGGCGGATGCCCATGAGGACGCCCCCACCCTCGGCGCTGACCTCGAACCCGTCGGGCAGCGACTCGGCGTCGACGACGAGCGAGTGGTAGCGCCCCACCGTGATCTGACGGGGCAGGCCCGCGAACAGCGAGCGCCCGTCGTGGGTGATCTCGGTCGTCTTGCCGTGCACGGGCTCGTGGCGGACGACGTCGCCGCCGAACGCCTGCGCCATCGACTGGTGGCCGAGGCAGACCCCGAGCGTCGGCACCCCGGCCTCGGGGAAGCGCCGCACGACGTCGAGCGAGATCCCCGCCTCGTCCGGCGTGCACGGTCCCGGGCTCACGACGACGCGATCGGGCTCGCGCGCGAGCAGGTCGTCGACGTCGGCGCGATCGTTGCGCACGACGTCCAGCTCCGCCCCCAGCTCGCCCAGCATCTGGACCAGGTTGTAGGTGAAGGAGTCGTAGTTGTCGATGACGAGGACCTTCACGGCCACTGTGGCTGCTCCTCGGCGAGGGCGATCGCGCGCAGGACGGCGCGCGACTTCGCGCGCGACTCCTCGAACTCGTAGGCGGGCTTGGCGTCGGCGACCGTGCCGCCGCCGGCCTGGATGTGGGCGACGCCGTCCTTCACCACGACGGTGCGGATGTGGATGCAGGTGTCGAGGTCGCCGGCGTAGGACAGCCAGCCGATCGCGCCGCCGTAGCCGCCGCGCTTGACGGGCTCGAGCTCGTCGATGATCTGCATCGCCCGCACCTTCGGCGCGCCCGACAGCGTCCCCGCGGGGAGGATCGAGCGCAGCGCGTCCATCGCGCCGACGTCCCCGCGCAGCGTGCCCGAGACGTTGGAGACGATGTGCATGACGTGCGAGTAGGTCTCCACGCCCATGAACGTGTCGACCTTGACGGTCCCGTACTCGCAGACGCGGCCCAGGTCGTTGCGCCCGAGGTCGACGAGCATCACGTGCTCGGCGCGCTCCTTGGGGTCGGCGAGCAGGTCGTCGGCGATCCGGGCGTCGTCCTCGGGCGTCGCGCCGCGCGGCCGCGTCCCGGCGATCGGGCGCGTCGACGCGTGACGGCCGCTCACCGTCAGGAGCGGCTCCGGGCTCGCGCCGGCGATGTGGAAGTCGCCGAAGTCCAGGTAGTACATGTACGGACTCGGGTTCACCGTGCGCAGCCCGCGGTACACGCTGAACGGGTGGATGCCGAGCTCCGCCGTCCAGCGCTGGGACGGGACCACCTGGAAGATGTCGCCGGCGTGGGCGTACTCGACGATGCGCTCGACCATGCCCTCGAACTGCTCGCGCGGCATGTTGGACTCGAAGTGGGCCGGATCGCCGAGCTCGCGGATCCCGAAGTCGGGCACCGGGCCGGCGAGCAGCCGGCGGGCCTTCTCGATCGTCGCCAGTGCGTCCGCGTAGCTGCGCTCGATGCCGTCCTCCGGATACGCGTTCACGATGATCGTGAGCGTGTGCAGGAGGTGGTCGAAGACGACGAGGATGTCGCTGAGCATCAGCGCCAGGTCGGGCAGGCCGATGACGTCCGGGTTCGGCTCGCCCAGCGGCTCGACGGTGCGCACGAGGTCGTAGCCGAAGAGCCCGACCGCGCCGCCCGCGAAGGGCGGGCCGTCGCTCAGCGGCGCCTGCGAGTAGCGCTTGACCTCCGCGTCGGCGATCGCGTACGGGTCGCCGCCGTCGCCGAGCGACCAGCGCAGCACCTTGCGCGGCCGCACCCCGATGAACGAGTAGCGGCCCATCCGCTGGCCCTGCTCCGCCGATTCGAGCAGGAACCCCGGGGTCTCCGGATGCCGCCCACGCAGCTTGAGGAACGCCGAGACGGGCGTCTCGGTGTCGGCGATGAACGTGTGACGCAGCGGGATGAGGTTGTGGTCGCGCGCGAGCTCGCGCGCCTCCTCCAGGCTCGGCCGGACGGCCGGGGCGGCTGCGTCAGCGGCGACGGCCAAGCAGGACCTCCTCGGCGTCCGCGAGATCGCGGCCGCGACTGCGCAGCAGGACCGTCAGGTGGTACAGGACGTCGGCGGCCTCCTCGTCGACGCGGTCGTCGGTCTCCTCGCGAGCGGCGCGCGAGACCTCCTCCGCCTCCTCCCTGACCTTCTCGCCGATGAACGGCGGGTCGTCGAGGAGCCTGACCGTGTAGGAGCCGTCGGGACGCTCGCGCTGGCGATCCACCAGCGTGCGCTCCAGGTCGGGCAGCGCCTCGTGCGGCGCGCGGACGTCGGCCTCGCCGTTGTGGAAGCAGGTCCGCTCGCCCGTGTGGCACGCGGGACCGGCCGGCTCGACGAGGGCGAGCACGGCGTCGCCGTCGCAGTCCATGCGCAGGGCACGGACCTTCTGCACGTTGCCGGACGTCGCGCCCTTGTGCCAGAGCTCGTCCCGGCTGCGGCTCCAGAGATGCAGCTCGCCCGTCTCGCGCGTGCGGTCGATCGCCTCGGAGTTCGCGTAGGCGAGGGTGAGGACCTCGCCGCTGGCCCAGTCCTGGATCACGACGGGTACCAGCCCGCGCTCGTCGAAGCGGATCTCCATGGTCGTCGAAGTCTAGGCAGCGGGTTAGGCTCGCGGCATGACCGATCCCGCAGGTCTCGCGCGCGAGCTGGCCGAGGCGGGCGTGGCCGGCCTCACGATCGTCTGGGCCGACAACAACGGCATCCCCCGATCGCGGACCGT
Source organism: uncultured Solirubrobacterales bacterium (assembly GCA_963750895.1). Lineage (GTDB taxonomy): Bacteria > Actinomycetota > Thermoleophilia > Solirubrobacterales > Solirubrobacteraceae > CAVVSD01. The sequence goes on along the minus strand of CAVVSD010000006.1, from coordinate 394,435 downwards.
GCCCGTCCAGGCGGTCGAGGCGACGGCCCGGCGCGGCGTGGGTGCCACCCCGCTGCTGGCGGTCTTCGACACCCACGACGCGATCACGTTCGCGTACGAGGGCCTGTCGACGCCGTCGGGAGACGTGCGCCACCTCCCGGTCCTCGACCGCGCCGTCCCGCTCGCCGGGCAGCCGTCGCTCGCGTGGGCGCCCTCCCGCGTCGTCGACGCCGACGGCGTGCCGTGGGCACTCGATCCGCGCGGGGCGCTGGAGGCGCAGGTCGCCGCCGCCGCCGAGGCCGGGCTGGAGGTCACCGCGGGCTTCGAGATCGAGTTCTTCGCGGGCCTCGACGAGGACGAGCCGGTCCCCGCGCACCGCGGCCCCGCCTACAGCCCGCACGCGCTGCTGCAGGTCGACGAGCTCGTCACCGACCTGCTGCGCGACCTCGACTCCAACGGGCTGACGATCGGCCAGCTCCACGCCGAGTACGGGCTGGCGCAGGTCGAGCTGAGCCTCGCCGCCACCGACCCGGTGAACGCCGCCGACGATCAGCTGCTCGCCCGGCAGACGATCCACGCGGCCGCGCGGTCCAACGGCCTGCGCGCGAGCTTCGCGCCGCTCATCACCTCGGCGGGCGTCGGGCAGGGCTGGCACCTGCACACGTCGGTGGCGCGCAACGGCCGCAACCTCCTCGCCGGCGGTCCCTCCGGCGAGGGCGCGAGCTGGATCGCAGGGCTGCTGCGGGAGCTGCCCGCGATCACCGCCGTGACCACGCCGAGCGTGCCGTCGCAGATCCGGCTGCGGCCGGGGTACTTCGCCGGCGCGTACGCGTTCTGGGGCGTCGAGAACCGCGAGGCGGCCCTGCGCTACGTGCCGGGCGGCGAGCTGCTCGGGGCGGACGCCGCGAACATCGAGCTGAAGGCCTGCGACGCGTCGGCGAACCCGTACCTCGCGCTCGCCGCCGTCATCGCGTCCGGCCTGGCGGGCATCGCCGACGGCCTCCCGCTGCCGGATCCGATCGACGAGGACCCGGGCGGCTGGTCGGAGGAGGCGCGCGCCGCGGCGGGCGTCCGGCCGCTCCCGACCGATCTCGCCGCGCAGGAGGCGGCGCTGCTGGCGCCCGGCCCGGTCGCGGGCGCGCTCGGCCCCGAGCGCATCGGGGCGTTCCTCGCCGCCCGGCGCAGCGACGCCGCCTGGGCCGCCGACAAGGACCTCGACGAGATCGTCGCCGCACACCTGTGGCGTTACTGACCGAGCAGCGGGCGGACCTGCCGCAGTGCGACGAGCTCTGCGGCGCGTTCTGGGCGGCCAACGCCCTGCGCGCCTCCGGCTTCGCCGTCACGCAGGAAGCGGCGGCGCTGGTCGCCGGGAGCGTCCTGTCGCCGCCCGGCGGGCCGTCGTCGCTGCCGCCCGGCGAGGCGGGCCGCGCGCCGGACGTCGAGCTGCCGGTGGGTGAGCCGTCGGGGACGTCGGCGCACGGCGTCGCCCGGGCGGTCGAGGAGCTCTCCGACGGGCGCCTGTCGGCGGTCCCGGCCTCCGGCGCGTTCACGGCGGGCGCGCTGCTGACCCTGCTGGAGGGCATCGACGCGGTCGCGGTGATCGCGAACGTCGACACCGCTGCGCTGTGGGCGCCGGACGTGACCGAGGCGGAGGTCGAGCGCTACGTCGCGTCCGGGGACGACCAGGGCCCGGACAACGACTGGCAGGTCGGCCACTTCGTCGCGATCGCCGGGACCCGCGGACGGCTCCTGGAGATCGCCGACAGCTACGCCTCCCGGGCGATGCACGTGCAGCCGGCGGAGCGCGTGGCGGCCGCACTCCGGGGTCGCGGCCTGCTCGTCGTGACCGCCGATCCGGCGGCGGCACGCGCACGGGTCGAGGCCGCGGGCCTGGAGCCCGCGCTCTGGGACAACGGCTCGCCCCAGCCGCGGCTAGCGGACCGACTCGGTGCCGGCGAGCCCGGTGCGCACGGGCCCGTCGCCGACGGCGACGGCGCGCTGGAAGATCGGCGTGTTGCACGAGATGCCGACGCGGCCGCGCGCGTCGACGGCGATGAGCCCGATGTCGCCCTGCACGACCGCGCAGGCGTCCTCGACCGCACGCTGGATCGGCAGGCCCGCGAGGCGCATCCCGGCGGCGACCTCGTGCGCGGCGACCGCCTCCATGATCCGCTCCCCGGTGCCCGTCGCGGAGACGGCGCAGACGCGGTCGTTGGCGTAGAGCCCGCCGCCGACGAGCGGCGAGTCGCCGACGCGGCCCTGGAGCTTGCCGGCGATCCCACCGGTCGACGTCCCGGCCGCGAGGTGCCCGTCCAGGTCCAGCACGACGGCGCCGACGGTGTCGCCCTCGAGCGTCCAGATCCCGGGCTGCGGGTCGCCGAACGCGGGCTCGGGCTCCTCGCCGGCCTGGCGGGCGGCGAGCTGCTTGCGGCGGTGGTCGGTCAGCAGGACGTCGAGCTCGACCCGTGCGAAGCCCTGCTCCTCGGCGAAGCGCATCGCGCCCTCGCCGGCGAGCATCCCGTGACGGCCCTCCTCGAGCAGCGCCCGGGCGACCCGGATCGGGTTCGGCTGGCCGCACAGGGCGGCGACCGCGCCGGCCCGGCGGCGCCGGCCGTCCATGACCGCGGCGTCGTGCTCGATGTCGCCGTCCGCGGTGAGCACCGCGCCCCGGCCGGCGTTGAAGTGCTCGTCGTTCTCGAGGACGGCGACCGCCTCCACGACGGCGTCGACCGCGTTGCCGCCGGCGGACAGCGCGCTGCGCCCCGCCTCGACGGCGCGGGCGAGGCCTTCCTTCAGCGCGGGTGCGAGATCGGGTCGGATGACGCCCCCGCCCGCTCCACCGTGGACGACGACGATCGGTCCCGAGACGGGGATCGCGAGCGACATGCGGATCAGCGTAGGGCGGCGAAGCGCGGGTGCGCCTGATCCAGGTACCAGCCGAAGGCGCGGTCGGCGACCCGGCGGCGCCCGACGAGCCGCAGCGCCGCCGTCAGCACGCGCGGTGGCAGCGCCGGCACGAGCCGCTGCAGGGCGAGCGCGCGCGAGAACGGGCGGGCATGGCGTGCCGAGAACGCCCCGTAGCGCTCGAGCGCCTCGTCCCGCGTCGCCCGGCCCTCGACGACCGCCCGCAGCTCGCGCCCACACGCGATGCCGAAGTAGAACGCCGTCCGGATCCCCTCGCCCGACAGCGGGAAGCAGTGCCCGGCGGCGTCCCCGACGAAGAACACGCCGTCGCCGGTCGCCGGGCGCAGGCGATGCGGGAACCAGTTGCCCTGGTAGCGGACGGGCTCGTGGCCCTCCCGCTCCGCGAGCTCCACCGTGGCGTCGCGGACGTGCTGCCGTGGCTCGTAGGACCCCACGCCGACCCGGACCTCCTTGCCCGCCGGCACGGACCAGCCGTAGCCGCGGCGGACGAGGTCGCGCTCGACCCAGACGTGCAGCTCGTCGGAGTCGACCGCGTCGTGCGGGTGCACCTCCAGACCGCGCGAGAGCGGTGCGTCGGGCGGCTGGAAGACGCCGGCGGCGCCGAGGACGCGCCGCCAGCCCAGCGCGTCCACGACGAGCGGCGCGCGCAGCACGCCGCGGTCCGTCGCGACGCCGCCGTCCACGCGGCCCTTCACGAGCGCGGTCTCGAAGCGGGCGTCGGTCTGCGCGTGCAGAAGTCGGCACAGCTCGCGGTAGTCGAAGGCCGACCAGCTCCACGGCAGGCGGCAGCGGACGCTGCCGTGCGGGGTCGTGAAGCGCATGCACGGCAGCTCGCTGCGGATCGCGGCCGCGACGCCCATCGCGTGCAGCCAGTCCGTCGGCGCCGCGCACGCGCTCGTCGCGCGCTCGCCGATCTCGTAGCGGTCCAGGAGCACGACGCGCGCGCCGCTGCCGGCGAGCTCGCGCGCGACGGCGAGCCCCGCGAAGGACGCGCCGCAGACGAGGACGTCGGCGTCGGTCCCGTCGAGGGACGTGCGCTCGTCGCCGCGGGCGGTGGCGCGGCGCGTCACGTCGCGCGTGCGGCGCCGATCACCGCGCTCGCGAGCTCCAGCGGACCGAGCGCGGTCCGCCGGCCGAGGACGTCGAAGCCGATGCGCTCGACACGGTCGAGGACCCGCTCGTAGATCGCGCCGGCGACCCGCATGGCGGTGCGCATCTCGGGGCGGACCGCGCCGATGACCGACCGCGTGTCGGCGAACAGCGCGCGAGCCCGCGCGGCCTCCGAGCCGATGCGTTCTCGGAACGCGTCGCTCGCGCGCTGCTCCGCGAGGTCGTCCTCGCCCAGGCCCGGGAGGTAGATCCGGTCCATCTCCCAGTCCTCGCGGACGTCGCGGATGAAGTTCGTGAGCTGGAAGGCGACGCCGAGCGCCGCGACCGTCTCCCGGTCGGCCTCGGGTGCGCCGAGCAGCGGCGCCATGATGCGGCCGACGGCGGCGGCGCTGCCGTTCATGTACGCGTCGAGGGCGGCGCGGTCGGCCATGCGGACGCGGTCGCAGTCGACGCGCATCGAGTCCATGTAGACGCGCAGCTCGCCGAGGGGGAGGTCGTAGCGCTGCCCGGCGTGGACGAGGGCGCCGATGATCGGATGGTCCGAGCGGCCGGCGGCGAGGCCGCGCTCGAGCTCGGCCTGCCAGGCATCGAGGTGCCCGCGGCGGATCGCTCCTGCGCCAGGCGCGTCGACGATGTCGTCCGCTCCGCGCACGAAGCCGTACAGCGCGTGCACCGCGGGACGCACGTCGCCAGGCAGACGCTGGGTCGCGATGAAGAACGTCGGATCGCGGCGCAGCTGCAGCGCCGCGCAGCGGCGGTAGACGCCGCGCACGTCCGGATCGATGGCCCCGTGCACCATGGTCAGCGTACGTACCCGGGCGGCAACTCGGATGACCGGGGCGCAGAACGACGAAGGCCCGCGCGTCCGCCGACGCACGGGCCTCCATCGTGTGGATGTCCCCTCGCTCTCACAGGAGCGAGCTATGCGCAGGCTGCGACCGGGTCCAGGAGGCTTGATCCGTGATCGGCGGACCTTCCTCTGTGTGACCTCAACCGTGGCGACCTTCGGGCGTCCCTCAACACCCTTCAGGGGCTCATCCTTGAGCCGGTCTCGCCTGTCCCTCCTGTTGTCGGCCGCGGCTGGGAAGGGGCTGAGCGAACTGGACGGGCGTCTTATTCGATGCCCAGGCGGTCCAGCATGCGGTCGTCGCCGCGCCAGCCGCGCCGCACCCGCACGGACAGCTCCAGGTGCACCCGGGTGCCCAGCTCCCGCGCGAGCTCGCGCCTGGCGGCCGTGCCGACCGCCTTGATCATCCGCCCGCCGGAGCCGATCAGGATGCCCTTCTGGGAGTCCGTCTCCACCCACACGAGCGCGCGGATGACGGTCAGGTCGTCGCGCGGCTCCTCGATCTCCTCGACGATCACCTCGACGGAATGGGGGACCTCCTGGAACGTCCGCCGCAGCACCTGCTCGCGCACGAGCTCGGCGAGGTGCACCTCGAGCAGCTGGTCGCTGGAGTCCTCCTCGGGGAAGAAGAACGGCCCCTCGGGCAGCAGCTCTCCGAGGCGCTCGGTCAGCGCGACGACGCCGCTGCCCGTCCGCGCCGAGATCGGGAACACGTCCTCGCCGACGTCGAGCGCAGCCGCGGCCTCCAGCGCGATCATGGTGCGCGACCGGTTGAGGCGGTCGATCTTGTTGACGGCGACGACCACCGGCAGGCCCGCCTCGCGCAGGAGCGCGGCGAGGAAGCGGTCGCCGGGGCCGACGCCCTCCTCGCCGTTGATGATGAGCAGCGCGACGTCGGAGTCGGCGAGCTCGCGCTCCACCCGCGACTGCATGCGCTGGGTGAGGGCGTCGCGCGGTCGCTGCACGCCCGGCAGGTCGACGAGCACGAGCTGACGGTCGGGCGTCGTGGCGACACCGCGGATGGCCCGGCGGGTGGTCTGCGGCTTGTCGGAGACGATCGCGACCTTGCGCCCGACGATGCTGTTCACGAGCGTCGACTTGCCCACGTTGGGACGGCCGGCGAGCGCGACGAACCCTGAGCGGCTCATGCGGTCATTCCCATGCGAGCAGCTCGCGTTGGAGCGCGAGCATCTCGCCGTCGTCGGTCTCGTGGTCCATCCCCGTCAGGTGCAGGGCCCCGTGGACGATGGCCTCGCGGAGGTCGGTCGTGTGCGGCGGGCAGATGACGATGTCCCCCAGCTCGCGCGGGACGCCGTCGCCGAGCGGCTCGTTCCCGTCGATGGGGAAGCTCAGGACGTCCGTCGGCCCCTGCTTGCCGCGGTGCGAGGCGTTGAGCTCGGCGATCCGGTCGGCACTCACGAACGCGATCGCGACGTGCCCTTCGTGCACGCCTGCCGACGCCAGCGCGATCGCCACCAGCCGCTCGATCTCCGCCGGGAGCGGAGCATCGGGCGCCGGGACCTCGCCGACGACCTCGACCTCAAGCACGCCGGCGCTCGGCCGGACGCAGCTCCGGGGCCTGACGGGCGGCGTGCTCGTCGTAGGCCTCGACGATCCGCTGCACCAGGCGGTGGCGCACGACGTCCTCGCCCCCGAACCGGATGAACTCGATCCCCTCGATCCCCTCGAGGATCTCCGACACGGTGATGAGGCCGGACTTCTGATCCTTCGGCAGGTCGATCTGCGTGATGTCACCGGTGACGACCATCTTCGAGTTGAACCCGAGCCGGGTCATGATCATCTTCATCTGCTCGGGCGTGGTGTTCTGCGCCTCGTCGAGGATGATGAAGGAGTCGTTCAGGGTGTTGTGGGTGACCAGGAAGTCGTCGGTCACGTACAGCGAGTCCGCCGCGGCGACCTGGATGCACACGGTCTGCATCGTCCCGACCGGCTCGATGGACTCGATGAAGCGCATCGGCCGCCCGCCGCCCGTCGCCTCGTAGGCCGCGCGCTTGCGCTCCAGCCGGAAGGGCTCGATCCCCGCCGGCAGGCGGATGTCGAGGACGAACGCGTCCGATCGGTGATGCACCGGCCGGCCCTTCGCGAGGCCGGGGGTGCGGCCCTCGGCCACACGCGTGCGCCAGTACGCCACGCCGCCGAGCGAGCGGACGAGGTAGACGACGTCGTCGCGCAGCGTCGGCGAGCACGTCGCGTACTGGATCCGGCAGGTCCGTCCTCGCTGGGTCACAGGCCCGCCGTCGCTGTCGAGCAGCCCCTGCAGCACGCCGAGACGCGTCTCCGCGTCGTTGAGCAGGTAGTCCGTCGGCACGAACTTGGTGTTCGAGCGGGTGCCCGCGAGCTCCAGCTCGCGCAACGTCGCCGTGACGGGTCGGTGACGATCACGCCGCCCCGTCCGCCGTCGACGTTCCGCAGGATGTAGTCGGGACCGCCGCGGTGCCCAGCTCGATGCCCTCCAGGCCGTCATCGAGCGCGTGTGCCAGTTCTGGATCCGCCGTCGCGAAGCTCGGCGTCGTCGACGTCGTCAGGCAACCGTCGCCGAGGAGCAGCCCCAGCGCGTACGGATCCATGGGAACCGGGCGACCTTCCATCTCCACGGGAGCGCTCAGCAGCGGCAGCTCGTAGCGGTGCTGATGGTTGCGGCGCAGCTTGCCGATCATGTCGCGCGTCTCGACGACGCGGCCCGACTTGCCGTGCTTGCGGTCGTCCGGCGTCGTGACGAACCACAGGTGCTCGTCGCACGCGAGCGTCGACGCGCCGTCCTGCGTCGTGACGCGGTGGACCTCGCGCTCACCCTGCGGGAACACGCCGAGGACCGGGGTCGGCCGCCCGTCGCGTCCGGTCACGAGGTCGCCCACGCGGAGCATCCCGATCGGACACCAGCCGAACGGGGTCATGACGGGCTGGTCGACCGGCTGCGCGCGGCCACGCATGAATGCCAGCGGCGCGACCTCGATCTGCCCGCGCTCCAGCGCCTGGGCGACGCGCTCCGCGTCGAGCATGTCGTGCAGCGCGTCGAACAGCGGGCGCAGATACGGATCGATCTTCGCCATGAGGTCGCCGGGCAGGAAGCCCAGGCGCTCGCCCGCCTCGACGGCCGGGCGCGTGAGGATGATCCGGTTGACCTCGCGGCGGCTCAGCGCGGCGGCTGCCAGCGCGACGGCCAGGAAGGTCTTGCCCGTGCCCGCCGGGCCGATGCCGAACGTGATCGTCCCGCGCCGGATGGCGTCGACGTAGCGCTTCTGGTTGACCGTCTTCGGCGCGACCTTGCGCGAGCGGTGACGCCAGACGACGTCGTCGAGGATCTCGGCGGGCGACGCGTGCTGGTCGAGCGCGCGGGTGACCGCCGTGATGGTCCCGGGGGCGATCTCGTGCCCCTGCTCGATCAGCTCCGACAGCTCCTCCACGACGGTCGTGGCGGCCTCCACGGCCGCCTCGTCGCCGTCGAGGGTGATGACGTTGCCGCGCAGGAAGACGTCGCAGTCGACATGGCCATCGAGCGCCCGGAGCACCGAGTCGCCGGAGCCCGCCAGCTCGCGGGCCGTCGCGTCTGAAAGCTCGATCTGCCTACGCACCCAGCGCCTCCCGGACGTGCGTGGACACGCGCTTGCCGTCCGCGCGCCCCGCCACCTCGCCCATCGCGACCTTCATGACCGCGCCCATGTCGCGCGGTGAGCTCGCGCCGGCGGCCTTCACCGCCGCCGCGGCGATCGCGCGCAGCTCCTCGTCGGACAGCTCCGCCGGGAGGTAGTCCTCGATCACGCGCGCCTCCGCCTCCTCGCCGTCGGCGAGCTCGGGGCGGCCGCCCTCACGGAAGGCAGACGCGGCGTCGAGGCGGCGCTTGCGCTCGCGGCGCAGCACGGCGACCTCGTCGCCCGTCCCTTCCTTCTGGTCCTTCTGCAGCTCGGACAGGATCAGCCGCAGCGCCGAGACGCGCTCTCGCTCTCTGGCCTTCATCGCGACGGCGACGTCCTGCTTCACCTGATCGGTGATCGTCATCTCCCTACCAGGATAGGACCGGCTCAGACGTCGTCGTCGCCGAGGAGCCTCCCGGCGTGCAGCCCCAGCTCGGAGTGGTCGCGACCGAACAGGAGCCCGATGTTCCAGTCGGTCAGCAACCGCGCCCGGCGACCCCACCCGGGCATGAGCGCCAGGTGGTAGCTCCGGGCGAGCAGCCAGGCCTTGCGGCCGCGCCAGCGGATGCCGACCGTCTCGGCGACGGCCTTGCCGCGCCCCATGTCGACGAACACGCCGAGCGTCTTGTAGTCGAAGCGCTTGGGCTTGCCCGCCCCCATGGCGGCGGCCACGTTGCGCCCGACCGTCTTGCCCTGGCGAACGGCGTGCTGCGCGGTCGGCGGCGACGGCGCCTGGTACTTCTTCGCGGGATCGGGGACCGATGCGGCGTCGCCGATCGCCCAGACGTTGTCGTGGCCCTGCACCTGCAGGAACTCGTCGGTGACGATGCGGCCGCGGTCGCTCAGCGGCAGCCCGAGCTTCGCGACGACGGGATGCGGCTTCACGCCCGCCGTCCAGACGAGCGAGCGCGTCGGGATGACCTCCCCGTCGGAGAGCGTCGCGGCCGTCTCGGTGAGCGACTCGAGCGTCGTCTCGATGCGGAACTCCATCCCGCGCGCGCGGAGCTCGCGCATCGCGAACTCGGCGAGGCCCTCGGAGATCTCCGGCATGACGCGGCCGGTCGCCTCGACGAGGACGAAGCGCATCCCGGACACGCGGCAGCGCGGGTAGCGGTCGATGAGGTCCGCGGCGAAGTCCTGCAGCTCCGCGATCCCCTCCAGCCCCGCGTAGCCGGCCCCGACGAAGACGTAGTTGAGGTACTGCTTGCGCCGCTCGAGGTCGTCGATCGTCTCGGCGATCTCCAGGTTGCGCACGAGCCGGTCGCGCAGCCCGATCGCGTCGGGCAGCGACTTGAACCCGAGCGCGTGCTCCGCCAGCCCGGGGACCGGGAGCGTCCGGCTGACCGAGCCGACGCTCACCACGAGATGGTCGTAGCCGATCTCCTCGGTCGCACCCTCGACCATGCGTGCGGTCACGACGTTGCGCGACGGGTCGGCGCCGACGACGTGCCCGAGCCGCAGGTCGACGGTGTCGGGCAGGGCGTCGCGCAGCGGGACGACGACGTGCCGAGGCTCCAGCGAGCCGCCGCCCGCACCGGGCAGCAGCGGCGTGTAGAGCATGAAGTTCGTGTCGGTCACGAGCGTCACGCTCACGCTGTGGGGCGGCATCGACCGCACCAGGGAGCTCGCGGCGTAGAAGCCGCCGAATCCACCACCAGCTATGACGACGCGCCAGGCCATTGGGGCGATTGTGCCCCTCCCGGCAACTCCCAACCTCGCTACTGGGCCATCGCGCCCGCGTCGACCGGCATCGCGACGCCCGTCACGAACGACGCGCGATCGGAGACGAGCCACGTCACGACCTCGCCCACCTCCTCGGGCCGGCCGATGCGCTTGATCGCCTGCGGGGCCATGAGCTCGAGCTGTCGCTCGGGCGACAGCGACGTGATCATCGCCGTGCCGATGGCGGCGGGGCACACGCAGTTCACGCGGATCTCGTGCTCGGCGCACTCGATGGCGGCAGCCTTCGTCAGCCCGACGACGGCGTGCTTGCTGGCGATGTACGCCGCGAGCGACGGGACCGCCATCAGCCCGGCGAGCGACGCGGTGTTCACGATCGCGCCGTGGCCGCCCTGGGCCACCATCCGGTCGATCTGGTGGCGGAGGCCGAGCCAGACGCCCTTGACGTTGACGTTCATGACCGCGTCCCACTCGGGCTCCGTCGTGCCGGTGACGGTGGCCTGCAGCTCGATGCCGGCGTTGTTGTGGGCGAAGTCCAGGCGGCCGAACGCCTCGACCGTCGCATCGACGACCGCCTTCGCGTCGGCGTCCACCGTCACGTCGCCCGGGACGAATCGCGCGGTGCCGCCCGCCGCGGTGATCAGCCGGACGGTCTCCTCCCCGTCCACGGCCCGCGCGGGCAGGTCCGTGACGAGGACGTTGGCGCCCTCGCGCGCCAGTGCGATCGCGGTCGCACGGCCGATGCCGCCCGCCGAGCCGGTCACCAGACCGCTCTTCCCCTCAACCAGCCCCGCCATCGATCCTCCTCTTTCCAGCCGCGCGCTCGCGGCGCGGCGATCGTAGTCGACGGTCTCGGTGCAAGCGGTCGTGCAAGAACACCGTCAGGAACATGGTCTGCTGTCCGGCCGTAGAATCCCGCGGAATGCAGGGAAGCCGCACGCTGTCGCCTGCCTGGGCGGCGGCGGCAAGAGACTGAAAGAGAGGAGCGCGACTCATGCCGACGCTGCAGGACGTCGAGGGTTGGAAGGGCCGTACTGTCGTCGACCCCGACGGCGACAAGGTCGGCACCCTGGAGGAGTTCTACCTGGACCGCCAGAGCGGCGACCCGACATGGGCCGCCATCCGGACCGGGCTGTTCGGGACGCACACGAGCCTCGCTCCCCTCGACGGCGCTGCCGTCTCGGGCAACGACGTGCAGCTCGGCTACTCGAAGTCCGCGGTGAAGGACGCGCCGCGGCCGGAGGTCGAGGGTGAGCTGACCAGGGACGAGGAGCGTCGCCTCTTCGACCACTACGGCGCCGCAAAGGCCGCCGCGCAGCCGGAGCCGACTCCCGAGCCGGAGCCCGAGCCCACGCCGGCCCCCGAGACGGTCTCCCCCGGTCCCGAGCGCCCGCTCGGCGCCGTCGAGACCCAGCCGGTCACGCCCGAGCCGCCCGCGCCGGAGCCCGAGCCCGTGGCCCCCGCGCCGGAGCCGGAGCCCGAGCCCGAGCCGGTCCTCACGGATCCCCCCGCACCCGAGCCAGAGCCGGAGCCCGTGCCCGCCCCCACCTTCGCCTCAGCCCCCGAGCCAACGGAGCCAGAGCCCGTGCCGACCTCCGCCGAGCCTGAGACCACGCCCGCCCCGACGCCGGTGCTCGCCGAGCGCCCGCGCGAGCAGGCCCTCGAGCGCTTCAGCGAGGGCTGGCTCATCGACGGCACGCTCGTGCAGCCGCGCCGCGCGCGCCTGCGCCGCTACGTCATCACCGAGGAGCTCGTCCTGGAGCAGGACGGCACCGAGTCCAGCCGCATCGTGGGCAAGGAGCCGTACCCGGACGACCCCGAGGAGTCCTAGGCAGACGGCTGGGCGAGCAGCAACGCCGCCCAGTCACCCTCCTCCAGCCGCGCGCGCTCCTGCAATCCGGTGCGCGCGGCCAGCGCCGCCGAGACCTCGTCGGCCTCGGCGCGCAGCAGTCCGCTGGCGATGATGTGCTCCGGCGCCGGGCCGTCGAACCCGGCCCGCGCCACCGCCAGCAGCAGCGGCCGCAGCAGGTTGGCGGCCACGGTCGGCGCGGTCGGCGCGGGGCCGTCGCGCAGCAGGTCGAAGCGCCGGGCGCTCACCTGGGTGCCGTTGACCTCGGCGTTCTCGATCGTCGCGGTCACCGACAGCGGGTCGAAGTCGACGCCCTCGACCGGCGTCCACCCGAGCCGGGCCGCCGCGATGGCCAGGACGCCCGAGCCGCAGCCGAGGTCCATGAACGGGCCCGCCGGCTCCAGGTCGAGCAGCAGCTCGAGGCAGAGCTTCGTCGTCGGATGCGCGCCGGTGCCGAACGCCTGGGCGGGATCGATGACGAGGTCGATGATCGCGGGATCGTCCGGCGGCGGCGACCACGGCGGGCGGACGAGCATCCGCCCGGCGATCTCCACGGGCACGTGGAACGCCCGCCAGCGATCGGCCCAGTCGTCGGCGACCTGCTCCGTGACGACCTCGACGAGCGCGGTGCCCGCCGCGGCCTGCAGCGCGTGGAGCTCGGGCAGCTCGCCCTCGGCGCCGTAGACCCCGTACTCGATCGTGTCCGGGCCGAGCTCGCGCTCCTCGACGCCCTGCGGCACGAGCTCGAGCAGCTCGGCGAGGACGAGATCCGCGTCGGCCTTCGCGACGCGGATGCCGAGGCGAATCACACTCGGAGAGCCCGCTTGAGCTTCGACACGAGGCCCTCGTCCTGGCGGAGGTTGTCCTCGTGGAGCGTCGCGGCGAGCTGCTCGACGATCTCGCGCTGCTCGCGTGACAGCTTGCGCGGGATGACGACGTTGACGATCGCACGGAGATCCCCGCGGCGGCCGGGGCGCCGCAGGATCGGCATCCCCTGCCCGCGCAGCGTGATGGTCTCGCCCGGCTGCGTCCCGGCGTCGAGACCGACCTCCTGCGGGCCGTCGAGCGTCGCGACGTTGATGCGGGCGCCGAGCGCGGCGACGGTCGCCGGGACGTCGACCACGGTGACGAGGTCGTCGCCGTCGCGGACGAAGCGCTCGTCCTCGGCGACGTTGACGAGCACGTAGAGGTCGCCCGACGGTGCACCGGCCTCGCCGGCGTGGCCGTGACCGCTCAGGCGGATGCGCTGGCCGTCGGCGATGCCGGCGGGGACGTCGACGCGCAGCGTGCGCTCGGTGACCTCGCGGCCGCGGCCGCCGCAGCGCTCGCACGGCTCGGTGGGGCGCTTGCCGTCGCCCCCGCAGACGTCGCAGTCCACGGTCCGCATGACCTGGCCGAACGGGGTGCGGCTGACGCCGCGCAGGACGCCGTTGCCGCCGCAGCGCTCGCAGGTGACGATCGGCGTGCCGGGCTCGGCGCCGTTGCCGTGGCAGCGCTCGCAGCGGTCGACCGCCTCGTAGCTGACGTCGATCGCGGCGCCGCGGGCGGCGTCGGCGAGGCTGACGTCGAGGGCGACCGCGACGTCGCCGCCCGGGGCGGGCCCGCTGCGCCCGCCGCCGCCGAAGAACGCCTCGAAGAGGTCGGAGACGGAGCCGAACGCGTCGAAGTTCGGTGCCCGGCCGCCGTTGCGCAGGCCCTCGTGCCCGTAGCGGTCGTAGACCTGGCGGCGCTCGGCGTCGGAGAGGATCTCGTAGGCCTCGGCGGCCTCCTTGAACTTCTCCTCCGCCTGGGGGTCGTGCGCGTTGACGTCCGGGTGCAGCTCGCGGGCGAGCTTGCGGAAGGCCTTCTTGACCTGCGCCTCGTCCGCGTCGCGCGGGACGCCGAGGACCTCGTAGGCATCGCGCGGCATCGGTGGCGCTCAGCCCTCGTCGTACACGTCGGCGATGAACCGCGACAGCTGCCGCGCGGCCTCGCGCACGGTGCCGATCGCGTGGCCGTAGTCCATGCGGACGGGACCGATGAGCGACACGGTGCCCAGCGCGCGCTGCGGCAGGCCGTAGTTCGCGGCGACGAGCGCGAGGGACCGCAGCGCCGGCGCCTCGTTCTCGGCGCCGATGCGCACGAGGACGTCGCGGCTGCCCAGGGCGGTGCGCAGCAGGCCGAGCAGCGCCATGCGCTCCTCGAGCATCTGCATGAGCTCGTTGATCTGCGAGAGGTCCTGGAAGCGGTGCTCGCGCAGCAGGCGGGCGGCGCCCTCGACGTAGAGCGTGTCGTGCGCGGTGGCGGCCAGCTCGGTGAACGCGGGCGCGAGCTCGGCGAGGAACGTCTCCTCGCGCTTGCTCAGGTCGGGCGGCAGCAGCCGGGCGTGGAGCATGCGCGAGCCGAGGCCCAGGCCCACGAGCCGCTCGTTGAGGAACTCCGCAGCCCACTTCACGACACCCGCGTCGACGGGGGCCGCGAACGTCGACATCCGCTTGGTGACGCCGCCCGTGGAGGTGATGACCACGGTCATCACGACCTGCGGCTGCAGCTGGAGGACCTCGACGTGGCGGATCGTCGCGGTGTCGACCGGCGGCGCGGAGACGATGGCCAGCAGGTTCGTGACCTGCGACAGCGTCTCCGTGGTGACGCGCATCGCCTCGTCGACCTCGCGACGGACGAGGTCCAGCTCGACCGGGCTGCTCGCGGTCGTGGGCAGCAGGCGGTCGACGAAGTAGCGGAAGCCGGCGTCGGTCGGGACCCGGCCGGCCGACGTGTGCGGATGTGCGAGCAGGCCGTGCTCCTCGAGCAGGGCGAGCTCGTTGCGGATCGTCGACGGCCCGGCCATGAGATCCGGGTCGGCGCTCAGCACCTTCGAGCCCACGGGCGCCTCGGTCTGCTGGTAGCAGACGACGACCTTGCTGAGGATGAGCTCCTGTCGTGGCGACAGCACGACATCGAGTCTAGAGCCGCTACAGGCGCAGATCTGCTTCGCCGCCGCGCACGATCGCCTTGCCGTCCTGCTCGGCGCGGACCTCGACCTTCGCGACCCCGTCGCCCACCTCGGCGACCTTCCCCGTCACCGTGATCTCGCGGTCCGGGAGCGCCATGCCGCGGAACGTGACGTCGAGGCGCTCGAGGCTGTGTGGGCCGCCCCCGGCGTCGGTGAGCGCCCGCGCGACCTGCGCCATCGTCCAGAGCCCGTGCAGGATGCGCCCGGGCAGGCCGACCTTCTGCGCGAACTCGTCGTCGACGTGGATCGGGTTGAAGTCGCCCGACGCACCGGCGTAGCGCACCGGGGTGAGCTTGTCGGCGGTGACCTTCAGCTCCGGGATCGGATCGCCGGCGTTCACGATGCCGCCTCCCTGACGATGTCCGTCCACAGCCCGACGGAGACGGTCTCGTCGCGCTGGTTGGTCGAGACCGACTCGAAGACGTAGAACGCCATCCCCGCGCGCGTGCTGACGTCCTTCAGCGTCACGGACGTCGTGATCTCGTCGCCGGCGATGACGAGCGGCCCCCAGCGGAACTGCTGGCTGCCGTGCAGCAGGCGGTCGAACTCGATGCCCAGCTCCGGGTCGAACATCGCGGCGCCGATCGCCGACGAGCAGTACACGACGGCGAACATCGGCGGTGCGACGAGGTCGTCGTAGCCGCGGTTGCGCGCGACGTGGAGGTCGTGGTGCAGCGGGTTCGTCTCGCCGACGGCGATCGCGTACTCGCGGATCTTCTCGCGACCGACCGCGTAGAGACCGGGGTCGAAGCTCTTGCCGATGAGCGTGGTGTCGGGCATGGCGGCGGGAGCGTACCCGCGAGGTCGCCATCACGATCGGGCGGTCACGCCCGTCAGGTCCAGCCGCCCGACGCGCTCGGGGTCGGCGAGGATGTCGATCGCGACGATCCGGCCGCCCCTGATCGTGAAGCCGCCGACCGAGAACGGGACGCCGTCGCGCGTCGAGACGGCGCCCGGCGCGCCGTTGACCAGAGCCGGCACGACGACGAGGCCGGTCTGCGACCACATCCGCGCCTGCCCCGCGACCGCCTCCGCCCCTCGGACCTCGCGCGGCAGCCCCGGGAACGCCGATCCGACGTCCGCCCGCAGCACGACGTCCGGGTCGAGCACGGCCAGGAGCGCCTCGAAGTCGCCGTCGCGCGCGGCGGCGAAGAACGCGTCCACCACCTTCCGCTGGGCGTCGAGGTCCGCGTCGGGCGTCGCGTGGCCGCCCTGGACGCGGCGGCGCGCGCGGCTCGCGAGCTGGCGCGCCGCCTCGGGCGAGCGGTCGACGATCGGCGCGATCTCGTCGTACGGCACGGCGAACATGTCGTGCAGGACGAACGCGAGGCGCTCGGCGGGGCTCAGCGTGTCGAGGACGACGAGCAGCGCGAGGCCGACGGCGTCCGCGAGCAGCGCCTCGTGCTCCGGGTCCGTCCCGTCCGCGCGATCGACGACCGGGTCGGGCAGGACGACGTCGAGCGGCTCCTCGCGCTGCGTCCGCCGCGACCGGAGCATGTTCAGCGACACGCGGGCGACGACGGTCGTGAGCCAGGCGTCCAGGTGCTCGATCGTGCTCGCGTCGGTGCGGCGCAGCCGCAGCCACGCCTCCTGGACGGCGTCGTCGGCCTCGCTCAACGAGCCGAGCATCCGGTACGCCACGGCGCGCAGCCGGGTCCTCTGCTCCTCGAATCGCTCTGTCAGGGGGTCGCGCTCGTCCATCCGTCACGTTCCTTCGTCGCGTCGTGTCAACGGGATGGACCCGCCGAACGCGGGCGATGTGACACAAGCGAAGGAGACCACCATGCGAATTCTCGTCGCCGGCGCCAGCGGCGCGATCGGGAGCCGCCTCGTCGCACAGCTCGTCGACCACGGGCACGAGGTCATCGGCACGCACCGCAACCCTGCCAACGCCGACCGCGTCAGCGCCCTCGGCGCGGTGCCCGTCGAGCTCGACCTGCTCGACCCGGGCGCCGTGCGCGCCGTCGTCCTCGCTGCCGCGCCGGACGCGATCGTCCACCAGGCGACCGCGCTGTCGGACATGACCGACTTCAAGCACTTCGACCGCAGCTTCGCCCAGACGAACCGGCTGCGGACGGAGGGCACCGACGCCCTGCTCGCCGCCGCCGACGAGGCGGGGGTGCGCCGCTTCGTCGCCCAGAGCTTCGCGAGCGCCCGCTACGAGCGCGCCGGCGGGCCCGTGAAGACCGAGGACGACCCACTCGATCCCACGCCGGTGCCCGCGATGCGCGAGAGCGACGCGGCCATGCGCCACCTCGACCGCGTGGTGACGGAGGCCGGCGGGATCGCGCTGCGCTACGGCGGCTTCTACGGCGCGGCGAACGACGGGATGGTCGAGCCGGTCCGCAAGCGGATGTTCCCGATCGTCGGCGACGGCGGCGGCGTGATGTCGTTCATCCACCTCGACGACGCCGCCGCGGCGACCGTCCTCGCGCTCGACCACGACGGCGGCGGCATCTTCAACATCGTCGACGACGACCCCGCGCCCACCCGCGAGTGGCTCCCGGTCCTCGCGGAGGTGCTGGGCGCGAAGCCGCCGCGCCACGTCCCGCGCTGGCTGGCGAAGCTCGTCGCGGGCGAGGCTGCGGTGATGCTGGGGACGGTGTCGCGCGGCGCGTCCAACGCGAAGGCCCGGCGCGAGCTGGGCTGGGAGCCGCGGTACCCGAGCTGGCGCCAGGGGTTCGTGGCGGCCTACGCGGCCGCCCCGGCTCCGTCAGTCCCCCTGCGAGAGGTCGCCTGACCCGTCGAGGTGCTTCGTCAGCGACGGATCGCCGTGGTACTCGACGTCGCCGGAACCGTCGACGCTCACGTCCAGCCGGTCGCCGGCGCGGACGTCGGCGTCGCCGGATTCCGCCGACGGCCACCTTCGCGACCCGGGCGCTGAGGTCACCGAGGTTCGCGTCGCCCGATCCGTCCATGTCGACCCGGAGGCTGCCGGCCGTGCCCTTCAGGGAGATGTCGGCCGAGCCGTCCGAGCGGACGTCGAAGGCGTCGACGTCGATCCCGTCGGCGCTGACGTCGCCCGAGCCGGAGGCGTCGATGCCCGACAGCCGGGGGACCGACGCCTCCACGATCGGGTCGGGGTCACCGAGGCCGTGATGGTCGAAGGAGATGTGCAGGGTGCCGTCGCGGACGGACGTCCGGATGTCGTCGATGACCTTCTCGCCGGCGCGGACCCGGACGCGCTGCGGCTCGCCGACGTGGACGCGCACGTCGACCGAGTCGGCGTTGTCGATCCGGGTGAAGGCGGGGACGTCGCGCGTCTGTGACGTGCGCGGGCCGTCGTCGCCGATGGAGCAGCCGGTGACCGCGACGGCGGCGGTGGTGACGGCTGCGGCGAGGAGGAGGACGCGGCGTGGAGGGGACATGCTGCGACGCTACGTCCGGGTCGGCGCGGCGGCACTGGGGATACCGGCCGGGTCGTGCGGGGGCTCTCCCCCGGACCGTCGCACCGATGTGGGACGCTCCCGCGCATGCCGTGGGTGCCCGAGTTGTTCAGCGCGCCGGTGCTGCAGCGGTTCCTGGACAAGCAGCAGCGCGACACGATCGTCGACGTCCCGTTCTTCGACGGTCTCATCGCCGGCGAGACGGATGCGCTGGTCGGGTCGTTCGCCGGCGAGCCCGAGGTGCACCACCCGGTGCGCGGGCGCATCAAGGGCGTCAAGGCGTTCACGGCGTTCGTCGCCGAGATGAGCGCGTGGTTCGCGGAGCACAACGTCGAGGTCGAGGACGTCGAGCGGGTCGTCCTGAGCGCCCGCGGGTTCGAGGAGGTCCTCCTGCGCGTCGACGGCGAGGGCGGCCGGGTCGAGGTGCCGTTCGCGCTCGTCGCCGATCACCCGGCGGGGGAGCGGATCGAGGAGCTGCGGCTGTACTGGTCGACCGAGCCGCTGACCGGCCGCCACACCGGCCGCCCGCCCCTGCTGCAGCCCGACCCGGATCTGCACCCGGCGGACGTCGTCGGGGAGTACCAGCGGGCGCTCGCGGCGGGCGACCTCGAGGCGGTCCTCGCGACGTTCGAGCCGGACGCGTACGCCCGCGCGCCCGACCGGCGCCGCGTTCCACGGCACGGACGGCCTTCGCGCCTTCTTCGGGCGGCTGTTCTCCAACGGCGGCGGCATCCCGCTCGAGCACTGCGCGGTCGTCGACGACGGGCGCGCGTGCGCGCTGGAGTTCAACGTCGTGCGGTGGGGCCGGACCGAGCTGCCGCCGCAGCCGGGCGTCGCCGTCTACGTCCGGGGCAGCAGCGGGAAGCTCGCCGCGGCCCGGATCTACGACGACGCCGACCCGCCGCTCGCCTAGAGGAGCCCCTGGCCGCCGTCGATGTCGAAGGTCGCGCCGGTCAGGGCCGTGTTGATCATGAGGTGCACCGCCAGCGCGGCGACGTCCTCCGGCCCGACGACGCGCCCGATCGGGATCGTCGCGGCGATCTCGTCACGCCGCGCCTGGAGCCCCTCGCCGAGGAGCGACGCGGAGAGGGGCGTGTCGACGAAGCCGGCGGCGATGAGGTTGACGCGGACCGGCGCGACCTCGAGCGCGAGGCTCGCGGTCAGGGCCGGGAGGGCTGCGGTCATCGCCGAGACGAGGCCGACGCCCTTCGACGGACTGCGCCCGCCCGTGCCGCCCATGAACACGAGCGTGCCCCCCGGTCGGACCTTGGGGGCGCCGTAGCGGGCGACGCCGACCATCAGCATCGGATGCTGCTGGAGCCCGCGGCGTCCCTCGTCGAAGTCCATCTCGGCGAGCGGCGCGTAGTACGGGCCGCCCGCCGTGACCATCACGTGGTCGATCGGTCCCTCGAGGCCGCCGAAGAAGGCCTCCACGGCCGCCGAGTCGTTGGCGTCGAACGCCGCCGTGCCGGCCGCCCCGACCGTCGCCGCCGCGCGCTCCAGCCGGCCGGGATCGCGACCGGCCAGGATGACGTCGGCGCCCTCCTCCCGTGCGCGCCTGGCCGTCTCCAGGCCGATGCCGGCGCTGCCGCCGATGACGACGACGGTCTGCCCGCGCAGCTGCGGCTCGATGGGCACTCGTCCTCCCCTGCCGTCAGACCGTCATGGGCGGGCCGGCGTCGACCGGCTTGTGCGACGCCCTGATCTCCTGGCGCAGCGCCTTCAGCGCCGCGACGAAGATCTCCGAGAACGTCGGGAACGGCTGGATCGTGTCGGCCAGGACGTCGATCGGGACGTGGGCGCGGACGGCGAGCGTCGCCTGCTGCAGCCACTCGCCGGCCTCGGGACCGAGCGCGTACGCGCCCGTCAGCCGCTCGCCGTCGCTGAGGAGCGTCAGGAAGCCGTTGCTCTCGGCGTAGGCATGCGTGTAGGTGGCCGTCTTGGCGACCTCCGACAGCGGGACCATCGCGCTGAAGCGGCCGGCGTCGGCGCCGACCGCGGCGGCCTGCGGATCGGTGTAGACGACGCGCGGCACGGCCTCGTAGTCCGCCTTGCGCGGCTCCCCGAGGATGTTCGCCGCGACCACGTCGCCCTGGTACTTGCCGACGTGCGTCAGCGGCCACAGCCCGGTGACGTCCCCGATCGCCCACAGCCCATCGCCCGCGCGCAGGTGCGCGTCGACCGGGACCCCGTGGGCGTCGGGCTCGATCCCGACCGTCTCCAGCCCCACCCCACGGACCCGTGGGCGGCGGCCCGTCGCGACGAGCAGACGGTCGCCGCGCAGCTCGCGACCGTCGTCGAGCTCGAGGACGTAGTCGTCGCCGTCGCGTCGCGCCGCCGTGGTGTTGGCCGACAGCACGACCTCGATGCCGTCGCGGCGCAGCACCTCGCCGAGCGCATCGCCCAGCGGCGCCGGCTCGCGTGCGAGCAGATGCCCGGATCTGTCGACGATCGCGACCTCGCCGCCGAGGCGCCGCACGGCCTGGGCCATCTCCACGCCGACCGGTCCGCCCCCCAGGATGAGCAGGCGGCGCGGGACGGCCGTCATGGCGGTCGCCTCGCGGTTGCTCCAGACCCCGTCGAGCTCGCGCAGGCCCGGCACCGGGGGGACGACGGGGTCGGCCCCGTTGGCGAGCACCACGTGGTCGGCCGTGTGGCGCACGCCGTCGACCTCGACGGCGCCCGGGCCGGCGAGCCGCCCGCTCCCTCGCAGGAGATCGATGCCGTTCGACGCCAGCCAGCGCTCCTGCCCGGCGTCGGTGTGGTTCGACACCATGAAGTCGCGCCAGGCGAGCGCCGCCTCGACGTCGACCTCGGCGGTCGCACCCGCCTCCCGCGCGCCGTTGACCGCCTCGCCCGGGCGCAGCAGCGTCTTCGACGGGATGCACGCCCAGTAGGAGCACTCCCCTCCGACGAGCTCGCGCTCCACGACGGCCACGCGCAGGCCACCCTCGGCCAACGCGCCCGCGCAGTGCTCCCCCGGCGAGCCCCCGCCGAGGACGATCACGTCGTAGTCGGCCTTCATGTCGGCAGCTCGTCGCCGGCCCGCTCGCGCACCATGTAGAGGGCGTACCAGTCCGGCCAGTCGGCGTCGGCCTCGCCGGTGCGCTCCTCGTGCTTGCCGTGTGCCTCGGCCGCGCGCCTCAGGGCGTCCGCGAGATCCTCGACCGACTCGTACTCGGTTGCCATCGCCCGCGCCCCCTCAGCGGCCCGGGAGCCGGGTCTTGATCTCCTGCAGCAGCCAGCCGTTCCCGTCGGGATCGCTGAAGGCCAGGAAGGAGCCGTAGTCCGCATGCTCGGGCGCCGGGCCGTCCACGCGGCCCTCGGTCCCGGCGTGATGGAAGATCCCGGTCACGTCGTGGAACGGCTCGCTGACGTCGATCCCGCGCGAGACCAGATCGGCGCGAGCGGCGTCGATGTCGTACACCGAGAGCTGCAGGCCCTCGAAGGAGCCGGGCGGGGCCGACGTCACGCCGGTCCCGAAGATGATCGAGCAGCCGGAGCCCGGGGGCGTGACCTGCACGACCCGGTAGCCGTCGTCCACGGCGAGGTCGGCGTCGAGCCGCCACCCCAGCGACCCCTCGTAGAAGCGCTTCGCGCGATCGACGTCGGAGACCGGCACGACCACGACCTCGAGCCGCATCTCCCCTGGGGTCACCGGCGGGCTGCCCGCCTCGCTTGCGCTCTGCTCGCCGACGCTGCTCATGTGGCCTCCATCGATGGTTGGCGCTGACAGTCGAATGCTTTTTCATCGCCCCACGCCGAGTCAAGGCGCGTCGCCGCTCGCGGTCACTCGCCCGACAACCGTGAGAACAGCGTCTTGTCGATCCGCGCGCCGCTGGGCACCGGCATCGACCGCACCACGCCCTCCCGGACGAAGCCGGCCCGCTCGAGCACCCGCTCGGACGCGACGTTGCCGACGTTCACGTACGCGGCGACCCGCACGACGCCGAGCGAGAACGCATGCTCGGCCAGCAGCCGCGCGACGCGCGTCGCGAACCCGCGCCGGCGCGCGTGCGGGAGGACCCAGTAGCCGATCTCGATGATCGAGCGCTCCGCGTCGAGATGGTGCAGCGTGCCGCCACCGACGCACTCGCCGGAGCGCGGGTCGATCGCGATCAGCGGCAGCAGCCGACCACTGGCGGCGAGCGCGGGCAGCTGCGGGAGCATCGCGAGCATCTGCCCACGGTCGAAGTCGGGGAGGTTGCCGGCCTCGCGCAGCTCGGGGTCCGCGAACGAGGGCAGGAGCGCATCGACGTCGTCCACGACCGGCATGCGCAGCAGCACCGCGCCGTCCGTCACGCCGGTCTCGGGCAGCGAGAGCAGCAGCGGCGGTGGGGAGCCGACGGGGGAGGTCATGACCACGAGGGTCCCACCGGCGTGCAACCGATGAGGCTCGTCAGCGGGGAACGTCCTCGAGCACGACCCACGAGATTCGAGCGCGCATCGCGACACGACCGACCCTGCAGGTCGGCTCGATCGCAGACCCTCCGTGCTACGTTGGACGTTCCACGCCTATACCGGTCGTGGAAGCTGTCTCGAGAGACGCCAGGTTTGAGCGACCGCGGACACGTTCCGTCGTCACCCTCAGTATCCGGCTCGACGCCTCCCGAATGAGAGGAGGCGGACGTCATTGCAGAGGCATTCTCGCAAGGCGCGCTGACGACCACGATGGACCGGTCGCCTCAGACGCAGGGCCTGCCCAAGGCACGCACCGGGATCAGCGGCCTCGACGAGGTGACGGGCGGCGGACTGCCGCGCGGACGTCCCACGCTGGTCTGCGGCCCGGCCGGATGTGGCAAGACGCTCATCGCCATGGAGTTCGTCGTCCGCGGGATCACCGAGTTCGACGAGCCCGGGGTGTTCGTGGCGTTCGAGGAGTCCGCGGGCGATCTCAAGGCGAACGTCTCGTCGATGGGGTTCGATCTCGCACAGCTCGAGGCCGATGGCATGCTCGTCATCGATCACGTCAACGTCGAGGGTGACGAGCTCGAGGAGGCCGGTGAGTGGGACCTCGACGGGCTGCTCCTGCGCCTCGGTGCGGCGATCGACGCGGTCGGCGCGAAGCGCATCGCGATCGACACGATCGAGGTGCTGTTCGGCGCGTTCGAGAACACCACGATGTTGCGGTTCGAGCTCCGCCGCCTGTTCCGCTGGCTCAAGGACCGTGGCGTGACCGCGGTCGTCACCGGCGAGCGCGGCGACGGGACGCTCACCCGACACGGCATCGAGGAGTACGTGTCCGACTGCGTCATCGTCCTCGACAACCGCGTCACGGAGCAGGCGTCGATCCGGCGGCTCCGGATCCTCAAGTACCGCGGGTCGCTGCACGGGACCAACGAGTACCCCTTCCTCATCGGCGAAACGGGCGTCTCGGTCCTCCCGGTCACGTCGCTCGGCCTCCGCCACGGCGTCTCCGACCGGCAGCTGTCGACCGGTGTCCCTCGCCTCGACGCGATGCTCGGGGCCGGAGGCTTCTTCGCCGGGAGCTGCGTGCTCATCAGCGGCACGGCCGGCACCGGGAAGTCCATCCTGGCGGCGCAGTTCTGCGACGCCACGTGTGCACGCGGTGAGCGGGCCATCTACTTCGGCTTCGAGGAGTCCGAGGCGGAGATCGTGCGGAACATGAGCTCCGTCGGTATCGACCTGCAGCAGTGGGTGGACGCGGACATGCTGCGGTTCCACTGCTTCCGCCCGAGCCTCCTCGGCCTCGAGGCGCACCTGTTCTCGATGCAGAAGATCGTCCGCGAGTTCGAGCCCACCGTGGTCATCAAGGACCCGGTCTCCGACCTCATGGGGGTCGGCTCCACGGTCCGACGTCTCCGCGATGCTGACGCGTCAGGTCGACTTCCTGAAGGCGAGGGGGGTGACGACCCTCTTCACCTGGCTGAACTCCAGCGACGAGCAGTCCCCGACGCACGCGCACATCACGTCGCTCGTCGACGCGTGGCTCCTCCTGAAGTCCACAGAGGGCAACGGCGAGCACAACCGCGTCTTCCGCGTCCTCAAGTCACGCGGCATGGCGCATTCCAACCAGATCCGGGAGTTCCTCCTGACGGACCAGGGCATCGAGCTGGCTGACGTCTACGTCGGCCCGCACGGCGTGCTGACCGGCTCCGCGCGACAGACCCAGGAGGCACAGGAGCGCGCTGACGGCACCGCGCGGCTCGAGGACCTCGAGCAGCGTCGCGTCAGCCTCGGACGCCGACGCGAGTCGGTCGAGGCGCAGGCTGCGTCGCTGTGGCGTGAGTTCGAGGACGAGGCGGACGTCGTCGAGCGCCTGCTGAGCCACGGCTCGACCGGAGCCGAGGACAGGGCCGGGCAACGCGCCGAGCAGGGTCGCCTCCGCGGCGCGGACGAGGACGGCCTCCACTCCGACGCGAATGGAGACACGCCATGAGCCCCGACCCCCAACGCTTCAGCGCCCCACCGGAAGAGACGTGGCGTCTACGTCTGTACGTCGCGGGCCAGTCGCCGAAGTCCCTGCGGGCGTTCGCCAACCTGACCACGCTGTGCGAGGAGCACCTCGCGGGCCGCTACGAGATCGAGATCATCGACCTCGTGGAGCATCCGGAGCTCGCGCGGAGCGACGACATCCTCGCCATCCCGACACTGGTCCGGCGGCTTCCCGCCCCGTTGCGCAAGATCATCGGCGATCT
The DNA here is from genome assembly GCA_963750895.1 of uncultured Solirubrobacterales bacterium. Classification (GTDB taxonomy): domain Bacteria; phylum Actinomycetota; class Thermoleophilia; order Solirubrobacterales; family Solirubrobacteraceae; genus CAVVSD01. Next base: position 369,355 of record CAVVSD010000006.1, on the reverse strand, counting down.
GTCCAACACGGAGCGCGTGCTCGTCGGCCTGCATGTCGATCCCGAGTTGGCGGCGTGATCGTCCCTCCGCCGGCGGGCGACCGTCCCGGCTACGAGCTGACGCTGTTCGTCAGCGGCGCCTCCGACCGGTCCGCGCACGCGATCGCCAGCACCAGGGAGCTGTGCGATCTGCACCTGCGAGGGCGGGTCCGGCTCTCGGTCGTCGACGTCCGCGACGATCCGGCCGCCGTGAGCACGCTCGGTGTGACGGTGGCACCCACGCTCGTGAAGCACCTACCGCCCCCCGTGCGCCGGCTCGTCGGCGACCTGTCGGACTTCGACAGGGTGCTGCGGCTGCTGGGGATCCCCGCAGCGCAGCGCCCCATCTAGCCGCCGTGCCGCGCGACGTCGTCCAGACGCTCCGTACGCAACTCCGACCGGCAGATGAGGTCGCCTCGCTGCGCGTAGCGACGACGCAGCGGACGGAGGAGGCCGAGGACACCCTTCGGGCGATCGGCGCCGGCGAGGTCGACGCGTTCGTCGTCTCCGGCAAAGACGACGGCGAGGGCAACGGCAGCCGCAACCAGGTGTTCACGCTCGTGGACGCGGACCGTCCCTACCGGCTGTTCGTGGAGAACATGCCGGACGGCGCAGCGACGGTCTCCGCCGCCGGGCTCATCCTGTACGCGAACCGGCGGCTGTGCCAACTGCTCGCGTCGCGGCGCGAGACGATCGTGGGATCGTCGCTGGCCTCGCACGTGGTGGGCGCCGTGCCGCCGGTCCTGCAGCGCGCCGGAGGCCGGGGCTTCCACGCCACCGTCGAGCTCGAGGTCGTCGACAGCGCCGGCCTGGTCGTCCCCGTGCTCGTGGGAGCCTCCCCGCTGCAGGTCGAGGGCGACCGCCTGACGTGCCTCACGTTCACCGATCTCAGCGACCAGAAGGCGCATGAGGGGGAGATCGAGCGTCTCGAGGAGATCCAGGCCGCCCGGTCCCAGGAGATCCGCGAGGAGTACGCGCTGAACCTCGCCGAGACGCAGAAGCTGGAAGCGCTCGGCGTGCTGGCGGGAGGGATCGCGCACGACTTCAACAACCTGCTGACGGTGATCCTCGGCAACACGAGCATCGCGCTCGCCGCACTTCCCGCCGCGGCGACGGCCCGGGCGCCGTTGAAGCAGGTCGAGCTTGCGGCGATACGCAGCACCGACCTCGCGCGGCAGATGCTCGCGTACTCCGGCAAGGGGACCTTCCTCATCGAGGTCGTGAGCATCCCCGACACGGTGACCGGCCTGGAGGCGCTGCTCAGGGCCGCGATCTCCAAGAAGGCGCACCTCTCGATCGACTTCGCACGCGACACCCCGCACGATGGAGGCCGACGCCACCCAGCTGCGCCAGGTGATCCTCAACCTGATCACGAACGCCTCCGAGGCGATCGGGGACACGAACGGCACCATCACCGTCCGCTCCGGACAGGTCGACGCCGACCGGGCCTACCTGTCGGGCTACGAGTTGGCAGGCGAGCTCCCCGAGGGCAGCTACGCGTTCCTCCAGGTCGTCGACACCGGGTCGGGCATGGACAAAGCCACCAAGGACAAGATCTTCGATCCGTTCTTCACGACGAAGTTCACCGGTCGTGGGCTCGGGCTCGCCGCGGTGCAGGGCATCGTCCGCGGGCACCACGGCGCGATGAGGGTCGAGAGCCAGATCGGGGTGGGGACGACCTTCACGCTCATCTTCCCGGCATCGGGCATGGAGGTTCCCGTCGTCCCGCGGCCGCCGGCGCCACCGTCGGGACGCGCGAGCGGCACGGTCCTCGTCGTCGACGACGACGACGCGGTGCGAGGCATGGCGGTCCGCATGGTCGGGTCCCTCGGGTTCGAGGTCGTGTCGGCGTCGGACGGGGACGAGGCGGTGCGTGTGCTGTCGGAGCGCCCGGGAGCGTTCGCGTTCGTGCTGCTCGATCTCATGATGCCCGGGATGGGCGGCGACGAGGTCATGCTCGAGATGCAGCGCATCGGAGCCACGACCCCGGTCGTCCTGTCCAGCGGCTACGACGCCGAGCAGATCAGCCGCCGCTTCGTCGGCGGCATGGTCGCCGCCGTCCTGCAGAAGCCCTACGAGATGGACCAGCTGCGCGCCGCGGCGTTCGACGTCGTCGCAGCACGCGTCGGCTAGCGTCGCTCAGGCGGCGGCGATCTCGCCGTCGCGGAGCGCGATCGCGACGGCCTGCACGCGCGTGCTCGCCTCGAGCTTGCGCATCGTGTTGCGGAGATGGGTGCGGATCGTCTCTGGAGAGAGGTACATCGCCGCTGCGATCTGCTCGCCGGTCTCGCCGTCCGAGAGTCGCTGGAGAATCTCCCGCTCTCGTGAGGTCGTCCGCGGTTGCCGGGCGCGGTGCACGCCGAGGAGGCGCTGGACGGTCGGATCCACGAACACGTCCCCGCGTGCCACCGCGTGGATCGCGCGCACGAGGATCTCGGCCTCGCTCGTCTTCATGACGAAACCCCGTGCTCCGCAGGCAGACGCGACGTCGAGTTGCGCCGCGTCGATGCTCCCGGTGTAGATGACCACACCGACCGTGGCGTCGCCCGAGCTGAGGGTGCGTGCGACGTCGATCCCGTTGCCCTCGCGAAGTGCCAGATCGACGACGGCGACGTCGGGCGCGCGCGACGCGGCCAACCGCAGTCCGCCGGCGGCGTCCTCCGCGACCCCGGCGATGGCGAAGCCGCGGCTTCGCAGGAGCATCTCCAGACCTCTGCGTACCGCGAGGTGATCCTCGATGATGAGCACCGTGATGGGAGCCTCGAAGGGCGTCACGGAATGAGCACCCGCTGGCGCTCCCAGGCGCGCTCGAGCGCGTCCAACAACGTCTCGCGCGTGAACGGCTTGCGCAGGATCTCGGCCCCGGACTCGACGCGACCGAGCTGCTCGCTGTAGCCCGACATCATCACCGTCGGCAGGCCTGGGCGATCGATGCTCGTGCGACGCACGAGCTCGACACCGGACATGCCGGGCATGACCACGTCGGTGAGGAGCAGGTCGACCTCGTCGGCGGCCATCAGCGCGAGGGCCTCGGTCGCATCCGCGACGGCGATCGGGACGTACCCGCCCTCCGCGAGGATCCTCTCGGCGACGTCCCGGACGCCGTCCTCGTCGTCCACCAGCAGCACACGGCGGTCTCCCCCGCCGGGCGCGGCACGGTGGCCGTTCGCTCCTGTCGGCTGCCCCGGCGCCGCAGCGTCCGGCACGAGCGGCAGGGTGATCGTGAGGCAGGTCCCGACGCCGACGTGCGAGTCCAGCGTGATCGCGCCGCCCGCGCTCTCGACGATGCCGTACACCATCGACAACCCGAGACCCGTCCCGGAGCCCTCGGCCTTGGTGGTGTAGAACGGCTCGAAGATCCGGTCGGCGATCTCCTCGGGAATGCCGACTCCGGTGTCGGTCACGGTGATCTCCACGACCGGGTCGGCGCCGTCGACCTCCCGCCGGCGCGCGGCGACCGTGAGCACCCCACCGCCGGGCATCGCGTCCCGTGCGTTGATGACGAGGTTCATGACCGCCTGGTCGATCTGTCCCGGATCGGCGTCGACCCACAGCGGGACCGCCGACACGTCCGCGGCGAGGACGATGTTCGACGCCATGACGCGCTCGAGCAGCCTGTGCGTGTCGCGCACCAGGCGTGCGACATCGAACACCTCGGTGCGCGCGACGTCCCGGCGACTGAAGACGAGGAGCTGGTTCGTGAGATCGCGCGCTCGCTCGGCCGCCGTGCGCAGCTGACGGATGTCGGCATGCACCTCGCCCAGGTCCGTGCCGTCCTCGGCGAACTGGGCGTAGTTGAGGATCACGGCGAGCAGGTTGTTGAAGTCGTGTGCGATCCCTCCGGCGAACTGGCCGACGGTCTCCATGCGCTGCGTCTGGTTGAGCCGATCCTGGAGCGCGACACGCTCGGCGTCGCCCAGGTTGTGATCGGTCATGTCGCGAAGGACCACGAGGTGTCCGCCGGGAAAGATGTTGTCCGTGGTCGTGTACTGCACGTCGCGGACGCCGCCGTCACCAGGCCGCGTGATGGTCGTGGCGCCGCTGACGTTGTCGTCGTCGCCGCGGAGCCTGGCCACGATCCGGTCCGTCACCGATGCGTCCATGACGTCGCCGAGCCGCAGCTTCAGCAGGTCGTCCCTCGGGATCCCGAAGAGGGTGCACGCCGCGGGGTTCACGTCGATCTGGCGCTGATCGTCGTCGGTGACCAGCATGGCCTCCTGGGCATGGTCGAAGACCGCCCGGAACCTGCGCTCGCGCTCGAGCAGATCCTGCTCGGCCACCTTGCGCTCGCTGATGTCGGTCACCATCGCGAGCGTGCCAGTGGTCTCCCCGCGCGCGTCCGTCTGTCGCGCGGTGGAGAGGCTGGCCCAGAACACGCTTCCGTCGTCCCGGCGGAGGCGCATCTCGCGCGTTGCGGCCGTGGCATCCACGTCCTCCAGGCAGAGCTGGGCCTGCGGGTGGTCTTGCGCGTCGACCAGCTCCCGCCACGGCCGCCCGAGCATCCGGTCCGGGCTGGAGCCGAACATGGCGGCCATGCGCGCGTTCACGAACGTCGCGGTCCCTTCCCCGCGCGAGCAGCCACACCCCCTCGCTGGCGGTCTCGACCATGCGGCGGTATCGGTCCTCGCTCTCGCGCAGCGCCTGCTCGGCGGCCTTCGTGCTGCTGATGTCTCGCGAGACCACGGACCCCGCGACGACGTCCCCGTCGTCGTCGGTGACCGGCGCGACGCTGATCGACACGTCGATGACCGACCCGCTCTTTGCCGTTCGTCGCGTCGCATAGGGCCAGGTGCTTCGTCCGCTGCGCAGCTCGGTGAGAACACGCTGCTGCTCCTCCCTCTCGCTCCTCCGGGACCAGCAGGGCCACGTTGCGGCCGATGATCTCCTCCGCCGCGTACCCATACTGCGCCGCGGCGCCAGGGCTCCAGGTCCTGATGATGCCTGCGGTGTCCTGCAGGTACATCGCGTCGGGGCTGTTCTCGACGATGGCCGCGAGCCTCGCCTGGGTGATCTCCGCGGCCTTGCGCTCCGTGATGTCCTGGACCTGGAGGAACATCTGGACCGGTTGGCCATGTCCGTCCCGGATCAGTGACAGCTCCAGGGAGACGGGGACCTGATGGCCCCGCCTGTGCCGATACGTCGTCTCCTCGCGGAGTGATTCGGTCTCGCCGGAGGCGACACGCCTGAAGTCGGCCGTCGTCCGTGCCTGCTCCGCCGGGAGCGCGATCTCGCAGAGGTCGTGACCCAGCAGCTCGTCCGGCTGCATCCCGAGCATCGCCTCGAACGCCGGGTTGATGAGAAGCGCCGATCCGTCGAGATGGACGATCGCCATGCCGGTCCCCGAGGCCGCGATCGCGCCGTGCAGGAGCCGCTGTGAGGTCCGTAGCTGCTCGGCGACCTGCCGCCGCTCGATCGCGTGGCGCAGCACCCGGACGAACATGTCCCCGGAGAGCTGGCTCTTCATCAGGTAGTCCTCGGCGCCGGCGCGGATGGCCTCGAGCCCGTCGCGGCGCTCGTCGTCTCGCCCTGTGAGGACGACGACGGGCACCGAGGGAGCGGCCCCGTGGATGGCGACGACGATCTCCGTCCCCTCAGCGTCCGGAAGCCCGAGGTCGGCGACGACGCACGTGGGTGTGAGCTCCGCGAGGTGCTCGAGCGCGGCGGCGAGGGTCGGCACCTCGACCATCGAGAACCGGCCACCGCCCAACGTGAGGCCCTCGCGCACGAACAGGGCGTTGTCGGGGTTGTCCTCGACCAGGAGGATCGACCCTTCGCCGGAGCCGTTCACGCGGGCCGATCGAGGCCGGTGTTCGAGCGCTGGAGTTCCAGCAGGTGCCCGTGCTCCGCTGCGGCCTTCGTGAGGCGGCCGCCCGGCGAGACGTTCAGCATGCCGTGCTCTCCCAACGTGGCGGTGCGATCACACGACGTGCGATCGATGGTGCGCCAGGCATGACGATACAAGGTGCCTCTCGATGGGACGCCGATGGCGTCTGCCGCTTTGCGGTATGCGTCGCGCCCTGCGGGATCCGATCACAGGGGCATGAGATTTCAGACATCGGCGCGGCCGCGGGCACACGCCGCCTCGCCGATCGACGTCTACGGCGCCCTGGTCGTCGACCACGACATCCACCGCGGTCGCATCACGATGTGCGCGCTGTCGCCCGCCGACACCACCTGGGTCCTCGAGTCCGACGACGCGATGACGGCGCTGGCCGAGGACGAGCCGGACCTCGTCGTCATCGGCGTGACGCCCGGCCACGGCCGCGACTCGCTGATCGAGCACGTCGCGGCGACGTACCCGCACCTGCCGCTCCTCGTCCTGAGCGATCGCCCGGTCCGGACCCCGTTCTGCCATGTGGTGACCCCGCACGAATGCGCGTGTCACAGCGCCTGGTGCCGCCACGTCATCTCGGCGGCGGCGCGGAGCATCGCGGGGCCGGTGTGCGACTGGAGCGCGCACGGCTCGCGCCCTGGGTGACCACGGCGGCGTCAGCGGGTGGGCGTGATGATCGGCGTACCTGCGAGGATGCCAGTCAGCCCGGTGAACTTGCCCTTCACGGACAGGCCTGTACCGCTGATCTCGACCTCGACGATGTCGCGGACGTGGTCGCCGTCGCGCATCTTGATGATCGCGAGCGCCCGGCGCACCTCTGACTCCAGCTCCGCGTAACGGAACAGGACCACGTTGTCGGCGACGAACGCGAGCCCGTGCGACAGTTCGAAGCCGGGGCCGAAGAAGGCGCTCGTCTCGCTCGTCAGCAGCGTCGTCGCTCCGACCGACGCGAACAGCCCTGTCAGCGCCGAGAGGAAGTCGGGAAAGCGGGCCGTGCCGCGGCCGCGGGTTCCAGTTCGGCGAGGCTGTCGACGACGACCCGCCGCACCGGCTGTGCGTCCGTCGCCGCCTTTCGAAGATCGGCACCGACCACGTCGAGGCTGATCTCGACCGGGTCGAGATGCCGGATCTCCAGCAGCCCGTCGGCAACCGCTGCCGCGAAGGACCAGCCGAAGGTCTCACCGCGCGCGATCAGCTGCGCTGCGCTCTGCTGGAAGGAGAGAGTAGAGCGAGCGTTCCCCCCGCTGGATGCCCTCGGCCACGAACTGCAGGCCGAGCACCGTCTTGCCCGCGCCCGACGGACCCGCGACCAGCGTCGCGCTGCCGACGGGAAGGCCACCTCCGACCATCTCGTCGATGCCGGCGACTCCCAGCGCCAGCCGCTCCTGCGAGCGCGCGCCGCGCGCCCCGGCCACCGATTCGAAGCGCGGGAAGACCTCGAAGCCCTCCCGGCCGATTCGGAAGCTGTGCTTGCCCATGAGGAACTCGGTGCCCCGGAGCTTCAGATCCGCAGCCAGCGCTGGTCGAATCGCTCCATCGGCTCATCTGCGAGGTAGACGATCCCGTCGGCGACGGCGAACTCGGGTGCGTAGGCGACTTCCTCTGCCGTGTACTCGCCCACGAAGATCAGCACGGCGTTCGAGTGGAAGATCTTGCTGGCCAGCTCGTAGGCGACTCCACGGAAGCCGAGGCCGTGACCCTCGGCGAAGTCACGCAGCGCCTTGATCCCGTCGATCACGATGACGGACCGCTCCTCGGCCTCGCTCGCGCGGACCACCTCGTCGGCGAGCAGCGTCACGGCAGCGCTGCGCTGTTCCAGCGAGCCGGCCGACGCCTCGGCGTCGAGAAGGCCGGGCAGGTGGATGAAATCGATCCGGTCCCCGATCGCGTCGGTGTCGAAGAACGCGAACTGCTCCATGGCCGCACGAGCTTCGAGTGCGGTTCGGAGACCATCGTGTAGTAGAGGGCCTTGTGGCCGCGGGTCGCGTTCGCGAAGCAGATCTGCTGCGCGAGGATCGTCTTGCCCGTGCCCGAGCCTCCGGCGATGAAGACCAGCGAACCGCGTGGGAGCCCGCCACCGAGGATCAGATCGAGATCGGCAACGCCGGTGCCGAGTCGCTCCACTACGCCGCCTGTTCCACAAGCCTGTTGACGACCGCGAGCAAGTCGCCCTGGTCGAAGGGCTTCATCACCATCGCGTCGGCGAGGGGCTGGAGCCCGGGGAGCCCGTCAGCAGGACGATCGGTATGCCGGCCGTGGTGCGATCCCCGCGCAGATGCTCGATCAGCTCGTCTCCGCCCATCACCGGCATCATCCTGTCAGTGATCACCAGGCGTGGAGGCGCAGCTCTGCATCTGCGCCAGCGCCGCGCCGCCGTGCGCCGCTTCCCGCACGGTGTAGCCGGCCATCGTCAGAAGCCGGACGAGGATGTGACGGATGTCGGGCTCGTCATCCACGACGAGCACCGTGCACGCTGCACTCCCGACCGGCTGATCCGCGATGGTCCACCTCGATGACCCGGAGACGGGTTCTGGCGCGATCATGACGATCTGCGAGGCGGAGTGCGCCACGACGCGGCGGGATCAGCAGGCGATGAGCATGTCGGCGTCGCGGGCCGCGAGGACGTACTCAGCGGCGATCGTGGGCCGTGCGAACAGAAAACCCTGCGCGTGGCAGGAGAGGTCGGCCGGTGCGAGCGCGCGCAGGTCGTCGAGCTGGGCCTGGGTCTCGACGCCCTCGGCGACGACTCTCCAGCCGCAACGCGTGACCCATCTCCAGGATCGCCTTGACGATCGCGCGCGACGGGCGGTCGGTCCCGAGCTGAGCGATGAACGACCGGTCGATCTTGAGCACGTCCAGGGGAAGCTGCTGGAGGCGGCTCAGCGACGACAGACCCGTGCCGAAGTCGTCGAGGATGAGCCGTACGCCAAGCGCGCGCAACTCCGTGACGCAGTCCTCGGCGTAGTCGCCCCCGTCCATGAGCACGCTCTCCGTGATCTCGAGGCCGAGAAGGCCCGGGTCGATGCCGGTCGTCCGTAGGACCCTCTGGACCTGCTGCGGGAAGTCGCGGCTCATCAGCTGACGGAGCGACACGTTGACGGCGATGCCGCGTTCGGGCGCGTCGCCGGAGCGTTGCCAGCCGGCGAGCTGTGCGCACGCCTCCTCCAGCACCCACGCACCGACCTCCAGGATGAGCCCGCTGTCCTCGGCGACGGGGATGAACCGACCCGGAGCGATCTGACCGAGCACGGGGTCGCGCCACCTGACCAGCGCCTCGGCGCTCGTCCACTCCGTCGTGCCCAGGTCGACGACCGGCTGGTAGTGCAGCTCGAGGTGACCGTCGGCGAGCGCCCTGCGCAGCCCGCTCTCGAGGGTCATGCGCTCGACCGCCGCGACCCGCATGCGGTCGTCGAACAGCGCGACGCCCCGGCCCGTGCGCTTGGCGCGGTACATCGCGGAATCGGCGTTGCGCAGCAGATCCGCGACGTCCTCGCCGACGCCGTCGGCCATCGCGATCCCGATCGAGGCCCGCAGGACGTGCTCGTGCTCGCCGAGGCGGACCGGTCGGCCCAGGACCGACCTCAGGCGCTCGGCGATCGCCTCCGCGACGGCGAACGACTCGACGTGCGCGGCGACGACGAACTCGTCGCCTGCGAACCGCGCGAGCACGTCGCCGTGGCGCACGGCGCCGGCGAACCGCTTCGCGGCGACCCGCAGCAGGCGATCGCCCTCCTGGTGGCCCAGGGAGTCGTTGATCACCTTGAAGTCGTCCAGGTCGAGGAACAGCACGGCGAGCTGGCGGCCGGCCGGGTCCGGCTCGCCGATCTTCCTGCCGAGTGCGCCGCTCGAAAAGGACGCGATTGGCGAGGCCGGTCAGCGGATCGTGGGTCGCGCGATGCTCGGCCTGCATGCGGAGGCGATAGCCCTCGGTGACCTCCAGCATCGAGACGACCACAGCGCCGCGACCCCGCTCGAAGATCTCGTCGATCGGCGCCGAGTTCACACGGATCCACCGCGTCGAGCCGTCCGGCGACGGCACACCTGCAGGTGCCGACCTGACGGGCCGTCCGTCGCGGAGCGTCTGGTTCCACGCGAGGTCGGACTCCAGAATCGGCGTTCCGTTCTCGCTCACCATCGGCCCGAGCCCGATCGTCGAGCCGAGGATCTCGTGCGACGGCGTGCCCAGCATGGCGGTGGCACTCGGTTGCAGGTCAGGACTCGTCCCGCGGCGTCGAGCGTCACGACTCCCTCCGGGAGAGCATCCACCACAGCGAGGCCACGGTCGAGCGTCGACAGCGTCATGCTCGGGTCATCAGTTGCGCCCGCTGTGAGGGCGATACCGCATTCCGGTCGATCCGCGCGATCGCAGGCGGTAACGCTAGTTCACCGGGAGAGCGATCAGACTGGTGAAGTCCGCGGACCCGTTCGCCGTGGTGACGTCGCACTGCACGCTCAACTGCGTCGGCGACGTCGCGGTCACGGCCTGCAGCGCGACCGGGACGACGGCGAGCGCGGGGAGGGTCTTGATCGAGCTCTCGTCGATCGTGGCGGCGCCGGCCTTCAACTGACACGTGACGCTGTCGCCCGCACCGGTGTGCATGAGCTGGGTCTTGGCGAACACGACATAGTTCCCGGCGGGAACCGTCAGGCTGACGACGGTCGTCGGCGGGGTCGCGGTTGGCAGCGCGGTGAGTCCGGCGGTCGTCGAGAGCGGCCCGAGGACGCCGTCGGCTCCATTCGTGCCGTCCGTCCCGTCTCGTGCCGTCCGTGCCGTCCGCGCCGTTCGGCCGGCCGGACCGATCGCACCGTTGGAGCCATTCGTACCGCCGAGACCGTTCGTGCCCGGAGCTCCGGTCGCACCGTTGGAGCCATTCGTACCGCCGAGGCCGTTCGTGCCTGCCGCGCCGGTCGCGCCGTTGGCGCCGTTGATGCCATTGGTCCCGGCTCCGCCACGGAGCGAGGCGACGGTCCTCGGCTGGAGATCGGCGAGGGTCACGCTGCCGTCCTTGATCTTCGCGCTCGTCACCGCGTTCGGCGCGATGTCGGCGCTGCGGATGAGCCGCTCGGCGGCTACGGCTGAGCCGCCGAGAGAGACGAACAGCGCCGTCCCGGCGATCAGCATCGAAGGAGTGGGCCAGTACCGCCGACCCGGCCGCGGCGCTTCGCTGCACGCTTGAACATGAACTCGCTCCTTGGCGGACAGATCCGCCCCATGCCGTCTCTGAGGCTGTCCGAGCGAGAGAAGAGAGGGTGAGAACCCAACGGCCGGTATGCGTGGTATCGGCACGCCGAGCGCCGCCCTCAAGCCGGCGCTGAGACCCTCAACGCATACGGCGAACCGACAGCGTCTCGAGCGTGCCGGGCTTCTGCTGCTCGGCGCACGTCGTGTAGACCCGTGTGGTGCCGAACCTGGCGCCGGCGCGTGTCCTCGCGCTGATTCGCACGGTGACCTTCTGTGCCGCACGCCCGCGAAGGCTGAGGGTGTAGGCCCGCCGCGTCGCGGCCAGGGTCGCGATCGAGCGACCGTTGGCGGTCACGCTGAAGGCCCCGAGGCGGCTGCGTTCGGGCACGGTCCAGTGCACGCGCATCGCGCGCGCACTGACGCAGGCGGGCGGCGCGGTGGGCGTGGCGTCGGCGGGGGCGTCGGGCGTCCGGCGCGGCATCGCGTCGGCGTCGGCGTCGGCGTCGGCGCGCCGACCGTCCACGCCACCGTTGTCGACGGGCCGAAGCGGCCGGCGGAGTTGATGCCCCGGACGCTGAAGGTGTGCCGGCCATCGGCCAGGGCGGCATGACTGGCGGGCGATGTGCACGCCGCGTACGCCGCCGAATCCAGGCTGCACTCGTAGCCGACGAGCTGGGTGTCGCCCGGTTGCGGAGAGAACGTCGGCGCGGCCGACCTGTCGGTGAGCGACGAGGCCGGAGCATTTGCGAGGACGGGAGCCAGCGGAGGGCTGGGCTGCTCGAAGTGCCACATCACCGACACGGTGTTCGTGGCGCCTGCCCCGAGCGCGAAGTCCCACTCGCTCCCCTCGCCGCTGTCGCGCATGGTGGCGTCGGCGGTGTCCGGGAGATGGTTGAAGTTGTCGACGGCGACCGCGTTGTAGAACGGCCCGTTGTCACCGGTGAAGTAATGCGACCACGGCGCACCGGGCTGCTCGATCAGCTCCGCGGCGCTGCCGTCCGTGGCCACGCTCTGCGCGATCCGGTTGGGGCTCGTGCCGACCAGGCTGCCGATGCCGTTGTCGTTCTCGCTGACGTAGAGATCCCCACCTTCGAAGGCCTTGAGGTTCACCGATCCGCCCCCCGTGTTGTGCACCGCCCAGGTGCCGAGGAACTCCGTCGTGCCATCGACGTGGGCCACGGTCTGCGTGATGTGCAGGCTGCTGGTGGCGTCGAACGTGCTGGTCACGGTCCAGGGGTCGATCACGCTGCCGGTGCCGGTGCGGACCGGCGCGGAGGTCTGGGTGAACGGCTGCGGAGAGCCGAGATAGCCCGGGAAGAGTGGCGAGTAGACCCCACTCGGCGTCTGCAGGGCGAACATGGCCGCGGTCTCGTCGTTCAGGTTCGGCGGGACCGCCACGCCGGCATGCGTGGTGTCTCCCCAGAACAGGGGACTGCCCGTATGGGAGAAACGGGCCTGGATGCTCCCCGCGTAGCCCGCACCGCCGGAGACGCCTACGGTCAGCACGCTGCCGGCGACGATGATGCCGCCGGGTTGCAGCGAGTCCGCCGCGCGCGCCGCGGCGGGCATGGCCAGTGCGGCAAGGACCCCCGCGGCAGCGAAGGCTCCCGTCATTCTCGTGGAGGTCATCCGTCTGTATCGACATGCCACTCGCAATCGATGAACCCGGTGCAACCGATGAGGTTCGCCCGCCGAGGCCGTCCTTGCACCAACGACGAGAGGAGCGACGACGATGCCGGACGACGACCCACGGACGAGGCTCGATCCGCTGATCGGCGAATGGACCACCGAGGTGCATCTCCCGGGCGCGGTGCCGGGCACCGCCTCGTTCGCGTGGGTGCTGGGCGACCGGTACGTGCTCCAGCGCTCGGAGATCCCCCTCCCCGAGGTGCCGGACGGCATGTGCCTCATCGCGCCCGCAGGGGACGCCTTCACCCAGCACTACTACGACTCCCGCGGCGTCGTGCGCCTCTACGACATGCAGCTTCGCGACGGGATCTGGACCCTCGAGCGGACCAAGCCCGACTTCTCGCCGCTGAGCTTCTGGCAGCGCTACGAGGGCCGGTTCTCCGACGACGGCGACACGATCGAGGCGCGCTGGGAGACGTCGCAGGACGAGGGCCGGACCTGGGAGCTCGACTTCACGCTGGCGCACCGGCGCGTGCGCTGATCTAGCGTCCCTGGGGGGCGACAGCCCGAGCCGCGAGACCGCGCCTCGGCGCGGGATCGCTCTCCGGGGCACCCCCGGGGGACCAAGGACACCAACGCAGTGCATCGCGTGCGCGGCGCGGCTCGAACCGCCGGCAGGCGCACGCACGACAGGAGCGGTCGGGCTGTCGCCCCATCTAGCATCGCGGCCCGGATGCCACCTGGATCCCGCCGCCGAGAGCTCGGCGCCGCGCTCGCGGCCGCCTTCCTCGCCGGCGCCTGGACGGAATCGGCGATGGTCCGCCGCGGCGCGGAGGTGCTGTCGCCGCGGCCGCGGTGGCTGCGGTCGGTCGTGCGCCAGGTGCGCGACGCCTACCCGCGCCCGCCGGTCGACCGCCCTCGCGAGCTCGCGTCGTACATCGCGCTGACGCTCGGGCGCTACGTCGCGCGACCGCACGTCCTGCGCTGGCGCGACTTCACCTCGGAGATGGGACGGACGCCGTGGCCGACGCCCCCGATCGCGACGCCGGGCGAGCTCGCCGACCTCCTGGAGCTCGACGCCGGCGGGCTCATGTGGCTCGCGGACGCCCGCGGCCTCGAACGCGACACGCCCCACCGCCGCCTGCGCAACTACACCTACCGCTGGCAGCCACGCCCGGACGGCCCGCCTCGCCCGATCGCCCGGCCGAAACAACGGCTGAAGGAGATCCAGCGCTGGATCCTCCACGAGATCCTCGACCGGATCCCGCAGCACGACGCAGCCCACGGCTTCGTCCCCGGCCGCTCCGTGCGGACCCATGCGGCGCTGCACGTCGGCCGGGCCACCGTCGTGCGGCTCGACCTCGAGGACTTCTTCGCGAGCGTGCCCGCGGGACGGGTCTTCGGGATCTTCCGCACCGCCGGCTATCCCGAGGCCGTCGCGCACACGCTGACCGCGCTCTGCGTCACGGTGGTCCCGGGGACGGAGTGGGCACGGAATCCCGCGGCCGAGCGATCCGCGCCACGTGCATCGCCACGCCCGCCTGGGGCGCCGTCTCGCGACGCCCCACCTCCCCCAGGGCGCCCCGACGTCGCCGGCCCTCGCGTCGCTCGCCGCCCACGGCCTGGACCGCCGCCTCACAGCGCTCGCACCGACGCTCCGCGCCGACTACTCGCGCTACGCCGACGACCTGACGTTCTCCGGCGACGCCGGCCTCCCCGCCGGGACGCTCGCGCGGGTGGTCGCGGAGATCGCCCGCGACGAGGGCTTCCGCGTCGCGCCGGGCAAGACGGGCGTCCGGCGCCGCAACGAGCGCCAGCTCGTGTGCGGCGTCGTGGTCAACGAGCGCCTCAACGTCCCGCGGGCCGAGTACGACCGGCTCAAGGCGGTCCTCCACGACGCGCTGCGCCACGGCCCGGCGGCCGCCAACCGCGACGGCGTCGCCGACTTCCGCGCGCACCTGCAGGGGCGCATCGCGTGGGTCGGCCAGCTGCACCCGGCCCGCGGCGAGAAGCTGCAGGCGCGCCTCGACGCGATCGCGTGGTGAGCGCCCGTCAGACCGTCGCGAGGCGCTGCAGCTGGCGGGCGGCGGCCTCGCGATGCGCGCGGCGCGACGACCGCGCGAGCCGGCCCAGCGACCGTCGCACGGCGTCGACGTCGACGTCGGCGCCTTCGCGCAGCCGGTCACGGACGTACGCGTCGACCGGCCTGGAGCCGCGCCGCCTGTTGCACGACCGGCATGCCAGCAGCGCGTTCTCCGACGTCATGTGACCGCCCCGGGAGCGCGGCACGACGTGGTCGAGCGTCAGGTCGCGCCGCCAGAGCTCGCGGCCGCACCAGACGCACTCCGGGCCGTCGCGCTCGATGAGCTGCTCGACGTCGACCTCCACGCCCTCATGGTAGAACCGGATCGATGAGCGCCGCGTTCCTGCTCACGAGCCTCGTCATCGTCGCCACCCCGGGCACGGGCGTCCTCTACACGCTGGCCGCGGGACTGTCGCGCGGCGCGAAGGCGAGCGTCCTCGCCGCGTTCGCCTGCACGCTGGGGATCGTGCCGCACGTCGCCGCGGCCGTCACGGGCCTCGCCGCCCTGCTGCACACGAGCGCCGTGGCGTTCCAGACCGTGAAGTACCTCGGCGTCGCCTACCTGCTGTGGATGGCGTGGAGCACGTTCCGCGAGCACGGGGCGCTCGTCGTCGAGGAGGACGCCGCGCCGGTACCGGCGCGCCGGGTGCTCGCCTCCGGCGTGCTCGTGAACATCCTCAACCCGAAGCTGACGATCTTCTTCTTCGCGTTCCTGCCGCAGTTCGTCCCGGCGGACAGCCCCGGGAGCCTCGTGCGCATGGTCGGCCTCAGCGCGGTCTTCATGGCCATGACGTTCGTCGTGTTCGCCGTCTACGGCGTGTTCGCCGCCGCCGTCCGCCGACACGTCATCGCGCGGCCGCGCGTCGTGACGTGGATGCGCCGCACGTTCGCCGGCTCGTTCGTCGCGCTCAGCGCGAAGCTGGCGCTCGCATCCCGCTGACCGCGACGAACGCGGCGGTCACCGCGATGAACCCCGCCGCGACGAGGTAGGACGTCCGGTACCCGTCGACGAGCGAGCCGCTGTGCCGGGTGGTGCTCGCGGCGACCGTGGCCAGCACCGCGAGGAAGACCGCGCCGCCGACCTGCTGGGCCGTCGGGATCAGCCCGCCCGCGAGCCCGCGGTCCACCGCCGTCACGGCGCTCGTCATGCCGACCGAGACCGCCGGGAACACGAGCGCGCCGCCGAACGGCGTGAGGATCAGCCCGGGCAGCACGTGCGTCAGGTAGGCGCTGTCGTCGGTCAGCCGGCTGAGGACGAGCTGGCCCGCCGCGAGCGACGCGAGCCCGGCGAGCATCGTCGTCTTGACGCCGAAGCGCGCGATCGCCCGGCGGCTGACGAGCGTGGAGCCGATGATCAGCGACGACGGCGCCGGGACGAGCGCGATCGCGGCCGCGATCTCGCTGTAGCCCAGGACGCGCTGGAGGTAGAGGGCGACGAAGTACGCGTACGCCGCGAAGACCCCGCCGACCACGAGCATCACGACGAACGACACGCGCCGGATCCCCACCGCCAGGAACGAGAACGGGAGCATCGGGGCCGCGACCGTCCGCTCGATCGCGATGAACGCCCCGCCGAAGAGCACGAACGCCGCGAACGCGACGAGCGAGCCCGTCGACCCGAACCCGTGCTGCTCGCCGTTGCTCAGCCCGAAGATGAGCGCGCCGATCGCGACCGTCACGGTGATCGCACCGCCCATGTCGAGCCGCCGCGACCGGTCACCGGGCACCTCGGGCAGCAGCCGCCGCGCGGCCGGGAGCAGCACCGCGATGAGCGGGATGTTCACGAGGAAGATCGACCGCCAGCCGAGGTACTGCGTCAGCACGCCGCCCGCGACGATCCCGCTCACGCCGCCCGCCGCGGTGGCCGCCGTCCACAGGCCCAGCGCCCGGGTCCGCGCCGGCCCGTCGGCGTAGATCGCCGTGAGCATCGCGATGATCGTCGGCGCCATGAGCGCGGCGCCGATGCCCTGCACGAAGCGCGCGGCGACGAGCATCACCGGCGACGTGGCGAGACCGCACACGACCGACGCCGCCCCGAACACCCACAGCCCCGTGAGCAGCAGCCGGCGCCGTCCGAGCACGTCCCCGAGCCGCCCGCCCAGGAGCAGCAGCGATCCGAACGACAGCGCGTAGCCCGTCACGACCCACTGCAGGCCGGCGGCGCTGAAGCCGAGCTCGCTCGCGATCGTCCGCAGGGCGATGTTGACGATGCTGAAGTCGAGCTGGAGGACGAACTGCGCGACGCAGAGCAGCAGCAGCGGCGACGCCGCTCTGGCGGTCAACTGGCTCCCGATGGTCGCGGCATGGTCGACCGACCACGGTAGGTCAGGCGACGACGAGGCTCCCACGCTCGACGAGCACCGCCGGGTGGCGACCGCTCCGGAGCCAGTGCGTGCCCGAGTCGACCGCGACCCGCGCGAGGCGCCCGACGCCCCGCATGCGCGCGCGGGAGCGCAGCTCGCCGCCGTCGTCGCCGCGCTGCACGAGGTCGGCGACCGCGAGCAGCGGGACCCGGAGGCCGACCGAGAGCACGACGACCCGCACGGACCAGTCGTCTCCCCGGGCGGTCAGAGGCGCGGAGGAGAACGTCGCGAGCGTCTTCGGCAGGCCCCAGTTCGCCCGGCCACCCTTCAGCGACGCGGGCGAGTCGACCGCCATGAACGGGATCGTGAGCTCCGGGCCGCGACGACCGACCCGGACGCCCGGCGTGGCCCACACCTCCGCGTACGGCCCGACCGGGCTGTCGCGGTAGCGCAGCATGCCGCCGACCGCGAGCGGCCACGCGCGATCCGCCCACACGACGCCCTCCACGTCGAGCTCCCACGGAGCCGGCGGCGGCTCAGGGACCGGGGTCGCGCGCGACGGAGGCCTCATTCGGCTCCCAGAGCTGGATGTGGTTGCCCTCCGGGTCCTCGAGCTCGGCGAACCGTCCGTTCGGGTACGCCTCGGCGTGCGGCTGCACCTCGATGCCGGCGGCGCGCAGGTCCGCGACGACGCCGTCGATGTCGTCGACCCGGAAGGTGATCGCCCAGACCCTCTCGGGCGCGCCGAACATCTCGGAGTCCGGCTCGCAGGCGTAGAAGACCGTCTCGCCGCGGTCCTGGAACCAGCCCGGATCCTCGTAGGAGCGCGACTCGAGCATCACGACGCCGAGGTGCTCGGCGTACCACCGGTTGAGCGCGTCCGGATCGCGCGACCGGAAGAAGAAGCCGCCGATGCCGGTGACCTTCGCCATCTATGCCAGCAGCGGCGCGAGCCGTGCTTCGAGCGCCGCACGGGGCAGGGCGCCGACCACGCGGTCGACCTCCTCCCCGTCGCGCATCGCGACCAGCAGCGGGATCGACTGCGCCCGGTAGCGCGCCGCGAGCTCCGGGTTCGCGTCGACGTCCACCTTGACGACCTTCAGGCGGCCCGCCTGACGGGCCGCGAGGTCCTGCAGCACCGGCGAGATCATCCGGCACGGGCCGCACCACTCCGCCCAGAAGTCCACGACGACGGGCACCGACGCCTGCGTCTCCTCCGCGAAGGAGCCGGTGTCGGCGTCGACGACCCACGGCAGGTCCTGCTTGCAGCTCGCGCAGCGCGGGTGACCGGTCGCGACGGCACCGACGCGGTTGCGCGTCTCGCAGTTCGGGCAGCGGATGATCGTGGCCATTGCGAGGTGATCATCCCATGAGCGACCCGTACGACCTCCAGCGCTTCGTCGACGCCCAGGATCGGGGCGGCACCTACGACCGTGCGCTGCAGGAGCTGCGCGACGGGCGCAAGACGAGCCACTGGATGTGGTTCGTGTTCCCGCAGATCGCCGGGTTGGGCCACAGCCCGATGGCGCAGCGGTACGCGATCTCCTCGCTCGACGAGGCCCGTGCGTACCTCGCGCACCCGGTGCTCGGCGACCGGCTGCGCGAGTCGGCACGCGCGCTGACCGGCCTCGACACGAGCGACCCGGGCGAGGTCCTGGGCGGGATCGACGCGCTGAAGCTGCGCTCCTCGATGACCCTGTTCGCCCGCGCTGCGCCGGACGAGCCGCTGTTCGCGCAGGTGCTCGACCAGCTCTTCGGCGGGGCCGCCGACGACGCGACGGACGCCCGCCTCTGAGGCCCTACCTGGTCGCCACCCGCCGGTAGCGCCAGACCGCGAGCGGGGCGAAGACCACCACGATCCCGACGGCCCAGATCAGCCCGACCCAGAGCTGGTTGTCGATCGGCGTCCCGACGAACAGGTGGCGCAGCGAGTCGACCCAGAGCGAGATCGGGTTGATGTCCGCCGCGAACGTCTTGAGCGGCTCGGGCATCGAGTCCGGCGGGACGAACGCGCTCGACACGAACGTCAGCGGGAAGAGCCAGATGAAGCTCGCCTGCTGCGCCGCCTCGACGGTGGAGACGCCCATCGCGATGACCGCGGACAGCCACGAGAAGGCGAAGCCGACGAGCGTCAGCAGCGCGAAGCCCGCGACGACGTCGCCCACGCTCGTGCTGAAGCGGAACCCGACGAGGTAGCCCACGAGGATCATCACGACGACCTGGAACCAGTTCGTCACGACGTCGGCGACCGTGCGCCCGGCCAGGACGGCCGAGCGCGCCATCGGCAGGGACCGGAACCGGTCCGTCAGGCCCTTCTGGAGATCGTCGGCGATGCCGACGCCGGTGACGGTGCTGCCGAAGGCGATCGACTGCACGAGGATGCCGGGGATCAGGAAGTCGACGTAGGACACGCCCGGCGTGTTGATCGCTCCGCCGAAGACGTAGCGGAACAGCAGCACGAACATGACCGGCTGGATCGTGAATCCGAGCAGCAGCTCGGGGCTGCGCGGGACCCGGCGCAGGCTGCGCTTCGCGATCACCATCGTGTCTGCGAGGCCCCAGCGCAGCTTGGCGCCGAAGCTCTCGGCGACGACGGGCTGCTGCCCGGCGGGGATCGTCGCGGCGGCCATCAGCTCGCCTCCGCCCCGGCCTGCTCGCCCTCGCCCTCGGCCGCCTCCTCGGCGGCGTGCCCGGTGAGCGAGAGGAACACGTCGTCGAGCGTGGGCCGGTGGACCTCGAGGTCCTCGAGCTCCACGCCGGCCTCGTCGAGCCGTCGCACGGCCTCCGCGAGCACGCCCGGGCGGGTGCGGACCGGCACGCGGATCGTGCGGCCCTCGCACTCCGGCTTCCCCGGCCCGTCGGCCATCGGCCCGAGCGCCTCGAGCGCACGATCGCGGTCGGCGGTCTCCCCGAGGACGACCTCGATGCGCTCGCCGCCGTAGCGGTCCTTGAGCTCGTCGGACGTGCCCTCGGCGATCACGCGGCCGTGGTCGATCACCGCGATCTGGTCGGCCAGGTGGTCGGCCTCCTCGAGGTACTGCGTCGTGAGGAGGACGGTCGTGCCCTCCCCCACGAGCTCGGTGATCATGTCCCACATCCCCAGCCGCGAGCGGGGGTCGAGGCCCGTGGTGGGCTCGTCGAGGAAGAGGATCGGCGGGCGCGCGACGAGCGCACCGGCGAGATCGAGGCGGCGGCGCATGCCGCCCGAGTAGGTCTTCGCGAGCCGGTCGCCGGCGTCGGACAGCTCGAAGCGCTCGAGGAGCTCGCGCGCCCGGTCGGTCGACCCGCGCTTGCTGAGGTGGTAGAGCCGCCCGACCATCTCGAGGTTCTCGAACCCCGTGAGGTTCTCGTCGATCGCCGCGTACTGCCCGGCGAGCCCGATGCGGGCGCGCAGCAGCGTCGCGTCACGCACGACGTCGAGCCCGCCGACCTCCGCTCGCCCGCTGTCGGGCACGAGCAGCGTGGTCAGGATGCGGACGCAGGTGGTCTTGCCGGCGCCGTTCGGGCCGAGCAGCCCGAACACGGTGCCGTGTGGGATCGCCAGGTCGACGCCGTCGAGCGCCTGCACCTGGCCGTAGGACTTCTTCAGCCCCTCCGTGAGGATGGCTGTCTCGCGTACCCCGGACATCTGCCTCGACCGTACTCGCGGTGCAACGCGTGGCCACGAGACTGGCGCGAGTTGCACCTGTGTGGCATCCTGTCGGTCGTGCGCATTCTCGGCACACATCCCCTGATCGCCGCCTGCTGAGCGAGCGCGGCACCCGCCGCGCCACCCCACGCAGGTCGCCACGAGCCCCGATGCGGCTCGCTCGCGAGGCCCTTCGCCCTCGCATGTGATCGATCCAGGAGAACTTCCGTTGCACCCTGAGTTGCTCGCCCTCGGTTGGACCGAGGGCATGTCCCATCACCTGTCCGCGGGCCTGGAGCCCGCACGAGTCACCGCCGTCCACCGCGGGCGTGTCGCCCTGCGCGGTCCCGAGGGAAGCCGGCAGGCGCCGGTCGCCGGCACGCTGCTGCACGAGGGCGACGCGCCGGTCGTCGGCGACTGGGTCGGCGTCGAGCCGGGCGGCGCGGTCCGCGAGGTGCTCCCGCGCCTCGGCGTCCTGCGCCGGTCCGACGGCCCCCGCATCGAGGTCCTGGCGGCGAACGTCGACCTCGGCCTCGTCGTCACGTCCGCGAACGGCGACCTGAACCTCCGCCGCCTGGAGCGCTTCGTCGCGCTCGTGCGCGACGGCGGGGTCCCCGCGTGCATCCTGCTCACGAAGGCCGACCTCGTGGAGGACCCCCACGAGCAGGCCGCAGGGCTGCGCGCGGAGCTCGGCGCGCCGGTGCTCGTCTCCAGCGCCCGGACCGGCGCCGGCGTCGCGGACCTCGCCGCGCGCCTGCCGCAGCGGGCGACGACGGCCCTCATCGGCAGCTCGGGCGTCGGCAAGTCGACGCTCGTCAACGCGCTGCTCGGCGAGGAGCGTCAGAAGACGCTGCCGATCCGCGAGCACGACGCCCGCGGGCGCCACGCGACGACGCACCGCGAGCTGTTCGAGCTGCCGGGCGGCGCGCTGCTCGTCGACACGCCCGGCGTGCGCCTCGCGGCGCTCGTGGGCGACGACGGCCTGCACGGCACGTTCGGCGACGTCAGCCACCTCGCCGAGCGGTGCCGGTTCGCCGACTGCGGCCACGGCGCGGAGCCGGGCTGCGCGGTGCAGGACGCGATCGCCACCGGCGACCTGGCCGAGGGACGGCTCGACGCGATGCGCCGGCTGGAGCGCGAGACGCGCGCGGCCGAGGAGCGCCGGGACGGGCCCGGCCGTGCGGCCCGGCGGCTGCGCGAGAAGCGGTTCGCCCGCGTCACGAAGGACGCGCAGACCCGCAAGCGCGGCGACTAGATGGCCTACAGGCCGTCGGGATGCCGCGCGACGAAACCGGACGACGGGCGGGGCTCCGCGCGCCAGCGCGGGCCCTTCCCGCCCCGTCCGGACGTGTCGAAGCGCAGCCCCGCGATCACGACGTACGCGTGGCTCGGGTTGGTGTAGACGGTGATCCACCGTCCACGCCCGGCCTCGCCCCAGGACCTCAGCGCCCGCGAGTCCAGCGGGTCGTCGAGCGACCCAATGGCGTTGAGGACCTTCGAGACAGCGCCGGAGCAGTCGTAGCCACTGTCCTGGAAGGACCTGTGGCCGCCACCCCACTTGTACGGAAGACCGACGATCTCGTTCGCGGCCGTCACCGCGGCGAGGATCGCCGAAGGCGCTGCCGTCGGAGCCAGCGCCTGCACGCCGGCGAGCTGCGCGATCTCCCCATCGACCGCTGCGGCCACCGGCGTGCCCGGCGCTACACCCCCCGCGGGCGGCTGCTGCGGCGTCGCCCCCGGCGCCGCAGCCACCGTCCCTTCGTCGCCGACCAAGGCTGCCGCGCCCCCCGGTCCCTGGGCGGAGGCCGGAGCGGCTGAGGCGACGATGAACGCCGCCGCCGCGCCGAGTGCGATCGGCAGGGAACGGAGCCGGAGCACTGGGCGGGCGACGAACACAGTGCGGGAGCATCGGTGACGGACGCGGGCCCTCCAATGGGCCGACCGGCCATAGTTGCGGCCCACCCCGGGGTGGGCCGATCGGCCTAGGGGCGGCGCTCAGGGATCGGTCCGCAGGCGGCGTCGCGCGAGCATCCCCGCGAGCCCGGGCGGCATGCGCCCGTCGGTCGAGATCCACGAGCCGGCGAGGATCAGCAGGAGCCCCACGATCGCACCGGGTCCCGGGCGCTCGTCGAGCACCACGACGCCCAGTGCGAGCGCCACGACGGGCGCCACGTAGGTGATGACGATCGCCCGCCCGGGGCCGACGTCGGCCACGAGGACGCTGTAGACGAGGAACGCCAGCGCGGTGCAGAGCAGGCCGAGCACCACGATCGACGCCCACGCGGTACCCGTCAGCGGGGCATCGGGCGGGTCGAGGATCGCGAACGGCGTGAGGAGGACCGCGGCGATCCCGAGGCTCGCGCCCATGGCGGCGCGCGCGTCGATCCCGCCGAGTCGCAGCCGCATGATCATCGGGCCGCCCGCGTAGCCCGCCGCGGCGCAGAGGATGGCCAGGCCGCCGAGCAGCTCGTCGGAGCTGCCGGTGACGTCCAGGCCCATGAGCGTCACGACGCCGGCGAAGCCGAGCACGAGGCCGACCGACCGACCGCGCGACACGCGCTCGGACGGCGCGACGAGGAACGCGAGGAGCGCCACGATCAGCGGCGCGGCGGCGATGATGATCGCCGCCAGCGACGAGTCGACGTGCTGCTCGCCGTACGCGATGAGCGGGAACGGCAGCGAGATCTCGACGACCGCGAAGATCGCGATCCAGCGCCACGCCCCCGCGACCGACCCCAGCGTCCCCGCCCGCCACGCGAGCCCCAGCAGCACCACGGCCGCCAGCACGATGCGCGACCAGGCCAGGAAGATCGGCGGCACGCCGTCGTCGACGGCCAGCTTGATGAACAGGTACGGGATCCCCCACAGCGTCGCCATCGCGGCGAACGCTGCCCATGCCCGGGAGCTCATGGCTGCATGCTTACCACGGCCGGCGATATGGCCCCCTGGGCCATATCGCCAGAGCCTGGACGCAGTCCAGGCTCAATCGCCGAGCTCGAGCACCGCCAGGAAGGCCTCCTGCGGCACGTCGATCCGACCAACGGACTTCATGCGCTTCTTCCCCTCCTTCTGCTTCTCGAGCAGCTTGCGCTTGCGGCTGATGTCGCCGCCGTAGCACTTCGCGATCACGTCCTTGCGGAAGGCCTTGACCGTCTCGCGCGCGATGACGTTCTGGCCGATCGCCGCCTGGATCGGCACGTCGTACTGCTGGCGCGGGATGCGCTGGCGCAGCTTCTCGGCCAGCGTGCGGCCGCGGTCGTAGGCCTTCTCGCGGTGCACGACCATGCTGAGCGCGTCGACGGCCTCGCCGGCGAGCAGCACGTCGAGCTTGACCATGTCCGAGGGCTTGAGCCCGATGAGCTCGTAGTCCAGCGACGCGTAGCCGCGTGTCCGCGACTTCAGCTGGTCGAAGAAGTCCAGGACGATCTCGGCGAGCGGCAGGTCGTAGGTGATCTGCACCCGCTCGGCGCTCAGGTAGTTCATCCCCTGGTGGTCGCCGCGGCGCTCCTGGCAGAGCTCCATGATCTGCCCGATGTAGCCCTTGGGCGCGACGATCGAGGCGCGGATGTACGGCTCGCGGATCTCCTCGATCCGGGCCGGGTCGGGCATCGCGCTCGGCGAGTGCACCTCGAGGACGTCTCCGTTGGTGAGCGTGACCTGGAAGGCGACCGATGGCATCGTCGCCATGAGCTCGAGGTCGTACTCGCGCTCGAGGCGCTCGCGGACGATGTCCATGTGCAGCAGGCCGAGGAAGCCGCAGCGGAAGCCGAAGCCGAGCGCGTCGGAGGTCTCCGGCTCCCACGACAGCGCCGCGTCGTTGAGCGAGAGCTTCTCGAGGGCGTCGCGGAGGTCCGGGTAGTCGTCGGAGTCGATCGGGAACAGGCCGCAGAACACCATCGGCTTGACCTCGCGGTAGCCGGGCAGCGGCTCGCTCGCCGGATCGACCTTGGTCGTGAGGGTGTCGCCGACGCGCAGCTTCGTGACGTCCTTGATGCCGGTGATGACGTAGCCCACCTCGCCGGCACCGAGCTGCTCGACCGGGGTCATCGCGGGCGTGAAGAAGCCGATGTCGTCGATGTCGGCCTCGGTGGCGTTCTGCATCGCCCGGATGGCCTCGCCCTTGCGGAACACCCCGTCGACGACGCGGATGTACGCGATGACGCCGCGGTACTGGTCGAACTCGGAGTCGAAGATGAGCGCGCGGGCCGGCGCGTCCGGGTCCCCCTCCGGCGGGGGCACGCGCGCGACGAGCTGCTCGAGCACCTCGACCACGCCCTCGCCGGTCTTGCCGGAGATGTGGCGGATGTTCTCCTGCGGCTCGCCGATGAGCTCGGCCACCTCGGCGCCGACCTCGTCGGGCATCGCCCCCGGCAGGTCGATCTTGTTCAGGCACGGGATGAGCTCGAGACCGGCGTCGATCGCGAGGTACGTGTTGGCGACCGTCTGCGCCTCGACGCCCTGGGAGGCGTCCACGACGAGCAGCGCGCCCTCGCACGCCGCAAGGCTGCGGCTGACCTCGTACGTGAAGTCGACGTGGCCGGGCGTGTCGATGAGCTGCAGCTGGTACGTCTCCCCGTCGCGCGCCTCGTAGAACACGCGCACCGCCTGCGCCTTGATCGTGATGCCGCGCTCGCGCTCGAGGTCCATGGAGTCCAGGAGCTGGTCGCGCATCATGCGCGGGTCGACCGTCTTGGTCATCTCCAGGATGCGGTCGGCCAGCGTCGACTTGCCGTGGTCGATGTGGGCGATGATCGAGAAGTTCCGGATGTGCGCCTGGTCTCGCCCCAGTGTGTCGAGCGCCTCCAAGGCTAGCGAGGCGTGCCCGCGGTCCGGCGCACCAGCCAGTCGACGAGCCCGGGCATCCCGTCGCGCTCGTGCACGGCGCGCTGGCGGCCGGCGCCCCCGCCGTCGCCGACGAGCCGGTGGATCCCCTCCAGCTCGGCCTCGCAGCCCAGCTCGCGCGCGTGCGGCTCGGCGAGCGCGAGCGCCTCGGTCAGCACCGCTCCGACCGGGCGCAGCTCACCGTCGGCGTCGGGCAGCGAGCCGTCCACGCCGTAGCGCGCCGCGCGGTACATCGCCTCGTCGAGCAGCTCCTCGGGCGGCGCGGCGACCTCGGGGCCCTCGGCCGCCTGCCTGGCGAGCGCGTGCACGAGCGCGGCGAGCGCCGCCGTGTCCTCGAGGCTCGTCTGCGTGTCCATCGTGCGCACCTCGACCGTCCCGAGCCGCGGGTGCGGGCGGATCTTCCACCAGAAGAACGTGTAGTCCGGGAGCGCCGTCGCGCGGACGAGGCGCTCGCTCATCTCCAGCCACTCGTCGTAGTCGCGCAGCGCGCGCGGGACCCCGGTGCGCACCCAGGCGCGCATCGCGAGCACGCGAGCCGACTGCACGCCCGCGTCGCGGTCGTCGCGG
The DNA here is from genome assembly GCA_963750895.1 of uncultured Solirubrobacterales bacterium. Lineage (GTDB taxonomy): Bacteria > Actinomycetota > Thermoleophilia > Solirubrobacterales > Solirubrobacteraceae > CAVVSD01. The sequence goes on along the minus strand of CAVVSD010000006.1, from coordinate 343,270 downwards.
AAGGGCGAGTTGGCCGCGAGCGCCTGCAGCAGCGGCAGGTGGCGGCGCAGCCCGTTGTACGCGCGGATCGCGGTCTCCGGGTCCGGCATCCCGACGTGCACGTGCATCCCGGCGACGGGCGTGGCCGCGGCGTCGCCGAGCACGTCGCGGATGCGCCGGTAGCGCGACTTCGGGGTGATCCCCGCGTCGCCGCTCGCCTCGCGCGGCTGCACGCCGCATCCGATCGGGGACGCGCCGGCCGCGACGATCGCGGCGCGCAGCTCCCCGAGCGCGCGCACCCCCTCGGCGACGGTCGGGACGATCGGCGTCGCGATCTCCACCTCGCACGCGTGCAGCTCCGACGCGGTGTCGCCCGGGAAGGCCCTCCGGCAGCCGCTCCAGCACCTCCTCCCCCACGTCCGCCGGGCGCCCGTCGCGCGGGTCGACGAGGAGCAGCTCCTCCTCGATCCCGAGCGAGAAGGGGTCGCCGTCGCCGAAGTGGTGGTCGCTCATCGCACGAGGCGCTCGCGCACGAGTCGGGAGATCGCGCTGCGCCTCGGGGATGCGCAGCGCGAGCACGAGCGCGGCGTAGACCGCCAGGCCGGAGGCGACGCCCAGCCCGACCGAGCAGATCTGCGCGGGCAGGGAACGGCCGAGGATGTCGTCGAGCGCCCACCAGACGGCGTAGGAGACGACGCTCAGCGCGAGCGCGGCGGCCAGCATCCGCGCGATCGCATCCAGCGTGCGACCCGCCTCCAGCCGGCCGTGCAGCTCGATGCGCAGCAGGCGCGCCTGGAGCAGGGTCATCGCGAACGTCGACACCACGGTGCCGATCACGATGCCCGCGATCCCGAACGGCCCCGCGAGCGCGATCGACACGGCGACGTTCACGACGAGGACGATCCCCGACAGGCGCGTCACGAGCCAGGGGCGCTGCAGGCTGAAGAACGTCCGGGTGAGCAGCAGGTTGACGCCCGAGAACGGCAGCGAGAACGAGAACCACAGGAGCGCCGTCGACACCTCCTCGGTCGACGCCGCGTTGAACGCGCCGCGCTGGTAGACGAGCCGAGTGATCGGCTCCGCCAGCACGAGCGTGATCGCGGCGCAGGGGATCAGCAGCAGGAACACCCCGCGCATGCCGGTGGCCAGGAGCGAGCGCAGCCCGTCGAGATCCCCCCGGCTGACGAACCGGCTCAGCGCCGGGAAGAGCACGGTCGCCACCGCGACGCTGAACATGCCCTGCGGCAGCATGTAGAGGCGGAACGCCGCGTCGATCGCGCGCGGCGCGCTCTCCGACACGGTGAACCCGATGGTCGAGTCGATGACCTGACCGAAGTTGATGAGCCCGAGGCCGAGGGTCACCGGCAGCATGAGCAGGAGGACCTGCTTGAGCCGCGGATCGCGCAGGTTGATCTCGCGGACGAAGTGGAAGTCCAGCCGCCGGAGGACCGGCAGGACCATGAGCAGCTGCACGACGGTGCCGCCGACGATCCCGAGCGCGTACGCGTAGAGCTGCTCGTCGCCCTCGAACATCCCGTGCGTCGCGACGAGCACGCCGATGATGACGACGTTCCACACGAGCGGCGAGATCGCCGGGATCGCGAAGTGGTCGTAGGAGTTGAGGATCCCGACGACGAGCCCGTTCACGCCGAGGAGCAGCACGATCGGGAACAGCACCTGCGACAGGCCGGTCGCGAGGGAGTCGAGCCCCGGCGTGTCCGTCAGCAGGGGCATGAGCCACGGCGCGATGAGGATGAACAGCACCGTGATCGAGCCCAGGCCGCCCACGATCACGGCGGCGAGCGTCGACGCGAGCAGGAACGCGTCGCGCCGCTTCTCCTTCACGAGGAGGTCGGTGAACACCGGGACGAACGCCGCGCTCAGCGCCGAGTCCGCGAACAGGTTGCGCACGAGGTTCGGCACCTGGAACGCGAGCGTGAAGGCCGAGAACGCGCCGCTCGTGCCGAAGTAGCTCGACGCCACGATCTCGCGGACGAGCCCTGCGACCCTCGACAGGCCGGTGGCCACGGAGAAGATCGCGGTGTTGCGGGCGATCCGGCCGCCGCCTGCTGGGCGAGTCTCGGACGCCACGGGGTGCTACTCTAAGCGCCGCCGCGGCCGGAGCTTCCGCGGCCTTTTCACGTCATGGCCAACATCGCATCCCAGAAGAAGCGCATCGCGCGCACCGAGCGTGAGCGGCTCGAGAACCGCCGCTACACCTCGACGATCAAGACGTACTTCCGTCGCCTGGAGACCGCTGTCTCCGGCGGTGACGACACGACTGCCGACGCGGAGCACCGCGCGCTCGTGAGCGTCATCGACAAGGGCGTCAAGCGCGGCGCACTGCATCGCAACACCGGCGCGCGCAAGAAGGCCCGCGCCGCCCGCGTCCGCGCCGGCTCGCCCGAGTAGCCCGCGACATAGGGGGCGAGGCCGCCCCCTACGCGATGCGCGCCCTGCGGTCGACGAACGCCGCGAGGCTGTGCAGCGTCTCGAACACGTCCGCCGAGAGGTCCTCGTCCTCGAACGTGATGCCGAAGCGCCCTTCGAGGTCGTGCACGAGCACGAGGACCGCCATCGAGTCCAGCTCGGGCAGCGTGCCCAGCAGCGGCGTGTCCGCATCGATCGCGTCCGCGCGTTCCTCGACGCCCAGCGACGCGACCACGACGTCCTTGACGGCCTCGAGGCCGACTCCACCGTTGACCTGCGTGTCCACGGGATTCCCTCCCTGTCGATGATGTGATGCTCATACCAGGACCTCGACCGGTCGCTCGTGGCCGAGGAACGCTGTGGGGCTCGCGGTGAGCCCGTAGGCGCCGGCCTGGAGGACCACGACGAGCTCACCGATCTCCGCACGCGGGAGCTCGGCGTCGCGTGCGAGCACGTCCAGCGGCGTGCACAGGCATCCGACGACCGTCTGGGTCTCCGTCGGCTCGCGCGGGTCGCGCGCGCCGATCACGACCGGGTAGTTGCGCTTGATGACCTGCCCGAGGTTGCCCGACGCCGCGAGCTGGTGGTGCATCCCGCCGTCCACGACCAGGAACGTGGCGCCGCGCGAGTCCTTGCGGTCCACGATGCGGGTCACGTAGACGCCGGCCTCCCCGACGAGATAGCGCCCGAGCTCGACCACGACGCGCGCCTCCGGCAGCAGCGGCCGCACGGCGCCGGCCATGAGGTTCTCGAGGTTCTCTCCGATGGCACCGAGGTCCAGCGGCGTGTCCCGTTCGTGGTACGGGATGCCGAAGCCGCCGCCGATGTTCAGGTAGCGCACGGGCTGCGGCGCGTGGTCGGCGAGACGCAGCGCCAGCTCGACCGTCCTGCGCTGCGCCTCGCAGAGGATCTCGGCGTTGAGGTTCTGCGAGCCGGCGAACACGTGGAAGCCGAGCCAGTCGACGTCGGCCGCGGCCAGCTCCGCCAGCAGCTCGGGGACGCGCTCGGCGTCGACCCCGAACTGCTGCGGCCCGCCGCCCATCCTCATGCCCGAGCCCTTCAGCTCGAAGTCCGGGTTCACGCGGATCGCGACGCGCGGACGGCAGCCCAGCGACTCGCCGATCGCGATGGCGCGCCGCGCCTCGGTCGCCGACTCGAGCTCGATGAGTGCGCCCGCTGCGACCGCCTGGGTGAGCTCGGCGGGCGTCTTGCCCGGGCCCGCGAAGCTCACGCGCTCGGCGGGCGTCGGCGTGTCGAGCGCGATTCGGAGCTCGCCCGCCGAGGCGGTGTCGAACGCGTCGACGAGCCCGCTCAGATGCTGGACGACGGCCGGCATCGGGTTCGCCTTGATCGCGTAGCTGAGCTTCACGTCGGCGGGGAGCGTCGCCCGCAGCAGCGCGACGCGCTCGGTGATGGCGCAGCGGTCGTACGCGAAGAACGGCGTCGACCCGGCGCGCGCGGCGAGGCGCTCGAGGTCGATGCCGCCGACGGCGTGACAGGCGCGGCCGGCGGGTGTCGTGGAGACGCTCATGCCGCGAGCTCGCGGCGCAGCAGGGCGCGGTCGAACTTGCCGTTCGGCGAGCGCGGGATCTCGCCGCGGACGGTCACCTGGCGCGGGACCATGTAGCCGGGCAGCTGCTTGGCCAGGACGCCCCGCAACGCGTCCGGATCGACGTCCTCGTCGCCGGCCGGGCTCACGACGAGCGCGATGACCTGGCCGATCCTCGGGTCCTCGACGCCGAGGGCGACGGCGTCGCGCACCATGCCCGTGTCGTACACGGCCTCCTCGATCTCGGTCGGGCTGACGCGATAGCCCGACGTCTTGATCATCTCGTCCTTGCGGCTCACGAAGTAGAGGAACCCGTCCTCGTCGGCGACGACCACGTCGCCCGAGTACACCGCCATCTCCGGTGTGCACAGCGCGCCGTCGCGACCCGGCGCGGGCCTGAAGCGCTCGGCCGTGCGCACCGGGTCGTTCCAGTAGCCGAGCGACACGAGCGCGCCGCGGTGCACGAGCTCGCCGTGCTCACCGGGGTCGCAGCGCGAGCCGTCCTCGCGCACGACGAGGATCTCGGCACCCGGGATGGCCTTGCCGATCGAGTCGGGCCGGCGGTCGACCTCCTCGGGATCGAGGTACGTGGAGCGGAACGCCTCGGTGAGGCCGTACATGAGGAACGGCTTCGCGGACGGGAGGAGCGCGCGGAGGCGATCGAGCGTCGCGCGCGGCATGCGTCCGCCCGTGTTGGCGAAGTAGCGCAGGGTGCGGGTCGCCTCGGTCGGCCAGGGCAGGTCGGCGAGCCCGATCCACAACGGCGGCACGCAGGTCAGGCCGGTGACGCCGTGCTTCGCGCAGAGCGTGACGATGTCCCGCGGCAGGAGGTGGTTCAGGAGCACGACGTGGGCGCCGGCGTGGAAGGCGGTCGTGACCTGGCTCAGCCCGGCGTCGAAGGACAGCGGGAGCGCGGCGAGGATGACGTCGCCCGGGTGATTCCCGAGGTACGCGCTGACGCTCTCGGCGCCGGCGAGCAGGTTGCGGTGCGACAGCACGACGCCCTTCGGCAGCCCGGTGCTGCCGGAGGTGTAGAGGATCGCCGCCATGTCGACGTCCACGACTCCGTGGTCGGGCAGCTCGCCTGGCTGCGCGACGAGCGCGTCCCACTCCTCGCCCACGAGGACGACGTGCTCGACGCCGTGGTCGCCGAGCAGCGCGAGGCGCTCGGGCGTCGTGACGAGGACGCGCACCTCGCAGTCGCCGAGGATGTGCGCGAGCTGCTTGGCCTTCAGCAGCGGGTTGACCGGGACGAACACACCGCCGGCGGCCGTCGTGCCGAACATCGCGACGACGGTCTCGATGCGCTTCTCGAGGTGGATCGCCACCCGCTCGCCCCTGCGCAGCCCGAGCCGGTGCAGCGCCGCGCCGAACGCGGCGACCTGGTCCCACAGCTCCGCGTAGCCGACCGTGGTGTCGCCGTACGTCAGCGCCGGCGCGTCGGGCCGGCGGGCCGCCGCCTCGGAGACGAGCTGGTGGAAGTGCATGCGCATCAGGGGGTGCTGCTCCTCTCGCGTCACCAGGGCTGGAAGACCAGCTCGCTGTACAGGTCGTCGACGTCGGCAGGCCCGAGGTGGGAGCTGCGGAACATCTTGGGTTGCGTGCGGCGCAGCGCGAACGCCGGGGACGGGCGCCGGCCTGCGATGCGGTCCTCCATCAGCGTCGCGACCGCGCCGTGGCGCAGGAGCAGGTGACGCGCGAGGGGCTTGGACATCGCAGCCAGCAGCTCAGGGTCGGACACGTGCAGCAGCGACGCTGTCCGCAGGCCCCTGCGGCGGTCGATGCGCACCATCACGTAGCACCACGAGGTGCCGCGGCGCAGGACGACGTGCCGGGCCGGCTCGGCGCCCGCGTGGTCGCGGTAGCGCTGCAGCGACACGCCCGTGAGCGTGCGCTCGAGCACCGCGGGGTCGCTGGAGACCGACCCGGGCACCGGCCAGGGCAGGTTCGGCACGAGCACGGCCGTCGTGTCCATGTGGCGGAAGCCGAGGCGCTCGTTGATGGCGACGACCTCGGGCCGTGGCGTGAGGTCGGTGTAGCTGCAGTCGCGATCGCCGAGCGCGGCGCGCAGGAGCCGCAGGCTGTGGCTGCGGTACTCCGGCAGGACGCACCAGGACCCGAGGTTGCAGAACCGCTCCTCGCGCCCGCCGACCGTCCGCTGCGAGCTCCACGCGAGCTGGACCCCGACGACGCGGCCGGCGTCGAGGAGCATGAAGCCCAGCCCAGGGCTCCAGGGCACGTCGACCGCGCGGGCCCATCGCTCCGGGGAGACGTCAGCGTCGAGATGCTCGTGCAGGAACGCGCAGACGCACGGGACATCCGTGCGGGTGACTGGGGCGAGCTCCACGGGCATCTGATCCGGTCATCGACCGGCCCCACCGGCACCTCAACGCACTCTGGCCATCTTTCCTAGCGAACTCTCAGGAACGCGATCCCGCGATCGCAGCGATCGCCCGCAGTCCGACGGTGTCGTCGGACAGCTCGCTGGCGCCGCGGGTGTCCAGCTCCAGGTCGGCGAGCACCTCGACCGCACGTCGCAGCGTGTCGGCGTCCGTCGCGCGCGCCTCCGCGATCCGGCGGTCCGCCATCCAGGGCGATCCCTTGATCGACCCCTTCACCTCGGCGGGCGACTCCCCCGCCTCGAGGCGCTGGGCGATGGCCAGGACGTCACGGATGCGCCGTGCCATGAGCGGCACGAGGCGCGGCATCGACTCGCCCTGGGCCCGGAGCTCCAGGAACGCGATCGTCGCGCGCCTGCCGTCGCCGCCGACGAGCGCGTCGACGAGCGACCAGACCTGACGCTCGGAGCTGTGCGCGGCGGCGTCCTCGACGTCCTCGAGCGTGATGTGCGCGTCCGGACCGTGCTCGATCGTGAGCTTCTCGACCTCCCGCAGCAGGCGCTGCTGGCGGTCGCCGACCTGGCCGACGAGCGCCTGCGCCGCGTCGCGGTCGAGCGTCGCGCCGAGGCGCGTCGCCTCGCCCTGCAGCCACTTCGGCAGCTCGCGCGCCTTCATCGTGGCCTCTTCGCGGATGTCGCCGCCCGCGGCCTTCACGGCCGCGACGAGCGCCTTGGGCGCCTTGTAGCGACCCTCCTCGCGCGCGAAGAACGCGATCGTCGTGTCGGGCGGGATGTCCGCCAGCGCCGGCACGAGGTGCTTCTTGACGTCGGCGTCGCCGAAGCGCTCGACGCCGTCGACCACGACGACGCGATGACCCATGGCGAACGTCATCGTCGCGAGCGCCGCGGCGGCGGCCTCGGGCGTGGACTCGTCACCGGTCACGACGTCGACGCCGGCCGCGCCGCCCTCGCGCTCGCCGAGCGCGCGCAGGTTCGCCCTGCGCTCGGCGATCCGGCCGTGGTCGTCCCCGTGGATGAGATAGGCGGGCTTGAGTGACGGCACCGGGCCGCAGCGTATCGTCGCCTCCCCTGGTCTCCCCGACGCCCACACCCCGCAGCACGCCGCTGCTGGTCGTCCTCGGCGTGCTCTCCACGTTCGGGCCCCTGACGACCGACCTGTACCTGCCCGGCCTGCCGGAGGTCGCCGACGAGCTCGGGGCCTCCGAGTCGCAGGTCCAGCTCACGCTCACCGCGTGCCTGATCGGCCTGGCGCTCGGGCAGGCGATCGCCGGGCCGGTCAGCGACACGCTCGGCCGCAGGCGCCCGCTGCTCGTCGGCCTCGCGCTGTTCGTGGTCGCGTCGCTGGGCTGCGCCGTGGCCCCGTCGATCCTCGTGCTCGACGTGCTGCGGCTCGTGCAGGGGCTGTGCGGGGCGGCGGGCATCGTGCTCGCGCGTGCGATCGTGCGCGACCGCTGGTCGGGCCTGGAGGCGGCCCGGATCTACGCCGCGCTGATGACGGCCCTGTCGCTCGGGCCGATCCTGGCGCCGACGATCGGCGGCGGGCTGCTGCACATCACCGACTGGCGGGGCCTGTTCGTCGTCCTCGCCGGCTGGGGCGTCGCGCTGCTCGTCGCCGCGGCGGTGTGGGTCCCCGAGACGCTGCCGCCGTCGGCGCGCCGCCCCGCCGGACTGGGCCGGACGCTGCGCGTCATGCGACGGCTCCTGCGCGACCGGGTCTTCACCGGCTACACGGTCGGGGCGGGCCTGTCGTTCGGCGCGCTGTTCTCCTACATCGCCGGATCGTCGTTCGTCTTCCAGGACGTCTACGACGTCTCGCCGCAGGTCTACGCGCTGCTCTTCGGCCTCAACGGCGTCGCGCTGCTCGGAGCGAGCATCGCCAACCACCGCCTGCAGGAGAGCGTCGGTCCGGTGAAGCTGCTGCGCGCCGGGATGGTGACCATGCTCGTCGGCGGTGCGCTGGTCGTCCTCGCGGTGGTGACCGACGCCGGCCTGGCGGCCCTCGTCGCCGCGCTCTTCGTCGCGGTCGCAGGGATCGGGTTCGTGCCCTCCAACGGTGTCGCGCTCGCGCTCGAGCACCACGGCGCCGACGCGGGCACCGCGTCGGCGCTCATCGGCGTCGTGCAGTTCACCATCGGCGGCCTGGCCGCCCCGCTCCCGGGCGTGGCGGGCGCGACGGCCCTGCCGATGGCGCTGGGCGTCATCGGCTTCGCCGTCGCCGCCCTCGTCACCGTCCGCGTGGTGGTCGGCTCAGACCGCGTCGAACACGCCCGCGAGGCGGCGTAGGACACCCGCCGCGGCGAGCACCTCGGCGTCGGGCAGGTCCACGAGCGCCTCGTCCAGGCGCGACTTCCACTTCGCCTGTGCCTGCGCGAGCTTCTCGCGGCCCTCGTCCGTGAGCGAGACGACGACGCACCGGCGGTCCTGCTCGTGGCGCCGGCGCGTGGCGATCCCCCGCTCCTCGAGCGAGTCCAGCAGCGCGGTCACCGTCGCGGGGTTGAGGTCGGCGGCCTTGGCCAGCGCGCCCGCGGTCGCCGTCCCGTCCTCCTCGCGGCCGAGCGCGACGAGCGCCCTGACCTCGGAGAAGGACAGGCCGTGCGGGCCGCGCCGGTCGCGGCCGCGCAGGCGCCGCTCGGCGCCCAGCAGCTCGCTGACCGACTGACGCAGCTCGTCGATGACCTCCGTGCGATCGGCGGGAGGAGCGCTCATCGCGAGCCTCCCAGCGCCGGCACCGCGCCGGCGGGGACGGCTTCGGGGACGGGCGCGGCCTTCGCCTGCCGCTCGACCCGGGCGAGGATGATCACCGGGACGAGCGCGGCGACGGCGACGGCCATCACCCACCAGTAGGTGTTCCCGAACGCGCCGGCGACGCCGGCGGCCGTCTGCGGGGACGAGTCGATCCCCCGCTGGAGCACGACGGTGAAGATCGCCGTGCCGATCGACCCGCCGACGCGCTGCAGCACCGTGAGCTGCGGCGACGCGTGGGCGACCTGGTCGCGGCGCAGCACGCCGAACGCGGCCGTCATCGACGGCATCATCGACATGCCGATGCCGAACCCGCGGAAGATCATCGCCGTGCCGATGAGCCAGTAGGACGTCTCGGCGCCGATGAAGACGAACGGCAGGGTCGCGATCGCGGTGACGATCACGCCGAACAGCGCGGTGATGCCGCCGCCGACGCGCTCGGTGACGCGGCCGGAGAGCGCCATCGCGAACGCGGCGCCGATGCCCTGCGGCATGAGCAGCAGGCCGGTGTGGACGGCGTCCTGGCCGCGGACCGTCTGGAAGTACAGCGGCATGAGGATCATCGCCCCGAACAGCGCGGCGCCGAGGCAGAACGTCGTGAAGGCCGCCGCGGCGAACGCCTTGTTGGAGAACAGGCGGATGTCCAGCAGCGGCTCGGGGATGCGCAGCGAGCGCACGAGGAAGGTCGCGACGAGCGCGAGACCGCCGATGAGCGGGACGAGCACCCGCGGGGACGCGATCGTCCCGGCCGTGCCGGTCTCAGCGAGCCCGTAGGTGATCCCGACGAGGCCGGTCGCGATGAGCGCGAGGCCCAGCGCGTCGAGCCTGCCGGCGTGCTCGGGCTCGTCGGCGGGCAGGAGCTTGCGGGCGAGGGCGACGGCGAGGATGCCGATCGGGATGTTCACGAAGAAGATCCACTCCCAGCCGGCGTGCTCGACGAGCAGGCCGCCGATGGTCGGGCCGAAGACCGGGGCCAGGATGATCGGGACGCCGATCATGCTCATGAGCCGCGGCAGCGCGCGCGGGCCCCGCGGCCTTCACGAGGATGATCTGGCCGACGGGCAGCACGAGACCGCCGCCGATCCCCTGCAGGACGCGGAAGACGATGAGCGACTCGATGTTCCACGCGAAGCCGCACAGCAGCGAGCCGAGCGTGAAGAGCACGAGCGAGGTCATGTAGACGCGTCGTGCACCGAAGCGGTTCGCGGCCCACCCGGTGATCGGCAGCACGGCGGCGATGGCGAGCAGGTAGCCGGTGACGACCCACTGGACCTGGTCCAGCGGGGCGGCGAGATCCTGCGAGAGCGACTGCAGCGCGACGTTGACGATCGTCGTGTCGAGCACCGACATGATCGCGCCGAGGATCACGACGATCGCGATCCGCTTGACGTGGCGTGGGATGACGACGGGTTCGGGAGCCGCGGCGGCGGAGGAGATGGCGTTCATGCGGACGGGGCGATTCTTTCGTTGACCAATGTTTTGATACCAAAATATCAGTACACGTCCTCGCCCCGGACGTTTCACCGCCGCCGCCGTCCGGCGTGGGCGGCATCATGCGGATCTCGCCGTCCCGCATCGGGAGCCGGGACCGCGTGTTCGACCCCCTGATGGCCCCCCACATCCGTTCCACTCCTCGCCGCCTCGCAGGGCTCCTCGCCCTGGGCGGATGCCTCCTCGCGGCGCTCGTCGCCGCGCAGCCCGCGATGGCCCAGTGCCCCGGCGCCCAGCCCGCGTGCGTCTATGTCGCGGCATCGCAGGTCGGTCAGAGCGCCGGCGGCGTGCTGCGCTTCCCCCAGGCGATCGCGATCGGCCCCGACGGCAACGTCTACGTCGGCGACCAGGGCTCGCACGTCGTCCAGGTCTTCACGCCGCAGGGGCAGTTCCTGCGCACGGTCGGCGCCGCCGGGCAGCGTCCCGGCGAGCTGAGCGCGGTCGGCGCGCTCGCCGTCGCCGACGACGGCTCGCTGATCGTCGCCGACGGCCGCAACCGCATCGACCGCTTCCACCCCGGCGGCTCGCTCCTGAACTCCTGGGGCTCCACCGGCAGCGACACGGGCCAGTTCCTCTTCGGCGGCGGCCGCGGCAACGACGCGGGCGCCGGCGGCGGCCTGGCGACGTCGAACGGCCTCCTGTACGTCGCCGACTCGGGCAACAACCGCATCCAGCGGTTCACGGTGGAGGGCACGCAGGCGTCGGTGATCCTCCCGCCCGGCACGCTCTCGCACCCGAAGGGCCTCGCGGTGAAGGGCTCGCGGCTCTACATCGCCGACGACCAGCGCCACCGCATCCTCGTGACGGACACGGGCGGCAAGATCATCCGCAGCTTCGGCGGGTCGGGCACCGGGCCGGGCCAGCTCAACTTCCCCTACGGCGTGGCGGTCGACCCCGCGGGGCGGATCTTCGTCGCGGACAACCTGAACCACCGGATCCTGCGCTTCAGCACCGCGTCGACCGGCTACGCGTACAAGGCCCGCTGGGGCTCCTACGGCCGCGGACCGGGCCAGCTCGCGTTCGTGCGCGGGATCGCGACGGACCGCTCGGGCAACGTCTACGTCGCCAACACGGGCGACGACCGCGTCGACGTCTTCGACCTCAACGGGCGGCTGCTGCGCTCGTTCGGGACGTCCGGCCGCGCGGAGGGCCAGTTCAACACGCCGTCGGGCGTCGCCGCGGACTCGGACGGCATCCGCGCGGTGACCGACGCCGTCAACGGCCGGGTCGAGTTCCTCGGGCCCGACGGGACGATCATCAGCTCGATGGGCTCGCCCAACCCGGGCCCGACGATCCTGCCGCGGCCGGTCGCGGTCGCCTTCGACGTCCCCGGCAACATCTACGTGCTCGACCAGCGACGGGCGACGATCGTCGTCTTCAGCCGGGCGACGGGCCTGCCGGTGCGCACGATCGGCACCCAGGGGTCCGGGCCGGGCCAGATGCTCGACCCGTCGGGGATCGCGCTGGACGGCGCGGGCAACATCTACGTCGCCGACAGCGGCAACGACCGGATCGTGCGCTTCACGGGTGCCGGCAACTACCTCGGCGCGATCACGCAGGCGGGCCGCGGCCTGCGCGGCGTCGCCGTCACGCCCGACGGCAGCCGCATCTACACCTCGGTCGGCAACTTCATCCGCATCTGGTCGCCGGACGGCAGCGAGATCGACTCGTTCGGCGGCTCCGGACGCAACCTCGGCAAGCTCAACACCCCCGCGCAGCTGACGCTCGACCAGGCCGGCAACGTCTGGGTCGCCGATCGCGGCAACAACCGCGTGCAGCAGTTCGGGCCCGACGGCGAGCGCCTGGCGATGTTCGGCGAGCGCGGGACGGGCACGGGGCAGTTCACGCGCCCGACCGGCGTCAGCGTCGACTGCCGCGGCACCCTCACCGTCACGGACTCCGACAACAACCGCGTGCAGCAGTTCACGCTCGCGGCGCCGGTGACGCCGCCGGGCTCGCTCTGCGCCGCGCTGCCGCTGCCGGCGCGCCCGGCGCCGCCGAAGCTGCCGACGGGGCCCGTGCCCGACGGGCCGCAGGTGGACCTCCGCGCGCTGCGCACGTCGCGGATCATCAGCTCGCGGACGCTGCCGATCCGCGTCGGGTGCGACACCGGCTGCCAGCTGACGGTGCGCGTGAGCCTCACGCCCCGCGCGCGTCCCCCCAAGGGCCGCAAGCGGGTGACGGTGAACCTCCGGTCGCTCGAGCTCACGCTCCAGGCGGGCCAGGATCGCCTGCTGCGCCCGAAGGTCAGCCGCGCGCAGGCACGTCAGCTGACGCGGGCGCTGCGCGGGCGCAAGGGCCTGACGGCGACCGTGTCCGTGTCCGCCGCAGCAGCCGCGGGCGCACCGACGACGGTGTCGCGCGACTACCAGGCGACCGGGTGACCGGGCCGACCGGTACGGTTGCGCCGCCCGCCACGGGGGGCGTGATTCGTTCAACGGGGGAAGGCGGAAGCTTGAGGACGCGGAGCAGGTTCGCGCTGGGTTCAGTGGCCACGGTCGCGGCATGCGGTCTGATGGCCTGCGGCGCCGGGGCACAGACGACGGCGGCGACGGTCGGGGCCTTCCCCATGCCGGGGGTCCAGTCGGCCTCGCCAGAGACCCAGATCAGCCTCCGCGGCGCGCCGCCGGCGCAGCTCGGCAGCGTCACCGTGAGCGGCTCGCGGTCCGGCAACCACACCGGCACGCTGCGCCCGCACTCCGACGGCAACGGCGCGAGCTTCGTGCTCGACACGCCGCTGCGCGGCGGCGAGACGGTGAGCGTCAAGACCGACCTCACGATCCCGGGCGCGCGCAACGGCGACTACAGCTTCAAGACGGTGTCACGGCCGAGCAAGGGCCTCGGCAGCGGTGGCGGGAAGCCGAACCTCCAGCTGCTGCAGGAGCTGACCGGCCAGGTCGGCACACCGCCGAAGGGCTCGTTGCCGCGCTATCGCTCGCGCCCTGACCTGCGCCCGCCCGAGGTCCAGGTCTTCGAGACCCAGGCGGACACGCCCGGCTTCGTCTTCATCGCGCCGAAGAAGGTGTTCGGGGCGAAGACCCGCGCCGGCCTGCAGAGCGGCCCGATGATCGTCGACAACAAGGGCCAGCCGGTCTGGTTCGCGCAGAACGACGCCGGCAACGTGACCGACTTCCGCGTCCAGCAGCTCGACGGCCAGCCGGTCCTCACCTGGTGGCAGGGCCGCGCGGTGCTCGGCACCGGCGAGGGCGTCGTGCAGGTCGTCGACAGCTCCTACCGCCCGGTGCAGACCATCCACGGCGGCAACGGCTACAACCTCGACTTCCACGAGACGACGATCACCCCGCAGGGGACGCTGCTGGGCATCGTCTACAACCCCGTGCGTCGGGACCTGAGCTTCATGGACGGTCCGAAGGAGGCCCGGGTCATCGACTCGGTCATCCAGGAGATCGACATCAAGACCGGGCTCGTGATGTCGGAGTGGCACAGCCTCGGGACGATCGGCCTGGACGAGAGCCACGCCCGGATCCCGCCCGGCTCGGACCCGCTGTTCGACTACGTCCACGCCAACTCCGTGACGGTCACGCCCGACGGCGACCTGCTCGTCTCCGGCCGCGAGCTCTGGGCCGGCGTGGTCCTGGACCGCACGACCGGCAGGCTCCAGACGCGCATCGGCGGCAAGAAGAGCACCTACCGGATGGTCGGCGCGGCGCAGTTCGCGTGGCAGCACGACATCCACATGCCGTCGCCGGGCGTCGTCCGGATCTTCGACAACGAGGCCGCACCGCGGGTGCGCAGCGCGTCGCGTGCGCTGTTCCTCAAGCTCGACGACGCGGCGAAGACCGCGACGGTGACGCGAGCCCAGGTCCACAAGCCCAACACGCTGCTCGCGGGCACGCAGGGCAACGTCCAGGGCATCGACGACGCGGGGAACATCTTCGTCGGCTGGGGCTCGCAGGGCTACTTCACGCAGTTCACGCCGGACGGCAAGACGGTGTTCGACGCGCGGATCGCGCGCGGCCAGGACACCTATCGCGCCTACCGGTTCCCGTGGGTCGGGACGCCGGCGGCGCAGCCCTCGGTCGCGTCGACCTCGGGCGGTCAGAACGTCTACGCGAGCTGGAACGGCGCGACGCAGGTCGCGCGCTGGCAGGTGCTCGCCGGCGCGACGGCGGAGTCGCTGGCCCCCGCCAGCTCGGCGCCGCGGACGGGCTTCGAGACCCGCATCCGCACGGACGGTGCCGCGTTCGTGGCCGTGCAGGCGCTGGACGCCGCGGGCGCCGTGCTCGGGACGTCGAAGGCGATCAGCACCGGCTGATGTTCGGGACGGTCTGCGTGGCCTGGTCTAGGCCACGCGGACCGCTTCCTGCAGCGCCATGTGGGCGCGGACGGCGGCGGTGAGGCCGTCGCGTGGGAACCTGCGCGTCCGCAGCGCGTCGGCGAACCCTCGCACCGCCTCGCCCGCGTCCGGGGGCGGCCCGACCCAGCGCTCCGGCTCGCCGTGCTCGCCGTGCAGCTCGAGGACGCCGCCGCGCAGGACCGCCGTGCCGTTGCCACCGGCGACCGTGAGCTCGAACCCACCGGGCCGGACGGCCCAGCTGGCCTTCACGCTCATCGGCACGCCGGCCCAGCGGCCCAGGCCCGTGCCGCCGACCGCGTCCAGCGCGACGCCCGCGAGCCGCGGCGGCTCGTCCGGCGCGAGCACGGCGAGCGCGTCGAGGAGGTGCAGCGCGAGGTCGCCGAAGCCCCCGACCCCGGCCCGCGCCGGGTCCTCCATCCACGCCGCCGGGCCGTCGAACATCCCTTCGAGCGCGCCGCCGTGCGTGAACGTCGCGTCGACGCCCGCGAGCCGGCCGAGCAGCCGCTCGCGCAGGACGCCGGCGAGGCGCTCCAGCGCGGGGAGGCGCCGCAGGAAGAGGGCGGCCATGGCGGGCGTCCGGGTCCGCTCGATCTCGCGAGCGAGGCGCTGCCCGTCCGTCGCGGAGAGCGCGATGGGCTTCTCGACGAGCAGCGGGCGGCCGGCCTGCGCGGCGCGGAGGCTCAGCGCGGGGCGCTGGTCGGTCGGGGCGCAGATCACGACCGCGTGTGCGCGGCGGATCGCGGTGTCGACGTTGCGCACCGCGGCGCCGCCGAGCACGGAGGGCACGGCGCCGGGGTCCTCGTCCCAGGCCGCGACGAGCCGCAGGTCGGGCTCGGACGCGACGACGCCGAGCACGTCCGGGACGTGCGGATGCGCGCAGCCGAGGAGAGCGACGTCGATCGGCACGCGTCAGGCGTTGACCGGCGGACCTGCGACCTCGTCCCAGGCCTGCTGCAGCGCCTGCAGCAGGACCTCGGCGGGCTGCGCGCCCGAGACGCCGTACTTGCGGCCGAGGACGAAGAACGGGACGCCCCGGATGCCGATCTGGGTCGCCGCGCGCTCGTCGGCGCGGACCGCGTCCGCGTAGCGCTCGCCCTCGAGCACCTCGCGGACCTCCTCGGCCGGGAGCCCGGCCTCGACGGCGAGGCGCTGCAGCGTCTCGCGGTCGCCGATCGCCTCGCGCTCGCTGAAGTACGCCCGCATGAGCCGCTCCATGGCCGCGTCGCCGAGCCGGTGCTCGGCGGCGAGGTGGATGAGGCGGTGCGCGTCGAAGGTGTTCCCGCCGCGCGACTCGGCGAGGTCGTAGGTCAGACCGTCCTGCGCGGCGAGCGTGGTGATCTCGGCCTGGCGGCCGGCGGCCTCCTCGACGGTCATGCCGTACTTCGCGGCGAGCCGCTCGGCCGACCTGCCCTCGGCGACCGGCGGCGCCTCGGGGTCGAGCTCGAAGCTGTGCCAGAGGACGGTCACGTCGTCGCGGTGCTCGAACTGCTCGAGCGCGGCCTCGAAGCGGCGCTTGCCGATGTAGCACCAGGGGCACACGACGTCCGACCAGATGTCGACGGTGAGCTGGGCCATGGTCAGGCCGCCGCCGAGGCCTGCGCCTCGTCCCATGTCTGCTGCAGCGCCTGGACGAGGACCTCGGCGGGCTGGGCGCCGGACAGGCCGTACTTGCGGCCCAGGACGAAGAACGGGACGCCGCGGACGCCGATCTGCGACGCGGCCTCCTCGTCGGCGCGGACCGCGGCGGCGTAGCGGTCGCCGTCGAGCACGTCGCGGACGTCGTCGGGATCCAGTCCCGCCTCGACCGCGAGGCGCTCGAGCGTCTCCCGGTCGCCGGTCGCCTCCGCCTCGCAGTGCTGGGCGCTGAAGAGCCGCTCGTGGACCTGCTCGCCGAGCCCCTGCTCGGCGGCGAGGTGGATGAGGCGGTGCGCGTCGAAGCTGTTGCCGCCGCGCGCGTCGGCGACGTTGTACGCCAGGCCCTCCGCCGCCGCCGTCTCGGTGATGCCGACGAGGCGGCTCTCGGCCTCCTCGATGCTCGTGCCGTACTTCTCGGCGAGCATCTCGGCGGTCCGCTGCGGGTTGACCGCCGGCGCCGCCGGGTCGAGCTCGAAGCTGTGCCACAGGACGGTCACGTCGTCGCGGTGCTCGAACTGCGCGAGCGCCGCCTCCAGGCGGCGCTTGCCGATGTAGCACCAGCCGCACACGACGTCCGACCAGATGTCCACGGTGAGGGGGGCCATGCGGACCACTCTAGGCCCGCACGGCCCCGTCGCCGTCAGGCGGCGCTGGGCATCGCGTGCGCGGGTGCCTCGGACCCGGCCGGGGCGGGCTCCCGGCGCAGCACGGTCACCGAGACGATCGCGGCGACGACGAGCAGTCCGGCGGCCACGAGGTAGGCGAGGTGGAAGCCGCCGTTGAGGGCCGCCGCCTCCGACGCGCCGCCCGACGCCAGGCCGCTGCTGCGGTCCGCCGCGAGGGTCGCGAGCACTGCGAGGCCGATCGCCCCGCCGACCTGGCACGTCGTGTTGATCAGACCGGAGGCGATGCCGGCGTCCTCGGGCGTCGCGCCCGACATCGCGAGCATCATGATCGCCGGCGTCGACAGGCCGGTGCCGATGCCGAGCAGGATCGTGACGGGCAGGACGTGCTCGACGAAGCTGCCGCCGACCGGCGCGCGGGCGAACAGGGCCAGACCCGCCGCGATGAGCAGGAGGCTCGGGGCGAGCAGGCGCTGGGGACCGAAGCGGATCGCGAGCCGGCCGGCGACGCCGAGCGACAGCCCGGCCATGACGACCGTGCTGGGCAGGAACGCGAGGCCGACCTCGAGGGCGTCGTAGCCGAGGATCTGCTGGAGGTACAGCGCGCCGAGGAAGAACACGCCGAACATCCCGACGATGACGAGCGCCATGATGATGTTGGCGCCGGTCGCGTCACGGGAGCGGAAGAGCCGCAGCGGCATGAGCGGGTTCGCGATCCGCGCCTGGCGAAGGACGAACGCCGTGAGCAGGCCGATCGCGATGGCGCCGAGGACGAGCGTCCGCGTCGCGCCCCAGCCGTGCTCGGTGACCTGCAGGATCGCGTAGACGCCGAGCATGAGCCCGCTGGTCAGCAGGACGGCGCCCGGGACGTCCGCGCCCGCCCGCAGGCCGAGCCCGGCGCGGTCCTCGACGAGGCGCAGCGTGCCGAGGGCGACCAGGACGGCGATCGGCAGGTTCACGAGGAAGATCCAGTGCCAGCTGATCGCGTCGGTGAGGACGCCGCCGGCCAGGAGGCCGATCGACCCGCCCGCGGAGGCCACGAACCCGTAGACGCCGAGCGCCTTCGCCTGGTCGCGCGGGTCAGGGAACATCGTGACGATCATCCCGAGGACCACGGCCGAGGTCAGCGCCCCGCCGACGCCCTGGATGAAGCGCGCGCCGACGAGCATCGTCCCGTTCTGCGCCAGCGCGCAGGCGACCGAGGCGACGGTGAAGATCGTCAGGCCGGTCAGGAAGACGCGCCGCGGCCCGACGAGGTCGCCGAGCCGCCCGGCGAGCAGCAGCAGGCCGCCGAAGGCGATGAGATAAGCGTTGACGACCCAGGCGAGGTTGCTCTGGGAGAACCCGAGGTCGTCCTGGATCGACGGCAGCGCGACGTTCACGATCGTCGCGTCGAGCACGATCATCAGCATCCCGGCGCACAGGACGTAGAGCGCGAGCCAGCGGCTGCGGTCGGTCGGTGCGGCGGCGGTGGGGGTTGCGGTGGCGGTCATCGTCGGCTCCTCGTCTCGGATTGCAGCTATGACGAGGTTCCCTCCGGGAACTCATCGCTCGCCGACCGCGGACGCGCCTATTCGAGGAGCGGCAGCTGCGTCGCGTTCTCCTCCTCCCAGTGCCTGATGGCGGCCGTGAAGTCCGCGTCGGGCCCCTCTGCCGCGAGCGCCTCGGCCCAGCGCTCCTCGGTGAGGCGGCACATCGGCGCGACGCTGTCGGTCGCGTCGACGAGATCGCGCGCCAGCGCGATGTCCTTGACCATGAGCCGCATCGCGAAGCCGACCCCGAAGCGCCTGCGGAGCACGTGCGGCTCCATGGTGAACTGGGTGTTGAAGCTCGCGCCGGTCGAGGCGTTCAGCGCCGCGAGGACGTCCTCGGGTCGCAGCCCGAACCGTGCGCCGACGATGAGCGCCTCGGAGGTCGCGGCGAAGGACGCCGCGGCCACGAAGTTGTTCAGCGCCTTCGCGGCGTGCCCGGCGCCGAGGCCGCCGGTCCGCAGCACCCGGTCCCCCAGCGCGTCGAGCACCGGGCGCACGCGCTCGATCGCCCCGTCGTCGTCACCACCGACGAGGATCGCGAGCGTGCCGGTCTGCGCCTTCGCGACGCCGCCGGACACGGGCGCGTCGATGAGGGTCACGCCGCGCTCGGCGAGCGCCGCGCCCAGCTCCCGCGTCCCGACCGGCGCCGAGGAGCTCATGTCGACGGCGACGGTGCCCGGGCGCAGCGCCGCGCCGACCGCCGCATCGTCGAGCAGCACCCCGCGCACGTCGTCGCCGGTCGGCAGCATCGTGATCACGGCGTCGGGCGCCTCGAACGCGGCGGCCTCGGGCCCGAGCTCGGAGGCGAGCAGCCCCTGGCGGTCGGGATCGGCGTCGCGCACGCGGACGTCGAAGCCGGCCCGCGCGAGGTTGCGCGCCATCGGCGCGCCCATGTTGCCGAGCCCGACGAATCCGATGCGGCGTATGGGGTTCATGGGACCAGTCTGCGCCGTCACGGCGTCGATGGGTGCCGCGCGTTCTGCACGGCGATGGTCGCGGCGGTCGCGAGCGCCAGGCCCGCGACGAGCGTCAGCAGCGTCGGATACGACGCCCACGCGTGGGCGCGCGTGAGGAGGTAGGGCGCGGCGAAGCCCAGATAGGTCAGCGCGTAGTAGACGGACGTGGCACGGGCGAGCTCCTGCGGCGACGCGAGGCGCTGCACCTCGATGAGGCCGCCGACGAGGCACAGGCCGTACGCGCAGCCGAGCACCAGGTTGGTCGGCACGAGGACCCAGTCGTGTCCCTCGACCGTCACCACGCCGAGGCCGAGGCCGACCGCGAGCGTCACGAGACCCGCACAGCCGAGCGCGATCGGCGAGAGCCCCATCCGCCGGGCGACGGGCTGCACGACGGCGCCGGTGAGCGCCGTGATCGCGGCGAGCGCCGCCGCGAAGACGATCCCGTGATCGCGGTCCCCCACCCCCGTGACGGTCGGCAGCAGCGCGAACGCGATGACCGGCGCGGCGAACGCCCACGGCGCGAGCGGCACGACGATCCACCGGAAGCGCGGATGGCTGCGGATCGCCAACCGCGCTCGGCGCCCGGGAAGCGGCGCCGGCACCGCCGGCCGGATCTCGTCGGCGGGCGCCCGGCGCAGCAGCGCGAGCACGACGACCATGAGCAGAACGTGCGGCACGTAGGGCAGCACCGTCGGTGCGGGCGCCCACTGCGCGATCATCCCCGCGACGAGCGGACCGAGCCCGAAGCCGGCGCTCATCGCCGCCGCGGTCCGGGACGCCGCCGAGGCCCCGACGCCCGCCGCCAGCGAGGTCTCCCGCAGCCACGTCGTCGCGGCGCTGAACACCGCGCCGCTCACGATGCCCTGCGAGCAGGCGGCCGGCGAACAGCGCGACGATCGTCTGCCCGCCGAACATCAGCAGGACGGTCGCGAGCACCGACAACGCCGCCGCAGGCAGCACCACGGCGCGGCGCCCGATGCGGTCGGACAGGGGGCCGCCGATGAGCAGCCCGGGGATCAGCCCGACCGCGTAGACCCCGAACATCGCCTCGATCGTCGCCTCGCCGACGCCCAGATCGCTGTGGTAGACGAGCAGCAGCGGCGCGAACTGGTTGGCCCCCCATCCCACCCCGAACAGCGCCGCGGTGGCTGCCGTCAGCGAGGGGCGCAGAGCGTCGCTCCGCGCCGGCGACGGCATCACCGCGGTCACTGCGCTGCTCGGTTGGGGTGACCCGTCGTGTCCAAGGTGTCGGCCGAACTCGTGCGTGCGCAGGGAACCTACGCGCAGCCGCACGCCGGCGTCGGTGCACGCGCACCCGGCGATACGATCGGCGCGCATGACATCCGGCGTCGCGCGTGAGGTCGCCGAGGACGAGGCGGGAAGCTCGGTCGCCGCCCTCTACGCGCGCCTGCGCGAGCTCCTGGGAGTGCCGTTCGTGCCGACCGTGTTCCGCATGCTCGCGGTCCACGAGGACTACCTCGCAGCGGTCGTGGAGGCGGCGTCCGCCACGCCCGCCGAGCGGCGGGCGACGTACGCGCGCCGCGGCGTCGGGCTGGCGGCCGACGTCGCCCGGCAGCTGGACCCCGGCTCGGTGAGCGCGGGTGAGGACACGGCCGCGATCCACGCCGTCATCGAGCGCTACAACGTCGCCAACCCGGCCGGCATGCTCATCCTCGCGGCGCTGTCCGACGGGCTCGAGCCTGCGCGCGTGCTCGAGGCGCCGCTGCCCGAGCGCGCGGGCCGATCGCTGCTCGACGACGTCCTGATGTGCCACGGCGGGTTCACGGTGCCCGGCCTCTGGCGCGAGCTGGCCCACGGCTGGCCGGACGTCGCCGAGCGCGCGTGGACGGAGATCAGATCGCTCGCCCGGGCCCCGCGCTTCGCGAGCGGCCGCGACGAGCTGGTGGCACTCGCGTCCGAGGCCCTTCCCGCGACGGCGTTCCCGCGGGCCGTCGATCCCGACGTCGAACGCATCGTCACCTGGTTCGCGCGAGCCATCCCCACGATGGTGCTCGAGATCGAGTGCCTCCGGCTCGCGATCACCGCGCGGTGAGGTCGTCATCGAGGAGTGGCTCGACGGCGCGAGCGAGCTCCTGCCAGTCGGCGGCGCAGATGATCCGGCGTGCGTCGCATACGTCCTCGTTCCAGGGATGACGGAGCGTGGCGGCGAGGATGCCGGCATCGCGGGCGGCGAGGAGGTTGTCCGGGCTGTCGTCGATGAGGAGCCCGATGCCGATCGCCCGGCAGTGCGCGACCTTGTCGTCGCCGCAGTACAGCTCGTGGTGGCGCACGCCGACGTCGTGCAGCCAGCGCCGCGTGGCGGTCGCCGACCGCTCGTCCCGATGGCTCATGACGTGGATGCGGTGACCCGCGTCGCACCAGGCGCTGACGGTCTCGACGGCGTGCGGGTACGGCCGCGCGCCGGCGATCGCCTCGTCGCGGTGCGTGTCCTCGATGCACAACCGCAGCTGCTCGTCGTCCAGAGGGCGGGCGGCCCACGGGAACTGCTGCTCGTAGGGCAACTCGACGCCGAAGCGGCGCTTGGCGGCGAGGGCGACCAGCGGCCAATGATGGTGAAGGGTCGAGTCGATGTCGACAGCGATGCGCACCGGTATCTCCAGCATGATCGCGGTCCGCCGGACCCGCGCGAACCCCTTGCTATCGTGCCGCCATGGACGACCGGCAGGCGTGGGATCGCGCCTTTGATCCCCACACAGGGCGGCGCTTGCGCCAGGACGAGATCGAGCCTGGCTCCATCCTGCCGTCCAGCCGCTGGCCGAACTTCTTCTCCCGGGTCGTGGCCAAGCTCCAGTGGGACGCTCAGTCCATCGACCTCGGGCCCGACGCCGAGGCGTGGCCCGGTCTTCCGGAGGAGCGTCGCGACCGGCTCACGAAGCTCCTCGCCGGCTTCCGCATCGCCGACGACGCCGTCTCGCGAGCACCTCGAGCCGTTCGGCCCCGCCGCCAACGACTCGCTGATCGCGTGGGTCGTGTTCCTGCAGCGCCGCGACGAGCAGCGCCACGCGAGGTTCTTCGACCGCGTCGCCGCCGAGGTGCTCAAGCTGCCCGGCGACACGGAGGACGAGCGCCGCGCGGCGGCCCGGGAGCTCGCTCCGGCCGGGATGCTCGAGCTCTTCGAGGAGCGGCTGCCCGCGATGGCGGCCGAGATGGCGGAGGGCCGCATGGGCCTGAGCGACGGCATGGCGCTGTACCACATGACGCTCGAGGGCATGGTGCTGTCCGCCGGGCAGCGCGCGCTGCTCGCCGAGCTGGAGGACCGCGTCGCTGCCGGGCGTCCGCGAGGGCGTGTACCACGTCGAGCTCGACGAGCGCTGGCACATCGGCTTCGGCCTGCGCTGCCTGATCGATGCCCGGCCGTCCCCGGAGCTCGTCGACGCGATCCTGGCCGAGGCCGAGGACGCCGCTGGAGCGTGGGGTGACGCGTTGCCCACCGAGATCCGCGACATGATCGTCCCGATGGCCCGCCGTCGCATGGCGATCGTCGCCAGAGCGCTCGAGGCGCGGGCGGCGGCGTAGCCCGCGCCACGCCTGCACGGTCGCTAGTCGAGCACGATCCGCTCCGCGCCGTACATCCGCAGGTGGTCGAGGACGCCGCCGCGCGCGTCGCGGAGACGCAGGCACGAGACGAGCGGCGCGTATGCGCCGCCCGCCAGGCCATCCGCGAGGAGCGCTGCGCCGCGCGCCGCGCTCCTGGCGGCGAGCGCCGGACGGACGGGCGCCACGCGCCCGATCCGATCCGCGAGGGCGTCGAGGAGCCCTGGCGTCGCGGCCAGGCGACCGGCCACGAGGATCTCCCGCGGCGCCGGAACGGACGCGGTGAGGGCCAGTACGGCCTTCGCGGCGCCCTCCTCGAGCGCGCGCCATCCGTCGCGTGCGCGCGGGTCCTCACGCAGGCGCTCGAGCGCTCCCGGTGCCGCGAGGTCGACTTCCCCATGGGGGTCGAGCGCCCCTCCGCTGAACACCGTCCGCTTCGACAGCGCGCCGCCGATCAGATAGGCCACTTCGGCGTCGAGCGCGCCGCACGCACGCGCACCGATCGGGCCGGCCGAGCCGCCGAGGCCGTCGACGATCTGCCCGCCGTCGACGGCCAGCGCCGCGCTGAAGCCACCGCCGAGCTCGAGCATCGCGAAGCTCGTCTCGTCGTAGGGGATCCCGAGGCGCTCCGCCTGGTCGGCGATCCCGAGCGCGGCGCTCGCGACCTTGTCGGCGGTCCCCAGATCGATGCGGTTCCACTTGCGATGGTCCGGGACGGTGGGGAGGTGGATGGCGCCCGGCCCGAAGACGAGAGGGATGCCGGCCGCGATCAGTGCCCGGATGATCGTTCGCATCCCCGCGATGCCGATGCGAGCCGCCGGCTCGTCGGCGCGCTTGAGCACCATGAGGGCGAGCTCGCGTTCGCCGACCTCGGCGCCCGGCACGAGCGGGAGGCCGTACCCGGCCGGACCGAGCACGAGATCGAACGGCGCGTAGGCACGGAGCGCGTCGACGAGCGGCGCCGGGTCGGCACCGAGCTCCGCGGATGGGAAGCTCTGCTCCAGGAGCGGCAGTCCCCCGTCCAGCGCGCACAGCTCGAAGGAGAACGTGCCCGGATCGATGCCGGCGACGCGCGGCCCGTGCTCTCGTGCCGGGCTCAGGCGATCCTCTTCGCGATCTCGTAGACGCCGTCGACGTCGAGGATCGCGTCGTTGGACTCGAACAGCCGCTGCACGCAGGCCTTGTGGACCTTCATCTTCGCCCCCCCGATCGCCAGGGCCCCGAGCACGCGCTTCCCGTCGCGCTCGGCGAGGTCGTCCTGGGCCTCGGTGCCCTCGATCCCGATCGGGTCGGCCGCGTTGAAGTCGGCGAGCACCTCGATCGATTCGACCTTCTGCCATACGGCGGCGGGGAGCACCTCGACGCCGGTGGGACCGGCGGCCAGGACGAGCGTCGCGCCGTCCAGGATCTCGGCGAGCTCCTCGTCGTCGGCGGGCTCCGCGATCTGCATGCCGCGCTCCTGCGCGACGGTCAGCCCGTGCGCCCGGCGATAGCCCTTCCCGAAGCGGGCAGCCGGGATGCCGGACACCGTGACGTCGCAGCCCTCGTCGGCGAGGAGCTTCGCCGCGCGCAGTCCGACGGCTCCGGCGCCGATGATCACGACGCGGCGTCCCCCGAGGTCGAGCTCGCGGGCGAGCCGCGCGACCGTCGTCGCGGCGGTCGTGTTGCAGCCGTTGGAATCGAGCATCGCGGAGACCCGGAACGGCCCGAAGAACGCCTCCTCGACCTGGGCCAGCACCTCCTCGCCCGCCCCCACGCGCGAGCCGCCGACCCACACCGCGAGCGTCGCCAGGTCCTTCGGGCCGCGGGTGAAGAACGCCGACTGCACGAGGGCCCGCACGGCGCCGGGCTCGATGCCCCCGTACCTGAGCAGCTCATCGACGCCGGCGTCGTGGGCGACGATCGCGTCGAACGTGCTCGGGTGCTCGTCGGTGTCGAGCTGGATCAGGATCTTCTTCACGGTTCCTCCCCCGCGGGGCGTCTGGCGCGCGGCGCCGTCAGCCGCACGCGCTCCCGGCGCGGCTCGGCGAACGTCATGTAGCCCCAGTCGAGCGGTGATTCCTGACGATAGTTCTTGCGCAGGGAGCGTGCGATCGTCGCCTTCATGAGCTCCTTGCCGAGGTAGAAGGCGTGCGTGGCCTCGTCGACGCCGAGCTGGTCGAAGATCTCGTTGAAGTCGGTGCCCTTGACGAAGCGGTCGGCGTTGAAGACGTAGATCCAGTCGGCGTCCGCGAAGATCCGGAAGTTCGGATCGGTGACCTGCGCGTGCAGCTCCTGCAGCTCGGCCTCCGCATACGGGCGCAGTTCCGCGTCCTTCACGGTCAGCAGCCGGCCGTCGACGTGCTTCGGCGTGGTCCCGCGCGTGATCGCGAAGTGCATGAGCTGCGCTGCGATGACGGCCTCCTGCACCGCGCCGCGGCCCCAGTGGATCACCTCGGTCGTGAGGACGTTGCGGATGCCGAGCTCCTGGCAGAAACCGATCAGCACCGCGGTGACGCCGGTCGTGTCGGCCTCGGTGAGCTCGGTGAGGTTGCCGATGCCCATGAACATCTCCGCGTCGGGATGCCGCCGGCGCACGTCGAGGTAGCGACCGAGACTCGCCGCGAACCCGGAGGCGATCGGCTCGATGATCGGGTCGACGAGATAGGGCTTGCCCAGCCGTTGCAGATGGGCGATCGTCTCGTCGAGGCTGTCGAGGTCCTCGGGGCTGTCCGGGATGAGCACCGGTGTCGCCGAGAGGTGCTCGGCGAGGTGCCGATTCGAGCCGTTCAGGCTCAGCACGTAGTGCACCCCCGCCTCGTCGGCCATCCGGATCTCGTCCGGGTCGAGCGTGTCGATGCTCAGCTCGAAGCCGGCGTCGCGCAGCTCCGCGATCACGCGCGGCCCCTCGTCCCAGCTGCGGCCGAGCGAGAGCCCGAGGTCGATCACGTCCGCGCCCGCGTCGCGGTAGTACTCGGCGAGCGCGAAGATGCTGTCGCGGTCGAGGCGTGCGACGTGGTTGATCTCGGCGAACACGCGGATGTCGCGGTCTCCGTAGCTCGCGCGCGCCTCGGCCTGCCCGAACCAGGCCGGCAGCGCCTTGAGGTCCGCGGGGCCCTTCTCGGCCGGAACCCCGAACCGCTCGGTCAGGACGTCGACCTCCCCCTCGCACATCCCGGGGATCATGATGCGCGTGACCGACTCCGGGACCTCGAGCCGACCGGCTATCCACTCGGTGGTCATCAGCGCGGCGACCGTGATCCTCATGACCGCGACGTCGTAGTCGAACGGCAGGTCCGATCGGTCCAGCGTGTCCTGCAGCGCACGCGCCGCGAGCCTGCCGGTCACGAAGAGCAGCCGCTCGGACACGTGGGCGGCGTCGCTAGCGCGTGCCCTTGCTGTGGACGAACTTGTTCGGCGTGCCCTCCAGCGGACTGTCGGGGCCGGGGCGCCACAGCACCGCGTCCTCGATCTGGCGCGCAAGGGCGAAGTCCTTGTCGGTGATGCCGCCGCTCGAGTGCGTGGTCAGCTTCACCCACAGCTTGCCCCAGGTCACCGAGAGGTCGGCGTGGTGCCACGCCGCCTCGCAGAGGTAGCCGACGGCGTTGACGAGCATGAGGGTGCTCGGCCAGCCGTCGGTGTTGTACTTCCGCCGCAGCCAGCCGTCATCCAGGTACCAGCCGTCGAGGCCCAGCTCGGCGATCTTCGCCTCGACCTCCTCGTCGGTGTACGGCTTGAGCTTCTCCCGTGTGGCCATGGCTGTCGCCTCCTCGGGGACGGGGTTCCACTACATCACAGTGCCGCCGTTGACGTTGAACGCCTGCCCGGTGACGAATGCCGCAGCCGGTGAGGAGAGGTACAGCGCCGCCGCGGCGACGTCCGCCGGCGTCCCCCACCGGCGCAGCGGCGTGGCGTCCGCCACCGAGCGCCGGAACCCCGGGTCGGCCTGCTCCCCGAACGCGGTCTCGATCCAGCCCGGGCAGAGGACGTTGACCCGGACCGCCGGCGCGAGGGAACGCGCGAGGCTCTTGCTGTAGGCCAGGACGCCGCCCTTGACTGCGCTGAAGAGCTCCGGGTTCCCACCGGCCATGCCGCTCGTCACGTGGTCCCAGCTCATGTTCACGATCGCGCCGCCGCCGGCCTGCTCGCGCATGACCGCGCCGGCCGCGTACGAGCAGGCGATGGTGCCCTTGAGGTCGACGGCCAGGAGAAGGTCGAGCTTGCGTTCCCAGTCCCAGTCGGCCGCATCCCCGGTGAGCACGTCGGCTCCGGCGTTGTTGACCCACACGTCGAGGCCGCCCAGCCGCTCCCGCGCCTCGGCGACGAGCGCGTCGCAGGCCGCTCGCGAGCCGAGGTCGGCCCGCGCGACGAGCGCGCGGCCGCCGCGGGCCGCGATGCCGTCGGCGACCGCGTGCGCACTTGCCTCGCTCTGGCGGTACGTGACGAGCACCGTGGCTCCGGCGCCCGCCAACGCCTCCGCGATCGCGGCGCCGATGCCGCTGCTCGCGCCCGTGACGACCGCGCGGACGGCGTCGAGCCGGAACTCGCCCGGCTGCGACGCGTTGTCCGGTGCTCGTCCTACGCCTCGGCTCCCGCGGCGAAGGGGTGCCTCGCCTCTGTCGCCCCGTCGACGACCTGCTGGGCGCTCGGCTCGGCGCCCATCGCGCGAGCGACCGACAGCTTCGTGGCCTCGCGGTTCCAGTCGAAGATCTTCTTGTCGTCGGCCGCATCCCAGTGGATGAACACGCCGACGATGATGCAGAGATTCTCCACCTGGTCCTGCGGGATGATCCCCTCGCTCACGGCGTCGACGACTCCGCGCGCGACTCCGGCCTGCGCCGGCCCGAACATGTGCATGACCTGGCCGGCGCCCTTGAGCGTCACCTTGTTGGCCATGATCGTGTCGGGCTTGGCCGGCAGGTTGGGCGCGACCACCGCCAGGAGGTTGGTGTGTCCCTCCTTCTGGTTGATCAGGGCGTTCGCGAACGCCTCACCGACCGGGCCGTCCTTCGGTCCGATCAGGAGATCGATGTGAGCGACCTCGTTCCCATCGCCCACCAGGGCCTCACCCACCATCAGGGAACTCGCCATGGCCTACTCCCCTCCTCGTCGGTCGACCGGCGCCCGGACCGTCCGCGACGGTCGGAGGAACCGATCCAGTGTGCGAGCCGGCTACCAGCAAATACGATGCCACAGATGGGGATCAAGCGAGCGCCACGGCGCAGCTCGGACCTCGCGACGGGATTCCGTCGCAGCGCAGAGTCGGTCGCCGGCGCCGCGCAGCTCGCGTGCGTGCTCGAAGCGAGCGCCGAGAAGCCCGGCAACATCACGCCCCGCCACGATTTCGCGGACACCTCCTACGAGGACATGCTGCGCAGCGCGGTCGCGCTGGGCCCGGAGCTCGGGCGGGCGGGGCAGCAGGGCGTCGGCGAGACCGTGCTCGCCGCGGTCCGCGCGACACGGGGTGTCGCCGGCGCGAACACGAACCTCGGCATCGTGTTGCTGCTGGCGCCGCTGGCACGGGCTGCGCTTCTCGGCGGGCCGCTGCGCGACCGCCTGGCGGAGGTGCTCGACGGACTCACGCTGGACGACGCGCGCGCCGCGTACACGGCGATCCTCGAGGCCGGGGCGGGCGGGCTCGACGACCCGGTCGAGCACGACGTGCACGCGGCGCCGACCGTTGCGCTGGGGGACGCGATGGCCGCCGCGGCCCACCGGGACTCGATCGCAGCCGAGTACTCCACGTACTACGCCGTGACGTTCGAGCGCGGGCTTCCGGCTCTCGCCCGCGCGCTCGACGCGGGATTGCGACCTCGCGACGCCACGGTCGAGCTCTCTCTGGAGCTGCTCGCGGCGGTCCCGGACACGCTCGTCGCGCGGAAGCGCGGTCGCCGCGCAGCGGAGGGCGTGTCCGCCGGCGCCGCCCGCGTGCTGGCCGCCGGGGGCGTCCGGGACGACGCGGGACGGGCAGCCCTCGAGAGGTTCGACGCCTCGCTCCGGCAGGACGGCAACGCCCTGAACCCGGGCACGACGGCGGACCTCGTGACGGCCGTGCTGTTCACCGCGCTGCTGGAGGGCCTGCTGTGATCCTGCTCATCTCGGTCAGCGCCCGGATGCTGGCGGAACTCGCGGTCCGCGAGGGACACGACGTCGTCGCGCTCGATCGCTTCGGGGACCTCGACCTGCAGGCGCTCTGCCCGAGCGTGTCGATCCTGCGCGACCTCGGCGGCGAGGGCGGGATGGCCGAGCTCGTGCAGGCCGCCGAGCCGATCCCCGCCGAGCGCGTGGTCTACGGCGCCGGCCTCGAGAACCGCCCCGACCTCGTCGCCCGGCTCGCCGCCGGCCGCACGCTGCTCGGCTGCACGCCCGAGACGCTGCGACGCGTGCGCGACCCGGCCCTGCTCGGCGCGGCGCTGCGCGCCGCCGGGCTCGCGTACCCGCGCACCCTCCCTGCCGCGGAGGCCGCGCAGGCCGATCGCGCGCGCCGCTGGCTGCGCAAGCCGGTGCTCGGCGGCGGTGGCCGCGGGGTGCGCGACTGGCGCGGCGGCCGGCTGTCCGACGACCTCGTCGTCCAGGAGCGCATCTCCGGCGTGGCCTGCTCGGCGGCTGCGGTCGCCGACGGGCGCTCCGCGGCGCTGCTCGGCGTGAGCGAGCAGCTCATCGGCCGCCGCACGCTGGGCGCCCGCGGCTACTCGTGGTGCGGGAACCTCGCGCCGCCGCGGTTGCCGGTCGGCGAGCGGCACGCCCTGATCGACGAGCTGCGGGCGATCTGCGCGCACCTCGCAGCGGCGTTCGGCCTCCGCGGCCTGTTCGGCGTCGACGTCGTCTGGGACGGGAAGCGGGCGTGGGTGGTGGAGGTCAACCCGCGTCCGACCGCGTCGCTCGAGACGATCGATGCCGCGCACGGCGTCCGCTCGTTCGCCGCGCACCTGGAGGCGTGCGCCGGCCGCCTGCCGCCGGCCGGCACGACGCCCGCGCTCGCGGAACCGTCCGTGGCAGCGGGGAAGGCCGTGCTCCGTGCAACCGGGGCGCTGCGCGTCCCCGACACGCGCGACTGGGCGGCGCGCGGCATCCGCGACGTGCCGCATCCCGGCGAGGCGATCGCGGCCGGCCATGCCGTCTGCACCCTCGTCGCGACAGGAGGCACCCCTGAGGCCGTGCTCGCCGATCTCGAGGCGCGGGGCGCAAGCCTGCGCGCGGAGCTCCACGACCGGGTGGCCCTCGATGCGCTCGCCTGACGCACCCGGCGCCACCCGCGATCGCGCGACGACATGCGGCGGCTGCGGCCTCGTGTGCGACGACATCACGGCCGTCGTCGACGGACGCGGCGGGCTCGAGCGGCTGCACCGGACCTGCCCGCTCGGCGACGCGTGGTTCGCGCGAGCGCCTCGCTCCCCCTCCGCCCGCCGCGCGGATCGACGGCCGCGAGGCCGACCTCGACACCGCGCTCGACGAAGCGGCGGGGATCCTCGCGAGCGCGCGAGCGCCGCTCGTGTACGGGCTGGGGCGGACGACGTGCGAGACGCAGCGCGCCGCGGTGGCGCTGGCCGAGGCGATCGGCGCGACGATCGATCCCGCGGGCCCGCTGCTCGACGGCGCGTCCGGCCTGGCCTCCCAGGAGCGCGGGGCGAGCACCGCGACGCTGGGCGAGGTGCGCGACCGCGCCGAGACCGTCGTCGTGTGGAGGGCCGATCCGGTCGTGACCCACCCGCGACTGCTCGAGCGCCTGCGGCTGCCGGATCCGGCCCGCGAGCTCGTCGTCGTCGACGAGCGGCGGACGAGCACCGCGGAGCCGGCCGACACGTTCCTGGAGCTCCCGGCGCAACGCGACATCGAGGCGCTCTGGACGCTGCGCGCGCTCGTCCGTGGGGCGTCGCCCGCCCTCGCAACGGCGCCTGATGCGCCGCTCGCCGACCTCGCCGGGCGGCTGCGCGACTCCCGCGGCGTCGCGATCCTGCATCACGTTCGCGGGTACGTGGAGGCGCTCGGGCTCCACGCGCTCGTCCGCGACCTGTGCCGCGTGACCCACGCCGTCACCGTGACGCTCCGGCACGAGGCCAACGCCGCCGGCGCGGAGGACGTGCTCGCGTGGCAGACGGGCTACCCGGCGGCGGTGAGCTTCGCGGACGGGGGCCCGCGGGCGAACGCGACCGATCTGAGCGCGACCGCGGTCCTCGACCGCGGTGAGACGGACGCGGCGCTCGTCGTGGCCTCCGATCCGCTCGAGCACCTGCCCGCGGCGGCGGCCGAGCGCCTGCGCGCCATCCCTGTCATCTCGATCGACGCCTTCGACACGGCGACGGCCCGCGCGGCGCGCATCGCCTTCACGACCGGCGCGCCCGGCGTGCATGAGCCGGGCGTCGTGCACCGGCTCGACGGCGTGCCGGTCCCGTTCCGCGCCGTGCTGGAGTCCACGTGTCCGAGTGACCGGGAGGTCCTGATGGCCATCGCCCGGCGGATCGCGCGCCGAGGAGGCGACCTCGCATGACATTGCGCATCACGGGAGGGCGCGTCTACGACCCGGCCAACGGCGTGGCCGGCGAGGTCCGCGACGTCTGCCTGCGTGACGGCAAGGTCGTCGCGGACCTGCCCGCGGACGCCGCGCGGATCGACGCGCGCGGCATGGTCGTCATGCCGGGCGGGGTCGACATCCACGCCCACATCGCCGGCCCGAAGGTGAACGCCGCGCGCCGGCTGACGCCCGAGGAGCACCGGGCGGACGTCCATGAGCGGACGGCTGTGATGCGCTCAGGCACCGGCGGGACGGTGCCGTCGACATTCGTCACCGGCTACCGCTACGCGCTGCTCGGCTACACGACGGTCGTCGAGGCGGCCGCTCCGCCGCTCGCAGCCCGCCATGTGCTGAGCGAGCTGCGCGACACGCCGATGATCGACGCCCTCTTCCTGATCCTCCTGGGCAACAACGTCGCGCTGTTCG
Source organism: uncultured Solirubrobacterales bacterium (assembly GCA_963750895.1). Taxonomy (GTDB): domain Bacteria; phylum Actinomycetota; class Thermoleophilia; order Solirubrobacterales; family Solirubrobacteraceae; genus CAVVSD01. The sequence goes on along the minus strand of CAVVSD010000006.1, from coordinate 311,181 downwards.
ACCTCATCCGCCGCGACCCGGCGCGCGTACGCGACGCCATCGCATGGTGGCTGGAGGCGACGGGCGGCTACGGCGTGAAGCTCGTGAACCCGGGCGGCGTCGAGCGCTGGAAGCGCCGCCTCGGCGACGTCACCTCGCTCGACGACGACGTCGCCGGGCTCACGCCCCGGAAGGTGATCGACGTGATCGCCTCGGCGGTGCACGAGCTCGGGCTGCCGCATCCCGTCCACGTCCACTGCAACGACCTCGGCGTGCCGGGCAACTGGCGAACCACCATGGACACGCTCGCCACGATGGAGGGACGGCGCGCCCATCTCGCGCATCTGCAGTTCCACGCGTACGGCGGCAGGCCCGGCGGGCGCATGCGTTCGCGCGCACCGGACATCGCGGAGTACCTGGGCGCGCATCCCGAGTTCAGCGCCGACATCGGGCAGGTGATGTTCGGGGACGCCACGACGATGACCGCCGACGCGCCCGTCTCCGAGCGGCTGCGCGACGTGACCGGCGGCAAGTGGGTGAACGCCGACACGGAGGTCGAGACCGGCTGCGGCATCGTCCCGTTCACGTATCGGGAGAAGAACTACGTGCATGCCCTGCAGTGGGGCATCGGGCTCGAGCTGTTCCTGCTGAGCCGCGACCCGTGGAGGCTCGTGCTCTCGACGGATCACCCCAACGGCGGCTCGTTCCTCAGCTACCCGCGGCTGATCCGCCTGCTCATGGATCGCGAGTTCCGCAACGAGCAGCTCCGCCGGGCGAACCGGCGCGCCATCGAGCGCACCGTGCTGCTCGACGACCTCGATCGCGAGTACACGCTCGAGGAGATCGCGATCGTGACCCGCGCCGGGCCTGCGCGGCTGCTGGGCCTGCGTGACAAGGGCCATCTGGGCGCCGGCGCCGACGCGGACGTGACGGTCTACGACGAGCGCGCGGACCGCGAGGAGATGTTCGCGACGCCGCGCTACGTCATCAAGGCCGGTCGCGTGGTCGTGCGCGAGGGCGAGCTGGTCGAGGCGCTCGCGGGCGACCTGCTGCGGGTCGCCGCGCCGCACGACCCCGCCGTCGAGGACGTCCTGCGGGATCGGTTCGAGGAGCGCTACACCGTGCAGTTCGACAACTATCCGGTACGGGAACCCTGGCTGCTCGAGCCGGCACGGCGTGTGCACGCGGGGCGGCCGGCGTGATGCGCCTGCACGACGCGGAGGTCGTCGACACGTTCGCCGAGGCGTTCCCCATGTGGGGCGCGCGGATCGTGGTCACGGCTGAGACGCCCGGCTGGGCGAGTCATGCGGCGCGCTCGCTCACGGGCTTCGCCACGTCGGTCATCGGCTGCAAGTGCGAGGCGGGGATCGAGCGGGAGCTCGACGCGGCCGAGACGCCCGACGGGCGCCCCGGGATCTCCGCGCTGCTGTTCGCGATGGACGCCGAGAGCCTGGCCAAGCGGCTCGTCGAGCGCATCGGCCAGACCGTGCTCACCTGCCCGACCACCGCGTGCTTCAACGGCCTGAGCGGAGGCGACGAGGTGACCGTCGGGGGTCTGTTGCGGTACTTCGGTGACGGCTGGCAGGCGAGCAAGGTGCTCGGCGGGCGGCGGTACTGGCGGATCCCGGTGATGGAGGGCGAGTTCCTCGTCGAGGAGCGCTTCGGGATCGTGGAGGGCGTCGGCGGCGGGAACCTCATCATCCTCGCCGAGGACGTCACGAGCGCCCTGCGAGCGGCGGAGGCGGCCGTCGCCGCCATGCGGCCGGTGGAGGGCGCGATCATGCCCTTCCCTGGCGGCATCGCGCGCAGTGGCAGCAAGGTGGGATCGCGCTACAAGGGTCAGATCGCGTCGACGAACCACGTCCTGTGCCCGACGCTGCGCGCGCAGGTGGACGACAGCGACGTGCCGGACGGCGTCGGATCGGTGCTGGAGATCGTCATCGATGGGCTGGCGCCCGAGCCAGTGCGGGAGGCGATGCGTCGCGGGCTCGACGCGGCCGCACGGTCGGGTGCGCTGCGCGTCACGGCCGGCAACTACGGGGGCAACCTCGGTCCGCACCACTTCCATCTCCGGGAGCTCGTCCCGTGACGCTGACCCTGACGCTGCGCGAGCCCGCGGCGGCGACCGTGCTCGCCGAGCCTCTGCGCCCCGACCGGCTGGCCGGGCTGAGCCGCCGCGAGATCGAGCGGCTCGAGCTCCGGCACGGCAACCGTCCCACGCCGCTGGGCGAGCTGTTCTCGCTCGAGGGCGAGGGCGCGGACGACGTCCGCGTCGTCGGCGATCTGGGTCGGGTCGCGGGCTTGGGAACAGGGATGACCGGCGGCCGCCTGACGGTTGCCGGCGTCGCCGGCCCGCACGTCGGCGCGAGGATGCACGACGGTGAGCTCGTCATCGAGGGCGACGCGGGCGACTGGGCCGGGGCGGAGATGCGCGGCGGGCGGCTCGTCGTGCGCGGCTCCGTCGGCCGTCACCTGGGCGGAGCGTACGCCGGGTCGCGCGCCGGCATGCGCGGTGGCGAGATCCTCGTGCACGGAGACGCCGGCGAGCAGGCGGGCGCCGGACTGCGGCGCGGGCTCATCGCCGTGGCCGGCCGCGTCGGCGCGGCCGCGGGCCTGAGCGCGCTCGCAGGCACCATCGTCGCCTTCGGACCCGTGGGCGCCCACGCCGGTGCGGGCATGCGCCGCGGGAGCATCGTCGCGATGGCCGGCGCCGGCCTCCTGCCGACCTACGCGCCGGCCTGCACGTACCACCCGCCGTTCCTGCGCCTGTGCCTGCACCGGTTGCGCGAGCTCGGGATGCCGGTCAGCCAGGACCAGATCGATGGGCGGTACACCCGCTGGTCGGGGGACGGCGTCGATCTCGGCCGCGGTGAGATCCTTATGCTGGAGGAGCCCCGATGACCCTGTCGCTCAACCACCGGGCGCACGAGCTGGCGGACCGCATGGCCGCGGACGGCGACGCGTTGCGGACCGCGATGCGGACCCTCCCCGGCGGGACACGGGTGATCGACTGCGGCAGCGGCGTGCCCGGCGGGTTCGAGGCGGGCCGCCGGCTCGCCGAGATCACGATGGCCGGGCTGGGCTCGGTCGCGTTCGGGCCGGTCGTGGTCGGCGCTCGCTCTCTCCCCGGGCTGACGGTCGTCACGGACCATCCCGCGCTCGCGTGTCTCGCCTCCCAGTACGCCGGCTGGCAGATCGACCGAGAGGGCTACTTCGCGATGGCCAGCGGACCGGGACGCGCGCTCATCCGCGCCGAGGAGCTCTTCGACGATCTCGACGTCGACGAGCGCGCGAGCGAGGCGGTCCTCTGCCTGGAGACGCGCGACGAGCCGCCGGCGGAGCTGGCGGCCCACGTGGCCGAGCGCGCCGGCGTGGCACAGGATGCCCTCACGCTGATCTTCGCGCCGACGGCGAGTCTCGCCGGCGGCGTCCAGATCGCCGCGCGCATCGTCGAGACGGCGCTGCACAAGCTGCACGAGATCGAGTTCGACGTACGGAGGATCGTGAGCGGGTTCGGGACCTGCCCGCTGCCGCCCGTGGCGCGCACGGACCCGGAGGCCATCGGGCGGACGAACGACGCGGTGCTCTACGGAGGCCAGGTGGAGCTCACCGTCGATGCGCCCGACGACGAGCTCGAGGCGATCATCACGCGGCTGCCCGCCTCCGCGTCGAAGGACCACGGCGAGCCGTTCGGAGCCATCCTGGAGCGGGCCGACTGGGACTTCTACGCGATCGACCCGCTCCTGTTCAGCCCGGCCGAGGTCCGCCTCGTGAGCGTCGGGAGCGGGCGGTCCTTCCAGGCCGGCGGCGTCGAGCCGGACGTCCTCGAGCGGTCCTTCCGCGGATGATCGTCGAGACGGTCACCACGACGATCAACCCCGACGGCACCGTGAACTGCGCAGCGATGGGGGTGGAGTGGGGCGACGAGGCGATCGTGATCAAGCCCTACCGTGCCACCCGCACGCTTCGCAACCTCCAGCGACACGGCGGGGCAGTCGTGAACCTCACCGACGACATCCTCGTGTTCACGCAGGCCGCGCTCGGGGATCCGCATCCGCCGACCCGGCCGGCGGTCGCCGTCGACGGCGCCGTGCTCGCCGACGCCTGCTCGTGGCGCGAGGTCGCCGTCGACGCGATCGACGCGACCGGGCCCCGCGCCCGGGTGACGACGCGCGTCGTCGCCAGGGGCGTGGGGCGCGAGTTCGTCGGGTTCAACCGCGCCTGTCACGCGGTCCTCGAGGCCTCGATCCTCGCCTCGCGGGTGCGCCGGCTGCCCGCGGAGGAGGTCCGCGCCGAGCTCGGTCGCCTGACGGTCCTCGTGGACAAGACGGCCGGCCCTCGCGAGCGGGCGGCGATGAGCTGCGTCCTGGCGCACGTGCGCGCAGCGTCCGGGGACGGATGACCGCCGTCCGCGTCGAGGCGCCCGCGCGCCTGCACATGGGCATGCTCGACCCCTCGGGGGAGGGAGCACGCCGGTTCGGCGGGCTCGGGGTGGCGGTATGTCGGCCGGCCGTGGTGGTGGAGGCGAGCGAGAGCGACGAGCTCACCGTCGAGGGCCCGGACCGCGAGCGGGCGCTGGCCGTGGCGGAGCGATGCCGCGACGCGCTCGGCGACATCCCCGGCGCCCGCGTGCGGGTGCTCGAGACGATCCCGGCCCATGTGGGCCTCGGCTCCGGCACGAAGCTCGCGCTCGCCGTGACGACGGCGCTGTCGACGCTCGCCGGACGATCACTCGATCCGCCCGCGCTGGCGAGGGCGGCGGGGCGCGGCGCCCGCTCCGCGGTCGGCCTGTGGACCTTCGCCGCCGGCGGGCTCGTCGTCGAAGGCGGTCGGCGCGGCGAGGTCGACGAGCCCGCGCCGCTGCTGATGCGCCATGCGATGCCCGACGAGTGGCGCTGCGTGCTCGCGGTCCCCACCGCGGAGCCGGGGCTCTCGGGCGGAGCCGAGACCGCCGCGTTCGCGAGCCTCCGTCCCGAGCCCGAACGCTCGGCGCTGATCTCGCAGCTCCTGCTGACCGCGCTCCTTCCCGCGCTGGTGGAGCGCGACCTCGATGAGTTCGGCGCCGCGCTGAGCCGCATCCAGACGTTGGTGGGTGACGCGTTCGCGCCGGTCCAGGGCGGGACGTTCCATCCGCAGGCAGCTCCGCTCGTGGACGCGCTGCTGCGGCTCGGCGCGGCCGGCGCCGGCCAGAGCTCCTGGGGACCGGCCGCCTACGGCGTCGTCGGCAGCGAGGCGGAGGGACAGGAGATGGCGCGCCGGCTCGAGGCCGAGCTCGGCGCGGGCGGGCGAGCGGAGGCGGTGCGCTTCGACAACGGCGGCGCGCGCGTGGAGGAGGTTGCATGAAGCTGCTGGTGAGCGTGGTCGACGACGCCGAGGCGCGGCTGGCCATCGCGGGCGGCGTCGACGTCGTCGACGTCAAGAACCCCACCGAGGGGTCGCTCGGCGCTCCAGCGCCGGCGGTGATCGAGGCGGTGCGCCGCGTGCTCCCGGCCGAGCTGCCGCTCAGCGCCGCGATCGGCGACCTGCCCTCCCTCCCAGGCACCGCCGCGCTCGCCGCGCTCGGCGCGGCGCGGTCCGGTGCGGCCTACGTGAAGATCGGCCTGTGGGGCTCGACCACCACGGAGGAGGCGGTCGCGGTGCTCCGCGCCGCGCGGGACGCGGTCGACGGGGACGCGGCGGTCGTCGCCGCGACGTACGCCGATGCCGTGCGCGTGCCGAGCCGCCCGCTGCCTCCACGGCTGCTCGTCGAAGCGGCCCACCTCGCCGGCGTCGCCGGGTGCCTGATCGACACCTCGGTCAAGGACGGCCGCGGGCTGCTGTCGTGGCTCGCCGCCGATGAGCTCGCAGAGATCGTCGCCGAGGCGCATGAGGCCGGCCTCGAGATGGGGCTGGCCGGCCAGTTGCGCGCGGAGGATCTACCGGCGATCCGCGCGACCGGTGCCGACATCGCCGGCGTGCGATCGGCCGCCTGCCTGGACGGGCGCCGCACGGCCCCGCTCGACCCCGAGCGCATCGCGGTCCTGCGCGCCGTGTGCGCCGAGCAGGAACCGCGCGCGCCGTCAGCCGTCAGTCCCGTCGACCGCGCGTAGACCGGGCCCGGCGTCCGACGCGGGCCCGTCGAGCTCGGCGGCCAGCGCCTCGCTCTCGAATCGGGCGAGCGCCTCCTCGCACGACGCGACGGCCGCGGCGGCCTCCTCGCCCCCGGGCGCATCGAAGTAGTCGCGAGCGCGGATCGCCGCGAGCCATCTCTGATGGCGTGCGAGGTCGGCGTCGGATTCCTCGAGCTCGGTGTACATGGCCCGGCCGCGGCGGCGCTCGAGCTGAAGCTCCTCGTGGAACAGTCGCGTGCTCCCGACCACCTCGTGGTACTCATCGGTCCGCTCGCGCTGGATGGCATCGATGACCGTGGTCTCCTGCTGGGCGTCGGTCAGCTTGATGCGAAGCATCTCGCCGTGCCCGCCTTCCGCCCGCAGGCGTGTCACGAGCCGCGCCACGGCGCGCGTGGTCTTCGGCGTCGCCGGAAGCAGGCACACGGACTGCTGCAGGTAGTGGGCGCCGAGGCTGCGCAGGTTGCGCCAGGCGTATACGCGCAGCGTCGACGAGCCCCCTCCCGGGGTGGAGACGGTGATCAGCAACCAGTCGTGCGCCACGGGAGAGCATGATCCCAGACCTGCTCGCCGTCTCGGGGTTTCGTCCGAGACGTATCATCCGCTGCATGGCGAGCGCAACGCCCGGAGCGCGTGGCGCCGATCGCGCGCCGGTCGTTCCGATCCACGCAGAGCCACTCGAGGTCGTGTGGAACCGCACCGGCAGTCGCCCGGGCGGCCTGACGGCCGAGGAGGTCGAGCAGCGGCGCGGCACGGCGGCTGTGCGCACCGAGGAGAGCCCGACGAGGGCGGTTCTCGAGGAGCTGGTCGAGTCGGTCGTGGAGCCGCTTCAGCTGCTGCTGGTCGCGGTCGGCGTGCTCTCGGCGGTCTTCGGGGAGCTGCGCGACGCGATCGCGATCTTCGTGGTGATCGCGCTGGTGAGCGCCGTCGAGGCGATCTCCGAGGTCCGGGCGAAGCGCGCGCTGCGGGCGTTGCGCGACCTGAGCGCGCCGACCGCCATCGTCCGCCGGGAGGGCGCTGTGTCCGCGGTCCCGGTCGACGCGCTCGTCGTCGGCGACGTGCTGCTCGTCGAGGCCGGCAGCGTCGTCGCCGCCGACGCCCGCGTCGTCGAGGCGGACGGCCTGGCCGCCGACGAGTCCAGGCTGACGGGCGAGCCCGTGGCGGCTGCCAAGGGGCCGGAGCCGGTCGACCCCGAGGCGCCGCTCGCGGAGCGGTCCTCGCTGGTCCACGCCGGCAGCGCCGTGGTGGCCGGCGCGGGTGAGGGCGTCGTCGTCGCGGTCGGCGCCGACACCGAGATCGGCCGCCTCGGGCGGCTCGTCGCGGAAGCCAGGGAGCCCCCCACCCCGCTCCAGAGCGCCATGGCCGAACTGGCGCGCGCGGCCCTCATCGTGGCGGTGACGGCGTGCGTCGTCGTACCGCTCGTCGGCGTGCTCCGCGGCCAGCCCGCACGCGAGATGCTGCTCGACGGGCTGACGCTCGCGTTCGCCACGATCCCCGAGGAGCTGCCGATCCTCGTGACCGTGCTCGTCGCGATCGGCGGTCTGCGCCTGGCGCAGCACGGCGTCCTCCTGCGCCGGCTCCGCGCCGCCGAGGCCGTCGGGGCGATGACCGTGCTGCTCGCCGACAAGACCGGGACGCTGACCGAGAACCGGCTCGAGATCGAACTCGTCGCGGGCGACCGTGAGCGCGTGCTGGCCGTGGCGGCCGCGGCTCACGGGGCGGCGGCGGCGCAGGACCCGGTCGATCGTGTGCTGGTGGATGCCGCCGGTCGGCGAGCGCCGAGCGACCGGTTGGCGCGGTTTCCGTTCGATCCGGTGCGCAGGCGCGAGAGCGCGGTGTGGCGCGATCCCCGCGGCGCGTGGGTGGCCACGAAGGGGGCGCCGGAGGCCGTGCTCGCTGCATGCGCGATGACGGGGACGGAGCGTGCGTCCGTGCTCGCGCGCGTTGCCGGGCTCGCGGAGGACGGCCTGCGGGTCATCGCCGTGGCCGAGCGTCACGACGTCGATGTTCCGGGGGATGTCGCGCACGCCGAGGACGGGCTCACGTTCGTGGGGCTGGCCGCCTTCCGTGATCCGTTGCGCCATGGGGTGGGCGATGCCGTGGCGATGCTCGCCCACGCGGGTGTGCGGACGATCGTCGTCAGCGGCGACCACCCCGCGACGGTCGCCGCAACCGCCCGCGAGGCCGGGGTCGACGGAGGCGAAGTGCTGCACGGTGGCGCGGCGCTCGACGCGCTCGACGACGACCAGCTCGCCGAACGACTCCGTGGCGAGGCCGTCATCGCCCGCGCCACGCCCGAGGACAAGCTGCGACTCGTGCAGGTCCTCCAGGACCGAGGCGAAGTCGTCGCCGTCACCGGCGATGGCGTCAACGACGCGCCGGCGCTCGCCGCGGCGAACGTCGGCATCGCCATGGGCGCTCGCGGGACCGACCTCGCCCGTGAGGCGTCCGACCTGGTGCTCGTCGACGACGCGTATCCGACGATCGTCGGCGCGGTCGAGGGCGGTCGAGGCCTGGCCTCGCAGTTGCGGCGCGCGGTCGCGTTCTACCTCGGCGCCAAGATCGCGCTCGTGGCGGTCGTCGCGGCGCCACTGGCGCTCGGCCTGCCCGCCCCGTTCCACCCGGTGCACATCGTCATCCTGGAGCTGTTCATGGACGTCGGCGCGTCGGTGGCCTTCGTCTCCGAGCCGCCGGCGCCGGGTGCGATGGACCATCCCCCGCGCGATCCGGCGCGCCGGTTCCTCGACGACACGCAGATGTCTGCCATCACGCTCACCGCCGCGGCGCTCACCATCGCGGTGCTCCCGGCGTTCCTCCTCGTCCACGCGCGGTGGGGCACCGACATGGCGATCGCGGCCGCGGTGGCCGCATGGCTCGTCGCGAACGTGGCGATCGCCTGGTGCCTGCGGGCCCGGCCGGGTCTGTCGTGGCGGCGCAACGTGGCGTTCCCCGCGTGGGCGCTCGTCGCCGTCGCGAGTGCTGCGGTGTTGTCGCTGACCCCTGCCGGGGCCACGCTCGGCATCGAACCGCTCACGGTCGGGGCGGCCGGCATCACGGCTGCCGTCGCGGTGGCAGGTGTGGCGGTCGCCGTCGGCGGACGTGTCGTGCTGTCGCTCTCCGGGCATCTCTGATCAGGCAGAGCCTGACGCCACAGCGTCTCGGTTGTCTCCGGGCTCCGCTCGACGTTAGGGTCCGGGGCCTGTCCCCGGGAGGAGGAGCGGGTGTGAGCGGACCTGCAGGGTCAGAGCGCCGGCCTCGACAGCGAGCGTTGGAGGGCCGCAAGTGATCGGGCTCGTGACGCTCGGGTTCACGCTGAGCCTGGACAACTTCCGGACCTCGCTCGTGCTGGGCGGACTCAAGCCGAGCCTGCGTACGTCGGTCAAGACGTCCTTCATCTTCGGCCTGTGGGACGGCGCCGCACCGCTCGTCGGGCTGATCCTCGGTCAGTTCCTGAGCGAGAGGATCGACTCCACCGCCGACATGATCGCCGCGGCCGGCCTCGCTGCGTACGGCCTGTTCGTCGTCACCCGGGCGTTGGTGACGCCCGAGCATGCGGATCCGGACATGCGGTGGGCGAGGCGCGGGCTGCCCGTGCCGTTGAGCATCGACAACGTGGCCGCCGGCGCAAGCCTCGCCCTGGCCGGATACTCCTCGTGGCTCGCGCCCATCCTGTTCGGGGTGATCACGTTCGTGATGTCGGTCGCCGGGCACCAGATCGGCCGCGCAGCGGCCAACCTCGTTCCTCGGATTCGCACTGACCTGTTGACCGGGATCACGTTCGTCGTGATGGCGGTCTTGGTGTTCACCGGCACGTACGACGCCTGACGTCGGACGCGCGCGCCGGCCGACGATCGACACGAGCGCGTCTCAACGCGCCGACGCGATCACCTGCGTCCCGGCCGTGCGGCCCTCGTCGAGCAGCTCGGCCAGCCGCGCCGGGTCACGGCCACCGATGACCCATGTCTCGACGCCCGCCGCTCGCAGCGCCTCCGGCAGGTACGCGTCGACCCCCGCGGGCGCCAGCGCGGCGAGCTCGTCGACGGTGAGCCGCGGGATCGGGCGGCCGGCCCGTGGCCAGGTGCGATAGAGGCCGGCCACCGCCTTGACGAGCACGAGGCGCTCGGCACCTGCCGCGCCGGCCACCCATGCGGCGATCGAGTCGGATGTGACGGTCCACGACTCGGGAAGCGGGTCGCGCTCGGCCAGGAGCGCCGCGGGCAGCAGGATCGAGACGCCACGGTCGCCCACGGAGCCGAGATCCGCGCAGCGCGCGGCACCCGGGATGAGATCGGAGAGCGCCCAGCCGAACTGGTCCATCGCCAGGATCGCCATCCAGTGCGCGGTCTGCGGTCGCAGCGTGAAGCGGCGGTCGTGCGCGCGGACCACGTCGGCGAACTGCGCTCCGCCCGGCACCACGAGCAGCGGGTGCCGCGCCCCCGCCTCCGCGATCTGCGCGCAGAGCGCCCGCAAGACGCGGGGCCCGGCCTCGCGCGCAAGCCCGCCGCCGACCTTGACGACCGTCAGCACGCCCCGTGCCGCCATCCGGCACGCGAGCTCGGCGAGTGCGGCCGCGGGGGCCACGTCGCGCTCCGCCGCGCTCCATGGCATCTCGAGCACCGGCCGGCCCATGCGCTCCGCCACCTCGCAGGCGATGAACGCGCCGCTCCCGAGCGCCACGATGGGCATCGCGCGCTCCGGGAAGCGCGTGCTCACCTGCCGCGCCGCCGCCTCGACCTGGCGCACCTGCTCGGAGTGCAGATAGGCGGCGACCGTCTCGACCTCGTGCGTGGCGAGCTGCTCCGCGTCCGCGCAGACCAGGCGCGCGACGCGCTCGCGGGCGCAGGCGACGCTCGCCGGTCGCCCGTCCGGCGTCGGGCAGACGTAGGCCTCCGGCGTGAGATGCCCGAGGATGAGATGCACGTCGCCGCTGATCGCGAACAGCTCGGATGCGACCGGGGACCACCCGCCGCGCACGGGAACGCGTGGAGCGATGGCCGCGAGGTTCGTGCGCAGCGCGCCCGTGTAGACGAGCTCGCCCGCCAGGAGACGGTCGAGGTCGGAGCGTCCGGTGGCGGCCACTCGGCCGGCCGCGATGGGGATGACATCCGCCGTCGTGCTGCCCACGTCGATCATCAGCGCGTCCGGATGGCGCGCACCGACCGCAGCCGCGCTGGCCACCCAGTTGGCGGCGGCGACGTCGAGCGGGCGGCGCACGTGCCTCGGCGACGCTCACGAGCTCGCCTGCCGTCGTGAGCACCAGAAGCGGTCCTGCGACCGCGGCCTCGACGGCGTCGAGCACGAAGGTGACGCCCTCGCGCTTCGTCCGGAACTCGTCCGAGAGCTCGGCGGTCATCGTCAGCGCCACGAGCTCCGCCGGCGCAGGTCCCAGCCCGGCGATGACGTCGCGCACGACCGCCGTCAGGAGGCCCCGCTCCCGGACGACGTCGTAGGGGCGCAGCACGGCGCGGACGGCGTCCCGATCTCGCCACACCGCCTTCGTGTTGACGCCGCCGATGTCGAGCCCGATCACGCCTGCCATCTGCGACGCTTCCCGATCATGCGAGTGGTCCCGGTCATCGATCTCAAGGGCGGCGTCGCCGTCCACGCGGTACGCGGGGATCGCGAACGCTATCGCCCGGTCCGCAGCCGGATCGCCGACGGCGCGGACGCCGTCGGCCTGGCACGGGCGGTGCGCGACCGGTTCGGCCTCGACGAGCTGTACGTCGCCGACCTCGACGCGATCACCGGGGGACCCGGGAACGCGACTGTCGTGGCGGCGCTGGCGCACGAGGCGCGCGTCATGGTCGATGCCGGTACCGCCGACGCGAAGACGATCGCCGATCTCCTCGAGCTGGGGGCCGAGCGTGTCGTGATCGGCACCGAGACACTGCCCGGAGCCGAGGCGTTCCGGCGCCTTCGGAGCGAGCTGCCCGACGCGCCGCTCGTGCTGAGCCTCGACCTGCGCGGCGGCGCGCTGATCTCGCCCGACCCCACGCTGTCCGGCACGGGCGCGGCCGACGCGCTCGAGTCCCTCGCGGACGCCGGCGCACGCGAGGTGATCGTGCTCGACCTGCTCCGCGTCGGCTCCGGCGAGGGACCCGACGTGACGCTGGTCGGGGAGCTGCACGCCCGCTTCCCCGACCTCGAGCTGCTCGCCGGGGGCGGCGTTCGCGACGCCGCCGACCTCGGCGCGCTGGCCGACGCCGGGGCGGCAGGCGCCCTGGTCGCGACCGCGCTGCACAACGGGACGATCGCGGCCGACGAGCTGCACGCGCTGCGTTGAGAAGCGCCGCGCGCGCCGGTCACGTGCCCCGCTCCAGGTGCTCGACGAGCGCCGCCGCCACGTCGACGCCGGTCGCACCCTCCACCCCGTGCCAGCCGGGGATCGCGTTGACCTCGAGCACGTAGTCGCGACCGTCGGCGTCGCGAAGCAGGTCCACGCCGGCGTAGTCGGCGCCGAGCGCCGCGGCGGCCCGCACGCACAGCGTCGCACGGTGGTCGTCCAGCGCGATCGCGTTCGCGCTGGCGCCGCGCGCGAGATTCGCCCGCCAGCCCGTCCCCAGGCGCTCGATGGACGCGACCACGCGGTCACCGACGACCATCGCGCGAACGTCGACGCCGTCGTGGGGGATCGTCTCCTGGAGGTAGTAGACGGCACGCTCGATCTCGAGCGCGCGGAACACCCGCTGGGCGACGTCCCGGTCCTCGACCCGTGCCATCCCGAAGCCCATCGAACCGAACAGGGGCTTGACGATGACGTCGGAGCCGAGCTCGTCGAACGCCACGAGCGCATCCCCGGCGCGCTCGCAGGCGACGGTACGCGGCGTGGGCAGGCCGGCGGCTGCCAGGAGCGCCGAGCAGAGGAACTTGTCGATCGAATGCTCGATGGCCAGCGCGCGGTTGACGGGACGCACGCCGACGGCGGCCAGCGCGTGGAGCGCGTCGACGCGGAAGACGATCTGCTCGAGCGAGCCACGTGGGATCGCACGCACGACCACGACGTCGCACTCGTCGAGCGCGACCTCGCGCGAGCGCACCCGGAATCCATCCGCGATACGGCCCACCATGCGGGTCACCGGCGCGAAGGCGCATTCGTGCCCGCGACTGGTGAACGCGCGCTCCAGCCGCTCGGCGTGCCAGCCGCCGGTCGAGCCGATGACCGCTGCGCGCATGCGCGCCAATCTAGCCGGGAGACCGCAGCGAGCTCTGCGACGTCGTGGTGCCCCTGTTCATCGCCGCGGTTGTCCCTCCACCGGACGTTGGGTAACGTGCGTTGCAATTCGGACGCGAGGGGAGAGCTGTGAGTCCTACTGCACAGACCGGCGTCGTCGATGTGGCGGATCTGGACCGCCAGAACGGAGCCACCTTGGGCCGGATCCTCGGCCGGGGATCCGTCGGCCAGGCCGAGGAGGGAGCGGACGGCAAGATGCGCGCCACCGTCCGGATCCCCGAGGACGAGCTCGTCTTCGAGCCCGGCATCCTCGTCCTTCCGCACGGCGGCGAGCTCGAGCTGACGCTGATCAACGACGACAAGAACACGCACTGCGCGGTTCTGCCGAGCAACGGCGACTACCAGTTCATCTGGCTGGTCAACCACTCGAAGGGGAAGGCGAACCTCACGCTCGACGGCCCCGGCTACTACTGGTACGGCTCCCGTACCGGCAACGACGAGGGCCGCGGCCTGACCGCCGCCATCGTCGTCCAGGGCGACGCGCCGGACGAGGCCAAGATCGACCGTCCGCCCCAGCCGCAGCCGTAGTCCAACAGCCGACGCAACCTCTCGAACACCTGCCAAAGGAGCAGTTGGAATGGCAACTGACTACGTAGACGCAGGCGTGGCGGTCGACAACTCCGCTCTGAGCCATCTCGCCGGCAGCGCGCCGCCGGTGACCAAGGGAGTCACCTACGAGCGGATCCTCAACGCCCGCTCCGAACCGCACAACTGGCTCACCTACTACGGCGCGTACGACGGACAGCGCTACAGCCCGCTCGACCAGATCAACAAGGAGAACGTCAAGCGGATCGCTCCGCAGTGGGTCTTCCAGGCCGGCTCGGTCGGCCTGCACTCGGGCAAGTCGACGTACTCGTTCGAGGCCTCCCCGATCGTCGTCGACGGGGTCATGTTCGTCTCGGGCTGGGACGGGTGGGTCTGGGCCCTCGACGCCCGGAACGGAGACCTGCTCTGGCAGTACAGGCATGCGATCCCGTTCGACGTGTCGCTCTGCTGCGGCAACGTGAACCGCGGGGTCGCCGTGGCCCACGGCATGGTCTTCGTGGTCACGCTGAACGCGCACATCATCGCGATCGACGCCGCGACCGGGAAGAAGGTCTGGGACCAGACCTACGGCGACGTGCGCGCCGGCGAGAGCGCCACGGTCGCTCCGCTCATCGTGAAGGACATGGTCATCGTCGGCAGCTCCGGCGGCGAGTTCGGCAACCGCGGCCACTCCGATGCGTTCAAGCTCGAGACGGGCGAGCGCGTCTGGCGGACGTACATGGTGCCGAAGCCGGGGGAGCCCGGGTCCGAGACGTGGCCCGACGACGGCGAGGCCTGGCAGCGCGGCGGCGGGAACTGTTGGGTCACACCGACGTACGACCCCGACCTGAACCTCATCTACTACGGGACCGGGAACCCGTGTCCCGACTTCGACGGGGCCGTCCGCGAGGGCGACAACCTCCACACCGATTCGGGCGTGGCGATCGACGCCGACACCGGAGAGATCAAGGCGCACTTCCAGTACACCCCGCACGACCTGTGGGACTACGACTCCACGATGGAGCACATCCTGTTCGACCTCGACGGGCAGAAGCTCGCGGCCCACTTCGACAAGAACGGGTTCATGTACATCCTGGACCGCACGAACATGCAGCCGGTCCGGGTGGCGCCGTTCGTCGACCGCATCGACTGGGGCGAGGTCGACGAGAAGGGCAACGTGACGCCGAAGATCTACCCCGACGCGGAGGGCGACCCGGTCCACTTCTGGCCCGGTCCGGCCGGCGCGAAGGAGTGGACGCACGCCTGCTACAACCCGAACACGGAGCTCCTCTACTGCCCGGTGCAGGACGTCGGTGCGACGGCGACCCGGCGGCGGCGCGACTTCAAGGAGAGCATCCCGTACTGGGGCGCGGGCGTCGCGGTCGACCTCGAGGACATGGCGGGCTCCATCAGCGCGTTCGACCCGAGGACCGGTGCCGAGAGGTGGCGCTGGAGCAACGACATCCCGATGTGCTCCTCCCTGCTGACGACGGGCGGCGGGCTCGTGTTCGGCGGCGAGCCGACGGGTGAGTTCAACGCCCTGGACGCGGAGAGCGGCGACCTGCTGTACCAGTTCCAGTGCGGCAGCGGCCACCACAGCAGCCCGTGCAGCTACAGCGTCGACGGCCGGCAGTACATCGCCGTGCCCACGGGCTGGGGCGCATGGACCGAGGGGTTCCTGCCCGGGATGCTCGGGGCGCGCCAGGGGAGCTCGCTGTTCGTCTTCGCGCTGCCCGAGGACTAGCCCCGCGATGAAGCCCAACGTTGCAGTGAACGAAGAACAGGAGGCGCCTATGACATGGATCAAGCCTGAGTTCGAGGTCATCGACCTCTGCTCCGAGGTCACCTCCTACCTCTACAAGCGGTAGGGACGACGACCGAAGTCCGGCGTGGCCCCGGGCACCTGCCCGCTGCTGGCATATCGACGGCCGGCCCGTGGACGCGCGGACGAGCTCGTCGAGCGGCTCCGCGCGCAGGGGACGCGCTACCACAACCTCCACCCGTTCCACGTGCGGATGGACGCGGGCGAGCTCACGCGCGAGGAGCTGCAGCGCTGGGTCGCCAACCGCTTCTACTACCAACGGTGCATCCCCATCAAGGACGCCGCGATCCTCTCGAACTGCCCCGAGGTCGACGTGCGTCGCGAGTGGGTCAAGCGGATCACCGACCACGACGGCACGGCCCCCGGCACGGGCGGGATCGAGTCGTGGCTGCGGCTCGGTGAGACGCTCGGTGTGGCGCGGGACGAGCTCGAGTCCGAGCGGCACGTGCTCCCGGCGGTGCGCTACGCCGTCGACGCCTACGTGGACTTCGCCCGCCGCAGGCCATGGATCGAGGCGGTCGCATCCTCGCTCACGGAGCTCTTCGGCCCGAGCGCGATCCGTGTCCGCCTCGCATCACTCGAGGCGCATTACCCGTGGATCGATCCGGCCGGCCTGGAGTACTTCCGCGACCGGCTCGTGCAGGCGCCGCGTGACGCGGAGTACGCGCTGCGGCTCGTCGTGGAGCGCTGCGTGACGCGGGAGCAGCAGGAGCGCGCCGTCGCGGCGCTCCGGTTCAAGACGGAGCTGCTGTGGGCGCAGCTGGACGCGATCGAGCACGGTGACACCCACGCCGAGGCGTCGGCGTGAGGAGCCGGCCCCGGCTCGCCGACGGAGCTCGTCTGACGTATGACGACGTGCGCGAGGAGCACCTGCTGCTGATCCCGGAGGGCGCCGTGCGGTTGAACGAGACCGCGGCCCGGGTGCTCGAGCTGTGCGACGGCGAGCGCTCGCTCGAGGAGATCGCCACCGCGCTCTCGGTGCGCTACGCCGGCGCCGACGTCACCGACGACGTGCGCGAGCTGCTCGAGGGCCTGGGCGAGCGTGGGCTGGTGGTCGATGCCGCCGCCTAGGCCCTACACGCTCGTCGCGGAGCTCTCCTACCGGTGCCCGCTGCACTGCCCGTACTGCTCGAACCCGGTCGACATCGGCGGTGACCGCTGGCGCGCCGAGCTCGAGACGGAGCACTGGACCCGGGTCTTCCGGGAGGCGCGGGCGCTGGGCGTCGTCCAGCTGGCGTTGACCGGCGGCGAGCCGATGGTGCGCCGCGACCTCGACGAGCTCGTGTCGGCTGCGCGCGAGGCCGGGCTGTACTCGACGCTCGTGACCGCGGGCACGACCCTGACGCGCGAGCGCGCCGCACGCTTGAAGGAGATGGGGCTCGACCACGTCCAGGTCTCGATCCAGAGCCCGGATCCGGCGGAGAACGACCGGATCGCCGGCGTCCGGTCGTTCGAGAAGAAGCTCGCGGCGGCGCGCGCGGCGCGCGAGCTGGGCTTCCCGCTCACGATCAACTGCGTCCTGCACCGCCAGAACCTGGACCGGATCGAGGAGATCCTCGTGCTCGCGGAGCAGCTCGACGCGCAGCGGCTCGAGCTCGCGAACACGCAGTACTACGGGTGGGCCGTCGCCAACCAGGACGCGCTCATGCCGACGCGCGGGCAGCTCGAGCGCGGCGAGGAGGCGGTGCGGCGCTTCCGCGAGCGCGTCGGGCCGCGGATCACCGTCCTCTGGGTGCTCCCGGACCTGCACGAGGACCTGCCGAAGCCGTGCATGGGCGGCTGGGGGCGGACCGCGATCCTCGTCGCGCCGAACGGTGAGGCGCTCCCGTGCCAGGCCGCCGCGACCATCCCCGGCCTGACGTTCCCGAACGTGCGCGAGCGCTCCCTCGGGTGGATCTGGAACGAGTCGGATGCGTTCGCGCGCTTCCGCGGCACGGACTGGATGCAGGAGCCGTGCCGCTCGTGCCCGCTCGGGCGTCAGGAGGAGGACTGGGGCGGCTGCCGCTGCCAGGCGCTCCGGCTCACCGGCGACGCGGCCGCCACCGATCCCGTGTGCCGGTTCTCGCCGCACCACGACGACCGTCGTCGCGGCCCGCGACCTGGCGCAGACCGACGAGTTCACGTACCGGACGACGCGCAGTCCTAGTCGTCGTCCTCGGCCTGCTGGCGTCTGAACGCGTCGAGGGTCCGCTCCCTCACGGGGCGCTGGAGCGCGGCGGCCAGCCGCGACGTCGACCTCGACGAGCAGGCGCACGCCGTAGCCGCTCGCCCCGGCGCCGAACGCGTCGCCCCGGTCGTCGTCGAGCAGCGCGGGCCCGAGCATGTCGACGTGCGCCCACGGGCCCTCGCCGGCGAAGCGCTCGAGGAAGGCCGCGGCCGTGATCGGATAACCGTACGGCCGCCCCGACGTGTTGCGCAGGTCGGCCACGCGCGACTCGAGCAGGCGGTGGTAGCGCGGGTGCATCGGCCACGGCCACGCCAGGTCGCCCACCGCGGTGCCCGCATCGACGATCGCGTCGCGCCAGTTGTCGTCGTTGCCGAAGACGCCGGCGAAGAGGTCGCCCATCCCCGCGCGCATGGCGCCCGTCAGGGTGGCGAGGTCGATGACGTGCGTCGCGCCCTGTCGGCGCGCGTACCACAGAGCGTCGGCGAGGATGAGCCGGCCCTCGGCGTCCGGGTTCGTCACCTCCACCGTGAGGCCCGCGGCCGTCGTGATGACGTCGGACGGCCGGATCGCGTCGGGGCCGACCATGTTCTCGCATGCGGCGAGGACGCCGACGACGGCGATGGGCAGCTCGAGCTCGGCGATGGCGCCGAGCGCGGCGAGCACCGCCGCACCGCCGCCCATGTCCCCCTTCTGGCGCACGATGTCGGACTGCTGCTTGAGGAAGTACCCGCCCGCGTCGAAGGTGACGGCCTTGCCGACGAGTGCGAGGCGTGGCCGGACCGGCGACCCGGGCGGCTCGTGGCGCATGACGATGAGACGCGGCGGCTGCGCGCTCGAGCCGCCCACGGCTTGGAGCGCGGGCAGGCCATCGGCTGACCGCATCGAGCACGTCGACGCGCAGGCCCGGGAGGCTCGCCGCGCGCGCGGCGAGAGCGGCGGGCGTGACGACGTTCGGCGGCCCGTCGACGAGCTCGCGGGCTTCGTTCGTCCACCGTGCGACGACCTCGGCGCGGGCGGCGATCTCCGCGTGACCCGCGTCGGCGCCGCAGATGACGAAGCGCTCCGGTCCGCGTGCGGGGGCGCCGCTCCGCCACCGTCCCGCGTCGTAGCTGCCGAGGACCGCGCCTTCCACGATCGCCTGCACCTGGCGGTGTTCGGCCATCGGCAGGGTGTCGTCGACCGCCCACGCGATCGTGCCGACGCCGCGGTGCGCGCGCACCACCCGAGCCGCGGCCGTGCGCAGATCCTCCGGGTCGAGCCCGTCGGTCGCGACGAGTGCGATGCGGCGGGCGCGCAGCTCGTGGCCCACCTGCACCACCGCGATCGGATCCGCGTCGGCCGCCGAGCGCACCAGGCGCCCCCCGAAGTGGGCGTCGAGCCGGCGAACGCCCAGACCGCCGGCCGCGAGCGCGAGGACGTCCGCCTCGACTTCGCTGGGCTTCGCGGTCGTGAGCTCGACCTTCATCGATCCGAGCAGGCGATCGGCGTGTGCATGACCGCGCAGGTCATCGTCTGTTTCTATCATGGCGCGGTGCGCGTTCGGGTGCTCGGCTCCGCCGCCGGCGGGGGCTTCCCGCAGTGGAACTGCCGCTGTCCGACATGCGAGGCGGCCCGCAGGGGAACCGCCGCGCGGCCCCGGACGCAGTCGTCGATCGCCGTTCGCGGCGCGGAGGGTCCGTGGTTCCTGGCCAACGCCTCGCCTGACCTGCGCCAGCAGCTCGAGGGACTGCCCGCGGATCGTGCGAAGGACGTACGCGCCGCGCCCGTTGCGGCGGTCCTGCTGACGGACGCGGAGATCGACCACACGGCCGGCCTGCTGCTGTTGCGCGAGTCCTCAGAGGCGATCCACGTCTACGGAAGCGACGAGGTCCGCCACGCGCTGACCGACGGCTATCCGGTCCTGCCGATCCTCGCCGAGTACTGCGGAGTGCAGTGGCGGACGATCGAGCGCGGTCGCGCGGTCGCGCTGGACGGGTCCTCACTGGAGATCGAGTCGTTCGCCGCGGGCGGTGACGCGCCGCGCTACCTCGCCGGGTCGGGCGTCGAGGTCGAGGCCACCGGCCTGGTCTTCCGCGATCGCTCGACCGGCGGCGTGCTGACGTACGTGCCCGGGCTCGCGCGCTGGGACGACGACGTGCTCGGCCGCCTCGCCACGAGCGACGTCGCGCTCGTCGACGGCACGTTCTGGCGTGACGACGAGCTTGTGCGGCTGGGCATCTCGTCGCGTACCGCGCGGCAGATGGGTCACGTGCCGCTCTCCGGCCCGGGAGGGACGCTGGAGGCACTCGCGCAGCTCGGGCGACCCCGCGTGATCCTGATCCACGTCAACAACACGAACCCGGTGCTGCTCGAGCGCTCGCCGGAGCGCGACGCGGTGCTGCGCGCGGGCGCCGAGGTCGCTCACGACGGGCTGGAGTTGGAGCTGTGAGCCGCTCCCGGTCGTGCGGACGTGGTTCGTCGCCTCGGGGCGGGAATGCGCCCGTCGCCCGGGCGGCGCGCCTCATCGGCTCGCGTCCACCCGCATCCGCCCGTCGTCGACGTGCAGTCGCACAGTCCCGTCGCGATCCGTGCGCCGCACCACCGGCACGGCCGCCCGCAGCGCCGCGACCGTGCTCGGCGCCGGGTGCCCGTAGGTGTTGCGCCCGACCGGGATCACCGCGACCTGCGGGCGCAGTCGCCCCAGCACCTCCGGCAGCCCCGGATCGGAGCTGCCGTGGTGCGGGACCTTCATCGCCTCCATCGCCGGCAGCTCGATCCGCCGCAGCACCTCGGACTCGGCGTCCGCGCTCAGCAGCAGGTCGAACGCGCCGTCGGAGACGTGCAGCACGGTCGCGCGGAGGTTCGGGTCGGCATCGCGCCCCGCCGTACGCGACCGCGGCGGCCACAGCACGCGCGCCGTGATCGGCCCGGCACGCACGGTCTGGCCGGCGTCGCTGGCGACCCGCGCCACGCGCCGCGCGCGGGCCTCGGCCGCTGCCGCGCGCAACCCTGCCGTGCTCTGCGTCACCTCCCCGCCGTCGAGCACCTCCCCCACCGGCACGGCCCGGAGCACCGCCGCCGCACCGCCGTCGTGGTCGGCCGACGCATGCGTCAGGACCAGGACGTCCAGCCGCCGCGCGCCGGCCTCACGCAGCCTGCGCACGATCGGGCCGCCCGGCCTCCCGGTGTCGACGAGCACGGCGTGCTCACCGTGCTGGATCAGCGTCGCGTCGCCCTGCCCGACGTCCAGGAACGACACGACCAGGCCGTCCGGCGGGCCCGGACCCCGCGCTCGGGCCGCCCCGACGCCCAGCGCCAGCACGACCGCCATCGCGGCCGCGACCCGGGTCCGCCGCGTCGTCCGACGCAGCCGCGGCGCCCACGGGCCCCGCGCGCCGACGAACACGCCGGCCGCGACGGCGTAGACGGCGGCCGCCCCGACCGGCGTCAGCGCGACCGACGCCTCCGCGCCGGGCATGCGCGCCGCGGTCCGCGCCAGCCAGCCGAGATAGCCGAGCGGCGGGCCGGCGAGCCACGCGGGCAGCCACGCCAGCGCCGGCGCCACCTGTCCGAGCGTCGCCGCGATGGCACCGAGCCACATCACCGGCGCGACGACCGGCGCGGCGAGGAGGTTGGCGCCGACCGACACGACCGACAGGCGCCCGAAGTGCAGGGCGACGAGCGGTGCGGTGCCCGCCGTCGCCGCGAGCGTGAGCGCCAGCGCCTCGGCGACCGGCCGCGGCGCCACCCGGCGCAACGAGAGCGCGAGGCGCGGCCCGACCGCCAACAGCGACACGACGGCGGCGAAGCTGAGCTGCCACCCGACGTCGCCCAGCGCGTAGGGGTTCAGGGTCAGCGTCGCCGCGGCGGCGAGCAGCAGCGCATACCACCGCGACGACGGCCGTCCGACGAGCATCGCCAGCAGGGCGGCGCCGCCCATGACGCCCGCGCGCTGGATCGACGGGCCGCCGCCGGCCAGCGGCACGTACGCCGCGACCGCCGCGATCGCGAGGAGCAGCCGGCCCGTGAGGCCGACGCCGGCGGCAGTGGCGACGCCGAGCACGAGCGCGGCGAGCAGCGCCACGTTCGTCCCGCTGGCCGCCAGCAGATGCGCGAGGCCGCTCGTGCGGAAGTCCTCGCGGACGTCCTCGGCGAGGGCGTCGTCCTGCCCGAGCACCATCCCGCGCCCGAGCGCCGCCGCGCTCGGCGACAGGGCGCCCGACAGCGCCTCCTCCGCGCGCCGTCGCACCCCGTCCAGCGCGCCCGTGACGCCGCCTCGCCGGCGACCGGTCGGCTCGAGCCGGTCGACCGAGATCTGCGCGTGGGCGCCCCGACGCCGCTCGTGCTCGTCGGCAGGACCGAGCGCCAGCATCCGCCCACGCACGCTGACCTCGGCGCCCGTCGGCGATCGCGGCCAGCGCGCGCGGACCCCGCCGTGCGACGCGAGCCGCAGCACCACGCGCTCGCCGTTGCCCAGCTCGGCCGGGGCGAGCACCGTCCCCCACGCCGTGCGCTCCGGCGGCTCGAGGACCGTCGCCGTCATGTGCACCTGGCGCCCGAGGAGCGGCGTCAGCGTCGTCGCGTCGATCGCATCCGTGCGCGCGTGCGCGACGAGGGCCCCGACCGCGATCGCCACGACGATCCCGGCACCGAGCACGGCAGCCGTCGGCGGCCCACCGCGCACCCAGAGCGCGAGCCACGGGCTCGCACCCGCCACGGCCAGCGCCCCCGCGACCGCCGCCACCGGCCACCCGCCCGGGGCCGCCGCCCCGATGACCAGCCCGGCGACGAGACCTCCGAGCAGGAGGTGCCGCGGATGGCGCCGCGCATCGTCGAGCCACGCCCTCACACCGTCACCAGGTCGCGCAGCGCCTCGAGGCGCACCTCGCCGATCCCGGGCACGTCGCCGAGCTCGTCCACGGAGCCGAACCCTCCGTGCTGCTCGCGGAACGCCAGGATCTTCGCCGCCGTCGCCGGGCCGACACCCGCGAGCGTGTCGAGCTGCTCGGGCGTCGCGGTGTTGAGGTTGACCTTGGCGGGCGTCGCCCCCGGCGACGTCGTCCCCGGCGCGCTCCCGGCGGGCGCGCGAGTCGGCACGAGCACCTGCCTGCCGTCCTCCACGACGGCGGCGAGGTTCACCGCCGAGAGATCTGCACGGCGAGCCGGGCCGCCCGCGCGACGCACCGCGTCGTCGACGCGCTCGCCGCGCCGCAGGCGATACACGCCCGGATGCTCCACCGCACCCGCGACATGCACGGTGACCTGGCCGCCGACCTGTCCCCGTCGCCGCCGTCGGTTGCACCGGCAGCGTCGCCGCCGGCGGCGCGCCGGGCCCGCCGCCACCCATCCCCCGGACGCCGATGACGACGACCGCGAGCACGACCGCTGCCAGGAGCGCGATGCGACGGGGATCGAGATCGGGCACGGGCCGGACGCTAAGTACGAGCCCGTCACGGATCAGCACGCAGATGTGACAAGAGACGCGCGAACGAGCGCCAACTCAGACTCAGGATTCCCGATCGGATATCGGGACTACACTGGGACGGCCATGGCGAACCTCATCGGCTTCCCCCGCACCGTCAACGAGAAGGCCGCCCGCACGGTGGCCGCGGGCGTCGTCGTCCTCGCCCTCCTCACCGCCGCGACCGGCGCGTTCTGGCTGACGATCCCGCTCGCCTACGGCTTCTGGGCGCGCGTGCTCACCGGCCCGCGCCTCTCCCCGCTCGGCCAGCTCGCGACACGGGTGATCGCACCCCGGCTCGGAGCGCCGAAGATCGTCCCGGGCCCGCCGAAGCGCTTCGCGCAGGCCATGGGCGCCGCGATGTCCACCGCCGCCCTCGTGCTCGGCCTCGTCCTCGGCCTCGACACCGCAGCGACCGTCGTCCTGCTCGTGCTGGCCGCGGCAGCGTCGCTCGAGGCGTTCGCGGGACTGTGCCTCGGCTGCGAGATCTTCCGGCTCGGCATGCGCGCGGGGCTCGTCCCCGAGACCGTCTGCCTCGAGTGCGCGGACATCTGGTCGCGCGGGCGCGCGAGCGCCTGAGCGCTACCGCACGACGACGTTCACGAGCCGGCCGGGGACGACGATCGTCTTCACGACCTGCTTGCCGTCCACGTGCGCGAGCACGTTGGGCGCGGCGAGCGCCAGCTCGATGAGCTCGTCCTTGTCCGCCGCCGCCGGGGCCAGCAGCCGGTCGCGGACCTTGCCGTTGACCTGACAGACCAGCTCGAACGTCTCCGTCTCCAGGAACGCCGGATCGGCGGTCGGCCACGGCTGCTCCCACACGCGGTCGCCGGTGAGGAGGTCGTAGGCGTCCGCCGACGCGTGCGGCGCGAAGGGGGACAGCAGCGATGCGGCGGTCGCCAGCGCGAAGCGCACCACCCCGGGCTGGGCCTCGCCGCGCTTGGCCGGCGTGACCTCGTTGACGAGCTCCATGACCGCCGCGATCGCGGTGTTGAACGCGAAGCGCCCCGCGAGATCAGCGGTGACCTTGTCGATCGCCCAGTGGGCCTTGCGCATGATCCGCAGCGCGTCGGCGTTGAGGTCGCCCGTCGCCGGGATCGGCTCGTCGGGCAGCTCGTCGGCGGCCTCGGCGGCCGTCCGCCACAGGCGCCCCAGGAAGCGATGCATGCCCTCGACGCCGTCGTCGGACCAGCCGGCGTCCTGGTCCGGCGGCCCCATGAAGAGGATGTAACAGCGTGCCGTGTCGGCACCGAACCGTTCCACGATCGGCGCAGGTGAGACAACATTGCCACGGGACTTCGACATCTTCTCCGTATGGCCCGTGCGCGGGTTCAGGTAGTTGACCATCCCCTGCGTGAACAGCGCCTGGAACGGTTCGTTGACGTCGAGCAGCCCGAGGTCCGTCAGGGCCTTGCAGAAGAAGCGCGCGTAGAGCAGATGGAGGATCGCGTGCTCGACACCGCCGATGTACTGATCGACCGGCATCCACATGTCGATCGTCTCGGGGGCCCACGGCGCCTGGTCGTTCAGGGCGTCGCAGTAGCGCAGGAAGTACCAGGACGAGTCGACGAACGTGTCCATCGTGTCCGTCTCGCGCTTCGCCGGCCCGCCGCACGTCGGGCAGGTGACGTTCACCCAGTCCTCGGCGGCCGCCAGCGGCGAGCGTCCCTTGGGCTTGTAGTCCTGCACGTCGGGCAGCGGCACCGGGAGCTGGTCCTCGGGGACCGGGACGAGCCCGTCGCGCTCGCAGTGGATGATCGGGATCGGGCAGCCCCAGTAGCGCTGGCGGGAGATGAGCCAGTCGCGCAGCCGGTAGTTGACCGACGCGTGTCCGCGCCCCTGGTCCTCGAGCCAGGCGACGATCCGCGTCAGCGCCTCGCGGTTGCCGAGACCGTCGAAGTCGGGGTGCGAGTTCACCAGCGGGCCGTCGCCGGTGTAGGGCAGCCCGTCGCCGCCCTCCACGACCCGCTCGATCGGCAGCCCGTACGTCTCCGCGAAGGCGTAGTCGCGCTCGTCGTGCGCCGGCACCGCCATGAGGGCGCCGGTGCCGTACTCCATGAGCACGTAGTCGGAGACGTAGACGGGCAGCTCGCGGCCGTTGACCGGGTTGGTCACGGTGCGGCCCAGGAAGACGCCGGTCTTCGGCCGGGCCGCGTCGCCGCGCTCCTCGCGGTCCTCGCTCACGACCCGGTTGATGTACGCCCGCGCCTCCTCCTCGTAGGGAGTGCCGGCGGCGAGTCGCAGGACGTCGGGGTGCTCGGGCGCGAGCACGAAGAACGTCGCGCCGAACAGCGTGTCGGGCCGCGTGGTGAAGACCGGGTAGTCGACGCCGAGCTCCTCGCAGCGGAACGTGACCTCGGCGCCCTCCGAGCGCCCGATCCAGTTGCGCTGCATCCGCTTGACGTGCGCGGGCCAGTCGATCGTGTCCAGGTCGGCGACGAGGCGGTCCGCGTAGTCGGTGATGCGGAAGAACCACTGCTCGAGCTGGCGGACCTCCACGAGCGCGCCGGAGCGCTCGCCGCGGCCGTCGATGACCTGCTCGTTGGCGAGCACGGTCTCCTCGACCGGGTCCCAGTTGACCGCGGACTCCTTGCGGTAGGCGAGGCCGTGCTTGAACAGCTGGAGGAAGATCCACTGCGTCCAGCGGTAGTAGCGCGGCTCGTGCGTGCCGAACTCGCGCGTCCAGTCGATCGAGATGCCCCACTCGCGGAACTGCTTCTGGAAGGAGGCGATCGCCTCCTCGGTCGACTCGCGGGGATGCTGGCCGGTGCGGATCGCGTGGTTCTCGGCGGGCAGGCCGAACGCGTCGTAGCCCATCGGGTGCAGCACCCGGCGTCCCGTGCGCCGATGGAAGTGCGCGACGGCGTCGCCCACGGAGTAGACCTTCAGGTGCCCGATGTGCGGCTCGCCGCTGGGGTACGGCAGCATCTCGAGCACGTAGGACTTCGGCCGTGGGTCGTCGGAGTCGTTGGCGACCTCCCACGTGTGCTCGTCCGCCCACACCTTCTGCCAGCGGGGCTCGATCTCGGACGGGTCGTAGCGGTGGTCGGCCATCTCGGCGGAGAGGATACGAGCGCGGCGCGTCCGACCACGTGCGGGCGCTCGCGCCCACCCGCAGGGCCTCCGGCGACCCGGTGTTACCATGGCGTCCGACCGCCTGGGGCTATAGCTCAGCTGGGAGAGCGCCTGCATGGCATGCAGGAGGTCGGGGGTTCGAGCCCCCCTAGCTCCACTTCACGGAACCCCCGCTACGGCGGGGGTTTCGTCGTCAGCAGCCTGCGCGGACTTGGCCTCGACGCCCGCTTCGGACACCTTGGCGCCCGCCCGTGCCCACTCCTCGCCGTTGACGAGCGCCCGCAGCGCGCACTGCGCATGGCCGTGCTGGATCAGATCGTTGGGGTCACGGCGGTGATGTCGGCCCGGAAGAAGGGCGCGTAGCGCGGCGTGTCGAACCACCAGCCGACGCTGAGAGTGCTGGGGAGCAGCAGGTCGCCAAAGCGGCGCTCGGCGTGGACGTCGCCGCCGAACGGGATGTACCCGAAGGTCTTCCGGCCGGCGTTGCCCCAACGCTGAGCGGTCACGGTTCGTATCGCGCCATGGTCGTCGAGGCGCAGGCGAACCTCGGGTTGCTCGGGCGGCAGGTCGAAGCGGGCGACGATGACGTTCCTGCTCTCGGCTCGCCAGGTCACGCCGCGGTCTGGGAGCACGCTGTGCGGCGCGAACACGACGCTCTCGATCGCCGCGCGCGTGGCCGCCGAGCGGGCCGTGTTGTCGTCGTGGGACGAAAACAGGGTCACGCGCCCGAGCAGGCGGCCTTCGGTGCTGCCGGCGGCGTTTGCGTAGTGGTCGGCGACGCGCAGGGGCGTCACCGACCCCTGCCCAACGCGGGCTCGCCAGGTGAAGGATCGGCCGTCGACCGTCTGCTCAGCGGTGAACGCGAGCCACACGCCGACCTTGATGCGCCCGCTCATCGCCACGCGGACACCGTCGGAGAGAGGGGCGCCGTCGCTGATGGCGTGGCTGAAGTAGCGCCGGACAGGTTCGTCGAGATCCGCGAGCGTGTCCGAGGTGAAGCGGCGCGTGGGGGCAGGCGTCGTCGTCATGAGCGGTCAGCGGCCTGCCGCGGAGTCCTCGGCGTCGCGGCAACGAGATTGATGAGGGGCAGGTCGCGTTCGGCCTTTCGCGCGGCGCGTTCCAGGTAGCGGTTGGCAGTCGTCAGGCGTTGCCAGAGCTCTGCGCGCGCCTGCCCGGTCGCCTCGTGCGCCCGAACGTCGACGCCGCGGCCAGCGACATCTACGTGGGCGTGCGGGTCGGCCTGCAGGTTCAGATACCACGCCGGTGGCCGGCGGGCGCCTGCGTTGGACGCCACGACGACGAACGTGTCGCCGTCTGCCAGGTAGTGGTACTGCACCGGAGTGGTGTGGGTCCGCCCGGAGCGGCGCCCGATGGTCTGCAGCAGCAGGACCGGCTGACCGCCCATGCGCCCGAGGACCCGTCCGCTCGAGAGCCGAAGGATCCAAGCGTGCAGGCGTGTCACCCAGCGTGGCATCGGGCGGGCACCGTTGCGCTGTCGAGGACGCTCTCGTCCGAGGGGCCGGCGCCCTCGGTCGCCGGCCCGGCGCCAGGGCCTTCGGGCGTGGAGGCGGCGCGGCGGCGCAGCCCGCGGAACTGCTGGGGCTGCATCATCCAGTGGGCCGGGTCCCACAGCAGCCAGTTGGCGGCGGCGACGAGCGCGTGGGGATTCCCGCGCGACTTGCCGGTCACGACCAGTCGCGTGTGCCCGTCGCCGGTCGGTCGCAGGAAGAAGCCCCAGGTGCTGTCGCTGTATGCGCGGGGCAGTCTGTCCGCCGGGTCGAAGTTGTGCGCCGCCGGGATGGTCAGCGAGGCCCGCAGGACGAGCGCACGCTCGGGCAACAGGAGCGCGACATCGAACCAACGGCTGGCGTCGGGGACCGAAGCGATGCGGTCGCCCTCCCGCAGGTCCTGCCACTGCGGGTGGATGCGATCGGCGCTCGGTCGGCCGCCGTTGTCGAAGCGGTCGAAGCTGTAGAAGCCGGCGCGGTCGCACCCCATCTGGACCAGCCACGGCCAGACGCGCTCCGGCGCCGCCGCGATGGTGGTCGCCATCGCGCCGTACCGACGGCCGCCGGGGATCAGGTCGTCTCCGGGGTAAGTTGCCGTGCGCTCCTGTTCGCTCGTGCCGAGCCACTGGAGACGGGGACGCAGGACCGATGTGTAGAGGGCGAAGGCGCCCGCCCCGCCGACCGCAGCCCACTTCCGGGCAGCGGGGGTCATGGTGGTCTGGGGGAATGCGATCCGGGTCATCGGGCGACCAATGCCGGCGTCGGGTCAGTCTCGGTCGGCATCGTGTCGGACACCGGACCTTCCTGCCCGGATTCAGGGGAGCCTCGCACGAGCCGGGCGAGGCGCAACGCAGCGCTGACCAACAGCAGGGCGCCGATGAGGGCGATGACGGTGAACACATCGGGTTGCCAGAGGAACGAGGCCCGCCACCCGAAGGTCAGCGCGGGCAGCGCCACGAGCAGGACGCCCCCGCCCGCGCGCGTCACGACCCCGGCGATGGCGAGCCATCGGCGGTCCGGGGCGCGTACGCGTCCGGAGGGCGCGCACGGCGCGGACGATCGCCCACGCCATGGCGGCGAGCAGTGCGAGGGCGATGAGGTCGAGGTACAGGTAGTAGCGATGCAGCGAGGTGCCCGTGTCGACCGGGTCGCCGATGAGCACGTCGACGGCGTTTCGCTCAACGCGGTCGACCGGGGCCGGATAGCCCGGCAGCGTGAGATCGTTCGCGGCGTTGGTCAACGTCACCACGGCCAGCGCGCGATGCGGGAACATGACGATCATGGCGCTCGAGTCGGGCGCGCGGCCGGGATGGAGCTGGGCGGGCTCCGACCAGGGTCCTCCGACGTACCACCCCATGGCGTAGCGCGCGTCGGCGTGGTCGGACCAGGCGCCCATCCTCCCCGGGCGTCCTGGGGCGAGCATGGTCGCCAGCCCGCGTCGCGACACGATGCGGTCGCCGTCGGCGGTGACGCCGTGGTTGAGGTACATGGCGAGGTAGCGGCCCATGTCCTGCGCGGAGGACATGAGATAGCCGGCGGACTGGATGCCGGCCCGGAAGGTCGGGCCGTGGGTCGTGCTCAGGCCGAACCAGTAGCGGTGTCCGGTCGCCAGTCCGCCGCGTTTCGCGGCGTCGAGAGCGACGTAGCTGTCGCGCATGCCCAACGGCGTGAAGATGTGGCGCTGGACGTACTGCGGGTAGGGCTCGCCGGAGGCACGCTCGATGATCAGCCCGGCCAGGACGTAGTTGGCGTTGGCGTACGCAAACGCCGCCCCGGGTGGCGTGGCGAGCGTCGCGCCGTGCAGCTCGCGCAGTGCTGCAAGAGCGGTGCCGTCGGCCGCGCTCCTGACGATCGGGCCGCCCGCAGTCGCCGGCAGCCCGGTGGTCTGCTGAAGCACTTGGCGCACCGTGATGCGATCGGCGGCCCGCTGGTCGGCAAGCTGGAACTCAGGGACGTACTGACGGGCGGGCGCGTCGAGGTCGAGCCGGCCGGCGTCGACGAGTTGCATCGCCGCCAGCGCCGTGAAGGACTTCGAGGCCGACCCGAGCAGAAACGGCGTCTGCGGCGTGACGGGGCGGTCCTCCCCGGCATCGCCGAAGCCCCGCGCGTGCACCACGTCGTTCCCGGACACCACGGCTACGGCGAAGCCCGGCACGCCCGAACGCTCCATACCGTCGTGGATGACGCGGTCCATGCGCGCGAGCGCCGCGCGATCGGGGGGAGTGGCGGCCGCGGACGACGCGGTCACCGCGCCCAGAAGCAGCGAGGCAACCGCCGCCACCACCCAGCACACAGCGCCGACGCGAGCCGCCCTGGTCATGGGAGCCCAAGCGCCGGCTTGGGGCTGACGGCGTCGATCCCGGCGGAGTCGGGCACCGTTTCCTGGCCGCCCATGTCCAGGCGGAAGGGCGGGTACGCGTCGGTCATCAGAGAAGGCGTAGGCGGCGACGCGGTAGCACCAGCGGTTCATCCCCATGACGAAGTCGAAGATGCCGCGCGGGTAGCGGCCGGTGAACAGCAGGACGATGCCCGCGATCAGGACGAGCAGGCCGATCAGGCCGCCGCCGGAGCTCCATCCCCCGTCGTCGCTGGCGGCGTTGACGCCGGCCACCGCGCCGCCGACGAACACGCCGACGATGAGGTAGTGCGGCAGCGCGAGCAGCCACCACTTGACGAGCACGAGGCCGCGCGAGAGCTGCTTGGGGTAGTCGACCTCGAGCCGCGCCGGGTAGTCCGGCACGTCGGCGAGCGTGAACGGCGGGTAGCGGTCGGTGCCGAGCGCGCTGTAGGAGTAGAAGGCCACGCGCCAGCTCCAGCGCAGCACGCCGACGTTGAAGTCGAAGATCGGGCGCGGGTAGCGGCCGGTGACCAGGATCGCGAAGAACGCCACGACGGTCAGGACCACGAACGCGATCCAGAGGAACGACGAGCACGATGACGTGCGGGACCACCAGGAGCCACTTGACCAGCCACAGCCAGCGGCTGAGGTGGCCGTCGAGCTCTCCCTCGACCCGCAGCGGATACAGGGACGGGGCGGCGTGCTCGTTCATGGCACGCACTCCTCTCACGACAGGAATGTCGGCACCGGCGGCGCCGACTTCGAAGGTCTCCCGAGAGTCACCACGCCGGTGCTACGAGCGTGAGCGGCGATCGAGGCGGGGCGGAAGCGATCCCGTTCCGGGATCCAGAAGCGCCGCGCGTGATCTGCTTCTGCGGTTCAGCGTACTCGCTTCGAAACCGAGCGCGCGTCACTCGCCCTCACCGTCCAAGCGCCGCTTTCGGAACGCCAACTCGACAAGGACCAACCACGAAGAACCGCGAGCACGACGACGGCGTGGTCATCGGCGGGCGGGCCCGATCCGCCCCCCTCCCGCTGGCGTGCGTTTCCCGGCGGGCCCGCGTCCACCCGACGTGTGGCGAGGTCGTCAGCGTCCCCTCCGCCACGCGGCTCAGCTTCAGAGCTCAGCGCAAGGCGAAGATCATGCGGACCTCGGTGCCCTTCCCGGCGGCTCCGGGACCGATCGTCACCTGGTCGCACACTGCGGCCATGATCGACAGGCCGAGGCCGGCGCCCGGCGAGTCGGGGCGCGCGGACATGCCGACGCCGCCGTCGGTCACGATCACCTCGACGCGCCCGGCGCGTGTCGGTGCTGATGCCGGCCGTCACCGTGCCCGGCTCGGTCGCGGTCGCGGTAGGCGTGGAGGACGACGTTCGTGATCGCCTCCGATGCCGCGAGCTCGAAGTCGTCGATGAGCGCCGCGCTGTCGAGGTGCGCCTCGGCGAACGCCGCGAGCCGTGGCGGAGGGGGCCGACGCAGGCCGGCAGCGCCGGCGCGACCCAGGACGCGGCCGACGCCGCCGACCCATCGTCCGGCGAGGTCGTGGACGAGCTCGACGAGCGCACCGGGATGCTGCGCGACAGCGAGCGGCCCGGCGCTGCCGCCCTCGGCCAGTGAGCGTCGGCTCTGGGGGCCCACTCGCCATCTGCCCAGGGCTCGAGCGACTCGGCCTCGTCGATCCAGTGAAGCCACTGGTCCCGCGACGCCACGCCGGCGCGGCCGGCGCTCAGGCGTTCCTGCGCACACGCCTGCTCGCGCGTGGACGCGAGCCGGTCGACCAGGCGACGCTGTCGGGCCTGCGCCTCGTCGAGTCTGCGGGTGGCGCTGTCGTGTTGCAGGCCGCTGCTTCGGGCCACGTATCCGACGGTCATGGCACTCCGTCCTCGCTGCCCCTCTGGATGGCGCGCGCGTAGGAAGAAGGGAGAGAACCCCGTGCGGTACGACACCGCGAGCTTACGCTCGCCGCCTTCGCTTCTCCTTCACCGATGAAGGCTCTCCCCGAGCCCGCTCGGTCCGCGGCTGGGCGTGACGGCGGCGTTCGCGAGGAAGGCATCAAACATCTTCTTGAGTGCGAGGAGCTTCAGGAGTCGCTTGATCATGAGGATGGCGTACCCGCCCTGCGGTCGCGCATTCGGCGGCCTGTGAGATCGCCAGGGCCTCGCACGCGCCTCGGCCACGGGCGCGCCGCCGCGGAAGGGTGTTCACGAAGGAGCAGCGCCTGCTTCGCCGTGCACCCACTTGCCGTCCATCCGGGTCAGGTCGCCGGTCGCGCGAGCCGGTAGACGACGTGGTCAGGTGGATCGATCGGGTTGTCGGGCTCCAGCGGCCCCTCCGCGATCCGGACGAAGCCCACGCGCTCGAGCGCGCGCCAGGACGCGTGGTTGCCCGCGGCGACCGGCACGACGACGTCCCGCGCGGCCGGATACACGTCCCAGCTCTGGGCGACGAACGCGCCGATCATCGCCGCGCCCACCCCACGACCCCGGGCGGCGGGATCGCCGATGAGGTAGTCGATGCTGAGCGCGCCGGGCGGAACGGGACACACGCGGGAGAGCTCCTCGACGTACTCGGCGTAGGCGGCGATCGGATAGCGCTGGATGAACCCGATGGGCTCGCCGTCGAGCTGCGCCACGAACATCTCCGTCGCGTCCCCGCCGTCCACGCTCGTCCCGAAGTCGCGCTCGATCGCCTCCGGCGAGACGTCGTGGTTCCACCACCGCGCGACCCGCGGCTCGGCCAGCCAGGCCGCAAGACGTCCGAAGTCGTCGCGGCGCAGCGGACGGAACGCGATCGGCTCGGTCGCCATGGCCTGCGATGGTGACGGACGTCAGCCCACGCGGTGCTTCAGCCCCCGGAGCCGGCGCATCACCGA
This sequence comes from uncultured Solirubrobacterales bacterium, assembly GCA_963750895.1. GTDB lineage: Bacteria > Actinomycetota > Thermoleophilia > Solirubrobacterales > Solirubrobacteraceae > CAVVSD01. The sequence goes on along the minus strand of CAVVSD010000006.1, from coordinate 278,116 downwards.
CGCGGCGCGAGGGCCGTAGCGCATCCGCAGCACGAGTCCGACTGGGCGGCCGTGCAGGCGACGTGCGTTCGCCGCCTTCCAGACCCAGAGCCGCAGACGCCCGCCGCGGGCGCGGGTCATCGCCTCGCGGATCGCGGGCGCATCGAGCAGGCCGCGCCCGCCGATGTCGGCCACGAAGAGCCCGTCCGGCATCGTGAACCCGACGGTCCCCGCGGGCGCGAGGTCGAGGAAGCGGCGGATGCCCGCGGACGTGACCCAGGCGTCGTGGAACGCGATGACGCCGCGGTCCCCCACCGCTGCGAGGCAGAACTCCGCGTCGCGCAGCGCGGCGCGGTTCGTGTGCTCGCCGTCGATGAAGCACAGGTCGGGCCGGTGCGGGAGCGAGCCCGGGTCGATGTCCTCGGTGCTCAGCTCGATCGTCGTGATCTTGCCGACGTCCGCGCCTGGCACCGCCCCGAGCAGGGCGAGCATGCGCTCGGTGCTGTTGTCCGCGTACTCCCACCGGTAGCCGATCTCCGGGCGCTCGTCCGGCTGCACGAGCGGGCGCGGGTCGATCGACGTGATGTGCGTGCAGCCGGGCTCGGCGACGAGCGCCTGGAGCGAGCCGCCGAGATGCGAGCCGATCTCCAGGTACCGGAACGTGCCCAGCATCGTGAGCATCGTCCCGTGCAGCGCCAGGAGGCTCCGCCGGTCGGCGGCCGACGTCTGGGACTCGATGGCATCGAGCAGTCCGACGTCGAGACGATGGACGCGTGCGGTGATGGCGGCCGACATCGCACCACTTTATCGAGTGTCGTCTCGCGATTCACCCCTTGAGGGTGATTCGCCTTCCCCTTCGCGCCCGGGATGCTCGGCGCATGAGCGACACCGTCGCGGCCGCGGCGCCCCTCCTCGCCCAGAATCAGCTCGTCGAGCTCCTCGATCTCGTGAAGGACGCCGACAGCGTCGAGCTGAAGCTCAGCGTCGACGCGAGCCACCAGCGCTCCGCCGTCGAGGCGCTCGGCCTCGATCCGCTCGAGGCGCAGGTCCGCCTCGTCCACTTCTTCGACACGCCCGACCTCGCGCTCGAGCGCGCGGGCGTCGTGGTGCGCGCCCGGCGCGTGCAGGGCAAGGGCGACGACACGGTCGTCAAGCTGCGTCCCGTCCGGCCGCCTGACCTCTCGAAGCGCCTGCGCCGTCATCCCGAGTTCGTCGTCGAGGTCGACGCCATGACGACCGGCTTCGTCTGCTCGGGTTCCTTCAAGGGGGTCGCGCAGGACGCGATCCGCGAGTCCCGGGCGCGGGGCGCCCCGCTGCGCAAGCTCTTCACGAAGGAGCAGCGTGCGTTCTACGCCCAGCACGCACCGGAGGGCATCGGGCTCGACGACCTGGTGGAGCTGGGCCCGATCTTCGTGCTCAAGATGAAGGGCACGCCGCCGGCGTACGGGCGCAAGCTCGTCGTCGAGCTCTGGCTGTATCCCGACGGCGACCGGATCCTGGAGATCTCGACGAAGTGCGCGCCGTCGGAGGCGTTCCAGGTCGCTGCCGAGACGCGCGCGTTCCTCGGCGAGCGCGGGATCGCGTCCGCCGAGAACCAGCAGACGAAGACGCGCAAGGCGCTGTCGTTCTTCTCCGACCAGTTGAAGGAGGCAAGTGATGCGGTGTGAGCTCTACAAGGACACCGGCGGCAAGCACCGCTGGCGGATGGTCTCGAGCAACGGCCAGACGACGGCGTCGTCGGGAGAGGCGTTCTCGTCCGCCGGCAGCGCCCGGACGGCTGCGAAGAACTTCGTCGCCAAGTGCGGCAAGTGGGAGTTCGAGGTCTACGCCGACAAGGGCGGCAACCACCGCTGGCGCGCGGTGTCGAGCAACGGACAGACCGTCGCGTCCTCGGGCCAGGGGTTCTCGACGCGCTCCAACGCGCGGCGTGCGGCCTTCAACGTGCGCGACAAGGGCGGAGCTGCGACCGTCGGCTGATGCGACGGATCACCGGCATCGCGGCAGCGGCCGCACTCTCACTGCTGATCGCCGCGCCTGGAGCCGCGGCGTCCAAGCGCCCCACGAGCAGCCAGGCCGCGGCCATCACGCGCGCCGTCCAGACGTCGACGGTGGGTGGCATCGACCGCGTGCCCCGCAACCGCTACGTGGTCTCCCACCGGCGCATCAGCACGGTCGAGAAGTCCTGGGCCTACGCGCAGATCCAGGCGCGCAAGCGGTTCCAGGACACGTTCCAGAGCGCGTACGTGATGCTCGTGAACCTCGCCGGCACGCGCACGTGGGTGGTCGTCGACCTCGGGTCGGCGCAGGTCGGCTGCGGCATCGTCCCGACCGCGGTGATCTCCGACCTCCTCGGCGGTGACGCCGGGTGCCCGCCCGAGGACGATCCGTCGGCGCTGACCCGCACCGCGCAGTCCGCGCCGGTCTCCGCGTCGGGGAGCACCGTCGTCGCGCAGGCCGCGATCACCGCGGCAGGGCAGCTCCAGGTGCGCCTGGCCGTGCCGGGCGCGACCGGCGAGACCGTCCTCGCGCAGACGACCGCGACGATCCCCGACGCGGTGAGCGATGCGTCGAAGGCCGGCCTGCAGGTCACGCTCGCGGCGAACGGCACCGGCACCGTCGCCGTGCTGGGGCCGAAGAACGCGACGGAGCCCGACGCCGTGCAGTTCGACCTGCAGTGGAGCCTCGACGGCACGCCGTCGATCCAGATCACCCGGACGGGGACCTGAGCGCCGCCACCTGCTCCCAGGTCCGACCGCTGCGCACGCTCTCCGGCCGCTCCGCGACCACGTCGGTGCCCGGGCGCGCCTCGTCGTCGCGTGCCTTCACCAGCACCCACTGCTTCCCGCCCGTCCGGGTGAGGCCGAAGCGCCCCGCGAGCTTGGACCCGCGCAGGGTGAACGAGAGGTGGTCGCCCTCGTCGCGGAGCTCCTCGATCTCCCCCTCGTCCCAGACGATGACCGCGCCGGTGCCGCGCCGGGAGCCCTCGTGGACGCCCTCGAACTCCCCTGCCTCCAGCGAGTGGTCGGCGACCGCGACGGCGAGCCTCCGGACGGCGGGGTCCAGCGACGGGCCCTTGGGGACGGCCCACGACCGCAGGACGTCGTCCGTCTGCAGCCGCAGGTCGAAGTGCAGCGTCGTCGCGTCGTGCTGCTGGACGACGAAACGCGGCACTAACCCGCTGCGGGTCCCTCGAAGAGCTTGCCGCTCCTGATGCGCTCCGCCATCTCGGCCGAGTCGGCCCGGTAGGTGTTGCCGTCGACGAACTCGATCACCGGATAGAGCCGCTGGCCGGAGATGCGCTCGAGCTCGTCGCGCTTGCGCTTGCTCGAGGGGCCCTTGGCGATCGTGTACTCGATGCCCTGCTCGTCGAGCGCCTTCTGCACTCGCCAGCACGCGTGCCCGTCGACCTTGACGAACGTCGCGCGACAGCGGTGGAGGATGATCGCCATCGCCGCACCCTAACCCGCAAGGAGCCACACATGGATCTGCAGCTCGACGACAAGGTCGCGGTCGTGACCGGCGCCGGCAAGGGCATCGGCCTGGCGATCGTCCAGGCCCTCGCCGACGAGGGCGCGCTGGTCGTCGCCGGCTCGCGGAGCACCGCGACGCTCGACGGGCTGGATCGCGTCACCGGCGTCGCGGTCGACCTGGCCGCGCCCGGGGGCGCCGCGGAGCTCGTGGAGCGCGCGGTCGCCGAGCACGGGCGCGTCGACGTGCTCGTGAACAACGTCGGCGCGGTCCGGCTGCGGCTCGACGGCTTCCTCGGGACGAGCGACGAGGAGTTCGCGTGGGCGATGGAGATGAACTTCTTCATCGCCCTGCGCGCGACGCGCGCCGTCCTGCCGCACATGATCGAGCAGGGCGGCGGCGCGATCGTGAACGTCGCGTCGGTCAACGCGTTCTTCCAGCCCGACGCCGGCACCGTCGACTACGGGCCGGCGAAGGCGGCGCTCGTCAACCTCAGCAAGACGCTGGCGCAGGAGTTCGGGCCGAAGGGCATCCACGTGAACTGCATCTCCCCCGGTCCGGTCGCCACCGACCTGTGGCTGGGCGAGGGCGGCGTCGCCGACACCGTCGCCCGGACCGCGGGGATCGACGCCGACACGGCGCGCGAGCAGGTCGTGGCGAGCATCGGCGGGTTCGCGACCGGCCGGTTCACGACGCCGGAGGAGGTCGCGACGCTCGCGGTGCTGCTCGCTTCGGGCCGCACCGCGAACGTCACCGGCTCCAACTACGTCATCGACGGCGGGCTCATCAAGACGACGTGACGCCCGTGTAGGCGGCGGTCGTGCGGTCGGCCGCGGCGCGCGCCTCGTCCTCCGGCGTGCCCGCGGCGACGCTGGCCTCGCGCCAGGCCTCGCTGCTGCCGCGCATGAACGCGACGCCCTCCTCCGACGCCGTCCAGGCGGCGGCGCTCTCGGGCGTGACGCCCTCGCCGGTCCCGAGATGCTGCCCGAGCCCGAAGAACCCGCCGTCCCACCCGACGCCGACCGCGCCGGGACCGAACTCCGCCCAGCGCTCCTCGTCGACGTGGGCGACGTGCTCGAGCTCCAGCCGCGTGCGGTCCTCGCTCTCGGGGACGAGGCGCAGCTGCACCCAGCTCACGTCGCCGCCGAACTCCCATGTCGCCTCGACGCTGCGCGGCGGATCGCAGCGCTCGATCGTGCCGCCGGCGTTGCCCTCGAACTGGTAGCGCCCGCCGACCCGCAGGTCGCCGCTGACCGGGAGGAACCAGCGCGGGATGCGCTCCGCGTTCGTGCACGCGTCCCACAGGTCGTCGAGCGTCGTGGCGTAGCTGCGGCTCACGGTGATGACCCGCGCCTCGCCTGCCTCGAGCGTCCGCGACCCGACCGTGCGTCGGATGGCGTTGATCTCCTCGGTCACGTCGATCATCCGGGTGTCCTCCTCTGTCGCTTGCCGCGCGCGATCTCGGTCTCGAGCGCGTCGAGGTGCGGCGTCCAGAACCGGCGGAAGCGGCCGAGCCAGTCGTCGACGTCGCGCAGCGGCTCGGCGCTCACCGCGTAGAGGCGGCGGGCGCCCTCGGGCCGCACGGTCGCGAAGCCTGCTTCGCGCAGCACCCGCAGGTGCTGCGACACGGCCGGCTGGGAGATGCCGAACTCGTCCCGGATCACGTCGGAGACGCCGCCGGAGGTCATCTCGCCGTCGGCGAGCAGCTCCAGGATGCGGCGGCGGACGGGATCGCCGAGGACGTCGAACGCGTGCACGCCGCGCATCGTATCAGCCACGCCTTATATAAGCGATCAGCGAAGACCCAGGTCGGCGCGGGTCAGTCGCCAGCCGCTGAAACGGCGGTTCGTCATCGAGGCGTAGAAGTCGTCGGCGATCGAGAGGAGGTCGAGCCGCTCGCCCCCAGCGGCGCTCAGCGAGTCGGCGAGCAGCCGGCGCCCGATGCCCCGCCGCCGGTGCTCCCTGGCGACCACGAGCGTCGACAGGTGCGCCTGGATGGCGCCGTCGCTCTGCACCTGGACGACGCCCACCACGCGATCGTCGTCCAGCGCGACGAGCGACGTCACGCCCGGCGCACGCAGCGCCGCGCAGGTCCGCATCGGGTCACGCGTGTACGACGGCCACATCTCGGCCGCGAACAGGGCGATGACACCGGGCCGATGCTCCGGCGCATAGGGGACGATGCGCGTGGTCACGACGGCGATCGGCCGTAGCGTGCCACGAGGTTGCGTCCCTGCACGTGCGACCCGGCACACAGTCGGGGCATACTGGTCGCAGAGGAAACGAACGAGGACGGTAGGCGCAGATGAGCACGACAGCAACGAGGACGATCCGGCACCGGATCGGCGGCGAGGAGACGACCGGCAGCTCCACGCGCACCTCGATCGTCTGGGACCCCGCGACCGGGCAGCCCCAGGCGGAGGTCGTGCTCGCCGAGCCCGCGGACGTCGACGCGGCGGTCGGCGCCGCGAAGGCCGCGTTCCCCGCGTGGAGCGAGACGTCGATCAGCCGCCGCGCGAAGATCATGTTCGCGTTCCGCAACCTGCTCGAGGCGCACACGGACGAGCTGGCGCGGATCATCGCCAGCGAGCACGGCAAGGTCGTCGAGGACGCCAAGGGCGAGATCATGCGCGGCATGGAGGTCGCCGAGTTCGCGTGCGGCATCCCGCAGCTGCTCAAGGGCGAGTACTCCGACCAGATCTCGTCGGACGTCGACTCGTTCTCCTTCCGTCAGCCGCTCGGCGTCTGCGTCGGCATCACGCCGTTCAACTTCCCGATGATGGTCCCGCTGTGGATGCATCCGCTGGCCATCGCGACCGGCAACACCTTCGTCCTCAAGCCGTCCGAGCGCGACCCGTCCGCCTCGAACCTCGTCGCCGAGCTGTACGCCGAGGCCGGGCTGCCCGACGGCGTCTTCAACGTCGTCCACGGCGACAAGGTCGCCGTCGACGCCCTGCTCGACCACCCGGACGTCGCCGCCATCTCCTTCGTCGGCTCGACGCCGATCGCGAAGTACATCCACGAGCGCGGCAGCGCGCAGGGCAAGCGCGTCCAGGCGCTGGGCGGCGCGAAGAACCACGCGATCGTCCTCCCCGACGCGGATCTGGACTTCGCCGCCGACCAGCTCACCGCGGCGGGCTTCGGCTCGGCCGGGCAGCGCTGCATGGCGATCGCGATCGCCGTCGCGGTCGGCGACGCGGCCGATCCGCTCGTCGAGAAGCTGCGCGAGCGCGCCGAGGCCATCAAGGTCGGGCCGGGCCTGGACCCGAGCTCGGAGATGGGCCCGGTCGTGACGCCGGAGGCCAAGGACCGGGTCACGGGGTACATCGGCAACGGCGTCGACGCCGGCGCGACCGCGGTCGTCGACGGCCGCGAGCTCGACGTCGAGGGCGGCGGGTTCTTCGTCGGCCCGACGCTGTTCGACAACGTCGGGACCGAGATGGACATCTACACCGACGAGATCTTCGGCCCCGTCCTGGGCGTCATCCGCGTCGAGACGCTCGACGACGCGATCGACCTCATCAACGCGAACTCCTACGCGAACGGCACCGCGATCTTCACGACGAACGGCAGCGCCGCGCGCATCTTCCAGCGCCGGATCGAGGTCGGGATGGTCGGGATCAACGTGCCGATCCCGGTCCCGATGGCGTTCCACACGTTCGGCGGCTGGAAGTCATCGCTGTTCGGCGAGCGCGGCGTCCACGGGCCGGACGGCGTGAAGTTCTACACGCGCGGCAAGGTCGTCACCGCCCGCTGGCCGAAGGACGCGGCCGAGCAGGCGGTCCACCTGCACTTCCCGACGTCGAACTAGCCGGCCGTACCGACGGCGCGGGCAGGGACTTCGCCCCAGAGCTGCTCCAGGCGGTAGAAGTCCCGCGCCTCCGGCGTGAAGACGTGCACGACGACGTCGAGGTAGTCCATGAGGACCCAGCGCGACTCCGTGAGGCCCTCGACGCGCCGCGGCAGCATGCCGTGGTCGTCCTTGAGGCCCTGGTGGATGCCGTCGTGGATCGCCTTGACCTGCCGCTCGGTGTTGCCGGAGCAGATGAGGAAGTAGTCGGTGTAGCCGACGGCGTCGCGCACCGCGAGCTCGACGATGTCGATCGCCTTCTTGTCGTCGGCGAGCTCGGTGATGACCTCGACGAGCCGCTCGGAGGACAGCTCGGTCATGCGACCACGCTCCTCGCGTACAGGCCGCGCGACGCGATGTGGTCCGCGACCGCGTCGGGCACGAGGTAGCGGATCGTCCGCCCCGCGGCCACGCGGCGGCGGATCTCGGAGGATGAGACGTCCATTCGGGGCATGTCGAAGAAGTCCAAGCGCTCGGTCACGTCCTCGCCGTACTCGGCGGTCAGCCGCTCGATGACATCGCGGCGAAGGGCTCCGGAGCGCTCTGCGATCGCGAGCTTGGCCAGCTCGAGCACCGCGCGCGGGTCCTTCCAGGTCGGAAGGCTCACGGCCATGTCGCCGCCCACGATGAAGATCAGCTCGTGCTCCGGATGTCGTGCATGCAGCTCCTGCAGGGTATCGACCGTGAAGGACGCGCCGCCACGATCGAGTTCGAGCCGCGATACCTCCAGGCGCGCGTCGGCGGCCACCGCGAGCTCGCACAGCTCCAGCCGGACCTCCGGGCCCGGATCCTCGGGGACCTCCTTGTGCGGCGGCGAGAAGACCGGCATGAGGATCACCCGGTCGAGGCCGAGCTGGTCCGCCGCCTCGGACGCACAGAGCAGGTGCGCGAGATGCGGAGGGTTGAACGTGCCGCCGAGGATCGCGACGCGCACTACCTGATGTGGCCGTCGCCCTCGACCACGTACTTCGTCGTGCAGAGCTCGCGCACCCCGATGGGGCCGCGCGCGTGCAGCTTCTGCGTCGAGTTGCCGATCTCCGCGCCCATGCCGAACTCGCCGCCGTCGGTGAACCGCGTCGACGCGTTCACGTAGACGCACGCGGCGTCGACGCCGCGCTCGAACGCCCGCGCGGCCGCCGTGTCGCGGGTCACGATCGCCTCGCTGTGCCCCGAGCCGTGGCGGTTGACGTGCTCGATCGCCTCGTTCGCGGAGTCGACGATGCCGACGGCGAGCACGAGCGCGAGGAACTCCTCGTCCCAGTCCGAGTCGATCGCGTCGCGGAGATGGCCCCGCAGGCCCGGCTCGGCCAGCGCCCGCGTGCGTCCGTCGACGCGCAGCTCGACGCCGGACTCGTGCAGCGCGTGCAGTGCCCGCGGGATGAAGGCCGGCGCGGCGTCGGCGTGCACGAGCAGCGTCTCGGCGGCGTTGCAGACGCCGGGGCGCTGCGTCTTGGCGTTGACGATGATGCGTACCGCGTCGTCGAGGTCCGCCGTCGCGTCCACGTAGACGTGGCAGTTGCCGGATGCCGCGTAGATGACCGGGACGGTCGCGACCTCCTTCAGCGCGTTCTTCAGGCCCTCGCCGCCGCGCGGGAAGATGAGGTCGACGACGCCGTCCTGCGTCGCCAGCTCGCGCAGCTCCTCGCGCCCGCCGCCGGCGACGAGCCCGATCGCTGCGGCCGGGATGCCGACGGACGCGATCGCGTCGGCCGCGACGGAGCTCAGGACCGCGTTGGAGCGCATCGCGGAGGACGAGCCGCGCAGCACGACGGCGTTGCCGGACTTCAGGCACAGGGAGGCGGCGTCGATCGTGACGTTCGGCCGCGCCTCGTAGACGACGGCGACGACGCCGAACGGGACGCGGACCTTCCGGACGTCCAGCCCGTTGGGCAGCCGCCTGCCCTCGACGACCTCCCCGACGGGATCGGGCAGCGCGGCGATCGCGCGGGTGCCGTCGGCGATCGCGGCGACCCTGGCGGGGTCGAGGGCGAGCCGGTCCAGCAGCGCGGGGCTCAGCCCGGCCTCACGGCCGCTGACGAGGTCGGCGGCGTTGGCCTCGAGGATCTCGCCCTCGCGAGCGATGAGGGCGTCGGCGATCGCGAGCAGCGCCGCGTCGCGCGTGTCGGTGTCCAGCCCGGCGAGGACACGGGAGGCGTCGCGCGCCGCGAGGCAGACGTCGGCGACGGTCTGCTGGGCGAGTGCCATGCCATGAGCGTACCGAGCGCCACTTCCCCGCGGATACGGCGCCCTGCGCCGTATCCGCAAGGCCGACGCAGTCGGCCCGGTTACGCCAAGACGAAATAGTCCCGGTGCACGGCTTCCTCCGTGGCCCGCGGGAGCAGATCGCGCACCTCGGCGCTCTTCATGCCCTTCACCTGGCGCAGCTCCGCGGCCGTGTAGTTCGAGATGCCCTTCCCGATCACGTGCCCCTCGTGGGCGACCTCGATCGCGTCGCCGACGTCGAAGCGCCCCTCGACGCCGACGATCCCCACCGGCAGCAGCGACGTGCCGCCCTCGCGCAGCGCGCGGGCGGCGCCCGCGTCGATCCGCACCGTGCCGTGGGGCGACTTCGCGTAGCGCAGCCAGAGCTTGAACGACGAGTAGCGGCTCTCCCGCGCCGGGAAGGCCGTGCCCTCCCGCTCGCCGTCGAGCGCGCGCGCCAGCGCGTCGGGGCGCAGGCCGTTGGCGATGACCGTCGCGATCCCGCCCGCCGTGGCCATCTCGGCGGCGACGACCTTGGAGCGCATGCCGCCGGAGCCGAGCGGCGAGGTCGCATGGCCGATCTGCATGCCCTCGAGCGCCTCGAAGTCGGAGACCTCCTCCACGAGCGCCGCGCCGGCGTCCGAGCGCGGGTCGCCGGTGTAGAGGCCGTCGGTGTCGGTGAGCAGGACGAGCCGGTCCGCGCCGATGAGCACCGCGACCTGCGCGGCGAGGAAGTCGTTGTCGCCGAAGGAGATCTCGTCGGTGGTCGTCGTGTCGTTCTCGTTGATGACCGGCACGACGCCGAGGTCCAGCAGCCGGCGCAGGGTCTGACGTGCGTTGAGGTAGTGCGTCCGCGCGCTCATGTCGAAGAACGTGAGCAGCACCTGCGCCGTCATCACGCCGCGCTCGCGCAGCAGGCCGTCGTAGACCGCGTAGAGCTTGCCCTGCCCCACCGCGCTGGCCGCCTGCAGGTCCTCGACCGCCGTCGGGCGCACCGCGAAGCGCATGAGGTTCATGCCCCGCGCGATCGCCCCGCTCGTGACGATGACCATCTCGTCGCCCGCGGCCCGGCGCCGCGCGACCTCCTCGCAGACGCGCCCGACGACGTCGACGCGCAGCGCGCCGTCGTCGTGGGCGACGATGGACGAGCCGAGCTTGACGACGAGGCGCGCCACCGACGCCCTAGCGAGAGACCTGCGAGCCGCCCACGATCGCGTCCTCGCCGTTCGGGAAGCGGACCCAGGCCTTGTTCGTGCCGTCGTAGTCGGGCGCCCAGAGGACGAGCGTCGCGGGCTCGCCGCGGACCGTGCACTCCTCGCTGCCCTCGGGGTCGCGACCGGTCCAGATGCGGAAGAACGGGTTGCCCTCGCGCTCCTCGGACACCGACGTGGGCAGCGTGTGGCCGGGGTGGATGCGCGTCTCGCCCGGCAGGGACAGCAGCCGCTCGACGGACGCCTTGAGGTCGGCGAAGCCGGTCGCGCCCGGCGCGCGGGTGCCGCCCACCGTCCCCTTGAAGAGGACGTCGGCGGTGAACACGTCGGTCTCGTTGACGAGGAACGCGAGGTGCCCGGGCGCGTGCCCCGGCGTGAAGAGCGCCACGACGTCGAGGCCGCCGAAGCTCACGGTCTCGTTGTCGGTGAGCGTGCGGTCGACGCCGTCGACCTCGCGCGCGGTCAGCTCGTGGGCCAGGATCGGCGCCCCGAACTCCTCCGACAGGCGCTCGAGCCCCGCGAGGTGGTCGTGGTGGTGGTGCGTGAGCAGGACCGCGGCGATCTGCAGGTCGTTGTCGCGCGCCGCCTTGATGAGCGGCTCCACGTTGTCGTTGCCGTCGATGAACACGCCCGTGCCGCCCGGCTCGTCGAAGACGAGATAGGCGTTGGAGAGCCAATCGGGATGCTCGGTTCGCTCGATCTTCATGAGTAGGCGATCACGCTCCGGATGCCGTCCTGGTGGTGCATGAGGTCGAAGCCCCGGTTCACGTCGTCCAGCGTGATCCGGTGCGAGAGGAAGGAGTCCACGTCGATGTCGCCCGCGAGATAGCGGTCGACGAGCAGCGGGACCTGGTCGCGGCCCTTCACGCCGCCGAACGAGGCCCCCATGACCTTGCGGCCGGTGATCAGGAAGCGCGGGACGATGTCGAGTGTCTCGCCCTTGCCGGCGACGCCGGTGACGCAGCAGGTCCCCCACCCCATGCGAGCCGACTCGACGGCCTGGCGCATGACGCCGACGAGGCCCGTCGCCTCGAAGGTGAAGTCCGCGCCGAACCCGTCGGTCTCCTCGAGGACGCGGTCGACGGTGTCGTCCCCGCCGATCCACGTGTCCGTGGCGCCGTGCTGCTTCGCGAGCGCGAGGCGGTCCTCGGAGAGGTCGACGACGATGATCCGCGCGGCGCCCTGCAGCCGCGATCCCGCGACGGCGCCGAGGCCGACCATGCCGGCGCCGAAGACGACGACCGTGCTGCCCTCCTCGACCTGGGCGCGGTACATCGCAGCGCCGAGGCCCGTGGACAGTCCGCACGCGAACAGGCACGCCGCCTCCAGGGACGCCTCGGGCGAGATCTTCGCCAGCGCGATCTCCGGCATGACCGTCGCCTCCGCGAACGTCGAGCAGCCCATGAAGTGGCGCAGCTCCTCGCCGTCGCGCGACAGGCGCGTCGTGCCGTCGGGGAGGTGGCCCTGGCCCTGCTGCTCGCGGATCTTCAGGCAGATGTTCGTCTTGCCGCTGCGGCAGTTGACGCACTCGCGGCACTGGGGCGAGAAGAGGGTGACGACGTGGTCGCCGACCGCCACGGAGCTGACGCCGTCGCCGATCGCCTCCACGACGCCGGCGCCCTCGTGACCCAGCACGCACGGCGAGTAGCCGCTCGGGTCGACGCCGGAGGCGGTGTACATGTCGGTGTGGCAGACGCCGCATGCGGCGAGGCGCACGAGGACCTCACCCGGGCCCGGGCCGGCGAGGTCGACGTCCTGGACCACGAGCGGCTCGCCGAAGCGCTCGAGGACTGCGGCACGGATCTTCATCGGCCGACATGGTGCCACGCGAGCGTCACCGGACGCCCGACGCCAGGTCCTCCACGATCTCCGCGGCCGGCTGGATCGCGTGCACCGCGCCGGCCGACTGGCCGGCGTAGAACGGCATCGCCTCGATCGCACCGGTGGACTCGCGGGTCGGCGCCACCGCCCCGAAGCGCTGTGCCGGGATCTCGACGGCGCCGATCCGGACGGTTCCCGCGTTCTCGTCGGCCAGCGCCTCGGCGGCCGCGATCGAACGCCTGAGGACGCGGTGCGGACCCGGCACCGGCATGCCCGTGTTGAACGCCATGCTCGCGACGGACTCCGCGGCGTCCGCCTCGACGACCGCGCGCTGCCACGTGGGGTGCGCGTCGGACTCCTGTGCGGCGATGAAACGCGTCCCGACCCGGACGCCCGCGGCACCGGCGGCGAGCGCAGCGGCGACCCCGCGCGGCGTGGCGATCCCTCCACCGGCGATCACGGGCACGGAGACCGCGTCGAGCACCGCGTCCAGCAGCGGCAGCAGCGTCGGTCCCTCGACCCCCTTGCGCCCGCCGGACTCCCAACCCTTGACGATGACGACGTCGGCCCCGGCCTCCTGCGCCGCGACAGCGTCCCGCGCCGTCTCCACCTGCCAGCCACAGACCGCACCGCCACCGTGCACGAGATCGACGAGCGAGCGGTCCGGCTCGGCGAGGAAGAAGTCGACGTAGGGCGCCCGGCCGGCGACGAGCGCCAGCGAGTCGCGGTCCATGAGCGGGACGATGAAGTTCACCCCGAAGGCCCGCGTCGACGACGCGAGCTCGTCGAGCACGGGCTCGAGCGCCGCGGGCGGCAGGAAGAGCGCGGCGACATGGCGTGTCCGCCGGCCCTGGCCACGGCGAGCGGCAGCGCCGCGCCGACGGAGACGCAGCCCATCGGCGCGAGCTGGATCGGCAGGTCGCAGTCGAGCAGGCCGGCGAGGCGACGGGCCATGTGCCGACACTACGCTCCCGGGCGTGTCGAGCGCGGATGCGATGCGCCGGGCTCTCGCGGCGGGGCTCGGGCGCGACGTCGTCGCAGTGCGGCCGGTGGGCGGCGGCGACCTCAACGACGCCTACGCCGCGACGCTGGCGGACGGCTCCGAGGTGTTCGTGAAGACCCGCGACGGCGCCGCGCCGGGCGAGTTCGCGGGCGAGGCGGAAGGGCTGCGCTGGCTGGCCTCCGCGGGCGCGCTGCGCGTCGCGGAGCCGCTCGCGGTCGGCGACGACTGGCTCGCGCTGCGGTGGATCGAGCGCGGCCGGCTCGACGCCGCCGGCGAGGAGGAGCTCGGGCGCGGCCTGGCGGCGCTGCACCGCGCGGGCGCGCCGTCGTTCGGCGGGCCCCGGCCGCTGCGGCTCGGGCCGCTGGAGCTCCCGAACGACCCGTCCGAGGAGTGGCCGTCGTTCTATGCGGCGCGGCGCCTGGAGCCGCTCGCCGGCCGGGTCGGGCTGGGCGACGTCGTCGGGCAGGTGTGCGCGCGGATCGACGCGCTCACCGGCCCGCCGGAGCCTCCGTCGCGACTGCACGGCGATCTCTGGAGCGGCAACGTGCTCGCCGGCGCGGACGGCCGGCCGTGGCTCATCGATCCGGCGGCCTACGGCGGGCACCGCGAGGTCGATCTTGCGATGCTCGCGCTGTTCGGGACGCCGTCAGCGCGGACGCTGGCCGCCTACGACGAGGTGTGGCCCCGAGCGGACGGACACGAGGAGCGGGTCCCGCTCTACCAGCTGTTCCCGCTGCTCGTGCACGCGGTGCTGTTCGGGGGTGGCTACGCGGCCTCGGCCGAGGCCGCAGCGCGTCGCTACGGCTGAGCTGTCGCGGCCGGGGTGACGCCCCGCGCCGAGATACACGGATCCGCACGCATGTCATGCCGATTGTTGATCTCGATGACGGCGAGACGAATGCGGTCCTGCGCTCGTCCTACTCCAGCTCGAACACGACGCCCGCGATCTCGACGTCGTCGCCGGGCTCGAAGCCCGCGTCCTCCAGCGCGCGCAGCACGCCCATCCGCGCGAGACGCGCCTCGACGTGCGCCATGGCCTCCTCGTTCTCGAGGTCGTGCCGCATGAGCAGCCGCTCGACCGGCTCGCCGCTGACGACGAACAGCCCGTCGCCCTGGCGGTGCACCTCGAAGTCGCGGTGCGCGGCGGGCCGGAACGTCTTGTGCTCCGCCAGCCCCTCGACGGCGAGCGCGGCCGCCGCCTGCGGGACGGGCTCCGTCAGCGGCACGCGGCGGGCGAGCTCGCGAGCCAGGTCGTCGAGGCCCTGCCCGGTCGCGCTGGACGTGATGAGCACCGGGACGTCCTCACCGAGGCGCTCGCGCCACGCCGCGGCGGCCTCCTCCGCGCGCTCCGGTGTCACGAGGTCCGCCTTCGACAGCGCGAGCAGCCGCGGCAGCGCGGCGAGCCGCGGGTCGTGCGCGGCGAGCTCGGCCTCGATCGTCGCGTGGTTGTCGGCCGGATCGGAGCCGTCGAGCGGCGCGAGGTCCAGGACGTGCACGAGCAGCCGGGTGCGCTCGACGTGCGCGAGGAAGTCGTGGCCGAGTCCCGCGCCTTCGCTCGCACCCTCGATGAGCCCGGGGATGTCGGCGATGACGAGCTGGCGCTCGGCGGTGTCCAGGGTCCCGAGGACGGGCTCGAGCGTCGTGAACGGGTAGTCGGCCACCTTCGGCGCGGCGCGCGTGATCCGCGAGAGCAGCGAGGACTTGCCGGCGTTGGGCAGCCCCACGAGCCCGACGTCGGCCAGCAGCTTGAGCTGCAGCTCGATCCAGCTCTCCTCCCCCGGCAGCCCGCGCTCGGCGAACCGCGGCGCCTGCCGCGTGGAGGTGGCGAAGCGCTTGTTGCCCCGGCCGCCGGTGCCGCCCTTCGCGACGACGATGCGCGTCCCCGGCACGACGAGGTCGTGGACGGTCCCGTCCTCCAGCGTCACCTGCGTGCCGGGCGGGACACCGACCTCGAGCGTCCCCCCGTCCGCGCCGATCCGGTTGGACCCCTCGCCGTGACGGGCGCGCTGCGCCTTGAAGTGGGCCCGCCGCCGGAACGCCTGCAGGTCGCGCAGGGAGTCGTCGCAGACCAGCTCGACCGAGCCGCCGTGGCCGCCGTCGCCGCCGTCCGGCCCGCCGAGGGGGACGTGCGCCTCGCGGCGGAAGCTCGAGACGCCGTCGCCGCCCCGCCCGCCCTGCACGAAGATCCGTGCGCGATCGGCGAGCATCACGCGACCTCGAGCTCGGCGGCCTCGGCCTGGCGGGCCTGGACCACCTCGCCCTCGCGGGCCGGGCCCGCGCGTACGAGGGTCGCGGCGAGGACGAGCGCCACGAAGGAGGCCGCGGAGCCGACGACCAGCGCGCCGTGCACCGAGCCGGTCTCGGTGCCGTTGCCGATGATCGCGCCGAGGATCGCGATGCCCAGCACGCCGCCGACCTGACGCGACGCGTTGAGGACCGCGGTGCCGACGCCGACGAGGTCAGGCGGCGCGGAGATCGCGACGACGATGTTCAGCCCCGGCACGACCAGGCCACCGGCGATGCCGGCGACGAGCAGGCCGGTCAGGGCCACGACGACCTCGAGCTCCCCGTCGGCGAAGACGAGGATGAGCGGCGCGATCGCGTTGCCCAGCAAGCCGAGCGCCAGCGGCGCCCGCGGCCCGACGCGCGCCGTCCACCTGCCGACGAGCAGCGCGGCGACGAGCGTGCCGAACGGCGCGGGCAGGAACATGAGCGCCGTCTCCAGCGGGCTGTAGCCCCACTGGCGCTGGAAGTACAGCGACAGGATGAACATCTGCGCGTAGGCGGTGAAGTTGAACAGCAGGCCGAGCCCGGCGACGACGGACACCTCGCGCGCGGCGAACAGCCGCCGCGGCAGCAGCGGCTCGCGTCCCGTCCGCTGCAGGACGACGAAGCCGACCCCCGACGTGACGGCCACGAGCGCGGCCCCGAGGACGACCGGCTCCGTCCAGCCCGTGTTGGCGCCCTCGATGAGCGCGAAGGTCAGGGTCGCCAGCGTGACCACGCCGAACGCGACGCCGAGGAGGCCGGGCACGCGCACGGCGCGCGGGACGCTCGGCGGCACGTGGATGCGGACCATCGCGACGACCACCATGCTCGCGATGAGGTTGACGGCGAAGACCGCGCGCCAGCCGCTCGCCTCGATGAGGATCCCGCCGATGACCGGGCCGATGCCGAAGCCGAGCGCCATGCCGATCGACGTGAGCGCGACCGCGCGGGTGCGCTCGCCCGGGTCGGGATACGCCTCGCGCACGAGCGCGATCGCCGAGGGCGTGATCACGGCCGCGCCCGCGCCCGCGACGACCTGGCCGACGATGACGATGGCGAGCACCGGCGCGACCGCGGCGATCGCGGCGCCGCCCGCGAAGACGGCCGTGCCCAGCAGCAGGACCCGCCGCGCGCCGAGCCCGTCCGCGAGCGCGCCCGCGGGCAGCAGCAGGCTGGCGAAGGCGATGGCGTAGCCGTTCGCGCACCACTGCAGGCCTGCGGTGCCGCCGCCCAGCGCCGAGCCGATCGTCGGCAGCGCCACGTTCATCATCGCCGTGTTCAGCAGCGTCAGCGACAGCGCGATCGATGCGGCGAGGAGCGACCAGTGCGGCGCCCGGGCAGATCCGGGCAGGGTCAGGGGCTCCGCTGCCATCGACGTGCCACGTTAGCCTCACCGCGGTTCGACACGACCGGGGAGAGCACATGGCGGGAATCGCGGATCTGGACGGCAAGGTTGCGGTGGTCACCGGCGGCGCGTCGGGCATCGGGCTGGGCATCGCCCGCCGCCTGGCCGCAGCCGGGGCGCAGCTCGTGATCGGCGACGTCGAGGTGGCGGCGCTGCACCGCGCCGCCGACGACCTCGGCGCGCTCGCCGTCCAGACGGACGTCCGCGACCGCAGCAGCGTCCAGGCCCTCGCCGACGCGGCGGTGCAGCGCTTCGGCACCGTCAACGTCGTCGTCAACAACGCGGGCGTCGGCCCGTTCGGGCGCATCGCCGACCTCACCGAGGCCGACTGGCGCTGGATCATCGACGTGAACCTCTGGGGCGTCGTGCACGGCACCGGCGTCTTCCTGCCGATCCTGCAGAACGCCCCCGGCGGCGGCCATTTCGTCAACACCGCGTCGATGGCCGGCCTGCGCCCGGGCCCGAACCTCGGCGCCTACACCGTCACGAAGTACGGGGTCGTCGCGCTGACGGAGACGCTCGCGATCGAGCTCGCCGAGGACGAATCGCAGGTCGGGGTGACGGTCCTGCTGCCCGGCCCGGTGCACACGAACATCGGCACGAGCACGCGCAACCGGCCCGCCGGCCTGGAGGGCGCGCTCGCCGACGCGGATCTGCCGATGGTCGAGCACCGCACGTGGATGCAGCCCGACGAGGTCGGCGACATCGTCGTCGCGGCGATCCGCAACAACGACCTCTACGCCGTCACGCACCCCGCGATGTTCCCGCCGGTCCAGACGCGCTTCGAGCGCATCACCGAGGCGTTCGAGCGCGCATCGGCGAGCGCCCAGTAGCGCCTAGACGAGTGCGATCGGGCGGATCGGCGAGCCGGTCCCCCCGCGCAGCTTGAGCGGGAGGCAGACGAACGCGAACTCGCGGACGCCGTCGGCCGCGAGGCCTTCGAGGTTCAGCGACTCGATGATGAGGATGCCCGCACGGACGATGAGGACGGTGTGCCCCGGCAGCGTCCCCAGCTCGGGGTCGTCGATCCCCGGGACGTCCCACGCGAGGTTGTCCGCGCCGACGGCGACCGGCCGGCGCTCGGCGAGCCACCGCGAGCCGTCCGGCGCCACGCCCGGCCCCGCCTCGTAGCGCGGGCGATCGTCCCAGTGCGCGCCGGAGCCGGTGCGCACGAGCACGACGTCGCCCTCGCGCAGCTCGACGCCCTCCGCCGCCGCCTCCAGCTCCGCGGCCGACACGGCATGCCCGGGCTCCAGGTCCCGTCCCAGCGCCGCCGGGACGTCGAGCAGGACGCCGCGCGCGATGACCGGAGCGATCGTGTCGACGCCCATCTCGGTGAAGCCGTAGGGCGTCTGGACGGTCGCGTCGACCTCCACCCCGCCGAACAGGCGCAGGTCCTCCGCCTGATGACAGAGCGCGTCGACGTGCGTCCCCGAGTGCTCGGCCATGACGAGCAGCGCGGACGCGCTCGTCCGGCGCTCCCCCAGTCCGGCCTCGTGGCGGCGGTGCAGGTGCAGCAGCAGGCCGGGCTCGTGCGCCGGGAACGTCGGGGCGCCCGCGTAGCGCGGCTGCTCGAGGTCGTAGACCCGGGCGGACGTCAGCGTGGCGAGGAGGTCGGGAAGGCTCATCGGGGTCCTATACGATCCGGCGCGGGGCACGCCGTCCACGCGCGTCACCTTCGCACGAACTCGAGACGGGGGATGGGATGACAGACAGCGACGTGTTCGAGCGCGGGGTGGCTCGGCGTCAGAAGATGTTCGGGCCGAACGGCACCAAGCCGCTCGAGAACGCAGACGACTTCAACCGGGACTTCGAGGAGCTGGTCACGAGCCACTGCTTCGGCGACGTCTGGGACCGCGAGGGCCTCACGCAGCGCGAGCGCAGCCTGCTCACCTGCGCGATGCTCGTCTCGCTGAACCGCGGGCCGCAGCTGCGCGGCCACGTCGTCGGCGCCATCTCCAACGGCGTCACGAAGGACGAGTTCCGCGAGATGCTCATCCACGCCAGCCTCTACGCGGGC
This sequence comes from uncultured Solirubrobacterales bacterium, assembly GCA_963750895.1. GTDB lineage: Bacteria > Actinomycetota > Thermoleophilia > Solirubrobacterales > Solirubrobacteraceae > CAVVSD01. The sequence continues at coordinate 258,889 of CAVVSD010000006.1, read as the reverse complement.
ATCCCCGCGGCGGTCGAGGGCTTCCGCATCGCCGCCGAGGTCTTCGCGGAGCAGGGTCAGTGAGCGCCGCGGAGCGCACGAAGGTCGGCTTCGTCGGCCTGGGCACCATGGGCTGGCCGATGAGCGCGAACGTCGCGCGGGCCGGCTTCGACGTCGTCGGCATCGACGCCGACCCCGAGCTGGCCGCGCGCTGGGCCGCCGAGCACGGTCAGACCGCGGCGAGCGGGCCCGAGGACTTCGCCGACGTGGGCGTCGTCGTCACGATGCTGCCCAACGGCGCGATCGTGCGGAAGGCGATCCTGGACGGCGGCATCGCGGACGCGCTGCCCGACGGCGCGGTCGTGATGGACATGAGCTCGGCCGAGCCCTCGGCGACGCTCTCGCTCGCACCCGAGCTCGAGTCGCGCGGCGTCAGCCTCGTCGACGCCCCCGTGTCCGGGGCGCGGACGAAGGCCATCGACGGCACGCTGACGATCATGCTCGGCGGCGAGGACGAGACCGCCATCGACAAGGTGACGCCGGTCCTCGAGGCCATGAGCGCGAACATCTTCCGGACCGGCCCGATCGGGTCCGGCCACGCGATGAAGGCGCTGAACAACTACGTCGGCGGCGCGGGCTTCGTGGCCGCCTGCGAGGCGCTGGTGGTGGGGACGAAGTTCGGCCTGGATCCCGCGGTGATGATCGACATCATCAACGTGTCGACCGGGCGCAACTTCACGACGCAGGTCGCTGCGCCGACCGAGATCCTCCCGCGGCGGTTCGCCTCCGGCTTCTCGCTCGCGCTGTTCACGAAGGACATCGGCATCGCGGCGGACCTCGCCGACGAGCTCGACGTCGACGCCCCCGTGTCGCGCCTCGTGTTCGACCGGATGAAGGGCGCGCTGGATCAGCTCGACAACGTGGTCGACCACAGCATGGCCCTCACGATCTGGGAGCAGGCAGCAGGCGTCACCGTCGCGCCGCACGAACGCACGAGCTAGCACCGTGCGCTTCGGCGTGTTCGACCACATGGACCGCTCGGTCGCCGACCTCGGGCGCCAGTACGAGGACCGCCTCGTGCTGGCCGAGGCCTACGACCGGGCGGGCTTCCACGCGTACCACCTCGCCGAGCACCACGGGACGCCGCTCGGGCTGGCGCCGTCGCCGAGCGTGTTCCTGGCGGCGGTCGCGCAGCGCACCACGCGGCTGCGGCTGGGCCCGCTCGTCTACACGCTCGCGCTGTACAACCCGGTGCGCCTCGCCGAGGAGGTCTGCATGCTGGACGCCCTCAGCGGCGGGCGCCTCGAGCTGGGGGTCGGGCGCGGGATCTCGCCGATCGAGCTGCGGATGCTCGGCGTCGACCCCGACGAGGCCCCGAGCATGTACGCCGAGCGTCTGGAGATCCTGCTCCGCGCGCTCTCCTCGGAGCGGCTGGACTTCCAGGGCGAGTTCCACGTCCTGACCGACGCCCGGATGGAGCTGCACCCGGTGCAGCGCCCGCATCCGCCCCTCTGGTACGGCCTCGGCCGCAAGGAGTCGGCGCCGCGTGTGGCACGCGAGGGCATGAACGCCGTCTGCAACGGGCCCGCCGAGGAGGTCCGCGCGATCGTCGACGCGTACCGCGCGGCGTGGGCGCAGGAGGGCCGCGCGGCGGAGGACCTGCCGCTGCTCGGCCGCAGCCACCACCTGGTCATCGCCGACACCGACGCGGAGGCGCTCGAGGTCGCACGGCCCGCCTACGAGGAGTGGTTCGCGAGCCTCGACTTCCTCTGGAAGGAGTACGGCACCCGCGTGCCCCTGCCGCTCCCCGCCGACCCCGACGACGCGGTGGCCGGCGGCATCTGCATCGCCGGATCGCCGTCGACGGTGCGCGACCGGCTGCTCGACGAGTGCGACCGGGCGGGCGTGAACTACCTGCTCGGGCGCTTCGCGTTCGGCGGCCTGCCGCTGGAGGCCTCGCTGCGCTCGGTGGAGCTGTTCGAGCGCGAGATCGCCCCCGCGTTCGCGGATTCCGCTGCCGTATGATCGCCTGACAATCAGGAGGGAGAGAACCGCCGATGTCCGCAACGACGGTCGATGTGCCGACGTCCGACTACGACCCCTTCACCGAGGAGGCGATCCTCGACGCGCATCGCTACGACGGCGCGCTGCGCGACATCGCCCCCGCGGTGTACCTCGAGCGCTATGACGTCTGGGCCGTCGCGCGCTTCAGGGACGTCCACGCGATCCTCCCGGACCACGAGCGCTTCACCTCGACCGACCGGCCCTTCTTCGATCCGAAGGCGATCCGCCCCGCGATCCTGCTGACCGAGGATCCGCCCGAGCACACCCGCACCCGCTCGGTGATCATGCGCTCGCTCTCGGCGCCGGCGCTGCGCAAGATGCAGGAGGAGTTCGACCGGGCGGCCGTCGCGCTCGTCGACCGGCTGCTCGAGAGCGGCGGGATCGTCGACGGCCACCTCGACATCGCCTCCGCGTACGTCCTGGAGGTCTTCCCGGACATCCTCGGCCTCTCCAAGGAGGGCCGCCACCACCTGCTGCGCTTCGGGGACGCCGCGTTCAACGCGTTCGGTCCCGCGAACGAGATCCAGCGCCGGGGCATGGAGCGCGCCGCGGACGCGATCGCCTGGGTGGACCGCTCCGTGAAGCGCGACGCCGTCGACCCCGACGGCCTCGGCGGGCAGATGTTCAAGGCGGCCGACGACGGTGAGATCACCGAGGAGGAGGCCGAGCTGCTCGTCCGCACCCTGTTCGCCGCGGGCTCCGACACGACGATCTACGGCATCGGCAGCATGGTCCGCGCGTTCTCGGAGAACCCCGGCGAGTACGCGAAGGTCCGCGCGGAGCCCAAGCTCGTGCGCAACGCGTTCGAGGAGGTCCTGCGCTACGAGTCGCCGTCGCGCTTCGGCGGGCGAGCGACGAAGGACGTCACCGAGCTCGACGGCGTCACGCTGCCGGCCGGCGCGCGGATCATGGTGATGTTCCTCGCCGCGGGCCGCGACCCGCGCAAGTGGGAGAACGCCGACACGTTCGACGTCACGCGCAAGGTGGTCGGCCACATCAACCTGGGCTACGGCATCCACGCGTGCGCCGGACAGGCGCTCGCCCGGATCGAGGGTCAGGCGATCCTCAACGCGCTCGCCGCCAAGGTGAAGGCGATCGAGCCGGCCGGCGAGCCCGAGCGCGCCGTGAACTTCCAGGCGCACGGCCACGAGCACATCCCGGTCCGGCTGATCCCCGCCTGACGGCTACGCAGGCGGCGCCACGCGCAGCACCAGTATCGCGACGTCGTCCTCGACGGCGTCGTCGAGCTGGGCGATCAGGTGATCGCAGAGCTGCTCCGCGGTGAGCCCGCCGTGCCCGCGCAGCGTCCCCGCCAGCCACTCGAGGCTGTCCATCAGCGAGACGCCGCGCCGCTCGATGAGCCCGTCCGTGTAGACGACGAGCGACGCGCCCGGCGGCAACGTGAGCGCGTGGTCGCCTCGCGAGGCCTCGCCGAGGCCGAGGAGCACGTCGGGCGTCGACGTCAGCAGCTGCGCGTCGCCGTCGGGCAGCACGAGCACCGGCGGCAGGTGGCCGGCGTTCGACCAGCGCACGTCGCGTCCTCCCTGCCCGTCCGCGGGCGCGACCTGCGCGAGGACGGCGCTCGCGAACACATCGACCCCGAGACCCTCCATCGAGCGGTCCACGCCGGCGAGCACCTCCGCGGGTGCTCCGCGCAGCGTGTAGGCGACCCCGCGCAGCAGGTTGCGGACCTGCGCCATCGCAGCCGCGGCGTCGGCGTCGTGTCCGGTGACGTCGCCGACGACGACCGCGAGCGACCCGTCGGGCAGCGCGAACGCGTCGAACCAGTCCCCGCCGATCTGGGCCTCCTCGGCCGCGGGCCGGTAGCGCACCGCGATCTCCAGGCCCGGCTGCCCGGTCGGCTCCGCGAGCAGGCTGCGCTGCAGCACCTCGGACACGCGGCGCTCCGCCTGGCGGACGGCGATCCGGCCGATCGCCTCGCCGAGCGACGTGGCGATGAGGCGCAGGAAGCCGAAGTACGCGGCGTCGGGGACGAGGTGCTCGCTGAGCCGCACGACGAGGACGCGGTCCGCCCCCGGGATCGCGATGCGCACGGCGCCGGGCCCCGGCTCGCCTGCGTCGACCGGTCGGATGTCGATCGACGCGAGGTCGTCGGACGCTCCGCGCAGGAGCGGCAGCGCACGCGCGGTCACGTCGGTCGCGTTCTCGACCTCCGCCAGCTCATCGCGGAGGCGGCCGAGCAGCTCGAGTCGCCGGAGCGCGAGCACCTGCCGTGTCGTCTCCGTCGCGATGTCCATGACGCCCTCGATGACGCCGTCCTCGCCGCGGACCGGCGAGTAGGAGAACGTGAACCAGCACTCCTCGAGCCGACCGCGGCGCCACAGCGGGACCTTCTCGTCCTCCACCCAGGTCGCGCCGTGGCCGGCGAGGACCGTCTGCATCATGGGCCCGATCGCGTCCCACGCCTCCGGGAACACCTCGCGCGCGGGACGCCCGAGCGCGGCCGGGTGCTTGTCCCCGATCAGCTCGGCGTACGCCTCGTTGTAGACGAGGACGAACTCGGGCCCCCAGAACAACGTGACCGGGAAGCGCGTCCCCAGCGCGAGATCCAGCGCGTTGCGCAACGCCGGCGTCCACGCCGCGACGGCGCCCAGCGGCGATGCCGCCCAGTCCACCTCCTCGTAGGCCCGCCGCAGCGAGCCGGCAGCCTCGAACAGGGCTCCGGCCCTAGGAGGGCGGGATCGGGTGGACCGGGTCGCGGTCCTTGGGCACGATCACGATCGGCGCCTGGGGGCCGAGTGCCTGCTTCGCCGCGCGCTTGCGCAGCGCGACGGACGCCGCGAGCCCGACGAGGGCCGACGCCGACGCGATCGCCGGGACCCAGACGGCGCCGACGGGCGGGAGGGCGCGGCGGGCGGCGTACGACGCGCCCGCATCGACCGCGTCGGCCAGCGCGCAGGTGGCGACCCAGCGCGGGCCGACCTGCGGATGGTCGACGGTGTGCAGCGCGATGCCGCCCATGACGAGGTCGCGGACGCCGACGCACCGCGTGAGGACCTCGCCGGCAGGACCGTGATCGCCGACCCAGGCGCGCGAGGTGCGCCCCGGGGCCAGCAGCAGCGCAAACCCCGCAGCGACTCGGCCGGCGGCGATGGCCCGGCCGGCGTGCAACGCCCAGCCGCCCGACGCCGCCATGCCGGATCTACTCCGTCGAGACCGGTGCGACCGAGACGACGCGTCCGCGCCGCCCCGTCTGGAAGACCACCTTGCCCGCGTCCGTCGCGAAGAGCGTGTGGTCGCGGCCGATGCCGACCCCGTCGCCGGGGCGGAAGACCGTGCCGCGCTGGCGGACGATGATCTCGCCGCCGGTGACCGTCTCGCCCGCGAACACCTTGACGCCGAGGCGCTTGGCGTTCGAGTCGCGCCCGTTGCGCGAGGAGCCGAGACCCTTCTTATGAGCCATTGGAGATCTCCGTGATCCGGATCCGCGTGAGCTCCTGGCGGTGGCCCGCCGTGCGCTTGTAGCCGCGCTTGGGCTTGAACTTGAACACGCGGATCTTCTTGCCACGCTCGTGGCCGACGACCTCGGCCCGTACGGCGACCTTGGCCAGGCCGTCACGGTCGAAGACGGTGTCCGACGAGCTGAGCAGCAGCGGCTGCAGGTCGATGGTCGACCCGGCCTCGGAGGCCAGGCGCTCGACGAGGAGGGTCTGCCCCTCCTGCACGCGGTACTGCTTGCCGCCGGTCTTGACGATTGCGTAATCCATGAGGTCTTTTCTAGGAATCCTGCGCCGCGGCGGTGTCGGCCGTGGCACGCGAACGGCGCCGTCCGCCCCTGCGGCCCCGGCGCCGAGTGCCTGATTGTACGTCATCGCCGTCGTCCGCCGTCCCGGGCTGCCCCGCGGAGCCGGTCGGGTCGACGAGGACGGCGGTCGCGGAGGTGCGTCCGGCCTGCTCGATGCGCACGAGGCGCTTCTCCCCGACGAGCGGGCCCGCGCCCGCGACGGACACGATGTAGCCGTCGATCTTCGCGACGGCGTCGTCGACGTCGTACATGTGCGGCTCGACGATGTGCACGAGCACCTCGTCGCCCGCGCGGAACGGCACCGCGCGCTCCTCGACCTCGCCGCGGGCGCCCTCCATCGTGATCGCGAAGTGGTCCAGGGGCAGGCCCTCGGAGCCCTCGAAGTGGAAGGTGCGCCCGGTCTGCTCCTCCAGCGCGTGCAGCACGCGCGCTCCGTTGCCGGTGAACTGCGCGCTGACGCGGGGGTTCATCTGCACGAGGAACGCCTCGACGCCCTTGCCCGCCCCGGTGCCGATGTCGCGCATCCGGCGCTCGAACTCGATGGCGATCGTCTCCTCGGAGCGGATGACGCCGTCGCCGTCGCACGTCGGGCAGGGCCGGGAGATGATCTCGCGCACGCCCTCGGTGACGTTCTGGCGCGTCATCTCGACCAGACCGAGCTTGGAGATCTCGGCGGTGAACGTCTTCGTGCGGTCCTCCTCCAGGGACGTCCGCAGCACCTTCATGACGGCGTCGCGGTTGCGCGCGCGGGCCATGTCGATGAAGTCGATGACGATGATGCCGCCGATGTCGCGCAGCCGCAGCTCGTTGACGACCGCCTCGGCCGCCTCGAGGTTCGTCTTGAGGATCGTGTCCTCCAGGCGGGCCTGCTTGCCGCGGCCGACGAACGAGCCGGAGTTGACGTCGATGACCGTCAGCGCCTCGGCGTAGTCGATCATGAGGTAGCCGCCGCTCGGCAGGTCGACGCGCCGGCCCATGAGGCCGTCGATGACCTTCTCGACGCCGTAGGCCTCGAAGAGCGGGGTCTTGGGGTCCTCGTAGAGCTCGACGCGGTCGACGAGCTCGGGCGCGGTGCGGGTGAAGAAGGAGACGAGGCGGTGGTGCTGCTTCTCGTCGTCGACGAGCGCGCGCTCGAAGTCGGCGGAGAAGATGTCGCGCACGACGCGGACGGAGAGGTCTGCCTCCTGGAACACCATGGCCGGGGCGACCGTGTCCTCCACCCGCTTGTGGAGCACCTCGTTGAGCTTGAACAGGTACTGGAGCTCGCGCTCGAAGTCCGCGCGCGTCGCTCCCTGCGCCGCGGTGCGGATGATCGCGCCGCCGCCCGACAGGTCGAGCTCCTTGGCCTCGCGCCGCAGGCGGGCGCGCTCCTTGTCGTCGAGGCGCTTGGACACCCCGACGCCCTCGCCCGTGGGGGCGTAGACCATGTAGCGCCCGGCGATGGTCAGCTCCATCGAGAGGCGGGCGCCCTTCGTCTTCAGCGGGTCCTTGACGACCTGCACGACGATCTCCTGGCCGGGCTTGAGGAGGTCGGTGATCTTCTTGCCGCCCTCCTTGCCCCGGCCGCGCCGCGGCGTCTCGACGCCCGGCAGCACGATCTCGTCGACGTGGAGGAAGCCGTTCTTGTCGAGGCCGATGTCGACGAACGCGGCCTCCAGCCCGGGCAGGACGTTGTCGACCTTGCCCTTGTAGATGTTCCCGACGATGGAGCGGTTGCCCCGTCGCTCGAGATACAGCTCGGCGACCCGGAAGCCGGCTGCCGCATCCTTCTTGCGGCCGCGCCCCTTGGAAGGGCTGTCCGGCTGTCCTGTCGCCTCCAGCAGCGCCACGCGGGTCTCCCCGCGATCGACGCTGACAAGCACTTGCTTACGCATTTGGTGGTGTGGTCCTTCAGGTAGCGGTGATGCGTCCCTTGTGGGACGCCGCCGCGCGGCCCTGCGCGTAGATCGACTGCAGCAGGCCGACGGCGATGAGAGTGGTCAGGACCGAGGAGCCTCCGTAGGACATCAATGGGAGTGGGATACCCGTGATGGGCATGATCCCGATGTTCATCCCGACGTTCACGAACACCTGAAACATGAGCATTGCGACGATTCCTGCCGCAAGCAAGGCTCCATAGAGGTTCTTGGACATCGTGAGGATCCTCAGCCCCCTCCATATGAGGAGGGCGTAGAGGGAGAGCACGAGCGCCGCACCGACGAAGCCCCAGCGCTCGCCGATGACGGCGAACACGAAGTCGGTGTGGTGCTCGGGCAGGAAGTTGAGACGGGTCTGCGTGGCGCCCACGCCGCGGCCGGTCTTCTGACCGGCGCCGATCGCGATGCCCGCCTGGTTCTGCTGGTACCCGGCGTCGCCGGGGTCACCCGAGGGGTGCAGGAACGAGGTGAGGCGCTCGACCTGGTAGTCGTGCAGCACGGTGACGCCGGTGACCGGCGCCAGCACGAGCGCGAGCGCGACGGCGCCCGCCGTGAGGGCTGCGAGCCCGGCGAAGTGCTTCCAGGATGTTCCGGCCGCGAAGAGGACAGCAAGGACGATCACGATGTAGACCAGCGCGGACCCGAGGTCCGGCTGGATCATCACCATCGCGGCCGGCACGAGCGCCAGCAGGACGATGATCGCCGTGGTGTCGCGCTCGCGCAGCCGCCGCGAGCGGTCGACCACGAAGCCCGCCAGCGCGACGACGAGCAGCACCTTGCCGAGCTCGGAGGGCTGGATCTGGAAGAACGGGAGGTCGATCGCGCGCCGTGAGCCACGGGCGACCGAGCCGAAGCCGAGGACGGCGAGGATCAGGACGAGCATGAGCCCGTACACGACGTACTTCAGCTCGCGCAGCCGGGAGTAGTCCAGCCGGCTGATGACCACGAGGATCACGGCCCCGACGGCGAAGAAGATCGCCTGGCGGGTGAGGTAGTACGTCGGCGAGCCGGGGATGTCGTCCTGCGTGGAGATCCCGATGGCAGTCAGCGAGATCGCCGCCAGCCCCAGGGTCGCGACGATGAGCAGCGGGTCCAGCGGCAGGCGCAGGACGCCGCGCAGCGGGGCCGGGACCGCGGTGGGAGCCTGGACGGTGTTCACCGCGTGCTCGACTCCCCGCGGACGAACTTCTTCTCGACCCCGAAGTGCTGCGAGAGGATGAGCCGCGTGATCGGGGCGGCGGCCTCGGCGCCGAAGCAGCCGCACTCCTCCACGGTCACCGCGACGACGATCGGGCTGCGCCCGCGGCCGCCGGGGACGTAGGCGGCGTACCACGACGTGTCCGGCTTGCCGGTGCGCTGGGCCGTGCCGGTCTTGCCGTAGACGGGGAGGTCCTTCGGCCAGTCGGTGAAGACGTCGTGCGACGTGCCGCCGTCCTCCATCGCCGCCGCCTTCAGGCCGTTCATGATCACCGAGCGCGCGTTCTCGTCGATCTTGATGCGGCGGGCCGGCGCGCGCTCGATGCGCTGGATGAGCTCGCCGGACTCGTTCTCGACCTCCAGGCCGACGTGCGGCGTGGGGACGCGCCCGTCGGTCGCGAGCGTCGAGTAGGCGACGGCGAGCTGCAGCGGCGTGGCCTGCAGGTCGCCCTGGCCGATCGCGAGGTTGACGTTGTCGCCCGTGTTCCAGCCGCGCATGTCGGAGATCCCGCAGGAGGCGACCTTGCGCTTCTGGCGGCACTTCAGCTCCTCCTCGCCCACGAGCTTGCGCCACGCGCGGTCGGGGACGACGCCGTCGGCCTCCGACGGGAGGTCGATGCCCGTGTCGCGGCCGAAGCCGAGCTCGCGGGCGTACTTCTGGAGCAGCTGGCCCTTCTTCGCGTCCAGGTTCTGGCCCAGGAGGTAGAAGTAGACGTCGGAGGAGACCATGATCGCCTGCTGCATGTCGACCGAGCCGTTGGGCTCGCTCTTGGCGTTGCAGAACTTGCGGTCGCCGATCTCGACGCAGCCGTTGTCCTCGACGCGCGTGGCCGGCGCGATCGTGCCGCTCTGCAGGCCCGCGAGCGCCGTGACGACCTTGAACGTCGACCCTGTGGAGTACAGGCCGTTCGTGGCGCGGTTGAACAGCGGGGAGCCCGCCTGCTCGCCGAAGAGCGCGTCGTAGCGCTCCTGCGTGATCGGCTTCGTCAGCAGGTTGGGGTCGAAGGACGGATAGGAGCCCATCCCGAGGATCTCGCCGTTGTCGGGGTTCATCGCCACGAACGCAGCCGGCTGCCCACCCGGGTTGCCCTGGCCGGTGAGCGCCTCCTGCCCCTCGCGCTGCAGCGCGAGGTCGAGCGACAGCTTGAGGCGCTGCCCGGCCTTCGGCGCCACCTCGCGCAGCTCGCCCTTCGGGTTGCCGAGGGCGTCGACCTGGATCTCGCGCGAGCCGTCGGTGCCGCGCAGGTAGCGGTCGTACTGGTACTCCAGGCCACCCTGCCCCACGACGGTGCCCTGCTTGACGCCGCGGAAGTGCTTCCACTTGAGCTGCTTGAGCTGGATCTCCCCGACGGTGCCCAGCATCTGGGCGGCGAGCGTCGTGCGCGGGTACTGGCGCAGGTAGACCTGCTCGACGGTCACGCTCGGGAAGAGCGTCTGGCGCTCCTGCACGTAGTTCATGACCGAGCGCGGGACGTCGGTCTCCACCCGGATCGGCGCGTACGGCACCTGGGCGAGCGACTGGATGATGCGCCGCTGGATCTCGGTCGCCGTGGTGTCCTCGAGCACGCCCGCGAGGCGCCGCAGGCGGTCGCGCAGCTCCTGCGTCGGGATGTCGGGGATCTTCGTCGGCTCGCCCTTGAAGCCCGTCGGGCGCAGGGAGCGCTGGGTCATCCGCTGGCCCCAGGTCGCCGCAGCCTCGCGCTCCGCCTCGGGCAGGCCGGCGGGGCTGATCTCGACGACGATCGCCCGGCGGTTCGTGACGATCGTCTCGCCGTTGCGGTCGACGACGTCCCCGCGCGGGGCCTGGATGCGCTCCTGGCGGACCTGGTTGTCGTTCGCCTCGGCGAGGTACTGGTCGCCGGAGAGCACCTGCAGGTACCAGAGCCGGAAGAAGACGATCGCGAAGAGCGCGAGCGCGATCCCGCCCAGGAGGGCGACCCGCCAGGCGAGCTGGGGGCTGATCGGCGGGCGACGATCTCCGACGGGATCGATCATGAGAGCGAGGTCCGCCTCGACCCCTGCGTGCGCAGGCCCTGCTGCAGCGGCGAGAGCGCCGCGGAGGAGGACTGGCGGCGGCGCCCGCGCGGCTGCTGGGGCAGCGAGCGCGAGAGCCAGCGCCGCGCGATGGCGTAGACGGGCAGGGCGAGCAGGGTGTTGAGGATGAGGGTCGCCAGCAGCTGGCGCAGCAGCACGCCGCTGACCGGCGCGCTGACGTCCAGCAGGAACTGGATGATCGAGTAGGAGACCGACATGGTGACGGTCGCCGCGGCGCCCGCCAGCAGCGGGAGGAGCGAGGACTCCGTGTCCGCGGGGCCATCGCGCAGCCGCCCGGCGAAGTAGCCGATGCCCACGAGGATGAGCGACGTCACGCCGAGGGTCTGCAGGAGCGAGACGTCGAGGAACAGCCCGAGGCCGAAGCCGAAGGACGCACCGACGAGCCCGCCGCAGAGCAGGCCGATGCTCATGACCGCGAGCGGCGCGAGGTCGGCGGTGCCCCCCGCGACGGGGAACTGGGACACGAACGTGACCTGGACGATGCCGACCACGATGCCGAACACGACGATCCGTGCGACGAGGCCCTTCACGACTCCGCCCCCGGGATCTTCGTGAGGACCTGGACCTCGTCGAGGCGGCGCAGGTCGGCGAACGGCCGCAGCCTGACCTCCTGCGTGTCCGACCCCGGATCGTCGACCGTGGTGACCCTCCCGATCGGCAGGCCCTCGGGGAACAGCGACGGGTACTTGCTCTCGATCGTCCCGCGCGTCACGACCCGGTCGCCGACGGCGATGCGCCCGCCGCCGGTCAGGCTGAACGTGAGCGAGCCGGGGTTGCCGGCGCTCGAGGGCAGCACGATGCCGGGCACGCGCCCGGTGGTCGTCCGCGCCGAGACGCCCGACGTGTGGTCGGTGATGAGCGTCACCACGGACGCCGAGCGCGTCGTCTGCGACACCGTGCCGACGAGGCCGTTCTCGTCGAGGACGGGCATCCCGTCGCGCAGGCCGTCGGACGAGCCCTTGTCGATCTTCACCGTCGCGTACCAGACGGTCGAGGACTGCGCGAAGACGCGCGCGCCCACCGGGCCGTACGCGCCGATGCCGAGGCTCTGGTTGAGGTTCAGCTGGCGGCGGAGCAGCTGGTTCTCGCTCTGGGCGTCCTGGTACTTCAGGACCTCCTGGCGGAGCTGGTCGCGCTCGGCGGTGACGTCGGCGAGCTTGCCCTTCGCGCTGAAGGTGTCGCCGAACCAGCCGAACAGGTCGCGCACCGGCTTCAGGGCGCGGCTCGCGCCCTCCTGGACCGGGTTGAGGACCTCGCTGAAGCCGCGCTGCACGGAGCCGACCGCGCCCCCGTCACCCCCGAACGACGCCGTGAGCAGGATCAGGGAGCAGGCGACGAGCAGTCCCAGGACCACTCGGCGCCGCCTGACCGTCTTGGAGTCGTACATGGGCTATCGGCGGCGGGCGCGATTCCTGTTCGTCTTGTTGGTGCGGTGGATGACCTCGAACTCCTCCAGGGAGCGCCCGGAGCCGACTGCGACGCAGGTCAGTGGGGACTCGGCGAGGTGCGCGGGCATCTGTGTCTCCTCGCGCAGCCGCTCGTCGAGTCCCTGCAGCAGTGAGCCGCCACCCGCAAGCATGATCCCTCGGTCCATGATGTCGGACGAGAGCTCGGGTGGCGTGCGGTCGAGGGTCTCCTTGACCGCATCGATGATCTGGGTGACCGGCTCCTCGAGCGCCTGACGGATCTCCTCACTCGTGAGGACGATCGTCTTGGGCAGCCCGGAGACCATGTCGCGCCCGCGGATCTCCGCCTGGACCTCTTCGTCCATGGGGAACGCGGAGCCGATCTCCAACTTGACTTCCTCGGCCGTCTGCTGGCCGATGAGCAGCTTGTACTCGCGCTTGGCGTAATTGATGATCGCCTCGTCCAGCTCGTCGCCGCCGACGCGGATCGACTGGGAGACGACGATGCCACCGAGCGAGATCACTGCGACCTCGCTCGTGCCTCCGCCGATGTCCACCACCATCGAGCCCGTCGGCTCGCCGACGGGCAGACCCGCACCGATCGCGGCAGCCATCGGCTCCTCGATCAGGTACGCCTGACGGGCGCCGGCCGACAGCGCGGCCTCTTCGACGGCCCGCTTCTCGACGCCGGTCACCCCGGAGGGAACACAGATGACGACGCGTGGATGCGCCCATCGGTTCTGGTGGACCTTCTGGATGAAGTGGCGCAGCATCTCCTCCGTCACGTCGAAGTCGGCGATGACGCCGTCCTTCAGCGGGCGGATGGCCGAGATCGTCCCCGGCGTGCGGCCGAGCATGCGCTTGGCCTCGATGCCGACGGCGTGGACCTCGCCCGTTCGCGAGTCGATCGCGACCACGCTCGGCTCGGACAGCACGATGCCGCGCCCGCGTACGTACACGAGCGTGTTGGCCGTGCCGAGATCGACCGCCATGTCGCGGCCGCCGAACCCTGTGAGGTAGGAGAAGAAGCCCATTGATGCGGAGGGGGCGGTGGGGGCCGGAAATCCCTGCAGGTCGGCGATTGCCGGGCGACCGGCGAACGACCCCCGCCGATGCGCCAGTGTAGTGCAAGGGGACCCGCCTACGGCGGCGTGGTACGACCCTCGCATCCCTTGGAACTCACCGGCCGCCTTCGGCACCCCTCGGGACAACCAGCAGATCGGGCAGGAGCGCAAGCAGGAGCCCGACCGGGAGTCCGACGACGTTGGAGTGCTCCCCGTCGATCCGGGTCACGAGGGCCTGTCCGGCGCCCTGGACGGCGTAGCCGCCGGCACGTCCCCGCCACTCCTCCGTGCCGACGTACCACGTGAGCCAGGCGTCGTCGAGCTCGCGGAAGGTGACCTTCGTGACGGCCGTCGCCGTGCGCGGCTCGCCGGCGTCCTCGATCACCGTCACGCCGCTGACGACCTCGTGGGTCCTGCCCCCCAGCCGTCGCAGCGTCGCCCGCGCCTGCGGCGCGTCGCGCGGCTTGCCGAAGATCCGGTCGTCCAGCGCGACGACCGTGTCCACGCCGAGGACGACCGCCCCGGCGCGCGCGACGGCCTGCGCCTTGCGCAGCGAGTTGAGCTCGGCGACGGAGTGCGGCTCGCCGGCGGCGTACTCCTCGATGTCCGCCGGCTCGACCGTGAACGCCACGCCGAGCTGCTCGAGGATCGCGCGCCGCTGCGGCGAGCTGCTCGCGAGGACTAGAGCCCGGGGAAGAACAGGGCGACCTCGCGCTCGGCGGACTCGTCGGAGTCCGACCCGTGGACCATGTTCTGGCCGACCTCGAGTGCGAAGTCGCCGCGGATCGAGCCGGGCGCCGCCTCGAGCGGGTTCGTGGCGCCGATGAGCTGGCGCGCGGCCTTCACGGCCTCGTGGCCCTCGAGGACCATCGCGACGAGCGGGCCGGAGGTGATGAAGTCGACGAGCTCGCCGAAGAACGGCTTGCCCTCGTGCTCGGCGTAGTGCTGGGTCGCGAGGTCCTGCTCGAGCGTGCGGTGCTCGAGGGCCGCGACGCGCAGGCCCTTGCGCTCGAAGCGGGCGATGATCTCGCCGGTCAGGCCGCGCGCGAACGCGTCCGGCTTGACCAGGATCAGGGTCCGGGACACTGTTGTTTCTCCTCTAGCGGGTTAGTCGAACGCGGAGCGCTGCTCGACCGTCTGCTGCTCCAGCCGCTGCCGGCGGCGCGGAGCGCCGACCTGCTGCTCGAGCCGACCGATGGTCGCCTGGAGCTGACGCTGCGACTCGAGCACCTCGCCGAGGACCCGGACGAGCGCCTCGGAGGCATCGATCGATGCCTCACGCTCGTAGACGTCGTCCAGGAACTCCGGGGGCCGCACGATGGCGTAGACGATGCATCCCAGGAACGGGAAGACGATCGCCGCGAGCGTCGCGCAGCCGACGAGCAGCGGGTCCCCGATCCTCCGCCGGGCGTCGCTCCAGGTCCAGTAGACGAGGGCGAGCCACAGGATCACGAGGAAGAGGATCGCGAGGTTGATGGCCAGGTTCAGACCATCAGACGTGATGCCGAAGACGGCGAGCATGCTCCGTGCAGGCTAGAGGACGTGGGAGATCAGGGGTCCGATGGCGCGTGATTCGCCGTGCGGACGCCCCCTCCTTCAGTGGCACGGCGATGGATCCTCGACGCATGAGCACGAGCCGCTACATGACGATCGCCACCGCCGACGCCGACGGGACGCCCTGGGTCACGCCGGTGTGGTTCGCGCCCGACGGCCACGACGGGCTGCTCTGGGTCTCCGACCCCCGAGCGCGCCATTCGCGCAACATCGAGGCGCGGTCGCGCGTCGCGATCGTGATCTACGACTCCCGCGTGGCGCCGGCGGACGCGCAGGGGCTCTACCTCACCGCCGACGCGGCGCAGGTCGATCCGGCGTCGATCGCAGCGTTCTCGCGCGAGTCCGTCGCACAGGGGCTCGCGGCGTGGTCCGCCGAGGACGTCACCGGCGACGCGCGCCACCGTCTCTACCGCGCCACGATCCTCGAGCGCTGGGAGCTCGGCCCCGGGGACCAGCGCATCCCGTTGGCGGGCTAGAGGAACAGCCGCCCGAACAGGTAGCCGAGCGCGAAGAAGACGAGCACCACCAGCGCCACCGCCACGGCGGCGAACGCGATGAGCGCGAGATCGGACGGGCCATCACGACGCACGCCGCGACCCCCCGCGCACCGCGAGGAGCTTGCTCCTCGCAATCGAAGACGGAGTCTTCGACCGCCTCAGAACGTCGCCCCCCTCCGGCCGGGTGGGCGCAGGAGGTCGGCGATCAGGTAGATGGAGCCGGTCGCCAGGACGACGCCCTCCTCCCCCGCGAGCTCCTTCGCGAGCGCCAGGGCGCGCCGCGGATCGCGCTCGACGTGCGTCGCGCGGCCTGCGAGCGACGCCAGCGCCTCGGCCGGCACCGCGCGCGGGTTCGCGTTGGACGTGACCACCACGTCGTCGCAGAGCGGCAGCAGCGACGCGAACATCGCGGCGGCGTCCTTGTCGTCGAGCACGCTGACGACCGCCACGAGCCGGCGACCCGCGAGCCACTCCGGCAGCGAGTCGGCGAGCGCCGCGATCCCGTCCGCGTTGTGCGCCCCGTCGAGCAGGACCGTGGGGCGCTCGGCGACGACCTGGAAGCGCCCGGGCACGAGCGTCGCGCCGGCGGCGTCGCGCACCGCTGCCTCGTCCAGCGGCCCGATGAGCGCCTCCGCGGCCGCTCGCGCCGTCGCGAAGTTCCGTCGCTGGAACGCGCCCTGCGCGAGCAGCGGCACCCCGGCGTCCGCCGGCGCGTGCACCAACGTGACGCCCAGACGCTCCGCGGTCTCGGCGGCCAGCGCCTCCGCGTCCGGGTCCAGCGCCGACCCGACGACGAGCGTGGCGCCGGGATCGACGACCGCGAGCTTCTCCCCCGCGATCTCCGTGACCGTCGAGCCGAGCAGCCGGGTGTGGTCGAGCGCGACGTTCGTCAGCACGTCGACCTCGGCGGTCAGCACGTTCGTGGCGTCCAGCCGCCCACCCAGGCCCGCCTCGACGACGGCGACGTCGACGCCCTCCTCGGCGAGCGCCAGGAACGCCGCGGCGGTCAGGGCCTCGAACTGCGTCACCCGGTCGTCGGCCTCGGCGTCGGCGTCGAGCGCGTCGGCCTCCGCCTTCACGCGGGCGCACGCCTCCGCGAAGACGTCATCGGCGATGTCGGTGCCGCCGAGGAGGATCCGCTCCGTGAACGAGACGAGGTGCGGGGACAGGTACGCGCCCGTGCGCAGCCCGTGGCGTGCGAGGATCGCCGCGGTCATCCGGGTCGTCGACGACTTGCCGTTCGTGCCGACGACATGGATGGCGCGGAAGCGCTCGTGCGGGTCGCCCAGCGCGGCCGTCAGACGGCGCATCCGGTGCAGCCCGAAGCGCATCCCGAGCTGCTCGAGCCCGAGGAGCCAGTCCTCCGCGTCCTGGGCGGACCACACGCGCGGTCGCGTCACGTCCTACAGCTCCTCGAGCTCTGCCCTGAAGCGAGCGAGCTTGTCGCGCTCGGCGTCCACCACCTGGGGCGGCGCCTTGGCCACGAAGCCCTCGTTGGCGAGCTTGCGCTCGGCGCGTTCGATCTCCCCGCGCAGCTCCGCACGACGGGCCTCGAGGCGGCGCTCGGCGGCGCCGAGGTCGACGTCGGGGCTCGGGAGCACGCCGATCGTCCCGCCGGGGACGGCGATGCCGGCGACCGGCTCGGTCCCGTTCTCGGCCAGCTCGACGCGTGCGAGGCCGGCGATCGTCGCGCCGGTCGCCTCGTAGCCCGCCTCGGGCAGCCGGATGGGCACGATCGCGCCGGGCCGCACCTCGCAGCGGTCGCGCCAGCCGCGCAGCGCGGTCACCGCGGCGATCGCACGGCCCACCTGCGCCTCGGCCTCGGGGTCGCGCGACGAGCCGCCGGCGGCGGGGGCCAGCGTGGCCGCGAGCAGGCCGTCCTCGCCCAGCATCCCCCACAGCTCCTCGGTGACGAACGGGATGATCGGGTGGGCGAGCATGAGCGTCTCGCGCAGGACGTGGCGCAGCGTGGCCGCGAGATCCGCGCGTCCGCCGGGATCGTCCTCCGCGTACAGCCGCGGCTTGACCATCTCGAGGTACCAGTCGCAGAGGTCGCCGTAGATGTAGTCGTAGAGCCCGAGGGCGGCCTTCGCGAAGTCGAAGTCGTCGATGCGCGTCCGCATCGCGTCCTTCGCCGCGTCGAGCCGCGAGAGGATCCAGCGGTCCTCCACGGTGTGCGGCCGCGCCTCCGGAGCGATGTCCTCGTCGCCGATCTGCAGCAGCGCGAAGCGGGTGGCGTTGAACAGCTTGTTCACCAGCGCCTGACCCTGCGCGATCTTCTCCTCGCTGAAGCGGACGTCCTGGCTGGAGGACATGGCGAGCAGGCCGAAGCGCACCGCGTCGGCGCCGTAGGCCGGGAAGTCGCCGCCTTGGGCGAAACGCCGCCGGGCGCGGGCCACCGTCGATGAGCGCGAGCGGGTCGACGCCGGTGCCGAGCGACTTGCTCATCCGGCGGCCGTCGGGCGCCTGGATGACCGAGTGGATGTAGACGTCGGCGAACGGGATCTCGCCCGTGAAGCGCAGGCCGAGCATGACCATGCGCGCGACCCACAGGAAGAGGATGTCCCGCGCCGTGGAGAGCACGTCCGTCGGGTGGAACGCGCGCAGCTCCGGCGTGTCCTCGGGCCAGCCGAGCGTCGCGAACGGCCACAGGCCCGAGGAGAACCACGTGTCGAGCACGTCGGGATCGCGCTCCCAGCCCTCGCCCTCGGGCGGCTCGGTGCCCACGTAGCGCTCGTCGCCGCGATACCACACCGGGATCTGATGGCCCCACCAGAGCTGGCGGGAGATGCACCAGGGGCGGATCTCGTCGAGCCAGTCCAGGTAGCGGCGCCGCTGGGACTCCGGGTGGATGCGGATGCGGCCCGAGCGCACGGCCTCCGCCGCGGGTGCGGCGAGCTCGTCCATCCGCATGAACCACTGCAGCGAGATGAGCGGCTCCACGCGCTCGCCCGAGCGCTGCGAGTACGGGACCGTGTGGACGTGGTCCTCGGTCGCCCGGATGGCGCCCTGCGCCTCCAGGGCGGCGACGACGGCCGCGCGCGCCTCGTCCACGCTCATGCCCGCGAACTCGCCGGCGGCCTCGGTCATGCGGCCGTCCTCGCCGATGACGGAGATCTCCTCCAGCCCGTGCCGGCGGCCGATCTCGAAGTCGTTGGGGTCGTGCCCGGGCGTGATCTTCAGGCAGCCGGTGCCGAAGTCGGTCTTCACGTAGTCGTCGGCGATGATCGGCAGGTGCCGCCCGACGAGCGGGAGCACCACCTCGCGCCCGACGAGGTCGCGATAGCGGTCGTCGTCCGGGTGCACCGCGACCGCCGTGTCGGCCAGCATCGTCTCCGGGCGCACGGTGGCGACCACCACCTCGCCGCCCCCGTCGGCGAACGGGTAGGCGATCGAGTACAGCGGGTCGACGACGCCCTCGCGGTCCTCGACCTCCAGGTCGGAGATCGCCGAGCGCAGGCCCGGGTCCCAGTTGACCATGTAGGTGTCGCGGTAGATGAGGCCCTGCTCGTAGAGGTCGACGAAGACCTTCAGGACGGCGCGGACGTAGGCGTCGTCCATCGTGAAGCGCTCGTCGTCGTAGTCGAGCTGCGCGCCGAGGCGCTTGAACTGCTCGATGATCTGGCCGCCGAACTCGTCACGCCAGCGCCACACGGCCTCGCTGAACGCCTCGCGCCCCAGCTCCTCGCGCGTCGTGCCCTGCGCCTCCAGGCGCTTCTCGACCTGCCGCTGCGTCGCGATGCCGGCGTGGTCGGTGCCCAGGATCCACTTCGTGCGCTGGCCGCGCATGCGGTGCGTGCGGATGAGGGCGTCCTGGATCGTCCCGTTCAGCGCGTGGCCCATGTGCAGGGCGCCGGTGACGTTCGGCGGCGGCACCGCGATCGAGAAGTTCTCGTCCGGCGTGCCGGCGGGCTCGGGGTGGTGCAGGCCCGCGTCGAGCCAGCGCTGGACGATGCGCGGCTCGACGTCGGACGGCTCGAACCGCGTCCGGGACCGCAGTCGCTGGTGTCGGTCATCTGTGGAGGCTCCGCAGCGTGATGAGCTCGCGGCCGAGACCGCTGAGGTCGACCTTGCGCACGATCGCGAGCAGATCGCTGCGCTCCTGCGCCGACATCCGGTGCGGTGGGACGCGCACGAGGCGCCCGAGGCGGCGGCGGTCGTGCGGGCTCAGATCGTCCCGCAGATGCGCCCAGATCAGCTGACCCGTGCGGAACACGAGCAGCCAGGGAATGCGTCGCACGCTCGTCAGCCGGGCGGGGACTCGGGACATGCCGTGAGCTTAGAGCGCGGCTACCGGCGGGCGGCTGCGAGGTGGTGCTGGCCCTTGCGCACGACGTAGCTGCGGCCGGAGCGCGCCTCGCGCACGACGACGGACCCGGAGTAGACGGTGGTCGTCGTGCCCGCGCAGGTGTCGGTCACCCGCCAGGTCGTGCCGCGGACGGTCGCCACGCTGTTGAGCCCACGCGTGCGGAACTTGCCGCCGCGGTCGCGCGCCCAGAGCGAGCGGCGCGGCTTGCGCTTCTTCGTCGCCGCGCTCTGCGCCCGCCCGCACGCGCTGAAGTCCTCGCCCTTCAGGACGAACTCGGTGATGCCGGACCCGTCCTTCGCCTGGCGGATCTCGAACTTCGCGCCGCGCAGCACGACGTCCTGGGTCGTGTCGTTCGACGTCTGCGCGATGAGGCGCACGGTGCCGGCGGTCGCGTCGACCGTGCTGCCCACGGGCACCGGGGTGCCTGCCTCGAGGGTCGCGTACTCGTCGGTCCCCGCCTGCTTGACGGTGATCTCCCCGCTCTCCGGGCCGAGCACGACGGCCTCGCCCTGTTGGGCGTCCTCAGGATCCGGTGGCGCGGTCTCCACCGTCTGCGCGGGTTCGAGCTGCGCGCCCTGCGCGTCGGGGTCCGGGGGCCGCGGCGGGTTCGGGTCGGGCGACGTCGTGAACCCGACGCCGGGGCTGACGATCGGGTCGCCGGCGCCGGTGACGACGACGCGCACGAAGTACGTCGTCGCGGGCAGCAGGCCGGTGAGCGTGCCGCCGACGGTCGTCGGCCCGGTGTCGACGCCCAGCGCGATCGGATCGCTGCTCGTGCCGTACGCGTCGTCGGTCCCCCACTCGAGGTGGTAGGAGCCCACGTCGCCCGGCGGCTGCACCAGCGCGGTGACCTGCGCGGTGGTCGGGGTGACGTCGAAGACGGTCGGGGTGGGATCGGTGCCCTGCGCGAGGGCGGCCGCTGCGACGCCGAGGCACAGGCAGACGCCGGAGACCAGCGCCGCGAGTGCCCGGGACCGCATCGGGCCTAGGCGCTCTGCGCCGCGGGCGCGTCGCCGTCGCCCTCGTCCGGCGTCGCCTCGGTGACGAGGGTCGGCGGGACGGAGCGCTCCACCGTCTCCTTCGTGACGACGCACTTGCGGACGTCACGTCGGGACGGCAGCTCGAACTGCACCTCGAGGAGGATCTCCTCGATGATCGACCGCAGGCCGCGGGCGCCGGTCTCGCGCATGAGGGCCTTGTCGGCCACGGAGACCATCGCGTCGTCGGAGAAGACGAGCTCGATGCCGTCGAACTGGAAGAAGCGCTGGAACTGCTTCACGAGCGCGTTGCGCGGCTCGGTGAGGATCCGGATCAGGTCGTCGCGGCTGAGCTGGTGGACGGCGCTCATGACCGGCAGGCGGCCGATGAACTCCGGGATGAGCCCGTAGTTCACGAGGTCCTCCGGCAGGCACTGCTCGAAGACCTCGCCCTGGTCGCGCTGGGCCTTCGTCTCGATCGTCGCGCCGAAGCCGACGCCCTTGGAGCCGATGCGCCGCTCGATGACCTTGTCGAGGTTCGCGAACGCGCCGCCGCAGATGAACAGGACGTTCGTCGTGTCGATCGACAGGAACTCCTGGTGCGGGTGCTTGCGGCCGCCCTGGGGCGGGACCGACGCGGTCGTGCCCTCGAGGATCTTCAGGAGCGCCTGCTGGACGCCCTCGCCCGACACGTCGCGCGTGATCGACGGGTTGTCCGCCTTGCGGGCGATCTTGTCGACCTCGTCGATGTAGATGATGCCCGTCTCGGCCTTCTTGACGTCGTAGTCGGCGGCCTGGATGAGCTTCAGCAGGATGTTCTCGACGTCCTCGCCGACGTAGCCGGCCTCCGTGAGCGCCGTGGCGTCGGCGATCGCGAACGGGACGTTGAGGATCTTCGCGAGCGTCTGCGCGAGCAGGGTCTTGCCGCAGCCGGTCGGCCCGAGCAGCAGGATGTTCGACTTCTGCAGCTCGATGTCGGCGTCCTCGGCCTGCATCATCTGCACGCGCTTGTAGTGGTTGTAGACCGCTACGGAGAGCGTGCGCTTCGCGTCGTCCTGCCCGACGACGTACTCGTCGAGCACCCCGTAGATCTCACGGGGCTTGGGCAGGTTCTCGAGGTCGAACGTCGGAGGAGCGGTGAGCTCCTCGTCGATGATCTCGTTGCAGAGGTCGATGCACTCGTCGCAGATGTAGACCCCGGGGCCCGCGATGAGCTTCTTCACCTGCCGCTGTGACTTGCCGCAGAACGAGCAGAGGAGCTGCTCGTTGGAGTCGGTGGGCCTCGCCATGGGTTCGGTCCTCCCCGGGTCCTCGCCTGCTAGTGCTCGTGGATCACGCGGTCGATGATGCCGTACTCCGTGGCCTCTTCCGAGGACATGAAGTAGTCGCGCTCGGTGTCACCGCGGACCTTGTCATAGGTCTGCCCGGTGTGCTGCGCGATGATCTCATCGAGGCGCCGGCGGATGTCGATGATCTCCTTGGCGTGGATCTCGATGTCGGTCGCCTGGCCCTGGAAGCCGGAGGAGACCTGGTGGATCAGGATCTTCGCGTTCGGAAGCGCCATCCGCTTGCCCGCTGCGCCACCCGCCAGGAGCAGTGCCCCCATCGACATGGCGATGCCGACGCAGATGGTCTGCACGTCGGGCTTGATGAACTGCATCGTGTCGTAGATGGCGAGGCCTGCGTAGACCGAGCCACCCGGCGAGTTGATGTACAGCGAGATGTCCTTGTCGGGGTCCTCGCTCTCCAGATGGAGCAGCTGGGCCACGATCAGGTTGGCGATCTGATCGTCCACGGGTGTCCCCAGGAAGATGATGCGCTCGTTCAGGAGGCGGGAGTAGATGTCGAAGGCGCGCTCGCCTCGCGACGTCTGCTCGACCACCATGGGGACAAGTGGGCTCATGGTCCTCGCTTAGGTTCTCGTGTGGTCGCCTCAGTCCTGCCGGCCGGAGCCTAGCAACCGGTCCCAGAGCGCCTGCCCCGTCCATCGGGTCTCGGCGCCGGGAACTTGAGGGGCTATACGTCCGCTCGACGGGCTAGGAGCCCGGGGTCCAGAGCTCTGAGGACTTCTCCTCCGGGTCGCCCTTCTCGGGCGTCCAGATCTTCTCGCGCGCCTCGGCCTGCTCGACCGGGATCGCCTTCGCCGAATCGGCGACGACGTCGATCGCCTTGCGCGCGAGGACCTCCTCGCGGACGTCGTCGAGCCGGCCCGCGGAGCGCAGGCGGTCCAGGACCTTCTTCGGCGTCGTGCCCTCGCGCTGCGCGGTCGGGGCGAGCGCCTCGAGGATCTCCTCGTCGCTGGCCTCCAGGCCCTCCGCCTCGATGATCGCGGCGACGACGGCCTCGCGCCGCAGCTGCTGCTCGGCGTCGGGTCGCGCCTCGGCCAGGAGGTCCTCCTCCGTCCGGCCGGCGATCCGCAGGTACGCGTCCCTGTCGATCCCCTGGTGCGACAGCGAGTGGAGCATGCGGTCCCACAGCTCGCCCGCGCGTGCGTCCACCAGCGCGTCGGGCACCTCGACGGTCGCGCCGGTGACGGCGGCGTCGAGTGCCGCCTCGCGGAACTCGCCCGCGATGCGCCGCTCCTCGGCCTCGCGCAGCCTGGTCCCGATGTCCTCGCGCAGCTCGTCGATCGTGTCGAAGCCCGCCTCCTCGGCGAGCGCGTCGTCGACGTCGGGGAGCTGCTTCGCCTTGACCTCCTTGACGGAGACCGCGAACTCGGCGTCGTTCCCCGCGAGGTGCTCGGCGCCGTAGTCCTCGGGGAACGTCACCTTGACGGTGACGTCGTCGCCGGCGCTCGAGCCCTTGAGCTGGTCCTCGAAGCCGGGGATGAGCCGGCCGGCGCCGAGCTCGATGAGCTGGTCGCGTCCCTCCCCGCCGTCGAACGGCACGCCGTCGATGGAGCCGACGTAGTCGACGGTCAGGAAGTCGCCCTCCTCGGCCGGGCGCTCGACGGCGTCGAGGCGGGCGAGGCGGTCGCGCAGCGTCTCGACCTCGCGGTCGATCGCCTCCTCCTCGGCCTGCGGCTCGGCGCGGCCGACCTCGAGGTCGCGGTACGGGCCGAGCTGCGCCTTGGGGCGCACGCCGACCTCGATCGAGAAGGTGAGCGGCTCGCCGCGCGCGGGCAGGTCGCCCACGTCGAGCGACGGCTCGCCGACGGGCGCGATCCCGGCGGCGTCGACGGCGTCGACGTACCACTGCGGGAGGAACCCGCGGACGGCCTCGTCGAGGACGGCGTCGCGCCCGATCCGCTGGATGACGACGGGAGTCGGGACCTTCCCCTTGCGGAAGCCCGGGATGCGGAGGTCACGCCCGAGCTGGCGGGCGGCGCGGTCGAGCGAACGCTCGACTTCGGCGGAGGCCACTTCCGCCTCGACGCGGACGCGCGACTCCGGCAGCTCGGTGACGGTGGCGCTGACGGCGGTTTCGGCCATGGGGCGGACACGTTACAACGGGTGCATGCGCTCGCGCCGCTCCCCGATCACCGTCGCCTCCGCGTGGATCGTCACCGGCCCGCTCGGTCACTTCTGGAGCGGGCTCGGCGACGTCCTCGCCCTCACGGGCGGGTGGGTGCGGGCGCGCATCCGCGCGCGCCCGCGATCCCGTTGACCTGTCTCAGCAGGTGATGGTCAGGTGCACGTTCGTGTCGGCAGCGGCCGGCACGCCGGTCGTCGCGTCGTCCACGAACGTCCGCACCTGCAGGTGCGTCGCGTCCACGGGGACGACCGTCGCGGTCGCCGCCGTCGCGCTCTGCGCCGTCGCTGCGAAGCCGCACGCGCTGATGGTCTCCGACGCGGTCACCGTGTAGACGCCGGTCGAGGTGTGCGCGACCGAGGTGACGCCGCGGCCCTGGGCGAGCCCGCCGGTGGCGCCGTTGATGACGGCGAACTTGTTCGCCGACGTGACGGCTGCGGTGGACGCCGCGGTCTGGATCTGCGACGCGCTCTGGCCGTCGACCTGGTCGGCGTTCAGGCCGGTGGCGACGCCGGTCGCGTTCGTCGTGAACGGCGCGGCGTTCTTGTTGGACGACGTGATGCTGCCGACCTGGTTGCCGCCGTTGGCGTTGAACGAGAACGCCTGGCCGTTGGCCAGGTTCGTCGCGCGCACGCACGTGTTCGACGACGTGTTCGTCGCGCGACAGCCGTAGATCGCTCCACCGCCGTCGTCGGACTTGTTGGACTGGCGCGTGCCGTACGTGGACACGTTGGAGATGATCTGCGTCTCCTGCGTGTACGCCTGCGACGCGTTGTTGGACGGGTTGCGGGCACCGCCGTCCATCGGCTGCCCCTCGCCGGCACCCAGCGCCAGCGGCGCTGCGACGAGCACGGACGTGACCACGCACCCAGCCAGCAGGTACTTCCCGGGGTTGCGCATGCGCATGACCTCTCCTACCTCCATGGTGTTTGGGGGGACACTGCAGGGCTGCAACTCAGGGGGCTGCAAGATGTTGCGCGAACTCTCCGGCTGCACGAACTCCGTCACGCGCGGAATACGCTCAGCCCACGTGATCGTCGACTGCGCGCACTACACGACGGAGGGGCGCCGCGAGGAGGCGCCGCTGACGATGCCCGAGGCGGCCGATCGGCTCGGCGGCGAGGGGTTCGTGTGGCTCGCGCTGCGCGACCCGAGCGAGGAGGAGCTCACGGAGGTCGCCCAGCGCTTCGACCTCCCACCGCTCGCGGTCGAGGACGCGCACGAGTCCCACCAGCGCCCGAAGATCGAGGACTACGACGAGGACTGGTTCGTCGTCCTGAAGGCCGCGACCTACGACCACGCGAGCGAGACCGTCGAGTTCGACGAGATCCAGATGTTCGCCGGGCCGAGCTTCGCCGTCGTCATCCGCGGCGGCGCCACGAACCACCTCGAGGGCGCCCGCAAGCGCCTCGCCGACCGCCCGCACCTCCTCGCGGAAGGCCCGATCGCCGTCGTCTGGGCGGTGCTCGACACCGTCGTCGACGACTACGAGCCCGTGCTCGACGGGCTGGAGGGCGACCTCGAGGACCTCGAGAAGGCGATCTTCGAGGAGGGCCGCGACCAGACCCAGCGCATCTACTTCCTGCGCCGCGAGCTCGGCCGCTTCTTCCGCGCCGTGCACCCGCTGCTCAACGCCCTGCAGGAGCTCAGCCGAGACACCTCCAAGCCCGAGACGACGAGCCCGATGCGCGAGTACTTCCGCGACGTCGAGCGACCACCTCGCAGCGCCTGCAGGAGGAGCTCGAGCATGTCAGCGCGACGCGCTCGACGGAGCGCTGAACGCGAACCTCGGCGCGATCTCCGTGCGGCAGAACGACATCGTGCGCAAGGTCTCGGGCTGGGCGGCGATCGGGATCGTCCCGACGCTCATCGCGAGCATCTACGGCATGAACTTCGAGCACATGCCCGAGCTGCACTGGGTCATCGGCTATCCGGTCGTGATCGCCCTCATGGCCGGTCTCTCCTTCACCCTCTGGCACTTCCTGCATCGGTGGGGTTGGCTGTAGACAGGTAGGGTCGCGCGGTGAGACGACCCATCCTCGCCGTTTCGTCGGTCGCCGCGAGCGCCATCGCCGTGCTCGCCATCGCCGCGCCCTCCCAGGGTGCGGGCCAGAGCTGCAGCGTGGTCGAGCCCGTGGAGGGCTCGACGAGGGTGAGCGCCCCGAACGGCGTCACCCTCATCAAGCCACCCTCCTCGGTCCCAGCCGGCACGCAGCTCGTCATGGGCGCCCGGTATCCGAGCAGCAGCCCGTACAAGAGCGTCTACGCGTTCATCTCCTCGAGCCGCAGCGGCTCGGCGATCGGTGAGAAGTTCCTGACCGGCTCCGGCAGCAGCCTCCGCTGCGCGACGATCGGCCAGCCGCTCCAGGCAGGCGCGACCCGCTACATCACCTACCAGCTCGTCCCGAAGAAGCAGGGCGGCAAGCGGACGAAGATCGTCTACCAGGTGACGGCCGAGGCCGCGACCACCACGACCACGACCACCACCCCGGCGCCCTAGATCATCCTGCCGTCGTGAACTGCGCCTCCTCCGTCGACCCGGTCAGGGCGGTGGTGGAGGCCATCCCGCCCGCGATCACCTGCGCGACGTCGTCGAAGTAGCCGGCGCCGACCTCGCGCTGGTGGCGCGTGGCGGTGTAGCCGCGGTCCTCGGAGCCGAACTCGCGCTGCTGCAGCTCGGAGTAGGCGGCCATGCCGCGATCGCGGTAGCCGTGGGCCAGGTCGAACATCGAGTGCGACAGCGCGTGGAAGCCGGCCAGCGTCACGAACTGGAAGCGGTAGCCCATCGTCGCGAGCTCGTCCTGGAACGCGCGGATCTCGTCCTCGGGGAGCTTGGCCCGCCAGTTGAACGAGGGTGAGCAGTTGTAGGCGAGCAGCTTGCCGGGGAAGCGCTCGTGGATCGCGTCGGCGAACGTCCGCGCGTCGTCGAGGTCCGGGGTCTTCGTCTCGCACCAGATGAGGTCGGCGTAGGGCGCGTAGGCCAGGCCGCGGGCGATCGCCTGGTCGAGGCCCGCGTGGGTCTTGTAGAAGCCCTCCGCGGTGCGCTCGCCGGTGAGGAACTCCGCGTCGGCGGGGTCCACGTCGCTCGTGATCATGTCCGCGGCCTCGGCGTCGGTCCGCGCGAGCAGGATCGTCGGGACGCCGAGCACGTCGGCGGCGAGCCGCGCGGCGATGAGGTTGCGCACGGCCTGCGCGGTCGGCAGCAGCACCTTGCCGCCCATGTGCCCGCACTTCTTCTCCGACGCGAGCTGGTCCTCGAAGTGCACGCCCGCGGCGCCCGCCTCGATCATCGCCTTCATGAGCTCGAAGACGTTCAGCGCGCCGCCGAAGCCCGCCTCGGCGTCGGCGACGATCGGCGCGAACCAGTCGCGTCTCGTGGTGCCCCTCGGCGTGGTGGACCTGGTCGGCGCGGGTCAGCGCCTGGTTGATGCGCCGCACGACGTGGGGGACGCTGTCGGCCGGGTACAGGCTCTGGTCGGGGTACATCTGGCCGGCGAGGTTCGCGTCGGCGGCGACCTGCCAGCCGGAGAGGTAGATCGCCTCGAGGCCCGCCTTGACCTGCTGGACCGCCTGGTTGCCGGTCATCGCCCCGAGCGACCGCACGCCCTGCGGGCGGTGGATGAGCTCCCACAGCCGCTCGGCGCCGCGCCGCGCGAGCGTCTGCTCGACGTGGACGGAGCCGCGGAGCCGCTCGACGTCCTCGCCCGTGTAGGGCCGCTCGATCCCGCACCAGCGGTCGGCGTGCCGAGAACGGGCTGGGGCTCCGTCCCCGTGAAGCCAGCGGCTGTTGCCATTCGTGCCCATGCACCCACTCAGATGACCCACGGTGTCGCTCCTCGCGTTCCGTTCCTTGTACCGGTTGGTCGGTACAGCAGGAAATTTGTACCAGATGTTCGGTATGGATTTCCAGTCCCCTGCCACAATGGGTGCGGTGGCAACGACCGGACCGGTACGGGAGGGCTCGCGCAGGCGCTACGAGGAGCGCCGCGACTCGGTCATCGACGCCGCCGCGCGGGTCTTCGCCAAGCAGGGCTACGACGCGACGACCATCGACGACCTCGTGGCCGCGACCGGCCTGCAGCGCGGCGGCCTGTACCACTACATCGGCGGCAAGCAGGACCTGCTCATCGCCATCCACGAGCGCTTCCTCGAGCCGCTGCTGCAGCAGGCCCGCGAGATCGCCGGGCAGGACCTCGAGCCCGAGCCGGCGCTACGCGCGCTCGCGGCCGCGCTCATGGACAACATCCACCACTACCGCGACCAGGTCACGGTCTTCTTCCACGAGTGGCGGACGATCGAGGGCGACGAGCGGTGGAGCCAGGTCCGCCGTGAGCGCCGCGAGTTCGAGACGATCATCGCCGACGTCCTCGAGCGCGGGCGCGCGGCGGGCGAGTTCCGGTTCACGGACGGGCGCATCGCCCTGCTCGGCTTCCTGGGGATGATCAACTACGCGCCGCAGTGGTACGAGCCGCGCGGGCGGATGAGCCACCTGGCCATCGCCGAGCAGTTCTGCGACATCTTCCTCGCGGTATCGCCGTAACCGACCCCTAGAGGGGCCGGTTACGGCGCAGTTCGTCGCAGAGCGACGAACTGCCGGCAGTCTAGCGCTCGGCGGCGTCGGAAGCGCGCGGCGCGCGCCCGCCGACAGCTCCTCCACGAACGCCCCCGCCGACACGTCGCGCGTGAGCGCGTGCGCCTGTCCGGCCCAGAGGTGCAGGAGGTCCGGGTCGCTGCGGTCGCGGGCCGCCGCGCGCAGCGGCGCCGTGATGTGGTGGACGTCGGGGTAGGCCGACGGGGCGTCGGCGGAGTGATCGAGCAGGAACCGGTTGGCGATCCCGCGTGCGGTGCGCCCGGTGAACGCCCGCGTCAGCGCGGTCGGCTCGTCGGTGCCCAGCGCCGCGCGGTGCAGCGGCGACGTCCCGGCCTCGCGCGAGCGCAGGAACGCCGTCCCCAGCGCGGCGGCCGTCGCCCCGGCCGCGAGCACCGCGGCCACGCCGCCGCCGGTCGCGATGCCGCCCGCGGCGACCATCGGCAGGTCGACCTGCGCGCGGACGAGCTGCAGGAGGGCGAGCAGCCCGATGTCGCCCGGCGCCGCATCGTCGAAGCTCCCGCGGTGCGCGCCCGCCTCGACGCCCTGCACGACGAGGGCGTCGGCGCCCGCGCGCGCCGCCGTCCGCGCCTCGGCCGGCGTCGTGACCGTCACCCACGTCTCCGCACCGGCGTCGCGCAGCTCGGCGAGCACCTCGCGCGGCGGGCAGCCGAAGGCGAACGAGACGACCGGCACCCGCTCGCGGACGACGAGCTCGAGCTTCGCCTCCCAGGCGTCGTCGTCGTGCTTCGGCCGGCCCAGCGTGATCCCGATCCGCGAGGCCTCCTCCGCCAGCCGGGCCGCGTAGCGCTCGACCTCCCCCGGATCGCTGTCGCCGGGCGGCGCGAAGACGTTGACCCCGAAGGGCCGGGCGGTGAGCGAGCGGATCGCCGCGATCTCCTCGCGCACCGCCTCCGGCGTCTTGTAGCCGGCCGCGAGGAACCCGAGCCCACCCGCCTCGCCGACCGCGGCCGCGAGCTCGGGCGTCGAGGCGCCGCCGGCCATCGGCGCCGCGACGATCGGATGCCTGAGCTCGATCACGCCCCCGTCGCCGGCAGCTGGTCCTTGGGGAAGCCGAGGTGGAGCATCGCGAGCGTCTGCGAGAGCAGCTCGTACTGCGACGGCGTGTTGTGGGACCAGTACGTGCCGAGGTCGCGGACGTAGCGCTGCATCCGCTGGCCGTCGCGCGACGCGCTGGAGCCGGCCGTCTGGAACAGGTCCTGCACGGCGGCGTACACCTGCCGCGCCGCCTGCGTGGCGACGGCGGCGAGGCGGTGGTCGTCCAGCGCGCTGTAGGGCACGCCGTCCTCCATGCCCCGCCGGCACAGCTCGGTCCACTCCTCCGCCATGTGCAGCACGGCGGCCTCGGCCATGTGGATCTGCGCCATCCCCATGCCCAGGTGGCGCTGGTAGTCGGCGTGCTGGTAGCGGAGCATCTTCGGACCCCAGGTCGTCCCTCGGGACGTGATGATCCTCTCGTACTCGTCGAGCACGGCGCGCCCTGCGCCGACGACGACCGCGGACAGCTCGCACATGAACACGCCCAGCGAGCGCCCCGCGTACATCGGGTTGCCGTGGAGCAGGTAGCCCGGCGTCGGCTCGTCGACGTCGATGTCGACCATGACCAGCTCGTGCAGGCAGTGGAGCTCGTCGACGAAGCCGCCGTCGAAGCGCACGCTGTGCGACGCCGAGCCCTTCAGACCCAGGGAGTCGCCCCAGTCGTCGAGCATCTCCCAGGAGGAGCGCGGCGCGACGAACAGCATCGGCTTCGTCTCGCCCGGGACCATCGTCTGGCCCATGAAGTGCGTCGACCACGCGATGCCCGACGAGTACGGCCACGTGCCGGTCAGGTGCCAGCCACCGTCGACGGGGACGGCCTCGCCGACCGGGGCGCCGAAGGAGGCGGCGAAGAAGTGCTCGCTCAGCAGCGCCGTCTGCGCCTCCTCGGGATAGAGGCTGGCGAGCAGCAGGGTGTGGCCGTTGGGCAGGCACAGCGACCAGCCGGTGGACGGGCAGCCGCGGGCGACCTCGATCATCACCTTCAGGTAGCTGGCGAAGTCGAGCTCGAAGCCGCCGTAGCGGCGCGGGGTCAGCAGGCGGTAGAAGCCGGCCTCGAGGAAGTCGCGGTGGGTCGCCTCCGGGTAGCACGCGAGGCGCTCGGTCTCCTCCTGGCGCTCGATGAGCGCCGGTCGCAGCGCCTCGGCGCGGGCCAGCAGGTCCTGTGGGGTCTCGACGGCAGCGCTCATGCCGGGCACCGTACGCGGGCGGCGGGCGGCGTTCTTGCCCGAGCCGGACGGATAGCCTGCATCGCCGGGAGATGAGCGTGGTGATCGACACCGGGGAGGTTCCGCCCGGCGAGCGCTTCGACCTGTGGGCGGACGCCACGCCGCGGGTGTTCGAGCCGCTCGCGGTCCGGCCGCGCGGCGACACGCCGTTCGAGGGCCGCGTCGCGCGTCATCCGCTCGGGCCCCTCACCCTCTACCGGCTGAGGGCGGACCCCTCCAGGGTCACGCGGACGCGCGCGATGATCGGCGCGAGCGACCCCGAGTGGGTGCAGGTGTCGCTGCTGCTGGCCGGCCGCTGCGTCGTCGAGCAGGACGGGCGCCGCTCGGTGCTGTCCGCGGGCGACTTCGCCAGCTGGGCGTCGTCGCGCCCGTACGCCGTCGACGCGCACACCCAGCACGACCTGCTCGTCACGTACTGCCCCGAGCCGCTCCTGCGCGCCAGCCGGATCGGCGGGCGGACCGCCACGACGATCTCCGGGGCGCAGGGCGCGGGCCCGTTGCTGCGCCGGTACCTGCGCACGCTGCTCGCCGACCTGGGGTCCGCGGCGCCTCCGGCACCCGGGCTCGCCGACGGGCTCCTCGAGCTCGTCGGCGCCCTCTACGACGGGACGGCCGTGGTGCCGCGTGCGCCCGACGCCCTGCGCACCCTCGTCCGCGGCCACATCGACGAGCACCTCGGCGACCCGGCGCTCGACCCCGAGTCGATCGCCGCGGCCCACTTCATCTCGCGCCGCCACCTCGACCGGCTCTTCGCGGACGGCGAGCGGACGGTGGCCGAGACGATCCGCGACCGCCGCCTCGAGCGGTGCCGGCGCGATCTGGAGGATCCGGCGCGGGCGGGCGACTCGGTCCTCGACATCGCGATGCGCTGGGGGTTCGTGAGCCCGGCGCACTTCAGCCGTGCGTTCCGCGCGACCTACGGCATGACACCGAGGGAAGCTGCGTCAGACGAAGATGCGCCCGCCGTCGACGACGATCGTCTGACCCGTCACGTAGCCCGCGCCCTCGCCCGCGAGCCACAGCGCGGCGCCGACGACGTCCTCGGGCTGCGCCGGGCGCTTGAGCGAGCCGCGGTCGAGGGCGTACGTCTCCGGGTCGCGGCCCTCCTCCGCGAACAGCTCGCGGCTCGCGTCGGTCAACGTGAACCCGGGGGCGATGACGTTGACCCGGATGCCGAGCGGGCCCGCCTCGCGGGCCATCGAGCGGGTGAGTGCGATGACCGCGCCCTTGGACGCGACGTAGTGCGCGAACCCGGCCGAGCCGTTGATCGCGGTGGTCGACGCGATGTTCACGATCGAGCCCGCGCCCTGCTCGCGCATCACCGGCATGCAGGCGGACGCGCACAGCCACGTGCCCTTGACGTTCACGGTCATCACGCGGTCCCAGTCGCCCTCGTCGAGCTCGAAGAACGCGCCGCGCCGCAGCCCGGCGTAGAGGCCGGCGTTGTTCACGAGGACGTCGATGCCGCCGATCTCGGCGACGACGGCGCCCACGGCCTCGCGCACGGACCCGGCGTCCGCGACGTCGAGGCCGAGACCGATCGCGCCGCCGCCGGCCATGCGGGCGGTCTCGACCGCCGCCTCCGCGTCGAGGTCGGCCGCGGCGACCACGTCGCCCTGACCGGCGAACGCGAGCGCGAAGGCGCGGCCGAGCCCGCGGCCGGCGCCGGTCACCAGGACGCGCATCGGGACTCCGCGAGCGTCTCGCGGGCCAGATCGCGCCCGGCATCGGTGAACAGCCAGGCGTCGATCCGCGACTCCACGAAGTCCATGAAGTCCTCCGGCGTGCGGTCCATCCACACGTGGCAGATGCGCACGCCGCTCTCGGTGAAGCGCCAGAGCTTGTCGGCGTCCTTGACGATCGCGTCGTCGAGCGACACCGCCGAGGTGCGCGAGTCGTGGCCGTCGACGATCTCCTGGATCAGATCGATCCGGGCCGGGTCGTAGCCGACCTGCTCGAGGATCTCCCCCGCGATGCGCGCGCCCTCGATCTCGTGACGGCGCGTGATGTCGGGCTCCCAGCCGACGGGCGCACCGGCCAGCCCCTTGAGGTGGTCCTCCTCGGGCACGAGGAAGTAGCCGCAGTCGTGCAGCAGGATCGCCGGCAGGACGACGTCGGGGTCCGCCTCCGGGTAGGACTCCAGCAGCCGCCGCGCCAGGGCGTAGGAGCCGGGGACGTGGATCTCGTTGGAGCGCGTCTGCCAGTACGGCTCGGCCAGCGCGTAGATCTGCTCCAGGGTGCTCATGCGAGGAGGTCCGCCTGGAGGATGGCCCTGCTCTGCGCGAGGTCGCGCGCGCCGATCTCCCGCGCCGCGTCGGTGAACAGCGCCTCGCGCACCTGGCGCTCGAGGCGCGCGGCGTACTGCCCGGGGGTCATGGAGAACCAGTCGCAGCTCACGGCCAGGCCGGTGACCGAGTAGCGCCACAGCTTGTCGGCGTCCTTGACCAGCTCGTCGTTGCGCGACAGCGCGTGCCGGCGCGAGTCGTGGCCGTCGATGATCGCGACGACCTCCTCGACGATCGACGGGTCCCACTCCCCGCCGAGCGCCTCGGCGGCGAGCCGCGCGCCCTCCTTCTCGTGGAGGATCCGCACGTCGGAGGACAGGTCCACCTCCTGGTCGCCCGTGGCGAACCCCTCCCGGAAGATGCGGTCCTCGTCGATCACGGCCCAGCCGGTGTCGTGGAACATGATCGCGAGCAGGACGACGTCCGCGTCGGCCTCCGGGTGGCGCTCGAGCAGGCGCTCGGCGTACCAGAAGGACAGCGGGATGTGGACGTCGTTCTTGCGCGCGCGCATGTACGGCCGCGCTGCGGCCCAGGCGGTGGCGTAGCGGTCGCTCAAGAGACGATGGAGACGGTGCCCGCGTCGCCGTCGACGACCACGCGGTCGCCGGTCTGGATGTTGACCGTCGCCGATCCCGCGCCCGTGACCGCCGGCAGCCCGTACTCGCGGCAGATGATCGCCGCGTGGCTCATCATCCCGCCGATGTCCGTGACCACCGCCCCCAGGCGGTCGAACACGGGACCCCAGCTGGGGGCCGTCACCCGGGTGACGAGGATCTCGCCGTCCTGGACCGCCGCGAGGTCCGCCGTGTCCATCACGACGCGCGCGATGCCCTCGGCGCGGCCCGGCGAGGCCGCCATGCCGGTCAGCTCGTCGCTGTCCTCCGAGCCCGACAGCCACGCGCCGACGCGCTCGGTGGTGATCCCGAACAGCATGATCGTGAACGGCTCGGTGATGACGGCCGGCGGCTCGTTCATCGCCGGCGGCGGGGTCTTCGCCGAGAGGCCCGCGACGATCTCCTTGCGCCGGGCGATGATCGCCGGCCAGTGGTACTGGCCCATCGTGTCGGCGCCGACGGCCCAGCCGTTGCCGAGGTCGAACAGCGCGGTCGGGACCTCGTCGCGGCGCAGGTAGAAGATGTCGTCCGCCTCGGCCCAGAACCCCGCGTCGGCGAACACCTGGCCGAGCTTGCGGATGTGGCGCCAGAACAGCGACATCGACCAGTGCTCGATGTAGAAGTTGTGGTTCTCGACGTACGGGAACACCATCCGGGACAGCCCGAGCTTCTCGTCGAACGCCGCGCGCGTCTCGTCGTCGGGCAGCAGCGCGCGGTACTCGGCCGTGATCCGCTCGCGCTCGGCGGCGATCTGCTCCGTCGGCCGAGCGATGTCCTGGCCCTCCTGCACGCGGGCGATGTAGTCGCGGACGAACCCGAGCGGGATGTCGGGGTGGTCGAGCCACACCTTGTCGTCGCTGTACATGCCGCTGCCGGAGGAGAAGTTGAACCACGGGTCCTTGGCCGCCTCCCAGGCGGCGACCCACTCGTCCCCGCGTGGCGCGGCGGCGACGGCCGCGAGCGCCTCGTCGACGGTGCCGCGCGACAGCGGTCCCGCGACGTCCAGCTCGACCGCGAGGCGCGCGAGCTTCTTGAGCTCGTCGTCGGGCTTGAACAGGTCGACCTCGATCCCCTGCACCATCTTCGCGATGCCCAGGTCGGAGATCCCCGGGAACGCCTCCTTGCAGAACCCGAAGAAGTCCAGGTAGGCGACGTAGCCGAGGTTGAGGAACTCGAAGTGGTACTGGAACGCCCGGTACGCCAGCTCGACCGCGCGGTTGTAGTTCTCGGTGAGCGTGAGATGCGGGTCGTGCCCGGCGCCGCCGGTGATGTCCTCCATCGAGACCCGGTCGGGCAGCGGCTCGAAGGTCAGCGCCTCGAGCTCGCCGATCATCTCCTTGATCTTGCGATCCCAGTTCTCCAGGAGCGTGGGCCAGTTGGCGAAGTAGTGCCCGGCGCGCTCGAGGAACTCGGGCACGCGCGCGGCGATCTCCTCCTCCGGGACGCCCACCGGGCTCATGTAGAGGTAGCCGTTGTGGACGCGGTAGTCGATCCCGTTCGCGGGCGGGATCACCCAGTGGCGCGTGTTGTACTGGCCCAGGCAGCGACAGGCGAACTCGACGGTGATCGTGTCGAACGGCTTGAAGACGCGGGGCCAGTGCTGCAGGTCGGCGAACCAGAACTTCGCGTCCTCGACGTCGCGGCGGTCCTCGCGGAAGTGCAGGTAGTAGGGGTAGAGCTCCTTCCAGCCCTCCGCCTCCTCCGGCGCCGGGTCGTCATAGGGGCTGACGAACCGTTCAGCGGGCTGCGTCGTCATCGGTCGCTCCTCTCGAGGCCAGCGGACTGATCAGGGTGCTCACCAGGCTCTGCATACCGAACGTCGGTTTGAGACTGCTCGGCCGCTCGGGCGCGCGACGGCTCCACACCGTCTCGGGACGGCTCTGCAGCAGGACGACGGTCGGGCCGTCCGGCGCGGGCGCGCCGTCGACCGCCCACTCGATGTCCTGCGGGACGCCGAGGTGCTGCTCGGCGCGCTTGGCCAGCGCCGCGACCTGCCTGGCCTCGTCGCCGGACAGCGCGGGCTGCGCGCGGCGCTCCTCCTCGACCTCCAGCTCGGTGACGCAGCCTGCGGCCAGGTCGGCGACGAGCTCGGTCTCCTTGCTGCCCACCGTCGTCGAGACGACCTCGAGCACGACCTTGTCGACGAGCAGGTTGTCCGGCGTCACGGTGCCGCTCACGACGCTCTCGCCGAGCCCGAAGCTCGCCTCGATCGCGATCTTCGAGCGGTCGCCGTTGGCGGGGTTCAGCGTCATCGCCACGCCCGCGGCGCGCGCCTGCACCATCCGCTGGACGGCGACGCCCATCTCCACGTCGTCGTGCGCGATCCCGCGGTCCACGCGGTAGGCGATCGAGCGGGCCGAGAACAGGCTGCCCCAGCAGCGGCGGACGTGGTCGAGGACCGCGTCGGCGCCGACGACCCACAGGTACGTGTCCTGCTGGCCGGCGAAGGAGTCCTCCGCGCCGTCCTCCGCCGTGGCGCTCGAGCGCACCGCGACCGGGATGTCGTCGCCGAGCGCGGCGTACGCGTCGCGGATCGCGTCCGCGACGTCCGCCGGCAGCGGCGTGGTCTCCACGAGGACGCGAAGCCGGGCGGCCGCGGCCTCGAGCGCCGTCACGTCGTCGGTGTCGAGCGCGGCGAGGTCGCGCGAGATGCGCCCGGCGACGTCGCTGCCCAGCGTCTCGCGGAACGCGCCGGTCGTCACCGCGAAGCCGTCGGGGACCGGGAACCCGGCCTGCAGCATCGTGCCGAGGCTCGCCGCCTTGCCGCCCACCCGCGCGACCTCCGCGCTGCCGCAGCGGTCGAAGGCGAGGACGTGGCCCGACGTCGGGCGCCGCTCGACCCGCACGCTCGTCGGCGCGCGGAACGTCGTGTTCGGCGGGTACTCGAAGACCTGGTCGTCGACGAGGTGCAGATCGGGCATCCGCCGGGTGAGCTCGCGCAGGACGACCTGGGCCTCCAGCCGCGCCAGCGGTGCGCCGACGCAGAAGTGGATGCCGAGTCCGAAGGCGAGGTGGTTGCGGGCGTTCGGGCGGTTGAGGTCGATGGCCTCGGGGTGCTCGAACGTCGTCTCGTCGTGGTTCGCCGAGCCCAGCATGAGCAGGACGCGCGAGCCCTCGGGGAGGTCGACGTCGCCGACCGTCGCCGGCTTCTTCGTCAGGCGCCGCCAGGCGAACACCGGGGTCGAGATGCGCAGCATCTCCTCGACGCCCGCGGGGACGAGCTCGGGGTCGGCGCAGATGTCCTCCCAGCGCCCCCGCTGGGTCAGCAGGTCCTTGAGGCCGCCGGCGAGCAGGGAGCTCGTCGTCTCGTGGCCCGCGGTGAGCTGCGAGTAGACGAGACCGCCCATCTCGTCGATGGACAGCGAGTGGTCGCCCTCCTGGTAGATGCGGGCGAGGTCGGACGGCAGGTCGTCGCGCGGGTCGTCGAAGCGCGACTGCACGAGCTCCAGGCAGTAGCGCCAGTAGCGCACGAGGTTGTGCGCGTGCTCCTTCTGCTCCTCGATGGAGAGGTCGCCGAAGGTGAGCGCGACGCGGCTGGCAGCCCACCGCTTGACGTCGGCGACGTCCTCGTCGGGCACGCCGAGGAGGCGGAAGATGACGAGCGCCGGCAGCTCGTAGGTCAGCGACGACACGAGGTCGAACGGGCGGGTGTCGTCGATCTCGTCGAGCATGCGCGTGGCGATCTCGAGGATCTGCGGCTCGAGCACGGCGACGCGCCGCGGCGTGAAGGCCTTCTTGATGAAGCCGCGCAGGCGGGTGTGGTCCGGGGGCTGGCGCGCGCTCAGCCCGGAGTAGGCGGTGAACTCGCCGTCGTCGAGGATCGCCTGGATCTCCGGAGGGCGCGGCTTGTAGGTCGCCTGGGTGTTCTCCGACGAGAACGTCGCCGGGTCCTTGAAGATCGCGCGGATGTCGTCGTGGCGCGTGACGACCCAGAAGCCGAGCTCCTCGCTGAAGAAGACCGGCTGCTCCCGTCGAGCGCGCTCGAGGAAGCCGAACGGATCCTCGAGGTCGAACGGCTTGAAGTCCGCTGCCACGTCGTGCATCGGGCAGCCCCGCGCGGGGGCAGCCGCAGGCGCTGCCGCGCCGGCTCTCTCCACCATGGGCCGACCGTACGAGGTGGCGACCGGGCTATCAACAGCGAGTTGACGATCCTGTGATCGGCGTCGCCTATCATGCGACGATGGAGCTGCGGCAGCTGCGGTCGTTCGTCGTCCTCGCCGAGGAGCTGCACTTCCGCCGCGCCGCCGAGCGGCTCGGCATCGCGCAGCCGAGCCTGAGCCAGCAGCTGCGCCGGCTCGAGGCCTCGCTGGGCGTGCGGCTCCTGGAGCGCGACCGCCGGCGCGTCGCCCTGACGCCGGCCGGCGTCGCACTGCTCGAGGAGGCGCGCGGCGTCCTCTCCGCCGCGGACCGCGCGATCGACGCCGCCCGCGGCGCCGCCGCCGGGGAGCGCGGGCGGCTGCGGCTGAACCTCACACGCTCGCTGACCGGCGGGCTGGCCGGCGAGATCGTCGAGCGCTTCCGCGCGCAGCATCCGGGCGTCGATCTGGAGCTCGACGTGGGGACGTCGACGCTCAACGCCGTCGCGCTGCGCGAGGACATGATCGACGTCGCGTTCGTCCGGCCGCCGCTCGTCGACGACGGCCT
Organism: uncultured Solirubrobacterales bacterium; assembly: GCA_963750895.1. Taxonomy (GTDB): domain Bacteria; phylum Actinomycetota; class Thermoleophilia; order Solirubrobacterales; family Solirubrobacteraceae; genus CAVVSD01. Next base: position 220,218 of record CAVVSD010000006.1, on the reverse strand, counting down.
CGAGGTCATCGAGCTGGGGCGCGAGCCGATGGTCTGCGTCGTGCCGACCCGCCATCCGCTCGCACGACGGCGCGCGATCCGCCCGGAGGACGTCATCGGCGAGCCGCTCGTCTGGTGGCCGGAGGGGCACGCGCCCGCGCCGTGGCGGGAGATGCTCGCCGAGGTCTACGGCGATGACGCAGCGCGCTGGCCGCCGGTCGCGCGGGCCGAGCCGGAGGAGGAGCGCATCGTCACCGCCGTCGCCGCCGGCAGCGGGATCTCGTTCATCGGGCTGGAGCGGTCGCGCAGCCTGCGCGTGCCGGGTGCGGTCTACCGACGCTTCGCGCCGCCGGAGCCGACGATGGGCATCGCGCTCGCCTGGCGGCGCGGCGCGGATGCGCCCGCGCTGCAGCGGCTGCGGGAGGTCGCGGCAGACGCCGCGGCGGCGCGCGCTACGCAGCCACCGCGTCGACGCGCGACAGCACCTCGGTCTTCGCCAGCCCCGGCACGATCACGCCGCTGAGGTCGCGCTTCTCGTCGGACGCGTGCAGCGCGTCGTTGATGTCGTCGAGCGCGTACTTCGTCGTGACGATCGGCTCGGCGGTGACGATGCCCTCCTCCATCATGCGGATGAAGCGGGGCAGGTCGGCGCGCATGCGCACGTTGCCGTTCTGCGTGGAGATGATCGCGCGGCTCTGGACCGAGATCGCCACCTGCGGCAGCGTGACCTCGGCGTCCGCCTTCTGGACGCTGGACAGCACGACCGTGCCCGCGCGGCGCGACATGAGCACGGCGTCGCGGGTCGCCGACACCAGGGTCGCGGCCTCCATGACGACGTCGGCGCCGCGCCCCTCGGTCAGGCCCTGGACGGCGGCGATCGAGTCCTCGGCGCTCGGGTCGACGACGTGGGTCGCACCGAGCGTGCCGGCGAGCTCGCGGCGGTAGGCGATCGGGTCGACGGCGATGATCTTGCGGGCGCCCGCGACCTTCGCGGCCTGGACCATCCACTGGCCGAGGTGGCCGAGGCCGACGACCGCGACGCTCTGGCCCGGCTGGACCTTGGCGACGTGGAAGATGGAGCCCAGGCCCGTCGTGATGCCGCAGCCCAGGCAGCCGAGCCACTCGTCGGGCAGATCGGACTCGATCGCCCACACCTGGTTGGCGGTGACGTTCATCATCTCCGAGTAGCCGCCGACGTTGCCCGCGGCGTTGACGACGTCGCCGTTGGAGCGCTCCGCGACGTCGGGCCAGATGCCGCCGCGATCGAACGTCTCCGAGCACTGGTCCGGGCGGCCGATGGAGCAGTAGAAGCAGACGTTGCACTCCGACGTCCCCGGGACGATGACCCGGTCGCCCACCTTCAGGCCCGTGACGTTCGCGCCCACCTCCTCGACGTAGCCCATGGAGGCGTGCCCCAGGACCGTCGGCGGGATCTTCGACAGCTCGCCGCGCCAGTTCACGCAGTCGGTGGAGCAGAACGGCGACGCCCCCGTGCGCACGAGCACGCGCCCGGGTGACGGCGAGTAGTACTCGATGTCCTCCACCACGAACGGCTGCTTCGCCTCCACCATCAACGCTGCGCGCATGCCCACTCCCCTCGGCTGCTGTGCCCTCGACGCCTGACGGTACGACAATATCCGCGCCCAATGACCCGACTTCCTCTCGTCGAGGGCGACGCCCCCGATCCGATCACCGCCGAGGTGTTCGCGACGTCGATCAACGAGGGCCGGCAGCCCATCGCGCTGTACCGCGTCCTCGCCAACAACCCCGTGATGCTCCGGTCCTACGCGCAGCTCGCGAAGACGCTGCGCTACGACGCCGGGACGCCGCGCGCGCTGCGCGAGCTGATGATCCTGCGCATCGCGCAGCTCTGCGGCTCGGAGTACGAGTGGCAGCACCACCGCAAGATGGCCGCCGACGCCGGCGTGCCGGACGAGAAGGTGGACGCGCTCGGCGAGGCGGCGACGAGCCCGGTGTTCGACGACGCCGAGCGCGCGGCGGTGCGCCTCGCGGAGGAGCAGCACGTGTTCGGGGTGACCGACGAGACGATGGCCGAGCTGCGCCGAGCCGTCGGAGACGCCTCCGCGGTGGAGCTGTCGCTGCTCGGCGCGTTCTACGAGGCGGTCGCGCGGATGCTGCAGGCGTTCGCGGTGCAGGTCGAGCCCGGGCAGACGCTGTACCCGCCCGTGCGGTGAACCGGCGCACGCGCCCGCCGGGTCGTTCTAGGTTGCGGCGCGTGTGGTGGTGGAGAGCCGCCGCATCGCTCGTCCTCGGCGTGGCCGCGGCGGCCGCTGCCCCGGCCGTCGCGGACGCGTCCGCGCGCCTCCGGCGCACGCCGCGTTGCGCGACGCGGACCCCGGCGACGGCACCACCGTCACCGAGGTCGCACTGCGCTTCGGTTTCGCCCACACGGGGCGGTTCGCCGCGCCTACCGGCGTCGCTACGGGCAGGCGCCCTCCGCGACGCTGCGCGGCTAGGCGGTGGCGTCGGCCGCCGCGGCCTCGCCCAGGTAGCTCGCCAGCAGCAGCTCGTGGTTGCCGCGCAGCTCGGCCGCCGACTTGTGCAGCGTCACCCGCCCGTGCGAGAGGACGTACGCGCGATCGGCGACGTCGAGCGCCAGCCCGACGTGCTGCTCGACGAGCAGCACCGCGCATCCCTCCTGGGTCGCGTAGTCGCGGACGACCGGCAGCAGCCGCTCGACGATGACCGGCGCGAGGCCGAGGCTCAGCTCGTCCAGCAGCAGGAGCTTCGGCTTGCGCACGAGCGCACGGCCGACCGCGAGCATCTGCTGCTCGCCGCCGGACAGCAGACCCGAGCGGCGGTCCGCGAGCTCACGGAGCGCCGGGAAGTACTCGTACGCCGCGTTGGCGTCGAGGGTCTCCCCGCGAGCACCCAGCTTGAAGTGCTCCGCCACGGTGAGGCCGTAGAAGATGCCGCGACCTTCGGGCACGTGCGCGACGCCCATGCGGGCGACCGCACTCGCGCTGATGCTCGCGGTGTCCTGGCCGTCGACCGTGATCGTGCCCGCCATCGGGTGCACGATCCCGGAGATGGCCCGCAGGGTGGTCGTCTTGCCCGCGCCGTTGGCGCCGAGCAGCGCCACGACCTCGCCCGGTGCCACCGACAGCGTGAGCTCACGCACGACCGGCGCACCGTCGTACCCGGCGTCCAGGCCCTCGATCTCCAGCGTTCCGCCGCTCACTGGCCCGCTCCCGCGTCCGCTGCGGCGGCCTGGACCTCGTCCGCGACCTCCGCACTCGCCCCGCCGAGGTAGGCCTCGACGACCTTCGGGTCACGCGTCACGACCTCAGGCGTGCCCTGAGCGATGACCTTGCCGAACTCGAGCACGATGACCTGGTCGCAGATCGACAGCACGAGCCCCATGTCGTGGTCGATGAGCAGCATCGAGGTCCCGCTGTCGACGATGCTGCGCAGTCGCCGGCCGAGCTCCTCGCTCTCCGAGGTGTCCAGACCCGCCGCAGGCTCGTCGAGGCAGACCACGTGGGGCTGCGCCGCCAGCGCGCGCGCCACGCCGACCAGCTTGCGCTGGCCCTGCGTGAGCTCGCCCGGAAGCACGTCGGCCTGCTCGTCCAGCTGCAGGCGCGTCAGCGCCGACGCGACGCGCTCGTCCTCGTCGTTGGTCCCCCGGAAGATGTCGCGGAGCGTGTCGCGCCACGACGCCCGGCGGGCGGCCACCATGAGGTTCTCGCGCACGGTCAGGTCGTCGAAGAGCTCCGCGGCCTGCCACGTGCGCGTGAGCCCACGGTGGGCACGGTCGTCCGGCGCCATGCCGGTGATGTCCGTGCCCTCGAGGACCACGCTGCCGGTGCACGGCACGAACCCGGAGATCGCGTCGATGAACGTCGTCTTGCCTGCGCCGTTCGGGCCGATCAGCCCGACGAGCTGACCCTCCTCCACCTTCAGGTCGACGTCGCTGAGGGCGTGCACGCCGCCGAAGCGGACGGACAGCCCTCCTGTCTCGAGCAGTGTGCTCATCGCTGGGCGCTCCCTGCCGCCGAGGCGGCGACGCCACCGCCACCGCCACTCGCTTCCGCGGCCGCGAGTTGCTGTCTCGCTTTCTCGGCGGCCTTCGCCTTTTTCTTCTGGTACTGCGATCCCGCGACGCCGTCGGGGAAGAACACGAGGTTCAGGATCAGCGTGACGCCGCCGATGAGCAGCGTCCACGTGCCCGAGATGCCGATGACGTCCTGCGTGAAGTGCGAGAACAGGCCCTCGGACGCGATGAGGCCGCCGAACACCGCACCGGACACCATCGTGATGCCGCCGACGTAGGCGAACGCCACGAACCCGAGCGCGATGAGGATGCCGAACCGGTCGGCGCTCACCGAGCCGAGCGTGTAGGCGTAGAGCACGCCACCGACGCCGGCGATGAACGACGAGATGCCGAACGCAGCGAACTTCGTGTTGCGCACGCTGACGCCCGCAGCGGCAGCCGCGCGCTCGTTCGAGCGGACGGCCAGCATGCGCTGACCGAGCCCGCTGATGCGCAGGCGCGCCACGAACAGGCCCGTCAGCACGACCACGGCCAGGATGCAGAAGCCGAGCACGGGGCTCGGGATGCTGCCGTCCAGGCCGCGGAACCCGTTGCGGGAGCCGAGGTCGAAGCCGAACAGGATCGGCTCGGGCACCGGCGAACCGGTCGACCCCGCGCCGAACGTGTTGCTCGCGAAGCCGAACTGCTCGATGGCGACCGCGGCCGCCAACGTCACCACCGCCAACGACACACCTCGCACACGCAACGCGGAGACGCCGGTGATGAATCCCAGGATGGTCGCCACGGCGATGCCGGCGATCGCGCCGATCGGGAAGTCGATCCCCAGGTCGGTCGCGAAGTGCGAGACCGTGAAGCCCGCCGCGCCCGCCAGGGCGACCTGCGCGAGCGACACCTGCCCGACGTAGCCGGTGATGACGACGAACGACAGGCAGATGACGATGGCGGCCATCGTGATGACCAGCGCGTTCCGGTAGTCGAACGGCAGCACGATGAGCGCGACGACGCCGACGACGATCGCGATGACCGTCGGACGCAGGAGACGCTCGGCTCGCGGGGCCTCGGGGAGGCCCTGCTCGACGATCTCACCGCGCGTCGGCAGGCTCGAGCCGCGCCACCACAGCGCGATCACGATGATGACGAACGTCACCAGCGCGCTCACGCCCGGCAGCGCCGCGCCCTGGTCGGTCGGGAACCAGGTCTGCGTCGAGAAGTAGTAGATCAGCGACTGCACCACGCCGATGGCCAGGCCCGCGACGCACGTGATCGCGAACGACGTGAAGCGCGCGAAGAGCACGGCGCCCAGGGCGGGCACCACCTGCAGCGTCAGCGTCGTCGAGTCCAGCTGCGCCAGCGACGACGCGAGGATGCCCACGAAGCCGGCGACGAGCGTCGCGAGGATCGTGTTCATGAGCGCGAGCCGGTTCGGCGACAGGCCGGCCAGGAGCGCGTTCGCCTCGCTCTCGGAGGCGGCGCGCGTCGCGAGGCCGAAGCGCGTGTACTTGTACAGCGCCCAGAGCAGGGCCGCGATGACGATGACGATGCCCGTCAGCCAGAACCGGTCGGCCGGGATGGCGGCGCCCGCCACCTCGACGATGTCCTTCGGCAGCAGGCCGGGCGCGTCGCGGCCCGCCGTGCCGTAGATGAGGACGATCGCAGGCCTGGGCGGTGAGCAGGATGCCGAGGGACGCCACGAGCTTCGCGAGCGGCGAAGCGTTGCGCAGCGGCCGGAACACGCCGTACTCGCAGGCGATGCCCAGCACGAGGGTCATGAGCAAGTCCGACGATGGCCGCAGGCCAGACGTCCAGCTCGATGCCGAAGAAGCCGCCCGTGTTGAGCGTGAAGAAGAGATAGCCCGCCACCATCGAGATGGCGCCGGTGGCCAGGTTGATGACGCCCGAGCCGCGGTAGGTGAGCACGATCCCCAGACCGATGCCGGCGATCAGCGCGCCGGTGCCGAGCCCGAGGAGTGCGAAGAGGATGATCTGGTCCATGTATGTCTCAGGATGTGGCGGGAGGGCCGCCGCGGATGCGGCGGCCCTCCTGCCGGTCAATCCCTACGGCGACTTCTGCCAGCCGCCGGCGGGCTCGAACGTGCCCTTGCCCTTGTAGGTGTAGAACTTCGTCTGGTCGTTGCAGATACCCGGAGCCTCCGGGTACTTGCCGCACTCGATCGTCGGCGCGCCCCAGGCCTGCGGGCCCTTGAAGGCCTTCGCCTGCTCCGCGATCGTCTCCTCGGAGATGTTGTCCGGCCCGATCTTGTTCATCCACTGGAAGATGGTGAGCATCTCGTGGAACGAGGTCGGGATCCAGACGTCCTGCGAGTACTGCGCAGGGACACCCATCTCCTTGGTGAGCTTGGCGTAGGCCTGCGCCGTCGGGTCCGCCATGTCGCTGGCCAGGGTCGACGCGATGCCGTACGTCCACTGCGGGAAGTCGCCGATCGCCTTCGAGACCTGCTCGTTGATGCACAGCGGCTCCGACACGACCGGCGTGTCGATCTTCAGCGACTCGCAGCGCCTTGTAGAGGTTGACGCAGCCCTTCGGATCCGAGTTCAGGATGATCACGTCCGCCGTCTGCGCACCTGCCGCCGTCAGCGGGCCGACGAGGTCGGTCGCGTTCGGGTTCCAGGCGACGCTCTTGACGTCCATGCCCAGCTTCTTGGCGCCGTCGACGATCGCCTGCGAGCTCTCGTTGATGCCGGGGAGCTCGGGCCAGACGACCGAGACCTTCTTGGCCTTGAGGACGTCATGCGCGTACGTGGCGAACGGGCCGGAGACCCGGATGCCGTCGCCGAAGAGGCCGTAGCCGTTCGTGTTCTTCGAATCGGCCGCGCCGATCGCGACGCTGGAGACCATCGGCTTCGAACCGTCGACCGTGGCGACCAGGGACTGGTCGCCGATCGCGACCGCGCCCATGCCGATGACCTTGACGTCCTTGTTGTTGACCATCTTCTGGCCGCAGGTCTGACCCTGCTCCTCGGACGTCGAGGTGAAGCACTTGAACAGCTTGACGGGATGACCGTCGATGCCGCCCAGCTTCTCGTTGAGGTACTTGACCGCGAGGTCGGCGCCCTTGGTGGCGCCCGGGCCGACGTCGGTCGGGCCGCCCTCCTGGTTCACCCAGCCGATCGTGATCGGCGCCTTGCTGCTGTCAGCAGCCCCGCTGGACTTCGCGCCGACGTAGTCGGCGTAGTCGCTGACGCCGGCGCTGACCGTCTGGTCGCCCGACTTGGCCGCGTCGCCTGACGTGGTGCTGGCACCACCCGAGCCGCCTGACGCACTGTCGCTGCTGCTGTCGTCATCGCCACAACCGACGGCGACGCCGATCACGAGCAGCGCTGCGAACAGCGCGAACAGCACCCGAAGGCGCGGCACCCCGCTGCGCTTGCTCTCCACCTTTTCCTGCACGGACAGCCTCCTCCCCTTGGACTTCATGATCTGCGCGCCTCCCGCGCATCCGCGCAGGCGGCGCGTACCCGCAGCGCCTGCACGTCCCAATCCGCGTACGACTTCACGTCAATCCCCTTGCACATCGCCGGCGAGCCGGCTGCACCCCGCGCGATCCTGCGCTGCTCGCGCACGGATCGCATCGGTGATCTCCACAACGGCGAGCACCTTTGCACGCCGGTACGACGATCTTTGTTAGGCGCGTAGGAAGTTCTGTGTCGATCACGTGGCGTCGTTCCCCTCGACGAAGGGCGACGCCGCCGGGCACACAGCGATCAGACCATCACGCGGGCCCGCAGAGCGACCACGGGACGACGATGTCCCGTGTGGATCCTCTCTCGCGTGCCCGCCGCCTGCGCTCCTCGTGCCGGGGCGAAACCTCCTCCTCGTGTGCGTAATGTGCACATTGCGATCACCGGTGTCAAGCAGGTCTCAGGAGAAGCAGCGGTCCGACGCGATGCGGGCGCCCTCGGCCAGCACGGCCAGCTTCGCCCAGACCACGTCCGGATCGACCGCGGCCTGCCCCACCCACGTGCCGTAGCCGCAGTCGCTGCCCGCCACGACGTTCTCCGGGCCCACGAGCTTCGCGTAGCGCTCGATGCGCTGCGCGATGAGCTCGGGATGCTCGATGAAGTTCGCCTTCGACTCCAGGACACCTGGGATCAGCACCTTGCCGTCGGGCAGCTTCACGTCCTCGAACATCGCGAACTCGTGCGCGTGGCGCGGGTTCGCCGCCTCGAAGGAGATGCCGGCCGGCCTGGCCTCGAACACGATGTCGACGATGTCCGAGAACGGCACGTCGTGGTGGTGCGGACCCTCGTAGTTGCCCCAGCAGACGTGCATGCGCAGCTGCTCCGGCGGGATGTCGCGCAGCGCGTGGTTCATCGCCGCCACGTTCTCCCGCGCGTGCGCGCGGAAGCCGTCGAGGTCGTCGCCGGCGAACTGGATGTGGCGGCCCATCGCCAGATCCGGGCAGTCGAGCTGCAGGACGAGGCCCGCCGCGGCCACGGCGTCGTACTCCTCCTTCATCGCGTCCGCGATGGCGTAGAGGTACTCCTCGCGCGTGGCGTAGTGGTCGTTGCGGAAGAAGAGCGCGATCACGCCGGGCGACGCCGCCGTGAGGAACCCCATGCCCTTCCTGCCGTCGAGGGCGTCGACGAGGTTGCGGGCGTCGGTCCGCGGCGCCTCGTGGTCGACGACGACGATGTCGTCGGTGCACGCCGGCGTCTTGCGCCGCGAGCGGCCGGGGTCGCCGAAGACCTTGTCGCGCAGCACGGGGAACTCGGTGAGGTCCTGGTAGGTGAGCGGCTGGCTCGTGCCGTTGAAGCCGCCGAGGCGGTCCTTCACGTAGGTCGCGTAGCTCGGCTTGCTCATCTCGCCGTCGTTGACGACGTCCACGCCCGCGTCGACCTGGCGGGAGACGATCTCCTCGACGGCGGAGCGCACGCGCCCGGCGAGGGCGTCCGGGTCGATCGGGACGCCCTCCTCCTTCGCGAACATCGTCTTGATGAGGTCGTCGGGGCGCGGGAGGCTCCCCGTGTGGGTCGTGAGGAAGCGCTCGGTGCTGCGCTGCATCAGCGGATCCCCTGGAGCAGACCGAAGTGGACCTGCGAGTACATGCCGGCGAGCAGGTCGAACTGCTGCGAGAAGTGGCTGCGGATGATCGACATGTCGCGCCAGTGGCGCTGCATGGTCTGGCCGTCCTTCGTGGGCGTCGAGCCGCACGTGCGCCACAGCATGTCCATCGCCTCGACGCACTGCCGGTTGGCGTGCTGGGCCTGCATGAACAGCCGCAGGTCGTCCTCGTGCGTGAACGCCTCGCCCCCGTTCATCGCACGCTCGCAGTGCTCGTGGTACTGGCGGGCGCCCTGCAGCACCGCGCCCTCGGCCGCCGAGATCATCCCGCTCGCCATGCCGTAGATCCGCTGGTACTCGGGGTGCTCGGAGCGGGGCATGAACGGCGGCGCGAAGGTCTGCTTCGTCGTGATGAGGTGCTCGTACTCGTCGAGCGCCGCCTTCACGAGGCCGATCGAGATCGAGATGAGCTCGAGGTCGAAGAAGCCGGCCGCGCGGCCGGAGTACATGGCGTTGCCGTGGATCTCCCAGCCCGGAGGGCGGTCGTCCGGCCAGACCGGCGCCATGAGGTTCGTGTCGATGACCCACCCCTCCGGCACGACGCAGTCCACGCGGATCGAGTTGGAGCCGCTGCCGCGCAGGCCGAGCATCCCGGACCAGTCGTCGAGGACCTCGTAGCCGTCGCGGGGCACGACGGCGTAGCCCGGCATCGGCGGGTCGCCGGGCAGCAGCACGACGGGCAGGAAGTGCGTGCTGTGCGGCGCGCCGGAGCAGTAGTCCCACGTGCCCTGCACGTGCCAGCCGCCGTCGACCGGCGTCGCCTTGCCGGTCGCCGCCGCCCGTGAGGGCGCGCGGAAGTCGCCGTCGGGACCGAAGCACTCGACCTGCGTGCGCTCGCCGAACAGCGCGGCGAGCTGCATGGGGTGCCCGCCGATCAGGGCGAGGCCCCACGCCGAGGACACGCAGCCGCGGGCCACCTCGGCGACCACGCGGTACCAGCTCTCGACGTCGAACTCGTAGCCGCCGAACCGCCTCGGCTGCAGGGTGCGGTAGAAGCCCGCGTCGAGGAACTCGCGGACGATCTCGGGGCTCGCGTGGCCGCGCTCCTCCGTCGCCGCCTGCTCCTGCCGGAGCAGCCCGCGCAGGCCTCGGGCCCGCACGAGCATGTCACCGGGAGTGAGCTCCGGCTCGGGGACCGGGATCTCGATCCCGGCGCTGATGTCGGTCATGACGGCCTGGGAGGCCTAGCCTGCGACGCCGGTCTTGGCGCCGTTGGCCGCGACCGTCTCGTCGCTGCCCTCGGGCACCACGGCCGTCGTCTTGGCCGGCTTCTTGCGCGTCTTCGCCTTCCCGCGCGGGCGCGGGTTGACGATCTGCACGAGCTCGCGCTCGAGCTTCTCGCGCAGCGGCTCGGTGCGCGGCGAGAGGGAGAGCCGGTTGCCCAGGTCCTCCATCTTCTCGTCGAGCGTGAAGCCGGGGCCCGAGGTGCACATCTCGACGCGCCCGCCGGGCGACATCGAGTAGCACGAGTCGAAGAAGTAGTGGTCGAAGACGCGCGTCCACGGCGTCGGGCCCGTGTCGGCGTAGTCGCGCCAGGCCTGCGTGTCGTCCTGCGAGCCGCAGCCGAGGGCGATGTGGTGCCAGACGCCGACGTGCATGTCGTTGCTCGGGCGACCGGTCTTCGGGCTGAAGTACCAGCGCGCCTCGCCCTCGGAGCCCTTGAGCCGGAGGCGATCGCCGTCCTGCTCGAAGCCGAGGTGCTTGCAGAAGGGCAGCGTCTCCTCGAGCGTGGAGTACGTGCGGACGCCCTCGATGCCGCGGATGCGGTGCTCGGCGGGGATGTCGTCCGCGTCGGCCGTCAGCGGCTTGTCCGGCGTGTCGGAGACCATGAGCTCGACGTCGTGGCCCTCCGGGTCGCGGAAGACGAGCGAGTCGGGCTGCGTCGGGTCGAGGCGCAGCATCTCGCTGAAGACCTGGTTGGCGATGAGCCGGTCCATCCACCACTCGAGCGAGTCGTAGGACGCGACGCGCAGCACGAGGCGATGGATGTCGCCGTCGCCCGGGACACCCTTCGGCATCTCGTTGAACTCGAGGAACGTCACGACGCTCCCCGGGTGCCCCTCCTCGTCACCGAAGTACGTGTGGTAACGGAAGGTGGTCTCGAAGTTCAGGGTGTTCTTGACGAACCGCATGCCCATCACGCGGCACCAGAAGTCCACGTTGCCGATCACGTCGGCTGTGACTCCGGTGAAGTGGTGCGGGCCCTTGAGCGGCGGCGGCTTCTTCGACATCAGGCTCTTCTCCTCCTCGGCAGAACACGTAATGTGCACATTTCATCAGCCGGTTGTCAAGTCGGCCGCCTCGCGCCGGAAGTCGCTCGGCGACTGCCCGTACGCCGCGCGGAACGCCCGGCTGAAGTGGGACTTGCTCACGAAGCCCCATCGCGATGCGATCTGGTGGATCGACTCGTCCGACAGCGAGCGGTCGACGAGGTCCCGGCGCGCCCGCTCGAGCCTGCGGGTGCGGATCGTCTCCCACACGCTCTCCCCCTCGTCCTCGAACAGCCGGTACAGGTAGCTGCGCGAGATGTAGTGCTCGCCGGCGATCGTCGCCGGCGCCAGGTCCGGGTCGCCGAGGCGGGCGTCGATGTGCTCCTTGATCTGCGCGCGCAGGACGTCGGAGCTGCGCTCGGGCGCCGCTGCGTCCGGGTCGCGCTGGGCGAGGGCGGCGCGCACGAGGTCGATGAGACCCTCGGCGAGATGCCCGACGCTGTCCGGCGGCACCGCGCCGTCCTGCATCCCGTTCAGCAGGCCGAGCAGGTACTGGCGCACGATCGCGCCGACCCCGGCCTCGCCGTCGATGGCGAGCGCCGTGCGGCTGCACACGACGTCGATGTGCGGGCGCAGCAGCAGCGTCGGCACGTAGACCATGAGGCACTCGAAGTCGGTCTGGCCCTCGATCGCGTAGGGCACCGACGACTGCCACGAGATGAGCCCCCCGGGCCCGACGACCGACGACCGGCCGGCCTGGGAGATGCGCACCCGGCCGCTGAGCTGCAGCATGAGCTGGACGTGCTCGGGGTCGTCGGCGCGGATGAGGTCCGGCGTGCGGTCGGCGCTCGACGCCGCCGCCGTCATGTGCCACATGCCGAGCGGCCCGAGGCCGTAGTGCTCCAGGCGGCCGGCGAACGGTCGCGTCGGCGACGAGACGACGATCGGCTCGAAGACCCGCAGCGACACCTCGTTCCAGAGGTCGAACCGCTCCTCCGGGGGCACGACGGCGGTGTCGACGACGACAGCCACCGCTCCGATGCTAACGCTCGCCGTTGCGCAGGCGCGCGGGCCAGATGCCCTGCTTGCCGGGCGACAGGATCCCGTTGGGGTCCAGTGCGTCCTTGATCTTCTCGTTGAACCTGCGGTAGGCGTGGTCGTTGAAGCCGTACTGGTCGGTCGCGAGGTCCATGAAGTCCAGGTGCGCCCGGTACTCGCCGTAGCCGCGCTTGGCCGCCTCGACCACGAGACGGGTGCACGCGTCGTACGCGGTCTGCACCTGCGCCTCGTCCTTCATGTCGAAGATCACCATCGTCACGTGCACGAACGACCGCGGGCTCAGCGTGCTGATGCCGGCGATGTAGTCCAGCCCCGCCTCCTCCAGCGTGTCGCGCATGAGGTCGCGGATCTCCAGCGCGTCGCGGCCGGTGAGCGGCGCGATCGGGCTGAAGCCGATGTGGCCGCCCTCCTCGCCGCCGTACCAGGCGGTCATGTTGTTCCAGTCCAGCGACGGGGCGCCGCCCTGGATGCGCTCGGCCGGGTGCTCGAGGTTCGGGATGTCGGCGGGGTCGTGCTTCGTGCCCCAGACCTTCGCGCCGGGGATCGCGCCCTCGAACGCCGCCTTGATCTTCGCGAACTTGTGGTCGGCGACCGCGTCGTCCTCGTAGAGCGCGAAGCGCATCGTCCAGCGGCCGATGTCCAGCCCCTTCGTCATGGCCTCGATCGCCTCGTCGGGCATGACGCCGGGCCCGTCGTACCACTCGCCGCGGGTCGAGAGCACCGCGCCGAGCAGCAGCGAGTTCATGATCTGCGGGACCATCCGGATCGTCCCGTCGAGCATGAGCGTGCGCAGCGTGTCGATGAGCGGCGCGATGTCGTCGTCGCGCGGCACCGTCAGCCAGAGGGGCATGTACACCTCGGGCTTGGGCATCAGCCAGACGCCCATCTTCGTGACGATGCCGAAGTTGGACTGCATGAACATCTGGTCGGGCGTCGGCCCCAGCCCGCGCTTGTAGCAGTGCCAGGCCTTGTTGCCCTCCATCGCCCCCATGCCCGTGCGCATGAGCGTGCCGTCCGCCAGGACGACCTCCATGCCGCACTGCATCTGGAAGTCCAGCCCGTAGGGCAGGTACGTCCCGCCGTGCTCGAGCGTGTTGCCCACGACGCTGCCCCAGCCGAGGTCGGCGATCGACAGCATGTGGTTCGCGCCCTGCGCCTCGATCGCCTCGTAGAGGTCGAACCAGCGCACGCCCGGCTCCACGACCGCGTAGCCCAGCTCCTCGTTGATCTCGAGGACCTGGTTCATGTTGCGCAGCGAGACGATCACGCAGCCCTTGACGCGCGGGGCCGGGCCGCCGTAGCCGTTGTTGCGGCCCTGCCCGTGCGTCCACACCGGGACCCCGCGCTCGTTCGCGATGCGCAGGATCCCCTGGATCTCCTCGACGGTCGTCGGCATCACGACCGCCGACGCCGTGTACTCCTCGCTGGATGCGTGCTGGAACGGATCGCGGAACTCGCGGAGCTCGGCCTCGCCGAGCAGGACCTTGTCTGGACCCAGCTCGGCCGTCAGCGCCTCCAGCGCGTCCTCGAGCTCTGCGGCGGTGATGCCGGGCGGTACCGGCCGGGTCCAGACGGTGCTCATGCGGTGACGGCTCCCAGGTTCTTGGATGCGATCTTGGCGCCCTCGGCGAGGGCCTCCAGCTTCGCCCACTGGATCGTGGGGTGCACGCGGCGCAGGTACGGACCCTGGGCGAAGCCACAGTCCGTGCTCCCCACGACGCGCTCCGGGCCGACGATGCGCGCGATGCGCTCGAGGCGCTCGGCGACCAGCTCGGGGTGCTCGACGACGTTCGTGGCGTGCGAGATGACGCCCGGGGCGAGGACGAGGCCGTCGGGCAGGTCGATGTCCTCCCAGACCCGCCACTCGTGCTCGTGGCGCGGGTTGGCGTTCTCGAACAGGATCGTCCCCGCGTTGACCTGCAGGATGAGATCCAGGACGTCGCGCAGCGGCACGTCGTTGGTGTGCGGGCCGTTCCAGCTGCCCCAGCAGACGTGGTAGCGGACCTTCTCCTTCGGCAGCCCGTCGAGCGCGAGGTTCACCGAGTCGATCTGCGCCTGGCCCCAGGCGAGCCAGTCCTCCTTGGTGCCCGGGGGCACCATGATGTCGTACATGAAGGGGATGAACGCGTCGTCGACCTGCACGTTCAGGCCCGAGTCGACGACCGCCTTGTACTCCTCGCCCATCGCCTTCGCGACCGCCTTCAGCGCGGCCTCGCTCGAGCCGTAGTGCTCGTCGATGAGCGTGGGGAAGCACGACGCCGGCGCGACGGTGGGCAGGAAGCCCTCCTCCACGCCCTCGGCCTCCATCGCGGCCTTGAGGTTGGCGATGTCGCGCTGGATCTCCGCGCCGCCCTCGTAGGTGATCTCGCCGACCGCCGCGAAGTCGCCACCGGGGTTCTCGAAGTCCTGCTCGGTCGGGAAGTACTCCGCGTAGAACTCCGAGAAGCGCTCCCAGTCCGTCGCCACCATCGGCATCTCGGCGAACGTCTCGCCCGACGGCGGGCGCACCTCGATGCCGCCCAGGCGCTTGGCCACGTAGTAGTTCCAGGAGGACTTGCCGAACTCGCCGTCGCTGACGATGTCGACCCCGGCCTCCTTCTGCCGGCGCACGACCTCGCGCACGCCCTTCTCCAGCGCCGCCTGGCGCTCGGCCGGATCGACCGCCTCGCCCTTGTCGAGCCTGCGCATGATCGCGACCACGTCGTCGGGCCGGATCAGGCTGCCCACGTGCGTCGTCTTGATGCGGATGTCACCCATCGGATCGCTCCCTCTCGCGTCGAACCCAGCGACCCTAGGTGCGCGCGCGGGCAAGGCGTTGCCCGCGCGCCCACAACCCGTTGCCCGGGTGCCTCCATCTACCGGACGGCGGCGCCCACCTCGGCCCGCACCGCGTCGGCACCGGCGACGAGCGCCTGCAGCTTCGCGTAGGCGGCCTCGCGCGGGAGGTACTTCATGCCGCAGTCCGGCGCGACGACGAGCTCCTGCGGCGCCTTGTGCGGCAGGGCGCGCCGGATCCGCTCGGCGACCGTCGCGGGCGACTCGACGTCGGCCGTGTCCAGCGCGAGCACGCCGAGGATGATCGACTTGCCCTCGAGCTGCTCGAGCACCGCGAGATCGAGGTCCGACTGGGCCGTCTCGATCGAGATCTGGTTCAGCGGGCTCGCGGCCAGCTCGGGGAGGAAGTGGTACGCGTGGGTCGTGCGGCCCTTGCCCATGAACGACGGGTAGCCGAAGCAGATGTGCAGCGCCGTCGTGCCGCGCACGCCGTCGAGCGCGCGCCGCAGCGTCTCGATGCCGAAGCGCCCGGCCTGCTCGGCGCGGGCCTCCATCCACGGCTCGTCGAGCTGGACGATGTCGGCGCCGGCGGCGAACAGGTCGGCGACCTCCTCGCGGACCGCGTCGGCGAACGCGTAGGCGCGCTCCTCCTCGCTGCCGTAGTGCTCGTCCTGCGCCTGCTGGGACATCGTGAACGGGCCCGGGACCGTGATCTTGATCGTGCGGTCGGTGTTCGCCCGCAGGAACCTCAGGTCCTCGACGAGCACCTGCTCGCGCCGACGGACCGGTCCGGTCACGCGCGGCACCGGCATCGGGTTGCCGAGGCGGTCGGGCATCGAGCCGGGGTTGTCGGCGTCGATGCCGTCGAGTGCGAGCGCGAAGCGGTTCGAGTAGCTCTCCCGGCGGATCTCGCCGTCGGTGATGATGTCCAGCCCCGCCCGCTCCTGGTCGCGGATCGCGATGAGCGTCGCGTCGTCCTGCGCCTCCTGGAGGTACGCCGGATCGATGCGCCAGAGGTCGGTCGCGCGCACGCGCGGCGGGAGGCGGGCCGCGAGCTTCTCGCGGTCGATGAGCCACTCGGGCTGCGGGTAGGAGCCGACGAGCGTCGTCGGCAGGAGCGGCAGGGGATCAGGCACGGGGTGTCTCCTCCTGGGTGAGCGACGTCATGTCAGGCGCGGGGCGATGCCCTGGACCACGCCGAGCGCGACGAGGTCCTGCGGGCGCAGCCGCATCCGCTCGGCGACCGCCGGAACCTCGTCCGGCGGCAGCTTGAGGATGGCAGCGGCCGACTCCGGCCCGATGACTGCGAAGTAGCCGTCGGGGGCGATCCACAGCTCGGTGTGCGACGCGAGCGCGAGCGCGCCCCCCGATCCGCCCTCGCCGATCACGAGGCTCGTGACCGGGACCCGGGCGGCGGCGACGGCGGCGAACGCCTCGGCGATGGAGGGGCCGATGGCCGCGCCCTCCGCGGCCTCGTCGTTCGCGGCGCCGGGCGTGTCGATGAGCGTGAGGACCGGGATGCCGAGGCGGTCGGCCAGGCGCACGATGCGCGCCGCGGTCCGGAACCCGGCCGGCGTGTTGGCCCCGCCGGTCTGCGCCGCATAGGCGATCGGGCCACCGGCGCGGCGGCCGAAGCCGCAGAGCATCCCCGGGTCGTGCCCGCCGGCGCGGTCGCCGCCGAGGGGGACGCGCACGTCGAAGTACGCATCGAGGTACGCCTCCGCACGGGAGCGGCGCGGCGCGCGAGCGCGCTGGACCGCGTCCCAGCCGTCGGACGGGAGGTCGGACTCGCCGAGCGCCGTCGGCACGTCGGCGGGCGGCAGATCGTCGCGGTCCGGCACGAGCAGGCCGAGCAGCGTCGCGAGCGTCAGCGCGAGCTCCTCGCGCGGGACGACGAGATCGACCTGGCCTGACTCGACCGTGTCCTGGATCGTCGCCTTGACGCCGCCCGCGCGCACGCGGTGCCCGGCGAACGCGGCGGTCGCCTCCGGCACGGCGAGGATCACGTCGGCGCCCGCGGCGATCGACGCCCAGGCGCCGCCCGTCGTCGGACCCATGAGGATCGCGACGTGCGGGACGCCGGCGGCGGAAAGCACCTGGTTGGCGGCGGCGATCCGCTGCATCTGCACGAGGGCCTTCATGCCCTCCTGCATCCGGCAGCCGCCGGAGGAGTGCAGCGAGACGACGGGCAGGCCGGCCGCGGCGGCGCGGCGGAACGCGTTGGCGATCTTCAGCCCGCCGGCCTCGCTCATCGAGCCGCCCATGAAGGCGAAGTCGAACGCGACGAGCACCGCGCGGGTCGCCCCGACGCGGCCCTCCGCGCTCACGACGGACTCCAGCTCGCCCGAGCGCTCGCGTGCGCGCGTGAGCTGTGCGTCGTAGCCGGGCCAGTCCAGCGGGTCGGTGGAGATGAGGTCCGCGTCGTGCTCGACGAGCTCGTCGGCGAGCTGCGTCAGCGTGGCGCGGGCGCCGGTCGCCGTGCCGGCGACGGCGTCAGCGCGCATCGGACTCGAGCCTCCGCGCCACGTGCTCGACCGTCTGGCGCAGGTGGTGGCGGACCGCGTCGGCCGCGCGCTCCGGCTCGCCCTCGCGGCACGCGGCGAGGATCTCGCGGTGCTCGGCGTCGAGCCGTTCGGAGGGGAAGTCGACCTTCGCGTAGATGTGCAGGTACGCGCTGGACGCGTCGCGGAGCGTCTCGATCATGTCCACGAGGCGCGGGCGACCGGCGAGCTCGTACAGCTCCGAGTGGAACCGCAGGTTGAGCTCGAGGTACCGCTCGACGCCGGGCCCGGCCGCCATCTCGTCGAGCATGGCGGCAAGCTGCTCGCCGCGCGCCGGGTCGAACCGCTCGGCCGCGCGCTCGGCGGCGAGCGCCTCGAGGGCCGCGCGGATCTCGTAGTGCTCGCGGAGGCCTTCCACCGTGGGGACGAACACGACGGCGCCGCGCTGCGGGTGCAGTCGCACGAGCCCCTCGGACTGCAGCGCCGCCAGTGCCTCGCGCACGGGCGTCGTGCTCACGCCGAAGCGCTGCGCGAGCTCCACCTGGCGCAGGCGCGTGCCGGACTCCAGCTGACCCGAGACGATGTCCTCGCGAAGGCTCGCTGCGACCGATGCCGAGACCGTGCGGTGCATGCCCAGGGCACCAAGCATCCCCTCCTCCATGCACTCATGTTGCACATTCGACATTGCCGCGTCTAGGTTGACAGCCACAGCGTCGCGGGGGAGCGACGCCGGACCGAGGGGGGAGACATGACGCTGCATGCCGATCACATCGGCAGTCTGCTGCGGCCGCCTGAGCTTCTGGAGGCGCGAGCGGCGCACGACCGAGGCGATCTGAGCGACGACGCACTCGAGCGCGCGGAGGACGACGCCATCGTCGCCGCGCTCGAGGTCCAGCGCGCCGCCGGCCTGCAGATCTTCAGCGACGGCGAGTACCGGCGCAGCTGGTTCGCCGGCGGGCTCCCCTCGGTCATCGACGGGCTCGTCGACAACGACGAGGCCATCTCGCTGCAGTGGGAGGGCGCCGGGAGCAGCGCGGCGACGAAGGTCACGACGGAGGTCAAGCTCGGGACGAGCCGCGCCGGACGCCGGCTGAGCACGACGGGGCGGGTCGCCGAGAAGGAGGTGGCGTTCCTGCGGGAGCACGCCCCCGGCCCGTTCAAGGCGACGATGACCGGTGCGCTGCACTTCGTGCGCGACTGGTACCGGCCCGGCGCGACCGACGCCTATCCCGACACCACCTCGATGATCGATCACATCGTGGAGATCATGGCCGAGGAGGTCGCCCAGCTGTCGCAGGAGGGGATCTCCTACATGCAGCTGGACTCGCTGCTCTACGTCATCCCCGCGCCCGCGGCGATGCTGAGCGACGAGGGTCTCTCGCGCGAGGCGATCCTCGACGCGATGATCGACGCCGACAACGCCGTCCTCGCGCCCGCGCGCGCGGCCGGGATCACGACGGCGCTGCACATGTGCCGCGGCAACAACCGCAGCTCCTGGATCGCCGCGGGCGACTCCTACGAGTCGACCGCCGAGCAGGCCTTCAGCCGCCTGGAGGTCGACCGGCTGCTGCTCGAGTACGACACGGAGCGCGCCGGCGGCTTCGCCCCGCTTCGCTTCGTGCCCGACTCCACGACCGTGGTGCTGGGCCTGATCTCGTCGAAGTTCCCGGAGCTGGAGTCGCGCGACGGGCTCCTCGCGCGCATCGAGCAGGCGACCGAGTTCGTGCCGATCGAGCGGCTCGGGCTCAGCCCGCAGTGCGGGTTCGCCTCCACCGCCCCCGGCAACCTCATCACCTGGGACGACCAGCAGCGCAAGCTCGAGCTCGTCGTCTCGGTCGCCGACGAGGTCTGGGGATCGTGACCGCGACCTCAGGCATACTCGGCCGATGAGCTCCACGCTCGAGCCGGGCCTCGACGGCCCCCGGACGATCTCCGGAGCCGTCGCCGCCCGACTGCGACAGGAGATCGTGGCCGGCGAGCTCCCCGCGGGCCAGCGCCTGCGCCAGGTGGAGATCGCCCGTCGCCTCGGGGTCAGCACGACGCCGGTCCGCGAGGCGCTCGCCGCACTGCAGCGGGAGGGCCTCGTCGCCCTGCATCCGCAGCGCGGCGCGGTCGTGTTCCTGCCGTCGGTCGACGACCTGCGCGAGCACTACGAGATCCGGATCGCGCTCGAGGAGCTCGCGGTCGGCAAGGCGGCCGAGCGGTTCGAGCCCGACGTGGGCGGCGCCACTCGAGGCGCTGCTCGAGGAGATGCGCACGGGCCCGCCCTGCGGAGGCCTACCTCGAGCTCAACCAGCGCTTCCACTCCGAGCTGTACGCACGCTCGGGGCGCGAGCGGCTGGTGGAGATGATCGCGGGGCTGCGGGACGCGTCCAGCGCGTACCTGAACATCTTCCGGGCCACGGACGACTTCCCGGTCGAGCATCTCGACGTCGAGCACCACGAGATCCTGCAGGCGTGCGTGGCCAACGAGCCCGCGCGCGCCTCCAAGGCGGTCCGTGATCACCTCACGCGCACCGTCGACCGCGTCGCCGAGCGCCTCGAGCGCGACGCGCAGGACTGACGTCCTTACCCGAACGCCTCAGGAGAAGAGAGACCGATGGCACGCATCCAGACCACACACGTGGGGAGCCTCGTCCGTCCCGACGAGCTGATCGCATTCCTGCGCCAGTTCGACAAGAAGGACCCCGCCTACGACGAGGCCGCCCACATGGAGTGCCTCGCGCGCTCCGTCCAGGGCGTCGTCGCCAAGCAGAAGGAGGTCGGCGTCGACATCGTCAGCGACGGCGAGTACGGCAAGTCGGCCTGGAACTACTACGTCTACGAGCGGCTCGGCGGCATCGAGCTGCGGCCCCACCCGCCCGGCGAGGCGAACTTCGCCAGCGTGAACGAGAACCCGACCGACTGGGCGCGCTTCCACGAGTTCTACGCCGAGTACTTCGCCAAGGAGCAGGACTACGAGTCGCCCGGCGGCGACTGGGCCTGCGTGAGCGAGGTGACCTACACCGGCGGCGACGCGATCAACCGCGACATCGCCAACCTCAAGGCCGCCATGGAGGCCAACGGCGTCACCGAGGGCTTCCTCCCGGTCGTCGCGCCCGCGAGCTGCTTCCCGAATCTCATCGACGAGCACTACGGCTCGGAGGACGCCGCGCTCATGGGCATCGCCGAGGCGCTGCGCGAGGAGTACAAGGCGATCGTCGACGCCGGCCTGTACGTGCAGATCGACGACGCGTACATCCCGTTCATGTACGACGTCATCGTGCCTCCGGGGACGATGGCGGACTACAAGGCGTGGGCGCAGCCGCGCATCGACGCGCTGAACCACGCCCTCGAGGGCATCCCCGAGGACCGGGTCCGCTACCACGTCTGCTGGGGCTCGTGGAACGGCCCGCACACGGGCGACATCCCCCTGAAGGACGTCCTCGACCTCATGTTCCAGGTGAAGGCGAAGACGTTCCTGTTCGAGAACGCCAACCCGCGCCACGAGCACGAGTGGCGGGTGTGGGAGGACGCGGAGCTGCCCGCCGGGAAGATCCTCGCGCCGGGCGTCATCAGCCACGCGACGAACGTCGTCGAGCACCCCGAGCTCGTCGCCGAGCGGATCGAGCGCATCGCGCGCCTGGTCGGGCCGGAGAACGTCATCGCCAGCACCGACTGCGGCTTCGCGCAGGGGCCGTACCTCCAGCGCGTCCACGAGTCGATCCAGTGGGCGAAGCTCGACTCGCTGGCACAGGGCGCGAAGCTCGCGTCGGGCGCCCTGGCGGCGGCCTGAGGCTGCCACTGATGCGGGCGGCCGTCTTCGTCGAGCAGGACGCGCCGTTCGTCGTCGAGGAGGTGCAGCTGCACCCGTGCGCCGACGACGAGGTCGTCGTGCGCACGGGCGGCGCTGCGTTCTGCATCACCGACTGCCACATGCAGCACGGGCATCTGCCCGTCGTGCCGCCGGCGATCCTCGGGCACAGCGCGGTCGGCGTGGTCGAGCAGGCCGGCGCGCACGTCGAGCGGGTCCGCGTCGGCGAGCGGGTGATCGTCCCGGCCACCCCGGAGTGCGGGCGCTGCTACTTCTGCGTCCGGCATCGCTCCGACCAGTGCGTGCGCCTCGTCGGCGCGCCGCCGCGCTTCGTCGGGACGCGCGCGGACGGCACGGAGGTGCGCGCGGGCGGGACGGCGACGTACGCGGAGCAGATCAAGGTGCCGGAGGTGTTCGCGTTCGGCGTCGACTCCGACCTGCCGGACGAGCAGCTCGCGCTCATGGGCTGCGGGGTGGTGTCGGGGCTGGGCGCGGTGATGCGCGTCGCGGAGGTGCAGCCGGGCTCGTCCGTCGTCGTCGTCGGCTGCGGGCACCTCGGGCTCTGGATGATCCAGGGGGCGCGCGTCGCCGGCGCGGCGCAGGTCATCGCCGTCGAGCCGCTCCCCGAGCGGCGGGCGCTGGCCGCCGAGCTCGGAGCGACGGACCTCGTCGACCCCGCCGACGGCGACGCGATCGAGCAGGTACGCGCGCTGACCGGCGGCCGCGGCGCCGACTACGCGCTCGAGGCTGCGGGGCGCATCGACGCGATGGAGCAGGCGTTCCACATGGCGCGCAACGCCGGGACCGTCGTCTACACCGGCGTGGAGACGATGGCGTCGACGATCACGTTCCCCGCGGTGATGCTCGCGCTGCGCGGCCGGACCGTGCGCAGCTGCCAGAGCGGCAACACGTGGATGAGCCGCGACATCCCGCTCTTCGCGCAGATGATCGAGCAGGGGCGCGTGGATCCGATGCCGGTGATCAGCCGGACGTACACGCTCGACGAGATCAACGACGCGGCGCTCGCCTCCGAGCAGCGGCGCGACCTGACCGGCGTGGTACTGCCGAACGCGTAGCGATGGGCGCCGGTCGGCGCGCTGGCGAGGGCCGAGGCGCAGGTCGCCGCCGCGCGCGACGATCCCGCAGCGCGTCTCGCGCTCATCGCGGGCGTGTTCCGCGGACCGACCGGCCGCGCGCCTCGGCACCTGCCGTTCCGGCGGGCGGCCTTGTCGTTCATGCGCTGGCAGGCGCGCCGCGGCGTGCTCAACCCCCTCGATGCGACCCCGCCCGGCAGCGTGTGGTGGCGGGCGGTCAACGAACGGCTGCTGCGCGACGGCTGCGAGACCGTCTCGCTGCTCGGCGGGCTGGCCGGCGAGCCGTCGTCGCAGGCCGTGCGCCTGTGGCTGACGTTCAGCGAGAAGCCGACGGGACGCAACTGGTACCGAGCGCACAACGCGAGCATCGCCGGCGGCTACCTCGAGTACCGGGACCTCGCGGACGCGGAGAGCGCACCGGAGCGCTTCTTCATGAACGTCGCGCTCGTGCGCGTGCTGTACGCGCACGCGCTCGTCGGGGCGCCGCGGCTCGCGCTCGGACGGCTCGCTCCGCTCGGCCGCGTGCTCGGCGATCCGCGGCTCGGGATGGCCGGCGTCTTCCTCTCGCTGCGGCGGGTCCTCCCCGACCGCTACCCCCTGGCCCGCGACGTCGAGCGCTACATCGACGAGGAGCAGCGGCTGGGCCGGATGCTCGACTACGCCGTGATCGTGCCCAGGCTGCAGGCGCTGTACGAGTGGTCCGCCGTGGAGCTCGCCGAGCCGCGGCTGCTCGAGCTCGTGCGCGACGGCAACCCGGTCTACGCCTGGCCGTACGAGGAGCGCCACGTGTGGCACTCGGGGCCCATGCCGCTCGCCGCCCGCGTCCTGGAACGTGCGACCCGCCCGGCGGCCGTCGGCTAGATTGTCAGACAATGGCGGGCATCGAGGAGACCGCCGGGACGCTGTATCCCGTCCCGGAGCCGGAGCTGACACCGGAGGAGCTCATCGGCCGAGCCCGCGCGATGCGCGAGCGGCTGATCGAGGAGGCGCCGCTCGGCGAGGCACGCGGCGGCTACTCCGAGGAGCTGCACGAGGAGTTCACGCGCGCGGGCTTCTACCGCGCGCTGCAGCCGCGCCGCTACGGCGGCTACGAGTTCGGCCTCGACACCTTCATCAAGCTCATCACCGAGATCTCGCACGGCGACGCCGCGACGGGCTGGTCGCTGTGCCTGGCGACCGACCACATCTGGCACGTCGCGTCCTGGTTCTCCGAGCGCGCGCAGGACGAGCTCTTCGCCCCCGACGGGCACTTCTGCGCGCCGCACCGCGCGGCGCCGACCGGGACGGCCACGCCGGTCGACGGCGGCTACCACGTGCAGGGCAAGTGGGACTACTGCTCGGGCGTCACGCACTCCACCCACTTCATCGCGACGGCCATCGGCCCGAACCCGCACGACCCCGACGCGCCCCCGATGCCGCTCGCGTGCGTCATCCCCAGCGGCGAGTACACGATCCTCGACGACTGGGGCGGCGGCCAGCAGCTCGGGCTCCAGGGCACCGGGTCGAACTCGGTCGAGGTGACGGGCACGTTCGTCCCGACGCACCTCGTCGAGCCGTACGAGTGGAAGAACTTCGAGATGCCGCGCGAGGGCACCCCGGGATACCAGCTGCACCGCAACCCGCTGTACCTCGGTCGCTCGACGACGATCTACTACGGCGGCCTCGGAGCGCCGATGGTGGGCGCGGCCAAGGCGGCGCTCGACGAGTACGAGAAGATCATCCGCGCCCGCCCGACGCTGCTGCCGCCGAAGACGATGCGCTACGAGAGCGCCGACTACCAGCGCTGGTTCGGCGAGGCGTGGGTGCTCATGAACTCGGCCGAGGCGCTGCTCGACGCGTCCGCGACGCAGTACATGGACGCGGCGCGGCGCTGGGAGCAGGGCGAGCCGTTCACCGTCGCCGACGACTCACGCATCCGAGGGATCGCGATGCACGCGGGCAAGATCGCGTTCGACGCGATCGACATCCTCTTCCGGACGAGCGGCAGCTCGGCGACCCGCCGCGGCTCGCGCCTGGGCCGCTGCTACCGCGACGGCTCGGTCTACAAGACCCACATCGGCGCCCAGTACGACCTGCACTACGTGGCGGACGCCAAGGTGCACTTCGGGCTGCCGGCGAAGATCTAGCGCCTGGTGCTCCGGTGGCGCTCCGCTCGGAGCGCCGCGACCGGTTGTGGCGTGGTCCGACTGCCCACCGAGGGCAGCCCGCAGCGGGTGGGAACCCCAGCGCGGCCGCCAGCCCGGACGGCGGTGGGTGGGTCCGATTTGTACCGGTATGCGGGACAAATCGGACCCACCGGTGTCGCCGTGCCGATCGGATCTGCCTAGAGCACCTATTTGGTGCCCTATGCAGATCGGATCTCCCGAACCACCTGGCGGACGAAGGCGCCAGGGCGGCGGCGTCGCCACCCACCCCGGTCCGCCCTCGATGAGCAGTCCGAGCCCCGCCCGCAGCGCCGGCAAGCGCCACGAGCGGGGCTCCACGCACCAACGAGCCAGCCCTACGCCGCTGCCAGCGCCGCCTCGGGCACATCCACCGCCGGCGCCTCGCCGGCGCGGACGCCGCGGATGAGGACGGCCGCGGCGATCGCGCCGGCCATGGCCAGCGACCGCGCCGACCCACAGCGCGTCGTGCAGGCCGGCGACGTACTCGGCCGCCGAGCCGCCGCCGAGCGCGGCCTGCGCGGGCACGAGGGCGCCGAGGCCCGCCACGCCGATCGCGATCCCGGCCTGGCGGAACGTGTCGTTCACGCCGGCGGCCAGGCCGCTCTGCTCGATCGGGGCGGAGCCGAGGGCGACCGCGGTCACCGCCGGGTTGAAGAGGCCGATGCCGAAGGCGGCGGCCAGGAAGCCCGGCATGAGGATCGTCCAGGAGCTGTCGGTCCCGGCGAGCGTCATGAGGCCCATGCCGACCGCGACCAGCGCGAGCCCGCCGGCGACCATGACCCGGGCGGAGACCTTCTCGCCCACGGCGCTCGTGGCGCCGGAGACGACGAACATCACGATCGTGGCGGGGAGGTAGACCAGGCCGGCCTCGATCGCGGTCAGCCCGAGCACCTGCTGCAGGTACAGCGTGACGTACAGGAAGATCGCGAAGAACGTGGCCGAGATCGCGGCCGCCGCGACCTGCGCGCCGGCGAAGTTCGGGTTGCGGAACAGCCCGAGGGGCAGCATCGGCTCCTTCACGCGATGCTCGATCACGATGAACGCGGCGAGCAGGACCACGGCGGCGGCGAGCGCGGCCACGATCGGCGTGCTCCCCCACCCCTCCTCGTTGCCGCGCAGCAGCGCGAGCACGAGCAGGAACAGGCCGGAGCCCAGGGCGACCTGACCCGGGACGTCGACGCGGCGGGCGCGCGGATCACGCGACTCGCGCACGTGCACGCGGGTGATCCAGATGCAGGCGATGCCGAGCGGGATGTTCACGAGGAAGATCCACTGCCAGTCCAGGCCGCTGGTGAGCGCGCCACCGACGAGCGGGCCGATGGCGAACGATGCGCCGATCGTCGCGCCGTAGGCGGCCAGTGCACCGGCGCGCTCCTTCGCGCCCGGGAAGGCGTCGGCGAGGATCGCGAGGGAGACGGCGAACATGACCGCGGCGCCGATGCCCTGCACGGCGCGGGCTGCGACGAGCGCGTCGATGCCGGTCGCCGCGGCGCACGCCGCGGAGGCGAGGGTGAACAACGCCAGGCCCGCGGTGAAGAGCCGTCGACGACCGAAGCGGTCGGCCAGGGAGCCGAAGGTGAGGACGGTCGCGGCGAGGGCGAGCGTGTACGCGTCGACGACCCACTGCAGGCCACCGAGGCCCGCGTCGAGGTCCTCGGCGATGCGCGAGAGGGCCGTGTTGACGACCGCGATGTCGAGCATGAGCATCGCGGTGGCGGCGCAGACGACCGCGAGGGTCCAGTGTCGTTGGGTCATGCGTGGCGGTCCTTCGGATCGGGGGGCGTGATCGAATCTCCCCGACCCCGGGACGACCGGCCATAGGGGTAACCGCACCGGAAAGGTGCGTCGCCTCCCGTCTTCAGCGCGGGACGCGCGGCGGGATGCCCGCGCGGGCGGCGAAGCCGTCGAACAGCCGCTCCGCGCGCTGCGCCGCGGCCGCCGCGTGCGACTCCGACAGCTCGCGCAGCCCGGCGACCGTCTGGCCCGTCTCGCCCAGCCGGGACGTGGGCGATGTCGCCCAGCCCTCGACGATGTCCGGCGTCACCTCGGGATGGAACTGCACGGCCAGGTGGCGCCGGAGGCAGAACGCCTGGGTCCCCACGGCGTTGCTCGCGAGCTCGTAGGCCAGCGGCGGCGGCGTGAACCCGTCCTCGTGCCACGACATCCAGGGACCGGACGGGACCCGCTCGGAGTCGGCCGTCGCGATCTCGATCCAGCCGATCTCGGGCGCGGCGAGGCGGTGCACGGAGCCGCCGAGCGCCGCGGCGATCGCCTGGGCGCCGAAGCAGATCCCGAGCACGGGCAGGCACGCGGCGTCCGCGACGCGCAGCCAGTCGAGCACACCGGGCGCCCACGGCGGCAGGTCGGCCGCCAGCGACTTCCCGGACCCCAGCACGACCGCGAAGGCGTGCCTGTCGGCGTCGGGAGGCGGGAGCGGCCCGTCGTCGACCGCCAGGACGTCGAGCTCGATGCTCCGCGACCGAGCCCAGTCCTCGAGAAGTCCCGCCGGGGCCGTGGCCTGCATCCGCAGGACGACGCCGCGTAGCTCGTCCTGCGACACGCAGCTGCATCCTAGAGGCGGGCGCTCATCCGGGACATGAGCGCAGCCTCCTCGAGGTCCAGTCGCGAGAGGTACTCGCGCACCGCCTCGTCGTCGAGGCGGCCCGCGTCGCGCTCGTCGACGACCGTGCGCCGCTGCGTGGCGATCACGTCGCGCATGAGGTCGCCGACGATCCCCACGGCGTCGCGCGCGTCGATCTCCGCCGCGGCACTCGCCATGTCGCGCGCGCGTCGGACGCGCTCCGCCGTGCGCTGCAGGATCGCCTCGTCGACCCCGTCCGGCGGGGACGCCAGGAAGTCCCGGTACACGTCGGTCGCGGCGGTGCGCGCGACGGTCGCGACGTGCTCCTCGCGCTCGGCGCGCCGCGCCTCCTCGTCCGGGTCCGTGACGCCGAGCCTCGCGATGACCCACGGCAGCGTCGCGCCCTGCACGAGCAGCGTCCCGACCGCGACGAGGAAGGCGATCGCCTGGATCTCCGGGCGGCCCGGGAACGGCGAGCCGTCCGGGAGCGTCGCCGGGATCGCCGCCGCCGCGGCCAGCGTGACCACGCCGCGCATGCCGGTCCACGAGATCACCGCGCCCTCCTGCCACGAGAGCGGCTCGGGCGGGACGATCGGCGCCTTGCCGTGCGCCTCGCGGCGCGCGTTGCGCCGCTGGATCCACGCCGGGCCGGCCGCGGCCGCCCCGACGAGCCGCCCCGCCCCGACCCGCGCGAAGATGAGCAACGGCCGGATCGCCATGACGGCCGCCAGCACGACGAGCCCGCCGGCGAACACCGACCACACCGACGCGCCGGCGTCCTGCAGATCCTCGATCACGAACCGCAGCTGCAGGCCGACGTAGGCGAACACGAAGGCCTCGAGCAGGACGACGAGCGCGTCCCACACCTGACGCTCCTGCAGGCGCGTCTCGTAGCCGAAGCGCGCAGCCCGCGTCCCCACGACGAAGCCCGCCGCCACCACCGCGATGACGCCCGACGCCTCGAGGTGCTCCGCGCAGAGGTACGCGGCGAACGGCAGGACGAGCCCGAGCACGGTCTCGAGCCCCGGATTGCGCAGCCGCGCGCGCACGTGGACGGCGGCGACCGCGAGCGCCACGCCCACGGCCGTCCCGACCCCCGCGCCGTAGAGGAAGAGCAGGATCGGCCCGTCGATGAACGAGTGCGCGCCGGTCACCGACGCGACGGCGACCGTGAACAGCGTGAGCGCCGCCGCGTCGTTCACGAGGCTCTCGCCGGTCAGCAGCGTCAGGACGTTGCGGCGCAGGCCGAGCTCGCGGCCGATGGCCAGGGCGCTCACCGCGTCGGGCGGGGCGATCGCCGCCCCGAGCACGATCGCGGTGCTCATCGTCAGCGCCGGCACGACCCCGGCCGCGACCGCGGCCGCCGCGAACGCGGTGGCGACCACCAGCAGCACCCCGAGCCGCAGGATCGGCGCCAGCAGGCGCACGAACGACGTGAACGAGAACGCGAGCGCCGTCGAGTAGATCAGCGGCGGGACGAGGACCGAGAGGATGATGTCCGGCTCCAGCTCGAGCCGCGGGGTGCCCGGGATGAACGACGCCGCGCAGGCCAGGACGGTGATCACGAGCGGCGGCTGCAGCTCTCGCCGGCGCGCGTATGCGGTCACCACGATCGCGCCGAGCACGACCAGGACGAGCTGGACGCCGTTCATGCGCGGGGACCGTAAACCGCAAGGGCGATAGCGTGCGCCGCGCGATGACCGAGCCGGAGGACCGCAACTGGGGCCCGCGGACGCGCGCGATCCACGCCGGGGCGCGACCCGATCCCACGACCGGCGCGCGCGCCGTGCCGATCTACCAGACGACGTCGTTCGTCTTCGAGGACCCGGCGGATGCCGCCGATCTCTTCGCGCTGCAGAAGTTCGGGAACATCTACACGCGCCTGAGCAACCCGACGGTCGCGTCCTTCGAGGAGCGCGTCGCGAGCCTCGAGGGCGGGATCGGCGCGGTGGCGACCGCCAGCGGGCAGGCGGCGGAGACGCTGCTGTTCACCTCGCTGGCGAGCAACGGCGACCACATCGTCTCGAGCTCCGCGCTGTACGGCGGGACCTACACGCTCCTCGACGTGACCCTGCGCCGGCTGGGGATCGAGACGACGTTCGTCCCGCCCGACGACCCGGCGGCGTTCGAGGCGGCGGTGCAGCCGGGCCGCACGAAGCTGCTCTACACGGAGATCATCGCCAACCCCGCCGGCACGATCGCCGACATCGCATCGCTCGGGGCGATCGCCAACGCCGCCGGCGTCCCGCTGGCGATCGACTCGACGCTCGCCTCGCCCTACCTCTGCCGGCCGCTCGATCACGGCGCCGACATCGTCCTGCACTCCGCGACGAAGTTCCTCGGCGGCCACGGCACGTCGATCGGCGGCGTCGTCGTGGACTCCGGCAGGTTCCCCTGGGACAACGGCAACTTCCCCGTGATGACGGAGCCCGTCGCGACCTACGGCAACCTGCGCTACTGGGACAACTTCGGCGAGTACGGGTTCTGCACCAAGCTGCGCGTCGAGGGGCTGCGCAACCTCGGCGGGGTCCTCTCCCCCTTCAACGCGTTCCTCCTCCTGCACGGCATGGAGACGCTGCCGTTGCGGATGGACGCGCACGTGGCGAGCACCCAGGCCGTCGCGGAGTGGCTGGCGGCGGACGACCGCGTGAGCTGGGTCCGCTACGCCGGTCTGCCCGACGACCCCGGCCACGACCTCGCCGCGCGCTACATGCCGAAGGGCCCGGGCGCGGTCTTCTCGTTCGGCCTGCGCGGCGGACGCGCAGCCGGCGAGGCGTTCATCGAGGGCGTCGAGCTGTGCTCGCACCTCGCGAACGTCGGCGACACGCGCACGCTCGTCATCCACCCGGCGTCGACGACGCACCGCCAGCTCTCCGAGGAGGCGCTGCAGGCCGCGGGCGTCCTCCCCGAGCTCGTGCGCCTCAGCGTCGGCCTCGAGGACCTCGACGACATCCTCTTCGACCTCGATCGCGGCCTCGCCGCGGCAGCCGATGTCTGACGCCTGGGAGCCGCCGAGCGCGGCGGTGCGCCGACGGATCCTGCGCGAGGCGCGGACGATCGCGGTCGTCGGCGCCTCCGCCAACCCGGCGCGCGCGAGCAACTTCGTCCTGACCTACCTCGCGTCGTCCAGCGCCGACTACGAGATCTGGCCCATCACGCCGCGCGGGGGCGAGATCCTCGGCATGCAGACCTATCCGTCGCTGGCGGACCTGCCCGCCGCGCCGGACATCGTCGACGTCTTCCGCCGCGAGTCCGAGCTGCCCGGCGTCGCCCGGGAGGCCGTCGCAGCGGACGCCGGGACGCTGTGGATGCAGCTCGGGCTGCACAGCGACGAGGCCGTGCAGATCGCCCACGACGCCGGCCTGGAGGTCGTGTCGAACCGCTGCGTGAAGATCGAGCACGCGCGGTTCGCCGGAGGCCTGCACCTCCAGGGCTTCGACACCGGCGTCATCTCGTCGCGCAGGAGCCGGGGCTGACCAGCTCGGTCCGGCTCTTCGACGCGGACACGCCGCTCGTGCTGGAGTCCGGCGCGACGCTCGCGCCCGTCGACGTCGCGTACGCGACCTACGGCACGCTCGACGCCGAGGCCGGCAACGCGGTGCTCATCTGCCACGCGCTGACCGGGGACGCCGACGCGGCCGACTGGTGGAGCACGCTCGTCGGCCCCGGCCGCGCGGTCGACACCGACCGCTTCTTCGTCGTGTGCGCGAACCTCCTCGGCGGCTGCCAGGGAACGACCGGCCCGTCGTCGATCGACCCCGCGACCGGCGAGCCGTACGGCCTGGACTTCCCCCTGATCACCGTCCGGGACCTCAACACGGTGCACCGCGCGCTGCTGCGCACGCTCGGCGTGGAGCGGCTGCACGCGGCGGTCGGCGGATCGCTCGGCGGGATGCAGGCGCTGCAGTGGGCGCTCGACGCGCCGGAGGAGATCGAGCGCGCGGCGGTCATCTGCGCCAGCGCACGGCTGAGCGCGCAGAACATCGGCTTCTCCGCCGTCGGCCGCGCGGCGATCCTGCGCGATCCCGCGTTCGCCGACGGCGCGCCGAACGGCCTCGCGGTCGCGCGGATGATGGCCCACATCACGTACCTCTCCGAGGAGGGCATGCGCCGCAAGTTCGACCGCGCGCGACGGGAGAAGGATCCCGCCCGCCCGATGACCATGGCCTCGGACTTCGAGGTCGAGCACTACCTCGACCACCAGGCCGAGATCTTCCTCGCCCGCTTCGACCCGCTCACCTACATCTACCTCTCGCGAACGATGGACTACTTCGAGCCGTTCGCGGAGCCGATCGCCGGTCCGCCGTCCACCGACGTCCTCCTCGTCTCCTTCGACACCGACTGGCGCTTCGGCAGCGAGCACTCCCGGCACATCGCCGCCGAGCTGCGCGCGCTGGGCGCCGAGCCGCGCCACGTCGAGATCGCCTCGCCGTGGGGGCACGACTCCTTCCTCATGGACGTCCCCGCCTACCACGAGGCGGTGGCGGGGCTGCTCAGCGGCTGAGCCCTCCGACCCACTCCGCGACGAGCGCGTTGAAGCGCTCGTGCTCCTCCCACATCGGGCAGTGGCCGCTGTCCTCGAACACGTGCAGCTCGCCCGACGGGAGGTGCTCCGCGA
Organism: uncultured Solirubrobacterales bacterium; assembly: GCA_963750895.1. Lineage (GTDB taxonomy): Bacteria > Actinomycetota > Thermoleophilia > Solirubrobacterales > Solirubrobacteraceae > CAVVSD01. Next base: position 188,345 of record CAVVSD010000006.1, on the reverse strand, counting down.
GCCAGGTGCCCGACGCCTGCTTGATGACGCCCTCGTCGGTCCCCCACACGAGCAGATGGGGAAGCTCGAGCGCCGGGATGACCGGGCGCAGGTCGCGCAGCGTCTGGTCGGCGAGGATGACCGCGCCGGCGTTCGGGTCGATGCCGCAGATCGCGTCGACCATCGCCTCCTGCTCCGCGGCGGTGGGCTGCGTCTTGAACATCGCCGGCACGAACTCCGCGAAGAAGCCGCGGAAGTCCGTCTGCGCGGCCTCGAGGTAGGTCCCGAGCTCCAGCGGCGCGACCATGCCGTTCGGCCAGTCGGGCTGGGTGAGGTCCGACGGGCCCTGGGAGATGATCACGACGCCGGCCAGCCGCGGGTCCTCGGCGAACTGCCGCTGGTACTCCCAGGCCACGAGCGACCCCATCGACCAGCCCAGGAGCACCGCGTCGTCCAGCTCGAGGTGCTCGATGAGCGCGCGGACGTCGCGCGCGTACGCCGCGATGCTGTGGCCCCCCTCGCTCGACGGCGAGGCGCCGTGCCCGCGGAAGTCGAGGGCGACGACGCGGTGGCCGGCCGCCAGCGCATCGATGTTGCGCCCGAAGAAGTGGCGCGACATGCAGACGCCGTGCAGGAGGACGAGCGGGGTGCCAGAGCCGACGTCCGTGACGGCCACCGTCGCCCCGGTCGAAAGCCCGATCAGGTTCTCGGTCATCCCCGTACCATCCCTGACCGTGGCCATCGCCGTCCAAGCGCAGGATGAGGTCCTCGCCGCCGCCCGCGACGTCGCAGCCGAGATCGCGCCGCGCGCGGACCTCCACGACCGCGAGGGGAGCTTCTCCCAGGAGAACATCGACGCGCTGTGGCGCGCGGGGATCGGGAGCCTCAGCCTCCCCGTGAGCCACGGCGGGCCGGGCGCGAACCTGCGCACGACCGCCGCCGCGGTGCGGACCGTCGCCGCGGGCGACGCCTCCACCGCGCTCGTGTGGGTCATGCACCTCATCTTCCTGCAGGTGCTCGCCGACGACTCCTTCGGCGTCGACCCGGCCGTCCGCACGCGCGTCTTCTCCGAGGCGCTGGCGGGGCCCGCGCTCATCAACGCGCTGCGCGTCGAGCCCGAGCTCGGCACGCCGGCACGTGGCGGCGTCCCCGCGACCCGCGCCGTCCCGACCGCGGACGGCTTCCGGATCAGCGGGCGCAAGATCTTCTCCACCGGCAGCTACGGGCTGAGGTGGATGGTCGTCTGGGCGGCGACGACCGAGGACGATCCCGACGGTCAGCGCAGCGGGCCGTTCCTCGTGCCGGCCGACGCGCCCGGCATCTCGATCGTCGACACGTGGGACCACCTGGGGATGCGCGCCTCTGCGAGCAACGACGTCGTCTTCGAGGACACGCCGATCCCGCGCGACCACGCCGCCGCCCTGCTCCCCGCGGGCGCGTTCGACCCCGGGGTGCGCACGGCGCACGTCATGGGCTGGATGATCGTGCTCCTGCTCTCGGTCTACGACGGGGTCGCACAGGCGTCGCGCGACTGGCTCATCGGCTACCTCAACGAGCGCACGCCGACGAACCTCGGCGCGCCGCTCGCGTCGCTGCCGCGGTTCCAGGCGGCGGTGGGCGAGATCGACGCGCTGCTGCACGCCAACGAGCGCCTGCTGGGCTCGCTGGCCGACGACCTCGACGCAGGCGGCGAGGCGGCCGAGCGAGCAGGCAGCGCCACGGGGCTGGCGAAGGTCGTCGTCGCCCGCAACGTCATCTCGGTCGCCGAGCAGGCCGTCGCGCTCATCGGCAACGCCGGGCTGACGCGTCACAACCCACTGCAGCGCCACCTGCGCGATGCGCTGTGCAGCCGCATCCACAGCCCGCAGGACGACACGATCCTGACGAACGCCGGCCGCGCCGCGCTCGAACGAGGAGGTTGACGGTGCCCATCGAGTTCATCGGCATGATCGGCGCCAAGCCCGGGTCCGAGACGGACGTCCGCCGCGGCCCCGCGATCGACCACGGCTACCTGCGCGACTTCGCCCGGGCGCACGACGAGGCCGGCTTCGACCGCGTCCTCATCGGCTACGGCTCCTCGCAGCCCGACGGCCTGCAGGTCGCCGCCTACGCGGCGCACCACACGGAGCGCCTCACGTTCCTCATCGCCCACCGCCCGGGCTTCGTGGCGCCGACGGTGGCGGCGCGCGCGTTCGCGACGCTCGACCAGCTCACGCTCGGCCGCATCGCGGTGCACGTCATCTCCGGCGGCAACGACGCCGAGCAGCGTCGCGACGGCGACACGCTGCCCAAGGACGAGCGCTACGCGCGCACGGATGAGTACCTCCAGGTCCTCGACCGCGCCTGGCGGTCGGAGACGCCGTTCGACTTCGCCGGGAAGTACTACGCGTTCGAGGACTTCGTCAGCGAGGCCCGACCGCACCAGCAGCCCCGGATCCCCCTGTACTTCGGCGGCGCATCGGAGCCGGCGATCGAGGTCGGCGCCCGCCACGCGGACGTGTTCGCGCTCTGGGGCGAGCCGCTCGCGGAGACCGCCGAGCAGATCGCCAGGGTGCGCGCCGCCGCGGAGGCCGCCGGCCGCGACGAGCCGCCGCGCATCAGCGTCTCCTTCCGCCCGATCCTCGGCGACACGGACGAGGAGGCGTGGGAGCGCGCGCACCGGATCCTCGAGGTCGCGGAGGCGAACCTCGACGTGGCCCGGGCGATCGGCAAGCGCTTCGGCCTCGCCAACGGGGCCCCGGAGAACGCCGGCTCCCAGCGGCTGCTGGCGGCCGCGGAGCGCGGCGAGCTGCACGATCGCGCGCTGTGGACGCCGATCGCCAAGGCCGTCGGCGCCTACGGCAACACGACCGCGCTCGTCGGGTCGCCGGAGACCGTCGCGCAGGCGCTGCTGGACTACGTCGACATCGGCGTCACGACGCTGCTCATCCGCGGGTTCGACCCGCTGGAGGACGCCGTCGACTACGGACGGCGGCTGCTCCCGCTCGTACGGCAGGAGGTCGCACGCCGGGACTCGCTCGCAGTCGCGTAGGCCATAGCCTGCGCGCGTGAGCGAGACGAAGAGCACCGGCGAGGCGATGGTGGGCGCCCTCGTACGCGAGGGCGTCGACACCGTGTTCGGCATCCCGGGCGCGCAGACCTACGAGCTGTTCGATGCGCTCGGCCGCGCATCGGACCACATCCGCGTCCTGGCGCCGCGCCACGAGCAGGCCGCGTCGTACATGGCCTTCGGCTACGCCAGATCGACCGGGCGCACCGGGGTCTACTCCGTCGTGCCGGGCCCCGGCGTCCTGAACTCCTCGGCGGGCCTGTGCACCGCCTACGGCGCCAGCGCGCCCGTCGTCTGCCTGACCAGCGAGGTCCCCACGCCGTACATCGGCGTCGGCCTCGGGCATCTCCACGAGCTGCCCGACCAGCTGGGCACGCTGCGCACGCTCACGAAGTGGGCCGGCCAGATCGGTCATCCCACCGAGGCGCCCGGGCTCGTCACCGAGGCGCTGCGGCGCGCATCGTCGGGCCGGCCGCGCCCCGTCGCGGTGCAGGCGCCGTGGGACGTCCTCACCATGCGCGCAGCCGTGGCCGACGACGCGGGCGCCGGCGCGACCGGCGAGGGCGCCCCGGCGATCGACCCGAACGCCATCGACCGGCTCGCGGACCTGCTCGCGGGCGCACGGCGCCCCCTCATCATGGTCGGCAGCGGCGCGCAGCACGCGTCGGCCGAGGTCCTCGCGCTCGCCGAGCACCTGCAGGCGCCCGTGGTGCCCTTCCGGTCCGGCCGCGGCATCGTCTCCTCGGACCACCCGCTCGGCATGACCTGCGGCGAGGGCTACGACCTCTACGCCGAGACCGACGTCATCCTCGGCATCGGCTCGCGGATGGAGCTCCTCTGGTTCCGCTGGGGCCCGCGCCGCGATGGCCTCAAGGTCGCGACGATCGACATCGACCCGCGCCAGGCCACGCTCCTGGGGGCCTCGCCGAGCGTCACCGGCGACGCCGCGGACGCGACCCGCATGCTGACCGAGGCGCTGACCGCGCGCTCGGACCCGCGCCCGTCGCGCGCGGAGGAGCTCTCGGGCGTCAAGGCGGCGACCGCCGCGAAGATCGCCGAGGTCACGCCGCACGCGCAGTTCATCGGCGCGATCCGTGACGTCCTCCCCCGCGACGGCTTCTTCGTCGAGGAGATCTGCCAGGCCGGCTTCGCCGCGACGTACGCGCTGCCGGTCTACGAGCCGCGCACGTACGTGTCGGGCGGCCACCAGGGGACGCTCGGCTTCGGGTTCCCGACGTCGCTCGGCGTGAAGGTCGCGCACCCGGATCGCGCCGTCGTGTCGGTCACCGGCGACGGCGGCTTCCAGTTCGGTCTGCAGGAGCTCGCGACGGCCGTGCAGGAGCGCATCGGCGTCGTGACCGTGTTGTTCGACAACAACGCGTACGGAAACGTCCTGCGCGACCAGCAGCGCATCTACGGCCGCGAGGTCGCCTCCCGGCTGCACAACCCGGACTGGCTGCGCCTGGCCGAGTCCTACGGCGTCGCCGCCGCGACCGCCACGACGCCCGCGGAACTGCGCTCCGCGCTCGACGACGCCCTCTCCGCCGACGCCCCCGCGCTCATCCACGTCCCCGTGGATCCTGCGACGGAGCGGTCCCCGTGGCCGCTGCTGATGCCCGCCGGGCACTAACCCGAGCGCAACATACGCGGCAGTTCTAAGGCCGCCTGACCTGTGCTACGTTCGGGCCGGGAGCGCGTGCCGGGTGGGGACCCGGTGGCGCATGACGGGAGGAGAAGGGTGTGATGCACCGGTTCAAGCCGGTCACGTTCGGCGTCTTAGCCGCGTTCGTGATAGCGCTTTCCGCCTGTGGCGGGAGCAGCAACGACGCCGCCGACAACAGCTCCGACAACAGCGGAGCGGACAACCCGCCCGCCGCCACGAGCGGCGGCGAGATCACGGTGCTCGAGGAGGCGGCGTTCGCCGGGTCGTGGCCGGCGGGTCTCGATCCGGCCACGAACACCAACGGCGCCGCGAACCAGCCGTACATGGACACGATCTACGGCCAGCTCTTCAAGCTCGTCGAGGGCGGCGAGGTCGTCGGGGAGCTCGCCGAGAGCGGGACGCTCTCCAGCGACGGCAAGACGTTCACCGTGAAGCTGCGCCCGGGCGTGAAGTTCACGGACGGCAGCCCGCTGGACGCCGCGACGGTGAAGTGGAACTTCGACCGTTCGCTCGCGTCGCCGTGCACGTGCAACCCGAAGAGCTCGTGGCCCAAGCTCGAGGATCCGGCGGTCACGACGTCCGGCGACGACACGGTCGAGATCCACTTCACCGCGCCGTTCGCGGCCGTGTCCCGATCGTTCATCTCGTCGAACCTGAACTGGATGGCGTCGAAGACGACCTTCGACAAGGTGGGCGAGAAGGCGTTCAAGCAGAAGCCGGTCGGCGCCGGGCCGTTCACCGTGGTCTCCAACAGCCCGAGCAACCAGCTCGTGCTGCAGAAGAACCCCGGCTACTTCCGCCAGGGCCGGCCGTACCTCGACAAGATCACGTTCAAGACGATCGGCGGCGATCAGGCCGCCTACCAGGCGATGCAGGCAGGCCAGGCCGACGCCTACGAGGGCATCTCGACGCCCGCGCTCGTCGACCAGGCGTCCAAGCAGCCGAACCTGACGACGACGCAGATGCTGTCGACGTCGCCCTACGTCATCCAGCTCAACACGACGGCGCCCCCGTTCGACGACCAGAAGGCGCGCGACGCCGTCTACTACGCGACGGACGCCGAGGCGATCCGCAAGGGCCTGTTCAACAACCGGTATCCGAACTCGCAGACGTTCACGGGTCCCGGCGGGCTCTTCTACAAGCCGACGGTGCCGGGCTACAAGACCTTCGACCTCGAGAAGGCGAAGCAGCTGGTCTCCGAGATGGGCGGCCTGCAGGTGACGCTCGGCACGATCAACGTGCTCGTCGCCAAGCAGACCATCGAGGCGCTGCAGAGCCAGTGGGCGAAGGCCGGGATCAAGACGAAGATCGAGTCCTACGACCTGGCCGGGCTCATCAAGGCGTTCGGCGGCAAGTGGCAGTCGATGCTGCAGACGGCCGGTGCCTGGGATCCCGCGATCGGCGTGGGTGTCGGCTTCCGGTTCAACTCCCACTCGCCGTTCACGGGCGTGAAGGACCCGGAGCTCGACAAGACGCTCACCGACGCGGCGGCGACGCTCGACGAGAACAAGCGCCAGGAGCTGTACGACTCGGCGGGCAAGCTCATCAGCGACAAGTCCTACGCGCCGTTCATGTTCGCGTTCGCACCGGCCAACCTCGCCCGGAAGGGCGTCTACGGGCCTGGGCTGACGACGAAGCTGCCGGCCGTCGCCGTGAACCCGCCCGTCAGCTGGCCTGACGTCTACAAGACGAGCGGCACCGGCCAGTGACGGCAAGCACGACCCTCGCGCAGGCCCGGCGACCCAGCACGCGCGGCGTGCTGGGCTCGCCGGCCCTGCGGCTCGTCGGGCGCCGCCTGCTGGCGGCGATCCCCGTCCTGTGGGGGGTCACGCTGCTGACGTTCATCGTCGTCGAGGCGCTGCCGGGCAGCGCGGCCCAGCAGCTCCTCGGCCCGAACGCCACGCCCGACCAGGTCGCCCAGCTCGAGGAGCAGCTGGGGACGAACCGGCCGATGATCGAGCGCTACGTCGACTGGCTCGGCGGCGTGGTCACCGGGGACCTCGGCTCCTCGCTCTCCGACCAGCGGTCGGTGACGAGCGTCATCGGCAGCGCGCTCGGGGTGTCCACGGAGCTCGTGCTCCTGGCGCTGTTCGTGTCGCTCGCGCTGACCGTCCCGGTCGCGCTGCTCGCGGCGCGCAGACCCGGCGGCGTGATGGACCGCGTCAGCATGGCCGTGAGCATGGTCGGGCTCTCGGTCGCCAACTACGTGCTGGCGCTCGTGCTCGTCTGGGTCTTCGCCGTGCAGCTCGCGGTGCTGCCCGCGATCGGCTTCGTGCCGATCGGCGACGGGATCGTCGACAACCTCCGGTCGCTCGTGCTGCCGGCGATCGCGATCGGCTTCCCGCTGTTCTGCTTCTACACCCGATTGCTGCGCGCGGACATCGTCGAGCAGATGCAGAGCCAGGACTACGTGACGACGGCGAAGGCCAAGGGCGTCGGACCGTGGCGCGTGCTCACCCGCCACGCGTTCCGCAACTCGCTGTTCGGCCTGCTGACGATCGTGGGCCTGAACCTCGGCACGCTCATCGGCGCGACCGTGATCATCGAGCAGATCTTCGCGCTGCCCGGCATCGGCCGGGAGCTGCTGCAGGCGATCTCGAACCGCAACATCCCGGTGATCGAGGGGATCGTCCTCGTCTTCGCGGTCGTGGTCGTCATCGCGAACCTCATCACGGACCTGCTCTACGCCGTCCTCGACCCGCGGGTGCGCCATGGCGGCACCTGAGACCACCGCACCGCTCGAGCTCGCCGGCGCCGCCGCCGAGCCGCAGCGACGTGGCGGCGCCCTGACCGGCTCGCTCGCCGTCACGATCCCGGCGGGGATCATCGCCTTCATGGTCGTCCTCTGCTTCCTCGGGCCGACGATCCTGGGCCTGCCCGCGCCGAACGACGGCGACATCCTGGAGAGCAACCTGCCGATGTTCTCGCCGGGACACCCGTTCGGCACCGACCAGGTGGGCAACGACGAGCTCTCCCGCCTGCTGCACGGCGGGCAGGCCTCGCTGGAGATCGCGGTCGCCGTGAACCTCCTCGGGCTGCTCGTCGGCGGCACGCTGGGCGCGCTCGCCGCCTACTGGGGCGGCAGGGTCGACCCGATCATCATGCGCGTCCTCGACGTGCTGATCGCGTTCCCCTCGCTCGTGCTCGCGCTGGCCATCGCGCAGAGCCTCGGCCCGAGCAAGACGAACACGATCTTCGCGCTGGCGTTCTTCTCCGTCGCGGCGTTCGCACGCATCGCACGCGCGGCGACGCTGCAGCTGCGCGAGCAGACGTTCATGACCGCCGCGCGGCTGTCGGGCACGCCCGCGTGGCGCACGCTGGTGCGGCACATCGCGCCGAACATCCTCCCCGGGCTCATCACGTTCGCCCTGCTCGGCATGGGGATCATCATCATCCTCGAGGGCGCTCTGAGCTTCCTCGGGCTGGGCGTCCCGGCCCCCGACCCGAGCTGGGGGAACATGATCTCCAACGGCCAGCAGACGCTGAGCGCGACCCCGCGGTACGTGCTCCTGCCGAGCGCGTTCCTGTTCGTGACCGTCCTGGCGTTCAACCTCCTCGGCGACGCGCTGCGCTCGCGCTGGAGCGTCGGATGACCCCGCTGCTGCAGGTCTCCGATCTCCGGGTGCGCTTCGAGGCGCGCCGCGGCGCTCCCGTGCAGGCGGTCGCGGGGCTGAGCTACGAGCTCGATGCGGGCCGGACGCTCGCGATCATCGGCGAGTCGGGCTCCGGGAAGACGGTCAGCTCGCGCGCGATCATGGGGCTGCTGCCCGACTACGCGCAGGTCACGGGCTCCGCGCGGCTGGACGGCACGGAGCTGATCGGGCTGAACGACAGCGAGATGCGTCGCCACCGCGGCGCCGACGTCGCGATGGTCTTCCAGGATCCGGCCCGGTCGCTGAACCCGACGATGCGCGTCGGGACCCAGATCACCGAGGCGGTCAACGCGCACGCGGACCTCGACAAGGCCGCCGCACGGGAGCGGGCGCTCGAGCTGCTGGGGCTCGTCCGGCTGCCGGCGGCCGAGCAGCGCTTCGGCGAGTACCCCCATCAGCTGTCGGGCGGCATGCGCCAGCGGGTCATGATCGCCATCGCGCTGGCCTCGCAGCCCCGGCTGCTCATCGCCGACGAGGCGACCACGGCGCTCGACGTGACCACGCAGGCGCAGATCATGGAGCTGCTCCTCGAGCTGCAGGAGAAGCTCGGCATGGCGCTCGTGATGATCAGCCACGACCTCGGGCTCGCCGCGAGCTTCGCGGACGAGGTGATCGTCATGTACGCGGGCCGTGCGGTCGAGCAGGCGCCGACGCGCGAGCTGTTCCGCAACGTGCGCATGCCGTACACGAAGGCCCTGCTGGAGGCGATCCCCCGGCTCGAGCGCCCGCCGCACACGATGCTGCCGGTCGTGCCGGGCCGGCCGCCGGACCTCACCACGCTCGGCGCCGGGTGCCCGTTCGAGCCGCGCTGCCCCAACGCGCAGGAGGACTGCCGCGAGGCGGCGCCGCCGCTCACCGAGCACGAGCCGTCGCATCGCTACGCCTGCTGGCACCCGGTGCGCGACACGGCGGAGGTGGCGGCGCGATGAACACGAACGGAGGCCCGCTGCTGGAGGCGCGCGGGCTCGTGCAGGAGTTCACGGTGCGGGGGCGCGGGGGCGTGAAGGGCGGCGTCGTGCACGCGGTCTCGGACGTGTCGTTCGAGGTCCGCCCCGGCGAGACGCTGGGGATCGTCGGCGAGACCGGGTCCGGGAAGTCGACCCTGGCGCGCTCGGTGCTGCAGGCGCCGCCGCCGAAGGACGGATCGGTGATGTTCCGGGGCAGCCAGCTCGTCGGGCTGAAGCGAGGCGAGCTGCTCGAGGCGCGCCGGCACATGCAGATGGTGTTCCAGGACCCGTTCGGCTCGCTCGACCCGACGTGGCGCGTCATGGAGCTCGTGGAGGAGCCGCTCGTCGCCCACCGCATCGGCTCGCGGGCGAGCCGCCACGAGCGGGCGCGCGAGGTGCTCGACCTCGTGGGGATGGACCCCGACGTCTACGGGCGCCGGCGCCCGCGCCAGCTCTCGGGCGGCCAGGCGCAGCGCGTCGCGATCGCCCGCGCGCTGACCCTCGACCCCGCGCTGATCATCTGCGACGAGGCCGTCTCGTCGCTCGACGTCCTCATCCAGGCGCAGGTGCTGAACCTGTTCGAGCGCCTGCGGGCCGAGCTCGGGCTCTCGTACCTGTTCATCGCCCACGACCTCGCCCTGGTCAAGCAGGTCTCCGACCGCGTCGGCGTCATGTACCTCGGCAAGCTCGTGGAGGTCGGACCGGCTGAGGCGCTGTACCGCGCGCCGCGCCACCCGTACACGGTCGCGCTGCTGGACTCGATCCCGAGCCCCGATCCGTTCGCGCCGAAGGCCAAGGCGCACGCGGCGATCAGCGGCGAGCCGCCCTCCCCCGTCGACCCGCCCAGCGGCTGCCGGTTCCGCACGCGGTGCCCGCGGGCGCAGGCGGTCTGCGCGGAGCAGGAGCCGCCGCTGGCGACGATCGCGGACGATCACCAGGTCGCCTGTCACTTCCCGGTCGAGCCGGGAGAAGGCGCGGGCTAGCCTCAGGGGTCCGTGCACGACATCACGCTCTCCTTCGACAACGGCCCCGACCTCCAGACCACACCTCAGGTCCTCGACACCCTCGCCGCCCGCGAGATCCCCGCGCTGTTCTGCGTGCTCGGGGAGCGCCTGGCCCGGCCCCAGCTGCGCCGGCTCACGGAGCGAGCGCACGCGGAGGGCCACTGGATCGCCAACCACACGTACACGCACTCCGTGCCCCTCGGGCGCGTGGACGACGCGGACCGCGTCCGCCGCGAGATCGACCTCACCCAGGAGCTGCTCGGCGACCTCGCCCATCCGGACCGGCTGTTCCGCCCCTTCGGCGGCGGCGGGAACCTCGACGAGCGGCTGTTGAACCCCGTCGCGGTGGACCACCTCGTGCAGGGCGGCTACACGGTCGTGACCTGGAACGCGGTGCCCGGCGACTGGAAGGATCCGGAGGGCTGGCTGCCCGTCGCGGTCGAGCAGTGCCGTGCGTCCGAGCACGCGCTGCTCGTGCTCCACGACCTCCCCACGGGGGCGATGGCACACCTCGAGCGCTTCCTGGACATCGCCGCCGACGAGGGCGCGCGGTTCGTCCGCGACCTCCCCGAGAGCTGCGTCCCGATCCGCCGCGGCGAGGTCACCGGCTCCCTCGAGGGCCTCGTGTCGGCGGCAGGCTCCGCCGCCTGAGCCATACTCCGGCGTCATGTCCCGGGTCGCGGCGCTCCGCAAGAACTCCCTCGTGGAGCTCGTCTTCATCGTCGCGATCGCGATCTTCCTCGCGCTCGCCGTGCAGGCCTACGCGGTCAAGCCGTACCGGATCCCGAGCGGGTCGATGGAGCCGACGCTCGACGTCGGCGAGCGCGTGCTCGTCCAGCGCGTGACGACCCGGCTGGGCGCCGAGCCGAAGGTCGGCGACATCATCGTGTTCCACCCGCCGGCCGGCGCGGACGGCATCCCGGCCCAGTGCGGCGCGCCCGCCCGTGACGATCAGCCGTGCGCGAGGCCGACGAGGAACAACTCCGACCAGACCTTCATCAAGCGCGTCGTCGCCACCGGCGGGGACACGGTCGCGGTCCGCGACGGGCTCGCGATCGTCAACGGCCGCGCGCAGCCCGCGCCGTTCGCGGCGTCCTGCGCCGGCGGCGACGGCTGCGACATGACGCGGCCCATCACGGTGCCGAAGGGCAGCCTGTTCCTCATGGGGGACAACCGCGGCAACTCCGACGACAGCCGCTACTGGGGCCCGGTCCCCGACGACTGGGTGATCGGCAAGGCGTTCGCGACGTACTGGCCGCCGAGCCGCATCGGCATCCGCTAGAGCAGCGAGAAGCTCACGGTGAAGCGCGCCCCGCCCAGGGGCGAGTCGCCCACCGCGACGCGCACGCCGTGGTGGCGTGCCTGCTGGTCCACGAGCGCGAGGCCCAGGCCGGAGCCCGGCCTGTCCGTGCCGTCGATGCGGGCGAACGGCTCGAAGATCCGCCCGCGCTCGTCCTCCGGGACGCCCCCGCCGTCGTCGTCGACGTGCAGCACCGGCCCGTCGTCGAGCGAGACGTGCACCCTGCCGCCGTCGCGGCCGTGCACGGCCGCGTTCTCCACGAGGTTGTCCACGAGCAGCCGCAGGCCCGGCTCCCAGCCGCGGACGGTCACCGCCGTCTCCGGGAGCTCCGCATCGATCGCGACGTCCGGATGCCGCGCGGCGGCCGCGACGACGGCCGCGTCGGCGACCTCCGCGAGATCGACGGTGGAGTGCTCGGCGTCCGGCGCGTCACCGCGCGCGAGCGCCTGCAGTCCGTCGAGCAGGTCGACCATCCGCCGCTGCTCGGTGGCGGCGTCGCCCAGCATCTCCGCGCGCCGCCCGTCCGGCAGCTCGGGGTGGCGGCGCAGCGCGTCGAGCGTCGCCTGCACGCTCGTGAGCGGCGTGCGCAGCTCGTGGCCGGCGTCGGCGGCGAAGCGGCGCGTCGCGGCGAGCGCGCGCTCGCGGTCGGCCGTCGAGCGGCCGAGCCGCTCGAGCATCGCGTTCAGGCTCGCCGCGAGCGACCGGAGCTCCGCCGGGCCGGCGTCGTCCGGCACGCGCCGATCGAGGTCCTCGTCGTCGGCGATGCTGGACGCGAGCGAGCGCAGCCGCCGCACCGGGCGCAGCACGAGGTCGGCGGCGAACCACGTCCCCGCCGCCGCGAGCAGCAGCGCCAGCGCGCCGAGCCCGACCAGCCGGCGGTCGAGGTCCGCCTGGCGGCTCTCGAGCGCCCCGAGGCCGGAGACCACCTCGAGCCGGGCGATGCCCTCCAGGTCGGGATCGCGCAGCGTCGTCGAGTACGCGCGGTAGCGCTCCCCGCCGCTCTCGAACGTCTGCAGCCCGAGGCGCAGGCGCGGGCGCCGCGGGGGCGGCGCGCCCGTGTCGAGCAGCACCGTCGGCCCGACGACGAGGCGCAGCGACGTCGCCGTGGCGTCCAGCGCGGCGTCGAGGCGGCGGTCGTTCTCGGGCAGGCCGTTCTGCACGGCGTCGAGCGCCGTGGCCTCCGAGAGCTGCGCGGTCCGCTCGAGGCGGTCGTCGAACGCATCGCGCTCGGAGGAGTCCACATAGCGCGACACGAGCACCCCCGCCGCGGTCAGCACCGCGGCGAGGACGAGCACGACGCCGAGCGTCAGGCGACCCCGAAGGCTCTTCATCCCCGATCAGGCTCGCAGGACGAACCCGATCCCGCGCACGGTGTGCAGCACGCGCGGCTCCCCGCCCGCCTCGAGCTTGCGCCGCAGGTAGCCGACGAAGACGTCCGCGACGTTCGTCCCTGGGTCGAACGTGTAGCCCCAGACCTCCTCGTGCAGCCGCGCGCGGTCGAGCACCTCGCCGGGGTTGCGCATGAGCAGCGCGAGCAGGTCGAACTCCCGGGCGGTGAGCTCGAGGTCGCGGTCGCCGCGGTGCGCGCTGCGCCCACGGGGATCGAGGCGCAGGTCGCCGGCGCGCAGGACCTCGCCGGTGCCCGCGGGCCGGCGCCGCAGCAGGGCGTGCAGCCGTGCGGCGACCTCCTCGAGGGCGAACGGCTTGACGACGTAGTCGTCCGCGCCGCCCTGCAGGGCGCTGACGCGGTCGTCGACCTGGTCGCGCGCCGACAGCACGCACACGGGCACCGGGTCGCCGCGCTCGCGCAGCTGCCGCAGCACCTCGGTGCCGTCGAGGTCGGGCATGGCGAGATCGAGCAGGATCGCCGCGGGCCGCACGCGCTCCGCCGCCTCGAGCGCCGCGCGGCCGCCGGAGGCGCCGACGATGCGGAAGCCCTCGAGCTCGAGGCCCGCGGTCACGGTCCGCCGGATCGCGGCGTCGTCGTCGACGAGCAGGACGAGCGGCGCGCCCTCGTCGTCAGCCACGCTCGACGACCTCGCAGTCGCCGCCGACCTGGTCGCCCGCGTCGGCGATCACCCGGTCGCGCCCCGGGCCGCACGAGATCCGGTCGCGCACGCCGTCGCGTGCGCGGATGACGTCGTTGCCGGCCCCGCCGATGAGGATGTCGGCCCCCGCGCCCCCGTTGAGACGGTCGTTCCCCGCGCCGCCGAGCAGCGTGTCGGCACCGGGGCCGCCGTACAGCCGGTCCCGGCCCGCGTCGCCGAACAGGGCGTCCCTGCCGCCGCGGCCGTAGAGCGTGTCGTCCCCGGCGCGGCCGCGGATCCGGTCGTCCGCCCTGCTGCCCACGAGCCGGTCGGCGCCGTCGGTGCCCACGAGGTCGGCCGCGTGCGCGACCGCGGGCACGGCGCCGGCGAGGACCACGACGAAGAGGAGGGCGACGCGACGACGCATCCCCGCAGGATGGCGGACCCGCGCGCGTGCGCGCGGCGCTCTCACGGAGTCCTCATGGTGCGTGAGAGGTCCTTGAGACGGGGGTGGGAGACCCCGGGGGCGGCGGTGATCCTCCTCGGCATGCACGTACGCAAGGTCGCGCTAGGGGCGGTCGTCGCTCTCGCAGCGCTCCCCGCGAGCACCGCGCTCGCGGCCACCATCAACGGAGGCCCCGGCAACGAGCGGCTCCGTGGCACGAACGCCCCGGACGTCATCGACGGCAACGCGGGCAACGACCGCATCCTCGGCCGCGGTGACAACGACCAGCTCGTCGGAGGCCTCGGCAACGACCGGGTCTTCGGCGGGTTGGGCAACGACGCGATCTCGGGCGTCCAGGGCAACGACGTCCTCGTCGGCGGTCCAGGGGACGACACGGTCGTCGGCGACGCACCCGGTCGCGGCGACGTGACGTCCTACGACCGGCTCTTCGGCGGCCAGGGCAACGACACCCTGCGCGGTGGCGACTCCCGCGACCGCATCGCGGGCGGGCCCGGCAACGACAACGCCGCGGGCAACGGCGGCAACGACCTCATGGCGGGTGGCCAGGGCGACGACGCCCAGGACGGCGGCGCCGGCAACGACCACATCTTCGCCAACCGCGGCGTCGACACGTCGGTCGGCGGCGACGGCAACGACGTCCTGTGGGCGATGGCCCGCGCCGACGTCACGGCCCCCGGCGACCAGGTCGGCGACACGCTCGACGGCGGGAACGGCAACGACGTGTTCCGCACCCGCGACGGCGAGGTCGACCGCGTCACCTGCGGCGCCGGCGAGGACAGGGCGTTCCTCGATGGGTTCGACGTCATCACGGATGCGACGGCGGAGAACCCCAACGGCTCGTGCGAGCGCGTCGCCCGCAAGGCGCCGAACCCGCGCGACTCGGCGCCGGAGGACTCCGAGGAGGCCCCGGCGGAGCCCAGCCCGTCCGTCTGAGGTGACGTCATGGGGCGTGGCGCAACGGATAGCGTCACGCCCCATGGCCAGGATCATTCTCTTCGGCGCACGCGGCAAGCTCGGGCACTTCCTCATCCCCGAGGCTCTCGACCGCGGCCACGAGGTCACCGCCGTCACCCGTGACGGCTCCGGGATCGAGCCCGCCGATCGCCTCAGCATCGTCGTCGGCGAGATCACCGACCCGGCGGGCGTCGCGGCCCTCGCCGTGGGGCACGACGCCGCCGTCAGCGCGATCGGCCCTCGCGAGGGCGATCCGCACGAGAAGCTCTCCCAGGACTTCCAGACGCTCCTCGCCGGGCTGGCCGAGGCCGGTGTCCCGCGCGTCGTGATCGTCGGCGGCGCCGGCTCGTCGGAGGTGGCGCCGGGTCAGCTGCTCATCGACCAGCCGGACTTCCCCGAGTTCGCCAAGCCGACGGCGTCGAAGGCGGTCACCGCCCTCAAGAAGCTGCGTGCGACGGAGACGCCGGTCGACTGGGCCTTCATGAGCCCGGCGGCGTTCTTCGACCCGGACGGGCCGCGGACCGGGACCTACCGCACCGGGACCGACAACCTGATCTCCGACGACGAGGGCAGCTACCTGTCCTACGCGGACGGCGCGATCGCCGTGATCGACGAGGTCGAGCAGGCCAACCACCACTTCACGCGCTTCACGACCGGGCGCTGACGGGCTCCACCTCGACGACGCTCCCGGCCGCCACGACGTCCCCGCCCGCGGGCAGGCGCAGCATCGCGCCCGCGCGGGCGAGGCCGGACAGCGCACCGCCGCGTCGGCTCTGCGGCACGCCGAGCGGGATCCCGTCGTCGCCGGGCTCGAGCACGAGCGGGACGACCACCTCCGAGTCGCGGCGCGGGTGCAGCTCGGCGGTGAGGCGCACCCGCAGCGTCAGCGCCGGACGCCGCCGCGCCGACAGCCGGTCGAGCAGCGGCAGGACGAAGCGCTCGAGCGTGAGCGCTGCGCTCACCGGATACCCGGGGACGCCGACCACCGCGCGCGTGCCGACCGCGCCGAGCAGCACCGGGTGCGCGGGGCGCAGCGCGACGCGCCGCACCGCGAGGGTCCCGCAGCGCTCCAGGACGCGCGCGGTGTGGTCGCGCTTGCCCCTCGAGGAGCCCGCGAGCACGAGGACGACGCGGTAGGTCTCGACCGCCGAGCGGACCGCCGCCTCCAGCGCGACGGGGTCGTCGCGGACGACGCCGAGGACGTGGGCCGGGACGCCCTCCTCGCGCAGGCGCGCGGCCAGCATGACGCTGTTGGAGTCCACGATCTCGCCGGGCGCGAGCCGCGCGCCGGGCACCCGCAGCTCGTCGCCGGTCGGGATGATCGCGACGGGCACCTGCACCCGGACCGGCAGGGCGGCGTGCCCGCACGCGGCGGCGAGGCCCAGGTCGTACGGGCCGATGCGCTCGCCGCTCCCGATGACGACCGCCCCCGCTGCGACGTCCTCGCCGGCGGGGCGCACGTGGGCGCCGGGCACGACGACGTGCCGGACGAGGACGCCGTCCGGGTCGGGGGCGATCTCCTCCACGGGCACCACGGCGTCCCAGTCGCGGTCGATCGCCTCCCCCGTGTCGATCGTGGCGTACTCGCCGGCCCGCAGCACGACCGGCGCGAACGCCGTGGCCGCGGACTGCACCGCGATCCCGTCCATCGCCGCGCAGCGGTGCGGCGGGTTGGGGTGCAGCGCCACGACGTCCGCCGCCGCGATGCGGCCGAGCGCCTCGCCGACCGCGACCCGCTCGGCCGGCGCCGGCTCGAGGGCGCCGGAGCGGCCGAGCAACTCGACCCACTCGGCCAGCGCGACCTCGGGCGCGGGATCGTGACGTGGCGCGATCATGCGGTCGCCATTGTGGCGACCGGCGCCGCGCTCAGAAGCCGTCGTGAGCGCCGCGCGCCCCGATCGTCTCCGAGCTGCTCGCGCTGTTCACGCCGCTGGAGCTGGAGCTGGAGTCGGATCTGGCGCTCGCGGCGACACCGCCTGCGTGACGATGTAGGCGACGACGACGCCGACGATGATGAGCGGCGACGACCCGAGCCCGGTCGTCGACGTCAGCAGCGCCGCGAGGACGACCGCCGACAGCGGGATCCGCAGGACGGCGACGACGGCGGCGCCGATTCCGACGGCGACGGCCGGCGTGGTCTCGAAGCCGGGGAGCTGGGCCGCCATGAGACCTGCGGCGACGCCGAGGAACATCGCGGGGAACGTCGGGCCGCCGCGGAAGCCGGCGAGCGAGATCGCGTAGCCGATGCCCTTGAGCACGATGAGCAGCGCCAGTGCCCCGAGCGACCAGCTCCCGGCGCTCGTGATGAGCCCCGACACCTGGTCCTGCCCTGAGAACAGCACCTCGTCGGGTGCCTTGTCGGTGATCTCGGCGAAGACGAGGGCCAGGACCCCGATGACCACCCCTGCCACCGGGAGCGCGACGAACCCGCGGCGCTCCATCAACGGCACGAGCGGCCTGGCCGCCCCGAAGATGACCGCAGTGCCGAGCGCGATGACCGCCGCCAGCGGGATCGTCCAGAGGAAGTCCACGAAGTCGGGCTGATCGAACGCGGGCAGCGTGAAGGGATCGAGCGCGTAGGCGCTGGAGCTCAGGCCGGTGAACGACCCCATCCCGATGGAGATGAGCGACCCGATGCCCGCCGCGAGCAGTCCCGGGATGAGGATGGTCGTCAGCCGCGGGCCCCCGAGGCCGGTCACCTCGATGAGGATGATCGCGGCGATGAGCGGCGACCCGAAGATGAGCGACAGCGCCGCGAACGTCGCCGAGGCGGCGAGGATCTGACCGACCTCCGGCGGGGCGTCCTTCCCCACGAGGCGCGCGGCGAGCAGCCCGAGCCCGCCGCCGAGCGCGATGAGCGGCGCCTCCGGCCCGAGCACGGCACCGAGCCCGATCGTGGCGAGCCCGGCCAGCATCACGCCGGGCAGCTGGTTGGGCAGGATCTGCCCCGCGCTCAGCCCGAAGGCGGGCGTGTGACCGCCCCGCCCGGGCATCCGGTGGATCGCGAACGCGACGATCACGCCCGCGATGGCCAGCAGCGGGATCGACCACCACAGCGGCGTGCTGTCGAAGCCGAACAGGTCCGGGAGCTTGTCGTAGGCCCCGACGTTGGCCTGGTGGGCCAGCTCGAGGAAGCACCACGCCGCGAGCGAGGCGACGACGCCGAGGATGGCCGCGAGGACGAGCAGCGCGAGGAACCGCTTGCTCGCCATGTTCGGGACCTGCGCTGTCACGCGAGTGCTCGTGCCTTCGCCTGGGCGAACTCGTCGTCGGTGATCAGGCCCTGCTGGCGCATCTCGCCGAGCCGCGTCAGCTCGGTCACGGCGTCGTCGTCATGCGACCCGCCGCCACGCAGCCGGTCCCACGTCGACCGCACGCTGGCGACGAACCCGCCGGGCTGCGCGTCGGGGAACTCCTTCAGCGTCTCCTTGCGCAGTGCGTACACGCCGAACGCGACCATCGCGGCCAGGATGACGATCCAGGCGGGCTGGTGCAGCTCGTTCGTCGGCCCCCACAGCACCAGGAGCAGGTAGAGACCGCCGGCGATGGCCCACGCCATGCCCGGCCGCTGGTTCAGCGTCGGCGCCATCCAGCGCCGCACTGCCGTCGCGGCCCGCGTCGGCCCTGCGAGCACGGCGCCGGCGATCGCGAAGATGCCGTAGAGCACGACGCCCCGCCCGATCGAGCCGAGGATCGACGTCACGGTGAGCCAGACGTCGTGCATGACGGGCCGGTTCGGTACGGCGACGAGCTCGTTGACGACGTAGTTGCCGCCGATGCGGCGGAGCACGAGCACCGTGATGCCGACGAGCACGAACGCCCACCCGATGTTGCGCAGCGTCTCGCGCCGGAAGCCGCGCGCGAGGTAGATCGCGAGCGCGAACAGGAGGATCACGAACGGGGCGAGCCAGACATCGAGGATCCCGATGCCCTGGACGGCCGTCTGCGCCGCGCCGAGCTGGTCGGATTCCATGATCGTGATCACGCCCGTGTTCGCGGGGATCTTGGACATGACGGCCTGGGGGACGCCGAGGTTCTGCCCGACCTCGTTGATCAGCTGGGTCGTGTCGAGCGTCACGACGCCGTTGCCGGTCGAGATGCCGTGACCCGTCTCGTTCTTCACGACGTTGATGAACTTCTGATGCGCGAGCTCGCTCGCGTTGACGAAGCGCTCCTGGAAGCGCGGCCGCGCCAGCAGCTTCTGGACGTTCTTGGTGGCCGGCTCACGCAGCGCGGACACGGCGGGGCCGGCGAGCGGCTTGAGGCGCGGCGGGAGCTGCGCGCCGAGCTCCCCCGCCAGATCCACGTTGGAGTAGAGCTGGTCGACGACGAAGGCGGACAGCGCAGGAGCCACCTTCGGGTTCTCGATGATCTCCTGGCTCGTCTCCCGCCAGTTGTCGTTGTCGAGCGCCTGCTGGTTCGCCCAGGAGGAGAGGATCGAGACGACCCCCAGCACGGACGCGACGACGATGATGAGCCACACGACGGCTCGGCGGCCGAAGCGCGCCTTCTTGCGCGGCGGCGCCGCGGCGGCCGTGGTCGTGGTCGTGGGAGATCCCTCGGGCGGGTCTGTGGTGGCGCTCATGTTCGGTTCCTTCGTCGGGATCAGCCGCCGCCTGCCAGGCGTGCGCGCAGGACGTGGTACGTCCACCCCTGGTAGAGGAGGACGACGGGAAGCAGCACGGCGCCGACGACCGTGATCACGGTCAGCGCGTAGTGCTCGGTCGCCGCGCCCGTCACCGTCAGGCTGTTGGCGAACGTGGGATCGGAGACGAGCACGCGTGGATAGAGGCCGGTGAAGAGGGTCGCGACGATCGCGATGGCGGCGACGCCGGTCGCCGCGAACGCCCACCCCACCCGCCCGCTCCGCACGAGCACCGCGCAGAGGACGACGGCGACGGCGCCCACGACGGCCGGGACGAGCGGCCCGGCGACGCCGCGCTCGTTGCCGTCGACCGCGACGGCCACCGTCCATCCGAGGAACGCGATGACGACGATGGCGGCGGGCGCGCTGAGGCGCCGGGCCGCCGCGGCTGCGCGCATCCCGAGGTCGCCGTGGGTCCGCAGCGTCAGGAACGTCGCGCCGTGCAGCGCGAACAGCAGCACCGTCGCGAGGCCGGCGAGCACGGTGTAGCCGCTGAAGAGGTCGAGGAACGTGCCGGTGAAGACGCCCTTCTCGTCCAGCGGGAGGCCGTGGAGGAGGTTCGCGAGCGCGACGCCCCACAGGAACGGCGCCCCCACGCTGCCCACGGTGTTCGCCCACTGCCACGCCAGGCGCGTCCGTGGGCTCGCGCTGCGCTCGCGCCATTCGAAGGACACGACGCGGACGATGAGGCAGACCAGGATGAGCAGGAGCGCCAGGTACAGCGCGGAGAACATGGTGGCGTACCACGCGGGGAACGCGGCGAACGTCGCGCCGGTCGCGACGACGAGCCAGACCTCGTTGCCGTCCCAGACCGGGCCGATGGTGCCCAGCATCCGGTTGCGGTCCTCCTCGTCGCGCCCCACCCAGGGCAGCAGCATCCCGACTCCGAAGTCGAACCCCTCGAGCAGGAAGTAGCCGGCCCAGAGGACCCCGATCAGGCAGAACCAGATGGTCGCGAGCGTCATCTCAGAAGCTCATGGCCGGCACCGGGGGTTCCTCGCTGGGCAGCGCGGACGGCGGATCGAGGCGGGCGAAGCGGCGCATGAGGACGACGTCGACGACCGCGAGGGTGCCGTAGAGCGCGAAGAAGACGCCGAGGCTGATCCCGAGCGTCGTCGAGCTGACGTTCGGCGAGTTGGCGTCCGCGGTCTTCAGCAGCCCCTGCACGATCCACGGCTGGCGCCCCATCTCGGTGAGGACCCACCCGGCCATCGCCGCGACGAACGGGAACGCGGTCGCCACGACCGCGGTCCACAGGAACCAGCGGGCGCGCTCGAGGCGCTTCGTGCGGTACAGCCACGCCCCGGCGAGCGCGACGAGCACCATGAGCCCGCCGAGGTACGCCATGACGCGCATCCCCCAGTACGCGGGCTCGACGGGCGGCATGTAGTTGCCGGGCCCGTACGTGCTCTCGTCCTGCTGCTGGAGCTGGTTGAGGCCGTCGACCTTCCCGCTCCAGGTGCCCGTGGCCAGGATCGACAGCAGGTGCGGGACCTCGATGTCGAAGCTCGGCGTCTGGTCGTCGACGGAGAAGCCGCCGATCTGGAAGAGCGAGAAGGCCGCGGGCTCCTCGGTGTTCCACAGCGCCTCGGCCGCCGCGATCTTCATCGGCTGGTAGTCGGTGCTCGCGGTCGCGAAGCTGCTGCCGACGATCATGTTCCCGATCGTCGCCGGCACGGCGACGATGAGCGCGAGCGCCGCCGCGCGGCGGAACACGTCGACGTTGCGCCCGCGCGCGAGGTGCCAGCAGCTGACGCCGAGGACCACGAGCGCGCCGGTCGTGACGCCGACGAACATCGTGTGCGTGAACGCGTAGAGCGCGAAGCGGCTGGTGAGCAGGTCCCAGACGTTCGTGAGCTGCGCCTCGCCGTCGACCACCTTCGAGCCGACCGGGTGCTGCATCCAGGAGTTCGCGACGAGGATGAAGTACGCCGAGAGCCACGTGCCGATCGCGACGAGCCAGATCGTCGCGAGGTGCACGCGCGCGGACAGCCGGTCCCACCCGAAGATCCAGAGGCCCAGGAACGTGGCCTCCAGGAAGAACGCGGCGAGGCCCTCGATCGCCAGCGGCGCGCCGAAGACGCCCCCGACGTACGCCGAGTACACGGACCAGTTCATGCCGAACTGGAACTCCTGCACCAGCCCGGTCGCCACGCCGATGGCGAAGTTGATGAGCAGGAGCGCCCCGAAGAACTTGGTCAGCCGCAGCCACGCGTCGACGCCGGTCCGGTACCAGGCGGTCTGCATGATCGCGACGAGCGGGGTGAGCCCGAGCGTCAGCGGCACGAACAGGAAGTGGTAGAGCGAGGTCGTCGCGAACTGCGCCCGTGCCAGGTCGACGGTCGTGACGGCGAGTGTCGTCATGGCGACGGCGACGGCGCCCGGTCCTCGTCCCAGTCGATCTGGGCGGCGTCGGCTCGATCGAGCACCTGCGGACCGCGCGAGGAGGAGAAGTTGTCCCACCCCCAGGCGACGAACGCGTCGATCCGGTTGCGGACGCCCAGCATGAGCGCCGAGTGCACGCCGAGCCAGGCGGAGAAGGCGACGACCCCGTGCAGCTCGTGGCGGTGCGCGCCGACCTCGGCGATCGCGGCGCCACGGCCGATCATCGCCATGATGCCCTTGTCGTGGTAGTGGAAGGGCTTGGCCTGCTTGCCCGCGGCGACGGCGCGGATGTTGTCGGCGGCCCACGCACCGCTCTGCAGGGCGACCGAGCCGAGCTGCGGGAGGCTCGATCCGTCCGGCCCCGGGATGTTGGCGGCGTCGCCCACGACGTACACGCCGGGAAGGCCCTCGACGCTGAGGTCCGGCTGCACGTCGACGCGGCCTCCGCGACCGTGCGGGAGGCCGTCGCCGGCGGTGGCGCCGGGCGCCATGATGCCGCCGCCCCAGACGACGCAGCGCGTCGGGATCGTCGTGCCGTCCGCGAGCGTCACGTGCCCGGGCCCGATCTCGGTCACCGCCACGCCGAGATGCAGCCGCACGCCCTTGCGTTCCAGCACCTTCGACGCGTAGCCGTGGGCGCTGTCGGAGAACGGGGCGAGCAGGGACGTGCCGAGGTCCACGAGGTGCACCTGCGCGGCCGTGACGGCGAGGTGGTGGTACTCCGCGGTCATCGTCTCGTGGATGAGGTCGCTGAGGGCGCCGGCGAGCTCCACGCCGGTGGGCCCGCCGCCGACGATCACGAAGTTCAGCGCGCCCTGGTCGAGCAGCGCGGGGTCGTTGTCGGCCGCCTCGAAGACCCCGAGGATGCGCGAGCGCAGCTCGACCGCGTCGTCCAGCGAGTAGAGCGGGAACGCGTGCTCCTCCGCGCCCTTCGTGCGGAAGAAGTTCGGCTGCGATCCGGCCGCCAGCACGAGCACGTCGCCCTCGACCCGCAGGCCCTCGGTCGTCGTGACCGCATGGCCGGCCAGGTCCACCGAGTCGACCTCGCCCAGCACGACGTCGACGTCCTGGTCGTCGAGGAACAGCTTGCGCAGCGAGTAGGCGATGTCGCTCGGCGCGAGCTGCGACGTGGCCACCTGGTAGAGGAGCGGCTGGAACTGGTGGTAGTTGTTGCGGTCGACGAGCGACACGCGCACGTCGTCGTGCTTGGCCAGCTCGCGCGCGCAGCCGACGCCGCCGAACCCGCCGCCCAGGACGACGACGTGCAGCCGGTCGTCACCCGACATGGGTCGGCTCGTGCCGGTTGTGCGGGCAGCCCATGCGCTCGAGGAGGTGGTCGCCGACGCGCAGCCCGTTCGCCATCGCGGTGAGCGCCGGGTTCACCGCCCCGATGCTCGGGAAGAAGCTCGTGTCGACGACGTAGAGGTTGTCGACCTCGTGGGCCCTGCAGTCGGTGTCGAGGACGGAGCTGGCCGGGTCGGCGCCGAAGCGGCACGTGCCGGCCTGGTGGGCGACGCCGGCGACGGGGATCTCGTTCTTGAGGTACGCGTGGCGCGGGATCAGGTGGTCGGGATGCATGCCGAGGTGGCCGAGCATCCCCTTGAGCTCGTGCAGCAGGCGCTTCTTCGGCACCTCGTTCGACTCGGTGTAGGCGATCTGGACGTTGCCGTCGTCGCGCAGCGTCACGCGGTTGTCGGCCTTGGGCAGGTCCTCCGTGGACAGCCAGAAGTCGACGGCGTGCCGGGCGACGTTCTCCAGGGTCCGCTCCGGCGCCAGGCGGGTCTGCAGCGGCTTCTCGCCCCGGTACATCTCCGCCGAGGACTTGCCGACCATCTGGATGTTGCCGAGCGGGTAGTCGACGTCGTCGGTGCCGAAGTAGAAGTCGTTCAGCCCGAGCGTCTTCTGGAAGACCGTCGGGTTCGGCTCCTTCGAGAGCGCGAGGACGGCCTGGCTGTTGTGGAACATGTAGTTGCGCCCGACCTGGTCCGAGCCGTTGGCCAGGCCGTTGGGGTGCGCCTCCGACGCGGACGCCAGCAGCAGCTTCGCGCTGTTCGCCGCGCCACAGGAGACGACGACGAGGTCGGCCGAGAACGTCTCCTGCACCCCGCCGTGGTCGACGACGACGCCGGTCACCGACGTGCCGGCCGCGTTCGTCTCCAGCCGCACGGCGTGCGCGTTGGTGAGCAACGTGACGTTGTCGTGCTCCAGGGCGGGGCGCACGCCGAGCACCTCCGCGTCGGACTTCGCGTGCACGAGGCACGGGAAGCCGTCGCAGGTCGCGCAGCGCACGCACGCGCTGTCGTGCATGTCGAGCTCGTCGAGCATGACCCCGCAGGGCGCGTGGAACGGGTGGCGCCCGATCGCCTCCAGGTCGTCGTGGAGCTGCTGGATGCGCGGCTCGTGGCTCACCGCGGGGTGCGGGTACGGCGCGCTGCTCGCGGGCTCGGTCGGGTCCTCGCCGCGCGCGCCGTGCACGTGGTAGAGCTGCTCGGCGAGGGTGTAGTACGGCTCGAGCTCGTCGTAGGAGATCGGCCACGCGGGCGAGACGCCGTCGTGGTGGTGCAGCTCGCCGAGGTCCTCCTTGCGCAGGCGGTACAGCGCCGCGCCGTACAGCTTCGTCGCGCCGCCGACGTAGTAGTGGACCTGCGGCTGGAAGCTCTTCCCGTGGTCGTCGTACCAGGTGTCCGGGGAGATGTAGCGGTTGTCGACGAACACGTCGTGGGCCGACCAGTTGGCCGGCTCGCGGCGCAGCCAGTCGCCGCGTTCGAGCAGCAGGACCCGCTTGCCCGACGGTGCGAGGTGGCGCACGAGCGTCCCTCCACCGGCGCCGCTGCCGATCACGATCACGTCGTACGAGGTCATGAGAGCTCCGCCAGTCGCTCGGCGAGGATGATGCGTCCCGCGGCCTCGATGAGCGCGAGGTGCGAGAAGGCCTGCGGGAAGTTCCCGAGGTGCCGGCTCGTCGCGACCTCGAACTCCTCCGCGTAGAGCCCGAGCGGGGACGCCTCGCGCAGCAGGCGCTCCATGAGGTCGCGCGCCCGCGCCGTCTCGCCGATGATCGCCAGCGCCGACACGAGCCAGAACGAGCAGATGAGGAACGTCCCCTCCTTGCCCGAGAGCCCGTCGTCGGTCTCCCCCGTCCGGTAGCGCAGGACGAAGCCGTCCTCGGTCAGCTCGTCCGCGATCGCCAGGACGCTCGCGCGCAGCCGCGGGTCGTCGCCGGGCAGGAACCCGAACAGCGCCGCGAGCAGCGTCGACGCGTCGAGCGCGTCGGTGTCGTAGTGCTGGCGCAGGACGCCGCGGTCGTCCACGCCGTGCTCGAGGATGTCCGCGCGGATCTCCTCGGCGAGCGCACCCCACGTGGCCTGCAGGTCGGGGACGCCCCGGATGGCGGCGAGCTTGGCCGCGCGGTCCAGCGCGATCCAGCACATGAGCTTGGACGACACGTAGTGCTGCGGTGCGCCCCGCGCCTCCCAGATCCCCTGGTCGGGCTCGCGCCAGACGCGCGTCGCACCCTCCGCCTGGGACTGCACGAGCGGCCACAGCCGCCGCGGCAGCCGCTGGCTGCGCCGGGTGTGGAGCAGGATGGAGTCCAGCACCGCGCCGTAGACGTCGTTCTGGCGCTGGTCGAACGCGCCGTTGCCGATGCGCACCGGGTGCGCGCCCTCGTAGCCGGAGAGCTCGTCGCGCGTGGACTCGGTCAGGTCGCGCCGTCCGTCGACGCCGTACATGATCTGCAGCGACCCGTCGGCGTTGGGCTCCAGGTCGGCGACGAACTGCATGAACTCGTCGGCCTCCCAGTCGAGGTTGAGCCAGTGCAGCGCCTGCAGCGTGAACGTGGAGTCGCGCATCCACGTGTAGCGGTAGTCCCAGTTGCGCTCGCCGCCCGGCGTCTCCGGCAGCGAGGTCGTCGCGGCGGCGACCGTCGCGCCGGTGGGCATGTAGGTCAGGCCCTTGATCGCCAGCGCCGAGCGTTGGATCGGCTCGCGCCAGCGGTGGTCGGGCAGCCGCGCCCGATCGAGCCACTCGCGCCAGAAGGTGGTCGTCGCGAGGATCGCCGCGTCGGCCTGATCGACGTCGGCCGGCGATGCCAGCGCCTCCGCCCACGAGAGCGAGCAGTACGCCCGCTCGCCCTTGCGCAGCACGTGCCGGGCACGCACGCGGTTGCCCTCGATGCCGACGGACAGGTCCGTCTGCAGGCGGATCGTCGTGCCGGCTCCTGTCGCGTCGGCGGTCTGGCGCGAGCCGCCGACGAGCGACCACTCGGCAGGGGTGCGGCCGTAGTCGAAGACCGGCTCGCAGACGAGCTCGAGCTCGACGCTCCCCTCGATGCACTCGACCGTGCGGACCAGGAGGTGCTCCGCGTCCTCGTCGGCCGGCGGCCGCGTGTGCGGCGTGACCGTGTCCTCCTGGTGGTTCGGGCCCATCACGAGGGCGTCGCGCACCACGATCCAGCCGGTCGTCGTGTGCCAGGTGGTCATGAGGACGTTCGTCCCCGGCAGGTACGAGCGCGCCGCCGGCGCGTTGATGCCGAACGGGCCGAACCGGAACGATCCCGCCCCGCGGTCCAGGAGCGTGCCGAACACGCTCGCGGCGTCGAAGCTGGGGACGCAGAGCCAGTCGATCGAGCCGTCGGGCGCGACGAGCGCGGCGGTGTGGCAGTCCGACAGGAACGCGTAGTCCGCGATCGGCGGGAACGGCGAGAGCGGCACCAGGCTCGGCGTCGGCTTCTCCTGGGCGGCGGTCATGACGCCACCCACGGGTCGTGCCAGCGACCGTGGCCCGCGACGACGGAATCCGCGGCCTCCGGTCCCCACGACCCGGGCTCGTAGGGATGCACGGGCGGGGGGTTCGCGACCAGCGGCTCCATGATCCTCCACGTCTCCTCGACGCTGTCCTGGCGCTTGAAGCGCGTGCTGTCGCCGAGCATCGCCGCGTGCAGCAGCACCTCGTACGGGGTCGCGGCCTCGCCGCCCTGGTCGGCGAACTCGAGGTCCATGTGCACCTGCTCGGGTTCCGCCGCGTCGTCGCCCCGCTGCGCCTCGAAGAGGAGCCGGACGCCGGTCGTCGGGTCGAGCTTGATGATGAGCTGGTCGGCCTCCGGTGCGTGCGAGGCGTGGCGGTGGAAGCCCAGCTTCGGCGGTGTGTGGAACACGAGCCGCAGCTCGGTCTGCGTGATCGGCAGCAGCTTGCCGGTCCGGATGAAGAACGGCACGCCGGTCCAGCGCCAGTTGTCGATCTCCAGCCGCATGGCGGCGTACGTCTCGGTCGTGGAGTCCGGCTTGACCCCGTCGACGTCGCGGTAGCCGTCGTGCTGGCCACGGACGTAGTGCGCCGGATCGGCGTCGGGCATCGCGTGGAAGAGCGAGTGCAGCGCGTCCTTGAGCGCCCCGGGATCGCGGCCGGCGGGCGGCTCGATCGCGGCCGCGGCGACGACCTGCATGAGGTGGTTGACGACGACGTCGCGCAGCGCGCCGACGGGGTCGTAGAAGTGGCCGCGATCGGCGACGCCGAAGCTCTCGGCCATCGTGATCTGCACCGACGCGACGTGGTTGCGGTTCCACACCGGCTCGAACAGGGTGTTCGCGAACCGCAGGTAGAGCGTCTCGGCCAGACCCATCTTCCCGAGGAAGTGGTCGATCCGGTACACCTGGGACTCGTCGAGGTGCTCGTGGACCTCGTCGTTGAGCTGCCGCGCGGACGCGAGGTCGTGCCCGAAGGGCTTCTCGACGACGACGCGGGCGTTCTCGATGAGGCCCGCCCCGGCGAGCCCCTTCACGACCGTCCCGAACAGGAACGGCGGGATCTCGAGGTAGTAGACGGGGCTTCGGCGGCCGTCGAGCACGCGGGCGAGCCGCTCGAACGTCTCGGGATCGGAGAAGTCGCCGGAGACGTAGGACAGCCGCGCGGCGAAGCGCGCGAACACCTCGTCGTCGATCGTCTCCCCGGTTCCCTGGATCGCGCTGCGCGCATGCGCGCGGAGATCTTCGACGGACCAGTCGTCGACGGCCACGCCGACGATCGGACAGGTCAGGAGGCCTCGGCGCTCGAGGCGGTACAGCGACCGGAAGGTCATGACCTTCGCCAGATCGCCGGTGATGCCGAAGGAGACGAACACGTCCGCCGGCTGCTGCGCTGCGGTGGTCATCGCGGACGATGCTCGCTCCGGCGGCCCTCCGGAGCATCACCCGATGCGTATGAACGTGCTCCCGCGAGCCGCGTTCAAGCTGCGCGCATGCTGATCACACCCATCCCTGCGCCCGGGAAGGGCGAACCCTCCGTCGCCGTGCGCATCATGGGCTGGCTGACGGTGCTGTTCCTCATGTCGGTGCCGCGGCTGATCCTGGTCGGCATGTGGATCTTCGGCGGTCTCGTCGGCAAGGCGATCGACAGCACCGCCCTCCGGGTCCTCGGGTTCCTGCTGCTGCCGACGACGACGTTGACGTACGCGATCATGTGGAGCGTGAACTCCGAGCCAGTGGCCGGCGCGCAGTGGATCGTCGTCGGCATCGCGGTCATCGTCGACATCGGGATCTGGGCGAGCGTGAAGCTGCTCAGCCGCTGAGGTCGGATGGGCGGCCTCTCGACGGACGAGGTCCTCCTCGGGCTCGGGCTGGTCGTCGTCCTGGCGATCGGCTCGCAGCTGGTCGCGCGGCTCGCGGGGCTGCCCGCGATCGTCGTGCTGCTCCCGGTGGGCTTCGTCGCCGGGATCCTCACCGACACCGTCCATCCGGACGTGCTGCTCGGTCAGATCTTCCAGCCGTTCGTCTCGCTGGCCGTCGGGGTGATCCTCTTCGAGGCCGGGCTGCGGCTCTCGCTCGAGGAGATCGAGCCGCGGATCCGTCTCCTCGTCGGGCGGCTCGTCGGTGTCGGTGTCCTCGTGACGTTCGCCGGCGTGGCGGTCGCGGTCTGGCTGCTCGTGGGCGGCGTGAGCACCCAGGCCGCGCTCGTCCTCGGCGCCATCCTCGTCGTGTCCGGCCCCACGGTCGTGCTGCCGCTGCTGGCCTACGCCCGGCCGGCGCCGCGCATCCGGTCGCTCGTGACCTGGGAGGGCGTGCTCGTCGATCCCGTCGGCGCGCTGCTCGGCGTCGTCGTCTTCCACGCCGTGCTGGCGAGCGACGGCGGCTGGCACCCGGGCGAGATGTTCGCGAGCATCGGCATCGGCGCCGCGGTGGGCGTCGCGGCGGCCGCGATCCTGTGGGTGCTGCTCGTGGAGACCCAGCGCACAGCGCCGCGTCAGGCGGTGCCCGCGGTGCTCATGATGGTCACCGCGGCGCTCGTGGGCGCGGACCTGCTGCGCGACGACGCCGGGTTCGTCGCGGTGACCCTCATGGGGATGATCCTGGCGAACCAGCGGCGGATCGACGTCTCGCTGACGCTCGAGTTCCAGGGGACGCTGGTCCAGCTGCTCATCGGGATCCTCTTCGTCCTCATCGCGGCGTCGGTGACGCCGTCCGCCGTCGAGTCCGTCCTGCCGGGAGCGCTGCTCGTCGTGGCCGCCATGGCGTTCGTCATCCGCCCGCTGGCGGTGGCGCTCGCGACGTGGCGGTCGGATCTCACGCTGCACGAGCGCGCGTTCATCGCCTGGATGGCGCCGCGCGGCATCGTGGCCGGCGCCACTGCGTCCGCGTTCGGCCTCGGGCTCACCCAGGCCGGGATCCCGGGCGGCGACGACGTCCTGCCGATCGCGTTCGTGGCGATCTTCTGCACCGTCGTCCTCTACGGGCTGACCGCCGCGCCGGCCGCGAGGCTGCTCGGGGTCGCGGGGCACCGTGGCACGACGGTGCTCGTCGTCGGCGGCGGGCCCTTCGCGCGAGAGACGGCGTCCGCGCTGCAGCGCGCGGGGATCAGCGTCCGGTTGTGGGCCGGCAACCCCGACGACCAGGCTGCGGCGCGGGCCATGGGGCTGGAGGCCGACCGCGGCAGCGTGATGCACGGCGCGCTGACCCGCGAGGCGGAGCTCGAGGAGATCACCGACGCGCTGCTGCTCTCGCGCAACGACGACTTCAACGCGCTCGCAGCCGCCGAGCTGCGCGTCGAGCTGGGGCACGGCCACGTGTTCCGCGCGGCGAGCGACCACGACCACGGCGACTTCGCCCCGGTGCCCGGCGAGGCGGGGATCATCGCCGACGGCAACCCCAGCTCGGCGGAGCTCGACCGCTACGTGACCGAGGGCTGGCAGCTCGTGGAGCGCGAGGACGGCGACGGGCTCGCGCTCTTCGTGATCGGCGCCGGCGGCGAGATCCGCGTCGCGACCGACGAGACCGGCCTTCAGGCCGGGCCTGGCGAGCGGCTCATCGTGCTCTCGCCAGCCGGCGCTGCAGGATGAGCGCCGCGCTGCCCCCGACGACGAGCATCGCGACGTTGATGACGAGGACGAGCAGCGCACCCGCGGCCTTGGAGGCCTCGCCCACGCCGATCGCCACGCCGAGGTAGGCCGACGCGGGGATCGTCGTCACGGAGATCGCGACGCCGACCGCCGCGCTGGCACGGGTCTCGAGCGCGAGCATGCCGGCGACCCCCGCGGCGAGGGCGACGAAGACCGTGGAGATGTTGACCGTCGAGAGGCCCTGGAGACCGCCCTCCCCGATCTCGAACCCGTCCGGCAGCAGGCCGAGGGCGTTCAGCACGAGCGTCAGCACGGCGGCCACCGCGAAGCTCGTCACCAGGCCGAGCTGCAGCGTCACCATCGCTCGCCATGCCAGGCGCCAGCGGTGCAGCACGAGCCCCGTGCAGGTCGCCGTGATCGGGAGGATGTCGGGGCTGACGGCCATCGCGCCGACGATGAGGATCGAGTTGTGCTCGATGACGCCGAACGCCGCGATCACGCCGGCGATCGTCATGAGCACGAGGTAGCGCGCGAGCGGGCGCGCGTTGTTCCCGGCCTGGCTGAGCAGGTCGGCCCAGACGACGTTCGTGATCCCCTCGAGATGCGCCGACGGGCCGATCGACTCGAGCCGCAGCAGCAGGATGTCCGGGGCCGGGACGCCGAGCCTGCGCATCGCGTCCAACGCCGGGTCGGCGGCGTCCGTGTCGAGGTCGGCGGTCACGAGGGCCGCGCCGCCGTCGGCGTCCTCCGTGCGGTGCACGTTGCGCGTGCCGGCGATCTCGCGGAGCGTGCGCGCCACGGCGACCGAGCTCGTGGCATCGCCGGAGACGCGCAGCTGCAGCACGCGCGGACGCTACATCTGTGCGGCGGGCGTCGCCGGATCCCCGTCGGGATCGAGCGCGTCGAGCGCCGCCTCGAGGCGGTCGAGCTCGTCGCGGAGGGCCTGGTAGCCGGTGAGCTCCTCGCGGAGCGCGTCGATGCGCGTCCGGAGGCTGCCGGCGATCTCGTGGGCGGTGGAGGTGTCAGCCATGACCGGCAAGGTACCTACGCTGGTGGGCGGAATGGTGACTCCCACACAACCGATCGGCGACGAGGCGCTCGCGCTCCTGCGCGAGTTGGCCGGTCCCGACGCGACATTCCGCGAGCACCAGCTCGAGGCGGTGAGCGACCTGGTGGAGGATCGCCGCCGCGTGCTCTGCGTGCAGCGCACCGGCTGGGGCAAGAGCGCCGTCTACTTCCTCGCCACCTCGCTGCTGCGCCGCCGCGGCGCCGGCCCGACCGTCCTCATCTCCCCGCTGCTCGCGCTCATGCGCAACCAGATCGATGCCGCGCGCCGCCTCGGCATCCGCGCGGTGACCGTCAACTCGACGAACCGCGACGACTGGGATCGCGTCCGCGACCTGCTGGCGGCGGACGAGGTCGACCTCCTGCTCATCAGCCCCGAGCGGCTCAACAACCCGCAGTTCCGGGAGCGGATGCTGCCGCTGTTCATCGAGCGGGTCGGGCTGCTCGTCGTCGACGAGGCGCACTGCGTCTCCGACTGGGGTCACGACTTCCGCCCCGACTACCGGCGGATCCGCGACGTCCTCGCCGCGCTGCCGCCCGACGTCGCGGTGCTCGGCACGACCGCGACCGCGAACGACCGCGTGGTCGCCGACGTGAGCGAGCAGTTCGAGGTCGGCGCCGACCCTTCGCGCCTGACCGTCTACCGCGGGCCGCTGGCGCGCGCGTCGCTGCGGCTGGAGGTCGTGCCCCTCCCCGCGGCCGGCGACCGTCTCGCCTGGCTGGCGACGTGGCTGCCGCAGATGCCCGGCTCGGGGATCGTGTACTGCCTCACGAAGCGCGACACCGAGCTCGTCGCCGAGTGGCTGGAGACGCAGGGGATCAGCGCGGTCGCCTACTCCGGCGAGGTGACCGACGAGGACCGCGTCGAGGCCGAGCGCCGGCTGCTCGCCAACGAGGTGAAGGCCGTCGTCGCCACGAGCGCGCTGGGCATGGGCTACGACAAGCCGGACCTCGGGTTCGTCGTGCACTTCCAGGCTCCGTCGTCGGCCATCGCCTACTACCAGCAGGTCGGCCGCGCCGGCCGTGGGGTGGCGGAGGCCCACGCGGTGCTGCTGCGCGGCCACGAGGACCGCCGGATCCAGGACTTCTTCATCGAGTCGGCGTTCCCGCCGCGCGACCTCGTCGAGCGGGTGCTCGAGCTCGTCGGCCAGGACGGCGCGGTGA
Organism: uncultured Solirubrobacterales bacterium; assembly: GCA_963750895.1. Lineage (GTDB taxonomy): Bacteria > Actinomycetota > Thermoleophilia > Solirubrobacterales > Solirubrobacteraceae > CAVVSD01. Next base: position 155,715 of record CAVVSD010000006.1, on the reverse strand, counting down.
GCATCCCGTCGCTGCAGGCCGACGTGAACCTCGGCCGCGGGCGGCTCGAGGCGATGCTCAAGGTCCTCGACGTCGAGGGCGCGGTGCGCCGGGAGGGCTCCGGCTGGACCGCGACCGGCGAGCCGTGGGAGTACGACGCGGGGCGCTACGAGCAGGTCACGGCGCTGCGCCGCGCCGAGCAGGCGGCGATGCTCGCCTACGGGAGCAACGGGCGCTGTCTCATGCAGACGCTGCAGGACGAGCTCGACGATCCGCGAGCGGAGCCGTGCGGGCGCTGCGCCGTGTGCACCGCGCCGCGCTTCGACGAGCCGGTCGACGCCGTGCTCGCCCGCCGCGCGACCGCGCTCGTGCGCAGCCGCCCCGTCGTGCTGTCGGTGCGCAAGCAGACGCCGCGGACCGCCGACGGGCCGGGCCGGAAGCTCGGCCTGGAGCAGCAGCTGCAGGAGGGCCGGGCGCTCGGGCGCTCCGGCGACGGCGGGTGGGACGTGCTCGTGCGGGAGGGGCTGCGCGACGGCCGCTTCGCCGACGAGCTCGTGCAGGCGTGCGCCGACCTCGTCGACCGCTGGCATCCGTCGCCCGCACCGACGTGGGTGACGGCGATCCCGTCGCGGCGCTCCGGCGACCTCGTCCCCGACCTCGCCCGCCGTCTCGCCGCGGCGCTCGGCGTGCCGTACGCCGACGTCCTCGAGCGGACCGGCGACAACCCGCCCCAGCGCGAGATGGAGAACTCCGCACAGCAGGTCGCCAACGTCCGTGGGCAGTTCAAGGTCACCGGCCCGCCACCGGGAGGCCCCGGGCTCCTCGTCGACGACCTGCGCTTCTCGGGCTGGACCCTGGCCATGGTCGGGGCCCAGCTGCGCATGAAGGGCGCCGGCCCGCTGCACCCGCTCGTCCTGTCGCTCGCGGGGGCGTAGCGGCCGTGGCCGGGACCCGGCCCGCCCCGTACGTCGGCATGCCGGTGCAGGTCGTGTACCTCGGCCGGACCGACGAGAGCGTCATCGAGGAGGTGCGCGACGGCGGGCGGACGCTCGTCGTCGACGGGGTCGCCTACTCGCTGCGCCGCCTGACGGGCGAGTACGTCGCCGACGGGCAGCCGTACTACGGCGTGCGCGTCGTGCTGGACCGCGATTAGCATCCGCGCGATGGAGAGTCAGCCCGAGCTGGACGTGATCGTGGTCGGCGCCGGGTTCGCCGGCCTGTACGCGCTGCACCGCCTGCGCGGCATGGGGCTGCGCGCGCGGGTGCTCGAGGCCGCCGACGGCGTCGGCGGCACGTGGTACTGGAACCGCTATCCGGGCGCGCGCTGCGACGTCGAGAGCCTCGACTACCAGTACTCGTTCTCCGACGAGCTCCTGCGCGAGTGGCAGTGGACCGAGCGCTACCCGGCCCAGGAGGAGATCCTCCGCTACCTACGGCACGTCGCCGCTCGCTTCGATCTCGATCGAGACATCTCGCTGAACACCCGCGTCACTGCCGCGGTGCTCGACGAGGCCGCCGGCACGTGGACCGTCACGACGGACACCGGCGAGGAGCTCACCGCGCGGCACGTGATCATGGCGACCGGGTGCCTCTCGGTGCCGAAGGAGCCCGAGGCGCCGGGCGCGGACACGTTCGCCGGGGAGATCCACCACACCGGCCGGTGGCCGCACGAGGGCGTCGACTTCACCGGCAAGCGCGTCGCGGTCATCGGGACCGGCTCGTCGGGCATCCAGTCGATCCCGGTCATCGCGGAGCAGGCGTCGGAGCTCATCGTGTTCCAGCGCACGCCCAACTTCAGCGCCCCGGCGTGGAACGGCCCGCTGGACCCGGACACCGCGCGCGAGGTCGTCGAGGGCTTCGACGAGCGGCGCCGGCAGATCCGCGAGTCCTTCACGAGCATCCACTACCCGGCGAACGACAAGGGCGCCCTGGAGGTCTCCGACGAGGAGCGCCAGCGCGAGCTCGAGGCGCGCTACGAGGCGGGCGGGCTGAACATGGTCGGCGTGTTCACCGACGTCATGATCGACCCGGCGGCGAACGAGCACGTCGCCGAGTTCTTCCGCCGCAAGATCCGCGAGCGCGTCGAGGACCCGGCGGTCGCCGAGGCCCTGATGCCGCGCTCGCACCCGTGGGGCACGAAGCGCCCGTGCGTGGACACGGAGTACTACGAGACGTTCAACCGCGACGACGTGACGCTCGTCGACCTCCGCACCGACCCGCTCGAGGAGATCGTCGCCGAGGGCGTGCGCACCCGCGAGCGCACCTACCCGGTCGACATCATCGTCTTCGCCACCGGCTTCGACGCGATGACCGGTGCGCTGAACGCGATCGACATCCGCGGCCGCGACGGCGTCGCGCTGCGCGACGAGTGGGCCGGGGGCCCGCGGACCTACCTCGGCATCGGCCTCGCCGGCTTCCCCAACCTGTTCCTCGTCACCGGCCCCGGGAGCCCGTCGGTGTTCAGCAACATGGTCGTGTCGATCGAGCAGCACGTCGACTGGATCACCGACGCCATCGGCCACCTGCGCGAGCGCGGCCTGCGCAGCATGGAGCCCACCGAGGACGCGCAGGACGCCTGGGTGGCACACGTCGCCGAGGTCGCGGACTTCACGCTCATGTCGCAGGCCGACTCCTGGTACATGGGCGCCAACGTGCCCGGCAAGCCGCGCGTGTGCATGCCCTACCTCGGCGGCGTCGGGCCCTACGCGCAGCGCTGCAGGGAGATCGCCGACGCGGGGTACGAGGGGTTCGCGCTGGCCTGAGCCGGGGCGGGTGTGACCTCACCACACCCGCGCGGGGCCTCAGCCCCAGACGAGCTGCACCGCGTGCAGCCCGAACGTCACGGTGTCGCCGTCGTGCAGGCGCGTCGAGGTCACCGGGCGGCCGTGGGCGTACGTGCCGTTCGTCGAGCCGAGGTCGCGGATGCTGCACGCGTCGGCGTCGACCTCGAGCTGCGCGTGGCGGCGCGAGACCGTCGGGTCGGCGATGACGATCGCGCAGCCGGGGTCGCGGCCGACGAGCACCGGTCCCGCGCCCACGTGCGCGCGGAGGTCGAGCACCACGCCCGTCGGCGTCGCGGCCGCCGGGGCCGGGCCGGCGCCTCCCTCGATGAGCAGCGCCCACGACGGGTGCTCGTCGCTCGGGACGACCGCCGGCATCTCCGCAGTGTCGGCACGCAGCACCCGGCCGAGGCGCTCCTCGACCGCCGCAGGCTCCTCGTAGCCGGCGGCGAAGCGCTGCTGCAGGACCGGGTCGTCCACGTCAGCCTCCCAGCATCGGCGAGGGCGGGATGCGCGTCTGGCCCTCGACGGCGTCGATCCGCATGAGCAGCTCGTCCGGGTAGCACCAGGACCAGTTCTCGCGCGGCTCGAGCGACCGGATGATCGGGTGCTGCGTCTCCCCCGCGTGCTGCGTCGCGTGCTTGCTGGGCGAGTCGTCGCAGCAGCCGACGTGCCCGCATTCCAGGCAGATGCGCAGGTGCAGCCACTTGCCGCCGTCGCGCAGGCACTCCTCGCACCCGTCGACGGACTCGGGCAGCTGCGTGACGAGGACGTGGTCGAGGTGGGTGCACTCTGCCATGGGGGGCCTCCTACGTCTGCTTGATGGGGAGGCGGACGCGGAACTGCGTCCGGCCGGGCTCGGAGTCGACGCTCAGGGACCCATCGTGACGGTCGACGACGATCTGGTACGCCGTCGCGAGCCCCAGACCGGTGCCCTTGCCGACCTCCTTCGTGGTCACGAAGGCGTCGAAGACGCGATTGCGGACCTCCGGCGGGATGCCAGGACCGTCGTCGGCGACGTGCACCTCGATGCAGCTGCCGTCCCGCAGCGTCGTGATCGTGATGGTGCCGTCCTCGCCCAGTGCGTCGATCGCGTTGTCGAGCAGGTTCGTCCACACCTGGTTGAGCTGGGAGCCGCGCACCGTCATGCGCGGGAGGTCGGCGTCGTAGTCGCGCACGACGTCGATCCGGGTGTGCTTGAGCTTGTGGCCGAGGATCGTCAGCGTCGACTCCAGCCCTTCGCGGATGTCGATCTCCTGCAGCTCGCCGCGGTCCATGTACGCGTAGGACTTCACGGCGCCGACGAGGTCGGACATGCGGCGGGTGGACTCCTGGAGGTCCGCGGCGAGGGACTGCGCCGACAGCGACGCCGAGATCCAGCGCAGCGCCGGGTCCGCCGCCGCTCCCGCGGTCTCGACGACGCGGTCGACCCACGCCCCGTCGACGCCGGCGGCGGCGAGCGCGTCGGCGTAGCGCCACGCCTCGTCGACGCCGTGGTCCTCCAGGCACTCGAGCAGCGCCTCCTCGGCGTCGGCGACGTCGAGGGCGTCGACCGACGTCCGCGCGGCCATCCCGTCCATCGCCTCGCGCTGCAGGCCGATGAGCACGGCCGCGTCCTCGCGCTCGAGGCCGGCGTCGACGAACGAGGCGACCGCGCCGGTGACGGCCTGCATGGCCTCCTCGAGCTGCGCGGCGGCGCGGCGCGCGGCGGCCGCCGGGTTGTTGAGCTCGTGCGTGAGGCCCGCGGCCATCTGCCCGAGCGCGGCGAGGCGCTCGCGGTCGTTCTCCACGCCGTTGACGAAGTCGGCGACGCGCTGCACCGCCCCCATGACGCGCCGGAGCACCGCCGGATACTCGAACGCGAGGCGCCGGAAGTCCTCCGGCTCGATGCACGCGATGCGGCAGTCCGTCTCGGTGCGCAGCCGGACGCGGGACGGCTCGCCCGTCAGGGCCGTGATCGCTCCCATCCAGGTCGGGGCGTGCTGCCGGTGCACGGGCTCCTCGGCCGCGCCGTGGACCGAGAGCGTCCGGACGTCGCCCTCCAGGAGGAGCTGCAGCCCCGGTGGCACGACGCCGTGCTCGGCGACGACCACCCCCTGCGCCACCTCGCGTACCGTGGCGACCGCGGCCCAGGCGGTGAGCGCGTCGTCGTCGAGCTCGTCGAAGAGATCGATCGGGCGCAGGTCGATCGCGGCGACCGTCGTCATCCGTCGACCAGGTACTGGTGGACGAGCGAGACGGACATCGAGCCCTCCCCGACCGCGCTCGCGACGCGCTTGATCGACCGCGCGCGCACGTCGCCGGCCACGAAGACGCCGGGCACGGTCGTCTCCAGCAGGTAGGGCTCGCGCGGCAGGGGCCAGCCCGCGTCCTTGGCATCGAGGCCGGCGAGGATGAAGCCGCGCTCGTCGCGCGCGACGACGTCGTCCAGCCAGTCGGTGCGGGGCCGCGCCCCGATGAACACGAAGCACGCGTCCGCAGGCAGGTCCTCCTGCCCGTCGGGCCCCTCCACGCGCAGGCGGGAGAGGCGACCGTCGCCCTCCGCGGCGATCGCGGTGGTACCCGTGCGGACGTCGATGTTCGGCAGGTTGCCGATCTGCTCGATGAGGTAGTGCGACATCGAGTCCTCGAGCGTGCGCCGCACGAGGATCGTCACCCGCTGCGCGTACTCGCTGAAGTAGACCGCCGCCTGCCCCGCCGAGTTCGCGCCGCCGATGACGACGACGTGCTGGTCGCGGCACGAGCGGGCCTCGGTCATCGCCGCGCCGTAGTAGATGCCGGCCCCGGTCAGCTCCGGGAACCCGGGGGTGTCGAGCTGGCGGTAGGACACGCCGGAGGCCACGAGCACGCAGTTCGCGCTCAGCTCGCCGCCGCCGCTGAGCGCGACGACGCGCCCGGCGCCCTCGACGCGCAGCGCCTCGGCGTCGCGGACGGTGAGCAGCTCGGCGCCCAGCCGGCGCGCCTGGTCGGTCGCGCGCCGGGCGAGGTCGGACCCGGTGAGCCCGGTCGGGAAGCCGAGGTAGTTCTCGATGCGGCTGGACTGGCCCGCCTGTCCGCCGGGCGCCTCGCGCTCGACGAGCACCGTCTTGAGCCCCTCCGACGCGCCGTAGACGGCCGCCGCCAGGCCGGCGGGCCCGCCGCCGACGATGACGAGGTCGTAGTGGTCGGCGGACGGCGTCCCGGTCACGCCGAGGCGCTCCGCCAGCTCGAGGATCGTCGGGCGCTCGATGACGGAGCCGTCCTCGAGCATCGCGACCGGCAGGCGGTCGTCGGCGACGCCCGCGACGGTCAGCAGCTCGCGCGCCTCGCCGTCGCGCTCGACGTCGAGGAACCGCCCCGGGACGCGGTTGCGCGCGAGGAAGTCGCGCAGGTCGTGGGACTCCTTCGAGAAGCGGTGGCCGATCACGCGGACGCCGCCGATCGTGAGCGCCGAGCCGGCCTGCCAGTCGCCGAGCAGGTCCTCGACCACCGGGTAGAGCTCCTCCTCCGGCGGGTCCCAGGGCTTGAGGAGGTAGTAGTCGAGCGACGCCTTGTTGATCGCCGCGATCGCGGCGTCCGTGTCGGCGTAGGCGGTGAGCAGCACGCGCTTCGCGTCGGGGAAGACCGTCCGGGCCTTCGTCAGGTACTCCGTGCCCTCCATCCCCGGCATGCGCTGGTCGGCGATCAGCAGCGCGACCTGCTCGCCCCGCCGGCGCAGCTCGTTCAACGTGTCCAGCGCCTCCGCGCCGGACGGCGCCCGCACGATGCGGTAGTCCTCGCCGAAGCGCTTGCGCAGATCACGGGCGACGGCGGCGAGGACCGCCGGCTCGTCGTCGACGGCGACGATGGCGGGACGGCGGGCGGAGGGCGGCACGCCCGCCACGCTATCGACCCCGTCCAGGCTGTTGACTGTGCGCATGCGAGACCCGGTGGTCATCGGCGTCGACGTCGGCACGACGGGCACCAAGGCGCTCGCCGTGGCGCCCGACGGGACGGTGCTCGGCCAGGGGCGCACGGCCACGCCGACGGAGCCGGCCGCGCTCGTCGCCGGGACGCTCGACGCGGTCCGCCAGGCCGTCGATTCGGCCGACCGCCCCGTCGCGGGACTCGCGCTGTGCGGCGCGATGCACAGCCTCGTCGGGCTCGACGCGGACGCCGCGCCGGTCACGCCGCTGCTGACCTGGGCCGACGACCGCGCCGCCGAGCAGGCGGATCGTCTGCGCGATCCCGCGCTCGCACGTCGCACCGGGACGCCGATGCACCCGATGTCGCCGCTCGCGAAGCTCGTGTGGTGGCGCGAGCGCGAGCCGGAGACGTTCGCGTCGGTGCGCTGGTGGGCGGGCGTCAAGGAGCTCGTCCTGCACGCGCTGACCGGCGAGCTGCTCGTCGACCACGGGACGGCCTCGGGCACCGGGCTGCGCAACCTGCACACGGAGGACTGGGACGAGGAGGCCCTCGCGCTCGCCGGGCTGTCGGCGGAGCGCCTGGCCCGCCTCGTCGACGGAACCCACGCGGTGCCCCTGACCGCCGACGTCGGCCTCCCGGCGGGGACGCCGGTCGTCGTCGGCGGCGCGGACGGGCCCATGGCCAACCTCGGGCTCGGCGCGATCCGACCGGGCGACGTCGCATGCTCGATCGGGACGAGCGGCGCCGTGCGCGCCGCGGTCGACGAGCCGTGGGTCGATCCCGCCGGGCGGACCTTCTGCTACGTCCTCGCGCCCGGCCGCTGGGTCGCGGGCGGGGCGACGAACGGCGGCGGCATCGTGCTCGAGTGGCTCCAGGAGGCGGTGGCGCCGGATCTCGGGACGCCCGAGGCGGTGCTCGACGCCGCGGCGCAGGCGCCGCCCGGCAGCGACGGGCTGCTCTTCCTCCCGCACATCGTCGGCGAGCGGGCGCCGGAGTGGCTCGGGGGCGCCCGCGGCGCCTACCTCGGCCTCACGCGCGCGCACGGGCGTGCCCACCTGCTCCGCGCCGCGATCGAGGGCACGTGCCTGCAGCTGGCGGTCGTGCTCGCGACGCTCGAGCCCGCCACGGGATCGGTGCGTGCCACGGGCGGGTTCGCGCGCAGCGACCTCTGGCGCGCGATCCTCGCGGCCGCGCTCGACCGGCCCGTGGGATTCGCCTCCTCCGCGGAGGGCTCGGGCTTCGGCGCCGCGCTGCTCGGCATGACCGCGCTCGACATCGTCGACTCGCTCGACAGCGCGGCCGACCTCGTCCGGATCACGCACACGGAGGAGCCCGATCGCCGCGCCGCGGCGGCCTACGCGCGCGTGCTCCCGGCGTTCGCCGCGGCGCCGGATGCCGTCGCACCGATCGTGCACTCTCTGCCGCATGGGGGTTGACCGGCGCGAGATCGCGGCCATCTTCGTCGGTGGCTTCGCCGGCGCGGTGCTGCGCGCGCTCATCGAGGACTGGATCCCCCACGACCCGGACACGTGGCCGTGGGCGACGTTCGCGATCAACATCGCCGGCGCGATCCTGCTCGGCTGGCTCGTCACCCGCCTCCAGGAGCGCCTTCCGCTGTCCGCGTATCGCCGTCCGCTGCTCGGCACGGGCTTCTGCGGGGCGCTGACGACGTTCTCCACGATGCAGGTCGAGCTGCTCGACATGCTCGACGCCGGCAACACCGGGCTCGCGCTCGGCTACGCGGTCGCGAGCATCGTCGTCGGCTTCGCCGCCGTGACCCTCGTCACCAACGTCGTCCGGGCGCGATGAGCCCGCTCGTCGTCATCGCCATCGGACTCGTCGGGGGCCTGGGGGCGACGGGCCGGTTCCTGCTCGACGGCGCCGTGTCGGGGCGCGTCGGGCGCAGCTTCCCGTGGGGCACGCTCGCCGTGAACCTCACCGGCGCGTTCGCGCTCGGGGTGCTCGCGGGAGCGACGCTCTCCGAGGACGCCTACCGCATCGCGGGAGTCGGGTTCCTGGGTGCGTACACGACGTTCAGCACCTGGATGCTGGAGAGCCATCGGCTCGCGGAGGACGGGCGGCTGCGCCCCGGCGCCGTGAACCTGATCGCGAGCCTCATCGCGGGCGTCGCGGTCGCGTGGCTGGGCCAGCAGGTCGGCGGTGCGCTGTGACGGCCGAGCGACTCGAGCTCACGGTCCTCTTCGGCGAGCGCGCCCGGGCGGACGGCGGCTTCCTCGCCGACGCGATCGCGGCGATCTTCGCGCGTCACGAGCTGCACCTCAGCGTCGTGCTGCGCGGCATGGCCGGCTTCGGCGCAGCCCAGCGCCTGCGGACGGATCGGCTGCTGTCGCTCTCGGAGGACCTGCCGATCGTGACCGTGGCGGTCGACGCGAGGGATCGCATCGAGGCCGCCCTGCACGACATCGAGGCGCTGGCGTTCCACCCCCTCGCCACGACGGAGCGCGACATCGCGTCGCCCGGCGAGCACGCCAAGCTCACCGTGTACGCGCGGCGCGGCGAGCACCGCGGCGTCGTGGCCGCACTGCACCGGCACGGCGTCGCGGGCGCGACGGCCCTGCTCGGCGTCGACGGCACGGTCCGCGGCGTCCGCCGCCGCGCACGCCTCGTCGGCGACAACCGCGACGTCCCGGTGATGGTCGTCTCGGTGGGCGAGACCGACCGGATCGGCGCGGCGCTCGCGGAGCTGCCCGGGGTCGAGTCCACGCTCGAGCGCGTGCGCATCTGCCGGCGCGACGGAACGGCCCTCTCCGCGCTCCCCGAGACCGGCGACGGATGGCAGAAGGTCAGCGTCTACACGTCGGAGGCCACCGGCCAGCACGGCGACCTGATCGAGCGCCTGCGCCGCGACGGCGCCGCGGGCGCGACCGTCCTGCGGGGCGTGTGGGGCTACCACGGAGATCACGAGCCGCACGGCGACCGGCTGCTGCAGCTTCGCCGCCGGGTGCCGGTCGTGACGATCGTGATCGACACGCCGGAGAACGTCGCCCGATGGGCGCCGATCGTCGAGGACGTGACCGCGACGACGGGCCTCGTCACGAGCGAGGTCGTGCCGGTCTACGTCGAGTCGGCCGGCGGCGTCAGGAGCGCGAGGGCGAACCCGCCGAACCACTCGACGAGCTGATCCTCGGGGACCTCGCCCGACTGCGAGAAGTGCATGACCTGCAGCCAGCTGCACATCTCGAGCAGGAGGTGCGAGGCCAGCTCGGGCGACGGCGTGGTGAACCGGCCCTGCTCGACGCCGGTGAGCACGACCTCCCGCCACATCGCGCGCTGCTCGTCGCGCAGCGACAGGACCTCCTCCCGCACGGCGGGCGCCAGGTGCAGCGACTCGCGCGTGACGACCTGCAGGTGGTACGGGCGGCGCAGCCGGAACAGGACCTGCGCCTCCATCCCGCGGAGCACCCGGTCCGCGGCGTCCGTCCCCGTCGCGATGCCGCCGCGCAGCGCGTCGCGCATGTCGCGCATCGCCTCCATGCACAGCACGTCGAGCAGCCGGCGCTTGGAGTCGACGTAGTTGTAGAGGCTCGGTGCCTGGACCCCGAGCTCGCGGGCGATGTCCTTCATCCCCGTCGCGCTGTAGCCACGCTGCGCGAACAGGCGGACCGCGACCTCGGAGATGTCCCTGAGGCCACCCGCGCCGGCGATCGGTCGCCGTTGACTCCCTCCCTCTCGAGAGGCCACGGACGGAGACTAATCGCGTGAAGGCGACTCAGGGAGCGTCTGGCGCGCGACGCAGCTTCGCGAGCACGGAGCGCACCGCCACGGTGATCCCGACGAGCCCCACCGGGCCGAGGCTCAGCAGGCTCTCCTCGACCGGGATCCCCGCGATGTGCGCGAGGATCATCTGGTCCGTCCGACGAGGTAGCCGATCACGAGGCAGATCATCGCAAAGATCCCGGCCCCGGCGAAGAGCGCCTTCGGATCCGACAGGCGGCCGGCCACGACGCTCGCGACGAGCTCGCCCACCGGCAGCGAGGCGTCCTCCTCGGGCGTCGGCCGTCGGCGGTTCGGCGCGGGGCGCCGGGTCCGATCGCCGGGCGCTGCCGCGGTCGCGGCGCCGTTGGGAGACGGCTCGGCCGGCCGCCGCCTTCCAGCATCTCGGCGAGGTTGCCGGCGAAGGTCTGCACGAGACGCGCCGACACGTCCGCGATCACGCCGCGGCCCATCGCGGCGACGCGGCCGCCGAGCGCGACGTCCGTCTCCAGCGTGGCGTGCGTGCCGTCGCCCTCCTCGGCGAGCGCCATGTGGACGTGCGCGTCGGCGGTGCCCTGCCCCCGCGACTCCTTCGCCTTCGCCCGCAGCGTCGCCGTCTTCGCCGCGTCGTCGCGCTCGACGATCTGGACGTCGCCCTTGTAGGTCATGGACATCGGCCCGACCTTCACCTTGATCGCGACCTTGTAGGCGTCGTCGCCGGTCTTCTCGACGACCTCGGCGCCGGGCATGCAGGGCGCGACGCGCTCCACGTCCAGCAGCGCGGCGTAGACCTCGTCGATCGGGGCCTGGACGACGAAGGCGTTCTCGAACTTCATGGGTCGCTCCTCTCGGTGTCGTTGCCGGCGATCGCCGCGGCGACCTCCTCCAGCGCACGCAGGCTGTGGCCGCTGACGAACGCGTCGACGGACGGCAGCGCGGCCGCCATGCCGCCGACCCGCGGCTCGAAGCGCGGGCTCGCCTTCCGCGGGTTCACCCAGACGATGCGGTGCGCGAGGCGCCGCAGCCGGCGCATCTGCTCGGCGACCACCTCGGGATCGCCGCGCTCCCAGCCGTCGGAGACGATCACGACGACCGCCCCGCGGGCCATGCCGCGCCGGCCGAAGTCATCGTTGAACGTCTGCAGCGCCTCGCCGATCCTGGTGCCGCCCGCCATGTCGCGCGCGAGCGCGGCGGCGCGTTCGATGGCGAGGTCGGGCTGCTGCGCTCGCAGCGCGCGCGTGAGCCGGGTCAGGCGGGTCGCGAACACGAAGGCCTCGGCGTCCGCGCCACCCACGGCAGCGTGCAGGAACTGCAGGAACGCCCGCGTGTAGGCCTCCATCGACGCCGAGACGTCGCACAGGACGACGAGCGGTCGCGGCTCGCGCGTGCGCCGTCGCATGATCCGCCGCGCGGGGTCGCCCCCGGTCCGGTGGCTCGCGCGCAGCGTCGCGCGGACGTCGAGCCGGTCGCCCCGGCGGTGTCGCCGCGCCCTGCGCGTGACGCGCAGCGGCGGGGCCAGTGCCAGCTCGCGCATGAGCCTGCGCAACGCCAGCAGCTCCTCGGCGTCGAGCTCGGCGAAGTCCCGGTCGCGGAGGCGCTCCTCGGCGCTCGCCGCCGCGATCGGCGTGTCGCGCTCGGGGTCGTCGCGCTCGGCGCTCTCGCGCAGCCCGGCCTGCGGCACCGCCCCGCCCGTCGACGGCCCGCCGAGCGGCGCGGCGTCCGGCGTCGCCCGCCGCTCGCCCGCCTCGGCGCCCCGCATCGGCGGGGCGTTCGGATCGCCGCGCGGCCCGGCCGGATCGTCGATGCCGTCGAAGACGTGGGCGAAGACCGCGTCGAAGCGGTCGACCTGGTCGCGGTGGGAGACGAACACGGCGCGCGCCGTCCAGTAGAGGCGGTTCCGATCGGACGGCGGCGCGAGCGCGACCGCACGCGCGAAGCGCGCCGCGTGGTCGGGCGTCGAGGGCACGCCGGCGTCGTGCAGCGTGCGCCCGAGCGCGCTCGCCACGGCGGGCAGGTCGAGGACGAGCTCAGACATCGCGCGTCCCCACGAGCCGCTCGAGGCCGCGATCGCGCGTCGCCTGCTGGTCCTCGCGGTACTTGAGCACCGCGCCGAGCGTGCGGTCCGCGGCGGTCGCGTCGAGCCGCTCGACGCCGAGGAGCCGGAGCGCCCCGACCCAGTCGATCGCCTCTGCGACGCCCGGCGGCTTCTGCAGGTCGTCCCCGCGCAGCCGGCGCACCGCCGCGGCGACGTCGACCGCGAGCGTCAGCGCCGCCTCGGGGACGCGGCGGCGCACGATCGCGACCTCGCGCACGGCGTCCGGGTAGTCGATCCAGTGGTACAGGCAGCGCCGCTTGAGCGCGTCGTGCAGATCGCGCGTGCGGTTGGAGGTGAGCACGACGAGCGGCGGGTGCACCGCGCGCACCGTCCCGATCTCGGGGATCGTGATCGCGGCCTCGGCCAGCAGCTCGAGGAGGAAGGCCTCGAAGTCGTCGTCCGCGCGGTCCAGCTCGTCCACGAGGAGCACCGCGGGCAGTGGGCCGGGGTGCTGGATCGCCTGCAGCAGCGGCCGCGCGATGAGGTACTCGGGCGAGAAGAGGTCGCCCTCGTCGATCGCGCCGCCAGCGGCCTCCGCGATCCGGATCCGCAGCAGCTGGCGCGGGTAGTTCCACTCGTAGATCGCCTCGGCCGCGTCGATCCCCTCGTAGCACTGCAGGCGGATCAGCGGAGTGCCCAGGAACGCCGCCAGCGACTTGGCGGCCTCGGTCTTGCCGACCCCGGCCTCGCCCTCGAGGAGCAGCGGCTGCGGGAGGCGCAGCGCGAAGAACAGCGCGGTGGCGAGGCCCTCGTCGGCGAGGTAGTCCACGCCGGCGAGGCCCTCCACCAGCGTCTCGACGTCCGGCACGGCGTCGCGGATCGCGTCCGTCACGCGAGCTCCGCCAGCACGGCTTCGTAGTCCGCCCAGGTGTCGACGTCGCGTGGGACCGCGCCCGGGACGACGACCTCGACCACGTCGGACCGGTCCATGAGCCGCCAGACGCCCTTGTCGCCGTGCAGCGTCGCGAGGTCGCCGAACGTGCTGCGCGCGAACGCGAGCGGGTGCCCGCGCCCGCTCTCGTAGCGACATGCCGCCAGCGGCGCGTCGCCGCGACCGGCCAGGAGCGCGGCGACGGTCTCCGGCCGGACGCCGGGCTGATCGCCGAGCATGAGGACGAGGACGTCGATGCGCGGGTCGACCGTGCCCAGCGCCGTCGCGATCGACGAGGAGCACCCGGTGCCGAACTCGCGGTTGACGACGACGTCCGCCCCGCGCAGGTCGACCGTCGCCCGCACGTCCTCCGAGGACCCGCCGAGAACGCAGATCAGCTGATCGAACCGGCAGGCTCGCGCCGTGCCGAGCACGTGGTCCAGCAGCGTCCCGTCGCCGTACGGCAGCAGCTGCTTGGGCCGGCCGAGACGGCGTGAGCCACCTGCGGCCAGGACGAGCCCTGCGACGGCCTCAGTGCCCATGACAGCAGTGTGCCGCGTGCTCGACCGCGGCAGGGTGCGGCGCGCGCTCGGCGATGAGCTGGGCCAGGATCGAGACGGCCACCTCGACCGGCGTCCGGGCGCCGATGTCCAGCCCGGCGGGGACACGGACGCGCTCGCGCAGGTCGTCGGGCACGTCCAGAGAGGCCCGCACCGACTCGCCGCGCGTGCGGCTCGCGACGAGCGCGACGTAGGGGACGCCGGCGCGGAGCGCCGCGGTGAGCGCGTGCTCCTCGCCCTCGCCGTGGGAGGCGACGACGACCGCCGCGTCGCCCGGGTGCGGCTCGGCGTCGGCGACGACCTCGTAGCCCGCGGCGCGGCCGAGCTCGGCGAGCGCCCTGGCCATCGGGGCCTCGCCGATCACGACCAGCCGCGGCGCCGGGAGCCAGGGCTCGAGGAACACCTCGAACGCGCCGCCGGAGAGGCACGGGTTGTGGGCGACGACGACGCCCTCCGGCGGCTCCTCCTCCTCGGGCACCGGGACGATCCGCAGCAGGAGCGGCTCGCCCGTCGCCAGGACCTGCTCGGCGTGCAGGCGCACCGACTCCAGCGCGCAGTGCCCGCCGACGAACCCGTCGACCGTGCCGTCCGGATGCACGATCGCCGCGTCGCCGGCGTGCACGCTGGTGGGGTGCTGCGCGCGCACGACCGTCGCGTGCACGTACGGCTCCCCACCCTCGCGCAGGCGCTCTGCGGTCCGGGCGAGTGCCCCGGCGATCATTGCGGTGGCGCCGCCTTCCCCTGCATGGCGTCCCACACCCGCGAGGGCGTGCACGGCATGTCCATGTGGCGGACGCCGTAGGGCTTGAGCGCGTCGCAGACCGCGTTGACGATCGTGGGCGGCGACCCGACGGTCGCGGACTCCCCGATCCCCTTCGCGCCGATCGGGTGGTGCGGCGACGGGGTGACCGTGAAGTCGGTCTCCCAGTCGGGCACCTCCAGCGCGGTCGGGATGAGGTAGTCCATGAGCGACCCGCCGAGGCAGTTGCCCTCCTCGTCGAACGCGATGAGCTCCATGAGCGCCATGCCCACGCCGTCGGTCAGCCCGCCGTGGACCTGGCCCTCGATGATGATCGGGTTGATGCGCGTGCCGCAGTCGTCGACGGCGATGAAGCGCCTCACCGTCACCTTCCCGGTGCCCGGGTCCACGTCGACGACGCAGATGTAGGCGCCGAACGGGAACGTCAGGTTCGGCGGGTTGTAGACCGTCTCGGAGTCCAGCCCGCCCTCGACGCCCTCGGGCAGCTCGACCGAGCCGTGGGCGCCCATCGCGATCTCCTGGATCGTCGCGCCCTTCTCCGGGTCGCCCTTCACGAACCAGCGGGCGGGTGGCCCTTCTCCCACTCGAGGTCCTCGGCGGAGACCTCGAGCATCGCCGACGCGATGATCCGCGCCTTGTCGCGCACCTTGCGCGCGACGATGGCGGTGGCCGCCCCGCTCACCGGCGTGGACCGCGAGCCGTACGTGCCGAGGCCGAACGGCGTGCGATCGGTGTCGCCGTGGACGACGTCGATGTCCTCCGGCGGGATGCCGAGCTCCTCGGCGACGATCTGGGCGAACGTCGTCTCGTGGCCCTGGCCCTGCGTCTGCACGCTCAGGCCGAGCATCGCCTTGCCGGTGGGATGGACGCGCAGCTCGGCCGCGTCGGCCATGCCCAGGCCGAGGATGTCCATGTGCTTGCGCGGCCCGGCGCCCACCGCCTCGGTGAAGAACACGACGCCGATGCCCATGAGCTCCCCGCGCTCGCGCTTCTCCGCCTGCTCGCGGCGCAGCTCGTCGTAGCCGGCGATGTCCATCGCCTTGCGCAGGGTGTTCTCGTAGTCGCCGGAGTCGTACGTCCAGCCGGTCTTGTTCTCGTACGGGAACTGGTCGGGGCGGATGAGGTTCTTCAGCCGCAGCTCCACCGGGTCGGCGTCGAGCTCGTGGGCGAGCACGTCGACCATGCGCTCGACGAGGTACACGGCCTCGGTGATCCGGAACGAGCAGGCGTACGCCACGCCGCCGGGCGCCTTGTTCGTGTACACGCCCTTGACGCTGCAGTGGGCGGCCTCCAGGTCGTAGGACCCGGTGAACACGTGGAAGAAGCCGGCGGGGTACTTCGTCGGCTGCGCCGTGGCGTTGAACGCGCCGTGGTCGGCGATGACGTCCACGCGGACGCCGAGGATCCTCCCGTCCTTCGTCGCGGCGATCTCGCCGCGCATGACGTAGTCGCGCGCGAAGGAGGTCGCCATGAGGTTCTCGGAGCGGTCCTCCATCCACTTGACCGGCCTGCCGGTGACGATCGAGCCGACGACCGAGCACACGTAGCCCGGGTAGATGCCGACCTTGTTGCCGAAGCCGCCGCCGATGTCCGGCGAGATCACGCGGATCTTGTGCTCGGGCAGCCCCGCGACGAGCGCGTAGACCGTGCGGTGCGCGTGCGGCGCCTGGGTCGTGCACCACAGCGTGAGGCTGCCGTCGACCTTGTCGTAGTCGGCGATCGACCCGCACGTCTCCATCGGCGCCGGGTGCGAGCGCGGGTAGAGCATGTCCTCGGCGACGACGACGTCGGCGTTGGCGAACACCGCGTCGGTCGCCGCCCGGTCGCCGGACTCCCAGTCGAAGATGAAGTTGTTCGACTGTCCTTCCTTGTCGTCGCGGATGACCGGGGCGTCGGCGTCGAGCGCCTTGCGGGCGTTGACGACGGCGGGCAGCACGTCGTACTCGACGTCGATGAGCTCGAGGGCGTCGCGGGCGGCGTAGCGGTCGTCGGCGATGACGAACGCGACCTCCTGGCCCTGGAAGCGCACCTTGTCGGTCGCGAGCACGGCCTGCGTGTCCGCCGACAGCGTCGGCATCCACGCCAGCCCGAGGCCCTCGAGGTCCTTGCCGGTGATGACGGCCTGGACCTTGGGGTGCTGCAGGGCCGCGGAGGTGTCGATGGACACGATCCGCGCGTGCGCGACGGGGCTGCGCAGGACGGCGCCGTGCAGCATCCCCGGCAGCTGGACGTCGTCGACGTACTTGCCCTGGCCGCGGATGAAGCGCGCGTCCTCCTTGCGCTTCAGGCGGCCGAAGCCGATCGGCCGGTCCTCGATGGTGGCCATCAGCCGCTCACCTCCTGGGCTGCCGGGTGCTCCGCCGCCCACCGGACCGACCGCACGATCGTGGCGTAGCCCGTGCAGCGACAGATCTGGCCGGAGATCGCCTCGCGGATCTCCATGTCCGTCGGATCGGGATTGCGGTCCAGCAGCGCACGCGCCGTGAGCATCATCCCCGGGGTGCAGAAGCCGCACTGCAGCCCGTGCTCCTCGTGGAAGCCCTGCTGCACCGGGTCGAGCACGCCGTCGCGCTCGAGACCCTCGACGGTCGTGATCTCCCGGCCCGCGGCCGTCGCGGTGAGCAGGGTGCACGACTTCACGGGCTCGCCGTCCATGAGCACGACGCACGTTCCGCAGTTGGACGTGTCGCAGCCCCAGTGCGTGCCCGTCTTGCCCAGCTCGTCGCGCAGGAAGTGCACGAGCAGCAGCCGCGGCTCGACGTCCCGCACGTGTTCCTCACCGTTGACCGACACCGTGACCTGCATCAGCTCTCCTCTCGCAGTGCCCGCGCGGTCGCCCGGCGCAGCGCGCGGCGGGTGAGCTCACCGGACACGTGGCGCTTGTACTCGGCCGACCCGCGCTGGTCGGTCACGGGGTCGGTCGCAGCGGCTGCGAGCCGCGCGGCCTCCTCGAACAGCTCCTCCGACGGTGCGTTGCCGACGAGCGCCTGCTCGGCGTCGGGCGACGTCACCGCGGAGCCGACCGCGGCCAGCGCGATCCCGGCCTGCGCGATCGCCCCGCCCTCGAGGCGCACCGCGGCGCCGGCGGCGGCAACCGCCCAGTCGCCCACGCGCCGCTCGACCTTCTCGTAGGCGCTGCCCGCGTCGGCGTGCAGCGGGACGCGGATCTCCGTGACCATCTCGCCGTCGTCGACGGCCGTCTCGTAGGCGCCGCGGTGGAAATCGCGCATGCCGACGACGCGCTCCCCGCCCTGGCCGCGGATCACGACGTGCGCATCGACCGCCGCGCACACCGCGGAGAGGTCCTCGGCCGGATCGGCCTGACACAGCGCGCCGCCGATCGTGCCCCGGTTGCGGACGACGGGATCGGCGATGACGCGCTCGGCGTCGGTGAAGATCGTCAGGCGCCGCGCGAGCAGCTCGGACTCGAGGATCGCGCGGTGGCGGGTCATCGCGCCGATGCGCACCTCGCCGCCCTCCTCGCGGATGTACCCGAGCTCGCCGGCGAGCGCGTCGATGTCCACGAGGTGCTCCGGCGTCGCGAGCCGCAGCTTCATCATCGGCAGGAGCGAGTGCCCGCCGGCCAGCAGTCGGGCGTCGGGCCCGAGCCGCGCCAACAGGTCGAGCGCGTGCTCGACGCTGGTGGCGCGCTCGTACTCGAACGGAGCCGGGACTTGCATGTCTCTCCTCTCGACGATGCTGCGACAGGGACTCTCGCCTCGCTAGGGTGCTCGCGTCAATCGCTGTTAAGCGATTGCTTATGAGGGGGGTCCGGCGTGACGCTCGCGCAGCTGCAGTCCTTCGTCCTCGTGGCCCGGCACGGGTCCGTGAAGGCTGCTGCGGCCGAGCTCGAGGTCACCGAGCCGGCGGTCTCCGTCGCGGTCAGCGCGCTGCGCAAGGAGCTCGGCGACGACCTCTTCGTGCGTTCGGGCCGGGGCATCGCGCTGACGGCCGGCGGGCGGCGGCTCGCCGCCCTCGCGAGCGAGATCCTGGGGCTCGCCGAGCAGGCCCGCCGCTCCGTCCCCGACGGTCCGGGGCAGGTCCGCCGCGTCCAGGTCGTGACGACCGACGTCGTCGGCGAGCACATCGGCCCGCTCATCGACGCGTTCGGCGCGCGGGACGAGAACCTCGAGATCGCGCTGGAGGCGGCGCCGGGCGCGAGCTTCGCGGATCTGCTCGAGCACCGGCGGGCCGACATCGCCCTCGGCCCGCACCCGGGCCTCGACCGCGCGGCGACGATCGCCAGCGTGCCGTTCCTGCGCTGTCGCCTGGTCGTCGTGGCGGCGCCGACGCATCCGCTCGCCGGGCGCCGCGGCATCGCGCCGTCGGAGCTCGGCGGGCAGCGCTGGCTCGTCGGGCCGCCCGACGTCGACCCGTCGCTCGGCGTGGGCCACTACTGGGAGCGCAACGGTCTGGCACCGCGCGACATCGGCACGTACGCGAGCCACGCGGCCGCGATCGCGGCGGCCGCGGCCGGCGACGGCGTGGTGCTGACCCTGAGCCACTCGGTCCTCGCCGAGATGCGCGGGCGCACGCTCGTGGCCCTCGACGTGCGCGGGACGCCGATCACGGAGCTGTGGCACGCGAGCACGCTGGGGCTGGACCGCGCGCTGCCGATCGCGCTGACGCTGCAGCGCTTCGCGACGACGCCCGAGGCGACCCAGGCGATGTCCGCCGGCCGTGTCGGGACGATGTCCACCCGGGCGCGGCCCGCGGTGCACGTCACGTTGTGGCGCTCCGTCGGGGCGTAGCGGCCGCTCTAGCGCTTGACGTGCTCGACGACGCGCACGCCACGCACGCTGCCGGGGGCGGCGAACCCCGGGACCTCCCGGCACGCTCGCGCCCACTCCTCGGACTCCAGCGCCCGATGCAGCGCGCGCGGTGAGGCGAACCACAGGCTGAAGAACCCGTGGAAGCGCCCGCAGAACGGCGCGCCGGGCGAGGGTTGCGCGACGAACCTGCTCGCGTGGTTCTGCTCGTAGCGCAGGACGCCGGGCGTCTTGAGGACGAGCGGACCGTGGTCGGCCAGCCAGCGGCAGCAGGCCTCCTCGGTGTCGAGGTCCTCGCGCAGCTGCACCGTCCAGGTCGCCTTCACCGACCCGGCCTTGCGCGGGCCGTCGCGCAGCACGTGCTCGTCGACGATCCCGTGCACCATCGACGAGGGGTCGAAGACGGTCGTGCCGTGGTCGAACAGCGCGCGCCACGCGGGCGTCGTCACCGTCTCCTCGTAGGCGGCCGCGTTGTCGTACCACGCCTCCGCGTGGCCGTCGAACGGCAACGCGCGAAGCCCGCCGCCGTCGATCCCACCCAGCCAGTGGTCCTGCAGGTAGTGCCGCAGCGTCGGCACGCTCAGGGCCATCCACGCGAAGTCCTCGGCCCAGAAGCGGCGGGCCTCACCGGGCGTGAGGTCGCGCCGGAACCGCGTCATGGTGACGACCTTGTACGTGGTGCTCCCCCTCCCCATCCTTGCCGGTGACGACCCTGGCGGTAAGGATCCTACGGCGTGGGCGCGTCGCCGCCACGTTCACACAGGCCTCGAGGCCGGCGCCCAGCGTCCCAGGCATGACCGACACGACCCCCAGCACCCGGTTTCGCCGCCGCGAGCTGCTCGCAGCCGGGGGCGGCCTCGCGGCCGGCCTCCTCGTCCCCGCGTGGCGCGCCTCGGCGGCGCCGGCGTTCGTGCGCAGCCGCCCCGTGCTCACGCACGGCGTGCAGACCGGTGACGTCACGCGCCGGACGGCGATCGTGTGGGCGCGCGCCGACCGGCCGAGCCGGATGGTCGTGCGCGCCCGCGGCAGGCGCATCGCGGGCCCGGTGCTCACGCCCGACACCGATCTCACGGGCAAGGTGCGCCTCGACTGCCTGACGCCGGGCGGCGAGGTCGGCGTCGAGGTGCTGCTGGAGGATCTCGACGACGCGAGCGTGACGTCGGAGCCGCTGGAGGCGACGTTCACGACGGCGCCGAAGGACGCGCGTGACATCTCGTTCGTCTGGAGCGGCGACCTCGTCGGTCAGGGCTGGGGCATCAACCCGGACGCCGGCGGTCTTCGCATCTTCCGTGCGATGGCCGACCTCGAACCCGACTTCTTCCTCAACAGCGGCGACACGTGCTACGCCGACGGTCCCCTCGAGCCGACGGTCGCGCTGCCAGACGGGACCACCTGGACCAACGTGGTCACGCCCGAGAAGTCCAAGGTCGCCGAGACGCTCGCCGAGTTCCGCGGCCAGTACGCCTACAACATGAGCGACGAGGCGCTGCGCGCCTTCGCCGCCCGGGTGCCCCAGGTCAACCAGTGGGACGACCACGAGGTCCTCAACAACTGGTACCCGGGCGAGGTCGTCGTCGACGCCCGCTACACCGAGCAGCGCGTGGACGTCCTCGCGTCGCGCGCGCACCGGGCGTTCTTCGAGTGGCTGCCGATCACCCCGAAGGCGCAGACCGCGGGAACCGTGCACCGCAGGCTCTCCTACGGGCCGCTGCTGGACCTCTTCGTCGTCGACATGCGCACCTACAAGGACCCCAACGACGAGAACGTCCACGCCGACCCGCACCGCGGCCTCCTCGGCGCCGAGCAGCTCGCGTGGCTCAAGGCCGGGCTCGCGGGCTCGAAGGCCACGTGGAAGGTGCTGGCCATCGACCTCCCGCTCGGGCTCATCGTGCCGGACGGCGACGTCGCCCAGGAGGGCGTGGCCAACCGCGACCCCGGCGCGCCGCTCGGCCGCGAGCTGCAGTTCGCGGATCTGCTGCGCGACGCGCACGCCGGCGGCGTGACCGGCGTCGTGATGCTGACCGCCGACGTCCACTACACCGCCGCCCACCACTACGACCCGGCGCGGGGCTCGGCGGGCGAGTTCACGCCGTTCTGGGAGTTCGTCTCAGGACCGCTGAACGCCGGCGCCTTCGGCCCCTACGCGCTCGACCCGACGTTCGGGCCCGAGGCCGTCTTCGTGTCCGCCCCGCCGGTGCAGAACACCGGCCCGGCGGGCGGCTACCAGTTCTTCGGGCAGGTCGCCATCGACGCCGCGAGCCGGCAGATGACCGTCCGGCTTCGCGACATCGACGGCGAGGTGCTCTTCGAGCAGGTGCTCGACCCCGGCTAGTGACTGCTGTACAGCCTGGTCGTCAGCGGCAGGAACACCGCGGTGAGCGCTGCCGCGACGCCCAGGCTGATGAGGATGTCGCTCGCCTCGGCGTTGCCGGCCATGAGCCCGCGGGACGCGTCGGCGAGGATCGAGATCGGGTTCACGTTCACGAACCACTCGAGGGGGCCGGGCAGCGTGTCGGGCTCGACGAAGACGTTCGAGAGGAACGTCAGCGGGAAGATCGCCATGAAGCCGGCGTTCATCACCGCGTTGGGCGAGCGCATGACCAGGCCGAGGGTCGTGAAGACCCACGAGAGCCCGAACGCGAACACGACGACCAGCGCGAGCGCCGCGACCACGCCGCCGACGCCGGCCTCGGGATCGAAGCCGAGGATCAGTCCCAGCACGATGATCACCGTGCCGGCGACGAGGTAGCGGACGCTGTCCCCGAGGAGCGCGCCGACGAGCGGCGACGGGCGCCAGATCGGCAGCGTCCGGATGCGGTCCACGACGCCGCGCGTGAGGTCCGTGTTCAGCGCCACGCCGGAGTAGACGGTCGTGAACAGCACCGACATCACCAGCGTGCCCGGGAGGATGTACTGCAGGTACTCCTGGGTCGAGCCGGCGATCGCGCCGCCGAAGATGTACGTGAACATCAGGAGGAACATCACCGGGGTGATGGTCACGTCGAGCAGCTGCTCGGGCACGTGCTTGACCTTGAGCATCCCGCGCCAGGCGAAGGCCATGGCCGAGGCGAACGGGCCGGCCGGCGAGGGGCGCGGCGTCGAGCCGAGCGCCTTGCGGATCGCGTCGTCGTGCGTGGTCATGCCACCGCCTCCTCGAGCTCTGCGTCCTCGTCGTCGCTGCCCTGCGCCGTGTGGCCGGTGAGCGCGAGGAACACCTCGTCCAGGCTCGGCTGGCCGAGCGAGAAGTCCGCCACCCGCACGCCCAATCGGGCGAGCTCGGCCACCGCGAGCGCGCCGCGGTCGGCGTCGGCGCACGTCGCCGTGAGCGCGGCCGGATCGGCCTCGAGGTTCACGTGGCCGAGCTCGCGGCGCAGGACCTCCTCGGCCTCCGGCCGCTGCTCGGGATCGAGGAGCCGCACCTTCAGCGCGCCGGAGCCGACCGACGCCTTGAGCTGCCCGGGCGTGCCCTCGGCGATGACCGTGCCGTGGTCGATGACCGCGATGCGGTCGGCGAGCTGGTCCGCCTCGTC
Organism: uncultured Solirubrobacterales bacterium; assembly: GCA_963750895.1. Taxonomy (GTDB): domain Bacteria; phylum Actinomycetota; class Thermoleophilia; order Solirubrobacterales; family Solirubrobacteraceae; genus CAVVSD01. Next base: position 132,772 of record CAVVSD010000006.1, on the reverse strand, counting down.
GAGGTACTGCGTGCAGAGCAGGATCGTGGTGCCGGCCTCCTGCAGCTCGCGGACGATGTCCCACACCTGGTTGCGCGACCGCGGATCCAGGCCGGTGGTCGGCTCGTCGAGGAACATGAGGCGCGGCGTCACGACGATGCTCGCCGCGATGTCCAGCCGCCGGCGCATGCCGCCCGAGAAGTTCTTGACGAGACGCCCGGCGGCCTCCTCCAGCCCGAACGCGTCGAGCAGCTCGGCCGCTCGCGTCTTCGCCGCGCCGCGGCGCAGGCCGAGCAGGAGCCCGAGCAGGATGAGGTTCTCGCGGCCGGTGAGGTCCTCGTCGACGGACGCCAGCTGGCCCGTGAGGCTCACCGCGCGGCGGACCTGCTCGGCCTCGGCGACGATGTCGTGCCCGAGGACGCGTGCCGAGCCGCCGTCGGGGCGCAGGAGCGTCGCGAGCATGCGGATCGTCGTCGTCTTGCCGGCGCCGTTGGGACCGAGGACGCCGTAGACGGATCCTCCCGCCACGGTGAGATCGACGCCGTCGACGGCACGGACGTCGCCGAACGTCTTCACGAGGCCCTGCGCCTCGATCGCGGGTGTCTCTTGCAAGCTCATGTCCTCCCAGACGAGCCGACCTCGGGGAACTCATCGGTCTCTCAGGAATCTGCCAGACCCGTGCAACCCCGCGGCGCGATCGGGGCTCATGCCGCCCGCCCCAGGTGCGCGAAGACCGTCGGGCCGACCATCGTCGTCTCCGGGTAGGGCCGCATCGCCTCCAGGCGCGAGAACATCCGCTCGAATCCGCCGGGCGTGCAGACGAGCAGGTACCGCGCGGGCTCGTCGGACGCGTTGGCGACCGTGTGGTGGATGCCGCGCGGCGCGACGGTGGTGCTGCCGGGGCCCGCTGTCACGACCTCGTCGCCGATGAGGAACGTCAGCTCGCCCTCCAGGACGTGGAACGTCTCGTCGAAGTCGTGGTGGTGCAGCGGCGGCCCGTCCCAGGCGCGCGGGAGCGTGATCTCGACGACCCCGATCGCCGGCTCACCGGCGAGCAGGACGCGGGACGTGAGCGTGTCGTGGTGCGACATGGGGACCTCCGGTCACTCGTTGGTGGTCTCGGGCAGCGCCAGGACGATCAGCAGGGCGATCGCCGCCAGCGGCGCCGCGACGAGGAAGACGGTCTGGACGGCGTCGATGACGTCGGCGCGGTCCGCCGGGCCGGTGCCGACGCGCGCGGCGAAGATCGCGCCCAGCGCGGCGGCGCCGATCGCGCCGCCGAGGCCGCGCAGGAACGTGGTCGTGCCCATCGCGACGCCGAGCCGGCGGCGGTCGACGCCGTTCTGCACCGCGACGGTCAGCATCTGGCCCGTCATGCCGAAGCCGAGGCCGAAGACGGCCAGGCCGATCGACGTCGTCACCTGCGACGGGTCGCCGACGACGATCGCGAGCAGGACGAGCGCCCCGGTCATGAGCGACAGCCCCGCGACCGGGAAGCGCTTGAGCCGCCCCGTCCTGGAGACCGCGCGCCCCGCGAGGTTCGTCGACAGCGTGATCCCGATCATCATCGGCACGAGCAGCAGCCCGGCCTGCGTCGGGGTCGCGCCCGTCGTGACCTGCAGGAACAGCGGGACGAAGACGGTGATCGCGAACAGCGTCGCGGTCACGAAGAAGAACGCCGCGCTCGCGACCGCGACCACGCGGGTGCGCAGGAGGTCGAGCGGGACGATCGGGTCGGCGGCGCGGCGCTCGCGCACGACGAGGCCGACGGCCAGCGCGGCGGTCGCGGCGAACAGCCCGACGATCGTGGCCGAGTCCCACGCGTAGCGCTCGCCGCCCCAGATGCAGGCCAGGAGCAGCGCGCACGTCGCCCCGGCGAGCAGGACGGCGCCGAGCACGTCGAGCCCGTGCGCAGGACGCTCGGTCTCGCCCTCGGGCAGCCGCGTGCGAAGACCGACGAGCGCCGCGACGCCGAGCGGCAGGTTCACGTAGAAGACCCAGCGCCAGCTCACGTGCTCCACGAGGAGCCCGCCGATGAGCGGCCCGGCGACGGTCGCGACCGCGAAGGTGCTCGTGATGTAGCCCTGGTAGCGGCCGCGCTCGCGCGGCTCGACGAGGTCGCCGACGGACGCCATGGCGAGCGTCATGAGCCCGCCCGCGGCGATGCCCTGCAGCGCGCGCGAGACGACGAGCATGGTGATGCTCTGGGCGATGCCGCAGAGCGCCGAGCCGACGAGGAACGTCGCCAGCGAGATCTCCAGGAGCCGCTTGCGGCCGTAGCGGTCGCCGAGCTTGCCCCACAGCGGCGTCGTCGCGGCCGCGGCGACGACGTACGCGGTCACGACCCACGACACGTCCGTGAGCCGGCCGAGATCACCGGCGATGGTCGGCAGCGCGGTGGCCAGGATCGTCTGGTCCAGGACCGCCGGCAGCATGGCGAGGACGATCGCCGCGAACGGGATCGCGATCGACCGCGACGCGACGGCCGGGGCGGCGTGGGAGACAGGGGTGCTCACGACTCGCTCCTTCGGATCGGGTGACGGAACGCTGCGAGGCGCCACAGCACGAAGGCCGCGACGAGGGGCGGGAAGAACGGGTGGCCGACGACCGCGGTCAGCGCGACGGCGGCGACCGCGCCCAGCACGAGGAGGGCGACGAAGGGCGGCGCGGGCCACGGGTCGCGCCGCCTGGCTCGCGCTGCGGACGGGAGGTCCGCCTCGACCGCGCGCAGCTCGTCGTCGAACACGGCGGCGTGGGCGCGCTCCAGGCGCGACTCGAGCTCCTCGACGGACAGCCGCCCGTCGGCGGCGTGCACCGTGAGGCGCTCGGCGGTGGCCGTTCGCTCGCGGTCGCCGATGCGCAGGCGGGCGCTCATGACGCCCACTCCGTCCGCATCTCCGCGACCGGGTGGATGCTGACCATCTCGAGGGTCGCGTCGCCGGCGTTGCGGAAGCCGTGCCACGCGTCGGCGGGCACAACGACCACCTGGCCCCCGCGCGCGCTGTGCGCGGCGCCGCCGACGTCGAACTCCGCGACCCCGTCCAGGACGACGAAGACCTCGACGTACGGGTGACGGTGCGACGCCGTGACGTGGCCGGCAGGCGCGTGGTTGAGGAAGAACGAGACGTCCGTGCCGAACTCGCTCCCGCGGAACAGCTCGGCGGCACCGCCGGTGGCGAGGTGGTCGGCTGCGGTGAGGACGATCAGCTCGGGGTTCATGGCTGCGGACTCCTACGATTAGACGTCGAACGCTTCGATGCGATACGAAGGTACCACAACAACTCGATGTCTAATCGTTAGATGTCAATCTCTGTGCTAGCCTGGCGTCATGGCACCCACCCCGATCGGCCTGCAGCTCACCCGCACCGCACGGGTCCTCTCCCAGGAGTTCGACCGCGCGATGGCGGACGAGGGCGGCTCGGCACCGGTGTGGCAGGTGCTGCTGCTCATCCGCTCCAAGCAGTGGGGGCAGCAGTCGGAGATGGCGCAGGCGATGGGCGTGACCGGCGCCACGCTCACCCATCACCTCAACGCCCTCGAGCGTCAGGGCCTCGTGCGCCGCTGGCGCGAGGACTCCAACCGGCGCGTGCAGCGCGTCGAGCTGACCGACGACGGGATCGCGTTGTTCGACCGGCTGCGCGGGGTCGCGATGCGCCACGACAAGCGCCTGCGGTCGCACCTGACCGCCGAGGAGGCCGAGCAGCTCGGCGCGCTGCTGGAGAAGCTGCGCGCGGGCGTCGAGGACGAGGCCGCGACGCCCGCGGCGTGAGCCTCAGCCCACGCGGGCGCGCATCCGCGCGAGCTCGTCCTCCAGCGCGGGCAGGAACGGCACCTCGGGATGGTGGCGGCGCACGACGTTCACCGTGCGCTCGTAGTGCTCGAGCTTCTGGGGGTCGGGCACGCCGCCGGACGCGTTCAGCTGGCGGGCGCTCGCGAGCTTGTCGGCGGTGAAGATCGACGCGGTCGCGTGGCCGTCGGAGGCCGCGCGCCGGCGCAGCTCGCGCTTGCGCTCGTCGTAGGCGTCGATGCCGGGGTCCTCCGTCAGCTGCGCGACCAGACGCGCGACGTCGGGCCCGAAGCGCTCGGCCAGCTCATCCGCGCTCGCCGGGCTGTCCTCCACGACGTCGTGCAGGAGCGCCGCGACGACGACGTGCTCCGGGTAGCCCGTCTCGTGCAGCAGCTCCGCGACGGCGGTGGGGTGCTCGATCGTCGTCGTACCTCCCGCGTGCGCGTCGCGCGCGAAGCAGTAGGCGTCGGAGATGCGGGTCGAGCTTCGGGCGAACTGCGGGATGCCCGACCCGGTGTCGTTGGGCATCGGCGGGAAGGTAGCAAGACAACGTTCAGGCGATGTGTGTCTCGCGACCCTCCCAATAGGGCTCGCGCAGATCGCGCTTGAGGATCTTCCCGACCGCCGTCCGGGGCAGCGGATCGACCCGGATGTCCACCGACTTCGGGACCTTGTAGCCGGCGATGAGCGTCGAGCAGTGGCTCGTCAGCTCCTCGACGCTCACCGTCGTCCCGCTCGCGACCGTCACGACGGCGTGCACCGCCTCGCCCCAGCGCTCGTGCGGGATCGCGATGACGGCCGCCTCGGCGACCGCCGGATGGCGGTACAGGGCCTCCTCCACCTCGGCGCTGTAGACGTTCTCGCCGCCCGTCACGATCATGTCCTTCGAGCGGTCGACGAGGAAGAGGAAGCCGTCCTCGTCGAGGTAGCCGAGGTCCCCGGACACGTACCAGCCGTCGCGCAGCGCCGCCTCCGTCTCCGCGGGCTTGTCCCAGTAGCCGGGGGTGACGTTCTCGCCCCGGACCTGCACCTCGCCGACCTCGCCGGGCGCGCACGGCTCGCCGGTCATCGCGTCGACGGTCCGCACCTCGACGCCGACCGCACCCTGCCCGCACGACAAGGCGCGCGGGCCGTCCAGGAGATCCTGTTCGCCGGGCATGAGCGTCACGATCGGCGACGTCTCCGTCGCGCCGTAGATGTGCATGAGGTCCGCGGCCGGGAACGTCGCGCCGAGCCGGCGCAGCAGCTCGGTCGCCGCCGGCGCCGAGCCGTGGCTCAGCCAGCGCAGTGAGGACACGTCGCGCGGCGCGCGGGACTGCTCGGCGGCGAGCGGCTGCATCATCGCCGGCACGATGAGCGTCGCCGTGATCGCCTCGCGCTCGACGAGGTCGAGGAACCGCCCGGCGTCGAACGGGCCGAGCACGACGTGCTCGCCGCCCGACCAGACGGTGGCCAGCGCGCCGATGGTCCCGGCGGCGTGGAAGAACGGGGCCACGACGAGCCAGCTCGTCTCGCGCGTGAACGGCCAGCAGGCCATGAACGCGAAGGCGTTGGCGATGAGGTTGCCGTGCGTGAGCATCACGCCCTTGGGCGAGCCGGTCGTCCCTCCCGTGTAGAAGATCCCGGCCAGGTCGTCCTCGTCGCGATCGTCCGGCCACGGCACGGGCTCGCCGCCGGCGAGCAGCTCCTCGTACTCCTCGCCCATCGCGATCACGCGGACGCCGAGGTCGTCGATGCCCTCGACGGGCCGGTCGGCGAACAGGACGCGCACGCCCGCGTCCTGCAGCGCGTAGCGGATCTCCGGCAGGGCGTGGCGCGCGTTGATCGGCACGATCACGAGCCCGGCGGCCGGCAGTCCGAGGTAGAGCTCGAGGTAGCGATGGCAGTTGCCGGCGAGCACCGCGACCCGGTCGCCGGGCACGAGGCCCTGGCGCGCGAGGGCGTCGCCGAGCCGGCGGGTGCGGTCCGCCAGCTCGCGGTGCGTCAGGCGGACGTCGCCGCAGACGACGGCGCTCCGCTCACCTCCCACGAGCATCCCGCGGCGCAGCACGCCGCCGAACGTCCTCGTCGGCCTCCCATCACGACCCATCCTGACCCCTCCTCCCCATCACCGAGCGTCGAAGTCGAGCACGATCCTCTCCGATCGCGGGTGCGCCTGGCAGGCGAGCACCACCCCCGCGTCGACCTCGTCCTCCTCGAGGGCGTACGAGTGGTCCATCGCCACCTCGCCCTCGACGATCCGGCACCGGCACGTCCCGCAGACGCCGCCCTTGCACGCGTAGGGCGCGTCGGGCCGGTTGCGCAGCGCAGCCTCCAGGATCGAGCCGCCGTCGACCGGGAACGTCGAGCGCCGGCCGTCGAGCACGATCGTGACCGTCGCGGCTCCGTTGCCGGACTCCTGGGCAGCGGGCGCGGCGACCGGGGCGGCGTCGGCGTGGAACAGCTCGCGGTGGATGTGCTCCGTGGCGACGCCGCGCTCGCGCAGCAGCGCCCGGGCGTCCTGCACCATCCCGAACGGCCCGCAGAGGTACCACTCGTCGACCTCGTCCGGCGGCAGCAGCGCGTCGAGCAGCGCACCGAGCCGGCCCGCGTCCAGGCGCCCCTCCAGGAGCGGCACCGGCTGGGACTCGCGCGACAGGACGTGGACGAGCTGCAGGCGGCTCGGGTACCGGTTCTTCAGGTCCTCGAGCTCCTCGACGAACATGATCGTGTCGGTGCGGCGGTTGCCGTAGACCACGGTGCAGCGACTGCCGGGCTCCTCGGCGAGCACGGTCGCGACGATCGAGATGACCGGCGTGATCCCGCTGCCCGCGGCGACGAACGCGTGGTGGCGGCTGACGCCCGGCGAGATCTCCGGCCCGAAGCGGCCCGCGGGCGGCAGCACGTCGAGCAGGTCCCCTGCGCGCAGCCCGTCCGCGACGAAGCCCGAGAACCGCCCGCCCGGCAGGTGCCGCACGCCGACGGCGAGCTCGCCGCTGCGCGCCGGGACGCAGATCGAGTACGAGCGCCGGACCTCCTCGCCGTCCTCCTCGCGCACGATCGTCACGTGCTGGCCCGCCTCGTGGGCGAAGACCTCGGCGAGGTCGTCCGGCACCGAGAAGTGCACCGCGGTCGACTCCGGCGTCAGCCGCCGCACGTCGGCGACCTCCAGGCGGTGCGGGCCGCGCATCAGTGGGCCTTGAAGTGATCGAACGGTTCGCGGCAGTCGCGGCACGTGTACTGCGCCTGGCACGGCGTCGCCCCGAAGCGGGTGACGAGCTTCGTGTCCTGCGAGCCGCAGCGCGGGCACGCGACCCGCAGCTGCGTGAGCGGGCAGCCGATCGCGCGGTCCGACGGCGGCGCGATCCCGTAGTCGCGCAGCTTGCGCCGGCCGTCCTGGCTCATCCACTCCGTGGTCCACGCCGGCTTGAGCTGCAGCACGACCTCGACGTCGTCGAACCCCGCGTCCGCCGCGCAACCGGCGACGGCGTCGCGGATCGGGTCGATCGCGGGGCAGCCGGAGTACGTCGGCGTGAGCGTGATCGTCAGGCGCCCGGCATCGTCGGACACGTCGCGGAGGATCCCGAGGTCCTCGATGGTGAGGACGGGGATCTCCGGGTCCGGCACCTCGGCCACCAGCTCGCGCAGGCGCTCGACGGTCCTCACCACGTGGCCCCCGGGTACGCGCGGTGCGTCGACTGCATCACAGCGAGCACGTGGCCGAGCGCCTCGGAGTGCTCGCCGCGACGCCCGCCGGTGGCCGCGTAGGGCGTCTCGGGGCGATCGAGCGTCGCCTCCTCGAGCACGCCGCCGACGAAGTGCTCCCACGCCGGGCGCAGCTCGCGCGCGTCCGCGGCGACCCCCTCGGCCACGAGGCGCTCGGTGAGCTCGTCGTGCTCGAACAGCTCGGCCGCGAGCGGCCACATCCAGTCGACGCCCTCCTGCATGCGGCGATGGCTCTCCTCGGTGCCGTCGCCGAGGCGCAGCGTCCACTCGCGCGCGTGGTCGCGGTGGTACGCGACCTCCTTGACCGCCTTCTCCGCGACGCCCGAGATGACCGGGTCGGTCGAGTCGCGCAGCCGGTCGTAGAGCGCGAGCTGGTACGTGGAGAACATGAGCTGGCGGGCGATCGTGCGGGCGAAGTCGCCGTTGGGCTGCTCGACGATGAGCGCGTTGAGGAACTCGCGGTCGCCGCGCAGGTAGGCGAGGTCGTCCTCGTCGCGGCCCGCGCCCTCCAGCTCGCCGGCGCGCGTCGAGCAGCTGACGGGCCTGGCCGAGCAGGTCGAGCGCGATGTTCGTGAGCGCGAGGTCCTCCTCGAGCTCCGGCGCGCGGGCGGACCACTCGCTCAGGCGCTGCGCGAGGACGAGCGCGTCGTCGCCGAGGCGCAGCGCATAGACCGCCTCGTCCTTCACAGGTGCTTCACCTCGTCGGGCACCTCGTAGAACGTCGGGTGCCGGTACGGCTTGTCGGCCGCCGGGTCGAAGAACGCGTCCTTCTCGTCCGGCGAGGACGCGGTGACCGCGCTCGCGGGCACGACCCAGATCGACACCCCCTCCTCGCGGCGCGTGTAGACGTCGCGCGCGTTGCGCAGCGCCATCCGCGCGTCGGGCGCGTGCAGCGACCCGACGTGCTGGTGCGACAGCCCGCGCCGCGAGCGGACGAAGACCTCCCAGAGCTCAGACACGGGTCTCCTCGTGCTTCGCCGCGTAGGCGCGGGCGGCCTCGCGCACCCACGCGCCGTCCTCGTGCGCGGCGCGCCGGTGCGCGATGCGCTCGCGGTTGCACGGCCCGTTCCCCTTGACGACCTCGAAGAACTCGTCCCAGGAGATCTCGCCGAAGTCGTAGTGGCCGCGCTCCTCGTTCCAGCGCAGGTCCGGGTCCGGCAGCGTGAGGCCCAGCGCCTCGGCCTGGGGCACGCACATGTCGATGAACTTCTGGCGCAGGTCGTCGTTGGAGAAGCGCTTGATCCGCCAGGCCATCGACGCCTGCGAGTTCGGCGACTGGTCGTCGGGCGGGCCGAACATCTGGATCGACGGCCACCACCAGCGGTCGATGGCGTCCTGGGCCATCGCGTGCTGCTCGGGCGTGCCGCGCGAGAGCGTCCAGAGGATCTCGAAGCCCTGGCGCTGGTGGAAGGACTCCTCCTTGCAGATCCGCACCATCGCCCGCGCGTAGGGGCCGTACGAGCAGCGCGTCAGCGGGACCTGGTTCGTGATGGCCGCGCCGTCGACGAGCCAGCCGATCGCGCCCATGTCCGCCCAGGTGAGCGTCGGGTAGTTGAAGATCGACGAGTACTTCTGGCGGCCCGCGATGAGCAGCTCGACGAGCTCGGCGCGGTCGACGCCGAGCGTCTCCGCCGCGGAGTACAGGTACAGGCCGTGGCCGGCCTCGTCCTGGACCTTGGCCATGAGGATCGCCTTGCGGCGCAGCGACGGGGCGCGCGTGATCCAGTTGCCCTCCGGCTGCATCCCGATGATCTCGGAGTGCGCGTGCTGCGCGATCTGCCGGATGAGCGTCTTGCGGTACGGCTCGGGCATCCAGTCGCGCGGCTCCACGCGACCGTCCTCCTCAACGAGGCGCTCGAACACGGCTTCGGGCTCGTCGCACAGCATCTCCGGGCCTCCTCCAGGACGTCGACGCGGTCACGGTACCACGACTACCGACCGATCGGTAGTCTCTCGTCGCATGTGGGAGAGCGACCACGCCGCGCAGACCGCCGGCGCGCAGATCGTCGAGTCCGGCCCCGGCCACGCACGCGTCCGTCTCACCGTCCGCAAGGACATGGTCAACGGGCACGCGATCGCCCACGGCGGCTACCTGTTCATGCTCGCCGACATCGCCTTCGGCTACGCGTGCAACGGCTACGGCCCAGCGGCGGTGGCGCGGTCCGGGCACATCGAGTTCCTCGCGCCCGCGAACGAGGGCGACGTGCTCGAGGCGGTGGCGACCGAGCGGGCCCGCGACGGCCGCAACGGCATCTACGACGTCACCGTGCGGCGGCCGTCCGACGACACGCGCATCGCGGAGTTCCGCGGCCACAGCCGGACGCTGCGCACATGACCACGAAGGAGCGCCTGTCGCTGGAGGCGGCGCGGATGTTCTCCGCCCGCGGCTACCACGGCACGTCGATCGGCGACCTCGCCGGCGCGCTGGGCATCCAGAAGGCGTCCGTCTACTCCCACATCTCCGGCAAGCACGACCTGCTGGCCGAGGCGGCGCTGGCCGGCGCCGTCGCGTTCCACGCCGCGCAGGACGCCGTGCCCGCCGACACCGCGCCCGCGGAGCGCATCCGGGTGGCGCTGGCCGCGCACCTGGGCGTCGTGAGCGAGCAGCTCGACGTCGCCGGGGTCTGGCTGCAGGAGTGGCGCTACCTCGAGGGCGACGCCCGCAGGGAGTTCCTGCGCGAGCGCCACCGCTACGAGGAGCGCATCCGCGCGCTGTTCGCGGACGCGTCCGCCGACGGCGAGCTGCGCGGCGACCTCGACGCCGGGCGGGCCGCCCTGACCTTCCTCTCGCTCGGCAACTGGGCCTACGAGTGGCTCACGCCCGAGCACGACGTCGCCCGCGAGGCCGACGCGCTCGCCACGCTCATGCTGGACGGCATGCGGTGAGCGACCCGCTGCTGGTGGAGCGCCGCGGCGACGTCCTCGAGCTCACGCTGCACCGCCCCGAGGCACTGAACGCCTTCACCGTCGAGATGCACGAGGCGATGGCCGAGGCGCTGCGCGAGGCCGCCGATCCCGCGATCCGGGCGGTGATCGTCACCGGCGCCGGGCGCGCGTTCTGCGGCGGGCAGGATCTCGAGGAGGCCACCGCGCCGGACTCGAAGGGGCCCGGGCACCGGCTCGGCACGTACTACAACCCCAACCTGCTCGCCCTGCGTGCGCTGGAGAAGCCCGTGATCGCCGCCGTCAACGGCGCTGCGGCGGGCGCCGGGATGGGGCTCGCGCTCGCCTGCGACGTGCGCCTGCTGGCCGCGGGCGCGACCTTCGTCCCCGCGTTCTCGGCGATCGGGCTCGCCCCGGACTCGGGCACGTCGTGGTTCACCGTGGCGCTCCTCGGATACTCGCGCGCGTTCGCGTGGCTGACGTCGGGCCGGCGCATGGGCGCCGACGAGGCGCTGGAGCTCGGGCTCGCCGACGAGGTCGTCCCGGTCGAGGAGCTGCTCGACCGCGCGCGAGCGCGGGCCGACGCGCTCGCGGCCGTCCCCGGCCGCTCCGTGGAGCTGACCAAGCGCCTGCTGCAGTCCGCCGCGTCGTCGACACTCGCCCAGCAGCTCGACCTCGAGCGCGAGCTGCAGCAGGCCGCGAGCGAGGACCCGGCGTACCGCGAGCGGGTCGCCGCGTTCCTGGCGCGACGCCGCTGACCATCCCCTTGGATGGGATTAGGATGGTGTTCAGATGCCGGACATCGAGAAGACGGAGAAGATCACCATCAACATCGGCCTCGTGGACCTCGGGGAGATCGACCTGCTGGTCGACGAGGGGTTCTTCACCAATCGCACGGACTTCATCCGCACCGCGATCCGGCGTCAGCTCGCGACGCGGGCGGACGCCGTCGAGCGCACCGTCGCCCGGCGCGACCTCGTGCTCGGCAGCGAGCACGTGTCGCGCGCCGATCTCGAGGCGCTGCGCGACGCGGGGCAGACGATCGAGCTGCGCGTCCTCGGTCTCGCGACCATCGACGACGACGTCACGCCCGAGCTCGCGGCCGCGACGATCGCGTCCGTCGAGGTGCTCGGCGCCTTCAGGGCATCCCGGGCGGTGAAGGCGGCGCTCGCGTCGCGCACCCGATGACCCGCCAGTCCGTCATGGCCGAGGCGCTGCGCCTGACGCGCGACGGCCGCGCGGCCGAGGCGACCGCCGTCCTGCAGGGCCGAGGCGGTGCGCCCGCGGCGACGTCGGCGCGCGACCTCTCCGCCGCCCGCCACCACGATCTCTTCGTGCCCGCGGGGCTCGGCACCGAGCCGGCGCCCCTGCTCGTCATGCTCCACGGCGGGACCCAGTCGGCGGCCGACTTCGCCGCCGGCACGCGGATGAACGAGCTCGCGCAACGCCACGGCTTCCTCGTCGTCTACCCCGAGCAGTCGCGCGAGGCCAACCAGGGCGGCTACTGGAACTGGTTCTCCCCCGCCGACCAGGAGGCCGACGCCGGCGAGCCCGCGATCATCGCCGCGATCACCCGCGCGGTCATGGGCGACGTCGCCGTCGATCCGTCGCGCGTCTACGTCGCCGGCCTGTCGGCAGGCGGCGCGATGGCGGCCGTCATGGCCGCGACGCACCCGGAGCTGTACGCCGCGGTGGCGGTGCACTCCGGTCTGGGCTACCGCGCCGCGCGCGACGTCGGCTCGGCGTTCGGCGCGATGCGCAGCGGCGGATCGCCGGTCCCGCTCGGGACGGTCCCGCTGCTCGTGATCCACGGCGACGCGGACACCGTGGTCGCACCGGTCAACGCCGAGAAGCTCATCGCCTCGCGCCTGGCCGCGGGCGACGTCACCGACCGCGGGCGCCCGAGCGCGCGCGGCCGTGTCACCCGCACCGAGCACCGCACGGCGGACGGCACGGTCGCCGCGGCGTCGCTCATCGTGCGCGGCGGCGGCCACGCGTGGTTCGGCGGCAGCCCCGCGGGGTCCTACACCGACCCCGACGGGCCCGACTCGTCCACCGAGATCGTCACCTTCCTGGCGCAACACCGGCTTCACGAGCGCTAGCTACGATCGCGCCGACGCTCTGTCCCGGAGCGTGAGGAGACGGTCCAGTGGGTCTGGTCATCGACACCTCGACGGTCGCACCGCACGAGCGCACGGAGCTGTGGTCGGCGACGACGTCCGCCCTCTTCTTCCCGTCCGAGATGAGCTTCGGCGCCGCGGCCTCCTACGCGGGGTGGATGGCGCAGTACACGCTCGGGCCCCTGGACCTGTTCCGCGTCCGGGGTCACGGTCCGCTGACGCTGGACCGGACCCGGAGCGGCATCGTCTGCGCCGACCCGGAGTTCTTCGCGCTGTCGATCCTCCTCCGCGGCCGGCTGCGGGCGCGGCAGGAGGACCGCGCCAGCCATGTCGGACCGGGGGTCATGTCGGTGTACGACTCCTCGCTGCCCTTCAGGCTGCGCGCGGACGCGCCGTTCGACCAGCTCGTCGTCACGGTGCCCAAGGCCCTGCTCGGCCCACAGGCCGACCGGATCGCGCATCACAGCGCGCACCCGATCCCCCTCGACACCGCCGACCGCCGGCTGACGGCGTCGCTCATCCAGGCGCTCGTCGCCGAGCTCGAGCACGGCGGCGTCGGCGGCAGCGAGCAGGAGCTCGCCGACGCGCTGCTCGCGCTCCTCCGCGGCCTCTACGCCCCCGACGTCCGCCCCTCGACGCGGGAGCGCCTCCCGGTCGCGCACATGCGGGCCATCAAGGCCTACATCGACGAGCACCTCGCCGATCCGACGCTGGGACCGGAGTCGATCGCGCGCTCGCAGTTCATCTCCACGCGCTACCTGCACGCGCTGTTCGAGCCCGAGGGCCTGACGGTCTCCCGCTGGGTGCGGACGCGGCGGCTCGAACGCGCGCGGCGCGACCTGCAGGATCCGGCCCTCGCCGCCGTGCCGATCGGCGTCATCGCGGCGCGCTGGGGATTCTCGAGCCCCTCCCGCTTCAGCCACGCGGTGCGCGCGGATCTCGGCTGCTCGCCGAGCGAGCTGCGAGCGGCGGCCGCTCGTCGACGGCCACCGTCGTGACGTCGGTCCCCGCGCCCGTCGGGATCACGTACGGCCCGGGGACGACGTCGACGCCGAGCCGTCGCTCCGCGGCGACGAGCACCGAGTACGCCATGGGCCCGAGCTCGCGCAGCGTCTGGTGGCGGTTGCGCCGCTCGCCGAGGTCCACCTGGCCCATCGCGTCGAGCCCGACCTCGCGCAACGCGTCGATGAGCATCGCGATCTCCACGCCGTAGCCGACGGGGAAGCTCAGGCGCTCCAGCAGCCACCTGCGGGCGGCGATCTCGCCCGCCAGCGGCTGGGCGAAGCCCGCCAGCTCGGGCACGCGGAGGTTGAGCAACGGACGGGCCATCAGCTCGGTCACGCGCCCACCGCCGTTCGGGATCGGCTCCCCGCCGTCCGGGCGAAAGGGGCGGTGGTAGGCGCCCTTCACGAGCGCGAGGTCGTCGTGGCAGATCAGCGGGCCGATGGCGCCGCGCGCGAACGACGCGTCGACGTCGCTGGAGTCCGCGTCGATGTAGACGACGATGTCGCCGGTGGTCGCGGCGAGCCCGCGCCACATCGCGTCGCCCTTGCCGCGCGCCGGGCCGTGTTCGGGCAGGAGCGCGTCCTCCTGCGCGACGTCGGCGCCGAGCGCCAGCGCCAGGTCGGCGGTCCCGTCGTCGGACGCCGCGTCCACGACGAGGACCTCGTCCACGACCCCGGCACCGCGCAGCGTCAGGACGTGGTCGAGGATCGGACCGATCGTCCGCGCGCACTCCTTGGCGGGGAGGATCACGGACACCGACTCGCGCTTGCACGCCACGAGCCGCTCGAGCGTGAAGTCCGCGGCGTGGTACGTGCGGCGCTGGAGCCAGCGGTCCAGCGCGAGGTCGGCGGCGAGCCCGCGTGGAGCGCGGCCCTGGAGGCGCGGCGCCGTGCTGACGCGCACGGCGGCGGGCCGCTCGACGCCGAAGCCCGCCGCGAGCAGCCGCCGCTCGAGCGCCTCGTCCTCCAGCGCGGCGAGCGGCTCGATGCCGCCGACCGCCGTGTACGCGTCTGCGGTCACGCCCATCGACGCACCGCTGAAGTGGTGGTGCTCGGCCCCGGGGTCGCGCGCGAGGACCGCTGCCATCCGCCGCTGCGCGCGGACGAGCCGTCGTCGCACGAGGTCGTCCTCGAGATCGCCGGAGAGGTCGATCGCGCCGCCGATCGCGTCGGCCCCACCCGCGACGAGGTCGAGCTGGGTGCGCAGCCAGTCGGGGGCGACGACGCTGTCCGCGTCCGTCGACGCGATGAGGCCGCGGCCCCGGCCGGACGCGAGCAGCGTGCCGGCGGCGAGGTCCATGCCGAGCTTGCGCGCGAGGCCGACACCCTCGCCCCTCCCCTGCAGCGGCCGCAGCCGCAGCCACGGATGCGCGGCGGCCGCCTCCGCGGCCGCCTCCTCCGTCGCGTCGGTGCAGGCGTCGAGCACGAGCAGGACCTCGTACGCGGCCGGGTCGATCCCGGTCTGCGTCGCGAGCGCCGCGAGGCACGCTCCGATCGTCTCCTGCTCGTCGCGCGCCGGCACGACGACGCACGCCTCGAGGGGCACGAAGCCGACCGTCGCGGTCACGTCGCCACCTCGGCCGCGATGCGCTCCGCGCCCACGTCGTAGTCCTCGTCGCGGTCGTGGGCGAGCACGCCGACGAGCCGCCCGTCCCGGCGGTACCACGCGGTGAACGCCTCGCCGTCGGACTCGAGCTCGACGCTGTCGTACCCGTCGCCCCACGCCGCGTACTTCAGCGTCCGGTCCCCGATCGTCGACCAGAACCCGGGCACGCCGTCCCACTGCGCCTCGGTGTCACCCGCCAGCCGCCTCCCCGCGATCTCTCCGTGGGCGAGGGCGTCGCCCCAGTGCTCGACGTGCAGCGAGCGGCCCGCGACCGCATGCCCGGCGAACGTCACGTCGCCGGCCGCCCGCACCCCCGGTGCCGAGGTCGCCATCGTCGCGTCGACCGCAACGTGGCGGCCGTCCGGGCCGAGCGCGAGGCCGGCGTCGCGCGCGAGCCGGTCGCGGGGTTCGACGCCCGAGCCGAGCAGGACGACGTCCGCGGCGATGCGCACGTCGCCCACGAGGACGTCGGGTCCCGGGTCGATCGCGTCGATCGGCGCGCCGAGCAGCAGCTCGACGCCCTCCTGCTGCAGCCAGGAGGCGATGCGCCCCCCGACGTCCGCGCCGAGGCGGCGCTCCTGCGGGACGCCCTCGTCCGCGACGAGGGTGACGCGCGCCCCGCGGCGCGCCAGCGAGACGGCCGCCTCACAGCCGATGAACCCGGCGCCGACGACCACGACCCGCGTCTCCGGCCCGGTCACGGACGCGAGGTCCTCGGAGCTCGCGGCGGTGCGCAGGACGCGCACGCCCGGGCCGTCCGCGCCGTCTACAGGGGGGCGCACCGGCGTCGCACCGGTGGCCAGCACGGCGCCCTCGTACGCGAGCTCCCGGCCGCCCTCGGTCCGCGCGCGGCGCGCGACGGGATCGAGCTCGACCACCTGGTCGTGGACGATCTCCACGTCGTGGGCCGGGTACCACTCGGGCGCCTCCAGCGCGAGCTCCGACGCGTCCAGCTCACCGCGCAGGTACTCCTTGCTCAGGGGCGGCCGCCGGTAGGGCGGGCGGTCGTCGTCGGTGACGAGCACGACGCGGGCGCCACCCCCGGCGTCGCGGTAGCCGCGCGCGGCCGCGAGGGCGGCCGGACCGCCGCCGACGATGAGGATCGGATCCGTCACGTCCGCTCGAGGACGTCGAGTCGGTAGCGGTCGTGGGACTCGGCGTGGATCCCGCGCAGCCCCGGTCGCGCGGCGAGGATCGCGTGGACCTCGTCGCCGCGCAGCGGGTACGTCCGCGTCGGCGGCCGCCAGTGGACGGCGAGCAGCAATCCGCCGGGCTCCAGCGCGGCCTCGAGGTCGTCGAGCAGCCCGTCGAGGACCTCGGGCGCGAAGTAGTAGAGGACCTCGCTGGCGACGACGAGGTCGAAGCGCCCGCCCGGCAGCCCCCCGGGCAGCGTCGCGACACGCAGGTCCGCGGCGTCGCCGACGCGCTCGCGCGCCCGCTCGACGGCGGTCGCCGACGTGTCCAGCGCGATCAGCTCGTCACAGCGCTCGGCCAGCCGCGCCGTCAGCACCCCGATCGAGCAGCCGAGCTCGAGGGCACGGTGGAAGCGCCGGTCGCCCAGCGCCGCGATCGTCCGGTCGTACTTCGCCGCCTCGTAGGGGGAGGTCCCGAAGCCCCACGGATCCTCGTCCTCGCGGTACATCCGCTCGAACGTCGCCGGATCGACGCTCACCGGGCCTCCTCCAGCGCGGCTGCGCCGGCGCGCGCGACGATGGGGTCGAGGCGGTGCTGGAGCGTGAAGAGCTCGAGGTCGCGGCGCGCGCGGTCCAGGCCGCCGCCGGTCGTGAACGGGTGCGAGCCGCAGGCGCGCGCCGCCTCGTCGAGCAGGCGCGACGTCGCGGCCGCGATGACGTGCCGCAGGTACGCGCCGTCCTCGCGCCGCAGGGTGCCGGCGTCGCCCCGGCGCCCGCCCTCGGCGAGCCACAGCCCGATCGTGCCCTGCTCGGCCCGGATGCGGCCGGCGGCGAGGCGCTCCAGCTCGGTCGGCTCGGGCCGCGTCGCGAGCAGGCGCACCGCCTCGTCGGCGGCGGCGTCGGCCGCGCCGGCCCACGTGGCCGCGGTGCGCACCGCGTCGCGCACGAACCACGGCTCCTGCGCGATCGCGCCCGGGGCACCCAGGACGGCGAGCACCGGCGCGCCGTCGAAGACGACGCGATGGCTGACGGAGGCTCGCATCCCCGCGCCCGCGAACCAGGCCGGGTCGACGAGCGTCCCCTCGGTCAGGTCGACGTAGGCGAGACGGTCCCCGGCGAGCACGATCGCCCGCTGCAGCCCGCCGGCGCCGGAGCAGAACGTCTTGACCCCGTGCAGCCCGCCGTCGCGGATGCGGGCGGGCTCGCCCTCGCCGGGCCGCGGGTCCGCGCCCCAGACGCCGAGACGGAGCCGTTCCTCGGCGACCGCGGTCAGCTCGCGCTCGCGCAGCGGGTCCTCCGCGTGCACGGCCAGGCGTTCGACGGCGTTGAGGTGGCCGTCGACGATCCGGGCGACGGCGGCGTCGGCGCGCGCGACGTCGCGGACGACGGTGAGCTGCTCGGAGAACGGCAGCCCGGCGACGAGGACGCCGGCCTGCTCGAGGGCGCCGATGGCGTCGTCGGGGAACGCGGGGTGCGGCTCCCGATCGCGCGCCGCCGCGCCCTGGGCGACGATCGCGAGCGCGTCCGTGAACGCGGCGGTCAGCGTCACCGCGCCACCGCGCCGTTCTCGCCCACCGGCACGCACGCCAGGCCGCGCTCGCCGGCGAGGCGCGCGAGGTCGCCGACGAGGGCCACCGTCTCGGCGCAGCCGTCGCGCAGGGCGCCGGGCCCGAGCCCGTCGTGGGCGAGGACGATGCACCCGTCGCGGAGGTCGCCGGCGACGGCGGCGACCATGGCCGCGGCGGTGTCACCCCGCCAGTCGTGCGTGTCCGCGTCCCATCCGACGATCCGCAGACCGCGGTCGGCGGCGATCTCCGGCGTCCACGACGCGGCGCGTCCCCACGGCAGGCGCCAGAGCGATGGCCGCACGCCGAGGACGTCCAGGCGCGCGAGCGCCGCGTCGGTGTCGCGTTCGATCGTGTCGCGGTCGTGCTCGGTGTGGCGGAGATGGTGGTTGCCGTGCAGCTGCACCTCGTGGCCCTCGGCCAGCGTGCGCTCGACGAGACCCGGCTCGCGGACGGCCTTCGTGGCGAGCACGAAGAACGTCGCCCGCGCGCCCGCACCCGCGAGCGCGTCGAGCACCTCCGCGGTCCAGCGCGGCTGCGGCCCGTCGTCGAACGTCAAGGAGACTTCCACGGGTCACGGCTTGCCCCGGACGGCGGACGTGCATGCCCGCAGGTTGCGCGCGAACGCGTCAGCCCGCTGCGGCGACCGGCATCTGCGCCACGCCGCCGACGTACGCATCGTCGTCCGGCGTCCCGAGCATCGTGCGGAACGCGGTCATGTTCCCGGGGAACTGGGTCACGATCCGGCCCGACTCGTGGCGGTAGTACCGGCTGCCGACCTCGTGCCAGGCCGCGACCTTCGCGATGCCCTCCTGCAGCGAGACGTTGTACGCATCCATGACGTCGCCCCGCACCTCGAGCCAGGACAGGTTCTCGCGCTCCATCCGCGCGAGCTTGTCCAGGACGTAGTCCGCCTGCATCTCGAGCATGGTGAGGATCGAGCCGGTGTTCGTGTTCGGCCCGTAGAGCATGAACAGATTGGGGAAGCCGGCCACGGAGACGCCGCGGTACGCGTGAGGACCGTCGTCCCACGCCCGCCCGAGGTAGAGGCCGTCGCGGCCGACCACGTCGATGACCGACAGGAAGCGGTTGGCCTCGTAGCCGGTCGCCAGCACGAGGACGTCGACCGGGCGCTCGGTGCCGTCCGTCGTGCGGACGCCGCCCGCCGTGATCGACTCGATCGGGTCGGTGACGAGCGTGACGTGGTCCGCGTTGAACGCCGGGTAGTAGACGTCGGAGTTCAGCGGCCGCTGGGCGCCGAAGGGCAGCTTGGGCCGCAGGCGCTCGCGCAGCTCGGGGTCGCGGACCTGGGCGAGGTTCTCCCTGCCCTTCGCCTCGAGGTCCGCGATGAGGTCGCGGTCCGCGTACGTGAGCAGCCGCTCGAAGAAGTCCAGCGCCTCGTCGCGCATCCGGTCGGCGATCGACGGGTCGGCCACCCGCGCCGCGATCTCCTCCGGCGTGAACGGCGTGTCGTCCTTCGGGAACACCCAGTTCGCCGTGCGCTGGTACACGTCCAGCCGCGCGGCCTCCGCGGCGATCTCCGGGATCATCTGCACCGCGGCCGCCGCGCTGCCGATCACCGCGACCGCCTTGCCGCGCAGGTCGAGCCCGCTCTCCGGCCAGGCGCCGGAGTGGACGGTGGGCCCGGCGAAGTCGTCGAGGCCCCGGATGTCCGGCCAGCGCAGCTTGTTGAACATGCCGAGCGCGGTGATGAAGACGTCCGAGGAGGTCGCCCAGCCGTCGGCGGTCGCGATCCGCCACGCGGACTGCGGGTCGTCCCAGATGGCCTCGCGGATCTCCGTGCCGTACCGGATGTGGGGCGCGAGGTCGTACTTCTCCACGACGTGGGCCATGTAGTCGAGGATCTCCGGCTGGGTCGCGAAGGGGCGCGACCAGTCGACCTTCGGCTCGAAGGAGAACGAGTAGACGAGCGACGGGACGTCGCACGACAGGCCGGGGTAGCGGTTCTTCGCCCACGTGCCGCCCGGCCGGTGGGACTTCTCGAGCAGGACGAAGTCCTCGATCCCCGCCTGCTTGAGCTTGACGGCGGTGCAGATCCCGCCGGGCCCTGCACCGGCGATCGTGATGCGGCGGCGGCCGGTCACACCGTCCGGAGCGCGACCTGGACGTCGTTGATGAGCGACACCAGCTCGGCGCTCGACACCGTGAACTGGCCGGTGTTGCCGGTGATCCCGGCCTCGGAGAGCGCCGTGGCGTGCTCGAGCCACGCCGAGATGATGGCGGCGGCGGCCTGGTTCACGATGAGCGCCTGCTGGTCGTCGCGCGACATGCTGCCCGTAGGGAGCGTCGGAAGCGCGAACGCAACGCTGTCAGCCATCGCGCGACTCTAACCGCAGGTCGCCTCCCGCGGGAGAACCTTCGCGTCGGCGTGGGCGACGAGCCACTTGGCGATCGCGGTGAGGTTGCCCGTCCCCGTCGCGTGCGAGCCGTTCGACGGCGCGGTCGCGATGGCGACGGCGAGCCTGCGGCCGCCGACGGTGACGACGCCCATCTGGCGGTCGAGGTAACCGCCGCTGACGCCGGGCTGCGAGCCCGGGCCCCAGCCGCCCTTGAGCTGCGCGGGCACGCCGGCGGAGCCGAGGCCCCATCGCTGGCCGGCGACCGTGTCGCCCATGAGGTCGAGCACCGCCGCGCCGGCGTCGCTGCACGCCATGCCCGCCGTGAAGCGCGTCTGGTCGGCGAGCGACCACAGCGTCTGCCCGAACGGCGTGTACGCGGAGCCGCGCAGCGCCTGGGACTCGACCTGGGTCGCGGCGTCGCCCGCGGCGCGCAGCTGCGCGTCGGCGGCCTGGGCGGCGGCGTCGCCGCCGCCGAGCGCGGACCAGAGCCGCAGCGCGGCCGCGTTGTCGGACGCCGTGATGGCCTGCGTGAGATCCGAGCTGTGCGCGCCGCCCTGGCCCGCGGCGACGACCGCCATCGCGACGGGGACCTTGCTCGTCGACCACGCGATCGCGCTGCGGAGGCTGCCGAGGCGCTCGACGGCCTGCCCGCGCCCGACGCCGGAGACCGCGACGCCCTCGGCACCGCTCAGCGACGACGCCAGGCGCGCGAAGCTCGCGCGGTCGGCGGCGGAGAGGATGCGCTTGGGCGCGGCGTGCGCCTGGCCCGCCGGCAGCGCGACGAGCACGACGACGAGCGCGAGGACGCGGACGATCGCGGACGAACGAGGCATGTGGACGCTGCATGTCACCATCTCGGGATGACGATCCTCGTCCGCGCGGAGATCCACGGCCTGGCCGGCCGGGTTGCGGAGCTGCGTGACGTGCTCGCCGAGCACGTCACGGCGCTCGGTGGCGCCGACGGCTGCACGGGCGCCGGCGCCTCGGTGCCGCTCGGCGCCGAGCACGGCGAGTTCCTCCTCGACGTCTGGTGGCGCGACGAGGGATCGATGCGCGCGCACTACGGCACGCGCGAGTACGAGCGCTACACGCAGGCGATCAGCCCGCTGCTCGCGCGGCCCAGCGACGTCGGCCTGCACTACGTGGACCGGTCCGTCCGCGCGACGGCCGACCTGTCCGCCGACCCGTCGCGCCTCGGCTAGACCCGGACGCCGGCGGTCGCCAGCGCCACGTCGAGGGCCGCCCGCAGCGCGCCGGTCGCGTCCGCGACCGCCGTGTGCGACCGGTAGGCGACGTGCCCGTCCGGGCGGACGAGGACGACGCCCTCGGCGTCGTGCCCGCGCAGCGCGTACCACGCGCCGTCGCCGCCCTGCAGGTCCCCGCCCGGCCCGGCCCGGTAGGCGTCCAGGGGCAGGTCCCGCTCGCCCGCGACGACGGTCGCGGCGTCGACCCAGTCCTCGCCGCGCTCCCCCGCCAGCAGCAGCCAGCGTCCGGGGCGCAGGAGGTCGTGCGTCGACACCCGCTGCGCCCCGCGGTCGAACCACGCGTGCGGGAGGCGATGGCCCGGCCGCGCCGCCTGGACGTGCTCGCGCCCCGTGGGGTCGCGCGGCGGCGCGGGCGTGCCGTCCGGGACGACGACGGGACTGTCGCCGTACTCGAACCCGAGCTCGACGTCCGCCGCCTGGAACTCCACGCGCAGCGTCTCGAAGAACTCGTGGAGTCGGGTCCGGCGCGCCGCCCCGTCGAGCGTGTCGGAGAACAGCGCCTCGAGCACGGCGCGGTTGTGGCCGACCGGCGCGTTGGGCAGGACGCCGAACCCGCCGGCGACCGCGAGGTGGTTGAAGAACGCGGACGTCGCGAACTCGACGTTGCGGATGCCCACCGGCCGGCGCTCGGGCTCGTAGGAGTCCAGCAGCTCCGGCCCGGCCGCCCCGGACAGGACCGCGGCGAGCTTCCAGGTCAGGTTGTGCGCGTCCTGCATGCCGGTGTTCAGCCCCAGGCCGCCGTGCGGCGAGTGGCGGTGGGCCGCGTCGCCTGCGAGGAACACGCGGCCCTCCGCGAAGCGCTCGGCGACGACGGCCTGGATGCTCCAGCCGCTGTGGCGCAGCACCTCGAGCTCCAGGTCGGGGAGGTTCAGCCGCTCGCGGACGCCGGCAGCGGCCTGCTCGGCGTCGAGCTGCACCTGCTCGCTGCCGGGAGGCGCCGTGATCGTCACCACCCACTCCTCCGAGTGCCGGTCCCAGTGCGTCGGGCCCATCTGCAGGCATCCCGTGCGCATCCACGTCCCCTCGGGCGTCGGGCGCACGATGAACCGCAGGCACGCGTCGTCGTCGCCGAAGTAGGGCGACAGGTCGGCGCGGAAGTAGACGCTCGTGGTGTGGACGAAGGGCTCCGGGCCCTCCATCGCGATGCCCAGCCGGTCGCCGACCGTCTTGCCGCCGTCTGCAGCGATCGCGTACGCGGCGCGCACCTCGTGCTCGGCGCCGGTGTCGAGGTCGCGGATCACGGCCTGCACGCCGTCGGGGTCCTGGGCGATGTCGACGAGCTCGGTGGCGAAGCGCACCCCGCCCGGGTTGCGCGCCTCGGCGTGACGGCGCAGGAGCGGCTCGAGGTGCTTCTGCGGCAGGTTGCCGTGCCGCCAGCGGGTGATGCGGGCGTACTGCCCGGTCAGCGCGCCGCCCGACCACGCGTCGACCCGGTGGACCTGCTGCCCGTGCCACGGCTCGTCGCCGCCGAGGCTCGTGTACCACTGCGCCGACGCGTTGTTCTCCGGCGGCGCGCCCTCGCGGCAGACCTCCTCGGCCATGCCGTGCAGGTGGAGGATCTCCATCGACCGCGGATTGATGATGTGCGCCTTGGGCAGCAGCGCCGTCGTCGCGTGGCGCTCGACGAGCAGCGAGGCCACGCCGAGATCCGACAGCATCACGGAGCTCGCCAGCCCGCAGGCGCCGCCGCCGACGATCAGGACTCCGACCTCGATGCGCTCGCTCATGGAGGCGATCTTGACGAACGGTGCGCTCGGCCACAGGATGAGGGGGTGCGCCAGGGGCGGGGAGAGGGCGGCCGGTCGGTCGCCGAGCGCGTGTCGGTCGTGCTCGAGCATTGCGCTGCGAGCAGCCGTCCGTTGACGCTCACGGAGCTGGCGGCCCGCACCGGGCTGCCGAAGACGACGCTGCACCGGGTCTGCTGGAAGCTCGAGGAGCTGGGGCTGCTCAACCACTCCACGGCGGGCTTCGAGGTCGCCGCGCGCCTGTTCGCGCTCGGCAGCATGAACCCCCGGCTGCGCCGGCTCCGGGTCATCGCGATGCCCTACCTGCACGCGCTCGCGGCGGAGAGCGGCTGGGTCGTGAACCTCGCGATCCTGTCCGGCGACCGCGCGCTCATCGTCGAGGAGGTCTCCAGCGGCCAGATGCCGCAGATCGCGCGGATGGGCGGCACGAGCATGCCGCTGCACGCCACGGCGATCGGCAAGGCGCTCCTCTCCGGGCTGCCCGCGGACGAGCTCGACGCGCTGCTGGGCGAGGAGCCGTTGCACCCGTTCACCGGCCGGACGGTCGTGCGGCCGAACCTGCTGCGCGAGCAGCTCGCCGCGATCCGGGCGTGCGGCGTCGCCTTCTCCCACGAGGAGTGGCGGATGGGGACCTCCGGCGTGGCGTCGCCGGTGGTGGTCGAGGACGAGGTCCACGCGTCCGTCGCGCTCGTGGGGATCTCCGACGCGGGGACGCTGCGGCGCCTCGCCGATCCCGTCCGCCGCGCGGCGGACGGCGTCGCGCACGGCCTGGCCGACGCGCGGCCGGCGGCCGTAGCCTGGCCTGGATGACGAGTCCGGCACCCGCCACGGCTGACGTCGCCGTCGTCGGCGGCGGCATCCTCGGGCTCGCGTGCGCGGCCGAGCTGCTGCGCCGCCGCCCGGGGTGCAAGCTCGTGCTCCTCGAGAAGGAGGCCGAGCTCGCGGCGCACCAGACGTCGCACAACAGCGGGGTCGTCCACGCCGGGATCTACTACGCGCCCGGCTCGCTGAAGGCGCGCCTCTGCCGCGAGGGCGTCGGGCTGCTGCGGGCCTACTGCGACGCCCGCGGGATCCCGCTGCGCGAGGCGGGCAAGCTCATCGTGGCGAGCTCGCCCGCCGACCTGGACCGGCTCGCCGACCTCGAGGACCGCGCGAGCCGCAACGGCGTGCCCGGCGTCCGGCGCCTCCGGGCCGCGGAGATCGCCGAGGTCGAGCCGGCCGCGGTCGGCGTCGCCGCGCTGCACTCCCCGCACACCGCGATCGTCGACTTCGCGCAGGTCGCACGTGCGCTGGCGGGCGACGTGACCGCGGCGGGCGCGACGGTGGCGACCGGGCACGAGGTCACCTCCGTGACGCCCGCGGGCCGCAGGCTGCTCATCGGCCACGACCACGGCGTGCTGGAGACCGGCGCGGCGCTGTTCTGCGCGGGCGCCTGGTCGGATCGCCTCGCGGTCGGCGCGGGCGCGTCGCCCGATCCGCGGATCGTCCCGTTCCGGGGCGCGTACCTGCTCGTCCGCCCGGAGCGCCAGGAGCTCGTCCGCGGGATGATCTACCCCGTCCCCGATCCCGCGCTGCCGTTCCTCGGCGTGCACCTCACCCGCCACATCGACGGGCGCCTCTCGATCGGGCCCACGGCGCTGCCCGTCGGCGCCCTGGACGCGTACCGGATCACCCGCGTCCGCCCCGCCGACGTGCTCCGGACGGTGCGCTGGCCGGGGACGCTGCGGATGGCGGCGCGCTTCCCCCGGGCGGCGCGCGAGGAGCTGCGTCACGCGGTCAGCCGCTCGGCCATGGCGCGCAGCGCAGCGCGCTACGTGCCCGAGCTGCGTGCCGACGACCTGGACGGCGGCTTCGCCGGCGTCCGCGCGCAGGCCGTCGCCCGCGACGGCAGCCTCGTCGACGACTTCGTCTTCTCGGCGACCGAGCGGGCGCTGCACGTGCGCAACGCCCCCTCCCCCGCCGCGACCTCCTCGCTCGCGATCGCGGCCCACGTCGTGGATCGCTTCGAGCGCGAGGTCATCGGGGCCTAGTGCGTGCACCAGCGCTGCGGACCTCGGTACCCGCCCACTCCTCCAGCGGCGCGATGAGCGTGGTGATGTCCGCGGTCTCGCCGCTGCGCCGGACCGCCTCCTCGTACAGCCCGCGCACCGCCTCCGACGACGGCATCGGCACGCCCAGCTCGTCCGCCAGCGCGAGGCACAGGCCGACGTCCTTGAGCATGAGACCGAGCTGGAAGCCGTAGTCGAACGTCCCCGGCAGGACGTTGCGGCCGATCTTGTCCTCGGTGTGGAAGTTGCGCCCGCTGGACACCTGCAGCACGCGGAGCATCGCGTCCGCGTCGAGCTCCGCCTTCGCACCGAGGACCATCGCCTCGAACGTGGCGGCCAGCGTCGACGCGCAGACCATGTTGTTGAGGACCTTCATCGTCTGCCCCTGGCCGGGGTCCGGGCCGAGGAAGACGAGCTCGGAGCCGAGCACCTCCAGCAGGTCGCGGTGCTCGTCGAAGGCCTCGCGGCTGCCCGCGGCCATGATGCAGAGCGTCCCCGCCTCCGCGCCGCGGGGCCCGCCGCTCACCGGCGCGTCGAGCGCGCGCAGCCCGCGTGCGGCCGCGGCGGCGTGGATCTCGCGCGCCGCGTCGGCGCCGATCGTCGAGAGGTCGATCGTCGTGCGCACCGTCTCCCCCGCGAGGACGCCGTCGGGGCCGAGGATCGCGTCGGCGACCGTCTCGGGCCGCGGGAGGCTGGAGAGCACGACCTCGGCCCGGTCGGCGACCGCGCGCGCCGAGCCGGCGGCGACCGCGCCGCGCGCCACGAACGGCTCGAGCGCCTCGGGGCGGACGTCGTGCAGGCAGAGCGCGTGGCCGGCGTCGAGCAGGCGCGAGGCCATGCGCGAGCCCATGGTGCCGACGCCGACGAGCCCGACGATCATGCCCCCACCTCCACCGTGAGACCGGCCGGATCGCTCGCGGAGCGCGCGAACCGCTCCATCACCAGCGGATCGTGGCCCGCGAGCATCGGCGCGCGACCGTCGCCCGACAGCTCGCGCAGGACGTCGAAGGCGCGCAGCGCGCCCACGAGGTCCGCGCAGATCGCGAACGGGCGGCGCAGCTCGTACTCCTCGTAGAAGTGGAACGCGTCGGAGGCGAGGATCACCGGGCCGGCCGCCGTCTGCACCTCGAGGACGCTCTGCCCGACCGCGTGGCCGCCGACCGTGATCGACCGGACGCCGGGTGCGACGTCGGCGTCGGCCGCGAGGGGCGTGAGCCGGCCCTGTGCCCGCGCGCGACCGATCTCCGCGAGGTCCTCTGCACGCGCGTGCGAGGCGAAGTGCGGGTGGGAGGCCAGCGGCCCGGACCAGAAGTCGAGCTCGGCGGCGGGGACGAGCAGCTCGGCGTCCCCGAACAGGTCGAGGTTCGCGGTGTGGTCCCAGTGCAGGTGGGTGAGCACGACCCGATCCGCGGCGATGTCGAGGTCGCGCAGCGCCTGCGCGGGCGCCCGCACGAGCTCGCGCCCCATGCGCCCGGCCGTCTCCGCGCCGAAGCCGACGTCCACCACGATCGTCTCCTCCGGGCGGCTGAGCAGCCAGAAGAAGTAGTCGGTCCGGTACGGGACGTCGGGCTCGCCGAACGTCGCGTACTCGTAGAACACCGCGGACTTCGGCGTCACGCGGGTGGCGTAGCGCACGGCGCGCACGGTCCAGGGATGGCTCACCGCGCGACTGTAACTTCCGCGCGATGCCGCTCGATCGCTACGGCGTGCTCGTCGGGACGCTCCGCGGGCACGCGCCCGACCGCCCGGGCGAGGAAGGGCCGTACTTCCACGTGAACCTCCGTGTCCGCGCGCCCGGCGGGACCTATCGCTGCGTCGTCGACGTCGACAGCAAGCACTCGGACACCGGCGTCGAGTGGAAGCTGCTCACGGCGCCCCACGACGCCATCGCCGCGGCAGGCCGCGAGCCCGGCTTCCACGACCTGGCCCGCTCGCCCGCGTCGGGCGCGATCGACGTGTACCGCCTCCCGGCGATCGCGAGCACCGGCGACTGGCGCAGCGGGAGCCAGGTCGAGGCGACGGCCGCGCTCGAGCCGATCCTCGAGCCGGGCCGCCGCATCCTCGTGTTCGGCGAGCCGTTCCGCCCCGGCCTGGGCATGCACAGCGTGCACCAGAACCAGGGCGATCCCCGCGGCAGCCGGTGGGCGGACGAGAACGCCATCTGGCAGGACGGCGCCACGATGACGCTGCGCCCCGACGGCGCCCTCGACGTGTTCGTCTCGCGGTTCTCGAGCCAGTCCGACGACACGGACGAGCACGGCCGCCCGCGCCGCGTCACACGGGCTTGATCCGGAACCCGCTGCTGCCCGCGCCGGTGAACGTCCCGGTCTGCACGTCGAGCCTCCACGGCGACGGGAGCCGCCCGTCGGGCCGCTGGAGGAACTGCGCCAGCAGCCGCGCGCTCGCGGCGCACGACGAGCCCAGCCGCGTGATCCGGAGGTCGCCCTGCCGGAGCCGCAGCGCGCCGATGCGGTCGTCGTGGCGCACGGAGAACACGCCCGGGCACTGCGAGCCGGGCAGCTGCCGGGACGGCGACGGGCCCGTCGCCGGGATCGGCGCGGGCGCCGGCGAGACGCGGAACGCGTAGCGCACGCCGCCGCGCTGGAAGGTGCCCGTGGCGGCGTCGAGCGTCCACGGGCTCGGGAGCCTGCCGTCGAAGTCCTGCAGGAAGCGCGCGAACCGGTCGAACGCCTGCCCGCACGTCAGCGCGCCGTAGGACAGCACCGTGATCGCGTACGGCCCCTTCGGGACCGTCATCGAGCCGATGTGGTCGTCGTGCAGCACGCTGAACGTGGTCGGGCACGTGACGCCGGTCGCCGGGCTCTGCCCGCCTCCACCGCCGGCCGGCGCGCCTGCGAGCGCGATCGAGAAGCCCTGGCCCGGGCCGGAGGAGAACGTGCCCGTCGACGCGTTCAGCGTCCACGGCGCCGGGAGGGTGCCGTTGAAGTCCTCCAGGAACTGACGCAGGAGGTCGGAGGCGCTCGCGCAGCTCAGCCCCGACGGGTTGAGCACCGTGATCCGGTACGCGCCGGACGGGACTGCGTAGGTGCCGATCGTGTCCGCCGCGAGCACGTCGAACGTCGCCGGGCACGCGGTGGGCACAGGGGTCTGGGCCTGGGCGGCGGGCGCCGCCAGGACGAGCGCGCAGGCGCAGACGAACAGGGCAGCGGCGATCCGCATCATTGCTCCTTCGGTGTCTCGATCTCGTCGGTCGGGCGCCCGGCGATGAGATCGCCGAGCCGCCGCCCGGCGCGCATCATGGGCCTGTCCGGATCGAAGCGCGCGTTCGCCTTGGCCATGCGGGCGTCGTCGTAACGACGCTTCGCCCAGATGGAGGCGGGATGCGCGAGGCGCACCGCGCCGAAGAACGCGACGACCGGGATGAACACGCCGATGACGCCGAGCAGCACGCGGCCCTTCGCGAAGCACACGAGCGCGAGCGCGAGGATCGTCGTGACGGCGGCCGCGGTGCCCCAGATCGACGCCGCTTCGTCGAGCCCGAACGGGCGGGTCCCGAGGACGACGAGGATCGCGAACGCGAACGTGCAGACGACGGCGTCGAAGGACATCCTCCCCGCCTCGCTCCAGTACACGTCCTCGAGGTGCACCCAGAGCGCGAACTCGTCGAGCGTGAAGCCCGCCCCGATCCCGAAGCCGATGGCGATCACGTGCCACCACGGCGACTGCAGCGGCGCCGCGAACGACAGGAAGCCGCAGAAGAGCATGAGCAGGATGCCCCACACGAGGTGGTGCAGGTGCACCCCGCCCTCGGTCTCCACGCCGCCCGGCCACCACGAGACGCTCCGGGTCAGCCGCGCGCTCGTGCGGATCGCCAGGTAGGACACGATGAACGCGACGAGGACGACCGTCCCCGCACCCGGCCCGGGACGCAGCCGGTCGCCGAACGGGTCGACGCTGACGATCTCGGCGAGCACGGTCACGCGCCGAGCGGGACGGCCGGCTGCACCGCGACGGCCGCGTCGCGACCGCGGACCAGCATGGCGACGATGGGGAACACGACGACGGAGAGCATCGCCGCGGCGACGAGCGCCGCCGACGTCGGCGTCGACATGTGCCCGCCCGCGACGGCGATCGTCGTGATCGCGACGACGAGCGGCAGCGTCGTCGCCGAGTAGAACGCCAGCGCGACGCGCTCGCGGCCCCCGAGCTCCGCCCGGTACAGCAGCACCGGCGCTCCGCGGACCGCGAGGAACGCGAGGAGGAACGCGGGCACGAGCACGATCGCGGCCGGGTCGGCGAGCAGGCCGTCGAGGTCGAAGGTCAGGCCGGTCGTGATGAAGAAGACGGGGATGAGGAAGCCGAAGCCGATCGCGTCGAGCTTGTGCTCGAGGACGTGCGTGGTCTCGCCCGTCCCGGTCGCCAGCCGCACGACCATGCCGGCCGCGAACGCGCCGAGGACGAGGTCCAGGCCGAAGTCGGTGGCGAGGTAGACCAGCATCACGAGGAGCAGGATGCACGCGCGCACCGGCAGCTGCGACGTGGAGTGCATCGTCCGCGCCAGCAGGTCGGCCGCGAACGCGGGCCGCAGCCGCAGCGCGCCGACGGCACAGGCGCCGATGACGAGGGCGAAGACGACGAGCAGCACCGCGGTGAGCGCACGCTCGGCGGTGCTCGTCAGCACGACGGAGATGACGATGATCGGGAAGAGCTCGCCGCACATGCCCGCGGCGACGGTGTGACGCCCGAGGCGCGTCGGCAGCAGGCCGGCGTCGCGCATGATCGGCATGAGCGTCCCGAGCGCGGTCGTGCACAGCGCCGCGGCGACGAACTCGACGGGGACGTCGGTGCCCGCGAGCCGCAGGACGGCGGCCGCCACGACGGCGAGCCCGAGCGACAGCAGCCAGCCCCCCGCGCCGAGCGCGAGGGGCCTGCCGCTGATGCGGCGGATGTCGATCTCCATGCCTCCCATGAAGAACAGGAAGGCCATGCCCAGCCCGGAGAGCTGGACCAGGAGCACGTCGGGGTGGGTCAGGTGCAGCACGGGTCCGGCGAGGATCCCCAGCGCCAGCTCCACGACGACCACGGGCAGGACCCGGGCGCCGGGGAGCTCCGTGATCAGCGGTGCGAGCACCGCCGCCACGGCCACGAGGGGGACGCTGTCGATCGTCATCGGACGCGGGTGCCGCCGATCAGTCGCCTGTGCCCTGCCCGACCGCCGAGAGCTGCAGCGTCAGGTTGCGGATGCGACCGGTCTTGATCGTGACCGAGGCGGTGTTGTCCGTGTACGTCGTGCGCAGCACGGTCGCGCCGAGGAACGGCTCCTTGCGGCCACCCGGGCGGGTGAGCGAGATCGGGTTGCCGACGCCCGACCCGACCTGGTTGCCGCGGTACAGCTGGTAGGCGAGCGGCGTCGCGTCCGTGATCGGCTTGAACGAGTCCGGCACGTTCAGCCGGTAGGTGCCGGTGTGGTTGGACTTCAGCTTGACGGTGCGCTGGTAGGACACGGTGTCGTCCGCCGCGCCGGCGAGGCACGCCGTGGGCATGAAGCCCGCGGTGTTCGTCGAGTAGTCGAACACCTGCGTGACCGAGGGCCGCGGCTGGTAGTAGCCGCCGACCTGCTGGCCGGTGGTGAGCTGGCCGACGGTCTCGCTCAGGCTCGCGTCGCCCGAGAGCGCGATCGCACACGTCGACGTGTAGAGCACCGGCGGCGCGTAGGTGCCGCCGTTCTGCAGCTCGGTGTTGGCCTGGGAGACCTGCAGCTGGGTCGACACGGTCTGGCCGTTGGCGAGGGTCGCCGTGATCGTCTGCGTGCCCGACTGTGCGGGCGCGGCCATGTTCGACGTCCCGCACGCGGGTCGGTCGATCGGCGCCGGGCTCCAGCAGAACTGCCGCACGGAGGTGTTCGCTGCCGGGTTGGCGTAGCTCAGGACGATCGGCGTCCCGACGGTGAGCCCGGTCGACTGCCCGGAGCTGAATGCCGCGTGCCACTGGATCTGCGGGTTGCTGCCCACGCCGTCGGCGCGGGCGCTGCCCGCGAAGATCGCGAGGCTCGCGACCAGGGCGATGGACAGGGCCGCGAGCACGGGGCGTCGACGGCGGGCGGGACGGACGGACATGAATCGACCTCCGGGGTGGATGGACATGGACAGCGGACGTCAGGTGGTCGCGGGAGCCGCCGAGGCGGTGCCGTCGACGATGTTCAGGCCCTGCGCGTCGCTGAGGGTGACGCGCAGGGTGTTGCGGACCTGCGAGACGGACCGACGTGTGGCGAACTTCAGGTTGAGGACCTGCGCGCCGGCGCCGACCTGCACCGTCCCGGTCTTCTTGCTCCACGTCCCGCCCGAGCGGGGCGTGTACACGGGCAGGTTCACCGAGTACTTCACCGAGCCCGAGCCTCCGGGCATCGTGTCGGACGAGACCGCGCAGTAGAAGTAGGTGAAGCCCCCGGCGTTGCGGCTGCGCTTGACCTGGCAGTTGTCGATGGAGACGGTCGCCTCCACCCCGGCCGCACCTGCGGTCGGGCCGGACTGCGCATGAGCGGCGGTGGGGACGGCGACGGCCAGCAGGGCGGCGGTCAGCGCGGCGGCGAGCGACGTGGTGGCGCGGCGGGTCATGGTTTCTCCGGGTCGGATCGGGCGTTGAGCGATTCCACGCTGCGCAGCCTCTTGCACCCGGGACCCCGTGACCTCAGTACGGCGGTACTGCATTTCGCCCGTCTCGGCATACGTAGCCCCCGGTGTCGCCAACCCTCTCAGGATCCGGCGTGTCCGTGCTCGGGGCCTACGCTCGCTCCCGTGCTGCTGCTGCTCGACATCGACGGGACGCTCGTCCGCGGCGCGACGGACGCCCACCAGCGCTCGCTGGAGGCGGCGATCCGGGAGGTGTTCGGCGCGGCCCCGAGCACGCCGCCGACGGACGTCGCCGGCCGCACCGACCGCTGGATCATGCGCGACATGCTCTCCCGCGAGCCCGTCGACGCGGCGGAGGTCGACGAGCGCATGGACGAGCTGTGCGCGTCGGCGGCGCGGGCCTACGAGCGCCTGTGCGAGGGGTCGCTGGCCGACACCGTGCTCCCGGGCGTCCACGACGGCCTGCAGGCGTTCGGCGACGCCGGCCACCGGCTCGCGCTCGTCACCGGCAACCTGGAGCCGATCGCGCGGCTGAAGCTCGGCAGGGCCGGGCTGGGCGGCTGGCTCGACGGCGTCCCCGGCGGCTTCGCCTCCGACCACGAGCTGCGCTCGCGGCTTCCCGGGATCGCGCGGGAGCGCGCGGGGAACGTGCCGCGCGAGGAGGCGGTCGTGATCGGCGACACGCCGCTGGACGTCGCGTGCGCGCAGGCCGACGGCGTGCGCTGCATCGCGGTCACGACGGGCTGGTTCTCGGCGGCGGAGCTGCTCGCGGCGGGCGCAGACGCGGTCGCGGGGGATCTCGTCGAGGTCGCCGAGCTGGTCTAGCCCGTACCCTGCGCCGATGCCAGCCCGCCGCGCGATCGTCGTCGCCGCCGTCGCAGCGATGCTCGCGGGCGCAGGCGTCGCGCAGGCCCAGGCACCGCCGCTGGCGCTGACCGCGGAGGCGACCGAGACGGGCTGGATCACCGTCCGCGTCGCGGGCGCTCCCGGCACCCGGGTGACGCTCGCGGAGGCCGGGCAGACGGTGCGCGGCGTGACCGTCCGGGCGGATGGCACGGCGGTCGTCCGGCATCTCTCGCCCTGGCGCTGTGACGCGACGACGCGCACGATCACCGCTGCCGCCGGCGGTACGACGGTCGGCGCGACGGTCACGACCCCGTCCTGCGCGGACCGCTTCGCGCTGCGCGCGCCGCGGACCGCCCGTGCCGGCCGGGCCGCCACGGTGCGCGTGACCGATCGCTGGCGCGTCGGGGGCACGAAGACGATCGCCTGCCTGCGGATGCGCGGTCGCGACGTCGGGTGCGCGTCGGCGACGCCCGGCGCGCGGGCGCGCGACATCCGCCTCTGGCCCGTCCGCGCCGGGGCGGCGACGATCACGCTGACCGCGCCGTCGACGCCCTCCCAGAGCGTCGCGCTGCGGGTCCGCCCGCGGCAGGGTCGCCTCCGCGTGCTCGCGGCCGGCGACTCGATGATGCAGGTCCTCGACACCGCGCTCGGCGACCGCCTGCCCCGAGCCGAGCTCCGCAGCGACACGCACGTCAGCACCGGCATCACGAAGCCGTCGCTGCTGAACTGGCCCGCGCAGGCACGTCGCCTCGCGCGCGCTCAGCGCCCGGACGCCACCGTGGTGTTCCTCGGCGCCAACGACGGCTTCGGGCTGCCCGGGCCGGGCGGCGGCCAGGAGCCGTGCTGCTCGGAGGCGTGGGTCGACGCCTACGCGGCGCGCGCCCGGTCGATGATGGCGGCGTACTCGCGGGCGGGCGCGGGCCGCGTCTACTGGCTGACCCTGCCGGTGCCGCGACGGGCGGCGTTCGCGCAGATCTTCACGGGGGTGAACCAGGCCCTCCAGCGCGCGGCCCAGGCCTACCCCGCGACCGTTCGGATCGTCGACCTCGTCCCGGCCATCAGCCCTGGCGGTCGCTTCCGCCAGGCGCTGCGCCAGGCCGACGGCGTCCACCTCACCCCTGCGGGGGACCGGGTCGCGGCGTCGCTGGTGGTCGCTGCGATGCGGCGCGACGGCCTGCGCTGATCAGGCGCAGGAGCGGGCGGCCTCGGCGTACATCTGCGCCCGCGCCGAGTAGCCGGCGGGGGTCGCGTGCACGCCGTCGGACGCCAGCCACTCGGGGTGCGCCTCGACCTGCTGCGCCCACGGGACGAGCTTCATGACCGCGGGGTTCTCCGCGGCCAGCTCGGCGAGCGCCTGGTTCGCGCGGGCGTAGGTCACGCCGCCGACCGCCGGTCGCACGATCGTCGCCCAGACGACGCAGCCGTGGCCGGCCTGGCGGGTGATGGTCTCGCGGACCGCCGAGCGCAGCGTGTCCACCGCGCCGGGCGCGTCGTTCGTGAAGAGGCTGATGGCCAGGACGGGCGGGCGCTCGGACATGCCGCGGACGATGCCCATGCCCTCGGCCAGCGGACGGCTGACGCGGCCGTTCGTCGTCAGCGACCAGCCGCTCAGCGCGTTCGTCAGCGGGGACTGGATGCCGACGGCGAGCGAGTCGCCGACGAGCACCATGCGCGACGGGGTGAGGTTCGCGGAGGAGGAGGACGGCGACGCCGGTGCGGCGGCGGCGCTCGTCGCAGCGGGCGAGGTCGTGGCGGGAGTCGTCGTGCTGCTCGCGGCGCGGCGGGCGGTGCGCGTCCGCGCGTGCTTGCGCGAGGCCGTCTTCGCCTCCGGGAGCCCGAGGCGGGCCAGGGAGATCGCGACCTGCGCGCCCGACTGGGCGACGACGCGGACCCGGGGGTAGCTCTTCGTCGCCTTCAGGAGCACGCGGACGGTCCAGTGCCCGGCGGCGTCGACCTGCGTGCCGGCCGCGCAGCGGGGGTCGTCGCAGCCGGTGTTGACCTGGACGAGGTCGCCGGCGTTGCCGCGGCCCGCGACATCGGCCATCGCGCGGATGCCGAGGACGTCCTGGCGCGCGGTGACCGCACGGTCGCCGGGGCTGTCGATCGTGACGAACGGGGAGGCGGCGGGCGGCTCGACGGGCGCGCGCAGATTCGCCTTCGCGGGAGCGGAGGAGTCGGCGGCACAGCCGGTGGCGACGGCGGTGGAGAGAGCGGCGAGGGCGAGGAGCAGCGCGACGCGCACGAATGTCACACCTGTGAGATCGGCTGCAAGGCGCACAGGTTGAGCGAACGGGTTTAGGGTCTCGCGCCCGTCGTGCTCTTCCCCACGGTCCAGTTCGCCATCTTCTTCTGCGTGGTGCTCACGGCCTCGTGGGCGCTCATGCCGCATCCGAAGGCATGGAAGCCGTTCATCCTCACGGCGAGCTATGTGTTCTACGCGGCGGCGAACTGGCGCTTCTGCGCGCTGCTCGCGGCGCTGACGATCGCCAACCAGGTCGCCGCCCGGCTCATCCACCGCGTCCGCGACGACCCTCGGCGCAGCAAGCAGATCATGGCCGCGGCGGTCGTCATCGACCTCGGCGTGCTCGGGATCTTCAAGTACTACGGGTTCTTCGTCGAGGACATCGGCGACCTGCTCGACGCCGCCGGCCTGGGCCTGCCGCTGCCGCTGCTCTCCCTGGCGCTGCCGATCGGCGTGAGCTTCTTCACGTTCCAGGCGATCTCGTACGTCGTCGACGTGCGCCGCGGGCTGATCCCGCCCGCCTCGCTGTTCGACTTCGCGATCTACCTGACGTTCTTCCCCCACCTCGTGGCGGGGCCGATCGTCCGGGCGCGGGAGTTCATCCCCCAGCTCGCGACGCCGCGCAAGCGCTCCGACGTCGCCGTCGGTGCGGCGGTGTCGCTGATCGCCGTCGGGCTGGTCAAGAAGGTGGCGATCGCCGACTACCTGGCGCGGGAGGTGGTCGACCCGGTCTTCGCCGTCCCGCAGGCGTACTCGGCCCAGGACGTCGTGCTCGCCTCCTACGCCTATGCCGCGCAGATCTACTGCGACTTCTCCGGCTACACGGACATCGCGATCGGCCTGGCGCTGCTCATGGGGTTCGTCTTCCCGCAGAACTTCGACCGGCCGTACATCTCGCTGAGCCTCCGCGAGTTCTGGCGCAGATGGCACATCACGCTCTCGCGCTACCTGCGCGACTTCCTCTACATCCCGCTCGGCGGCAACCGGAAGGGGCGGGCGCGGACGTACGTGAACCTCATGATCACGATGACGCTCGGCGGCCTGTGGCACGGCGCGGCGTGGACCTTCGTGCTGTGGGGCGCGCTGCACGGGGCCGGGCTCTCGGTGGAGCACGCGGTCGGAGAGCGACGGCTTGCGAGGGTCCCGGTGTGGCTGCGGTGGTTCGTCGTGCTGCACGTCGTGGTGCTCGGGTGGATCCTGTTCCGGTCGCCCGACCTCGCCGCGGTCGGGGAGTTCCTCTCGCGGCTCGCGCACCCCGGCCCCGCCACGCTGTGGAGCGTCCCCGTCGTGTTGGCGGTGCTCGCGGTGTTCGTGGTCCAGGCCGTGCCGCGCGACTGGCGCCAGCGGATGCGGTCGTGGGTCCAGCGCCGCCATCCCGTGACGCTCGGCCTGGGCCTCGCATCGGTCATCCTGCTCGTCGGCGCGACGGTCCCCAGCCAGGGCGTCCCGCCGTTCATCTACTTCCAGTTCTGAGATGACCGACACGAGCGTCCCCGACAACTCCCTCTACGAAACGCCCACGGCACGGCGCGCGGGCGCGCGCGAGGCGATCCTCTGCGTGCTGCTCGCGGCGGTCGCCCTCGTGCTGCTGGCGGGGGCGTCGGTGCGCTCGGCCGGCGAGGAGATGAACCGCGGGATCGTGCGCTCCGTCGTGCTCGCGGTCGGCGAGCCGACGGGCTGGATCGCCGACCGCCTGCCGCTCGCCGACGCGGTGAGCAGCCTCACGAGCGGCCTCTCGTCCGACGAGGACCTCGGATCCGGCCCCAGCGTCTTCGCCGGCGGCGGCGCCAACGCGGCGGCCGTGCCCCCCGTCACGCCCGACGCCTTCGATCCCGGCGCGCTCGGCGAGAAGCCCGCGCGGCCGGCGCCGCTGAAGACGCTGCTGGTGACGGGCGACTCGCTCAGCCAGCCGCTCGACGCCGAGCTCGCCCGCGACCTCGCCGGTCGCGACGGCGTGCGCGTCGTCCGCGACGCGCGGCTGGGGACCGGCATCTCGAAGTCGGACCTGCTCGACTGGGGCAAGCTCTCGGTCGCGCAGACGCGCAAGGACCGCCCGGAGGCCGTCGTGATGTTCCTCGGGGCGAACGAGGGCTTCCCGATCGAGGTCGGCGGCAAGGAGGCGGAGTGCTGCGGGGGCGCGTGGGCGTCGCAGTACGCGTTCCGTGCGCGCTCGATGATGAACGTGTACCGCCGCAACGGCGCGGCGCGGGTCTACTGGCTCCTGCTGCCGCAGCCGCGCGACGCCGCGCGGGCGAGGATCACGCGTGCTGTGAACGCCGCGATCACCGTGGCGGCGGAGCCGTACCGCGCGCAGGTCCGCGTGCTGGACATGGGCGCGATCTTCACGCCGGGCGGCCGCTACCGCGCCGCGATGAGCGTCCGCGGGCGCGAGACGATCGTCCGCGAGCCGGACGGGGTGCACCTCAACGACGCGGGCGCACGCATCGCGGCGGATGCGGTCCTGCGGGCGGTGGACCGCGACTTCGGACCGTAGATGTCACGATCCGGCCGGCTACGTCGTCAGTCCGGCATGAACGAGATCGTGATCACCGGATCCACAGGCGTCATCGGGCAGCGCGCCGTCCGCGAGCTGCTCGCCGCAGGCCACGACGTCAAGGGCGTCACGCGCTCCGCGCGCGGCCGCGAGCGGCTCGAGAGCCTCGGCGCGAGCGCCGTCGAGGCCGACGTGTTCGACGCGGCGTCCCTGCGCCGTGCGTTCGACGGAGCGCAGGCCGTCGTCAACGTGCTGACGCACATCCCGAGCGCCGATCGCATGGCGGACCCGTCCGCCTGGGAGGAGAACGACCGCATCCGCACCGAGGCGTCGGCGACGATCGCGCGCGCGGCCCAGCAGGCGGGCGTGCGACGGCTCGTCCAGGAGTCGATCGCCTTCGTCTACGCCGACGGCGGCGACGCCTGGCTCGACGAGGACGCGCCGGTCGCCGGCGGCGGCGTGACGACGACGGCGCTGACCGCCGAGCGCAACGCGCACGAGCTGTTCGACGGCGAGACGGTCGTGCTGCGGTTCGGGCTCTTCACCGGAGCCGACAGCGGATCGACGCTCGCCGCGCTGGAGGCCGCGCGCGGCGGCGCCTCCATCGCGGTGGGACCGCCCGGTGCCTACCGGCCGACGCTCGCGCTCGACGACGCGGCGGCGGCCATCGTCGCGGCGTTGCGCGCACCGATGGGGACGTACAACGTCGCCGACGCCGACCCGCCGACGAACGCCGAGATCGATGCCGCGCTGGCCGCCGCCGCCGGCGTCGCGGCCCTGCGGCCCCAGACGCCGCAGGACGGCCCGATGGCGCGCTCGCAGCGCGTGTCGAGCCGCAGGCTGCGCGACGCGACGGGCTGGGCGCCGCACATCCGCGCGGGCACCGAGATCTGGGAGCGGATCGCCGCATGACCGACGCGGAGCGCTTCGCGGAGGCCCGCCCGCGCCTGCTCCGGCTCGCGTACAGCGAGCTCGGCGACCTCGGCGAGGCGGAGGACGTCGTGCAGGAGGCGTGGCTTCGACTGGAGCGCGTCGACGCGCAGGCGATCGAGAACCTCGACGGCTGGCTGACGACGGTCGTCGCCCGGCTGGCGCTCGATCGCCTGCGGTCCGCTCGCGCACGCCGCGAGACCTACGTCGGCCCGTGGCTCCCTGAGCCGCTCGTGTCCGACGACCCGGCGGACCGCGTCACGCTCGACGAGTCGGTCAGCTACGCGCTGCTGACCGTGCTCGAGCAGCTCTCGCCCGCGGAGCGCACGGCGTTCGTGTTGCACGACGTCTTCGACGTGCCGTTCGGCGAGGTCGCCGAGGTGGTCGGCCGCACGCCCGAGGCGGTGCGGCAGCTCGCCTCGCGCGCCCGGCGCCACGTCACGCGGGAGAGCCCGCGCTTCGCGGCGTCGCGCGACGAGCACGATCGCGCCGTGCGCGCGTTCGCGGAGGCGATCGCCGGGGGCGACATGGAGGATCTGCTCGCGGTGCTCGACCCGGACGTCGTCTGGACGTCGGACGGCGGCGGGGTCGCGAACGCCGCGCGCAAGCCGCTGCGGGGTGGCGGGCGCGTCGCTCGCGCGTGGGTCGCACTCGGCCGCAAGTCCCGGCACGAGCCGACCGAGATCAGGCTCAACGGGCGGCTCGGGCTCATGCTCTCGCACCGCGACGGGCATCGCTCGGCGCTCTCGTTCATCGTCAGCGACGGCCGCGTCACGCGGATCGACGCGGTACGCAACCCGGAGAAGCTGCGACGGCTCTGAGCCGGGCGTCAGGCCGCGACGAGCCCGACGACGACCTCGTGGTCCGCGCGCGCCAGCACCCACGCCCAGGGTCCGTTGCCGGTCCCCTGCCAGTCGTAGACGCGCCAGCCGGCGAGTCGCAGGCCGCTCGTGCGCGCGAGGGTCCGGGCGCGCGCGCACGTGATGCGCTCCTTGCGCAGCGTGACGTAGACGCGGTAGCGCTTCCCGCCACGCTGCACGGCGCCGCACCGCGTCGTCCCCGCCGCCCGCGCGGGCATCTTCAGGTCCTCGACGGGCGGGAACGCGAGCGGCGCGATGGCGTCCTTGATGAGGTGGGCGTAGGCGCTCGCGCCCTGCTGCGTGACGTGCAGGCCGTCGCCGGCGAACCAGCCGCCGTGCCCGGCGCTGAACGACACCCAGTCGATGAGGCGGATGCGCGTCGGGTGCTTCGCGGCGGCGGTGCGCATCGCCGAGGCGGCGCTCGCGATGTTGCGCGGCGTGACCAGGCCCAGCACGCGATCCGGTCCCATCACGCCGAGCGCATTGCCGATCGCGCCGGAGGACACGCCGCCGTTCGCCCCGAGCGCCAGGACCGCGACCTGGGGCAGCGTGCCGTTCGCCTTGCGCGCGGCGAGCATGCCCACGCCGTCGCTGAACCCGCGGCAGCCGTGGGCGTCGGCATCCAGGCCGAGACCGCCCAGCACGGGCGCGGCGAAGATCATCGTGGAGTCGCCGATCACCAGCGGCGCGCGGCCGCCGACGGCGCCGCCGTGCGACGCCTGCACCTTGGCCCCCGCGTCGCACGCGTACGCGGACGGCGCCAGGGCGAGCACCGCCAGGAGCGCCGCGACGACGCCGGCACCGACCGCGCGGATCAACGGATCAGGTGAACTGCGTGTAGTTGTGGTTGACCCGGTCGTCGCCCTTGCGGCAGCGGACCTTCGCGTCGAACTGCGTCGGGATCGACTCCCGGGTCTCCGTGCAGCTGAAGCCCTGCACGCGGCTCGTGCAGCGGCCCTTCTTGCCCCCGTTTCGGATGCGGCAGCGGTAGTAGGCCTTCACGACGCTCTCGCCCGTCGCGCAGCTCACGCCCGTCGTCGACAGCGACGTCACGTACGTCGGGCCGAGCTTGCGGTCCTTGCCGGCCAACGAGCACTTCGCGGCGGCCGTCGCCGTCGGCGGGTCGTCCGCAGCCGCGACCGCGGTCAGCGATGCGGCGGACAGCAGCAGTGCGAGCACGACGGCGACAGCAGCGCGGGTCATCCGGATCCCCCAGGTCGGAAACGGGGCGGGATCTTAGTCACGGGACGCCGTCGTGTCTCAGGGACCGGTGAGCTCGACCTGCTCGCACCAGGTGAACGTTCTGCACCACCGTCGGCCACGCGTCGTGTACGAGTACCGCGACGCCGACCGCGTACACGTACTCCCCCGCCGTAGCGAGGTGCCGTCGGTCTCGCCCTTCCAGTTGCCGCCGTCGACGAGATGCGCCCTCACCCTCCACCATGACGTCCTTCTGGGACAGCATGAAGTTGAGCCGCTTGAGCTCGAAGCCCTCGTCCACGGTGAGCGGCCCCGTCGCACGGACCGTTGTCGTCACCGAGGAGCTGTCACTGTCGCGAACTTCATCGCCATTGCGACCGCTCCCTTCGCTTCGTCCTCGCCGCCATCGGGCGGCCGAGACGACGTCGCCCTTGCGCACGTACACCGCGACCGCCTCCGCGACCACCGCGGCGGCCTCGTCGTCGCGTCCCGCCCGGCCGCAGCACCGGTCCCCAGCTCGGTGAGCGCCTCCGCACGCGCCACCAGGAAGTCGGTGTCCGCGGCGAGTCGCACCGCTGCGCGCGCGAGCGCCTCGGCCTCGCCGACGCGTCCGCCGCGCGGCGAGCAGCCGCGCCCGCGACGCCGCGCCAGCCGATCTGCGCCGTGACAGGTCCTCGTCCGGCGGCGGCCTGCTCTCGCGACGCGCACAGACCTCGTCCGCCTCCTCGCAGCCGGCCGCCGTCGTAGCAGGACTCGGGCGAGCATCGCCCGCCGTGTCGGCCAGCAGGGCCTTCTCGCCCATCGCCTCGAGCTGCTCGAACCCGGCTCGCAGCCGAGCCTCGGCCGCGTCCGGCATCCCGCACAGCACCTCCACCATTGCGGGCTCCTGACCGACCGACGCGATCGCAGGTCGCCGACGTCGAGCAGCACCGCGTCGGCGTCGCGCATCAGGCGCAGGGCCTCGTCGCGGTCGCCCGCCATCGCGTGCAGCGCCGCGAGCGGGTGCAGAGTCTGCGCGACCGGCGAGCGCGCTGTGTGCGACCTGCCTCGCCGAGCCGCCTGCAGCGCACGATCGCCTCTGGCGACCGGCATCGGGCCGAAGCAGCGCGGCCGAGGCGCGCCAGCTCAGGATCGCGAGCGTCGTCGCGTCGTCGCCGGCGCTGCGCGCGTGCTCAGCAGCGCGCGCCCAGTCGTCGTCCGCCGCAGCCGCGCGCCCCTCGATCCACGCCTGGACGGCGCGCAGGTACAACGCCCGGCAGCGCCCGAGTTCGTCGCGGCCGTCGGGAGAGCACGTCGAGCGCCTCGTCGGCGACCACGCCCGGCGCCTCGCCGGCCTCGCCGGTCTGCAGCCGCACGAGCGCGCGCTCGACCCGGGCGCGCGCCCGGAGCGCAGTCGTCGGCGCCCGGGTCCTCGATCGCACGGGTCATCGCGTCGTCGGCCTCCGCGAGCCGGCCGGCCTCGAGCAGCGCGGCGCCGAGCCGCGGCAGCAGCTCCGGCGCTCCCGGGTGCGAGCGCGGCGGCGCGCTCCAGCAGCCGCGCGCCCGCGGGTGCGTCCCCGCGGCGCAGCGCGGCCTCGCCGGCGGACTCCAGCCGTGCGGACGCGCCCGCCGCCAGCTCGCGCTCGCGCGGGCCGTCGCGCCCCAGCTCGCGCAGCAGGCGGCAGGCCTCCGCGAGGTGGTGGCCGGCGGTCTCGTCCTCGCACCGCGACGGCCGCGGCCTCCTCGTGGAGGCCGGCGCGGCGCTCCTTCGGGACGCCGAGGTACGCCGCGTCCCGGATGAGCGCGTGCTCGAAGCGGAACGCGTCCGGACCCGAGCGATCGGCGCGGATGAGGCCCTTGCGCGCGAGCGACGCGAGGTGGCTCGCGGCGTGCGAGCCGCCCACGTGGAAGCGCACGCCCTCGACGGAGGCGCGCTCGAGGACGTCGCGCTCGTCGGCGTCGAGGCGCTCGATGCGGGCGGCGAGGACCGCCTGGATGCTCGACGGCAGTGCTCCCTCGTCGGCTCCCATCGCGACGAGCTGCTCGAGGAACAGCGGGTTGCCCTCGGCGCGCCGCACGATCCCGGCGGCGCCGGGCACGTCGCGCACGAGCTCGAGCGCCTCGCCGTGCCCCAGCGGCTCCAGGGCGATGACGGTGCGGCCCGAGCCCGGCGCGAACCACCCCGGGCGCATCTCGACGAACTCGGGGCGCCCGAGGCACAGGACGAGGATCGGATGCGCGCCGGAGAACGATCTGACGTAGTCGAGGAGGTCCAGGAGCGTCGGCTCGGCCCAGTGGACGTCGTCGACCGCGAGCACGAGCGGGCGCCGGGCGGCCGACGCGCTCCAGCAGCCGCCGCACCGCCCAGAACGTCTCGTCGGCCTGCACCGGCGCGCCGTCGCCGAGGCCGACGGCGCGCAGCACCGAGCCCGTGAGCGCCTCGTCGCCGTCGAGCAGCGCCGCGATCCCGGCCGCGGGCTGCTCCCCGCCGAGCTGGCGCACGATCTCCGCGAGCGGACGGTAGGCGACGTCCTCGCCGTAGGACAGGCAGCGGCCGATCGCGATCGTCGCGTCGTCGCCGATGTCGTCCAGCATCTCCCGGACCAGCCGCGACTTGCCGATGCCCGCGGGCCCGGTCACCGTCACGGCCACGAGCGCGCCCTCCTCGCGTGCGCGGCGGTACGCGTCGCGCAGCGCGGCGAGCTCCCCGTCCCGGCCGACGAACGCGCTCGCCGGCGCCGGGGCCTCCGTGCGCAGCCGCAGCAGGCGCGACGACGCGAGCTCGGCGCCGCGCGACGGGACCGGTGGACCGGCCTCGAGCTCCGTAGACGCGCCGAGCAGATCGGCGATCCGGGTCGCCGGCGAGGATCTCCCCGTCCGCCGCAGCCGCCTGCAGCGCCGCCGCGGCGGCGAACGGCTCGCCGGTCGCGCGGCGCGCGTCCGCGCCGACGAACGCCTCGCCGGCGTCGAGCCCGACGCGGACCGGCGCCAGGTCGCGGATCTCGAGCGCGGCCCGCGCGGCGCGCAGCGCGTCGTCCTCGTGCAGCTCGGTGAGGCCGAAGACGCCGACGATCGCGTCGCCGGTCGTCCCCTCCGCCTCGCCGCCGTGCCGGCCGACGACCCCCGCGAACCGCTCGAGCAGCGCGTGCAGCGCCTCCGGATCGTCCGGCGCGACGCCCGCGACGAGGACGCTCACGAGCCTGCGGGTGGCGTCGGCGCGGCGCCGCGGGCGCCGCCGGGGGCGACCGATCGGGCTGCGCGACCGGCAGCGCGAGGGCCGGGTCCTGTGCCAGCACCGCTCGTTCGAGCTCGCGCAGCCGTTCGCCCGGCTCGATGCCCAGCTCGTCGACGAGCGCGCGCCGGGCGTCCTGGTAGGCCTGCAGCGCCTCGGCCTGGCGGTCGGACCGGTACAGCGCGAGCATGAGCTGGCCGCGGAGGCGCTCCCGGTACGGGTGCTCGGCGATGAGCGCCTCGAGCTCCCCGACGACCTCGGCGTGGGCGCCGAGCGCGAGGCGCGCCTCGACGTGCAGCTCGGTCGCCGCGACCCGGAGGTCGGCGAGGCGCGCGGTCTCGCTCTGGGCGAACGCCTCGTAGGCGAGGTCGGCGAGCGGCGGCCCGCGCCAGAGGGCGCGCGCCTCCTCGAGGGTCGCCGCCGCGCGTCGCGGC
Source organism: uncultured Solirubrobacterales bacterium (assembly GCA_963750895.1). Lineage (GTDB taxonomy): Bacteria > Actinomycetota > Thermoleophilia > Solirubrobacterales > Solirubrobacteraceae > CAVVSD01. The sequence continues at coordinate 88,765 of CAVVSD010000006.1, read as the reverse complement.
TCGCCGGCGTCGAGATCGCCCCGCGCCTCGGCGACGAGCCGCTCGAAGCGCCGTGCGTCGATCTGCTCGGGGTCGGCCTCCAGGCGGTAGCCGTGGTCGCGGGTGACGATCGGCCCGGTCCGCCCGTCGACGGCGAGCGCCTTGCGCAGGCGCGACACGTGGACCTGCACGGTCTTCGCCGCGGTCGCGGGCGGTCGCTGGGACCACAGCTCGTCGAGCAGCGCGTCCGTGCTGAGCGTCTCGTTCGCGTGGAGGAGCAGCACCGCCAGCAGCGCGCGCTGGCGACTTCCCCCGAGCGCCAACGACCGGTCCCCTTCGAGGACCTCGAGCGGTCCGAGGATTCGGAATTCCATGGCGGGTCACGTCTCGGGGCGGTTCGGCCGACCGTACATGACCCCGGACCCACCGCGCCATGCCTGTTGCCGGGCTGTTGCCGGGTCGCTACCGGCGAGGCGGAGGCTGCGCTCCACACCGAACGTTCCCGATTCAGGAGGCAGTCATGGGGCAGCCGATCCCACAGCAGCACCCCGCAGTCGTCCTTCGCTCCCACTACCGCCACATCAAGGCGCTGCTGGCCGTCGCGATGCTCGCCGTCGCGGCACTGGCCGTCGTCGTCGTGCTGCTGGCCACCGACTCGAACGACCCCGCCCGCGCGGCGTCGCAGGGAGTGGGCGCCACGCCGGCCCAGGTCGAGTCGATCAGCGCACAGAGCGAGGAGCGCCGGGCGGCCGTCCACGGCAAGGCGACCCCGCCGCGGTACGACGGCGGCCCGTCGGAGGGCACCGTCGGCCTCGGTCACTAGCGAGCGCTACGCCGGGATCCCCGAGAACTGCAGGAAGTCGCGGATCGTGAGGATCGCGCGACCGTCGTGCAGCAACACGCCCTGGCACGGATGCCAGGGCGTGTCGGCGTTGAGATACGACGTCGGGTCGCCCTTCAGCAGCCCGACGATCGTCTCGGCGACGATGCGGCTGCCCACCTGCCCGAGATGATTGCCTCCACCCTGGATCTCGGCCTCCCGTAGGACGTAGAACCAGAGCGGCGTCTGCTTCACGAAGCCGCCGGCCGCGAGCTCCGGAAGCCGCGGGTCATCCAGCTCGTCCGCCGTGAGCTGCTGGACGTCGAGCGCGTCCGCGGCCGCCTGGCCCGTCGGGAGGCTCAGCACGTAGCCCCGCAGCAGGGTGCGCTGGGGCAGCTGGCGCAGCAACCTCCGGAGGGCGTCGTCCGCTCCTTCCCCGAGGTTGTTCGCCAGGTTGCCGAGCGGCGCGGAGATGCGCCAGTCGATGCGCCGGGCGAGCCGAGCCGGGTGCGACCCGCTCTCGTCGCACAGGCGATCGGCCTCCCAGACCATGTCGGCCGGAAGAACCTCGCTCCTGCCCCTGAACGGGAGCAGCTGGCTCATCGACGGGTTCTGCGCCAGGCGTTCCGCGCCCTGCCCGGTGTACTGGAACAGCAGCTCCGTCGTCGTGGCGCCTTCCAGCGTGCCCAGGCCGTGGTTGCGGTTGAGGTCGTACGAGTCGCGGATCATCGAGTGACCGAAGCGGGACGCGGCCGCCGCGAACTCGAGCGGCATCCACAGCTCACCGTCCGGCAACGGGCGGTAGTGCTGCGGCCCGTCGGCGAGCATCCGCGTGACGGTGCCAGGCTCCGTCACGCGCTCGAGGTAGTCGTGCAGCACGAGGTACTGGTGATGCCACCGGACCAGCCTGCGTGCGACATCGAACAGCCCCGGGTCCTGCGGACCTGCGAGGCCGAAGTCGGCGGGTGCGGCACGGATGCGCTCGACGACGCGGTTGTGGAAGCGCAGGTACGCGACATGGAGCTGCGCGGTGAGGAGGTTCACGTCGTTGCGTAGGTCGCCGATGCAGGCGATCGACCGACGATGCGGAGCGTTGCGCAGGTCGAGCGGGATGTCGTCGTCCGTGATGACCCCGGCGTCGAGCAGCGGTCCGAGGCGCGGCAGGTCCCGCTCACGGTCGTCCTCCGGCGGGATCGGCGCGCCGTCGCCGAGATCGCTGACCGTCCCGACTCGCAGACACGGTCCGTCGTAGAGACGTGCATCTGCGCCCTCGGGGCCGTCGCCGTAGACGGTGTCGAGGTCCAGGCGCGGTCGGCGCAGGTTGCGCAGCATCGCGGTCACGTCGTCGGGACGGTGCGGGATCGGCCATGCGAGGCCCATCTCGGGCGTGTCGGTGTCGGTGCCCGCCGTGACGTCGTGATCGATGAACTGGCCCCAGTACGTGTAGACCGCGGGGATCGTCGACTCGCCCGGCGGGCCTGCGTCCCGCACAGCGATCGCCTCACCCAGCGCGCGGAGCGCGTCGGCGGCCCCGGAGGGCAGGCGGGCGCCCACCTGGTCCTCCGGGATGTCCAGCAGCCACCCGTAGGACGTCGTCGGCCCCAGCTCCTGGGAGGCGCCTGTGTCGCCGCCGTGCTCGCCGAACCAACATGACGCGACGCTACAGATGTTGTTGCCGCGGCGTTGCCGCCGCGCAACCGCGTCGACCGATCGTGCCGCCCATGCCGATCGCCCGACTCTCCGACGTCCTCCGCTCGCCCTGGCTGCTGCTGCTCCTCGCGCTCCTCGCGCTCGCCGTCGGGGCCGCGCTCGTCGTCCTCCTCGCGCCGGACACCGTCGCCTGCCGGCGACGGCGGCCCGTGGGGGCAGATGCGGATCGGGCGTTAGGCCTCGGTCGTCGAGACGGCGCGCCACGGGCGGCTGAGCGCTCCACGGGAACACGACCCAGCTGTCGGTGCGGCGCCAGACGTAGTCGCACCTGACGACCGAGCGCGACTTCTCGTAGAGCACCGCGCTGCGCACCTCGCCCACCCGCTCGCCGCAGAAGTCGTGGACGGTCTGCAGCGTCAGGCCGGTGTCGGCGACGTCGTCGGCGATGAGCACGCGCGCGTGCTCGAGATCGACGAGGTCGGGCACGGGCGGCAGGATCATCGGCAGGTCCAGCCGCTGGTCGACGCCGGTGTAGAACTCGACGTTCATCGTCCAGGTGTTCTTCACCCCGAGCGCGTAGCCGAGCGCGCCGGCGACGAGCAGGCCGCCGCGGGCGATGGCGAGGATCACGTCCGGCTCCCAGCCGTCGGCGTGCACGGCCTCGGCGAGCGCCCGCGTCGCAGGGCCGACCTCGGCCCACTCGAGGATCTCGCGATCGCTCACGCGGCGGAACATAGCCGCTGGCGCCGACGGGAATGAGACCGGCTCCCGCCGGATACCAACCTGCTCAAACCGACCGGGGAGGCGACTCATGCGCAGGCGGACGAGGCTGGCGGTGCTCGCAGTGGCGACGGCGGCCCTCGGGGTCCCGGCGAGCGCGGGCGCGACCGGCGGCGGCGATCTCTGGAGGGTCTACGACGAGGGCCTCGCCGGCGCGAAGTACATCGACCTCACGCACACGATCACGCCGAACATGCCGGTCTGGTCGGGCTTCGGCCCCTCCGTGTTCCGGCCCGCCGTGAACCCGGCGACCGGCCAGGCGTACACGTACGCGAACGACGGCTTCGAGGCGACCTCCTACACGCTGGCGACCGACCAGTTCGGCACGCAGTTCGACCCGCCCGCCCACTGGGCGCCCGAGCAGGCCGCCATCGACGAGATCCCGGGCAGCTACTCCGTCCGCAAGCTCGTCGTCATCGACGTGTCCCAGCAGGTGGCGCGCAACCCGAAGTACTTCCTCACCGTGGCCGACGTGAAGGCATGGGAGCACGAGCACGGCCGCATCCCGGCGGGCTCGGTCGTCATGGTCCGCTCGGACTGGTCGAAGCGCTGGACCGACGACCCGGTCGCCGCCAAGGCGCTGGCGGCGGACGGCAACTTCCCGAGCGTCGCGCTCGACACGCTGGAGTTCCTGCACCTCCAGCGCCACATCCTGTTCCACGGCCACGAGCCGCTCGACACCGACACCACCCCGACGCTCGAGGGCGAGGCCTGGCTCATGCACAACGGCTACGCGCAGGCGGAGGGCGTGGCGAACCTCGAGGGCGTGCCGGCGACCGGCTGCCTCGTCTCCTTCGGCTTCCCCAAGTTCAAGGGCGGCCTGGGCGGCTACGCGCGGTACATCGCGATCTGCCCGCCGTCGACGGAGAAGGGCGTGCCGGCCTCCGACGCCGACGCACCGCTCCCGTCGTACACGAGCGACCTGCACTGGGACACGACCCTGGGGTACCGCGTGCGATAACCGCACTCGACTAGCGTCCCGCGGCGTGAGCGACGTGATCCACCGCTACGACCCCACGGCCTTCCGCGAGGTCTTCGAGCATCACTTCACCTACGTCGCGGGCGTCGACCGCAACAGCCACCGGTTCGCCTCGCGCCCCGCGCTGCACGATCCCGCGAGCGGCCGGCGCTGGACGTACGCCGAGCTCTGGGCCGACGTCGGCCGCCTCGCGGCGGGGCTCGCCGACGCCGGCGTCGGCCCCGGCGACGTCGTCGTCTTCCAGCTCTACAACTGCCCCGAGTTCGCCCTGCTGTGGCTGGCGGCGCAGCGCCTCGGCGCCGTCGCGTCGCCGATCAACTTCCGCCTCTCGTCGGGCGAGACCGCGTACGTGCTCGACGACAGCCGCCCCCGCGCGTTCGTGTACGACGCCGCGCTGGCGACCATCGCCTCCGACGCCCTCGCCCGCGCGGAGCACCGGCCGGCGCTGCTCGCGGTCGTGGGCGAGTCGTCCTTCGACGACCTGCTGCGCGGGAGCGGCCCGGTGCCCGAGCCTCCCGCGGGCGCGACGATCTACGACGAGACCACGCGGCTGTACACGTCCGGCACGACCGGCCTGCCCAAGGGCGTGTCCCTCAACGCGGCCGTCGAGGTGCTCTCCGCCCACGACGTGATCATGCACTTCCCGCTGTCGCCCGAGGACCGGACGCTGAACATGACGCCCTGGTTCCACCGCGGCGGGCTGTACTCCGGCGGGCCCAACCCGGTCTTCTACGTCGGCGCCGAGGCGGTGCCGCTGCGCGCGTTCGACCCCGCCGTCGTCCTCGACTGGGTCCAGGAGCACGCGCTGACCTTCCTCATCGGCGCCCCGACGAACCTCGCCCTGCTCAGCGCCGAGCAGCAGGAGCGCCCGCGCGATCTGTCGAGCCTGCACGGGATCGTCACGATGGGCGCCCCGCTGGATCGCGCCTCGTGCCTGCGCTACCAGGAGCTGCTCACCGCCCGCATCTTCAACGGCTACGGGACCACGGAGGCGTTCTGGAACACGTTCCTGCGCCCGGCGGACCTCCCCGACCACGCGGGCTCGGCCGGGCGTGCGTGCACGGACGACGACGTCGCCGTCGTGCGCGTCTACGAGGACCGCACCGCCGCTCCGGACGACCACGTGGCGAAGGACGGCACGGAGGTCGGCGAGGTGGTCGTGCGGTCGGTGAAGTCCGGCTACGCGTACGTGGGGCAGCCCGAGGAGCAGGCCGCGCGCTTCCGCGACGGCTGGCTCTACATCGGCGACCTCGCGACGTGGGACGAGGACGAGTACGTCACGATCGTCGGCCGCAAGGACGACATGATCATCTCCGGCGGGGAGAACGTGCACCCGACGCAGGTCGAGAGCGTCCTCAACGAGCACCCGGGGATCGCCGACTCCGCGGTCGTCGGGGTGCCCGACGAGCGCTGGGGCGAGCTCGTCGTCGCCTACGTCGTGCCGGTCCGACCCGGGTGTCGACGCCGCCGCCTGCGAGGCGCACTGCGTGTCGCACCCGATGCTCGCGGGCTACAAGCGCCCGCGCGCGTACCGCTTCGTCGACGCCCTTCCGGTGACCGCCACGGGCAAGAAGGTCCACTACCAGGTCCGTGAGCAGGCTCGCAGGGAGGCCGCGGAGGGTCTCCTGCAACGACCATGACCGGCGACGTCGTCGTCACCGGGATCGGCGCCATCACACCGCTGGGTCTCGATGCCCCGACGACGTGGGAGGGACTGCTCGCGGGACGGTCCGGGATCGGGCCGATCACGCACTTCGACGCCTCCGCCCTGCCGGTGCGGATCGCCGGCGAGGTCCACGGCTTCGACCCCGAGGCGCTGCTCGGGCCGAAGCGGACGCGGCGCTCGGCGCGCTTCTCGCAGCTCGCGGTCGCCGCGGCGCGCGAGGCGGTCGCCGACGCCGGCCTGTACGTCGAGGAGGAGGCCGACGACCTCGGCGTCGTCATCAACAACGCCGTCGGCGGCGTGCCGGAGACGCAGGTCAACATCGACGCGCTGCGCGCCGGCGGCCCGCGCGACGTCAGCGCCTACTACGTCCCCGCGACGATCCCGAACATGGCCGCCTGCGAGGTGGCCATCGATCTCGGCGCCCACGGGCCGGTGACCGCCAGCGCGCTGGCCTGCGCGAGCGGCAACTACGCGCTGCTCGAGGCGCGGCGGCTCATCCTGGCCGGCGAGGCCGACGTCGTCGTCGCCGGGGGGACCGACGCGGGCATCGGCGAGGCGATGTTCGCGGGGCTGGCCAACATGGGGCCGCTGTCGGTGCGCAACGACGAGCCGGAGAAGGCCAGCCGCCCGTTCGACCTCGACCGCGACGGCTTCGTGTTCGGCGAGGGCGCGGTCGTCCTCGTCGTGGAGTCCGCCGAGCACGCCCGCGCCCGCGGCGCGCGCCTGTACGGCTCCGTCGCCGGCGGCGCGCTGACGAGCGACGCGTTCCACATCAGCGCGCCCGAGCCCAGCGGGACGCAGGCCGCGGCGGCGCTGCGCCTGGCGCTCGAGCGGACCGGGACCGCGCCCGAGGACGTCGACTACATCTGCGCCCACGGCACCGGCACCCGCGCGAACGACCTCGTCGAGACCGTCGCGATCCGGGCCGCGTTCGGCGCCGCCGCGGACGCCGTCCCCGCCAGCTCGCCGAAGTCGATGGTCGGCCATCTCATCGGCGCCGCGGGCGCGCTGTCGGCGATGGCCTGCCTGCTGGCGATGCGCGACGGGATGCTGCCGCCGACGATCAACCTGGACACGCCGGACCCCGCCTGCGACCTGGACTTCGTGCCGCTGCAGGCGCGGCCCGCCACGGTGCGGACGGCGGTGGCCAACGCGTTCGGCTTCGGCGGGCAGAACTGCGTCGTGGTGCTGCGGGCGCCCGCCTAAGCCGGCGGCGATCGCGGCGGCCAGCGCGCGCAGGTTCGCGGCGATCCCGTCCACGTCGAGCCCCTGGTCGCGGCGGGCGAACGCGTAGACCCCGCTGTCGAGCGGGCCCAGCAGCGCGTCCGCGTACCAGCCGCGGTCGGCCTCGGCGAGGTCCGGGCGCAGCTCGCCGAGCAGGTAGGCCACGTGCAGCCGCCATGCCCGGTACGCGCCGACGTGGACGCGGCCCACCGAGGCCGTGTCCACGGCGAGCAGGACGTTGAGGTTGTCCTCCGTCAGCCGCGTCAGGGCATCGAGGAACGCGGTCAGGCGCTCCGCGGGCGGCGCGCCGGGGCCGATCGGCGGCGGCCCGGACAGCAGCGCGTCCTGCAGCCGCTGCTCGTCCGCGCCGATCACGGACGCCAGCAGCGTCGCCTTGTCCCCGAAGCGCCGGTAGACGGTCCCGACCCCGACGCCCGCCGCCCTGGCGATGTCGCGGATCTCCACGGACCCGGCGTCGTCCGCCTGCAGGAGCGCGCGCGTGGTGTCGAGGATCCTCGCCTCGTTGCGCGCCGCTTCCTCGCGTTGTCGTGCGTGCGTCGTGGCCATCAGGGTCAATGTAGCGGAACATGGTTCCGCATGTGTGGTACGGTATCCCGGAACACGGTTCCGCAACACAGGAGACGACCCGATGTCCATCACCGCCACCGCCCCCCGCGTCCTCGTCGTCGGCGGCTCCCCCCGCGCCGGCGACTCCTACGCGCTCGCGCTCGCCGACAGCGTCGTGGACGCCTTCGTCGCCGAGCACCCCGGCGCCGAGGTCGACCGCCTCGACGCGTTCACCGACATCGCGCCGTTCGGCGCGCGCCAGACCGACGCGAAGATGGCCGTCATCGGCGGCGCGCCCGTGCCGAGCGAGGACGCGGACGCGTGGGACGGCGTCGTCGCCGTCTGGGAGCGCCTCGCGGCGGCCGATCTCGTCGTGATCGCCGCGCCGATCTGGAACCACGCCCTCCCCTGGGCGCTCAAGCTCTTCATCGACACCGTGACGCAGCCGGGCCTGGCGTTCGGCTTCGACCCGGCGGAGGGCTACCACGGCCTGCTCGGCGGCCGCCGCGCCGTCGTCGTCCACACGAGCGCTGTCTGGTCGCCCGGCGTGCCGCCCGCCTTCGGCACCGACGACGCCTCGCCCTACCTGCGCGGCTGGCTGGAGTTCGTCGGCATCGACGACGTCCGCGAGGTCCGGCTGCACACGACCTACCCCACGCCGGATCTCGAGGAGCGCGTCGAGCGCGCGCACGCGGAGGCCCGTGCGATCGGCCACGACCTCGCCGCCGCGACCGCCGTCCGTTAGCCGCCGCCGCGGGCGGGCGGCGCTGGGGCTCTCAGATCCGCCCACATCGCCGCGTGGTCGCTGAGTCCGGCGTCGCGCCAGGCGTGCTCGTACTCGCAGGCCGCGACCGCCAGACCGCGGACGATGATGTGGTCCAGCCGATAGCCGGTCTTGCGGTGTGGATACAGCCAGCTGCGGTCGCGCCGGGCGTAGCCGTGCAGGTCGCGGAACGCATCGACGTAGCCGTGCTCCCCGAGCCCGGTGATGAGCAGGAGCTCCGCGTGGTCGTGGCGCTCGCCGTGCGACGGGCGGATGCGGCCGGCGCGCGTGCGCGCGAACGACTGGACGTCCCCCTCGCGCGACTCGTAGCGCGGGGTGTTGAGGTCGCCGACGAGCACGCGCGGCACGTCGGAGCCGGTCGCGAGCGCGGCGTGGACGGCCTCGAGCGTGCGGACCTTCACCATGTCGGCCTTCTGGCTGATCGGCGCGTGGACGTTGTGCACCTCGACGACCTCGGCCGTCGAGCCAGGTGCGTGCGACGAGGTAGCGCTCCGGCCACGGGACCTCGGCCGCCGGGAGCGTCTCGATCGGCGTCCTGCTGGCGATGACGACGCCGAGGCGGCGCTCGGGCGCGCGCGGCGCGCCGTCGGGCGGCAGCGTGCCGGCGACATGGGGGTAGCCGAGGTGCGCGAGCGCCGCCTCCCACCCGGCGAGCGCCGTCGCACGCACCTCCTGCAGGGCGACGACGTCGCACCGCCGCCCGGCGAGCGCGGTCGCCTGCTCGACGATGCCGCGGACCCGGCCCTGGACGTTCCAGGTGAGGACGACGGCCATCAGTCGGGGAGCCACCGGCGCGTCAGCGGCGATGCGCTGATGCCGTGCACGGCGATGGAGACGATGACCACCACGGCGACCGTCCAGAAGATGATCCGCGTCTCCCCCTCGCTGAACGCCCCGACCCCGATGACCACCGACGCGTAGAACAGCGAGCCGATCCCACGCACGCCGAACCAGCCGACGAACGCACGCTCGCGCAGCGACTCGCGCGTGCGCACGAGGCTCAGCAGCACCGCGGCGGGGCGGATGACGAGGAGCAGCAGCGGCACGAGCACCCAGCCGCTCACGCCGGGCACGCCGAGGCCGGTCAAGGTGACGCAGGAGCCGAGCACGAGGATGAGCGCGAGCTCCGCGACGTCCTCGACGATCTCCGCGCCGTCGTGCACGCCGCGGTTGCGCTCGTGCGTGTGCTCGTAGCGGCGGAAGCCGATCCCGCCCGCGAAGGCGGCGAGGAACCCGTAGGCGCCCGCGACCTCCGTCGCGCCGTAGATGACCGCCACCGCCCCGATCGCCACCCAGCCGTCGAGCTCGCGTGCGAGCAGCTCGCGGTCGCGCAGGCGGACGGTGAGCGCGGCGATCCCGTAGCCGAGGAGCGCGCCGATCGCGAGTCCCGCGACGATCCCGTAGAGGACGTCGGCCAGCGCCCACTCGACGAGATCGTCGCCCTCGGCGATCGCGATGCCGAGCAGCAGGAACGGGAACGCGAGGCCGTCGTTGAGGCCGGCCTCGCCGGTGATCGAGAAGTTGGGCTCGCGCTCGTCCTCGTCGCCCGGCGGGCCGACGCCGATGTCGCCCGCGAGCACCGGGTCGGTCGGCGCGAGGCACGCGCCGAGTGCGATCGCCGCGCCGAGCGACAGCCCCATGACGAGCGAGCCGAACAGCGCGATCGCACCGATCGTCAGCGGCATCGCCACGAGCAGCAGGCGCGCGACGTTGCGCCAGCCCCGGAACGTCAGCTCGCGCTCGAGCTTCAGCCCCGTCGCGAACAGGGCGACGACCACCGCGAGCTCGGTCGCGTGCTCGAAGAACGTGCTGTCGGCGAACGGGTCGAGCCAGCGGATGCCCATGAAATGGATGCCGGCGGCCGCGATGAGCCCGAACCCGAGGTAGAAGATGCTGGCCGAGAACGCGCGCTCGTGCTCGTGCGAGAGCGCGCCGATCGCGGCGAAGACGGCGATGCCGACGAACACCACCGCGATGGCGAAGGCGTCGGCGAACGAGAACCCGAGATCGGCTGCGAGCGGCACGGAGTCGGCGGCTACCCGCAAGGGAGGTGTCGGACCCCCTACCTTCGTGGCCATGACCTACGTGATCATCGGGAGCTGCGTCAAGGACGACGCCTGCATCGAGGTCTGCCCTGTGGACTGCATCCACCCGCGGCCAGAGGATCCCGACTTCGAGACCGCCGAGCAGCTGTACATCGACCCGGAGGAGTGCATCGACTGCGATGCCTGCGTCGAGGCCTGCCCCGTCGACGCGATCTACCCCGGCTTCGACGTCCCGGAGAAGGATGAGGACTCGATCGACCTGAACGCGCTGTTCTTCGCCGAGCGGGCGGTCGTGCAGTGAGCCGCACGCGCATCGCCATCGTGGGCGCGGGCCCGGCCGGGGCGTTCACCGCCTCGCAGCTGCGCCGCCACGGCAGCTGGGCCGACATCGACCTCATCGAGCGCCTGCCCACGCCGTGGGGCCTCCTGCGGGCGGGCGTCGCGCCCGATCACGGTGAGATCAAGCGCCTGGACGAGACGTTCGACCGCACCATCTTCCGCACCGGGTGTCGCTTCTTCGGGAACGTCGCCGTGGGCACCGACGTCGCGCACTCCGATCTCATGCGCCGATACCACGCGGTGGTCTACGCCGTCGGCGCGCAGACGGACCGGTCGCTCGGCATCCCGGGCGAGGAGCTGCCCGGCAGCCTCCCCGCGACCGCGTTCGTCGGCTGGTACAACGGCCATCCCGACTATCGCGACCTCGCGCCCGACCTCTCGCACGAGACCGCCGTGGTCATCGGCAACGGCAACGTCGCCGCGGACGTCGCCCGGCTGCTGACGCGCGATCCCGACGAGCTGGCGCGCACCGATGTCGCCGATCACGCACTCGCCGCGCTGCGCGAGAGCGCGGTCCGCCGGGTCATCGTGCTCGGCCGCCGCGGCCCGGCGCAGGCAGCGTTCACGAACGCGGAGCTGCGCGAGCTGGGCCGGATGGCCGGCGTCGACGTCGTCGTCGATCCCGCCGAGGCCGAGCTCGACCCCGTCTCCACGGCGTGGCTCGCCGAGGAGGGGACGTTCACCGCACGGCGCAACGTCGAGCGCCTGCAGGAGTACGCGGCCGCCGAGCGCGACCCGTCCGCGAGCAGGACCATCGAGCTGCGCTTCCTGCGCTCGCCGGCGGCGATCCGGGGCGGCGACCACGTCGAGGGCATCGACGTCGTCACGAACGAGATCAGCCGCGACGAGGGCGGCGTGCTGCGTGCGCGGCCGGTGTCGGATGCGACGGAGACGATCCCGTGCGGGCTCGTGCTGCGCTCCGTGGGCTACCAGGCCGTGCCGCTGCCCGACGTGCCGTTCGACGAGCGCTCCTACGTGCTGCCGAACGACCTCGGGCGCGTCCTGGACCTGGACACCGGGGAGCCCATCCGCGGCGTGTACGCGGTCGGCTGGATCAAGCGCGGCCCGACCGGGATCCTGGGCACGAACAAGCGCGACGCCGAGGAGACGGTCCGCGCGCTCGTCGAGGACCTCCAGGCCGGGCGCCTGAACGAGCCCGTCGAGGAGGGCACGGTCGAGGACCTCCTGCAGGGACGCGACGACGTCGTGACCGCCTCGGGCTGGTCGGCGATCGACAGCCACGAGCTGGCGGCCGGCGAGGCGGGCGAGCGCCCGCGGGTGAAGCTGGCGGCTCGTGAGGAGCTGCTCCAGGTCGCGACGGAGAGGACGTAGCCACATGACCAGCGTCATGCGAGAGACCATGGCCGGGCAGGCCGACGCCCTCGCGCGCGTGCTCGAGGACGGCGCGGCGGTCGCGCCCGTCGCCGAGCGTCTCCGCGGCCGGCGCGTGCTGACGCTCGGCACCGGAACCAGCTGGCACGCGGCGAACCAGGCGGCTGCGCTCCTGCGCAGGGCCGGCCTCGACGCCGACGCCGCGCAGTCCGCCGACGTCGCGCTCGGCGAGGACGGGACCGGGCGTGCCGAGGTGGTCCTCGCGTTCACGCACACCGGCCCGCGCAAGCGGTTCACGGCGCAGGCCATCGCCGACGCCCGCGGGCGCGGCCTCGACGTGATCCAGATCTCCGGCGAGGGCATCGAGGAGGCCGACCTCATCACGGTCGCGCAGGAGCGCTCCGCGGCCTACACGGCCAGCCACCTGGGCGCCCTGCTGCGCGCGGCGCAGCTCGCCGTCGCGCTGGGCGCCGACCTCCCGGCGCTCGCCGACGTCCCGGGCGCCGTCGAGGACGCCTTCCGCGCGGAGCGCGACCCCGTGCCGCCACCGGCGCGGCTCATCGAGTTCACCGGCGGCGGCATCAACGCGTGGACGGCGGCCGAGGGCGCGCTGAAGATCCGCGAGACCTCCTACGTCGCCAGCGAGGGGCTCGGCGTCGAGCAGCTCCTCCACGGCCCGTCCGTGGCCCTGCGCGACACGGACCACCTCGTCTGCCTCGACGGCGGCGGCGCATGGTCGGAGCGCCTCGAGCAGGTCGCCGATGCCGCCGAGCGCACGGGGACCCCGGTGACCCGGATCGGCGCGACCACCCTCGGCGAGCCGCTGTCGATCTTCCCGCTCACCGTCGCCGTGCAGCGCATCGCCCTGGAGTCGGCGGAGGCGCTCGGGACCGACCCGGACACGTTCGGGATGGACATCCCCGGCCGCCAGGTCTGGCGCGAGATGGGGCTCTAGGGGTCTAGCCCAGCTCCACGACCTCGTGGCACCGCGCGACGCCCTCGCCGCGGTGCGTGATGAGCAGGACCGCGCGGTCCGCCGCGGCGTCCATCGCGTCGTCGATGACCTGCTGCGCGGTCGCCTCGTCGAGGTGCGCGGCCGGCTCGTCGAGGACGAGGACGGGCGCGTCGGCGAGCAGCGCGCGGGCGAGCGCGATCCGCTGGCGCTGGCCGCCCGACAGCTGCGCTCCCTCCTCCCCCACCATCGTCGCCGCGCCGTCCGGCAGCGTCGCGATCCAGTCCGCGAGGCCGGCGCGGCGCAGCGCGAGACCGATCTCCGCCTCGGTCGCCGACGGGCGGGCCAGGCGCACGTTCTCGTGGATGCTCGACGCGAAGAGATGGGCGTCCTGACCGCACACCGCGATGTGGCGGCGGACGTCGGCCTGCGCGAAGTCGCGGACGTCGGCGCCCGCCAGCGTGACGCGCCCGCGTTCCGGATCCATGAAGCGCAGCAGGAGGTTCACGACCGTCGTCTTGCCGGCGCCGGACGGCCCGCGCAGCGCCACGTGGCGGCCGGGGGCGAGCCTGAGGTCGACGCCGTCGAGGACGGCGGGCTCGTCCGCGGCGTAGCGAGCGCGGACGCCCTCGAGCGCCAGCTCCGCGGCGCGCGGCGGCGCCGGGAGCGGGACGTCCGGATCGCGGACCGCGGGCTCGCGGTCGGTCAGGTCCAGGATCCGCCGCCCCGCGGCCAGGACGCCGGTGAGCCGGCGCGCGGCCTCCGGCAGCGGCTGGACGCCCTCGAACGAGGCCATCGCCAGCAGCGCCAGCAGCGCGATGAGCACCCGGTCCAGCGTGCCCGCGTCGTGGGCGGCGACGGCCACCGCGGTGACCCCGGCCACCGTGAGGCCGGCCACGAGGACGCCGAGCGCGTCGGCGGCGCCCGCCGCCAGCGTGTCGCGCCGCGCGACGCGGTCCAGCTCGCGGTCGGCCTCGGCGATGCGGCGGACCCGGTCGGTGCCCGCGCCGTAGGCGACCAGCTCGGGGGCTGCGCGGAGCGTCTCGACGAGCTCGGCGCTGAGCTGCGCGCGGGCCGCGGCCTGGCGGGCGCCGGCGCCGCGGGTCAGCCGCGCTGCGAGCGCCGGGACGAGGAGGCCCTGCACGAGCAGCCCGGCGAGCAGGACCACGGCCGCCGCGGGCACGAACGCCGCGCTCGCCCCGACCGCCACGGCCCCGGCGATCACCGCGACGAGCGGCGGCAGGATGCCCCGCAGGTACAGGTCCTGCAGCGCGTCGACGTCGGCGACCATGCGGCTGAGCAGGTCGCCACGCCGGAAGCTCGCGAGCCCCGCCGGCGCCAGCGGCTCGATGCGGGCGAAGAGCCGCGCGCGCAGGGTCCCGAGCGTCCGGAACGCCACGTCGTGCGACGTGATGCGCTCGAGGTAGCGCGCCAGCGGGCGCGCGACGCCGAAGAACCGCACGAACACGATCGCCACCGTCAGCGACAGCACGGGCGGCTGCTCGGCGGCGCGGCTGATGAGGTACCCGGACAGCGCCAGCAGCCCGATCCCGAGGATGACGGCGAGCGCGCCGAGGGCGACCGCCAGGGCCAGCCGCGCCCGCGGCGCGTCGGCGAGCGTGAGCAGGCGGCGCAGCGTCCCGTCCCTCACCGCGCCCCCACCTCCTCCTCGGCCACGAGCCGCCCGTCGCGCAGCTCGACGACGCGGTCCATCCCCCGCGTCAGGCCGCGGTCGTGGGCGATGAGCAGGACGGTCCGGTCGCGCGGCAGTCGCCTGATCGCCTCCGCGACGAGCGCGCCGCTCTCGGCGTCGAGGTTCGCGGTGGGCTCGTCGAGGACGAGCAGCGCGGCGTCGCGCGCGAGCGCGCGGGCCAGGGCGAGGCGCTGTGCCTGCCCGGCGGAGAGCGCGCGCCCACCCTCGCCGACGACCGTCGCGTACCCGTCCGGGAGCGCGGTGACGAACCCGTCCGCCCCCGCCGCGACGGCGGCGCGGCGCACCGCGTCCTCGGGCAGGTCCGGCGCGCCGAGCCGGATGTTGTCCGCGACCGTCCCGCGCAGGATCGTCGGGCGCTGCGGCACCCACGCGAGCTGGGCGCGCCACGCGTCGGCGTCGGTGTCGCGCGCGTCGATCTCGCCGCCCAGGACCCGGCCGCCGGTCGGCTCCGCCAGCCGCAGCAGCAGCGACGCGATCGTCGACTTCCCCGCCCCGCTCGGCCCCACGACCGCGACGCGCTCGCCGGGGCGCAGCTCGAGATCGGCGCCCCGCAGCACCTCGCCGGTGCGCGCCGGGTAGGCGAAGGACACGTCGTCGAGGCGCAGCGCCACCGCGCGCAGGTCCGGCGCGGGCCGGTCTCCGGCGGACGTCACGGCCGCCGGCTCGTCGAGCAGGTCGAGGATCCGGTCGGCGACCGCCATCCCGTCCGCGCTCGCGTGGTACTGCGCGCCGAGCGCCCGCAGCGGCGCGTAGAGCTCGGGCGCGAGGATGAGCACCGTGAGGCCGGCCTCCAGCCCGAGGTCGCCCTCGACGAGCCGCACGCCGACGGTCACCGCGATGAGCGCGACGCCCAGCGTGGCCGCGAGATCGAGCACGGCACCGGAGAGGAACGAGACGCGCAGCGTCGCCATCGTCGCCCTGCGGTAGTCGTCGGAGACCTCGGCGATCCGCTGCGTCTGCGCCGCGCCGCGGTTGAACGCGCGCAGCGTCGGCAGCCCGCGGACGACGTCGAGGAAGTGCGTCGACAGCCGCACGAGGGCGGCGTAGCGCTCCGACGTGCGCCGCTCCGTGTACCAGCCGACGAGGACCATGAACACGGGGACGAGCGGCAGCGTGGCGAGCATGATGATCGCGCTCGTCAGGTCGATCGGGGCCGACCAGGCGATCACCGCGAGCGGGACGACGCAGGCCAGCACGACCTGCGGCAGGTACTTCGCGAACCACGCCTCGAGCGCCTCGACGCCGCCCACCGCGGCGGCCGCGACCTCCCCGCTCTGCACGCCGTCGAGCGCGGCGGGGGCGTCGTGCAGCCGGCGGCGCACGAGCGCCATGCGCAGGTCGCTCAGGACCGACGCCGCGGCCCGGCGCCCGACGACCTCGAACCCCCAGGCCAGCGCCGCCCGCGCCGCGACGACCGCGACGAGCGCCGCGATCTCGCCTCGCAGCGACGCGAGGTCGGCCCCGCCCCACGCCCGGGCGATGATGCTCGCCAGCAGCGTCGCCTGCGCCAGCACGAGCACGGCGCCCAGCACACCCAGCACGGCGTCGGCCATGAGCGCCGTGCGGACCGCTCTGGCGCGCTGCAGCAGGCGCCGATCCAGGCGGGCGGGGTTCGATCTCACTCGCGGGGCGAGTCGACCTTGGACTGCGGCGGATCGTCCTCCGTGATCCCGATCTTGTCCGCCACGGTGCTGATCGCCTGGGCGACCCCCTCGAACTGCGCGCGGCCGACGCGGGCGCGGAACACGTAGTAGCTCACCGCCTGGTAGGCGAGGACGATCGGGAACACGAGGATCGCGACGATCGTCATCACCGTCAGCGTGTAGGAGCCGGAGGCGGCCTCCTCGACGGTGATGTCGTTCGCCGCGCCGAGCGTCGAGGTCATGACGTTCGGATAGAGCTGCACGAACAGGCTGCCGATGAGGCACGCGATCGTGAGGGCGAGGACGAGGAACGTCCAGCCCTCGTGCTGGCGGCCCGTCGTCAGGATCATCGCGCCGAACGCGCCGGTCACCGCGATGAGCATGAGCAGGTTCGGGATGATCGCGCCCTCGACGCCCCACGCCGTCCAGGCGGTGAACGCCGTGACGAGCACGACGACGACGGGCGCGATGCGTGCCGAGAGCGCGCGGGCCCGGACGCGCAGCTCGTCCTCGGTCTTCATGCCGAGGAAGACCGAGCCGTTCAGCAGGCACAGCGAGAGCGTGGTGAGCCCGCCGAGCAGCGTGTAGGGCTGCACGAGGTCGAGCAGGTTGCCGGCGAACTGCTGGTCGCCGTCGATCGGGATGCCGTTCAGCAGGCCGGAGAGCGCGACGCCCCACAGGAGCGCGGGCAGCAGGCTGCAGACCATGATCGCCCGATCCCAGTTGGCGGTCCACCGGGCGCTGGAGTGCTTGCCGCGGTACTCGAAGGCGACCGCGCGCACGACGAGCGCGACGACGATGAGCAGCAGCGGCAGGAAGTAGGAGCTGAAGAGCGTCGCGTACCAGAGCGGGAACGCGGCGAACGTCCCGGCGCCGGCGACGACGAGCCAGACCTCGTTGCCGTCCCAGTGCGGGCCGATCGTGTTGATGAGGACGCGCCGGTCGGTGTTGTCGCGCCCGAGGACGCCGAGCAGCATCCCGACACCGAAGTCGAAGCCCTCCAGGACGAAGTAGCCGACCCAGAAGAACGCGAGGACGAGGAACCAGAACGTGGGGAGATCGAGCTGGAACTGCTCCATCTCAGTAGCTCATCGCCGGGATCGGGCCGCTCTGCTCGGCCTCCTCGCGGGCGGGATCGGGCAGTCGGCGCGCGTAGCGGCGCATGAGCCAGATCTCGATCACGATGAGGATCGCGTAGACGGTGACGAACGCGATGAGGCCGGTCGCGATCTGCCACGTCGGCACGGACACGCTGACGCCGTCCGCGGTCTTCTGCAGGCCCTGCACCACCCAGGGCTGACGCCCGACCTCCGTGTACACCCAGCCCGCGGTGTTCGCGAGGAACGGCAGCGGTATCGACCAGATCGCGACCTTCAGGAACAGCTTGGAGGTGTGGAGCTTGTCCTTCCACGCGAGCCAGCCCGCCCACAGCGAGAGGACGAGCATGAGCCCGCCGATGTAGACCATCCCGCGGAAGCCCCAGTACACGACGCCGACGGGCGGCACGTAGTCGCCCGGCCCGTAGCGCTCCTCGTACTCCTTCTGGATCTGGTTGATCCCGGTCACCTGGCCGTCGAACGTGTTCGTGGCCAGGATCGACAGCAGGTAGGGGATCTGGATGTTGATCGTCGTGTCGCCCGGGTTCGCCTCCAGCGGGGCGACCGCGAACAGCGAGAGGCCGACCTTGTCCCCGGTGTCGAACAGCGCCTCGGCGGCGGCGACCTTCATCGGCTGGCGCTCGTACATGTTGCGCATGAACTCGTCGCCGATGAGGAAGACGAGCAGCGTCGCCGGCACGGCGATCGCCGCGCCGACCTTGGCCGCGCGCGTGAACGCCGCGACGTCCTGCCCGCGCCGGATGTGGAACGCGCAGACCCCGAGCACGAACAGGCTCGCCGTCACCGCCGCGGCGGTCGCCGTGTGGAAGAACGCGAGCAGTGCGGTCTCGTTGAACAGGACGGCGAAGACGTTCGTCATCTGCGCGTGGCCGTCGACCATCTCGTAGCCGAGGGGCTGCTGCATCCAGGCGTTGGCCGCGAGGATGAAGTAGGCCGACAGCGTCGTCCCGATGGCGACGAGCCAGATCGTCGCGAGGTGGATCCGCGGTTTGAGGCGGTTCCACCCGAAGACCCAGAGGCCGATGAACGTGGCCTCCAGGAAGAACGCGAGCAGCCCCTCCATCGCGAGCGGCGCGCCGAAGACGTCGCCGACGAACCGCGAGTACTCCGACCAGTTCATGCCGAACTGGAACTCCTGCACGAGGCCGGTCGCGACCCCGATGGCGAAGTTGATGAGGAAGAGCTTCCCGAAGAACCGGGTGAGCCGGAGCCACTGCTCGTCGCCCGTCCGCCACCAGATCGTCTGCATGACGGCGAGCGTGTAGGCCAGCCCGATCGTCAGCGGGACGAAGATGAAGTGGTAGATGGTCGTCAGCGCGAACTGCCAGCGCGACAGGTCCAGTGCAGCATCCGCAAGCGGCAGGTGCGCCCCCACGGCCTGCATCCTGCCGGACTCCGATCCAGGAACGCAAACGACACGTGACCGACTTCACATCACGCGAGAACCTCGGCGGGTTCGTCACCGCGGCGGGCCTCGTGCTCGACGAGATCACGCCGACGCTCGTCCGCGGCCACATCGACCTCACCGACGACCACCACACGCCGTGGGGGATCGTGCACGGCGGCGTCTACTCGAGCGCGATCGAGAGCGCGGCGAGCCTCGGGGCCAGCGTGGCGGTCCGCGACCGCGGGATGGCCGCAGTCGGGCTCGTGAACACGACGCACTTCCTGCGCTCCGTCTCCTCCGGCCGCGTCCTCGTCGAGGCGACCGCGCTGAACCAGGGCCGCACGCAGCAGCTGTGGAAGGTCGACATCACGACCGAGGAGGGCAAGCTCGTCGCCCACGGGGAGGTGCGGCTGCAGAACGTGGAGCCGCGCTAGATGCCTCTACGCCCGGCGGTTCACGATGAGCTCGAAGGCGTCGGCCACGTGCCACTCCTCCGAGAGCATCACCGCCCGGCCGCCCTCGTCGCGGTCGGTCTGGTCGATGTGGAGCAGCGGCGCGCCCGGCGCGACGTCCAGGAGCCCGGCCAGCCGCTCGTCGGCGACGACCGGGACGAGGCGGGCGCTCGCCCGCACCACGCGGTGGCCGCCCCACTCGAGGACGACGTACAGCGAGCCGTCGAGGTCGGCGTCGCCGACCAGCGCCTCGGGGATGCGGTCGCGCGAGAGGATCACGGGGCGCCCGTCCGCGAGCCGCAGCCGCTGCACCTCGACGACGAGCTCGCCGTCGGGCAGGGCGAGCGCATCGCGCTCCCCGGGCGTCGGGTCGCGCACCTCCTTCGCGAGCACCCGCTCGGCCGGCTGCATGCCCGCCTCGCGGATCATCGCCGTGTAGGAGACCGTGCTGTCGAGGGCGTGGCGTCCTCGCGGCGGATCGGCGACGAACGTGCCCGCGCCGTGGCGCCGGGTCACGTACCCGGCCTCGATGAGTCCCAGGACGGCCTCGCGCACCGTCGCCCGGCTCACCGCGAAGCGCTCCGCGAGCGCCTGCTCGTTCGGCAGCTTCGCCCCGCGCTCGAGCGCCCCGAGCTCGGCCAGCAGCCCCTCCCGGACCTCGTCCACCCGTGACGTCCGCCGCCGCATCGCCGTCACCCCGCCGCGGCCAGGACGGCGCGCACCTGGCCCGCCACCGACGGGCCGCCGGGCAGACGCTCCTCGAAGATCGCGCTGCCGATGGTGAAGCCCCAGGCGCCCGCCTCCTCGAGGACGCCGATCTGCTCGATCGTCGCGACGGACCCGGCGGCGATCACGGGACCGTCGACGGCGTCCGCCACCGCCCGCGTCAGCGCGCCGACGTCGGCCGTCGCGTGCCGGTAGGCGAGCAGGTCCACGCCGTGGACGCCGTCGATCGCGGTGAGGCGCGCCGCGTCGGCCGCGATCTCGTCGATCGCGCCGGACAGCACGCTCGGGTGCCCCGTGATCGTGCCGGGGAACGGGCAGTAGCGGACCGCGGTCCCCGCCAGGACGAGGGCGCCCTCCTCGGCGTTCGTCCCGCCCAGGACCCAGTCGACGCCGATGTCGAGCGCCGCGCGCACCGAGCGCAGCTCGTCCTCGCGGCTCGTCGAGACGACCTCGAGCATGACCTCCATCCCCGCGTCGTGCGCGGCCGCCGTGACGTCGCGGAGCACCTCCGGCTCCGGGCCGATGTCCTTGAACCCCACGTAGCGCAGGCCCGTGTCGCGCAGCCCGGCGAGGACCTCCGGCGCGTCGGCGACGGTGACGTCGTCGCGGGTCAGCATGAAGACGAACTCGATCATCGGAGGGGTCCTCCCGGGGCCAGCTCGTGGATCCCGGAGACCACGTGGTCCGGGCGGATCTCGGCGTCGTCGAGGTCCTCGGCGCTGGTCGCACCGCTGAGGACCAGGATCCCGGCGGCTCCGATGTGACGGCCCATGGCGACGTCGGTCTCGAGCCGGTCGCCGACGACCGCCGCGCGCGACGGATCGACGCCCAGCCGGTCGAGGAACGCCGCGGCCATGTGCTCGCTGGGCTTGCCCACGATCGCCTCGGCGCGCGCGCCCGTGCACGCCTCGAGCGCCGCGAGCATCGCCGCGCAGTCCGGCAGCCCGCCGTCGGGCGTCGGGCAGTAGGGATCGGGGTTCGTCGCGACGATCGCGGCGCCGCGCTCGCGGACCGCCCGGTAGGCGGCGTGCAGCTTGGCGTAGTCGAACGTGCGGTCGAAGGAGACGACGACGACGTCGGCGTCCTCCGGGCCGGCGATCGGGAAGCCCTCGTCGCGCAGCCGTGCGGTCACCGGCTCCTCGGCGATGAGCAGGACCGCCCGCCCGGCGTGGTGGGCGTGGAGGTAGCGCACGAGCGCGTCGACCGCCGTCACGACGTCCTGCGGCTCGGCGGGCACGCCGAGCCGGGTGAGCTTGGCCGCGTAGTCGGCGGCGGTCTCCAGCGGCTTGTTCGTCACGAAGACGATCCGGGCGCCCGCGTCGCGCAGCGCGGCGATCGCCTCGCCGGCGCCGGGCAGGAGGTCGTCGCCGAGGTAGACCGTGCCGTCGAGGTCCAGGGCGTAGCCGTCGAACGCGGGCACCCGGGTCACAGGCCGACCCCGATCCGCGCGGCGTCGTCGAGCAGCGCCTCGACGTCGCCGGCCTCCCAGATGCCGAGCAGGAACGCGAGGTCGGCGACCGTGAAGCGGTCGCGCATGAGGTGGCAGTGCAGCAGCGCCCAGCGCGCGGTCCCGGCGTCGATGCCGAGCTCGGAGAGGCGCAGCGGCGCGCCCGCGGCGGCCAGCGCGCCGGCCAGGCGCTCGGCCGGTGCGAGCAGCGGCCCGACCTCCGCGTCGAACGCCGCCCAGCCGCCCACGACGTCCGGCATCGCCTCCCAGCGGGCGAGCTTGCGCGCGTAGTCGCTCCAGCACTCCTCGCCCATCGCCCCGCCCTGGTCGACGGTCGCGAAGGCGTCGCGCACGCGCCCCTCCATCGACGCGGCGTCCGGGAGCCGCAGCGTCCCGGCCGGCGCCGCCTCGCGGACGCGCTCCCACAGCAGCGCGGCGAGGACCGAGAGGATCCCGACCTTCGCGCCGTGCAGCGCGGTGGACGCGGGATCGGCCATCTCGAGCAGGTGGCTGACCGTGTGCTCCATGCCCGAGCCCGGCGCCGTCCGTCCCGCGACGCCCATCGAGACGCCGCTCAGCGTCAGCGCCGCGGCGAGGTCCTCGAGCGCGCCGGGCTCCGCCGCGCGGATGCCGGGCGCGGCCTCGACGGCGGCGTCGACGTGCTCGCGGGCGAGGTCGACGACCGCCTGCGCGTAGGAGCCGTCCTGCTCGACGAACCGCGCGAGGAGCCAGTCCGCGGGCGCCGTGTACGTCGCCAGCAGGTCGCCGAGCCCGGCCTGGTTCAGCGCGAGCGGAGCGTCCGCGAGGACGTCGGTGTCGACGACGAGCCGATCCGGCCAGCGGGTGGTGGTCGTGCGCTTCACGCCGTCGACGAGCAGCACCGACTCGCCGTCGGCGAAGCCGTTCACGCTCGCCGCGGTCTGGACGACGACGTGCGGGACGTCGAGCCGCGCGCAGACCGCCTTGCCGATGTCCGTCACCGTGCCCGAGCCGACGCTCACGACGACGCCCGCGCCGTCGGTCGCGGCGACCGCAGCGTCGATCGTCTCGGCGTCGGCGTGCGGGTGGAAGTCCTCGTCGCCGACGTCGGCGCGGCGGGCGTCGATGAGTTCGAGCACGTCGGACTTCACCGTCATCGGACGGAGGTCCGCGAGGACCACGACGTCGCCCTCTGCGCGGCGGACGTCCGCCACCACGCCCGGGCAGCTCAGCCAGCACGCCGGGGCCGAGCAGGACGCCGCCGAGCCCGATCGGGCGCAGGCCCTCGTCCCCGGCGAAACGGGCGCGCAGCGCGTCGATGTCGCGCGCGACGGCGGGTGCGGACGTCGTCACGCCAGCGCCTGCTCGGTCGCGTCGAACAGCCGCCGGTAGCGGCCGTAGGCGTCGGCGTAGAGGTCGGCGGTCGCGGGGTCCGGCAGCACCGGCTCGTCGGCGAGGCGCACGGTGGCCTCGGCCGCGGCCTCGAGGTCGGCGAAGTTGCCCGCCGCGACGCCGGCGAGCATCGCGGCGCCTGCGCTCGTCGCGGCGTCGCCCTCGACCGGTCGCACGGGGAAGCCCGTGACGTCGGCCTTGATCTGCAGCCAGAGCGGCGAGCGGGCGCCACCGCCGACGACGCGGATCTCGTCGCCGCCGATGCCGAGCGCGCCGAAGCGGTCGACGATGTCGCGCAGCGCGTACGTGCAGCCCTCGAGCACCGCGCGGGCGAGGTGCTCGCCGCCGTGGTTCATCGCCAGCCCGGCGAACGCGCCGCGCATCCGGTCGTTCCAGCGCGGCGCCATCGAGCCCGACAGCGCGGGGACGAACAGCACACCGGCGGCGCCGGGCGGCGCCTCGGCGGCGAGCGCGAAGACCTCCGCCTGGGAGATCCGCTGCGTCTCGGCGAGCCAGCGGGTGCTCCCGCCCGACACGAAGCCGGGGTTCTCGACGAGCAGGACGCCGTCGGCCGCGTGCGCGTGCGTCTCGACGAGGCCCTCGTCGTCGATGACCGCCGTGTCCGCCGGGACCGCGACGGGCTCGGCGGTCCCGGTGACGTCGACGACGATCCCGGGCCCGAGCGCACCGGCGCCGAGCGCCGCCGCGTGCTCGTCGCCGGTGCCGACGACGACCTCGCACGCCGTCGACAGCCCCATCGCCTCCGCCGCCTCGGGTCGCAGGCTCCCGGCGACCTCGTGCGAGGCGCGGATCGGCGGCAGCTTGTCCGCGTCGAGGCCGGCGTGCCCGACGAGCTCGTCGTTCCAGGCGCGGGTGTGCACGTCGTAGACGAGCGTCGAGGAGGCGTTCGCGTGGTCCTGCACGACCTCGCCGGTGAGCCACCCGGTCAGGTGCCCGCCGACGGGCGCGAGCCAGCGCGCGGCGCGGTAGTGCTCGGGCTCCTCGTCGCGCAGCCACATCGCCTTCGGCGCGGTGTGCGAGGAGTCCGGCTGCAACCCGGTCCGCGCGGTGAGCGGCTCCGCCCCGGCCGCCGCGGCGAGCGCGTCGGTCTGGCGGCCGGCGCGGCGGTCGAGCCAGATGATCGCGGGCCGCAGCGGGCGCAGATCGTCGCCGAGGGCGACCAGCCCGTCGACCTGGCAGGCGAGCCCGAGCATCCGGACGTCGGCGCCGGGCACCCCGGCCTGCTCGCACGCCGCGCGGACCGAGGCCGCGATCGCGTCCTCCCAGGACGCCGGATCCTGCTCGGCCCAGCCGTCGTGCGGGTGCGCCATCGTCAGCGGCGCGCTCGCCGTCGCGAGCACGGCGCCGCTCTCGTCGGTGAGCAGCGCCTTCACGCTCTGCGACCCGACGTCGATCCCGATGACGTGCATCCCTCGCCTCCAGGCCGGTTGACCCGGAGATGTCTAACGTCTGACGACTTCGGGTGCAACCGACCCTCACGCTAGGTTGTATGCATGCGCATAGGAACGATTGGTGCAGGCGCCATCGGCCAGGCGGTCGCAGGGCAGGCGCTGAAGGCCGGCCACGAGGTCGTGCTCAGCAACAGCCGCGGCCCTGAGAGCCTCGCCGGCGTCGTCGAGGAGCTCGGCGCAGGCGCGAGGGCGGGCACCGTTGCGGACGCCGGCGACGCGGATCTCGTCCTGCTCGCGGTGCCCTGGAGCGCCGTCGAGGAGTCGGTCGCGGGCCTGCCGCGCAAGGACGGCCGCATCGTCATCGACGCGACGAACCAGTTCGGCCCCGGCATGGTCGTGGAGAACTCCGGCGTGCGGACGGCCAGCGAGTGGGTGCAGTCGCTCATCCCCGGCTCCCGCGTCATCAAGGCGTTCAACGCGATGTACGCGAGCGCCATCGCCGCCGACCCCGTCCACGAGGCGGGGCGCCAGGTCGTGTTCTACGCCGGCGACGACCTCGAGGCCAAGCGCCTCTTCGACGAGACGATCACCGGCTTCGGGTTCGCGCCGGTCGACCTGGGACCGCTGCGCGAGGGCGGGCGGCTGACCCAGGTCGACGGCGGGCCCCTCTCAGGGCTGCACCTGCTCAGACAGAGCTGAGCGCGACGTCGATCGCGACGGCGGCCTCGGGGCTCACCACGCGGAACGTGAGCGACTCCTCCAGGTAGAGGTCGACCTGCTCGATGTCGTGCGTCAGGTAGCCGACGGCGAGGTCCTGGCCGACGTCGAGCAGGAAGTCGCCGCCCCGCATGCTCAGCAGGACCGCGCCGCTGACCCCGGGGGCCCAGACGATCGGGCCCTCGATGATCTGCGCGATGTGCGGGCGCAGCGGGAAGCCGTGCTCGGAGGCACCGGAGACGAGGATCCACGCATCGGCGCTCAGCACGAGCGCGAACGGCCCCTGGACCCCGGCCCGCATGAGGTCGTCGACGCCGGAGGCGACGAGCGACGGCAGCGTCTCGGGCCGCCCGTCGTGCGACAGCGGGTCGTGCGGGGTGGCCTCGGTGATGCCGGTGATCCCGGCCGCGGCGTTGCCGTGGAAGACCGTCGCGTTCTCGGCGACGACGATCGAGCGCGCGGCGCGGTCGAGGTCGTCGTAGTCGACGTCCTCCGCGCCGCGGTCGAGCGCACGGAGCTCGGTGACGTCGACGCTGAACGGGGCGCGGAACTCGGCGAGCGGCTGCACGAGGCGCGTCGCGATCTCGACGCCGTCCTCCGCCTCGCGCTCGCCGACGCGCCCGAGGCTGACGGCCGACTGCTCCCAGCCGTGCGGGCCGCGGAAGTCCACGGTCCGGCGCGCGGCCAGACCCGGGGTCACGCGGGCGCGGGCCTCGTCGTCGATGTCCTGCCAGCCCTCCTCGGTGATCGGCGCATGCGCGCGCAGCAGATGGCTCATGACGCACTCCTCAGATCGCCGATGCCCAGCGAGCCGTCCGACGACCCGCCCCCGTCCTCGCCCACCTCGGCGCCCTCCTCGGCCGCGTCGGCGTTCTCCGTGATGTCGCCCGACCGGAACAGGACGCCCTCTGCGATCGCCCGCCACTCCGGGCGCTTGCGCAGCAGGAACTCGAAGTCCATCGCGAAGTGCTTGTACTCCTCGTGACGGGCGTCCTCGATGATCTTGCGCGCGTCCGGATCCTGCTCGATGGCGAGGCGCTGCTCGTACCAGTTGATCGCCTCCGCCTCCTCGGTCATCGAGGCGAACATCCGCGCCATGGTCCGGGTCTCCTGGGAGAGCTCCTCGGGCGGCTCGTGGTACTGGTCGAATCCCATCTGTGCTCGCTCTCAGGCGGGGGGCAGGTGCAGCACGGGTGATCTTGCCACGCGCGTCACACGCGCCCCAGGCGGGGCACGAGGCGACGGGCGGGCGGGCGGCGGAACGCACGCTGGTCCAGCGCCGCGTTGACGGCGACGAGGCCGGCCTCGGCGAGCAGCGACGCGCCGCCCAGCACGTTGAGACGCCGCTTCGCGCGACGGGCGTCGTCGCTCGCGCTCTCGGCGGTGTGGTCGCCGTCGCGCAGCGGCACCGCGCCGCCGGGCGCCTTGCGTGCGAAGCGCACGCCCTGCACCGCGGAGGCCACGCCCGCCGCCGCGACCACGCCGACCAACGCGTCCTTGGCCCGCGCGAGCGTGCGCTCCTCGGGTGAGAGCCGCCGGTCGGCGGCCTCGTCCACGCGGGCTCCGACCCAGCCGACGAGCACCGCCGCCAGCCCCAGCGTGTTGATCGTCCCGTAGCGCCGCCAGGCGGCGTTGACCACCTTGCCGCGCTCGGCCTCGTCGGAGATCTCGGTGACGCTGGGGTGCAGCGCGATGCGGGCGAACAGGTTGCCGCCGAGCAGACCGGCGACGCCGAGGTCGTGTGCGGCCCGCCCCACCTGGCTCAGCGGGACGGATGGTGCGGCGATGGATGGCATCCCTGTGAGCTAACCGGCGACCGGCCCGGCGAAACTCCGGGACGGCTCAGGTCAGCGTGGTCAGCAGCAGCCCCAGCGCCGCGGCGGCGAACAGGACCATGTTCCCCGGCCGGTCGTCCGAGCCGGTGAGGATGTGCTCCGTGCGCAGGAGCCCGTCGGGGCCCGCCACCGCGACCCACGCGTGGCCGGCCGGGTCCCCGTAGCGGTTGCCGGTCGGGCCGGAGGCGCCGGTCTCGCTCACCGACCAGTCGGCGGAGAGCTTGCCTCTCGCCGCGGAGGCGAGGAAGCGGGCGAACGGCTCGCACGCCCCGCGGTCGCCCGGCTCGAGGTCGGTCGCGTCCGCGAGCGCGGCGCGCGTGCCGTCGTGCGTGTAGGTGACGAAGCCGCCGCGGTAGTACCGCGACGCGCCCGACACGGAGAGCAGCGAGGCGGAGATCAGCCCGCCCGCGGAGGACTCCGCGACGGCGAGGGTGTGGCCCGCGGCGCCGAGCTTCTCGGCGATCTCGGCGGCGGGCGTGGTCAGGGCGTCGGGAAGCATCGGCGGACCGTACTGCTCGTCGGCGGCGGGCTCATCCGAACGCCACCTCGCCCGCGTAGCGCGTGTCCATGTACTCGCGCACGGACTGGATCCGGCCGCCGGTCACCTCCAGCGACACCGACCCCGCTCGTAGTGCGCCATCGCCGTGGCGAGGAAGTCGTCCAGGATGCGATCGCGGCCTGCCCAGACCCCGGAGATCGGCAGGTCGCCCGCCGCCAGCGTCCAGGACGCGTCCTCCGCGAACATCTCCCGGAGCGTCGCCGGGTCACCTGCCTGCACCGCGGCGACGTAGCGCGGACCACCGCCGGCGAGCGATCGTGGCGCCGCGCGACGAGGTCGATCCCGAGGCTCCGGGCGGGCGTGAGCGGCCGCCACGCGAGCTCGGCGGGCAGCCCGGTGCAGGACGACTCCCCCACGATGGCCACCGCGTCGCCGTGCACGACCGGCGCCTGGCTGAGGTCGAAGACGAGACTCCGAGGACCACGTGGGGCTCCACGCCCTGCTCGCGGCACAGCGCGAGCACGGCGTCGTAGTGCCCGGGGTTCGCGTCGCGCGGGTGCAGCAGGAGCGGTTCCTCGGACAGGTCGGTCAGACGGACCTCCGGCGTCGCGGCGAGCCGGTGGTCGTGGCGCATGAGCAGGCCCTGGCGGTCGGCGCGCACCGTCCGGCGCTCCAGGCCCGGCACGTCGGGCGGGCAGCGCACGAGCCCGAGATCCACCGACCCGTCCTGCACCCCGGCGACGATCTCGGCCGCCGCGCGCACCTCCGTCCCGATGGCGATGCCGGGCTGGTCGCGCGCCAGTGCCTCCAGCAGACGCGGCGCCGTCTCGTAGCTCGCGCTCGCGCCGTACGCCACCACCACGTCGCCGACCTCGCCGCTGCCGTGGGCGCGGACGCTGCGCCACAGCTCGTCGGCGGAGGCGATCAGCTGCGGACCACGGGCGAGCAGCAACGTCCCCGCCTCGGTCAGCTCGAAGTCGTGCGTGGTCCGGTGGATCAGCTCGGTCCCGAGCTCCCGCTCGAGCTCGCGGACCTGCCGGCTCAGGGCGGGCTGCGCGATGTGCAGCCGCTCGGCGGCCCGGGTGAAGTTGCGCTCGCGCGCCACGGCGAGGAAGTACTCGAGGCGGCGCAGGTTCGTCACCGCCTCAGCCCCGCGGTTGCTCCTCGACCAGGTGCAGGTAGTCCTCCCGGGCGGGCGAGAACACGTCCACGTTGAGCACCGGCTCGGACCCCACGGCCTCCAGGCCGTGCGACGCACCCGCGGGGATGTAGACGAACTCCCCCGGGCCGAGCGGATGGACCTCCTCGTCCACCCGCATGACGCACCGGCCCGCGAGGATCAGGGCCAGCTGGTCGAACGGATGGTCGTGGAGCGGCAGGGTCGTCGGCGGGTCGACCCAGTTGAAGACGACGAGGGCGCCGTCCGTGCGCACGGCCGACCTGCTGAGGGAGAGCTCGGGCAGGAGCTCCCTCGGCAGGTCGGCGAACGCGCCGCGGAACGCGGCGAGATCGGTCATGCGCAGATGAGTATCAGCCGAAGCCGATCACCTGCAGGTCGAGCGGCAGCTCGTTCTCGAACGAGCCCTTCAACTTGTCGGAGAGGACCGCCTTCTGCCCCGCGCTGATCTCCGCGAGGTTCGTGAGCGTGCCCTCCGAGGTGAAGCTGCTGAAGCGGTACGGCAGCCCGTTGGAGGAGAGCGGGCGGGGCCCGTCCATGATGTGGAAGTGCAGGTGCGGGGCGTCGGAGTTGCCGCTGTTGCCCAGCAGCCCCAGGACCTGGCCGGTCTTCACGGTGTCGCCCACCTTCACCCGCACGCTCCCCGGCTGCAGGTGGGCGTAGAAGGCGAAGCGCCCCTTGCCCATCGCGACCACGACGTGGTTGCCGCCCGCCTGCGCTGCGGTGATGCCCTGCGGGAACGTGCCCGCCGGGGTCTCGGGCAGGTCGTTCACGACGCGGACGACCTTGCCCGCCGTCGCGGACAGGATCGGATCGCCGAAGAAGTCGTAGCTGTCGAACGAGGTCGCCGGGCCGTCGAACATGAGCCCGTTGTCGTCGAGCTGGACGAAGTCGATCGCGAAGCGCTCGGCGACGTGCAGCGCGCCGTTGACCGGCAGCACGGCG
Source organism: uncultured Solirubrobacterales bacterium (assembly GCA_963750895.1). Classification (GTDB taxonomy): domain Bacteria; phylum Actinomycetota; class Thermoleophilia; order Solirubrobacterales; family Solirubrobacteraceae; genus CAVVSD01. The sequence continues at coordinate 59,205 of CAVVSD010000006.1, read as the reverse complement.
CCGCGGTGCGCGGTGAACGCGTCGCAGCAGCCGTTGCCGACGACCCAGCCGTCCCCTTGCAGCGGCGGGGCCACGACCACGGCGTCGCGCTGCCCGACGTCGGTCGGCGCGGTCTCGTAGGTCGTGGCGGCGGTCGGGTCGGCCGGCGTCATGGAGATCGTCAGGCGGTGCGTGATCTCCTTCGGCAGCTTCGCCGACGCCGGGAAGCTCACGTCGAGCAGGACGAACCCGGCCTGACCGGCGCCCAGGGTCGCGCCGGGAGCAGCGGCGCCGAACGGCAGCATCATGCCCGCGAGGGCCGCGCCCTGCGCGGTGCCGACGACCGTCGTGCCCGCGAGCGTCTCGATCGACCCCACGGTGACCTCGGCGCCCGAGCGGTTGACGAGCTGCAGCTCATAGGCGAGGTGGCGGCGGCCGTCGGCCGCGAGCACGGGCTCCGGCTCGGCCAGGACGGTCCCGACGACCGGCGTGATCCGGTCCTCGTCGTCGTCGGCGGCGTGGACAGGCACAGCACCCAACGTGAGGCAGGCGCCGGCGGCGAGCAGCGCGCACGCGGACGACCTGCGGAGGAGGTTGCGCATCGAGTGACCCTAAACCGGGGCGTCGGCGCGATGTGAGAACTTCCCGTGAGGTGCTCGACCTCCGCGATCTCCCCGTCCTCGAGGGCGTCGGCGACGGTCCGGCCCGTGCCGACGCTGCATTCGCTCAGCTGTGCATCCGCGAGCTCCTCGCGCCGTTCGACCCGGTGAACGTGAGCTCCCTGGCGAGCGGCCTGGGCCTCGAGGGCAGCGACCTCGACGTCGTCTGCGACCTCCGCGCGCCCGGGTTCGAGGAGGCGGCGCGGGCCGCGTTCGGGTCGCACGAGGGGTTCGAGCTGCGCGCCTCGGGCGGCGGCCGGACGCTCGTCGCCTTCGCAGGGCCCGGGCTGCGCGTCGAGCTCGTGGGCGAGCCGCTGCCCGTCGAGCGCCAGCAGGCCTACCGCCACGCGGTCGCGCACCGGCGCGCCGTCGAGGCCGGCGGGCCCGCGCTCGCCGCGGCCGTGCGCGAGCTGCGGCGACGGGACGGCCTCAAGACCGAGCCGGCCCTCGCCGCCGTGCTCGGTCTGCCGGGCGACCCCTACGCCGCCGTCGACGCGCTCGCCGGCTGACCGTCAGAACAGCCGCGCGGGCTCGGCCGCGACCGGGAGGCCCTCCAGCTCGAGGAGGAACCGCTTGCGCTCCAGCCCGCCCGCGTAGCCGGTGAGCTTGCCGTCCTTGCCGACCACCCGGTGGCAGGGGACGATCACCGACAGCGGGTTGCTGCCCACGGCGCGGCCGACCATCCGCGCCAGCGCGGGGTCGCCCAGCTCCCGGGCGAGCTCGCCGTAGGTCGTCGTCTCGCCGTAGGGGATGCGGTTCAGCAGCGCCCAGACGCGCTGCTGGAACGTGTCGCCCGTGGCGGACGTCCGCAGCTCGAACGCCGTGCGCTCGCCCGCGAGGTACTCGCCGAACTGGCGCTCGGCCTCGTCGAAGCCCTCGTCGGAGCGCGGGCCGAACGCCGTGCGATCGGGGTTCGTCCAGTGGCCGGGGTAGTAGACGCCGGTGAGCACGCCGCCCGCGGCGACGAGCGTGAGGTCGCCCATCTGCGTGTCGATGATCGTGTGCGATGTGGTCATGTCAGGAGAACGGTGAGCGGCGGGGTTTCGTGAGGTGCAGCGCCCTGCGATCCGCGCGGAACGGCTCGAGGACTCCGGGACGCGTGCCGGTGTCGATGAGCTCGGCGAGCGCGTCGCCCGCGGGCAGTCCGACGGTCATGCCCAGCATCGAGTAGGCGGTCGCCACGAAGACGCGCGGGGCGAGCGCGTCGACGACCGGCAGCCCGTCGGGGACGAGCGGCCGCAGGCCCGCCCACGGCAGCGACTCGCCCGACCAGCCGGTCGTGGCGCGGCGCGCGACCTCGACCATCGCGCGGGCGCGGCCCTCGTCGACGACCGCCGACGTCGCGGGGAGCTCCATCGTCCCCGCGATGCGGACGCGGTCACCGATGGGCGAGAGCGCGACGTGGGCGTCGGCGACCATGACCGCCCGCGTCATGGGAGCCGTCCCGGTCACGTCGACCGAGCAGCCGCGGCCGCCGACGAGCGGGAGGCGGACCCCGAGCTGCGCGGCGAGCTCCCCGGCGTGCGCGCCGGTGGCGATGACGACCGCGTCGGCGCCGAGGACCTCGTCCCCCGCTCGCAGCCGCACCACGGGGCCGTCGGCGTCCACCGCCGTCACGGCGACACCCTCGACGAAGCGCACGCCCCGGCCCGCCAGGTGCGCCACGAGCGCACGGCTCAGCGGCCACGGATCGACCTGGCGGTGGCGCTCGACGACGAACCCGCCGGCGACCGCCGGCGACAGGAGCGGCTCGAGCGCCCGCACCGCGTCGCCGTCGAGGATCTCGCCCGGCGGCGGCTCGCCCGCCGCGACGAGCGGCTCCATCTCCTCGCGGGCGTGCTCGACGGCCGCCGGGTCCATGGCGACGACGAGCATCCCGGTGTCGCGTCCGGTGTCGGGGACGCCGTCGGCGGCGAGCTCGTCGAGCATCGCGACCGACCGTCCGCCGAGCGCGCTGAGCGCCCGGGCGCCGCGCTCGTAGGGGCCGCGCCGCGCGTGCAGCGCGAAGCTCGCCAGCCACGGCGCGATCGTCGGGATGCCGCGCGGCACGATGCGCAGCGCGGAACCGGGATCGACGAGCGAGCGGACGCCGTAGCCGATGACGCCCGGCGCGGGCAGCGGCCCCGCCTGCGCGGTCGACACCCAGCCGGCGTTCCCGTAGGTCGCCCCGCCGCCGCTCGCGCCGCTGTCGACGATCGTGACCTCGGCGCCCCGGCGCACGAGACCGAGCGCGACGCCCAGGCCCGCGATCCCGCCGCCCACCACCACCACGGACCGTGTCATGCGCGTCGCACCGTACCGCTGCGGCAGGACGCGGGATCTGTAAGGTCAGACCATCTGTCCTTCTGGGGAGAGCCCGCACGTGTCCGTCGACCCCGTGCTCTGCATCGGCTCGGGCACCTGCGTGCATCTCGCCCCGGAGACGTTCTTCCTCGACGACGACGGCGTCGCGGACGTGACCGAGCCCATCACCAGCGACCTGGATCGCCTCGAGCGCGCGGCACGGTCGTGCCCGGCGTCGGCGATCTCCGTCGAGACCGCCGGCTGAGCCGGCAGGAGGAGTCGCCCGTGGCGACCATCTCGGAGGAACCGGCAGCGCAGCCGCGCGAGCCGCTGTCCGACCTGCTGATCGTGGACGCCGACGTCCACGTCCACGAGTCGCCCGCCGCGCTCGTGCCGTACTGCGACATGCCGTGGCGGGTGGCGCTGGACAACATCTCGGGAGTGCGCGAGACCTACCTCGACATCCCGTCGTTCTCGCCCGGCGTGTCCGACGGCAGCTACCAGGCCAAGTTCCCCACGGCGCACGAGGGCGCGCGCATGGTCCACTCGCGCGAGCAGATGCGCGAGGAGCTCGACGAGATCCACGTGGACATCGGGATCCTCTTCCCCGACCACCTGCTCAAGCTGCCGGTGCTGACGCAGACCGAGTACGCCGCGGCGCTCGCGCGGGCCTACAACGCGTGGCTCGTGGACCAGTGGGCGTCCGTCGAGCACGGCCTGCTCGGGTGCATCATCGCCTGCAACCACGACCCCGACCAGGCCGCCCGCGAGATCGAGCGCTACGCCCGGCACCCGGCCGTCGTCGGCGTCTACCTCCCCTGTGCCGGCATCGACCCCCTGTGGGGCCACCGCCGCTACGACCCGATCTACGCCGCCGCCGAGGCCGCGGACCTCCCGGTCCTGCTGCACAGCGTGACCGTCACGCACCCGGTCTTCCCCTTCAACAACCACGGCTTCGACACCGAGATGGGGCGCCACACCTGCAGCCACACGTTCTCGATCATGGCCAACGTGGTGCACATGATCACGACCGGCGTGCCCGTTCGCTTCCCGAAGCTCCGGATCGCGCTCGCCGAGGCGGGCGTCTCGTGGATGCCGTTCATCATGCAGCGCCTCGACAAGGAGTACCTCGAGCGCCGTCGCGACGTCCCGTTCCTGACGGAGCGCCCGAGCCACTACCTCAAGCAGTGGTACGTGGCCAGCCAGCCCATCGAGGAGCCCGAGGACATGGCGGACGTCGCGAAGTTCATCGACCTGTTCGACGGCTGGGACACGACGCTGTTCGCGTCGGACTGGCCGCATCACGACTTCGACCACCCGAGCAAGCTCGATCAGGTCCCGATGAGCCCCGAGCAGCGACGCATGATCTTCGGCGAGAACGCGCTGCGCTTCTTCAACATCGACGCCCGCGGACGCCGGCTCGCCCTATGAGCAGCACGCGGTACGAGCGCCACGTCGTCGGCGCCCGGGCGGACTTCCCCGACGGGACGCACAGGGTCGTGGAGGTCGCCGGCCGGGAGATCGGCGTGTTCAACATCCGCGGCGAGCTGTACGGCCTCCCCAACATCTGCCCGCACCAGACCGGCCCGGTGTGCTCCGGCCGGATCGTGACCGGCTCGCTGCGCTCGACGGAGTCCACGGGCTGGAAGACCGAGTGGGTCCACGACGGCGAGGTGATCGTGTGCCCGTGGCACGGCCTCGAGTACCACGTGCCCACCGGCCAGTGCCTCGCCTATCCGCACATCCGCCTGCGGCGCTACGCGGTCGACGTGGACGACCGCGGCAACGTCGCCGTCCGCCTCCCCACCCGGCGGGTCCGGTCGGCGTGAAGGCCGCCACCGCGATCCGCCGCCCGCTCAGCGTCGTCGAGGACGCGGAGCGGTGCCTCGTCGTCGTCGACGGCGACGCGGAGGACTGGCTCGTCTCGTTCACGAAGGCCGACGACTTCGACGCGGCGGGATGGGCGCACACGATGGCCGGCGTCCACAACCAACGGCTCGGTCGCCTCGCCGACCCCCGTCGCTAGGGTCGAGCGTGGCGACGCACCCGCATGGCGAGCCGTTCACACCCGTGCGGCGGGAGCGCTCCTTCGACGTCGTCGTCGGCCAGCTCGAGGCGGCGATCGCCGACGGCCACTTCGAGCCGGGCCAGCGCCTCCCGACCGAGCGCGACCTGGCCGAGCTGCTCGGCGTCAGCCGTCCGACGCTGCGGGAGGCCCTCCGCGCGATGGAGGTGCTCGGCGCGCTGGAGATCCGCGTCGGCAAGGGCGGCGGCACGTTCGTCGCGGAGCCGCGGGGCGACACGGTCGGCGCCGCGCTCGCGGCGCTCATCCACATCGGCGGCGCGAGCGCGAGCGAGCTGCGCGAGTTCCGCGCGAGCTTCGAGGGCGAGACGGCGGCGTGGGCCGCGCGCCGCGCGACCGGCGAGACGGCCGCGCAGCTCCGCGACATCGCCGGGCGCTACCGCGTCGCCGCCGAGGACGCCGCGACCACGTGGCCCGAGCTCATCCCGATCGACGTCGAGTTCCACGAGGCCGTCGCGGCCGCCTCGCGCAACCGCGTCCGGGTCGCCGTGATGCACGGGCTGCTGCGCGCGGTCGAGCGGGTGGAGATGCTCATCGCGGCGACCGCCGACCAGGCGCTGCACGTCCGGGCGGCCGACGATCTCGACGCGATCACGACCGCGATCGCGGACGGGGACCCGGACGCTGCGCGGGCGGCGATGACCCGTCACGTCGAGGAGTTCGGGCAGCTCTACGAGCGCGCAGCCACCGGGCTACGCTGAAGAGACCCCGCGATGACCGACGTGACCGCCATCCCGGCGGGTGCGGAGCGGATCCTGGACGAGGCGGCACGTCGCCGCACCTTCGCGATCATCTCCCACCCGGACGCGGGGAAGACCACGCTGACCGAGAAGCTCCTGCTGTACGGCGGGCAGCTCCTCGAGGCCGGCGCCGTGGGCGCCAAGCGCAGCCGCCGGGCCGCCACGTCGGACTGGATGGAGATCGAGCGCCGGCGCGGGATCTCGGTCTCCTCCACGGTGCTGCGCTTCGAGCACGACGGGGTCGTGCTGAACCTCCTCGACACGCCCGGCCATCGCGACTTCTCCGAGGACACGCTGCGCGTGCTCAGCGCGGCCGACGCCGCGGTCATGCTGCTCGACGCGGCGCGCGGCGTGGAGCCGCAGACCCTGCGGCTGTTCGAGGTCGCGCGCGCCCGCGGCATCCCGCTCCTGACGTTCATCAACAAGTACGACCGCCCGGGCATGGAGCCGCTGGAGATGCTCGACCACGTGGAGTCCGTGCTGGGCATCGCGCCGGTCGCGGCGACCTGGCCGGTCGGCATCCCCGGCGACTTCCGCGGCGTCGTCGATCGCTCCACCGGTACGTTCCACCGGTTCACCCGGACCGCGGGTGGCGCGACGGCCGCACCGGAGGAGCTGCTGACGCCGGAGCAGGCGCTCGCCCGCGAGGGCGACGCGTGGAGCACGGCGCAGGAGGAGCTCGAGCTCCTGGACGCGGCGGGCTCGCAGTTCGACGCCGAGGCGTTCGCGCGCGGCGCCTGCACGCCGGTCTTCTTCGGATTCCGCGGTCTCGAACTTCGGCGTGCGGCTGCTGCTGGAGGCCGTCGAGCGGCTCGCCCCCGCGCCGCGCCCCCGCCCCACGCTCGACGGCTCCACGCGCCCGGTCGACGCGCCGTTCTCGGCGCTCGTCTTCAAGGTCCAGGCCAACATGGACCCGCGACACCGCGATCGCGTCGCCTTCCTGCGCGTGTGCTCGGGGCGCTTCGAGCGCGGGATGCGCGTGACCAACGCCCGGACCGGCAAGCCGTTCGCCCTGCCCCACGTCCACCACGTCTTCGGCGACGAGCGCGTGGTCCTCGACGAGGCCTACCCGGGCGACGTCGTCGGCGCGGTCAACGCCGGCGAGCTGCGCGTGGGCGACACCCTGTACGACGGCCCGGCCGTGCGCTTCGCGCCGATCCCCACGCTCGCGCCCGAGCACTTCGCGACGGCGCGCAACCGCGACACCTCCCGCCACAAGCAGTTCCACCGCGGGCTGCAGCAGCTCGGCGAGGAGGGCGTCGTGCACGTGCTTCGCCGCGGGCAGGGCCGGGATCCGGCACCCGTCCTCGCAGGCGTCGGGCCGCTGCAGTTCGAGGTCGCGGTGGAGCGTCTGGAGCACGAGTTCGGCGCGCTCGTGACCCTCGATCCGGCGCCGTGGACCGTCGCCCGGCGCACCGACGAGGAGGGCGCGCAGCAGGTGCGCCGCAGCAGCCTGGCCGACGTCCTGATCGCGCCGGACGGCTCGCTGCTCGCCGTCTTCCAGACCGCGCACGGCCTCGCGTACTTCGAGCGCGACAATCCGACCGTGACCCTGGACCGGATCCTGACGCGCTGACGGCCGGATGACGCCCGCCCGCAACCGCGTCACCCCCTACGGCGACCTGGAGGCGATCCCGCTGCGCGGCGCCTTCACCGGGAACCGCGGCATCCTGCACGAGGGCCGCGAGATCGTCCGCTTCCACCAGCACGACTCCTGGGTCACGTGCTCCCTGGAGTACAAGGGGCTGCGGCGCGAGCAGTGGGTCCCCCACCGCATGACCTGGCTGTTCTTCCACGACGAGGCGGTGTCGTTCGCCGCCGGGCACCGCCCGTGCGCGTTGTGCCGCCGCAGCGACTACGACCGCTACCGCGCGGCATGGGCCGACGCGGCCGGCTCCGCGCCGAGCGCGAAGGAGATGAACCGCGTGCTGCACGGCGAGCGGATCGTCCGCGGGACGCACCGTCGCCGGCTGCACGAGGCGGGAGCGGCGGATCTCCCCGACGGCGTGTTCGTCGAGCTCGGCGGCGCGCCGCACGTGCTGACCGGCGACGCCGCCGTCGCGTGGACGCTCGAGGGCTACGCCGCGGCGCGTGCGCGGCCGGCATCCGGGGTCGTCACCGTGATCACGCCGCCGTCGACCGTGGCCGCGCTGCGCGCGGGCTACGTGCCCCAGATCGACGCGGGTTCCGCGCGGTGGAACGCAGAGGTGGCCGCCGACCGCACCGCGTGAGGAGAATCGCGGCGTGTTCAACGACGACCGCATCCGGGTGACGCACGTGGGCAGCCTCGCCCGCCCGCCCGAGCTCCAGGAGTACCTCCGCGCGTACGAGAACGGCGACGCGCTCGACGAGGCGGCGTTCGAGGAGTGCCTGCGCCGCTCCGTCGCCGACGTCGTGCGCCAGCAGCACGAGATCGGGATCGACGTCGTGAGCGACGGCGAGTTCGGCAAGACGCAGACGTGGGCGTGGTACATCCGCGACCGCCTCGCCGGGTTCGAGGAGCGCCCCCTCCCGCCCAGCGATCTCGTGGGACCGCGCGACCCGTCCCGCCTGGGCGAGGACCGTCGCGTCTACGCGGACTTCTACGCCGACTACTTCCGGCGCAACCCGGTCGCCTCCGGCGTCCGCGAGCACGGCCTGTCCGTGTGCGTCGGCCCGATCGCCTACACCGGCGCGACGGCGCTGCAGCGCGACATCGCCGACCTGAAGGCCGCCATGGCGTCGGCCGGCGTGCAGGACGGCTTCCTCCCGGTGGTCGCGCCGTCGAGCGCGGTGCCGATCCGGATCGACGAGCACTACGACAGCGACGAGGACTTCATCTTCGCGCTCGCCGACGCGCTCAACGAGGAGTACCGGGCGGTCGTCGACGCGGGCCTGTACGTGCAGGTCGACGACGCCTACATGGCCACGATGTACGACAACATGGTCCCGCCCGCGACCATGAGCGACTACCGCGCCTGGGCCGAGCTGCGCGTCGAGGCGCTGAAGCGCGCGCTGGCCGGCGTCCCGCCCGAGCGCTCCAGGTACCACGTCTGCTGGGGAAGCTGGAACGGCCCGCACAGCACGGACGTCCCGCTGCGGGAGATCGTCGACCTCGTGCTCGAGGTCCCGGTCGGCGGCTATGCGCTCGAGCAGGCCAACCCGCGCCACGAGCACGAGTGGGAGGTGTGGCGCGACGTCGAGCTTCCCGCCGACCGCGTCCTGCTGCCCGGGCTCATCAGCCACGCCACGAACGTCCTCGAGCACCCCGAGCTCGTCGCGCAGCGGATCGTCCGCCTCGCCGAGCTCGTCGGGCGCGAGCGCGTCATCGCCAGCACCGACTGCGGCTTCGCCCAGACCCCGTACATCACCCGCGTGCATCCGACGCTGATCTGGGCGAAGCTCGAGGCGCTGGTCGAGGGCGCCCGCCTGGCCTCCGAGCGACTCTGGGCGTGATGGGCGCCCCGCTGCGGACCGCGGCGGTGCGCTCGCTGTGGATCGATGCGCCCGGCGCGCGCCTGCACGCGTGGTTCGTGGCGCCGCCCGGCGATCCGCCCTGGCCGACGGTCGTGCTCGCCCACGGCTGGGCGGCCGTGAAGGAGATGAACCTCGACTACTTCGCGGCCGCGTTCCGCGACGCCGGGATCGCGGCGCTCGTGTTCGACCACCGGGGCTTCGGGGCGAGCGAGGGCCCGCGCGGGGACATCGATCCGGCCCGGCAGATCGCCGACTACGGCGTCGCGCTGGACGCGGCCGAGCGGATGGACGTCGTCGACGCCGAGCGCCTCGGCGTGTGGGGCACGAGCTACAGCGGCGGCCACGTGCTGTGCGTCGCGAAGGACGACCGCCGGGTGCGCGCGGCCGTCGCCCAGGTCCCCACCATCTCCGGCGGGGAGGCGACGCGGCGGCGCGGCCGGACGCCGCCCGCGACGGAGTACGTGCCCGCCGCGGACACCGGCGGGCGCGACCTCGACGGCGACGGCGGCGATCCGGTGGACCCCGCCGAGCTGCCGCCCGCGCCGGACGGCGAGTACCCGGATGCGGACCGATGGCGGTTCTACGCGGAGCTGCCACCCGAGCGCCGGCGTACGTGGCGCAACCGGATCACGGCCCGCTCCCTCGAGCGCTACGCCGCGTACGAGCCGGGGGCGTGCCTGCCGGACGTGGCCGTCCCGCTGCTGGTGATCCTTGCCGAGGACGACACGATCACGCCCTCGGACCTCATCCGCGATGCCGTCCGCGAGGCGGGCGAGCACGTCGTGACGCTCGCGGTGCCCGGCGGCCACTACGCCGTCTACACGGACCACCGGGAGCGGACGGCGCGCGCCGCGGCCGCGTTCATGGCCGAGCACCTGCGGTGACTGTGGATCGCACCGATGCGGCGAGGTGCGGCGAGCGGCGACGCTGCACCCCATGAGCGACTCCCCCTTCGCCGACCTGCGCGGCCTGCCCTACTACGACGAGCCGAGCCTGCACATGAATCTCGTGGGCCAGCTGTGGGCCTGGGAGTTCGAGGGCTGGAAGCCCGAGAGCATGTCCTGGAAGACCGGGTGCTACATCCACGGCGGGCTGTCGCGTCAGCAGACCGTGCTTCCGCGGTCCCGACGTCAAGGAGTTCTTCTCCTCGATCCTCGTCAACAGCCTGGAGAACTTCCCGGTCGGCTCGATGAAGCACGGGATCTACTGCAACGAGGACGGGCTGCTGACCGCCCACGCGATCCTCCAGCGCAACGACGAGCACGAGTACCGCTACTACGCCGGACACCCGTGGCCGCACTACAAGCTCGTGAGCTCGGCCGGGCGCTACGACGTCGAGATGGAGCCGACGCCGTGGTACCTGTTCCAGATCGCCGGGCCCGACGTCGCTGGAGACGCTGGAGCGCGCGACCGGCGAATCGCTGCGCGACATCGCGTTCCTGCGCTTCCGCGACGCGAAGATCAACGGCACCACCGTCGAGGTCGGGCGCATCGGCATGAGCGGCAACCTCGCCTACGAGCTGCGCGGCCCGATCGAGGACGGCCCCGCGATCTACGACGCCGTCTTCAAGGCGGGCAAGGACCTCGGCATCCAGCGCCTCGGCTGGCGCACGTACCTCGTCAACCACGTCGAGGGCGGCTTCCCCCAGATGACGTGGCAGTTCCAGACAGCGGCCGACCTCGATCCGGGCTACATGGCGATGGTGGAGGCGAGCGGCTTCAACCCGCCGCTCAACGTCTCCGGCAGCGTCGACCCCGCCGACACGCGCGCACGCCTGCGCACGCCCGTGGAGGTGCGGCTGGCAGCGCGCGGTGAAGTTCGACCACGACTTCATCGGGCGTGCCGCGCTCGAGGAGGAGGTCGCCAACCCGAGGCGCACCGTCGCGACCCTGCGCTGGAACCCCGAGGACGTCGTCGACATCTACGCCTCGCTCCTGCAGCCCGGCGAGGAGTACAAGACCATCGACCTGCCGACCTCACCACCGTGGACGCAGGGCATGAACAGCCACGCCGACCACCTCCTCAAGGACGGCCGGCCGATCGGCTGGTCGTCGGGCACGATCTACAGCTACTGGTTCCGCGAGGTCCTCTCCCACGCCTGCCTCGACGTCGACCAGAACGAGATCGGCAACGAGGTCACCGTCCAATGGGGCGACCACGGCGGACGCATCAAGGACGTCCGCGCCACCGTGGAACGCTTCCCCTACCTCACCGACCCACGCAACAGCGACGTCGACACCGCCACGCTCAGCTGACGGCGGGCACGCCTCCCCACACGGTCTCGGCGGCCTTCACCATCTCCTCGAGCTTGCGCCACTGCGCGTCCTCGTCGAGCTCGTTGCCGTGCATCGTCGAGGCGAAGCCGCACTGCGGCGAGATCGCGAGCTGCGACACGTCGATGTACTGCGTCGCGCTCTCGATCTTGCGCACGAGCGAGTCCGCGGACTCGACCTCGGGGACCTTCGTGTTGACGATCCCGAGGTAGACGATCGGGCCCTTCGGCACCTGGCGCAGCGCCTCGTAGCCGCCCTCGCGGCGGATGTCCTCCCACTCGATGAAGAACGCGTCGTAGGGCAGCTCGGTGAAGAACCGCTCGGCGACCGGCTCCAGCGAGCCGGAGACCATGTGCCGGGACTTCCAGTTCCCGCGGCACAGGTGGATCGCGCGGGTCACGTCGTCCGGGAGGCCATCGATGATCGCCCGGTCCGCAGCGATGCAGCGGTCCATGAGCGAGTCGAACGTCGACCCGTCCATCGCGGCGAAGATGTCGAGGTACTGCTGGTCGAGCAGCATCGGGTACAGCGGGTAGTCGAGCTGGACGTACTTCAGGCCGGCCGCGACCGCCTCGTCGATCTGCTCGCGCTGGATCGACATCATGTGGCCGACGAGCTCCTCGTGGCTGTCGTACACCTTCTCGGTGACGCCGTTCTTGTAGACGAAGGGCAGCTCGAAGAACGATCCGCAGGGGAACGTCACCTTGAAGCGCGCGTCGGTGATCGACCGCAGGAACTCGGTCTCGCGCACGGCCGGGCTGTCGATCTTGCGCAGGCGGCTGTTGACCACCGGCAGGCCCTGGTAGCGCAGCTCGTTGCCGTCGGCGTCGAAGAACGGCACGCCGTCGCCGCCGACCTGCAGGCCGTCGACGCTGTCGTAGAAGGAGCCCGTGAACATGAAGCGGCGGAACTCGCCGTCGGTCACGACCTCCAGGCCGATCTCGAGCTGCCGCTCGACGGCCCGGCGGATCTCCGCGTCCTCCAGCTCGCGGAGGCGGCTCAGGTCCTGCTCGCGCTCCTCGGCGAGCAGCGCGGTGTGCTGCGGCGCGTAGACGCGTTCGATCTCCGCGTAGAGCTCCGCAGGGCGGAGCAGGCTCCCTACGTGGTCGGCGCGCGGCGGGGCGGGACGTGATGGGTTGGGCACGTCGGTCTCCTCTCCTCCTGCGCGAGCCTAGACCGCGCGCGGAGAACGCCGCACGCCGGTTGTTCCGGTGAACGGAACAATTGGTTGCGGTCAATAGCCAGTTGTCTGTACGGTCGGTCGAAGTCCTGTCTCGTCTGACTCTGGGGAGGGTCCGTTGCGTACGAGGTTGAATCCTGCCGGCCCACGTGTGCTGGCGGTGATGGCGGCGTTCGCGCTCGCCCTCGCTGTCGGAGCGTGCGGAAGCGACGATGAGAGCGATTCCGCAAGCGGCGGTGGTGGCGGCGGCGGCGCTTCGACGACCGCGGCGTCCGCCGAGGCGAAGTGCGGCCTCGGCAACGGCGAGAAGGCCTCGGGCGAGGCCATCAAGATCGGCGCCATCATCACCAAGCAGCCGGGTGTCGACTTCACCGACATCACCAAGACGGCGAAGGCCGTCTTCGACTGCGTCAACGACAACGGCGGCATCAACGGCCGGCCCGTCGAGTACATCGCCGAGCCCGAGCAGACCAACCCGCAGCAGGTCGCCTCGCTGGCCACCAAGCTGTTCGAGCAAGAGAAGGTGCTGGGACTGGCCGGCAGCTCGAGCATCATCGACTGCGACGTCAACCACCAGTACTACGAGAAGAACGACATCTACGTCATCGCGGCCGGCATCGCCCGCGAGTGCTACTTCGGGAGCAACGTCCGCAACGTGAACATGGGCCCGTACTTCTCCGCGCTCGGCGCGGCGCAGTACCTCGTGCGCCAGAAGGTCAAGGGGCTCGCGGTGGCGGGGGCGAAGATTCCCGGAGGGGACTTCAACAACCTCGGGGCGACCGAGCTCGCCAAGGAGAACAACCTGCCGGCCAAGGCGTTCCACGAGACGGTGCCGATCACCGACGGCCCGGGGACGGCGCTCAAGCTCGCCAACGCCGCCGGCGACGGCGGCGGCGTCGTGCTCGTCTTCACGGCGCCCGAGGCGCTGAAGATCCTGCAGGGCGCCGAGCAGCAGGGCCTCATCGACAAGGTCAAGTGGGCCTGCGCGACGCCGTGCAACGACGCCTCGATCTCGGCGGCACTCGGTCCCGCCTGGAACGACAAGCTCGGCATCAACGCCGAGCTCAACCTCGTCGACACCACGGGTCCGGACACGCTGAACTACCGCGCGGTCCTCAAGAAGTACGCGCCGAACGTCGCGGTCGGCTCGTTCAGCCAGATGGGCTACGTGTCGGCGACGATCGCCGCCAAGGCCCTCCTGGGCATCAAGGGCGACGTCACGAAGAAGTCGGTCAACGAGGCCTTCAAGGGCATCGACAGCTACGAGACCGACATCCTCTGCAAGCCGTGGTCGTGGGGCGGCGAGCAGTACCTGTCGAACTACTCCGACCGCACGATCGTGCCGAAGGACCACAAGTTCGTGCAGAAGGAGGACTGCTTCAACATCGCCGCGGTCCCGAGCAACTTCCTCGGCAAGCAGTACGAAGAGTCGGGAGAGGGCTAGACCCTGCCGGTGGCGCCGGGCCTTCGGGCCCGGCGCCGTCGAGACTCCGGGACTCTGATCGTTGTCTGACAGGTTTGTGGACGGCGGCGTGGCTCGGCTGTAGGTTCGCGACGCGGGTGAGCGCCGGTCACTCACCATCAGACGGAGGCGCGTCATGCGCATCCAGGTCGCAGGATCTCCGCTCGCCGGAAGGCGTCTCGCCTTGACCGCTGGGGTGGTGGTCGCGCTTGCGCTGTCGGTGGGCGGCGCGGCCTGGGCGGCGCCGATCCCTGAGCGGACCTACTCCGAGACGTCCGCGCCGCAACCGGCGCCGGTGGTGTCGGAGCGCAGCTACTCCGAGGCGCCCGCCGTCGCGGCGACGCCCGCGCCCGCCGAGTCGGTCGCGGTCGTCTCGACCACGGATGACGGCATGGGCGCCTTCATGATCGCGTTGATCGCCTTCGGTGGCGTCCTGGCGATCGGCGGTCTCGCGTTCGTCGGGGTGCGGGTCGCCCACCACGGGCAGGCTGCGCACTGAGCGGTCCGACGTCCAGCGGTGCGCCTCGACCCCGTCCCGGGGGCGTAGGCTCGGAACATGAGCCACGCCGGGTCGGGCGTCACCGCGACGCGCGACGAGCTCTCACGCGACCCCTACCCCACCTACCGCCGCCTGCGCGACGAGGGCGCCTGCGTGTGGCTCGAGGCGGCGGGGCGCTACGTCGTGCCGCGCTGGGAGGACGTCGTCGCGCTCGACGACCGCAAGGAGATCACCGCGCGCGAGGACCCGTCGCTCATGACGCGCGCCATGGGCCGGACGATGCTGCGCGTCGACGGCGACGAGCACGCGCGCCTGCGCGCCCCCGCCCAGTCGCCGTTGCGCTTCCGCGGGTTCGCCGATCGCTGGGGCGACATGTTCGAGCGCGAGGCCGACGCGCTCCTGCGGCCGCTCCGCGACCGCGGGCGCATGGATGTCCTCGGCGACTTCGCCGGCCCGTTCGCCGCGCGCACGCTCAAGCTGCTGCTCGGCCTCGACACGGCGGGCGACGCGGACCTGGAGTTCGCGTCGCAGGCGTTCATCGACGGGATCGGCAACTACGGCGACGACCGCGACACGTGGGAGCGCTGCGAGCGCGGCAACCGGCTCGTCGACGACGCGATCGACGCTGCGTGGGACACCGCGGAGGACGGCACGGTGCTCCGTGCGCTCGTCGACGCCGGGACGCTGAGCGAGGACGAGATCCGCGCGAACGTCAAGCTCTTCATCTCCGGCGGCCTCAACGAGCCGCGCGACGTCATCGCCACCGCGCTGCACGCGCTGCTCGCGGACCCGGAGCAGGAGGCGCTCGTGCGCGAGGACCCCGAGAACCTCGGCAAGGCCACCGAGGAGAGCCTGCGCTGGATCTCCCCGATCGGGATGTTCCCGCGCGTCGTGCAGGAGGACACCGAGCTCGCCGGGGTGGAGCTCGAGGCCGGGACGCGGATCGGCGTGCTCATCGCGTCGGCCAACCGCGACGAGCGCCACTGGGAGGACCCCGACCGCTTCGACCTGACGCGCGCGACCACCCGGCACCTGGCGTTCTCGCGCGGGCCCCACGTCTGCCCCGGCGCGTACGTCGCGCGCCAGCAGGTGGCGCGCGCCGCGCTGCCGGCGCTGCTCGCCCTGCCGGGAATCCGCCTCGCGGGCGGCGACGTGCCCTACCGCGGGTGGGTGTTCCGCGGCCCGGCGCGGCTGGACGTGGCCTGGACCGCTTGACCTGGACCGCTTGACCCGGGCACCGGAGAGGTCCAGGCTCCGCCCGAGGAGGAACCCGCCATGCAGCAGGTCTTCAGGGCCATCGACTGGTTGCAGGTGCCGGACACGACCTGGCTCTCTCCGTTCCTGAACGCGAAGGACGTCAACAGCGGCCTCGACTCGGAGCTGCTGGACGAGTTCAGCCTCGCGATGGGCAAGATCCGGCCCGGGCAGCCCTCGACGGTCCACGTCCACCCGCTGAGCACCCAGGTGACGATGGTGCTCGAGGGGACGCTCGACATCCGCATGCGCGACCCGTCCCGTGCGCCCTACACCGTCCACCTCGAGCCCGACCAGGCCGCGCTCGTGGAGCCGGGGACGTTCCTGCAGCTCGTCAACCCCGGGGACGCCACCTCGCGGGTGCTCTACGTCGTCGGGCCGGCGTACGTGTTCGAGCAGCGCGGCGAGGAGGTCGTCTACGACGACTCCATCGCGCTCCCGCAGGAGTGGGAGGAGATCGCGGCCGGCTCGGCCGAATGGCTCGAGGCGGTGTGGAGGGAGCGTTCCGGGTTCGCGGGGGTCGACGAGATGCGCGCGGCGCGCGAGGCCGCGCTGTCGCGGCTCGACGGCGCTCAGAGCGCGAGCACGTAGCCGACGTACGTCGTCGGGAAGTGCTCCGACTGCATCCAGCCGTCGCGGCGCATGAGGCCGTGGCGGTCGAAGGACGGCTGCGTCAGGAAGCGACCGCGCGTGAACCCCATCCGCCGCCAGAACACGACCGCGTCCGCGCTCCAGCCCATGACCGAGCACTCGGCCTGCGGGAGACCGCGCTCGCGGGCCAGCGACACCAGCGCGTCGACCATGCGTCGTCCCCCACCCTTGCCGGGTCGCTCGACGTACACGTCGGAGATGTACGCCGCCTCGGCGAACGTGACCGTCCCCACCGCTCGCGTCTCGTCGTCGAGGAGCACCGTCGACTGCGGGTCCGCGAGATGCGGCGCGAAGCGCTCCTGGGAGCAGCCGACGTCGAGCCACCACGCGAGCTGCTCCTCGGTCATGAGCGCGCCGTAGGACCGCCGCGAGACCGCCGACTTGATGGCGCTCAGCTCGGGCAGGTCGGCGGTCGTCGCGGTGCGCGGCACCCTTGGATTCTCACGCCTCGGCGATGAGCACGGCGACGCCGAAGACGAACCCGACGGCGACGATCGCACCGACGAGGCGCGGGGACGGCCCGCCGTGGATCCCCGTGCGGTGCACGACCGCGTGCCCCTTGCCGCGGGCGATGAGCCAGCGGTTGACCGGCACGGCGGCGACGAAGGCGATCGAGAGCGCGAAGCTCAGCGTGCCCCAGAACAGCCAGGTGCCGAGACCGGCCTCCAGGGCACCGGGGACCGCGATCACGACGAGGTTGTCGACGAGCTCCATGACGGCGATGGAGAACGTGTCCGACGCGAGGGCGATCGGGATCACGGCGCCGAGCGCGAGGCCGGCGCGCAGCAGGGGCAGGCTCGTGAGGCTGTAGCCGAAGACGAAGGCGAGAGCGACGGCCAGGGCGACGGTGCCCCAGTCCGAGAAGCCGAGCGCGGTGCCGATCGCCATCCCGAGGACCTCGCCGATGGCGCAGCCGGTGAGGCAGTGCAGCGTGGCGGAGATCGCGACGGCCGTGAGCGCGCGCCCGGAGGTGGGCATCTGGTGGTGGGCGTGGGCGGCGTGCATGGTGCTTCGAGCATACCCCCTATGGGTATAGATGCGCGATGCTGCCCGCATGACCCCCACCGTGGGCTTCATCGGCCTCGGCACCATGGGCCGGCCGATGGCGGCGAACATCGCGCGCGCCGGCCACCACGTCGTCGGGCTGGACACGGACACGGCCCGCGCCGCCGCATGGGTGGCCGAGCACGGCGGCACCGCCGCCGGCGGCCCGGAGGCCTTCGCCGAGGTCCCGATCGTCGTCACGATGCTGCCCAACGGGAAGGTCGTGCGGAACGCGGTGCTCGACGGCGGCGTCGCGGACGCGCTGCCCGACGGCGCGGTCGTCGTCGACATGAGCTCCTCCGAGCCCTGGGAGACGCTGTCGCTCGCCCCCGAGCTGGCCCAGCGCGGCGTCACGCTGCTCGACGCACCGGTGTCGGGAGCGCTCACCCGGGCGATCGACGCGACGCTGACGATCATGCTCGGCGGCGAGGACGAGGCCGCGATCGAGCGCGCCACCCCGGTCATCGAGACGATGAGCGAGCGCATCTTCCGCACGGGTCCGCTCGGGTCCGGCCACGCGATGAAGGGGCTGAACAACTTCATCACCGGCACCGGGTTCGTCGCCACGTGCGAGGCGCTCGTCGTGGGCGCGAAGGCGGGCCTCGACCCTGCGGTGATGCTCGACGTCATGAACGCGTCGAGCGGGTTCAACTTCACGTCGCAGCTCATCGGGCCGGCGGAGATCGTCACGCGGCGCTTCGCGTCGGGCTTCGCGCTCGCGCTGCTCGCCAAGGACGTCGGCATCGCCGACGACCTCGCCCGCGAGCTCGACGTGGACGCGCCGACCGCGCGCATGGTCGTCGAGCGCCTGCGCGGGGCGCTCGACCAGCTCGAGCCGACCGCCGACACCACGATGGCGCTCACGGTGTGGGAGCGCGCGGCGGGCGTGACGGTCGCGTCCGAGCGGGCGTGACGATGAGCGACGGCGCGTGGGAGCGGGTCCCGATCGATGCGCAGAGCGTGGACGCGCCCCTGTCGCGCTCGGCGATCTTCCTCGTCATGTCGGCCGGCGAGAGCGAGGAGGATCTCGCCGGGGTCCGTGACGCGCTGGGCGCGATCGGCGACCTCGTCAAGAACGTCGGCTTCCGCGATCTCAACGGGCGGCTGTCGTGCATCGTCGGGATCGGGCGCGCGCTGTGGGACCGGCTCTCCCCCGGTCACCGCCCGCTGGACCTGCACCCGTTCGCGCCGATCCACGGACCGGTGCACACGGCGCCCTCGACCCCCGGCGACCTGCTGTTCCACATCCGCGCCGAGCGCGAGGACATGACCTTCGAGTTCGAGCGCCAGCTCCTCGACGTCCTCGGCGACGCCGCCGCGGTCGTCGACGAGACGGCGGGCTTCCGCTACTTCGACGCCCGCGACCTGCTCGGGTTCGTCGACGGCACCGCCAACCCGACCGGCGCCGAGCTGCCGGACGCGGCGCTCATCGGCGAGGACGCCGACCCGGACTTCGCGGGCGGCAGCTACGTCGTCGTCCAGAAGTACCTGCACGACATGACCGCCTGGGCGGCCCTGTCGACCGAGGAGCAGGAGGCGATCATGGGGCGCACCAAGCTCGACAACATCGAGATCGACGACGACGACAAGCCACGCAAGTCCCACAAGTCGCTGGCGACGATCGAGGACGGCGAGGGCGGCGAGCTGGCGATCCTCCGCGACAACATGCCGTTCGGTCGCCCCGGCGCCGGCGAGTTCGGCACCTACTTCATCGGCTACTCCGGTCGCCTCTGGGTGATCGAGCGGATGCTCGAACGGATGTTCGTCGGCGCGCCGCCCGGCTCCTACGACCGGCTCCTGGACTTCTCCACCGCCGTGACCGGCACGACCTTCTTCGTCCCGACGGCCGGGATGCTCGACGGGCTCACCGAGCCGCCGCCGGACGTGCCGGCCACCGAGTCCCCGGCGACCGGGTCGCTCGGCATCGGCTCGCTGCGCGACGAGACCTGACAAGGCATACGCTGTCGCGCGTGCACCCGCCGACGCCCGGCCAGGCTGCGACGACCGCCGACATCAAGGACTCGATCCTCGACGCCATCGGCGGCACGCCGCTCGTCCGGCTCAGCCGCCTCGGGGCTGAGCTCACCCCGCAGCTCGTCGCGAAGGTCGAGTCGTTGAACCCGGGCGGCTCGATCAAGGATCGCGTCGCCGTCGCCCTGATCGAGGCCGCCGAGCGCGACGGGCACCTGCGCCCCGGCGGGACGATCGTCGAGCCGACGTCGGGCAACACCGGCACGGGGCTCGCGATCGCGGCCCGGCTGAAGGGCTACCAGGCGATCGCGGTCATGCCGGACAAGGTGTCGCGCGAGAAGATCGACCTCCTGCGCGCCTACGGGGCGAAGGTGGTCCTGTGCCCGACGCAGGTCGAGCCCGAGTCGCCGGAGTCCTACTACTCGGTCTCCGACCGCCTGGCCACCGAGATCCCAGGGGCGTTCAAGCCCGACCAGTACCGCAACCCGGCCAACCCGGCTGCCCACTACGGCTCGACCGGGCCCGAGATGTGGGAGCAGAGCGGCGGGAGGATCACCCACCTGGTGGTCGGCGTCGGCACCGGCGGCACGATCACCGGCACCGCGCGCTACCTCAAGGAGCGCAATCCGGACCTCGTGGTCGTCGGCGCGGACCCGGCCGGCTCGATCTACACCGCCCCGACCCCGGACGACGTCAAGGGCTACATGGTCGAGGGCGTCGGCGAGGACTTCTGGCCGACGACGTTCGACCCGTCGGTCGTCGACCGCTGGATCCGCGTGAGCGACCGCGACTCGTTCCTGACCACGCGCCGGCTGGCGACGACCGAGGGCATCCTGACCGGCGGCTCCTGCGGCCTCGCCGTGCACGCCGCGCTCGAGGTCGCCGCCGAGCTCGACGATCCGGAGGCGATGGTCGCGGTGATCCTGCCGGACGGCGGGCGCTCCTACCTCAGCAAGATCTACTCCGACGCGTGGATGACGGAGTACGGCTTCCTCGAGCGCACCGGCGAGGTGTCCGTCGGCGACGTCCTGCTGCGCAAGCACGACGACACGATCCCGGCGCTCGTCACCGTCCGCAGCGACCAGTCCGTCCGTGAGGCCGTGTCGCTGCTGCACGAGCACCGCGTCTCGCAGCTCCCCGTCGTCTCCGCCCGCGACGAGCACGCGGTCGTCGGTTCGATCGGCGAGCGCGGGGTGCTCAAGCACGCCGTCAGCGACCCGGACGTGCTCGGCGCGCCGATCGTGGACGTGATGGAGCCGCCGTTCCCCGTCGTCTCCGTCGAGGCCCCCGTGCGCGACGCCGTCGAGCTGCTGTCCGGCGACCGGCAGGCGCTGCTCGTCACGCGCGACGGCCAGCCGGCAGGCATCCTCACGCGCGCCGACCTCCTGGAGTCCCTGGCCGCATGAGCGGACGCAGCGACCGCGACGCCCTCGCCACCCAGGTGGTGCACGCCGGCCTGGACCCGGACCCGACCTACGGCTCCGTCATCCCGGCGATCCACCAGACCTCGACCTTCCGCCAGCCGCGGGTCGGGGAGTTCGTCGAGGACTACGACTACGCGCGCAGCGCGAACCCGACCCGCGCGGCGCTCGAGCGCGCGCTGGGCACGCTGGAGGGCGGCCACGGGACCGCGTTCTCCAGCGGGATGGCCGCCACCCATGCCCTGCTGACCGCGATCTGCTCGGCGGGCGACCACGTGATCATCCCCGGCGACCTCTACGGCGGCACCTTCCGCCTCGTGGACAAGGTGCTGGCCCGGTGGGGCCTGGAGTACACGATGGTCGACCAGACCGACCTCGACGCGCTGGCCGCCGCGATCCGCGAGGACACGCGGCTCATCTGGGTGGAGACGCCGACCAACCCGCTCCTGAACGTCGTCGACATCGCGGCCGTGGTCGCCCGGTCCGGCGGGGCGTTCGTCGCCGTCGACAACACGTTCGCCACGCCGATCAACCAGCGTCCGCTGGAGTCCGGCGCGGATGCGGTCGTGCACTCGGCGACGAAGTACCTCGCCGGCCACTCCGACACCGTCGGCGGCGCGGTGATCACCCGCGACCCGGCGCACCACGAGGCCGTGCGCTTCGTGCAGAACTCCATCGGCGCGGTCCCAGGCCCGTTCGACGCGTTCCTCACCCACCGCGGGCTGCGCACCCTGGCGCTGCGGATGCGTGCCCACGCCGAGAACGCCGCGGCCGTCGTCGACTACCTGCAGGAGGCCGAGGGCGTCTCCGCGGTGCGCTGGCCCGGGTTCAGCGGCATGGTCAGCTTCCGCCACCCGGACGCCACCGGCATCGCCGAGCGCACGCGGCTGTTCACGCTGGCGGAGTCGCTGGGCGGCGTGGAGTCCCTCATCGAGGTCCCGCAGGCGATGACGCACCAGTCCGTCGAGGACTCGGCCGCAGCGGTCCCGCCGGACCTCGTCCGCCTGTCCGTGGGCATCGAGGACGCCGGGGACCTCATCGCCGACCTGCGCCAGGCGATCCGGGTCTAGCCCGTGTAGCCGGCCCGAACCGCCCGCGGAGGACGAGACCGTGCTCGTCGACGACCGGCTGCGACTCATCTTCACCTGCTGCCACCCCGAGCTGGACATGCCCGCGCGGGTGGCGCTGACGCTGCGGGCGCTCGGCGGCCTCACGACCGGCGAGATCGCGCGCGCGTTCCTGGTCGCAGAGCCGACGATGGGCAAGCGCATCGTGCGGGCGAAGCGCAGGATCGCCGACGCCGGGATCCCGTATCAGGTCCCGGCCGACGAGGATCTGCCCGACCGCGTGCGCGGCGTGCTGCGCGTGGTCTACCTCATCTTCAACGAGGGCTACTCGGCCGCCGAGGGCGATGTGCTCGTGCGCGAGGACCTGTGCGACGAGGCGATCCGCCTCGGCGAGCTGCTGTGCCGGCTCATGCCCGATGACGCCGAGGTGTCGGGCCTGCTGGCGTTGATGCTGCTCCACGACGCGCGCCGCGGGTCGCGTGTGGACGCGAGAGGCCGGTGGGTCGCGCTCGAGGACCAGGACCGGTCGCTGTGGAACTGGGGGCGGATCGACGAGGGCCTCGCGCGGCTCGAGCGCGCCGTGCGCCTCGGGCATCCGGGCGAGTACCAGCTGCAGGCGGCCATCACCGCGCTGCAGATCCAGGCGCCGGACGCAGACGCCACCGACTGGGCGCAGATCGCCGAGCTCTACGGCGCGCTGGCGCTCCTGAACCCGTCACCCGTCGTCGAGCTCAACCGGGCCGTCGCGGTCGGCCTGGCCTCCGAGGCGAGCGCGGGCCTGCGACTGCTCGAACCACTGCTCGGCGATCCTGCGCTGGAGCACTACCAGCCGCTGTACGCCGCCCACGCCGAGCTGCTGCGTCGGGCGGGCGACGTCGAGGGTGCGGCACGCGCCTACGAGCGCGCGATCGCGCTCTCCGCCAACGCCGTCGAGCGCACCGAGCTCGAGGAGCGGCTGGGCGCCCTTCGCTGACGGATCTCGAGGTTGCTGTCCAAATCGCGGTGCCTGCTGCGACGTGGTGTCGAGGCCGCCCTCCGGGCGGCGACTTCGATCACCAGGAGGTCTCCATGTCCACCCCGGACCCGCGCCGCTGGAAGGCACTCGCGCTGCTCTGCACCGCGTTCTTCATGGTCATCCTCGATTCCGCGATCGTCATCGTCGCGCTCCCCTCGATCGATGCCGACATGGCGTTCGGGCCCGGCGACCTGCAGTGGGTGCTGAGCGCCTACCTGCTCAGCTTCGGCGGCCTGCTCCTTCTTGGCGGGCGCGCCGCGGATCTGCTGGGCCGCCGCCGGATCTTCATCCTCGGCACCGGCCTCTTCGCGGTCGCCTCGCTGGGCGCCGGGCTGTCCGGCTCGGTCGCCGAGCTGCTCGCCGCTCGGGCCCTGCAGGGCGTCGCGGCGGCGATCATGACGCCGACCGCGCTGTCCATCGTCATGACCACCTTCGCCGAGGGCGCCGAGCGCAACAAGGCGCTCGGGATCTGGGGCTCGACCGGCGCCGTCGGCGGCACCGCCGCGTGGCTGATCGGCGGACCGATCACCTCCGGTCTCGGCTGGGAGTGGATCTTCTTCCTCAACGTCCCGGTCGCCGGCGCCGTTGCCGCCCTGAGCCCGATGCTGCTGCGGGAGAGCCGTGCAGCCACCGCGCGACGGCGCTTCGATCTCCCGGGCGCCCTCACGATCACGACTGCGCTCGTCGCGCTGGTCTACGCGGTCGTCGAGGCTCCGCGGGCCGGTTGGACGAGCGGTCAGACGCTGGGTCTCATGGCGCTCGCCGCCGTCCTGATCGTCGCGTTCGTCGCCATCGAGGCGCGCTCGCCGGCCCCGCTGGCACCGCTCGGCGTCTTCCGGTCGCGAGCGCTCGTCGGCGGCAACCTCGTGCTCTTCGCCCTCGGCACGACGGCGTTCGGGGTGCCGTTCGTCCTCACCCAGTACGCCCAGGAGGTCCTCGACTGGTCTCCAGTGCATTTCGGGCTCGCCTCGCTGGTCATGCCGGTCACGGCGCTGATCGGCACCTCGGCAGCGCAACACTACCCGGCCAGCGCCTTGACGATCGCGTCCTGCAGCGCGTAGGCGGGCGACTCGATCTTGTCGGGCGGGACGAACTCGAGCTTCATGCCGTTCATCATCACCGCGAAGGCGAACGTCCTGCCGCTCTGGCTCCGGCAGTAGCCGGTGATGTTGAGCGTCGTGTTCGCCTGCACGGGGTCGACCCGCGTGCCGTCCTTGAGCTGACAGCGGCCCTCCGCGACGCTGCCGGCGAAGCGCAGCAGCGTGCCGTTGCGACCGGCGAGCGAGAGCGACCCCGCGAAGGCGTCGCCCTCGGGCAGTCCGCGCATGCCGGTCAGGAGTCCCACGAGCTCCCGCGGGGACGTCCGGTCCTCGATCGTCTCGCCCGATCCGGTCCGGATCTCGGGCGCGAGCCCGAACCGCGTCGAGACCGTGCGCGAGATGACGCCTGCGCCGCCCGCCCGGGAGCCCTTGTCGGCGACCCGCGCGCCGATGAGCCGCAGCATCGAGTCGGCCGCGTAGTTGTCCGACGGCCGGTTGATGAGCGCGGCGAGCCGCGCCACGGAGGGTGAGCGGGTCGTCGCCAGCACGCGCGCCTTCGCCGGCGTCGTCGCGGCGCCGGACGAACCGTCCACGGTGATGCCGGCGGCCCGCAGCGCCCGGGCGAGGCGGCCCGCGGCGAAGGTCGTGGGGTTGGTCTGCGCGTCCGCGCTCGTCGCGTTGCGCAGGCCGCGGTCGAAGCCGATCGGCGTCCGCGGGCCGTTCGGGATCGGCCGCTCCAGCTTGCCGGCGGTGCCGTACGGGCAGCCGCTGCCGAACAGCGGATCGCTGCACAGGACGAGGTCGAACCTCTGGCCGCCGTTGTCGGTGTAGAGCGACGAGTCGCCGAGCACGCGGCCCCGGACGTGCCGCAGCCCCGAGCGGCGCAGCTCGGCCGCCAGCCGCTCGACGCTCGCGTCGGATCCGTAGGCCCTGCGGGCGAAGGCCGCGGTGCCGAACGTGAAGTCCCCGGAGCCGCGCAGGTACAGGTTCCCCGTGAACGTCGATCCGGTGCGGCGGCCGGCGCCGAGGACGCTGGTCGCCAGCCGCGTGTCCGACCCGAGCTCGAGCAGCGCCGTGGAGGTCGTGTACAGCTTGGTCACCGACGCCGAGAGGCGCTTGTCGGCGCTGCGATCGTCGAAGACGACGTGCCCGTCGGTGAGGTCCACGACGTAGGCCCCGGACGCGGCCGGTCCCTGCGCCATCTGCGCCGCGAGCGCCGAGCGCAGCGCGTCCTCCGTGGCTCGCCCCCTGCGCCCGCGCCGCCGGCGCGACCACCGCCGCGGCGGAGAGGACGGCGGCGAATGCGAAGGCGATGGGACGGAGGCTGCGCAGCACGGTGGCTCCCTCGGTCAGTAGCTCTGCTGGATGATCGCGGCGACCTTGCCGACGTCGTCGTTGGCCTCCAGGACGCCCGCGAGCTCGTCGAAGACCGAGTTGGTGACGACGATCGCGAACGCGAAGCGCCGGCCCCCCTTCGTGTCCATGTAGCCGCCGAGCGCCTTCGTGGGCAGGAGGAACCTGTCGTTGAAGAAGTCCGGCGCGCCGAGCGACCCCGTCTTCGCGAACACCTTGCCGGTCGCGGGACCGCCCGCCTGCACCAACGCGAGCGAGCCGTCCACGCCGAGGATCGGCAGCGCCGCCTGCCACGCGGCCACGTCGGGGCGCGCGTTCATGATCGTCTGGAGCTGCACCTCGTTGTCCATCGTGATCAGGTTGCCGCTCAGGCCCGAGCCGTCCACGAGCACGGCGCCCGTCGTGTCCAGGCCGGCCTTCCGCCAGATCGCAGCCGCCTTCGGCATCCCGGCGTCGCAGTCGGTGCTGCCCGCGGCCACGGCGAGCCGGCAGATCATCGTCTGGGCTCCGCGGTTGTAGCTCACCTTGAGCACGTACTTGGCCTCTTCCTTCAGCGGCAGCGACCGCAGTCGCGCCACCGTCCGCAGGCCCGTCACCGTCGACGTGCGCGGCAGCTGCTTCTCCGGGTTGCTCGCGGTCGGGTTGGCCGTGACCGTCACGCCGGCCCGCTCGAGCGCCTCGATGAACGCCGTCCGGGCGTAGCGGGCGGGGTCGGCGAACGCGTAGGTGTTGATCGCCGGATCGGCGTCGGCGGCGATCGTGCCCGACAGCACCACCTTGCCGTAGGCGGGCGAGGAGACCCTGATCTGCGACGGCTTGCCGGCGGCGACGGTCTTCACCTCGCTGGTCACCTTCCACGGCGCGACCTTCGGCGACATCGCGATCGACGCGGTCTGACCCGGCCGCCGGGGCTTCGTGGTGAAGTCGATGAGGTTCTGGTTGATGACGATCGGGGTGATCGGGCTCGCCGCCGAGCTGGAACGTCTCCCACAGCCGGTCGTCGACGATCACGTTCCCGGACACCCGCCGGATCCCGGACCGCCGCACCTGCGCGGCCAGCTTGTTCAGGCCGGTCAGCGGGTTCTCGGGCGTGAGCGTCGCGCCGGGGAGCAGGTTGGCGTCGTTGTGGTCGAGGTTCGCGAAGTCGACGGTGCCGTCGGGCTTCGTCCGGCCGTCCATCGTCATGTCGCCCTGGGCGACGAGGATGAGGTTCCCGTCCAGCGTGCTGCCGGACAGCGTCCCGGTGCGCTTCACCGGCGTCACCACGCGGCTGTCCGAGCCGAAGTGCTGCCACCCCGCACCCATGCTGTACGTCTTGACCACCGAGCCGGGCTCCGCCAGCTCGTTCGCCTTCAGCGAGACGACCGAGGCCCCGGTGGCGAGGTCGCGGACCGAGACGAACCACTGGGCCGACGCGTAGGCGGGCTGGTTCATGACGGTCAGCGCGTCGGCCGGCAGGCCGGGCACGGGTGTGACCGGCCCCGCCTGGGCGGCCGGAGCGGCGATGGCAGCCAGCGCGATCGCGGCGCCGGTACCCAAGAGTCGTCTCATGGTGCGCCAGCCTCCACGACCACCGACGCACCAACAAGGGACCCAGGTCCCCTGCACGCGGCGCGCCGATGCGCGAGGCTCGGCGCCTACCGGTCCAGCCCGCCCTAGGAGCGCGTATGTCGCGTCGTGCCCGTCTCTCCCTCCCGTTCGCCTCCGTGCTCATGGCACTCCTGCTCGCCCCGGCCATCGGTCGAGCGGCCACGACCGACGCCGAGGTGCAGCGCGGGCTGCGGGGGCTCGTGCAGGCGGAGGGCGGGCCTCCCGGCGCGATCGCGACGCTCTACCGCGACGGGAAGCTCACGACGCTGAGCGCAGGCCGGTCGAACATCGAGCGCCGCGGCGCCCCGACGGCGACGCAGCACATGCGGATCGCGAGCATCGCGAAGGCCTTCAGCGGCGCCGTCGCGCTGCACCTCGTCGAGGAGGGCAAGCTCGGTCTGGACGACACGATCGGCCAGCGGCGTCCTGACCTGCCGAAGGCGTGGGCGGCCGTGACCGTCCGCCAGATGCTCAACCACACGAGCGGCCTCCCGGACTACACCCAGTCCGACGCCTTCGCGAAGCAGGCGATGGAGGACCCGCAGGGCTACGTCGCGCCGACCGAGATCATCGACTGGGTGCGCAGGTCCCCGCTGGAGTTCACGCCGGGCTCGAAGTACGAGTACTCCAACACCGACAACATCGTCGTCGGGCTCATCGCCGAGACGGTCTCGGGCACGCCGTACCCGACCCTGCTCAAGGACATCGTGTTCGGGCCCGCGAACCTCACGCAGACGAGCTTCCCGACCCGTCGGATCTCGCTGCCCGCGCCGTACATCCACGGGTACCTCGTCGATCCGAACACCGACCCGAACGACGTGACGCGCTTCCTCAGCCCGAGCGGGGCGTGGGCGTCGGGCGCCGTCGTCTCGACCCCCACCGACCTCTCGGCGTTCATCCGCGCCGACCTGGGCCTGAAGTTCTTCGGCGCAGCCCAGCAGGCCGAGCAGATGAAGTTCGTCCCCGGGTCCTCCAGCCCCGCGGGCCCGGGCACGAACGCCGCCGGCCTCGCGCTCTTCCGCTACACGACGAGCTGCGGCGTCGTCTACGGCCACACCGGGAACTTCCCCGGCTACGTGCAGTGGGCCGCCGCGACCGCCGACGGCACCCGCTCGGTCACCACGTCGCTGAACATCCCCGCGCCGAAGGGCGCGCTGCTCCGCCAGCTCCGCGACGTGCAGGGCAAGGCGGTCTGCGCGCTGCTCGGCAAGTAGGCGTGCGTCCGGAAGTTGGCGCGTCGCAGCGGGTCGCATGTGCGTATCATTCCGCACAAGCCGCGCAGCGCGGTAGGACATCGAGCACGGGGACGCTTAGCTCGGTGAAGCCTTCGGTGAGGACGACGGTCCTCCGACCACCCGGAGGCTCGAGAGGGGAGGAGAGACCCGCCCAGCGGGTCTCTCCGTTGTGAAGGAGCGGCCCGGATGACGACCCACACGCCATCTCCCTACCCCCCGGGATAGACGCGAGCGGTCCGCCACACCCACGCCCCGCGAAGGCGCAGCCGACCGCCAGGCTCGGCGCACCGCACCAAAAGACCAGCAAACACGCCGCGCAGTGCCTCGAACCTCACGCGGGCCGGCCGCTCTGGAACACCCTCTGAGGGGTCCGGATCTCCCGGCCTGGCTGACCGTGCCGCCTTTACCGACGGCTCGCTTGGACGTACCATGGCGCATGGCCTGGGATGGCGCCCACGAGAGCGCGAATCATGGATGAAGCCGTTGAGCGCTTGACGAGCCTCGAGCCGGGAACGCTCTTCGCGGGCTACCGCATCGACGGCATGCTCGATCGCGGCGGGATGGGAGTCGTCTACCGCGCGACCGACGAGGACCTCAGCCGGACGGTCGCGCTGAAGATCATCGCGCCCGAGCACACGCAGAACCCGGACGCGGTGCGCCGCTTCAAGGCGGAGGCACGGCTCGCGGCATCGCTCGAGCATCCGAACATCGTCCCCATCCATCGCGGCGGCGAGTATCGCGGCGTCCTCTACCTGGCGATGCGCTTCGTGCCCGGCACGAACCTGCGCCAGGTGATCAACGGCGGCCAGCTCAGCCTCGACCGCGTGCAGCGCATCATGACGGCGGTGGCCTCGGCACTCGACGCCGCACACGAGAGCGGCCTGGTGCATCGCGACGTCAAGCCGGCCAACATCCTGCTCAGCGGCGCAGGCGAGCACGAGCACGTCTACCTGACCGACTTCGGCCTCACCAAGCGGCTCGGGTCGCAGGGCAGCCTGACGCGCACCGGCGCCTGGGTCGGCACGCCGGACTACGTCGCGCCCGAGCAGATCCGGGCCGGGACGGTCGATGGCCGCGCCGACATCTACTCGCTGGGCTGCGTGCTCTACGAGATGCTCACCGGGGAGGTGGCGTACCCGAAGGACAACGACATGGCCAAGCTCTGGGCGCACGTCCAGGATCCATGCCCGCTGCCCAGCACCAAGCGCGACGATCTCGTCCAGGCCTTCGACGACGTCGTCGCCCGCGCGACGGCCAAGGAGCCCGAGGACCGGTTCGAGCGTGCCTCGGAGATGGCCGTCGCCGTGGACGCGGCCGCCGCCGAGCAGCGCGCCCATCTGGGCCCCGCCGGCCTGCAGGCCACGCGTGCCGCGGGCGCGGACGCGCCGTCGGTCGGCGAGCACGACGTCTTCCTCGCGGAGCCGACGCAGGCGGGGGCGCCGGTGCCCGACGCGCCGCTGAACGAGACGACCCCGGCGCCGATGAGCGCACCGGCGTTCGACTGGCCCTCGACGCACGAGCAGCCGCAGATCGCCGACCAGGCCCCACCACCTCCGCCGACCCCCCCGCCGAGCGAGCGGGCCGCCGCCGTGGCGCCGCGCGGCCCCGGGCGGCCACCCCAGCAGGGCGGGCGGTCGCGCCTCCTGATCGCCCTCGGGCTCGTGGGCGTGATCGTCGTCGCAGCCGCGGCCTTCCTGCTCACGCGCGGCGACAGCTCCGACACGTCGACGCCGGCGCCGGCCGTGGTCGCGACCAAGCTCCCGGAGGACCTCGCCTGGCAGCCGATCTCCGACGTGCCGTTCCGGCGTCAGTACGCCGCGGCGACGGCAGTCGACGGCAAGGTCTGGATGTTCGGCGGCATCGCGTCCAAGACGTCGAGCACCACCACGAAGTCCTTCGATCCGGAGACGAACAGGTGGTCGACCGGGCCCGGCCTGCCCGTGCCCCTGCACCACTTCTCGGCCGTGACCTACAAGGGCCAGGCCGTCGTCATCGGCGGCTTCATCCCCGGGGCCGAGCTGACGTCGGACCAGTCCGACGGCGTCTACGTGCTGCGCGAGGGCACGTGGGAGCGACTCCCATCGCTGAACCATCCGCGCGCCGCGGCCGCGGCCGCTGTCGTGGGCGACAAGATCGTCGTCGTCGGCGGCCAGGCGAAGGGCAAGCTCGTGCCCGAGACCGAGGTCTTCGACGGCAAGCGGTGGACGGACAAGGCCGACCTCCCGACCCCGCGCGAGCACCTGGGCGCGGCGTCCGACGGCCGCTACGTCTACGCCGTCGGCGGACGCGCGCTGGGAGCCGACAAGAACTCCGAGGCGCTCGAGCGCTACGACCCCGAGTCCAACCGCTGGACCAAGCTGAAGGGCGAGCCGGACCCCCAGGGCAGCGTCGGTGTCACGTACGCCGGCGGCCGCATCGTCACCGTCGGCGGCGAGGGCACGACGACCGTGTCCGGCAAGGTGTTCGGCTACGACATCAAGAACGACAAATGGTCGGAGCTCCCGTCGCTGGAGACCGCGGTGCACGGCGCGGCGGTCACGGCGCTCGGGAGCACGGTCTACGCGATCGGCGGCGCGACGGAGCCCGGGCACGTCGGGTCGACGAACAAGGCGGAGATCCTCGACCTCTCGGGCGGCGATGCCTCGCCGGCGAGGGTCGACGTCAAGTGGCGCAAGGTCGCCGATGCTCCCGCGAAGGTCCAGTACGCCGCGGCGACCGACATCGGCGGGCGGGCGTGGATCTTCGGCGGGATCGGCGACGGCGAGAAGCCCACGGCCGAGACCGCGGCCTACGACCGTGCGATCAACACCTGGACGACGGGACCGAAGCTCCCCGAGCCGGTCAACCACGCCGCGGCCGTCAACTACAAGGGTGACGCGGTCGTGATCGGCGGCTTCCTGCCCGGCGACGACGGGCTGACGGCCGGAGTGTCCGACCGCGTCTACGCGCTGAACGGCGACAAGTGGGAGCAGCTGCCACCGCTCAACCACGCGCGGGCGGCGCCTGCCGCAGCGGTGGTCGACGGCAAGATCATCGTGGTCGGCGGCCAGGCCGACGGTGAGCTCGTGCCGGAGACGGAGGTGTTCGACGGGTCCGAGTGGACCGAGGCGGCGCCGATCCCCACCCCGCGCGAGCACCTCGGCGCGGCGTCCGACGGCCGCTACCTGTACGCCGTCGGCGGGCGCGAGCTGTCGGCGTCGAAGAACCTCGACTCCTTCGAGCGCTACGACCCGGCTGCCGACACCTGGACCGAGCTGGACCCGATGCCGAAGCCGGTCGGCAGCGTGGGCGTGTCGTTCGTGGCCGACCGCGTCGTCGCGGTCGGCGGCGAGGGCGCGACGACCGTCTCCGACGCGGTGCAGGCCTACAACGTCAAGACGCGTCGCTGGTCGCAGCTCTCGCCGCTCCCCGAGGGCCGTCACGGCATCGCCGTGACGACGCTCAACGACTCGCTCTACGCGATCGGCGGAGCCTCGGCCGCCGGGCACGTCGACTCGACGCAGGACACGTTCGTCCTCGACGACTTCGGCTGATCCGCTAGCCCAGCGCGCGGTCGAGGTAGAACGCCGCGCTGATCAGCGCGAGGTGCGTGAACGCCTGCGGGAAGTTGCCGAGCGCCTCGCCGGTCGGGCCGATCTCCTCCGAGTACAGCCCGAGGTGGTTCGCGTACGTGAGCATCTTCTCGAACGCCAGCCGCGCCTCGTCCACGCGGCCGGATCGCGCGAGCGCCTCGACGTACCAGAACGTGCAGATCGAGAACGTGCCCTCGTCGCCCTCGAGCCCGTCGGGTGAGGCCTCGACGTTGTAGCGGTAGACGAGGCTGTCCGAGACGAGCTCCTGGGACATCGCGTCGAGCGTCGCCATCCAGCGCTTGTCGGTGGGGGCGACGAAGCCCACCAGCGGCATGAGCAGGACGGCCGCGTCGAGGAACTCCGTGTCGTAGTGCTGCACGAAGGCCTGGCGCTCCGGGTGCCACCCCCGGGCCATGATCTGGTGGTAGATCTGGTCGCGCGACGACTGCCATCGCGCCAGATCTGCGGGCAGGCCCCGGTCGAGCGCCATCTTCACCGCGCGCTCCAGCGCGACCCACGACATGAGGCGCGAGTACGTGTAGTGCTGGCGCCCCGAGCGCTGCTCCCAGATCCCCTCGTCGGCCTGGTCCCAGTTCTCGCAGAGCCACTCGACGACGCGGCTGAGATCGACCCACGAGTCGTGGTCGATCGGCGACGCGTTGCGGCTGTAGAACCACACGGAGTCGATGAGCTCTCCGTAGATGTCGAGCTGGAGCTGGTCCGCCGCCCCGTTGCCGATCCGCACCGGCGCCGACCCGCGGTGGCCCTCGAAGTGGTCGAGGACCTCCTCCGTCAGCTCAGCGCGACCGTCGATGCCGTACATGATCTGCAGCGGCCCGAGCGCCCCGGTGCGGTTCTCGCCGAAGCGTCCGCGCAGCCACTCCATGAACGCCGCGGCCTCCTCCGTGAACCCGAGCCGCAGCAGCGCGTACAGCGAGAACGCGGCGTCGCGGATCCAGGTGTAGCGGTAGTCCCAGTTGCGACCACCGCCCAGCTGCTCGGGCAGGCTGGTCGTGGGCGCCGCGACGATCCCGCCCGTGGGCAGGAACGTGAGGAGCTTCAGCGTCAGCGCGGAGCGATGCACGACCTCGCGCCAGCGGCCCTGATAGCGCGACTTGGCGAGCCAGTTCCGCCAGTACTCGATCGTCCTGTCGAACGCCTCGCGGGTCTCGTCCTCGGAGTACGGCCGCGGCACGTAGTCGTCCTGGACGCGCTCGAGCACGAACGTCGCGCTCTCGCCCGCCGCGAGGGTGATCTCGCACGTCACGCCGTCGGCGCTGGGCCGCAACGGCGTGGCCGTCTCCAGCGCCATCGAGATGCCGGCCGAGCGGAAGACCGCGCCGTTCTCGTGGAAGACGACCGAGTGCGCGTCGCGCCCGTAGTTGAAGCGTGGCTCGACCTCGACGCGGAACGTCAGCTGGCCGCGGACGCCGAGCACGCGCCGGACGAGCCGGTGTCGGAACACGCTGCCGGGCGAGTGGTGGATCGGCATGAAGTCCTGGACCTCGCCGACGCCGTCGCGCGTGAGGAAGCGGGTGATCAGGACGTTGGTGTCCGGGAAGTAGAGCTGCTTGGGCGTCCAGTCCTCGGTCGTCGGGGCGATCCGGTAGTAGCCGCCGCGCTGGCGGTCGAGGATCGCGCCGAAGACGCTCGGCGAGTCGAAGTGCGGGCAGCAGTACCAGTCGATGGTGCCGTCGGTCCCGACGAGCGCGGCCGTGTGGAGGTCGCCGATGACGCCGTGCTCGGCGATCGGGAGGTAGCCGGGGAGCGCGCCGGGCTGCGCCTCGCTCACGTCGGCCACTCGGAGGCTGTGGCGAGCCGGCGGGCTTCGGCCTTGAGGATGCGGTACATCACGACCGGGTGCGCGAGCAGGAAGGCCTCGAGCTCAGCGCCGGGCACGACGAGGCACCGGAGCGGCGTGCGCGTGAGGATCGAGGCGGTCGCCACCTCGCCCAGCAGCACGGACACCTCGCCGAAGAACGACCCCTTCGACAACAGGCGCCGGTCCTCGTCGTCGATCACGACGACGACCTCGCCGTCGACGATGAGGTAGACGTCCGACCGGGGATCGCCCTGCCGGATGATCCACTCGCCGGACGCGAAGGACCGCTCGTCGCAGCGGTGGGCGATGGCCTCGAGCTCGCTCGCCGGCAGGTCGGCGAACAGGGCAAGTCGCCCGAGGTCCGCCAGGAAGTCCACGCTTACCTCCGTCACCTCCCGAGCCTACCGAGATCCTGACCCTTGAGTGCCGACGGCCTGCCGGGTTAGAGTCGCTCGACGGCGAGGCGGCCGCTGACGATGAACTCACTGTGGCGGCACCTCCGGGGGGCACGTGAGGCCGAGCTCTTCGGTCCGCGCGGACGGCTGCCCACACGCGGAGAGCCCGACACAGCGGT
The DNA here is from genome assembly GCA_963750895.1 of uncultured Solirubrobacterales bacterium. Taxonomy (GTDB): domain Bacteria; phylum Actinomycetota; class Thermoleophilia; order Solirubrobacterales; family Solirubrobacteraceae; genus CAVVSD01. Next base: position 24,981 of record CAVVSD010000006.1, on the reverse strand, counting down.
GAAGACCGCCCTCCTGGTGCTCGCGGCCTGCACGGCCGTCGGGCTCGCGTTGCGGCTGGCGGTCCCGCGCGGCATCTGGCTCGACGAGGCGATCAGCATCCACAACGCCAACCTGAGCCTGCACGACATGATGCTGAACCTGCAGTACGGCGACCGTCATCCGCCGCTGCACTACATCGTGCTCTGGGCCACCGTGAAGGTGCTGGGCGACGGGGAGCTGGCCGTCCGGCTGCCGTCGATCATCGCCGGGACGCTCGTGATCCCCGCGCTCTACCTCCTCGGGCGCGAGCTGTACGACCGCCGCACCGGCCTCGTCGCCGCCGCGTTCGGCACCGTGTCGCCGCTGCTCATCTGGTACGCGCAGGAAGCCCGGATGTACGCCTTCGTGACGCTGTTCGGGCTGCTGGCGCTGCTGACCCAGCTGCGCGCGATCCGCAACCCGAGCATGCTCAACTGGGCGCTCTACATCTTCGCGACGGCGGCGCTGCTGTGGTCGCACTACTTCGGTCTGCTGCTGGTCGGCATCCAGCAGGTGATCTGGCTCGGCGTCCTGCTCCAGAAACGGCGCGCGCAGGAGCCGTTCCGGCCGCTGGCCCTCGGCTTCGCGTACTCGCTCGTGGTGCTCGTGATGCAGCTGATACCGCTCATCACGTTCGCCCACAAGCAGTACACCTCGACGGTCGGCGCGGCCGGCTCGCCCGCGGGCACCTACGACGGGCTCTCGTTCTACGCGGTCGTCTCCAACGTGGCCTGGGCGCTCTGGGGCTACCACCCGGACAGCATCACCCAGCTGCTCTCGGCGGCCTGGCCGCTGCTCCTGCTGCTGTCCCTGCTGCTCCTCGGCCGGGGCGGCTCGCGCGCGACGATGATCCTCGCGGCGGCCGCGTTCGTCCCGATCGTGATCCTGATCATCGTCGCGCTGTTCGATCGGGAGCTGTTCGAGGTCCGCTACTTCCTCGTCGCGGTGCCACTGCTGTTCCTGGTGATCGCTCGGCTCGTCACCGGCTGGATCCGGCGTCCGGGGGCGCGCCTCGCCGCTGCGGGGGTCGTGGTCCTCACGTTGCTGCTCGGGTTGTGGGACCAGCAGACGAACGACGGCAACCCGCGCACGTACGACTTCCGGGGCGCGCTCGAGGAGATCAAGGCGGACGCCGGGCCGCGCAGCCTGCTCGTGTACGAACCCCCCGACATGAAGTACGTGCTGGAGTACTACGCGCCCGACATCCGGAGCCGCCCGCTGAGCAAGGGCGCACCACCGCGACGTGACGGGAGCCCGGTCTTCGTGCTCGCCTCGTTCCAGGACAACAAGCAGTTCTTCGACCGCACGAACAAGGTCGTCGGCCAGATGGAGTTCAACCGGCGCCTGCTGCGGAAGTTCCATACTGCGCAGACGGAGGTGTGGGAGTTCCGATGAGCAGTCGCCCGTGGGACGTCCGGCTTCGCCAGGTGACCTGGCGGCCAGTGCCGACGTCGGTCGACGTCCGCACGCGGGTGCGGATCATGCTGATCTTCGCCCTGCCGGCCGCCGTCTGGTACTTCGGCTGGTTGCTGAACCCGGACCGGATCGGCACGCCGTACCTGTACGGGCTGCTGATCGCCGCGGAGATCTTCAACACGATCCAGGCGTTCGGCTTCTGGTGGACGTGCTCGAACGAGCGCGTGCGCGAGGCCAGGCCGCCGACCCGGCGCGTGGCCGTCGACGTGTTCGTCCCGGTGTACAAGGAGCCGGTCGAGATCGTCGACCTGACCGTCGCCGCCGCGGCGGGCCTGCGCGGCGCCGAGGTACGCGTCTGGGTGCTCGACGACGGCAACGACGACGCGATGCGCGACCTGGCGGCGCGCCACGGCGTCGGCTACATCCGCCGCGACGAGCACACGGGCGCGAAGGCCGGGAACATCAACAACGCGCTGACCGTGACGGACGCGGAGTTCATCGCGGTGTTCGACTCCGACCACGTGGCCGATCCGGCGTTCCTCGAGTGGACGCTGGGCTGGATGGACGATCCCAAGGTCGCGTTCGTCCAGACCCCGCAGTACTACGCCAACGGCGACTCGAGCCGCATCGCGGCGGCGTCGTGGTCGCAGCAGGCGCTCTTCTTCGGCGCGATCGCCCGCGGGAAGGACGGCCTCGACGCCGTCTTCTGCTGCGGCACCAACGTGCTGTTCCGGCGCGAGGCGTTCGAGAGCGTCGGCGGGTTCCCGACCAACTCGCTGACCGAGGACTACGAGCTCTCCATCTGGCTGCACGAGCTCGGCTGGACGTCGGTCTACGTGCCGGAGGTCCTCTCCCGCGGGCTCGGCCCGGAGGACATGGCCGCCTACGTCTCGCAGCAGCAGCGCTGGGCGCGCGGGTGCCTGTCGGGCCTGCCGCGCGCGCTGCGTGCGAAGCTGCCGTTCAAGCTGAAGGTGCAGTACGTGCTGTCGGCGTCGTACTTCCTGTCCGGCTGGACGGTGCTGATCTACATGAGCTTCCCGGTGATCCGGCTCATCGGCGGCGGCCAGCCCATCGCCGGCATCACCGCGCCCGAGTTCCTGTTGCACTTCGCGCCGTACTTCGCCGTCGCGCTGACGACGGTCGCGCTCGCCGGCGCCGGCTCGTACACGTTCGCCGCCTTCGCGCTCGCCGCCGCGAACTTCTGGATCCACATCCTCTCGACGATCTACACGGTGCTCCGCAAGGAGGGCTCGTTCGTCGTGACGCCCAAGGTCGGCGCGGGGGCCCGCCAGCCCGCCGCGGTCATGCCGGCGCTGGTCGTGGTCGGGATCCTCGTGCTCGCGAGCATCTACGGGCTCGTCCGCGAGCGTGACGCGGCGACGATCAACAACGTCTGCTTCGCGGCCGTGCACGTGTCGATCCTCCTCACCGGATGCTGGCCCGCGCTCGCGAAGCCGCGCATCGAGAACCCCGAGTCGCCGGAGCTCGTGGGGGTGACGGCCTGAGCCGCACGGTCCGTGAGCGTCTGATGCTCGCGCTGGGCCTCGCGCTCGCGTGCGTCGCGCTGTACCTCGTGACCGGCGGGCGCGCCGGCTCGGGCTCGCCCTCGAGCTCGGCGTCGCCGACGGCCACCGCCACCACCCCCGGAGAGGCGGCCGCGGGCGCGCCGGAGCTCGCCGCGAAGCACTTCCTCGACACGTACGTGAAGTCCAACGGGCGCGTCGCCCGCACCGACCAGGACAACGACACCGTCGGCGAGGGGCAGGCCTACGGGATGCTGCTCGCCGCCGCGATCGGCGACGAGGAGCGCTTCGACCTGATCTGGGACTGGACGAAGGAGAACCTGCGCGGCGAGGACGGGCTCATCGCCTTCCTCTGGGACGACGGCGAGATCGTCGACCCCAAGCCGGCGTCCGACGCCGACCTGGATGCGGCGCGCGCGCTGCTCACGGCGTCCTGCCGCTTCGACCGCCCTGAGCTGCGTGACGAGGGGATCCAGCTCGGCGAGGCGATCCTGACCGCCGAGACGACGAAGGTCGCGGACGAGCCGCTGCTGGTCGCCGGCCCGTGGGCCAGGACGCCGAAGGTCATCTTCAACCCCAGCTACTTCTCGCCCACCGCGTACGCGGCGCTCGGGAAGGAGACCGGCGACGCCCGCTGGGACGCCCTGACCGCGAGCTCGCAGGACGCGGTCGACCGCCTCATGCCCGAGCCGGGCAACCTGCCGCCCGACTGGGCCGTGATCAAGGACGCCAAGCCGGTCGCAAGCGGGCCGCCCGCGGAGCCCAAGGCAGATCCGGCGTACGGCTTCGACGCGGTGCGGACGCTCGTCCGCTACGCGGAGGATCCGTCACCGGAGGGACGCGAGCTCGCCGCGCGCGCCTGGCCTGCGTTCGAGGGGCGCCCGCCCGCCGACATCCCGGTCGAGTGGACGCCCAGCGGCAAGCCGGCGGGCAAGACGCAGCACCCGGTGGCGCTCGTCGCGGCCGCGGCGGCGGCCGCCGCCGCCGGTCAGACGGCCGACAAGGAGAGGCTCCTGGACGCCGCGGCGGGGCTCGACCGCGGCAACCCGACCTACTACGGCGCCGCGTGGGTCGCGCTCGGGCGGATGATGCTCGACACCGACGCGCTCGACTGCAGCTAGCGCGCAGTCGTCTCGCCCGCCGCGCGCAGCGCAGCCGCCCCGAACACCGCAGCCGAGGGCCGGTCGGCCGACCGCTTGGCCATCCCCCGGCGGATCACCACGTCGAGCGCTTCGGGCACGTCGGGCCGCTGCTCCCGGATCGACGGCGGCGGGGCGTTGAGGTGCGCCCACATCTTGCGCGTCTCGCCGCTCTCGCGCGCGAAGGGCGGGAAGCCGGCGAGCATCTCGTAGAGCACGCAGGCCAGGCTGTACACGTCGCCGAACGGACCGGTGTCGCCACCCTCGATCTGCTCGGGCGCCACGTACTCGATGGTGCCGAGCATCTGCCCGGACCGCGTGAAGCCCGACAGGGACTCCGCGCGCTTGGTGAGCCCGAAGTCCGTGAGGTAGACGTGGTCCTCCGCCGTGACGATCACGTTCGACGGCTTGATGTTGCGGTGCAGCAGGTCCTGCTCGTGGGCCACCTCGAGCGCCGACGCGATCTGCGCGGCAAGCCGCGCCGAGCGTCGCGGCCGCATCGGGTGGTCGCGGCGGATGAGGTCGCCCAGCTCGATCCCGTCGATCCAGCGCGTGGCGATGAACACCGCGCCGGCCTCCTCGCCGGCCCCGTAGAGGGGGACGACGTTGGGGTGGTCCAGCGCCGCCAGCGTCCGGGCCTCGCGCCGCATCCGCTCGCGCTCGAGGGGGTTCTGCGCGGCGTCGGCGTCGATGACCTTGAGCGCGACCGGCCGGTCGAGGCGCACCTGGCTCGCCTTGTAGAGCCCGCCGGAGCCGACGGGGCGCTCGACGACGTACCCCGCGATGCTGGAGCCCGGTGCGAGCACTACAGGTCGCGCCCCGTGATCGCGCCGCTGTTGAACGCGCGCTCGACGAGGCGGGCGCGCTTCTGGTTCTGCGGCAGCCCTTCGATGCCGAACTTCGCGAACAGCACCCGCAGGTGCGTCTTGACGGCGTCCACGGACAGGAAGAGCTCCTCGGCGATCTGCTGGTTGGTCGCCGGGCTGGCGAAGGCGGCGCCGTCCTTGTACGGACGGCAGAGCACCACGAGGACGCGGCGCTGCGTGTCCGACAGCGCGACGGAGACCGGGCTGTCGGTGGCGATCGCGGTCCCTGCCTGGACCTCGGCCGTGGGCGAGTGGAAGGTCAAGGCCGTGGAGCCTATGACGAGCGTGTCCCCGTCGACGAGCCGGCGCCGGCCGTGGATGCGCTCGCCGTTCACGTACGTGCCGTTGCGCGACAGGCCGTCGTCGACGACCGTCCAGTCCACCTCGACGCGCTCCAGCAGCGCGTGCAGCCGCGACACCTGGTCGTCCCAGTCGAGCACCACGTCCGCCAGCTCCCGTCGCCCGATCGAGACCTGGTCGACGTCCTCCTCCAGCGCGAACAGGCGCTGGCGCTGCTCGCCGTCGTGGTACACCAGGAACGGATGACCGGTGCGCTCGGCGGCCAGGCGCGCCTGCAGGTCGGAGGCGGTCACGTCGCCCATTATCCCTGCCCCGTCCTCCTCGGGACCACGGTCGCGCGGGTCGGCGCGGCGGCCGGCGCGCGGAACAGCACCACGGTGTCGCCGAAGCGCAGGACGTCGCCGTCGTTCAACGGGCTCTGCTCGGTGATCCGCGCGCCGTTGAGGTAGCTGCCGTTGCGCGAGGCGTCGTCGACGAGCTCCCAGGTCTCCCCCTCGCTGACGATGCGCGCGTGGCGGCGAGAGACCTCCTCGTCCCAGGGGAGCGCGACGTCGTTGTCGGCCCGCCGCCCGATCGTCAGCGCGTCCCTGAGCTCGACGACGTGCTGCCCCCCGCCCGTGTCGTGGAAGACCACGAACGCACCCGCGCGCCCCTCGGCCAGCGCGACGCCGAGCTTGATCATGAGCTCGCGCCGGGCCGGATCGTCGGCGTCGAGCAGCGAGACGGCCCGCTCGAGCAGGCTCATGGCGGACCGGACGTCGCCGCGCGCGAGCGCGCGTCCGCCGGACGAGCCCAGCCGAGCCGCGGCGCGGGCGCCGAGCTCGCGGGCGCGCTCGTCGACCGGGCCGAGCTCGGACGCGTAGCGGTGCGCGCACTCGAGGTGGTAGCCGAGGATCTCGTCGTACTCGCCCACCCGGTCACCGGCGGTGCGCTCCAGCCAGTCGGCGTAGCGCGCGTGGAGATCGGCGCGACGCGCCTTGAGCATGCCCTCGTAGGCGACGTCGCGCACCAGCGCCTGGGTGAAGCTGAAGGTCGGGTCGCCCGAGGGGCGTCCGCCGTCGGCCGCGATCAGCTGCCTGCGCACGAGTGCCTGCAGCTGCGCGTCGAGGACCTCGGGGTCGCCCTCGTCGACCAGCGCGAGCAGGGCGCCGCGGCCGAACGAGCTGTCGATCACCGCGCCGGCGTCGAGCACGGCACGCTCGCCCGGCTCGAGGCGGTCGATGCGGGCGGCGAGCAGCGCATGGATGGTCGGCGGCAGCGAGAGCGGCGACGAGCGCACGGCGGAGAGGCCCGAGTCGTCGCGCTCGATCTGACGCTCGTCGACGAGCATGCGCACGAGCTCCTCGACGAACAGCGGATTGCCCTCGGCGCGCGCGAACACCATCTGCGTCAGTCCCGCGGTCACGCCGTCGTCCCCGAGCAGGTGCTCGACGAGCAGCCCGCTGTCGTCGCCGCCGAGCGGCTCCAGCTCCAGCCGCGGTGCGTCGCCGCCGAAGCCGGGCCTGACGTCGAGGAGGTCGCGTCGGGCGAGCGCGACGATGAGCACCGGCACGTCGTCCAGCGACGCCGCGACGTGCTCGATCAGGTCGAGGAGGACCGGCTCCGCCCAGTGGACGTCCTCGAGGACGACCACCAGCGGACGCTCGGACGCGGCCGCCGCCAACAGGCGTCCGAACGCCCAGGAGGTCTCCATCGGCGTGGCAGCCGACTCCGACCACCCCACGGCGCCCGCGACGCGCTCCACGATCACAGCCGCGTCTTCGTCGCCCTCCAGCACGCGCGCGAGCCCGGCCCGCACCTCGTCGGGGCCGGCGCCGTCGGCGCTGCCCGCGACCGCCGTGACGACCTCGCGCAGCGGCCAGGACGCGAGCCCCTCGCCGTAGGACAGGCAGCGCCCGACCGCGACCGCGGCCTGCTCGCGGACGGACTCCGCGAAGTCGATGGCGAGCCGCGACTTGCCGACGCCGGCGGGGCCGACGATCGTGAGCAGCTCGCCGCTGTGGCGGTCGATCGTCCCCTGGAAGGCAGCCTGGAGACGCTGCAGCTCGCGGTCGCGGCCGACGAGCGGCGAGGTCAGCCCCCGCCCGCCGACCCCCGGCACCAGGTCGACCTCGAGAAGCCTGAAGGCACGGACCGGCCGGCTCTTGCCCTTGAGCTCCAAGGGCGGGACCGGCTCCACGGTGACGGCCTGGCTGACCAGCTCGAGCGTCCGCTCGCCGATGAGGATCTCCCCGGGAGTCGCCGCCTGCTGGAGGCGAGCGGCGACGTTGACGGCGTCCCCGCTGACGAAGCCCCCGCCGCGCGCGGGGTCGCCGGCGATCACCTGGCCCGTGTTGACGCCGGTGTGCGTCTGGAGCGTCACCCCGTAGCGCCGCTCCAACTCCTCGTTGAGCTCGGCGAGCGCCGCGCGCATGTCGGCCGCGGCCCGCACCGCGCGCAGCGCGTCGTCCTCCCGCACCGCCGGTACGGTGAACACGGCCATGACGGCGTCGCCGATGAACTTCTCGATGGCGCCCTCGTAGCGCTCGAGGACGCCGCTCATCGCGCCGAAGTACGACCCGATCACGTGCCGCAGCGTCTCGGGATCCAGGCGCTCTCCGAGCTGGGTCGAGTCGCAGAGGTCGCAGAAGACGACCGTCACGATCTTGCGGAGCGCCTGCGGCGGAGGCCCGCTCGCCAGCGCGCGCCCGCAGGCCGAGCAGAACCGTGCTCCCTCGGGCGCGTCTGCGCCGCAGCTCGGACACCCTCGCACAGCCCGAGTCTACGGCTGGCGGCCGCCGCGCTGGTGACGTAGGGTCGGCCCCAGAATGGCGGACGAGCACCTGCGCGTCTTGGTAGGGATGGCACCCGACACGCGGTTCGCGGTCGACGGTGAGCTGCTCATCGGGCGCGCGGCCACCGAGGCCGACGGGCGGCTCGGCGACGACCCCGAGCTCTCGCGCCGTCACGCGCGGCTCGCGCGCGGCCCGGACGGCGAGCTGACCATCGAGGATCTGGGCTCGTCGAACGGGACGTTCGTGAACGGGGAGCGCCTCGAGGGCGTGCGCGTGCTCCAGCTCGGCGACATCCTGCGCCTCGGGACCACCGAGCTCGCGGTCACCGACGCCGACGGGCACATCCCCGAGCCGACCCAGATCGGCTCGCCGGCCGTCACCCACGTCCCGATCCCCGAGGAGCTGGTCGTGGTCGAGGGCCTCGCCAAGGGCAAGCGGCTGACCCTCGACGAGGAGATGGTGATCGGGCGCGCCGAGAGCGGCGAGGGACGGCTCGGCGACGATCCCGAGCTCTCGCGGAAGCACGCCCGCGTGTTCCGCGAGGCGGGTCGGGTCGTCGTGGAGGACCTCGGGTCCGCCAACGGGACGTACGTCAACGCTGCGCGCCTGAGCGAGCCACGGATCCTCGAGCCGGGTGATCTCGTGCGCATGGGCCGCACGACTCTGGAGCTGACCGGAGGCGAGCGGTCGGTGGAGCCCGCCACGCCGCCGCCCGCGCCACCGCGCCCGGCGGCGATCCCCATACCTGCGGCGCGACCGGCCCCGTCGACGCCGGCGGCGCCCGCCGACGCGCTGCCGGTCGGGACGGTCTTCGCCGGCTGCCGCATCGAGGAGGTCATCGGCTTCGGCGACATGGGCGTCGTGCACCGCGCGGACGAGCTCGCGCTCCAGCGAGACGTCGCGCTCAAGGTGATCCGGCCCGAGCACTCCGGCGAGGCTCGCTTCCGCGAGCGCTTCCGCCGCGAATCGATGGCCGCCGCGTCGATCGACCACCCGAACGTCATCCCGATCCTCGACGCCGGCGAGGAGGACGGGGTGCTCTACATCACGATGCGGCTCGTCGAGGGCACCGACCTGCGTGCCCTGCTGGCCGCCGACGGCGCGCTGGAACCGGCCCGCGCCGCGCGGATCATCCGCCAGGTCGGGGGCGCGCTGGACGCCGCCCACGCGCGCGACCTGGTGCACCGCGACATCAAGCCGGCCAACGTGCTGCTGGCGCGAGGCGACCACGTCTACCTCAGCGACTTCGGTCTCGCCAAGCGCGCCGACGAGGCCGGCGGGCTGACGCGCCAGGGCTCGATCGTCGCGCGTGCCGAGTACGTGGCGCCGGAGCAGATCCTCGAGGACCGTGTGGACGCGCGCAGCGACGTGTACGCGCTCGGCTGCCTGCTCTACGAGGCGATCACCGGCGAGGCGCCCTACTCGGAGTCGCGCGAGAACCCACTGCTCGCGCACATCAACGAGCCGCCGCCGTCCCCGCTCTCCCGACGCCCTGCGCTGCCACGCGGCCTCGACGACGTCGTCAAGCGCGCGATGGCCAAGGATCCGCGCGAGCGCTTCGCCTCGGCGGGCGATCTCGGGGAGGCAGCGCTCGTCGCCGCCGGCGAGCAGCGCCGGGCGAACCCCGAGTCGGTCGTCGCCTCCGGGCGGGCGGCGCCCCCTGCGGCCATGCCCGGCCTGTCGCGCGCGTTCGAGCCTGTTGCCGCCGAGGCAGACACGGCCGACGCCGTCGGCCATCGCGGCGAGGCGCTGCGCTGGGCCGTCGCGCTCGGCTTCCTGGCGCTGCTCGCGGTCGCGATGATCGTCGCGCTCAACGCGCTCTCGACCCTGTAGCCGGCGCACCCCCCACCAAGGGTGGGGTAGGTCAACACCGCAGGGTCGGAGGTGAAGCCCTTGGGGCGGTAGTCGCGGTCTCCATCCCGCGCGAGGCTGCTGCCATGACCTCGACGACCCGCAATCAGCTCGGCCAGCTCCTCCGCTTCAGCCTCGTGGGCGCCACGGGCTTCGCGATCAACGTCGTCGCATTCGCCGCCGCGCTCGCGCTCGGCGCGCACCACCTCATCGCCGCGACCGCCGCCGCCGCCATCGCGATGGCGAGCAACTTCGCGTGCAACCGCCACTGGACCTTCCAGGCCGGCCACGCGGCGCCCGCACCGCAGGCCGCCCGCTTCGCGGCCGTCAGCATCACGGCCTGCCTCTTCGCGCTGGTCGTCGTCGAGCTGCTCATCGGGACCGCGGGGCTCCCCGCGCTCGTCGCCCAGCCCGCCTCGATCGCCGCGGCGCTGCCGCTGAGCTTCGCCGGCAACCGCACCTGGGCGTTCGCGGACCGCCCGACCGCGCCCGCACGGCGCGCGCCGAGCGGTCACACCGCCCCGCCCGCCACCTGGCTCGTCGTCCCCACCTACAACGAGGCCGCGAACATCGAGCGCTTCGTCCACGCAGTGCTGCCGCAGCTCGCCGCGGCCGCCGGCGAGCACCGGGTCCTCATCGTCGACGACTCCTCGCCCGACGGAACCGGCGACATCGCCGACGGCCTCGCCGCCGAGCTCGAGCAGGTCCGGGTCCTCCATCGCACCCAGAAGAACGGTCTCGGGCGCGCCTACGAGGCCGGGTTCGCCCACGCCCTCGCCGGCGGCGCCGAGCTCGTCATCCAGATGGACGCCGATCTCTCGCACGACCCGGAGCACATCCCGGCCCTCATCGAGGCCGCCGCGGACGCCGACCTCGTGCTCGGCTCCCGCTACGTCGCCGGCGGCGGCGTCGAGAACTGGGGCCTCAGCCGCCGAGCGCTCAGCCGCGGCGGCTCCTGGTACGCCCGCACCGTCCTCGGCGTCCCGGTCAGGGACCTCACCGGCGGCTTCAAGTGCTTCCGGCGCGAGCTGCTCGAGCGCCTCGTCCGCGAGGGCTTCGAGACCGCCGGCTTCGGCTTCCAGGTCGAGGTCACCTACCGCTCGCTGCGCTCCGGCGCGACCGTCCGCGAGGTGCCGATCCGCTTCCGCGACCGCGAGGCCGGCGAGTCGAAGATGAGCTCGCGCATCGTGATCGAGGCGCTCTGGCGGGTCGTGGAGCTGCGACTGCGCGCCGCCCGCTTCCACACGCCGGCCGTGCGGCCGGCGCCGATGCGCAGCACCGCGTTCTGAGCCACGGTCAGGCGAGCGACGCCTCGAGCAGCTCGCGCATCGTCCGCCCGGAGTGCCCGGTGAGCGCCTCCACGTCGCCGGTGGGCACGGCGAACCAGCCCTCCCGGATCGCCCGGCCGAAGGAGACGAGGTCGCCCGGCCGGTCCACGCCCGCCGACAGGAAGATGGCCCGCATCGCGTCGTCGTCGACGTCGTCGTGCTCGACCGGCCGGCCCGTCAGCTCGGACGCGATCGCGGCGAGATCGCCGACCGTGACGAGCTCCGGGCCCGTGATGTCGTAGGTCCTGCCCGCGGTGCCCGTCGGTCGTGAGGACGACCGCGGCCGCAGCGGCCGCGTCGTCCTTGGCGATCGGCGCGACCCGCCCCTCCCCCGTGTTGATCGTCCAGCGCCCGGTTCGGACCGCCGCCGGCGCCAGGCCGTGCGCGATCACGTCGCCGTACCAGGAGTGGCGCAGGAACGTGACCTCGGGGCGGGCGTCCGTCAGCGCGCGCTCGGTCGCGAGGTGATCGGCCGCGACCGCCGCGGGGTTGTCCACCGCGACGCCCGACCAGGGACGTGTAGGCGATGTGCTCGACGCCGGCGGACTCCGCCGCCGCGATCGCCGCCCGGTGCTGCTCGACGCGCCGCGGCCCGGTCACGACCGAGCTGATGAGGAGCATCCGCTCGCCGCCGCGGAACGCCTCGCGCAGCCCGGCGGGGTCGTCGAAGTCCCCGAACCGGGCCTCGACCCCGGGCGCGAGCCCGTCCGGCGTGCGCGACACGAGCACGAGCTCGTCGGCGGGCACGCGAGCGAGCAGCTCCGTCGTGACGCGACGGCCGAGGTCCCCGGAGGCGCCCGTGACGACGATCGTCACGAGAGCGGCTCGGGCCAGAACCCGAGCTTCAGGTGGGCGATCTGCTCGCCGCGCAGGTGGTAGACGGCGAAGAACTTGAACGTGGTCTCCACACCCGGAGGCAGCGGGGCGAGCGGGAAGTCGGGGCGGCCGTCCGCCGTCACGAACGTGATGTCGACCTCCGCGAGGATGCGACCGTCCGCCTGCAGCACCTCCACCGGTCGCAGCGTCTCGTGGACGCCACCGGCATGGGAGTGCTCGAGGAAGCCCACCCAGTCCTCGCGGCCGCGGATGACGAGGCCCGGCACCTCCACGACGAGGTCCTCGGTGAACCAGCGCTCGACCATCGCGCGCTCGTCGTTGCGGTTGAAGTCCTCGAGGTAGCGCTCGTAGTCCATGGTCAGAGGATGACGTGGTAGCGGAACGTGTTGCCGAGGCGCTGGCGGCTCCCGATCCCGACGATCACGTGACGCGTGAGCCAGTCGTGCGGCCCCGGGCCGACCTCGAAGCTCGGGGCGGCGCGGAGGTAGAACTCGGAGTCGTCGACCTGGGGGCCGTCGCCGAACATCCACTCGCGCATCCGCGGCATGACGTCGGGCGTGCGACCCCACAGGAAGCCCCGGTTGCGCATGAGGATGTGCGTGCCGTCGTCCGCCTCGATCATGTAGCGGGCGTCGGTGGCGACGGTCCCATCGGGCCGGAACTCAGCCCAGTCGCCGCCGCTGCCGCCGAGCACGCGCCCGTTGAGCCGAGGGCCGCTGACCTCGCCGCCCTTCAGGTACAGGGCGCCGCGCGCGAACCCGCGGGTCAGGTCGGGGAGCGTCTCGATGTCGCCGAACTCGAGCGTGATCGTGAACGCGTACTCCAGCTGGACGTCGGGAGGGGCGGACATCCGGCGCATCTTGGCCGGATCATGCGCCCCGGTCCAGCCCCATGATCTCCCGGGCCTCCGCCGGCGTCGCCGGACGGCGTCCGAAGATCGCCGCGATCCGCACCAGCTCCTCGACGAGCTGGTGGTTGCGCTCCGCGACGCGGCCGTCGGGCAGGTACAGGCCGTCCTCGAACCCGAGCCGCGCGGTCGTGCAGCCCATCGAGATCCCCAGCGTCGCCCACGTGAAGTTCGATCGTCCGGCGCCGAGCACGCCCCACACGGCGTTCGGGAAGCGACTCCGTCCCAGGTTGCGCAGGAAGCTCAGGTACTCGGGCTCGTGCGGCGCGTCGCTGATGCCGGTGCCGTACAGCAGCCAGACGTACGGGGCGTCGCGATCGAAGACGCCCTCGTCCGCGAACCGCGCGAGCCGGCCCACGGCGTGGACGTCGACGATCTCGTACTCGAGCGTCGACGGCTTCGCGTAGACGGCGCGGATGGTCTCCTTCAGGTACTCGGGCGAGTTGACGTAGGCCGTCTCGGTCGCGTAGCCGCCCTCGGGATGCCAGAAGTCGGTCGTGCCCGCGGCGACGCCGTAGAGGTCGGGGCTGGGATCGAGGTTCACGAGCGCGAGGCGCTCGTCGTCGGTCGGCCAGACGAGCTCGCCGGTGTCCGGGTCGCGCCGCACGCCGATGCCGTTCGTCGTCTGGACGAGGATGTCGGTGCGGTCGCGGATACGCCGGACGATGTCGGCGTAGACCTCGATGTCCCCGGTGTTGCGGCCTTCGTCGTCACGCGCGTGCACGTGGACGATCGCGGCGCCGGCCTCGCGGCACAGCCGTGCGTCCTCGGCGATCTCCTCCGGGGTCTCGGGCACGAACGCGCCGTCGCGGCTGCGCTGCATGCCCCCGTTCACCGCGGCGACGATCACGAGCGGCTCGGTCATGACTGCTCCTCCTCCGGGGACGGGATGACGGGCACCAGCAGATGCGAGCCGTGCTCGCCGCCGAGGTGGATCGCCGCCCCGGAGGGCGGGTGATGGTCGTGCGTCAGGGGCGCGAGGTCGTCGTCGGCGTCCACGAGCTCCAGCCGCAGCCACTCGCCGCGCGCGAGCGTGATGCTCGTCGGCCAGATCTCGACCTCCAGCAGCGTCGGCTCGCCGGGCACGAGGGGCAGCGCACGGCGGTGGGCGTGCACGGGGCGATAAGGGAGGGAGCGCTCCCGGTCGAGCTCGCGGTGCGAGGCTCGCAGCCAGCCGAGCCCCATCGGCATCGGGCCGCCCTGGGGCCCGACCGCGGGGATCGCCGCGCCGTCCGCGCCGACGTGCTGCAGCCGCGCGAACACGTCGAGGTCGTCGGTCTCCGCCGTCACCCACAGCCGCAGTGCGACCGGGCCGGTCAGCTCCAGCGACCCATCGCTCGGCGCCGTCTCGAAGCTCGCCGGGAACGCCGTCGACCCCGGCGCCGTCGCCTCCCACGACAGCGTCCCGTCCCCGAGATGCAGCTCGCGCCACCGGGTCGCCGGCAACGGCCAGGCGTCCGCATCGCGCCACGTCGACGTGCGCCCCTGACGGACCGCCAGCCGCACCGGCGCGACGCCGTCCATCCGGTCCTCCTGCCCCTTGAGGAAGCGGTCGAGGAACCGCAGCTGCAGGTCCTTGCCCCAGTCGGAGTAGAACGGGTCGACGTGGGTGCCCGTGTGGACCACGAGCCACTTGTGCTCGGACGCCGCGCCGAGCCAGCCCTCGATGTTGCCCCGGAGATGCAGGTGCAGGGCGCCCCAGTTCCCGGCGGACAGCAGCGGGGCCGCGACCCGGCTCAGATCGGTGGTGCGCGCCTCGTGGTAGGCGTCGAGCAGCGGATGCTGCGGGAGCTCCTCGCGCCAGTCCGCACCGGCGGCGCCGTTGCGCTGCGGCTCGACCTGCAGCCCCCACCAGAGCTCGATGAAGCCGCGCGGGTACAAGCCACCCTGACGCGCCGCCTCGCGGTAGAAGTCCGTCAGGCCCTCCCACGCGATCACCGCGGCGAGATGCGGCGGCTGCAGCGCAGCGACGCGCCAGGCCATCATCGCGTACCAGGAGATGCCGCTCGCCGCGACCTTGCCCGTCGACCACGGCTGCGCCGCCGACCATTCGATGACGTCGTAGAAGTCCTCGGCGTCCTTCGGGCCGAAGAGGTCGAGCTCGCCGGGCGACTTGCCGGTGCCGCGGGTGTCCGCGCGCACCAGCGCGTAGCCACGCGGAACCCACCAGTCGGGATTCGGCGTCTCCCACACCATGTGCTCGCCCTGCTCGACGAGCTCGTAGAGCGGGAAGCGCTCGGGCCAGTGCAGGTCCTTGCCGTACGGGCTGATACCTGCGATGACCGGGACGGGCTCGTCGCCGTCGGGGCGGAACACGTCCACGGCGATCGGCGTGCCGTCGCGCGTCGCGACGGCGATGTCGCGCTCGATCCGCACCGTGACTACAGCAATACGACGATGAAGTACGCCAGCGGCAGCGCCGTATTGCTCGGGAATGACTCTGCGGGCTCGGCCGGCGGCGACTCCGGCACTCCCGCGGCCGATGAGGGCGGCGGCGGGCTCGGCTCGGTGGTCGGTGAGGTCGTCGACTCCGGATCGGGCGACGGCTGGGATCGCCCTGCCGATCCTCCTTGGTGCTGCGCTCCTGGCGGCGATCGCCGTTGGGGTGACGCGCAGTCGCAGTCCGAAGACCCCGGCGTGACCCCGACACCCGGTCGCTCCCGGCTCGGCCGGGTGCGGATCCTCGCGGCTACGCTCGTCGCCGCCGGCGTGACGCTCGCGCTCGGCGCCGCTTCGGCACACGGCGCCCGCGGCCTCGCGACCGGCCTTCTCGACGACGCCTTCGGGTCCGCCGGCTCCGACGTCCGCGCCGCCGCCTTCGAGGACGCGAAAGCGGCAGGGGCCCGCGTCGTTCGAGTTCATGCGTTTTGGCGCGGTATCGCCACGGCGGAGCCCGCGAACCCCGCCGACCCGGCGGATCCCGCCTACGACTTCGGCTCCCTCGACGCGGCCGTGCGCGATGCCTCCCAGCGCGGTCTCGAGACCCTCTTAACCGCCACCGCCGCCCCGGGGTGGGCCGAGGGGCCAGGCCGCTCGGCCGACGCTTCGGCCGGCACTTGGAAGCCGGACCCTGTCGCCTACGGGCAGTTCGCCCGCGCGCTTGCCACCCGTTACAGCGGCTCATTCACGCTCTCATCCGGCGGCACGCTTCCCAGGGTGCGGTACTACCAAGCATGGAACGAGCCCAATCTCAGCAACCACCTGTCGCCGCAGTACGAAGGCGGCGCAGCCGCCGCGCCCGCGATCTACCGCAGTCTCCTGAACGCCTTCTATACGGGCGTCAAGGCCGTCGACGGGTCCAACCGCGTGATCACGGCGGGCACCGGCCCATACGGCGACCCGCCCGGGGGCTCGCGGACGCGACCGATCGCCTTCTGGCGCGACGTCCTCTGTCTCGGGGGCGGCCTCGAGCCGACCGCTTGCCCGGTAAAGGCGGACTTCGACGTTATCGCCCACCATCCCATCAATACCTCGGGCGGTCCGAGCACAGCGCCGTGCACCCGGACGACGCGTCAACGCCCGACCTTCACAACCTCGTCGACGTTCTCCGCGCCGCCGAGCGCGGCGGCACGACTGGGACCGGCGGGTCGCATGAGGTCTGGGCGACGGAGATCTGGTGGGAGTCGAACCCGCCTGAGGGTTGCGACGGCGTCCCGCTCCGCGAACACGCACGCTACGTCGCGCAGTCGCTCTACCTGCTCTGGAAGCAGGGGGCCTCGCTCGTGATCTGGCTCTCGCTACGCGATCAGAAGCCGCGCCCGCACGAATGCGGTTTGGAACGGCTGCAGTCCGGGCTCACCTTTGCCGACGCCAGACGAAAGCCCGCGTTCGAGGCGTTCCGCTTCCCGTTCGTCACCGACGGGCGCGGCAAGGGCAAGCTGACGGCCTGGGGTAAGGCGCCGGCAGCCGGGAAGCTCGCGATTCAGGTCAAGCGCAGCAAGCGCTGGGAGACCGTGAAGCGGCTGAAGGTCGGCGTGGGCTCCGTCTTTCCGGACTCGGATCGGCGCTAAGAACGGCAAGTTCCGCGCCAAGGTCGGGGGCGAGACGAGCCTGGTCTGGCGCCAACACTGAGTGCGCGTCAATCAAGGGACGACACGTCCCCGATGAGGAAGCCTGCGCTGTCGTTTCGGCGCTGGTTCTCTGCGTCGTACTGGGTCTGGTGACAAACGTCGAGCGAAGACGAAGACGATCAAGGTCAACTCCGAGATCACGGCGAAGCTCACATGGGGCAGCCTTCCCTACAGTCCTTACACGCAGGACATGTTCTCCTGGCCAGGTGTCGCGCGAAAATCGGGAGCGAGCAGAGTCTCGTGTGGAATCAGCGGTGACCCGCCGTTTCGGCGATGTCAGTCTGTGGCGGCTCCCAGCGTAAGTAGCAGTGCAAGCGTCCCGCAATCAACCAAGGGAGACGTACACCAATGAAGAGGTTTCTCGTCATCGCGACCGCGCTCACCGTGTGCGTCGCCTTCTGCGCGGCATTTGCCATCGCGAACACAAGAAGGTCAACACGAAGGTGTCGATCAACTTCGCCGCCGGCAACAGCACCGACCCGTACACGCCATATACCGAGGACGTTTTCTCCGGCGGCTTGAAGGCGAAGAAGGCCTGCAAGAAGGGCCGCAAGATCACGCTCAACGGACCGGTGACCGGCTCCACCAAGAGCGCCAACAACGGCAGCTGGGAGATCTCCGTCGGCACCGCGCCGGCCGGCACCTACACGGCCACCGCGAAGAAGAAGAAGATCAAGAAGAAGCACGGCAAGATCGTCTGCAAGAAGGGCACCTCGCCTCCGATCACCGTTCCGTAGCTCGACGACATCGATTCGACGGCCGCGCTCGCTACAGCGCGGCCGTCGCTGGTTCAGGACCCGGCCCGTCAGCATCAAAGGCCGCACCACGTAATAGGGTGCACATGCCCATCAACCACCCAAGGGAGACGCGCACGAAATGAAGAGGTTCCTCGTAATCGCGACCGCGCTCACCTTGTGCGTCGCCTTCTGCGCGGCATTTGCCGTGGCGAACACGAAGAAGGTCAACACGAAGGTGTCGATCAACTTCAAGGCCGGCAGCAGCACCGCTCCGTACACGGAGGACGTCTTCTCCGGCAAGGTGAAGGCGAAAAAGGGCTGCAAGAAGGGCCGCAAGATCAAGCTCAACGGCCCGACCAGCGGTTCGACCAGCGGTTCGACCAAGAGCTCCAGCAACGGCAGCTGGTCGATCTCCACGAACGCCGCGGCCGGTACCTACACGGCCACCGCGAAGAAGAAGAAGATCAAGAAGAAGCACGGCAAGATCGTCTGCAAGAAGGGCACCTCGCCTTCGATCACCGTCGAGTAGCTTCGCGATAGATCGTTTCTGCAACGGCCGCGCCCTCAGGGCGCGGCCGTGCACCTTTGTGCGCGTCGTGCCCGCTCGCGCGGGTAAAGGTTCGCCGCCGACGCGCCGAAGCAAGACATGTGAAAGCGGCGCTCTGCATCGTCGTCGCGTCGGCCGCGCTACTCCTGCCGAGCGGCGTTCTCGCCGCCGAGCCGATCCCGGGCACCTATGCGGGGGCGGCCAAGGGCGTGAGAGCGACGGTCGCGATCTCAAACGACCACGAGGCGACGATCTCCTACGCGCTGAAGACGGCGTGCGGGCGAACGAAGGGCAGGATCGCCCTAGGTCAGGCCAAGAGCGGCGCGTTCAAGGGAAAGCGGATCTCGCGCGGTCCGCAATCCAGCATCCGACAGACGATCGTGAAGCTCAAGGTCGCCGCCGATGGCGAAGTCCTGGGCGGCAAGCTCGTCGACTCGCTCAAAGGCGGCGATTCGAAGCTTTCGGGCTGTCACGGGAAGCGCCCGTTCGTCGCCAGGCTCGGAGAGACTGACGCCTTCGTTCCGTCGCGCGCCGCCGGCCATTACGAAGGGACCAACGCCGACGGGCGCCCGGTCGGCTTCGACGTCGTCGATCGTTCCGGGTCCGGACTCCGGGTGGAGAACCTGTTGATCGACGTCGACGGCCTGTGCACAACCCTTGAGGATGACGAGCTAGAGGTGGCCCGCACCGCCCACCTTTCGTTCGCAACCGCCGAGATCGCTCCCGACGGCCGCTTCGACATCGTTCAGGCGCCCGACGACTACAACGAGTTCACCGTTTCCGGCAAGATCGCCGACGGTCGGGCGGAGCTCCGCGGGTCGATCAGCGGCGACTTCACCGATGCGGGTATCCCGGACCTCCTCGGCGATTGGAACTGCGATGGTGCCGACGACAGCTACGCAGCGATCCAGCAGCGGGGTGCATGAGGCTGGTGGGCGTCGCGCATAAAGCGCAACGACCCGCAACCCCGAGCCGTTCGGAGTTGAGGCCCGGTTCGATGCGGCCGATCAGCGCTTGACCGTCAGGCGGATCCGGAACCCGACGCCGACCGGCCCGCCGCGGGTGAGCACCGAGGCGTGCCAGCGCCCCGGCTCGGGATCGTCGACCCGGCAGGTGGCGTGGCCCGAGCGCAGCGCCGCCCGGCAGTCGTAGCGGCCCCGCGTCGGGGCGGTGCGGCGACGCGCGTACAGCACCAGGTCGGCTCCGCCGCCGGCGAACAGCTTCACGCGCGCCGACCGGGCCCGCGGCGGGACCCGGAAGCGGAAGTGCCGCCAATCGCCGGGCTCACCGGAGGTCCCCCGCTTGCGGCCGTTGCCGAGCTTCTCGTGCGGGGTCGCGGGCGGCGCGGGCGCGGGTCCGCCGAAGGCGATGAACCGGTTCAGCGGCGAGCCCACGTTCCAATGCGAGTCGAGGTACTCGCCGGGCTCGGGCGCCGCGTCGAAGTAGTCGTCGAAGCCGCAGTCGAAGCGAAGCGCTCCGGGGCAGGAGCCGATCATCGCCCCCTGGTTGCGGTCACCGCCGTCCGGTGAGTAACACATCACGTCGGCGCCCTCGTTGCAGTGCCCGCCGGTGCCGGTCGAGTGCGGGGCGGGCGGCTGCACGGCGCCCATCATGTGAGCGCTCTCGTGCATCGCGGCCTCGGTCTCCCAGCAGGGCTCGTAGACGAGCGCGAAGCCGCCGCCGGCGTTGCTGCGGTTGTCGATCGAGAGCGACGCGTCGGTTTCGTAGGAGGAGATCCCACAGCTGCCGCCGAGCGTTCCGTCGACGAAGATCAGCAGGTTGGCCCGGTCGGATGAGAGCCCGGCGGCGCGCGCCGCGGTGACCGCGCCCTCGAAGCTCAGCGAGCCCGCGGTCAGCGAGTCGACCCGGACCTGCCCGGAGTCGTCGCAGAGGAACTTCATGTCGGCGCCGCCGCCACCGCTGGCGAGCGACTCCGAGTAGAGGACCGCGTTCATGCGCGCGACCACGCCGCGGATCCGCGCGGTCGCCTCGGCGAGCCTGTTGGGAAAGCCGAGCGGGTTGACGTAGATGACCCGCTGATAGAAGTCGGTCGCGCACGCCGGGCGACGCTCGACCGCCCCGGCGCTGAACCCGGTCCCGTCGGTCGCCGGCGGCGCCTCGCGGGTCGCGAGCGCCGCCCTGGTGTCGGGCCCGTGGGTGAAGACCGGCTCGCCGACCGAGGGGGCGACCCGGTAGAGGCCCTGATCGGCGGCGACCGCTCCCGGCCCGACCACCGTTCGGACCTTCGCCGACACCCCGTGGCCGTCGGCGTGCGCGCCGGTCAGGTGCGCCGCGGCGGCCGCGGGCAACAGCGCGAGCGCGCAGCTCGCGGCAACGAGAGCACGGCGAAGGATTCGGACGCCGCGAGGGCGTACGGCGGGGGCCACCATGCCGTTCCCATCGGCGATCGTGCCTGGGCCGGCGAAAGTTCCGAGCCAGATTGCGACAGTCGTCCAGCGGATCGATCGGCCCGCCCGGCGGCGAAACGCGCGCTATCCTGTCGCGACCCTCGTGCCTCGCCCTGATGAGTGGGTGCGGCGGAGGTCTTTTTTCTGTCGGGACCGTTTCGGCCCGGCTCACCGAGTGATCAGAGGAGCAGATGGCTCGCGGAGACGTACGAATCGCCGTAACCCTCGCCTGTGAGGAGTGCAAGCGGCGCAACTACCAGACCAACAAGTCGCGGCGCAACACGCCGGACCGGATCGAGATGCGCAAGTACTGCCGCTGGTGCGGCCACCACACCGCGCACAAGGAAACCCGCTAGCCGGGCGACCGTGGCGAAGTCCAGAGCACAGCGCAAGGCCGAGCAGCGCCGGCGCGCCCAACAGGCACAGGAGGAAGGGCGCGGCGGCGGCGAGCTCGAGCAGGAGTCACGGGCGCAACACGACACCCAGGTTCCCGAGTCGGCCGACGTGATCGAGGCCGAGCTCGCCGAGCGCGGCGCCGACCTCGACCAGCTCAAGGGCAGGGCGGGCGAGGAGCCGGCGGCGCCGGCTCCCTCGCGCGCCGACGTCGGCGCTCCCGAGGAGCCCGCCGACAAGATCAGCCGCCGGGCGCGCCGACAGGAGGAGCGCGATCGGAAGCAGCGCGCCAAGGACTCGGAGAAGCGCCGCGCGCCCAAGGCCCCGGCCCAGCCCGAGCGCCAGCGCGGCGGCGTGCTCGGCTTCTTCGCCTCCTGCTGGGCCGAGCTCAAGCGGGTCCAGTGGCCCGACCGCGACACCCTGATCCAGGCCTCGGCGATCACCCTCGTCTTCATCGCGGTGATGGCCGCCTATCTCGGCGTGCTCGACGCAATCTTCAACTGGCTCGTGCAGCGGATCGTCTAGCGCTCCGGGCCCAAACCCCAACCGAAAGCACACACATGTTCCGCTGGTACGTCATCAACACCTATTCCGGGCACGAGAACAAGGTCAAGGCCAACCTCGAGCACCGGGTCGAGACCATGAGCGCCTCCGGGCGCGTCCGCCACGTCGTCGTCCCGACCGAGGACGTCCCCGAGCTCAAGGACGGCAAGCGCGAGATGGTCTCGAAGCGCACCATGCCCGGCTACGTGTTGGTCAACATGGAGATGACCGACGACGCCTGGGGCCTGGTCAAGAACACGCCGGGCGTCACCGGGTTCGTCGGCTCGCGCAACAAGCCGATCCCGCTCTCGCAGCCCGAGGTCGACCGGCTGCTCCATCGCGAGACCGCCGAGCGCCCGCGCGCCCACGCCCAGTTCGAGGTCGGCGAGTCGGTGAAGGTGATCTCCGGCCCGATGTCGGACTTCTCGGGCGAGATCGCCGAGATCAACGAGGACGCCCAGCGCCTCAAGATCCTGGTCTCGATCTTCGGCCGCGAGACGCCGGTCGAGGTCGGCTACGACCAGGTGAAGAAGATCTAGCTCCGCGGCCGTGCTCGCCCAGCTCAGCGACCCGCACGTCGGCGTCGGCCGTGGCGATCGCGACTCGGCGAACGCGCTCGCGGCCGCGGTCGAGCAGGTCGAGCGGCTGAAGCCCGGCCCGCGGGCGGTGATCGTCACCGGGGATCTGGTCACCGACCCGAGCGCCGCCGCCTACGAGCGGGTCCGCGAGCTGCTCGCGCCGCTCTCGCTGCCCGTGTTCGTGATCGCGGGCAACCACGACGACCGCGACGCGCTGCGCGAGTACTTCGCGCTCGCCGGCCGCGACACCGGCTCGGTCGGGGCGCCGTTTCAGTACTCGGTCGAGGTCGGCGACCTGCGGGTGGTCGTCTGCGACTCGATCATCCCGGGCCACGAGGAGGGCAGCTTCGACCGCGAGCGGCGCGCCTGGCTGGCGACCGAGCTCGCCGTCGCGCCCGAGGCCCCGACGATCGTCGCGATCCACCACCCGCCGGTCCCGACCTCGTTCCCGGCCTTCGACGAGATCGGGCTGCCCGAGGCGGACCGCGCCGGTCTCGCCGAGCTGCTGACGATCAACCCGCAGGTGCGGCGGGTGATCTGCGGCCATGTCCATCGGGCCTTCTTCGAGGTGCTCGCGGGCTGCGGGGTCGCCGTCTGCCCGAGCACCTGGCTCCAGTCACCGCTCGAGATCGGGATGACCGAGATCCATCTCAACCCCGATCCGCCCGCGTTCATGGTCCACGCGACCACCGACGGCGGGGTGATCAGCCACGTGCAGCCGATCAGCGCCGCTCGCGCTCGAGCACTCTGAACCGGGCCACCGCCGGGGAGGGATCGGTGCCGCCGACTCCGATCGCGTAGACACGGAAGCGGTGGCGCCTGCGCTTCACGTGCGCGTAACGTTGAGGTCGATCGGCCCGAGCCGTCGACCGGCTACGACCCAGACTCGCCGCCGGCTCATGAGATCGGGCCGTCGGCGCCGGTATAGGTGGCCGAGGCGTGGGTCGCGTGGACGCAGCCCACCGCCAGCAGGACTCCGAGTGGATGCCCTATCCTCGTCCGCCGCACGATGGCCAAGAAAGTTCTCACGCTGATCAAGCTCCAGATTCCCGCCGGGGCCGCCAATCCGGCGCCCCCGGTCGGCCCCGCCCTGGGCCAGCACGGAGTCAACATCATGGAGTTCTGCAAGGCGTTCAACGCCCGCACCCAGGCGGACGCCGGCACGATCATCCCGGTCGAGATCACGGTCTACGAGGACCGCTCGTTCGAGTTCATCACCAAGACGCCGCCGGCCGCGGTGCTGATCCGCGAGGCGCTCGGGATCGAGAAGGGCTCGGGCGAGCCCAACCGCGAGAAGGTCGGCAGGCTGACCGCCGCCCAGTGCCGTGAGATCGCCGAGCGCAAGATGCCCGACCTGAACGCCAACGACCTCGACGCGGCCTCGAAGATCATCGCCGGGACGGCCCGCTCGATGGGGGTCACGGTCGAGGGGGTCGACGCCGATGGCTCGCAACCGCGGCAAGCGCTACCGCGCCGCCTTCGACAAGATCGACCGCACCCACGCCTACCCGCCCGCCGAGGCGATCTCGCTGGTCAAGGAGACCGCCGAGGGCACCCACTTCGATCAGACGATCGAGGTCCACATGCGGCTCGGGGTCAACGTCCGCCACGCCGAGGAGCAGCTCCGCGGCACGCTGGCGCTGCCGAACGGGCTCGGCAAGTCGATCACCGTCGCCGTCTTCGCCGAGGGCGACGCCGCCCGCGCCGCCCAGGAGGCGGGCGCCGATTTCGTCGGCGCTCAGGACCTCGCCGAGCGGGTCGAGAACGGCTGGACCGACTTCGACGTCGCGATCGCGACCCCGGCGCTGATGGGACCGGTGGTCTCGAAGCTCGGCCGGGTGCTCGGGCCGCAGGGCAAGATGCCGAACCCGAAGGTCGGCACGGTCACCGACGACGTCGCCAAGGCGGTCACCGAATCGAAGGCCGGCAAGGTCGAGTACCGGACCGACCGCCAGGCGATCATCCACCTGACTTTGGGCAAGACCTCTTTCGACGAGCGGGCGCTGCTCGAGAACTACGCCGCGATCATCGACGAGATCGTGCGCGCGAAGCCGGCGGCGGCAAAGGGCCGCTACCTGCTCTCGATCACGGTGGCGACGACGATGGGCCCGGGCGTCCGCGTCGATTCGACCCGCACCCGCGAGTCGGAGATCATGGCCGGCGCGCCGACCGGCAACGGGGCCGAGGCCTCGGAGCCCGCCGCCGAGCCGGCAACCGCCTAGCTCTCCGCCGCGGCGCTGAACCCGGCCGGGGCCCTCGAGGGCAACCGCCGGTGCTCGACCACCCGGTCGACGAGCCCGTAGTCGACCGCCTCGGCGGCGCTGAAGAAGCGGTCGCGCTCCATGTCCGCGTGCAGTTGCTCGACCGGCTGGCCGGTGTGCTCGGCGTAGATCTCCTCGGTCCGGCGGCGCAGCTCGAGCACCTCGCGGGCGTGGATCTCGATGTCGGAGGTCTGGCCCTGGAACCCCGAGCTCGGCTGGTGGATGAGGATCGGCCGTTCGGCAGCGTCATCCGCTTGCCGTCGGCGCCCCCGGCGAGGATCAGCGACCGCCCGACATCGCGATCCGAAGCAGACGTCTGACGTCGGGCCCATGAAGCGCATCGTGTCGTAGATCGCGAGCGCGGGGCGCAGCGAGCCGCCGGGGAGTCGATAGATCGCGATGTCTTCTGGGGATCGTCGGACTGAAGGTGGATGAGCTGGGCGACGATGACGTTGGCGATCTCGTTGTCGAGCTGCTGGCCGAG
>CAVVSD010000005.1:0-401611 GCA_963750895.1 uncultured Solirubrobacterales bacterium | reverse complement strand
TCGAGCTCGCCGACCAGGCGGTCAGGCCATCGGCACCGAGCGGCGGGTGGAGAGATCCGACTCGCCGGCGCTGGAGTACTCGCCGCGCACGTAGGTGTGGCCGACGCGGATGCGTTGCGCGGCCCAGTCGACGTCGCGCCAGCGCAAGCCGTCGAGCTCGGAGCGGCGCAGGCGGTATGCGCTTGGGTCAGGACGCGCCCGGCGGGCCGAGGACGTCGGGCGACGGGGGAGGGGGCGGGGCCGCGCCGGCCGCGGCGGAACGGCGCGGCCCCGGTCGACGGCGTGCTCGCACACCGCGCCGACGAAGTTGATGATCGTGCGGACGGTCTTGGGTCCGCAGGCCGGCGTTTGAGCAGGGTGACGCTCATCGCCTCGACATCGGCAGTGGTCGAGCTTGTCCATAGGCATGTCACCGAACCGCGGAACGGAGATGGATGCGCTGCATCGACTGGTGCCGTGCGCGCCGTCGTGAACATCGTCGTCTTCGTGTTCTCCTTTTTCGTCGTAGCGATCGTCACCGTCTTTCTGGGTGCCATCGGCCCGCTCGAGCTTCTGCTCATGGTGCTCATCGCGGTTGCGGTACATGGTGGCTCGACGCATCGTGGGCAGACCGTGCGACACCGTCTGAGCAATGCGCTAGGGAAGCTAGTGATGCGCTACCTGCGTGGCGGCCTGCTGTGGCGCTGGCCACGGGCCCGAACGCGCGGTTCTCGTCGTCGGCTTCGCCGTCACATTCGTCATCACCGTCTTCGCGATCGTGGCCTTCGGCTACGTCCTGCTCAGCCATGACCCGCGTGGAGCGCGCGCGGCGACCCCGCGAACCGGCACGACCGAGGAGTGGAATGGACGATCGGGTATTCCTGCTGCGTCATCTCGCCGACCCAGCAGAGCTCCAGGCGCGCGTCGGCGAGGCGTCGAGGGCGCTCGGTCCTCCTGAGATGCTGGAGGGGATCTCCGATCACCTGTTCGTGATGCAGGAGACGCTGCATCCGCTGGGAGTCCCTATACCTTTCGCGTCCCATGAGGATTGGTGGCGGATCCTCGACGACCGCTGAGCGCGCGCCGGTCTGAGCCGCGGGACGATGCACGTTGCGTCCATGTGCAACAGCTAGCTGCATCGCTAGCAGACGCCACCGCGACACGGAGGTAGCGTGCCGCCGATGTCCCGCAGAGGTGTGTGAGGTCGTGCTTCGTGTTGAGGTCGAACGCGGCCAAGGTCAGGCTGGTGTGGCGCTGTTCGGTGCCGATGGCGGGATGGTCGCTGCGTGGGTGCAGGCCGATCATGAGGGTCATCGGATCGAGCTGTCTCGTTCGCACGATGGTGAGGTCGCGCTCGTCGTCGTCGACGAGGTCATCACCGCGGTGCGCTTGCCTGACGGCCATGTCGCCGGGAGTGGCCGGGCGGGGCGCGGGATCGAGGCGTCGTTCCCGCTCGACGGGACATGGACGCTGGAAATCGCCGGAGAGCTGACCGTCGACGGAGGGCAGACCGGTTACCAAGGTGGCGTGCTCGGGTTCTACTGGGACGAACCCGCTCCCGACCCTGCGGAGCGGGAAGCCGAGCGGGCCCGGATCTACGCCGAGCACGCTGCCGTGGCGAGCCGACCGATCCGCCGGCGTCTGGCGCTTCGCCGCGACACGGGGGTGGTTGTCGTCCACGACGGTTCGGTCTCGCCCGCCGCGGGAGGCGAGGCGCTGCTGTGGCCGCCGATCGTCGGGCCGACAGGAGTGCTCCTGCGCCACGCCATCGTCACGGACGAGGGGCGACGGTTCGACGAGGCACCGCAGTCGCCGTGGTTCGTGCATGCAGACGGCACCATCACGCGACTGCCGTTCGTGCTCGGGGTCTCGCCGCTGCTGGCGCTGGACGACGATCGTTGGCTCCTGCCCGGCTGCGACCCGGTCTGGCGCGACGGCTACGACGAGCCCTTGAGCGTCCTGGACGCGACGGGCACGATCGAGCCGTTGCTCGTCGGCGGTCGGCCGGTCCCTGTCTCGCGCGTCCTGCGCGAAGCCGCTCCAAAGCTGCTCGCATCACTGGAGCCGATCGACCCGAACCAGGAGGTTCCGTGGCAGACCGTCTCCGCTCGGCTCGAGCCCGGCACGCACGAGCTTCTGATGGCGATCGAGATCGATGCCCAGGAAGACGTGACGACCGTACTTGCCGTGCGTCTCCCGCTAGCGGGCACCCTCCCCCCGCGCGTCATCGCCCGCTTCGAGTCGACGCCACGCGCCCAGATCGCCGTCGCACCGTGAGCCGCGGGCGGATTGACGCTGCTTCCGCGTCGCAGCGCAAAGCTCCGGTCGGAGGCGCGGGACTGCTCGTTTGACGCAAGGACGCGGCCTGGCTGCGTCCGGCAGCTTCGTGCGAACGCAACGGAGGCCGGCCGGTGGCTTCATCGTTTCAGCCCTCCTCCGCGAGACCCAGGCTTCCCGGCGTCACAGGGCGATCTCCGACCGCCGAATCGATCTCGAACGCCTGGTTGACCCATGTCGACCTCGTGCGCGGACGGTGCGTAGTGGTGAGATCGCATCGGGGCGGGGCCCGTCGGCGGTGGCGCGCTCCGACTTGTCGTCGGGCGCTCGGTGCACGCTGGCGACGAGTCATTGATCGACCTTCGATCTCCGTTGGCCGGCGTCGGTACGTTGGTGATGTGGCGGGCGCCCCGGATCGCCAGGAGCTCTTGACCGCTCTGACCACCGAGCACTTCACGCTGCAGGGAGCCCGCTCGCAGACCGCGAACGAGAGCGCATCCCGCGCCTCGCTCTACATCCTCTCGGTCTCCAGCGCCCTGGTCGCGCTGGGGTTCATCGGGCAGGCATCGCAGATCGGCACCACCTTCGATGTCTTCGCCCTCACCGTCCTGCCGACGCTCTATGTCCTCGGCGTCTTCACCTTCGTGCGAGTGGTCGAGTGCGGTGCCGAGGACTTCCGCTACGGCGTCGCCATCAACCGGATCCGCAACTACTACAAGCAGATCGCGGGCGACCAGGCGAAGCTCTTCCTGCTCTCCGGGCACGACGACGGACGCGGCGTGTTCGAGAACGCTGCGGTGCCGCCCGAGAGGCGCAGGCAGTTCTTCACCTTCGCAACAGTCGTCGGCGTGATCACGAGCGTGGTCGGTGGCAGCGCGATCGCGATCGCGCTGGGTGCGATCGCCGACAGCTCGCTTGGCGTCGCCGCGGGCGTGGGCGGCGTCGTGGCGCTGGTCTCGCTCGTTGCTCTCCTCCGGTTCGCCGACCGGCTGCTCGAGGAGCGCACGGGCCGCACCGAGTCGATCTTCCCCTCGCCGCGGTAGCGCTGGCGCGCTTCCGCTTTGCACGATGAGCGCGCACCCGCGCCGTGAGAGCCGCAGCGACGCATTGACGAAGATCATCGGCGCGGGCTGCGGGCGTCGATGATCTCGGCGTTGTCGATGCCTTGCAGGTCGACCGACGTGATGCCCAGGTTGCTGTGGCCGAGCTTGGCGCTGAATCTTCGCCCGTCGACGAACGAAAGTGGCCGGCGGTAGGTGGGCTGACAGGAGGAATGCGATGACCCCTTCGTGAGTCCGCCTCTGACGCAGACGCTTGCATGAGCGCCGGCGCGGCCGGAACCACGCTTCGGCGCGGGTCCGTTCGCGCCGCTATCGCTATGCATGGAAAGCAGAGTCCACTGAGCCGAGGTCGCGATGCTCCTCACAGGCGATGGCGACAGCGCGCCTTGCCCCTTCCTCGTCGTCCGAAGTGGGAGCCCGCCGTGGCGGCGCGGCGGCTGTGAGAGCGGCGCCCGGCGATGAGTTTGCGGTCGGGGTGCAGTCTCAGGGACATGACCGACCGTGAGCCCACAGCGACGACCAATCTGGACAAGACGTCCGAAATCGAGCCGCTTCCGTGGAAGCGAGCGCGCGATCTGCTTGACGCCGGTGCGCTCGCCGAGGCGGCCTCCTTCCTAGGCACCGTGCGGCCCGACGGCAGGCCGCACTCGGCGAGGATCGGCGCCGCCTGGTGCGACGGCAACGTCTATTTCCAGACCGGGCAGCAGAGCCGCAAGGCTCGCAACCTCGAGGGCAACCCGGCGTGCACGCTCTCGACGAGCTTGACCGGGATCGACCTGGTCTTCGAGGGCTTGGCCGAGCGGATCACCGACGGCCCGACGCTCGAGGCAGTCGCTGCCGTCTGGCGGGAGGGCGGCTGGGCGGCTGAGGTCAGCCGGGACGGGATCGTCGCGCCCTACAACGCGCTCGGCACCGGGCCGCCGCCATGGCACGTGTATCGCGTGGCGGCCCACACCGTGTTCGGCGTCGCGACGGCCGAGCCGTACGGCGCGACACGCTGGCAGTTCTGAGCCACAGACCCCTTACCCCCAACAACCGACGGTCACAGGAGGCAACCGAGGCGATCGTCCTCGCCAGTCTTAGGATCGCGGGATGACGATCGTGCTGCGTGAGATGACGCGCGACGCGGCCGACGCGATCCTCGCCGGCGAGCGGCCGGGCGGTGTGCGCGTCGCTGACGACTACCCGACGGAGTTCTCCGTGGGCGTGGCGCAGTACGTGGGCGCCGTGGGGCAGTTCGGCCCCTACTTCCTCCAGCGCGCTGAGGATGACCTCGTGGTCGGTGAGATCGGTGGCGCGTTCGTCGATGAGGACGGGACGATCGAGATCGGCTACGCCGTGGTCGAGTCGCAGTGGAACCGCGGGTACGCGACCGCGGCCGTCGAGGCACTCGTGACGAAGGCGCGCGAGGCCTCCGAGGTGCGTCGCATCGTGGCCCACGCGCCGCTCGAGCGTCCCGAGAGTGGCCGCGTGCTGGAGAAGGCGGGCTTCGCGATGGTGCGAGAGATCGATGATGCCGACGAGGACGGCAACGTCGTGCGCGTCGAGGAATGGGAGCTGGCGGTCTAGCTCCGCGGCGCACGTCGAGCCGCTCGCTCCCACGCGGGAGCTGGGATCACCGAGGTGGCCTGATCCGAAATCGCCACGGCCGGTCGCCTCCCGACTAGGATCGCGCCGCCTCCCCGCATCGGGCCATCAGCGTGCTCTCGGATCGAGAGCCGGGCGCCCGGACCGAGGAAGGTGCGGGGCAACCTCGGGCCATCGGCACAGAGGAGAGGGCCATGCCCATCGCCGTCATCGTCGAAGTCACCGCGGAGGAGGGCCAAGACCCCCGGGACATCTATGACCGGGTCATTCGCGAGGTCAACGATGGGGAGCCCATGACCCGCACCTCGCAGTGGAACGACGGTCTGATCTCCCACGTCTACTGCGTTGGTGAGGACGGCAGCTCGGTCGCCGTCGACCTGTGGCAGGACGAGGAGAGCATGAACCGCTGGTACGAGAAGCTCAGGCCGGTCTCCGACGGAATAGCCGGCGCTCAGTATGAGATGCGCGTGATGCAGACGTACAACCTCGTGACCGAGCGCTAGAGGCCAGGACGGCCCCGTGTCGTGGCGGGTCTCGGAAGCCCGCGTTTGCGGGGCTTTCGTGCTGTCCGCGACCGTACCTTGACTTCGTGGGAGGTACTGGCGAGGATCGGATCGAGTAGACAGTCGTGCCGCCGCGAGACCTGCCCGCTGTGAGCGCTTTGGCGCCGCGCGGTGCGCTCGGCGCCACGCCGGACAACACGACCGCTCGAGAGACCGCGGCACCGTCCGCCCGGAGTGTCAGCTGACCGCCTCCGCCTGTTGGCGTGGCTTCGCCGCGGCCTGGTCGCCCAGGAGGGACGCTGACGATGCAACACCACACAGGCACTTCGGCGACGGATCGCTTCCCCACCGACGCGACGGGGCTTCCCGAGGCGCGCGCGCCCGAGGTGATCGAGCTGGCGGACGGTGAGCATCTCGATCTCCGGATCGCTCCGGTCGCCAAGCGACTGGGCGACGCGACGGTCCGGATGCTGGCCTACAACGGGTCGATCCCCGGACCGATCCTGAAGGTGCAGGAGGGCTCCGAGGTCATCGTCGACGTCGAGAACCAGGGCGACATGGACGCCACGGTTCACTGGCACGGGTTGCGGCTGGAGAACCGCTACGACGGGACGCACGAGACGCAGGCGCCGATGGCCGTGGGCGAGCGGTTCTCCGCGCGCGTCACGTTCCCCGATCCGGGCCTGTACTGGTACCACCCGCATATCCGCGAGGACTACGGGCAGGAGATGGGCCTGTACGGCAACGTGCTGGTGGAGCCGGCCGACCCGGACTACTGGCCGCCCGCGCACCGCGACCTGGTGCTCACGCTCGACGACATCCTGCTCGAAGACGGCAAGGTCGCGCCGTTCAGCCCCTCCGAGACGACCTACGCGGCGATGGGCCGGTTCGGCGACGTGCTGCTGGTCAGCGGTGAGCCGGACCTCGCGCTGACGGCGCAGCTCGGCGAGGTGGTGCGCCTCTACCTGACCAACACCGCCAACACGCGGGTGTTCAAGGTCAAGCTGCCGGGCGCGCGGATGAGGCTCGTCGGCGGCGACAGCGGCCACGTCGAGCACGAGCAGTTCGTCGACGAGGTGATCCTCGCTCCGTCCGAGCGAGTCATCGTCGATGTCCTGTTCGACCGCGCCGGCGAGCTCGCGCTGGAGCACCACACCCCGGACCGGGTCTATCCGCTGGCCGCGATCACCGTCAGCGAGAACCCGGCCGAGCCGCCGCTCGCGGAGCAGTTCGCGGTCCTGCGCACCAATCCCGACATGGCGGCCGAGCGTGAGCGCGTCGCGCCGTATCTGGCGGCCGAGCCGCACAAGACCGTGGCGTTCATCGCCGAGATGGACATGGATGCGCCGGAGGGAGACGGGCCGGTCGTCTACACGTGCCCGATGCACCCGGAGGTCGTCGACGAGGAGCCGGGCCATTGCCCGCAGTGCGGGATGAAGCTGCTCGCGGTCGAGGCGCCGGCGACCACCTACACGTGCCCGATGCACCCGGAGGTCGTCAGCGAGCAGCCCGGCCACTGCCCGGACTGCGGCATGAAGCTGCTGCCGGCGCAGCTCGTCGCCGACGCCGGCGGCCACGAGCACGGGGGCCATGAGCACGCGGCGGCCGGTGGGATCGAGTGGGAGGACGACATGGTCGCCGTCAACCGGCTGACGACACCGGCGAACATGCGCTGGAAGATCATCGACCGCGAGACCGATGCGGAGAACGCCGCGATCGACTGGCAGTTCCGAGTCGGCGACCAGGTGAAGATCCGGCTGCTGAACGAGATGGCCGGTGACCATCCGATGCACCACCCGTTCCACGTCCACGGCGCCGGCCGCTTCCTCGTGCTCGCCCGCGACGACGTCGCCGAGCCCAACCTGGTGTGGAAGGACACGGTGCTCGTCCGCACCGGCGAGACCGTCGACATCCTGCTCGACGTCACCAACGTCGGTCGGTGGATGGCGCACTGCCACATCGCCGAGCACCACGAGAGCGGGATGATGTTCAGCTTCGACGTCGCCCCGGCCGACGACGACGCTCCGAGCACATGACCGCTGACGCGGCAGGCGACCGGCGCGAGGTGATCGTCGTCGGTGGCGGCCAGGCCGGCCTGGCGATCGGCTACCTGCTCGCCCAGCAGGGCCGGAAGTTCACGATCCTGGAGGCGGCCGACACGCCGGCGGCGGCGTGGCGCGAGCGCTGGGACTCGCTGCGGCTGTTCACCCCGGTCCGCTACGACAGCCTCCCGGGCCGGGCGTTCCCGGGGGACCCGGACAGCTACCCGGGCCGCGACGACGTCGTCGCCTACCTCACCGACTACGCGCGCGACTTCGAGCTGCCGGTCGAGCTGAGCAGCCGTGTCCGCGCCGTCCGCCAAGGCGAGCGCGGCTACCTGGTCGAGCTCGACGATCGCAGCTACGAGGCCGACCAGGTCGTGATCGCCACCGGACCGTTCCAGATCCCGCGTGTGCCGGCGATCGCCGAGCGCCTGGACCCGGACATCACGCAGTTCCACAGCAACAGGTACCGCGGCCCCCAGGACGTGCCGGCCGGCCCGGTGCTCGTCGTCGGTGGCGGCAACACCGGCTATCAGATCGCCGAGGAGCTCGCCCGCACGCACAAGGTGCACCTGTCGATCGGCGCCCGCCAGACGCCGTTGCCGCAGCGGCTCCTGGGCCGCGACCTGTTCCGCTACCTCGAGGCCACCGGCCTGATGGGCAAGACGATCGAGTCGCGGATCGGCCAACGCATGCAACACCGCGACACGCTGATCGGCTCGAGCCCTCGCGCCGCCCGACGCCGGCACGGCATCGTGCTGCGCGGACGAACCGACGCCGTGTCCGGGTCAGAGGTGCGCTTCAGCGACGGCGGCCGGCTCAGCCCCGGCACGGTCATCTGGGCGACCGGCTTCGAGCTCGACCACTCGTTCGTGCAGCTGCCCGGCGTCGACACGGACGGCCACCTCGTGCACCAGCGCGGCGTCACCGCATCGCCCGGGCTGTACCTCCTCGGGATGCCGTGGCAGCACACGCGCGGCTCGGCGCTGCTGGGCTGGGTCAAGGACGACGCCCAGCACATCGCCGACCACATCGCCACCCTCGCGAGCACCGGCACGAGCCCGCCGGCGCTCGCGGCCGAGGCGCGGCAGCGATGAGCCGTCACATCAATCGGGGAAGGGCGCGAGCCGGATGCTCAGGTCGCTCACGGCGAAGCGGTGCAGGTACCAGGCGCGGCCACGAGGGACCTGCTTGGCCTCGGCTCGGAGGAGCCCGGCGAACTCCCGCTTGAAGCCCAACCGCGGGTACTCCTGGATGACGCTCTGGCGGACTGCGTCGGGTATCTCGCTGCTGCGTAGGCCGAACACATCGACGGCTGCGCCGGCGGACAGGAGGTAGGCCTCGGCACCGGATTCGAGGCCGACGCCGGGCGTGTAGTGCATGGCGATCGCGTTGGCAACGAGCTCGCGGACATCGGCAGGCACGTGGTGGCGGTCGGTGAACTCGCGTGCCAACGCGGCGCTGCGAACCGTGAAGTCGACCTCGGGCACCGGGCTCGGGATCCCGGTGTCGTGGAACATCGCAGCCAGGTACAGGAGCTCACGGTCGAACGTGATCCCGTGAAGTGCTGCGATGGCCGCGCCCCACGTGTAGGCACGACCGGAATGGTTGAGGAGTACCGGTGACAAGAGGTCCTGCGCCGCGACGTCGGCATCTCTCGCGAGAGCGGAGTCGGGAGGCACCAGGCTCGCCGGATCGATCGAACTCCGGCGTCCCGAGTGCATTCGGAGCACCATCGCGAGACGGCCGGCAAGAATGCTGAGCTCCCCCCGCAGCAGGGGCCCGGCAAGTGTCAGGCATTCCCGAGTGGTCAGCGCTCCCCCGGTGCGTTCGGTCCATCCGATGGAGCCGATCGGATCGGTGGGTCGTGGCCGGCTCATGGGGTCTCTCAGTGTCGCCGATGGGCGTGTCCGCGAACAACGGGATGAGTGATTCCATGTCGAGAACGGCCGGCCGGCTCCGCTCACGAGGTGAAGGGCCACGAGAGGCGCGGCCCACGACACCGGGAGGTCCCGATGAGCACCGCCAAACCCGACATCGTCACCCCTGAGCAGTGGCGCGCCGCGCGCGAGGCGCTGCTCGTGCGGGAGAAGGCGCACACCCGCGCGCGTGACGCCCTCGCGGCCGAGCGCCGCCGCATGCCGATGATCCGCGTGGAGAAGGCCTATCGCTTCACCGCGCCCGGCGGCGGGGACGCGACGCTGCTCGACCTCTTCGACGGCAGCCGCCAGCTCGTCGTGTACCGGTTCTTCATGGATCCGGACATGGACGTCTACCCGGAGCGCGGCTGCCCCGGCTGCTCGATGTACGCCGACCAGCTGAGCAACCTGCTGCACCTGCGCGAGCGCGACACCCGCTTCGTCGCCGTCAGCCGCGGCGAGCAGGAGCACCTGCAGCGCTATCGCGAGCACATGGGCTGGGAGTTCCCCTGGTACACGCTGCGCGACGACTTCGACGCCGACCACGACGTCGCGGAGTGGCACGGCACGAACGTGTTCCTGCGCGACGGCGACGAGGTCTACCGCACGTACTTCATCGACGCGCGTGGCGACGAGGCGCTCGGGTCGACCTGGAGCTTCCTCGACATCACGCCGTACGGCCGCCAGGAGGAGTGGGAGGACTCCCCCGAGAACTGGCCGCAGACCCCGCCGTACACCTGGGGCGGCTGGCACGACACGTACGACCACACGCTCTGACGTGCTCGCCTACGTCGCAGGCATCCCCGGGGTCGTCCGCCCGGGACGGCCCCCGGCCGGTCTTGAGGTAGCACCTCGCGGGGTGGGAGGGTTGCACGCATGGCCATTCCCAACATCAGCGTTCGTCACCCCCGCGCGGACGACATCGTCGACGATCCTGTCGAGGTCGCTGGCGTCGGAACCGGCTTCGAGGGCACGCTCGTCGCTCGCCTTCGCAATGCCGCAGGCAACGAGATCGCGAAGCGGTCGTTCCAGGCGGGCGGAACGGGCATCTGGGGGAGCTTCTTCTTCCGCATCGACGTCCCGGGGGTACCGAGCAGGCCGCGCGGCACCCTCGAGATCTTCGAGGAGTCCGCGGAGGACGGCAGCGAGATCTTCAAGCGCGTCGTTCCGATCCTGTTCGGTCGCGCGCTGGAGAACCCCTACCACGGCTTCACGGTCTACACCGTCCAGGCAGGCGACACGCTGTCGTCGATCGCGCAGGAGTTCTACGGCGATCCTGACCGCTACAGAACGATCTTCCAGGCGAACCGCAACATCCTCGACGACCCCGACGAGATCTTCGTCGGACAGGAGCTGCGCGTCCCGCAGTAGCAGACCGCCGCAGCTCACTGCCGCCGTGCACGCGGCGCCGCCGACCGAGGCGGCTCGGCGCGGATCCTGTCGCGCACGCGCGTCATGATCGCGCTGAGTCGCTCCACGTCGTCGTCCGAGAGCAGGTCGAGCAGGAGCCCGCGCACGACCGCGATGTGCCCGGGCAGCACACGATCGATGACCGCACGGCCCTCGTCGGTGATGGTCACCAGCGTCGAGCGCTCGTCGTCGGTGCTGCGGACCCGCTCGATCAGGCCCCGCTTCTCGAGCAGGCCGGCCTGGTAGCTGAGGCCGCTGCGGCTGTAGACGACGCCGTCGGCCAGCTGGGTCATCGTCGCCGCGCCCTCGCCGAACGCGAGGCTCATGAGGATCTGGAACTGCACCGTGCTCAGGTCGCCCTCGCTGCGCAGGTGCTGCTCGATCTTGTGCTGCAGCAGGCTCGTCGCCTCGCTGAGCGCGAAGTAGGCCTCCAGTCGCTCGGGCGCGGGAGGTTCGAGCGCGTCGGCCATCGCGCACATCGTACGGCGTTTCGAATTTGAAGCACAGTGGTAGCCTCGTCCACATGTTGCGAATTCGAAGCACCATCGACAAGGGGCAACGATGAGAGCGATCCGCTACCACGAGCACGGCGACAGCGCGGTGCTGCGCGAGGACACGATCGACCCGCCCGTGGCGGCCTCCGGGCAGGTCGTCGTCCGCGTGGCCGGGACCACGTTCAACTTCCTCGACGTCGCCCTCCGGGAGGGCATCCTGCGTGAGGTCATGCCTGTCGCGCTCCCGCACATCCCCGGGATCGACGTGGCCGGCGTCGTCAGCGAGGTCGGGGATGACGTGGACGGTTGGAGCGTCGGCGACGCGGTCGTCGCGCTCCTGCCGCCGACCGAGCCCGGCGCCGACGCGGAGTACGTCGCGGCGCCCGCCGAGCTCCTGGCGGCCGCACCCCGCACCGTCGAGCTGGCCGACGCCGCGGCGCTCCCCGTCGCAGGGCTCACCGCCTGGCAGGCGCTCTTCGAGAACGCGCGGCTCGAGAACGGTCAGCGCATCCTCATCAACGGCGCGGGCGGCGGCGTCGGGGGCGCCGCGGTCCAGCTCGCCAAGCGCGCCGGAGCCCACGTGACGGCGACGGCCAGCCCCGCGCAGCCGCGACCGCGTGCACGCCGCCGGCGCGGATCGGATCGTCGACCACACCGAGACGCCGCTCCGCGAGGCGGTCGCGGGCGAGCGCTTCGACGTCGTCCTCGAGCTCGTGCGGGAGAGCCCGGAGGACACCGCCGCGCTCGTCGACCTCGTCGCCGATGGCGGCGTCCTCGCGAGCGCGACGACGCCCGGGCCCAGCGATCCCGGCCGCGGCGTGCGCGTCGAACAGGTCGGCGTCCGCAGCGACGCCGCGATGCTCGCGGACCTCGTCGGCCTCGTCGACGCCGGCGAGCTCGTCGTCGACGTGGCCGAGCGCCGGCCGCTCACCGAGCTGGCAGCGACCCACGACGACGCCATGGCAGGACGCCTTCCGGGGAAGACCGTCCTGATCCCGGGCTAGCGCCGCTCCTGCTTGACCTCGAAGACGAGGATGCTCATCTGCGGCAACGCGGCGAGCGCCTCGATCGCGAGCGTCAGCGTCGCCGCCGCTCCCCGCGCTCGGCGCGCTTGGTCGCCCTGGCCTGCGCGCGCTGGGCCTTCTGCTCGTCGACCTTGACCTTCGCGTCGACGTAGGACTGCTCGACGAGGAGCTTCCCGCCGCTCCAGCCGAAGGCCCAGACGACGAGGACGACGGCGAAGGCGATGTTCCAGGCGGTGATCGCGAGCTGCTGCCCGAGCGAGTACGCGGTCGCGGTGGCGGCGTCGGTCACCTCGCCGAGCGACGCGACGTTGGCGGCCTGGTTGACGCCGACCCCTCCTGGCGTGACCGAGACCATGTTGGCGATCGAGTTGCCGCCCATCACCGACATCACGGTGTGGAACGTGACGGCGATCCCGTAGCCGGCGAGGAACACGGCGATCACCCCGAGCTTGGCCAGCCATGCGCCGAACGACGGAAGCGCGACGCGCAGTGCGTACTCGCCCGGTCGTTTGAGGATCGCACCGCCCTGGACCGCCTTGGCCCAGAGCGTCTTGAGCTTGCGCCAGAACAGCCGGCCGAGGATCACCAGGAGCATCACGGCGCCCCCCACGCAGGCCAGGATCAGCACCGGATGATCGTGGAGGGCCGGCAGCTGGAGCTCGAAGGATCCCGGCACCGAGAGGAAGAGGTACACGTACACGAACGCACCGGCGAGGGTGAAGAAGATCTTCTGCACGAACATGCCACCGAGCACGCCCGGCAGGTTGGCGCCGTTGATGATCGCCACGTACATGAGCAGCGAGACGACGGTGCCGATGTTCGCGGGCAGGAACCCGTTCAGCGCGACCCCCGCGGCGTAGGCGGCCAGGATGTGCAGGTACGCGACGCCTCCGTTCGGGAACGCGACGCGCAGGATCGAGTACCAGCCGAACGCGGTCAGCGTGGTCTGCACGGTCTGGAGCGTCCAGCCTGCGAGCAGGTACCCGAGCCCGATCTCGCCGAGCGCGTCCCACAGGTCCGAGAACCAGCCGCGGACATCGACCCCGAGGAGATCGAGGACGGCGAGCACGAGCGCGATGCCCACGAGCCACGCGAGCACCTTGGCGAGCCTGCGCGGGCGAGAGCGGTCGCCGAACGGCAGCCACCATCGGTGGTGCGGCGTCGGTGCGGTGAGCGCGGTGTCGGTCACAGGCAGCGCATCATCCTCCACGGACGAAGCAGAGCGCCGACGCGCCGGGAAGGATCGCCGCTGAGAGACGTCTGAGTGGGTGATGCCACAAGCCGAAGCGCACGCGTTCTGGCTGAGCGCGCCCGGGCGCGGGGAGATCCGGCCCGTCGCCGTGCCCGAGCCACAGCGCGGTGACGTGCTCGTCCGCACGCTGCGGTCCGGCGTCAGCCGCGGGACCGAGACGCTCGTGTTCCGGGGCGGCGTGCCGCCGAGTCAGTACGCGGCGATGCGCGCGCCGTTCCAGGACGGGGACTTCCCGGGCCCGGTCAAGTACGGCTACCTCAACGTCGGCGTCGTCGAGCAGGGGCCCCCGGCGCTCAGCGGCCGCACGGTCTTCTGCCTGTACCCGCACCAGTCGGCCTACGTGGTCCCGGCCGGCGCCGTGACGGTCGTGCCCGACGACGTGCCGCCCGCCCGCGCCGTGCTCGCGGGCACCGTCGAGACCGCCGTCAACGCCCTCTGGGACGCAGGTCCGCTGATCGGCGACCGCGTCGCCGTCGTCGGCGCCGGGATGGTCGGGTGCTGCGTCGCCCGCCTGCTCGCCCGGTTCCCGGCGGTCGAGGTCACGCTCGTCGACGTCGATCCCTCACGGGCCGAGGTCGCGGCCGCGCTCGGGGCCCGCTTCGCACGGCCCGAGGACGCCGAGGACGGATGCGACCTGGTGGTCCACACGAGCGCGACGTCCGAGGGACTGCAGCGCTCGCTCGACCTGCTCGCACCGGAGGGCACGGTGCTCGACCTCAGCTGGTACGGCGACACCGAGGTGCGCCTCTCGCTGGGCGGCGCGTTCCACACCGGCCGCCTCGGTCTCCGCGCGAGCCAGGTCGGGACGGTCTCCCCGGCGCGCAGCGCGCGCCGCACGACCGCCGACCGCCTGGCGCTCGCGCTCGATCTGCTGCGCGACCCGGCGTTCGACGTGCTCGTCACCGGCGAGTCGAGCCTCGAGGAGCTGCCGGACGTCATGGCGCGCCTCGCCGAGGGCAGCCTGCCGGCGCTCTGCCACACCATCACCTACGACGGGAGCAGCGCGTGTTCAGCGTGACGGTCCGCGACCACATGATGATCGCCCACAGCCTGCAGGGCGAGGTGTTCGGGCCCGCGCAGCGGCTGCACGGCGCGACGTACGTCGTCGACGCGACCTTCCGCCGGGCGACCCTCGACGCCGACGGCATCGTCCTCGACATCGGCCGCGCCGCCGAGGTGCTGCGCGAGGTCGTGGCCGAGCTGGGCTACCGCAACCTCGACGAGGAGCCCGCGCTCGCGGGCATGAACACGACCACCGAGGAGCTCGCCCGGGTCGTCGCTGACCGGCTCGCCGACGCCTTCGGTGCGCAGGGCCTCGACAGCCTGCTCGTGACGCTGCGCGAGTCCCACGTCGCGTGGGCGAGCTACGAGCGCACGCTGTGAGGGAGGTCCACGTCATCGTCCCCGACGGCATCGACGACCCCGGGCGGCCGAGCGGCGGCAACACCTACGACCGTCAGGTCTGCCAGGGGCTCGCCGCGCTCGGCTGGACGGTGCACGAGCACGCGGTGTACGGCGGATGGCCGCGTGCCGGGGCGGCCGAGCACGCCGCACTCGCACGCGCGATCCGGCGGATCCCGGACGGCGCCGTGGTGCTGCTCGACGGTCTCGTCGCCTGCGCCGCCCCGGCGGTGCTCGTCGGACAGGCGACCCGGCTGCGGCAGGTCGTGCTCGTGCACATGCCGCTGGGCGACCGGCGTGAGCGCGACGTCCTCGCGTCGGCCACGGCCGTCGTGACGACGAGCGCATGGACGCGCCGGCGCCTGGCGGAGCTGCACGGGCTGCCGCTCGACAAGGTCCACGTCGCCGAGCCCGGCGTCGACGCCGCCGCGGTCGGACCGGGGAGCGACGCCGGCGCCGCGCTGCTGTGCGTCGCGGCCGTGACGCCGGGCAAGGGCCACGACGTGATGCTCGACGCGTTCGCGACGACCACGGACCTGTCCTGGCGCCTCGCGTGCGTGGGCAGCCTGGACCGCGATCCGGCGTTCGCCGAGAGCATGCAGCGCGCCGCGCGTCAGGGGGCGCTCCGCGACCGCGTGCGGTTCCTGGGACCACGCACGGGGGAGGAGCTCGACCGCGCGTACACCGGCGCGGACCTGCTCGTGCTCGCCTCGCACGCCGAGACCTACGGCATGGTCCTCACGGAGGCCCTGGCGCGCGGGCTGCCGGTGCTCGTCGCCGACGTCGGCGGGGTGGCCGAGGCCATGGGGCACGGGGACGACGGCACCCGGCCCGGGCTGCTCGTCCCGCCCGGCGATCCGGTGGCGCTCGGCGCCGCGCTGCGTGACTGGCTCGGGGACGCCGAGCTGCGCGGTCGCCTGCGACGCGCAGCGCGGGAGCGACGCGCGTCGCTGCGGGGATGGTCGGCCACGACGTCCGTCCTCGCCGGCGTCCTGACGGGGGCGGCACGGTGACCGCGACGGTCGTCCGCGTCAGCCCGGAGTGGCTCGCGCTGCGCGAACCGGCGGACGCGGCGGCGCGCTCCGTCGAGCTCGTCGAGCGTCTGGCTCGTCACCTCCCCGCGGCCGGTCGTCTCGTCATCCACGACCTCGGGGGCGGCGACGGTGCGATGGGCCGCTGGCTGGCGCCGCGCCTCCGCGGGCCGCAGCACTGGGTGGTGCACGACCGCGACGCCGACCTCCTGGAGCGCGCGGCCGCCACCCCTCCGGGTCGGGCCGCCACCGTCGAGACGCGGCAGTCCGACGTCACCCGGCTGGCGCACGGCGATCTCGCCGGCGCGAGCCTCATCGTCGCCTCGGCGCTGCTCGACATCCTGGCGGCGGACGAGCTGGCCCGGATGCTCCGCGCGTGCACCGCCGCCGGGTGCCCGATGTTGCTCGCGCTGACCGTGGTCGGTCGCGTCAGCCTCCGCCCGGCGGATCCCCTCGACGCGCTCGTGGCCGCCGCCTTCAACGACCACCAGCGCCGCCTGCTCGGCCCCGACGCCGCCGCAGCCGCCGTCGACGCGCTCAGGGGCACGGGCGCCGAGGTGCTCGTCGCGCCGAGCCCGTGGCGCCTGGATGCGGCCGACGCCGACCTGACGGCCGAGTGGCTCGAGGGCTGGATCGCCGCGGCCTGCGAGCAGGAGCCCGCGCTGGCGGGCGAGGTCGGCGACTATCGAGAGCGGCGCCTCGCGCAGGCGGCGGCCGGGCGGCTGGCCGTCCGCGTCGGCCATGTCGACCTGCTGGTGCTGCCGTGACGATCGCGCTCCACGCAGCCCCCAGCCGCAGCGCGTGGTGGTGGGCGCGCGTCGCCGCCACCGCGGCGACGCTCGCCATCCTGGTCTGGCGCCTCGGCACCGGGCCGTTCCTCGACGGCCTGCGCACGGTCGACGCCGGGGCGCTCGCCGCCGCGGCCGGCCTCGCCGTGCTGACCACCGTGTGCTGCGCCTGGCGCTGGAGGATCGTCGCCGGCGGCCTGGGGGTCGACCTGCCGCTGGGCTCGGCGGTCGCCTCCTACTACCGATCGCTCTTCCTCAACGTGACGCTGCCCGGAGGCGTCGTGGGTGACGTCCACCGCGGGATCAACCACGGCCTGCGCGCCGTCGCGTGGGAGCGCTCGGCCGGGCAGTTCGTGCAGATCGTCCTCACGGTCGCCGTGCTCATCGTCGCGCCGTCGCCCGTGCGGTCCGCGATGCCGCTCGTCGCGCTCGCGCTCCTCGCCGCGGTCGCGGCCGTCGCGGTCGGGGTGCGCGTGCGGCCCGACGTCGTCGGCCCGCGGTGGGCGAGACTGCGCAACGCCGTCGTGAGCGACGTGCGCCGAGGCCTCCTCGGCGGGCGTGCGTGGCCGGCCATCGTGCTCGCGTCGGCGCTCGTCGTCGCGGGCCACGTGGCCACGTTCATCATCGCCGCGCGGACCGCAGGGGCGACGGTGCCGCTCTCCCGGATGCTGCCGCTCGTGCTGCTCGTGCTGCTGGCGGCGGCGCTGCCCAACATCGGTGGCTGGGGGCCGCGCGAGGGCATGACGGCGTGGGCGTTCTCGGCCGCGGGCCTGGGTGCGTCGCTCGGGGTCGCCACCGCCGTCGTCTACGGCGTCATGGTGTTCGTCGCGAGCCTGCCGGGTGCCGCCGTGCTCGTGGTGGCGTGGGTGCGCCGGCATGCCTGACCGCCCGTACACCCTGCTCAGCTGCAGCGTGTCGCTCGACGGCTACCTCGGCGACCGCACGCCGCGCCTCGCGCTGTCCAACGACGCGGACTTCGACCGGGTCGACGACGTGCGCGCCTCCTGCGACGCGATCATGGTCGGCGCGGCCACCGTGCGCATCGACGACCCGCGGCTCCTCGTGCGCTCGGAGGCCCGCCGCGAGCGGCGCCGGGCGCGCGGATTGCCCCCGTCGCCGATGAAGATCACCGTGACCGACCGGGCCGACCTCGACGCGCGGTCGAGGTTCTTCAGCACCGGCGAGGCCGAGAAGCTCGTCTACACCCCGAGCCCGCGGGTGGCCGACGCCTGCGCGCGGCTCGGGCCGGTGGCGACGGTCGTCGACGGGGGCCGCCAGGTGCGGATGCGCCGGCTCAGCGAGGACCTCGCCGACCGCGGCGTCGAGCGGCTCATGGTCGAGGGTGGAGGCGTCGTGCACACGCAGTTCCTGGCCGACGACCTCGTCGACGAGCTGCAGCTCGTCGTGGCGCCGTTCTTCGTCGGGGACTCGGGCGCCCCGCGATTCGTGGCCGACGGGCACTTCCCGTGGAACGCCGGGCGGCGCGCGACGCTCGCCGAGGTCCGCCAGATCGGCGACGTGGTGCTGCTGCGCTACGCGCTGTCCCCTCGATTCGAGAGCAGCTAGCCGAACGCGGTGAGGAACCGGTCGCGGAACGCGCTCATCGGCCACACCGGCGCCTCGGGGCTCGGGTGCAGACCGTCCTGCCAGTTCCAGCCGGCGATCCGTTCGATGACCTTCGGATCGCGGGCGATGACCGAGATCGGCACGTCGTGACTCGCGTCCTGGCCGCTGACGAGCGTCGCGGGCTGATGGTCGCCCAGCAGGACGACCACGGTCTCGTCGTCGGCGTAGCGCTGCACGAACGAGATGATCGTGCTCATCGTGTACTCGATCGAGAGGCCGTAGGCGCGGCGGGCCCGCTTGGCGTCGCCGAAGAGCGAGGCCTCCGTGGACTGCTCCTCCGGGACGCGGTGGAAGATCGAGCCGTCCCCGACGTCCTCCCACGGGATGAGCCGCGGGATCTGCGTCCAGGGCGCGTGGCTGGAGATGAGGTCCACCTCCGCGAACAGCGGCGGCCGGTCGCGCCTGGCGAGCTCGAGGTCGTGCAGCGCCTGCAGGACGTACTGATCGGGCATCGGCGGCAGGCCGAAGCCCGGGCCGCGGTAGCCGACGTTGCGGCGGTCGTAGATCTTGTCGTAGCCGTAGAAGCTCTTGCCCTCGGGCCACGTGCGCTTGTTCGCCGGGTCCGCGACGACCGTCCGCCAGCCGGCGCGCCCGAACGCGCGGCTGAGGGTGACGCGGTCGCTCTTGACGAGCTGGTTGTAGCCCCGCTGGGTGCCGATCCGGATCCCCGACTGCAGGGTGGCGTGCGCCAGCCAGCTGAGCCCGCCGAACGTCGACGAGGACAGGAACGCGCTGCGCGAGGAGAAGCCGCGGGCGTCCAGCCCATCGGTGCCGCGGTCGAG
Source organism: uncultured Solirubrobacterales bacterium (assembly GCA_963750895.1). Taxonomy (GTDB): domain Bacteria; phylum Actinomycetota; class Thermoleophilia; order Solirubrobacterales; family Solirubrobacteraceae; genus CAVVSD01. Next base: position 382,434 of record CAVVSD010000005.1, on the reverse strand, counting down.
CACGGCGTCGACCCCCGGGGAGAACGACGAGCCCTGCACGGCGACCTGCCCGTAGCTCTCGACGAACAGGAGCAGGACGTCCTTGCCGCGCAGGCCGGTCAGCAGCTGATCCCCCGGCGTGGAGGCGAACCGGTCGCGGGGGATCTCGCGGGCGAGGATCCGCTGCGCCGCCAGACCCGACTGGACCGTCTGCACCTCGTCGACGGCGAGGGCGGCGGCGCTCGTGGAGGCGACGGGCGCGCCGACGAGGCGCAGCGCCACCCAGACGACGCCGAGCGCGACCGCCCCCCGGAGCACCCAGTCGCGGTGGCCGGCGGCCACGCGCGTGACGCGCAGCAGCGCCAGCACCGGGAGCGCGAGGAGCCCGACGAGGATCACGACGATGACGGCGAGGGCGAGGTTCGCGCTCGACCTGCCGATCGCGTCGCGCAGCGTCTCCACGCCGATTCCCACGTACGTCGAGTCGGAGATGGGGTCGAACGGGCGGTCGAACGCCGTGATGAACCCCATGTCCAGGACCTTCACCACCATGAGCAGCGCCAGCACCGTTCCGGCGACGACGGCCAGCACGCGGCGCGGGGCGGCCGGGAGCAGCACCGCCAGCACGAGGACGACGAGCAGCTCGAGCGGCAGGCGCACGAACGCGCCGGCGTCGAGCTCGCTCACCTGGTTCGGCGCGACCAGCGCGGCCCAGACCAGCAGCAGGGCGAGGACCGTGAACGCCACGGCGATCCCGGGGTGCAGCGGCGCGCGCTCGGCGGGCCGGCGGCGCCACAGCCACCACACGCACTCGCCCACGGACGCCGCGAGGGCGACGAGCGCGGCGAGGAGGATCGCCTGCATGGCCGACCGGGGCAGGACGTCGGCCGCCGCGACCGTGAGCACGATCCCCTGGGCGGCCGCGACGACCTTGCGCCACCGGCGCGGCGGGAGCGGCGCGCGCATCCACGGCAGCAGCCACTCGCCGAGGAGGAACAGGTAGCGCGCCGCGCCGATCGCGAGCACCCACGCGCCGTCGATGGGGGCGACGTACACGCTGAGCGCGAGGATCAGGAACGCGTCGACCTCGCCGTCGAAGCGCGCGCCCAGCGCGGTCACGGTCCCGGTGCGGCGCGCGAGCCAGCCGTCGACGAGGTCCAGCGAGAGCGCGACGACGGCCAGCGCCACGAGCAGCGCGACCGGCGTGTCGTGTGCGAAGGAGTCCGCGACCAGCGCCGCGACGCCGATCGCGAGGGTGGCCCGGGCGAGCGTCACCCACGACGGGCCCTGCCACGCGTCCGGAGCGCGCGCGACGCCGCGCGCGAGTGCCGTCGCCATGGTGGTCGCGCAGGCGAGGCCGGCGACCCAGCCGGCGTCGCCGAGCCCGACGGTCCCGGCCAGGGCGGCGAGCAGCACGACCTGCGCGATCAGCCCGATCGCCGGGCCCAGCTGCACCGTGCCGCCCAGGACCTGGGTACGTGGAACCGTCACGTCAATGCGGACGCATGCGCGGCCGCACTCCTTCCCGGCGGGGTGGCATCGACGTGAGACAGGACGACCGAGCCCCGTTCGACCGGGCGCTCCACCGCGCGCGTGTCGCGGCGTACGCGCCCGGCGGGTTCGTCGGGCAGGAGAGCTTCATGAACGCCGCTGAGATCCGGACCCTCGCGCTGCACGCCGGCATCGGCCCGGGGACGAAGGTGCTGGACCTGTGCTGCGGCATCGCCGGGCCCGGTCGCCTGCTCGCCCGGGAGCTGGGCTGCGAGCTCCTCGGCGTGGACGCCAGCGCGAGCGCCGTCGCCATCGCCCGCGAGCAGGCGGGCGACCTGCCCTGCAGCTTCGCGGTCGCCGAGGTCCCGCCCCTGCCCGCCGGGCCGTTCGACGTCGTGCTCCTGCTCGAGACGATGCTCGCCTTCGAGGACAAGGACGCGCTGATCGGCGAGATCGCCGCGGCGCTCCGGCCCGGCGGACGGTTCGCCTTCACGTTGGAGGAGGGGCAGCCGCTCACGGGCGAGGAGCGGGAGGCGATGCCCGACGCCGACACCGTCTGGCTCACCCCGCTCGACGAGATGGCCGCGTCCCTGGAGCGGGCCGGGCTCGTCCTGACGTGGCGCGAGGACCACAGCCTCGTGCATCGCCTGCAGGCACAGGCGCTGACGGAGGCGTTCGCCGCGGACGCCGAGGGCATCGCCGCGCAGATCGGCCGGCGGGCCCTGGACGAGCTGCTCGCGGCCCACCGGCTGTGGATCGAGTGGCTCGGCAGGGGACGGGTCCGCAAGCTCGCGCTCGTGGCCGAGCCGGCCTGACCACCCAGGACTACGCTCGAGCGATGCCCGCGCGCGCCGACGACCCCCCGCCGCAGGACGCGGGGCGGTTGCCGACGGGGCGGATCGCGCGGACGGCGCGCGTCGGTGGGCTCGTGACCGGACAGGGGCTGCGCTGGGCGGGGATGGCGACCGCGAACCGGGTCCGCTCGCCCGAAGGGGCGGCTGCGGCCCGCGACGAGCGGACCGCGGCCCTCGTCGGCGAGCTGGTCGACCAGCTGAGCCGGATGCGCGGCGCGGCGATGAAGGTCGGGCAGCTGTTCTCGATGATCGAGCTCGACGGGCTGCCCGAGGAGCAGCGCACCGAGCTGGAGTCCAGGCTCGCGACGCTGCGCGACGACGTCCCGCCGGTCCCGTTCTCACGGCTCGAGAAGCTGATGCGCGAGGAGCTCGGCGCCCCGGTCGGTCGCGTCTTCGGATCCTTCGACGAGCGGGCGTTCGCCGCCGCCTCGATCGGACAGGTGCATCGGGCGACGACGCTCGACGGCGACGAGGTCGTCGTGAAGGTGCAGTACCCGGGCGTCGCCGAGGCCGTCGACAGCGATCTGCGCAGCGCGACGCTGCTGCTGCCGCTCATCAAGCGGATCGCACCGGGCCTCGACGCGCGGCCGCTGCTCGCCGAGCTGCGCGAGCGGATCGGCGAGGAGCTCGACTACGAGCTGGAGGCGCAGCACCAGCGGCGCATCGAGCGCCTGTTCCGCGGCCACCCGTTCATCACCGTCCCGCGGGTGCGGACCGACCTCTCCACCCGGCGCGTGCTCGTCTCGGAGTTCGTCGAGGGCGAGCGGTTCGAGGCGGTCCGAGCGCTCGACCAGGCGCAGCGCGACCGCTACGGCGAGATCGTCTTCCGGTTCTTCTTCGGGCTGCTCTACGGCCATCGGATCGCGCTCGGCGATCCGCATCCCGGCAACTACCTCCTGCGCCCGGACGGGCGCGTGGCGTTCCTCGACTTCGGCCTCGTGCGGGAGCTCGGCGCCGCGCGCATCGACGCCGAGCGTGCGATGGCGCTCGCCGTGCGGTCGGCGGACCCCGCCGCGCTCGAGGCGGCGCTCGTGGCAGGCGGCTACGTCCCGAGCGACCGTGCCGAGGGCCTCGACGAGGAGCTGGCGCTGCGGATGATGAGCGAGGCGCTGGGCTGGTACGCCGTGCCCGGCGAGCGCCGGCTCACGCCGGAGCGTCGTGGGCGTGAGCGTGGCAGCGACGACCCGGAGGCGCGGGCGGCGTTCCGCGATCAGGCGAACCGCTACACGCTGCCGCCGGAGACGATCCTGATCCGCCGCATGCACGCGCTCGTGGCCGTCGTGCTCGGACGGCTGCGCGCGAGCGCGGACTGGGGCGCGATCGCCGCCGAGTACCTCCACGGCGAGCCGCCCGCGACGGAGCTCGGCCGCGCCGAGGTCGGTCCTCCACGGCGTGTGCGCAGGGATGATGTCCCCACATGGCCGCACGGCTCCCGATCCTCGAGTGGCTGCCGTCATACGACCGCCGGGGGCTGAAGGGCGACGTCGCGGCCGGGATCGCGGTGACGGCGCTCATCGTCCCGAAGGACCTCGGCTATGCGGGGATCGCCGGGGTGCCGTTGCAGAACGGGCTGTACGCGGCGGCCGCGGGCGCGATCATCTACGCGCTCTTCTGCACCTCGCGCCAGATCTCCACGGGGCCGAGCTCGTCGCTGGCCGCCGTTGCGGGCGGCGCGGTCCTGGTCGCGAGTCTCGCGGACGACGAAGCCGCGGAGCTCGTCGCGGCGATCACGCTGGTCACCGGCCTGCTGTACCTCGCGTTCGCGCTGCTGCGGCTCGGATGGATCTCGCGGTTCCTCTCGAAGGCCGTGATCACGGGGTTCCTGGCGGGCGCCGCCGTCGACGTGGTGATCGGCGAGCTGCCCAAGATCACCGGAACCGACGCGGACGGGGACAACGCGTGGCGCGAGCTCGGCTCGTGGATCGGCTCGCTCGGCGACGTGCACGGCTCGACGGTGCTCGTCGGCGTGCTCGCCCTGGGGCTGATCCTCGGCCTCCGCTTCCTGAGGCCGGCCATCCCGGGTGCGCTCGTCCTCGTCGCCGCGGGGATCCTCGCGGCGCACGTGTTCGACCTCGAGGCGCACGGCGTCGCGGTCGTCGGCGACGTGCCGAGCGGGCTGCCGGCGCCCGAGCTGCCGAGCTTCGACCTGGTCCAGGAGCACATCGCGACGATCGGCGTGGCGGCGATCGCGCTGCTGCTCATCGGGTTCTCGCAGACCGCGGGGGACGCCCGCGCGTTCGCCGCGCGGCACAAGTACCCGATCGACGTCGATCAGGAATCGGTGGCTCAGGGCATGGCGAACGTCGGCGCGGGCGTCTTCCAGGGCATGCCGGTCTCGACGAGCCTCTCCGCCAGTTCGCTGAACGAGTCGGCGGGGGCGAGGACGCCGCTGGCGTCGCTCGTCACCGGCGCGCTCGTGCTGCTGACGCTGCTCTTCCTCGCGCCGCTCTTCTCCACGCTCCCCAAGCCGGTCCTCGCCGCGGTGATCATCGACGCCGTCGTGTTCGGGATGATCGACGTCGGCGAGCTGCGCCGCCTCTACCGCGTCACGCGGTTCGACTTCTGGATCGCGGTCGCGGCGATCGTCGCCGTGCTGTCGGCGGGTGTGCTCGCGGGGGTGGCGATCGGCATCGTGCTCTCGCTGGGCTGGCTCATCTACGTCGCCACGAGGCCTCCGATGCCGCTGCTCGGGCGCGAGCGCGGGCACGCAGGTGTTCCGCGAGCTCGACGAGAACCCCGGCGACGAGACGTTCCCCGGCGTCGTCGTGCTGCGCCTCGACAGCGGCCTGTTCTTCGCGACGAGCCAGGCGCTCGAGGACCGCGTCCGAGCGCTGGCGCAGGACGGGTCGCCGCTGGGCGCCCTGGTCCTCGACTTCGAGGGGGTCAACTTCATCGACTCGCAGGGCGCCGAGCAGCTCGCGGCGATCCTCGAGCTCGTCGAGAGCAGCGGCGGGACGCTGCGGCTCGCGCGCGTCAAGCCGAGCGTGCTGGCCGTGCTGCGCGCGGACGGCTTCGTCGATCGGCTCGCCGCCGACCGGATCCACGGCAACGTCGACCGCGCCGTCGAGGCGCAGCTCAGTGCGCCTCGATGAGCTCCAGGGCGACGTCGATCCGCACGTCCCAGCCGAGGTTCTCGATGCCGGACGGCAGCACGTTGTTGAAGCTGACGCCGTAGTCGCGGCGGTCGATGGTCGCTTCCAGCTCGATGCCGAAGTGCTCGCCCACGCTGCCGTCCGGGTGCTTCACGGCGGTCGGCGCGGTGGCGGTCCCGGTCGCGGTGACCGAGCGCGTCACGCCCTTCAGCGTGAGATCTCCCTCGATGGTCAGCGCCGGGCCGTCCTCGTCGATGCGCGTCGATGCGAACGCGATCGTCGCGTGCTGCTCGGCGTCGAAGAAGTCCGGGGTGAGGAGATGGTTGCGCAGTGGGTCGATCGGGACCTGCAGGTCGGTCGTGCGGACCTCGCCGGCGAGCGTCCGGGTCGCGGCGTCGTAGCCCCCGGTGATGGGGTAGAAGGCGGCGCGGAACCAGGCGACGGCGTGGTGGATCACGCTGAAGCGCATCGTGGAGTGGCGCGAGTCGATCTCCCAGGTCCCGGCGGCCGGCAGGGCGGGCGGGCTCATGTGCGCAACGTACAGGGCGTAGAGTCGCGCCACCCGCCTGAAGGCCCCGACCCGGATCGAGGGGACGTGCCATGGCCACCGCGCGAACGAAGCCGTCCTCGGACCAGCCGACCTTCGGCGGCCCGGGGAGCGATCGACTCGACGTGCTTCCCGGTCGGTTCTTCGTGCGCGTGCACCCCGGCGCGATCCGCCCACACGTGCCCACGCGCACGCGGGCTGCGTTCGGGACGAGCCGGATGGCGTTCACGACGGCGACGGCGGACGCGGTACCGGAGGCGGTCGCCGAGCCGCTCGAGTACCTGCGGGAGAACACCGGCCTGACGAACGTGCGCCCGCTGTTCCAGGACGCCGGGCGCGGCCGCGTGTCGCGCGCCAGGGTCGACGACCCTGAGCGCGCGCGCCTCGCGCTGGCCGCGTCCGTGGTGACCCAGGAGGACGACGACATCGCCGGCCTGACCATCGCGGACATGGACCCGAAGGCCGACATGCGGGCCGTCGCGCACGCGGCCGCTGCCAACGCCATCGACTACATCGAGCCGGTGCCGGCTCGCTGGCTCGCGGCGGTCGATCCGATGCAGAACGTGCAGTGGGGACTGCGCGCGATCCGCTGGTTCGACGCCGAGCGTCCCGACGCCGCGAGCGTCAGCGTGGGCATCCTCGACACCGGCATCGACGCCGGTCACCCCGACCTCGCGGACGTCGAGATCACCTACGAGCACCCGGGCACGCGGGCCGAGGACATCGTCGGTCACGGCACGCACGTCGCCGGGATCGTCGGGGCCGAGACGAACAACGCGGTCGGGATCGCCGGCGTCGCGCGCTGCGCGATCCACATGTGGAAGATCTTCCCCGACGAGCAGTTCGAGGGCGAGTACTACGTCGACCCCGACGCCTTTGCCGACGCCCTGCGCGCCGGGGCCGAGTCCGGGTTGAGCGCGCTGAACATGAGCATCGGCGGGACGCAGTCGTCGAGCATCGAGCAGGTGCTCATCCGCCGCCTCATCGCGCGCGGCGTGGTGGTGGTCGCCGCGATGGGCAACGAGTTCCAGGACGGCAACCCGATCGAGTACCCCGCCGCGTACGACGGCGTCCTGGCCGTCGGTGCGCTCGCCGAGAATCGCGAGCGCTCCGACTTCTCGAACACAGGGCGCCACATCGGGATCTGCGCCCCGGGCTCGAACATCCTCTCGACGCTCCCGCGCCGGCGCTCCTCGTTCCGATCGGAGCGGCTCTACGCGTCCTGGAGCGGCACGTCGATGGCCACGCCGCACGTGACGGCGGCGGCAGCGCTCGTCGCCGCCCAGGACCCGGCGCTGAGCCCGACCGACATCGTCGAGCGCCTCTGCAGCACCGCCGCGACGCTCAGCGCGATGCGCGGCAGGACCCGCACGAACGAGTACGGCGCAGGCCTGCTGGACCTCGAGCGAGCGTTATCGTGAGCCGCGATGCGCGTCGAGTTCAAGTTCCGGGAGTCCGCGCCGGCGGATCAGCGCAAGCAGGTCATCGAGCAGGCCGCGGCCAAGGGCGGCGTCGACGTCGCGCCGCTGTTCCCGGACGAGCAGGATCCGGAGCTCGCCTCGATGTACAAGGCCGAGGGCGTGCCTGCGGACGAGGTCGAGGACCTGGTCTCGCAGCTCGGCGCCTCCAAGGCTGTCGAGTTCGCCGAGCGCACGCCGGAGCGCAAGCTGATCCGCTGACGAGGCGCGCGTGAGCGCCCTCGACGACGCCCGCCAGGCCGGCCTGCTGGCCAAGCACCGGCCGACCCTCGCGTACCACCGCCAGGAGCCGTACTGGGCGAGCTCGCCGGCGATCATGACGGACTGCGCCGTCGAGGGCCGGTACGCGACCATCCTGCAGACCAGGGGCGGCGAGCTCATCGCACAGGCCGGGCGATCGCTCGTGCGCCCGCAACTCGACCTCGCGTTCCTGAACGGAACGACCTACGGCGACGGCATCCCGCAGAGGCCCGCGAGCACCGACCACCTCAACGCCCACGGCGGCACCTACGTCGAGGACGCCGCCCGCATGCAGGCGCTGCCCGGCTACACGGACGTCGTCTACGGCCGCTACGCCCGGGGGTCGGGCGACCGCGTGTGGCTGCAGTACTGGCTCTTCTACCTGTTCAACGACAAGAGCCTGGCCGGCATCGGCCTGCACGAGGGCGATTGGGAGATGGTGCAGGTCGCGATCGACGACGGCCGCCCCTCCGGCGCGACGTTCGCGCAGCACAGCGGCGCCGAGAAGCGCGACGACTGGGCCGACGTCCGCACGGCGGAGGGAACGGGCGGGGCATCGCCGCTGGTCTACGTCGGCCTCGGCTCGCACGCGTCGTACTTCGATCCGGGCGAGTACCGCATCAGCCTCTTCCCGATGCTCGACCATGCGCGGGGCAACGGCCGCCGGGTGCGCCCGCGCGTCGTCGAGCTGACGGGCGACGCCGCTGGCTGGAATGGCCCGGCCGCTGGGGGCGCATGGGCCCCAGCGACACGTCGAGTCCTCGCGGGCCGCAGCAGCACGAGAAGCAGTGGAAGCGCCCGGACGCGTTCCACGCCGACGCCCGCGGACGGCGGCGCAAGCTGGGACCGATCTACGTCGCCGTCCCCGGGGCCGCGCCGTACCCCCTGATCACCGCGCGGCGCGATGGCGACGGCGTCCTCATCAGCTACGACGTGCGTGCCGCGGAGGAGCCGCCGGCGCGGCTGCTGCTCTCGGTCGAGTCCACGGACCCCCACGAGGCGCCCTCCACGCACTCGTTCGTCGTGGGGGAGAGACGGGCGACCGTCCGTCACCCGGCGCGCATCGGCGAGGGCGACTACGTCGTGCACGCGACGGCACTCAGTGCGGAGGACGCCGCGAGCGACACCGTCACCGTCGATGTCGCGCCTGCGGGACGCGACGGACCGACCCCTGCCCGCGAGGGCTTCGCGCTGCGGCTGCTGGTCGAGCTCGCCGATGACTGGAGCGGCGGTCTCCCCGCGCTGCGCAAGGCGGTCCGCGCCGCCCTCGGCACCGACGCCGACGGCCGGCGCTGGGAGGTCGGATACCTGTTCCCGACGACCCGCGGGCGCGCGCGACCGGCGCGATTGCGCCGTCACATGAGCGTGACCGGTCGCGCGATCGTCGCGCCCGCGTACCCGCCGCAGCAGCAGGCATTCGACCTCGCCCACCGGCTGCGCGACGCGACCGGCGCCGACGTCCAGCCCGACCTCCCGTCCAGCGTCTTCGCGGCGCCGGGGACGTCCGACGCAGTGCCCGGGCGCATCGGGCGCAGGCGCGCCGGTCGGCTGCGCCGATGCCGAAGGACTGGTCGCTCCAGAAGATCCGTGCGCCCGAGGCGTGGGAGCTCGAGCCCGGTCTCGGCGCCGGGATCACCGTCGGTCACCCGGACACAGGGTTCACGACGCACCCGGAGCTCGAGCCCGAGGCGCTGGACCTGGCGCGCTCGTGGGACGTCGTCGACGACGACGCCGACGCCAGCGATCCGCTCCGGAAGCGACCGTGGTGGCCACTGGACTCGCCGGGCCACGGGACTGCGACGGGCAGCGTCATCGCCGGCCGCTCGCCGGGCGAGATCCAGGGTGCGGCGCCGGGCGTCGCGCTCGTGCCGCTGCGGGCGATCAACAGCGTCGTCCAGGTCTTCGACGGCGACGTCGCCATCGCGATCGACCGGGCACGACGCGCCGGTTGCGACATCGTCTCGATGAGCCTCGGCGGCGTCGGGTTCGCGGGCGCGGTGCGGGACGCGATCAGGACCGCGGTCGAGTCGGGGATGATCGTGATGGCCGCGGCGGGCAACGAGGTCGGGTTCGTGACGGCGCCGGCGAGCTGGCCGGAGTGCCTGGCGATCGGTGGCATCGGCATCACCGACGCGCCGTGGCCCGGCTCCTCGCACGGCCGGGAGGTCGACTTCTGCGCTCCGGCCGAGGGCGTCTGGGTCGCGACCGCGCGCCGCGAGAACGGACGCGCGGTCTTCACGGTCGAGCCGCACGACGGCACGTCGTTCGCCGTGGCCAACACGGCCGGGGCCGCCGCGCTGTGGCTCGCCCACCACGGCGCCGAGACGCTGCGCCGTCGCTACGGCCGGGAGAACGTGCAGCGGCTGTTCCTCACGCTCGCGCGCCGGACGGCCCGAACGCCCGACGACTGGGACTCGCGCAACTACGGCGCGGGGATCCTCGACGCCCGGGCGCTCCTGGAGGCGTCGCTGCCCGACCCGGCGGCGTTCGCCCGGAGGACGACCCGCGCCACGGCAACGACGGTCACGGCGCTGGATCGGCTGGCGACGCTGTGGCCGGATCTCACCAAGACACAGGTGCGCAGCGGTCTCGGCCGGCAGATGGGCCTGCGCGGCGCGGAGCTCGATGAGGTGCTGGAGCGGTTCGGCGGCGAGCTGCTCTACCAGTACTCGCAGGACGGCGAGCTGCGGCGCGCGGTCGCCGTGCGGCAGCAGGGCACCACGAGCACACGCAGCACGGGGTCGCAGCCGTACGACCTCCGTCGCTCGTCCTCGCGCGCGCTGCGCGAGGCGCTGGATTCTCGCGCAGGCTGAGGCCCGTCGGCGTAGCCTTGTGCCATGAGCGATCCGCGCCTGCGCGGTCTCGCCGCTGTGACGACCTACCTCGCCGAGCGGGGGATCGCCTTCGACGTCGTCGAGCACCCGGTCACGAACACGGCCGTCGCCGAGGCACGGGCCGCGGGTGTGCCCGCCGACCATGCCGCGAAGAACGTGGCGCTGATCGATGGACACCGGTTCGTCCTCGCCGTGGTGCCGGCGTCACACCGCCTCGACCTCAACAAGGCCCGCGGCGTGCTCGGCCGCTCAGCGTCGCTGCGACTGGCGACGGAGACCGAGATCTCCGAGCACGCCGGCCCGTTCGAGGTCGGCGCCGTGCCGCCGCTGGGGCCACTGCTGGATGCGTTGGAGATCCTCGACGGCCGGCTGCTCGAGCACGACTCGATCCTCTTCAGCGGTGGCGATCACCGCCACGGCGTGCTCATCGATCCCCACGACCTGATCGAGGTCGCGCAGCCGAGGATCGCGGACATCTGCGAGGAGGGGCCGGGGCGGAGTCGGCGGTGACGCTCAGGCGCGGGCGCCGTCTCACCACACGGGTGGTGCGAGTCGGCAGAGCACCGCGCCGGTGCGACCGCCCGCGGGCGGCACGGACGTCGGGAGGGGGAGGGCTCGCGTGATCCCACCGGAGACCGCGGCCCGCAGGACCCGCAGGGACGGCGCGCCGCTGTCCGCGGTGAAGGCCACGTGCGAGCCGTCCCCGGCGATCGCCGGCTGACCGGCATAGCCACGTGACGGCCCGAGCGGGCGCGCCTGACCGTCGGCGAGGTTGCGCACGTGGACGCGCTGGGCGGGGCGTCCGCCGGGTGCGGCGCGCAGCGCCCCCGGGGGCGCGAGGGAGAACGCGACGATCCGGCCGTCCGCCGAGATCGCGGGCTCCGAGGCGAACCCGGGCAACGGGGCGCCGTCGACGCCGGTGCTGACCAGGCGAGTCGTGCCCCGGCGGACGTCGCGGACGAGCACCCGCGCCTCGCCGGGCTCGGGTGGTCGGCCACCCAGGTTCCGCGCCGTCGTCGCGAACGCCACGCGCTGCCCGTCCGCCGACAGCCGCGGACCCCAGGAATCCCCGTCCGCCGGCGCTCCGGCGGGGCCCGTCGCACGGCTCACGAGGATCGTGCGGCGCGACGCCCGATCGAAGACGAAGACGCGCGAGCTGCCCTCCGGGCCGGGCGCGACGAACGCGACGACGCGTCCGTCGGCCGACAGCGCGGGCTCGTAGGCCGGCGTACGTCGGACCGCCGTGGTGCTGCCGTCCGCCGCCCGGACCAGGACGCGGGTCGGCCGCACGCGCCTGGGATCGGCGCGCGACGCATCGACGGCCTGGAAGGCCACGACCCGTCCGTCACCGGAGATCGCGGGTGCGTAGGCGGTCCGGTCGGTGCCCCCGGGTGCGCTCCCCACCAGTCGCGCTCGACCGCCCTCCAGGTCGGCCAGGGCGATCGAGGTGTCGCCATAGCGCTTGGCGAAGTTGAGGTTGCCGGCCGAGGTCTCGAAGGCGACGCGGCGCCCGTCGCCGGAGAGGGCGGGGTTGTAGGCGGAATACGGCAGGCCCGCGTGCGCCGCTCGCCCGTGGCTGACCCCCGCGACGCCCGCCGCGGCCGTCCACGACACGACGCTGATCTCTCCGCGCTGCAAGGCGAGCGACAGCTTCGGCTCGTACGCCTCGGCGACGACGAGCGAGCCGTCCGCGCTGATCGCGGGTGCCGCCCACGCGGGGACCGGGGGCTCGCTGAGCCGGCCCGTGCGGTCCGTGCGCGGCGGGCCGTTGTAGTGCGACTCCGACAGCCAGCGCGGCAGCTGCCGCAGCTGTCGCGCGAGGAGCAGACGGGCCTGCCGCGGGGACAGCGCGCCGTCGCGTACGCCCTCCGCGGCGCGCTCGCGCAGCGCCCGCCGCGCGCTTCGCTCCACGTGTGCGCGCGAGAGGCCGTTCATCCGCGCGACCTGGAGCGGGCCGATGTCGAGTCGGCGCAGCCGCTGGAGCTCGTCGGTGCTGTGCACGCCGAACGTCCCCCGCGCGTCGTCGGGGACCGCATCCTGGTGCAGGGAGTGGAACAGGATGTGCTGTGAGAGGTGCCCCTGGGTGAGCGTCCGCAGCGCGCGAGACCGGAGCTCGTCGAGGGGAACCCGTCCGCGAGGCTCGGCCACGAGCGCCGCCGCGAGGCGCTCCGGGTCCGGCCAGCCCCGACCGGCGGCGAGTTGCGCGATCGTGCGCCGGTCGTCGCGCAGGTGCCGCCACAGGGTCTCGCGGTCGACTCGCAACAGCCGCAGGAGCCGTTCCTCGTCGTAGGGGAGCCAGTGCTGCATGACCCAGTCCTCGGACGGGATCCAGTGTGGGGGCGAGCCGGGTGGAGCGCGTGAGTCCGGCGGCTGCGGCAGCCCGGCTCCGGCCGCCGGCGGCGCCGCGCCGTCCCGGAGCGCCGCCACCGTGCCGGCCGCGATGAGCAGCAGCAGCGCGACGACGAGGATCGGTACGCGGCGGCCCATGGCCTACTGCAGACGGAACGAGTGCCGGATGCCCGCGTCCGTCCAGCGCAGGAGGTTCCCGTCGACCCGCACGGCGCGGCGCGGGAGGTCCCGGCGAGGGCCGCGCACGACGATCGTCGTGCCGCGGGAGTCCCACACCTGGATGCGGCGGCGGTTCATGCCGTAGGACTCGACCGACACGAGCCCTCCCCGTGTCCCGAGGAGCGGCGGGCCGGTCGGGCTGGCGTGCACGCTGCGCACGCGTCGGCCGCTTCGAAGGTCGAAGACGTGGACCCTCGGCGGAGCGCACTCGGCGAGACAGTCGTAGCCCACGACGGCGAGGAAGCGACCCGCAGCGGTGAAGTCCTCGAGCACGAGCTCGCCGCCCGGGCCCTCGCCCGCCGTGCCGATGTACACCGGGCGGCCACCCCACAGGCACGCCCAGTAGCGCCGCATCTCGCCGCGCCCACGGACGACGAGGGCGGTCGGTGAGGCATCGGCGACGACGGCGCCCGGGATGCCGCAGGGGGAGCCGCCGTTGGCAGAGGCCGGCGCGGGCCCGATCAGCACCAGGGCTGCGAGCGCAAGCGCGACGGACAACATGCCTCTGGCGATGAGCCCTCGATCCGATCGGATGTCCGGGGTCCTGGACGCCGCCGATGCGAGCCTCCCACACCCGGGTGGGACGAATCCACCCCGGATCGACGAGCTCAGCCGGCGGTCCGCGCCCCCCGCACGACGTTTCCCGCGAAGACGCCGTCCGGGTCGACGCGGTCGCGGACCTGCTGCACGCGCTCGGCCGTCGCGCGGTCGAAGGACCTCTGACGCGGGTCCCAGCCGGCCGCGAACGTCGGCGCCGTGAACCCCGTGTCCCACGGCGCGAGCGCCGCGTGCAGCGCCGCGAGCTGCTCGGTGATGCGCCCGTCGCTCGGTTCGCCGGTGAGCACGCCCAGGACGTACAGCGCGTAGGCCCCGGAGAGGCGGTTCAGGACGCCGCCGCGGTCGTCCGCCTCGCCGATCGCGCCGCCGATCTGGCGCAGCTCGACGAACGCGAGCGCGTCGCCGGCGTCGGTCGCCGCGACGGACAGCCACGCGTCCTGTCCCTCCCGGGGCAGGTCGTCGAGCAGGAAGTGGTCGGCCTCGTAGGGCAGCGGGTCGAGCGGGTCCATGTGCGCGGTGGTGACGTCGAGCGGGCCGCCGAGGTGCCACGTGTCCATGAGCGGCTCGGCCAGCAGGCGCATCGGCCCGAGCAGTCCGTCCGCGACGTCCGTCGCGGGCAGTCCCGGGGGCTCGTCGATGATCGCGCCGTCGACGCACACGACCGGGCCCGCGGTCAGCTCCGGCGGCAGCCCCGCGTCAGGGGGGAGGTGCAACGTCCGGAACGACGTCGACGCGGTGCGCGGCGCGTCCAGCGACCAGCGGCACCAGTGGTCCAGCAGCGCCTCGGCGGCCGCGATCGGCCAGAAGATCGCGCCCGTCATGACCTGCGAGACGGGGTACAGCTCGACGGTCGCCGACACGACGAGGCCGAACCCGCCGCCGCCTCCGCGCAGCGCGTCGAAGAGCTCCGGATCGTGGTCCGCGTCGAGCTCGCGGACGTCGCCGTCGGCGGTGAGCAGCTCCATCGCGACGATCGAGTTCGACGCCACGCCGTGGCGCCGGCCGTAGTAGCTGATGCCGCCACCGAGCAGGTAGCCGATGGCCCCGACGGTGGGGGAGGTCCCGTGGAGGGGGACCAGGCCGTGCGGCGTCGTCGCCTCCGCCACCTCGCCCCAGCGGGTGCCGGCGAACACGGTCGCCCGGCGCCCTTCGACGTCCACGACGACCGCATCGTCGAAGGCGACCTTGACGACGGCCTCGTCGCCCAGCGGCGCGCAGGCATCGGAGAGGTGGCCGGTGGCGAGGACACGGACGCCCACGCCGCGCGAGCGGGCGTCGGCGACCGCCTGCCGGGCCTCGTCGACGTTGCGCACCGTCGCGGCGAGCGGCGGCTGCAGGTGCACGTCGGTGTTGTAGGTCGCCGTCGCCTCGGCGTAGTCCAGCGACCCGGGCTCGGCCCACGCGAACGTCATGCGAGCGACCGCTCCGCCGGCACCGCGTACGTGTCGCTCCACGGTCGTATCCGCTCCATGGCGCCTGCCGCGGCGAGGACGTCGCCGTCCGCGCCCAGGCGGCCCATGATCTGCATGCCGACGGGCAGGCCGTCGACCTGCCCCGCCGGGACCGAGGCCGCGGGATGCCCGGTGAAGTTCGCGGGATAGGTCAGCGTCCAGCCGATCGCCCCGTCGACCTTCACGCCCTCGATCACGTCGGGCAGCGGGACCTCGCCCGGGGCGCCGGTGTTCTCCACCGGCAGGCACCCGACCGTCGGCGTCACCAGCAGGTCGTGGTCCGCGAACACGCCCTGCAGCATGTCGTAGACCTCGGTCCGCGCGGTCTGCAGCCCGACGTACTCGCGCACCGACATCGTCCCTGCCTCGTCCAGCCAGCGCAGGAGGTGCGCCGGAAGCTCCGAGCGGTGGTCGGCCAGCAGGTCGATGCCGGCGGCGGCGAAGCCGTCCACGCCCTGCAGCGTGGGTGCGGCGATGAGCCGGCACCACGTCTCGGCCAGCTCGAGCTGATCGCGCGGCAGCGTGAGCGACACGCGGTCGACGGTCGCGCCGGCGGCGTCCAGGTCGTTCACCGCGTCCTCGACGACCGCCGCGACGCGCCGGTCGACCGGGATGCCCCCGAGGTCGGGGCTGTACGCGACCCGCATGCCGGCGACGGAGCGCCGGCCGTCACCCTCGAAGTCCGCGGCGCCGAGCATCGCGTACGGGTCGCGCGGGTCCGTGCCGGACAGCACCGTCAGCCCGAGCGCGATGTCCGCGACCGTCCGGGCCACGAGCCCCTCGAACATGAACGGCGCGGGCCCGAACTGGTTCGGGCGCATGACCAGCGGCACACGGCCCAGCGACTGCTTGAACCCGACGACCCCGCACCACGCCGCGGGGATCCGCGCCGACCCGCCGCCGTCGGTGGCCTCCGCGAACGCCACCATCCCGTCCGCCACGGCGGCGGCGCTGCCGCCGGAGGACCCGCCGCTGTTGCGGGCGGGGGCGAACGGGTTGCCGGTCGGGCCGAACAGCCGGTTGTCGCAGACGCCGCTGAAGCCGAAGACCGGGCTGTTCGTCTTGCCCAGCACGATCGCCCCGGCCGCCTCCACGCGCTCGACCCACGAGCAGCTGAAGTCCGGCGTGAAGCTCGCGAGCGCGGGCACGCCGCCGAACGTCGACGGCCATCCGGGCTTGAAGTCGAAGAGGTCCTTCATCGCGGTCGGGACGCCGTGCAGCGGGCCGATCGCCTCGCCGCTCATGAGCGCCTTCTCCGCCGCGCGCGCCTGCTCGAGCGCCTCGTCGATCGCCAGGAAGACGAACGCGTTCAGCGTGGGATCGCGGGCCTCGATCCGCCGCGCGGCGGCCTGGACGGCCTCCACCGGCGAGATCCGACGCGCGCGGATCGCCGCCGCAACGTCGGTGGCCGACGCATACGCAAGATCCGCCTCGTCGCTGAGCAAGGCCGCAGCGTACATATCCGCCTCAAGTAGACGCAACGCTCTAGTATCGAGCAGTGCCCCGCAAGTCCCTGTACTCGCCCGAGGCGATGCTGGACGTGGCGCGCGACCTGCTGCTCGACGAGGGAGCGCACGGCGCGACGATCGACGCCATCTCCACCGTGAGCGGCGCGCCGACCGGCTCGATCTACCACCGCTTCGGGTCGCGCGACGAGCTCGTCACCCGGCTGTGGATGCGGGCCGTGCGGCGCTCGCAGGCTGCGTTCCTGGACGCGGTGGACGTGCAGGATCCCGCGGTGGCGGCGGTCGGCGGCGGCCTGTCGATCTTCGACTTCTGCCGCGCGCAGCCGAGGGACGCGCGTCTGCTGGTGTCCTTCCGGTACGAGGACCTGGTTCGCGCGGCTCCGCAGGGTCCGCTGGCCGACGAGCTGCACGAGCTCAACCGCCCCGTCGAGGCGGCGGTCGCTCGCCTGGCGCGGGCGTTGCACGGCCGCGCGACCCCGGCGGCGGTGGGGCACGTGCTGCTCGTCGTCTTCGATCTGCCCTACGGCGCCGTCCGGCGCCATCTCATCGCCGGCGTCGATCCGCCCCAGCGGTTGCGCGCGGATCTCGAGCGCGCGTTGCGTGGGGCGCTCGGCTGAGCGCTGGCAATAGTAGAGGGAATGTTCTAGTATCGGTCCATGGCGATGGCACGGTACGACCGGATCGGACACGGCTATGCCACCACCCGGCGACCGGATCCACGCCTGCGTGCGCTCATCGACCGTGAGCTCGGCGACGCGAGGACGGTCGTCGACGTCGGCGCCGGGACCGGGTCCTACGAACCCGCCGGTCGTCACGTGGTGGCGATCGAGCCCAGCGACGTCATGGCCGCCCAGCGCCCGTCGCATCTCGCTCCGGCCCTGCGTGCCGACGCTGCGCACCTGCCCCTGCGTGACGCGAGCGTCGACGCGGCCCTGGCCGTCCTGACGGTCCACCACTGGGGGCGGGACGCGGAGGCGGGCGTCCGTGAGCTGCGTCGCGTCGCCGCCGGCCCGGTCCTGATCGTCACCTTCGACACCGAGATCACGCAGGAGCTGTGGATGATCCGCGACTACCTGCCCGAGATCGCGGAGCAGGATCGCCGCGACTTCCCGGCCCTCGAGCAGCTCGCTCGCTGGCTGGGGCCCGGCCGGCTCGACATCGAGACGGTGCCGATCTCCCGCGAGACGCCGGACTGGACGCTGGCGTCGCTCTGGGCGCACCCGGAGCGGGCGCTCGATACCGCGGTGACCGCCGCGACGTCCGGGTTCGCGCGTCTCGCACCGGAGGTCAGAGCGCGAGCGATCGCCGCGCTCGAGCGCGACCTCGCATCGGGGGAGTGGGATCGCCGCAACGGCGCCCTGCGCTCGCAGGAGGCGCTCGACGCCGGTCAGCGCCTGCTCGTCCATCGCCCGGCCGAGGCGACGGACGCATGACCCGCGCCGAGGCGCAGCGCGTGCTCGAGGCCCTCCACGCCGCCCAGGCGGCGTTCTACGCCGGGCACGACGGGGAGTGGGCGCTGCGCGAGCTCCTGACGGAGGACGTGCGCTGGCACGTGCCGGGACGCAACGCCATCGCCGGCGACCACGACGGCATCGAGGCCGTGCTGGCCTACCTCGCGCGCCGCCGGGACGTCGCGTCGCGCAGCTTCCGCATGCACCCGGGCGAGATGCTCGTCGGGGACGACGACCACGTCGCGGTCCTGACCGACGGCACGGCCACGATCGCCGGCCAGGAGCACCGCTGGTCCACCGTCGGCCTCTACCGCCTCCGGGGCCCCCGCATCGCCGAGGTGTGGCTGCTGCCACTCGACCCCGAGCACTTCGACCGCATCTGGACCGACCCGACCGAAACGGAGGATCCATGACCGACCCGAGCCAGATCGTCCTCGCCACGATCCGCGCCGTCGAGGAGCGCGACGCCGAAGCGCTCGCGGAGCTCTACCACGACGACGTCGAGTTCCACGACGCCCCGTCGCTGCCCTACGGCGGCCGTCGCAGCGGCATGCAGCACCTCGAGGGCGAGCTCGCGGCCGCGCCCGGGACCTGGTTCGGCACCTGGGGACCGCTGCAGCCCACCGCCGAGGAGCGCCGCATGGACGCCCGCGTCGTCGCTGCGCACGACGACGAGGTCGCCGTCGTGTACCGCCAGCGCGCGCTCAGCCCGTCGGGCGAGCGCTTCGACGCGCCGGTCTTCGCGCTCTACCACGTCCGCGACGGCAAGTTCGCCCGGGCGCAGATGTTCCACTACGACACCGCGGAGATCCTCGCGTTCCTCGAGCGCGCCGCCGGGGCGGCCTGATCAACCCGCCCCCCAGCGCACCGGCAGCGTCTGGCGCATCGGAAGGATCGCGATCGGCGCGAAGTCCAGCGGCAACGGCGTGACGGTGCGCAGGTCCGGGAGGCGCTCGAAGAGCACGCGCAGGCCGATGCGCGCCTCCGCGCGCCCGATCGGCGCGCCGAGGCAGAAGTGGCGGCCCTTGCCGAAGGCGAGGTGGTCGTCGGGCTTCTCGCGGTGGATGTCCCAGCGCTCCGGCTCGTCGTAGTGCGCGGGGTCGTTGGAGGCGCTCGCCAGCGAGAGCCAGACGACCTCGTCGGCCGGGATGGTGACGCCCGCGATCTCGACGTCGACGTTCGGTGAGCGCTGGACGAAGGTCGCCGAGCCGCGGCGCCGCAGCGTCTCCTCGACGACCCGCTCCCAGAGCGAGGGGTCCTCGATCGCCTCGGCGAGCTGGTCGGGGTGGTCGCTGAGGAAGACGACCGCGTTGGCGATGAGCTGCGCGGTCGTGTCGGTGCCGGCCGCCGCCAGCTCGCACACGTGCAGCGCGACCTGCTCGCGCGACATCACGCGCTCCCCGGCGCTGTCGCGGGCGGAGCTCATCGCCGAGATGACGTCGTCACCCGGGTCCGCGGCGCGCTCGTCGGCCAGCTCGCGCAGCCGCTCGTGGGCGGTGGCGTAGCGCTCCCACACCTCGTCGCGCATCGCCTCGGGCATCGGATGGCGTCCGCTGTCCATGACGAGGAAGTGGTCGAAGCGCAGGCCGCGGAACATCGCGTGGTCGCGCTCGGGCAGATCGAGCATCGCCGTGAGCGTGCGGGTCGTGAGCTCGAGGCAGAACGCCTGCATGAGGTCGCAGGCGCCCTCGCCCGCGAAGCCCTCGACGAGCTCGACCGCCAGCTCCTCGATGCGCGGCTCGAGCGCGGCCACGCGCGGGCGGGTGAACCCCCGCTGCCCCGTCTTGCGGATGGGCGTGTGCTCGGGAGGGTCCATGCCGATGAACGCCTTCGCCATGAGCGCCGGGGGCACGCGGTCGAGGAAGGCCTCCGGGACGTCGAGGCTCCCCGAGATCGACGTGCTCGAGAACGTCGCAGCGTCGGCGATGCACCGGTCGACGTCCTCGCGGCGGCTGATGACCCACACGCCGAGCGGCTCGTAGAAGAAGACCGGCGCCTCCTCCCGTGCGCGGGTCAGGAGGCTCGCGGGGTCGCGGAACCCCTGCTCGCTGACCGGATCGAACTCCTCGGGTGCCTTCGGTCTCCTCATGGGCTGACAGAATGCACTGTGCGGAGGAATGACCGCGTCGTCGCGGCGGCCGCTGCACCGCTGCGCTGATGAACGAGATCCTCCTCTTCGCAGTCCTCGGCCTGGGGACGGGCGCCCTCATCGCCGGGATCGGCCTCGGCGTCGTGCTGTCCTACCGCGGGTCCGGGGTCATCAACCTCGCGACCGGTGCCAGCTCGATGGTGGCCGCGTACCTGTTCCTGTGGCTGACCTCGGACGGGGTCGCGACCGCGGTCGCGCTCGTCCTCGCGCTGGCGGGCACGGTGGTCTTCGGCGTCGTCGTCGAGACCGTCGTCTTCCGGCCGCTGCGCAGCTCCTCGCCGCTGTCGTCGCTCGTCGCGTCGCTCGGCGTGCTGCTCACCGCGCAGGCGACGATCGACCTCATCCTCAAGGGCGGCGGGAGCGACAAGGCGCCGTCCGCGCTCGACGTGATGATCGGAGGCGGCGGCAACCAGATCATCCCGTCCGTGCTCCCGCAGGGCCTCGTCACCATGTTCGGCGCACGGATCCCCGCCGACCGGTTCTGGCTCACCGCCATCGTCGTGCTCGCGGCGGCGGTGCTGTGGGCGCTCTATCGCTGGTCGCACTTCGGACTCGCCACGCGCGCGGCCTCGGAGAACCAGACGAGCGCGAAGCTCGCCGGCCTGCACACCGACCGCCTCGCGCTCCAGAACGCCGTGCTGGCCGCGGCGGTCGCCGGCGGCATGGGGATCCTCGCGGGCGCGGTGACGCAGATCGACACCGTGAACCTGCCGCTGCAGGTCGTGCCCGCCCTGGGCGCGGCGATCTTCGCGCGCTTCACGTCGTTCTCGATCACCTGCCTCGCGGGGCTGCTCATCGGCGCCGCGCAGTCGCTCCTCTACTACGCGCAGACCAAGCCGTGGTTCCCCACGAGCGGGGGCGTCCCGCTGCCCGGCGTCAGCGCCGTGCTGACGTTCCTCGTCATCGTCGCCGCGCTGTGGCTGCGGGGATCGAGCCTGCCGACGCGTGGCGAGCTGCTCGAGGGGCACCTGCCGCCGGCGCCCCGGCCCACGCGCCTGGCGGGTCCGGCGATCGTCTGCGTCGTCGCCGTGATCGTCGCCCTGTTCGTCGTGCCCTTCGACTACCGCTTCGCCATCGGCGTCTCGCTCGCCGGGACGATCATCGGCCTGTCGCTCGTCCTCATCACCGGCTACGTGGGGCAGGTCTCGCTGCTGCAGGTGCCCCTCGCGGGCATCGCCGCCTTCGCCGTGTCGCACCTGGCGACCGACGGCGGGATGAGCTTCCCCGTCGCGTCCGTGCTCGCGGTGATGGTCGCGACCGCGACGGGCTTCTTCGCCGGTGCGTCCGCGCTGCGCGTGCGCGGGGTGACCCTCGCCGTCGTCACCCTCGCGGCCGCCATCGCGATCGAGCAGTTCGGCTTCGCGAACCCGACGTGGGGGGTGCTGCGCTACGGCAACGCGATCCCCGAGCCGACGATCTTCGGGATGGACGTGGGCTCGGCCGCCGGACTGCGCGCGATCGGCGGCGGGCTCGTCAGCCCCGCACTGGGCCTCATGCTGCTCGCCGCCACGACCGCCATCGCGCTGCTCGTCCTGCGGGTGCGCCAGAGCGGGCTCGGCACCCGGCTGCTCGCGGTGCGCTCCAACGAGTCCGCGGCGGCGGCCGCCGGCGTCAGCGTGCCCCACGCGAAGTTCACCGCCTACGCGCTGTCCTCGTGCATCGCCGGCGTCGGCGGCGTCGCCTACGCCTACGCGTTCACCAAGGTGACCGTCGACAGCTTCGGGATCCTGGTCGCGCTGCAGTTCGTCGCCTTCGCCTACATCGGCGGCATCACGATGATCCCGGGAGCCGTGTTCGCCGGGCTCATGACGACGGGCGGCGTCATCCCGCACTTCCTCGACGCGCAGCTCGGGCTGTCGCAGACGTGGATCCTGCTCGTCGCCGGCGTGGCGCTCATCCTCTGCCTCCGGCTCTTCCCGGCCGGGATCGCGGGGTCGTGGAAGCGCGCTCGCGTCAGGCCGCGGCGACGCGACGCAGGCGCGCGGCATCGCGTCCCGGCGGTCTCCCGAACTGGCGACGGTAGTCCCGGCTGAACTGGGACGGGCTGTCGTAGCCGACGGCGTAGCCCGCGCCGGCGACGTCGTCGGGCTGGGCGAGCAGCCGCAGGCGCGCCTCCTGCAGGCGGATGAGCTTCTGGAACTGGATCGGGCTCATCGCCGTCACCGTCCGGAAGCTGCGGTGGAAGGCTGAGACGCTCATCCCCGCCCGGGCGGCGAGGTCGCCCACCGCGAAGCGCTCCGTGTGGTGGTCGCGGATCCAGCCGATCACGCTGCTGATGTGGGTGAGGCTGCTGTCGGCGAGGCCGAGCGCGCGGACCGTCGCGCCCTGCTCGCCGTTCATGAGCCGCCAGACGATCTCGCGCTCGAGCATCGGCGCGAGGACCGGCGCGTCGTCGGGGCGGTCCAGCAGCCGCAGCATGCGCACGACCGCGTCGAGCAGCTCCGGCGACGCACCGGTCACGGCGATGCCCGAGGGCGTGGCGGCGCGGGTCGGACCGGCATCGAGCAGCAGGGACGCGATGACCGACGGTCGCAGCGCGAGCCCGACGCCCAGCGACGCCTCCGTGAACCGGCCGGTGATCGGCAGGTCGACCGACGCGACGAGGTACTCGCCCGCCCGGTACTCGTACGTCCGGTCCCCCAGCGCGAGCCGCTTCCCGCCCTTCGCGATGAGCGCGAAGACCGTGCCGGTCGTCGAGACCGCCGGCGCGGTCGGCTCCGGGACGGAGGAGACGAGCACGCCGTCGATGGCCGTCCGCTCGCCGTCGCGGGCGTGCCGGGCGATCAGGGTCTGCAGCTCGTCGAGCAGGATCGTGCAAGAAGACGCGATCCCTGCACCATGACACAGACGCCTGCGGTGGTGAGATCCGGAGCCATGGAACTCGATCACTACTTCACCCTCGGGCGCTCCGGTCTGCGCGTCAGCCCCTTTGCCCTCGGGGCCATGACGTTCGGCGAGGAGGGCGGCTGGGGCTCGAGCGTCGCCGAGTCCGAGCGCGTGCTGCAGGCCTACCTCGACCGCGGCGGCAACTTCATCGACACCGCCAACTTCTACACGAACGGGCATTCGGAGAAGATCGTCGGCGACTTCCTCGCGGCGCGACCCGGTCTCCGCGACCGCCTCGTGCTGGCCAGCAAGTTCTTCGGGAACATGCACCCCGGCGACCCCAACGGCGGCGGCGCCGGACGCAAGGCGATCGTGGCCCAGCTCGAGGAGACCCTGCGCCGGATGCAGACCGACCACCTCGACCTGTACTGGCTGCACAACTGGGACGCCCACACGCCGATCGAGGAGACGATGCGCGCGCTCGACGACCTCGTCACCGCGGGCAAGATCCGCTACGTCGGCTTCTCGAACACCCCGGCCTGGGTCACCGCGCAGGCGAACACCATCGCGATGCTGCGGTCCTGGACGCCGGTCATCGCACTGCAGGTCGAGTACTCGCTGCTCGCCCGCACGGTCGAGGGCGAGCTCATCCCGCTGGCGCTCGACGCCGGGATGGGCGTCATGCCCTGGAGCCCATTGGCCGGCGGGTTCCTGTCGGGCAAGTACACGCGCGAGGCGGCGATCGACGCGGCGTCGCGCGGGCAGATCACCGGCGGGCCGACCGACGCCCAGTTCGAGGTCATCGACGCGCTCACCGGCGTCGCGGAGGAGGTCGATGCGACGCCGGCGGCGGTCGCGCTGGCGTGGCTGCGCAGCCGCCCCGGGGTCACGGCGCCGATCGTCGGCGCGCGCCGCCTGGAGCACCTCGAGGCCAACCTCGCGAGCCTGGACGTCGAGCTCAGCGACGCTCAGGTCGCCACGCTCGACGCGGTCTCCGCGCCGCAGCTCGACTACCCCTACGACCTCAACCGCACGGCCGGGCCGATGCTGCAGTTCGCCGGCACCACCGTGGACGGGCAGGAGTCGGTCGTCTACCCGCCGCTCCTGGAGAGCGCGACCCGCTACTGACGCCGGGCGCGGCTCGGCGCGACGCGCGGCGGCTCGTCGGGCTGCTTGGGGTAGACCGGCGGCCACGGCGCGTCGAGCAGGCCGCTCTCCCGGTCGCGCGCGTGCATCGCGAGGAGCGGCTCGAGCGACTGCGGCGCGTCGCCGACGGCGGCCCACGGGTCGCCGTCGCGCTCGACGCGGCCGGGGACGGTCGCCATCGTCAGCGCGTCCGGGTCGACCTCGTCGAGCTCCTCCCAGGAGAGCGGCGTCGAGACCTGCGCGCCCTTGCGCGCGCGGACCGACCACGCGCCGAAGACCGTCTTGTGCGGGGCGTTCTGGTTGTAGTCGACGAAGATCCGCTCGCCGCGCTCCTCCTTCCACCAGCCCGCGGTGAGGATGTCGGGGCGGCGGCGCTCGAGCTCGCGCGCGACGGCGACGGCCGCCGAGCGGACCTCGTAGGAGTCCCAGCGCGGCTGCAGGCGGACGTAGACGTGCAGGCCGCGGTTGCCGGTCGTCTTGGGGAACGCGGCGATGCCGAGCTCGTCGAGCAGCGCCTTGAGCTCCCATGCGGCGGCGCGCGCCTCGGCGAAGCCCGTGCCCGGCTGGGGGTCGAGGTCCAGGCGCAGCTCGTCGGCGTGCTCGGGGTCGTCGGCCAGGTTCGGCCAGACGTGGAAGCCCAGGCAGGCGAGGTTCACGGCCCAGGCGACGTGCGCGACGTCCGCCGCCACGAGCGCGCGCGACGGCGTGCCGTTGACCGTCTGCACGGTCGTCGTCTCCAACCAGTCCGGCGCGTTCTCGGGCACCCGCTTCTGGAAGAACGACGGGCCGCCCGCACCCTTCGGGAACCGCTGCATGAGCACCGGCCGGCCGCCCATCGCGCGCATGAGCGGCTCGGCGATGGCCGCGTAGTAGGTGACGAGGTCGAGCTTCGTCTCGCCGTGCTCGGCGAAGAGCACCTTGTCCGGGCTCGTGATCCTGATCTCGCGCCCCGCGAGCTCGAGGACATGCGCGTCCTTGGCGGCCACGCCCCGAACCGTACCGGCGCCCCGCGATGAGATAGTGCGCGCATGGCCGGAACGATCGAGCGCGCCCGCGAGCTGATGGAGCGCAGCCGCCGCGAGCGCTTCGCGGTCGGCGCGTTCAACGTCGACAACCAGGAGACGCTGGTCGCCATCGCCCGGGCGGCCCAGGTGAAGAGCTCGCCGGTGCTCGTCGAGGTCAGCCAGGGCGAGGTCGACGCGATCGGCCTCGCGAACCTCCGCGACATGGTCGACAACTACCGCGCCGAGCTCGGCATCGAGATGTACATCAACCTCGATCACAGTCCCAGCGTCGAGGCGGCCAAGGCCGGGATCGACGCGGGCTTCGAGTTCATCCACATCGACCTCAGCCAGGCCAAGCGCGACGCGACGGACGACGAGATCATCGCGGCGACGCGCGAGGTCGTCGCGTACGCGCGGACGACCGGGGCGCTCGTCGAGAGCGAGCCGCACTACTTCGGCGGCAGCTCCAACGTCCACGCGGAGGAGATCGACTACGAGGAGGTCCGCAAGACCTTCTCCACGCCCGAGGGCGCGAGGGCGTTCGTCGACGCGACCGGCATCGACACGTTCGCGGCCGCGGTCGGCAACCTCCACGGGCGCTACCCGGTGCCCAAGGTGCTCGACCTCGAGCTGCTGCAGCGCATCCGCGACGCCATCGGCGGCTACATCAGCCTGCACGGGGGCAGCGGGACGCCGGGGCACTTCTTCCGGTCGGCCGCCGAGATCGGCGTCAGCAAGGTCAACCTGAACTCGGACATGCGCTACGCGTACCGCACGACGCTGGAGCGCCAGCTGCGCGAGCACCCGGACGAGTACGCGATCGTGCGTCTCATGGGGCCGGTCATCCGGGCCGTGCAGGACGTCGTCGAGGAGCACATCGACCTGTACGGCTCGGCCGGCAAGGCGCAGCCGTAGGCGCGCTGCGGCACGACGGGTGACCGCCGAGATCATCGTTCTCGCGCTCCTGACGGCGGTCCGGCCGACGAGCCTCGCCGCCGTCTACGCGCTGCTGTCGGCCGAGTTCCCGCGGCGGCTGATGGTCGTCTACGTCGCCTCCGGGATGGCGTTCACGGTCGCGATCGGCTTCCTCGTGGTCCTTGCCTTCGACGGCATCGACGTGAACACCGGCAGCAGCCACACGAAGGCGGTCGCGCAGCTCGCGGGGGGCATCGTCGTGCTCGTCTTCGCCGTGGGCGTCCTGACCCGGCGCGTCGGTGGACGCCAGGCGGAGGACGCGCCGAAGCCGAACCGCCGCTGGGAGCGCCTGCTCAACCACCGGCCGACCGGCCGCACCGCCGCGCTGGCCGGCCCGGCGACGCACGTGCCGGGTCTCTTCTACCTCGTCGCGCTGAACCTCATCGTCGCGCACCGCGGTCACCCGATCGAGGGCCTGGTGCAGGTCCTGATCTACAACGTCGTCTGGTTCGTCATCCCGATCGCCGCGCTGGCGACGTGCGTCGTCCGGCCCGCGACCGCGCGCGACGCCGTCGAGGCGATCCAGGCGTGGACGAAGCGCCACGCCCGGGCGATCGTGCTCGTCGTGTCCTTCGGCGTCGGTGCCGTGCTCGTCGTGCGCGGGCTGATCGCGATCTAGCCGGCACGCACCGAGGGCCGGCACGGCATCGCGTGCTCGAGGAAGTCCTCGGGTGGCGGCGGTCCCCACTGGTTCAGCGTCTGCGGCGTCATCGGCCAGGTGCGCGGGACGTAGGTCTCCTCGCTCTCGATGCGCTGGAGGTCGGCCAGCACCTCGACGACGCCGCCCGCCGGATCCAGGTGGTAGGCGAAGAGGTTGCGGCCGGGCCCGTGGCGACCGGGCCCCCAGATGAGCAGCACGTCGTTCAGCGTGAGGTGGTCGGCGAACGCCTGCATCGATGCCCACCCGTCGAGCTCGAACGCGTAGTGGTGCAGCCCGCTGACGGGGGCGGGCGCGATCGCGATGCCGTGGTGATCGGCGCTGCAGCGGTACCAGGACAGGACGCCGGGGACGGTGTCGGAGAGACGGAATCCCAGCGGCCCGGTGAGCACCGCCTCGAGCTCGTCGGGGACGTCGCTCGTCAGCGTCGCGTGGCCGAACTTCCGCGGCGTGGGGGCGGGGCTCGCGAACCGCGCCGGCTCGTCCGCCGCCATCCCGCGGACGAGGTCGACGGTCAGGCCGCCCGGCGCGACGAAGCGGCGCGCCTCCGCGACACCCGGGACATCGTGGGTCTCCGGTGCGAGTCCCGCGTCGGACAGGGCGTCGGTCAGCCCGTCGAGCTCGTGGGCGTCGGCGACCTCGAGCGCCACCGCCGCGAGCGAGGGTGCGTCCGACGCCGTCAGGACGAGCTCGTGGTGGCGCTCGTTGCACGTGAGGTACACGCTCCCGCCGATCCGCTCGACCTCGCGCAGACCGAGGATCCCGATGGCGTGGTCCACCGACCGCTCCAGGTCGGGCACGGCGAGCTCCACGTAGGCGACGCGCGACGGGCTCATCTCTCCTCCTCCGGGTGACCTTGCCGAACGTTACGCCGACGGACAAGCATCCTCCGCGCATGACCCCGGCCTAGGCTGCTGGCCATGCCCGACCACGTCGACGTGCTGATCGTGGGTGCCGGGGTGTCGGGCATCGGCGCCGCGTGCCACCTCCAGGCGCGGCATCCCGGCCGCACGTACGCGATCCTCGAGGCGCGCGACGCGATCGGCGGGACGTGGGACCTGTTCCGCTTCCCCGGGGTCCGCTCGGACTCCGACGTGCACACGTTCGCGTACGCGTTCAAGCCGTGGACGGGCGACAAGGCGATCGTCGACGGCGCATCGATACGGGCGTACGTCGAGGAGACGGCCCGCGAGCACGGCGTCGACCGGCACATCCGCTTCGGGCATCGGGTCCTGCGCGCATCGTGGTCGAGCGAGACGGCGCTGTGGACGGTCGACGTCGAGGGCGGCACGCAGATGACCGCGCGCTGGTTCTTCTGCGCCACCGGCTACTACCGCTACGACGAGGGCTACGCGCCGCCGATGCCCGGCATCGAGGACTTCGGCGGTGACGTCGCCCACCCGCAGCACTGGCCCGAGGACCTCGACCACGCCGGCCGGCGCGTCGTCGTGATCGGCAGCGGCGCGACGGCGGTGACCATCGTCCCGGCGATGGCCGAGAC
Source organism: uncultured Solirubrobacterales bacterium (assembly GCA_963750895.1). GTDB lineage: Bacteria > Actinomycetota > Thermoleophilia > Solirubrobacterales > Solirubrobacteraceae > CAVVSD01. Next base: position 354,166 of record CAVVSD010000005.1, on the reverse strand, counting down.
CGCCGCGCACGTGACGATGCTCCAGCGCTCGCCGTCCTACATCCTCCCGCAGCCGTCCCACGACCCGCTCGCCGCGTGGCTGTCCGGGAAGCTGAGCGCGGAGCGCGCGTACGCGATCGTGCGGCGCAAGAACATCGCGCAGCAGGCCGGCGTCTACTGGCTGTGCCAGCGGTTCCCGCGGGCGATGCGCAAGGTCATCCGCCGCATCACGGCCAAGCGGCTGCCGCCCGACTGCCCCGTCGACGTGCACTTCAACCCGGCCTACGACCCGTGGGACCAGCGCCTCTGCGTGGTGCCCGACGGGGACCTGTTCAAGGCGCTGCGCAAGGGGACGGCATCGGTCGTCACCGACCAGATCGCGACCTTCACCGAGCACGGCATCCGGCTGCGCTCGGGGGCGGAGCTCGACGCCGACGTCGTCGTGACCGCGACGGGCCTGGAGCTGCTCGCGTTCGGCGGCATCGAGCTCGTCGTCGACGGCCGCGAGATCGCGCTGCCCGAGACGCTCGCCTACCGCGGCACGATGCTGGGCGGCGTCCCGAACTTCGCGTACGCGATCGGCTACACGAACGCGTCCTGGACGCTGAAGGTCGACCTCGTGTGCGAGTACCTGTGCCGGGTGCTCTCGCATCTCGACGCCGTCGGCGCCGACGCGTGCGTCCCCGAGCCGCCGGGCGACGTGCCGACGCGGCCGCTGCTCGACTTCCAGGCCGGGTACGTCCTGCGGGCGCTCGACCGGTTCCCCCGACAGGGCGAGCAGGCGCCGTGGCAGCTCGCGATGAGCTACTACGGGGACGCGCGGACGCTCCGCCGCGGCCCGGTCGACGACGGCACGCTGCGGTGCTTCTCCGCGGCCCGCACCGCGGCGGTGGCGGCATGAGCGCCGTGCGCGGCAAGGTGTGCGCGGTCACCGGCGCCGGGTCGGGCATCGGGCGCGCGCTCGCCGTCGAGCTGGCGCGCCGCGGCGGACGCCCGGCGATCTCCGACGTCGACCCGGACGGCCTCGCTGCGACCGCGGCGGCCATCGGCGGGGACGTGCACCAGGCGGTCGTCGACGTCGCCGACCGCGACGCGGTGGAGGCGTGGGCCGCCGCCGTCGCCGAGCACCACGGGGTCGTCCACCAGATCTACAACAACGCCGGCATCGCCTTCTCGCCGACCCGTGCTCGAGAGCGAGTACGAGGACTACGAGCAGGTGCTCGGCGTGAACCTCTGGGGCGTCATCCACGGCACGAAGGCGTTCCTGCCGCACGTCATCGCGTCGGGCGACGGACACGTCACCAGCATCTCGAGCGTCAACGGCTTCTTCGCACAGAGCCGCATGTCGCACTACTGCGCGTCGAAGTTCGCCGTCCGCGGGTTCTCCGAGAGCCTGCGGTCGGAGATGCTGCACGCGGGCCACCGCGTGGGGGTGACGGTCGTGCATCCCGGCGGCGTGAAGACCAACATCGCCGACGCGGCGCTGGACGAAGCCCGCAGGCGCGGGTTCGTGCCGACCGAGGCGGATCTGAAGCGCCACCGGACGTTCAACGAGAAGATCCTGCGCATGCCGCCCGAGCAGGCCGCGCGCATCATCGTCGACGGCGTCGAGGCCGGCCGACCGCGGATCCTCGTCGGCAACGACGCCCGGCTGGTCGACGCGATCGTGCGGCTGCTGCCCGCGCGCTACCCGCGGGTCGCCGTGGCGCTCGAGCGGCGCTTGCGAAGCTAGTCGCGCCGGAGCGCGCCGGCGGTCGCCCAGCCGGTCGCGCCGGCGGGGAGGTGGCGCGACGACACGACGGTGACCCCGTCGAACCCGCGCGGTCCGTGGCAGCGGAGCTCCACCCGGTCGTCGCGGAGCAGGTAGTCCCAGGCCGTGCCGGCGGGCGAGTAGCGGATGTAGACGTCGGCGGCCGCCACCACCCGCGCGCGCAGGCGCGCCGGCCCCATCGCCCTCGTCCCGCAGGAGGTGCGCGGGCCGTGCTTGGACGGCATCACCCCCGGCTCGAAGTCGAACCCGGCCGGCCCCTTGCACGGGCGTCCCGGCGGGCTGTGCCACGGCTCGACGTCCTCGAGGGGATCCAGCCCGAGCCGCCCTGCTGCCGGGCGTACACCCAGATCCACGCGTCCCCGGGACCGGCCGGCGGCCGGTCGGGCGGGAGGTCGTCGTGGTCGGGATTGCGGACGGTCTGACGGCCGAGCCCCTGCCCCGCCCGCAGCTCCACCACCGTGCCGGCGGCCGGATCGCACGCGACGCGGATCGCCGTCGGCCGCGTGGTCCGGTACGGCCGGTAGCCGATGTTGACCTCGTGGCCGGAGTACAGCCCGTCGATCCCGTGACAGGGCACGGCGCGATTGTCGCTCAGCCGATGACCTCGGCCAACCGCGGCTTGCCCTGCCACGGCTGCGCCTTGAGCACCTCCAGGAACGCGCCGGCGGCCGGCGACCACTCGCTGCGCGTGTAGGCGCAGAGCCGGCGCACGACCGGCCGGCGCAGGCGCCGCACGTGCGCCTGCAGGTCGACCGGGACGAGCGAGCTGGGCACGAGCGACACGCCGACGCCCGCCGCGGCGAGCCGCACCGCGGCCTCCACCTGCTGCGTCTCGACCGTCTTGCGCGGCGCGAACCCGGCCCGCCCGCACGCCTCCCCGACGAGCGCCCACAGGCCGTGCTCGGGCGGGAAGAGGATCCAGTCGCGGTCGGCGAGGTCCTCCAGCGGCAGGCGCACCGACGGCGCGAGGTGCCACGCCGGATCCCGCGGCCCGACGATCACGACGAACTCCTCCCAGCCGAGGCGCACGACGGGCCCGGTGAGCTCGGACGGCGGCGGGCCGATGGCGATGTCGCCGACGCCGCTGCGCAGCCCGCGCTCGAGCTCGAGCCTGTGCGCGTACTCGTGCAGGCGGATCTCCACGCCCGGATGGCGCTCGTAGAGCGTGCGGATCGCAGGCGGCAGGATGCCCACGGCCACCGACCGGACGGTGGCGATCTCGAGCTGCCCGGTGCGCAGGCTCAGCGCCTCGCGCGCGGCACGCTCGGCACGCTGCGGCGGCGAGGACCGTCGCCCGCGCCTCGGGCAGGAACGCCTTCCCGGCGGCCGTGAGCCGCATGCCCCGCGGCAGCCGCTCGATGAGCTGGCCGCCGAACTCCGTCTCGAGCGCCTTGATCTGCTGCGAGAGACCCGGCTGGGACACGTGCAGCTCGGCGGCGGCGCGCGTGAACGACCCCGTGTCGACGACCGCGACCCAGTACTCGAGCTGCCGCAGGTTCATAACCGCAGATTATCGCTGGGAACGTGACCGGTACTTCGACACCTGACGATCAGCTGGATACGGTCCGTCCGTCCGCAGTGGAGGGGAGACCATGAGGGCCACAGGGTTCAACCACGTCAGCCTCGTCGCGCACGACCTGGAGCGCTCGGTGCGCTTCTACACCGAGATCTTCGGGATGGAGAAGATCGCGACCTACACGTTCGCGTTCCCGGTCCAGTACCTGCGCCTGGGCGACCTGCAGCTGCACCTGTTCGAGCGCGACGCGCCCGCGCCCGCGTACCACCACATCGGCATCGACGTGGACGACTACGAGGAGGCGTACCGCCGCGCGCGCGAGCTGGAGATCCTCGAGAAGGAGTCGTTCTTCTCCGACATGTACGAGCTGCCCGACGGCAGCGTGCAGATGTACGTGCGCGACCCGGCCGGCAACCTCGTCGAGCTCGACTGGCCCGACGTGTCGACGCTCGACCGGTCGGTCTTCCCCGAGATCAAGAAGCTCGCCGACGACGTGGAGCAGACGCCGGAGGGGCTGCGGTCGACGCTGTACCTGACGCGGGCATGAAGCCGCCCCCGTTCGCGTACCACGCACCCGCCACGGTCGAGGAGACGCTCGGCCTGCTCGACGGCGACGACGTCCACGTGCTGGCCGGCGGGCAGAGCCTCGTCCAGCTCCTGAAGTTCCGGCGGATCCGGCCCGCGGCGCTCGTGGACATCAACGGCGTCGCCGGCCTGGACGCCATCGAGGAGGGGGACGGCGTCCTGCGGATCGGCGCCCTCGTGCGCCAGCAGCGGCTCCTGGAGGACGAGCGCGTCGCGCGCCACCAGCCGCTGCTGCGCGAGGCGGCCCGCCACGTCGGCTACGCCGAGACGCGCCGGCGCGGCACGGTCGGCGGGTCGATCGCCTTCGGCGCGCCCTGGGCCGAGCTCTCGGCGGCCGCGGTCGCGCTCGACGCGACGATCGAGGTCCGCTCGACCGGCGGCGACCGGGAGATCGAGGCGCGGGAGTTCTTCCTCGGCCCCAACGAGACGGCGCTCGCCCGCGGCGAGCTCGTCGTCGCCGTCCGCTTCCCGGCCCGGGCGGGGCGCTCGGGCGCCGCGTGCCACGAGGTCAGCGCGCGGTTCCGCGACTACGCGCGCGTGGCCGCCGCCGCGGTCGTCGACCTCGACGCCGACGGGAGCTGCCGGTCGGCGACGGTGGCGATGCTGCGGATCGCGGACCGGCCGGTCCTCGTCGACTGCACCGGCGCGATGCGCGACGGCGGTGGCGTCGACGGCCTGCTGAACGGGTTCACGCCGCCGGACGACATCGAGGCGAGCAGCGCCTACCGGCGGCGGGTCGCGCCGGTGCTCGCGCAGCGCGCGCTGCGCGACGCGATGGCGAACGCACAGGGGGAGAAGGCCGCATGAGCGACACGCGGACGGTGCGCATCACGATCAACGGCAGCGTGCACGAGGCGGAGGTCGAGCCCCGCCGGACGCTGGCCGACTTCATCCGCGAGGACGCCGGCCTGAAGGGCACGCACCTCGCCTGCGAGCACGGCTTCTGCGGCAACTGCAACGTCGCCTTCGACGGCGACACGATCCGCTCGTGCCTCATGTTCGCCGTGCAGGCCGACGGCCACGAGATCGAGACCGTCGAGGCGCTGTGCGAGCCCGGGCGGCGCGCTCTCCGATCTGCAGCAGGCGTTCACCGACCACGCGGCCGTGCAGTGCGGCTTCTGCACGCCGGCGATGCTGCTGACCGCGCGCGAGTTCCTGCGCGACCACCCCGGGGAGACCGACGAGGAGGCGATCCGGGAGGGCATCTCCAGCGTCGTCTGCCGCTGCACGGGCTACCAGCAGATCGTCGACGCCATCCGGTCGCTGGCGGTGCGGGCATGAGCATCGACCAGCATCCCGCCGCGGCGGAGATCGCCCTGGAGACGCGGCTGAAGGAGGCCGGCGCGCGGCGGTCGATCGGCAAGAGCATCAACCGCGTCGAGGACCCGCGGTTCCTGCGCGGCGAGGGCCGCTACCTCGACGACATCGTCCTGCCGCACATGACGCACGCCGCGATCCTGCGCAGCCCGCACGCCCACGCGCGCATCGTGAGCATCGACGCGTCGAGGGCCGAGGCGCTGCCCGGCGTCGTCCGCGTCGTCACCGGCGCCGACGTGACCGAGCACGCGGCACCGCTGCCCTCCTTCGGGGCCGCGCGGGATCATCCAGCACATGATCGCGGTGCACAAAGTGCGCCACTACGGAGAGGCCGTCGCGGTCGTCGTCGCCGAGGACCGCTACATCGCCGAGGACGCGTGCGACCTCATCGACGTCGTCTACGAGCCGCTGCCCGCCGTGCTCGACCCGTTCGCGGCGTCGGACGAGGACGCGCCGCTGCTGCACGACGCGCTGGGCACGAACGTCGCCTACGAGCGGACGTTCACGTTCGGCGACGTGGACGGGACGTTCGAGCGCGCCCCGCGCAAGGTGCAGGCGAGGCTGCGCTGGCCGCGGTCGACCGCGATGCCCATGGACACGAACGGCGCGATCGGCGACTACGACCGCGGCACCGGCGTCGTGACGGTGTGGGCGAACTCGATGAACTTCACGTACTTCCAGTGGCTGCTGGCGGCGTGCCTGAAGGTCCCGACGAGCAAGCTCAACGTGCTGCCGGTCGCGGCCGGCGGCAGCTTCGGCTCGAAGTTCTTCATGCACAAGGTGCCGTGCCTGGCGGGGTTCCTGTCCAAGCTCGTCGGGCGGCCCGTGAAGTACGTCGAGGACCGCATCGACCACATCGTCAACAACGACCACGCCGGCTCGGACCGCCACTACGACGCCGAGCTCGCCTTCGACGACGACGGCACGTTCCTGGCGCTGCGCATCCGCGTGGTCGACGACTACGGCGCGTACCTGCAGTTCGGCACCGGGACGCACGGCAACTCGCTCTCGCAGATCGTCGGGCCCTACCGGATCGGCGAGGTCGAGTACTCGCTGCAGGCGGTGCTGACGAACAAGAACCAGCAGGGCGCCTACCGCGGCTTCGGCGCCGAGGTGTCCAACTGGGTGCTCGAGCGGCTCGTCGACTTCGCGGCGCGCGACCTCGGGGTCGACCGCGTGGAGCTCCGCCGCCGGAACCTCATCGGCGCGGACGAGTTCCCCTACCGCACGCCCACGGGCAACATCTACGACAGCGGCAACTACGCGGGCGTCGTCGAGAAGATCCTCGAGGCGTCCGACTACGCGGGCTGGGTCGCCGAGCGCGACCGCGCGCGGGCCGAGGGGCGCCACATCGGGATCGGCGTCGTCGCGTCGCAGGAGCGCAGCGTGTTCAGCTCCACCGAGTTCTGGTTCTGGTTCGACAAGCCGTCGTTCACGCCGACGTCGAGCCCGGAGAGCGCGAGCCTGCAGATCGACCCGACCGGGCAGATCACCGTGACGCTGCACTCGCAGGCGATGTGGGGCAACAGCCCGGAGACGGTGGTGTCGCAGGTCGTCGCGGAGGAGTTCGACGTCGACCCCGCGTCGGTGCTCGTCACCTACGCGGACTCGCAGCACGCGCTGCCGGGGACCGGCCCCGGCGGGTCGCGCTTCACCGTCATGGTGTCCGGCGCGGTCGCGGGCGCGGCCGGCGAGGTGAAGGCCAAGATGCGCCGGATCGTCGCCCACAAGCTCGAGGTGAGCGAGGAGGACCTCGAGTTCCGCGACGGCGGCGTGAGCGTCGTGGGGTCGCCGGACCGGGCGATGTCGATCTCGGACATCGCGCTGACGGCCTACATGTTCCACCTCGACCTGCCGGCCGGCATGGAGAGCGGCCTGGCGGCGCAGTCGACCTACGACCACCCGCTCACGACCCTGCCGAACGACGATCGCTCCGACCTCGGGATCTTCTATCCGTTCGTCGGGCACGCGTGGCACATCGCGGTCGTGGAGGTCGACGTCGAGACGGGGAAGGTGACGTTCCTGCGCTACGCGGCGGTGCACGACGCGGGCACGATCGTCAATCCCAAGACGCTCGACGGCCAGGTCATCGGCGGCACGGTGCAGGGGCTCGGCACGGCGCTGTACGAGGAGTACCTCTACGACGACGAGGGCCGCGTGCGCAACGAGACGTTCGAGTACTACCACCTGCCCTCGTCGATGGACGCGCCCTCGATCACCGTCGGGCATCAGGAGACGCCGTCGCCCTACACCGCCTACGGGATCAAGGGCGCAGGGGAGGGCGGGCGCATGCTGACGCCCGGCGATCATGAGCGCCGCGATCGAGGACGCGCTGTCGGACCACGACGTGCGGATCACGTCCCTGCCGATCTCGGCGGAGCAGATCGTGGCCTGGGCGGCGGGGGACGGCGATCAGCCGCGGTAGAGCTGCACCCGCTCGACCGCCGCGGACGCGATCTGGGCGAGGTGGATCAGGGCGGCCGCGTCCTCGCCGGTGAACGGGCCGGTCGCCTTGTCGAAGACCTGGACCGCACCCAAGGCCGTGCCGTCGAGCGCGGTGAGCGAGGCCGCGAGCCACCCGCGCAGCGGCGTCTCCCCGACCGAGGACCGGAAGGGCGGCAGCTCGGCGAGGTTCTCGCCGGACGCACGGGCCGTACCGTCGCCGTAGCGCAGCAGCTCGTAGGTCGCGGGCAGGTCCAGCCAGCGGACGAACGCCCTCCAGCGGATGTCGTCCTCCGCGTACGACGCGGCGCGTGCACCGTCCGCGACCGTCACGACGCAGCAGTCCGCGTCCAGGAGCTCGCGCGCCTGCTCGGCGACGAGCTGGAGCATCTCCTCGAGTGCGTCGTGGGGGTCGCGCGCGAGCGACGCGTCGGCGAGGAACGTGGACAGCTGCCGCGACAGCTGGGTCCGGCGGCGACCCTGCATCGCGGTCTGCTGCGCCTCGGCGAACCCGCGCTGGACCATCTCGAACGCCGACAGCCCCTCCAGGTAGAAGTCACCTGCGGCGCGGGCCACCCGCTCGACGTCGGCGGCGTCCGCGGCGCCCGCGAGCGCCGACACGAGCGCCTCCTGGTGCGCGACCGCCAGGTCGAGCACGCTGAGCTGCCGGCCGACGGCGTCGCGGGCGAGCTCGTAGGCCGCGAGCAGCGAGGCCTCGCCCGGCTCGCGCAGGTGGTCGTCGAGCGCGGACGCGTACGACGCGCGGAAGGCCTCGAAGACGGCGGTCACGATCGCTCCCCCAGGTAGCGGACCGCGACGACGAGCGCGTCGTCGGGGCGCCGCCCGTGGTCGGCGAGGATCCGCTCGCTGATGGCCTGCGTGGAACCCGACGTGTCGAGCGCGTCGGCGAAGGCGGCGTCGATCCCGTCGGTCGCGAGCACGAGGACGTCGCCGGGCTCCATCGGAAGCGTCGCGGTGCTCACGTCCGGGAGGTGATGTCCCGGGATGCCCGCCGCGAGGGGGAGCGAGCCCTTCGGACGACGCGACGACGGGTCTCCGCTGAGCATGCGGCCCTCGACGCTGCCGACGCCGAGCCAGGTCAACCCGCCGCCGGCGACGGAGAGGAACGCGAGGCTGATCGCCGCGCCGCGCGTGCCGCGCAGGCCGACGTGGCACGCCTGCAGGAGGGTGACGAGATCGGGCGTCGGGCTCGCGCGCACGACGTCGGCCGCGGTCAGTGCGGCACGCGCGGCCTCGTCGCCGTGTCCGAGCCCGTCGATCGCCACGACCAGCGCGCCCTCGGCGACGAGGCTGACGACCGCGCGGTCCCCGCTCGTCCGCTCGCCGGGCCGGTCCCTGGCGGCGATGCCCCATTCGACGGGCCTAGCCACGGCGGCGTCGCTCCTCCCGCAGCCGGGCCAGCTCATCGCGGTAGCGCCACTTGCGCATGGTGACGACGGTGCCGTGCTCGGCGTCCGACGTCAGCTCGAACTCGTCCATGAGCCGGCGGGCCCCGGGCATGCCCAGGCCGAGGCCGCCCCTGCCGCTGACGTCGTCGCGCAGCGCCGCGTCGATGTCGCGGATGCCGGGCCCGCGGTCGGTGGCGATCACGGTCAGGCCGTAGCGGTCGGCGTCCTCGAAGGGCTGCAGCACGATCTCGCCGCGTCCGACGTGCACGACGATGTTGCGCGCGATCTCGGAGATCGCCGTCGCGATCAGCGTCGGGTCGGGCCGGGGGAACCCGAGCCGCTCGGCCATCGCGCGGCCCTCGGCGCGCGCTTTGACGAGATCGGCGTCGGACTCGATGGCGACGCGCACCTCATCGCTCATCCAGCGCGTCTCCCTGCGTGCGGCGGATGAGGATGGCCTTGGCGGCGTCCAGGTCGAGCGCAGCCCGGAGCGGCTCGAGGTTCAGCCGGAACTGGACCATCGCGATCGCGACGTCGGGCTGGATGCCGATGATCACGGTCTCGGCGCCGCGCAGCCTCGCCGTCAGCACGATCGCGCGCAGCGCACGCGCCACGAAGGAGTCGATCACGTCGAGCGCCGCGACGTCGATGACGATCCCCCGGACCCGGTTGTCACCGACCATCCGGGTGAGGTCGTCGCGAAGCGCGATCACCTCGCTGTCGGACAGGTCCGACTCGATCGAGGCGATGAGGAGGTCGCCCTCGCGGAGGATCGCGACCGACATCGGACCGCGCGTCAGCTACCGGCGTCGCGTGCGGCTTCTGCCTCGTCGGGACTGCGGTAGCCGGCCAGGCGCTCGGCCTCCTCGAGACCGCCCTGGAGGTCGCCCACGGTCTGCATCATCCCCAGATCGACGCCGAGATCCACGAGGGTCTGGGCGATCTCCGGCGACAGACCGGTGAGGATGGTGCTGGCACCCATGAGCCGCGACGCCTCGACGGTCTGCACGAGGTGGTTGGCGACGGTTCGGTCGATGGTGGCCACGCCCGTGATGTCGATCACGACGACGGTCGCGCGCTTGTCGCGGATCGCCCCGAGCAGCTGCTCGGTGAGCTGGCGGGCGCGCGCGGAGTCCAGCACGCCGATGATGGGCAGGATCAGCAGGCGGTCGCGGAGCTGCAGCACCGGCGTCGACAGCTCCCGCATCGCCTCCTGCTGCTCCTTGATGACCCGCTCGCGTTCCTCGACGAACGAGACGCTGACGGTCACCGCGATGCGGTTCGCCGCGGGCTCGTACGCGTCGAGGATGCGGTTGAGGTGATCGAGGTCGTCCTGGTACTTCGCGAACAGCGCCCGCGCCAGGACGTCGCGCAGGAGGAGGACGATCCCCAGCACCTCGTCGGTCTCGACGCCGCGCGGGATGATCCGCTCGGACAGCTCGCGGGCGTAGCTCTGGAGCGTCTCGATGCTGCCGGTCTCGAGCGCGTCGACGTAGTTGTCGAGGACCTCGGTCGCCTCGGAGAAGATCTCCTCGTCGGACATGACCTGGAGGAGCTCGGCCTCGCTGATGCGTTGCGCCCACTGCTCGCGCAGCTCCGTGCGGTTCTCGCGGAGGTAGCTCACGAGCTCCTGGAGCAACTCGCTGTCGCCGTGGTCCTGTTCCATGAGGTGGTCCTCCGATCGGGCGGCGATGTCTTGGTCGTTCATGCGGGGCGCGGACCTCGGGCGCGGGCTCCGTCGAGGAAGAGGCCGGTGATCATGGCTGTCATGTCCTCCCTGCCCAGGGAGGGGGCCGACGTGAACACGCCGACGATCAGCCCGAGCAGCGACTCGGTCAGCCGGGCACTCGGGATGTCCGCGCGCACGTCGCCGTCGGCCTGCCCGCGCTCGAACAGCTCGCGCAGCGGCCGCATGACGGCCCGCTCGAAGCGGTCCCGCTCGGAGGTCGGGTGCCGGCGCACGAGCACGACGAAGGGATCGCCGGCGTCGAGGAGCGCGCGGACGGCGCGGGGGATGCCCTCCTCGGCCGGGACCGCGTCGATCCTGGCCGATGTCAGTCGCTCCTCGACATCGCGCACCGCGGACTGCGCGAGCTCGTCGAGCAGCGTCTCGCGGTTGGGGAAGTAGCGGTAGACGGTGGCGCGGGCGACGCCGGCGGCCGCCGCCACGTCGTTCATGTTCGCCTGATCGCCCTGCAGCGCGAAGACGTGCGCCGCGCCGTCGAGGATCGCGACGGCGACGCGCTGTTGCAGCGGCTGGCGGGCAGGTGTGTTTGGTGACATCGCCGTCGCGGTAAGAGTCTAGGCACTAATGAGATGCTGATGTCTCACATAGAGTCTTACGTGTCCTAACGAATGGGGGGGACCGATGACATTGTCGGAGCGGGCCCGATCGGGTTTGCGAGATATGCCGTCCAACGCCGCGTGGCTGCTGTCCAAGGCGCTGAAGCCGGCCGAGGTGGTCGGCGACGTGGCGGGATCCGCGACCGCTGACGTGCGCGACCGCGGCCGCCAGGCTACCGCGGCGGTGCTGGACGCGACGCCCGTCGGGGGCGATTCGGTCGAGGTGCGCATGCGCCGGGCCCGCGAGGCCGCCGAGCGCGCCAAGGAGGCCGAGGAGCGCGCCGTCGAGGCCGCGCAGGAGTCCAAGGAGCGGTCCGATCACGCGCGCCAGGTCGGCGAGCGCGGGCGCGCACGGGTCGCGGAGGCCGAGCGCGAGAACGCGCGCCGGATCAAGCAGCGCGTCGCCGAGGCGCAGAAGGCGGCCGACGAGGCCGTCCGCCGCGAGCGCCAGGAGGCGCAGGCGGACGCCGACGAGCACCAGCAGGCGGTCCGCGCCGAGGTCGACGATGAGCTCGAGGACGCCGAGCACGAGGCCGAGGCCTCGCAGGCCCGCGCGCAGGAGCTCGTCGCAGAGGCGACGGAGCGACTCGCCGAGGCCCGGCGACTGGCCGAGGAGGCGCAGTCCGCCGCACAGGCCGCCGCCGAGGAGGCGCACCGCCAGGCGCAGGAGCTCGCCGACGAGGCCGAGCAGCAGGCAGGCGAGGCCGACGCGCGCATGGAGGCCGCCGAGCGGCTGCGCGAGGAGGCGGAGTCGACCGCCAAGGAGACCGCCCGCGAGCTCGCGAGCGCGCCGGCCAACGGCAGCCTCGAGTCCTACAACAAGCCCGAGCTCGTCGAGCTTGCCGAGAGCATCGGCATCGAGGGCCGGACGACCATGACCAAGGCCGAGCTCGTCGACGCGATCGAGAAGTCGTCACGGGCGAAGGGATAGGGGAAGAATCATGCATCTCGGAAGGAAGAGCTCGGCACAGCGCCTGCTCGACACGCTGGACCAGTCGATGAAGGTGGTCCAGGACGTCAGGCCGGCGCTCGAGCACCTCGGGTCGGCCACACGCGGCAGGAGCACGGGGCAGAAGATGCTCGACTCGCTGACGCGCTCCGTGACGCCGTCGAAGATGCCGCGGATCGGATCGAGCAAGGCGCGCAAGGCCGGACTCATCGCCGCCGGCAGCGTGGCCGGGCTCACCGCAGGCAGCGCGGGCATCTCCTCGCTGCGTCGCCGTAGCGCGGGGTCGCGCGAGGATTCGTGACCCTCACGAAGTTGGCCATCTTCGCCGTGGGGTACGTCGTCGGGACGAGGGCGGGACATGAGCGCTATGCGCAGATCGTCGACATCGCCGGACGGGCGTCGCAGCGGCTGGAGGAGTACAGCGCGCGTCACGGCGCCCGCGGCGCCGACGGCCGCCCCGCGCGGCGCGACTAGCCGGGTCGGACGCCTCTCCGAGGGCACCCTCGTCGAGGCGTCCGTCGTCGGGCGGGTCCTCGGGGTCCGCGTCCTCACGCTCGACGCGGTCGTCCTCCTGTCGCCCGCCGCGACGCCGCAGGCGCCTGCGCCTCCGAGGCCGCTGCTGCCCGGGCGTCGCGGGCTCGCCGAGGCCGTCCGCAGGATCGAGGAGGGCGAGGAGGTGCTCGCCGAGGCGCGGCGGCTGCGTCAGAGCGGCGGGGTCGTCCCGAGGCGCGTCGAGCTCCGAGACGTAGGACTGGTGCGCCATCGGCCGGATGCCGGGGTCGCCGTCGAGGCAGCCCATGCGGGTCGCGACGACGCTCGGGTCGTCGGGGCTGGTCGTGTGCGTGTGGCTCCCGCAGTCGCCGCAGAAGCCTTCTTCCAGCCGTCGCCGGGGTCCCAGACGCGGAGCTTGTCCTCGCCGGCGGTCACGGAGAACGTCCCCGGCGGTGACAGGGCGGTCAGCGCGCGCGTGCCGCCCGACCGGCGCTGGCAGCGGCGGCAGTGGCAGTACAGCGCGCCGACGAACGGCGCGGACACCGCGATGCGCACGGCGCCGCACTGGCACTGGCCGGTGATGGGAGCGAAGTCGTCGGACATGCCGCGGTGCTACCCGATGGTGCGCGCCCGCGCCGCCGTCGGCCGGCACTGCGGCGCGCGGTCCGAACGGCTCGGTTAGGGGAAGGGAGTGGGTGGCGCCGCCGCACCGATCTCATCGAGGTGCGACGTTGACGTTGATATACGCCGTCGATGTCGAACTCGACGCGCGACCTGGCGGTTGAGCCGCACCCCGACGACGCCCGCGCGGAGCTCGCCCGAGCTACCGCGGCAGGACGTGCGCGGCCAGCGTCCGGCGCAGGCGCCGCGCCTGACCGTTCCTGAAGCGGCCGCGCCTCGGCAGCACGAGGAGGTCGCAGCCGAGCCGGGCGACCTCCCTGCGGACGCCGGAGACGACGGAGCCCGAGACGGCGCGGTACCGCGGCTCGGGCTCGCGCTCGCCGAGGAGCGCCCGTGCGTTCGCGAGGTCGGCCTCCGCGGCCGCGTCGAGCGTCCTGTTCCACGCGGCCCGCCGGACGGCGCGCACCGCGGAGCCGTCCGTGCGGCGGTCGTGGGGGACCGGTGCGATGACGGTGAGGTCCGCGCCGTGCTCGTCGGCGATCGCGGCCGCCTCGAGCAGCGCGCGCTCCGCGGCGGCGGAGCCGTCGACCATCACGGCGACATGACGGATGCTCGAGCTCATGGTCGGCGTGTGCATCCAGGATGCCACTACGCGACCTGGTCGGCGTGGGGGCGCGTGGCGACCGGCGGGACCGGCCTCGGCGACCGGCGCCGCGCAGGCAGCAGCCACGCCAGCACGGCGGCGAGCAGCATCGCGCCGGCGGCGACGAGGTAGGCCGCCTGGAACCCGGCGACCAGCGCGTCGGCGTCGACCGGCCCGCCGCCCGCGACGTGCGACGTCCTGGACGCCGCCACGGTGGCGAGCACGGCCAGCCCCAGCGCGCCGCCGACCATGCGGGTCGTGTTCAGGACGCCCGACGCCACGCCGTGCTGCTGCGGCGCCACGCCGGCCGTCGCGGCGCCGATGATCGGCGGGAACGCGACGCCCGCGCCGAACATCACGAGCACGCCGGGCAGCGCCACGCCCAGGAGGTAGCCGGTCCCGGCGTCGGCCATCCACAGGAGCACGAAGCCCGCGGTGGACACCAGCAACGCCGAGCTGATGACGACGCGGGCGTCGCGGTCGGCGAGCCACCGGGTCGTCACCTGCGTCCCGAGGATGATCGCGAACGTGTGTGGCAGGAAGCCGGCCCCGGCCTGGAGCGGGGTCCAGCCGAGGACCTCCTGCATGAAGAGCGTCAGGAAGAACCACACCGCGAAGAGCCCGGTGGCGGACACGAGCGTCACCGCGTTCGCCGCGGCGAGGCCGGGCAGCCGCAGGAGGCTCAAGGGCAGGAGCGGCTCCGGTGCCCGGCGCTGGAGCGCGACGAACGTCGTCAGCAGCACGAGCGGCGACCGCGATGGGCACGAGCGTCTGCGCGGAGGTCCAGCCGTGCGCCTCGGTCTGCGTGATCCCGAACACGAGCGCGCCGAGACCGGCGGTGGCGGTGACGGCGCCCGGCACGTCCAGGCGCGGCCGGTGCTCGACGACGCGGTCGGTGAGCAGCCGCGCCGCCATCGCGAGGACCGCGAGCCCGACCGGGACGTTCACCAGCAGCACCCAGCGCCAGGACAGCAGCTCCGTGAGCGCGCCGCCGACCAGGCCGCCGGTGGCGCCGCCCGCGGCGCCGATCGCCATCCACCAGCCCATCGCCCGCGCGCGCTGCGGCCCCTCGGCGAACGACGAGAGCAGGATCGTCAGCGTCGCGGGTGAGAGGACGGCGGCGCCGAGCCCCTGCACGACGCGCCCCGTGAGCAGGACGCCGGAGGAGCCGGCGAGTCCGCCGACGAGGCTGCCGGCGGCGAAGAGCGCGACCCCCGCCATGAAGGCCCGCCGCTGGCCGATGACGTCGGCGAGCCGGCCGCCGAGCAGCAGGAAGCCGGCGTAGGCGATCGTGTAGCCGTTGACGACCCATTGCAGGCCGGTCGAGCTGAGTCCCAGGGCGCTCTGGATGGAGGGCAGCGCGACGTTGACGACCGAGATGTCGAGCACGACCAGGAACTGGCCGAGCAGGAGCAGCGCGAGGAGCGCACGGGCGTCGCGCGAGAGGGGCGGGGAGTCGGGCATGGCCGGGACCTAGACTCGCACGATGTCCACGCTGACCGGCGTACGCATCCGGCACACCGTCGCCTTCGCGCTCAACCATCCCGCCGGCTCCGACGAGGAGTCGGCGTTCCTCGCCGCGGCCGCCGATCTGGCTCGGATCGACGGCGTCGAGGCCTTCGAGATCCTGCGCGAGGTGTCGCCCAAGAACGGCTTCGCGTTCGGCATCTCGATGGAGTTCGCCGACCAGGCCGCCTACACGGGCTACAACGAGCACCCGACGCACGTCGCGTTCGTCGAGGGCCGCTGGATCCCCGAGGTCTCGGACTTCCTCGAGATCGACTACGCGGTGTCGTAAACGAAAATGACGCTGTTTGCGGCATTTGCCACGAGACGGGGTTGACCGGTCCTCGGGCCCCGTCGTACGTTGGTCGCAAGACGCGGTACCGAGCCGCAGAGAGCGAGGCCAGGGGATGTGAGGCCCGCCGCTCTGAAGCCAGGACGACGCGAACCGCTTGCGGAGCGCGAAGACCGGTGGAGAGCACCCCAGAGTGGCTCGGGGCCGCGTCTCACTGCGTCTACGGCGAGAATCGCTGCATGCCGACCCTCGCCGACGTCCGCCGCCATGGCCGGCGCCGCTTCAGCGGACGTGACCCCAAGGAGCACCACCGCACAGCGACGCCGCTGGAGCTCCTCTACGACCTGACGATCGTCGTCGCCTTCGGGACGGCGTCGGACGAGCTCGCCCACTTCGTCGCCGACGATCACGTGGCGGCCGGCGTCGGCGGCTTCGTGATCGCCGCGTTCGCGGTCAGCTGGGCGTGGGTGAACTACTCGTGGTTCGCGTCGGCCTACGACACCGACGACTGGGTCTTCCGCCTGGCGACGATGGTGCAGATGGTCGGTGTGATCGTGGTCTCGCTCGGCCTGCCGCAGATGTTCGAGTCGCTCGACCACGGCGAGGACATGGCGCTCGGCGTCGTGGTCGCCGGGTACGTCGTCATGCGCGTCCCGCTCGTCTTCCTGTGGTGGCAGGTCTCGCGCCACGACCCCGACCACGCGCCCGCGGCGCGCTCCTACATGGCCTCGGTGGGCATCGCGCAGGTCGGCTGGGTGCTGCTCGCGATCGTGTCGCCCGGCGTGGCTCCGACCCTGGTGCTGTTCGCCCTGCTCGTCGCGTTCGAGATGGCCGGCCCGTTCGTGGCCGAGCGCAAGTCGCAGACGCCGTGGCACGCCCATCACATCGCCGAGCGCTACGGGCTGCTCGTCATCATCACGCTCGGCGAGGTGATCATCGGCACGGTGGCGTCGATCAACGCCGTCGTGCACGGGGAGGCGGGCTGGACCGTCGACGCCGCGCTGCTGGCCCTCGCCGGCGTCGGTCTCACGTTCGGCTCCTGGTGGGCGTACTTCGCGGTCCCCTGGGCCGAGCCGCTCGTCCGCCATCGCGAGCGCGGCTTCACCTTCGGCTACGGGCACCTGTTCGTCTTCGCCGGGCTGGCCGGGATGGGCGGGGGCCTGCACGTCGCCGCCTACGCCCTGGAGGGCGAGGCGGAGATCGGGCCGGTCGCGGTCGTGCTCAGCGTCGCGATCCCGTTCGCGGTCTTCGTGACCGCCTTCTACATCCTGTACTCGATCCTCATGCGGGCGCACGACCCGTTCCACCTCGCCCTCGTCACGGCGACGGCGGGCCTGCTGGTCCTGTCCGTCGTGCTCGCGGCGTCCGGGGTGAGCGTGGCGGTGTGCCTCATCGTGCTCGCGCTGGCGCCCGCGGTGACGGTCATCGGCTACGAGATCCTCGGGCACCGCCACATGGCCGAGGTGGTGGAGAGGCTCTAGGCCTGCTGCTCGGCGCGTGCGTCGAGCAGGCGCACGGCGCGCAGCGCGATCACGAGCAGCACGATGGTGACCGCGGCGCCGATCGCCCACGACGCGACCATCTCGCTCGTCGGCGTCGCGAGGTCGAAGAACTCGCGCCCGATCGGCAGGGCCGACACGATCACGAAGCCGAGCGCCATGAGCGCGCAGAGCCCGGCGACGAGCAGGCGCCGGCGGCCCGGCTCGTCCTCGAGCGCCATGACGACCGCGAGGCCCGCGGTGACGACCGTCGCCGCGGTCACCGTCCGCGCCTCGGTGAGCGAGGTGTCGAACGCGTGGCGGGCGACGAGGTACGCGGTGAGGATCCCGATGCCGGTCGCGAGACCCGCCGGGATCGAGAAGCGGGCGATCGCCTTGAGGAAGCCCTCCGGTCGCCAGGGCCCGGTGGACGGCGCGAGTGCGAGGAAGAACGCCGGCACGCCGATCGTGAGCGACGACGTCAGCGTGAACTGCCGCGGCAGCAGCGGGAAGACCCCGCTGGGCAACGCGATCGTCACGAGCAGGAACGCGGTGAACAGCGCCTTCGTGACGAACAGCCGCGCGACCCGCTGGATGTTGCGCAGGATCTGGCGGCCCTCGTGGACCATCCGCGGCACCTCGCCGAACTCGCCGGAGACGAGCACGAGGTCGGCGACCGCGCGGGCCATCTGCGTGCCGCTGCCCTGGGCGATGGCCAGGCGCGCCTGCTTGAGCGCGGGGACGTCGTTGACGCCGTCGCCGAGCATCCCCACGTAGTCGCCCGACTCGGCGAGGACGCGCACGACCCGCGCCTTGTCCTCGGGCGAGATGCGCCCGATCGCGGGCGCGGCCCGCACCGCGTCCAGCAGCGCCTCGTCGCCCTCGGGGAGCGCGCCGCCGTCCAGGGCGGCCGACTCCGCCGGGATGCCGGCGTCGCGGGCGATCGCGCCGACGGTGGCGGGGCTGTCGCCCGACACGACCTTGAGCCCGACCTCCTCCGCGGCGAAGAACGCCACCGTCTCGCCGGCGTTCGCGCGCAGCCGCTCCGCGAGCACGACGACGCCCAGCGGGCGCAGCGGCTGGGGCAGCGGCGCGTCGGGCGCGGCGGGCGGGAGCGGCGCCCCGGCCGCGGCGAGCGCGAGCACGCGCCTGCCGGTGGCGGCCTCCTCCGTCGCGCGGCCGCGCAGCGGGTCGTCGCCGTCCACGGCGAGCAGCGCCTCGGGCGCGCCGAGAACCAGCCGCTCGCCGCCGACCTCCAAGGCGCTCCAGCGCCGCCGCGAGGAGAACGGGACCTGCGCCGACGGCTCCACGGCGGCGTCGTCGCCCGCCAGCCCCGCCTCGTGGACCGCCTCGAGCGTCGCGTTGCGCGACGGCGAGCTGGCGGCGAACACGCCGAGCGACCGGGCCAGCTCGTCGCGGTCGACCTCGCCGGCGGGCACGAGCTCGACGACGCGCAGCGACGCCTCGGTCAGCGTCCCCGTCTTGTCCGTGCACAGCACCGAGACCGACGCGAGCGACTCGATCGCGTTGAGCTGCTGCGCGAGGACGCCGCGGCGGGCCATCTTCGCCGCCGAGACCGCGGCGGTGAGCGACACGAGCAGGATGAGCCCCTCGGGGACGATGTTCACGATCGCCGCCGTCAGCGTCTCGACCGCCTGCGCCTGGCTGACGTCGCGGATCGCGAGCGAGATCGCCAGCGCGACGCCGAGCGGCACCATCACCGACACGAGGATGATGAGCAGCCGGTCCATCGCCTTCTCGAGCGGCGAGCGGGGATGGCGGAAGGCCTTGGCCGTGGCCGCCAGCCGGGCGGCGCGGCTGTCGGCGCCCACCGCGGTCGCCTCGTAGGTCCCGGCGCCCTCGACCGCGAAGGAGCCGGACAGCACCGGGTCGCCCACGCC
The DNA here is from genome assembly GCA_963750895.1 of uncultured Solirubrobacterales bacterium. Taxonomy (GTDB): domain Bacteria; phylum Actinomycetota; class Thermoleophilia; order Solirubrobacterales; family Solirubrobacteraceae; genus CAVVSD01. The sequence goes on along the minus strand of CAVVSD010000005.1, from coordinate 334,922 downwards.
GCGGACGACCGGCTCGGACTCGCCGGTCAGGTTCGACTCGTCCAGGGCCAGCCCGTCGACCTGCAGGAGCGTCCCGTCGGCCACGATCTGGTCGCCGCTCTGCGCGCGCACGACGTCGCCGGTGACGACCTCCTCGATCGGGATCTCCCGCCGGCGCGCGTCGCGGATGACGGTCACGGTCGGCGCGACGAGCGCCGCGAGCTTGTCGAGGGCGCGCTTGGCGCGGACCTCCTGGAACGTCCCGATCGACGTGTTCGCGACGAGGATCCCGAGGAACAGCGCGTCCTTGGGGTTGCCGAACACGATCGTCATCGCCCCGAAGATCGCGAGGATCAGGTTGAACACCGTGAAGGTGTTCGCGATCGCGATCGAGCGGTAGGAGCGGCTCGCTCCCTGCTCGTGCGGCGTCGTGCGCTCGGCGAGTCGCTTGGCGGCCTCCGCCTCGGTCAGGCCGGACGTCGTCGTCTCGGCGGCGTCGCCGGTCACCGTCATCGACGGATCATGACGGGTCGCCGCGGGGGCTCGCCGGGTCAGTCGGACCGCTGCAGGCGCGCCTCCGGCCGCGTCGGCTGGAACAGCTCGACCGGGTTTCCGGACGGATCCTCGACGAGGACCTGCCTGCCGCCGACCCCGTCGACGACGTCCGTGCGGAAGGCGACGCCGGCCGCGCGCAGCGTGCCGGCGATGGCGTCGACGTCCTCCACCTCGAGGCAGAACCGGTTCCACCCGCCGGGCTCCGGCACTGCGCCCGGCTGGATCTGGCCGCCGCCCGGCCCGCGGTTCGGCGCACTGAGCACCAGCCGCAGGTCGCCGCGTTCGAGCATCGCGAAGGGCGGTGCGGGGTGCATCACCTCGGTGAAGCCGAGGTGCCCGGTGTAGAAGCCGATGGCCGCGTCGACGTCGTCGACGATGTACCGCACGCTCACGGTCGGCATGCCTGTCTCCCTCCGGTCAGGAGTGTCGTTGTGCGGAATCTTGCCCGCAGAACGATACGATCGCGCGATGCATCGGAGCACGACACGGATGCTGGCGACGCACGTCGGCAGCCTGCCCAGGCCTCGCGACCTGCTCGCGACGCTCCTGGAGAAGGAGGAGGGCGGGGCGGTCGACGAGGAGGCGCTCGGCGCCCGCGTCGGCGAGGCCGTGACCGAGGTCGTCGGGTTGCAGCGCGACCGGGGGATCGACGTCGTCAACGACGGCGAGGTCGGCAAGACGAGCTTCCTCGCCTACGTCAACGACCGTCTCGGCGGCTTCGAGCCGATCACCGACAGCGCCCGCAACCCGTGGGGCGAGTCGCGGGAGGCGCGCGACTTCCCCGAGTTCTACGAGTCCGCCGTGAAGAGCGGCGCGGCGTTCGCGATGCACATGCGCGCGACCGGCCCGGTCACCTACACCGGGCACGACGCGATCGCCGCCGACATCGCCCACCTCGGGGAGGCGACGGCGGGCTCGGGCGCCGAGGAGGTCTTCATGACGGCGATCTCGCCGACGAACGTCGAAGGCTGGCAGGAGAACGCCTTCTACGACACGCAGGAGGAGTTCCTGTACGCGATCGGCGAGGCGATGCGCGAGGAGTACCTCGCGATCGTCGACGCCGGCTTCCTGCTGCAGATCGACGACCCGGGCCTGCTGACCCAGTACGCGATGCACGCAGACTGGTCCGTCGACGACACCCGCGCGTGGGCGCGCACGCGCGTGGAGGCGCTGAACCACGCGCTGCGCGGCATCCCGCCCGAGCGGATCCGGTTCCACACCTGCTACTCGATCAACATGGGCCCGCGGGTCCACGACATGGAGCTGCGCGACATCGTCGACCTGGTCCTGGAGATCGACGCCGGCGCCTACTCCTTCGAGGCGGCGAACCCGCGCCACGAGCACGAGTGGCGCGTCTGGGAGGACGCCGGCCTGCCGGACGACAAGATCCTCATCCCCGGCGTGATCAGCCACTCCACCGTCCTGGTCGAGCACCCCGACACGGTCGCGGAGCGGATCCTGAAGTACGCGAGCGTCGTCGGCCGGGAGCGCGTCATCGCGGGCTCGGACTGCGGCTTCGCCTCCTTCGCGATCACCGACGAGCTCGACCGCCGCATCGTGTGGGCCAAGCTCGACGCGCTGGGGGAGGGCGCGCGCCGGGCCAGCGCCGCGCTCTGGTCGTCCCCCTGAGGCGCCCGTTTGTGGGAGTCTCGCCAGAGCCACTCCACTGAAAGAGGGCGTGATGGGCTCGCTGCAGCAGGGGCCGGACACCGGTCGGCTCCTCGTGAAGACCTACCGCGAAGGGGTCGCCGCGAAGGTGGGTCATGACCTCGTGATCGAGGTGACGCGCTGGGAGGCGACCGTCGATCTGGATGCGTCGACGGTCGAGCTGACCGCCGACGCGCGCTCGCTCGAGGTACGCGAGGGGGTCCGCGGCGTCAAGCCGCTCACCGACAAGGACCGGCGCGACATCGCCAAGACCATCGACGACAAGGTGTTGCGCGGGCAGCCGATCGCGTTTCGCAGCAGCACCGTGCGGTCGTCCGACGGGGACGGGCCGCTCGTCGTCGAGGGCGAGCTCACGATCGCAGGGACGACGCGCCCCGTCACCGCGCGACTGGATGTCGATGCGGATGGCCGCGTCAGCGGGACCATCCCGCTGGCCCAGACCGACTGGGGGATCACGCCGTATCGCGGGCTGATGGGCGCGCTGAAGGTCCGCGACGAGGTGGAGATCGTGATCGAGGCGCGCCTGCCGGCGCGCTGAGTCGGTCCACCGAGACGTCGGACTGCGGCGACGAGCACGCCGCTACCAGGACCGGCTGACCCGCGGCGTCTTCGCGGTCTTGGCCTCCCTGGCGTCCCGTGCCTTCAACCGCGGGCTGTCGGCGATGACGCCGCGACGGCGCAGGCCGGCGATCCGCGTCTCGCCGTCGAAGTCGAGCAGCCGCGCCCCGCCGGCGTCGACGGAGATGTCCAGGCGGAACTCCTCCTGCTCACCCGGCCCCGTGTCGTCCTGCACGACCTGGCCGTCGACCTCCACCCGCGCGCCCAGCCATCCGCCGTCGACGGTGATGGTCACGACGCTCGACCCGCTGAGGACGACGGGCGGGACGAAGCCGGCGTGGTCGGCGAGCGGCGTGACGACCATCCCGCCGTGGTCGTACGCCAGCAGCGGGCCGTCGGCGGCGAGCGTGTACGCGCTCGACCCCAGCGCCGTCGCGACGATCACGCCGTCGCCCGCCGTCCGCGCGTAGGGATCCCCGTCGACGTCGATGGCGAGGATCACCTGCCCGGAGCCGCGCCGCACGACGACGACGTCGTTGATCGCGGTGTCGACGCGGACGCCGTCGCGCTCGATCGCGAGGCCGGTGAGCTGGCGCGCCTCCCAATCGTCGCCCGCGAGGCGGTCCAGCGCCGCGCTGATCTCCGACGCGGGCGCGGACGTGAGCGCTCCGAGGCTGCCCATGGCGATCCCGAGCACGGGGGTGCCGGTCGAGCCGGCGCGGTCGAGCGCCCCGAGCACGGTGCCGTCCCCGCCGATGGCGAGCAGCACGGCGCAGTCGCCCGGCTCGACCGGGTCGGCGACCCGGCGGTCCTGCCCGGGGACGAGCACCTGGCCGAGGCGGGCGCCGTGCGCCTGGGCCCAGGCGCGGACGCTCGTCAGCGCGTTGTCGATGTCGCGGGACGGGTGGACGACGAGGCCGATGGTGTGGACGTCGCGAGCCATGGGGGGAAGGTACGCCTGAGCGCCCGTTCAGACCGACGTGAAGCGGACGCTGCGCGTCGCGAGGTCGGCGAGCTCGAGGCGGACGGTCACGTCGTTGCCCGGCGTGGGCGCGTGGCCGTCGAGCTTGCCGCGCACCGCGGGCTCGGCGAGCTGCACGAGCTTCTCGTCGACGACGACCGCCGGGAAGACGTCGCCCTCGCGGCCGGAGAGCAGCGCCGCCTCGACGAGGTCGACCACCCCGCGCTCGACGGTCCCGGCGCGCCGCCCCGCCGCCGTCATGACGTCGGGCAGCGCGGCGAGCCCGGCGTGCACCCAGTCGGGGATCGGGGTGCCCGCCGACGCGGCGAGGCAGCACTCGGAGACGTAGCGGTCCTGCAGGCGCCGCAGCGGCGCGGTCGCGTGGGCGTACGCGCCGGCGATCGCGAAGTGCTCGGCGTCGACGGGCGGCTCGCCGTCGAACGCGGTGTAGCCCGCGCCGCGGCCGACGCCCGCCGCCTCGTGCATGAGCGCGGCATGGGCCGGCAGCGCGGGATCCAGGCTGCGCACGAAGTCGGGATAGGACATCGAGCGCGGCCACGACGCGCCGAGCGCGTGGGCCTGGCGGCGCAGGCGCTCCAGCGAGCGCTCGTCGGGCGGCGGCTGGGTCCGGAGGATGCCGGTCCCGGCACGGAGCATGAGCTGGGCGGCCGCCATGCCGGTGAGCAGCGAGACCTGCGCGTTGTGGTCCTCGGTCGCGAGCGGCACCCGGTAGCGGACGGTCCACGACCCGTCCTCGCGCACGACCTCCTGCTCGGGGATCTCGAGCTGCACGCCGCCGCGCGCGATCTCCAGCGCCAGACGACGCTCCCCGACCTCCGCGAGCAGCTCGGCGACCGGCGCCGGGACGTCGGCGTAGGTGTGCTGCGCGACGCTGCGGACCTCGGCGCGGGCGACGTCGGTGGCGACGAGGTTCCCGGCGCCGTCGAGGTCGAGCGTCCACAGGACGGCCGGGGTCCACTGCCCCGGGAGCAGGCTCGCGACGCCCTCCGACAGGGCGAGCGGGTGCAGCGGCGTCTTCGCATCGGGCGCGTAGACGGTGACGCCGCGCGCGTGGGCCTCGGCGTCGAGCGCGCCGCCGGGCGCGACGAACGCCGCGACGTCGGCGATCGCGTAGCGGACGCGGTGCCCGTCCCCGCGCCGCTCGATGTGCAGCGCCTGGTCGAGGTCGCGCGACCCCGGCGGGTCGATGGTCACGAAGGGGACGTCGACGCGATCGCCCGTCTGCGACGTGCCGACGGCGCGCGCCTCCGCCTCGACCTCGGGCGGGAACGAGGTGGGGACGTGGGCCTCGCGGCGGATCGCCTCGAACCCCTCTCGGAGCGCGGCCGCGGGGACGACCCTGATCGGCCGGTGCGCCATCCCCGGCAACCTAGCCGGAGTCGTCCTTGCGGAACGTGACGTAGGCGGCTCCGCGCCGTTGTCCGCGGAGCACCGCGCCACACCGCAGCTGATGTTGCTGGTCGTGACCGGTTCGCGTGCAGACATCCCGCATCCGGGCATCATTGGTACATGGTGCGTCTGCTGCTGGTCCTCATCGCGATCGTGGCGCTCACCGCCGCGCCGGCGGCCGCGCAGTCGCTGAAGACGTCGTCGCCGATCAGCGACGCGGCGGCTGCGGTGCGCAGCGGCACGACGGTCTACGTCCATCCCGACGCGCGCGATGCGCTCTCCGAGGCGGAGGCGAACGAGATCGCCTCGAGCATCCAGGAGTCGGGCGGTCGCACGTTCGTCGCGGTGCTCCCGGCCGGCGCAGGCACCGGGAACGTCGCGCAGCGGATCGGCGAGCAGGCCCGGGTCAACGGCACGTACGCGGCCGACGTCGACGGCACCTGGAGCGCCGCGAGCACGGACCTGCGCTCCGGCCAGGCGACGCAGCTCATCCAGGACGCGTCGCAGGGCCGCGAGGACGACGCGGCCGGGACGCTCGGCGCGTTCGTCCCCTCGGTGGCCGACGCGCGGCCCAGCGGGGGTGACGGCGGTGGCGGCTCGAGTGGCGGTCTCCTCGCGATCCTCGCCGTCATCGCGGGTGGCGGCGGCCTGCTGGCCTGGCGCTCGCAGCGCAAGCGCAAGGCGCGCCAGGCGGCCGAGGTCGCCGAGCTGCACAAGGTGGCGCGTGACGATCTCGACGCCATCGGCGAGGACATCCGGCTGCTGGAGATCGACGTCGACATGCCCGGCGCGGACCCGCGCGCGAAGGAGCGCTACGGGGAGGCGGTCCTGGCCTACACCCGCGCCGAGGAGGGCCTCGACCTCGCCAGGACGAGCGCGGCGTTCCAGCCCATCGGGCAGGCGCTCGAGGAGGGTCGCTTCGCGCTGGCGGCGGCCAAGGCGCATCTCGCCGGCCGTGACGAGCCCGAGCGCCGCCCGCCCTGCTTCTTCGACCCGCGCCACGGCCCGTCGGTGACCGACGTCGAGTGGGAGCCCGAGTGGGGGTCCAAGCGCGAGGTGCCGGTCTGCGCGGCGGACGCCGCCCGACTCGAGGCCGGCGAGGAGCCCGACAGCCGCCAGGTGACCGTGGGCGGCGAGCGGATGCCGTACTACCAGGCGCCCGGCTACTACGGCGGCTACTACGCGGGCGGCATGTTCGGCGGCTTCGGCGGGTTCCTGCCCGGCATCCTGTTCGGCTCGATGATCGGCGGCGGCTGGGGCGGCGGGGACTCCTTCGGCGGCTCCGACGGCGGCGGATTCGGCGGCGGGGACTTCGGGGGCGGCGACTTCGGCGGCGGGGACTTCGGCGGAGGCGACTTCGGCGGGTGACCTCAGCGGCGGCGCAGGCCGTGGCGCACCGGGCGCCACGGCGCGTTGCCGCGCCGCATGCGCCACACGCCCCGACCGACCCACGCCGCGACCTGGACGCTGAGCACCGCGCTCGCGATGCGGCCGCGGCGCTTGCGCCTCATGCCACTGCCTTCGCCTTGAGCGTGTCGAACTCCGACTGGGTGATCGCACCGCTGTCGAGCAGCTCCTTGGCCTTCGCGATCTCGCTCGCCGGCCCGCCGCCGCCGGTGCCGGCCGCCTGGCGCACGTAGCTGTCGAACTGGGCCTGCTGGGCCTGCACGTCCTTCTGCTGGCGCTCGGCCATCCCGTCGTGCTGGGCGACGAGATACACGAGCACCCCGAGGAACGGGATGACGACCAGGAAGATCGTCCACAACGCCTTCGTCCAACCACCGATGTCGTGCCGGCGGAAGACGTCGGTCAGGATCACGATCAGGATCCAGATCCACGCCACCCACGCGAAGAAGATGATCATGCTCCAGAGCAAGTCCATGAACGGATAGTCCGCTGCGATCACCAAGGTCCTCGTCCTCCTCCTCTGCTGTCTGTCATGTCGGGGAGATCGTCCGCGCTGGGCGGGTCGCGAGGCAATGGTGCGCGCACGTCGATCGGCTGCGTGTGTGCGCCTGCCGGATGCGTCCGCGAAGTGCATCCAATGTAGGGTGAATTGGATGCTGAGCACGGTGCAGTCGGTGACCGGCCCGGTCGGGCCGGAGGCGCTGGGGATCACGCTCCCGCACGAGCACGTCTTCATCAACATGAGCCCGACCGAGCCGCGCGACGGCTACATGACGGTCTGGGAGGAGCGCAAGGCGGACATCGAGCGCTTCCTCGCCGCGGGCGGCCGCACGATCCTCGACGTCACCAACGCGGAGCTCAGCAACCACGCAGCGCCCGTCTACTTCGACGCCGACCCCGAGCACCAGGTCCAGAACCCGGTCACGGGGTCGCGCTCGGTCGCCAACGTCCTCGCCACGAAGGCGATGGCGGAGGAGACCGGGGCGACGGTGATCCTCGGCACCGGCCACTACTTCGACCACTACCTCGACGCCGACTGGTTCGAGCGCACGTCGACGGAGCAGATCGCGCGCTACCTCGTCGCCGATCTCGAGGAGGAGATCCCCGGCACCGGCGTCCGGGCCGGGTTCGTCGGCGAGGTCGCCTCGGACCTCCCGTACATCACCGCGCGCGAGGAGCGCTCGTTCCGCGCCTCGGGCCGCGCGGCCGCGCGGACGGGCGTCATGGTCACGACCCACGCGCCGACGTTCCCGACCGGGGGCACGCAGATCGACATCCTCACCGAGGAGGGCGTCGATCCCTCGCGGATCGTCGTCGGCCACACCGACACCGTGAAGGCCCTGCAGTACTCGATCGACCTGCTCGAGCGCGGCGTCTACGTCGAGTACGACTGCATGATGGCCGTGAAGAGCGGCGGCGCGATCGCCGAGCACGAGCTGATGCGGCGCGTCGACTACCTCAAGGCGCTCGTCGACCTGGGGCACGGCGAGCGCATCCTCCTGTCCCAGGACGTCAGCCAGCGGTCGCACCAGTGGGCGCTCGGAGGGCCGGGCCTCACGTTCATCTTCGAGGAGTTCGCCGACGCGGCGGTCGCCGCCGGGATCGAGCGCGAGGTCCTCGAGCTCATGTGGACGGAGAACCCGCGCCGCGTGCTCTTCGGTTCGGCCTAGGCGAGCACCCCGGTCAGCCGCCAGTCGAGGACGTCCTCGGCCTCGCCGCCGGGCCGCGCCGCCCGGACGATCGAGCGCAGGCCCACGAGCCCGCCGCCGCCCGGGAGCGGGTCGGTGGCGGTGACGGTGACGGTGCTGTGCAGCGTGTCGCCCTCGTGCACGGGGCCCGTGTGGTCGCACCCCTCCCAGCCGACGATCGTCACGAGCTCCGGGAGCACGCGGGTGATCTGCGACGCGGCGATCCCGATCGTGTGCCCGCCGTAGACGAGCCGGGTCCCGCCGGCGGCCGCGGCGTCGTGGTGGGCGATCGCCACGTTGAGCGTGAGGCGCGCCAGCTCCGGCGCCGAGGAGACGACGTCGCCGCCCTCGACCTCCCACGCGTCCCCGACGGCCACGGCGTCGAAGTGCCGGCCGGACGGGAGCGCCGCCCGGAACGCGCCCAGGTCGACGCCCTCCAGCGCGGCGGCGGGTGACGGGGCGGGGCCGTCCAGCGTCACCGCGGCGACGTCGGCGGCGTGGCCGGTCTCCGGGGCGCCCTCACGCAGCGGCAGCATCGCGCAGCGCAGGAAGTCGAGGACCGGGCGGTCCTCCTGGTCGACGGTGGTGATGCGCAGCACCGCCAGGCCGGTGGGCGCGCGGCCCGGCCGTCGGGTGTTCTCCCGCAGCGCGACCACACCCGTCGTCGTGCGCAGCGTGTCACCGAGCACGACGAGGCGGTGCAGAGCGAGCCCGCGGTAGAACAGGTTCGCCCGCACGCGCCGGGTGAACAGGGTCGACTGGCCGATCGCGACGTCGCAGACGAGCCCGGGGTGCGCGGGCACGGCGTCGCGCCCGAGGACGCGGCGTGCGAGCGACGCGTCGAGCGGCAGCCGCATCCGGTCGCCGAGGATCGCCTGGTGCAGCGCCGCGTGGCCGTCGGTCAGCGTGAGCGCCGGGGCGTCGTCGACGACGTCGCCGACGGCGAGGTCGTCGAAGTACGGACCGGACATGGCGCCTGGCCTACCGCCTGTTCGCGGGCCAGATCCCCTGCTTGCCGGGCGAGAGGATCCCGTTCGGGTCGAGCGCGTCCTTGATGCGCTCGCTCGTCCGGCGCTGGATGTGGTCGTTGAAGTCGAGCTGGTCGGCCACGAGGTCCATGTGGTGGATGTTCGTGCGGTACGGGACCTTGTTGACCTTCGCGAGCTCGAGCACCATCTCGTCGTAGGCCGCGTAGACCTCGCGGGTCTGCTCCTCGTCGTTGGGGTCGAAGAACGTCGTCGTGACGTGGATGACGTTGCGCGGGGACATGAGCAGGCCGCCGAGGTACGACCAGCCATGGCGGTCGTACAGCTCGCGGACGAGCTTGAACGTCTTCACGACGTCCTTGCCGTTGAGCGGGCCGACGGGCGAGAAGTCGAGGTGCCCGGTCTCCTCGCCGTAGGGCGTCTTGAAGAGGTCCATGAGGTCCATCTCCGGGATGCCGCACTGGACCTGCTCGTCGTGGCCGCGGGCCTCGGCGTGGCGCTCGGTGCCCGGCATCTGGTGGCAGGTCACCTCGACGCCGGGGATCGCGCCGAGCGTCTCCTGCGCGATCGCCCAGTGCGCGTCGACGATCGCCTGGCGCCCGTAGAGCGCGAAGCGCAGCCGCCACGTGGGATCCGAGGAGTCGATGAAGCGGCTTCGCGTCCATGCCGACGCCGATCCCGCGGCCCATGATGGGGTAGTTGCGGATGATCCCCTCGAGCATGAGGGTGCGCAGCGCGTCGACCATCGCCTCGAGCGCCTCCTCGCCCTCCCAGGTCGCGCCGCATGCGGCGTAGACCTCCGGGCGGGGCATGATCCAGACGCCCATCTGGGTGACGATCCCGAAGTTGCTCTGCATGAACAGGCGGTCCAGCGACGGGCCGTAGGAGTGCTGGTAGACGTGCCAGGCCTCGTTGCCGGTCTGGCCGCCCATGCCGGTGCGCAGCACCTCGCCGTCGGGCAGCACGACCTCCATGCCGCAGACGTTCGTGGCGTGGTCGCCGTACGGGATGTAGCCGCGCCCGTACTCCAGGGTGTTGCCGACGACGCTGCCCCAGCCCAGGTCGGGGATCGAGCAGCCAGCAGTTCCCGCCGGCGGCCTCGAGGGCGTCGTGCAGATCGAACCAGCGCACGCCGGGCTCGACCACGGCGTAGCAGAGCTCCTCGTTGACCTCGAGGACCTGGTTCATCTCGCGCATGTTCACGATGACCGAGCCGCGCACGCGGGGTGCCGCCCCGCCGTAGGTGTTGTTGCGGCCCTGTCCGATGGTCCACAGCGGGATGCCGTGCTCGTTGGCGATCCGCACGATCGCCTGGACCTGCTCGGTGGTCGTGGGGGAGACGGCTGCGGAGGCGTCCCACTCGTCGGACTGCTTGTAGGCGTACGGATCGCGGAACTCGCGCAGCGCCTCGGTGTCGGTCATCACCGCATCGGCGCCGAGCACGTCGACGAAGGCCTCGATCGCCTTCTCGACATCGCCCTCCGAAACCCCGGCAGGCAGGACAGTGGCCACGGTTCTCCCCCAGACCTCGTTGACGTCTCGTCCGACAATCCTACGGTCAGCCGCTCTTCGCGTCGAGGCGTTGGAGGAGATCGTGAGCGGCCAGCTCGATCTCCTTGTGACGCCACTCGGCGGCGCGGTAGTGGCAGGCGATGATCCCGCTGCGGTGGATGCGGCGGAAGTCGCCGAAGACGAATGCGCAGCGCCCCTTGGTCCCCTCGGTGGCGCCCTCGGTGAGGCCGAGGAACCACCCGGCGTACTCCTCCCAGGAGTGCTTCTCGAGGTAGGCGTTCTCCTGCTCGGCCTTGGGCTGGACGTCCCCCCACTGGCTGTCGAGGACGTACTGCCGGGCGTCGATCAGCTGGATGGCGTGCTCGAGGCCTGCGGGGTTGACCAGGTACGTGGCCACCGACTCGCCCTACCCGTCAGCGCGCCTCGGCGGACGGGTCGTCCACGCCGACCCACGGACCGGTGGGCCCGTGCAGGCCGAAGACCTCGTGCCGGGTCCGGCCCGTCGCGGGGTCGGCGACCGGCGTGAAGCCCTCGGCCGGCGTGTCGGTCGAGTAGATCCCGAGCAGGAGCCCGGGGCCCAGCTCGCGGACCTCGTCGATGAGCCCCCACGCACCGGCCGGGTTGTCGAACGCGGGGTAGTCCATGACGAGCGCGGGGCCGCCGTCGAGGCCGGACGGCCGGATGTCCCAGGCGAAGCGCAGGCTGCGGACGACGTCCGGGCCGATCTGCCAGATGTTGTGGCCCTCGCCGCGCGTGTACGCCTTGCCGTACCAGTCGTCCTGGCCCTGCGACGTCAGGAACCCGCGGAACGCCTCCGCGAAGTACGGCGGTATCCAGGGCGAGAACTCGCCTTCCATCGCCGCCGGATCCGGGGCCGGCAGCGTGCGCCACAGGTCGAGGAGCCCTTCGCGGTCGAACCCGCTGATGCGCTCGAAGGTCCACGTGCTCTCGGTCGTCGCCATGCCTCTCCCCGGTCGGTCGGCCAAGCCTACGGAGATGGCGATAGCGTCGGGGCGACTGGACCGCGACGAGGGGAGCGACGTGGGGTTCGAGGAGAGGATCGATCCGGAGCTGCGTGACGGCCTGGTGCTCTACCAGGCGCTGGGCTTCGAGGCGAAGGACCTGAGCGGGGAGACGCTCGCGACGATGCGGACCACGTCGGCGGCGCTGTTCGCCGAGGCGATGGCCGACGTCCCCGCGAACGACCGCGTCGTCCGCCAGGACCGCACCGCGCCCGGCCCGGGCGGCGAGGTCCCGGTGCGGGTCCATCGCTCCGTCGACGCGACCGGCACGCTGCCCGCGCTCCTCTGGATCCACGGCGGCGGGATGATCTTCGGGAACATCGACCAGGACGACCTCGCCTGCGACGCCTACGCGGAAGCCGTCGGCTGCGTCGTCGTCAACGTCGAGTACCGCCTCGCCCCCGAGCATCCGCATCCCGCCCCGGTGGAGGACTGCTACGCGGCGCTGCGCTGGATGGCCGACAACGCTGCCGAGCTGGGCATCGATCCCGCGCGGATCGCGGTCGGCGGCGCGAGCGCGGGCGGCGGGCTCGCAGCCGGCACCGTGCTCATGGCGCGTGACCGCGGCGGCCCGGACGTCGCGTTCCAGCTGCTCGTCTACCCGATGCTCGACGACCGCGACGCGACCCCGTCGGCCCAGGAGTTCGGCGGGGCCCTCAGCTGGGGCCGCGAGCACAACGTCTCGGGCTGGAAGGCGTATCTCGGGGATCGCGTCGGCACCGACGCCGTCGACCACTACGCGGCGCCCGCGCGGGCGACCGACCTCTCGGGCCTGCCGCCGGCGCTCATCCAGGTCGGCGAGCTCGAGACGTTCCGCGACGAGGACATCGACTACGCCGCGCGCCTGCTCCGGGCCGGGGTCCCGACGCAGCTGCACGTGTACCCGGGGGCCTTTCACGCGTGGGACATGGCCGCCCCGCAGGCGCCCTGTCCGTGCGGATGGTCGAGGAGCGCGTGGAGGCGCTGCGGGGCGCGCTGCAGGCCCAGGCCGCGGCGCCCGCGTGATCACCTGCCACGTCCGCTACGAGATCGTTCCCGAGCAGCTCGATGCCTTCGAGCGCTTCGCGCAGCGGTGGATGGAGCTCGTCGCGCGCCACGGCGGCATCCACCACGGGTACTTCCTGCCGGCGGAGGGCGCGAGCGACATCGCGTACGCGCTGTTCAGCTTCCCGAGCCTGGCGGAGTACGAGCGCTATCGCGAGCGGTTCGGCGTCGACCCGGACTTCATCGACGCCGACCGCATCCGGGACGAGTCGGGCTGCGTGCGGCGCTACGAGCGGAGCTTCCTGCGGCCGCTCCTGCCGTGAAGCCGGCTAGGCGAAGTCGAAGTCGTACCGGGACGCGACGCGCCCGATGACGTCCGGCGTGAGCGGACCCGATCGCGCCGCCTCGGCCAGGTCGCGCATGTAGTGCTCGAAGCCTGCCGGGGTGTTGAAGTTCAGCAGCCGGACCGGGCCGTCGCTGTCGTTGCGGAACGTGTGCACGACGCCGGGAGGCACGCAGGCGAAGGAGCCCGGGCCCGCCTCGACCGTCTCCTCGCCGAGCAGCAGCGTCAGCGTGCCCTCGAGCACGTAGAACATGTCGTGGAGCCGGCGGTGGCGGTGCGGCGGCGGGCCGGCGAACCCCGGCGCCAGCGTGCTCTCGGCGAGGTAGAACGAGCCGCCGGTGTGCTCGCCGTCGGCCTTGATGAGGATCTGCGCGGAGCCGGCGTCATGGTGCTCGCCTTCGCCGGGACCGTGGAGAAGAGCATCCATGACGCGACTCTACGCCCGCGCGCCGTTCACGCGGCGATCTCGCGCCGCGTGATCCGCCAGGCCCCGATCGCGAGCGGCAGCAGCATCCAGATCGCGAGCGCGGTCGCCGCGTGTGCCCACTGGGTGGCGCTCATGACCTCCTCGTGCATCGGGGCGAGCGCGAGGCGCGTGTCCAGCCACGGGGCGGCGTCGGTCAGGAAGGACAGCGAGGCCACGGCCGTCCACGCGATCGGCAGCGCGAAGAGCGCGACGATGGCGGGTGCCGACGCGAGCAGGACCATCCCGAACGCGACGCCGGTGACCATCCCGGCCGTGAGGTAGACGGCGGACTGGGCGATCAGGGTCCCGGCGTCGGTCCAGGCGCCGTCGACGCCCGGCGCCGCGACGAGCACGCCCGCGGCGACGATGCCGACGCTGACGACGAGCATCGCGACGGCGAGGACGAGGCTTGCGACGAGCTTGGCGCCGAGGACCCGGGATCGGACCGGCACCAGCGCGAAGGTGATCATCCCGGTGCGCTGGGACCACTCCGAGGTGACGAGGAGGATGCCGGCGACCGGCAGCAGCACGGCGGCCGGCAGCAGCCCGTCGCCGAGGACGGAGGCGAAGGTGTGGTCGGCCGCGTCGCCGGTCGCGAACCTGGCGACCACGATGATCGCGGTGAGCACGACGGTGGCGACCTGCATCCAGAAGCCCGCGCGGGTGTCGAGCATCTTGCGCAGCTCGACGCCGACGAGGCGCCCGAGGGCGGGTCGGGTGTGGACGCCGGCGGTGTCCGCCGGGATCGGTGCGGTGAGGGCGACGGTGCTCATGCGAGTGCTCCTGTGGGCTCGGTCAGTTCGAAGAACAGGCGTTCGAGGCCCGCGCCGTCCGCCGGGGCGAGCCGGTGCAGCACGACGCCGCCGTCCAGCGCGGCACGGGCGACGACGTCGGGCTGCGCCTCGACGAGGCGACGGTCGCCGTCGAGGTGATGCATGGTCAGTCCGGCGCCCTGCAGCGCCGTGTCCAGCGCGACCAGGTCGGCGGCCTCGACGACGGTCCCGGACTCGGCGAGCAGCTCGGCGCGGGTGCCCTGCGCCTGGACCCGGCCACCGCCGATGATCATCATCCGGTCGGCGACGGCCTCGACCTCGGCCAGGAGGTGCGAGGACAGCAGCACCGTGCCGCCGCGGTCGGCGAAGTCGCGCAGCAGCCCGCGCATCCATCGCATCCCCTCGGGGTCGAGCCCGTTGGCGGGCTCGTCGAGGATGAGGACCTCGGGATCGCCGAGCAGCGCGTGCGCCAGGCCGAGACGCTGACGCATGCCGAGCGAGTACTGGCCGACGCGCCGCCGGGCCGCCGCCTCGTCGAGGCCGACGAGCTCCAGCACCGCGTCGACGCGCTGCATCGGCACGCCCATGGTCCTCGCGGAGACGGCGAGCGCCTCGCGGCCACGACGCCCGGCGTGCTGCGCCGACGCGTCGAGCAGGATCCCGACCCGCCGTCCGGGGTTGGGCAGGTCGCGATAGCGACCGCCGAGGATCCGCGCCTCGCCCGCGTCGGGCTCGGACAGGCCGACGAGCATCCGCATCGTCGTGGTCTTGCCGGCGCCGTTGGGGCCGAGGAAGCCCGTGACGGTGCCCGGCTCGCAGCGGAAGGTGACGTCGGACACGATCGTCCGGCCACCGAGCTGCTTCGTGATTGCTTCGGCTTCGATCATGTCCGCAGACTCGCGGCGGGCCCGGCTCGCGACCACGGTCCCCGGGCTGTGCTCGCCGGACCCCGCGAAGGTGGCCGACAGCGACTTTGGTAGGGGGTCGCGGCCGTCGCGCTCGCTTAGCCTTCGCCTCGAGCGATGGCGCGTCAGCTGACATCACGCTTCACCAACGCGCTGCCCGGGGTCGTGGCCGAGGCCCCGACCGAGGCCCGGGATCGTCGCGATCGCGTCGTGAACGCGACGATGTACGTGTTCGCGACCGTCGTCGGCGCCGCGACGCTGGTGGACACGTGGGAGGAGCATCCGACCTGGTTGCGCGTCGTCGCGATCGTGGTCGGGATCGCCACGGTCGTCTCGCTCCACTGGCGCAAGAGCCATCCGGGCGCCGTCGGGATCGGCGTCGGGGCGGTCGGACTCGTGATCCTCACGGCCTCGGGCGCGCTCGTGATCGCGACCTTCAACGGGGCCATCAGGGCGCGCGGCCGCGACCTCGCCGTCATCGTCGGCCTCGCCGTCGGATGGGCGTTCCTGAATCCGGTGCTCTACCCGCCGGACACGACCTACCTGTTCGACGCCGGGGCCAGCCTGCTCATGGCCGCGGTCGCGGTCGGATGGGGGCTCTTCGTACGTGCACGTCGCGCGCTCGTGCGGTCGCTGCGCGACCAGGCGGAGCGCGCCGGGGACGAGGCGCGCGCCGCCGAGCGGCGACGCATCGCGCGCGAGATGCACGACGTGCTCGCCCACCGCCTCTCGCTGCTCTCCGTGCACGCCGGCGCGCTCGAGTTCCGCCCCGACGCACCGCCGGAGGAGATCGCAGAGGCGGCGAGCGTCATCCGCAACAGCGCGCGCGCCGCGCTCGACGACCTGCGCGGCGTGATCGGCGTGCTGCGCGAGGACGGGGGCGAGAGCTTCACGGAACCGCCCCAGCCGACGATCGCCGATCTCCCCGCCCTGGTGGAGGAGTCGCGGAGGGCCGGGATGCGGATCACGGCGCAGATCGACGTGGGCGACGCGGCGCCGGACGCCGCCGCCGGCCGCACCGCCTACCGCATCGCGCAGGAGGGTCTGACCAATGCGCGCAAGCACGCGCCGGGAGCCGCGGTGACGCTCAGCGTCCTGGCGCCCGACGGCGATCTGCAGGTCGAGATCCGCAGCCTCGCACCGGTGGCCGTCCCGGCGGCGTCCCAGCTGCCCGGGGCGGGGACCGGGCTGATCGGGCTCGCGGAGCGCGTCACGCTCGCCGGCGGCGAGCTCGAATCCGGCGTCGACCCCGCCGGCGCCTTCGTCCTCCGCGCGAGGCTGCCGCGATGATCCGCGTCCTGCTCGTCGACGACGACGCGCTCGTGCGCTCGGGGCTGCGGATGATGCTCGCCGGCGCGGAGAGCCTCGAGGTGGTCGGCGAGGCCGCCGACGGCCGCGAGGTGCTCGGGGCCGTCGACCTCCACCGGCCCGACGTCGTCCTCATGGACATCCGGATGCCGCAGGTCGACGGGATCGCCGCGACCCGGCTGCTCGTCGCGCAGCCCGACCCGCCCGCCGTGATCGTGCTCACCACCTTCGACGCCGACGAGCTCGTGCTGCGCGCGCTGCAGGCCGGCGCTGCGGGGTTCCTCCTCAAGGAGACGTCGCCCGCTGAGATCGTCCGCGCGATCGAGCTCGTCCACGCGGGCGACGGGATGCTGTCGCCCGCGGTGACCCGCCGGCTGATCGCGATGGTCGCGGGCGACTCGGACGCCGGCATGCGGACGGAGCAGGCACGCGAGCGGCTGGCGACGCTCAGCCCGCGTGAGCGCGACGTGGCGCTGGCCGTCGGTCGCGGTCTCGGCAACGCCGAGATCGCCGCGACGCTCTTCCTCTCCGTCCCGACGGTCAAGGGCCACGTCTCGCGGCTCCTCGACAAGCTCGAGGTCGACAACCGCGTCCAGATCGCCCTGCTCGTGCAGGCCGCGGGCGAGCACGGCCGATGAGTTCTGCTTGCCTGCACCGTCCCTAGCCCGACAATCGACGCAGGAGGAGCGAGCAATGGGTGCCATCCACGTTCATGAGTTCATCACCGTCGACGGGGTGGTCGACGCGCCGTCGTGGACGTTCGAGTACGGCTTCGACCCGAAGATGGGGGAGGCCATCGGCGCGGTGACCGCGCAGGCGACCGGCATCCTGCTCGGCCGGAACACCTACGAGATGTTCGAGCCGGCGTGGTCGACGCGGACCGTCGAGGACGACCCCGGCGCGCCGTTCTTCAACGACACGACGAAGTACGTCGTGTCCGGCACGCTGACGAACCCGACGTGGCGGAACTCCGAGGTCGTCGGCGCGTACGACGCCGCGGCGATCCGCAAGCTCAAGGACGAGGCCGACGGCGACCTGTACGTGAGCGGGAGCATCCAGCTCGTGCGGGCGATGATCGCCGACGGTCTGGTCGACGGGCTGCACCTCTTCATGTACCCGCTGACCCTCGGCGGCGGGCTGCGCCTGTTCCCCGACGGCGACGCGCCGGCCAAGCTCGCGCTCGCCGGGACCGAGGCGTATCCCAACGGCGTCGTCTACCTGAACTACCAGCCCGCCGCCTAGTGCCGTGGAGACGGTCGAGGTCGACGGGCTGCAGATCGGCTACGAACGCGCGGGAGCCGGACCCGCGGTGGTGCTGCTGCACGGTTACGTCGGCGACGGGCCGACGACGTGGCGGGGCCAGCTCGATGAGCTGTCCGACGAGTTCACCGTCGTCGCCTGGGACGCTCCCGGCGCGGGGAGCTCGAGCGACCCGCCCGAGGGGTTCGGTCTCGACGACTACGCCGACTGCCTCGCCGGATTCCTGGCCCGGCTGGAGCTGCGGCGCCCGTGCGTCGTCGGGCTGTCGTTCGGTGGCATCCTCGCGCTGGCGCTCCAGCGGCGACACTCCGGCGTCGCGGATCGGCTGGTCCTGGCGTCCGCGTATGCGGGCTGGGCGGGATCGCTGCCTGCCGACGTGGCCGAGCAGCGTCTTCGCCAGGCACTGGCCCTGGCGGACGGCACGCCGGAGGAGTTCGTGGCGGCGTTGTCGCCGACCATGTTCTTCAGCGCGGTGCCGTCCGACACGGCGAAGCGCTTCGACGCGAGCATGCGCGCCTTCCACCCGCCTGGGTTCCGGGCCATGGCGCGAGCCTCCGCCGAGGACGTCCGCGACGTGCTGCCGGGCATCGACGTTCCCACGTTGCTGGTGTACGGCGACGGGGATGTCCGAGCGCCGCTCGCGATCGCCGAGGCGCTGCAGGCCTCGATCCCGGGCTCGAGGCTCGTCGTGCTGCCCGGGGTCGGTCACGTCTGCAACGTCGAGGCGCCGGACGAGTTCAATGCCGCCGTGCGTGCGTTCCTCGACGAGCGCGGCTAGCGCCGGTCACAGGTCGAGCACGACGTCGTCGCGCGGCTGGGAGCAGCAGATGAGCGCGCTCCCCTCCGCGGGCGGTTCGACCGGGTCGGGGCTGTAGTCGAGATCGCCGGCGATGAGCGTCGTCTCGCAGTTGTGGCAGACGCCGGTGCGGCACGACCAGCGGACGGGCACGTCGCAGGCCTCGGCGAGCTCGAGCAGGCTCGTGTACTCGCCGCTCCACGGGATGGCGAGGCCGCTGCGGGCGAACTCGATCGTCGGGCCGCTCCCGGGCTCGCCGGCCGGCGGGTGCGGTGGCCGCGCGGGCGTCGCCGCGATGCCCGGCGTCAGCCCCGCAGCGGGCCCGAAGGGCTCGGTGTGGATCCGTGATGCGTCGAGTCCCGCCGCCGCGAGGGCGGCGCTGAGCTCGTCCATGAAGGGCGTGGGCCCGCAGATGTACGCCTCGGCGTCGTGGGGTGGGTCGAGCTCGGCGAGCGCCGACGCGCTCAGACGGCCCACGCGGTCGTAGTCGCGGCCCTCGACGTCATCCGGCCCGGGACGGCTGTAGAGCACGCGGGCGGATGCGTTCGGGAGCGCGTCGACGAGCGCCCTGGCCTCGGCGGCGAACGGATGCTCGCGACCGCTGCGCGCGCCGTGCAGCCACCAGATCTCCCGATCGGAGTGCTCCTCGACCAGCGCCTGGAGCATGGCGAGCACGGGGGTGGCGCCGATCCCGGCGCTGAGCAGCAGCACGGGCGCATCCGACCGATCCAGGAGGAAGGTGCCGCGCGGCGCCGCGACGTCGAGCCCGTCGCCGACGGCGAGCCGGGTGTGCAGGAAGCCGCTGGCGGCGCCGTCGCGCTCGCGCTTGACGGTGATCCGGTAGAAGCCGCCGTCCGGCGGTCCGGAGAGGGAGTAGTTGCGCAGCAGCGGCCGTGCGTCCTCGTCGGGCTGGACGCGCAGCGTGAGGTACTGGCCCGGCCGCGGGGCGGGCACCCGCGCGCCCTCCGGGTCCTCCAGGCGGATCGAGACGACCGAGTCGCTCTCCGGTGTGATCGCGGTGACCGTCAGCCGGCGGAAGCCGGGCCAGGCGGGCGGAGGGCTCGTCACCGCGAGGCCCGCGTTGCCGCTGCCCTGCCCTCCGTCCAGCAGCGCTCGGAACGACGACTGCCAGCCGGGGCTGAGGGCCGGGATCCGCAGGGCCCGGAGGAGCTGCTGACGCGTGTGCCCGGGGAGGTAGAGCAGCGCGTCGACGTCGGCGACCGCCATCTCCTCGGGCCCGGAGGCGACCTTGACGATGTCGTCGCCCGCCTCGACGTCGCCCTCCTCGAGCACGCGGAAGTAGAAGCCGGGCCGGTGGTGTGAGACGAGCAGCGCGGGGATCCGCGGGTCGTTCATGCGGATCCCGACGCGGTAGCACGTGACGCGCGGTTGCGTGACCTCGAAGACGGCGGTGCCGATGGCGTAGCGGTCGCCGATGCACACGTCGGCGTCGGCGAGGCCCTCGACCGTGAAGTTCTCGCCGAACTGCCCGGGGGCGAGGTCCGTGCGTCCGAGCTCGCGTTCCCAGTACCGGTAGGAGTCGAGCTGGTAGACGAACACGGCGCGCTGCTCGCCGCCGTGTCCCCCGAGATCGCCCTGTCCGTCACCGTCGACGTTGAGCCTGCGCACGCGGCGCGGACCGGTGACGGGGTCCTTGAACACGCCGGTGAAGACGGTCCTGCCTTGCCACGACACGTCCCGCGGCATGCCGACGTTGAGGGACACCAGGGTCCCGGCCGAGCTCGACATCAGCCGCTGCCGGCGCGAGCGTGGACGGCGGTGAACGCGATCGTCTGCGTCCACCAGGCCGGGTCGGCGCAGTGGGCGAGGAACGCGTCGATCAGGCGGTCGTCGAGCCTCCCGGAGGCCACGAGCCCGTCGCGGAGCTCGACGATCGTGTCCGTCCAGTAGTCCGCCCACGGCGAGGCGCCGTTGTAGACGGCGGTCTCGGCCGTGCCCGCGACGTCCACGAGGCCCAGGGACGCGAGGCGCGGGGCGAGTGCCCGGCCCACGTGGTAGTCGATCCCCTGGTCGCGCGACCAGGCGAGCCAGCCGTCCCAGAACGCACGGACATCGGGCGGCTCGGCGACGCTGACGGGCAGGAAGTCCGGCTCGATCAGCAGGATCGCGCCGCCCGGCGCGAGGCCGGCGACCAGATTGCGGATCGCCGCGTCCGCGTCGGCGACGTGGTGCAGGACCGCCCGCGCCGTCACGAGGTCGAAGGTCCCGGGGTCGACCGGGCCGGCGACGATGTCGGCCTGCCGCAGCTCGAGCCCGGGGGCGCGCGCGGCGACGAGGGAGAGGTCCAGGTCGACGGCGACGGCCCGGCCGCCGGGGCCGACGCGCTCCGCGAGCCAGGCGGAGATCGAGCCGTTGCCGCAGCCGACCTCCAGCGTGCGATCGCCCGGACCGACGCCGAGCGCCTCGACGTGCCGGCGATGCATCGGGTCCAGCAGCTGGGACATCAGGGCCAGCCGCGCGCCCTCACCTTCGAGGTGATGATCCAGCACGTACTTGGACACTTGGCCGATCCTACGTCCGCGTCACCCCGCCTACCATCGCCCGATGAGGCGATGTGGTGTGGTCGTCGCGGCGTGCCTGCTCACGCTCGCGGCCGGGGCCGAGACCTCCGAGGCGCGGACGGTCGGCAAGGGCACGGCGCGCAGTTGCACGTCGGCAGCCGTCGTGGCCGCGGTGCGGGCCGGGGGGACGATCCGGTTCTCGTGCGGGCGGCGTCCCGTGACGATCCGGATGCGCGCGACGGCCAAGGTGCTCAACACGCGATCGGACGTCGTCCTGGACGGCGGCGGCAAGGTCACCCTCAGCGGCCAGGGGCGCCGTCGGATCCTCTACATGAACACGTGCGACCGCTCGCTCGTGTGGGCGACCCCGCACTGCCAGGACCAGGCGACGCCGCGGCTCGTCGTGCGCGACATCGCCTTCGCCAAGGGCAACTCGACCGGCGAGAAGGTCGACGGGGGCGGCGGCGGGGCGATCTTCGTCCGCGGCGGGCGGCTGCGCATCGAGCGCGCGACGTTCACCGGCAACCGCTGCGATCCCCAGGGGCCCGACATCGGCGGCGGCGCGGTCCGCGCGCTCTCGCAGTACCAGGGCCTCCCGGTGGAGGTCGCCGACAGCCGCTTCACCGGCAACGTCTGCAGCAACGGCGGGGCGCTGAGCAGCATCGGCGTGTCGTGGAACGTCACGCGCAGCCGCTTCAGCGGCAACCGCGCGATCGGCAGCGGCGCGAACCCCGCCCGCGGCGGCACGCCCGGCGGCGGCAGCGGCGGCGCCATCTACAACGACGGCAACCGCATGGCGCTCAGCATCACCGGCAGCCGGCTGACCGGCAACCGCGCGGCCGAGGGCGGTGGCGCCGTGTTCTTCGTGAGCAACGACCGCACCGGCACGGTCGCGATCACCGACAGCGTGCTCGAGCGCAACCCGAGCGCAGGGGTTCGAGACGCGTGGCCTGCCCGGCATCTTCTTCCTGGGCGCCGGGCAGCCGGCGATCACGGGTTCGGTGCTTCGCTGATGAAGCTCGAGACCTGGGTCGCGCCGACCGGCGACGGGGCGATCCCGAACCATCCCCGGTTCCCGGTGCTGATCTACCGCGGCGTGCCCGTGGGGGACATCGAGCGCGTGCTCGCCGATCACGGCTGGGGCGGCGCGTGGACCGACGGCGTCTTCGACTTCCACCACTTCCACTCGACCTCGCACGAGGTGCTCGCGGTCGTCGCCGGGAGCGCGACCCTCGAGCTCGGCGGCCCGCAGGGGGAGTCGTTCGACGTGGGGGAGGGCGACGTGCTCGTCCTCCCGGCTGGCACCGGCCACCGCCGCGCGGCGGCCCGCGACGGCTTCACCGTCGTCGGCGCCTACCCCGCCGGCCAGGAGCGCTACGACCTCCTGCGCGAGGCCGACGACGCCGCGCGCGAGCGGATCCGCGCGCTGCCGGTGCCCGACCAGGACCCGGTCGGAGGCGAGGGCATCGGCCGCTGGTGAATGATGCGGGGCCGTGAGCCCATCGGCCGAGACCGCAGTCCGTGAGCAGGCCGCGCAGCTCGCCACCGCGTGGTCGGGCGCCGGCGCGCCCGCGTCGTGGAGCCTGACCGGGGCGCTCTTCGCCACGCTTCGTGACGATCCGGCGCTGCTGGCGCTGGCCGCGCGGATCGATCCCGATCGCCTGCCGGCGCTGCTCTTCGTCGCCGCGGTGATGGCGCTCCTGGACGGGGAGCGGTCCGAGCCGCTCGCGCGCGTCCTGCCCGTGCCGGGGGAGGAGCAGCCTGCGGTGCCGCCGGACTTCGCCGCCGAGCTGCGCGCGTTCTGCACCGAACGCGCCGACGCGCTGCTCGCGCTGGCCGCGTCGCACCGCTACCAGATGAGCGAGCCGGCCCGCTGCGCCCACCTCCTGCCCGCCGTCGCGTCGGTCGCCGCCGACGCCGGTCGGCCGCTGGCGCTCGTCGACATCGGGACCGGCGCCGGCTTCGCGCTGCACCTCGACGCGTACGCCTACCGCTACGACCGCGACGACGGCGACCCGCTCGTGGTCGGCGCGGCGAACGCGCCGGTGACGCTGCAGACGACCCTTCGCGGCAGCCGGACCCCCGCGCTCCCGGCCTCCCCGCCGCCGGTGGCCATCCGCATCGGCGTCGACACCGAGCCGCTCGACGTCGGCGATCCGTCGGTGCGCGCGTGGCTGCGCGCCTGCACACCTCCGGTCGCCGAGGCCCTGGCCCGGTTCGACCGGGCGGCCGACTACGCGGCCGCCCACCCGGTCGCGACGGTGCGCGCCGATGCGCTGCGCGCGCTGCCCGAGGTGATCGCGGGCCTCCCGGCGGACGTGCATCCCTGCGTCCTGGATGCGTACGTCAACGTGTTCTTCACCGAAGGGCAGCAGGCGCGGTTCCGCGACGAGATCGCCGAGCTGGGGCGGCGCCGCGACCTCGACTGGATCTCGCTGGACCCGCTCGTGCCGATGGGCGACCGTCCCACGGGTGGCGTGCTCGGGGCACCGCTGCCGGCCGGGCTGCTCGAGCGCGCCCGCACGGAGGGCGTGTTCGGCGTCCTCGAGCGGATCTCGTACCGGCAGGGCCGCGCGACCCGCGAGGTGCTCGCCCTCGGGCACCCGGGTGGGGCGTGGCTGGAGTGGCTGGGCTGAGCTCCGCTCCGCGCGCTCGAGAGCGGGGCCGTGTTCGGACTGCTCATCGAGGGCGGATCGGCGTGGTGGTGCGCCGGCGCGGGCGGCTCGATCAGTCGTCGCGGCGGCTCGGGTGAGCTTTGGTCGCATATGCAGACCAAACTCCACCCGCGGTCGCCGAGGTCCCGGTCGCCACGCCGCTCCAACTCGGGTGTCCTCGATGAGCAGTTCGAGCCGGCCGCGCGCCCCACCAGGGCAGCGCGGAGCGCCGGCGACCCTCAGCCCGCGAGATCCGCGGCCGCGCCGACGATCGTGTCGACGTCGATCCCCGCGTAGCGGTAGAGGTCGTCGACGTCGCCGGACTGGCCGAAGTCCGTCGTGCCCAGCGACGCGATCGGCGCGCCGCCCACCGCCGCGAGGAACGCCAGCGTGTGCGGGTGCCCGTCGAGCACCGTCACGATCGGCGCCGTCCGCTCGGCGGGCAGCAGGACGTCGAGGATCGCGTCGGGCCCGTCGTGCAGCCCCTGCCGCGCCTGCACGGCGCGGAACACCAGGTCGGCCGAGGTGAGGACGACCACGTCGGTCGCGACGCCGGCCGCCTCGAGCTCGCGGGCCGCGGCGAGCGCCTCGGGGACGATCGCCCCGGCCGCGGCCAGCGTCACGGCGGGCGTGCCCTTCGCCGCGCGCACCAGGTAGCCGCCGGCCAGCACGTGCTCGCGCCGGCGCGCGCGCCCCGCGGGGTCGGAGGGGACCGCGGCGAGCGACTGGTCGATCGGCCGGGTGCTCAGGCGCAGGTAGGCCGAGGTCCCGTCCGGCGTGCCGAGGCGCCCGAGCGCGTCGAGCAGCGCCCACTCCAGGTCCTGCCCGAACGCCGGCTCCCATGCGATGCAGCGCGGCGTCTCCAGCCCGATCGACGGCGTGATGATCGACTGGTGCGCGCCGCCCTCCGGCGCGAGCGTGACCCCTGACGGGGTGCCGACGAGGATCGACTGCCCGCCCGCGTAGATCCCGAACGTCCACGGCTCGAGCGCGCGCGCGAGGAACGGGTCGTACATCGTCCCGATCGGCAGCAGCGGCTGGCCGTCGCGCGACCACGTCGCGCCGAGCTCGCCGAGCAGCCCCACGAGGTTGCCCTCTGCGATGCCGAGCTCGATGTGGCGGCCGTGCTCGGACTCGCGCCAGCGCACGAGCGTGTCGCTGTCGTCGCCGAACCAGTCGACCCGCTCGCCGGGGTGCCAGACGCCGACGCGGTTGATCCAGCCGCCGAGGTTCGTCGACGACGCGACGTCCGGGCTGACCGTCACGACGTGCTCGGCGACGTCGGGTGCGGCGTGGGCGAGGTCGGCGAAGAAGCGCCCGAACGCCTGCTGCGTCGAGGCCTTCCCGACGTGCTCGCGCCCGACGTCCTGCGGCACGCGCGGCGGGCGCCGCGAGGGCGGCTCGGGCCGCTCCAGGCGCTCGGCCGCGTCGCGGCACATCTCGTCCTCCGGCGACCCCGGGTCGAACCGCGCCCACGGGTCGTCGGCGTCGGCGCCGGTCTCGCCGGCAAGCGCGCGCCACTGCGGCTCGCTGAGCAGCGCGGAGTGGTTCGCCGGATGCCCCTCCGTCGCGAGGCTCCAGGCCTTGATCGTGTAGGCGAAGATGATCGTCGGCCGGGCGTGGTCGCTGTCCGCGCGCGCGAACGCCTCGCGCAGGTCCGCGAGGTCGTGCCCGCCGAGATCGCGGATCGCCGGCGATGAGCTCGGCGTCCTCGAGGTCGGCGACGATGCGCCGGACGTCGTGCGCGGTCGCGCCGTCGCCCGGCAGGCGCTCGCGCAGCTCCGCGGCCGGGCTGCGCAGCAGTCGCTGGTACTCGGCGTTGGGCATCGCGTCGATGCGCTCGCGCAGCGCCTCGCCGCCGTCGCGCGCGAACAGCTCGCGGAGCAGGCGCCCGTACTTCACCGTGATCGTCTGCCAGCCGGCGGCCTCGAACATCGCGCCGATGCGACCGGCGGCGACGTCGGGCACGACCCGGTCGAGCGACTGCCGGTTGAGGTCGACGATCCACAGCACCTCGCCGAGGCTCGGGACGACCGGATCGACGAGCGCCTCCCAGATCGCGCCCTCGTCGAGCTCGGCATCGCCCAGCAGCGCGACGTGGCGCCCGCCCTGGGGGACCTCGAAGTGGCCGGCGACGTAGCGGTGGGCGAGCGCGCTCCAGAGCGTCGCGGTGGCCCCGATCCCCACGGAGCCGGTCGAGAAGTCGACGGGGTCGGGGTCCTTCGCGCGGCTCGGGTAGCTCTGCAGGCCACCGAACGCGCGCAGCTCGGTCAGGTACGCGGGGTCGAGCCGGCCGAGGAGGTAGTTGATCGCGTGCAGGACGGGCGCGGCATGCGGCTTCACCGAGACGCGGTCGGGCGCCCGGAGATGCTCGAAGTAGAGCGCCGACATGATGCTGACCATCGAGGCCGACGAGGCCTGATGGCCGCCGACCTTCACGCCCGAGGGCGTGGTGCGGACGCGGTTGGCGTGGTGCACGATGCTCGTCGCGAGCCAGAGCACGCGGCGCTGCACCGCGTCGAGCACGTCGAGCGAGTTCGCGGGTGGGGTCGTCGCGACCAGAGAGTCCACCGAAGCAGCCTCCACAACCTGCCGCTCCGACGCCTCCAGGACGCAACGGATCGCCATTTCGAGCCGTTCTCGCTTACGATCCTTGCGTGCCTGACCTGGACGACGTCGACCACGCCATCATCGGGCTGCTGACCGAGGACGCGCGGCGGACCCTCTCCGACATCGGCGAGCGGGTCGCGCTCTCGGCGCCCGCCGTGAAGCGGCGCGTCGACCGCCTCGAGTCCCTCGGCGTCATCGCCGGCTACACGGCGGTCGTCGACCACGCGCAGCTGGGGCGCCCGCTGCAGGCGTTCTGCGAGCTGCGCTTCGCCGGGACGACGAAGGTCGCGGACATCGCCGGCGTCTCCGCCGGCATCCCGGAGGTCGAGGCCGTCTACACGACGGCGGGCGACCCGGATGCGCTCGTGCTCATCCGCGTGCAGAACCTCGCCGACCTCACGCGGGTCATCGACCTGCTGCGCCGCAGCGGCCGGGTCACCGGCACGAAGACGCTGATGGTGCTCGACGTCTGGCGGCGCGCCGCGCTCTAGGGTCCCGCCGATGCAACGGCTCGCGAACGTCACCCCGACGCCCGAGGTCCAGGCGGTCCTCGACACGATGGCGAAGGGCCCCGCGGGGGTCGACACCTCGCCCGCGATCTACCTCACGATCGCCCACAACCCGGCGATGCTCGGGACGCTCAAGCACATGGGCGACACGCTGCGCGCGGCGACGACGCTGTCCGCGCCCGAGCGCGAGGTCGTCATCCACCGCGTCGCGGCGCTCTGCGACAACGGCTACGAGTGGGGCATCCACGCCGAGCTCCTCGCGGGTCCGCTGGGCCTCGGGGACGAGTGGCTGCAGGCGACGTGGAGCGGCGAGCCGGGCGACTTCGAGGACCCGGCCCACGCGCTCATCGCGCAGGTCTGCGACGAGATGCACGCGACCGCGACCGTGACCGACGAGACGTGGGCGCGGCTGCGCGAGCGCTACGACGAGGCCCAGATCGTGGAGCTCGTCTTCATGGTCGGCTACTACCACCTCGTCTCGTACGTCGCGCGGACGTTCCAGCTGACCCCCGAGCCCTGGGCGGCGACGCCCCCCGCGGCGTGAGCGCGCGCTTCGACGGGGAGGTCGCCATCGTCACCGGCGGCGCGGGCGGCATCGGGTCGGCGACGTGCCGCAAGCTCGCGGCCGAGGGCGCGCGGGTCGTCGTGGCCGACATCGACCCGGCGGGCGCGCAGGCGGTCGCGGACGAGATCGGAGCGACCGCGATCGGCTTCGACCTCGGCGAGCCTGACGACGTCGAGCGCCTCATCGCCGAGACGGTGGACGGCCTCGGGCGTCTCGACGTGCTCGTGAACAACGCCGCGCTGCGCACGCCGGAGGCGATGGCCGCCGACACGACGATCGAGACGATGGACGTCGACGGCTGGCGCGAGATGATGGACGTCAACGCGCTCGGCTTCGCCCTCGCCTGCAAGCACGCGATCCCGCACATGCGGGCGGCCGGGGGCGGCTCGATCGTGAACATCAGCTCGCAGCAGGCGATCGTCGGCGCGAACATCGGCAGCGCCTACGCCGCCTCGAAGGCCGCGATCATCGCGATCACGCGGATGGTCGCGACGCAGTGCGGCCGCGACGGCATCCGCTGCAACGCCGTCGCCCCCGGCCTCATCGGGTCCACCCGGATCCGTCACAACACCGGGCTCATGGAGGCGGTCCTGCCGCACGTCCTGCTCGGCCGCGTGGGCGAGCCGGAGGACGTGGCGGACCTCATCTGCTACCTCGCCTCACGCGAGGCGGCGTACATCACCGGCCAGCTCTACAACGTCGACGGCGGGTACCTGGCCCACATGCCGGCGCCCGGCTAGGACCGGACCCTCCTCATCCCTGCGCGCGCTGCGCCAGCGCGTCCCACTCCTCCCACAGCGCGATGCGGCTCTCGTACTCCGCGCGCGTCATGCCGAGGCCCCCGCTGCCGAAGAAGACGCGCAGCGGCGGGTTCTCCGCGTCGACGAGCTCGAGGACCGCGGCGCCGGTCGCCTCGGGCGTGCCGCGCTCGGCCGACCGCGCGGCAAACGCCTTCGTGCGCGCGTCCCAGACCTCCTCGTAGGCGGGCATCCGCTCCGCCTGCACGGACGACGGGCCGGCCCAGTCGGTGCTGTAGCCACCCGGCTCGATGATCGTCACCTTGATCCCGAAGCCCGCGACCTCCGCCGCCAGCGACTGGCTGAACGCCTCCAGCCCCCACTTCGAGGCGTGGTACATGCCGAGCGTCGGGAACGCGTTCACGCCCCCGATCGACGACACCTGGATGATGTGGCCGGAGCGCTGCTCGCGCATGTACGGCAGCGCCGCCTTCGTGATCCAGAGCGCGCCGAAGAGGTTCGTCTCGATCTGTGCGCGCGCCTGCTCGTCGGAGACCTCCTCGATCGTGCCGAAGAGGCCGTAGCCGGCGTTGTTGACGACGACGTCCAGCTGCCCGAAGTGGTCGTGCGCCTCGGCGACGGCGGCGTAGTCGGCGTCGTGATCGGTCACGTCGAGGGCGATCGGCAGGACGACGTCGCCGTAGCGGGCGACGAGATCGCCCAGCGTGCTGACGTCGCGAGCGGTGGCGGCGACCTTGTCGCCGCGCTCGAGCGCCGCCTCGGCCCAGACGCGCCCGAAGCCCTTGGAGGTGCCGGTGATGAACCAGACCTTCGATGCCATGTGCTCTCCCTGCGGGGTGTATTCTGTGAAGCGGAGCAAGCCTCCGCTTGAACCCGGAAGGTAGCAGCAAGTGGAGGAACCCTCCGCTTAGCCATGACCGATACCACCGCACGTCCCATGCGCGCCGACGCCCGGCGCAACCGCGAGGCCCTGTTGCAGGCCGCCGCAGAGCTGTTCGCCGAGGAGGGCACCGATGTGTCCCTCGAGGCCGTCGCCGCCCGCGCGGGCGTGGGCATCGGGACGCTGTACCGCAACTTCCCCAACCGGGACTCGCTCGTGGAGGCGGCGTACCGCACGGAGGTCGCGCACCTCTGCGACGCCGCGTCCGAGCTGCTCGACAGCAATCCGCCGGACGTCGCGCTCGCCGAGTGGATGGACCGCTTCGTGACCTACGCGGCGGCGAAGCGCGGGATGGCCGGCGCGCTGAAGGCCGTCAACGCCAAGACGGACCTCTACTCACAGACGCGCACGCAGATCACGGGCGCGATCGGCGGGCTGCTGGAGGCCGGGGTGGTGGCCGGGACCCTGCGGGCCGACGTCGAGCCAGAGGACGTCCTGCGCGCGATGGGCTGCATCTGGAACCTCGGCGACGGCGAGGGCTGGCGGACGCAGGCCGAGACGCTGATCCGGATCATCGTCGACGGCCTGCGCCACGGCGCCCGTCAGTAGTAGACCGAGCCCTTCGACCCGCCGCTCGCGAGGACCGGGTCGCCGTTGATGGCGACGGCCCGGGGGCTCGCCAGGAAGCAGATCACCGTCGCGACCTCGTCGGCGGTCATGATCCGCCCGATCGAGACGTCCTTGCCGAGCTCCGCAGCGGCGTCCTCGATCGAGATGCCCTTCGCCTCCGCGACCTTGGTCACGACCGGGGGCATGACCTCGGTGATGGTCAGCGCGGGGTGCACGACGTTGACGTTGATGCCCTGCGGCCCGAGCTCGTCGGACAGGTTCTTCGTGAGCGCCGCGACGGCGACGTTGCGGATCGTGCCGGTGACCGAGCCGGTCCGGCGGGCCGCGACGCCGGCGACGTTGACGATCGAGCCCCAGCCCCCCGCGGCCATGTGCGGCGCGACCGCGCGGATGCAGCGCAGGTAGCCGCGGACCTTCACGTTGATCTCCAGCTCCAGCGCGTCGTCGGTGAGCTGGCCGGTGTTCGGGCGGGCAGCGCAGTTGACGAGGACGTCGACGCCGCCGAGGCGGTCGACGACCTGCGCGACCATGGCGGTGACCGAGTCGTCGTCGCCGGTGTCGGCGGCGACGGGGACGATCGTGCGCCCGCTGTCGGTGCTGAGGCGCTCGGCGGCCTTGTCGAGCGCGTCCTGGTCACGCGCGACGATCGCGACGTCGGCGCCCTCGGCGGCGAGGGCGCGCGCGGTGGCGAGCCCGATCCCGCGGCTCGCGCCGGTCACGATCGCGCGGCGGCCCGTGAGTTGCAGATCCATGCGCGCGACGCTATCCGCTACCTGCCGCGGAACACGGGCGGGCGCTTCTCGAAGAACGCGCGGCGGCCCTCGGCGAGGTCCTCCGATGCTCGGCACTCGGCCACGAGTCGCGCGACCGCGTCGCGGTCGCGGCCGCGGATCGCCGCCTTCGCCGCGCGGATCGTCAGCGGGGCGTTGCCCGCGATCGTCGCCGCGAGCTCGGCGACGCGGCCCTCGAGGTCCGCGCGCGGGAGCAGCTCCTGCACCAGCCCGGCCGCCAGCGCCTCCTCGGCCGACAGCCGCCGGCCGGTGTAGAGGATGTCCGCGGCGACCGCGGGGCCGACGAGGCCCACGAGCCGCTGCACGCCGTCGAACGGATAGCCGACGCCGAGCCGTGCGGCCGGGATCCCGAAGAGGCTGCCCTCCGCCGCGATCCGCAGGTCCGCCTCCAACGCGGTGGCCAACCCGCCGCCGAGGCAGAACCCGTGGACCATCGCGATCACCGGCTTCGTCATCGCGGCCAGCGCCGCGTACCAGGCCGTGATGGCCTTCGGGGCCTCCGGGTCGTCCTGCTCGGAGATGTCGGCACCGGACATGAACGCGTCGTCGCCGGCCCCGCGCAGCACGACGACGTGGACCTCGGGATCGCGCTCGATGCGCTCGAGCTCGGCGAGCAGCGATCGGCACATCGCGATCGTCAGCGCGTTGCGGCGCGCGACGTGGTCGAACGTCAGCCAGGTGATCGCGCCGTCGTCGGCGACCTGCAGGTGCTCGGGCATCAGAACGCCCCTTCGTCGCGATAGCGCGCGATGTCGCCGGGGGAGAGGCCCAGCTCGCCGAGGATCTCCTCCGTGTGCTCGCCCGCCGCCGGCGCCGCGGTGCGCAGCGTGCGCGGCAGGCCGGCCAGCGTCGCGGCGTTGGCGATGAGGCGCAGCTCGCCCATCTCGGGATGCTCGACCGGCTGGACCATCTCCAGGTGCTGGACCTGCGCGTCGGCGAAGACCTCGCCGACGTCGTTGACCGGCCCCGCGGGGACGCCCGCGGCCTCCAGGTCGGCGATCCAGTCCGCGGTCGTGCGCGTGCGCAGCCGCGCGGCGACGAGCGCGTTGATCTCGTCGCGCTGGTCCATGCGCAGGTCGACGGTCGCGAAGCGCGGATCCTCGAGCAGCTCCGGGAGGTCGAGCACGCGCGTCAGCTCGACCCAGATGCGGCCGTCGATCGCGGCGATGTTCACGTGCCCGTCCGCCGTCGCGAACGTCCCCATCGGGACGAGCGTGGGGTGGTGGTTGCCGACCCGGGGCGGGACGACGCCCTCCACCGTGTAGCGGGCGGCCTGGAAGTCCAGCAGGCCGATCGCCGCCTCGAGCAGCGACGTGCGCACCCAGGCTCCCTCGCCGCTGCGGTCGCGGTCGCGCAGCGCGACGAGGATGCCGACCGCGGCGTGCAGGCCCGCGGCGAGGTCGGTCACCGCGTACCCCGCCCGCACGGGCTCGCCGTCGGGGGCGCCGGTCACGCTCATGAGCCCGCCCATGCCCTGCGCGATCTGGTCGACGCCGCCGCGCTGGGAGCCGGGCCCGTCCTGCCCGAACGCCGAGATCGACGCGTACACGATCCGGGGGTTCACCGCGCGGACCGCCTCGTAGTCGACGCCGAGGCGGTGCTTGACCGCCGGGCGCATGTTCTCCACGACGACGTCGGCGCGCTCCGCGAGGCGCAGGAACAGCTCCCGCCCGGCGTCGGACTTGAGGTCGAGCGTCAGCGAGCGCTTGTTGCGGTGGAGGTTCTGGAAGTCCGAGTTGCGCCGGTCGCCCATGTCGGTGGGGCGGCGGTCCGGCGGCTCGACGCGGATCACGTCCGCGCCCCAGTCGGACAGCTGGCGGACGCACTGCGGTCCTGCGCGGGCCGCGGTGAGGTCCAGGACCTTCAGGTCGTCGAGCGGGAGGCGGGACACGGCGCAGGAATCTACGCCGCGTCCCGCTCCGCCGGAGTCAGGCCGCGCTCGCGGCCATCGCCTCCCGCTCCTCCACCGCCGGGGCCTCGGCCCGCCGGCGCCCCGGCACCAGCAGGGCCGCCAGGGCACCCGCGGCAAGGACGGCCGCGCCGATCGGCAGCGCGGCGCTCACGCCGTCGGTGAACGCCTGCGGGTCCGTGTAGCCGCCCTTGGCGGCGAAGACCCCGGCGAGCACCGCGACGCCCATGACGCCGCCGACCTCGCGGATCGCGTTGGTCGCGCCCGACGCCTGGCCCGTCTCGGTCTGGCGGACGGACGACAGCACCGCGTTCGCGCTGGGGGCGAAGACGAGCGCCATCCCGAGCCCCGCCATCGCGAGCGGCACGATGAGCTCGCCGTAGGGCGTGTCGGGTGCGCTCGTCCCTCCGAGCCAGAAGATCGCGACGGACTGCAGCGCCAGGCCGGCGACCATGAGCGGGCGCGGGCCGATCCGGTCGCTCAGGATGCCGGCGATCGGCGCGACGAGCATCGGCATCGCCGTCCACGGCAGCGTGCGCGCCCCGGCCTCCAGCGGGCCGAGGCCCTGGGCGATCTGGAAGAACTGGCTGAGCAGGAACACGGAGCCGAACGTCCCGAAGAACATCGCGAAGGACGCGGCGTTCGTGGCGGAGAAGCCGCGGGAGCGGAAGAACCGCGGCGGCAGCATCGGCTGCGGCGTGTGGCGCTCCCACGCGAGGAACGCGACGAGCAGGACGACGCCGGCGGTCAGGCTGGCGAGCACCGTGGCGCTCGTCCAGCCGAGGGCGTTGGCGCGGACGATCCCGAAGGTCAGGCCGAGCAGCCCGGTGCCCGCCAGCCCGAGGCCGGCGAGGTCGAGGCGCTCGTTCGGGCCGTACGACTCGGTGAGCAGCCGGAACGCGAGCGGCAGCAGCGCGAGACCGATCGGCACGTTGAGCCAGAAGATCCAGTGCCACGAGATGCCCTCGACGACGGCGCCGCCGACGAGCGGGCCCATCGCGACGCCGAGACCGGTGACGCCGGCCCAGACGCCGAGCGCGAGACCGCGCTTCTGGGCGGGCACCGCCTCGCTCAGCAGCGTGAGCGTGAGCGGGGTGACGATGGCGGCGCCGAAGCCCTGCACGGCGCGGGCGGCGATGAGCGCCTCGATGCTCGGCGCGAGCGCGGACGCAGCGCTGGCGAGCGTGAAGATCCCGAGGCCGACGATGAACATGCGCTTGCGGCCGAAGCGGTCGCCGAGCGCGGCGCCGGTCAGCAGGAACACGGCGAACGCGAGCGTGTAGCTGTTGACGGTCCATTCGAGCGTCTCGATGGAGCCGTTGAGATCGGCTCGGATCGAGGGGAGGGCGACGCCCACGACGAGGTTGTCGAGAGCGGTCATGAAGAGGGCGATCGAGACGATCGCGAGGGTCCAGCCGGGGCGGCTGCGCGAGGCGGAGGACATCCGGGGTGGGCTCCCTTCGCTGTAAGTGAGTAGATGCTTACTAAGGTGAGTATGTGCTCACTAATGCTCGATGTCAAGCCCACCGGCTACGGTGCGGCGCATGGACGCCCGCCGCGCCCTGCCCCTCGTCGCCGCGCTGACGTTCCTCGTCGCGTTCGGCGTCGCCGAGCTCACCGGCGTCCGCGCGCTGGGCGGCCTGGTGCTCGTCGCAGGCGGCCTCTGGTGCGCGCGCATCGCGGCGCCGATCGCGGGCAGGGGCCCGACCGCCGTGCTGCTCGTCGTGGCGCTCGCGCTGTTCGTGATCTCCCATCCGCTCGGCCACGCCATCGGCTCCTGGCCGGCGGTGCTCGTCGTGGCGGTCCTCGTGGCGCTCGCCGCGGCGACGGTCCTGCGCCCGGCCCGGATGACGCGCGCCTGATGGATCCCGCGGTCGTCGGGCCGTTCGCGACCCGCGTGTTGCAGGCGATCGGGATGCCCGAGGAGGACGCGGCGCTGACCGCCGACTGCCTCGTCGCCGCCGAGCTGCGCGGCATGCCCGGCCACGGGATCCTGCGCCTGATCCAGTACGCCGGGTCGGTCGCCGCGGGCGACGTGCGCGCCGCGCCCGACGTGCGCGTCCTGCGCCGCGAGGGGGCGAGCGCGCTCGTCGATGCCGACGGCGGCTACGGCTATGTCCCGACGATGCTCGCGTGCGATCTCGCCGCCGAGCTGGCCGGCGAGCACGGCATGGCCGTCGTCGGCGTGCGCGACAGCCACCACTTCGGCATGGCCGGCCTCTACGCCGAGCGGATCGCGGAGGCCGGGCTGGTCGGGATCGTGATGACGAACGCGCAGCCGATCATGGCGCCGCCGGGGATCGCGTCGCCGCTGCTGGGCAACAACCCGCTCGCCATCGCGGCGCCGCGCGCCGCGCCGCATCCGCCGCTCGTCCTCGACATGGCGATGAGCCAGACCGCGCTCGGCCGCATCCGCCTGGCCGCCGCGGAGGGACGCCCGATCCCCGAGGGATGGGCGCTCGACGAGCAGGGGCAGCCGACGACGGACGCAGGGCGTGCGCTGGCCGCGGGGCTGCTCGCGCCGACCGGCGGCCACAAGGGGCTCGCGCTGGCGCTCATGATCGACGTGCTCGCGGGGGTGCTGACCGGATCCCCCGCCGGCCAGGGCGCCGATGCCCACGGTCGGATCGAGGGCGGCGTGGGCCACCTCGTCATCGCGCTGCGGACGACGCTCTTCGTCGACGCCGAGGCGTACGCGGCGGGTATCGAGCTGCTCCTCGGGGGTCTGAGCGCCCAGGGGACCGACGACGACCCGATCGTCTTCCCCGGCGACCCGGAGCTGCAGGCCCGCGAGCGCGCAGGGCGGGACGGGATCCCGATCTCATCCGAGCTCGCGGAACAGCTCGACGCCCTCGCGATGCGGCTCGACGTCTTGCCCCTGAGCGTCTCGCGAGGTTAGGCTGAGCGACGGAGGAGAGCTGGGCGGGAGCGCACCCGCTGCGGCTCGCAGGTGTGTTCGTGCGCCCAGCAGCAATCGGGGACTCCGGCTGTTTCGCCACCGTTCGGAGTCGACCGGGCGCCGTTCACGGCGGCGGCGTGCCGGCTCCTCCCGGCGCGTCGCCGTCGGCACCTGTCCTGCGGTCAGCCGGCCGGCGCGAGCTCGCGTGCGCCGACGACCCGCAGCGCCATGCCGACGTAGAGCTCGCCGACCTCGTCGGGCGTCATCGGGCCGTCGTCGCGGTACCAGCCCGACACCGCCGAGCACATCGCGTGCACGGCACGGGCGGCCTCGTCGGGCACGTCGCAGACGAACGCGCCGGATGCGACGCCGTCGGCGATCGCCGAGGCGAACAGCCGGTGCACCCGATCGCGCTTGGCGGCCACCTCGTCGAGCGCCGGCGGCTCGAGACTGCGCATCTCCGACGTGGCGATCGCGTTCTCCATCGGCGACTCGCACTGCCGCCGGACGTACGTGCGGACCACCGCCGACAGCCGCGCGGTCGGATCGTCGCCGGCCGCGGCGACGGCCGGCTGCATCTCGGCGAGCAGGTCGTCGAACGCCGCGTCCATGATCCCGCGGAGCAGCTCGACCTTGCTCCCGTGATGGTGGAAGAGGGTCGCGATCCCGACCCCCGCCTCCCCGGAGATGTCGCGGATCGACGTGCCGTGGTACCCGTGGTCGTGGAAGAGGCGCACCGCGGCGTCGGAGATGACCTGCGCCGTGTCGGACGTGCTCGGGCTCTCCCCACGCGCGGGCATCGAGACGAGCCTAGCCCGCGCAGCCGCCGCCGCGACTACCCTTGGTGCGGGCAGAGTACGTGTGACGTGGGAGGAGGACGTGGCGTGATCAAGGCGCTGCGCGCATTCCGGCGCGTGCCGGACATGGACCGTGAGGAGTTCCTGCGGCGCTGGGACGCCCACGCCGAGCTGGTGCTCGCGGTGCCAGGCATCCGCGGCTACATGCAGTGCCCGAGGGCCGGTCGCGACGAGCAGTCGACCGCGCCGTTCGACGGCTTCTCCGCCATGTGGTTCGACGACGAGGCCGCAGTGGCACGCGCCGCGGAGTCGCCCGAGGCGGGCGCCGCGCGCGCCGACTCCTCGACGTTCATCTCCGAGGAGGGCGTCGAGTCCGTCCTCACGGTCGAGCGCATCCTGCGCGACGTGGCCATGGGCCCGGAGGCCGTGAAGCTCGTCTTCTTCTTCCACCGCAAGCCGGGGACGACGCCCGAGTCGTTCCGTCGACACTGGCTGGAGGTCCACGGCCCGCTGGCCATGGCGCACATCGCGAACCTGCGGCGCTACATCCAGAA
Source organism: uncultured Solirubrobacterales bacterium (assembly GCA_963750895.1). GTDB lineage: Bacteria > Actinomycetota > Thermoleophilia > Solirubrobacterales > Solirubrobacteraceae > CAVVSD01. Next base: position 298,263 of record CAVVSD010000005.1, on the reverse strand, counting down.
CCACACGGTCGACGAGGAGTACGCGGACGGTGAGCCGGACCTCGACGGGCTGGTGGAGGCGTGGGTCGACGGCATGGCGGCGCTGACCGAGACGGAGGCCACGGAGGAGCACGCGTTCGTGCGCAGCGACGAGCCCAACTTCCTCGACACCGACCGCGTCACGTTCATGCCCGTCATCGAGCGCCGCGTGCGCTGACTAGGCTTCTGCGCATGTCCACGCGTCGCGTCCGACGTTCCATCGATCCCCGTCCCCGAGCCGGATCTCACGCCGAACGAGATCGTCGCCAGAGCACAGGCGCTCGTGCCGATGCTGCGCGCGCAGCAGGACGAGGCGGAAGCGCGCGGCTTCTACTCCGAGGCCGTCCACGCGGAGTTCGTCAAGGCCGGCTTCTACCGGATCACGCAGCCGCGGCGGTTCGGTGGCTACGAGTTCGATCTGAAGACCTACCTGCGGGCGATGATCGCGATCGCCAGCGGCGATCCGGGCACCGGATGGTGCCTGCAGCTCGGCTCGAGCCACGCGTGGATCGTCGCGAGCCACTTCGACCTGGAGACGCAGGCCGAGGCCTTCGGGCCGGACGGGGACTTCCGCTGCCCGCATCCCGCCCAGCCCTCCGGGCGCATCGAGCGCGTCGAGGGCGGCTTCCGGCTGAGCGGGCGCTTCCCGTACGCGTCCGGCGTCCCGTACTGCACCTGGGCGCTCGTGGGCGCGATGCTCGACGGCGATCCGCCGACGCCCTACACGCTGCTCATCCCGCGGTCGGATCTCGAGATGCTCGACGACTGGGGCGAAGGGACGATGTTCGGCCTGAACTCGAGCGGGTCGAACACGATCGTGGTCGAGGAGGCCTTCGTGCCCGAGCGGCGCGCACGGCCGTCGGAATCGATCTTCAACCCGACGCTCCCGACCTTCGGGACCGAGATCCACGGGAACCCGCTCTACACCGGCCGCGCGCCGGGGCCGTACCACACGTCGCTCGTGTCCCCGATCATCGGGGCGGCGAAGGCGGCGGTCGACGAGTTCCGCGAGATCATCATGACCAAGGACACGACCTTCTACCCGCGTGTCCCGCGCTACCAGTTCCACGAGGACCAGCGGGCGTACGGCATGGCCCAGGCGAGGGCGGACGCCGCCGAGGCGATCGTCCTGTCGTTCGCCGACCAGTTCACGGAGGCGGCCCAGGAGTCGATCGACACGGGCGTGCCGATCACGCAGGAGCGCGACGCCCGATGGTGGGCGATGATCCAGCAGGCGGGTGGCCTGGCGTACGAGGCGGTCCAGGAGGTCGCGCTGCGCTCGACGTCGAGCTCGCTGGGCGCCGGCCGGCCGCTGGCGCGCTACCTGCGCGACGCGACGACCTACCGGCAGCACATCTCCTCGCAGCAGGGCGACTTCGCGGTGCGCAACGCCGCGATGATGCTCGGCGCGTCGGAGCACTGGCTGTACTAGGCGTGCGCCGTGCCCCTGTGCCAATGGGGGCCCCGCTGACGCATCTGTCACAGGAGTGCGGCCTGTCCCGTCGTCGGGCCATGACCACGCTCGACACCCTGGACGACCAGTGGGCCGTCCTGCTCACGACCTTCCGCCGCGACGGCACGCCCGTCGGCACCCCGGTCAGCGTCGCCGTCGACGCGGGCCGCGGCTACGTCCGCAGCCCGGGCAACGCCTGGAAGGTCAAGCGGCTGCGCAACGACCCGCACGTCGAGGTCGCGCCGTGCACGCCCCGCGGCCGCCCGACCGGCCCGGCCACGACCGCGGTGGCGCGCCGCCTGGAGGGTGAGGAGGCGCACCGTGCCGCGGAGCTGCTGCGCCGCAAGCACCCGGTCCTCCAGGGCGTGCTCGTGCCGCTGGCGCACCGGGTGCTGCGGTGCGGGACCGAGTACTACGAGCTCCGGCCGGACGATGAGCGACGTGCCTAGATGACCTCGCCGTCGCGCTCGATCCAGTACACGGCCGTTCCGTCGGCGACGCACCGGTTGGACCGCGGCACGCCGATGTTCGCGCGCAGGCAGAGATGGTCGCGCCACTCGCAGCCGCGCCCGAACTGCGCGTCGTGGAGGCAGCTCGGCTCGTCGCGCACCAGCGTCAGGAAGGCGCGCAGCACCGCCTTGCCGCGCCCGCAGGACTGACCCCGCACGCGGATCGCGGTGGCCTCCATCGCCGCCGTGTCGGACCCGACGACGACGGCGCCGCTGCATCGGGTGGGCGGCGCGGCGTGCGCCGGCGCGGCGATCGCGGCGAATGTGAGGACGGCGAGCAGGACGAGGAGCGCGCGTCGCATGCGCGCGTCTACGTCCCGGACGCGAAGCGGTCCAGCGCCGCCGCCAGGTCGCGGGTCGCCGACAGCATCGGTGAGTGGTCGGTGTCGAGCTCGACGACGTCCACGCACGGGTTCTCCGCGATCATCCGGCGCTGCAGCGCCGGCGGGATCGCGAGATCGCGCGTGCACAGCACGTAGGCGCGCGGCACCGCCGGCTCGACGGCGTCGACGGGCGCCGTGAACGGCGCGAGCGGCTGCTCACCCAGCCGCTCGGCGCCCCATGTCGCCAGCTCGTCGGAGCAGTCGCCGAAGACGACCTCCCTGGCCGCCTCGGACGGGAAGCGTCGCGACCGGCGGCTCGCCGGTCACGACGAGGTTGGCCTGCACCTGGTCGTCGGCGCCCTCGGGCAGATGCGTGAGATCCAGGAGGCTCTGGCCGGCGCTCGGGAGGAACGCCGCGACGTACACGAGCAGCGCGATCCGCTCCGGGCAGCGCGCCGCGGCCTGCGTGATGGCCACGCCACCCATGCTGCTGCCGACGAGGACCGCCCTGTCGTCCCCCTCCGCCAGCGCGGCGCAGATGCGGTCGGCGTACGCGTCGAGCGAGACGTCCTCGACCGGCGTGGTGTCCGCTCCCGCGCCGGGCAGGTCGATCGCCTGCACCGTGTGGCCCGCGGCCTCCAGCTCGGGCGTCAGGCGCTCCCAGATCCAGGCACCGCCCATGGCCCCGTGGACGAGGACGAAACGTGACACGGCTCCTCCTTCGATGGACTCCGACGAGGCGCCGTCACCGGTGCCGCGCAGCCCACTTTGCCATGCGCACGAACTGCTCGGGGACCGGAAGGGCCGGGATCGACGGGTCCAGGCCGCGGTAGACCGTGTGGACGTTCACCGCGATGCGCTCGCGCTCGGACCAGTCGTCGAAGGGCGAGAGGTCGATGTCGTCCGCCGCGTCGTCGACGTCCATCCCGCGCTCGAAGCGGGCGGTCGCCTCGTCGGCGACGTACTGGAGGTAGTGGGCGAGGTCGCGGATGCCGTCCTCGTCGGTCACGGGCCCGTGACCGGGCACGATGAGCCGGGGCCGCAGGGCGAGGATGCGATCCAGGGCCGAGAGCCAGCTCTCCACGGGTCCGGCCCACATGAGCGGCGTGTCGTTGGCGAAGACCAGATCACCGGCGAAGACGACGTCGCTGTCGGGCACGTGCACGACGGCGTCGCCGGCGGTGTGAGCGGGGCCGAGCTCGAGCAGGCGCACCTCGCGCCCGCCGACGTCGAGCGTCGCCTCGCCGTCGAACGTATGCGACGGGATGCGGTGCGTCACGGCCGCCATCTCGAAGGTGCCGAACCGCGTCCGCGCGAAGTGCGCGAACTCCTCGCCCAGCTCGCTCGACGCGAACGTCGCGCTGACCGCAGCAGGCGTCGACGCCGCGCACGCGTCGCGGGCGGTCGACGTCGCCCAGATCGCGATGTCCTCGGGCAGGAGCTCGTTGCCGAAGCAGTGGTCCGGGTCGCCGTGGGTGTTCACCGCGACGGTCACGGGGTTCGCCGTCGGTGTGCGGCGCCATCGCGTCGAGCATCGCGCGCGTGAGATGCAGGTCCATGAGCGTGTCGACGACGAGGGATGCGCCGTCGCCGGTCACGAGCCCCGCGTTGCTCCAGCCCCAGCCGCCATCCGGCTGCAGGTACGCGAACAGCCCGTCCCCGAGATCGTGGAGCCCTCGTTCGTAGGGGATGGTCAGGTGTCGCGGCGCCACGCGCCGACACTAAGCGAACTGCGCTACGTGCGCGAGGGACACGCTCGGAGTGCAAGGCTGCACGGAGGACGACAGGAGGAGGGAAGTTGGGACGCGCGAACGCGATGTTCAACGACAACGCGATGAAGCTGGGGCTCTTCGCCCCGAACTGCCGTGGTGCCTGTGCGATCACGACCGTGCCCGAGAGCTGGGACGCGTCGTGGGAGCACAACCTCGAGCTGGCGCAGTTGTGCGACGCGGCGGGGATCGAGTTCATCCTGCCGATCGCCCGCTGGAAGGGCTACGGCGGCCCGTCGCGCTGGCAGGAGGACACGCTGGAGACGCTGACGTGGGCCTGCGGCCTGCTCGCGCAGACGAAGGACCTGTGCGTGTTCGCCACGACCCACGCGCCGATGATCCACCCGATCGTCGCCGCGAAGCAGCTCGCGACGATCGACCACATCGCGCGCGGGCGGCTCGGGCTGAACCTCGTGTGCGGCTGGAACCAGGACGAGTTCGAGATGTTCGGCCAGGAGCAGCGCGAGCACGACGAGCGCTACGTCTACGGCCAGGAGTGGCTCGACATCGTGCGCACCATCTGGCGTTCGGAGGAGCGCGTCGACTTCGACGGCACGTACTTCCACCTCTCCGAGCTCATCGGCCGCCCGGCGCCCTACGACGGCGAGCCGGTGCTCGTCAACGCCGGCTTCTCGCCGGCCGGGCGCGACTTCGCGCAGCGCAACTGCGACCTGCTGTTCACGTCGCTCGTCGACCTCGAGTCGGCCAAGGCCGACGTCGACGGCGTGACCTCCGCGGCGCGTTCCATCGGTCGTGAGATGGGCGTCCTGTCGTCGGCGTTCGTGGTGTGCCGCGCGACGCAGGCCGAGGCGGAGGAGTACCACCACCACTACGCGATCGAGCACGGCGACTGGGAGGCCGCCGACCGCCTCATGAGCGGCATGGGCATGCACAGCAACGCGTTCCCGGCCGGCCACTACGAGCGCTTCCGGGAGCGCTTCACCGCCGGGCACGGCGGCTACCCGCTCATCGGCAGCCCCGACCAGGTCGCCGACGAGCTGGAGCGCATCTCGCAGACCGGCATGGCCGGCATCGCGTTCGGGATGTGCAACTTCCTGGAGGAGATGCCCTTCTTCGTCCAGGAGGTCCTGCCGCGCCTGGAGGCCAAGGGTCTGCGCAATCCGGTCGCGGCCGCGCAGGCCGCCCAGCCTCGCTCTGCGACGGGCCGTAGCGGCAGCTCGCGCCATGCCGAACTCCGGCATGACCTCCGTGGCGAAGAGCTCCAGCTGGCGGAGCCCCTCGTCACGGGGGATCAGCCCCCAGTGGAAGAGCCAGACGAGGTAGTCGACCGGCAGGACCTGGAGGAACTCCTCGATCTGGCGCTTCACCATGTCGACGGTCCCGCCGATCATCACGCCGCTGCGGATGAGCCGCTCGCCGATCGACTCGCCGGGCGCGGGCACGGGGCCCTCCTCGCCGGGCAGGCGCAGCATGAGGTCGAGCAGGCCGAACGTCTCGTACCACCCGCGCCACACGGGCGCCTCCCACCGGTCCGCGCGGCGCAGCAGCTCGGCGCGCACCGCGTCCTCGCCCTGCACGCCCTCGACGATGTGGAACGTCCGGCAGACGCCGACGCGCTCGCCCAGCGCGATCTCGCGCCCGGCGGCTGCGTGGGCCGCGCGGTAGATGCCGAGCAGCTCGCGGATCCGCTCGACGGCGCCGAAGAGGATCGTCGGGACGACGTCGTTCTCCCCGCACCACTCGATCGTGGGCGGGCTCGCGCCGAACGCCTGGAACAGCGGCGGGTGCGGGGACGTGTACGGCTTGGGCACGACGCTGACGCCCTTCACGGTCGTCCCGTCGTCGCCGATCTCACCCGGCGCGCCGTACTTCGACGTGATCGTCTGCGCCGGTGGCCAGTCGGGGATCCCCTCGAGCGGGTTCGGGACCTTGTAGGTCGGCCCGTCGTAGGTGAGCAGGTCCTGCGCCCAGGCCTGCTTCATGATCTTGAAGTTCTCGGAGAACAGCAGGCGGTTGGAGACGTCGGCCTCGCTGCCGTCGGAGTACGTCGCGCCGACGCCGAGCTTCTGGCAGAGGATGTTCATCCAGCGCGACTGGTAGCCGCGCGCCATCCCGACGAAGAGGCGGCCACGCAGCAGGTGGTCGGCCATCGCGATCTCCTCGGCGAGCCGGATCGGGTCGTGCGAGGGCAGGACGAGGCCGAGCTGGCCGTGCATGATCCGCCGCGTGTGCGCGCCGAGGTGGATGTTGAGCATGAGCGGGGAGGGCGAGATCTCCATCCCCTCGGAGTGCAGGTGGTGCTCGGTGTGGGCGAGGCCCCAGTACCCGAGGTCGTCCGCCGCCTTCGCCAGCACCACGAGGCCGTCGAGCATGTCCTGGTAGGCCTCGTTGTCGCGGCCGATCGGGCGTCGGCGCTCCATCTCCTCCGGGGGGCCCAGCGTCGGGTAGACCTGCAGGATGACCTTCGGCACGGGCTCCTCCGTTCGCTACTGGATGACGATGCCACCGTCGACCACGAGCCCGTGGCCGTTGACGTAGGAGGAGCGGTCCGAGCAGAGCCACGCGGCGGCCTCGGCCACCTCCTCCGGGCGCGCGAGGCGCCCCATCGGCGACGTCTCGCCGATCGCGTCGACCGCGCCGGGCGCGGCGGCGAACATCTCGTGCGGCATCGGCGTGTCGACGACACCCGGCAGCACCGCGTTCACGCGGATGCCCTGGCGCGGGTACTCGAGCGACGCGGCCCGGGTCAGGCCGAGGACCGCGTGCTTGGACGTCACGTACGCGGCGACCTGCGGCGCCGCGATCATCCCGAGCCCGGACGACGCGTTGACGATCGAGCCGCCGCCCGTCCGCAGCATCGCCCTGATCTCCTCCTGCACGCACATCCACGCGCCGCGCACGTTGATGTCCATGACCGACTCGAACTGCTCGTCGCTGTGCTCGACGAACGGCTGCAGCCCGCCCGGGATGCCGGCGTTGTTGAACGCGCAGTCCAGGCGCCCGTGGCGCTCCGTCGCCAGCGCGACGAGCGCGACGACGTCCTCCCGCCGGGTGACGTCCGTCGCGCGCCACGCGGCGTCGCCGCCCGCCTCCGAGACGAGCCTCGCGGTCTCGGCGAGTGCCTCCTCGGCACGGTCGCCGAGTACGACCTTCGCGCCCTCCCGGGCGAACGTCAGAGCCGAGGCGCGGCCGATCCCGCCCGCCGCGCCGGTGATCACCGCGACCTTGCCCTCGAGCAAGGGCGTCAAAGAACTCTCCTCATGCGCGGCAACCTACCAGTGGGGTGATCAAACGCTCGGATGAAAATCGGTGGCCATCACTGTGGCGATCACCGATGCCTCCGGGACATGCCCCTGCCACCATCGTGACGGGTAGAGCCGAACACGGGAGACGTTGATGACATCGGTCGAGGGTCAGGATGAGCGGGTCGGGACGCAGCCGAGTCCACGCGAGCTGCTCGACCGTGCGATCGCGTTGCGGCCGCTCCTCGTGGAGCAGGCGGCGGAGACCGAGGCGCGCCGCTACTACTCCGACGAGATCCATCGCGCGTTCGACGACGCGGGGTTCTACCGCAGCCTGATCCCGCGTCGGTACGGCGGCCTCGAGCTCGACGTCACCAACTGGCTGCGCCTCATCGAGGAGGTCGCCCACGGCGACATCCAGGCGGCGTGGGGGCTCACGCTTGCGGCGGGCCACTCGCTGCAGGTCGGCTCGTTCTGGAGCGAGCAGGCGCAGGAGGAGATCTTCGGGACCGGCGACTTCCGCGCGGCGTCGGTGGCCGCGCCGGTCGGCAACGCGACGAAGGTCGACGGCGGCTGGCGGATCACCGGCGCATGGCCGTACTCCTCCGGTGCGCCGTACTCCACGCACTACATGGGCCAGACGCTCATCAGGAGCGGTGACGGCCCGCCCCGGATGATGCTGTTCGTCGCCGAGCGCAGCGAGTGGGAGATGCTCGACGACTGGGGCGACCTGCTCGGGCTGCGTGGCAGCGGCTCACACACCGTCAAGCTGGAGGACGCCTTCGTCCCCGAGCACTGGGCGCTGCCCGACACGCAGCTCGTCGAGGTCGACGTCAGCGGCGGCACCCCCGGCTCGCGGCTGCACGGCAACCCGATGTACGCCGGCCGCTGCGTCTCCATCTTCCAGCTCGAGCTCACCGCGCTCATGATCGGCGCCGCCCGCGGCGCGCTCGACGAGTACGAGGGGATCGTGACGACGCGGCGCACGCAGCGCCCGCCGACGGTCATCCGCGCCGAGGACCCCGACTACCAGCGCTGGTTCGGGACGGCGATCGGCAAGCTCGCCACCGCGGACGCGGCGATGCTCAACGCGGCCGACCAGTGGACCGAGCTCGCGCGCCGCAACGTCGAGGAGGACGCCGGGTTCTCGCGCGAGGACGACCTCAAGCTGAACTTCATCGGGCGCGAGGGGCTGCGCATGGCGTGGGACGCGATGCAGGAGCACATCATCCGCACGGCCGGCTCCAGCTCGCTGCGCGACGGCGAGCGCATGCAGCGCATCTACCGCGACATGACGATGGGCCACGGCCACTTCGCGAGCATCCTGGGCGACTCGGTGGCGCGGCAGATCGGCCAGCACCGGCTCGGCGTCCCCGTCAACGGCTGATGCGGCGGACCTCGCCGGCGCCGGCGAGGTCGAAGCCGGGCAAGGCGGGCGCGGAGCCGACCGCCGCGAGCAGGTCGGCCGCCAGGCCGAGGGCCTCCCCGGGCAGCGCGAGCTCGTAGGGCTCCCACGCGAGCGGGACGAACTCGAGCCCGAGCGCATCGGCGGTGGCGCGCAGGCCGATCGCGGCGTCGGCGAGTCCGGTGGCGACGGCGAGCGACGCCTCGAGATGCGTCGCGACCTCCGGGCCGCGCACGCGCTCGGTCGCGACCCCCGCCTCGCGCAGCAGGCGCTCCGCGAGCACGCGCGTCCCCGTCCCCGGGGCGCGCAGTGCGACCGAGCAGGCCGCGAGGTCGTGCACGCCCGTGATCCCGCGGGGGTTGCCGGCGGGGAGGACGATGCCCTGCTCGCGGCGCCAGAGGTGCACGAGGACCGGATCGCGCCCGGCGAGCACGCCCGCGACGAACGGGTCGTTGTAGCGGCCGTCGCGATGCCGCAGGTGCAGCGTGGCGGCGTCGGCGCGGCCCTGCCACAGCGCGGCCAATCCACCCAGGCTGCCGCGCGCGCCGATGCGCTCCGCGTCTCCTGCGATGCGGTCGAGCAGCGGGTCGTCGCTGCCCGCCAGTCGCAGGCGGGCCCCGCCGTGGAGCGCGCGCCGAGCGATCGTCGCCCCGTCGCGGGTGACGCGCGCCGCACGCCGCGGTGCGCCGTCGATCACGCCCACCCGCGCGAGCTCGGCGTAGGCGCGGCCGACGGTCGCCGGCGTCGTGCCCAGCTCGGCCGCCGCGGCCCGGACGCTCGGCATCGTCGCGCCCGGTGCGAGCTCGCCCGTCGCGACTCGCTCGAGCACGCGCTCCGCGATGTCGCGGTACAGCGGCATGAGCGGGATCGTACGATGCGGCTCTGATGCAGTACAGATCGAGACAGCTTGCTCGCCGCGCTCGCGGCGATCGTGCTGATCGCGGGCTGCGGTGGCGGAGGCGACGATGACACGGCCTCCTCCGAGAGCGCGCCCGTGATCCTCGCCACCACGACGAGCACCCAGGACTCCGGGCTGCTCGACGTGCTCGTGCCCGCCTTCGAGAAGGAGAGCGGTGCCAAGGTCAAGACCGTCGCGGTCGGCAGCGGCCAGGCGATCGAGATGGGGTCGAGGGGGGAGGCGGACGTCGTCCTCGTCCACTCGCCTGCCGCCGAGGAGGAGATGGTGGCCGCCGGGAAGGGGCGCAACCGCCGGATCGTGATGCACAACGACTTCGTGATCGTCGGCCCCGCATCGGATCCCGCGCGCATCCGCGGGCTGAGCGCGACCGACGCGATGGCCCGCATCGCACGCACGAAGTCACCCTTCATCTCGCGCGGCGACGACTCGGGCACGAACACCTTCGAGCTCAAGCTCTGGGACAAGGCGGGCGTGAAGCCCAAGGGCTCGTGGTACCAGGAGTCCGGCCAGGGGATGGGCGCGACGCTCCAGATCGCCGCCGACAAGGACGCGTACACGATCAGCGACCGCGGGACCTACCTGGCCACGGACAGCGCGCGCGACCTGAAGCTGCTCGTCGAGGGGGGCTCGCCGCTGCTCAACGTCTACCACGTGATCGAGATCCCCGAGACGAACGGGCCGCGGGTCAACACGAAGGGCGGGAACGCCTTCGCGGACTGGATCGTCTCCCCGCCGGCGCAGGAGATGATCGGGAAGTTCGGGGTCGAGAAGTACGGCGAGCCGCTCTTCACGCCCGACGCCGGCAAGACCGACGACCAGATCGCGGAGGCCGCCTGAGCGGATGGGGGTCCTCTGGGACGCCTTCACGGAGGCGCTGCGCCTGCTCGTCACGGGCGACGCCCAGACCTGGGAGATCGTCGGCCGCTCCCTGCGGATCTCGCTGACCGCGACGGCGATCGCGTTCGCGCTCGGCCTGCCGGTGGGGGCGCTGCTGGCGTTCGGGCGCTTCCGCGGACGGCGGCTGGCGCTCGCGGTCGTCAACACCGGCATGGGCGTCCCGCCCATCGTCGCGGGTCTCGTGATCACGGTTCTGCTGTGGCGCTCCGGCCCGTTCGGGAGCCTGGGCCTGCTGTACACGCCCACGGCGATGGTCATCGCCCAGACGGTGATCGCGCTGCCGCTCGTCGCGGGGCTGTCGTCGGCGTCGCTGCAGCACGTCGATCCGGAGCTGCGGCTGCAGATGCAGGCGCTCGGCGCGAGCCGGCTGCGCTCGATGTGGATCGTGGCGACGGAGGCGCGGCTGCCGCTGCTCGCGGCGGCGATGGCGGGGTTCGGCGCGGTCATCTCCGAGGTGGGCGCCGCGCTCATGGTCGGCGGCAACATCGCGGGCCAGACGCGGGTGCTCACCACGGCGGCGGTGCTCGAGGCGTCGAAGGGGGCGTTCGCGCTCGCCCTGGCGCTCGGCCTCATCCTGCTCGTCATCGCGTTCGCCGTGAACCTCGTGCTGACCGCCGTGCAGCAGCGCGGCAGCACGTGACCGGCGAGCCGCCGCTGCTGGGGCTGCGCGACATCGCCGTCGTCGCGGGCGGCCGCACGATCCTCGGCCTCGACCACCTCGCGCTCGCGCGCGGCGAGACCCTCTGCGTCCTCGGCGCGAACGGCGCGGGCAAGTCCACGCTGCTGCGCGTCGCAGGCGGGCTGCGCACGCCCGACCGGGGCGAGCTGCTGCTCGACGGCCTCCCGGCGACCGCGCCGCAGGTGCGTGCGGTGACCGCCGCCGTGCTGCAGCGGCCGCTGCTGCGGCGCGGAGCGTCCGCACGCGCGAACGTCGAGACCGGGCTGCGCTTCGCCCGCGTGCCGCGCGCGGAGCGCATCAGGCGCACGGACGAGTGGCTCGCGCGCCTCGACCTCGCCGGCCTCGCCGAGCAGCGCGCATCGACGCTGTCGGGCGGGGAGGCGCAGCGGGTGAGCATCGCCCGCGCGCTCGTGCTCGCGCCGCGGATCCTGCTGCTCGACGAGCCGTTCAGCGCCCTCGACGCGCCGACGCGTGCCGAGCTCCTCGTCGACCTCCGCGAGGTCCTCGGGTCGATCGGCGCGGCTGCGCTGCTGGTGACCCACGACCGCCACGAGGCCGCGGCGATCGCCGACCGCGTCGCGATCCTGCACGCGGGGGAGCTCCGTCAGCTCGGCCCGGCGGCCGCGGTCCTCGACCACCCCGCGGACGCGGACTGCGCGCGGCTGCTCGGGTTCGAGAACCTCGTCGAGCCGGCCCTCGCGTCACGGCTGATCGGGGAGCCGGCGGACGATCCCGTCGCGGTGCGCGCCCGTGACGTGGCGGTGATCCCGGGCGGTGACATGGGCGTCGTGGAGCGGGTGCTGCCGTTCGGCGAGCGGACGCGGATCTCGACGCGGGTCGACGGTGTGCGCGTGCTCAGCGACGTGCGTGATCCACCGGTCGCAGCGGGCGCGTCGGTGGACCTGCGGGTGGCGGCGACCGCCGCCCGGGTCATCGCGCGCGGGTGAGCAGCCCGGCCGTTCCGGCGACGCTCCAGCAGAGCACCCCGAGCCCGAGGCCGCCGGCGACGTCGGAGAACCAGTCGTCGCGCAGGTACACGGCCGCGAGCGCGTAGAGCACCGCGAGGACGATCCCGACGGTCACGAGCGCCGCCGTCCGGGTGATCGGCCCGGTGGCGTGGCGCAGCGCGACCGCCACGGCGATCCAGGACGCCGCGTAGGCGGCGTTGACGTCCGGGTAGGTCGGCGTGCTCCCGCCGTCGAGCACGGGCCGGTCCAGCGCGCCGTCGGCGATCGCGCCGGCGACGACGGTCAGCACCAGGCCGCCGATGAGCACGAGCGCCTCGAGCCGCTCGCGGGCGATGAGCAGGCCGGCCGCGACGAGGAGGACGACGGCCGCGACGACGGGCAGGGACCCGAGCTGCTCGGCGGCGGACGCGAGGTCGTCGAGCACGCCCGTGGTCAGCGCGTCCGACCACGTCACGGCACGCGAGTCGCCGGGCGTCAGCCCGACGTCGTCGAGCACGAGCATGTAGCCGAAGAAGACGTAGCCGCCCACGAGGCCGATCGCCAGCAGCGTCGTGAGCTCGAGGCCGAGATGGCCCGGTGTCAGCCGGTCCCAGACGAACATCGCGGGACGGCGGGCGCGCCGCCCGGCCGCGAGCAGCAGCCGGACCGCCGGGTTGTGCTGGTGCGCCTCGACCCACACGGAGATGCGGCGGCGGTTCTCGACCTGGCGCAGCCAGCGCACCGCGACGACGATCCCGACGAGCACGACGATCGTCGCGCTCAGCGCCAGCGCGCCCTGCTTGGCGATCTCCAGCACGCGGTCCAGCGAGTGCCAGAAGAAGTAGCCGACGAGGCACAGGATCGTCGACTGGATCCCCGCGCCGAGCACGTCGTAGGGGACGAACCGGCGCAGCTGCATCCCCGAGGACCCGGCCAGGAAGGGCGCGAGGGAGCGCACGAGGCCGACGAAGCGCCCGACGAAGATCGCCTTGCCTCCGTGCTTGGCGAAGAAGGCGTCGACCTGGTGGATGCGCTCCTCGCTGATCCCGAAGCGCGGCCCGTGCTTCACGAGGAACGGCCTGCCGAGGCGCCGGCCCAGCAGGTAGCCGGTGATGTCGCCCGCGACCGCGAAGAACCAGGCGATCGCGATGAGCAGGACGATGTCGATCTCGCCCTGTCCTGCGACGACGCCGGCGACGATGATCGCCGTCTCACCGGGGATGAGCAGGCCGACGAACGCGCCCGCCTCGAGGAACGCGAGGATCGCGACGAGCAGGTACGTCCACTTCCCGAGCGCCCGGCCGATGTCCTCGAGGACCTGGTCGATCGACGGCAGCTCGACGACGCCCGTCGAGTAGACGGCGGCCGCGACGACCGCGATCACGCCCGCGACCAGCACCGGGGGCTCGAGCCGCCGGCGCCGCCACCACAGGAAGGCCGCGAGCGCCACCGCCGCGACGAGCCAGACGGGCTTCATCGCGGCACAGCTTGCCCGGTCGCGCCCCGAAGGGCGCGCCGGGTTTGGACTACTGCTTGTAGCGGCGGTGCACGTTCTCGCACTCGACGGTGCGCACGCGCTTGTTCCAGCCGATGTTCACGGTGTCGTTGCCCGGGCCGCAGTCGACCGTCGTGGCGCCCTGGCCGTAGGCGTCGACCGTGTCGTCGCCCGCGCCGGCGCGGACCGTGTTGCGGCCGCGGCCGGTGGTGCGGATCGTGTCGTTGCCGGCGTCGCCCGTGATCTTGTTGCCCTTCGGGCCGCCCTGGAGCGTGTCGTCGCCGTCGCCGCCGCGGATGTCGTTGGCGCCGCGACCGCCGTAGATCGTGTCGTTGCCCGGGCCGCCGTCCAGCGTGTCGGAGCCCTTCGCGTTGCCGTCGTGCTCGCGGTTGCCCCAGATGACGTCGTCGCCCGCGAGGCCGAAGATGCGGTCCGGGCCGAGGCTGCCGAGGAGGTTGTCGATGCCGTCGCCGCCGGTGAGCGTCGTGCCCTGCGTGCCGTGGATCATCCGGGTGCGGGCGCGGGTCGGGTCCTCGACCGCGTCGGCCTCGGTGACGTGCTCGCAGTTGCGGACGTCGCCGCTGCGCACGGCCTGGGCGTTGGAGATGCCGCCGGCCTTGGCGTACGGGTTGATGTAGATCGTGTCGTCGCCGTCGCCGCAGTCCACCGACCGCACGGCCGTGCCGTTGTTGACGTAGACGGTGTCGTTGCCCGGGCCGGCGTCGATGACGTCGGGGCCCGAGTCGGCGTGGATGACGTCGTCGCCGTCGCCGCCGGCGACCTTGTCGGCGCCGCCGCCCGCGTGGATCGTGTCGTTGCCGGTGCCGCCGTCGACGTCGTCGGGCGCTGCGCCGGCGTCGATGTTGTCGTCGCCCTCGCCGCCGCGGACGTCGTCGTGGCCGAAGTCGCCGACGAGGGTGTCGTTGCCGGCGCCACCGTCGAGGAGGTCGTCGCCGGAGGAGCCGTCGAGGAGATCGTTGCCGCCGTTGCCGAGCATGCGATCGTGACCCTGCTCGCCGTAGAGCTTGTCGTCGGCGGGGCCGCCGATGAGCGTGTCGCCGCCGCCCCCGCCGTGTGCCACGCCGGCCGCGCCGTTGAGCACGATGCGGTCGGGACCGGGGGTGCCCTGGCGGGCTGCGTGGGCCGTGGCGGGGACCAGGAGGCCGACGGTTGCGGCGACGGTGAGGAGGCGCAGGGAACGAGCGATCGAAAGGGTCATCTCTCACCCGGATCGGCCCCGTGGCGCCTCGCTTGAGGGAGTTCGGGAAAGTCTGGCCGGTCGGCCCAGAGCGCCCTCCCCCGATCGGCCGATCGTCGTCCTGCTGACCGGCCCAGGGGGAACGTGTGCTACTTGTGTGAGCCTCTCGATGCCCGACGGCGACCGCGACGAGCCTCCAAGTAGCAGTCCCCACGCACCTCGGGTCGGAACGGTCGGGATGAGGGCCGCCCGGTGACCGAGGTGCTCCTCCTGATCGTGTCGCTCGGGCTCGTGCTCGCGTGCGGGGCGTTCGTCGCAGCGGAGTTCTCGTTCGTCACCGTCGACCGCTCGACGGTCGAGCGCGCAGTCGAGGAGGGCGACGCGGGCGCGCGTGGCGTCCAGGACGCGCTCCACAGCCTCTCCACGCAGCTCTCGGGCGCCCAGCTGGGCATCACGCTGACGAACCTGCTCATCGGCTTCATGGCCGAGCCGGCGATCGCGGAGCTCATCGACGGCCCGCTCGAGGACCTCGGCGTGCCCTCGGGCGCGGTGTCGGGCATCTCGGTGGCCATCGGGCTGATCCTCGCGACGGCGTTCACGATGGTCCTCGGCGAGCTCGTGCCCAAGAACCTGGCGATCGCCCTGCCGCTGGGCACCGCGAAGCTCGTCCAGGGGTTCATGCGCGGCTTCACGCGCCTGTTCCGGCCGGTCATCTCCCTCTTCAACGCCTCGGCCAACGCCGTGCTGCACCGCCTCGGCATCGAGCCCCAGGAGGAGCTCGCGTCCGCGCGCTCGCCCGAGGAGCTGACGTCGCTCGTCGCCCGCTCGGCGCAGCAGGGCACGCTCGCACCGGACACCGCGACGCTGCTGCAACGTTCGATCGCGTTCGGCGACCGGCGCGCCGACGACGTCATGACGCCGCGCACGCGGATGGTCGCGCTGCGCGACACCGACCCGATCATCAAGGTCATCGAGGAGGCCCGGTCGACGGGCTTCTCGCGTTTCCCGGTCCTCGGCGAGGGCGCCGACGAGATCGCGGGCATCGTCCACGTCAAGCACGCGGTGCGGGTGCCGCCGGAGGACCGCGCGGACGTCCCGGTCTCCGAGGTGATGGTCCCGCCGATCGTCGTGCCGTCCTCCGTCGAGCTCGACCCGCTGCTGGAGACGCTGCGCGAGGGCGGGCTGCAGATGGCGGTCGTCGTGGACGAGTTCGGCGGCATCGACGGCGTCGTCACGCTCGAGGACGTCGTCGAGGAGATCGTCGGCGAGGTCCGCGACGAGCACGACCGCCGCGACGAGGCGATCGCGCCCGAGGGCGAGGGCCGCTGGCTGCTGTCGGGCCTGCTGCGCCCCGACGAGATCGCCGACACGACGCACGTCCTGGTGCCCGAGTCCGAGGAGGGCGACTACGAGACGCTCGCCGGCCTCGTGACCGAGCGGCTCGGCCGCGTCCCGCGCGTCGGTGACGCCGTCGAGTTCGAGGCCCGCGACGACGAGGGCGCGCGCAGGCACATCCGCCTGGAGGTGCGGGGCATGGATGCGCTGCGCGTCGATCGCCTGCGGATGGAGGTCGGCCCGCCGGAGCACGACGACGACGACGACGACGAATGAACGACTTCCTCGCCCTCGCCATCGGCCTCATGCTGCTCACGCTGAACGCGTTCTTCGTCGGCGCGGAGTTCGCGCTCATCTCCGCGCGGCGCAGCACGATCGAGCCGCGCGCCCAGGAGGGCTCGCGCCGCGCGAAGACCGCGCTGCGCGCCATGGAGAACATCTCGCTCATGCTCGCCGGCGCGCAGCTGGGCATCACGATCTGCTCGCTGCTGCTGCTGGCCGTCGTGGAGCCGGCGGTCGCGCATCTGCTGGAGACGCCGTTCAACGCGATCGGCATCCCCGAGTCCCTCCTGCACCCGATCGGCTTCGTGATCGCGCTCGCCGTGGTGGGCCTGGCGCACGTGGTGCTCGGCGAGATGGTCCCGAAGAACATCGCGCTCGCCGGACCGGAGCGCGCGGCACTCGTGCTCGCGGGTCCGCTCGTGCTCGTCGTGCGGATCCTGCGGCCCGCGATCGCGACCCTGAACTGGGTGGCGAACGGCCTGCTGCGGCTCTTCGGGGTGCCCGTGCGCGACGAGGTGGCGAGCGCCTTCACGCGCGACGAGGTCGCGGGCCTCGTGGCGGAGTCGCGCCGCGAGGGCCTGCTGGACTCCTCCGAGGAGCGCGTGCTCGTCGGCGCCCTGACGTTCGAGGAGCGCGACGCCAGCTCCGTCCTGCTGCCGCACGATCGGCTCGAGACGCTGCCGGTCACGGTGACCCCGGCCGAGGTCGAGTCGGCCGCGGCGCGCACGGGGTTCTCGCGCTTCCCGGTGCGCGGGGAGGAGGACGACCGGACGCTCATCGGCTACCTGCACCTGAAGGACGCGCTGGAGATCAAGGACGTCCACCGCAACCGGCCGATCGCGCGCGGCTGGATCCGCCCGCTGCCCGAGGTGAAGCTGACGTCGCCGCTGCGCTCGGTCCTCGCGACCATGCAGCGCTCCGGCGCGCACATGGCCCAGGCGGTCGACGACGCCGGGGAGACCCAGGGCGTCGTCGCGCTCGAGGACGTCCTCGAGGAGATCGTGGGCGAGGTCCGCGACGAGAGCCGGGCCGAGTCGGCCCGGCGCTAGAACCGCCTCACCACTTCTTGTCGAGGCCGCCCTGGCGCGCCAGGTCCGAGTAGCGCTTCACGCCGGCGTGGCCGTACTCACCGCCGTCGACGTTGAACTCCGAGCCGCTGATGTAGGAGGACTCGTCGGCCATGAGGAAGACCATCAGCGGCGTGATGTCGTCGACGGTGCCGAGCCTCGCGAGCGGGATCTCCTGCAGCGAGGACTCGCGGAACCAGTCCGGGGCGCTCGAGGACATCGGCGTGTCGATGTAGCCCGGCAGCACGCAGTTGACGCGGATCCCGAGCCCGCCGAGCTCCATGCTCGCGGTCCGGCTCAGGCCGCGCACCGCCCACTTGCTCGTGCCGTAGGCGACCGCGTGGTAGCCGCTCACGCCGGCGCGCGAGGAGATGTTCACGATCGAGCCGCCCTCGGTCATGAGCGGCACCATCGCCTGGATGCCGAGCAGGCAGCCGGTGACGTTGATGCTGAAGACGCGGTTCCAGTCCTCGACCGTCACGTCCATGAGCCGCTCGCGCCACGTGATGCCGGCGTTGTTGATGAGGCCGTGGACCACACCGTGCGCCTCGCGCACCTCGTCGACGAGCTCGGTCCAGCTCTCCTGGCTCGCCACGTCGTGGAGGTGGAACTCCACGCCCGGCGCGAGCTCCTCGATCGGATCCTTGACGTCGGTCGCGACGACCGTCGCGCCCTCCGCCGTCAGCGCGTTGGCCTCCGCGGCCCCCTGGCCACCCGCCGCTCCTGTGACCACGACGACCTTGCCGTCCACTCGACCCATTGCCCTGCTCCTGTTCGCGTTCGGGCGCGCATTCCTACCATGCCCCCGACGACCACGGACTGGAGGGCGCGATGGCTGGACTGCTGGAGGGCAAGGCGGGGATCGTGACGGGCGCCGCCGGAGGGATCGGGCGCGGCATCGCCGTCGAGCTCGCGCGGGAGGGCGCGTTCGTCCTCGTGTCGGACCTCGACGCCGAGGCGGCGCGCGCGGAGGAGACCATCGCGCTCTGCCAGGAGGCAGGCGGGGAGGGCGCGTGGCAGGCGTGCGACGTGACCTCCGCCGAGGCGCAGGACGCCCTCGTCGGCAACGTCGTCAGGTCGCACGGCAGGCTGGACTTCGCGGTCAACAACGCCGGAGTCGCCGTCCACAAGCCGCTCACCGAGGTCACCGACCAGGAGTACTCGCGCGTCCTGGACATCAACCTCAAGGGCATCTTCCTCGGGATGCGCCCGCAGGTCCGCCAGATGGCCGAGCAGGGCGGCGGCTCGATCGTGAACATGGCGTCGGTCGCCGGGCTGACCGGCGTGCGCGACATCGGGGTCTACACGGCCAGCAAGCACGGCATCGTCGGGCTGACGAAGAACACCGCGATGGAGTACGGGGAGCAGGGCGTCAGGGTCAACTGCGTCTGCCCGAACGCCATCCGCACGCCGCTCATGGACATCTCGCCGCCCGACTTCGTCGAGGCGCTCATCGCCCCGCAGGCGATCAAGCGCCCCGGCGAGCCGGAGGAGGTCGGCGCGGCCGTCGCGTTCCTGCTCTCCGACAAGGCCTCGTTCATCACCGGCGTCGCCCTGCCGATCGACGGCGGCTACATGACGACCGCGTACATCTAGTCGAGCACGGCGTCGCGCCGGCGCCGCCGCAGCCACAGGGCGAGCCACGCGAGCAGCGCCAGCGGCACCGCGAAGCTCGCGACCACGATGAGGATCCCGGCGGCGACCTCGAGGCCGCGGCGGGCGTCGCGCCAGGCGTCGGCCGGCGTCCAGGGACCGTCGGCCGGCGGCGTCACGGCGCCCGATCGGGCGCCGATCACGGTCAGGTCGACGGTCGCGTAGGTCGTCCGGGCGCGCAGGTCGCGCTGCCGGCGCTCGAGGCGCTCGACCTCCGCGGTCGCGGTCGCGAGCCGGGTCCGCAGCCGGTCGGCCTCGGCGCCCGACGCGGTCGCGAGCTTCGCGACGATCGCCCTGCGCCGCGTCCGTGCGTCCGCGAGCCGCGAGCTCGTGGCGTCGTAGGTGCCCGTGAGGTCCTGGGTCGATCCCTCGATCGAGCGGACGGTGCCCAGCCTGCTCAGCTCGGCCATCGCGTCGTCCAGGCGCGCGGCCGGGATGCGCAGCGTGAAGGTCGCGGTGCCGCCGCCTGCGTCGCGGCCGATCTGCGACGTGGAGACGAACCCGCCGAACCGCTGCGTCGTGCGCACCACGCCGTCGGAGACCGCCTGGAAGCGCCCGGCGCGGGCGCCGAGCTCCAGGCGCGCGGAGCGCTCGACGCGGCGCCCCTCCTCCGGGGCCGGCGCGATGGCGGCCGCGCCGGAGTCGGCCTGCGGAGCGGGAGCGGCGCTCTCGCGCTGCACCGCGACGTCGGGGGAGCTCGTCGTCGCGTCGTCGCTGCCGCCGCGCGTGCCCAGCACCACCGCGACGGCCAGCACCGCGGCAAGGCCGGTGCCGAGGGCCGGGACGAGGATCTGCAGGCGTGGCAGGCGCCACCCGCGCGCCGGGCGTGGGAAGCCCTGTGCCACCTGCGTGTCGAGGTTCGCCCGGAACTCCGGTCGCGGACGCGGTGCGATCGCGCGCAGCTCGCGCTCGAGGTCGATCGGCTCAGGCATCACATGCCTCCCGGAGACGGTGGACGGCGCGGTGCACGCGGGTGCCGGCGTTCGACGCCGAGATGCCGAGCACCGCGGCGATCTCGGCGTTGTCGAGACCGGCGAAGAACTTCAGTGCGACGAGCTCGCGGTCGCGCGCGTCGAGCCTGGCGAGCGCCGCGCGCACCGTTGCGCGGCGGATCGGGTCGGCGTCCTCCTCGGGCGCGGCCTCCGGCTCGGCGGCCAGCGACGCGACCCGCTTGCGGCGCCGCAGCTCGTCGAGCGCCGCGTTTCGCGCGATGCCGAAGAGCCACTGGCGCTGCGACCCCCGGCGCGCGTCGAAGGAGGCGTGCTTGCGATACGCGCGCTCGAAGGCCGCCGCGACGACCTCCTCGGCGGCGGAGCGGTCACGGACGAGCGTCGCCACGTATGCGTAGAGGTCGTCGACGGTGTCCCGGTAGAGATCCTCGAACGACATCGGTCCGGCGGGCGCCTCTGCGACGGTGGCTTGCACATGGGCACTACGCCGCCGGCGCCGATCCGTCACAACGGATTCGGCGGCCTGCTCGAGCGGCGGAACTGCAGGACCACGACGACCACGACGAGCACGATCGTGAGGATGAGGGCGTAGCGCGAGATCGCCTTGGCGACGTCGACCGCGCTCTGGCCGATGATGTAGCCGAGGCCGACGTTCAACCCCACCCACATCGCCGTGCCGATGAGGTCGAGCAGGATGAAGATCCGCAGGCGCATGCCCGTCCAGCCGACGGCCGCGTAGACGAGTGCGCTCGGGATCGGCAGCACGTAGGCGAAGATGACCGCGGGCGGACCGATCTTGGGTGCGTTGCGCTCGACCTTGTCCACCCAGCGCTGCGCGCGCGGCCGGTTGCCGGCGAAGATGTCGATGATCGGGCGTCCCCAGAGCTTCCCGGCCCACCAGTACAGCGGGTCCCAGAGCAGCATGATGGGGAACGGCGCGAGCAGCGCGAGGACGAGCGATGCGTCGCCGACCCGCGCGAACGCGCCCGCCGACACCATCGCCGTCGTCGATCCGCGCAGCAGCTCGAGCAGCACCGGATTCGTCCCGATGAGCGAGGGCACGAGCGGCAGCAGGGCCAGCGCGTAGATGCCGCTGAGCGTGATGCCGCCCCAGCACAGGAGGTCGACCCGCCGGGCCTTGCCCTCCCATGGCAGCTGCGGTCCTTCGCGAGCGGGCTCCGGGGGAGCCGGGGCCTCGGGGTTCTCCGTGCTCACCGCTGAATAGGCTATTCGCCCCGCGGGGAGGAGCCCGCGGCAACCGGGTGACCGACGGACCGACCGACAACCACCAGCGCAGACCGCGCCCGGCGACCCTCGCCGACGTGGGCGCTCTCGCGGGCGTCTCGTCCGCGACGGCGTCGCGTGTGCTCAACGGCGACAACCGGCGCGTCGCCGAGCACCTGCGGGTCCGCGTGCTCGCGGCGGCCGAGCAGCTCGACTACGTCCCGAACGCGCACGCCCAGGCGCTCATGCGGGTCGAGACCCACACCGTCGGCGTCCTGACGCTGGACATGAACAACCCGTACTTCGTCGAGGTCTTCACCGGGATCTTCAGCGTCGCGAAGGAGACGGGGCGCCTCGTCACGCTCGGCAACACCGGCGCCGACCGGCGCGACGAGGTGAGCTACATCGCGCTGCTGCGCTCGCAGCGCGTCGGCGCGCTCATCCTGACGGGCACCGGCACCACCGACGCCGCACACACGGCGCGCATGCGGGCGCAGATCAGCGGCTTCCGCGGAGCGGGCGGCCGCGTGTCGCTCATCGGCCGGCACGACATCGAGGGCGACGCCGTCCGGCCCGACAACGTCGGCGGCGCGCGGGCGGCGGCGACCGCCCTCCTCGAGCTCGGCCACCGCCAGGTCGGGATCATCTCCGGCACCGAGACGGCGACGGTGACGATCGACCGGACGGACCCCTTCACCGACGTCTACGAGGACGCCGGGCACCCGATCTCGCCCAGGCGCATCGTCCGCGGCAACTACCTGCGCGAGGGCGGCGCCCATGCCATGGCCGAGCTCCTGGACCGGGCGCCGGAGATCACCGCGGTCTTCTGCGTGAACGACGCCATGGCGATCGGGGCGATGGGCCTGCTGCGGGAGCGGGGCATCGACGTCCCGGGCCGCATGTCGGTCGTCGGCTTCGAGGACATCGTGCTGGCCCGCGAGGTCACGCCCGCGCTCTCCACCGTGCACGTGCCGATGGCGGAGATGGGCGAGTCGGCGATGCGCCTGCTGCTCGAGCCGAGCCCCGAGGCACCGCGCACGGTGCGCTTCCCGACCCGGCTGTGCCTGCGCGGGACGACAGCGAGCCCGCGGTAGCCGCCGGTGGGATCGAGGCGCGCCGGCTGTGCCTCGCGCGCGGCGGCCGCGAGGTGCTGCGCGACGTCTCGCTGGTCGTCCCCTCCGGCCTGGTCACCGCGCTGCTGGCGCCCTCCGGGGCCGGCAAGAGCACGCTGCTGCGCTGCCTGAACCGGCTCGTCGCCCCCGACAGCGGCGAGGTCCTGCTGCAGGGGCAGGACATCCTCGAGCTCGAGCCGCGGGTGCTGCGCCGGCGGGTGGGGCTCGTCGCGCAGGTTCCGGTCATGCTCCCCGGCACGGTGCGCGACAACGTCCTCTACGCGATCGACGAGCCCCGCGCCGGCCAGGCGGAGCAGGCCCTGCGCGCCGCGAACCTCGACCCCGCGTTCGCCGAACGGCCGGCCCGCGAGCTGTCCGGGGGCGAGCGGGCGCGCGTGGCGCTCGCGCGGGCGCTGGCGCGCGAGCCCGAGGTGCTGCTGCTCGACGAGCCCACGGCCGCGCTCGACCACGACGCGGCGGCGCGCATCGGCGCGACCCTCCGCGAGCTGGCCGGCGACGGCCTCGCCGTGTGCCTGGCGACCCACGACCTCGAGCTCGCCGCCGCGGTCGCCGACCGGCGCGCCGAGCCGCTGCACGTCGTCGCATGAGCCAGGAGGCGCTGCAGGTCGTCGCCGCGGCCGGGTTCGCGCTCCTCGCCGTCGCCGCCGCCTGGGTGCTGCGGCTCGGACTCACGCGCGAGCTGGCCTGGGCGGCCTTGCGGGCCGCCGTCCAGCTCACGGCCGTCGGCGCGATCATCGCCCTGGTCTTCCACGTCGAGGTGCTCGCGTTCGCGTTCGTCGCCGCCATGCTGCTGACCGCCGCCCTGACGTCCGGCGGGCGACTGCGCGTCGTGCCCGGTGCCCGCCGTCGCGTCGCCGTCGCGATCGGCGTCCCCGCGCTGGCCGCCGTCGGGTTCCTCCTGCTCATCGGCGCGTTCGACGCGACGCCGCAGGCGGCCGTCCCGGCCGCGGGCATCCTCATCGGGGGCGCGATGACGGCCGCGACGATCACGGGGCGCCGCCTCGTGGAGGGACTCGAGGACGACGAGGGGGAGATCGAGGCGCGCCTGAGCCTCGGCGACGACGCCCACACGGCGCTGCGGCCGGTCCTGCGGCGCGCGATCACGACAGGGCTGGTGCCCGCGATCGACCAGACGCGCAGCGTCGGGCTCGTCACGCTGCCGGGGACCTTCGTGGGCCTCGTGCTGGGCGGCGCGTCGCCCGCCTCGGCGGCGCGCGTGCAGCTGCTCATCCTGCTCGCGCTGCTCGCGGTCGAGCTGTTCAGCGCGCTCATCATCGGCCGGCTGCTGCTGGCGGCCGTCGTCGCACCGGGCGAGCGCGTGGAGATCCCGAAGTGACCGGCGACGCGTTCAAGGAGTTCGAGACCGGCGCGTGGCACGACCGGGCGAGCACGTACGACCTCGTGATCGGCGCGGTCACCGCGCGCGTGGGCGAGGAGCTCCTCGACGCCGTCGCCGCCGGGCCGGGGACGCGGCTGCTGGACCTCGGGTGCGGGCCGGGCACGATCACCGCGGCGGCCGCCGCCCGGGGCGCGCGGGCGGTCGGCGTCGACCTCGCGGCGGGGATGCTCGCGCTCGGCAGGGAGCGTCATCCGGGCCTCGAGCTGCTCGAGGCCGACGCGGAGGCGCTGCCGTTCCCCGACGACGCGTTCGATGCGCTCGTCGGCGGGTTCGTCCTCAACCACCTCCCCTCGGTGGAGACCGCGATCGCCGAGGCCGCGCGGGTCCTCGCGCCGGGAGGGCGCATGGCGGTCGCGGTGTGGGACCGGCCGGACCGCAACCGCCTGCTCGGCGAGCTGACGGCCGCGGTCCGCGACGCGGACGTCGCCGTCCGCGGCGGCCTGCCCGACGGCCCCGATCCCTACCGGCTGGCCGACCCGGCGGAGATGCAGGCGCTGCTCGGCGCGTGCGGGGCCACGGACACGGCGGCGAGGTCGCTCGTGCTCGTGCACGAGGCCGCCGGTGTCGACGAGCTGTGGGACGGGCTGCTCGGCGGGACGGCGCGGATCTCGACCGTGCTCGCGGGGCTGCCGGAGGCGACCCGCGCCCGCGTGCGCGCGGCGTTCGCCGAGCGCGTCGCGCCGGCCGGGGGCGCGGTCGCCCTCGAGGCCGCGGTGACGATCGGCTGCGCTACGTTCGCCTGAGCGTGATCGCCGACTATCCGCACTTCCTCGTTCTCGCGCGACGCGCGCAGTGGGACGAGGCGGACGTCGACCTGGAGCCCGACGCCGCCGCCTGGCCGGGGCTGGACCCCGGCGTCCGCCTGCGCCTCGAGCGCCTCGTCGCGGGCTTCTGCGTGGGCGAGGCCGGCGTCGCCGAGCACCTCGGCCCGTTCGGCGCCGCCGCGCAGGATCCCGACGCGGCGCGCTGCTTCGCGGTGCAGGAGAGCGACGAGCGTCGCCACAGCGCGTTCTTCGACCGCGTCGCACGCGACGTCCTCGCGGTGCCGGGCGCCACGCCCGAGGAGCGCCGGAGCGCGTTGCGCCCGCTGCTGGCGCCGGAGTTCCTCGAGCTCTTCGAGATGCGCCTGCCCGGGATGGCGGGAGCGCTCGCGCGCGGCGACGGGCACCTCGAGCGCGCGGTCGGGCTCTACCACATGGTCCTGGAGGGCGTGGTGTTCACGGCGGGGCAGCTGGCGCTGCTGGATCTGCTCGAGGACCACCCCGAGCTGCCCGGGCTGAAGGACGGCATGGAGCGAGTCCTGCGCGACGAGCGCTGGCACGTCGGCTTCGGCGGGCGCTGCCTGCAGGACCAGGGCCTGCGCCCGGAGGACGTCACCGACGTCCTGCGCGAGGGCGAGGCGGCGGCGCTCGCGTGGGCCGACGCGACCGGCGGCGAGCAGGCCGAGAAGGTCGTCGCGATGCTCCGGCGGCGCCTCAGGACGGTTGCACGCGCCTATGCACTGGGTTCGTGACGAAAGCGGCGCTGTGCCAAATCTTCGTATCATTGAGCACGAATCTGGTTTAGCATCCGCGCCATGGAGCGAGGAGAATCCCCCCAGAGCCGCGCTCGCGTGATCATCGTCTCCCAGCGGACACGCGGTGCAGGAAGTGGGAGGCCGGCGTCCAGCGCGACGCTGAGCCTCGTACCCCGGTGGACGTCGGATCGTGCCGTCAGTGCGGCGGCGCGCGAGCGCAGTCGCCCAGAAGGCCGGTTCGTCCGCGACTAGGCGACAGCCGCGAGATCGGCCGAGCGGTCGATCTCGAACCAGACGTGAGCGGTGCCGGCGTGGACCCCCCACGAGCTGGCGAGCTCGTCGACGAGGTGGAGGCCGAAGCCGCTCGCCTGGAAGCGGCTCGGTCTCCTGACCGCCGGCGAGAACCCGCGCCCGTCGTCGACGACCTCGACGAGGACCTGTCGTGGGCCGCGGGTGCGGGCGCGCAGCAGGATGTCGCCCTCGCCGTACTTGACGCTGTTCGACACCAACTCACTCACGAGGAGGACGGTGTCGCTGAGGACATCTCCGTCCACGTGTCCGCGGAGGCCGGTGATCGCCTTGCGCGCCTGCGCCGGGGCGCCGAGGTCGCGTGCCATGTCGAGGTCGAGATCCATGCGAGAGGGTGCTGTGCAGGTGAGTCTTCCCGTCCACCCTTGACTCATGCACGTCTCGTCTGACTAGGCTCCGCGACATGTCCCGCGTGGACCCGAGCGAGGCCTTCCGTCTGGCGGAGACGACGGTCCGTCGCGAGCACCTCGAGGCCGTGCTCGAGCAGCTGCCGACGCCGATCGTGCTCATCGAGCCCGGCTCGGGGCTGATCACGTTCGCGAACCGTGCGGCGGACGAGCTGGCGGGCGGCCGCTTCCCGCGCGGGACGGTCGAGGAGCGCATGGTCGGCAGGCCGGCGACCGACGGCGCCGGGCAGCCCCTGGCGAACGCCGACCTGCCCAGCATGCGCATCGCGCGCGGCGAGCAGCTGCGCGGCGCGCGCCTGGAATGGCGGCTCCCCGACAGGCTCCTCTCGCTCCTGGTCTCAGGCCAGATCGTCACCGACGGCGACGGCCGGGACGTCGGCATCGTCCTGTTCGAGGACCTCGGCCCGATGCGCGCCGCCGAGCGACTGCGCGACGAGTCGCTCGCGCTCCTGGACACGATCTTCGAGTCGGCGCCGGTCGGGCTCGCGCTCCACGGCCCCGACCTGCGTTTCGTCCGCGTGAACCGCGAGCTGGCGAGCTTCAACGGGATCTCCGTCGAGGAGCACATCGGGCGCACGATCAGCGAGCTCGTCCCGAGCGTGTCCCCGGTCGTCGAGGACTCCGTCCGCTCCGTCCTGGAGACGGGACGGCCGATCACGGGCGTGGAGATCTCCGGCGAGACGCCGGGTCGTCGCGGCGTCGTGCAGACCTGGATGTGCGGTTGGTACCCGGTCCGCCAGGGCTCCGAGGGCGAGATCGTCGGAGTGGGGGCGGTCGTCACCGAGATCACCGATCGCGCGGCGCTGCTGGAGGCGGAGCGGACGGCGCGCGAGCGCGCCGAGCGTGCCGAGCGCCAGGCCGCGTACCTCGCCGAGGTGGGCGAGATCCTCGCGGGCTCGCTGAACTGGGAGGAGAACCTCGCGCGCGTCGTGCGCGTGTCCGTGCGCGCGAAGGCGCAGTGGTGCACCGCCAACCTCCTGCAGCGCGACGGCACGATCCGCCGGCTCGCGGGCGCCCATCGCGACCCGGCGCGCGAGCACGTCCTTCCCGAGCTCCAGCGCCGCTACCCGCTCACGATCGACGACCCGGTCGGAGCAGGCTCGGTGCTGCGCTCCGGGCGCCCGGAGCTCATGCGCGAGATCGACGAGGAGCTCCTGCGCTCCATCACGAGCGACGCCGGCCACATGGCGCTCGTGCAGCAGCTCGGCATGGCGAGCCGCATGATCGTCCCGATCGTCGTGCGCGGCAGGATGACCGGGACGCTGACCTTCGCCCGCGGCCCCGGCGAGCGGCCCTACACGCTCGAGGACCTGCGGATCGTCATGGAGGTCGCGCGCCGCGCGGCCACCGGCATCGCGCACGCCGAGCTGTACCGGGAGCGCAGCCACATCGCCCACACGCTGCAGCGCAGCCTGCTGCCGCCGCGCCTGCCGGACATCGCGGGGTTCGAGCTCGCCGCCCGCTACCGGGCCGCGGGCGAGGGCTTCGACGTCGGCGGCGACTTCTACGACGCGTTCGAGACGCGCGACGGCTGGGCGCTCGCGGTCGGCGACGTGTGCGGCAAGGGCCCCGAGGCCGCGAGCCTCACGTCGCTCGCGCGGTCGGCGCTGCGGACGGGCGCGGTCGTGGAGAGCAGCCCGTCGCGGGTGCTCGAGGTCACGAACGAGGCGGTCCTGCGCGAGCGCATCGGCGACCGGTTCCTCACGGCGCTGTTCCTGATCCTCGAGCCGGACACCGGCACGCTCGTGTCGGCGAACGCGGGCCATCCGCCGCTCCTGGTGCTCCGCGCCGGGGGCGAGGTCGAGCTCGTCGAGGGCCGCGGGCCCGTGCTGGGCGTGCTCGACGACGTGCTGTTCGAGGACGCGGAGATCGTCCTGGAACCGGGCGACGCCATCATCGCCTACACGGACGGCGTGCTCGACGCGGGCGCGCCGGACCGGCTGCTGGACACCGCCGCCCTCGCGCCGCCTGGCCGCGGAGCACACGGGCCGCCCGGCTGCCGAGCTGGCCGAGGCGCTGGAGCGCGCCGCGCTCGAGGTGTCCGCGGGGGCGCCCCGCGACGACATCGCGGTGCTCGCCCTGCGGCGAAGCTAGTGGGGCGCTAGGCGAGCGCGAGCTCGCGCTGCGCGTCGGGCATGCTCGCCGCGGGGCGGCCGAGCCGATAGCCCTGGGCGCCGTCGATGCGCGGGCCGCGGACGCCGAGGCCGCCCTCGGACTCGCGGACGAGCTCGAGCAGCTCGTCGTTCTCGATGCCCTCGGCGATGACGTACGCGCCGGACTCGGACGCGAACGCCGCGATGGCGGCGAGCACCGCGCGGGCGCCCGGGTCGGTGCGCGACTCGGTCACGACGGTGCGGTCGATCTTCACGAAGTCCGGACGGGCCCGGCGGAGCATCTCCAGCCCGGAGTTGCCGACGCCGACGTCGTCGAGCGCGATCCGCAGGCCGGCGGCGCGCAGGTGCTCGATGCTGCGCAGGACGGTCTCCGTGGCGGCGCCGACGCGCTCGGTGACCTCGATGACCACGCGGGACGGGTCGAGCTTGGAGCTGCGGACCGCGTCGGCGAGCCAGGTGTCGCCGTCCGCGTCGCGGTCGAGCGTCTGGGGCGCGACGTTGACGAAGAGCGAGGCGCCGGGCGGCAGGTCCTTCGCGCCCTCGAGGGCGCGGCGGACGCACAGCGTGTCGAGCTCGTGCACGCGGCCCGAGCGCTCCGCGACGTCGAACGCCTGCGAGGGCCCGGCGAAGCCGTGCTCGCCGGGGACGCGGGCGAGCGCCTCGACCGCGAGCAGGTCGCCGGAGTCCAGGTGCCAGATCGGCTGGTAGTGGCAGGTCAGGTCGCCCTCGGTGAGGACGACGTCCAGCGCGGTGGCGCGATCGGGGGCGACGGTGACGAGCTCGCCGGCCGGATCGACGACGGCGGGCGTGCCGGACGCGGGTGCGGCGCCGAGGGCGGCCGTGACGTCGGCGTGCAGCGCGTCGGCGTCCTGGCCGGGCTGCAGCGACCCGGCCGCGGCGCGCAGCGGCACGCCGGCGCGGGAGAGGCGGTGCGTCACGCGGTGGGCGACCTCGACCGCGCCCTCGAGGCCGGTCCGGGGGAGCAGGACGGCGAAGGCGCCGGGGCCTGCGCGGAACGCGCGGTCGCCGAGCCGGCCGTCCTGGAGGATCCGCGCGACGCGGTCGAGGGTGCGGCGGCCCAGGCGGGCGTCGGCCCGCAGGAGGATGAGCGAGAGGCCCTCGACGTGGCGGGTCGCGTGCGCCGTCGCGCGGGCCAGCTCGATCGGGAGGGTGCGGTGCGCGCCGAGCTGGTTGGCGGGGGAGAGCCTGCGGCGGCGGATCACGAGGGCGCCCGCCAGCACGAGCGCGGCGAGCACGAAGGGGATGTCGGCCGGGCCGACGGCCGTGGGCGGCGTCAGGCGGCGGCGCGTGACGACGTAGGCGTAGCGCCGTCCCCCGAGCTCGACCGCGAGAGCGCGGCGCCCGCCGGAGGCCATGGCGAGTCCGCCGCGGGTCAGGACGCGCGCGACGACGGGATCGCCGACCGGGCTGCCGACGGGAAGCGTGGTCGTGCCGGTCGCGACGACGCGGAGCCGGTCGTCGACGAGCGCGGCGCGCGTCGTCCCGGCGCGGCCGGCGATGACGCGCAGCAGCTCGCCGACCTCGCGACTCGACGGGCCGGCGCGGCGGATGACGTCGGCCTCGCCGTGCATCGTCGTGGCCGCTGCCTCGTCGTACCGCGAGGCGTCGGCGCGGAGCTCGACGATCTTCAGGGCGATGCCGGCCAGGAGCAGCACGGCGACGAACGCGCCGAGGACCGGGAGCCGGAGGACGGGATGGCGCGCGTGCGGGTGCACGATCACCGTCATCGGCAGCCGGCTGGACGACTTGATGACCAAACGGGCGTTCCGGCGATCGGACATCCGGCCAGACCGGCGCGTGCGTCAGACGTCCATCGCGCACCGGAAGCCGATGTGGCTCATCCCCGTGTCGATCATCTGCGGGCGCCGCGCCGCCGGCCGGTAGCGCAGGCAGTAGCTGTCGGCGCACAGGAACGAGCCGCCCTTCACGACCCTGCGCGGGATCGCGAACTGCGGCTGGCCGGGGTCCAGGCTGGCCTGCGCGGTCCCGCCGTACCAGTCGGCGGTCCACTCCCAGACGTTGCCGGCCATGTCGAACAGGCCGTGCCCGTTCGGCGGGAACGAGCCGACCGGCGCCGTCGTGCCGTAGCCCGGCTCCGCGCGCCAGGGGAACTCGCCGTGCCAGTAGTTCGCCAGCCGGGCGCCCGCGGGCTCGGGCTCCTCGCCCCAGACGTAGGCCGCCGCGTCGAGGCCGCCGCGCGCCGCGAGCTCCCACTCGGCCTCCGTCGGGAGCCGCCCGCCCGCCCACGCCGCGTAGGCGACGGCGTCCTCGTGGGCGACGTGCACGACCGGATGATCCTCGCGGCCGGCGGTCGACGACCCCGGGCCCTCCGGATGGCGCCAGGATGCGCCCGGCGTCCACGCCCACCACTGGCTCAGGTGCCGCAGGTCCACCGGACCCGCGGTGGGGCGGAAGACCATGGAGCCGGGCTGCAGGTTCTCCGGCGGCGCGCCGGGGAACTCGGCGGGATCGAGCGGGCGCTCCGCGAGGGTCGTGTACCCCGTGGCGTCGGCGAACGCCGCGAACTGCGCGTTCGTGACCTGCGTGCGGGCGAGCCGGAAGCGGTCGACCGTGACCACGCGGGCAGGCGCCTCCTCCGGGTAGTGGCGATCGGACCCCATGGTGAACGTCGCCGCGGGGATCTCGACGGTGTCCATCAGGCGAAGACCGTCGCCCAGTCGTCGCGGATGCTGATGACGGTCCAGCCGCCGGCGTCGGCCGCCTCGAGGGCCTGCTCGGCGCCGGCGGTGTAGTCGAACTCGCGCTCGGCGTCGTCGTGGAGCACGAGCATCCGCAGCGCGGGCGCCTCGCCGCCGGCGAAGCGCAGGAAGGGGATGTCGCCGTTCGCGTTGCCGACCGCGATGAGCGGGCGGCGCCCGATGCGGCTCCAGATGCGGATCGGCTTGACGGGGCCGTCGTCGAAGATGTCCGGCTCGGCGAGGTAGACGACGGAGCCGCCCTCGCCCTCCTCCTGGAAGCGCAGGCCGTTGGAGCTGCCGATGATCCGCTCGGGCGGGATGGCGTAGATGTCGTGCGTGAAGGTGCGCATGAAGTCCCGGTTGCCGCCCGAGGCGATGTAGCACGTGAACCCGTGCTCCTCCAGGTAGCGCAGCAGCTCGACCATCGGCGCGTACCCGCACTCGCTGAGCCCGCGATCGAGCGTCGGGTGGCGGCGGTCGCGGATGTACGCCCCCGCCGCCTCGGCGTACGCCTCGACGGTCCATCCGGCGAACGCCTGGATGACGCCGGCGATGAGCAGTTTCACATCGCCGTCGTCGCCTTGGTAGTGCTTCGTGATCGCGCCGCCGAGCCACGCGTGGTCGCCCTCGTGGGCGGCCTTCCACGGCTGGCGCTCCTTCAGCGCGTCGTCCTTGTCGGCCATCGCCGCGAGGCGCTCGAGGATGAAGCCGAGCTCGATCGGCATCGGCTGCTCGCACCAGAGCGTGCCGTCGTTGTCGAAGACGGCGATGCGTTCTTCCACCGGCACGTCACGGGCGACCCGCTCGACGAACTCGATGATCGCCTGCCGGGTCGGCGTGTCGTTCCAGGAGGGCAGGTCGGCCACGTCAGTGCCCCGACGTCTCGACGGCCTGCAGCTTCTCGACCGCCTGGTCGATCGTGAAGGTCGCGGCCTTCTGGCGCGGGGGGAACTCCGCGAACGTCGCGAGGAACCGTGTCATGAGCGTCGTCCCCGCGAGGACGAGGTAGGCGTTGTCGAGGAGCCAGTCGTAGTACGTGTTCGAGGTGACGTCCGCGCGCTCGAACGGGTCGGTGCGGAGGTTGAACAGCTTCGGGACACGCAGCACCACGAACGGCTCGGCCCAGATCTGCAGCGTGCCCTGCACGCGCTGCTCCATGAAGACGGCCTTCCAGTTGTCGAACCGGATGCCCAGCACGTCGCCGTCGTCGGAGAAGTACACCAGGCCCTTGCGCGGCGAGGAGGCGACCTCGCCGGTCAGGTAGGGCACGAGGTCGTACCCGTCGATGTGGACCTTGTACGTCGTGTCGCCGATCGTGTGACCGGCCTTGAGCTTGTCGACGATCTCCGTGTCTCCGGCGGCGGCGAGGAACGTCGGCAGCCAGTCGTGGTGCTGGACGATCTCGTTGGACACGACGCCGGCTGGGATGCGACCGGGCCAGCGGATCATCTCGGGCACGCGGAACGCGCCCTCCCAGTTCGTGTTCTTCTCGCTGCGGAACGGCGTCGTCCCGGCGTCGGGCCAGCTGTTCATGTGCGGCCCGTTGTCGGTGCTGTAGAGCACGATCGTGTTCTCGGCGAGCCCGAGCTCGTCGAGCTTGTCGAGCACGGCGCCGACCGCCCGGTCGTGGTCGATCATCGTGTCGTGGTAGGGCGACTGCCAGCGCCCGGCCTGGCCGAGGCTCTCCGGCTTCGTGTGCGTCCGGAAGTGCATGTGGGTCGTGTTGAACCACACGAAGAACGGCTCGTCCTTGTGGCGTTCGAGGAAGTCGACGGTGTGCTCGACGACCTCGTCGTCGATGGTCTCCATGCGCTTGCGGGTCAGCGGGCCCGTGTCCTCGATGCGCTGCCGGCCGACGCGTCCGTAGCGCGGCTCGACGGTGTCGTCGTCCTCGTCGGTCGCCCAGCAGTGGAGGACGCCGCGCGGCCCGAAGCGCTCGCGGAACTCCGGGAAGTCGTCCGCCGGCGGGTAGTTGGCCTGCTCGGGCTCCTCCTCGGCGTTGAGGTGGTACAGGTTGCCGAAGAACTCGTCGAAGCCGTGCACCGTCGGCAGGTACTTGTTGAGATCGCCGAGGTGGTTCTTGCCGAACTGGCCGGTCGCGTACCCGAGCGGCTTGAGCAGCTCGGCGATCGTCGGATCCTCCTTCTGCAGCCCGACGTCGGCCCCGGGCATCCCGACCTTGCTCAGCCCGGTGCGGAACACGCTCTGGCCGGTGATGAACGACGAGCGCCCCGCGGTGCAGCTCTGCTCGCCGTAGGAGTCGGTGAACCGCATGCCCTCGTCCGCGATGCGGTCGATGTTCGGCGTGCGGTAGCCCATGAGCCCGTCGCTGTACGCGCTCAGGTTCGTGATCCCGATGTCGTCACCCCAGATGACCACGATGTTGGGCTTGGCTGCGTCTGGCACGTCGGACCCCCGGTCTCCGCGAAGCGATGGGCAGGACGTTGCCGAGAGCGTGGGGGAGTGCTCTTCGCCCGAACCGGATGATCCCGGTGGCGACGGTCGTTAGCGTCAGCAGGCGTGGAGAGCTCGGGGAGCGCGGATGCCGTGGCCGAGGAGCAGGCCGCGCTCCGCCGCGTCGCGACGTTCGTCGCCTCCGGACCCGAGCCCGCGGCCGTCTTCGGGATCGTCGCGGAGGAGGCGGGCAGGCTGCTGCGCGCGCGCTCGTCGGCCACCATCCGCTACGACGGTGATTCGGCCGTCACGGTCGGGCGCTGGCAGGAGGGCGACGAGGTCACCGGCTTCGAGGTCGGCACGATCGTGCCGCTCACGGGGAGCGACGGCCTCACCGCCGTCGTCGCCCGGACCGGCCGGTCGGCGCGGATCGACGACTACGGCCTCGTGCGCGGCCGGGCAGCGGAGCTGATGCGCGCGCACGGCTACCGCGCCGCGGTCGCCGCGCCGATCAGCGCGCTGGGCCGGGTCTGGGGCCTGCTGCTGGTCGCGTCGGCGTCGCCGGACGGGCTTCCCGCCGACGCGGAGCGGCGCCTCGTCGACTTCGCCGAGCTCGTGGCGCTGGGCCTGGAGAGCGCCGAGGCGCGCGAGCAGCTCAACGCCTCACGGCTGCGCATCCTCGAGGCCGCGCTCGAGGAGCGCCGGCGCCTGGAGCGCAACCTCCACGACGGCGCGCAGCAGCGGCTGGTGTCGCTCGCCCTGCACCTGCATCTCCTGGAGACGCAGCTGGCCGCCTCGTCCGAGCGCACGCGCCTGCTGGTGAGCGGGGCACGTGGGGAGCTCGAGCTCGCCATGAAGGAGCTGCGCGAGCTCGCGCGGGGCCTGCATCCCGCGGTGCTGACCGAGCGCGGTCTCGCGGCCGGACTGGAGTCCCTCGTCAAGGGCGCCGCGCTGCAGGTCCGCATCCACGGCGCGACCGACGAGCGCCTCGACGAGGCGGTCGAGGCGTGTCTCTACTTCGTCGCCGCCGAGAGCATCACGAACGCCGTCAGGTACGCGCAGGCGACCCGCATCGAGATCCGCGTCCGGCGGCTCCCGGGTGTCGTGCGGATCGAGATCGAGGACGACGGCCGTGGAGGCGCCGACCCGGAGGCGGGCACGGGCTTGCGGGGTCTCGCGGACCGCGTCTCGGCGCTGCAGGGACGGTTCGCGGTCGGCGACCGGGGCGACGGGCGGAACGGTCGTGTCCGCCGAGCTGCCCGTGTGAGCCCTGCACCGGCAGGGCCCACCACGAGATGCGGATGAGAGGACTCGAACCTCCACGGAGTTACCTCCACACGGACCTGAACCGTGCGCGTCTACCAATTCCGCCACATCCGCCCGCAGCGACGCGCCGAGGATAGCGGAGGGGTTGCTACCCTCGTGTCGCCCCGAGCCGCCATCGTCTAGGGGACTAGGACGCCGCCCTCTCACGGCGGAAACCGGGGTTCGAATCCCCGTGGCGGTACTCCTCGCGCGCCTCGAGGAAACCCTCGCTGTAGAGCCAGAACTTGATGCGCTGGCCGCTCCGGTGCGCGCGGGGCCGCGTGCCCACCACGGTGAGGCCCAGGTCCGCGGCGACGCGGAGGCGGCGTCGCCGGTACGTCTCCATCGTCTCGTCGCCCTGCACGTCGACGACGGAGTCGACGCGGGTCAGGAGGCGGGCGACGCGCCGGCGACGACGCTCATCAGCGTCGGGGGCAAGGACGGCGTTGGCGAGCTCACGGGCGAGCTGCACTCGCAGGCCTCGAGCTCGCGCTCCGCCACCATCGCTACCAGGCGACGCGCCGCGGGCCGGAGGGGTGCTGCGCGCTGGCGGCATCCTCAGCCGCCCGCCGCGCCGTCTCCTCGTCGTGCTCCTGCTGGCGGCGCTGGGCGCGCTCGCGCTCCTCGCGCTCCGCGTCCTCGCCGGCGCGGACCGCGCCGATGCCGGTCTGGCGCACGTGCTGCGCGACGGCGTCGAGCATCCGCCGCCGGCGTCGCGTCGCCGTTGGTGCCCCGGTACGTCGAGATCGTGCCCGGCCCCCCGGGCTGCGGGGGGCCGGCGAGCGCCTGCTCGCGCGTCGGCGGGTTCGCGACGTTCTGGACGTGCCCGCGCAGCACGACGAGGTTGCTGCGCGCCGTCAGGCTGGCCCTGAGCTCCTCCACGGCGGCGAGGCCCGCTCATCGGCATCCGCTCCCGCGGCCTCCACGGCGGCGAGCCACTCCCCGGAGCCAGCCTCGAGCGCCCGGTCGACGCGCTCGCTGGCGCGGCGGAGGCGCTCCTGGCAGACCTCGAGCTCTCGCGACGCGGCATCGGCGGCGCGCTCCGCCTCCGCCTCGTGCTTGCGCTGGGGCTCACGCTTGCCGGCGTCGCGGGCCTCCGCGATGGCGCGGTTGTCCCTCGCGCGGCCCTCCGCGATGGCGCGCTGAGCCTGGCGGTGCGTGCGCTGAGCCTCCGCGAGCTCCCGGCGGCGCTCCTCGACAGCGGCGAGCGCCTCAAGAATCGGCTTCGGCGCGCTGACCATCAGCGCGCGCCCTCGAGTTGGCGGCGCAGGTTGAGGTCGAAGGCCCGCATCGCAGCGCGGGCATCCGGCGGCGCGGAGCTCTCGCGCGCGCCGCCGTCCAGGACCGCGGGAGCCGGCGGTGTTGAGGGCGGCGACGAGGACTGCGCCCCACGCGGCCGGCGGCGGCCCGGATCGCGGCATCAACAGGTCCGTGATCGGGCGGCGGAGGCGGAGGCGGCGGGTTGGCGGCCAGGACGCGCACGTAGTGCGCGGTGAGCGGGCTGGTGAGCATCCGGCGCGACCCTACGCGCACCCCCGGCCTTTCCTACCGATTCAGTCGAGTTTCCACGCGTTCTCCACGGGGGAGCTTGCTCGCCGGGGAGGGGGTGCCCCAGGAGGGGATAGCCCGGGGGCTTCGCCGCATCGGCCGCTCGGCCGCCCGATGCTCGCGGCCTGAGGCCGCAGTTCCGGGGGCCGCATCGCTCGCTCGCCGCGCGATGCTCGCGCCCGTATCTCGCGGGGCGCCGGCCGATGCGCGCGGCCTGCTGGCCCTGGCCTCGAGGCGAGCCTGCCCTGCCGCGCGCGAGGGGGGGCCGGTGGCCCCGATGCCGCGGAGGCGACTCCTGCTAGGAGCGGGGATGCGGAGGGCGAGGGGGGCCGGTGGCCCAGGGCGAGGGGCACGCTGGCCCTCGCGCGCGGCGCGGGCGCGGGCGGGCTGGGGCGAGGGCCAGGCCTCGCGCCGGGACGGCGCGCTGGGCCTGGGGGTCGAGCTCGGCGCTCGGAGCGCCGAATGGCGGCCGGCGAGAGCGGCGCGTGCGGCGCCCCGGGCGGCTCTCGGAGAGCGCTCCTGGCGCTTGAGGCCAGGGCTCGAGGCGCGCCCCGGGCGCGGATGGGGCGGGCGAGGAAGGGCGTGATCCCCGCCCCAGGGGGGCTGATCCGCGCGCGGCGCGCGGTCGATCCCACGCCGAGCGCGGTGTCCCCCGCAAGGGCGCGCGCGGCGCTCCGAGGAGCTCAGGGTGCGGTGGAACGGATGAACCGCGGGTCGGCCTTCGTTCCGACCACGATGACCTGGAACGGAAGCAGCGGCGCAAGCCGCGTGCGCGCCAGCAGTTTCACGACTCTGAAGCGGACTCCCTCGAGCCAGTAGCGCGGCTCTACGGTCCTCACGTCCACGCCGGCGGCACGGACGAGATCCGCCGCGTCCTCCGGTCCGAACCAGCGCAGGTGCGTCCGATCGAACACGCCTTCGTCGTCGGCCGGCCACCGCCCCTCGCGCGCGATCCGAAGCAGTCCCTTCCAGTTCACGGCGTTCGGCAGGCTCACGATGACGGTCGCGCCGGTCTCCAGCATCGCGACGGTGCGCGTGAGCGTGGTCCACGGATCGGCGAGATGCTCCAGGACGTCGGCCGCGATGAGGCAGTCGAACGGCGCTTCGGGCGGCATTTCTCCGGCGGCAAACGCCTCCGCGTCCATCAACACCACCCGATCGAGCCGCGCTCGAGCGGCCCGGGAGTACTCCTTGTCGATCTCCACGCCCACCACCGACGCCGGCTGGCGTGCCTTGATCGCCGCCCCGAGCGCGCCGGTAGAGCATCCGAGCTCCAGCGCGTTGCGAGCGGAGTCAGGGACGTGCGCCTGGATGTCCGGCCGTGGGCTCTCGTAGCCGTGCGCGCGTCGCGCTCGCAGGGTCAGAGCCATCAGCGAACGCTATCAACGCCCCACGGCAGCGACTTGACCGCGATCGTCGGGCGGTAGATCCGGGGGTCCAATCGGTTGCGGATCACGTCCCATGTGTCGGTGGAGAGATTGGCGGCGAGCTCGTGGAGCGAGGTAGAGGGAGAAGACGCCGGCCTGGCGGGCGGGCGTGCGCCTGCCTCGCGGCCAGGCCTCCTCGCGCCAGAGCGCGGCGTGGACGTCGCAGAGCGCGATGGCGCAGCCAGGCTCGAACCCGGCGAGGACGAGAGATTCGGTGGCTCGCCCGTCGAGGTCTACGACGGCGGCTGGCGGGCGCGTGCAGCCGTGGTTGCGCATGGCGCACCTCCGGGGTGAGCGCCGCCTTCTCTGCGCGGTAGAGCAGGGCGAGTCGGCGGCGGCGGTGGCGGTAGATGTCCGGCGATGCGCCAGCGGGTTGGTTCCTTCGTCACGCTGCTACTCGGCTCCCTCGGGAATTGGCGCGGCCCGGCGGGCGCGGTTGTCCGATGACCTGGCATTAACTCTGCCGTGCGCCGGAGGGCGGGCTCGCGCGTCCTACATGTTTCCTCCGTCATCTCGCGCAGCGCCCCCGCGACGCGGGTCTTGTGCGCGCCGATGTGCGGGGCGGCCCAGCCGCAGGCGATGACGCGCGGCCAGCGCTCGCCGGCCGCGGCCTGTAGCCCGAACAGGCGCGCGACGAACTGAGCGGTGTTGGCGAGGACGCCCGCGCGCCACTCCCCGACGTGCACCGGGATGGGCACGAGGCCCTGCTCGCCCAGCTTGAGGAGGTGCTCCGCTTGCAGCTTGTCGCGCCGCGCGTTCTCGTTCGGCGCGCCCGTTTCTTCTGACTGTGCAGTCGTGCGTGCGTGTCGCGCGTGACCACTAACAACACGAACAACGACACTTCGATGGAACTCACCACTACCGCTTGCGGTAGTCCTCTCATCGTTGGTGGCGTTCTGGTAGTAGCACCGGGTGATCTAGGGACAGGGGGAGTCTCAGACGAAACGGCGAATCCCCGTGGCGGTACTCCGAGAAGCCCCGCGGACGCGGGGCTTCCGTCGTTCTGGGCGCTACGCGGGACTTCCGCGCGTGCGCAGCGGGAGATCCGCAACCGGTCGGGTGGATGCGACGGATGCGCCGGCACGGGTCGCGGCCGTAGGGTCGGTGGGTCAGCGACCCTGGAGGGACGATGCGGCGCAGCTACATCGCTGCGCACGACGGGACGGACCGCGCCGCCGACGCCGTCGCGCTGGCCCGGGTGCTCGCGCGTCCCGGCTGCGCGCCGGTCCGGATGGTGCATGTCTGTCGTGCGGGAGCGCAGGACCCGATCCGCGTCGAGCGGGCGCACCTGATGGGCGTCGAAGAGCGCCTGCGCCTTCCAGGCGATCCGCTGCCGCTCAACCTCACCGCCCGCTCCGTCTCCCGCGGCCTCCGGGAGGCCGCCGAGCGCGAACCGGCGGCGCTGATCGCGATGGCCTCCTCGCCCGGCGGCGAGCGGGACCGGACGTGTCTCGGAGCGACTGCGCAGCGACTCGTGCAGGGAGCGCCCTGCCCGGTCGCCATCGCACCGGGCGGCTACGCCGCGCGTCGGCCGGCCCACATCCGCGTCGTCGGCGTGGCGATCGACGCAGATGCGGAGTCCCGGGATGCGCTTCGACACGCCATCGAGCTCGCCCGAGGTCTTGACGCGCACCTCTGCCTCATGACCGCCGGCGATCCCGCGGCGGACGCGGAGGAGCTCCTCCGCGACGCGTGGGCGGAGACGCCGGGCGACGTCGTCGCGGCGTGCGACGAGGATGTCGATCTCCTCGTGTGCGGATCGCGCAGCGACCTCGTCGCCCACTCGCGCTGTCCGGTGCTCGTGCTCCCACGTGGTGAGGGGGACGGCGAGACGGTGGTCACCGGCCGAGCCGGAACGGCGGGTACTCGTCGCGCATGAGCGCGACGTAGGCCGCCACCCGCAGCGACCACCGCGCGATGCCGACCAGGAGGTCGAACACGTCGCGGGGGTAGCGGCCGGTGAAGAGGAGCACGACACCGGCGACGAGCACGAGGATCCCGAGCAGGCCGGGCGGCTGGAGCGTCGTCGAGCCCCAGGTGATCGCCGCGTTCCACCAGCCGAAGAACGCCGCGAGCACCGCGAGATGGGGCAGCGCGAGCAGCCACGACTTGAAGAGCACCTTCACGCGCGACAGCCGCTCGGGGTAGGGGATCTCCAGGTCGGCGGGGTAGCTGGGATCCGATGCCAGGGAGAACGGCGGGTAGCGATCGGTGCCGATCGTGGCCCAGGCGTAGTAGCCCACGCGCCAGGACCAGCGCAGCACCCCGACGTTGAAGTCGAACAGCGACCGCGGGTAGCGCCCGGTGATGAGGATCGCGAAGAACGCCACCACGGTGAGCACGCAGAATCCGAGCCACAGGAACGCGAGCACGATCGCGTGCGGGATGGCGAGGAACCACTTGACGATCCAGAGCCAGCGGCTGAGGGGCTCGTCGAGCTCGGCGCGGACGTCGACCGGATAGGTGGACGCGGCGATGGCGGCCACGGGCGCCTCGGCGGCGACCGCGGGGGGCGCGAACGCGGCGGCGCCGCCCGAGGAGCGCGTTCCGAACACGAGCAGCCCAGCCGAGGCGCCGGCGATGAGGACGCCCGCCGCGAGGAGGCCGATGCCGATCCACAACAGGACGTTCAGGCGTACGCCGACGTTCACGTCGGCGGTGACGCCGCGCGCGGCGTCGGCCCGCATGACCACGACCGACCAGCGACCGCTGCGCGGCTTCCACTGGAGCGTCTGGGTGCCGGCGCCGCTGGACGACGCGACCCAGAAGCGCTCCGATCCCGGCGGCTGCGGGGTGCGGCCGCCGGGCACCCGGTCGTACCGGGCGGCGAGATCGCCGCCACGATGATCGACGTCCTGCACCTGGTCGTGTGCGACGCCACGGAGGTACGCCTGCACCTCGGCCTCGGGCGCGATCCCGACGAAGAGTGGCGCCTCGCCGGCCGGGTCGACGCGGACGCGCGTCGTCGCGTCGAAGGACTCGACCGACCAGTCGGCGGTGCTGCCTCGGACGTCGCCGAGATCGATGCCCTCGCCGGTCAGCGCGTAGGTGGCCGTCGCGAGGCGCGTGGTGGGGGAGGTGTAGAAGCCGTCGTCGTCGCGCTGCGTCAGGTGCGCCGCGAGAAGCGCGGCGCCGCCGATGATCAGCGCGGCGGCCAGGAGCGCGAGCAGGCTGCCGGCGATGAGCGCGACCACGCGTCCCGCACTGGGGGACGAGCGCCGCAGCGCGGGTGAGGGATGGGCGGCTGGGGTCGACATGACGCCATGCTCGACCGCCGGTCGTCCGCCGCCATCCGGGGCGTCTGCCCACCTCGTTGCGGAGAACTACGTAGCCGGGGTCACGCGCCGGCGTGTCAGGACCGCGGCGATGTCGTCGGACCAGGCGCGGATTGCCTCGGGGTCTCGCGCGTCGGCCTCGGGCATGTGGTTGAAGGGGAAGTGCAGATCGTCGGGGTGCACGACGCCACCGAAGATGGCGACCGACACCGGCTTGACGTCCGGCACCTTGGCCAGCGCGTGGTCGACCTGCTTGCGGGCCCCCTCGACCGACTTCTGCTCGAGGTCCATCGGCCCCATCCCGAAGACGAAGACGGGGCGCTCGCTGAGTTCCTCGCTCACGCGGTTCAGCAGCCGGCGGGCGTCGCGATGCCAGTGGCCCATGTAGAGCGCGCCGCCGATGACCAGGGCGTCGTAGGCCGTCACGTCATCGACGGACGAGGCCGGCCGGACGTCGACGTCGAGCCCGTTGTCCCGCAGGGTCTGCGCCACCTGCTCGGCGACCTCCTGGGTCGATCCGTGCTTGGACGCGTACGCGATGAGGATCTTGTGTTCCATGCCGCCGACCGTATGGACGGCCGAGGCCGATCTCATCCGTGCGAGACCGCGGACTTCCGCGGGAGGACCGCGGACAGCCACTGACCGCGGACCCGGGTGTAGCGTGGCGCCTGAACGTCCATGTCCTCAGCGGATCTCCAACACGCCCGATTCAGGCGGCTGATGGAGGCCATGCCGGACATCGTCTCCGAGCTGGACCTCGAATCGCTGCTCCAGCGCGTGCTCGCGATCGCGTGCGAGCTGACCGGCGCCCGGTATGCCGCGCTCGGCGTGTTGGACGAGGACCGTCAGGAGCTCGAGCGTTTCATCGCCCGGGGGATCGATGACGAGACCCGCAACGAGATCGGCGACCTCCCCCGTGGTCGAGGCGTCCTCGGCGTCCTGATCGAGCACCCGGAGCCGCTGCGTCTCGCCGACGTCGGAAGCCACGCGAGCTCCTACGGGTTCCCGCCAGGGCATCCGGCGATGACGACGTTCCTCGGCGTGCCGGTCCTGATTCGAGGCGAGGCCTGGGGGAACCTGTACCTCACCGAGAAGGACGACGGCCCGTTCACGGAGGCGGACGAGGAGGCGACGGTCCTCCTGGCGGCATGGGCCGGCATCGCGATCGAGAACGCCAGGCTCTACGACCGCGAGCGACAAC
This sequence comes from uncultured Solirubrobacterales bacterium, assembly GCA_963750895.1. GTDB lineage: Bacteria > Actinomycetota > Thermoleophilia > Solirubrobacterales > Solirubrobacteraceae > CAVVSD01. The sequence goes on along the minus strand of CAVVSD010000005.1, from coordinate 256,189 downwards.
GGGCCGAGGAGCTCGAGCAGGCCATGCGCGGCATGCGCGCGACGACGGACATCGCCAAGGCGGTCGGAGGCGAGATGGAGCTCGGGCGCGTCCTCGAGCTGATCGTCAAGCGCGGGCGCGCTCTCGTGCACGCGCGGTCGCTGATCATCACGCTCCTGCAGGGCGACGAGCTCGTGGTCAGCGCGGCGGCGGGCGAGTACAAGCCCGCGCTGCTCGACGCGCGCGTGCCGCTCGACGGGTCGATCGGCGGCGGCGTGCTCAGCCGAAAGCGTCCGATGCGGCTCAGCGACGTCAGCGCGCAGCTGCGCTTCACGCTGCACGAGTACGTCGAGGCCGACGGAGGGCTCATCGTGCCGCTCCTCTACAGGGGGCGTGCGGTCGGCGTCCTCTACGCGTTCGACCGGCAGTCCGCGGGCCCTGAGTTCAGCCGGGACGACGAGCAGCTGCTGGAGTCCTTCGCCGCGAGCGCCGCCACGGCTGTCGCGACCGCACAGGAGTTCACCGCCCATGGGCTTCGCCGCAGCATCGAGGCGTCCGAGCGCGAGCGGCAGCGCTGGGCGCGCGAGCTGCACGATCAGACGCTGCAGGACCTCGCCGGCCTGCGCGTCACGCTCTCCGCAGCGCGCCGGCGGGAGATCCCCGAGGCACTGGCAGCCGCGGTCGACGACACGATCGCCGGACTCGGGGACGGCATCGATGCACTCCGGGCGATCATCACCGACCTGCGTCCGGCCGCGTTGGACCAGCTGGGGGCGAAGGCCGCGCTCGAGACGTTGATCGAGCGGGCGCGCAGCGCGCCCGGCGCCCCGGAGATCGATCTGCTCGTCGACCTCGACGTCGAGGCTGACGGACGGCCGACCCGACATGCCCCGGCCATCGAGGACGCGACGTATCGCCTGATCCAGGAAGCCCTGTCGAACGTGCTCAAGCACGCGTCGGCAAGCCGCGTCGACATCTCCGTGGTCCAGCGTGACGGAGCCGTCCACATCGACGTCCGCGATGACGGTCGCGGGTTCGACACCCGCCAGGACGCCGCCGGCTTCGGGCTCATCGGGATGCGCGAGCGCGTGGCGCTCGTGGATGGCACGCTCGATGTGCGCTCGTTGCCCGGAGCGGGGACCGACGTGCACGCCGAGCTCCCCGTCCGGCGTCGGGACGAAGCGGGCCTCGCCGACACCGCCTGATCGACGGACCGTGACACGCGCTGCGCGGGGAAAACCGCGGCGCGTCTGCGGCTTCCCCCAGATGCGTGGGGGCCACGGCGGACCTAGCTTGCGTGTCCCACATCCGGAGACGAGCTCATGAGCGCCCAGACATCGATCCACGGTCACGACACCACGACCGTGGAGGCCGTGATGCACCGCGGTGTGCTGTCGTGCCGACCGGAGACCCCGATCGGTGAGGTGGCGCGGATGATGGTCGCCAACCGCGTCCACGCCGTCGTCGTCGATGGCATCCGGCGCGACCGCGGTGGCATGGAGCACCTCGTCTGGGGCGTCGTGTCGGATCTGGATCTCGTCGGCCGCCTCGACGCGCACGGATGCGCTGACGCTGACCGCAGGCGACATGTCGGCGACGCCCGCGGTGGTCGTCGCCCCCGAGGACGCGCTGTCGGAGGCGGCGCGGCTCATGCACGACTACGACGTCCATCACCTGCTCGTCGTGGACACCATGAGCAGGCGACCCGTCGGCGTCGTGTCCACGCTCGACGTCGCCGGGATGATCGCGCTCGACGCAGGTCGATGAGGGCGCTCGAGGTCCAGGCGGTGCTGCTGGATCTCGACGGCGTGCTCTACGTCGAGGACGACGTGGTTCCCGGGGCCGCCGACGCGATCGAGCGCCTGAGGCGGACAGGGGCGGGGATCCGGTTCGTGACGAACACGACCACGCGCTCACGTGCCGCGACGCTGTCGCATCTGGACGACCTCGGGTTCGCGGTCGCCGACGACGAGCTCGTGACCCCGGTGGCCCTCGCGCGGCAGGTCTGCCGTGACCGGGGGCACCGGCGTGTGGCGCTGTTCGTCGCCGACGAGACCGACTTCGAGGGACTCGAGGTCGTCCGCGGCGAGACGGGCGCGGATGCCGTGATCGTCGGTGACCTGGGCGATCGCTGGAACTACGACGAGCTCAACCGCGCGTTCCGCCTCGTCATGAACGGTGCGGAGCTGATCGCGTTGCAGAAGAACCGCTTCTGGCAACGCGGAGGTGGGCTGGCCCTGGACGCCGGGCCGTTCGTTGCGGCGCTCGAGTACGCGACGGGCCGCCGTGCGACGGTCGTCGGCAAGCCATCGCCCGACTTCTTCGCTGAGGTCCTTCGGGGGCTGGGGGTCGACGCCGAACACGCCGTCATGGTGGGCGATGACGTCGAGACCGACATCGGCGGCGCGATGGCGAACGGGCTGGCCGGGGTGCTGGTACGGACTGGCAAGTATCGGGAGGACCTGGTCCGCGCGAGCGTCATCGAGCCCACCGCGACCGTGGACTCGATCGCGGACGTCCCCGCGCTGATCGCCCGGCTCGCCCGAGCGTGACGATGCGGCTCGAGACGATCCTCGCGGCGGTCGTCGCGGCCCTGGTGGCACCCTCCGAGACGCAGGGGGCGTGGTCTCCGCCGCTGCGGCCGGCCGGTCGAGCCACGCAGCGGAGGTCTCGCTCGCGGTCAACGGCGCAGGTCAGCGTCGGCACGGCCTGGGTCGGGACGAACGCCGGCGTGACGAGCGTGCGCGCGGCCGTCGGTGCCAGGGGCCACACGCTCCTGCGGTCACGCAACCGTGCGGTGACGGGACTGACCGTCGTCGTGAGCGACCGCGGCGAGGCCACGGTCGCGTGGATGGAGCAACGGCTGACCGGTGGCGCGCGTGCCGGTCCGATCGTGCTCCGGGCGGCGTTCCGCACGCGCACGGGTCGATGGTCGCCGGCGCAGCGGGTGTCGCGCGCCGGCACCTTCGCCGACGCCCAGCCGCGACTCGCGGTGGCCCCGGACGGCACCGTTGCACTGACGTTGAACGCGGGGATCGAGGCGGCACCCGGCGTCGCCGTCGCCTGGCGATCGGCCGGGCATCGCTTCGGGCGGCTGCGGCCCGTCGCCGCGACCGGCGACGACGTGCTGTTCGAGCCCACGCTCACCTTCGACGCCCGCGGCCGTGGTCGTCTCGCCGGGATCGCGGGCTGCGGCAGCGCTGCGAGCCACGGCGTGCTGCTCACCGCCTCCGGGCCGCGGCGACCGTTCCGAGGGCCGCGGACGATCGCCGCCGCACCGGCGACGCACCTGCGGTTCGCCCCGACCGCGCGCCGGCCGGGCGGTCGTCGCCTGGATCGGCGCGTCGTGCAGCACCGGCGAGGACCTCAACGGAGTGGTGCTGAGCCGGACGCTTCGCGACGAGCTGCTCTCCGACCCCGTGCTGCTCGACGGTCTGGCGATCGCGAGAGCTCGTGCTGGCGGCCACGTCGGGCGGCGCCGCGGACGCCACGTGGACGCAGTACCCGCCGGGGCTCCCGCAAGGCAGTCGTCGTGACGTCGCGCATCGCACAAGACGGCGGCAGCGTCATCGCCCGCGGCCAGCGTCGACGGCTGGAGCGCGGTCGCGTCGACGCCGCGCGGCTCGCTTCTCGTCGAGCGCCTGGTGCCGTCGGGACTCGGCCCGCCGCAGGCGGTCGGAGCTCGGGCGGTCGAGGGCGGACCGGTCGACGTCGCTCCGCTCCCGGGGCCCGCGAGGTACTCGACGGCGGCTGCGTCGTCGGGTCTCGCTCTCGCCGCAGCGACGCCGGGCGAGCATGGGCTGCGCGTCAGCGTCTGGCGCCCACGCCGCGAATGAATCCCACCTGGGCAGCGGCGCCTGCCCCGCCCGGGCCAAGGCGCCGCTGCCCGCGTGGGGATGAGCTACGCGTCGGGCCCGAGGCGGCGACGCAGGACGATGCCGCCGGCCACGGACGCCACGCCGACCAGCGCGACGATGCCGGCGTCGAAGCCCGTGAACGGCAGCGTCTGGACCTCGGACGCCTGGACCGGCGCGGCCGCGGGCGCGGGCGACGTGTCGGTCTCACCGGCGACCTGCTGCTGGGGCTTCTGCTCGTGCTTCGGCTTGCGTCTCCTGAGGCTGCTGCGTCGACGGCGGCGGCGACGTCGTCGTGGTGCGTCGGAGGGGTCGGAGGCGCGGGGGCAGGGACGGCGGCCGGCGGTGGCGTCGGAGCCGGAGCCGGAGCGCGGGCGCCGGGGTGGGCGCCGGGGCAGGCGTGGTCTCGACCGGAGCCGGAGCGGGCGTCGTCGTGGTGTCCGGCACGCACTGCCCGCTGTCGGGCGGCGACTCGTGGGTCCCCGGAGGGCAGTACCACGCGGACGCGGACGACGGCAGCAGCAGAGCACCGGCCGCGATGGCGGGCACTGCGGCGGTGAGGGCGAACGACCGACGGGACGGCAGCCGGGTGACGCGGAGGGGGATCATCCTTGCTCCTGAGAATTGGGGATCAGCGCGACACTACGTCCGGGCCGCGCGTAGCCCATCGGTGCTCCTCCGCGTCATCGCTCAGTGGTTCACCCGGATGCGAGCGGCTGCGGTCACACGCCGAGCGCGGCGCTCAGTGCGAGCATGAGCGCGGCGCCGACGACGGCCCCGGCGGTCGCGTCGCGCCAGGTCGCGCGTGTGAAGGCCTGCGGCACGATCTCCACGGCGACGAGCGAGAGCATCGCTCCCGCCGCGAACGCGAACGAGATCGGCAGCAGGCCGTCGATCTCCTCCACGAGGAGGTACGCGGCGATCGCGCCGATCGGCTGCGGCGCGCTCGTCAGCACCGCGGCCCAGAACTGCTGCCACCGGCTGAACCCCGCGTCGTGCATGGGGATCGCCGAGGTCGTCCCCTCGGGCACGTTCTGCAGGGCGATCGCCAGGATCGACGAACAGCCCGAGGCCCTGCCGCTCCGAGGCATAGGCGGTGCCCATCGCGAACCCCTCGGGGATGCTGTGGACGAAGAGCACGGCCACCACGAGCATCGACGTGCGGACCCCGCTGCCATGGAGCACGCCGACGTGGACGTCGCGGCCGGCCAGCGTCGCGCGGGTCGCCGTCAGGAAGGCGACGCCCGCGAGCAGCCCGCCGACGACGGCGCCCGTGCTGCCCTCCTGCAGCGCAGGCTGGAGCAGGCCGACGACGGACGCCACCGCCATGAGGCCGCCGGCCAGCCCCCACAACGCCGGCCGCAGCACGGTCGCGCGTTCGCCGAGGGCGAACACCGGGATCGCGCCCAGCCCCGTCGCGAGCGCCGTGCCGACGCCGGCGAGGAAGAGCACGACGATGTCAGTCGGCAGGTCGGCCCCTGCGTCCCGGCACGACGATCGCGGGGCGGTCGGTGTGGTGCAGCACCGCGACCGCCGCGCTCCCGAGCATGATCTCGCGCGCGGCCGAGCGCCCGCGTGAGCCCACGACGATCGCCGCGGCCCCGATCGCCAGCGCGCGACGTACGAGGCCCTCCGCAACCGCGCGACCGGTTCCGGCGTCCTCCACGGTGAACGTCGCGACGTCGCGGCCAGGCAACAGCCTCGTCGCGGTCTCGCGCGCACGGTCCGCGCCGGGCGAGCCATCGTCGCCGACGAGGATCGGGCCCTCTGCCACGGCGTCGCGCTCGGTCGTCAGCACGAGGCGCGGGACGACGAGGGTCGGCACCGGGGACGTGTGAGCGGCCTGGTCGGAGACGCTGCCGAGCACCGCGCGCGGACCGGTCAGACCGCGCGATCCGACGACGAGCATCTCGGCCTCGAGCTCCTCTGCCAACGATGCGAGCTCGAGCCCCTGGGCGCCGTAGGCGCGCTTGAGGAGCGGCTCGGCCTTCCAGCCGGCCGCCTCCGCGAGGACGACGCCCTCGGCAGCGATCCGCTCCGCCTCGGCCGCGGCCTCCTGCTCGAGCAGCTCGATCATCTCGCGCACGGTCTCCGTGCGCTTCGACAGGCGTGGCCGCAGCTCGGCCGCCGCGAAGGGTTCGGCCCACAGGTGGGCGATGCGCACGTCGCGCGACGGCAGCAGCCGCGCGCCGAGCTCGATCGCGCCCGCTGCATCGGGTGAGCCGTCATAGCCGACCAGGAGGCCGTGATTCGTCATGCGGTTCCTTCCATCGAGTGGGAGCAGGAGATCAGTCCCGACAGCTGCAGCCCGCGGGTCAGCTCCGGGCCGACGCCGTCAGGTGCGAGTCGTCGTCGACGGCGTCGCGACGTCGCCGCGGGACCACGAGCGTCGGGCAGGTGCTCTTGCGGACCACGGGCTCGGACGACGCTCCCGAGCACGACGTGCGCGAGCCTCGCCCAGCGCCGCGAGCCGAGGACGACGAGGTCGGCACCGGCGCTCGCTTCGAGCAGGCGAGGGATGGCGCCGCCGGACAGGACCTCGGAGGACGTGTCGATGTCGCCGGCGCTCCCGAGCGCCTCGCGGGCGGCGCTCGAGAGCTCGGCCTTGCGTCGCTCGACCCAGCGGTCGAGGGCCACCGGATCCACGGTCGCCTCGCCCTCCACCCACCAGGCGTTCGTCTCGCGCGGGACGACCGAGAGCAGATGCAGGTGAGCTCCTGTCGCCCGCGCGAGCTCGATGGCGGTGGCGAGCGCGTCGTGCGAGCCGGCCCCGTCGTCGAAGCCGACGACGATGCGGCGGATCGTCGGCGACACCGGACGGTCGTCGGGGGCCACGAGCACCGCGGCGTGCGTCGAGCGCAGCACCTGCAGGGCGTGGTCGGCGTCGGCCATCCGACGCCCGGCCGCCGCGTGACGCGAGCCGACGACGATCATGCTCGCCCCCTCGTCGTCGGCCAGCTTGCAGAGCGCGTGGGCGGGCGACAGGCCCGGGACGACGACGGTCCGCGCCCCGGGAGCGAGGTCGTCGCGAACGGCGCGGATGGCGCGATCCGCGCGGCGCCGTTCGTCGACGTGATGCGCCACCGGTGGCGGGAACGGGAGGCCCGGGTGTGGGTACACCGCGGCGATCGTCAGCCGGGCGCCCGTCGCCTCGGCGATGATGCGGCCCAGCGCGACGGCCTGGCGGCCGCGGTCGGCGCCGTCGCAGGCGGCGATGATGCTCGAGGTGTCGGTGGTGGGCATCGCAGGGCTCCGGATGGGGGGGACGAGGTCGATCGTGCCTCCGTTCCCGACACCCACCATCCGGGCGAACTCCGCGCCGTCATCCGTAGCCTCCCGCGAGGGCGGAGAACCACGCACGCCGCCCGTGGTGGATCACGGATGCGCCCTCGGGGAGCGCGCGCCTAGCGTCGCCGCATGGTCGACGACCATGTCCTGCGTGACGGCTCCGTCGTGACGCTCCGCCGCGCCGAGCCGGCCGACGCCGCTGCGCTGCACGCGCTCTACGACGATCTCGAGCGCGACGACGTGCGTCTGCGGTTCTTCAGCCCGACGGTAGATACCGACCGGGTGCTTCTCCGGCTCCTCGACCCTTCCAACGTCAACGTCGTGGCCATGGCCGGACCGCGGCTGGTCGCCCACGGGATGTACGCGCCGCTCGGTGGCGACCGGGCCGAGGTGGCGTTCACCGTCGCGCACGACGCGCAGGGCCATGGGGTCGGCACCCTGCTCCTGCAGCGCCTCGCGGGCATCGCGTGCGCCGACGGGATCGCGACGTTCGTCGCGGACGTGCTCCCGGACAACCACCGCATGATCGACATGTTCCGCGCAGAGCGGCTTCCAGCCGGCGCTCCGCAGCGGCGCGGGCACGATCGAGGTGGAGCTGCCGACATCGCTCACGCCCGAGGCACTCGCGCGCTACCTGGAGCGCGAGCGGTCAGCCGCCGTCGCAGGCGTGCGTCACCTGCTCCAGCCCGACGGCGTCGTGATCGTCGGTGCCTCTCGCCGCCGCGGCACGGTCGCGGGGGAGCTGGTGCACAACGTCCTGGCCGCGGGCTACACCGGACCACTGCATCTCGTCAACCACCACGCGGACGAGGTGCAGGGCCGAGCTGCGTTCCGATCGGTCGACGAGGTGCCAGGCCCGATCGAGCTCGCCGTCCTCGCCGTCCCGGCCGCCGCGGTGGTCGGCGTCGCGCGTGCGTGCGCCGCCCGAGGCGTGCGCGGTCTCGTCGTCCTCGCGGCCGGGTTCGCCGAGACCGGGCCCGATGGCGAGGCGCGCCAGGCCGAGCTGCTCGACGTCTGCCGCTCGAACGGCATGCGGCTCGTCGGGCCGAACTGCATGGGTATCCGCAACAACGATCCGGCGGTCAGGCTCGACGCGACGTTCGCACCGCGACCGCCTCGGCAGGGCCGGCTGGGGCTCCTGACGCAGAGCGGAGGCCTGGGGCTCGCCGCGATGGAGGAGGCGGAACGCCGTGGCATCGGCCTGAGCGCCTTCCTGTCCGTCGGCAACAAGGCCGACGTCTCCGGCAACGACCTCCTGGAGTGGTGGGAGCAGGACGGGGACACCGACGCCGTCCTGCTGTACGTCGAGTCCTTCGGCAACCCGCGCCGGTTCGCGAGCATCGCCCGCAGGGTCGCTCGCACGACCCCGATCGTGGCGGTGAAGGCCGGACGATCGAAGGCCGGCGCGCGAGCCGCGGCGTCCCACACCGGGCGGCTCCTCGCGGCCTCGGACGCGACCGTCGACGCCCTGTTCCACCACGCCGGGGTGATCAGGGTGGACACACTCGACGAGCTGCTCGACACCGGCGCGCTGCTCGCGGGCGCGCCCGCTCCGAGCGGCCCCCGCGTCGGGATCGTCGGCAACGCCGGCGGGCTCGGCATCCTCGCCCTCGACGCGTGTGAGGCGGGCGGGTTGACGGCTCCCGAGTTCTCCTCCGGACCTCGCGACGCGATCGCGGCCGCCCGACCCGGCGCGGCCACGGCCAACCCGGTCGACCTGCTGGCCCACGCCACGGCCGCGCACTACGACGCGGTGGTCCGGCAGCTGGCCGGAAGCGGTGAGATCGATGCGCTGCTCGCGATCCATGTCCGGCCGATGGCGAACATGGGGGAGGACGTGCCGGGACTGCTCTCCGGTCTCGCGGCCGATCCACCCGGCGGCATCCCGATCGTGCCGGTCCTCATCGGAGATCCCGCCGCGGCAGCCGACGCGCCGACGTTCGCGGCACCCGAGCCTGCCGCGCGGGCGCTGGCGCGCGCGTGGCAGCACCGCAGCTGGCGCGACACGGCGCAGGACCCCCTTCTCGCTCCGGCCGGGGTACGTGACGCCGAAGCCGCGGCCATCATCGCGCGCGCACTCGGCGCCGGTCACGGGTGGCTCGGGCCGGAGGAGGTCGCGTCGTTGCTGTCGTGCTACGGGATCGCGACCCTCGCGCAGCACGTCGCGGCGACGCCGGCTGCAGCCGGTCGCGCCGCTGCGAGCCTCGGGTTGCCCGTCGCGGTGAAGGCCGTCGCCTCGGACCTCGTCCACAAGGGCGCCGTCGGAGCGGTCCGGACGGATCTTCGCAGCGTGGCCGCGGCGCGCCGGGCTGCCGCCGAGGTGCTCGAGGCGGCGCGGCGCGCCGGTCACGAACCCACCGGCGTGCTCGTGCAGCCGATGGCATCGCCTGGTGCCGAGCTGCTGGTCGGCGTCGTCCACGACCCGCTCTTCGGGGCGGTCGTCGCCTGTGGCGCGGGCGGCTCGCTCGTCGAAGTGGTCCATGACGTGGAGGTCCGCCTGGCGCCGCTCTCTGCGCCCGACGTCGACGCGCTCGCGAGGTCGCCGATCGTGGCGCGCCTCATCTCGCACGCCGGTGCCTCCGAGGCCGCCGTCGGCGACGTCCTGCGGCGCGTGTCGGCACTCGCGGACGCGCATCCGGAGATCGCCGAGCTCGACCTCAATCCGCTCGTGGCGTCGCCCGACGGGGTGATCGCCGTCGATGCCCGCGTCCGTGTGGAGCTCCGCTGAGCGCGGAGTCCGTCACCCCCCGAACGCCGGCGAGGGGAGGAATCGCACGCGCGTCAGTGCACCGTCGCCGTCCTCGATGAGCACCAGACTCGGGAGGAGCCCCTTCGCCGAGTCACTGGCGACGCCGATCGGACGGCTGATGAGGTGGCGCAGGACGGAGATCCGACTCGGCGTCGGTATCCGGACGCCGACCTCGATGACGTCTCCGCGTGCGTCGTACAGAAGGGCTTGCAGCACACCGCGGGCGATGACGGCCCGCGCATCGCCGGGCGAGGTGACGTCGACGACGACGGGCGAGCCCGCGAGCTCCCATGACACGGCGTCGAGGAAGGTCGACCAGTCGTCCGGGGCGAGGACACCACCGACGCCGAGCGCCGGCAGTGGGCTGGTGAAGATCTGGAGCATCCGGGCCTCCGTCGGGCTCGTCGTCGAATCGGCCTCTCATGATCTCCTCGGCGCCGGGGACGGACATCCGTGACGTGGGGGGACGAGGTCGATCGTGCCTCCGTTCCGGACACCCACCATCCGGGCGAACTCCGCGCCGTCATCCGTAGCCTCCCGCGAGGGCGGAGAACCACGCACGCCGCCCGTGGTGGATCACGGATGCGCCCTCGGGGGCGCGCGCTAGCGTCGCCGCATGGTCGACGACCACGTCCTGCGTGACGGCTCCGTCGTGACGCTCCGCCGCGTCGAGCCGGCCGACGCCGCCGCGCTGCACGCGCTCTACGACGATCTCGAGCGCGACGACATCCGTCTGCGGTTCTTCAGCCCGACCGCGAATACCGACCGGGTGCTTCTCCGGCTCCTCGACCCTCCGAACGTCAATGTCGTGGCCATGGCCGGACGGCGGCTGGTCGCCCACGGGATGTACGCGCCGCTCGGTGGCGACCGGGCCGAGGTGGCGTTCACCGTCGCGCACGACGCGCAGGGCCATGGGGTCGGCACCCTGCTCCTGCAGCGCCTCGCGGGCATCGCGTGCGCCGACGGGATCGCGACGTTCGTCGCGGACGTGCTCCCGGACAACCACCGCATGATCGAGATGTTCCGCGAGAGCGGCTTCCAACCGGCGCTCCGCAGCGGCGCGGGCACGATCGAGGTGGAGCTGCCCACATCGCTCACGCCCGAGGCGCTCGCGCGCTACCTGGAGCGCGAGCGGTCAGCCGCCGTCGCAGGCGTGCGTCACCTGCTCCAGCCCGACGGCGTCGTGATCGTCGGTGCCTCTCGCCGCCGCGGTACGGTCGCGGGGGAGCTGGTGCACAACGTCCTCGCCGCGGGCCACACCGGACCGCTGCATCTCGTCAACCACCACGCGGACGAGGTGCAGGGCCGAGCTGCGTTCCGATCGATCGACGAGGTGCCAGGCCCGATCGAGCTCGCCGTCCTCGCCGTCCCGGCCGACGCGGTGCTCGGCCTCGCGCGTGCGTGCGCCGCCCGCGGCGTGCGCGCCCTCGTGGTCCTCGCGGCGGGCTTCGCCGAGACCGGGCCCGATGGCGAGGCGCGCCAGGCCGAGCTGCTCGACGTCTGCCGCTCGAACGGCATGCGGCTCGTCGGGCCGAACTGCATGGGCATCCGCAACAACGATCCGGCGGTCAGGCTCGACGCGACGTTCGCACCGCGACCGCCTCGGCACGGCCGGCTCGGGCTCCTGACGCAGAGCGGAGGCCTGGGGCTCGCCGCGATGGAGGAGGCGGAACGCCGTGGCATCGGCCTGAGCGCCTTCCTGTCCGTCGGCAACAAGGCCGACGTCTCCGGCAACGACCTCCTGGAGTGGTGGGAGCAGGACGGGGACACCGACGCCGTCCTGCTGTACGTCGAGTCCTTCGGCAACCCGCGCCGGTTCGCGAGCATCGCCCGCAGGGTCGCTCGCACGACCCCGATCGTGGCGGTGAAGGCCGGACGATCGAAGGCCGGCGCGCGAGCCGCCGCGTCCCACACCGGGCGGCTCCTCGCGGCCTCGGACGCGACCGTCGACGCCCTGTTCCACCACGCCGGGGTGATCAGGGTGGACACGCTCGACGAGCTGCTCGACACCGGCGCGCTGCTCGCGGGCGCGCCCGCTCCGAGCGGCCCCCGCGTCGGGATCGTCGGCAACGCCGGCGGGCTCGGCATCCTGGCGCTCGACGCGTGCGAGGCGGGCGGGTTGACGGCTCCCGAGCTCTCCTCCGGCCTGCGCGACGCGATCGCGGCTGCCCGACCCGGCGCGGCCACGGCCAACCCGGTCGACCTGCTGGCCCACGCCACGGCCGCGCACTACGACGCGGTGGTCCGGCAGCTGGCCGGAAGCGGTGAGATCGATGCGCTGCTCGCGATCCATGTCCGGCCGATGGCGAACATGGGGGAGGACGTGCCGGGACTGCTCTCCGGTCTCGCGGCCGATCCACCCGGCGGCATCCCGATCGTGCCGGTCCTCATCGGAGATCCCGCCGCGGCAGCCGGCGCGCCGACGTTCGCGGCACCCGAGCCTGCCGCGCGGGCGCTGGCGCGCGCGTGGCAGCACCGCAGCTGGCGCGACACGGCGCAGGAGCCCCTTCCCGCTCCGGCCGGGGTACGCGACGCCGAAGCCGCGGCCATCATCGCGCGCGCACTCGGCGCCGGTGACGGGTGGCTCGGGCCGGAGGAGGTCGCGTCGTTGCTGTCGTGCTACGGGATCGCGACCCTCGCGCAGCACGTCGCGGCGACGCCGGCTGCAGCCGGTCGCGCCGCTGCGAGCCTCGGGTTGCCCGTCGCGGTGAAGGCCGTCGCCTCGGACCTCGTCCACAAGGGCGCCGTCGGAGCGGTCAGGACGGATCTTCGCAGCGTGGCCGCGGCGCGCCGGGCTGCCGCCGAGGTGCTCGAGGCGGCGCGGCGCGCCGGCCACGAACCCACCGGCGTGCTCGTGCAGCCGATGGCATCGCCTGGTGCCGAGCTGCTGGTCGGCGTCGTCCACGACCCGCTCTTCGGGGCGGTCGTCGCCTGTGGCGCCGGCGGCTCGCTCGTCGAGGTGGTCCACGACGTGGAGGTCCGCCTGGCGCCGCTCTCTGCGCCCGACGTCGACGCGCTCGCGAGGTCGCCGATCGTGGCGCGCCTCATCTCGCACGCCGGTGCCTCCGAGGCCGCCGTCGGCGACGTCCTGCGGCGCGTGTCGGCACTCGCGGACGCGCATCCGGAGATCGCCGAGCTCGACCTCAATCCGCTCGTGGCGTCGCCCGACGGGGTGATCGCCGTCGATGCCCGCGTCCGTGTGGAGCTCCGCTGAGCGCGGAGTCCGTCACCCGCCGAACGCCGGCGAGGGGAGGAATCGCACGCGCGTCAGTGCACCGTCTCCGTCCTCGATGAGCACCAGACTCGGGAGGAGCCCCTTCGCCGAGTCACTGGCGACGCCGATCGGACGGCTGATGAGGTGGCGCAGGACGGAGATCCGACTCGGCGTCGGTATCCGGACGCCGACCTCGATGACGTCTCCGCGTGCGTCGTACAGAAGGGCTTGCAGCACACCGCGGGCGATGACGGCCCGCGCATCGCCTGGCGAGGTGACGTCGACGACGACGGGCGATCCCGCGAGCTCCCATGACACGGCGTCGAGGAAGGTCGACCAGTCGTCCGGGGCGAGGACACCACCGACGCCGAGCGCCGGCAGTGGGCTGGTGAAGATCTGGAGCATCCGGGCCTCCGTCGGGCTCGTCGTCGAATCGCCTCTTCATGGTCTGCTCGACGTCGGGGACGCACATCCGTGACGACCCGCGGTCTCCCGTGTGAGACGCCACATCCGCGGCGTCGGTGGACCGGCACTTCGTAGACCGCCGCAGCACGTCGGCGGAGCAGTGCCGATGCGCCGCCGGCGGCGCTCGTGGTCTGGGCCGTCGACGCGGCCGTGAGACGCGTCGGGAAGGTGCGGCGGACTACGGACGTGGACGGCGGCAGGGGCCCGATGGACGCTCGTCCGGGCGGATCTAGCGTGGGTTTCTCTGTACTTGGATCTGCGGAGGAAACGATGCCCCGGCTCAACCGCGTCGTCCATGACGGCTGGCGCGCGACGTCATGACCAAGGTGCTCCAGGGCCCGATCGTCGTCGGCGTCGACGGCCGGGCCGAGGGGCTCGACGCCCTCGCGCTTGCCGAGCGACTCGCGTCCCTCGATGGTGCCGAGTTCGTCGTCGTCGCCGCGTATCCGTACGCGCCGTTGAGCTCGCGCATCCTCGACGGGCCGACCGACGCGGCGGGCGCCGCCCGTGCGTTGGACGAGGCCCGACGGGCGCTGGGCAGGCGTCGGGCGGACCTGGTCACCGTGCCCGGCTCCAGCCCGGGCCGGACGCTGCACGAGGTGGCCGAGGAGCGCGCCGCCGGGGTGATCGTCGTCGGCTCCTCACACCACGGCCCCGCGGGGCGGCTCGTGCTGGGCGGTGTGACGGCCGAGACGCTGCGGCGTGCCCCCTGTTCCGTGGCCGTCGCGCCGCGCGGCTGGGCGTCGGGGGCTCGGTCGCTGACCAGGATCGGGGTCGCCGTCGACGGCTCGGAACGCGACCGCTCGGCGGTCGCGTTCGCCAGGCGGCTCGCGGACCTGATCGACGCGCGGGCGACGGTGCGGACCATCCACGTCGAGACCGCGGTCCCCAGGGCGCGGGGCGGGCACGACGTCGACGCGAGCGTGTACCTGGAGGGCGAGCCGGCCGACGCCCTCGCGGCCCACAGCGCGGAGCTCGATCTCCTGGTGCTCGGATCGCGAGGGCGAGGACGGCTCGGAGCCGTCGTGCTCGGAAGCGTCGCCGCGCGACTCACCGGCATGGCCCGCTGCCCGGTCCTGGCGCTCCCGAGCCGCGTCCCGGAGGGCGACGCGCTCGCCGCCATCGCGGACCTCGCGTCCGGTGCGTGAGCCTGTGGACGTGCCGGCCGCTCTCATCGCGCTGCTCGGCCCGTCCGTCGAAGTGCGCGAGACGCACATGTCGTGGGTGCTGCTGACCCCGGACCGCGCCTACAAGCTCAAGAAGCCGGTCCACTTCGGCTTCCTCGACCTTCGTGAGCCGGCCGCCCGCCGCCGCGCTTGCCGGCAGGAGATGGAGGTGAACCAGGCGCTGGCCGCCCGCATCGTCCTCGGCGTGCGCGCTCGTGGTGCCCGTCGAGGGCGGGCTCGAGCTCGCCCCCGAAGGCGCGCCGGACGCCATCGACTGGGTCGTCGAGATGGTCCGGTTCGACGAGGAGCGGACCATGGCCGCCGCGGTCCGGCGCGACGCGCTGCGCGACGAGGACGTGGTGGCGACGGCGCGGACCATCCAGCGCTTCCACGCGGACGCCGGGAGGCCTGCAGTGAGCAGGTGGTCGCGGCAGGTCGCGGATGCCTGGCAGGCCAACATCGACGAGCTCGCGGACGCCGGCGGCGCGGAGGTGACGCCGGCGCGCACCGACGCCTGGCGGCGCTTCGCCTCGGGGTTCCTGCATCGCCGCGGGACCGACCTGGACGAGCGGGCGAGCACCGGGCGGGTCGTGGACGGGCACGGCGACCTGCGCGCGGAGCACGTCGTGCTCGACCGCGAGGGCGTCGTGGTCGTCGATCGCCTCGAGTTCGACGCACGCCTGCGGCGCGTCGACGTCGCCGACGACCTCGCGTTCCTCGTCATGGATCTGCGCAGGCTCGGGGCCGCCCGGGCCGCCGAGGACCTCGTGACGGCGTACCGCGACGCAGGCGGTGATCCGGGCGACGAGGCGCTGGTGGCGGCGTTCGCAGTCCACCGCGCCCTGGTGCGCGCGAAGGTCGGCTTCCTCCGCGCCGCCCAGCTCACCGGAGCGGCGGCGGAGGCGGCACGCCGCGATGCCCTGCGCCTCACGGACCTCGCCGACGCGCTCGCCTGGCGCGCTCGCGGGCGGCTGCTGCTCGTGGTGTCCGGCCCTCCGGCGAGCGGCAAGTCGACGCTCGCGTCCGCGCTCGCATCGGCGGGCGATCTCGCCGTGCTCTCCTCCGACGTCGTGCGCAAGGAGGCCCTGGAGGTGCCCGTCGGCGTCCGCGCGGCGGCCGAGTCGTACAGCCCTGACGCCAAGCGGCTGGTGTACGCGGAGCTGGGAGCACGGGCGTCGATGGCGCTCCGGAGCGGCTCCGTCGTGGTCGACGCGACGTTCGGTGCCCCGGCGCACCGCGACGCGTTCCTCGCCGGTCTGTCGCAGTCCGATCGCGACCGGCTGCGGCTCATCGTCTGCGAGGCTCCGCTCGGGGTGCGCATCGAGCGCGCGTGGCGGCGTGCAGAGGCCGGCGGCGACGACTCCGACGCCGGGCCGGAGGTCGTGCGGCAACTCGGCGACGACCTGGCGGAGCCTCCCGCCGCCCACCGCCTCGCGGTCTCCACCGACGGCTGCGCGCAGGACCTCGCCGCGCGGGTCGCCACCTGGATCGACGGGAGTCCGTAGTTTCCCGCAAGCGCAGGCTGGTCTCGTACGGATGGGTCCTGCGCAGCCTGTCCCTACGGTTCGCGCATGCTCCAGGACGACACCGCCGATGCAGCGCTCACCACGATCGTCCTCGCCGACGACCACGTCGTCGTCCGACACGGGCTGCGTCTGGTGCTCGAGGGCGAGGACGACCTCCAGGTCGTCGCGGAGGCAGGCGACGTCGCCGATGCGATGCGCTACGTCCGGGCGCACCGCCCGTCCGTGCTGGTCCTGGACCTCAACATGCCGGGCGAACCCAGCCTGCCCGCCATCCCTCGCTTCCTGGAGGGCTCGCCGGGCACCGCGATCGTCGTGCTGACCATGCAGGACGATCCGGCCTTCGCCCGCGAGGCACTGCGCGCCGGCGCACTGGGCTACGTGCTCAAGGAGGCCGCCGACGAGGAGCTCGTCGAGGCGGTGCGCGCGGCCGGCCGGGGTGACACCTACCTCAACCCGCGCCTGGGCGCGCGGCTCGCCGCCGAACCGCCGGAGCCGGTCGGTCCGCCGGACGACCTCAGCGAGCGCGAGGTCGAGGTCCTGCGCTTGATCGCGCTCGGGCACACGAACGCCGAGATCGGCAAGCAGCTGTACCTGAGCGTGAGGACCGTCGAGACGCATCGTGCGCACATCCAGCAGAAGCTGCGGCGCACGTCGCGGGCCGAGCTGGTCCGCTACGCGCTCGACAACGGACTCGTCGGCTGACCCTCGACGAAGCAGTCGCGGTGATACAGCGCCGAGCCCGGCATCCCGAACTCCGGATCCTGCCGCGCGCGCAGGATGCTGGACGTCGTGACGGTGCCGTCGGCGCGGCGGAGGCACAGGGGTTCGTACGCCCCGATCCGGTCGCCACAGTGCACGCACGTCGGGCGGTCGGCTGCATCCATGCTCATGAGCGCTGACGCTCGATCCGTCCCAGCGGCTCGAGATCGAGCTCGTGATCGACCGTGACGCGCTCGACGTCGTTCCGCGGCACGGGATGCGTGGGATGCAGGTACGCCAGCCAGGGCGCGAGGTAGTGGCCGACCACCTTCGCGGCGGGCTCCCACAGGGGCTCGTCGAGGACGGCGTCGCCGGCGGCCGGATCGTGACGCAGGTAGCGATCGACCTGGCCGGTCATGAGCCGACCGCGTAGGACAGGACGGAACGGATCGGGGGGCAGGAGCCCGCCGGCCTCGGCCGTCAGGTGCCGGATCGCCGCGTCCGCCTGCTGCGCCGCGAGCCCGCCCTGCTTGATCGCGAGGTCCGTGCCGTCGCCGGCGGCGTACACGTGATCGAGCCCCGGCACTCGACCGTGCTCGTCGACGGGGATGAAGCCGCGCCGCGTCGTGTGGGACGCCCCGCAGCCGAGGGCCGTCGAGCAGCGGCGGTGCGACGATGCGGTCGGCGGAGAGCCACGGGCCATCGGCGGCGAGCCCGATGGCGCGCCCATCCGCGGACACGGTGGGGTCCGCGCCGACGTGGACCTCGACGCCCGCGCGGGTGAGCATCTCGGCGACGGCTCGGCTCGGCTCCTGGCCGAACACGGCGAGCGGCGCGGGCTCGGACGAGACGAGAAGGACGTTGCGGCGGCGCGCGCGGCCGCGGAGCATGAGCGCGAGCTCGTACATCGGGAGCGCCCAGGACACACCGGTCGGGACGACGAGCGCCACGGACTCCGCGCGGGCGTGCGTCAGGTCCGAGACGAGCTCGCGGACCGCCGGTACCGCATCCGGGCCGTCGAACGTGAGCGCTGCCGGATGGAACGCACGCGCATGCGCTCCGACGGCGAGCACGACGGCGTCGTACGGCAGCTCGCCGGAGCCCTCGAGCTCGAGCACGCGGTCGTCGGCGCGCACCGCCCGCACGCGGTCGCGCACGAACCGGGCGCCCTGCTCGCGGGCGATGTCGGCGTACGGCAGCGAGGGGGACGGCGCCCCGCCGAACGGCTCCGCCACGGCGTGCGGGCGCAGGACGAAATGCAGATCCGGGGTCACGAGCGTCAGCTGCAGGCAGCCCTCGCCCAGCGCCCGCAGGCCGAGCAGCGCCTCGATCCCGGCGACGCCGCCGCCGGCGACGACGACGCGCCACGGCTCGACACGTGTCACGAGGCCGTCTCCGCCAGCGCCTGGGCGAGACGGGGCGCGGCCACCTTGAGCGGGGGCCACCACAAGGCCTCCCGGGAGACGACCGACGTGCGATCGGCGACGCGGCCGCTGAGCGGTGCCCGGAGGAAGGTGGTCGTCGTGCCCTCGAGCATCTGCGCGCGCACCACCGGACGCGGCGTCGGGGTCGCGACCGGAGCCCCGGCGCGCTGTGCGATCTCGTGCGCCACGCCCTCCGCCTGCTGGGCGCCGATGCCGCCGTGCTTGAGCAGCCCTGCCGCGGCGTCGCCGATGGCGTAGACGCCGTCCCGGCCGGCCACGTGTCCGCGGACGTCGACGGGGATGAAGCCGTCATCGGCGCGTGGGAGGCCCCCGATGGACGGCGCTCGAAGACGGGGCAGCGCGATGATCTGCTCGGCCTGCAGGATCGTGCCGGTGCGGCCCAGCAGACGTCCGGCCAGGTCGACCTCGGTGACCTCGGTGGCGCTCACGAGGGCGACATCCGCGGTGCGCAGTGCTGCGACGACGTGCTCCGAGGCCTCGATGCCGAGCAGCGCGAGCGGTGCCGGCTCGGGCGTCACGATGCTCAGGTCGGCGTCGATGCCGTGCAGCTCGATGTGCGCGGCCGTCATGAGCGCGAGCTCGTACAGCGGCAGCGCCCACGTGACACCGGGAGGAACGACGAACGCGACGCTGCTCGCGCGGCCGGCCTCGAGCGCCAGCAGCACGTCGGACATCACCGTCGAGTCGGGTGCGCCGGTGAACGTCGACGCCGCAGCGTATGCAGGCTCGGGCTTCGCGCCGACCGCGACGACGAGCGCGTCGTACATGAGGCGCTCGCCATCACGGGTGACCACGCATCGCTCGTCTCCGTCCACGAAGTCGAGCATGCCGTGGACGAGGTGCGCGCCGCCGGCGGCGACGATCGCTCCGAGATCGTGCTGCGGCGGGCTGCCGTGTCCGAACGGCGCGCCGACCGATGCCGCCCGCACGGAGAAGCTCCGGTCCGGCGCCAGGACAGTGGTCGTCACCCGTGATCCGGCGAGCGCATGCACGGCCAGCAGGGTCTCGAGCCCGGCGACACCTGCGCCCGCGATGACCAACTGGGTGGGCACGAGCGGGCTCACGCCGGCGCCCTCGTGCCGAGCCGCGTCAACATCGGGCCGAGGTAGGTCGTCGCGACCTTCGCGTCGTCCTCGCTCGTCACCTCGCCGAGGTGCGCTGGGCGCCCGCCGGTGAACAGCTTCGCTCGCATGACCGGGTGGTGGGTCGCGAGAGCAACGGACGCCCCGGCTCCCGCGGCGATCGCCGCCGCCGCAGCATCGGCCTGCTGCGCGGCCAGGCCGCCTTGCTTGAGCGGGAACGTGGTCGCGTCGCCGACTGCCCAGACGTCCGGGAGGCCGATCACCGCGCCGTGCTCGTCCACGGGTACGAACCCGCGCGCGTCGGTCGGTACGCCGGGGATGCGCCGCCCCTCGAGCACCGGGATCGTGACGGCTCGCCGCGCCTGCACGATCGGTGCGCCATCGACGCCGACGGCGGTGCCGTGGTCGAGGTCGCGCACGTGCGTCTCCGTGACGAGCGCGATGCCCGCTTCGCCCAGAAGCCCGGCGACCGTCGCCGATGCATCGAGGCCGAAGTACCCCAGCGGTCGCTCCTCCGGTGTGACGAGTGTCAGCGAGATGTCCACACCCATCGCGAACGCACGCTCCGCGGTCAACAAGGCCAGCTCGTACAGCGGCAGCGGCCACGCGGTGCCGCTCGGAACCACGAAGACGATGCTCTCCACCGCGCCGAGCTCCACGTCCTGGATGAGCCCGTGCACCGCCTCGGCATCCTCGAGCCCGCGGAACGTCACGCCACTGGTGTACGGAGCGCGCTGGAGCGCGCCCATCGCGAGGACGAGATCGTCATAGGGCACGCTCTGGCCGCCCGCGGTGGTGACGGTCCGGGCATCGGCATCGACGGAGGCGAGCGCATCCTGGACGAACTCCGCGTCGACCTCGCTGCAGAGACGGCCGATGTCGTAGCGACGCAGGGCAGGGCCGGCGAACGGATCCTCCACGCTGAGCGCTCGGACCCGGAACGTGGGATCGGGTGTCAGGCAGGGTGAGGAGGACGCGGTATCCGGCGAGGCTGCGGAGCGCGAACATCGCCTCCAGGCCGCCGATTCCGCCGCCGGCGATGACGACGCGTGTGGGGGAGGAGGTCATGCCGGGACGGTCGCAGCACGGACCGCCCCGGCCATCCGGCGCACCCCTCATCCCGGGTGCGGGTTTCCCGCAACCCGTGGGGGCGCTTTCGCGGATGGCGGGCGGCGCCGTCGCGCCTAGCGTCCCCGCCGCACGATCCCGAACCCGAGAGGACCTGGGCAGATGCCACAGACCTTCATCGCCGCGTACGACGGCAGCTCCGCATCTCGTGCCGCCGTGCAGCTGGCCGTCGAGCTCGCCGCGGTCTCCGACGCCGAGGTCCTCGCGGCGCACGTGTATCCCCGCCTGACCCCGGTCGGGCTGCGTGGGCGGGTGTTCGACGAGGAGATCCAACAGGACCTCCACGACAAGGGTCGAGCCGTCATCGAGGGTCTGGACGTCGAGGGCGTGGCTCGCCGCGTCCTGCTGGCCGGTTCGCCGGCGCGGGCGCTGCACGACCTCGCGGAGGAGGAGCAGGCGACGCTCATCGTCGTCGGCGCAACCCACTACAGCCACATCGGCCGCATCACGCCGGGGTCCGTGGCGTCGAACCTGCTGCACGGAGCTCCGTGCCCCGTGCTCGTCGCCCCGTCCGACCACCAGCCACGGCCGATCCGCACCATCGCGGTGGCGTACGACGACGGAATCCAGGCGAAGGCCGCCCTGGAGCACGCAGCCCAGCTCGCGCGCAGGCTCGACGCGCATCTCGAGATCATCGCCGGCGCGGAGCACGAGCTCTACGCCGGCCCGGCGATGATCGCGGCCGCCGATCTCGAGGAGCTCATGCGCGACGACGTCGCCGAGCGCGTCAAGGCCGAGGCCGACGCGATCACCGGCGTCCCGGTGGACACCCGGGTCGTCACGGGGCCGATGCCCAGTGCGCTCGCCGATGCCGCGGAGGGCGCCGACCTCCTCGTCACGGGCTCCCGCGGCTACGGGCCGCGGCACAGCGTCCTCGTCGGCGGCGTCTCGCGCTACCTCGTCGACAACGCCCCGTGCCCCGTCCTCGTGGTCCCGCGGGTCGCCGAGGGCGTCGCGGACCGCGAAGCGGAGCCGAGCACGTCGGCCCCGCAGCCTGCGTGAGGGATGGCGACGATGACCACGAACGTGAGCACGGCGGCGGCGCGGCCTGGAGACTGGGTCGTCGCACGCGGGGTCGGCGACAAGCCGGCCCGGCGCGGAGAGATCATCGAGCTCCTCGGACGTCCTGGCCACGAGCACTTCCGCGTGCTCTGGGACGAGCAGCACGAGTCGATCCTGTATCCCGCCGACGGGGTCAGCGTCGAGCGCCACGGCGATCGCAAGGGCTGATCGAGGCCGCGTCATGAACGCCATCGAGACACACGGGCTGTGCAAGCACTACGGGACCGGCGCGACGGCGGTACGGGCGCTCGACGACGTGGACTTCGTGGCGGAGCGCGGCGAGTTCGTCGCGATCATGGGCCCCTCCGGCTCCGGCAAGAGCACGCTGCTGCACGTCCTCGGGGGGCTCGAGGCGCCGACGTCGGGCGAGGTGACCGTCGCGGGCCGCCGGGTCGACGGGGCGGACGATCGCGACCTCACCCGCCTGCGGCGCGGCCATCTCGGGTTCATCTTCCAGTTCTTCAACCTGCTGCCGTCGCTGTCCGCCACGGAGAACGTCTACCTGCCGGCGCTCATCGCGCGTGACCGGACGGGCGACATGGAGGAGCGAGCCGTCGCGCTGCTCGAGCGCGTCGGACTCGCCGACCGCGCCACCCACACGCCGTCGGAGCTGTCGGGCGGTCAGCAGCAGCGCGTGTCGATCGCGCGGGCGCTGTTCCTGGAGCCCGAGATCGTCCTCGCCGACGAGCCGACGGGGAACCTGGACTCGCGCTCCGGCGGCGAGGTGCTCGCGATCCTCCGCGACATCGCGTCCGTCGACGGACGCACGGTCGTGATGGTCACGCACGATCCGGCAGCGGCCGCCATCGCGGACCGCGTCGTCTTCCTGCGTGACGGCAGGATCGCCGGCGGCATGGAGAGCGCCAGCACGCGCCAGGTCGCCGAGGGTCTGGCGGCGCTCACCGCCGACCCCGCCGCGGTGGCGTGATGCTCGGGTCGTACGACGGCCTCTCCGTGCGGCAGCTGCGCACGCGGCGCCTGCGCTCGGTGCTGACCGGCGGCGCCGTCGCGCTCGGTGTGGGGATGGTGTTCGGCGTCCTCCTGCTCAGCGGCACCGTCAGGGCCACGTTCGACGACCTCATCGACTCGGCGTGGGGCACGACGGACCTCGTCGTCGCTCCGGCGAACAACGCGGGATCCCTGCCGAGCGGCGTCCTGGACCGGATCCGGACGACGAGTGGCGTGGAGAGCGCAGGCGGCATGATCGGCGCGAACCTCCAGCGCCTCGACAGTCGCGGGAAGGCGGTCGATGGTCCGAGCGGCACGATGTGGACCGCGGGCTTCGACCCCGCCCAGCCGCCGTACGACTTCCGCTACACGGCAGGACGGCCGGCCCGGGAGGGCCGCGAGGTCATCGTCGAGCGCGGCTGGGCCCGTGAACGTGGGCTGACGCTCGGCGACACGATCCCCGTCCTCGCGCCGGCAGGGCGGGCCCAGCTGCGCGTCGTCGGCATCTTCACGTTCTCGAGCGGCCTGTCCTTCGGCGGGGCAGGCCTCGCCGGCGTCCCGCTGACCGAGGCGCGCGGCCTCTTCGACCAGCCGGACGGGTGGATGACGATCAGCGTCCACGTCCGCGACCGCGACCGGGTCGAGGAGGTCCAGGCTCGGCTCCGGCGCGAGCTCGGCGCCGGGGCGGACGTGCAGACCCCGTCCCAGGTGTCGGACGACGTCGCCGAGCAGCTCCAGGCGCTGGACGTCGTCCTCCTGCTCTTCGGCGGGATGGCGCTCTTCGTGGGCGGGTTCCTGATCCTCAACAGCTTCACGATGACCGTGCTGCAGCGCACCCGGGAGCTGGGGATGCTCCGCACGCTCGGGGCAAGCCGCGCCGACGTGGCGCGCAGCGTGCTCGTCGAGGCGCTCGTCCTCGCGGTCGCGGGGACCGCGGCCGGCCTGCTGCTGGGGCTGGGGATGGCCGAGGGACTCATCATCATGCTCCGGGGACTGGAGGTCCCCGTCGGCGACCTGGCCGTCTCGGGTACCTCGATCGCCGTCGCCGCCGTCGCGGGGATCGTCGCGACCCTGTTCGGCGCCGCGCTCCCCGCGCGCCGCGCTGCGCGGCTCTCACCTGTCCAGGCAGCACAGGGAGGGGCAGCGACGATGCGGGCTCGTCCCGGCATCGGACGGCTCGGGATCGCGCGTCGCGCTGCTCCTGCCGGGGCTGCTGTTCGGCGGGGACTTCTGGTTCGGCGACCAGCACGGCGGAGGGCTGCTGTGGAGCGCCATCGGCATCACCGGCACGATGGCCATGTTCGCCGGCATCGTGCTCGTCGCGCCGTTCGTGATCCCGCCGACGGTCGCCGTGCTCGCGATCCCGCTGCGACGCCTGTTCCCGACCGCAGGCCGACTCGCCGCGGATGCGACGCGGACGAACGCACGACGCACGTCGTCCACGGCGATCGCTCTGGGCATCGGCTTGGCCGTGATCGTCGTGAACGCGACGATGGCGCAGACGTTCGTGCGGACCGTCGAGCGCCAGATGACCGCCGGCTTCGCGCGGGACCTCACCGTGCGCCCCGTCGGTGCCGCGCTCGAGGAGGGCGGCAGCCAGGTCGTTCCGCGGAGCGTCTCGCGCGCCATCGCGGAGCTGCCCGAGGCCGGCGTCGTCACGCCGCTGCGCGTGACCCTCGCGGACCTCCCCGGCCTCACGAGCCAGGCGACGGGTCTCATCGAGGGGGTCGACCCTGCCGTGTGGGGCGTCGTCGACCGCAGTCCGGTGAAGGGCGCCGACCGCGCAGCCGCGGTGCGCGCGCTCGACCACGGCGGCGTGATCGTCGGCTCGGGCTACGCCGAGCGGGCGGGCGTCGGCGCCGGCGACACGATCGTGCGTCCGTGGACCGCGCGGCGCGCGGCGGATGCGCGTCGCGGCCGTGCTGCAGACCGTGACGGACTTCAACGGTCAGGTGGTCCAGATGTCGCAGACCGCGATGCGCGAGCTCTACGGCGTCACACAGGACGCGCAGCTCGTCGTCCAGGCGCGAGAGTCGCGGCGACCGGTCCGCACTGGAGGCCGGGGTCCAGCGCATCGTGGATCGCAACCCTGGCCTCGAGTCGCTGTCGACGGCCGAGCTGCAGGACTCCGTCAGCGCGAGGATCGACCAGCAGTTCAACCTGTTCAACGCGATCGTCGCGATCGCGGTCCTGGTGAGCCTGCTCGGCGTCGTCAACACGCTCGCCATGTCCGTGCTCGAACGGACCCGCGAGATCGGCGTGCTCCGCGCGCTCGGCGCGTCGCGCTGGCACGTACGCGGGACCATGGCGGCCGAGTCGATCCTCGTGACCCTGTCCGGCGCGATCGCCGGCCTCGCGTTCGGCCTCGTCATCGCCTACGTCTGGGCACTCGGGTTCGGTGACCTGCTCGCCGGCTACGTGTTCTCGGTGCCCGTCACGACGATCCTCGGCGTGGCGATCGCGGCCGTGGTGCTCGGAACGCTCGCGGCCGCGATCCCGGCCCGGCGTGCCGTGCGCATGGACGTCGTGCGGGCGCTGGGCGCGGAGTGACCCTCAGGACGCGACGCGTCGCAGGCGGAGCTCGAAGCGGGTGGGCCGGCCGAGGAGCGAATTTACGCCGACCAAAGTGGCCGAATGGCTCGCGCGCGGTGAACCACCTGCGCTCAGTCGTGCGTGTAGTCGAACGTGCCCACGTTCGCGTCGCTTGGCGCGGCAAGCTCGTCCAGCGCGTCCTCAGCCGAGGCGATGTACTCGTTGGCGCTGTCCCATCGGGTTCGCAGCCGGCTGGTGATGCTGCTGTTGTCGCAGTAGAGGTCTGAGACGCAGTCGTTCCAGATGTTGTACGCGGAGGCGTACTTGTTCAGCGCCTTCTCCATCGGCAGCCCGACCGTGGTCAGGCAGTCGAGTCCGTCGTCCTCGGAGGCGTCCGCGACTGCCTCGTCGTACGCGACTCGTGCGTCTCCGACACGCTCGGAGTAGCTGGTGAAGTTCAGACCGATGGAGAGGCGGCTGTCGAGCTGATGGAGTTCCGCCAGCAGGTCACCGAAGCGGTCGCGGCACGCGGTCGCGGCCTGCTCTGCCTTCAATACCGCCTCGCGGCGCTCGACTTCGGCTCTCGCCTCCCTGCGCTCACGCTCGCGCTTGGCCTTCTGGGCGGCGACCGCCTGCTGCTTCTGCTTGGCGGCCTCCTCATCGGCACCGCAGCCGAGCGTCGGAAGCGCAGCACCCAAGGTGGCGGTGAGGGTCAACAGCAGGATGAGCGGGCGTCGCAACGGACAGGCTCCTGGGTGGGTCAGGGACGGTTGGAGAACGGGTCGCACGGAGCCCGACGGGTCTGACGGGCAGCGACGACGTCGACCGGGCGTCGTGGCGGTTCCGGCCTGGTCCCGGTCATCGGAGCGGTCGCGCAAACCTTGACCGAGCAGTCCGGGCGCAGACACCGACGCCGGGGCGGATGTTGCTCTGCCGCTCAGCCGGTCAGGTCGTCAGGTCAAGCCAGCGGATGACCATGACCTTGCGGTCCGTCAGTGACGATCACGGTCCCACCACTTGGGACCGCGCTCGCCGAGTGCGACCTTCGCAGCGTGAACCCTGTCTCGCGCGGCGCGCTCGGCCGCTGCGTCGCCCTTGCGCTTCGCCCATCCGACCGCGCTCCGCGCGCTCATCAGCTCGGACACGAGCTCGCGGCGGCGCTCCTCGGGGATCGCGGGATCGGTGCGGCGCCAGCGGCGGCCGTCGATGACGATCCAGCGGTCGTCGTCCTCCATGCGATGTCCGCTACCCGCGGACGCCGTCATGCGACCTCAGGGGTGCCGGCCGAGCGCCCCTGACTCAGGGTCCGATTCAGGGTGCCTCCCTGATGTTCGGGGGGAGGGACGGAAGGAGGCTGCCTCCCGTGTCCATCCCCACCCCACGGAGGCAGCAGATGCAACCGTCGCGCAACCTCGCAGCACGGGCCGGCCGCTGGAGCGCCCGCCATTGGAAGACCGCGATCGTCGGCTGGCTGGCGTTCGTGGTTCTCGCGTTCATGATCGGCGGCAACGTCGGCACGAAGCAGCTCACGCAGGAGGAAGCCGGCGTCCGCGACTCCGGCACCGCCTCCAAGCTCGTCCACGACGCCTTCCCGCAGGTCGACAGCGAAGCCGTCCTGATCTCCAGCAAGGCGAAGGACGCCGATTCACCTGGGTTCCGCGCCGTCGTCCATGACGCCGTCGAACAGCTGAAGGCGACGGAGGGCGTCCACAACGTCCAGGACCCGTACGCCAAGGGCAACGGGAACGCCATCTCCGACAACGAGCACGTCGCGATGGTCGCCTTCGACATCCCCGGCGACCCCGTCACCGACACGGAGACGAAGCGCGTCATGGACGCGACCGTCGCGAGCACCGAGAAGCTCGACGCCGCCCACGACGACTTCATCGTCGAGCAGTTCGGCGACGGCAGCTCGGAGGAGGACTTCCAGAAGATCTTCCAGGCCGACCTGGCCAAGGCCGGCACGCTCTCGCTGCCGCTGACGCTGGTCATCCTGCTCGTCACGTTCGGCACGCTGCTGGCCGCCGGCATCCCGCTGCTGCTCGCGGTGAGCGCCGTCGTCGCCACGTTCGGCCTCATCGGCCCCATCAGCCAGATCGTCCCGGTCGAGGAGTCCATCAAGCACGTCGTCCTGCTCATCGGTCTTGCCGTGGGCGTCGACTACTCGCTGTTCTACGTGCGACGGATGAAGGAGGAGCTCGCAGCAGGACGAGACAAGGACGCGGCGCTGGAAGCCGCGGCCGCGACCTCAGGGCACGCGGTGCTCGTGTCGGGCCTGACGGTCATCACCGCCATGGCCGGCATGTACCTCGCGGACTCGTCGGTCTTCACCTCGTTCGCCACCGGTTCGATCCTCGTCGTCGCGGTCGCCATGCTCGGGTCGCTCACCGTGCTGCCCGCAGTGCTCTCGCGCGTCGGGCATCGCCTCGGGCGCAGCCACATCCCCGGTCTCACCCGGCTCAAGGCGCGGGTGGCCCGCATCGGGATCTGGTCGAGGATCATCGACCGCGTCCTGCGCCGTCCCTGGCTGTCCGCCGGGCTGGCCACCGCCGTGATGGTCGCCCTGGCGATCCCGGCGACGCAGATGGAGCTCGGCCAGCCGGCGCTCGCCGACTCGCTCCCGCAGGACGAGGCCGTCGTGCAGACCTACAACCGCGTCAAGGACGCGTTCCCCGCGGAGACCGCGGCGATGCAGGTCGTCGTCAAGGCGAAGGACGTCACCGCCCCGGCCGTCGCCGCGGGCATCGAGGACCTCGGCCGCGAGGCCCAGGCCCACGAGGACCTGTTCCCCTCGACGTCGACGCCGTCGGTCGACATCAGCCCGGACAAGACGGTCGCGACGATCGACCTCGAGACCGTCGGTGACGGCGAGGACGCCGCATCGGACCGCGCGCTGGACGTGCTCCGCGACACGGTCGTGCCCGACACGATCGGCGGAGTGACGGGCGCGAGGGCGTACGTCGACGGTCAGACGGCTCAGGACCGCGACTTCAACGAGCAGATGATCTCGCACCTGCCCTACGTGTTCGCGTTCGTGATCATCACCGCGTTCATGCTGCTGCTGGTGACGTTCCGGTCGATCGTCGTCCCGATCAAGGCGATCGTGCTGAACCTCATGTCGGTCGCCGCGGCCTACGGCGCGATGGTGCTGGTCTTCCAGTACGGCTGGTTCAAGGGTCTCCTCGGCTTCACGGAGACCGGGCCGATCGTCGCCTGGCTGCCGATGTTCCTGTTCGTGGTCCTGTTCGGCCTGTCGATGGACTACCACGTGTTCATCCTCAGCCGGGTCAAGGAGCTCGTCGACAAGGGCGACGACACCGAGGTCGCCGTGTCGCGCGCCATCAAGATGACGGCCGGCACGGTCACCAGCGCGGCCATCGTCATGGTCGGGGTGTTCGCCCTCTTCGGCAGCCTCTCGTTCATGATCTTCAAGCAGATGGGCGTCGGCCTGGCCTTCGCCGTCCTGCTTGACGCAACCCTGGTCCGCGGCGTCCTGCTGCCGTCCACGATGAAGCTCCTCGGCCGCCGGAACTGGTGGCTGCCCCGCTCGCTGCGCTGGCTGCCCCGCGTCGGCGAGCCGGAGCTCGAGCCCGCCCCCGCGCAGGCCTGACGCACTCCCCCCGATCCGACCGGCGCCCGCAGCGATGCGGGCGCCGTTCGGCTTCTCCATGAGATCAAGGAGCACACCATGCAGTCCACGCACGCAGCAACGCCTGTCGCCGCCGACGCGCCGTTCCCCGCCGCGCCCCGGCGCCGCACCCTCCCGGGCGTCCTGGCGGCGCTCGCCGGCCTCGTCGCGGTCCTGTTCCTCGCGGCCGGCGGCGCGGCGCTCTACGCCGACGGCCAGAAGGACGACGGCTGGTTCACCACGAGCGACGCGCGCTTCTCCACCGACACCCGCGCGCTGGCCACCGAGAGCCTCGACATGGACCTCGAGGGCTTCGACGCGGGTCTCGCCGGCCAGGCCCGCCTGCAGGTCACCTCGGCCGCCGGCGGCCCGGTGTTCGTCGGCATCGCGCCGACGGAGGACGTCGAGCGCTACCTCGCCGGCACCGAGCACGCGACGCTGACCGACCTCGACACGTCGCCCTTCCGGGCGACGACGGAGACCGTCCCCGGCGCCCGCACCCCCGCCGACCCGGCGGCGCAGGACATCTGGTCCGCGTCGACCTCCGGCACTGGCACCCAGTCGCTCGAGTGGGACATCGAGGAGGGCGACTGGTCCGCCCTCGTCATGAACGCCGACGGCTCACCCGGCGTCGACGTCCAGGCCTCCGCGGGCGCGGACGCCTCGTTCCTGAAGCCGCTCGGCCTCGGACTGCTCGGCGGCGCGCTGGTGCTGTCGTTCCTCGCCGCGGTCCTCGTGGCCAGGGCGGTCCGCACGGACCGCTGACGATGTCCGGGGGGCGAGATCAGGGTGCCTCCCTGATGTTCGCCTCCCCGGACGACCGGAGACTGATCCCATGACCTCCACCGCTTCCCCCACCACCCTCCGCGAGCTCGACGCCCGCACGAACGACGGCCTCGACATCCGCCTGCTGTGGCGTCCTCATGACGGCGTCGTGCTCCTGCAGGTGGACGACGCCGAGCTGCACCTCCGGCTCGTCGTCCCCGTCCCACCGGACGACGCGATGTTCGCCTTCCACCATCCGTTCGCGTTCGCCGAGACGGCGAAGGCGGCGGAGCAGGTCGACGCGCCGGTGCGATGAGCGTGTCGCTCCTGCTCAGCATCGACTGGGAGGGCGATCAGCCGGTCGGCACCGTCGCGCTCCGCGGCGGCTCCGCCGACCCGCTGCCCTTCCGCGGCTGGCTGGAGCTGGCCGCCGCCGTGGAGCGCCTCACGCAGTGACGCGCGCCCGCTCGACCTCGCGGGCCAGCTCGACCCGCGAGGACACGAGCACCTTGGCGAAGATGTTGCGCAGGTGGGTCTCGATGGTCTTGGGGCTCAGGAAGAGCGTCTCGGCGATCTGGCGGTTCGTGCGCCGGTCCCAGACGAGCTCGGCGATCTCCAGCTCGCGCTGCGTGAGCGTGGCGAGCCCGGAGCCGTCGCGTTGCCCGCGCGTGCTGTGGCGGCGCACGTCGCCGAGCCGCCGCAGCACCTCTCGCGTGGCGTCGGCATCGCGGTGCGCGGCGCAGGCCTCGAAGGCATCGGCCGCGCGCCCCAGCTCGCCGATCCCCTCCTCGCGGCGCCCCGCGGCCGCGAGCGCCTCGCCCGCGAGCCGGCGTGCACGGGCGCACTCGACCTCCGCGCCGGTCGACGTCGCGCCGGCGACGGCCGCGAGCGCGAGGTCCACCGCCTCGTCGGCGTTCCCGCGCGCGAGCGCGACCCGGGCCAGCGCGCGCGTGGCGACGGACGCCGTGAGCGGAAGCCCGAGGCCGTCCGCGATCTCGCCGGCCAGCCTCGCTGACGCGGCCGCCTGGTCGAGCTCGTCGATCGCGAGATGGGCGATGGTCAGCGACTCGAGCAGCCAGACCTTCCAGAACCCGCCGATGAGCGGCAGCTCGGGTCCGCCGCCCGCGTCGTGCAGCGTCGCGATCGCGGCGACCGGCCGCCCCTCCACGAGCTCGAGCTGCCCGACGAGGCTCTTGGCGTTCGCCGCGACGACCGAGTCGTCGAGCCCCTCGATGATGTCCACGACCTCCGTCGCCTTGGCCCGGCCCTCGATGAGGTTGCCCGCCAGGAGATCGACGAGCGCGGCGTTCATCATCACCCAGGCCAGCGCGAAGTCGCTGTGCAGCAGGCGCGTCGATTCGACGGCGCCGTCGAGCAGCTCGCGAGCCTCGTTCAGTCGCCCGAGCATCGCGGTGGCGAAGCCCTGGGAGATCGTGAGCACGGACACTCGCTGGACCTCGCCGGTCGCGCGCGCGACGGCGATGCCGCGACGGCCGTGCGCGGCCGCCTGGTCGTAGCGCTCCACGTACATCTCGGCCAGCCCGATGAACTGGGCCGCCTCGAGGCACTCGGCGAGCTCGGTGTCGGGCAGGTCGTCGAAGAGGCGGGCGGCGTCGTCGCATCGCCTCAGGGCCGACTCGACATCGCCCACGAGCGCATCGACGAGCGCGCAGAGCGCGAGGCCGGCGGCGGCGTGCGCGGGACGCCCCTCGCGGCGGCCCAGCTCCTCGGCGCGGCCGCCCCAGTGCCGGACCGCCTCCACGTCACGACGGTGGAAGGCGTCCACCGCGAGCGTGATGACGAGCGCGAGCTCCTCCGCGTCCGCGTCACCGGGCAGATCGGCGAGCGCGGCCTCCAGGCGCGCGTGCGCGGCGTCGAGGCTGCCACGCAGATGCTCGAATCGCGCTCGGGTCACGGTCAGCCCGACGCGCTCGCGGACCTCGGTCAGTGCGAGCGTCGCGATCGCGGTCTCCAGGACGGCATCGGCATCCTCGAGCCGTCCCGCTGCCGCCTGCGCGTCGGCGAGCGACGACAGCAGCTCGCGCCGGCGGGACGGTGCGCCTTCGGGGAGCAGCCGCAGCGCGTCCTCGTACCAGCGCGCGGCGGAGGCGGGCGCCCGGGCGCGCACGCCCGATGCCGCGCCCGCCAGGACCGCGACGGCGTCCTCGTCCCCGGCGTGCGCCGAGACGGCGACGTGATGCGCGTAGGCCTCCGGCGGCGCGCCGCTCTCGAGCAGCGCCGCCGCCGCCCGGGCGTGCGCCGCGAGCCGCCAGCCGGCGCCCGTCGTGTCGTAGATCGCGCGGCGCACGAGGGGGTGGCGCATCGTGAAGCGCCGCGTCTCCGCGGACGGTCGCACGAGGCCTGCGGCCACGAGCGCGTCGAGCGCGTCGAGGGCCTCGCCCTCGGCGACACCCGCCACCGTCGCGACGGTGTCGGGCTCGAAGTCGACGCCGACGATCGCCGCGGCATCGAGGACGGTGCGCACGTCGGGCGTGAGCGCTCCGCGCTCCTCCGCGAGCGCCGCCGACACCGCGTGCGGCACGCCCGGGAGCTCCACCTCGCCCGAGGCGCGCGCGACGGGAGCCCCGTCGCCGAGGCTCCGGGCCAGGTGCTCGAGGTAGAAGGGGTTGCCGCCGCTCTCGAGGTAGAGCAGGTCTCGCGTCCGCTCGGGCGTGTCGGCACCGAGGAAGCTCGTCGTCGCGACGAGGTCGAGGGGTGCGAGGACGAGCTCGACCCCGCGGTGCTCACGCAGCGCACGGGCGAACGCGACCTCCAGACGCTCCGGAGCCTGGTGCAGGCGCGACGAGAGCGCGAGGAGGACCTCGGCCGCGGGCGGGCGGCGCAGCAGCGCTGCGATGAGGTCGACGGACGCCGGATCCGCCCAGTGCAGGTCGTCGAGGACCACCACGAGAGGCCGATCCTCCGCGAGCGCCGCGAGGAGCGAGCGCATGGCGGCGTGCACGCGGTGGCGTTCCGGCACGGTCGCGCCCGGATCGTGTGCCAGGGACGGCAGCGCCTCCGCGAGCGACGCCGCGTCGCGCTCGGACAGGTCGGGCGCCCCGGTCGCGGCGACGTGCGGCTCGAGCGCGTCGATCCAGACGGCGAGCGGCAGGTCGACCTCGTACTCCGCGGCGCGACCGGACACGACCACCGCGCCCCTGTCGGCAGCCCGGAGCCCGAGCTCCTCCAGCAGCCGCGTCTTGCCGATGCCCGGCTCGCCGGTCACGACGAGCGCGGCCGAGCCGCCGGCCCAGAGATCGTCGAGGACCCGGTCGAGGACGCCGACCTCTGCGTCCCGACCGACCAACGGCGCCTGGGCGCGATGGCTCACCGCGCGACCATAGGCCCTTCCGCGCGCCGGGATCCACTCACCGGCGCGCGACGTCCCGGCGTCAGCGGACCGTGAAGGACCCCTTCATCATCTGAGCGTGCGGATCGCACACGAAGCGGTACGTGCCCTTCTTCAGCCTGACGTTCCACGTGGTGCTGCCGGTCGCCGGGACGCTGGTCTTCTTGTTCACGCCCGGGCCGGACAGGTGGAAGTTGTGGATGTTCGACTTGTCGGACACCTTGATCGTGTACGACCCGGCGCGCAGGCTCGTGACCTTCGAGCTGCCCTTCTTCATGCCGATCGTGAAGCCGGGGCCGACCGTCGCGTTCAACGTCGTGGCGGCCTGTGCAACCGCGACGGATCCGCCGATGGCGAGTGCGACGACGACGGGGAGCGCCCAGAGACGTCGTGACATGCCGCGTCCTCCTTGCGTTGGAACCAGATGAACCCTATGCAAGGAGGACGCCCGAGATCGAGGATCCTTCCTGAGGATCAGGCCGGGTGGTGGCCGCAGTGCTCCTCGCTCGGCGGCATGTCCAGCGCGGGGTTGCCGTCGAAGAAGCCCGCGGGCTTGAGCTTGAAGCCGATGTGGGCCACCGGCATGACCGGCCAGTCCTCCGGCCGCGGCACGTGGTGGGCGCCGAAGACGTACCAGACGACGATGTCCTCGTCGACGATGGCCTCGTCGGACGCCGCGAACGCGGGCAGCCCGGTGCCGCCCGGGTGCTGGTTGGGGTACTCGCCCGCGCCGAAGCGCTCGTCGGCGTCGAACTTCGTGACCCACAGGTGCGCGCTCGTGAAGCCCGAGCGGCCGGCGTAGTCGGCGTCGGGCCCGTACATCGGCGCGACGTTCTCGCCCGGCATGAGCTTGTAGCTCGTCGGGTCGCCCAGCGCGGACGTCTTGTCGCTCTCGATGCGCCAGAAGCGGCCCTTCAACGGGTCGATGAGCCGCTGGGCCTCGCCCTCGGTCTCCAGGACGTTGCGGACCGTCCGCCACGCGTTGCCGGTCTCGTTGCCGGGGCCGATCGGGACGTGCTCGGAGTCGACCTCGACGACGGTGTTGTTCGGGCCGTCGACCGCCATGTCCATCCGCACGCAGAAGAAGTGCTGGTGGTTGGGGCCGTAGAGCCCGGGGGCCACGAGCGTGCCGTACGGCGGGCGCTCGCCGACCGGGATCGCGCCCGTGGAGAGCACGCCCGACAGCTTGATCTCGTACTCGATCGTGCCGTCGTTGTAGAGGTACCAGAAGTACCCGTACTCGTAGTTGCCGACGGTCGCGATGAACGAGATGACGAGGCGGCGCAGGCGCCGGACCTCGACCTCCTGCGTGCGGAAGTCCGTGTGCTTCCACGCGATGCCCGCGTCCTCCTCGTGCATGCAGACCGCGTTGGGCACCACGAGCGGGTTGCCGTCCTGGTCGTTGACGAGGCCGTCGAAGTACGTGATGTCGCCGACGCAGTCGCAGCCGAGCGTCAGCGGGTTCGCCAGCCAGCCGATCCCCAGCTCGCCCTGGTCGAAGACGTTCTTGAACCGGTGCGTCGGCGCCGGGTCGCCGTAGGGCACGTACATCTCGGTGAGGCTCGCCCGGTGGATGACCGGGCGCAGCGTGCCCTTGTCCTCGTAGCCGATCTGGTGCAGGACGAGGCCCTCGCGCGGGGTGAAGCCCAGCCGCAGGTCCCAGCCCAGCCAGCGGACGTGATGGCCGTCGACGGTGAAGCTCGGGCCCTCGGGCTGCGTGATCTCGATGGGCTTGACGCCCTGCCGGACCTCGGTGAACGCCGGCACGTTGTCCTCGCGGAACATCCGCTCGAGGTCGTAGTTGCCCGCGTTGGGCGGGAGCGGGACGACGCCGTGGTCCTCGAACTCGACGACCTCCATCGCGTCGAGGTCGACGACGCAGATGAGCCCCTCGACCGGGCGTGCGTAGCCGTGCTCGCCGGGCTCGGAGCGCATCCAGGTGAGCCCGCGGCTGATGCGCCGCTTCGACGGATGGTCCTCGGGCCCGGTGTTGCTCGCCGGCCACGGGTCGACCATGGCCAGCTCGAAGTCCTCGACGCCGCGCTTGCGCATCGCGTCCTGCCAGCGGGGATCGGCCTTGACCGCGGCCTCGCAGAGCGCCATCTCCTCGTCCATGAAGGGCGGCTGGACGCCTTCGACCGCCCGCCACTCCGTCACCGCGCGGGCGGTGAGGTCGACGGTCGCCTCGTACGTGGTGTGGGTCTCCTTGTCGTAGACCATCACCTCGGCCTCGCGTGGCAGCTCGGATCCCTCCGACCAGGCCGCCAGCTGCGCCTTGGACGGCTCGCGCAACGTGACGAACACGAACCGCACCCGTGGTCCCAGATCCTGCTCGGCGCGCAGGAGCGCCGACGCCGACGAGAGCTCCTGTGCGCTGAGGGGCTCGAGGGGATGAACGGTGGTTGCGACCGGTGCGTCGGTGGGGTTCATGAATCGATTCTCCTCCATTGCGGCGTCGCCCACCATGGACGCGTCGTCCACACTGGCGCGGCGACTTGCATCGTTCGGCACAATTACGGCATGGCGGATGACTGGTTCCACCGGGAGGCCCGCGAACAACGGGTGCTGCTGCGGGTGCGAGAGCGGCTCGTCCAGGACAAGGCGGTGCGGGATCGCACGACGCTCCCGCACTTCGGTGGCCTGACGCCCGAGCTCGAGGCGCGCTACACGCGGTTGGTCGAGGCGGAGGAGGCCGACCGCCGGCCCACGGCCTAGCCGGTCAATGGCGGCCGACCTTGTCCACGCTCATCAGGAGCTGGACGCGGTCGGCCTTGTCCGGCGGCGGCTGCTGGTCGGGATTGCCGTAGCGCCGCCCGAGCGTGACGTAGAGCTCGCCCTCCGGGTCGGGCACGACGTCGACGAGCTTCCCGCGGACCTCGATGTACGTCTGCGGGTCGTCGGGGTCGAAGACCATGAGGCTCATGGTCGGGTTGCGCTGGAGATTGCGGAACTTGGCGCGCTTCGTCGTGTGCGTGAAGCGCAGGTGCTCGCCGTCGTACAGGAACCACATCGGGTTGACCTGGACGGTGTCGTCGGGGCGGACCGTCCCGAGGGCCGCGAACAGGGGCCGCTCGAGCAGCGGTGCGAGATCGGCGGGGATGTCCGTGTCGGGCATGCCCGGAGGCTACGGGTCAGGGCACGACGACCGCCGCGCCGCTGAAGCGCCCGGCCCGCAGGTCGTCGAGCGCCTCGTTCGCGCGCTCCAGCGGGTACGTGCGCACGCGGGTGTGCACCGGGACCTCCGGGGCGAGGCGCAGGAACTCCTCGCCGTCGCGCCGGGTGAGGTTCGCGACGGAGCGCAGCTCGCGCTCCTCCCACAGGTCGCTGTACGGGAAGGACGGGATGTCGCTCATGTGGATGCCGCCGCACACGACGCTCCCGCCGGGCGCGACGGCGCGCAGCGCGAGCGGGACGAGGCCGCCGTCGGGGGCGAAGATGATCGCGGCGTCGAGCGGCTCCGGTGGTGCGGCGCCCGAGGGGCCGGCCCACGTCGCGCCGAGCTCGCGGGCGAACGCCTGTGCGACGTCGTCGCCATCGCGCGTGAACGCGTAGACCTCGCGGTCCTGGGCGCGCGCGACCTGGACGAGGATGTGTGCGGCCGCGCCGAAGCCGTAGAGCCCGAGGCGCCGGGCGTCGCCGCACATGCGCAGGCAGCGGTAGCCGATGAGGCCGGCGCAGAGCAGTGGAGCGGCCTGGTCGTCCGGGAAGCCGTCCGGGATCGGGAAGCAGAACCGCTCGTCGGCCACGGCGTACTCGGCGAACCCCCCGTCGATGTCGCGGCCGGTGAAGCGGGCCCGGGGGCAGAGGTTCTCGCGGCCGCTGCGGCAGTACGCGCACTCGCCGCAGGTCCACCCGAGCCACGGGACGCCGACGCGCCGGCCGTCCGGCTCGACGCGGGCGACGATCTGATGTCCGAGGACGCGCGGCGGCTGCGCGATCTCGACCTCCCCGTCGAGGAGGTGCAGGTCGGTGCGGCAGACGCCGCAGGCGAGCACCCGCAGCAGGAGCTGGCCCGGACCCGGCTCGGGCACGGCCACCTCCGCGAGCCGCAGCGGCGAGCCGACGCCCTCGAAGAGCATCGCCCGCATGCTGCGGCCCGCGTCGGCGGTCATGTCATCGAGCGTCGCGCATCCTCCTGCGGAGTGCGAGGCCGCCGGCGAGCGACGCGGCGCCCAGCAGGGCGATCACGCCGGCGTCGGCGCCGGTGAACGGCAGGGTCGCCGGGGCCGCGGCCTGGACCGGCTTGGCCGTCGCAGCCGGCTTCGGGGACTCGGCCGTCTCGCCCCTGACCGACTGCGTCGGCGCGGGCGTCTCCTCGGCCTCGGCCGCCGGGGCGGGCGCAGCCTCGGGGACGGCGGGCGTCGGCGCGGGAGCCGGCGCGGGTGCGGGGGCAGGTGCCGGCGCGGGCGCGGGCGCCGCGGCGGGGGCCGGGACCTCGGCCGGCGCGGGTGCCGGAGCGGGTGCCGGCGCGGGTGCCGGTGCCGGTGCCGGCACCGGTGTCGGTGTCGTCTCGACCGGCGGCGGCGCCGGCGTGGTGTGCGTGTCCGGGACGCACTGACCGCTGTCCGGCGGCGACTCGTGCGTGCCGGGCGGGCAGTACCACGCCCCGGCGACCGCGGGCTGGAAGAGGACGGCCGCGAGCGCCATTGCTGGGACCGCGGCGGCTATGACGGCCGCGCGTCGTAACGGCGACCGTCCATGGGCGGGCTGGATCATCCGTGCTCCTTGGGGATGGAGGGAACAACGAACGCTATACACCTCATCGGCGGAGAACTGGTAACAGGTTTCCTGACTTTCTCTCACGTGCGCGCGGGTCTACGTTCGCCGCATGCGATCCAACCGCTCGATCCCGGCGAGCACCGTCGTCCCCGTTCTCGTGTATCCGGACGTCCGCGCCGCGGTCGCGTGGCTGGGGGAGGCGTTCGGCTTCGCGGAGCGCGTGCGAGTCGGCGAGGACCATCGTGCGCAGCTGGCGGTGGGCGACGGCGGGGTGATCGTCGCGGACGTCGGCGGCGCGCCGCACCCCGCCGGCGGGCTGACGTCGTGACCCATCTCGTCATGGTGCGCGTCGATGACGCCCGCGCGGCACTGCGAGCGCGCGGAGACCGCCGGCGCCGGGTCGTCGACCCGCTCACCGACCACGTCTACGGCGAGCGCCAGTACACGGCCGTCGATCCGTGGGGCCACCGATGGACGTTCTCCGAGACGCTCGACGACGTCGCGCCCGAGGACTGGGGCGGGATCGCGGTGACGGGCTGATGCAGGCTTCCGGCGTCGCCCGCCGACACGGACCGCCTCGCGGAGGTCGTCGCCTTCTACCGCCCGAGCGGGCGAGTGCGAGCTCCGCCGAGGCAGGAGCAGCAGACTCGAAGACCAGGAAGCCGATGTCCCAGCCGATCGGCGCGCCGAGATCGTCCCGGACGTGATGGATGCCGAGCAGCTGGTGGTCGATGATGCCCTCGACCAGGTTGAAGGCGCCCCAGCCGGCGAGGACGAGTCCGATGTGCGTGCGCCACGGCGGCGCCATCTCGCCGCGCTGCCACGCCTGGACGGTCAGGACCGTCGCCGCGCCGACGAACGCCCAGGTCGCCAGATGGAAGAACCCGTCGGCGAGCGTGTTCGTCTCCAGTCCGGCGAGCGTCGTCATCGGGTGCCCGGTGGTGGACGTGAGCATGTGGTGCCACTGCAGGATCTGATGGAGGACGATGCCGTCGAGGAAACCACCGAGCCCCAGACCCAGCAGGAGGCCGGGAGCGCGAGGCGCGCGCTCGCGACGGGAGGGCATCGTGCGTGCCTCTGCGGTCACGCATCGGCGCTACCCCGGTCGCGCGAGCGGGGCACGTGCACTCCCGCGCACAGTTCGTGCGTGTACATGCAACGTCGCGACGCCGAGCGCTGCGAACGTGCAGGATGCAGGCATGGCGGGAGGGGTCGAGGTCGTCCAGGGAGCCGGTGCCGTGCGTCGTCGCGCCGAGGCCACGGGCATCGGCATGCTCGCCTTCGCGGTCATCGTCTGGGGCTGCGTGGGCCGCGTCATCGCCGAGGGGTCGCCGCACGCCGACCCGTTGATGCTCACGGGCCTGCGCGCCGCGCCCGCCGCCC
Source organism: uncultured Solirubrobacterales bacterium (assembly GCA_963750895.1). Lineage (GTDB taxonomy): Bacteria > Actinomycetota > Thermoleophilia > Solirubrobacterales > Solirubrobacteraceae > CAVVSD01. The sequence continues at coordinate 217,208 of CAVVSD010000005.1, read as the reverse complement.
TCATCCTGCTGATCGCGCTGCCGCTGCTGCGCTACCGCCTGCCGTCCACGCGGGACGTCTGGATCCGCACGGCGATCAGCGGCCTGCTCATGGTGACCTGGTTCCTCTACGGGCTCACCGAGTCGGTGGCAAAGGCGGGGCCCGGCACGGCGATCGTCCTCCTCAGCACCTCGCCGTTCTTCATCATCCTGGCCGAGCGCTACGTCTACGGCAAGCGCGTGACCAAGGCCATGCTGCTCGGCATGGTGATCGGCTTCGGCGGCATCATCCTCATCGTGTCCGGGCAGCTCGACGCGTCCGGCAACGCCGGCGAGAAGCTCGTCGGCATGGCGCTGGCGATCTCCGCGGCGATCGCCTGGTCCATCGGGACGCTCATCGTCGCCGACCAGCTCAACCGGGATCCGGAGACCGACCTCGTCGGTCTGACGACCGGGCAGTACGTCATCGGCGGCAGCGTCCTGCTCGTCCTCGCGTTCGCCATCGAGGGTCCCGGGGCGGCGGACTGGGACTCGACCACGCTGTGGCTCGTCGTCGCGTTCATCTCGATCGTCGCCTCGGCGCTCGCCACGATCGCCTACTTCAGCTCCCTGCGCTGGCTGGATCCGGCCGCGGTGACGACGTGGATGTTCCTGTCGCCTGTCGTCGCGGTGCTGCTCGAGGTCGTGCTCGGCAACGTGCCCAGCGGGCTCGTCCTGCTCGGCATGGCGATCACCATCGCCGGTGTCGCGGTCGTCAGCGCGGCGCCGCGGCCAGCCGAGCCAGCCGGCTGAACGGGCGGACCATGCGCGCCTCCGCGAGGCGGCGCTGACGGATCTCCGCACGCATCGCCCGGTTCTCGTCCCGGAGGTCCTCGGACTGTCCGAGCGTGTACAGCGCCAGCCCGCGCAGGAGCTCCGAGTTCAGCATCTTGAGCCGCGCGTCGGCGATCGTGCGATCTGGAGCCACGTCCACGGTCTACCCCGTGCCGCGGTCCGGCGCTCGGGAGAGTGAGGTTGCAAAACAACCCACCCCGTTCAAGTTCCTCGGAGCCGTGCCGATGAGCTTGGTGCAGGGTGGCAAGGACGCCTCCCAGGCAGGGAAGCTTTCAAACGGGAACTCGCGGGGCCCAGGGCACGAAGCCCGGGCCCTGTTCTCGTTCCAGGGGCGTCTCAGCCGGCCGCTTCGGCGCTGCGCAGTCCGCGCACGGCCCACACGGCGAAGACGACCACGAGCCCCAGCGCCACGCCCGCGGCGAGCAGCAGGTCCGGGTGCGACCCGGAGATGAAGTCGCGGCCGGTCTCCAGCAGCGGCGTGACCGGGTTGACGTGCGCGACCGCCTTCACCCAGCCGGTGAGCAGCGCGAGCGGCACGTACACGGGCGCGATGAACAGCAGGATGAAGACCGGCATCTGCATCGCCGGGCCGGCCTGGATGGTCCGCAACCGCATCGCGACGCCGGCCGAGAACAGCGCCGCCGCGAGCGCGGCCGCCACGGCCAGCCCCACGAGCCCCACGAGGCCGAGCGCTCCGCCGTCGATCTGCATCCCGCCGATGAGCGCGACGACGAAGAGCAGCACCCCGGTCAGCAGCGCGCGCACGAGCGCCCCCAGCGCGTAGCCGGCGAGGATCGCGAGGCGGTTCGGCGCCGCGAGCATGAGCCGCCGGCTGAAGCCGTTCTCGAAGTCGGCCGCGATCCCGAAGCCCGTGAACACGCCGCCGAACGCGGCCGACTGCAGGAACACGAAGACGAACTGGAACGCCGTGTACCCCGAGGGGAAGTCGAAGCCCGGCACGCGCGAGACCGACGACAGGCCGCCGGCGAACGCGATGAAGAAGAACAGCGGGAACGCCAGCGACGGGAAGAGCAGGCTGGGGGTCGTCGCGTACTTCTTCAGCATGCGCCACGCGACCGCCACGGCCACGTCCGCGAAGCGCCTCATGTGCGCACCAGCCGCGTCCGCAGCGCCTGCGAGGCCCCGGCGATCCCGAGCACGACGATGAGGATCGCGAAGCCGAATCCGAGGGCCAGCGCCCGGCCGTCCCACCCGTCGATGATGAACGAGCGGATGCCCTCGATGAGGTAGGAGAGCGGGTTGTAGGTCGCGATCGTCCGGAACCACTCGTGGTCGATCAGCGGTCGCGGGAGGCTCGACGAGGAGAGGAACAGCAGGACGAAGAACAGCGGGAAGAACCCCTGCACGGCCTCCGCGGAGCCCGACCGCAGGCCGACCAGGGCGCCGATCGCGGCGAAGCCGAGCGCGATGAGCATCGCCAGCGCCAGCAGCGCGAGGACGCCGCCCGGTCCCGCCTTGACGTGCAGGCCCGCCAGGAAGCCGACCGCGAGGTAGATCAGCGCGGAGAAGAACGCGACGAGGATGACGCCCGTGAGCTGGCCGATGAGCAGCGCGGGGCGCTGCATCGGGGTCATCGCGAGGCGCCGCAGGAACCCGGTCTCGACGTCGCGGGCGAGCGCGCTGCCGGCGTTGATCATCGCGAACAGCGCGCCCTGGATGAACGCCACGGCGATCGCGAAGTCGACGTAGTTGTCGGTCGGGAAGCCCGGGATCCTCGTCGCCGCCTGCAGGCCGGAGGCGTTCACCGCCACGAGGACGAGCGGGAACAGGATCGGCGGCACGATGAGCAGCGGCTGGCGCAGCGTCTGCACGATGGAGCGGCGCGCGAGCTCGGCGACCTGCACGCGCAGCGGCGCGGCGCGCGCTCATGCTGCGACGGCCTCGTCGTCCTCCTCGAGCTTGCGGCCCGTCTTGGACAGGAAGACGTCGTCGAGCGTCGGCGCGTGCAGCTGGAAGTCGCGGACGCGCGAGGCCCGCGGCGTCGAGGGCGCGGACGACGTCGGCGAGCGCCTCGGCGCCGCCGCGGAGCCGGACCGCCGCCGCGCCGGGCGGTGCGGCCGTCGCGGTGCCGAACCGCGTGAGCACCTCGGCGACGCGCGCGCGGTCGTCGGGCTCGCTCGGGACGAGCTCCAGCGTCGGGCGCCCGATCTCGGCCTTCAGGGCGTCCGGCGTGCCGGTCGCGACGATGCGCCCGCGATCGATGATCCCGATGCGGTCGGCGAGGACGTCGGCCTCCTCGAGGTACTGCGTGGTGAGGAACACGGTGACGCCGTCCTCGCGGGCGAGCCGCGCGACCTCCTCCCACAGCTCCGAGCGGCTCTGCGGATCGAGGCCGGTGGTCGGCTCGTCGAGGAAGAGGATGCGGGGCCGGTGGACGAGCGCGAGCGCGAGGTCGAGGCGGCGCTTCATGCCGCCGGAGTAGCCGCCCACCTTGCGGTCCGCGGCGTCGAGGAGCCCGACGCGCTCGAGGAGGTCGTCGCCCCGGCGACCGGCGCTCGCCGCGGGGGAGGCCCTGGAGCGTCGTCTGCAACCGCATGTGGTCGCGGCCCGTCAGCAGCGGATCGAGCGCCGCCTCCTGCAGCGCCGCGCCGATCGAGGCGCGGACGGCCGGGCCCTCGCGCACGATGTCGTGGCCCGCCACGCGCGCCGTCCCCGACGTCGGCGGCAGCAGCGTGGTGAGGATGAGCACCGTCGTGCTCTTGCCCGCCCCGTTGGGCCCGAGGAAGCCGTAGATCTCGCCGGGGGAGACGCGCAGGTCGATCCCGTCGACGGCGCGCGGGCCGTTCTTGAACTCCCGGACGAGGTTCTCGACCTCGATCCCGTCGTTCGCCTGCACTAGCGCCCTGCGCCGGGCTGCCAGAGCGGCTCGTCGCCGTCGTTGGCGCCGCGCGCGAGGATGAAGAGGAGATCGGAGAGGCGGTTGAGGTAGCGGATGACGTCCGGCGTCGCGTCCTCCACCTCCAGCGCCCGCCGCTCCGCGCGGCGGCAGACCGTGCGGCAGACGTGCAGCTGCGCGGCGGCGCGCGTCCCTCCGGGCAGGACGAAGGACTTCAGCGGCGCGAGCGTCGCGTTGACCTCGTCGCAGCGCTCCTCGAGCCACGTCACCTGCGCGGGCGCCATGCGCAGGCGGTCGCGCTATTCGACTCCCGCCCACCCGGCACCGCGAGGTCGGCGCCGAGGTCGAACAGGTCGTTCTGGATCCGGCGCAGCCACGTCGCGTACGCGTCCGGCAGGCCGTCGGTCACGAGCGCGACGCCGAGCTGCGCGTTGAGCTCGTCGACGTCCCCGTAGGCCTCGATCCGCGGGTGCGTCTTGGGCACCCGGCTCATGTCGCCGAGGTGGGTCTCGCCCCCGTCGCCGTGGCGCGTGTAGATGCGGGTGAGGTTGACCGGCACGCGAGATTCACTGTGGCACACTCGAACGCGTCCCGGTGTTCGTCCGCCCCCTCCGCCCGCTGGTCGCACTCTCGTGCGCCGCCGTCCTGCTCATCGGGTGCGGGGAGGCGGTGGGCGGAGGCAAGGGATCCCGTCTCCGTCGCGATCACGAAGGACTTCGGCGCGCAGCCGGTCGTCTCGGCTCCGCCCGTCGGCGTGAACGGCTCGACGTCGCTGCTGGAGGTGCTCGACCGCGTGACCGAGACCCGCGAGGGCAGCCGGTCGATCACCTCGATCGACGGCGTCGACGGCGCGTGGCGCCTGTGGGTCAACGGCGTGCGCGTGGGCAACGCGGGCAAGGCGAAGGTCCGCCCGGGCGACCGCGTCTGGCTCGACCTCCCCGGCGCGGGCGTCACGGCGTCGGTGCCGGCGGTGACCGGATCGTTCCCCGAGCCGTTCCTGCACGGGCAGGGCGGCAAGAGGATCCCGACGCGGGTCGAGTGCACGGTGCCGTCGAGTGCCGTGTGCAACGCCACCGCGAAGCGGCTCACCGCCCTCGGCGTCGTCGCCGCGCGCGGCGGGATCAACGCCGGGACGAACGACGAGACGATCCGTGTCCTCGTCGGCACCTGGAGGCAGCTGCGGGGCGAGCGCGACGAGGCGGTCGGCCGCGTCGATCGCGGGCCGCAGGCGAGCGGCATCTGGGCCCGCTTCAGCGCCGACGGCAGGAGCCTCCACGTGCTCGACGCCCAGGGCGCCACGGCCGACACGCTCGGCGCCGACACCGGCCTCGTGGCGGCCACGAAGATCGACGACCGCGACCCCGTCTGGTTCGTGACCGGGACCGACGAGGCGGGCGCCGAGGCGGCCGCCGCGGCGCTCGACGAGGCGACGCTGACGACGGGCTACGCGCTCGCCGTGCACGACGAGCGCGGCGTCGCGGTCCCGGCCCGCTGAGTCAGGTACCGTCCCGGGCCGCATGCGGGTCGGCGTTCCGAAGGAGAGGGCGGACGGGGAGCGGCGCGTCGGGCTGGTGCCCGAGGTGATCCGCAAGCTCGTCGCGCGCGATCTCGAGGTCGTCGTGGAGTCCGGCGCGGGGGAGGGGGCGATGCTCCCGGACGCCGCGTTCAGCGACGCGGGCGCGCAGATCGGCGACCCGTGGGGCGCCGACGTCGTGGTGAAGGTCTCGCCGCCGAGCCCCGAGGAGATCGCCCGGCTGACCGGCGACTCCGTGCTCGTCGGCTTCCTCGCGCCGCGCACGCGCGCGGATGTGCTGGAGGCGCTCGCGGCGCGCGGGTGTGACGGCGTTCGCGATGGAGTCGATCCCGCGCATCTCGCGCGCGCAGTCGATGGACGCGCTGTCGAGCCAGTCCAACGTGTCGGGCTACAAGGCGGTGCTCGTCGCGGCGACGGAGATCGGCCGCTTCTACCCGATGCTCATGACCGCCGCGGGCACGATCCCGCCCGCGAAGGTGCTCGTGCTGGGCGCCGGGGTCGCGGGGCTGCAGGCGATCGCCACGGCGAGGCGGCTGGGCGCGGTCGTGACCGGCTACGACGTGCGCAGCGCGGTCGCCGAGCAGGTCCAGTCGCTCGGCGCGACGTTCCTGGAGCTGGAGGCGGGCAATCGAGGCGCCGAGGGCGAGGGCGGGTACGCGCGCGAGCTGACCGAGGAGGAGCGCGAGGCCCAGCAGCGCGAGCTGACCGAGGCGATCACCGGCTTCGACGTCGTCATCACCACCGCGCTGGTGCCGGGGCGCCCGGCGCCGCGTCTGGTGACCGCCGAGGCGGTGAAGGGGATGCGGCCGGGCAGCGTGATCGTCGATCTCGCCGGCGAGGCGGGCGGCAACTGCGAGCTGACCGAGCCCGGGCAGACCGTCGTGCGCGAGGACGTCACGATCGTCTCGCCGCTGAACCTGCCGGCGACGATGCCCGAGCACGCCTCCGCGCTGTACGCGCGCAACGTGCAGTCGTTCCTGGAGCTGGTCACCGAGGACGGCGAGCTGAAGCTGGACTTCGACGACGAGGTCGTCAAGGGCGCCTGCGTCGCGCGCGGGGGAGAGGTGACCGTCTGATGGACATCGTCACCGAGCTGGCGATCGTGGTCCTGGCCGGGTTCGTCGGGTTCCTGGTCATCTCCAAGGTCCCCAACACGCTGCACACGCCGCTCATGTCGGGCACGAACGCGATCCACGGGATCGTGCTGCTCGGCGGCCTGTCCTGATCGGCGAGGCCGACGGCGCGCTGACCAAGGCCCTGCTCGTCATCGCCATCGCGTTCGGGACGATCAACATCGTCGGCGGGTTCCTGGTGACGGACCGCATGCTGGAGATGTTCAAGGGCAAGAAGCGCGGCGCCGGACGAGGACGGCTGATGGACAGCGACGTCATCAACCTCCTCTACATCGTCGCCTTCAGCCTGTTCATCATCGGCCTGGCGCAGCTCACCTCGCCGACGACCGCGGTGCGGGGCAACCGCACCGCCGCGGTGGGCATGGCGGTCGCGGTCATCGCGACGCTGCTGCGCGAGGACACCGGCAACTGGGGCCTGATCGCGCTGGGGATCGTGATCGGCACCGTCATCGGGGTCCCCGCCGCGCGCAACGTGAAGATGACCGCGATGCCGCAGATGGTGGCCCTGTTCAACGGGGTCGGCGGCGGCGCGATCGCGCTCATCGCGTGGGCGGAGTTCCGCGAGCAGGGCGGCGACCTGACCGACCTGGAGGTCGGCATCCCGCTCGTGTTCGCCGCGATCGTCGGGTCGATCTCCTTCTGGGGCTCGAACATCGCCTTCGGCAAGCTGCAGGAGCTCATCTCGGGCAGGCCGCTGAAGCTCCCGGGTGGCGTGTTCATCAACGGCGCGCTGCTGATCATCGCCATCGCCGCCGGCGTCGTGATGCTGGCCGGCTCGGACAGCGAGCTCGTCTTCATCGTCCTGCTCGTCGCCGCCGGCGCGCTCGGCGTGCTGGCCGTGCTGCCGATCGGCGGCGCGGACATGCCGGTCGTCATCTCCACCCTGAACGCCTTCACGGGGCTCAGCGCAGCCGCGGCCGGTGTCGCGCTGGACAACACCGCCCTGATCGTCGCGGGCATGCTCGTCGGCGCCAGCGGCACGATCCTCACCGACCAGATGGCCAAGGCCATGAACCGCTCGATCGCCTCCGTGCTGCTGGGCGGCTTCGGCGGCGCCACCGCGGCGATCGCCGGGCCGCGGCGGCGCCGACGACGGCCGCATCGTGCGCTCCACGAGCGCGGCGGACGCCGCGATCCAGCTCGCCTACGCGCGCAAGGTCGTCGTCGTCCCCGGCTACGGCATGGCCGTCGCGCAGGCCCAGCACGCCGTCAGGGAGATGGCCAAGGCGCTCGAATCGCGCGGCGTGGAGGTGACCTACGCGATCCACCCCGTCGCCGGGCGCATGCCGGGGCACATGAACGTCCTGCTGGCCGAGGCCGACGTCCCCTACGACCAGCTCAAGGAGATGGACGACGCCAACCCGGAGTTCTCGCGGACCGACGTGTCGCTCATCATCGGCGCGAACGACGTGACGAACCCCGACGCCCGCAACAAGGCCGACAGCCCGATCTACGGCATGCCGATCCTCAACGTCGACGACTCGCGGTCGGTCATCGTCCTGAAGCGCTCGATGAACAGCGGCTTCGCCGGCATCGACAACCCGCTCTTCTACAACGAGAAGACGGCGATGCTGTTCGGCGACGCGAAGTCCAGCGTCAGCGAGATCACCGGCGAGCTCTCCGAGCTTTGAGCGGCGAAGACTCCGTCTTCGCTGGGGAGAACGTCGCTGGGCGACGTTCTCCGAGCTCTTCGAGCTCAGACGTCAACCGCGCCTTCTGGGACGAGCGCGTCCCGATCCACACGACGAGCGACTTCTACGACGTCGAGGGCTTCCTCGGAGGGGCCACGGCGCTGCGCCCGTTCGAGCCCGAGGAGCTCGGCGAGGTCCGCGGGCTGTCGCTCGTGCACCTGCAGTGCCACTTCGGTCTGGACACGCTGTCGTGGGCGCGGCTGGGCGCGGAGGTCACCGGCCTGGACTTCTCCGCGCCCGCGATGGAGGCCGCCGCAGAGCTCACGGAGCGCGCCGGCCTCGAGGCGGAGTGGGTGGTCAGCGACGTCATGCGCGCGGACGAGGCGCTCGGCGGGCGCCGGTTCGACGTCGTCTACACCGGCCTCGGCGCGCTGAACTGGCTCGACGACATCGACCGCTGGGCCGACGTCGTCACCTCGCTCATCGCACCGGGCGGGCGGCTGTACCTCGTCGAGTTCCACCCGGTCACCGAGATCTTCGGCGACGACGACCTCACCGTCGAGAACGGCTACTTCCACGAGGGCGTCCGCGACTGGCCCGAGGAGGAGGGGAGCTACGCCGAGCTCGAGGCCACGACCGAGCACAACGCCACGGAGGAGTGGGCGCACCCGCTCGGCGAGGTCGTGAGCGCGATCGCCGCACGCGACCTGCGGATCGAGTTCCTCCACGAGCACGACTACACGCTCTTCCCGCGCTGGCCGATGCTGCGCCGCGAGGCGGGCGGGATCTACCGGACGCCGCCCGGGGTGCCGTCGCTGCCGCTGATGTACTCGCTCGTCGCGCGTGCGGCCTGAGTCACTGCTTGTGGTCGTGCATGCCCGACCAGGGGATCCCCGGGCCACCCCGGAACCCGATGCCCGCGGCGGTCACCGCGCCGAGCAGCATGCCGTAGGACGCGATGCCGTCGACGAGGCCGGAATCCGATGCCCAGGCCGATGCTCGTCGCCGCCACGGCGATGCCCCGCCAGGGCACGTTCGGCGGCTCTCGCCGTGGGCGCTCCGGGCGGGTGTCGATCAGCAGGAGCATCGACACCGAAAGGGTAGCTCGCGGCCGGGCCGTCGGGTGCACGACGTACCCTTGCGCAACTTCGCCAACGGCACGGGGTTGCGAACCGCGTCCCGCCGCCCCCTGCCCCTGGAGACCATGCGTCGTCGCCTGCCCCTGATCGTGCTCCTCCTCGCCCTCGTCGTGCCCGCGTCCGCGCAGGCAGGCACGTTCCCGGGTGACCCGATCGACGGCCCCGCTGCCGGGCTGCGGCTCGCCGACCTGGACCTCGCGCGCGACGGGACCGGCGGCGTCGCCTACGTCCGCCCCGAGGGCGTCTTCGTCTCGCGCTTCATCGGCGGCAAGTTCCAGGCGCCCGAGGGGCTCGGCCCCGGCGGCGCCGGCGCCGGCGCGGCGGTCGCCGCCGGCAGCAACGGTCGCCTCGCGGTCGTCTTCTCCAGCGGCGGGCTCGTCTACGCGAGCCTGAAGGTCGCCGGCGACCAGCCCTGGGGCGCGCCGGTGCTGCTCGGCGCGGGCACCGATCCCGCTGCCGACATGTCGATCAACAACGTGGCCTACGCGTCGTTCACGCAGGCGGGGAACGTCGTCGTCGCGCGCCTGGACCGGCGGACGAACGCATGGGCGCTGCTCCCGATCCCGGCCGACGTCGAGCCGGGCGCGAACGCCGGCACGGGCGTGCTGCGCTCGAAGGTCGCCGTCAGCGCGGACGGCGTCGGGATCATCACCTGGGGCGAGCAGGGCGTCGACGGCCGCACGCACGTCCTGGCGCGCAAGGTCTTCGGGATGAGCCTGTCGACCGCGCCGCAGGATCTCACGCTGCCGACCGGCGGCTCGGCGGACACGCCTGAGGTCGACGCCGAGGACGACTCGAGCTTCGCGTGGGTGACCTTCCGGCAGACGATCGACGGCGTCTCGCGCACGCTCGCCCGCCGCCAGCGCGGGACGGCGTTCGACGACGCGGTCTTCACCGACGGCGGCAACGCGGCCGTCGAGCCGCGCGTGGCCATGAGCGGCCGCGGCGAGGGCCTGCTGACCGCGACCGGCGGTGCGAGCGGCATCGGCGGCATCCTGCACAACGATCTCCTGGGCAACGCGTTCGGCGTCGGGCGCCGGTGGCGGGACGCTCACGGCCCCCGCGATGGCGGAGAACAGCGACGGCATGATCGCGTTCGCGCAGCCGGGCGGCATCGGGCTGCGGCAGTTCGACGCCGGCAAGGGGCTGCCCGACGTGGCGCTCACCCGCGCCGAGCTCGGCCCCGTGGACGTCGACGGCGGTCTCGCTGCGGAGGTCGACCGGGCGAACGACGGCGTCGTCGTCTGGACGCAGGGCTCGGCGGCGGCACGCACGCTCGTCGCGGGCTACGCGGACCGACCGCCGCTCGCCTTCGCGCTGTCCTCCGGCACCGGCTGGCGCAACCCCGCGAGCGAGGCCGCGCCGCTGCGCTGGGCGCCCGCGTTCGAGCTGTGGGGCCCGGTGACCTACACCGTGCTCGTCGGCAACACGCCGGTGGGCCAGTCCACGAACAACGTGTTCCGCGCGACCGCACCGCTGCCCGAGGGCCGCCGCACGTGGCGCGTCGTCGCGACGGACATCCGCGGCCAGGTGACGCGCTCGAAGTCCAAGACGGTGCGCATCGACATGACGCCTCCGCGCCTCACCGTGCGCGTGGAGCGCGAGGGGACCGTCTCGAAGATCCGCTGGAGCGCGCGCGACGTCCCGCGCCCGCTGGGCAACTCGGGCTTCTCGCGCGTGCGGGTCGACTTCGGGGACGGCGCCGAGGGCCGGACGGTGCGGTCGGGCCGCGGGTCGGTGTCGCACCGCTATCGGCGCAGCGCCACGCTGCGCGTCATCGCCATCGACAAGGCGGGCAACCAGACGGTGGTGGAGCGCCCGGTGACCCGCCGGAAGTGATCGCCCCGCGCCATGAGCTGCACGCCCGCGGGCGCGTCCTGACGCTGGGCGGCCTCGGCGAGCCGCCGGCGCTCATGGGCATCCTCAACGCGACGCCGGACTCGTTCTCGGACGGGCCCGGAGAGCGCACGTTCGAAGCGCGGATGGGCCGCGCGCGGGAGCTCATCGCGGCCGGCGCGCGCGTCATCGACATCGGCGGCGAGTCCAACGTGACGAACCGCCCGGCGGTCGACGCGGACGAGGAGATCGACCGCGTCGTGCCGGTGGTCGAGGCCGTGTGCGCGCTGTCGGAGGACGTCGTGGTGTCCGTCGACACCTACAAGCCCGCCGTCGCCGAGGCCGCGGTCGCCGCCGGCGCGTCGATCGTCAACGACATCAGCGGCCTGCGCGATCCCGGGCTCGCGGACGTGTGCGCGCGCACGGGGGCCGCGCTCGTCCTCATGCATACGCGCGCGGCGCCGAAGTCCAAGGTGCTCGACCCCGACCTGTACGACGACGTCGTCGAGGACGTGATCGGCTTCCTGCGCGAGCGGATGGACGTCGCGGCGTCGCGCGGGGTCTCCGAGGAGCAGATCCTCATCGACCCGGGCCCGGACTTCGCCAAGACCCCGGCGCAGACGCTCGAGGTCCTGGCGCGCCTGGAGGAGCTGCACGTGCTCGAGCGCCCGATCCTGCTGGCGATCTCGCGCAAGGACGCGCTCGGCGCGCTCACCGGCCGCGGGCCGCGCGAGCGCCTCGCCGGGACCCTCGCCGCGCTGGCCGACGGCGCCGACCGCGGCGCCCACATGGCCCGCCTCCACGACGTCCGCGAGGCGGCCGACTTCCTCGCCGTCCGCGGTGCGCTGCGCGGCCAGATCGAGGTGCAACGCGACCTGCATCTCCCGGAGCAGCTGCGCCGCGTGGTGCCATCCGACGGACCCGGCAGGTAGCCTGCGAACCGCAGGGGTCGCCTGCCGCTGTCCCACGCGGCTGGACGCCCACGACCCGTTCCAACACCTTCAGGAGGTTCCCCATGGCAGTTCTCACCCGCTCGGCGCTCGAGTCCAGTCCGCTCGCCGACCTGCACGAGATCGCCTCAGAGCTCGGCATCGACGGCTTCCGCCGGCTCCGCAAGGCAGCGCTGGTCGAGGCCATCCTCGGCCGCCAGGACCCCGACGGTCTCGCGGCCGCCGAGGAGGAGGAGGCCGCGGCCGCCGAGGCCGAGCCCGAGGCCGAGGCCGAGGCCGACGCCGAGACGACCGACGACGACGGCACCGAGGTCGTCGCCGCCGCCCGCCCGCGCTCTCGCTCCCGCGCCAAGGCGAAGCCCGCCGAGGAGGAGCGGAGGCGGAGGCGGAGGAGGACGAGGACGACGACGAGACGCCCCGCCGCACCCGCCGCGGCGGGCGCGGCCGTGGCCGCCGCGTGCGCGACTCGGACCCCGGCGAGGAGGAGACGAAGGAGACCAAGGAGCCCCGCGAGGCGCCGGCCGCCGACGCGACCGCCGAGGGCGTCGTCGACCTGCTCGGCAACGGCTCGGGCTTCCTGCGCGTCTCGCCGCCGGACCCCTCCGACGGCGACGTCTACATCTCCGCGGCACAGGTGCGCCGCTGCGAGCTGGTCGACGGCGACACCGTCACCGGCCCCGTGCGCGCCCCGCGGCGCTCGGAGCGCTACCCGTCGCTCGTCCGCGTCGACACGATCAACGGCCGCCCGGCCGACGAGGTCGCCGAGGGCACGCCGTTCGAGGAGCTCCCCGCCGCGCTGCCGACCGAGCGCTTCGCGCTCGGCGGCGACGACCCCACGCTGGGCGCCATCGTCCACCTCACGCCGATCGGCAAGGGCTCGCGCGTGACGATCGCCGGGGCGTCGTTCGCCGGCAAGACCGAGGCGCTGCGGCTGCTCGCGCTGGCGCTGCAGGCGCAGGAGGGCATCGACGTGAGCGTCGTGCTCGCCGGCGTGCGTCCCGAGGAGCTCGCGGGCTGGACCGCGGACGGCATCGAGCCGCAGGTCTCGCTGTCGTTCTCCGCGTCCGCCGACGCCCGCGGCCAGGCCGTGGACCGCGCCGTCGACGCCGCCCGCCGCCAGGCGGCCCGCGGCGGCCACGCCGTGCTGCTCATCGACACGCTCGACGGCCTGCCCGCCCTCACGGCGCGCAAGGCGCTGGGGGCGGCGCGCGCGATCACCGACGGCGGCTCGCTGACCGTCATCGCGACGGCGACCGAGCCGCTCGGCGGCGAGACGACCGTCGTGGTCCTCGACCGCGCGCTGACGAGCACCGGGCGGTTCCCCGCGCTGGACCTCGTCGCGAGCGGGACGCTGCGTCCCGACCTCCTCGTCGGCGAGGAGGGCGCGCGCACGATCGCCGAGGCTCGCGCGAGCGCGCTGGGCGCGAAGTAGGGCGGGCCATGGCCGTCGCGGCGGACCCGATCCCCACCGAGCGCGCGCGGGAGCTCGTGCGCGGTGGGTTCGACACGCACATCCACGTCGACCCGGACGTCATCCCGCGTCGCGTCGACGACGTCACGCTGACCGGGCTCTTCGCCGCGCGCGGCCTCGCCGGCTTCCTGCTGAAGTCGCACTACGCCCCGACGGCGGAGCGCGCGCAGGTCGTCGGCTCCGTCGCGCCCGAGGGCGTGCGGTGCCTGGGCTCCATCACCCTGAACGCCTCGGTCGGCGGGCTGAACCCGCTCGCCGTGGAGATCGCGGGGCGCGAGGGCGCGCGGACGGTGTGGCTGCCGACGCTCGACGCCGCGAACGAGACGGCGGGCCGGACCGACCCGCCGCCCGGCGCGAACCTCCCCGCCTGGGCGCAGCTGCAGCAGGACCTGCGCGCGCGGGGGATGCTCGCGCCGCCGGTCGAGGTGGTCGACGAGGACGGCAAGGTGCTGCACGCGCTGCAGCAGGTGCTCGAGGTCGTGGCCGACCACGGGATGCTGCTGGCCACCGGGCACCTGTCGCGCGACGAGATCTTCGCCGTCGTCGACGCCGCGGTGGAGCGCGGCGTGCGCGACATCGTGATCACGCACCCGGACTTCCCGTCCCAGGATCTGTCGATCGACGACCAGATCGCGCTGGCGCGCAAGGGCGCGCTCCTCGAGCGCTGCTTCGTGACCTTCCACACCGAGAAGGCGCCGTGGGAGCGGATGCTCGAGGGCATCCGGGCGACGGGCGTGGAGAACAACGTGCTGTCGACCGACCTCGGCCAGCGCAAGAACCCGCCGGTCGAGGACGGCCTGCCGCTCATGGCGGACCGGATGCTCGCGGCCGGGTTCAGCGAGGACGAGGTGCGGACCGTGACCGTGACGAACACCCGGCGTGTGGCCGGCTTGGAGGTCTTGGCGTGAGCGAGCGGATGATGGTGGTCGGGGCGCATGCCGCCGACTTCGTGTGGCGGGCCGGCGGCGTCATCGCGATGACGACGCAGGCGGGCGGGACGGCGAGCGTCATCGCGCTCTCCTACGGCGAGCGCGGCGAGTCCGGCGAGCTGTGGAAGGAGCCGGGGCAGACGGTCGAGCGCGTGAAGGAGCTGCGCCACGCGGAGGCCGAGGCCGCCGCGAAGGCGCTGGGCGCGACGTTCACCTGCCTGGACCTCGGCGACTACCCGCTCGAGCTCGACAAGGACGCCCTCGGGCGCCTGGCCGACGTCATCCGCGAGTTCGGGCCCGACACGCTCATCACGCACACGGACACCGACCCCTTCAACCCCGACCACCCCGTCGCCTTCGAGGTGACCGAGCGGGCCCGTGCGCTCGCCGCGGGCGCGGGGGTGGCGAGCGCGTTCAAGACGATCACGCCGCCGAAGTTCCTGCAGTTCGAGCCGCACCAGCCGGAGCTGTGCAACTTCACGCCGTCGGTCTTCGCCGACATCACCTCCGCGTTCGAGGCCAAGCAGGCCGCGATGGCCGAGATGAAGGCGCAGAAGTACCTGCAGACGTACTACGCGCAGCGCGCCGAGCAGCGCGGCAACCACGCCCGCCGGGCCTCGGGCCGCAGCGAGATCCGCCACGCGGAGGCCTTCCAGCGGGTCATCCCGGACGTCGTGGACTCGCTCTAGGCACGCGCGGCACCCGCCGGGCCGGCCGGCGGGTGCCGCGACACATCGTCCGGTGGTTCAGCGGACGAACTTCAGCACCACCCGGTTGAGGTCGGTGCCGGCGAGGTGCACGACGTGCACTGTGCCGCGCGCGCCGCCGTAGGCGCCCGTGCCGCCGATCACCGCGCCGTCCAACGGAGCGTCGGAGCCCGAGATCGGTCGGCGCCTCGGTGAGGATCGACGCCGTGCGGCAGGACGCAGCGCCACGGTGAGGATCGCGCGGGCCGGGTCGGCCTGCGTGACGACGTTGTCGAAGTGCAGGGTCCCGACCTGCTTGCCGCCCTGGAACAGCTTGCCGTTCCCGGCGAACAGATCTGCGATCTTCGCCGGGTCCGTCTCCGCCGAGCCCTTCGGATCGGCGAGGTTGGCGCTGAGCTGGCCGCTCTCCGGCGTCGGGAACTGGGCGTCCACGGTCAACGTGCCGGCCGGGGGTGCCTCGTCGCGACCGTTCGCCGCGACTGCGACGGCGCCGATGCTTCCGCCTGCCACCACGATGGCGGCGGCGATGGTTGCCATGCGCTTCATGACCGTCCTCCTGTGTTGGGGTGTCCGTCCTGCCGTCGGCAGTCACGTGGCGGGCGCGGGCGCGAAGAAGCGACCGAGCGTCCACCGGGCCACGTCGGTTCCGACCTGCACGCCGGCGCGAACCGATCCGCGGTAGTGCAGCCCGGCCCACACGCGGGCGTTCACGATCTGCCCCTGCAGGTCGTCCGGGCGCTCGAACCTCTGCGTGGCGGTCCAGTTGTCCGTCGTCCCGTCGGCGGACCCGCGGATCGTGAACCCGGATCGGTCCGGGTCGGCGACCGTCGCGAGCACCTCCGCCTCGGACCCCGTGAGGCAGCCGTGCGCCGCGGGGTACTCCGGGTGGTTCGGCGTGGTGAGCAGCGGCGTCCATGCCGGATCCGCGACGCGTCGCCGGATTGCCGTCGATCCCGGCGTTGCGGATCGCCATGATCGGTCGCCAGAACCGGTAGTGGTACTTGGAGTCCCAGCACGCGATCCCGGCGTCCGCGCCGACGACGTTGCCCATGGCGAGCACGCGGGCGGTGTCCACGGCGTCCATCCCACGCGCCGCGGCGACGTCCTGGAACGCCTGGTTGTACTGGTTGACCGCCTGCGCGTTCCAGAACCGCGCGACCGCGGTCTGCTGCGGGGTCCGGACGCTGCTCGTCGCCGAGCCGTAGGCCTTCGTCTCGTTGAACTCCTCCGCCCATCGGGCGCTCGACAGCGGTGGGGGCGGGGCCGGCCGGAACTGCGACGCACTCGCGAGCGTGAAGGGCCGCATCGTGGCGACCCAGGGCGTCTGCGCCGACTGCAGCGACGGCGCCGGCGCGAACGTCCAGGTACCCGGGGACAGCGGCGGCGGGACGTCGGTGATCGACTCGTCGCGATCGCCCGCGCGGAACGCGAGGAGGTCGCGCGCCGATGCATCACCGATCGCCACCCCGGCGTCGATCCCGGACCGACCGTCGGCCCGGAGTGCCGCGATGTAGCCGGCGTACTGGGCGTCGAGACCCGTCGGCCCGGCGGCCTGCGCGGGGTAGGCAGCCGCGAGCGTGGCATGCGCGGCCGCGGCGATCGAGGCGTCGACAGAGGCACCTGCGACCTGCGTTCCGGGCGGCGGCGAGAACGCGTGATACGGGGCGTAACGCCCGGCGATCTCGGTCACGGCGTCGTACACCGCCAGCTGCGGCGCCGACACGGCGATGAGGCCCTGGATCGGGAACACGTTCGCGCGCCGGGCCGTCTGGACCGCGATGGCGTTCCAGCACCCGACGGCGCCCGGGAGGGCGGGTACGCCGGGCACGACGCTCGCCGGGCACGGCGGTGGCGAGGGCGCCGCCTGCGCCGGCGCCGCCGCCGTGCACAGCCCGGCCGCCGACATGACGGCGACGAGCGCCGCCCCTGCTCTGGGCGCGACACATCTGAGGAACATCTCTGCCCTCCTTCGATCGTGCGGCCGGTCGATCCGGCTGTCGCGACGCTAGATCTGACGTGCGCCCGACGGCCACGGTGCGAGCGCGTAGAACGCCACGGTGCTGGCACCCCGCGTGAACGGGGGGAATTCCGGATGGACGTGGACGCGCGGCGGTGGGAGGGTTGGCGGGCAAGCCCGGGGGCCGCACCCGGTCCCTGAGCCGATTCCCGGGAAGGGGACGACAGCGTGACCGCCTGCGACTCCGTGGTGCGCGTGCGGGACCTTCGCAAGACCTTCGAATCGGACGGTGCTCCGGTCCGGGCACTCCGAGGGCTCGATCTCGAGATCGAGCGCGGCGAGTTCGTCGCAGTCATCGGCCCGTCCGGATGCGGCAAGTCCACGCTGCTGCATCTCGTCGCTGGCCTCGACACGCCCACCGGCGGCGAGGTCGAGATCGCGGGGGTGTCCTGCGCCGGGCTGGACGAGAACGCACTCGCGCGCATGCGCCGGCGCCACATCGGTGTCGTGTTCCAGTTCTTCAACCTCCTCGACGACATGAGCGCCCTGGAGAACGTCGTGCTGCCGGCGGTCATCGCCGGTGCGACACGCCGGCGCGCCGAATCGCGCGCGCGAGACCTGCTCGATCTGCTCGGTCTGGGGGAGAAGGCGGCAGAGGATCCGAGCGTGCTCTCGGGCGGACAGCGTCAGCGCCTCGCGATCGCCCGTGCGCTCGCGAACGAGCCGACGCTCCTCCTCGCCGATGAGCCGACCGGTGCGCTGGACTCCGACGGCGGGGCCGAGATCGTCGAGCTGTTCCGTCGCCTGCACCGCACGGCGCAGACGATCCTGCTCGTCACGCACGACGCGGCCGTCGCCGGCTCGGCCGGTCGCGTCGTGCACATGCGTGACGGGCGCGTGGTCGTCACCGAGCGTGACGGCGTCGACGCTCCGAGGGCGCCCACCGCGGCGGGCTAGATGCGCGCGATCGGCTTCCAGCTGCGGGCCGAGCTGCGTGTGCGATGGCGTTCGTGGCTCGCGCTCGCGGTCCTCGCGGGGCTGCTCGGCGGCGTGCTGGCGGCGACGCTCGCCTGCGCCCGGCGCACGGAGTCGGTCGTGGCGCGCTACCGCAGGTCGAGCCTGGCCGCGGACGCCATCGTCGGCAACGGCGGGGACTTCGGCAACCAGGGACTCGATCTCGCGCGAGTCCGCCGGCTTCCGCAGGTCGCGGCGTCGCATCGCGGCATGCTCCTCGACGCCACCGTTCACTCCCGGAGCGGCGCCGACGTCTCGACCTGGGTGAAGGTCGAGGTGAATCCCGGGTCCCGTGGCGACGAGGCCATCGACCGCCCTCGGCTTCTCGCCGGTCGCCGCCCCAGGGCCGACCGCCCGGACGAGGCGGTCGCCGACCGCTCGGCGCTCGCACGGCTCGGCGTCGCGCTCGGCGAGAGGGTCCGGATCCGCATCCAGGAGGGCAGGCTGGCCCGTCCCGGCCCCACCGCCATCATCCGGATCGTCGGCGTTCGTGCGGACCTGCTGTCACAGGGGATCCATCACGTTCGTCACGGTGACGCCGGCGTTCTACCGCGGTACGGCGGACGTCAGATGGCGCTGGCCGCGCCGCGCAACGCGGTGAAGGTGCGGCTGCGCCGGGGATCGCGCGACGTGCCCGCCTTCCAGCGTGAGGTCGAGCGGCTCGCACAGGGTCGCGACTTCCAGTTCACCCCCGAGGACCTGGAGGCGGCCAAGCTCCAGAGCGGCTTCCACCTGCTGGCCCAGACGCTCCGCGTCGTCGCTGCACTCGGCGCCGTGGCACTCCTGTTGCTGCTCGCGCAGGCCATCGCGCGGACGATCGAGCTCGAGACGCGCAGACATCCGGTGCTCATCGCGCTCGGCATGACGCGTACGCAGCTCGCGCAGTGATGCTGGCGCGCGTGGCGCTGATCGGGTGCGCCGGGGCGCTGGTCGCGGTACCGGTCACGCTCGCGCTCTCGCCGCTGACGCCTGTCGGTCGCGCCCGCGACTACGAGCCGCACCCCGGTGCCGCGGCCGACCTGCGGGCAGTCGCAACCGGCGTCGCCCTCGCACTCGTCGTCGCAGCGGCGCCTGGGCTGCTCGCCGCCGCGCGCGCCCGTCGCGCGTCGCCCGCTCGCGCTCAAGCCGGCGGCGCAGCGGCGGCCGACAAGCTTGCAAGGGCCGGGCTGCCGCCGACCTGCGTCGCCGGGATCCGCATGGCCGGCGCCGGCACGCGCTCGGCGACGGCGACCCCCTCGCGGGCCACCATGAGCGTGGGCATCATCGCGGTCGCCGTGGCCGCCGCGACGCTCACGCTGTCCGCGAGCCTCGGTCACCTGCTCGTGACGCCGCGGCTGTCGGGCATCACGTGGGACTACGCGAGCTACCAGGGGCTCGGAACCGAGCGCGACGCCGCCACGGTCCGGTCCGACCCCGCGATCGGGGCCGCGAGCTTCGGCGAGGAGGCGGTCCTCTCGATCGGTGCCCGGCGCATCGGCGTCGCCGCCTTCGATCCGATCAAGGCAGGCTCGCGCCGACGGTCCTCGCCGGCCGAGCCCCGAGGGCGCTCGGGGAGGTCATGCTCGGCGCCAGGACGTTCGACGCCATCCACGCCGAGGCTCGGAGACCGATCCGCCTGCGCCGCGCCGGACGCAGCGTCCGGCTCACCGTCGTGGGACGCGGCGTCCTCCCGGAGACGGACTTCCTCACCCTCGGCGAGGGCGCGGCGATGCGCTTCGGCACGCTCAAGCGCCTCGTCCCCGGCGCTTTCCGCAGTCGTCTGCTCCTGCGATCGCTCCGGGTGCAGACCGCGAGGCGTGCTGGAGCGGCTCGAGCGCACGTACTTCATGGCCCGGCCGGGCCTTCCCCGGCAGGTCCTTGATCTCGCGGCGTCCGTCGCCTGCCGTTCGCCCTTGCGGTCCTCGTCGCGCTCGCGGCCGCCGGGACGCTCGTGCGCACGCTCCTGCTCTCGATCCACTCCAGGCGCGGGGAGCTCGCGATCCTCAAGACGCTCGGCTTCACGCGAGGGCAGGTGGGCGCGACCGTGG
This sequence comes from uncultured Solirubrobacterales bacterium, assembly GCA_963750895.1. Classification (GTDB taxonomy): domain Bacteria; phylum Actinomycetota; class Thermoleophilia; order Solirubrobacterales; family Solirubrobacteraceae; genus CAVVSD01. The sequence goes on along the minus strand of CAVVSD010000005.1, from coordinate 197,211 downwards.
CCTGGCAGGCGACGACGATCGCCGTCGTCGCCGCAGCCGTCGGCCTGCCGATCGGCGTCGCGGCAGGTCGCTGGGCGTGGAACCTCGTCGCCGAGCACCTGGGGCTGGCGCCGGAGATCGTGACGCCGATCCCGGCCACGCTGATGGTCGTCCCTGCCGTGTTGCTGCTCGTCAACGTCGCGGCCGCCGTGCCGGCCCGCCTCGCCGCGCGCACGCCGCCGGCGTCGTCCTGCGGGCGGAGTGAGCTGGTGCGGGCGCTCTGCATGCAGCTGCGCGCGGAGCTCCGCGCACGGTGGCGCGCGTGGTTCCTCCTCGCGCTGATGGCCGGACTCCATGGAGGGGCCGTGATCGCGACGGCGGTCTGCGCGCGACGTACGGACACCGCGCTGGACCGGTATCGCTCCTTCAGCCGGGCGCCTGACGTCTATGTCGGCACAGGCCTGACGTTCGGGTTGCAGGCGCTCGACCTCGCAGGCATCCGGCGTCTCCCCCAGGTCCGCGCGGTCAGCCGCGGCGTGCTGCCGAACGCGGACGTCCTCCGCGGTGGCGGGGGCGACGTCGACGCCCCGGTACAGCTCGAGGTCCTTCCGGATCCGGACGGGCTGGAGGTCGTCGACCGGCCGAAGCTGCTCGCGGGCCGGCTGCCCACACCCGGCCACCCCGACGAGGTCGTCGCGGACGCGCGTGCGATGAGGACCGCGCATCTCGCGCTCGGTGACACCCTGACCGTCCGGCTTCGTCTCGGCCGTCGCGCCGTGGCGGGCACACCCATCGCCTTGCGCATCGTCGGCGTCCGGCCGGACATGTCCCCCGAGGAGGCCGGAAGCTTCGTCAGCGCGACCCCCGGGTCGTTCTATCGCGCGCACGGGGGCTCCCGGATCGCGGTCGCGGCGCTGCGCAACGCGCTCAAGGTCCGCCTGTGGCACGGGACGGCCGACGTGCCCGCGTTCGAACGCGGCGCCGAGCGGCTCGCCCACGGGCACGATTTCCAGTTCACGCCGTTCGATGTCGGGGCCCGCACAATGCAGTCGGGGCTGCACCTCCAGGCGCAGGCGCTCTGGGCTGCAGCGATCCTCGGCGTGTCCGCGCTGTGGCTGTTGACCGGACAGGGGGTCGCACGGATGCTCGAGCGCGGGATGCGCAACGACCCCACGCTGCTTGCGCTGGGCATGACGCTGGGTGGGCTGCGGCGGCTCGCTCTGGCCCGCGCGCTGCTCATCGGAGGCATGGTCGTCGCGGTGACGCTGCCCGTCGCGGTCGGGCTCTCGCCACTGGGCCCGTTCGGCCGAGCCCGCGATCTCGAGCCGGACCCTGGTATCGCGATCGATCCTGCGGTCCTCATCGGTGGCGCTGCGGTCGTCCTGCTGGGCGCGCTGCTCCCCGGTGTCATCGCAGCGTTGCGGGCGGGTCGCACGCGCACCTTGCCCGTCATGCGCGCTGGTGCTGGCGCCCGACCCACCGCGGGTGACGTCGCCGCTCGAGCGGGGCTGCCTCCCGTGCTCGTCACCGGGACGCGGATTGCGCTGCCGAGCAGGCGCTCCCCGACCCGTGGCTCCGCACGCGCCGCGATCCTCGGTGCGACGCTCGCCGTCGCGGTCATCTCGATGGCCGTGACCTTCGCGGCGAGCTTCTCGCATCTGCTGCACACGCCGCGTCTGTCTGGACTCACGTGGGACTACGCGAGCGGCCAGGGGTTCGGCACGGCGCGAGACCGTGCCCGGATCCAGGCCGACAGCGCCATCGGCGCAGCCGCGTTCGGAGAGGACGCGAGGCTCGTCATCGGGGGACGCCAGGTCGGCGTCCAGGCCTACGACGACATCAAGGGGCACGTGGCGCCGACGGTCATCGCCGGTCGTGCCCCGGCGCGCGCCGGCGAGATCCTCCTCGGCACGAAGGTCTTCGGAGCGCTCGGCGTGAAGCTGGGCGACCGCATCACGGTGCGTCGCGGCAGCCGGACGCGCCGGATGCTGCTCGTCGGACGCGGCGTCCTGCCGAACGGCCTCTTCATCGATCTCGGCGAGGGATCGGCCATGACGTTCCACTCGCTGCGCGCGGTGCTTCCCGGAGCGTTCCGCAGTCGCTTCCTCATCCGCATCGCGCCCGGGGCCGACCGCGATGCGGTGCTCACTCGGCTCGAGCGAACGTACGGCGCTCCTCGCGCCCGGCTTCCGAGCGAGATCTCGGACTTCGGCGGTGTGCGCCGGATGCCGCTGCTGATCGCCGCGCTCGCGGGCTTCGCAGCGGCCGCGACGCTCGCGCGCAACGGGCTGACGACGGTGAGGCGGCGACGTCGCGAGCTCGCGATCCTCACGACGCTCGGGTTCACGCGTGGGCAGGTACGCGCGGCCGTCGCCTGGCAGGCGACGATCGTCGTCGCGATCGGGACGCTCGTCGGCGTGCCGCTCGGCGCCGGCGCGGGCCGGTGGGCATGGGACGCGTTCGCGGTGCACACGGGCTTCGCCTCCGAGCCCATCACGCCGCTGGGGGCGACGATGCTCATCCTCCCAGCGGCGGTCCTGGTGGCGAACCTGATCGCGTTGCTGCCGGGAGCGCTTGCCACGCGGCACGGACCCGCCACGATCCTGCGGGCGGAGTGATGACGTGACCCCGACGAGCTCCGGACCAGGGCATGCACGCCACCACGTCGCCCGGCGCGTGCTCGTGGAGGCGTTGCTGCTCTCGATGCTCGCCCTGCTCGTGCCGGCGCCTTCGCGCTCGTGGTCTTCGGTCTCGGGCGGGTCCCGTCCGATCAGCAGGTCGCGCTTCTCGTGGCGACCGCGGCGGCAGCGGTCCTGTCCGCGGTGCTCTGGGTCCCGCTTCGCGCCAGGTCCGAGCCCGTGGCGAGGCGGCTCGTCCGTCGGGAGCGCGGGGCTCCCGAGGAGGCGCTGCGGGTGTTCGGCACCCGGCTGTCCCTCGCGCTGCCGCTGGACGAGCTGCTGCTCCAGCTCGCCGAGACGCTGCGGCGAACCCTTCGCCTCGAGACGGCCGAGGTGTGGATCGCCAGCGACAGCCTCCTGGAACGAGCCGCCTCCGATCCGCCCGCCGCGGGCTCGAACGTCGTCCTGACCGATGGCGAGCATCGCGTGCTGGTGCGGGCCGGTGTCTGCGGCGCGGCGTGGGCAGCCGTGTGGTTGCCGGTGCTCGTCGAGGGGCGTGCGCACGCGGAGCTGCGCGTCGCGCCGATCGTCAACGCCGACGAGCTGCTCGGCCTGATCGTCGTGCAGCGTCATCGGGCGGCGCAGCCGTTCGACGAGGAGGACGAGCGCGTCCTGGGCGAGCTCGCCCGGCAGGCCGGACTCGCGTTTCGCAATCTGCGTCTGGACTCCGCGCTGCAGGCCTCCCTCGACGAGCTGCGGGTGCAGGCCGAGGAGCTTCGCGCCTCACGCAGCCGCGTCGTCGCAGCCGCCGACGCCGAGCGGCGCCGCATCGAGCGTGACATCCACGACGGCGCGCAACAGCAGCTGATCGCGCTCGCCGTCAACCTCCGCGTGGCCCGCGAGCTCGCCCGGCAGGATCCGGCTGCCTCGCAGGCGCTGCTGAGTCAGCTCGGAGGCGATGTCCGGGACACCCTGGACGATGTCCGGGCGCTCGCGCACGGGATCTACCCGCCGCTGCTGCTCGACAGCGGGCTGGCACCGGCGCTGCGGGCGGCTGCCGCCCGCGCGGCGATCGACGTGCGGCTCGAGATCGGGGCGCTGGGGCGCCACCCCGCCGACGTCGAGGCCAGCGTGTACTTCTGCTGCCTCGAGGCTCTGCAGAACGCCGCCAAGCACGCCGGCGGGGCGGCCTGCGCGTCACTGCGCGTGAGCGCTGGCTCCGGGCACGTCCGGTTCGAGGTCGCCGACGACGGCGTCGGCTTCGATCCGGCGAGCCCGTCCGCCCACGGGGTCGGCCTGCAGGGCATGGCCGACCGCCTGGGCGCGGTCGGCGGAGCGCTCACGATCGCATCCTGCCCGGGCCGCGGGACGCGGATCTCGGGCTTCGTCCCCTCACGATGAGGATCCGGTCTGCTGATCCGCGAGGTAGAGCAGGACCGCCTTCACGCGCTTGTGCGTGCTCTCCGCCCAGGCGAGCCCGAGCTTGGAGAAGATCGAGTGGATCACCTTCTCCACGGAGTGCTCCGTGAGAAACAGCGTGGACGCGATCGCCGCGTTGTTCTTGCCTTCGGCCATCTCACGCAGCACGTCGCCCTCGCGCGGCGTGAGGTCGTCGATCGGCGAGGACCTCCCGCCGAGCCGCCCGGAGACCAGGACGTCGATGATCAGCGGATCGACCATCGAACCGCCACCGGCGACTGCGTGGATGGCCGCGCACAGCTGGTCGACGTCCTCCAGGCGCTCCTTCAGGAGGTAGGCGCGCCGGTCCGATCCTCGGTTGAAGAGCCGCAGGGCGTACTCCGGCTCGGCGTACTGGCTCAGCACGATCACGCCGATGTCCGGGTGGAGGTCGCGCAGGGCGTCGGCGGCCCGCAGCCCCTCGTCGATTCCGCCCGGCGGCATGCGGATGTCCGTCACGATGACGTCGGGCCGCTCGCGCTCGACGGCGGCCAGGAGCGCATCGAGATCGCCGCATGCCGCGACGATCTCGATGTCGGTCTGGAGGTCGAGCAGCCGCCGCACTCCCTCCCGCACGAGCAGGTTGTCCTCCGCGATGACGGTGCGGATCGCCATGCTGGCGACCATACGCCCGTCCCGGATGCGTCAGCCACTGAACACCGGTGTGCCGTACCGCAGCACGACCCGATCGTAGTTGAGCCGCAGGAGGGCGATGACGTCCTCCACGTCGGCGTCGGTCGTGAGCTTCCGTGCGCCCCATCCCGGATTGTCCGGCATGACGGGGTGGGGGCCGATGCGGCCGGCGGCGCGCAGCTCCGCGCCCATCGCCTTGGGGAACCCGAAGTGCGCGACCCGGTCGCCGTGCAGGTGACCGAGCTGGCGGCGGCCGACGTCGAAGCCGAACTCGCCGCGCGAGCCGTGGCCCGCGGTGACGCCGGGCCACGACGTGACCTCGGCGGTGATGCGCTCGCTTGCTGTCATGAGCCCAGGGTGCACCTTCAACTATGGTTGAAGTCAAGCGATCGGACGACAGGGGAGGATCATCACCCGATGAGCAGCGACGACATCGTGCTGGGCGAGCTCGCCAAGGGCATCACGCGCGGAGACGACGCGTACGACGGGCACGTCTGGAACGTGCTCGGCCACAGGTACCTGTCCAAGGCGCAGAGCGCCTCGATGTTCGCCTGGCTGTCGCTCGACCCCGCCGGCACCGGCGTGCCGCCGCACATCCATCCGACGCAGGACGAGTTCATCTACGTCCTCGAGGGGACCTACACGCTCTACCTCGACGGGGAGTGGACGACGGCCGGCCCCGGCGACCTGGTCCGGATGCCGCGCGGCATCCCGCACGCGTACTTCAACCGCAGCGACGCCGAGGCGAGGTCCGTCTTCTGGGTCAGCCCGGGGGGCAGGCTCGCGAACCTCTTCCGCCTGCTGCACGATCTCGACGACGTCGAGGAGGTCGTGCGTCTCTCGGCGCAGCACGACGTCGACTTCCTCCCGCCGGGGTCCGTCGAGGGTGCATAGCGACGTCCATCGCTACGGATCCGATCCCCAGCAGCACGTCGAGGTCTGGGGCGCGGAGCCGCGCACGATCGTCCTCGTCCACGGCGGGTACTGGAGGGAGCGCTTCACGGCCGACCTCATGCTGCCGCTCGTCGAGCCGCTGCTCGATCGGGGCTGGACGGTCGCGAACGTCGAGTACCGGCGCGTCGGGACCGGCGGCGGCTGGCCCGCGACGGTCGAGGATGCCGGCAGCGCGTTCGACCTCGTTCACCGGATCGTGCCCGGGCCGATCGTGATCGTCGGCCACTCGGTCGGCGGCCAGCTCGCGCTGCTGCACGCGGCGCGGGCCGACGCCGTCGTCGCGCTCGCGCCGGTCACCGACCTCGTGCGGGGCTACGCCGAGGGCATCGGCGAGGACGCCGTCATCGGCTTCATGGAGCGGACGCCGGAGGAGGACCCGGCGGCCTACGCCGCTGCATCGCCGCTGGCGTCGACGCCGCCCTGCCCGGTGCTCGTCGTGCACGGAGCCGACGACGCCCGCGTGCCCGTGGAGCACGCGCGCGACTACGTCGCCACGGCGCGGGCGGCGGGCGCGGCGATCACGTACCAGGAGCACCCCGAGCTGTCGCACCTCGAGCTCATCGATCCGGCGGCGGCCCACTGGGCCGGCGTGCACGACTGGCTCAGCGGAGCGGCCGGAAGAACGCCCTGACGTCGTCGACGAGCAGTCCGGCTCCTCCATCGCGGCGAAGTGCCCACCCCGCGGCATCTCCGTCCACCGCACGATGTTCAGCCCCTGAGCGAAGCGCCGGATCGGCGGCGTGAGATCCCGCGGGAACACCGCCACGCCGACGGGCACGGACACCTCGATCGGCGCGCCGCGCTCACCCGCGCGCACGTGCTCGAGGTAGATCTGCGCCGACGACCCCGCGGTCTGCGTGAACCAGTAGATGCTCGCCTGGGTCAGCACCGCGTCGGCCTCGACCGGCGCGTCGGTCCACGCCTCGTACTTCTCCGCCAGCCACGCGAGCTGGCCCACGGGCGAGTCCGTCAGCGCGTACGCCAACGTCTGCGGCCGGGTCGACTGCAGCGCGTAGTAGCCGAAGCCGTCGCGCGAGAACGCCTGCGCCTGCGCGAGCCGCGCGCGCTCGTCCTCGCTGAGCGTCCCGTCGTCCTCCTTGGGCAGCGCCCCCGAGAGCATGTTCACGTGGACGCCCACGACGTGCTCCGGGTACGTCGCGCCGATCCAGCGCGAGATCGCCGACCCCCAGTCGCCGCCCTGCGCGCCGTAGCGGTCGTAGCCGAGCCGCTCCATGAGCACGCCGAACGCCTCGCCGATCCGCCTCGGCGCCCAGCCCGTCGTCGGCGCCGGCCCGGAGAAGCCGAATCCCGGCAGGGACGGTGCCACGACGTGGAACGCGTCCGCCGGATCGCCACCGTGCGCGCGCGGGTCCGTCAGCGGGCCGACGACATCGAGGAACTCCGCGATCGACCCCGGCCAGCCGTGGCTGAGGACGAGCGGCAGCGCATCCGGCTCCGGCGAGCGCACGTGCGCCGCGTGGATCGGCGTGCCGTCGATCTCCGTCAGCAGTTGTGGCCAGGCGTTCAGCCGAGCCTCCCAGGTGCGCCAGTCGTAGCCGTCGCGCCAGCGCTCCGCCAGCGCGCGCACGTGGTGCAGCGGCGCGCCGCGGTCCCAGCCGAGGCTCGCCGGATCGAGCGGCCAGCGCGTGTGGCCGAGGCGCTCGCGGAGGTCGGCGATCGCCGCGTCCGGCACCTCGATCCGGAACGGCTCCATCTCAGGCTTCGACGGGCGGCGTCCCGTAGGTGTGGAACGCCTCGACCGTCTTCACCCGCCAGGCCTGCCCGAGCTTGCGCTCCTCCTCGGTCCACACGACCGGCTCCGGGTCCGGGTCGAACATGAAGTAGCCGCCGGTCGTGACCTCGACGCGGTTGCCCCCAGGCTCGTAGCCGTAGAGGAAGAAGCCCTGCGCCACGCCGTGCTTGGACGGCGCCGCCTCGATGAAGATGTCGTTGTCGAGGAAGATGTCGGCCGCGCGCAGGCACTCCTCGCGCGTGTCCACCCAGAACGCGACGTGGTGCAGGCGGCCGCGGATGTCGTAGGCGTCCTTCGTGTAGATGAGCTCGTGCGCGGCGATGGACGTGCTCATCCACGCGCCCATCTCGACGCCGTTGTCGAACTCGATGCGCTCGTGGAGGCGGTAGTCGAGGACGTCGACGCAGAACTCGCGGTTGGCCCGCACGTCGGCGGCGAGGACGTTCACGTGGTCCAGGCGCTTGATGGCGGCGCCGCGCGCCGTGTACTTCTGCGGCTGGTTCTTCAGCGACGGGCGCAGGTGCTCGGGCGGCGTGTAGCGCTCGACCTCGTGGAAGATCTCGTAGGTGTGGCCGTCGGGGTCGCGGAAGCGATAGGCGGGGCCGTGGCCGACGTCCCCGTCGATCCAGCCCTCGCCGTAGCCGCTCGCCTCGATGAGCGCGACCCGGCGCTGCAGCGCCTCGTCGTCCCAGGCGCGCAGCGCCATCTCGCCCAGGCCGGACGTGTCGGACTCCGTGAGCTTCAGCGTCCAGCGCTGGTAGTCGCCCCAGCCGCGCAGGTACACCGAGCCGCCCTCGGTCGCCTCGACCTCCATGCCCATGACGTTCGTGAAGAACTCCAGGCTCTCCGGGGCCTTCGGCGTGAGGAGCTCGACGTGGCTGATGTGCGCGACGTCCGGGCCCTTCATCGCCCGCCTCCCTCGATCACGGCGCGCAGGCCGTCGATCTCGTAGGAGAGCGCGCCCCCTTCGAGCTTCGCCCGCTTCGCCGTCTCCTTCGCCTCGCGGGCCTGCGAGGCCTCGAGGATCTCGTCCGCCCGCGCGGGGTCGACCACGGCGACGCCGTCGCCGTCGAGCACGAGGATGTCGCCCGGGTTGATCGTCGCGCCGCCGACCAGGACGGGGACGTCGAGCGCGCCCACGACGTCCTTGCCCGGCCCCCGGACGCGGACGTAGCGCGTCCACATCGGCAGGCCCAGCTCGACGAGCTCGTCGAGGTCGCGCACCGCGCCGTCGACGAGGACCGCGGCCGCGCCGTGGACCTTGGCCTGCGTCGCGAGCAGGTCGCCGATGAGGGCGTGGGGGAGCGGCTCGGGCATGGTCAGCACGAGGACATCGCCCGGCTGCAGGGACGCCATCGCCGCGTGGACCATGAGGTTGTCGGCCTGCCCGCACACCACGGTGCGGGCCGGGCCGGCGGCACGGCTGCCCGGGATGATGCGGATGAGGTCCGCGTCGACGTAGCCGCCGCGGCCGCCCGCCTCGTACACGGTCGAGCTGCCGAGGCGGGCGAACTCCGCCATCTGGTCGTTCATCTGTCCTCCATCAGGCCACCGACGCATCCGCCGGCGGCAGCTCCTGCGACCACTCCCAGGTGGCGACGAGCTCGTTGAACGTGAAGAGATGCAGACCCGCCAGCCCCAGCGACCGGTCGCCGACGAGGGGCGCCAGCGCGTCGCGCAGCGTGTCGGCCTCGCGGCCAGGCCGCTTCAGCAGGCTCAGGATCCCGTGCTGCTTGCGCAGGAACCGCAGCGATGCCCCGACCCCGACCTTCGTGGAGATCTCCAGCAGCTTCCGGCGCTCGATCGGCCCGGGGACGCCGGCGTACAGCGGCAGGGAGACGCCCTGCGCGCGCACGCCTTCCAGCCAGCGCAGCAGCACCTGCGGATCGAAGCACAGCTGCGTCGCCATGTAGTCCGCGAGCTCGTTCTTGCGCTGCAGCGCCTCGGCGAGCACCCGCTCGTCGATGAGCGGATGGCCCTCCGGGTAGGCGCCGACCCCGACGTGCGCGGGGCGCAGCGGATGGCCCGCGAGGATCGCCAGCACGTCGCCGGACTCCGCGTACGGGCCCTCCGGCTCGGCCGCGTCGCCGCCGACGACGAACAGGTCGTCGATCCCGGCTGCGGACGCACGCTCGAGCACGGACTCGAGGTGCGCCCGGTCGCGGAGCATCCGCACCGCGAGGTGCACCGTGACCCCGTGGCCGAGCGCCCGGAGGCGCTCGGACACGTCGAGCGTGTGATCGACCCCGTGCCTGGGCGAGGTGGTGACCGTGAGGCGCACCGGTCCCGGCAGCTCGGCCGCCTGGGCCTCGCCCTTCGCGAAGGGCATGATCTCGAAGCGCTGCATGGCGCTCAGGCCTGGCCGACCTTCCGCCAGTCGCCCTCGTACCCGCTGCGGACCGTCTCGGCGTAGGGCACGGGGCTGACGATCACGCGCACCTGCTTCTGCTCGTGCGGCTGGACCGTCGGCTTGGACGTGCCGCCGTCCGGCTCGCCCCAGGTCAGCGTCAGCTCGGTGCCGATCGGGACCTCGGGATCGACGACGCCCAGCGAGAGGCCGAGGCTCTCGTTCGCGCTGTAGCCGGCGAACATCGAGGCGCCGACGACCGTGCCGTCTCCGTCGGTCACGGCGTCGAAGCTCGACGAGCCGTAGTTGGCGATCGGCATGTCGAACTGCATGTAGCCCGACCCGTCGCCGTCGGCGGTGTTGGCCAGGATCTCGCCCAGGTCCTCCTTGTTCCAGGCGAACGTCACCTTCTTGCGCTGCTGCTCGGGGTCCAGAGCCTCGAGCGCCTCGCGCCCGTGGAAGTCGTGGTCGAACTTCACCATGTGCCCGTAGCCCAGCTCGAACGGGTTCGTGTAGTAGTCCTCGATGTCGCCGGAGACGAAGCTCCCGGCGAGCGCGTTCGTGGCCTCGTAGCCCTGCGCGGGGAGCCACTCGCGGTAGCCGCGCAGCTCCTCGCCCGTGTAGATGGCGGGCAGCGGCGAGGGGATCCAGCCCGACTCCAGCGTGTTCGACGCGTACGCGCGGGCACCGACGGGGACGATGCCGAACGGCTCGCCGGCCTTCAGGATCGCCTCGCGGACCTCGAGGTAGTTCTCGTAGGGGCCCCACAGCTCGAGACCGGGCGCGCCCGCCATGCCGTGGCGCAGCGTGCGCACCTCACGGCCGGCCGCGTTCATCGTGGCCATCCGGAAGAACTTGAGCTGCTCGACGGGGCCGCCGTTGAGGGCCTCGATGACCTGCCAGGCGTTCGGGCCCTGGATCTGGAAGCGCCAGTACGCGCGGGTGACCTGCTCGCCCATGGGGCGCATGGGGGAGCGGTCGTCCTTCTCGAGCTGCACGTCGTAGCCGCCGGCCTGGGCCTGGTACTCGAGCCAGTTCGACGCGGGCGCGCGGCCGACGTAGACGTACTCCTCGTCGTCGAGGTGGAAGAGGATGCCGTCGCCGATGACGTTGCCCGCCGGCGTGGTCGGCACGAACTGCTTGGCCATGTTGACCGGGAAGTTCGCGACGCTGTTGATCGCCGTGGCGGAGATCAGCTCGATCGCGCCCGGACCACGCATGAAGAGGTTGACCATGTGGTGCGACTGGTCGAACAGCACGGCCGACTCGCGCCACGCGCGCTGCTCGCGGCGCCAGTTGGAGAACTCGGACGGCACGACCGGATACACGTAGGCCCCGAGCTGCGAATTGCGCAGCAGCTCGACCGTGTTCGGCGTTGCGTCCAGGACGTCCTGCAGGTTCTTTGCCGCCATCGTGGGCTCCCCTCTCGCGGTGACTATGTATCAAGATACAGGTATGGGCGTACTATGTGTCGTCCGGCGCGCCCATGAACCTCCGCTTCGCCATCCTCGCCACGTTGAGCGCCGGTCCTCGGACCGGCTACGACCTCACGCAGCGCTTCGACAGCACGGTCGGCCACATCTGGCACGCGCCGCACAGTCAGATCTACCCAGAGCTGCGCCGCATGGAGCAGGCGGGGCTCGTCGCGGCCGACGAGGTCCCACGCGGCCCGCGCGGGACGAAGCGCAGGTACCGGCTGACCGAGGACGGCATGCGCGAGCTGCGCGACCAGGCCGCGTCCATGGCCCCGGTGCAGCGCGAGCGCGACCCCATCCGGCTGTGGGCCGCCTACCTCGAGTTCGCGACGCCCGAGGCCGTCGTCGCCAAGCTCGAGGCGCACATCCAGCACTGGCAGGACTGGCTCGGCCTCTGGACCGGCATGATCGGCGCGCTCGAGCGCCGCGACGACCCGCAGCTGGCCGAGCGCCTGGCCGGCCTGCCGCGCACCCAGCACGACGCCGTCGTCGCGGCGAAGGTCTACGCCTACGAGGGCCTGGTCGCCCGCGCGGACATGGAGATCGCGTGGGCGCGGCGGGGGCTCGACCTCGCGCGCGACGGCGCGTTCGGCAGCGGCTAGCCCCAGACCTCGGCGGCCGTCTCGACGACGAGCGCGAGCTTGGCCTTCTGGTCGTCCTCGGTGAGCTTGTTGCCCTCCTCGGTGGAGGAGAAGCCGCACTGCGGCGACAGGCAGAGCTGGTCGAGCGGGACGTGCTTCGACGCCTCCTCGATACGGCGCTTCAGCTCGTCCTTGCTCTCGAGCTCGGGCTTCTTCGTCGTCACGAGGCCGAGCACGACGTACTTGCCCTCGGGCACGTAGCGCAGCGGCTCGAATCCGCCCGAGCGCTCGTCGTCGAACTCGAGGAAGTAGCCGTCGACGTTCAGGTCGCCGAAGAGCGCCTCGGCCACGAAGTCGTAGCCGCCCTCGGCGGCCCACATCGACTGGTTGTTGCCGCGGCAGAGGTGGGTGGTGATCCGCAGGTCGTCGGGCTTGCCGGCGAGCGAGCGGTTCATGTTCGCGATGTACTGCTCGTGCAGGTGCTCGGGGTCGCCGCCGATGTCGGCGATGTGCTTGCGCTGCTCGGGGTCGTTGACGTACGCGAGGCTCGTGTCGTCGAGCTGGATGTAGCGCGCGCCGAGGTCGTAGAGCCCCTGGAGCTCCTGCGCGTACGCGCCGCTGAGGTCGGTCCAGAACTGGTCGAGGTCGGGGTAGACCGAGCTGTCGATCGAGGAGTTGCCGCCGCGGTAGTGGACCATGCTCGGCGACGGGATCGTGATCTTCGGGACCTGGCCGTCGGCGTTGTCGCGCAGGAAGGCGAAGGCGTCCTTGAAGATCGTGTCGCGCAGGGTGATCTTGCCGTCGATCGCCATGGCCGGCGGCGCGTACTCGTAGGCGCCCTCCTCGTTCTTGAACTGCACGTGCGGCGCCTCGCCGCCGCCCTCGGAGATGCCGCCGAGCTGGAGGATGAAGTCCATGTGCCACGAGTGGCGGCGGAACTCGCCGTCGGTGGCGTCCTTGAGGCCGACGTCGTGCTGCAGCGCGATCGCGCCGCGGATCGCCTCGTCCTCGGCCGCGCGCAGCGCGTCGGCGTCGATCGTGCCGGCCTTGAAGTCGGCTCGCGCCTGCGTCAGCGCTGCCGGACGCAGCAGGCTGCCCACGTGGTCGGCGCGGAACGGCGGCAGGGTGTTCTCGGACATGCCCTGGATGCTAGGGAGCGCGTCAGCGAGGCTGGTAGGCGACGCGGCCCCAGGAGGGCTCGGGGGCGAGCTCGATCGGCTCGCCGTCGCGGTCCGGCTGCACGTAGGAGAACGTGTTGCGCTCGGGGTCGTACTCGACGTCCAGCTCGCCCTCCTTGACGCGCTGGTCGAGCCACGCGGAGCGGAACACCAGGCGTCGGAGCCAGTGCACGAGGGATCGCTCGGCGGGGCCGCACAGCTCGGGCCAGCAGTCGTTGACGTGCTCGCCCAGCTCGGAGGCCGGGTCCTGGATCTCGCCGTTGACGGCGAGGTTCACCAGGTCCTCCAGCTCCTCGTCCTCCAGGCGGTCGGCCACGAAGCCGAGCTTCAGCGCCGCCTGCTCGCAGCGCTCACCGAAGTCGCGCTCGTTGAAGGTGAAGCGAAGCTCCCCGTACTCGAGTACGAAGTCCTCGCCCGATTCGTAGTTGCCTCGGCGCCGCTCCATGAACGTCGGCATCGTACGTTCGGATCCTGCTCCGCCGGATGGGTTGAACGCGATCCTGCACCCGGGGGTCAGTCCGGCGCCTGCACCCCGAGGTAGGCGCGGGCCAGCTCGCCCTGGAAGAACGTGTCGTTCGCCGTCTGGAAATGGCCCCAGCCGGTCGCCATGTCGCGGAAGATCCGCTCGAGGCGCTCGCCCTCGCGCGACGCGCTCGATCCCGCGTAGCGGTAGATCCAGGTCTGCATCGCGTCCCACGCCGCGGCGCCCGCCTCGCGCGCGATGACGCCGACGAGCATGTCGTCGGCGTACGTGTAGGGCCGCTCGCCCTCGGCGGCCGCGCGGCAGTTGTCCGTGTGCAGCTCCGCGGCGCGGACGACGCCGGCCTCGGCCGCGCGGATCTTGCCGAGCGCCGTGCCGAAGATGCGCTGGAACTCCGGGTCGTCCACCCGCGGGCGGAACGGCGGACGGGTCGTGGGGCGGGTGCGCAGGATGCGCTCGAACTCGTCCAGCGCTCCCAGCGCCGCGCCGACCATCGTGCACGCGACGGTGATGGAGAAGAAGCAGGCGGTCCGGCCGGAGTACATGGGGTTGCCGTGCAGGCGCAGGCCGGGCGTGCCCCGGCTGACGTCGACCGCGGTCATCGCGGTGTCCTCGAGGACCCAGTGGTGGGGGACGAGCGCGCGGTCGAAGCGCAGGCTGTTCGATCCGCTGCCCTTCAGGCCGATGAGGTCGCCCCAGTCGTCGAGGACCTCGAACGCGCTGCGGGGCGCGACGAACACGAGCGGCCGGCCGTCGGCGTCCTGCGCCTGGCCGAGGTAGTGCGTGCAGTACGGCGCGCCGGAGCAGTAGGAGACGGTGCCGTTGAGCTCCCAGCCGTCGGCGGTCCGGCGGGCGGGCTCGCTGAGGGGGAAGATGACGGCGGGCGCGCGGAACGAGCCGTCGGCGCCGAAGATCTCGTCCTGCGCCTGCTCGGGGAACCAGGACCCGACCTGCAGCGCGTGGTTGGCCATGAGGCACATGCACCAGCCGGCGGACATGTCGCCGCGGGCCATCTCGATCCAGATCTGCGCGTACGTCGCGATGTCGGTCTCGATGCCGCCGTAGCGGCGCGGCATGAGCAGGCGGTAGAAGCCGGCGTCGTCGACGGCCTGGTGCAGGTCCTCCGGCGGGCGGCGCAGCGCCTCGGTCTCGGCGGCGCGCTCGGTGAGCAGCGGGCGCAGCGCGCGGGCGCGCTCGAGCAGCTCGTCGGGGGTCACCTCGGGGGTGGCGATCGTCATGCGTCCTCAGTCCTGGATGTCGACCTCGAGCCCGGCACCCTGCTCGAGGGCGGCGCGGAGCACCAATGCGGTGGCGGCGGCGTCCTGCACGGCCACGCCGACGGATTTGTAGAGGGTCAGCTCGTCGGGTGACGTGCGACCGGTCCGCACGCCGTCGAGCAGCTCGCCGATCTCGACGACGTCGTCGGGGTTCGCATCGGCGAGATCGAGGGACCCGGCCGGCACGGGTGCGAGCGCGGACTCGCGTGACTCGACCGCGACGAGGGCGTCGGCGACGGTCGCCGCGTCGACCTCGCGGCCGGTGGGGTTGAAGCCCACGGACGTCACGTGCGTGCCGGGGGACAGGTGGTCGCGCAGCACGACCGGCTCGTCGGCGTGGGTCGTGGCGCAGACGACGTCCGCGCCGTCGCAGGCCGCTGCGAAGGAGCTCATGGCGGTGGCGCCGATCTCGGCGGCGAACGCCTCGGCCTTCGCGCGGTCGCGGCCGGCGACGCGGATCTCGGTGAAGGCGCGCACGCGGGGCATCGCCTGCGCGTGGGCGCGGGCCTGGACGCCGGTGCCGAGGATGGCGAGCGTCGTCGCGTCCTCGCGGGCCAGGAGGCGCGTCGACGAGCGCGGAGCCGGCGGCGGTGCGCAGCGCGGTGATCGCGGTCCCGTCCAGGAACGCCGTCGGCTCGCCGGTCTCCGGGTCGAACGCGGCGATGACCGCCTGGTGGGTCGGGAGCGTGGTGTTCTGCGGGAAGACGCTGACGAGCTTGCTCGTGAGCGCGTCGGACGAGGGCACGCGGGCCGGCATCGCGCCGAGGAACGCCGCGCGCTCCGGGATCCGCGCCGCGACCCGGGGCGGGGACGACGCCCGCCCGGCGCTCAGGTCGGACATCGCGGCTGCGAGCGCCTCGATGAGCTCGTCGAGGTCGAGGAGCCGCTCGACCTCGGAGCGGCTGAGGATCAGCATCCGCCGACCCTAGTCCCCGAGTGCACGGGCGACCGTGGCGTCGTCGGCGCCGAACGAGACCAGCAGCCGGCGCAGGACGCGCGGCATGCCGGTGTCGGCCTCGGCCGGGGGGAGCGCGCCCGCGAGCCGCAGGCTCACGATGCCGTGGCCGGCGACCCAGAGGTCCGTCGCCAGCTCGAGCGGGTCGGCGGGGGAGAGGCGACCCTCCTCGACGCAGCGCGCGAGGGCGACGACGAGCGCCTCGAACGTCCCGGCGCAGACCTCGGCGTCCTCCTCGTCGAGGGGCTCCTCCATGAACATCACGCGGTAGAGGTCGGGGTGCGCCACGCCGTTGCGGTAGTAGGCGACGCAGAGCCCGACGACGTGCTCGACCGGGTCGTCGGACACGGGCACGGCGGCCAGGTCGTCGGCGAGGCGGTGGAAGCCGTCCCAGCGGACCGCCCGCAGCAGCTCCGCCATGCCGCCGAAGTGCGTGTAGATCGCCATCGTCGACGTGCCCGCGTCCGACGGCGACGCGGCGCAGCGTGAGGGCGCCGTGGCCCTCGGTGGCGATGATCCGCGCCGCCGCCTCGACGAGCCTCGTCCGGAGCGGATCGACGGTGGTCTGGGGTCGCACGGTGGCAAGACTACGAGATCGGTGCTATAACAATGCTATGACAGCGCTATTGTTCGACGTCGAGGGGCGCCCCGAGTCGCCCTTCTACCGCCAGGTCTCCGTCGCGCGCGGCGAGCGGCTCATCCATCTCGCCGGCCAGGTCGGCAGCGACGAGACCGGGCAGCTGGTCCCCGGCGGCCTCGCCGCGCAGGCCGAGCGGGCGATGCTCAACGTCGGGCTCGCGCTCGAGGCCGCCGGTGCCACGGAGGACGACCTCGTGAAGCTCACGGTGCACGTCGTGGACTGGGAGCCGGCGAAGCTCGAGGAGCTCGGCGCCGGCCTCATGGCGGCGGGCGCCCAGCGGCCGAGGCCGCCGGTGCCGGTCACGCTGCTCGGCGCGGCGACCCTGTTCGAGCCGGGGATGCTCGTGGAGATCGAGGCGGTCGCGGTCGCGGCGTAGCGCGAGGGGGCGAAACGTCGTCGGTCGCCGCCTAGTGGCGGTATGACCGACGACGCTTGCACCATCCTCGTCGTCGAGGACGACTCCGCGACCCGCACGTTCCTCGCCGACAACCTCACCGCCGACGGCTACGAGGTGCTCGTCAGCGACTGCGCGCGCGACGCGCTGCGTCTGCTGGAGACCAAGGGGCCCGACCTCCTGCTGCTCGACCTCGGGTTGCCCGACGCATCCGGGCTGGACGTGCTGCGGCGCCTGCGCGCGGCGGACGGCGTGACCAGCCGGATGGACCCCGGCACGCCGGTGCTGCTGCTGACCGGCCGCGCCGGGGAGGTCGATCGCCTGCGCGGCTTCGACTGCGGGGCGGACGACTACGTGCCCAAGCCGTTCTCCTACCAGGAGGTCCGCGCGCGGATCGACGCGCTGCTGCGCCGCTGCCGGGGCCGCAGGTCGCTCGGGCGCATCCGCGTCGGGGCGCTGGAGATCGATCCCGCCGCGCACACCGTGCTGCTGCGCGGCGCGCAGGTCGTCCTGTCGCAGAAGGAGTTCGCCCTCCTGCGGGTCCTGGCCGCCGAGCCGTCTCGCGTGTGGTCGAAGGAGGAGCTGCTGCGCACGGTCTGGGGTTACCAGAGCCTCGGTCGGACGAGGACCATCGACTCGCACGCCTGCCGCCTGCGGCGCAAGCTCGGCGTGCACGGCGATCACTACGTCGTGAACGTGTGGGGCGTCGGCTACCGCCTGCTCGACCCGGTCGTGCCGGTCGTGCTGGAGGCGGCATGAGCGCGCTGCACGCCGCCGGATGGATCCTGGCGGTCGCCGGGATCGTCTCCCTGCTCGTCCTCCGCGCCCAGGGGGCGCGGGCCGCCGTGCGGGTCGCGCGAGCCTGCCACGAGCTCCGCGGGCCCCTGGGTGCGGCGCGGCTCGCGCTCGCGGCGCTGGACGGCGAGGCGCCGCCGGCCCGGGTTGCGGCGCTCGACCTCGAGCTGCGCCGCGCCGGTCTCGCGCTCGAGGATCTCGGGGCCGCCCGCGGCGGCCGCCGCGTCGTGGGGCGCGAGGAGCCCATCGCGGTCGCCGACCTGCTCCGGGAGCAGCTCGCGGTGTGGGACCTCGTGGCACGGGCGCTCGGCGCGAGCCTCGTCGTCGGACCCGACCTGCCCGGCGTCCACGTGCTCGGCGATCGCCTGCGGCTCGCGCAGGCGATCGGCAACCTCATCGTCAACGCGCTGCAGCACGGGGGCGGGCGCGTCGAGCTGTCGGCGCGTCTGGCCGGGGATGCGGTGCGGATCGAGGTCAGCGACGAGGGCCCCGGCCTGCCGGCCGGGATCGTCGCGCAGGCGGAGCGCCGCGAGGGCGCGACCCGGCACGGCCACGGCCTCGCGGTCGCGGCGTCCGTCGCGCGCCGCCACGGCGGCCGGCTCGCGCCGGCGCCGTCCGCCCGCGGCGCGCGGATCGGGCTCGAGCTCCCCGCCCTCGGGATCGTGCGGTGACCCGCCGTCGCAGGGCACTGCTGCTCGCCGGGCTCGCGCTGCTGCTCGGCGGCCTGGCGGCATCCGACGTCGCGTCGCGCGAGTCGGCGCTGCGCGAGGGCCTCGGCCCGAGCGTCGGCGTCGTGGTCGCCCGGTCGGAGCTCGCGGCCGGGAGCACGATCAGGCGCGAGTCGCTGTCCGTGCGCGAGGTGCCCGCGCGCTACGCGCCGCGCGGCGCCGTCGCCGACCCCGGGGCGCTCGTCGGGATGCGGCTGTCCGCGGACGTCTCCGCCGGGCAGGAGCTGCTGCCTGCGCTCGTCGGCACGCCGGGCGGGAGCCCCGCCGCCGGTCCGCCCGTCGCGAAGGGAGAGCGCGTCGCCGAGGTCGTGGCCGCGGCGGCGGCAGGCCAGGTCGTCCCCGGCGGGCGCGTCGACGTGCTCGTCACGCGCGACGATCGTCCCGGTGCGCCGGGGCGCACCGTCCTCGCCCTCGAGGACGTCGCCGTCGTCGCGGTGGCGTCCGCGCCCGCAGGAGAGACCGCAGGAACGGCTCGCGTCGCGGCATCGCTGCGGGTGACGCTGCGCCAGGCGGTGTACCTCGCGGCCGCGCAGGCGTTCGCGCAGGAGCTGCGGCTGCTGCCGCGCGCGCCGGGCGATCGGGCGCGGGGCAGGGCCGGGCTGAGCGCGGACGCGTCGCTGGAGGTCGGGTGACCCGGACGTGTGTCCAGCGGCCGGGGGACATCGTCAAACGCATCCGGGCGGAGCCGATGACGGGTACAGCCATGATCCTCAAGACCGCACGCACGCTCGCTCTCGCCCTACTCGCGTTCGCCGTGGCGATCCCCGCCGCCGCCAACGCCGCCACCGCGCGCACGTCGTCCGTGCCGACGGTCAGCAACGTCGCCCCGCTGAACATCGCGATCGGCGACCAGCTCACGATCACCGGACGCAACTTCCGCGCCGGCAAGGGCAAGAACACGGTCGTGTTCAAGCGCGACGGCCAGCGCGCGGTGTTCGTCTCGGCCGAGCAGGCGACGGAGACGCAGATCAAGCTCACGATCCCGGCCAAGCTCTCCCAGTACCTCTCGCGCCAGAAGGGCGGCACCGCGCGCCCGACGCGCTTCCGCCTGCGCGTCCTGTCCGCGCGCTTCGGCCGCGCGTTCACCGCGACGAAGCTGTCGCCCGTGGTGACCGAGGCCGGTGCGGCTGCGACGACCCCGACGACGCCGACGACCGGCAAGCCCGCGACCCCGACCGTCGTACGCGACACGTCCGGCGCGCAGGTGACGGTCCCGGTGCACGTCGATCCCGACTGCGACGCCGACGGCCTGGGCAACTCGGTCGACACCGACGACGACAACGACCTCCTGCCGCGACACGCTCGAGGCGACCCTGAAGACCGACTCCTGCAACTGGGACAGCGACGGCGACGGCATGGGGGACGGCTGGGAGTACCAGTCCGCGCGCCAGCTGAACCGCGTCTCGTGCCCCAGCACGGAGTACCCCGTGCCGTGTGACGCAGCGCAGCCGTACCCCCGCAAGCGCCCGTACCCGAACCCGCTGGACAGCTCCGACGGCTCCGCGGACTACGACCGCGACTCGCTGCACAGCATCGAGGAGTACACGGCGTGGGCCCGCCACCCGGGGCACAGCCTCACGGAGGCCGGCATGTGGTACAGCGACGGCCTGCAGGCCAGCCAGGACACCGATCCGACCGACGGGTGCCGCGGCATCGCCGCGTACGACCTGACGATGCCCGTCGACCTCGGCTTCACGCTTCCCATCGGCGTCACCTGGACGATGCCGAACGCGTACGAGCGCTCCCTCGACCTGAACGGCGACGACTGCCTGACGGACGAGGAGCGTGACGAGGACGGCGACCTGCTCTCCAACTACGACGAGCTCAGCGGCCACATGGTGCCTGGCTACTGGAAGGCGAAGTACGCGGACGAGGTCGGCGGCACCCCCTACGAGAACGGCGTCGACTGGCTCGATCCGGACTCCGACGGCGACGGCACGGTCGACGGCATCGACGACCAGGACTTCGACGACTACCTGAACATCGAGGAGCTCACGCGCGGCATCCGGAGCGTCTCGGAGACCGTCGACGTCCCGCGGCTGAACCCGGACGGCACGCCGGTCCGCAACACCAACGGCGATGCGATCATCGACAAGGTCCCGAAGTACCCGGTGGGCACCACCGGCCTGTGGGTCAACCCGTTCAACCCCTGCTACCCCGACACGGACTCCCGGAGCTGCGACCGGGTGCGGCCCATCGGCCAGGAGTGGACCATCGAGGACCCGGAGGCCAAGAACCAGTGGCCGGTCCCGAGTGGCCCGCTGCCGCCGAGCCACCTGATCGCGCGCCCGCACTGACCCAGGGCCGGATCTCCTGTGCGACGCCCGCCTCGAGCGGGCGTCGTGCGTTCGGGGGCGAACATCGTCCCCCGGCGGCCTACCGGTGGTGTGAGTGACGAACTGGAAGGTCTTGCCGCCGCGCTGCGCGAGCGGCTCGTACGCGAGGCGGGCGCCGGGGAGGACGGTGATCTCCACGCCCGCATCCGCGCGCTCGTGGAGCGCGAGGCCGGGGTGCTGGACCCCGAGACGCGCGAGGACCTCGTGGGCCGCGTCGTCGAGCGGTCCTTCGGGCTCGGCGCGCTCGAGCCGCTGCTGCGCGACGCGACCGTCGACGAGGTGATGGTCAACGGCCCGGGCTCGGTCTTCGTCGAGCGGGCCGGCCGGATCGAGGACGCCGGTGTCGCGTTCGACACGGAGGCCGATCTCCGGCACGCGATCGAGCGCATCCTCGCGCCGCTCGGCCGGCGGGTCGACGAGGCGGAGCCGCTCGTGGACGCTCGGCTGCCGGACGGCTCCCGGGTCAACGTCATCATCCCGCCGCTCGCGGTCGACGGGCCGGTGCTCACGATCCGCCGCTTCCGTCGCGCGGGCTTCACGCCGGACGACCTCGTCGCGGTCGGGACGTGGTCGGCGCCGCTGCGCGAGCTGCTCGCGGCGGCGGTCCGCGCGCGGCTGAACGTCCTCGTCAGCGGTGGCACCGGGTCGGGCAAGACCACGACGCTGAACGCGCTGTCCTCGTTCATCCCCGGCGGCGAGCGGATCGTCACGGTCGAGGACGCCGCGGAGCTGCGCCTGCAGCAGGCGCACGTGGTCCGTCTGGAGGCGCGGCCCGGCGTCGCTGGAGGGGCGCGGCGAGGTGACCGTCCGCCGGCTCGTGCGCAACGCGCTGCGGATGCGGCCCGACAGGATCATCGTCGGCGAGGTCCGGGGCCCGGAGGCGCTCGACATGCTCTCCGCGATGTCCAGCGGCCACGACGGCTCGCTGTCGACCGTGCACGCCGGCTCGCCGGAGGAGGCGCTGCGGCGTGTCGAGACGCTCGCGCTCATGGCCGGCGTCGGGCTGCCGCACGCGGCGGTGCGCGACCAGGTCGCCGGCGCGCTGGATCTCGTCGTCCACCAGTCCCGGATGCCCGACGGCAGCCGCCGGGTGCTGTCGGTCGTGGAGGTGGTCCGCGTGGCCGGCGGCCCGGGCACGCGCGAGCTCTACGCGCTGCGCGACGGCCGGCCGACGTGGCGGGCGCCGCAGGGCGACGGCGTCGCCGCGCGGCTGCGGGACGCGGCATGACCGGCGCGCCGCTGCTCGCCGGGCTCGCGGGCGCATGCGCCGTGGGCGCGGCGTGGGACGTCCTCGTTGTCGCCGAGCGCGCCCGTGTCCCGGCGCTCGTGCGCCGGACGTTGGTGCGGGTGGCGGCCACCGGGCTCGGGGGACGTGAGCCGACGAGCGTGGAGCGCCAGCGGCTGGCGGCGCTCGGCACGTTCGTGCTGTTCGCGGCGGGCTGGTTGCTCGGCGGCGTCCTCGCGGCCGTCGCGCTCGCGGCGGCGGGCCCGGCGGCGGCCGCGGCGCTGCTGCGCGCCCGGCGGCGGCGCTGGCACGCCGCGCTCGCCGAGGGCGCGCCTGCCGTCGCGCGCTCGCTGGCCGACGCGTTGACCGGCGGCCACTCCGTCCGCGGCGCCATCGCCGAGGCGGCGGCGTCGGGCGGTGTCCCGGGCGCCGCCGGCGCGCAGCTCGCGCGGTGCGCGTCGGAGCTCGCGCTCGGCGAACGCACCGAAGACGTGCTGGAGAAGCTCGCGCGCCGCACGGGGCTGCCGGCCTACGACACGCTCGTGGCGGCGATCCTGCTGCAGCGCGACGCGGGCGGCGACCTCGCGGGCCTGCTGCGCGGCGTCGCGCGCTCGCTGGAGGAGAGCGCGCGGGTCGCCGCCGACGCTCGCACCGCCACCGCCCAGGCGCGCTTCACCGCCGGCGTCGTGACGGCGCTGCCCGCCGGCGCAGCGGCGCTCGCCGAGCTCGCGCAGCCCGGCTACCTGCTGACGCTGCTCAGCGCGCCGATCCCGGCGGTCCTCGCCGCGTTGGCGGCGGTGCTGCAGCTCGCGGCGCTCGTGCTGGTGCGCCGGCTGGGGAGGGTGCGCACGTGACGGTCGTCCTCGCCGCGCTCGCCGGCGGGCTGCTGGCCGTGGCGCTCGCCGAGCTGGCCGCGACGTGGCGCCGCCCGGGCGGCCGAGCCGGCGGGCACGGCCGCGCGCTGGCGCGCCTGCTCGGGGCGCTCGGCCGCCGCGCCGGCCTGCGCCTGCAGCCCGGCGACATCGGAGCGCGGCTCGCGGCGGCCGGTGCCCCGCCGGGGATCGGCGTCGCCGACGTCCTCGCCGTGAAGGCCGGCGGCGCCGTCGCCGGCGTGCTGCTCGCGCTGCCGCTGGCGGCCGCGGCGCCCGGCCGGCTCGCCCCGGTCGTGCTCCTGGCGGCGCCGGGGGCGGGGTTCCTCGCGCCGGACGTCGTGCTGGCCCGGCGGGCGCGGCGCCGCGCGGCGGTGCTGGCCCGCGAGGTCGCGGACGTGCTGGACCTGCTGCGCGTCGCCGTCCAGGCGGGGCTCGACACCGGGCGCGCGCTGGGGGAGGTGGGGCGGCGGCGCGGCGGCCTGCTCGGCGGCGAGCTGCGCCGCGCCGCGCGGGAGCTCGAGCTCGGGGTCCCGCGGGCGCGGGCGCTCGCGCGGCTCGCCGCGCGCTGCCCGCTGCCGGAGATCGCCGCGCTGACGGCCGCGATCGGCCGCGCCGACCGCCACGGCGCCCCGCTCGCGCCCGCGCTCGAGGGCCTCGCCGCGGAGGCGCGGGGCGAGCACGCGCGACGGCTGCGCGACGAGGCGGCGCGTGCCGCTCCGCAGATCCAGCTCGTGGTGGCGCTGCTGCTCGTGCCCGCGGTGATGCTGCTCGTGGCGGCCGCGCTCGTGCAGGCGCTGGTGCCGGAGGGCTAGGCGGCGGGCTCGGCGGCTGCGTCCTCGACGCGGCCGAGGTACCAGTCCGCCGCGCGCTGCTTCTGGGCGCGGACCGCCGCCGCCGCGGCGTCGCCGTCGCCGTGCGCGAGCGCCTCGTAGATCAGCTCGTGCTCCGCCGAGGAGCTGCGCAGGCTCTCCGTGTCCGTCGAGAAGATGCGCCGGCACCAGTCCGTCGAGTCCCACAGCGAGCCGATCATCGTCTGCAGCCGCGCGAAGGACTGCGCCGCGTAGGCGCCGAGGTGGAACTCGCGGTTCAGGCGGCCGTACTCGGTGACGTCCCCGCCCGCCTCGGCCTCGGCCATCGCGTCGAGGATCCGCCGCAGCTCCGCGAGCTGCTCGGGGGTGATCTCCTCGGCCGCGCGGCGGACGGCCAGGGCCTCCAGCTCGGCGCGGATCGCGAAGAGCTCCTCGATCTCGTGGCGCCCCATCCGCGGGACGATCGCGCCCTTGTGGGTCGCGAACTCCAGCAGCCCGTCGGCCTCCAGGCGCTTGACGCCCTCGCGCGCCGGGATGTCCGACACCCCGAGCTCGCGGGCCACCCGGCTGATCGGCACGCGGTCGCCGGGCTGCAGCCGCCCGCTGAGGATCCGCTCGCGCAGCTCGTCGTAGACGATGTCGGCCTTCGTGCGGAACGGCAGCGGAGCTGTCATCACCGGCAGTCTACGGTTCGGAGCGGCTCGCTCTATAGACGGTAGGACGCCCTCAGCGCGCGACCGGCATGAGCCCGTGGTCCCGGAAGCCCTCCGGGCGCCACTCGGCCCACCGCGACCACCACCACGAGTCCTCCGCGTCCCAGGACCGCGCGACGAACGAGCCCTCGTCGAGGATGTGCTCCATGTCGGCGTAGTACTCGACGACGCTGCCGGCCGGCTCCAGGAAGTACACGGCGATGTTGTTGCCCACGTTGTGCCGGATCGGCCCCCAGAGCGGTCGCCGGCGCTGGTCGCCGAGCAGATCCGCCATCCGCCCGATCTCCCCGAGGCTCTGCACCGCCCACGCGTGATGGTGCAGCGACCCGCGCCCGCGGAACAGCCCGATGCCGTGGTGCTCGGAGTTGCAGCGCAGGAAGAAGCCGTCGGGGCCGACGTGATCGGACACCCGGAACCCGAGGACGGTCTGCAGGAACTCGGCGACCACAGGCGGGTCCTTGGGGTGCATCGTGAAGTGCCCGAGCCGCGACGGCCGCAGCCCCGTCGGCGAGAACGGCGCCTCCCCGCGCGGCATCCCGAGGTACACCTCGTAGGTCACGTCGTCGGGGCCGACGAACGCGAAGCCGTCGGCCAGGCCCGGATCGAGCGGCCCCTCGCTGACGACCTGCAGCCCCGCCTCGGCGACCCGCGAGCGCGCCTCGGCGAGGCCCGCCTCGCCCGCGGCCAGGAGGCCGAGGTGGTCGAGGCCGTCCTCGTCGGCGGCGACGTACTGCAGCGAGTGGTGCTCGTCGCCGACGCGCAGGTACGACGTGCCGCCGTCGCGCAGCGTCTCGCGCATGCCCATCGTCTCCACCGCGTGCTGCACGGCGGCGTCGAGGTCGCGGGTGCGGATCGCCAGGTGGCCGATGCTGTCGACGACCGCGCTACTCATGGCCGCTCGCCTCCGGCGCGCCGGGCACGAACTCCGGGCCCTTCCACGCCAGCCACTCGTCGATGTCCATCGTCTCCAGGTCGATGGTCTGCAGCGGGGGATAGGGGCGCGTGCTGCCGTCCCAGCCGATCTGGTCCAGCCCCCAGAACAGCTCGACCATGTGGTCGTCGGGGTCCCAGATGTAGACCCGCAGCTGCACGCCCGGGCCGCCCGTGCGCATCCCCGCGATCGGGATGTCGTTGTCGCGGGCGTAGCGCGCGATGCGCTTGAGGTCCTCGAAGCTCTCCATCTCGAAGGCGACGTGGTGGAAGCCCGGCACCGACAGCGCGCGCGGATCGTGCGGCCGCTCGGGCACCACCTTCAGGCCGAAGAGCGACACGACGTGGTGGTCGGAGTTGCAGCGCATCCAGACGCCCTCGTAGAACGGCGCGTCGTCCGGATAGGGCATCCGGTCGGAGACCTGGAAGCCGAGCACCTCCTCGTACCAGGCGACGAGCCGCTCGAGGTCGGTGGAGACGAGCCCGATGTGGCCGATGCGGCGCGGCCGGACGGTCACGACGCCGGCTCGTCGATGACCGGGTTCTCCTGCACGCCGACGCCCTCGAGCGTGATGCGCACCGTGTCGCCGGCGACGAGGAACTCCGGCGGCTCGCGGAAGTTGCCGACGCCCGACGGGGTCCCGGTCGCGATGACGTCGCCGGGCTCCAGCGTCGTGAACGTCGAGACGAACTCGATGATCGTCGGGACGTCGAAGATCATCGACGCGGTCGTGCTCGACTGCTTGACCACGCCGTTGACCGTCAGCTCGATCGCCAGCGCGCCCGGGTCGGGGATCTCGTCCGCCGTCACGAGGTCGGGACCGAAGGGGCCGGAGCCGTCGAAGTTCTTCCCGGCGCCGAACTGGATCGGCGGCTTCTTGATCTGCCAGTCGCGGATCGAGACGTCGTTGAAGATCGCGTACCCGGCGACGTGGTCGAGCGCGTCGGCCTTGGAGACGTGCCGCCCGCCGCGGCCGATGATCACCGCGAGCTCGGCCTCCCAGTCGACGGCCTTGGAGACCCGCGGGACCTGGATCGGCGCGCCGTCGGCGATGAGCGACTGCGCGAAGCGGATGAAGAGGTTGGGCTCGGAGAGCACGTCGAGCTTCGCCTCCGCGGCGTGCTCGGCGTAGTTGCGCGCGACGCAGACGATCTTCGGCGGGCGCGGGACGACGGGCAGCAGCTCGAGGTCGGCGGGCGCGTGGTGCTCGGTCTGGTCGGCGCCCTTCTCGAGCGCCGCACGGGCGGCGGCCATCGCGGCGTCGCCGCCCTCGAGCAGGGCGACGATGTCCGTCGGCACGTTCGGGTCGACCGAGTTGAGGTCGACGACGGCGTCGCCGGCGCGGGCGCCGAGACGGGTCTCGCCGCCGGCGCGGTAGGAGATGAGTCGCATGGATCCTTGGTGGTCAGTCGGTCAGGAGGACGACGCGCACCGGCGAGCCGGTGCCACCCGCGATCTTCAGCGGGAGGGCGAGGAAGAGCCCCGTCGCGGGGACGTCGGCGAGCCCGGTGAGGCCCTCGACGATGAGGATGCCCTGAGGCAGGAAGTGCTCGACGTGGCCGTGCGCGCCCAGCATCTCGCCGTCGCGCGCGGCGACGTCGCAGGCGGGCGTGTCGCACGCGACGGCCACGACGCCGAGGTCGGTCAGGTACGTGCACGCCTCGGGGGAGAGGCCGGGCTCGTTGGCGCCCCACCAGCCGTCGGGGCGGCCGTTGGCGCCGCCGGGACGGTTGGCGTCCCAGCCGAACTCGATGATCGCCACGCTGCCGGGCTCGAGCGAGAACCCGCCGCGCTCGGCGGCTGCCGCGAGGTGCTCGGGACCGATGAGGTCGCCGGGCTGGTGGTCGTCGGGCTTGAGGTCGAACTTGCAGAACGGCCGCAGCAGCATCGCGTCGACGGGGACCTTGTCGGCGGTCAGGCCGTCGGCGTCGAAGTGGAACGGCGCGTCGACGTGCGTGCCCGTGTGCTCGGAGAACGCGACGCGGTTCGCCGCGGCGCCGGCCTCGGCGTGCCCGAACAGCGGCGCGATCTCGGGGGCCTCGTACATGAACCACATGGGCATGTCGGCGTCGATCGTCGGCGAGGCGTCGTGCACCTTCAGGCCGCCCAGCGCAGCCAGGAGACCGCCGATCGAGCTCGATGAACCGGTGTCGGCCATGTGCACCTCTCGCTTTCCCTCGATGTGGTCGGGCGCGGTCACGCGCCCCCGTTGACCAACGGCATGATCTTCGTCTCGATGTCCAGCACGACCTCACGCGTGAGGTGGGGCGGCGCCCAGAAGGACACGTTGCGCAGGCCCGCTGCCTCGAGGCCGTTCAGCACGTCGGCGATCTCCTGCGCGGTGCCCACGAGCACCGCGCCGCGCATGATCTCCTCGGTGAGCACCTTGTCCTCGCCCTCCAGGAGATGCGACAGGTGGCCGCGGTGGGTCTCCTGGTGGATGCGGTCGCGCGGCACGTCGAAGCGGGCCAGGACCTCGCGCTCGTAGACGTCGAGGCGGTCCTGCAGGTGCGGGGGCAGGTACGGGCGGATCTCGGGGTGGTCGGCGTAGGCGTGGAAGGCCATCATCGCGCCGGGGCCCGCCTGCTCGAGCGCGCGCTCGGACGCCGGCGACTCGCCCTCCTCGAGCACGCACACGCAGATCGACCAGATCGTGTACGGGTCGAAGGACTCCCGCCCGGCCTCCTCGGCGGCGGCCCGCACCGCGGCGTAGGAGCCGGAGAACACGTCGACGCTGTTGCCCATGACGTTCGCGTACTGCAGCGTCACGACCCAGCCGTCGCCCGCCTCGCCCGCCGCCGCGAGCGCCTTGGGCCCGTCGGCGCCGACGTACACGGGCGTGCGCGCGTCGGTGTCGACGTACAGGTCCTCCTTGTGGCGCAGGCGGATCGGGTTCGTCCGCGAGCCCCACGTGTGGTCGACCTCCTCGCCGTCGAGCAGCGCCCGGCACTCCAGGGCGTAGTCGCGCATCTTCCCTGCGGGCAGGCGCGGGAGCCCGAAGACCGCGCGGCCGGTGAAGCCGGTGCCGAGGCCCAGGAACGTGCGGCCCGGCGCGATCTTGTTCACCGTCGCGATCGCGGTCGCGGCCGTCGGCGCGGTGCGCAGCCCCGGGATCGCCAGGAACGTCCCCACCTGCACGTCGGTCGTGGCCTGCGCGGCCAGCCCGAGGCAGACGAACGGATCGCCCCCGAGCAGCGGCGAGTCGACGAAGCCCACGGTCGAGAAGCCGTGCTCCTCGGCGAACCGCGCGTCGTCCCAGCTGCCCTCGTAGCCCATGAGGCCGAGCCCGAAGTCCACGTGCGTCCCTCCCCTAGTCGTCCCACATGCGCCGTGCGACCCTGCCCACGAGCTCGAGCTTCGCGCGCTGGATCTCCGGCGTGACCCTGTTGCCGCCGGCCGTCGACGCGAACCCGCACTGGCAGGACACGGCCAGGCGATCCATGGGCACGAACGCCGAGGCCTCCTCGATCCGCGCGACGACCTCGTCGTCGGTCTCGATCGCGGGGATCTTGCTCGACACGAGCCCGAGGACGACGGTGTGCCCGTCGAGCGTCTCGGTCAGCGGCTCGAACCCGCCGGAGCGCTCGTCGTCGTACTCGAGCAGCAGCACGTCGTACGCGTCCAGGCGCGGGAACACGCGGGCGGCGATCGGCTCGTAGGAGCCGGCGGCGATGTAGCGGCCCTCGCTGTTGCCCTTGCAGAGGTGGATGCCCATCGTGACGTCCGCGGGCGCGCTGGCGGCGAGCGCGTTGAGCAGGTCGATGCCCTCGCCCAGCATGCGCTCGGCGCCGATCCCGAGGCCGTCGTACTGCCCGCGGACGTCGGGGTCGGTGAGGGTGGCGATGTCCGTCGCGTCGATCTGCACGTAGCGGCAGCCGAGGGCGGCGAGCTCGGAGATCTCCGTCTCGAGGATCCGCGTGGCGTCGGCGAACGCGTCGAAGGGGTCCGGATAGGCCTTCGGCGACGTCTCCGGGTCCCACCACTTGCCGAGCATGAGCGGACTGGGCAGCGTCGCCTTCGCCGGGAGCTCGGTGCGGTCGCGCACGTACGCGTACTCCTCGGTCGCGACCGAGCGGACGCGCCGGAGCGTCGCGTTCACCGAGTGCCGCGCGACCGTCCGCGTCAGGTCCTCGGTGCCGTAGGCGTCGTCGCCGTGCCAGGTCGTCGGCGGGGGAGGGGGTCCGCCGATGCCCTCGATGGCGTCGAGCAGGCTGCCGGTGAAGACGCCGCGGCGCATCTCGCCGTCGCTGACGATGTCGAGCCCGCACGCCTCCTGGAGCGCGATCGCCTCGTCGACCGCGCGGTCCTCGACGGCGCGCAGGTCGTCGGCCGAGAGCGTGCCGGCCTCGTGTGCGGCACGGGCCTCGGCGAGATAGGGCGGCCGGAGCAGCGATCCGACCGTCTCCGCGCGGGGAGTCATGCCGCGACCCTACGCCCGCGCCGGCCGACGGTGGAAGAGCCCGGTTCCGGGCAGCGGAACGCGGCGGTTGCCGAGCCGGCGGCCCGCCGAGAAGACTGCCGCCGATGGGGAACGACCGCATCGCCGTCACGCACGTCGGGAGCCTGGCGCGGCCCGTGGAGCTGCAGGCGTTCATCCGCGCCCAGGAGAACGGCGAGGACTACGACCACGCGGCCTTCGAGGCGTGCCTGCGCGACTCCGTCGCCGAGGTCGTGCGTCACCAGGCGGAGGTCGGGATCGACGTCGTGAGCGACGGCGAGTTCGGCAAGACGTTCACGTGGGCGTGGTACATCCGCGACCGCCTCGACGGCTTCGAGGAGCGCCCGTTCGAGCCGACGGGCGCACATCGGTCCCCAGGATCCGTCCCGCCAGGGGCGCGACCGGCGCGACTACGACGAGTTCTACGACGACTACTTCCGTCGCAACCCGATCGCCAGCGGCGTGCGCGACCGCGGCCAGGCCGTCTGCGTCGGGCCGATCCGCTACGCGGGCCAGGAGGCGATCGCGCGCGACATCGCCGACCTCAAGGCGGGGATGGACGCCGCCGGCGTCACGGAGGGCTTCCTGCCGGTCGTCGCGCCGTCGAGCGCGGTGCCGATCCGCGTCGACGAGCACTACGGCAGCGACGAGGAGTTCATCTTCGCCCTCGCCGACGCGCTCAACGAGGAGTACCGCGCGATCGTCGACGCCGGCCTGAGCCTGCAGGTCGACGACGCCTTCCTGGCGACGATGTACGACACGATGGTCCCGCCCGCGTCGATGGCCGAGTACCGCGAGTGGGCGGAGCTGCGCGTCGAGGCGCTCAACCGCGCGCTCGAGGGGATCCCGCCGGAGCGCGCGCGCTACCACGTGTGCTGGGGGAGCTGGAACGGGCCGCACTCCAACGACGTCGAGCTGCGCGACATCGTCGACCTCATCCTCCGGGTCCGCGTGGGCGGCTACTCGCTCGAGCAGGCCAACCCGCGCCACGAGCACGAGTGGGAGGTGTGGCGCGACGTCGAGCTGCCGGAGGACCGCGTCCTGCTGCCCGGGCTCATCAGCCACTCCACGAACGTCCTCGAGCATCCGGAGCTCGTCGCGCAGCGGATCGTCCGCCTCGCCGAGCTCGTCGGGCGCGAACGGGTCATCGCCAGCACGGACTGCGGGTTCGCCCAGACGCCGTACCTGAGCCGCGTGCACCCGCAGATCATGTGGGCGAAGCTGCAGGCGCTGTCCGACGGCGCGGCCATCGCCTCGGCGAAGCTCTGGAGTTAGGCCGCGCGGGCGCGGCGCACGGCGTCGCGCGCCTGCTCGACGCGCGGGTCGGGCGGCTCGCGCCCGCCGACGTCGATCTCCACGAGGCCGGCGGCCGCCTCGCACGCGCCGGCCGCGATGGCGCGGGCCGCCGCGGCGTCGCCGCGCAGGTGCAGGGTGCCGTCGCGCACGACCGCCGCCGCGATCTCCGCGACGCGGGCCGACGCCAGCGCGATCTGCAACGGCGCGTCCGCGGCCGCCGACAGCGCGTCGGCCAGCCGCGCCGCCCTGGCGGGATCGGACCGGTCCATCCTCAGCGCCTCGAGCACCGGGGCGTAGCCCTCGCCGTCGCGCTCGGCGAGCTCCAGCGCGCGGGCACGCAGCTCACGCGCCTCGCCGCCGATCGCGTCGAGGTCGCCGTACGCCGCCGCCATCTCCACGAGCCCTGCGCCGAGGGCGCACGCCCAGGCCGCCGACGCGCCCCCGCCCGGGACCGGCTGCCGCGCGGCGAGCTCGGAGAGCACGTCGCGCAGAGGCCGGTCGGCGAAGGGCATCGCGCCTAGAACAGGCCGACCGTGTTGCCGTCCGAGCCGATGTCGATGTTCAGCGCGGCGGGCTTCGCGCCGAGGCCCGGCATCTGCATGATGTCGCCGCACAGCGGGACGAGCCACCCGGCGCCCGTGTAGGCGCGGATGTCGCGGATGTGGATCTCGAAGCCCTTCGGCGCGCCGAGGAGCTTGGGGTCGGCGGTCAGCGACAGCTGCGTCTTGGCCATGCAGACGGGGAAGCTCGCCAGGCCGTCCTTCGTGAACTGCTCGATCTTCTGGCGCGCCGCCGCGGAGTAGGTCACCTCGCCCGCGCCGTACACCTCCTTGGCCACCGCCTCGATCTTGTCCTCGATCGATGCCTCGTCGGGGTACAGCAGCTTGAAGTCGCTCGGCGAATCGCACGCGGCGACGACCGCCTCGGCGAGCTTGGCGACGCCCTTGCCGCCCTCCGTGAAGCCGTCGTTGATCTCCGCGCCGTGCGCGCCGGCGCTTCAGCGCGAGCTGGCGCACGGCCTCGACGTCCTCGTCGCAGTCGCCGGGGCGGCGGTTGACGGCCACGACCGCGGGCAGCCCGAACTTCTTGATCGTCTGCAGGTGGTGGGCGACGTTGGCGAAGCCCTCCTCGAGGTCGCCGTCGTCGCCGCCGGCGTGGTGGCGGATCGCCCGCACCGTGCAGACGAGCACGACCGCGCTCGGCGTGAGGTCGCCGAAGCGGCAGACGATGTCGAAGAACTTCTCCATGCCCATGTCGGCGCCGAAGCCCGACTCGGTGACGATGTAGTCGGCGACCTTCATGCCGATCCGGTCGGCCACGAGCGAGTTGTTGCCGCTGGCGATGTTCGCGAACGGGCCGGTGTGCATGAGGCACGGCTGGCCCTCGAGCGTCTGCACGAGGTTCGGCTTCAGCGCGTCCTTCAGGAGGACCGTCATCGCGCCCGCGGCGCCCAGGTCCTCCGCGGTGATCGCCTTGCCCTCGCGCGAGTAGCCGATCGTGATCTTGCCCAGCCGCTCGCGCAGGTCGGAGAGATCGCGCGTGACGGCCATGAGCGCCATGACCTCGGACGCGGCCGTGATGTCGAAGCCGGTCTCACGCGGCTGCCCGTTCGTCCGGCCGCCCAGCGCGATCACGTTGTTGCGCAGCGAGCGGTCGTTCATGTCGATCGCGCGGCGCCACGTGATGTTGTTGAGGTCGATCCCCAGCTCGTTGCCGTGGTGGATGTGCGCGTCGATCATCGCCGCGAGCAGGTTGTTCGCCGCGCCGATCGCGTGCATGTCCCCGGTGAAGTGGAGGTTGAGGTCCTCCATCGGGACGATCTGCGTCCAGCCGCCACCGGCCGCGCCGCCCTTCACGCCGAACACCGGGCCCAGCGACGGCTCGCGCAGCGCGGCGAGCGACTTCTTGCCGATCGCGCCGAGGCCCTGCGTGAGCCCGACGAGCGTCGTCGTCTTGCCCTCGCCGGCCGCCGTCGGCGTCATGCCGGCGACGCAGATGAGCTTGCCGTCGGGGCGGTCGGACAGACGATCCAGCGCCGACAGCGAGATCTTCGCCTTGTACCGCCCGTAGGGCTCCACCTCTTCGGGCTGTAGACCGGCCTGCTCGGCGATCTGGTCGATGGGCACCAGGGTGGCCTGCTGGGCGATCTCCAGGCTGTTCATCACGAAGCTCTCTCGCTCTCCACGTCAGGACAGGGCGCGGCGACGATACCGAGGCACCGCCTCCGAGGCCCGTCCCGCCGGGCCAGTCTTCACCGGGCGAACGGGAGGGGAGGGTCAGACCGCGCGCATCCGGTTCCCGCGCGCCTTGTGCTCGACCTCGACGCCGCCGAGCGCCTCGAGGACCGGCGGGACGTAATTGGCGAACCGCCCGCGCAGCCCCTTCTTGAGCCCGTACCACCCGCCGACCGGGTTGTCCTCCGACCGCGCCCACGCCTCGACCGTGCCGTCGGCCGCGGCCTTCCCCTCGTCGGCGCTGCCGAGTGGCATCCAGTCCCCGTGCGCGCGAAGCATGGCGGGAAGGTCCTCGAGCGCCCGGAGGTGGTAGCGCAGCTCGGTCTTGCCGACCTGGACCACGAGCGCGGGCGGATCGGCGTCCGGCGCGCGGTACGCGCTGTACTCGCTGCCGCCGCTCGGGGTCGTGAGCTGCCAGGGGTCCTCTCGGGTGCCGGCCACGTCAGCCTCCTCCATTGTCGGTAACGCGCAAGTTACCGTAGCGGGCTCGTTACCATCGATGGGATGGAGCACGGCGTCTTCGAGGCCCTGGCCGACCCCCACCGCCGGGCGATCCTCGAGCGCCTGCGCGACGGCGAGTGCTCCGTGAAGACGCTGGCCGACGCGCTGCCGATCAGCCGCCCCGCGGTCTCGCGCCACCTGCGGCTGCTCAGCGGCGCCGGGCTGGTCTGCGCCGAGCCCAAGGGCACCCGGCGCCTCTATCGCCTGCACGACGAGGGGATGGAGGCGGCGAAGGCCTACCTCGAGACGGTCTGGGGCGACGCGGCGCGCCGCTTCACCATGACGGCGGAGAACACGCGCGAGTGACCGAGGCGCTGCACCTGCGCTTCGACGTCGACTGCGGCGTCGAGCACGCCTTCACGACCTGGACCGCGCGGACGTCGACCTGGTGGCCGACGAGCCACACCGTCGCGGGCGAGCCGGGTCTCGCGGTGATCCTCGAGCCGCGCCCGGGTGGGCGGATCTTCGAGCGCACCGCCGACGGCCGCGAGGCCGACTGGGGGCGGATCCTCGCCTGGGAACCGCCCCACCGTCTCGTCTACACCTGGCACCTGCGCCAGGACGAGGCCGATGCCACCGAGGTCGAGATCCGCTTCGACGCGCGCCCGGAGGGCGGGACGACGGTGTCGATCGAGCACCGCGGCTGGGAGCGCCTCGGCGCCCGCGGTCCCGACCGCCGCGAGGCCAACGAGCGCGGCTGGGGCGGCCTGCTGCCCCACTACATCAGCGCAGTCCGATAGAGGCTCGCCAGCGCCGCTCGCCGCGGTCGGCGGCGACGGCGGCGGTGAACCTGCCGAGCGCCTCGCGGACCTCGCGCACGCTCGCGCCCGTGCGACCGGCGAGCACCGACGCGAGTGGGGTGGCCTCGCGCGCGCCGATGAACATCGTCGGCTTCAGGCCGTCGCCGAGCGTCGCGGCGGCGGACTGGAAGTCGGGGTCGTCGCCCAGCCGCGACGTGGGCGAGATCGCCTCGCGCAGCGCGTCGCGGCCCACCGCGATCACGAACCGGTCGCCGGCGGCGGCGATCTCGACCGGCGCGGGGACGCCCTGCGCGCGGATCGCGATCCCGGCGTCCACGCCCGCCGCGTGCAGCTCGCGGGTGCTCGAGCCGGCCGCGAAGCGGGTGACGAGCGACGCGAGCTTCGGGATCGCCGCGCGCATGGCCGTCGGGTCCTTCGACTGCACGACGAGCGCGCCGCCGATCGTCGCGGGGGAGTCGCCGGTCACGAAGACCGCGCCCTCGCCCATCCAGGCGAGGAGGTCCTTGTCGATGTCGAGCCCCGACTGCGCGCCGACGAGGGAGAGGATCGGCCCCGATCCGCCGAGCTGCTCCTTCAGCCGCGCGCCGACCTGCCCGAGCCCCATCGCCAGCCAGGCGTCGCCGGTGAGCCCGGCGACGAAGGCGGGGTCCGGGCGCGGGCCGAGATCGGCGCCGCCGACGCCCGCGAGATCGACGCGCACGGCCGAGCCGTCGGCGTGGAACCGCATGCCGACCGCCGTCGGCAGCGATCCCGTCACCAGGCCCGTCGCCAGCGACCCGACCATCCCGCCGGAGGACGGTGCCGTCCGGCCCTCGAGCAGCGCGCGGAGCGCGAGGTAGCCGCGGCCGATGCCGTCGTCGCCCTCGACGCGGTCCAGGGACTCCTTGAACGCGCTCAACGAGGCGAGGTCGTCGCCCCCGGCGGCGTCGACCGTCGCGCGGACGGCGGCCGGGGTGCCCACGACGACGCGGTCCTCGACGACCGCGTACGCGGTGCCGCCGGCGCCGATGCGGATGTCGACGTCCTCGTAGCGCTGCGTCCTGCCGCCCTGATCGGCGACCCAGTCGCGTGCCGCGT
This sequence comes from uncultured Solirubrobacterales bacterium, assembly GCA_963750895.1. Lineage (GTDB taxonomy): Bacteria > Actinomycetota > Thermoleophilia > Solirubrobacterales > Solirubrobacteraceae > CAVVSD01. Next base: position 161,772 of record CAVVSD010000005.1, on the reverse strand, counting down.
CGACGTCGGAGGTCGCGGCGACGTACGCGCCGTCATCCGGTCGACCCGACGAGCGAGAAGGCACCGACGCGATCTCCGATCCAGGGCTCGACGTCGCCCTTGCCGCCCTTCCCACGGAACAGCTCCTGCAGCCGCCCGACGGGGTCGTCGGTGCCGAGCACCTTCCGGGCCGCGGCCAGCGCGTCGTCGCGCGTCGCGCCCGGCGGAGGGATCGTCGCCTCCACGTACACGGGCGCGCGTGCGGGGACGACGGCTGCCGGATCCGCGGATGTCTCCTCCTTCGAGCCGCAGCCGGCGACGACCGCGACGAGGAGGGCAGCGAGCACCGCGAGGCCCAGACGTCGGGTCGGTGTGGCGGGGGACACGTGCCCCGACGGTACCGGGGGGTGCGAGCCCTGAGAGCGATGCACACCGACCGGCGGAACCGGCCCCGAGGCTGCAAGTCCTCGTGCGTCCGCGCGTGGTGCACGGAGACGCCCGGGTTCCCGGGCCGTCGCGCCCCACCGCGCCCCACCTGCGAAAGCCCTGCAAATGCCGCGACGAACACGCCGCGGATGGGTCGTCGGGGATGCACGGTGGGGGATCGGGTGCATTGAGAGTTGCTGAGTGGGGGAAAGTGGGTTACTGTCGCTCCTGCGAGCCGGGCTGGAGGGGCTCCTCCCACCTCTCCAGGCCGGCTCACCTCCTTGAACTCATGGCCTTCCGCGGCTCCTTCGACTACTCGCTCGATGCAAAGAACCGCCTCACCGTCCCGGCCAAGTTCCGCGCCGAGCTCAGCGGGGGGGTCGTTCTCGCCAAGGGCCTCGAGCGCAACGTCGACCTCTGGGTTCCCGACGCGTACGACGCCGTCGTCGAGCGCTCGCTGCAGGGGCTGAACCCCATGTCCTCCGACGCCCGCCGCATGCGCCTCTGGTTCTCCGCGAACGCCTTCGACACCGAGCTGGACTCGGCCGGGCGCGTGCAGCTCCCGGCCGCACTCATCGAGCACGCCGGACTGCGCAAGGAGGTCGTCGTGACCGGTGCCTCCGAGTCCCTCCAGGTCTGGGACCGCACGACCTGGCAGGACTTCAACAGCGACCTGACCGGCGAGATCGCCGGCATCACCGAGCGCCTTGGCCATCCTGGTTGACATGACCGCCACCCACGTCCCCGTGCTTCTGCACGAGACGGTCGATCTCCTGGCTCCGCCGCGCGGCGGCGTCGCAGTCGACTGCACGTTCGGCGCAGGCGGGCACGCGCGTGCGATCGCCGAGCGCCTCGGGCCCGACGGCCTGCTCATCGCGATCGACCGCGATCCCGATGCGGAGGCCCGCTTCGACGAGTTCACGGCCGAGGTCGCGTGCGCGACGCGGTTCGTGCGCGCGGACTTCGTCGAGGGGCTGGCGACGCTCGCCGACGAGGACGTGCGGGCCGACGCCGTGCTCATGGACCTCGGCATGTCCTCCATGCAGGTCGACACGCGCGAGCGCGGCTTCTCCTACGCCTACGACGCCCCGCTCGACATGCGGATGGACCCGACGCTCGAGCTCTCCGCTCGGGAGGTCGTCAACGAGTGGGACGAGCGCGAGCTCTCCCGCGCGCTGCGCGACCTGGGCGAGGAGCGCTACGCCCGCCAGATCGCCCGCGGGATCGTGCGCGCACGTGCGCGCGGGTCGATCGACACCACGATGGAGCTCGTCGACGTCGTCACCGCCGCGGTTCCCGCCCCGGCGCGGTTCGCGGGCGGGCATCCGGCCAAGCGCACCTTCCAGGCGATCCGGATCGCCGTCAACGACGAGCTCGGACAGCTCGACTCGGCGCTGCCGCTCGCGTGGCGCGTCCTCGGCATCGGAGGCCGGTTTGCAGGGATTTCCTTCCACAGCCTGGAAGACCGGCGCGTGAAGCGCTTCCTGGTCGACCTCGCGCGCGGGTGCACCTGCCCGCCCGACCTCCCGGTGTGCGTGTGCGGCGGCGAGCCGCGTGCCGAGCTGCTCAACCGCCGGTCCATCGTCGCCGGATCGGCCGAGGTCGCCGAGAACTCGCGGGCCGCCTCCGCGCGGCTGCGCGCCGCCCGCAAATTGAAGGACACGGCATGACCGTCGGCAGAGCCTCCGTTCTCGGGTCTGCGTCATCACGGAAGGACCAGGTATGAGCAGACCGGCGACCGCCGCGCGTCGCGCGACGCACGCAGGCCGTGCGGCCCCGCGCCCGCTGCGTCCCGTTCCCGGCCCGCGGCGCGTCTCCGGCCCGACCAGGACCCGTCCCGCCGCCGCGACCACTGCGCCGGGGATCCTCGTCGGCGCGGCCGGCCTCGCCCGCACGCTGCCCGACTCCCGCGCGCTCGACCGGCTCATCCGGGGGCGGACGTGGGTCGCGGTCATCGCCGTCGCGCTCATCGGCATCGTCGCGATGCAGGTCCACATGCTCGGCCTGAACGCCGGCATCGGCCGCGCGGTCGAGAAGGCCACGACGCTCGAGCAGCAGAACACGGCGCTGCGCCTGGAGGTCTCGCGCCTCGGCTCCGGCGACCGGATCGCCACGGAGGCCCAGCAGCTCGGGCTGGTCATGCCGAACGCCGGCGAGGTCCGCTACACGGACGTCCACGCGACCGACGCCACGCGCGCGGCCAAGACCATGAAGCCCGCCGACCCGGATCTCGCCGCCCAGGCGAAGGCCGCGGTCGAGGCCGGCGTCGGCACCGGAGCGATCGCCCTGGCGCCCGAGTCGGCCGAGAAGGCGCCGGGCGCCACGCCCGCGCCCGCCACCGTCGATCCGGCGGCGACCCCCCAGGCGCAGACGCAGGCGCAGGCACCCGCCGCCGCGACGACGCCTGAGCAGCCGCAGCAGCAGCCCAGCAGCCGCAGCAGCCCCAGCAGCCGGCCGTCGCACAGGAGACCCAGGCGCAGACCCAGCAGCAACAGCAGCCCGTGCAGCCGCAGGCGCCCGCGGCCCAGCCGCAGCAGCAGACAGCACAGGCGGTGACGCCGGCCGGCGGCGCCGTCGCGACGCCGGGAGGCTAGGCCCGGTGGGGCTGACGCAGCGCCGCATCGGCCTGCTCTTCGCGGTCTTCCTCGTCCTGCTCGGCATCGCCGTCCTGCGCGCCGGCTGGGTCGGCCTCGTCAACGCCAGCACCCTCAAGAACGCCGCCGCGACGCAGCAGGTCGTCGACGTCGCGCTGCCCGCGCAGCGCGGGTCGATCACCGACCGCACCGGCACCGAGCTCGCGGTGTCCGAGCCCGCGAGCGACGTCTCCGCGACGCCGTACCTCGTGAAGGACCCGCGGGGCACGGCCGCGAAGCTCGCCCCGATCCTCGGCGTCCCGGTGGGCGACCTGCTCGACAAGCTCACCGAGCGCAGCGGCTTCGTCTACCTCTCGCGCAAGCTGCCCTCGGGGCGCGCCGCGAAGGTCCGCAAGCTCGACATCGCCGGCGTCGACCTCACGCCGACGAGCCGCCGCGAGTACCCGCGCGACTGGCTGGCGTCGCAGGTCCTCGGCACCGTGAAGTCCGACGGCATCGGCGGCGCGGGCCTGGAGTACCGCGAGGAGAAGACGCTGCACGGCAAGGACGGCGAGCGGCGGATCGTGCGCGACGCCCTCGGCGAGCCGATCTCGATCAGGGACACGACCCCGATGAAGCCGGGGCACGACATCCAGCTCACGCTCGACGCCCAGATCCAGGCCAAGGCCGAGGAGGTCCTCCGCGGCGTCGGCCAGGCGTACAAGCCGAAGAGCGCGACCGCGCTCGTGACGGACCCGCGCACGGGCCAGGTGCTCGCGATGGCCAACTGGCCGGGCGTGAACGCCAACGACGTGGCCGGCGCACCGCCCGCCGCCTGGCAGAACCGGACCGTCGGCGACGTCTACGAGCCGGGCTCGACCTTCAAGATCGTCACGGTCGCCGGCGCCCTGCAGGAGGGCCTCGTCAAGCCCGACACGATGTTCAGCCTCCCGCCGAAGATCCAGGTCGCCGACCGGCTCATCGGCGAGGCGCACGACCGCGGCGCGGTCTCGCTGTCGACCGCCGAGATCCTCGCGCAGTCATCGAACGTCGGCACGATCATGATCGGCCAGCGGCTCGGCGCGAAGCGCTTCGACGAGTGGGTCCGGCGCTTCGGGTTCGGGACGAAGTCGGGCATCGCGCTGCCGGGCGAGGAGCAGGGACTCGTCCTCCCGCTCGACAAGTACTCGGGCTCCTCGATGGGCAACCTGCCGATCGGCCAGGGCGAGGCCGTCACCGCCGTCCAGCTCGCGGCCGCCTACGCGACGATCGCCAACGGCGGCATCCTGCGCACGCCGCAGATGATCAAGTCGATCGACGGCAAGCGCGTCGCGCTGCCCAAGGGCAAGCGGATCATCTCGCCGTTCACGGCCACCGAGGTCCGCAAGATGCTCGAGGGCGTCATCCGCGTCGGCGGGACCGGCACCGAGGCCGCGATCGACGGCTACACGCTCGCCGGCAAGACCGGCACGGCGAACAAGATCGACCCGAAGACGGGCACGTACTCGGAGTCGGCGTACGTCGCCTCGTTCGTGGGCTTCGCGCCCGCCAACGACCCCAAGCTGCTCGTCACGGTCACGGTCGACGAGCCGAAGGGCGGCATCTACGGCGGCAGCGTCGCAGCGCCCGCCTTCCAGCGCATCGCGCAGTTCGCCCTCCCGTATCTCGGGATCCCTCCCAGCTAGGGTGCCGGGTCGATGCGGCTGCGCGAGCTCTTCCCGCACGCCCAGGGCGACCCCGAGGTCACGAGCCTCGCGTACGACGGACGCAGCGTGCAGCCCGGCGCGCTGTTCTTCTGCGTGCGCGGCTTCACGCGTGACGGGCACGACTTCGCGCCCGAGGCGATCGCCAACGGCGCCGTGGCGCTGGTCGTCGACCACCCGCTCGGGCTCGGCGTGCCCGAGGTGCAGGTCGATGACGTCCGCGCCGCGATGGCGCCCGTCGCCGCCCGGTTCCACGGCGATCCCAGCGCCCGGCTGGACGTGGTCGGCATCACCGGGACGAGCGGCAAGACGACCACCTCGTTCCTCGTCCGCGAGCTGCTGGAGGGCGCCGGCCGTCGCACCGCGCTGCTGGGGACCGTGAAGAGCGTCGTCGCCGGCCGCGAGGGGACCCTCGCGCGCACGACGCCGGAGGCCGTCGACCTCCAGGCCGCGTTCGCCGAGATGGCCGACGGCGGCGACGCCGCCTGCGCGATGGAGGTCTCCAGCCACGCGCTGGAGCTGCACCGCGCGGACGCGATCCACTGGGCCGTCGCGGTGTTCACGAACCTCAGCCAGGACCATCTCGACTTCCACCCGACGATGGAGGAGTACTTCCTCGCCAAGCGCCGGCTCTTCGAGGCCGGTCCGCGGGTGGGGATCGTCAACGTCGACGACGCCTGGGGCGCGCGCCTGGCCGCCGAGATGGACGTCACGACGGTGTCCGTCGAGGGCGACGCCGACGTGCGCGCCGTCGACGTGCGCCCGGGCCTCGAGGGCACGGACTTCGCCGTCGTCGACCGCGGGGGCACGCGGCTGGACCTGCGCTCCCCGCTGCGCGGGCGCTTCAACGTCGCCAACGCGCTCGCGGCCGTCGTCGTCGCCCGGGCGCTCGGCGTCGACGACGCCGCCATCGCGTCGGCGCTGCGCACGGCCGCGCCGGTGCCCGGACGCCTGGAGCCCGTCGAGGAGGGCCAGGGGTTCGCGGTGCTCGTCGACTACGCGCACAAGCCCGGCGCGCTCGAGTCGGTCCTGGACGCCGCGCGCGACCTCACGCGCGGGCGCGTCATCGTCGTCTTCGGCGCGGGCGGGGACCGCGACCGCGGCAAGCGCCCGATCATGGGCGAGGTCGCCGGGCGCCTGGCCGACGAGGTCGTCATCACCTCCGACAACCCCCGCTCGGAGGACCCGGACGCGATCGTCGCCGAGATCGTCGCCGGGGTCGGCCGCCGGGACGTCCGCGTCGAGCCCGACCGCCGCGCCGCGATCGAGCTCGCGGTGTCGCTCGCCCGCGACGGCGACGTGCTGCTCGTCGCCGGCAAGGGCCACGAGCAGGGCCAGGAGCTCGCGGGCGGCCGGAAGATCCCGTTCGACGACGTCGCGGTCGCGAGGGAGGCCCTGCGTGCGCGCGTGGTCGCCTAGCCGCGTCGCGGAGGCCGCGGGCGCGCGGATCCTGTCCCCGCCCGCCCCGACCGACGGAGCCGGTCCCGAGCGCGTGACGATCGACTCCCGCGACGTCCGCCCGGGGGACCTCTTCGTCGGGCTGCGCGGCGAGCACGTCGACGGGGGCAGCTTCGCGGCGGCCGCGCTGGACGCGGGCGCCTGGGGCGTGCTCATCGGCCCCGGTCACGCGGTCGGCGACGGCCGCGTCCTGGAGGCGGAGGACCCGCTGGCCGCGCTGCAGGCGCTCGCGGTCGCCTGGCGCCGCGAGCTCGGCGCCCGGGTCATCGGCGTCACCGGCTCCACCGGCAAGACCTCCACGAAGGACCTCCTCGCCGCGATGGTCGCGACCGGCAGGCGGGTGACCGCCACCGCGCAGAACCTCAACACGGAGATCGGCCTGCCGCTCACGATCCTCGGCGCGCCGGAGGGCACCGAGGTCCTCGTCCTCGAGATGGCGATGCGGGGCGCAGGGCAGATCGCCGAGCTCGTCGCGATCGCCGAGCCGGACGTCGGGCTCATCACGAACATCGGCCCGGTGCACCTCGAGCAGCTCGGGACGCTCGAGGCGATCGCCGCGGAGAAGGCGGGCGTCATCGACGGTCTTCGTCCCGGGGGCACCGCCGTCGTTCCCGCCGGCGAGCCGCTCCTCGCGCCGCACCTGCGGGTCGACGTGCGAACCGTGACCTTCGGCCCCGGCGGCGACGTCGACGACCTGGGCGGCGTCGAGCTGCCGTTCACCTCGGCCCACATGACCCGCAACGGCATGGCGGCGCTGGCCGCCGCGCGGGCCGTCGGGGTCGAGCCGCACGGCCCGATCGACGTCCTCCTGAGCGCTCGGCGGGGCCAGCGGATCGAGCTTCCGGGGCCCGTGGTCGTCTTGGATGACTGCTACAACGCCAACCCGATGTCGATGCGAGCCGCACTCGATGAGCTCGCCGCGACCGCGGGCGGGCGCCGCGTCGCGGTGCTCGGCGACATGCTCGAGCTCGGGCCCGGCGAGGGCCGCTTCCACGAGGAGATCGGGGAGCACGCCCGCGACCGCGGCGTCGATGTCCTCGTGACGGTCGGCCCGCGCGCCGCGCACATGGCCGGGACGTTCGGCGGCGCGACGCACCGCGTCGCCGACGCTGCGGCGGCCGCGACCCTCGTGACGGGGCTCGTCGCGCCGGGGGACACGGTGCTCGTGAAGGCGTCCAGGGGCGTCGGTCTGGAAGCCGTCACCGAGGCGCTGCAGCAGCATGGGTGAGGTCCTGATCGCGGGCAGCGCCGCGCTGCTCATCTGCATCTTCCTGTCGCCGAAGTTCATCGCGGCGGTCCGCGAGCGCGAGTTCGGCCAGGTCATCCGCGAGGAGGGCCCCGAGGGCCACCACGCGAAGGCGGGCACGCCGACGGCGGGCGGCATCGTCATCTTCGTCGCGATCTCGATCCCGTTCCTGATCCTGTCGGACTACGACTGGCGGGCGGTCGGGGTCTACGGCGCGGCGGTGCTGTGCGCGCTGCTCGGGTTCGCCGACGACTACCTCAAGCTCGTCCATCGCAGGTCGCTCGGCCTGCGGGGACGCGTGAAGCTCGGCGTGACCATCCTCGTCTCGATCGGCCTGTGGTGGGTCGCGACGCAGCAGGCGGGGCTCGACGAGACGCTGCGCCTGCGGATCATCGACTACCAGATCGACCTGTCCGCGCTCGGCGGGCTGCCGTACCTCGTCGTCATCTACCTCGTCGTGGCCGGCACGACGAACGCCGTGAACCTGACCGACGGCCTCGACGGGCTCGCCGCGGGGTGCGCGGCGATCGTGCTGCTCGCGTACATCGGCATCACGTTCATCACCGCGGGCTTCCACGACCTCGCGGTGCTCTCCGGCTGCCTCGTCGGCGCGTGCGTCGGGTTCCTGTGGTTCAACGCCTTCCCGGCGACGGTGTTCATGGGGGACACCGGGTCGCTGGGGCTGGGCGGCGCGATCGCCGGGATGGCGATCATGACGAAGACGGAGATCCTGCTGCTCCTGCTCGGCGCGATCTTCGTGATCGAGGCGCTGAGCGTGCTCATCCAGGTCTTCTCGTTCCAGGCCTTCCGGAAACGGGTGTTCCTCATGGCGCCGATCCACCACCACTTCGAGCTGATGGCGTGGTCGGAGACGAAGATCATCCTGCGGTTCTGGATCGTCGCGGCGATCTGCGCCGCGAGCGGCTTCACGATCTACCAGGCGTCGATCACGTGAGACCGCCGCTCCCGGGCGGCCCCTACCTCGTGGTCGGCCTTGCACGCTCGGGCGTGGCGGCCGCGCGAGCGCTGCTGGCGCGGGGGAGCAGGTCCTCGTCGTCGACTCCGGCACGCCGGAGGTGCCCCAGGGCATCCCGGCGGTGATCGGCACGGACGGGCTGGCGCAGCTCGACGGGGTCGCCGCGGTCGTGAAGTCCCCGGCGTCCCCGCGCAGGCGCCGGTGGTCGCGGAGGCGCGGCGGCGGGGCGTCCCGGTCATGGGCGAGCTCGAGCTCGCGTGGCGGCTCGTCGACGCCGAGACGATCGCGGTGACGGGCACGAACGGCAAGACGACGACCGTCGAGCTGCTCGGCGCGATCCACCGCGCGGCCGGGGAGCCGGTCCGGGTCGTCGGCAACGTCGGGACCGCCTACGCGTCGCTGGCCGGCGAGGACCTGCACGGCGCGACCGTCGTCTGCGAGGCGTCCTCCTTCCAGCTCGAGGACACGCTGGCGTTCGCGCCCGAGGCGGCGATCCTGCTGAACCTCGAGCCCGACCACCTCGACCGCCACGGCACGCTGGAGGCCTACCGCGACGCCAAGCTCCAGGCCTTCGCGCGTCAGGGTCCCGAGGACATCGCGCTCGCGCCGATCGACGTGCCCGGCGCGGCCCGCCGGGTGGCGCCGCTGGAGATCCGCGACGGCGCGCTCGTGCACGAGGGGGAGCGGATCGAGGTCCGGCTGCGCGGGCCGCACAACCTCGCCAACGCCGCCGCGGCCGCCGCCGTCGCGCTGGCCCGCGGCGTCGATCCGCGCCCGGGCCTCGCGACGTTCGCCGGCGTCGAGCACCGGCTCGAGGAGGTCGACCGCATCGACGGCGTCCTCTACGTGAACGACTCGAAGGCCACGAACGTCGCCTCGACGCTCGTCGCGCTCGCCTCGTTCACCGCGCCGGTGCACCTCATCCTCGGCGGGCGGGGCAAGGGCCAGGACTTCACGCCGCTGCGCGCGGCGGGCGGGCGGGGGCGAATTCGGGTGTACCTCATCGGCGAGGACGCCGAGCGCATCGGCGAGGCCGTCGGCGGCGAGCCGTGCGGCGACCTGGACACGGCCGTCGCGCGGGCCTCCGCGCGGGCGCGCGAGGGCGACGTCGTGCTCCTGTCGCCCGCGTGCGCGTCCTTCGACCAGTTCGCCGACTACGAGGCGCGCGGGCGCGCGTTCAAGGAGCTGGTCCGCGCGCGTCGAAGCTCCGGGGCGTGAAGAGGCCCTGGCGTCGAACTGCCCACGCATATCCGCTCGAGCACCAGATCCTCCTGACGGCGACGCTGTGCCTCATGGCCGGAGGGGCGGTGATGGTCTACAGCGCCTCCTCGGCGCGGACCCTGCTCGAGGGCACGGGGGACGGCTCGACCTACCTCGTGAAGTACCTCATGTACGGGGCGTTCGGACTGGTCCTCATGCAGGTCATGGCGCGGCGCGGCCTCGAGCTGGCGCAGCGCTTCGGCCCGATCATGCTCGTCATCTCCTTCGGGCTGCTCGTGGCGGTGAAGATCCCGGGCATCGGGGTGGAGGTCAACGGCGCGCGCCGCTGGATCGGCGCGGGCCCGCTGCAGTTCCAGCCCAGCGAGATCATGAAGCTGTCGCTCGTGCTGTACGCGGCGTCGCTGCTGGCCGGCAAGCCCAAGCGGCTGCAGACGCTCAAGGGGGTGATCAGCCCGCTGCTGCTGGTGGCGGGCGCCGCGGCGCTGCTCATCGCCTCCCAGCCCGACCTGGGGACGGCACTCGTCATCGGCTTCACGATGTCGGCGATGCTCGTCGCGGCGGGCATGCCGATGCGCCACCTCGCGACGCTCGGCGCGGGCGTCGCGGGCCTCATCTTCCTCTTCGCGCTGCTCGAGCCCTACCGCCGCGCCCGGCTGACGAGCTTCCTCGATCCGTGGGCGCACGCCTCCGACGCCGGCTTCCAGGCGGTCCAGGGGCAGATCGCGCTCGGCTCGGGCGGCCTGTTCGGCCTGGGGCCGGGGCAGTCGGTGCAGAAGATCTTCTACCTGCCCGAGGCCCACACGGACTTCATCCTCGCGGTCATCGGCGAGGAGCTGGGCGTCGTCGGGGTGACGGTGCTCATGTTCCTCTACGGGATGATCGCCTACGGGGGTCTGCGCGCCGCGAAGGCGGCGAAGACCGCCTACGCCCAGCTCGTCGCGGCCGGCGTCACGTCGCTCATCCTGTCGCAGGCGCTGCTGAACACCTTCACGGTCCTCGGGCTGGCACCGCTGACCGGCGTGCCGCTCCCGTTCGTCTCGGCGGGCTCGACGAGCATCACGGTGCTGCTGGCGTCCATGGGCCTGCTGCTGAACATCGCGAGCGGGCGGCACACGCATCTGCGCGCCGTGCCGTCAGGATCACGGGATGAGGACTCCGATCGTCATCGCCGCGGGGGGCACCGCGGGTCACGTGGTACCGGCACTGGCGGTCGCCGACGCGCTGCGGGCTGAGGGCTGCGAGGTCACGTTCGTCGGCGGGGAGCGCGCGGAGGCGCAGCTCGTCCCCGCCGCGGGCTACGAGCTGCGCCCGATCCGCGTGCGGGGGCTGAGCCGGACGAACCCGGTCGAGGCCGCGAAGGCCGGGCTCCTGGCGGCCGGGGCGCTGCGCGAGGCGCGCCGCATCCTGCGCGACCTGCGCCCCGCCGCGGTCCTCGGCGCCGGCGGCTACGTGGCGGGCCCCGTCGGCCTGGCCGCGATCGGAGGGCGCATCCCGCTCGTGCTCAGCGAGGCCGACAGCCACCTCGGGATCACGAACCGCACGCTGGCGCCCCTCGCGAAGCGCGTCTGCCTCGCGTTCCCGATCGAGGGCAGGACGGGCGACCGCTACGTCGTGACCGGCCGCCCCGTCCCGCCCCCGGCGACCGACCGCGTGGCCGCGCGCGAGCGCTTCAACCTCGCGCCCGACGACACCTGCGTGCTCGTCTTCGGCGGCTCGCTGGGCGCCCGCTCGATCAACGAGGCCTCGATCCAGGCGTTCCTGGACGCGCCGTACCGCGTCATCCACGCCGCCGGCGAGCGCGACATGGACTCGCTGCTCCCGCGCGTGCCCGCGCACGGCTACGACCTGCGTCCCTACATCGAGCACTTCGGCGAGGCGCTCCTCGCCTCCGACCTCTGCGTCGCCCGCTCGGGCGGGTCGATCTTCGAGGTCGCCGCGCACGGGCGTCCCGCGATCCTGATCCCGTACCCGCACGCGACCGGCGACCACCAGGCCTCCAACGCCCGGTGGATGGCCGAGGCCGGCGCGGCGGTGGTCCTCCCCGACGACGAGCTGACGCCGCAGCGCCTGCGGGCGGAGGTCGACGCCCTGCTCGCCGACCCGGCGCGGCTCGCCGCGATGGCGCAGGCGTCGGCGGGGCTGGCCCGCCCGGACGCGGCGGCCGACGTCGCCGCCGCCGTCCTGGAGGCAGCCGCGGCTCCGCCGACGGACGGCGTTGTGTCGCAGAGCGACACAACGCCAGCGCGGAGGGTGACGCATGAGTGGCGGTGGACGGGCGCAGGCTGCACTTCATCGCGATCGGCGGCGCCGGGATGAGCGGCCTGGCGCTCGTCGCGCACGCGCTCGGCGCGCAGGTGACGGGATCGGACCGCTCGGACTCCGCCTACCTCGAGCCGCTGCGCGAGGAGGGGATCGTCCCGGTCATCGGCCACGCGGCGGAGAACATCCCCGCAGGCGACGACGTCGAGGTCGTCGTGTCCACGGCCATCGCGGCCGACAACCCCGAGCGCGCCGCGGCGGCCGCACGCGGGCTGCGCGAGCTGCACCGCAGCGAGCTCCTCGCGGAGGTCAGCGCGGAGAAGCGCACGCTGGCCATCGCCGGGACGCACGGCAAGACGACGACGAGCTCGATGGCCGCGCACGCCCTGCTGCGCATGGGGGAGGACCCGTCGTACCTCATCGGCGGCGAGCTGCGCACGACGGGCCGCAACGCGGCCTGGGGCGCGGGGGAGTGGCTCGTCGTCGAGGCCGACGAGTCCGACCGCTCGTTCCTGCGGCTGTCGCCCCAGCTCTCGGTCGTCACGAACATCGAGCTCGACCACCACGCGACCTACGGCTCCAAGGGGGAGGTCGAGGCCGCGTTCGGCGAGTTCCTCGCCCGGTCGGGACGCGTCATCGTCTGGGACGGCCCCGACGCCGAGGCCTTCCTGGACCGCTCGGGGATCGGCGAGGCCGCGTTCTTCCGCGCCGACGACGTCGTGCTGACCCCCGGCGGCTCGGAGTTCACCTGGGCGGAGCAGCGCGTGCGCCTCTCCGTGCCGGGCGCGCACAACGTCGCCAACGCGGCCGCGGCGCTCACGGCGTGCGTGATGATGGGCCTCCCGCGCGAGACGCTGGCCGGGACGCTCGAGGACTTCCGTGGCGCCGGGCGCCGGTTCGAGGTGCTGGGCAGCACCGCGTCGGGCGCGACCGTGATCGACGACTACGCGCACCACCCGACGGAGGTGGCGGCGACGCTCGCCGCCGCGCGGACGCGCGAGCCCCGCCGGCTCGTCGCCGTCTTCCAGCCGCACCTGTACTCGCGCACGCAGCAGCTCGCCCGCGAGTTCGGCGCGGCGCTCGCGGCCGCCGACGTCGTCTGCGTCCTCGGGATCTACCCCGCGCGCGAGGCGGCCGCCGACTTCCCCGGCGTGAGCGGCCTGGCGATCGCCGAGGCCGCGGCGGACGTCGCGGGCGGGCGGCCGGTCCTCTGGATGCCCGGATTCGACGACGCGCGCCCCGTCCTCGCCGAGCTGCTGCGCGACGGCGACCTGTGCCTCGTCCTCGGCGCCGGGAACGTCGTCGAGCTCGGGCGCAGCCTCGTCACGGATTCCGCCCGCCTGATGCCGGTCTCCGGCACGTAGCGCGACACGTAGGCCGCGGCCACCAGCCCCAGGCCGCCGACCGTCACCGCGGCCCCGCCGAGCGTGATCGCCGCCGTGGCGGCCGCGACCGCCAACGGCCCGCCCGCGGTGCCGAGGTCGGAGAGCACCCGCCAGACCCCGAGGAACGGCACCCGGGTCGCGGGCGGGGCGAAGTCGGCGCCCAGCGTCATCACCACCCCGCTGGAGAGCCCGTTGCCCGCGCCGAGCAGCATCGCGACGAGCGCCAGCGTGAGCGTGCCGTGCGTGAGCGGCATGATCGCCAGCCCGACCGACATGATCACCAGGCACGGGATCGCGGCGGCCTTGCGGCCCCAGCGGTCCATGACGCTGCCGCCGGGATAGACCATGACCAGCTCGACGCCGAGCGAGAGCCCGAACAGCACGGCGGTCGTCTGCACGCTCAAGCCGATGCTGTCCGCCCACAGCGGCAGGAGCACGTTGCGCGACTGACGCAGCGCCTGCAGCGACGTCGCGGCGAGCCCTGCGGTCAGGAAGACGTGGCGGTGGTCGCGGAGGATCTCGGCCACGGGGACGGTGGTCCCGCGGCTCTCGTCGTCGCGGCCTGCGGGCACCGTCGCGAACAGCACGAGCGCGGCGGCGCCCGTCAGGACGATCGCGACGACGTAGACGGCGTCGAACCCGCCGAAGTGGGTGGCCAGCGCCGCCACGAACGGCCCCAGGAACATGCCGACGCGGTTCGTCCCGCCGAGCAGCGACATCGCCCGCCCGCGGAGCGTGGGCGGCACGACCTCGCTGACGTACGCGAGCCGCGCGAGCTGCCACGCCGACCAGCCGCAGCCCTGGACGAACGCGAGCGCCGCGAAGACGACCTCGGACGTCGTCAGCGTCCACCCGACGAGCGTGAGGATCACGGTGAGCGAGGCGGCGCCGATCGTCGCCCGCTCGCCGAAGCGCGTCAGCGCCCAGCCGGCCGGGATGTCGAAGACGAGGACGCCGACGCCCCGCAGGGCGACGATCAGCCCGGCGACCGCAGGCGAGGCCCCGAGGTCGCGGGCGGCGAGCGCGACGATGGCGATGAGCCCGCCGTCGCCGATGAAGAACAGGATCGACGGCAGGTAGACCGACATGCCGAGCGAGCGCAGCGTGATCGGTCCCTGCTTCGGCACCCGGGGAGGTTGCCACACGCAGGGAGCAGGCCCTGCGCGGCGAAGGTCCGGGTCATGGTCCTGGCCAGCCGCAAGGCGACCGTCGCCGCCGCCGCGCTCCTCGCGCTCGTCGTCCTCGGCGCGATGTTCCTGTGGCTGCGCGACTCGAGCCTCGTCGGCGTGCGCCAGGTCGACATCACCGGGGTCTCCGGGAGCCAGGCGGACGACATCCGCGGCGCGCTCACCGACGCCGCGCGCGACATGACGACGCTGCACGTGCGCGAGGACGCGCTGCGCGACGCGGTCCAGAGCTACCCCGTCGTGCGCGAGCTGCACGCCGACGCCGACTTCCCGCACCGCCTCCGGATCACCGTGAACTCCTACGACCCGATCGGAGCGATGGAGCTCGGCGGGCGGTCCGTCGCGATCGCCCGCGACGGCACGGTGCTCGACGGGACGCCCACGAAGGGGCTCACCGCGATCGCGGCCACGGGCTCGGCCGCCGGCACGAAGATCACGGGCACCGAGGCGACGAAGCTCGTCCGCCTGCTGGCCGCCGCGCCGGCGCCGCTGCGCTCGCGCGCGCTGCGCGCCTACAAGGGCCCGAACGGTCTCGCGGTCGATCTGCGCGACGGCCCGCGACTCGACTTCGGCGACCTGACGCAGCTCGACGCGAAGTGGCTCGCGGCGGCGGCCGTCCTCGCCGACGAGGACTCGCGCGGCGCCTCCTATGTCGATGTGCGGCTGCCCGAGCGGCCGGTCGCCGGACCGCTGCCGGCGACGAAGGAAGGCGCCCAGGGAGAACCATCGACCTCACCTTGAGCTTGATGGCACTCGCGAGGCATTCCTCCTGCACTTCTTGAGGGTTGGGGGTTCTGCAAGGGGGGTTGCACTGGGTAGACTCGGCGTTGACATCCGATTCGGCCCGTGCTTGTGTGGCCCGCCGTCGGATAAAGATGGAGGGTTGACCAAACCCTCGACGCTATCTCAAGGGTCGGACGGGAACTTCACACATGGAGAGCAGCTACCTCGCGGTGATCAAGGTGGTCGGTGTCGGCGGCGGCGGGACGAACGCCGTCAGCCGCATGATCGACGCCGGCCTGCGGGGCGTTGAGTTCGTCGCGGCGAACACCGACAACCAGGCGCTCGGCATGGTCGACGCCGACATCAAGCTGAACATCGGGCACGACGCGACGAAGGGCCTCGGCGCCGGCGCGAACCCGGATGTCGGCTTCTCCGCCGCGGCCGAGTCCCGCGACGACATCAAGGAGGCGCTGAAGGGCGCCGACATGGTCTTCGTCACCGCGGGCGAGGGCGGCGGCACCGGCACCGGCGCCGCTCCCGTGATCGCCGAGATCGCCAAGAACGAGATCGGCGCGCTCACGGTCGGCGTCGTCACCAAGCCGTTCACGTTCGAGGGCTCCAAGCGGATGCAGCAGGCCGACGAGGGCATCGCGCGTCTGCGCGAGGTCGTCGACACGCTCATCGTGATCCCGAACGAGCGGCTCCTCGGGATGGTCGAGCGGCGCACGTCGATCATGGACGCGTTCCGCGAGGCGGACAACGTCCTGCGCCAGGGCGTCCAGGGGATCACCGACCTCATCACGATCCCGGGCCTGATCAACCTCGACTTCGCCGACGTCCGCACGATCATGCAGGACGCCGGCTCCGCCCTGATGGGCATCGGCACGTCCAACGGCGAGAGCCGCGCGGCCGAAGCTGCGCGCAACGCGATCTCCAGCCCGCTGCTGGAGCAGTCCGTGGACGGCGCGCAGGGGATCATCTTCAACATCACGGGCGGCAAGGACCTCGGCCTGTTCGAGGTCAACGAGGCCGCCGAGGTCATCCACGACGCCGCGGATCCCAACGCGAACATCATCTTCGGCGCCGTCATCGACGAGCACGGCAACAACGACGAGGTCCGCGTGACCGTCATCGCGACAGGTTTCGACCACGGTCGCGCCCGCCCGGGCACGGCGCGCGAGGACACGCGGGCACGCGCGACGGAGCGCGACCGGTCCCCCCGGATCGGCGATCGCGAGCGCACCACGCTCGAGATCTCCGACGACGATCTGGACATCCCGCCCTTCCTCCGCTGAGCGTCCAGATGGGCTCGACGTACGGATGGTTGATCCAGCAACCGCCCGCCCGTCATGATGGGACCCATGCGAGAGCTGAGCGAGAAGGATCTCGAACGACACATCAAGCTGCTCAAGGGTTCCACGGACGGGGATCGCGACGAGCTGCTGCGCGATCTCCTGGTCCACGTCTACCCGACGAAGCAGGCCCAGGACGCGTAGGGTTCCGTCCGCATGGCGGACGCGAACTATCCCGAGGACCTGCTGTACCACCCCGAGCACGACTGGGCGCGCTTCGACGCGGACGACCCGCTGCTCGCGACCTTCGGCATCACCTGGTTCGCGCAGGACGCGCTGGGTGAGGTCGTGTACTTCGAGCCGCCCGAGGTCGGGTCGAAGCTGACGAAGGACGAGCCGTACTGCGAGGTGGAGTCGGTGAAGGCCGTCTCCGACGTGTACGCGCCGATGTCCGGCGAGATCGTCGAGGTCAACACCGCGCTCGGCGAGACGCCCGACGCGATCAACGACGACCCCTACGGCGACGGCTGGTTCGTCAAGGTCCGCCTGTCCGACGCGGACAACGAGCGCTCGCAGCTGCTGTCGCAGTCGGACTACGTCGCAAGCCTGCAGTGACGGCGCCCACCGGGGCGCAGGTCATCGTGGTCGGGTCCGGCTCGGCCGGGCCCGTCGTCGCGCGCCGGCTCGTCGACGCCGGCGTGAGCGTGCTGCTGCTGGAGGCGGGCCCGCGGGACACCAACCCGGCGATCGGCGACCCCAACCGCGTCTTCGAGCTCAAGGGCGGGCCCGAGGACTACGACCTGCGGACGGTCCCCCAGCCCGAGTTGCACGGGCGGCAGGTCGAGTGGCCGCGGGGCCGCGTGCTCGGCGGCTCGAGCGCGGTGAACGGGATGCTCTACGTCCGCGGCTGGCCCGGCGACTTCGATCACTGGTCCTACCTCGGCAACCACGGCTGGTCCTACGCCGACGTGCTGCCGCTGCTGCGCCGGTCGGAGGACTTCGACGGTGGCGAGTCGGAGTTCCACGGCGTCGGCGGACCGTGGCACGTGACCTCGCGCTACGACGCCAACCCGATCCACCTCGCGATCGTCGAGGCGGGCCGGGCGGCCGGGTTCCCGGTCAACGACGGACCCCAACGGCGCCGCGCCGGACGGCATCCAGCTCACGCAGCTCTCGACGCGCGACGGGCGCCGCGAGACCTCCTACCGGGCGTTCCTCGGGCCGGTCGCCGACCACGCGGGCCTGGAGGTCCTGACCGACACGCGCGCCGTCCGGCTCCTGCTCGACGGCGAGCGCTGCACCGGCGTCGAGGTGGTCCGCGAGGGTCGTCTCGAGCGCCTCCACGCAGAGGACGAGGTCGTCGTCTGCACGGGCGCCGTGGAGTCCCCGCGGCTGCTGACGCTGTCCGGCATCGCCGCCGAGGAGGAGCTGCAACGGCTCGGCCTGCCGGTCCGGGCGAACCTGCCGGGCGTCGGGCGCAACCTGCAGGACCACGTCCTCGCGCCCGTCATCTTCACGACGCGCGAGGCGCCGCCGGACGACGCCCAGGGGGTGCCGCCGATGGGCAGCCAGCTGTTCTCCCGCAGCCGGCCCGGCCTCGTCGCGCCCGACCTGCAGCCGCTGGCGTTCAGCGTGCCGCTCTACGACGGCGACCGCCTCACGGGGCCGGACCGCGGCTTCACGTTCTCGGCGGGACTCGTCCGGCCGGCGAGCCGCGGCACGATCCGCCTGCGCTCCGCCGACCCCGACGACGCGCTCGACCTCGATCCCCGCTATCTCTCGGCCCGCGCGGACCTCGACGCGCTGCTCGTCTCCGTCGAGCAGATCCGTGAGATCGCCCGGCAGGATCCGCTCGCCTCGGAGTGGGACGCGCAGGAGCTGCATCCCGGGCCCGGCGTGGACGTCGAGGAGCACATCCGGGCGACGCTCGGCAGCTACTGGCACCCGGCCGGCACGTGCAGGATGGGCATCGACGAGGACGCCGTCGTCGACCCCGAGCTGCGCGTGCGCGGGGTCGAGGGCCTGCGCGTCGCCGACGCGTCGATCATGCCGCTCATCGTCGGCGGCAACACGCACGCCGCGACGATGCTCATCGGCGAGAAGGCCGCGGACCTCCTCCTCGCCGCGCTGTGAGGGCCGCCGTCCAGCTCGGCGTGGCGGAGCCGCTGCTGCTGGCCGACGTCGCCGTCGACGCGCCCGGCCCCCGCGAGGTGCTCGTGCGGACCGCGGCCGCGGGCGTCTGCCACAGCGACGCGTTCGCCCTCGAGGGGCGCTTCCCGTTCCCCGTGCCGAGCGTCATGGGCCACGAGTCGGCGGGGATCGTCGAGGCGGTCGGCTCGGAGGTCACCTACGTCGCGCCGGGCGACCACGTGACGACGTGCCTGTCGGTCTTCTGCGGCGACTGCGACCTGTGCGTGAGCGGGCGGCCCTACCTCTGCGACAAGCAGGGCACGCGGCGACGGGCGGGCGAGCCGCCGCGCCTGCGGCTCGACGGCGAGCCGGTGCACGCCTTCGAGGAGCTGGGCTCCTTCGCCGAGCAGCTCCTCGTCCACGAGCACGCGGTCGTCCGCATCGATCCGGCGATGCCGCTCGAGGTCGCGGCGCTGCTCGGCTGCGGCGTGACGACCGGTCTCGGCGCCGTCCTGAACACCGCGCGGGTGCCGGCGGGCGCGAGCGTCGCGGTCGTCGGATGCGGAGGCGTGGGGCTCAGCGCCGTGCAGGCCGCGCGGATCTGCGGCGCGACGCGGATCGTCGCGGTCGACACGCGCGCGTCGAAGCTCGCCCTCGCGCGTGAGCTCGGCGCGACGGACGCGGTCGACGCGACCGCGGGCGACGCCGTCGAGCAGGTCCTCGAGCTCACCGGCGGCGGGGTCGAGTGGTCCTTCGAGGCGGTCGGCTCCGCCGCGACGGCCGAGCAGGCGTTCGGCATGCTGCGCGTGGGCGGGACCTGCACGGTGGTCGGCGTGCTCGCGGGCTCGACCGTCAGCCTCGACGGGATCACGCTGAACTGGGACCGCAGGATCCAGGGGTCGCTCATGGGCTCCAACCGCTTCCGGATCGACATCCCGCGCTACGTCGACCTGTACCTGCAGGGCCGTCTGCGGCTCGACGACCTCGTCTCGACTCGCGCATCGCGCTCGGACGACCTCGTCGGGCGCGATCGGGACGCTGCACGGCGGCGATGCGACCCGCACCGTCGTGACGTTCTAGGAGAGGAGAGAGGCATGCCAGGACCGTCAGCCGAGGACCGCGCGCGCGATCGTACGAGCTCTACGACCGCTACAGCTGGGCGCTCGACACGGGCGACACCGACGGGTACGTCGCGCTGTTCACCGAGGACGCGCTCGTCACCGAGGAGGCGCGCGGCGGCGGGCTCGAGGAGCAGCACGGGCCACGACGGCGTCCGCGAGCTCGTCCTGAAGTTCCACGAGAACCCGGAGTTCCCCGGCCGCCAGCACCGATGCTCGCAGTTCGTCTTCGACCCGGACCCGCAGGGCCGGCCCGGACCACTGGCAGGTGCGCATGTACGTCATGACGACGCAGACCAGCCCGTCGCGAGAGCCCCGACGCTCTACTGGTGCGGGCACGTCCGCGACATCGTCGCGAAGGTACGGCGACTGGCGGATCGCATGAGAAGTCGATCATGGGCTGGGCGGGCGAGGTCCTGGCGCGCTTCGGCTAACGTCGCGCGGGTGCGGATCTTCTCGGGCATCCAGCCGACGGGGCGCAAGCACCTCGGGAACTACATCGGGGCCATCCGGCAGTACGTCGAGGGTCAGGACCGCGGCGACCCCGCGATCTACTGCATCGTGGACCTTCACGCGATCACGGTCGCCTACGACCCGGGTGAGCTGCGCGAGCGCGTCCACGACACCACCGCGGTGCTCATCGCCGCCGGCCTGGACCCGGAGCGGTGCGTGCTGTTCCGCCAGGGCGACGTGCAGGAGCACACGGAGCTCTGCTGGCTGCTGAGCTCGGTCACCGCGCTCGGCGAGCTGAACCGCATGCACCAGTTCCGCGACAAGTCCGCGCAGCAGCGCGAGCTCGTGTCGTCCGGGCTGCTCTTCTACCCGGTGCTCCAGGCGGCCGACGTGCTCGCCTACCGGGCGGCCGAGGTCCCGGTCGGGGAGGACCAGCGCGAGCACCTCGAGCTCATGCGCGACGTCGCCGCGCGGTTCAACGCGCGCTTCGGGGACGACCTGCTCGTCGTCCCCGAGCACCGCATCCCGGAGGTCGGCGCCCGCGTGCGCGACCTGCAGGAGCCGGAGCGCAAGATGTCCACGACCGGCGGGTCCGAGCAGGGCACCGTGCTCGTGCTCGACGAGCCCGACGTCGTCCGCCGCAAGTTCAAGCGGGCGGTGACGGACTCCGGCAGCGACATCGTCCGGGCGCCGGACAAGCCCGGGGTCACGAACCTCATCGAGATCCAGGCCGTGGCCCGCGGGGTGACGCCGGAGCAGGTCGAGGCCGACATGGCCGACGCCCGCGGCTACGGGGACCTCAAGACCGCGACCGCCGAGGCCGTCGTGGAGTGGCTCGCGCCCGTCCGCGAGCGCTACGAGGAGCTGCGCGGCGACGAGGCCGCGCTGGAGGAGATCCTGGCCGCCGGCGCCGAGAAGGCCCGCGGCATGGCGCAGGAGACGCTCGCCGACGTCCGCTCGGCCATGGGTGTGGGACCGGCGCCTCGCGTCCGAGGCGGTCGTTAGCGTCCCGGGGACGATGCAGGTGGCCGATCTCGAGCTCGACCTGGAGGTGTTCTCGGGACCGTTCGACCTCCTGCTCACCCTCGTGCTGCGCGAGGAGGTCGATCTCATGGAGGTCGAGCTCGCCGATGTCGTGCTCGCGTACATCGACGTCCTCGAGGCACGCGGCGACCTCGATCTCGAGACGGCGACCGAGTTCCTCGTCCTCGTCGCGGCGCTGCTGGAGCTGAAGTCGCGGCTGCTGCTGCCCAGCGAGGCCGACGACCTGCTCGACCTCGAGCCCCACGAGGCGGCCGAGGAGCTGCTCGCGCGGCTGCTCGACGCGCACCGCTACCGCAACGCGGCCGACCACCTGTCCGAGCTGCTCGAGCGCGAGTCCGGGCACCGTCACCGCAGGGCGCCGCTGCCGCGCTCGCTGCGCCGCACCGATCCCGCCGCCGCGGGCGCCGTCTACAAGCCCACGCAGCTCGGCAAGGCGCTCGGCGGGCTGCTGCGCGAGCCCCCGCAGCTCGACCTTCGCCACGTCAACCTGCCGAAGGTGTCGGTCGCCGAGCGGCTCCAGCACCTGCGCGCGCTGCTGCGCCGCGGGGGCTGCACGTTCGACGAGGCCGTCCGGGGTGCGGATCGCGTGACCGTCGCGGTCACCCTCTTCGCCCTGCTCGAGCTCTACAAGCGCGGCGAGGCGGACTGGAGCCAGGCCGACCCGTTCGGCGAGATCACGATCGAGCGCCGCGACGTCGTCGCGCGCGTCGCCGCATGAGCGCGCTGGCGCGCATCGTCGAGGCGCTGCTGTTCCTCAGCCCCGAGCCCGTCGCGCTCGCGGATCTGGCTGCCGCGTGCGAGGCGTCGCCCGAGGAGGTCGGGGAGGCGATCGGCGAGCTCGAGGCGGCGCTGACGCGAGCGCGGGATCGTGCTGCAGCGGGTCGCCGGCGGCTACGCGCTGGCGACCGATCCGGTGGCCGAGGACGCCGCACGGCGGCTGCTGGCCAAGCCGCGCACCCCGCCGTTGACGCCGGCGCAGGCCGAGACGCTCGCGATCGTCGCGTACCTGCAGCCCGTGTCGCGCCCGGAGATCACCCGCATCCGGGGCGTGAGCGCCGACTCCGCGACCGCGACGCTGCTGGAGCGCGGGCTGATCGAGGAGGCGGGGCGCTCGCAGTTCGGAGCCGTGCTCTACCGGACCACCGGGCTCTTCCTCACGCTCTTCGGCCTCGACGCGGTCTCCGACCTCCCCGAGATCGCGGCGTGGGACCCGTCGCCGGAGGAGGAGAGCGCGCTGCGCGAGCGGCTGCTGCGCGCGGGCGAGGCGCGGGCCGCAGGACCGCAGGAGGTCGGGCTCCCGTCGCAGTGACGCACGTTGGAGTCCAACAGTCCGGTTTTGAGAGGATCGGAGCCGGATGACGTGCAACCGCTGCTATGAGCCCCTCCGCCCGGACCAGGCCGTCGAGCCGTCCTTCAGCGGTCGCTACCCCTACGTG
Organism: uncultured Solirubrobacterales bacterium; assembly: GCA_963750895.1. Lineage (GTDB taxonomy): Bacteria > Actinomycetota > Thermoleophilia > Solirubrobacterales > Solirubrobacteraceae > CAVVSD01. Next base: position 139,163 of record CAVVSD010000005.1, on the reverse strand, counting down.
CACGCCGACCCGGTCGACTGCCCGGCGCTGCGCGCCGAGCGCCGGGGCACCGGCCCGGTCCCGCCGATCCGGCTCGTGCGGGAGATCGACCCGGACGCGGACTAGCGGGCGAGCGCCTGTCGGACCTGGGCCGTGACCAGCCGCGATCGGTGGACCACGTCCTCGTACGTGAAGCGCAGCACGAGATAGCCGGCGAGCAGGAGCGCGTTCGTCGTCGTCCGGTCCTGCTGGAACGCGACGCGCGTCGAGTGGGCCTCCCAGCCGTCGACCTCGACGATGACGCGCTCGTCGTGCCAGATGAAGTCGACGCGCGGCTTGAGTCCGAACTGGGTCGCGGGCGTCGGCACGCCGTGACGACGGCAGATCCGCAGGAAGCGATCCTCGAGCTGGGTCTGCGTCAGGGTCGTGTCGCCGAGGTACGCCTTCAGGCGCGTCGCGGGCCGGCGGGTGAGCACGTCGCGGACCCTGTCCTCGTCGAACAGCCTGCGGAATTGCGCCTCTCTGACGGCGCGGTGAAGCGATTCGTCGTCGAGTGTGTGCGCGAGGTCGGCGAGCGTCCTGGCCACGCTGGTGACCGGGATGCGGCTGCGGACCGTGCGGTCGGCGGGATGCAGCTCGGCGCGATGAACGTGGATTCGCGGGTGGCGAAGGTCGCTTGCGGCGATCACGTGGGTGAGCCCGTTGTCGCGAACGATGAGGCGCCAGAGCACTCCCGCGCTGCGGTGGCTCAGGACCGCGTCGCACGCCAGCGTCGCGGCGATCCACCGCGCCTCGTCGCTGGGGGAACGGTGTCCGACGGCGTAGACGCCGGTGTGCAGCCGATGGAGTCGCCCCTTCGCGATGGCACGGTCGATCCGACCACGGTCGATGCCTGCGTCGAGGAGCTGCTGCCGGGCGACTACGCCGTACTGGCGGCTCGCGAGGGCCCCGATCAGATGATCTGTAAGTTCGCCCCCTAGCCGGCCGCAGCCGCCAGCTGCCCGCACGCCGCCGCGATGTCGCGGCCCCGCGTCAGGCGCACCGTCGCGCGGAGCCCGTGCTCCTCGAGGGCGTCGCGGAACGCGCCGATCGCCTCGCGGCCCGGACCCCTCGTACATCGAGTCGGTCGGGTTGTACGGGATGAGGTTGACCTTGAAGACGCGCGGGTCGAGCAGCTCGGCCAGCTGCACGGCCTGGGTGTAGCGGTCGTTCACGCCCGCGAGCATCACGTACTCGATGAACACCGGACGGCGCTTGGCCGCGTTCCAGCGGTGGCACGCCTCGAGCACCTTCCCCAGCGGGTAGCGCTCGTTCACCGGCATGATCTCGCTGCGCAGCGCGTCCTCCGGCGCGTGCAGCGAGAACGCGAGCCGGATCGGCTCGGGCTCTGCGGCGAGGCGGTCGATCCCCGGCACCCAGCCGACGGTCGAGACGGTCGTGTGGCGGTGCGAGACCCCCACGTCGGGGAGCCTGCGGCTCGCCGCGAGGACGGCGTCGATGTTCATCATCGGCTCGCCCATCCCCATGTAGACGACGTGGTCGACGGGCTCGATCCGGCGGAAGTGCAGCGCCTGGTCGAGGATCTCCGACGCGGTGAGGTTGCGGCCGAACTTCATCGAGCCGGTCGCGCAGAACGTGCAGGTCAGCGGGCAGCCGGACTGCGAGCTCAGGCACAGCGACCGCCGGCCGTCGCGGTAGCGCATCATCACGGCCTCGACCGGGCGGCCGTCTGCGGTGTGGAACAGCGCCTTGACCGTGCCGTCGCGCGACTCGGCCTGCTCGACGACCGACAGGCTCGAGAACGGGACGCGCTCGCCGAGCGACGCGCGCAATGCCGCCGGGACGTTCGTCATGTCCTCGTAGCCGGCCGCGCCGCGCGCGGCCCACTCCCAGACCTGCCCGGCGCGGAACGCGGGCTGTCCGAGGTCGTCCAGCGTCGTCTGCAGGAGGTCGAGATCCACCACGTGCGAGGGTAGGGGGGATGCGCCTCGGGAAGTTCCTCGCTCACGCCGGCATCGCCTCGCGCCGTCGCGCCGAGGACCTCGTGCATGCCGGGCGCGTGTCCGTCGGCGGCATCACGGTGCGCGATCCCGCGCGCGACGTCGACGAGCGCAGCGACGTCGCGGTCGACGGCAAGCCGGTCACCGGGGCCGAGCCGCAGGAGATCTGGGCGCTGCACAAGCCGGCCGGCGTCGTGTCCACCGCGAAGGACACCCACGGCCGCCGCACCGTCCTCGATCTCGTGTCACAGGCGAAGGGGCGGCTGTATCCCGTCGGGCGCCTCGACGCCGACACGACCGGCCTCATCCTGATCACGAACGACGGCGAGCTCGCCAACCGCCTCATGCACCCCTCCTTCGAGGTGCCCAAGACCTACCGGGTCAGGGTCGCCAAGCCGCCGGTCCGCGAGGGCGCGCTGCACGCGCTGCGCAACGGCGTCGAGCTCGAGGACGGCATGACCGCCCCGGCGCTCGTGCGCCGTCTGCACGCCGACCAGCTCGACATCACGATCCACGAGGGCCGCAAGCGCCAGGTCCGCCGCATGTGCGACGCGGTCGGCCATCCGGTGAAGGAGATCGAGCGGATCGCCTTCGGGCCGCTGCGGCTGGGCACGCTCCCGCGGGGGCAGGCGCGCAGGCTCACGCCCGCGGAGACGCAGCGCCTGCGCGGACTGACATGATGCCGCCCGCCATGCGCCTGTTCGCCCTGCGCGGCGCCACGTCGATCGACCGCGACGAGGCGCCCCTCATCCTCGACGGAACCACCGTCCTCCTCCAGGAGATCCTCGAGCGCAACGCGCTCACGCCCACCGACGTGGTGAGCTGCATCTTCACCTGCACGCAGGACCTCACCGCGGAGTACCCGGCGGTCGCCGCCCGCGCGATGGGGTTCAACACCGTCCCGCTCCTGTGCACGCAGGAGATGGCGGTGCCCGGGTCGTTGTCGCGGGTCGTGCGCCTCCTGATGCACTTCTACGCGGACGAGACCCACGAGGTCCGCCACGTCTACCACGGCGAGGCGCGCCGCCTCAGGCTGGACATCGCAGGCGCGCAATAGTCTGCTGCGCGAGATGGCGATCGAGTTCAACACCCGCATCCGCGAGATCCCGTCGTACCCGGCAGCCGACGGGTACGCGCTCGGCGATCACGTCGCGCTGCTTGCCTCCAACGAGTCGCCCGAGGCCCCGCTCCCCGAGGTCGTCGAGGCGGCCCAGCGCGCCGTCGCAGGCGCCAACCGCTACCCCGATCCGTCCGCGTCGCTGCTGCGCAGCCGCCTGAGCGACCGCTACGGCATCCCCGGCTCGCGCATCGCGCTGGGCAACGGCTCGTGCGAGATCCTGCTCGCCGCCGGGCAGGCGCTCCTGGAGCCCGGGGCGGAGTTCCTCCACGCCTGGCCGTCCTTCTCGATCTACCCGCAGCTGTCGGCGGCGTCGGGCGCGCGCGCGGTCACCGTCCCGGTGAACGACCGCCACGAGCACGACCTCGACGCGATGGCGGCCGAGATCAACGCCGCGACGCGCCTCGTCATCGTCTGCAACCCGAACAACCCGACGTCGACGGCGCTGCCGTTCGAGCGCATCAAGGCGTTCGTCGAGCAGGTCCCGTCGCACATCGCGCTCATCATCGACGAGGCCTACTGCGAGTACTCGACGCTCGACGACCCGGACGCGACGCTCGACCTCCTCGACGACCACCCGAACCTCGTCCTGCTGCGCACCTTCTCGAAGGTCTACGGCCTCGCCGGCCTGCGCGTCGGCTTCGGTCTGTGCGGGTCGGAGGACTTCGTCGGCGCGGTCAACCAGGTCCGCCAGCCGTTCTTCGTGAACGTCGCCGCCCAGGCGGCGGCCGTCGAGGCGCTCAAGCACGGCGACGCCGTCGCCGAGCGCGTCGAGCGCGCGGTGGTCGCCCGCATCCACATCGAGGAGGGGCTCGCCGCGATGGGGATGCAGGTCGCGGACTCGCAGGCGAACTTCGTGTGGTTCGACCTCCCGGAGGACGCCGACGAGCCGGACATCGTCCGCTCGCTGAAGGAGCGCGACATCATCGTGCGCGCGGGCGGGTCGCTCGGCAGGCCGGGCGCGCTGCGCGTGCAGCTTCGGCCCGCAATCGCACAACCAGCGGTTCCTCGACGCTCTCGGAGAACTGCTGTAACGTCGAAGACGCATGACCGTTCTTTCCGACAGCGCCACGCAGACGTATCTCGCGCGTCGGTATTTCGCCTGGCGATTTATCTAGGCGCTCGGTCGGCACCCTTCGCAGTTCGCGCAGCATCGCTCCGAGCGCCGCAAGATCCCCGCAGTCCGTCCCGGCGTATCGAACTGAGAAGGTCCTGAACTACATGATGATCGTGATGAAGCCGTCGGCAACAGAGGACGAGATCCAGGCCGTCATCAAGCGGATCGAGGACGCGGGCGCCCGCGCGCATCCGTCGCGCGGTGAGCTGGTGACCATCATCGGCGCGCTGGGCGACCGGGAGCACGTCTCCCGTCTCGGCCTGGAGGGCGCCCCGGGCGTCGACAAGCTGGTGCCGATCCTCAAGCCGTACAAGCTCGCGTCCAGCCAGCTGCGCCACGGGTCGCCGAGCGTCCTGGACATCGGCGGCCGCAAGGTGGGCGGCGACAACTTCGCCCTCATCGCCGGCCCGTGCACGGTCGAGTCCCGCGACCAGGTGCTCAGCACGGCGGACGTCGTCCACGCCGCCGGGGCGACCATGTTCCGCGGCGGCGCGTACAAGCCCCGCACGAGCCCGTACGCCTTCCAGGGCCTCGGTCAAGAGGGCCTGCGCCTGCTCGCGGAGGCCAAGGAGCGAACGGGCTTGCCGATCGTCACCGAGCTCATGGACGCGCGTGACCTGCCCGCGGTGCTCGAGGTCGCCGACGTCATCCAGATCGGCGCGCGCAACATGCAGAACTACTCGCTGCTCAGCGAGGTCGGTCGCTCCGGCTGCCCCGTGCTCATCAAGCGCGGCCTCTCCAGCACGCTCGAGGAGCTGCTCATGGCCGCCGAGTACGTCCTCAAGGAGGGCAACGAGAACGTCCTGCTCTGCGAGCGCGGCATCCGCACGTTCGAGACGGCCTACCGCTTCACCCTCGACCTCACCGCCGTCCCGGTCCTCAAGGAGCTCACGCACCTGCCGGTGATCGTGGATCCGAGCCACGCCGCCGGGCGCCGCGCGCTCGTCGAGCCGCTCTCGCTCGCCGCGGCCGCGGTCGGTGCGGACGGCATCATCGTCGAGGTGCACCCGGAGCCCGACGAGGCGATCTGCGACGGCCCGCAGCAGCTGCGCAACGACGTCTTCGCCGACTACGCGGCCCGCGTGGAGCAGGCCGCCGCGGTCGCGGGCAAGGTCCTGCAGGCCGCCGTATAGCCGGCCCGCGATGCGTGTCGCGGTCCTCGGGCTCGGGCTGATCGGCGGGTCCGTCGGGATCGCGGCGCGTGAGCGCGCCGACGCGCACGTCGTCGGCTGGGATCCCGATCCCGAGGTCGGCCCGGTCGCGCGCGAGCACGGGGCCGTCGACGAGGCCGCACCGACGCTCGTCGGCGCTCTCGCCGGTGCGGACGTCGCGTTCGCGGCGGCGCCCGTCGATGCCCTCGGCGAGCTCGTGGCCGACGCGCTGCGCGCCGCCGGCCCGGACTGCGTCGTCAGCGACGTGGGATCCGTGAAGGCGCCGGTCGTCGACGCTGCGTACGGCGACCCGCGCTTCGTCGGCGGGCATCCGGTCGCGGGGGCCGAGGCCGCGGGGGTCGCGCACGCGCGTGGCGACCTCTTCGAGGGTGCCGTCTGGTACCTCACGCCGACCGCGCGGACCGACGGGATGCTCTATCAGCGCCTGTACAAGCTCATCGGGGCGTTCGGCGCGCGACCCGAGGCGATCGACCCGACGGTCCACGACCGGCGGATGAGCGTCGTCTCGCACCTGCCGCACGTCGTCGCGAACCTCCTCGTCGACCTCGCGGCGCGCGAGCTCGAGGGCGGGGCGGCGGGGATCGGCGGCAGCTTCCGCGACGCGACGCGGGTCGCCGGCGCGAACCCACGGCTGTGGGCGGGCATCTACGCCGCGAATCGCGAGGCGCTGGCCGACCAGCTCGACGCGGCGATCGCGCAGCTCGGCCGCGCGCGCGACGAGCTGCGCAGAGGCGGCGACCTGCGCGAGTGGCAGGAGGCCGTCGCGCGCGACCGGCGCACGCTCCTGGAGGAGCGGGCCGTCGGCGTGCCGCAGCGCGAGCTTCGCGTCGCCGTGACGAACCGCCCGGGGGTCGTCGCCGAGATCGCCTTGGCGCTCGGGCGCGCCGGGATCAACATCTCCGACATGTCCCTGTCTCCCTCGTGGGATGCGACGCAGGGCACGGTGACGCTCTGGTGCGCCGCCGACCATGCCGACCGCGCGACGACGCTCATCGGCGAACTCGGGTTTCCTGTGGTGTAGATGGACCTGAACGTCGCACCAGCCACCCGCCTGCGCGGCACCGTCGCGGCGCCGCCGGACAAGTCGATCTCGCACCGCGCCGCGCTCCTCGGCGCGATGGCGTCCGAGCCGGTCCGGATCACCGGCTACCTCGACGCCGAGGACACGAACTCCACCCTGGCCGCCGTCGGGGCGCTCGGCGCCCTCGTCGACCGCAGCACGGACGAGATCGTCGTCCGCGGCGCCGGGCTGCGCGAGGCGCGCGAGACGGCCGCGCCGATCGACGTCGGCAACGCGGGCACGCTCATGCGCCTGCTCCCCGGCTGGCTGGCGGGCCAGGAGGGCCGCAGCTTCGTGCTCGACGGCGACGCGTCGATCCGCCGGCGTCCCGTCGACCGCATCGCCGCGCCGCTGCGCGCGATGGGCGCCGAGGTCGACGCGACCGACGAGCGCTTCCCGCCGTTCACCGTCCGCGGCGCGCGCCTGCGCTCGATCGCCTACGACATGCCCGTCGCCAGCGCGCAGGTGAAGTCGTGCGTGCTCATCGCCGGGCTCCTCGCCGAGGGCCCGACGACGGTCACCGAGCCGCACGCCAGCCGCGACCACACCGAGCGGATGCTCACGCGGCTCGGCGCGGCGGTCCACCGCAACGGGCGCCGCGTCACGGTCGTCCCCGTCGACGAGCTCGTGGGCGGGCACCTGCACGTGCCCGGCGACCCGTCGTCGGCGGCGTTCTGGCTCGCCGCCGCCGCGATCGTCCCCGGCGCGGAGATCCGCGTGACGAACATGGGGACCAACTGGACCCGCATCGGCTTCGCGCGGGTGCTCGAGCGCATGGGCGCGGACATCCGCGGCGACCTGGAGGCCCCGGACGGCGACGTCATCGCGCCCGAGGAGCCGGTCGCGGACGTCGAGGTCCGTGCGAGCGCGCTGCGGGGCACGACCGTCGAGGGGGAGGAGATCCCGCTGGCGATCGACGAGCTGCCGCTCGTGGGCCTGCTGGGCTGCTTCGCGGAGGGCGAGACGGTCGTCCGCGGCGCCGAGGAGCTGCGGGTGAAGGAGTCCGATCGCATCGCCGCGGTCGTGGACGGGCTCAACGGCCTCGGCGGCGACCTCGAGGCGCTCCCCGACGGCTTCGTCGTCCGCGGGACCGGCGGGTTGCGCGGCGGCGTCATCGACGCGGCCGGCGACCACCGCACCGCCATGCTCGGCGCGATCGCCGGCCTCGCCTCGCGCGAGGGCGTGCGGGTCGTCGGCATGGAGGCCGCGGCCGTGTCCTACCCCGGCTTCACGGCGGACCTCGCGACCCTGCAGACATGACGCACGCGCATACGGCTCGCGCTTCTCGCGGCCGTGCTGCTCGTGCTCTTCGTCGTCTTCGGCATCCTGCGCGTCGTCTCGCAGGACGAGGTGGAGTCCTGGATCGAGCCGCTCGGGAACTGGGGCGCGCCCGTGTTCGCGGTCGTCAGCGCGCTGCTGGGCTGCATCCTCGTGCCCGGGCCGCTGCTCGCCGCCGCGAGCGGCCTGCTGTTCGGCACGTGGCTCGGGTTCGCCGTCACGCTGACCTCGTCGGTGCTCGCGGCGCTCATCGGGTGGGAGATCGGCCGCCGGACGGGCGCGATCGAGGGGCCGCACCGAGCGTTCCTCGAGCGCCGCGGGCTGTGGGCGGTCATCGTCCAGCGGCTGCTGCCCGGCATCCCGGACGCACCGCTGAACTACGTCGCCGGGGCGATCGGCGTGAAGCCCTGGGACCTCGCGCTGGGCACCGCGATCGGCGTCGCGCCGCGCGCGTTCGCCTACACCGCGCTGGGCGACGCGATCGGCGATCGGTCGACCGCGCAGCTCGTCGCCTCGCTCGTCCTGCTCGGGCTCACGGGGCTCCTCGGGCTGGTCGTGGCGAAGCGCACCCTAAGCTGACGCCGCCCATGCTCATCGCGATCGACGGCCCCGCAGGCGCGGGCAAGTCCACCGTCGCGCGCGCGGTCGCCCGCGCGCTCGGCTTCGAGTTCCTGGACTCCGGCGCCATGTACCGCGCTGCGGCGCTCGCCGCGCTGCGCGGCGACGACCCCACCCGCGTCCGGGTGACGCTGGGGGAGCGGGTGCTGCTCGGGGACGAGGACGTCACGGACGAGATCCGCACGCCGGAGGTCACCGACATGGCGTCGAAGGTCAGCGCCGACCCGGCGGTGCGCGAGGCGCTCGTCGATCGCCAGCGCGAGATCATCGCCGCCGGCGACCACGTCGCCGAGGGCCGCGACATCGGCACCGTCGTCTGGCCGCAGGCCGAGCTGAAGGTCTTCCTCACCGCCACGCCGGAGGAGCGCGCCCGCCGCCGCGCGGAGCAGCTCGGCGCGGACTACGGCTCGATCCTCGTGGAGCAGCGGATCCGCGACGAGCGCGACCGCTCGCGCGAGCACTCGCCGCTGCTGCCGGCGCAGGACGCCGTCGAGCTCGACACCACGGGCCTGAGCCTCGACGAGGTCGTCGAGCGCATCGTGGAGCTCGCGCGATGAAGGTCGCCATCGTCGGCTATCCCAACGTCGGCAAGTCCTCGCTGGTCAACCGCCTGTCGGGGTCGCGCACGGCCGTCGTGCACGAGCGCCCGGGCGTGACGCGCGACCGCAACGAGATCGCCACCGAGTGGAACGGGCGGCGCTTCACGCTCGTCGACACCGGCGGCATGGACGAGCGCGACCTCGACCCGATCGCGGGCTCGATCCGCGAACAGGCGCAGGCGGCGCTCTCCGACGCGCAGGCCGCGGTGCTCGTCATCGACGCCCGCGCGGGCGTGCGTCCCGGCGACGAGGAGGTCGCCGACCTCCTGCGCCGCTCCAAGCTCCCCGTCCTCGTCGCGGCCAACAAGGTCGACGACGTCAAGGACATGCCGCTCGCCGACGACGCCTACCGCCTCGGGCTGGGCGACCCGGTCGCCGTCTCGGCGGCGCAGGGCCTCGGGACGGGCGATCTGCTGGACCGCATCGTCGAGCTGCTGCCCGAGGACGAGCCCGAGGAGGACGAGGACATCGTGCGCCTCGCCGTCATCGGGCGCCCGAACGTCGGCAAGTCCTCGCTGGTCAACAAGCTGCTGGGCGCCGAGCGGGTCATCGTGTCCGACGTCGCCGGAACCACCCGCGACGCGATCGACCTCCCGCTGGAGGTCGACGGCCGCCGGGTCATCCTCGTCGACACCGCCGGCCTGCGCCGCCAGGCCAAGGTCTCGCAGGACGTCGAGTACTACACGGCGCTGCGCTCGCAGCGCGCGGCCGAGCGCGCCGACGTGGCGATCGTCGTCTGCGACGCCACCGACGGCGTCACGTCGCAGGACTTCCGGGTCGCCGAGCTGGCCATGGGCGCGAACTGCGCGACCGTCCTCGTGCTCAACAAGTGGGACATCACGGAGATGGACGAGGACGACCTCATCCACGAGCGCGCCAAGGTCAACCAGAAGCTGCGCCAGCGGCCCAAGGTGCTGACCGCGAGCGCGAAGACCGGCCGCAGCCTCGAGCGCGTGCTGCGCGAGGCGCTCGCGCTCGCGGACCGGGCGACGAACCGCGTCCCCACCCCGGAGCTCAACCGCTGGCTGTCGGAGACGCTGCAGGTCCGCCAGCCGCCGATGAAGCAGGGCCACCGCCTCAAGCTGATCTACGCGGCGCAGATCGGGGAGCGCCCGCCGCGCTTCGCGATCCAGGTCAACAACCGCGCGCGGGTCACCCGCGAGTACGCCTACTTCCTCGAGAACCGGCTGCGCGCGCGGTTCGGCCTCGACGGCGTCCCGGTGATCATCGACTTCAACGAGCGCAAGCAGCGTCGCAGCGAGCGCTAGCCGCGCCCGCGCAGGTACGCGGCCGCGTCCATGGGCTTCCCGCCCGGCGGCTGGACCTCGAGCAGCTCCAGGCCGTGCCAGGCGAGCGGCCCCTCGCCGACGCGGGCGCGCAGGACGCCGAGCCACGAGCCGTCGTCGAGCTGGACGCGGGCGCCGATGTGGGGATGCAGCGCGCGGACGACGCGCTCGTTGAGATCCGGTGGCGCCTCCGGGTCCAGCGTGCGGTCCTCGGCGGTGATGCGCTCGGCGTACGTCACGCCCTCATCGGGCTGGTCGACCCAGGGCGGCGACTCCTCCAGGGCACGGGTGATCAGCGCGGCGCCGAGCCGCTGCAGCTGCGGCGCGAGCGAGCCGTACGTGTCCTGCGGGCGGATCGGGATCGATTCGCTGAGGCACACCGGGCCGGCGTCGAGCTCGGCGACGAGGCGCATGATCGACACGCCGGTCTGCGCGTCGCCGGCCATGATCGCGCGCTCGACCGGCGCCGCCCCCCGCCAGCGCGGCAGCAGCGACGGATGCAGGTTGAGCACGCCCCGGCTCAGGAGCGGCTCGCGGACGAGCGCGCCGTAGGCGCACAGCACGACGTCGCCGGCCGGCAGCTCGATGGCGTTGACGTCCTCCGGCTGGAGCACATCGACGCCCAGCTCGCGGGCCGTCTCGGCGACGGGCGGCGCATGGAGCCGGCGACCGCGCCCCTTGGGGGCGTCCGGCCGCGTGACGACGAGCTCCGGCGCGGGGAGCAGCTTCAGCACCTCCGCGGCGAACGCTGAGGTGCCGAGGTAGATCAAGCCGGCTGCATCTCCCGCAGCGCCCGCATCGCGGCCTTGCGCTGGTCCTTCGTCGTGCGGTCGAGGATGAGGACGCCGTCGAGGTGGTCGAGCTCGTGCTGGATCACGCGGGCCTCCAGCCCCGACGCCTCCACGACGATGTCCTCGCCGTGCTCGTCGCGGGCCTTCACGCGGACGTGCACCGGTCGCTCGACGTCGACGTGCACGGCGGGGAGGCTCAGGCAGCCCTCCTCGACCGTCTCGGTCTCCTCGCCGGACCACACGATCTCCGGGTTGACGAGCGCGTTGAGCGGGCTCTCGGGCTCGACGCGGTAGACGAGCACGCGGTGCGACACGCCGACCTGCGGCGCGGCGAGGCCGATGCCCATCGCGTCGTGCATGAGCTGGCCCATCCGCCGCACTTCCTCGCGGAGCTCGTCGTCGAAGCGGTCGACCTCGCGGGCGCGGGTGCGCAGCACCGGGTCGCCGAGCTTGCGGACGTGCGCGAGCGCCGCGCCGCGTCGCGCGCGGACCTCCGGATCCAGCTCTTCGGTCTCGACCTGCTCTTCTTCTTCGACCTCGGCCATCGCTCTCAGTTTATTGGGGGTCGACATCGACCGAGAGAGCGACGCCCTTCATGCGGACGGCGTCGACCGCCGCGCCGACCGACCGGACCGCGGCCCGGCGCGTCGTCGTCTTGAGGAGCAGCTGCGCGCGCTCGCGGCCACGCAGGCGGAAGAGCGGCGCGGGGCCCAGCACGGTGGCGTGCTCGACGCGCCCCGCGATGAGCGTCGCCGCCTCGATCGCGCGCGCCTGCTCCTCGGCGGAGCAGACGACCCGCACCAGCGTCGAGAACGGGGGGTAGGCGAGCGCCTCGCGGCGGGCGAGCTCGCCCTCGAGGAAGCCGTCGGCGTCGTGGCGTGCCGCGGCGGCGATCGACGCCGCGTCGGGCGCCAGGGTCTGGACGAGCACCGAGCCGCCTTCGGCGCCGCGCCCCGCACGTCCCGCGAGCTGGGCCACGAGCGCGAACGTGCGCTCCTCGGCGCGGAAGTCGGGGAACCGCAGCGTGGCGTCCGCGTCCACGACGACGCCGAGCCCGACGTCGGGGAAGTCGTGGCCCTTGGCGACCATCTGCGTCCCGACGAGCACCGCGCGCTCGGAGCGCTCGAACGCCCGCAGGACCGCGCCCGGATCGGCGACGTCGGCGTCGAGGCGCAGCACCTCGTGCCCGAGCGCGAGGAGGTCGTGCTCGAGGCGCTCGGTGCCGGTGCCGTGGCGCGCCACGCTCACCGACCCGCACTCGCTGCACACCTCGGGCACGCGCTCGCGATGCCCGCAGTGGTGGCAGGCCAGCGTCCGCCCTGCGCGGTGCAGGACGAGCGACACGTCGCAGTTCGGGCAGCTCCAGGCGTGGCCGCAGACGCGGCAGTCGAGGAAGTTCGACCAGCCGCGGCGGTTGAGCAGGACGATCGCCTTGCGCGCGTCGGCCAGCGCGTGCACCGTCCGCGGGTGCAGGGCGCCGTCGGTGCCGCGCATGTCGACGATCTCGACCTCCGGCAGCGACTGCCCGTCGACGCGCCGGGGGAGACGCAGCCGCCGCAGCGCCCTGACGCTCTCGGGCCGCGGCGTCGCGCTGCCGACGAGCAGCACGGCGTCGTGGTCGGCCGCGCGCTTCCAGGCGACGCGGCGGGCGTCGTAGCGGGGGTCGCCCTCGTGCTTGTAGGAGGCGTCGTGCTCCTCGTCGACGACGACGAGGCCGAGGTCGGCGATCGGCGCGAAGATCGCCGAGCGCGGGCCGACGCAGACCTGCGCCTCGCCCGCGCGCAGCCGGTGCCACTCGTCGCGGCGCTCGCCGGCCGAGAGCTTGGAGTGCAGGACCGCGACGGTGTCCCCGAAGCGGTCGACGAAGCGCGAGACGATCTGCGGCGTGAGCGCGATCTCGGGCACGAGCACGATCGCACCGCGCCCCTGGGCGAGCGCCGCCGCGGCGGCCTGCAGGTAGACCTCGGTCTTGCCCGAGCCCGTGACGCCGTGCAGCAGCAGGCGGGCCGGATCGCGTGCCGCGATGGCCGCCTCGATCTCGGCGAGGGCGGCAGCCTGGTCGGCGGTCAGGTCCGGCTGCGCCCGCCGCGCCCCGACGGCCGCGTGCTCGGGTGCGCGGCGCACGGCGCGGCGCTCGAGCCGCACGAGCCCGCGGCGCTCCAGGCGCCGCAGCGCGGGGAGGTCCTGACCGGCGACCCGCGGCGTCCCGACCGACGCGAGCAGCGCCGTCTGGCGCTCCGTGAGCCCGTCGGGCGGGCCGATCGCCTCCGCCCACCACGCCATGCGCGCCTTCGCGCCCGGGTGCGGGGAGACGAGCGAGAGCCCGCGCGCCGGCGTGGAGCAGTACTCGACCGCGATCCAGCCCGCGAGCTCGACGAGATCGACGGGGAGCTCCGCGTCGAGCACCTCGCGGGGCTCGACGAGGCGCTCGTCTGCGACCTCGGACTCCTCGGCGATCCCGACGACGACGCCGAGCACGTCGCGGTGGCCGAACGGGACGACGAGCATCGACCCCACGCCGACGCCCTCGGGCCGCAGGTAGTCGAACGGCCCGCGCAGCGCACGGGCCGTCGTGATGGGCTCGACCCTTGCGACCGGCGGCACCGCGACCAGTGTCCACCATGAGGCGGCTAGCCTCGGGTCGGTCGTGCTGGCCCCCAGCCAATCCGTCACACCGGCCCGTGTCGCCGCCTTCACCGTCCTTCGGCGCGTGGCGGAGCAGGGGGCCTACGCCGACCGTGCGCTGCACGCCGAGGCACGCGACCTCGTGGGACGGGACCGCGCGTTCGCGCGCCAGCTCACGTTCGGCACGATCCAGCGCCTCGGCTCGATCGACCACCACATCGCGACGCTCGCGCGGCCGGTCCACAAGCTGGACCCCGCCGTCGCCGCCGCGTTGCGGCTCGGGCTCTTCCAGCTCCTGTTCCTCGACGGCGTGCCCGACCACGCCGCGGTGACCGAGAGCGTCGAGCTCGCCAAGTCCGAGGGCGAGAGCCGTGGCGGCCATCGCCTGGTGAACGCCGTGCTGCGCCGCGCGGCCCGTGAGCGCCCGGGGCTGCCCGGCGACGCGACGCCCGCGGACGCCGCGATCCACCACTCCCAGCCGCGCTGGATCGTGGACCTCTGGTGGGAGCAGTTCGGGGCCGAGGAGGCACGCGAGATGCTCGCGTCGACGAACCGGCCCGCGGAGCTCGCGCTGCGCGTCAACACGCTCGTCACCGACCCGGAGTCGCTCGCGAGCGCCCTGCCCGTCCCCACCCGCCGCGCCTCCGAGCTGCCCGACGAGGGGCTCGTCGTCGAAGGCCCGTTCGACGCCCACAGCCACCCGCTCTTCGCCGCCGGCGCCTACCAGCCGCAGTCGCGCGCCTCGATGCGCGTCGCGCCGGCGCTCGATCCGCAGCCGGGGGAGCGCATCCTCGACCTGTGCGCGGCGCCGGGTGGGAAGACCACCCACATGGCTGCCCGGATGGGTGACCGCGGCACGATCGTCTCCGTCGAGCGCCACCCCGGACGGGCCAAGGCCCTCGCCCGGACCGTCGCGCGGCTGCGCGCGAGCTCCGTGCAGGTGACGACGGCCGACGCCGAGCAGCTCAACTTCCCCCGCGAGTTCGACCGGGTGCTCATCGATCCGCCGTGCTCCGGGCTCGGCACGCTCCAGGGCCACCCCGACCTGCGCTGGCGCATGACGCCGGAGCGCGTCGAGGACCTCGTGGCCCTGCAGACCCGCATCGTCGAGCGCGGGCTGGGGGCGCTGCGCCCCGGCGGGACGCTCGTCTACAGCACGTGCACCCTCACGACCCGCGAGAACGAGGACGTCCTGGCCACCGCGGGCGTGACGCCGGTGTCCCTCGAGCGCACCCTGCCGCACCGCGACGGCACGGAGGGATTCACGATTGCAGTGCTGAAGCCCTGATGCGGCAGGATGGGGGGATGGACCTCGGCCCGACCTGCCCTGCCTGCGGTGAACCGTGGCTGCGGCCGACGAACCTGCCGGGCCGGTACCGCTGCGTGAACTGCCTGCACCGCTTCGAGCTCGTCTCCGTGTGCCCGCAGTGCGGGGAGCACTCGACGATCGTGCGCATGTCCAACACGGCGATCATGCGCTGCGTCCACTGCGACTCGTCGATGTTGCAGCCGATATGAGCCAGATCCGCGTCGCGCCATCGATCCTCTCGGCCGACTTCGCGCAGCTCGGCGACCAGGTCCGCCTCGTCGTCGACGCGGGCGCCAGCGTGATCCACGTCGACGTCATGGACGGGCACTTCGTCCCGCCGATCACCCTCGGGCCGCTCGTCGTCGCCGCGCTGCGCGACGCCCTCGCCGACGACGTCTTCCTCGACTGCCACCTCATGATCGAGCGCCCCGAGCGCCAGATCGAGGAGTTCGTGAACGCCGGCGCGGACGGCATCACGATCCACGCCGAGGCGACGCCCCACCTGCACAGCGTGCTGACCCAGATCCGCGAGGGCGACTGCCGCGCCGGCCTCGCCTGCAACCCGGGCACGCCGATCGCCTACCACGAGACGCTGGAGGGCTTCTACGACCTCGCGCTCGTCATGACCGTCAACCCCGGCTGGGGCGGTCAGTCGTTCATCCCCCAGATGCTGGAGAAGGTCCGATCCCTGCGCGCGCGCCTCGGCGCCGACGCCGTCATCGAGGTCGACGGCGGGATCGACCCCGAGACGGCTCGCACATGTGTCCAGGCGGGTGCCACCTGGCTCGTGGCCGGTTCAGCCATCTTCGGGGCAGAGGACCCTGCACGTGCCTACAACCAGATCGCCACATCGGCGGAGTGGGGCTAGCCGTACCGGGGTCTCCACCCGATCGGGTCATCATCAAACCTGTGGCGCACACCGTGCTCATCGTCGACGATCACCCGAGCTTTCGGGCGACGGCACGGATGCTGCTGGAGCTCGAGGGTTACGAGGTCGTCGGCGAGGCCCCGGACGGTCTGAGCGCCGTCGAGGAAGCGCGCCGCTTGCAGCCGGATCTCGTGCTGCTGGACGTCAACCTCCCCGACATCGACGGGTTCGACGTCGCGTCCCGGATCACCGTCGACGACGGCGCCCCCGCGGTGGTCCTGATCTCGAGCCGCGAGGGGGCGGATTTCGGCCCCCTGATCCGTCGCAGCGGGGCCCGAGGCTTCATCGCCAAGGCCGATCTCTCGGGCTCGGCGATCGAGGAGCTCCTCGCGTGCGGGTGAGCGGGCTGCGCCCGGCGCTCGCGGCGATCGCGGGCATCGGGGTGCTGCTGACGGGGATCGCGGTCGCGCTGTGCCTCACCGGCAATCACGTGAGCTCGCGCGGCGTCGCCGCCGGCATCACGTTCGCCGTCATGGCCGGCTACATCGGCACCGGCCTCTTCGCGTGGTCGCGCCGTCCGGCCAACCCCACCGGCGCCCTCATGACGGCCGTCGGCTTCGCGTACTTCCTCTCCGCGCTGACGTCCGCCGACGACGACCTCGTCTTCACGATCGGGCTGCTGCTCGCGAACGTCTTCCTGATCGTCGCGCTGCACATGGTGCTCGCGTTCCCCACCGGGCACCTCGCCACCCGCGGGCTGCGCCGGCTCGTCGCGATCTCCTACGCGGCGTCGATCCTCCTGCAGCTCGGCTTCATGCTCGTGACGCCCGACCCGTGCCCCGAGTGCTCGCCGTCGACGCCGGACAACCTCTTCGCGGTCACCGACAACGGGACGGCGTCGGACCTCGTCCTCATCCTCGCCTCCGTCGTGGCGACGGGCATCCTCGCCGCCTCGGCGACCGTCCTCGTGCGCCGCTGGCGCGCGGCCACGGCGCCGGCCCGCCGCGCGATCGGGCCGGTGCTCTTCACCGGCCTCGCGTTGCTCGCCGCGCTCACCGCCCTCTTCGCGATCCAGGCCGTCGACAGCTCCGGCCCCGTCGTCGACGCGGCCGGCATCCCCGCGATGCTGGCCTTCGCCGCGCTGCCGTTCGCGTTCCTCGCCGGCCTGTTGCGCAACCGCTGGTCGCGTGCCGGCGCGGTCGGCGAGCTGGTCGAGCGCCTCGGCGTCGAGCGCGCATCGCTGACCGAGACGCTCGCCGACGCGATGGGCGACCCGACGCTGCGGCTGGCCTACTGGCTGCCCGAGCCGGAGCGCTTCGTGGACGGCACCGGCCGCACCGTCGCGGTCCCCGGCGAGGGCGACCCGGCGCGCGCGGCGACGATGGTCGAGCGCGACGGCGAGCGCATCGGCGCGCTCGTCCACGACCGCAGCCTGTGCGAGGAGCCCGAGCTCGTCAGCGCCGTCGCGGCCGCCGCGGCGCTCGCGATGGCCAACGAGCGCCTCGAGGCCGAGCTGCGCGCCCGGCTGGAGGACCTCAGCGAGTCGCGCGCACGGCTCATCGAGACCGGCCTGGCCGAGCGCCAGCGTCTCGAGCGCGATCTGCACGATGGCGCCCAGCAGCGTCTCGTCGCGCTGTCGCTGCAGGTGCACGTCGCGCGCGCCAAGCTCACGAGCGATCCCGAGGCCGCGGGCGCCATCCTCGACCGGGCACGCGACGAGCTGCGTCTCGCCCTCGAGGAGCTGCGCGAGCTGGCGCGGGGCATCCACCCGGCCGTGCTCACCGACCGTGGGCTGGGCGCGGCGATCGCCGGTCTGGCGTCGCGGTTCCCGATGCCGGTGCAGGTGTTGTCGACGCCGCTCGCGCGGCTTCCCACGGCCGTCGAGGCGGCCGCCTATTTCGTCGTCGCCGAGTCCCTGGCGAACATGGCCAAGCACGCGGGCGCGTCGCACGCGACCGTCCGCGTCGCGAGGCAGAACGGCATCGCACTCGTCGAGGTCCATGACGACGGGTGCGGCGGTGCGTCGTTCGACGCGGGCAGCGGGCTCAAGGGCCTCGCGGATAGGCTCGCTGGCCTGGATGGCCGTCTCGAGGTCGTCAGTCCGCCCGGGGAGGGCACAACCGTCCGAGCGAGGATCCCATGCGAGTCGTCGTAGCCGAGGACAGCGTCCTGTTGCGGGAGGGCGTCGTGCGCCTGCTCCAGGAGGCCGGCATGGACGTCGTCGGCCAGGCCGGAGATGCGGAGGACCTGCTGCGCAAGGTCCGCGCCCACAAGCCCGACGTCGCGCTCGTCGACATCCGGATGCCGCCGACGCAGACCGACGAGGGTCTGCGTGCGGCCGCGACCATCAGGGCCGAGCAGCCGCAGACCGGCGTGCTCGTGCTCTCCCAGTACGTCGAGGAGGCCTACGCCCTCGAGCTGCTGGCCGACAACGCGGAGGGCGTCGGCTACCTGCTCAAGGACCGCGTCGCGGACGTCGAGCGGTTCGTTGACAGCGTGCGTAGGGTCGGGGAAGGCGGCTCGGCACTCGATCCCGAGGTCGTCGCGCGTCTCGTCGGGCGCCGTCGTCGGGAAGACCCGCTGTCGGCACTCAGCCCGCGGGAGCGAGAGGTCCTCGGTCACATGGCGGAGGGCCGGTCGAACCACGGCATCGCCGAGGCGCTCGTCGTCACCGAGCGGGCCGTGGAGAAGCACGTCACGAGCATCTTCACGAAGCTGAACCTGCCCCCAGCCGAGGACAACCATCGCCGCGTGCTCGCGGTGCTGACCTACCTGCGCTCATCATGACCGACATCGTCTCCGCCACCGACCTCAGCCGCCGATACGGCGAGGGGGAAGCAGCAGTCGACGCCCTCGACGGGGTCACCGTCGGGTTCCCCCGCGGCGCCTTCACCGCCATCATGGGCGCCTCGGGCTCCGGGAAGTCGACGCTCATGCACTGCCTCGCCGGGCCTCGACACGCCGACGGGCGGCAGCGTCGTCATCGACGGCGTGGAGCTCGGCCCGCTCAGCGACGCGAAGCTCACCGAGCTGCGGCGCGACAAGATCGGCTTCATCTTCCAGGCGTTCAACCTCCTGCCGGTCCTCACCGCGGAGGAGAACCTCATCCTGCCGCTCACGCTCGCCGGCCAGAAGGCCGACGACGGGTGGGTCGAGCAGCTCATCCAGACCGTCGGCCTGGGCGACCGCCGCACGCACCGCCCCGCGGAGCTCTCCGGCGGCCAGCAGCAGCGCGTCGCCGTCGCCCGCGCGCTCGTCCACAAGCCCGCCGTGGTCTTCGCCGACGAGCCGACCGGCAACCTGGACTCCAAGGCCTCCGCCGAGGTGCTGAACCTGCTGCGCCAGGCCGTCGACGAGTTCGGCCAGACCGTCGTGATGGTCACCCACGACCCCGACGCCGCAGCGGTCGCCGACCGGCTCATCGAGCTGGCCGACGGGCGCATCGTGCGCGACGAGGCCGTCGTCGCCGCGGCGCGATGACCAGGTACGTCTTCCGGGGGCTCGGCGCGCGCAAGCTGCGCACGGCCCTGACGGCGCTCGCCGTCGTGCTCGGCGTCGCGATGATCTCGGGGACCTACGTCCTCACGGACACGATCGACAAGGCGTTCTCCGACGTCTTCCAGACCGCGAGCCAGGGCGTCGACGTCTCCGTCACCGGCGCCAAGCCCTCGGGCTTCGGCAGCGACCAGGCGTCCCCGCCGATCGAGGAGTCGCTGCTCCCGAAGGTGCAGGCGGTCGACGGCGTCCGCGTCGCCGAGGCCGGCGTGTTCCAGCAGGTGTCGATCCGCGACAAGAAGGGCGACAGCATCGGCGCCGGCGGCGCCCCGAACTTCATCTCGTCGAACAGCAGACCGCCCTTCAACGCCTTCCGCTACGTCGAGGGCGCCCCGCCGACGGACCGCGGACCAGGCGGCGCTGGACCAGAAGACCGCCGACGACAAGGGCTTCAAGGTCGGCGACAAGGTCACCGTCGTGGGCCTGCCGGGCGCGAAGACGTACACGGTCTCGGGCATCGCGAAGTTCGGCACGGAGTCGTCGCTCGCCGGCGCCGCCGTGGCGATCACGACGCTGCCCGAGGCGCAGCGGATGGCCGGCTACCAGGGCAAGATCGACAACATCTCCATCGCCGCCGACGACGGCGTGGGCCCGACCGAGCTCAAGACCCGCGTCGCGGACGCGCTGCGCGGCGACTCCGTCGCGGTGCGCACCGGCAAGGAGGAGGCCGACCGGCAGGCGAACGACCTCCAGGACCAGCTCTCCTTCCTGCAGACCGGCCTGCTCGTCTTCGCCGGCATCGCGGTCTTCGTCGGCGCGTTCGTCATCTACAACACGTTCTCGATCACCGTCGCGCAGCGCACGCGCGAGCTCGCGCTGCTGCGCACGCTCGGCGCCAGCGCGCCGCCAGGTGCTCCGCTCGATCGTCCTCGAGGCGCTCGTGATCGGCTTCGGCGCGGCGGTGGTCGGTTTGCTCGGGCGGCCTGCTCATCGCCCAGGGCCTGCAGGCCCTGTTCAAGGCCGTGGGCGCCGACCTGCCCGACACCGGGTCGGTCATCAAGTCGCGGACGATCATCGTCGCGCTGCTCGTCGGCACCGTCGTGACCGTCATCGCGAGCCTGGCGCCCGCGCTGCGCTCCACGCGGATCGCGCCGGTCGTCGCGCTGCGCGAGGGGCTCGTCGAGCAGCGACGCGGCGGCCGCGTCCGCACGATCGATCGCGGTGCTGCTCGGGCGTCCTCGGCGTGTCGCGCTGCTGCTCGTCGGCCTGTTCGGCAACGCGTCCGGCGGCTCCGCGGCCGGGCTCATGGGCCTCGGGGCGCTCGTCGTCTTCCTGTCGGTCGCGATGCTCAGCCCGCTGCTCGTGCGCCCGCTCGCGGCGCTCGTCGGGCGGCCGCTGCAGGCGGTCTTCGGGATCACCGGGCGCCTCGCCCGCGAGAACACGCTGCGCAATCCCGGCCGCACCGCGGTGACCGCCGCGGCGCTCATGATCGGCGTCGCGCTCGTCGCGTTCGTGGCGATCTTCGCCGCCGGTCTGCGCGGCTCGATCGACCGCTCCGTCGACGGGACGTTCCCCGCCGGCAACCTCATCGTCGTCAACCAGGACGGGTTCACGCCGATCTCCGAGCAGGCGGCGACCGCCGTCAGCGAGGTGCCGGGCGTCGACAACGTCGCCGCCGTGCGCTTCGCGTCGGCGAAGGTCCAGGGCGACACCGGCACGACGCCGGTCATCGGCATCGACACCGGCGCCGCCACCTCGCTGTACAAGGCGGACTGGAAGGAAGGCTCCGCGGCGACCTTCGGCCAGCTCGGCGACGACGGCGTGGTGGTCGACACCAACAGCGGCGTCGGCAAGGGCAAGAAGGTCGGCGACAAGATCGTGCTGACGACGCCCACGGGCGAACAGGTCACGTACGAGATCAAGGGCCTGCTCGACGCGGGCGACTTCTCGCTGCTCGGCGGCGGGATCGTCGTGCCCAACGACCGGCTTGTCGCGCGACTTCAACGTGAAGGGCGACGCGTTCATCTTCGTCGACTTCGCGAACGGGGCGAACACGGCCCAGACCCGCGCGGCGGTCGACAAGACCCTCGCGACGCGGTTCCCCAACGCGGAGAGCCAGACCCGCGAGGAGTTCAAGGACAGCCAGAACGCGCAGCTCACGCCGCTGCTCGTCCTGATCTACGTCCTGCTCGCGCTGTCGGTGCTCGTGTCCCTCTTCGGGATCGTGAACACGCTCGCGCTGTCCACGTACGAGCGGACGCGCGAGCTGGGCATGATGCGCGCGATCGGCACGTCCCGACGGCAGGTCCGCAGCATCGTGCGGCAGGAATCGGTGATCACGTCGATGATCGGCGCGGTGCTCGGGGTCGTGCTCGGGGTGCTCTTCGCCCTCCTGATATCCCGCCCGCTCGCCGACGAGGGCTTCACGCTCACGTTCCCGATCGGGACGCTGATCCTGCTGCTCGTGCTCGCGGCGCTGTTCGGGGTGCTGGCGGCGATCGGGCCGGCCCGAAGAGCGGCGCGCCTCGACGTGCTCCGCGCGTTGGCGTACGAGTAGCGCCGTCATGCGTCCGACGCGACACGGCGGACGCCGCGCAGGGTCAGCATGCGGGCGATGCGGCTCGGCGATACGCCGTAGAGGCTCGCGACGGTGTGGATCTCGTCGTACTCCGACGGGCTGACCCTGAAGTTGATCTGCCGACAGCTCGGCGCCGCAGCGGCAGCGCCCGAGGGAGTACCGGCACGGGCGGCAGCGCGGCGCGCTCGAGCGCGTCCCGCCGACGCTCGGAGCCGGACCGCACCACGATCGTCCACCGATCTCGAGCGGGTCGTACTCGTCGTCGTCGTCCTGAAGCTCGATGATGTGCGCGTCGCGATCCATGGCGTGATCGCCCGCAGACGCCGGCGTGTCGGGGCAGGCCGGGCCTCTCGCCACACAGGCGGCACGGAGTCGTCACGGCGCCGTCGGGGCTCCCTCGAGATGTCGCGATCCAGTGGCTAGCGATATCGCTAGCCACTGCTCGCGACTTTCCGGAAGGGGTGGGGTGGGGCCGCCGCGGCCTCAGGCCGCCGGCGCCGACCCCGTCGCCCGCGGGGGCTCCGACGTCTGCGAGGCACACGCGCATCGGCGCGGCGGTAGAGCAGGGCCAGGGTGATCGCCAGCAGCGCCGCGGCGCCGAAGTAGCCCACCTCGGCCCGCACCAGCTCGTCGTCGATGATCGGCGTGAACATCCAGCCCAGGAAGAGCGCGGCGGCGGCGAGCCACGCCATCGCCGCGTGCGCCGTCTGCCCGCGCGCCAGAGCCGCCTGGTTCAGCGTCCCCGCCGCGAGGTGGCAGCCGACGCCGAGCGCGAGGATCGCGAGACCGCCGCGCCCGTAGTCGTAGTCGACGTCGAACAGCACGCCCAGCGCGAAGGGTCCGATGATGAAGAGCCCCAGCGCCACCGTGAACGCGAACGCCGCGATCGCGAGCAGCGTGGTCCGGATCGCCTTGCGGAACTCCGCGCGCCCGGCCGTCGCCTGCAGGGTCGCGAGATGGGGGAGGAGGGTCCCCTGGATCGCCTGGAAGAGCTGCAGCGGCGCGCGCGCGATGAGCAGGACGCTGAACACGACGCCGGCGAGCGCCGCGTCGGTCGCGGTCGCGTCGACCGAGAGGACGGCGCCGTTGACCAGGGTCTGCTCGGCGAGCATCACGGCGAGGACGCTCACCGCGAACCCGGCGCCGTGACGCAGCGTCAGGCCGCCCTCGGCCTGCTCGACCGCCTCGAGGTCGACGCTCGGATCCTTGCGGCTCCAGGCGAGCGGCACGACGAACAGGGACACGCAGGGCGCCGCCGCCATGCCCAGCGCGACGGCGGCCTCACCGTGCGTGAGCCCGACGACGGCGGCGACGGCGAACAGGAAGCGCGAGCACGACTCGAGCAGGACGAGGCCGCCGTACAGGGCGAAGCGCTGGTGACCGGCCAGCCACCCGCGCGCGAAGTAGCTCGCGGCGTACGCGAGGACGCCGCCGACGAGGATCCAGTACAGCGCGGCGGACCCGTCGAACACGTCGTCCTGCACCGGCTGGCGGACGGCGAGCGCGATGATGAGGAAGAGCGAGCGCGAACGTCGCCTGGATGAGCAGCGGGATGCCGAGCGGGTGGCCGTGATGCAGCCCACGCGCCCGGCGCTCGGCGATCGTGCGCGACAGGAGCTGCTCGATCGGCCGGTAGATCACCGAGACGATCACGAACATCACGGCCCACAGGAGCGCGACGTTCTTGTACTCGACCTCGGACAGCGCGTACGAGGCGACGGAGAAGTACGCGAAGGTGACGACGCCCGTCGTCGCGATGCCGACCGAGAGGACCCGGGCGCCCCGGGCGTACGAGGTGCTCTGCGCGCTCAGGAGACGTCCACGAGGCACATGGTCCACGGGAAGGGCGAGCGTGCCTCGACGACCCGCCCGTGGCGGTTCAGGAAGGCCACGAAGTCGCGCTTTGACCAGTGGTTCACGTGTCCCGGGGTGTTCCCGAGGTCCTTCACGTACGAGCCGCGGGCGACGTTGAGCCCGCGCCAGAGCGGCTCGCGCGGGACCGACACGAGCAGGTGGCGGGACGCGACCCGCGCCATCTCGGCGACGGTCACCTCGGGATCGGGCACGTGCTCGAGCACCTCGATCGCCGCTGCGAGCTCGAACTCGCCGTCGGCGAACGGCAGGTTCTCCGCCTTCATGACCTGGTACTCGAGGTTCGGCTCCTGGCGCTGCTCCCACTCGGCGTGCAGCAGCGGGTCGTCCAGGTCGATGCCGACCGCGCGGCCGCCGCGGATGCGCTGCGCCCACTTCTGGGTCAGCACGCCCTCGCCGCACCCGACGTCCAGGAACGTGGCCGGCGACGCCTTCGCCCACAGCGAGTCGAGCGTGTCCTCGAAGCCGGCCATGAGCCGGCGGACGACCGGGTTGGTCGAGCCGTACTTGTCCAGGGTGTTGCCGGTGACCGTGCCCTCACGGTCGACTGTGACGGTCGGGGGCATCAGATCCTCAGCGCCTCGCGCTCCTCGGTCTTCCCGGTCGCCCCGCCCGACCCGGCGCCGGTGGTGGCGCCGCGCTCGGTGTGCTGGCCCGGCTCGTAGTGCGACGGCTCGACGCCGAGCTGCAGCTCGATGCGCCGGACGCGCTCGTAGACCCGCTGGGTCATCGTCCGCTGCGCGGACAGGATGTCGCCCAGCACGCCGAGCGCACCGAGCAGCATCGCCGCGTTGAACAGGACGGCGCCCAGGATCAGCGACTGGACGTGGCCGGCGCTGTCGCCCTCGAAGATCGCGAAGTAGGCCCAGCGGCCCCAGACGATGACCGCGACGAGCGCGATGACCGCCGCGATCGACATGAAGATCCGCAGCGGCTCGTAGTGCGAGTAGATCCGGAAGATCGACACCGCGTTGCGGCGCACGTACGACCACATGGACGGGAACAGGCGCGACTCGCGCGTCTTCTCGTTCGTCCTGATGGGGACGTGGTCGATGGCGACGAGCAGCTTGCCCGCCTGGATGATCGTCTCGAGCGTGTAGGTGAACTTGGAGACGACCGCCATCTGGATCGCGGCCTCGCGGTTGTAGGCCCGGAAGCCGGACGTGGTGTCCGGCACGTCGGTGCCCGAGGCGCGGCGCACGACCTCCGAGCCGAGGCGCTGGAGGCGCTTCTTCAGCGGCGAGAAGTGCTCGATCTCCATGACCTGGCGGTCGCCGACGACCATGTCGGCGTTGCCGGCGACGATCGGCGCGACGAGCTTCGGGATGTCCCGCGCGTCGTACTGGTTGTCGGCGTCGGTGTTGACGACGACGTCGGCGCCGAGCTTCAGGCAGGCGTCGAGCCCCGCCTGGAAGCCCGCGGCCAGGCCCTTGTTGTTCGTGAGCCGGACGATGTGATCGACACCCTGCTCACGCGCCACCTCGACGGTGCGGTCGGTCGAGCCGTCGTCGACGACGAGCCATTCCACGACGTCGAAACCCGGGACCTCGCGGGGGAGATCGGCGAGCGTGTCGGGGAGCTGGCGTTCCTCGTTCCAGCAGGGGATCTGGATGATGAGCTTCATGCGTGCGGAGGGGGTGCCATGCTACTCGGCGTGTCGGCGCCGACGCTCTCACGGCCCCGTCTCGCGCGTCGCGCGACCGACAAGACGTCGGGACAGCGGCCGCGCCTGACCACGCGCACCTTCGAACGGGTGGGCGCGGTCGTCGTATGCCTGTGCGCGGCGGCGGGCTTCTTCCTCTACCCGACGTATCCCAACTACGACTCGGTCTACAGCCTCCTGTGGGGGCGCGAGCTCCTCCACCTCGAGCCGCTGTCCTTCGAGGCCTACCGCGCCCCGACCGAGCATCCGCTGGCGATCGCGATCGGCGCGGTCCTGTCGCTCTTCGGCGACAGCGCCGACCGCCTGTTCGTCGCGCTCATGGTGGCGAGCTTCGTCGCGCTCGTCTTCGGGCTGTACGCGCTGGGGCGCACCGCGTTCACGCCGCTCGTCGGCGTCGTCGCCGCGGTGCTCGTCATCACGCGCTTCGACTTCCCGTTCCTCGCCGCCCGCGGCTACATCGACCCGCTCTACCTCGCGCTCGTCATCTGGGCCGCGGTGCTCGAGCTGCGCAGGCCGCGGCGTGGCTGGATCGTCCTCGTGCTCCTCGCGCTCGCCGCGATGCTGCGCCCGGAGGCGTGGCTGCTCGCCGGCCTGTACGTGCTCTGGGCCGGATGGCGCGCGTCCTGGCCGCGGCGCATCGGCTACGCGGCGCTGGCGGCGCTCGGGCCCGTGGTCTGGGTCCTGACCGACTTCCTCGTCACGGGCAACCCGACCTACTCCTTCACCGGGACGACCGAGCTCGCCGACGAGCTGGGGCGCAACAAGGGCGCCGGCGCGGTGCCCGCGGCGACGTGGAGCTTCCTCATCGACCTCGCGAAGTTCCCGGTGGTCCTGGGCGCGATCGCGGGGTTCCTCCTCGCGCTCGTGCTCGTCCCGCGCAGGCTGATCATGCCCGTCGTGCTGTTCGCATCGGGCGTGGCGACGTTCGCGCTCGTCGGCGCCGGCGGCCTGTCGGTGATCTCCCGCTACCTGCTCGTCCCGTCGCTCATGGCGATGGTGCTGTGCGGCGTCGCGGTCGGCGGCTGGACGATGCTGCGCGACGGCACGTGGCCGCGGCGCATCTGGGCCGGCGGGGCGCTGCTCCTCGTGCTCTTCGGGATCGGCTTCACGGCGACGCGCGTCAGCGTCGCCCGGCTGGACTCCCAGCTCAGCTTCCGCGGGGACGCGCACGACGCGTTCCAGGACCTCATCGCCCAGCCGGGCTTCAAGGAGGGGCTCGCGTGTGGTCCGGTGTGGACGCCGAACCACAAGCTCGTCCCGGACGCGCGCTGGTACCTGAACCTGCCGCAGGACAAGGTCATCGCGCGGTCCTCGACGGACAAGGTGCCGGACAAGGGCGTCGTGATCCTCGTCCACGGCCGCCAGGCGCTCTTCAACCAAGCGCTCGTGACCGAGTTCGACGATCCGATGGACTCGCTGCCTCCGCCCGGCTTCCGGCGCGTCGCCGTCTCGGAGTACTACGCGGCGTATGTCCGCTGTTAGGACGCCCCCGGACGCCGTAGCCAGCTACGTCCCCGCTCTCGAGCATCGCCGCGAGGGCAGCGTCGTGCTGTGGCGGCTCGGGGTCGCCGGCGTCCTCCTGCTGGCGCTCGGGCTGCGGCTGTGGGGCCTGAAGCAGGGCCTGCCCTACGCCTACAACGCCGACGAGAACGCGCACTTCCTGCCGCGCGCGATCGGGATGTTCGGCCACGACCTGGACCCGGGCTACTACGTCAATCCGCTCGGCCTACACGTACGTCCTGCACATCCTGCTGGCCGTCCGCTACGGCGGGCGCCTGGCGGTGGGGGAGGCGTTCGCGAGCGACCCGACCACGGTGTGGACCATGGCCCGCGCGGCGAGCGCGGTGCTTGGCACGGTGGCCGTCGGCCTGCTCTACCTCGCCGGCAGGCGGCTCGCGGGACGCGCGGCAGGGCTGCTCGCGGCCGCACTGCTCGCCGTGGCGTTCCTGCCGGTCTTCTACAGCCACCTGGCGCTCAACGACGTCCCCACGCTCGCGCCGCTGTGCCTCGCGCTGTGGGGCGCGGCGGGGGTCCTGCGGACGGGCCGCGGGCTGGACTACCTCATCGCGGGGATCGGCATCGGCCTCGCCGCGGCGACGAAGTACACGGGCGGGATCGTGCTGCTCGCGCTGCTCGCGGCGTTCGGCGTCCACGCGACGCGCAACCGCGGCGCCGCGCTGCGCGGGCTGCTGCTGGCCGGCGTCATGGCGCTCGCGGCGTTCTTCGTCGCCTTCCCGTACGCGATCATCGACCACCACGCGTTCCTCGACGGGCTGAGCCACCAGTCCGACGCCTCCCGCGAGGCGGCGGGCAAGCTCGGCGTCACGCAGGACAACGGCTGGATCTACTACCTCTGGTCGTTCGGGTGGGGGCTGGGCTGGGCGCCGCTCGTCGCGGCCGCCGTCGCGCTCCCGCTGCTGGCCTTCCGGCGCCACTGGGCGCTCCTGGCGTTCCTGGTCCCGGCGCCGATCCTCTACGTCGCCTTCATGGGCTCGCAGGAGCGCTTCTTCGGGCGCTGGCTCATGCCCGTGCTGCCGTTCGTCTGCCTGCTCGCCGCGATCTGCGCCGTGACCCTCGTGACCGCCGCGACGCGCCGCGCGCCGGGGCTGCGCCCGATGCTCGCCGCGCTCGTGGCGATCGGGCTCTGCGGGCAGGGGCTCGTCTACTCCGTGCACGACGGGCGGGTGCTGTCGCGTGAGGACACCCGCGGGCTGACGCGCGCCTGGCTCGTCGAGCACGTCCCGGCCGGCACCCGGATCGTCGTGGAGCCGGGCGTCGTCCCCGACGGCTGGGCGCAGGACATCGGCACGGCGTCGCCCGTCACGCCGAACGGCAACCGCTGGGCGAAGTACCCGACGAGCCGGTCGCGCGTCGACCCCGACACCGGGGAGCTGCTGCCGGCGCCCGGGATCGTCGTGAACATCGAGGACTTCGAGAAGACGCTGCGACCCGAGCTCATCCCGATCTTCGAGCGCCAGGGGTACTGCTGGGTCATCGTCGGATCGACGCAGCGCGGGCGCGCGGAGGCCGAGCCGGAGAAGGTCCCGGGCGCCATCGCGTACTACCGGGAGCTGGAGCGACGCGCGGACGTCGCCTACCACGCGTCGCCCTACTCGAAGGGGCGCGGGCCGGTGACCTTCAACTTCGACTGGTCGTTCAACTTCTACCCGCTGGCCTACGCCCGGCCGGGGCCGGACATGACCGTGTACAGGCTCCGGGACGGTGCATGCGCGACGTAGACTCCAAGGCGTGCCAGTGCTCACAGACATCGACGCGCAGTACCTGCAGCGCGCCGTCGAGCTCGCGGGCAACGGCCTCGGTCGCGTGCACCCGAACCCCCTCGTCGGCGCGGTGCTCGTGCGCGACGGGACCGTGCTCGGCGAGGGCTGGCACGAGGTCTACGGCGGGCCGCACGCGGAGGTGAACGCCATCGCCGCGAGCGGCGGCGACACCGACGGCGCGACGCTCTACGTCTCCCTCGAGCCGTGCTGCCACTCGGGCAAGACCGGGCCCTGCACGACCGCGATCGCGGAGGCCGGGATCGCCCGCGTCGTGGTCGCCGCCGACGACCCCGCCGACCACGCCTCGGGCCGCGGCCTGGGCATCCTGCGCGACGACGGCATCGACGTCGACATGGCCGGCGGCGACGTCGCCCGCCGCGCCAGGCTGCTCAACCAGGGCCACCGCAAGCACGCCCGCACCGGCCGGCCGTTCGTGCTCTTCAAGTCCGCCATGTCGCTCGACGGCAAGGTCGCGACCGCGACCGGCGACTCCAAGTGGATCTCCGGCGAGATGTCGCGCGAGCGCGCGCACCGCTGGCGCTCGCACATGGACGCGGTCGTCGTGGGCATCGGCACCGCCCTCGCCGACGACCCGCGGCTCACGTCCCGCGTCGACGGCGTCGAGCGCCAGCCGCGCCGCGTCGTCTTCGACTCCCTCGCCCGGCTGCCGCTGGACTCCCAGCTCGTCGCGCAGGCCGAGGAGGTCCCGCTCACGGTCGTGGTGTCCCGCGCGGCGCCGCGGGCCGCGACGGACGCGCTGCACAACGCCGGCGCCGACGTCCTGCTCGCGACCGGCCAGCACGAGCCGGCGCGCGTCGTCTCCGCGCTCGACGGGCTCGGCCAGCGCGGCATCAAGTCCATGCTCCTGGAGGGCGGCCCGCATCTCGCCGGCGCGTTCCTCGACGCGGGCGAGATCGACGAGCTGCGCCTGTTCGTGGCGCCCGTCCTCGTGGGCTCGCGCAACGCGCGCGACCCGCTGGAGGGCGTCGGCGCGGAGCGCATCGGAGAGGCGGTCCGCGCGACCGGCCTCGAGTGCCACCGCATCGGCGAGGACGTCCTGCTCACCGCCCGTCTGGCGGAGTGGTAGCCGTGTTCACCGGGTTGGTCGCAGACCTCGGCACGGTCGCGGCGGTCGACGCGACGGACGACGGCGTCCGCCTGCGGCTCCGGACGGCGCTCGCGGGCGAGATCGGCGAGGGCGACTCCGTGGCGGTCAACGGCGTGTGCCTCACGGCGACGGAGGTGTCCGCCGACGCGTTCGCCGCCGACGTCATGCACGAGTCGCTGCGCCGCAGCTCGCTCGGCCAGGCGGCCCAGGAGGGCGCGCGGGTCAACCTCGAGCTGTCGCTGCGCGCGTCGGACCGCCTCGGCGGGCACATCGTGCAGGGCCACGTCGACGGCGTGGGCACCGTGAGCGGCGTGCGCGAGGACGGC
Organism: uncultured Solirubrobacterales bacterium; assembly: GCA_963750895.1. GTDB lineage: Bacteria > Actinomycetota > Thermoleophilia > Solirubrobacterales > Solirubrobacteraceae > CAVVSD01. The sequence goes on along the minus strand of CAVVSD010000005.1, from coordinate 109,021 downwards.
TTCAGCAGGGTCGTGACGATCGACGCGCCCCCCGACGTGCTGCGCTACGTCGTGGAGAAGGGCTCGATCGCGGTGAACGGCGTCTCGCTCACCGTCTCCGCGATCTCGGACGAGGCCTTCGAGGTCTCGCTCATCCCGGAGACCCTGGAGCGGACCACGCTCGGCCAGGCGGCGCCTGGCGCCATGGTCAACCTCGAGGTGGACGTGTTGGCGAAGTACGTGGAGAAGCTGGTGGCACGATGAAGACCGCATCACCGTTCGCGACCGTCGAGGACGCGATCGCCGACATCAAGGCCGGGCGCATGGTCGTCGTCTGCGACGACGAGGACCGCGAGAACGAGGGCGACCTCACGATCGCCGCGGAGTTCGCGACGCCCGAGGTCATCAACTTCATGTCCCGCGAGGGCCGCGGGCTCATCTGCCTGGCGATGGAGACGACCCGCTGCGACGAGCTCGGGCTCGACCTCATGACGATGCACAACGAGTCGGGCTTCGGGACCGCGTTCACGCTGTCCATCGAGGCGCGCGAGGGCATCAAGAGCGGCATCTCGGCGGGCGACCGGTCGCACACGATCCAGGTGGCGGTCGACCCGGCGACGACGGCGGCCGACCTCGTGCAGCCCGGCCACGTCTTCCCGCTGAAGGCCAAGCCCGGTGGCGTGCTGGAGCGCACGGGGCAGACGGAGGCGTCCGTCGACCTCGCCCGGCTCGCGGGCCTCACGCCCGCCGGCGTCATCTGCGAGGTCATGCTCGACGACGGCACGATGGCCCGCGTGCCCGACCTCACGACGTACTGCGAGCAGCACGGGCTGAAGATGATCACGGTCGCCGACCTCATCGCCTACCGGCGCCGGCACGACCGCCTCATCGAGCGCGTCGTGGACGCCGCGATGCCGACGGCGTTCGGCGAGTTCCAGGTCTACGGCTACCGGCAGGTGCTCGACGGCAAGCACCACGTGGCGATGGTCAAGGGCGACGTGTCCGGCCGCGACGACGTGCTCGTCCGCGTGCACTCCGAGTGCCTGACCGGCGACGTGTTCCACTCGCTGCGCTGCGACTGCGGCGAGCAGCTCGAGTCCGCGCTCGCGATGATCGAGTCCGAGGGCCGCGGCGTCGTGCTCTACCTCTCCCAGGAGGGGCGCGGGATCGGCCTGCTGAACAAGCTGAAGGCCTACAAGCTCCAGGAGCAGGGCCTGGACACCGTCGACGCGAACCTGCGCCTCGGCCTGCCGGCGGACCTGCGCGACTACGGCATCGGCGCGCAGATCCTCGTCGACCTCGGGCTGTCGTCGATGCGGCTGCTCACGAACAACCCGAAGAAGATCCGCGGCCTCGAGGGCTACGGCCTGTCGGTCACCGAGCAGGTGCCGATCGAGCACACGCCCAACCCGCACAACGAGGAGTACCTGCGGACCAAGGCGCTGCGGATGGGCCACATGCTCCACCACCAGGGCCTCAACGTCGACGAGGACCTGGACAACTCGTGAGGTACGCGATCGTCGTCGGGCGCTTCTACGAGGATCTGGCCGAGCGCCTGGTGTCCTCCGCGACGCGCGTCTTCCAGCTCGAGGGGGCGGAGGCGGTCGACGTCTTCGACGTCCCGGGCGCCTACGAGCTGCCGTTCGCGGCCCAGGAGATCGCGAAGACCGGCCGCTACGGCGGCGTGGCCTGCCTCGGCGCCGTGATCCGCGGCGAGACGTCGCACTACGACCACGTCTGCGAGGAGTCCGCGCGCGGGATCATGGACGTCATGCTGCGCACCGGCGTGCCGTGCTCGTTCGGGGTGCTGACCGTCGACACGATGGACCAGGCACTCGCCCGCTCGGGCGGCGACAAGCGCGACTCCGGCGCGCACGCCGCGGAGGCGGTTTTGGCGCTCGTCAAGCTGCGGGAGTCGGTAGCCTGAGGACATCGTGACGGGGAGCACGTTCTTCGCGATGAGCGAGCCGGCGCAGATCGCTGCGCTGGCGATCACCTTCGTGGTGCATGTCGCGGGCGCTGCCTGCCTCGTCTGGGCCCTGATGGGCGACCGCGGCTTCGGCGGTCTGCGCGACTGGTGGAACGACGACGGGTCCGACCCGCCGCCGCCCGAGCCCCGCGAGCCCGACCCCCGTCCCTCGGGCCCCGGCCTGGCCCTCCCGCTGCCGACGTCCGCGCCCAGCGACATCCGCCTGCGCGAGCCCGGCCGCCTCGGCGATGCCCACCCGCGCCCGGCGCGGCGCCCGCATCAGCCCGAGCGCACGCCAGAGCGCGTGTAGAGGCCCACCGAGTCGGGAATGCCCCCGCCCCATGGCCGGGGAGACGCTGTCAGCGGGCGAGGAACGCTTCGAACGCGGACGTCGCACGGCCGGGCTCTTCCTCGGACCCGCCGCGTTCCTCGTGGTGCTCCTGGCGCCGCTGGATCTCGACCAGGATCAGCACACCCTCGCGGCGATCCTCGCGCTCGTCGTCGTGCTGTGGATCACCGAGTCGCTGCCGCTCCCGGTCTCCGGCCTGATCGGCGTCGCGCTGTGCTCGATCCTCGGCGTCGCGAAGCCCGACGACGTCCTCGCGCCCTTCGGCTCGTCGACGATCTTCCTCTTCATCGGCGCGTTCATCCTGGGCCAGGCGATGCTCGCGAACGGCCTGGCGCGCCGCTTCGCCTACCGGATCCTCGCGTTCCCGAGCGTGGGCACGTCGACGGTGCGCACGATCATCGCGTTCGGCCTGATCACGTGCCTGCTCTCGGCCTTCATCTCCAACTCCGCGACCGTCGCGATGCTGCTGCCGACCGCCGTGGCGATCCTCGGCGCGGTGACCGGCGCGATGAAGGGCGAGCACGACCCACATCGCATGCGCGTCTCGATCGCGCTCCTGCTCATGCTCGCCTACGGCGCGAGCGTCGGCGGCCTGCTGACGCCCGTCGGGAGCCCGCCGAACATCATCGGACGCGGTCTCATCGAGGAGGCGACCGACACGCGGATCTCGTTCCTCGAGTGGGTCGGCATGGCGCTGCCGATCTGCATCGTCATGTTCGTCATCCTCGCCGTGCTCCTCATCACGCTGAACAAGCCCGAGGTCCGGCGTCTGGATGCGCTCGAGGAGCACGTCAAGGAGGAGCGCGAGAAGCTCGGCACGCTGTCCGTCGCCGAGCGCAACACGCTCATCGCGTTCGCCGTCGCCGTCGTCGGCTGGTTCGCGCCCGGCATCGTCGGGATCGTGGCGGGGGACACCTCGTCGGCCTACGAGTGGGCGGTCGACCACTTCGACGAGGGCATCGTCGCGATCGTCGCGGCCTCGCTGCTCTTCCTGCTGCCCACGAACTGGAGCCGGCGGGAGTTCACCCTGACCTGGGACGACGCCGTGAAGATCGACTGGGGCACGATCCTGCTGTTCGGCTCGGGCATCATCCTCGGCTCCCTGCTGGACGAGACGGGCCTCGCGAAGACGATCGGCACGAGCCTCGCCGACGCGTTCGGGGTCGCCTCGACGGGCGCGATCACGATCTTCGCGGTGGTGCTGTCGATCCTCGTCTCGGAGACGACGTCGAACACGGCGAGCGCCGCGATCGTCGTGCCCATCGTGATACCGATCGCGGCGGCCGCGGACGTGAACCCGATCATCCCCGGCATGGCCGCGGTGTTCGCGGCGTCGTTCGGCTTCATGCTGCCGGTGTCGACGCCGCAGAACGCGATCGTCTACGGGTCCGGGATGGTTCCCATCACCCGGATGGTGCGCAGCGGCGTCGTCTTCGACGTCTGCGGCGCGATCCTCATCATCATCGGCGTGCCGATCATGATCGAGGCCGTCGGCATCGTGTGAGCACCGCCTCGGCGGCGGTCGCGGTGTCCGCGTGACCGCCGAGGTCGCGCGTCCGCGTCTCCGGGTCGGCGAGCGACGCCTCGATCGCGGCCATCAGATCGGCGGCCGCGTCCTCGTGGCCGAGGTGCTCGAGCATCATCTGCGCCGACCAGAGCATCCCGATCGGGTTGGCGATGCCCTGGCCGGCGATGTCGGGCGCCGAGCCGTGGACGGGCTCGAACATCGACGGGAACTCGCGCTCGGGGTTGAGGTTCGCCGACGGGGCGATGCCGATCGAGCCGGCGGCGCCTGCGGTGAGGTCGGACAGGATGTCGCCGAAGAGGTTCGAGCCGACGACGACGTCGAAGCTGCCGGGCTGCATGACGACCTTCGCGCAGAGCGCGTCGATGTGCTCCTCGCGCATCTCGACGTCCGGGTGGCGCGCTGCCACCTCGCGCACGATCTCGTCCCAGAACGGCAGCGTGTGGACGATGCCGTTGGACTTCGTGGCGCTCGTCAGGCCGCCGCCGCGGCGCTCGGCCAGCTCGAACGCGTACTCGGCGATGCGGGTCACGCCGCGGCGGGTGAAGATCGACTCCTGGACGGCCATCTCCTGCGCGTGGCCGCGGTAGACGCGGCCTCCGGCCTCGGAGTACTCGCCCTCGACGTTCTCGCGGACGATGACGACGTCGAGGCCCTGCGGGTCCGCCAGCGGGCTGCGGACGCCCGGGAAGAGCCGGACGGGCCGCAGGTTCACGTACTGGTCGAACGTGCGGCGGATGGGGATCAGGAGCCCCCACAGCGACAGGTGGTCGGGCACACGGGGGTCCCCGACGGCGCCGAGGAGGATCGCGTCGCGCTCGAGCAGCTGGTCGAGCCCGTCCTCGGGCATGAGTCGTCCTTCGCGGACGTGGCGCTCGCAGCCCCAGTCCAGTTCGGTGAACGAGAACGTGATGTCGTGACGGGTGCCGAGGGCCTCCAGCGCGCGCAGCGCGGCGGGCATGACCTCCCTGCCGATCCCGTCTCCGGGGATGACGGCGATGTCGTGCGTTGGCATGTCGCTACACTGCCCGATCGCTATGGCAAAGGTGTGTCACTCCTGCGGCAAGGGCCCGTCGTTCGGCAACAGCCGCAGCCACTCGATGGTCGCGACCAAGCGACGCTTCGACCCGAACCTCCAGAAGGTGCGGGCGCTCGTCGACGGCGCTCCGCGGCGCGTCTACGTGTGCACCCGCTGCCTGAAGGCCGGCAAGGTCACGAAGGCCGTCTGACCACCCTGCTCGAGGGCGCGATCGCGCATCTCGAGCGACACAGGGTCCAGGTCAACGAGCTCAACGTCTTCCCCGTCGCCGACGGCGACACGGGGGACAACATGCTGGCCACGCTCCGGGCCTTCCGGGATGCGGGTCCACGTGGGGCGCTGACGGGGGCACGCGGCAACAGCGGCGTGATCCTCTCGCAGCTGCTCGCGGGGCTCGTCGACGGTGGGCCGCAGGAGGCGGTGCGGCGCGCGTACGCCGCCGTGCCGGAGCCCGTCGAGGGCACCATGCTCACCGTTGCACGCGACATGGCCGCGGCCGGCGATCTGGAGCAAGCGCTCCACGCCGGCCGCGAATCGCTTCGGCGCGGCCCGTCGCTGCTGCCGGCCCTGCGCGAGGCCGGCGTCGTCGACTCCGGCGGGTACGCGCTCACCCTCATGGTCGCGGGCGCGCTCGCCGCGCTGCGCGGCGAGGAGCCGCCTCCGGAGGAGCCGATGGCCGCGCCGACCCTGCGGCCCGTCTCCCGCTACCGCTGGTGCACGAACCTGCTCGTCGGGGACCGCGGCGGCGCCGAGCGCCTGTCGGAGCTCGGGGACTCGGTGATGATCGCCGGCGACGGCGATGCGACCCGCGTCCACGTGCACACCGACGACCCCGACGCCGTGATCGCGCTCTTCGCCGATGTCCGGCAGGTCGACCTGAGCGACATGCGCCCGCCGACGACGGCCTTCGCACTCGCGCCCGGCTTCGAGTCGCTGTTCGCCTCGCTCGGCGTCGAGGCGGTCTCGGAGATCACGCCGTTCGACGGCGGCTCGGTGACCGTCATCGCCGCGCCGCAGGCCGCGCTGGTCGCGTCGCTGGCGTTCGACGCCGCACGTCCGCCGGAGGAGAACTCCGCCGCGCTGCTCGACGCGATCGCCCGCGTGCGGACGGCGTCCGTCCCCGCCGGTGGCGAGCTCGCCCCGGCCGTCGCCGCCGTCGCCGACGGCGCCGAGCTCATCACCGTCGTCACCGGGGAGGACGCTCCGCTGGACGAGGACGAGATCCGCGCGCTCGTGCCGCCGGGCGTCGAGCTCGAGGTGACGCCGGGGGCACCGGCACCATGGTGGTGGCTCATCGCTGCCGAGTAGATGCCGACGCACTTCGCAAGCCCCGACCCGCTCGACGACATCACCGTCCGTCGGCCGCACCCCGAACGGCTCCGGGAGGCGCTCGAGGTCCCCGGCGGGCCCAAGGCCGCCGAGGCGGCGGAGTCCCTCGGGCTGCACACCGTCGGCGACCTCCTGTTCCACCTCCCGCGCGACACGGGCGAGGCGCGCACGGTCGCGACGCTGGCCGAGGACGAGACCGCGACGGTGCTCGTCGAGGTGCGCTCGATCCGGTCGCGCCCCGTGCGCCGGCGGGGGATGAAGCCGCTCGTCGTCGCCACCGTCGCCGACGCGACCGGCCTCATGGAGGCGACGTTCTTCAACCAGCCGTGGCTCGAGCGCCACTACCGGCCCGGGACGCGGCTCATGCTCACCGGCAAGTACCAGTCGCGCGGGCGGTTCCGCGTGAACCACCACGCGCCGACCGAGTCCGTGACCGCCATCGGCGACACGACCGCGACGTACCCGGCGACGAAGGGCATCACGTCCACGCAGATCCTCGCGCTGGTCCGCGAGCACCTCTCCGCGGCGCACGAGGTCCCCGAGCTGCTCCCGACGCGCCTGCGGCGGCAGGAGGGCCTCCCGGGCGCCGCGGACGCGGTGATCGCCGCGCACGTCGGCGACCGCGAGGCCGGGCGGCGCAGGCTGGCCTTCGACGAGCTGCTGCTCGACCAGGCGGTCCAGCTGCGGCTGCGCGCCGAGCGCCGCTCGATCACGCACGCCGAGCCGCTGACCGACCCGCCGACGCTGAGCCACGAGTGGCTCACCGAGCGGCTGCCGTTCGAGCCGACGCCGGACCAGCTCGCCGCGATCGCCGAGATCGACGCCGACCTCGCCCTCGACCGACCGATGCAGCGGCTGCTCATGGGGGAGGTCGGCTCGGGCAAGACCGTCGTGGCGCTGCACGCGATGCTGCGCGCCGTCGAGCACGGACGCCAGGCGGCGCTCATGGCGCCCACGGAGACGCTCGCCGAGCAGCACTTCGCGACGCTGCAGACGCTCATGCCCGGGGCGCTCGTCCCCGCGGCGCTGCTCACCGGCTCCACCGCCGCCGGGCGGCGCGCCGACACGCTGGGCAAGCTCGCGTCGGGCGAGCTGCCGCTCATCGTCGGGACGCACGCGCTCATCGAGGACACCGTCGTGTTCGCCGACCTCGCGGTCGCCGTCGTCGACGAGCAGCACCGCTTCGGCGTGCGCCAGCGCACGGCGCTGGACGCCAAGGCCGCGGCCGGGCTGGCCCCGCACGTGCTGCACATGACCGCGACGCCGATCCCCCGGACGCTGCGCCTCGCGAGCTTCGGCGCGCTGGACGTCACGGCGCTGCGCGGGCTGCCGCGCGGCCGCCAGCCGATCGAGACGCACGTCGCCTCGGGCGAGCGCGAGCGCGAGCGCGCCTACGACCGCCTGCGCGAGGAGCTGCGCGCCGGCCGCCAGGCGTTCGTCGTCTGCCCGCTCGTGAGCGAGTCCGAGGCGCTGCAGGCCCGCGCGGCCACGGCCGAGTTCGAGCGGCTGCGCGAGACGGAGCTCGAGGACTTCGAGGTCGTCCTGCTGCACGGCCAGATGCGGCCGCGCGAGAAGGCCGAGGCGATGGAGCGCTTCGCGGCGGGGGAGGCGGACGTCCTCGTGGCGACGACGGTCATCGAGGTCGGCATCGACGTCCCCAACGCCACCGTGATGCTCGTCGAGGACGCCGAGCGCTACGGGATCTCCCAGCTGCACCAGCTGCGCGGGCGCGTCGGCCGCGGCCAGCACGCGTCGCTGTGCCTGCTCTTCGGCCCCAAGGAGTCCAAGCGCCTGCAAGCTCTCGCCCAGAACGGCGACGGGTTCGCGCTCGCCGAGATCGACCTCGAGCTGCGGGGCGAGGGCGAGCTCACCGGGACGCGCCAGTCGGGCATGGCCCGGTTCCGCGTCGCCCGGCTCCCGGAGGACGCCGACGTGCTCGAGCGGGCCCACACGTGCGCGAGCGAGCTCCTCAGGCACCTCCACGAGCCCGAGTACGCCCTGCTGGCCGACGAGCTGCTGCGGGTCGAGGCGAGCCCGGTCGCCGCGTGAGGGTCATCGCCGGCACGCACCGGGGCCGGCGGCTCGCCGCGCCACCCGGCCTGGACACGCGCCCGACGTCCGACCGGGTCCGCGAGTCGCTGTTCTCGATCCTCGGCCCGCTCGACGGCGAGCGCGTGCTCGACCTCTTCGCGGGCTCGGGTGCCCTGGGCATCGAGGCGCTGTCGCGCGGGGCGGGCAGCGCGCTGCTGTGCGACGACGCACAGCCCGCCGTCGACGCCATCCGGGCCAATCTGGAGGCCCTGGGCATGGACGCGCAGGTGGTACGCGACGACGCCCGGCGGGTACTGCGCAACGCACACGCCCGTGGCGCCGCCTACGATCTGATCTTCCTCGACCCTCCATACCGTCAAGCGGAGCGATGGGCAGCGGACCTCTCCGTGCTGGTCCCCGTCGTCCTCGCACCTGGCGGGCGCGTCATCGGTGAGAGCGACCGACGCGCACCACTCGAGCTCGAGCTGCCGCTCGTCGACGAGCGCCGCTACGGCGACACCCTGATCCGAATCCACACGAATGAACCCTGATCCACGCATCGCCGTCTGCCCCGGCTCCTACGACCCGATCACGTTCGGGCACCTCGACGTCATCAGTCGGGCGTCCGAGCTCTTCGACGAGGTCGTGGTCGCGATCGTGAACCTCCCGATCCGCAAGGGCCGCACGCTCTTCGACATCGACGAGCGCCTCGCGTTCATCGAGTCCGCCACGGAGCATCTGGGCAACGTGCGCGCCGAGCCCTTCGACGTCCTCGTCGTCGAGTTCGCGCAGCGGATCGGCGCCCGCGCCATCGTGAAGGGGCTGCGTGCGATCTCCGACTTCGAGTACGAGATGGAGATGAACCAGCTCAACCGCCGGCAGGCGCCGGACATCGACACCCTCTACCTGATGGCGAGCCCTCAGTACAGTTTCCTCAGCTCGAGCGGGGTCAAGGAGCTCGCGACGTTCGGAGGGCGGATCGAAGACCTTGTGCCGTCGGGTGTGGCCGAGCGCTTGAAGGAAGAGCTCGCCCGGGAACGAACGTAAGGAACTGCCATGGACGTCCTGGTCCTCATCGACAAGCTGGACGACCTCGTCCACAACGCCAAGCCGGTCCCCCTGACCGATCAGGTGCGCGTGGACAAGGAGGAGATCTACGACCTCCTCGACCAGATGCGCGCGACGATCCCCGAGGAGATCAAGCAGGCGCGCTGGATCGTCAAGGAGCGTCAGGAGATGCTCGCCGAGGCGAAGCGCGAAGCCGAGCGCATCGTCAAGGAGGCGCGCGAGCGCCAGAACCAGCTCGTGTCCGAGGAAGAGGTCACGAAGCAGGCCGAGCGCGCCGCCGAGGACATCATCGAGGACGCCAGGGCCCGTGAGCGCGAGATCCGCCTCGGGGCGGAGGACTACGCGGACGAGATCCTCAACACCCTCGAGGTGAACCTCTCGAAGTTCATCGCGGCCGTCCAGCGCGGGCGCGAGCGCCTGCAGGGCAAGGACGAGCCCGCCGAAGTCGCCTGAGCGTTCGGCTGCGCCTCACGCGCAGACGACTTCGGTCGGCAAGAACTTCGTTCTTGCCAGGCCCAGAAGACCTCGGCGTCAGCCGGCCAGGTCGGCCGTGAAGGCCACGCCCTGACGGCCGAACATCCTCCCGCCCTTGCGGGAGACGCCGATCCGCTTGAAGCCGGGCGTCAGGAGCGTCTGACGGTGCGGCGGCGAGTTCATCCAGAGGTCCACCGTGCGCTGCGCCTGCTGGGACGCCGGCGTGCCGGCGAGCCAGGCGATCGTCTCACCGACGAGGCGCGCCTTCACGAAGCGGCGGATGCGGACGTCGCAGGGCGTGCCCGACGCCGAGTCGTGCGAGAAGACGCCGGAGGTGACCATGCCGCGCGAGTGCGAGTCGGCGGCCTCGTTGAGGTTGTCGTCGGAGCGCAGCGCAGGGAGCCCCTGCGAGGCGCGGACGCCGTTGAGCAGCGCGACGACCTGCGACTCGATCCCGTCGTTGGCCACCGACGCACGGACGGTGCGCGTCGCGGCGGATGCGTCGGCCGCGCTGGCGACCAGCGCGGATGCCGCGAGCAGCGCGGCGAGTACGACAATGCGGACGAACGGCACACGGCCGTCGGCCAGGCATGCGGGCACGAGCTTCCCCTCTTTCGGCCGCCTGCGGGGTTAGCTGACGGGCTCGCGCTGAAAGAGCTGCGCTTCGACTCCGAGGAGTCGTTCGCCCCACATACCTGGGTCCCCCGCTCCCCACCTCCTTGGCGGGGATTCGGCGTTATGCGAGCGGGAGAGTACCTCCTAAACGCCTTTCTCTGCAGCTACGTTGGCATCGAACGTCCGTCCAGAGGAGAAACGCACAGGTTCTCCACGGTTAGCGGGACTCCTTCCACGTAGGCTCGCCGGCATGGACGACCTGGCCTCCGCGCTGCGCGACGCCGGCGGGGCCCGCGCCCCGCGGGAGCGCGCCGGCCAGCTCCGGACGCTGCTCGCGGCGGAGCTCGCGCACGGCCGGGGCGAGCTCGCGCTCGCGCGCTCCGGGCGCGAGCGGCCGGTCGTCGTGGCGTTCGCCGCGGACGGCGGGAACCTGCTCGCCGTGACCCCCGCGCCCGCCGCCCTGCGCGCCGACCCGGAGGCCGCCGACGAGCGCACGTGGCTGCTCGTCGCGGCGGCGGTGGGCGCGCTCGCCGAGCTCGCTCCCGGGACGCTCCTGGCCGGAGAGCTCGGCGGCAGCCTCGTGCTCGCGATGCCCGGCACGGTGTCCGACGAGGACGCCGAGCTGGCCGCGCTCGGCTTCGAGGAGCAGGTCGCAGGCGTCGACCGGCTGCGCGCGACGGCGCTCGCGCTGCCCGGGCACGTCGTCGAGGGCTCCGTCGCCGAGCTGCGCGAGCCGATCGGCGCGACCCACCCGCTGCGCGTCGCGGCGGCGGTCGCGCGGCTCGGCGGCAGACCGGCCGACCCCGCGTCGAGCGACGAGCACGAGGAGGCGGTCCTCGGGATGCTCGACGGGCGAGAGCGGGCCGGCCGTCGCGCGCCCGCACGACGACCCCGATCCGGCTCGCCGCGTGGCGCGCCGCGTCCTGCAGCGACTCGACGGGATGGGCAAGTGGGGCGGGTACCACACGGAGTTCGCGCACCTCGCGCGCGGGTTCCGCGGCAACGACCGCGCGCTGGCCGAGTCGGTGGGCGAGTCGCTCCTGCAGGCGGGCCTGCTCGTGGAGAAGCCGTCCGTCGGCCAGCGCCACGTCTTCCTGAACTCGCGGCGCGCCGGGGACATCCGCAGGCTCATCGACGACGGCGTCGTGCCATCCGACCTTCGTCTCCCGTAATCTCGCGCCCGGTGGCCCTGTCCCGACTCGGCACGAAGCTCTTCACGGTGCGGACGCTGGCTCGGGCCGGCATCGCGAAACCCGCGCGCCCCGACCGCCTCGTGCGCGCGGTGCAGGCGCTGCGCGCCTGGGGGAAGACCCCGGCTGCCGGCTACGGGGTGAGCGCCGCCCGCTATCCCGACGAGCCGGCGATCATCGACGAGCAGGGCACGATCACCTTCGCCGAGCTCGACAGCAGGACGAACGCGATCGCCCGGCGCTGGAAGGCCGACGGCATCGGCCCGGGGAGCTCGATCGCGATCCTGTGCCGCAACCATCGCGGCTTCGTCGAGTCCACGCTCGCGGCCTCGAAGACCGGCGCGGACATGCTCTACCTCAACACCTCCTTCGCGGGGCCGCAGATCGCCGAGGTCTGCCGCGAGGAGCGGCCCGTCGCGATGGTGCACGACGAGGAGTTCGGCGAGCTGGTCGCCGAGGCGCTCGCGGGCATGCACCGCTACGTCGCCGACGACATCCCCGAGCACGAGGACCGCGGCCCGCTCACGCCGCCCGACCGGCCCGGCCGCGTCGTCATCCTCACCAGCGGCACGACCGGCGCCCCGAAGGGCGCAGGGCGTCACCACCCGAGCTCGCTCGACCCGGCCGCGGCGCTGCTGGACATGATCCCGCTGCGGGCGCGCGAGCGGACGATGATCGCCGCACCGATGTTCCACTCCTGGGGCCTGGCGCACTTCAACCTCGGCCTGACGCTCTCGACGACGCTCGTGCTGCAGCGCAAGTTCGACCCCGCTGCGACGCTGCGCGCGATCGAGGAGCACCGGGTCAATGCGCTCATCGTCGTGCCGGTGATGCTCGAGCGCCTCCTGCACGCCAAGCGCGAGAGCCGCCTCCAGCACGACCTGTCGAGCCTGCGGATCATCGCCGCGAGCGGCTCGGCGCTCCCCGGGCACCTCGCCAACGAGGTCATGGACGAGTTCGGCGACGTCCTCTACAACCTCTACGGCTCGACCGAGGTCGCGTGGGCGACGATCGCGACGCCCGAGGACCTGCGGTCCGCGCCGGGGACGGCCGGGCGCCCGCCGCACGGCACGATCCTGCGCCTCTACGACGAGGAGGGCCGCAGGTCCCGCGCGGAGGCTTCGGCCGCATCTACGTCTCCAACGAGATGCAGTTCGACGGCTACACGGGCGGCGGCGGCAAGGACACGATCGACGGCCTGATGTCGTCCGGCGACGTCGGGCACCTCGACTCCAACGGCCGGCTCTTCGTCGACGGCCGCGACGACGAGATGATCATCTCCGGCGGCGAGAACGTCTTCCCCCGCGAGGTCGAGGACCTGCTCGCCGACCATCCCGCGATCGAGGAGGTCGCGGTGATCGGGGTCGAGGACGACGACTTCGGCCAGCGGCTGCGCGCGTTCGTGGTCCTGTGCATCGGCGAGGAGCTGACCGAGGACGACGTGCGCACGCACGTGCGCGACAACCTCGCGCGCTTCAAGGTGCCCCGGGACGTGGTCTTCATGGAGGAGCTGCCGCGCAACGCCACCGGGAAGGTCCTCAAGCGCGTCTTGTGACGGCGTTCCTGGACCTCGCCGACCCGTCGTTCTCGGCCACCGGCCCCGAGGTCCGGGCGGCGCGCGAGCAGGACTGGTGGGCGAGGACGGGGTACGGGATCGCGGTGCTGCGCTACGCGGAGGTGCGGGCGCTGCTCGCCGACCGGCGCCTCGCCCAGGGCAGCGCGAAGTGGCCGGCGCACAACGGCGTCGACAGCGGGCCCGTTCGTGGAGTGGTGGTCCCGCACGCTGCTCAACCTCGAGGGCGACGCGCACCACCGGCTGCGGCGGCTGCTCGTGCCGGCGTTCGCGCCGCGGCACGTGACGCCGCTCGTCCCGCGGTTCCACGCGCTCGCGGAGGAGCTCATCGACGGCTTCGCGGACGCCGGGCGCTGCGAGTTCATGTCGGCGTTCGCCGAGCCCTACGCCTCGCGGGTCGCGACGATGGTGCTCGGGCTGCCCGACGAGGAGGCCGAGCAGTGCGCGGCCTGGTCGACCGACCTGGGGCTCGCGCTCGGCGTGCACATCGCGCGCGACCTGCCGCGCGTCGAGGCGGCCCTGGAGGGCCTGTACGGCTACGCCGACGACCTCGTGGCCGCGCGGCGGCGCGAGCCGGGCGACGACGCCGTCACGCGCCTGCTCGAGGTCCTCGACGACGACGACGAGCTGCGCATCTCGATCGTCCTGCTCGTCTTCGGCGCCATCGACACGACGCGCAACCAGCTCGGCCTCGCGATGGCGACGTTCCTCGAGCACCCCGACCAGTGGGCGCTGCTCGCCGAGCGGCCCGACCTCGGCCGCGCCGCGGTCGACGAGGTCATGCGCGTCGCGCCGACGACGACGTGGACGACGCGCGAGCCGATCGAGGACTTCGAGTTCCAGGGCGTCGAGTTCCGGCGCGGCACGACCGTGCACCTCATGTCCGCCTCGGCGAGCACCGACCCGGCCGTGTTCGACCCCGACCGCTTCGACATCACCGTGCAGCGCGAGCGGGGGGTCGGGTTCGGCGGCGGCATCCACCACTGCCTCGGGCACTTCGTCGCCAGGACGGACATGGGGGAGGCCCTGCCGCTGCTGGCCGCGCGCCTCCCGTCGGCCCGGCTCGACGGCGAGCCGCGGTGGCTGCCGCTGACGGGGAACACGGGGCCCGTGGCGCTGCCGATCGCCTTCGGCTGAGGTCCTGACTACATTCGAAGGCATGGATCTCGCAGCACTGCATCTCCGCCCTGGAGAGGGCCGCCGCATCGAGGTCGACGTCGACGTCGACGACGTGTCGTTCGGTGGGCAGACCTACTCGATGGATCCGCGGACCGTCGACGTGATCCTCGACATCTCGCGCATGTCGGGGGAGGGGTACGCGCTGAGGCTGCGCACCTCGACGACCCTGCGCGGGCCGTGCATGCGGTGCCTCGACGACGCCTCGCTGCGCCTGGAGGTCGATGCCCGCGAGGTCGACGCGCCGGGCGGCGGCGACGAGCTCTCGAGCCCGTACGTGACGAACGAGGTGCTCGACGTCGCCGCGTGGACGCGCGACGCCGTCGTGCTCGCCCTCCCGCAGCAGCTCCTCTGCCGCGAGGACTGCGCCGGACTGTGCCCGGACTGCGGCGAGAACCTCAACGACGCCGGTCCCGACCACACCCACGAGCGCGCGCCCGATCCGCGGTGGGCGGCGCTCGATCAGCTCAAGTTCGACTAGAGCCGACTAGAGCCAACTCCCGGTCGGGACATAGGGCCGCATCGGCCCCACGTCACCCCGGGTGAACACCGCGCCGCTCGGTGAGAGCGCCAGGCCCGCCTCCAGACAGGGGCGGATCGCCCAGTCCTGCCCTGCGGTGAGCAGGTCGAGCTGCACCGTCGCGCCGCGCGGCGCCTGCGCGAAGCACGCCCGCAGGAGCCGCGTGGCCGTGTCGTCGTCGAGCGCGGCGAGCACGCGGACGCTGCCCTCCTCGTGGATGGCGAAGCCGCCCGGGAGCGTGAGGAGACGGGCGCCGCCGTCGAGCAGCCCGGCGAGGTCGTCGCCGTGGCTCGCGCCGCGCACCGCCCGCGAGATCGGCTCGGCGTGGCGCAGATCGTCCGACTCCTCGGCGTGCACGACGGGCAGATCCGTCCGCAGCATCCCGGCGGCCGCGACGCAGGGGCGCAGGTCGAACCCCGCCAGGGCGTAGCGGCGCAGTGCCTTGGGGTCCTCCGACGACATGATCCACCCGCCGCGCGCCCCGTCGCCGTACGCGAGGGCGGCGTCGAGCAGCCTCCGCCCGACCCCCCGACCCTGATGCTCGGGCGCGACGGCGAAGAGCGTGAGACCCCAGAGCCCCTCGCGCATGATCGCGTTCGCGCTGCCCACCACCTCGCCGTCGATCTCGGCGACCCACTGCCCGCCGGGATCGAGCTCGAGGTAGCGCGCGAAGCGCAGCAGGGCGCGCGCCTTGCGCTCGGCCTGATCGCGGGCCGGGCGGTGGTGGCCGAGCACGCCGTGGGCGACGTCCTCGGCCCGATCGGCGTCCTCGGGTCGCATCCTGCGGATGAGGACGTCGCCGCTGCGGTACTCTCCTTCGCCCATGGCCGTACCCAAGCAGAAGCAGTCGCACGCCCGCACGACGCAGCGCCGCTCGCAGCACAAGGTGTCTGCGCCGGCGTACAACGCGTGCCCGCAGTGCCACAGCCCCCGCCGTCCCCACAGGGTCTGCCCCGTGTGCGGCCACTACGGCGGCAGGGAAGTGGTCGCGCCCGGTCACGGGCACGACCACGATCACGATCACTAGGAGCTCCTCGGAGTGACCGTCACGGTCGCCGTCGACGCCAACGGCGCTGATCTCGGCCCAGCCGAGGTCGCTGCCGGCGCCGCGATCGCGGCCGCGCAGGGCGTGCGCGTCCTGCTCTTCGGGCCCGCCGACCAGCTCGGCCCGCCCGCGCCGGGCGTCGAGATCGTGGATTCGCCCGTGTCGATCGCGAAGGCCGCCGACGCCGTCGCCGCCACCCGCCAGGAGCCGGACTCCTCGATCGTGCGCGCAGCGCGCGCCGTCGCCGCGGGCGAGGCCGACGCCCTCGTCGCCGCCGGCTCCACCGGCACGGCGCTGGCCGCCGGGCTCTTCCACATCCGCCGCGACCCGGGCATCTCGCGCCCCGCGCTCGCGCTCACGCTCCCGGTCCCCGGCGAGCCGGTGACGCTGCTCGACGTGGGCGCCAACGCGGAGGTGCGCCCGGAGCACCTCGTCCAGTTCGCGTTCATGGGCGCGGCGTTCGCGCGCGTGGTGCACGGCATCGAGCGCCCGCGCGTGGGACTCCTGTCCAACGGCGAGGAGGACACCCGCGGCACGCCGCTCGTGCGCGAGGCGCACGTCGCGCTCGCCGAGCGGGCGAAGGGCTCCTCGCTCATCGACTTCGCCGGCAACGTCGAGGGGACGCAGATCCTGCACGGCGCCGCCGACGTCGTGGTCACCGACGGCTTCACGGGCAACGTCGCGCTCAAGCTCATCGAGAGCACCTCGCAGCGCACGATCGAGGCGATCCGCGAGGTCGCCGAGCAGTCCAACCGCGGGCGCCTCGGCGGGCTGCTGCTGCGCAAGCCGCTGCACGCGCTGCGCGAGGACATCGATCCCGAGGCGGCGGGCGGCGCGTACCTGCTCGGGCTGCGGCGCCTCGGCATCGTCGCCCACGGCCGCTTCACCCGCGCCGGCTTCGCCCAGGCGATGCTCCTGGCGGCGCGCGGCGTGCGCGGCGACGTGGTGGGGCGCACGCGCGAGGCGCTCGAGGAGTCCGGTGCCCGACGTCGCAGTCCCGCCGCGTCCGCCGAAGCGTCTAGCGTTCGATCACCATGACGCGCGACGAGGTGTTCGCCCTCATCCAGTCCCACCTGGCCGACGAGCTCGAGCTCGATCCGGCACGGGTCACCGAGGAGACCCGCTTCCGCGAGGACCTGGAGGCCGACTCGCTCGACCTCTACACCCTCGTGCAGGAGCTCGAGGACTCCTACGGCATCCGGATTCCGGACGAGCAGGCCGCGCGGATCCGCACGGTGGGCGATGCACTCGACTTCGTCGTGGCGGAGGCCGGCGACCGACTGCAGGCCGACCTCTGAGCACGCTCGCGGACCTGCTCTCCGAGCTGCCGGAGGACCTGTACCGGCAGGTGTTCACGCACGCGTCGTGGACCGAGCGCCGGTCGGACTCCTACTCGCGCCTGGCCTTCCTCGGCGACGCCGTGCTCGGCCTGGCCGTCACGACGCACCTGTACCCGCGGCTGGAGGCGGAGCGCTTCGGCGCGGGCCGCCTGACGAAGATCCGCGCCCAGAGCGTCTCGGGCCCGGCGTGCCGGGGGGTCGCCGAGCGCCTCGGGGTGCCCGAGCGCCTCGCCGCGCAGGCCCCCGTCGGCGGCGCCGGGGCGGCGATGCTCGAGACGGAGCGGGTGTTGGCGTCCGTCACGGAGGCCATCATCGGCGCCTGCTACCTCCACGTCGGCTATGACAGGACGGCGGCGGCGGTGGTCGAGACCTTCATGCCCGAGATCGAGGAATCCCTCCGGAACCCCATCGACTTCAAGTCGACGCTGCAGGAGCGCCTGGCGCGCTCGGGTCGCGTCGTCGCCTACGAGGTCGCCGAGGAGATCGGCCCGCCGCACGACCGGATCTTCGAGGTCGTCGCCCGGGTGGCGGACGAGGAGGTGGGCCGCGGGCGCGGCCGCTCGAAGAAGGCCGCCGAGCAGGAGGCCGCCCGCGCGGCGCTCGACGACCTGCCCGTCGCGGAGGCCGCGAGCTGATGCACCTGCGGTCGATCTCCATGAAGGGCTTCAAGTCGTTCCCGGACCGCACGCGCATGGAGTTCGGGCCCGGGGTGTCGGTCATCGTCGGCCCCAACGGCTCGGGCAAGTCCAACGTCACCGACGCGGTGCTCTGGGCGATGGGCGAGCAGTCGCCGCTCGCGGTGCGCGGGCAGTCGATGCAGGACGTCATCTTCGGCGGCGGTCGCGGCATGCAGGCGCGCACGGCGGCGGAGGTCGAGCTCATCCTCGACAACGCGGACGGCACGATCGACCTCCCGGTCGGCGAGATCTCCATCCTCCGGCGGCTCGACCGCTCGGGCGACGGCGAGTACCGGCTCAACGGCGCGCGCTGCCGCCTCGTCGACGTGCTGGAGATCCTCAGCGACACCGGCCTGGGCAAGGAGATGCACTCCGTCGTGTCCCAGGGCCGCGTCGAGGCGATCGTCACCTCCCGCCCGCGCGACCGCCGGCTGCTCATCGAGGAGGCCGCCGGCCTCGGCAAGCACCGCAAGCGCCGCCGCCGCGCCCAGCTCAAGCTGGAGCGCACGGAGGCGAACCTCGACCGCGCGCTGGACGTCGAGCGCGAGGCGCGCACGCGGCTGCGCCCGCTCAAGCGCCAGGCCGAGGCCGCGGAGCTGCACGAGCGCCTGGAGCGCCAGGTCAACGAGGCTCGCTGGGAGCTCGCGCGCGACACCGTGCGCGCCCGGCGCGCGGCGCTGAAGAGCGCCGAGCGCGAGGCCGACGTCGCCCGCGCCGCGCGGGACGGCGCGGAGCGCGCGCTCGAGGGCATCGCCCGCGAGCGCGAGGCCGCCGAGGAGGCGCTGGCCAAGCGCACGGAGCGGCGCGAGGAGCTCGCCCGCCGCGTCTGGGCGGCGCGGTCCGCCGCCGACGGGGTCGCGCAGCGCCTCGAGCGCGTGCGGACCACCGGTGCCGAGTCCGCGGAGCGCGCCGAGCGGCGCGCCCGTCGCCTGCAGGCCCTGGAGGCCGAGGCGCTCGAGGACGTGCCCGTCGCCGACGACTCCACGCGCGTCGCCGACCTCGAGGCGGAGATCGCCGAGCTCGCCGCCCAGCACGAGCGGGAGCTGACCCGCGAGCTCGAGGCGCTGCAGGGCGAGCTCGCGGCGGCGACGGCGAAGGTCGAGGAGCTGAAGGCCGCGACCGAGGCCCGCCGCGCCGAGCTGCGCGAGGCCGACGCCGCCGCCGAGGCCGCGCGCGCGACGCGCCGCGACGCCGAGCGCGACGTCGAGGCCGCACGCCGCGAGGCCACCCGGGTCGGCTCCGAGCTGGCCGCCTGCAACCAGGCGCTGCGGCTGCATCAGGGCGCGCCGGGCGGCGCGCGGTCGCTCGCCGACGAGCTCGAGGTCGAGGCCGGCTGCGAGCGCGCACTGGCCGCCGTGCTGGGCGGTCGCCTGCGCGCCGCGCTCGTGGACGACCGCGCGGCGGCCGCCGCCGCGCTGGACCGCGCGGGCGCCGACGGCGGGCGCGCGCTCGTCGTGGGCGACGACGACCCGTCCCCGGCGGCGGGCACCGCGCCGGTCCCCGGCGCGCAGCTCCTCGCCGACCTGCTCCGCGGGCCCGATCGTGCGGTCACCCTGGCCCGCCGGCTGCTCGCCGGCGCCTGGGTCGTCGACGACGTCGCCGCGCTCCCGGCCGACTTCACCGGCATCGCCGTCACGCGCGAGGGCCGCGTGTGGAACGGCGGGGCCGCCGAGCTCCGGCAGGCCGCCGAGGGCGGCGAGGAGCGCATCCTGGCCCAGCGCAACCGCCGCGACGAGCTCATCGCGGCGTCCGAGGCCGCCGTCGGCCGCGAGCACACGGCGCGCACCGCCGCCGAGCGCGCGGGCGAGGCGGTCGCCGAGGCCGACCGCGCCCGCGAGGCCGCCGACCGGGCGCTGCGCGACGCCGACCGCGAGCGGACCGCCGCGCAGGAGGACGCCCGCCGCTCCGGCTGGCTCATCGAGCAGCGCCGCAAGGCGCCGCAGGAGGGCGCCTCCGCCGTGCGCCGGGCACAGCTCGAGGGCGAGCTGGCCGCCGAGCGCCGCGTCGCCGAGCGCGCCGCCCGCGAGCGCGAGCTGCGCGCCCGCCAGATCACGATGCTGCGCGACGGCGCCGCGGCCGACCGCGCGCTCGTCCCCGTCGCCGAGCGTCTCGCCGCCGCGCTGGACGGCGTCGCCCGCGCGATGGCCAACCGCGTCGAGGCGCTCGAGGCCGAGCTGTCCGCCGACCGCAGCGCAGGCGAGGGCGACGCCGAGCGCCTGCGCGACTGCGCCGCCCGCGAGGCGGAGACCCAGCGGGCGCTGCGCGAGCACGGTGAGACGCTCATGCGCGCCGAGGTCCGGGCGCAGGGGCTGCGCGACCAGGCCGCCGACGCCGGCCACGAGCTCACGCGGCTCGCAGGCCTGCTGGGCCTCGAGGCCACGCCGGCCACCGAGGCGCTCGCGGACGAGCAGGTCCACGATCTGCAGACCCGGATCGAGCGGCTCACCCGCAGGCGCGAGCAGCTCGGCCCGGTCAACCCGCTCGCGAAGGCCGAGTACGACGAGGCGCTCGCGCACGTCGAGGAGCTCGAGCGCCAGCGCACCGATCTCGAGACGGCGCTGCGCGAGCTCAAGACCTTCGTGCGGGACACGGACCGTCAGATCCGCGAGACGTTCGAGCAGACGTTCGCGGCCGCTGCGGCCAACTTCGAGGAGCTCGCCCAGCAGCTCTTCCCCGGCGGCCGCGGGCGGCTCCGGCTCGTCCACGAGGACGCGGGCCCCCGCCCGGTCGGCGACGACGGCGAGCCGTTGGCCGAGCCCGAGGACGAGCTGGATCCCGAGGAGGACCGCACGGGCGTCGAGATCGAGATCACGCCCGCGGGCAAGTCCATGAAGCGCCTGTCGCTGCTGTCCGGCGGCGAGAAGTCGATGACCGCGCTCGCGTTCCTCTTCTCCGTCTTCCTCGCCAGGCCGTGTCCCTTCTACATCCTCGACGAGGTCGAGGCCGCGCTCGACGATCTCAACATCACGCGGTTCCTCGATCTGGTCCGCACGTACGCCGACCGGGCGCAGTTCATCGTCGTCACGCACCAGCGCCGCACGATGGAGGCGGCCGACGTCCTGTACGGCGTCTCGATGGGGGACGACGGCGTCTCCAAGGTCATCTCGCGCCGCCTTCCGCGCGAAGCTGCGGCGTAGAGAGCGCCCGCGCGCCTATCCTGCCCGCACCGTGCGTCGCTCCGGGAACCTGATCGCCGTCCTCCTCGCCATGCTGCTGGTGCCCGCCGTCGCGCAGGCGAAGCCCCGGCCGCCGTCGGCGGCGGACGTCGCCCGCGCCTGGGTGCGCGACTGGAGCCGGGGCGAGGAGACCCGCGCCTGCTCCGTGGTCGCCAAGCCGCTGCTGAAGCAGATGGCGCTCGCGTCGGGGACGTCGGCGTGCTCGGGCGCCATCGCCTCCGCGCTGCGCGCCGGTGCCGCCCAGTGGCACGGCGCGAGCATCGTCACCCAGCGCGCCCAGCTCATCGACGACCGCCTCGCCCGCGTGACGTTCACGCTGCGCCAGAACCTGCGCGACGGCTCGCCCGTCATCCCCGACCGGATCTACCTCACGCGTCCCGACGCCCGGACCGGCGCGCCCTGGCGCGTCGCGTCGCTCGGCCTGACGCCGTTCCTCGCGTCGGGTGCGTGGCAGGTCACCTACGACCCGTCGACGCTCTACGCGCCGGCCGTGCGCAGGCGGCTGAAGTCGCCGGTGAACCCGGGCAGGCTGAGCCCGGCGTGCAGCGGCCAGGCCGTCACCGTGGCCGACGCCGGGGGCGACGTCCGCGGCGAGGTGCCCGCCCCGCGCGCGGCGGGTCAGCTGCTCCCCGAGCATCCGCGGGGCAACCAGTTCGGCACGATCGTGGCGCAGCGGCCGTTCGTCTTCACCGGCGGGCGGCGCAACCAGCCGTCGCTGGACATGCGTGCCCTGACGATGTCGCGCGAGGCCGACGGTCACGTCTGCCTGCAGGTCCGCTTCGCGAAGGCCCCGCGGCCGGACAGCCGGCTCCTCGTGCGCTGGTTCGAGCCCGTGCCCGGCAGCAACGAGGTGGGGACCTCGGGCGCGGTCGAGCTGCGCTTCGACGGGCGCGGCGGGCTGCACTTCTGGTTCGACCGCAGCCGCAGCGACGTCACCGATCCGGACCTCGCCCTGCGCTTCCGCGCCCGCGTGCCGAAGGTCGGGCGCAGCGGGAACGTCATCTCGATCCGCATGAGCACGCAGGACATGTCCAACCCGGAGCGGTTCCGCGTCGCGCTGCAGAGCGCGTCGACGACGGCGTCGGATTCCGGCGCGCATCCCGGTCGTCGCGGCCGGCGACGCGATGGGCACCGAGAACGCCGGCTTCGAGTGGCCCGGCGGCCAGCCCGCCCCGCTCTTCGACGTGGGGACCGGGCCCACGGGCTGACGGCTATCGTCGCTGACCGCCCATGGCCCGCGACTGGACCGATCTCTTCATCACCTCCGGCGGCGCGAGCGGCGTCGCGACGACGACCGCCGAGGAGGAGCCCGAGCGCCGCCGCGGGTTCTTCAGCCGCCTGCGCGAGAACCTGTCGAAGACCCGCAGCGCCCTGAGCGCCGAGGTGCAGGCGACGCTGCTGTCCGGGGACGTCGACGAGGAGACCTGGGAGCGCCTCGAGGAGGCGCTCATCATGGCCGACGTCGGCGCGTCGACGACCGCCCGCGTCGTCGGCCAGCTCGAGGAGGAGGCGGGCGACGGCGGGCTGGAGGGCGGCGAGGCCCTCAGCGGGCGGCTCGTGGAGCTCCTCGCGGACATCGCGCGGCCGAAGGAGGAGGGCGCCGACCGCATCGATCTGCGCCGCGAGCCGACGGTGATCATGGCCGTCGGCGTCAACGGCACGGGCAAGACGACCACGATCGGCAAGCTCGCGTGGCACCTGCAGCGCGAGCTCGGCCAGACCGTGCTGATCGGCGCGGCCGACACGTTCCGGGCCGCCGCGGTCGAGCAGCTGACCGGCTGGGCCGAGCGCGCGGGGTGCGAGATCGTCAAGCCCGACCGCGAGGGCGCCGACCCGGGCGCCGTGGCGTTCGAGACGGTCCGCCGCGGCCGCGAGATGGGCGTCGACGTCGTCATCATCGACACCGCCGGGCGCCTGCACACGCAGGACGCGCTCATGGCCGAGCTCGGCAAGATCCGCCGGGTGGTCGACAAGCAGCTGCCCGGCGCGCCGCACGAGACGCTGCTCACCGTCGACTCCACGACGGGCCAGAACGGCCTGCGGCAGGCCAAGCTGTTCTCCGAGGTGGTGCCCGTCGACGGCATCGTGCTGACGAAGCTCGACGGCACCGCGAAGGGCGGCATCGCGCTCGCCATCGCCGGCGAGCTGGGCATCCCGGTCAAGCTCATCGGGATCGGCGAGCAGCTCGACGATCTGCGCCCGTTCGACGCGGACGACTTCGCGCGCGCACTCCTGAGCTAGCCACCTACCATGGAAGGACATGGATGCGTGGGTCTTCTGGGTGATCCTTGCCGTCGTCCTGGCGGTGGGGGAGGTCGTGTCGCTCAGCTTCTTCCTGGCCCCGTTCGCGGTCGGCGCGATCGCGGCCGCGCTCCTCGATGCCGCCGGCGTCGGCGCTGGTGGCCAGTTCGCGGCGTTCCTGGCCAGCTCCCTGTTGCTCCTGGCGATCGTCCGGCCGATCGCGAGGCGCCACGTGAACATGCCCCCGCAGCTGCGGACGGGCACCGCCGCGCTCGTCGGTGAGACGGCCGTCGTCCTCGAACGTATCTCCAACGACGACGACGTCGGCTCGGTGCGGCTCAAGGGGCAGGTCTGGACCGCGCGGGCCTACGACGACGGAGATTCGTACGAGCCCGGGAGACGGGTTCATGTCATGGAGATCAGGGGCGCGACGGCGCTCGTGACCGAGATCTAGGAACAGGAGCCGCCCATGGAAGCCGGCGTCATCGTCCTCATCGTCATCGCGATCTTCGTGCTGTTCCTCGCGGCGCGGACGGTCCGGATCATCCCGCAGGCACGCGCGGGCGTCGTGGAGCGCCTCGGGCGCTACCAGCGCACGCTGACGCCGGGGCTCGCGATCGTCGTGCCGTTCGTCGACCGCGTCCGCCCGCTCATCGACCTCCGCGAGCAGGTCGTGACGTTCAAGCCCGCAGGCGTCATCACCGGCGACAACGTCGGCATCCAGATCGACTCCGTCCTGTACTTCACGATCACCGACGCCAAGTCCGTCTCCTACGAGGTCGCCAACCCGCTGCAGGCGATCGAGCAGCTCACCGTCACGACGCTGCGCAACGTCATCGGCGGGCTCACGCTCGAGGAGACGCTGACGAGCCGCGACGCGATCAACGCCGCGCTGCGGACGGTGCTCGACGAGGCGACCGGCCAGTGGGGCATCCGCGTGAACCGCGTCGAGGTCAAGGCGATCGACCCGCCCGCCACCATCCAGGAGGCGATGGAGAAGCAGATGCGCGCCGAGCGCGACCGGCGCGCCGCGATCCTCACCGCCGAGGGCCGCAAGCAGTCCGAGATCCTCAACGCCGAGGGCGAGCGCCAGGCCGCGGTGCTCCGCGCCGAGGGCAACAAGGCGGCGGCGATCCTCACGGCCGAGGGCGAGGCGCAGGCCATCGACACGGTCTTCCGCGCGATCCACGAGGGCGGTCCCGACCAGGGGCTGCTCTCGTACCAGTACCTGCAGATGCTGCCCCAGCTCGCGCAGGGCGAGGCGAACAAGATCTTCGTCATCCCGAGCGAGTTCACGCAGGCGCTGGGCGGGCTCTCCAGCGCGCTCGGCAACGCGATCAACCCCGAGAAGCCGGCGCCGGCCGACGGCGAGATCGCGGCCGCCAAGCCGCCGCAGCCGGGGCAGCTGGGCGAGGGCAACGGCGGGCGCTAGCCGCCGACGAGCGGGATCTCGGCGCGCACCCGGGTGCCGTGGCCCCGGGGGCTCGCGACCTCGAGGCTGCCGCTGAGCGCGCCGACGCGGTCGGCGAGCCCGCGCAACCCCGAGCCGCGCTCGGCGTCCGCACCGCCGATGCCGTCGTCGACGACCTCGACGACGAGCCGGCCGACCTCCGGGCGCACACGGACGGTCGCCGACGTCGCCTTCGCGTACTTGCCGATGTTCGTGAGGCACTCGGCGACGACGAAGTACGCCGTGCCCTCGACGGCGGGCAGCAGCCGCGCCTCGGGCGCCTCGACGACCTCCGTCGGCACCGTCGCGCGTGACGCGAGCTCGCGCAGGGCGGCGGCCAGCCCGCGGTCGGAGAGCACCGCGGGGTGGATGCCGCGCGCGAGGTCGCGCAGCTCCTCGAGCGCGGCGCGGGACTCCGCCTGCGCCTCGTCGACGAGCTGCAGCGCCATGCCGTCGGCGTCGTCGCCCAGGCGCTTGCGGGCCATGCCGAGCTTGAGGCTGAGGGCGACGAGGCGCTGCTGCGCGCCGTCGTGCAGGTCGCGCTCGATGCGGCGGCGCTCGGCGTCGGCCGCGGCGATGATCCGCGCCTGCGCGGAGCGGGCGTCGACCACCTTCGCCGTGAGCTCCGGGTCGGGCTCGGAGTGCAGGAGCAGCCGCGCCCAGTAGCCGTGCGCGATGCCCATGCCGTCGATGAGGTACCGGGCGGGGACGACCAGCAGCGCGCCGATCGGCACGAGGAGGCACGCCTCGGGGAAGCTGTCGACGTCCCAGAACAGGACGTCGATCCCTCCCGACCCCAGCCAGTACCAGAGCGGTGCCGTCAGGAGCCCCAGCGGCAGGAGGATCGCGATCGACGTGAGCGCGAACCAGATGATCCCCAGCGGGAACTGGCACGCGAGGTACGCGGTGTCCTTCCAGGTCTGCGGGTCGGCGACGCGCGCCGTGATCGACGACCAGGTGCCTTCCTTGGCCGGGCGGCGGTAGTGGCCCTCGGCGCGCTCGTCGAGCAGGCCGTGGACGAGTGCGCGCTCGAGATCGGCCATCGGCCGTGTCGCGTACAGGACGCCGATGAGGATCGGGATCCCGAGCAGCGTGATGAGGAGGCCGATGCCCGTCGAGAGACCCACGACGAGGATGACGAACCAGGTCGTGCCGAGTCCGAGCGAGAGCAGGAGGTAGACGGCGCGCTTGACCGTCAGCACCGCGCGGACGGTACGCATGGGCGTGCTCGCGAGTGGTGCGGCTGTCCCTACTCTTTCCTGGACGATGTTCGACGCACTCTCCGAGAAGCTCCAGGCGACCCTCGCCGACGTCCGTCAGCGCGGTTCGCTGACCGAGGCCGACGTCAACGCCGCGATGCGCGAGATCCGTCTCGCGCTGCTCGAGGCCGACGTCAACTTCCGGGTGGTCAAGGAGTTCACGTCGAAGGTCAAGGAGCGCGCGCTGGGCAGCGACGTGCTCAACACGCTGAACCCCGGCCAGCAGGTCGTGAAGATCGTCAACGAGGAGCTCACCGCCCTCATGGGCGGGTCCTCGGCCGGGCTGACGTTCGCTCCGCGCCCGCCGACCGTCGTGCTCATGGCCGGCCTGCAGGGCTCGGGCAAGACGACGGCGACGGCGAAGCTCGCGCGCTACCTCAAGGAGGAGAACGGGTCCTCCGTGGCCGTCGCGGCCTGCGACGTCTACCGGCCCGCCGCGGTCGACCAGCTCGTGAAGGTCGGCGCCCAGGCAGGCGCCACCGTGTACGAGCAGGGCACCGATCGCGACCCGGTCGACATCGCCCGCTGGGCGCTCGACCAGGCCAAGCGCGACGGCAAGGACGTGCTCATCGTCGACACGAGCGGCCGGCTGCACGTCGACGAGAAGCTCATGCAGGAGCTCAAGGACATCCGCAAGGCCGTCCGCCCGACGTCGATCCTGCTCGTCGTCGACGCCATGACCGGCCAGGACGCGGTGAACGTCGCGGAGCAGTTCTCCGCGGCGGTCGACTTCGACGGCGTGATCATGTCCAAGCTCGACGGCGACGCCCGCGGCGGCGCGGCGCTGAGCGTCAAGCAGGTCACCGGCAAGCCCATCGTGTTCGCGTCGACGGGGGAGAAGCTCGGCGACTTCGAGCGCTTCCACCCCGACCGCATGGCGCAGCGGATCCTCGGGATGGGCGACGTCCTGTCGTTCATCGAGCGCGCCGAGCAGCAGGTGGAGGAGGACGAGGCGAAGGAGCTCGAGCGCAAGATGCGCAAGGGCGAGTTCACCCTCGAGGACTTCCTCGGCCAGCTGCGGATGATGCGCCGCATGGGGCCGCTGCAGTCGCTGCTGGGCATGCTGCCCGGGTTCGGCGGCCAGCAGATGAAGAACATGAAGGTCGACGAGCGCGAGCTCGACCGCATCGAGGCGATCATGCTGTCGATGACGCCCGAGGAGCGCCGCCGCCCCGAGCTCATCAAGGGCTCGCGCCGGCTGCGGATCGCGCGGGGGTCGGGCACGACGGTGCAGCAGGTGAACCAGCTCGTGAAGCAGTTCGGCCAGATGCAGAAGGTCATGAAGCAGATCGGCCGGGGCCGGATGCCGGACCTCGGCGCGCTCATGCGTCAGCAGTCTCGCTGAGGGATCGCGGCCCGCCTCCGCTAGACTGCCCGCGCTCATGGCAGTCAGACTCAGACTCACTCGCATCGGCGGTCGCAAGGATCCCGTCTGGCGCGTCGTCGTGGCCGATCAGCGCTCACCGCGCGACGGTCGCGTGATCGAGATCGTCGGTCACTACAACGCGCAGACCGACCCCTCGACGATCAAGCTCGATGCCGATCGCATCCAGCACTGGCTGGACCGCGGCGCGCAGCCGACCGACCAGGTCCGCAAGCTCATCAAGATCAACGCCAAGGCGTCGGCCGAGGCGCCGGCGGACGCTGCCGCGCCCGCACCGACCGCCTAGCCGCCGATGGCCGCCGAGGCCCCGGCTGCCCGGTCGCTGCTGGAGGCGCTCGTCCGCGCGCTCGTCACCGAGCCGGACGAGGTGAAGGTCGAGGACTTCGCGGAGGACGACGGCACCGTCGTCCTCGAGCTGTCGGTCGCCGAGGACGACTACGGCACGGTCATCGGCCGCGGCGGACGCACCGCGAACGCGCTGCGCACCGTCGTGAAGGCCGCCGCCGTGCGCGACGGTCGCCGCGTGCTGATCGACATCGTCGATTGACCCCCGAGCTCCTGCACGCCGGCCGGGTCGGTCGCCCCCACGGGCTGGACGGCTCGTTCTACGTGATCGAGCCGGCGCCGCAGCTGCTGCCCCTGGGCGCCGAGGTCTGGGTGGGTGAGCGCCCCACGGAGGTGCTGCGCCGGGCCGGCACCGACGCGCGACCCATCCTGCGCGTCGGCCTCGCGTCCGACCGCACCGAGATCGAGGCGCTGCGTGGTGAGCAGCTGCGCACGCCGCGGGCCGCCGCGCCGCCGCTGGACGAGGACGAGTACTGGGCCGACGATCTGGTCGGATGCACCGTCGTGGCCGACGGCCGCGAGCTGGGCCGCGTGACGCGCCTGCTCCCGTATCCGTCGTGCGACCTCCTCGAGCTCGAGGGCGGTCAGCTCGTCCCGCTCGTGCAGGACGCGATCGCGTCGGTGGACCCGCAGGCGCGGCGCATCGAGGTCGACGCGCGGTTCCTGGGGCTGGAGGCGGAGTAGTGCAGCTGGACGTGGTCACGCTCTTCCCTGAGTGGTTCGACTGGTTCCGCTCGCAGCGCCACGTGCGCAACGCCCTCGAGCACGGTCACGAGATGCGCACGCTCGACCCGCGACCCCACACGCCGCTCACCGGCGGCCAGGTCGACGACACGCCGTTCGGCGGCGGCGCCGGCATGGTGCTGCGCGTGGACGTCATGGATGCGGCGCTGCGCGCCTTCTACGGCGTCGACCCCGTCGAGCTCCGCACGAAGCGCCGCGTGATCGCGCTCATCCCCGGAGGCCGGCTGCTCGACGACCGCTTCGTCGACGAGCTCGCCGGGGAGGAGGAGCTCACGCTGCTGTGCGGGCGCTACGAGGGCTTCGACGAGCGCATCGTCCAGCACTTCGCGTCCGACACCCTGTCGGTCGGCCGCTACGTGCTCTCGGGCGGCGAGCTCGCCGCGATGGTGGTCGCGGACGCCGTGCTGCGCAAGCTCCCGGGGGCGCTCGGGCACGCCGACAGCGCCCTGGAGGAGTCGTTCTCGGTCGCGCTCGAGGGACGGCCGGAATACCCGCACTACACCCGCCCGGCGGAGTACCGCGGCTGGCGCGTCCCCGACGTCCTGCTGTCGGGTCATCACGCCGAGATCGGCAACTGGCGCCGCGCCCGCTCACAGGAGCTCGGAGCCGCCGACACGGGTGACGGACCGGCCCCGGGCTGACCTCCGCTACCATGGTCAGCCCGCCCTGAGCGGGCAAATCGGTGATGCTCCCGCATCGCCCGGCCGGCGACGATCGCCCGGCCGCCACCGCTCTCCCGGACGGTCTTCAACTATGTCCAGTGTCATCGAAAGCCTCGAGCGCGCCCAGCTGCGCGAGGTCCCCAACTTCCAGGCCGGCGACCGCGTCCGCGTCCACTTCCAGGTCATCGAGGGCACCCGGCGCCGCACCCAGGTCTTCGAGGGTGTCGTCATCAAGCGCCAGGGCCACGGCGCCCGCGAGACCTTCACGGTCCGCAAGCAGTCGTTCGGCATCGGCGTCGAGCGCACGTTCCCCGTGCACTCCCCGAAGATCGAGAAGATCGACGTCGCCGCCCGCGGTGATGTCCGTCGCGCCAAGCTCTACTACCTCCGCGACCGGGTCGG
This sequence comes from uncultured Solirubrobacterales bacterium, assembly GCA_963750895.1. Lineage (GTDB taxonomy): Bacteria > Actinomycetota > Thermoleophilia > Solirubrobacterales > Solirubrobacteraceae > CAVVSD01. The sequence continues at coordinate 79,459 of CAVVSD010000005.1, read as the reverse complement.
CAAGGCCGCCCGCGTGCGCGAGCGCCGGTACACCGGCCCCGAGCGCGCCGCAGCGGCAGCCGCGGCCGCGCCGCTGTCGCCGTCCGAGGAGCTCGAGGCCCAGGCCGCGGCCGAGTCCGAGGCCGTCGACGCCGAGGGCGTCGCCGCCGAGGCCACGGTCGAGGAGGCCGTCGAGGCCCAGGCCGCCACGGCGACCGAGGAGAGCGCAGCGACGGAGGAGACCGCCGAGAGCGAGGCCCCGGCCGACGCCGAGGCCGAGGCCGATGCGGAGGCGGCGGGGGATTCCGCGGCCGACGACGAGCCGGAGGCAGCCGAGGGTCCCGACAGCAAGTCGTGAGGCGCGCCCGCGGAGAGAGCGGGAACTCCCTCGTCGAACTTGTCGTCATCGTCGCCGTAGCGCTGGGTCTCGCCCTCGGGATCCAGGCGTTCCTGGTGAAGCCGTACCGCATCCCGTCGGAGTCGATGGTCCCCACGCTGGAGATCGGCCAGCGGGTGCTCGTGAACCGGATCGGGTCGCGCTTCGGCACGCCCGACATCGGCGACATCACCGTGTTCCATCCGCCGGCCGGCTCGGAGACGAACCAGTGCGGCGCGCCGCAGCGCGACGGGCAGCCCTGTCCGCGCCCGACGTCGACGCGATCCGACGTGAACTTCATCAAGCGCGTCGTCGCGGGCCCGGGCGACCGGATCTCGATCGACGACGGTCACGTCGTCCTCAACGGGGTGCGCCAGAAGGAGCCCTTCGCGCGCTTCGCCGGATGTTCGAACGGAGATTGCGACTTCCCGGTCCCCATCACGGTGCCCGCCGGTATGTACTTCATGATGGGTGACAACCGTGGCGCTTCCGACGACAGCCGATTCTGGGGACCCGTTCCTGAAAAGTGGGTCATCGGTGGCGCCTTCGCCACGTACTGGCCGCCGGACCGCGTCGGACTCTTCTGAGCCGCGCCGACGCATGTCGACCGGCGGGCGCCTGCTGCGCCACGACCGCCGGCTCGGGCGCCGGTTCGTGGCCGGTGCGGACGAGGCCGGTCGCGGCTGTCTGGCCGGTCCGCTGGTCGCCGCGGCGGTCCTCCTGGACCTCGAGCGCCTGACGCGCCGCGACGTCCGCGACCTGCGCGCGCTCAACGACTCCAAGCAGCACGATCACGCGGCGCGCGAAGCGCTGTACCCCGTGGTCCTGCGGGTCGCCGCGAAGGTCGCCGTCGTCTCGCGCAGCGTCCACAGCATCGACACGCGCGGCCTGCACAAGATGAACATCGCGGCGCTCCGCGCCGCGCTGCTGGAGGTCGCGCGGCCGGGCGCGATCCTCCTCTCCGACGGCTTCGCGCTCGGCGACCTCGACGGCCACGACCGGCGCGCGATCGTCGACGGCGACGCCACGAGCGCCTCCATCGCCGCCGCCTCGATCATCGCCAAGGTCACGCGCGATCGCTACATGGTCCGCGCCGACGCGCGCCACCCCGGCTGGGAGTTCGCGTCGCACGTCGGCTACTCGACGCCCGAGCACCGCGCGGCGATCCGCCGGATCGGGGTCTCCCCGCTGCACCGCATGTCGTTCCAGTCGATGGCCTACACGCAGCTCGAGCTCGTCGAGGGCTGACCTCATCAGAAGGCTCCCTCGAGGTGGTCGAGGCGTAGGAGGTCGCCCGATGCGTCGACGGTGACGCCGACCACGTCGAAGCGCAGCTCCGCCGAACGAGGCCGATCGGCCACCTCGGCGAGCCAGGCGGCGGCGATGCGCCGGACCTGGTGCTGCTTGACCGGGGCGACCGCCTCCAGCGCGCCGCCGGCCCGGCCCGAGGCGCGCCGCGTCTTGACCTCGACGAAGACCAGCGTCGTGCCGTCGAACACGATGAGGTCGATCTCGCCCCACCGGGTCCGGTGATTGCGCGCGACGAGCGCGAAGCCCAGACGCTCGAGGTGCCCGAGCGCGAGATCTTCCCCTCGGGCGCCCAGCGCCCGACGTGGATCGCCCGAGCCGGCGATGGGGGTGTGCGTCGATGACATGGCCGACACGCTAGATCTCGGTGCGTCGCACGGGACCGCGCGAAGGTGACGATCCTGCGACGACTTCGTCACGACTCTCCGCGGTCGCGATCTCGTCACGGAGCCGGCGCAGATTCGTCACAGAACGCGTGTCCCGTGCAACGCGCGGCGCTCCACGATGGGCACATGCTCGCCCGCCTCACCACCTTCGCCATCGACGGCCTCGCCTCTCGGCGGATCACCGTCGAGGTCGATCTGCGCACCGGCCTCCCGGGGTTCACCATCGTCGGCCGCGGCGACGCCGCCGTGCGCGAGTCGCGCGAGCGCGTGCACTCCGCGGTCCGCAACTCCGGCTTCGAGTTCCCGAACCGGCGCGTCACGGTCAACCTCGCGCCCGCGTACCTCCCGAAGTCGGGGCCCGGCTACGACCTCGCGACGGCGTGCGGCCTGCTCGTCGCCAGCGGCCAGGTGCCCGCGGAGCGCGTCGACCGCTGGGCGGTCTTCGGCGAGCTGTCCCTCGGCGGCGAGCTGCGCCCGTGCGGCGGCGCGCTCGCCGTCGCGGAGGGCGCTCGGCGACACGGGCTCGACGGGCTCATCGTGCCGCGCGAGTGCGCGGCGGAGGCCGGGCTGGTCGACGGGGTCGCCGTCGCGGGCGTGGGCGACCTCGCCGGCGTCGCGGCGATCCTGCGCGGCGACGCGCCGCCCGCGCTTCCCCCGGCCCCGTCCCTCGACGCGCGGGAGGCGGACATCGAGGACCTGCGCGACGTCCGCGGGCACGCTGCACCCATCCGCGCGCTGACGATCGCCGCTGCGGGCGGCCACAACGCGCTGCTCGTCGGCCCGCCGGGGACCGGCAAGACGATGCTGGCGCGGCGGCTCGGCGGGATCCTGCCGCCCCTGACGCGCGACGAGGCGCTGGAGGTCACCCGCATCCACAGCCTCGCCGGCCTGCGCCGCGGCGCGGGAGGCCTCATCGCCGAGCGGCCGTTCCGCGCTCCGCACCACACGATCTCCTCGTCCGGCCTCGTGGGCGGCGGGGCGCATCCCGGCCCGGGGGAGGCGAGCCTCGCCCATCACGGTGTCCTGTTCCTCGACGAGCTGTCGGAGTTCGCGCGGTCGGCGCTGGAGGCGCTGCGCCAGCCGCTCGAGGACCGGCAGGTGACGATCGTGCGCGGGCAGCGCGCGGCGCTGCTGCCGACCAGCTTCATGCTCGTCGCCGCCACGAACCCGTGCCCGTGCGGGCGCGGGAACCAGGCGTGCGAGTGCACCACTGCGGACCACAACCGCCACCGCAGGAGGCTCAGCGGTCCGCTGCTCGACCGCATCGACCTCCACGTCGGCGTGGAGCGTCCCGACGAGGAGATGCTGACCGCGCCGCCTCTCGCGTCCTCGGCGGCCGTCCGCGAGGAGGTCCTCGCCGCCCGGGAGCGCCAGGCGGCGCGGCTGGCCGGCACGGGGGCGAGCTGCAACGCGGAGATGCCGCAGGCCGTGGCGCCCCGCGCCTCCGACCTGCCCCTCGGCGCCCGCGAGGCCCTGCGCGACGCGTATGCGGACGGGACGCTGAGCGCCCGCGGGCACGGTCGCGTGCTGCGCGTCGCCCGCACCGTCGCCGACCTCGAGGGCCGCGATCGGATCGAGGACCGGCACGTGCTCGAGGCGATCGGGCTGCGCAGATCGCACGACCTCGAGCGCAAGGAGGACCCGCGTGCTGCCGCTTGACGTCTGCGTCCCCTGCCTGCGGCGCACGCACCTGCTCGGTCTCGTCGCCCCGCGCATCGAGCGCGCCGGGCGCGGGCGGGCGGCGTTCGGAGGACTGCTCGCGCTGGACGACGAGGACCTCGTCGCGGCGCTCGGCGCGCGCAACGACAGCGGCGTCCACCTCGCACGCGAGGCGTTCGACGCCGACAGCGCCTGTGACGCGATCGCCGCCGCCGGGCTCGGCGCGGTCTGTCGGCACGGCTCGTGGTACCCGGCGCCGCTGCTGGACCTGGCGGACGCACCGGCGGTCCTGCACGTCGCCGGCGACCCGGGCCTGCTCGCGGATCTGCGCACCGACCAGGGCGTCGCGCCGGCGGTCGCGGTGGTCGGCGCGCGCCGCGCGACGCCGTACGGACTCGACGTCGCCGCGCTGTTGGGCCGCGGGCTCGCGGCCGCCGGGATCAGCGTCGTCAGCGGCATGGCGCTCGGCATCGACTCCGCCGCTCACGCCGGCGCCCTGGAGGCGCCGGGTCCCACGATCGCGGTGCTCGCCGGCGGCGCCGACCGGCCCTACCCCGCCAGCAAGCGCACGCTCTACCGGCGGATCACGGCCGACGGCTGCGTCGTGTCCGAGCTGCCGCCGGGGTCGGGGATCATGAAGTGGGCGTTCCCCGCGCGGAACCGGATCATCGCCGGGCTCGCCGCGGCGACCGTCGTCGTCGAGGCGCAGGAGCGATCCGGCTCGCTCATCACCGCCGAGATCGCGGCCGACCTGGGCCGGCACATCGGCGCCGTCCCAGGACCCGTGACCGGCCCGCGGAGCGCGGGCACGAACGCGCTGCTCCACGACGGCGCAGCGGTCGTCCGCGACGTCCACGACGCGCTCGACCTCACCGCCATCGACGTCCCGGTGTCCTTCCGGCGCCCGCCGTCGCGGCCGCGCGCCGGCGACGAGCCGGCCCGGCCGGCGCCGACGCCGCCGCCGCCCGCGGATCCGGAGCTGCGCCGCGCGCTCGAGGCCGTGGACGACGGGGCCACGAGCCCCGGCCGGCTCGCGCGGGTCTTCGACGGGGACGTCGCGCGTGCGTCCGTCGCGCTCACCCGGTTGGAGCTCGCAGGGCTGCTGCGCCGCGACCTCGACGGCAGCTACGCCAGGAGGGCCGGGACGTGACCGACCGGCTCCTAGACTCGCGCGGCGTGACCGTCACCCGCCCTGTCCCCGTCGTGCTGTCGATCGCCGGGTCGGACTCGGGGGGCGGCGCCGGCATCCAGGCCGACCTGAAGGCGTTCGCCGCGGCCGGGGTGCACGGCGCGACCGCGATCACGGCGATCACGGTGCAGAACACCGTCGCCGTGTCGGCCGTCGAGACCGTCGCGCCCGAGATCATCAGCGCGCAGATCCGGGTCGTGGCCGAGGACCTCGGCGTCGACGCCGTGAAGATCGGGATGCTCGGCGACGTCGCGACGATCGAGGCCGTCGCCGCGGCGCTGGACGCGCTGCCCGGCGACCCGCCCGTCGTCCATGACCCCGTGATGGTCGCGGAGTCCGGTGCGCGGCTGCTGCCGGACGACGCGCTCACGGCCCTCGTGCGGCTCATCCTCCCGCGGGCGACGGTCGTCACCCCCAACCTCCAGGAGGCGCGCGTGCTCGCCGGCCCCGGCGCCGAGGAGCTGGACGGAGAGGAGCTCGCCCGCGCCGTCCACGCGCTCGGCCCACGCGCCGTCATCGTCACCGGCGGGCATCGCACGCAGGCCACCGACCTGCTCTTCGACGGCCAGACCCTCACGGAGCTCCCCGGCGAGCGCCACCCCGACGGCGCGGCCCACGGCTCGGGTTGCACGCACTCCTCGACGCTCGCGGCGCGTCTCGCGCTGGGCGACCCGCTGCCCGAGGCAGCCCGGCGGGCGCGCGCGGCGGCCGCCGCCGCGGTCCGCAACGGCCTGCGCGAACTCGGCGCAGGAGCCGGTCCCGTCGACGTCATCGGCCTCGCGGAGCGCCGCGCGCGATGACCGGAAGTGCCCGGATCCAGGACTTTCGTGCTCGGGGCCAAGAAGCTGCCCTGCCGGGGAATCGGCTTTGTCATAATCCGCCGATGAGGTTGCTGCGCATGAAGCCGGGGCACGGCGAGGTGCTGCTGGCCGAGGGGGACGTGGAGGTGAGCGAGGAGCACGACGCCCTCGTCGCCGAGTTCCGCGCGCAGATCGACTCGGGCATGTGGGCCGCGGTGCCCACGACGGCCGGCGGCGGCCGCCGCGAGGCGCAGCTCGTCCGGTCCTTCGACGAGGTTCCGCGCGACGCCGATCGCGTGATCTTCTTCCCGCAGGCCGCGGGCGGGAGGTAGGACATGGTCCTCGCCCTCAGCGTCACGGCGATCGTCATCGTGGTGCTGCTGTGGGAGGTGGCCATCCCGCACATCGAGCGCTGGAACGAGCGGCGCCGCGCACGGCGCCAGATCGTGTCCGGGCCCGGCATGGACCCTGGCCGCGAGCGCCGCGCCGAGCAGCGCGCCCGCGCCCTCCTGCGCTCGTGCGTGAACGACGAGGAGTGGGCGATGTACCGCGACCTCGGCTTCCTGCGGATCTGGGGCCGGCTCGCGGACGGGCCCGGGCAGCCGGGCCGCGCCGCCGAGGGCGCGCCCTACGCGTACCTCGTGTACCCGCACAAGCCGATCGTCGCCTACCTGCCGCAGACCCGCGAGCTGCTCTCCGAGCACTGCGTGCAGTTCCCCGACGAGACGCGGCCCTACGGCTCCGCGCTGCTGCCGGACTCCGACGACGTGCTGGCGAAGTGGATGGCGCTGACCGGCGACGAGCAGCGGCTCATCACGAGCGCGAACATGCACCTGCCGGGCCGGCAGATCGATCCGAAGCAGATCCGCCGGGACCTCTGGCGCCTCGGGCAGTGGGAGCAGGAGCGTCTGCGCCGCGCCGCCCGCAACGACGGGCACGTCGCCGCGCCGTGATGTCGCCGCAGCCCGCGCCCCGGCGCGGATAGGCTGCCCGCGATGTCCACGAACGTCGAATTCGACCTCAAGCACCGCAGCCGCGCCCTCACCGAAGGGCCCAGCCGCGCAGCAGCGCGCGCGTACCTGAAGGGCATCGGCTACGACGACGAGGCGCTCTCCAAGCCGATCATCGGGGTGGCCTCGACCTGGATCGAGACCATGCCGTGCAACTTCCACCTGCGTGCACTCGCCGCGCGGGTGAAGGACGGGATCCGAGAAGCCGGCGGCACGCCGATGGAGCTCAACACCGTCGCGATCTCCGACGGGATCACGATGGGCACCAGCGGCATGCGCACGAGCCTCGTGTCGCGTGAGGTCATCGCGGACTCCATCGAGCTCGTCGCGCGCGGTCATCTGTTCGACGGCGTCGTCGCCCTCAGCGGCTGCGACAAGACGATCCCCGGCACGGTCATGGCGCTCGCGCGGCTCGACCTGCCCAGCGTCATGCTCTACGGGGGCTCGATCCCGCCCGGGAAGTTCCGCGGCCGCGACGTGTCGATCATGGACGTCTTCGAGGCCATCGGCGCGCACTCGCGCGGCAAGATGAGCGACGCGGACCTCGCCGAGATCGAGTCGGTCGCCAGCCCCGGCGCCGGCGCCTGCGGCGGCCAGTTCACCGCCAACACGATGGCGATGGCGTTCGAGGTCATGGGCATCTCGCCGTTCGCCTCCGCCATGGTCCCCGCGCAGGACGCGACGAAGGCCGAGTGGGCCTTCGAGTGCGGCAAGCTCGCCATGGACGTCCTGAAGCGCGGCGTCAGCGCGCGCGAGATCATCACGCGCGAGTCGATCGAGAACGCGATCACCGCGGCGGCGATGTCCGGCGGCTCGACGAACGTCGTCCTGCACCTCCTGGCCGTCGCGCGCGAGGCGGGCATCGAGCTCGACATCCGCGACTTCGACGACATCTCCGAGCGCACGCCGCTGCTCTGCGACCTGCAGCCGGGCGGGAAGTACCTGGCGACCGACCTGTACGCCGCCGGCGGCGTCCCCGTCGTCGTGAAGCGCATGCAGGAGGCCGGGCTGCTCCACGAGAGCGCCATCACCGTCGACGGCCGGACGATCGGCGACCACGCGGCCGAGGCGACCGAGCCCGAGGGCCAGGTCGTCGTGCGCCCCCTCAGCGACCCGCTGAAGGCGACCGGCGGCTTCGCGATCCTGCACGGCAACCTCGCCCCGGAGGGCTCCGTCGTGAAGCTGGCCGGCCACGAGCGCCGCCGCCACCGCGGTCCGGCGCGCGTGTTCGAGAACGAGGAGGGCGCGATGGCGGCCGTCCTCGAGAACCGCATCGAGCCCGGCGACGCCGTCGTCATCCGCAACGAGGGCCCCGTCGGCGGCCCCGGCATGCGCGAGATGCTGTCGGTCACCGCGGCGATCAACGGCGCGGGCCTGGGGGAGGAGGTCGTCCTGCTCACCGACGGCCGCTTCAGCGGCGCCACGCACGGCTTCATGGCCGCCCACATCGCCCCCGAGGCCGTGCGCGGCGGCCCGATCTGCGCGGTGCACGACGGCGACATCATCGTCATCGACGTCGACGCCCGCCGCATGGACGTCGAGCTCGACGACGCGACGATCGCCGAGCGCATCGCCGCCTACGAGGCGCCCGACAACCACGTCGAGACCGGCGTGCTGACGAAGTACGCCCAGCAGGTCTCGAGCGCCTCGGAGGGCGCGGTCACCGCCTACTCGTGACGCTCAGCGCCGCGCGTCCTCGTGCAGGAACCCGAGGAGCGCGGCGTTGAACCGCTCGGGCTCCTCGAGCATCGGCGCGTGCCCCGTGCGGGGGAACACGACCGCACGGGCGTCCGGGATGAGGTCCTCGTACTCGAACGCGTGGCGGAGCGGGACCATCGGGTCGTCCGCTCCCCACACGACGAGCGTCGGGCACGCGATCTCCGGCAGGCGGTCGCGGATGCGGTAGTCGTAGAGCGCCTGCAGCGCGTCGATGAAGCCCGGCTTGCCCGCGCCCGACAGCAGCTCGTAGGCCAGCGGCGCCGAGATGCGGCCGGTGTTGCGCAGCCCCGCGCTGCGCAGCGCCTCGTTGCGCAGCCGCGGCAGCCGCGCGAGCAGCTCCCACCCGGAGACGAGCAGCGGGGCGTAGAAGCGGCTCACCTTGCTCGCGACGACGAGCGGCCGCGCGCGGGCCTGCTCGCTCCACAGCGCCGCGGCGGAGACGAGCACGAGGCGCTCGACGCGGTCGGGGTGGGAGATCGCCATCTCCGCGGTGATGAACCCGCCCATCGAGCTGCCGACGAACGCGGCGGGCCCGGTGACGCCCAGGGCGTCGACCACGGCGTCGATCGTGCGCGCGTAGCCGGGGATCGAGATCGGCTCGGAGGGCATCTCCGAATGGCCGAAGCCGGGGAGGTCGAGCGTGATGACGCGGTGGCCGGCCCCGAGGAGCGGCGGGATGACCTCCAGCCAGTTCTGCCAGTTGCCGCTCAGCCCGTGGACGAGGACGACGACCGGTCCCTCGCCGACGTCGATGGCGTTGACGGCCCGGCCGTCGACCGGCACCCAGCGCTGGGCGGCGCGCCAGTCCACGTCGATCCAGGACGCGGGTTGGCGCGTCCGGACCTCGTCGGTTTGCCGATCTGCGGCCCTCGGGAGCGCCACGTCCGACTACGCTAGTGGCGTCGCCGGCTCCTGCCTGGCAGTCATGCGCATCGCCATCGACATCGACAGCACGCTGCACCACTACTGGGACGTCCTGTCGCGCGCCGCGAGGGACCGCTTCGGCGTGGATCTCCCGTACGAATCGCAGATCACCTGGGGCATCACGCTCCTGAAGCCGCGCCAGGTCCAGGCCTGTGTCGAGGACACGCACCGCGACACGGCGATCCTCGACGCGACGCCCTATCCCGATGCGGTGGAGACGGTCCGCGCGTGGCGCGAGGCCGGCCACTTCATCCACATCACGAGCCACCGGGCCGTGTCGGCCGAGGGCGCGACCGCGACGTGGCTGCAGCAGATCGGGCTGCCCTACGACGAGCTGTACTGCTCGCAGGACAAGATCGCGCGCTGCCGGGAGATCGGCATCGACCTGCTCGTGGACGACAGCCCGGTGAACATCTCGCGGGCCGTCGACGCGGGCATCGCGGTGGCGACGATCAGCCACCCGTGGAACCGCGACGTGTGCGAGGACGAGGACGTAATCTGCGCAGCCGACTGGGCCGACCTGCGGCGCGGGCTGGCGCCTCTCCTGGAGCCTGCGCACCACCAGGCCTGAGCGCCGCGCACAGCTTTTCCCGCCGGTTCGCAACGAACCTGTGCCAGCTTCGTTGCACGCACACCAATTCCCCCGCCGCGGCCGGTACCGTCTCCCTTCCCTCCATCCCTCCGTCACTAACGAACTTCACGGATGAAACGTCGCCGCCTCGCCATCATCAGCGCCATGACCGTCGCCGTCCTGCTCATCGGGACCGGGGTCGTGTACGCCTTCGACGCCAGTCGTGAGGACCACATCGCCGACGGCATGCGCATCGGCGGCGTCGACGTCGGGGGCCTGAGCGCCGACACCGCGAACGCGAAGCTGCAGCGCGAGCTCGTCTCGCCGCTCGAGCGCACGGTGGTCGTGCGTGCGGGCGACGAGCGCTTCCGCCTGACGGCGCGCGAGGCGAAGGTGACGGTGAACTCGGGTGAGCTGGTGAACCAGGCGGTCGAGGCCAGCCGTGAGGGCAGCTTCTTCAGCCGCGCGTGGCGCGACGTCACGGGCGGCTCGGTCGACAAGACGGTCGCTCCCTCGATCGAGTACTCCAAGCCGGCCGTCCAGCGGCTCATCGATCGCGTGCGGGTGACCGTCGCGAAGCCGGCCAAGGACGCGACGGTCGACATCAGCACGACCAGCGTGTCGGTCAAGAAGTCCGAGACCGGTCGCACGATCGACGCCAAGGCGCTCAAGGCGCAGATCCAGGCCGCGATGATCGACGTGCGCGCCAAGCGCAACCTGCGCGCGCCGCTCGAGAAGGTCCAGCCGAAGGTCACGACCGCCAAGCTCGCGTCGCAGTACCCGTCGATCATCACCGTCGACCGTGGCGCGCACCGGCTGCGCCTCTTCAAGGACCTCGAGCTGGACAAGACCTACACCGTCGCGGTCGGCCAGGCCGGGCTGGAGACGCCGGCGGGCCGCTACACGATCCAGAACATGGCGGAGAACCCGTCGTGGCACGTCCCGCAGTCCGACTGGGCGGGCGACCTCGCCGGGACGGTCGTGCCGCCGGGGCCGTCGAATCCGATCAAGGCGCGCTGGATGGGCATCTACGACGGTGCCGGCATCCACGGGACCGACAGCATCAACTCGCTCGGCACGAGTGCTTCGCACGGCTGCGTGCGCATGGCCATCCCGGACGTCGAGGAGCTCTACTCCCAGGTCAAGGTCGGGACGCCGGTCCTCATCGTCTGAGCGGGCGCGGCGCTACCGGGCTGGCTCGGGCGCGGCGATCTCGTCGATCGGGACCTCGTGCCAGCCGGCCTGCAGCAGCAGGTCCAGGCGCGAGGAATGGCGAAGTGCCAGGGCACCGATGAAGATGCCCCGCTCCTGCTTGCGCAACACCGCGTACCACATGGTCGACGCGTCGCTCGGCCCCTGGATGCGCAGCCACGGCCGCGGCGGCCCGTACACCTCGTCGGCGATGCCCACCTCGAGCAGCTGGCGCTGCGTGGCCACGGTGCCCTGATCCGTGTCGATGAAGAACGACCCCACGCCCCCGCAAGCTAGCGAGTCATGGCAGCACGCCCTGCGCCTGCTCGACTCCGACCTGCGCCGCCGCGGCATGGCGGAGCGGACGCGGCGCGCCTACGGCATCGACGCCGGGCAGCTCGCCCTGTGGTGCAGTACCAGTGGCCTCGACCCTGCCGACGTGACCCCGCGCGTGCTGCGGCGCTATGCGCAGGTGCTCTCCGAGCGCCGGGCAGGTCCGGCGACCACGGCCCGCAAGCTGGCGGCGCTGCGCCAGCTGTATCGCGTCCTGCACGAGCACGGCGAGGTGCCCGCGAACCCGGCCGACCTCGTCCCGGCGCCGAAGCGGCCGTCGAAGCTGCCGCGCGTCCTCGCGCCCGCGCAGATCTCGGCGCTGCTCGATCGCATCCCCGCGACGACGCCGCTGGAGCTCCGCGACCGCGCCCTGTTCGAGCTCGCCTACGCGTGCGGCCTGCGCGCTGAGGAGCTCGTCGACCTCGACGTCGCGAGCATCTCGTTCGAGGACGAGGAGGTCCGCGTCGAGGGAAAAGGCCGCAAGACCCGGCTCGTCCCGGCCGGCGAGGAGGCGCTGCGCGCCGTCGCGCGCTGGCTCGAACGCGGCCGCCCGGCGCTGCAGAGCGGCGACGGCGGCCAGGCGCTGTTCCTCTCCAAGAGCGGCCGCCGGCTGTCCACGTCGGACGTCCGGCGCCGTCTGCAGACATGGGCGCGACAGGCCGCGATCCAGGGCGGGATCTCGCCGCACGCGCTCCGCCACTCGTTCGCGACGCACCTCCTGGACGGCGGCGCCGACCTGCGGGCGATCCAGGAGCTGCTGGGGCACAGCTCCGTGAGCACGACGCAGATCTACACTCGGGTAGAGTCTGCGCGCCTGAAGTCCGCCTACACCCGAGCGCATCCCCGCGCCTGAAACGGTTCGACGCGGGGGAGGGATCTCTCTGGACACGAACGTCAAGGCCATCGAGCTCAAGGATCTGTGGAGGCGCTACAAGACCTCGGCGGATTCCGGCTGCCCGTGAGCGCCTCGTCGTCGCGTATTCGCCGCTCGTGAAGTACGTGTCAGGCCGGATGGCGTCGGGGCTTCCCGCCCACGTCGAGGAGTCGGATCTGATCTCGTACGGGCTCGTCGGCCTCATCAACGCCATCGAGCGCTTCGAGCTGGAGCGCGAGATCAAGTTCGAGACCTACGCGATCACCCGGATCAAGGGCGCGATCATCGACGAGCTGCGTCACCTGGACTGGGTGCCGCGGTCGGTGCGCGCACGGGCCCGCGAGATCGAGAAGGCCAACTCCAAGCTCGAGCACCGCCTGCAGCGGGCGCCGACGGACGAGGAGGTCGCCTTCGAGCTCGCGATCAGCGTCGAGGAGTTCCAGGAGTCGCTCCTGCAGATCTCCAACTCGACGGTGGCCGCGCTCGACGAGCTGTGGTCGGTGAGCGACGCATCGGGCGACCAGGTGTCCCTGCTGGACACGCTGCAGGACCCCGACGCGCCCGATCCCGCCCACGTCATGGACGCGACGGACCTCAAGGACCGCATGGCCGACGCGATCGCCAGGCTGCCCGAGCGCGAGAAGCTCGTCGTGGCGCTCTACTACTACGAGAACCTGACCCTCAGGGAGATCGGCGAGGTCCTCGGCGTGACCGAGTCGCGCATCTCCCAGCTGCACACGAAGGCGGTGCTGCGGCTGCGAGGGAGGCTCACCGAGGATGACTGACCTCGACCTGGACCCCGGCGCCCGGCGCGTCGAGCCAGGCCGGATCATCAGCGAGGTCTTCCGGATCTACCGCGAGCAGGCGGGCGTGCTGCTGCCCGTCGCGATCGTCCTCTTCGGCATCAACGCCCTCGTCGGCTACTTCCTGCGCGACGGCGCCCTCGCGCTCATCGCGAGCATCGTCTCGCTCGTCATCGCGACCTTCTACCAGGGCATGGTCGTCCAGCTCGTGCGCGACGTCATCGACGGCCGCCGCGACAGCTCGGCGGGCGATCTGCTGCGCAGCGTCTCACCCGTGGTCCTCACCCTCATCATCGTCTCGATCCTGGCCGGCCTCGCCACCGGGATCGGCCTGCTCCTCCTCATCGTCCCCGGCCTGTACCTGCTGACCATCTGGTCGGTGATCGCGCCCGTCGTCGTGGTCGAGCAGACCGGCGTGTTCGACTCCTTCGGGCGCAGCCGCGCGCTCGTGAGGGGACACGGGTGGCAGGTGTTCGGCGTCATCATCCTGGTCGTCGTGCTGCTGCTCATCGTCGGGATCGCCACGGCGATCCTCATCGACGCGGTCGGCGACGCCGGCGGCTCGGCCATCAGCTGGGCGCTCAACGTGCTCACCGCGCCGATCACCGCGCTCGTGGCGGCCGTCCTCTACTTCGCGCTGCGCGTCGCCCACGGCGAGCCCGCCCGCCCGGAGGACGCCGTGCAGTGGATGCCCCCGGCCGCGCCGGGCACGCTCTAGACCCTGGGGAGGCGGCCCGACGCGCGCTTCGGCGTGCACGTCTGGTACGCCCGCGTGCCCTCGATGTGGCGGCCGGAGCGCGTCACGGCGCGGATGCGGACGAGGAAACGGCCGGCGGGGCGCCCGCGGAGGTCGACGACCGCGGTGAGGCGCTTGCCGGTGCGGACGGGCACGGCGTGCCCGTGGACCGAGACGGAGACCGAGCGCAGCCGCGCGCGGGACGGCACGCGCAGGCGCATGCGGACCTGACGGCGGCTCGTGCAGCCCAGGTCGGCGACCGGATCGAGCGTGTTGTTGCCGAGCTGCGGGTCGGTGCCGCCGGCGGCGCTCACCGCCGCCGCCGAGGCCAGCGACGCGCCGGTCATGAGGCGGCTCGAGCGGACGACGAGCGCGATGCGCTGCCCGGCGCCCGCCGCCAGGCCGTCGAGGCGGCAGCTCACCGTGCGCCCGTGCTGCTCGCAGCGCGGGTCGAGCGAGACCACCGTCGCGCCGACCGGCAGGACCTGCGTGAGCGTCAGCGCGGCGCTGTCGCTCGGCCCGTCGTTGCGGACGGTCAGCGTCAGCGGCGCACGGGTGCCCGCGACGATGCGCCCGGCGGGCGCCTCCGCGCCGACCACGATGTCGTGGACGGCGATCGACGTCGAGGCGGTGCGGGCGCTGTCGTTCGTCGAGACGGGGTCGGCGTCGGCCGACGCGACCGCGATCCGGGCCTCGAACGCGCGGCCGGCATCCGCGGGCAGCGTGCCGGCGACGTCGACGAGCACGCGGTCGCCGACGGCGATCCGCGCGACCGTGCAGGTCGCCACGCGCGCGGCCAGCGTGCACGTCCCGGCGCGCCCGCGCACCGCGACCGAGGGGGAGATCAGGTCGGCGGGCACGGTGACGGCGACGGTGACGTCGCGCGCGTCGGCCGGACCGCGGTCGGCGACCACGGCGGTGAACCGGGCCGGCGTGCCGGCGACGAGGTCGGTGCGCGGCAGCCACCCCACCGCGAGATCGGCCTCGCGCGTGACTGCGACCGACAGCGCTGCGGCGGCGTCCGCGGGCGTCGGGTCGGGCTCGTCGGCCGTCGCCGTCGCGGTGAACGACACCGTCCCGGCGTCCGCGCCGGTGCCCGCCGCCAGCCCGAGTCGCACGTCGCGCGCGCCACCCGCCGGGATCGCGCCGACGAGGCAGGTGACGTTGCTGCCCTCGGCGGTGCAGTCCGCGCCGTCGTGGTCGACGAGCGAGAGGCCCGCGGGCAGGGTGGTGCGGAGCATGACCGTGCCGGCGTCGCCGGGGCCCGCGTCCGCGACGCGCAGCACCCAGGCTGCGTGCTCGCCCGCGCGCAGCGTCGCCGGCGCCTGCACGGCGGAGACGCGCAGATCGGCGGCGGCGCGGACGACCGTGGCGATGCGTGCCTCGTCGTCGGTGTGGTCGGGGTCGTCGGCCACGGGGCCGATCGCCGCGCGCAGGTCGAGATGCGCGCCGCCGGCGGTGGAGGCGACGGTGCCGTCGAGGTCGATGCGGACCTCCGCGGCGTCGGCGAGCGGCTCCAGCGTGCAGCGCAGGGTGCCCGCGGTGATCGCGCACGTGCCGAGCGCCGGATCGATCGTCGCCACGGCGCCGTGCAGCTGTGCCGGGACGGCGTGGGTCAGCACGACGCCGGTCGCCGTGGTCGGCCCGTCGTTGCGGACGGTCATCCGCAGGCGCAGCGGGGAGCCGACGACCGGCGGATCGGGGTCGATCGCCGCGGTCACCGACACGAGGCTGCGCCGCGCGACCGCCACGGAGGCGGACGCCGCGTCGTCGCCAGAGGTCGTGTCGGTGGCGGTCGTCGTCACCGACACGCTCGGCGTCTGGGTCGTGCCCGCGGCGCCACGGCGGGCGCGAAGCGTCCAGGAGACCAGGGCGCTGCCGCCGGCGGGGATCGTGCCGACCGCGCCGCCGGAGACGCTCGTGGAGACGAGCTCCATGCCGGACGGGACGGGCAGCGTGGCGACCACGCCGGTGGCGTCGGACGGGCCGCTGTTGGCGATCGTGGCCGTCACGGTCGTCGTGTCGCCCGGGGCGATCGAGGCGGGGGAGGCGGCGAGCGCCACCGACACGCCCGAGCGCGACGTGGGGGTGGCGGAGTCCGAGGCGGAGTCGTTGGCGGACACCCCGTCGCCCGGCGCCGCGACGGCTGCCGTGTGGACGACCGCGCCGGTGGCGTCCTGGCGGGTGCGGACGGGCACCGTGATCGCCGGCCACGAGGCCCCGACGGCGAGCGCATCGGAGCGCTCGCACGTGATCGTCCGTGCCACGACGCCGCAGGTCCAGCCGGTGCCCGACGGCGCGCCGTCGAGCTCCTGGCCCGCCGGCAGCACGTCGGTGACGCGGACCGTCCCCGTCGTCGGGATCGCGCCCGAGTTCGACACGGTGAGGGCGTAGGAGGACGCCGCGCCGCGCACGAGTGAGCCGGTGCGCGCGATCTGCATGCGCACGTCGGGCGAGCTCACCGTCAGCGTGCCGCCGCGGCCGGCGACCTGGTACGGGTCCGACGTCGTCGCGCTGCGCAGGTCGGAGAGCTGCGCGGCGGTGAGCGTCGCGCCGTCGGCCACGGCGCCGATCCGGACGCGGTAGCGCAGGACGACCTCCCCGGCCTCGGCCACGCTGCCGCCCGTCGCGCTCGACGCGCCCGAGCCGATGCGCCAGGTGATCGTGCGGCTCGCCGCATCCCACGTCGCGCGGTCGTCGCCGGCGCCGGGGGTCTGCGTCCCGGTGACCTGGTCGTGCACGAGCTCGAGCGTCCCGTCCAGGAGCTCGACGCCCTCGGGGAGCGTCGAGGTGAGCGTCACGCCGTTCGCGGTGTCGTTGCCGATGTTCTTCGCGGTGACGACGTACTCGATGATGTCGCCGGGGGAGACGAGGCCGCCGTTGAGGTCGGTCGCGACGGTGACCGGGCGGATCTTCGGGGCGAGCAGCTGCGAGGCCATCGTGAGCACCCCGGGGAAGATCGCCTCGCCCGTGCTGCTGACGGTCGCCTTGGCCGAGGTCGCGCCGTTGGCGAGGATCCCGTCGGCGTTCAGCATGTCGATGTCGACGCCGAGGTGGTTGCGCACCGCCGGGTCCCTGCCCGTCAGCACGCGGGCGCCGCGCACGCTCACGGAGGAGTTGAAGAAGTCCGTGGCGGGGTTGACCGCGTCGCTCAGCGTCGTGCCCTGGAGCTTGAAGGAGTCGCCGCCGATGCCCATGTCGCCCTCGTAGGCGACGACGCCGAGCGACGTCCGGACGGCCCCGCTCGTCGTGGTCGTGAACCCGTTCGCGGTGATCTCGACGGAGTCGCCGGAGTTGATGCCCGCGATGCCGTCGAAGATCGTGAGGTTGCGCGGGATCGAGTCGGGATCGCTGTAGGCCACGACGAGCGACCAGCCCGCGTAGCGGTCGGCGCCGGTCGCGGCCTGGACGTTGGCGACGCGGTAGACGCCCGTGCCCGCCGCGCGCACGAGCGAGGTGACGTCGGCGAAGTGCTGGTAGGCGTCGTTCGTCGTCCACGCCGTGCCCGGCGCCGTGACCGTCGTGTAGGCCGAGGACCCGGGCGTCGCGAACTTCACGGTCTTCTTGTTCGCCACCGCCGGCGGTGCCGCCCCGCCGCTGCCCGTGGTCGTGCGGCCGCTCCAGTACAGCCCGGCGAAGATGACCTGGGCCTCGGAGGGGAGGGTCAGCGTCGCGCTGCTGGAGTTGAACGTGCTCGCGTCGCTGTCGACGTCGACGTTGCGCATCGTGAAGTCGTTGTTCGCGAAGCCGGACGCGGCGTGTCGTCAGCGCGGCGTCGAGGGCCGAGGTGCACGCGGTCCCGGTCTGGCAGGTCAGCAGCGAGTTGCCGATGACCGCGATGTCGCCGTACTCGTTGACGCCGAGGCGCTTCGTGAAGTTCGCCGAGAGGTTCGCCGCCGGCGATGCGGCAGGGGCGAGCGCCCCGAGGACGAGCAGCGAGACGACGGCGATGAGGATCCTGCGTGACGGCATCCATCGCCGCATCGGAGCGAGGGACTGGGCCGCAAGCACATCTGGCACCGATGCGCTCGAATCTGGACGGTCGATGGACCGACCTGGCGCGTCGGCGCTACACGACCAGCGCGGAGAGCTCGGCCGCCACCTGGGGCGAGCCCGCGATGTGCCAGGCGCCGCGCACGATGACGGTCCCGCCCGCCTCGGCCACGAGGATCGCGCCCGGCTCCCAGTCCCACGGGGCGGGCGCGTGCTGGATTCCACCCGTCGATGCGGCCACATGCCAGCCAGGCCAGCTCCAGCGACCCCGATCCGCCACCGCGGACGAGCCCCGCCCGGCGCGCGAGCAGTCCCGCGAGCTCGGCGGCGGCTGCGTCGCCGGTCGGCACGTGCGTCGCCACGACCGCCTCCGAGAGCCGCCGGTCCGCGGCGACGTGCGCCGCGGTGCCGTCGACGTCGGCGCCGCGCTCCAGGCCGCCGGAGAACAGCTCGCCCGCCAGCGGGTCGCACACGGCCGACGCCAGGGTCTCGCCGCGCTCCTGCAGGGCGATGGCCGAGCCCCACCCCGGGAGCCGGCGCACGAAGGCCAGCGTGCCGTCGATGCCGTCGATGATCCAGTGGCGCGGCCCGGAGATGAGCGTGCCCTCCTCGCCGAGCACGCCGTCGCGGGGACGCTCGGACCGGACGAGCTCGACGGCGGCCGCCTCCGCAGCGCGGTCCGCGGCCGTGACGAGGTCGGTCGCGGAGCCCTTCACCTCGGTGTCCAGGGGCCCGTCGCGGAGACGCAGCGCCGCCTCGGAGGCCGCGCGAACGGCCGCGCGCGCCACGTCGAGATCGTCGATCACGAGGTGGGTTGTATCCCACGTGGAGGATCGTGCGTATCCGCGCTAGGGTGGCCGCTCCCCGAGGAGAGAGGAGCGTGGGCATGCACAAGCCGGCGGACCGCATCCGGAACGTCGCCCTCGTCGGCCACCGCGGTAGCGGCAAGACCTCCCTGCACGAGGCCCTGCTGTTCGAGGCGGGCGCCGTCCAGCGGCTCGGATCCGTCATGGAGGGGACGACGGTCTCCGACGCGGACGAGGACGAGAAGGCCCGCACCATGTCGATCTCCGCCGCACTCAGCTCGTTCGAGTGGCAGGAACGGAAGATCAACCTCCTCGACACACCGGGGGAGCCGAGCTTCGTCGCCGACGCCCTGGGCTCGCTGCGCGTGTGCGAGTCGGCCGTCTTCGTCGTGAACGCCGTCATGGGCGTCGAGGTGTCGACGCAGCGCCTCTGGGAGCGCGCGGCCGAGCTCGACATCGCCCGCATGGTGTTCGTGAACATGCTCGACCGCGAGCGGGCCGACTTCTTCCGGACGCTCGACTCCCTCAAGGCCGCCTTCGGCCCCCACGCCGTCGCCACCGAGATCCCGATCGGATCCGAGCAGGACGTCCGCGGGGTCGTCGACCTCGTCGACATGAAGGCCTACGAGTACGAAGGCGCGGAGCGCGAGAACTGCCGCGAGATCCCGATCCCCGACGAGCTGGTCGCGCAGGCGGAGGAGTACCGCGACAAGCTCATGGACGAGATCTGCGAGGTCTCCGAGCACCTCACCGAGCGCTACCTCGAGGGCGAGGAGATCTCCCACGACGAGATCGTCACCGCGCTCAAGGACGGCACGAACCACGGCGGCCTGTTCCCGGTCGTCTGCGGTGTCGCGACGCGCAACCTCGGGACCAACCGGCTGCTCGACGCCATCGTCGAGGACCTCCCGTCGCCCGTGAAGCACGGCGGCCTCGAGGTCGGCGGCCTCACGCTCGAGGCCGACGAGGAGCGCGAGCTCTACGCCTACGTCTTCAAGACCCGCGCCGACCCGTACGCGGGTCGCGTGAACTTCTTCCGCGTGTACCAGGGCGTCATGGACCACGACACGACGGTCATGAACACCCGCACGCACCACAAGGAGCGCATCGGCCAGCTCGTCCTGTTCCAGGGCAAGGAGACGGTGCACGCCGACGCGTTCGGCCCCGGCGACATCGGCGCCGTCGCCAAGCTCAAGGAGACCCGGGCGGGCGACTGGCTCGCCGAGCGCGACGAGCCCATCACGATGCCGTCGATCGCGCTGCCCGCGCCGGTCATGGCGTTCGCGATGGAGCCGAAGTCCCGCGGCGACGAGGACAAGGTCATCACCGGCCTGCGCCGCCTGCAGGAGGAGGACCCGACGATCGAGCTGCACCGCGACCAGCAGACCGGCGAGCAGATCGTCGCGGGGCTGTCGCAGATGCACGTCGAGGTCGTCGTGGAGCGGCTGAAGGCGCGCTTCGGCGCCGAGGTCGTCCTCAAGACGCCGCGCGTCCCGTACCAGGAGACGATCCGCGGGAGCGCGAAGGCGCACGGCCGCCACAAGAAGCAGACCGGCGGCCGCGGCCAGTTCGGCGACTGCCACATCGAGATCGAGCCGCTGCGCGACGGGTCCTTCGACTTCGTCGACGCCATCAAGGGCGGCGTGATCCCGCACGGGTTCATCCCGGCGGTGCAGAAGGGCGTCGTCGACGCGATGGCCCACGGCCCGATCGCCGGCTTCCCGCTCAAGGGCGTGCGGGTGAAGCTCTACGACGGCAGCTACCACACGGTGGACTCCTCGGAGCAGGCGTTCCGCATGGCGGGCTCGATCGCCATGCGCGAGGCGATGGCGGCAGCCGGGGCGGTCCTGCTGGAACCGATCATGATCGTGACGCTGTCGGTGCCGGAGGAGGCGGTCGGCGACGTCATCGGCGACCTGAACTCGCGTCGCGGCCGGCCCCAGGGCATGGAGCCGAGCGGGATGATGACCGAGGTCAAGGCCGAGGTCCCGATGGCCGAGATGGTCACCTACGCACCCGACCTGCGTGCGCTGACGGGCGGGCGCGGCGAGTACACGATGGAGTTCCTGCGCTACGAGGAGGTACCTGCGCACCTGGCCCAGAAGGTGGTGCAGGAGGCGCAGCAGGAGACCGCTGCGGCGTAAGCTCCACGGCGCGATAGCCTCGGACGTCGATGACGCGCAAGGCGATCACGACCTCCCATGCCGCCGTCTCCTGCGAGGTGTGCGGGCGCACGCTCCTGCGTGGGGAGGAGGCCGAGCCCTTCATCGCGGGCGGCACCCGCCGGCTCGTGTGCAACCTGTGCACGGCGCGTGCCGCCAACGAGGGCTGGATCCGCGAGGGCCTGGCGGACACGCCGAGCGTCCACCGCCACGGGCGCGAACGTCGCGGCTCCCTCCTGCGCCGCCTGCGCGAGCGCACCTCGCGCCCCGAGCTGCCGCAGCTGGACGACGACCTGCGGCCGATCGACGCGTCCGAGCCGGAGCCGGAGCCCTACGTCGCGCCGCCCCCGCCTCCGCCGGCGCCGCCGTCCGGGCGCGAGGAGCCCGCGTGGGAGCCGCCGCGTGAGCAGCGCCGCGTCCATGCGATCCCCACGCACGCCGACCTGAAGCGCTCGCGCGCGGTCGAGCTGTTCAACGGCAGCCGCCACCGCCGCACCGTCGCCGGGGTCGCACGGTCGCTCGGGGACCCGCTCGTCGCGGTGCGCCCCTCGGCGACCGAGGGCTCGATCGTCTCGATCGTGGTCGGCTGGGAGCTCTCGTGGTACCGCTACGAGGTCGACCTGGCCGATGAGGAGGCGGGCGTGCGCCTCGTCGCCCAGGGCGCCGAGCTGACCGAGCTCGAGGTCGAGGACCAGGCGCCCAACGCGGTCGCCGACGCACGCGGGACGCTCGCGCTCGCGGAGTGATCTACCGGAACCTGGCCGGATGGACGATGCCCGCGGAACCCCTTGTGCCCGCTAGAGTTCGCGCAAGCGCAAAGCGGCCTCTCGCCGCTGCCGCCGTTCCCCCAGAGGTGCTCGCATACCCATGATCTACTGCGTTGTTCCAGAAGAGCTCGCTCCTGAGCTGTACGACCGACTCGCCGCGTATTACGCGGACGACGGCAACGTGCAGGTCATCATCGACCGCCGTCGCGGCGAGCGCCGCGACCGTCACACCGGCGGCGACTCGGGTGGGCACCAGCGTCTGCAGCGCGATCGGCGCCGTTCCCGCGTCCCTGGCGACTTCCCGCTCGTGGACCCGCCCGGCACCGCGACGGCCCTCGCCGACGACGACTGACGGGTGCGCGTCATCGTCCACGTGGACGGCGGCGCGCGGGGCAATCCGGGCCCGGCGGCCGCTGCCGCGGTCGTGTCCGATGCCGACGGCCAGGTCCTCGACGAGGCCGCCGAGGTCCTCGGCGTCGTGACGAACAACGTCGCCGAGTACCGGGGGCTGCTGCTCGGGCTCCAACGTGCGCAGGAGCTGGGCGCCACCGAGGTCGACGTCGTCAACGACTCCGAGCTCGTCGCCAAGCAGGTCAACGGCGAGTACAAGGTCAAGCACGCGGACATGAAGCCGCTGCACCGCGCCGCGACCGAGGTCCTCGAGGGGTTCGAGCGGTGGTCGGTGCGCTCCGTGCCGCGGGCGCAGAACGCCCACGCGGACGCGCTCGTGAACCAGGCGCTGGACGCGCGCACGGGCTGATGCGCGAGACGCTGCGCAGCCTCTCGGGGTACGGCGGCGTCCTGTTCGACCTCGACGGCACGCTCTACCGCGGCGACACGGCGCTCCCGGGCGCCGCCGACTTCGTCCGGGCATGCCGCGACGCGGGGCTGAAGGTCGCGTTCGGCACGAACAACGCGCTGCTGGAGCGCGACCGGATCGCGGCCCGGCTGCAGGGCATGGGCATCGACGCGGACCCGGACGAGCTCGTGACCGCCCCGGACGCGCTGGCCGCCGTCGTGCAGGCCGCCGGGCACACGCACGTCGTCCGGCTCGGCAACGCCGGCCTGCGCGAGAGCCTGGAGCGCGTGGGCATCGCGGCGCCGGACGTGATGGACGCCGAGCCCGGGGACGGCACGGCGCTCGCCCTCGGCCTGGATCCCGAGCGCTCGCTCGCCGGCGTGGCCCGCGCCGCGGCGTTCGTGGAGACCGGCGTCCCGGTGTACGCGACGGCCGCCGAGCCGCACTACCCGACCGATCGCGGGATCGAGGCGGGGACCGGCACGATGATCGCGGCCCTCAACGCGATGTCGCCCGTCGATCCGGAGCTCTGCGGGAAGCCCTCGCGGCACTTCGGCGAGCGCGCGGCGAAGGAGGTCGACACGGGCCGCCCGGTGCTCGTCGTGGGGGACTCGCTGGCCGCCGACGTGGGGGTCGCGGAGGCCATGGGATGGCATTCCCTCCTGCTCCTGACGGGATCCACGCGCGAGAGCGATCTCAAACCCTCCGGAGCTCCGACGTTCGTCCAGACAGACCTTGTGGCGGTTCTGCGCGATTTGCAGGGCTGAGGTGCGTCCAGGCGTCGTCTTCGTGACGCCCGACGCACCTGAATCTCCACCCTTCATGTTGGACGGACGTCCAGGGTCAAGGTCCGACCGGGGGCGCCGACAAGAAGGGCATGCGGGTGTCCCCTCGTCGCTCCCTCCTCGCCTCGGTGGCAGCCGGCTCGTGCCTTGCTGCCTCCGTCATCGCAGGGGGGTATGCCGCGAGCGGCGCCATGCCCTTCAGCTCCTGGCCCGGCAGCGTCTTCTCCTCCTCGGGGGCAGCCGAGGTGGCGCTCGCCCCGGCCACCCGCGCGGCCGCGCCCGTGGTGACGCTCCCCGCGCCCACGCGCACGCAGCAGGCCCCCAAGACCGAGGTCATCCCGCTCGACGACGCCGCGCCCGCGGGTGACGACGCGCCCGCCGCGACGACCACGCCGCGCCAGACCGCGACCACCGAGCGCGCGACGACGAAGCGGGCCCCGAAGACCGACGACGTCCCGGACACGAGCCCGACGACCACGCCGGCGACGGAGACCACCGAGACGCCCGCCGCCACGGCGGCCTCGCCCGCCGCCGAGGCCGGCCCGACGCAGCCCGCCGCCACGATCCCGCAGCCGACGAACCGCAAGGTCAAGCTCGGCTCGGTCAGCAGCACCTTCTCCAACGCCCACGCCTCCAGCAGCGGCCAGCCCGAGCTGCGCGTGCAGATGGCCGTCGCCGACGCCGCCACCACGACGGGGACGCGCACGGTCGCACTGAGCCTCAAGCTCGCGCCGACCGACGTGGCCTCGCTGCTGCGCAGCGCGGCGGCCATCAACTCCTCCAAGATCGCCCTGGAGACGCAGGTCGACGTCGTCGATGCGACCGTGACGTCCGCCGGGACGCCCACCTGCGCCGACGGCCAGTGCCTGCGGGTCCAGATGATGTTCGCGCCCGACACGCGCGTGAACCCGGTGGACGAGCCCGAGGTCCAGCTGCTCGACGACGGCGACGCGATCTCCAACCGCGTGAAGGTCGTCGTGAAGATCGACGCCGACGACCTGGGCACGAGGCCGACCGCGCCGGCCACGGAGCCCGCGCCCGAGGCCGGGACGCCGAGCGTCCTCTCGCTGCCGCTGCCCGGCGACGCCGCCGACCCGACCACGCCCACGACCCCGACGACGGACACGGCCACCGTGTCCCTCCCGGACGGCGATGGGACGGCGGGGACCCCGCAGGCCCCGCAGGTCCAGGTCCAGGCGCAGCTCGAGGTCGTCGACACGCCGCCGGCGCCGGAGACGCCCGCGCCCGCGCCCGCGCAGCCCGTCACGCCGGACCCGACGACGGCGACCTCCGCCGCACCCGCCCCGGCGGCGCCGGCCGAGACGCCCGCGACGACGCCCGCCGCGGACCCGAAGGACTGCGAGTAGCCACCTCGTAGGATGCGCGCGGTGCGCATCCTCGTGCCCGACTCGCTGCCGGACGAGGCGCTCGGCACGCTGCCGCCCGAGGTCGAGCTGATCAGGATCGGCGACGGACCGATCCCCGCCGGGGCCGCCGACGCGCGGATGGCGGTGCTCGCCGGCGTCATGCCGCACCGTCTCGGCGAGATCCTCGCGGCCGCACCGCAGCTGGAGGTCCTGCAGACCGTCAGCGCCGGCGTCGACTGGCTCGTCGACCGTGTGCCCGACGGCCTCACGATCTGCAACGCGAGCGGCGTGCACGACACTCCTGTGGCGGAATGGGTGGTCGCGGCGATCCTGGCGATGACGCGCAGGTTCCCGGACCTCCTCGACCTGCAGCGCCGGGGCACCTGGGACCGGGGCATCAACAGCTTCGTCGGCGGCGCGGGCCAGGACTCACCGCTCTGGCCGATCCCCGACATCGAGGGCGCGCGCGTGCTCGTCCTCGGGCACGGCAGCATCGGACGAGCGGTGCAGGCGCGCCTCGAGCCCTTCGGCGCGACGGTGACCGGCGTCGCACGTCACGCGCGGCCCGGCGTGCACCCGATGTCCGAGGCGCACGCGCTGGCCGGGGAGGCCGAGGTCGTCGTCGTCCTCCTCCCGCTCACGGACGAGACCGACGGCGTCGTCGACGGGGAGTTCCTGGACGCGATGCGGCCCGGGGCGCTGCTCGTGAACGCCGGCCGCGGACGTCACGTCGTGACGGACGACCTCATCCCGCGCCTGCGCTCAGGGCGCGTGCGGGCGGCGCTGGACGTCACGGATCCCGAGCCGCTGCCCGACGGGCACCCGCTCTGGGCCTGCCCCGGACTGCTCATCACGCCGCACGTCGCGGGCACGACGGACGGCTGGTACGAGCGCGCGATCCGCCTCGCGGGGGACCAGATCCGGCGCCTCGCGGCGGGCGAACCGCTGGTCAACGTGCGGGCGGAGGGATACTGACCGCAACACACGAGGTGTGGGTAGCACGATTGAGCGGGCTCTCGGGCGTCGATACCTTCGCCGCCGATGGCGGCCCACGAGCACTCCGAGAACACCGACAGCCTCGATCTCTTCCTGCGTGATGTCCGCGCGCGCAGGCTGCTGACGCACCGCGAGCACCTCGAGCTCGCGAGACGTGTGGAGCGCGGCGACATGCAGGCGAAGCGCCGGATGGTGGAGGGCAACCTCCGCCTCGTCGTGTCGATCGCCCGCAATTACCAGAACCGCGGTCTGCCGCTCCTGGATCTCATCCAGGAGGGGACGATCGGCCTGGTCCGGGCGGTGGAGAAGTTCGACCACCGGCGCGGCTTCCGGTTCTCGACGTACGCGACCTGGTGGATTCGCCAGGCGGTCACGCGTGCGCTGGCCGAGAAGGGCCGTGCGATCCGGCTGCCCGTGCACGCCGCGGAGCGCCTCGCGCGCCTGCAGCGCGCGCAGGCCGATCTCGCGGTGACGCTCGGTCGCGAGCCGCTCGTCTCCGAGCTGGCCGCGCACACCGGCATGAACATCGAGCACACGCTGGAGCTGCTGCGCGCCGCGCAGACGCCGGTGTCGCTCAATCAGCCGGTCGGCGAGGACGGCACGGAGCTCGGCGAGCTGGTGCCCGACGAGGCCGCGGCGTTCGAGTCGGAGATGTACGAGGTGCAGATCACCGACGACGAGCACGCCGCGAAGCTGCCCGCGCTGCTGGGTCGCCTGAGCGACCGGGAGCGCCGGGTCGTCGAGATGCGCCACGGCCTGAGCGGCGACGCACCCAGGACCCTGACGGAGATCGGCGGATTCCTCTCGCTGTCGCGGGAGCGCGTCCGTCAGATCGAGAAGGAGGCGGTCCGGCGACTGCGCGACGCTGCAGAGCAGGAGCGCGCAGTCGCCTGAAGGACCAGCCTGGCTACTAGGCCGTGATGAGCTTGCGGCCGGCCGTGACGTAGGCGTCCGTCACATCGCGCACGAAGCTGGCCTGCGCGGTGGCGACGGGCGTCGTCCAGTCGAACGGAAGGGCCTTGCCGACCTCCTCGTGGAGGTCCGCGTAGCTCTTGAGGCCGCGCTCGACGGTGTTCAGGTACGCATCGCCGGCCTTCTTGCCGGACTCGAGGACGTCCTCGTTGAACGCCTTGGCGCGGGCGGTGAACTCCTCGACGGTCTGCTCGGGAGTCGGAGTCTTGGGGGCGGTCATGTGGTTCCTCCGGCTTTGGTTGCTCGTTCTCGGTACGACGTGTTAGCACGTTAGCAGACTGTGAGCTAACTGCTAGCACCTCGTCCGATCGAGAACAGCCGGTGGTCCCAGCTCACCACGTGCGTGGGCGTGAACTGCAGCGCCACGCGCTTCGGCGCCTGCGTCCGTGCGGCGCGCTCACCCTGACCGTAGCGCGTCATGAGCTCGATCCCGAGGGCGAGCACGGTGTCGAGATCGCGATGGATCGTGACATCCGCCTCGAACATCGCGCCACGCAGCTCCTCGTAGCGCTCGCCCGCCTCGACCTGCAGCGTCGCGCGCGGATCGCGCTCCAGATTGCGGACCTTCTGCGACTTCGCGTACGTCCACGCCCAGACGTCGCCGGCGCGGACGACGTACCAGAGGGGCATGAGGTGGGGGAACCCGCGTGGCCCGAACGTCGCGCACGTCACCGTGCGCTCCTCGTCCAGGAACGCGGCGAGGCCCTCCGGGCTCATGCGGATGCGATCGCGCAACTACACCGTCCAGAGCGCCGCCTGGAGCGTGTTCTGCAGCAGGCAGGCGATCGTCATCGGCCCGACGCCGCCCGGCACGGGGGTGACGGCCGACGCCACCTCCATCGCGGCATCGAAGTCCACGTCTCCGACGAGCCCGTCCTCGGTGCGGGTGATGCCCACGTCGATCACCGTCGCGCCCGGTTTGATCCAGTCGCCCTGGACGAGCTTCGGTCTGCCGACGGCGGCGATGAGCACGTCCGCCCGCCGGCAGGCCGCGGCGAGATCGCGCGTGTGCGAGTGGCACATGGTCATCGTGGCGTCCGCCTCCACGAGGAGGCGCCCCATGGGCTTGCCGAAGAGGTTCGAGCGACCGAGGATCACCGACTCCGCGCCGTCGAGATCCGTGCCCGCCTCCTGCAGGAGCCGCATCACGCCGAGGGGCGTGCACGGCCGCAGGCCGACCATCCCGATGGCGAGGCGCCCGGCGCTCTCGACCGTCAGGCCGTCGATGTCCTTCTCCGGGATGATCCGGTTCGTGAGCTCCGGCCCGTCGAGGTGGTCCGGCACCGGGAGCTGACAGAGGATGCCGCTCACGTCGGGATCGGCGTTGAGCTGCTCGATGAGAGCGACCGCGTCCTCCTGGCCCGTGTCCGCGGGCAGCGTGTGCCCGATCGAGCGCATGCCGACCTCTTCGCATGCGCGGTGCTTGCTGCCGACGTAGACGGCCGACGCCTCGTCCTCGCCGATCAGGACCGTCGCGAGGCCCGGGGTCCGGCCGTGCTCCCGCTGGAACTCGGCGACCCCCGACGCGACTTCCCGCCTGACGGCGGCGGCGACCGCCTTGCCGTCGATGACCCGTGCGCTCACCGGCGCGAGTCTGCCAGTTTCAGTGGCTCACGGCCGCTGCGGCGAGCTCGGAGACCAGCTCGTCCTTGTAGAAGCGCTCCAGGCGGAACGGCTCGATGAGGTCCGGCTGACGGCCGGTCGCGACGAGCTCGGCGAGCGTCGCGCCGACGATCGGCGCGGCCTTGAAGCCGTACGTGCCCCAGCCGGCGCTGACGTGGAAGTTCTCCACCTCGGTCTGGCCCAGGATCGGGCTGTAGTCCGGGCTCAGGTCGCACAGGCCGGCCCACGACCGCAGGATGCGCGCGTGCTCGAGCTGGGGGAACAGCTCGAGGGTGTGGCGCGTGAGGTCCTGGAGGAAGTTCAGCGTGCCCTGCATCCGGTAGGTCGTCCACGGCTCGATCTCCGAGCCCATGACGAACTCGCCGCGATCGGTCTGCGAGATGTAGATGTGCATCTGCGAGGACACGATCACCACGTCGAGCATCGGCTTGACCGGCTCGGTGACGCACGCCTGCAGGATGTGGGTGGTGATCGGCAGGGGGACGCCGGCCATGTCGTTGATCAGCGTGCTCCAGCCGGCCGTGCAGTTGATGACCTGACCGGCCTTGATGGTGCCGCGGTTCGTCCGCACGCCCTCGATGCGCCCGTTCACGCGGTCCATGCCGGTGACCTCGGTGTACGGGTGGATCTCGGCGCCGCCCTCGTCCGCGCCGCGTGCGAAGCCCCAGACGACCGCGTCGTGGCGGATGATGCCGCCCGGCGGGTGGTACAGCGCGCCGAGCACCGGATACACGGCGTCGTCGGTCACCTGCATCGGCGGGCACAGCGCCTGGACCTCGTCGGGCCCGATGAGCCGCGAGTCGATGCCGTTGAGGCGGTTGACCTCGGCACGGTTCGCCATGACGAACATCGCGCGGTCCGTGTGGGCGAGCGTGAGATGACCGCAGCGGCTGAAGCAGGACGTTGAAGTCGAGGTCCTGCGACAGCCCGTCGTAGAGCTGCAGCGACGCGTCGTAGAACCGCGCGCCCTCCGGCGTCTTGTAGTTCGAGCGCAGGATCGTCGTGTTGCGCCCGGCGGCACCGGAGCCGATGTAGTTCTTCTCGAGCACGGCGACGTCGGTGATGCCGTGCTGCCTGAGGTAGTACGCGGTCGCCAGGCCGTGCGCGCCGCCGCCGATGATCACGACGTCGTAGGAGTCCTTGAGCTCCTGGCGCGACCGCCACATGCGGCGCTTGCGGAAGATGTCACGCATCGGGCAGCTCCAGAAGGTCGTCGACGCCGATCGGCCCGCCGCCGAGATGCCCGGCGGCGTCCGCGACGACGGTCCACAGGTACTCGCCGTAGGCCGAGCCCACGAGCAGGAGGTAGCGCTCCTCGTCCTCGCGGATCACGAAGCCCGGCGTGCGGGCGACGGACCCGGGGCGCAAGCCCCGGACGGGGGTGACGTCCGGGCGCAGGTCCAGCGCGCAGAAGCGGGCGATCGTCTCCCGCGCCATCGGGCCCACGATCGTCATCGCGCAGAAGTTGCCGGTGACGTCCAGGCCCTCGGCGCTGCCTCCGATGACGAGCGCGCGGGTGGGGGTGAGCACGCAGCGCCAGGCGCCGTCGACCCGCGTCGCCGTGCCGTCCGGCGTGCCGACGTCGTCGGCCTGGATCTCCGTCTTGCGCAGGTGCGAGACGTCGGCGTAGCCGACGGTGCCGTGCGGCGCGTCGAAGCGCACCGCGACGTTCCAGCCGTCGCGGCGCTCGAGCGTCGCGCCGGCGGCGACCGCCCTGCCCTCCATCGGGCTCCGTGCGACCGGCACCCAGCGGCCGGCGCCGGGCCGTGGCGAGGGATCGAGGAAGGCGAGGCTCATGAGCGCACCAGGGTCCCCTCGGGGTCGTGGAACGGGCTGGTCTGGACGGTCGCGTCGTACGTGCGGCCTTCGTAGGAGATCGTCACCTGAGCCCCGTCCTCGGCCTGCGCGGACGGCACCCACGCCATGCCGATGACCTTGCCGACCTGGCGGCTGTGCCGCGCGCTGGTGACCTGGCCGATCGGCGCGCCGCCCTCGTCGAGGACCGCGGCGCCCTCGGCCGGGACGTCGCCGTCGGGGAGGCTGAAGCCGACGAGGGCGGTGGAGGCCGGATGCTCCACGGCGCGCTCGAGGGCCCAGCGCCCGATGAAGTCCTCGTCCTTGTCGAGCTTGACGATCCACGGCATGGCGGCGCCGAACGGCGTCGACTCCGAGTCCGTGTCCTGCCCGACGAGGATGTGGAGCTTCTGGAGGCGCAGGATGCGCTGCGGCTCCAGGCCGAACGGGCGGATGCCGTGCTCCGCGCCCGCCTGCATGACCGCGTCCCACAGGTCCTGCCCGTGCGGCGCCGGGCAGTGGATCTCGTAGCCCAGCTCGCCGGTGAAGCCGATCCGCAGGACGAGGCACGACACGCCCGCGACCTGCGCGGGCAGCGCGTCGAGGTAGGTCATGCCCTCCGCCGACAGGTCGGCGTCGGTCAGCGACTGCAGGATCTCGCGCGAGCGCGGCCCCGCGAGGTTCATCGCCGCCGAGGCCTGCGTGACGTCGGTGATGTGGACGCGCATGCGCCAGTCGGCGAGCCACCACGTGAACCAGTTGTGGACCGCGCCGGCGCCGCTGGAGGTCGTCGTGACGTAGAACGTCTCGTCGTCGAGGCGCGCGATGGTGCCGTCGTCGGTGATGCGGCCCGTCTCGCTCGTCAGCACGCCGTAGCGGATGCGACCGGGCTTCAGGTTCGACACGCGGTTGGGGTAGAGCCGGTCGAGGAACGCGCCGGCGTCGGGCCCGCGGACGAGCAGCTTGCCGAGGGTGGAGACGTCGATGATGCCGGCGGCGTCGTGGACCGCCTTCGCCTCGCCCTCGGGATCGCCGTAGTCGTAGGCGCGGCGCCAGTCGCCCGCCCACTTCACGTTCGCGCCCAGCTCGCGGTGGCGGCCGTGGATCGACGAGCGCTTGGCCGGCTCCACCGGGCGGCCCGCGAGCGCGCCCATGGGGACGGTCGACCAGGGCGGGCGCGCCGTCGTGATGCCGACGTCGTCCAGCGACCGCCCCGTCACCGCGGCCAGGACGCGGATCGAGGCGAGCTGCGAGTGGCGCCCCTGCGAGGGGCCCATCGTGACGGTGGTGTAGCGCTTGGACAGCTCGATCGAGTCGTAGCCCTCGGCCACGGAGTAGGCGATGTCCTTCGCCGTGATGTCCTCGTCGAGGTCGACGAACGCCTTCCCGCCCCGGCGGCCGTCGCGCGCGTAGGCGGGCGGCGCCGCGACCGGGGACTGCGGAGGGAGCGCGTCGAGGCGCTTGCGCTCGTTCGTCAGCGCGCGCTTGGCGTTCGCGCCGCCCAGGCCGAGCGCCACGGTGGCGTCGAGGCCCGCGGCGGTCCCGGAGCAGGCGGCCGCGTCGGCCTCCTCGTGCCCGGCGACGGCGCCCGCGGCGTGGACGATGCCGTCTCCGAGCTCGGCCAGGAACCGGCTCGTGGCCGCGTCGTAGCGCGCCCTGGCGCCGGACTGCAGCAGCAGCGACGTCGCCGGTGCGGTGCCGCCGGACACCGCCAGGAGGTCGCACGGGACCTCCTCGAGGGTGCCCGTGGCCTTGCCCGACGGGTCGACGCGCGCGAGGACGGCGCCGGCGACGCCGTTGCGCCCGAGGGCGCGCACGACCGTCATCCCCGCCAGCAGCCGGATGCCGGCGGCCTGCACGGCGGCGCCGAGCTCGCGGTCGGCCGCGTCCGGTCGCAGGTCGGCGATCGCGGCGATCTCCACACCCGCCTCGCGCAGCGCGAGCGCGGCATCGAGGCCGCGGTCGCCGGTCGTGGCGATGACCGCGGTCGTGCCCGGGCGCACGGCCCAGAGCTCCGCCAGGCGGCGCGCGCCGCCGGTCATCATCACGCCGGGGAGGTCGTTGTCCTTGAAGACGAGCGGCTGCTCGATCGCGCCCGTGGCCGCGACGTGGCGCTTCGCGCGCACCTGGTGCAGCGTGTCGCCCTGCCAGATCGGGACGAGCCCGTCGTAGAAGCCGAGCGCGGGCGCGTTCGACAGCACCTCGACGCCGGCGGCGCGGGCCTCGTCGGCCAGCCCACGGACACGCTCGTGGCCGCCCTCGGCGAGCAGCGCGCCGCCCGGCTCGACGTCGTCGTCGGCGAGCACGACGTCGGCGCCCTGGCGGGCCGCGGCGATCGCGGCCGACAACCCGGCGATCCCGCCTCCGATCACGAGCACGTCGCAGTGGCGGCGCCGGTACTCCGTGCGCCAGAGGCGGTCGTCCTGGCGCTCGGGAAGCCGCCCGAGGCCGGCGACGCCGCGCAGCGCGCGCTCGTACAGCGGCCAGGCACGGCGGGGCCACTTGAAGGTCTTGTAGTAGAAGCCGGGCGGGGTGAAGGGGCCGCCCGCGATGTCCGACATCCGCATGACGTCGAAGTCCAGCGACGGCCAGGCGTTCTGGTGCTCGACGACCATGCCCTCGCGCACGACCTCGCTGGAGGCGCGGATGCCCGGCGCGCCGTCGATCTGCACCAGCGAGTTCGCGCCCTGACCCGCCCAGTCCATCTCGCCGCGGGGGCGGTGGTACTTGAACGAGCGCGAGAAGATCCTGCGCCCGCCGGCGTAGAGCGCGGAGGCGATCGTGTCGCCGGCGAACGCCTCGACGGGCTTGCCGTCGAAGGTGAACGTGACGGTGCGGGCGCGGTCGATGCGCTCGCCGGGCCGGGGATCGAGGCGGGTCACGGTGCGGTCTCCGGCGTCGCTGTCCAGTGCACCTCGTTCGTGCGGGTGTCGCGCTCGGCGAGGAACCACGCGCCGCAGCCGGAGCGGTGGACCCACCACTCGCGCTGCACGCCCGCGACGTTGCGGCGGAAGTACGCGTACTCGTTGAGCTCGCGCCGGCTGGGACGCCCCTTGGGGCGACTGGAGACCTCGCCGCCGAAGCCGAAGTCGGTGACCTCGCGGCTCCCGCAGTGCGGGCAGGTGAGGAGGAAGGACACGGGCCGCGAACGTAGACCTCACCCGATGATCGTGTCCAATACTCTTTTCGCGACTCTGTGATCGGGGAGCGATATCAATGGAGCTGCGTCAACTCCGCTACTTCGTGGCGGTCGCCGAGGAGCTGCACTTCCGCCGCGCCGCCGAGCGGCTCCACATGTCCCAGCCGCCGCTGAGCCACCAGATCCGGCTGCTGGAGGACGAGCTGGGCTGCGAGCTCCTCGCGCGGACGCGCAGGCGCGTGGAGATGACGCCGGCCGGCGAGGCCTTCCTGCGCGACGCGCGCGCGGTCCTGGCCGACCTCGACCGCGCCGCGCACAACGCGCGCCGCATCCACGAGGGGCAGACCGGGACGCTGCGCGTGAGCTTCGCCGGCTCGGCGCTCCTGTCGCTCGTGCCGCGCGTCGTGCAGCGGCTGAGCGTCACGCACCCGGCGATCGACATCGAGCTCCACGAGCGCTCGACGAGCGACCAGATCCGCGCGCTGGCAGCCGGCGCCACCGATCTCGGCCTCGCGCCGCTGCCGGTCGGCGATGCGGACGTCGAGATCGAGGTGCTCGTCCGCGAGCCCACCGTCGCCGCGGTCCCCGCCTCCCATCCGCTCGCGCGCGCCCGCGAGCTGACGCTGGGACTCCTCGCCGAGTACCCGTTCGTGCTGTTCCCGCGCGAGCAGGCGCCGGGCTACCACGACCTCCTCATGACCTCGGTGACGAGCGCGGGCACGCCGCCGCGGGTCATCCAGCAGGCGTCGGAGACCCAGACGATCATCGGCCTCGTCGCCGCCGGGGTGGGGGTGTCGCTCGTGCCCGCGTCGGTCCAGCAGCTCGCGCTGGACGGCGTCGCCTACCGCCCGGTGTCCGGGGCGCCGGACACCGAGCTGGCGGCGCTGACCCGGCCCGGAGACCGCACCGGGCTCATCGCCGCGTTCCTCGAGGCTGCTGCTGCCTAGAAGAAGAGCGCGTGGATATTGGCTAGAGGCCCGCGGCCGAGCGCAGCGCGTCGGCCTTGTCCGTGTTCTCCCAGGTGAAGTCGGCGTCGTCGCGGCCGAAGTGGCCGTAGGCGGCGGTCTTCTGGTAGATCGGCCGGTGGAGCTTGAGCTCCTCGCGGAACGCGCCGGGGCGCAGGTCGAAGTGCTCGTCGACGAGCTGGGCGATCCTGCCGCGGGCGATCTTCTCGGTGCCGAAGGTCTCGACCATGACGCTGACCGGGTGCGCGACGCCGATCGCGTAGGCGACCTGCACCTCGCAGCGGTCGGCCAGGCCGGCGGCCACGATGTTCTTGGCCACCCAGCGCGCGGCGTACGCGGCCGAACGGTCGACCTTCGAGGGGTCCTTGCCGGAGAACGCGCCGCCGCCGTGGCGGGCGAAGCCGCCGTAGGTGTCGACGATGATCTTGCGGCCCGTCAGGCCCGCGTCGCCGACCGGGCCGCCGATGACGAACCGGCCCGTCGGGTTGACCAGGAAGTCCTTGCGGAGGGCGTCGGCCTCGTAGAGATCGGCCGGGAGAACGGGGAGCACAACGTGCTCCCAGAGGTCGTCGGGGATCTGGGCCTCGACGCCCTCGGCGTGCTGCGTCGAGATGAGCAGCTTCTCGATGCCGACCGGCCGGCCGTCGCGGTAGCGGACGGAGACCTGGGTCTTGCCGTCCGGGCGCAGGTAGTCCAGCGAGCCGTCCTTGCGCACCGCGGCGAGGCGCTCTGCGAGCCGGTGTGCGAGCGAGATCGGCACCGGCATGAGGTCGGGCGTCTCGTTCGTCGCGTAGCCGAACATCATCCCCTGGTCGCCCGCGCCGGCGACCGCGGCCTCGTCGCCCGTCCAGCCGTGGGCCTTGGCCTGCGCCTCCTGCGGGGTCTCCTCGCGGGTCTCGTACGCCTTGTCGACGCCCTGCGCGATGTCGGGCGACTGCTTGTCGATGGCGTTGAGCACCGCGCAGGAGTCGGCGCTGAAGCCCAGGTCGGCGTCGACGTAGCCGATCTTGCGGATCGTCTCCCGCGCGACCTCCTGGATGTCCACGTAGGTCGATGTGGAGATCTCGCCCGACACGACCACCAGACCGGTGTTGACCAGGGTCTCGCACGCCACCCGGCCGTACGGATCCTCGGCCATGACCGCGTCCAGGACGCCGTCGGAGATCTGATCGGCGACCTTGTCGGGGTGCCCCTCGGTCACCGACTCGGACGTGAACAGGTACTCGTTGTCGGCGAAGCCGGCCATCGCGTTCTCCTCGGAACTCTCTTCGTCGTGGGCTACCCGGCGTGGGACAGTTGCCAACGGCTCAGGCCATCTTGAGCACCGGCTTGAGGACCTCGCCCCGCGCCGAGGCCGCCATCGCCTCGTTCACCTCGTCGAGGGTGAAGAACTGCACGAGCCGGTCGAACGGGAAGCGGCCCTGCGCGTGGAGCTCCACGAGCGTCGGGAGCAGCTGCTCGCTCTGGCCCTCGCCGCCGAGGATGCCGCGCACGGTGCGTCCCCACAGCGTGGTGAGGTGGTCGAGCGTGTACTCCGCGCCGGCGGGAGCGCCGCCGATGAGCGCCGCGGTGCCCGGCATGTTCAGGCAGTCGACCGACTGGCGCAGCACGTCGAGGTTGCCGGTGCACTCCAGCGCGTAGTCGGCGCCCATCGAGCCCTGGCCCGCGATCTCGCGGATGGCGGCGACCGGGTCGGTCTCCTTCGCGTTGATCGTGTCCGTCGCGCCGAGCTCCTTGGCGAGCGCGAGGCGATGGTCGACGACGTCGATCGCGATGATGCTCTTGGCGCCGCTGAGCGCGGACGCCATGGTGGCCGAGAGGCCCACGGCCCCGGTCCCGAAGATCGCGATGACCGAGCCCGCCTCCGGGCGCAGCGCGTTGAAGATCGCGCCCGCGCCGGTCGCCAGGCCGCAGCCCAGCGGTCCGAACAGCTCGATCGGCGCGTCGTCGGCGACCTTCACGACGGCCCGCTCGGTCGTGATCGAGTACGTCGAGAACGACGACTGCCCGAAGAAGTGCCCGTGGACCGCCTCGCTGCCGCGCGACAGGCAGGTGCCGCCGGTGGAGAGCCGGACGCCCGCGCCGACGAGCGGCCCGATCTGCATGCAGTAGCGCTGGCGGCCGGCGAGGCAGTTGCGGCACTCGCCGCACCACGGCCAGCCGATGATGACCTTGTCGCCCTGCGCGACCTTCGTGACGCCGTCGCCGACCGCCTCGACGATCCCCGCGCCCTCGTGGCCCAGCACGCCGGGCAGCGGGAACGGGAAGTTGGCCTCCTGGGCGATCGCGTCCGTGTGGCACACGCCGCTGGCCACGATCTTGACGAGCACCTCACCGGCCAGCGGCTCGTCGATCTCGAGCTCCTGGACGTTCAGGGGCTTGTGATGCTCCTCCAGCACGGCAGCCGTGACCTGCATCGCTCGGTTCTCCTCCGGCGTCGATGTTCGGGATCGGAACACTGCCATGCCCGGCGGCAGGGACGGGAATACAGTCGACTCTCAGGCTGCTCCCAGCAATGTCTCCGATACTTGTCATATGAGCGATCTGACAGATGCTCACCGCGTTCTGGTGGTCGACGATGAGCCCAACATCGTCGACGTGGTGACCATGGCCCTGCGCTTCCAGGGCTTCGCCGTCGAATCGGCCGGGACCGGGGCGGACGCACTGAGCGCCGTCGCCGACTTCCGCCCGCACCTCATGGTGCTCGACGTGATGCTGCCGGACATGGAGGGCTTCGACGTCGCGCAGCGTCTCGGTGCGCAGCGCGCGCGTGTGCCCATCATCTTCCTGACGGCCCGGGACGACACCGCGGACAAGATCCGCGGCCTCTCGATCGGCGGCGACGACTACGTCACCAAGCCGTTCAGCCTCGAGGAGCTGATCGCCCGCATCCGGACGATCCTGCGCCGCACGGGCCTCGCGGAGCCCGACTCCGGGCGGCTCGTCTTCGAG
This sequence comes from uncultured Solirubrobacterales bacterium, assembly GCA_963750895.1. Taxonomy (GTDB): domain Bacteria; phylum Actinomycetota; class Thermoleophilia; order Solirubrobacterales; family Solirubrobacteraceae; genus CAVVSD01. Next base: position 42,481 of record CAVVSD010000005.1, on the reverse strand, counting down.
GACCTCGAGCTCGACGAGGAGACGCGCGAGGTCACGCGGGCGGGCGAGCTCGTCGACCTGACTGCGACGGAGTACCGGCTGCTGCGCTATCTCATGCTGAACCCGCGTCGCGTGCTGACGCGTGCGCAGCTGCTCGAGCACGTCTGGAAGTACGACTTCGGCGGCGACGCGCGGGTACTGGAGACCTACGTGAGCTACCTGCGCAAGAAGCTCGACGTGCACGGCCCGTCGCTCATCCACACGGTGCGCGGCGTGGGCTACGCGCTGCGCGCGCCGCGGACCTGACCCGATGGCCTCCCTGCGGGCCCGGCTCATCGCAGGGCTGCTCGCGCTCGCCGCGGTCGGGCTGCTCGTGCTCGCAGGGGTGACGTACGCCGAGCAGCGCAGGTTCCTCTACGAGCGCGTCGACCAGCAGGCGCGTGCGGCGCCGTTCGCCGTGGCCGTCGCGCTGAGCGGCAACGGCTTCGCGCCGCGCGACGGCGACAGCTCGCCGCAGGGAGCCGGTCGTGGTCTGGACCGCCCCGCGCCGCCCGGCGGCGGACCCGGCGCGCAGCCGCCGGCCGGCACCTACGGGCAGCGGCGCAGCCCGGACGGGACCGTCGAGGACGACATCGTGCTCGTCTACAGCGACGAGACCGTCGACGCGCATCCCGACCTGCCCAAGACCGTGCCCGTGGAGAAGCTGTTCACCGTCGACGGGACGAGCGGCGACGACGACCGCTATCGCGTCTACGCCGTGAACGACCGGGCGGGCGGCACCGTCGTCGCGGCCGTGCCGCTCCACGAGGTCGACCGCACGCTGAACCAGCTGCTGCTGGTCATGGGGCTCGTGATCCTCGGCGTCCTGGCGATCCTCGGCGCCGTCGCCTGGATGGTCGTGCGCATCGGCCTGCTGCCGCTGGACCGCATGGGGCACACCGCCGGCGCGATCGCCGGCGGCGATCTCTCGCACCGCATCGAGGCGACCGACCCCCGCACCGAGGTCGGCAGGCTCGGCCTCGCGCTCAACGCGATGCTCGACCGCCTCGAGCACGCGTTCGCCGAGCGGGAGGCCAGCGAGGACCGCCTGCGGCGCTTCCTGGCCGACGCGTCGCACGAGCTGCGCACGCCGCTCGCGTCGATCCGCGGCTACGCCGAGCTGTTCCGCATCGGCGCGGCCAAGGAGCCGGAGGACACCGCGAAGGCCATGCGCCGCATCGAGGAGGAGGCCCAGCGCATGGGCGTCCTCGTCGAGGACCTCCTGCTGCTCGCCCGGCTCGACGAGGTGCAGGAGGCCGAGCGCGAGGAGGTCGACCTCGCCGCGCTCACCGCCGACGCGGTCGACGACGCCCGCGCGACCGCGCCCGACCGCGACATCGAGCTCGAGCTCGACGGGACCACGACGGTCTCCGGCGAGCCCGACCGCCTGCGTCAGGTGCTCGCGAACCTGCTGCGCAACGCGCTCGTCCACACGCCGCCGGGGACGCCGATCGAGGTCGGCGTCACGCACGCGGGCGACCGCGCGCGACTCGAGGTGCGCGACCACGGGCCCGGGCTGCCGACCGACCAGCCCGACCACCTCTTCGAGCGCTTCTGGCGCGCGGAGGGCGGGCGTGAGCGCGGCCGCGGCGGCGCGGGCCTGGGCCTGGCGATCGTCGCCGCGATCGTCGACGCGCACGGCGGCGAGGTGTCCGCCGGCAACGCGCCGGACGGGGGCGCGTGCTTCGTCGTGACGCTGCCCACCGCGGGCGTGCGCGCACGGGCCACGGGCCCGGTCGCGACCCCCGTCGACTGACTCAGAGTCCTCTCAGCCGATCCCGACCCTCCTCCGACGGGGGCTGCCGATCCTGCTGGCATGAACGCTGAGCACACAGGCACCGTCGACGGATCGGCCGTCCTGCGTGCCATGCCCCCGCTGGCCGACCAGGCGCCCCAGATCGACATCGTCATCCCCGTGTACAACGAGGAGGCGGTCCTCGAGTCCACGATCCGGCGCCTGCACCGGTTCCTCTCCGCCGAGCTGCCCTTCACCTGGCGGATCATCGTCGCCGACAACGCGAGCACCGACGGCACGCCGCAGATCGCACGCCGGATGGCTCGCGAGCTGCGTGGCGTGAAGGTGCTGCGCCTCGAGGAGAAGGGCCGCGGCCGCGCGCTGCGCGCCGCCTGGTCCTCCAGCTCGGCGCAGGTCGTCTGCTACATGGACGTCGACCTCTCGACGGACCTGCGCGGCCTGATGCCGCTCGTCGCCCCGCTGCTGTCGGGGCACTCCGATCTCGCCATCGGCACCCGCCTCGCGCACGGCGCACGGGTGGTCCGCGGCCCCAAGCGTGAGCTCATCTCCCGTGCGTACAACACGATCCTCCACACGGCCCTGCGCGCCCGCTTCAGCGATGCGCAGTGCGGCTTCAAGGCGGTGCGCACCAGCGCGCTGCGTGGCCTCATCGATGACGTGCACGACGACGGCTGGTTCTTCGACACCGAGCTGCTCGTGCTCGCCCAGCGGCGCGGCCTGCGCATCCATGAGATCCCCGTGGACTGGGTCGACGACCCCGACTCGCGCGTGGACATCGTGAGGACCGCGTGGGACGACCTGCGCGGCGTCGCGCGGCTCGCCGCGGACGGCGCGATCGCCCGGTTCCTCCTCGTCGGCGTCCTGTCGACGATCGCCTACGCGCTGCTCTTCCTGCTCCTGCGCGGCGCGCTGGGTGCCGGCGGCGCGAACATCGCGGCGCTCGCGATCACGGCGGTGGCCAACACCGCGGCCAACCGGCGCTACACGTTCCGCGTCACCGGGCGCGAGGGCCTGGCCGGGCACCACGTCCGCGGTGCGTTCGTGTTCGTCCTCACGGTGGGTCTGACCACGGGCGCGCTCGCCGTGCTCCACGGCCTGGACGCCACGCCGGCCCGCTGGGTCGAGCTGGCGGTGCTCATCGCCGCGAGCCTCGCCGCGACGGTCACCCGCTACGTGGCCTTCCGGACCTGGGTGTTCGCCCGGCGGCACCGCCCGCAGACCACGCAGGCGGCGCCGGCCGAGCCGCCGGTCCTCTAGAGCTCCCGCCGCACGATGTCCGCCGCGTGCACCATCGCGGCGAGCTTGCCGACCGCGACGTCGCGCGGCAGGTACTTCATCCCGCAGTCCGGCGCGACCTGCAGCCGCCCGGCGTCGACGTGGCGCAGGGCGGCGCGGATGCGGTCGGCGATGACGTCGACCGGCTCCACCTCGAGGTCTCCCAGGCTGACGACGCCGATCGCGATGACCTTGTCCGGGAGCTGCTCGAGGACGGAGAGGTCCAGGTCGGGCTGGGCCGCCTCGATCACGAGCTGGTCGGCGGCGCAGTCGTTGAGCTCGGCCAGGATCGGATAGCCCGGCGGCCGGTCGTGGACCATGTGCGCGTAGCCGAAGCACGAGTGCAGCGCGGTCGTGCCGCCGACGCCGTCGAGGGCGCGGTTGATGACCTCGATCGCGTACTCGCGGGCCTGCTCCGGCCGCGACTGGACCCACGGCTCGTCGATCTGGACCACGTCGGCGCCCGCGGCGAAGAGGTCGCGGACCTCCTCGTTGACCGCGACGGCGAGGTCCATCGCGAGCGCGCGGACGTCGCCGTAGTGCTCGTCGACGGCCTGCTGGCTCATGGTGAACGGGCCGGGCAGCGTGATCTTCACCTGGCGGTCGGTGTTGCGCCGCAGGAACTCGAGGTCGCGGACCTCCACCGGCTCCCGGCGGCGGATCCTGCCCGTCACCCGGGGGACCTTGTTGGGCTTGCCCGCGCGGCTGAGGATCTCGGCGGGGTTGTCGAGATCCATGCCCTCGAGCGCGGTCGCGAAGCGGTTGGAGTAGCTCTCCCGGCGGATCTCCCCGTCGGTGATGATGTCGACGCCGGCGCGCTCCATGTCGCGGATGGCGATGAGGGTCGCGTCGTCCTGCGCGGTCTCGAGGAGGTCGGGGGCGACACGCCAGAGGTCAGGTGTGCGGACGCGCGCGGGGAGGCGGTCGCGCAGCATGTCGCGGTCGAGGAGCCAGTCCGGCTGGGGGAGGCTGCCCACGACCGTCGTGGGGAGGATTCGATTCACGTGCATGATCATCGCGCACCGGCGCGTCGCACCCGGATGCGCTCCGCCGCCCACGCGAGGAGGGCCAGCGCGGCGAGGCCCGTCGCGAGGCCGTTGACGAGCTGCCAGCCGCCCGCCGCGTAGGTCGCGGCGGCGATGGCCGAGCCGATCGCGCCACCGACGAACGCGGAGGAGACCTGGGCGGTCGTCGCCCGTCCGCGGGCCTCGCTCGTGACGTTGAGGACGACGTTCTGGTGGCAGACGAGGGAGCTCTGCTGCGACACGTCGAACAGGACCATGCCGATGAGCAGGACGGCGAGCGCGTCCTCGGCCTGCGTCATGATCAGCCGTGCGACGAGGATCCCGGTCAGCGCGATCCCCGTGAGCACGTGGACGTAGCCGCGGTCGATGACCTTGCCCGCGACCTGGGCGGCGATCGCGCCGCCGATGCCCAGCAGCCCGAAGAGCCCGATCGTGCCCTCGGAGTAGTCGTACGGCGGGTCGCTGAGCAGGAACGTCAGCGACGTCCAGAGGATCGTGAAGTTCGCGAAGCCGAGGAACGAGAGCAGCATCCTGCGCCGCAGGAGCGGCTCGGAGCGCACGAGCCTGGTGACCGAGCCGAACAGCGGGCGGTAGCCGATCCAGGCCGACGGCGCATGCCACGGCAGCGACCGCGACAGCACGACGGCGAGCGTCAGCATCAGCACGGCCGCGCATCCGTAGACGAGCCGCCAGCCGCCGAGCTCGGCGAGCAGGCCGCTGACGGTCCTGGCGAGCAGGACGCCGAGCAGCACGCCGCTCATGACGATGCCCATCACGGTCCCGCGCTCGTCGTCGCGGGCGAGCGTGGCGGCGAACGGGATGAGCAGCTGTGCGCCGACCGAGGTCACGCCGACGACGACCAGCGCGATCGCGATGACGGGCAGCGACGGCGCGGCCGCGGTGCACGTCAATGCGAGTGCCGCGACGACGAGCACGCGCGGGACGTACCGGCGGCGCTCGACCATGTCGCCGAGCGGCACGAGCGCGACGATCCCGAACAGATAGCCCAGCTGCGTGAACGTCACGATGAGGCCGGCCGCCTCGATGGACACCCCGAGCGAGTGGGCGATGACGTCCAGCAGCGGCTGGGCGTAGTAGAGGTTCGCGACCGACGCGCCGCCCGCGATCGCCATGAGGACGACGAGGCGGCGGGAGACCCGCGTGCCTTGCGTCGCTACCAAGTGCTGCGCAGCGGCTGGCCCTCGGCGTACCCCGCGGCGCTCTGCGTCCCCACGACCGCGCGCTCGTGCAGCTCGTCCAGGGAGCGCGCGCCCGCGTAGGTGCACGCGCTGCGCAGGCCGGCCGCGATGCGGTCCAGCACGTCCTCGACGCCGGGCCGCTCGGGGTCGAGGTACATGCGCGACGAGGAGATCCCCTCCTCGAACATGGCCTTGCGCGCCTGGTCGAACGGCGAGTCCTGGGACGTGCGCGTGCGGACGGCGCGGGCCGACGCCATGCCGAAGCTCTCCTTGTACAGGCGCCCGTCGGCGTCGCGGTTCGCGTCGCCGGGCGACTCGTGGGTGCCCGCCAGCCACGAGCCGACCATGACGTTCGCCGCGCCCGCCGCGATCGCCAGCGCGACGTCGCGCGGGTGCCGGACGCCGCCGTCGGCCCAGACGTGCGCGCCGAGCGCGCGCGCCTGCGCCGCGCACTCCAGCACGGCCGAGAACTGCGGTCGCCCGACGCCGGTCACCATGCGCGTCGTGCACATCGCGCCGGGGCCGACGCCGACCTTCACGATGTTCGCGCCCGCCTCGACGAGGTCGCGCACGCCTTCCGCGGTCACGACGTTGCCCGCGACGATCGGGACCGGCGGGTCGAGCGCGCGGACGGAGCGCACCGCCTCGAGCATCTGCTCCTGGTGGCCGTGGGCGGTGTCGAGCACGAGCACGTCCGCGCCGGCGTCGAGCAGCGCCCGCGCGCGGTCCGGCGCGCTGCGCGAGATGCCGAGCGCCGCCGCGACCCGCAGGTGTCCCTGGGCGTCGGTGGCCGGTGTGTAGATCGAGGCGCGCAGCGCTCCGCTGCGGGTGAGGACGCCGGCGAGCGAGCCGTCGGCGTTCACGACCGGCGCGAGGCGGTGCCGGCCGCCCGCGTAGAGGAGGTCGAACGCCTGCCGCGGCGACACCCCGACGGGGAGGGTGAGCAGCTCGCGGGACATGATCGTGTCGAGCTGGGCGAAGCGGTCGACGCCCGCGCAGTCGGCCTCCGTCACGACGCCGATCGGGCGGCCGCCCTCGACGACGATGACCGCGCCGTGCGCGCGCTTGGGCAGCAGCGACAGGGCCTCGGCCGCGGTCGCGGTGGGCTCGAGCGTGATCGGCGTGTCGTGGACGAGGTCGCGCGCCTTCACCCAGGCGATGACCTCGCTGACGACGTCGACCGGGATGTCCTGCGGGAGCACGGCGAGGCCGCCGCGGCGCGCGATCGTCTCGGCCATGCGCCGGCCGGAGACGGCGGTCATGTTCGCGGCGACGACGGGGATCGTCGTCCCGACGCCGTCCGGGGTCGTGAGATCGACGTCCAGGCGCGACGCGACGTCCGAGCGGCGGGGAACGAGGAAGACGTCGTCGTAGGTCGCGTCCGTGAGGGGCGCGCGGTCGTCCAGGAACCGCATGTGCCTAGCCGCGGCCGACGTACGGCATGTTCGTCGCCATGATCGTCATGAAGAGGACGTTGGCGTCCAGCGGGAGGCCGGCCATGTGGGCGACGGCGCGGCCGACCTCGCCGACGTCCATCGTCGGCTCGGGCCTGATGCTGCCGTCCGGCTGCGGGACGCCCTTGGCCATCTTCTCGGCGATCGCGGTCGCGGCGTTGCCGATGTCGATCTGACCGCAGGCGATGTCGAACGGGCGGCCGTCCAGCGCGAGGGACTTCGTGAGGCCCGTGATCGCGTGCTTCGTGGCGCTGTAGGCGATCGTGCCCGGGCGCGGTGTGTACGCGGCGATCGAGCCGTTGTTGATGATCCGGCCGCCGCGCGGGTCCTGGGCGCGCATCGCGGCGAACGCCGCGCGGGCGCACAGGAACGACCCGGTGAGGTTGGTCTCCACGGCCGCGGTCCAGGCCGCGGGGTCGATCTCGTCGGGCGTGCCCGCCGGGCCGGTGGTCCCGGCGTTGTTGAAGAGGACGTCGACGCGGCCGTGCGCGTCGAGCGTGCGGGCGAAGAGGGCCTCGATGGCGGCGGGGTCGCGGACGTCGGTCGGGACGACGATCGGCGTGTCGCCGTCGCAGAGGCCGGCCGTCTCCTGCAGGGCGTCCTCGCGGCGGCCGGCGAGGACGAGCCGGTGTCCGTGCGCGGCGAGCTCGACGGCGACCGCGCGGCCGATGCCGGAGCCCGCGCCGGTCACGACCGTCACCTTGGCGCCGGGTTGCTGGGGGGCAGTCACCACAACATCATCGCCGGTCCTAGCATGGGGTGCAGTGGCGGACGACAGGACGCAGGACGAGGACCGGCGCAACGCGGTCGAGCGTCTCCTGGCACGGGACCTCGAGCAGGTCGACGGCGTCGGGAAGCCGCTCTCGCGACGCGCGCGGCAGACACGCCGCAGCGTGGAGGCGTACCTCCAGGCGGGCGTCAGGCCCCGCTGGATGGAGCGGCTGGGGGAGATCGACGCGGCGATCGCCCGCGAGACCCGCAGGCTCGAGCGCGCGTACAACGCGCTGCGCGAGGAGCACCGCGGCGACCCGGCGACGTTCGCGCGCCGATGGCGCGACCTGGCGCGGTCGTGGTCGTTCGCCGACGTCAACGAGCTGATCGGGCAGCACAACGAGTGGTTCCCGATCGAGCGCCAGCTCCCGATCGACCCGCGGACCCGCGACTACGTCCTCGTCGGCGGGCGCCCCTACCGGCGGGCCGAGCTCGGGGCGGAGTGGGTGCTGGAGAAGTTCCCGGCGGAGAGGACCTGAGCGGCGACCTCGGCGTGCCGCATCCGTGACGTCGTCCCAGGTGTAGCGCAGGACGATGTGCCCCGGCGAGCTGCAGTCGGTTCGTGTTCGTCCGGTCGTCCTGGAAGGCGACGCGGGTGCGGTGTGCCTGCCAGCCGTCGACCTCGACGACGAGCCGGCGGTCCGGCCAGGCGAAGTCGACGCGCGGTCGGGCTCCGTGCTGCGTGACCGGGGTGGGGATGCGGTAGCGCCGGCAGATGCGGAGGAACCGGTCCTCGAGGTCGGTCTGGGTGACCGTCGGGTCGTCGAGGTAGGCCTTGAGCCGCGCCGACGGCCGTCGCGTGAGCGCGTCCCTGATGCGGTCGTCGTCGAAGAGGCCCCGGAACTGCGCCTCCCTGATCACGCGGTGGAGGGACTCGTCATCGAGGGAGTGTGAGAGGTCGACGAGGGTCCGGGCGATCGTGGTGACCGGGATGCCGTGGCGGGTGGTGCGGTCGCTCGGATGGAGGTCGGCACGGTGGGCGTCGATCCGCGACTTCCGTCGCCGTGCCGGTCGCCGCCACGACGTGTGTCAGGCCGTTGTCGGAGATCGGGCAGCTCCCACAGCGCGCCGGCGCTGTGATGGCTCAGCACGCCGCTCGCAGGCCAGCGTGGCGGCCATCCATCGAGCCGCGGTCGGTCAGGGCGCGGTGCCCGACGGCGTAGACGCCGGCGTGGACGCGTGGAGCCGGCGCCTGCGCGCACCTCGCGATCGATCCGCGACGGCCGACCACCCGTCGTCGAGCAGCTGCGGCCGGGCGACGACACCGTGCTGGCGACCGGCGAGGCATCAATGACGACTTTGTCGTCGCATACCGACAGAAAGTGACCACGTGGCGGATCGCAGTTCGCCCCCCTCAGCTACCGCTGCAGACCCTCGAACTGCGCCCCGTCCACCCGAAACGCAGCACCGCTGACGAACCGCGCCTGCGCCGACAGCAGGAACACCACGACGTCGGCGATCTCGCTCGGGTCGCCCCAGCGGCCCGCCAGGCCCTGGAGGTCCAGCACCCGCTGCAGCCCGGCCTCCGCCGAGAGGCCCTCAGCCGAGGCCACCGCGTCCGCGCGGCCCCGCCACACCTCCGACAGCACGTAGCCGGGGATGACGCAGTTCACCGTGATGCCGTCGGGCGCGAGCTCCTGCGCCAGGTAGCCGCTGACCGTCGCCATGCCGGCGTTCGCGATCGCGGTCACCGCGGCGCCCGGCGTCACCCGCTGCGCGCTGATGCCGCCGATGTTCACCACGCGCGCCTGGTCGCTCTGGCGCAGCGCCGGCAGCGCCGCGCGGATCAGCCCGACCGCGCCCGCGACCTTCGTGTCGATCCCCTCGTGGATGCCCTCGGGGGTCAGCTCGACCGCCGGGCCGCCGCCGAAGCGCCCCGCGTTGTTCACGACCGCGTCGAGCCGGCCGAGGCGCGCCATCACCGCGGCCGGCAGCGCGCCGACCGCCTCGGCGTCGGTCACGTCGACGGTGAACCACGACGCGCGGTCCTCGCCCAGCTCGGCGACCGCCTCGAGCCCGAGCTCCTCGTTGCGCCCGCACATCGCCACGATCGCGCCCTCGCCCGCCGCCGACCGCGCGATCGCCCGGCCGATGCCGCGGTTCGACCCGGTCACGAGGACGACCCGGCCCTGCAGTCCCAGATCCATGCCCGCGACGATAGGCGACGAACGCGGTCGGATTTCCTAGAGTGGATGCCTCCATGAACGAGACAGCCCAGCCTCTCCGCGTCGCGATCATCGGTTCCGGCCCCTCGGGCCTCTATGCCGCAGGCGCACTGCAGCGCTCGACCGACATCGCAGCGCAGGTGGACGTCTTCGACCGCCTCCCGACCCCGTGGGGTCTGGTCCGGGCGGGGGTCGCGCCCGACCATCCGAACATCAAGGCCGTCACCCGCATGTACGAGAAGACGGCCTCGCATCCGGAGTTCCGCTTCTTCGGCAACGTGGAGATCGGCCGTGACATCACGGTCGAGGAGCTGTGCGACCGCTACCACGCGGTCATCTACGCGTTCGGCGCCGCGGCCGACCGCCGGCTGGGCATCGAGGGCGAGGACCTCCCTGGCAGCTGGGCCGCGACGGAGTTCGTCGCCTGGTACAACGGCCACCCCGACTACCGCGACCTCGAGTTCGACCTCAGCGGCCAGACCGCCGTCGTCGTCGGCAACGGGAACGTCGCGGCCGACGTCGCGCGCATGCTCGCGCTGACCTACGACGAGCTCGCGGTGACCGACGTCGCCGACCACGCGCTCGAGGTGCTGCGCGACAGCTCGATCACCGAGATCGTCGTGCTCGGCCGCCGCGGGCCGGCGCAGGCCGCGTTCACGAACCCCGAGGTCCTCGAGCTCGGCGAGCTCGAGGACGCCGACGTCATCGTCGACCCGCGCGACGTCGACCTCGACGCCGCCAGCAGGGCGTGGATCGAGAGCGACGAGGCCGACATGACCTCCAGGCGCAACGTCGAGATCTTCACCGAGTACTCGCAGCGCACGCCGGAGGGCAAGCGCAAGCGCGTCGTCGTGCGCTTCCTCACCTCGCCCGTCGAGATCGTGGGCGACGGCAAGGTCGAGGGCGTCGTCGTCGAGCGCAACGAGCTCGTGCAGGCCGACGACGGCTCGCTGAAGGCCCGCTCCACGGGCGAGCGGGAGACGATCCCCGCCAGCCTGGTGTTCCGCTCCGTCGGCTACCGCGGCGTCGCGCTCGAGGGCGTCCCCTTCGACGAGGCGCGCGCGGTCATCCCCAACGAGCTGGGCCGCGTCCTCACCGAGGCGGGCGGCGAGCAGGTCCCGGGCCAGTACGTCGTCGGCTGGATCAAGCGCGGGCCGAGCGGGATCATCGGCACGAACAAGCGCGACGCGCAGGAGACCGTCAAGGCGCTGCTGGAGGACGTCGCGGCGGGCAGGATGCTCGACTGCACCCAGCCCGAGCGCGAGTCGATCGAGGCGCTGCTGGCCGAGCGCTGCGGCGACCACGTCACGTACGCGCACTGGGAGACCATCGACCAGGCCGAGCGCGAGGCCGGCGAGCCGCACGGCCGCCCGCGCGTGAAGTTCTGCACCGTCGCCGAGCTGCTCGACGCCGGCGGCGTGGCCGTCAGGAGCTGAGCAGCGCCACGAGCCAGTCGCGGGCGGCGGCCGCGATCCGCGGCCGCTCCGCGGCGAGGCTGTGGGTGCCCGCGACCTCCACGACCGTCCGGCCGGGCGCCGCGGGCGGCATCCCGAACGGGTCGCTCACGCCCTGGATCACGAGCACGGGCACCTCGACGCCCTCGAGCTCGCCGATGCGCGACGGCGGCGGCTCCGTCGCGGTGCGCCGCCGGGGTGGCACGAGCGGGAACGCCAGGCACAGCACGCCCGCGGCGCCCGTCGCGCCCGCGGTGCGACACGCGACCCGCGCACCCGAGGACCGACCGCCGGTGACGACCTCCACGCCTGCGAGCGGGCCCGCCCGCAGGTCGCCGAGCACCGCGGTCCACGCCGCGTCGAGCTGCTTCGCCGGCGCCGGGGAGCGGCGCCCCGCGACGCGGTAGGGCTGCTCGACGAGCGCGACGGCGATCGAGGCCTCCAGCGCGGCGTTCGTCACGGCGACGATGTCGCGGGCCGAGACGCCGCCGCCCGCGCCGTGTCCGAGGACGAGGCCGCCGATCGGGGCAGCCACCGGGTGCACGAACGCCCGAGCGGGCCCGTGCGGGGTCTCGATGAGGAGCTCGCTGGGCGCGGTCATGCGACTTGCTCGTGCTGTTTGTTGCATTTGGGTAGCAGGTGGCGTATCAAGGAGTCTCTGACGTGAAGGGAGAGGAGCCGGCGGTGAAGGTCCACGACGCGATGACGGAGAACGTGCTCACGCTGACACCTGGGCGCACGCTGCGCGAGGCGGCCGAGTTCATGTGCAAGAACAACGTCGGTGCCGCCGTGATCCTCGACCCCGAGCAGCCAGGTCCCGGGATCGTCACGGAGCGCGACGTCGTGCGGGCCCTCGGGCGCGGCCACGACCCCGACAGCGAGCAGGTCAAGGACCACCTCACCGCCACCGCGGTGTTCGCCGACAGCGACTGGGACCTCGAGGAGGCCGCCGACCGGATGGCCGAGGGCGGGTTCCGTCACCTCGTCGTCGTCCGCGAGGGCGACGTGATCGGGATCATCTCGATGCGCGACCTCATCCACGTGTGGCGGCCCGCAGGCGCCCGCGCGCATCGCTGAGCGCCTCACGGGCGGCGGCGAGCAGGAACGACGCGTCGGAGTCCACGGCCAGGAACTCGTAGCCGAGGTCGACCCAGCCGGGGATGCGCGCCGCGCCCATGCCGAACGCGCCGGCGAGCTTGCCCTGCTCGTGGCAGGCGCGGGCGATCCGGCCGAGCGCCTCGTCGAGCTCCGCGCCCTCGACCCCGAGGTCGAGCGCGAGGTCGGCGGGGCCGACGAACAGCCCGTCGACGCCCTCGACCGCCGCGATCGCCTCGACGGCGTCCAGCCCCGCGCGCGACTCGATCATCGGCAGGCACAGGACCGACGCGTCCGCGGCCCGCGGGTCGGCGCGGTCGTACAGCTTCGCCCGCGTCGGGCCGATGCTCCGCGCCCCCGCCGGCGCGTACCGGCACGCGCGCGCGACGAGCTGCGCCTCCTCCACCGAGCCGATCTGCGGCACGACGACCCCGTGCGCGCCGCCGTCCAGCGCGCGGCCGATCTCGCCGTGGTCGGCCTGGGACACGCGCACGAACGTCGGCGTCCCCGAGATCGTGAGCGCGCGGAGCATGTCGAACAGCTCGCTCTCGCCGATCAGCCCGTGCTGGCGATCGACGAGGATCCAGTCGAAGCCCGCGGCCGCCATGACCTCCGCGGCGAAGCCGCCGGGCATGTGGCACCAGCCGCCGAGCGTCGTGCCCTCTCCGAGCAGGCTCATCAGTGCCCGAACGTATCGGAGTCGGTCGCCGCGGCCTCGCCTCGGTCGAGCGCGGACAGCGCCGCCAGCTCGTCCGCGCTCAGCTCGAAGTCGAAGACGGCGAGGTTCTCCGCCTGGCGCTGCGGGTCGGAGGACTTCACCGCGACGGTCAGGCCCTGCTGCACGTGCCAGCGCAGCACGACCTGGGCCGGGGTACGCCCGAGGCGCTCGGCCGCAGCGACGACGACGGGCTCGCGCAGCAGCTCCCCGCCCCGGTCGAGCGGGCTGTAGGACTGGGTCACGATGCCGTGCTTCTCGTGGAACGCGCGCGGCTCCGTGCGGGCCAGGTAGGGGTTGAGCTCGATCTGGTTGACGTCGGGCGCGACCCCGGTCGCCTCGAGGAGCCGCTCGAGGTGCGCGGGCTTGAAGTTCGAGACGCCGATCGCGCGGACGAGCCCCTCGTCGAGCAGGCGGCAGAGCCCGCGCCAGGCGTCGACGTAGCGGTCCTGGTCGGGATTGGGCCAGTGGATGAGGTACAGATCGAGGTACTCGACGCCGAGCTTGCGCGTGCTGTCGACGAAGGCCTCGCGCACCTCGCGCACCCCGTGCCACTCGGCGTTGAGCTTGGTCGTGACGAACAGCTCCTCGCGCGGGAGCCCGCTCGCGCGCAGTCCGGCGCCGACGCCGTCCTCGTTGCCGTACGCGTACGCGGTGTCGACGAGTCGGTAGCCGGCCTCGATCGCGGTCGGCACGGCACGCTCGGCCTCGGCCGAGCTCATCGGCCAGGTGCCGAGGCCGAGCTGCGGCATCGTCGCGCCGTGGGGGAGAGGAGACGGTCGGGGCGAGTGACATCGCCCCAACCTAGTGTCCGCATGCGCTCCATCCACGGCCGCGCGCCGATGCGCTCGTGCAGCTCGGCGGCGAACGCGCGGTGACGGTCGGCCTCGCGCTCGTCGGTCGCGAGCATCGCGAGCGGGCGCGCGACCGCCCCGACGCAGATCTCCGGCGGGCACACGGCGAGCCGGTCCGCGTAGGGGAGCAGCCGCTCGCGCAGCACCCGCCCGCGCTCGGTCTGGCGGAGACGCGCGGCGGCCTCCGCGAGCAGCACCGTGCCGACGAGCCACTCCTCGTCGACGGGCGGCTCGGTCGCCACCATCCGCAGCGCCTCCTCGTCGTCGCCGAGCTCCGCGGCGGCCTGCGCCAGCGCGCACCGGAAGACCGCGTACGTCGGGAACTCGCGCACGGACGCGCGCAGCAGGTCGCACGCCTCGCCGATCCGGCCCTGGTCGCGGCGCAGCAGGGAGAGCTGCAGGCGGTACGTGACCTCGGCGTTCCAGCTCAGCGTCCCGAGCCCGAGCGCCCGGGCGGACTCGACCCGCGCCTCGGCGTCCGGCTCCCCGCGCAGCAGCGCGAACAGGGCGCGGTAGACGGCGAGCAGCCACTGCTGCGCGGGCTGGCGCAGCTCCGCGACCACATCCGCCATCCGGCGCAGGTCGGCCTCGGCGGTCGCGACGTCCCCGAGCTCCATCGCCGCGACGAGATGCTCCTCCAGCCCGTCGGCGACGCGCTCTCCGTCGCCGAGACGCGTCGCGACGTCGATGAGCTCCGCCGCGAGCGCGAGCTGCCTGCGGGTGTGCGACGGGCCGTGGTGTCCGAGGATGTAGCCGTGCAGGCCGTAGGCGAGGGTCTCGTCGTCGTCGAGGCGGCGGGCGATCTCCAGCGCCTCGGCGCTCATCGCCCGCCGGCGCCGCCGGGAGGCGTTGGAGTCGCGCAGCGGGCCGCCCGCGAGGCGGACGAGCAGCCGCACGCGCGTCGCGCTGTCCTCGGCCGGCAGCGCCGCGAGCGCCCGCTCGAGCAGCACCGCGAGCAGCGGATCGTCGCGCGAGACGTTCCAGATGATCCTGCCGCCGTAGCCCAGGGCGGCCTGCGCGAGGTCGTCGGGGAGATCGTGGGTCGTGGCGAGCTCGGCGGCCTCGCGGAACGCCCGCTTGGAGGCCCCGGAGTCGCCCGCGCGAGCGCTGACCTCGCCGATCGCGAGCAGGAGCTTGCACCGCGCCGGTGCCCCGCTGGTCAGGGCCAGTGCCTGCTCGTAGAGGCGGACGGCCTCCTCGTGCGCGAGCTGTGCCGCCGCCCGGTCGCCGGCGCGGCGCGACCAACGGATCGCGTCCTCCGTCGCGCCCGCCGCCAGGTGATGACGGGCGAGCTCGGTCGGACGGTCCACGCCGGCGGCCTCGAGCGCCCGGGCGGCGCGGGCGTGCAGCGCGAGCCGGCGCGTCGCGGTGAGGTCGTCGTACAGCGTGTCGCGGATGAGCGCGTGGCTGAAGCGCAGGCGTCCGGGCGTGCCCGGGACCTCGTCGACGATCCGCTGCGCCACCGCCGGATCGAGACGCTCGAGGAGCACGTCCGGGGCGAGATCGCAGACGCCGGCGAGCACGGAGAGGTCGAACTCGCGGCCGAGGATCGACGCCGCGTCGAGGACGGCGCAGGTCTCGTCGGAGAGACGGCGCACCCGCTGCTCGATCACCGCGCGGACGCCGGGCGGGATGTGCTCGACCGTCCCGTCGGACCCGAGCAGGCGCACGAGCTCCACGACGAACAGCGGATTGCCGTCCGTGCGCTCGTGGATCGCCTCGGCCAGGGCCGGCTCCGGGTCGGTCCCGGTCGTGGCGCCGATGTACGCGGCGACGTCGGGGCCGGGAAGGCCGCCGAGCGCCACCCGCGCCGCGTTCGGCTCCCGCACGAGCGCCGCGAGGGTCGCGTCCAGCGGTCGCTGCGGGATCGGGTCGACGTCGCGCATGGCGCCGAGGACGAGGACGCGGCAGTCGGCGATCTCCCGTGTGACGTACCGCAGGAGGAGGAGCGACGGCTCGTCGGCGGCATGCAGGTCGTCCAGCACGACGAGGAGCGGCTCGGACCGCGACGCCCGCCGCAGCAGACCGGTGACCGCCTCGAACAGCCGGAAGCGGGTGCCCTCCGCCTCCAGGGACGGGGGCTCGGGAAGATCGGTGAGCCGGTCGCGCAGCTCGGGGAGGATCTGCGCCAGCGCCGGCCCGCCGTCGGCCACGCGGGCCCGCAGCGTGTCGTCGTCGAGGCCGCGCGCGTACGCGCGCAGCGACTGGACCCAGGGCCAGTAGGCGGGCGCTCCACCGGCCTCCCAGCAGCGCCCGACGAGCACGCGGGCGTCGCGGCGCTCCGCGGCGAGCACGAGCTCCTCCGCCAGCCGGCTCTTGCCGATCCCGGGCTCGCCGGTGACGAGCGCGACCCCGCCGCGGCCGGCGATCGCCTCGTCCATCGCCGCGGTCAGCTGCGCGAGCTGCGCCGTGCGGCCGACGAACGCCGGCGACGTCACGTCGCCGTCGGGCACGAGGTCGAGCGACGCGTCCTGACGCAGGATCGCGTCGTGGAGCTCGCGCAGCTCACGGCTGGGCTCGATCCCCAGCTCCTCGACGAGCACCGCTCGCGCCTGTCGGTAGGCGTCGAGGGCCTCGGCCTGACGGCCGCAGCGGTACAGGCACAGCATGAGCCGCGCGCGGAGCCGCTCGCGCAACGGGTGTGCGCGGACCAGCCCCTCGAGCTCGCCGACGAGCTCGGCGTGGCGACCGAGCGACGCGTCGGCGCCGATGCGGTCCTCGAGCGCGCACATGCGCTGCTCCTCGAGCCGCGCGCAGGCGGCCTGCGCGAACGACTCGTCGGCGAGATCGGCGAGCGCCGGACCGCGCCACATCCCGAGCGCGTCGCGGAGCTGCTGCGCGGCCATCGCGGGTGGCATCGCGTCGGCCTCCGACACGAGCCGCTCGAAGCGCGCCACGTCGAGCTCGTCGCGCTCGACGCGCAGCAGGTAGCCGGGCGCCTGGGTGACGAGCCGGCCGTCCCCGAGCACGCGGCGGACCCGGGACACGGTCACCTGGAGGCTCTTGGCCAGCGTCGCGGGCGGCTCGTCTCCCCAGAGCTCGTAGGCGAGCCGATCGGAGGACACCACACGGTTGGCGTGCAGCAGGAGGACCGCGAGCAACGCGCGCTGCCTGGGTCCGCCGAGCGCGAGCGCGCGATCGTGATCGCGGACCTCCAGCGGGCCGAGAAGCCGGAAATCCATGCGTTGTGCTGCGACCGTACCACCGGCCCCGACTCTGCGGAGATCACCGATGCGACCGGCGTCGTCGCCGACGACGCTGCGCGGCATGAGCTCAACGTCCACCAGCCGGGTGACCGGCGACGTGCTGCTGGTCGGCAGCATGCCGTTCGAGACCGCCGCCGAGGCCATGCGCCTCAGCGGGGAGAAGATCGGCCCCTACGTCCCGTCGCTGCCCGACGGCGAGACCGGCGACCGCGTCACCTGGGTCGGCTTCCTGCCCCTGCGGATCTTCTCCGCGCACCCGGACCTCGTCGAGACGAACCGGCCGGAGGGCGCGCTCGAGCAGCCCGAGCACGACGACTCCGACGAGGCGCGTCCCGCGGCCGACAGCAACCAGCTGTGGACGTTCCGCGTGAAGCCCGGCGTCACCGACCTGCGGTTCGACGACCTCGGCTACGCGCGCTTCGCGCTGGAGTCCTACGAGACGTTCAAGGGCCTGCGCGACGAGGGTGTGATCCCCGCCGGGCGTGCGCTTCCAGGTGCTGTCTCCCCGGCGCCAGCAGCGCGATCGACGCGTTCTTCGACGACACGAGCCAGTGGCCGCTGGTCCACGCCGCCTACATCGAGGGGATCGGGCGGGAGATCGAGCGGATGCTCGAGGTCATCCCCGCCGAGGACCTCGTCATCCAGTTCGACTTCGCCTGGGAGGTCGTCGACCTCGCGATCGGCGACGGGTCCTACTTCCCGTTCTGGCCGGCCGACACCGTCGACGCGAAGTACGCGCGTCACGGCGCGCTCATCGCCGACATCACGAAGGTCGTCCCCGAGGACGTGCCCGTCGGCTACCACTGGTGCTACGGCACGTGGGGCGGGTGGCCGATGACCGCCATGGAGGACCTCGCGCTGTGCGTGCGCCTCTCGAACGAGACCGTCGCCAACGCCGGCCGCCGCATCGACTACGTCCACATGCCGGTCGTCCGCCACCCGGGACCGGACTTCTTCGTGCCGCTGGACGACCTCGACATCGGCGACACGAAGGTCTACCTGGGCCTCATCCACCACACCGACGGCGTGGACGGCAACCACGAGCGCATCGAGGCGGCCCGCAAGCACCTGGCGGACTTCGGCATCGGCTCGGTGTGCGGGTACGGGCGCGTCGACCCGTCCGAGCTGCCGGTCGTGCTGGACGTCCACGCCTCGTGCGCGCGCGACATGCGGGCGGCGTAGCGCCGCCCGAGGGGCTCCCGTAGGCTCCTCGGATGGCGGTGAGCGTCGCGCTCGAGGCGCTGCGCGGCAGGGACGAGGAGAGCGGTCGGGTCGAGTCGCTGCTGGACGGCGCCCGCGCCGGCCGCAGCGACGTGCTCGTCCTGCGCGGCGAGGCGGGGATCGGCAAGTCCGCGCTGCTGCGTCACGCCGTCGCGGCCGCCGGCGAGGACATGCCCGTGCTCCAGGCGGTTGGCCTGGAGTCGGAGTCCGACCTGGCGTTCGCCGGCCTGCACCAGCTGCTGCGCCCGGTGCTCGACCGCCTCGAGTGCCTGCCCGGCCCGCAGGCTGCGTCGGTGCGGCGCGCGTTCGGCCTCGCCGACGGCCCGATCGACAACCCGTTCCTCATCTCGCTGGCGACGCTCACGCTGCTGTCCGACGTCGCCGACGGCAGCGGCGTGCTCTGCGTGGTCGACGACGCGCAGTGGCTCGACCGCTCCTCCGCCGACGTGCTGCTGTCCGTCGCACGGAGGCTCGACGCGGAGGGCATCGCGCTGCTGCTGGCCGCCCGCGACGGGGACCCCCGGGGCCTGGCCCTGCCGCCGCTGCCCGAGCTGCGCGTCGGCGGCCTCGAGCCCGCGGCCGCGGCGCAGCTGCTCCCGCAGCGGATCGACCCCGACGTCCGCGCGCGCCTCCTGGACATCGCGGGCGGCAACCCGCTCGCGCTGCTCGAGCTCCCCGCCTCCCTCACGCCGGCGCAGCTCGCCGGAGGCGTCCCGCTGACCGAGCCGCTGCCGATCGGCGAGGGCGTCGAGCGCGCGTTCATCGGCCAGGCGAGCGGGCTGTCGGACGCCGCCCAGGCCCTGCTGCTCGTCGTCGCCGCCGACGACACCGAGCAGCTGCACACCGTCTGCGACGCCGCCGCCAAGCTCGGGATCGATCCCGACGCGCTCGACGAGCTGGAGGAGGCGCGGCTCGTCGTCGTCGACGGCACGCGGATCGCGGTGCGTCATCCGCTCGTGCGGTCCGCGGTCTACCGCAGCGCGATCTCCCGCCAGCGCCGCACCGCCCACCTCGCGCTCGCCGAGGTCCTCGGCGCCGCGGGCGACCAGGCGCGCCGCGCCTGGCATCGCGCGGCGGCCGCGCAGGGCCCGGACGACGCGATCGCCGCCGACCTCGACGCCGCCGCCCACCAGGCGCGCCACCGCGGCGCGCATGCCGCGGCCGCGGCGACCTACGAGCGCGCGGCGCTGCTGACGACCGCCGACGGCCCACGGGGCAAGCGACTCCTCCACGCCGCCGAGGCGAGCTGGCGGTCGGGGCGCACGGACCGCGTCCTCGAGCTCATCGAGCAGGTCCGCCCGCTCCTGGCCGATGACGCCGACCACGCCGCGCTCGCCCTGCTGCACGGATCGTGTGCGCTCGAGCGCGGCGCCCTGGCCGACGGCTTCAAGGTCCTCATGGACGGCGCCCGGGAGGCGGTCGACACCCGGCCCGATCTCGCGCTGCCGCTCGTGCTGCGCGCCGGCGAGGCGTCGTGGTGGGCGGGCGACCCTGCCTGGTCGGACGCGGTGAGCGAGGTCGCCGCCCGCATCCACGTGGACTGCCCCGAGCACGCCTCGACCCAGGCGCTGCTCGTCGGCAGCGCACTGCTGCTGCGCGGTGAGCTCGACGCGGGCGCCGCCGAGCTGCGGCGCGTCGTGGTCCCCGAGCCCTCCTCGACGGACGCACGGGCCTGGATCTCCGCCGCGGCCGCTGCGCTGTACCTCGGCGACGAGGACGCCGCCCAGGCGGGCTACGGCCGCGCCGTCGACATCCTGCGCGCGCAGGGTGCGATCGGCGAGCTGCCCTACGCGCTGTGCCTGACCGCGGCGATGGATCTCGCCGTCGGCCGCTACGGCAACGCCGCCGCCAACGCGGAGGAGTCGCTGCGCCTCGCCGTCGAGACGCGGCAGGAGACCGATCGCTGCTACGTCCTGAGCCTCCTCGCGAGCATCGCGGCGGTGCGGGGCGCGACCGAGGAGTGCGAGGCCAAGGCAGGCGAGGCGCTCGAGGCGGCGACCGCCCAGGGCCTGGGCGCCGCGTCGCAGCACGCCCGCTGGGCGCTCGGTCGCCTGGAGCTGGGCCACGCACGGCCCGCGGAGGCGCTCGCCCACCTGCTCATGCTGGGGGAGGGCGGCGACGCGCCGCCGACGCCGCTCGTCTCGCTGCTCGCATCGCCGGACGTCGTGGAAGCCGCGGCGCGGGTCGGGCAGCCGCACGTCGCCCGCGCCGCGCTCGAGCGCTACGAGAGCTGGGGCACCGCCGTCGGCTCGGTGTCCTGGGCGGCGATCACCGCGCGGCTGCGCGGGCTGCTGGCCGAGGACGTCGAGGAGGCCGACCGCTGCTTCGAGGAGGCGATCGAGCGCGGCTCCGGCCTGCGCCGGCCGTTCGAGCTGGCGCGCACCCGCCTCGTCTACGGCGAGCACCTGCGGCGCTCACGCCGCCGCCTCGACGCCCGCACGCACCTGCGTGCGGCGCAGGCCGGCTTCGAGGCGCTCGGTGCGGCCGGCTGGGCGGAGCGCGCCCGCGCCGAGCTGCGGGCCAGCGGCGAGACGTCCCGCCGCGCGGGCGCGGACGCGCCGGTGCAGCTCACCCCGCAGGAGCTGCAGATCGCGCGCTACGTCATCGAGGGCGCCTCGAACCGCGAGGTCGCATCCCAGCTCTTCGTGAGCCGGCGGACGGTCGAGCACCACCTGAGCAAGATCTTCTCCAAGCTCGACATCAGCTCACGCGTCGAGCTCGCGCGGGCGCTCGCCGAGCACGAGGCGTCCAGCTAACGGAAGGTGTCCGCGGTGACGCGGGTCACCTCGGTGACGACGTCCGCGGGCAGACCGGCGCGCTCGGCGGCGGCGATGATCGCATCGGGGCTGGGCGCCTCGTAGAGGCAGTACGAGCGGTGCTTGTCCGCGCTCAGGAACGAGAAGATCCAGCTCACGCCCTCGTCGGCGTTGGCCTCCTCGATCTGCAGCACATCGTCGCCCGTCGGCTCCATCCGCTCGGCGTACCGGCGTTCGATGATGTAGAGCGGCATGTGCCGATGCTAACGAGGGTCGCCAGGGTCGAGCAAGGAATGGCGATAGGCGTACCCGGCCGCCTCGGTGCGGTTCGCCGCCCCGGTCTTGCGCAGGATGCTGCGCATGTGGTTGGCGACGGTGTGGCCGCTGATGAACAGCTCCGCGCCGATCTCGCGGTTGCTGCGACCGGTGGCGACGAGCCGGAGCACGTCGACCTCCCGCGACGACAGCTCGTCCGGCAGCGGCGCGCGGGGCGCGGCGTCGCCGCCGAGCTCGCGCGCGCGGCGGAGCACCATGGGCAGCCCGGTGCCCTCCGCGAGCGTCACGGCGTCCGACAGCAGCGCGGACGCGGCTCTGACGTCGGCGCTGCGCCCGCGGCTCTGCAGCGTGCGGCCGTACGCGAGGAGCGTGTTGGCGACCCACGTCGGGGCATGCATCCGCCGGTTGATCGTCAGCGCCTCCTCGAAGTGGTCGGCGGCGAGATCGTGCTCGCCGAGCGTCGCGGCGAGCAGCCCCAGGTACCGGTCGGCCGCGCCGTAGCAGACGACCCCGTGTCCGATCGCGACGTTCCCGCCCGCCAGCGGCGCGAGCTCCGGGTACAGCAGGGCAGCGAGGTCGGCGTCCCCCACGGCGGCGCATGCGTCGGCCAGGTAGCTGAGCGAGGCGAGCCAGAGCGACGCGCGCAGCGCGTCGAAGCCCTCCCGCCGGATGTCGTCGAGCTCACGCTGCGTCTCGGCCTCGAGCCCCAGCTCCGCGAGGAGCGCGGCCAGGCCGGGGCGCCAGGCGCCGCCCGGGGCGTCGCCGCCGACGAGGAGGCGCATGACGCCGGACAGCTCGTCGAGGCGGTCCTGCTCGCGGCGGATGCTGAACATCTGGATGCCGTGGATGCCCGATGGCGGGCGGCCGGTCAACAGGCGCGCCCACTCGTGGGACCGGTGCGCCGACGCCTCCGCATCCGCGAGGCGCCCGTCGCACAGCGCGAGCGTCGAGGCGTAGTGCTCGGCGACGTGCATCGGGAACGGCTGGCGCAGCCGGTGCGCGATGGAGAGCACCTCCTCGTGCTCCTCGTGGGCGCGGCCGAGGTCGCCGAGCGCGATGAGACCGGCGACCCGCCACTCGCGCGCGTCGATCTCCAGCTCGTCGTCGCCGACCCCGTGCGCGAGGTCGCGCGCCTCGGCGAGCATGTCCAGCGTCTGCGCGAACTCGCGCACGTCGCGCGACCAGTACGACCGCACGAGGACCTTGGCGAGTCCCTGCCGGTCGTCCAGGCGCCGCGCCATCGACTCCGCGTCCTCGCGCACGGGTGAGCTGTCCTCCGAGGCGCCCACGAAGTCGAGGGCGCGGGCCAGCCCGGCGAGCACCTTCACGCGCAGCGTGGAATCGTCCTCCGGCAACGCGTCCGACGCCTCCCAGAGGAGCTCGATCGCGCCCTGGTCCACGATCGCCGGGCGCCAGCAGGCCTCCTCGAACCCGACCGCGGCGGTGGCCAGCAGCTCGGCATCGTCCAGATCGCGGGCGAGGTCGGCCGCCGCGCGGTAGGCGGCGATCGCGCGCTCCGATCGACCTCCGCGGGAGCAGGCCGTGCCGAGCTCCAGCTGTGTCTCGGCGACGCGCCGCGGGTCCGTCATGCCGATCGAGAGCGCCGCCGCGAACCGGGCCTCGGCCTCGTCGTAGGCCAGCGTCGCGATGGCCTCGCGGCCGGCGAGCAACGCGTACTCCACGGCGCGCTCGGGCCCGTCGATCGGCGCGGCGGCGGCGAAGTGGTAGGCGAGATCGGCGACCCGCGGCCGGTCGCCGGCGTCGCGCTCGAGCGCCTCGCCCACGCGCAGGTGCAGCTCGGCGCGCCGCAGCCCCGGCATGCGGTCGTAGAGCGCCCGGCGCACGAGCTCGTGGGTGAACTGGAAGGCGAGCTGCCGCGACGGGACCTCCTCGATCATCCCGTGCGCGACCGCCTGCTCCAGCGCCGGGCCGGCACGGCCGACGATCGACAGATCGAACTCGTGCCCGGCGACGGCGGCGAGCTCGAGGACGTCGATGGTCGCCGTGTCCAGGCGGGCGAGGCGCTGGCCCACGACCTCCCGGACGCCCTCGGGACTGCGCAGGTCGGCGAGCGTCCCGTCCGGCCAGCCACCCTCCCAGCGCGCCTCGGAGTCGACGAGCGTCCGCCACAGCTCGGTCATGAGGAACGCGTTGCCGCCGGTCAGCTCGCGCAGCGAGCGTGCGACCTCGCCCTGCTCGGCGCGCGGATCGCGGTCGCCGGCGAGATCGACGAACTCCGCGATCTCCTCCGCGCTCAGACCGGCGAGCCGCACGCGGACCACGCCTTCCGTGCGCCGCAGGTCGGCGAGCGCGGACGACAGCGTCTCCGGGATCTCCGCCTCGGTGTCGCGGAACGTCGTGAGGACGAGCCCGTGCGCGTCCGGTGCGCCGCGGGCGAGGTGGCGCAGGAGCAGCAGCGTCGGCGGATCCGCCCAGTGGGCGTCCTCGACGATCACGACGAGCGGCGTGCGCCTGCTCACGGCGGTGAGCAGGTCGGAGATCGCGCTGTGCAGCCGGTGGCGCTCGGTGTCGGGATCCGCCGCCGCCGGCACCGCGAGCCCGCCGACGCGCTGGGACAGGTCCGGCAGCAGGCGCGAGAGCTCGCCGCCGCCCTCGCCCAGGTCGGCGCGCAGCTCCGCGGGATCCGCGACGCGCGCGAGCTGGTCGAGCGCCTCGACGAACGGGCGGTACGGGCGCTGGACCACCGCATCGCACGCTCCGTACAGGACGAAGGCACCCGCGGCGTCCGCCTCCTGTGCGAACTCGCGGACCAGGCGGCTCTTGCCCGAGCCGGCCTCGCCGCCGACGAGGACGAACCGCAGCCCGTCGCCGTCGGGCGCCGGGATGAGGTCCCGCAGCGTCGCCAGCTCCCTCGAGCGTCCCGCGAACGGGAACGAGGGGGTCAGGCGGAGCGGACCAGGAAGCTTGTGCACCATCGGCGAATAGTCAGGTCTGATCATCCCAGGCACGTGCAAGTGCTCGGGACGGACCGTCCCAAGTGGGTCAGGCCGGGTCATGCCGCGCCGGCGGGGCGGACGTAGCGTCGCCCCATGAGCACCACAACCTCCCTGGCCGAGGTCGCACGCCGCGACCTCCCCGAGCTGTCCGATGGCATCGTCGGCCCCGGCGACGCCGGCTACGACGACGCCCGCGCCGTCCACAACGGCATGATCGACAAGCGCCCCGCCGCGATCGTGATCTGCTCGAGCGCGCAGGACGTCGCACGCGCACTCGCGTTCGCAAGCGCACACGACAAGCGCGTCGCCGTGCGCGGTGGCGGCCACAACGGCGGCGGCCTCGGCGTCGCCGACGACGCGATCGTCATCGACCTCAGCGGGATGAAGGACGTCGTCGTCGATCCCGCCACCGAGACCGTCCGCGTGGGCGGAGGCTGCACGTGGGCCGACGTCGATGCGGCGACCGGCGAGCACGGCCGCGCCACCCCGTCGGGGATCATCTCCACGACCGGCGTCGGCGGGCTCACGCTCGGCGGCGGCATCGGCCACCTCTCGCGCCGCTTCGGCCTCACGATCGACAGCCTCATCGGGGCCGAGGTGGTGCTGGCCGACGGCACGAAGGTGCACGCGAGCGCCGACGAGCACCCGGAGCTGTTCTGGGCGCTGCGCGGCGGTGGTGGGAACTTCGGCATCGTCACGGAGTTCCAGTTCCGCACGCACCCGGTCGGATCGACCGTGATCGCCGGCCCGACGATGTGGCCGATCGAGCAGCTCCCGGAGGTCCTGCGCTGGTACCGGGACTTCCTCCCGGCGGCGCCGCGCGCGGTGAACGGGTTCTTCGCGACGCTGACGGTGCCGCCCGTGCCGGACTTCCCGGAGGAGCTGCATCTCAAGAAGGTGTGCGCCATCGTCTGGTGCCTCGTGGGCGTGTCCGAGGAGGACGCGGCGGCGCTGCTGGCGCCCGCGCTCGAGGTGGGCACCCCGGCGCTCCACGGCGTGCAGCCCATGCCGCACGCCGCGATGCAGGGGATGTTCGACCCGCTGTACCCCAAGGGGCTGCAGTGCTACTGGCGCGGCGACGTCGTCACGGAGATCACCGACGAGCTCATCGACACGCACCTCGAGTGGAGCTCGAAGCTCCCGACGATGCTCTCGACGATGCACCTGTACCCGATCGACGGCGCGGTCCGCGACGTCGGCAGCGACGACACGGCGTTCAGCTACCGCGAGGGCGGCTGGTCGGGCGTGGTCTTCGCCGTCGACCCCGACCCGGCGAAGGCGGACGAGCTGCGCGACTGGTGCGTCGGCTACTGGGATGCGACGCACCCGTACTCCGCCGGCGGCGCCTACGTCAACTTCATGGGCGAGGGCGAGGGCCAGGACCGCGTGCGGGCGACGTACCGCGGCAACTACGACCGCCTCGCGCGGGTCAAGGCGCAGTACGACCCGCTGAACGTGTTCCAGATCAACCAGAACGTCATCCCGGCCGCGGCCTGACCCGCTGACGCACGCCCGGGCCGCCGTCGCGGCGGCCCGGGCGAACCGCGTCACACGCTGGTGAGCAGCTCGAGCGGGAACGGCGGCTGTGCGAGCGGCCGGACGGCCAGCCGCATGAGCACGAGCGGGTTGTCGTCGCCCGCGATGCGGTTGAGGTGGACCGTGGAGCAGCCCGCGCAGCGATGCACGAGCGCCCACTCGCCGTCGTCACGGACGGTCACGCCGATCGGCTCCATGGAGCCGGCGCAGTCCGCGTCGCGGTCGCCGGGCACGTCGTCGTCGACGTGCAGGCTCCACAGGCAGGTGGGGCAGTGGTTGCGGTGCCGGGTGCCCGGCGCGGTCATGGGGACGTCGAGACGGCAACGGCGGCAGCGGAAGCTGTCGGGTCCGCGGCGTCGGCCGCGGGTGCTGGTGCGCTGGTCGCGCGACAAGGGGGGAACCTCCGGGAAGAGCGGATGAGATGACGGAAGACGGCGTCGTGCGAGGCCCGGGCTTCAGGCCTGGTGGCGGCGCGACGTGGCGTGTTCCGTCGTGGGTCTCATCAACTCACCTGGCGGCGAGCGTACGCGGGGGTGCAACCCCGAGGTCTGATCTGCGCTTCATGTTCGCTTGAGCCGGCCTTGGGCGAGACGCGCGATGGTGCTCCCATGGTCGAGATCCAGCAGATCGTCGCAGTCGCTTTCGCACTCGCCGTCGTGCTGGTCTTCGCGACGATGCTCTACGTACCCGCGGCCGCTCGCGGATCGAGGGCGCGCACGACGACGTCGAGGAGCGCGCTCACCAGGACGACCGTGATGGCCAGCCACACGGTCATGGCCACGACGGCGGGGAGGTCGAGTCCGCTCACCCCTGACTCGGCGAGCGCGCCGACGCCCGGCACGCGGAAGATCGTCTCCACGTAGAGGACGTAGCCGCCGAAGGCGTGTGAGAGATCCAGTCCGAGGATGCTCACAGGCGCCGAGAGCGAGGACCGCAGCATGTGGCGCCACACGACGCTGCGCTCCCGCAGTCCCTTCGCGCGAGCCGTGCGCACCCAGTCCGCCGAGCGCGCCTCGAGCATGGACGCGCGCAGCACGGGCACGTACGCGCCGGCGAACGGCAGCGCGACGGCGATCCACGGGAGCGTCAGGTGCCAGGCCCAGCGGGCCGGGTCCTCGAGCAGCGGGGTGTAGCCCTCGTACGGGAAGATCCCCGGGCCGTCGCACAGCACGCTCCACAGGACTGCCGACAGCACGAGCGACGGGACCGAGTGCAGCGCCGCTGCCACCCCGAGGACCACGCGGTCGGCGCGCCGCCCGTGCCAGCGGACGCACAGCAGCGCCAGGGACGTCGCCAGCGCGGCGGCCAGCAGGGTCGCGCCGAGCACGAGCCACACGGTGACCGGCAGCCGGTGCAGGAACTCCTCGCGCAGGTTCCCGCACGCGGAGAAGCACTCGACGGAGCCGCCGAAGATGCCCCGCATGAGTTCGACGTACTGCACCGGCAGCGGCTGGTCGAGGCCGTACTGCACGCGCGCCGCCTCCCGCGTCTCGGCGGTGCCGCGCAGCCCTCCGCCGAGGTTGAACTCGGGGTCGACGTTGGGCACCGCCCAGAACAGCGTGAACGCGAGGACCGACGCGAGCACGATCGTCCCGAGCGCCCAGAGCGCGCGGCGTGCGGCATAGGCCCCGAGCGTGCTCACGGCTGCGGCCCCGTCACGACGGCGTGCGGGTCCAGCGCACGGCGCACGGCGTCGCCGACCAGGTTCACCGCGAGCACCGTGAGCGTCAGCACGGCGCAGGGTGCGAGCAGGAGATGGGGCGACACCGTGAACGTCCCCACCCCGGCGTTGATCATCGTCCCGAGCGACGGGTCCGGTGGCCGCACGCCCGCGCCGAGGAACGACAGCGCGGCCTCGAGCACGACCGCGTTCGTGAACAGCACGGTGAAGATCGCGACGACCGTGAACGAGACGTTCGGGAGCAGCTCGCGCGCCATGATCCGCGACGTCCCCGCGCCCTGCAGCACCGCAGCCTCGACGAACGGTTGCGAGCGCACGGCGATGACGCGGGCCCGCACCGGGCGCGCGACGTAGGGCACGGACACCACGCCGATCAACAGCGCCGTCACGATCTTCGACGCCGCGCGCGCGTCCTGCAGCGCGAGCGTCGTCCCGACGGCGATGCCCGCCAGGAGCACGGGGAACGACCACACGACGTCCAGCCCGCGCATGACGACCGTCTCCGTCTTCCCGCGCACGAACCCGGCGAGCACGCCCGCCGCGGTGCCGAGGAGGATCGAGACGAGCGCCGCGACGGCAGCGATGGTCAGCGAGTTGCGGACGCCGTACAGGAGGCGGACCGCGACGTCGCGGCCGTTGCCGTCGGCGCCGAGGAGGTACGCGCGGTGCCACGTCGGCCCGACCGGGATGCCCTCGAGCGAGACCACGTCCACCGTCCGCCCGTCGACCTCGACGGTGTCGGTGATGTGGTTGTCGGCCGGTCCGGTGCCCGCGACGGCCGACGCGTACAGGGGCGCCGCGAGGCACGCGAGCACGATCAGCGCGAGGAGCGCGACGAAGGCGAGGCCGACCCGGTCGCCGCGCAGGCGCCGGCCCGCCCGCGTCCACGAGCCCGCGACGGGCGCGGCGGGCTACTCCGGCTCGCGGTCGATGATGAACAGCAGCGCGCCCTGCGCGCCGGCCGTGCCACGGTGCACGCGGGCGCCGGGCAGCGAGAACGCCTCGCCCGCGACGAGCTGCAGGGACTCCGTCCCGTCCTCGAACTCGTAGGTGATGTCGCCCTCGAGGACGAACCCCTCGTGGCCCTCGTCGCACCACTCCTCGCGCAGCACGTCGGGCTCGTAGCGGACCCGCGCCCACCGGTTCCCGCCGATCTCGGTCGTCTCCGAGGCGATGCCGGGGGCCTCCGGTGCTGGATCGAGGGCGCTGAAGGAGATCTTGCGAGGTGGCGGCGTCATGGCCGTCCCGCTACCCCGCGCCACGTCGGCCCGAACCCAGGTTGCATGCGCCGAGATCATGTGCAGGAGGCTCACACAGGAGTAGCGTTGGCCGGGTGGTGGTCGTGTCGTGACCCGGGGCGACCACCCGCACATCGCAACGGGCTCCCTGCCTCTGACCGGGGCATCGCGAGCTTGGCGCCTCCGCCGAGTCTGCTTGGAGCCTGCCAATGACGATGTCCCCCTCGTTGCACGACGTTCCGGTGATCGCCCACCGCGACCTCGTCCGTGTCGCCCCGGAGGGCGAGCTCGACATGGCGACCTGCGGGCCGGTGCGGGAGATGCTCGACGAGCTCTGGGAGTCCGGCTGGACCGAGGTGGTCCTGGATCTGCGGCGGGTCACGTTCGTCGACAGCACCATGCTGCACGTGCTCGTCTGCAACCAGCATCGCGCCGACCACGCCGGGGCTCGGTTCTGGGTCATCGACGGGCCTGACCCGGTGGCCCGCGTGCTGACCGTCAGCGGCCTGCGGCAGGTCCTGCGGATGATGCCCGAGGAGCGGGTCCGGTCGATGTAGGCCGGGCTCTGGCAGCGCACCCCCTGACAGGCGTAGGCTCGCGTCAAGGAGGTGGCGACGTGGCCGCCCAGCACGACGACGACGCCTCGGCGCGCGGATCGCGCGTCTCGGAGGACGTCCAGCGCGAGTACGCCGATGCGCTGCTCGCGGGTGATTCCGCCGCGGCCGAGACCGCGATCCGCGAGGCCATCCAGGCCGGCCTCGGCGAGGCGAAGATCTACGACCGCGTGATCGGCCCGGCGCAGCAGATGGTGGGCGATCTCTGGGCCGAAGGTCACATCTCGATCGCACAGGAGCACCTCGCGACGTCCATCACGATGCGCGTGCTCGTGCTGCAGCGCGAGGCCTTCCGTCTCGCACGCGAGCGGTCGTCGCACCGCGTGCTGCTCGCCGCGGCGCAAGGGGAGCTCCACGTCGTCGGCCTGGAGATGGCCGCCAGCCTGCTCAGGAACGCCGGTTACGAGGTGCGGCTGTTCGGCGCGGACCTCCCCGTCGCCGAGATCGCGGCGGCCGTGGACATGCACAAACCGGTCGCGATCGGCTTCACCACCGCGACGCCCGAGAGCGCGATGAACCTCCCGGCGGCGTTCGAAGCCGCCCGTGACCGCGACCCCGACATCGGCATCGTCGTGGGAGGGCGCGCCGCCGACGACGGCTGGCGGACGTCGGGCGTCGTCGTCTGCGCCCACGTCGCCGATGCGATCGAGCACGTCGACGCGCTCGTCAGACGGGCGGACCGCAACTGAGCCGAGCGGGTACGCCGGAGGGATGCCGAGTCGTCAGGACGCCGCGCAGGCCATCCTGGACCTGCTTGCCCAGCGCGACGAGGGCAGGACGATCTGCCCGTCGGAGGCCGCGCGAGCCCTTGGCGGCGACGACGGCTTCCGGCCGCTCATGCCGCTCGTGCGGGACGCCGCTGCCGAACTCGTCGGGCGCGGCGAGCTCGAGGTGACACAGTCGGGGAACGTCGTCGACCTGGCGGAGGCGCGCGGGCCGATCCGTCTTCGCCTGCCCTGAACGTCAGCGCGCGAGCGTGGCGGTGTCCACGTCGCTGTTGCGCGGGTCGGTCAGGTAGGGGAAGCGCTCGACGGTCGCGCGGACGTCCTTGATGCGCCTGCCGTGGTCGCCCCACTGCACGACGACCTCGTTGCCGATCTCGGCCTGATCGACGTCGATGTTCGCGTTCGAGAGGACCTCGCGGTAGTGGTAGCTGTAGATCGTCCCGGAGGAGACGCCGATCCGCCGGCCGTCCTTGAGCAGGTGGTCGGCGTGGATGTTCATGCCCTCGCTCCACGGCGGGGAGGTGGGCAGGTCGATCGTCTTGTACTCCTCGCCGGGCTGGAGCAGGGAGGCGTAGATGTCGACGACGTCCTCCGGGTTCCACCGCAGCGTCACGACGGTCCGCTTCGGATCGGCGACCTCGGCCTCCAGCGCCGCGCGCCCGATGAAGTCGTGGTCGAACTTCACCGCGCGCTGCCAGCCGACCTCGACGGGCGTCCGCAGGCGCGCACGGATGTCGGCGGGGTCGACGCTGCCCGACACGTTGAACGCCGGCCGGAACCCGACCTCCTCGAGGAACTCGCGGTAGCCCGGCACGCCGTACGCGGCGCTCGCGAACTGCCAGTTCATCTGCGGGAAGCCGCCCTCGACGTGGTTGACGAGGTACGTCGCCCAGCCGAGGCGCTGGATCCCGAGGTCCTGGCCCGCCCTGAAGATCGCGTCGTAGATCTCGGGGCCGTCCTCGAGCGGGCCGCGGACCTCGTAGGCGAGGTTGCCGGACATGCCGATCCGGCCGACCTCGACCGTCCTGCCCGCGATCGTGACGTCCCGGAAGCGCAGGAAGCCGATGTCGCGCAGGCTCTCGTCGGCGGCGCGCTCGAGCGTCTCCAGCGAGGTCGGGCCGGCGATCTGGGTGAGGTACGCGGGCGACGGATCGATCTCGACGTCGAACTCGTTCGAGGACAGCAGCTTGAAGTGCGGCCACGGGAAGCCCGCGAAGTAGCGGTACTCCTCGTCGCCGTTGCGCTGGAGGATCGCGTGGGCCGTGATGAGGCCCTCCTCCGTGCAGTAGATCGAGTGCTTCATGCTCCCGATCGGGAAGTTCTCGAAGCTGTTGACCGCGATCGAGGAGAAGAACTCCTTCACGTCCGGCCCGCGGAAGATCGTGCGCGTGTTCGACAGCCCGGTGTGGATGTAGCAACCGGTCTTCCAGGACAGGCTCTCGGGCTTCCAGCCGTCGAACTCCCAGGCCCAGAGTCGGCCGCCGAGGTTCAGGTAGAGGGTCGGCTCGTCGTAGTACGGCAGGCCGCGCAGGTCGGCGAAGGGGGAGTCGCTCATCCGCCGGAGGGTCGCGGCTGGGCGACCCTCGGCGCATCGGTGGCATCCACAGTCAGGACGAGGGGACGACGACCACGGTCCCGAGCATCGTCGCCAGATGCCTGGACGGGTCGTCGGCGTCGTACACGTCGCCCTGGCACACGGTGAGCCTGCGGCCCGCGCGGACCACGCGCCCCCGTGCGATGACGGCCGCGCCCGCGGCGGGGGACAGGAGGTTGATCTTCAGCTCGGACGTCAGGACCTCGCTGTCCGGCGGTGCCACCGTGAGCGCGGCGTAGCCGCAGGCCGTGTCCACGACCGCGATGAGCGCGCCGGCGTGCATGTAGCCGTGCTGCTGGGCGATCGGCTCGCCTCGCGGCAGACGGATCGCCGTCGTGCCCTCGCCGACCTCCACCAGCTCCGCGCCCAGGGTGCGCATGAACCCCTGGCGGGCGAAGCTCTCCCGGACGCGCGTCTCGAAGTCGGGAGGCACACGGCGGACGGTACTGATCGTGCGACGGGATCAGTGCAGCGTGCGGATGACGCGCCGGGTCTGCGCGGCCGCAGCCGGGTCGGCGACGTTCGCGTCGATCAACGCGTCGAGTGCGACCTGGACGAGCAGCTCGCGATCGAGCTCGCCGAGGAGGCTGAGTGCGTCGCGGGCTCGCCCGGGGCCGGCGCCGGCGCCGCGAAGGAGGTCGACGAGCGGCGTGGCGTTGCCGCTCGCCCTGAGCAGCCCGACCAGGGCGATGGTGTCGCGCTCCTGCTCCGATGGGGTCTCGTACGCCATCGCGCATCGGGTACCCCGGAGCGCGCCGGGGTTCGCCGATGCACGCCATGATCTGTCACGGCGCGAACGTGGGAACAGCGGCGAGGAGGACGACGTGGCCGATCAGGGGACCGAACCGAGGATCACCGTCGCCGATGCGATGGCGATCGATCTCGGCCCGTGGACCGACAAGCCGGACGACCTGGGGCCGGACATGCGGGCGCTCGTGCTGTGGCGCGCGCCGGACAGCGCGGCGATCACCGGGGTGTGGGAGTGCGATCCGGGCACGTTCCGGGTGGACTTCGGTCCTGCGGGCGAGTTCGCCCAGTTCCTGGCCGGCCATGTGACGTGCCGCAGCGATGACGGCGACACCTTCGAGCTCCGCGAGGGCGACGTGATGACGTTCGTCCCCGGCTGGAGCGGCGAGTGGACCGCCCACTCCCGCCTGCGGAAGATCTACTGCACGTTCGTTCCCGGCTCCCGATGAAGTAGCTCGCCGCGCATGCGCATCGTCTTCGTCGGCGGGACCGGGCCGGTCGGGCAGGCCGCGATCGCCCACCTGGACGGGCACGACGTCGCGGTCGCTCACTCGGGCGCGCACGAGGCGGTTCCACACGTCGAGCACATGCACGGCTCGCGCGAAGAGCTCCTCGCTCACGGTGGGCCCGTCGAGCGTTGGACGCCGGACGTCGTCGTCGACACCTTCCCCGGTGGGGCGACGGCGGCCAAGGCACGCCAGCTCGCCGCGCTCGCCGAACGGGCGGGGGTGGGGCAACTCGTCGTGACGAGCTCGATCGACGTCTACCGCCACGCGGCGCTGTCCGGCGTCGACGGCTTCGAGCCGGCCGAGCTGCCGCTCGACACGCTGCCGCTCACCGAGGAGCACCCGCGTCGCCCGCCCAACGATCGCGCCCACGACAACGTCTCGATGGAGGACGCGCTCGCCGGCGCGCCGCGCATCACCATCCTGCGGCCGGGCGCGATCTACGGGCCGCACGACCACGCGCATCTGACCCGCGAGTGGTACCTCGTCGGCAAGGTCGTCCGCGGCGAGCGCGCGTTGACGTTGCCCCACGGCGGGACGCAGCTCTTCCATCGCGTCGCCCTGGACCGGGTCGGCCGGGCGGTGGCGAACGCACTCGAGCATGCGCCCGACGGGACGTGGGCGTGCAACGTCGGTGATCCGTCGGATCTGACGTTCGGGGGCCTCGCGCACCTCGTGGCGACGGAGTTCGGGCACGAGTGGGAGCTCAGCGAGTCGGACTGGGCCGACGATCCGCACCCGTGGAACGTCCGCCACCCGGTCGTCGCCGACACCCGCCGGCTGACCGACGTGCTCCGGGTGTGCGAGCCCGACCCGCTCGAGGCCACGCGCGCGCAGCTGCACTGGCTGCGCGAGCATGGGCCGCACCTGACCCGTCGGTAGGCTCCGCTGGTCCCTGGCCGCGAAGGAGGGGTTAGCCGCGACCGACAGCGACCCGCGCCCGGCAGCAATCACCTTTCTGACGACGGAGCACTTCGCGCTGCAGGGTGCGCGCGCCGCGACGATCGCCGAGTCGACCGGCCGGGCGAACATGTTCCTGGCGGCCGTCTCCGGTGGCCTCGTCGCGCTGGGCCTGGTGGCGACCGCGAGCGATCTGGGAGCGGCCTTCTACGGATTCGCTCTCGTGCTCCTCCCGACCCTGGCGTTCGTCGGGTTCGTCACCTTCGAGAGGACGCTCCAGTCCTCGATCGAGGACACGGAGTACGCGCGCCGGATCGCACTCGTCCGCGGCTACTACTTCGAGCACGCGCCGGAGATCGCCGATCACATGCTCGAGGTCCCACCCGCGGAGATGCTCCTCATGCAGCGGGTGCCCGGCGACGCCTGGCAGGGACTCCGGACCGTCGCCGGCATGGTCGCGGTGATCACCGCGGTGCTCGCCGGGTCGACCGCGGCCATCGCGGCGAGCCTGATCCTCGATCACTCGCTGGCCGCGGCGATCATCGCGGGGACGCTGGTCGCCGCTGCCCGCGGTCTTCGCGATGATCCGGCACCAGAACTCGACCTGGGAGCGCGCCAGCATCGAGCCACTGGGGGCCACCGGGGATTGACCGGGGGCGCCTACGACAGCGCGGCGTCGAAGAACCGCACCACCCGGCGCTCGTACTCCTCCGGGGCGGCCTCATGGCCCCCCGTGTGACCGGAGTTCGCGATCTCCCAACGCTGCACGTTGGCACCGCCGACCTCGTCGTAGTGGACGTTGAAGCTGCGCTCGGTGCCCCCCTGCGAGTTGCGCCCGTGGATCAGCAGGGTGGGCTGCCGGATCTTCGCGACCAGGTCGCCCAGGGCGGGCGGCGGCGTGTGCCCGGAGTAGACCGTGACCGCCAGGGCCATCGGGAGGTACGAGATCGACTCGGCTCCGGCGATGTCCCGCACCTCGCGGTAGGAGCGGTTCCCTGCTCCCTCGGACACGACCGCCCGCAGCGCGGGGGTCTCGGCGGCCGTCTCCAGCAGCATCTCGCCGCCGACCGAGAGCCCGAGGCCGCCGATGCGGTCGGGGTCCACGTCGGAGCGGGACTGGAGGTACGCGATCGCGGCCTTGACGTCGCGGTCACCGTCCCATCCGTAGGAGTTCGGGTCGCCCTCGCTCTCTCCCTCGCCGCGGCGATCGAACAGCAGCACGCCGTAGCCGTGGCGGGCGAGGAACCGTGCGCGGCTCTGCGGCCCCTTGCGGCCCGGGAACGCGATGACCGCCGCTCCGTTGCGCGACGGGACGTACCAGCCCTCGAGCTCCAGCCCGTCGCTGGTCTCGAACCGGACCTCCTCGTACGCGCTGCCCAGCCGCGCCTCGGGCACCTGCGGACGGGCGAGATGGGTGAACTGGTAGCCCATCAGGACCGGCATCACGATGAAGAAGCCCAGGGCCACGGCTGCCACCGCGACGACCGCCCGGCGTCCACATCTGCGAGGCAGACTGCCGTCCAGGCGGCGGCCGCGCCAGAGCGTCACCGCCGCGAGCGCGATCAGGACGACGCCCGCCGGGCCGCACACGAGGCCGGTGAAGTCGTCACCGGACGGACCGACCAACAGCGTGTAGCGCCAGCCTTCGAGCCCCACGGCGATCCCGAACAGGCCGATCAGGAACGCCGTCACGCCGCGGGAGAACGGCCGAAGACGCGGGTACGCGACCGCCGCGAGGACGAGCAGCGCCAGCGGCACGAGACCACCCAGCAGGTGGTCCGCGGCGGAGGTGCCGGGGTTCGGCTGAAGGAAGTTGTCGTCGACGACGTGCAGTCCGATGACGGCGGTGAGGACGCGGACGATGGTCGTGTCGAGCGAGCGACGCGACGTGACGGATGGGGGGGACGTGGTGGTCATGCGGCGATCCTCGGCTCGACCCGAGCGCGCCACATCGGGGTGCCACCCTGACGCGACCCTGAAATGGGTGCGTGGTCCGGTTTATGCTCGCCCGGGGTGAGCCCGGCGACGAGCAGAGCTCGCGCACCGTTGATCGGCAGGGCGCGGGAGATCGAGCAGCTGTTGACCCTCATCGAAGAGGAGGAGGGCGGCTTGGCCGTGGTGAGCGGCGAGGCCGGAATCGGCAAGACGCGGCTGCTCGAGGAGCTCACCGAGCGGGCCGCCGAGGTCGGTCGTCTCACGCTCGTGGGGCGGGCGGCCGAGTACGAGCGCGAGCTTCCCTTCGGACTCGTGATCGACGCCGTGGACCCCTTCCTCGGATCGCTCGACAGTCAGGCGTACGAGCGATTGGCCCGCGACCGGGTGGGAGAGCTCGCCAGCGTCTTCCCCGCGCTGCACGGCCTGGGCGACGCGGTCCACG
This sequence comes from uncultured Solirubrobacterales bacterium, assembly GCA_963750895.1. Classification (GTDB taxonomy): domain Bacteria; phylum Actinomycetota; class Thermoleophilia; order Solirubrobacterales; family Solirubrobacteraceae; genus CAVVSD01. The sequence continues at coordinate 6,366 of CAVVSD010000005.1, read as the reverse complement.
AGCCCGCCACGGCGACCGAGCGCTTCCGCATCCACAACGCGGTGCGTGAGCTGCTCGAGCGCCTCGCCGCCCGGCAGCCGATCCTCTTCGTCCTCGAGGATCTCCACTGGGCGGACGGCGCGTCGCTCGAGCTCATCACGCATCTGGTCCGGCGCCCGCCGCAGGCGGCGGTGACCCTCGCGCTCTCCTACCGGACGGGTCAGGCCGACCCCGCCATGCTCCGCTCGATCCAGGACCGCTCCGATGGCGGCGTGGTCGCGATCGAGCTGCGGCCACTTGCGGTCGAGGACTCCGCGCGCCTGCTCGGGCCGCGCGCCAGGGACATCGCGGTGCTGCAGCGGGAGAGCGGAGGCAACCCGTTCTACCTGCTCGCCCTCGCGCACCGCGATGGCGGCACGGCCGCCGCGAGCGGGAACGGGCAGTTCCTCGGCATCGGCGTCCCGGCAGCGGTGAGCGCGGCGATCGCGCGGGAGCTCGACGGGCTGTCCCCAGGCGCGCGGGCGGTCGCCGAGGCCGCGGCGGTGGTGGGCGACCCGTTCGAGGTCTCCCTGGCGCAGGCCGCGTCGACGTGCACGGAGCCCGATCTGATGAACGCCCTGGACGAGCTGGCCTCCGGTCACCTCATCCGGTTGGGGGACACGCCGCGCCGTTTCGCGTTCCGCCACCCGCTGGTCCGCACCGCGATCTACGAGGCGGCGCCCCCGGGGACAGCGATCGCCATCCATCGACGGCTGGCCGAGCTGCTGACAGCGCGGGGCGTACCGGCGTCGGAGTCGGCGCACCACGTCGAGCGTTCCGCGCAGCACGGCGACATGGCGGCGGTCGATCTGCTGCGCAAAGCCGCGGAGCAGAACGCCACCCGCGCCCCCACGAGCGCCGCACGCTGGTTGGCGGCCGCCCTCGAGCTCTGCCCCATCACGGCTCCGGACGAGTTCCGGCGCGACCTGATCGTCGCCCTGGCCGGGGCGCAGGCGGCCTCGGGTGAGCTGGAGGCGGCGCACGCCAGGTTCGAGGACGCTCTGCGACTCACTCCGCCGGACGACCCCGATCCGCCCGAAGCTCGTGCTCGCCCTGGTGGGCATCGAGCACCTGACCGGCCGGCACATCCAGGCGAAGGAGCGCCTCGAGACGTCCCTGGCCGAGCTGGAGGACGACGACTCCGAGGTCGGGATCTCCCTGAAGGTGGCGCTCACCGTCAACGGGCTGTACCTCGACGAGCGCGACGGCATGTACACCTGGGGCGAGAGCGCGACGGAGACCGCGGCGAGGCTCGACTCGCCGCCGGTCTCGGCGGCCGCGCGCGCCGCGTTCGCCCTCGGAGCCGCGTTCACCGGCCGGATCGACGTGGGTGCGCAGCAGGCGGACGAGGCGTCGCGGCTCATGGCGTCGCTCTCCGACGAGGAGGTCAGTCGCAACATCGATGCGATGGGCAACCTGGCCGCGGCGGAGCTCTACCTCGACCGCTGCCTGGCCTGTCGCGACCATGCCGAGCGCGGCATGCGGGTCGCGCGTGCCACGGGCCAGGGCGAGCTGGTGGCGCTCCTGAATCCGACGCTGGGCACCTCGCTCTGGGTGCTCGGCGAGTTCGATCGCTCCGCGGAGGTCCTCGATGCGGCGGTGCAGGGTGCACGCCTCACGAAGAACGCGCAGGCGATCACCTGGGGGGCGTTCAACCGCGCCTACGGCGCGCTCATGAGCGGCGACGTGGAGACCGCGTATGCGTTGGGCGAGGAGGCCTTGGAGCTCTCGCGCGACTTCACCGACGGGCTGATCTCCGCGCATGCGGCCGTCGCGCACGCGATCACGCTGCTCGAGGTGGGGGAGTACGAACGCGCCATCGCGCTGATCGTCGAGCGCGCCGGCGGCGCCGACGTGAACCGCATCGCCCCTGGGATCTGGCGCGCGACCTATCTCGAGGTTGTCGTGCTGTGCTGGCTCGCGCTGGGGCGCGAGGAGGAGGCCGCGGCGGCTGCCGAGCGCGTGCGCGCGCAGGCCGTCGCCGTCCCGCTGCCCACCGCGAAGGTGATGAGCGCCCGCGCCGAGGCCTCGCTGGCCCTCGCACGCGGGGATGCCGGAGCCGCGGCGGCGGCCGCCCTCGGGGCGATCGACCTCGCGGAGACGGTGGCCGCGCGACCCGCGGCCGCCACCTGCCGCGTGCTGGCCGGCCGCGCGCTCCTCGCCGACGGCCAGGCCGAGCAGGCGGCCGCCCTGTTCGAGCGAGCCGCCGGCGATCTCGAGGCCATGGGGGCGATCCGCTACCGGGATCAGGCAGAGGCGCTCCTGCGCAAGGCCGGCGTGCGCCGCGCACGGAAGTCGGTTCGCGGCAACGCGGAGGGGCACGGGGTCGAGACGCTCACCGGGCGCGAGTTGGAGGTGGCCAGGCTCATCCGCGACCGGCGCACGAACAAGGAGATCGCGGGCGAGCTCTTCCTCAGCCTCAAGACCGTGGAGAGCCACGTCCGCAACATCTTCATCAAGCTCGGCGTGTCGTCACGGGTGGAGATCGCCCGTGCGCTCGAGGCCGCCTCGCCCGGTCCGTGAAGGGCGTCAGGGCAACCGCGCCCTCGTGACCCGGATCGCGCGCGATCGCTCGGCGACGTACGGCGGCAGCTGACGCAACGCCGCGGTCTCGTCCTCGGCCTCGGTCTGCCACCAGACCTCGTGACCTCCCGAGAGGCAGCTCGCCCAGGGAGCGCTCTGGCCGAGCGGGCTCTCGAACCCGCGCCACGCGGCATAGGTCGCGCGGCACTCCGTCTCGTGATGCCGGCTGTGCAACAGGAACAACGTCATGTGGCGAAGGATCAGCGGCCGATGCCGAGCGCACATCAGGGTTCGACCCGGATTTCGCCTCGCCCGTTGAGCTGTCGCGGGGCGGGCTGCAGCACTGTCGGACCTGCGAGTACCGAACCCCAGCAGAAGCGCTCGCATGTCGCACTTCTCACCTCATGGGCCGTACCGCGCAGCGGACGGCTCGGCCTTCGCGGTGCGCCACTCGGTCGTTTCGGGGGCCGCGGCTCGCAGTAGGGCATCCAGGCGACGCTGTGCGGGCGTGATGAAGATTCCCGGGTCCGACCTTTGGCATGGCAACTGACGCCGATCGCGCGACAGGCCTCGGGGCTTGCCGCTGCGAAACCCATGCTAAGTGCGTCGTCGGTGTACGCCGTCGGCGACCATGGCCCGAGTGTCGCCCCTTCGAAGACTGAGAGACCGAGCATGAACGACGAAGAGCAGGTCCCTCAAGCTGGATCCCCAGCGGCAGCGGCGGACGCTGAGAAACTGCGGTTGAGAGGCTGAAGGCCCTGGGAGTTCGCGGAATCCTCCGGCAACTCGCCCGGGATGGCCAGATCATCGACGTGCGTTGCGAGATGCCCCAGTGCTACTGCTTCCGGGTCGTAGCTACTTCGAGCCGAGATCGCCGGGGTCCGGATGGTCGGATTGGGAGCCGACTGCCGACCAATGCGACTCGGTCATCAGCTTGTCCGCCTCCCGTGGCGGCGTATCTGATGCCATGCAACCCCGGGTTTATCCGACCGCGCAGCGCTTCTGCGTCTCGTCCGTTACGAAAGCGCGCGGCGGCCTCGAGGCGCCTGCTCGCTCACGCAGCGCAGAAGTCGGCGGGGCGGCGTGGCTGGTTCGGCGCGCGGATTTGTGCCGTCTTGCGAGCCAGGCTGTGGTCGGGCTGCTTCTATCTGCGCGCCGTACGCGCGCTGCGCGGCCCCGTCTTGGGCGTTTGGCGCATCTTGCCTGGCGGATGAGCGCGCCCGGCGCAAGCGAGCGCGGAGCGTCGCGGACGCGGCCCCGAACGCCAAGAGAAGCGCCGGGGTGAGCGAGGCGAGCGTCTCCTCGACGGGCATGCCGGCGATGTGGGCGAGCGGGATCATTGGAAGATCTCGGTGGTGCAGTCGCCGCCCTGGAGGCGGACCTCGTGGGCTCGGGCGGGGCCGGCGGGGCGGTCGTGGAGGTCGACGAAGAAGTCGTGGTCGACCTCCATCCCGCCGTCGGGCGAGCAGTTGACCCGCAGCAGCCACGAGCGCAGCCCGGGGTAGAACTGGTTGTCCCAGGTCGAGTACAGCGAGTTGGTGACGTAGAGCCTTCGCCCGTCGAGCGACAGCTGGATCATCTGCGGCCCGCCGTCAGGTCGCGGCCGGCGTCGCTGGGCGTGCCGAGTAGCCCGCCGAGCCACAGCCGGCCGGTCAGCCGCGGGTTGGCGGGGTCGGAGATGTCGTACTGGCGCAGGTCGCCGTGCAGCCAGTTGGTGAAGTACAGGAAGCGGTCGTCCATCGAGACGAGCAGGTCGGTGATCAGTCCGGGCACGCCGCCGGGGAACGGCCAGCCGTCGAGCTCGACGTTCTCGACGGCGATCACCGGGTCGGCCATGAAGGAGCCGTTGTCGCGGTGGAAGCGCCACATCGTGCTCGACAGCGCGGCGCCGACGAAGCCTTCGTCGGCGTCGGGATCGTGCAGCCAGCGCACCTCGAGCGGGAGGAGCCCGGTCTCGCCGAGCTCGAGCGTCTGCTCGACGCGGCGCTCGGCCAGGTTCCAGAAGTGCAGCCGGCTGCCGTAGCGCCCGGCGGCGACGTCCTCGATGTCGAAGCCCTGCTCGTAGGCGTTGGGCTCGCCGAACTCCGATGAGGCGAGCACGTTCTTGCGCGGCTGATACCAGAAGTCGTAGTTGAAGGGCGGGAGCGCGCCGCCGTTCTCCCAGCGGCCCTTGACCTCGAACGTGCGCGCGTCGAGGACCGCGAAGCCGCCGGCGCCACCGCCGTCGCGGTCGCCGAGCATGCTGACGACGACGTTGTCGCCCGGCATGCAGTGGACGGTGTGCGGTCGCGTGTAGCCCGTCTTCTCGACCAGCTCCTCGCGGCTCGATGACCTTCTCGATGCGCGGCCGGCGAGGGTCGTCGGCGACGTTGAGGATGTGGATCCGCGACGAGCGGAAGCCGGGCACGATCAGATGCGAGCGATCGGGCCCGTGGCACGCCGAGCTGCAGCGATTCCAGCCGAAGTGATGCAGCTCGTCGCCGACGTTGGGCATCGGCGTCTCGTGGACGACCCGGCCGTCCTCGGCGTCGACGACGGCGAGGAAGTCGGGCTCGTCGACGCCGGTGCCCTCGTGCAGGCAGGCGAGATAGAGGAACTCCTCGGGCCTGGCGTGACGCGCCTCTTGCGGTGACGCGTAGAACGAGGCGGGGCTGCTTTGCGGGTCGGGCTCGCTCGCCATGAGGACTCCTCGGGCTCGCGGCCGGGCGTGCGCGAGCGAAGCGGGTGCTACTCGACGACCTCGATCAGGGCGACGATCTCGTCGCGCGTGATCCGGTCGGCGAGTTGCGGATGGTCGCTGCGGAGATGCTCCAGCGTGAGGTCGACGACCTCATCCTCGGTCTCGCCGCGGACGATCTGGCCGCACTCGCATGTGATCTGCCTGGCCATGGTTGGTATCGAGGGCGATTGTCGGGTCCCGGCCTTTCGCGTATGTTGGCCGAAACGTTGGAGCGAGGTTGGAGCGCGCGGACAACACCTACGTGCAGCTCTGCGGGCGCTTCGTGGTCGAGCTCCACGGCCGCCGCGTCGAGCAGCGCTTCCCCAGCCGGCAGGGTCGCGTGCTCTTCGCCTACCTCGTGCTCCAACGGCCGCGCGCGGTCGGCCGCCACGAGCTGATCGAGGCGATCTGGGCCGGCGAGCTGCCGGCCGACCGCGCCTCGGCGCTCACCGTGCTCCTGTCAAAGCTGCGCGCCGCCGTGGGGGCGGACGTCCTCGCCGGTCGCGGCAGCGTGCACGTCGCCTTGCCGCCCGACGCCCGCGTCGACGTCGAGCAGGCGCTGGCCGCCCTGCATCGTGCCGAGTCGGCCGTCGTGCAAGGCGAGTGGGCGCGCGCCTGGAGCGCCGCCCTCTGCGCGCGGTACGTGACCGCGCGCCCGCTGCTGCCCGACCATGACGACCTTCCGTGGCTGGACTCGTGGCGGCGACGACTCGACGACGCGCTCGACGGCGCGCTGGAAGCGTACGCCGCCGCCTGCCTGGGACTCGGCGGCACCGAGATCGCGGGCGCCGAGCGCGCGGCGCGCCGCCTGCTCGAGCACAACCCGCTCCGCGAGACCGGCTACGGGCTGCTCATGCAGGCCCTCGCCGCGCGCGGCAACGTGGCCGAAGCGCTCGCACGTGTACGAGCGCGCCCGCACGCTGCTCCGCGACGAGCTCGGCATCCCGCCCGGCCCCGCCATCCACGAGATCCACGCAACACTGCTCGGCCGCCACGGGTGAACACGCCGAAGCGGCCCACCGCGGCCGAGGCTCGCCCGAGCGAAGCACCATCGGCCGGCAAGTTGGAAACGTCTGCGAAAGGTTCGAGAAGCCCTGCGCCGGGAC
>CAVVSD010000004.1:0-14454 GCA_963750895.1 uncultured Solirubrobacterales bacterium | reverse complement strand
TCCGCGCTTGTCCCACAGCCGCTCGCGCAACCCCGACGCCCGCGCGACCGGCCGCGCCACCGCCTCGCGGATCGTCGCCTCGAGGCCGACGAGCACGAGGCGCTCCTGCGCGCGCGTGACCGCCGTGTAGAGCAGCTCGCGGGTGAGGATCCGGGACTCGGGTGGCGGGAGGAGGACGGCCGCGGTCCCGACCTGCGAGCCCTGCGCCTTGTGGATGGTCATCGCGTAGAGCGTCTCGACGGCCTCCAGGCGAGCCGGGCTGACCGTCAGCACACCGCCGCGGCGCTCGAACGCCACGCGGACGCGATCTCCGTCGGCCACCGCCACACCTGCGTCACCGTTGTAGAGGCGCAGCTCGTGATCGTTGGCGGTGACCAGGACCGGCCGGCCGACGTACCAGCGCGTGCTCGCGTCGAAGCCTTCCACCGCCGCCGCGAGCCAGCCCTCGACACGGGTGTTCCAGGTCGACACGCCGTGGTCGCCGCGGCGGTGGGCGCACAGGATCCGGAACCCGCCCTGCGCCTCGAGCGCGGCGCGTGCGTCGCCGGCCCGCGCGGCTTCGTTCACCGCCCGCCCCGCCTGCACCGCACCCTCGCGCACGACGTTCAGCGCGGCCGGGTCCCCCGGTGCCGCCACGTCCTCGGCGATCCACTGCACGTCCTCGGCACCGGCCTCCAGGGCGGCGATCGTCGCGTCGCCATCCCCGCGGCGGATGGCCTCCGCCACCGCGGCGATCCCGCCCCCGTACCGGCGCACGCGGTCCAGGACGACGATGCCGTCGCCCAGCACGACGCCCTCTGGCGGGTCCTCCGCCGCAACGTCGTGTCCGACCACGCCGGACAGCCGCGACCGCGCCCCCTCTGACATCCGCAGCGTGTCCGCGGCGGGCCCGACGACGTCGCCCAGCACCGCGCCCGCCTCGACGGACGTGAGCTGCCCGGGGTCGCCGAGCAGGACGAGCCGCGCGTCGCGCCGCACCGCTTCCACCAGCCGGGCCATGAGCGACAGCGACACCATCGACGTCTCGTCGACCACGACCACGTCGTAGGCCACCCGGTTGCCGCGGTCGTGGCGGAAGCGTGTCTCGCTGTCGAAGCGCCAGCCCAGCAGGCGGTGCAGCGTTACGGCGTCCAGCGCCAGGAGCTGGTCGCGAACCGCGGGCTGCACCGGCAACTGGGCCGCCTCCTCGTGGACCGCCTCCTGCAGGCGCGCGGCGGCCTTGCCGGTCGGCGCGGCCAGCCCGATCAGGGGCGGCGGCGCGCCCGCTGCAGCGGCCTGCTCGTGCAGCAGCGCCAGGATCCGCGCCACGGTGGTGGTCTTGCCGGTGCCGGGACCGCCGGCGACCACCGAGACCCGCGCGGCCACGGCCGCCGCCGCGGCGAGCGCCTGCCGGCCGGCGACCTCGTCGCCGAAGAGCCGCCGGACGCCGTCGCCGAGCAGCGCATCGTCGACTGCCGGCGCCGGACCACCGGCGAGCGCGATCAGGTCGTCGGCGATCTGACGCTCCTCGCCGAGGTAGCGGTCGAGGTACAGGCGCGACCCGTCGAGGCGCAGCGGCCGCGGCCCGTCGCCCACGGCTAGCGGACTCCCCGCGACGTCCGCCGTCCACGCATCCGGGCCCGGCCAGGGCAGCTCGGAGATGTCGACTGGCTCGTCCGTGTCGACCGTCGCCGTGTCGCGGATGGTCGCCAGGTCGACGAACACGTGGCCCAGGCGGGGCGCACGTACGGCCAGCGCGGCGGCGAGCGCCACCGGTCCGTCGGCGGGCTCGCCGTACAGCGCGGCGAGCCGCCGCGCCACATGAACGTCGGCGGCGGCGAGCACGCCCGCGTCGTTGAACGCGGCGAGCAGCCCGGAGGCGGCCCGCGAGCGCCGGACGTCGAAGGGATCCGCGTAGGTCATGCCGGGACCGCTCCGAGGTCGAGGACGTCGCTCAGCGCGCCGACGAGCGCCCCGCTGGGCTGCCAGGTGAACACGCCGCAGGGCTCGCCGTCCACCACCGGCGTGTCCGCCCCGCCCATGCCGCGCACGAAGAGGTAGAGGACGCCGGCGAGATGCCGGTCCGGGTCGTAGTCCGCCAACCGCCAGCGCAGGTAGCGGTGCAGTGCCACGGTGTAGAGCAGCGCCTGCAGGCCGTAGTGCGAGTCCTGCATCGCGGCGTCGAGTGCGGCGGGCCGGTAGTGCCAGGCGGTCAGCGGCTCGTCGGGCCCGCCGAGGCGGTTGGTCTTGTAGTCGACGATCGCGAAGCGGCCGCCGGGCAGGCGCAGGACGGCGTCGATGCTGCCCGTCAGGTAGCCGCGCAGGTCGCGCTGCAGCCGCTCGTCGCGGAGCCGGTCGGCGTAGCCGTGCAAGGGCGTTCCGCGCGGGAACGTGCGCGCGCAGCAGGTCGGCCACCGCGTCGAGCGTCAGGTGCCCGCTCGGCACGTCTCCGCCGACGAGCGGCAGCTCGAACTCCAGCTCGTCCAGCCGGTCCGCGGCGGCGATGTCGGCCAGCCGGACGTCGCCGGCCGCGGTCCCCAGCGGCGTTTCCAGGACCGCACGCATCCCCGCCAGCACCGCGGCTGGATCGCCCACGTCGAGCGGGCGGCGGGCGAGCTCGCGCGCCATCGCGGACTGGAGCTGCACCTCGAGGTCGGTCGCAGCGAAGTCGACCCCCTCGAGCAGGTGGTGCACGAACGTCCCCACCCGCGTCCCGCCCGGCATGTCGCCCAGGAGCGACGGCACGTCGCGCAGCGCCGCCTCCTCGTCGGACGCCTTCGCTGCGGCCGGCGGCCCGTCGGGCGCCTCGTCGTCGCGCAGCCGCGCCTCCGGCTCGCTCGTCACGACCGGGTCGTGGGTGGCGCCGGTGATCCCGCTGTAGGACGTGCGGCGCCAGCGGCGGTCGATCTCGCGGTCGAAGCGCGCGGTCGAGAGCTCGCGATCGGGTGGCGCGGGCCGCTGCCACCGCGTGAGCGGGCCCGGGTCACAGCGCTCGACGGCGATGCACCCGGCCGCGGCCTCCCCCAGCCGGCGGAACCGCTCGGCTGCGTCCTCGTCGGACGGCACGTCGGAGCGCGGGCGCACGGTGCCGTCCTCCTCGCGCGCGAACGCCAGGCGGCTGAGCGGCGACGTGCAGGTGTCGCGCGTGCCCGCCCACCAGATGACCGCCTGGTGACGCGCGCGCGTGAGCGCGACGTAGGCGAGGCGCAGCTCCTCGCCGTCCTCCTCCGTGACCGCACGGGCGGCGTGCGCGGCGTAAGCCGAGCCCTCGAGCGCGACGTCGACCTTGCGCGCGCCGTCGTCGTCGTGGAAGACGACCGGGTCGGCCACCTTGTCGTCGCGCCAGATCGTGTCCCACAGGAACGGGCAGTAGACGATGGGGAACTCGAGGCCCTTGCTGCGGTGGATCGTCAGGACCTGCACGGCGTCGGCGTCGGACTCCAGCCGCCGGGTGCGCTCCTCGTCGCCACCTTCCTCGACGGCGGCGCGGATCCGGGCGCGCAGCCAGCCCGCCAGGGCGGTGGTGCCGAGACGCTCGTCGACCGCGACGCGGTGCAGGAGCTGGCCGACGTGGCGCAGGTCGGTCATGCGCCGCTCGCCGTCGACGTGCTCCAAGACACGCTCGGTCAGCCGCTCGGACGTGGTGATGACCTCCAGCAGCGAGGCGACGCCGCGGGTACGCAGGACGCGCGCCCAGCCGTGCAGGCGGCGGTGGACTGACTCCCAGGTCTCGTCGTCGGCCTCGGCCACCCGCTGGGCGGACCAGCCCAGGAACGGCGTGAGGGCGGCGGCGTGGGCGCGCGGGCCCGAGGTCGGGCGCTCGAGCGCCTGCAGGAGGTCCTGCCACGCCTTCGCACCGTCGCTGGCGAAGACACTGCCGGCGCCGTTGATGACCGCGGGCACCCCGACGCGGCGCAGCGCGTCGTGCACGAGCGTCGCCTGGGTGTGCTTGCGCACGAGCACGGCGATGTCACCCGGGCCGACGGGGTGCGTGCCGGTCGTCTCGCCCGACGGCGAGCGCTCCTCGATCTCCGCGTCCGACGACACCACCCGCACGATGTCGGCGGCGACGTCGTCGGCTACGTGCTCGCGCGCGCTCTGGGCCGACGCCTTGCCCTGCTGCGTGACCGCCACCGCGGGGTGGGCGCGCTGGACGACCCGGATGCGCAGCGCCGCGTCGGACGGCGCGCCGTGCAGCCGGCGGTCGCGATGCGCGGGGACCGCCTCGACCGTGCGGTAGAGGATCTCGTCGTGGCCGAGGCGGGCGCCGCCGAACATGGCGTCCAGCGCGGAGATGAGGTCCTGATCGCTGCGCCAGTTGGTGGCCAGTGTCTGCTGGTCACCCGCCACGCGCGCGGCCGCGAGGTAGGCGTGGACGTCGGCGCCGCGGAAGGCGTAGATCGCCTGCTTGGGGTCGCCGATCAGGACGAGGGCGCGCTGCGTCGGCCCGCCGTCCTCGAGGTTCTCGGCGAACGCGCGGCGGACGATGTCCCACTGGATCGGGTCGGTGTCCTGGAACTCGTCGACTAGGGCGATCCTGTAGCGCTCGCGCAGTTTGGCGACAGCGAACGCGCCGGTCGCGGGATCGGCGAGCGTGGAGTCGAGGCGCGTGAGGAGGTCGTCGAAGGTCAGGATCCCGAACAGCCGCTTGCGCCGTTCGAGCTCGTCGCGCGCGACGCCGGCCAGTCGCGCCCGCATCGCCGGCCGCTCGTCGCCGGTGGTCTCCAGCGGGAGGATCGTGGCCTTGGGGTTGGCGACAGCGGCGCGGGCGATCTCGTGGGCCTCACGCCGGGTGAAGGCCGGCTTGTCCTTGGGGCCGAACCGGCGGACGTAGAGGTCGTCGACGACGTCCTCGAGCAGGTCGAACGCGTCCTCCGTGACGTCGCAGCCGTGCTCGACGTCGCCGACGATCCCCAGGCCGCTGAGCGCCTCGAGGCAGAAGCCGTGCGTGGTGGCGATGGTGGCCGCGTCGAAGTCGGCGAGCGCATGCGTGAGCCGGTCGCGGCGGATGCGTACCTCGTCGGCCGGGCCGGTGGCCAGGAGCTGCACGACCTCGTCGTCGGGGGCGGGCTGGCCGTCGAGCACGCGCGTGAGTCCCTCCTCGGCCTGCAGGAGCCGCTCGCGGACGCGTTCGCGCAGCTCGCCCGTGGCCAGGCGCGTGAAGGTCACGAGGAGGATCTCGTGCAGCGGGATGCCGGACGTCACGTACCGGGCCGCGAGCGCGGCGATCGTGTACGTCTTGCCGGTCCCCGCGCTCGCCTCGAGGACGGTCACCCCTGTGGGGAGTGGACCGCGGACGTCGAAGCGGCGGGGCTCGCTCACCGTGTCTCGACCTTCTCGTGGGCGAAGACGCCGGCCCACAGGCGGCGGGCGAGGACGCCGAAGCGCGTGCCGTCGGTGGCGTGCCAGTCGCGCTCGTCAGGGCGCGGCGGCGGGGCGAGCAGGAATCCGAGGGGCTGCTGGCCGCCGAAGGCCAGCAGGTGCTCGGGCTCCTTGTCCTCCTTGTCGAAGCGGAACTCCGAGGCCCACTCTCGCGAGGCCCACCGTCCGGGCGGGTCGAACCCCTTGCTCGCCGCCTCCGCGTAGGCGTGCGACGTCTTGCAGGCGATGGGCAGCGGCTCGCGCAGCCCGCGGTCCATGAGGTCGGCGAGCACGGCGAGGTACTCGAGCGCGGTCGCGCGCCGGCTCTCCGGATCGTCACCGAGCGGCCCGATCCGCGAGACGGACGCCTGCGCCTTGCGGCGTCCGACCGTGATCGCCTGGAACGGACGCTCGGGGTGCGCCGCGGTGAGCGCGACGAGGCGCACCCACGCGGCGATGCGGTGCTGCGGGCCGAGGGTCGCGTAAGAGATCGAGCGCAGGACGTCCCCGGCGACGCCGGAGACCGTGCCGCTGAGCGTCCGGCCGTCGGCCAGGACCGCCCGGACGTCGACCGATTCCGGCTCGGTCTGCAGGTCGAGGACGTCACGCGCGCACGTGAGCACGGCGCCGACCTTCGGCCAGACCTCGTCGACGACCGCCTGCCCGAGCGCGCCCGGCGGCAGGAACCCGCGCGCGAACTCGGCGTCGACGGCGGCCTGCGGCGTGGCTCCGTGGAGGAGCGTGTCGAGCAATCGGTTGCCGACGCCGTACTTCTCGAGGTCGTCGAGCTCGATCGGCAGCGCGTCCTCGATCTCGTCGTCGTAGTCCCCGACCGTGATGCCGAGGCGGCGGCGCAGGAACGTGCGCACCGGCTTCTGCACGAAGCGCACGAGGTCGTCGACCTCCACCACCGGGCCGGGGACGTCCGGCAGCGGGCCCGGCAGGAAGCGGCCCGGCGACGTGCGCGGGCCCTCGAGCGCGCGGGCGCCGGCCAGCGTGGGCGCGTCGAAGCCCCACGGCGCGTCAGTGCGCAGCTCGCCGGGCGTGAAGTTGCGGGGGTCGAACGCCTGCAGCGGATGCTCGACGACGATGCGGTCGCGAGGACGGCCGTCGGGGACACGGACCGTGCGATCGACCACATCGAGCAGCTCACCCACCGGGACCGCGGGCGGACGCGGCGCGTTCGTGCGCTCGTCCTTCCCGCTGTAGGTGATCAGGACCCGGTCGCTGGCGGACATGAGCGCGTCGAGCAGGAGCTGGCGGTCCTCGAGCCGGGCGTCGTGGTCGCCCACGTGCGGGTCGTGCAGGACGAGGTCGTCGCCGTCTCGCGTCCCCGTGCGCGGGAAGACCTCGTCGTCGAGGCCGAGCAGGCAGACCACGCGGTGCGGGACCGCGCGCATCGGCACGAGCGTGCAGATGGTGAGGTGGCCGGTGCGGAAGTTCGCGCGCGTGGGGCGGCCGCGGAGGCGGTCGGCCAGGAGCGCGCGGACGTCCGCCAGCTCCAGGGGCGTCGGCGCCGGCTCGGCGTCTGCCGTCGCCTCCGCGAGGACGTCGGCAAGGAGGTTCGCGAGCTCCTGGCGCTGCCAGGCGTCGCGGGGTGCCGTGGCCGTCAGGGCGTCCGCGGCTTCGAGGATCGCGTCGGCCCACGCGTGGAGCGCCTGGGCTTGTGCGAGAGCGTCGAGCGCGTGCCCGAGTCGGTGGACCAGCTCCGTGAGGCGGCCCGCGAGGTCGATGTCGGAGCTGCCGACGTCGTCGAGCGGCAGGACGCCGCCCACGAGCCGGCGGTCGGCCTCGGTCGTGGTGACGCCGACGAGGACGCGGTCCAGGCCCGCCTGCCAGGTGCCGCCGGAAAATCGCTCGAGGCTGAAACGGCTGGCGGTGCGGCGCGTCGAGACCCCACCGGATGCCCGAGGCCGCCACCCACCCCTCCGCGCGGGCGACGTCGTCGTCGTCGAGCCGGAAGCGCCGGCGGACCGGCTCACGGTCGGCCAGATCCAAGACCTCCGAGGCCGTGACGCGCGCGTCCGCGAGCTCGAGCAGCCGGGCGACGACGCCGAGCACCGGGTTGGTCTGGCGCAACGCCCGGTCCGCCAGACGCACCCGCAGGTCAGGACGGTCGGGCAGATCGATGTGCTCCGCAGCGTCGTCCAGGACCTCCTCGAGCACCTCGCCCGAGCCGAACGTCGCGTGGATCAGCGGCGCGTAGGTCTCGATGTCCGGGCACATGACGATGACGTCGCGCGGCTCGAGGGTCGGGTCGTCGGCAAGGACGTGTAGGAGCGCGTCGCGCAGGACCTCGACCTGGCGGGCGCGGCCGTGGCAGGAGTGGACGGTGAGGCTCGTGTCGTCGGGGTCGAGCGGCGCGCGGTCGTCGGCGTCATCCGGCGGTGCGGCGTCGACCCGGATGTCGGCCTGGAGGCGAGCGAGGAGCGTCTTGGGCTCGGTGAGCTCGCTGTCGTGGTGCTGATCGGTGTGGGCCGCGTCGGAGGACGCGAGGACGACCTGCAGCTCGCGCGCGTCCTGGCCCCAGGAGGCGAGGAGGCGGTTGTTCGGCAAGGCGACGGTGGGGTCGTCTTGGCGACGAGGCGGGTTCACGGCGTCGTCGAGCGTCGCGGCGACCTTCTCCCAGAGGGCGGGCGACGGGTGCAGGAGGTGCAGGTGGACGTCGCGATGCGCGGCGATCGCGCTGAGAACCTGCAGCCGGGCGGCCGGCAGGCGCGTGAGGCCCAGGATCGCGAGGCGGTCCGGGAGGTCGGCGAGCTCCGGCTCGTCCCGGAGGCGCTCGCAGGCGGCGGCGAGGCGCTCGGGCGGGCTCGGGACCTCGAGGTGCGCACGCAGCCGACGCCACAGCTCCGCCTGCCAGCGGGCGTCGTCGGGCAGGCCGGCGTCGTCCCCCGCGGCCCACCCCGCCAGCATCTCCGGCCGGTGCAGCGCGTAGCGATCGAAGAGCCCTGCGATGTGCCGCACCGCGCCGAGCCGCCCCCGGGAGCGCTCGAGGTGTGCGTGGAGGGCGCCGAGCCAGGGCTCGTCGCGGTGCTCGTCGACCACCTCCAGCAGCGGCCACACCGCACGACCGGGACCCCACGGGTCCTCGTCGGGGTCGATGCCCGACGCGGCAGCCAGCGCGCTCTCGATGACCCGGCGTGGCGACGGGAACGCCACGTTGGCGCAGATCCCGTCCTGGCGATCGGTCGTCGCGCCGAGGTGGAGCGACAGCCGCTGTGCGATCCACCGCTCGACGCCCTTGGACGGCACGGCGACGACCTCGGCCGCGAACGGATCCGCGAGCGGGGTGGCGAGGGTCTCGCGGAGGGCGTCGACGAGGGCGTCGGTGCGGGTGGCTCGGTGGAGGTGGAGCATCGGTCTGAGGGAAGCCTGCCCGATCAGCCGCGGCCGCCCGGCGGAGCGTTCCCGGACGGTAGGTCGTCTGACGCCAATGTGGGTCTGACGCGGCGATGACTCAAAGTGCCTCAAGCCACTGACCCGACGATTGTCACGCGCCCGTGCGAGGTCGTCTCGCTCAGCGCACCGGCACCGGCGCTGACCTCGCCCGCGAGGTGTTCGTCTCTGGGTGTTCGTTTCTAGGTGTTCGTCTCTTGGTGTTCGTCTTAGGAGACGAACAGGCCGCCGCCCCGCCTCCGGCCCAGATTCCGCTCTACGCCTGGGCTTTCGAGGAAGGGGGGTCCACCGCTTCGCGCTGGACCCCCCTTCCTCGACCTGCCAGATAAATCTGGCAGGGCAGCCCAGGCAATGAGCGGGAGGGCCGGAGGCGGGGCGGCGGCAAGCAGGAAGGTGGTCGAGCATGAGGATGAGCAAGGGAGTAGGAGAGACGGGAAGGCAGTCAGGGAGTCGGTCGCGCGGAAGGCGAGCGAGGACGGGAAGGTGAGGTAGCGAGAGCGGACGCGCGTCGGGGTGGAGGTCGAGCGTGTCGTCGTCGCGTTCGTGGTGCTCGTGGTGCGCGCGACCGTCGAGTGCGTTGCTCGCCGTCGTCGTCGCGTCCCGGCGTCGCTCGCCGCCGCGTCGGGCTGCCCGCGCCGAGCTCGCGCCGCGTGCGCGTCGCCGGCGCCGGCGCGGCTCGCGCTGCGCTCGCCGTCGCGCGTCGCGGCGCCGACGGCTGCTGCGCGGCGGGCCCGGCGCCGTCGCGTGGCGGCGGGCAGGTCGGCTCGGGCAGGGGGCCAGATTCGGCGCTGCGCGGCTCCTTAGCGGTAGAGGCGCATGTCACCGACCCGGTCGCCGAAGCACTCCACCGCTCAGCCCCGTCGCGAGTCCCGCGCCGGCGCGTCGCCGGCGATCGCGGGCGTGCGGTCTGCGGTCCGTGGCTCGCGGTCCGGGCACGTCGTGTCCGGAGGCGAGGCGGATGCCGGTCCAGCGCGTCGGTGTCCGCCGCCTCTGCTCAGGCGGGCCGTGTGCCTGCCATCGGCTGCATCGTCGGCACCCACGCAGCGGAGCTGTCAAGCCCTGCCCTGCGCGTCGCTGCGCGAGTCCTGTCGGACCAGGGCTTGACAGCCCCGCACGCGGGCGCCGGTAGCCGCCTTGTCAGACACACAACCCGCCCCGAGCAGCGGGGCAAGGAGGACACCATGAACCGCTGGACCGGCACCGGCCACCTCACCAAGGACCCGAAGTTCCTGGAGACCGAGAACGGGACCGCGATCTGCACGCTGCGGATCGCCGTCAAGCGCGCCGGCAAGCAGGGCCACGACGGCTACTTCGACGTCAAGTGCTTCGACGCCCAGGCCATCGGCGTGCGCGCAGTACCTCAAGGCCGGGCGCGAGATCGCCGTCGACGGCCGCCTGCTGTTCGACGAGTTCCAGACCCAGGACGGCAGCTACGCCTCCCGGATCTACATCGTCGCCGAGCGCGTCGAGTTCCTCGCCAGCCGCAAGCCGCTCCAACGGTCAGGCCAGCGACGAGGCCTCCCCCGACCAGCCCGCCACGGACGGCGCGGCGCGCGAGGCCCACCAGGCCGCCTGACCACCATCGCGGGCCCGCGGCGCAGCACCGGCCGCGGGCCCGACGACTTCCACGGTGACCGCCATGACCACCACGACCACCACCCGCCACGAGACCGCCACCCGGTTCCTCGCCGCGCTCGCCGGCACCGCCGGCCGCGGCGAGCTGCTCGAGCTGCGCTACCGCCTCGAGGACGGGCAGCGGATGGGCCAGGTCTTCGACCGCCCGACCGGCTGCGCGGACTGGCGACGCGGGCGATCGCGCTCGGCCGGCGCACCGACGTCTACGTCGGCTGCGCGCCGCGCACGCGCCGGCACGGCGGCCGCGACGCCGTCGAGCGCGCGTTCGTGCTGTGGGCCGACTGCGACGGCGAGGACGCCGTCGCCGCGCTCGCGGACTTCGAGCCGGCGCCGTCGATCGTGATCGCCTCGGGCACCGGCAGCAACTGCCACGCCTACTGGCCGCTGACCGAGCCGCTGGCGCGCGACGAGATCGAGCGCGCGAACCGGCGCCTCGCGCACGCGCTCGGCGCCGACCCCGCGTCCGCCGACGCCGCGCGGATCCTCCGGGTCCCCGGGACGCTCTCGCACAAGCACGAGCCGCCGACCGCCGGTCGACGCGATCCGGCTCGACGCCGACCGGCGCGTCGAGCGCGGCCGACGTCGTCGGCGGCGCTGCCCGACCCGCCGGCGCCGGCGCGCGCGCGCTCGACGCCAGCTGCCGGCGCAGGCATCGCGGCGACGACCCGCTGCTGGCGATCGCGCCCGACGTCTACGTGCGGCGGCTGCTCGGCGTCGAGGTGCCGCGCCATCGCAAGGTGCCGTGCCCGTTCCACGAGGACCGGCATGCAAGCCTGCATGTCTACGAGACCGCCGAGCGCGGCTGGTACTGCTTCGGCGCCTGCCGGCGCGGCGGCACGATCTACGACCTCGCCGCACCGCTGTACGGCTACGCCGCCCGCGGCGAGGACTTCCTGCGGCTGCGCGCCGAGCTGCGCCGCCTGTTCGGACTCGAGGCCGCGTGATGACCGAGCCGGCCGGCCCGTACGACTTCGTCTACGTCCACACCGACATCCCGCGAGGGGATGACGATCCGCGAGTGGCGCGCGCAGCGCGCCGCCGAGCGCACGGCGAGCGCGCACGGCGCGCACGCGAGCGAACGTCGCCGGCGGCGTCGCGCGGGCTGCATCCGGCGGCGGCTGGTCGCACTGCTCGTCGCGGTGCCGCGCGCTCGTGCTCCGTAGCCGTGGGGCGCACGGATGAGCCGCCGCGCTGCTCGCCCTCGGCCGTGGTCGGCGCGCTGCGTCGCCTGCGTCGCGGTGCACGCTGATCGAAGGCACGACCGCGGCAGCTGCCCGGCGTCGCGCTCGGCTCGCCGGTCCTGCTGCATGCCGAGCGCGCGCTCGCGCTGCTCGCGGTGGCTCGTCGCGATGCGTGAGCATCGCCGTGCAGGCCGCACGCGGCCGGCTGCCGATCGAGCTGTCGCACCTCCGGGCTGCGCTACGAAGCCGAAGCGGCCGACCGACGCGGCCGCCGCGGTCGCGGAGCTGCAGGAGCAGTACGACGATCTCGCTGGCGAGTCGTCGACGCGCTCGCCGATCGGCTCGACGCGCCCGCAACGACGTCCCTAACCTGTGAGGAGCGCGATGGCCACCCAGCCGACAACCGCAGCACCGGCCGCCGGGCTCCGCGCGCGAGCTCGTCAGGGCGATGCAGGAACGCAACGCACCTCGCCGCGCGGAGGTCCAGCGCCGCGTCGCGTCGCTGCGCCGGATCGCCGAGCAGCTGCGCGCCGCCAGCCGATAGCCGACCCGCGTAGTCGCCGACGACGCGCGGCGAGGGCGTGCGGGTGGTGCTCGGTCCTGTCCGCCAGCCGTAGCACGGCGCGCATCGGGGCCGTCAAGCCCTGCCCTGCGGGTCGCTTCGCGAGTCCTGACGGACCAGGGCTTGACGGCCCCGCGCGCCGCGCCCAGGCGCGGCCATGACCGATCACCACCCACCCACCACACCGGCAGGACCGCCTCCGACGGCCCGCCAGCAGCGCTACCTGCGCCAGCTCGCGCTCCAGCGCGGCGTCACCTTCGTCGCCGCCGCAGGACCCGCGCCGAGGCCTCGCGCGCGATCGACGCAGCTCAAGCGCCGGCGCCCCGAGCCGGTCGCCGACCGCCGCCGCGAGATCCGCGCCGTCCAGGACGACATGGCCCGCGGCCGCGGCGACGCCGCCCGGGTCATCGAGGGCGTCGAGACGACCGGCTACGGATCCAGCGCGACCTGGAAGGGAGGCCGGTCGTGACCACCCCGACCGTCACCGAGACGCGGCGCGCCGGGCAGACCAACGAGCGCGTCGAGCTCGCCCGCTACACCGTCAGCGCCGGCGAGCGCGTCATCCACGGCCAGCGCGTCCTCGGCGTCGTGCGCCTCGTCGACGACCCCGCCGTCCGGCGACGGGCCGCCGCTACGTCATCGAGCGCGAGCTGACCGTGCATGGCCGAGCTCGAGGCGATCGTCGCCGACTACCTCGAGCAGGCCGCCGACCTGGGACGTGATCCCGGCCGCCGGCCCGTGCTGCCTGCTCTGGCCGAGCTGCAGGAGGCGGAGCGATGATCGACCGCCACCACCCCGACCCGGCCGAGCGCGCCGAGCTGACCGAGCAGGACCTCGCGATCGCCACGCTCGTCGGCCGCTACATCGAGCGCCGCGAGCACCGACGAGCCGCCGTGCGCGCACGACCTGCTCGCCGTCGCCGCCGAGTTCGGCGACGCCGCCGTCGACGCGCTGCGCACCGTGCTCGCCTGCTACGAGGCGATGCGCGCCAGCGACGACCTCGCTCCCTGACCGAGCAACGCCCAACCACCAGACCAGGAGGCTCGCCATGCCGCACCGACCGCGCCCGTCGGTACGCTCGGAGTCGCTCGATGAGCGCCTCCGGACACCAGCCCGACCGTCACCGAGGTCCTGCGCTTCGAGGACCTCCCGCTCGGATCGCGCGGCACGCGCCGCGCGATCGCGCGCTGGAGCGACGGCACCGAGAGCGAGGCGCTGACCTGGTACGCCGACGAGATCCTGATCTGCGAAGGCGACCTGATCGGCAAGACCCGCGAGCAGCTGCGCTCCCTGCACTTCCGCAGGGACCGCGACTGGCTTCAGTCCTGAGCCGTCGCCGCCCGCTGACCGGGCCGACCCGCCACCCGAGGGTGGCACGCCCTGGCGGGCGTGCGGGTGGCGGGGGATCGGCCCGCCAGCGGGGCGGGCCCCGAACCCACAGGAGGGCCAGATGGCCACCACCACCCACGAGACCGGGCGCCACGTCGCGCTCGATCGAGATCCGCGTCCCCGACAACGTCCGCGCGCTCGACCCCGAGCACGTCAAGGCGCTCGCCGGCTCGATCAAGCTGCAGGGCATGCTCGTCCCGGTCGTCGTGCGCGACGACGGCGACGACGGTTCGAGCTCGTCGCCGGCTTCCACCGCATCGCCGCCGCCCACTCGCTCGGCCTGGCCGAGGTGCCGGTCGTCGTGCGCGACGCCGCAGACCGAGGACGCCGACCGCGCGGTCGAGAACATCACGCGCAAGCAGCTCAACCCCTACGAGGAGGCCAAGGCCGTCCAGGCGATGCTCGACCGCGGCCTGACCGAGGACGGCGCCGCGCAGGCGCTCGGCTGGCCCAAGAAGCGCGTGACCGCGCGGGTGAAGATCCTCGAGCTGCCCGAGCGCGCGCAGCAGCTGATCGGCGAGGGCGTCATCCACCTGGCCGCCGTCGACCAGCTGCGCGCGATCGGCACGGTCGCGCCCGACCTGCTCGACGCCGTCATCGCCTACCTCGACGACGGCAACGCCTGGGCCGCCGAGCGGCTGACGCGCGAGCCCGGCTGGGTGCTCGACGCCGCGCTGACCCACAGCGGCAACGGCAAGGTGTTCGCCGCCTACCTGCACTCCGCGAGCGCGCACGAGATCGCCGAGCTGCGCCTGGGCAAGAAGACCGAGCAGCTCTACGCCGACGCCGAGAAGCTGCACAAGCAGCTCGACCGCTACGCCTACGGCCCGCCGCAGGTCCGCTTCACCGACGCCGACGTCGACCAGGCGCGCGCCGCCGGGGTGCTGATCGAGTTCGACGGACCGGGTCGGCCGAGCAATATGCTGAAGCTCGAAGCAGATGGCAGTA
>CAVVSD010000003.1:0-450797 GCA_963750895.1 uncultured Solirubrobacterales bacterium | reverse complement strand
GCGTGCTTACGAGTGGTGCGTCCAGGTTTACGCGCAACGGGCTCGCGCTGGTATGGACATCGCACCCCATCATCGAGCCAGCCCGCCCGCAGACGCGGCTGCAGCGCACGGAGCGACACCGCGACCACTCGACGTCGCAGAACGTTCGAGCTCGCCCGACGACGCGGCACGAGATCGGTCCGGCTAGTCGTGGCCGATCATGCGGCGACCGAGCGCTCGCGCCGCTCGCATCCGGCCCTAGTCGACGAGCTGCGGCGGCGTGTTCGACTGCGGCGCCGCGATCGCATCACAGACGCGTCGCCACCCTCTCCGAACCCGACCACCCGCCCACACACCAGAGGTGCGGTCGGGTGGTCGGGTTCGATTCAAGGGCTCGAATGCAGCCGGGGCGGGACGAGAGCGGATGAGGCCTGAATCGTTCCCGAACAGCGTGCCAGGTCCGGGGAGTCAAGAACGGATCGATTGCAAAGAACATCCATGGGCAAAGAGCGTCAAGCCTCAGCAGGCTCGAAGACGAGACAAGGCCACGGATGGAACTGTGCCCCCTGACGCGTGCAGCGACGGTGCCGCCGAGGAAGCGCGACGAGAGGAAGGATGGGCCACGACGACTTCGTGCTGGGCGAGCGCTCGTGTGCGTCAGGCGTCAACAGCCTGCGAGGTCTCGTCGCTTCGCCCGCCGGCACCAGCTCGCCCGGTCTGCCGCGTTCGTAGCGCTCGGCCGGCTGCAGCCCGAGAGGGCCGAGGCGACCCATGCCGATCCTGGTCAGGATCCCCGAGACCGTTGAGAGTGCCATCCCCAGCGCTCGGAGATCTCCGGGCCTGTGAACCTGAGCCTGGTAACGCGGCGATCGTCTCGATCGTCGGCTCATCAGTCCGGTTGGCGACGATCGGGTGATCGTCTGCGCGGAGCACGCGCGTCTTCAGGGGAACGCCCATGAACGGCAGTCAATCCGAGTTCTCACGTACCGGGTCGCAGAAGGTCACCGACCATATGCACCGAGATCCAGGGAGCGACGACCGAGCGCCAGGAAAGGTGTCGGCGCCCGACGCGGTCTGCGCAGGCTCGAGATGAGGCTTGGCTGCGCGGTGGATGCAGCCCAGGCCCCATGCCGCGGAATGGTCGTCCGGTCCAGCATCGGGACCGTGTCCACTTCCAGTCGCGTGCCGGCGTGTGCCGGGGAGCTTCCGGTCCGGCGCACGCGCCGAGCTCTGATACGCCTCCGTGTGTGGTTGCATCAGCCCCAGCTGGACGCCGCACTGGCCGCTGGGGCCGATCCATGGACGAGTGACGAGCTGTACGTGCGTGCCGTCGGCCTGATCCCGCCGGCAGAGCGGCGCGACCTCGCGCGCGCACTCGAGGACCTCGTCGCCCGAGCTCACGCCAGCCGGCAGGGCCGCCCGTACCGGAGGCTTCGCAAGCGGCAACCCTCGACGTCCTATCCGACACTGCGTCGAGCAGCCGTCCTGTCGCATCACGCCGCGCTGATGGAGCTGTCAGCACGGCTGAGAGAACCGGGGGCCGTACCGGTCTCGGTCATCGCCCGGCTCATGCTCCTCTGCTGTGCGCGATCAAGTCCGATCTTCACGACCGGGGGTCCGGTGGAGGAGGTCGACGAGATCGTGACCGAGTGTCTGGACGCCCTCGACGGCAGTGCCGAGCCGCCACAGGCCGCGGTCGAGCGACTCTGACACGCGCAGATCTTGAGCGTCTTGGCGCGGCGAGCGTCGGCGCAGAGCGCTCGTGCTGCATCTCCTGACCGCCTCGGCCACAAGATCGCAGTCGCGGCGCTGGCGCTCCGGCGTCAGCGGACACCTTCCAACTCGTCGCGTTCGCCCATACACGGTTGGACGCATCCGCGCGACGATGCGCCGAGCGCACCAGGCGATCTCGTCGCGCCTGACATCCACAGCTTCCGCGATCTCGTCGTGGGACGGAGTACGTGCGTTCTGCGCGTCCTATCGCGAGCTACTCGGCTGCCTCACCACCAAGCTGCACCAGATCGAAGTGCAGCCGATGCACACCGAGCGCCGGACCGCGCGGCGTGCGGACACGCAGGAGCGTCTGATGGCGACCGGGATTCGACAGCGCACGGCAAGGGCATTCACCCCGGCTGCGCCTATCGTTGGCCCATGTCGTCCCGAGGCCACCCCACGTCGGGCCCGGACCAGCGTCTCGCCAACTTCAGCGTGGCCTCCGGGCTCGACGCCAGGCCCCGGATCAGGAAGAGAGTTCGCGGCCGGTTCCGCTCGTTGCCGTTGTTCTGGCGAGTCTTCCTGTTCGACGCGGCGGTCCTGGGTACGGCGACGCTCCTGCTCGCGATCGCGCCGGTCACGGTGTCGGTGCCGATCGCCTTCGACCAGCTGCTCATCCTGCTCGTCGGCTTCATGACCATGCTGGCCCTCAACCTCGTCTTCTTGCGGCACACGTTACGGCCGTTGCGGTCCCTGATCGACACGATGGGCCGAGTGGATCCCCTGGAGCCCGGGCGTCGGGTCGAGCTTCCCGACGCCGGTAGCGACGTCCGCCGGCTGGCGGCCGCCTTCAACGCAATGCTGGAACGGCTCGAAGCCGAGCAGCGTGCAAGCGCGCAGATGGCACTCACGGTCCAGGAGGGCGAGCGCCAGAGGATCGCTCGCGAGTTGCATGACGAGGTCGGCCAGACACTGACGGCGATGCTCTTGCAGATCGAGAGCTTCTTCGCCGATGCGCCCGACGGTCTTCGCGCCGAGCTCGACGAGCTCCGCGAGACGGCGCGCAGCGGCGCCGAGGACGTGCGCCGCATCGCGCAGCGCCTTCGGCCGGAGGCGCTCGAAGAGCTGGGTCTGCCGAGCGCGCTCGTGGCGCTGTCAGACCTCTTCGTTCGCCAGACCGGCTTGCGCATCGACCGCACCGTCGAACAGTATCTGCCGTTGACCGCCCAGGACGAGCTCGTCATCTACCGAGTGGCTCAGGAGGCCTTGACCAACATCGCGCGGCACACTCATGCGACGACCGCCGCGCTGAAGCTCACCCGTGCGGATGACGGCGGAGTCGTGCTTGTCGTACGCGACGACGGCGTAGGATTCGACGTCAGCCGTCGGGGCTCCTCGTACGGCATCCGCGGCATGCGCGAGCGGGCCATGCTCATTGGCGCAACCATGCGCGTCACGTCCAGCCCTGAAGGCGGGACTGAGGTCGT
Source organism: uncultured Solirubrobacterales bacterium (assembly GCA_963750895.1). Lineage (GTDB taxonomy): Bacteria > Actinomycetota > Thermoleophilia > Solirubrobacterales > Solirubrobacteraceae > CAVVSD01. The sequence continues at coordinate 447,618 of CAVVSD010000003.1, read as the reverse complement.
CGTGCGGGTGCCCCCGCGAGATTGATGATGGCTGCAACCGCGCGGCTGAGCGCCTCGACCACTACAAGGGGTGAGCGACGGGACTTGAACCCGCGACCGCCTGGACCACAACCGCGTCCGTGTAGTTCCAGAGAGGGCAGTTCTCGGTGCGCGCACGTACTTTCCCTTCTTCTGGTGTGTTAGCGCTGCCGGTCGGATTTGGTACCACGTCGGTACCCGGGACGCTGACTCGATCGTCGGCTTGGAAGGGCCAGGGGCTACAGGCCAGAGACGGTCGCCGCACCACGAAGGCTCCCCTCACGCTTGATCGGCGAACGAGGCGCCGGACTGCACGTCGATCCTGCTCGCTCGGCACGCCGCCTCTCCGCGGCACACGCCGGCCCGAACCCGATCGCCGCCGCTCCGAGGGGTCACCCTCGGGTATTGACAGGTATCCGACGTGCGCCGCGTCGTCGACGGATCGACCGAGACGGTCCTGCCGCTCGACTCACCCGCGTCCCGGCAATGACTGCGCGCACTCGCGGTGCACGCGGAGGACCTGGTCGAGCTCGCCGGGGTCGACGCGACCGTACCCGCAGACCCCCGCCACGCCGAAATCGGCCAGGTGGCGTCGCGCCAGCTCGACACGGCGCTCGAAGCCCTCACGGCCGTCCTCGTGATGGATCAGCCCGAGGAACACCTTGGTCTCGTCGTCGATCTCGAGCTCGACCTCATCGACCTCGTCTGGAACGGCGAGATCGATCCCGGCCGGGTCTTCGACCTCACACTTCCCCTCGACCAGGCGGCCGAGGGCTACAAGGCCATGGACGAGCGCCGCGCCACGAAGGTCCTCCTCACGCTCTGACGCCCGACGAGATACCGGACCGCGCGTCGATCCGGCTCGCCCGCGCGCCGCCTCTCCTCGCGACGCAAGTCGGCCCGAACCTGATCACCCGCTACTCCGTAGGTCATCCTCGGGGATTCAACGGTCCGCGTGTGCCCCCTCGTCGGTGAGACCGACCCGCTCGACTCATCCGTTCCGCCTGCGGACGCGTGAGATCGTGACGGGCGCCAGACCCGCACTTGCGACTGAGCTTGCGCTTGACCTGGCGCCCCGCCTGCGCCACTGGTGGAACCAGTGCGCGCGCCCGTGGCGTCCTCCAGAGGAACAGCGAACCGGCCCCTGCGGGAACGTCGATAGCACGGACGGCTCATGATCCGGACTGGCTCACCAGCGCTCGATGCCTGCCCACTCCCCGTAGAGCTTGATGACCGCGGAATGGTCGAGCGAACCCCATCCGCGACCCTCGGCGATCGCGAACATCTGCTCGGCGAGCGCAGTCCCCGCCGTCGGCACGTCGACGGACCGCGCCGCGTCGAGCGCCAATCGCAGGTCCTTATGCATGAGCCGCAGGGCGAACCACGGATCGTCGAAGCAGTTCTCGAGGACCACCTCCTTGATCAGGTTCTCCATGACCCACCCGCCCGACGAGCTCGTGCGAAGCACGTCGAACAGACGGCCGGCGTCGATGCCCGAGGCGACCCCGACGCAATACGCCTCCGACAACGCGAGCAGCTGGACCCCGACGGCCAGCTGGTTCACGAGCTTCGTCGTCGCCCCCGCCCCCGACGGTCCCATGTACTCGACGTTCCTGCCGAGGACCTCGAGGACGGGCCTGCAACGCTCGACCGCTTGCTCATCGCCGCCCAGCATGATGGTCAGCGTTCCGGCCTCGGCGCCGGCGGACCCGCTCACCGGCGCGTCCAGCCACGTGATGCCTGCGGGGGCCAGCTCCGCGGCCAGACGCTGTGGAGTGGCCGGAGCGACGGTCGAGAGGTCCACCACGACCAGCCCGGCCGCCGCTCCGGCTGCCGATGCCCGCCTCGCCGAGAGCCGCCTCGATCACCTGCGGCGAGTCAGGGAGCGAGACGAACACGATGTCCGATCGCCGCGCGACGTCCGCGGGGTCCGCAGCCGTCGTCGCGCCGGCCGCGGTCAGCGCGTCGACCGCCGCGGCGTCGATGTCGTAGACCACGAGGTCATGGCCGGCCTGCAGGAGGCACCGCGCGTTGCGGGCCCCCATCGTTCCGAGGCCGATGAAGCCGAGCTCGCCCACGCCGTCAGGACCTGCGCCGCGGATCGGGACGCGGCCCGTCGGCAACGGCGGAGACCACGACGATCTCGTGGTCGGCCGGCGCGTCGCCGATCCGCAACTCGAAGCTGAACAGCGTGAGATGTCCAGACCCGCGAGCGTGCCGTCGTCCTGGGCGTTGCGCAGGGGGACGTCCAACGTGGCTCCGCCGCCTCCGCGCTTCTCGGCGGACGGCACGATCGCCGCTCCGCTCGCGAGCTCGCGAAGTGGATCGCCGAACGCGCGGGTGTGGATGACCATCGACCCGTGGTGCACCTCACCGCCGAGGCCGACGAGCGCGGCCTTGCCGAAGGAGCGGACCTCTGTCCCGAGCGCGTCCGCGGCCAGCGCGGCCAGCCGCGGTCCCAGCTCATCGCTGAACGAGCCGGGCAGCACGCTGATGTCGTCGGCGAACCGCCCGGCGAACGGGTTGCGAATGACCGCGCTCGCAGCTGCGACGCGCAGAGGGCGTTCCAACGCGGCGTGGGCTTCCCGGTGGATCTCCTCCACGATGACGGCGATCTTGCGGATCTCGAGCGCCGGGTCTGCGCTCACGGGGACGGGGTGGACCACTGAGGCGGACGACGTCATGCCGCGCCGACCAGCCCCAGGTTCTTCGACGCGATGCGCGCTCCCTCCGCGAGCGCCTCGAACTTGGCCCACATCACCGACGGGTGGACTCGCTGCGTGCCCTGGCTCTGGGCGAAGCCGCAGTCCGTGCCGGCGATGACGTTTCTCGCGCCCGACCAGTTCGCGAAAGGCGACGATGCGGTCGGCGATCAGCTCGGGGTGCTCGACGAAGTTGTGGTGTGGGTGATGACGCCCGGTGATCAGGATCTGCCGTCCGGAGCCTCGCGTCTCCCAGACCCGCCATTCGTGCTCGTGGCGCGGGTTGGCCGCCTCGATCGAGTAGGCGCCGGCCTTCACCTGGAGGATCAGCTCGATCAGCTCCTCCAGCGGGGCGTCCGCGACGTGCGGCACGTGCCAGCTTCCGAAGCAGACGTGGTAGCGGACCCGGTCTTCGGGATGCCCTCCAGCGCGTGGTTGAGGGCGTCGATCCGTCCGCCAGCGACAGTTGCGGTTCGGCTCGGTCGGGACCAGGTCGTCGTACAGCCCGGCAGATCGCGCGTCCACCTGGACGAACAGGCCAGCCTCGACGATCGCCTTGTACTCCTGTCCCATCGCATTCGCGACGGCCGTGAGGGCTCCTCGCGGCGAGCGTAGTACTCGTCGAGGAATTCCGGAGCACCACGCCGCGCGTCCTCGCAGGAAGCTCCTCGACGCCCCGGCCTGGAGCGCGGCCTTGAGGTTGGCGATGTCGCGCTTGATCTCCGCCTGGCCCTTATACGAGAGGGTCCCAACTGCCGCGAAGTCGCCGCCCGGGTTCTCGAAGTCCTGCTCGGTCGGGAAGTACTCCGCGTAGAACTCGCTGAAACACTCCCATAGGTCGCCGTCATCGGCATGTCCTCGAAGGTCGCCGCGACCGGCGGCCGCACGGCGATGCCATCCAGGCGCTTGGCGACGTAGAAGTTCCACGACGACTTCCCGTACTCGCCATGGAGACGATGTCGATGCCCGCCTCCTTCTGGCGGCGAACGACCTCGCGCACGCCCTTCTCGAGCGCCGCCTGGCGCTCGGCCGGGTCGACCTGCTCACCCTTGTCCAGCCGCCGCATGATCGCGACGATGTCGTCGGGACGGATGAGGCTTCCGACGTGGGTCGTCCTGATCGCCTGTGGGTCTGACATGGCTTCCGCTCCTCCTCGATGGGTGGGCTCCACCCTGCGCGGGGAATCCACGTCGCGCATCGGGGATCCACGCAGATGCCCCAGTGGCGCCCCGCTGCGGCGCGCGCCCTTCCCGGGTGTCGGAGATCCCTGATGCGGTGCGTCGGCCGGGGCGGCGCGCTGGCGGGAGGATCGGCAAGCCACACCGATCCTTCGAGTGTCCGCTCCCGCGACGCGACTCTCCTCCAGTCGCGCGGCGCGGCCAGCTGCTGCGTCCGGGCGCCTCCCAACGGACCTGCGCCCGGTCGCGGCAGCGACTCGAACGCGACTAGCCCATCCCGTCCTGCAGTCCGAAGTGCAGCCGTGGCCCATTCCCTGCCAGCAGGTCGAACTGCTGCGAGAAGTGACTGCGGATGATGGCCATCGCAGCACCAGTAGCGCTGCATGCGCTGACCGTCCTTCGTCGGTGTCGACCCGCACGTACGCCACAGCGTGTCGATCGCCTCGAAGCAGAGGCGGTTCGCGTGCTGTGCCTGCAGCCAGAGGCCGATGTCGTCCTCCAGGGTGAAGGGCTCGCCGCCGGCGAACGCGCGCTCGCAGTGCGCGTGGTAGCGACGCGCTCCGTCGAGAAGAAGGATGGCTCCTTCGGCCGTCGACACCCATGCCGGCCGCGAGCCCGTAGGCGCGCTGGTAGTCGGCCTGGTGGAAGCGCCGGCAGGAACGGCGGGGGCGATCGTCTTCTTCGTCGGTGATGATGTTGCTCGTACCTCGTCGATCGCCGCCTTCGCGAGCCCGACGGCGAGCGAGATGAGCTCGAGGTCGAAGAACCCCCCGGCGCGACCGGAGTACATCGGGTTGCCGTGGAGCTCCCAGCCGGGCGGGCGATCGTCCGGCCAGTCCGGCGCCATGAGGTTCGTGTCGATCAGCCAGTGCTCGGGCACGACGCAGTCGACGCGGATCGAGTTCGAGCCGCTGCCGCGCAGGCCGAGCATCCCGTGCCAGTCGTCCAGGATCTCGTAGCCGTCGCGCGGGACGACCACATACCCGAGCGCCGGCCGCTCACCCCGGCAGGAGCACCACCGGCATGAAGTGGGTGCTGTGCGGCGCGCCGGAGCGGTAATTCCAGGTCCCCTCGATGTGCCACCCGCCGATGGACCGGCATGGCATTGCGGGTCGCCGCGGCCCGTGAAGGTGCTCGGAAGTCGCCGGTCACCCCGAAGCAGTCGACCTGCGCCTGCTCCGGGAAGAGCGAGGCGAGCTGTACGGGATGCCCGCCGATGAGGGCGACGCCCCACGCCGAGGAGGTCCGGCTCCGTCCGACTCGATCGAGTTCTTCACCGGTACCAGCTCCCGACGTCGAACTCGTAGCCGCCGAATCGGCGCGGCTGCAGAGTTCGGTAGAAAGCCGGCGTCGAGGAACGCCTCCAGCAGCTCGGGACCCGCGTGGCCGAGCTCCTCGGTCCTCGGCTGCTCCTGCCGCAGGAGGCCTCGGAGCGCCTCGGCGCGGTGGAGCAGGTCCTCCGGCCTGAGATCCGGTTCGGGCACCGCGACATACATGTCGATGTTCGGATGAGTCACTGGTCCTCCGGTTCTGATCGCGACGTCGCCCACGTGACCGGCGACCGGGACCCGCCGACGCCATCGCGCCCGCCTCGCGGCCGTGCATCGGTGATGTCCGTAACAACCACCAGCGCCGACGTCGCGCCCGGCCCAGCGAGTATCATGGTGATTGTCGTACAACGTCCGGAGGAGACGCTGTGGTCCGCAGCACGCCTGTGGCGACCGTGCCGTGGACCTCGCTCGTCGCCTGTCGCCACGAGCGCTCCACGGACGAGAGCCCGAGATCGAACGCATCCAGGCGCTGCTCGACCGTGGACGAGCAGGCGCGAGTGAGGTGCTCGTCCGCCTCGGCGAGCCCGGCATCGGCAAGTCCACGCTCATCGAAGAGGCGACCGTGCGGGCCGTAGGCACCACCGTGCTGCAGGCCGTCGGGATGCAGGCGGAATCCGAGCTGCCGTACGCAGGGCTGCACCAGCTGATCGGCCCGTTGCTGCCGCGGCTCGCGGACATCCCGCGGCCGCAGCAGCTTGCGTTGGAACGCGCCTTCGGGATGGCCGACGGGCCTCTGGGGAACCCGTTCCTGGTCGCGCTCGGGACACTGACCCTCCTCACCGAGAGCGCCGGCACCGACGGTCTGCTCTGCGTTGTCGACGACGCGCACTGGCTGGACGACGCCTCCCTGGGCGCGCTCGCGGGCGTCGCCCGTCGGCTCCACAGCGACGGGGTCGTCCTCCTGATCACGGCGCGGCCGAGCCGCGGCTCGCCGCGTTCGATGGCCTGCCGTGCGTGGAGCTCGAGCCGATCGCGCACGAGGACGCGCACCGATTGCTGGACGAGGTGGCACAGGATCCGCTCGCGGACGCCGTTCGCGAACGTGTGGTCGAGCAGGCCGCCGGGAACCCGCTCGCGCTCTTGGAGCTCCAGACCTCACTCACCCCTGAGCAGAGGTCCGGTCAGGTCGAGCTACCCGCGGTCCTGCGAGCGGGACGCGGCATCGAACGCGGGTTCCTGGACCGCGTCGGAGCACTGGGCCACAACGCCCGCGAACTCCTCGTGCTGCTCGCCGCCGACGACACGGGATCACTGGCGACGATCGGACGCGCGGCGCAGTTCGTGGAGCTCGACCTCCGGGACCTCGACCTGCTCGAGGCCGAAGATCTCATCATCATCGACGGCAGCGCCATCCGGTTCCGGCATCCCCTGATCCGGGCGGCCGTCCATGGGACGGCGACCGCGAGCGCGGGGCGGCGCGCGCACCTCGCGCTCGCCCACGTCCTGGCGGCGGATCGGACGAATCGCGGCGGGTGTGGCATCAGGCCGCCGCCGCTGTGGGCATCGATCCCGCGATCGGCGCGGATCTCGAGCGGCTCGCCGAGGACGCTCAGCGACGGGGCGCGCACGGCGTCGCCTCCGCCCGCTCGAGCGATCCGCGACGCTGAGCGCCGACGACGGAACCCGGGGTCGGCGACTGCTGGCAGCCGCGGATGCGGCGTGGCGCGCCGGTCAGATCGAGCGGGCGCTGACGCTGCTCGACCGCGCGGGCGAGGCGTCGCATCCGCCCGATCCCACCGACGTCACGACGCTGCGGGCCGTCTGCGCGCTCAAGCGCGGCGACCTCGCGTCGGCGTTCGACGAGTCGATCATCGCGGCGCGCGCCACCCTGACGACCAGACCCGACGCCGCCGCCGCCGTGCTGGAGTGCGCGGCCGAGGCGTCCTGGTGGGCTGGACGCGTCGACTGGGCGGCCGAGACCCGATCGCTGGCCCTCGACCTGCGCACAGCGGACCCACCCGGTTGTGCGTCGCGCCTCGGCCTCCTCATCGGAAGCGCCGAGATCATGCAGGGTCGCTACGCCGAGGCGGCCGCGTCGCTGCGGGCGGCCATCGTCACGTCCGAGCCCAACGGCGCGCCGTCGATGGTCCCGGCGACCGCAGCGCTCTTCCTTGGCGACGACGAGACCGCGCTGCTCGGCTTCCAGCGTGTGATCCGCTCCTTGCGCGAGCGAAGCGAGATCGGCGGACTGGTCCACGCGCTGTCCATGGCTGCGGGGATCGACTTGTGGCGCGGCCGGTTCGCCCAGGGCGTGACGTCCGCCACGAGGCCTCGCACTCGCGCGCGAGACGCATCAGGAGGGCGAGACCAGCGGCATGCTCGCGCTGCTCGCGTTGGGCGAGGCGCGCCGGCCAGGAGGAGAGCTGTCGAGCACACGCCCTGGAGGCCCTCGAGATCGCCACCCGCCATGGGATGGCGCTGAACGCCGCGAACTCCCTCTGGGCACTCGGACGGCTCGAGCTGGCGTGCGGGCGGCCGGCGGAGGCGTTGACCGCGCTGCGCCAGATACAGGGCGACGGGGACCTCTCGCACCCGCTCATCGCGCTGCAGAGCGCGCCGGACCTCGTCGAGGCCGCCGCGCGCACGGGCGAGCGGGGCGCCGCGCATGACGCGGCCGAACGCTTCGAGGCGTGGGCGGACGCGGCGGGATCGACCTGGACGCGAGCGATGCGGGCCTCCGTCCGGGCGTTGCTCGCCGACGGCGACGAGGCGGACCAGCACTACCTCGAGGCATCCGGGTGTCGGGATCCCAGCCGTGCCGTTCGAGACCGCACGGTTGCGGCTGCTGTTCGGGGAGCATCTGCGTCGCACGCGCCGTCGCCTTGGCTCGCGCGAGCAGATCCGGCCGACGCTGATGGTGTTCGACGCCGTCGGGACCGCACGTTCGCCGACCGTGCCCGGGCCGAGCTTCGTGCCGCAGGCGAGGGCGCGCGTCGCGCCACCCGCGCCGACCGGTCCACCATGGCCGCGCTGACCCCCCAGGAACGTCAGGTCGCGCTACATGCCAGCGAGGGGGCGACGAACAAGGAGATCGCCGCCCTGCTGTTCATCAGCCGACGGACGGTCGAGCACCACCTGACGCACGCCTTCGACAAGCTCGGCGTCCGCTCGCGCGTCGAGCTCGTCCGCACGCTGGCCGATGGCGGCGGCATCGGCGACACCAGCCGGCCCTGACCGCAACTTTGCGGACATCCCCGATGCAGCACGGCTCGCGGCGGGCACGGTCGCCGGATGGCCCTGACCGTTGATCCCAACAGACCCCTCCCGCCAGGCATCTCGCGGAGCACCTGAGCGAGGCGCTCGACGCGTTCGCCGCGCGCTCGGCGCGACGCCGTCCTCACCTCCGACGCGGCGCTCCGCGAGTATCGGGACCCGTTCTCGTTCGGTCATGGGACGCTACACCGCCGCCGCGGTCGTCGCGCCGAGGAGGTCGAGCAGGTGCAGGAGGTCGTCCGGATCGCGAACGAGCACAGGGTCCCGTTGTGGACGCTCTGCAGGGGCGCAACAACGGCTACGGCGGTCCGCGCCGCGGGTCAAGGGCTCGGTGATCGTCTCGCTGCGCGACATGAACCGGGTGCTCGAGATCAACGAGGAGCTGCGTACGCCGTGGTGGAGCCGGGCGTGCGCTGGTTCGACCTCTACGACGCGATCAAGGCGGGCGGGCATAGGCTGACGCCTCTATCGCGGACGTCGGCTGGGGCAGTGTGATCGGCAACACCCTCGACCACGGCCTGACCTACTTGCCGTAGGCACCAACAGGCGCGGTGCGGCATGGAGGTGGTGCTGCCGAACGGCGACTGATGCGAACAGGCATGGGCGCGATGCCGGGCAGCAAGGCTTGGCACTCTACAAGCGCGGGCTGGACCCACACCGGACCCGCTCTTCATGCAGTGAACTTCGGGATCGTCACGAAGATGGGCTACTGGTTGCAGCCGTCCCCCGAGGTGTACATGCCCTGTTGGTGCGCATCTACGGACGACGGGCTGCCGGAGCCGCTCGTCGACACCCTGCGCGCCCGACGCTCGACAACACGATCAGGATCGTGCCCCAGATCGTGAACATGTCGGCGGCCGCCGTCGTGTCGAGGCGCGACCATTGGTGGGACGGCGACGGCCCGATCCCCGAGACATCCTGCAGGCATGGCGGCGAGCTCGAGTTCGGCCGCTGGACGATGCGCTTGCGCTGTACGGGACGAGGCCTCGCGGACCACAGTTCGACAAGATCAAGCGGGCATTCGAGTCCGCGATGCGGGCGGGGAGGTCTGGGGCACGAAGTGCGGCCCGAGGACTGCGGCCACGCTCGAGGACCCGCACGAGCTGGTCCAGGCCGGCATGCCGAACCTCGCATCAACGCCATGGCGACCTGGTACGGCGGCGAGCAGGGCGGCCACGTGGGATTCTGCCGGTTGCGCCGATGACCGGCGAGACGCCCTGCCGCCGCGACTTCATGCGATCGATGATCGAGGGCGCAGGTCTCGACTACTTCGCCGCATCTGACGCGATCAACGCGCGCGCTTCGCGCACGTCACCCTCATCATCTTCGACACGGAGGACGAGCAGCAGGCCGGGCCGCCTACGCGCTCGCGCGCAGCTCGTCCGCGAGTCCGCAAATCGCGGCTACGGGGAGTACCGCGCGCACATCGACTTCATGGACCTGGCGGCCGAGCAGTACGGCTTCGGCAACCACGCGTACCGGCGGTTCAACGAGACCATCAAGGATGCGCTCGACCCGAACGGCATCCTGTCGCCGGGCAAGCCCGGGATCTGGCCGAAGCACCTCCGCGACCCGAAGGAGACCCTTTGACGAACGAGACGCCGTCCGTGTTCACCGCATCGCTGCCGCACCCCGAGTACGACAACGTCGCCTTCTACTCGGTCGCCGGCGGGATCCCACGCGCCTGGGAGTTCAACGGCTGGCAGGCCGAGAGCCTGTCCTGGAAGCACGGCTGCTACATCCACGCCGGCCTGTCGGGCACGGCGCAGGTGACCCTTCGAGGGCGCTGGCGCGCGGGAGTTCCTCGAGGGGGATCCTGCATCAACGGCTTCTCGACGTTCGAGCCGGGGGGCCTCCAAGCACGCGATCATGCTCGACGACGCTGGTCTCGTAGCCGCCCACGGGTCTGCTCCAGCGCGATCACGAGGAGCGCTTCCGGCTCTTCGCGTCGCTCCCGTGGGCGCTGTACAAGTCGACGCAGACCGAGCTGGACGTCCGAGCGGAGCGTGCAGGAGATCTACCCCTTCCAGATCGCCGGTCCGACCTCGCTGCAGGTCCTGGAGCGTGCGACCGACGAGAGCCTGCGCGACATCGGCTTCCTGAAGTTCCGGGACACGCAGGTCGAAGGACTCACGTCCGAGGTCTGCCGGATCGGCATGTCCGGCACGCTGGCCTACGAGCTGCGCGGCCCGCTCGCGGAGGGCCCGGAGGTCTATGACGCCGTGGTCCGCGCCGGCGCAGACCTGGGTATCGAGCGGCTCGGGTGGCGGACCTACACGGTCAACCACGTGGAAGGCGGCTTCCCGCAGTCGATCTGGACGTTCATGGCGGCGGCGGAGAACGACGCCGGATACATGGCCTTCCTCGGCAACTACCCGGCGCTTCAGTCCCATCCGTACGGGGAGCGTCGACCCGGCGGACACGCCGAGCGCGTCAGCGCACGGCGGTCGAGCTGGACTGGCACCGCGCGGCGCGCTTCGATCACGACTTCCCGGGCCGGGGCCGCCTTGGAGCAGGAGGTCCGCGGACCCGAAGCGCACGATCGTCACGCTGCGCTGGAACGCGGAGGACGTACCTCTACATCTACGGCTCGCTGCTGCGCGAAGGGCGAGCCGTACAACCCAGATCGAGCTCCCGACCCACCCGCATCTGCGCGGATTCCACGCGCACGCGGACCACGTGCTGCGCGACGGCAAGCCGGTCGGCGTCTCGTCCGGGACCGATCTACAGCCTGCACTACCGCGAGGTCATCTCGCACGGGGTGCATCGACCTGGCCAGTGCCGAGATCGGCATGGAGGTCGTCGTGCAGCACGGCAACCACGGCGGCCCGATCAAGGATGTACGGGCGACCGTCGCCCGGTACCCGTACCTCGACCTGGAGCGCAACCAGACCTACGACATCGGCGCGGTACCGTCTGGAGTGCCCAACACCTAGGAACTACCGTGCGGCCCACGCGCCGCGGCGCTCGTAGTGCCGCACCAGGCGGCTCCCTCGTGAGCCGCGCGGCGCGATCGCGCGCCGGAGGACCTCGCCGCGCTGGCTGGCGGCCTGTCCGCCTGCGGAGACGACGAGCAGTTCACGAGCGCAACGGGCGAAGGTTCGACGACGGCTCGAATGCGGGCGATCAGAAGGTGGCAGCAGCGTTACCGACTACGTGGAGACACGGTGGGAGCCCGGCGCCGCGGACAAGGGCAAGTCGCCGATCGTGATCGGCTGGGTCAACCCGCAGGGCGGCCCCGCGGACATCGGGCCGCGGCACCGCGGGCGCCGAGATGACGATCAAGTACCTCAACGAGGAGCTCGGCGGCATCGACGGGCATCCGCTCGAGCTGCGGACATGCTTCACCTCGACCACGGAGGAGCAGGGCCGACCTGTGGGCAGAAGCTCGCCAACGATGAGGACGTCGACGTCATCGCCGTCGGCGCCGTGGCGATCGCCGGCCAGTCGCCGGTCTCGAGCATCAACGGCGAGAAGCCGATGATCTACAGCGTCGCGGCCGGTCCGGCCGACCCGAAGAACACGAACGGGTTCATCTGTTCGGAGACGGCGTCCACGTCTCATCTCCCTTCGGGACGTTCGCCGGGAAGGTCCTCAAGGCCAAGTCGGCCGCCGTCGTCTATCCGGAGCTGCCGGCGCCACGGAGAGCTCGGACGCGATCATGCAGGGCGCGAAGGCAACGGGGTCGAGGTCAAGCGGGTCAGCTGGACCCCCCAACGACCGGACGAACTTCTACAAGTACGAGGGCAAAGGGCGAGTTCACCCCGGCGTCGGGGTGGCTGCAGCCGCCCGAGTGGCCCGTGCCGCCGACCGATGGCTTCCGATCTGGCGATCAGGAATCCAGTTCGGCGACGCTGCGAGCGTGCTGAACCAGCGGGTGGCTCGCGGACGCTCCGACGAGCAAGAGCACGTCGGCACCTCGCACCAGGTCGACGGCTCGAGAGATCCGCATCGGGCTCGGCGGGAGTTCCGGGGCCGAGCACGGTTCCGCAGGCAGCGCAGTGCGGCTCAGGCAACATCTCGATCAGGCACAGCAGCGGCTCGGTGTAGCCGCATACCCGCCGGGCAGCGCGACTCTCGCACCGAGCCGCGCAACTCGACGTCCGCGGTGATGCCCGACTCGTCGTTAGCAGCATGCTGCTCGGTGCTCGACACGACGCCGTGCAACCGTCCTGCGTCACGCAGCGCGCGCAGAGCGACGTGCGTCTGCGATGGCATGGCCGCAGCGATGGCACGCATCCGCGGGCCCGCATGGTCCCAGTCGGTCGGCTGCTCGCGGTCGATGCTGATGCCCGGTCCGACGAGCGCCACGACGCGCTCAGCTGGCTGATCGGCACGGGGTCGCACCATGGCGGGAAGTGTCCCACGTCGCCGCTGTCGAGAGGACCAGGCGATCCCGCGGGCCCCAGCCCCGGAGGCCGGACCGTCGTGCGGATCGCGCACGCACCGATCGGGCACTCATCGGAGCCGTTCGCCTGTTGTCGCGGGTGGCGGCCGCTCTCGTCCCGCCCCGGCTGGGGTTCTTCGCCCGTTCTCCGCCCCCCGACCACCCACTCACCCCTAAAGGGGCGATCGGATGGTCGGGATCGGTTCAAGGGCTCAAGCAGCAGGGGCGGGACGAGAGCGGATGAGGGGTGGGTGGTTCTCGGACAGCTGGTCAGGTGAGGGAATCAAGATGGATGACATCTCAAAACTTCCCATGAAAAGGCGTGGGATCTCCGTAGGGCCGAAGAGGAGGCAAGTGCACGGTCGGAGCTAAAGAGACATGTAGCGCGGAGCGGCAGTGCCGGCCTGGGCTTGGCGACAGAGGAAGGACGCGGATTGCGGCGGCGTCGTGCGGCGGGCGCTGATTGCGAGGCAGCCAACGGCTCGGGTTCTCGTCGCTCAGATCGTCGGGCCCATGCTGAGCCCTGCTGCTAGCGAGCTATCAAGCTAGCTGGATAGCTCGATGGCCAGCGAGCTACGAATCGAGCGTGCAAGCTTGCCACTCGACCGGCGACGGGCTGCGGGGCAGCGCGTTCCGCTCGGGCGTACCCGGGCCCCGGGCCGTGCTGGGTAGCCTCCGCCTCCGCGCCCGTCAAGAGCGGCCTTCGGCTCGCGCTTCGCGCGACCGCTGACGCGGCGCTCTTGACCGGCGGCTCCGCCTCCGGCTATGGGCGGGTTAGGTCGAGGACGAGGTCCTCGACTAGCGAGGAATGGGTCGGCGCCGGCCGGGAGGCGCTGCTGCGTCGGCCTCCAGGTTGCGCACCCACTCCTCCACCGCGGCGCGGCGATATCGGCGGTAGCGACCGAGGGTGACGGTCGGGATGCTCCCGCGGCGGCTCTGTTCGTAGACCCAGCCCTTCGGCACGCCGAGCAGCTCGGCGACGGCCTGGGCGTCGAGAAGTTCGTCCATGTCTCTCCTAGGTCATCTCCGTGCGGGTTCGCCCCGCGTTCGGCGGATGTCCGACCGGCTCCGGCGCGAAGGCGCGCTCGACGAACTCGCGCTCCTGCGCGCTCGGCGCGTAGTCGGCGTAGATGAGCGTGGTCTTGAAGTCGCGGTGGCCCATCCACTCCTGCAGCGTGCGCATCGGGACACCCGCGGCGGCCATGCGGGTGCCGAAGGTGTGGCGCAGGTCGTGGAAGCGCACGTCGCGGATGCCGGCGCGACGAACGGCAGCCTTGTAGCGCTTGAGCAGCTTGGACCGGTCGATCGGCTTGCCCAGGTGCGGGTGGGCGAAGACCAGGTGGTCATCGCCCGGGTAGGCGGAGCGCGCGCTGATGCGCGTCCAGCGCGGCCGCCAACGCATCGGCCAGCGGGACCGAGCGGGACGCTCGACGTGACTTGGGCGTCCCGAACTCGCCGCGGACCAGGCTGCGACGCACCCGGACGCGACCTGCCGGCCAGTCGACGTCACGCCAGCGCAGCGCGAGCAGCTCTCCCTGGCGCAGACCGGTCATCGCGGCGGCGCGGTACAGCAGACGCTCGGTGCAGCCGAGGTCGTCGTCCGGAACCGCCCGGCAGCAGCGCCTCGACCTCCTCGGGGCTGAGGTAGCGGATGTCGCCGTCGTCGTGCGTGCCCGCGCGCGGCAGCTCGACGTGCTTGCACGGATTGCTCGCGACCCAGCCGCGCTTCTCCGCGAACCCGAGGACGCCGTACAGCAGCCCGAGGTCGTTGCGGATGCTCTTGGGCGCGCGGCCCGGCGCGCGAGCTTGACCGTCAGGTAGCGCTCGATCTGCCCCGCGGTGATCGCCGCGATCGGGGCATCGCCGAAGAACGGCACGAGGTGCACGCGCAAGGTCGAGCGGTAGTCCATGAGCGTCGAGCGCTTGCGTCCCAGCAGCTCGAGGCGATCGACGTGCCGGCGCCCGGCCTCCTCCAGCGAGAGCTCCTCGACGACGGGATCCGCTGTGACCTCGTCCATGACCCTGCGCAGCTCGCGCTCGGCTTGCGCGCGCGTGAGACCGTCGGCTCGTGCCCGGGGCGCGCTTCGGCCCGAGCTTGCGCTTGACCTGGCGGCCGTCCTCGCGCCACTTGCCGTACCAGTGCTCGCGCCCGCTGGCGTCGCTCGCAGAGCGAGCAGCGAACCGGTGCCGTGGGAGCGGCGGAAGGCTGAGGCGCTAGCCATCGCCACGCCTCATCAGCGGGGCGCGAGCCGGCGCTCCCCGCGAAGAAATTGGTACCACGTTGGTACCACGAGACCCGCGGTGTCAGGGCCCCGTCCATCGATATCTCCCGGAACTACAAGGGGTGAGCGACGGGACTTGAACCCGCGACCGCCTGGACCACAACCAGGAGCTCTACCAGCTGAGCTACGCCCACCGTGCGGAGCCGAGTGTACCCGCGCCGACGCCTGCCCGTCCGTCTCCAACTCTCGTCCACTTTCGCCACCCGGTCGGGTAGGTCGCCCGCCCAGCGCCGCGGCGCCATCCTCGCGCGTCGTCCGATCGGCTCGAATCCGGAGAGACTGCTGTGATTGGAGATTTCGAAGCAGTCCAAAGAACAGAGTCACTCCCGTGCAAGATCTGAGCCTCTGGCGCGTTATCGCACGAAGTGGCACCAAGAACCCTCCATCTGACCCATACTGGATCGATGCGCCGTCTCGTCATCGGGCTAGCGGCGATCGCTCTGCTCGCTCTGCCGGCCGTTGCCAGCGCCGGCGTCACCGAGTACCCGCTCCCCTCCGGCTCGCATCCCTCCGGCATCGCCCAGGCGCCCGACGGCGCCATGTGGGTGCTCGAGGACGGCGGCGCGACGATCGACCGCGTCGCCCCTGACGGCTCCGTCGCGCGGTTCCCCGCCGGCGGCTACCCCAGCCTCGTCGACGCGACGTTCGACCTCGGCGGCAACCTCTGGTTCACCGGCGGCACGTCCGACCGCCTCGGGCGCGCGCCCGTGAGCACGGCGCTCGGCGCGATCTCCACCTGGAACTTCGGCCCCGGCTGCGAGCCCACCGGCGTGGCAACCGCGCCGGACGGCGGCATCTGGTTCTCCAAGCTCGACTGCAACGTCGTCGGGCGCATCGACCCGGCGAGCTCGCCGAACAGCGCGCACAACGACGTCACGCTCCCCAGCGGCACCCAGCCGATGAGCATCGCGGCCGGTCCCGACGGCGCGATGTGGTTCACCGCATCCGGCAGCGGTCGCATCGGCCGCGTCGCCGCCGACGGCACGCTGACCTGGCCCGTCGCCGGCGGCCTCGACCGCCCGTACGACCTCACGACCGGCGCCGACGGCAACCTCTGGGTGACCGAGAGCGGCGGCAACGGCGCGATCCTGCGCGTCACGACGGCCGGCGCGGTCACGCGGTTCAGCGCAGGTCTGCCCGCCGGCGCGGACCCGCGCGGCATCGCCGCGGGCGCCGACGGCAACCTCTACGTCGCCGCCTACGGCGCCAACGCCCTCGCGCGCGTCGGCCTCGACGGCACGATCACGACGGTCCCGCTCAGCGCCGGCGCGGGCCCGCGCGGCGTCGCGGCCTCCGCGGACGGCTCGATCTGGTTCACCGCCTACAGCGGCGGCTGGGTCGGGCGCTGGACCGCGGACCCGGCACCGCCGCCGAAGGCCGTCGCCGCCCCGGCGCCGCCGGTGCCCCAGCTCGGCAAGACCGTCGTGGTCACGCCGACGGGCACGGTGCGCGTCACGCTCCCGGGCTCCGGGCGCTCCTACGTCCTGCGCGGCACGAGCAAGGTGCCGGTCGGCTCCACGTTCGACGTGCGCGACGGCAAGGTCTCGCTCGTGTCGGCCCTGCCGGGCAACACGACGCAGTCCGGCCGCTTCTGGGGCGGCTTCTTCAAGGTGCGCCAGTCGAAGTCGCGTAGCCTCCGCGGCATGACGACGCTCGAGCTGCGCGGGCGGCTGACCTGCTCGCAGGCCAGCTCCGCGGCGACGAAGAAGCGGCGCACGAACACGCTCTGGGGCAGCGACCGGCGCGGCAAGTTCCGCACCCGCGGCCGCAACGCGACGGCGACCGTGCGCGGCACCGTGTGGCGCACGACCGACCGCTGCGACGGCACCCTGGTGTCCGTCTCCAGCGGCGCGGTGAGCGTCCGCGACTCCGTCCGCAAGCGCACCGTCACGGTCCGCAAGGGCCACAGCTACCTGGCCCGCAACAAGCACTAGGTCCGTGCGGAGCCGGCCAGGCCTTCGCACCTTCGCACTCGCCCCGATCCTCGGGGCGGCGGTCGGGCTCGTCATGCTGCTGACGAGCGTCGGCGACTCGCTCGAGGACCAGACGCTCGACGCGCGCTCGCGCCTGCACGCCGACGGCTCGCAGGGACAGATCGCCGTCGTGGCGATCGACCCGAAGACGTTCGACCCGCCCAACGACGAGGTCTGGCCCTTCAAGCGCAGCCGCCACGCCAAGGTCATCGACGAGCTGCGCCGCGCGGGCGCGAAGACGGTCGTCTACGACGTCCAGTTCACCGAGCCGACCGAGAACAAGGAGGACCTCGCGCTGTTCGACGCGGTCTCGCGCAAGCCCGGCACCGTGCTCGCCGCGACCGAGGTCGACGAGGGCGGCGACACGAAGGTCCTCGGCGGCTCCGAGAACACCGACGCGGCCAAGGCGCTCGTCGGGATGGCGAACCTGCCGACCGACACCGGCGGCGTGATCCGCAAGTACTACGAGCAGGTCGGCGGCCTCCCCAGCCTCGCCGTGCAGGCCGTCAAGTCGGCCACCGGCAAGGTCCCGACGCGCTTCCACGACGGCGAGGCCTGGATCGACTACCAGGGCGTGCCGGAGTCCTTCCCGACCCTGTCGTTCATCGACGTGGAGAAGGGCAGGTTCGACCCCGCGGACGTCCGCGGCAAGATCGTCGTCGTCGGCGCCTCCGCGCCCAGCCTGCAGGACCGCCACGCCACGCCGATGTCGCACGAGCTCATGGCGGGCCCCGAGGTGCAGGCCAACGCGATCTGGACCGCGCTGAACGACAACCCGCTCGCCCCCGCCCCGCTCTGGCTCGGCATCGTCATCGTGCTGCTCGGCGGCCTGGCGCCCGCGGTGCTCGCCGCCCGCGCGCGGCTCGTCCTCGCCGTGGCCGGCGCGCTCATCCTCGCCGCCGTCTACGCGCTCATCTCGTACTTCGCGTGGGGCGCCGGGCTCATCCTCCCGCTCACCGCGCCGCTGACGGCGCTCGCCGTCGCGACGATCACCGCGATCGTCGCGTCGTACGCGCTGGCGAACTGGGAGCGCGCGCGCGTCGCACAGCTCAACGAGGTGCTCGAGGAGCGCGTCCGCGAACGCACCGCCGAGCTGCGCTCCACGCAGCTGGACGTCGTGCACCGGCTCGGCCAGGCGGCCGAGGCGCGCGACGGCGAGACCGGCCTGCACATCCAGCGGATCGGCCACCTCTCGCGCGCGCTCGGCATCGCGCACGGGATGTCGGTGAGCGAGGCCGACCTGCTCCAGCAGGCGAGCGCGATGCACGACGTCGGCAAGATCGGCATCCCGGACCGCATCCTGCTCAAGCCGGGACGGCTCGAGCAGTCCGAGCGCACGCTCATGCAGACCCACACGACGATCGGCGCCGGCATCCTCTCCGGCTCGACGTCCCCGCTGCTGCAGATGGCCGAGGAGATCGCGCTCACGCACCACGAGCGCTTCGACGGCAGCGGGTACCCGAACGGCCTCCGCGGCGAGGAGATCCCGGTGCCCGGCCGGATCTGCGCGATCGTCGACGTGTTCGACGCGCTCATGTCCGCCCGCACCTACAAGGACGCCTGGACGCTGGACGCGGCGCTCGACGAGCTGCGCGACGGCCGGGGCACCCACTTCGATCCCGACCTGCTCGACGAGTTCATCGAGCTCGCGCCGTCGCTGCTGCGCGACCTCACCGAGCGCGGCCTGGTCGCCTACGCGCCCCGGACGACCACGCAGGCCAAGGCCGAGGCCAAGGAGACCGCCCGGAGCTAGCCGTGCCAGCGGTGGAGGTCGCGCTGCGCGCGGCGCTCCCTGCGCGACAGCTTGCGCCCGCGCTTGACGTCGGTGCCGCCCATGATCGAGATGAGCCTGAGGCGCAGCGTCGGCCCGCCGGGCGTCGGCGCCGGGTTGCCGAGCGCGACGTCGTTGCCGCCCATGATCGCGACGTCGGACACCTCGACGTTCAGCCCCTCGGGGACGTAGATGTCCGCGCCGCCCATGAGCGAGAACACGGTGAGCTCGACCACGTCGTCGGCCAGCTCTGCGTCGTTGAGGTCGAGGTCGGCGCCGCCCATGATGTTCAGCGACAGGCACTGCCTGGCGACGCGCCACCAGCCCTTGCGGTCCGTCCCGCCCATGATCGAGATGAGGTGCTTGGTGCCCGGGTCGCCACCGCGCTTGACGGTCAGCCCCGAGTCGCCGGTCGTCGTGACGGGCACGGCGACGTCGCCCACGAGCTGCTCCAGCTCGCCGCGCGTGCGCGCCGCGTAGGCCGCGTTCAGGCGCTCGTCGAGCTCCTCGACCGTGAGCCGGCCCTCGCCGGCCGCGTGGCGCAGCTGGTCGGCGGTGCGCTCGCGCTCCGCGTCGGACGCGCGCAGCTCCGGGTGCTGAGGCTCCGGCACGCTCCCGAGGCTATCGGCCGGTCAACCCGTCGAGGAACCGGGCGACCAGCCACTCGGTCGCCCGTCGCGGGTTCCCCGCCGCGCGCTGCTCCATCGCGCCGTTGCGCTCCACGAGCCGTCGCGCGGACGCGAGCTCCGCAGCGCATCCCAGCCGCTCGGCGGTCGGCTCGAGCTCGTCGATGAGCGCGTGCAACCGCGCCCGGGCCGGGACGATCACGCCCGTCCCGAGGTCGCGGAGCGTGCCCTCGACCCCGTCACCGTAGGCACGGCGCCGGTTCTCCTCGATGCGCCAGGTCTCGTGCACGGGCAGCGTCTCGCCGTCGTCGAAGCGCTCCGCGAGTCGCACCGCGAGCGCCTGGGCGACGGCGGCGACCGCGGCGGTGTCGGCGACGGTCGCCTGGGTGTCGGGCACCCGGACCTCCAGGGTCCCGTGCTGCGGATGCGGGCGCAGCTCCCACCACCAGCGGCTCGGATCGCCGATCCAGGCCAGCGCCGCGGCGAGCTCGTCCCACGACCCCAGCGCCGGCGGGATGCCCTGCCGCGGCAGCAGCCCGTTCACCGGCGGGCGCGCCGACGCCAGCCCGGTGTCGCGGCCGCCGTAGAACGGGGCGTTGGCCGCCAGCGCGCCGAGCTCGGGCAGGTAGGAGCGCATCGCGTCGTGGACCGCCAGCGCCCGCCCCGCGCCGCGGATCGCGACATGGATCTGCACGGCGCACACGAGCTGCCGCGCCGCCATGCGCCCGTGCTCGGCGACGGTGCGGTCGTAGCGCGGGCCGGTGTTGAGCTCCCCCTCCTCCGCCGCGAACGGGTGCAACCCGGCTCCGGCGAGCAGGACGTCGCCGGCGACCCCTGCCGCGAGGTCGAGACGGCCGCGAGCGACCGCGGAGATCGCCTCCCCGACCGTGGCGGCCGGTCCGACGACGATCTCGAGGTGCGACGCGGGCAGCTCGAGCGCGAACCGCGGGTCGCCGCCGAAGCGGTCGAGCAGCTCGACGCTGCGCGGCGTGAGATCGAGCGTCTCGGGGTCGAGGAGCATGACCTCCTCCTCGATCCCGACCGTGGGGGGCGACGGCGCGTCGAAGACCGCGCGCAGCGCGTCGCCGTCAATCACCCGCGTCGTGCGCGAGGAGCGCGATCTGCACCCGGTTGGCGACCTCGAGCTTCGTGAGCAGCCGCGTGACGTGCGCCTTGACGGTGGCCACGCTCATGAACAGCTCCTCGGCGATCTCCGCGTTGGAGCTGCCGCGCCCGATCGCCACGGCGACCTCGCGTTCGCGGTCGGTGAGCCGGCCGAGCAGGTCCCGCGCGTTCGTGCGCCGCGACGCGGCGCCGGTCTCGGCGACGTGGCCGATGAGCCGCCGGGTCACGCCGGGCGACAGCATCGCCTCGCCCGCGACGACGAGCCGGATCGCCTGCACGATGTCGGCCGGCGGCGTGTCCTTCAGGAGGAAGCCGCTCGCGCCCGATCGCAGCGCGCGCAGCACGTACTCGTCGGCGTCGAACGTGGTGAGGACGATGATCTCCGGCGCGGTGTCGCGCGCGGTGAGCGCCTCGGTCGCGGCGAGTCCGTCCATCCTCGGCATGCGGATGTCCATGAGCACGACGTCGGGAGCGTAGGCGTCCACGGCCGGGAGCACCTCGCTGCCGTCGGCGACCTCGGCGACGACGCGGACGTCCTCCGTCGCATCGAGGATCATCGAGAGGCCCGCGCGCACGAGCGCGTCGTCGTCGACGATGAGGACGCGGATCGGCGTCACGACGCCGGCCAGGGGAGCCAGGCCCAGAGGCGCCACTCGCCCTCGCGCGGGCCGTGCTCCAGGCGCCCGCCCGCCAGCACGACCCGCTCGGTCAGCCCGACGAGGCCCGTGCCCGCACCCGGGATCTGGGCGACGAGCCCCCCGACGGGCAGCCGGTTGCGCACCTCGATCGTGACGCCGTCGCCCGGCGCGCCGGCGACCGCCACGTCCACGGCGCAGTCCGACGCGTGCTTGCGCGCGTTCGTGAGGCCCTCCTGGACCACGCGGTACGCGTTGCGCCCGACGCTCGTCGGCACGCCGTCGGCGAGCGCGAGCTCGCCCTGCACGCGCATGCCCGCGTCGCGCGACTCCGCCAACAGCGTGTCGAGGTCGGCGATCGTGGGCTGCGGACGTTCGGGCGCGTCGACCGGCTCGCCGTCCTCGCGCAGCACCCCGATGACCTCGCGCAGGTCGTCGAGCGCCTGATGTGCCGCGCCCCGGATGACGCCCGCGGCGCGCGCCACCTCGTCCGGCGAGGACGCGCCGGAGTACTCCAGCGCGCCGGCGTGGAGGCTGACGAGCGAGATGCGGTGCGCGAGCACGTCGTGCATCTCGCGCGCGATGCGGTCGCGCTCCATTCGCCGGGCCTGCGCGATCCGCAGCTCCTGCTCGGCCTCGGCGCGCTGTGCGCGGTCGCGCAGGGAGTAGACGAGCTGGCGACGGGCGCGGACGAACATGCCCCAGGCGATGAGCAGCACGATGAAGAACACGCCGAGCGTGACGTTGAGCCAGAAGTTCTCGTCGCCCGGCCTCAGCACCGTGTAGATCGGCACCGCGGCGAGGTACAGCGCGGCGACCGGCAGCAGCGTCCGGGTCGGGCGGTGCACCGCGACGGTGAAGAGCGCGACGCAGGACGCGATCGACGCCATCGACGAGAACGTCGTGAGCGGCACGATCGCGAGCGCCAGTCCGACGGGCCACCGCCGCCGCACCCACAGCGCGCAGCATGCGGCCATCCCGGCGACGAAGTCGAGTGCGAACAGCCACTCCGGCGGGCTCTCGGTGTCGGCGGTGTAGGCGAAGATCGCCCCGCCGACGAGCACGGCGAGCAGGAACGCGGTGACGTCGACGAACCAGTCGCGCGGGGACCGCCCGGGCCGCGAGCCGTCGCGGAGGTCGCCCAGCAGGACCGACGGAAGCAGCGATGGGTGCTCGAGATCCGCCGTGCTCACGAAGGGGACGGTACGACCGCGGGACATCCGGGGCCAGCGACCACGGTCGACGGCACCATCGACCTTGGTCGATGCGAGATGGCCGGTCGACCGATGCCTCCGCCGCCGAAGATCACCATCCTGAAGACCATGATCGAAGTCGAGAACCTCACGAAGCGCTACGGAGCGCACACGGCGGTGGACGGGGTGTCCTTCCGCTGCGATCCCGGCACCGTGACCGGGTTCCTGGGACCGAACGGGGCCGGCAAGTCCACGACGCTGCGCATGATCGTCGGGCTGACGCCGCCCAGCGCGGGCGCGGCCAGCGTGCTGGACACGGACTACCGCCGCCTGCCGAACCCGGGTCTGTGTGTCGGTGTGCTCCTCGACGCGTCCGCGCTGCACGCCGGACGCACCGGCGAGGAGGTGCTCACGCTCGCGGCGATCACCATCGGCGCGCCGAGCAGCAGGGTCCCCGAGCTGCTCGACTACGTCGGGCTCTCGAAGTCGGCGGCGCGCAAGCGCGTCGGCAAGTACTCGCTGGGCATGCGCCAGCGCCTGGGGATCGCGCACGCGCTCCTCGGCGACCCGCAGGTCCTCATCCTCGACGAGCCGGCCAACGGCCTGGACCCCGAGGGGATCTTCTGGATGCGCGGCCTCCTGCGCGACTTCGCCGACCGGGGCGGCACCGTCCTGCTCTCGTCGCACCTGCTGCGCGAGGTCGAGGCGACGGCGGACCGGCTCGTCGTGATCGGCAACGGCAGGATCGTCGCCGACGGCGCCAAGGAGGAGCTGCTGGCGGCGTCGGGCACCCGTGTCCGCACGCTGGATCCGGACGCGCTCGAGCGGGCGCTCGCCGAGATCGGCCTGGAGTGCAGCCGCACCCGTGACGGCGCGCTGATCGTCGATGCGAGCGCCGAGGCCGTCGGCCGCGTCGCCGCGGCCGAGGCGATCGTGCTCACCGAGCTGACCGCCGCCGACTCCGGCGGCC
The DNA here is from genome assembly GCA_963750895.1 of uncultured Solirubrobacterales bacterium. Classification (GTDB taxonomy): domain Bacteria; phylum Actinomycetota; class Thermoleophilia; order Solirubrobacterales; family Solirubrobacteraceae; genus CAVVSD01. The sequence goes on along the minus strand of CAVVSD010000003.1, from coordinate 424,214 downwards.
TGGAGGAGCTCTTCCTCACCCTGACCTCGACCCCCCGTGAGGAGGTGGCGGCATGAGCGCCGTCGCGACGACCCCCGCGGCTGCACCGCTCTCGCTGCCGCGCCCCCCGCTCGCCCGGCTCACCTACGTCGAGCTGCGCAAGATGACCGACACGCGGGCCGGCTTCTGGCTGCTGTTCATCATCGTGGCGACGACGCTCGCGGCCGCGATCCTGCGCATGGCGCTCGGCGACGAGAGCGAGCGCACGCTGCAGGACGCCTTCTCGGTCGCCCAGCTGCCGTGCTCGGTCCTGCTCCCCGTCCTGGCGATCCTGTGCGTGACGAGCGAGTGGTCGCAGCGCACGGCGCTCACGACGTTCGCCCTCGTGACGAAGCGCTCGCGGGTCGTGCTCGCGAAGGTCCTCGCCGCGGTCGTGATCTCCGCGGGCGCGGTGGTGCTCGCGCTGCTGTTCGCCGTCCTCGGCACGATCATCGGCTCGATCGTCTTCGGCACCGGTGCGTGGACGCTCTCGCTGACCGCGATCGGAGAGTCGTTCCTGCTGCAGCTCATCGGCACGATGGGCGGCATCGCGTTCGGCATGGTGTTCCTCGCCAGCGCCCCCGCGATCGTCCTGTACTTCGTGCTGCCGACGATCTGGGGCATCCTCACGGCGATCATCCCGGGCATGGACGACGTCGCGAAGTGGCTCGACCTCGGGCCCTCGACGACGGACCTGTCGGAGTTCGACATCTCGGGCATCGGCTGGGCGCGCCTGGCGACCTCGGTCGCGCTGTGGGTGGCCGTCCCGTTCGCGATCGGCCTGGTGCGCATCATCCGGCGGGAGGTCTCGTAGGGGACCAGGTCGGTACGGTCTCGAACCGTGAACCTGCGGACCCTCTCGCTGACACAGCTCCTCTCCGATCCCTCGCTCGTCGAGCGGCTGGTCGCCTCCGGCGACTCGCTGCTCGTCGAGCGCGCCGGGCCGCCGCGCGCGGCAGCGGCCGTCGCGTCGCTGGCCAACACGCTCGGCGGCTGGGTGCTCGTCGACGGCGGCCCGGACCCCGATCTCACGGTCGACCCGCCTGCGCCCCACGCGGCGGCCACCGTCGAGGTCGCCGGCCGCCAGGTCCACGTCATCCGGGTCGCGGCGTCGGGCGACACGCCCCACATCACGCCCAGCGGACGCGTCCTCGTCCGGGACCACGACGGCACCGAGCCGGCCGGCGACGACGCGCTGCGTGAGCTCGTCGCGCGCGGCGAGGCCGGCGTCGCCGCCGCCGCGGCGCGCCTCAACGGCCTTCCGCTCATCGAGCTCGCGATGCGCACGCCGGAGCGCCTTCCCGGGGACGCGCCGATCCTCGACCCCGACCACATGGGCCACGACGCGCCGCTCGAGCTCATCGTGCGCGCGACGCCGGTGACGATCACCCGCACGCTGGCGGCGAAGGTGCTCACGCAGGAGGGCGCCGACCTCGCCGCCGCGCAGGCGATCCCGCTGCTCGTCGACCCCGACGCGGTCGCGCATCGGGTCGCGACGACGGTCGAGGGCCGCACCCGCGGCATCTACGTCACGGCGGAGCGCGGCGAGGCCCCGATCTTCGCCGACCTCGCGATCGACGCCGGCGGCGTCGTGGCCGCCCGGCTCGCCGAGCGCCGCCAGCGGGACGGCACGGTCGCCGCGAGCGCCCTCGTCGACGAGGTGCTCCTCCCGCTGCTGCGGACGATCTCCGGGACGCTGCAGGGCCTGGACGCGACGGGCCGCGCGCTCGTCCAGCTCGAGATCCGCGGCGCGACGGACCTCATGATCGAGTGGACGCCCGAGCTCACCGACGTCGTGCACATCGACGAGCTGCTCGACGAGCATCGCCTCGTGCTCGACGGCGAGCTCGTGCTGCCCGCGGGCGACGCCGACCTGGACGCGCTGGCGGAGCGGTGGGCGCGCGCGCTCGCGCGGGCCGCGGGCCTGCCCGCCTGGGAACCGTCCTAGCCGGGTCCGACGTCGATGACGACCTTGCCCCGCGCGCGCCCCTGCGTCGAGGTAGCGGATCGCCTCGGGGACCTCCGCGAGCGGGAAGCTGCGGTCGATGACCGGCGCGACCGAGCCCGCCTCGATGAGCTCCTTGAGCACGAGCATGTCCCGGTGGTTCTCGCTCGAGATGAACGTCGTCAGCGTCTGGTCGACGAACCGCGACAGCACGATCGCGCGCAGCTGACGATCGGTGCCCCCGAGCCAGCGACCGCCCGATTCCCCTCCGGTGATGACCAGGGTGCCCTTCGGCGTCAGTGCCCGCCGCAGGCGCGACAGCGGGGCGTTGCCCCCGATGTCGAGGATCACGTCGTAGCGCCGCTCCCCGTCCGCGAAGTCCTCGCGCGTGTAGTCGACGACGTGGTCGGCGCCCAGGGACCGGACCAGATCGACCTTCGTCGTGCTGCACACCGCGGTGACGTCCGCGCCGAACGCCTTGCCCAGCTGCACGGCGTAGGTCCCCACGCCGCCGGACGCACCGATGACCAGGACCCGCTGGCCCGGCCCGACCTTCCCGTGGTCACGCATCCCCTGCAGCGCGGTGAGACCGGAGACCGCGACCACCGACGCCTGCTCGGCGGTGAGGTTCGCCGGCATCGGAGCCAGCTTGCTCTCGAGGGCGCGTGCGAACTCCGCGAAGGTCCCCTTCCCGATGCCGAACACCGCGTCGCCCGGCGCGAACCGGGTCACGCCCGCGCCGACCTCCTCCACGGTGCCGGCGAGGTCCATGCCGGGAACCGGGTTCTTCGGAGCCCGCAGTCCGTAGCCCGCGAGACGGATCGGATACGGCAGTCCGGTCATCACGTGCCAGACGCCGCGATCCAGGCCCGCCGCGCCGATGCGCACCAGCACCTCGTCGCGGCCGATCTCCGGCCTGTCGATGTCCCGGAGCTGCAGGACGTCGGCGGAGCCATACGACTCGCCGACGATCGCCCTCATGGCTCGACGACGACGCGCATCGCGTCGGCCAGCCCGCCACCGAGGACGTGGCTGCGCCTGCCGAAGCGCACGGTGAGCGGCCCGCCGAAGGGCTGGCGCTCGAGGACCTCGAACGTGTCCCCCAGGGAGACGCCGCGCTCGTCGAGGTAGCGGAGCTTCTCGGGATCGGTGTCCGACACCCGGACGAACTCGCCGCGGTCGCCCGGCTCGAGCTCGGCCAGGCTGCGGGTCGTCTCCTCGACGATGTGCAGATCGGCGTCGGGGATCGGGTCGCCGTGGGGGTCGTGGGTCGGATGGCCGAGCTTCGCCGCGATCCGCGCCTCGAGGTCCTCGGAGATGACGTGCTCGAGCGCCTCTGCCTCGTCGTGGACGCGGTCCCACGGCACGCCGAGGTGCTCGGCGAGGTAGAGCTCCAGGAGCCGGTGGTGGCGCAGCACCTCGAGCGCGACCTTCTCCCCCTCGTCGGTCAGCACGACGCCGCGGTAGGGCACGTGCTCGACGAGGCCTCGGTCCGCGAGCTTCTTGCTCATGGCGGACACGGACGCGGCGGTCACCGACAGGCGCTCGGCCAGGTCGTTCGTCGACACCGGGCCACCGGTGCGCCGCGCGATGGCGTAGATCGCCTTCGCGTAGTTCTCGATCGCGTCGGAGTGTCGGGGTTGTGCCGCCACGGCTACAGAGTTACCAGGAGTCCTGTCGTGAACATGATGGCGATGCCGGCGAGCAGACCGCCGACCGCCGCCGGGTGCAACGTCCGCCCCTGCTCGTCGCGCACCGAGGGCGCCAGCTGGACGATGACCTGGACGATCGCACCGGCCCCGAAGCCGAACAGGAAGGCCGCGATCGACCGGTTGAACGCCGCGGCGCCGATCCAGGCGCCCAGGACGGCGGGTGCGCCGGCCACCAGGCCGAGCAGCGCGAGGCGCCCGACCGTCATCCGCTCGTGCGCGATCGGCGCGACGATCGCCAGGCCCTCCGTCGTGTTGTGCAGCGCGAAGCCGATGACGAGGAACGCGCCGAGCGCGAGCGCCCCGGCCGTGTACGCGGAGCCGATCGCGACGCCCTCCCCGAGGTTGTGCAGGCCGATGCCGATCGCGATGAGCATGGCCAGCGACCCGCCCGACGCCTGCGCCTGGCGCGTCTTCAGCCACGACGACACGCCGGCCAGCAGCAGGTAGGACACGAGGGCGCCGACGAACACGAGCGCCGGACCGCCGAACGCCTGTGAGCCCTCCGCCGCCAGCTCGATGCCCTCGAGCGTCGCGTCGATGGCGAGGAACGCGAGCAACCCGATCGTGATGGCCATCACGACCCGCAGCCACGTCCGCGGGATGCTCCGCACCCACGGCAGCCAGAGCATCCCGAGCGCGATCGGGATGACGCCGACGTAGATCCCGAGCAGCGCCATGAGCCCGAAGAACGAGGCGTCGACGTCGGGCGTCTCGACCGCCACGGGGATCTCGTGCGCGATCGTCCCGCCCGCGGACGTCACGAGCACGGCCTCGTAGGCCTCGCCCTCCACCCACGGCTGCTGCAGCCGGACGGTCGCGGTGTCCAGGCGCGCGATCGGCGCGTCGGCGCCGGTGAACTGCACGAACGCGTCGTTGACCTGCGCCTGGGCGACCGTCACGGCATCGGGGCCGTCGTTGCGCACGGTGAGCTCGATGACGCCGGGCCGCAGCACGGTCTGCTCGATCGCGAGCTCCTCGACCGGCGGTCCACGGCGCTCTCCCAGCCCGGGCCCGTCGAGCAGCGCGAATGCGGCCAGCCCGACGATGATGAGCGCGAGCGGCGCGACCCCGAGCAGCCACCGCGGCATCAGGCGACCTCGAAGAAGCCCTGCCAGCCCAGCTCGGTGAACTCCGACTGGTGGGCGTGGAACATGTACCGCCCGGGATAGGCGAAGCGCCACTCGAGGATCGCGCGCTGCCCCTGGCAGAACATGACCGTGTCGGTGTGCTCGGTGGGGCTCGAGCCCGTCCCGGTCGGGAAGACGTCGAAGAAGTTGCCGTGCAGGTGGAACGAGTTGATGAGGTCGTACTCGAGGACGTTCACGACGTAGACCCGGACGAGCTGGTCGCGGCGCACGGCGATCGGCTTGTGCATGTACGCGAAGCCGATCGTGTTGGCGGCGTAGAACTCGTTGGCGCGGTCGAAGTTCGTGTCGAACCCGTTCATGACCATCACCATCTCGTCGGCCTCCGCACGGCCGTCCTTCGGATCGATGATGAACGCGCCGTACAGGCCCTTGGCGATGTGCTCCGCCAGCGGCCGGACGTGGCAGTGGTACAGGTGCAGCCCGGCGGGCAGCGCGTCGAACTCGTAGACCGTCTTCTGCCCCGGCGCCAGCTCGCCCGCGCCCAGGCCCGGCACGCCGTCCTGCTCGGCCGGGTGGATGCCGTGGAAGTGGATCGTGTGCGGGTGGGTGGAGGCGTTGATGAACGAGATCCGCAGCAGCTCGCCCTCGCGGGCGCGGAGCGTCGGGCCGGGGATGCGGTCGTTGTAGGTCCAGGCCGCGAACTTCACGCCCGGGGCGACCTCGACCTCGCGGTCGGACGCGTAGAGCTCCCACTCGCGCACGACGCGCCCGTTGGGCAGCCGGCGCGTCGTGCCCCAGTCGAAGTCCCGCAGGATCTCGTGGGGATCGAACCCGTTGCCCTTGTGGTCGACGGTCAGGCCGTCGCGGAAGCTCGCGTGGCCGTCGTGCGCGCCGTTCCCCCCGTGCGCGCGTCGTGCCCGGAGGCCGCCTCGGCGTCGCCGTCCCACGGATGGCTGTGCGGGACGGCTGCGTGGACGGCGGCGCCCGCCGAACCCGAGCACAGGGATCGAGCAGAGCAGATTGCGGCGACTGAGTCGTGGCACGTGGCTGATTATGCCATGTCTAAATCCTGAGTGTGACACAGTGGTGCGGATGGTCCGCGTCACCGTCGTCGCCGTGCTGCTCGGCGCCCTCGTCTTCCCTGCCCTCGCCCTGGCCGTCACCCGCTACGGCGACCGCGGCGTCAACCGGTTGAACGGCGGGGCGGGCGCCGACCGGCTCTACGGGCTCGGCGGCAACGACCGCCTGAGCGGCCGCGGCGGCGCCGACCGCCTCGTGGGCGGCACCGGGAACGACCGGGTCTACGGCGGAAGCGGCAACGACAGCATCGACGGCGGTGACGGCGACGACCGCATCTACGGCGGCCACGGCGCCGACCGGATCGTGGAGGCGCGCTTCGGCGACGACCACATCGTCGGCGGCCCGGGCAACGACTACATCGTGGCCCGCCGCGGCAACGACGCCGTCTTCGGCGGCACCGGCAACGACACGATCTACGGAGGCACCGGCCTGGACACCGTCGACTGCGGTCCCGGTCGCGACGTCCTCTACGTCAACGTCCGCAGCGACCGCGCACGCAGCCGCAACTGCGAGGTCATCCGGGGGACATGAGCCGCGCGGCCAGCGCGGCCGGGACGCTCAGCGCCGGGAGGTGCCCGCTGTCGACGATCTCGGGCTCGACGCCGAGGCGATCACGCGACACGGTCTGCATGAAGGGCAGCGGGAACAGCCGGTCGTGCCGGCCGGCGATGACGCGCGTCGGCAGGTCGGGCCAGCCCGCGAGCGGCCAGGTGTCCTCGAACGCAGCGCTCGACTCTTCGCGCGCGCCGCGCGCGAAGAGGTCCTCGATGACGGGCTCGGGCACGTCGTGCAGGAACGTCTCGCGCACGTCGAACGGCGCGTCGGGGTCGCGACCCTCGGCGATCGCCGCCTCGCGCGCGGCCACGTCCTGCCCCGTCGCGGACCACCACGTCCCCGGCGACTCGCCCGGCGCGGGGATCATCGGGGCGACGAGGACCATCTGCTCGACGTCCAGCCGCTCGACCGCGATGGGGGCGGAGAACGCGCCCATCGACTGGGCGACGAGCACGATGCGCTCCTCGCCTGCCGCCGCCGCGACGATCGCGTCGGCGTACTCGCCCAGCCCGGCGGCGTCGTCCTCCGCGGGCAGGTCGGGCGCGACGACCCGGTGCCCCGCCTCGCGTAGCAGCGGGGTCACCAGGTGCCAGTAGTGGGCGTCACCGCCGGCGCCGGGCACCAGCACGAAGTTCATGCTCATGCCCGATAGGACGCCGGCGGCGCCCGAGACTCATCGCGAGGCGTAGTAGCCCTGCTGCACGTCCTGCTCGCGGGCGTACTCCGGCTGGTAGCGGACGTTCGCGTACGCCGCGTTGGCCTGCTCGGCCTCCTCCGCGCGCCGGGCGAGCTCCTCCGCGTCGCCGAAGCCCAGCACGTCGCGGGCGAGCTGCGTCAGCGGGCCGTCGACCTGGTACTCGACCCGCTGCATCGTCAGGAGCTTGATGAGGTACAGCGGCGTCCCGTTGAACTTCTCGAACATCTCGTGGCGGGCGCCCCACTCGGTGAGGTAGCGCTCGCTGATCTGCCGGAAGATGCTGATCCGGTCCGTCGCGCTCATGTGCGAGCCCTTCAGCGCCTCCTGGAGCTTCGGCCCGATGTACGGGTCCTCGAGCTCGCGCCTCGTCGGCTGCAGGACCACGCCGCGGCCGCAGAGGTCGATGAGGATGTTCACCATCTCGTGCTGGTGCTCGAGGTAGTGGGCGCGGCCGAAGTCCACGAAGATGTTGTTGGGCTTGTACAGCCCGCCCGCGGTGAGGAAGCCCGTCTCCTCGGCCGAGATCGTGAACGCGCGGCAGGTCTCGCGGAAGCGGACGAGGTCGGCGAGCTGGGACTGCACCACGGGGCTCTTGTTCGTTCCCAGCGCCTCGGTGAGCAGCAGCGCCAGGCCGACCATGAGCTCGGCGTGCACGCAGTGGCGGATCTGGGTCTCGATGTGGACCCAGTCGAACTGGCGCTGCGGGTACCACTTCGCGTGGTCGGGGTTGCCGACGTGCTGGACCTGGTCCCAGGGGATGAGGACGTCGTCGAAGTAGACCATCCCGTCGAGCTCGTCGCCGATCGTCGACAGCGGCCGGTCGTACGGGTCCGCGTCGGGCTGGGCGCGGGACTCGCGAGCGACGATCGAGACGCCCGGCGTGTTGACGGGCACGAGGGCGTAGATCGTCTGCTCGGGCGTCTGACCCGGGCGCCACAGGTTGCCGATGAGCAGCTCGTTGACGAACGGGATCGTCGTGCCGATCGCCTTCCAGCCCCTGACGACGATGCCCTCGTCGGTCTCCTCCTGGATGGCCAGCATCGGGGTCTCGCCGAGCGCGTCGTCGCGGCCACGGTCGTACTGGACGTCGATGAACATCGGCGAGATCGCGACGTCGTCGCGCGTGACCCGCGCCCACTGCGCGCTCGATGTTGCCGCTCAGGTCGCGGTGCGGGCCCTTGAAGATCGAGTTCTCCGCCCACGGCGCAGGGTCGTCGGCCTGCGCGTACATGACGACGTTCATGCCCGCCGGCGGGCGGGTGAAGATGCCGCCCTTGAAGTGGCGGAACCAGAACTCGTGGTACGCGCGGCGGCGCTGCACGTCCTCCTTGGACCGTGGGAGGAACCAGTGCATCGACTGGCGGTTGCCGTCGTCGTCGACGTACGTGAGCACCTCCTGGTGCTCGGGCTCGAGGTGCAGGTCGTAGTAGCGCGCGATCTGCTCGGCGTAGCCACGGGTCTTCGGGTGCGTCGTGACGTCCTCGATGAGCTCTCCGCCGACGTACACCCGGCGCCCGTCGCGCAGCGACTCCAGGTACTCCTGGCCTGTCCTCATGCCGTCTCTCTCCTCCGGTCGATGCCGGGAGGGTCCTCTCGACGGCGTTAACGGGGACGAAACCGGCGACGGCGGCGACGGCCGCAGAGCGGCCTTACGCTGGCCTTACGCTTCGGCGAGCAAGCTCGCCCGGCGTCATCTCCGCAGGCTCTCGAGCAGGCCGCGGGTCGCGTCCGACGGCCGGGCGCCCAGCGTGTCCAGGGCGTCCGCGCACCCTCGGTACGCGGCGATGACGCCGTCCTCGTCGCCGACGATGCCCGCGATCTGCATCCGCAGCCGCCACGCGCTCTCGCGGAACGGGTCGTCGCCCAGCGCGGCCTCCGCGAGCTCGCCGGCCTCCGCGTAGCGGCCCGCCTCGTACGCCAGCCGCGCGGCGTCGAGCCGGGCGTCCGCGCGCAGCCCGACGAGGCGCTCCCGGCGCTCGGCCACCCACGGCGCGTCGACGCCCTCCAGGTACTCGCCCCGGTCGAGGAGGGCCAGCGCGTCGAGGAGCGCCGCCAACCGCTCCTCGCCCTGCAGGCGCGACGCCTCGGCGAGCAGCGACTCCGCCCGGGCGGCGTCGCCCGACAGCGACACCGGGCCGCCGAAGCGCAGCGTGCTGCCGTCGAACGCGGGCCCCACGCCCTCGGGGAGCACCTCGCGGAGCCGGTAGACGGCCTGGCGCAGGTAGGAGCGCGCCGACTCGTCGGCGCGTCCGCCGAACAGCGCGTCGAGCAGCTCGCTGCGCTCCGCCTCCTGATCCGGCGCCGCGGCGAGGTACGCGAGCAGCGCGACGCTCTTCGCGATCCGCGGGCGGACCTCGCTCCCGTCGACCTCGATCGCCGGCCGACCGAGCTCGACGACCCGGATCCGTGTGGCCAGGCTCACGTCGAGGACGACGCCCCCGGCCATGAGCGCCCGGCCGATCGCGTGCCAGGCGGAGTCGGCCGACGCCTCGGCGTCGAGGCGCCGCGCGACGACCGCCGGGAAGTCCGCCAGCGCGAGCAGCAGGTGGTGGTTGGAGCCCTGGCGGGTCGCGGCGTCGAGCGCGAGGTCGGCCGCGCGGTCGGCGGCGTCCTCGTCGCCGCGCCGCCAGTGCGCCTCGGCGAGCAGCGCGGCCGCGGTCGGCAGCTCGAGGATCCGCCCGGACCGCCCCATGCTCTCGACGGCGCGCGTGAGCGGCTCGACGGCGTCCGCGTCGGGGCTGCTCAGGAGCAGCGCGAGCCCGCGCCACGTCTCCAGCTGCTCCTCGATGAAGTCGTAGCGCCGGGCGTCGCCCTCGCGATCGAGCGCGTCGAGGATCGCGAGCGCGGCCGCCGGGTCGTGCGCGAGGCGCAGCTCGAGCTTCGCCTCGATGAGGCGGTTGAGCATCTCGAAGACGATCGAGCCCGTCTCCTCGATGAGCGCACGCCCCTGCGCCAGCACCCGGCGCGCCTGCTCGAGGTCGCCGAGGTCGATCATGAGCTCGGCGCCGACGATCCCGTGCGTCCAGGCCGGCGACCACGTGTCCGGCGGCGTCGCCGCGTAGAGCGCGAGCGCCTGCTCCGTCCGGCCCATCGCCCGCAGCGCGCCGATGCGCCACGGCGTGTCGACCGCGGCGACCCACGAGGACTCCGGTGCGTGGCTGACGTCGGGCAGACGCCCGTGCGCGTAGTGCACGCGCATGATGAGCGCGTCGAGCGGGCCGCCGCTGGGCTGCGGCGGCGGCTCCGGCTCGCCGTCGGGGTCGTGGTGGACGAGGCGCAGGAGGTAGCGGACGACGTCGGCCTCGGGGCTGCTCGGCGTCATCGCGATGACCTCGCTCGCGTCGTCGATGCGCCCGAGGTGCCAGAGGCACCAGGCCATCATGCTGCCGCTCAGCGGCGACGAGCGGGCGAGGCGGTCGCGCTCCCCCGCGCGCGCCAGCCGGTCGGCGATCCGCGCGCCGCGGCGGAAGTCCTCGAGCGAGATCGCCAGCATGAGCTCCGCCGACGTGAGGCGATCCGACGTCCCGGCGACGGGCTCGAGCTCGCGCAGCCATCGCTCGGCGACGGCGAAGTCCAGCCGCTCGACGACGCGCCGGATGGCCTGCTCGGCCGGCGCGAGCGCCTCGTCCGGCGCGCCCGCCCGGAGCAGCTCGTCCGCGGCCTCCTCGTGGTGGCCCTCCGTCAGCAGCAGCTCGCCGTGCGCGCGGCGCAGCCCCCTCACCTCGGTCGCCGCCCGCCGGCCGAGGCGCTCCACGAGGTACTCGCGGAAGCGCGGGTGCGGGCGCATGCAGCGGCGGTCCTGCTCCCAGGCCACCGGGAGGTGCCGGGCACGCAGGCCGACGAGCAGCTCCCCCGCGCCGGCGATGCCGAGCGCCTCCGCCCGTTCGGCGGTGACCTCGTCGAGCATGGAGGTCACCTCCAGCAGCTCGCGCTCGGCCGGCGTCAGGCGCGACAGGATCTGCGTCGCGAGGTAGCCGTGCAGCGGGTCGGCCTCGCCGCCGACGCCCTGGACGTGGTCGGCCGACCGCCACGCCTCGAAGAGCACGCCGGTCACCCAGCCGCCGGTGTCGGCGACGGCGCGCGCAGGGTCGACGCCCTCCCGCCCGGCGCGCTCGAGGGCCTCCGCCGCCTCCTCGGGCGTGAACGCCAGCGTCGCCTCGCCGACGGTCGCGACGGTGCCGACCGCGCCGCGGTCGCCGAGGTCGACGCCGACGTCCGAGCGGCTGAGCAGCGCGATCCCCAGGGTCGGGGGCGCGTAGCGCACGAGCGCCCCGATGACGGCGAGCGCCGCGTCGTGACCGGCGAGCCGCTCGAGCCCGTCGACCACCAGCAGCATCGGCACGCCGGCCGTCGCCTCGGCGAGCAGCCCCGCCGCCTCCGCGTGCGGGATGCGCGCAGCGAGCGCGTTCGTCGCGACGTCGCTCGCCGCGGGCGCGTGGCGCGCCAGTGCCGCCTCCAGGTAGGTCAGCAGCCGGCCCGGCGCGGCGTCCGTGTCGTCGAGCGTGAGCCACGCGACCGGGCGGTCCAGGAGCGCCGCGGCCTGCACCACCGCCGTGGTCTTGCCCGCGCCCGCCGTCGCCGTGACCAGGACGAGCGGGTGGCGCTCGAGCAGCTCGGCCACGAGCCCGCTGACCCGCGGCCGGGCGGCGAGGCGCTCGCCCAGCGGGGGCACCGCCAGCTTGCTCTGGATCACGGCGGACGACACCGGCGCTCCTCCTCCTGGGGCGCGCATCGTTCCACACCGGCTAGGCCGGGCGAGCTTGCTCGCCCAGCGTAAGGCCGCGCAGCGGCCGTCGCCCGTTTCGGGGTGGTTCACGGCGGCCCCGGCACCATCCGCGGCGTGATGGGAACCGATGCATACCGAGAAGCGGCAGGGCACTTCACCACCGGCGTCGCCGTGATCACGACGTTGCACGAGGGCCGCCGCTACGGCGTGACCGCCAGCGCCGTGAGCTCGCTCTCGCTCGATCCGCCGATGCTCCTCGTCTGCCTGAACCGCAGCCTCGCCACCCGCGACGCCGTGGTCGCCACGCGGCGCTTCGCCGTCAACGTCCTCGCCGAGGACCAGGCCGCGCTCGCGATGCAGTTCGCGACCCGGGCGCCCGACAAGTTCGCCGGCGTCGCCGTCGCGGAGGGGCTCGACGGCGTTCCGCTGCTCACCGACGCGCTCGCGCACCTGCAGTGCACGGTCGTCGATCCCGTGGACGCGGCGACCCACACCGTGCTGCTCGCCGAGGTCGACGGCGTCGCGGTCGGCGTGGGGAGCCCCCTCGCGTACTTCCGCGGGTCCTTCGGGCGCTTCGAGATGGCGGCCTAAGCCAGCGCCAGCGCCGCCTCACGCCCCTCGGAGAACGCACGCACCGCATCCAGCTCGCCGGCGTGACGCGCGCCCCCGACGACGACGTGCTCCAGGCCGAGCCGCGTGAGCAGGCCCGCGAGGGCGTCCTCGCGCTCCTGGCCGGCGGCGATCACGACGGTGTCGGCGGGGATGGTCTCCTCGCCGATCCGAAGACCGCCCCGCTCGATCGCCACGTACTCGACACCGGTCAGGGTCCGCACGCCGGCGCGGCGCAGGGCGTCGAGCGCGACCCACCGGGTCGAGCGCCCGATCCCCTCGCCGATGCGGCCGCCGCGCCGCATGAGCGTGATCGCCGGACCGCCCTCGTGGGCCAGGCGGTGCGCGACGTCGACGCCGATGCCGCCCGCGCCGATGATCGCCACGGCGTCGCCCGGCACGCCGTCGGCGAGCGCCCGCGCGTAGGGCACGACGTGCGGCAGGTCGCGGCCGGGCACGTCGACCTCCCGCGGCCGGACGCCCGTCGCGAGGACGGCGCCGTCGAAGCCCGCGAGCTCGTCCGCGTCGTCGTCGCCGAGCCGTCGCCCGAGGCGCACGTCGACGCCGAGCCGTTCCAGCTCGGCCGTGAAGTAGGCGATCGTGCCGTCGAACATCTCCTTGCCGGGCACGAGCCGCGCCAGGCGGAACTGGCCGCCCAGCTCGTCGTCGGCCTCGAAGAGGACGACATCGGCGCCGAGGCTCGCGAGCGCCCGCGCGGCCTCCATGCCGGCCGGACCGCCGCCGATGACCGCGATCCGCCGCGACGAGCCCGCGGGCACGGGCTCGGTCTCGTGCCCGGCGCGCGGGTTGACCATGCAGGACACGCGCAGGTCGTAGATCGACCGGTCGATGCAGGCCTGGTTGCAGGCGATGCACGGGTTCACGGGGCGACCGTCGCGAGCCCGGGCGACGAGCTCGGCGTCGGCGAGGAACGGCCGCGCCATCGAGACGAGGTCGACGTCGGTGTCGCGCAGCAGCCGCTCCGCGGTGTCCATGCTCGCGACGCGGTTGCCCGCGATGACGGGCAGCTCGCCGACCGCCGCCTTGATCGCCTGCGCCCGGGGGAAGAACGCGCCCTCCGGCACCGCCCCCTGCACCGTCGGCAGCGGTGACTCGTGCCACCCCACGCCGATGTTCAGCGCATCCACGTGCTCCGCGAGCGCGGCCGCGAACGCGAGCACCTCGTCGAGCGTCGTCGATCCGGGCATGAGGTCGTCGCCCGTCATGCGGAAGATCACCGGGAACGCGGGGCCGACCGCAGCGCGCACCGACCGGGCGAGGTGCACGCCGAAGCGCCGGCGCCGTTCGGCGTCCCCGCCCCAGTCGTCGTCGCGCAGGTTCGTCAGCGGTGACAGGAACTGGTCGACGAGATACCCCTCCGACCCCATGACCTCGACGGCGTCGTAGCCGAGCGCCTGCGCGTGGCGCGCCCCGTCGGCGAACGCGTCGATCACGCCGACGATCCCCTCGTCGTCCAGCGCACGCGGCGTCTCGCGGTTGAACCGGCTGGCGACGGGCGACGGCGCGACCGGCTGCAGGCCGAAGGACTCCTCGAACGCGTAGCGCCCCGCGTGGAACAGCTGCAGGGCGATCAGCCCGCCCGCCTCGTGCACCGCCGGCGGCGCGGCACCCAGGACCTCCCGGCCCTGCTCCTCGTCGACGAACGCGTAGCTGCGCCCGCCTGCGCCCTCCCGCGAGACCGCCGCGCCGCCCGTGACGATCAGGCCGGCGCCGCCCCGCGCGCGCTCGGCGTAGAACGCTGCGAGCGCGTCACCGGTCGGGTCGGATTCCGACCCGAGGTGCATCGACCCCATGACGATCCGGTGCGGCAGTGCCAGCGCGCCGATCGCACCGGGCCGCAGCGCGTGGGGGTAGCGCGACTCCGCGGCCGGGTCAGGCATCCCCGGTCGTGCCGGGCAGGACGAGCGGACCCGTCGCGTCGTCGTGGAACGGGGGCGCGACGATGCTCAGCCCGCCGTCCACGATCAGGGTCTGGCCGGTGACGTACTCCGAGGCCGGGTGCAGCAGGAACCAGATGCAGTCCGCGACCTCCTGCACCGTGCCCATCCGGCGCTTGGGGATCTTGGGCAGCACGGTGTCGAGCGGCGGCATCCCCTCGACGCCGTAGAAGTAGTCCGACGAGTCCGACTCGATGATGCCGCCGTTGACGGCGTTGACGTTGATGCCGCGCGGCCCGAACTCCACGGCCATGTAGCGGACGTACGCCTCGAGCGCCGCCTTCGCCGCGCCCAGCGCCGCGTAGGTCGGGTACGCCCGGATGCTGCCGTAGCTCGAGAGGACGACGATCCGGCCGCCGTCGCCCATGAGCGACACGGCCTGCTGCGCGCCGAGGACGAAGGCGCGGACGTTCATCGCGTACGTGCGGTCGAGGTGGTGGACCTTGAGCTGCTCGATCGGCTTGAACGCGGCGGCCGCAGCGTTGGCGACGAAGTAGTCGACCTTCCCGTACGCCTCGCGCGCCTCGGCGAAGAGGCGCTCGATCTCCGCCGGGTCCTCCATGTCGGCCTGCACCGCGATCGCCTTGCCGCCGGCCTCCTGCACCGCGGCGACGGCCTCCTCGGCGAGGTCGGCGTTGCGCTTGAAGTTGATGACGACGGAGGCGCCCTCGCCCGCGAGCCGGACGGCCAGCGCGCGGCCGATGCCGCGCGAGCTGCCGGTGATGACGGCGACCTTCCCGGCCGCGAAACCAGTCATCGGCCCTGCCCGGCGAGGATGGCGCGCGCGATGATCGTCTTCTGGATCTCGTTCGTGCCCTCCTCGAAGCGCTGGGCGCGCGCGTCGCGGTAGACGCGCTCGATCGGGCTCGACGCCCAGAAGCCGACGCCGCCGTGGACCTGCAGCGCCTTGTCGGTGACGCGCGTGAGCATGTCGACCGCGGTCAGCTTCGCCATCGAGGACAGCACGGCGGAGTCGGGCGAGCCCGCCTCCCACTCGCGCGCGCCGTGGAGGACGAGCTGACGGGCGGCCTCGATGTCGGCGGCGTTCTCGGCCAGCGAGAAGGCGATCGCCTGCCGCGCGGCCAGCGGCTTGCCGAACGTCACGCGCTCGCGGGCGTGCTCGATGGCGAGCTCCTGCGCCTTGCGCGCCAGCCCGACGCAGGTCATCCCCACCGCGATGCGGCTCGGCGTCAGGAAGCCGCCGAAGGCGACCTCGAGGCCGCGCCCCTCCTCGCCGAGGCGGTTCTCGACCGGGACCGGCGTGCCGTCGAAGACGAGGTGCGCGTGGTCGGTGCCCCGGACGCCGAGCGACTCGCCCATGTCCACCGCCTGCACGTTCGGGCTGTCGCGGTCGACCATGAGCGCGACGGTGCCGTCGCTGCCCGTCGTGCCCTCCATGCGCGCGAAGAGCAGCCAGCGGTCGCACGTGAGGCCGAAGGTGATGAGGTGCTTCTCGCCGCTGAGGACGTAGGTGTCGCCCTCGCGGCGCACGGAGCAGCGGAGGTCGGCGCCCGTGCCGGCGGTCGGCTCGGTCAGCGTGAAGGCCACGACGCCGTCGCCGTTGACCGCCGGGAGCACGAAGCGCTCGCGCTGCTCGGGCGTCGCGAACTGGTCGACGGCGCGCCAGACGCCGTTGGCGACGTGGACGATCATGCGCAGCGACGCGTGCGACATGGAGAAGAGCTCCAGGAGCTCGAGCCAGCGCGAGAACGGGATCCCGCGCCCGCCGTACTCCTCCGGCGCGGCGATCGAGAGATAGCCGCGGGCCTGCAGCTCGTCGCGCAGCCCCGGCGGCACCGCGCGCTCCTCCTCGATGCGCCGCGTCCACGCCTCGCCCTCGTTGGCGACGTACGCCGCGATCTCGTCCTTCAGCGAGACGAACGCCTCTTCGTCCACCCGTCCTGAGACGGCGGCGGGCTGGGTCATCGGACAGGCTCCTTCTCGGTGGACGACGTCAGCCCGGCGGCGAGCTCGCGCAGGAGGAACTTCTGGATCTTGCCGCTGGCGTTGCGGGGGAGCACGTCGATCGTCTCGATCCGCTCCGGCCAGTACTGGCGCGCGACCCCGAGCTCGTTGAGGTACTCGCGCACCGCCGCGAGGTCCGGCACGTCGGTGCCCACCACGAACGCGCAGGCGCGCTCGCCCAGGCGCGGGTCGGGCATCGCCACGATGGCGACGTCCTCGACGCCCGGGTGGCGGTGCAGCAGCTGCTCGATCTCGGCGACGGGCACCTTCTCGCCACCGCGGTTGACCACGTCCGTGATCCGCCCGCGGATCTGCAGGAAGCCGTCGCTGTCGATCGTCGCGAGGTCGCCCGAGCGGTACCAGCCGTCGGGGGTGAGCGCGGCGGCCGTCAGGTCCGGGCGCTCGAGGTAGCCCTCGAACAGGCAGCGGCTGAAGACCTCGAAGTTGCCCTCCTCGCCCGCGGGGAGCACGGTGCCCTCGTCGTCGGTGATGCGGATCTGGGTCCCGGCGAGCGCCCGCCCGTCGGTGCCCCAGCGCTTCGCGGGCTCGTCGCTGGGCGCCGCGAGCGTGCCGAGGCAGGACTCGGTCGAGCCCCAGGCCCCGAGGACCGCCGTGTCGAGGACCGACGTCGCGTGCTCGGCCAGCGCGCGCGGCACCGCGGCGCCGGTGACGACGAAGATGCGCAGCGCGCTCGGCCGCGGCTCGCCCTCCTCCACCACGCGGACGAGGTCGGTGAGGAACGGCGTCGCGGCCTGCACGAAGGAGCCACCCCACGCGCGCAGCGCCCGCGCGGCGCGCACCGGCTCCCACACGTCCTGCAGGAGCTGCGTCGCACCGAGCACGAACGCCTCCCACATCCCGTAGAGGAACCCGGTCTGGTGGGCGAGCGGCGAGGGGATGAACAGGACGTCGTCGCGCCCGAGCCGCAGGTGCTCGATCTCCATCGCCGCCGCGCGGGTGAGCGCGTCGAAGCGGTGCAGGACGCCCTTGGGCTCGCCGGTCGTCCCCGACGTGAACAGCAGCTGGGCGATCGCGTCGGGCTTCGGCGCGCGGGCGGCGATCGCCTCGGGGTCGGCCTTCTCCTGCTCGGTCGCCGTCGCGAGGTCGTGCCACTGCATGCCGGTGCGCGACAGCAGCTCGACGTGCTCACCGGCGCCGGCCACGAGCACGTGCTCGACGGCGAGGCCTTCCTCGTCGGCCAGCAGCGTCTGGGTCTCGGACAGGTGGTCGCGCCCGCGGAAGCGCTCGGGCACGACGAACACGCGCGCCTTCGAGCGGCGCAGCGCGTGGGACACCTCGCGGCGCCCGAAGATCGGCATGAGCGGGCAGCACACGGCGCCGATGCGCAGCGTCGCGATCGTCAGCACGACGAACTCGCCCCAGTTCGGCAGCTGGTAGGCGACCGCCTCGCCCGGCTTCACGCCGAGGCGCAGCAGCAGCGCCGCCGTGCGGTCGGCGGCCTCGTCCAGCGCGCTCCAGCTCCACGCGCGCGTCCCGTCGGCGCGGACGTCGACGATCGCCGTCTCCGTCGGGCGCTCGCGAGCCCAGCGGCGCACCCACTCGGGGATCGGGATCTCGGCCGCCTGGTCGATCGCGACCGACTCGATCTGCAGCTCGTCGCCGGCGGGGCGGCGCTCGCTGCGCTCCGCGACCTCCATCGGGATCCCGATCGCCGTCATGTCGTCGACGAACGCGGGATAGGAGATCCGGTGCGCGTTGGGGTACGTGAGGCTGCTCGGGCCCTCCGCGCGCGACGCCGCGATCGCGAGCGCCATCTCGACGCGGTGGTCGTTGTAGCTCGACAGCGCGGCGCCGGTCATGCGCCGCACCCCGTCGATGACGAGCGTGTCGTCGACGAGCTCGACCTCACCGCCCATCCGGTTGAGCTGCAACATGGAGACGACGCGGTCGGACTCCTTCAGGCGGACGTGCTCGACGTTCTCGAACACGGTCCGGCCGGTCGCGAAGGACCCGAGCGTCGCGAGGATCGGCAGCATGTCGGGCATCGGCCGGCAGTCGACGCGCGCGCCGCGCAGCTCGATGCCGTCGTGCCGCACCCGCACCCCGCCTGCCTCCGCGTCGAGCTCCATCGGCAGGCCCATCTCCGTGAGCACGTCCAGGACGTGCGCCTCGGGGTGGTCGATCTCCGTGCCGAGCGTCGTGCGCATCCCCCGGAAGAGGACGTCGGACGGGTGCAGCGCGCTGGCGGCGAGGCCGAACGCCGCCGAGCCGATGTCCGGCGGCAGGACGATCTCCGTCGGCGTCGCCTCCTGGCCGGGCTCGATCTCGAACCGGCGCCAGTCGTCGGAGACCCCGACCTCGAGCCCGAAGTCGCGCATCATGCGCACGGTCAGCTCGACGTAGGGCTGCTCGTTGAGGACGCCGTCGACCTCGACGACGGTCGGCCGCGTGGCGAACGGCGCCAGCAGGAGCAGGCCGGAGATCCACTGCGACAGCGTCCCGGAGATCCGGACGTGCCCGCCCGTCGGTCGCGACGGCTGGACGGTGATCGGTGGCCGGGCGTCCTGGGACTCCAGGCGCACGCCGAGCTGCGCGAGCGCGCCGAGCAGCGGACCGACCGGCCGGCGCTGGAAGTACTTCTGGCCCGTCAGCGTCACCGGCGCGTCCGCGAGCGCCGCGAGGCCGATCATGAAGTAGAGGGTGGTGCCCGAGCTGCCGACGGACACCGAGGTGCGGCGCGGGCTGTACGGGCCGCCCTGGACGACGAAGCCGGTCTCGTCCTGCTCGATCCGGGTGCCGAGGCCGCGCAGGACCTCGATCGTCGAGCGGACGTGGCGGGCCCCGGATGCGCCGATGATCCGGGTCTCCCCAGGGGCGAGCGACGCGAGCATGAGCGCGCGATGCGCGTGGTACTTGGAGCTTGGGACGGCGATCTCGCCCCGGAGCGAACTGCGGACCTCGCCGACGAACAGGTGCACGGCGCGGGAAGACTAACCGCTCGGGAGGCGACCCCCCGGTCCGGCGATGTGGGATCGTCGGATGGATGAGCGACGGCGGGCCGTTCCACGGCATCCGTGTGGTCGAGCTCGCGGGCCTCGGGCCGTCGCAGCACGGCGTGATGTTGCTCGCTGACCTCGGCGCGGACGTCGTCCGCATCGACCGCCCGGCGGAGAGCGGGGCCGATCGCGACGCGGCGCGCCGCACGCTGCTCAACCGCGGCCGGCGCTCGATCGCCCTCGACCTCAAGGACGGCGCGGACCGCGAGGTCGCGCTGCGGCTCGCCGACGGCGCCGACGTCCTCGTCGACCCGTACCGCCCCGGGGTGCTCGAGCGCCTCGGCCTGGGTCCCGACGTCCTGCTCGACCGCAACCCCCGCATCGTCGTCGCGCGGATGACGGGCTGGGGCCAGGACGGGCCGCGCGCGGGCGACGCCGGCCACGACATCGACTACATCGCCGCGGCAGGGGCGCTGCACGCGATCGGCCCCCCGGGCGACGTGCCCGTCGTCCCGCTGAACCTCGTCGCCGACTTCGGCGGCGGCGGGATGCTGCTCGCGTTCGGCGTCGCGGCGGCGCTCATGGAGCGCGAGCGCTCCGGCCGCGGCCAGGTGGTCGACGTGGCGATGGTCGACGGGGTCGCATCGCTCATGAACTTCGCGTGGCAGGAGCGCGCGATCGGGCGCTGGGCGCCGGAGCGCGGGAGCAACTGGCTGCAGGGCGCCGCGCCCTGGTACCGCGCCTACGCGACGGCGGACGGCACGTTCGTCGCCGTCGGCGCGTACGAGCCCAAGTTCTACGCGACGCTGCTCGAGCGCCTCGGCCTCGACCCCGCCGCCTGGCCGCAGTGGGACCGGGACCGCTGGGCGACGCTGAGCGGCGTCCTGGCGTCGATCTTCGCCTCGCGCACGGCGGAGGACTGGGAGCGCGAGATGGCCGGCGCCGACGCATGCTTCGCCCGCGTGCGGTCGCTCGACGACGTGTTCGACGATCCGCACATGGCGGCCCGCGGCAGCTACGTCGAGCACGACGGGCTGCCCCAGGCCGGGGTCGTGCCGCGCTTCGGTCGCACCCCGGGCGGGCTCGGGCGCCCGGCGCCGTGGCCGGGGGAGCACGACGCGGAGCTGCGGGCGGAGCTCGACGGGTAGGCGAGTCCGATCGCGCCAGACGGCGCGGGCCTCACGAACTTCTCACGAAGCCCTCGCCCAACTCGAAACTTCCCGGCACCCGGGGGGTTCCGAGTAGCGCCCCCGGCAGGACTCGAACCTGCGACCCGCGGCTTAGAAGGCCGCCGCTCTATCCAGCTGAGCTACGGGGGCGGGCGGTTTGTAGGGTACGCGCGCTTGGCGGGAACCAGGACAGGGGGACAGCAGTGCGTTCACGGAAGAGCAGGCTGGCGCTGGCGGCAGTGGCACTCGGGGTACTCGCGGTGCCTGCGAGCGCGAGCGCGGCGACGTTGTCGATCACAGGGGACGACGGCGTGCCGCAGGCCCTGAGCGGCCAGACGATCCGCAACATGTCGCCGCAGCTGGCGGTCGGCATCAACGGCACGACCGAGCGGTCCTACACCGTGCAGGTCATCGGGCCCAACGGCGTCTCCGCCGCCTCGGCGACCTGTCTCAGCTCGCCGACGCCGCGCACGGTCAACTACCAGGGCAACGGCGTCTACACGGTCTACGTCGCGATCTACACGACGCTGCTCTGCACCGACACGCCGACGACCGGGTCGCTGACGTTCGCGATCGGCGCCGGCGTGGCGATCGCGTCGGACCCGAACACGCCGCTGCTCACCCGCCAGCCGGGTGAGTTCGCGACGATCGAGCACCGTCTGCCGGTCACCGGCAACCCCGGCGCCGACACCTACGACGTCCTGTACTCCGGCAACCCCGCGCTCGCCCCCGACGGCGGGCTCGTCGGCCCGTCGCAGAACGCGTACGTCGACGCCGCGACCGCCACCGTGCCGATCCGCTTCTCGGAGCCCGGCCGCTACAGCGTCGTCGCGCGTGCCCGCGTGTACGGCGGGGCCGCGACGCCGTGGACCGCGCCGCTCGCACTGCGGGTGTACGCGCCGTTCGACTTCTCGACGTCGAACTTCCCCGACTCGCGCGGGCCGAGCTACCGGCTGCGGGTCCGCCTCCGCGAGGAGGACACGCGTGGCCGCGTGCGCATCTCGGTGGCGAAGCGGTGGAGCGGCAACGCGAAGTACCGCACGCTCGGGACGGTCCGCATCCGCGGCGGGTCCTTCACGAAGCGCTTCACGCTGTCGAGCCCCGGCACGTACCGCATCCGGTACCGGTTCCAGGGCTCGTCGACCACGGCGCCCGGCACGGTCGTGGAGAAGGTCCGCATCCGCAGGACCGTGCGGTTCTCGTCGGTCGACACGGCCGACCACGAGCTGACCTACGCGAAGTGACGCGGAGGGGCCGGCCGGATCGCTCCGGCCGGCCCCGACGCGCTCCCTAGGCCTTCGCGCCGACCGGCGCGTGCTTCGCGAGGAACGCCGTGAGCTGTTCGACATACTCGGGCCGGTGCGCCTTCTCGTCGTGGATGCCGTGACCGGCGCCGGCGACGCGGACCACCGTCACGTCCGGGTGCGTCGCCTTCATGCGCTCCTCGTGCTCGGGCTTGAAGGCCGGCTGGACGCCTGCGGCGAGGATCAGGACCGGCACGCCGACCGGTGCATCGACGTCGGTCTCCCCGAGCGTCCTGTTGTCCGAGGCCATCGTCAGGACCTCGGGGTCCATGACGAGGTGCGCGTGCGCGCGGGCGAGCAGGCCGTCGGCCATCATGAGCTCGCCGGCCGTCGCACCGTCGCGCATCGGCGCCGCGGCGAGCCGCGCCGCGGCGGCCTCGTCGTCCAGGCCCTCCTCGCGCATCGCGATCGCGTTGTCGCGGACGAGGGGGAAGATGCCTGCGGCCGGGTTGTTCGCGTGCTCGGCGGGCTCGCCCATGTAGAGCGGCGGGTCCTCGAGGAACGCGCCGGCCAGCAGCTCGGGCTCGTTCTGCGCCAGCCACCAGCCCGTGCTCCCGCCCAGCGAGTGCCCGACGACGACCGCGGGTCCTCCGCCGACCTCGCGCAGGATCGCGGCGACGTCGCCACCGTAGGCGTGCAGCAGGTAGGTGCCCGACGCGTGGTCGGAGTCGCCGTGTCCGCGAAGGTCGATGCGTACGATCCGCCTCCCGTCCGTGATCTCCCGCGGGAGCCAGCCGTACGTGCGTGAGCTGCCCGAGACACCGTGCAGGAAGGCCACGACCGGGCCGTCCTCCGTTCCCTCGACCTCGACGTTGAGTCCGACGCCTTCATGCTCGACCCGCATGCAACCTCCTCGTCGTCCATCAGAAGGCGCGAATCTTCCTGGATCGTGTCGGCGGGTGGCGAGTTGACGGACGAACCGGACGGGCTGCGAGCGCTGCGGCGGCTGGCCGCGATCGTCAGCGGCTCGCAGGACGCGATCCTCGCCAAGGACCTCGACGGCGTCATCACCGACTGGAACCCCGCGGCCGAGCGGCTGTTCGGGCACACCGCGGAGGAGGCGATCGGCCGGCCGGTGTGGACGATCATCATCCCGCCCGAGCGCGCCGAGGAGGAGCGTGTCCTGCTGCGGCGCGCGCTGGCCGACGAGCCCGTGCAGGGCGTGCTGACCGAGCGCCTGCGACGCGACGGCTCGCGCGTGCAGGTGTCCCTCACGATGGCACCGATCCGCGACGAGGACGGTCGCGCGATCGGCGTCTCGACGACGGCGCGCGACGTGACCGAGTCGCTGCGAGCGGACGCGGAGCGCACGCGCCTCGCGGCCATCGTGCGATCGACGAGCGACGCCGTCGTCGCCATGGACCTCGAGGGCCGGGTCACCGACTTCAACACGGCGGCGGCGGAGATGTTCGGGTTCACCGCGGACTCGATCGGCACGTCGGTCCTCGACGCGGTGGGCGCCGACGAGTCCCAGCGCGCCCGGCGGGCCGAGATCGTCCGCCGCGCGGGATCGGGCGAGACGCTCGCCTACGAGGCCGCGCGACTCGACGGCGAGGGCCGGCGGTTCGTCCTCGCGAACACGATCGGCCCGATCCAGGACGACGAGGGCGAGATCACCGGGATCGCGGCGATCGCGCGCGACATCACCGAGCAGCGCAAGGCGCAGGAGCAGCAGCGCTGGCTCGCGGCGGTCGTCGACTCCTCGCGCGACGCGATCATCGGCCTCGGGCTCGACGGGACGATCGTCTCCTGGAACCCCGCCGCCGCGCGGACGTTCGGCTGGACCGACGAGGAGGCGATCGGCAGGCCGGGGAGGGACATGTTCGTCAAGGAGGGGCGGCAGCGCCGGCACACCGAGCTCATGCGCGGGATCGCCGCGGGCGACGCGTTCGAGGACGAGGCAGAGCGCGGGCGCCGCCGCGACGGCACGACGTTCGCGGCGACGGTCACCGGCTTCCCGGTCCGCGACGCGCACGGAAGCGTCCACGCGGCGGCGTTCATCGTCCGCGACGTCACCGAGCAGCGCCGCCTCGAGGAGCAGCTCGAGCAGGCGCGTCGCATGGAGGCGGTCGGGCGCCTCGCCGGCGGCGTCGCGCACGACTTCAACAACCTGCTCACGGTCATCTCGGGCTACGCGGCGCTGCTGCGCGCCGAGGCCGACGGGAGCTCCACCGAGCTCGAGGAGATCGACCGCGCCGCCCGCCGGGCCACCGAGCTCACCGGGCAGCTCCTCGCCTTCTCGCGTCAGCGATCGGCGAATCCGGCGCTCATCGACCTCGCCGGCGTCCTCGACGGCGTCGTGCCGATGCTGGGGC
Source organism: uncultured Solirubrobacterales bacterium (assembly GCA_963750895.1). GTDB lineage: Bacteria > Actinomycetota > Thermoleophilia > Solirubrobacterales > Solirubrobacteraceae > CAVVSD01. The sequence goes on along the minus strand of CAVVSD010000003.1, from coordinate 400,116 downwards.
GGCTCATCGGCGAGCACATCGCGATCTCCGTCATGCACCACGGTCGGCTCGAGCCCGTCCTCGCCGACGCGGGTCAGATGGAGCAGGTCATCGTCAACCTCGCGACGAACGCCCGCGACGCGATGCCCGACGGCGGCACGCTGAGCATGGAGACCCGGATGCTCGACCTCGGGCACCCGGTCGTGTGCCTCACGGTCACGGACACCGGTGGCGGGATCGACCCGGAGGTGGTCGACCACGTCTTCGAGCCCTTCTACACGACGAAGGAGCAGGGGCGCGGCACGGGTCTCGGGCTGGCCACCGCCCACGGGATCGTCACCCAGGCGGGCGGCGAGATCCACGTCTACTCCGAGCCGGGGCTCGGCGCGACGTTCCGCGTGCTCATCCCCGCGGCGGGCGGCACCGCGACGCCGGTCTCCGACGCGCCGCCCGAGTCCGACGAGCTCGAGGGCAGCGAGACCGTCCTGTTGTGCGAGGACGAGGAGGCCCTGCGGTTCATGGTCGGGCGCATCCTCGGCGACGCGGGCTACACCGTGCTGTCCGCGCCCGGGGGCGCGGAGGCGCTGGAGATCGTGGCCGGGCTCGACCAGCCGGTCGACGCGCTGGTGACCGACGTGATCATGCCCGGCCTCTCCGGACCGGAGGTCGCCGAGCGCATCGTCGTCGGCGGGCGCCCACGAACGCTCTTCCTGTCGGGCTACACGGCCGACGCGCTCCGCGACCGCGCGAACCTGCCGCCCGGCAGTGCGTTCCTGGAGAAGCCGTTCGCGCCCGTGTCGCTGCTGCGTGCGCTGCGCACGCTGCTCGACGGCGACGGGTCGCCCTAGACGCCGGGCTGGGCGATCGCCCGGACGCGCGAGAAGTCGCCGGCGCGCAGGTCCTCGTCGGTGATCCAGACGTAGAGACGCCCGGCCTCGCCGCCGAGGTTCCACGGGCCCTCCGCCCCCGCCGTGAGCTGCGCCAGCAGCCGCCAGCGGCCGGCGCGCACCCCCACGTCGTCGTCGGCGGCGGCGAGGTCGGTCGCGTCGCGGCCCGACGCCGTCAGCTCGCACGTGACCGGCATGAGGCCCCCGGTCTCGTTCGGGTAGCCGAGCACGCGGTGGTAGGCGATCGGCCGGCCGAACCCGTCGTCGAGCTCGACGTCCTGGATCGTGGCGATCCGGCGGCGCAGCTTGAGGTAGCCGTCGTGCTCGACCGGGTCGAGGCCGAGCGCCTGGACCGGCGCGGCCCAGACGCGGGGCAGCGTCAGCTCGACGGAGAGCCGCGTCGCCGGCGCCGGGCCGTCGGGCGACGGGACGTGCAGCACGCGGCCGGCGCCGGCGTGCGCGGCGAGCTGACCGGATGGCGCCTGGACCGCCGCCCAGAGCACGAGCAGCCGGCCGTCGACGGGCAGCGGCAGGTCGACGTCGCGCAGCGCGGGATCGGTCAGGTCGAGCTGGGCGGCGAGCGTCAGGCGCTCGCCCTCCCACAGCGGCCACACCGACTCGTCCAGCAGGCCCGCGGCCGGCTCGAACAGCCAGGCACCGACCGGGTCGTCCTGGAGCGTGGGCGTCGTCAGGCGCACGGAGTGGCGCGCGAGCACCGCGATCTCGTCGAGGTGGTCCTCGAGGCCGTGCTCCTCGGCGAGGTCGCGCAGCTCGTCGATCGTGACGGTGCTCGACGCTGCCTTCGCGCGGTCGAAGTCGGGGTCGCGCCGGGGCGCCGGCTGCGGCGGCGGCGGCTGGCGCGGCGGCGTCGGGAGCCCTGGCACGTTGAGCAGGCGGCTGGCCTCGGTCGCGCTCTTGGCCGACTCGCGCATGAGGCTGCGCAGGAACCCGCGGCGGCTGCTGGCACCTTCCATGGGCCCCAATGTGCCACACCGCCGGTTCCATCCCGACCGGGTGAAGCCCGATCACCCGCCCTGCGCGATGATGGACGCCATCTCCACGCCGACCGACACGCGCAAGGGCAGCACCGGGACCACGAAGTCGAGCGGCTCCCGCAAGGACAGCAGCCGCCTCATCGCCGCGGCGATCCTCGGCGGGCTGGCCGTCGTGTTCGCCGTGATCAACCGGCACGAGGTGAAGGTGAACTGGCTCCTCGGCACCTGGGAGACACCGCTGATCGTCGTGATCGGCGTGTCGTTCCTGGCCGGGGCCGCGATCGGCGCGTTCGCCTCCCGTCGCCGGTACCGCGGCGGGAAGAAGACGCCCGCGGGCTGACCGGAGCCGAGATGGAGCCAGGGCGGCCGCGACTCATCCGGTTCGCGACGCGCGTCACGATCATCCGCGCGATCGGCGTGATCATCGTCGTCTTCGCGATCTTCACGCTCCTCGCCGCGCTCGTCGAGTTCCTCGTCGAGCCGCAGACGTTCAAGACGTTCGGCGACGCCTGCTGGTGGTCGATCCAGACGGTGTCGACCGTCGGCTACGGCGACGACGTGCCGGAGACCCCCGCGGGGCGCATCGTCGCGACGCTCGTGATGCTCTTCGGCATGGCGTTCGTGCCGGCCGTGACGTCGATCATCGTGGCGATCCTGGTTGAGCGGGGCCGGCGAGGGCTGGAGAGCGGCGAGATCCGGCCGTCGCCCCCAGAGGAATGACGAGCAGGACGAGCGCGGCGCACCCCAGGTAGGTGGCCGCCAGCCCGGGTCCGGCGGCGGCTATCGCCCCGACCGCCCATGCTCCGATCGCGGTCCCGGTGTCGAAGGACGCGTTCCACGTGGCGCTCGCGGTGCTCTCGCGCGCCGGGCCCGCACGGCCGAACGCGGCCACGAGCGTGAGGTTCTGCACGCTGCCGTAGCCCGCGCCGGCGATCGCGGCTCCGGTCACGACGAGTCCGGCCGCATCCGAGCTCAGGCCCGCGGCGACCAGCGCGATGCCGCCCGCGCACAGCACGAGCGCGACGGGGAGCAGGACCCGGGTGCTGCCCGTCCGGTCGACGATGCGACCGACCCCCCAGCGGCCGATCGCGGCGACGACGCCGAACAGGAGCAGCGCGAGCCCCGCCACGGCACCGTCCGGTCGCTCGACCGGCAGGAACGTGACGAGACCGCCGCCGACCGCGGTCACCACGGCCAGGACCAGGCAGGCCGGGAGCACCGCCCGGAGAGCCTCGCGTCCACCCGCCCGCTGCGGCTCGCCGGCCGTATCGATCCCCCGGAAGCGCCGGACGAGCGGCAGCGCGAGCAGCGGCGCCATCGCGAGGATCGCGACGACGTCGAAGCGCCCGCCGAGCGCGAGGCTCGCCCCGCCGGGGACGCACAGGAGCTGGGGGATCGCGACGGAGACGCCGTAGAGCCCGATCGCCTCGCCGCGGCGCCCGGGCGGTGCGAGCGTCGCCGTGAGCGACGCGCCGACGACGGTCAGGATCGCGAACCCGATGCCGCGGACCGCGGAGACCGCGGCGAGCCAGCCGAGGTCCTGGGAGACGAGGTACAGCGGCGTGGGGAGGCCGAGCGCGACGAGCCCGATCGCCAGCAGCCGCGGGAGCCCGAGCCGCCGCTCGGCGCGCGGGACCAGCAGCTGGCAGGCGACCGTCGCCGCGAGCAGCGCCGTCGTCATGATCCCGGCGGAGCCGACCGACGCGCCGCCGTCCACCGCCCACAGCGGCAGCGACGAGAGCGTCAGGAAGAAGCTCGCGAACGCGAGCAGGCTCAGCAGCGCGAGCGCGCGCAGACCCGGGATGCGCCAGAGCGCCACCCCGGGCAGCTACCCCGTCAGCAGCTCCCTCACGATCATCGCGGCCGCGAGCGACCCGGCGGCGATGGCCGTCGCCACCTGCGGCGGGCGCCCGGTGACGTCGCCCGCAGCCGAGATCCCGGGCACGCCGGTCATCTGCAGCTCGTCGACGCCGACGGGGTCGACGACCATCGGGTTGCCGTCGGACGTCGCGCCGAGCATCTCGGCGAGCCCGCTGCGCTGGCGCATCGGCGCGAAGACCATGAGCCCGTCGCGCTCGAGCTGCGTGCCGTCCGCGAACGCGACCGCCGCCAGCTCCCCGTCGCGGGCGACGAGCCCGGCCACGGGGCGCGGATCGATCGGGATCCCCGCAGCCTCGACGGCCTCGACGCCCTCGGGCGGGCCGTCGGTGAGCAGCACGACGTCGTCGCTCCATCCGCGCAGGAGGAGCGCCTGGTGGGTCCCGACCTCGCCGTTGCCGAGCACGGCCAGGCGCCGGTCGCGGACCTCCCAGCCGTGGCAGAACGGGCAGTGGAAGACCGTGCCGCCCCAGAGCTCCTCGACGCCGTCCAGCGCGGGCGGCTCGTAGCGCATGCCCGTCGCGAGCAGCACCCGGCGCGTGCGCTCGCGGCGCCCGTCGGCCAGCGTCAGCTCGAAGCCGTCGCCCTCTCGCGCGCCCGCGACGACCTCTCCCTCGCGCAGCTCGACCGACGGGTAGCGCGCGATCTCCTCCCGGCCCGCGGCGTAGAGCTCCGCCGGCGGCCGGCCGTCGAACCCGAGCAGCCCGCCGATGCCGTGCGCCGGGAGGTTGCTCTGCCCGCCGGCGTCGACGAGCAGCGTCCGCTGCCGGGCGCGGCCCAGCACGAGCGCCGCGCTCAGCCCCGCAGCACCGCCGCCGACGACGATGCAGTCCCAGTTCGTGTCCATACGCCGAGCGTTGCACCGACGGCATGGAAGTGGCAAGCTCGTTTGCCATGCAGGCAAACGAGCCCGTCGACAGCCGCGTCCGGCGGCGCCTGCGCGAGCTGCGCACCGAGCGTGGGCTGACGCTCGAGGCCGTCGCGACGCGCGCCGGCCTGGACGTCTCGACGCTCAGCCGCCTGGAGTCCGGCAAGCGCCGTCTCGCGCTCGACCACCTCCCCGGCCTGGCCGAGGCGCTCGGGGTCTCGACCGACGAGCTCCTGCGCCCGCAGCCCGAGGAGGACCCGCGGGTCCGCAGCCAGCCGCGCTCGTTCGACGGCCTCACCATGTGGCCGCTCACCCACAAGGGCCCGGCGGGCGGGCTGCACGCGTACAAGATCGTGATCAGCGCGGAGCGCCGCGTCCCGCCGGCGGACCTCGGCGTCCACGAGGGCCACGACTGGATCTACGTCCTCGCCGGCCGGATGTGGCTGCGTCTCGGCGACCAGGACTTCACCGTCGAGCCGGGCGAGACGGTCGAGTTCAGCACCCAGACCCCGCACTGGTTCGGCGCGGTCGAGGGACCCGTCGAGCTCATCGCGATCCTCGGCCCGCACGGCGAGCGGATGCACCTGCACGACCACTGACGGCTACATGCGAACGACGGCCCGCCCGACCACCTCGCCGCGATCGAGCGCCTCGAAGATCGCGGCGGACTCGTCGAGGCCCACCTCGCGGCTGATCGTGTCGCCCAGGCTGATCCGCCCGTCGGCCGCGAGCTCGAGCAGCCTGGGCATGTCCGCGCGGCTGCGCGCGCCGTAGGACCCCACGAGCCGCAGCTGGCGGCGCACGAGCAGGTTCGACTCGATCGGCGTCAGCTCGCCGAGCGCGCTCACGCCGATCACCACGGCCCGTCCTCCGAGCCCGACGACCTCGAGCGCCTGGCGGATCGTGGCGGGGCGCCCGAGCGCCTCGAACGCCAGCTCGACCCCCTCGCCGTCGGTCAGCTCGAGCACGCGCTCGCGGACGTCCTCGCGCGAGCCGTCGATCGTGTCCGTCGCCCCCATGCGCCGCGCCAGCGCGAGCTTCTCCTCGGACACGTCGACGGCGATGACCTGCGCCGCGCCGAGCACCCGCGCGAGCTGCACGAGGTTCACGCCCACCCCGCCGACCGCCACGACCGCGACGCGCTCGCCCGGCTGCAGCGCGCCGGCGTGCACGAGCGCGCCGTAGGCGGTGAACGCCGCGCAGCCCAGCGGCGCCGCCTCCTCCAGAGCCAGCCCGTCCGGGACCTCGAACACGCTGGTCGCCGGGAGGACGCACAGCTCGGCGAGCGCACTCGGTCCCGCCATCCAGACCGGTGAGCCGTCGTCCGCGTAGAGACGGGTCGTCCCGTCGTAGAGCGTGCCCTGGGCGCGGTTGAGCGCCCAGAACGCCTCGCAGAAGTCGTCGCGGCCGGCGGCGCACCGCGCGCAGCGCCCGCAGGGCAGGATGAACGGGGCGACGACCCTGGTCCCGGGCGCGGGGCCCTCGACGCCCTCCCCGAGCTCGGCGACCGTCCCCGCCATCTCGTGCCCGGGCACGACCGGCAGCTTCGACGGCGACTCGCCCTTGATGACGTGCAGGTCGCTGTGGCACACGCCGCACGCCGCGACGCGCACGAGCACCTCGCCCGGTCCCGGCCGCGGGTCGCGCAGCTCCTCGATCCGCAACGCCCCTGGCGCGCGCAGCACGGCGGCTCGCATCACGTGCCGCCCGCGGTCGTGGGCCGCGCGAGCAGCGTCGCGCGAGGACCCGGGTCGAGCGAGCGCGTGATGTGGCCCTTGCCGTGCGTGTCCTCGACGAGGGTGACGGCGCCCGGGCCGAACCGCCGGACCTCTCCGTCGGACACCTCGACCTCGATGCGCCCCGTGAGGCTCACGATGAACAGCCGCTCGGGCGCGTTGTGGGGCACGACGTAGGACGCCTCCTCGAGCACGCGGCGGAACTCGAGGTCGGCGACCGGGATCCGATCCGACAGGGCGACCCTCGACGTCGCCCCCGGGGAGGGCTGCTCGGTCGCGTCCAGGTACACGTCCTCGAAGTGCGACTCGCCGTCGTCGTCGGCCCAGATGCGCACGTAGTCGGGTTCGCGGGTCACGTCGCCCCGAAGCGCGACTCCTCCAGCACGGGCTCCTCGGCGAGCTGCACGTCCATCGCGACCGACGTCCCGCAGCCGGGGCAGCAGAACTCGCGCAGGACCATCTCGTCGACGCGCCCGAGCGCGTTGAGCTCGCTGATGGCGGTGATCGGCAGCTCGCGCACGAGCGTCCCCTGCTTGTGGTCGTCGCCGTAGTCGCCGAGGCGGTGACCGCACTCGGTGCAGCGCAGCGCGCGCCCCTCCGGGCTCTCGACCGCCTCGACGGTGTCGGCGACGCGGTGCAGCCGCGTCCCCTCGACGGTCCCGCCGCCCGCGCCCTCGGCGACGGGCCGTCCGTCGCGCAGGCGCTCGGCGCGGATCGCGTCCCGCGCCTCGGCGGTCGCGGCCGCATCCCCGGCGACGACGCCGTACACGGAGCGCGCGATCGCCTCGGAGACGAGCCCGTGGCGCAGGTCGCGCTCGACGAGGGCGGGATCGCGCCGCAGCGGATCGCCGTACCCGCCGCCGCCGGACACGACGGTGACGAGGAAGTCGCCCTCGCCCAGCAGCGTGTGGTCCTTGGCCTGCAGGACGTCGGTCTCCGTGCCGGTCACGCCGTCCGTCGAGTCCGGGATGACGCCGGAGGCGAACAGCTCGGGCACGTTGGAGGAGCGGAACACGACGTTGCTCTTCGCCGACGCCGGCGTGCCCCCCGAGAGCCCGTGACCCTCCGGCTGCGAGACGCCCGATGCGAGCGTCACGGAGACGATCGGGATCGGGTTCTTGTGCGGCAGCATCCCGAACTCGATGCCGACCCCGCCGCGGAAGCGCCCGTGGCCGCCGCTGTCGCGGCGCTCGCGCCGGTAGACCTGCAGCACCGGCGAGCGGCTCTCGGTCGTCTCAGCGTTCGGGATCGTGGAGGACATCGAGTGCAGGATCCCGCCGGTGTCGATCCCGTCGGTGAACGTCCGCGCGCCCCCGCCGCCGCCGCAGCAGTCCATGAAGACGTGCGCGAACGGCTCGCCGTGGCGGTCCAGACCGGCCATGACCGGGCAGTTGATCCCCGGCGACCAGCACGCCTGCGCCTCGGTGCCCAGCTCGTCGGAGGCCATGAGCATCTTCGCGAAGGCGTTGGCGACGACGTCCTGCGTCGAGAGCGTCGTCATGATCGACGCCATGCTCACCCCGGCGGGGCTCAGCGCGTTGTTGAGCGTCCCCTCCTCGGAGACGATCTCGATGATCCGCCGCCCGGCGTCGACCGCCCACGGCAGGTCGTAGCAGAGGAAGGTCAGGAAGACCCCGAGCACCGCGCCCTCCATCGCGGGCCGCGCGCAGTTGATCGCGCCCGGCGCCTGCGGGGCGGTGCCGGTCATGTCGACGACGAGGCGGTCGTCCGTCTTCGTGACCTTGCAGCGCATGGGGTACATCACGGCGTTGCGGCCGTCGTGGTCGTGGTAGATCTGGTCCGCCCACGAGCCGTCGGGCATGTCGCGCAGGCGCTTGCGGACGACCCGCTCGACGTAGTCGATGATCTCCTCCTGCGACGCCTGGAACGCCTCCAGGCCGTACTGCTCGATGAGCTCGTGGATGCGGCGGTGGGTGATCCGCATCGAGGCGAGCCTCGCGCGGAGGTTCAGCGCGTTGAGCTCGGGCGTGCGGTGGTTGCGCAGGTAGGCGCGCTCGATGTCGGCCCGCAGCTCGAAGTCCTCGACCATCTTCATCGCCGGGAACAGCGGCGCCTCGCCGAAGCGGTCCTCGGACCCGACGACGAAGCTGCCGGGGACGGGGCTGCCGACGTCGTTGTCGTGCATGACGATGCCCGCCCACGCGACGATCTCGCCCTCCCAGTAGATCGGGCTCGCGAGGATGCCGTCGTTGGCGTGCAGCGCGCCCCACCACGGGTCGTTCGAGAAGAACATGTCGCCCTCGCGCATGCCCTCCGGCCCCCACTCCTCGAGCACCTTCTGGACGAAGACGTCGATCGTCGAGGCGTGCTGGATGATGTAGATGCCCGCGTAGAGACCGCGCCCGTCGCCGGTCATGAGCGCGGCGTTGAAGTCGAGCGCCTCGTAGACGACGGGCGAGCCGGACAGCCGCGCCGCGATCATCGCCTGGTCGTCGTTGATCGCCCAGAGGCGGTGGCGGATGACCTCGAAGGTCACGGGATCCAGGGTCATCGGACCACCTCCACGCCGGTGTGGACGGCGGGACTGGCCGACGCCGCGGTCGGCGCGAGCCGCATCGTGAGGTAGCCGTCGACGAGCGCCTCGTAGTCGGGCGGGACGACGACGCTGTCGCCCATCCGCTGCACGATCGCCGGGCCGGCGACCCGGTTGCCCGGGCGCAGCGCGTGGCCGTCGTAGACCGGGGTGGACCGGAAGCCCTCGGGCTCGAAGTACGCCTCGCGCTCGCCGGTCAGCGCCGCGGACGCGTCGGCGTCGCCCAGCTCGCGGGCGTCGAACGGGACGCGGTCCAGCGCGCGGGTGCCGACGACGCTGTGCAGCTCGAACTCCAGCGCCCCGCCGCTGAGCAGCGCGCCCTCGCCGTAGAGGTGGCGGTAGCGCTCGGCGAAGCGCGCGCGCAGCAGCTCCGGCGTGCGTTCGTCCAGCGCGCCGGGATCGACGTCGACGTCGAGCGTGTGGACCTGCAGCCGGTAGCGGACGCCGAGGGTCCGCGCCAGCGCCACGTCCTCGCCCGGGACGCCCTCGCGGGCGAACTGGTCGAGCACCCGGGACTCGAGCGTCGAGAAGTGCCCGGTCATCGCGGCGAGGTCCTCGGCGGCGAGGGGCGTCGTGAGCTGGTGCGACGCCTGCTCGGTGTGGGTGATGTCGCAGGTGAGCATGCCCTCGGCCGAGAACGCGGTCGAGTCGGCGAGGACGAGGATCGCCTTCGAGCCGATGTCGTGGCCGTAGAAGGCGGCGTGCGTCGGCCCGGCGCCGCCGTAGGCGACGAGCACGCACTCGCGCGGGTCGTGGCCCTGCTCGATCGTCGACTTGCGGATGAGGTCGCCCATGTGGGCGTTGATGATCCGGAAGACCCCGATCGCGACCTCCTCGGGCTCCATCCCGAGCGGCCCGCCGAGCTTCGCGAGCGCCTCGAGCGCGAGGTCGCGGCGGAGCTCCATCCGCCCGCCCAGGAACGCGGCCGGGTTGAGGTAGCCGAGCACGAGGTCGGCGTCGGTCACCGTCGGCTCGGTCCCGCCCTGGCCGTAGCACGCGGGCCCGGGCCGCGAGCCCGCGCTCTGCGGGCCGACGCGCAGCAGCCCGCCCTCGTCGAGCCAGGCCAGCGACCCGCCGCCGGCGCCGATCGACTGGACGGAGACCTTCGGGATGCGCATGACGTACTGCGAGACGACCGGCTCCGGATCGGTCGGGACCTCGCCGCGCAGGATGAGCCCGACGTCGAAGGACGTGCCGCCGACGTCGGTGCAGATGACGTTCTCCTCGCCGTACAGCCGGCCCAGGTACTGGCAGCCGAGGATGCCGCCGGTCGGGCCGGAGTCGAGCGTGAGGATCGGCCGGCGCGCGGCGTCCTCGACGGAGGTGAGCCCGCCGCTGGCCTGCATGACGAGCAGCGGGTCGCGCAGCCCCTCCTCGCGCAGGCGCCGCTCGAGGTCGTCGAGGTAGCCGACGACCTTCGGCGCGACGTACGCGTTGACCGCGGTCGTCGCGGTGCGCTCGTACTCGCCGAGCACCGGCGCGATCTCGCTCGACAGCGTCACCCGGACGCCGGGCGCGCGCTCGGCCAGCAGCTCCCCGACGCGCTGCTCGTGGGCGTCGTTGACGAACGACCACAGGAAGCTGACGGCGATCGACTCCACGCCCGCGGCGACGAGCTCGTCGATCGCCCGGATCGCCTCGTCCTCGCGCAGCTCCACGACGACGTCGCCGTCGACGTCGACCCGCTCGGCGACGCCGCGGATCAGCTCCCGGGGGATGATCGGCACCGGCTTCTCCAGGCGCGAGGAGTGCACGAGGTCGCGCTCCGGGAGGCCCGCGCGCTTCGCGTAGACCTTGCCGATGATGATCGCGTCCTCGTGCCCGCGGGTGGTGATGAGGCCGGTGCGCGCGCCGTTGCGGGTCAGCACGGCGTTCGTCGCCACCGTCGTGCCGTGCACGAACAGGTCGGTGTCGCCGAGGAGCTCGGCGCGCGTGAGCCCGAGGCTCTCGGCGTTCACGGCGACCGCGCTCAGCACGCCGTCGGCCAGCGACCCGTGGGTCGAGAGCGACTTCGCGACGCTGCGCCGGCCCGCCGCGTCGACCACGACGCAGTCCGTGAACGTGCCCCCGATGTCCACGCCGATTCGGTAACCCATCTCTCCTCCGGTCCTGGCCCGCGCGTTGACGCCCGCCGACAGCTGGCTTAGATTCAATCAGATGGTTCGACTCATTTCCGATGGCGACGACCTGCGCTCGGCCGGCCCGAGCACCGAGGAGGACCGGGCCGCGATCGCCGACCGGATCCGCCTCGAGCGCTTCCATCGCGACCGCCGTCGCTGGGACGAGCTCGCCGACGACTACGTCGAGGACTCGCGCGTGAAGACCACGTGGTTCGAGGGCACCGGGCGGGAGTTCGCCGAGGCCTCGCGCGACATGGCGCAGCGCGGGCGGGAGAGCATCCACCTCATCGCGCCCACCGACATCCGCATCAACGGGGACCGCGCGACGTGCGAGAGCCACGCGCAGATCCTCAACCGCAGCGTCGTCCACGGCGTCGAGGTCGACATGACCCAGTACTGCCGCTTCTTCTCGCGGCTCGTGCGCACGCCGGACGGCTGGCGCCTGGCCAGCTTCGACGGGATCTACAACAAGGACACGATCGTCCCCGTCCGGCCGGGCGAGGAGGTGCCCATCGACTGGGACGCGCTGCGCGACCTGCGCCCGTCGTACCGGATCTGGGCCTACGCCATCGGCCTGAGGGGCTACGAGATCGGCCAGGACGAGCTGGGCGACGACCGCCCCGACCTCCTCGAGCCGTTCTACGCCGACGCCTACGGCTGGCTCGCGGAGGGCTAGCCGGTGCAACGGGACGCAGAGGGCAGGGTCGCGGTCGTCACGGGCGGCGCGCAGAGCATCGGCCAGGCGTTCGCGCTGCGGCTCGCGCGCGACGGCCACCGGGTCGCGATCGCCGACCTGCAGCCGACGGACGAGACCGAGCGCCTCATCGCCGACGCGGGCGGCGAGAGCTTCGGGCTGGAGTGCGACATCTCCTCGCGCGAGAGCGTCGGCGCGTTCGCGGACGCCGTGCGGGAGCGCTTCGGCCGCTGCGACGTCCTCGTCGCGAGCGCGGGCATCTACCCCGTGATCCCGTTCGCCGAGCTCGAGTGGGAGGACTGGCGGCGGATCCTCGCGGTCAACGTCGACTCGCTCTTCCACCTGTCCAAGGCGTTCGTCCCGGGGATGATCGAGAACGGCTGGGGGCGCGTCATCGCCGTGTCCTCGACGACGTTCCACACCGGCACGCCGTCGTTCGTCGCCTACACGACGAGCAAGGGCGGCGTCATCGGCTTCGTGCGCGCGCTCGCGACGGAGGTCGGCGACGCCGGTGTCACGGTCAACTCCGTCGCCCCCTCGCTCGTCCGCACGCAGGGCACCGAGGCCGGGCCGCAGGGCCCGCTCGGCTGGTTCGACCACGTCCGTGACGCCCAGGCGATCAAGCGCACGCAGCAGCCGGAGGACCTCGTCGGCGCGATCTCGTTCTTCGCGTCCGACGACTCGGCCTTCATCACGGGCCAGACGCTGCCCGTCGACGGCGGGCTCACCCGCGTCTGAGCGTCAGCCCCAGATCTCCTCGGCCGTCTCGACGACGAGGCGCAGCTTCGCCGTCTGGTCGTCGTAGGTCAGCTTGTTGCCCTCGGCCACCGAGGCGAAGCCGCACTGCGGCGAGAGGCAGAGCTGGTCGACGTCGATGAAGCGCGAGGCGTCCTCCACGCGGCGCTTGAGGTCGTCCTTGCGCTCCAGCGCGCCGGTCTTCGTCGTGACGAGGCCGAGCACGACGACCTTGTCGCGCGGCACGAAGCGCAGCGGCTCGAAGCCCCCGGAGCGCTCGTCGTCGTACTCGAGGAAGAAGCCGTCCACGTCGAGGCCGGAGAACAGCGCCTCGGCGACGAAGTCGTAGCTGCCCTCGGCCATCCAGGAGGACCGCAGGTTGCCGCGGCAGAGGTGCGTCGTGACGGTCAGCCCGTCCGGGCGGCCCTCCAGCACGCGGTTCATCTGCGCGACGTACGTCTCGTGCTGGTGGTCGGGGTCGCCGCCGATGCGCGCGAGGCGCTCGCGTTGGGCCGGGTCGTTGACGTAGGCGAGGCTGACGTCGTCGAGCTGCAGGTACGTGCAGCCGAGGTCGACCAGGCCGGCGACCTCGGCCCGGTAGGCGCTCACGAGGTCGTCCCAGAACGCGTCGAGGTCGGGGTACGCGTCGCTCGTCGATCTCGTCGCGGCCGCTGCGGAAGTGGATCATCGACGGCGACGGGATCGTGACCTTCGGGGTCGCCGTGGTCACGAGCGCCTGCAGCGTCCGCAGGTCCTCGCCGAAGATGACGTGCTCGAGGGCGATCGGGCCGTCCACCTGCATGAGCGACGCCCCGGTGCGCGGCGAGAGGTCGAGCCGCCCGCCGGCCGGCGCGGGGGTCGCGATGGTGCCGGTCGGGCGCACGCCGGCGAGCTGGTAGGCGAAGTCCGTCATCCAGGAGGCGCGCCGGTACTCGCCGTCGGTGGCGGCGCGCAGCCCCACCGACTCCTGCATCCGCACGGCGTCGGCGATCGCGGCGTCCTCGGCGGCGCGCAGCTCGTCGTCGGTCAGCGTCCCGGCCGCGTGGGCCTCGCGCGCGGACAGCAGGGACGGGGGTCGGAGGAGGCTTCCGACGTGGTCGGCGCGGAACGGCGGCGTGGCTCGCGCAGTCATCGAAGAAGCATATGTTGATTGTGGTCATCCTTCTGGCAATGTGCTTAGATGCATATGGCTATGAGCGCGGACGGAGCCTCCCTGCTGGCATCGCGCGTGTCCCGCGCCGAGGCGATCGCCCGCGAGCTGGAGCGTGAGATCGCGGGGGGCACCTATGCGTCGGGCGCCCGGCTCGGCACGAAGGGCGATCTGCGCGAGCGCTTCGGCGTCGCGGTCGCGACGGTCAACGAGGCGGTCCGCCTCCTCGAGCTCCGCGGCCTCATCACCGCCCGACCGGGTCCCGGTGGCGGCGTGTTCGTCGCCGCCCCGTCCGCACGCACCTCGCGCGGGCAGCTCGCGCTGGGCTTCGACTGGGGACCTGACAGCCTCGACGACGCGGTCGACGTGCTCGACGCGCTGGAGCCCCTCGTCCATCAGGACGCGGCCGGACGCCGCACGAAGGCCGACGTCGCGGCCATGACGAAGCTGCTCGAGCAGATGGAGGCCAAGGCCGACGACCGCGTGGCGTACCTCGCGCTCAGCATGTCCCTGCGCCGCCGCGTCGCGAAGGTCAGCCACAACGCCCCGCTCCAGAGCCTCTACCTCACCCTCGTCGCGTACCTCGAGGAGTCCCTCGATCGGCTCGCCTCGGGCGGCCTCGACGTGCAGGCCGACCTCGTGTCCGCGCGTGCCGTCGTCGCGTCGGTCGCCGACGGCGGGGGCGGCCGCGGCCTCGTGGCTCAGGCCGCGTAGCGCTCGACGAGCGTCTCGCGGATCGTCGCCCGCAGCACGTCCTGCAGCGGGGAGAACCGCTTGTCGGCGCGCTGGACGATCACGATCGGCACCGTGAGCCGCGCGCCCTCGATCGCCACCTCGCGCAGCGTGCCGTGCTCCAGCTCGGACACGACCGACGAGCGCAGCACGAGGCACACGCCGATGCCCGACGCGGTCGCGCGCTTGAGCGCCTCGGGATGGCCGAGCTGGATCGCGATGCGGCGGTCCCGGACGCCGATGGTCTCCAGCGCGGCGTCGACGAGGCGCCGGCGCGGCCGGGTCCCGGGCGAGCAGACGTAGCGCAGCCGGGACAGGTCCTCGATCGCGACGACGTCACCCACCTCCGTGTCGTCGGGCGACGCGACGAGGATGAGCTCGTGGTCGCACACGGGCTCCGCGACGAGCGTCGCCGAGCTCATCTCGGAGTCGCCCGTCAGGACCGCGAAGTCCGCGCCGCCGTGCTCCAGCGCCGCCTTCGCGTCCTCGGAGTCCGACACGAGCAGGGTGATCGACGCGCGCGGGCGCTCGCGCGCGAACGCGCTGACGGCCTCGGGCAGCATGTAGCTGCCGACCGACATGCTCGCGATGACGACGGCGGTGCCGGTGGCGCCGTCCGCGAGCCCCTGGACCTGCCGGGAGACCTCGCGGCCGCGGGTCAGGACGTCCTTGGCCCACTCGTGCACGGCCTCGCCGGTCTCCGTCAGGTGCAGGCGCTGGCCGTCGCGGTAGATGAGCTTCGTCCCCACCCGCTCCTGGAGCGTCCGCATGTGCGCCGTGACGACGGGCTGGGAGACGCCGAGGTGGTCGGCCGCGCGACCGATCCCTCCGAGCTCCACGACGAGGCAGAACACCTCGAGCTTCTGCAGGGAGATGCGATTGTCGAAGCCAGAGGCGGGCTGGGTCTCCATAGCCATATCGCTATGGCCCAGCGTATCGGCGCCGGTCATCGGTGCGCCGCCCGCACGCGCGCAGCCTCCTCCTTGAGGTCGAGGCCGAACAGCCCGAACCGCCCGAGCTGGCTCATGAGGAAGTGGTTGCAGCCGGCGCGGGACAGCGTCCCGACGTCGCCCGCGAGCAGCGCGGCGACCTCCGCGTCGCTCAGCGGCGGCGTCGCAGCCCGCAGCGCCGCCTCGGCCGTCGCCTCCGAGGAGAGCGCCTCGCGCAGCTGCGGCTCGTGCACGAGCCGGCGACAGACCTTGTTCACCGCGTAGACGCTCACACCCACGCCCCGTAGCCGTGCCCGGCCGCCCGCTGCGCCTCGAGGAAGTCGGGCGTCCCGCCGCCGGCGGCCGCGAGCATCGCGATCCACAGCAGCGTCTCGCCGCCGGCGTTGCCCGCGGCCCAGAGCTGCTCCTCGGTCGCCTCGGCGACGAGCGTGTCCAGGTCGCCGGCGGCGAGCAGCTCGAGGACCCGGTCCATCCAGGCCGGGTCGGGCACGCCGACGTGGTTGCCCTCCGCCGTGCGCGGGCCGGCGATCTCGAGCGAGAAGCTGCCGCTCGTCACGATCGCGACGCGCCCCGCGTCGGTGTCGTCCAGCGCCGCGCGGAGCGCGAGCCCGAACGCGTGGCAGCGCGCGGCCGACGGCAGCGGCGGGATGAGCGCGCTGAGGAACACGGGGACGATCGGGATGTCGGCGTCGGGCGCGAGGAAGTGCATCGGCGCGACGATCGTGTGGTCGAGCTCGAGCTCCTGGGTCTTGGCGACGTCGAACCCGGCGCGGACGAGATGGCGCTGCACGTGGACCGCGAGGTCGGAGGCGATCGGCAGCTCGCGCCGCGGGATCGTGTCGTAGTCGCTCGCCCCCCACGCGGACGGCGCGACCGCGACGCTGAAGATCGGGATGCACGTCTCCCAGAAGAGGTTGTAGTGGTCGCTCGTGAGGAAGACGATCACGTCCGGCCGGGCTGCCTCCAGGCGGGCGCGCACCTCGCCGTAGAGCGCGACGATCTCCTCGGCGGCGGGGCCGCCGTTCGCGACGATCGAGGGGTAGTGCGGCGTGTGCGGCACGCCGAAGCCGCCGACGATCATCTCGCCCCCGCGACGGCCATGAGCTCGCGCAGCTCGTCCGCGTCGGCCCTGCGTCGGTTGTTCTCCCGGAACGGGTTGCCCAACGCCGCCGTGACCATGAGCTCCGCGTCCGCCGCGGTGACCTCGCCGGGCGCGAAGCGCGGGTCGAACCCGATCGTCGCGTACAGCTCGTCGAGGCCGTCGAGGGCGACGCGCGGCCGGGCCGTCGAGCGCGGGGCGGTTGAACGCCGCGACGTGCGGGAGCAGGACGCCGTTCTGGTAGCCGTGCGGGAGGTGCACGTCGGGCGCGGAGGTCAGGGCGTGGACGAGGCCGAGCCCGGCGTTGCCGCAGGCGAGGTTCGCCATCGCGCTGGCCTCCATGAGCGTCTGCATCGCGTCGTCCTCGCGCGCGATCGCACGCGGGAGCGCAGCGCGGATGTCGGCCGCGGCGGCGAGGGCGAGGGTGTCGGTGAAGCGCGTGGCGCCGTGCGCCCAGAGCGCCTCGAGCGCGTGGCTCAGGGCGTCGAGCGCCGCCTGGACGAGCGGCGGCTCGGGGAGCGTGCGCAGGAGGCTGCCGTCGAGCAGCGCGACGTCGGGCTCGTAGCCGCGGCCGCGGACGACGAGGTGCTGCGCCCGGTTGGCGTCGTGGAGGACGACGACCGTCGACACCTCGCTGCCGGAGCCCGCCGTCGTCGGGATCGCGATCGTCGGCGCGGGCAGCGACGGCAGCCGGTCGCGGCCCTCGTAGGCGTCGAGCGGCGCCGGGTTGCGCAGCCGCATCGCCACCGCCTTGGCGGCGCAGAGCGCGCTGCCGCCGCCGACGGCGAGGACGGCATCGGCCCCCGAGTCCTCCGCCGCGCGCGCCGCGGACTCCGCCTCTGCGAGGTCGGGATCGACCCCGATGAGCGCGCAGACCCGCAGGTCCACCCCGGAGACGGGTGCGAGCATCGCGTCGAGCAGCCCGGCGTCGGCGAAGCCCCGATCGGCGACGACGGCGATCGTCCCCGCATCCAGCGCGCGGAGCTCGTCGCCGAGCCGGCGCTCCACGCACCCGAGGCCGGTCACGAGACGCGTGCGAGCACGGAACTCGAGGTCGGGCATGCCGATCAGGCTAATGGTTATGCGCGATCGGCGGCTACTTCGCGGTGAAGCCGCCGTCGACCACGAGGTTCGACCCCGTGACCCAGCCGCTCTCGTCCGACGCGAGGTACACGGCCGCCTCCGCGACGTCCTCCGGGAGGCCGGTGCGCGGCAGCATGATCGCGTCGAGGTGGTTCTGCCGGAAGGACGGATCCGCGGCCAGAGCCGGTGCCGTCGCGGGGCTCTCGATCATGCCCGGGCTGATCGAGTTCGCCCGGATGCCGACGCTGCCTCCCTCGAGCGCGAGCTCCCGCGTCAGCGCGATCACCGCGCCCTTCACCGCGGCGTGCGCGAAGTTCCCCGGCGTCGCGGGCAGCGAGCTCATGCCCGAGATCGACCCGGTGTTGATGATCGAGCCGCCGCCGCGGGCGACGAGGTGCGGCCAGGCGGCGCTGCAGGCGTAGAAGACGAGGTCGAGCTCGTTGCGGACCGAGAAGTGCCAGTCGTCGTCGGTCGTCTGCGCGAACGGCTGGAAGCGCGCCGCGGACGCGTTGTTGTAGAGGACGTCGATGCCGCCGTGGACGGCCGCGGCCTCATCGACCCACGCGCGCGCCGTCGCGGAGTCGCCGAGGTCGACGGGCTCCATGGACGTCATCGTGCCGCCGGCGGCCTGCACCATGGCGACGGTCTCGCGGCTCTCGGCCTCCTTGACGTCGCAACCGACGACGGAGGCGCCCTCACGCGCGAACGCCAGCGCCGCGGCGCGGCCCTGTCCACCGGCCGTGCCGGTGATGAGCGCGACCTTCCCCTGCAAGCGGCCGCGCGCGGCTACGGATGCCATCGGCCGATCCTAGAGCCGTCGCACGTCGTGAGTGGCTGATCACAGATGTGGATCCCACACACGATCGGGCGCGTAGATCAGTCGTGGCCGAACGACGACCCCCTACCTCGAGGATCGGCCGGTCGGCGCGCATCGGCGCGCTCGTGGCCGGCCAGGGCGCCCGTGCCGCCGGCGGGCGCATCACCGACCGCGGGCGCGGCGAGGAGGGCCGCCGCGAGGCGCAGAGCAGGCGCTACGCGAAGATCGCCGAGGAGGTCGTCGATCAGCTGGGCCGCATGAAGGGTGCGGCCATGAAGTTCGGCCAGGTCCTCTCGACGGTCGACCTCCCCAACCTCGACCCGGAGGATCGCGAGCGACTGAAGGAGAAGCTGGCGGTGCTGCGCGACCAAGCGCCGCGGGTGGCGTTCAAGGACGTGGAGCGCGTCATGCGCGAGGACTGGGGCGAGAGCCCATCGCGCGTGCTCGCCGAGCTCGATCCCGAGGCGATCGCAGCAGCCTCCATCGGCCAGGTCTACCGCGGCGTCACGAAGGACGGCCGCGACGTCGCGATCAAGGTCCAGTACCCCGGCATCGTGGAGGCGGTCGACGCCGACCTGCGCGCCGCCCGCGCGCTCGTCCCGCTCATCAAGCGCCTCAGCCCCGGCCTCGACGGCAAGGCGCTCGTCGACGAGCTGCGCGAGCGCGTCTCCGAGGAGCTCGACTACGAGCTCGAGGCGCAGAACGGCCGGCGCGTCGCGCGCCACTGGCGCGACCACCCGCACGTCCTCGTCCCGCGCGTCGACACCGAGCTCTCCACCCGCCGCGTGCTCGTCTCCGACTGGGTCGACGGCGACGGCTTCGCGGTCATGAAGCAGCTCGAGGACGCCGAGCGCGACCGCCTGGGCGAGACGATGTTCCGCTTCTTCTTCGCCAGCGCGCGCGAGATGGACCTCGCCCTCGGCGACCCGCACCCCGGCAACCTCATGCGCAACAAGGCCGACGGCCGGCTCGTCGCGCTGGACTTCGGCCTCGTCCGCTCCCTGGACCCCGGCTACGTCGATCGGGAGGCGCGCATCTACCGGGCGCTCGACGCGCAGGACGCGAGCGCGATCGCCGCGTCGTTCCGCGACCTGGGCTACCTGAAGGGCGCCGTCGACGAGAACCTGCTCAAGCGCTACATGCTGCTCACGGGCGAGTGGATGTGGGACGTCGAGCAGCCCTTCCGGCTCAGCGGCGACTACGCGGCCGACCTCGCCGAGCGCGCGATGGGCCTGGGCCCGGACTGGCTCACCATGGTCCGCGGCTTCGACATCCCGGCCGAAGCCCTGCTGCTGCGGCGGATGGAGAACATGGTCTTCTCGACGCTGTGCGACCTGCGCGCGGCAGCGGACTGGCAGGCGCTCGCGGAGGAGCTGCGGGCAGGGCTGGAACCCCGGACGCAGCTCGGGCGCGAGCACGCCGCCTGGCGTGCGGGGCGGTAGCCGGGACGGCCGGAACCGCGATTGCCGTTCGGCCCGCCGCCATCGGGGCGCCCGGATTTGAACCGGGGACCTCCGCGCCCCAAACGCGGCGCTCTGACCAAGCTGAGCTACGCCCCGTAGCCCCAGGAGCGTACGCCACGCCGAAACGGGCGCAGTCGAACTCACGTCCAGATCCGGGCCCGCGGCCTGAATCGTGGGCCGCACCTGCCGAGAACCGGTGTGATGAAGATGCCCCTTCGCATCCTCCTCGCCGCCGTGCTCGCGCTCGTGGCGCTGCCGACCGGAACCGCCTCCGCGGGCAGCCAGCGCTGCCCCGGCGCGAGCGCGATCCCGACCGCGCGGACGATCGACGACGCACGCGACGCGACCGTCTGCCTCGTCAACCGCGAGCGCACGAAGCGTGGCCTGCGCGCGCTGCGCACGAACGGCACGCTGCAGTCGTCCGCCACCGCCTACGCCCGCGACATGGTCCGCCGCGAGTTCTTCGCGCACGTCTCGCCCAACGGCGAGACGCTGACCCAGCGCATCAAGGACGACACCCGCTACCTCGCCCAGGCACGCGGCTGGGAGATCGGCGAGAACCTCGCCTGGGGTACGGGCACGCTCGCCACGCCCAGCCAGATCGTCGCCGGCTGGATGGCCAGCCCGCCCCATCGCGCGAACATCCTGAACTCCGGGTTCCGCGAGATGGGCATGGGGATCGCGCTCGGCGCGCCGGTCGCCGGCGCCACCGCCGCCTCGGGCGCGGCGACCTACGCGAACCAGTTCGGCCGCCGCGGCTGAGCCGCCGGTCCGGGCGGGTAGCGTTCGGCCGACATGGCCGACGTCCAGCCCCTGCGCGCACTGCACTACGACCAGGCCGTCGCCGGTCCTCTCCAGGACCTCGTCGCGCCCCCCTACGACGTGATCGACCCGCCGGCGCGCGAGGCGCTGCAGGCCCGGTCGCCACACAACGTCGTCGCGATCGACCTCCCACGAGGCGACGACCCCTACGCCACCGCCGCCGAGACGCTGCGCGCATGGATGGACGAGGGCGCCGTCGTGCGCGATCCCGAGCCCGCGATCTGGGCGCTCGTGCAGGACTACACGGCGCCGGACGGGCGCAAGCTGACCCGCAAGGGGTTCCTCGCGCGCGTCCGCGTGGAGGACTACGGCCCGGGCCGGATCCGGCCGCACGAGCGCACGCACCCTGGCCCGAAGGAGGACCGGCTGCGTCTCACGCGCGCCACGCGCGCGAACCTCTCGCCGATCTTCTCGCTGTACAGCGATCCGGCCGGTGCCGCGTGGGGCGCGCTGGAGCCGCACATCGGCGGCGCGCCGTGGGGCGAGGCGACCGACGAGGACGGGACGATCCACCGGCTGCACCGGGTCACCGACGCGGGCGCGCTGGACGCGGTCCACGACGCGCTGGCCGACGCCGAGCTGCTCATCGCCGACGGGCATCACCGCTACGAGACCGCGCGCGTGTACGCGGACGAGATCGGCGGCGAGGGGGATCACCGCTACGTGCTCATGTGCCTCGTCGCGCTCGAGGACGAGGGCCTCACCGTGTTCCCGACGCACCGCCTCGTCCAGGGCACGACGCCGGCGACGCAGGAGGCGCTGGCCGACGTCCTGCGCGAGAGCTTCGAGCTCGAGCCGACGACGCTCGAGGAGCTGGCGCCGCCCGAGAGCGACGGCCCGCTCGTCATGGGCTACCTCGACGCGCACTTCAAGCGGCCGTTCCGCCTCACGCTCAAGGACCAGGCGATCGCCGACGCGGTCCTCGACGGCATGCCCGAGCCCTACCGCCGTCTCGACACGGCGATCGTCGAGGCGCTCCTGCTCACCGGCCCGCTCGGCCTGACGGAGGAGGACATCTCCGAGCTCCACGGCCTCGGCTACGCCCGCTCGGCGCAGGACGGCATCGACCTCGTCACGAGCGGCGAGTACGACCTCGGGTTCTTCCTGCGGCCGACCCCGGTGACGCAGGTCAGAGCCGTCGCGGCGGAGGGCGTGAGCATGCCGCCGAAGTCCACGTACTTCTTCCCGAAGGTCATCACGGGGATGCTGTTCAACCCGCTGGATGATCCGCGCTGACGCGAGCTACCATCGAGGGACCATGCGTGCATCTGCCCAGCGAGTCCAGGCCTTCCGTCACATCGTCAAGGTGCGGGACCACCGCATGGGTGTCGACGAGCCAGGGAACAAGGGCGGCGACGACACCGGGCCCAGCCCGCAGGAGCTCCTCGCCGCGAGCCTCGCGTCCTGCACCGCCGTCACGATGGAGATGTACGCCGATCGCAAGGGGTGGGACATCGGCGACCTCGAGGTCGTCTGCGAGTACACGCCCGCCGAGCGCGGCTGCCCCACGCGGTTCTCGCTCGTCCTGCGCTTCCCGGCCGGGCTGAGCGACGACCAGGTCGCGAAGCTGAAGATCATCGCCGCGAAGTGCCCCGTGCACCGGACGCTCGACGGCGAGGTCATGTTCGACGAACGCGTCGAGCGCCTCGCCCTGGCGTCCTCCTGAGCGCGCGCGCCGACCTCGCCGGCGCACTCGGCGCCGTCCTGCTCGATCCCGACGAGGCGATCGGCCTCGACGTCCACGGCCGCACCGACGCCGCCGTCCTCGTCCCGCTGTACCTCCACGACGGAGACCTCCATGCCGTCCTGACCCGCAGGCCGGACAACATGCGCCGGCACGCGGGCGAGGTGGCCTTCCCCGGAGGGCGCCAGGACCCGGGCGAGGATCTGCGGACGACGGCGCTGCGCGAGGCGGAGGAGGAGGTCGGCCTCCCCCGGTCCGACGTCGAGCTGCTCGGCGCGCTCAAGCCGGTGCCGACGCTGGCGACGGGCTACGCGATCTACCCCTTCGTCGGCCTCATCGACGCCGGCAGGGAGTGGGTGCTCTCCCCGCGCGAGGTCGAGGAGGTCATCGAGCCGTCGCTGACCCAGCTGCGCGCGGGCTTCGGCCGGCAGCGGATCGTGCGCCGCGGCATCCCGCTGCGCACCGACGTCTACATCGTGGGCGAGGCGTTCATCTGGGGCGCGACCGCCCGGATGCTCACCGACCTGCTCGAGCGCCTCGGCGCCGTCACGCTGCCCGGCTAGCTCGCGCTCGACCGGCACGTCCACGAGGTTGCCCCACTCGGTCCACGAGCCGTCGTAGTTCTTGACGTCGTCGCGCCCGAGCAGCTCGTGCAGCACGAACCACGTGTGCGCGGAGCGCTCGCCGATACGGCAGTAGGCGATGATCGGGTCGCCGGTCAGGACGCCCTTGGCGGTGTAGAGCGCCTCGAGCTCCTCCCTGGACTTGAAGCTGCCGTCCTCCTTGACCGCCTGGGCCCACGGCACGGACGCGGCGCCCGGGATGTGGCCGCCCCGCTGCGCGCCCTCGTGCTCGTAGCCCGCGGCGGCGATGATCTCGCCCGAGAACTCCTGCGGCGAGCGGACGTCGACGAGCCTGCGGTTCGTCCCGACGGCGGCGATGACCTCGTCGCGCAGCGCGCGGATCGAGCCGTCGCCCGGCTTGGCGGTGAACGTCGCGGGCGGGTAGGACGGCACGTCGGCCGACGTCGGCCTCCCCTCCGCGATCCACTTCTCGCGCGGCCCGTCCATGAGCTTCACGGCGTCGTGGCCGTAGTACTTCAGGTACCAGTACGTGTAGGCGGCGAACCAGTTGTTGCGATCGCCGTACAGCACGATCGTGTGGTCGTCGGAGATGCCCCGCGACCCGAGGAGCGCGCCGAAGGCCTCGGGCCCGAGGAAGCTGCGCCGCACCTGGTCCTGGAGGTCGTACTGCCAGTCGAAGCCGATCGCGCCGGGGATGTGACCCTCCCCGTAGAGCGAGCGGTTCTCGTCGACCTCGACGATGCGGATCGACGGGTCCTCGAGATGGTCTGCCACCCAGTCGGTGTCGACCAGCACGTCCTTCGCATGGTCCGTCACGGGCCGGGACTCTAACCGCGAGGGCCGAGCAGCGACTCGATCGCGGCGCGCGCCGCAGCGAGCCACGCGGCGACGTCGTCCGGGTCGGCCTCGAGCAGCGCGAACGGCACCTCGTTGCGCTCGTTGGCCCGCTGCATCTCGCGGATCCCCGAGGCGAACACGTCGTCCGGCAGCGTGCCGGCGGCCTCGTAGACGACCCCGCGCACCGTGGTGTCCACGGTCCGCTCGAGCATCATCTCCAGGCGCGATCCGTGCAGCGCGGCGACCTGCTCCGGGTCGCCCGTCGCGGTGCCCAGCAGCCACAGCAGCAGCGTCACGTTGTCCAGCGCGTAGCGCAGCGTGCCGACGCGGTCGGGGTCGCCGCGCCACGGCTCGGCGCCGACGGCGAGGATGTCGCCGTCGCGCGCCTCCGCGCGGCTGACGACGCGCACGGCATGGCCCTCGCCGGTGAGCTCCTCGGCGAGCCTCAGGCCCCGACGGCCGCCGCCGACGATCAGCGCGCGCACCGGCCGAGTGTAGGGTCACGGCCATGACGGCACCCCGCATCGTCGGCGTCGTCGGTGCCGGGACGATGGGGGCCGGGATCGCTCAGCTCGCCGCGCAGTCGGGGCTGGAGACCGTGCTGCACGACCCGGTGCCGGAGGCGCTGGAACGCGGCGTCACGCGCATCGAGGCGTCGTGGAGGAAGCGTCCGGTGGAGGGCGCGCGCGAGCGCCTGCGCCCGGTCGGCGCGCTCGAGGAGCTCGAGGCCTGCGATCTCATCATCGAGGCCGCGCCCGAGCGCCTGGAGCTCAAGGGCGAGCTGCTGCGCGAGCTCGCCGCCCATACCGAGGCCGTCCTCGCGACGAACACCTCGTCGCTGCCGGTCACCGCGGTCGGCGCAGCGTCGGGAGCCCCGGGGCGCGTCGTCGGGATGCACTTCTTCAACCCCCCGCCCGTGATGCGGCTCGTCGAGGTCGTCGCCGGCGTCGACACCTCGCCCGAGTCCGTCGCCGTCGCGCGCGCGGCGGCCGAGGCGATGGGCCGCCGCGTCGTCGAGGTCGCCGACGGGATCGGGTTCCTCGTGAACCGATGCAACCGCCCGTTCTCCCTCGAGGCGCTGCGCATCGTCCACGAGGGTCTCGCGACGCCGGAGCAGGTCGACCGCATCTGCCGGCTGGGCGGCGGCTTCCGCATGGGGCCGTTCGAGCTCATGGACCTCGTCGGCGTCGACGTCGGCCTGGAGATCGCGCGCTCGTTCTTCGAGCTGAGCTTCCACGAGCCGCGCTGGCGCCCGTCGCCGCTGCAGCGCCGGATGGTCGACGCCGGCCACCTCGGCCGCAAGGCGGGCCGCGGCTGGTACGAGTACCCCGACGGGCGGCCCGTGCCGCGCGAGGAGCAGAGCGCGCCCGAGCCCGGCGGGGGCGACGGGCTCGTCGTCATCGCGGGCGAGCTGCCGGTCGCGATCGAGCTGGCGCAGCTCGCGCGGGACGCGGGCTGGCGCGTCGCGGCACCCGGCGACGCGGACGGCGAGGTGCCGTTCATCGCGATCGACGCCGGCGGCGACGAGACCGAGCCGCTGCAGGGCGCGCCGCGGATGCTCCTGTGCGCGGAGGGCACGCTCGCCGCGCAGGAGCTCGGCGGTCCGGCCGTCGGCTTCTCGGCCGTCCCGCCCCTGCGTGCCGGCGGCCTCCTGGAGCTCACCCGAGGCGCCGGCTCGTCCGAGGCGACCGTGGCGGCGGCGGAGCGCTTCGCCGGGACGCTCGGGCTGCACGTCGCATGGGTGGGCGACGCGCCGGGGCTCGTCCTCGCGCGGATCGTGGCGTCGCTCGTGAACGAGGCGTGCTTCGCGATCGCCGAGGGCGTCGCCAGGGCGGAGGACGTCGACGAGGGCATGGAGCTGGGCCTGAACCACCCGCGCGGCCCGCTCGCCTGGGCCGACGCGATGGGCGTCGAGCACGTCGTGCGGGTCATCGACGGCCTGGCCGAGGGCACCGGGACCGACCGGTACGGGCTCGCACCGCTGCTCGGCGCCATGCTGCACGAGGACAGGACGTTCCACGGCTGACCTCACGTTCCGGGGCCGCGCAGCGTTTCTCTTCCATGACCCCGCCGCCCTTCCAGCGACTGCTCGACGCCCACGCGGGCGACGTGCTGCGCTTCCTCGTCGGCGCGGTCGGCCGTGAGGACGCGGACGATGCGTTCCAGGAGACGTTCCTGAGCGCGCTCCGCGCGTACCCCGACCTCGCCCACGCGGACAACCTGCGCGCCTGGCTGTTCACGATCGCGCACCGCAAGGCGACCGACGTCCACCGCGCCCGTGCCCGCAGGCCGGTGCCGGTGGGCGACGTGGAGGAGCGGGCGGCGCCCGAGCCGCCCGACGCGTCGGACTGGGATCCCGTCCGCGAGCTGCCTCCACGGCAGCGCGCGGTCCTCACGCTGCGCTACGCGGCCGACCTGCCGCACCGTGACATCGCCGTGATCCTGGGCTGCAGCGAGGACGCCTCGCGCCGCGCGGCCGCCGACGGACTGAAGGCCCTTCGCAAGGAGCTCGTCCCATGACCCCACTCACGCCCCCCACCGCCGACCCGTCGGCATCGCTGGCGCGCTTCGCCGCCACGGCGCCCGCCGACGTGTCCTACGCGTTCGTCGACTCGCCGGTCGGAACGATGATCGCGGCGCAGACCGAGCGCGGCCTCGCGTGCCTCGGCTACGAGGACCTCCACGGCGGCGCCGACCCGCTGCTCGAGCGCATCGCCGCCGAGATCTCGCCCCGCGTCCTGCTCGCCCCGGCGAAGCTCGACCGCGTGCGGCGCGAGCTCGACGAGTACTTCGCGGGGACGCGCAAGGACTTCGACCTCGAGGTCGACCTGGCGCTCGCGAAGCCGTTCGCGCGGAAGATCCTGGCCGCGACGGCGCGGATCCCGTTCGGCGCGACGAGCACGTACGGCGAGATCGCGGCCGAGGCAGGCTCCCCGGGCGCTGCGCGGGCCGCGGGCGGCGCGCTGGGCTCCAACCCGATCCCGATCGTCGTCCCCTGCCATCGCGTGCTCGCCCGCAACGGGACGCTCCACGGGTACACGGGCGGGCTGCACCGCAAGCAGCACCTGCTCGAGCTCGAGGGCGTGCTCACGCAGGGCATGTGACGCATCGCACGCCCGTAACGCCCGCACAACGGTCCGTTCGCCGGTGCGGCCCGTACCCTCGATATATGACCCCGAACGCGGATCGCGCCCTGGCCTATGGCCGCGTCGTGAAGACGCTGGATGACCTGGGCCCGACGAAGCTGCTCCCCGACGAGCAGGAGACCATCCGCAGCGCCGCGGATGCCCTGCTCTTCGAGGAGGACGGATACGAGGCGCTGACGGAGGTCGAGGATCTCGCCGAGCGCCTCGTCGAAGCCGAACGGTGGACGCCGGAGCGTGCGCGCGCGCTCGTCGACGACGTCTCCGCCTGCGGGCCGCTTGCGGGCGCCCGCGAGTAGACACCACCGACACCGCAGTCCAAGAGGGCCGGCATCCGCCGGCCCTCTGCACGTCTGGCGGTGACCCGTTCTCCGGGTCCGGGTACGCCGATCGCATGCGATCGATCCGCGACACCTACGACGTCCCCGACGAGACGCCCTCGCCCATCCGCATGTGGGTGCTCATGGTGGGCGTCGTCGTCCTCGCCCTCGTGCTGTGGCTCGTGCTGCCCGACAGCCCGGTCACGGTCGCGATCCTCGCCGTCGTCGTGCTGGCGACGGTCTTCTTCGGCGTCTCGCGCGTGCTGGCGTCGCGCCAGCTCAACCGGCCGCCCGGCCGCAACCAGACGCCTCCACCCAGCGCGGGCTGACGTGGGGGGAGTGCACCCGAACCGAGGAGTGGTGCACCGTCCCATGCGGCACGTCGTCACCGCGCGAGAGGTCGACGCGGAGATCCATCGGGCGCGCTCAGCCCTGCTGACGCTCGTCGCGCGGTGCCCGCAGCGGCGGATCGAGGAGGTGCTCGAGGCCGTCGAGGCGTTCATGGCGTCCGCGCGACACCGCGCCGACCACCGCGGCGACCCCGACGTGATGCGTCGCTTCTACATGGATCGCCTGGCGGCACGGCAGGCCGTGGCGAAGCTCCGGCTCGGCGACCGGCGGGCCGGGCGCCGAGCGCTCGACCGCTACGTCGCGGCCGAGGAGCGTCGCTAGGGCCCTAGGGCTTGGCCATCGGCGCGTACTGCGCCTCGGCCAGATCGACCTCGGGCAGCGGGTGCGCCGGGTGGACCTGGGGCGTGTCGCGCAGGTACCACTCCGCGTCGAGCGCCGCCTGACAGCCGGAGCCGGCGGCCGTGACGGCCTGGCGGTACGTGTGGTCGACGAGGTCGCCGGCGGCGAAGACGCCGGGGCGGTTCGTCCGCGTCGACGGAGCGTCCGTCTTCACGTAGCCCTCGTCGTCGGTGTCGACGAGGCCCTGGACGATCTCCGACTGCGGCTCGTGGCCGATCGCGATGAACGCCGCGGTGCCCTCGAGCACGCGCTCCTCACCGGTCTCGGTGTTGCGCAGCCGCGCGAACGGGAGGTCGTGCCCCTCGCCCGGCGGCAGGAACTCCTCGACGACGTAGGGCGTCAGCAGCTCGAGGTTCTCGGTCGACTTCGCGCGGTCGAACATGATCTTCGACGCGCGGAACTCGTCGCGCCGGTGCACGACGCTGACCTTGGAGCCGAACTTCGCGAGGAAGATCGCCTCCTCCATCGCGCTGTCGCCGCCGCCGACCACGATGATCGGGCGGTCCTTGAAGAAGGCTGCGTCGCAGGTGGCGCAGTAGGAGATGCCGCGGCCGCTCAGCTCCTCCTCGCCGGGCACGCCGAGCTTCTTGTGCTCGGCACCCATCGCGAGGATGACGGTGCGGGCGCGGTGCGCCTCGTCGCCGACCCAGACGGTGTGCAGGTCACCGGGCTCGGCGCCGAGCTCGATCTTCGTCGCGAGGTCGGTGACGAAGCGCGTCCCGAAGCGCTCGGCCTGGTCGCGCATCTGCTGCATGAGCGCGGGGCCCATGATCCCGGAGGGGAAGCCCGGGTAGTTCTCCACATCGGTCGTCTGCTGGAGCAGGCCGCCCCAGAGGAAGCCCTCGATGACGAGCGGCTGCAGGTTCGCGCGCGAGGTGTACAGCGCGGCGGTGTACCCGGCCGGCCCGCTGCCGACGATGACGACGTCTTCGATGCGATCGGTCTCGGTGGTCACTTCAGAAAGTATAGCGTCTTCGACGCAGATCACACGCCGGCCGGCGCGAGCTCGCGCTCCCGCCGCTGCTCCCCCCAGCGTCGCACGGTCTTGCGCAGCTGGAAGTAGGCGATCAGCCCCGGGATGGTCGGGAGCCAGAACGCGAACGCCCGGTAGACGAGCACGGCGACGGTCGCCAGGCCGAAGTCCACCCCGAACGCCGAGAACGCGCCGATCATCGCCCCGTCGACGCCACCGACCCCGCCCGGGAGCGGGAGCAGGTTGCCGAGCATGCCGACCCAGAAGCCCATGGCGATGACCCAGATCGACGGCGCGTGGCCGAACGCGTGGAACGAGGCCCACAGCGTCCCGATGTTGCAGAGCCAGAAGACGAGCGCGCCCGCGAGCGCCGGGTCGTTGCGGCGCACGTGGTCGAGCGCCGACCGCATCCCGGCCGAGAACGCCGCGGGCACGTTCGCGAGGCGCTGCGCGATGCGCGCGAGACGGCCGCCCCGCGCGACGAAGGTGTCGAGGCGCCGCTGCAGATCGGTGGGGACGAGCGCGAGCGCCAGCGCGATCATGATCGCGATCGCCCCGAAGATCGCCGGCACGACCGTCACGGCGAACGGCGCGGGCCCTGGGAGGATCCCCGTGCGCAGGCCGAGGCCGAGCACCACGAGCGACACGGTGTAGATCGAGTACTGGAGGATGAGGAACGCGAGCGTCTGGTCGGCGACCTCGCGACGCGGCATCCCCGAGCGGCGCAGCGCCCAGGCCGTGAGCGCGATGCCGCCCACGCCGCCCGCCCCGAAGATGCGCGTCGCCGCCAGGCTCGCCATCGTGATCTGGTAGCTCGCCCGCAGGTCGATCGGCGAGCCCGGGCGCACGAAGACCGAGTTGAAGAGGACGATGTAGCCCCCGAAGGACGCGATCGTGAGCACGAGCGCGACGAACAGCCACAGCGGGTCGCCACCGCGCTCGATGCGCTCCCACGTGTCCTCCAGCCCGGCGATCTGCGGCAGGACGTAGTAGAGGAACGCGAGCGTCGCGACGACGAAGACCAGGAAGAGGATCACGTGGCGCCGCGTGAACTCGAGTCGCGGCGCCTCCTCCTCGAGGTCGCGGCGCCGGGTCTCCTGATCCGGATCGTCCGGATGACTGTTCGTCGAGCTCATCCCTGTCAGGGTTCCCTACAGCCCTCGGCGCAACGCCGCGGACCGCGCGTCGCGGATGCCCTCGTCGGCGATCTGCGCAAGCACGAAGAGATCCGGCGTGGTGTTCGACGCGAGCCGCGCGCGGACCTGCTCCAGCATCTCCGTCTCCGTGAGCGCGCGCAACGTGCGCCCGCGCGCGGGGACGTCGGCGAGCGCGACCGGGTGCCCGCCGACCCGCAGGGGCCCGTGGCGCGACACGTACGCGGTGTGCGCGGGGTGGGCGGGATCGAGGCGCTCGCGCACGTAGTTGGGCTCGGTCGCGTCGAGCGCGTCGATCGCGCCGGGCGGGACGGCGAGCAGCCACGCGTCCACCTCGGCCCCGGGCCACGGCACGATCGTCGCCGGGATCGCGCCGTGCCGCGACACGTGCGCGGAGAAGGCGACGTCGGTGTCGGGCAGGACGACCGGCGTCGCGAGCACCGCCGCCGCGGCGCGCTCGCCGAGCTTGCGGCGCAGGACGACCGGCGATGCGTTGGATCCGTACGCGACCACGCCCACGGCGCCGGCCGCGATCGCCGCGTCCACGTCGGCCGGCGGCGACGGGTCCGGCGCCACGGCGTGCCAGGGGTACCCGCGTGCGCGGGCGACCGCGGCGATCTCCTGCTCGGTCAGGCCGCGAGCGCGCGCGAGCGCGCCTCGTCGACGAGCGAGGCGATCACCACGCTCGAGGCATCCGCCTCCGGATGCCACTGCACGCCGAGGGCGTAGCGCGCGCCGGGCAGCTCGATCGCCTCCGGCAGGTCGTCCTCCGTCGCCCAGCCCGTCACCTGCAGGCCGTCGCCGATCCGGTCGACGGCCTGGTGGTGATGGGACTTCGTCGGGATCCGGACACCGCCGGCAGCGCGGGCGGCGAGCGAACCGGGGACCAGACGGACGTCGTGGTCGCCGAACGTGCCCGGGATCCTCCGGTGGTCCTCGTGGCCGATGAGCTCGGGGACGTGCTGGTGCAGCGTCCCCCCGCGCGCGACGTTGAGGACCTGCATGCCGCGGCACACGCCGAGCACCGGCATGTCGCGCGCGAGGGCGCCGGACGCGAGCGCGAGCTCGAACGCGTCGCGCAGCCCGAGCTGGCTCACCGTGTGCGGGTGGGGCTGCGCGCCGTACGTCTCCGGCGCGAGGTCGGCGCCGCCCGCGAGGAGGAGCGCATCGAGGTGATCGAGGGCCTCGTCCGGGTGCGCGACGAGGTGCGCGTCGGGCGGGAGCAGCGTCGCGACGCCACCTGCGCGCTGGACCGCCTCGACGTAGCTCATGGCCAGGACGGCGGCGTCCATCTCCCACACGCGGGCCCACGCCGCGTGCTCGACCGGGGTCGGGATGCCGACGACGGGGCGCGCCACCACTCGCAAGGTAGCGACGTGGCGTCGTCGCGCGTCATGCCTTCCCCCTCCACCACTAAGATGCCTGGCCGCGCCATGGGTACCCCCCGACCCCACGCCTTCCGCCGCCGTCTCGCGATCGCCGTCCCGCTCGCGCTGGTCGGCATGCTCGTCGTCTCGAGCGCCGCCCACGCCGGCCTGCTCGCCCCCGAGGCGGGCGGCTCGAAGAACGCCGACGCGATCCGCACGCTCTACTGGCTGGTCTTCGGCCTCGGCGTGATCATCTTCATCGGCGTCGAGGGCGTGCTGATCTACTCGCTCTTCAAGTACCGCGCACGCAAGGGCGCGGTCGCCGCGCAGATCCACGGCAACACCCAGCTCGAGATCGGCTGGACCGTGGGCGCCGCGGTCATCCTCGTGTTCATCGCGATCTTCACGTTCGCGACGCTGCCCACGATCCGCAACCCGCCGAACTCCGACGCCGCCGCCGCGAGCACCGCCGGGATCACGAGCGGCGTCGCGGTCTCGCGACCGGGAGAAGCTGCCGCCGAACGGCAAGTCGCTGGCGATCAACGTCAACGGCCAGCAGTACGTCTGGCGCTACACGTACGCCGACGGCGACAACAACCCGCTGAACAACGTCTTCGCCTACGAGGAGATGGTCGTGCCGGTCGGCGTCACGGTGACCCTGAGCATTCGCGCCCAGGACGTCGCGCACTCCTGGTGGATCCCGCAGCTCGGCGGCAAGTTCGACGCCATCCCGAAGCACACGAACTACACGTGGTTCAAGATCCCGGCCGACAAGGCGGGCAGCACCTTCCGCGGGCAGTGCGCCGAGCTGTGCGGGCGCAACCACGCGAACATGATCGCGGCGGTCAAGGCCGTCACCCCGGCGGAGTTCGACAAGTGGCTCAGCGACAAGCAGGCCCAGATCAAGTCCTCCGACGACGCTGCCGCGGAGCAGCGCAAGCAGGTCGACGCCGGCCAGAACCCGTGAAGGACCCACTGAGACCCCATGGCAGCAGCTGACACGACGACGACAGTCCGGAGGGCGCTCCGCCCGGCCCCGCAGATCACGGCGCATCACGTCGAGCGGGAGCCGAGGGGCTGGGCCTCCTGGGTGACCACGACCGATCACAAGAAGATCGGGATCATGTACCTGGTCACGACGTTCGTCTTCTTCGTGCTGGGTGGGGTCGAGGCGCTGCTCATGCGCCTGCAGCTGGGGCAGGCGGACAACACGCTCCTCTCGCCCCAGACGTACAACGCGCTGTTCACGATGCACGGGACGACGATGATCTTCCTGTTCGTCGTGCCGGTCTGGGCCGGGTTCGGCAACTACCTCGTGCCGCTGATGATCGGCGCGCGCGACATGGCGTTCCCGAAGCTCAACGCACTGTCGTACTGGTTCTTCCTCGCCGGCGGCATCGTCTTCTACGCCTCGCTGTTCTGGTCGCCGCCGGAGATGGGCTGGACGGCGTACACGCCGCTCTCGACGGACGCGTACTCACCCAGCGGCGGCGTGGACGCGTGGATCTTCCTCGTCCACCTCACCGGCATCTCGTCGATCATCGGCGCGATCAACTTCTACGCGACGATCGCGAACATGCGAGCGCCCGGCATGGGCTGGGGCCGCCTGCCGCTCTTCGTCTGGACGATCCTCGTCTACGCGATCCTGCTGATCCTGGCGCTGCCGGTGATCGCGGCCGCCGTGACGCTGCTGCTGACCGACAGGCACTTCGGGACGCACTTCTACGACACCCAGGGCGACCCGTTGCTCTGGCAACACCTGTTCTGGTTCTTCGGGCACCCCGAGGTCTACATCATGGTGCTGCCCGGGTTCGGGGTGATCTCCGAGGTGCTCCCGGTCTTCGCCCGCAAGCCGATCTTCGGCTACAAGGCGATCGCGGCCGCGACGGTGGTCATCGCGTTCCTCGGCCTGCTCGTGTGGGCGCACCACATGTTCTCGACGCCGAGCCCGACCGTCGTCCTGATCTTCTTCATGATCAGCTCGTTCCTCATCGCGATACCGACGGGCGTGAAGATCTTCAACTGGCTCGCGACGCTGTGGCGAGGAACCATCGAGTTCCGCACGCCGCTGCTGTTCGGCGTGAGCTTCATCTCGCTCTTCGTCGTCGGCGGGATCTCCGGCGTGATCCTCGCCGTGTTCCCCGTCGACTGGCAGCTCACGGACACGTACTTCGTCGTCGCGCACTTCCACTACGTGCTCGTCGGCGGCGCGGTCTTCACGATCTTCGCGGGGCTCTACTACTGGTTCCCGAAGATCACGGGCCGGATGCTGGGCGAGGGCCTCGGGAAGATCTCCTGCGCGCTCATGTGGATCGGCTTCACCGTCACCTTCCTGATCCAGCACTCGATCGGGATGGACGGGATGCCGCGCCGGGTGTACGAGTACCCGGACGTCGGCCACCTCGAGCTCTACAACCTCATCTCCACGATCGGCTCCTTCATCCTCGCGCTCGGCATCGGCGTCACGCTCGTGAACGTCTACATCGCGCTGCGCAAGGGCCCGAAGGCCGGCCCCGACCCGTGGAAGGCGAACACGCTCGAGTGGTTCACGGAGTCGCCCCCGCCGGTCAACAACTTCGACGTCGTGCCGCGCGTGCGGTCGGTCGAGCCGATGAAGGACATCCGCCGCGAGATCGAGCGGTCGACGGGCCGTCCCGAGCAGCTCGCGCAGCCGGCGCCCGAATCGGCCGCGCAACCAGGCGGGTAGATGTCCGTCGGTCCCGCCACTGTCGCGACGCCGCGCCCCACCGGGCTCACGGCGGTCCGGCAGGTGGTCAGCGACTACGTCTCGCTGACCAAGCCGAAGGTGCAGTCGCTGCTGCTGCTCACGACGGTGACGACGATGTACGTCGCCGGCGACCCGTCGATCGGCCTCGTCCTCGTGACGGTCGTCGGCGGCTACCTGGCGGCCGGCGGGGCGGGCGCGGTCAACCACTACTACGACCGCGACATCGACGCCCGCATGGCGCGCACCGCCGACCGGCCGGTGCCGGCGGGGCGGATCGCGCCCGCGGCGGCGCTGTGGTTCGGCATCGCGCTGGCCGCGCTGTCGTTCCTGCTCCTCGCCACCGTCGTGAACCTCCTGAGCGCCGTGCTGGCGCTGTCGGGGTTCCTGGGCTACACGCTCGTCTACACGCTCTGGCTCAAGCGCCGGACGGTGCAGAACATCGTCATCGGCGGCGCGGCGGGCGCCGTGCCGCCGCTCGTGGGCTGGGCGGCCGTCACCGGCGAGATCACCGGCACCTCGATCTACCTGTTCGCGATCGTCTTCTTCTGGACGCCGCCCCACTTCTGGGCGCTGTCGCTGCTCATGAAGGACGAGTACGCCGCGGTGGGCGTGCCGATGATGCCCGTCGTCCGTGGCGAGCGCGAGACGCGGCGGCAGATCCTCCTGTACTCCGTGCTGCTGTACGGCGTGACGCAGCTGCCGTTCTGCGCAGGCGGGTTCGGCGAGGTCTACCTCGCGTGCTCGGTCGTGCTCGGCGCGCTCTTCATCGCCGGCGCGGTCGTGCTCTACCGCCGTGCCGACCGTCGTTCCGCGCTGCGTCTGTACCTCTACTCGCTCGCGTACCTCGCCGCGCTGTTCGCGGCGATGGTCGTGGACGCGAAGGTCTGAACAGGGCACCCGATGGTTGATGCCGCGGCCGTCGTGGCCGGATGTGCGTGTCCCGTGGATGCCGGGCGCCGCACGCCGAACCGGGGGGGGGGGCGCGTGCAGCCGGGCGCGAGGGTCGGGGCATCAATCATCTAGACTCCGCGGCCTCATGGATCGCCGTCTCGCACGCCGCAACATCCGGACCTCGCTCATCGCGGGCGCCGTCTGCCTCGTCATGTTCGGCATGACGTTCGTGGCCGCCGTCGTCTACGTGTCATGAGCGAGCCGGAGCGCGGCAGCGTCCCGCCCGCGGGCGAGGAGATCCACCTCCCAGGGCCGAGCCTTCAGCCGCTGCTGCTGACGATCGGCGTGACGATGCTGCTCATCGGCGTCACGACGACGCTGATCCTGGTCATCGCCGGCGGGATCCTCTCGCTCGCGACCCTCATCGTCTGGATCCGCGACGCCCGTCGCGAGTTCCAGCACCTCCCCTCCGAGCACCACCACTAGCCGCCCCGCCGGGCGGTGCGCGAAGGCGGCTTCGGCATGCCTTCGATCCGGTGTAAAGGGGGTTCGGAAGGAACGTTGAACCTCGCGGATCGCGAATTCGCGAGTGCAGTTGCGCCAACTGGGGAAGCACAAGGTCGTCACGATCATCTACCGGACGTCCGGACGACGTACCAGAAACAGATGCCAATCCAGAGACCCGCCACCATCCGACACCGCACCGCCCTCTTCGAGGATGCGACTGCGATCGTCGAGTCCGAATACGGCGCGGACCTGTCGCTCGACGACATCGCGCGTCGCGTCGCGTCATCGCGCAGGCAGCTCCAGCGCGCGTACGCCGAGATCGGGCACACCACGTTCCGGGAGCATCTGACGGCGGTGCGCATGGAGCGCGCCGGCGAGCTCCTGACGAGCCGCGGACTCACGGTCCGCGAGGTCGCACATCGCGTCGGCTATCGCCAGCCCGCGCAGTTCGCGAAGGCGTTCCGGCGCCATCATGGCGCGGCCCCGTCGGCGTTCCGCTCGACGCATCGCTTCACGCGCGCGGAGGTTCCCGTGCGCTCCGCGGCCGCCTAGCACCGGATCGGCGGCAGGTGGTCCGCGACCGCGGGCCACCCTCGTTGCCGTCCATCGGCTCGGATGCGTATTCTCCCGGGCCCATGGCGGAGGAGGAGACCACGCGGGAGGGGGCCAGAACGAGGTCCCCCGAGGAGGTTCGCCCGAAGGGGCAGGCCTCCATCGCCCAGATGATCATCATCGGGGTGATCGCGTCTGCGCTCGGCATCGCGCTCGGGCTCATCATCGACTGGTTCCCGACGCCCGCGTCGACCCAGGCCGAGACGATCGACACGCTGTACGACGTCCTCATCATCGTGTCGGTGCCGGTGTTCGTCCTCGTGACGGTCGTCGTGCTCTTCTCCGTGTGGAAGTTCCGCATGCGGCCGGGCGAGGAGCTCGCCGACGGGCCGCCGATCCACGGCAACACGCGCCTCGAGGTGATCTGGACCGCGATCCCCGCGATCGTCCTGGTCGCCCTCTGCACCTACGCGTACGTGGCGCTGACGGACATCGAGGACGCGAAGGCCGGCGAGCAGCGGATCAACGTCTACGGCCAGCAGTTCGCCTGGACGTTCGAGTACCCGCAGGGCGCCGGCAAGGACCCCGTGCGGTCGAACCAGCTCTACCTGAAGGAGAACCAGCCGGTCCGGTTCTTCGTGAAGTCGCGTGACGTCATCCACGACTTCTGGGTCCCCGCCTTCCGCATGAAGATCGATGCCGTCCCCGGCATCACGACGGACTACCGGGTCACGCCCAACCGGCGCGGCAACTACCCCGTCGTCTGCGCCGAGCTCTGCGGCCTCGGGCACTCGCTCATGCGCCAGACCGCGCACGTCGTCACGCCCGCCCAGTACGACGCCTTCATGCAGAAGCTGACCGCCCCGCCCGCCCCGGCCGGCGGCGGGGGCGGCACGCCGGACGGCAAGACGCTCTTCACCGACGGCAACGGCACCTCGACCGCCTGCGGCGCCTGCCACACGCTGGCCGACGCGGGCACGAGCGCGAGCACCGGCCCCGATCTCGACGACGGCCTCAAGGGGCGCGACGCCAACTTCATCAAGCAGTCGATCGTGGAGCCCGATGCCCAGGTGACACAGGGCTACAACAAGGGCATCATGCCCTCGAACTACGGGCAGACGTTGTCCGCGGAGGAGCAGGACGCACTCGTGTCCTACCTCCAGAAGGCGACGGGCGGATGACGGACGGAGGGGAGGGCTAGATGGCTGCGAGTCTCAGGGCGCCGGGGTGGTATCGGGCCGCGCTGTGGGTGGCCATCGGCATCGCGTTCGCCTTCGCGCTGACGATGATCGTCCGCGCCCTGTACGGCTGGGACCCGCTCGTCGACGGCGAGGCCGTCCTGCAGGTCGCGCTCCTCGCCGTGCCGCTGACGTTCCTCGGCGGCATCGGCTGCTTCGACTACTGGCTCTACTGGGCGGTGGGCCGCAAGACGCGCCCGGAGGACCACTCCAACCACGGCGCGCACTCGTGGAAGGACTACTTCAAGGTCAACACCGACCACAAGGTCATCGGCACGCAGTACGTCGTGACCTCGTTCTTCTTCCTGTTCGTCGGCGGGCTGATCGCGATGCTCATGCGCGCGGAGCTCGCCCAGCCGGGCCGCCAGTTCGTCGACGCGGAGACCTTCAACGGCCTCTTCAGCGTCCACGCGTCGCTCCTGATCTTCCTGTTCATCATCCCGGTCTTCGCCGGGCTGGCGAACTACGTGCTGCCGCTCATGATCGGCGCGCCGGACATGGCGTTCCCGCGGCTCAACGCGCTGTCCTTCTGGATGCTGCCCACGGCCGGCCTGCTCATGACGCTGTCGTTCCTGGCGCCGGGCGGCTCGTTCGCCGCCGGGTGGACCGCATACGCGCCGTTGTCGACGACGCAGCCCATCGGCCAGGTCTTCTTCACCATCGGCGTGCAGTTCGCCGGCGCGTCGTCGATCGCGACCGCGCTGAACTTCCTGGTGACCATCATCACGATGCGTGCGCCCGGGATGAGCTTCTTCCGGATGCCGCTGCTCGTGTGGGCGAACTTCTCGACGTCGCTGCTCGTCGTCATCGCGACGCCGTTCATCGCCGCGTCGCAGTTCTTCGTCCTGCTCGACCGCGCACTCGGCTTCAACTTCTTCGATCCGGTCCGGGGCGGTGACGTGCTGATGTACCAGCACGTCTTCTGGTTCTACTCGCACCCAGCGGTCTACATCATGATGTTGCCGGGCTTCGGGATCATCAGCGAGGTCCTGGCGGTGAAGGCGCGCAAACCCGTGTTCGGCTATCGCATGATGGCCTTCTCGCTGCTCGCGATCGTGGTCCTCGGGTTCACCGTCTGGGCGCACCACATGTTCGTCTCGGGCATGCAGAGCTGGATCCGCATCCCGATGATGGTCACGACCGCGATCATCGCCGTGCCGACCGGGATCAAGGTCTTCTCGTGGCTGGCGACGCTGTGGCGAGGCGTGCTGAAACTCGACACGCCGATGCTCTGGGCGCTCGGCTTCATCACGATGTTCGTCCTCGGCGGGATCTCCGGGGTGATGCTCGCGATCATCCCGTTCACGATCCACGTGAGCGACACGTACTTCATCGTCGCCCACATCCACTACGTGCTCTTCGGCGGGTCGCTGTTCACGATCTTCGCCGGCGTCTACTACTGGTTCCCGAAGATGACGGGCCGGATGTACGACGAGACGCTCGGCAAGATCCACTTCTGGACCACGTTCGTCTTCTTCAACCTGACGTTCGCGCCCATGCACCTCGTCGGGATCGAGGGCATGCCGCGCCGCGTGGCCGACTACGCCGACCAGTTCGCGACGTGGAACCTGATCATCTCGCTCGCGAGCTTCGGCGTCGGGCTGAGCACGCTCGTCTTCCTCTACAACATGGTCGTCTCGTGGAAGGGCGGGCCGCGCGCGAGCGCCAACCCGTGGCGCGCGCTCACGATCGAGTGGCAGGTGTCCTCGCCGCCGCCGATCTTCAACTTCGACAGCGTGCCCACCGTCGTGGGCGGCCCCTACGAGTACGGCGTCCCCGGCGCGGTGCACGCCGTGTTCCGCAAGGGCGCGGAGGTCGCGCAGCCCGCGGGAGCCACGACAGCGCCGCAGCAAGACAGGGAGTGACAGATGCCGACCATCCTCGTCGTAGCGAACGAAACCATCGGCGGCGGCAGTCTCCTCGCGGACGTACGTGCACGCGCGCAGGCCGACCCGTCGACGCGCTTCCGCCTCGTCATCCCACGTAGCCGCCCGCGCTCGGGCCTCGTCATCTACGACGACGCCGTGCTCGACGCCGCGCAGGTGCGGCTGGATCTGGCACGGTCGTTCATGGCCCGCGAGGGGATGCAGGTCGACGGTGAGGTCGGCGATCCCGATCCCTACACGGCGACCATGGACGCCGTCGGCGACGGTGGGATCGACCAGATCATCATCTCGACGCTGCCGACCACGAGCTCGGGCTGGCTCAAGCGCGATCTCATCGAGCGCGTCCGCGACGCGACCGGCCTGCCGGTCGACCACGTCGTGACCGACATCGCCGGCGAGGGTCTCGACTTCGAGGTCACGCTCGTCATCGCGAACCGCACGGCGGGCACCGATCAGCTCCTCGAGCGCCTCCGGGAGAAGAACGAGGCGGCCCAGGGCAACGACGTCTTCATCGTCGTCGTGCCGCTGGACAACGACGAGCGCAACCCGACCGCTGCCGCCCGCGCGCGGCTCGGCAACGTGCTGGACCGGATGCGCTCGGAGGGTCTCCTCGCCGCAGGCATGATCGGCGACCCCGACCCGTACGTCGCGACCATGAACGCGCTGCAGTTCTACACGGTGAACTCGGTCGTGATCTCGACGCTGCCCGAGGAGCGCTCCGGCTGGCTGCGCCAGGATCTCATCGCGCGGGTGCGCAAGGCGTCGAACATCGAGATCGAGCACGTCGTCGCCGAGCGCGGCGCTGCCGAGACGGCCGCCTGATCCCAGACCAGATGGAAGCCGCCGCCCTCCCCCACTCGCCCGTCGACGACCACGACGATCACGATCACCACGGTCCGCCGCCGGCGAACCGCAGCTCCCGCGTGGACCCCCAGTACCTGGGGATGCTGCTGTTCATCATCAGCGAGATCATGGTCTTCGGGGCCTTCTTCACCGCCTACTTCTTCATCCGGGTGGTGAACGGAGATCCGTGGTTCCCGTTCGACGACTTCGAGCTGCCGGTCGCGGTGGCGGGGGTCAACACGGCGATCCTGCTCAGCTCGTCGCTGACGATGCACTGGGCGCAGACGTCGATCAAGAACGGGAATCGCGCGGGTCTGAAGGCGGGCATCGTGCTGACGTTCCTGCTCGGCCTGACGTTCCTCTTCATCCAGATCAACGAGTACATCCACATCGGCTTCGCGCCGTCCGACAACGCGCAGGCGTCGATGTTCTACGGCCTCACCGGCCTGCACGGAGCCCACGTGTTCGTCGGCCTGTGCCTGCTGCTGACGGTCGTGGTGCGGAGCTTCCGCGGGCACTTCTCGCCCGAGCATCACCACGGCGTCGAGGTGCCCGGGATCTACTGGCACTTCGTCGACATCATGTGGGTGCTCGTGTACGCGACGATCTACATCATCTGATGCGCATCAAGGACCCCGTCCGCTCCGAGCAGGGGATGTTCGAGCTCCTGATCTGGGTCGTGGCCGTCGTGGCCGTGCTCGTCGTGCTGCTGCTCGCCGTCCGCGCGATCGTCTAGCCCGCCTCAGCTGAGCGTCGAGCGCAGCACCGTCGCGCCGTCCTGGTCGAGGACCTCGATCGCCTCGGTCTGATCGCGCAGCAGCGCGCCGGTCATCCGGCAGAGCTGCTCGCCGCCGACGCCGACGAACGACCCGGCGGGGACGTCGCCGGACGCCGAGCGGTAGACGACGTCGTAGGTGCTGCCGTCCCGCAGCCCGCTGACCGTCAGCACGAGCTCGACGCCCCACGTGTGGTTGATGAGCTCGGCGTTGGCCCGCACGCCCGTGGGCGCGCCCGAGAGGCTGATGGGCTCCGTCGGCGGGGCGGCGGGGTCGTCGTCGACGATCGCGAACCCCGCGACGCCCAGGGCCGCCCCCGCTGACGCGAGCCCGGCGCCGAGCAGGAAGTCGCGCCGCGGCCGCCGCCGCGGCGTGGCCGGCGCGGCGGCGCGCGCGTCGCGGTGCGCCTGCGCCTGCATCCGCACGGCGGCGATGCGGTCGGCGTCGGGCTCGCGCTCCTCGCCCAGCAGCTCGCCGCGGAGGCGCTCGAGGAGCTCGTCGTCGCGGTCGTGCTCGGAATCGCTCATCGCTGTCGCTCCCCGAGCAGGTCGCCGAGCCGTGACAGGGCGCGCGCCTGGGCCATCCGAACCGCGCCGGCCCGCTTCCCGACGACCGCGCCGACGGCCTCGGCGTCGAGGCGCCCGAGGATGCGCAGCTCGAGCACCTCGCGGTCGTCGGGGGCGAGCTGCTCGAACGCGGCGCGCACCTCGGCGGCGCGCTCGCCGGCGACGAGCCGGTCCAGCGGGCCCTCCTCCTCGGATGCGAGATCGGGCACGTCGTGGTCGTGACGGCCCGCCTTCCTGTAGCTCTCGAGCACCACGTTCCTCAGGATCCCGAACACCCAGCCGTCGAAGCTGCCCGAGCGCGGCGAGAACCGCCCGATCGCCTCCATCGCGCGCGTGAACGTCTCGCTGACGGCGTCGTCGCACATCGGCGCGGCCAACCGCCTGCGCGCGTAGGCGTGCAGTCCGGGGTGGAGACGCCGGTAGAGCGCCTCCCACGCGTCGGGGTCGAAGTCCCGCGCGCGGGCGATGGTGGATTGCAGGGAGGCTTCGTCGTCCACGCTCCTGTCTCATCTTGACGGCAGGACCGCGGATGTCACACGCCGCCCAGATCGCCTACGGCAGGTCGAGCGCCTCGTGTTGGTCGGCGCAGACGGCTGCGGCGTGGGCGGACGGCGGGTCGGCAGACGCCGCGCTCGGGACAGCGAGCATGAGCGCGAGACCTACGAGCACGGCGATGCGGCGCATGACTACCCAGAACGCCGCTGCGCCCCGCCGCATTGCGCAGTGAACGGAATACGCGGCCGGGACGTAGACAGGGGTGTGCAGGACGTCTGGGACTTCCCACGGCCCCCCGCCGTCGTCGCGTGCGAGCGGCGCGTGCGCGTCGAGGTCGCCGGCGTCGTCGTCGCCGACTCGGCGAAGGCGCTGTCCGTCCTGGAGACCAGCCACCCGCCGACGATCTACGTGCCGCCGGAGGAGGTCCGCGGCGACGTCCTCGTCGCGTCGGACGCACGCGGGACGACCTGCGAGTTCAAGGGCCGTGCGGACTACCTGGACGTCGTCGTCGGCGACCACCGGCGCCGCCAGGTCGCCTGGACGTACCCCGAGCCGTGGAAGGGCTACGAGGAGCTCGCGGGGTACGTGTGCTTCTACCCGGGCCGCGTGGACGCCGCGTGGCTCGGCGACGAGCGCGTCACCGCCCAGGCGGGCGACTTCTACGGCGGCTGGATCACGCAGGATCTCGTCGGGCCGTTCAAGGGCCGGGCGGGCACGCTGGGCTGGTAGCGCCTAGCGATAGCCGGTGTCGTCCGCCGGGAGCCCGCGCTCGCGGTGCTCGACGATGTAGCGCCACGCATCCGGACGGGTGCCGTCGACGTCGGTGAAGCCGTACTCCTGCGCCAGCGCGCCGCTCGACGTCGACGCGCCGTTCCAGCGGGCGCGATCGGCGTCGGCGGCCAGCGCCGCGACCGCCCGGCCCACGTACAGCGGCGACTCCGAGATGCAGAAGTGCGGCTCCACCGCGCAGCCCTCGCGCCAGTTCTCCTCACGCACGCCGTAGTGCTCGAGCATCATCTCCGACCGCATCCAGCCGGGGGTGATCGCCAGCGCCGTCGCGCCGCGCGGGCCGAGCTCCTGCGCCTGCGACCACGCCATCCGGTTCACCGCCTCCTTCGCGAGGTCGTAGAAGACCGAGAGCCGGTAGCGCGTCGCGTTGTACTCGCGCGTGCCGTCGGTGACCTCCACGAGCAGGCCACCCGGCGCGCGCAGCAGCAGCGGGAGCGCGTGGTGGCTCGTGATGAGGTGCGTGTCGACGGCGAGGCGCAGGAGGCGCAGACCGGCCTGGAGGTCGTGCTCCCAGATCGGCGTGTCCCACTCCATGAGCTGCTCGCCGCCCCAGATGTCGTTCACGAGGACGTCGAGACGACCCTGCTCGGCGTCGATGCGCGCGACGAGCTCGGCGACCTGCGCCGGCTCGAGATGGTCGGTCGGCACCGCGATGCCCGTCCCGCCCGCCGCCGTCACGCGCTCGGCGGTCTCCTCGATCGTCTCCGGGCGGTCGTACTCCGAGCGGCGCTCACGTGTCGTGCGGCCGGTGACGTAGACCGTCGCACCGGCCTCCCCGAGACCGACCGCGATGCCCCTGCCGGCGCCGCGCGTCGCGCCGGCGACGAGCGCGACCGTCACTTGACGGTGAGCTCGCCCTCCATGCCGCCCTCGCGGTGGCCGGGGAGGGTGCAGTAGTACGTGTAGGTGCCGGGCTTCAGGTCGACCGAGATCTTGGACGTCCCCCCGGAGGTGACCTCCTCGCCCTTCTCGTTGACCCCGTTGCCCTCGATCGCGATGTCGTGCGGGATGTTCGCGTCGTTCTTGGAGTCGATCTCGAGCTGGCCGGCCGGTGCGGTGGCCTGCTTGGAGACGTAGGCGAGCTGGCCGTTGGGGTCGGCGGGCATGTCGAGCACGCCGTTCTCCGCGGCGACCGGCTTGTTGCTGGACGGCGACTTGACCGCCTCGGCGAGGCGCCCCGCGTCCTTGCCGCCGGCGGCGGCGACCAGCGCGACGTACGCGGCGACGTTCTTCGCCTTGTCGCCGGTCACGATCTTCGGCGGCATGTAGACCGGATCGTCCTTCGGCAGACGCGCCGGGTTCATGATCTGGTCGTGCACGACGCCCTCGACGGTGTTGCGCCCCATCCCGCTGCGCAGCGCCTGCTGGAAGGAGTCGTCGAGGTTCGGGCCCTGCGTGCCCTTGGTGCCCGCACGCGAGAGCGTGTGGCACGCGCCGCAGTTCTTCACGAACTCCTGCTTGCCGGCGACGACGTCACGGTCCTTGGACTCGCTGCCGCACGCCCCGACCGCGCCGATCAGCGCGGCC
Organism: uncultured Solirubrobacterales bacterium; assembly: GCA_963750895.1. Classification (GTDB taxonomy): domain Bacteria; phylum Actinomycetota; class Thermoleophilia; order Solirubrobacterales; family Solirubrobacteraceae; genus CAVVSD01. The sequence continues at coordinate 355,944 of CAVVSD010000003.1, read as the reverse complement.
CCGATCAGCACGCTCGCGACGTGCCGCGCCCTGAACCGGAGTCTCCCCATCGGGCCGGACTCTACACAGCGGACGGGATGCTGGGCGTGCACGGGCGTTCTTCACGCACCGGACGGCCCGAAGCGCTCGGTCCGGACCCGCTCAGGGGCGTGGCCGAGGTCCACGAGCGCGTCCGCGACGGCCTCCACGAACGTGGTCGGGCCGCACACGAACGCGTGCGGGCGGTCGGCCGCCGCGATCGCGAGATCCTCGAGGAGCGCGCGGTCCACGCGGCCCCGGCGACCCGTCCATGCCGGGCTGCGCTCGCGCGTCAGCGTGAGCTCGAGGTCGAGCGCCGGATCCGCCGCTGCGAGGCCCATGAGCTCGTCGCGGTAGAAGACGTCGGCCTCCGTCCGCGCCGACAGGATGAGCTGCGTGCGGACGTCGGAGCCCTCGCGGGCGCGGTCGCGCACCATCGCGGCCAGCGGCACGACCCCGGACCCGCCGGCCACGAGCAGGAGCGGCCCCCCGTCCTGCGGCCCCCACGCGAACCAGCCGCCGATCGGGCCGCGCAGCTCGATCTCGTCGCCGTCACGCAGCTCCTCGCCCAGGTACCCGGACACCTCGCCGTCGGGCAGCACCTCGATCGTCAGCTCGATGCGCTGGGTGGGTGGGGACGGGATCCACGGTGTCGCGATCGAGTAGCTGCGCTGCGCCTGGTAGCCGTCCTCGCCGGTCAGGCGGACGTCGACGTGCTGGCCGGCGCGATGGCCGGGCCAGTCGGGGACGTCGATGACGAAGGTGTGGGCGGTCGGCGTCTCCTGGCGGCGCGAGGCCAGCCGGCCCACGCGCCACGGGATCCGACGCGGGACGGCGGCGATGTCAGTCCCCCGCGTACCGCTGCTCGCGCCAGGGGTCGCCGCGCTCGTGGTAGCCGAGCTGCTCCCAGAACCCGAGGTCGTCCTCGATCGTCAGCGTGAGGCCCCGGACCCATTTCGCGCTCTTCCAGAAGTACAGGTGCGGCACCAGGAGGCGGGCGGGACCGCCGTGCTCGGGATCCAGCGGCTCGCCCTCGTAGGTGTAGGCCACCCACGCCTTGCCGTCGGTCACGTCGTCCAGCGGCAGGTTCGTGGTGTACCCGCCGTCGCAGTACGCGGTCAGGAACCCGGCCTCGGTCTCCACGCCGTCGAGCAGGACGTCGAGCGAGACGCCCTCCCAGGTCGTGTCGAACTTCGACCACTTCGTGACGCAGTGGATGTCCTTCGTGACCGTCTCGCGCGGGAGCGCCTGGAACTCGTCCCAGGTCCACGAGCGTCGCTCGTCGATCTCCCCGCCGATCGTGAAGCTCCACGAGGAGAGGTCGGGGCGGGGCGTCGGGCCCGCGGAGAGCACGGGGAAGCCGCGCTCGAGGTACTGGCCGGGCGGGAGTCGGCCTGCTTCGCCGTCGTCGGGGTGGCGGCGCCGGAAGCCACGTGAGATCGGGGCCATGTCCCGAGCCTACGTGACCGGCTCGAGCTCGGAAAGCTCGCCGCGGGCGGACGCCACGACCGTGCGTGCGAGCCCTTCCCACGAGTACTTCTCCCGGACGACCTCGACGATGCCGGCCCGGGTCGCCTCGCGCACGTCCTCCGGCGCCTGCAGCCAGGAGATGAGCGACGACGCGAGGTCGCGCACGGCTCCGTCCCCCACCTCGAAGTCCAGCCACGGCTGCGCCTGCTCCGGCACCTCCGCCGCGAGCGCCCGGGTGACCTCGGCGAGGCCGGAGTGCGAGGCGCTGACCGGCAGGATGCCGCAGGCCGCCGCCTCGGCGGCGACCATCCCGAACGCCTCGGGGAACGTCGATGGCACGACCTGCGCCTCGCAGGCCGGCAGCAGCTCGGCCAGCTCCGGATGCTCCAGGCGCCCGGTGAGCGCGCAACGCTCGGGCAGCCGCGCGGCGGCGGCGAGGTAGGCCTCGCGGTCGTCGGAGGACTCCAGCTCCTCGAGGAAGACGCGCAGGTGGTTCAGCGGGCCGCGCTCCCCGCCGCGCTCGGCGAACTCCCGCGCGCCGGCCAGGTCGCCGGCGGCCAGCAGCGCCAGGAGCCGCAGCAGGCCGTCGCGGAACTCGCCGAAGCCGACGATGACGAGCTTCGCCCGCGGCTCTGCGGCCAGGACGAGCGGGAACGCCGCGACGAGCAGGTCCACGCCCTTCGCCGCCAGCAGCTTGCCCACGAACGCGATGAGCCGGTCGTCGCCCGGGTTCAGCCCGGCGATCGCGGCGGCGGCGGCAGCGTTGTCGCGCGCGAAGCCGTCGCCCTCGGCGGCGACCTCGACCGGCAGCGCGGCGAGGTCGCGTGCGAGGTCGCGCACGGCGGCCTGCGCCTCCTCCGGCGGATGCGGCCGGAACTGGCGCACGTCGACGCCGGGCGGCCCGAGCCGGGTGCGCGGCGGCAGGCTGTCGTCGTCCATCGCGGCCCACAGGCTCTCGGCCGTGTGCCGCGACCCCACCAGGATCCCGCGCGCACGCGCGAGGCCCTCGCGCGCCCACGGCCCGAAACGCTCCATGTCGGGCTTCACGGTGTACTCGAGCGCGCTGCCGTGGATCTTCGCCGTGTACGGCACATCGGCGAGCGCGCGGGCCAGGATCACCGGACCCATGACGAGATGGTTCGCGAGTGCGACACCGGGCTGGGCGAGTTGCGCGACCTCGCGGACCGCCATCACGTTGCGCGCGAGATAGTCCTCGATCTCGTCGTCCGTGCAGTCCGCGAAGCGCTTCGCGTCGAATCCCTCGTAGCGATCCTCGACGTAGACGGGCAGCAGCCGGCCGATCGGCGGGCGGTACGTCGTGACGCGAACGGGCTCTCGCAGCGTACGTACGCTCAGCGCACCGGAATCCCAGTCCCCCACGGCGTCGACGAAGTCGAGCGTGTCGGCCGCACGGTCCTGGCAGAAGAGGTGAATTCGTGCACCGAGAGAGGACATCGATGCGGCCAGTCGTGCGTTGTACACGTTGGAGCCGGTACCGCGCAGCAGATAGCCGTGGAAGATGAGGATGTCGACGTTGAACACGCGCTTTCCAAGGTTGACCTGGGCACCCAGGGCACGACACCATAGGGATGAATGACCGAGCGGGCGGACGGCAGGAACCTCCTGCTGATCGGAACCGAGGGCCTCGGGCTGCAGTCGTTGAGAACGGCAGTCCGTGATGACCCGACCTTGATCCCGGTCGGTCGTCTCGAGGATCCCGACAGCGAGCACGACGGTCCGGAGCCGCATCTCGTGGTCATGGACACCTCGGCGCTCGACAGCGACGTCGCCGTCTCCTCCGTCGCGAAGGCGGTGCTGCGCTGGCCCCGCGCCGGCGTGCTGGCGATCGCGGCGTCGGCCGAGCCACAGCTCGTCCGCAGCGTCCTCGACGCGGGTGCGCAGTCCGTGATGCTGCGCGACGCCGACCAGGACGACGTGCGCGCCGCCGTCGCGGCCGCCGCGGAGGGTCGCGGGCTCATCGACGTCGACGTCGTCCGCCCCACCATCGACCTCTACGCCGTCCTGCTCGCCGAGTCGCGCCGCCGCGACCGCGCGGTCATCGAGAGCCTCGCGGCCGCGGTCGAGGCGAAGGACTCCGTCACGAGCCGCCACCTGCGCCGCGTGAGCCGCCTCGCGACGCAGCTCGCCGAGCTCGTCGACCCCGAGATCGGCCGCACCGAGGAGTTCCTCTTCGGTTGCCTGCTGCACGACGTCGGCAAGATCGGCGTGCCCGAGGACATCCTCTCCAAGCCCGGCCCCCTCACCGAGGACGAGTGGGAGATCATGCGCCGCCACCCGCAGATCGGCGCGCGGGTCGTGCGGCCGCTCGGGCTGTCGGAGGTCGTCGTCGACGTCGTCCTCTACCACCACGAGCGGTGGGACGGCGGCGGCTACCCGCAGGGCCTGAGCGCGGACGACATCCCGCTCGTCGCCCGGATCTTCTCCGTGTGCGACGCGCTCGAGGCGATGACGGCCATGCGCCGGTACCGCGACGCGCTGCCCTCCTCGGTCGCGTACGAGCGGGTCCGCTCGGAGGCCGGGACGCAGTTCGACCCCGCGATCGTCCGGATCCTCGAGCGTGGCGTTTCCAGCGGGGACATCGACCTGGACGACCCCACGGGCGCCCAGCCGGACCCCGGCCTGCCCCGCCGGTTCTCGCGGGACGGGTTGGTAGGGTTCCCCCCGTGACCGCCGAAGACTTCGTCTTCGGTCGCGACCAGGTCGCAGAGCGACCAGGTCGCAGGCCGGAGCGTGACCTGTGAGCGCACAGCGCTACCGCTTCCGCGTGCCCTCGACGGGGCGCGAGACGATCCGCGAGGCAGACCCGGACAACGTCCCCGTCGATCCGGAGACCGGCGAGCCCCTCGAGGTCGTCGGGAAGGTCCTTCCCCTGGCCCCGTCGAAGTCCACGCTGCCGTGGGCTGTCGAGAACCTGCGGTTCTGCCCATGGTGCGACCAGCTCTGCCAGCGAGACCTCAACGACTGTCCCAACTGCGGCCGTCGCCTGGCACCGCTCGCCGTCGGCTGACGATCGCCGCCGTCGCGGCGGTCGGCCTGGCCGCAGGTGCCTGCGGTGGCTCGTCCGTGTCCGTCGACGTCCCGAAGACCGTCCCGGTGCTGACCGTGCCGAGCGGCACGACGCCGACCGAGGACCGCGCCTCGACGACGTCCACGACGTCGACGAGCACGACGTCCACCACCGCGACCGACACGACCGCGCAGGCACCCGCCCAGCAGGCCCCGGCGCAGCAGCAGACGCCGGCGCAGCCCCAGGCCCAGCAGCCCGACTCCGCGGCCGGCGGCGCAGCGCCCCAGACCTCCCAGCCCACGCAGACCCAGTCCCAGGGCAACACGGGTCAGCAGCAGCAGGGCGGCAGCACCAGCTCCGGCGGCACCGGCGGGGCCGAGTTCGACGACTTCTGCCAGCAGAACCCGGGCGCGTGTTGAGCGGGGGCGCCCCGCAGGGCGCCCCGACCGCCTACGGCGTTGAGACGAGCGTTGCCGAGTACGTCAGGCGCGCCGTGCGGTACAGGCAGTAGAACTGCGCGCTGTCGGTGTCGCCGACCAGCGCCGACTGCTCAGCGGTGTCGTTGCACGAGCCCTTCGGACGGCTCGACCGCCACGACGTGTCGCCGCCGAGGTTCACCTGCAGCGCGGGCGCCCACGTGGGCACCGACAGCGCGAGCAGCTGCCCCTTCTTCACCGGGATCGACTCCTCGAGCGGGAACTGCACGTACATGCCGAACCACTCCTGGAGCTTCATCATCGGCGTCTTGGCGACGACGGTGTGCGTCAGCTTCTCACCGGGCTGGAGGATCGCCAGCGCGGCCTGCGACTCACCGCCCAGGCGCTCGTTGAAGAACTTCGTCTGGTTGGGGCCAGGCTTGCCCAGCGAGACGGTCCAGGCGACGATCCGGCCGTCGCGGGGGATCGTGTAGGCCGCGCGATTCGGGCCGATCTTGGCCTGGTATCCCGTCGTGCGCGGGATGGCGAGGCAGGTGCGGGGGCAGGAGCCCTGCACCCCGCGTTCGAGCTTGCCGATCTCCTCCAGCCGAGCATCTGCGGTGGCGGGTAGAGCGACGGCAAGGCCCGCTGCGAGGAGTGCTCCGGCGAGAAGGCGTCGAGTCATGTCGGAGCCATTCAACACCAGAATGTGCCGGAAGTAGCGATGCAGCTATTCGTGCAACCGGTCTGTCAGACCGCGCCCGCCACCTCGGTGAGGCGCGCCAGGCCCGCGGCGATCCCATCGGCGATCTGGCCCATGTGCTCCTGCTGGATCGTCAGGGGTGGCGACACGGCGACGCCCGCACCCTGTGCGCGGACCAGCACGCCCGCCTCGCGGGCGCCGGCGGCGACGACGAACGGCGCGTCCGGGCGTGCCGACAGCACCTCCTGGCGGATGCCGACCGCTGCGAGCAGGCCCGTGCCGCCGCGCACCTCGGAGACCGAGGAATCGGCCGCCAGCGGCGCCAGGGCGGACAGCAGGTCGCCCTCGAGCTCCTCCCCGCGCGGGATGAGCCCCTCGCGCTCGAGGATGTCGAGGTTGGCCAGCCCCGCCGCGCAGCACGTGGCGTGTGCGGCGTACGTCGCGCCGTGGCGGAAGATCGGCGCGCCGTCGCCGTCCCAGAACGGCGCGGCGACGCGGCCGCTGACGGCGACGCCGCCGAGCGGCAGGTAGCCGCTCGTGACGCCCTTCGCGAAGGTGATCATGTCCGGCTCGATGCCGAACCGCTCGACGCCCCACCACGAGCCCAGCCGGCCGAAGCCGCAGATGACGCAGTCGGCGACGAACAGCACGCCGGCCTCCTCGCAGAGGGCGGCGCAGGCCTCGATGTAGCCCGGCGGCGGCGGGAAGACGCCGCCCGCGCCGATGACCGGCTCGCAGAAGAAGGCGGCGATGTTCTCCGGCCCCATGCGCTCGAAGGCCGCGGCCAGCGCCGCGACGTCGTCGTGCGGCACGGAGCTCGTCGCGGGGTCGAAGACGCCGAAGCCGGCGCGGTTCGCCTCGATGCCGGCGAGGCTCGTCCCGAACCCGTGGGTGCCGTGGTAGCCGTGGATGCGGCTGATGAGGTGCACGCGCTGCGGCTCCCCGACGGCCTGCCAGTACCGCCGCGCGAGCTTCGCGGCCGTGTCGATGGCGTCGCCGCCGCCCGACGCGAGGAAGACCTTCGTGTCCTCCATCGGGGCGAGGTCCGACAGCCGGCCGGCGAGCTCCGTCGCGACCTCGGTCGTGAAGTCGCCGAACGCCGAATACGCCTCCAGGCGCCCCATCTGCTGGGTCGCGGCGTCGACGATCTCCTGGCGCCCGTGCCCGACGTTGGCGTACCAGAGGCTCGCCGTGGCGTCGAGGTAGCGGTTGCCGTCGGTATCCCAGATCCAGACGTCCTCACCGCGGTCGAGCACCAGCTCGGTGCTGCGGACGTGGGACATGTCGGCGAAGGGATGCCAAAGACGCGAATCGGTCATCAGGCCGCGCTCCTCTCGTGGACTGCGTGACGGAGATGCTCGCGCACCGTGGCGGCGAACCCGTGCTCGTCGTCGGTGGGGAGCACGTGGGCGCTCCCCTCCAGCACGACGAGCTGTGCACCGGGGATGCCCTCGGCGAGGGCCCGGCCGTGGGACAGGGGGACCAGCAGGTCGAGGTCGCCGTGGACGACGGTGACCGGGACGTCCGCGAGCTCGTGCAGGCGGGTGCGGGTCTCGTGCCGCGCGATGGCGGCGATCTGGGCGACGGTCGTCCGGGGGCTCGTGGCCTGCTCGCTGCGCAAGCGGAGGTCGTCCTTCACGCGCTCCGGCGTGCCGAGCCGCGTGCGCTCGGCGTACACCATCGGCGCGACCCAGGGCCACGTGCGACGTGCGCCCAGGACCGGGCGCAGGGCGGTGGCGGCGAGCATGCGCCACGGCGGCTTGTCCAGCATCCCGCCCGGCGTGGTGGCGCTCAGCACGAGCGAGCGGACCCGCTCGGGGTGCTCGAGCGCGAGGTGCTGGGCGATCATGCCGCCCATCGAGATGCCGTGGACGTGCGCCGCCTCGACGCCCGCGGCGTCCATCACCGCGACGACGTCGGCGACCATGTCCTCCATCGACAGCAGCCCGCTCGCAGCCGAGGACAGCCCGGTGCCGCGGTTGTCGAACAGCACCACGTCGGACCCCTCGAGGTACGGCACGAGGCGGTGCCAGTCGCGGTGCGTGCCGCTCAGCCCGGCGATGAGCACGATCGGCTCACCGGCCTCGTCTCCGGCCCGGAACCAGTGGATCTCGACGTCGCCGTGATGGGCGGACGGCATCGCGGGAGCCTATAGGCTCGGGCTCGTGACGCCGGTTGCTGGCAGCGACGTCGACCTCCGGGCAGCTGTCGCGCATCTCGCCGCCATCGAGCGTCCTCCAGGCTCCGAGGGCGAGCGCGAGGCGGCCGTCTGGATCGCCGGTGCGCTGCGCGATCTCGGCGCGCAGGCGCGCATCGAGGAGGAGCGCGTCCACGGCGGCTACTTCGCCCCGATGGGCCTCCCCGCGGCGGCCTCCGCGCTGGCGGGCATCGCGGTCCTGCGCGGCGCCCGCGCCGCCGGCCTCGTGGGCGCCGTCGCCACCGGCGTCATGGCCGAGGACCTCCAGGGCGGCCCGGCACGCTGGCTGCGCTCACGGCTTCCCCAGCGCACGACGTGGAACGTCGTCGGCGAGCTCGGCGCGCCCGACGCGCCGCACACGCTCGTCGTCTTCGCCCACCACGACGCGGCCCGCTCGAGCTTCGTCTTCGATCCCGTCGTGCCGAAGCTCGTCTTCGAGCGCGCGCCGTGGCTGCACGACCACCTCGACCGCTGGCCGCCGCTCATGGGCGGCGTCGTGGCCGGCCCGGCGCTCGTCGCGCTCGGCGCGGCGCTCGGCCGCCGGGGGATCACCGCGGCGGGCACGGCGATCTCCGCCGTCTCGGCGGGGCTCATGGCCCACATGTCGCGCCAGCCCGTGGTCCCGGGCGCCAACGACAACCTCACCGGCGTCGCGGTGCTGCTCGAGGTCGCGCGGCACCTGGGCGGCGATGCGCCCGACGGCCTGCGCATCGTGCTGCTCTCGACCGGCTCCGAGGAGGCCAACCAGGACGGCATGCTCGCCTTCGCGAAGCGTCATTTCGGCGAGCTGGACCGCGAGCGCACGACGTTCCTCTGCCTCGACACCGTCGGCTCGCCGGAGCTCGTGCTCATCGAGGGCGAGGGCTTCCTCAGGATGCGCGACTACGACGCGGCGACGAAGGACCTCGTCGAGGGCGCGGCGCGGGACGCGGGCGTCCACCTCCGCCGCGGGCTGCGCTTCACGTTCGCCACCGACGCGCTCATCCCGCTGCGCCAGGGCTTCCGCGTCGCCGGGATGGGCTCCGTCAACGAGTGGCTCGTGCCCGACGAACTACCACGCGCCGACCGACACGCCCGACAACGTCGACTTCCGCTCGGTGCGCGACGCCGTCGGCGTGGTGCTCGGCGTCGTCGACCGGCTCAGGACGCGCTGAGCAGCCGCTGCGCGAGCTCGACGGCCTCGTCGGACGTCGTGACCTCGCCGGCGTACTGGGCCTCCGACAGCGCGCGCAGCAGGCGGCCCAGCTCCGGCCCCGGGTCGACGCCGAGCCGCCGTGCGAGTGCGTCGCCGCGCAGCAGCGGCGCGGGGCGCCCGCCGGCGGCGCGCCAGGCCAGGACGGCGGGCAGCACCTCGCGGGCGAGATCGACGTGGCGCTCGATCGCCTCCTCGGACTTGCGCCCGCGCGTGGCGAGGCGGTCGGCGACGGAGAGCAGCGTGACGTCGACCTCCACCGGCTCGGTCGCCGTGAGGTAGTCGTACAGGTCGTGCGCGTCGAGCGGCCGGCTGTGCACGAGGAAGCCGAGCCGCAGGTGGTGGCGGGTCAGCGCCGCGACGTGTGCGCGCAGCCGCTCGCTCGCCTTCAGGCGGGCGAGGACATCGCGGGCGAGATCGGCGCCCTGGACGTCGTGACCCGGGAAGCCGCCGACCTCGCCGTCGTCGCGCATGACCCGCGTCGCCGGCTTGGCGGCGTCGTGCAGCAGCGCGCCCCAGCGCAGGCCCATCGACCGGGGCAGGCCGTCGGCGAGCGGCTCGGCGAGCACGGCGCGCAGCGCGTCGGCGTGCTCGGCGCCGAGGACCGGGCCCGCGTCGCGCTCGAGGGCGATCGACTCCTCGAGGACCGCGAGCGTGTGGCCCAGGACGTCGCGGTCGTGGTAGCGGTTCTGCTCGACGCCCTCGAGCGCGGAGATCTCCGGCAGCACGACCCCGAGCGCGCCGACGTCGGCCAGCAGGCCGATGCCGGCCGGCGCCGCGTCGTTCGCGAGCAGGAGGTTGAGCTCGGCGAAGATGCGCTCGCCGGAGACCCGGTCGAGGCCGCCGGCGGCGGCGCGCGCCGCGGCCCTCGTGGCCGGGTCGATCGCGAACCCCAGGACGAGCGCGAGGCGCGCGACCCGCACGACCCGCAGCGGGTCGTCCTCGAACGCACCCGGGCCGGCCATGCGCAGCAGCCGGGCGTCGAGGTCGGCGCGACCACCGGTGGGATCGACGAGGTCGCCGCCCGCGAGGGGCTCGGCGATCGCGTTGACCGTGAGGTCGCGCAGCCGGAGGTCCGCGTCCAGCGTTCCGCCGTGGATCGGGCTCAGGTCGACGCGCCAGCTGCGATCCGGCGACAGGACCCGCCACGCGCCGAACTCCTGGGACAGCGAGAACATCGGGCCGCCGACGGCCTTCGCGACGCGCTTCGTGGCGGCCTTGGCGTCGCCGCCGACGACGAGGTCCAGGTCGTCGACCGGGCGCCCGAGCAGCCGGTCGCGCACCGCGCCGCCGACGATCCACGCAGGCTCGCCCGCGAGCGCGTCCGCGACGACCGCGCGGCGCTCAGCCATGGCTGCGCGGCACCCGCGGCAGCAGCTCGCAGGTGATCTCGTAGTTGATGGTGCCGAGTCGCCGCGCGAGCTCCTCGGCCGTGATCCGCTCGCCGTCCTGCTCGCCGATGAGGACCGCCGGGTCGCCGACCGCGGCGGCGGCCTCCGCGCCTGCGTCGAGCGTGATGTTGTCCATGCTGACCGTGCCGACGAGCGGCAGGCGCCGCCCGCGGACCAGCACGTCGGCGTTGTTCGTGAACCCGCGGCGGTACCCGTCGCCGTACCCGATCGGCACGGTCGCGAGGTGCGTCGGCCGCTCGGCGATGAACCGCCGCCCGTAGCCGGCGCTCTCCCCGGGCGCGATCGGCTTCACGGCCGCGACCCAGGACGACAGCTGCAGCGCCGGGCGCAGGTCGCGCAGCGCCGGGTCCTCGCCGAACGGGTCCAGCCCGTAGAGCGCGATGCCGGTGCGGACGAGGTCGAAGTGGCTCGCGGGGTCGCGCAGCGTCGCCGCGCTGTTGGCGGCGTGGACGACGATGCCGGGGTGCGCGGCGCGCATGTCGGCCGCCCAGGGCGTGAACCGCGCGAGCTGCTCGCCGAAGAAGTCGTCGTCCGGCTCGTCGGAGGTGGCGAAGTGGGTCATCGCGCCGACCAGGTCCACGCCCGGCGCGGCCGCAGCCGCCGCCGCGACGCGCAGGGCCTGCGCGGGGTCGCGCGTCCCGAGCCGGCCCATCCCCGTGTCGAGCTTCACGTGCACCCGCCCGCCGCCGCGGGCGGCGACGGCCGCCACGAGCTCCTCGCGCCAGGCGACGACGTCCGCGCCCGCGGCGAGCGCCACGTCCAGCTCGCCGGGCGACAGGGCGCCGAGGACGATGATCGGGACGTCCGCGATGCCGGCGTCGCGCAGCTCGGTCGCCTCGTGTGCCGCGGCGACGGCCAGCCACGTCGCCCCGCCCGCCAGCGCGGCGCGCGCGGCCGGCACGGCGCCGTGGCCGTAGCCGTCGGCCTTGACGACCGCGCACAGCTCGGCTCGCTCCAGCTCGCGCCGCATCCGCGCCGTGTTGGCCTGGATGGCGCCGAGGTCGACCCGTGCGATCGCGCGAGCCGTCATCGGGTGAGCGCGAGCACCCCGGGCAAGGCCTCGGCCACGTCGCCGGCGATGACGCCGTCCGGCCCCACGCGCTCGCCCGCCAGCCACCCGGCGGCGGCGTGCAGGCGCACGCCGGCGGCAGCGGCGGCGAACGGCTCCATGCCCTTCGCCAGCAGCGCGGCGATGACGCCGCCGAGCACGTCGCCGGTGCCCGCGGTCGCCAGCATCGGGGCGCTCAGCGGGTTCACGACGGCGCGGCCGTCGGGCGCCGCGACGATCGTGTCGTCGCCCTTGAGCACGACGATCGCCTGTGCGCGCTGGGCCGCCTCGCGCGCGTGGCGCAGCCGCGACGCCTCCACGGCGTCGCTCTCGATGTCCAGGAGCCGCCCGAGCTCGCCCGCGTGGGGCGTCAGGACGGTCGGCGCGCTGCGCGTCGCGAGCGACTCCAGCCTGGCCGCGTGGGCGTTGAGGCCGTCGGCGTCGAGGACGAGCGCGACCTCCGCACGGGCCGCAGCCTGGCGCGCGAACTCCTGCGCCTCCTCCTCGCGGCCGATCCCCGGGCCGAGGACGAGCGAGCCGCCGCGGCCCGTCGCCTCGACCACCGCGTCGGCGCCGTGGGCGACGTGGTGTCCGGCGCGGTCGGGGAGCGCGCGCGTCATCGCCTCCGTGAGCTTGATGGCGAGGATGGGCTGCTCGGAGCCCGGGACGAGCACGGTGACGTAGCCCGCGCCCGCGCGCATCGCGCCGAGGGCCGCGAGGGTCGGGGCGCCGGTGAGCCCGCGCGACCCGCCCGCGACGATGACGTGGCCGGACGTGAACTTCGTCCCCGCCCGCGTGCGGCGCGGGATGAGCTCCAGGACCGAGGGGCCGATGAGCCCGGCGACGGGCTCGGCGGGCGCGCCCTCGGGCATGCCGATGTCGACGACCTCCACGCGGCCCGCGTGCTCCTTGCCCGGGCTGATCCACAGGCCCGGCTTCGCGGCGGCGAACGTCGCCGTCGCGGTCGCGTGCACCGCGGCGCCGCCGACCTCGCCGGTCGACGCGTCGACGCCGCTGGGGACGTCGGCCGCGATCACCGGTGCGTCCGCGGCGTCGATGGCCGCGATGACGGACGCGGCGGGCTCGCGCGGCGCGCCGGTCACGCCCGTGCCGAGGACGGCGTCGACGATCGCGGCGACGCCCTCGAGGCGCTCCGCCGCGAACGGCTCGGTCTCCACCGGCAGCGCGCGGAGGTTCTCCGCCGCGTCGCCCTGCAGCTCCTCCGGCGGCGGGACGAGCAGGACGCGGACGACGCGCCCGCCGCTGTGCAGCAGCCGGGCGGCGACGAGGCCGTCGCCGCCGTTGTTGCCCTTGCCGCAGACGATCGCGACCGGCCCCGTCGGCGCGACCTCCCACACCAGCCCCGCGAGGCCCTCGCCGGCGCGCTCCATGAGCTGCAGCGACGGGACGCCGCGCTCCTCGATCGCCCAGCGGTCGGTCGCGCGCATCGCGTCGGCGTCGAACAGCGGGTCGGCCCAGTCCGGGAGCGTCACGCGATCACCGCCACGGCGCCGGCCATCCCCCGCGAGTGGGTGAGGCTGATCTGGACGTCCGCCGCGCGCCCGGCCAGGGCGCCGTGCAGGGTGATGCCGATGCCCTCGTCCTGCCCGGTCACCTCGATGTCCTGCCAGCTCCACGCCTCGAGGCGCAGCGCCTTCGCGACCGCCTCCTTCGCGCAGAACCGCGCGGCGAGGTGCTGGGCGGGGCGCGCCTTGCCCGAGGCGTAGGCGCGCTCCCCGTCCGTGAAGAGCCGATCGGCCAACCCGGGCCGGCGCGCCAGCGCCTGCTCGAGCCGGTCGATCTCCAGAAGGTCCAGGCCCACGCGCATCGGCGCGCAGGCTATTACTCGACCGTGACGGTCTTCGCCAGGTTGCGCGGCTGGTCCACGTTCAGCCCGCGGCGGCGGGCGATCGCGTAGGCCAGCATCTGCAGCGGGACGACCGCCAGCAGCGGCTGCAGCGTCCAGTCGGTCGCCGGCACGCGCAGGACCTCCTCGGCGTGCTCGCCGATGGAGACGTTGCCCTCGGTCGCCACGGCGATGACGTGGGCCCCGCGGGCGCGGACCTCCTGCATGTTGGAGACGACCTTCTCGAGCACCGGCGAGTCGGTCGCGACGGTCACGACCGGGGTGCGCTCGTCGAGCAGCGCGATCGGCCCGTGCTTCATCTCGCCCGCCGCGTAGGCGTCGGTCGCGATGTAGGAGATCTCCTTGAGCTTCAGCGCGCCCTCGAGCGCGATCGGCAGGCCGACGTGACGCCCGAGGTAGAGGAAGAAGTCGTCCGTGCTGTGGCGGTCGGCGATGCGCTGGACGCCCTCCTCGACCGTCTCGAGAAGCTCGGCCAGCAGGTGCGGCATGTGCTTGAGGTCGGCGACGAGCGTGCGCCGCCGCTCGACGTCCAGCGTCCCGCGCAGCTCGGCGAGGCGCAGCGCCAGGAGGTACATGACCGTGACCTGGCACACGAAGGTCTTCGTCGCCGCGACGCTGATCTCCAGACCGGACCGCGTGTAGAGCACGCCGTCGGCGTCGCGGGTCGCCTGCGAGCCCATGACGTTCGTCACCGCGAGGACGGTCGCGCCGCGGTCGCGTGCGAGACGCATCGCCGCGAGCGTGTCGGCCGTCTCGCCCGACTGCGTGATGCCGATGACGAGGTCGCCGGGACCGACCACCGGGTTGCGGTAGCGGTACTCCGAGGCGATGTCCATCTCGACGGGCAGGCGCGCCCACTCCTCGATGGCGTAGCGACCCACCAGACCGGCGTGGTAGCTCGTCCCGCAGGCGACGATGACGATGCGCTTCGCGTTGCGCAGGATGTCCTCGTCGATGTCGTCGGCCAGGTCGATCCCGTCCGCGCGGACCGCGCGGCCCGCGATGGCCTCGGCGACCGCGTCGGGCTGCTCGTGGATCTCCTTGAGCATGAAGGTCTCGTAGCCGGCCTTCTCGGCCGTCTCCTCGTCCCAGTCGACCTCGGTGACCTCGCGGTCGATCGGCTCGCCCGCAGGCGTCATGAACGCGACGCCCTCGGGGCGCACGACGACGATCTCGCCGTTCTCGATGATCTGGACCTGGCGCGTCTCGGCGAGGAAGGCCGGGATCGCGGAGGCGATGAACTGCTCGCCGTCGCCGCGGCCGATCACCAGCGGGCACTCCTTGCGGGCGCCGACGAGGACGTCGGGGTCGTCGAGGCTCATCGCGACGAACGCGAAGTGGCCCTCGAGCTCGGCGTAGGAGGCGCGGACGGCCTCCTCGAGCGTGCCGAGCGCCATGTGGTGCGCGACCAGGTGGGCGATGACCTCGGCGTCGGTGTCCGAGGAGAAGACGGAGCCCTGGTCCATGAGGCGGGCCTTGAGGGTCAGGTAGTTCTCGACGATGCCGTTCACGACGACGTGCACGCGGTCGGCGGTGTCGGTGTGCGGGTGGGCGTTGCGCTCGGTCACGCGGCCGTGCGTGGCCCAGCGCGTGTGGCCGACGCCGGTGCTCGCGGTGTCCGCGGCGGCGATGGTCGTTCCGGCGCCGACGGCGAGCTCCTGCTGGGCGACGGCGGCGTGCAGGTTGGCGAGGTTGCCGACCGCGCGCACCGACTCGAGAGCGTCACCGCTCACGACCGAGATGCCGGCCGAGTCGTAGCCGCGATACTCCAGCTTCTGGAGGCCGGCGAGCAGCAGATCGCGCGCCTGACGTCGTCCTACGTAGCCAACGATGCCGCACATGGGTGTCTTGATCCTCCGTGGACGAGCGCAGGGGCCATCTGTGGCCCTACGGGGCGGGCTTCGACCCTAGCAACGACCCCCCTGCGCATGGGAGGGGGATATCCGTCCGCTCCCCGGTCTATCCGCCCGATGCGCGCTGCACGACGTCGACGAGACGCCCGCAGGTGTCGTCCGCCTCGTCCTCCGTCGGCGCCTCGACCATCACACGGACGAGCTGCTCGGTGCCGCTGGGCCGGACGAGCACGCGCCCGCGGCCCTCCAGGGCGGCGCTCTCGCGTGCGACGGCCTCGGCCAGCTCGCCGGACGCCATCGCGGCGTCCCGGTCGGCGACGCGGACGTTCACGAGGCGCTGCGGAAGGCGTTCCATCGCGTGCCGCTCGGCGAGATCGCCCCCGGCCAGCGCCTCCAGGGTCAGCAGCGCGGCGGCGATGCCGTCGCCGGAGCGGTTGAACCCGAGATCGATGATGTGGCCGGACTGCTCGCCGCCGAGCGCCCAGTCCCGCCGGCGCAGCTCCTCGAGCACGTAGCGGTCGCCGACGCCGGTCGTCGCGACCTCGATGCCCGCGTCGCGCATCGCCGTGTGGAAGCCGTAGTTCGTCATGACCGTCACCGCGACCCCGTTGCCGGGCAGCTTGCCGGCGGCCCGGAGGTGCAGCGCGGCGAGGGCGATGAGCTCGTCTCCGTCGACGACGACGCCGTTGCGGTCCATCGCGAGGACGCGATCCCCGTCGCCGTCGAAGGCGAAGCCGATGTCGTGGCCGCCCTCGCGCATCGGTGCGGCGAGCGCGTCGACGTGCGTGGAGCCGGAGCCCTCGTTGATGTTGCGGCCGTCGGGCTCGTCGTGCAGGACGGTCACCTGGGCGCGCAGCCGGCGGAAGATCGCGGGGGCGACGTGGAACGTCGCGCCGTTCGCGCAGTCGAGCAGGACCTTCGTGCCCGAGAGGTCGAGCGTCCCGAAGCGGTCGGCGATGGCAGCCAGGTACTCGCTGTCGGTCCCGCGGACGCGCTCGATGCGCCCGACGCGCGTCGGCGTCAGCGGCGGTGCCTCGAGGCGGTCCTCGATCGCCTCCTCGGTCGCGTCGGTCAGCTTGTAGCCGTCGGCGCCGAAGAACTTGATGCCGTTGTCGCGGTACGGGTTGTGCGACGCGCTGATGACCGCGGCGAGGTCGTAGCCGTGGGTCGCGATCAGCAGCGGCGCGCCCGGGGTCGGCAGGACGCCGCCCAGGAGGACGTCGCCGCCGGCGGACGCGACGCCCGCCGCGAGCGCGGACTCGAGCATCTCGCCCGACTCGCGGGTGTCGCGGATGACGAGCACCCTCGGGTGCTCCGCGCCGATCTGCTCGACGGCCGCGCGGCCCAGCGCGAGCGCGAGCTCCGCGGTGAGCAGTTCACCGGCGACGCCGCGGACGCCATCCGTGCCGAACAGCCTCCGAGCCATGCGTTGGGGTTCTCGGCGCCGGCTAGCGCTTCGAGAACTGCGGCCGCTTGCGTGCCTTCTTCAGGCCGGCCTTCTTGCGCTCCTTCGCACGCGCGTCACGCGTGAGGAAGCCGCGCTTCTTGAGCTCGCCGCGGAGGTTCGGATCGGCCTCCAGCAGCGCGCGGGAGATGCCGTGGCGCAGCGCGCCGGCCTGCGCGGACACGCCGCCGCCGTGCATGCGGGCGATGACGTCCATGCGCTCCTCGAAGCCGACGGCCTCGAGCGGCTGGCTGATGTTGCGCCGCAGCGTGGGCCGCGGGAAGTACTCGACGAGCGTCTTGCCGTTGATCTCGTACACGCCCGTGCCGGGCTTGAGGATCACGCGGGCGACGGCCGTCTTGCGCTTGCCGGTCGCGCGGTAGCGCGCGTCGGCGGCGAGGTCGATCGCGACCGCCGCGATCGGCTGCTGCGCCTCCTCCTCGGCAGCGGCCTCGGCGGCGGCCAGCTCGGCCTCCAGGTCGCGGTCGGCGAGGGGGTCGGCGCCCTCCTCGACGATGTCGACCTCGAGATCGGCGCCGGGGATGGCCGGCTTGACGCGAGGCGTCTCCGGCTCGTCCTCGTCGTCGTCGCTCTCGGCGACGGGCTCGTCCGCCTCGGCGACCGGCTCCTCGACTGCGGGCGCAGGCTCGTCGGCGTCGGCCTCGGCCTCGGCGGTCGGCTCCTCGGGCTCGGAGGCTGCGGTCGGCTCCTCGGCGTCGCCTGCGGCCTCGGGAGCGGCGCTCTCGGCAGCCTGCTCCTCGTCGCGCGGGGTCTCGTCCTCGGGCGTCGGCGTCTCGTCCGTCACGTGCTTTCGATCTCCATCGGTTGCGGCTTCTGCGCGGCGTGGGGATGGTCGGGGCCGGCGTAGACCTTGAGCTTGGTGATCTGCTTGCGAGCGAGCCGGTTGCGGGGGAGCATCCCCTTCACAGCGAGGCGGATGACCTCCTCGGGCCGGCGCTCGAGCATGTCGTTGAGGGTGCGCGACTTGAGCCCGCCGGGATAACCGGAGTGGCGGTGGTAGAGCTTCTCCGCCCGCTTGTTGCCGGTCACCGAGATCTTCTCGGCGTTGACGACGACGACGAAGTCGCCGGTGTCGACGTGCGGCGTGTAGGTGGGCTTGCGCTTCCCGCGCAGCGCGTCGGCGATCTGCGTGGCGAGCCGGCCGAGCGTCTGGCCGTTGGCGTCCACGACGAGCCAGTTGCGCTCGCGGTCAAGTGGTGTGGCGACGTAGGTCTTCATGGCGTGGGAAATGCACCGCGGCGGACGCGGCGCGGTCGTCAGGATAGGACATCGGGCGACACGAGCCGCCGCTCGTGGGTCCGCGACCTACACGGTGAGCTCCTCGCCGGCGAGGGCTCGCTCGGGGATGGCGGTCCGAGGCGTCAGCGTCACAGGTGCCGCGTCGAGGCGCTCCAGAGCAGCCCTGAGCGAGCGGCGGCCCCGGTGCTGGAGACCGTGCACGGCGTCCTCCGAGCGGCCATCCGCGCCGCGACCTCGGCCGGCGACAGGCCGAGCACGAACCGCATGACGATCACGAGCCGCTGATCCTCGGGCAGGCTGTCGAGCGCCTCCCGCAGGTCCCGGCTCTGCTGGTGGGACTCCTCGCAGGCCTCGTCGCCACCACGGACCTCCTGACAGAGCAGCGGCCGGCGCGCACGGACATGATCGATCGCGGTGTTGTGCGCCACACGGAGGATCCACGACGAGAACGGCGCTGCGCGAGGCTCGTAGCGGCCAAGGCGGTTGCGGAGGTTCGCGAAGAGCTGCTGCGTCACGTCCTCCGCCTCGCGCTCGTCGTGGACGAGCGAGCAGACGTAGCCATAGACGTTGTCGGCGTAGCGCAGGTACAGCAGCCGCAGGGCGTCCTGGTCGCCGTCACGACCATGCGCTGCGGCCGCGAGGACCAGTCTCTCCGGAGATGCTCGACGAGTCGAGTGCGCGGAGGCTGCGGAAGCGGCCCTCGGACACACCCTCGAGTCGATCGGCTTCCTGCCGTATTGCGTGGAGCGTCGCTCCCTGTGCGGCTCCCATCCGTGACCCCCCTGGGTCGAACTGCGGTGGGAGGCGCGATGCTACGGCTGCGATGTCACCCCCGATCAGGCCCCTGATCATTGGTGAGTGAGCCTGCTGTGAGATCTGCGTCAACCCGCCGAGAGGAGGGTCATTAAGCAACATCGACCGCTTTTGCGCCGGAAATCGGTGCGCGGCGGACCGGTTTACTTGGCCATAGGAGAGGGAGTTCTGCAGCCACGGAGGGCGCGCGATCACGTGCGCCGCTGGAAAGGTGGTGCGCGGTGACGGAGAGCCACGCGCCGGGACACGAGTGCAGGGTCGCGTTCGAGCACCTGCCGTCAGGCGTCCTTCTCGCGGAGCGAGGAGGAGCGATCAAGGGCATGAACCGCGCGGCGCGCCGACTCCTCGGGCCGGTCGCGACCGACTCGGCGACGACCTGCTGCGAGGTCTTCGGCTGCCACCGCGAGGAGACCGTCCTCGCCCGGACCTGCATCACGGCGCTCGCACTCGACGCGACGGCGCCGCTGCCGGAGATTCGCGTGGATCTTGCGCTCTCCGGTGCCGGCGTCCCGAGCGTCTGGGTCATCGCCGCGCCGGTCGAGCAGATGCCCGGACGCGCCGTGCTCGAGCTGCGGCCGGGCGCGAGCTCTGATCGCCGCCGGCGGACCGAGCCGCACTGGCTCGGCCAGACGAGACTGCGAGTGACAACGCTCGGCCGGACGCGCGTCGACAGCGAGGACGGCCCACTCGACGGCGAGTGGCTGTCGCACCGCCCGGGCGAGGTCCTCAAGTTCCTCGTCTGCAACCGTGGCCGGCCGGTGCCCACCGAGGAGCTGCTCGAGACCTTCTGGCCCCTCGCACGAGGCGGCGGCGCCGCCAACCTGCGCCAGACGATCCACGTCATACGCCACCATCTCGAGCCGCGTCGATCGAGCCGGCAGCCCTCGTCGTTCATCGTCGGACACAAGGGCGGCTACGAGCTGAACCTCCAGACGGTGTGGATCGACGCGGACGAGTTCGAGCACTGCGTCGACGTCGGCCTCCGCGCGATGCAGCGCGGCGAGCACGCGGCCGCCGAGCAGGCGTTGTCGCGCGCCGCGACGCTGCGGCGCGGCGACTTCCTGGCCGACGAGCCGTACGCGGACTGGGCGCTCAGCGAGCGGGACCGCCTGCGTGACCTCGCGACCCGGGTGCTGCGGACGCTGTCCTCGCTGCGTCTCGCGCGCAGCGACCTCGATGGTGCGATGTCGCCGGCTCGCGAGCTCGCGGACCTGCAGCCGCTCGACCTGGAGACACAGCGGGACATGCTGCGGCTCCTGCTCATGCGCGGGCAGTACTCGGAGGCGTCGCGGCGGCTCGACGTCGTGCGGCGCCACTGGCGCCGGACGTTCGGTGAGGAGCCCGACCTCGACCTCGGCGAGCTCAAGCGACCTTCGGTGCGCTCGGTGCCGAGGATGCGGCAGGTCGCGGGAGGACGCTGACCGCGGCCCGTCTCTCCCCGTCGACGTCGCGCAGCCACAGCTCGAGCGCGAGGAGCGTCCAGATCCCCTGGGAGCGATCCTCGACGCGCGGCTCGGGCGGTCGAGCAGCCCGCGGACGTAGGCGGGCGCGGAACCATCCGCGCGCGAGCGCCCCGGATCGAGCAGCACGTCGCGCGCGTAGCGGCGCAGCTCGCCGCGGAACCACCCGGCGATCGGCAGCCGGAACCCTGCTTGGGCCGCGTCGAGGATCTCGTCGGGGAGCCACGCCGCGGAGCGCGTCGCGCAGCACGAGCTTCTTCTCGCGCGCCGCGCGACGCTTAGGTCGCGCGGGCAGCGCGCGCCGCGAACTCCATCAGCTCGTGGTCGAGCAGCGGCGAGCGCGCCTCGAGCGAGTGCGCCATGGTCGCGATGTCGATCTTCACCAGCAGGTCGTCGGGCAGGTACGTGCCGATGTCGACGTCGAGCATCCGGTCGATCGAGTCGACGGCCGTCGGAGGCCTGCCCAGCGGCGCGCGACGTCGCTCGAGCAGGTCGCGACGCCGACGCCGAGCTCGCGCGTACTCGGGCGTGTAGAGCGCGTCGCGGTCGCCGGCCGTTGAAGCGCCGAAAGGTCGGCGTACCGGCGCCGGGCGTCGAGCGCGAGCCGCGCGGCGAGCCGCGCCGCCGCGGCGCGCGGCGCGGTCGCCCGCCCGCGCCGGGGCGCCGCGCGGCCGGCGCGCCGCGGCAGCCGCGCCGCACGGCGAGCGGCACGCCGTCGGCCGATCGAGCGCGCCGGCCGACGTAGCGCGCGTAGCCGCGCGAAGCTCTCGTCGCCGCCGTCCCCGTTGAGCGCGACCGTCACGTGCCGGCGCGCCAGCTCGGCGAGCTAGAAGCTCGGCAGCGCCGACGGGTCGGCGAACGGCTCGCCGAAGTGCGCAGCGATCCGGGAGACGAGCCGAGCGCGTCGGGCGCCGACGACGAGCTCGTGGTGCTCGGTGCGCGAAGCGCTGCGCGACGCGCGCGCGCGTGCGGCAGCTCGTCGTAGGCGTCGGCGCTCGAAGCCGATCGAGAACGTCCGCACCGGCTCCGGCGAGGTCTCGGCCATCGCGGCCACGACCGCGGTCGAGTCGACGCCGCCGGACAGGAACGCGCCGAGCGGCACGTCGCTCGACCAGCCGCTGCGCGTCGCCGCCCGGGAGCGCTCGCGCAGCGCCTCGCGCGGCCTCGCGCACGTCGTGACGCCCGAGCTTCGGCGCGTAGTCGAGCGCGCCAGTAGCGCTCGATCCGCGGCCCGGCCCGCCGCCAGCACGCAGCGTCGAGGCCGGCGGCAGCTTGCGCACGCGCGCGAAGGCGCTGAGCGGCGTGCGGGCACGTAGCGGTAGGCGAGATACGCGTCGATCGCGTCGTGGTCGAGGTCGCGCGGGATGTCGGGGTCCTGCAGGAGCGCGCCGAGCTCGGAGGCGAACGTCAGCGCCGCCGTCCCGGAGGCTGTAGAAGAGCGGCTTCTTGCCGAGCCGGTCGCGCGCGAGGAGAGCCGCCGGCGGCGCGCGTCCCAGATCGCGAACGCGAACATCCCGCGCAGCCGCTGCACGCAGGCCGCGCCGCGCTCCTCGTAGAGGTGCGACGATCACCTCGGTGTCGCCCTGCGTGGCGAACCGGTGGCCGGCGCGCCGCAGCTCGCCCGCGCAGCTCCCGGTAGTTGTAGATCTCGCCGTTGAACACGACGACGACCGGCCCGTCCTCGCTGTAGATCGGCTGGTCGCCGCGTCTCGAGGTCGATGATCGCGAAGCCGCGGATGCCGAGCCCGGCGCCGTCGCCGACACGTGCATGCCCTGCGCGTCCGGTCCGCGGTGGCGCAACGCGTCGCACATCGCGCCCGAGCACCGCTCGGTCGACGGGCTCGCCGTCGGCGTGACCTTGCCGGCGATGCCGCACATCTAGCCGGTCACCACGTCGACGAAGATCTCCGTGAGCTCGCGGCTCCGTGCCTGCAGGCGCGCGAGCCCGTCCGGCGCGCGGTGGCGGCGACACAGGGGCAGGAGCTGGTCGACCGACTCGAGGCGCGCGAGCCTGCCCTGGGCCATGAGGGCGCGATCGACGCTCGGCTCGCGGCCGGCGAACAGCGTCAGCGTGGGAATGCCGAGCAGCGCGGCCTCGCGCGTCATCGTGCCGCCGGCGCCGACGACGAGATCCGCGCTCCACATGAGCGAGCGTGAGTCGACCGCGACGTCCGGCATCGTCACGCGCTGGAGGCCCAGGCGCGCGATCTCGGCGCGCTGCTCGGGGTGGCGCGTCAGCACGACGCACCTGGCGTGCTCCTGGGACGCGATCGCGCGGATCGCGTCCTCGAAGAGGGGGTTGCCGAACCCGTGGTAGAGCGCTCGGCTCGGCGGGGTGCGCGCGACGACCAGGACGTCGCCGTTGCGGTCGATGCCGAGCCGTGAGAGGACGGCGGGGTCGGGCCGGAAGTCGCCGAGGTACAGCTCCTCCTTCAGACCCGGGTAGAAGCGCGTCTTGCGTGAGGTCGCCCCCTGCCGGCGGACGTCCGTGCCCGCGAGGACCGTGGGCAGCAGGATCGTCTCGGCGAGCCGGAAGCCGACATGGTTGGCGGGCTGATGCTCGAAGTCCATGGCCGTCACCGCACGGATCCCGAGGGACCGTGCGGCCACGATCTGCGCGTAGGAGTTGTGCGACACCGCGACGTCAGGGCGCGTCGTCCGCGCCCAGCGCCGCAGCGCGTCCACCCGGCGCAGCAGCGAGCGCGCCTTCGCCCGCGCCCCGGGCGGACTGGATCCGCCGATGACGTCGACGGCCGCCCAGCGCTCGCGGGCCAGGGCCACGGTCTGCGCGTTGTCGCGCGCGGTGACGCGCACGTCGTGCCCGAGCTCTGCCAGGCGTCGCGCGAGCGGCGAGAAGAGGAGCGGGTGCGGCGAGTTGGCGAGATCGATCCAGACCCTCACGCGAGCGCCACCCTCCCGGGCAGGAGCGCCCGCTCGAGGACCTCACCGACGCGTTCCGCGGCCCGCCCGTCCCACAGCGGCGGGATGGTGGCGTCCGTTCCGAGCGGCTCGGAGAGCGCCGGCAGGATGTCGGCGATGCGCCCGGGCTCGAGCCCGAGGAGCGTGTTCGTGCCCGCGCGCACGGTGACCGGCCGCTCCGTGTTCGTCACGCAGCGTGAAGCACGGCACGCCGAGGCAGGTGCGTCTCCTCCTGCACTCCGCCCGAGTCGGTCAGGATCGCCGCGGCGTCGGCCTGCAGCGACAGGAAGTCGAGGTAGCCGACCGGGTCGACGACGTGGACGCCGGAGGCCGACGTCGAGCGCCTCGAGTCGCCTGCGCGTGCGCGGGTGGACCGGGAAGAGCACCGGCATGTCGCGCCCGATGTCGCCCAGGCGCTGCGATCACCGGGATCAGCAACGGACCGTCGACGAGTGCCGGGCGATGCAGCGTCACGAGCAGGTAGCCGCGCTCGGGGAGCCCGAAGTCGCCGAGCGGTGCGGGCCGCGCGGAAGCGCGGCTCGCAGCCGCGCGGAGGCTGTCGATCATGGTGTTGCCGACGAGCGCCACCGATGTCGCCGTCCGATGCCCTCGCGGCGCAGGTTCGCGACCGCCTCCTCGCAGTGGGCGAAGAGGAGGTCGGAGACGCTGGTCGGCGACCACGCGGTTGAGCTCCTCGGGCATCGTGCGGTCGAAGCTGCGCAGCCCGGCCTCGACGTGCGCGACGGGGATACCCGAGCTTGGCCGCGACGAGTGCGGCAGGCGAGCGTCGAGTTCACGTCGCCGGGGACGACACGACGTCGGGCCGCTCGAGCTCGAGCGACCGGCTCCAGCCGCTCCATGACGCGCGCCGTCTGCGCGGCGTGGCTCCCCGAGCCGACCCCGAGCATGTGGTCCGGCGGCGGCACGCCGAGCTCCGCGAGGAAGACGTCGGACATCGCTCGGTCGTAGTGCTGGCCGGTGTGGACGAGGACGTGCCGTCGTCGGGCAGCCGCGCGCCGAGCGCGGCGATGAACGGAGCCATCTTCATGAAGTTCGGACGGGCGCCGACGACGGCGAAGGTGCGCATGGAGTTCAGACGGGCTCAATTCGCTCCGCTCCTGTGCAGGACCGCCGGGATCGTGCGCAGGATCAGCCGCACGTCGCTCCACAGCGACCAGTTCGTGACGTACAGGTAGTCGAGCTTGACCATCTCCTCGAACGGGATGCTGGTGCGGCCCAGCACCTGCCACAGGCCGGTCAGGCCGGGCGTGAGGTCGAGCGCGACGCGGCCCCAGCCCTCGAGCTGGCGGTCCTCGGACTCGATGATCGGCGCGGGCCCACGAGGCTCATCTCGCCTCTGAGGACGTTCAGAGCTGCGGAGCTCGTCGAGGCTCAGTCGCCGCAGGAACGCGCCCGACGCGGGTGATCCGGGGTCGCGCTCCAGCAGCAGCCAGTGCGGGTCCTGGAGAGCGAGGAGCTCCGCACTGCGCTTCTCGGCGTCCACGACCATCGTGCGGAACTTGACGAGCCGGAACGGTCTCCCGCCGCGGCCGACCGCGCTGGCGGAAGAGCACCGGCCCGGGCGAGTCGAGCTTGACCGCGATCGCGATGACCGCCATCAGCGGAGCGACCGCGACGAGCAGTCGCCGGCGCCGACGACGTCCATCGCCCGCTTGAGCGCGCGCGACGAGCGGGTCAGGACCGGCGGGTCGATGCCGAGCACCGTCATGCCCTCGATGTCGTCGACCTCGACCGACGGCCCCATGACGTCGAAGAGCCGGGCAGCACGCTCGACCTTGACCCGGAGCTCGCTGGCACCGCCGCAGCACCTCATCAGCGGCCGCTCGCCGACGTCGCTGTGCGGACGACCACCCGTTCGATGTCGTAGCGGCGGACCACGGTCTCCAGCTCCTCGGCGGTCAGCCGGCCGAGATCGGCAGTCGCCGACGGCCTGGCCAGGACTCGTCCCCGGGACCTCGCCCGTGTCGGACAAGCAGTCCCACCGGTGCGACGTGCGTACTCGGGGTGGGCGCGCATCTTCCACAGAGGACCCGCCTCGTCACCCTCGCCGGCGATGAACACGCGCTCGGCGCCCAGCGAGCGATCGTCGCGCGCCGGCCCGCCATGCGCAGGACCACCCGCCGGCGAACGTCAACGCCGGCGAACTGAAGAGCAGTGCTTGAAGTTCACGACCGGCGCCGGCGGGCAGCCGTAAGTGCAGCCAGAGGCATGAGCGAGCCGACGAGCAACGCGTGGAAGAGCCACGGCACCTCGTCGAGGGCGATGTGACCGATGCGCTTCACGTCGCGGTCGTACAGCCCGTAGGCCTTGAACAGCACGATCCACACGGGGAGCGCAACGCGCACCAGCCGACCGCCTCGAATCCGCCGTCTGGATCGCCGCCGTGGCCGCCAGCCCCGATCAGGACGCCACCGCACGTCGGCCAGCGCGAGCACGCGGCGGGTAACCGCGTCGCGGTGCTGGGTACCTGCGGGCGACGACGAGCTCGGGGAGCCGGACCGGTGCAGGTCCGGCGACTGCCGCGGGAGCGGGCGCCATCAGGCTCCGCCGCTTGACCAGCGACCGGCCCGCGAGCGTCACCTCGCGTGCCGCCGCGGCAGCGACCTGTCCGCCGCCTCGTGAGCCGCACGACGTCGCGGGCCAGGCGGGCCTGTTCGGGCATCCGCGGCCCGTGCGCACCGCCGCAACGAAGTCGCCATCTCTTCGGCCAGCGGCTCGTTCGTCCGAGCCGCGGCGAGACGATGTCGCCCGTCCGGTAGGACAGGTGGTACTCGCCGAACGTCTCCGGGTCCTCGTAGACGACACCGCGGTCGTACACGCGCATCGGCTCGAGCGCTGCCGTCGTCGTAGACCACCATCTTCTCGGCTCCCCACGACCACGGTGCGGCGCAGCTTGCTGGGCGCCAGCCAGCTCAGCTCGACGTTGCGACGACGCCCGACGGGAAGGTGAGCGTGATGAATGCGACGTCCGGAATGCCGGGCACGATCGTGTCGCGGCCGACGGCGCGGACGGTGGCCGGCAGCTCGCCCAGCCAGTAGAGGAGGATCGAGAAGTCGTGCGGGCCGAGGTCCCAGATGACGCTCACGTCGCGCTGATGCAGCCCGAGGTTCACCCGGCTGGAGGAGATGAAGAAGACGTCGCCCAGCTCGCCGCGTCGAGATCCTCTTACCGCACGGACGGCGGGCTGTAGAGGAACGTGTGGCCGCACATGACGAGGCAGTCGCGCCTCCGCCACGTCGATCGAGGTCCTCGGCGGCCTCGGCGGAGGGCGCGAGCGGCTTCTCGACGAACGTGTGCTTGCCGGCCTGAGGCTCTGATGCCGAGCTCGTCGTGGGTGAAGATAGGCGTCGCGATGACCATCGCGTCGAGCTCCTCGTCGCTGAGCAGGTCGTCGACGCACGTGGTGTGGCGGATCGCGGTATCGGCGGCCGAAGCGCGGAGCCGGTCCTCATCCAGATCGCAGATCCAGCTCACCTCGCCCCCTGCATGTCGACATGACCCGCAGCAGATTGGGGCCCCAGTAGCCGAGGCCCACGATGCCGAACGTCACGCGGGCGTCTCCGGGCGTGCTCATCACTCCAGGAACGGGCGAGGAGAGCCGTCTCTTGCGCGACACCGTTCGGCAGATCGTGCGCCGTCGAACCGTTACATGGGAACCGCATGGAGCACACGCGACCCGGAGAGCCGGAACCCCTGCGCGTCGGGTATCTCGTCAGCCGATACCCGCTGCCGACCCATGCGTTCATCGAACGCGAGATCGAGGCGCTGCGCGAGCTGGGCGTCGAGATCCACGTCTTCGGCATCCACCGGGCGGAGCCGGGCGCGTCGCCCACGGCCGGCGAGGCCGAGGCGCTCCGCACGACGTTCGCGGTGCGCCCCGTGGCGCTCATCCCGCTCGTGGGCGCGCACGTGGAGGCGCTCGCGCTGCAGCCCCGCGCGTATCTGCGCACGCTGGCCGTCGCGTTGGCCCTGCCCGGCGGACGCCACGGGCGCATCACGCAGCTCTTCTACTTCGGCGAGGCGGTCCCGATCTGGCGCGAATGCCGCCGGCGGCGGCTGCACCACCTGCACGCACACTTCACGAGCCCGTCGGGCGACGTCGCGCTGCTCGCGTCGCAGCTCGGCGTCGGCACGGGAACCATCGAGACCTGGAGCTTCACGGCCCATGGGACCGACATGCTCGACGACGTGCGCGCTCGGCTCGCCGAGAAGATCAGGCGCGCGACCTTCGTCGTCTGCGTGAGCGACGTCGGCCGCAGCCTCCTGATGCGCCTCGTGAGCGACCGGGAGTGGCCGAAGATCGAGGTCGTGCGCTGCGGGCTGGACGCCCGCTGGCACGCGGTCCCGCGGATGCGAGCGACCCACGACGGACCGCTGCGGGTGCTGACGGTCGGACGTCTGGTGCCCGAGAAAGGCCACGCCATCCTCTTCGACGCCATCGCCGAGCTCGAACGCCGCGGCGTGCCCGTGCAGGTGGAGGTCGTCGGCGATGGATCCGCGGCGCGAGCAGCTGCGCCGGCGTGTCGAGGAGCTCGGCATCCCACACCGGGTGCACTTCGCCGGCCAGGTCGGCCAGGAGGACATCCTCGACCGCTACGCCGCCGCCGACGTGTTCTGCCTGGCCAGCCTGAGCGAGGGCCTGCCGGTCGTGCTCATGGAGGCGATGTCCGCCGGGTTGCCGATCATCGCGACGCGGATCATGGGCATCCCGGAGCTCGTCGAGCACGGCACCACGGGCCTGCTCGTCTCCCCCGGGCGTCCCGACGAGATCGTCGTCGCACTGGAGACGCTGGCCCGCGCCCCAGACCTGCGCGCCCGCTACGGCGCCGCGGGACGCGAGCGGGTCCTCTCGGAGTTCAGCATCGAGCGGGCCGCCAGGACGCTGCGCTCGGCCTTCCTCTCGGCTGTGGGTCCTGCCCGCTCGCGCGGCAGAACAGGTTCACGTATCCGCCCGGCTCGATCCGGCGCTCGAGGTCTGCGGGAACCGGCTCGAGGCACCGCGCGTCCTCGTTGATGACGCTCGCGTCGAATCCGAGACCGGCGATCGCCTCGAGCAGCCGCGCGGAGGACGCTCCGGCACGCGCGAGGGCCTCCGGGTTGCACTCGACGAAGAGCGCCGGACGCGACTCGGTGAGCGTCGAGCGGAGGCTCTCGAGCACCTCCACCTCCCGCCCCTCGACGTCGATCTTCACCGCGCGCAGGCGCCTCTCGTCGAGCACGTCGTGCTCGGCGAGGACGTCGTCGCCCCGCGCGCAGTCCACGCGGACGGCGCGCGCGCCCTCGTGGGCGGGGTCCAGACCGCTCTCGCTCTCGTCGGTCGCGTCCAGGAAGAAGGACCGTGTGCCCGGCGTCGCGGCGAGCGCCGTGTCGACGAGCACGACCCGATCGGCGACGCCGTTGCCGGCGAGGTTCTCGCGCAGCGCGCGCCGGCTGTCGGGATGGGGCTCGAACGCCACGACCCTCCCATCCACGCCGACGCCGCGCGCGGCCAGCAGCGTGAAGTACCCGAGGTACGCGCCGACGTCGATGACCGCGGTTCCAGGTTCCAGCGCACACTGGAACACCTCCGTCATGTAGCCGTCCTTCGAGCCGTCCGCCCAGTCGCGGATCTGGCCGAGCTGCCCGATCGACGACCCGCTCATGCGGAGGCCGCGAACGTCGAGCGTGAACGACGACGCGACCGGTCTGACCCGTCGCTTGACCGCGTCGACGGCCGAGGCGAGCCCGACCGCCCTCAGCAGGTGGGCACCGCGGCGCATGGCCCGGAGCAGGAGGAGCTGGACACGCGGCGACCCGGACGAGCGCCATGTGGATCCCTTGCTCGCGCGTCGTGTCATGTCCTGCACACCCGAGGAACGCGTGGCGTCGGTCGCGCCTGACGGCGATCGCGCACAAGCCTGAGCCTCCGGCATGCGTTCATTGCTCGTGACCGTGATGACCAGGACCGCGGGGGTCCCGTTCGTCGACCTCTCCCGCCAGCACGCGCGGCATCGCCGTAGAGCTGCAGGCCGCCTTCGAGCGCACCCTCGCGGCGAGCGCGTTCATCCTCGGCCGCGAGGTCGAGGCGTTCGAGGCGCAGTTCGCCGAGTGCTGCGAGGCCGAGCACTGCGTCGGCGTGGCCTCGGGCACCGCAGCCCTCGCGATCGGGCTGCGAGCGGCCGGCATCGGCCGGGGAGACGAGGTCGATCGTCCCGGCGCACACCTACATCGCGACAGCCCTCGCGGTGCTCCACGCCGGCGCCAGACCGGTGTTCTGCGACGTCGTCCGAGGACACCGGGCTCATCGATCCCCGCTCGGCCGCGGCGGCGATCGTCGACCGCCGCACCGCCGCGATCGTGCCGGTGCACCTCTACGGACAGGCGTGCGACATGGACGACGCTCGGCGCGTTGGCGCGGCGACACGGCCTGCTGCTGCTCGAGGACGCCGCCCAGGCCCACGGGGCCGAGCCAGCGACGGCCGCCGCGACGGAGCAGCATCGGCCGCGCCGCGTGCTTCTCGTTCTACCCGGGCCGCAAGACCTCGGGGCGCTGGGCGACGGCGGCGCGATCTGCACCCGCGACGACGACGAGCTGGCCGAGCGCGCCCGACGCGCTGCGCAACCTCGGCCAGTACCCGCAGGGCAGAGCACGTCGAAGCTCGGGCTGGAACCAGCGCCTGGACAGCGTGCCGGCGGCGCTGCTGCGGGTCAAGCTTCGGCCACCTCGACGCGTGGACGGCGGCGCGGCGCGAGGCACGCGCAGCACTACCGCGAGGCGCCTGGCGCCGGGCAACCGCCAGCTGACGCTCTGATCCGAGCCCGCCGGCAGCCAGTGCGCCTATCACCTGTTCCCCGTCCGCCACCCCGAGCGCGACGAGCTGGAAGCGAGCGCTCGGCGCGGCCGGCGTGCCGGACCCGGGCTGCACTACAAGCCCTCGGGGCATTGCCCGGGCATCCCGCGCTCCAGGGCCCGCTGCGCCAGCCCGTCGAGGTCCCCCCCACGCGACCGCCTGGGGGCGCCGAGGAGCTGTCGCTGCCGATGCGGGCCGAGGGGCTGACCGCCGACGAGGTCGCGCGGGCCGCGGCGGCCTGCGTCGCATGGGCCGCCGGTTACTCGACGTAGCTGCCCGGGTGCGCCGCCATGCGCTCGCGATGACGCTCCAGATGCTCCGCCGCGGATGAGATCGGCCGCGCGGGATTGCCTGCCACGACTGTGCCCGTCGGGACGTCGCGCGTCACGACGCTTCCCGCGCCGACGACCGCGTCGTCGCCGATCGTGACGCCGGGGAGCACGATCGCACCCGCTCCGATGTACACCCGGCGCCCGATCGCGACGGGCGCGACGCGCGTCCGCCCGAGGCGGCGATTCATGCTGGCGTCGTGCGCGAGCACCCGCACGCCCGCCGAGAGCGTGGTCTCGTCGCCGATCGAGATGAGCGGCAAGAAGCCGGAGTCGATCACGGTTCCGTGTCCGAGATAGACGTCGCGGCCGAGTCGCAGGCCCCGCGCGCGCAGCCGGTCGGGGACCGGAAAGCCCCGGATGCGCAGGGTGAGGCCGCGCACGCGACCCATCACTCCCACCTCCGGCTCGTGCTCACCGCCTCGCCCCCGTCGCGCACGAAGCGCGCGCTGTGGCGCCGCAGCCGGGCGCGCGAGACCCACATCTCGACGACGCCGCGTATCCGCTGCGGGTGCGCGGAGATGCACGCCGCGTGGCGCGCCGCCTCCCGGAAGTGGCCGCGGCGTACCGCGCCGCGCACGTCGTTCCATGCCGCTGTGGCGCGCCAGCGTTCCACGAGGTCCGGGCTCCACCAGGAACGCCCGGCGTACGACGCGGCGACCGACAGATGCGCCTGCTGCATCATCCGACGGTCCTGCGACACCTGCGCGGCATGCACGCGATAGAGCACGGTCACCCTCGGCGAGACGACCCCTGTGCCGCCCTCGAGCAGCCGGATCCAGAGGTCGAGATCGGCGACGCCGTGGCGATGCACGAACCCGCCCACGTCGCGGACGGCGTCGGTGCGCAGCAGCGTGGCGCTCAGCGGGATGCAGTTGCCCGGGTAGACGAGCGGGGCCGGTGATCGCAGGACGATGGGCTCGCGCGTGAGCGGTCCGTGCAGCACGTCCCGCCGCGCGCCGGCGCCGTGGCGCAGCGCCGAGGCCGCCACGAGGACGTGCCCGCGTCGCAGGCCCCAGACGTGCGCGAGGTGCCCGGGCAGCCACTCGTCGTCCTGGTCGAGGAGCGCGAGCCATGGCTGGGTCGCTGCGGCTATCGCGGTGTTGCGCGCGGCCGTGCTGCCCAGGTTGCGGGGGTGGCGGATCACGCACGCACCCATGCGCTCGGCGACGTCCGCGGTGCCGTCGCCCGACGCGTCGTCGACGACGATGACCTCCGCACATCCGGGGCGTTGTGCGGCGACGCTCGCAAGCGCGCGTTCGAGCAGCTCGGGCTGCCGGTACGCGGCGACCACGACGGACACCGGCAGCCGGCCGTTCACCCCCGCCTCCTCGCGCCCGCGGTCGCCCGCGTGAGCGTCCGCAGCAGGCCGTCGCCGTAGCGTTCCGACGTGAACGTCGCCCGTGACCACTCCTGCGCGTGCGCACCGAGGTCGCGCAGGAACGGGCGATCGCGGTGCAGGCGCTCGATGCGCAGGGCGAGGGCCCGGGGGTCGCCGGGCGGGTAGAGCAGCCCGTTCCATCCGTCGCGCACCAGCTCCGCCGTACCGCCGGCGTCGGCCCCGATCACCGGGCGGCCGAGCTTCATGGCCTCCACGGTCGTCCGCCCGAACGCCTCCGAGGACGAGCACATCAGCGCGACGTCGGCGTCGCCCAGCCGCTCCAACCGGTCGGGCGTGAACGGCGTGAACCGCACGCGGCCCACCGCGCCGCCCAGATCGGCGAGCGCTCGCAGATGCCGCTCGTAGGCCGCGTCCGCACCGCCGACGAGCTCGAGCGAGACGTCCACGCCGCGCTCGGCGAGCATGCTCACCGCTCGGATGGCGTCCTCCTGTCGCTTGCCCGGCGCGCGGCGACCCACCAGCGCGAGCCGGAGCGTCACGCCGTCGCCGGGCCGTCGACAGGGCCGCGACGGAACGTCGACGGCGTAGTACACGACGTGCACGCGAGCGGGGTCCGCCCAGTCCCGCACGACCCGTCCCACGGCCTGCGAGTCCACGATCACCTCCGCAGACAGGTGGCGCATCAGCCGCTGCGCTGCACCGCGCGGGAGATCGAAGCGCAACCCGTGGTCCTCCCGGCCGAACTCGTGCACGTACCAGACGTGCGGCACGCCGAGCCATCGCGCGGTCAGCGCCGGGGACGCGACGGCCAGCGTGTTGGTGACGATCGCGTCGGGCCGGCGCCGCGCGAGCAGTCGCGACAACGCCCGGGCGCCGGCCACCGTCCCTGCGACGCGGCGGGCGCGGTGCGCGGGCGTGCGCCAACGGCCGGAGCTCACCCACAGCGGATACCGGGCGACGAGGACCTGCGCGCCGGCGTCGCGCAGGAGGACGACCAGCGGACCGGCTCGGGGCACGGCGACGTCGACCTCCTGTCCACGGTCCACGAGCGCGCGGACACCCTCGACCAGGGCGAGCTCGGCCCCGCCGGCTGCGGCGCTGTGCGAGACCCAGGCGATCCTCATGCCACGGGTCCCGGTCCGATCGTGCGCGGGGCGCTCGCACACGCCGCCGCGACGGCCCCGGCGAGCAGCCAGAGCACCGTGCTGGGGAACACCTGCCCGATCGGTGCGAGGTTCGCCACGAGCGCCCAGAACAGCGACGCGGCCAGCAACGCGATCTTCCACGGCCGGGCCCCAGGAGGGCCGCGCAGCAACAGGGTGCCCACGATCGCGGCAAGCAGGCACGCGACGAACAGCGTCACGCCGATCAGACCCGTCTCCGTCAGCAGTTGCAGGAACTGGTTGTGGATGCCCAGGTGCAGCTCCGCGACCATCGGCGTCGTCTCGGACAGACGGAAGTGCAGTGCGTTGCGTTCGTTGAAGGTCCCGACACCCTGGCCGACGAGCGGCCGCTGCATGGCGAGGTCCAGCGCCGCGTCGTTGACCTGCTCGCGTTCCCACACCGACCGCTGCGTCGAGCGGCGCTCGTCGGCGTGCGTCTCCAGTGCCGGCACCGCCGCGAAGAGCACGACGACGCCGACGATCGCGGTGGCCGCGACGGGCACCAGGAAGCGCCGCAGCTCGCGGATGCCCGCCAGCGTCAGGATGGTCGCCACGGTCGCGCCGACCCAGACCGAGCGTGTGAGCGTGAGCACGAGCCCGATCGCGCAGATCACCCCGACGCCCACCGCGAGCAGGCGTGGCCAGCGCCGCTCCCAGGTCGCGACCGCCAGCGCGCAGAAGACGATCGAGATGTAGAGCCCGACGCCGTTGACGCTGCCTTCCAGGAACGGCCCGCGACCCCGGCCGATGTGGTAGCCGATCGTGGTGTCGAGGATCCTCGGCGGGAAGACGAAGGCGTGCGGTCCCAGCGACTCGAAGAGGGTCGTCAGACCGACGTAGCCGCCGAAGGCGACCATCGTTCCGACGAGGATCCGCCGCTGAGCGGGCGTGCGGAACGCGTACGGCGCGACGATGAACACCGCGAACGGCACCACCAGCCGGTCCGTGATCAGATAGGGGCCGGCACCTGAGGTCAGCTTCCCCGCGCTGATCGCGGACGCGACGCACCACGCGACGACCGCGAAGAACAGGAGGTGGACCGGGCGCAGCCGCAGCGGCGGACGGTCGCGGACCGCGGGTGCACGAAGAAGCACGGCTGCGATGCCGGCGAGCAGCACCAGCCGATCGGGTGGGACCTTCGGCGGCAGGCCCCACACCTCCCAGTTGCTGTTGAACGTCGACAGGCAGAGTCCGACGCTCAGCAGCCAGGCCGGTTGCACCTGCCACGCGAGATAGCCGAGCGCGGCGAGCGCCGGCAGACCTGCGAGGACCAGGGGCACCGATGACGTCATCCCCACACAGAACGGCCGCGGGCCGGCGCTGCTTTCACGCGCGCCGACAGGGTGGCGCCCCTCCGGACGTTCCTGTTGCGTGCGCGTGGCGATCGCCCACGACGGATTCGTGCCCCGGTATCGCGTTCCGCTCTACGAACGGCTCGCCTCCGACGGCGCCGCGGACTACGTCGTGTTCCACGGCGCGCCGCCGGACGGGGCAGGGAGCATCGCGGCCGCGCCGCCGTTCGCCTTTCCCAACGTCGAGGTGCGCAACCGCCAGATCCGCGTCGGCCCGAAACGCCTCGTGCACCAGCACCTCGTCGGCGCGATCCTGACCGGCGGCTACGACGCGGTCGTGCTGGGCGACTTCGCCCGCTTCACCTCATCGCTCGCGCTCCAGCCGCTGCTGCGCCTGAGGCGGACGCCGGTGATCCTCTGGGGACAGGTCACCGACAAGGACGAGGACCTCGGCTCCGTGATGCGCGTGCTCACCCGCGCGAACCACCGGCTCAAGCTTGCGCGCGCCCGCAGGGCGGACGCCTACCTGGCCTATACCGCAGGCGGCGCGATGCGCCTCGCCGAGCGGGGGATGCGCCTCGATCGCGTGTTCGTCGTGCGCAACACGATCGACATGGACGCCCAGCGACGGCTGCGCGACGAGCTCGGCGGGCATCGCGGATGCCTGCCTGCGCGCGCGGCTGGGCCTGCGGCCGGACTCCGTCGTCCTGCTGTACGTGGGCCGCGTCTACCGCGCCAAGCGGGTCCCCGAGCTGCTCGAGGCGGTGGAGGTCATCCGTCGGACCGGCCTGCTCGCCGAGGCGGTGGAGGTGGTGATCGCCGGGGACGGGCCACAGCTGCCGGAGGTCAGGATGCGCGCGGCCGGCATGGAGGACGTGCACGTGCTGGGCGAGGTAACCGACCAGCGCGCGATCGCTCGCCTGATGCGGGTGTCCGCAGCCGTGGTCATCCCGGGTGCCGTCGGGCTGGCGATCAACCATGCGTTCGCGCACGGCGTGCCGCTCATCACGCGGCCGAGCGCACTGCACGGACCGGAGATCGAGTACCTCGACGACGGGGTGAACGGCCGGCTCGTGGAGGGTGGCCTCGATGCCTTCGCCCGTGGGATCGCGGAGGTCGTCGGATCGCCCGGCCGGCGAGCGCAGCTGGCCTCCGGCGCCCTGCGCAGCGGCAGCGCACTCGGTCTCGACGCGATGGTCGACGCGTTCGACCAGGCAGTCGCCGCCGTCACGAGCGGCGAGCCCCGAGGGCGGAAGAACGGGGACGCCACGGTCGTTCCTCTTCGGTGACCTCCGTGCAACATCTCGCACCACCGGTCGTGAACGGACACGGCGAGCTTCCGCCCTTCGCCCCGCAACCGCGCGTCGATCTCGTCGCCGCCGTCAGACGGCACCCGGTCGTCGCCGCCTTCCCGGTCGTGCTCCTCGTCGTGCTTGCGGCCATCGCCGCGTACAACCGGCCGGCGGTCTTCACCGCCGAGACGCGGCTCGCGGTCGGACGGGTCGATCCAAGCGTCCCTGGCGGCCTCGTCGGCTTCACGGACGCGACGCGGGCGCTCGCCGAGCGCTACAGCCGCTCGGTCCGCAGCGAGGCTGTCCTGCAGCCCGTCTCCGGACCAGGCGTGGCGGCCATCGACGAGCTGCGCAGGAAGGTCAACGCAGCTCCGATCCCGGAGTCGCCGGTCTTCCGCATCACTGCAAAGGGGGCGACTGCTGCCGAGGCCGTGCGGCTGTCCAATCAGGTGAGTGACTCGATGGTCCGGTTCGCGGCGATCCAGAGCGAGGCGACTCCGTTGAGCGCCCGCGCGCTCGCCGCCTATCGCAAGGCGTCCGAGCTCATGGCGGAGCGCCGGGCGATCGAAGGGACGCGCCGCCAGCAGGACGACGCGAGGGAGACGCTGCGCTCCCGCCGACTGCTGGCCGCGGCGCGCGCCGAGGTGGCGGTGGCCGAACTGCGCGTGCGCATCCTCCGCAACGAGTACGAGGCGAGCCGTCGGACACCCGGCCCGGTCGCGACCGCGAGCGTCCTGGAACGCGCCACGGGCGCCGCCAGCGACCGCCTGAAGAAGGCCCAGCTGCTGCTGTTCGCCGCAGTGGCCGTCGGCATCCCCATCGGGCTGGCGTTCGCCGTCATGCTCGGCAACCGCGACCTTCGCCGCGCCGGGTATTGACCGCCCGGGGCGACGCCGAGGCGTAGCGCGAGTCGGCGACTCGCCCACGTCGTGCGCCACGGGGCGCGCCGGACGCGCCGCGTGCTGGAGCCCGTCGGGATCGCCGAGCTGCGCGAGGCCCGCGCGTTCGCGCGTCGTCACGGCGCGAGCATGCGCAGCTTCGGCGCGGCGCGTGAGGCCCGGCTGGACCTGCTTCCGGGCTGGGTCGACCTTCGGGCCGGGATCGTCGCCGACATCGGCGCGAACGTGGGCGACTGGTCCGCCGCTGTCCTGCGGGTCGTTCCGGGGGCGCGTGTTCTCGCCGTCGAGCCGGCGCCCGAGCCGCTTGGGAGGCTGTCCGAGCGCTTCGCAGGCGTTCCCACCGTCGTGGTCGACGGCCGCGCGCGGTCTCCGATGGCGCAGGTACCGCCGTGCTGCACGTCACCGGCCACAGCCACAACTCGTCGCTGCACGCACCCCGCGGCGAGATGGGCTCCGTCTACGAGTCCACGACCGGGTGGGAGGTCGTCGCACGGGTGGCGACGCCGACGACGACGCTGGACGAGTTGCTCGCGGGCGAGGACGTCGCCCTGCTGAAGCTCGACGTCCAGGGCGCCGAGAGCGAAGTCCTGAGGGGCGCGCATGCCGTCCTGGGCCGGACGGCCGTGGTCCTCATCGAGGTGACGTTCGTCTCGCACTACGACGGCGACGCGACGTTCCCCGCGCTGCACGAGCAGCTGTCGGCGCACGGCTTCTCGCTCAACGCGCTGTCCGAGCCGTTCCGCGCCCAGCGCGGGGCGGGCTCGTTCCTCTGGGCGGACGCCTGCTACTGCCGCGGCATCCCGTCCGCGCGCTAGGTGTAAGTCCCGAGCAGGTTGTTCAGTCGCTGGGCTGGGCCTGGCGGTTGATGCCTGCGTGTGGGCGGTGATGGTTGTAGTGGTAGAGCCAGCCGTCAAGCGCGTGGGTGCGTTCGTGGCTGGTGCGGTAGATGGCGGCGTAGGCCCAGCCGCCGAGCATGGTGCGGATGAAGCGTTCGGCCTTGCCGTTGGTCTGCGGGCGCCTGGGGCGCGTGCGGAGGTGGCGGATGCTCAGGGCGCGGCAGGCGATCGCGTGGATCGTGGCGCGGTAGGCGGCGCCGTTGTCG
Source organism: uncultured Solirubrobacterales bacterium (assembly GCA_963750895.1). Taxonomy (GTDB): domain Bacteria; phylum Actinomycetota; class Thermoleophilia; order Solirubrobacterales; family Solirubrobacteraceae; genus CAVVSD01. The sequence continues at coordinate 318,573 of CAVVSD010000003.1, read as the reverse complement.
GTCATGAGCTCGCGGACGGTCATGCCGTAGCTGGCGAAGAACGCGATCGCGCGGCGTAGGAAGCCGATCGCCGTGGTGGCCTTCTCGTCGGGCAGCACTTCGGCGTAGGCCAGGCGGGTGGCGTCGTCGATGGCGATGTGGCAGTACTCCCATCCGATCACGCCTCGGTCGTGTCCGTCGCGGTCGCGGCGTCGGCGCCGGGGGTTGCGCTTGACGGCGGTGATGCGCTTGCCCGCGCCCTCCTGGATGCGCCCCAGCTTCTTGACGTCGATGTGGATCAGCTCTCCAGCGACCGTGCGTTCGTAGCGCTCGGCCGGCTCGAGCCCCAGACGTCCGAGGCGGCCCATCCCGATCCGCATGAGAGGAATCCCCGACACCGTCGACAGGGGACGATCCAGCGTCTCGGCGATCTCCGGGCCGGTGAAGCGCAAGCGCCGCAGCGCGGCGATGACCGCGATCGTGTGCTCGTCGGTGCGATTGGCGATCGTCTGGGGCACCGAGGAGCAATCCAAGAGCCCCAGCTCACCCTGGCGCGATAGCGCCGCAGCCACTTCGCGCACGTCCGCGTGCTCACCCCAGCCGCCCGCGCGGCCTCTGAGATCGAGCGGTGCTGCTCGAGCACCATCTCCACCATCTCCCGACGACGGATCAGGCTGAGCCTGGCGTTAGCGTGCAGCTTCATCCGGTGTCCTCCTGGGACTGGGGCTTCAGAACCACCAGCCTCCAAGGAGGCCCGGATGAACAACCTCCTCAGGAACTACAGCTAGGCGTCGCCCCTACGGGGTCGCCGCGACCACGTGCTCGCGCCGCCGGCGCGCGCGCATCCACCGTGACAGGGCGGCGATCCGCGCCCGGTCGCGGTCGTTCACGCCGCCACCGGCGACGAGGACCGCGACGTAGGCCGCTGATCCGGCCGCGAGCGCCGGCAGGAGGCCCGCGACACCCGGCAACGCCGTGGCGACCGCGTGCGCCGCGGCGAATCCCGCCGCGTACCCGAGCACGAGCGGGACGGCCTCTCGCGGCGGCCAGAGCACGCGCAGCGGCGTCGCGACGTGCCGCCGTGTGTGCAGCGCGAGCCACGCGGCCTCGATGCAGGAACCGGTCAGCGATCCGACGGCGGCGCCCGTGATGCCGAAGCGCAGCGTCAGCGCGACGGTCGCGACCGTGGTCGCGACCGCCCCGCCAACCGCGATGATCGAGGTCAGCCCCGGGCGATCGTCGGCCAGCAGCACGTGGCGTTGCACCGCGACGGCGGCGACGACCGCGGGCAGCAGCAGGAGCACCGCGAACGCGGTGGATGCACGGTCGAAGCCCGTGCCGAAGACCGCCATCGCCGAGGCGGCCGCGCCGCCGCCGGCGGCGGCCGGCAGCAGGAGCGCCGCGACGCAGTCGCGTCTCGTCTCGACGAACGCCCGGTCGAAGCCTGCGCGATCGCCATCCCTCGCCGCTCGACGAGCGTCGGCAGCGGCATCTCGTCGTCCCGCCACGTTCAGCTCTCAAACGACGGGCGAGCGTCCATCGGCGGCTGTACGCCCCGACCGCGCTCACAGTCTGACATGCCCGGCGTCCGGTCCCGACCTCCTGGCCGGCGCCCTGGGCGAGCCCTCCGGGGTCGAGCTTGACGCCGAAGCGGATGAGGTCGGGCAGGGTCAGAATCCGTCACGCACGGCCGACCGCTCCACCGTCAGGCGCATGTCGCGGCGCACCCGGACCAGCCTGTGCACGAGCGGGGTGCAGTACGACGCGATCGTCGCCAGCACGAGACCCCGCACAGAGTCCGTCACCGGCCACCGCGCAACCGAGACGATCAGGAACGCGCCGACCTGGTGTAGGGGTCTCCAGAAAGCTCGCGCGAGGCGCGGAAGCCGGCGAACACGGGTCGAGGTTCCAGGCCGTGTTCGTCGCGAACAGTGTCGGCCAGCGCCATAAGTTTCGGCGCGACGAGCGCGGGACGATCGATGGAGCCATTGGAGACCGCGATGACGGCGGGGCGGCGATCCCCGCCACGACCGCGGTGACCGAGAACGAGAACGCGAGCACCGCCGCGAAAGCCCAGTGACCCGTTGCGCCCGGGCGGCGACGCCGCGAGCTCGCGCCCGAACACAGGTCGCTCACGAGCCGTCGAAAGGTACCAGACCGCGTGGCCGGCGCGGTCGCCAGCGCGAACTCGCCATCACCTCGATGCCGTCGAGCCGCGCGGTGGCGACGCTGCTCACGTGCCGAGGAACGTCATGGGCGCGAACCCGAGGCCCTCGAACGCGGCCGCGGAGGTATGCGAGGCGGGCTGCGTCATCGCCGCGGCAACGGGTCGCGGCGCCCGGCACTGGCACGCGCCTCGTCCGGATCCGGGGCGGCGCCTCCCGTCTCGCCCGGGGGCGACCCACGGCCTCGCGACCCGTTCCGTGGGCGGTCCGCCGCAGAGCGGCAGTGCCTGCAGGTCGTCCCAGGGGAAGCGTGCCCGAAGCTCCCCGAGCCGCTCGGGGTACCAGGGTCGGAGCAGTCGCGCGTCGGATCGGTCGGCGAGCCCCGGGATCCTCCGCGTGGAGCGCAACGGTCGAGGACTCGTCCCGCACCACCATCCCGTCGCGCTGCGCTGCGCGCGCGATCGGCATGAGCGCTCGGGGACTCGAGTTCCTGAGCTTCGGCCGCGGATCGAGGCGGTAGCGCGTCCCCTCCGGGATCGCGGTCGGACTCATGCTGCTGCCGTCCGTGCGTTGCGCGGGCAGGAGAACTCTCTGGCTCGGAAGTGCGGATGTCGAGCGCGAGCACGTGGTCGATGCGCCCGCGCCGCAGCTCGTCGAGGCGGATCACCCTCCCCGACCGGCAGGATCGTCGCTGTCGCACCCAGAAGGACTGCGCTCCGGCCGCGCGTCGGCCGTGTCGTAGCCCGGGTTGCGCGACGCGCTCCTGGCTCCGCCCCCGGCGCATGCCACGCCCCGTCCTCGCGCCGCATGCCGAAAAACTCCCACATCCGGTGGATGGAGGGCTACCAGACGACGAGGTGACGGTCGGATCCCGGGGCAGGGCGCGCGTTCGCCGGCAAGGGGACGGCGCGGAAGCGCGCTGCAGAGGCGCGCGGCCGGGCGCATTCCCGCGGCGAGGCGGACACGGACGGTTCCGGGGCGCGACCGGGGACGTAGATCGTGGTGGTGCTGTTCTGGGTGCCCAGCCAAGGACCGCGGCGCACGGCGAGACTCGCTGGACGGGCGCATTGAGCTCCCCCACCAGCACGCCGGAGTTCGGATCGAGCGCGGCATCGACCCGCGGTGGTTGTTCCAGAACCAGGTCGGCGCGAACAACGGCGGCACCATCTGGCGCTCGGCTTGCTCTCTCCGCCTTCGACGCGCTGGTAGTCGGAGCAGCCCCCCATCACGGCCCCGCCCCCGCCAGACGGTCACGAACCATGCACGCATCGCACCGGCAGCCTGACGCGTCTGTGCCCCGCCGTTCTGGCGTCTTCGCGCTCTCGTTCGTCGTCGTACCGATTGGACGGAGAGCGCGAAGGGACTCGACGGTTCGGCGCCCTCCGGACCGTTGATCGGCAGTGCGCCCCGCCGCGATCCTGACGTCATGAGGCCCTTCCGCAGTCGAGGCATCGGGGCGATCGAGCGCCACGCGGACGTGGAGGGACTCAGCCGGACACTCGCGGAGCGGGACCTGCTGAAGGACACCGGTGGCGCCCTCGTCGACGTCGCCCTCGCGCGACGCCTCGGAGCGGTCGCGGCACTCGGACGGATCGGCGACGATGCCGCCGTCGACGCACTCGCGCCGGCTCTCCACGATCCCGAGCTACGGGTGCGCGCGGCGGCGCTGGACGCGGCCGGTGACGACCCTCCGTCGGCGTTCCTGGAGCACCTCGCGGCCGCCGTCGCAGGCTGGCGCGCGGACGGCCTGAACGATCTTCGCTGCCGCGGGCTCGCGATGCTCACCCGCAGCGAGGACCCCGACCTGGGCGCGCTGTACGTCGAGGCGCTGCTCGACCTGACCGGCTCGGAGGTCGACGCCTACGACGGCGACACGGTGCGCTCGCTGCTCGACGCCGACCCCTCCGGCACGGCGCCTGCGGCGATGACGTCACGGCTGATCCCGGAGCTCCGCGACCAGGATCCCGATCGCCGTGAGCGTGCAGCCTGGCTGATCGTCGCGCTGAAGGACGCGCGATCGACCCGCTCATCGCGGCACTGCGCAACGACGGACTGCGACCCGCCGCGATCCGGGTCCTCGGTCGGTTGCGCGATCCCCGGTCCGTCCCGCTCCTGAGGGAGTTCCTGCGTGCCGGTCACGTGACGGACCGCGTAGCCGCGGCCGACGCGCTGGGCGACGTCCGCGACCCCCGCACCGCCGACGACCTGCTGCAGGCCGCCTTCGCCGAGGCGCTCGAGGTGCGCGACGCCGCACTGGACGCTCTCGATCGACTCGGATTCGCGGGCGCCGTCGTGGGCGTTGCCGGTGTGTCGATCCGCTGCTCGGGCGGCTCGCCGGGAGGGCTCCCGACGCGACGGTCGGCATGGATGGAGGGCATGCGTCCCGGCCGCGGTTCTCGAGCGGCTACGGGGCGACCGCCGAGTCCTCTCTCGCGGCCGGTGTTGCGTCCGCCAGCAGGGCGAGCGCCGCCAGCATCCAGGCGGTCGACCACCGCGCGAACGGCGTGCGTACGGTGACGAGCCGCCGCACCTGATAGCCGAAGGCGCCGTCGGGTCGCTGGAGGAGCGCGATCGTGGTCGCGGCGACGCGACGGGCGAGTCCGCGTCGCCGAAGCGGCAGAGCACGATGATCGACTCCGCGCACGCCGTCGCGTCGATCGGGAAAACGCGGTCATCGAAGTACTTCGCCTGGCTGTTGGCTGTGAGGACCCGCGACCGGTAGTACGCGTCGGCCGACGGGTCATCACGTCGAACGACGTGTCCCCCGTCCAGCGGGCATTCGCGAGCAGGCGCTCGAGCAGGTACGCGGTCTGCAGGTTGTCCGCCCATCGGCATCGTCGCCGACCGCGTCGGGCCACGCCCGCTCGCGCTCTGGTGCGACGCGACGTACGCGGCCGTGGCGGCGGCGAGAGCAGCGGGCTCCCGGTCACCGGTCACCGCGTGCGCCTGCACCCAGAGGCGCCCTCCCTTCATGGTCACGTTCCGCGCCGTGTCGCGTTCAGCGGCGGATAGGGCCAGCCGAACGTCATCGGGCCCCGGCATGCGCTCAGTCGCGCAGCGCGAACTCCGCCGCGGACGCGCGCATCGCGACGCCTCCTCGAGGCCCGACGGGCGGTAGGCCTCGAAGAGGGCGTTCGTCACTGTCCCCGTCGCGACGATCGTCGGCGTCCACGCCGGGCGGGTGTGGCGCGCTTCCAGTCGAAGTCGTAGCCCCAGCGGTCGCCGCTCCAGCCGGGGCCTCGATCCGTGCCAGTTCAGCGACGCACCACTGCGCCCGCGCGCGGTAGTGGTCTGCCTGCTGCTCGCGGCCGCGCTGCAGAGATGCGCATGGGCCTGCAGGGCGAGGGGGCCCGTGACCGGGTTTCGGCCTTCGGGCGCGCGCAGCAGAGGACCAGGTTCACCGGCGCGCGGCAGACCACTGCTGGCGGCGAGCCGCGGGAGCCGCGCCGAGCGCAACCAGGGCAGATCGAACAGCGGCGAGGGCAGCCCGCCTCGAACAGAATGCGGTCCCCGGTGGTTCACGCACTGGAGCTGATCCACCACGCACAGAGCGCGCGCCCGAGGACCTGTACGCGCGCAGGCCCCACTGGCCATCGGGACAATCGACCCCACGCGACGCAAGGGCGGACGCCGCCCGATCCGTTTCTCGATCATTAGCATCAAGACCGCCCGCCGGCGAGGACCTAGGCCGTCGATCCATGGCTGGTCGGCCTGCCGCCCGAGCCGCGCGACGTGCGGCTCTACCGTCGCATGCGCTTCATCCGGCGCTTCGAGGAGACGCTGCTGTCGCTCTTCGAGGAGGGCGTGCTGAACGGCACCACGCATGCCTGCATCGGCCAGGAAGCCGACTCCGTGGCGTGATCGAGCATCTCGCGGCCGGGCGACCACATCTTCAGCAACCACCGCTGCCACGGCCACTACCTGGCCCGGACCGGGGACGCGCTGGGCCTGCTGGCCGAGATCATGGGCAAGCCGGCACGGCGTGTGCGGCGGCATCGGCGGCAGCCAGCACCTCTGCGCGCCCGGGTTCAAGTCGAACGGCGTGCTGGGCGGGACCGTGCCCGCCGCGGCCGGGATCGCGCTGGCCATGAAGCTCGCGGCGACCGACGCGATCAGCATGGTCTTCATCGGCGACGGCACGCTGGGGCGAGGGCGTCGTCTACGAGACCCTGAACATGGCAGCGCTGTGGGAGCTGCCGCTGCTGGTGGTGCTCGAGAACAACGGCTGGTCGCAGAGCACGCCGATCCGGCTGAACATGGCCGGCGCATCGCCGGGCGCTTCGCCGCCTTCGGCATTCCGAGTCAGCCGAGATCGACTCGCACCGATGTGCTGGAGATCGATGCGCGTCGCGGCCAGGCGGTCGCGCGCGTCCGCGCGACGCGGCGGCCGCAGGGCCTGGTGATCCACACCTACCGGCTCTGCCACCACAGCAAGAGCGACGACAACCGCCCCGAGGACGAGATCGCGGAGCGCTGGGCCACTCGAGCCGCTGGCGATCCACGGCCGCCGCCTGCCCGACGGCGATCGGGAGCGCATCGATGCCGACGTCGAGGCGGCGCTCGACGAGATCGTGGCGACGGCGAGGCGCGCCGTGATCCTCGCTCGAGCGCTGGGTGCCGCCCTGCGCCGACTTGCTCGAGACCGATCCGCGCGTGGTCGTGCTGGGCGAGGACATCGCCGATCCCTACGGCGGCGCGTTCAAGGTCACGCGGGGCCTGTCGACCGACTTCCCGGACCGGGTGCGGACCACCCCGATCAGCGAGGCCGGCATCGCCGGCGTCGCGGCCGGGCCTGGCGCTGTCCGGCTATCGCCCCATCGTCGAGATCATGTTCGGCGACTTCGTGACGCTTGCTTCGATCAGATCGTCAACCACGTAACGAATACCAGGCATGTACGCCGGCGCGTCACCTGCCCGGTGATCGTGCGCGTGCCGTCGGGCGGCCACCGCGGGTACGGGCCGACCCACAGCCAGAGCCTCGAGAAGCACTTCCTGGGCGTGCCGGGGCTGCAGGTCGTTGCCGCCTCGCCGTTCCACGACCCGGCGGCGATCTTGCGCGCCCTCTGCAGCAGCGACGAACCCGTGATCTACGTCGAGCACAAGCTGCTCTACGCGCGCAGCCGACGTGCTGCCGGACCGAGGCCGCGTTGGCGACGCGGTCGCGCGAGGGCGCAGCCCCGGCAGCCTCCCACCGTCACGCTGTCCTTCGTCGAGCCGGCCGACTGCACGCGACAGTGCTGGCCTACGGCTACACGGCCCTGCTCGCGATGCGCGCGCTCGAGGACTCGCCATCGAGGAGGAGGTCTTCGCCGAGCTGGTGGTGCCCGCCCAGCTGGCTCCCATGGACTGGGGCCCGGTGCTGGACTCGGTCGATCGACCGGGAGCCTCGTCACCGTCGAGGAGGGCATGGCCGGTTGGTCGTGGGGCACCCAGGCGGCGGCGGACGTCGGCGCGCTGCGCTTCGGCAGGCTGCGCCATCCGGTCGCCGTCACCGCCAGCGGACCTGGCGTGATCCCCGGCGGCCGCCTGCGAGAGCGCGAGATGCTGGTCGGCCTCGACCAGATCAAGCACGCCGTGCGCGAGGCCTGCGGCTGATCCCGGTCAACGTGCCGTGGACCGACGTCAACAGCGAGACGGCCGTCGTCGCCTGGCATGTCTGCCGATCGTCGCAGGTCGCCGCCGCAAGAGCGACTGGTGGACGTCGAGACCAGCAAGGCGCCTCGAGATCGAGTCGCCGGCCGACGGCTACGTCCTCCAGCCGCCGCCGGCAGCGCGGTCACCGTTGGCGAGCCGATCGCCTACATCTTCGCGGCGGAGGCGCTCGAGGCGTACGTCACGCTCGGCCCCGCTGGCCGGCGAGGTCGATGCGGCCGAGACGGGCGGGCGCGGCGACGGCCAGCGCACGGCAACGAGCGCGGAGCTCGGGGTGGACCTGCGGCGCACGCTCGCCCTGGGCTCATCACGGCGAAGGACGTGGAAGCGGCCGCCGCCGCGACATCGGCAGCCCCCGCCGACCTGCCGGACCCCCGTTCCGGGCCCGCCGGGTGCGCGCGCCTCCTGCTCGATCGGCGCCGGGCTGGGGGCCACGCAGGTGCTCGACATCCTCCGGGCACGAGACGGAGCGCCGGCGTCGGCATCGTGGACGACGACTGCCGGCTGGGGCGACGTCTCGCGGACTGCCCGTCGTGGGCGGCAGCGAGCGATCGCCGAGCTATGGGAGGGCCGGGGCTACGACGCGGCCGTGATCACCATCAGCACCTCGGTCGACGTCCGGACGCGGCTGCGTCAGCTGTGCCGGACGGCCGCGTCCCGCTCGCCAACGCGATCGACCCGACGGCGCGGATCCCCACCCGCGTCAGCATGGGCGACGGCAACGTGATCTGCGCCTTCGTGCACTTCGGGACCGACACGGGCATCGGCGACAACAACTTCCTCTCGGCCTACAACAGCTTCGACCACCACGACGTGCTGGGCTCGGACATCTCGACGGGACCCGGCTGCATGGCATCGGGCGTGGTGCGCATCGAGGAGCGGGTGCGGATCGGAACGGGCATCTTCGTCGAGCCGAATGTGACGATCGGCGACGGATCGCTCGTCGCCTCGGGCGCGACCATGTCGCGTCGGTGCCGCCCGGCCACGCCGTCAAGACGAAGGTCGTCACCACGGCCGTCGTCCCCCTCCGACGTTGACCCGCCGTCAGTTCCTCCGGTCCTGAGCCGTTCTTCCTCCATGGCGACGTCGCTGCCGCACACCACCTCGTTCGCCGAGCGCATCGCGACCCGCGAAGCCAGGATCGGCATCATCGGACTCGGATACGCCGGGCTGCCGCTCGCCCTCGCCTTCGCCGAGGCGGGCTTCGAGGTGACCGGCATCGATGTGAGCGAGCATCGCGTGAACGCCGTGGAGGGTGGCAAGTCCTACCTCGCCGACCTCCACTCCGACCGGTACGCCGGCGTGAACGGCCGGCTGCACGCGACGCTCGACTACGCAGCCGTGGACGAGCTCGATGCTCTGACGATCTGCGTGCCGACGCCGCTGTCGAAGACCCGGACGCCGGACCTGTCCTACGTCGTCTCTGCGGTCGAGTCGGTGTCGGAGCATCTCCGCCCCGGCCAGCTGATCGTCCTGCAGTCCACGACCTACCCAGGGACCACCGAGGAGCTCGTCGTGCCGATCCTCCAGCGCAGCGGCCGCCGGGTGGGTGAGGACCTCTTCGTCGGCTACGCACCCGAACGCGTCGACCCGGGCAACCGCCGATTCACGCTGCGCAACACGCCGAAGCTCGTCGCCGGAGTGACGCCGCAGTGCCGCGAGCGGACCGAGATGCTCTACCGCACCGTCGTCGACGACGTGGTCCCGGTCCGGACGACAGCGGTCGCGGAGACGGCCAAGCTGCACGAGAACACGTTCCGCGCCGTGAACATCGCACTCGCGAACGAGCTCGCCCTCATGTGCGACCGCCTCGGCCTGTCGGCGTGGGAGGTCATCGACGCGGCGTCGACGAAGCCCTTCGCGTTCCTCCCGCACTACCCGGGGCCGGGCCTGGGCGGGGACTGCATCCCGGTCGTGCCGCAGTTCCTCTCTTGGCGCATGCGCCAGTACGGCTACTCGGCTCGGCTGATCGACGCGGCGCACGAGATCAACGCTCAGATGCCGATCCATGTGCTCCGGCGGGTCACCGACGCGCTGAACGAGCACGGTCGCTCGGTCAAGGGCTCGCGGATCCTCCTGCTCGGGGTGGCCTACAAGGGCGACGTGCACGACACACGCGAGTCACCGAGCCTGGAGATCATGCGTCAGCTCGCCTGCCGCGGCGGCGACGTCCGCTACTGCGACCCGTGGGTGGAGCTGCTCGACCTCGGCAACCAGGTACACGAGACCGTCGACTGGTGCGCCGAGGAGGTCGAGGCTGCGGATTGCGTCGTCGTGCTGACCCCGCACCGGCTGTTCCTCGACGAGCCGCTCTGGAAGCACGCGCGGCTCGTCGTCGACACGCGCAACGTGGTGCCCGACCGCCCGGGCGTCTGGCGCATCTAGGCGAACGCGCGATGGCCCGTCAGGGCCGACCCGATGATCAGCGTGTGGACCTCGGCGGTGCCCTCGTAGGTCGAGCTTCCCGACGCTGATCTGCTCCGGCCGCAGCCGCCCGGCGTCCTTCAGGCGGCCAGGCGCAGCGCCAGCAGCTGCGCGTGGCTCAAGGCGACGGCCATCTCGGTCAGCTTGGCCTGGACCCAGCCGTCGCCCTCGCGCCGGGCCGCGGTCAGCATGCTCGACGGGTCCGACCCGGCGCTCGGCTCGGTCAGCCCGAAGCAGCCGATCGCCTCACCGCCGGCCATCTCCGGCAGCCAGCGCTCCTTCTGCTCCTCGGAGCCGAAGGCATGGATCGCCTTCATCGCCAGCGAGCCCGTACTGGACCGCGCTGCCGCCAGGGCAGCCGTAGCCCTCCAGGTGCATCCCGAGCGCCCCCAGGTCGCCGAGTTCGCGGGCCAGCGACGGTCCCACTTCCCACGCTCGTACCACACAACCGCCCCGCGCGCGGGCCGTCGCCGCCCCGGTCAGGCGGGCTGCGGTACGGCGGCCGGCGCAGGCAGGCCCAGCAGGAACCCCTGCGCGCCGTGGACGCGTCCGCCGCGGACGCCGTGCTCGTGCAGGTCCTGCACGAGCGCCATTGTCCGCTCGTCCTCGATGCCCTCCGCGATCACGAAGGCTCCGGCCTCGCTGGCGAACGCGGCGATGCCGTGGAGGACCGCCCTGGCGCCGGGGTCGTCGGCGGCGTTGGCGACGATCGACCGGTCGATCTTCACGAAGTCGAACTGGATCTCGCGCATGAGCTCGAGCCCCGAGTTGCCCGAGCCGACGTCGTCGAGGGCGAGTAGGAAGCCGAGCGAGCGCAGGCCGTTGCTGGCGACGACGAGGCTCCCGGTGTGCACGGCGCCGCGCTCCGTGATCTCGACGACGATGCGCTCGTGGGGGATGTCGTGCAGGTCGGCCTGCTCGCCGATGAGCTCGGGCAGATCGCGCCGGCGCACGAGCGCCGTCGGGGTCACGTTGACGAAGACGAGGGCGTCGGGCGGGAGCTGCTCGACGGCGGCCATGGCGGTCTCGATGCAGAGGATGTCGAGCTCGTACACGAGCCCGAGTCGCTCGGCGAGCCCGAACGCCTCAGCGGGGCCGGCAAGCGGGAAGCCGTCGTGGGGGCGGGCGAGTGCCTCGTAGCCGAGCGGCTCCTCGCCGCCCAACGACCAGATCGGCTGGAACGCCACGGACAGCGAGCGATGCTCGATCATGGCCTCCAGGGCCTTCGCGTGCGCCGGCGTGAAGACCTGCTCCACGTCGAGCTCGGAGAACGTCGTCACACGGTCACCCCCGGAGCGCTTGGCCTCGTACTGCGCGGTGTCGGCCTCCTCGCGGAGCTCGTCAGCGCTCGTGCCCGCTGCCTCGGAAACGCCCATGCTCACGCGGATGTCCTGGGTGGCCAGCGTGCGCCGCAGCCGGGCGGCGAGGTCGAGGGCGGCAGCCTCGTCGGCGCTGGGCATCAGCAGGGCGAACTCGTCGCCGCCCAGACGGAAGCCCCGATCCTCGGCTCGGCCCGCCGAGAGCGCGCCGCCGACGAACCGCAGCAGCTCGTCGCCGTGGCGGTGGCCGTGCCGGTCGTTGGCAAGCTTGAAGCCGTCGAGATCCAGGCACAGCAGCGAGAGCGGATCGCCGCGGCGGCCGGCGATGGCGACCGCGCGCCGCAGCTCGTCGTGGAAGGCGCGGTGGTTGCCGAGGCCCGTAAGCGGATCCGTCGTCGCGCGGGCCAGCGCGTCGAGGTGCATGCGGCGGATGCGGCGGCCACCCACGAGCCAGAAGACGGCGACCATGCCCAGGATGGTCGCGAGCGCTCCCAGCCCCAGGCCCAGCCGCATGCGTGTCACGGCGCTGCGGACGCCGGCGAGGTCGTAGTCGACGGCCAGGGCGAGCCGCTCCGCGTGGATGGGCTGGATGTGCTCGATGCCACCCCGGTCCTGCTCGATCTCGGTGCGACCGCGTCCGGACGTGATCACCGCGCGCACGCCGGCGGCGGCGATGCCGTCGGCGTCGCCGGCGCTCGGCGCTGTAGCGATGACGCGTCCGCCGGCGTCCAGGACGGTGGCCGACTCGACGTTGGGCAGCGTCACGAGCCTGTCCAGGTACGCCGGGAGGTCGACTCGCCGGACCGAACCGTCGGCAAGGCCCCGACCGAGCTCGGTGGCCTCGGCGCGCACGATCGCCGCGTGCCCCTCGATGTCGTGATGCTCGATCGCGCGGGCGGTCAGCGTGAGGGCGACCAGGATTCCCGGCACCGCCGCGGCGAGCATGGCGAGGAGCAGGCGCGAGGAGAAGCCGAGTCGGGGCACACCCTCTCATCGACGCCCTACTGGAAGGCTAAAGCTCAGTGGCCGTTCGGCGGCACCCTCCCCGCCCTCGCGCGTTCAGGCGAACGCGCGGTGGCCCGTCAGGGCCGACCCGATGATCAGCGTGTGGACCTCGGCGGTGCCCTCGTAGGTCGAGACGGCCTCGAGATTCGCCATGTGGCGCATGATCGCGTTGGACGCTCGCACGCCCTCGCCACCGAGGATCGTGCGCGCCGTGCGGGCGATCTCGAGGGCGGCTCTGACGTTGTCGAGCTTCCCGACGCTGATCTGCTCCGGCCGCAGCCGCCCGGCGTCCTTCAGGCGGCCCAGGCGCAGCGCCAGCAGCTGGGCGTGGCTCAGGGCGACGGCCATCTCGGTCAGCTTGGCCTGGGTGAGCTGGAAGGCGGCGATGGGACGACCGAACTGCTCGCGCTCGCCGGCATGCTCCAGCGCGCGTGCCAGGCAGTCGCGCGCGGCGCCGGTGACGCCCCACACGATCCCGTAGCGGGCCTCGGCGAGGCACGTGAAGGGGCCGCGCAGGCCGCGGGCGCCGGGCAGCAGCGCGTCCTCGCCGAGCCGGACGCCGTCGAAGCGCAGCTCGGACTGCAGCGAGGCGCGCAGGGACAGCTTGTCGGTGATGTCCTCGGTCGTGAAGCCCGGGGTCCCCCGCTCGACGAGGAAGCCGCGCACGCCGTCCTCGGCGCCCGCCCAGACGACGGCGACGTCGGCGATGGAGCCCATGCCGATCCAGCGCTTGGCGCCGTCGAGGACCCAGCCGTCGCCCTCGCGCCGGGCGGTGGTCAGCATGCTCGACGGGTCGGACCCGGCGCTCGGCTCGGTCAGCCCGAAGCAGCCGATCGCCTCGCCGCCGGCCATCTCCGGCAGCCATCGCTCCTTCTGCTCCTCGGAGCCGAAGGCGTGGATCGCCTTCATCGCCAGCGAGCCCTGCACGGACACGAACGTGCGCAGCCCGCTGTCGACGGCCTCGAGCTCGGTGCAGGCGAGCCCGTACTGGACCGCGCTGCCGCCGGGGCAGCCGTAGCCCTCCAGGTGCATCCCGAGCGCCCCCAGGTCGCCCAGCTCGCGGGCCAGCGACCGGTCCCACTCCCCACGCTCGTACAGCTCGGCGATCCGCGGCGCGACGCGCTCGGCCGCCCACGACGCGACCCGCTCGCGTACCGCGAGCTCCTCGGGGGCGAGGTCGTCGTCCAGGTCGAGGAGGTCGAGCGGGTTCAGCTCACTCCCATTCGATCGTCCCCGGGGGCTTCGACGTGATGTCGAGGGTCACCCGGTTGACGTCGCGCAGCTCGTTGATCATGCGCGACGCGATCTGCTCGAGCAGGTCGTAGGGCAGGCGGGCCCAGTCGGCGGTCATCGCGTCGTCGGAGGTCACCGCGCGGATGACGACGACGTTGCCGTAGGTGCGCTCGTCGCCCTGCACGCCGACGGTGCGGATGTCGGGCAGGACGCAGAAGGACTGCCACAGGTCCCGGTAGAGCCCGGCCTTGCGGATCTCGTCCTGGAGGATGTGGTCGCACTCGCGCAGGAGGTCCAGGCGCTCCTTCGTCGCCTGTCCACCGACGATGCGGATCGCGAGGCCGGGGCCGGGGAACGGCTGGCGCCACACGAGCTTCTCGGGCATGCCCAGCTCGGCGCCCACGGCGCGGACCTCGTCCTTGAAGAGCATCCGCAGCGGCTCGACGAGCTGGAACTGCAGGTCGTCGGGCAGGCCGCCGACGTTGTGGTGCGACTTGATCGTCGCCGTCCCGGTGCCGCCGCCGGACTCGATGACGTCGGAGTACAGCGTCCCCTGCACGAGGTAGTTCGCGTCGCCGAGCTTCGCGGCCTCCTCCTCGAAGACGCGGATGAACTCCGAGCCGATCGCCTTGCGCTTGGCCTCGGGGTCCGTGACGCCGGCGAGCCGGTTCAGGAAGCGCTCCTCCGCGTCGACGGCGACGAGCGGGATGCCGAACTCGTCGCGGAAGGCGGAGATGACCTGCTCGCCCTCGTTCTTGCGCATGAGCCCGTGGTCGACGAACACGCAGGTCAGCTGGTCCCCGATCGCGCGGTGGACGAGCACGGCCGCGACGCTCGAGTCGACACCGCCGGAGAGGCCGCAGATCACCTTGCCGGTGCCCACCTGCGAGCGGATGCGCGCGATCTGCTCCTCGACGATCGACGCGGCGCTCCAGGCCATGTCGCAGCCGCAGATGTCGCGCAGGAACGTGGTGAGGATCGTCTGCCCGTAGGGCGTGTGCACGACCTCGGGGTGGAACTGGATGCCGTAGATGCCCCGCTCGTTGCTCTCGAGCGCCGCCACTGGCGAGCTCGTTGACGAGGCGAGTGCGTCGAACCCGGGCGGGGCCGAGAAGACCGTGTCCCGGTGCGACATCCAGCACTTCTGCGTGCCCGGCGTCCCGGCGAGCAGGCGGCCCGTGCTGCGGACGGTCAGCTCCGAGCGACCGAACTCACCGATCTCCGCGCCCTCGACGCGACCGCCGAGCTCCCGCGCGAGCAGCTGCATGCCGTAACAGATGCCGAGCACCGGGATGCCGAGCTCGAGGAGCTCGGGCTCCAGGCGCGGCGCCCCGTCGGCGTACACCGATGCGGGGCCGCCGGAGAGGATCAGGCCCTTGGGCTTGCGCCGCCGGACCTCCTCCGCGCCGACGTGGTGCGGCAGCAGCTCGGAGTACACGCCGCACTCGCGGACGCGACGCGCGATGAGCTGCGAGTACTGCCCGCCGTAGTCCAGGACCACGACCTCGTCGACCGAGGTCGGCTGGACGACCTCCCGAGGGTCCTCGTCGACGAGCTCGGTCGCCGCGGTCGCGGCGGTGACGAGGCCCTCGGTGCTCACGGGCGGACTAGTTGGCGCTGACGCCGGCCGGGGTGCGGTCCACGGGCGAACCGTTGCCGGTCGGCGCGGCCCTGCTCGAGCCGCGCGCGCCCATCCCGACGCCCTGCGCCGTCTGCAGCGCCTTGCCCTCGGTCTGCAGCGCGGGGGCGATCATCAGCTCCGCCCGGTTGAACTCCGCGATGTCCTTGTAGCCGCAGGTCGCCATCGAGGTCCGCAGCGCGCCCATGAGGTTGAACGTGCCGTCGTTCTCGTGCGCGGGGCCGGAGAGGATCTCCTCGATGCTCCCGTTCTGCACGGTCTGCACGCGGGCGCCGCGGGGCAGCGAGGCGTGGAACGTCGCCATGCCCCAGTGGTAGCCGTGACCGGGCGCCTCGTAGGCACGCGCGAGCGGGGAGCCGACCATGACGGCGTCGGCGCCGCAGGCGATCGCCTTCGAGACGTCGCCGCCGGTGCGCATGCCGCCGTCGGCGATCACCTTCACGTACTCGCCCGTCTCGAGCATGTGCTGCGAGCGGGCGGCCGCGACGTCGGCGATCGCCGTCGCCTGCGGGACGCCGATGCCGAGCACGCCGCGCGTCGTGCACGCGGCGCCGGGGCCGACGCCCACGAGGACGCCCGCCGCGCCGGTGCGCATGAGGTGCAGGCCGGTCGAGTAGGAGGCACAGCCGCCGACGACGACGGGGACGTCGACCTCGCGGATGAACTCCTTCAGGTTCAGCGGCTCGGTCGTCTCCGACACGTGCTCGGCCGACACGACCGTGCCCTGGATGACCAGGATGTCCAGCCCCGCGTCGAGCGCGAGCTCGTAGTACGAGCGGACGCGCTGCGGCGTGAGCGACGCCGACACGACGACGCCCTCGGCCTTGATCTCCGCGATGCGCTGCGCGATGAGCTCGGGCTTGATCGGCTCGCGGTAGATCTCCTGCATCTCGCGCGTCGCCTCGTCCTTGGGCAGACCGGCGATGCGCTCGAGCAGCGACTCGGGATCCTCGTACCGCGTCCAGATGCCCTCGAGGTTCAGGACGCCGAGGCCGCCGAGGCGGCCGATGATCCCCGCCGTGGCCGGCGAGACGACCCCGTCCATCGCCGAGGCGAGCAGCGGGATCTCGAAGCGGTAGTCGCCGAGCTTCCAGGAGATGTCGACGTCGTCGGGGTCGCGCGTCCGTCGTGAAGGAACGATCGCGATGTCGTCGAATCCATAAGCGCGGCGTGCCTTCTTGCCGCGGCCGATCTCAATCTCCATGCGGGCATCCTAGGTGCGAGGGCGGACGGGAAGCCCTCCACACGCTAGCGCTCGGACGCGCCGTTTATGACACCTCGGCCGGGACGGTCACACGCTCCACCTGCGTCTCGCTGACGAGCCGCCCGATCGTCGAGGGATCGACGAGACCCGCCCCCAGCCGCTGCGTGGACTCGGCGCCGCACGCGACGCCCTGCCGCAGGCACTCGGCGGGCGCCGCGCCGGCGTAGCGCGCGGCGACGTAGCCGGCCAGGAATGCATCGCCCGCACCGACCGTCGCGACCGTCTCACGAGGCTCGATCCGAACGCGGTAGAGCGTCGGCTCGCCGTCCTCCAGAACCGTCGCGAAGCAGCCGTCGGGCGTCGTCATGATCGCCTCGCGCGCGCCCAGGCCGCGCATCTCGCGGACGGCGATGACCATGTCCTCGTCGTCGTTGAACTCGTGGCCGACGAGCTCCTCCGCCTCGAGGATGTTCGGCGAGATGACGTGCGGCTCCGCGCGCACTGCGTGGCGCAGCGGCTCGCCGTCGGTGTCGACGACGGTGGTGATCCCCGCCTTGGCGACCATGCGGATGAGGTCGAAGTACAGGTCGGGCCCGACGCCGCGGGGCAGCGAGCCCGCGAAGACGACGAGCTCCGCGCCGCCCGACAGGTACATCAGCTTGTCCCGGAAGAGCTCGATCTCCCGGTCGGTCACCGCGGGGCCGCGCTCGTTGATCTCCGTCTGCTGCCCCGTCGTCGGGTCGTGGACGGCGGTGTTCGTGCGCGACTCCTCGCGGATGCGGACGAAGTCGTTGAGGATCGACTCCTCGGTGAGCTGCTCGACGATGCGCGTGCCGGTCGGCCCGCCGGCCAGCCCGGTCGCGATGACGGGGGCGCCGAGCGTCTTGAGCGTGCGCGCGACGTTGACGCCCTTGCCGCCCGCGAGCGTCTGCTGCTCCACCGTGCGGTGGCGCCGCCCGAGGCGGAAGTTCGGCACCGACAGCGATTTGTCGATGGCGGCGTTCAGGGTCACCGTGATGATCACGCCGCCCTCCTCTCCCGTCTTCGCACCGCCCGACGTCGCCGCGCTGCCCTCCGGCGCAGACTCATGACCAGCAGGCTACCGACCACGAGCAACGCTACGACCACGGCGAGGATCACGGGACCGTTCGCGTCCTTGAAGCGATCGGTGAGCGAAGCCTCGCTGACCGGCGCCGCCGTGAGGAGCGGCACGCGCCCGACGACCCGTCCGCCCAGGCGCACGACGGCGGTGCCGATCCGTGCCCCGGCGGGGATCGGACCGCGCAGCTCGGAAGGGACGTCCTGCACCGAGACGCTGAACCGCTGGCCGCGGCGGACGACCGCCCGGACCGCCGACGAGGCGACGAGGTCGACGTGCTCGTCGCGGTACGCGAGCTTGGGCCTGGCGAGCACCGCGTCCTTCCGCAGCCCGGTCTGGCGCGTGAAGCTGCTCAGGCCGTAGCGCAGCAGCGTCAGCGAATCGGCGTCGCGGGCAGCCTCGCTGGGCTCCCCCATGACCACGCTCACGACGGTGATGCCGTTGCGGGTCGCCGATCCGACGAGCAGGTAGCCGGCGGAGTTCGTGTGGCCCGTCTTCACCCCGTTGACCCACGGGTACTCCTGGACGAGCGTGTTGCGGTTGATCACGGTGCGCTCGCGCGAGCCCGTCTGCAGGGTCGCGCGCCGGCGATCCATCGTCTCGCGCGCGAAGTCGTTGCGCCGCAGGACCACGGCGAGCTTCGCCAGGTCGGCGGCGGTCGAGTAGTTCGTGGCCGCGTCGAGCCCGATCGGGTTCGCGAAGTGCGTGTCGCGCAGCCCGAGCTGCTCCGCATCGGTGTTCATCGCGCGCACGAACGCGTTGCGCGAGCCGGACACGCCGACCGCGAGCGCCATCGCCGCGTCGTTGCCGCTGGGCAGGAGCAGCCCGCGCATGAGGTCGCGCACGGACATGCGCTCGCCGGGCCGCAGCCCGATCTGCGACTCGATCGGCGCCGGGTCGTAGTTCGACGCGCGGAACACGTCGTCGAGGTCGGCGTGCTGGAGCGTCACGAGCGCGGTCATCATCTTCGTCGTCGACGCGATCTGACGACGGTCCCCCGCGTCGCGTTTGTAGGCCGCCTGGCCCGTGCTCGCCTCGATGACGATCGCGGACTTCGCGCCGCGCAGCTGTGGGCCCGACTGGGCCTGCGCGACGGACGGCGCGACGAGGCATGCGAGCAGGATGGCCGCGGCGAGCGCGGCGCGGATCACTCGCGCAGGCGCAGCCGCTGACCCGCCCGCAGGCTCTGCGGGTCGACGTCCGGGTTCAGCTCGAGCAGCTGGGAGACCGGCACGTCCACGCGCTCCGCGATCGCGCCGAGCGTGTCGCCCGAACGCACGCGGTAGGTCTTCCGCGTGCTCACCTTCGTCGTGCTGGTGGTCGTCGTGGCGGTGGTCGTCGCCGACGAGGGCGACGGGTCGTCCTTCAGCGTGTTCTGGACGACGAGCAGCACCGCGGCTGCACAGGCCAGCAGGACGAGGGGCGCCAGCACGCGCGCGGGACGACTGAACGTCATCAGGCCCGGAGCATACGTCCGGAGATGGCGGCCGGGGCGTCACGACAGCGCCCATGCAGCGGACCGCAGTCGCTCGGCCTCGGCGCGCGCCGCCTCGGCCGGGCGTGCGTGCTCCGGATCGGTCTCGTGCGCCCGCGCGATGCTGCGCGAGGCGCTCACCAGTCCGCCTGCCCGGCCGGGCGCGAAGGCGGCCGCGAGGTCGCTCACGCGGCCCCCCTGCGCGCCGATGCCCGGGAGCAGGAACGGCGCCGCCGGCATGAGGTCGCGCAGGCGTGCGAGGTGCTCGGGCGCGGTCGCGCCCGCGACGGCGCCGACGTCCGCGATGCCGGACGTCCCCGGCTCGCCGAGCTCGCCCACCATCGCGGCGAGGCGCTCGTGGACCGTCGCGTCGCCGACCGGCAGGTCCTGGACGTCCGCCGCGCCGGGGTTCGAGGTGCGCACGAGGACGAACAGCCCGGCGTCGTTCGCGCGGGCGGCATCGACGAACGGTGCGAGCGAGTCGCGGCCCAGGAGCGGGTTGACGGTCACCGCGTCGCCGCGGAGGCCCTCGACGTCGCCGAACGGCGTCGGCGTGGAGCCCAGGAGCGCCTGGGCGTAGGCGGCGGCGGACACGTCGATGTCGCCGCGCTTGGCGTCGAGGATCACGAGCAGCCCGGCCTCGCGCGCGTGGGCGACGGTGGCGGTCAGAGCGGTCCAGCCGGGGGCGCCGAGGCGCTCGAAGCACGCGAGCTGCGGCTTGCACGCGACGCAGGCCGGGGCGGCGGCGTCGATGAGCGCCGCGCAGTGCGCCGTGACGGCCGCCGCTGCGAGCTCCGCGGGTGTGCCGGATGCCGGGATCGCGCCGGCGGCGTCCGGCCACAGCCGGGCTGGATCGGGATCGATGCCGAGCACGATCTGGCTCTCACGGGCGGCGACCTGGGCGGCGAGGCGGTCGCCGAAGCTCATCGGCGCGACGCTAGCAGCGGGGTCGGCGCTTGGAGTGGTGCTCCGCTCTTGCGCTCGCGGCGCTCTCCGGCGTCTCCGAACGGCTCATCCAGGAGTCACACCGAGAGCGTGCCGGAGCTGTGCCGCGACGTGGGCCTCGCGTCGCGTGATGTCCGCGTACGTGAAGCGCAGGATGGTCCAGCCGGCGAGCTGGACGGCGTTGGAGAGCGTCCGGTCGGCCTGGAACGCGTGCTGGGTGCCGTGCGCCTGCCACGAGTCGACCTCGACGATCAGGCGTGCCGCAGGCCAGACGAAGTCAGGCCGCCTGCGGCCGCCGCGGACCTGCGCCTGCGGTCTCGGGATGCCGTGGCGGCGGCACAGGCGCAGAAAGCGGTCCTCGAGCTTGGACTGGCTCGGGTTGCGGTCGTCGAGGAGCTGTCGCAGCAGCGTGCTCGGGCGGCGCTGCAGTGCGTCGCGGATGGCGTGTTCGTGGAACAGCCCGCGGAACTGCGCCTCGCGCACCACGCGCTCGAGGTCCTCCTCCGAGAGAAGCTGCGCGAGGTCCACGAGCGTGCGGGCGGGCGAGGTCACCGGGATGCCGTTGCGCACCGTCACGTCAGCCGGGGCGAGCCGGCCGCGGTGGGCCACCACCCCCGCCGGCCGCACGCGGTGCGGCGCGGTCACGTGTGGGACGAGGTCCTCGCGATCGGCGCAGCACCAGCAGACCGCCGCGCTGCGGTGGCTCAGCACCGCGCCTTCACCACACGCCAGCACCGCCGCCATCCACCGGCCCTCGCGGCTCAAGGCCTCGTGGCCGACCGCGTAGACCCCGCGATACACCGGGAACAGCTGTCCGCGCCTGATGCGACCGTCGACCTCGCCGCGACTCAGGCCCGCGGCCGAGAGCGCGGCGCGGTCGACGACACCGTGGGCGGCACGGGCAAGCCGTGCGATGACGGCATCCGGGGTCTCTTGTTCATCCATGAGATGAACAGGCGACCCCGGACCGCGATTCGCCCCCCTCGCAGGTCGACCGTCGAGTCGATCCGCCACGATGTGGTCGTGTCCCTCGGCCGCATCGCCTGGATCACGACCGTCGCCGTGTTCGTGATCGCCGCCATCTGCCTGTTCTTCAGCGACTACACCGGCTACGCCGTGCTGTCGCTGGCCGTCGCCGCCAGCGCGGCGATCAACCTGCGCTGAGCAGCGCCTGCAGCTCCCTGGCCGCGCGGCCGCGGTGGCTGATCGCGTCCTTCTCCCCCGGCGCGAGCTCGGCCATGGTGCGGCCGTCGGCGATGTCGTCCGGCAGGAACGCGGGGTCGTAGCCGAAGCCTCCGTCCCCGCGGGGCTCCGCGGCGAGGGTGCCCGTGCAGCGGCCGACGACCACGTGCTCGGTGCCGTCGGGTGCCGCGTACGCGAGCGCGCAGACGTAGGCCAGCGGGCTGCCCGCCGGGGCCTCCCGGAGGAGCTTCGCCAGGTTCTCCCCGTCGGTCGCCGTCTCGCCGGCGTAGCGCGCCGAGCGCACGCCCGGGCGGCCGTCGAGCGCAGCCGCCTCGATGCCCGAGTCGTCGCCCACCGCGGGCAGGCCCGTGGCTGCCGCGGCGGTGCGCGCCTTCACGATCGCGATCTCCTCGAACGTCTCCCCCGTCTCCGGCGGGAGCTCCACGTCGGCGGGGAGCGGCACGAGCTCGTGCGGCGCCAGGAGCACGCCGAACTCGCGTGCCTTGTGGGCGTTGCGGCTCGCGAGGACCAGCTTCATGGACCGGCGACGGCCTCGGTCTGCACCCGGCGCAGCTCCTCGATGCCGCCGGCCGCCAGCGCGAGCAGGTCGTCGAGATGCGCGCGCGACAGCGGCGTGCGCTCGGCCGTGGCCTGGACCTCGACGAGGCCGCCGTCGCCGGTCATGACGACGTTCGCGTCGACCTCCGCGGTCGAGTCCTCGGAGTAGTCCAGGTCGAGCAGCGGGACGCCGCCGACGATCCCGCACGAGATCGCCGCCACGCTCCCGTTCACCGGCGAGCGGTCGAGCCCGCCGTCGGCGATGAGCGCGGCGCAGGCCAGCTCGAACGCGACCTGCGCACCCGTGATCGACGCGCACCGCGTGCCGCCGTCGGCGGTGAGCACGTCGCAGTCGAGGTGGATCGTGCGCTCACCGAGCGCCGCGAAGTCCACGACCCCGCGGATCGAGCGACCGATGAGCCGCTGGATCTCGATGGTGCGACCGTCCGGGCGCCCGCGCGTGGCGTCGCGCTCCCTGCGCTGGCCGGTCGACGCCGGGAGCATCCCGTACTCGGCCGTGACCCAGCCGGTCCCGCGGCCGGTCATCCAGCGCGGCACGGACTCGGTGACCGACGCCGTGCAGATCACCCGCGTCTCCCCCTGGGTGATGAGCGCCGACCCGGCCGCCGTCGGGACGAAGCCGGGGTCGATGCGCGTCGGGCGCAGACCGTCGGCGTCGCGGTCGTAGGAGCGCGTCACGCAGCCACCGCGGACAGGTCGACGTGCTCGATCTCGCCCAGCGGCATCTGCAGGAACCGCGTGCCGAGGGCGCGGAAGGACTCGACGTCGCCGGTCGTGAGGAACCGGTAGTCGCCCTCGCGGTCGGCCTCCCCGGGGTGCGCGAGGCCGCGGCCCGCGAGCGCGTGGCCCACCTGCCGGGCCAGCGCGGCGCCGGACGTCACGAGCTGGACGCCCGGACCCAGCATCCGCTGGAGCATCGGGCGGACGAGGGGGTAGTGCGTGCAGCCGAGGATCACCGTGTCGACGTCCGCGTCACGGAGCGGACGGCAGTAGCCGCGCACGGTCTCGACGAGCCCCGCGTCGAACGGGAACCCGCCCTGGATGACCGGCGCGAGATCGGGGCACGGCACGGACGTCAGCGACACGTGCGGGTCGACGCTCGCGAGCGCCTCGGCATACGCGCCGCTGCCGACGGTCGTCGGCGTGGCGAGCAGCCCGATCCTCCCCGTCCGCGTCGCCGCCGCGGCCTGCACGGCCTCGGGGCGGACGACGCCGAGCACGTCCACGCCCAGCGTCGTCTCCATCATGCGCCGCCGCAGGGCCGGCATCGCCGCCGCCGTCGCGGAGTTGCAGGCGACGACGATCATCTTGGCCCGCCGCGCCAGCAGCGCGCCTGCGACGTCCATCGAGAAGGCCTCGAGCTCCGCGGCGGGACGCGTCCCGTACGGGAAGCGCGCCGTGTCGCCGAGGTACAGGAAGTTCTCGTGCGGCAGCGCCACGAGGAGCTCGTGCAGGACGGTGAGACCGCCGACGCCGGAGTCGAACACGCCGATCGGGCGCGTACGGGGATCGCCTTCGAGGGGCACGGGGCCAGTCTCTCAGACGACCCCGCCGCCCCCGGGCGACGCCGGCTACTTGCCACCGACGCCGCTGATGGCCTGCTTGACCTCGTTCACGATCGTCGTGGCGAGGTTGAAATCCTTACCGCTCGCCGCCGCCACGACCGCCGTGAGCACCGTCGCGAGCAGCAGCATGATCCCCACGTACTCCACGGTGCCCTGGCCGTCCTCACGGCGCATGATCCGGTCCAACATCCGCATCGACCTCCACGTCGTTTCAGGTGATGCGCCGATGCTCCGCCGAATGGCGTGACGGAACCAGACGAGGGTGTGCCGAGTCTGTGACGACTCCGCCGCAAGGTCGCAACCTCGCACGGCCGCGCCCGTTCGACCCCGTGAATGCATCCCGAACCCGCTGATAGCCTGCCGCGACCGGACGGCGGCCATCGACGGCTGCGCGCCCGCCCAACATGACCCGCGTCCTGCAGCGCATCCTCCGCCGGCGCGACCCCGACCCCGACGACGAGCCGCAGCTCGAGTCCACCGACGACGAGCAGCGCGGCGAGGACTCCACGGCGCTCCCCGAGGGCGACGTCGATCCGGGCGAGGCGGCGGTCGGCCCCACCCCGAGCTTCCGCTCCCGAGGCGCGATGCGTCGGCGCCTGCGCTACCTGCGCCGGGCCCGCGAGCTCGGCTTCCGCGACCTGGGCGGGCTCGTCTTCGACCTCCGGCGCTTCGAGCGCGACCGTCCCGACCTCGTCGACGCGAAGATCCACGCGCTCTACGACGTCGACACCGAGCTGCGAGCCCTCGAGCGCGTGCTGGAGGACCGCCACGACGTGACGGAGCTGCGCGAGGCCGGCATCGCCTCCTGCCCGCGCTGCGGCGCCCTGCACAGCAGCGACGCGCGCTTCTGCTCGTCCTGCGGCCTCGCGCTCCACGGTCCCCAGCCCGTCTCCGAGGTCGGCGACGGCGTCCCCGCCCAGCTCGTGCCGCCCCGCCCGCAGCTGCCGCCGGCCGCCGCCGACGAGCCCGAGAGCCCCCCGCCGCCCCGAGCCGACCAGGGCCCCGACGAGCCGGCGCCGTTCGGCGACGAGACGACCGACGGCGACGAGACGCGCGAGGACGCGACCCAGGTCCTGCCGCCCCAGGACGAGGCGGACGACGACGGGTCGGATCGCCGCAGCACCTCCGACGGGTGATGAGCGCCCCCGAGCCGTCCGATCCGCGGCCGACGACCTGCCCCCGCTGCGGCGCGCCGCTGCACGAGGACCAGGACTGGTGCCTGGAGTGCGGAGCACCCGCGCGGACGCGGCTCGCACCGACGCCGAACTGGCACATCCCGGCGGCGCTGCTCGCGGTCGTCGTCGCCCTCGCCGGCGCCGCGCTGGCCGTGGCCTTCGTGCAGCTGACGAAGGACGCCCCGCCGGCGCAGGCGACCACCGCCGCACCCGCCCCCGCCGAGGGGGTCGCACCGCCGGTCGCCACGACGCCCGCGGTCACGAGCTCGGTCGCGACGACGCCGCCGACCGTCACGACCACGGTCCCGACGACCGCGACCGTGCCGCCGCCGCCCGCGACGGTCCCGGGTCAGACGACGCCGCCGACCGGGACGACCCCGGCCGCGACGACGACGAGCCCGACGACGCCCACGACGACCACCCCGTAGGTGGCTACAGGCCGCTGAGCGCGGGCCAGCGCGCGACGAGCCGGGCGAGCGCATCGGTCGCGAGCGGGTGCACCGGCACGTCCGGCGCGGCGACCGCCGTCGCACCGCCCACGACCTCGAGCGTGTCCGCGAAGCACCGCGCCAGCGAGTCGAGGTCGTAGCCGCCCTCGAGCACGATCCCCAGCGGCGCACCGACCTCCTCCGCCAGCGACCGCGCCGACGCGGCCATCGCGGCGAACCCCGCGTCGCTCACCCGGCAGCCCGCGAGCGGGTCGTCGGCGTGCGCGTCGAACCCCGCCGACACGAGCACGAGCTCGGGGTCGTAGGCGCGTGCGAGCGGCCGCACCACGTGCTCGACGAGCGAGACCCACGTCTCGTCCCCCGACCCGGCGGGAACGGGCATGTTCACCGTGTAGCCCTCGCCGCGCCCGGCGCCGACGTCGGTCGCCGGCCCGGTCCCCGGGTACAGCGGGGAGCCGTGGATCGACGCGAACAGCACCTCGTCGGTGCCGTGGAAGATGTCGTTCGTCCCGTTGCCGTGGTGGACGTCCCAGTCGACGATCAGGACGCGCTGCAGCCCGTGGACGTCCAGCGCCCGCTGCGCCGCGATCGCGATGTTCGCGAACAGGCAGAAGCCCATCGCGCGATCGCGCTCCGCGTGGTGGCCCGGCGGACGATGCGCCGATGCGGCGGCGGCCGGGCCGTCGCCGCCCAGCAGGAGGTCGACGACGTCGCAGGCGCCGCCCACGCCGTGGCACGCCGCCGCCCACGACCCGGTGCTGACCGCCGTGTCGAGGTCGATCTGCCCACCGCCCGACAGGCAGAGCTGCTCGATGAAGCCCACGTACTCGGGTGGATGGATCGTCTCGAGCACCTCGCGCGGGGCGTCGGAGGAGTCGCGCGCCTCCCAGCCGAGCGCCGGGCCGCGCCGCACGAGCTCGCGCTCGATCGCGACGATGCGCGCCGGCTGCTCCGGATGCGGCCCCGGGTCGTGGTCGACGGACGACGCGTGGCGGAGGAGGACCGGCGCGGGCATCGCGTTACGGTACCCGGCGCATGACGGCGACCGCCTCGTCCATCGCCGCCGACCTCACCGTCGTCGGAGCAGGGGCCGCCGGCCTCTACACCGCGCTCTGCGCGGCGCGGACCGGCGCGCGGGTCGCGCTCGTCAGCGCGACGCCGCTCGCGGCCACCGCCAGCTACTGGGCGCAGGGCGGCCTGGCGGCCGCGCTGGCGGAGGACGACTCACCCGAGCAGCACCTGCGCGACACCGAGGTCGCGGGACGCGGCGCCGTGCGCCCGTCCGCGGCGCGGGTGCTCGTCGACGAGGCGCCCGACAAGGTCCGCGACCTGCTCGAGCTCGGCGTCCGCTTCGACGTCGACGCCGACGGAGGGCTGTCGCTCGGCCTCGAGGGCGGCCACACGCGGCGCCGGGTCGCGCACGCCGGCGGAAGCGCGACCGGCCGGCGCATCGTCCGCGACCTGTCCGCGCTCGCCGCCCGGCACCCGGGCATCATCGTGCTCGAGCGGGCCCGCGCCGCCGGGCTGCACGCGCCCGAGGACCGCTGTCTCGGCGTCGTCCTCGAGGACGGCCGCGCGGTCCTGTCGCGCGGAACGGTGCTCGCCACCGGCGGCGCGGCGGCGCTCTGGTCGCGCACGACGAACCCGCCCGGGTCGCTCGGGATCGGCCTCGGGCTCGCGCACGCCGCCGGCGCCGACCTCGCCGACCTCGAGTTCCTGCAGTTCCACCCCACCGCGGTCATCGGCGTCCCGCGCCGCGAGGGGTTCCTGGTCACGGAGGCGATCCGCGGCGAGGGCGCCACGCTGCACGGTCCGGACGGCGAGCGCTTCGTCGACGAGCTCGCACCGCGCGACGAGGTCGCGCGGGCCATTGTCACCGTCCTGACCGAGACGGGCGCGAGCTCGGTCGGGCTCGACATGCGCCAGGTCGACCCCGCGCGGTTCCCGAACGTCGTCGAGGCCCTGCAAGAGAACGGCCTCGACCCGACGAAGGAGCTCATCCCGGTCTCGCCCGCCGCGCACTACATGATGGGCGGCGTCGTCACGGACCTCGATGCGCGCAGCACCGTGCCGGGTCTGCTCGCCGTCGGCGAGACGGCCTGCACGGGCCTGCACGGCGCGAACCGCCTCGCGTCCAACAGCCTGA
This sequence comes from uncultured Solirubrobacterales bacterium, assembly GCA_963750895.1. Taxonomy (GTDB): domain Bacteria; phylum Actinomycetota; class Thermoleophilia; order Solirubrobacterales; family Solirubrobacteraceae; genus CAVVSD01. The sequence continues at coordinate 291,339 of CAVVSD010000003.1, read as the reverse complement.
GCGAGTGCTTCGTCTTCGGCGCCCGGGCCGCGGCCGCGGCGCTCGACGAGCCGGCGGTGCCGGGTGACGCTCCGGCGCCGACGATCGCGGAGCCGCTCGTGACGCCCAGCGCGGAGACCCGCGAGGCGCTCTGGCGCGACGCCGGGCTCGTCCGGGACGCCGAGGGCCTGCGTCGCCTGCTCGACGACCCGAGCCCCCTCGCACGGCTCATCGCGACGTGCGCGCTGCAGCGGGAGGAGAGCCGCGGAGCCCACGCCAGATCGGACTTCCCGGACCTGGATCCGGCCCTCGACGGGCGCCACGCGGTGGTCGGCGCCGACGATCGACCGATCCTCGCGACCTGGGCCTGACCGGCGATCGCAGCTTCTGCGCGGGCTTTGCACACAAAACCTGTGCAGTTGCTCCGCGCCATCCCCTGCCTTAACGCCAAGTCAATCTTTCGGGCGCTTACGACCCGCAGAGCATGGAAGAGTTGTACTCGACCCTTGGGGGGGCGAACGCAGGAGGCAATCGCCATGTACCAGTTCAGCCGCGCTATCTATCGCGAGCTGGCTTCGGACATCCGCCCACTCCCTGGAGAGAGCGCGCAGCGCGCGCATACAGCGGTGCTCGAGGCCTGCGAGCGCACGATCGAGCGGATGGCGACGGATCGCCATTACTTCAAGCGACCCGTTCGCACGCTGTTCAACGACGTCCGCTCCAACTTCCCGATGCGGGCACAGACCCGTGTGTGGAGCGTCGTCTCGTGCTATCTCGGCTGCGCCGACGAGTGGCTGGCCCGTCAGCCCATCCACGGCACGGACGCGTACGGCAACGCCCTCGAGTGCCGCGCGACGACCCGGCGGGGCACGCCGTGCCAGCGGATGCCGCTGCCGCACAACGGCTACTGCCCGTCGCATCAGCATCTCGCCGAGACCGAGGACGCGGAGGCGCTCGAGCTGGCAGCGTAGATTCCGCGCCCATGACTGGCACGGACACCCCCCGCGTGGGGTTCATCGGGCTCGGGATCATGGGCTCCCTCATGGCGGAGAACCTCGCTCGCGCGGGCTTCCCCCTCACCGTCAGCACCCGGACGCCCGGCAAGGCCGAGGCCTGGGTGGAGAAGCACGGCGGTGATGCGGTCGCGACGCCCGCCGACGTCGCCCGTGCGAGCGACATCGTCATCACGATGGTGGTCGACGGCCCGCAGGTGACCGAGGTCCTCCTGGGCGAGGACGGCGTCGTCGCCGGCGCCACCGAGGGGCTGCTCTGCATCGACATGTCGACGATCGCCCCCGGCGACACACGCCGCATCGGCGAGCAGCTCGCCGAGCGCGGCATCGCCTTCGTCGACGCGCCGGTCACCGGCTCGACGCCGAAGGCCACCGACGGCACGCTCACGATCATGGCCGGCGGCTCCGACGAGGACTTCGCCCGCTCGCGGCCCGTCTTCGAGGCGATGGGCGAGATCATCCTCCACGTCGGCCCGCTCTCCCACGGCCAGACGGTCAAGGTGATCAGCAACGCGGTGTCGGCGACGAACGCCAGCACGCTGGCCCAGGCGCTCGTGGTGGGCAGCGCGGTCGGCGTCGACGTCGGCGCGCTCGTCGAGGTCATGCGCAACGGGTCGGCGGGCTCGGCGATGCTGAACCTCAAGGCCGAGCCGATGCGCAACCACGACTACACGACGCTCTTCAAGACCGAGCACATGCTGAAGGACGTGCGCCTGGCGCTCGAGGAGGGTCAGGCGGCGGGCGTGCCGTTCCCCGCCGCAGCGGCCAGCCGGGAGATGCTCACGGCGGCGATGGGACGGGGGCACGCCGACGACGACTTCATCTCCGTCCTCGAGGTCGTGGAGGGGCTCGCCGGACGAACGTTGTGAGAGCGCTTGGGTTTTTCGGGTTTGTCCGATAGCGTGCCGAACGTCCCGTCCCGGGTAGCAGGAGAACCCGAGGAGCGGGACGTTTCACGTCAACGACAGTCCCTCTCGACTATGCCAACAGCCTTCAAGGAGTGGGCGGTCACCGTTCGCGCCCTTGCCGAAGGTGAGCAACTCGTCACCTTGCGCAAGGGTGGGATTCGTGAGGCCGAACGTCACTTCACCGTCCAGCACGACCAGTTCTTCCTGTATCCCACGTTCGATCATCAGCGCAACGATCTGGTACGCGAGTCCCACGTGCCGGAGCTGCGCAGAGCCCTCGAGGAGGGCGTCTGGGCAGACGGGGAGCCTCCCCTCCACGCGCTGACGCAGGACGGAGGGATCGCTCAGCCCGAGCGTGTGCGGATTCGCGCATGGGCCGAGGTCGCGGGTCACTTCACCGTCACGGATCCACGTGCGATCGATGCACTGAGCCCGTACTACGTGTGGAGCACCGACTACTGCGAGAAGCGACTTCGATGGAAGCGCCAGCACCCGCTCCACGTGCTCTTGCTGCGCACCTACCGCATCCCGCGGCCGGTGACCGTCAAGGTGCGCGACGAGTACGGCGGCTGTCGTTCCTGGCTGCAGCTGCAGCGCGAGCTCCCGTTCGAGGGGACGCCCGTGCTCAGCGACGACGAGTTCTACCGGGCCGCCGAGGAGATCACCGCGATCTGCGACGGCGCGCTTCCCGCTCTCGTCTGACTTCGTAGCGCGCGCGGTCACCGCTCGGACCGCGCGCCGGCCCTCGTGCCCGCCTAGACGGCGGTGAGGTCCTTCTCGGCCGGCTTCGCGGCCTCAGCGGCCTGCTGCGCCGCGCCCTTGAGCTTCTGCGCCTGACGGTCCGCGCTGATCTCGACGACGTTCCAGGCGAGCCCGAGACGCCGCAGCCCGCGGATGAGGGCGGCGGACGGGTCCAGCTCCCAGCGCTTCAGGCCGTGCGTCGCCGAGCGCGGGAACGCGTGGTGGTTGTGGTGCCACGCCTCGCCGAGCGACGGCAGCGCGAGCCAGAACACGTTGCGCGACTCGTCCTCGATGTCGAAGCGCTGACGCCCGGTGAAGTGGCACACGGAGTTGATGCTCCACGTGACGTGGTGCAGGAAGAACACGCGCACGAGGCCGCCCCAGACGAAGCCGCCCAGCGCCGCGACGGCCGTCCCCTCGATCCCGTAGGCGATCGCCGCCGGGACGAGCAGCGTCAGCAGCACGAACCAGGGGAACGCCTTCGAGACCCGCTTGAGGCCCGGGTCGTCCATGAGGTCCTTGGCGTACTTCCTGCGGTCGGCGCGGCCCTGCTCGTTGAACAGCCAGCCGACGTGCGCGTGGAAGAGCCCCCGCAGCACGCCCATGATGCCGTCGCCCACGAGGTGCGGGGAATGCGGGTCGCCCTCCTCGTCGGAGTGCGCGTGGTGCTTGCGATGGTCGGCCACCCAGTGGACCACGGGGCCCTGGACCGCCATCTGGCCCAGCCCGGCGAACGTGTACTCGAGCCAGCGCTTCGTCGCGAACGATCGATGCGTGAACAGCCGGTGGAAGCCCACCGTGATCCCGAAGCCCGTCAGCAGGTACATGACGACCATGACGATGATGTCGGTCGGGCCGATGAGCTCGTTCCAGAAGAAGAACACCGTCAGCAGGAAGGCGAGAGGCGGGAGCAGGACCGCCAGCAGGTTCACGACTTGGTTCGTGCGCGACATGGATTTGAGGCTAGGACGCAAATCGCGCTGCCTCTTGTCGGCTTGAGTCAGCGGATCGGGCGATCCGTTGTAGGTTGCTGACAACATGGGCGCGCAGACGTGCATCGCGGACGTGCTGAGGCCCGTCCTGCCCGAGACGGCGGACGAGATCGTGGCCGTGATCCGTGCCGAGCTGCCCGCGTACGACGCGGCGTTCGCCGGCCCCTACGAGCAGGTGATCCGCGACGGCGTCGAGCGCGCGCTGCGCCGATTCGCCGACGTCCTGTCGCATCCCGACCGCGCGGACGCCGTCGACCGGCAGGTCAACGTCGGCCTCGGCCGCGGCGAGTTCCGGCAGGGCCGGGGGCTGGACGTGCTGCTCGCGGCCTACCGGATCGGCGCGCGGATCGCGTGGCGGCGCTTCGTCGCCGCCGGCGTGGAGGCCGACGTGCCCGCGACCGAGCTCTACTCGCTCGGCGAGTCCGTCTTCGCCTACATCGACGGGCTCAGCGCGGAGGCCGCCGAGGGCTACGCGGCCGAGCAGTCCGTGCAGGCGGGCGAGACGCAGCGCCTGCGCAGGGCGCTCATCCGCGCGCTCGTGCGCGAGCCGATCGACGAGGACGAGGTCAGGGCCGCCGCCGACGCGGCGGGATGGGCGCTTCCCAACCGCATGGCGGCGCTCGTCAGCGAGGAGGCCTCCGAGCGGCTCGCCGGGCGCATCGGCGCCGACACCGTCGCCGCGAGGCTCGACGGCCAGACGGTGGCGTTCGTCCCCGACGTGCACGCGCCGGGACGGCTCGCTCAGGTCGCCCTGGCGCTCGGCGATCGCCGCGGCGCGCTCGGGCCCGAGGTCGGATGGGTGCACGCCTCGCTGTCGCTGGAGCGGGCGCGTCTGGCCCTCGAGGTGGTCCCCGGATCGTTCGTGCAGGCGGAGGAGCACCTGGCCGACCTGCTGCTGGCCGCGGACCGCAGGCTCGGCGCCGAGCTCGCCGACCGGGTGCTCGCGCCGCTCGACGATGGGCCGGAGTCCACGCGGGTGAAGCTCACGGAGACGCTGGAGGCGTGGCTCGACCACCAGGGCCGGGTGGAGGCGGTCGCGCAGGCGCTGGACATCCACCCGCAGACCGTGCGCTACCGGCTGGGCCAGCTGCGCGAGCGCATCGACCGTCTCGAGGACCCCGACCGCCGCTTCGAGCTGGCCGTCGCGCTCCGGGCGCGCCGCGCCGGCTAGTTGCTAGCCGAGGAGCTCGGCGCCGATCCAGATGACGACGCCGACGAGGACGACGGCTGCGAGCAGTCCCGCGAGGACACGACCCGCGGCCGTGGGCGATCCGGGGGTCTCGGAGAGCATCTCGGCCTGCAGCAGCACCTCGCGCGCGGTCACCAGGCCCGACGCGGGCACGAGCACGTCGCGGCGGCCGGCGGCGAGGAAGTCGGGAACGTCGGAGCCGAGTGCGCGGCGCAGGAGCGAGGGCACGCCCTCCTCGAGCAGCATCCCCTGGATCATCTCGGCCTCGGCCTGGTTGGACGCGCCGATCACCCGCACCAGCTCGCCCTCGCTCAGCTGAGGCTTGATCTTGCGCACCCGCTGACGGAGCGGGTCGTTCTCCCAGGGATCACGCGATGACGAGGTCAACCTCTCGGACCTCGCCGTCGTCGATGAGGTAGGACCGCACGACGGGGTCGGCCGTCTTCGACAGGCCGACGATGATCCACTCCACGCCCGGCCAGCCGCCGGAGAAGTTCACGTCCGTCTGGGACGGATACGGCTCCGAGCGCGTGTGCGAGTGGTAGATCGCGCCCAGCTCCGCGCCGCCGTCCTCGATCTCGTCGAGCATCTTGAACAGCGCGGGGCCGTCGACCTCGAAGCGAAGGGGGCTCGCAGCGAGGTTCTCGGCCGGATGCACGGCAGTTGCCACCCCGTCGCGCGAGGCGACGAGGCCGCAGCACTCGTTGGGGGCATCGCGTTGAGCGTGCTCGACGATCAGGTCGAGCAGCGCGCGCGAGATCCTCAGGGCTTGGCCCGGACGGGATCCTCGTCCTCGTCACGGGTGGTGCTCGAGGTCAGTGAGTCCTTGAACTCACGCATGCCCGAACCGATCGACTTGCCGAACTCCGGCAGCTTCTTCGGGCCGAGGACGATGAGTGCGATGGCGAGCACGATGATGAGCTCGAGTGGGCCGACGTTGAAGGGCATAGTGCCTTCCTCTCACCACCAGACGGTGGAATCCAGGTTCGCGATCTCGTCGACCGGGCGCGTGTAGATCCCGGACGACAGGTATTTCCAGCCGTCATCGCAGACGATGAAGACGACGTTGCCGCTGTCCATCTCGTCGGCGATGCGCGTTGCCACCTTCAGGATTGCCCCCGAGCTGACGCCCGCGAACACACCTTCCTCGTCGAGGAGCCTCCGCGTCCACAGGATCGCGTCGCGGTTGGTGACGAAGATCTTCCGGTCCAGCACCGAGAGGTCGATGATCGGGGGGATGAAGCCGTCGTCGAGGGACCGCAGTCCCTGGACGGGCTCGCCCTGCATCGGCTCGGCCGCCACGATCTTCACCGCGTCGCCGAGCTCCTCCTTGAAGCGGCGCCCGTTGCCCATGAGCGTGCCGCCGGTGCCGAGGCCTGCGACGAACGCGGCGACCTCGCCGTCGAGCTCCCGGAGGATCTCGGGCGCGGTGCCGTCGTAGTGGGCCTGCGGGTTGGCCGGATTGCCGTACTGGTACGGCATGTAGTAGCTGGCATCCGACTCCGCCATCTCCAGCGCCATCGCGACCGCTCCGTTGGAGCCCTGGTCGCCCGGGCTGTAGACGATCTGGGCGCCGTACATCTCGAGGAGCTGCGTGCGCTCAGGGGTGACGTTGTCGGGCATGACAACCTTGAGTGCGTATCCCTTGCGCCGGCAGATCATCGCGAGGGAGATCCCAGTGTTCCCCGACGTCGGTTCGAGGATGGTCTGGCCGGGCCGGATCAGCCCACGCTCCTCCGCATCCTCGATGAGGGCGCGCGCCACGCGGTCCTTGACGGAACCGGTGGGGTTGTGCGACTCGAGCTTGGCCCAGATGCGGACGCCGGGCTTCGGGGACATGCGCTTCAGCTCGACGAGCGGCGTGTTGCCGATCGCCTGCACGATGTCGCCGTAGCGCCCGCCGCAGGGGCGGTTCTCCAGATGCGGGACAGACATGGTCCCCGGTCAGGATACTCCCGCCGCGGCCGCGGCCCCGAGCGCCGGATACAGCGCGCGGAACCGCTCTCGCCCGTCGGCGTAGACACTGGTCCATGCGGGGTCCGGCTCGATGACCGTGCCCGGCCGCACGCAGGCGGCCACGGCCTCCGCGGGATCGGCGAACACGCCGCCCGCGACGCCGCCGAGCAGCGCCGCGCCGTACGCCGCACCCTCCTGCACCGCGACCCGCTGCAGGGGCAGCTCGAGCACGGACGCGACGATCTTCAGCCACAGGTCGCTGCGCGCCCCGCCGCCGGAGACGCGGCCGATCTCGGCGGGCGCCCCGACGTCGCGCAGGAGGTCCAGGCTGTCGCGCAGGCCGTACGCGACGCCCTCGAGGACCGCGCGCACGAGCGCGCCGCGATCGTGGCGCAGCGACAGGCCCGCGAACGCGCCGCGAGCGTCCGGGTCGGCGTGCGGGGTGCGCTCGCCGGCCAGGTAGGGCAGGAACGTGAGCCCCTCGGCGCCCGGCTCCCAGCCCTCCGCGGAGGCGACGAGCGTCTCGAAGTCCGTGCCCGGGGCGGCGACGTCGCGCAGCCAGGCCAGCGCGCCCGCGGCGGAGAGCATCACGCCCATCGCGTGCCACGTCTCCGGGATGGCGTGGCAGAACGCGTGGACGCGGCCCTCGGGGTCGGCGCCGTAGGCGTCCTGCGCGGCGAAGACGACGCCCGAGGTGCCCAGCACGACGGACAGCGGTCCCGGGCGGTCGACGCCCACACCGAGCGCGCCGGCGGCCTGGTCGCCCGCCCCCGCCGCGATCGGGATGCCGTCGGAGGTCTCGCCCGTGCGCGTCGGCGACTCCACCACGTCGGGCAGCCACGCCGGGTCGAGCTCCAGCGCCTCGAGCACCTCCGCGCTCCAGGTGCGGTGCGCGACGTCGAGGAGCAGCGTCCCCGAGGCGTCGGCGACGTCCGTCGCGCGCTCGCCGCAGAGGCGCAGCCGCACGTAGTCCTTGGGCAGCATCACGTGGGCGATGCGCGCGTAGGACTCCGGCTCGTGGTGGCGCAGCCACAGCAGCTTGGGCGCGGTGAAGCCGGGCAGGGCGCGGTTGCCGGTGAGCGCGACGAGCCGGTCGAGGCCGAGCGTGGACTCGATCTCCTCGCACTCCGCTCCCGTGCGGCCGTCGTTCCAGAGGATCGCGGGGCGGATGACGGCATCCGACGCGTCGAGCGCGACGAGCCCGTGCATCTGGCCGCTGAGGCCGATGCCGGCCGCGTCGTCGCGGCCGAGCGCCTCCAGGACCTCCTGGGTCGCGCGCCACCAGTCCTCGGGATCCTGCTCCGCCCAGCCCGGTCGGGGGATCGACAGCGGGTAGTCGGCGTGTGCGACCGCGAGGACCTCGCCGTCGGGAGCGACGGCGATGCCCTTCACGGACGTCGTGCCGATGTCGAGCCCGATGAGCGAGGTCATGCGGGCAAGTGTGCCGGTGGGCGCGGTGTCCGCGCCAGTGGATGTCCGGCCAGTGCCAGCGCCGGGGCGGCCCGGTCGGATCAGGCCGCGAGCTGTACGCGGAGGCGCTGCCGCGCGCGGCAGACCCGGCTGGCCACGGTGCCCTCGGCGATCCCGAGCGCCGTCGCGATGCCGGCCTGGCTCTCTCCGCGTACGAAGAACCGCTCGACGATCTCCCGCTGGCCGGAGGGCAACCGAGCGATCGCCTGATGCACGACGATCGCGTCGTCGACCTCGGCGAACGGGTCGTGGCGACCCTCGGCGATCGTGTCGCCGTGCTGCACGCGGTCGCGCTCGCGGGTGTTGCCGCGGAGGCGGTCGATGGTCAGGCGCCGCGTGAGCTGGCCGATCCACGGCCGGATGGACGCATCGTTGCGCAGCTCGCCGAGGTGCTCCCAGGTACGGAGGAAGACCTCTTGGAACACGTCCTCGGCGTCCTCCTCGCTGAGGCGGTAGGCGCGGACCGTGATCGCGTAGACGTACGGCGAGAAACGCCGGACGAGCTCCTGCCAGGCGCCGTCCTCACCCGTACGGCAGCGGGCGACGACGTCGGCGTCCTGTCGCTCCGTTCCCGTCCCGGCCGAATCCGTTCCCATGTGTCAACCCTACGCCGGGGAGGGTCGCGCGATCAAGCTCACCGCCGCCCGCTACTCCTGCTCGGCCTGTCGCTCGTGCAGTCGCTGGAGCATCCGCTGACGATCCTCGTCGGGCACGAGGCCCGCCTCGCGCAGCGCCGCGTCGAGGTGCTCGCGCCCGACGGTGCCGCCGCGTTCCGCGATCCAGTGCAGCGCCCGCTGCAGCTGCGGCAGCTCCTCGGCCCGCGCGACCCAGTGGGCAGGCGCCTCGGGGAGCGCACGCAGGAGCTCGTCGATCCGGTCGCAGGACGCCTCGATGACCGGGCGCCACCTCCGCATCGTGCGCATCCCGTGCCGAGTCGGGTGATTTCGCAGCACACCTCCAAGACGGTCGAGAGACCCGATTCATGCCATGGAAGGTTCACGAGCGCGCGACCCGTCATGGGGACGATGGCCCAAGACGTCCAGCCGGCGGACACGATGGCCGCGCCCCGGTCGTCCCTGGAGGGCACGCGTGGGCGATGCAGCCGCTCTCGTACCAGGCGACCTGGAGTCGCCGGCGCACATCCCGCCCCCCGTCGACGTCCCGCACTCGCGGGCCCTGACCTCTGGCATCGCCGCTGCGGTGACGAGCAGGCTCCCGGCCCGGTCGACCCTCACGCGCCGTCTCCTCATCGCCACCGACGCCGCGGTGCTCGGGCTGTGCACGATCGCCTCGCTCGCGCTCGCGGACCCCGATGGTCGTGCCGCGGGCCAGGTGCTCTGGGCTCTCGCGTACGTGGCCGCGCTGCTCGCCCTGTTCCGCCTGTACGGCCTGTACGAGCGCGACAGCAAGCGTCTCGGCCACTCCACTCTCGACGATGTGCCCCAGGTGTTCCACGCCGTGCTGATCGGGACCCTCGGCATGTGGGCCTATCTCAAGCTGGTCCCGGCGGAGCGACCGGTCCTGGGTCAGGCCGCGCTGTTCTTCGCGCTGAACGTCACCGCGGTCCTCGCCGCGCGGAGCGTCGTGCGTAACCTGACGCGCCGGGCGCTCCCCCCGGAGCGCGTGCTGATCGTGGGCGGGGGCGACGGCGCGCAACTCCTGCTGCGCAAGATCCGGTCGTGCTCGTACCTGCGGCTGCACCCCGTCGGCTTCCTCGACGACGCGCGCATGGCACGCCCTCCCGAGGAGGGCCTCGAGCACCTCGGCACCACCGCCAGCCTGCGGTCGGCCTGCCTGGCGAACGACGTCGAGCGGGTGATCATGGCGTCCACCGCCCTCGACGGGCAGCACATGACGGACCTGGTTCGCGAGGCCAACCACGCACGCGTGAAGGTCAGCGTCGCTGCCCTCCCTCGTCGATGCGCTCGGCCCCTCGACGGAGGTCGACGACCTCGAGGGCGTCACGGTCCTCGGCCTGAACCCGGTGCGGTTCTCCCGCTCGTCGTGGGCCATGAAGCGCACGCTCGACGTGCTCGTGTCCGCCGGCGTGCTCCTGCTCGCGCTGCCCCTGCTGCCCATCATCGCGCTCGTCATCAAGCTCGACTCGAAGGGGCCGGTGTTCTCGGTCAGGACCGGAGGGGCTGCGCCGCGATCGGCCCTTCCGGTGTCTACAAGCTTCCGGACGATGGCCACGGACGCCGAGGCGCAGGTCGAGGCGCTGCGAGCCCGCAGCGCGCACTCCGCCTGGCTGCTGCTCGACCACGACCCCCGCGTGACCCGCGTGGGAAGCGTCCTGCGCAAGACGAGCGTCGACGAGCTGCCGCAGCTGCTGGAACGTCCTGCGCGGGCGAGATGAGCCTCGTCGAGCTGCGTCCCATCGCCGCTCGACACCGACGCGCAGATCAACGGATGGGGCCGTCGCCGGCTCGACCTCACGCCGGGTATCACCCGCCTCTGGCAGCTGCTCGGCCGCACTACGATCCCGTTCGACGAGATGATCAAGCTCGATTACCTGTACGTGACGAACTGGAGCCTGTGGGGCGACATCAAGCTGCTCCTGCGAACCGTGTTCGTCATCATCAAACGCCGAGGTGCGAACTCATCTCTTCAAGGCGCCACGCGCGCACCGCGCATCCTCACGCTGCTCGGCAACACCAGATACGAGAGCGACACGCGCGTGCCGGCGGAGGCGGTCAGCCTCGTCGCGGCGGGATACGACGTCGTCGTCGTGCGCAGGGGCGCGCCGGGAGGCGCGAGATCGAGAACATCGACGGCGTCGTCGATACGTCGTTTCCGTCGAGCCGACAGCGGCGACGGGCTTCGTGGGCCACGTCTTCGAGACCGTCTGGGTCACAGTCGCCTGCCTCGTGCTCGCGATCCGCATCGCCCTGCGCCAGCGCGTCGACGCCGTCCACGTCCACAACCCGCCGGACACGCTCGTCCTGGTCGCGGCGCTGTTCAAGCTCGCCCGCCTGCCCGTGGTCTTCGACCACCACGACCTCGCTCCGGAGCTCGTACGGCGCCAACTCCTCGGAAGGACGGCGCGCAATCGTGCGCCGCGTGCTCGAGGGGTTCGAGTGGCTGTCGTGCCGCCTCGCCGATCGCGTCGTCACGGCGAACGGCTCCTCACCGCACGTCGAGGTGGAGCGCTGCGGTGTCTATCCGTCTCGCATCGCCATCGTGCGCAATGGCCCCATTCCCGATCGCGTCCGTCGTGACTCTTCCGCCGCTCCCGAGCCGGGAGCCCTCTTCACCGTCGGCTCGGCGGGCACCATGAGCCACCACGACGGCCTCGACCATCTTCCTGCTGGCCATGTGCCATCTCGTGGACGACCATGGCCTCGCCGACGCCCGCTGCGTGCCGTTCGGGGATGGTCTCGCGTTCGGGGACACACGCGCTCTCGCGGCCGATCTCTAGTCTCCATCGACCATCGTCGGCTTCGTCGTTCGGCGATGTCGGTCGAGGAGTTCCTCCGGCTGCTCGGGGTCGTCGACGTCTGCACCGTCACCGATCCATCCAACGCCTACAATCATCGTCTCCACGATGATCAAGTCATCAAGTACATGGCCCTGGAGCCGCTCGATCGTCGCCTACGACCTTCCCGAGACCAGGGTCACCCCCGGCGAGAGCGCGCTGTACGTGCCGCTCGAACAGATCCGCGGCGTTCGCCTCGGCCCTCGCCCTGCTCGCCGGCGATCCGCAGCGGCGCCGCTAGATGGGGCGAGACAGGCGCGCCGGCGCGTCGAGGAGGGCCTGGCGTGGCGCTACTCGGTGCCCCCTCTTCTGCAGGTCTACGAGGACCTCCTTCCCGCGCCCGTCCCTCGCCGCGTGACACGGTGCCGCGCGCCGAGGCAGCGGTCGCCCCACGGACATGATCCACTCGACCGCCCTCGTCGAGTGCCTCGACCTGGGCCCGGGCACCCGCGTCCGGGCCTTCGCGCACGTCCTGCAAGGCGCCACGGTCGGCGAGACTGCAACATCGGCGGGCACTGCTACGTCGAGTTCTGGCGCGGTCATCCGCGACCGCGTCACCGTGAAGAATGGAACGAGCGTCTGGGACGGCGTGACTCTCGTGACGATGTGTTCGTCGTCCCCGCGGTCGTGTTCACGAACGATGATCTTCGTCCCGCGCTCGCCGCGCTCGGGCTCGGTGGCAGTAGGTACGACGACGTCGGGTACTGGCTCGTGCCGATCGATGTCCGGCGTGGCGCGACGATCGGCGTGGTCGCGGTCATCGTGGCGGGTGTCACCATCGGCGAGTTCGCCTTCATCGCCGCCGTGTTCCGTGGTCACGCGCGACGTCGCTCCCCACACCCTCGTGAAGGGCAATCCTCGCGCGGCCGTCAGGTCCTCGTTTGTCGCTGCGGGCAGCGGCTCGAGGGCGATCGCGTGCAGCGCGTGCGGTGCCGATCATCCGCTCGGGAGCGTTCAGGCGTCGTGAGCTCGTCCCGTGGCTCCGCGGCGCGCGTGCTGCGCAACAGCGCGGTGCTCATGGTCTCGAAGATCCTCGAGCGGGCCACGAGCTTCGTCATGGCGATCCTCGTCACGGCGCACCTGGGCCTCGACGGGCTCGGCATCTACGCGACCGGCTGGCCGATCTTCGCGCTCATCTCGACCGCCGGCGAGGCGGTCGCGACGATCTACCTCGTCAGGCAGATCAGCCGCCACGAGTCGCGCACCGCGAGCTAGTACGCTGCATCTCAGCATCGTCGCGGCGATCGTGGCGGCGGGCCTCACGGTCCTGGACCAGGTCGTCGTCGCGCACGTCGCTACACGGCGGAGATGCGCGCCGCGGTCGCGGTCATCCTGCTCGCGATCGTCCCGAAGCTCCTGAACATGATCCAGGAGGCGTGTTCGTCGCGTACGGCAAGGTCGCCTACGAGACCTTCACCCGACTCATCGCGTCCTGCACGTACGTCGCCATCGCCGCGTGGATGCTCGCCGGCGGCGCCGACGTCGTCGACCTCCTGCGGGTCTTCGTCGCGATCGAGGCCTGCGTCTGCCTCGTCTACTTCGTCCTCATCAACGCGTTCATCGCACGCCTCTGGGTCCGGCTGAGCGCGCAGCTGGCGTGGCAGCTCGTCAAGGAGGTGCGGCTCTTCGCGGCCTCGTCGGCGATCGCCGCGCTCTTCTCGCGGCCCGAGATCGTGATCCTGTCCCTGCTCGCCACGCCGCGGGAGGTCGGCTTCTTCAGCGCCGGCATGCGCATCGCCGAGCTCGGACTCCTGCTGCCCGATGTGTTCATGATCAACGTGTTCCCCGTGCTGAGCAGCGCATTCCGGACGGCCGAGGACGTGTTCGCCAGATGGCAGCGCATCGCGGTGCGGGCGATGCTCGCCTACTCGCTGCCGCTGGCCGCCTGCCTGCTCGTCGGGGCCGACGACATCGTCCGCCTCCTCTTCGGGACGGCTTCGAGACCGCCGCGACGGTCCTGCGCCTGCTCGCGCTCAACATCGTGTTCTTCTCGCTCGGCGCCGTGTTCTGGCGCTCGCTCGTCGCCAGGGACGGCAGCGGAGAACGTCGTGCATCCAGTCTTCGATGGCGGTCGCTCGCTCGGACTCGGGATCATCCTCATCATCCCCTCGTCCGCGATCGGCGCCGGCATCGCAGGCGCCTGTGACTGCTGGCCTGAACTCGCGGCTGCTCGCACGTGCGACCGGTCGCGTAGGGGCGCCGGAGCGCGTGTTCGCCTTCGTCCGGCCGTTCCTCGCTCCCGGCAGCGGTCATGGCGGTGATGGCCTGGATCCTGCTGGATCGCGTCCCCGTGCCCGTCGCGCTCGTCGCCGCGGTGCTCGTATACCTGCCCGCGGCCCTCGCGACCGTCGCGATCAATGCCGAGGACTGGTGCCTCCTGCTTGCCGCCAGGGTGCGTCGCTGACCGCCGGCCCCCGCCCGCCCGGCTGCTTCCGACCTCGGGAGACCTGAGCCGGCATGATGCGCACAACGACCGTCGCGGCGCCGCGGTCAGTGCCGTGCGCGCGCCCTGCGTAGGAGATCTGCGGTCGTCAGGCCGGGCAGCTCCTCGACCAGTTCCCGCAGCGACGCGTCCGGCTCGAGCGCGTCGACCAGTTCGCCTCGCTCGTCGAGCGCCGGGTGCGTCACCACCTCGAATCGTCGAGCTTGCCCGGCCCACGCTGCGTGCCGCGAGGGCGCGATGGGCCTCGACCGTCCCGAAGTACCGCGTTCGCGCGAGACCCACGCGGCCAGCGCGTGTCGAAGAATCGGACGCTGAGCCGGTTGCGCAGGCTCGGCTCGGCCTGTTGTGTTCTCGAGGACGCGCACGGCGGGCACCCCGAGCTCCCGGGCGGCGTCGAGCACCAGCGGGGCCATGTCGGTTGGTCGTGCACGTTGTGATGTGTGTCGACGTGCGTCACCGGCAGATCGACTCCCGACACATCGCGATCTGCGCGCGCAGCTCACCGGCGACGGTGCGCCGCTCGTCGGACGAGAGCCACATCGCCCTGTCCTCCTGACGCCAGAACGTGAAGCGCCCTGTCGGCGTCGCAGAAGCGCTCGCAGCGGTGCATGGCGTCGGTCAGCGTCGTCCTCTGTCAGGACCAGGTGGGTGCCGACGTGGTCGAGCAGCCCGCGGTTCGCGCGCGATCGTGACGCCTCCGCGAACGCGGCACGTTCGCCATGATCGTCGTGCTCGAGATGAGCCCCTCGTCGAAGGCCCGGATCATCGCCTCGTTCACGCGCGGACTCAACCCGAAGTCGTCGGCGTTGACGATCATGGAGCTCCCTCCCGTGACAGCCGTGCTCCCGCTCGACGACGCAGTACCTGCCTCGGGTCGCCGCGCTGCTGACCGAGGCGTTCCCGGCCTCCTGGTCCGCGCAGGGCTGCGGCGGTTCCTGCGGCGACGCTCCTGGAGAGCCTCTGGGCCGCTCCCGCGCTGCCCTTCGCTCGTGGCGTGCTCGGACGACGGCGCCATTGGCGGCTTCTATCGCCGCGAACGTGCTGCGCGCGACCTTCGACGGTGCCCCCATCCGCGTCGTCTGCGTGTCGTACCTGGCCGTCAGCCGAGCAGCCGAGGGATCCATGGCCTGCTCGCTGCTCCTGCGCGAGTCGCTCCGTGGTCCGCAGGACGCGACGATCACGGACACCGCGAACGTGATGGTGCGCCGCATCTGGCAGACGCTGCGCGGCGAGGCCGATGCGCTGTGCTCGCTCGCGTGGATGCAGTCGCTCGGGCCGATGCGCTGGCTCGGCCGCGCCGCGGCTGCCGCGGCCCGACGCCGCACGTCTCGAGTGCTGCTGCCCGTGACGGCGCTGCCGCTGCACGCGATCGTGCCCGCCAAGCTGGTCACACCGACGTGGCAGGACGTGCCCGTGCCTCCGGTCCAGATTCTCCATGTGTCGACCTTCGTCGCCGAGGCCGGCTCCGTTACCCCGCGCGCCCGGGTCGTGCCGCTCCGCGACCCCGCCCACTTCGCCTGGCTCCTCGGCGAGGTCGTGGCGACAGCAGGTGCGAGGCCGTCGATCCTGCGCCTCGTCGTCTGGTGCCGTGGCTGTGTCGTGGGTTGGTTCGTGTGCCGCATGACCGCACGGGACGTGCCGGGTGCCGCAGGCGCTCTGCCGGCCGGCCGACGCCGTACCGTCCTGCGGAGCTCTTCGTGGTCGCCGCGGCGCAGGGGGCGGCGGTCGTGACCGGGCGGGTCGAGGTGCATCTCGCGGAGGCGCTGTGTCATCTCCGCTGCGTCATCGGGCCGGGCGGTCGTCACATGATCCATGCGAGCGATCCTGATCTCCTCGTGGCGCTGCGGTCGAGCGCGTCCACGGTGCTCGACGGCGAGTGGTGGTACTGACCGCGGACTCATCGCCGGCTCGGCACTCCGATCGGAATGCGCCGCACGACCTCGAAGCGCGCGGGATGGGCTCCGGGCGGGGCGGGCTCGGTGAGGAACCCACGGATCGTCCCCTCGACGATGCACGCACGCTGCACGAGGCTGAACATCGCGTCGCCGACGCTGCGCCTGTGCGCCGCGTGGATGCCGACCGTGCTCGAGAGGGCGGTTGCCCACAGTGCGAAGGGCCACCAGCGGCGCGCACCGATGCCGGTCGCGAGCGCCCCGGCGCCCGCGACCAGTCCGAGCCCGGGAACGACGCCGTACCCCCGCTCGCGGAGGTACGTGCGCCCGAGCGGTGTGCCGACGTGATGACGCAGCACCTGGCCCATGCCCTCGTAGAGGCGGCGCCTGCGCCGGGCCAGCAGGGTTGCGACGGTCCGCGCCGGAGTCGAGTAGTGCAGTGCGATGGGCGTGTCGAGGTGCAGCACGGTGTGTCCGGCGTCGCGGATGCGCAGGCACAGCTCGGGCTCCTCCTCGGACCGCAGGGACGGGTGGAAGGAGCCGGTCGCCTCGAGCACGCTGCGACGGTGCAACGCAGCGCCGCCGGTGTTCGTGATCTCCCTCGGAACGGGAGCCCTGCGCCACGCGTCCACGACCTCCTCGGGCCAGTGCCCCGTCGTGCCGGGCGTGTCCACGGGCACGTCCACGACGGTTCCCGCCACGGCGGCCACGTCGGGCCGCTCGCCCATCGTTCGGAGCGCACGGTCGAGCCAGCCTGGGCAGAGCTCCATGTCGCCGTCGAGGAACAGCACGAGCTCGCCGGTCGTCTCCCGCCCTCCGACGTACCGGCCGAGCGCCGCGGTCAACGGCTGGTCCGGGAGCAGACGCACCACGCCGATCGGATGCTGCGCGGCCCGCTCCGGGGTGCCGTCCTCCGAGCCCGAGTCCACGAGCAGGATCTCGGCGGCGGTCACGGCCTCGAGCTCCCGCAGCACCGAGCCCACGAGCCGGTCCACGTTCCAGACCT
The DNA here is from genome assembly GCA_963750895.1 of uncultured Solirubrobacterales bacterium. Classification (GTDB taxonomy): domain Bacteria; phylum Actinomycetota; class Thermoleophilia; order Solirubrobacterales; family Solirubrobacteraceae; genus CAVVSD01. Next base: position 274,275 of record CAVVSD010000003.1, on the reverse strand, counting down.
GGTTCTTCGTGATGACGACGACGGACAGGTCGGTCATCGCCGGATCCTCTCGCTCGCGACCTTCATCACGGGCGCCGCCAGGACGCCGCCGGCGATCCAGAGCGCCTGGTTCGGCGGCCGCGCGAGGAAGATGTCGAAGTTCATGTGCACGGCCATGCCCGCCACGGCTGCGGCCAGACCGATCGCAGCGCCAGAGACCAGTGGGTCCGGATGGTGGCGGGCGCGCCAGCCGTTGCGCACCGTCGTGACGAGGAACAGGACGAAGGCCACGAGCGCGCCGATGCCCGCCTCCGTCCAGATCAGCAGGTAGCGGTTGTGGACCACGTTGAGCCAGTCCGAGGAGAACTCGGGGCCGGTGTAGTGCGGGAGCGCGATGATGAAGTTGTTCGCCCCCAGGCCGAACATCGGGTGGTCGCGGATCATCTGCAGGGAGATCTCGATGAGCGGGACGCGTCCCGATGCGGCACCGTGGTCGTCGCCGAGCAACCGCCCGGCGATCAGGCCGGACAACGGGATCAGCACCACGACGACGGCGATCGTCACGGTGACGCGCGCGCGACGCGACAGCCGCCGGCGGCTCGAGCCGCGCGAGCCGAACGCCAACACGAACATGGCCACGACGAAGGCGATCCATCCACCGCGTGAGAGCGTCAGCCCGAGGGCGAGCAGCCCGAGCACGCAGCCCGCGAGAGCGAGGCGTCGCAGCCCCTTCGGGACGGAGCTCATGAAGATCGCGATCGCCAGCGGCACCATGAACGCGAAGTAGCTGCCGGCCGCGTTGGGCGCCCCGAAGGTGCCCGCCAGGCGTCCCGGATCGGGCGCGGACGTGAGGGCGACCGCCCCGGTGCCGGTCGCCACGGCGTGATGGCCTGGGCGCAGGTCGGCGCCCGTCGCGAACATGAGCAGCGCGACGAGGCTCTCCAGGCACAGCCCCACGAGCAGCGCGACCACGATGAGGGAGACGTCGCTGCGGCTCCGCACGGTGCTGGCGAGGTAGACGAGCAGGAGCGTGAGCTGCGCGAACATGTTGATCTCGAAGCCGGCGAGCGTGCTGTCCTGCGCAACACGGAGCGACAGCACCATGAGCGCGAGGAACAGGAGCGGGATCGCGGCTGCGCCCAGCCGCGGGCGCCAGTCGCGCGCATCGCGGCCGACGAGCAGCCGCGCCGCCCACGCCAGGTAGAGCCCGACGATCGCGACGGTCGTGATGGAGAGCGTCCAACCGCTGAGGGCGCTGAGGGCGGCGACGTCGTCGCGATAGCCCGGGTTGACGTCGAACTGCAGCGGGATGTCGATGACGACGAGGGCCAGCAGCAGGCGGCGGATGCCGCCGAACAGGGCCGCGGCCGCCGGCAGCGCCAGGGCGGCCGACGCGAGGCCGACCATGAACGGGCTCGACGTCGCCGAAGCCCCGGCGATGGCTCCCGCCACGGACCCCGCGACGAGCACGAGGACGACCTCTGCCCGGCGCGGCAGCCCCGCGCCACGGGGGAGACCGCGCAGCGCGGCGACCCGCGCGATGGGCTGCGCGGCGTTCACCGCCCGGCCGCGATCTCCGTCGTCCCGGAAACGGCGACCGTCCGTGTGACTGCGCCGACGACCTCCTCGACGAGCTCGCGCGTGAGCTCGGGGTACATCGGGAGCGAGAGCAGCTCGCCGGCGATCCGCTCGGTGACCGGGAAGCTGCCGGGGCCGAGTCCGAGCTCGGCGTACGCGGGCTGCAGATGGATCGGGATGGGGTAGTGGATGCCCGTCTGGATCCCCTCCGTGCCGAGCGCGGCACGTACCTCGTCACGGCGTTCCACCCGCACGACGTAGAGATGCCAGACCGCCTCGACGTGGTCTGCGGCGGACGGCGCGATCAGGTCCACGTCGGCGAGCAGCGCGCCGTACAGGTCGGCGTGGCAGCGGCGCAGGCCGGCCCACGCGTCGAGGTGGCGCAGCTTGATCCGCAGCAGCGCCGCCTGGAGCGTGTCGAGGCGCCGGTTGAACCCCTTCTCGACGTGGACGTACTTCTCGCGCTGGCCGTAGTTGCGCAGCACGTGGAGCGCGTCGCGCAGGCGCTCGTCGGACGTGACGATCGCGCCGCCGTCGCCGAACGCCCCGAGGTTCTTCGCGGGGTAGAAGCTGAACGCCGCTGCGTGCCCGAGCGAGCCGGCGCGACGTCCGCGGTAGCGGGCACCGTGCGCCTGGGCGGCGTCCTCGACGACGAACAGCCCGCGGGCGTCGGCGATCGACATGATCGCGTCCATCTCTGCCGGGTGCCCGTAGAGGTGCACGGGCACGATCGCTGCCGTCCGCGAGGTCACCGCCGCGGCGACCTGCTCCGGGTCGAGCGCGTGGGTCTCCGGATCGACGTCGACGAGGACGGGCGTCGCTCCGGCGTGCGAGATGGCCAGCACCGTGGCGATGAACGTGTTCGCCGCGGTGATGACCTCGTCGCCCGGGCCGACGCCCGCGGCCCGCAGCACAAGCTCGAGCGCGGAGAGGCCCGAGTCGACGCCGACGGCGTACGGCACCTCGCAGTACGCCGCGAAGTCCCGCTCGAACGCATCGACCTCCGCGCCGAGGATCCAGTCGGTCCGCGAGAGCGCGCTCCGGAACGCCTCCTGCAGCTCGCCCTCCAGAGCGCGCTGCTGGGTGGCGAGGTCAACGAACGGGACCGGCAATTTCCTGCTCCAGCCACGTGCCTTCGCGCGCCACGGTGGCGGGCGCGCCGTTGTTCGCCAGCGACTGCTCGACCGCCTGCATGACGGCCACCACGTCGCGCCCGTCGCGTCCCGACGTCTGCGGGCGATCGCCGCGGCGGATGCAGTGCAGGAAGTGCCCCGACAGGTGCTTGAGCGGCTCCGTCCCCGGCCACGACGGGGCTGGTGATGTCGCCCTCCCGGATCTGAAGGTGGTGCTCGCCGAAGGTCGTCGGCTCGTCGTCGGGGTCGGCCTTGACGCCGCGGTCGAAGACCCGGACGCGCTCGACGACGTCGAGGTCGTTGAAGGCGATGCGGCGGTCGCTGCCGACGACGACGAACTCGCGCACCTTGTGGGGATCCGCCCAGCTCACGTGGATGTGGCCGATGAGGCCGCTGGGGTAGCCGAGCGAGATGAAGCCGACGTCCTCCCGGCCGTTGCGCAGGACGCGCGCGCCCACGGCGCTGACCCAGGTCGGGGTGTCGTCGAGCAGGTAGTTGAAGATCGCGACGTCGTGCGGCGCCAGGTCCCAGAGCGCGTTGACGTCCGCGCGGAACGGACCGAGGTTCGTGCGGCGCGCGTACACGTAGTACAGGTCGCCGAGCGCGCCGTCGTCCATCAGCGTCTTCACGCTGCGGACGCCGCCGTTGTAGAGGAACGTGTGGCCGGTCAGGAGGACCCGGTCGACCTTCTCCGCGAGCTCGATGAGCTCGTCGGCCTCGGCGACGTCGACGGTGAACGGCTTCTCCACCAGCACGTGCTTGCCGAGCTCCAGCGCCCGGCCCGCGATCTCGCGATGCGTCGCGGCCTGTGTGCAGATCACGGCCGCCTCGACCGCGTCGTCGTCGAGTGCCTCCTCGATGCTGGTCGTGAGCTGGACGTCGGGGAAGCGACGTGCCACCTCGTCGAGCCGGCCCGCGCGCTCGTCGCAGACGACCGTCACGCGCGAGTCGGGGAGCTCGCTGAGCACGCGCACGTAGTTCATGCCCCAGTAACCGCACCCGATCACTGCGACGTGCGTCTGGTGGTTCACGACCGACAACCTCGGTTGGTACATCTGTTGGGCTCCTCTCGAATTCGGCGTCGCTGCGTCACGCGAAGCGCGGCGACTCCGGCATGCCGGTCTCGCCATCGCGTGACATGTCGTCATCTCGGTGCCGCGACGGGTATGTGACGTACGGGTAGAGGCCGCCGTCGCTCGCGCTGTTCAGGACGATCCCCATGGGCGGCGCCCCGGCGCGTGCGAGCTCGTCGTGGGTGAGACGAAGCGCGTCGCGCTGCACGTGGGACCCAGCGACCAGCAGGACGTCGTCGACGCTGAATCGGATGGCGAGCGCGTCGGGCACGGCGCGAACGGCCGGCGAGTCGACCAGCACGAAGTCGAAGGTGCGGCGAAGATCCTTGAGCAGCCGCTCCGTGGCGCGCGAGCCGAGCAGCGTGGCGGGATCGTCGATCGACCGCCCGGCAGGGAGGAGCGCGAGCCCGGGGACGCTCGGGATCCGGCGGACGCCGAGGTCGTCGGTCCCGACGGGCCCGTGCGACTGCCGGTCGACCAGCTGGTAGGTCCCGCGGCCGGTCGTCGCCAGGACGCCCGTGGAGACGCCGAGCTTCAGCGCGCGGGTGAAGGTGCCGCCGTTGCTCGCATGGCCGACGGTGGCTGCGAGGTCCGTGCGGCGCATCTCGCCGCTCTCGCGGCGGAGCGCGTGGGTGATGCGCCGCAGCAGGCCGGCCTCGGCAGCCTTCCCGTTGGAGCTGCGACCCTCGCTCGGCATCCTCGAGTCCGGGCTCGCCGACAGGACGTCACCCAGGCCGGGCGCGACCAGCTCGCCGAAGAACTCGTGCAGCCGCGGCGCGCGGAGATCGGCGTCGACGAGGACCACCGAGCGGCCGGACTGCGCCAGGCTCCGGCCCAGATTCGCGACGACCGTGGTCTTGCCCTCGCCGGGATCGGCGCTCGTGACCAGCACGGTCTGCACGTCCTCGCGCACCTGGAGGAGGAAGTTGGTCCGCAGCCTCCGGAACGCCTCCTCCGCCTGCGATCCGCCGTTGAACGTCGCGTCCCGGCTCGCACCGGACACGCGGGGGATCGCCGCGAGCACCAGCGAGTCGACCGACGCCTCGAGCTCGGCGCGCGTCCGGAAGGAGCCGGAGAGGTTCTCCGCGACGAACGCGAGCCCCGCGGCGGCCACGCCTCCGAGCAGAAGCGCGATGACGATGACCTGCTCGACCCCACGGCTCGCCTTCGTGGCGTGCAGGGCGGGCGTCACGAGCGAGATGGAGCCCGCCCGCGCCTCGCGGCCGGCCTGGTAGTTCTCGTACGTGTCGCGCTGCGCGTCGAGACTCGCCCTGTCCGACTCGATGCGCTCACGCAGCTGCCGCTCCGCCGTGCGGTCGCCCGAGCCGCGGCTCGAGTCGAGCTGGACGGACGCCTGGGCGATGTCGGCCTCGAGCGCCGCGCGGCGGCGCATGAACGAGCTCTCCGCTGCCTTGACGGCATCCGCCGACGACTTGCGCACCTGCTCGATGAGCTCGTCGGCGACGGCATCCGCGGCCCGCGCCGCGCTGCGCGCGTCGGGCGTCGTCGCCTTGACGGTCATGAGGTTCGTGCTCGGGACCGGGGTGACCTGGACCTCGGGCGCGTGCGGCAGGCCGACCCTGCGCGCAACCCCCTCCCGCACGTCGCGGCTCGCGCCGAGCGTGGCGTAGGTGTTCACCAGTCGCTCGAGGTAGGAGATGTCGTCCTGACGCACATCCCCGCCGACCACGGCGGTGCCGGGTTCCACTGCGACCGTCGCTTCCGCCGTCCAGGGACTCTGCTTCAGCGCCAGGAATGCGAGCGCGGCCGCCAGGGTGACGGCCATGACCGCGACGACCAGGCGCCGCTGGCGCAGGAGGACGGCGACGTACTCGCGGACGTCCATCGTCAACCGCCGTGCCGGGGGCGCGGCAGCGAGCCGACGAGACGGCTCATGATTCCATCGGGTTCAGGACCACGTCCCCTAGACGGTCCAGGTGCCGCGTCCCTTCCCTCGGATCTCGCGGAGCATCGGACGCGCCGGTGAAGCGCGCGTAGATCCGCTCCAGCTCGACCGTCCGCGCGACCAGGTCCAGCTCGTCGCGCGCCCGCTCCGCAGCCGCCGCTCCGAGACGCGCGCGGAGCGCCTGATCGTCGAGCAGCGCCTCGAGCGCGGCGGCGAGGGCCTCGAGGTCGCGCTCGGGGACCAGGAGCCCGTGGCGGTCGTCGTCGATCACGGCCGGGATGCCCGCGTGCCAGGTCGCGACGACCGGCAGCCCCGACGCCATCGCCTCGACGATCGCGCCCGGGATGCCCTCCTTCAGGCCGTCCACGGTCACGCTCGGGTGGGCGAACAGATCCGCGCGGCGCAGATGCTCGAGGAACTCGTCGCTGCCGTGCCGGACGTGGCCGGCGAACGTGACCCGGTCCTGCCACCCGAAGTCGGCAACGAGCTGCTCGAGGGTCGGGCGCAGCGGCCCGTCGCCCACGAGCACGACCCGGAACTCGCGTCCCCGGCGCTCGAGGAGCCGCAGCGCACGGAGCACGAGGTCCTGGCCCTTCTGGACGTCCAGGCGCCCCACGCAGAGGACGACCGGCGCCGCGTCCGGCGAGTGCTCGCGCACCATGCCCTGGAAGCGCGCCGTGTCGCACCCGTGGTAGTGCACGACGACCTTCTCCTCGGGGCAGCCGAGGGCACACACGTCCCGGCGCATGTCCTCGCTCATCGCGAGAACGAGGTCAACATGACCGAAGACGGGGCGCAGATAACGCCGGCCCAGCCCGTGCCACTGGCGTGGGAACGACGACACGTCGTAGCCGTACGCCGAAACCACCGTCGGGAGGCCGGCCTTCCGCTGGAGGCCGAGCAGGAAGCGCGCGTCCGTCACGTAGTGCAGGTGCAGGAGCCGGGCGTCCTGGTCGTGGACGTACCGGGCGAGTGCGCTCGTCGCGGACGGGAGCGCCACCTTCGCCGTGCGGTACGCGAGCTGCTGGGCCAGGGCGAGCGGCCGCGGGACCTGCTCGTCCGCCACGACCCCCTCGCCCAACGGCACGTCCGTCTCCGGTCTGCGGTGGTGGGCGACGACGATCGAGCGGTGCCGGCGCAGCGAGCGCACCTGGTTCGTGACGAAGGTCTCCGTGCGCGCGAGGTGGGCACGCATCCCGTGGGCCACCGTCGGCATGAAGTCCGGGCTACGCACGGCCGGTCCCGACGGGAGCCGCGGTCGCGGGCCGCTCACCGTCGACGAAGGCGCGGTGCCAGAGCTCGAGGCTGAGCAGCGCCCAGAGGACGGGTGCGTTGTCGGCCGTGCCGCTGTCGTGCTCCTCCAGGAGCCCGGCCACGCGCTCGGGCGCGAGCAGGCCCCGGCGGCGCACGGCATCCGGCGAGAGCAGGTCGTGACACATCTCGCGCGCATCACCGCGCAGCCACGCGGCCATGGGCACAGGGAAGCCCTTCTTCCTGCGACGCAGGATCGGCTCCGGCAGCAGCTCGGCTGCGACCTTGCGCAGCAGGTACTTGCGCGTGAAGCCGTGAACCTTGAGGTCGGTCGGCAGGGAGGCCGCGAACTCCACGAGCCGGTGGTCGAGCAGCGGGATGCGCGCCTCCAGCGAGGCGGCCATGCTCATCTTGTCGCCGCGTGCGAGGAGGTCGTCGGGCAGCCACTGCTTCGTGTCGACGTAGAGCAGCCGGCTGATCGAGTCCGGGCCGTCGCTCCTGGCCAGAGCGTCGGCGAAGAGCGTCGCCGGCGGGGCCTGCGCGACCGCCGTGGCGAGCTCGCCGACGGCGAGCGCCTCACGCGCGTCCGGGTGCATGAGCGGGAACCAGGTCGCCAGCCTCCGCTGCTCGTCGGGCTGGCAGAGTGCGTGCAGGGCGATGCGCGGGCGCGAGTGGCCGTCCGAGCGGCCGCTCCACGTCGCGCCGAGCCGGCGCAGCGGACCCGGGACGCGCTCGAAGATCGGCGCGAAGCGCTCCCCCGCATAGCGCGCGTAGCCGGCGAAGAGCTCGTCGCCGCCCTCCCCGGTGAGCACCATCTTCACGTCCTGCGCCGCGAGCTCCGCCACCAGCAGGTTCGCCAGGCACGCGATGTCGGCGATGGGCTGGTCGAGGTGCCAGACGACGTCGTGCGCGCGCTCGGCGAGGTCGCGCCCGCTGACGATCACCTCCTCGTGCTGCGTCTCGTAACGCTCGGCGACCATCCGCGCGTACGGCAGCTCGCTGAGATCCTCGCCCGGACCCTCGAACCCGGCGACGAACGTCCGGACGGGGTGGTTCAGCTCCTGGGTCATCAGCGCGACGACCGTGCTGCTGTCGATGCCGCCGCTGAGGAAGGCGCCGAACGGCACGTCGCTGACGAGGTGGCTGCGCACCGCCGCGCGCAGGTGGGCGCGGAGCTCGTCGGTCGCGTCGCGCTCGTCCCGGTGCTCGGCGGCGCGCTTGAACGACAGGTCCCACCACTGCCGCGTCCGGACGCCGCGTTCGTCGGACACGAGCAGGTGCCCGGGCGGAAGCGCCTCGATCCCGGCGAACATGGTGCGCGGCGCCGGGGCGTACTTGAGCAGGAGGAAGGCGGCGATCCCGTCGAGATCGGGCCGCGCGTTGACGTCGGGGTGGCGGAGCAGCGACTTGATCTCCGAGCCGAACACGAGGCGCTCTCCGTCGTGGGCGACGTACAGCGGCTTGATCCCGAGCCGGTCGCGGACGAGGAACAGCTTCTGGCGCCGCTCGTCCCAGATCGAGAACGCGAACATGCCGTCGAGCTCGTCGACGAGGCCCTCGCCCAGCTCCTCGTAGAGGTGCACGAGCACCTCGGTGTCGACGTTCGTGCGCAGGACGTGCCCGGAACGCAGCAGCCGCTCACGGAGGGCACGGAAGTTGTAGATCTCCCCGTTGCACGCCGCGACGACCGTGCCGTCCTCGTTGGCGATCGGCTGGTGACCGCCCTCCGGGTCGATGATGCTCAGCCGTCGGGCGCCGAGCGCGATCCGCTCCGTGAGGTGGAGGCCCTCGTCGTCGGGCCCGCGATGCGCGATGGCATCGAGCATCGACAACGCGACCGAGGGGGTCGACGGCCTTGCGGCCCCTGTGCTCGTGCACGCCGGCGATCCCGCACATCAGCCGGCCCTCCCGACGCGCGTCAGCGCCGTCGCAACGAGCGAGCGGATCCTGGTTCGGCAGCGATCGTCCACTCCCACAAGACGGTCGAGCGAGGCCAGAGCTTCCCTCCGGACACAGGCCCCCGCAATCGTCGGTGCTGCGGCTACCATCGCGCTCAGTGCCCCGCGAAGCCGAGCCCGCCGGACCAGGGTTGCGCATCGACGGCCGGCTTCCGGCCATCGTCGTCGCCGCGGCGCTGCTGCTGCTCGTCGCGGCCGGCGTCGCCTACGCGGTCGTGTGGGGCACGTCGAAGACCCCCAGCGCCTCGCAGCCGGGCGGCGCGGGCGTCGCCGCGACCGACACGAGCCGGGCCGACACGGCTCAGGTCCCCGAGGTGCTCTGGAGCGCGGACATGGAGGACGGCTCGCTGCGCGCCTGGTACGCCCCGGAGACGTCAGCGGTCGGCGACTTCGGCGGCGGGGAGTTCACGAGCGGCGGCGGCGAGACCAGCGCGAGCGACGAGCAGGCGCACTCCGGCACGTGGTCGGCGAAGCTCACGCTCGCCACCGAGTTGGGCGGCGCACGCCTCTTCCGCTGGCGCGAGTTCCGCGCCGAACGGGATCTCACGCAGCGGGTGTGGATGTTCATCCCGGAGGCCTACCGGCTCACAGGCGACGCGAGCGACGGCCGCTTCTGGAACATCACGCAGCTCAAGAGCCGGACCGAGAACCTGGACCGCAACGACCCGATCTGGTTCGTCAATCTGACGAACGAGGACGGCGAGCTCGTACCCCAGCTCGTGTGGTGGCCGCGCACGCTCGAGGGACCGCATCGCGACCAGAGCGGCTTCCGCCGCTACACGAACGAGGAGGCGCGCGTCCCCGTCGGCAAGTGGTTCGAGCTCACGACACGCGTCCGCCAGTCGAACGAGTTCGACGGCATCGTCGAGGTCTCGGTCAACGGCGAGAAGATCTTCTCCGTCGACGACGTGCGGACGGCGTACCGCAGCTGCACCTACGACGACTGGTGCACCGACCAGCACTGGTCCGTCAACAACTACTCCGACGGCCTCAGCCCCGCGCCGGCGGAGATCTTCGTCGACGACGCGGTCATCGAGCGCGCCACCGGATAGCTGTGCCGGCCGCCTAGCGGACGTTCACCACCCGGTACATCCCCTGCTGCGGCGTGGTTCTCGAAGAAGCAGATCAGCGCCCACTTGCCGGCCTTCGGGAAGCGGACCTGGTTGACCACGTCGGCGCCGCGGGTGATGAGCGCCTGCGGCTCGCCGGCGTTGCCGAAGTCCAGCAGCTGGGCGAGCCTGCGCTGACGGCTGCTCTTCAGGGCCTCGCCGATCTGTGCGGATGTCGCGCCCGACCGCAGCGGCGCGGCGACCGCGAAGTGCGGCGCCCAGCCGTTGTTGCGGAAGCGGATCGTCCCGTTGCGCGGCAGTGTGCTGGCGCCGGTGAAGCGCAGGTCGACCATCGTCACGGTCGCGTCGGCACGCGGCGCGGTGGCGCCGTTCGGCGTCGTGCCGACCGTGAACGGCGTGACCTCGAAGCCCGCGCGGTTCTCGCCCTCCGTGTTCACGGCGACGTAGGTCGACCCGGCCTGCAGCGATGCCGTGGAGGTCCAGCGCGGCTCGTCCGCGTTGAGGTCGGCGCCCGCGTCGATGTCGATCATCCCGAGGGCCTCGTCGTCGCTGCGGCGCAGCGCGGCGGTGAACGCCTCGACGGTGACCCCCGCCTTCAGCGCCCCGATCGAGAGGCTGGGCTCGCCCGCCGTGCGGACGAACTCGATGCGCGTCGGGCCGGAGGCGAGGGTGCCGGCCGGGGTCACGGTGAGCGTGCTGCCGCCGGCCGTGACGGTGATCGTCGGGGGCGTCGTCTGCGCCGAGACGAGGGCGGCGGCGCCGAGGCACATCACGACGACGCCTGCGAGGACAGCTGCGAAACGCATGGACGACCTCCCGACGTGGGCTGTCGGCGACCGTCCCGCGTCGCGACCCTACACCTACGCGGCGCCGGTGCGGGTGAAACCGGGCGTCGCCTCGAGCGTGGCGATCGAGACGGACGGCGCGCCCAGGCCCGCGGCGATCGCCGCGAGCGCTCCGGGCTCGCCGGCGAGCACGCCGCCCGCTCCGGCCGTCGCGATGACCTGCGGGACGCCGGCGACCGCGCCGGTGAGGCCCTGGAGGGCGCCGCTGCCGGAGAACACGAACGACAGGTTCGTCAGCTCGACCCGGGCGGCGCCGGCCGCGAACGCGACGCCCGCCGTCGTGGCGACGGTGCCGGCCGGCAGGAACGCGTCGCCTGCGCCGCGGACGAGTGGCGACGTGCCGGTCACGGGGAGCAGGATGCTCTCGCCCTCCGCGCGGGCCCCACCGACGGCCTGCGTCTCGATCGCCAGGAGCTGCCCGGTCGCCGGGTCGCGGGCGGCGGCGAGGAAGAGGCGCAGCCCGACCGAGCCGGCCAGCCCGACGGCGCGCGAGGGTGAGACGGAGAGGCTGACGGTGCCGACGGGAGCCCCGGTCCTGACGCCCGAGCGCGCGCGACCGCCCCGGCAGCGGGCGTCGCCCAGCCCGGCGAGCGGCGCGAGCGCGCGCGCCGTGCCGCCGAGCGTCAGGCGGAAGGTGCTCGGGACCCTGGCGCCGCGCTGCACGACCGGCCCGCTCGTCAGGGTCATGCGCGGGATGCTCGCGATCCGCTGGACGCGCCCGCCCGTCCTGCTCACGAGGTACCCGCCCTGCCCGGTGAGCTGGACGCCGAGCTGACCCAGGGGCAGGCTGCGCGTCCCGCGCGCCGCCCGGCGGGTCTTCGCGAAGCGCAGCGTGCCCTGGCTCAGGACGGCGCCGCCGGTCCGTGACGTGGCGTCGACCGTGCCCGTCGCGGGCCCGTTCTGCGTGTACGTCGCGTTCGTGTAGCCGCCGCCGCTGCGCGACGTCACCTGCGGCCGGATGCAGCTGCGCGCGAGCCGATCGTCGAGGCGGTCGCCGAGCCGCCATCGGACCTCCGCGCGGTTCACGGTCTCCGGCGCCGCGACCGCGGTCGACGCGCCCACGAGGGCGAGCGCGACCGCACCGGCGGCGATGAGGGCGAGACCGCGCACGCTCAACGCGCGGCGAGGACGATCTCGAGGCGGCGCGGCCCGTGCACGCCCTCGACACGGTTCAGCTCGATGTCCGACGTGGCGGACGGGCCCGAGATGAACGTCACCGGGCGCCGGCCGGTCCGGACGGCCTCGCCCAGCCTGCGGATCGCCTCGGGCACGGTCCCGACGACCTGCGAGGACCGCACGACGCAGACGTGGAGGTCGGGCAGCAGCGTCAGCGCGCGGCGGCCCTGGCGCTCTCCCGCGTCCATGACGATCGTGCCGGTGTCCGCGATCGCCATCGCACAGCCCGTGACGACGCCGTCGGACGCGTCCAGCTCCTCGACGCCGAGGCCATGGCCGTCGTCGAGCCATTCGATGCCCTCCGGCCGCCAGTCGGCGGGCAGGTCGGACGGCGCGACGAGGCGCCGGGCGCCGTGGTCGCGCAGCGCGGCGCCGACGGCTGCGGCCACGTCGGCCTCGGAGCAGCGCCAGACGGTCGCGCGGTACTCCGCGGCGCGCTCGGCGAAGCGCTCGACCTGCGCGTCGCGCTGCAGCGACGACGCGACGACGTAGTCGCGCGGGATCTCGATCACCCTGGGCTCGGGGCCCAGCGCGGTGCGGATGCGGCCCAGGACGTCCTCGCGCGCAGCGGTCATGACGATCGGGTTCGCCACCAGTCGCGGAACGCCTCCCCGGGCACGGCGCGCAGGTCGCGGAACGCGGTCCACGCGTGCAGCGGGCCCGGCGCGTGCTCGATGCTCCCCGCGCCGCGCGCGAGCGGCCACTGCCCGACCCGGCCGGCCTTCTGGGCGGCCTCGTAGCGCCGTCGGCTGCCGAACACCCGCGCGAGGCCCTCCATCGCCAGGCGCTCGCCGCTCAGCCGTCCGCGCAGGCCGCCGTGCTCGGCGGCGTCGCGCACGATGCGCCCGCGCAGGTGGACCAGCATGGAGGGGATGTCGATCTTCACGGGGCAGACCTCGTAACACGCGCCGCACAGCGACGAGGCCCACGGAAGCGTGCGGCCCTCGCGCAGCCCGGCGAGCTGCGGCGTCAGGATCGCACCGATCGGGCCTGGATACACCGAATCATAGGCATGACCACCGGTGCGCTCGTAGACGGGGCACACGTTCAGGCAGGCGGAGCACCGGATGCAGTGCAGCGCGTCGCGCCCGTGCGGGTCGGCGAGGACGTCGGTGCGGCCGCCGTCGAGCAGGACGAGATGGAACTCGGAGGGCCCGTCCCCGTCGGTGGTGCCGGTCCACAGGGACGTGTACGGGTTCATGCGCTCGCCGGTCGAGGACCGCGGGAGCAGCTGGAGCATCACCTCGAGGTCCTCGAACGCCGGGACGACCTTCTCGATGCCCATGACCGTCACGAGGACGTCCGGGAGCGTGGTGCACATCCGCCCGTTGCCCTCGGACTCGACGACGCAGACGGTGCCCGTGTCCGCGACGGCGAAGTTCGCGCCGCTGACGCCCACCCTGGCCGACAGGAACCGCTTGCGCAGGTGGCGCCGGGCCGCCTCTGCGAGCTCCGCGGGATCGTCGCTCAGGTCCCCCGCGTCGTCGAGCGTGCGCCGGAACAGCTCGCGGATCTCCGCGCGGTTGCGGTGGATCGCGGGCACGAGGATGTGGGACTGCTCGTCGTCGCCGAGCTGCACGATGAGCTCCGCGAGATCGGTCTCCTGCGCGGTGATGCCCTCGGCCGCGAGCGCCTCGTTCATCTCGATCTCGTCCGAGGCCAGCGACTTGACCTTCACGACCTCGGTGGCGCCGTGGGCCTTGACGATGCCGGTGAGGATCGCGTTGGCCTCCGCGCCGTCGCGCGCCCAGTGCACCTGGCCGCCGGCCGCCTGGACCGACGCCTCGAGCTGCTCGAGGAGCTCGGGCAGGCGCGCCATCGCGCTCGCCTTGATCGCGGCACCGGCGTCGCGCAGCGCCTCCCAGTCGGCGACCTCCCCCACGACGGCCGCGCGCTTGGCCCGGATCGTCCGCGTGGCGTGGCCGAGGTTGCGCCGCTGCTGGGTGTTGGCCAGCGCCTCGCGTGCCGCCGCCGGGAAGCCCTCGCCGGTCACGCGCCCTCCGTCGAGGCGAGGATCTCGGCGAGGTGCACGGTCCGCGTTCCGGCTCGCGCGCGGGAGAGCCCGCCGCCGATGTGCAGCAGGCACGAGTTGTCCAGCGCGGTGCAGATCTCCGCGCGCGTGTCGAGCACCGCGCGCAGCTTGTCCGTGAGCATCGCCGCCGACGTGTCGGCGTTCTTCACCGCGAACGTCCCGCCGAAGCCGCAGCACGTCTCCGCCTCCGGCAGCTCGACGAGGTCGATGCCCCGCACCTGGCGCAGGAGGCGCAGCGGGCGGTCGCCGACCTTGAGCAGGCGCAGCCCGTGACAGGTCGGGTGGTAGGTCACGCGGTGCGGGAAGTACGCGCCGACGTCCTCGACGCCGAGGACGTCGACCAGCAGCTCGCTGAGCTCGTGGACGCGTGGGCGGACCGCGGTGATCTCGCCGGCGAGCCGGTCGTCCTCCGCCAGCTCGGCGAGGCGCGGGTAGCCGTCGCGGACCATCGCGGCGCACGACCCGGACGGGGTGACGATCGCGTCGTACTCGCCGAACACGCGCACGAACCGACGGGCCAGCGGCACGGCCTCCAGCTGATAGCCGGAGTTCGCGTGCATCTGGCCGCAGCAGGTCTGCTCCTCCGGGAAGACGACCTCGTGCCCGAGCCGCTCGAGCAGCCTCACAACTGCCTTCCCGGTCTCCGGGAAGAGCGTGTCGTTGAAGCATGCGATGAAGAGCGCTATGCGCAGAGCGCCCAATCTAGACCGTCGGGGTTCCACCCGATCGGCTGATCTGGAAGCGTGGCGCGCGTAGCGACCAGGGTCATCTGAGGAGAGGACGCATGGGAATCCAGACGAGCCACGCGGGCAGCCTTCCGCGGCCGGACCACCTCATCGAGCTCAACCGCCGCCGCATGGACGGCGAGGGCGTCGACGAGGCCGACTACGCGCAGCAGCTGCACGACGCGACCGTCGACGTCGTCAAGCGCCAGACCGAGATCGGCATCACGCTGCCCAACGACGGCGAGTACGGCCACGCGATGGGCGCGAAGGTCGACTACGGCGCGTGGTGGAGCTACATCTTCACCCGGCTCGACGGGCTCGGCCGGATGGTGCCGATGCCCGAGATCCAGGCCGCCGCGCCGAAGGACACGATCACCCTCGGGACGTTCGCCGAGCGGCGCGACTGGAACCGGTTCGCCGATGCCTACGGCGACCCGGAGTCCGGCGTCGCGGCGCGCGCGAAGTCGACGGCCGGCGAGGAGCCGGAGATGGGCATGATGCTGCCGGTCTGCGACGGCCCGCTGAAGTACGTCGGGCACGCCGACGCCGAGCGCGACATCGCGAACCTCAAGGCGGGGATGGAGGCGTCGGGCGCCACCGGGGCGTTCCTGTGCTCGCTCGGCCCGGGCAGCTGCTCACGGATCGGCAACACCCACTACGCCACCGAGGAGGAGTTCATCTGGGCGTGCGCGGAGGTGATGCGCGAGGAGTACCTCGCGATCACGAACGCGGGCATCATCGTCCAGATCGACGAGCCGTCCTTCGCGGAGAACTGGGACCAGTTCGCGAGCGAGCCGTCGCTGGCGGACTACCAGAAGTTCACGATGGTCCGCGTCGAGGCGCTCAACCACGCGCTGCGCGGGATCCCGCGCGAGCTCGTGCGCTTCCACTGCTGCTGGGGGTCGTGGCACGGCCCGCACTCGACCGACATCGGGATGGCCGACCTCGTCGACATGCTCGTGCAGATCGAGGCCGGCTCGTACTCCTTCGAGGCGGCGAACGCCCGTCACGAGCACGAGTGGAGGATCTGGAAGGACGCCCCGCTGCCGGACGACGTGGTCCTCGTCCCCGGCGTCGTCGGCCATGCGACGAACGTGCTCGAGCATCCCGAGCTCGTCGCCGACCGCATCGAGCGCTTCGCCGACGCGGTCGGCCCGGACCGCGTCATCGCCGCGACCGACTGCGGCCTCGGCGGGCGGGTGCACCCGCAGATCGCGTGGGCCAAGCTCGAGGCGCTGGCGCAGGGCGCGGAGCTGGCGTCGCGTCGGCTCTCCGTGGCCTGACGATGACCGGCGCCATCCGGACGAGCCACGCCGGGAGCCTGCCGCGGCCGGACGACCTCATCGAGCTCAACCGCCGCCGCATGGACGGCGAGGGGGTCGACGAGGAGGCCTACGCCCAGGCGCTGCACGACGCCACAGTCGACGTCGTCCGGCGTCAGCGCGAGATCGGCATCGACCTGCCCAACGACGGCGAGTACGGCCACGCGATGGGCCAGAAGGTCGACTACGGCGCCTGGTGGAGCTACATCTACAGCCGGCTCGGCGGCGTCGACCACAGCGAGCAGATGGAGGACACGCCCAGGGCCGATCCCGCGTCGACGATCAAGCTCGGGACGTTCTTGGAGCGCCGCGACTGGAACCGATTCCCCGATGCGTACTTCGACCCGGAGGTCGGCATCCTCACAGGGGTTCGCGGCGGGAGGTCGGCGGAGGAGAGGTTCACCTTCCCGGTCTGCGTGGAACCGCTGACGTACACGGGCCACGACGAGGTGCAGCGCGACATCGCGAACCTGAAGGCGGGAATGGAGGCCGCGGGAATCGAGCAGGCGTTCCTGTGCTCGCTCGGTGCACCGAGCCTCTCGCGGATCGGCAACGCGCACTACGCCACGGAGGAGGAGTTCGTCTGGGCGTGCGCGGAGGCGATGCGCGAGGAGTACCTCGCCATCACCGACGCGGGCATCATCGTCCAGATCGACGAGCCCTCCTTCGCGGACAACTGGGACCAGTTCGCGACCGAGCCGTCGCTGGCGGACTACAAGAAGTTCACGATGGTCCGCGTCGAGGCGCTCAACCACGCCCTGCGCGGAATCCCGCGCGAGCTCATCCGCTTCCACTGCTGCTGGGGGTCGTGGCACGGCCCGCACTCGACCGACATCGCGATGAGCGACCTCGTCGACATGCTCGTGCAGATCGACGCAGGCTCGTACTCCTTCGAGGCGGCCAACGCCCGCCACGAGCACGAATGGCGCGTCTGGCAGGACACGAAGCTGCGCGACGACGTCGTCCTCGTCCCCGGCGTCGTGGGGCACGCGACGAACGTCATCGAGCACCCGCAGCTCGTCGCCGACCGGATCGGCCGCTTCGTCGACGCCGTCGGCGCCGAGCGCGTCATCGCGGCGTCGGACTGCGGCCTGGGAGGCCGCGTGCACCCGCAGATCGCCTGGGCGAAGCTCGAGGCCCTGGCGCAGGGCGCCGAGCTCGCCTCGGCCTAGCCGGCGCCCCCGGCCATGGCCGGGAGGATGACCAGGACGTCTCCCGTGCCGACGGGCGTCTCGAGCCCGTCGAGCACGCGGACGTCCTCGTCGTTGAGATAGACGTTGACGTAGCGGTTCAGGTCGCCGCCGTCGGCGAAGAGCTGGGTCTCGGTCGCCGGGTGCAGCGCGGTGACCGAGCGCAGCACGGCGCCGACGTCGTCGCCCTTGGCGTCGACCTCGCGCTCGCCGTTCGTCGACGAGCGCAGGACAGGGGGAATGCGAACAGTGGCCATGAAGGTCCGCGAGGCTATCCGGCCGCGGCGCAGAACGCCTCGTAGTCCGGGAACACGCCCATCTCGTCGTCCGAGATCTCCTCGGGCGGCCGCGAGCAGACCGGGCACTCCGGGTCGCGGCGGACCTTCAGCTCCGTGAACGTGGCGCCCAGCGCCTCGTAGAGCAGCAGCCGGCCGACCAGCGGCTCGCCCGTGCCCACGACGAGCTTGATGACCTCGGTCGCCTGCAGCAGGCCCATCGTCCCCGGCAGCACGCCCAGGACGCCGTTGGCACCGCAGGACGGCGCCAGCTCGGCCGGCGGCGGCACGGGGTACAGGCAGCGGTAGCAGGGGCCCTCGTAGGGCTGGAAGACCGACAGCTGGCCGTCGAAGCCGAGGATCGAGGCGCTCACGACCGGGATCTGCAGGCGCACCGTCGCGTCGTTGAGCAGGTACCGGGTCGGGAAGTTGTCGACGCCGTCGACGATGACGTCGTAGCCCTCGATGATCTCCATGACGTTGGAGGCGTCGAGGCGCGTCTCGTACTTCACGACGTTGACGTCCGGGTTGATCTCCTTCATGGAGATCTCGGCCGAGTCGACCTTCGGGACCCCGATGCGGTCGGTCGTGTGGATGACCTGGCGCTGGAGGTTGGAGAGGTCGACGGTGTCGTCGTCGACGATCCCGATCTGGCCGACGCCCGCGGCGGCGAGGTACAGCGCGGTCGGGGAGCCGAGGCCGCCTGCGCCGAGCAGGAGCACCTTGGCGTCGAGCAGCTTCTGCTGGCCCTCGACGCCGATCTCCGGCAGCAGGAAGTGGCGCGAGTAGCGCTCGCGCTGCTCGGGGGTGAACTTGCGCGGGACGTCGACCTTGTAGCCGCGGTCCTTCCACAGCGTGATGCCGCCGGTCATCGACCGGACGTCCTCGTAGCCCAGCTCGGTGAGCGTGTGGGCGGCGAGCGCGGAGCGCGTGCCGGAGGCGCAGTAGATGACGACGGGGGTCGAGCGGTCGGGGACGACGCCCTCGATGCGGGACTCGAGGTAGCCGCGCGGGACGTGCTTCGCCCCGGGCAGGAGGCCCGACTCGGTCTCCTCGGTCTCCCGGACGTCGACGATCGCAACGCCCTCGTGCGTCAGCTCGTTGACCTCGGCCGGATCGATCTCCTGGACCTGGTCCTTGATCTGACGGATGAACTCTGAACCTGATGGCATTGGATGGAAACTGGGTCGGGAATGGGGCGCTTCAGAAAGTATAGGGCCCCCCGAAGGCCAACCAGCGGCATCGACACTACCCTGCTGCCACGTGCCCGCCCGCGTGCGTCTGACGCTCATCGTCGCGCTGGGCCTGCTGTTCATCGCCGTCGCCGGGTTCGTCGCCTTCCGGGGAGGTCAGGAGACGGTGGGCTCCGCCACCGGCTTCGAGGGATCCCTCCGTCCACCGGACCTCCCGGCCCAGCCGTTCACCGGGCTGAAGGACGAGGCCGGCCAGCCGCTCTCGCTCGCCCGCTACAAGGGCCAGGTGGTCGTCATGACCTTCATGTACTCGACGTGCAAGGACACCTGCCCGCTCACCGCGCAGCAGATCCGGGGCGCGCTCGACGACCTCGAGACCGACGTCCCGGTCGTCGCGGTGAGCGTCGACCCGAAGAACGACACGGAGTCCAACGCCAAGCGGTTCCTCGTCGAGCAGCAGATGATCGGGCGCATGCACTTCGCGCTGGGCTCGACGCCGGCGCTGAAGCGCCAGTGGGACGCGTACGGCATCGCACCGCAGCGCGACGGGCGCGAGCACTCCGCCTACGTCGTGCTCGTCGACGGCAGCGGGATGCAGCGGATCGGCTGGCCGGTCGACCGGATCACGCCGGAGGGCCTGGCGCACGACATCCGCCAGCTGCAGGCCGGCGAGACGACCTAGTGGCCTGAGTCGGCCTTGCGGCGCTTGTCGCGCCAGTTCTGCCACAGCAGCGCGCCGACGATGAGCGCGACCGGCGCGACGTAGAGCAACGACGCGATCCAGTGCCCCGCGTGGGCGATCGGCGGCACGCCGATCATCGGACCGAGAGCAGCCAGAGCCCGAGGCTCGTGAAGGCGACCATGACCACGAGCATCCAGTATTGCGAGCGGGTCGCCTCCCTGGGATCGGGGAAGACCTTGAGCGCGCGGTCATGGGCGAGCACGAGGCCCGCCACGTGGCCGAGGACGAGCGCGCCGACCTGGACGTACCAGATGGTCCTCGCGCCGACCCACGTGTAGTCGATCCCCCAGTTGGCCGTGCCCAGCCAGCCGTTGTCGCCCTCCGCGAGCGTGCGGCCGAGCGGGTTGGACGCCAGGTAGGCGAGCGCCTGGCCCTGGTACGCGAGGAACGAGAAGTAGTGCGCGACCGCGTACGCGAGGGCGATCGGCGTGAGCGTGTGCACGAACGTGCGCGCGAGCCACGTCGTCGAGTGCTCGGGGGCGACGGACCGCATCCCGGCCGCTCCCGCGCGGTACAGCAGCGACACGATCGCGACGACCGCGAGCAGGCCGACGGTGAACGCGAGCTGCAGCGCGGTCGCCTGCCCGAATCCGAGCGAGGTGAAGACGTCGGTGATCTCCGGCGCGAGATCCGACCAGACGGGTCCGTTGGAGAAGCCGTCGAACGTCGTCGTGCCGATCATCGTGCACAGCAGCGCGACGGTCCCGGGCACGGCGTCGAGCGTCGTCACGCCCGACAGCAGCGCGCGCACGTAGAGCGTCCCGCGCTCCCAGCGCAGCGGCGACAGACGCGCGAAGAGGTTGAAGTAGACGGCGAACGCGTCGCCGTAGCGCTCCCACTGCGACACCCCGTAGAGGCTCATCCCGACGAGCTGGATGGCGGCGTAGGCCAGGATGAGGACCGAGAGCGTCGACGGGTCCGAGCGGCTCGTGGAGACGAGCTCGAGCCAGGCGAAGCAGAGGATCCCGATCGCCGCGGGCCAGCGACCCAGCTTCTCCGGGTACGCCATCGGCTCCGGCAGGGAGTCGCCGGCGAGGCGGCCGGACACCCAGCCGACCGCGCGCCCGACCGCGCGCCACGGGTTGAAGAGCGCGAACACGTCGCCGAGCAGCACCTGCAGCGGCAGCAGCCCGACCCAGAACAGCACGTAGACGAAGGTCGGCGCGAGGTTCGCGGTGTCCACCTGCGCGCCCTCGAGGCCCGCGTAGACGACGAGCACGAACAGCGCGATGCCGATGAGCCCGCACGGGATCTCCAGCCACGCGGGCACGTGCAGCACGCGCCGCTCGCGCGCGCCCTCCAGGCGCGGCTTCGGCCACAGCACGGCCAGCGCGACGAACGACAAGACGAGGACCACCGCGGCCCCCCAGCCGAACAGCCAGGCGGGGATGGGCAGGTCCGTCCGGCCCACGAGGCCGTGGGCGATCGGGGGGACCACGAGCACGCCGGACATCGTAGATGGCGGTCCCCGGAACGCCGTCGGCTACCGTCGGCGACCGTGCGCGCGCCCGTCGACCACATCCACGCCCCGGCGTTCCCACGCGCCATGCGCTGGATCAACGTCGCGTCGCTGCGGATGGACCAGCAGCGCGGCCGGCCGGTGCTCATCGAGTTCTTCGACGTCTGCCGCGCGCACTCGCTGCGCACCCTGCCGTACGTGCGGGCGTGGCACGAGCGCTACGCCGACGACGGGCTGCGGGTCGTCTCGATCCACGCGCCCGGCCACGCGCCGGCGCTCGACGAGGACGTCGTGCGCGCGTCCGTCGAGCGCCTCGGCATCGAGCACGCCGTCGGGCTCGACCACGACTTCCACCTCTGGCACGACTTCGGCAACAAGGGCTGGCCCGCCCGCTATCTGTTCACCGGCGAGTCCCGGCTGCTCGAGTACCACTACGGCCTGGGCGGCTTCGACGAGACCGAGCTGGCGATCCAGGAGCTGCTCGGGATCGAGCGCGAGCTCGTCGCGCCGCTGCGGCCGCAGGACGCGCCGGGCGCCGACCTCGTCGTGCCCACCGCCGACCAGGAGGGCGCCTGGTCAGGCCCCTACGAGGCGGGCGCCGTGTGGGCCGTCCTCGAGGGCGCGGGGACCGTTGCGGTCAACGGCGAGGCCCGCGAGATCGGCTGGACCGGCGTCCACGCGCTGCTGGAGCACCCGGTGCACACCGAGGGCGTCCTCGAGCTGGAGCCCGGCCCCGGCGTCGTCTGCCACGCGGTCCAGTTCGAGCCTGGGCCTAGCGGCGTAGCGTCGCCGCGAACGTCGCCGCGAGGGCGGCGGCGAGCACGCACAGCCCCGCGGCGGTCGCCGCGGCCCAGGTGTGCTCGAGCGCGAACGTCGCCGCGCCGTCGGAGTGCAGCCGCGCGGCGGCGATGCCGGTGACCGCCGCGACGGCGATCCACCCCCAGCGGCGCGTCGCCGCGGACGTGACGGCGGGAGCCGGCCGCTCGACGACCGTCAGCACCGCGACCGCGACGAGCATCCAGCCGGTGGCCACGAGGTAGCCGCCGGCGACGTCGGTCGCGAGGTGCCACTGCATGACGAGCACGCCGAACCCGACCGCCAGCGCGAACGCCGCGCCGACGACCGCGACGGCGCCCCGCAGCGCGCGCGGCGCGACGAGGACCGCGCACAGCGCGAGCGTCATCGCCGCCGTCGAGTGGCCGCTGGGCCAGGAGCCCATGTCGACGCCGAGGATCTCGCCCGCGCGCGGGTGTCCCAACGTGGACTTCAGCGTCTGCGTCGTGAGGCCCGTGACGACGAGCAGCACGGCGACTGCGCCCGCCCGCGCGATCCGCCCGCGCAGGAGCGCGACGCCGACGATCGCGAGCCCGATCAGCATGTACGGCCCCTCGTCGCAGAGCCCCGCGACGCGCGACGTGAAGACGCCGAGTCCGCTGGGCGCGGCGGCGACGAAGCCCGCGGCGGCCGAGGCGTCGATCGCCTGGACGGTGTCCGAGAACGCGGCGCCGAACCCGACCGCGGCGAGCGCGACCAGGCAGGCCAACGCCCCCCAGAGGGCGGTGACGGCGGAGGGTCGGCGCGGGCGTTGCACGGTACGTCGACGCTAGCGCCCGCCCTGAAGCCTGGATGAAGGCACGAGCGCCTCGGCCTCGGCCGCGATCGCCGCGACGATCTCCGCTGCGGGGCGCACGTCGCCGATGAGCCCGGCGGTCTCGCCCGCCAGCAGGCTCATCTGGTCGAAGTCCCCGGTCGCCGACGCGACCGGAGGGAACCCGTTGAAGCGCCGCAGCGGCATCTCCTGGCCGAACATGCTCGTGGCGCCGATGACCGGGAGCTCGGCGGGATCGAGCCCCGCGTACGGCGCCGGGTGGTCGCGCCCCTCGTACTCGGCCACGATCGCGGTGCGCAGGCCCCGGACGGTCGCGTCGGGGAACTCGAGCCCGAAGACGTTGTTGCGGGCGGTGTCGCCGACCCCAGCCGCGGCGATGCGCTCGCGGTACGCGGCCGCGGCGTCGGCCTCGGCGCTCATGATGAACCGCGTGCCGAGCAGCGCGCCGTCGGCGCCGAGCGCGAGCACGGCGGCCAGCCCGCGCCCGTCGGCCACGCCGCCGGCGGCGATCACGGGAACCGCGACCGCGTCGGTCACCGCCGGCACGAGGGTCATCGTCCCGGCCACGCTGCGGTTGTGCCCGCCCGCCTCGATGCCCTGCGCGACGACGGCGTCCGCCCCGGCGTCGACGGCGGCGACCGCCTCGGCCGGAGAGCCGACCTGGAACCACACGCGCGTGCCGGCGTCGTGCAGCGTCTCCAACCACGCCGGGTCCGGGTCGTCCCAGAAGAACGTCACGACCGGCACGCCTGCCGCGGCCGCGATGAGCTCCGGGCCCGCGAAGCGCGGGATGATGTTCACCGCGAACGGCCGCTCGGTGACCGCACGCACGGCGGCGATCTCGGCCTCCAGCAGCTCCGGCGGCATCGCGCTCGCCCCGATCGTGCCCAGGCCACCCGCGGCGGATACGGCGGCCGCCAGTGGAGCCCGCGCGATGAACGCCATGCCGGCCGCGACGACCGGCACCGCGAGTCCGTACTCCTCCGACAAGCGGGTTCGCATGACGCGACCCTAATCGGCGCCGCGCAGGTCTGCCGCGGGGACGGTCTCGAGCAGACGCTCGAGCCGCGGCGGGCCCTCGTCGTCGACCACGGTGAGCCCGCCCGGCCAGTAGGGGCTGGCGCGCGGGTCGGGACCGCCGAGGAAGTGCGTCTCGTACATCCAGCAGCCGCCGTTGACGAGCTGCGGGCCGCCGGGGACGTGCCACTCGGCGACGTCGTCGCCGGGCAGCGGACCCGCCCGGTGGGAGTGGCCGAAGATCACGTGGCGCGCGGGAACGCCCAGGCGCATCACCGCCTCGCCCATCCCGCGCAGCGCGGAGCGACGCAGCTCCGGGCCGCGCAGGTCGGCGCTCACCGGGCCGAGGCCGAGGCGGTTGATGCCGAGGATCGCGAGCGGGAACAGGCCCGCGACGGCGCGCGCGGCCATCGGGCGGCGACCGCCGCCGCTGAGCAGCCGGTAGGCCTGCACGGCGCTCCCGGAGCCCGCCGCGGCGCGGCCGGGCGCCGCGCGCTCCGCCGCAGCGTCGATCCAGGCGTAGACCGGCGCGAGCACCCTCTCGTAGTCGTCCGGCGTGGCCTGCGGCTGCGGCACCGGGCCCACGAGCCGCGACATGACGCCGGCGGCGAGCCGCTCGAACGTCGGCAGCGTCGCGTGGACGTCGAGGTAGTGGCCGTGGGTCGCCCAGACGTCGTCGCGCAGCCAGACGCCGGGATAGGAGAGCTCGACGCTCGCGGGCGCCATCGCGCGCTCGATCGCCGCGGCCAGCGGCGACGCCTTGCGCGGCGACACCGCCTCGGCGAGCCCGAGCGGCTCGGGGGCGCCGCGGCGGCCGCGCCCGACGAGCCACGGGTCGATCAGCGCGTGGTCGTGGTTGCCGGGGACGATGACGACGGGGGTCCCGGGCGCGAGCGCCGCCGCGATGTCGGCGAGCACCGGGCGGGCGACCGCGAGCGCCTCGCGGGCGGGGCCGTGGCGCAGCTCGAGGAGGTCGCCGAGCAGGACCAGCCGGTCCACGCCCTCCAGGCGCGCGAGCAGCTGCTCGCGCGCGGCTCCGCGCCGGAGCACGTCCGCCGCCGTGCTCGAGCCGAGGTGCAGGTCGGAGACGACGAGCGTGGTCAAGGCGCCCAGGGTACGCTGCCCGGCCGTGGTCGCACCGGGTCCCCTCGACGGTCTGATCGTCGCCGACTTCTCACGCGTGCTGGCAGGTCCGCTCGCGACGATGACGCTGGCCGATCTCGGCGCCGACGTCGTCAAGATCGAGCGGCCGGAGACCGGTGACGACACGCGTCACTGGGGGCCGCCCTACGTCGAGGAGGGCGCGACCTACTACCTCGGCCTCAACCGCGGGAAGCGCTCGGTCGCGCTCGACCTCGCCGACCCGGAGGGCGTCGCCCTGGCCCGCGAGCTCGTCGCGCGCGCCGACGTCCTCGTCGAGAGCTTCCGCCCGGGCACGATGACGAAGCTCGGGCTCGATCCGGCCGACCTGCGCGCCGCCCACCCGCGGCTGGTCACCTGCACCATCAGCGCGTTCGGGACCGGAGAGGCGGCGCGGACGCTGCCCGGCTACGACCTCCTCCTGCAGGCGATGGGCGGCCTCATGAGCATCACCGGCGAGGCCGACGGGCGTCCGCTGAAGACCGGCACGGCGCTCGTCGACATGCTCTGCGGGCTGCACGCGGCCAACGGGATCCTGGCCGCCCTGCGTGCGCGCGACCGCGACGGCGTCGGCCAGCACGTCGAGGTGTCGCTGCTGGACACGTCGCTCGCGGGCCTGCTGAACCTCGCCTCCGGCTACCTCAACACCGGCGTCGTGCCCCACCGCATGGGCAACGACCATCCGAGCATCGTCCCCTACGGCACGTACGAGGCGGCGGACGGCCCGTTCGCCCTCGCCGTCGGCAGCGACGGCCTGTTCGCGCGGCTCTGCGGTGAGCTCGGACGCGCCGAGCTCACCGAGGACCCGCGCTTCGCGACGAACACGGCGCGCCTGCAGCATCGCGCCGAGCTCGGCGAGGAGCTCGAGGCCGCGTTCGCGACGGCGCCCGCGGAGGAGTGGGTGGCACGCCTGCGGGAGGCCGGCGTGCCCGCCGGGCGCATCAACGACGTCGCGCAGGCCTTCGAGTTCGCCGAGTCGCTGGACCTCGCGCCCGTCGACGAGACGGACGGGGTGCGGACGGTCCGCTCGCCGATGCACCTGGACCGCACGCCGGTGCGCGTCGAGCGCCGGCCGCCGCGGCTGGACGAGCACGGCGACGCGATCCGCACATGGCTACGCGAGCCGCGCTAGCGCGGCGTCCTGCTCGGCCTGCACCTCGTCGCGCACCCAGCAGGCCGCGAGGTGGTCGTTGACGAGCCCGCAGGCCTGCATGAGCGCGTACATCGTCGTCGGGCCGACGAAGGCGAACCCGCGCTTCTTCAGCTCCTTGGCGAGCGCCTTGGACTCCGGGACCTGCGCCGGCATCTCGGACATCGCGCCGTACGGCGCCACGGGCTCGGGACGGTGGGCCCAGATGAGCCTCGGCAGGCCCCCGTCGTCGCGCAACGCGACCGTCGCCCGCGCGTTGACGATCGCGGCCTCGATCTTGCGGCGGTTGCGGACGATGCCCGCGTCCTCCATGAGGCGCGCGACGTCGTCGTCGCCGAAGTCCGCCACGGCCTCGGGGTCGAAGTTCGCGAACGCCGCCCGGAAGCCCGGCCGCTTGCGCAGGATCGTCACCCACGACAGGCCGGACTGGAACCCCTCGAGCACCATCTTCTCGTAGAGCGTGCGCTCGTCGACGTCGGGACGACCCCACTCGTGGTCGTGGTACTCGATGTAGAGCGGGTCCGTCGTCGGCCAGCAGCGGACCGGCTCGGCCACGGCTCAGGCCGTGGTCGCGGCGGCGAGGTCCTGGCGCAGCTTCTTGGGCAGCATGAAGCGCACGTCCTCGCGGACGACCTCGAACTCCTCGACGGACTCCACGCCACGCTCGCGGAACAGCGCGACGAGCGCGTCCACGAGCTCCTCGGGAGCCGACGCGCCGGACGAGATGCCGACGACGCGCTTGCCGTCGAGCCACGCCTCCTCGACCTGGCCGGCGTTGTCGATGAGATGGGACTCCGCGCCGTGCTCGCGGGCGACCTCGACGAGGCGCTGCGAGTTCGACGAGTTCTGCGAGCCGATGACGAGCACGAGATCGCACTGCGCGGCCATCTGCTTGACGGCCGCCTGGCGGTTCGTCGTGGCGTAGCAGATGTCGTCGGTCCGGGGACCGGTGATCTCCGGGAACCGCTCGCGCAGCCGCGCGATGATCGCCCGGGTCTCGTCGACCGACAGGGTGGTCTGCGAGATGTGGGCGACGCGGGTCGGATCCTCGACCTCCAGGGCATCGACGTCGGCCTCGGTCTCCACGAGCACGATGTGCTCGGGGGCCTCGCCCATCGTCCCCTCGACCTCCTCGTGGCCGGCATGGCCGATGAGGACGATCGTGTAGCCCTCGCGGGCGAACTTGACGGCCTCGCGGTGCACCTTCGTGACGAGCGGGCACGTCGCGTCGATCGTCTGCAGCCCGCGGCGCTCCGCGTCCGCGTGGACCGCGGGCGACACGCCGTGGGCGGAGAAGACGGTGGTGGCGCCCTCCGGGATCGTCTCGTCGAGCTCGTCGACGAACACGGCGCCGCGCTTGCGCAGCTCGGCGACGACGTGCTTGTTGTGCACGATCTCCTTGCGGACGTACACGGGCGCGCCGTAGAGGTCCAGCGCGCGCTCGACGGTCTGGACCGCCCTGTCGACGCCGGCGCAGTAGCCCCGCGGCGAGGCGAGGAGGAGCTTCTCGACCACGGGGCTCAGCGTAGCCTGCCGGACCGCAGGAGCTCCACGATCGTCTCGCCCACCGCGTCGAT
Organism: uncultured Solirubrobacterales bacterium; assembly: GCA_963750895.1. Lineage (GTDB taxonomy): Bacteria > Actinomycetota > Thermoleophilia > Solirubrobacterales > Solirubrobacteraceae > CAVVSD01. Next base: position 246,875 of record CAVVSD010000003.1, on the reverse strand, counting down.
GCTGCGCGCGCTGACCGCGCTCATGTCGTCGCGCGTCGTGTGCCAGACGGGGAACGTGAAGTCGATGAGGTCGACCGACGGGACGCCGCGCTCCTGGAACGGCGTGTGGTCGTCGAGCACCGCGCCGGACACCCGGTCGGGGAACGCGCCCTGGGTGCCGACCCGGCGGGCCGCGGCGCGCACCTTCGTCCACAGCCCGCGGTTCGAGCTGGCCTCCCGCGGGATGGCGAGGTCCTTGTCGCCGATCATGTCGAGCAGGACGAGGGCGCCGATCTCCTTCGCGTGGGCTGCGGCATAGGCCTTCGAGCCGCGCACCCCGCCCTCCAGGAACTCCACGCCCGGCGGCGCCTCCTCGCCGTCGAAGAGGACGAAGCGCAGCTCCGGCGCGCCCGCCGGGCGGTCGATCCGCCGCAGCGCGCGCGCCGCGGCGACCACGACGGCGACGCCGGACGCGCCGTCGTTGGCGCCGACGAAGCCCGGGATGTCGAGGGTGTCGTAGTGGGCGCCGAGCACGATCGCGGGCTTCGTGCCGGGCAGCGTGCCGACGACGTTCTGCATGCCCGGCGGCTCCCCGGGCACCGCCTCGAGGCGCCCGGACGGCAGCAGCGACGCCAGGCGCGAGGCGAGCCGGCGCGATGCATCGGAGCCCGCGGGACGGGGCCCCATCGCCACCTGCTCGCGCAGGAGGCCCCACGCCCAGGCGCCGTCGAAGCGCCCGGCCGTCGAGCGCGCGGGAGCGGCGGTCGCGGCCGACCCGGCGGGAGCCGCCGGGTCGGGGTCGTCGGCGCTGCCCGGGAGCGGGAATCCCTGGGTTCCCCACACGACGAGCCCGATGCCCAGGGCGACCTGGATGGCGAGGACGATGACGAGCGCTCGCACGGGGACGTGCGACGAGCCCTGCCCGCCAGGCGTGGATGCCCCCGTGGCCATCCGGTCAGGATGGCAGGGGACGCGCTCAAGGCGGGCGGGCAGACGCCGACCACGTGGGAGATGGCCGCCCGCCTCACACCACCCGTGCGCGTCCTCCTGCTGGGGGCCGTGCCCGGGATCGCACTCGTCGGTCTGTTCCGGACCGGGGCGATCGGTGGTGCCGCCTTCCAGGCCGGGCTGACCGTCCTGTTCCTCCTCGGCGCGGTGCTCGTGCTCTCCCGCGGGGTGCTGCGGTCGTCGTCGCGGCGGGGCTGGCTCGCCCTCGGTCTGGCACTCGTCGCGGGGATGACGGGCAACGCGCTGACCGGCTGGGACGTGCTCGGGCTCGCGGTGCCCGAGATCGTCGGCATCGCCCTCGGCGCCTCCGCGTTCCTGCTCAGCGTCGCCGGTCTCGCGTTCATGCTCGCGGACCGCCCGAGCCGGCTGCCGCTCGGCGCCGCGCTGGACGGCATGACCGGCGCGCTCGTCGCCCAGGCCGTCATCGCCGCCATCCTCTTCTCCCCCGTCAAGGGCGCGCTCCAGGACGGGTTCGACGTCGTCGTCCTGCTCTATCCCCTCGCCGACGTCCTGCTCATGGGCCTCGTCGCCGCCGCGGTCGCCCACGGCGGCTGGCGCCTGGACTTCTGGGCCGTGAGCCTCGCCGGGCTCGTGGCGATCACGATCGGCGACTCGAGCGCGCTGGCCACGTCGATCGTGGGCGACCACGTCCAGGGCGGCGCCGCCGACCTCGGCTGGCTGGCAGGGACCTGGCTCCTCGCGGTCGCCGCCTGGAGCCCGGAGCCGAAGCGCACGCCCGACCTCTGGGTCCGCAGCGCGGTGCCCGTGGTCCTCGGGACCGTCGCGCTCGGGATCGTCGTCATCACCGCCTTCTCGCCCAACCCGCTGATCCCCACGCTGGCGTGCGCGTCGGGCGCCCTCGCGGTCGTCGTCGGGCGACTCGCGATCACGCTCCACGACAACAACCTCATGCTGAGCGTCGCGCGCACCGACTCGGTGACCGACGCACTGACCGGCCTCGGCAACCGGCGCCAGCTCATGGCCGACCTCGAGGACGAGCTCGACCACGCCACCGAGACGTCGCAGGCCGCGCTCGCGCTCTTCGACCTCAACGGCTTCAAGGACTACAACGACACCTACGGCCACCCCGCCGGCGACGCGCTCCTCGCGGCGCTCGGCACCGACCTCGCCGAGTCCGTCGAGGGGATCGGCGCCGCGTACCGGATGGGCGGCGACGAGTTCTGCGTGCTCGTGCACGCCGGCGCGACCGACCACCACGCGATCGCCGAGCGCGCCGCCGAGGCGCTCTCGGCCGCCGCTCGCGGGTTCACGGTGACCGCCGCCCACGGCGTCGTGCTGCTCCCCGGCGAGGCCGCCACGGCGAGCGACGCGCTGCGCCGCGCCGACGTCCGCATGTACGAGGACAAGTCCGGGAGCCGCGTCGGGTCGCGCCGCCAGGTCACCCAGGCGCTCATGCTCGCCATCGAGGAGCGCGACCGCGCGCTGCACGGGCACGGCGAGGGCGTCCAGGAGCTCGCGTCCTGCGTCGCCCGGCGCCTCGGGCTCAGCGCGACCGACGCCGACGCGGTCCGCCTCGGCGCGCTGCTCCACGACGTCGGCAAGCTCGCGATCCCCGACCGCATCCTCGAGAAGCGCGGCCCGCTCGACCCGTACGAGTGGGAGTTCATGCGCAGCCACACGCTCATCGGCCAGCGGATCCTCGAGGGCGCCCCGGCCCTGCGCGACGTCGCCGGGCTGGTGCGGGCGAGCCACGAGCACTTCGACGGCACCGGCTACCCCGACGGCCTGCGCGGCGAGGACATCCCGGCCGGCGCCCGCATCATCGCCGTCTGCGACGCCTTCGACGCCATGACCCGCCACCGCGTCTATCAGCCCGCCGTCCCTGCGGAGGCCGCGCTCGCGGAGCTGCGCCGCTGCGCGGGCACGCAGTTCGATCCGGCGGTCGTCCAGGCGTTCGCCGAGGCGCACGAGGCGGCCGCCGCCGTGCACACCGGCCGGCTCGCGGCCTAGAGGCGGCGTCGCTCGCGGTTGCCCTGGCGGTCGACCGCGACCGTGAACCACTGGTTGCGCACGCCCGGCTCGGCCGGTATGAGCGCGGACGTCGACGTCGTCGTCGTCATGTGCTGCGCGGGACCCTCGCCGGCCTTGCGCCAGACCTCGTAGCGGGCGATCCCGGTCGATCGCACGCCGGGGGGCGAGCCGTCCTGCCCGCGCCAGCGCAGCGCGACCGACCCGCCGCTGACCGGCGCCGCCAGGACGACCTGCGACGTCGGCGCGCTGCGATCGAGCGCACGAGCGGCGAGCACCGCCGCGTCGGCGTCGAGGATCCCCCAGCCGAGCTCCGGCGACCAGCCCTGCCGGGCGGGCCGGCGGGCGGTCCGCTTCAGGAGGCGGATGATGTCGCCGGCCTTCAGGTCGGGGTTCATGCGGCGCATGAGCGCGGCCGTCGCGGCGACCTGGGGCGCGGCCATCGACGTGCCCTCCAGGTAGGCGTAGCGGCTGTCGCCGTGGTAGCTCGTGCGGCACCCGCAGCCGGCCGGGCGGTCCTTCGTCCCGCCGCGCTCGAGCACCGTGGAGTTCGACGGGAACGCGCCGAGCAGGCCGGGCGAACCGCGATCCGCGGCGACCGCGCCGTAGGCGGCGAGCGAGATCTCGCTGCCGCGCCCCGCGAACGGCGCACGCGCGTCGTCGGAGGTCGCGGCGGTCACCGTGAGGCCCTTGCCGGCGGTGATGTCCGGCCCGGTGCCGCGCGGCTGCAGGATGTTCGCGGGCGCCCCCTGCTCGCGGACGGGCCGGTCGGCGGCCGCCGCCACGAGCACGACCCCGCGGGCGTAGGCGTGGTCGATCGCGTCGACCACGTCGCGCGACGCGACCCGGTCGTCGTCGGTGCCGAAGCTCATGTTGATCGCGTCCGCGCCGCGGTCGACGGCGTCGCGGATCGACGCGGCGATCGACGCGTCCGTCAGATCGGTCTTCTCGACGATGAGCCCGCAGCCGTATCCGGCGCCGGCGATGCCGACCCCGTTGCCCGGCGCGGCGCATGCGATCGAGGCGACGTGCGTCCCGTGGCCGTTCTCGTCGACCGTCGCCGGGCCGCGCGACGGATCGGAGTCCTGGTCGACGGCCGCGCGCAGCACCGGCGCGATCTCCGGATGCGACCCGTCGACGCCGGTGTCGATGACGGCGACCGTCGCGCCCGTGCCGTCGACGAGGTCCCACGCGCTCAGGAACCCGGACTGCGGCGCCCACCACTGGTCGGGCAGCGAGGTCGTCCCGCCGCCGGCGGCGGCCAGGGTCAGCAGACCCGGATCGTCAGGCGTCAGCGCGCGTGCCGGCGCCGCCGCGAGGAGCAGCAGGAGGACGGCGAGGGGGGCGGCAGCGCGACGCACGGGAGCGCAAGGGTCGCCACTCCGCGTCCCCAGAGCAAGTCGGAGGCGTCGTCAGAAGCCGAGCGCGAACTTCGCGTCTTCGCTCATGCGGTCCGGCGTCCACGGCGGATTGAAGGTCATCGTGGACTCCACCGAGGTCACCCCGTCGAGCTCGGAGACGAACTCGTCGATCTGCTCGGTGACCTGCGGTCCGATGGGGCAACCGGGCGAGGTGAGCGTGAAGGTGACGTGGACGTCGCCCGACTCGACCTCGATCCCGTAGATGAGTCCCAGCTCCACGAAGTCGAGACCGAGCTCGGGATCGATGACGTTGGTGAGGGCGGCTTCGACATCGTCGACGGACGGCATGAGGCGAATTGTAGCCCTCGATGTTCATCAGGCCCCTTGACTCGCAGACCGGTCCATCGGGTAGCTTGCTCGCCATCGTCTCGTTCGACGACAGCCCACCCGTGCTGCGCTGCAGCGGCGACGAGGTGCGAGCGACGCAGGCGCGTCGCCGTCGCGCCTTCTCGCGCGCGCTCGTCAGCCGCGCCGACGTCACCGTCGACCTGACGGACCTCGCGTTCGCCGACACGTCGCTCATGCTCGACATCGCGATGCTCGCGAGGCGCCTGCGCTCGTCCCGCGCCGAGCTCCGAGTACGCGGCGCTCAGCCCCAGGTCCGCCAGCTCATCGAGCACGTCGGCCTGCACCGCCTGCACGGCGTGCGCGTCGAGCCGCTGCCCGTCCTGGCATAGCCGTTTCCCGGCAGTAGGCTGGGAGGCCAGATGATCCCGGTCCTCCTGCTCCTCTTCATCGTCGTCCCGCTCCTGGAGCTGTACGTGATCCTCCAGGTGGGCGAGGCGATCGGCGTCCTGCCGACCATCGGCCTCCTCATCGTCGACTCGGTGCTCGGCGCGATGCTCATGCGCTCCGAGGGCAGGCGCGCCTGGACCCGCTTCAACCTCGCGATCTCCGAGGGCCGCGTCCCCGCCCGCGAGGCGATCGACGGCGTGCTCGTCGTCTTCGGCGGCGCGCTGCTGCTCACGCCGGGGTTCGTAACCGACATCCTGGGGGCGGTGCTGCTGCTGCCGTTCACCCGGCCGTTCGTGCGGCGCATCCTCGTCCGCCGGTTCGCCGGCCGGATGGTCGCCTCTGCGCGCACCGTGCCGCGCAGGCCGCCGATGTCCGGGTGGGACGTCGACGGCACCGCGCACGAGGTCGATCCGCGACCACGGCTGCAGTGACCCTGCCCGTCGTGGACGAGGCGCCGCGCGCCGACGTCGCGGACGCCGTCACGTTCGCCTTCGCCGACGTCGCCGCGGGCGTCAGCGGGCTCGCCCGCGCAGGCTTCACGGAGGACGGGTCGAGCGGGCTCGGCGTCGTGTTCTCCGGCGCCGATCCCATCGCCGCGCGCGCCGACACGTCGACCGGCACCGACGGCCGCGCGTGGGAGGCGGTCGACGCGGCCGGCGTGCGGACGACCGTCGTCGAGCCCGGCCGCGCCTGGACCGTCGCGTTCGACGATGGCGAGGGCCACGGCTTCGCGCTCGAGGTCACCGCGATCTCGCCGCCTGCCGACCTCGGCGACGGCGTGGGCGGCATGACCGGCTACGACCACCTGTGCCGCGTCGAGGGCGACGTGCGCACGGGGTCCGGGACCGTGCGCGTCTCCTGCCTGGGCCAGCGCGGGCGCCTGTGGGGCTCGCCGGACTGGACGGACCTGGATCTGACGCGCTCGGTCGGCGTCTGGCTCGACGGCGCGGGGATCGCGCTGCACGCGGCTCGCCCAGCCGGCGCCAAGGGCCAGGACGAGGAGGTCTGCCGGGCGACCGTGTTCGACGGCGAGCGCGCGCTGCCCGTCGACGACCCGCGGGTCTCCACGGTCTCCGACGTCGAGGGCCACCAGCGCCGCGCCGGCCTGGAGCTCTGGGTCCACGACGAGGACTACCCCCGCCGCGCCGCGGGCGAGCTCGTCGGCGGCACGTCGCTCGACCTCGGCCGGCTGCGGCTGGACTGCGCGTTCCTGCGCTGGCGCATGGAGGGCCAGGAGGGCGCAGGGCGCTACGACATCCTGCGGCGCGTCGGATGACCCCGATTCCGCCTCCGAACGGGATCCAGGCGATCGTCAGCGACTTCATCGGCGTCCTGACCACCCCGCTGACCGGCGTCTTCACGCAGTTCCAGGAGGAGGTCGGGATCCCGCCGGAGGCGCTGCGCGTCGCGCTCGACCGGGCGACGGAGCGGACCGGGCTGAACCCGCTCTTCGAGCTCGAGTGCGGGCGGATGACCGAGGTCGACTTCCTCCACACGCTGGAGCGCGAGCTCGAGGAGGAGCTGGGGCGGCACGTCTCCATGCGCGCGTTCACCGACCACTACTGGGCGACGCTCGTCCACAACGAGGGGCTCGTCGCGTTCCTGCGCGACGCGCGCGCCGTGGGCTACCGGCTCGCGCTGCTCACGAACAACGTCCAGGAGTGGGAGCCGCGCTGGCGGCCGAAGTGGCCCATCGACGAGCTCTTCGAGACGGTCGTGGACTCGGGGTTCGTCGGATTGCGCAAGCCCGACCCGGCGATCTACGCGCTGACGCTCGCCAGGCTCGACCTGCCCGCGGAGGCCTGCGTGTTCATCGACGACCTGGAGCACAACGTCGTCGCCGCGCGCGAGTGCGGCCTGCACGCGGTGCACTTCCGTGACACCGAGCAGACGATCGACGAGGTCCGGGCGGTCCTGGAGTCCGCGTGAGCGGCGTCCTCCTGCACGGGGACACCGTCCGGTCGCCGGCGCTGCGCCACGAGGTGCCGCTCGCGATCATCGACGCGTTCACCTACCTCGAGGCGGACGGGCGGGCGGTCATCCTCACGAACGCGCTCGAGCGCGACCGGATCGCGGCGGTCCGGCCGGACGCCGAGCTCGTCGGCATCGACGAGCTGGGCCTCTTCGACCTCGTCGCGGAGGGGATGCCGCGTCACGAGGCCGAGCTCGAGGTCGTCGCGCGGCTTGTCGCCCGCGCCGGACTGCGCGCCGCGCAGGTCCCGCCGGACCTCCCCGTCGCGGTCGCCGACCGGTTGCGCGCCGACGGCATCGAGCTCGTCGTCGACCACGAGGCCTTCGCGGCGCGCCGGCGGGTGAAGTCGGCGGCGGAGCTCGCCGGGATCCGGCGCGCGCAGCACCGCGGCGGAGGCCGGCATGGCCGCCGCGGCCGCGCTGCTGCGGGCCGCCGAGCCCATCGGCGGGCGCCTGGAGCTCGACGGCGAGGTGCTGACCGCCGAGCGCGTCCGGGCCGCGCTGCGGGCGGCCTGCGCCGAGGCGGGCGCGCCGGTCCCGCCCGACGTCCTCGTGAGCAGCGCGCTCTCCGGCGGCGGTCACGACCCCGGCAGCGGCCCGCTCCCTGCGGCGCTGCCGATCACCATCGACCTCTGGCCCTGCGACGAGGCGAGCGGCTGCTGGGCGGACATGACGCGCACGTTCGTCGTCGGCGAGCCCAGCGACGACGTCCTCGGCCTCCACGAGCTCGTCCGCGTCGCCCTCGACGCGGCGCGCTCCGCCGTCAGGCCCGGCCGCACCGGTCGCGAGCTGTACGACGTCGCAGCGGACGTCTTCGAGCAGGCCGGCCACCCGACGCAGCGGACCCGGACGCCGGGCGAGGCGCTCACGCGGGGCTTCTACTTCGCCCTCGGGCACGGCGTCGGCCTCGAGGTGCACGAGGCGCCGATCCTCGGGCTCGCCGTCGGCGAGGCACCGCTCGTCGCGGGCGACGTCCTGGCCCTCGAGCCGGGCATCGAGGGCCTTCCCGGGCTCGGCGGGGTGCGTCTCGAGGACCTCGTGCTGGTCACGGAGACCGGCTGCGAGACCCTCACCGACTACTCGTACGCGCTCGCGCCGTAATCGGCGCGTCTGCAGGGACTTCCGGGCGAAGTCTGACCCTCGACCTGAGGGTCAGTTGTCGGAGCCCAGGCGGTCCCAGAGGTAGAGCTCGAGGCACTCGTTGGCCAGTTCGACCGTGCGCTCGCGCGAGAGGTGCGGCAGGACCGTCTCCATCGCCTGCTCCTCGGAGACGCCGGCCTCGAAGGCCTCCTCCCCGCGGAATCCCGCAGCGATCTTCAGCGCCTCACGCCGGTTCTCGCCCAGCGCCGGGAACACCCGGACCAGGAACTCGCGGTTCGCGATCGGATGACCGATCTCCAGCGAGGCGTGCCACGCGGCGAGCATCGAGAGGTCGTGCTCGTCGAGATCACCCACCGCCTTGGCGTAGTGGGAGGCGAGCTCCTCCTCTGGGATGTCGTCCACCCACGCGCGGACCAACTCGCCCAGAAGCTGCCGCCGGGCCTCGCGGCCGACCGACTCGGCGATGACGCGGATCGCGTCGCTGGGTTCGATGAAGCAGAGTGCCATCGAGAGGATCGCTCCTGGCGCTCGAGGGGGAAGGAAACACCGCGCACCGTACGGATGGCGCCGGACGGCATCGCCGTCCGGTCACGGGCTACGTCTCGCCGCGCAGGATCCGCGCCCGGACGCGCTCGATCGCCGGGTGCGCCTCGGGGCCGAGGGAGGCGAGGGTCAACGCTCCGGCCGGCCGCTCGGCGAGCGCGCGGTCGCGCGCCTCGAGCAGGTACGCGAGGTGCGCGCGCAGGGCCGCGACGGCCCGCTCTTCGTCGCGCGCCTCGATGCCCTCGAAGATCGCGCGGTGCTGCGCCGCGACGCGGGTGTAGTCCATGAGCTGCATGAGGACGGTGTTCGTGTGCGGCCGGACGAGGTGCACGCCCTTCATCGACAGCTCGAGCACCGCGTTGTGCGCCGCCCGGCTCACGGCGACGTGGAAGTCCAGGTCGATGGCGAGCACGTCGTCGACCGCCTCGGGCGGCGGCTCCATCGCCTCCACCGCGGCGCGGATCGCGGCGATGTCCCCCTCCGTCCGCACGCGCGAGGCCATCCGCACGCAGCCCTCCTCGATCCACGCGCGCGCGGCGTCGACCTCGGCGAGCGTCGTCGAGCCGGTGTGGAACCAGAGTGCGACGGTCTCGCCCATCGTCGCCGCGAGGACGTCGGGATCGGGGTGGCGCACGAACGTCCCGCCCGTCGCGCCGCGCGTCGGCTGCACGAGCTGGGCGCCGGCGAGGAGCTTCATCGTCTCGCGGATCGTGCCGCGGCTGACGTTGTACTCCTCGGCCAGCTCGACCTCCGGCGGGAGGCGGTCGCCGGGGGCCAGCTCACCGCTCAGGATGCTGCCGCGGATCTGGTCGGCGATCTGCTGCGCAGCGCTCGCCGTCCGGATCGGACGCGCCTCGAAGCCTGCACCGGGAACGGGTTCCACGGGGCCATCGTACGCCGGACCGGCACATGCGCATGCAGGATCCTCGACCGGCTGTCGGGGCGGTTTCGACCGAATGCGCGAATGTTTGACGTTTCTGCAAAAGTCGCGATAGAAGGTGCACCGCACCCGACCCTGAGGAGGGCTTCGTCGTGTCCAAGCCGGCCAACAGCGCGCTGCCGCCGCTCGACGTGTCGTACGAGGACGACCCGCGCGTGGTCAAGGAGGCAGCGACCGAGGACTACTCCCTGCACATCGTCCCGAGCACCTGGCGGATGGGCCGCTGGCCGCTGACGATGGCATGGTTCGCCGTGGCGACGGCGTTCTTCTACATGTACTTCGCCGCGTTCCTCGCGCTCGCGTACGGCACCTGGAACGCCCTCATCGGCATCGCCCTCACCGTCATCACGTACGCGCTGGTCAACTACGTCATCCTTCGGACCGCGTCACGCAGCGGGCTCACCGTCGCGCTGTTCTCACGCAGCATGTTCGGGTTCGTGGGCGCGAGCATCGCGACGCTCATCTTCGCGGCGACCTGCATCTACTACCTCGTGTTCGAGGGCTCGGTCATCGCGGTCGCGGCGCAGGAGTTCTTCGGCGGCCCGCTCGACCTGTGGTACGCGATCGTCATCGCCGTGACAGCCCCGCTGGTGTGGAAGGGCGTGCGCACCTGGCTCGACCGCCTGAACGGCTGGCTGCTGCCGTTCTACATCATCGGCCTGATCGCGGTCGTCGTCTGGGCAATCGCCGACCGCGGCTACAACGGCTTCCTCGCCGGCACCGAGGCCGCGCCGGGCACCACCCTGCCCTGGCTCCAATGCTTCGCCGCCTACATGGGCGTCTGGATCCTCATGATGTTCACGTTCGACTTCGCCCGCTTCGCGAGGCCCGAGGACGAGGGCTACCACAGGGCGATCACGTTCGGCTGGCTGTACTACCTGCTGACGTTCCTCGTGAACGGTCTGATCGGCATCCTGCTCGTGTCGACGTTCGACATCTCCTTCGACGAGCTCGCCGGCCAGGAGAGCGCGCTGCCCGTGGAGATCGTCGGTCTCACCGGGATCCTCGGCCTGGCGCTCATCACCATCACGCAGATGCGCATCAACACCGTGAACCTCTACCTCGCGTCCACGAACCTGCAGAGCTTCTTCTCGCGCCTGCACCTGAATCTGCCGCGCACGTTTTGGCTCGTCGTCGCGTGCGTCATCGGCTACCTGCTCATGCTCACCAACATCTTCTCCTACGTGGTCGACGCGCTCGCCTACCAGGGGATCGTCATCGTGGCGTGGGTGGCGGTCGCGCTGGCGCACGTCGTCTACCTGCGCCGGCACGGCCTCACCGCCGCCAACACGGAGTTCCGCCCCGGCCGCATCCCCGCGCTCAACCCCGGTGGGATCCTGGGCTGGGGCATCGCGAGCGTGGTGGGCATCGTGCTGAAGATCACCGACACCACGACGAGCCAGTTCTTCGACACGTGGGGGCTGCCGCTGACGTTCGTGCTCGGGTTCGTCATCTACACGGCCGCCACCCACTTCGCGAAGCCGTCGTGGTTCGCGATGCGCCGCGAGAACGACCCCGCGCTCGAGGTCGACGACCCGGACGAGGCCCGCGTCCGCTGCCACTCCTGTGACAAGTCCTACCTGGCGCGGGAGATGGACCGCGACCCGTCGGCCGGTCAGCAGGCGATCTGCGCCGAGTGCGGATCCACGAGCGGCCCCTTCTACCACGCGGCGCGCGTGGAGGCGAAGGCGCTCGCTGACGGCGGGCAGGCCCGCGAGCCGGCCGGGGCGGTACGGGAATGACCGCCAACGGCGGCGTGGCCCTGTCGACGTTCGACATCAACTGCGACATGGGCGAGAGCCTGGGGAACTGGGTGATGGGCTCCGACGAGGAGATCATGCCCCACATCACCACGGCCAACGTCGCGTGCGGCTACCACGGCGGCGACCCGGTGACCATGGAGCGGACCGTGGCGCTGGCGCAGCGCCACGGCGTCGCGGTCGGCGCCCACCCCGGGTTCCCCGACCTGCTCGGCTTCGGCCGGCGGCGGATGGACCTCTCGCCGCGAGGACGCCGCCGCGTACGTGACCTACCAGGCGGGCGCGCTGCGCGGGTTCCTCGACGCGGCCGGCATGCCGCTGCACCACATCAAGCCGCACGGCGCGTTCTTCGCGTTCCTGCGCGACGAGGAGGCGATGGCCGAGCCCGTGGCGAAGGCCATCGCCGCCTTCGGCGACGACGTGATGCTCTACTGGCCGGCGCCCGCGGAGGGGATCCCCTTCTGCGACGCGGTGGCCGCCGAGGGCGTCGAGATCGTCCCGGAGATCTACCCCGACCTGACCTACGCGCCCGACGGCAAGCTCGTCGTCGAGCGCCACAAGAAGGCCGCGGACCCGGAGTTCGCGGCCGCACAGGTCACGCAGTTCCTGCGCGACGGGACGGTGTCGGCGACGGACGGCAGCCCGATCTCGCTGGCCGGCAGCCGCAGCGCCTGCGTGCACGGTGACGCCGCGAACGCGGTGGTCGTCGCGCAGGCCGTCGGCGCGGCCGCCGAGGCCGCCGGGTACGAGGTCGGGGCGGTGACGCGCGGATGACGGCCCCCACGACCCCGGACTCGACGCTCTACACGTTCGGCGGCGACGAGTGGATCGTCGTCCAGCTCGACGAGGCGATGAGCGTCGGTGTCAACGCCCGCGCGCAGGCCATCACGCGGCATCTCGCCGCGCTCGACGTCGACGGCGTGATCGACATCTGCCCCTCCAACGCGGCCTACATGATCCGCATCGATCCCGACGTGCTCGACCCTCGCAAGATGGTCGAGCAGCTCCGCGAGATCGAGGAGGAGGTCGGCGACGCCGCCGACGAGCACCTCGCGACGCGCATGATCGAGATCCCGGTCTTCTTCGAGGACGAGTGGACGCACGCGACGCTCATGCGCTTCCGCGACCGCCATCAGACGCCGGACAAGACCGACATCGAGTTCGCGGCCGAGCGCAACGGCTACGACAGCTCGCAGGCGTTCATCGACGCGATCTGCGGTGCGCCGTTCATCGTGTCGATGACGGGCTTCGTCCCCGACCTCGCCTGGGACTACCAGCTCGTCCCCGAGGAGCGCCAGATCGAGGTCCCCAAGTACGCGCGGCCGCGGACCGACACGCCCGCGCTCGCGTTCTCCTGGGGCGGCGCGTTCGCGGCGATCTACCCGGTGCAGGGCGCCGGCGGCTACCAGCTGCTCGGCATCTGCCCCGTCCCGGTCATCGATCTCTCGCAGACGCTGCCGGACTTCAAGGAGAACCCGTTCCTGCACCGCGCGGGCGACCTGCACCGCTACCGCCCGATCGACCGCGAGGAGTACGACGCGATCCGGGCCAAGGTCGGCGAGGGCTCCTACGCCTACGCGATGGCGGAGGTCGAGTTCGTCCCCGGGAAGTACTTCGCGGACCCGGAGGGCACGTCCGCCGCGCTCATGGAGCTGGCGACATGAGCCTGCGCGTCGTCAAGGGCGGCCTGCTGACCACGGTCCAGGACGAGGGGCGCACGGGCGTCTACCACCTGGGGATGCCGCCGTCGGGCGCGATGGACAAGTTCTCCTACCGCGTCGCGAACATGCTGGTCGGCAACCAGCCCGGCGCGGCCGCGCTGGAGATCACCTACATGGGCCCGCAGCTGGAGGTCACCGCGGACACGGTGTTCGCCGTGACCGGGGCGGACATGCCGGCGAGCGTCAACGGCGAGGCCGTCGAGTCGTGGACCTCGCACGCCGTGAAGGCGGGCGACGTCATCGCGTTCGAGTACCTCCGCGGTGGTGCGCGGGCCTACGTCGGGCTGGCGGGCGGCGTCGACGTCCCCGAGATCTTCGGGTCGCGCGCGACGTACACGCTCGTCGGGATGGGCGGCTTCGAGGGCCGGGGCCTGGCCGAGGGCGACGAGCTCGCGGTCCTGCCCGACGGCGACGGCACGCCCGGCCGCTCGGTCCCCGAGGATCTGCGGCCCGTGTTCACGAAGGAGACGGAGCTGCGGCTCGTCGTGGGGCTGTCGTCCTACCGGCTGCAGCCCGACAGCCTCGCGGCGTTCTTCGAGACGACGTGGCAGGTGACGCCGGACGCGAACCGCATCGGCTACCGCTACCGCGGCGGCGAGCTGCGCTTCGTCGACCGCACGCCGCCGCACGGGGCGGGCAGCGACCCGGCCAACGTGACCGACATCGGCTACCCCATCGGCTCGATCCAGGTGCCGGGCGGCGTCGAGCCGATCGCGCTGCTGGCCGACGCGGTCACCGGCGGTGGGTACGCGACGATCGCGACCATCATCTCGGCCGACCTGGACCGCGCCGGGCAGAGCAAGACGAACGACTCCACGCGCTTCGTCGAGGTGGACCTCGACGGTGCGCTGCAGGCACGCCGCGAGGCCGCGGAGCGCCTGGAGCGCGTCCGCGAGGCCATCGGCGCGGCGTGACGATCACGAGGGAGGACTGACGTGGCCGAGATCCGCTCCCCCATCCCGGGGATCTTCTACCGGCGCCCGAGCCCGGACGAGGACGAGTTCGTGCAGGAGGGCGACGCGGTCGAGGCGGGCGCAGTCATCGGCCTCGTCGAGGTCATGAAGCAGTTCCACGACGTCGTCGCCGACGAGGCCGGGACCGTGGGCTCCTTCCAGGTCGAGAACGAGGGCATGGTCGACGCCGGCCAGCCCATCGTGACCGTCGAATGACGGGCCTCCCGGATCGCGTCCTGGTGGCCAACCGCGGCGAGATCGCGGTGCGGGTCATCCGCGCCTGCCGCGACCTGGGCATCGAGGCCGTCGCCGTGTACTCCGAGGCCGACGTGGACTCCCTGCACGTCGCGCTCGCCGACGAGGCGGTCGAGATCGGCAAGGCCCAGGCCAAGGCCAGCTACCTGCGCCCCGAGGCCGTCGTCGAGGCGGCGGTGTCGACCGGGTGCGGCGTCCTGCACCCGGGCTACGGGTTCCTCGCCGAGGACCCGCGCCTGCCGACCGCGTGCGCCGAGGCGGGCGTCGCGTTCGCCGGGCCGCCCGCCGACGTCATGGCCGCGGTCGGCGACAAGGTCACCGCGCGGGCCGCCGCGGAGAGGGCCGGTGTCCCGGTCGTGCCCGGCACCGGCCGGCTCGAGGACCCGGAGGCCGCGCAGGCGGCCGCCGAGGAGATCGGCTTCCCCGTGCTCCTGAAGGCGTCCGCCGGAGGTGGCGGGCGCGGCATCCGCCGCGTCGACGACCCCGGCGAGCTGAAGGCCGCGTTCTCGCGCGCGTCGGCCGAGGCGGAGGCCGCGTTCGGGGACGGCGGGCTGTTCGTGGAGAAGTGCATCGAGCGCCCGCGCCACGTCGAGGTGCAGGTGCTCGCCGACACCCACGGCAACGTCATCCACCTCTACGAGCGCGACTGCTCGGTGCAGCGGCGCAAGCAGAAGCTCATCGAGGAGGCGCCGGCGCCGAACCTCGACGCGTCGCTGCGCGAGGGGCTCTGCGACGCCGCGCTGGCGCTCGCCCGCGAGGTCGGCTACATCAACGCGGGCACGGCCGAGTTCATCGTCGACCCGGTCGGCGGGACCTTCCACTTCCTGGAGATGAACGCCCGGATCCAGGTCGAGCACGGCGTCACGGAGATGCTGTGCGGCGTCGACCTCGTCTGCGAGCAGCTGCGCGTCGCGGCGGGGCTGCCGCTGTCGGTCGCGCAGGAGGACGTGGTCGCCCGCGGCTGCGCCATCGAGCTGCGCATCAACGCCGAGGACCCCGAGCAGCGCTTCATGCCCTCCCCCGGCGAGATCACCGGCTGGCACGCGCCGTCCGGGCCCGGCGTCCGGGTGGACGCGGGCGTGGAGACGGGCCGCAAGGTCGTGCCGTTCTACGACTCGATGGTCGCCAAGGTCATGGTCTGGGGCGCCGACCGCGAGCAGGCGCTGGCCCGCGCGCGCAGGGCGCTCGACGAGCTGACCGTCGAGGGCATCAAGACGACGCGGGACCTGCAGCGCTCGCTCCTGGACTGGGACGAGTTCGCCGAGGGCCGCGCGACGACGGAGTCACTGGAGGCGTACCTGGGGGCTGCCGCATGAAGTTCGGTCTGACGTTCGGGCTCGTCCAGGTGCCCGGGATGCCGCTGACGTACGAGCAGTCGGTCGCCGACCTCGTGAGCGGCGCGCGCGACGCCGAGGAGCTCGGCTACGACGCCGTCCACATGGTCGAGCACCACTTCCAGCCCGACGGCTACAACCCGTCGCCGCTCATCACGCTCGCGGCCGCCGCGGCGGTGACCGAGCGCGTCGCGCTGGGGACGAACATCCTGCTCGTCCCGCTCTACAACCCGATGAAGCTCGCCGAGGACGTCGCCGTGCTCGACAACCTCAGCCACGGCCGGCTCGTGCTCGGCGTGGCGCCGGGCTACGTGGAGGAGGAGTTCGCGGGGCTGATGGTCCCCTACGAGGAGCGCTTCAAGCGCTTCGAGGAGGCGCTGGACCTCATGCAGCTCGCGTGGAAGGGCGAGCCGTTCTCGTTCTCCGGGCGCTTCTTCGAGGTGCCGGAGACGCGACTGAGCCCCGCGCCGGTCCAGGCCGGCGGGCCGCCGCTCTGGTACGGCGTGTCCGGCCCGCGGCTGCTGCGCCGGGCCGCCCGGCGGGGCGCGGCGCTGGCCATCTCGCCCCGGCACACGATCGCCGAGGTGCGCGAGCACCTGCGCCAGTACGAGGAGCACTGCGACGAGTTCGGCGTGCACCCCGCCGAGCGCCCGGCGATGCGCGAGGTCTTCGTCGCCGAGACGCGCGAGGAGGCCGAGCGGATCGCGGCGCCCGCGGTGACGCACCTCTTCAAGGAGCTCTACGGCAAGCGCTCGGCCAAGGGCGAGCGCGCGCTGACGTCGGACACCGGCGAGGTCGTGTCCGACCACGAGCAGGTCGACTTCGCCAACTTCAAGCAGCGCTACATCATCGGGACGCCCGACGACGCCAACGAGGCGGTCGCGCAGCTGCGCGACGAGCTGGGCACGACCGAGCTGCACTGCTGGATGCACATGCCGGGGATCGCGGGCGAGGACGCGATGCGCTCTGCGCGTCTGTTCGCGCGCGAGGTGATCCCCGCGTTCCCGGAGACCAAGGAGGCCTGACATGACCCATCTCGCACTGCCGACGCCCCGGGGCATGGTGCTCGGCGACGTCATCCCCGGCGATCGGGTGCGTGACGTCGCGCTCGTGCTCGCGGGCGCGGCGCTGACGGCGCTGGGCGCGCAGATCTCGATCCAGACCGGTGCGTCGCCGGTGCCGATCACCGGGCAGACGCTGGCCGTCGTGATCGCGGGTGCTGCGCTGGGCTCGCAGCGCGGGATGCTCTCCCAGCTGCTCTACGTCGTCGCCGGGCTCTTCCTGCCGGTCTACTCCGACGGCGCGTCGGGCTTCGACGTCATCTGGGGCGCGACCGGCGGCTACCTCGTCGGGTTCATCGTCGCCGCGTGGATCGTCGGGCGCATGGCCGAGGGCGGCGCGGACCGCCGGTTCGGGAGCGCGACGATCGCCTTCGCCCTGGGGCAGCTCAGCATCTTCGCGATCGGCGTGCCGTGGCTGAAGGTCTCGACCGGGATGGACTGGTCGACGGCCATCCACGACGGCTTCACGATCTTCATCATCGGCGGGCTCATCAAGGCCGCCCTCGCCGGCGTGCTGGCGCCGGCGGCGTGGAAGCTGGTGAAGAAGATCGAGGGCTAGTGGGCGTGCCCGCAGCCGCAGCCGCCGCCACCGCGCGGCATGCTCGCGACGCGCGAGTAGTTCGGCGTGCTCGCCGGCTTGCCACCTGAGCCGATGCCGGCGAAGACCGACAGGAGGCGCTCGGAGTGCTCGCTGCCGCACGACGGGCAGGTCACGACGTCCTCCGCTCGACGGACCAGCTGGTCGTAGCGCTCGTCGCAGTCGGTGCAGCGGTAGTCGTAGATGGGCATGGCGTGGAGGATGCCATGTCCAGTCGCTCAGCGGTTGCGAATCGTCCTCGTGATCGTCGTGGTGCCGTGGCGGGCGGTCAGCGTCGCCGTCCGCCAGCGGCGTGACGGGAGCCTGAGCGTGGCGGTGTAGCGGCGGTTCGTGACCGTGGCCTGCTTCGTGGTCGTGCGGACGCGGCCGGCGATCCGGGCCTTGAGCGTGAGACGGACACGGCCGCGCGTGTTCTGGGCCGTCGTCCCGCGGACCCGGATGGTGCGGCGGTCCTTGGCGACGGTGGGCGTCGCGAGACGCAGGCCGGCGCTCGTCGGCGTCGTGGGTGTCGGCGGCGTGGGAGTCGGGATGACCGTGGCGAGGGACCCGGCGAGCGTGATCGACCAGTGCGCCGCGCGGTACGGGTCGTGGTTGCCGGCGGCGTCGGAGAGCGAGACGCTCACGGCGTAGGCGCCGGGGCCGTCGGGGAGCGCGACGATCGCCTGCCCGGACCCGAGGCCCGCGGGCTGCGTCGAGGTGCGGCAGACCGTCGCCTTGCAGACCGTGATGTGAGCGTGCGTGACAGGCGAGACCTGGCCGGGCGGCTCGGTCCACGAGATCGTGGGCCGGGCACCGGCAGTGGTCGCGAAGACCGGAGAGGTCGGGGTCGGCGGCGCGGGAGCCTCGTTGTCGACCGTGATGGTCTGGGTCGACGCGGGCGTGAAGTTCCCGCCGGCGTCGACGGCCCCGACCTGCGCGACGTGCGTCCCGTCCCCGATGTTCGAGGTGACCACGGGGACGGTCGTCGGCGAGGCGACATCGGAGCAGGGCCGGCTGCGGGTGTAGTCGCACGCGAGAGCGGTCTCACCGACGACGCGAGAACCGTCGACACGAACCTGAACGGCCTTGATCCCGGACCCGTCCGTCGCGGACCCGAGCGTGGCGGAGGCGTTGCCGCGGAGGTAGCCGCCGGCGAACAACGACCCCGACGCACCCGATGCCGTGGGTGGCGTGGGGTCGTCGATCGTGACGATGGAGCGGTAGATGGCGGTCCAGGCCTCGTGGAGCGTGCGCCCGGGCGCGCAGGTGGTCGAGGTGTTCGCGCAAGCGATCCCGACCCGCACGGATGCTGTCGCGAAGCTCGACCCAGTCGACCGGCGGCGTCCCCGGCCCACCCAGCTGACAGGTGAACTGGTCGACGGGTCGAGTGCAGTCGCTGTTCGAGAGCTTCGTGCCGTCGGCGAGGCGCGTGTAGAGCTCCCAGGTGTTGTCTCGCCTTGCCGATGTTTCGCCACAGCCGAACGTCGCTGATCGCGGTGCCCGACTGGCGCGTCGAATCGCCAACTCGCGCGTCGCCACGCGCCGATCGCGGCGTCCGCGCCGAGAGCGATCCGCGCGACACCAGGCCGTCGAGAGATCGCCACACGTCGGCGGGCAACGTTCGAGACGTGTCGAAGAGCCAGCGGATTGCTACGTCTCGCTGACCCACGCATCGTCAGTGCCGCTCCGCCTGCACACGAGCGTCACGTCAAACGTGGCGGCGCTGAGACGGTGTCGCTGCGACGCACGAGCAGCAGAGCGCGCCGCACAAGCGAGGCACAGGACGCGATGATCGACGGCGATCGAAGCACGATCACAGCGGCGCGGACGCGGCGCTGTGACAGCTGCTCCGAACTCAGCTTCGGCAATCGTGCGCGCTGCACTTGAGTGCGTCGCGCCGCGACGGCGGCCGGTCCGCGTCGACGCGGACCGTCACCGCTGCGTGCGGCCGACGTCCGGTACCTCGATGCAGACCACTGGCACGTGCGCGGCGCGCTGCGAAGCCGGAGTCGCAGCACGCCTGTCGCCGGAGTAGCGCCGGCCGTCGACGCGGAAGATCGCGCGCCCGAAATCCGGGACACCGGACGAGCGACCGCTCAGGATGTCTCTGCTCGAAACGCGCGGATCGCACGCGGGGCGCCCGGACCCCGAGCTCACCAGCGGACGGCCCGCAGTCCGGTGACACGGCGCCGATCGCTGGCGTCGCGGACCGCGCTCTCGGGCGTGCCGGTGCGTCCGCCGACCGTGAGACACGAGTCCGGCCAGCCCGGCCGCCGAAACGCCGCCGCCGCATCGACTCGTCCGTCCGAGGCTCGTGACCGAGCAAGCAGCGTCTCGGCCTGTCGGCGCGCATCGAGGTCGGGCCGGTACGCGCGAAGAGCCGCCAGCACTGCGCTGACGACGGGTGTCGAGTACGAGGTGCCGCTGCCCATCCCGAGCGCCGCCGCCCGGCCAGGAGATCTCGACGCCACAGCCGAGCGCCGACAGATCGAGCTCCGCGTCCGCGGTTCGAGAACGAGCAGAGCGCTCCGGTCGATCAGTCGCGCCGACCGCAAGGACGATCGGGAAGCGAGCGGGATAGCCGACTGGCGCCGCCGTTGTTTCCGGCGCCCGCGACCACGTTGATCGTCGCGCAGCCTGTCGAACATGAGCCATCCGGTTCTCCAGCTCAGGCGAGCTCCTCACCGGTCGCCGTATCGAGCCCCGAGAGCGAGATGTTCACGACGCTTGCGCCGCGCTCACGACACGCTCCAACGCAGCGACGACAGCCGCCACCGTCGTCCCACCCCCACTCCCCGCAAACACCCGCACGGACACGATCCGCGCCTGCGGCCAGATCCCGACGCTGTCGCGCCCGTCCAACTGGCTCGCGATCACGCCGGCGACCAGCGTCCCGTGCTTCGCCAGGCCGCTCCCGCCCACATCGTCCGTCGTCCCTCCGAACACGCTGTGGCGCTCCACCACCGCGGGTGCCGCGTCGGTCGACAGGTCGACGCCCGTGTCGACCACGCAGACCTTCGCCGGCACCGGCGGCGGTGGCGCGTACGCGAGGAACTCCGCGTGCGCGTCCACCGCCTGGGGCGTCGGCCCCTCCGCCGCGGACGCGACCTGCGCGCCCGCGGCGGAGACGACTGCCGTCGCACCGACGGCGACCAACCAACGAGCTCGTCGCACCTGCGACCTCAGCCCCTCACCGTCACGAGAACCTGCTTGGACTCGCCCGTGTTGAACGGGAAGCCCGCCTCTGCGCGCACGCGCGCGCGGAACACGTACTTCGCCTTCCCGACGGTCCGCGTGAACTTGTAGGTCTCGCTGAACCGGCCGTTGCGCAGGCGCGTCGAGCGGAACGTCATCCAGCTCTTGCCCTTGCGCACCTGCAGCTCGACGACCTTCCGGGAGCCCTGCGGCGCGCCCGCGACGCTGCCGCGGAACTTCACCGTCTGCCCGTTGCGCAGCGACGCGCGGTCGGTCGTCAGCCCCACCCGCGCGATCACGCCGAGCGCGATGTCGGTGGTCTCCGCGAACTCCGTGTCCGCGTGACGGGCGCGGTAGCCGATGCGGATCGTCCGCGACCGGTCCGCCGTCGTCACGTGGCGGAACGTGCCCGTGGCATCGGTCGTGATCTCCCCGGCGGGCACCATCGCCGCCCCGAACGTCTTGTCCTGGTGCAGCACGTGGAGCTTGGCGCCCGCGATCGGCGTCCCGTCCGGCCGCTTCAGCTGTCCGGTGATGAGCACCTTCTTGCCGTACCGGCTCGTGACGACGCCGCGGCGGCTCGCGGCGAACGCCGCGCGCATGGTCGCGTTCGCGGAGGCGCCGACCCCGTTGTCCGGCGCCGTCGACGCCGGTGACGAGGGCGTCGCGACCCGCGTCGCCCCGCCGACCGCGCCCTGCGTCGGTGCGGGTGGCATGACGACCGTGTCGGGCACGTTGTCGATGACGACCGGCTGCCCGTAGGCGGTCGATCGCGAGTTGCCCGCGGCGTCCGTCGCGCGGACCTCGAGCCCGTAGGCGCCGTCGGGCACGCCGGCCGTGTTCACGCTCAACGTCCCGCTCGTCGTGGCCGGGCACGCACGCAGGCCGATGTACTCGCAGTCGCCGGTCTGCTGGATCACCTGCCGCGAGAGGTCACGGGCATCGTTCGCGGTCGCGACGACGACGCCGTCGAGCAGCACGTCGACGCGCTCCACGCCCGACTCGGCGTCAGCCGCGCTGTAGGTGACGGTCTCCGTCCCGTTGTGCGAACCGCCGCTCGCCAGCGTGCCGCCGTCGATCGCGGCCGTGGGCTGGACGTCCTCACGCAGCGTCGTCCTCAGTCCGCGGATGCGGAGGAACGGCGAGGGCAGCGTGCAGTTGCCGTACCCACCGCCCATGTACGAGCACAGCACGCCGAGCCGCCGCGTTCGCGTGCCCGCAGGCAGCGGACCGCTGTCGTGGCCGGCGCCGCTCGTCCCCGTGCCGTCGAAGCCCGCCGAGCTGCCACCGGGTGCGGTCCCGACCGTCGCGCCGAGGTTGAGGCCCCACGCGGGCGCCTGCCCTGGGCCCATCGCGGTCAGCTGGGTCTCGGTCCAGTCCACGACGCGGTCGATCGAGATCGCCGACTGCGGACCCGTCGACGGGATCTCGAGCTCCAGGCCGACGCCTGCGTTCTGCTGGAGGATCCCGGTCGGGTAGTTGATCTGGAACGCGTAGGCGCCGCCGCGGTTGGGCTGGGTGACGCACGTGTCGATGTGGCTGACCTGCCCGGCGTTGTCGTAGTACTTCCACGCCGCCTTCGTCGGCGACGCCAGGTACACCCCGGGAACGTCGCACGCGTACATCGGATAGGTGCCGGCCTTCGCCTCGCCCGCGCCGGCGAGGCCGGCGGCGGACAGGATGGAGACGGCGATGATCGAGGCCTGCGCACGCAGGCCCGTTGACTTCTTCATGAGGACTTCCTTGTGCTGTTGCTGATGTGTCTGATGGCGGGCCGTCCGGGCCCGCCGGGTCACGGCTCGAGGTCGAACTCACCGCCCGCCCGTGCGGGCGAAGAGGCGGCGGAGGACTCCCTCGACTTGGCCGTTGGGGCCTGCTGCTCGAACGTGAACTCCACCGTCGAGCCTTCCTTCTCGCGCGCGGGAGCGCGCTTCTCCGTCGTGCGCCGCGGCGCTCGGGCGGACGACGCCGCCGGCGCCGACACGACGACCGGCGCGGTGGCCATCGCCACCTTCGGCACCTGCTGGGCGACCTCGCGGACCGCCGGCGTCGCCGCGGCGGGGCGCTCCGGCGTCCCCTCCGCGACCGTCACCGCGCCGCCGCCCGCGACCGCTGCGGCAGCGCCTGCGACGGCGGCGACCTTCAGCACGCCCGACGCCTCCGCGGCGACCTGTGCCTTCGCCGCGACCGTGACGGCGCGCTCCTGGAGATTGCCGACGAGCGTCTCGTAGACGCGGACGAAGATGCCGAGTGCGGAGTCGCCGCCGTCGAGGCCGCCGACGGCGAGGCCGACCGGCAGGACCGCGCCGAGCGAGCGGTTGCCGCTGCGCAGGCTGCGCAGCGTCGCCCGACACCCGCCGCAGCCGCGCAGGTGGCGGCGCAGCGCGCCGATCTCGCCGCCGTGCAGCTCCCCGTCGACGAAGGCGGAGAGCGCGGACTCGTAGCGGCGGCACTCCTCACCCGCCTCGATGCCGGCGTAGCGCGTCAGGAACGCGCGGCGCCCCTCGGTCACGCAGCGGTTGACCTTCGTGTAGGTCCAGTCGAGCTCTTCGGCGATCTGCTTGTAGGTCCGGCCCTCCATGCGCAGCCACAGCGCACGGACCTCCTGCGGCTTGAGGCCCTGCAGCGCCTCGGCGGCGCGCGTCACGTCCTCGAACGCCAGGAGCCGCTCGTCCGGCGCCGGCGTGTGGATGGCCTCGAGCGCGTCGCCGTCGAACTCCTCGGCGCCGACGATCCGCTGCCGCGAGCGACGCACGGCCATCGCCTCGTGCTTGACGACCGTGTGCAGCCAGCTCACTGCGCGAGCGGGGTCCAGGCGAGCCGCGTTGCGCAGGAAGATCTCGAGGGCGCGCTGGTAGGCGTCGCTCGCGTCGTCGGCGCAGAGCGAGTGGCGCCTCGCGGTCCTCAGCAGCGCGTCGGCGTGCTGCGTGATGGTGGTGAGGACGAGGTCCTCGGCCTGTGAGCGCGTCCCGCGCTTGCTCTTGTGCGTGAGCATCCCTGCTTCTCTCCCGTTGCACTCTGGTCGTCGTTCGTGACGATCCATCGAGGCATCGGTGTCGGCAGGTTCGCCCCCCTCCTCGGTTGGAATTCGGTCTGAATTTCCGGAACCTGGGAATTAGCAGGCAACTCCCTGTGGCAGACGGATCGGCCAGATCTGGACGGCTGACGGAGGTCGTTGTGGCTGCGTGCCAACTACGGCTCGCCCCGACCGTCGCCGCCGAGCAGCACGACGTGCTCGTCACCGAAGATCGCGCGGACCTCGAGCCGCCCGCCCAGCGCCTCGATGTAGCGCTCGAGGTCGAGTCGTCCTGCCGCTCGATGCGAGATCGCCTGGACTGACGAATTCCAGCTTGGCCCGCTGTGACGAGCGGTGCGGGCGGACCCCCCGGCACGCCCACACCGCCACGGGATCAGCGCACGAGCTCACCCGCCACGACCACGTTCTCCCGCAGCGCCGCGCCCCACAGCGCGGACCCGTCGAAGACGTTCGGGACGTCGGCGACCGCGCGTGCCCAGGCGTCCGACTGCACGGCCTCGAGGAACTGCGCCTCGTCGGTGAACCAGCACTCCGAGAAGCCGTCGAAGCCGATCTCGGCGTCGGAGTCGCCGTCGGCGCCGATCGGCCCGACGACGTGGTTCTGCACGTAGCGCTCGATCGGGAGGCCGTGGAAGATCGGCCCGTGGACGTTGGTCCAGTGGTCGTCCGCGGCCGCCTTGTCCATGCCCTCGAGGAACTTCATCACCCACACGACCTTGTACGGCGCGACCGGGCCGTCGACCTGGACGACCTCCTCGAGCTGCGCGCTCATGTTCCACAGCCACTGCATGTCGAAGACGTTGTCGCCGTCGTCGACGACCGCCTGCCACTCCGGCGACTCCATGCAGTCCAGGAACGCCTGCTTGTCCGCCCACCAGGCGCACGAGTAGCCGTCGAAGTGGGTCTCCTCCTCGGCGACGCCGGTGACGAGCGGCAGCGGGCCGGTGACGTGGCTCTGGATGTAGCGCTCGACGCCGGGGCACTTGGCGAACATCGGGCCGTGGGTCTCGGCCCAGTACTTCCCGGCCTCCTCCTTGGTCTTGCTCTTCGTGAACCGGGCGATCCAGACGACCTTGTACATGCGGCTCGCTCCTCGCGGCAGGCGGACGGACAGATCCGCCCGCGACGCTACGCCTGCCGCGGCGCCGCGTCTTGTCCGTCCGCGCACGGCCTTTGCGCGTTCGGGCCCTCCTACGGCAGCAGCCGCTTGGGCGCCTTCGACGCCCACGCCTCCGCGACGAGCTCGTCGAGCACCGCGGGATCGATCCCCGGGAGCGCGACGCGCACCGCCGCCAGCCGCTTCGCGAACCAGCGCTCGGTGCACGTCTCCGGCCACGTCGCGACGGCCATGCGGATCGCCGCCTCGCCGGGCATGAGGTTCACGCCCTCGTCGTCGAGCATCGTCGCGAAGCGCTTCCCGCGCACGCGGAACGCGGGCAGGCCACCGTGCTCGTACTCCTCGACCTCGGGGAGGGCGAGGATCACCCGGCGCACCCCTTCCGCGTCCATGCCCGGAACCTACGACGGGCGCAAGCCGCTCAGGCCGCCTCCAGCTCCCCGAAGAAGCCGGTGATCCGCCGCAGCCGGCCGTCCTCGCCGACCTCGCCCACGTCCAGGCCCTTGATGGCGACGGTGCCGTCCGGCCCGACGAGCTCCCACGCGAAGCGCACGGCGTCGTGGTGGGCGTCGACCGCGCTCGCGCGGCGGAACGTGTGCCCCGCGAACTGCCCCTGGAGCGCCGCGTGCATGCCGCTGATCTCGGCGTGCCCGCTCGCGGCCATGGGCGGGTCGACGAGGCGCCCGTCGTCGGCCCAGACGCGGCCGACGAGCTCCGCGCGCGCGGCGTCGTCCTGCTCGCTCCACGCGGCCAGGTAGGTGTCGATGGTGTCTGTGAGATCGCTCATGGGCGCCAATCTGCCGCGCCGAGCCGCCGAGGGCTACGACCTCTGAGGTAATACCCGCGGCCAGGATCCGGAGGGCCGGCTGGGCGACCGCGTGTCCGGCTGCCGAACACGATCGGGATGCGCCTGTCCCGCTCCCTGCGCCCTCGCCGTCCTCGCGCTCGCGCCTCGCGCCCGCGGCCGCCCGTGCCGACGACGCGCGGATCATCGTCCACCACGTCCCCGGCCTGGACGCCGCGGAGCGCGCGGACGTCCGCGCGGACGCCGACGTCGAGCTCGAGCGCCGGCTGCGCCTGCCCGACACCGAGGTCGTCTCGGTGACCGAGGGGACACGCGCGGAGGCGCTCGCCGAGCTCGACCGCGACCCCGACGTGGAGTGGGCGGAGACGGACGACCCGGTCAGGACGTTCACGAACGACAGCCTCTGGTCGCTGCTGTGGGGGATGTTCAACCCGGGCACGAGCGGGCGCGTGGACGCCGACATCGACGCCGAGCAGGCGTGGACGAGGTCCACGGGCGGCGGGCATCACGGTCGGCGTCGTCGACACCGGCGTGCAGTCGGCGCACGCGGACCTGGGCGGGCGCGTCGCGACCGGCTTCAACACCGTCACGAACACGACCGACACGAGCGACACCGCCGGGCACGGCACCCACGTCGCCGGGATCATCGCCGCCTCCGCGAACAACGGCGCGGGCGTCGCGGGCATCGCGCCCGACGCGACGATCCGGCCGATCAAGGTCTTCACGGGCGCCACCGCCTACGAGTCGGACATCGCCGAGGGCTTCACGTACGCCGGCCAGCAGGGCATCCCGATCGTCAACGCCTCCCTCGGCGGCAACGGCACCTCGGCCACGATCGAGAGCGCGATGGCCACGTACCCCACCACGCTCTTCGTCGTCGCGGCCGGCAACAACGGCACGAACAACGACGTCCAGCCGGTCACCCCGTGCGTCACGAGCCTCGCGAACGTCCTCTGCGTCGGCGCGTCGACGATGGACGACACGAAGGCGTCGTTCTCGAACTACGGCGCGAGCACGGTCGACCTCTTCGCGCCCGGCGAGTCGATCGCCTCGACGTACCCGTCACCCGCCTACAAGTACCTCGACGGCACCTCGATGGCGTCGCCGTACGTCGCCGGCACGGCCGCGCTCGTGGCGTCGATCACGCCGCTGCGCGGCGCCGCGCTCGCCAACCAGATCAAGGCGACGGTCGACCACCCCGCGGCCCTGATCGGCCTCGGCGTGACCGGCGGGCGCCTGAACGCCGCCCGCGCCGTCGGCGCCGCGACCGACGCGCCGACGCAGCCGGTCATCCGCGCTCAGCCCAGGCAGGCGCGACAGCGCCACGCTCACGATGTCGACCCGCGAGGCCGACATCGCGAGCTACCACGTCTACGACGCGTCGACCGGCGCCTACATCACGGGCGCGACCTCGCCCACGATCACGATCGGCGGCCTCGCGGCCGGCACGCACCACTTCGTCGTCGTGGCCCGCAACACCTCCGATCAGAGCTCGCCGACGTCGGCCGTCGCGAGCGTCGTCGTCGGTCCAGCCGACGGCCACCACGACCACGCAGAAGCGCGCCGGCACCGCGACGCTCCCGGCGACGCAGGTCTCCGAGTCCCCGCTCGCCGACGTCAGGATCCTCAGCCGCAACGGCCGGCGGACGCTGACGTTCCGCGTCACCCGCACGGCACGCGTCACGCTCACGCTCGCCAAGCGCAGCGGCGGCACCCGCTACCGCACCACGGCGACGAAGACCGTCCGGCTCGTGCCCGGCCTGCAGTCGCTGCCGATCACCTCGCGGCTGCTCGGCATGCGCGTCCCCAGGGGCGCGTGGCGCGTGACGCTCAGCAGCGGCTCGAGCCCGACCGCGACGGTCGCCTTCACCCGGCGCTGACCCGCGTAGGGTCCGCGGCATGGACCTGACCGCCCTCCTGGCCGAGCTGTGCGCGGTGCCCGCGCCGACCGGCGCCGAGACCGAGCTCGCCGACCTCCTGCAGGACCGCTGGACCCCGCGCTGCGCGGAGGTCCGCCGCGACGGGGTCGGCAACGTCGTCGCACGTGTCGCCGGCAGCGGTCCGCGGGTCCTGGTCCAGGCGCACATGGACCAGATCGGCTACGTCGTCCGGCACATCACCGACGAGGGCTTCCTCCTGCTCGACGGCGCCCAGGGCGACCGCCGCAACGGCCCGGAGCGCCGTCACCACGTCGGCCAGCCGGTCAGGGCGCTGGCCCGCGACGGCGGCTGGGTCGAGGGGCTGCTCGCGGCGGCCAGCGGGCACGTCCTCACCGCCGAGCAGCGCGAGGAGCACCGCATCGGCTACGACGACTTCTGGGTCGAGCTCGGCCTGCGCGACCGCGCGTCGGTCGTCGCGCTGGGCCTGCACCCCGGCGCGCCGGTGATCTTCTCCGGCGGGATGCGCGAGATCGGGCGGCTGCTCGTCGGGCCGAGCATGGACAACCGCGTCGGCCTCGCGGCGATGGACGCGCTGCTGCACACCGTCACCGAGGAGGAGCTGCACTGCGAGCTCTGGCTCGCGGCGACGGTCCAGGAGGAGAACGGCCTGCACGGCGCCAAGGCGCTCGCCCGCCACCACCACTGGGACGCGGCGGTCGCGCTCGACGTCGGACTGGTCGGCGACGTCCCCGGGGTCTCCGAGCGCCAGCACGCGACCCGCCTGGGCGACGGCCCGATCGCCGTCCACCGCGACACCGGGATCATCTACGACCGCCGGCTGACGATGCACCTGCTCGACCTCGCGCGCCGCGACGACCTGCCCGCGCAGGACGGGCTGTTCGCCGGCTACGGCTCCGACGGCCTGGCGCTGTGGGAGTCGGGCACGCCGACGGCGCTGCTCACGGTCCCGACGCGCTACACGCACACGGCGTTCGAGGCGATCGACCCCGCGGACCTGCAGACGACGGTCGACCTGCTCCGCGCGCTCGTGACGCGCCCGCTGCCCTAGATCGTGCGGGCCATCAGCTCGCGGAGCGTCTCGCGCTCCTCGGCGCTGAGCGGCCCGAGGACCTCGTCCTCCATCTGATCGATCGCGCGCTCGGCGCGCTCGATCGCCTCCCCGCCCTCGGCCGTGAGCTCCACGATGTGGCGGCGACGGTCGGCAGGATCGCGGCGGCGCTCGACCCAGCCGGCGGCCTCGAGGTCGTTGAGCATCAGCGTCATGTAGTTCGCGTCGACGTTCATCCCGCTGCACAGCGACGCCTGCGACATGTGGCCCTCCTCGGAGAGCTGACGCAACGCGAAGTACTCCTTGAGCTTCATGCCGAGCAGCTCCGGCTTGAGGCGCCGGAACGTCGACCACGCAAGGCGGGTCAAGAGGACCGTGGGGCTCGAGGTCTGGAGTGTGGTCATTGCGTAACCAAGACGTTACCACGATCAGGATCTTCCTTGCGCTCAAGATAATCACTGCTACCGTGACTATCTAGATGCCCTCCATCATCACCAACCTTCAAGACGATCGCCGCCGCTGGCTGGCGCTCGCCGTCGTCTGCCTCGCGCAGCTGATGGTCGTCCTCGACGCGACCATCGTCACCGTGGCCCTCCCGGCCATCCAGGCCGACCTGCACATGAGCCAGGCCGACCTCACCTGGATCGTCAACGCCTACCTGATCACCTTCGGCGGCTTCCTCCTCCTCGGCGGCCGCCTCGGCGACCTGCTCGGTCGTCGATCCGTCTTCCTCGCCGGTGTTGCCGCGTTCACCGCGGCGTCGGCGCTGTGTGCCGTCGCCGACTCGAGCGCGATGCTCATCGGTGCACGGCTCCTGCAGGGCGTCGGCGCGGCGATCTGCTCGGCCGTCGTCCTCGCGATCGTCGCCAGCGAGTTCCGCGAGCCCGTCGAGCGGGCCAAGGCGATGAGCCTCTACATGATCGTGTCGCTCAGCGGCGGGTCCGTCGGCCTCCTGCTCGGCGGCGCGCTCACGCAGGTGCTCGACTGGCACTGGATCTTCGCCGTCAACCTGCCGATCGGCCTGTTCGCGTTCCTCGCCGCCTGGGTGCTCGTCTCCCGCGACCGGGGGATCGGGCTGCGCGGCGGCGTCGACGTCGGCGGGTCGCTGCTCGTGACCGGCTCGGTGATGCTCCTCGCGTACACCATCGTCACGGCGGCCGACCACGGCTGGACCTCGCTGCACACGCTCGGCCTCTTCGGGATCTTCGTCGCGATGCTCGGCGCGTTCCTCGCGCTCGAGTCGCGCCTGGAGAACCCGATCATGCCGCTGCGCATCCTGCGGCTGCGCAGCCTCATCGACTCGAGCATCGTGCGCGGCGCCGTGTACGCGGCGATCTACTCGATGTTCTTCTTCGGGGCGCTGAACCTCCAGCACATCCTGGGGCTCGACGCGCTCGAGACCGGCCTCGCGTTCCTGCCCATGACCCTCACCGTCGCGGCGACGAGCCTCCTGGTCACCCCCAGGGTCGTGGCGCGCATCGGCCCCAAGAACTCGCTCATCGCGGGTCTCGGGTTCATGGCGGTCGCACTGCTCGTGCTGACCCGTGCGGGTCAGGACGCCGGCTACGCGCCCGGCCCGCTGCTGGCCTTCGTCCTCGTCGGGATCGGCGGGGGACTCACGTTCGTCCCGCTCCTGACGATCGCGATGTCCGAGGTCCCGCCCGCGGATGCGGGCATCGCATCCGGCATCGTCAACGTCTCCATGCAGGTGTCGGCCGCGATCGGCCTGGCGGCGTTCGGCAGCATCGCGACGTCGCGCACGCGCGACCTCGTGGCGCAGGGCGACCCGTCGGGGCAGGCGCTGCTCGGCGGCTACCACCTCGTCTTCAGCGTCGCGGCGCTGCTCGTGGTCGCCGCGCTGCTGCTGGCAGTGACCCTCCTGCGCTCGCCGCGCCCCGAGCGCGAGCCCGCAGGCGCGGCGGTCACCGCCTGACGGATCCCCCCGGCTACCCCGCGGCGGCGTAGGCCTTCAGGTCGAAGGCCTCGTCCGCCGCGGCGGCCGGGTCGATCGTGCGCCCGGCGGTGAGCAGCTTGCGCGCCGCCATGTGGTCCGGCATCCGGTTGACGGACTCGACGCACACGAGGCGATCGCCGTCGAAGCAGAAGACGGAGAACGCCTCCCCCTCCGGGTCGCCGCGCAGCACGGTCGTGTCGTGGCCGTGCAGGAGCCCGGCGATCTGCAGCTTGCGCGAGTGCTGGTCGCTCCAGAACCAGGGCAGCGCGTCGTAGGGCGCGGGCTCGCCCATGATCCCGGCGGCGACGGCACGCCCGTGGTCGGTGGCGTTCTGCACCGACTCCAGGCGGACCGGCCGGCCCACCTGCGCGTTGGGGTAGTTCGCGCAGTCGCCGATCGCCCAGACGGCGTGATCGGACGTCCGCAGGGTCTCGTCGACGACGATCCCGTCGCGGACCGGCAGGCCGGACCCCTCGGCCAGCTCGACGTTCGGCGTGATCCCGACGGCGATGACCACGACGTCGGCCTCGAGCAGCGTGCGGTCCCCGAGCTCGACGCCGGACACGGCCCCGTCGCCGACGAACTTCGCGACCGTCGACTCGTGCAGGATCGTCGCGCCGTGCTCCGCGTGCAGCGCGGCGAAGTGCGCAGAGATCGCCGGGGTGACGGCGCGGGCCATCGTGCGGTCGAGCGCCTCCACGACGGTGACCTCCGCGCCGCGCTCGCGCGCGGACGCCGCGAGCTCGAGGCCGATGAAGCCGCCGCCGACGACGACGAGCCTGGGGGCATCCGGCCAGCCGCTCGCGCAGCACCTGCGCGTCGCGGACGGTGCGCAGCACGAGGATCCCGTCGAGGTCGGAGCCGGGCACCGGGCAGCGCCCGCGGCCGCGACCCGGTCGCCAGCACGAGGTGGTCGTACTCCAGGACGCGCCCCGACGCGAGCTCCAGCGTGCGGTTCTCGCGGTCGATGCGCTCGGCGCGGTCGTCGGAGACCAGCCCGATCGTCTTGGACAGGAAGAACGTCTCGGGGCGCAGGTGCACCTCGCTCGGGTCCCCGTCCCCCTTGAGGAACGCCTTCGACAGCGGCGGGCGCTGGTAGGGGAGCTGCGGCTCGTCGCCGACGAGCGTGACCTCGCCCTCGAACCCGGCCTGGCGCAGCGACGACGCTGCCTGGAAGCCGGCCTGGCCGGTTCCGACGATGACCACGGACGGCATCGGGCGATGCTACCGCCGGCCGGCGGTCGGGCTCAGGCCGGCTGGGCGACCGGCGCGGCGAGGACGTCCAGCAGTGCGTCGACGACGGCGGGGTCGAACTGCGTGCCGCTGCCGCGCTCGAGCTCTGCGATCGCCTCGGCGCGCGGCAGCGCGCTGCGGTACGGGCGGTCCTCGGTCATGGCGGCGAAGGCGTCGGCCGCCTGCAGGATGCGGCTCTCCAGGGCGAGCTCCTCGCCCGCCAGCCCGTGGGGGTAGCCGGTGCCGTCCACGCGCTCGTGGTGCTCCTCGACGAACCGCGCGGGACCGGCGAGGCCCCATGCCCGCAGCAGCGACGCGCCCGCCAGCGGGTGGACGCGCACCTGGCGCAGCTCCTCGTCGTCGAGCGGGCCGGGCTTGTGGAGGATCTCGTCGGCGACGGCGATCTTGCCGATGTCGTGCAGCTGCGCGGCGGTGCGCAGGTCGGCGAGGCGCTCGTCCTCGACGCCCAGGCGGCGGGCGACCTCGACGGCGAGCGTCGCGACCTGGGTGCTGTGCACCACGGTCGCCGGGTCCTTCTCGTGCAGGAGCGTGAGCCGCACCGCACGATCGCTCGGCGGGGCCGCGGGGGCGACGTCCGCGCCGGCGACCGACGTGCGGTTCTTGCCCGAGCGCTTGGAGGCGTAGAGCGCGACGTCCGCGGTCGCGAGCAGCTCGTCGCGCACGATCCCGTGCTCGGGATGCGCGGCGAGGCCGATGCTCACGGTGACGGGAAGGCCGTCCGTGATCCCGGCGACGCAGGTGCGCAGCCGCTCGGCGATCTCGAAGCCCTCCTCCGCGCCGACGTCGTGCAGCACGGCGCAGAACTCCTCGCCGCCGATCCGGAAGAGGTCGTCGGACGTGCGCGCGTGGAGGCGCATCGTCTGTGCGACGCGGCGCAGCGTCTCGTCGCCGACGAGGTGACCGTGGAGGTCGTTGACCTGCTTGAAGTCGTCGATGTCGATGAGCGCCAGGCAGAACGGCTCGCCGTCGGCGACGAGGCCCTCGAGGCGCTCCTGGAACGCCTGGTGGGCGAGCAGCCCGGTGAGCGAGTCGCGCCGCGCCTGCTCCCGGCTGCGCTCGTAGAGCAGCGCCTTCTCCAGCGCGAGCGCGGCGATGCCGAGGAGGTGGTCCATCGTCTCGCGCGCCTCGGTGCCCTCGGCCGGCGCGCCGGCGACGGCGACCCGGCCGACCGAGATGCCCGCGGCCTGCAGGGCGATGTCCTGCCACTCGGCGTCGGGGCCGGCGGCGCCCGCGCAGCTCAGCGTGTCGAACGCGCCGAGCCGCTCGATGGCCAGCGAGCAGGCCCGCACCGGGACCTCGCTGACGAGGACCTCCGCGACCCGGCGGCCGATCGTGTCGAGCTCGATCGTGCCCGCGAGCTCCGTCGTGATGTCGTGGAGGCGGCGCAGGCGGACGAGCTGGTCGGACATGCGGCGGTGCAGGCGGCCGTTCTCGATCGCGAGGGCGATCCGGTAGGCGATCGCGCGCAGCTCGTCGGCGTCGGTGCGCTCGAAGGGATGCTCCGCGCGGCGCACGAGGGTCAGGTGGCCGAGCGACTCCTCCCCGACGACGAGTCGCGCCCACGCGACGTGCTTGGCGCCGTAGCGGGAGAGGAAGAGCGGGACGGGGACGTCGTCGGCGGGACCGATGCGGACGTGCGCGCCGGTCGAGAGCTCGGGCAGGCCGAACGTGCGCTCCGGGAGGTCGCGCGGCCGCACGCCGTAGTGGCCGGCGATGGCCAGCGCCTCGTCGGGACCGAGGCTGAGCAGGGCGACGTCGGCGCCGAAGAGCTCGCCGAGCTCGACCGCGGCGCGCTCGACGATGACGTCGAGCTCCATGTCCTGGCCGAGGGCGGAGATGACCTGCGCGAGGCGCGTCGCGCGCAGCAGCGTGCGTGCGGTGTTGCGCTCGGCGTTGTCGACCCGCTCGCGCAGCTCGTCGTTCTGGCGCCGCAGGGTGTGGAGCGCGTTGCTCACAGCGCCAGCACCGAGACGGAGGTCATGTGGAAGCCGCCGGGGCCGATCCGGCGGGCGAACTCGCCGTAGGCGTGGAAGCCGGCGAGCGGCGCGCCGTCCAGGCCCTCGAGCAGCCCGGCGGTCTGCGCCTCGCTGACGCCGCCGAGCAGCGGGACGCGGTCGACGCCGGAGAACGCGAGCGCCAGTCGCGGCGGGGCGACGAGCTGGGCGACGGCGTCCAGGCCGGCGCGGCGGGCGCCGCCGACCAGGCCCTGCACGTCGGTGCACATCACCTCGACGAGCGTGCCCTCGGGCACCTCGGTGCGGGCGGCCAGGCCGGTGCCCGACGGGGCGACGGGGAAGAGGTCGTGGTGGCCGCTCACCGTGATCGCGCCGAGCGGGTGCGACGGGACGTGGTGCGCCTGCATGGCGACGCTGTTCGGGAGGCGACCGCCCAGCTCGCCGAGGTAGATCTCCAGCGCGGGGCGCCCGTCGAGCTCGAGCACGTCGCGGCCGTCGACCTTCGTGACGACGTGCGGGCAGCCGACGGGGCGGAAGCCGTGGCCGGCGGCGACGCCGATCGGCAGGTCGGAGTCGATCCAGACCGCTGCGATCCCGTGGGTGCGGGCGACGCCGTCGGCGAACGTCCACGTCGCGTGGCCCTCCATGTCGTCGGCCGCCGCACCGCCGACGAGGGGCACGAGCGCGCTCGTCACGTCGTAGACGCCGCGGGCGAACTCCCGCCCGTGGGCCCTCAGGCCGTCGGCGAGCAGGAGCAGCGCGGAGTGGTCGCGGTCCTCCCCCGCGCGGGTGCGGGCGAGGTCCGCCGCGGTGCGCGCGGAGCCGACCGGGTCGGCGGGGTCCCACTCGACGTGGGCGATGCCGAAGGACAGTCCCTCGCCGGGCAGCAGCGCGGCGACGCAGCCGCGCTCGATGCTCGCGGCGCCCGCGAACGCACCGGCGGTCGAGGCGCCGACCACGCGGGCGGGGGCGGCGTGCTCGACGGCGGCGGCGTGCAGGGCGTGCAGGTCGTAGCGGACCGACGCGAAGAGGAGGAGCAGGTCGCCGTCACGCGCGGGGGCGCCGCCGAGCGCGGCATCGACGGCCTCGCGGCCCGCGGTGCGCGGGTCGTCCGCCGTGCTGCTGCCCACGCGGCCCATGCGCGTGCTGTGTGTGATGCCGATGTCGATCAAGCGTGGTTCCCCACAGCTTGTCGTCGGCGTCACGGGGGCGCGACTTGAGCACCTCGCAGACCCGGAGGCCGCATGGGCAGGCGGAGATCACGGGAGGAACGAGATGTCGCGGTGCGGGTCGCGATCGGGAGCCGCGTCGTCGCCCCACGCGGCCTGCCACGCGGTGCGCAGGACGGCGATGACGGCGAGCCCGATGAGGAACGCGCCGACGCTGTGCTGCGCGATGGCGTAGGCACCGAACGTGATGGCGATCGCGGCCCACGCGACGGACAGCGCGATGCCGGCGCGCGACCGGTCGCTGCGGACGTCGTCGACGTCGGCGTGACGGGCCCGTGCGGGCCGCGTGGCGGAGATGCGGGAGGCGTTGATGTAGGCCATGTCGGCGACGCTACGGAGCAGGACCCCCCTGCCGAAACGGGGGAACCCCTCGACTTTGGACGCGGCCGACCCCGTGTCTCGGGGCTAGCTCTGTCGCCCGAATCGTGCCGCGAGCTCGGCGCGCGACCGGACGCCGAGCTTGCGGTAGATCCGCGTGAGATGCGACTCGACGGTGCGGGGCGTGATGAACATCGCCGCCGCGATCTCCTTGTTCTGGCGGCCGGCCGCCGCGTGCTCGGCGATCGCCTGCTCGGTGGCCGTCAGGTCGTCGCGCGATGCGACGCGTCCGCTGACGCGCGCCAGCTCCGCCCGCGCCTTGTCGGCCCACGGCCGCGCCTCGAGGGAGTCGAACAGCGCGATCGCCGCTCCGAGCGTCTCGCGTGCCGATCACCCGCGCGCGGAGCGCTGGTTCGAGGGCCTCTCGCCTTACCGGATCGCCGGCGACGCTGGCGAGCGTCGGACGCGCCAGGGCCGCTGTCTCCAGAAGCACATCCGCAGTCGCCGCGGGCAGCTTGTCCAGGCGCTCGTCGAGCGCCTCGCGGAGGTTCGCGGGAAGCCGCCCGTCACCGCTGCGCGCGAGCTCGAGGGCGAAGAGCGGGTTGCCTCCCGACGCCTCGTGGATCCGCACGAGATCGGGACGCGGGAGATCCACCCCGACGCCATCGCTCAGGAGCCGGTGTGTCTCGCTGAGTCCGAGCGCCGGCACGCGAACTTCGACGACGCCATCCTCGCCGAGGAGCGAGGCGGGCTCGAACGGTGGTCGCACCCCAGGTGCGTCCCGGATGCTCACGAGCAGCGAGACGCGCGTGCCACGCAGACGCCGGAGCGCGATCCGCAGGACGCTCGACGACGAGGAGTCGAGCCACTGGAGGTCGTCGATCGCGACGAGGAGGTGGGCATCGGCCGACAGGAGCGTGAGCACGTCGAGCACCGCCAGCCCGATCGCTTCGGGCTGGGGCGGCGCGGCGCCCGGATCCTCGAGCAGCAGCGCCACGCGCAGGGCCCGCAGCCGGGGCGGCGCGAGGTCGTCCTCGACCTCGGCGAGAACCGGGCCGACGAGATCGGCGATCCCCGTGAACGCGAGCCCCGCCTCGGCCTCCACGGCTCGATGGACGAGCACGCGCGAGCCGCGCGCGATCGCCTCGTCGACGCCGCGCTGCCAGAGGATCGTCTTGCCGATGCCCGGGTCGCCCCGCAGCACGAACGCCTGGAGATCCGATCCCGCGAGGAACTCCCGCAGGCGGTCAAGCTCCGTCTCCCGTCCGACAACGGTGGAGGAGGGCATGGGCTCGAACCGGGATTGTGCCGAAGCCGGTGAGTCGGCGCGGTCGATCACCCCAGCTCCTCGTCCTCCTCCCCCTGCCACGCGAGGACCCACGCGAGCCGCATGCACCACATCACGACGAGGGTCAGGACGCCCGCGCCGACGCTCTCGCGGACGATCGCGTAGGCCCCGAACACCACCGCGAGCGCCGCCCAGCCGACGGCGATCGCGAGGTTCGCGCGCGTCCAGTCGCCCGGTGGCCGCCCTCTCGTGTCGCCGCGCTGCTCCGCCATCGCACGACGATTGTCGCGGTCAGGCGGTGCGCCAGGCCAGCATCAGGCCGTCGCCGACCGTCAGGAGCACGTTGTCGACCCGCGGGTCGGCCTGCACGTGCTCGTTGAACGCCTGCAGCGCATGGCCGCGCTCCCCCTCGAGCACCTGCCCGCGCGCCAGGACGTTGTCGGCGACGAGGACCCCGCGGTCGGACAGCTTCGGCACGACCGCCTCGTAGTAGTCGATGTAGTCGGACTTCCAGGCATCGAGGAAGACGAGGTCGAACGGGCCGTCGAGCTCCCCGACGAGCTCACGGGCGTCGCCCACGAGCAGCTCGATGCGATCGGCGACCGGGCTGGCGTCGATGTGGCGCCTGGCGGCCTCGGCGCGGGCCGGATCGGACTCGATCGTGATCACGGTCCCGCCGGGCGCGATCCGCTCGGCCAGCGCGAGCGCGCCGACGCCCGTGAACGTGCCCACCTCGAGCACGCGGCGCGCGGCGCCGACGGTCACGAGTGCGGCGAGCAGCCGGCTCTCGACGAGCGCGCTCGCCATCTGCGGCGCGCCGGAGTTCGCATCGGTCCAGGACGCGGCCGCTGCCGTCGCGGGCGGGTGCGGCGTGGTGTGCGCCGTGGCGTAGCGCTCGGCGCGGGGGTCGACGAGGTCCACGGTCGGAGCCTACGAGTAGGGTCCGCGGGCGATGATCCTGCTGGTCCGCTTCATCGGCAACGTCGCCGCGATCTGGGTCGCCTCGCAGCTGCTGGACGGCGTGACCTACGGGGACGAGTGGCAGAACCTGCTGCTCGCGGCGTTGGTGCTGACGATCGCCAACTGGCTCGTCAAGCCGTTCCTCACGCTCCTCGCGCTGCCGGTGATCGTGCTGACGCTGGGCATCGCGCTGTTCTTCGTGAGCCTCGTGATGCTGCTGCTGACGTCGTGGATCGTCCACGGCTTCCAGATCGACGGCTTCTGGACCTACGTGGGCGCGACGATCATCGTCTGGGCGGTCAACGCGTTCGTGCAGGCGATCGCCCCGAAGTCCGACGACCGGCGACGCGAGCGGTCCGGCTAGACGTCGAGCGCGGCGGCGGCCGTCGCGCGGAGCTCGGGCGACGCCTCGCCCGCGCCCATCGTGACCCGCCCGCCGCTGGGCTGGCCCCAGTTGAACAGCGCGAGGTCGAGCGCCTCGACCGGCACCCCGGCCTCCTCGGCGAGGTCGTTCGCGCGGCGCGAGAGCAGGATCGGGTCGCCGATGCCGAACACGCGCTTCGCGGCGAGGGTCGTCGCGTCGTCCCCGAAGTGCATGGCCGCACCCTGGACGTCCGCGAGGCCGAGCCGCCCCGCGGTCACCAGGAAGTCGTAGCGCGCGCCGCGGTCGACGCCCGGCAGCGCGAGGCGCTCGAACACCCGGTCGAAGCGCCGCTGCGGCGTCCACGCCGCCTCGCCGGCCAGCGCGGCCTGCTGGGAGCCGCCCCGCGCGGCCCACGCGCGATAGGCGGTGAGGGTGCGCGTGTCGCCGGAGGACCGCAGTCCCCGCGACACGGCCGAGAGGTCGGGCAGCTCGCCGCTCGCCCACGGCACGTGAGCCGCGCGGACGCCGGCGAAGGGGTCCTCGCCCTCCCCGGGGCAGACGACGGCCGTGAGGAACGCGAGCCAGAGCCCCTCCTCGCGGTCGGCCTCGAGCATCGCCTCGGCGTACGTGCCCGGCGGGTCCGTCGCGAGCTGCGCGAGGCGCGTCGCGGCGAACGCGATCTCGTCGGCGAGCCGCTCGGCGTCGGCCGACGCCTTCAGCCCCGGGACCAGCCCGTTGCGATAGCCGTCGTCGGTCGCGCGGGCGAGCTGGCGCACGCGCACGCCGCCGCTCGAGCGCGAGCCGGACGACCGGGACCGCGAGGAGGACGTGCTCGGCCGCGAGGCCGTCGAGCGCGTGCCGGGCGAGCTGCTGCGCGGGACGCGGCGCTCCGGCTCGGGCTCACGGCAGATCGGGCAGTTCTGGATGAAGCGGTTGTGACGGCAGAAGCTGGGCACCGTCTCTGAGGATACGGACGGATCTCGGGTAGGTTGCCGCTCCCATGAGCGATGCCCTGTTCCGGATGGTCTGCGTGCCGGCCGCGCTCGACGGATGGTCGCTCGACATGCTGCGCGACGGCGAGGTCGCGCTGCTCGTCGACGGCGGCGGGCTCGACGCCGTCAACGCCGTCGCCCACCGGCTCGACGCCCCGACGGTTCGCGTCGTGCGGTCCGAGGACTCCCTGGACGCGCAGGAGGACACCGTCATCGCGTACGCGGCATCCCTGCCGCTCGTGTGGATCGCGCCCGAGTTCAGCGAGGACGCCCGCCGATGGGCGCGCGACCGCGGCCCGATGACGCTCCTCGTGGACACCGACGCCGGACTCACCGACGAGGAGCGCCGGCGCATCGAGCGGTTCCTCGCGATCCTCGGACGCCAATCGGAGTAGCCATGCTCATCCGGATCGACCACATCGGCATCGCCGTCGACGACCTCGACGCCGCGATCGCGCTCTACGAGCAGCGCTTCGGGATGGCGCTCGTCCATCGCGAGATCGCCGAGGGACCCGGCCTGGAGATCGTCCTGCTCGAGATCGGCGAGAGCCACGTCGAGCTGCTCGCGCCGGTGCGCGAGGACGCGATGATCACCGGCTTCCTCGCCGAGCACGGCCCCGGCCTGCACCACGTCGCCTACGTCACCCGGGACATCGAGGCCGAGATGGCGCGCCTGGTGGACGAGGGCATGCGCCTCATCGACACGGAGCCCCGGACCGGCGTCCGGGGCTCGCGCATCGCGTTCCTCGAGCCCGACGGCACCGGCCACGTGCTCACCGAGCTCGTGCAGCCGGCGACCGACGAATAGGCGCTACACGACCTCGACGTCCTCCTCGACGGGCGGCGCCATCGCCGGCCGCAGCTCCTCCACCCGCGGCAGCGGCGAGGAGTTCAGGTACAGGCGCGTCACGTCCGCTCGCGCGTAGTGGCCGACCGGGTCGGCGGCCGCCTTCGCCAGCGCGATCAGCCCCAGGTCGATGTCGGCGAACAGCAGGCCCTCCGCGGAGGGGTCGAGCGGCTCGGCGAGCTCACGGCCGTCGGGCGCGAAGATCATCGCGTGCCCGCCGCCGCGGCCGAGCATCTGGGCCTTGTCGGGCGTGTCGCAGAACAGCTCGTGGGCGCTGTCGCCGACCGTCGCGCACGCGGCGAGCACGTAGCAGCCGCCCTCCACGGCGTACATGCGGCTCGCGGCCATGTTGACCTCCGGGCCGAGCGCGTAGGCCATGCCGGCGTAGAGGGAGAACGTCGGCCACGCCGCGCAGTGCACCTGCTCGCCCTTGCTGTACATCGCGTACCGCGTCAATGGCTGCAGGTGCTCCCAGCAGCACAGCGAGCCGACCTTGCCGATCGCCGTGTCGAGCACCGCCAGGTCCGCCCCGGCACCCTCGCCGAACACCGAGCGCTCGACGTGCGTCGGCTTGAGCTTGCGCCGCGCCTGGACGATCTCACCCGCGTCGTCGATGAGCACCTGCCCCATGTAGAGGCTGCCGCCGTCGCGCTCGGAGATCCCGAGGCTCACGTGGATGCCGTGCTCGGCCGCCGCAGCCTGCACCCGCGCGAGCGGCTCCTCGCCGATGACGACGGAGTTCTCGAAGTACCGCTGCACGAACTGCATCCCCCAGGCGGGGGCGCCGAGCCAGATCCACCACGGGTAGCCGGGGACCCAGGTCTCGGGGAAGGCGACGAGGTCGGCGCCGCCTTCCGACGCCTGGCCGATGAGGCCGATCGCCTTGTCGATCGTCGCGTCGACGTCCAGCCACACGGGCTCGGCCTGGACGACGGCGGCCTTGTACTGCTGCTTGGTGGGCTCCATGACGCGACGCTAGTTCGCCGGCGCGGGCCCTGCTTGACCGAGAGCGACCTGCCGGTGCTCGCTCGGAGCGGCCCCGAAGTGCCGGCGGTAGGCGCGCGAGAAGTGCGCCGGGCTGCGGAAGCCCCAGCGGAACGCGACCTGCGTGACCGTGTCCGCACCGTGTTCGAGGTCCGCGCGGGCGCGCTCCAGCCGCCGCCGCAGGATGTGGCGGCCCAGCGTCTCCGAGCCTTCCTGCGCCCACAGCCGGTGCACGTAGCGGGGTGAGAGCGCGTTCGCGGCGGCGATCGCCGCCGGCGTGAGTCCGGGGTCCCCGAGCCTGCGCTCGACGTGCAGGCGGATCGCGCGGCGATGCGCCTCGGCGGGCGACGCGGCCCGGCCCAGCAGTGCGCCGAGCGTCGCCGCGAGCAGGTCCAGCGCCTGCTCGCCGTCGGCCGCCGAGCTCAGCCCGGGCGGCGCGATCGCGCGCGAGGCCGTGAGCCCGTCGAGCGACCCCAGGCGCTCGGCCAGCAAGGCGCGCGGCAGCTGGAACACCGCCTGCGCGAACGGCGCGTCGAAGGTCAGCGTGTAGGGCCGCGCGGCGTCGTAGAGCGCGAGCTCGCCGGGGCGCAGCAACGCCTCGCGGCCGTCCTGGCGGACGAGCCCGCGGCCGGCACGCTGCACGCTGACGAGGACGTCGTCGTCCCTGCCGCGCTCGATCTGGCGCGGCGAGCGCACGACGTGCTGCGCGACCGAGCGCACCTCGGTGAGTCGCAGCGGGCCCAGCGGCGCGGACACCAGGGTGCCGGTGAACCCGCGCCCGGGCCGCTCGGCGTCGAGCCCGACGAAGGTGTCGCAGATGAGCTCGCGCCAGTAGGAGAAGCGCTCGGCGGCGCCGACGTCGTCGGTCGTCAGCCGGAGCGCCACCGCCCTAGGTCGCGAGGGCGCCGTCCGGGTTCTGCGGCGGGCCCTCGGGCCCCTCGTCGGCGTCCCCGTGGGACAGGTGGTCGACGAGGCCGCCGAGGTAGCGATCGACCATGCGGGCGCACTGGCGGCCCTCGTTGATCGCCCAGACGATGAGCGACTGGCCGCGGCGCGCGTCGCCGGCGGCGAACACGCCGGGCACCGACGTCGTGTACGGCGAGACGGCCTTCACGTTGCCGCGCGGGTCCTTCTGGACGCCGACCTGGTCGAGCAGCTCCTGCTCGGGATGCAGGAAGCCCATCGCGAGCAGCACGAGGTCGGCCTTGATCTCGAACTCCGTGCCGTCGATCGGCGCGAACGGCGGCGCCGGCTCGGCCTGCGCGGCGTGCAGCGTCGTCACGCGACCGTCCTCACCCGAGAGGTGCGTGGTCGTGATCGCGAAGTCCTGCTCGCCGAGACCGACGGTCTTGGCCTCCTCCATCGCGTAGGAGAGGCGGAACTTCTGCGGCCACAGCGGCCACGGCGTGCGATCGTCGGGCCGCTGGGTGGGCGGCTCGGGCAGCAGCTCGAGCTGCACGACCGCCTCGGCGCCCTCGCGGACCGACTGCCCGACGCAGTCGGCGCCGGTGTCGCCGCCGCCGATCACGACGACGTGCTTGCCGGCCGCGCTGATCTCGGCGTCGATCCCGCTCTGCACGAAGCGCGTGCGGGCGTACAGGTAGTCCATCGCGAAGTGGATGCCGTCGAGCTCGCGGCCGGGGACCCCGAGGTCGCGCGGGACGCGCGAGCCGGTGGAGAGCACGACCGCGTCATGACGCGCGCGCAGCTCGTCGAACGTCACGTCCACGCCGACGTCGACGCCGAGCTGGACGTCGACGCCCTCCTCGCGCATCTGGTCGACGCGCCGCTCCACGACGTACTTCTCGATCTTGAAGTCCGGCACGCCGAAGCGGACGAGGCCGCCGGCGAACTCGTCGCGCTCGTAGAGCGTCACCGCATGGCCCGCGCGGCGCAGCTGCTGCGCCGCCGCCATGCCCGCGGGACCAGCGCCGACCACGCCGACCGAGCGACCGGTCTCCAGCAGCGGCGGCTGCGGGACGACCCAGCCCTCCGACCACGCGCGGTCGATGATCGAGTTCTCGATCTGCTTGATCGTGACCGCGTCGCCCTCGCGGATCTCCAGGACGCAGGCGGCCTCACAGGGGGCCGGGCACAGGCGGCCGGTGAACTCGGGGAAGTTGTTCGTCGCGTGCAGCTGCGCGATGGCGTCGCGCCAGCGATCGCGGTAGACGAGGTCGTTCCAGTCCGGGATCAGGTTGCCCAGCGGGCAGCCGTTGTGGCAGAACGGCACGCCGCACTCCATGCAGCGCGCGCCCTGGTCGCGCAGCTCGGCGTCGGGCCGCTGGACGAGGAACTCGTGGTAGTCGCTCGCACGCTCCGCCGGGTC
The DNA here is from genome assembly GCA_963750895.1 of uncultured Solirubrobacterales bacterium. Lineage (GTDB taxonomy): Bacteria > Actinomycetota > Thermoleophilia > Solirubrobacterales > Solirubrobacteraceae > CAVVSD01. The sequence goes on along the minus strand of CAVVSD010000003.1, from coordinate 203,950 downwards.
GCGGTAGACGACGCCGTGCCGGTCGATCTTCAGGAAGGCTCCGACCTCACCCATCGATCTCGACCTCCGCCCGCGACTCGGACGCGGCGCGCTCGGCCTCCGCCCGCTCCGCCAGCACGCGCTTGTAGTCGGTGGGGAAGATCTTGATGAACTTCGGCAGCAGCTCGTCCCAGTTGTCGAGGACCCGCCGCGCGACCGGGGAGCCGGTGCGCTCCAGGTGCTCGTCGACGAGCGCGCGGACCTCGATGATGTCGCCCTCGTCGAGCTCCTCGAGCTGGTCGAGCATCGTCGGGTTGACGCCGCGCGTGCGGAACGCGCCGGTCTCGTCGAGGACGAAGGCCAGGCCGCCGCTCATGCCGGCCGCGAAGTTGCGCCCGGTCGCACCGAGCACGACCACGCGACCGCCCGTCATGTACTCGCAGCCGTGGTCGCCGAGGCCCTCGACGACGGCGTCGGCGCCCGAGTTGCGCACGGCGAAGCGCTCGCCCGCCAGGCCCCGGAAGAACGCCTTGCCGCCCGTCGCGCCGTAGAGCACGGTGTTGCCGACGATGACGTTCTCCTCCGCGCGGTACGCGGCGTCCTCCGGCGGGAGCACGGCGATCGTGCCGCCCGAGAGGCCCTTGCCCGCGTAGTCGTTCGCGTCGCCGTGCAGGACGAAGGTCACGCCGTTGGCGAGCCACCCGCCGAAGGACTGCCCGGCCGAGCCGTGCAGGTCGACGCGGATGGTGTCCGCCGGCAGCCCGGCCTGGCCGTAGCGTGAGGCCACGGTGCTGGAGAGCACGCCGCCGACGCAGCGGTGCACGTTGCGGATCTCGGTCGAGAATCGCACGGGCTCCTGCGCGTGGATCGCTGGACGGGCCTGCTCGAGCAGCTTCCAGTCGAGGTGGTCGCCGAGGACCTCCGGCGGCGCCTCGGTGCGGCGGCGCGGGGCGCCCGGCGGCAGCTCGGGCATCGCGAGCACGCCGCTGAGGTCGACGCCGCGCGCCTTCCAGTGCTCGACGGCCTCGTCGGCTTCGAGGAGATCGGCGCGGCCGGTGAGCTCGTCGAGCGACCGGACGCCGAGCGAGGCCATGATGCCGCGCAGCTCCTCGGCCACGAAGAAGAAGAAGTTCACGACGTGCTCCGGCGTGCCCGCGAACCGCTTGCGCAGCTCCGGGTCCTGCGTCGCGATGCCCACCGGGCAGGTGTTCAGGTGGCAGGCGCGCATCATGATGCAGCCGGTCGCGATGAGCGGGGCGGTCGAGAAGCCGAACTCGTCGGCGCCCAGCATCGACGCGATCGCGACGTCGCGGCCGGTCTTGAGCTGGCCGTCGGTCTGGACCGTGATGCGCGAGCGCAGGTCGTTGCGCAGCAGCGTCTGCTGCGTCTCGGCCAGCCCGATCTCCCACGGGACGCCGGCCGCCTGGATCGACGACAGCGGCGAGGCGCCGGTGCCGCCGTCGTGCCCGGCGATGAGCACGTGGTCGGCGTTCGCCTTCGCGACGCCGGCGGCGACGGTGCCCACCCCGACCTCGCTCACGAGCTTCACCGAGACCGACGCCTTGGGGTTGCCGCACCGCAGGTCGTAGATGAGCTGCTTGAGGTCCTCGATCGAGTAGATGTCGTGGTGCGGCGGCGGCGAGATCAGGCCCACGCCGGGCGTGGTGTAGCGGACCTTGCCGATGTAGTCGTCGACCTTGTGGCCCGGGAGCTGGCCGCCCTCACCGGGCTTCGCGCCCTGGGCCATCTTGATCTGCAGCTGGTCGGCGTTGACGAGGTACTCGATCGTCACGCCGAAGCGCCCCGAGGCGACCTGCTTGATCGCCGAGCGGCGGCGGTCGCCGTTGGGATCGGGCGTGAAGCGGACCGGGTCCTCCCCGCCCTCGCCGGTGTTCGACCGCCCGCCGAGGCGGTTCATGGCGATCGCCAGCGTCTCGTGGGACTCGCGCGAGATCGAGCCGAGCGACATGGCGCCCGTGGCGAAGCGGCGCACGATGTCCTTCGCCGGCTCGACGTCCTCGAGCGGGATCGGCTCGAGATCGGTGCGGATCTTCAGCAGCCCGCGCAGCGTCGCGCGCTGGGTGGCGTCCTCGTTGATCGCCTTCGCGTACGCGTCGTAGCGGTCCTGCGCGTCGTCACCCGCACGGACCGCGTGCTGGAGCAGCGCGATCGTCTCCGGGTTCCACATGTGCAGCTCGCCCTCGCGCCGCCACGCGTACACGCCGCCGACCGGGAGCAGCTCCTCCTTGTGGTCCTGCCCCCAGGGCCCGTAGGCCTGCGCGTGGCGCTCGATCGTCTCCTGGGCGAGGACGTCGAGGCCGATGCCGCCGATGCGCGACGCCGTGCCGGTGAAGAAGCGGTCGACGAGCTCGCGCTCCAGGCCGACGGCCTCGAAGATCTGCGCGCCGCAGTAGGACTGGACCGTCGAGATCCCCATCTTGGAGATCGTCTTGAGCAGGCCCTTGCCGATCGCCTTGACGATGTTCGCCTGCGCCCGCTCGATCTCGCCGTTGTTCTCCGGCACGCGGTTCTCGAGGACGAGCTCGTCGACGGAGTCGAACAGCAGGTACGGGTTGATGGCGCTCGCGCCGAAGCCGATGAGCGTCGCCATGTGGTGGACCTCGCGCGGCTCGCCGGACTCGAGCACGAGTCCCGCGCGCAGGCGCGTGCCCGCGCGCACGAGGTGATGATGCGTGGCCGCGACCGCGAGCAGCGCGGGGATCGCGACGCGCTCCGCGTTCATCCGGCGGTCGGAGAGGACGAGGATGTTCGTCCCCTCCTCGATCGCCTGATGGGCCTCGTCGCAGATCTGCGCGAGCCGCTTCTCGAGACCCTCGGCGCCCTCGGCGAGCGGCCAGGTGATGTCGATCGTGTGGGCGTTGAAGACGTCGTGCGAGACGTGGCGCAGCGTCTCGAGCTCCCAGTTGCGCAGGATCGGCTGGCTCATGACCAGCTGGTGGGCGTGCTCGGGCGTCTCGGACAGCAGGTTCTGCTCCGAGCCGACGCCGGTGCCCAGCGACATGACGATCGACTCGCGGATCGGATCGATCGGCGGGTTCGTGACCTGCGCGAAGAGCTGCTTGAAGTAGCTGTAGAGCGGCGGCCGGCGGTCGGAGAGGACCGCGAGCGCTGCGTCGTTGCCCATCGAGCCGAGCGGCTCCTCGCCCTTGGCGGCCATCGGCGCGATGAGGACGCGCAGGTCCTCCTGCGTGTAGCCGAAGGCGAGCTGGCGCAGCGCGCGTGGGCTCGACGCCGGTCATCGTCACGTGCGCGGGCTCGAGGTCGTCGAAGTGGACCGTGTTGCGCGAGACCCACTCGCCGTAGGGCTGCTGGGACGCGACCTCGCGCTTGACCTCGTCGTCGGCGACGATGCGCCCCTTCTCGAGGTCGACGAGGAAGAGCTTGCCCGGCTGCAGGCGGCCGAGGCGCTTGACCTCGGGCGGCGTGATGTTCAGCAGGCCGGCCTCGGAGCCGAGGATGACGTGACCGTCGTGCGTCTCGAGCCAGCGGCCGGGGCGCAGGCCGTTGCGGTCGAGCGTCGCGCCGACGACGCGCCCGTCGGTGAAGGCCACCGCCGCGGGACCGTCCCACGGCTCCATGAGACACGCGTGGTACGCGTAGAAGCCGACGAGGTCCTCGGGCAGGTCGTCCCGGTCGGCGTAGGCCTCCGGGATCATCATCATCACCGCGTGCGGCAGGGAGCGCCCGGCCAGCATGAGCAGCTCGAGGACGTTGTCGAACGTCGCCGAGTCCGACCCGCCGGGCCGCACGATCGGCATGACCTTGTCGAGGTCCCTGCCGAACAGCTCGGACGCGAGCTCGGACTCGCGGGCGCGCATCCAGTTCACGTTGCCCATCAGCGTGTTGATCTCGCCGTTGTGGGCGATGACGCGGAACGGGTGCGCCAGCTCCCAGCTCGGGAACGTGTTCGTCGAGAAGCGGGAGTGCACGAGGCACATCGCGCTCGCGAAGCGCGGATCCTGCAGGTCGAGGAAGAAGCCGCGGACCTGGTCGGGGATGAGCATCCCCTTGTAGACGATCGTGCGCGAGGAGAACGAGGAGACGTAGAACTCCGGGCCCGACGCGAGCTCGCAGATGCGGCGGATCACGTAGAGCTTGCGCTCGAACGCGTCCTGGTCGGTGACGCACTCGTCCTTGGCGCCCACGAAGAGCTGCCGCATGCACGGGCGCGTCCTGTTCGCCGTCGAACCGACCTGCTCCTCGTCGAGCGGCAGATCGCGCCAGCCCAGGACCTCCTGGCCCTCGACGCGGACGTTCAGCTCGAGCAGCGCCTCGATCTTCGTGCGCACCGCCGGGTTCGTCGGTAGAAAGCACATCGCGACGCCGTAGGTGCCGGCCGGAGGAAGGTCGAAGTCGACCTCCTCGCGCAGGAACGCGTCGGGCATCTGCGTGAGGATCCCGGCGCCGTCGCCGGACTTGGAGTCGGCGCCCGTCGCGCCACGGTGCTCGAGGTTCTCCAGCGCCATGAGCGCCTTGTCGACGACCTCGCGCGTCGCCTGGTTGTCGAGGCGTGCGACGAGCGCAACGCCACACGCGTCGTGCTCGTACCTGGGGTCGTACAGGCCGTCGGCCTGGTATGGCGGCTGGTGGAACGTCGTCATAGCAGTGCTCCCGGGCGGCTCTGGGCACTTGGAGGCGAGGGCAAAGGGTAGCAACGCGCATAGGACGGCACTCGCGCGGGCAGGACCGGTGCGCCTGCACGGATCGCGTCAATGTCAGCCTCGCCAGACCTCGTCCTCTCACTCCCCGCCCGCGCCGAGAACGTCGCGGTCGTCCGACACGCCTTCGGAGGGCTCGGAGAGGCGCTCTCGATGCCCGAGCAGCTGCTCTCGGACATCAAGCTCGCGGTGACCGAGGCGTGCACGAACGTGGTGATCCACGCGTACCCGGACGTCGAGGGCCCGATGGAGATCCGGGCCGCGCTCGGGGAGTCGGAGCTGAGCGTCGTCGTGCGCGACGAGGGACGCGGTGTCGTGCCCCGTGCGGACTCCCCCGGCCTCGGCCTGGGGCTGCCGCTCATCGCCACCCTGACCGAGTCGTTGGAGCTCGGGACCGGGGAGGACGATGCGACGGAAGTGCGCATGACCTTCCGGATCGAGGGCTGATGACCCGCCCCGATCCGAGCAACGAGGCGACCGTGATCCTGCGGCGCGAAAGCCTCGTCGGCCCGGTGCTGGGGCGAGTGATCGGGATGCTGGCGGCGCGCGCGGACGCACCCGTGGATCGCCTCGACGACGTGTTGCTCGTGTCCGACGCGATCGCCGCGCACGGGCCGTCCCACTCGGACGACGGCGCGGGGCTGCAGGTGCACATCCGGACGACGCAGGACGAGCTCGTCCTGCGCATCGGGCCGCTCGCGCCGGACGGCGGCAAGCGCCTCCTCGCGGCCGCGGAGCTGCCGGGCGTGGGCAACATCGTCGAGCAGGTCTCCCAGCAGGTGACGGTCGAGCCAGGCGACGCCGGGGAGCACCTCGTGATCCTGGTCTCGCTGTCCTCCTGAGTCCTACACTGCCCCCGCATGCCGCCTGAGTTCTCCATCATCGAGCAGGGGTCCGAAGCCGGGCACTACGTCATCGCCGCTCGCGGCGAGATCGACCTGTTCACGGCCCCGGAGCTCAAGAAGGGCCTCACCGACGCCATCGAGGGCGGCCAGCACAGGATCGCGATCGACCTCTCCGAGGTGTCCTTCCTGGACTCGACGGCGCTCGGCGTGCTCATCGGTGCCGTGAAGCGGCTGCGCTCACGGGGCGGCGCGCTCGCCGTCGTCAACACCGACTCGAGCATCGCCAAGACCTTCGAGATCACGGGGCTGGATCAGATCTTCACGATCGTCCCCAGCCGCGCCGACGCGTTCGCGGCGCTCGACGACGCCATCGAAGGGCGACGCGGCCTAGCGCGAGGAGAGGCCCTGGCCGAGGTACTGCCCGCGGCGCACGCCGGGCAGGATCGCGAACAGGCCGCCGCCGGTGTGCTGGATGTACTCGCCGAGGGCGTCGGACGCGCCGAGCCTGCGCTGGATCGCGACGAAGCCGGTCGCGGGGTCGCGCTGGAAGCAGATGAAGAACAGGCCGGCGTCGAGCAGCCCGGTGCGGGCGTCGATCCCGTCCGTGTACGCGTAGCCGCGCCGGAGGATCCTGACGCCGCCGTTCGTGGACGGCGCGGCGAGGCGGATGTGGGCGTTCGCCGCGATCGCCGGGCCGCCCAGGTCGGGCGGATCGAACTCCTTCGTGCCGCTGAGCGGCGCGCCCGACGCCTTGCGACGCCCGATGACGGCCTCCTGGTCGCCGAGGCTGTCGCGGTCCCAGGCCTCGATGAGCATCCGGATCCGGCGCGCGACGACGTAGGTCCCTCCGCGGAACCAGGCCTGCGGCTCCTCCGCGCCGACCCACACGAAGCGGTCCATGCTCGCCGCGTCGTCCACGCGCAGGTTGCGCGTGCCGTCCTTGAAGCCCATGAGGTTGCGCGGCGTCGCCTCGTCGGTGGTGGTCGCCGTGTTGCTGCCGAAGCCGAGCTGCATCCAGCGCAGCTCCGCCATCCCCCGGCCGATGCGCAGGAGGTTGCGCACGGCGTGGAACGCGACCTGGGGATCGTCCGCGCAGGCCTGGACGCACAGGTCGCCGCCCGTGCGGGCCGGGTCGAGCTGATCGCCCGCGAGCGCGGGCAGCGCGCGCAGGCCTGCGGGCCGGCGCTGCTCGAGCCCGAGGCGCTCGAAGACCGCGGGCCCGAGCCCCACGGTGATCGTGAGCCGCCGCGCGCCGAGGCCGACGGCCTCACCGGTGTCGGCCGGCGGCACCTCGGCCGCGCCCTCGACCGGGCCTGTCGCCTCCCCCGCCGTCATCCGCCGCGCCGCGTCCGTCCAGGCGCGCAGCAGCTCGCGCAGATCCGCCGGGCGCTCCGACGTGAGGTCGAACGCGCCGAACACGAGCCGCGCCTGCGCCGGTGTCGCCACGCCGGCCTGATGCGCGCCCTCGAAGGCGATGACGTCGTCGCCCGCCGACGCGTCGCCCGACGCCGCCGACTCGCCGGCCGCGAAGCCGGCGCCACCCGCGGCGGCGAGCCCGAGGGCCCCGCCGCCGGCGAGCAGCGCGCGGCGTCGCGTGAAGCCCTCCATCAGCTGTTGAGGACCTTCCCCGCCACGAGCGAGAGCGGCTCGGCGAGCGACGTCACCTGCTGGGCCAGCCGGCGCCGGTCGGCCGGGGTCAGCGCGGCGTAGGTGGCGTAGCCGAGCGGCGTGTCGCGCTTGTAGCGGTCGATCCCCTGCTCGACGGCCGACATGCGCTCGTCGATCTGGGTCACGAGCTGCCGGTCGCCCTGCTCGAGGAGCACCGGCTCGAGCGCGTCGAACGCAGCACGCGCACCCGCGACGTTCGCGGCGAAGTCCGAGAGGTCGGTGTGCGAGTAGCGGTCCTCCTCGCCCGTGATCTTGCTCGCCGAGACCTCGTCGAGCAGGCCGACCGCGCCGTTGGCCACCTGCGCGGGCTGGAGCTTCAGGTCGGCGATCTTGGCGTTGAGATCGTCGACGTCGGCCTGCAGCTCGGCGGCGTAGCGCTCCGTGCCCTTCGTCGTGCCGTCGCGCCAGAGGATCTGCTCGATGCGGTGGAAGCCCGTCCACTTCGCCGGGTCGGAGACGTCGTTCACGCGGGCGTCGATCTCCGGGTCGAGGTCGCCGAAGCTCTCGGCGATCGGCTCGACCGCCTCGTAGTGGAACCGCGTCGGGCCGAAGAGGTCCTTGGCCTTGGCGAGGTCGCCCGCGCGCAGCGCGGCGGTGAACCGCTTCGTCGAGTCGACGAGGTCGCCGGTCTCCTTCCCGACGTAGTCCTTGTAGTCCGCGACCGCCGCCGCGAGCAGCGCGTCGTCGGCCTTCGTCCCGGAGGCGGTCCCGGTCACGGTGAGCTTGCCGTTGTCGCGCTGCGCGTTCCCGAACGTGCAGTTGAGCGTGTACTCGCCGGGCTGCAGGTTCAGCGTGAAGTCCGCCGACAGTCCCGGCGCGAGGTTCTCGCGCTCGCCCATGATGATCCCGTCGGCGTTCTTGAGCTCGATCTCGTCGGTCTTCGTGCTCGCCGGGTTCGACGCGACGATCTTCACCGCGCCCGCCTCGACCTTGGCGTTCGCGGGCGTGCAGCCGCCGTCCGTCAGCTCGAACTTCAGCTCCTTCGCCGGCCCGGCGCTCGCCGTCGTGCTCGTGGTCGTGTCGTCCGAGCCGCCGCACGCGGCGAGCGCTGCGGCTGCGCAGACGAGTGCGCCTGCGGCGGTGATCCTGATCATGCGGTGTCCAGTCGACGTCGTGGAACGGAGCTGGGCCAGAGGACGAACGCGAGGATCGGGACCGCGTAGAGCAGCCACACGAGCACCTCTGCGTCCGTCGGGAAGGGGTAGATCCCGAACAGGCCGGTGATGAGGCCCGTGGTCACCGAGTCCGAGCTCGGGACGATCACCGCCGAGAGGTCGAGCGCCTGGTCGCTCAGACCGGTGAACATCCCGGCCTCGGCGGCGTGATGCACCGCGCTGGACAGCAGGCCGGCAGCGATGATCACGAGCAGCACGGCGGTGACGCGGAAGAAGCGCGACAGGTCCAGGCGGACGCCGCCGCGGTAGATCCCCCAGCCGATCGCGGCCGCGACGAGCAGCCCTGCGAGCGCGCCGAGACCGGCGCCGAGCGGGCTGACGCCCAGGGACGACTGGAACGTCGCGAGCAGGAAGAGCGCCGTCTCGAGGCCCTCGCGCATGACCGCGAGGAACGCCATCGCGATGAGGCTCCACGCCGAGCCGACCGCGAGCGCCCGCGCCGCGCCGCCACGCAGCTCACCGCCCATCTCGCGGGCGTGACGGCGCATGTAGACGATCATGTAGGTGACCATCGCGACCGCGACGAGGCCGACGATCGCCTCGAAGCCCTCCTGCTGGCGCTGCGGCAGGTTCTGGTCGACGACCTCGAGCACCGCGGCCACTGCGATGCACACGCCGATCGCGAGCGCGACCCCGGCCCACATCCAGCGCAGCGCGTCGCTGTGCCCGCTCTGGTGCAGGAACGTCGCCACGATGCCGACGACGAGCGCAGCCTCGACCCCCTCGCGCAGCCCGATGACGAACTGCACGACCGGCAGAGTTGCGAGGACGCTCATATGTAGGCAACCCTCATATGAGGGAACCCTAACGTGTTGCGGGCGGCCTACGTCACGCGCTCGAGATGCTCCGAGGAGCGCACGCCCTCGAGCAGGTCCAGCACCGCCACCTCAGCAGGGCCCTGGATCGCCGTCGCGTCCTCGTCATCGCCGATCTCGGCGAGCGCGGGGCCGATCGTGAGGCCCTGCTGGTACGTGTCGAACACCCGCGGGTCGATGTAGGACGCACGCGCCACCGCCGGCGTGTTGCCGAGGTAGTGGGCGACCTCCTTGATCGCGTGCGACATCGCGCGCTTGCTCGCGGTCTTCGTCGTGACGTTCGGCGCCGCGACGGCGAGCGCGACCGCGGCGAGGACCGTCGCGCCCCACGTGCGGAAGTCCTTGGCGCTGATGTCCAGGCCCGTGGAGTCCTTGAGGTACTCGTTGATGTCCGGCGAGCGCAGGTCGACCCAGCGGCGGTTGCGCTTGTACGCGAGCAGCTCGACCCCGCCGCCCCGGCGACGCTTGAGCGCGGCGACGACCTCGGCGACCTCCGGGTCGACGACGGACTGCACCCGGCGCTTGCCGCTCTTCGCCGGGTAGTCGAAGAGGATGCGGTCGTCGCGCAGGCGCACGTGGCTCTTGCGGATCGTGGCCAGTCCGTACGTCTCGTTCGTGACCGCGTAGTCCTCGGACCCGATCCGGAAGAAGCCGCGGTCGAGCAGCCGGGTGGCGGCGGCGAGGACGTGCTCGCGCGAGAGGTCGTCACGCGCCAGGTCGGCGTCGACGTGCTCGCGCAGCGCCGGCAGGGCGTGCGCGAACTCGAGCATGTCCTCGAACTTCTCGCGGTCGCGCGAGGCGCGCCACTTCGGGTGGTAGAGGTACTGCTTGCGACCGCGATCGTCCATCCCGGTGGCCTGGATGTGGCCGCCGGGATACGGGCAGATCCACACGTCCTGCCACGCGGGTGGGATCACGAGCTCCTCGATCCGCGTCAGGATCTCCGGCTCGTCGACGGGTCGTCCCTCGTCGTCGATGTAGCCGAAGCCGCGCCCGCGACGGACGCGTGTGATGCCGGGACCGGAGCAGACCGAGCGCCGGATGCGCGTCGTCTGCCAGGTCGGCGCCGCCGTGGTGCTCACCCGAGAGCCGTACCCCGGGGGGTGAGCGGCTAGCCCTTCTTCGCAGCGGCCGGCTTGCGGCCGGAGGACTTCGCCTTCGACTTGGCGGCTGGGCGCTTCTTCGGCTTGGGCGCGGGCTCGTCGGCGTCGCCCGCGCGGACGGCGTCGAGGCTCGCCCGCAGCGCCGCCATGAGGTCGGGCACCGGCTCGGCCTCCTCGTCGCGCGCGGGCTGCACGGCGATCTCCTCGCCGGACGCCTTGCGCTCGATGAGGGCGAGCACCTCGTCGCGGTAGGTGTCGCGGAACTTGTCCGGCTCGAACTCCGACGACAGCGACTCGACGAGCTGCTTGGCGATGTCGACCTCGCGGTCGCGCACCTCGACGTCCTCGGCCCGCGGGATGTCGTCGATCGTCCCCGGGTCGATGACCTCGTCGGCGAAGACCATCGTGCTCATCGCGAGGACGTCGCCCATCGGGCGGATCGCGACGAGCTGCTCCTTCGAGCGGATGACCACGCGCGCGATCGCGATCCGGCCGGTGTCGCGCATCGCGTCGAGCAGCAGCCGGTAGGGCTTGGCACCGCCCGCGGCGGGCGCGAGGTAGTACGGATGGTCGTAGAAGATCGGGTCGACGTCGGAGAGCTCGACGAACTCCTCGATGTCGATCGTCCGGGTCTTCTTCGGGTCGAGCGCGTCGAGCTCGTCGCCCTCGATGACGACGTAGCGGTCGGGCGCGAGCTCGTAGCCCTTGACGATGTCCTCGTAGGCGACCTCGTCGCCGGTGCTCGGGTCGACCCGGCGCTGCTGGATGCGCACGCCGGTCTTGCCGTTGAGCTGGTGGAAGCGCACCGTCTTGCGCGAGACGGCGGAGTAGAGCTTCACCGGCACCGTCACCAGACCGAAGGAGATGGCGCCTGTCCACATCGAGCGGGGCACGCTCCCAGTATCCAACATGCCGCTCGGAGCGCATGGCGCGCACGCGTGTTTGCAGGCGTTCTCCGCCGGGGAAGCCGCGGTCATGGGGAGGCGTGCCGTGGCTGCGGTGGCCGTCGCTGCCATGGCGCTGACCGGCTGCTCCGCAGACGACCCGCCGGGCGGTGAGGGTCGCCTGTCGATCGCAACAGGCGGCTCGGGCGGCGTGTACCAGGTGTACGGCGGCGCGTTCGCGGACCTCCTCACCGGCGAGCTCGGCGAGGCCACGACCGCCGAGACGACGTCGGCGTCCGTCGACAACCTGCTGCTCGTCGACCAGGGCGACTCCGACGTCGCGTTCACGCTGGCCGACACGGCGATCGACGCCGTCCGCGGCACCGAGCCGTTCGAGCGGCCGCTCGGCGTGAAGGCGCTCGCGAAGATCTACACGACGTACGCGCACTTCGTGGTCCCCGTCGACTCGGGCATCGAGACGATCGAGGACCTGAAGGGCAAGACGGTCTCCGTCGGCGCGCCGAACTCCGGCTCGGAGATCCTCGGGCTGCGGCTCATGGAGGTCGCGGGGCTGGACCCCGACCGCGACGTCCACCTCACGGGGCTGAGCGTCGGGGAGTCGGTCGCCGCGATGCGCGACGGCACCATCGACGCGTTCACGTGGACCGGCGGCGTCCCGACGGCCGCGGTCACCGACCTCGCCACGACGGACGACATCCGCATGATCGCGCTGGACCGCTACCTGCCCGAGATGCGCAAGCGGTACGGCACCGCCTACATCGAGGAGGAGTTCGAGAAGGGCGACTACAAGGGCGTCGAGCGGACCCCGACGATCGGCATCCCGAACCTCCTCATGGTCAGCGAGGACATGCCCGAGGAGACCGCGCACGACATCACCGCGGCGCTGTTCGCGGGCAAGAAGCAGCTCGCCGCCGTCACGCCGCTGGCCAAGACGCTCGACCCGGCGAAGTCGGAGAAGATGATCGAGCCGGTGGGGCTGCACCCGGGCGCGGAGCGCTTCTACCGCGAGGGCGGGGGCTCGGACTCCGCGAGCGCGAGCGCCGCGCCGCCGGCGTCCACGCCGGCCGGCGGACGCCCGGTGACGGTGGCCGCGCGCGACGCGGCCGGGCACGGCGTCGCCCTCCCGCTTCCCGCCGACGGCAGCTTCGCGCTGCGCTACCGCCACTCCCTGCTCCACGCGCCCGCGGAGGAGCGCTTCCGCGCGGCGGCGCACGGCGGCGGGTTCGTGCTCGAGTCGATCGCCTCGCCGAGCCAGGGGGTCCTGGACTACTACGAGGCGCCGGGGACCCGGACGCGGGAGGGCGACCGGTGGGTCCTGCGGCTGGCGCACCCCGCGCGCTTCGCGTCGATGCCGCTCGCGGCCACCGGCGTCGGGCGCCGGACGCTCGTCGCCGGCGGCCGCAGCGCGCCGCTGTACCCGGGCGACGGCGGGGTCGCGCACCTGCGGATCGGAGTGGAGGCGACATGAGTCAGGTCACCAACGACGACGACCTGCTGGAGGAGTTCGAGTCCGAGCGCCCCGGCCGCCACCTGTCGGGCATCACCGGCGCCGTCGTCGCCGTGGGGTGCGCGGGCCTGTCGATCTTCGCGATCTCCTGGGTCGTCAACCCGCTCGAGGCGGGCGTCTACCGCCCCGCGTTCCTCGCGATCGCGCTGTTCCTGACCTTCCTCGTCTTCGGCGCGAAGGGGAACCGCGACAGCCGCCCGACGGTGGCCGACTGGACGCTCGCGATCCTGTCGCTCGTCGCAGCCGGCTACGCGAGCGTGACGTCGGACGAGCTGTTCCGCCACGCCGCGGACCCGACGACCGTCGACCTCATCTTCGGCATCGTGACGATCCTGCTCGTGCTCGAGGCGACCCGGCGCACCGTCGGGTGGATCCTGCCCGCGATCTGCATCGCCTTCCTCGCCTACGCGTACCTCGGCGGGCTCATCCCCGAGGCGACGCGGCTGGGCCACAAGGGCTACGGGCTGGACCGCATCATCGGCCAGACGTACCTGGGGCTGGAGGGGATCTTCGGCATCCCGCTCGACGTGGCCGCCACCTACATCGTGCTGTTCGCGGTGTACGGGGCCGTCCTGGAGTACTCGGGCGCCAGCCGGTTCTTCGTCGAGCTGTCGCACGCCGCCTTCGGCGGCAGCGCCACGGGCCCCGGCCGCACCACGACGCTCGCGGGCTTCCTGCTGGGGACCGTGTCCGGGTCCGGCGTCGCGACGACGGTCACGCTCGGGTCGGTGAGCTGGCCGCTGCTGCGCCGGGCCGGCTATCCGAAGGACGAGGGCGGGGGCATCCTGGCGGCCGCGGGGATCGGGGCGATCCTCTCGCCGCCGACGCTGGGCGCCGCCGCCTTCATCATCGCCGAGCTCCTGGAGATCAGCTACCTCGAGGTGCTGGTCTACGCGCTCGTCCCGTCGCTCCTCTACTACCTGGGGATCCTCCTCGCGATCGAGGCGGACGCGCGCAAGCACGGCGTGAAGGGGATCGATCTCAAGACGTCGGGCTTCTGGCGGCTGCTGGCCCGGTCGGGCTACCACTTCGCGTCGCTCGTGCTCATCGTCGTGCTGCTCGGGATCGGCATCTCGCCGTTCCGCGCGGTCCTGTACGCGACGGTGCTCGCGTTCCTCCTGTCGTTCCTGGACCGGCGCGACCGCATGGGCCCGCGCAGGGTCGGCGAGGCGCTGGTGGCGGGCGCGCGCGGCGTCCTGCCCATCGCTGCGACGACCGCGGCGGCCGGGATCATGGTGGCCGTCATCTCGCTCACCGGACTGGGCCTGGAGCTGTCGTCGATCATCGTGGACGCCGCGGGCGGGTCGCTTGCGCTGACCGCGATCTTCTCCGCGATCGCCGTGCTGATCCTGGGCCTCGCGATCCCGGTGACGGCGTCGTTCATCATCGCCGCGGTGGTCATCGCGCCGGCGCTCGTCGCGCTGGGCGTCGAGGACTTCGCCGCCTACATGTTCGTCTTCTACTACGCGGTGCTGAGCGAGGTCAGCCCGCCGACCGCGCTGTCGGCGTTCGCCGCGGCGGCCATCACCGGCGGCGACGGCATGCGCACGATGATGCTGACCTGCCGCTACACGCTGCCGGCGTTCCTCGTGCCGTTCGCGTTCGTGCTGTCGCCCAACGGCGAGGGACTGCTGCTGGAGGGCAACGTCGGCACCGCCCTGCTCGTCATCGCTGTGAGCGCGGTCGCCGTCGCGGCGCTGGCGATCGCGCTGGGCGGTTGGCTGCGGGGCCCTGCCGGGCCGCCGGTCCGCGTCCTCGCGGCGGCCGCGGGGTTGGCGCTGCTCTACCTCGAGCCGCTGTGGGTCGGGATCGGGCTCGTGCTGCTGGCCGCCGCGGTGGCGCTCCAGCTCGCGTCGCGAGCCGTGCGCCCCGCGGCGATGACGTAGCTAGGCCGCGAACTCCTCGATCGCCTTCGCGCTGAACGCGGGGATGTCGTCCGGCTTGCGGCTCGTGACGAGGCGTTCGTCGACGTGCACTTCCTCGTCGACCCAGGTGCCGCCCGCGTTGCGGACGTCCGTGGCCAGCGAGGGGAACGACGTGATCGTGCGGCCCTCGACGATGCCCGCCTCGACGAGCACCCAGGGTGCGTGGCAGATCGCGGCGATCGGCTTGCGCGCCTTCGCGAACGCGGCCGTGAACGCCACGGCGTCGTCGGATGCGCGGAGGAAGTCGCCGTTGGCGACGCCGCCGGGGATGAGGAGGCCGTCGTACTCGTCGGCCGAGACCTCGTCCAGCGTCCGGTCGACCGTGAAGCGGTCGCCGTGGTCGAGGTGGTCGAAGCCCTGGATCTCGCCCTTCTCGAACGAGACGAGCTCCGTGGTCGCTCCTGCCTGGTCCAGCGCGCGGCGGGGCTCCGTCAGCTCCACCTGCTCGACGCCGTCGGTGGCGAGGATGGCGATCTTCTTGTCCTTGAGCTCATGTGCCATGAGCTGGGCACTTCCCGGCCCGGCGCGCTGACGAACGCGCGCCGGGGGCTCGGGACAGTGTCTGGCGCTACGGGGCTCCTGGCCCCGTAGGGACTACGCGGCCTCGCGCAGTCCGACGACCTCCGGGGTGCGCGCGAGACGGTCGAGCGCACGGCGCTCGAGCTCGCGGGCCTTGGAGGCCGGGACGCCCATGCGGCGGGCGGTCTGCTCGATGGAGTGCTCGCCCTCGCCACCCGTGCCGAAGCGCAGGTTGATGACGAACTGCTCGTCCTCGGGCAGGCGCGAGACCTGACCGCGGACGTCCGAGGCGTAGCGGTCGGCGACGACCTCCTCCTCGGG
The DNA here is from genome assembly GCA_963750895.1 of uncultured Solirubrobacterales bacterium. Lineage (GTDB taxonomy): Bacteria > Actinomycetota > Thermoleophilia > Solirubrobacterales > Solirubrobacteraceae > CAVVSD01. The sequence goes on along the minus strand of CAVVSD010000003.1, from coordinate 188,509 downwards.
GGAGGCAACTCCGATGTCCAGCAGCGCGCCCAGAGGCGTCTCGCCGTCCTCGCCCACCGGGGCGTCGAGGCTGGCGAGCGTCCGGTCGTGCTTGCGAAGGGTGCCGATCTCCGCGATGTCGGTCTCCATCTCCGCCGCGAGCCGCTCGTCGCCCGGCTCCTCGCCGAGCTCGGCGGTGAGCTCGCGCTCGATGCGGCGCAGCTTGCGGATGCGCTGTGCGACGTGCGCCGGCACGCGGACCGTACGGCCCGTGTTGTCGAGGCCACGCTGCAGCGCCTGGCGGATCCAGATCGTCGCGTAGGTCGAGAACCGGTAACCCTTCCGGTAGTCGAACTTCTCGGCCGCGCGGATGAGGCCGAGCATGCCCTCCTGGACGAGGTCGCCCAGGGAGAGACCCTGGCCCTGGTAGTTCCGGGCCACGCTGACGACGAGACGCAGATTGGAGTTGATCAGCTTGTCCTTCGCCGCGAGGTCACCCTTCTCGATCCGCTTCGAGAGCTCGATGACCTCCTCGTGCTTCAGGAGGGGATAGTGCTCCGCACTGCGGAGCAGCTGGTCGAACGAGGTGTCAGGCAAGGTGCTTTCGCTTCCGTGGTAGATTCCTACTGCTTCGGTATGAATTTTACCGATTTCGGTTGCTTGCGCAACTTTCGTGTGCGCGCTGGCACACAACGAAGTCGGTGGGCCTGCGGGAATGTCGCCCCTTCATCGGGGTATGCGTGCATCAGGACGCACGCACAACTTCCGAAGGGACAACCTTGTCTACCCCGACAGCCCGCGGCGCACGCTCTGCTGCGCAAGGAATTCTCGCCGACGACCGCTCGGCGCAGCGCGAAGAGATCATCCAGGCCCTGAAAAAGGCCTATTGGATGGAGATCGAGACCGTGATGAACTACATCACGAACTCGGTCAATCCGGACGGTGTCCGCGCCCAGGAGATCATCGAGTCGCTCCAGGCCGACGTCCAGGAAGAGCTCGGCCACGCGCAGCAGTTCGCGACGCGCATCAAGGAGCTCTACGGCGTCGTCCCCGGTTCCAAGGAGTTCGCCGCCGAGCAGGACGCGCTGCAGCCGCCCGAGCACCAGACCGACGTCGTCCACGTCATCAAGGGCGTGATCGAGGCCGAGACCGGCGCGATCGAGCACTACAACGCCGTCATCGAGATGACCGAGGGCGTCGATCCCGTCACGAACGACATGGTCATCGCGATCCTCCGTGACGAGGAGGGCCACCGCAGGCTCTTCGAGGGGTACCTGCGCGAGTACGAGGCCGAAGGACTGGCCTAGCCGTCGGCCTCCCCGGGCTCGACCTCGGGCTCGGGGTCGGGCTCGGTGGGCACCTCGGGCGCCGCGGGGACCGCCGGCGTGGCGGGCTCCTGCGGTTCGATCGGGGTGCCCGGGTCGGGCTGGGCGGGGACGACGGGCGCCTCGGGTACGGCCGGGGTGGCGGGCTCTGATGGCTGGGGAACTGTCATGCCGTGGCGCTACCCGCGATCCCCGAGGGGCAGACGGCGCATGAGCGGGAAGACGAACCACAGCCCGATGTAGAGGCCGCCCAGCCCGACCGCGACGATCGTCGCCAGCGTCGAGTCGAAGAGGAAGTCGCAGACGAGCAGCACCGCGGCGACCATCGACACGGCGAGCGCGAGGAGTCCGATGATCACCCAGATGTTCGCGGTGAACACGAGGTGGCGCTTCTCCCCGCGCCGGAACGTCATGCGGTGATAGGCGGTGGGCGCGATGAGGAACCCCGTGGCGACACCGGCGGACACGATCGACACGAGGTAGACGTCGCGCTGGAAGTCCGTCACATCTGCGAACCGCTGGGTGAACGGGACGGACAGCAGGAACGCGAAGAGGATCTGCACGCCCGGCATGGCGACGCGCAGCTCCGTCATGAGCTGCTCGAGGTTCCTGTCGAGCCGCTCGCGCTCCGACTCGCCCATGGGCCTACGTTACGTGCCGATGCGGCCTCGTGGGCGCTCGCCCGCCTCCGCCATGACGCGCAGGCGGGCGACCGCCTGGCGGATGAGCCGGCTGACCTGCATCTGCGACACCCCGATGCGCTCGCCGATCTCGGCCTGGGTCAGGTCCTCCTGGAAGCGCAGCCGCAGCACCTCGCGCTCGCGCGGGCCGACCGCGCACAGCAGCCGGTCGAGCGTCGCGCGGTGCTCGGCCTGGGCGAACCCGTCCTCGTCGGTGCCCAGCGAGTCGGCGAGCGTGTCGCCCTCCTCGTCGCCACGCGGCGTCTCGAGCGACGTCGCGCGGTAGGCACCGCCGGCCTGCATCGCCTCGAGGACGTCCTCCTCCGGCACGCTCAGGCGCTGGGAGATCTCCGCGACCGTCGGCGCGCGGTGCAGTTCCCGTCCGAGATCTGACACGGTCCCGTCGACCTTGAGCACCAGCTCCTGCAGGTCGCGGGGCACGCGGACGGACCAGGTCCGGTCGCGGAAGTGGCGCTTCAGCTCACCGAGGATCGTCGGCACGGCATAGGACGAGAACGCGATCCCCCGGTCCAGGTCGAACCGGTCGATCGCCTTCAGCAGGCCGAGCGAGGCGACCTGCAGCAGGTCGTCGAACGGCTCCTCCGCACGGTGATATCGGCGCGCGAGCTGCCGTGCGAGCGGCATGAACCGCTCCACGAGCTCCTCGCGCGCACGCCGGTCGCCCTCGACGAGGTAGCGCTCGAAGAGCGCTGTGTCCTGACGATTGCGATCCGACGGAGACGGGTCGGCGACTCTCTGCACGCGTAGCTCCTGGGCAAGGCGCCGGGAGCTGGGGCGCGAGGCGGTGCGTCGGGCGTGTTGCTAGGCCCGGACGCCCGAGGGATGATACCTGGGTGACCGACGCCGCGGAAACCACGAGTTCCAGCTCCGACACGACCGAGGGACTGACCGTCCTCGTCGCCGACGAGGACACCGAGGCGCTGCACTCGACGGCACGGGTGCTGGGCGAGCTCGGCCACCACGTGGCTGCCTACGCGGTGTCCGTCGGCCAGGCCGCCGAACGCATCTCCGAGGAGGACCCGGACCTCTCCGTCGTCGCGGTCCACGACGATCTCGAGCACGCTCTGGATCTCATCGACGAGCTGAGCGAGTCCGCCCGCGGGCCGGTCGTCGCGGTCGTGGAGACGACCTACGAAGGGGACTTCCTCGCCCGTGCCGCCGCGCGCGGTATCGACGGCTTCGCCCGGTCGGAGGACCCGCACGAGGTCCAGGTCGCGATCGAGCTCGCGCTGCGCCGGCACTCCCAGGAGGCGCAGCTGACCGAGCAGGTCACGCAGCTGGAGACGGCGCTCGAGCGGCGCTCGATGATCGAGCGCGCCAAGGGCATCCTCATGGAGCGCCACATGATCGACGACCGCGCCGCCTTCGCGATGCTGCGCGACCACGCGCGCAACCGGGGTCGCAAGGTCGTGGACGTCGCCATGGCGGTCGTCGAGGGGCATCCGCTCCTGCCACGTCGCCGCGACACCGACTGAAAGGCGGTCAGCGCGGGGAACCATCCCGCATGCCCCCCGACGCCGAGCAGATGCCCCCCGACGACGGCATGCCCGGCGAGCGCTCGTCGCTGCCCAGCGTCCTGAAGCGGACGTTCAAGAGCTTCCAGGCGCACAAGATGACCGACCACGCGGCGTCGCTGACGTACTACACGATGATGTCGCTGTTCCCCGCGCTGCTGGCGATGGTGACCATCCTCGGGCTGGTCGGCACCCAGAGCCTCATCACCGACGCGGTGAACTACGCGCGCGACAACGGCGCCGACGCGTCGGTGACCGACGCGATCCAGTCGTCGTTGGAGAGCGCGATCTCCAAGTCGGGCGGCGCGGTCTCCTTCGCGCTCGTCATCAGCGTCCTCATCTCGCTCAACGGCGCGTCCGGCGCCTTCGGCGCGGCCGGCCGGGCGTTGAACATCGTCTACGGCGTCGAGGACGACCGCGGCTTCGTGAAGGGCAAGCTCCTGACCCTCCTCTGGACGGTCGTGGTCATCGTGCTGGCCATCGTCGCCCTGGTGTCGGTCTTCCTCGGCGGCCAGGTCGCGGCCGACCTGTTCGGGAAGATCGGCCTCGGCTCCGCAGCGGCCGACGTGTGGACCTACCTGCGCTGGATCGTCGCGCTCGTCGCGGCGATCCTCATCTACGCGATCGTGTACGCGTTCGCGCCCGACATCAAGCCGCGGCGCTTCCGCTGGCTGTCGCCGGGAGCGGTCGTGGGCGTCGTGCTGTGGCTGATCGCCAGCGGCCTGTTCTTCTTCTACGTGTCGAACTTCTCGAGCTACGGCGCGACGTACGGGGCGTTCGCGTCCGCCGTCGTGCTGCTCCTGTGGCTGTACATCACGAACCTCTGCCTGCTGCTGGGCGGCGAGCTCAACGCGGAGCTGGAGCGCTCGGAGCGGGCCGCGCGCGGCGCGCCGCCGCCGCCGACCCCGCCGCCCACGCCGCAGCGCGAGAGCGTGGTGGCGTCGGCGCCGCCGAAGGGCTGATCGCTACGAGGCGACCGCGCGCCGATCGGCGAGCTGAGCATCCGTCTCAGCCCGCCGCTCGGCCGCGCGGGGGATGCGCCACACGACGTCTGCGGCACGCGCTGTCCGATCACGCCGGTCCTCGGCGCATCGCGCGGGCGCAGGGCCGAGCGCCGCGCCGGGGGCACCGGGACGGCGGACGACGATGCGTGAGAGGCGGCTGCGATGCATGGGCGGGACCTTTCGGGCGCTGATCGATGCACGCGCAACCGTATCACTTCATTGCTTGTGCAACAAAACTTCTGGCGTCTCCCGCAATGTCATCTCCTCCGGCCATGAGCACATGGCCCGCCGCCCGGGGCAGGTCGCGCACAGCTCGCGGTGCGGCGTCGCGCTGACGCGGTAGTCCCCGCCGAGCGGACCCGCCGCGAGGTCGAGCAGGTCGCGCTCCAGCCGCGGCACGTCCTCGGCCGTGTACGTGCTGCGGACCGGTTCGGCGGGCCGGTCGAGCAGCGCGTAGACGACCTCGACCCGCGGTGCACCCGCGCGCAGCGCGGCGAGCGCGTAGAGCCGCCGCTGGACGGCGTAGCCGTCCTCGACGTAGGCCTCGAGATCGGCGCCGGGCTCCAGGCGGTCGGACTTGTAGTCGACGACGAGCGCGCCGCCGTCGGCCTCCTCGGCGAGGATGTCCACGAACCCGTTCATGGTGATCTGCCCCAACGGGAACGCGAACCCGTACTCGCGCTGGACGCGCGTCGCGGCGGCCAGCCGTGCGCGCAGCTCGCCGCGCGCGACGACCTCCACGAGCGCATCGAGGTCGTCCGCCTCCTCCCCCGTGAGCTCCAGGTCGTGCCGTGCGGCGACCTCGTGCACCCGGGCGAGCCGCTCGGCGGGGTCGCCGCCCTCGGCCCAGGGCCCGCCGGTCGCCAGGTCGAGCTCCTCGAGCAGCTCGTGGACGAGCGAGCCGCGGGTGAGCAGGTCGATCCCACCGGCCGGGACGGGCAGCTCGACGTCGGGCGGCGGGGGCGGCGCGGGCTCGCGCGGCAGCCCGAGCACGCGCTCGAGGTAGAAGCGGTACCCGCACTCCTTCCAGGCGCGCAGCGCGCTGTAGGACAGCGTCGGCGGCGGGCCCGGCGCGGCGAGCCCGAGCGCGCCCGGGTCCCCGAGCACCGGGGGATGGATGACGGGCAGGTCCTCCGCCGCGCCGGCGGGCGCGGGGCGGCGCAGCGCCGTGCCGACCGCCTCGGGCGTGCTCACCGTCGCGCGGACGCGCAGCTCCTCCCCGCCGGGCGTGGTCCACGTGACCTCGCGGACCGGTTGCTCCGGGATCCCGGCGTCGATCCCCGGCACCAGCGCGGGAGCGAGCCAGGCGATCGGCGGCGCCGTCTGCGCCGTCGCGTCGGGCCACTTCGCGACGGGGAGCGACCCGCTGACGATGAGGCGGTCCTGCGCGCGCGTCAGCGCCACGTACGCGATCCGCGACTCCTCGGCCGACGCCGCCGCCATCGCGCGCTCGCGCAGCGCCGGGTACGCAAGCGACTGCTCGCTGGAGCCGTCGAGGCCGACGAGCCGCAGGCCGACCTGGCCGTCGGCCACGAGCAGGTCGTCCGTGTCGGCGGGGACGCGGCGCCCGAGGTCGGCGACGCAGACGACGCCGAACTCCAGCCCCTTGGCCGCATGGATCGTCATGAGGCGGACGGCGCGAAGGTCCCCCAGCTCGACGGGAGCGTCGGCCTCGCGCGCCTCGGCCTCCAGCTCGGCGTTCGCGAGGTCGACGAACGCGCGGACGTCGCGGCCGTGCTCGCGCTCGTGCTCGGCCGCGAGCCGCTGGAGCTTGTGCACGTTGGCCAGGCGCCGCTCGCCGTTCGGCAGCGACAGCACGTGCAGGTCGTAGTCGGCGGCGGCGACGATCCGCTCGAGCAGCTCGTCGAGCCCGAGGCGCGACGCGACGGCGCGCTCGGCCTGGAAGCGCACGGCGAACGCGCGGAGGCGTTCGCGGTCCTCGGGCCCGAGCCGGCGCGTCAGCTCCGAGCCCCCTTCCGTGAGGAACGCCTCGGCGATCGCCTGCCACGCGTGCCCCTGCCGGGCCGGGCCGGTCTCCCCGACGAGGGCGAGGGCGTCGGTCGACGCCCCGACGAGCGGCGAGGCCAGCACGCCGTAGAGCGCGATCTCGTCGCGCGGGTTGGCGAGGATCGCGAGCCAGCCGCAGAGATCGCGCACGACCTGGCGGCCCCAGTACCCGCGCCCGCCGACCGCCAGCGTGGGCAGCCCGACGTCCTGCAGCGCGCGCTCGAAGACCGGCAGCGAGCCGACGGCGCGCAGCAGCACGACGACGTCCTCCGGCGCGGCCGCGCCGCTCTCGACGAGCTCGGCGACCCGCTGGGCCAGCAGCCGCGCCTCCGCGTGCCGCCAGGCCTGGGCGGGCGGGAGACCGCCGAGGTCCACGTCGTCCCATCCGTCCGTGTCGGTGAGCAGGAGCTCCACGGCGGGCTCGGTCGACGGCCCCGGCACCCGCCCGGGCCGCAGCGCCATGAACCCGCCGGCGAAGCGCGGCGCGAACGCGGCGTTCACCGCCGCGAGGATCTCCGGCCGCGAGCGGAAGTTCGTCTGCAGCGTCGCGGTCGCGCCGCGCTCTCCGAGCGTCGCACGGCGGCCGCGGAAGACCTCGACGTCCGCGTGGCGGAAGCCGTAGATCGACTGCTGCTCGTCCCCGACGACGAACGCGCCGTCCGGCGCCAGGAGGTCGACGAGCTCGAGCTGGAGCGGGTTCGTGTCCTGGAACTCGTCGACCATGACGCGCGCGAAGCGGTCCGCGTAGGAGGCGCGCAGCGACGCGTCGTCGCGCAGCAGGTCGCGGGCGTGGAGCTGGAGGTCGTCGAAGTCCAGCCCGGCCCTGGCGGTCTTCGCGTCGGCGAAGGCGGTCGCGTACGCCGTCAGCAGGTCCCCGAGCCGCGCCGCCACCCCGGCCGCGCGCTCGTCGCGCTCGGCAGTCGCGAGCCGCTCGACCGCGTCGCGGTACGCAGTGCAGCCGGGGCCGCAGAGCGCCTCCATCTTGTACGTCGGGAAGGTGCGGCCGGCGAGCACGGCCTCCTGCGCGGTGGCGACCCGCGCGCCCGGCTTGGCGGCCGCGAGCTCGGCCTGCGCCGCCGGGATCGCCCGGTGCACCGCGGCGCGCGCCTCGGCGACCGGCGCGACCGGCGGGATCGACGGCAGGGCCGGGACCGTCGCGCCGGCGCTGCGCAGCGCGTCGTGGACCTCGCCGATCGCCTCCTCCAGCCGGTCCACCCCGTAGGCGGCCGCGACGTCCACCGCCGCGTCGCCGCCGTCGTCGATCCAGGTCGCGTAGGCGCGCCGCCACGCCGTCGCGCGCAGCTCGCGCGCGACGGTGTCGTCGAGCACCACGAACGCGGGATCCAGGCCGGCGGCCACGGCGTGGCCGCGCAGGACCCGCGTGCAGAAGCCGTGGATCGTCCCGATCCAGGCGCTCTCGGTCTCCCGCGCCGCCTCGCGCTCACCGAGCGCCAGGAAGCGCGCCCGCACGCGCGAGCGCAGCTCGCCGGCCGCCTTCTCGGTGAAGGTGATGGCCAGGATCTGCCCGGGGCGCAGGCCGTCGTCCAGCACCGACCGCACGAAGCGCTCCACGAGCACCGACGTCTTGCCGCTCCCGGCGCCCGCCGCGAGCAGCAGCGGGCCCTCGCGCCGCGCGACCGCACCAGCCTGCTCCTCGGTGAACGACCTCATGCCTCGCTGCGACAGATCATCGGGTACGAGCAGCCGCCGCCGTAGGCGCAGGTCGACGGGCGCGGCCGGAGGCGGCCCGCGCGCAGATCGGAGACGGCCTCGAGCACCTGGGCGACGACGCCGTCGACGAGCTCCTCCATCCCCTCCGCGTCGCGGCGGTCGCGGCCCACGACGTCGAGGCCGGGATCCGCGTCCTCCAACAGCGCGCCGCGGGGACGCAGGTCGCGCGAGCCGAGCGGCTGGTACAGGCCGCCCGCCGGCTGCAGGTCGAGCAGCTCGCGCACGGCGATGAGATACAGCGCGACCTGCCACTTGCGCTCGTCGACCCAGTGCGCGCCGTCCGTCGTGGTGCGGCCCTTGTAGTCGTAGACGAGCGCCTCGCGGCCGCCTGGCGCGACGTCGATGCGGTCGATCCGCCCGGCGACCGCCACGTCGGCCGACAGGCGCAGCGGGCCGAGTTCGTCCTGCGCGCCGCCGAAGGAGACCTCGAAGTGGGTCGGCACGTGCGAGCTGCCCGCGTGCGCGGCGTGCTCCACGTAGCGCAGCAGATCGACCTCCAGCCGGCGGGCGAGCGCGCGCACGCGGCGGGGGTCGGTCGACAGACGGATGCGGCCGGCGAGTCCCTCGAGCGCCTCCTCGACGGCCTCCCGCGCCTCCGGCAGACGGTCGGGGCTGAGGACCGTGCTGCCGTTCTCACGGACGAGGCGGCGCAGCGCGCGCTCCAGCGCCGCGTGGGCGGCCGCGCCGCGCAGCAGCGTCTCGTCGTCGGGCTCGAGCGCGGCAAGCCGCAGCCTGCGCTCCACGAGCCACTTCACCGGGCAGCCGGCGTAGGCCTCGATGTCGCTGACCGACCAGGCCGTCCGCCCGCCGATCGATGCGAGGACCTCGGGATGGCGCAGCGACGAGGGCGGCGCCTCGCGGTGGCGCGGACCGGCGACGGCGGCACCGCGCCGGCGCTCGGGCTCCGACGGCGCCTCGACCCATCCGACCTGCCCGAGGCCGCGACGGGTGCGCCGCTCCCACAGCTGGGGGCCGAACAGCGACGCGACGTCGTCCACGAACAGCGAGCGCACGGCCGGCTCCCCGTCGTCGCCCGCGTCGTGCCAGGCGAGGACGAGGCGCTCCTCCGGGCGCGAGACCGTCGCGTAGAAGAGGAAGCGCTCGGCGTCGAGGGTCTCCTCGTGGCGGCGCAGGACGAGCCCGGAGGCCGAGGCGAGCTCGCGCCGCTCGGCGTCGCCGAGGAAGGGCTCGGGTCGCGCCGGCCGGGGGAACCGGTTCTCCTGCATGCCGCACAGGACCAGCGCGCGCACCCGCCGGGCCCGCAGCGAGAGCGGCTCGCTGACGGTCACCGCGCCGGCGCGCGGCTCGTCGCGCAGGCCGATGTCGAGCTCCTCGAGGAGGCGGGCCAGCTCGGCGGGCTCCGGCGCCAGCCCCGCGAGGTCAGCGAGATCGCCGAGCGCCCGGCGCCCGGCGGACAGCACGCGGGCGTCGGTGGCCTGCGCGCCGTCGAGGATCGCGGCCTGTCGCGCGTACGGCGCGGCGAACCGAGCCGCCAGCTCGGACGACAGCGTCTCCATGAGCGCCCGCGGACCGCGGTCGTGCGCGGCGGCGACGCGGTCGATCGCGTCGAGCGGCCAACGCTCGCGCTCCCACAGCTCGCGGGCCGCCGCGGCGGTCCGGGCGCCCTCCTGGCGGGCCCGCGCCTCCAGGCGGTCGGCGAGCGCCGGCTCGTGCAGGAGCCCCGGCGTGCGCAGCCAGGTGAGGAGGTCCTCGGCGGTGCCGTCGAGCAGCGCGCAGCGAAGCAGCGCGACGAGCCCCGCGCCGAGTGGCGTGTGCCCGAAGACCGCGCGTCGCTCGAGCGCGATCGGCACGCCCGCGGCGCCGAACACGCGGCGCAGGGACGGCGCGATGGCCGCCACGTCGCGCGCGACGATCGCGATCTCCTCCGGCGCGACGCCGTCCTCCCGGATCAGCCGCGCCACCTCCGCGGCGACGAGCTCGAGCTCCGCACGCTCCCCACCGCCCTCCATCAAGGTGATCGCGGGGTGGGCGGGGTCGAGTTCCGGCGCGGCGGCGTCGAACAGCGCACCGTCCTCCGGCGGCTCGAACAGCCGCCGCTCGAGGTGGTGCAGCGCGGGCGAGGCGTAGTGGTCGGGGATCGCCGGGAGCTCGACCACGCGGTCGGCCACCGGGCGCAGCGCCTCGACGGTCTCCGTGCGGCCGGCGAACGCGTAGCGGCCGGCCTCGAACGTCAGCGAGACGGTGACCTCGGCACCGGTCGCGGCGAGCACGGCGAGCGCCTCGCGCTGCAGCGGGCGCAGGTCGTCGAACCCGTAGACGAAGACCGGTCGGGCGCCCCAGCGCCCCGGGTCCTCGCGCAGCGCGTCGACCGCCGCCGCCAGACGCAGGTCGTCGTCGGTGCGGCCGGTCGCCTCCAACACGCGCCGGTAGCCGGAGTAGAGCGCCGCGAGCTCCTCCGCGTAGGCCGCGCGCGACGTGCCCGCCGCCCAGGCGCGCAGGGCGCTCGTGAACCGCGCGGGGTCCACGCGCCCCTGCTCGAGCTCGCTCGCGAGCCGGACCAACGCGGCGGGGAACCCCGCCGTGGCGGCGGAGCGCCGCAGGACGTCGAGCGGCGCGGCGGCGATCGCCGCGGCGGCGACGCGCTCGCGCTGCAGCCGGGAGAGCCCTCGCCCGCGGACGCCGCCGCGACGCGCCATCTCGCTCGCCAGCTGCCGGAAGCGCACGATCGCCGTCCCGAACACGAGCCCGTCGTCGGCCAGCTCGCGGCGGTAGCGGACCACGTCCGCGTACGTGGGGACCACGAGGAGCGGGGCCTGGTCGGCCGCCGCGCGGTAGCCGTCCAGCACGACGCGCGCCTTCTCGGCGTTCGCGGGACCGGTGACGAGCGTGAGGGGCACGTCCACCAGGGTCGCGCACGCGCCGGTCGGTGTTACGACTCTCCGCGCAGGACCCCCGCGTCGCCGGCGACGTGCCTGCCGTTGCGGACCGCGACGACCCGCCGGGCGGGCAGGCGCAGCGCCCAGGAGCGGGCGACGACGTCCTCGAGCACGTACTCGCTCTCGAAGCGCAGGATCGCGCCGTCGCCGAGCTGCTCGGGCTCGGCGCGGAGCACGCGCTCGAGCTCGGCCTTCCAGGCGCGGCGCGCGTCGTCGAGCTCGGCGACGCGAGGGTCGGCGAGCGTCTCGACGACCTCGGCGTGGCGCGTGAGGAGCTCGAGGGCGGTCGCCAGCGGCCCGCCCGGCACCCGCCGCGGCGCGTCGACGAGCGCGGCGAGCTGGCGGACGTCGGCGGAGACGTGCTCCGCGCCGATCTCCTTCGCGATCCCGATCTCCGCGAGCCACAGCGGGGCCTCGCGCTCGACCCGGCGCATGAGGACCGACGTGGGGATCACCGGGATCTCGCCGTAGCCGGAGAGGAAGACCTGGTCGTCGCGCGGCGCGACCTCCGGCATGGCGTGGTCGACGAGCAGCGCGGGCCGCGCGAGCGCCCGGATGCCCCAGTCGAGGATCGCGAGCGGCCCGTCGGGCAGCGGGGTCGCCGGGTCGAACGGATCGGCCTCGGGGATCGTCGCGGCGGCGGCGCGCTCGCCGCGGGCGGCGAGCGCGATCGCGCCCGCGGCCAGCCCGTCGGCACCCGGATGCACCACGACGGCCGCGGCGTTGCGCAGCGCCATGCGGGCACGCGCGAGATGGAGCTCTGCGTCGACGTCGGCCCGCACCGATCGAGTGGTGCCCACAACCGGGCGCCTGCACGCGCCGGATCGCGGGTAGCCGCGCCGGTCATGCGTCTCGGATTCGCGGTCAAGGTGCTGGGCGAGGACCTGCCCTCCCACGACGCGCGCAGGTGGCAGTCCGAGCCGCACCTGCGCGTGTCGCTCGAACGCCTCGAGGCGATCCTGCGCTACTGCGACGCGCAGGACATCCGCATGTACCGGATGGTCACGGGGCTCGCGCCGTACGCGTCGCATCCCGACCTCCCCCAGTTCCGCTCCCAGCCGACCGACTGCGCCGAGGAGCTCGCGGCCGTGGGCGCGCTGGCGCGGTCGCTCGGGATCCGGCTGTCGACGCACCCGGGCCAGTACACGGTGCTGAACTCCGAGGACGAGCGGGTGCAGCGCCTCGCCGCCGAGGAGCTCGAGGTGCAGGCCGAGCTGCTCGACGGGATGGGGCTCGGGCCGGACGCGGTCGTCGTGCTGCACGTCGGCGGCGGCGCGGGCGGCAAGGAGGCCGCGATCGACCGGTTCCTGCACGGCTTCGAGCTGCTCTCGGACGCCGCGCGCGCCCGGCTCGTGGTCGAGAACGACGACCGCACGTTCGGGCTGCGCGACGTGCTGGGGGTGTCGTCGCGGATCGGGCGTCCCGTCGTGTGGGACATCCTGCACCACCACTGCAACGACCCGGATCGCATCCCCGACCGCGAGGCGCTCGAGCTGGCGCTCGGGACGTGGCCGCGGGGCGTGCGGCCGAAGATCCACTACTCGTCGCCGCGGACCGCCGTCGAGGAGCGCAAGGGACGCCGGGTCCTGCCCCCGCTGCGCGCCCACGCGGACATGATCGACCCGATCGGGTTCGAGCGGTTCGCCGTCGACACCGCCGCCGGCCTGGAGCTGGACGTGATGCTCGAGGCGAAGGCGAAGGACCTCGCGCTGCTGCGGCTGCGCGAGCAGCTCGCAGCGCGGGACGTCGAGGTGGGTTGACGGGTCTAGGCGGCGGCCGCGGCCGGCGGCGGCGGCACGATGACGTAGACGCAGGCGTGCCCGCCGCTGACGATGTGCGAGACGCGCTCGACGGTCGCGCCGGGCAGGACCTCGCGCAGGAAGCTCAGCTCCGTCGTGCACGCGTGCCCGTGGCGGCGAGCGACGGCGAGGATCGCGCAGTTGTGCTCCGTGATCCGGAAGCTGCCGTCGTCGCGGCGCTCGAAGTCGGCGAGGTAGCCCGCCTCGTCCAGGATCCGCGAGAGCTCCTCGACGCGGCCGGCGAAGTCGCGGCCCGCCAGGCGTCCCTGGGCGTCGAGCACGCGCGCCTTGCGACGGCGCTCGAAGACGCGCCCGAGCAGGGCGGGGTCCTCGTCCTCGATGTACGCGAGCAGCTCGGAGCCCAGCTCGCCGTGCGCGCTGGGGAACAGCCCCTGCGCCTTCGGGCCGAGGCTGTACAGACGACGCGGGCGGCCGGGGCCGGCGGCGACGTCGCGGTGGACGACGAGCTCGCGTGCGGCGAGCGCCCGGAGCTGCTGGCGCACGGCGCTGGGGGTGATCCGCAGGCCGTCCGCGAGCTCCTCGGCGCCCGCCTCCCCGGCGCGGCGCAACGCGATCAGCAGCGTGCGTCGTGCCGGGGCGAGCTCTGCGAGCGGTGACCGGTTCGTGGCCATGATCATCGGGGGCGCGTCCTGCGCCCTCGCGGGTCGGGGTCGGCCGCTACGACGCGGCGGCGAACCGCTCCGCGACCTTGTCCCAGTTGACGACGTCCCACCACGCCTCGAGGTAGGCCGGGCGCTTGTTCTGGTACTTCAGGTAGTAGGCGTGCTCCCAGACGTCGTTGCCGAGCAGCGGCGTCTGGCCGTTCGTGATCGGGTTGTCCTGGTTCGGCGTGCTCGTGACCGCGAGCTTGCCGCCGTCGAGGACGAGCCACGCCCAGCCCGAGCCGAACTGGCCCGCGCCCGCTGCCTCGAACTTCTTCTTGAACTCGTCGAACGAGCCGAAGGCGGAGTCGATGGCCGCGGCGAGGTCGCCGCTGGGGGCGCCGCCGGCGCCGGGAGCCATGTTCTCCCAGAACATCGTGTGGTTGTAGTGGCCGCCGCCGTTGTTGCGCACGGGGCCGCGCTTGTCCTCGGGGATCGAGGAGAGGTTCTTCACGACCTCCTCGATGGGCTTGTCGGCCCACTCGGTGCCCTCGAGGGCACCGTTCACCTTGTCGACGTAGGTCTGATGGTGCTTGTCGTGATGGAACTCCATCGTCGCCTTGTCGATCGTCGGCTCGAGGGCGTCGTAGGCGTAAGGAAGATCGGGGAGGGCGTACGCCATGTGGCTCCTTCTGACGGCAGGACAGGGATAAGGGAAGGCTTCCCTGTCTAAATACTCGCAAACGTCCTCGCCCTGAGCGTTCTCGCCAGCTCCGGCTCCTGTCGAGTGACCATCCGCCAGGTCACTCGGAGGGTCTCGATCCCGAGGGCCGCGAGGTCTAGGTCGCGTTGCCGGTCGCGCTCGAAGGCGGCGCGGCGCTCGTGGTGCGCTCGGCCGTCGGTCTCGACGACGAGCCGGGCGGCCGGCCAGTAGAAGTCCGCGTGGTACGCGCCGATCGGCGCCTCCTGCTGCGGTTCGGGAAGACCGTGCCGCCGGCAGAGCCGGAGGAACCGGCGTTGGAGCTCGCGCTCGGACGGCGCCTCGGCGCCGAGCGCCTCTCGAAGGGTCGTCGTCTTCCGGCCCGGATTGCGGGCGATGGTCGCCTCGAGCTCCGCGAGGTCGAAGACCCTCAGCGCCTCGGCCCGGTCGATGAGCGTCGTGAGCTGCCTCGGGTTCAAGACCTCGGCGAGGTCGAGGATGGTGCGGGCGATCGTGGTGACCCTGATGCCGTCGATAGTCGTGACGTCCTCCGGGTCGAGCCGGCGTGTCCGGTGGACGACGAGGCCGGGCCTCGAGTGCGGGCCGGACCGGGGGACGCTGACGTGCGTGCGAGGTCCCTCCTCGCGGACCTCGTGCAACGCCGTGGCGCTGGTGTACGACAGCGCGGCCGCGGGCCCGCAGGACAGGACGGCCGCGAGCATCCGGCCCTTCGGCACCAACACCGTGTGCCCGACGGCGTAGACGCCGGGGTGCAGCCGGTGCAGCCGCCCGTCCCGCACGCGCAGTGAAATGCCCTTCGAGCCGACGCCCGCGGCGAGCAGCTGCGCGCGGGCCACGACCCCGAACTGGGCTGTCACCACGGCGGGTGGCACCTCTCGCGAGGCGTCAGGACTCGTGAGAGGTTCCACCCCTGGATCGTCGCCCGGATCACGTTGCGCGGGACCGCGCAGGTGTGACGATCCGGAGCATCGATCGACCGGAATCGACCGTCGCTGGCACATTGCGCACCGCCGTCGCCGCGTACGTCCACAAAGCGGCAACGCGCCATGTCTCGGAGTGATTCGGCGGAGGACCATCAGGGCCCGAAGGCAGGAGGGCGGCCGTGCTCGGTGCATGCGGACGTGTCGCGCTCGCTGCGGCACTCGCCGCAGCGCTGGTCCTCCTCGCGCCCCCGGTCTCGTCCGCGGGTCTTCCCGACGATCGCCGTCAGGCGAGGCAGTGGGCGCTGTCGCGCGGCGCCGCGCTCGGCATCCCGGCGGCGTGGAGCCTGTCGCAGGGCACAGGAGTCGTGGTCGCAGTGATCGACACCGGCACACGCGCCGACCATCCCGACCTGGCACCGAACCTGTGGGTCAACCCGGGAGAGATCGCGGGGAACGGGATCGACGACGACGGGGATGGCCACATCGACGACGTCCATGGGGTGAACCTCACGACGGAGGGCGCGCCGCAGGACATCACCGACCGCAACGGACACGGAACCCTCGTCGCGGGCGTGCTCGCCGCGGCGGCCGACGGACGCGGCATCGTCGGTGTGGCGTACCGGTCGAGGCTGATGACGGTCAAGGCGCTCGACCAGGCCGCCACCGGAGCCATGGCGGCGGTCGCGGAGGGCATCCGCTACGCCGTCGAACACGGCGCTCGCATCGTCAACCTGAGCCTCGGCAGCAACGAGCTCGACATGAACCTGCGGAGCGCCATCGAGGAAGCCGGCGCTGCCGAGGTCCTCGTCGTGTGCTCCGCGGGCAACATGCGTCGCAACGTCGACGCGGCGCCCAGCTATCCCGTGTCGCTGCCCGAGCCGAACGTCCTGGGCGTCGGGGCGACGGTGGCGGCGGACGGCGGCCGCACGCTGGCGTCGTTCTCGAACTGGGGACCGGCCGCGGTCCCCGTCGCCGCCCCCGGCGATCGCATCCTGACGACGTCGCGCGACGGTCGCTACGCCTACGCATGGGGGACCTCGCTGGCGGCCCCGCACGTGGCGGGCGTCGCCGCGCTCGTCGCGTCGATCAACCCGGGGATCTCCGCCGCCGCGCTTCGTGCCGCGCTCGTGGACCGCGCAGCGCAGGGCTCTGCCCCCGGGCTCCCCCGCTACGTCGACGCGTGGGCCTCCGTGAGATCGGTCAGGTGAGCTTCGCCAGCGCGGTCTTCACCGCGCCCGCGGAATCCTCCGCGTGCAGCATCACCACGACGCGGACGTCGCCGTCGCGCTTCACCGCCGCCACCAGGCACCGGCCGGCGTGGTCGGTGAAACCCGTCTTCAGGCCGATCGTCCCCGGATAGCGGGTCCGCAGCAGCGGGTTCGTCGTCGCCAGCCACCGCCGGCCGATCTTGCCGATCCGCACCTTCGCGCTGCGCAGACGGGCGATCTTCGCGATCCGCGGCTGCGCGAGCGCGTGCTCGGCCAGCTGCGCGAGGTCCTCCGCGCACGAGCGGTTGCGGACCGCCAGGCCGTACGGGTCGACGTAGTGCGTGCACGGCAGCGCCCAGTCGCGGGCGCGCTGGTTCATCATCGCGACGAACCTCGCCTGGGACCCGGCGACGTGATCGGCGAGCGCCACCGCGGCGTCGTTGCCGGAGCTCATGAGCAGCCCGTGCAGCAGCGTCTCCACGCGCACGGAGCGACCGGCCTTGAGGTAGCCCATCCGCGAGCCCTGCACCTTCGGGACCTCGCGGGCGATCGTCACGACGTCGCGGGGCTTCGTGTTCTCGACGACGAGGAGCGCCGTCATGAGCTTCGTCAGGCTCGCGATCGGGAGGATCCGCTGCGGGTCGCGCGACCACAGCACGCGCCCGCTCGCCTGGTCGAACGCGAGGCCCGACCGGATCCCCTGCCCCAGCTTCACGCGGGCCGGGCTGGGACCGACGGCCCGGACCCGCGGCAGCGTCCCCGAGGCCGGCCGCAGCGACTTGTCGATCGGCGCGGTGCCGGGATCGATGAGATCCGTCTCGGACGTCGACGCGACCGGCGTCGCGGCGTCCTTCGACCCACCGCCGCAGCCTCCCACCGCGACAGCGATCAGCCCGGCGAGCACCAGCGACCGGCGGACACGCATCCGCCACAGTCTGCCGTGCGGGCGGACGGCTACGTCGGCGTGGGGCGAGTCCCGGCGATCCGCGCCGGGCGCAACCGCACGCCCTCCACCCCGCGCGCCGACAGCCGCAGGCGCAGGATCCCCGTCCGCGACGCGGCCGCGGAGCCCGCCGCCCACACGAAGTTCCCCAGGCTGTAGGCGACGACCTTGCGCGCACCGACCCGCCGGACCGGCTGCAGGACGTGCGGGTGCGCGCCGATCACCGCGACGGCCCCGGCGCCGAGCGCCGCGGACGCGAACCCGCGCTGCCGCGCGTTCTCGGCCGTGTCGCGCTCGATCCCCCAGTGGAACGTCGCGACGACGATGTCCGCCTGCCGTCGCGCGGCACGCACCGCGGCGCGGATCCCGGGCACGGTCGCGAACGAGGTCCCCGGCGACGACGGGCCGGCGAAGAACGACGACGGGCCGATGTCCGAGAACCCGACGAACGCGATGCGCAACCCGAGCCGCGTCACGACCTGCGGGCGCCGCGCGGCGTCCAGCGTCGCGCCCGCCCCGACGGGCACCGCGCCCGAGGACCGGACCGCCCGCACCGTGTCGAGCAACGCGGGCATCCCGTAGTCGCCGGCGTGGTTGTTCGCGAGGTTCAGCACGTCGAGCCCCGCGAAGCGCACGACCTCGCGCAGCGCGGCGGGCGAGCCCCGGAAGTTGAAGGTCTTCGGCACCTTCGTGCCGCGCGTGGACACCGCGCACTCGAGGTTCCCGAAGGCGATGTCGGCCGACCGCAGGATCGGCGCGACGTCGCGCCACGGGTAGAGCGTCCCGCGCGCGGCCATCACGTCGGCGACGCCGTCGCCCAGGTTGATGTCGCCCACGGCGTCCAGGACGACGTCGCGCTCGCGCACCGACACGGGCCGCACCTGCCCGTCCGCCGCGCCGACCTCGAGCCGGTAGCGGCGGCTGCGCGTCGTCGGCGCGTAGCGCAGCGAGTACGTCCCGTCGGCCCGCACGGTCGTCGACGCCACCGGCACGACGGCCTTCGGCGTGCGCCGGCGCAGGACGAGCGGTGCGCCCGCCAGGAACCGCCCCCGCACGGTGATCGCCGTGCCGCTCGCGACGACCGCCGGCGCCCGCACCACCAGGGGCGGCACCTGCGCCGGGACGGGCATCAGACCACCTACGCCGCCCGGACGTCCCCGTCGGCGGGCGCGGCGGCCGGCGTGGCCTCCTCGGCCTCCGCCTCGGCCTCGGGCGGCTTGGCGCCCTCGCGGGCCCACGGCTCGTCGAACTCGACGCGCCACTTGGCGTCCTCGCCCTGCTGCAGCGCCAGCCGCGCGCGGAACGAGCGCCCGCTGCGCCCCTTGAAGCCGGTGACGGGGCGCTCGGTGCGACCCGTCGCGATGAGCTCGCGCGCGACCGCGGCCGGCAGCGTCTTGCCCGCCTTGTTCTTCCAGATGACGAAGCCGCAGCCGGGGTCCTCGCGCGACCAGCAGGAGAAGCCCTTGCGGTTCTCCTGGATGTCGTTGCCGCACACGGGGCACGGGCCGAGGTTGGCCCGCGGGATGCGGACGTCCTTGAGCTTGGCGTCGAGCTCCTGGACCGTCGCGTCGGCGAACTTCTCGATGTCGCCCATGAACTTCGGGCGCGAGTCCTCACCGCGCTCGATGAGCGAGAGCCGCCGCTCCCACTCGCCGGTCAGCCCGGGCGACGTCAGCGCGTGCTCGCCGAGCAGCCGGATGACGCTGAGGCCCTTCTCGGTGGCCACGAGCGCCCGGGCGTCGCGCTCGACGTAGCCGACGTCGATGAGCCGCTCGATGATCGCCGCGCGGGTCGCCGGCGTGCCGATGCCGGAGTCCTTCATGGCCTCGCGCAGCTCCTCGTCGTCGAGGTCCTTGCCCGCGGCCTCCATGGCGCCGAGCAGCGAGGCGTCGGAGTAGCGCCGCGGCGGCTTGGTCTCCTTCTCGAGCGACTCGACCGTGCGCGTGTCGACCGTCTCGTCGCGCTCGAGGCGCGGCAGCTGCTGCGGGCCGCCCTCGTCGTCCTCGTCGTCGGTCCGCGCGTCGCCACCCGCCTCGGCCTGCTCGCCGTAGACGCCGCGCCAGCCGGGCACGACGAGGATGCGGCCGCGCGTCCGGAAGATGTGATCCTCGACCGTCGTCTCCACGCGCGTGTTCTCGAAGACCGCCTCGGGATGGAAGACCGCGAGGAACCGGCGGGCGACGAGGTCGTAGATCCGGCGGTCGTCGTCGGAGAGCTTGTCGAGCGTCTGGGGCGAGTTCGTCGGGATGATCGCGTGGTGGTCGCCGACCTTGGCGTCGTCGACCACGCGTGAGAGCGGCAGGAGGTCGAGGCCCAGGACGTACTTCGCGCCCTCGGCGTAGTCGCGGTTGGTCGCGACGTGCTCGACCGTCGGCTTGATCTCGGCGACCATGTCGGTCGTCAGGTACCGCGAGCTCGTCCTCGGATACGTGAGGACCTTGTGCTCCTCGTAGCAGCGCTGGGCGGCGGCCAGCGTGCGCCGCGCGGAGAACCCGAAGCGGGTGTTCGCGTCGCGCTGGAGCGAGGTCAGGTCGTAGAGGAGCGGCGCGCGCTCCTTGCGCGTCGTCTTCTCGAGCTTGGTGATCGTGCCCTGGCGCCCACGGACGGCCTCGACGACCGCCGTCGCCTCCTCGGCCGACTTCAGCCGCGGCTGCGCACCGGCGTGGTAGCGCCCGCCGTAGACGCGGTCGCCCGTGGCCTCGAACGTCGCGTCGACGAGCCAGTAGGGCTCGGGCACGAACGCGCGGATCTCCTCCTCGCGGCGGGCGATGATCGCGAGCGTCGGCGTCTGCACGCGGCCGAGCGACACGGCCCCGTCGAACGACGAGCGCAGGCGGATGGTCGCCGCGCGCGTCGAGTTCATGCCCACGATCCAGTCGGCCTCCGAGCGCGAGCGCGCGGCGGCCTCGAGCGACGCGAAGTCGTCGGCGGGCCGGAGGTTCTCGAACGCCGAGGTCATCGCCGACTTCGTCATCGACGAGAGCCAGAGGCGCTGCACCGGCTTCTTCGACCCGGCCTTCTCGTAGAGGTAGGCGAAGATGAGCTCGCCCTCGCGGCCGGCGTCGCAGGCGTTGACGACCTTGTCGACGTCGTCGCGCTTGAGCTCCTGCGTGACGACGGACATCTGCTTCTTGGAGCGCTCGTCGCGCACGACGAGCTTGAAGCGGTCCGGCACGATCGGCAGGTCGGCCATCCGCCACTTCTTGTAGCGGGGGTCGTACTCGTCGGGCTCGGCGAGCTGCACGAGGTGCCCGACGGCCCAGGTCAGCACGTGGTCAGGGCCCTCGAGGTACCCCTCGTGCTTGGCCCAGGGGCCGGGGAGGACGCGGGAGAGGTCGCGCCCGACGGAGGGCTTCTCGGCGATGACGAGTGTCTTGGCCACGGTGGGCGGAGCGTAGCGTCGCGCTCAACCCGCCGCGCACGGCCCGGTCCCCACGACATCCGACGCGCCGTCGAGCGCTTCGCGGACCTCGCGGTCGGGCACCGCGTACCCGCTGGCGGGTCCCGAGCCCGTCCGCGCGGCGAAGACCGTGCCCACCACCTGGCCGTCCGCGTTGACGAGCGGGCCGCCCGAGTTGCCTGGGCGGACGAGGCCCCGCAGCGCCGTCATGCGCCGCCGCACCGGCCCTTCGCCGTATGCGTCCTGACTCACGACCGTGCGCGTCGGGCCGATGCGCGCCGCCCGGACGTCGTAGGGCCCGTCGAGGGGGAACCCGAGGATCGCCCCCTCCGCGCCCTCGCGCTCGACGGGTGCCATCGACAGCGCCGGCGCGTCCAGCCCGTCGACGCGGAGCACCGCGATGTCGTCGGAGGGATCGAACGCCACGGCCTGGGCGTCGAGCATCGGCCCACGTCCGCCGAGCTGCACCGTCGTGTCGTCCTGGCCCGCGACGACGTGGGCGTTCGTGACCACGAGGCCCGGGCCGGCCACCCACCCCGAGCCGCTGACCCCGAGGCCGCAGGCGGTCCCCAGCACGCGGACCACGGAGGCGCCCGCGGCGTCGACGTCGGGATCCCGCGCGATCGCCGCCGTCGGCGGCGGCACGTCGGCCAGCGGCCCGGCGATGTCGGGGAAGGGGTCGAACCGCGCCAGGGCGTTGAGGACCGAGCCGGACGGAGGGAGGACCGCGTTGAGCTGCTGGAGGATCTCCGAGCGCTGGATCTCCTTGCGCAGCACCCGCGCGCCCGGCGTCTGCAGCGCGACGGCGCCCGCGATCCACACCATGCCGAGCGCCACGGCGATGCTGAGCGCCGCGCCGAGCAGCCCGTCGAAGATCCCGAACCCCGGCAGCCGCACGAGCGCGCGCAGCCGGATGCCCAGCCCCTCCAGGCCGCCGGCCAGCACGGCGCCGCCGAGCAGCGCGCCCAGGAGGCCGAAGAGCGGTGCGTAGGGCGAGGCGCTCCCGCCGCTGAGCAGCGCGGGTGCAAGTCGGGTGCCGAGGAACGCCCCGGCCGCGAACCCGACGAGCGACAGGGCGCCGACGATGAAACCGCGCAGGAACCCAAGCGCCGCAAGAAGCGCTGTAAAGCCGAGGATCGTCCAGTCGAGGCCCGTCATGCGCGTGAATCATGGCGGTGCCGCGCCACGCGCTCCCGTACAGCCCGTTCGGGCAGGCACAATGGGGTGATGGGGGTGACCCGCCCAGCGCCGCGCAGGAGGCGCCGCGCTCTGCGGTTGCTGCCCGTGCTCGTCATCGCCGGGGCCGCCTTCGCGGGTGGGATGGTGGTCGCGGCCGGCCGCGGCTCGGACGAGCGCGAGGTCGTCGAGCGGTTCGCCCGGGCGTGGGAGCGCGGCGACTACGGCGCGATGCACGCGGAGCTCACGGACGCGTCCGGTGAGCGCGTGCCCGTGGCGAGCTTCGCCCGCCGCTACCGCCAGGCCGCCGACACGGCGACCGTCGTCTCGGTGCGCGCGGGCCGGCCGGCGCGCCCCCGCGACGGCGTCGTCGATGTCCCGGTCACGGCGCGCACGCGCGTGTTCGGCACGATCCGCGGCGTGATGCAGGTGCCGGTGCGCACCGAGGACGACAGCCCGCGGATCGCCTGGGCGCAGCGGCTCACGTTCCCTGGCCTGCGCGACGGCGAGAAGCTGCAGCGCCGCACGAACCTCCCCGAGCGCGCCGACCTGCTCGCGCGCGACGGCACGCCGCTCGCCGAGGGCGAGGCGCGGACGTCCTCGCTGGCGTCGGCGAGCGCGATCGCGGGCGCCCTGGGCCCGATCCCGAAGGAGCGCGCGAGCGAGCTGCGCCGCGACGGCGTGCCCTCGGACGCTCAGGTCGGCACGACGGGGCTCGAGCGCGTGTTCGACGACCAGCTCCGCGGGACGCCCGGCGGCGTGCTGCGCGCCGGCGGCCGCGACCTCGGCGCCGGCATCGCCGAGCCCGCGCCGGACGTCCGGACGTCGATCGCGCCCAGCGTGCAGACCGCCGCCGTCGACGCGCTCACCGGCCGGCTCGGCGGCATCGCAGCCATCCGGCCGAGCACCGGCGAGATCCTCGCGCTCTCGGGCGTCGCCTTCTCCGGCCTCCAGCCGCCGGGCTCGACGTTCAAGATCGTCACGCTGGCCGCGGCCCTGGAGGCGAAGGTCGCCGGCCCGAACTCGAGCTATCCGGTCCAGACGTCCACGACCCTCGACGGCGTCGAGCTGCAGAACGCCAACGGCGAGTCGTGCGGCGGATCGCTCACGAACTCGTTCGCCCACTCGTGCAACTCCGTCTTCGCCCCGCTCGCCGTGAAGGCGGGCGCCGACAAGCTCGTCGCGATGGCCGAGCACTTCGGCTTCAACAGCCCCACCGGCATCCCCGGTGCGGCGACGAGCACGATCCCGCCCGCGAAGGAGATCGACGATCCCCTGACCCTCGGCTCGACCGCGATCGGCCAGGGCCGCGTGCAGGCGACCGCGCTGCAGATGGGCTGGATCGCCTCGACGATCGCCCTGCGCGGCCGCCGCCCACGGCTGTCGCTCGAGGCGAGCCCGGACGGTCAGCGATCCGACCGCGTCATGCGCCAGTCGACCGCGAGCCAGGTCGCGCGGATGATGACCGCGGTCGTCGCGCAGGGCACCGGCACGGCCGCGGCGATCGACGGCGTGCGGGTCGCCGGGAAGACCGGCACCGCGGAGCTCAAGAGCACGCAACGGCCCGAGTGCCGGACGGCGCCGCCCGAGCAGACGGCGACCGTCGCCGCGGGGCCGCCCGCCGACTGCCCCCAGGCGGACGACCCGTCGGACACCGACGCCTGGTTCTCCGCCTTCGCACCCGCCGGTCTCCCGCGTGTCGCCGTCGGCGTGCTCGTCGTCGGAGCCGGCGCAGGCGGCGACACCGCCGCGCCGATCGCGAAGTCGGTGCTCGAGGCCGGGTTGAAGACCGGGCGCTAGAGGCCGCTAGACGTCGAGCGGGACTTGGGCGTGCTCGTCGCTGCCCGGCTGCTTGATGATGAACTCCAGCGGGCGGTTCTCGAACGAGTCGATCTTCACGCGGAAGAGCAGCAGCGACCCGCGGATCGGGCTGTTGAAGCCCGGCGAGCCGGGCGTCGGGATCATCTGCTCGCTGCCGAGCGACGCGGGCACGTACCTGAACACGTTCGTGTTGTCGAGCGGGACGGGCTTGTAGATGTTGCCCTGCGTGTCGTGGATCTCGAACTCGGACGTCGCCCGCTTCGGCGTGTCGGTCGGGTTGTAGACGCGGACGAACACGCCGAACCACGTGTCGTCGCGCGCCGGGGCCGGCTCGTTCTGGCCGCGGACGTAGTAGCTGTCCTCGACGTCGTAGGGGTTGAGCTGGCGCGAGATCTGCACCTGGTACTGGAGACCGTCGAGATCGAGGTAGACCGCCTCGGTCTCGCCCTCGGAGGCGGGTTCGTCGGCCTTGCCGCAGGCGTTGAGCGCGAGGCCGGCGAGCAGCACGGCGATGAGCACGAGGGGTCGGCGCATGGGCGCCGGATCTTAGCTGTCGGGACGACGGAGGCTCACACCGGCTGCGCCGCCCAGCGGGACCGGGCGACCGCCGCGGCGGTCCCGAGGACGAACGCGACGGCGACTCCGATGAGGAAGACGGCGGCGAACTCGCCGCCGTCGGCGAGCGGCCCGACGACAGCGGTCCCCACCGCTCCCCCGGTGAACAGCGCGGCCGCGAACAGCGAGACGGCCGTCGCGCGCAGGTCGGGGGCGACCTCGGTCGCCCACGTCTGCAGCGTCGAGTGCACGAACGCGAAGCCACCGGCGACGAGGAGCGCCGCCGCGCTGATCCCGCCGAGATCCGGGTCCGCGGCCGCCGCGAGGTACCCGAGGACGATCAGCGTCGTGCCGATCGCGATGAGGCGCGCCGGCGCGGCCCTGCGGGCAACATGGCGCACCACCCTGGTCCACAGGATGATCGCGGCGCCGTAGACGCCCATGATCCCGCCCGCGACCGCGGGCGAGAGCCCCGCCTCCTCCAGCGCCGGCGCCATGAACGTGATGATCCCGAGCACGAGCGTGCCCTCCACGAGCGCGAGCAGGACGACGGTCAGCGGCCACGGGCGACGCAGGACGGCGACGATCGCTCCGAACGCGCTCGGGACGCGCGGCACGTCGGGCTCCGGCACCGACCGCATCGCGAACGCCAGCGCGCAGGCCGCGATCGCCGACCAGGCGAACACGACCCGCCAGTCCGCGAGGACGACCGCGATGCCCGCTGCGACGGTCGACACGGCGATGCCCGCCGACGTGGCGCCCATGAGCTCGGTCATCGCGATCTGGCGTCGTGCCATCGGCACGGTGTCGCCGACGTAGACCAGCGTGGTGGGGATGACGCCCGCGAAGAGCGCCCCGGCGCACGCGCGCGCGACGAGCAGCACGCCGATCGTCGGTGCCAGCGCCGACAGCACCGACGCCGCCGCCGCACCGGCCAGCGTGAGCCGGATGACGTTCACGCGACCGAGCCGGTCCGACAGCATCCCCCACACGGGCTGCATCGCTCCGTAGAGCAGGAAGTACGCCGTCGCCGCGAGCGTCACCCGCGCGAGCGACACCTCCAGGTCCTCGGAGATCGCGACCAGCATCGGCGCGATCGACATCCGGTCGAACGCCGAGCAGAACGCGGCGCCCCGGATGAGACGGAGCGAGCCCGAGGTCCCGCCCGCTCCGTCGTCCATGCCCGGAGGCTAGGCCCCCAGCGCCGCGTACACGATCTCGTAGGCGCGGACCGCGTCCTTGCGCGACTGGGCCTCCCGCAGCGCCGCGTCGTCGACCCGCGCGGCGACGCCGTCGATGAAGCGCCACTGCATGATCGAGCGCTTCACGGCACCGACCTGGTCCTCGGTGTAGGGGTACAGGTCCATGCCCAGCCGGCGGGGGTCGCCGTCCTGGCCGTAGCCCGCCCGGCGCAGCTCGATGGCGAGCTCGATCGTCTCCATGAACGCCGTCGCGCCGACCATGTTGTCGTCGTCGAACGTCCCCCAGCCGGAGTTCGCGTGCTGGTGGCCGAGCAGGCCCTCGGAGGCCAGGAGCGCGACGTACTCGGCGAGGTTCTCGCCGTTCATGATCAGGTGCTGCCAGTCCATGTTGACCTGGACGTTGTCGAACCCCTGGGCGCGCAGCTTGTGGATGATGTGCAGCGCCATCCCGATGTTGCCCATGTGGATCTTCATCGCGGGCTCGGAGTTCTTGTGCTCGAGGAAGAGCTTGACCCCGCGGTCCGCGCACACCTGCGCCGCCTCGGCGATGCCCTCGACGAGCCAGCGCCACGAGTCCGCGTAGGGCGTCTGGAACGGGTAGTTGTAGCCCTCGATCCCGGGCCAGATGATGAAGTGCGCGCCGAGCCGGCCGGCGAAGTCCGCCGCCTCGATCGTGCGCTCCACGGCCAGCTTGCGGGTCGCCGCATCGGGCGAGACGAGCCCGCCGCGGCCGAAGCGGTGGTCGAGGTGCAGCCCGGAGGCGATGCAGTAGATGTCGTGGTCGCCGAGCGCCGCACGCACCTCGTCGAGGTTCTCGTCGGAGAGCTCGTTGGGGTGGTGGAACTCGTAGCCGTCCACGAGGTCGCCGAGGCCGTCGATGGCCCTGCGCACCTTCTCCGGCATGGTCTCGGTCAGGTGCTCCGGCTGGTAGCCACCCGGCACGAACCGGGTCACCATCGGCCCGAGGGCCCAGATGCCGAGGCTGGTCTTCATCGAACGTCCTCCTCGTCGTTGCTCATCGCCCGCAGCAGTGCCTGCAGCGAGCGGGCCTGTCCCACGACCTCCGCGCGATCCAGCAGCGGCCCGCGGCCGTCCGCGATCGCGCCGGCGAGGTCCTCCAGCTGTGCGCGGTACGGATCGGCGGCCTCGACCGCGATCTCCTCCACCGTCCCGTCCGCCGAGCGGATGCGGATGCCGGGCTCCACGCCGAACCACGGATCGTCGACCTCGATCGCGGCCTCGGAGCCGACGACCTGCAGCCCGAACCCCATCGGCAGGTCGAACGCGCAGTCGAAGTGGGCCAACACGGCTCCAGGGAAGCGCATGGTCGCGGCGACCCGCATGTCGACGCCGCCGGGGCTGCCACCGTCCCGGACCGCCTGGGCCGTCACTGCCTCCGGCTCCCCGCCGAGCAGCCGCGCGGCGCTCACGCAGTAGCACCCGATGTCCATGAGCGCCCCGCCCTGCTGGGCCGGATCCAGCCGAGGGTCGCCCGCGCGCTCCAACATGAACCCCGACCAGACCCGGATCATCCGCAGCTCACCGACGGCGCCCTGAGCGACGAGATCGCACATCGCCTGCGTCTGCGGCAGGTGGCGCCACATGAACGCCTCGGTGAACACGAGCCCTCGCTCCGCCGCCAGCGCGAAGAGCCCGTCGACGACCTCCGGGTCGGAGTCCACCGGCTTCTCGCACAGCACGTGCCGGCCGGCCTCCAGCGCCGCGCGCGCCCACGGCGCGTGCAGCCCGTTGGGCGTCGAGATGTACACCGCGTCGACCCCGTCGTCCGCCAGCAGCTCCTCGTAGGAGCCGTGGGAGCGCGGGATCGACCGCTCCTCGGCGTACTCCGCCGCGCGGTCCGCGTCCCGACTGCCCACCGCCACGACCTCCACCTGAGGGGAGGCCGCGGCGGCGGCGATGATCGCGTCGTTGATCCGGGCCGTCGACAGCAGCCCGAGTCGTAGAGCCACGCTCAGGCTCTACCGGAGCTGGCCTGCCTGCGTCGTGAGAGCGAGTCGACGGACACGGCCAGCAGGAGCACCAGGCCCGTGATGACGAACTTCGTCCCCGAGCTCAGTCCCAGCAGCCCCAGCCCGTTGTCGATCGACCCGATGACGAGCGCGCCCAGCACCGCGGACTTGATGTGCCCGCGGCCGCCGAACAGCGACGTGCCGCCGATGACCGGCGCCGCGATCGAGTACAGGAGGATCTGGCCGCCGCCGGCGCCGGTGTCCACCGACCGCAGACGGGACGCGAGGATGATGCCGCCGAGCGCCGCCATCGCCGAGCAGATCGCGAACACCGCGATCTTGATGCGGTCGACGTTGACGCCCGCGCGTCGCGCCGCCTCGGTGTTGCCGCCGACCGCGTACACGTAGCGGCCGAACTTCATCCGGTTGAGCACGAACGTCCACAACAGGTACAGCACAGCGAGGACGACGAACACGTACGGGATTCCGCGGTCGTCGTTGGCGACCGCGACGATGATCGCGCCGACCAGGAGCAGGCCACCGACCCGCAGGAGGATGAGCACGATCGGCTCCGTCGGCAGCTGCGCCTTCGCCCGCGACATGCGACCGGTTATCTGCGTCAGCGCGTAGACGCCGACGCAGGCCAACAGCACGATCCACGCCGTGGCCGCCGGCAGGAAGTCGTTCGCGAACCCGATGACGGTGGAGTTCGAAAGGGTCACGGTGCCGCGATCGCCGATGAGCAGCAGCACCACGCCCTGCCACGCCAGCAGGCCGGCGAGCGTCACCACGAACGACGGGATCCCGATCTTCGTGATGAGCAGCCCGTGCAGCGTGCCGATCGCCGCGCCCGCGGCGACCGCGATGATGATCGCCGGGACGGCGCCGATCGCGTTGCCGTCGTCGAGCAGCAGCAGCGCGGTCATGACGCCGGCCACGCCGCTCACGAAGCCGACCGACAGGTCGATCTCCCCCAGCAGCAGCACGAACACGAGGCCCATGCCGATCGTCATGTAGGCCGAGGCCTGGACGATGAGGTTCACGAAGTTCCCCGACGTGAGGAAGTTCGAGTTCTGCGACTGGAAGACGATCGCGATGATGATCAGGCCGATGAAGATCGGCAGCGAGCCGAGCTCGCCGGCGCGCACGCCCTGCCACCAATCGCGCATCGCCGTGCCGACGGTCGGGGCGTCGCGCGCGACCGCGCCGGGGGTCTCGGCGGGGGCGAGTGAGCTCACGCGATCACCTCCTCGGACAGGCCGGGCACCTTGGACAGCGCGCCGGCGGTGATGGCCTCGACGACCTTGCCCTGCGTGACGTCCTTCGTGTTGAACTCGGCCACGTTCTGACCCAGCCGCAGGACGGTGATGCGGTGCGCGACCTCGAACACGTCGTGCATGTTGTGCGTCACGATCACGACGCCGAGGCCCTGCTCGCCGAGGCGCCTGACGAGGTCGAGCACCTGACGGGTCTGCGCGACGCCGAGCGCCGCGGTCGGCTCGTCGAGGATGACGAGCTTGGAGTTCCACATGACCGCCTTGGCGACGGCCACCGACTGCCGCTGGCCGCCGGACAGGCCGGCGACCGTCTGGCGCACGGACCGGATCGTCGTGACCGACAGGTCGGAGAGCGTCTTGGACGCCCTGCCGCTCCATGTCGACCTCGTCCAGCCGGCGGAGCCCGTCGAGCTCCTCACGGCCGAGGAACATGTTCTGGACGACGTCCAGGTTGTCGGCGAGCGCGAGGTCCTGGTAGACGACCTCGATGCCGAGTCGGGCCGCGTCCTTGGGTCCGTGGATGTGGACGGGCGAGCCCTCGAAGACGACCTCGCCCTCGTCGGCGGGATGGATCCCGGCGATGCACTTGATGAGCGTGGACTTGCCCGCGCCGTTGTCGCCGACGAGGGCCATGACCTCGCCGGCGGCAACGCGGAAGTCCACCTGGTACAGCGCCTGGACGGCCCCGAATCGCTTCGAGACCCCCCGCAGCTCGAGAACCGGGTGGCTTTCGCTCATCGGGTCAGATCCCCGCCTCGGTGCACAGGGACGCGTACTGGCCGGTGCAGACGTCCTCCTTCTTCAGGAAGCCGTCCTTGAACGGCACGTCGACGTTCTCCTTCGTGATGGCGACCGGCTCGAGCAGGACCGACGGGACCTGGCGGCTGCCGTCGTCGGACTTGCCGTTGACGAGGCCGGACGGCGGCTCCGTGCCCTTGGACAGCGCGATCGCGAGCTGCGCGGCCGCGTCGGCCTCCTTCTTGACGGCCTTGTAGACGGTCATGCACTGGTCGCCCGCGAGGATGTGCTGGATGCCCTGCGGCGTCGCGTCCTGGCCGGTGACCGGGATCGCGTCGAGCTTGCGCTGCTTGAGCGCCGAGATGACCGCGTTGCCCAGGCCGTCGTTGGCCGCGAGCACGCCGTCGATCTTGTTGTTCGTTCTTCTGCAGCATCTGCTCGAAGATGGTCAGCGCCTGCTGGTTGTCCCAGTCGGGCACGGACTGGTCGGCGACCTTCTTGGCCTCGCCGGCCTTGTACATCGGATCGAGCACCGAGTCGTAGCCCTGCTTGAACAGCGTCGCGTTGTTGTCCGTCGGCGACCCGTTGAGCTCGGCGATGTTCGGCGTGGAGCTGCCGCCACCGTCGGCGAGGCACTTCTTGAGACCCTCGCCCTGCAGCTTGCCGACCGCGACGTTGTCGAACGACACGTAGTAGTCGGCGGAGCCCTTGAGCGTCAGGCGGTCGTAGTCGATGACCTTGACGCCGCGCGACTTGGCGTTGGCCTCGATCGCCGCGCCGGAACCCGAGTCCAGGTTCGTCAGCAGCAGGATCTTCGCGCCGTTGGTGATGGCCTGCTCGGCCTGCTGCTGCTGGGCGGACTTGTCGCCCTGCGCGTTCTGGATCTCCACGGGCACGCCTGCGCTCGTCGAACGCCTTCTGCAGCAGCGGACTATCGAGCCTCTCCCAGCGGATCGACGACTTCGTGTCCGGCAGGAGCACCGCGACCTTCTGGGCCTTGCCGCCCCCGTCAGTGGTGCTGCTGCCGCCGCCCGACGAGTCGTCGTCGCTGCCACAGCCTGCGAACACCGCTCCCACCATTGCAAGGGCGCTGAGCGCCATCGCTGTCCTTCTCATTGATCACACCTCTCCTCTTCGAAGCAACTTGTGTACGTGACCTTCTCCCTGCACCACCGTCAGCCGTTCTCGTATGGCGTCACCCCCCGCTCGCCGCGGCGACGCGGCTGGTCAGGGCCCGGTCGGACCGGCCGAGCACGAGGACGAGCGCGCCGAGGAGCTCGGCTCGCTCCCCCAGCTCGCCGGTGACGACGCGGACGTCCTCAGCGGCAGCCGGGATCGCGTAGCGCACGATCGATTCGCGAAGTGGGTCGAGCAGCAGCGGGCCGGTCTGCGCCAGCTCGCCGCCGATCACGATCAGCTCGGGGTTGAGCTGGTTGCACAGCGTCGCCGCGGCGACGCCGACGAACCGCGCGGCGTCGGCGATGACGCGCTGGCACGCGGCGTCGCCGTCGCGCGCCAGCTGCACGAGTCCGTCGACCGTCAGCGCGTCGCCGTGCTGACGGCGGAGCAGGTCCAGGAGGGCGTCGGCGCCGGCGTACGTCTCCAGGCATCCGCGGTTGCCACACCGGCAGAGCGGGCCGTGCTCGTCGACGAGCACGTGCCCGATCTCCCCCGCGGTCCCCCCGGATCCGCGGTAGACCTGCCCGCCGATGATGAGCCCGGCGCCGATGCCCGAGCCGAGCATGATGTACGCCATCTCCGAGACGCCGCGGCCGGCGCCGAGGACGGACTCCGCGAGGGCGCCGACGTTCGCGTCGTTGTCGACGTGCACGGGCAGGCCGAGGCGCGCCTCGAGCTCCTGCGCGAGCGACAGGCCGACCCAGCCGGGCAGGATCGCCGAGGAGCCGACCGTGCCGGTCGCCGAGTCGATCGGGCCGGCGAGCGCGGCGCCGGCGCCGAGCAGCCGCTCGCGCTCCACGCCGGACTTCACGAGGACCTCGTCGATGAGCGCGACCGCGGCGTCGAGGGAGTCCTGGGCGTCGTGGTCGACGTCGACCGGGACGGTCGCCTCCGCGAGGATCGTGTAGCCGAGGTCGGCGACCGCCACCCGCAGCACCGGATGGTCGAAGTGCATGCCGATCACGGCGCCCGCGCCGGGGTCGAACGACAGGAGCACCGGCGGGCGGCCCTGCGTCGTGTTCCCGTCCTCGGGCGCGCCGCGCTCGACGAGCAGGCCGGCCCGGAGCAGCTCGTTGACGAGCGTGGAGACGGTGGACCGCGCGAGGCCCGTACGGCGCGCGATGTCCGCGCGGGACACGCTGCCGCTGCCACGTACGACCTCGAGGACCTGCAGACGGTTGCGCTCACGCAGGGAACGCAACGAGCCCGGACTCCGGCGACCCATGGCGCGGCACAGTGTTCCTAAAGGGAACTTTTGTCAAGCCTCGTACGAATTAATTTGGAATGCGCGCACGTTCGTTCGCAGCGCGAACGAAAGATTGAGCGCGGATGAACCTGAGATGGACGCCGGAGGGCGGTTCAGGCGGCGCGGAGCGGCGTGCCGGTGGCCGGCTTGCGCGCGCCGCCGGAGATGGTGGCGGGGGTCCCCCGGTCCTCGCCGTCCTCGAGGATGCTGCGCAGCCGGCGCATCGCCTTGCCCCAGCGGCGCCGGTGGTAGTGCTTCGTGAACGTGGCCGCCTCCATCAGGCGGTCCGTCGGGAGCTTCGGCGCCGTCTCCACGCTCAGCCGGACGCGCGAGCCGCCCGCGTCGTCGTCGACCTCGACGACGACGATCCACCGCGACCGGTTGAACTTCCCGATGCGCCCGCGCGCGAGGATCCGGCCGCGCGACTGCACGTCGGCGAACGTCAGGTCCGCCCAGCTGTAGCGGTCGAGCTTGCGGTGCATGCGGAACCGCGCGCCCGCACCCTGGCCGACGGTCTCCTCGCTGGTGAGGTGCCAGTGCACGAGGAAGTGGTCGGTGAACTCCGGCCAGCGCGCGATGTCCTCGAGGTAGGCGACGACCTCGGCGCGCGGCATGTCGATGTGGGTCTCGTGCTCGACGGGGTTCATTCCGCCGCGAAATCTACCGCGCGGAGACCTGCACCCTCACCGTCGCCCCCGACTCCCCGCCCCGCACGCGCTCGGAGCGCTCCGGGGGCTCCCGGCGCAGGGGCCGGCACAGCTCGCAGACCCGGTGCCCCCGCGTGTAGATGTGCACGCGCTCACCGGTGAGCGGGGTGCGACCGCAGTCGCGGCAGCGCGTGGAGGACTCGCGCAGCGCGACCGTCGCCTTGCGCAGGAGCTCGCGCTCGAGGTCGCGCTCGCCGATGGTCGAGAGGATCCTGGGCATCCCGAGGCGTTCGCCGTGTCAGCCGCCTTTCCTCTTGAGCGCGGCTTTAGGAGCGCTTCATCGGGAGGACCACTCTTCAAAGGGCCGGATCCCTCGCCCCTGACGGTCGTCGCGAGCAGGTGGGATCGGAGCGTCAACCCCCCAACGCTTCGAGAACAAGGAGCCGAACATGGAGTCACTGACCTCGGGAACGCTCGCTGGAACAGGCTCGTTTCGCTGCGAGCAGTGCGGCTACGTCGTGACGCTCGCTGCCGCCGACGCACTCCCGGACTGCCCCGGGTGCACCGGCCGCGACTTCACGCGCGCCTCCCTCTTCGGATCACCGCGCTTCACGCGCGAGCTCGAGCCCCAGCGCGATCCCGCCGAGGAGGCCGCCCGCCTCGCGGAGGCCCGCGCCGAGATCACCGAGCCGGGCCAGTACCTCGCCTTCGAGGACGGTGCGGGCATGCGCGCGGTCGCGCTCACCCGGGAGTGGACGCGGATCGGTCGCAGCCTCGCCGCCGACATCCGCTTCGACGACCCGACGGTGTCGCGCCGTCACGCGCTCATCGTCCGCCAGCCCGACGGCGTCCGCGTCCTCGACGACCGGTCGCTCAACGGCGTCTTCGTCAACGGCGAGCGCGTCGAGTGGCGCACGCTCGAGGACGGCGACGAGATCCTGGTCGGGCGCTACCGGCTGAGCTACCTCGACGTGGCCTCCGTGCCCGCCGGCGACACGACCAGGGCGACGACGAGCTAGGTGCCCGTCAGCGGCCGCGCGCCTCGGTAGGGTGCGCGCGGTGGGCGCGACGATCGCGGTCCTCTCCCAGAAGGGGGGGACCGGCAAGACGACGACGGTGCGAACGCTCGCGGACGTCCTGCGCCGCAGAGGGTTGCGCGTCCTCGCCGTCGACCTGGATCCCCAGGGCAACCTCTCCGACTACTTCGACGTCCCGCCCGAGGCCGATCCCACGATCGCGGACGTCCTGATGGACCGCGCGACGATCGCCGAGGCCGCCCACGACGGCGTCGTGCCCGCGAACCTCACGCTCGCCGAGGCGGAGCTCTCCCTCGCGGGCAAGATGGGTCGCGAGCTCACCCTGCGCCGCGCGCTGGGCTCGGTCGCCGACGACTGGGACCTCGTGCTCATCGACTGTCCCCCGTCGCTCGGCCTGCTCACCGTGAACGCCCTCGTCGCGGCCGACGACGCGCTGCTGACCGCCGAGGCGCAGTACTTCGCGCTGCAGGGCGTCGAGCAGGCGCTCGAGGTCATCGACCTCGCCCGCGAGTCGCTGAACCCGGAGCTGACCTGGCTCGGCGTCGTCCTGACGATCGCGGACATGCGCACCGTGCACTCGCGCGAGGCCCAGGCCTCGCTGAAGGAGCACGTCGGCGACAAGCTGTTCGCCACGACGATCCGGCAGTCGATCGCCTACGCCGAATCCGCCGAGCGCGCCGTCTCGATCCTCGACCACAGACCCGATCTCGGCGCGGACTACGAGGCGCTCGCCGACGAACTGCTCGACCGCCTCGGCCGGACGTGAGCGCGCGACGGCTCGCGATGCTCGCCGCGCTCTTCGCCGCGGCGCTTCTGGCCGGGTGCGGCGGGGACCGCAGCCCCGACTCGCTGCAGGGCGCGGAGGTGACGCCGCCGTCGGTCGCGACGACGACGCCGACGACGACCGCCGAGACCACCACGACGACGCCGGCCGCGGAGCCCGACGCCGAGCAGCAGGGCCCGCTGGGAGCCAAGCTCGAGCGCCGGGTGGGCCTGCGCGACGAGCCCGACGGGAAGATCGTCGCGACGCTCGACACGAAGACGCGCTGGGGCTCCCCGCGCGTGCTCGCGGTCGTCGAGCAGCGCACCGGCTGGCTGGGCGTCCTGACCGAGCAGGAGCCGGGGAAGGTCGCCTGGATCCCGGGCGACGCCGCCGAACTGCTCCTCGAGCCGTGGGCCCTGAAGATCGACCTCTCGGCGCGGCGCGTCACGGTCAGCCACGAGGGCGAGGTGGTCCGGCGGTTCACGGTCGGCATCGGCGCGCCCGGCTCCCCGACCCCGACCGGCCGCTTCGGCGTGACGGACACGCTGCGGCTCACCGGCGGCAGCCCCTACGGCTGCTGCGCGATCGCGCTGACCGCGCGCCAGAAGAGCATCCCGCAGGGGTGGACGGGCGGGGACCGCGTCGCGATCCACGGCACCGACAACCCGGCGAGCATCGGCAAGGCCGTGAGCCACGGCTGCCTGCGGAGCCGCCGAGGACGACCTGCGCTGGCTGCTCGCGCGCATCCCGCTGGGCAGCCACGTGGAGATCGTGGCCTGACGCGACCTTCTGCGCGCTGCGCCGTTGCAGGAGCATGAGCCCGAAGCTTCTCGCCGCCGCGGTCGCCCTCGTCGCCGCCGCGCCATCCCTCTCCGTGCACGCCATCTTCAGCGGCGGCCAGACCGACAACATCCACGCGGGCCAGGCGCTCATGGCCCAGGTCCGCGACAGCGGCGGCCAGGCCGTGCGGTCGATCTGCTGGGACCCCGCGCCGATCGGCCGTCCGGCCTGCGGCACGGCGCCCATCGGCGCGCCTGCGAAGGCGGGTCCGCAGAAGGTCGTCGTCACGCTGAGCGACCAGAGCACGCTGACGAAGACGATCGACGTCCTGCCGCCGGCCACGCGCTTCGGCGGCACGCGGATGGTGCCGGCGACGATCACGTGCGCGAAGGTCGGCCTCTACGGCAACTACGACCGACGGCGCCACCGCAGCCGGGACCTGGAGGAGACGATGGCGCGCGGGACGAAGGTCGGCGTCCTGAACCGGATCGCCCCGGGCAAGATCTTCATGTGGGACTACGCGACGGCCAAGGGCGGCTTCGCGAGCGAGCGCTGCGCGACGGCCGGCCTCTAGCCCTCGAGCACCTGGGCGCCGCGCGGCTCGAACTGCGCGGGCATCACGCGCGCCCAGTCGCGGACCTCGCGCTCGAGCGCCTCCGTCACGTCCGCCTCCGCCTCCGTGCGCGCCCAGACGAGCACCGTCGGGCCGGCGCCCGAGATCGTCGCCCCGAGCGCGCCGAGTGCGGGGGCGCGCTCCAGGAGCGCGGCCGACTGCGGGAACAGGTGCGCGCGGTACGGCTGGTGGATGCGGTCCCGTAGACCGGCCGCGACGAGGTCGAGGTCGCCGCGCTCGAGCCCGAGGGCGAGCAGGGCGGCGTGCCCGGCGTTGGCGGCGGCATCCGCGAGCGGGACCGTCGCCGGGAGGGCCGCGCGCGCCGCCGCGGTGCGCACCGGCGCCCGTGGCACGACGAGGATGGGCGACAGCCCGGCAGGCGGCTCCAGGCGCGCGGCGCGGCCGTCGACGTAGGCGGTCACGCCGCCGAGCAGCGACGCCGCGACGTTGTCCGGGTGGCCCTCCATCTCGATCGCGTGGCCGAGGAGGTCCGAGCCGCCGCCGCGGACGCGGTCGGCGGCGAGCAGGCCGGCCACGCAGGCCGCACCGCTCGAGCCCAGCCCACCGGAGAGCGGGATGACCGACCGCATCCGGAACGCGAAGCGGTCCGGCGGATGCAGGCGTGCGAACGCGCGGACCGCGAGGTTGCGCCGGTCGCGCGCCACGTGCAGGTCGGTCCCGAACGAGAACGAGCCCGTCTCCGTGACGTCGAGCTCGAGGTGGAGCGCCAGCGCCGCGGCGAACGCGTCGAAGCCCGGCCCCAGGTTGGCCGAGGAGCCCGGGACGCGGACGCGGATCATCTAGCCGAGCACGGCCCGCTCGACCGCGTCGAGCCGCGGCTCGCACGGCACGACGGCGCCGGCGTGGTCGAGCGCGGTCTGCGGATCCTTGAGGCCGTGGCCGGTGAGCACGCAGACGATCCGGCCGGCGCCGTCGGCGCCGTAGCGCAGCAGCCCGGCCACCGACGCGGCGCTGGCGGGCTCGCAGAAGACGCCCTCACGCCCGGCGAGCAGGCGCCACGCGTCGAGGATCTCGTCGTCGGTCACCGCGCGGATCATCCCCCGCGACGCCGTCATCGCCTCCATCGCCTCCTCCCAGCGCGCCGGGTTGCCGATCCGGATCGCGCTGGCGATCGTCTCGGGCTTGGCGATCGGGTGGCCCTCGACGAGCGGGGCGGCGCCCGCGGCCTGGAAGCCGAACAGGCGAGGCGCGACCTCCTCCTCCACGAAGCCGCGCCACCACGCCGTGACGTTGCCGGCGTTGCCGACGGGGATGCAGAGCGCGTCGGGCGCGCCGCCGAGGTCCGCGATGACCTCGAACGCACCCGTCTTCTGCCCCTCGAGGCGGAACGGGTTGACGGAGTTGACGAGCGCGATCGGGTGCTTCGCGCACAGCTCGCGCACGAGCGCGAGCGCCTCGTCGAAGTTGCCGCGCAGCGCGACGACGCGCGCGCCGTGCATGAGCGCCTGGGCGAGCTTGCCGGTCGCGATGCGCCCGTCGGGCACGATCACGGCGCCCGTGAGCCCTGCCCGCGCCGCGTAGGCGGCCGCGCTCGCGGCGGTGTTGCCCGTCGACGCGCAGATCACGGCCTCCGCGCCCTCGCGGACGGCGGCCGACACCGCGCAGGTCATGCCGCGGTCCTTGAACGACCCGGTCGGGTTCGAGCCCTCGAGCTTCAGCCAGACCTCCGCGCCGACCAGCTCGGAGACGTGCTCGGCGTGCACGAGCGGCGTGGAGCCCTCGCCGAGCGTGATGACCGGATCGCCGTCCTCGAACGGCAGGCGGTCCTTGAAACGGTCGATCAGGCCGACGCTCATGTGAATTCGGCTTCGATCACCCGGATCGCGCGCGGCGGTGAGCGCAGGAACTCCAGGCGCCCGATGAGCTCGACCGCGGCGCGCAGGCGCGACTCGAGCAGCGGGTGCACGACCATCACGAGGCGCGCGTTCTCCCCCAGGCCCTTCTGGACGACGGACTTGATCGACGCGCCCTGCATCCCGAGGATCTGGGCGACCTGCGCGAGGACGCCGGGCCGGTCGGCCACCTCGAGGTGCAGGTAGAACGCGCTCACGACGTCCTCGACGATCGCCAGCCGCTGGGACGGCTCCGGCGTCGAGGCCGGCGGGATCATCGCGCTGATGACGTCGCCGAGCACCGCGCTCGCGGTCTGCGGGCCGCCGGCGCCGGGCCCCGACATCGTGATCTCGGTGATGTCGGGGGACTCGATCGTCACGGCGTTGAACGGCCCGCCGACGCTGGCGAGCGGATGACCGCCGTAGAGGAACGCGGGGTGCACGCGCACCGAGATCCCGCCGTCGATGCGCTCGGCCGTGCCGATGAGCTTGAGCCCCAGCCCCAGCTCGCGCGCGTACTCCATGTCGTCGGCGGTGATGTGCTCGATGCCCTCGTACGGGACCTGGTCGAGCGTCACCGGCGTGTCGAACGCCAGGCGCGCGATGATCGCCATCTTCGCCGCGGCGTCGCGGCCGGTGACGTCGTCGGTCGGGTCGGCCTCCGCGTAGCCGAGTCGCTGGGCGTCCGCGAGGGCCGACTCGTACGTCGCGCCGGTGCGCGCCATCTCGCTGAGGATGTAGTTCGTCGTGCCGTTGACGATGCCGTGCACCCGCTCGACGTGTGCGGCCGCCAGCGACTCCTGCAGGACGCGGATGACCGGGACGACGCCGGCGACGGCGGCCTCGAAGCGCAGCTGCACGCCGTGCTCGCGCGCGACCGACCACAGCTCCTCCCCGTGGAGGGAGAGCAGCTGCTTGTTCGCGGTGACGACGTGGCGCCCGGCGCGCATCGCGCGCAGGACGTAGTCGCGCGCCGGGTCGACGCCGCCGATCACCTCGACGACGAGGTCGGAGCCCTCGACGATCTCCTCGAAGGTCCCGCGCGAGCGCGTGAGGACCCCCGCCAGCTCGGGGCGCAGCCCGGTGGTCAGCTCGATCTGCTCGGCGCGCGCCTGCAGCAGCGTGGCGAACGCCGACCCGACGGTGCCGTGCCCCAGCAGGCCGACACGGAACGTCCCCGGCTCAGATGACGTCACGGGAGAGCAGGTCGTCGTAGGTCTCGCGGCGCACGACCACGCGTGCGTCGCCGTCGCGCACGAACACGACCGGCGCGCGCGGGACGCCGTTGTACTGGTTGGCCATCGCGTAGCAGTAGGCGCCGGTCACGGGGGTCACGACGATGTCGCCGGGACGCGGGTCGTCGAGCATCGCGTCGCGGACGATCACGTCGGAGGACTCGCAGTGCTTGCCCGTGACGTGGCAGCGGGTCGATCCACCTGGACGCGAGGCAAGCACGGCCTCGTAGCGCGCGTCGTAGAGCATCGGGCGCAGGTTGTCGGACATGCCGCCGTCCACGGCGACCCAGGTGGAGACGTTGCGCTTCACCGATTGCACCCCGTAGATCGTGACGCCGGCCGCCGCGACGAGCGCCCGGCCGGGCTCGTCGAGGATCGCGACGTCGGGTCCCAGGTAGTCGCGGATCGCCCCGACCTTCACGGCGGCGTACTCGTGCACCGACGGCGGATGGTCGTCGGGGGTGTAGGCGACGCCGAGGCCGCCGCCGACGTTGATCGCGTCCATCGGGCCGAGCGCGGCGACCGCCTCGATCGCACGCCGGAACGGGTCGAGCTCGAGCAGCTGGGACCCGATGTGCAGGTGCACGCCGCGCAGGCGCAGCCGCTCGGAGCCGCGGATGCGCTCCATGGCGGTCGGAGCGTCGGCGAGCGAGAAGCCGAACTTCGTGTCGGCCTGGCCGGTCGAGATGTGGTCGTGCGTGTCGCCGCGCACGTCGGGGGCGACGCGGATCATCACGTCCTGCTCGCGCGTGGCGAGGCGCTCGAGGCGCTCCAGCTCGTCGGCGTTGTCGGCGACGATCAGCCCGACGCCGGAATCGAGCGCCTCGCCGAGCTCGCGTTCGGACTTCGCGTTGCCGTGGAGCGTGACCATGCTCGGCGCGACGCCGGCGCGCAGGGCGATCTGCAGCTCGCCGCCGGAGGCGACGTCGGCGCCGATCCCCTCCTCGGCGAGGACCCGCAGGACCGCGGTGCACGGGAACGCCTTCGTCGCGAACGAGAGGTGCACGTCCGCCGCCACGGCGGCGAAGGCCTCGCGGAACTCGCGAGCGCGGGCGCGGAGGTCGTCCTCGGCGACGATGTACGCGGGCGTGCCGAACTCGCGCGCGAGCTCGACGAGGTCGCAGCCCCCGACCTCGATGTGGCCGGCTGCGTTCAGGGTGGTGCCGAGCGGCCACACGTGGGAGAGGCTCTGGGCGGTCGCCATCGCGCGCAGAGGATGCCACGTCGGCGTCGGCGGCCTCGCCGTGTCGCGAGAATGAGAACGGATCTCGATAGTGTTCGGCGCATCCGTGGACGCCCTGGTCGACCCCTTCACCACGCCGTACATGCAGCGGGCGCTGCTCGCCGTGGTGCTGCTCGGCGTCGCGGGCGGCCTGTTCGGCGCGTGGATCGCCCTGCGGCGGCTGGCGTTCTTCACCCACGCGGTGGGGACCGCGACGTTCCCCGGCCTCGTCGTCGCGGCCCCGGCCGGCATCGCCGCGCCGATCGCGGCGATGGGCGCGGCGCTCATCTACACGGCCGGGCTGGCGCGGCTGCTGCGGGACGGGCGCCTGCGGGCCGACGCGGCGACCGGCCTGCTGCTCGTCGCGGCGCTCGCGATCGGCTCGATCCTCGCCGGTGACGTCTTCGCGTCGGGCGCCGGCGTCGACCGCCTGCTCTTCGGGACGCTGCTCGGGCTGAGCGACACGGACCTGTGGCTCGCGGCCGCGGTCGCCGCGCTGGCGCTGCTGTGCACCGCGCTGCTCGGCAGGACCTGGCTGGCGACGGGCTTCGACCCCGGCGGCGCGCACGCGCTCGGCGTTCCCTCGCGCCTGGGCGACTGGCTGCTCCTCGGGATGCTGGCCCTCGCCGTCGTCGCGTCGCTGCCCGCGGTCGGCGCGCTGCTCGTCTCCACGCTGCTCGTGGTCCCGAGCGCGACGGCGCGGCTCCTGGCGGGGTCGATGCGCGGGCTGCTCCTCGGCGGCGTCGCGCTCGCGCTGGCCGAGGGGATCTGCGGGCTCTGGCTCGCCGACCAGACGAACCTGCCGCCGGGCCCCGCGATCGCAGTGCTCGGCGGCGTCGTGTTCGCCGCCGTGGCCCTCGTGAGGGAGGCGAGATGACCCTCGTCGAGGTCTCCGGGCTCGTCACGGGCTACGCGCCGGGCCGGCCGGCGCTGAGCGGCGTGACGTTCTCGCTGGACGCCGGGGAGGCGCTCGCCGTCCTCGGGCCCAACGGCGGCGGGAAGACGACGCTCCTGAAGCTCCTGCTCGGCGAGCTGCCGGTGATGGCGGGCACGTGCGCGGTCGAGGGCAGCCCGGCCTACGTCGCCCAGGCGGGCCGCGCGCGGCTGGACTTCCCGGTCAGCGCGCTCGACGTCGTCCTCATGGGCGCCTACGCGCGCACACCCGCGTGGCGGCGGCTCGGGCGGGGCGAGCGCGAGCGGGCGACGGCGATGCTCGACCGCGTCGGCCTCGCGGCGCAGGCCGGGACGCGGTTCGGCGCCCTGTCCGGCGGCCAGCGCCAGCGGGTGCTCATCGCGCGGGCGCTGCTGCAGGACGCTCCGCTGCTGCTGCTCGACGAGCCGTTCACCGGCGTGGACCGCGCGAGCGAGGCGGGCCTGCTCGCCATCCTCGACGAGCTGCGCTCCGAGGGCAGGGGGCTGCTGGTGTCGACGCACGACATCGACCACGCGCGGCGGTGGGACAGGGTGCTGTGCCTCAACGGGACGCAGATCGCCTTCGGGCCGCCGGCGGACGCGCTGACCGCGCAGGCGCTGCACGCGACGTACGGCGAGGAGCTCGTGACCCTCGGCGAGGAGACCGTCGCCGTCCACTCCCACCACGACCACGGCTGATGGAGCTGCTCGAGAGCGAGCTGCTGCGACGGGCGCTCGCCGAGGTGGTGCTGCTCGGCGTCGTGTGCGGGCCGCTCGGGGTCTGGATCCTGCACCTGCGCCACACGTACGCGGCGGAGTCGCTCTCCCACGCGATGCTCCCCGGGCTCGTGCTCGCGGCGCTCGCCGGGGTGCCGATCGTGCTGGGTGCGTCGGGCGGGATCATCGTCGCGGCGCTGCTCATCGCCCTCGCCGCGCGCGACCGGCGGATCGGGTCGGAGCTCGCGGTGGCGGTCACGGTCGGCGCGCTGTTCGGGCTGGGCGTCGCGCTCGCCCTGGCGCCGGACACGCCGGCGCGGCTGGGCGAGCTGCTCTTCGGCGACCCGCTGGGCGCGACGGACGCCGACCTCGCCGTGGCGGCCGGCCTCGGGCTCGTCGTGCTCGTGGCGCTGGGCTTCGGCGGTCGGGCGCTGCGCGTGACGGCGTTCGACGCCGGGAGCGCGCGGTCGCTGGGCGTGTCGCCGGGCCGGACGACCGCGGCCCTGCTCGTGCTGCTCGGCGTCGCGATCGTCGCGTCCGTCCAGGGGCTCGGGAACCTGCTCGTCCTCGCGCTGCTGGTCGCGCCCGCCGCGGCGGCGCTGCGCGCGTCGGACCGGCTCGTCGTGCAGCTGCGTCTCGCCGCGTTCTTCGGCGCGGTCGCGGGCGTCGGCGGGATGGAGCTGTCGTACGTGGCCGACGTGGCGGCCGGGCCGTCCGTCGCGCTCGTGGCGTGTGCGCTGGCCGTGGTGGCGTCGCTGCGACCGGGGCGGGCCGCGACGCGTGCGGGGCGTGGGCCGATCGAGGGACTGGCCGGCGGGCACTGAGGTTGGCGCGCCGCTCGGGGCGTGGCCGGCAGTGCGGTGCGGCGCGGGTGCGCGCCGAAGGAGTGGCGGGGCCGATGTCTCGGACCTCGTGAGCGCGGACGTGATCCAATCGCGGGCACCGCTCCGGTAGCGCGGATCGCCAGATCGTGGTGCAACCCACTCCCCGTCCGCCCTCGATGGGCAGTCCGGACGCGACCCGCGCCGCCAGGTCGCCCGAGCGGAGCTCAGCGACCTACAGGTACCCAGCCGGGTTGACCGGCGAGCCGTTCACGCGGACCTCGAAGTGCAGGTGCGCGCCGAAGGAGTGGCCCGTGTTGCCGACGTAGCCGATCACCTGGCCCTTGCTCACGTTCGCGCCCATCGACGTCCCGAAGCGCGACTGGTGCGCGTAGCACGAGGACGTCGACGCGTTGTGCTGCACGCAGGTGAAGTTCCCGTAGCCGCCCGACGAGCCGACGCCCTGCATGAGCACGACGCGGCCGGAGTCGGCGGCGCGGATCGGCGTGCCCTCGCCCGCCGCGATGTCGAGCCCCGCGTGCATGTGGCCAGGGCGCGACTCACCGAACACGCCGGTGATCGGGCCGTTGACCGGCCAGATGAACTGCCCGGAGCCCTGCCTGATCGGGCCTGCCCCCGGGTTGCCCTGGGCGACCCGCAGCTTCTCGGCGATCTTCGCCGACTGGGCCTCCATGGCCTCGAGGTTCTCCTGCAGCTCGTGGCGGTCGTCGCGCACCTTGCTCAGCGCCGCGGTCTTGCCCGCCCGCGTCTTCGCGTACCCGACCCGCGTGCCGACGAGCTCGCCCTTGACCGCGGCGATCTCGTCGCGCCGCGACTGCACGGCCGCCGTGACCTTCTGCTGCCGGGTCTCGAGCTTCGCGAGGTGCGCCTCGGTCTCGACGGCGTCCACGCGCGCACGGCGCACGAGCAGGATGACCTCGCGGTCCTGGTCGGAGATCCGGCGGATGAACTCGGTGCGCTCGAGGAGGTCGGCGAAGTCGGTCGACCCGAGGACGACGGTGAGGACGTCGGGCTTGTCGGCCTTGAAGAGCTCGACGAGGCGCGTCGAGAGCATCGCGCGCGCCTCGCGCAGGCGGCGCTGGAGCCGGACGAGGCGGGCGCGCTCGGAGCGCAGCTCGCCGCGGAGGCTCTCGAGCTCGGCCTGCTTGGCGTCGAGGTCGCGCTGGAGGACCTCCTGGCGGCCGGCGAGCGTCGTGATCTTCCCCTGGAGGCGGTCGATCCTGCGCGTGTACTGCGCGATGTCGCTCGACAGCGTCCTCTCCGCGCCCTTCTTGCGGCCGATCCGGTCGCGGGTACGGTCGATCTTCCCGTTCAGCTCGTCGAGCTTGCTCTGGGACGGGGTTGCCGCGGTCGACCCGAGGGGCAGGGCCGCCCAGAGGGCGACGGGGACCGCGACGCACACGATGAGGACGATGAGACGGCGCATCGGCGTCCGCGGCAGGCTACGGGACACCCACGACGCTGCCCGACAGGCGCGTTGCGTGCGGGCGAGCGCTCGCCTCCAGCGTGGCCGCCCCGGCCGTTGCCTACAGGAACCCTTCAGGATGCCTTAACGCTGCCTGCCTACACTCGCGCCATGGCTCAGACGAAGGTGGCGCTGCGCGCCGACGGTGGCCTCCAGGCCCGAATGCTGATCACGGTGTTCCTGCTCGGCGCGCTGTACGTCGTGCTGATCGCCGCCCTCTTCGCCAGCGGCGCGTCCGGCGTGACGATCGTCGTCGTCGCGGCGGGGCTCTTCCTCTTCCAGCTCTTCGCCTCGGACAAGATCGCGCTCGCCACGATGGGCGTGCAGAAGGTCGGCCCGCAGGAGGCGCCCGAGCTGCACGCGATGATCGAGCGCCTCTGCGTGCAGGCCGACCTGCCCAAGCCGACGATCGGGATCGTCAACACGCAGATGCCGAACGCCTTCGCGATGGGCCGCTCGCAGAAGTCCGCGACCGTCGTGGCGACGACCGGCCTGCTGGAGCTGCTCTCGCCGGCCGAGCTCGAGGGCGTCATGGCCCACGAGCTGGCCCACGTGCGCCACCGCGACGTGATGATCATGACCATCGCGTCGTTCTTCGCCTCGATCGCCGCGCTCGTCCTGCAGTTCGGCTTCTTCTTCGGCGGCAGCTCCAGCGACGACGATGACGGCCCGAGCGCGATGGTGCTCATCCTCGTGTCGCTCGTCGTGTACGTCGTGTCGTTCGTCCTCATGCAGGCGCTGTCGCGCTACCGCGAGTTCGCCGCCGACCGCGGCGCGGCCGCGATCACCGGCCGGCCGAGCGCGCTGTCCTCGGCGCTGCTGAAGATCAACGGCACGATGGAGCGGC
Organism: uncultured Solirubrobacterales bacterium; assembly: GCA_963750895.1. Lineage (GTDB taxonomy): Bacteria > Actinomycetota > Thermoleophilia > Solirubrobacterales > Solirubrobacteraceae > CAVVSD01. The sequence continues at coordinate 143,658 of CAVVSD010000003.1, read as the reverse complement.
TGCCGATGACCGACCTGCGTGCGCACTCCGAGCTGAACGCCTTCTACATCATCCCGGCGAACACGAAGAAGTCGCTGCTGAACCTCTTCTCGACCCACCCGCCCGTCGAGCAGCGCATCGCGCAGCTCGCACGGCTGGAGGCGCAGCTGCAGGGCGCGCGCTAGAACTGTCGGATGGGCTTCCTTGACAGCCTGCTGGGGCGGACGAAGGCCAAGCCGATCGCGGCGCAGGACCGGCTGTTCGCCCTCACCACGGCGTACATCTCGCTCGAGACCGAGCACAACATCACGACGCGCGGGGAGGCGGCCATCCTCTTCCAGCCCGTCGACACCGCCGACTTCGACAACATCGTCACGGAGATGGAGCAGCTCGTGCGCGGCACGGGCGAGGAGACCGGGACGACGCTCACCGTCGAGACGGACTCCTTCGGCTACCGCTGGATGATCCTCCACGACCCCGATGTCGAGGACCTCGTCGTCGGGATCAACGCGGTCAGCGACGCGCTCGCCGTCGGCGGCTACGGCGACCGCACGCTCGCGGCGGTCTTCGCCTTCAAGGACGCACGCGACCGCCAGCTGTACCTGATCTACAACTACAAGCGGGGCACCTGGTACCCGTTCGTGCCCGCCTCCGGAGAGCAGGCCCGCGACGCCGAGCGCGAGCTGCAGATGAAGGCGATCCTCGATCCCGAGCTGCCCGTCGAGCCGGAGATCGAGCGCTGGCTGCCGATGTGGGGTATCCCGATCTGATGACCGAGATCCACGCGAAGGTCCTCAGCATCCATGACGTCGCACCCGCCCCGGCGCCGTGCATCGAGGGTGTGGACTGGCGCCCGCTGCGCGACGAGCTCGGCGTCACCGCCTTCGGGATGAACGCCTACGTCGGCGCCGAGCCCGGCGCGGTCGTGGTCGAGCCCCACGACGAGACGGACACGGGCCACGAGGAGGTCTACGCCGTCATCGCCGGCTCCGCGCGCTTCAAGCTCGACGGGCAGAACGTCGACGTCGCCGCGCCCGGCTTCGTCAAGCCCGACTCCCCCGCCGTGCACCGCGAGGCGCACGCCATCGAGGGCGGGACGATCGTGCTCGCCGTCGGCGCCGCGCCGGGGAAGCCGTTCGAGGTCTCCGAGTGGGAGGCCCGCCAGCACGCGCTCGGGCGCGAGGCCTAGGCGGCGTAGGCGCTGGGCGGCACGCCGACGTAGCGGCGGAAGTCGTTGCCGAAGTGGGCCTGGTCGAAGTAGCCCAGGTCCTGGGCCAGGGAGGCCAGGTCGGTCGCCTCCCCGGCGGCCATCCGCTCCGCCGCCTCGTGGAGCCGGTAGCGCTGCAGCACCCACTTCGGGCTCACCCCGACGTGGCGACGGAACAGCCGCTGCAGCGTGCGCATCGACACGCCGTGGCGGGCTGCGACGTCCGCCACGCGGAGCTCCGCCGGGCCCTCGCGCATCGTCCTCGCGACGTCGACCACCGTCGCGATCCCGGCGTCGGGCGCCGGCCGGTGCGCCCGCAGGAACGCCTCGACGCGGGCGATCCGCGCGTCGGCGCCGTCGTCACCGCGCTCGAGCTCGGCTCCCGCGGGACCGAGGGCCTCGGCGAACGGCACCACCCGACCGGTCAGCTCGACCGCGGGGAGCGCCGAGTAGGCCGAGAACGCGCCAGGCAGGAACTTGACGCCGACGGCCTCGCCGGCGCCCTCGAGCAGGTGACCCGTCTGCCCGTCGGCGATGCCGTACACGGCCGGCCCGGCCGGCTCGAAGACGATGTGGACGCAGGGGTGCGGCAGGATCGACTGGCGGAAGGCCGGGCGGCCGCCCAGATCCCAGCGCACGATCCAATGCCGGTCGACGACGTCGGCCAGATCGGCGGACGGAGCGCGCCGCTCCAGCGTGAAGTGCGCCGCGCCCTCCTCGGGCTGCAGGATGCCCCGGGAGTCCTGTCGCGTTCCTCCAAGACGCGTCATGGGATCGAGCGTACGGTTCCGGCATGTCCGCGTACACGATCAAGAACATCCTCGAGTCCGACGACGACGCCGCCAAGAACGGGATGGGCGACGTCCTCCAGGCCCACTTCCCGCGCGAGGCGCTCGGCTGCCGAGCAGACCGGCGTCTCGCTGCAGCGCCTGAAGCCCGATCAGAAGCTCCCCTTCGCGCACACCCACAAGAACGACGAGGAGATCTACGTCGTGCTGTCCGGCGGCGGCACCGCGGTCGTCGACGGCGACACGCACGAGCTCAAGCCCATGGACGCGCTGCGCGTCGCACCGGACACCGTGCGCTCGTTCTCGTCGGGCCCCGACGGCCTCGAGATGCTGGCCTTCGGGACCCACCACGACGACGACGCGGTGCTGGCGGAGGCGCCCTGGTCCTAGTCGGGGATCAGACCCTCGCCCGTGAACTCGTGCTTCGCCTCGGCGAAGGTCGTGTCCGCCGGCGGGAACAGGACGTCGGAGCCCTCGAGCTCGTCGTCGGCGAGCCGGATCCCGACCTCGCGCACGTGATCGATGAGTGCCGCGAACGTCTTGAGGAACGCCGTCTCGTCGCCGCCCTCGGAGGCGGCGACGGCGGCGTTGTCGAGCTCGTTGAGGTTGTCGCGGTCACTGTCGTCGATCCGGAACTGGCCCTCGCCCATGATCCGGACGATCATGCTCCGGCCTTGCCCTCGCCGAGCTCGCCCTGGGGCGCGCCGCCGGTGCCGAGCTCCGCCTTCATCTTCGCCAGCTCGTCGTCGACCTGACCCGACGCGCCCAGCTCGCGGAGCTGCCGGTCGATGTCGTCCTCGCCGGAGCCGAGCTGCGTGATGTCGTCGAACGTGCCTGCCGCCTCGAGCTCCTCGACGGCGCCCGCGCGAGCACGCATCTGCTCGGTCTTGTCCACCGCGCGCTGCATCGCGAGCCCGACGTCGGCCATCTCCTCGCCGACGCCCGTCGCGGCCTCGGAGATCCGCACCTGGGCCTCCGCGGCGTTGTACTGCGCCTTGATGACCTCCTTCTTCGTGCGGAAGGCCTCGACCTTCGTGCGCAGCCGCTGCTCGGACTCCGTCAGCTTGGTCTGCTGGTCCTCGAGCTCGGCGATCTGGCTGTCGAGCGTCTGCAGCTCGGTCTGCGCGACCGTCTTGCGCTCGAGCGCCATGCGGGCGAGGTCCTCCTTGCCCGCGCCGAGCGCCTGACGCGCCTGCGTGTCGAGCTTGACGACGCTCTGCTCGAGCTTCTCGGCCTGCATCTGAAGGCGCTTCTTCGCCGTCACGACATCGGCGATGCCCTTCTTGACGTTCTGCAGGTTCTGCAGCTGGGCCTGGTAGCTGTAGTCGAGGGTCTCGCCGGGATCCTCGGCCTTGTCCAGCAGCTTGTTGATCTTCGCCTTGACGACAGTGGAGAAGCGTCCGGACATGCCGGCCATGTGGGCTCCTTTGGAAAGTTCCTGAGATAGTTCTACCAGCCGTGGAACCGCGCCCTGTCTCCGCCTCCCGCTCGGTGCTGACCCATTGGATGGGCCCGACGGACGCGAACATCGCGGGATCCGTCCACGGCGGCGCCGTGATGCGCCTCTGCGACGAGGCTGCGGCGACAGCGGCGGTGCGCCACTGCCGCCAGATGGTGGTCACCGCGGCCATGGGCCGGATGACGTTCCTCCTGCCGATCCGCCTGGGTCAGCTCCTCACGTTCCGCGCCTCGGTGAACGCCGTGTGGCGCACCTCGATGGAGGTCGGCGTGCGCGTCGAGGCAGAGGACATGGCGACCGGCGCGCTGCAGCACACCAACAGCGCCTACCTCACGATGGTCGCGGTCGACGCGACCGGGAGCCCGTTCGAGGTCCCGCCGCTGCTCATGGAGGACGACGAGGACCGGCGACGGGAACGAGAGGCGCAGCTGCGCCGGGAGAGTGCGCTGGCCGAGCGCGAGACGATCCTCGCCGAGCGCAGGGCGCGCGGCGAGGACCTCCCGTGATCAGTCCCTAGAGACCCTCGGGATGGCGGGCCTTGAAGCCGCGCGTGGAGCGCAGCACAGGCCGCCAGCGAGGACCCTTCGCACCCGACGGGTCACCTGCGGCGCTGGTGTCGAGCCGCAGGCCCGCGATGACCATGAAGGCGTGCGAGGACTTCGTGTAGACGGTGATCCAGGCTCCGGGGCCCTTCTCGCCCCAGGAGAAGAAGCCGGACGAGTCGAGCGGATCCTCGATGAGGCCGCCGCCGTTCAGCGCGAAGGAGACGGTGCCGGAGCAGTCGTAGCCGCGGGGATCGAGGAAGCCGGGGCGATGGCCGCCGCCGTACTTGTAGGGCTTCCCGATGATCGCGTTGGCGGCGATGATCGCGTTCTGGACGGCCGGGGGAGCGCTGACCGGCGGGGCGGCGAGGCCGCTCGCGTCGATGGTCGCGACGCTGCCCGGCACGGGGGCCGGCGGTGCGGGGGTCGCGGCGCCGACCTGGCCGGGCGCCGGAGGCGTGGGGGCGGCCTGCTGCGTTGCGGCGCGGGTGTCGGCGGTGGGTGCGCCGTAGGCGGCGCCGCCGTTCGCTGCCGAGTCCTGCGCCATCGCGTCGGTGGCGCACACGGAGATCCCCGCGAGCGCGCACGCCATCGTCAACAGGGCACGAGCCCTCACGTCCTGAACACCCTCTTTCGTCGGCCTACGGGGTTAGCTGACGGGCTAGCGCAGAAAGGCAGCGCTTCTCGGGCCTGGGCCCTTGATTCGCCCCAACAACTTGGGTCCCCCGATCCCGTGCTTCTCGCCCGGGATTCGGCAGTGAGTCGGGCACAATACACACCTGCACGGCGAACTGCAGTGTTGTTCTGACTACCTGCGTGCTCTCCTGCCCGGCTTCGAACCGGCGAGCAGTGCTTCGTCCGACGTCTACTCTCGCCTCCTGTGAGGCGCCTGGCTCCCCTGCTGATCCTCGTCCTCGCGCTCGCCGGATGTTTCGGTGGGGGCGATGACTCCAGCGACCGCGGTTCCTCGCCAGAGAGCGGCTCCGACGCGGCCAACCTCGGTATGCCCGCTAACGCGACGAAGAACACCACACGGATCGATTCCGCCGATCCGGCGGTGTCGGCCGCGGCCATCGCCCGTGCCACGTATCCGGGGAAGGGACCCGGCACGGTCGTGCTGGCGGACGGCGGGGACTGGAGAGGTGCGCTCACAGCTTCCGTCCTCTCGGGTTCGCCGCTGCGCGCGCCGGTCCTGCTGAGCGACGGCACCGACATGCCCGATGCGACGCGCGATGCATTGAAGGCGCTGAGCCCGAGCGGGTCGGCGGACGCGGGTGGCGCGCAGGTCGTCCGCGTGGGCGACGTGCCGCGGCCGGCGGGCCTCAAGGCGGTCGACGTGACCGCCGCCACCGCCGAGGAGACCGCCAGGGCGATGGACACGTTCGCCAGCAGCGTCGCGGGCAAGCCTTCGCGCACGGTCATCGTCACGTCGTCCGAGAAGCCGGAGATCGCGATGACCGCCGCGGGCTGGTCGGCGCGGTCGGCATCGCCGATCCTCTTCGCGACGCGCGACGCCGTGCCCGAGGTGACGCAGCTCGCGATCCAGGCCCACGACAAGCCGCGCATCTACCTGCTCGGCGGCGAGGACGTCCTGTCCAAGGCGGTCGAGCAGGCGCTCGGCAAGCTCGGCAAGGTCACGCGCGTCTCGGGCACGGACGCGACGACGACGTCGATCGCCGCGGCCCGGCTGCGCGACGGCGCGGCCGGCTGGGCGGTCGACGACCCGGGCCACGGGCTCGTCTTCCTCTCGCCGAAGGCGCCGGCGCTCGCCGCCGGGGCGGCGCCGCTGTCGAACTCCGGCACCTACGGCCCCCCGCTCGTCCTGCCCGCGGACGGCTCGCTGCCGGCCCCGCTGCGCGAGTACCTCCTCGACATCCAGCCGGGCTACGCGGAGAGCCCGGTCCGGGGTGTCTACAATCACGGCTGGATCGTCGGGGACCGCACGCTGGTGCCGCTCGCGACGCAGTCCGCGATCGACGAACTTCTCGAGATCTCCCCCGTCCGCAGCCAGTGAGCGAAGCAGAGCATCCCGACCGCCGGGTCCCCGGCCACGACGTCACGGTCGACGACGTCCGTCAGCTCATGGGCGCGTCCACGCCGCACTTCGCGCTGCAGATCCGCAACCGGATCGCGCGCCTCATCGACGGTCTCCCCGCCGACCACCCGGCTCGCATCGAGGGCGAGCTGGAGATCTCGCGGCTCACGGCGCTCGGCCGTTCCGGCGAGGTCCGCGGCACCCGCCACGAGCTCGGCATCCCGGCGCTCCCGTCCAACCGCGCGGGCATCGCGCTGGCGGACGAGAACCCGGCTCCGCCGCCGCCGCACTGACGTCCGTCCCGGACCGTACGGTCCGGGGATGGCGGTCCCCACCGCAGCAGCAGGCATCCCCGGCTCCGCGCTGCCCGGGCCCTACGGCGTCGGCGAGTACGCCGCGGCGCTGCGCGACCGCCTGCGGGGCTTCGCCCACGTCCAGCTGACCGGCGAGGCCTGCGACGTGAAGCTCACGCGGGCGCGCGTCTACTTCGAGCTGCGCGACGAGCGCGGCGCCGTCCCCTGCGCGATGTGGCGCGAGGACTTCGACCGCCTCGGGCTCGCGCCCGGCGCGCTGGCCCAGGGCGCGCAGGTCGTCGTCGCCGGCGGCTGCGACTTCTACCCCGGCAGCACGGCGAGCTCGCCGCACTTCTCCTTCGCGGTCACCGGCCTGCGGATCGCGGGCGAGGGGGACCTGCTCGCCCGCATCGAGCGCGTGCGGCGGCGCCTCGTCGCCGAGGGGTTGTGCGAGCCGCAGAAGGCGCTCGCGCGCCCGGCGCTCCCGCGCACGATCGGCGTCGTCTGCGGAGAGCGGGGCAAGGCGCGCGACGACGTGCTCGCGGGACTGCAGCGCCGCGGCTGGGCCGGCCGGCTCGTCTGGGCGTTCGCCCCGGTGCAGGACCGCCATGCCGCGCCCGCGGTCGGCCGCGCGCTGAGCGAGCTGGCAGCGCTGCCGGACGTCGACGTCGCGATCGTCGCGCGCGGCGGCGGCTCGCTCGCCGACCTCCTCGCCTTCTGCGACGAGACCCTGTGCCGGACGGTCGCGCTCCTGCGCGTGCCGGTCATCGCGTCGGTCGGCCACCACACCGACCGGACGCTCATCGACGACGTCGCCGCCGTGAGCTGCTCGACGCCCACGCACGCGGCCGAGGCGGCGGTGCCGCTGCACGTCGGCGCGGCGCGTGAGGCGCTCGGGCGCGGGTCGGCGCGGCTCGCCCGCCACGGGCGCAGGGCGGTGGCCGACCGGGCGCGCGTGCTCGCGCGGCTCTCCCGGGCGCCCGGCGAGCACGTCGCGCGCCACCGGCGCGCGCTGCACCAGGACCTGCGGGAGCTTCGCGCGAGCGCGCGGCGGCGCGTGGACGCCGAGGAGCAGGCGACCGCTCGTCGTGCCGAGGCGCTGGCCCGGCGGGCGGCGGCGGCCGCGGGCCCGCTGCGGACGTCGCGCGAGCGACGGCTGGACGGCCTCGCCGCCGCGCTGGCGGCGCACGACCCCGAGCGCACCCTCGCCCGCGGCTACGCGCTCGTGCAGGACGCCGACGGCGCGCCCGTGACGGACGCCGGCGCGGCCCGCGCGGCCGGGGACGTCCGGATCCGCTTCGCCGACGGCGCAGTGCAGGCAACCCTGAAGGACGAGACATGACGGACGTGACCTACGAGACCGCCTCGGGGCGGCTCGAGTCGATCATCGAGCGGCTCGACTCCGGCGAGGCCGGCCTGCGCGAGACGCTGGAGCTCTGCCGCGAGGGCCGTGGGCTCGTCGAGTTCTGCGCCGGCGAGCTCGACGCCGTGAGCCAGGGCCTCGACGCGCTGCGCCTCGACGAGCTCGTGGCTCGCCTCGAGGGCTAGGTTCCCGGCGTGACCGGAACCTGGGAGCGCCTGGCCGATCTGCCGCTGCAGATCGACGACTACGCGCTCGAGCCGCTGCGCATGAACGTCTCGAGCGGCTTCGAGCGCCTCAGCACCGTGATCCGCCTGCGCGGCGGCGGCGCGGACGGCGTCGGCGAGGACGTCACCTACGAGGCGGAGGAGCAGGAGGCGGCGTGGAAGGCCGGGCCGTCGCTCCCCCTCGCGGGCAGCTGGACGATCGCCTCGTTCGCCGAGCACGTCGGCGGCCTGGACCTCTTCCCCGGCCGCGCGCTGGAGCGCGACGTGTACCGCCGCTACCGGCGTTGGGGCTACGAGTCCGCGGCGCTGGACCTCGCGCTCAACCAGGCCGGTCTCGCGCTGCACGAGGCGCTGGGGCGCGAGCCGCAGCCGATGACCTTCGTGGTGTCGCTGCGCCTGGGCGAGCCGGCCTCGCTGGAGCCGCTGCAGCAGCGACTCGCGAACTACCCGACCCTGCGCTTCAAGCTCGACCCGACGCCGTCCTGGACGGACGAGGTCATCGCCGGCCTCGTGGCCACCGGCTCGGTCGACAGCGTCGACTTCAAGGGCCACTACGAGGGGGCGGTCGTCGACGTCGGCGCCGACCCGGACCTGTACGGCCGGGTCGTCGCTGCGTTCCCCGGCGCCTGGTACGAGGACCCGCGGCTCACGCCGGAGATCGACACGCTCCTGGAGCCGTACCGCGACCAGATCACGTGGGACGCGCCGATCCACAGCATCGCCGACATCGAGGCGCTGCCGTTCCCGCCTCGGATGGTGAACGTCAAGCCGTCGCGCTTCGGCAGCCTCCAGGGCCTGCTCGACGCCTACGACTGGCTCGCCGCACGCGACATCGGCGCGTACGGCGGCGGGCAGTTCGAGCTCGGCCCCGGCCGCGGGCAGATCCAGCTGCTGGCGTCGATCTTCCATCCGTCGACGCCGAACGACGTGTCGCCCACCGGCTTCCACGTCGACGATCCGCCCCCCGGGCTGCCGACGAGCCCGATGGAGCCGCGGCCGTCGGCCACCGGCCTGCGCTGGGCCGAGCAGCCTCAAGCCTGACCGGAGCACGCCGATCATCGTGCTGTGGACACGATTCGCGCATGGATGCCGCGAGGCGACACGCTGCCCGATGCCATGTGGGCCCGGCGTCACCGCTGGCTCCTCGCGCTCGCGTGGGCGCACGTCCCCGTCCTGCTCGCGATCACGTTCGTGTCCGGCTACCCGCTCATCCACGGGCTGGGCCACGTCGCGCCGATCATCGCGCTCGCCGCGCTGGCGACCTGGGGGCACCTCGAGCGTCGCTGGCGTGCCGCGGCCTGCTGCCTCTCGCTGCTGACGTCCTCCGCGATGGTCGTGCACCTCTGGCACGGTCAGACCGAGGCGCACTTCCACTTCTTCGTCGTCGTCACGCTGTGCGCGCTCTACGAGGAGTGGGTCCCGTACTGCCTGGCCTTCCTCTACGTCGTCCTGCACCACACCGTGATGGGCGTGCTCACGCCGACGGCGGTGTACTCGCACGGCGGCAACCCGCTCCTCTGGGCCGGCGTGCACGGCGGGTTCATCCTCGCCCTGGGCGCCGCCAACACGATCACCTGGCGGCTCAACGAGGACGCCCGCGCCGAGACGCTGCGGGCGAGCGCCGAGTTCCGCTCCGCGTTCGACGACGCCCCGACCGGCATGGTGCTCACGACCCTCGACGGGCACATCGAGCGCGTCAACGCCACGTTCCTCACCATCACCGGCCACGAGGGCGAGGACCTGGCCGGCAGGCCGCTGACCGACTTCGCCTCGCTCCTGCGTCAGGGCGGCGACGAGGTGACGTTCACGCGCGCCGACGGCTCGACCGGCTGGGCGCTGTGGCGCCAGTCCGTCGTGCGCGACGGCGAGGGCGAGCCGAAGGCGCTCGTCACGCACATGCTCGACATCTCGGTCCGCAAGGAGGTCGAGTCCCAGCTCGACCACCAGGCGCACCACGACGAGCTGACGGGCCTGCCGAACCGCACCCTCTTCAGCGAGAAGCTCGCCGAGGCGCTGGACCTCGGCGCCGCCGCCGTGCTGTTCGTCGACCTCGACGAGTTCAAGGTCGTCAACGACTCGCTCGGGCACTCCGCGGGCGACGAGCTGCTCATCATCGTGTCCGAGCGCCTGCGCCACGCGCTGCGCCCCGGCGACACGATCGCCCGCTTCGGCGGCGACGAGTTCGCGATCCTGCTGCCCGGCGTCGACGACGAGGACGTCGCGGCCGGCGTCGCGGACCGGGTCGCCACGGCGCTCGACGCGCCGATCACGGTCGAGGGCCAGGAGCGCTTCGTGACCGCGAGCGTCGGCATGCGCTGCGCGAGCAGCGGCGAGCTGACCTCGGAGGAGATGCTGCGCGACGCCGACGCCGCGATGTACCGCGCGAAGGAGCTCGGCAAGGACCGGTCGGAGCGCTTCAACACCGCGCTGCGAGCCGAGGTCCAGCAGCGCATGGAGCTCGAGAGCGACCTGCGACGCGCCGTCGCGCGCGACCAGCTCCGACTCGTCTACCAGCCGCAGATCGACCTGCGCACCGGGGCGATCACCGGGACCGAGGCGCTGCTGCGCTGGGACCACCCGCGGCTCGGCGTGATCCCGCCGATGACGTTCATCCCGATCGCGGAGCGCAACGGCCTCATCGGGCCGATCGGCGCCTGGGTCCTCCACGAGGCCTGCGTCCAGGCGTGCTCGTGGCCCGGGACCGAGATGGCCGTCAACGTGTCGCCCCGTCAGCTCGCCGACCCCGCCTTCCCCGACCTCGTCGCCGGCATCCTGCGCGAGACCGGCCTCGAGGCGCAGCGGCTGTGCCTGGAGGTCACGGAGTCGACGCTCATCGCCGATCCGGACAACGCGCGCCGCGCCCTGCTGGCGCTGAAGCAGCTGGGCATCCGGCTCGCGATCGACGACTTCGGCGTGGGGCAGTCCTCGCTCGGCCAGCTGCGGACGATCCTCCCCATCGACACCCTGAAGATCGACCGCTCGTTCGTCGACGGTCTGGGCCGCTCGACCGAGGGCACCGCGATCTTCGACGCGGTCGTGCAGCTCGCGCGGTCGCTCGGCGTGCGCGCGCTGGCCGAAGGGGTCGAGACGCCGGCGCAGGCCCACGCGCTGCGCGGCATGGCCTGCACGACCGCCCAGGGCTACCACTTCGCCCGCCCGCTCGGGCCGGACGAGGTCGCCCGGCTTCTCGCTGCACCCGTCGATCTCGCCGCGTAGGCTCCGCCGTGTGCGGCTGACGGCGGAGGACGTCCGGATTCTCGGGCTCGAGACCGCGCGCGTGGCGGGACACACGCTGAAGGTCACCGCGCTCCCGCCCGCGGCGGAACCGATCACGCTCGTGGAGCTACGCGACCACGTCGCGGCCCGGCTCGACCGCATCCCTGGTCTCAGGGACCGGCTGGCGCAGGACGGCGACGGGCTGGCGTGGGCGCCCTACGCGGGGTTCGACCTCGACGAGCACGTCCGCGAGCACCCGCAGACCTCGACGTTCGAGGCCGCCGTCGCCGAGCTCATGGAGGAGCGCCTGGACCGCGAGCGCCCGCTCTGGACCGTCGACCTCGTCGGCGGGCGCGCGATCGTGCTGAGGGTCCACCACGCGATGGCGGACGGGATGGCGGTCCGGCGGATCGCGACGGCGCTGCTGTGGGAGGTCGATGCTCCGCCGACGCGTCCGTCGCCGGCGGCCGTGCCCGAGCCGACGCATCGCCACGTCCTCGCCGACATCCCGCGATTGTCGGCGGCCATCGAGCGCGAGCTCGCGCCGGCGGTCCCCCGCTCGTCGCTCGCCCGGCGCGTCGGGTCCTCGCGGGTCGTGGCGTTCGCGTCCGCGGATCTCACCGCGATCGCGGGGCTGCGCGACGCGTTCGGCACGCACCTGACCGTCAACGACGTCGTGCTCGGCGCGACCGCCGGCGGCCTGCGTCGCTGGCTGCTGGCGCAGGACGCGCCGCTGCACCGGATGCGCGTGAAGGTCCCGGTGAGCCTGCATCGCGCGGACGAGCGCGGCGACGCGCTCGGCAACGACGACTCGTTCTTCTTCGTCGACCTTCCGCTGGCCGAGCCCGATCCGGTCGCCCGGCTGCTCGCGGTCGCACGCGAGTGCACGCTGCGCAAGGCGCGTCACGACGCGCTGGAGCTCGGCACCGTCCTCCACATCGGCGGGTCGGTCGCGGTGCACTGGTCGATGAACCCGCACGTGTTCACGCTCAACGTCTCCAACGTCCCAGGCCCGCGCGGCGCCGTCACGGCGCTCGGCCGGCCCGTCGACGCGGTCTACGCGCTCGCGGAGGTGGCCGACTGGCACGCCCTGCGGGTCGCCGTCTTCTCGGCGGGAGGGGTGCTGACGTTCGGCCTGTGCGCCGATCGCGACGGCGTCGACCGGCTCGAGGTGCTCGCCGGCGGGATCGAGGAGGAGCTGGGCGCGCTCGCCGCCGCGGCGGCGGCTCGGTGAGCCCCGCTCGGCTTCGCTGCAGCGGGACGGATCGCGGTCCGGACTGCCCACCGAGGGCGGACGGAGCGGGGTTCGCTACGCACGCATCGCTGCACTTCGTTGCATCGCTATCCGATGAACAATTCAGCAATGACTGGACTGTTGTGCACGCGTATCTCGGTGGAGCACACAGCACTCCGGCACCCCTCCCGGCCTGAGCCGTTCGAGCACCGGGCGACGCGCCTCAACCCGCGTCGCCGTAGCGGGAGCTACTCCGCCCGCTCGCGCAGCTCGGCGACGAGCACGGCGCCCGAGTCCAGCGCGCGCTCCGCGAGCCGCAGGCGCTTCTCGTTCTGCGCCAGGCCGTCCACGCCGAACTTCACGAACAGCACCCGCAGGTGCCCCTTGATCGCGTCGAGCGACAGGAACAGCGCGGCCGCGATCTCCGGGTTGGTCGCCGGGCGCGCGCGGCCCCCGTCGGCCGCCATCGGCCGGCACAGCTCGCGCAGCACCGCGCGCTGGGCATCCGACAGGCTCGTCGGGCCTGGGAGGCCCGCCGCGGACACCGTCACCGAGCCGAGCTCGACCGCGTCGGACGGACGGCGGAAGACCATCGCCGTCGCGCCGAAGCGCAGCGTGTCCCCGTCGCGCAGACGTCGGCGCTCGGCGATGCGCTGGCCGTTCACGTACGTGCCGTTGCGGGACAGGCCGCCGTCGTCGATCGCCCAGTCGCGGCCGACCCAGACGAGCTCCGCGTGCACGCGCGAGACCTGCGCGTCCCACGGCAGTGCGATGTCGCACTCCGCCGCGCGGCCGATCGTCCGCGTCGGCGGGCCGTCCTCGGGCAGATCCACGAGGATCTGGGACGCGTCCTCCCCGCGCATGATGAGGAACGGATGCCCTCGCCGCTCGGCCGCCAGACGTTCCTTGAGCTCTGCAGCCGTCGCGGCGTGAGGCCCTGTCAGGCCCGCTTCCATGACCGGCAGGCTAAACGACTAGCCTCACGGTCAATGGAGGTCTGGCTGGCGTACGGCGAGGAGGGGCTCCGCGTCGAGCTCCCGGAGGAGCGCACCACGGTCGTGCAGCCCGTGCACGCGCAGGCGGCCGCCGATCCGATGGCGACGCTGCACACCGCGATGCGCGAGCCGGTCTCCGGCGCGCCGCTGCGCGAGATCGCCAAGCCGGGCCAGACGGTCGCCATCTCGATGTGCGACGGCACCCGGCCCCAGCCGCGCCACCTCATGATCCCCGCCGTGCTCGAGGAGCTCGACGGCATCATCGACCTCGACGACGTCACGATCCTCGTGGCGACGGGGACGCACCGCGGCAACACCGAGCAGGAGCTGCGGCGCATGCTCGGCGACGAGGTCTACGACAGCGTCCGCGTGGTCAACCACGACGCCCGCGACCCCTCGTCGCTCACCTGGATGGGCGAGCACGGCGACGGCGTCCCCGTCTGGCTCAACACCGAGTGGGTGCAGGCCGACCTGCGCATCACCACCGGCTTCGTCGAGCCCCACTTCTTCGCCGGCTTCAGCGGCGGCCCGAAGCTCGTCACGCCCGGGCTGGCCGCGCTCGACACGGTCCTCACCCTCCACGACGCGTCCCGCATCGGCCATCCCAACGCCATCTGGGGGATCATCGAGGGCAACCCCGTCCACGACGACATCCGCGCCGTGGTCGATGCGGTGGGCGACGTGCACTTCGCCCTCGACGTGACCCTCAACCGCGAGCAGCAGATCGTCCGCGCGTTCGGCGGAGAGCTGTCGCCGATGCACCGCGCCGCGTGCGAGGCCGCGCGCGGGACGGCGATGCAGGAGGTGCCGTCGCGGTTCGAGGTCGTGGTGACGACCAACTCCGGCTTCCCGCTCGACCAGAACCTCTACCAGGCCGTGAAGGGGATGAGCGCGGCGTCGACCGTCGTCCGCGACGGCGGCACGATCGTCTGCGCCGCCGAGTGCCGCGACGGCTTCCCCGACCACGGCTCCTACCGCGAGGTCCTGGCCTCCGAGCCGTCACCGCAGGCGCTCCTCGACGCGATCTCCGCGCGCAAGGACACCGTCGCCGACCAGTGGCAGGTCCAGGTCCAGGCGAAGATCCAGGTCCAGGCGGAGGTCGTCGTGCACTCCGACTACCTCGACGCCGACGCGCTCCACAGCGCCCATCTCGGCCACTCCGACGACGTGTCGGAGACCGTCGCCGCCGCGCTGGACGCCGCGGGCCCCGACGCCCGCGTCTGCGTGCTCCCCGAGGGGCCGCAGACGATCCCCTTCGTCGCCGCCTGACGGTACGTGTGATCACGTATTGACCGGGCCTTCCGGGAGGTCTTGGCTTCGCCCACCCCCGCATCCGGACTCCAGGAGGCTCCGATGGGCCGCAAGTACGTGGATTGCCGGCAGATCCCGAGCGATATGAACTGCACGATCGCGATCTCGGCCGACACCGAGGACGAGGTGCTCGAGGCGGCGGCGCAGCACGCTGTGGCCGTCCACGGCCACGAGGACAACGCCGAGTTGCGCGAGATGATCCGCGGCGGCATCCAGGAGGGCACACCCGCAGGAAGCGTGGCCTAGCACCCTCCCCTGTCGCGCCAGGCCTCGGCGGCGTAGGCTCGCCGCCGAGGCGATCATGCGTGATCTGACAGCCGTCCTGGATCTCTTCGTCGCGACCGAGGCGGCGCGCGACCGGGAGACGCTGCGCCGGGGCGCCGTCGATGCCCTGGCAGGCCTGCTGCCCTGCGACCACGTCCTCTGGGGCGAGCTGGACCTGCAGGACATGACGCCGGTCGCGTCGGTGACCTCCGACCGGCAGCCGGTCGACATGGCGGCGTTCGCGCGTCACGCGGCCGAGCACCCGCTCATCGCCCACCACGCGCACACCGGCGACCCCGGGCCGCTGCGGCTCTCGGACTTCGCCGGGCCACGCGCGCTGCACCGCCTCGGCGTCTACGCCGACTTCTACCGCCCGCTCGGCGTGGAGCACGCCCTGTGCGTCGCGCTCCCGCTGCGCGGGTCGACGGTCGTCGGGATCGCCTTCCACCGCGCCGACCGCGACTTCGACGACGACGAGCTGGCATTCGTACGTCGCGCGCGCCCCGCTCTCGCGATGGCGGTGCGCGACGCCGCCGTGGTCGCGCCGCACGACCGCCTGACCCGGCGCGAGTCGGAGGTCCTGCGCAGGGTCGCCCGCGGCGAGTCCAACGGCGAGGTCGGCCTCGCGCTGCGGATCAGCCGCCGCACGGTCGAGAAGCACCTCGAGCACGTCTACCGCAAGCTCGAGGTGGCGGGCCGCTACGAGGCGATCGCGTCGGCCCGCTCCAGCAGCACGAGCCCGTAGTCGGCCGGCGCACCCGCCAGCACGTCGCGCCACTCGCCGGCCGGCGGTGCGAACGGCGGTGCGTCCTCGCGCACGCGGACCGCGACGAGCACCTCGCCGTCGCCGCGCAGGAACGCCACGGTCCCGTCCCCCGCGTCCAGCGGCGTGTACGCGCCCGCGAACGCGTCCGGCCGCCGAGCCCGCAGGTCCAGCGCGCGCCAGATGAGCCAGAGCTTCACGGTCTCGCGCGTCGGCGCGGCTCCGGACCTCAGCGCGTCCAGCGCCTCCCGCCGCGCCGCCCAGTCGACCGGCCGGCGGTTGTCGGGATCGACGAGCGCCAGGAACCACAGGTCGTCGCCGCCGTAGACGTCGGGCAGGCCTGGGACCGTGAGCTTCAGCAGGAGCTGCCCCAGCGCGTGGCGCTCGGCGACCGGCAGGAGCTCCTCGAGGAACGGCTCGAAGTCCGCGAGGAACGCCTCGTGCGCCAGGAGTCCGGTCGCGTAGCCCTTGACCGCGGCCTCGTAGGCCTCGTCGGGCTCCGCCCAGGTCGTGTGGACCTTCGCCTCCCGCAGCGACTTCTCCACGAACCCCTCGAGCCGCTCCGCGGAGATCGGCCACGCCGCGAGCACGTTCTGGAGGACCATGTAGCGCTCCGCCCCGTCGGGCGCACCGTCGGTGACGAGGTCGCGCGTGAGGTCCAGCCAGCGCTTCACGGCCGCCGCCCACGCGTCGGGCATCGAGGCCACCGCGCCGATGCGCGCCCTCGCGTCGGCCGAGCGCTTCGTGTCGTGGGTGCTCGTGACGAGCAGGTTGCGCGGGAAGCGCCGCGCGCGCTCCGCGTTCGCCGCGTGGAAGTCGGCGACCGACATGCCGAAGCGCGCCGGCTCGCCGCCGACCTCGTTGAGCGCCATGAGCCGCCCGTAGCGGTAGAACGCCGTGTCCTCCACGCCCTTCGCCGTCACGGGCGGCGACGTCTGCTGGAAGCGCGTCACGAAGTCCTCGTTGCCGGGCTCCTGGAGCAGGAGGACCTCCGCGAGCGACGGCGCCATGCCCGAGGCCGCGATCGCCTCGCGGTCCTCGTCGGCCACCGTCCCGCTCCACGGCTCGACGTAGGTGCGGTACACCGGCAGCTCGGCCAGCGCCTCCGGGATCGGCGCGTCGTCGTCGCCGAGCAGGACCCGCAGGCGGTCGACCTCGCGCGCGAAGGTCACGGTCGCCAGCTCGAGCTGGGCGGCGATCATGAGCTCCTCGAAGGGACGGGCGTCGCCCGAGACGGTCTGCCACAGGTCGGTGAGGGCCGCCTCTCCCGCCGGGTCGACGAACAGCGCGCCGACATCGACGAGGAACTCGTAGCCGACCGTCCCGTCGACGGGCCAGTCGCGCAGGCCCTCGCCGACGGCGAGGATCTTCTCGACCCACACGTGCGGGACGTCCGCGTCCCGGAGCCGCCGCAGGTAGCCGGCGGGGTCGGCGAGGCCGTCGGGGTGGTCGACGCGGACGCCGTCGAGGACGCCGTCGCGCACGAGCTCGAGGACCTTGCCGTGCAGGAGGTCGAAGACCTCCTTGCGCTCGACGCGGACCGCCGCGAGGTCGTCGATGTCGAAGAACCGGCGGTACCAGCCGCTCTCCGGGTCGATGTCGAAGACCTCGGGGTCCGGCCACCAGCGGTTCTCGTCGCCGGTGCCCATGTGGTTGGGGACGATGTCGAGGATCACCCCGAGCCCCTCCGACGCCAGCGCCCGGAGCGCCTCCTCCCCGCCGAGCGCCTCCGACACGCGCGTGGGGTCGACGACGTCGTAGCCGTGCGTCGAGCCGCTGCGCGCCTGCAGCGACGGCGAGAGGTACAGGTGCGAGATGCCGAGGTCGCGCAGGTACGGGACGAGCTCGCGCGCGGCGTGGAAGTCGAAGTCGCCCGAGAGCTGCAGGCGGTAGGTGGCGCGCAGCTCGGTCATCCGGCGTGCTTGAGCACGACGACGGACCGCGCGATCACCTTCACGCTGCCGCGGGCGGGGACGCTCCACGCCCCCGGCTCGGCCTCCGGCTCGGCGGTGGAGAGCTCGAGGCCCCAGCTCGCGCCGTAGCGGGCGTTCGGCAGCCTGAACTCGACGTCCTCGTGATGGGCGTTGAACAGCAGCAGGAACGAGTCGTCCTCGATGCGCTCGCCGCGCGCGTCGAGGTACGGGAACTCCTCGCCGTTGAGGAACAGGCCGACGTGGTGCAGGTCGCCCTGCTCCCAGTCGCGCTGCGTCATCCGACGGCCGTCCGTGCGGAACCACCAGGCGTCCGGCAGCCCGGACTCCTCCGACGCGTCGCCGCTGAGGAAGTGGCGGCGGCGGAACACGGGATGGCCCTGGCGGAGGGCGATGAGCCGCTTCGTGAAGGCGAGGAGCCGCTGGCCCTCCTCCCCGATGTCCCACTCGTACCAGGAGATCTCGTTGTCCTGGCACCAGGCGTTGTTGTTGCCGTGCTGGGTGCGGCAGAGCTCGTCGCCGCCGAGGAGCATCGGGACGCCCTGCGAGAGCATGAGCGTGACCAGGAAGTTGCGCTGCTGGCGGGTGCGCAGCGCGTTGATCTCCGGATCGTCCGTCGGGCCCTCGGCGCCGCAGTTCCAGGACCGGTTGTCGTCGGTCCCGTCGCGGTTGTCCTCCTTGTTCGCCTCGTTGTGCTTCTCGTTGTACGCGACGAGATCGGCGAGCGGGAAGCCGTCGTGGGCGGTGATGAAGTTGATCGACGCGAACGGGTTGCGCCCGTCGGGCTCGTACAGGTCGCTGGAACCGGCCAGGCGCGCGGCGAAGTCGCCGACGCCGGCCTGCCCACGCCAGAAGTCGCGCATGACGTCGCGGTAGATGCCGTTCCACTCCGACCACTGCACGGGGAAGTTGCCGACCTGGTAGCCGCCGGGCCCGACGTCCCAGGGCTCGGCGATGAGCTTGACCTGCGACAGGACGGGGTCCTGGTGGATCGTGTCGAAGAACGCCGACAGGCGGTCGACGTCGTAGAGCTCGCGTGCCAGGGCGCTGGCCAGGTCGAAGCGGAACCCGTCGACGTGGCACTCGATGACCCAGTAGCGCAGCGAGTCCATGATGAGCCGCAGCGTGCTCGGGTGGACGACGTTGAGCGAGTTGCCGGTGCCCGTGAAGTCCATGTAGAAGCGCTCGTCGTCGGGGACGAGGCGGTAGTAGGACTTGTTGTCGACGCCCTTGAAGCTGAGCATCGGGCCCAGGTGGTTGCCCTCGGCGGTGTGGTTGTAGACCACGTCGAGGATCACCTCGATGCCCTCGCGGTGCAGGGCCTTGACCATGCCCTTGAACTCGCGGATCTGCTCGCCGGTGGCGCCGGTCGCGGCGTAGCCGGCGTGCGGCGCGAGGAAGCCGATCGAGCTGTAGCCCCAGTAGTTCGTCAGCCCCCGCTCGGCGAGGAAGCTCTCGTCGGCGATGTGGTGGATCGGCAGCAGCTCGACGGCGGTCACGCCGAGGTCCTTGAGGTAGCGCATCGCCGGCTCGGAGGCCAGGCCGCCGTAGGTGCCGCGCAGGTCCTCGCGGACCTCGGGGTGCTGCTTCGTGAAGCCCTTCACGTGCACCTCGTAGATGACCGTCTGGTTCCACGGCGTGCGCGGGTGGGTGTCGCCCTCCCAGTCGAAGCCCTCGTCGATGACCAGCGACTTGGGGATCGCGGGCGCGGAGTCCTCGTCGTCGCGCTCGAGGTCGGCGTCCTCCGGGTCCTCGGGATCGGGCACGTAGGGCAGCGCGTTGGCCGCGTCCCAGTCGACGTCCCCCTCGATCGCCTTGGCGTACGGATCGATGAGCAGCTTGGCCGGGTTGAAGCGGTGGCCCTCCTCGGGCTCGTAGGGCCCGTACACGCGGTAGCCGTAGCGCGTGCCGGGACCGACGCCGGGGACGTAGCAGTGCCAGTTGAACGCCGTGCGGTCGGTGACCTGGATGCGCTCCTCGTGGTCGTCGGCGTCGAACAGGCACAGCTCGACGCGCGTCGCGTGCTCCGAGAACAGGGAGAAGTTGGTGCCCTGGCCGTCCCAGTTGGGACCCAAGGGGAAAGGGCCTCCCGGCCAGACCTCACGGCTCACGCGGCGCCACCATACCCGGGCCCCACGATCTCACCGGTCATCTCGCGGAAGTTGCACACGAGGGTCCACGGCCCGCGGGTCACGCGCAACGACGGGACGTCGGCGTCGACGGCGATCTCGTCCACATCGCCGGGGGGCAGCTCGCGCCGCAGTGCGAGCATCCGCCGGTACAGGTCGGCGATCTCCGGGTCGGCCACCCGCGTGAGCTTCGACCGCGTGAACGTCTCGAGGGCCTGCGGGTCCGGGATGTCCTCGCCCGAGAACGCGGCGAAGGAGGCGAACTCCTCCCGGCGCCCCTTGCGGGTGGCCTCCGCGATGTCCTCGTCGATGTGGTCGGTGAAGAACTGGAACGGCGCGTCCTCCCCGTACTCCTCGCCCTGGAAGACGAGCGGGACGAACGGCGAGAACAGCGTGCACATCGCGGCGAGCGCCCGGACCTCGCGCGGCAGCCGGTCGCCGAACGCCCGGTTGCCGATCTGGTCGTGGTTCGCGGAGAACACGACGAAGCCGTGGGGCGGCACGTCGTCGGCGGGCGCGCCGAAGCGCTGCCGGCGGAACGTCGAGTACTCGCCGTCGTGCACGTGCGGGCGCCGGAACGCCTTGGCGAGCTGCTCCACGTCCCCGAACTCCGCGTAGTAGCCGTCGCGGTCGCCGGTGAGCAGCGTGCGCAGCGCGTGGTGGAAGTCGTCGGCCCACGCGGCGTCGTGGCCGAAGCCACCGGCCTGCTCCGGGCGCATGACCTTCGGGTCGTTCAGCCCGCTCTCGGCGATGACGAGCGCGCCCGGCCGCGCGGCGTGCACGCGATCGGCGAACTGCGCGAGGACGTGCCGCGCCGACATGTCGTAGACGGCGTGGATGGCGTCGAGGCGGAACCCGTCGAGGTGCAGGTCGGTGACCCACGCCTCGCCGGCCTGCACGAGCCACTCCCGGGTGCCGTCGCTCAGCGCGTCGTCGTAGTTGATCGCGCGACCCCAGAACGTGCCGTAGCGGTCGGTGAAGTACGCGCCGAACGCCTCGAGCGCCTGCGCCCCGGAGGCGCCGACGTGGTTCGGCACGAGGTCGAGGATCACGGCGAGGCCCGCGGCGTGGGCGGCGTCGACGAACCGGGCGAACCCCTCGGGGCCGCCGTAGCTCGACTGCGCGCTCCACAGGAACGCGCCGTCGTACCCCCAGCCGCGCTCGCCCGGGAACTCCGCGACCGGCATGACCTCGACGACGGTGAAGCCGAGGTCCGCCAGCGCCGGCAGGTGCTCGATGGCGGCGTCGAACGTCCCCGCCTGCGTGAACGTCCCGACGTGCAGCTCGTAGACGACAGCATCCGCGATGGCAGGCGGCGTGAAGCCCTCGTCCGTCCACGTGACCGCGCCGGGGTCGAAGACGCGGCTGGCGCCGCGCAGCCCGTACGGCTGCCAGCGGGAGCACGGATCCGGCCACGCGGTCCCGTCCGCGACGAGCAGGTAGTCGTCCCCGTGAGCGGCGGGCACCGTGCCGGCGTTGACCCCCAGCCCCTCGTCGGGGAGCGGGTGGTCGGCGCCGCGGACGCGCACCGCGACCTCGCGCGCATGCGGCGCCCAGACGCGGAACTCGGTGAGTCCGTCGCCGGCGGGGCGGGCGCCGAGCGGGCGCTCGAAGGGGAGCTGATCGTCGTGCACGAGCGGGCAGATCTACCCGCTGACCGGCCGCCTCTACACGAGGTCGGGGTGACGACCGGCCACGGCGTGCCGATCGCGCCCCGCGGCCTTCGCCGAGTACATCGCCAGATCGGCCGCGCGCATGACGTCGTCGCCGCTCTCGTGCTCGGCGGAGAAGGGCGCGACGCCCACGCTGGCCGTGACGGCCTCGCCGGTCGCCCGGAGCCGGTCGGTGATCTTCCCGGCGACGACCGCGGCCTCGTCGAGCGTCTCGCGCGGCAGGATCACCGCGAACTCGTCGCCGCCCAGACGGGCGAGCACATCGGTCTCCCGCAGGCACGCGCGCAGCTCGTCGGCGACCCGGACGAGCAGCTTGTCGCCGGCGTCGTGACCCAGGGTGTCGTTGACCGCCTTGAAGCCGTCGAGGTCGAGGACCAGCAGCGCGCCGGCCGTGCCGTAGCGGCGGCTCTGGGCGACCTGGGTCTGCATCGCGGCCGCGAGTCCGCGGCGGTTCAGCAGGCCGGTGAGCGGGTCGTGGTCGACGAGGTGACGCATGCGGCGCTCGGCGAGGCGCTGCTCGGTCACGTCCACGGCGTGGACGAGCACCGGGGCGTCACCCTCGCCGGTGCCGTCGACCAGCGTCATGTGCACCGCGACGCGCAAGCGGCGCCCGTCGGCGGCCAGCAGGTTCGTGTCGCCGCTGAAGGACGTCTGGTCGCCCCGGATGAGCGCCGCGACGAGCGCGCGGCAGGCGGCCGCCTCGTCGGGCGGCATGATCCGGGCGGCGGGCAGCCCGGTCATCTCCTCGCGGGTGCGGCCGAGCATCGCCGCGAGCGCGTCGTTGACGCGCACGTGGCGGCAGTCGCGGTCCAGCAGCGCCATGCCGACCGGCGCGTGGTCGAACGCGTTGGCGAAGCGCTCCTCGCTCTGCGACGCCTTGCGCTCCGCGCGGCCGGCCTCGCGGGCGAGCCGGGAGAGCGAGACGGACACGAGGGCGCTGAGCAGGCCGCCGACGATGAGGGCGATCACGCCCCAGCTCAGATGCGACGTCGCGGGCGGCGAGGTGCGCAGGTTCCACTGCTGCCCCGCGATGGCGACGGTCCAGCTGTCGGCGTCCCGGGCGAGCCGGCCGTGCCCGCCGACGCGGGTCGTGCCCTGGCGCAGCTCGAACGAGGTGCCGTCCGGGAGCATGCCGGTCATCGCGCGGACGAGCTCGGGGAGGCGGAACGCGCCGACCGCAGAGCCGCGGAACGCGCCGTCGGAGGCCCACACCGGCGCGTAGACGAGGATGCCCGGGACGTTGGAGCCGACGAGGCGGCTGACGGCGGTGGCCTGCGGCGCGTTGAGCGCGGCCGCGGCGCGCAGCGCCCTGCGGCGCGCCGGGTCGGCGGCGGCGTCGACGCCGAGCGGGGTCGGCGTGGGCGTGGCCTGCTCGACGTACCGGGAGGCGTCGTAGCTCGCGCGCACGCCGGCGGGGATCACGCGGCCGTCGGGCGCCAGCTGCTTGATCGTGTGGCCGCTGGCGTGCTCGAAGCGTGCGCGGTCGGCCCCGTCGACGTGCTGGACCCAGGCGAAGGTGGAGGCGCTGCCGTCGCGCAGCATCGGGCGGGTGAAGGTCGAGAACTCCGCCTTGGACACGCCGTTGGACGCCTCGAACAGGGCCGAGACCTGGTGCGTCGTCGCGACGAGGCCGTCGAGCTCGCTCATGAGTGACCGCAGCGCGACGCGGCGCACGTCGGTGCGCTCGCTCCTGTCCTGGCGGGCGTCGTAGGAGAAGCCGATCATCGCCGCGACGGCGGTGACGGCCAGGAGGACCAGACCCACGGCGACTGCGACGACCCGCGACACGTGCACGACCCGATTGGTCGGCACGTGTCGAGGCCGCTTTAGATGCTCAGCCCCCCGTCGGCGGCGATCGTCGCGCCGGTCACGAACGACGACTCGTCGCTCGCGAGGAACAGCACGGCGCTGGCGATCTCGTCGGGCCGCGCGTGCCGGTCCAGCGGGATCATCCCGTCGAAGATCCGGGTCGCCTCGTCCTCGGTCGCCCCTGTGGCGCCGACCTCGATCGTGTGCTGGAAGCGGTTGTCGACGGGCCCGGGATGGATGCTGTTCACGCGGATGCCCTTCGGCGCGCCCTCCTGCGCCGCCGTCCGCATGAGACCGACGAGCGCGTGCTTGGCCGTGGCGTACGCGAGGATCCCGGGGGCGGACGTCAGGCCCACGACGCTCGAGTTGATGACGATCGAGCCGGGCCCGTCGCCCATGGCCGCCATCGCGTGCTTGCAGACGAGGAAGGAGCCCTTGACGTTGACGGCCATCACCTGGTCGAAGACGTCCTCCGGGTACTCCGCGACCGACGCGTGGCTGCCGAAGACGCCGGCGTTCGCGAAGGCGACGTGCAGCCCGCCGAAGCGCTCCACCGCGAGCTGCACCGCGCCGGCGACGGCGGCCGAGTCGGTGACGTCGCCGACCGCCCCGGCCGCGACGTCCGGGCCCAGGTCGGACACGACGCGCTCCACGCCGTCGGCGTCGATGTCGGCCACCACGACCTTCGCGCCCTCCGCGGCGAAGGCCCTGGCGGTGGCGCCGCCGATGCTCCCGCCGCCACCGGTGACGAGCGCGACCTTCCCCTCCAGGCGTGGCACCTCAGGCTCGTTCGAGCACGACGACGGGGATCGGGCGCTCCGTCTTCGTCTGGTACTCGTCGTACGCCGGCCAGTGGGTCACCATCTCGGCCCACAGCGCCGGCTTCTCCTCGTCGGTCGCGTCGCGGGCGCGCACCTTGAACACCTCGTCGCGGACCTGCACCTCCGCCTCCGGATCGGCCTGGAGGTTCAGGTACCAGGCCGGGGGCGCGTCGGCGCCGCCCTTCGACGCGACCACCAGCAGGTCGTCGCCGTTGCGGCCGTAGATCAGCGCGTTGTCGCGCTGCTCGCCGGACTTGCGCCCGGTCGTGGAGAGGATGAGCGCCTGCGTCCCCTCCCAGTCGTGGCCCACCTCGCCACCGGTCTCCCGGTAGCGGCGGACGTGCTCGTCACCGAACAGCCGTCATGCGCCGTGAATCTAGTCTTCGGGCACGAACCACATGACGCCGAGCGGCGGCATCGTGACCTGGGCCGAGTACGGCTGGCTCATCCAGCCCATGTCCTCGGCGTCCACGCCGCCGTAGTTGCCGACGTTCGAGCCGCCGTAGTGCTCGGCGTCCGTGTTGAGCGCCTCGCGCCAGCGCCCCTGCTTCGGCAGGCCGATGCGGTAGCCCTCGCGGGGGATCGGCGACAGGTTCATGACGCACACCGCGACGTCCTTCGCCGGGTCCGCGCCGGCCCGGGCGAACACGACGACGTTGCGGTCGGCGTCGTTGGGCTCGATCCAGTAGAAGCCGGTCGGCTCGAAGTCGACCTCCCACAGCGCGGGCGTGTCGCGGTACAGGTGGTTGAGGTCGCGGACGAGGTTCTGCATCCCGCCGTGGCCGGGGTCCTCGAGCAGGTGCCAGTCGAGCGAGCGCGAGTGCGACCACTCCTGCTCCTGCGCGAACTCGCCGCCCATGAACAGCAGCTTCTTGCCGGGGTGCGCCCACATGTAGGCGTACAGCGAGCGCAGGTTCGCGAGCTGCTGCCAGCGGTCGCCCGGCATCTTCGACAGCAGCGAGCCCTTGCCGTGGACGACCTCGTCGTGCGACAGCGGGAGGATGAAGTTCTCGCTGAACGCGTACATGAGGCTGAAGGTCAGCTCGTGGTGGTGGAAGCGGCGGTGGATCGGCTCGTGCTGGAAGTAGCCGAGCGTGTCGTGCATCCAGCCCATGTTCCACTTGAAGCCGAAGCCGAGCCCGCCGACGTACGTCGGCCGCGAGACGCCCGGCCACGCGGTCGACTCCTCCGCCGCGGAGATGACGCCCGGCTCGCGGGCGTGGAGCACCTCGTTGAGCTCCTTGAGGAAGGACACCGCGTCGAGGTCCTCGCGCCCGCCGAACTGGTTGGGCACCCACTCGCCCGCCTTGCGGGAGTAGTCGAGGTAGAGCATCGACGCGACGGCGTCGACGCGGATGCCGTCGACGTGGTACTCGCGGGCCCAGAACAGCGCGTTGGACAGCAGGAAGTTGCGGACCTCGTGGCGCCCGTAGTTGAAGACGAGCGTCCCCCAGTCGGGATGCTCGCCCCGGCGCGGGTCGTCGTGCTCGTACAGCGCGGTGCCGTCGAAGCGGGCGAGCGCCCAGGCGTCCCGCGGGAAGTGCGCGGGCACCCAGTCGAGGATCACGCCGATGCCGTCCGCGTGCATCTGGTCGACGAACTTCCGGAAGTCGTCCGGGCCGCCCCAGCGCGGCGTCGGGGCGAAGTACGACGTCACCTGGTAGCCCCAGGAGCCGTCGAACGGGTGCCCCATGACGGGCAGCAGCTCGACGTGCGTGAAGCCCATGTCGCGCACGTACGCGGAGAGCTCCTCGGCGAGCTCCCCGTACGTCAGCGAGCGGTTGCCCTCGAGCGGGTTCAGCCGCCAGGAGCCCGCGTGCACCTCGTAGATCGAGATCGGGCGGGCGAGCTGGTCGGTGCTCTTGCGCTCGTCCATCCACGCGATGTCGCCCCAGGCGTGGTGCGGCTCGTGGACGACCGACGCGGTGAGCGGCGGGACCTCGGTCTCGAACGCGAGCGGATCGGCCTTCAGCGACAGCTCGCCGGACCCGGTGCGGACCTCGAACTTGTAGCGCTGCCCCTCGCCGACGTCGGGCACGAACAGCTCCCAGATCCCGGAGCTGCCGAGCGAGCGCATCGGATGCAGTCGCCCGTCCCAGGAGTTGAAGTCGCCGACGACGCTGACCGACCGCGCGGCAGGCGCCCAGACGGCGAACGCCGTGCCGGCCACACCGTCGAGCGTGCGCACGTGCGCGCCGAGCTTCTCGTAGAGCTCCTCGTGGCGGCCCTCGCCCAGGAGATGGATGTCCAGGTCGCCCAGCGACGGCAGGAACGCGTACGGGTCGCGCAGCGTGTAGGAGCTGTCCGCGTAGCGCACCTCGAGCAGGTAGCGCAGCGGCAGCTCCCCGCCGGGCAGCTCGCCCGCGAACAGCCCGGCGTCGTCGACGCGCTCGAGGACGAGGTCGGAGCCGCCCTCGACCTTCGCCGTGACGCCGTCGGCGTCCGGGCGGAAGGCGCGGATGACCACACCGCCGTCCACCGGGTGCGCGCCGAGGATGCGGTGCGGCTCCGCGAGGTCCCGCTCGCGGAGTGCGACGATGTCGTCGGTCAGCGTCATGTGAGCGGCTCCTGGAGCAGGCGGGCGATGCCGGCGACGGGGATCGGCACCCAGTCCGGCCTGTTGTTGAGCTCGTAGCGCAGCTCGTAGACGGCCTTCTCCAGCTCGAAGATCGCGAGGAGCTGGCGGATGCCGGCCTCGCTCGCGGGCAGCAGCCCCGCGTCGACCTCGGTGAAGTAGCCGTTCAGGAAGCGCTCGCGCGCGGTCGCCTCCCAGTCCTCGGGCACGGTCGCGTCCTTCAGGAGGCTCGCCGCCGTGGCGGCGTAGGCGAACGACCGCAGCATCCCCGCGACGTCGCGCAGCGGCGAGCGCTTGCGGCGCCGCTCGATGAGCG
Organism: uncultured Solirubrobacterales bacterium; assembly: GCA_963750895.1. GTDB lineage: Bacteria > Actinomycetota > Thermoleophilia > Solirubrobacterales > Solirubrobacteraceae > CAVVSD01. Next base: position 116,731 of record CAVVSD010000003.1, on the reverse strand, counting down.
GGCGCGCGGGCTCGCCCTCGAAGTCGAGGACGACCCAGCGGTCCGGCGTGCGCAGCGTCTGCCCGAGGTGCAGGTCGCCGTGGTGGCGGATGAGCTTGCCGCCGACGACGACGTGCGACATGAGCTGCAGGCGATCGCGGATCTCCTCGCCGCGGCCGGCGATCGGGGCGAGCGCCTCGTCGTCGGCGGGCAGGTCGAGGAAGACGCGCTCGATCTCCTCGTCGATCGTCGCGGTGAGGAGCGCGAGGCCCTCCTCGCCCGGGTCGTCCGGGGAGAAGTCCGCATCGGTGATGTCCGATCCCAGGACGGTGTGCATCCGCCCGATGACCTCGCCGAGCTCGCCGAGGTCGTCGAGCGCGCGCTCCGGGTCCGTCGCGAGGGTCTCGAGCACCATGTCCCAGCCGTCGCGGCCGTCGTGCACGAGCTCCTGGGCGACGCCGAGCGTCGCGTCGAGGAGCTCGCCCTCGAGCGCGTACCAGCCGCGCAGGGCCGGGACGTTCTCGAAGCCGCGGCTGGTGAGGAAGCGGACCATCTCGAGCTCCGGGTTGTCCCCGGCCTCCAACCGCCGAAACACCTTCAGCACCGCCGACTCGTCGATGACGATCGACGTGTTGGACTGCTCGGCGCCCATGAGGCGCACGTTCTCCGCGGCCAGCGGCTCGCCGGACCAGTGGAACGCGATCACCCCGTGCTCGCCCTGGACCCGGGCCTCGCCGGTCAGCAGCCGCGCGAGCGCACGGGCCGGCGCCGGCGTCGTCATCGCCTCGAGATCGCCGGGGCCCACGAGGAGCTGGTAGAGGTCGTGCGTCCCGGCGGCGAAGCGCGCCTCGACGAGCGCGAGCCCGAGCGGCGGGTCCTCGTCGAGCACGAGCACCTCGACGAGGCCGATCGTGACGTCGCGCGCCTTCGACGCGAACCAGCGCTGGCCGACGATCCAGTCGGAGAGCGCGTCGTCGTCGATGGAGCGGATGAGGTCAGCTTCCGTCGGCATCACGGTCCTCCAGCAGGAACCAGAAGAAGCCGCGGGGCGCGAGCGTGAGCAGGTACGGCAGCTCGCCGACGCGCGGGAACGCGGTGCGGCCGAACATCTCCACGGGCGTGCGGCCCTGGTAGGGCGACAGGTCGAGCTCCACCGCCTGGGCGGAGCGCGCGAGGTTGTGCACGCAGAGCGCGATGTCGTCCTCGAAGCGCCGGATGTGGGCGAAGATCTTCGTGTTGCTGGGCGCCAGCGGCTCGTACGTGCCGAGGCCGAAGACGGGGTGCTCCTTGCGCAGCGAGATGAAGCGCCGCAGCCAGCGCAGCTGGCTCGACGGGGTCCGCAGCTGGGCCTCGACGTTCACCGCCTGGAAGCCGTAGACGGGGTCCATGAGCGGCGGTGCGTAGAGCTGCGCGAAGTCCGCGCGCGAGAAGCCGCCGTTGCGATCGCCGGTCCACTGCATGGGGGTGCGCACTCCGTCCCGGTCGCCCAGGTAGACGTTGTCGCCCATCGCGATCTCGTCCCCGTAGTACAGGACGGGACTACCCGGGAGCGAGAACAGGATCGCGTGCAGCAGCTCCATCTCGTCGCGCCCGTTGTCGAGCAGCGGCGCCAGCCGGCGGCGGATGCCGACGTTGATCTTCATGCGCGGGTCCTTCGCGTACTCCGAGTACATGTAGTCGCGCTCCTCGTCGGTGACCATCTCGAGCGTCAGCTCGTCGTGGTTGCGCAGGAACAGCCCCCACTGGCAGTTCGCGGGGATGTCCGGAGTGCGTTCGAGGATCTCGTAGATCGGCGTCGCCTCCTCGCGGCGCAGCGACATGAACATGCGGGGCATGACCGGGAAGTGGAAGGCCATGTGGCACTCGTCGCCGTCGCCGAAGTACTCCACGACGTCCTCCGGCCACTGGTTGGCCTCGGCCAGCAGCACCTTGTCGGGATACTCGGTGTCGATCGTCTCGCGGACCTTCTTGAGGAAGGCGTGGGTCTCGGCGAGGTTCTCGCAGTTCGTGCCCTCGCGCTCGTACAGGTAGGGCACGGCGTCGAGGCGGAACCCGTCGAGCCCGAGGTCGCACCAGAAGCGCAGGACCTCCAGCATCGCGTCCTGGACCGCCGGCTCGTCGTAGTTGAGATCGGGCTGGTGGGAGAAGAACCGGTGCCAGTAGTAGGCGCCCGCCTCCTCGTCCCACGTCCAGTTGGACGTCTCGGTGTCCGTGAAGATGATCCGGGCGTCCTGGTAGCGCTCGTAGGTGTCCGACCAGACGTACCAGGAGCGCTTCGGGTTGTCCGGCGAGGACCGGGACTCCTGGAACCACGAGTGGTCGGACGAGGTGTGGTTCATGACGAGGTCCGCGATGACGCGGATGCCGCGCTCGTGGGCGGCGTCGATGAAGGCGCGGACGTCGTCGATCGTCCCGTAGTCGGAGTGCACGAGGTAGAAGTCGGCGATGTCGTAGCCGCCGTCGCGCAGCGGGGAGGCGTACATCGGCAGCAGCCAGATGACGTCGATCCCGAGCCACTGCAGGTAGTCGAGCTTCTCCGTCAGCCCCCGGAAGTCACCCGATCCGTCGCCGTTGCCGTCGTAGAAGCCGCGCAGGTGGATCTCGTAGAAGACCGCCGTCTTGAACCACAGCGGGTTGGTCTCGAACCAGTGCGATGCGGAGGGTGGGTTCACGCCTCCACCCCGAGGACGTGCGCCTGCCCGGGCGCGAGCCGCACGAAGTTTCGTCCGAGGCGCCAGTGGAACCGGCTCCCGCTGACGAGCTCGTCGCGCACGGCGAAGGACGGCGGGAGACCCAGCTCGGACGGCACGATGCACACCCCTTCCTGGTCGGCGCCCGGATCGAGGGACACCACCGTGATGACCACGTCGTCGCCCGTGCGCTTCGCGTACGCGATGAGCGCGTCGTTCTCCGTCTCGAGGAAGCGGATGTTCGCGAACTCCCGCAGCGCCGGATGGGCGCGCCGGATCGCGTTGAGCCGGCCGACGAGGGGCATGAGCGGACCGTCGAGATCGCGCTCGCGCAGCTGGTACTTCTCGGAGTCGAGGTACTCCTCCGAGCCGGGGGCGACCGGCTCGTGCTCGAAGTGCTCGAAGCCCGAGTAGATCCCGTAGCTGGGACTGAGGGTCGCGGCGAGGACGAGGCGGCTGGCGAACTTCGCCGGGCCGCCGACCTGCAGCTCCTCGGTGAGGATGTCGGGCGTGTTCACGAAGAAGTTGGGGCGGAAGTACTCCTGCTCCCCGCTGCCCGACAGCTCCTCCACGTACTCGGTGAGGTCGAAGCGCGAGCTCTTCCAGGTGAAGTACGTGTAGGACTGGCTGAAGCCCGCCTTCCCGAGCGTGCGCATCATCGCCCGGCGCGTGAACGCCTCGGCGAGGAAGACGACGTCGGGGTACTGGGCGCGGACCTTGCGGATCAGCCACTCCCAGAACGGGATCGGCTTCGTGTGCGGGTTGTCGACGCGGAAGACGCGCACGCCGTGCGTGACCCAGAAGAGGACCACGTCCAGCAGCGCCTGCCAGAGGTGGCGCCAGTCCTCGGACTGCCAGTTGACGTTGTAGATGTCCTGGTACTTCTTGGGCGGGTTCTCCGCGTACTTCAGCGTCCCGTCGGGGCGGCGGTTGAACCACTCGGGGTGGTCCGTGAGCCACGGGTGGTCGGCCGAGCACTGGATCGCGAAGTCGAGGCAGATCTCGACGCCGACGCGGCGGCCCTCGGCGACGAGCGCGTCGAACTCGTCGAGGGTGCCCAGGTCCGGGTGGATCGCGTCGTGGCCGCCGGTCGCGTCGCCGATCGCCCACGGGCTGCCGGGATCGCCGGGGCCCGCGACGAGCGCGTTGTTGGCGCCCTTGCGGTTCGTGACGCCGATCGGGTGGATCGGCGGCAGGTACAGGACGTCGAAGCCGAGCTCGGCGAGGCGCGGGAGCTGCCCGCGGACCCCCTCGAACCCGCCCCACGAGCGCGGGAACAGCTCGTACCAGGAGCCGAACCGGGCACGCTCGCGATCGACGTCGAGCTCGACCGGTTGCGGCAGGATCGTCGACTCGAGCCGGTCGGGCGACCGCTGGGCGGCGTCCAGGAGGTCGAGCGCCAGCGCCGCCTCCGCGCGGGTGCGGGTCGGCGCGGTGGTGTCGCGCACGACGCTGAGCGCCCGCTCGAGCGTCACGCGGTCGGCGCCCTCCGCGAGCCCGCAGACGCGCTCGAGCAGCAGCACGCCCTCCGACAGCTCGCCGGACAGGTCCTCGATGCCCGCGGCGACCTTGCGGTCGAGCTCCGCGCGCCACGACGCGAACGCGTCCGTCCACGCCTCGACCGTGAAGGTCCAGCGACCGGGTTCGGTGACGGTGAACGAGCCCTCCCAGCGCACGCCCGCGTGGGCGGCGTCGACATGGCGCATCGGCGCCTCGTGCCAGTCCGTCTCGCCAGGGCCGCGCCACCGCACGACGGCGCGCAGGACCTCGTGGCCGTCACGGAAGATGTCGGCCGAGACGACGACGGCATCTCCCGCCGTGCGCTTGGCGGGATAGCGACCGCAGTCGACGATCGGCTCCGCATGCTCGATCTGGATCCGCGGGGGCGGTTGGCGCTCTGCTCGCGTGGGCACGAGTTCACGTCTATCCCACGTACGGCAGGATCGAAACGGCATGACACCCGATCAACACCCCCGGACGGCCGGCGTCCAGCTCCATCCGACGTCCCTTCCGTCGGGCCGGTTGGACGACGACGCCTACGCGTTCGTGGACTGGCTGGCCGCCGCGGGGCAGTCGTGGTGGCAGATGCTGCCGCTCGGACCGCCCGACCGCTACGGCTCCCCGTACAAGGCGCACTCGGCGTTCGCCGCCTGGCCCGGGCTGCTCGCCGACCCCGACGCGCCGGTGAGCGACGACGAGGCGGCCGCCTTCCGTGAGCGCGAGAGCTACTGGATCGAGGGGTGGATCGAGTACGGCGGCCGGGGCGCCCTCGAGGACCAGGTCCGCTTCGACCGCGAGTGGAACGCACTGCGCGCGTACGCCGCGGAGCGCGGCGTGCGGCTCATCGGCGACGTGCCGATCTACGTCGCCCCCGGCGGCGCCGACCACCGGACCTGGCCGGAGCTGTTCCGGCCCGGGCTGCAGGCGGGCGTGCCGCCCGACGCGTACACCGCCAAGGGCCAGCTCTGGGGCAACCCGATCTTCGACTGGCCCGCGCTGCACCGCCGCCGCTACCGGTGGTGGGTCGAGCGGCTGCGACGCACGTTCGCGATGGTCGACATGACGCGGATCGACCACTTCCGCGGGTTCGTCGCCTACTGGGCCGTGCCGGAGGGTGCGCGCGACGCCGTCGGCGGCCGCTGGATCCGAGGGCCGGGGGCGGCGCTGTTCCGGGCGGCGGAGCGCGAGCTCGGCGAGCTCGACGTCATCGCCGAGGACCTCGGCGTCATCACCGAGCCGGTCGAGCGCCTGCGCCGGTCGCTGGGCTTCCCCGGCATGGTCGTGCTCCAGTTCGGCTTCGACGACACGAGCTCCACGCACCATCCCGACAACCACGAGGAGCACAGCGTCGTCTACACCGGCACGCACGACCACGACACGGCGCGCGGCTGGTGGCAGTCCTTGCCGGACGCACTTCGTGCGGCGGCAAGGAGTGCCTTCGTCCGCGCCGGCGTCGAGGCCGACGACCCGTGGTGGTCGCTCATCCGGCTCGCCCACCAGTCGCCCGCGGAGCTGGCGATGGTGCAGCTGCAGGACGTCCTCGGGCTCGGGTCGGAGGCGCGCATGAACATGCCGGGCACCGCGACGGGGTCGTGGCGGTGGCGGCTGGAGCCCGGCGCGCTGACGGAGGAGTCGGCCGCTCGCCTGCGGGCGTCGACGGAGGCGGCGGGGCGGTGACCCGCGACGCGGAGGAGATCCACGACGTCAACGTCCGCTACCACGACGCCGCGGCCGCGAGCTACGACGGCAAGTGGGGCGTCGACTACGGCGAGGTCGGGCGCGCGCAGGTGCTCGGCAAGGTCCACAAGCTGCTGGGGCCGTCGCCCGGCCCGTTCGCGCGATCGCTGGAGATCGGCGCCGGCACCGGCTACTTCACGCTGCACCTGCTCGCCGCCGGCGTCGTGCGCAGCGCCGTCGCCACCGACATCTCGCAGGGCATGGTCGACGTGCTGCAGGCCAACGCCGCCCGCATGGGCCTGGAGGTCGAGACGGCGGCGTGCGCGGCGGAGGACCTGCCGTTCGAGGACGGGTCGTTCGATCTCGTCCTCGGGCACGCGATCCTGCACCACATCCCCGACCTCGCCCGGGCGTTCGCCGAGATGCGCCGCGTCCTGCGGCCCGGCGGGGTCGTGCTGTTCGCCGGCGAGCCGTCCGAGCGCGGCGACCGGATCGCCGCGATCCCCAAGCGCGCGGGGCTGCGCGCCGCACCCGTCTGGCGCCGGGTCGTGGGTGCGCGGGCCGCCGCGCCCCATCACGGCGACCCGGGCGACGGGGAGTCGCTGGAGCCGTTCGTCGACGTCCACGCGTTCGTCCCCGAGGACCTGCGCGCGGCGGCCGTCGCCGGCGGCCTGACCGACGTCCGCGTCCGGGGCGAGGAGCTCGTCGCGAACTGGTTCGGCTGGTTCAACCGGACGGTCGAGGCGACGGCGGAGTACGACGACATCCCGTGGATGTGGCGCCAGTACGCGTTCCGCGGCTACCTCGCGCTGCAGACCGTCGACCGCGTGCTCCTCGAGCCCCGGCTGCCCGCGGGGATCTTCTACAACCTCATGCTCACCGCCCGCCGGTCGTGAGGGGGCTCGTCGCGCTGGGGGACTCGATCACCCTCGGCGAGGGCGGCAGCGTCCTGGGCGTCACCGCGCTGTCGTGGGCCCAGTGGCTCGCCCGCGCGCTCGACCTGCCCTACTCGTGCTACGCCCGCAACGGCGCCTCCGTCTCCGACGTGCTGCGCGACCAGCTGCCGCGGGTGCGGCCCGGCCACGATCTCGCGTGCCTGTACGCGGGCGTCAACGACGTGCGCGGCCCCGGTTTCGACCCGGCCGCCTACGAGCGCGACCTGCACGCGCTCGCGCGCGGCCTTCGTGAGCGCAGCGAGCGCGTGCTGCTCTGCACGCTCCCGCTCGACCTCGGCCGTCCCCGGGCGGCGCCGAAGCCGGCGGTCGCCAACGCCGCCGTCGAGCGCGTGGCCGCGTCGACCGGCGCCGCGGTCTGCCGGCTCGACGACCTCTCCGGATGGGTCGAGCTGTGGCCCGACGCCGTCCATCCGACGGCGGTGGGGCAGCTCGCGATCGCCGACCGTGCGGCCAGGGCGCTCGGCGCGGTCGTGAGGCCCTCGGATCTCGTCGAGGGACCGCACGGGCGCCGCGTGCGCCTGCGCCATCTCCCGACCTACGCTCGCGCGGTGATCCGGGAACGTGTCAGGGGACTGACCGAGCGGCCATAGGCGCTGGAGGCGGCTCAAGCGGCGCCAGGGTGGGTCCGACTACCGGAAGGACGTGCAGTCCCCACCCAGCCCCGTCCAAGGATGCCCCGCCGCGTTCGAGCGCCTCGCGCGTCTCGCCGCGAGCGCCCTCGGCGCACGCGCCGGCGGCGTCACGCTGCTGCGTGACGGCGTGCTGGGCGTCGCGGCCGGCCACGAGCTGCCGCCCGGCTGCGGCCCGACCGAGGAGTGCCACCGGATCGTCGCGACCCGTGAGTTCGTGGTCGTCGGGAACGCCTACGCGGGCGTCCCCATCCGCCGCGCCGACGGGACCGTCATCGGGACGCTCTGCGTCATGGAACGCGACCGGGAGTGGACGCCCGAGGACGTCGGCCTGCTCGAGGACGTCGCCGCCTCCGTCGTCGCCGAGCTCGAGCTCACCGAGGCGGCGGCCGCCGCGCGGCGCGAGCAGCGCATCGGCGCCGCGGTCATCGACGTCGCCACCGACTGCCTCATCCAGATCGACGCCGACGGCCGCATCCTCAGCTGGAGCCCGAGCGCGGAGCGCACGTTCGGCTGGGACCAGGCCACGGCGGTCGGGCGCTCGCTGATCGACCTCATGGCCCCCGACGACCTCGCCGACGAGTACCGGGCGGGCCTCGCCGCCGTCGTCCGCGGCGAGCGGGCGATGACCCAGCGCGTCGAGGCCGTGTCGATGCATCGCGACCGCCATCGGATGCCGGTCGAGATCTCGCTCACGCCACTCGGCCCGGACACGTACATGGCGTGCGTGCGCGACCTGACGGACCTGCGCAGGGCCCAGGAGCGCATGGAGGTCGCCGAGCGCCGGTTCCGCGCGCTCGTCGAGCACGTCCCCGCGACGACCTGGAGCTGCGCCTACGACGAGGCCGGCGACTACGACTACGTCAGTCCGCAGATCGAGCAGCTCACCGGCCTGCCGGCCGAGCACTTCCTCGGGTCCGCCGACAACTGGCTCGCCGCCATCCATCCGGACGACCGCGAGCGGGTCGTGCGGCAGATCGACGAGGACTACGCCGCCGAGCGCGGGTTCGACGCCGAGTACCGCATGGTCCATCGCGACGGCACCGTCCGCTGGGTGTGGGATCGCGAGTCGATCGTCCGCGACCGCGACGGACGCCCGGTCTACGGCCAGGGCGTCGTGATCGACCTCACGGCCATGCGCGAGACGCAGGAGGCGCTCGAGCTCGCCCAGCGCCAGCTCAAGAGCATCATCGCCGTCGCTCCGATGATCCTCACCGCTCTCGATGCGGACGGCTTCGTCACGTTCGTCGAGGGCCGCGGACTCCAGCTCATCGGCCTGAGCCCCGAGGACATCGTCGGCCGTCATGCCTTCGAGATCACGCCGCCCGGAGACGGGCTCGTGGCCGTCGAGGAGGCGCTGCGCGGGGAGACGAGGTCGGCGACCGTCATCCACGGCGACACGACGCTCGACGTCTCGTGGAACCCCATCGTCGGCGACGACGGCGCGGTCCAGGGCGTCGTGAGCGTGGCGCTCGACGCGACCGCCCGTCGCCGGAACGAGGCCCACCTCCGCTACCTCGCGCATCACGACGTGCTCACCGGCACGCCGAACCGGTCCCTGCTCGAGCTCGAGATCGGCGACCGCGAGGGCGATCTCGCCGTCGTCGTCGTGGACGTCGTGGGCTTCAGGACGGTCAACGACTCGCTCGGCCACGAGGCCGGGGACGAGGTGCTCCGGGAGCTCGCGCGGCGGCTCCGCGTGGTCGCCGACGGGCACGAGGCGTTCCTGGCCCGCGTCGGCGCCGACGAGTTCGCGCTGCTGCTGGGCGCGCGCGACGGGCAGTCCCTGCGTCGCGCTGCCGAGCGCGCCGCGCACGCCGCGCTCGCCGCCGTCCACGAGCCGATCGCCGTCGCCGGCTCGGAGTTCGTCGTGACCGCCGCGACCGGCGGTGCGCTGGGCGTCTCGGACTCGCGCGACCTGCTGCGCCACGCGGACATCGCGCTCGGCCAGGCGAAGCTCGACGACCTTCCCTTCGTGTGGCACGTCGCGGAGGACGACGACGCCGTCCGCGAGCGCCTGACGCTCACCGCCCGGATCCGCAACGCGCTCACCAACGGGGAGTTCTCGCTCCACTACCAGCCGATCCACGACATCCAGGCCGGGCGCGTCTCGGGCATGGAGGCGCTCATCCGCTGGAACGATCCGGAGCGCGGCCTCGTCTCACCCGACGACTTCATCCCCGCGGCCGAGGCCTCCGGGCTCATCGACGAGATCGGGCGCTGGGTCATCGACGAGGTCTGCCGCCAGTGGCGGACCTGGGCGGACGAGGGCCTCCGTCCGACGATCGGCTTCAACGTCGCGCCGCGCGAGCTGCGCCGTCCGGACTTCGCGCAGGGGCTGGCGGCCGCCATGGAGCGCCACGGCGTCGATCCTTCGCATCTCGTGGTGGAGATCACCGAGCGCGCCGCGATGCGCGAGCCCGAGCGGACCGACGAGGTGCTCCGCGAGCTCAAGGAGGTCGGCGTGCGGGTCGCGATCGACGACTTCGGCGCCGACCACTCCTCGCTCGCACGGCTGCGCGCCCTGCGGGTCGACATCCTCAAGATCGATCGCGACTTCCTGCGGGGCGTCCCGGAGGAGCACGAGGCCGCCGCGATCATCACCGCGGTGCTCTCGCTGGCATCGGCGCTCGGGATGAGCGCCGTCGCCGAGGGCGTCGAGACCGGCGACCAGATGCGCTTCCTGCAGGGGCTCGGCTGCGACCGTGTCCAGGGCTACCACATCGCCCGACCGATGCCCGTGGCCGACGCGACGGCGTACCTGCAGCACCACCCGCCGGTGATCTGGCGCGGCGGCCGGCACCTCCGCGAGGTGGCGTAGCGGCAGTCGTACCCTGGAGCGATGGGCATCCCCACGAGCTCCGGACTTCGCGTCAGCGTCCTCGACCAGTCGCCGGTCTCCGAGGGGTCGACCGGCAGCCAGGCACTGCAGAACACGATCGACCTCGCCCGCCTCGCGGACGGCCTCGGCTACCACCGCTACTGGGTCGCCGAGCACCACGGCGGCGGCATGGTCGCCGGCCCGTCACCGGAGGTGCTGATCGGCCCGATCGCGGCCGCGACGACGAACCTGCGGGTCGGCAGCGGCGGCGTCATGCTCCCCCACTACAGCCCGCTGAAGGTCGCGGAGAACTTCTCGATCCTGGCCGGGCTCTTCCCGGGCCGCATCGACCTCGGCATCGGCCGCGCCGCCGGCACCGATGCGATGACGACGTTCGCGCTCCAGCGCGACCGCCGCCAGGCCGCGCCCGACGACTTCCCCGAGCAGCTCGCCGAGCTCCTGGCGCTGCTCGAGGACCGGATGCCGCCCGACCATCCCTTCTTCCGGCTCACCGAGCTGCCCGGCCTGCCCGAGGCGCCGGTGCCGTGGCTCCTGGGCTCGTCGATGCAGAGCGCGATCTGGGCGGCGGAGCAGGGCCTGCCGTACGCGTTCGCCGACTTCATCAACCCGCGAGGCGCGTCGCACGCGGAGCTGTACCGGACGAGCTTCGAGCCGTCGCACCGCATCGACACGCCGAAGCTGGCGGTCGCGGCGTGGGCGATCGCGGCCGACTCCCAGGAGGAGGCGGAGCGGCTCGCGACGAGCGCGCGGATGACGTTCACGCTGCTGCGCCGCGGGCGGCTCATCCGGGTGCCGCCGGTCGAGAAGGCGCAGCGGTTCCTGGCCGAGGAGGAGCGGCAGGGCCGGCCGGCGCCCGAGCGCCGCGCGATCCTCGGGACCGGGGAGAGCGTCCGCGACCAGCTCGTGGAGGTCGCGCGGGAGTACGGCGCCGAGGAGGTCGTCGTCGTGACGATCACGCACGACCACGAGGCCCGGCGCCGCTCGTACGAGCTGCTCGCCGAGGCCTTCGGGCTGCGCGGCGCGAGCTCCGGGGCGCGCGCGGCGGCCTGACGCCGTGCTGCGGGCCGCGCTGCTCGCCCGTCGCTCCGGCGTCACCGTCGACGGAGCGGTGCGGGTCGGTCGTGGCGTGCGGGTCGAGGTCGCGCGGGGTGCGCAGCTGTGGCTCGGCGACGGCTGCGTGCTCGGCGCGGGATCGCGCGTGCTCGTGCGCGGCGGCTCCGTCCGGATCGGGGCCGGGACGCGGCTCGACGACGGGTGCCGGGTGGTCGCGCACATCGGGGTGACGATCGGCTCGCGGTGCGTGCTCGGCCCTCAGGTGGCGGTGATGGACGCGGAGCCCGAGATCGGCGAGGTCGAGGTGCCCGTGCGGCTGCAGGGGCTGGCGGCGTCGCCTGTGGTGATCGGTGACGGCGTGTTGGTGGGGCCTGGGGCTGTGGTGCTTGCTGGGGCTCGGGTGGCGGACGGGATGGTGCTGGGGGCGCGGACGGTGACGGGGCCGGCGGCGGCCGACTCGGCCGCGCCCTGAGCTCGAACAGCCCACCGAGGAAGGGTCAGGCAGTGGCCGGCAGTGCGGAGCGGCAGCGTCTCGCCGAGATCGGGCGAGGGAGTGGTCAGTTTTCCGTCGCATAGCGACGTCGATTTCTCGAGACCACTCGACTGTGCACGCTCCGGCAGTCAGCACGGTCGCGCCGCACCCCGCTCCGTCCGCCCTCGGTGCGCCGTTCGAACCGCGCACCGCACCGCCGGCGACGCCCGGGCGGGGCGCCACCGAAGCCCTACACCCGCTCGATCAGCGTCCCGGTCCCGAGGCCGCCGCCGCAGCACATCGTCACGAGGCCGCGCTCCTTGTCCGAGCGCTCCATCTCGTGCAGCAGCGTCGTGATCAGGCGCGCGCCCGTCGAGCCGAGGGCGTGGCCCAGGGCCATCGCGCCGCCGTTGACGTTCACGCGGTCCATGTCCGGCTGCAGCTCGCGCTGCCACGCCGCGAGGACCGGTGCGAACGCCTCGTTGACCTCGAACAGGTCGATGTCGGAGACGGTCATCGCGTTGCGCTCCAGCAGCTTCTGCGTCGCCGGGATCGGGCCGGTGAGCATGATCACCGGGTCCACGCCCACGGTCGTCTGGTCGACGATCCGCGCGCGCGGCGTCAGCCCGAGGGCGTCGGCCTTCTCGCGCGTCATCAGCAGGACCGCCGCCGCGCCGTCGGAGATCTGCGACGAGTTGCCGGCGGTGACCTTGCCGTCCTCCTTGAACGCCGGCTTGAGCGCCGCGAGCTTCTCCAGCGTCGTGTCCGGCCGGATGCCCTGGTCGGTGACGTAGGTGTCGCCGTTCACCGCGAAGGGGATGATCTCGCGCTCGAAGCGGCCCTCCTCCGTCGCGCGCGCCGCGAGGCGCTGCGACCGCAGCCCCAGCTCGTCGAGCTCGGACCGCGGGATCTCCCAGCGGTCGGCGATGAGCTCCGCGCTCAGGCCCTGCGGGACGAGGTCGAAGCGCTCCATGAGCTCGGGCGGGTAGGGGTGCCCGACCTCGTCGGCCCACTTCAGGCCGATGCCCATCGGCACGTGCCCCATGTGCTCGACGCCCGCGCCGATCACGACGTCGTGGACGCCGGAGGCGACGAGCGCGGCGGCGAAGTTCACGGCCTGCTGCGCCGAGCCGCACTGGCGGTCGACGGTCGTCGCCGGCGTCTCGACCGGCAGACCCGCCTGCAGCCACGCGTTGCGAGCGATGTTGAAGCCCTGCTCGCCGAGCTGCTGGACGCAGCCCGCGACGACGTCCTCGACCTCGGAGGGGTCGATGCCCGCGCGCTCGATGACCTCGGTGTAGGCCTTCGCCAACAGCGCGTTCGCGTGGACGTCCTTGTAGTACCCCTTCTCGCGATGCCCGCGCCCGATGGGCGTGCGCACCGCCTCGACGATGACGACCTCTCGACCCGACTGCGGCATGAGCGTTCAGACTCCTCTCGGACTCGCTGCGTCCCGACTATATGCGGGTCGACTGGCGGGTCAATCAATCGATTTGTGAGTGCTTCGCAATTGTTGAGTCCATATGAAGACCATCTTTAGGACGTCTTGAGGAACACGTTGATCATTGCGTGTGCGACGTACCTCGCAACGCACCTCCTCCCAGAAGCAGACGACGGGCCCGCACAGCGGGTCCGTCGTCGTTTCGCCCTCTAGGCGAGGCGCCCGGCGAGCGCGATGAGCATCTCGTCGGACCCCGGCGGCCCGACCATCTGCAGCCCGACGGGCAGGCCGTCGACCTCGCCCGCGGGCACGCTGATCGCCGGGAACGGGCCCTGCGCGAACGGGGTCGCACAGGACAGGAGCGCCTGTCGGACGCCCTTCGTCCTGCCGCCCCCGAGGTCGACGGTCGGGCTGTCGCGCAGCGGCGCGACGACGGGCGAGGAGGGCGCGAGCAGCACGTCGTGCTGCGCCAGCGCGAACGCGAGCTCCCCGGCGATCTCGCCGCGCCGGACCATCGCGTGGGCCCGCGCCTCGGGGCTGATCCCCTGCGCCGACGCCGCGCGCTCGCGCACGACGTCCGACAGCCGCGCGCGGTCGACGCCCAGCTCGGTGAGCGAGTGGTCGCCCTCGGGCACCTGGATGTCGTTGTGGACCGTCGGCGCGTCGGCGATGTCGACGTCCACCGGCTCGACCTCCAGCCCGAGCCGCGCGATCGCCGCGCGCAGCACGGCGGCGACGTCCGGGTGGCAGATGTCCGGGCCGAAGAGCGCCTCGACCGTTCCGCCGCGCGCGGGCAGCGCAGGGGCGGGCCCGCCGGGCGGTGCCCCGGCGAGCACCGCGAACGTCCGCGCGAGGTCCTCGTGCGTCGCGGCGATCGGGCCCACGACGTCGTAGATCGGCGCCAGCGGGAGCACGCCGTCGCGCGGGACGCGGCCGGGCGTCGGGCGCAGGGCGAGCACGCCGCACAGCGCCGCGGGGACCCGCAGCGAGCCGCTCGTGTCCGAGCCGAGCCCCACCGCGGCCTGGCCGGTCGCGACCGCGACGGTCGAGCCCGAGGAGGACCCACCGGGCAGCCGCGCCGGATCGCGCGGATGCCGGCACGGCGGGTGGTGCGGGTTCGTGCCGTCGATGCCGAACGCGAACTCGTTCGTCGCCGTCTTCCCCAGCACGATGCCGCCGGCCGCGCGCACACGGGCGACGACCGTGGCGTCGGTCTCCGGCATCCGCACCCAGCCGTCGCCGCCGCCGGTGGTCGGGAAGCCGGCCGCGTCGATGATGTCCTTCACCGCCACCGGCGCGCCGAGCAGCGCGCCCCGCTCGCCGCTCGCGCGGAGCGCGTCGATCTCGTGGGCGCGGCGTCTGGCGTGGGCTGGGTCGAGCGTCAGCCAGGCACCCAGGTCGTCGCGCTCGATCTGCGCCAGCGCGCGATCGACCGCCTCGACGGCGCTGAGCCGTCCCGTCGCGAGCTCGTCCAGCACGCCGCGGACGATACGCAGGCGAACCCCAGGGCGTCGATGCGCTCGGCCAGCCGGCCATGACTACCCTCCCGGTCGTGCGCATCGTCAGTCTCGTCCCCCACGCCACCGAGCTGCTCTTCGCGCTCGGGCTGGGGGATCAGGTCGTCGCCGTCACCCACGAGTGTGACTACCCGGAGGCGGCCGACGAGCTGCCCAAGATCACGCGCGACCTGCTGCCCTCCGGGCTCTCGAGCGCCGAGATCGACGCGGCGGTGCGTGAGCGCACGGCCCGCGGCGAATCGATCTACGAGCTCGACGAGGAGGAGCTGCGCGAGGCCGAGCCGGACCTCATCGTCACGCAGGCGCTGTGCATGGTCTGCGCCGTGTCGGTCGACGACGTCCGCAAGATCGCCGAGGACATGCCCGAGCAGCCGCGCGTCATCTCGCTGGACCCGAAGACGTTCGGCGAGACGCTCGGCGACGTGCGCACCGTCGCCCAGGCGACGGACAGCCGCGATGCCGCGCTCGAGCTGATCGCCCGGATCCGCGGCCGGGTCGACACGATCCGCATCGCCACGCGCAACGCCGAGGAGCGGCCGACGGTCGCGGCGCTCGAGTGGCTCGACCCCGTCTTCACCGCCGGGCACTGGACCCCCCAGCTCATCGAGATGGCCGGCGGCCAGGACGTGCTCGGCTTCGCAGGCGAGCCGTCCGAGCAGTCCAGCTGGGAGCTCGTCCGCGCGTCCCAGCCCGAGGTCGTCGTCGTGATGCCGTGCGGCTACGACGTCCCGCGCTCCTACGAGGAGGCCGTCGACCACGCCGGCGAGCTGCGCAAGGTGGAGGCGCGCGAGGTCGTCGCGGTCGACGCCAAGGCGACGTTCTCGCGGCCCGGCCCGCGGCTCGTGGACGGCCTCGAGCTGCTCGCCCACACGCTGCATCCCGAGCTCGTCGAGGAGCCCACGCACGCCGAGGCCGGCAGGCCGCTGACCGTCGAGCTGCCTTGACGCTCCAAGCCGTCACGTTCGACTTCTGGCAGACGCTGGCCAGCGAGCCGACCCAGCCGGTCCTGCACCCGAAGCGGGTGACGCTGTGGGACGACATCCTCGGCGGCGCGCACGCGCGCGACCGCATCGACGAGGTGCTGCGCGGCGTCGCGCACCACCGCGAGCGCCTCTGGCGCCAGGGCGAGCAGTTCGGCGCCGCCCAGGCCGCCGCGGTCGCCGCCGCCGAGCTCGATCCCGACATCGACGACGCCACCGAGCGCGCGCTCGTCGAGGCGTTCGTCGGCTCCGGCGAGGGCATCGAGCTGGAGCTCACGCCGGGCATCGAGGAGGCGCTGCGCGGGCTCGACGAGGCGGGCCTGCGCCTGGGCATCGTCTGCGACGTCGGCTTCACGAGCGGCGAGCAGCTCCGCGACGTGCTGCGCCGCGCGGGCATCCTGGAGCGCTTCGACGGCTGGGCGTTCTCCGACGAGGTCGGCGCCTACAAGCCCGACCCCGTGATCTTCCACCACGCCCTGCGTGAGATCGGTGGCGTCGAGCCTGGCCGAGCGGCCCACATCGGCGACCTGCGGCGCACCGACATCGCGGGCGCCAGGGCCATGGGCATGGTCGCGATCCGCTACCGCGGCGCGAACGACGATCCGCCCGAGGACGGGCCGGAGGGGCACCACGTGCTCGACGACCACGCAGGGCTCGGGGAACTGCTCCGCGACGCCGGCCTCCTGTGACGCGGTCGGCGGGCGCGACGCAGGGTAGACCTCCGGGTGTGCAGGAGCGCGACGCGACCCGGAGGCTGATCCCGCTCGACGGGCCGTCGGAGACGATCGCGCCGGATCTCGTCGACCGGGTCGTCGGCTACCGACAGTGGCGCATCCACCGCGGCGAGCTGTACTCCGTGCACACCTGGGATCGCTGGACCGCCGAGCCGATGACCGCCGAGTGCAACGCCGGCACGGGCCACGACGAGCCCCCGCCGGTGAACGGCTGCTCCTGCGGCTTCTACGCGCGCTACACGCCGGTGCAGCGGACCGCGTCCGCCGCGACGCCCGACCTCGTCGCCGGCGCCGTCGCGCTGTGGGGGCGCCTGGAGCTGCACGCGCAGGGCATGCGGGGTCAGCACGCCCAGCTGCTCGCGCTCGCCCTGCCGCTCACGGCCGGCCCGAAGCGTCGCCGCGTGCAGGAGGTCGCCGACGCGCTGGGGGTCCCGGCCGTCCCGGCCCGCGGACTGCAGGCCGAGGCGCTGCGCCACGGGGCGCCGGTCCCGCCGTCGATGCGCCCGCCCGACCTCGAGCCCAACAAGCGCAAGGCGCCCGGCACGCCGGACCCCGCGCGGCTGCACGCGGTCGCCGACCGCGGCCGCAGACGCGGCTAGATCCCCATCTTCGAGCGCGAGTAGACGACGCAGACGACGGCGATGACCGCGCCGAGCAGGATCGTCGCCCCGAGCGCCGCCTCGCGCATCCCGCGCTGCTTCTCGCCCACCTCGAACAGCAGCAGCGCCGCGATGCCGCCGGTGATGATGCCGCCGACGTGCCCGCCGACGGAGATGCCGGGCAGCAGGAAGGTGATGCCGAGGTTCAGCACCAGGAGCATCACGAGGCCGGACTCCATCGGGTTGATGCCCCGCGACCGCATGAGGATGATCCCGGCGGCCAGGAGCCCGAAGGCAGCGCCGGAGGCGCCCACCGTCGGGCTGTTGAAGGAGAGCAGCAGCGCGCCGAGCGAGCCGCCGAGCAGCGACACGAAGTAGAGCACCGCGAAGCGGACCTTGCCGATCGCCGGCTCGATCATGGTCCCGAGGAAGTAGACGAAGTACATGTTGAAGGCGATGTGCAGCAGGCCGGCGTGCAGGAACCCGCTGGTCACGATCCGCCACCAGTCGCCCGCGGCGACGAGCGGGCCGAACAGCGCGCCGTTGCGGTAGACGCTGCCCGAGGTCGCGTCGAAGCCGCCGCCGCCCGTCGCGATCTGCGCGACGAAGACGATGACGTTGATCGCGATGAGCGCGTACGTCACCTGCGGGTCCGCGCTCATCGTCCGCATCGTCCGCACCTGCGTCTTCTGCCGCGAGCACTCCGGGCAGCGCATGCCGACGGGCGTCGGCGTCATGCAGTCCGGGCAGATCGGGCGCCCGCAGTTCGAGCAGTGCACCGCCGTCTCACGACGAGGATGCCGGTAGCAGGTCTCCGTCGCCGTGGCGCCTTCCATCTCTCGCGAAACTACCAGCCGCGTATCAAGATCAGATCAGCTCAGGTTCGCTGCGATGACCGGCTGCGTGGTCGGCTTCTCGCTGCCGCCGGCCGGCTCCACGCTGACCAGGACGGACTTCACGTCGTCGACCCCGCCGGGCAGCGCCGCGGCGCCCTGACCGGCGCTGTCGACGTCGAAGAGCGCACCCGCCGGGACCGGGTCGGTCTGCCCCTCCTGGACGTACCACACCTGGTACACGTGGCCGGCGCCAGGCGACTTCATGCCGTCGACGACGAGCTCCGCGTGGTCGTCGTCGATCTCGACCTGCGCCGACGCGTTCGCGGTGCCGCCACCGGTGACCTGCGCGGCCACCGTGCGGGCCGACTCGGAGCCGCCGCCGCCGATGAGCAGCCCGGCGGCGACGCCTGCCAGCAGCAGCACGCACGCGGTCGCCGCGACGGGCAGGGGACGCAGCAGCGACCGCCACCACGGCGTGCGAGCGGCGCGATAGGGGCGGTCGGCGCGCGCGCCCGTGGCGTGCAGCAGCTCGGCCTCGGACTCGACGACGGCCATGATCCGGTCGCGCAGCTCCGGCGGCGGGCCGACCGGCGGGACCGAGAAGGGCAGCGCGTCGGCGGCCTCCTGCAGCTCGCCGACCTCCTTGCGGACCTCGGGCGACGCCTCCATGCGGCGCACGAACTCGGCGGCCTCCGTGTTGTCGAGCGCGCCCAGGACCCAGGCGGCGGCCTCGTCGCGCAGGCGGTCGTCCTCCTCGCTCACGGGGTCACCCCCTCTCGGCCCAGCTCGTCGCGCAGCTTGCGCAGGCCGAGCCGCATCCGTCCCTTGACCGTCCCGAGGGGGACGTCGATGACCTCTGCGATCTCGGTGTGCGTGTAGCCACTGAAGTAGGCGAGCTCGACGACGCGCCGCTGGTCGGTCGGGAGCGTGTCCATCGCGGCGCGGACGAACCGGGCATCATCGTTGCGCACGGCCTCGACCTCGGTTCGCTCTTCGGCCGGAACGGTCCGGTCCAGGCCCTCGTCGCTGGCTCGCCGCTTCTCGTGGACGAGCGTGCGGCGCAGCGCGTCGATCGCGCGGTTGTGGACGATGCCGAGCACCCAGGAGCGCACGGAGCCGCGGGCGCCGTCGTAGCGCGAGGCGCCGCGCCACAGCGCGAGGAACGCCTCCTGCACGACGTCCTCGGCCAGGCCGCGCGAGCCGACCATCCGGTAGGCGAGGCCGTAGGCGGCTCCGCAGTGCCGGTCGTACACGAGCGCGAACGCTCGCGGGTCGGCGCGGCGCACGAGCAGCATGAGCTCCTCGTCGGCCATGCCGCCGAGCTCGGCGTCCGGCTTGTCGGATCCTGATGGTCGGATGCGCATCCTCACCGGGCCATTCGCGGCCCGGCGTCCCTCGGATCAGCGGCGTACGACGCGACGCGCCTCGCCGGCCACGGCCTTGGCCGTCCTGGCGGCGAGATCGGCCGGCCCGTGGGCGACCGCCACGCGCCGCTTCTGCCCGGCGCGCACGCGCAGGATCACGAGTGCCGTGCCCGCCGTCGCGGTCACGACGACCGCGACCACCGGCCGCACCCAGTTGCGCGGGTCGCGCATGGCGCGCAGCTCCCAGCTCTCCAGCTCGACCACGGCGGCCTCGGTGAGGTCGACGAGCGTCGATTCGAGCCGGCTCGACAACCCGTCCGGCGGGTCGACGGGCTGCAGTGCCCGGCTCAGCAACGTCTCGATGTCAGCTCCTGGTGTGCTCATCACCCACGATCCCTTCGAGCTGCCTGATGGCACGGTGCAGCAGGACCTTCGTGGCCCCGTCGGTCTTCCCGAGCGCCCGTGCGATCTCGCGGTTGTCCATTCCCAACGCAAAGCGCATGATGAGCGCTTCGCGGCGATCGTTCGGCAGTTCCTTCACCCCGGCGAGGATCCGCGCAAGCTCGTCGCGGCCCTCCACGAGGTCCTCGGTCGTGTGGACGGCCGACAGACCCGACGTGTCGTCGATCGTCGTCTGCGGTCGTCGCGACCGGTCCCGGTACAGGTTCGCTGCCAGGTTGTGCGCGATGCGGATGAGCCACGGCCGCAGCGGCCGGCCGTCGGACTCCGCCTGCGCACGTTCGAAATGCCGGTAGGCCTGCAGGAACGTCTGCTCCGTCAGGTCCTCGGCGTCGTGGTGGTTGCCCACCCGGTAGTACGCATACGAGTACACGTCCCGGAGATGACTCCGGTACAGCTCCGCGAACTCCTCGTCGAGCTCCGCCTTCGAGCGGGCTGTCGCAGCCACGAGTGGAGGCTACCTTCATGCGGCCCTCACGCCGGCCGGAAGGACGTCCTCGCCGGCCGTCGCGGCCAGCACGCCCGGCTCCCCGCCGATCGCGACCCACTCGCGCTCGACGCTCGGCCAGATGCGGTCCGTGATCGCACCGGCGAGCTGCGGCGACGGATCGGCGACGCGCGGGAAGCGCAACGGCGCACCGCAGCTCAGCGTCACGGGGCGCGGGCGGAAGATCACGCCGCGGCGGACGTCCTCGGTCCCGATGACGGCGATCGGCACGACCGGCGCGCCGCTCTGCAGCGCCAGGCGGCCGACGCCGCGTCGCGGGGCACCCAGCGGGCCCGGGCGCACGCGCGTGCCCTCGGGGAAGATCACCACGACGTCGCCGCGGTCGAGGATCGCCAGCGCCGTCGCCATCGCCTCGCCGTCGCCGCTGCCGCGCACGATCGGGAACGCGCCCAGCGCTCCGAGGATCCACGCGATCGGGCGGATGGCGAAGAGCTCGCGTTTTGCGACGAAGTAGACCGGCCGGCGCACGAGGCACGCGATGAGGAACGGGTCGAGGAACGAGCGGTGGTTGGACGAGAGGATCACCGGGCCGACGGCCGGGATGCGCTCGCGGTGCAGCCGCCGCATGGAGAGCCCGAAGTGGAACGCGGGCTGGAAGGCCGCGCGCACGATCCAGTAGACGAGGGGGTTCACCCCACGACCCTGTGCTCGAGCAAGCAGTCGACCCCGCCGATCCACGTGTTGGCATACCCACCCCCGGGAGGCCCGTTACAGTCCTCGACGGGATGCCAACGACCCGTTCACAGGCGACTCGGGGCGCCGTCGCCGGAGTGGTCGCAGCGGGCGTCTGGGCTCTGCAGCAGCCGCTGGACCAGAAGCTGTTCGGCGTCCGCTACGACGACACGGAGCTGCTCGGCAAGCTCGTGACGCGCGGCAGCGCCTGGCCTGCGGCCGGTGCGGCGATCCACCTGCTCAACGGCGCGGCCTTCGGCGCGGCCTACTCGCAGCTCGCACCGCGACTGCCGCTGCCGGGCTGGGCGCGCGGGCCTGCGGTGGGCCTGCTCGAGCATGTCGCGAGCTGGCCGCTGACGTTGGTGACCGACAAGCGCCACCCCGCACGCGGCGACATGCCGCCCCTGGCGGCCAACCCGCGCGCGTTCGCCCAGGCGACGTGGCGCCACCTGCTGTTCGGCACGATCCTCGGGGAGCTCGAGCGCCGGTTGAACCCGCCGGTCGAGGACGAGGGCGCCAGCGCCGAGGAGCTCGCGCGCTCCAACGGGCACGGCAACATCCAGCACGCCTCGCCCGCAGTCGCCCGCTAGCCGGCTGACTAGCGGCTGCCGGCTCCGCTCAGCGCGCCGAAGCGCTCCTCCTCCGTCGGCGCCCGCACCGGGACCGCCTCCTGGCTGGCCGCGGTGCGCGGGTCGAAGCCCGTGAGCAGGCGCGCCAGGAGGAGCGACATCACGCCGAGCGCCATGCCGGCGATGTCGTCGACGACGTAGTGCCAGCCGAGGTAGACCGTCGCGATCAGCGTCACGACGAGCCACGCCCAGAGCACGATCTTCAGCCACCGGCCCAGGCCGAGCAGGTACACCGCGAGCAGCGCGGTGAAGCTCATCGCGACGTGCAGCGACGCGAACGCGGCGATCGCCTGCGGCGTCCCGTTCGTCGGGTCCGCGAGGAAGCCTGTCCGGTCGTCGAGCAGCATCTGCTGCAATCGCGTCGCCTCGGTGTGCGGCAGCTCGGCGAACCACTGCGGGAAGGCGTAGATCGGACCGAGCGCCGGGAGCAGGAAGTACGTCGCCGCGCCGAGGACCCAGTTGATCGACAGCGCCGCCGCGTAGAACAGGCTGAGCTGCAGCCGGTGCGAGAACACGAGCGCGAGGCCCAGCGAGAGCGGCAGGAAGACGATGAACGCGGCGTAGAAGGTCGACAGCAGGTGCGCCGCGACGCCGGTCCCGAGCAGGCCGTGCAGCAGGGCCGCGGGGTCGTGGCCCAGGAACATGCCGCGGTCGACGTCCGCCAGCTCGCGGTCGAACAGGTCGTCGGGCCGCAGGAAGGGCACGATCGCCTTGAGGTTGCGGTAGGCGAGGTACGTGACGTAGAAGCTCACGAGCGCGATCCCGACCGCCGCCGCGCGCCGGGGCGTCCATCGCTCGCGCCGGACCGCGCGCATCGCCTCGCGCGTCGGCCGGCGCGTGCCGGTCCGCTGCGCCGCGCGCAGCGCGACGTCGATGGCCACGAGCAGCGCGACGCCGGCGCCGACGAGCACGACGTACTGCGCCGCCACGTTGTCGGGGTCGCGGAAGGACACCCCCGCCTCGGCGCAGGCGATCACGGCCGCCACGAGGAGCAGGACGGCGACGACCGGCGCGCCCGCGAGGGCGCGCCACGTGAAGTGCCCCGCCGATGCGGGCTCGGATCGCGAGCGGCTCACGCCGCCTGTCCTACCCGGACGCGCCGCACCCCGGTGAGGGCGGCCGCGATGCCGATCGCCAGCGCCGCGATGATCACCCCGCCGACGTCGTCGAGGATGTAGTGCCAGCCGAAGTACACGGTCGCGACGACGGTGAGGATGGCCAGGACCCAGACGATCGCCCGGACCGCGCGGGGCGCGCCGAGGACGTGGGCGGCGAGCACGATCGTGCCCCAGATGGCCGTGTGCAGGGAGGCGAAGGCGCCGATGCTCTGCGCCGCACCGGGCGCCGATGGATCGGCGAGGAAGGCGGCACGTCGCTGCATGAGCGACACCTGCAGGTCAGTCACCGGCGTGTGGGGCAGGCTCGTGAACGCCGCCGCGTCGAAGTGGAAGGGCCCGATCGACGGGAGGATGAGGTAGCTGCCCGCGCCGAGCAACCAGGCGAGCGAGAGCGCGGTCGCGACGAACAGGCCCGACCGCAGGTCCGGCAGCAGCACGAGCCCGGCCGCCAGCGTCAGCGGGATGACGGCGAAGAAGACCATGTAGACCGACGACAGCGTGTGCGCCGCCCCGCCCGTGCCCAACAGGTCGTGCAGCGCGACGTACGGGTCGTGACCGCCCAGCAGCCAGCGGTCGATGTCCAGCAGCTGGGAGTCGAACACGTCGCCCGGGCGCAGGAGCGGTGCGACGCTCTTGATGTTGCGGTACGCCAGGTAGGTCACGTGGAAGCAGGCGACCGCCACCGCGACGACGGTGAGGCGGCCCGCCGTCCAGCGCGTACGGCGGACCTCGGCGATCGCGCGCGGGGAGGGCACGCCCCGGTTCGCGCGCGCGGCGCGCACGACGATGTCGAGCAGCAGGAACCCGACGGTCATCGCGACGGCCACGGTCAGACGCCGGACGGTGACCGCGTTGGGATCGCGCAGGGGGACACCTGCGATCGCCGTCGCGACGCCCGCGCACAGCAGCGCGGTCGCAGCGACGATCGGCGCCGCGAACGCCGCACGCCCCGCCGGGAGCGCCGTTTCGGCACGCTCGGCGCGCAGGGGCTCGGCTGCTGCGGGCAGCGATTCCTGGAGCTGTCCTCCGAGATCGGACGTTGACACGACGGGCCTGACCGTACGCGGTCGCCGCGCGGAACGGCGCGACGTCGCGCTCGAGAGGGATATCCGAAAGCGCTTGCTGGGCAACCTGTGAGGGGGATGGACCTGCAACCCTTGGAGTCGTGATGGATGGACACGGAGCACAGCGCGAGCCCGACGCCGAGAGCTACTTCACCGGCCGGGACGCATGGTTCACCGCCGGTGGCGACGACGACGCCCCCACCTCGCCGCCGCCTGCCTCCCCGTCGACCGCGACGGTCACGGAGCCGGCTCGCGAGATCCCGGTCCACGAGGAGACCGACGTGCTCGTGGTCGGCGGCGGCCCGGCCGGCACGGCGGCGGCGATCGCGGCACGCCGCCTCGGGCAGCGGGTCACCGTCGTCGAGCGCTACGGCGATCTCGGCGGCCTCTCCGCCGGCGGTCTCGTGATCTGGATCGACCGGATGACCGACTGGCAGGGCACGCAGGTCATCGCGGGGATCGGCTCCGAGCTGCTCGATCGCCTCCCCCAGGGCGCCGTCGCGGGCCCGGGGCCGGAGCTGTGGGGGTCCACCGATCCCGACGAGGTCGCCTACTGGCGCGAGCGGCTCTCCGCCTTCCGCGACACGGTCTGCAAGTCGCCCATGATCGACCCGGAGTGGCTGAAGATCGTCTCCCACGAGATGCTCGTGGGCGCCGGCGCCCGCGTGCTGCTGCACTCCTGGGTCGTCGCGGCGATCACCGACGGCGATCAGGTCAAGGGCGCGATCTTCGAGAGCAAGCAGGGTCGCAGGGCGATCCTGGCCAAGGTCGTCGTGGACGCCACCGGCGACCTCGACGTCTGCGCGCAGGCCGGCGGCGCGTACGTCACCGACTCCGAGACCGACGGCAAGGGCGGCAACGTCCAGCACTGCATCAACACCGCGTTCACGTGGTCCGGCGTCGACTTCACCCGCTGGCTGGAGTTCAAGCAGGGCGATCCGCAGGGCTACCGCGACTTCATGGCGCGGGGCGGCGAGGCGATGGGCTACGTCGAGACGCCGCACGTCGGCTGGCGCGACGACGTCGTCGTGTTCATGGGCCCCCGCCTGACGGGCTACAGCGGGCTCGACGTCGAGCACCTCAGCGCCGTCGAGCTCGAGTCGCGCCGCCGCATGGTGTCCCACCTGGACTTCTTCCGCCGCCACGCGCCGGGGTTCGAGCGCGCGTGGATCATGCTCGCCGCGCCCCAGATGGGCATCCGCATGACGCGGCGGCTCGCGGGCCTGCACGCGATGACGATGGACGACTGGCGGGCCGGCGTCCGCCATCCCGACGAGGTCGGCGTCTCGCCGTCGCCGTCGCAGAAGATCGCGACGATCTCGGTGCCCTACCGCGCGCTCGTCCCGGAGCGGCTCGACGGGCTCCTCGTCGGCGGCCGGCACGTGGCGAGCGACGCCCCGACGCAGTCGTTCATGCGCGAGATCCCGCAGTGCTGGATGACCGGCCACGCCGCCGGCGCCGCGGCGGCGATCGCGGCCGGCACGGGCGTGGCGCCGCGCGACGTCGACGTCGCCGAGCTGCGCAGCGTCCTGCGCGACCAGGGCGCGTTCCTCCACGACGCTGGGGTCCTGGCCGCCTCATGACCTACGTCATCACCGAGGCCTGCATCGGGACGACGGACCGCTCCTGCCAGGACGTCTGCCCGGTCGACTGCATCCACGAGACCGAGGCGATGCTCGTCATCGACCCGGAGGAGTGCATCGACTGCGGCTACTGCGAGCCGTCGTGCCCGGTCTCGGCGATCGTGCCGGGCGACGGCGTGCCCGCCGATCAGCGGGCGTACGTGGCCATCAACGCGGCCTGGCCGGTCGGCGGCCGCGACGAGGTCGAGCGCCTGCTGGGCGAGCACCGCGCCGCGAGCGCGTAGCGCTTTCCACGCAACGTGCGGGCCTTGTGTCCACGCAGCAGTCCTTCCGCCGGTGCGTTGACTAGATTTTGCACGGGATGATGTCGGCAGAAGGCTTCTTCGACTCAGCGCCGCTCGAGCTCGCGTGTCCGGTGTGCGCCGCCACCGTCCAGATCACGCTGGGCGAGGGCCGCCGCGGGGCGACCGTGCTCTGCGAGCGCGGCCACGCCGTCACGGCGGACGCACCCGGCCTCGACCGGGAGCTGCGCCGGCTCGAGCAGCGGATCGACAGCACCGGGCACTTCGGCCGCCTCGGCCAGGAGTCCGCGGCCAGATAGCGTCGGGCGGATGCAGTCCGTCCGCTTCCCCGAGCAAGGGACCGGAGGCCCCGACGAGGAGGCCTTCGAGGTCACGTTCGACGATGGCCGCGTCGAGCGCTTCACGATGCACGACTACGGGCGCGTCTACGCGGTCCCTGGCCTCTACGAGGAGGTCGTCCAGCGGATGCTGGGCTGTGCGACGCCCGATGTGGTGGCGCGCATGGTCGCGGACGCCGCGACCGGCGAGGTGCGGGTGGTCGACCTCGGCGCCGGCAACGGCGTCTCCGGCGAGGCGCTCGCGGCGGCCGGCCTGCGACCGGTGGTCGCGATCGACACCGAGCCCGAGGCCCGCAGGGCGACGTTGCGCGACCGCCCCGGCCTCTACGAGCTCGTGCTGACCGGCGACGTCGCCGAGCTCGCGCCGTCGGACGCGGATGCGATCCGCGCGCTGCGACCGAACGCGCTGACGCTCGTCGGCGCGCTCGGCAACGACCACGTGGCACCCGAGGGCCTGGCGGCGGCGGCCTCGCTGCTGACCGACGACGCGCTCATCGCCTACGCGCATCCGGACTACGAGGACGACGCGCCGCTGCGCGCCGCGCTGGGCGAGCTCGGCGAGGTCACCGAGCTCGCGCGCGAGCGCTACGTCCACCGCCGGACGGCGTCCGGCGGGGAGCGGACATGGGAGGCGGCGGTGGTGCGGCTGCTCCGCCGCACCACCTGAGCCTCAGGTCGAGGGTGAGACTTGTCTACGCGGCGACGGCGACGCGGTAGAGCGACCCCGTGAGATCGCCGAAGTACACGTAGTTGGCGTTCGTGTTGAGCGCGACGACCGGCGCGACGAAGCCCGACACGAGGGGCGTCGGCGTCCCGCCCGCGACCGGCATCGAGACGACGACCGGCTTCTCCTTCTGCAGGCCCCCGAAGAGCGCGACGTAGAGCGTCTGCCCGATCGAGCCGATCCCCATCGGGGAGGCGTGCTGCGGCAGGAACACGAGCGGCTTCGTGGCCGAGCCGCACTGGCTCTCCGTGAAGCGGATGCAGGACGGGAACCCGAAGTTCGAGCCCTGCTTGGCGACCACGACCTGGTCGAGCGGGATCCGGCGCGTGCCGTCCTGCGCGAGGTCGGTCACATACGGGCTCGTCGCCCCGGCCGGGAACGTCATCTGGAACGGCTGGCGCAGGCCGCGCGCGACGATCTTCAGGTCGGCGCCGGTGGCGCGCATCGAGATGACGGTGTTCGCGTACCGCGCGGGATTGCGGGTGTGGTCGTACTTCGGGTTCAGGCCGACGCCCGTGTAGAGCCGGCCGTCGGGGCCGAACGCGAGGCCGTTGAAGCCCTCGAGCTGCGAGTTCGCACGACGCACGATCCGCGAGCCGGTGAACCGCGTGCCGTTCCAGCCGCGATAGCTCGTGATCTTGTCGCCGGACGACACGAAGAGCCGGTCGTTGTGCCACGCGAGGCCGAACACGACCGGGGCCGTGCCGGGGACCTTCTTGGCCGAGCCGTTGGCGACGGTCATGAGGCCCGTCGGCGGATGACCGCGCTCTGCGGGCCCGATGCCGGCGAAGACCGTGTCGCCCGCGAAGGCGAACGACGTGGGTGTGGCGAGGCCTCCGGCGAGCCGCTCCACCGCGGCGCCGTTGGCGGCGGTGGGGAGCGGTGGCGCCTGCCCGGCGACCGCCGTGGAGGTCAGCGCCAGCGAGCCGGCGACCGCGAGCGCGGCCGTGAGGCCGCGGGGACGTCGTGACATGTAGATGCTCCTGCGTGTTGGACGGGATCCGGGCGATCCTCACGCCGCCGCGGCCGCCCGTCATCCCCCTTGAGGGGGACCCGCCGTGGCCTTTGGTCCGACCCGGAGCTGCGGACACTCCCAAAAAACTGGTGTTCGGGATCGAACTAGGGTTGGGCGATGGCTGCCGAGCAGGTCATGGAGCGCTACGTCGCCGCCGCGCGACGCGGCGATTTCGACGCGGCGTTCGCGATGTTCGCCGACGACATCGTCTTCCGGATCCCAGGTCGCTCGTCGTTCGCCGGCGAGCACCGCGGGCGCGAGCGGGCGATGGCCTACATCAACGCGGCCCGCGCGCTGTCGCGCGAGCACGAGGTGCAGGTCGAGGTCGTCGACGCGCTCACGAGCGCCGACCGCTTCGCGCTCATCGTGGTCGAGCGCTTCCACCGCGACGGCGAGATCGTCGAGATCCGGCGGGCGAACGTCTACCGCGTCCGCGGCGAGGAGATCGACGAGATCTGGATCTTCGAGGGCGACCAGTACGAGGCCGACGCCCTCATGGGCGACGCATAGCGAAGACGCACCAGTCGGGATCGTCGGTGATCCCCTCCCGCTGCAGGCCGACGCGCTCGAGCAGCGCGTGCACGGCGCGGTTGCGCCGATGGCACTCCGCGTGGACGCGCTCGACGCCGTGCTCGTCGAACAGCGTCGTCAGCAGCGCCGTCAGCGCCTCCGTCGCGTAGCCACGCCCCTGGCTCGAGCGCGCGAACGTGACGCCGATCTCCGCCGAGCC
Organism: uncultured Solirubrobacterales bacterium; assembly: GCA_963750895.1. Taxonomy (GTDB): domain Bacteria; phylum Actinomycetota; class Thermoleophilia; order Solirubrobacterales; family Solirubrobacteraceae; genus CAVVSD01. The sequence goes on along the minus strand of CAVVSD010000003.1, from coordinate 88,320 downwards.
CGGCTCCTCGGCCGAGATGCACGCCGCGCAGTCGCCGCGCAGCGTCCCGTCGACGCGGTCGACGGCGGCGAGCTGCGTCCAGGCTCCGGGCGCACCGAGCTCGACGGCGTCCTGCTCGGCGAGGAAGCGCACGGCGTCGGCCATCGAGAAGCTCGCGTCCCAGCCCTGGTACCGAGCGACGTCCGGGTCGCTGCGGTACGCGACGAACGCGGGCAGGTCGCTCGCGCGGAAGGGCCGCAGGACGAGCCGCTCGGTGACGATCACGCGGGGAAGGCGATGGGGCGCTGCGCGGGCTCCTCGTCCTCGCTGCGGAAGGCGGCCCGCCAGGGGACGATCAGCTGCGCGACCACGAACACGGCGAGCACGCCGGCGCCGACGCTCTCGCGGTCGATCGCGTAGGCGGCGATGGCGACGGCCAGGCCGGCCCACATCGCGACGAGGGCGAGATTCGCCCGGGCTCTCAGCGACCGGCGCTCGAGCGCGACCTCGTCGGGGGACTCGGTGCGGCTGCGGGCGGATGCAGCACCGTGGGTGAGGCGGGCGGCGTACGTGTGGGCCATGGTCGGCTCCTTCGTCTGGCGTCGGGGGGTTCCCGCACGCTACGTCGCACGTGCCTCGTCCGGCACGCAGCAGACCCCCCGCAGGGGGTGCGGAGAACCCCGGGCGCGACGTGCGGCCTGCCCTCGGGACTTCTCGCTTTGCGGACCCGGAGCGCCCGGACACGCGCTCGTCAACCAGCCCCAGGTCGAAGGCCTCGACGAGACCGAGATCCGCTCCCGCATCCTCGACCGCCTGAACACGATGGCCGGCGCGCAGACCTACCCGGTCGTGTGCGCGCAGCTGCGCACGAGCGGCATCCGGGTGCACATGACCTGAGCGCCATGGCCCGCGCGGCCCAGCCTGCGTCGACCGGGAACCGGACCTCAGCCCTCGCAGGGGCCGCACCTCGCGACCCCTATCGTCGGTACTCAGTTTCCTGTACGGTCGCGCCCAGGTTCGCTGCTTCGGCGGACCATCCTCAGCGGCTCCAACGCTTCTGGCCGGCGTCACCTGTCGACCCCAGTGCGATCCGCGCCTCCATGCAGGTGTCAGGAGCTGGACATGTCGATCTCCGCCCCGGAGCGGCCGCCCGCACGCACGCCTCACGGCGCCGGCACGGGCTTCTCGCAGCTGCTCGCGCGTCTGGCTCGCGTCCTGTCATCGCACCCGAAGCGCAGCCTGGCGGCAGCGGCCGGTGTCCTGGTGTTGCTGGTGGTGGCGGTCAGCGTCGCCGGGGACGCACGCGACGACTTCTCCCTGCCTGGCGCGGAGTCCCAACAGGCGATCGACCTGTTCCAGGCGCATGCACCCGCCTTCGGCGGCGCGGACTCAACCCTGGTGTTCACCGTCAACGAAGGCGAGGTCTCTGACGCCGCGCCCAAGGCGGCCATCGAAGGCGCGCTGGTGAAGGTCCGGGCGCTGCCCGGCGTCGCGCTGGCGCAGAGCCCGTTCGAGCCCGGCGGACAGATCTCCCAGGACGGGCGCCTGGCCGCCGTCGACGTGCGCTACTCCACCGACCCCGCGCAGATCGACAAGCAGGACGGCGAAGCCCTCATCGCGGCCGGCGAGACCGCCGCGCCCGCCGTGCAGGTGGAGGCCCGCGGCGCGCTGATCGATCTGGCCGCCGAGCAGGACGCACCCATCGGCGAGCTGGTCGGCGTCCTGATCGCGGTGATCTTGCTCACCGTGCTGTTCCGCTCCGTGGCCGCCATGGGAGCGACGCTGATCGGCGCGCTGATCGGCGTGCTCGGCGGCCAGCTGCTGCTGGCCGCGCTGTCAGCCCCGCTGGGCCTGCCCACCTTCTCCACGGTGCTGGCGATGATGATCGCGCTGGGCGCAGGCATCGACTACTCGCTGCTGATCATCGGCCGCTACCGCGGCCGGCAAACGCCATCAACACCCATCTCATGCAGGACGACATGACCGCACGTGCACCGCGCTCGCGCCAAGCAGCATCCTGGTCTACGGTGCTGGCCCGTACCACGCACACGGGTCAGAGGGAGGCACGCGTATGTGTGAGGTCATCGGTCAGGCGATGGCGATGGCTGTCTCGCGACGGTCACTCCTGAAGGGCGCGGGGGCCGCCGCCGCGGCGGGCGCCGTCGGCGCGGGGCTTGGACCGGCGCGAGCGTCGGCCGGGCAGCAGAGCACGCCGGCAACTCCACCGTCGAAGGGCGACGCGTCGAAGTACCGCACACGGCTCGTGCTGCTGGGCGTGGCAGGAGGACCCAGCGTGTATGCCGAGAGCTCAGGGATCTCCTCGGCGCTGGTGGTCGACGGGGCGGTCTATCTCATCGACTGCGGCCACGGGACCCCTCGGCAGTTCGTGCAGGCAGGCCTGGGCACGCCCTCCAGGCCGGGCAACCGCGCCTTCGAAGGCCTCAAGGGGATCTTCCTGACGCACCTGCACTCCGACCACATCGTCGACTTCCCCGCCTTTCCCCTCACCGGCATGTGGAACGGGCTCGATGACCCGACCAAGCCGGTGCAGGTCCACGGGCCCGGCGATCGCGGTGGGCTGCCGCCGGTGTTCGGCAACCGGCCCGCCCCGCCGGTGGTGGAGCCCGCCGATCCGACGCCGGGCACCGTCGGCATGAACGGCTATCTGCGCAAGGCGTTCGCCAACGATCTCAACGATCGCATCCGCAGCAGCGGCGGCGTGGACCCGACCAACGTCTTCCAGGTTCACGACATCGCGTTGCCGACCGGGGTGCCCGTGCCGGTGGACACCAACCCGATGCCCCCGGTCGATCCGTTCCTCGTCTACGAGGACGACCGGGTCAAGGTCACCGCGACGCTCGTCAACCACGCGCCGGTGTTCCCGTCGCTGGCGTTCCGCTTCGACACCGCCGACGGAACGGTGACCTTCTCCGGTGACACCGCCCCCAGCGACAACCTCGTCAAGCTGGCGGCCGGCTCGGACATCCTGGTGCACGAGATCATCGACCGCGCCTGGGCCGAAGCCCTGTTCCCCGAGCCGCGCACTCCGGCGGCGGAGGCGACACTCGGGCACCTGCTGGAGTCGCACACCACCATCGAGGACATCGGCAGCGTCGCGCAGCGCGCCGGTGCCGCCAAGACGGTGCTCTCGCACATGGTGCCGCTGAACAACCCCGAGTCCCGCTGGCTGCAGGGTCAGCGCGGCTACGACGGCACGCTCATCGTCGGCAAGGACCTCATGGAGTTCGGCATCGGCAGGCGCGCCGCCCGGTGAGCGAGAGCCGGAGATCGGATTCGAACCGACGACCTGCTGTTTACAAGACAGCTGCTCTACCAGCTGAGCTACTCCGGCGAGCCCGCGAGCGGACCCGCCGGAGTGTAGGTCAGCGTCAGCGCGCGGCCGTCGCGCAGGCGTCGCCCACGTCGGCGGTCGCGCCGCGCGCGACCTCGACCTGCTGCGGCGTCGTCGGCTGCCCGTCGGGCCGCGTGCACGTCAGGGTCCAGGCCTCCGTCGTCCCCGGGACCGCGGGCGTCGGGGCTGCGAACGTCACGCTGCCGGTCCAGTCGTCGGCGGGCGCCCCGTCGACCTGGTCGTAGTTCACGAACCGCACCGTGTACGTCCCGGGGTCCGGGAGGAGCATCGTCGCGCGTTCGCTGTTCGTCCCGCCCGTCGCGGCCGACGCGATCTGCGCGCCGGTCTCGTCGTAGACGTAGACGTCCCAGTCCGTCGCCGGGTTCGTCCAGCCCACGTCGACGAACACCTGGCCGGCGTCGCCCTCGGGCGGCGCGGGCACCGTGAACGTGGCCTCCTCGTAGGCGCCGTCGAGGATGTTGCCCTCCTGGTTCTCCTCCGGCACGCCGGCGGGGTTGACCAGCGGCACACCCGGCGGGACCGGTCCGAGCGGCTCGCGGCCGTAGCGGCCGGCGACGTACGGCCGCGTCGACGGGTTCACCGCCCAGCTGAACGCGCCGTCGCCTCCGGTCACCATCGAGCTGTCCAGCCGCTCGGGGAACCGGAGCGGTGCGGTCGGCTGCAGCGAGCCGTCGGCGGCGGGCTGCAGCACCGGCGACGTCTCCGTCTCGAACGCCTTGGCGATCGACAGCGTCGCGCCCTTCGGCGCCTCACCGCGGATCACCGAGTGGTTCGCGGCGTCGACCGTCGCCTCGAGCATCCGGTAGTACGCCTCGCGGTTGCCGCCCTTGCCCGCCCCTGCGGCGGGCTCGCGGCCCAGGTACTCGCCCACGACCGCGTGCGAGAACTCCGGATGGAACGCCTCGTCGCCGATCTCGAACGTGAAGCCGAGCCCACCGGCGGTCCAGTACGACCAGTCCTCGGTCGCGCCGGTCGTGTCGTAGAGCTGGAACGACGGGATGTTCGCGTAGCCGTTCGTGTCCGCGAACCTGCGGCCGAGGTCGCGGTACAGCGGCTCGTCGACCGAGAAGCCGACCGCCGCCACGCCCGGCGGGCGCAGGACGAGGTTCGAGAACGTGTGGTTGGTGATGAGGTTGGTGATCTGGCGCGTCGCGATGAGGTCGCGGATCGCCTGCACCTCGGGCTCAGACGCCGGGCCCTCGCCGCGGTACGTGTCGTCCGCGGGGTCCGGGCTCGCGCCCGGCCCGCCCCAGAAGCCCGCGTAGTTGCGGTTGAGGTCGACGCCGGTCGAGCGCGGCAGCGTCGCGCAGTCGACGGGAGCCGTGGCGCCCGGCGCGACGCGGCAGTTCTTGCGCCGGTACTCGAGGTCGGTGTCCGTGAAGCTCTGGTCCTCGGGGACGCTCTGCGCCTCGCGGGACACGTTGAAGCCGTCCGGGTTCACGATCGGGACGACGATCGTCCGCGCCTGGTCGACGAGCCGTGTCGCACGCTCGTCCTTGCCGTAGTTGCGCAGCAGGTCGTAGGCGAACTCGAGCGGATGCTCGGCCGACGGCCACTCGCGGGCGTGATGGGTCCCGATGTTCAGGAAGATCGGCTTGCCGTCCTGCGCGAGCGGGTCGCGCGTGATCTCGATGCCGACGATGTCGCGGCCTTCGAACGACCGGTGCGACAGCGTGATCGGCTTCACGAGCCCCGGGTACTCGACCGCGAGCGCCTTCAGCGCCGCCTCGAAGTCGGGAAGCCGCCGGTAGGCGGTGTTGCCGCTGGGCAGCGCCGACTCGTCGCGCGCCTGCGCCCAGGCCTGGTCCGCGCGGCGTTCCGCACGGTCGTGGGCCTCCACGTCGCGGACCTTCACGTCGAACGCCATCCCCGTCGCGCGCAGCGTGGCGCGATCGCGCGCACCGTGGAGCACGACGTCGATGCCGCCGGCGCCGGCGTGCTCGCTGACGTCGAGTCCGGCGGCCTGCAGCTCGCGCGATGCCGCGGCTGTCCGTGCGGACGGTGACGACCTGCGTCGGCCCGTCGGAGGACGCGCTCGCCTGCGGCAGCGCGACCGTCGCGATCCGCAGCCGCGCCGTGCGCGCGGAGCCGCGGACGCGGCACGCCTGCACGACGAGCCGCTGGCCGCGGCGGACGAAGCCCTCCGCGAGCTCGTTGGACCGCAGCGCGGCGGAGCCCGCGACGCTGCGCCCGGTCCTCGCGTCGAAGACGCCGAGATCCCAGTCACCGCCTCCGCTCAGCCGCGCCTGGACGAGACCGGTGGCCTCGGCCGTGTAGCGGTGGACGTCGACGCCCGCCGCGCCCGAGCGCGTCTGCGTCGCGTGGCAGGTGCGGTCGACCGCTCTGGCGGCCGCGACGGTGGTGCGCTCGTCGGCCTCCGCCGCGGCAGCGGCGGTGAGCGACGCGAGGGCGGCAAGTGCGAGCACGCGCGAGCCGACCGTGGTCCTTCCGGCCACAGCATCCTCTCCCCGTTGGGTGCGGCGAGCTCTCCCAGGCCCGCCACGCGCGGCGGACGTTACTCCTACACCGGCAGATCGGGTGGCATCGGCGCGTCCTGCGGCGAGCGTCCCTCCGGGGAGTCCCACTCGTCGAAGGCGATGCCGTCGCGCCCGTTGTGCGCCTCGGCGCCGCCGATCGCCAGGAGGACGCAGCGCTCGCGTCCCCGGTTCATGATCTGGCGGCGCACGCCGGGCGCCACGCGCACGCACTCGTTGGGGCCGAGCTCGCGCTCACCGTCCGCCAGGCCGAGCGTCAGCGTGCCCGAGAGGACCACGTAGACCTCCTCCTGCCGTTCGTGCGCGTGGATGCGCCCGCGCTGGCGCGGAGCGAGGCGGATGAGGTTCAGGCCGAACGTCCCGACGCCGAGCTCGGCGCGAAGGCGCTGGAAGCGATCGCTTCCACCGTGGTCGAGGCTGCCGTACGTGATCCCGTCCTCCATGGCGGGGCAAGCTACCCATCCGGGTCTGCGCTCAGACTCGCCGCCCCCGAGTACGCTTCGGCGCCGCAATGACACGACGAGCCATCACCGCACTCCTGCTCGCCGGCTGCCTCGGCACCGGCCTCGTCGCCTGCGGTTCCGACGACGACGGGACGTCCGGCGACACCTCCACCACGGTCAGTGGCCCGCAGCGGGCCGCCAAGGACGTGAACGTCGAGGACCCGACGAACCTCAAGGAGAAGCCCTCCGTCGCGGTGCCGGACGGCAAGCCGCCCAAGAAGATGGAGACGGTCGACCTCGTCGAGGGCACCGGCCCGGCCGCCAAGACGGGCGACACGGTGAAGGTGAAGTACGTCGGTCTCGGCTGGTCGACCGGCCAGGAGTTCGACGCCAGCTGGGATCGCGGCGACACGCTCGACGTCGAGCTCGGCGCCGGCAGCGTCATCCCGGGCTGGGACCAGGGGCTCGTCGGCATCAAGAAGGGCGGTCGCCGCCTGCTCGTGATCCCGCCGAACCTCGCCTACGGGGAGCAGGGACAGCCGCCGACGATCGGGGCGAACGAGACGCTCGTGTTCGTCATCGACGCCGTCAGCGTCACCCCGAAGAAGAGCTAGTCGCCGCTCCGCACGCGGACGGTGAGCCGCATCTGCGTGGGGTGCAGCGAGCAGATGATCTTGTAGGTCCCGGCCTTGGTGAGCGTGCGGCGGTACGTGTAGTCCGTCGTGCGCACCGCCGAGTTCCACTTCGTCACGCCGCTCGGGGCCGAGGTGAGCTTCACGTCGTGCTGGTTGGCGTTCGCGGCCGCCCACTTGAAGGTCATCCGCGTCCCGCTGTCCACGGTCAGCTTCGTCGGCGCGAGGAAGTTGTCGCCCACCTCGACCGTCTTCGACGGGGTCGATCCGGCGAGGAACGTTGCGACGACGGCGAGGAGCGGCGTGATCATGGGACCTCCGGGGGATGGACGACATCGGTGACGTTGGACTGCAGGCGGTTGCCGCTGAGCAGCAGGTCGGTGCCGGCCGACAGCGAGACGCCGATCTGCGACCCGCTGACGTCGGAGTCCGACAGCACGGCCTCGCGGGCGGCGGTGGCCGCCACGCCGGTGGCGTTGCCGAGGACGCGCGCGCGGCTGACCGTGACCGCGCGGACGCCGTCGAGCGCGATCCCGGTGGCGTTGCCCTGCACGGTGACGTCGCGAACGAAGGTGCGGGTCGCGCGCAGCTGCGCGGGTGAGTCGGCGAGCGCGATCCCCACGGGGGCCGACCGCACGAGGACGCGCGAGATCGTGCCGCCGGACGAGCGCCGGACCGCGACACCGGAGCCGACGAGGCGCAGCCCGTCCAGCACGTAGCGGTCGACGTCGTCGACGCTCACACCGCGCGTGACCGTGAGGCCGCGCAGCGTGATCGCGGCCGTGTCGCGAACGTCGACCGCGCCCTGGATCGTCGCGCGGTCGCCGAGCAGGCTCACCCCGCGCTTGGACGCGCCGCGGATCTCCACCCGCCCGCGGTAGGTGCCGCGCCGGACGCGGATCGTGTCGCCCGGCCGGGCACGGTCGACCGCGGCCTGGATGCCGCCGCGACCGACGTGCAGGACGCGGCCGGAGGACGACGGCTGCGGCGAGGACTCGGGCGGCACCGTCCCCGGCTCGTAGGCACCGGAGACGATCGCGAGGACGGCGAGCAGGCTACGCATCGACGACGTACCAGCCGGCCATCCCGCCGTCCTGGTGGGAGAAGACGTGGCAGTGGTAGAGCCAGCGACCGGGGTTGTCCTCGGTGAACCGGGCCGTGATGACCTCGTTCGGTCCCACGCTCGGCGTGTCGACGAAGGCGCCGCTCGGGTCGCGCCAGCGGTGGCCGTGGATGTGGAAGTCGTGCCACGCGTCGTCCATGCCCATCACGTGCAGCGCGACGTCCTGCCCCACGCGGGCGCGGATCGTCGGCGTGTTGCCGGCGTACGCGCGGCCGTTGATCGCCTGCAGCGACGAGCGCAGCCCCGTGACCGGCGGCGCCAGCGCGTGCAGCGCGAGCACCTGCTCGACGTCGGGCGCCTTCGCCCCGCGCTCCCGGATGACGATCGCGCCGAAGAGCCCGCGGAACGTGTTGAGCATGTGGTTCGGCCCGTGGTCGTGGTACGGCCAGACGCCGACGCTGTCGGGCGTCGCCTCCCACAGGTACGTGAACTCCTCGCCGGGCTCGACGAAGCCGCCGGGGCGCGTGTAGGCGCCGACGTACGAGCCGTCGTAGTCGGGGTTGTAGCGGACCCCGTGCGGGTGCATCGTCACCGGCTGGCCGAGCTCCTCGTCGGCGTTGCGGAAGTGGACGACGAGCAGGTCCCCGACCTCGGCGGTCAGGACGGGCCCGGGCATCGAGGCCGGCGCCGCCGGGCGGGCGAACCCGGCCGTCATGAGCTGGTAGGTGAAGGCGCGGAACGTGCGCTTGCCCCGGACGGGCACGTCGTGCCAGTCGTCGCGGCCCGTGGGGATCGGATCCCACCGCAGCGAGCGCGCCTGGATCCAGTACTCGCGCCGCGCGCCGCCTGCGGCGGGCTGCGGCGCGGGGAACGGCCCCGTCGGCTCGGCCTGCGCGGGCCGCGCGACAGCGCGGGCCGCGGCGTCGGCCTTCGTGGCGTCCTGCGGCGATCGCACCGCGATCTCGCGCCCACCGATCGTGCAGATGAATGCGCCGGCGGACGTCCCCAGGAACGCGCGGCGGTCGATGGCCTTCCGTGGCATCGCGGCGGGACTCTAGTGTCCACGGCGTGCGCACGGTCCGCCTCCACGACACCCGCTCCGGCGAGCTGCAGGTCCTCACGCCCCGCAGGGGCGACGAGGTCGGCATCTACGCGTGCGGGCCGACCGTGTACGCGCGGATCCACGTCGGCAACGCGCGGCCGTTCGTCGTGTTCAGCCAGCTCGCGCGGTTCCTGGCGCACGAGGGCTACGAGCCGACGCTGGTCATCAACGTCACCGACGTCAACGACAAGATCTACGGCGCCGCCGTCGCCGCGGGCGTCCCCTCCTCCCCGCTCGCGGAGGAGATGACCGCCCACTACGTCGAGGACACGAGCCGCCTCGGGCTCGGGCGCCCGGACGCCGAGCCGCGAGCGACCGAGACCATCGACTCGATCGTCGGCCTCATCTCCGAGCTCATCGACCGCGACGCCGCCTACGCCGTCGACGGCGACGTGTACTTCCGCGTGCGCTCCGACCCGGAGTACGGGTCGCTGAGCAAGCGCCGGCCCGACCAGATGGAGCAGGGCGAGGGCGTCGAGGGCGCCGATCGCAAGGAGGACCCGCTCGACTTCGCGCTCTGGAAGGCGCAGAAGGAGGGCGAGGACACGTCGTGGGACGCGCCCTGGGGCCGCGGCCGCCCCGGCTGGCACATCGAGTGCTCCGCGATGGCCGAGGACCTCCTCGGCGTCGGCTTCGAGATCCACGGCGGCGGCAACGACCTCGCGTTCCCCCACCACGAGAACGAGGCGGCGCAGACACGCCGCGCGCGCGACGCCGAGCTCGCCCGGATCTGGATGCACAACGGCATGCTGCAGCTCGGCGAGGAGAAGATGGCGAAGTCCGTCGGCAACGTCGCGGCGCTGCACGCCGTCCTCGACCGGTGGGGCAACGAGGCGCTGCTCATGTTCTTCGCGAGCGGGCACTACCGCCAGCCGATCGCGTTCGACGACGACAGCATGCGCGCGGCGACGGCACGCGTCGCCGGCATCCGGGAGACGGCGCGCCGGCTCGTCGACGGCCCGTCCCCGGAGGACATGGCCGTGCACAAGGAGGCGTTCTTCGACGCGCTGGCGGACGACTTCAACACCGCGCGGGCGCTGAGCCACCTCGCGGCATGGGTCAACGAGGCGAACCGCCGCTCCGGCGTCGGCCGGGACGACCTGGCCGAGATGCTCGGCGTCCTCGGGCTCGAGGATCTCGCGTCGGTGGAGGACGTCGCTGTCGGAGCGGAGGAGCAGGAGCTGCTCGAGCGCCGCCAGACGGCGCGCGCCGAGCGCGACTTCGCCGAGGCCGACCGCCTGCGCGACGAGCTGCGGGCGCGCGGCTACGAGGTGCGGGACGGGCCGTCGGGGCCCGAGCTCGTGCCCGTCCCGTGAGCCGACAGCTCCTCTACGGCCGCAACCCCGTCCACGAGGCGCTGCGGGCGCGGCGCCGCCGCGTCCACCACGTCTGGGCGACGACCGGTGCCGCGAAGGAGCCGTGGCTCGCGGGCGAGCGGGTTCAGCGCGCGACGGGCGAGGAGCTCGAGGCGCGGTCGGGCTCGCGCGACCACCAGGGCGTCGTCGCGGAGGTCGATCCCTACCCCTACGCGGACCTCGGCGACCTGCTCGCCGGGCCCGAGCCGCTGCTCGTCGCCCTCGACGAGGTCCAGGACCCGCAGAACGTCGGCGCGATCTGCCGCACCGCCGAGGCCGCGGGCGCGACCGGCCTCCTGCTGCCCGAGCGGCGTGCCGCGCACGTCACGCCGGCGGTCGCCAAGGCGTCGGCGGGGGCCGTGGAGCACCTGCCCATCGCCATCGTGCGCAACCTCGCGGACGCGCTCGGCGAGGCGCGCGACGCCGGATGCTGGGTCTACGGCGCGGAGGCCGGGGCGCGCACGCGCTACGACGCCGTCGACTGGCGCGGGGGGATCGTCCTCGTCCTCGGCGCGGAGGGCCGGGGCCTGCGCCCGCGCGTCGCGTCGAGCTGCGACGACCTCGTGTCCCTGCCGCTGCGGGGGCGCATCGAATCGCTCAACGTGAGCGCCACGGCGGCCGTGTTGCTCTACGCGGCGGTGCAAGGTCGCGACCAACAGGTTGACACCGGCAGGAAGGCTCCGTAACTTCACGCTTCTCAGGCTCGACTCGAGCTTGAGGTCCATCCCCATATATGCACGCTGGCGCCCTGGGAGGGGTCCGCCACGTCGCTGACGACCGGGTCCGCACGGCTGCGGACCAGGAGGACTGCACGTGGCCCGCATCACCCAGACGGCTTCAGCTCACGTCGAGGTCGATGACATGTACCTCATCGCCCTTGCGAAGCAGGGAGACATGACGGCGTACGACCGGATCGTGCGCCGGTACTACGGCTTCGTCCGGCTGAAGGCGTCGTCCTACTTCCTGGCCGGCGGCGACGGCGAGGACCTCATCCAGGAGGGGCTCGTCGGCCTCTACAAGGCCGTCCGCGACTACCGCTCGGACCGCGAGTCGTCGTTCCGCAACTTCGCGGAGCTCTGCATCACGCGGCAGATCATCACCGCGGTGAAGACGGCGACGCGCAACAAGCACACGCCGCTCAACGGCTATGTGTCGTTCTCGCAGACGCCCGCGAGCGCGCCCGAGGGCGAGCCGACCCTCGAGGAGGTCATCCCCGGGCCCTCGGTGCACGACCCCGCGCTGCAGGTCATCTCCTCCGAGGAGCTCAAGGCCCTCGTCGGGTGCCTCTCGACCACGCTCTCCGAGCTCGAGTCCCGGGCGCTGTCGCTGTACCTGGATGGTCGCTCCTACGAGGAGATCGCCGGGCGACTCACATGCGATCCCAAGGCGGTCGACAACGCGCTGCAGCGGGTCAAGCGCAAGGTCGGAGCGCACCTCGTCACCCGAACCGTGTTGAATTGAGCTTCTGAGCACGCTCGCCATCATCATCATCGTCGTCGTCGTCCTCGCGATCCTCCTCGCCATCGGAGGCTGGATCGCCACGACCCGCCGGACCGAGTCGCGGTCCGCGGACCTGCACGTCCAGCTCCGCGCGGCCGACCAGGCGCTCGCCGCCGCGCACGCCGAGGACAAGGGCTGGGAGCGCGCGGGGCTGGAGGACGCGGCGCGTGCGGTGTTCGCGCAGACCTACAGCGACGAGGAGCTGCGCGAGCTGCACCTCGTCCAGGTCGTCGACAACCCCGGGACGGACCAGGATCGGGCGGTCTTCCGGGCCGTCACCGACAGCGGCGAGCGCTCCCTCGTGCTCGGCCGGCGTGACGGCGCATGGGTCGCCGCCTAGACGACGGCGAGGAGCCTGACGCCCGCTTCTCCCTCGCCAACGAGCGGACGCTCCTGGCGTGGATCAGGACCTCGATCGCGCTCATCGCGGGCGGGTTGGCCAGCGCGCAGCTCCTGGAGGGCCTGCCCGGAGCGCGCTGGGCGCTGGCGATCCCGCTCGCAGTGCTCGGACTCGCCATGGCGGCCTCCAGCCATGGCCACTACACGGCGATCCAGCACGCCATGCGCCACGACGAGCCCCTGCCGCGCTCCCCGCTGCCGAGCATCCTCTGGGTGGGCGTGACGCTCATCAGCGCGGCGGCGTGCGTCGTCATCGTCCTCGACGCCCTGTGAGCACCCCGACCGCCGCCGCCCTGCGCATCCTCGTCGTCGACGACGACGCGCCGCTGCGCGACATGCTCGCGCGCTCGTTCACCCGCGAGGGCCACACGGTCACCGCCGTCGGCGACGGGCAGGCCGCGCTCGAGGCCACCGTCGCGGCGCCGTTCGACATCATCCTGCTCGACGTCGCGCTCGGTCCGGGCCTCGCCGGCCACGACGTCGCGCGCGAGCTGCGCAACCGCCGCAACGTCGTCCCGATCATCATGCTCACCGCGCTCGACAGCGAGGCGGACATCGTGCTGGGCCTCGAGGCGGGCGCCGACGACTACGTCACCAAGCCGTTCGGGCTCGGCGAGCTGCGCAGCCGGATCCGCGCCGTCATGCGCCGCGCGCACGGTCGCCTGCTCGACGAGAACGTCATCCAGAACGGCGATGTCCTGCTGAACCGGCGCGACCGCGAGGTGCAGCTACGTGGCGAGCCCGTCAAGCTGACCTTCTCGGAATACGAGCTGCTTCAGTGCCTCATGTCGCGCCCAGGGCACCTGTTCAACCGGCAGGAGCTGCTGCGGGCGATCTGGGGCGACAGCGCCTACCGCGATCCACGTGCCATCGACGTCCACATCCGCCACCTCAGGGAGAAGCTCGAAGAGCGCCCGGAGCAGCCCGCGCTCATCCTCACGGTCCGGGGGGCGGGGTACCGGGTCCGCGGGGGCTGACGGCGGCGGGCCGCGCCGCGGCCGGCGCGGCTTCGGCCTGCGCCCGAGGCTGCTGCTGGCCCTCGTCGCGACGGCGGCGGTGACGCTCGGCGCGGCGGCCCTGGCCCTCCTCTCCCCGCTGCAGGACCGCCTGGAGCGCCAGGCCGAGCAGAGCCTGCGCACCGCGGTGATCACGGCGCGCCCGCAGCTCAACGACGCCCTGCGCGAGAGCCGCGGGCAGCTCAACGGCGAGGTCCTCGAGCTGGCGCTCGCGCTCTACCGCCGCACGGGTTCGCGCGTGATCCTCACCGACGCGACGCCCGCGATCGACCCGTACCCCTACGACACCGGCGCGGGCCCCGACAGTCCCGCGGGACATCTTCCGCGTCCTCGCGACGAACGAGACGGTGACGAGCACGTCGCGCAACGGCGACACCCGCGTCGCCACGCTGCTGACGCTCGATCCCAAGACGAACCGCGACGACTGGGTGCTCGCCGTCCGCAACCCGTCCGACGACGTCGCCGCGATCGTCTCCGAGGTGCGCTCCGCGTTCATCCGCGCCGCGGTCATCGGCCTCGTCGCCGCGCTCCTGCTCGGCCTCGCCCTCGTGGGGACGCTCACCGCGCGCCTGGAGCGCCTGCGGGCCGCGGCGCTGCGCATCGCCCGGGAGGGCCCCGGCGCGCGGCCTCCGCGCGACGAGCGGCGCGACGAGGTCGGCGACCTCGCCCGCGCCCTGGCGACGATGCAGGCGGCGCTGGATCGGCAGGAGCGCGCGCGGCGGGCGTTCGTCGCGACGGCGTCGCACGAGCTGCGCACGCCGCTGACGTCGCTGGGCGGCACGCTGGAGCTGCTCGGCGAGGACCTCGCGGACCGCAACGTCGACCGCGAGGACATGCTGGCCCAGATCGAGCTGGCCAAGGGCGAGGTCGATCGCCTCACGCACCTCGCGACCGACCTGCTGGACCTCTCGCGCCTCGACGCCGAGACGCCGCTGCGCGCCGAGCCGACCGAGCTCACGGAGATCGCGCGGGCGGTCGCCGCGGAGTTCGCGCATCGAGCGCGCACGCGCGAGGTCGCCGTCCAGGTGATGCCGCCGCCCGGCCCGTGCTGGGCCCGCGGCGACCCGGGAGCCGTCGCGCGGACGCTCCGCATCCTCCTCGACAACGCGCTGCGCTTCGCGCCTCCCGGCACGGAGATCACGGTCGAGCCCGCGTACCACGGGTCCTTCGCGACGCTCGAGATCGCCGACGTCGGCGTCGGCGTGGCGGCGGAGGACGAGGAGCGCATCTTCGAGCGCTTCCAGCGCGGCCGCAGCAGCGGCGGCGAGGGCGGCTTCGGGCTCGGCCTCGCGATCGGGCGCGAGCTGGCCGAGCGCCAGGGCGGGCGCCTGGAGCTGCGGTCGCGTCCAGGCGCGCCCGCCCGGGGCGCACGATTCCGCCTCAGCCTCCCGGCGGAGGCTGAGGGCGGCGAGGTGCTCGGTGGCGGGCAGTAGGTGCTCTGCGATCTGCCAACCTGATCGCGAAGCGATCAGGCGACTTCCTTCTCGCGCTCGCGCGAGTGGCGGTGCAGCCGGTCCTCCTCGGCGCGCATCGCGTCGGTGACCGGGGCGTTGCCGTTGCGGTAGGGCTGCGGCGTGTCCGCGTCGGTCTGCTCCTCGTGGTACGCGCTCTCCACGTTGACCGCCCAGATGTCGTGGCCGGCGTCGTCGAGGACGTTGTCGACCGCGCGCATCGCGCTGAGCATCGAGTGGTCGGAGTTGTTGTAGCGGTGCAGCCCGTTGCGGCCGACCTGCTGCAGGCCGGGGATGCCGTCGAGCCACGTGCGGATCGTCGAGACGCGGTCGGCGTACTCGGCGTCGTACATCGGATACGCCTTCGGGACGCGGACGACGTAGCCGCGGAGGACCTGGTCCGCCTTCGCCAGCCCGAGCTGCTCGAGCTCGTGCGTCGCGAGCGCGACGAGGTCGTCGTCGGAGGACGTCCACATCTCGTCGCCCTCGAAGACGAAGTACTCCAGGCCGACGCACGCGGTGTCGGGGTCCGGGACCATCCAGGGGCTCCAGGAGCGGTAGTTCTGGATCCGGCCGACGTTGACGTCCGCCTCGTGGATGTAGATCCAGTTGTCCGGGAAGATGTCCTCGCCCTGGAGCACGAGCGCGACCGTCAGGAAGTCGCGGTAGCGCAGGCCGAACGCGGCGTCGCGCACCTCCTGCGGGGCGACCGGGTCGGCGATCGCGGCGGTCGTGCGCAGCGGCAGCGACGAGATGACGGAGGCAGGCCGGATGACCTCGCCGCCGGCGTGGATCGCGCGGACCTCGCCGTCGTCGTCGATCTCGATCCGGTCGACCGGCGTCTCCAGGCGCACCTCACCGCCGAGCTCCTCGATGCGGTCGGTCATCTGCTCCCACATCTGGCCCGGGCCGTAGCGCGGGTACTGGAACTCGCCGATGAGCGACTTGATCTTGTTGCCCTTGTTGCCGAGGAAGGCGGCCTTCGCGGCGCTGAAGAAGGACAGGCCCTTGATGCGCTGCGCGGCCCAGTCGGCGCCGATCTCGTCGGCGGGCACGCCCCACACCTTCTCGGTGTAGGACTTGAAGAAGTGCTCGTAGAGCCGCTTGCCGAAGCGGTTGGACACCCACTGCTCGAGGTTGTCCTCCTTGCCCTTCGGCCTCAGGGCGGCGGCCGCGTAGGACGCCATGCAGCGGGCGAGCTCGATCGGGCCGAGCTTCTTGATGACGTCGGTCCCGTTCAGGGGGTAGTCGAGGAACTTCTTGCGCCAGTAGATCCGCGACATGCGGGGACGCATGAGGAACTCGTCGCCCATGATCTCGAGCCAGAGGTCGTTGACCTCCTTGTTCTTCGTGAAGAAGCGATGGCCGCCGAGATCGAAGCGGTAGCCGTCGGGGTCGACGACCGTCTTGGCCAGGCCACCGACCTGGTCCTCGGCCTCGAGGACGATCACGCGGCGCCCCGCCTTCGCAAGCAGGTAACCGGCGGTCAGTCCCGCGGGTCCGCCACCGATGACGACGTGGGGATCGTTGTCAGGGGAGTCAGATCCGCGGTGGGCCCGCGGCTCGTCGACGATGCTCATGCGGACAACTTGCCCGCTTCGCGGCGGAATCCTCGCTCTTGCTAACGATCCCTAACACGGGCTAACGGGGAGAAGGAACCCGCCGTCCGATGTGCTACCTGCGGCGGTAGAGCACCACCCGGACGCCTCGCGGCGGCTGGCTCAGCCCGAAGCGCGGGAAGGAGTCGACGCGGCGCAGGCGCGGGTCGCGCTGCAGCACGCGCTCCCACTGGATCGCCCGCTTCTTCACCTGCGCGGTCCACGGCGCGCGCCACGCGTAGTAGGCGCGCAGGATCGGCTGCACGAGGATGAGCGCCTGCCCCGGCTGCAGCTGGTCGACCAGCGTGTTCTCGACCCGGGACGGACGCGCGGCCTTCAGGCGGTCCAGTGCGTCGCGCCAGTCCATGACCGTCGGGTCGGCGACCATGCCCATCGGGTCGGCGTAGCGGAACCCGCTGCCGAGGTAGTAGTGCAGCACCGGGACCTGCTCGGGGTGCGTGGAGACCACGAGGTCGCCGGGGTTGACCGGCCGCAGGAGCGTGCGCGCCGCGACGTTGCGGACGTTGCTCTTCCCGTTGAGCTCGCCCGACCGGTCGTTCCACCACATGATCGAGAGGACGATGATCGCGACGATGCCCAGCGCGCGGGCGTTGGACAGTGCGACGCCGGTGAGGACCATCCCCGGCCCGACGATGACCGCGAAGTAGCGCGTCGTGTAGGCGGGCGCGACCTGCGAGGACAGCCAGCCGGCGAGCAGCCCGACGAGGACGATGAGCAGGAGCGACTCGGCCACCCTGCGGCGCCGATCGCCCTCCGCGCCCCGGGCCGGCGCGAGGTCGAGGCCCGGCAGCCTGATGTGCCGGCCGAAGATCAGCGCGACCAGGCTCACACCGCCGACGAGGAGGAGCAGCGGGCCGGTCCGCGGGCCGCCGAAGACGGACAGGAGCGCGGACATCAGCTTGTCCAGCCCCGGTGCGGTCGACCACGGGGCCGCCGTGTGGGCGGACTGGAAGAGGAGCGTCGGGATCCACGCGGCGTACAGGACGACGAGTGCGCCGTAGGCCATGAGGCCGTCGAGCAGGAGCCGGCGGCGCTCGTGGGATCGCGCGAGCTGCAGGAGGAACGCGACGCCGGTCGCGAAGAGGATGAACAGCCCCCAGTTGTGCGTGAAGGCGAGGAGCACGGCGAGGATCGCGAACGGCGCCAGGAACCTGCGGTCGCGCAGGACGAACGCGTGGATGAAGCACGTCACCGCCAGGAGGCTCAGGAGCGTCGCCAGCGCGTACATGCGCGTCTCCTGCGCGTAGTACGTGAGGAACGGGTGCAGCGCCGCGACGATCGCCGCCATCCAGCCCGCCCGCCACCCGGACAGGGAGCGACCGGCCCACAGCGCGGCGGGGATCGTCAGCAGCGCGAAGGCGACCGACAGGCCGTGCGTCTCGCCCTCCCCGTTGCCGAAGACCGAGATCCAGACGTGCAGCAGCAGGTAGTACAGCGGCGGCGAGCCGTCCAGGCGCAGGACCGACGGGATGTCCGTCAGCGAGTGCGACGCGATGCCGACCGACAGCCCCTCGTCGATCCAGAAGCCGGCGAGCAGCGCGCGGGTGCGCAGGTACGCCGACACGCCCATGATCAGGACGAGCGCGACGATCCCCGCCGGGATCGCCAGCGACGATGCGCGGACGCGGTGCAGCACGCCGAATCGCGCGGTCGCGGAGGCCATGGTGGGCTCCAGGGTAGTCAGGCGCCGCACGCTGTCTCGATCCTCCACAGCGCGGTCCGTGTCCCGAAGCGATGGGTGGGACGCCCGGCGAGCGAGTCCAGCGGGGGTTCGGCGCGAGCCAGCAGCGCATGGCGCGCCCGGAGCATGACGGTGCCGCCCCGTGCGGGGTCGAGCAGGACCTGCTCGCCGTGCACGTGCAGCTTCCACGCGACGAGCTGGACGAGGAACTTGTTGGTGAAGGGCCTGCCGCAGGCGAGGATCGCCTCGCGCCCGCCGACGCGCGAGATCGCGACGTCGAGGTTGTTCGCGACCTGCGCCTGGAAGCGGGTGTCGCGCAGCATGAACGGCATCCGCTGGGCGGCCCAGATCACCGAGCCCGCGACCGCCAGCACGGCGAGCGCCCCCGCCGCGATCCGGCCGGGCCGCTCGATCGTCAGCGTGCCCGCCAGCCGCGCGATGCCGACGCCGCCGACGACGTAGAGCAGCGCGGTCGGGGCGAGCAGGTAGCGCGAGTTGCCGCTGTAGCCGCCCTCGGTCATGACCATCACGAGCCCGAGCCACGCGATCGCGAGCAGCGCGATGCCGGCCAGCGGGCCGATGCGCCGGCTTCGCTCACGGATCCCGAGGACGAGCGCGGCGGCGAGGCCGACCCACGCGGGGGGCGTGAGCAGGAGCAGCCAGTTCCCCAGCACGGCGATGCTCGGCCGGTCGGCGAAGGCCGGGCTGTTCGGGTTCGGGGTGTTCGCGCGCTCCGACGCGCGCCAGAAGTCCCCCGACCCCCAGTACTCCGGCAGGAGCCAGAACACGGGGAGCAGCAGGAGGCCGCCGGCGACCCACGGCAGGCGGCTGCGGTCCGTCCAGAGCAGCCAGAGCGCGTACAGGAGGATGAACGGCCACGCCTCGGGGCGCAGCATCCCGGCGGCGATCCCGAGCGCGAACGCCTGCGCGTGGTGGCCGGCGATGTGGCGCTCGACGGACCAGACCACGAAGAGGATCAGCAGGCCCTCGGAGTTGCCGAGCATGGCGTTGCGCACGAGCCAGGGCGAGCAGAGCAGGAAGAGCGCCGACAGCAGACCGCCCGCGATGCCGCCGAGGCGCGCGCCGAGGCGGAAGGTCACGAGGAGCGCCCCCAACGAGCCGGCACGGGCGACGAGGAGCCACAGCGAGGGCGCGAGGGAGTCGCCCAGCAGCGAGAAGGGCGCCGTGAAGAGCACCGGCAGCGGCTTCCACGACGGGCCGCTGACCGTGTCGAGATCGAGGTGCATGATCTCGCGTCCCCAGATGATCCAGGCCCACGGGTCGTAGGTCGGCGCGGACGTCTCGAGCAGGCTCAGCGCGGCGATCGCGAAGCACGCGACCACGGGCCACCAGATCCCCGTTCTCGGAACGATGGGGACCAGCACGCGTGGTCGTGGATCGCGCAACATCGCCGCGCAGCGTACGGGGCGGCCCGACCGTCCTACTCTCTCGGCCCAGGCGATGGATCACCTCGAGCTCACCATTCTCGGTCTGCTGGTGGCGATCGCCGGCCTGTCGATCCTCGCCCGCAAGGTCCACGTCCCGTACCCGATCGCGCTCGTCCTCGGCGGCCTGGCCGTCGGGTTCGTGCCCGGCGTGGGCGAGATCACGCTGGATCCGGACCTCGTCCTGCTGATCTTCCTGCCGCCGCTCCTGTACGGCGCCGCCTTCTTCTCCAACCCGCGCGAGCTCAAGGCCAACGTGCGGTCCATCGGCTGGCTCGCCGTCGGCCTCGTCTTCGTCACCACCGGAGCGGTCGCGGTGATCGCGCACGAGCTCATCGGCCTGCCGTGGGGCGTCGCCTTCGTGCTCGGCGCGGTCGTCTCCCCCACCGACGCCGTCGCGCCCGCCCAGATCATCCGGCGCTTCGGCGTGCCGCGCCGCGTCGTGACGATCATCGAGGGCGAGAACCTCACGAACGACTGGACGGCGCTCACGCTGTACCGCTTCGGGATCACCGCGGTCGTGACCGGCTCGTTCTCGTGGGCGTGGGCGGCGCCGGAATTCGTCCTCACCGGCATCGGCGGGATCGCGGTGGGCCTGCTCGTCGGCGTCGGGCTCCGGTGGATCCGCCGCCGCCTCGACGACCCGCCGACCGAGATCACGATCTCCATCTTCAGCGGGTTCGCGGCGTACATCCCGGCCGAGGAGCTGGGGCTCTCCGGTGTCATCGCCGCCGTCACGGTCGGCCTCTACATGGGCTGGCACTCGGCCGAGCTCACGACCGCGACGACCCGGATGCAGACCACCGGCGTCTGGTCGACCCTCGTCTTCCTCATCAACGCCATCCTGTTCATCCTCGTCGGACTGCAGTTCCCGGGTCTCGTGCGCGACCTCGAGGGACCGACGACGGGCGAGCTGCTGCTGTGGGCGAGCGTCGTCAGCGCGGTCGTGATCGTCGTCCGGCTGGCGTACGTGTTCTTCATCGCGGACTTCCTCCCCCGCGTCCTGCCGCGGCTCTACGAGGAGGACGGCGCGCCGCCCTGGCGGATCACGCTCGTGGTCGGGTGGAGCTCGATGCGCGGGTCCGTGGCGCTCGCCGCGGCGCTCGCGATCCCGGAGACCGTCGACGGCGGCGGCGCGTTCCCGAACCGCGATCTCATCGTCTTCCTGACGTACTGCGTGATCCTGGCGACGCTCGTGCTCCAGGGCCTGACGCTCGGGCCGCTGGTCGACATGCTCCGGCTGCGCAGCGACGGCCTGGACGAGCAGGAGGAGACGCTCGCCCGGATCCGCATGTCCGAGGCGGGGCTGGCCAAGATCGACGCGCTGCGCGACGAGGGCGCGGTGCCGGACGAGACGGCGGAGCGGACCCGCGCGATGCGCGACTTCCGCCGGCGGCGCTTCGCGGCGCGGCTGGACGGCGACTCCTCGATCGACGAGCGCTCGGCCCGCTACCAGAGCTTCATGCGCGAGGTGATCGGGGCGGAGCGCGACGCGCTCGTCTCGATGCGCAACGCGGGCGACATCACCGACGACGTGCGCCGGACCGTGGAGCGGGATCTGGATCTGGAGGAGGCGCGGTTGTCGTAGGGGCGCCCGGACTGCCCATCGAGGGCGGACGGGAGGTGGGTGGCAGCGCCGGGGCCGACCCTCCGCCCGCCCCCTTCGCAAAGCCGCAATCGGGTGGCTAGCAATATTGCTAGCCACCGGCTCGCGCACTCGCGAGACGCCGGCGGGCGGCAGAGCAAGCGGGGAGGATTTGTGTCGCTATGCGGTACTGGATCTCCCCACCCGGTCCCGTCCGCCCTCGGTGAGTCGTCCGGACGCCGCCGCGTGGCGCCAGGAGCGCTCCGCACGGGGCTAGCCTTCGCCCATGTCCCTCACCGAGCGCATGCCGGCCCTCGTCGGCGTCATCACGCTCGCCGCGGGCACGGTCCTCGCCGCTGCCCCGCAGCTCGCCACCAAGCCGCTCGGGCTCGAGGGCCAGGAGACGCCGATGCGGCTCGTCGGCCTCGCGGACCTCGCCCTCGTCCCCGGCCTCCTGCGCGGCGAGCCGCGCTGGCCGTGGATGTTCGGGCGTGCGGCGCTCAACCTCGGGCAGGCCGCGTACTTCCACGGCGTCGCCGACCGGTCGTCCTCGCCGCAGGTCGTCCGGGCCATCGGCTCCGGCCTGGCGGCGCTCACGCTCGCCGACGGCGCCACCGGCCTCGTGCTGCGGCGCGGCTAGTCGCAGCCGAGCGTCGCCACGGCCATCGCGGCGACGCCCTCCTGGCGCCCGATGAACCCCATGCCCTCGCCCGTCGTGGCCTTGAGGTTCACGCGGTCGGGACCGACGCGCAGCGCGCCGGCGAGCGAGTCGCGGATCGACTCGCGGTAGGGCCCGATCTTCGGGCGCTCGAGCAGGACGGTCATGTCGACGTGGAGGATCTCGCGGCGACCGAGCAGCGCGACGACGTCGCGCAGCAGGCTGATCGAGTCCGCGCCCTCGTACGCCGGGTCGGTGTCGGGGAAGTGCTGGCCGATGTCCCCCAGGCCGGCCGCGCCGAGCAGCGCGTCGATGACGGCGTGGGCGAGGACGTCGGCGTCGGAGTGCCCCTCGGGCCCGCGGTCCCACGGGATGTCGACCCCGCCGAGGATGAACGGCCGGCCGGAGGCGAGGCGATGCGCGTCGTACCCGATGCCGGTCGTGACGGCCATCTAACCGATCGGCTCCAGGCGACGTTCCCGGCCCTCGAACACGGCGAGCTCGCGCACTCCGAGGGAGTCAAGCACCTCCAGGGCCTTCTCGTAGCCGTAGCCGACGTGCGCGGGCTCGTGGGCGTCGCTGGAGAGCGTGATCGGGCACCCCGCCTCGAGGCACATCTCCAGGAACGGCACCGCCGGGTACATCTCGCCCACCGGCTTGCGCAGACCGGCCGTGGACAGCTCGATCGCCGGCTGCGTCTCCGCGATGCCCTCCATGGCCCGGTCGTAGAAGCGGCGCAGGTCACCGGTGGGATACGGGCGCCGGGCGCCCCACACCTTCACGAGGTCCGGGTGGGCGAGGATGTCGAACATGCCCGTCGCGGCGGCCTCGCCGAGCGTCTCGAAGTAGCGGCGCCACACCTCGTCGGGGCGGTGCGCGTTCGTCTCCCAGATGTCGTAGCCGTCGTGGTCGACCGCCTGGTCGCCCAGGAAGTGCACCGAGCCGACGACGTAGTCGAGATCGGTGCTCTCCAGGAGGTTCGCGAGCCGATCCTCGCGACCGAAGACGAAGTCCGCCTCGATCCCCACGCGCAGGTCGGTGTCCTCGCGGAGGAAGCCGATGTAGTCGTCGAGGTCGTCGCGCGCCTCGGCCCGCCAGAACGGGTGATCCCAGACGGCGAGCGACTGGTTGAAGCGGTAGATGTGCTCGGAGACGCCGAGCTCGGTGATCCCGCGCTCCTCGGCGACCTCGCGGTAGCGGTCGGCGTTGGCGGTCGTGAAGGCCTCGGAGGCGGGGGTGTTCGGGTCGTCCTTGCGGAGATGGACGTGGAGGTCGGTCAGCACGGCGCTGATCTAAGCAGGAGCTCGGCGACCCGGAGGTCGTGCGGCGTCGTGACCTTGAAGTTCTCCGGCGGCGACGGCACGACCCGCACGACGCCGCCCTGCGCCTCGACGAGCGACGCGTCGTCGGTGGCCCTCGCGAGGACGTCCTCGCCGGCCGCCAGCGCGGCCTCCAGCGCCGCCCGGCGGAAGACCTGCGGCGTCTGCACCGCCCAGAGCTCCGAGCGGTCCAGCGTGCCGTGCACGACGCCGTCGACCGCGTGCTTGACCGTGTCGTGCACCGGCGCCGCGGCGATCGCCGCGTCGCAGCCGTGCTCGTGCAGCGCGGCGAGCGTCGCGCGCACGATCTCCGGCGTCACGAGCGGGCGCGCGGCGTCGTGGACGACCACGGGGTCGCCCTCGGACGCACGCAGCGCGGCGAGCACGGAATGCGACCGCTCGGCGCCGCCGGGCACGCCGACGGTCCCGACGGGCGCGGCCAGGCCCTCGGGCAGCGCGACGACGATCTGGTCGATCTCCTCGACGGCGCGCAGCGCGTCGAGCGACCAGTCGAGCATCGGGCGGCCGGCGACCGCCACCAGCGCCTTGGGCCCGCTCGACCCAAGGCGCGTGCCTCGGCCGGCGGCCACGATCAACGCGACCGCCACGGCCGAGTCCCTAGCTCGCGACCGCCTTGTCGGCGGCGGAGTCCGCGAGGAGCTCGTCGAGGTAGGCCTCTGCGGCGTCCTCGTCCTTGTCCAGCGCGTACATGAGCTCGGACGCCAGGATCTTCTTCGCCCTGGTGAACATCTGCTTCTCGCCCGTCGAGAGCCCCTTCTCGTGCTCCCGGATGGCGAGGTTCCGGACGACCTCGGCGAGCTCGTAGATGTCGCCGGTCTTGATCTTGTCGCGGTTGTGCTTGAACCGGCGGTTCCAGTTCTTCGGCATCTCCGAGACCTCGTCCTGCAGCACCGCGAGGACCTTCTTCACGGTGTCCTCGTCGATGACCCGGCGCAGACCGGCCTTGCCCGCGTTCTCACACGGGACCATGACGGTCATGTCGTTGTGCAGGATCTTGATGGTGAGGTACTCCCGCTCCTCACCGAACATCTTCTTGCGCTCCTTCTTCAGGACCTTGCCGGCGCCGTGGTGTGGGTAGACGACGTTGTCGCCGAGCTCGAACTCGATGTTCTCGATCTCGCGCTCCTCGAGTGCCTCGAGCAGCTGCTCTTCGATCTGGTCAGTGATGGTCCTGTCCTCCTTGTCAACGGGCAGCCGTGGTGAGTGGCGCCCGAACGTCACGTCTGCAAGTACCGGTCCACGAGATTGATCTCCTGCAGCCTGCGCAGGCCCTCGCGGATGTCCTTCGCGCGGATCTCTCCGACGCCCTCCACCATCTCGAGCTCTGCGTCGGTCGCAGCGAGCATCTCGTCCAATCCGCGGAACTCGCGGACGATCTGGTTGACGACGAGCTTGGGAAGCCTTGGAATACGCCCGAGGATGCGAAAGCCCCGCGGGGAGACGGGGTAGTCGAGCGTGTTGAGCTTGCGGTCGTAGCCGAGCAGCTCGGCGAGCCGACCGAAGTCGAGGAGGTCCTGGTGGGGGAGGCGACCGAGTTGGTCGAGCGCTCCGGCGAATGCCTCGTCGGCGTGGTCGGTGAGGTAGTCGTGCACGAGCGCCGCCTTGTCGGAGGCGGTGCCGACCATCGTCTCCTCGAGCTGCATCTCGATGAGCCGGCCCTCGGTGCCGAGCTCGACGATGTAGCGCTCGATCTCGACGGCCATGCGCGTCACGAGCTCGGAGCGCTGGAGGACCGTGAGGACGTCGTGCAGCGTCGCCCCGCCCTCGAACTCCAGGGCGGTGAGACGGGTGGAGACCTGGTCGAGGCGCGTCCGGTACTTGTCGAGCGTCGCGAGCGCCTGGTTGGCCTTCGCCAGGACGACCGGGATGTCCTCGAGCATGTACTTCGAGCCGTCGACGTACAGCGACACGACCTGGCGGCGCTGCGAGATCGCGATGACGAGTGCGTCGGTCTGCTTGGAGACGCGCTCGGCGGTGCGGTGGCGCGTGCCCGTCTCCAGGCTCAGGATCGTCGGATCCGGCGTGAGCTGGACGTTGGCCATCGCGATCTTCGTCGCGTTGGCGTTCAGGATGATCGCACCGTCCATCTTCGCCACCTGGTAGAGCAGCGGCGGTGTGTAGTCGACGTCGATCTTGATACCACCGGAGAAGAGGAAGCTGAGCTCGTCGGGGTCCGCGATGACGATCATCCCGCCGGTCCGGGCGTGGAGGATGTCCTCGAGACCTTCGCGGAGTGCGGTGCCCGGGGCGACCATCTCCAGCGCCTTGACGAGCCGTGGCTCCTGACGTTCGAGCTCTTTGAGCTCATCCCCGGATCGCGGCGGCACACCTACATTCTAGCGGCTGGTTTAGCCTCGGTTTACGGGACATGATGGCGCTACGCATCAGCGTCTGGTGGTCGGCGCCGCTGGCCGACCGCGGCGAGCCACCGCAGCTCCTCGACGACGCCGAGCGCGAGCGCTGGGCGTCGCTGCGACGCCCGGAGGACCGCGCGCAGTTCGCCGCAGGACGCGTGCTCGCGCACCGCGCCGTGGGCGTCCTTCTGGGCGTCGAGCCGTCGGAGGTCAGTCTCCACGCGAGGTGCCCGGTCTGCGGCGGCGCGCACGGCAAGCCGGTGGTCGTCGGCCACCCCGAGATCGGGCTGTCGATCGCCCACGCGGGCGAATGCGTCGGCGTCGCGGTCGCGGACGGCGCGCAGGTCGGGCTCGACGTCGAGCGGGAGATCCCGCTCAGCGATCTCCTGAATCCCGGTGCGGGCGTGCTGCATCCGCTCGAGCGCGACACCCTCGCCGCCCTGCCGCCCGCCAAGCGGACGCCCGCGTTCCTGCGCTGCTGGACGCGCAAGGAGGCGGTGCTGAAGGCGACCGGCGAGGCGCTGACCACCGCGATGGACACCCTGCGGGTCTCCTCGCCGCACGAGCCGCCGGAGGTGCTGGAGTGGCCGGACGCCTCGGCTCGCGAGGTGCGTCTGCACGATCTCGAGCCGGGCGAGGGCTACGCCGCGTGCGTCGCCGCGCTCACGGGGCTGCCGCTGCAGGTCAGGGAGCGCACCGCCGGCCGCCGCTGACCGGCTACGCGATCGCGACGGGACGGACCATCGACGCCGTCGCGCCGCGGATGCGCAGCGGCAGGCAGACGAACAGGAACTCGTGGCGGCGGTCGCGGGCGAGGTCCTCGAGGTACAGCAGCTCGATGATGTGCACGCCGCGCTCCACGAGCAGCGCGATGTGGACCGGGAAGACGTCCTCCGGGTCGACCTCGGGCAGCACCTCCAGGCCCTCGGTGTCGGACCCGATGGCGACCGCGCCCGCGTCGGCCAGGGCGACGGCGGCGTCCGCGGTGATGCCGGCGGAGAAGTGCCTGCCGGCGCCCTCCAGGTCGTGGGGCCAGTAGGCCATGTAGCCCGTCCGCACGAGCACGACGTCGCCCTGCCGGACCGTCGTCCCCTGCGCCGCCATGATCGCCGCGACCTCGGCCGCGTCGACCGGTGACCCGCTGTCGAGCGCGTCGACGCCGCGGTGCGCGGGCACGTCGAGCAGCACGCCGCGCGTGAGGATCGGGGGCATCGTGCTCGCGTCGGCGCGCCGGGCGCCGAAGTCGCCCGAGTGCTCGGCGGCCGCGTAGCCGCCGTACCAGTGCGCGTCGTCCCCGGCGCTGATGTGGCACAGGGCGTCGATGTGCGTGCCGGCGTGGTGGCCGGTCGTGTTGAGCTCGGAGTTGATCGCGAAGCCGCCGCGGCCGCCGCTCGGCACGTCGCCCTCGACGGCGCCGCCCTGCGCGGACCGGTAGCGCATGAGGGCGAAGGGCGGGTGGATCCCGCCGGCCATCGGCATGTCGTGCCAGCGGCCCGCGTCGAGGTCGTAGACGTCGCCCGCCGCCGGGAGCGCGAGCGCGGCCAGCAGGTCCTCCCGCGTCGCGTCGTGCACGGGGCCGAGCTCCGCGGGCTCCGGCGGGCCCCAGGCGAGGTCGCGCGTGTGGATGTGCGCCGCGCGCCCGCGGGTCGTGTCGGTCACGCGACCTCCGACATGCCCGCACCGCCGCCCGCGCTGCCCAGGCGCAGCCCGGAGACGATCTCGGGCAGGATGCGCGGCAGGTCGGCGATCGGCAGCCCGTGCGTGGGCGCGACGATCCGCACGTCGAGCTCGTCGAGCAGCTCGTGCAGTCGCGCGATGTACGGCTCGAGGTCCTGGAACCGCGTCCAGTACAGGGCGAGCTCGGCGAAGAGCGCGGTCATCTCGGGGAGGTCCAGGGACGGCGACTCCTCGGCGGTCTGCCCGCAGTGGCCGTCCTCGTGGTAGTGGCTGTAGGCGAACCCGTCGCCCGGGAACAGCACCTGCCGGCGCTCGTCGAACAGCCAGATCGTCGTGCCGAGGTCGTAGATGACCGGCTCGAGGATGCGGATGCGCGTGCCGCCGAGGTCGATCGCGTCGCCGGGACCGAGCTCCCGGAAGCGGTCGGTCAGCGACGGGAAGATGAGGTGCAGGTCGCGAAGGTCCCCGGACAGCGTCGCCTCCGGGTGGCGCTCCAGGACCCGCCCGACGCCGCCGGCGTGCGGCGTCTCCTGGTGGGTGCAGACGACGTGGCGCAGGGGCGGCGCGCCCGCCGCCAGGATGCCCTCGAGCTGCGCCTCGATGACCGGCAGGTCCTGCGGGTGGCCGCCCTCCACGAGCAGCGACGAGTGCTCGCCGGTCACGAGGTACGTCGAGTTGTAGCCGTGCAGGATCCGCCCGCGGTAGAGCTGCTCGAGGCACTGGCCGAGCCAGAAGACGCCCGGCGTCAGCTCACGGGGCAGCGGGTTCACGCCGCAGCCTCCAGCGCGCCGTCCAGCGCGCGGACGTGCGCGGCCACGGCGTCGGCGCCCAGCACGATGCAGCCGTAGCTCGGCGCGAGGATCTCGACCGGACGCCCGGCGAACGTCTCGGCCAACCCGGTGCGCAGCGGCGCCGTCCGCGCGCCGCGCAGCCACCAGAACCGCGCCGACGCCATGCGATCGAGCAGCTCGCGCGGGTCGGGCGGCGCCTCCGCGGCGTCCGTCGTCCACGGCCCGTCGGGCGTGTCGCGCCACGTGTGCGAGAACGTGTCCGACGTGAAGAGGGTCCGCGTCGCGCGGTCGTAGATCCAGTGCGTCGTCAGCAGCCGGATCACGGGGTGGAACGCCTCCAGCGGACGGTCCGGACCGAGATCGAAGGCGTACTCCGAGCTCGCGACGACCTCGGTCACCGCCGGCATCCGGTCGCGGTGCTCGGGCCGGAAGTCGACCCAGTGCGTGCCGTTGTACTGCGCGCAGTGCATGAGGCCGACGCCGAAGCGCTCGACGACCGGCACCGTGTTGCAGACGGAGTCGAACTCCCCCAGCCGCGGCGGGAACAGCGACAGCTCCGCGCCGGCGGGGAGCACCTCCTCCAGCGCCGCGAGCAGCCCCGCCTCGTGCACGGAGTAGCTCGTGTCGACGAGCAGCGCGCGCTCGCCCTCCACGAAGAGGTACGAGTTCGCGACCGTGTGACCGCGAGCGTCCGCACCGAACATCGTGAGCCGCCCGTCGAGCTCGAGCGCGTGGGAGAGCGCGTAGAGCCGGCCCGGGACCAGCTCGGTGACCGTCGTGCTCATGCCGCCTTGACTCTGTCACCCTCCGCCGCCGGGCGCAGCGCCATGCGCAGCGCCTCCCGCAGCGTGGGCGCACGCTCCGGGGTGATGACGTCGCGCAGGCCGAACTTCGTCGCCTCCTCCAACCGGCGCTCGACGTGCGCGACCGTCCGCAGCTCGCCGGTCAGCCCGACCTCGCCGAAGCACGCCCGCGGGGAGCCCTGCAGCGGCACGCCCTTCGCCGCGCTCGCGACGGCCAGCGCGACCGCGAGGTCCGCCCCCGGCTCGTCGATCCGGATGCCGCCCGCGACGTTGACGAACACGTCCGCCGTGCCGACGCCCACGCCGGCGTGGCGGCCGAGCACGGCGAGCACGAGGGCGAGGCGGTTGCGGTCGATCCCCGTGCAGGCGCGGCGCGGCGGCACGAGCTCCGTCGGCGACACGAGCGCCTGCACCTCCACCAGCAGCGGCCGCGTGCCCTCCATCGAGGCGAGCACGACCGAGCCGGGCTTGCCCGTCGCCTCCCCGACGAACCGGGCGCTGGCGTCGAGCACCTCGACGAGGCCGCCGGAGCGCATCTCGAACACCCCGGTCTCGCTCGTGGAGCCGAACCGGTTCTTCAGCGCGCGGACGGTCCGGTACGTGCGCTCGCGCTCGCCCTCGAACTGCAGCACGCAGTCGACGAGATGCTCGAGGACGCGCGGCCCGGCGAGCGCGCCCTCCTTCGTGACGTGCCCGACGAGCAGCACCGCGGTCCCGGTCGCCTTCGCGACGCCCATGATCCGCGAGGCCACCTCGCGGACCTGGCCGACCGAGCCGGGCGCGCCGGTGAGCTCGGCGGCGTGCAGCGTCTGCACCGAGTCGATGACGCAGACGTCCGGCCGCTCGGCGTCCATCGTCGCCAGGACCGTGGCGAGGTCGGTCTCCGCGAGCACCGGCACCTGGAGCGCAGCCTCGCCGAGCCGCTCGGCCCGCAGGCGGATCTGCGCCGGCGACTCCTCGCCCGACACGTACAGCGTGGACCGCCCGGCGCCGGCGAGGTGCCCGAGCGCCATCCCGGTGAGCGTCGACTTGCCGATCCCGGGCGAGCCGCCGAGCAGCACGAGCGACCCGGGGACGAGCCCGCCGCCGAGCACGCGGTCGAACTCCCCGATGCCCGTGGGCAGCCGCGGGAGGCGCTCGGCGCGCACGTCCGCGAGCTTGACGGGGCGCGCCGCGCGGCCCGCGCTGCGCTTCGCCGCGGCGGCCGCGACCGGGCGCGACTCCTCCACGAGCGTGTTCCACGCCCCGCAGCCGGGACACTGCCCATGCCAGCGCGCCTCGGCGTGCCCGCAGTCGCTGCAGATGTGCTGGGTGTGCGCTCTCGCCATCGGTGAGTCACGCTATCCCTGGCACCGGCGGGAGAGCATGCTCCGGCCCGGGTACGGAACACACTCGACACGAACGACGCAGAGAGGACACAGATGCCCACACGCACCGGCAGTGCCCAGTGGCGAGGGGACCTCCAGAACGGCGACGGCACGCTGAAGGTCGGAGAGAAGTCCTACGAGGGCCCGTACACCTTCAAGTCCCGCTTCGAGGAGGGCGAGGGGACCAACCCGGAGGAGCTCATCGGCGCGGCGCAGGCCGCGTGCTACTCCATGCAGCTCAGCGCGATGCTCGCGGGCGACGGCCACACGCCCGACAGCGTCGACACCAGCGCCAAGGTGGAGCTGCACATGGTCGACGAGGTGCCGACCATCACCAAGATCGCGCTCACGACCGAGGGCAAGGTCCCCGGGATCGACGCGGCGACGTTCGACGACTACGCCAAGAAGGCCAAGGAGGCGTGCCTCGTCTCCCGCGCCCTGGCCGGCGTGAACGAGATCACGCTCAGCTCCAAGCTCGCGAGCTAGCCGGCACCCGCCGCCGCATCGAGCGCCCCTGCGACGTCCGCGAGGAGGTCGTCGGGGTCCTCGATGCCCGCGCTCAGGCGGATGAAGCCCTCCGGCACCGCATCCATGCCCCAGCGCGCACGGCGCTCCGCCAGCGTGTGGACGCCGCCGAAGCTCGTCGCCTCGGTGACGAGCGACGCCGCGTCGAGGAACCGCCGCGCCTCGGCGGCCCCGGCCAGCTCGAAGGACACGACCGGCCCGAACAGGCCGTGCATCTGCCGCGCTGCGAGCTCGTGGGCCGGGTGACCGGGAAGACCCGGGTAGCGCACGCCTGAGACGTCGGCCCGCCCCTCGAGGAGCCCGGCGATCGCCAGCGCGTTGGCCGACTGGCGTCGCAGGCGCACGTCGAGGGTGGCGAGCGAGCGATGCGCCAGCCACGTCTCCATCGGGCCGGGCACGGCACCGGCGAGCGTCCGCCAGCGCAGGACCCCGGCCGCGAGGTCCGGGTCGGCGGCGGCGACGTGGCCCATGATGAGGTCGCCGTGGCCGGTCATCGCCTTGGAGTCGCTGCAGACGACGAGGTCCGCACCCAGCTCCAGGGGGCGCAGCGCGAGCGGCGTCGCGAGCGTCGAGTCGACCGCCAGCAGCGCGCCCGCCCGCCGGGTCGCCCGCGCGAGCGCCTCGATGTCGAGGACGTCGAGGGCCGGGTTGCTCGGCGTCTCGGCCCAGACGACGCGCGCGCCCTCCGCCGCCTCCTCCATGACGACCTGGTCGGTCGGGACGAGCCGGATCTCGACGCCGCGCGAGGCGAGGTGCTCGTCGCACAGCGTCCGCACGGCGCCGTAGCAGTCGGCGGGGACCACGACGACGTCGCCCGGCCGGGTGAGGGCGACGAGCACCGCCGCCGACGCCGCCATGCCCGACGAGAAGAGCGTCGCCGTGCCCCGCTCCAGCTCGCCGAGCGCGGTCTCGTAGTTCGTGAAGGTCGGGTTGCCGTAGCGGCCGTAGCCGTACGGGGCGCTGTCGACGTCGCCGGGCAGGTGGAACGGCGCCGCGAACACCGGACCTGGCAGCAGCGGCTCCCCGGGGGTCGCCGCCGGCTGTCCGGCGTGGACGACGCGGGTGGCGGGACGGTGGCCGTCGGAGGACATCGGCAGGACGCTAGCCACCCGGGCCGCAACCGTGGCCCGCCCCAGGGGTTCACGTTGCGATGCGCACGCACGCCCTCATCTTCGCGGCCGCCCTCGCGGTCCTCGCCGTCGCAGCGCCCGTCGCCTCGGCCGCCGCGCCCGCGGTCTCCACCGGCGGCGCCGCCGTGACGCCGAGCACCGCGACGTTCACCGGCAGCGTCGACCCCAACGGCCGCGCGACGACCTACTGGTTCGAGTACGGCCTCACGGCGTCCTACGGATCCCGCACGGCCTCCCTGCCCGCCGGGTCGGGCAGCAGCGCCGTGACCGCGGCGGGCAGCGCCGCCGGGCTCTCCGCCAACACCGTCATCAGCTACCGGCTCGTCGCCCGCAACGGCGACGGCACGGCCCGCGGGGCACGGCGCACCGTCCGCACCCAGCGCGCGCCGCTCGGCCTGTCGCTCAACGCCGCGCCGAACCCCGTCCCGTCCGGATCCCCGGCGACGCTCGCGGGGATCCTCACCGGCACGGGCAACGGCGGCCGTCAGGTCCAGATCTTCCAGAACCCGTTCCCCTACACGGGCGGCCTCACGCCGATCGGCGCACCCGTCGTGACGAACGCCGCGGGCGGCTTCGCCCTCCCGATCCCGCCGCCGGCCGTCACCACGCAGTACCAGGCGCGCCTCACGACGAGCCCCGGCACCGCCAGCGCGATCCTCACCCTGCCCGTGGCCGTGCGCGTCTCCACGAACGTGCAGGTCGGGCAGCGCCAGGCCGACGGCGTGCGCAGCACCAGGTTCTCGGGCCACGTCCGGCCCGGCCGCGACGGCGCGCAGTTCGCCGTCCAGCGCCGCTCCGGCAGCCGCTGGGTCACGGTGGGAGGCTCGATCACCCGGCACGCGAGCGCGAGCGCCTCGCGCTACGAGCTGCGCGTCCGCGTGCGCCACAGCGGCACGTACCGCGTCTACGTCCGGATCACGGACGGCAACCTCGCGTCCGCGACGGGCCGCGAGGTCGCGATCAGGCTCCGCTGACGCCCCAGCCGCCCCCGCCGGGGGTCACGACGGTGACGACGCTGTCGGCGTCGAGCGCCCGCCCCGTCTTGGCCGGGACGGGCTCGTCGTCGATGCGGTTCTCGCCCGTGGCGCCCTCCGACCCCCCGGCGGCGCCCTGCGGGGCGTGCGCGCGGCGATCGGTCAGCAGCGAGACGGTCGCCGGCTCGAGCACGCGGATCGCACGGACGATCCCGTCCCCGCCGCGGTGCTCGCCCTCGCCGCCGGAGCCGCCGGCCAGCTCGTAGCGCTCGACCCGCATCGGGAACTCGAGCTCGAGCGCCTCGACCGGCGTGTTGAGCGTGTTCGTCATCCCGACGTGGACGCCGGAGTCGCCGTCGTCCTCCGGCGAGGCGCCCTGGCCGCCGCCGATCGTCTCGTAGTACGTCCAGCCCTCGCCGCCGATGACGAGGTTGTTCATCGTCCCCTGCCCCTGCGCGGGCAGGTCGTCGACGGCCTGGGCGAGCGCGAGCAGGACGGTGTCGGCGAGGCGCTGGCTCGTCTCGACGTTGCCGGCGACGACGGCCGACGGGCTGCGGGCGTCGACGAGCGACCCCTCGGGCGCGAGGACGCGCACCGGCGCGTAGGCGCCGGCGTTGGCCGGGACGTCGGGGTCCAGCAGCACCCGCAGGGCGAAGTAGCAGGCCGAGCGGGTCACGGCGAGCGGGCAGTTGACGTTGCCTGCCACCGCGGCCGCCGTGCCCTCGAAGTCGATGACGAGCTCGTCGCCGTCGATCGTGACCGCGACGGCGATCGGCACGTCGTCCTCGGTCACGCCGTCGCCCTCGAGCTCCGAGCTCGCCGTGTAGGTCCCGTCGGGCAGCCCGGCGATCGTCTCGCGCGCCCGGCGCTCGGCGTGGCGCAGGACCTCGCCGAAGGCGGCCAGCACGGTGTCGCGGCCGCGGCGCTCGAGCAGCTCGTCCAGGCGCTCCTGGGCGCGGGCGTTCGCGGCGAGCTGCGCGCGCAGGTCGCCGCGCCGGACGTCGGGCGTCCGGACGTTCGCCAGCAGGAGGTCGAGGACGTCGTCGACGACCTCGCCCTCGCGGACGAGCCGCACGGGCGGGAGCACGATCCCCTCCTGGTAGATCGAGGTCGATCCGGCCGGCATCGAGCCCGGGCTCATCCCGCCGACGTCGGAGTGGTGCGCGCGGGTGACCGCGAACCCGATGACCTCGCCGTCGACGTCGAGCGGCGAGACGAGGGTGATGTCGGGGAGGTGCGTCCCGCCGCGGAACGGATCGTTGAGCATGAAGACGTCGCCGGGGCGCGGGTCGCGGGCCCGGACGGCCTCGACCGCCTCGGGCATCGCCCCGAGGTGGACCGGGATGTGCTCGGCCTGGGCGACCATCCGGCCGTCGGCGTCGAACAGGGCCGCCGAGCAGTCGCGCCGCTCCTTGATGTTCGAGGAGTACGACGCGCGGATGAGCAGCGCGCCCATCTCCTCGGCGATGCCGCTGAGGGCGCTGGAGAGGACCGAGAGGGTGACGGGATCCATGTCGCTCATCGGGTCAGCACCAGCGTCCCGGTGTCGTCGACGCGCCCGCGCCAGCCGGGCCGCACGACGCAGGTCGCCTCGGCGAGCTCGACGATCGCGGGGCCCTCGAGCTCGTCGCCCGCGCCGAGCGCGCCGCGGTCGTAGACCGGCACGGTCGCGGTCTCGTCGCCGAAGCGCGCCTCGCGCTCGTCGCCGGGCTCCGCTCCGCTTCCGGGCTCCTCCGTCCAGGTCGGGCGTCTCGACCTCCACGGTCGCGGTGACCCGCAGCGAGACGACGTCGACCGGCTCGTCGGGCATCGCGTACCCGTGGCGGCGCTCGTGATCGGCGTGGAAGCGCTCGGCGAGGTCGTCCCACTCGCCGGCGGGCACGGTCAGCTCGAAGGACTGGCGCCGGTAGCGGACGTCCGCGGCGCGCGTGCACGTCGCGCCCTCCATCGCCTGCTCCTCGAGTCCGCGGAAGGTCTCCTCCACCGCGTCGCGGTCGATCCCGTCGAGCGCGGCCGGGTGCGGCGCGACGAGGTCGCGGCGGATGTCGCTGATCGCCAGCCCGAGGGCGCTCAGGACGCCGCTGGCGCGCGGCACGAGGACGGTCTCGATCGCGAGCTCCTCCGCGAGCGCGCAGGCGTGCAGCGGGCCCGCGCCGCCGAAGGCGACGAGCGCGAACTCGCGCGGGTCCAGGCCGCGCTCCACGCTGATGACGCGCAGCGCGCGCACCATCTCCGCGTTGGCGACCTCCACGACGCCGAGCGCGGCGCCCATCGCGTCGAGGCCGAGCTCGGAGCCCAGCGCGCCGAGCGCCGCCTCCGCCCTCCCCCGGTCGAGGACGACCTCGCCGCCGCCGAGCTCCGCGCCGTCGCGCAGGTACCCGAGCAGGAGGTTCGCGTCGGTCACCGTCGGCTCCTCGCCGCCCTTGCCGTACGCGGCGGGCCCGGGGTCCGCGCCCGCGGAGCGCGGCCCCACGCGCAGCGCGCCGCCGCTGTCGGCCGAGGCGATCGAGCCGCCGCCGGCGGACACGGTGTGCACGTCGACCGTCGGGTGCCGGATCGGCACCCCGGCGACGACCGACCCCGTCGTCGTCTGCACCTCGCCGCCGACGATCGGCGCGACGTCGGTGCTCGTGCCGCCCATGTCGAAGGTCAGGAGGTCCTCGTAGCCGCTCGCGGCGCCCGCGTAGGCGGCACCGACGACGCCGCCCGCGGGCCCCGACAGCACGCAGCTCGCCGCGCGCTCGGCGGCGTCCTCGAGATCCACGACGCCGCCGGAGGACTGCATGACCCGCGGGGCGGGCAGGCCGGCGTCGCCCGTCCGCTCGGCGAGCGCGCGCAGGTAGGACGCCAGGCGCGGCGCGAGGTACGCGTCGGCCACCGTCGTGCTCATGCGCTCGTACTCGCGCACCTCCGGCAGCACCGCGCTCGAGAGCGACACGTGGGCGTCGGGCAGCGCCTCGCGGACCGCCTCGCCGACGCGCTGCTCGTGCTCCGGGTGCAGGAACGCGAACAGGAGGCAGACCGCGACGGCCTCGACCTCGGCCTCGCGCAGCGCGGCGACGACCTCGGCCAGCGAGTCCTCGTCGAGCGGCTCCAGCTCGCCGTCGGGCCCCATCCGCTCGCGCACGCAGAAGCGCAGGTCGCGCGGGACGAGCGCGGGCGGGCGGCGGCGCGCGAGGTCGTAGAGGTGCGGGCGGGCCTGGCGGCCGATCTCCAGGACGTCGCGGAAGCCCTCGGTCGTCACGAGCGCCGTGCGCGCGCCGCGGCGCTCCAGGAGGGCGTTGGTCGCGACCGTCATCCCGTGGGCGAACGCGGCGATCTCCCCCAGGCCGGCCGCCTCGACGACCGCCATGACGCCCTCGGACTGGTCCTCCGGCGTCGACGGGACCTTCGCGGTCACGACACGGCCGTCGACGAGCGCCGCGAGGTCGGTGAACGTCCCCCCGACGTCCACGCCCAGTGCCGCGCCGGTCACCGGCGCCTCGCGAGGTAGGCCTCGCCGCGCGCGGAGAGCCGGTAGCCGATCGGGAAGCTCAGCGTGAGGCCGAGCGCCTTGAGCTTGCGGATGTCGCGCTTGAACTCCAGGCGCTCGCGGCCCGCGGCCTCGGCGAGGTCGCCCGCGCGGACCTCCGGGCGCGCCGCGATCGCCTGCAGCGTCGCGAGGGTCCACGGCCCGTGCGCCGCGGCGCGGTCCATCCGCTCCAGGCGC
Source organism: uncultured Solirubrobacterales bacterium (assembly GCA_963750895.1). Classification (GTDB taxonomy): domain Bacteria; phylum Actinomycetota; class Thermoleophilia; order Solirubrobacterales; family Solirubrobacteraceae; genus CAVVSD01. The sequence continues at coordinate 51,854 of CAVVSD010000003.1, read as the reverse complement.
CGGTCGATGGCCGCGACGTCCTCGTCGGTGAGCGCGTCGGTGGACGCGAGCACGGCGCGCGGATCGGGCTCGTGGACGACGTGGAAGCGGACGCGCGTCACCGGCAGATCGTCGGGCCCGCGCAGCTCCCCGATCGCCGCGGCGACGTCCGCCGCCCCGGCGGCGAGCGCGTCGGCCTCGGTGATGTCGGCGACGCCGATGAGCTCCACCTCGTCGACCTCGAGGATCCCGGCGGTCGTCCGGTAGCGGTGGCCCACGATCGCCTGCCGGCGCTTCCAGCGCCGCAGCAGCACCGTCACCGATCCGTCGGCGATCCCCGGCGCCAGGCGCATGGGCACCAGCATCAGAGCGCGGCGACCCTGCCGTGGATGAACGACAGCTTCGCGATCACCTTCGGCCCGAGGATGAAGGGATAGAGGTCCTGGAGGCCCATCGAGCGGTTCACGGCGTTGAGCGCGTAGGTCAGCGGGAGCCAGTTGTCGATGATCTCGGCGAAGGAGTCGTCGCCGTGCTCGACGGCCGGCACCGCCATGAGGCCGGGGTCGTTGGCCTCCGGCGGCCCGGTGACGAGGATGCCGAAGGCGCCCGCGGTCTGCTTCGTCGCCCGGATGTGCAGGTAGTGCGAGAACGTCTCGGCCCAGTCCTCCCACGGGTGCATCGTCGCGTAGGCGCTGACGTGGCCCTGCTCCCAGTCGGGCGGCGCTCCCTGGGCGTAGTGGCGGTCCATCGCCTCCGAGTAGTCCTCGCGCTCGTCGCCGAACAGCGCGCGGAACGCGTCGCGCGCCCCGGTCTCGTCGACGAGGATCGACTCGTAGTAGTGGCCCAGCTCGTGACGGATGTGGCCGACCATCGTGCGGTACGGCTCGCCGAGCTCGGCGCGGCGCTGCGCGCGGATCGCGTCGTCGGCCTCCGCGAGGTCGATCGTGATGACGCCGTCGGCGTGCCCGGTCACGACCGGCTCCCAGGTGCTCGACAGCAGGTCGAAGATGAGCTCCCCCTCGCGGACGGGGAGCCCGATGTCCATGAGCACGGCCAGGACGCGCCGCTTGGCTCCCTCGGTCTTCGCGAAGCCCGCCAGGCCGGCGAGATCGGCGTCGTTGGGGCGCGTCCGCGTCAGCCGGCAGGAGAGGCAGAGCACGCCCGGCTCGCCGGGCTCCAGCATCCAGTTGCACTCCGCGAGCTGCGCGTTGGCGCAGCGGCGGAGCTCGCGCTCGTCGTCCGACCCCGGCTCGAGGGTGGCGAGGTCGAGCCGCGAGGGCACGAAGCCCTGCGGGGTACCGCAGCGCAGGCAGAGGCTGTTCTCGAAGAAGAGCAGCAGGCCGCAGTGGTCACAGACGAAGGCGCGCACCCCGCGGTCATACCACGGAGACGTCGACCTTCACCGTCAACGTGCTGCTCGAGCCCTCGGTGTAGATGACGCCGCTGATCGGGGGCACGTCGCGGTAGTCGCGACCGAACGCTGCGACGACGTAGCGGCTGTTGACGAGCTGGTCGTTCGTGGGGTCGACATCGAGCCAGCCCGCCTCCGGGAGGAGCACGGAGAACCAGGCATGGGACACGTCGGCGCCGACGAGCTTCGGCCGCCCGGGAGGCGGGTCGGTCTCCAGGTAGCCGCTGACGTAGCGGGCCGGGAGCCCGAGGGAGCGCAGGCACCCGATGCCGACGTGCGCGAAGTCCTGGCAGACCCCCTTGCGCTCGACGAGCACCTCCTCGAGGGTCGTGCCGACCTCGGTCGCGCCGGGCTCGTAGGCGAAGTCCGCGTGGATGCGCGACGAGAGGTCCAGGACGGCGTCGAGCAGCGCCCGGCCGGGCGGGAACGAGGACTCGGCGTAGGCGCGCAGCGCATCGGACGCCGCGACGAGCGGCGAGTCCAGCGCGAAGGGCATCGCGTCGACCGCGTCCGGGCGGCCGTCGCGCCAGACCGCGTCGCGGACCGCCTCCCACGGGCGCTCGCCGAACAGCGACGGCTCGCGCTCGCCCTCGTCGACCTCGACCACGCTGGTGGCGGTGATGTCGAGCGTGCGGTGGGTCTCGTGGATCGCGAGGTAGCCGACGCGGTTGCCGAAGAAGTCGGTGTGCTCGGAGTAGTCGCCCGCCAGCGGCAGCGAGGCGATCTCGGTGCTCACGCACGTCTGGGCCGGACCGTCGCGCGGCAGGAGGTGCAGGCGGCTGTGGCTCGCGGCCACGTCCTCCTCGTACTCGTACTCCGTCCGGTGGGTGACGCGGTAGGTCGTCACGTCGTCGGCAGCGAGCGCTGCGGCAGCCGGTGGATGACGTGGACGCGCTCGACGGCCTCCGCGGTCTGCAGCAGCCCGTCGGCGAGCCCGGCGAGCAGCGCCTCGAGCGCGTGGCGGCGGCCGTGGTCGTCGGTCTCGGCGAGCGAGGCCGTCTCGCAGAGCCGCAGCGCCGTCGAGACGCGGAGGAGGTGGCGCTGGTCCTCGCGCAGCCGGCCGTCGGCGCCTGGCGGCATCGCATCGAGGTCGTCGGCGAGCCGCACGAGCCCGTGCCCGACCGACCGCGGGTTGTCCTCGTCGACGAGCAGCAGGTCCAGGAGCGTCTCCAGCTGCGCCTGGGACCGGTAGCGGCGCCGGTAGGTGATGATGCTCTCCGCCGCGGTGAGCACGGACTCCAGCAGCAGGCTGTCCGTCGCGGTGTCGTGGGCCTGGCCGACCGTCGCGCGCAGCAGCGCGAGCACCTGCAGGCTGCGCTCCAGGCGCCGTCCGGCGTCCATGTGGCGCCATCCGAGGTCGCGCTCCATGCTCTCCTCGAAGAGGCCGCTGAGCGCCAGGAGGCTCTGCATGATCTCCGCGAGCGCCGCCTGCGGCTCGCCGAGGTCCCCGACGAGCACGCGGTCGAGGTTCCCGACGACGAGCCACGTGTCGCGCGACAGCTGGTCGCGCACGGCCTCGGCCGCGGCGACGAGCCCGCGCGTCGCGTGGGCGAGCGTGCCGGGGCGCGCGTCGTCGACGATGAGCGAGCGCAGCTCGTCACCCGGGGCCGCGAGGCGCATCGGGCCGTCGTCGCCGGTGAAGCCGGGCTGCGTCGCGGTGACGCGCGTCGTCGCCGCCAGCAGCACGCGCAGCGCGGCGACGCCCGCCTCGCTCGTCGCCGCCTCGAACTCGTTGCGCCGGTCCAGGACGACCCGCAGGAGCCGCGTGACCGCCTCCGCGCGCTCCGCGTAGCGCCCGAGCCACCAGAGGTTCTCCGCGACGCGCGACGGGATGAGCGCGCCGGGACCGAGCCCCGGCGTCACGGGGCCGCTCTGCAGCCAGAAGCCCGTCGGGCGCTCGGGCTCGGACGCGAGCACCCAGGTGTCCTTGCTCACGGCGCCGGCGGTCGCCGAGATGCGCCCGCGGCCGCTGTCCGGCGCCACGCGCGTGAGCCCGCCGGGCATGACGACGTACGACGATCCGCGCGGGATCGCGAACGCGCGCAGCACGCTGCGGCGCAGCTCGATGCCGTCGCCGGTCAGCGTCGGCGCGCTCTCGGTCGTCGCGGCCGCCTGGCCGACCCAGCCGGCCGGCCGGGCCTCGATGCGGGCGCGGAGCTCCTCCAGCTCGGCGGAGGACGCCTCCCAGCCGAACACGGACCCGTTGCCGCGGATCGGCGACGTGGGCCGCAGCACGAGCTCGGACAGGTGCTCGAGGACGTACGCGCGCGCCACCGGGTCGCCGCACCACCAGCTCGGCACGGCGGGCAGGCGCAGCGGGCGGCCGAGCAGATGGCGGGCGACGGCCTCCTCGAAGGCCGCGAGCGCGGGGTTCTCCAGCACGCCGGACCCGAGCGCGTTGACCACCGACACCGTTCCCGCACGCGTCGCCTGCACGAGGCCGGTCACCCCGAGCTGGGACTCCGGGTTGAGCTCGAGCGGGTCGCAGTAGGTGTCGTCGACCCTGCGCAGGATCACGTGGACCGGCTCGCGCTGGCCGAGCGACCGCATCCACACCGAGCCGCCGCGGACGGTCAGATCGGAGCCCTCGACGAGCGGATACCCGAGCGTGGAGGCCAGGACGGCGTGCTCGAACGCGGTCTCGTTGTACGGGCCCGGGCTGAGGACGACGATCCGCGGGTCCTCGACGTCGGGCGGCGCGGCGGCCTGCAGCGCCGACCGCAGCCAGCGGAAGAACGGCGCGAGCCGGTGCACGCCCGCGTCGCGGTAGAGCGTCGGCAGCACCCGCTGGCAGACCAGCCGGTTCTCCATCGCGTACCCCGAGCCGGACGGCGCCTGCGTGCGGTCCGCGAGGACGACGAGGCTGCCGTCCTCACAGCGCCCGAGGTCGGCGGCGTAGTTGAAGAGCTGGTGCTCGCCCGGCAGGCGGATGCCGTCGCAGGCGTGCAGGAAGCCGGGATGCCCGAGGACGACCTCGGGCGGGATGAGGTGCCGGCGCAGCAGCTCGCGCGGCCCGTACAGGTCGGTGAGGACGAGGTCGAGCAGCTCCGCGCGCTCGATGATCCCGCTCTCGATCTCCGCCCACGCGCCCGAGTCCAGGACGACGGGCATCGGGTCCAGCCGCCATCGCCGCCGCCCGCCGCGAGGCCCGCTCGCGTCGCGGTAGACGACGCCGTCCTGGTCGATCAGCCGGGTCGCCTCGCTCTGGCGGCGCCGCAGCTCCTCGACGCCGAGCCCCGCGAGCGCCTCGCTGACGTCCTGGGTCGTGGTCACGCGCCTCCACACGAGCGAGAGTGAACGAGTCAACCGCCGGTCAGGTGAGGGCAGGTCCTCCTCCGGGCGCATGCGTACGCACGACGACGGGGCGGCCCTGAGGCCGCCCCGCGTCACGACTGCTTGTCCTCGAGCGCTACTCCTGAGGTGCCGGCTCGTCTGCGGCCGGCTCCTCGCCCTCGGAGGGCTCGCCCTCGGCGCCCACCCCGACGGGCTTGCGCTCGGGCTTGATGATCGACAGCTTGACCTCGGCCTCGGCGTCGTCGCCCTCGCCTGCGTGCGGATCGTGCTCCACGAGCACCGTCGCCCCCGGCTCGAGCTCCGAACGGAGCACGAAGTCGGCCAGCGGGTCCTCGATGTAGCGCTGGATCGCGCGACGCAGCGGTCGGGCACCCATCGCCGGGTCCCAGCCCTTCTCGACGAGGAAGTCCTTCGCGTCCTCCGCCAGCTCCAGCTGGAGCTCGCGCTCCGCCATGGACTGCCGGATGCGCCGCAGCAGGAGTTCGACGATCTGCTTGATCTCGTCCTTCTGCAGCTTGTGGAACACGATGACGTCGTCGATGCGGTTCAGGAACTCGGGGCGGAACACCTTCTTCAGCTCGCCCATGATCCGCGTCTTCATGTCGTCGTAGGTGATCCCGGTCTCGTCCTCGGAGACCGAGAAGCCCAGCGGCGTGTTCCGAGCGATCTCGGACGCGCCGATGTTCGACGTCATGATCACGATGGCGTGGCGGAAGTCGACCGTGCGCCCCTGGGCGTCGGTCAGACGGCCGTCCTCCAGGATCTGGAGCAGGATGTTGAAGACATCCGGATGCGCCTTCTCGATCTCGTCGAGGAGGAGCACGCAGTACGGCTTGCGCCGGACCGCCTCGGTCAGCTGACCGCCCTCGTCGTAGCCGATGTAGCCCGGAGGCGAGCCGACGAGCCGGGACACGGCGTGCTTCTCCATGTACTCCGACATGTCGATGCGCACCATCGCGTCCTCGTCCCCGAACAGGAACTCGGCGAGCGTGCGGGCCAGCTCGGTCTTGCCGACACCGGACGGGCCGAGGAACACGAAGGAGCCCGTGGGCCGCTTCGGGTCCTTCAGACCGGCACGGGACCGGCGGATCGCCTTCGAGATGACCTCGACGGCTGCGTGCTGCCCGATGACGCGCTTGTGGAGCTCTTCCTCCATGCGCATGAGCTTCGCCGTCTCCGCCTCGGTGAGCTTGAACACGGGGATCCCGGTCCACATCGAGACGATGTCGGCGATCTCCTCCTCACCGATGGACGGCCGCTCGGAGTCACCCTCGCCGGCCTCCCACTGCTCCTCGAGCTCGCGCTTGCGGTTCGTGAGCCGCCGCTCCTTGTCGCGGAGGTTCGCGGCCTTCTCGAACTCCTGCGCCTCGATCGCGGCCTCCTTCGCACGCCGCGTCTCCTCGATCTCGTCCTCGAGCTCCCGGTACACGGGCGGGGACGTCATCGACTTGATGCGCATGCGCGACGCGGCCTCGTCGATGAGGTCGATGGCCTTGTCGGGCAGGAACCGGTCGGAGATGTAGCGGTCGGCGAGCTCCGCCGCGGCCTCGAGGGCCTCGTCGGTGATCTGCACCTTGTGGTGCTGCTCGTAGCGGTCGCGCAGGCCCTTGAGGATCTGCACGGTCTCGTCCGTCGACGGCTGGTCCACGCGGATCTGCTGGAAGCGGCGCTCCAGGGCGCTGTCGCGCTCGAGGTACTTGCGGTACTCGTCGAGCGTGGTGGCACCGATGGTCTGCAGCTCCCCGCGTGCGAGGGCCGGCTTGAGGATCGAGGCGGCGTCGATCGCGCCCTCCGCGGCACCTGCGCCGACGAGGTTGTGGAGCTCGTCGATGAACAGGATGATGTCGCCGCGCTGGGTGATCTCCTTCATCACCTTCTTCAGGCGCTCCTCGAACTCGCCCCGGTACTTCGAGCCCGCGACGAGGGCAGCCAGATCCAGCGTGTAGATCTGCTTGCCCTTGAGCAGCTCGGGAACGTCGGCGTTCGTGATCCGCTGGGCCAGGCCCTCGACCACGGCGGTCTTGCCGACGCCCGGCTCGCCGATGAGCACGGGGTTGTTCTTCGTCCGCCGCGAGAGGATCTGCATGATCCGCTCGATCTCGGTCTCCCGGCCCACGACGGGGTCGAGCTTGCCGTCGGCGGCGAGCTTCGTGAGGTTGCGGCCGAACTGGTCGAGCAGCTTCGAGGACTTCTTGCCCTCGCCCTGCGGACCGGCGGCCGACGCACCCGCTCCCTGCCCCTGGCCGCCGGAGCGGCGCCCGCCGGGGCCCGAGAGCATGCGGATGACCTCGTTGCGGATCTTCTCGGAGTCGGCGTCGAAGTCCAGGAGGATGCGGGCGGCGACGCCCTCGTTCTCGCGGACCAGGCCGAGCAGGATGTGCTCGGTGCCGATGTAGTTGTGGCCCAGGCTCAGCGCCTCGCGCAGCGCGAGCTCGAGGACCTTCTTGGCTCGGGGCGTGAACGGGATCTGCCCGCTCGTGACCTCCTCGCCGGAGCCGACGATCCGCACGACCTGCGCGCGGACACGCTCGACGGTGATGTCCAGGCTCTCGAGGACGCGCGCAGCCAGCCCCTCCTCCTCACGGAGAAGGCCGAGCAGGATGTGCTCGGTGCCGATGTAGTTGTGCTTGAGCGTCCGCGCCTCTTCCTGCGCGAGGACGACCACCTGTCTGGCTCGCTCAGTGAATCGCTCGAACATGGTGCTGCTGATCCTTCCTGCTGGGCGTGGCGCCCTCTAGCCTCGGTTCGTGCGTGGTCCGGCTGGGTCGTGGGTCACCAAAGCACCCGACTTGTCTCCTCCTATCGGCGCCGGAGCGCGATGAGATGAGGGTCGGGGTTGGATTGCGGGCATGAGGCAGTCTACCAACGGCCCCAGGTGCCCCAGGCCGGTAGTCGTCAGTTTCCGCGCAGTGCGGGAAAGAGCACGACGTCGCGGATCGTGTCGCGGCCCGTCAGGACCATCGCGAGGCGGTCGATGCCGAGCCCGAGACCGGCCGTCGGCGGCATGCCCTGCTCGAGCGCCTGGACGAACGCCTCGTCGTAGGGCTGGGACTCGTCGTCGCCCTCCGCGGCGTAGCGCGCCTGCGCCTCGAAGCGCGCGCGCTGCTCGTCCGGGTCGTTGAGCTCGGTGAAGGCGTTGGCGATCTCCATGCCGTTCGCGTAGGCCTCGAAGCGCTCGGTCGCGCCGGGCTTGGAGCGGTGCGCCTTGGCGAACGGCGAGATCTCGATCGGGTGGTCGAGGACGAACGTGGGCTGCACGAGCGTCGGCTCGACGTGCTTGGAGAGCAGGTCGTCGACCAGTTGCGGCCACGTGAGGTGGTCGAGGCCCTCCATGTCCACGCCGGCCGAGCGGATCGCGGCGACGAGCGACTCGCGGTCGCGGTTGGCGTCGATGTCGACGCCCGTCGCCTCGCGGATCGCCTCGCTGAACGTGACGCGGCGCCAGGGGGAGCCGAAGTCGAGCTCGCCCTCGTAGCCCGGCGGCCTGGGCGGCGGCGCCGACGACCTTCTCCAGGCGCGCGGCGGCGTCGCCGTAGTCCGCGTAGGCCTCGTACCACTCGAGCATCGTGAACTCGGGGTTGTGCTTCGGCGACAGCCCCTCGTTGCGGAAGTTCTTGCCGATCTCGTAGACGCGCTCGAGACCGCCGACGATGAGCCGCTTGAGGTAGAGCTCGGTCGCGATGCGCAGGTACATCGTCTGGTCGAGCGCGTCGTGGTGCGTCGTGAACGGGCGCGCCAGCGCTCCGCCGTAGAGCGGCTGCAGGACGGGCGTCTCGACCTCGAGGAAGCCGTCGTCGTCGAGCGAGCGGCGGATCGCGGTGACGATCCTGGCGCGCGCGGCGAAGAGCTCGCGCGTCTCCTCGTTGGAGATGAGGTCGAGCTCGCGGCGGCGGTAGCGCGTCTCGACGTCCTGGAGGCCGTGGAACTTCTCCGGCGGCGGGCGCAGGGACTTCGCGAGCAGCGCCCAGTCCTCGACGCGCAGGGTCAGCTCGCCGCGGCGCGACATGAAGGCGACGCCGTCGACGCCGATGAGGTCGCCCAGGTCGAGGCCGAGCAGGGTCTCCATCGCCTCGGCGCCGAGGACGTCGGCGCGCGCCTGCAGCTGGATGCGCCCGCTGCGGTCGACGAGATCCAGGAACGCCATCTTGCCCTGGCCGCGGCGGGCGGCGAGGCGACCGGCGACGCGGTGGCGCGCCTCGGTCTCCGCACCGGCCTCCAGGCCGTCGTGGGCCGCGCGGACGTCCGCGATCGGCTCGACCCCCGGGTACGCGTGCGGGAACGGCTCGATGCCGTCCGCGCGCAGGCGATCGAGCTTCTCCCGCCGGACGGCGAGCAGCTCGTCGGCCATCCCGGAGCCTCTAGAGGCCGACTTCGATGGCGGTGATGCGCAGCTTGCGCGCGCCGCCGCGGGGGAGCGGGACCTCGACGACGTCGTCGCGCTTGCGGCCGATGAGGGCGCGGCCGACGGGCGACTCGTTCGACAGGCGCTCCGGCGGCTTGGCCTCGGCCGAGCCGACGATCGTGAACGTCTGGTCCTTGCCGCTCTCCTGGTCGGCGACCTTCACGACGGAGCCGACCTGCACGATGTCCGTGGTCAGGTCCTTCGCGTCGATGACCGTCGCCGAGCGCAGCTTCTCCTCCACGGAGGCGATGCGCTGCTCGAGCATGGCCTGCTCGTTCTTCGCGTCGTCGTACTCGGAGTTCTCCGAGATGTCGCCGAACGCGCGAGCTTCCTTGATCCGCTCGGCGACTTCGCGCCGCCTGTTCGTCTGCAGGTCGACGAGCTCGAGCTTGAGCTTCTCGAGACCTTCTGGAGTGAGGATGACGTCCTTGGGCATAGACCGAACCGTCCGACCGCGGGTTGGGAGCGCGGCAGTGTAACAGCCCCCTCGGGGCCTCTCTGAGGGTTCAGGCGGCCGCTGCGACGGGGCGGCGGAGGGTGCCGAGGACCTCGCGGGCCTCAGCGAGCGACGCGGTGCGCTGCAGCGCGTCGTTGAGCGTGCGATCCGCCCCGAGCCGGTCGACGTACCAGGGGTAGAACTTGCGCAGGTAGCGAGCCGCTCGCTCCTCGCCGAGGTGCTCCGCCGCGCGGCCCAGCACCCAGTCGAGCTCGTCGAGGACCTCCTCGTGGCTCGGCTCCGTCGTGCCCGCGTCGAGCAGGCGCGCGAAGAGCCACGGGTCGCCCAGCGCGCCGCGCGCGAGCATCACGGCGGTCGCGCCGGTGCGCTCGAACGCGTCCGCGATCCAGGCGGGGTCGCGCATCCCGCCGGAGAGGATCACGGGCGCGGGCAGCGTGCGCACGAGCTCGGCCGCGAGCTCGAGGTCGGGCTCGCCCTTGTGCTGCACCTGGGCGGACCGCGGGTGGAAGCCGATCGCGGCGACGCCGGCCTCGGCGACGAGGCGGTGGGCGAGCACGAGGCCGTCCGTCTCCCCGCGCTTGCGGCCGCTGCGCAGCTTCACGGTGACCGGCAGGCCGCTGCCCTCGCGCGCGGCCGCGGCGACCGCCACCGCCGTGTCGTGGTCGCCGAGCAGCGCGGCGCCGGCGCCGGTCTTGCACACCTTCGGCACCGGGCAGCCCATGTTCAGGTCGATGATGTCCGCGCCCGCCTCGGCGACCGTGGCCGCCGCGGACCGCATGATCTCGGGGTCCTGCCCGAACAGCTGGATGGCGACCGGGCCGCCGCCGCGCTCGTCGGGGTGGATGCGCAGGAGCTCGGTGCAGGTCTTCTCGTTGCGGTAGTGGATCGCGTGCGAGGAGACCATCTCGGAGAACGCGAGCCCGGCGCCGTAGCGCTTCGCCTGCAGCCGGACGAACCAGTTGCCGATCCCGGCCAGCGGCGCGAGCACGACCCGGTTGCGGATCGTGTGCGGTCCGAGCTGCCAGCTGTCAGTCAGGCGGGGCATTGCGTTCGTACACCAAACGTAGCCCCGTGAGCGTGAGCATCTGGTCGATCTCCGAGATCTCCTCGGAGAACGGCACGATGTGGTGCGCCAGGCCGCCCGTGGCGATCGTGACCGCCTCCGGCTCGCGCATCTCGGCCCGGATGCGGCGCAGGATGCCGTCGACCGCGGCTGCGTAGCCGAAGACGACGCCCGCGCGGATCGCGTCCACGGTCGACTTGCCGATGACGCTCTTGGGCGCCGCGAGGTCGATCTTGGGCAGCTTCGCGCCCCGCTCGGTGAGCGCGTCGAGCGAGATCTCGACGCCCGGCACGAGCGTGCCGCCGAGGTACTCGCCGGCCCGCGAGACGACGTCGAAGTTCACGGCGGTGCCGAAGTCCACGCAGATCGCCGGGCCCCCGAAGCGCTCGCGGATCGCGACCGCGTTCACGAGCCGGTCGGCGCCGATCTCGCGCGGGTTGTCGTAGCGGATCGGCATGCCGGTCCGCAGGCCGGGCCCCACGCTCAGCATCCGGTGGTCGAGGTAGCGCTCGGCCATCGCGACCCACTCCGGCTCGAGGACCGGGACCGTGCTGGAGATGATCGACGCGTCGAGGTCGGCGAAGCCGAGCCCGCGCAGGCCGAGCAGGTTGAGGAGCACCGCGCCGATCTCGTCGGCGGTCGCCGTGCGCACGGTCGCGAACCGCCAGTGCTCGACGAGGCGGTCCTCCTCCCACGTGCCGAAGTGCGTCTGGGTGTTGCCGACGTCGACGACGAGCAGCATCACGCGCCTCCGGGGACGGTCAGGGGTGGGCCTTCTCGCCGGACGCCCTCCTCGACGGGCAGGGCCGCGAGGGCGTCGCTGCAGCGCCTGCCGTCCGGCGTGCTGAGCTCGAAGTCCAGCTCGAGCAGCGGGATGAGGACGAAGCGGCGGGCGAGCACCTCGGGGTGCGGCAGCGTCAGGCGCTCGGAGGCGTAGGTCGTGTCGCCCAGCAGGAGGAGGTCGACGTCGATCGGGCGCGGCCCGTGGCGGACGTAGCCCTGACCCGGCTGCGCGCGACCCATCTCGCGCTCGGTCGCCTTGCAGGCGTCGAGCAGCGCCTCGGGGTCGAGGGCCGTGTCGATCCGCAGGCACGCGTTGAGGAAGCTGGGCTGATCGAGGACCTCGCCCACGGGGTCGGTGTCGTAGGTGCTCGACGACCCGAGGACGGTGATGCCCCCTTCGACCAGCGCGTCGGTCGCCGCCTGCAGCTGGGCGCGGCGGTCGCCGACGTTGGAGCCGAGTCCGAGGTAGCCGATGGTCATGCCATGAGCCGCGCCACCGCGAGTTGGCGCGAGGTCGCCAGCAGGGTCCCGTCCGGTGCCCACACCTCGCCATCCTCCTCGACGAAGCCGTCCTTCGCGGTGCGCGACGCGAAGCGGACCATGACAGGCGCCGCGGGATCGAGCGCAGCCGCCACGGAGGGCGCGCGGAAGTGCACCGTGAGGTCGATCGTCGGGACGGCGGCCGGCTGCGCCACGCGGACGAACGACGCGGGCCACCACGCGTCGACGTACTGGGCCAGCAGCTGCGCGTCGGGCGCCCGCGGCTCCTTGAGCCGCAGCCACCCGCCGGTGACCGCCTCGGGCGCGGGAGCGTCGCGCAGCGGGACCGGGCCGATCGCCGGCCGGTAGTCGAACATGCTCGCGATCGGGAAGATGTCGGTGCCCCAGTCGAGGACCGGGACGTCGTCCGCGACGGGCACGGGCGGCGGCGGCGTGGCGAACTCGACGGCGGGCGAGTAGTCGCCGGCCAGGACGCCGAGCGCGACGACGGACGTGCGCCCGTCCTGCACGAGGCGCGCGCTCGTGCTCGTCAGCGTGCGGCCGGAGCGCTCGATGGCCACCTCGACGACGGCCGGGCCCGGCTGCGGCGACGCCAGGTACTGCAGGGTGATCGAGCGCGGGTGTCGCCCCCGGTCGCCGACCACCGCGATCATCGCGTTGAGCACGACCGCGGCGATGTAGCCGCCGTTGAGGCCGGCCGGTGCCGTCCACGTCGCGTCGAGGAGCACCGCCATCCGGCCGTCGCCCTCCTTCTCGACCGCGATGGCGCGGTCGAACGGGCCCTCTACCACCGCCGGCCCTGCCTCACGCCGCGAGAAGCTCGCTTCTCGCATTCGAAGGCGAAGCCTTCGACCACTACTCCTCGATCTCCCGCCAGACGGTGACGGACGCCTCGTCCACCGGCAGCGGGATCGGCGGCTCCGGCTTCGACGCCTTGACCATCACCGAGTGCACGTCGAAGTCGTCCAGGAGCCTGTCGGCGATCGCCGTGGCCAGGCGCTCGAGCGTCCGGTAGGAGCGCTGCTGCGCGATCAGCGCGGCGAGCTGGCAGACCTCGCCGTAGTCGACGGTGTCGGCCACGTCGTCGGTCGTCGTGGCGTCGTTGCGGAGCATGTCGAGCGTGATGTCGAGCACGAGGCGCTGACCGACCTCGCGCTCGGCCGCGCTGACGCCGTGGTGCGTGTAGAGCGAGAGGCCGCTGATCTCGATCGAGACCGGGGTGTCGGGGACGTCGTCGTCCTCGTCGTCGGAGTCGTCGACGGGCTCCTCGTCTACGTCGTCGTCGATGTCGTCGATGTCGTCGTCGCGCCGTTCCACTGGCCGCGGAACGTAGCAGCAGCAACGTCCAGCGCCTGGGCGACGGCCGCCACGTCGTGGACGCGGAACACCTCGGCGCCGTTGCCCAGCGCGATGACGTTCGTGGCGATGGTCCCGGGCACGCGGCCCTCGATCTCCTCGCCGCTGATCCTCCCGATGAACCCCTTGCGCGACGTCCCGACGACGATCGGGCGGCCGATGGCGACCAGCTCGTCCAGACGCCCGAGCAGCGCGAGGTTGTGGTCGACGGTCTTGCCGAACCCGATCCCCGGATCGAGCCAGACCTTGTCCTCGGCGATGCCCGCCGCGACCGCGTGCTCCAGGCGCTCGACGAGGAACGCCTTGACGTCGTCGACGACGTCGTCGTAGTGCGGGTCGTCCTGCATCGTGCGCGGCTCGCCGAGCATGTGCATGAGGCAGACGTTCACGCCCCGCTCGGCGCACAGGCCGGCGAGATCGGGATCGTCGCGCAGGGCGGTGACGTCGTTGACGATGTCCGCGCCCGCCTCGATCGCCGCGCGGGCCACCGGCGCCTTCGTCGTGTCGATCGACAGACGCGCCTCGACGCCCTGCAGGCCCTCGAACACGGGCACGATGCGCCGCAGCTGCTCGTCGGCGGCCACCGGGTTCGCGCCCGGCCGGGTCGACTCGCCGCCGATGTCGAGGATGCCCGCGCCGTCGGCCACGAGCCTGTGCGCATGCGCGATCGCCTTCTCCGGGTCCAGCCACCGGCCGCCGTCGGAGAACGAGTCCGGCGTCACGTTCACCACGCCCATCACGACGGGGTCGGGAACGCGCGCGAGCGGACTCACCAACCCGCCCATCCCGGGCTGGTTCTGACCGCCGTCGACGATGAGCTCGGTGCCGTTGACCCAGCTCGCGCGGGGCGACAGGAGGAACGCGGCGGCGTCGGCGATCTCCTCGACGGTGCCGAGGCGCTCGTGGGGGAACTCGGTCCTGGCGAACGCGGCGAACGCGTCCGGATCGTCGATGCGGCGGCGGTCCCACGAGCCGCCCTCGAAGAGGATCGAGCCCGGGCTCAGGGCGTTGACGCGGATGCGGTCCGGGCCGAGCTCGCGGCCGAGCGAGACGGCGAGGTGGATCTCCGCGGCCTTCGCGGCGGCGTACTGCGCCTTCGGCTGGGGCCGTGAGCCGGAGATGGAGGCGATGACGAGCGCGGCGCCGCCGCCCCGCGCTCTGAGGTGCGGCACGGCCGCGCGGACGAGCACCGCGGCGTGGACGACGTTGAGCTCCATCGTCCGGCGCCAGTCGTCGCCCGTCGTCTCCGTGAGGAGGTTCTCGCCGGCGCTGCCGCCGGCGTTGGCCACGACGAGGTCGAGGCCGCCGAGCGTCTGCGCGGCGGCGTCGACGAAGGCCTCGAGCGCGGCGTCGTCGGTGATGTCGACGGACGCGCCGAACGCCTTGACGCCCTGCGCCTCGAGCGCCGCGACGGTCTGCGCGACGGCGTCGGCGTCGCGGGCGCAGATCGCGACGGCGCAGCCTTCGGCGGCCAGCTTCGTGGCGATCGCCCTGCCGATGCCGCGGGTCGCTCCGGTGACGAGCGCGACCCTTCCCGCGAGCTCGAGGTCCATGGTCAGCAGGCTATCCCGGCGGGGGGCGAATCGGATGCGCGCGACACCGACTCGTTCCACTGACCTCTCTCCCTCGTCCATGTCATGGATGAACAAGCGAGAGAGGTCATCGCGTCCCGCACAACGGCGGCGCGGTGCTCCACAACCGCCCCACAACGACGACGGGCGCCACCAGGGCGCCCGTCGAACAGATCAGCGACGCGAGGCCGCTACGCCGGTTCCGGCTTCTCCGGCAACTCGAGGCCGCGGGTCTCGACGCCGCCACCGGCGAGGCCGGGGCGCGGGAGCGGGCGCGGGGTGTCGCGGGTCCGGTCGGCCGGGGTCGGCGCGGCGGGCTCCGGCGTCGACGGCTCGTCGGGCCCGAAGACGTCCTCCTCGGTCTTGCCGTCGAGCAGGGCGATGAACTCGTCCTTCTCGATCGTCTCGCGCTTGAGCAGGATCTCCGAGGTCAGCGTCAGGCCCTCGCGGTGCTCCATGAGGATCTCGATCGCGCTCTGGTGGGCGCTCTCGACGACCCGGCGGATCTCATCGTCGATCTCGCGGGCGATCTCGTCGGAGTAGTCGGGCTCCGAGCTGAACTCGCGGCCGAGGAACGGCTGGCCGTGGTCGTGGCCGAACACGCGCGGGCCGAGCTTGTCGCTCATGCCGTAGCGCATGACCATCGCCTTCGCCGTCTGCGTGACCTTCTCGATGTCGTTGGACGCGCCCGTGGTGATCTCGCCGAAGACGATCTCCTCCGCGGCGCGGCCGCCGAGCGTCATCGCCATCGAGTCGTTGAGCTCCGCGCGCGTGGTGAGGAACTTGTCCTCCTGCGGCATGGAGATCGTGTAGCCGAGCGCCTGGCCGCGGCTGATGATCGAGATCTTGTGGACCGGGTCGGAATGCTCGAGGAAGTGTCCCACGAGGGCATGGCCCATCTCGTGGTACGCGGTGATCAGGCGCTCCTTCTCGCTCATGACCCGGGTCTTCTTCTCCGGGCCGGCGATCACGCGCATGATCCCCTCCTCCAGCTCCACCTGGGTCACCTCGCGCTTGCCGTGGCGAGCCGCCAGGAGCGCCGCCTCGTTCACGAGGTTGGAGAGGTCCGCGCCGGTGAAGCCCGGGGTCTGGCCGGCCAGCGCGTCGACGTTGATCTCCTTGGCCAGCGGCTTGCCGCGCGTGTGGACCTCGAGGATCTTCGCGCGGCCCTTGCGGTCGGGGCGGTCGACCACGATCTGGCGGTCGAAGCGGCCCGGGCGCAGGAGCGCGGGGTCGAGGATGTCGGGACGGTTGGTGGCCGCGATGAGGATGATGTTGTCCTTCATCTCGAAGCCGTCCATCTCGACGAGCAGCTGGTTCAGCGTCTGCTCACGCTCGTCGTGACCGCCGCCCAGCCCGGCGCCGCGGTGGCGCCCGACGGCGTCGATCTCGTCCATGAAGATGATGCAGGGCGAGTTCTGCTTCGCCTGCTCGAAGAGGTCGCGCACGCGGGATGCGCCCACGCCGACGAACATCTCGACGAAGTCCGAGCCGGAGATCGAGAAGAACGGGACGCCGGCCTCGCCGGCGACGGCGCGCGCGAGCAGCGTCTTGCCGGTGCCAGGCGGCCCGTAGAGCAGCACGCCCTTGGGGATCCGTGCGCCGAGCGCCTGGAACTTCTTCGGGTTCTCCAGGAACTCCTTGATCTCGTGGAGCTCCTCGACGGCCTCGTCCACGCCCGCGACGTCGCGGAACGTGATCTTCGGCGAGTCGACCGACATGCGCTTCGCACGGGACTTGCCGAACGACATCACCTTCGAGCCGCCGCCCTGCACCTGGTTCATGAGGAAGATCCAGAACCCGATGAAGATGAGGAACGGCAGGACGTAGGTGAGCAGCGAGAGCCACCCGTTCGACTGCCGGCCGGTGATGTTGTAGTCCTGGAGCTTCCCGGCCTCCTGCGCGGCGATGAGCCGGTTCGTGAGGATTCCGCCGTAGTCGTCGGCGAAGCCCACCTTGTACTTCTGACCGTTCCGGAGCGTCACCTCGACGGTGTTGTCCTTGTTCTTCATGTTGAC
The DNA here is from genome assembly GCA_963750895.1 of uncultured Solirubrobacterales bacterium. Classification (GTDB taxonomy): domain Bacteria; phylum Actinomycetota; class Thermoleophilia; order Solirubrobacterales; family Solirubrobacteraceae; genus CAVVSD01. The sequence continues at coordinate 35,019 of CAVVSD010000003.1, read as the reverse complement.
GTTCCGGATCTCTCCGGAGTCAAGCTGCGAGTTGAAGTCCCGGAAGGTGGGCTTGTTGGCCTCGTCGCTCGGGCTGATCAGACGCTGAGCGAAGAAGGCGAGCACCACGACGATCAGGATCGGGAACGCGGCGCTCTTGAAGAAGCGACTCATGGGACGTCTGAGCGTAGCAGTCGGGACCTGCGTGAAATGCAGGTGGACAAAGGGCCGACGCGGCCCATCTCAGGTGTTCAGGACGGCCACGTACGGCAGGTTCCGGTACCGCTCGGCGTAGTCGAGCCCGTACCCGACGACGAAGCGGTCGGGGATCTCGAACCCCACGTAGCGGGGGCTGAGCTCCACCCTGCGGCGCTCGGGCTTCGTGAGCAGCGCGCACACCTCGAGCGACCGGGGCCCGCGCGCGCCGAGATTGCGCAAGAGGTACTGCAGCGTCAGGCCGGAGTCGACGATGTCCTCGACGATGAGGACGTCGCGGCCCTCGATCGCGGCGTCGAGGTCCTTGAGGATGCGCACGACGCCGGAGGACTCCGTCGCCGAGCCGTAGGAGGCGACGGCCATGAAGTCGACCTCGCAGGACACGTCGAGCGACCGCATGAGGTCCGAGAGGAAGAAGACGGCGCCCTTGAGCACGCCGATGAGGAGCGGCTCGCGGCCCTCGTAGTCCTTGGAGATCTCGGCGCCGAGCTCTCTGACTCGGCGGGCCAGCTCGTCGGGCTGGACCAGGATCTCGCCGACGGCGGGGTCACGCATCCATCGGGATTCTAGGTGTCCCGGAGCGGAGGCGTTCGCTCCATGTGCAGCTCGCCGCCGGCGACCACGGCGCGGACGCCCTCGCCCACGTCCAGCGCGCCGTCGCGCAGCGCCAGGAGCTCGGCCAGACGCCCCGGCGCACGGGGGCACAGGCGCCCCGCGGCGTCCTCGGCGAGCCGCCGCACGACCAGCCTGGCGAGCGCCGGCGGCAGGACCGCCAGGTGCTCGGTGCCGACGTGGTCGCGGCCGTCGAGCACCGTCGCCACGAGCTCGTCGAGCACCTCCGCCTCCTCGCGCAGGAGCTCGGCGGTCCGCGCGACGTTGCGCTCGGCCGCCGGATGCAGCGCGCGCAGGGCGGGGACGAGGAGGTCCCGCGTACGCGCGCGCGCGTACTCAGGGGACGCGTTGGACGAGTCCTCGCGCCAGGACAGCCCGCGCGCACGGCAGTGCGACTCGGTCTCCTCACGGCTCACATCGAGCAGCGGCCGCACGAGCAGGCCGTCCTCCGCGCGCATCCCGAGCAGCGCGCGCCGGCCCGGCGACGCCGCCAGCCGGTAGAGCACCGTCTCGGCCTGGTCGCTCATCGTGTGCCCGGTCGCGACCCGCGCGCCGCGCGCGGTCGCGAGGCCCGCCGCCGCGCCGAGCCGCCCGTCGCGGGCCCAGGCCTGGAGGTTCCCCGTGCGCGGGGCGGGCCCGGACCGCTCGACGACGAGCTCCACGCCGAGCGCGGCCGTCAGCTCGCGGCAGTAGGCCTCGTCGCCCTCGGACTCCTCGCCGCGCAGGCCGTGGTTGACGTGGAGCGCGACGACCTGGTCCGCGCCGGCGATGCGCGTCGGCGACGTCGAGCAGGCAGACCGAGTCGCGCCCGCCGCTGAGCAGCACGACGACCGGCGCGCCGGGCGGCAGGAGCCCGGTGGCGCGGACGCGATCGACGAGGTCGGTCACCGTCGTGGGTAGGCCAGGAAGAGCTCGGTCGCCTGGGCGAAGCCCTTGAGCCGGACCTCGCCGATGCGCTCCCGGGCCAGGCCGCTGCCGGCGGCCTCGTCGACGGCGCGCGTCACGAGCACCTCGCCGCCGGCGGCGCGCGCCGCCACGCGGGCGGCGAGGTTGACCTCGCGGCCGTAGTACTCGCCGTCGCGGTAGAGCACCTCCCCGACGTGCAGCCCGATCCGCGGCTGCGGGCGCCGGCCGACGCGGCCGGCCTGGTACGCGACCGCCCAGGCGGTGAGGGCGACGACGTCCGACCCGACGACCATGACCTCGTCGCCGATCTCCTTGACGACCCGCGCGCTCGCGGGCAGCGACCGCTCGACCTCCTCGATGAAGCGCTCGACGGCGAGCACGGCCTCCTCGTCGCCCAGCTCCTCGGTCATGCGCGTGTAGCCGGCGAGGTCGGCGAAGGCGATCGCGACCCGCAGGCGGCCGGGAAGGCGGGGGCTCCCGTCGCCGTCGTCCTCCTCCATGTGGCCGATGACGTCCTGGGCGACGAAGCGCCGCAGGTGCCGGCGGTGGAGGCGGTGCATGATCGGCGCGGCGAGCGGCAGGACGCCGCGGACGAGGTCCTCCATCTCCTCCGCGATCCGCTCGCCGGACACGCCGTCCTGCATGAGCGGCTCGTGGACGTAGAGGTGGAAGAGCCGCACCTCGGCGTCGGCCACCTGCGCGAGCGCGTGACCGTAGACCCGCAGCAGCTGCACCAGCGCGACGCGCGGGAGCCCGGCCTCGGACGCGCGCGCGATGTCGGCGAGCAGCACGACGTCGTCCGGCGCGAGCCGCGGCTCGCGCCCGGCGCGGACCGGGAAGCCCATCGCCGTGAGGGCCTCGGTCACGAACTCGGGCTCGAGGCCGACCTCCTCGGCGGCCGCGGCGAGGGAGACCTCGGGACCGGGACTGCCGAGCAGGTGCTCGATCCCGCCGAAGGCCAGCGCGCCGCGCTGCTCGGCGTCGCGGATCTGGGAGGGACTGTGCCCGCGCGCCTGCAGGCGCGCGACGAGCCTGGCCTGCGCGGCGACCTCGGGCGTCCAGGTGCCGCCGAAGCGCGGGAGCAGGCCGTCGCCGACCCACGACCGGAGCGTCTCCGGCGTGACCCCCGCCCGGCGCGCGACCTCGTCCTCGGTCAGCGAGTCCATGTCCCCCAGCATGACGACGGCGGGGCACACAGGTCCCCGCCGTCCTGCGGGCAATGCGGCCCGCTGCCTCGGCCGTGGGGAGCTCGTCGCCAACAGTGGTGACGACGGCGCCTGGCAGGCGGCGCGAGCCGCCCACTCTCCGGCCTTTTGCCGTGTTCAGGTACGTCCAGAAGTACTCCCATGCACCGACCCTGTCAAGCGCGTGGGAGGTTCGTGGTTGCTAGGAGGACTCGGCTGCCGGCTTGCGGCGCCGGGCCTTGTCCGCCGTGGTGGGCGAGTCGACCTCGAGACGCTCCTGGCTGGCCGGCACGGCACGCGGCGCGTCGGGCAGTCCCTCGCGCAGCGCGGCGATCTCCCGGGTCAGCCCCGCGAGCGCCTCCTCGATGGAGCCGATGCGCTTCGACAGGCCGGTCTCCACGCCGCGGACGGTGTCGTCGCTCGCGGGCGACGACATCGCGCCGAGCCTGCGGTCGAGCTTGTCGACGCCGTCCTCGATCGCGTCGAGGCGCTGCGACACCGACCGGATGCGGCGCGTGAGCCGCTCGAGGTCGGCGGCCGACGGCAGGTTGAGCGCGCCGAACGCGACGGCCTGGGCCTGGGTGGCCTTCTCGCGCGCCTCGAAGACGCGACCGATCGCCGTGGTGACGAGCTGGCTCTCGAGCAGCTCGCTCGCGAGCTTGCCGAGCGCGTCCTCACCCGACCGCGCGATGCGATCGCGCAGCCCCTGGTCCTGACGCTCGTCGACGCGCTCGTCGACGCCCTGATCATGGTCATCGGTCATTCGTCCGCAGGGTACCCGGCGAAGGCCTCTCCACGTCATACCTAAGGCTCAAGTCGAGGGTTAGCTAGAGCCTCAAGTCGTCCAGCCGGAAGGGAGTTCGTTCAAGAACCACGGGGCGCTACCGACCAACCAGGCAGCGAAACCATGCGCCCTTCCCTCCGTTCAACCCGAGACGTCGTTGCTAGCGTCCCCCGACCTGCAGGGGCTGCTGTGCGGCGCCTGGTCTACATGCATAAGCGCAAGCTCCTCATCGCTCTGGCCACCGCGGGCTTCCTGTCCGCGGGCTTCGGAGCCTCCGTCCTCCCCGCCTCCGCCGATCCCCGCGTCCTCCTCGTCACGCTCCAGAGCGGCGAGCAGCGTACGGTCACGGTCGACCTGCCCGCCGGCGCCAGCGTGAGCGGCATCCAGATCCCCGGGATCAACGAGCCGATCGCGTCGGTCCAGGAGGTGTCGGCCCCCGCCCCGGCTCCCGCCCCCGCCGACCCCGCCCCGACGACCACGACGACCCAGCCGCCCGCGGACCCCGCACCGTCGACCGGCACCACGCCGGCGCCCGCGCCCACCGCCTCCACGCCCGCCCCCGCGCCCGCCCCCGCGCAGGAGCAGCCCGCGGCGCCCGCCCCGGCCGCCGCCGCTCCCGCCGCGACGCCGGCGCCCGCCAAGCAGCCGACCACCTCCCGCGAGAAGGCCGGCAGGAAGTCCGCCGCGAAGAAGCGCGCGCAGAAGGAGGCCGCCGACCGCCTCGCCGCGAAGCAGGGCAAGCCGGCCGCCGACGAGAAGGACACGGACGCCGACGCGCCGACCGCGACGTCGGAGGGCCGCCAGGAGACCACGGGTACGGAGTCTCAGCCCGAGGTCGAGACTCCGGCGCCGACGTCCTCGGCCCCGGCGACGACGCCGGCCCCGACCGGCGCCGCCGCACCCGCCACGGATGGGAACGCGTCGCTCGCGACCGCGCTCGACGGCTTCTCCCCCACCACGGTCGGCGTGCCGAACTTCTTCATCGACCGCTTCCGCATCCCGCCGTTCCTGCTCCCGATCTACCAGGCCGCCGGCATCCAGTACGGCGTGCGCTGGGAGGTCCTCGCCGCGATCAACGAGATCGAGACCGACTACGGGCGCAACCTCAACGTGTCGAGCGCCGGCGCCCTCGGGTGGATGCAGTTCATGCCCGCGACCTGGCAGTCCTACGGCGTCGACGCCAACCAGGACGGCAAGCGCGACCCCTTCAACCCGGTCGACGCGATCTTCGCCGCCGCGCGGTACCTCAAGGCCGCCGGCGCCGAGCAGGACGTCCGCAAGGCCGTCTGGGCCTACAACCACGCCGACTGGTACGTCAACGACGTCCTCGAGCGCGCCCAGCTCATCGCCGCCATCCCGACCGACCTCGTCTCCTCGCTGTCCGGTCTGACCCAGGGGCACTTCCCCGTCGCGGCGCACGCCACGTACGACGATCAGGTCACCGCGCGCGACGCGAAGAAGGTCACCGCGGGCGAGAACGCCGCCAACCCGGTGGTGTCCAACCAGAACCGCAAGGGCATCGACGTGCACGCACGCGCCGGCTCCGCCGTGATCGCGGTGGGCGACGGCGAGATCGTGTCCGTCGGGCGCAACGACCGGCTCGGCCGCTACGTCAAGCTCCGCGACGCCTTCGGCAACGTCTACACCTACGGGCACCTGAAGAAGGTCTCCCGGGTCGTGCCGGTGCCCAAGCAGAAGCGCCAGAGCGAGGCGAGCGTCAAGCGCGAGCTCGGCCTGGCCAAGAAGGACCCCAAGCCGACCCGCGCCGCGACCGCGGGCCGCCAGACGAAGAAGCGCGCGAACCCGGCCACCGCGAAGACCGCCAGCGCGGCCGTGAAGAAGGAGCGCCTGTTCGCCAACCCGCGCCGGCCCGCCGCATGGGCCGCCGGCGGCCGCTCCCAGCTGGCCGACACGGGCACCGCGCTGCCCGAGGACGCCACGATGGCGCGCTACTTCACCGTCGACTACGCCCTGGACCGCGACGACGTGCGACTGAAGCCGCTCGTCAAGGGCCGCAAGGTCATCGCGGGCACGATCCTCGGCCGCGTCGGCTCGTTCGAGAAGGACGACGACCCGTACGTGCGCTTCGAGGTCCGCCCGGCCGGCAAGGGCGCTCCGCGCATCGACCCGAAGCCGATCCTGGACGGGTGGAAGCTGCTCGAGTCGACCGCGGTCTACCGCGCCCCCGACAGCGGCCCGCTCGCGCAGGCCGCGTCGAACGAGGACCCCACCGTCGGCCAGCTCCTGCTCATGAGCAAGGAGGAGCTGCAGAAGCGCGTGCTGAACGACGAGCGCATCAAGATCTACTCGTGCGGCCGGCGTGACATCGAGGCGGGCGGCATCGACCGCCGCGTGCTCGCGACGCTCGTGTTCCTCACCGCCAACGGCCTGGAGCCCACCATCTCCAGCCTGCACTGCGGCCACGGCTACATGACCGCGTCGGGCAACGTCTCCGAGCACTCGTCGGGCAGCGCCGTCGACATCGCGGCCATCAACGGCACGCCGATCGTCGGCCACCAGGGCGCCGGCTCGATCACCGACACGACGATCCGCAAGCTGCTCGCGCTGCAGGGCACGATGAAGCCGCACCAGATCATCAGCCTCATGAAGTACCCCAACGCGGACAACACGCTGGCGATGTCCGACCACGACGACCACATCCACGTGGGCTTCGCGCCGGAGTACGACGCGAGCTCCAAGAGCGCCAAGGAGCTCAACTCGGTCCTCAAGCCGGGCCAGTGGTCCAAGCTCATCGAGCGCCTCGGCAGCATCGACAACCCGACCGTCTCGGCGAAGCCCTCCAAGTACTCGCTCGACGCCCGCTGACCCTATGCTGGCGCCGTGGAGCGCTGGGCGACGTTCGACTGCTACGGCACGCTCATCGACTGGAACGCCGGGATCGGCGCACAGCTCGAGCGCGTGCTGGGCGGCTCTCGCGATGAGCTGCTGAGCAGATACCACGAGGTCGAGCCGCTCGTCCAGAGCGCCCGGCCCGGGGCGAGCTACCGCGAGGTGATGGCAGCGGTGCTCGCCGAGATGGCCGCCGAGCGGGTCGTCGACCTGCCGGAGTCCGAGCGCGACGCCCTCGGGCGCTCGCTGCCGGAGTGGCCGGCCTTCGGCGACGTCCGGGCGGGCCTGGAGGAGTGCAAGCGCCGCGGCTGGAAGCTCGCGGCGCTGACGAACAGCGACCGCGACCTCATCGAGGCGTCCGAGAAGGTCATCGGCGTGCCGTTCGACGCGCTCGTCGTGGCCTCGGACATCGGCTCCTACAAGCCCGCGCACCGCCACTGGGAGGCGTTCCTGGAGCAGACGGGCGCGGATCCGGCCGGCCACGTGCACGTCGCCCAGAGCCAGTTCCACGACATCGTGCCCGCCGCCGAGCTGGGGATCCCGAGCATCTGGATCAACCGCCTCGGCGAGCAGCCCGTCCAGGCGCCGACGCGCGAGCTGCCCGACGTGAGCGGGCTCGCCGACGCGTTGGACGAGCTCGTGCCGGGAAGGTGACGCGCATGGCGACGACGGAGCCGCAGGCGGAGCCCTTCCGGTTCTTCGACAACCGGCAGAAGTACCTCGCGTTCGTCAACACCTGCAACGAGAAGGCGGTCGTCGGCGCGCGTGCGTCGAAGGAGCTCGGCTCGCTGCACCCGCGCCCGCCGGCGCTGCGGATGTTCGACGCCGGGATGGGCGATGCGACGGTGCTCACCCGGCTCGTGCGCGCCGTCCACCACTCGTTCCCGACCGTCCCGCTGCTCGCCGTCGCGAAGGAGATCAGCCTCGAGGACGTGCGGCTCGGGCTCGAGAAGATGCCCGATCGCTTCTTCGAGCACCCGCACACGGTGCTCGTGGTGACGAACCTGAGCTACAAGGACGCGCCGAACCTCCTGCCCGCCGACCCGGAGAAGGCGGCCGCGCTGAACTGGCAGGAGGTCCGCCTCTCGGGCACGACGTCGGCGGACTTCGAGGAGCAGATCGAGGCGCTGACGGGCACGCTCGCCTACGGCTGGGAGACGAAGCCGCACCCGACGACCGGCAACCCGACCTACGTGCGTCCGTCGGTGCTCGTCCTCTACCGCCAGGACCACGAGTTCCTGCTCGACGGCGTGATCCCCCGCCCGCGTCAGTACGCCGGGCGCTACGACTTCATCCTCGCCTCGCAGCCGTGGCGAGCGCGCATGAGCGCGACGTTCAAGGCGCAGCGGATCCTCGCGCCGCTCGCCCGCAGCCTCGCGCCCGACGGGCGCCTCATGACGATCCAGTCCATCGGGCGCGACCCGGCGCTGGAGGTCGTGCAGACGCTGTGGCCGCAGGAGAACCCGTTCCAGGTCGACCGCCACGCGCTGCTCGCCGCCCTGACCGAGGAGCTCGGCGACGAGGCCGCGAGCTTCGACCTCGGCGACCCCTCCGACGACCGTGCGATCTTCCGCTACGAGATGCACACGCTGCCCTCGGAGATCGGCGACCGGATCGGGACGTCGACGACGTTCGCGGCGTGGAACGCCGTGATCTACGTCAACCAGATCGAGGACGAGCGCCTGGATCCCGTGACCGCCGACGGCTCCTACCTCCAGGCGACGCGCGACGTCCTGCAGAAGTACGGCGGCCTGTGGTTCAACGACGAGGCCTTCGTCGTCACGCGCCTCTGAGCCTCCTATCGTCCAGCGCCATGCCTGAAGCCCTGCGCCCGCTCTTCGACCAGGTGGTGATCAAGGAGCTCGAGCCCGACCGGATGCGCAAGTCCGGCCTGCTCGTGCCCCAGGGGACGCAGGATCTGCCCCCGAACGAGGGCATCGTGCTGGCGGCCGGCGACGGCCCGCCCGATCTGCCCGACTTCAAGATGCCGGTGCGACCGGGCGACCACGTGGTGTTCCCGCGCTCCGCGGGCGTGTGGGTGGAGATCGAGGACGAGCGCCTCCTCGTGTGCCGCGTCCGGGAGATCCTCGGCGTCATCGAGTCGGCGCCCACGCAGGAGGAGAGCTGACCGACGTCCCCATCCGCGGCGAGATGATCCGCCTGGGCCAGCTGCTCAAGCTGGCCGGCGTGGTCGGCGCGGGCGGCGAGGCGAAGGCGCTGTTGGCCTCCGTGCCGGTGCTCGTGAACGGCGAGCCGGAGACCCGGCGGGGCCGTCAGCTGCATCCCGGCGACGAGGTGCAGGTCAGCGGTGAGATGCTGCGGGTCGTGAGCGAGGAGCCAGGATGAGCGAAGGCGGGGAGCGGCCGACGTTCTGGATCGTCCTGTCCGTCGTCCTGCTGCTGGTCGCCGTCGGCCTCGGCGTCTGGGCGATCACCGCCGAGCGCGCCAAGGACGACGCGCAGCAGGAGCTGGCGTCGCTGCAGAAGGTCGCCGCGCAGCGCAGGACAAGACGACCGCGGCGGAGCAGGCGCGCAGCGCGCTGGAGGAGGCGCTCGAGCGTGCGAAGGACGCGGGAGCGACGGCCAAGGCCTGCCTGCAGAAGGCGATCGACGCGATCGACGACGCGTTCTCCAGCGGCAGCATCGCGAGCGCGATCTCGCGTCTGCAGGACCTCGTCGGCGACTGCCGCGACGCCGCGACGTAGCGACCTACGCGGGCTCGTCCGCCGTCCGCAGCCTGCGTTCCTCCAGGCGCAGCGCGAACACGAGCCCGAGCGCCGCGATCGGGATGAGCGCGAGGAAGACCGAGTGCAGCGCGGCGCCCAGCGCGTCCTGCGTCCCCGCGACGAGCGCGGACGGGATCGCAGCGCTGCCCTCGAGCAGACGGTCCTGGTCGATCCCCGACGCCGCGTCGCCCAGCCTCGTGCTCAGCTCGGTCGACAGGCGCGTGGCCAGGAGCGCGCCCAGCCCGGCGACGGCGAGGCTGCCGCCCATCGAGCGGAAGAACTGCAGCGCGGCGGTCGCGGTCCCGACGACCGACGTGTCCACGGCGTTCTGCGTGGCGATGATGTACGTCTGCACCATCGTCCCCATCCCGATGCCGACCACCGCGACGGCGATCGCGACGTCGACCGCGGACGAGTCGGCGTCCAGCAGCGACAGCAGCACCGCGCCGAGGATGACGAACAGGCTGCCGACGATCGGGAACGCCCGGTAGCGCCCCGTGCGGGAGATGATCTGCCCGCACACGAAGCTCATGACGGTCCACGTGAGCAGCAGCGGGATCAGCGCGAAGCCCGAGGCGGTCGCCGATCTCCCCTGCGCGCCCTGGACGTACACGGGCACGTAGATCGTGACCGCGAACATCATCGCGCCGAAGGTCACCGACGCCATGCTGGAGACGGAGAACACCCTCCCCCGGAACAGCGACAGCGGCAGCAGCGGCTCGGGCGCGCGCCCGGCGATGCGCAGGAACGCCACGAAGGCCAGCACCCCGACGACGCCGACGCCCAGGACCTCCGGCGAGATCCACGGGTAGCGCGAGCCGCCCCACGAGCAGGCGAGCAGCACGCAGACGACCGCGACGCTCAACGCGACCGCCCCCGCGACGTCCACCGTGTGTTCTCGCCGTTCCTGGGGCACGCGCATCGTCTTCATCACGACGACGAGCGCGATGGCCCCGAGCGGCAGGTTCAGCCAGAAGATCCAACGCCACGAGGCGGCATCGGTGAGCGTCCCGCCCAGCAGCGGGCCGGCGATGGCCGCGATCGCCCACATCGCGCCGATGAGCCCCTGGTAGCGGCCGCGGTCGCGCGGTGAGAACAGGTCGGCGATCGCGGTCTGGGCCAGCGGCAGCAGCCCGCCGGCGCCGAGGCCCTGCACGACGCGGGCGCCCACGAGCTGCCCGACGTTCTGCGCCAGCGCGCAGAGCAGCGAGCCGAGCAGGAAGATCGAGATGGCGACGACGAACATCTTGCGCCGCCCGTGGATGTCGCCGAGCTTGCCGTAGATCGGGACCGTCACCGTGGAGGCGACGAGGTACGCGGTGACGATCCACGAGAGGTCCTCGAACGCGCGGAGGTCGGCGACGATCCCCGGCAGCGCCGTCGCCACGATCGTCTGGTCCAGCGCCGCCAGCAGCGTGGCGAGCATGATCCCGGCGTACGCGGCGAGCACGCCGCGGCGCGAGACCGGAGCGGTCGTCGCCACCGGCTACGGAACCCAGCGGTCGCCCGCGGGCGTGACGACGAGCTCGTGGGTGTAGGCGGTCGGCTGCTGGCCGGCGAGATAGGCGACGGCGCGGGCGATCTCGGCCTGGTCGGCGAGCGCGTCGGCCGGGACGTCGCGCGTGCGCTCCGCGGTCTTCGGCGAGGCGATCGTCGCGTCCACGATGAGCAGCGCGACGTGGATGCCCTCGGTCCGCAGCTCCTGGGCTGCGGCGTGGGTGAGCGCCCGGGTGGCCGCGGCGCCCGCGGCCCAGAGCCCGCGGCCGGGCATCGCTCTGCGCGCGGATCCGCCGGTCACCTGGATGAGGGTGCCGCCGCCACGGGCGCGCAGCGCCGCGGCGCCGACGGACAGGAACGTGAACGCCTGGCGGGAGACCGCCCCGGTCCAGGCCTCGTAGGCGTCGGGGTCGGCGTCCGCGAGCGGGCCGCCGCCCCACGGGCCGCCGGTCGGGCGCGCGGCGGACACGGCGTTGACGAGCAGGTCGACCTCGCCGGCCTGCGCGATCGCCGCGGCGAGCGCGTCCGGGTCGGTGGCGTCGGCGTTCAGGCCGGTGATCCCGCGCTCGCGCACCGCGGCGAGCGACTCGTCGCTGCGGGCGACGGCGGCCACCGACCAGCCCGCCTCGTGCAGGTGGGTGGCGATCGCGCCACCCAGGTTGCGCGCCCCGAGGACGACGGCGCCGCTCACAGCGCCGCCACCAACGCCTCGAGCTCCTCCTCGACGTCGCCGTCGAGCTTGCAGGTGGCGCGGTCGTCCCACGGCGTCGGGCCCATGGTCACGAGCACGACCTCCCCGCCCGCCGCGTACGTGAGCTCCGGCAGCGAGGCGACCGGGTGGACCTCGAGCGAGGTGCCGATGCAGAGCAGGACGTCGGCGCTGGCGCAGAGCGCCTGCGCGCGCTCGATCGCGCCGACCGGCAGCCACTCGCCGAAGAGCACGACGTCCGGCTTCAGCGGCGCGGCGCAGTCCTCGCAACGCGGCACGCCGTCGGGCGCCGCGGCCACGCGGAGGCGGACCTCGGCGAGGTCCGCCGAGGAGCCGCAGTCCAGGCAGGAGGACGTCGCGATGGTCCCGTGGACCTCGACGAGCTCCCGGGTGCCCGCGACGCGGTGCAACCGGTCGATGTTCTGCGTGACGACGGCGTCGAGGACGCCGCGCTCCTCGAGCTCGACGAGGGCGAGGTGCGCACCGTTGGGCTCCTTGCCGTCCAGCGTCTGGAAGCGGTGGTCGTAGAAGGCCCAGAAGCGCTCGGGATCGCTGCGCCATGCGTCGATGTGGGCGACCTCCATGGGGTCCACGTCGCTCCAGATCCCGCTCCCGGGCGTGCGGAAGTCCGGAATCCCGGACGGGACCGAGATGCCCGCGCCGGACAGCGCCACGACCGTGCCGGCATCCCGCACGAGACCGGCGACGCGTTCCCTCGCGACCTCCATGCCTAGGAATCTATTGGACCTCGGCGGCGAGTTCGCGCTCCATGGCGACCTCACGCGCGAAGCGCTCCACGCTGCGCCCGAGCGCCTTGCGCAGGCGCCTGCGCACGTAGACGAGGTCGGCGAGCGGCGCGGCGGGTGCCTTCGACGCGTAACGCAGCTCGAGCGTCACGAGCGTGCCGCTGCCGGTCGCCGCGAAGCGCACCACCTGCGTCCCGGTCAGCCGCGCGTCCTCGATCTCCGCCACCCCACCGCCGTGGGGGTCGCGCTCGCTGACCCGCTCGATCACCCGCCCGCGGTCCGACGCCGGCCGCGCGTCCCAGACCAGCCTGCCTCCCGGTCGCGGCCAGTCGTCCTCGCGCTTGTGCACGTGCGAGAAGCCGTCGACGAAGCTCGGCCAGCGGCCGGTGTCCCACCACAGCGCGGCGACCTGCGCGGGCGCGACGCCGGGGAGGTGCTGCTCGACGAGGATCCGGGCCATCGCCCGGTGGTCTACACGAGCGCGTCGTGATCCAGCTCGGAGAACGCCTCGACGAGCTCCGGATCGAACTGCACGCCGCCGGCCCGCTTGATCTCCTCGACGGCGTCGGACACGGTCCACGCCGGCTTGTAGGGACGGGCGTGGGTCAGCGCGTCGAAGACGTCGGCGAGCGCGACGATGCGCCCGGCGAGCGGGATCGCGTCGCCCGAGAGGCCGGCGGGGTAGCCGCTGCCGTCCCAGCGCTCGTGGTGCGTGAGCGCGATGTCGCGCGCGAGGGCGAGGAGCCCCGACGACGTGCCGCCGAGCATGTCGGCGCCGATCGAGGTGTGGGCCTGCATCTTCTGGTGCTCGTCGCGCGTGAAGCGCCCGGCCTTCAGCAGCAGGGAGTCGGGGATCGCGATCTTGCCGATGTCGTGCAGCGGGGCGGCGATCCCGATGCGGCCGTGCGCGTCGTCCCCGGACGTGACGGCGTCGGCGAGCTGCTGGGCGGTCGCGCCGACGCGCCGGGCGTGCTCGCCGGTCTCGTCGTCGCGGAACTCGCCGGCGGTGGCGAGGCGCTCGAGCACCTCCAGGCGCGCCTCCTCCAGCTCGGCGGTGCGCATCGCGACCCGCTGCTCGAGCTCGAGCTCGGTCTGGCGCTGGCGGAGCTGCAGGCGCCGGATCTCCAGGAGGTTCTGCACGCGGAGGCGGACCTCGTGCTGGTCGAACGGCTTGGTCAGGAAGTCCCGCGCGCCGCCGGAGAGCGCGCGGCGCTTGACCTCGTCGGTCGCGTCACCGGTGAGGACGAGGACGGGCAGGGAGACGGTGGCCGCGATCTGCTCGTGGAGCTGCTCCATGACCGCGAAGCCGTCGGGCGCGGGCATGTGGAGGTCGAGCAGCAGCAGGTCGAACTCCGACGACGCGCAGAGGTCGGCCACCTCGGCGGAGCGGGTGGTCGTCGCGACCTCCCTGTGCCCCCACCTCCGAAGCAGGCGGTCCAGCAGCTGCGCGTTCTCCGGTCTGTCGTCGACGACGAGGATCCTGAGGTCCTCCATCGCCGGGATCGCCGGGCGGCCTACGTCCGACATCCAGTCTCCTTCTCCCCCTCCGTGAGGAACCGAGACGAAATGGTGACTTGTGGTGCGTTGGGGTGCAAATTCCAACTGTTTCGGTGCCACTCGACCTACCGGGTCCGGCGACAACGTACGTCGAGATCGACGCCCCGTCCGCAAACCATGAACCCGAATCGGATTTAGCCCATTTGTCGCTAAGCTCCGGGCGGTGCCGACGAACGCCGATCCCACCGTCTCGCCGCAGGATCTGGAGGAGCTCGACGCCGACGGCGTGCTCGAGCACCTGGTGGAGCGGTTCCACCCGCGGCTGACCGTCGCCTGCTCGTTCCAGAAGGAGGCGTCGGTCATCCTCGACCTCCTCCTGCGCATCGCCCCGGACGCCCGCGTCTTCACGCTCGACACCCACGTCCTGTTCCCCGAGACCTACGACACCTGGAAGCGGGTCGAGGACCGCTACGGGATCGAGGTCCAGGTCTTCCAGGGGCCGAGCATCGCGCGGCAGGCCGCGCTGCACGGCGACAGGCTGTGGGAGCGCGATCCCGACGCCTGCTGCGCGATCCGCAAGGTCGACCCCCTCAACCGCGCGCTCGAGGGCATGGACGCGTGGATCTCCGGTCTGCGGCGCGACCAGTCGCCGTCGCGCGCGACCACCCCCAAGCTGGCGTGGGACGCCAAGCACGGGCTGTGGAAGGCCAACCCGCTCGCCGACTGGAGCGAGGCCGACGTCTGGCGCCACATCGTCGAGCACGACGTGCCGTACAACCCGCTGCACGACCAGGGCTACTCCTCGATCGGCTGCACGCACTGCACGAAGCCGGGCACGGGGCGCGACGGCCGCTGGGCCGGCGACGCCAAGACCGAGTGCGGCATCCACGCATGAGCCGCGAGCTGTCCTACCTGCGCCTGCTGGAGGCCGAGGCGATCTTCGTCGTCCGCGAGGTCGCGGCGGAGCTCGAGCGCCCGGTCCTGCTGTTCTCGGGCGGCAAGGACTCCGCGGTGCTGCTGCGGATCGCCGAGAAGGCGTTCGCCCCCGCGCAGATGCCCTTCCCGGTCATGCACGTCGACACGGGCCACAACTTCGAGGAGGTCGTCGACTACCGCGACCGGCGCGTCGCGGAGCTCGGCGTCCGGCTCATCGTCGCCTCCGTGCAGGACTCGATCGACGCCGGCCGCGTCCAGGAGGAGACCGGCATCGGCGCCTCGCGCAACCGGCTGCAGACCACGACCCTGCTCGACGCGATCGCCGAGCACCGGTTCGACGCGGCGTTCGGCGGCGCGCGACGCGACGAGGAGCGGGCGCGCGCGAAGGAGCGCGTCATGTCCTTCCGCGACGAGCTGGGCCAGTGGGATCCGTCCGCGCAGCGCCCGGAGGTCTGGAGCCTCTACAACGGCCGCGTCGGCCGCGGCGAGCACGTCCGCGTGTTCCCGCTGTCGAACTGGACCGAGCTCGACATCTGGCGCTACATCGCCGCCGAGGAGCTCGAGCTCCCGTCGATCTACTTCGCGCACGAGCGCAGCGTCATCGCGCGCGACGGGATGCTGCTGGCCGACCACCCCTTCGTGCCCAAGCGGCCCGGCGAGGAGCCGTTCGTCACGTCGGTGCGCTACCGCACCGTCGGCGACATCGCGGTGACCGGCGCCGTCGCCTCCGAGGCCGCGACGCTCCCCGAGGTCGTCGCCGAGATCGCCGCCACGCGGGTGACCGAGCGCGGCGAGACGCGCGCGGACGACCGCGTCTCGGTGGCCGCGATGGAGGACCGCAAGCGCGAGGGCTACTTCTAGGTGGCGACGCTCGAGGACACCCAGGACGAGCCGGCACCGCACGCCCTCGAGGCGCCCCCGGAGCTCCTGCGGGTGGCGACCGCGGGGTCCGTCGACGACGGCAAGAGCACGCTCATCGGTCGCCTGCTGCACGACACGAAGTCGATCCTCGAGGACCAGCTCGAGGCCGTGCAGCGCACGAGCGTCGAGCGGGGCGACGGACGGCTCGACCTCGCGCTGCTGACCGACGGCCTGCGCGCCGAGCGCGAGCAGGGCATCACGATCGACGTCGCCTACCGCTTCTTCGCGACCGCGCGGCGCTCGTTCATCCTCGCCGACACCCCGGGCCACGTCCGCTACACGCGCAACATGGTCACCGGCGCGTCGACCGCGGACCTCGCGCTCGTGCTCATCGACGCGCGCCAGGGCGTGCTCGAGCAGTCGCGCCGCCATGCGTTCATCGCCTCCCTCCTGCGGGTCCCGCACGTGGTCGCCGTCGTCAACAAGATGGACCTCGTCGACTTCGACGAGGACACGTTCCTGCGGATCGCCGACGACTTCCGCGCGTTCGCGCGCCGCATGGGCGCCGACGACGTCGACGCGATCCCGGTCTCCGCGCTCCTCGGCGACAACGTCGTCGAGCGGTCCGGGTCGATGGACTGGTACGACGGGCCGCCGCTGCTGCGCTACCTCGAGGAGGTCGACGTCGCCGCCGACCGCCACGAGCACGCCCACGCACGACTGCCGGTGCAGTACGTCGTGCGCCCGCACGACGACGCCCACCACGACTACCGCGGCTACGCGGGCCGCGTGGCCGGTGGGACGCTGCGGGTCGGCGAGGACGTCGTCGTGCTGCCCAGCGGCGCGCGCTCGCGGGTGGCCGGCATCGACACGTTCGACGGGCCGCTCGACGAGGCCGGGCCCGCCATGTCCGTGACGGTCCGCCTGGCCGACGACCTCGACGTCTCGCGCGGGCAGGTCATCGCGAGCCCCGTGGCCCCGCCGGCGGTCGTGCGCGAGCTCGTCGCCGACGTGTGCTGGTTCGACGACCGGCCGCTGCGGACCGGCGGGCGCTACGTCCTGAAGGCCGCGACGCGGAGCACCCGCGCGACGGTCGCCGACCTCCTGCACGCGATCGACGTCGACACGCTCGGGCGCGACACCTCCGCGACCTCGCTGGAGCTGAACGACATCGGGCGGCTGCGCCTGCGCACCGCGGAGCCGGTGGCGCTGGACCCGTACGCCGAGAACCGCGCGACGGGCGCGTTCATCCTCATCGACGAGCACACGAACGCGACGGTGGCGGCCGGGATGGTCGTCGAGCCGGTCGGCGCCGTCGAGCCGGCGGCCGGCCCGCGGAGCGAGAACGTCGTGCGCCACGTCGCCGCCGTCACGCGCGAGCAGCGCTGGGCCGCGCTCGGCCGCAGCGGCGGGACCGTGTGGCTCACCGGCCTGCCGTCGTCGGGCAAGTCGACGATCGCCTCGGCCCTCGAGGCGCTGCTCATCGGCCGGGGGCGCGCTGCCTACGTGCTCGACGGCGACACGCTGCGCCACGGCCTGACCGGCGATCTCGGCTTCTCGGCCGAGGACCGCGCCGAGAGCGTGCGGCGGGCGGGCGAGGCCGCCGTGCTCGTCGCCGACGCCGGGACGCTGTCGATCGTCTCGCTCGTCTCGCCGAACATCGAGGCGCGCGACGCCGTGCGCCGCCGCCACGAGGCCGAGGGGCTGCCGTTCCTCGAGATCCACGTGGACACGCCGGTCGAGGAGTGCGAGCGCCGCGATCCCAAGGGCCTCTACGCGAAGGCCCGCGCGGGCGAGATCAAGGGCTTCACGGGGATCGACGACCCCTACGAGGCGCCGGTCGCCCCGGAGCTGCGCATCGACGGCACCGCGCCGCTGGAGGATGCCGTCGCCTCGCTCGAGCGGGCGCTGGACGAGCACCACCTCCTGTGACCGCGTACCTGGTCTGCGCGACGCAGCGCAGCGGCAGCACGCTGCTGTGCGAGGCGCTGAAGGCCACCGGCGTCGCCGGGCATCCCGAGGAGTTCTTCGAGGCGCGACCCGCCACCGGCATCCCGCCCGCGCCGCTCGACTACCTCGCCGACATCGGCGACCCGTACGTCACCGGGCTGCTCGCGGACGCCCCGCCCCCGCCTGCGCCGCCGTACTCCGCGCTGGACGGCCTGGACTGGGAGGCGCACCTCGCGCGCTCGCTGCGCGACGGGCGCACCCCGAACGGCGTCTTCGGGGCGAAGGTCATGTGGAACCAGCTCGCCGACATCGCCGAGCTCTCCGGACGTGACGATCCGCTCGCGGTGCTCGCACCGACGCACTGGGTCTGGGTCCGCCGCCGCGACGTCCTGCGCCAGGCGGTCTCGCTCTGGCGCGCGCTGCAGACGCAGACCTGGCGCGAGGCGGGCGCGCCGCAGCCGACGGCCGTCTACTCGCGCGCGGCGATCGCGCACCTC
This sequence comes from uncultured Solirubrobacterales bacterium, assembly GCA_963750895.1. Lineage (GTDB taxonomy): Bacteria > Actinomycetota > Thermoleophilia > Solirubrobacterales > Solirubrobacteraceae > CAVVSD01. The sequence goes on along the minus strand of CAVVSD010000003.1, from coordinate 17,070 downwards.
ACCGCGCTGCTCGCCGACCAGGACGCGGCGTGGGGCGCCTTCTTCGCCGATCGCGGGCTGGCGCCGCTCGAGCTCGTCTACGAGGACTACGTGCGCGACGTGCACGGCGCCGTCGGCCGGGTGCTCGTGCACCTGGGACTGCCGGAGCCCGTCCTCACCGAAGCCGATCCGCCGCTGCGGCGCCAGTCCGACGGCATCTCCGACGAGTGGGCCGAGGCGTACCGTCGCGGCATCGCCGTCCGGCCCCACAACACACCCCACCCCCTGTCCCAGGAGTGAGCGTGGCCGACCGACCGAACGTCATCTACCTGCACTCGCACGACACCGGGCGTCACGTCCAGCCCTACGGCCATGCCGTCCCGACGCCCGCGATCCAGCGGCTCGCCGAGGAGGGCGTGCTCTTCCGGCGCGCGTTCGCGACGGCGGCCACCTGCTCCGGGAGCCGAGCGGCGCTCGTCACCGGCCAGTACCCGCACGTCAACGGCATGACCGGCCTCGCCCACCGCGGATGGGAGCTCAACGACAACCGGCAGCACCTCGTGCACACGCTGCGCCGGGCGGGCTACTTCTCCGAGCTCATCGGCGAGCAGCACGTGTCCGCCACCCCCGACGCCCTGGGCTACGACCGCTTCCACGAGATCGACTCCAACCACGTCGCGACCGTCGCGCCGCTGGCCGTCGGCGCGCTCGAGGGCGGGCTGCCGGAGCCGTTCTTCCTCTCCGTCGGCTTCTTCGAGACGCACCGCCGCTTCTTCGAGCCCACGTCGCCCCACGACGAGCGCTACGCGTTGCCACCGGAGCACCTGCCCGACCTCCCCGAGGTCCGCCGCGACATGGCGCACTTCCTCGCCAGCGCGCGATCGCTGGACGGCGGCGTGCAGCAGGTCCTCGCGGCGCTCGAGCGCACCGGCCTCGACGAGCGCACGCTCGTGATCCTCACGACCGACCACGGGCTGCCGTTCCCGGGCGCGAAGGCGACGCTCTTCGACCGCGGCCTGGGCGTGAGCCTCATCCTGCGGGGCCCGGGCGGCTTCCGCGGCGGCCGGGTGCAGGACGCGATGGTCTCCCATCTCGACCTCTTCCCCACGCTCTGCGACCTCGCCGGGCTCCAGCACCCGGAGTACCTGCAGGGCTCCTCGCTCCTGCCGCTCGCCAACGGAGAGACCGACCGCCTGCACGACGAGCTCTTCGCGGAGATCACCTATCACGCCGCCTACGAGCCCCAGCGCGCGGTGCGGACCGACCGCTACAAGCTCATCCGCCGGTTCGATGCCTCCCACGGGCCCGTCCTCCCGAACACCGACGACGGCCCGTCCAAGGACGCGCTCGTCGCATTGGGCTGGGACGGGTGGGCCACCGAGGAGGAGCGCCTGCACGACGTGCTCCTCGACCCGGGTGAGGGCCGCAACCTCATCCACGATCCCGCCTACGCCGGCGTCGCGCGCGACCTGCGCACGCGGCTGCGGCGCTGGATGGAGGACACCGAGGATCCGCTCCTGCGGGGTCCGGTCCCGCTCCCGCCCCGCGGCCGCGCGAACGATCCGCGCGCGCTGTCGGCCGACGAGCCGCTCACGCAGCTGGGCTCCGCGCTGCAGGCCACAGCCGCCTGATCGATCGGTGGCCGCGGCGGGTACGGTCCGCTCATGGCGCCACGGTCGATCTGGAACGGGACGATCAGCCTCGGCACGATCGCGGTCCCGATCAAGGTGCACTCGGCCACCGAGAGCAAGACCGTTCGCTTCAAGCAGGTGCACGAGCCCGACGGCTCGCGCATCGAGCACAAGCGCGTCGCGCACGACGGCGAGGAGGTGCCCTACGACGACATCGTCAAGGGCTACGAGGTCTCCGAGGGCGAGTACGTCGTGCTCGAGAAGGAGGAGGTCGACGCCGCGGCCGGCGAGCGCAGCCGCCTGCTCGACATCGAGGAGTTCGTCGACGCCACCGAGATCGACCCCGTCGTCTTCGACCGCACCTACTACCTCGGCTCGCGCGACGCCGACGACGCGTACCGGCTGCTGCACGACGCGCTCGACCGCACCGGCCGCGCCGGGATCGCGCGCTGGGTGTTCCACAACCGCGAGTACCTCGTCGCGATCCGGTCGATCGGCCCCGTGCTGGCGATGCACACGATGCGCTTCCACGACGAGCTCGTCGACCCGAAGGAGCTCGACATCCCCTCGCCGCAGCGCAAGCCGACCGAGCGGGAGATCAAGATGGCGGGGACGCTCATCGACACGCTGCACACCGACTTCGACCCCGAGATGCTCACCGACTCCTACCGCGACCACGTGCTCGACTACCTCGACAAGAAGCGCAAGGGCAAGGCGCCCAAGCCCAAGCCGGCCAAGCCGCGCGAGGCCTCCGACGACCTGCTCGCCGCGCTCGAGGCGAGCCTGAAGGCCAGCTGATGCCCCGCTCGCTCTGGTCCGGCTCCCTGAGCTTCGGCCTCGTGAACGTGCCCGTGCGGCTCGTCAGCGGCGCCCGCGACCTCGACCTCCACTTCCGCCAGCTGCGCGAGAAGGACCTCACCCCCATCGAGGTCCAGCGGTGGTGCTCGAAGGAGGAGAAGCAGGTCCCGTACGAGGAGATCGCCCGCCTCTTCGAGTTCGACGACGGCGACACCGTCGTCGTCACCGACGACGAGCTCGAGTCGCTCGAGCCGGAGCGCACGCGCACGATCGAGATCGACGCGTTCGTCGACCTCGGCGACGTCGACCCGATCCACTTCGACCACCCGTACCTGCTCATCCCCGCCGGCGACGACGACGGCACGCTGCGCGCCTACCGGCTGCTCCTCGACGTCATGGGGCAGACCGACCGCGCCGCCCTCGGGCGCTTCGTCATGCGCACGAAGGAGTACCGGGCGATCGTCCGGGCGCGCGACGGCGCGCTGTCGCTGACGACGATGCTCATGCACGACGAGGTGCGCGCGACGAAGGGGATCGACAGCGGGTCGAAGGGCAAGGCGCCGAAGAAGCAGCTCGACACCGCGCTCGGGCTCATCGAGGCGATGACCGTGGAGTGGGACCCGGCGAGCTACGAGGACGAGTACCGGGCGCGGCTGCTCGCCGTCGTCGACCAGAAGCGCAAGGGCAAGACGATCACCGTGCCCGACCAGGTCGACGAGCCCTCACCGGTGCCCGACCTCATGGCCGCGCTGCGCGAGAGCCTCGACGCCGCGCGCGGGATCTCCAAGAAGGACGACGGCGGCGACGACGACGACGAGCTGGGCGGGCTGACGCGCGAGGAGCTCTACGAGCGCGCGCAGGAGCGCGATGTGCCCGGGCGTTCCTCGATGAGCAAGAAGGAGCTCATCGAGGCTCTTTCCTGACGGGCTGCTCGACCGTCTCCGCCGTCCGGGTCTCGGGCTCGCGCCCGGTCGGTCTCGCGATCGAACCGCGACTCCGCCGGGGTCTCCCGCGGCGTCCCCGTGGTCGCCACGACCGGGGTCTCCTCCGTCTTGCGGCCGACGCGCGGCAGCAGCCCGACGATCACGAGGACCGCGGCGGTGATCGCCCAGGCGAGGATCGTCGCGTCGTTCGCCGCGAAGATGCCGAGGACGTCGTCGCCGCCGTCGATGAGCGCGATGATCGCCGCAGCGGCGAAGCCGAGCCCGACGACGATCGCCGTCGTCTTGGCGGCCCAGTGCAGCTGGGCGCCGAACATGAGGACGCCGCCGGCGCCGATCGCCAGCAGGTTCGACCAGCCGTTGCCCTCGATGCCGAGCCACGTGTCGCCGTTGACGGTCCCGTCCAGCGGCGACGAGTCGAAGTTGTTGCCGCCGAAGATGAGCCCGGTCACGCCGTAGGCGAGCAGGATCATCCCGATGATGCTGACCGGACCCTTCGCGAGCGACACGCCGGTGGTGGTGGTCCGTCGTTCAGCAGTGGCCATGTCCTCGTTGTTCCCCTGTGAACGGTGGCTCATGCCCGGTAGCGTCAGAGTGCCATGAGCGAGCGTCTTCGCGGCTCGGAACGACTCGACCCCCGATCGGGGGCGCGCGACCGTGAGCGCAAGGCGTCCAAGGCCCGCCGGCAGCGCATCTTCTGGGCCGTCGTGCTGCTCACGCTCGTCGCCGTCGGCACCGTGCTGGCCGCGACCTCGGAGGGCTCGATCGTGCGCAGCGCCGGGGCGATCGTGCTCCTCGGCGGCGCCGCCGTGCTCGTCGTGTCGCTCGCCTTCCTGGAGGTCGGCCTCAGCGAGGACCGCGAGCGCGCGCGCTTCGGCCGCCCGGGGCGCGACGGCGAGGTCGATCCGGACCGCGAGCAGCGATCGGAGCGCTTCTTCAAGTAGTCCCGGTCAGTGACGCCCTCCCCACGAGAGGACGCTCAGCGGCCCGAGCGCCGCCTTCTCGTGGATCGGGGCCGGCGACGGGGCGTGCGCCGCAGCCGGGTCCGGCGCGACGACGTGCAGCACCGACACCCCCGTGTAGCGCGCGACCGAGTGCGGTAGATCCGAGCGGATCCAGCGCGAGCTCTCGCCGGGCAGGGTGCAGACGACGGCCTCGTCGTGGCGCATCGGATCCCAGAGGTCGGTGAGCGCCTCGAGCGGGCCCGACGCCGAGAGGGTCCCGTCGCACCGCTCGATCCCGGCCGCGCGCCACGCCTCCAGAGCAGCGTCGAGGCGCTCCTGCGACGCCGGTGCGGGCATCACGAGCGTGACGGCGATCGGACCGCGCTCGGCGCGGTGGAGAAGCGCGCCGATCAGCTCGGGCGCGGCAGCGGTGCGGTTGGCGAGCACCATCACGTGAGCGGCCATGGAGCAGCTCCCTTCTGCGTATGTGTCACCGACGAGCGTACCCCGGCCACTAGCGTCTGGGGGATGCCCGAAGCACACACGATCCCTCGCATCCATCTGCGCGGCGAAGTCGAGATCCCGCAGCTCGGGTTCGGCGTCTTCCAGGTCCCGCCCGAGGACACCGCGGACGTCACGACCCGCGCGCTGCTCGCCGGCTACCGCCACATCGACACCGCCGCCGGGTACCGCAACGAGGCGGGTGTCGGCCAGGCCGTGCACGCCGCCGGCCTCAGCCGTGACGAGGTCTTCATCACGACGAAGCTCCACAACGACGACCACCTCCAGGCGGACAAGGCGCTGCGCCACAGCCTGGGGCAGCTCGAGATGGAGCACGTCGATCTCTACCTCATCCACTGGCCCGTGCCCGCGCACGACCACTACGTCCAGGCCTGGCAGTCGCTCATCGAGCTGCAGAAGCAGGGCCTGGCGCGTGCGATCGGCGTCTCGAACTTCAACCAGCCCCACCTCGAGCGGATCATCCGCGAGACCGGCGTCACGCCGGCGATCAACCAGGTGGAGCTGCATCCGCGCCTCCAGCAGCCGGGGCTGCGCCGGGAGCTCGCCGACCTCGACGTCCCGCTCGAGGCGTGGAGCCCGCTGGCGAAGGCCCAGGTGCTCGACGACCCGGTCATCACCGGGATCGCGGCCGAACGCGAGCGCACGCCGGCCCAGGTCGTGCTGCGCTGGCATCTGCAGCTCGGCCACGTCGTCATCCCGAAGTCGGTGACGCAGTCGCGGATCGAGGAGAACCTCGGCATCTTCGACTTCCACCTCACCGACGCCGACATGGAGGCGATCGAGACGCTCGACGTCGGCGAGCGGACCGGGCCCGACCCCGACACGTTCATCCGCCCGCCGGGCTGAGATCTAGAGTGCCCTCGCGTGACCGGGATCGGCGTGTTGCGCGAGGGGCCGCTGCACGCCTCGATCAAGGACTGGTGCGCGCGGCCCGGTGATCGCGCCGAGGTGCGCATCGAGCGCTGGGTGATCGACCTGGTCCGCGCCGACGGCGAGCTCGTCGAGGTGCAGACCGGTGGGTTCGGCCCGCTGGGCCCGAAGCTCGACGCGCTGCTCGACGGCCACCGGATGCGCATCGTGCACCCGGTGCCGGCCGAGCGCCGCATCCTCCGGGTGGACGACGACGGCGAGGTCGTGCGCGAGCGGCGCTCGCCCCGCATGCCGGGCGCGATCGCGGTGTTCGACAAGCTCGTCGCGTTCCCGTCGCTGCTCGCGCACCCGCATCTCACCGTCGAGGTGCTGCTGTGCCGGGAGGACCACATCCGCGCGCCGGAGCCCGTCGTGCTGCGGCGCCGCAGGCGCGACCCCGGCGAGCGGCGGCTCGTGGAGGTCCTCGACAGCGTCGAGCTCCGCTCGCCCGGCGACGCGCTGGGGCTGCTGCCCGAGTCGCTGCGCGACGAGCCCTTCACGACGCGCGAGCTCGCGCGTTCGCTGCGGTGCGGCCTCGTGCTCGCGCAGCGCTTCGTCTACTGCCTGCGGGCGGTCGACGTCATCGCCGCCACCGGGATGCGCGGCCGGGCCCCGCTGTACGAGGTCGTCGCCTGATGGCGGACGGCTGCGTCTTCTGCAGGATCATCGCGGGCGAGGTTCCCGCGCACCTCGTGCTCGAGGACGACGACTTCGTCGCGTTCCTGGACGCCCGGCCGCTCTTCCCCGGTCACGTGCTGCTCGTGCCACGCGAGCACGTCGTCACGATCATGGACGCGCCCCGGGACATGCTCGGCCCGCTCGCGGAGCGCACCCAGGATCTCGCGCGCGCCGTGCAGGCGGCCATGGCGTCGACGGGCATCTTCACCGCGGCCAACAACGTCGTGAGCCAGAGCGTCCCGCACCTCCACGTCCACGTGGTGCCGCGCAACCGCAAGGACGGGCTGCGCGGGTTCTTCTGGCCGCGGACGACGTACGCCTCCGACGAGGAGGCTGCCGAGGTCGCCGAGCGGATCGGCGCGCAGATCACGGAATAACCCCGGGGGGTCGGTGCCTCTGCAGTGGGTGTGATGACCACATCGACACCGAGACACCGAACCGGCAGGCTCGCAGCCGTGCTGGTCACCGCCGCCGTCGGCCTCGCCGGCGCGCAGGCCGCCCAGGCCAAGCCGCATCCCGATCACCGGCCGACGTATCCCGTGACCGCCGACCTCGACGGTCGCTGACGCCAAACACGGGCGAGGAGGCGATCGCCGAGGAGCGACACGTACTTCGTCCCCGACCGCTACATCAAGACGGGGACCGACGGGCCCGCGCCGGAGCTCCGGACGTGCACGAAGAAGGACCTGGCGAAGGTCACCCGCCCGCCGGATCCGTACCCGCCCAACCATCCCTGAGTCACCCGAGGAAGGAACCGTCGCCGGGCGCGCCGAGCACCTCGCCCTCCGCGAAGGCGACTCGGCCGCCCAGCACGGTGTAGACGGGATAGACCCGCAGCTCCATCCCGTCGAACGGCGACCAGCGCTCCTGGTCGTGGTACTCGAGGTCGTTCGCGTCGAGCACCTTGCGCCCGTTCGTCTCCACGATCGCGAAGTCCGCGTCGGCGCCGATCCGGATGGCGCCCTTGCGCGGGGCGAGGCCGAACAGCCGCGCCGGAGCCGTGGACATGAGCTCGGCGATCCGCCCGAGCGAGACGTCGCGCTCGTGCAGCGCCTGTGTCGCGAACACGGGGAACATCAGCTCGGCGCCGTTGCCGGACCCGGGCGGCATCGTCCACACCGTCGCGCCGTCCGCCTTGGGCAGCGGGGCGTGGTCGCTGCCGACCGTGTGGATGCGTCCCTCGCGCACGTGCTCCCACAGGCGGTCGACCGAGGCCGCCCTGCGCGTCGGCGGGTTCCACTTGTTGCGGAGGTCGCCCTCGCACGCCTCGCGCGTCGTGCACAGGTAGTGGTGGCACGTCTCGGCCCAGACGTCCGCGCCGCGCCGCCGGGCGTCGTCGATCGCATCGACCGTCTCCGGGGAGCTGACGTGCGCGATGACCACACGCGCCCCGGCCGCGTGTGCGGCGAGCGCGACCGTCTGCGCCGCGGCCGTCTCGCTGAACCAGGGCCGTGCGTCGTCCCAGGCTCCGAGGTCGTCGCGGCCCTCGGCCTGCATGCGCGCGGTCTCGAAGTCGACCATCCCGGGGTTCTCGGAGTGGACCGTCGTCGGCCGGCCGAGCGCCGCCGCGCGGCGCAGCGCGTCGAGCAGCTGCCCATCGTCCACGCCGGGGTACATGCCGGGCGGCGCCACGCCGCCGGTGAACAGCTTGAACGCCGACGCACCGGCCTCGGCCATCCGCGCCATCTCGTCGGGGTCCTCGGCGAGATAGCCGCCGAAGCACGCGTAGTCGACGTGGCACGCGTTCGCGATCGCGTCGAGCTTGTCCCGTAGGCGCGCCGCGGTGAGCGTCGGCGGGTTGTCCAGCGGCATGTCGACCACGGAGGTCACGCCGCCCTTGATCGCCGCCCGTGTGGCGTTCTCGTACGTCTCCCACGGGTAGCCGCGGAAGACGTGGAAGTGCTCGTCGACGAGCCCGGGAAGGACGACCAGGCCGGTCGCGTCCAGCGTCCGCTCGGCCTCGATCCCTCCCGCGGCGATCGCGGCGATGCGGCCGTCGCGCACGCCGATGTCCACCCGCGCCGGCTCTCCGCCAGGCAGGACGACGTCAGCGTTCACGATCGAAAGGTCGTACGACGCCATGCGCTCCTCCGCTCCGTCGTGTGAATGTCCGACATCATCCTTCAATCGCCGATCTGGGATCATCTCGCCGCGGATGAGGACGCTCGAGCGCAGCCGCGAGCGGATCGAGCACGCGATCGCGGAGCTCAGTGGTCCGGACTACACGGCCTCGCCCGCCGGCATCACCCGGCACGCCTGGATCCCGGAGTACGAGCGGACCCTGGGCTGGTTCGAGGACGCCTTCGCGGAGCTCGGCTACGCCACCTGGTACGACCCGGTCGGGACGTTCGTCGCGTCGAACCGCGGGCCCGGTGAGCCGTGCCTGGGGATCGGCTCGCACTGCGACGCCAACCGCAACGGCGGGCCCTACGACGGCACCCTCGGCGTCGTCGTCGCGCTGGAGGTCGCCCGCCTCGCGGCCGACGAGGGGCTCGACCTGCCGCTGCGCGTCCTCTCCTTCCTGGAGGAGGAGGGGTCCGGCTTCGACTCCGGGCTGCTCGGCAGCCGCGTGATGCTCGGCGCGATCACGACCGAGGAGCTCGCAGCGCTCACCGACGACACGGGCACCGGCTTCTTCGACGCCGCCCGCGCGGCCGGCCACGATCCCGAGCGCCACGCCGAGTCCGCGCGCGAGCTCGACGGGATGCTCGCCTGGATGGAGCTCCACATCGAGCAGGCCCGGGCCCTGGAGGACGCGGGCCTGCAGATCGGGGTCGTGGACGCGATCACGGGGATGATCCACGCCGACCTCGAGATCGCCGGGCGCGCCGATCACGCGGGTGGCACGCCGATGGAGCTGCGCTCCGACGCCGTCGTGACCGCCGCGGAGATCGTCGTCGAGCTCGACGCGCTGGCCCGCGCCGCGCCGGGCGTCGTGGGGACGGTGGGCAGCATCACCGCGTCCCCCGGGCTCATCAACGTCATCCCCGGCGGCGCCGCGCTGACGCTCGACGTCCGCTCGGCCTCAGGGCCCCACGAGGAGGTCTTCGACCGCATCGTCGCCTTCGCGCGCGAGCGCGGGGCGGTGCGCGGCCAGGAGGTCGTCGTCCGTGAGCGCACGCGCGTCGCGCGCACGCCGATGGACCCGCACGTCGTCGCGGTGCTCGAGGCCGCCGCAGACGCCCTGGGCACGCCCTACGCGACGATGCCCTCTGGCGCGGGCCACGACACCATGCTCGTCGCCCGGCGCGTGCCCTCGGCGATGGTCTTCGTCCCGTGCCGCGACGGGATCAGCCACGCACCCGACGAGCACGCCGACCCGGCCGACGCGGCGCTGGCCGGCCATGTGATGCTCGACGCGCTCACCCGGCTGTGGGACGACCGTTGACCCCGGCGACGACGACAGGACGCCCATGCGACTCGTAGGCATCGACATCGGCGGCACGTTCACGGACCTCGCGCTGTACGACTCCGAGGACGGCCGCACGCAGGTCCACAAGGTCCACTCGACGCCCGACGACCCCGGCCGCGCGCTCGTCACGGGCGTCCTCGAGCTCTGCGAGCGCGCCGGGATCGAGCCTGCGAGCCTCGACGGCGTCCTGCACGGGACGACCGTCGCGACGAACGCCGTCCTCGAGCACCACGGTGCGCGGACCGGGATGGTCACGACCCAGGGCGTGCGCGACGTGCTGCACATCGGGCGCCACCAGCGCCCCGAGCCGTACTCGGTCCTGCTCGACATCCCCTGGCAGACCGCGCCGTTCGTCGAGCGCCAGTGGCGCCTGACGGTGCCGGAGCGTCTTGCGCCGCCGACCGGCGAGGTCATCGAGCCGCTCGACGAGGAGGCCGTGCGCGAGGCCGCGCGCGAGCTCGGCGCGGCCGGGGTCGAGGCGATCGCGGTGTGCTTCCTGTTCTCCTACCTCGACCCGGCGCACGAGCTGCGCGCGGCGGAGATCCTGCGCGAGGAGCTGCCGGACTGCTTCGTCTGCACCTCGGCGGACATCACGCCGCAGTTCCGCGAGTTCGAGCGCTTCACGACGGCGGCCATGAACGCGTTCGTCGGCCCGGGGACCGGCGCGTACCTCGAGCGCCTGGAGGCGGCGCTGCGCCGCGAAGGGGTGGCCGCCGAGATCCTCGTCATGCGCTCCAACGGCGGCGTCGCCAGCGTCGCCGAGGCCGCGGAGCGCCCGGTGACCCTCATGCTGTCCGGGCCCGCCGCCGGGGTGCTCGGCGCGAGCTGGGCCGGCGCGCTCGTCGGGCGGCGCCGCCTCGTGACCTTCGACATGGGCGGCACCTCGGCGGACATCGCGATCGCGACCGAGGCGGGCGTGAACGAGGCGTCGGCGCGCGACACCCGGATCGCCGGCCACCCGCTGCTGACGCCGATGTTCGACATTCAGACGATCGGGGCCGGCGGCGGCTCGATCGCCTACCTCGACGAGGCCGGCGGGTTCCGCGTCGGCCCGCGCAGCGCGGGCGCCGATCCCGGGCCGGCGTGCTACGGCCTCGGCGGCGAGGAGCCGACGATCACCGACGCCCATCTCGTCCTCGGGCGCCTCGATCCGGAGCGCTTCCTCGGCGGCGGGATGACGCTGCGCCCCGACCGTGCGCACGCGGCGATCGGCGCGCTCGCGCAGCGCCTCGGCGTCGGGCCCGCGGAGGCCGCCGAGGGCGTCCTCGTCCTCGCGAACGCCAACATGGCGCAGACCATCCGCTCGATCACCGTCGAGCGCGGCCACGACCCGCGCGACTTCAGCCTCGTCGCCTTCGGCGGCGCGGGCCCGCTGCACGCGGCCGAGCTCGCCGAGGGGCTCGGGATCGGCGAGGTGGTCATCCCGCCGCACCCGGGCATCACGTCCGCCGCGGGCCTGCTGACGAGCGACCTGCGCTACGACCAGATGCGCACGGTCTTCGTCGTCGAGGGCGCGATCGACGGCGAGGCGCTGGACCGCGGCTTCGAGGACCTCGCGGGCACGCTCGTGGAGCGCCTGGCGCGCGACGGCGCCGACCCCGCGGCCGTCGAGGTCGAGCGGTTCCTGGACTGCCGCTACGTCGGCCAGGGCTACGAGCTGCGGATCCCGGTGCCCGAGGGCCCGGTCACCGACGCTGCCCTCGCGGCGTTCCACGCGGCGCACCGCGACGAGTACGGGCACGCGTTCGACGACCCCGTCGAGATCGTCAACCTGCGCGTCACGGTCCGCGGCCGGCGCCCGAAGCTCGAGCGCATCGCCGTCGAGCCGGGCACGGGCGCCCGCGCCGACGGGCCCGTCCCCGTCGCGACCTGGCGCGTCGACGGACAGCTCGTCGAGCTGCCCACGCCGCACGTCGACCGCGAGGCGCTCGTCGCCGGCGAGCCGGTCGCCGGCCCGGCCATCCTGCTGCAGCTCGACACCACCGTCGCCGTCCCACCGGGATGGGCGGCCACGGCGACGCCGGAGGGCGTCGTGCTCCTCACCCACGCCGGAGGGACCCGCTCATGAGCGCCACGACGGACGTCGACCCGATCACGACCGCCGTCATCGGCGGAGCGCTCACGTCGATCGCGGTCGACATGGGCTACCGACTGACCCGCATGTCGTACTCGTCGATCATCCGCGAGTCGGAGGACTTCGGCTGCGCGATCTGCGACCACGAGCGCCGTCAGCTCTGCGAGTCGACCCAGTCCACGCCGCTGCAGTCCGGGCCGCTGCCCGGCTACCTGGCCGGCATCGACCGGCGCTTCGCCGAGGTGGGCGACGAGTGGCGCCCCGGCGACGTCGTCATCCACAACCACCCGTACTACGGCGCGTCCCATCAGCCCGACGTCGCGATCGTCATCCCGATCTTCCTCGGCGACGAGCTCGTCGGGTTCTCCGCGACGACGGCGCACCACCTCGACCTCGGCGCGCTCACGCCCGGGACGTGCGGGATCGTCGATGCGACCGACGCATGGGCCGAGGGCCTCCTGCTCAACGCGGTCAAGGTCGAGGAGGAGGGGCGGCCCGTCCGCTCGGCCTGGCGGATCCTGGCCGACAACACGCGCCTGCCCAAGCTCGTCGTCGGCGACCTCGAGGCGCAGGTGGCGGCCGCGCGGCTCGGGGTCGACCGCATGCTCGAGCTCGTGCACCGCTTCGGCCTGGAGACGGTCCGCGCCGCGTCCGAGCAGCTCATGGACCTGTCCGAGCAGGCGCTGCGCCGCGAGATCGAGGCGCTCCCGGACGGCACGTACCGCGCGAGCGGCACGCTCGACGGCTTCCTCGGCCACCCCGATCCCGCCTACCACGACCTGCCGATCGAGGTCGCCGTGACGGTCAGCGGCAGCGACCTGCACGTCGACCTCGAGGGCACCGCGCCGCAGGTCGACCTGCCGATCAACATGCCGCTCGTCGGCACCGTCGACATCGCGATCCTGCTGACGCTGCGGGCGATCCTGCTCGACTCGACCCGCCACGAGCCGGTCGCGTCCAACGCGGGGCTGTTCCGGCCGGTCACGATCTCGGTGCCGGAGGGCACGATCGCCAACCCGGTGTTCCCGGCGCCGACGATCGCGCGCTTCTGCCCGGGCAACGTCGTCGCGGACACGGTCATGCGCGCGCTCGCCCAGGTGCGCCCGGACGCGGTGAGCGCCGGCGTCGGCAACCTCAAGGTCGCCGCCTACTCGGGCCAGCGTGCGGGCGGCGCCTGGGTCTACATGGACATCGTGGAGGGCAGCTACGGCGGCCGGCCGGACAGCGACGGCCTCGACGCGGTCGACACCCTCTACGCGAACACGCGCAACAACCCGATCGAGGACATCGAGTCGCACTACCCCCTGCGCGTCCGGCGCTACGAGCTGGCCGAGGGCGGCGGGGGCGCGGGCCGCACGCGCGGCGGCCTGGGCTCGATCCGCGAGATCGAGTTCCTCGAGGCGGGCGGCGTGTCGCTCGAGGGCGACGGCAACGCGACGCGGCCGCCGGGGCTCTTCGGCGGCGGGGAGGGCAGCACCGGCTCGGTGACGCTCAACCCCGGACCCGGCGAGCGCGCGCTGCCGACGATGATGCCGTTCCGCCGGATGGCGGCGGGCGACGTCATCCGCATGGTCGCCCCGTCGGGCGGGGGCTACGGCCCGCCGCTGGAGCGCGACCCCGCGCTCGTCCGCGCCGACGTCGTCCGCGGCTTCCTCGACGCCGACGCCGCGCGCGAGGACTACGGCGTCGTGCTCGGCCCGCCGCCCGAGCTCGCCGTCGACGAGGCCGCCACCCAGACCGAGAGGACGCAGGCATGAGGCTGCTGGTCATCAACCCGAACACGACGCAGGCGATGACGGACGCGATCGGCGAGGGGGCGCGCGCCGCCGCGGGGACGGGCACCGAGATCGACGCGGTCTCCCCGCCGTGGGGCCCCGCGTCCATCGAGGGTCACGCCGAGGAGGCGTTGGCCGCGACCGCGGTGCTCGACGTCATCGCGCGGCAGGGCGACGACTACGACGGCATCGCGATCGCGTGCTACGGCGACCCCGGCCTCTACGCGGCGCGCGAGATCTCGAAGGTCCCGGTCGTCGGCATCGCCGAGGCCTCGATGCTCCTGGCCTGCACCGTCGCGCACCGCTTCTCGGTCGTGACGGTCATCGACCGCGTCGTCCCGATGCTCGAGGACGTCGTCGCCAGGTACGGGCTGCGCGAGCGCTGCGCGTCCGTGCGGGGGACGCCGCTGGCGGTGCTCGACATCGAGCGCGACCCGACCGCCGCCTCGCGCATGGTGCTCGAGGAGAGCCGCCGCGCGATCGCCGAGGACCGCGCGGAGGCGATCTGCCTCGGCTGCGCCGGGATGGGGACGCTGGAGTGCGAGGTCCGCGACGGCCTCGACGGCGTCCCGGTCATCGACGGCGTCGCCGCCGCGGTGAAGATGCTCGAGGGCCTCGTCGGCCTCGGGCTCCGAACCAGCCGGCGGGCGGCGTTCATGGAGCCCGGGCCGAAGGAGCTCACGGGGTCCGAGCCGTTCCTGGAGGGGCTGCGGGGCGGATCCCGGCGCCGTCGGGGGTGCGGTAGCGCCTCGGCGGGGCGCTGGTGTGTTCCAGTCGGCTGACTGGCGGCAGCGCACACCGGTTCCCCGGGTGCGCTCCCGTCAGGCTGGCCTGACTACTCGCTCTGCTGGTACGTCACGACCTGATCGACGTGCAGGTTGGGCACGCAGAGGGCGAAGACGTCGACCTTCTCGGGCGCCTTGTCCGACACGGGGCCGGCGTTGCCGCCGAACTGCACGATCCAGCCGTCCATGCGGTTGGGCTTGGGCGCGTTGGCCGCCCAGTCCATGCGCCCGGCGAAGGAGCTCGACACCGGCGTGTTCTTGCCCGGGTCGGTGACGCGCACACCGCCGCTGATCGCCGTGTGGCTCGGGTCCTTGCAGCCGACGGTGGCGATGGCGCCGGCGTTCGTGTCCCCGGCGTTGTAGCGGGCGACGGCCTCGTAGGCGCCGTCGAGCTTGTGAGTCACCGGTCGCGCCCTTCTCGCCGCGGTCGCCCTTCGGCCCCTGGGCGCCGTCCTTGCCCGAGGTGCTCACATCGGCCTTGGCTGCGTGGCCCGCGACCCGGAGCTTGGCTCGCAGGCCTCCGTCGAGGCGGTTCTCGGAGATCGTGCCCGCGTGGATGTCGCGGTTCACGATCGTGTTGTCCTTGATCTGCGCCGAGGTGATCAGCGTGGCCGCGGTGGCGGTGCTGGCGGTGCAGACGACGCCGGTGAGGACGACGGCGGCGATCGTCTTGTACGGCAGCCGGTCGATGAACCGGGTCTTCGGGGTGCTGTCCTGCTGCATGGTTCGGTGTCTCGCTTCGTGATGGTTGGGGGTTCGGCACGGCGCTCTTGTTGGCGACATGTTAACAAGCTCTTGACGGATCGCCAATAACTCTTAGGCTGGCCTTATGAACTCGCCCAAGTACAGCCGCCTGGCCCCCGGGCAGCGGCGCGACCAGATCCTCGACGCGGCCAACGTGCTGTTCGCCGAGCGCGCCTACGACGCGGTCTCGATCGAGGACATCGCCAGCTCAGCCGGCGTCACCCGCGGGCTCGTGCACCACTACTTCGGCGGACGCAAGGAGGTCTACATCGGGCTGCTCGAGCGGATCGGCGCCCAACGCGAGGACCAACTCCGCCAACCGACGGGCCGCAGCGCCCGCGCGCGCGTCGCCGACACCGTGTCGCGCTGGCTGGACTGGACCGAATCGAACCGCACCATCTGGCTCGCCACGATCGCCCGGGGCGAGGACATCGCCGACCCCGACGTCCGCCGCGTCGTCGCCGACCTCGTGGATCGCGCCGTCTCGCTGCTGACGACCTTTCACGCCGACATCGCGCAGGATTCACCGCGCCTGCGCTACGCGCTGGAGTGCTGGACCGCACTGAACCGCGCCGCCACGCGACGCTGGCTACGCGGAGAGGCAACCCGCGAGGTCACGCACGAGCTGCTCACCTCCACGCTGGAACACATCCTGCGCACCTTCGGCTCCCCACCCGCGCCACGCAGGCGCACATGACCGCCGTGACCTGAGAAGGAGTGCGGCCGCCCGGCCCGCGGCGGACGACGACCGGATCGACCTACGTGCGCGACGTCGCTCTGCCGCGGTCAGCAGGCGGTCGGCTGGTACTCGGCGCTGTACCAGGCGCCGTCGTCCCCCTCGAAGTTCAGCTCCAGCTTGTCGCGGGTGACCGTGTCGCTGCCGATGAAGTCGTCCTTGTCGGGCCCGGGGTCTTCGTCCCAGGCCTGCACGACGTCGCCGTAGTGCACGGTGACGCCGACGGGGGCGAGCGCCGGCTCGTCCATCGATTGCGGGGCGTCCCAGAAGATCGTCTTGACCTTGAGGTACGGCTCGTCGCCATCCGGGAGGACGTCCTCGGTCGCGTTCACGCTGAACGTCAGCATGCACGCCGGGCCACCGCGGGCGTGGGCGTCACCGCCACCTGGCGCGAGCGCCGGCGTGATGCCGGCCGCGAGCACGGCAGCCGATGTCGCGATGAGGGCCTTGAGGGTGAGGCGTCGCACGTGCATCACTCCCCCGGGCAGCGGCCGGACCGGTACTCGGCGCTGTACCACGCGTCGTCACCCTTGAACTCCAGCGTCTGCTTGTCGCGGGTGATCGTGTCCCGGTCGATGAAGTCGTCGTCGCCGTCCTCGCCGTCGTCACCGTCGTCGTCGTAGGCCTTCACCTCGTCGCCGAAGTGCAAGGTCACGTTGACGGCAGCCGCCGACGGGTTGTCCATCGGGCCGGGGGCGTGCCAGAAGTCCGTGACGACCTTCAGGTAGGGCTCGTCGCCCTCCCAGGTGAAGTCCTCGGTCGCGTGGACGCTGAACTTCTCCAGGCAGACCGGGCCGCCCCGGGCGTACGCGTCGCCGCCGCCGGGGACGAGTGCGGGCGTGACGCCCGCTGCGAGCACGGCCGCAGACGTCGCGATGACGGCCTTGCGGGTGAGGCGCATGTGAACCACCTTCCGGGTCGGGTTCGGCTGTCTCTCGTCTGTTGACAAGGAGCCGGACCCAGCCGGATCTATTCCATCGCGGCCTGGTCCGAGGGCGACGTCCTCGTGCCGCCGCGACGGTCCCACCGGAGCGGGGCTCATCGCGCTCAAGGGGCGGCGACCCGTGCCGACGTAACAGGCAACGGGCCCGTGACGTGCACCTACCCCGGCTTCGATACCGCTGGGAGCTGCCGTCGCATCA
>CAVVSD010000002.1:0-86784 GCA_963750895.1 uncultured Solirubrobacterales bacterium | reverse complement strand
ACGCCTGACAACTCCACCAGGAGCGACACCTTGAAGAAGTTCCTCGCAGTGACCATCGTCATCCTCGCCGCACTCTCGCTGGCGAGCTCAGCCCAGGCCGCCACGGCGGGCCAGCGCAACGCCCTGAGCAGTGCCGAGTCGTACCTCCAGTACTCGGCGTTCTCCAAGTCCGGCCTCATCAAGCAGCTCAAGTTCGAGGACTTCTCCGACTCGGAGGCCCGCTGGGCCGTCGCCCACGTCCGGGTCAGCTGGAACGCGCAGGCCGTCAAGTCGGCCAAGCAGTACCTGCGGGTGTCGTCGTTCTCCCGCCAGGGCCTGATCGAGCAGCTCGAGTTCGAGGGCTTCACGCACTCCCAGGCCACGTACGGCGTCAGCAAGGCGTACCGCTAGGCCGACGGGCCGGGCGACCCGTCAGGACGACTCGCGAACCGTCACGCGGCGCTGCGCGGCGGCGCCGCCGTCGATCGTGACCGTCACTCGCCACGCACCCGGACGCAGCTGCAGGCGCGGCGCGATCGCCTCGGTGCCGGTCACGTGCAGCGTGCGCGTGCGCGTAACCGCTCCCCGCCTGACCTTGACCACGGCCGTGCAGCGGACGACGGGGCAGCGCACCGTGCCGAGCCGTGGGCGGCCATCGCGGTACAGCGCGCGCGGCCGGAGCGCGGCGGTCGGCCCGACGACCGGGCCGACCGGGGCGGAGAACGCGATCGTCTGACTGCGCCTGGACGGGCGTGAGGGAGCGCGACCGCAGCCATCGGGCTGGGCTGCGCTCCCGCGACCGGCGGATATCGACCGCGAACAGTACCACCCGGCGTACCGGCGCTCGATCCCCACCGGGCGGTTCGCGGGCTTGCCGAGGACGGTGTCGCGGTGCCGACCACCTCGCAGCTGCGCGCGTCGCGGGTCCGACACGCCTGCACCCGCACGCTCCGAGTCTCGCCGCCCCACCCCCCCGACCAGCTGCCCGCGGACGCCCGCTACCTGCGTCCCCACGATCGCGCGCCCGCGGAGCACGGGCGGCGCGACGTTCGTCAGCGTGCCGAGCCACGTCGCGCGGAACGTGAGCGGCTGCGCGTCCCAGACCGTCGGCGCGGACCACGGTGCCCGCAGACGTCGGACCCGGGGTGAACGACGTCCCGGCCCCCCCGGTGGACGTCTGCCACGCGCCGCCGCGAAGCACGGCGCGCCGTCACCCGGGCACATGCTCCACGCGACCGCCCGGAACCACCCTCGACGCGGCAACGACCGCTGCGGGTTGCCCTGCGCATCGTGGCTGCTCGCAGCAACCCGCTCGAGTCTTGCGCGGAGGCATCCGCGCAGACCACGACCATGATCACGAGGACCAGCGCGAGAACTCGCATCTCCGCAGCAAACACCGAGCGCGACCGGATGTCCACGCGGAGCCGGATCCGCGACCTGCGTGGAGCGCCGCGTCACCCCTCGTACGGCGCGTACCGGTGATGCAGCATCAGGTCGTTGCCGTCCGGGTCGTTGAAGAACGCCATGTGACACACGCCGGTGTCGAGCGTGTCCCCGAAGAACTGCACGCCCTTCGCCTCGAGCTCGGCGCGCGCGGCCGGGACGTCGTCGACGCCGAGCGGCCACGGGTTGCCCTTCTGCGGCACGAACTGCATGCCCTGCTGCTCGGGCTGCCAGATGCCGAAGCACGTCCCTCCTGCCCACTGCTCGTACTCGCCGTGCTCGTCCGGACGCATGCCGAGAACGTCGCGGTAGAAGGTGCGGGCGCGGTCCGCGTCCTGCGAGGGGACGCCGAGGAAGTCGAGTCGTTGGATGACGCTCATCCCGGGAACCTACGCACGAGGGCGAGCGCGACGAGGCCGGGTTGGGAAACTCCCCGCCACTCGCGAGGTCGTCGGGGCGGAGAACGTCATCGCCGGCACGGACTGCGGCATGCGCACCGACTCGCGCGTCGAGTGGGCGAAGCTCGAGGCGATGGTGCGGGGAGCGGAGCTCGCGAGCGCGGAGCTCTTCGGCTAGCTACCCGGCGCGCCGGGAGGGCCTGGCCGCCAGCGCGATCGTGCCGAGGACCACCAGGCACCCGAACCCGACGAGTCCCGGGGCGTCGTCGGCCTCCCCGGCGACGATGGCGGCGACGCCGATCACGGTCGCGATGGCCCGGTACACGAAGCTGCCCGGCCTGCGCAGCGCCAGCTCGTACAGGACGCCGGTGCCCGCCAGCAGCACACCCGCGAGGACGAAGTCGGCCACGCTCCAGGCGACGCCGTCGGAGACCTGCATCCCCACGAGCGGCACGAGCAGCACGAGGGCGGTCAGCAGCGCGACGCGAAGCGCGGATCGGGTGACGCTCTCGGGGATCATCCGCCGACGCCAGGAGACGTCGGCGGGAACGCCACGGACCATCCGTGCCGCCAGGCTCCCGGCGATGCGCCGCTCCGACGTCCCGGCGGCGCGTTCGTGGGCGATGTGATCGTGGAGGTCGGCGTCGAGCTCCTCGATGCGACGCCGAGCGACCGCCGGGGGAAGCCTGAACGTGTACAGCCGCACCCACCGGGCGACGAGGCGGGCCATGCGCTCCGGCGTCATGTCGAAGCCACCCGTAGCGTGCTCAGCGTGGCCCGCGCCTGCGCCTCCTCTGCCGCGCGGGCGCCCTTCCCCGTCAGCGCGTAGAGCCGGCGCCGCGGTCGTCCCTCGGCCACGCCCTCGTCCTCCCAGGACGAGGCCAGCATCCCGAACTCCTCGAGCCGGCCGAGCGCCTTGTACAGGGTCCCGTGGCCCGTCAGCGCACGCGACCCCTGCTGCTCGCGCATCGCGTGGGCGAGGCCGAAGCCGTGGAACGTGGACTGCCCCGACCGCGACATCGTCAGCGCGAGGCCGAGGATCTCGGTCTCGAGGGGAAGCAGGGTCCCGGGCTTGCGTCGCGGCATGGGAACCAGAATAGGAAGCTATCTTCCTATTGTCAACGCGATCGAGCGGGTAGCCGAAACCCGATGACACGCACAGAACACACCGACGAGACCCCTGCCGTCGACGACGAGGTCGAGAAGCGACTCGACGACGTGGCCGACGAGACGCAGGAGCCGCACCACGATGAGGACGAGCGCCGGCGCCGCCAGGAGGCCGCCGACGAAGCCGCATCCAATCCGCGCCGAGGCGCCTGACCTACCTCAGACCGCGCACTCGCCCTCGCCGCGCTGCACGACGAAGGGGGCGTTCTTCGTCCAGTCGATGAACTGGTCCATCGTCTCGAGGCCGAACTCGACCGGCATCCCGAGGTCGCGGACCTCGTCCTCGAACGCCTGGGCACCGACGCGGGCGGCGAAGTCGTTGAAGACCTCGCCGTCCTCGCGGCCCGCCTCGTAGAGGCGGATCCAGCGCTCGACCGCCTCGGGGGCGCGCTTGGCCGGCAGGCGCACCTTCAGCCGCTGGCCGTAGACGATGTCGCCGCCCTCGTAGTTGCCGCCGATGTGCGCGACGTACGCGGGGATCGTGTGGTCGCCCGCCCGGATCGACGCGCCGTAGAAGCCGATGTTCGCGATGTGGTGCTGGCTGCAGCCGTTCGGGCAGCCGCTCATCTTCACGTGGATCCGCCGGGTCAGCGGGTCGGTGATGCCCATCGCCGCGATGCGCTCGCGGATCGCCGCGTTCAGGCCCATCGAGCTCGTGATGCCGAGCTTGCACGAGTCGGTGCCGGGGCACGAGACGACGTCGTTGATCTCGTCCGCGCCGGCCTCGCCGAGGCCGAGGTCGTCCAGCGCCTGCCAGACCTCGTAGACGGTCTCGTCGCGCACCCAGCGCAGCACGAGGTTCTGGTGCACGGTCGTGCGCACCCAGCCGCCGGAGTAGCGCCGGGCGATGTCGGCCAGCGCGCGCAGCTGCTCGGGCGAGAGGTCGCCGCGCGGCACGTGCACCTGGACCGACGAGAAGCCGGCCTGGCGCTGCGCGGTGACGTTGGAGGAGCGGAAGCGCTCGAACTCCGAGCCGTCGCCGTTGGGCGACGCGTACACGGTCGGGACCCCCGGCGCGCGCTCCTCCTCGTCCACGTCCAGGCGCAGGCCCTCGACGTCGAACTCGCGCTCGGCGACCCAGTCGCCCTGACGCTCCTCGTCCACGAGCCGGCGCATCTCGTCGATGCCGATCTTGTCGACGAGCACCTTGATGCGGGCACGCGCGCGGTTCACGCGCAGCCAGTCCTGGCGGTCGAAGATGCGGAAGACGGCCTCGGCGACCTCGAGGTACTCGCCGTCGTCCAGCCCGACGAAGTCGTAGAGCGTCGGGGCGACGCGCGGCATGATCGACGTGCCGCCGCCCACGCGCACCTCGACGCCCCGCTCGCCGTCGCGCTCGCGCGCGATGAAGGCGATGTCGTGGATGCCGGTCAGGGACCGGTCCGACTCGGGCGCGGACTCGAACGCCGTCTTGATCTTGCGCGGCATGAGCTGGGTCGTCGGGTGGCGCACGAAGTAGCGCACGTAGGCCCCGGCGTACGGCGTGAGGTCGAACAGCTCGTCGGTCGAGACGCCGGCGAACGGGTCGCCGGTGACGTTGCGGACCGTGTTGCCGCAGCCCTCGCGGCTGGAGAGCCCCGAGTCCGAGATCCGGCGGATGAGCTGCGCGGCGTCCGGCAGCGGGACGTGGTGGATCTGGATGTTCTGCCGCGTCGTGATGTGCCCCTTGTTGAGGGGCGCGTAGTCCTCGATGACGTCGGCGAAGGTCTCGAGCTGCTCGGGCGTGACGCCGCCCATCGGCAGCTTCACGCGGATCATCTGGACGTCGGGCTGGCGCTGGCCGTAGACGCCCTGCTTGAGGCGGAACCCGATGAACTCCGGCTCCTCCATCTCGCCGCGCATGAACTTCGCGGCGGTGGTGTCGAAGTCGTCGAACTCGCGCTCGAGGACCGGGATGATGTGGCCGGGAACGTTCTCGAGGACCTCGGGATCCTCGATCGAGCCGCGGCCCTTCTTCGTCGCGGGGATCGAAGCGGGTTCCATGCGTTCTGAAGGTATCAGTCCCGACCGGGATTCAGGCATTTCGACGCTCAGGCCCGCTCGATGCGCCGGACCTCCTCCCCAGGGTGCCAGAGCTCGATGACGATCTTGTCCCTCGCCTCGTTGAGGCCGACGACCGAGACCTCGCTCAGATCGAGCCGGAAGAGGTGCGAGGGCCCCTCCGTGACCTCGCCGTTCATCTTCCGCACGACCTCGGGGTCGGTGATCTCCTCCACGACGCCGGAGAGCTTCGCGTCGCCTGGCCACTCGGGTGGGTCGTCGGACCCGCTGTGCAGCGCGTAGCGCGGGTCGCGCTGGAGGTCGCGCGCCTTGAGGGCCTGCCACATCGAGCCGATCCAGACCTCGCCGTCCTCGAACCGGATCTCGGTGCCGGAGATGCGCGGCGAGCCGTCGCGGCGCAGGGTCGCGATCGTCTTGTGGACGTGCGCGTCGAGGCGCGCGCGGACGCGCTCGGCGAGCCCGGGCGCCTCGAGTTCGAACTGTGACCAGCTGGACATGCGCCCACGGTGGCGGCACGGCGCCGCCGCGTCGAGGAGGATGTCGAAGACGATCAAGCCATGACCGACCGGCTGCGCGGACTCATCGACCTCGTCGTGGACTCGCTCGACCATCCGGACGCGGACGGTCGCGCGCTCGCGCGCGAGGCCGGCTTCTCCCGCGACCACCTCGATCGCCTGCTCGCAGCCGCGACCGGCGAGTCCCCCGTCGCGCTGCGCCGCCGCCTCCTGCTCGAGCGCGCCGCCTGGCAGCTGCGCACGGGCTCCGCGACGCCGACCGAGGCGGCCGTCGCGGCCGGCTACGGATCGCTCGCCGCGTTCTCGCGCTCCTTCAAGCGCGCGTACGGCGTCGCGCCCACCGCGTTCTCCGGGAACGGCCGGGCGGTCCAGCTGGACGCGCCGAACGGCATCCACTTCCACCCCCCGGCCGGGTTGCTGCTGCCAGGGGCGTCCCGCGGCGGCGGCCGCGACCTCACCGAGCGCATGGTCTCCCACCACCTCGACCGCACCCGCGAGCTGCTCGCCGCGGCCGCGGCGCTCCCGCCCGACGAGCTCGCCCGCCCGCTGCGCCCGGGCTTCGTCGCCATGTGGTTCGAGGGCGAGGAGCCCGACGCGGCGACGATGTGCGAGCGGCTCGTCTTCACCCTGGAGGTCTGGGTCGCCGCGATGGCCGGGCTGCCGGCGCCCGAGCTGCGACCCGACGCGCCGCTCCTGGAGCGCTTCGACGCGGTCGCCAAGGGCTTCGCGCGCATCGCCCGGTCGCTCCGCGACCGCGGGGCCTGGGACGACGCGTTCGTCGACGCGCTGTGCGAGCCGCCGCAGTCCTTCACGTACGGCGGCGTGTTCGCCCACGTCCTGGAGTACGGCGCGATCCGCCGCGAGATGCTCGCGAGCGTGCTCCGCGAGCTCGGGGCGACGCCCGCGATCGGCGACCCGATCCTGTGGGAGATGGAGCGCTAGGCGACCTCACATTCGGCAGGCGACCGGCGTTTGCACAGCGCTGTCTCCTATCCCCTCACGAGGAGGACCCACGCATGTCTGCCGAGGACAACAAGGCCGTCGTCGTCCGTTGGTTCACGGACTTCTGGGGCGATGACTTCGACGCGGGCGTCATCGATGAGCTGGCCGCGCCGGACATCCGCTTCGAGTACTCGCTGCACAAGCCGCTCCGCGGCCGCGACGAGGTCCGCGAGTTCGCGCTGGCGTTCCGCGAGGCCTTCCCCGATCTCGGCTTCGGCGCCACCGCCGACCTCATCGCCGAGGGCGACTACGTCGTCGGCCAGTGGAAGGGCGGCGGGACCCACACCGGCCCCGCGTTCGACGATCTCCCCGTCGGATCCCTGCCGGCCGGGTCGGGCAGGACGATGGAGTTCACCGGCACGACCATCATCAAGGTCGTCGACGGCATGATCGCCGAGGAGGTCGGACTCGACGACGGCGTCGCCGTGCTCCAGCAGCTCGGCCTGATCCCCCAGGGCTAGCGGCTAGCCCACCGCGACCGGCGCTGGCGTCCTCCGCGGCGCCAGCGTCTCGCGCGCGATGACCATCCGCTGGATCTGCGACGTGCCCTCGTAGAGCTGCATGATCTTCGCGTCGCGCATGAGCTTCTCGACGGGGTAGTCCTTGATGTAGCCGTAGCCGCCGTACACCTGGACGGCGTCGGTGGTGACCTTCATCGCCGTGTCGCACGCGAAGCGCTTGGCGTGCGAGGACTGCAGCGTGTTGCGCTGCCCCTGGTCGAGCAGCACCGCCGACTGCCAGGTCAGCAGCCGCGACGCCTCGATCTCCGTCGCCATGTCGGCGATGAGGAACTGGATCGCCTGGTGCATCGCGATCGGCACCCCGAACTGGACGCGCTCCTTGGAGTACTCGCACGCGTGCTCGAACGCCGCCCGCGCGATGCCCACCGCCATCGCCGCCGTGCCGGGGCGCGTGTTGTCGAGCGTCGCCATCGCGATGTTGAAGCCCTTGTTCTCGGCGCCGAGCAGGTTCTTCGCGGGGATGACCGTGTCGTTGAAGGTGATCGTCGCCGTGTTCGACGCCCGCTGGCCCATCTTGTCTTCCTTCTTGTCCACCGTGACCGTGTCGTCCTTGGGCACGACGAACGCCGAGATGCCGCGGTTGCCGGCCTCGGGATCGGTCTTGGCGAAGACGGTGAACCAGTCGGCGTAGCCGCCGTTGGTGATGAAGCACTTCGAGCCGTTGATGACGTAGGAGTCGCCCTGGCGCACGGCGCGCGTGCGCATGCTGGAGACGTCCGAGCCCGCGTCGGGCTCGGTGAGCGCGAAGGAGGAGAGCTTGTACTCCTCGGTCATCATCGAGAGGTACTCGCGCTTGATCTCGTCGGATCCCGCGAGGAGGATCGGCGTGGCGGCGAGCCCGTTCGCGCCCAGCGAGGTCTGGATGCCCGAGCAGCCCCAGGCCAGCTCCTCCTGGACCACGACGCCGTCGAACGACGACAGCGCGACGCCGCCGTACTCCTCGGGCGTGTGGATGTTCATGAGCCCGACCTCCCACGCCTTGCGCAGGACGTCATCGGGCCAGGTGCCATCGCGGTCGTACTCGGCGGCGACCGGGCGCATCTCGCGCTCGGCGAAGTCGTGGGCGAGCTCCCGCAGCGCCTTCGTGTCGTCCGACAGCCGGAAATCGACCATGCACGTCTCCTCGGAACCCGGTGGGCGATTGACTCGTCAGTCAATCGTAACGGACGGCGCCCACGGGTGGCTGCTCGCGGCGGGCTCTGGTACAAGACCGCGCATGGCCCGCGCCCTGCGCCGATTCGAACTCGACGACCTCGTCGTCCGCCCCGGCACCTACGTGCACCCGGAGACCGAGATCCTCATCGTCGTCGACGACTCCGCCGACATCGGCTCCGAGGTCTTCGAGGGAGCCGACGACGACGAGGGCGAGTGGGTCCTCGTGTCGGACGAGGCGCCCGTCGACGAGCACCGCCGCGACGAGCTCGTGCACGACTTCCAGGCGCGCTACGACCCCGCGGGCGGCCGCGGCGAGTCCGGCGACGACGCCGTCGAGGAGGACGACGAGGAGGAGCTCGAGACGCTGGACCCCGACGAGGAGTCCTGACCGGGTAGTCGATCGGCCTGGCGCTCGGCGGCCTCCGGATCGCGGCGGTCGGCGATCACGGAGGCGACGATGCCCACCGTGAACACGACGGCGACGATGGCGAGGCTCGCGGCGGGCCCCACCTTGTAGAGGTCCTCGACGAGCAGCTTGATCGCGACGACCGCGAGGACGATCGCGACCGTCTGGTTCAGGTAGCGGAAGCGCTTGATCAGGCCCTCGACGAGCACGAACAGCGCGCGCATCCCGAGCAGCGCGAACACGTTCGCCATCCAGATGATGAACGAGTCCCGGGTGATCGCGAACGCCGCAGGGATCGAGTCGACGGCGAACGCGATGTCCGCCGCGACGACCGCCGCGAGGCAGACGAGCATCGGCGTCGCGTAGCGCTTGCCGTCCTCGCGGATGAACATCTTCGCCCCGTGGAAGTCGCCGCTCACCGGGAAGATCCGCCGCACGCCGCGGACGACGATGTTCTTGTCGGGGTCGACGTTCTCCTCGACGCCGCGGAGGATCCGGTACGACAGGAACAGCAGCGTCGCCCCGAGCAGGTAGATGACGAAGTGGAACGTCTCGATGAGCGCGACGCCGGCGAGGATCGCGAAGCCGCGCAGCACGAGCGCCGCCGCGATGCCGTAGAACAGCACCCGCGCGCGGTACTCCTCGGGCACGCCGAAGTAGCCGAAGAGCAGGATGAAGACGAAGAGGTTGTCGAGCGACAGCGAGCGCTCGATGAGGTAGACGGTCGTGTAGGTGACCGCGTCCTCCGAGTCGCCGGCCAGCCAGAAGCCGACCGCGACGAGCAGGCTCAGCACGAGCCAGCCGACCGACCAGATCAAGCCCTCGCGGAAGCTCGGCTCGCGCCCGCGCGCGAAGAAGTGCAGGTCCAGCCAGAGCAGCGCGATGACGACGACGCTCAGGATCAGCCACGGCAGCGGGCCGCTGATCATGCGTAGAAGAAGACGACCCCGAGCACCGCGTAGACGGCCAGCAGCTGCAGGCCCTCGTACCAGTTGGACTCGCCGTCGGCGATGACCAGGTTCGCGATGAGGAGCGCCAGGACGACCGCGCCGAGCTCGTAGCCGTTGAAGACCAGCGCCATCGGGTTCGGCCCGACGAGGAAGGACAGGAGGACGAGCACCGGCGTGACGAACAGCGCGATCTGGGCGCTCGAGCCGATCGCGATGTTCACGGACAGGTCCATCTTGTCCTTCATCGCGAAGTAGACGGCGACCCAGTGCTCGGCCGCGTTGCCGACGATGGCGACGACGATCAGGCCGACGAAGAAGTTCGAGAGCCCGATCGACTCGGATGCGTCGTTGATCGAGCCGACGAGGATCTCCGACATCACGCCGACCGCGACGCCGGCGATCGCGAGGGTGATGACGGAGCGGCGCACGGGCCACGCCGTGTCGACGTGGTCGCCCTCCCCGTGCTCGGCGTTGAAGAGGTGCTGGTGCGTCTTCAGCGAGAAGAGCAGCCCGCCGACGTAGGAGATGAGCAGGATGATCGCCACCGCGAACGACATGTGCTCGAGGTCGCCGCCGAAGTTCACGACCTCCTCCCCGACGCGCGGCAGCGAGCCGCCGTGCACGAGCTGGAAGATCGTCGGCATGAGGAGCGCGACGACGGCGAGCAGCAGCATCGACGCCTGCGCCTGGGCGCCCGCCGCGCTGAACGTCTGCTTCTTCCGGTTGAGCCCGCCCACGAACATCGCGAGGCCCATGACGAGCAGGATGTTGCCGAGGATCGAACCGATCAGCGACGCCTTCACGACCTCCTGCAGGCCCTCGCGCAGCGCGAAGAAGGCGATGACGAGCTCGGGGAAGTTGCCGAACGTCACGTTCAGCAGGCCGCCGATCCCCGGGCCCGTGCGCGTGGCCAGCTCCTCGGTCGCTCTGCCCATGAGCGCGGCCGTCGGGATCACGCCGAGCGCCGCGGCGCCGAAGATCACGGTCGCGCTCGAGTGCCCGAACTCCAGCGCGACCGCGATCGGGATGAACGGCACGAGCAGGTAGGGCCAGCCCGAGCCACTCAGCAGGAAGCGCCGCAGGTTGAAGCCTCGCTCGGTCGGCGCCCCGTCGGCCATTCGCCGGAGACCCTACCCAGCATCCTCTGAGTTACGCTCGACCTTCGCCATGGGCCCTCGCATCGTGCTGCACACCGGGAAGGGCGGCGTCGGCAAGACCTCGGTGGCGGCGGCGACGGCGCGGCGCGCGGCGGCGTCCGGCGCCCGGACCCTCGTCTTCTCCACCGACCCGGCGCACTCGCTGGCCGACGTGCTCGACATCGAGATCGGCAGCAAGCCGACGCAGGCGGGCGACCGGCTGTGGGCCGAGCAGGTCCAGGCGCAGGCCGAGATCGAGCGCAACTGGGCCTCGGTCCGCGACTGGCTCTCCGCGCAGCTCCTGCGCCGCGGCGCCGACCGGATCACCGCGGAGGAGATCACGGTCCCGCCCGGCCTCGACGAGCTGCTCGCCCTGCTGCGGCTGCGCCGCCACGCCGACAGCGACGAGTTCGACGTCGTCGTCGTCGACTGCGCCCCCACCGGCGAGACCCTGCGGCTGCTCTCGCTCCCCGACGTCGCGCGCTGGTGGCTGGACCGGGTCGTCCCCGCGCACGAGCGCGGGGCGCTCAACGCGGCGCGGCCGTTCTCCCGTGCGGTGCTCGACGTCGCGCTGCCCGACGACGACGCGATCGCCGACGTGACCGGCGTCGTCCGCGGCGTGCTGGAGATGGGCGACGTGCTGCGCGACGCCGAGCGCGTGTCCGTCCGCCTCGTCATGACGCCCGAGCGCCTCGCGGTCGACGAGGCGCGACGGACGTTCACCTACCTCAACCTCTACGGCTTCCCGGTCGACGCGGTCGTCGTGAACCGCGTCTTCCCCGCTGAGGTCGGCGAGTACTTCGACGGCTGGCGCGAGCGCCAGGAGGAGGAGCTGGAGGACGTGGCGGCGGCGTTCGCCCCCGTCCCGGTGCTGCGCGCGCCCTACTTCGCCGAGGAGGTCCGCGGCCCGGCCATGCTCGATCGTCTCGGGGACGAGGCGTTCGGCGACCTGGACCCCGCCGCGATCCTGCACACGGGCGCCGCGGAGCGCCTCGAGCTCTCCGAGGACGCCGCCCGGCTGCACCTGCCGCTGCCCCTCGCGGAGCGCGGCGACGTGTCGCTGCGCCAGGTCGGCAGCGAGCTGGTGGTGCGCGTCGACGGCTACAAGCGCACGCTCATGCTGCCGCCCGCGCTGCAGGGCTGGAGCGCGCGGGGAGCCGAGCTCGCCGACGGCGCGCTGACCGTCGACCTGGAAGCGCCCGTCCCGTGACCGCCGACCCCCTCGACGAGCTGCGCGAGCGCGTCGCCGCGGCCCAGGCCGCGGCGGAGGCGCTCGCGGAGGAGACCGCTGCCGCGCGCGAGGAGGTGCCGCGCAGCGCGGCCGCCGCCGGCGCGGAGATCCATGCGCTCGCGGCCGTCGCCCAGGCCGTCCGCGCGCTGCTCCCGGAGGACCTCTGGGAGCAGGTGTGCGACCTCATCCGCGGTCTGCTCATCCTCGTCCGGGCCCTGCTGGACCGCTGGATCGAGGCCTTCGGCGCGTCCCCGCAGGCCGGTCCCGTCGTGCGCGATATCCCCATCTCCTAGCACCCGTACCATGGGTTCATGGCCACCTGGATCCTCACGGCCTCACCCGAGAACCACGAGGCCACGGCCGCGCATGGCTTCTCGGTCATCGGGCTGAAGGAGCGCAACCGCAATCGCGCGCTCGAGATCGAGCAGGGCGACCGGATCGTCCTCTACCTCACGCGCGTCATGCGCTTCGCGGCATCGATCCGGGTGACGGGCGACCTCTACGAGGACCGCGAGAAGATCTGGCCGGGCAAGCCCGGCAAGGCGGACGCGTACCCCTGGCGCTTCGCCACCGAGCCCGAGCTCGTGCTCGCGGAGGCCGAGTGGCTGGAGGCCGAGAGCGTGAAGGACGACCTCGAGCACATCCGCAAGTGGCCGCCCGAGCACTGGAAGCTGGCGTTCCAGGGCCAGGTGCGCCGGGTCTCCGACGGCGATGCCGACCTGCTGCTGGAGCGCATGCGCTCCAGGGCCGGCGCGCCGCTGGCGCGATGAACGTTGGCGACATCCTTCGCCGGATCGCGGCGGCGCCGCGCGCGCTGAACGGCGATCAGCAGCTCGCGGGCCTCGCCGCCCTGGCGCTGCTGGTCTCGATGTTCCTGCCCTGGTACGAGAAGAACACGGTCCGCGGCTCGCGCTTCATCGGGGACGCCGTCAGCGCCTTCGGGACGCTCTCGTTCGTCGAGGCGGCGATCTTCCTCGTCTCCGCAGGCGTCCTCGCGCTGCTCTTCACCCGCGCGGAGGGCCGCGAGTACGAGCTGCCCGGCGGCGACGGCACCGTGATCCTC
Organism: uncultured Solirubrobacterales bacterium; assembly: GCA_963750895.1. Classification (GTDB taxonomy): domain Bacteria; phylum Actinomycetota; class Thermoleophilia; order Solirubrobacterales; family Solirubrobacteraceae; genus CAVVSD01. The sequence goes on along the minus strand of CAVVSD010000002.1, from coordinate 73,817 downwards.
GCGGGCGGTGCCTGGGCCGCGCTGCTGCTCTTCTGGCGGGTGTTCGACCGGCCCGACGTCGGCGGCGAGGCGAGCACCGTCGGCATCCAGTGGGGCTTCTTCGTCGCGTTCCTCGCGGCGGGCGGTCTGGCGGCGGCCGGATGGCGGCTGCGTCAGCACGAGCGCAACGCCAGGCCCGCCCCGCCCACCTCCCGGCGACCGCGCGAGCCGCGCGAGCCGCGCGAGCCGGAGGAGGAGCCGACCGCCCGCCAGCAGGCCGACGCGACGCCGGACCGCCTGTTCTAGACGGGTCAATACCATCGGTTGCGATGCCTGCAACCGAACCTTCCACCATCGAGGACGTCCGCGAGGGCCTGCAGGGCGCCGGCTACCTCGCCGGCGAATCCGCCGCGCTCGTGGCCTACCTCGCCACCCGCCTCGGCAAGCCCGTCCTCGTGGAGGGCCCGGCGGGCGTCGGCAAGACCGAGCTGGCCAAGGCGCTGTCGCGCTATCTCGACCGCACGCTCGTGCGCCTGCAGTGCTACGAGGGCCTCGACGAGGCCAAGGCGCTGTACGAGTGGAACTACCGCAAGCAGCTCCTGCGCATCCAGGCCGAGGCCCAGGGCACCGGCTGGAACGAGGTGCAGGACGACATCTTCGGCGAGGAGTTCCTCCTCACCCGCCCGCTGCTGCAGGCGATCTCGTCCGAGGAGCCCGTCGTGCTCCTCATCGACGAGATCGACAAGACCGACCAGGAGTTCGAGGCGATGCTCCTGGAGATCCTGAGCGACTTCCAGGTCTCGATCCCCGAGCTCGGGCGCGTCGAGGCGCGCAGCCGGCCGGTCGTGCTGCTGACGAGCAACAACACCCGTGAGCTGACCGAGGCGCTCAAGCGCCGGTGCCTGTACCTGTGGCTCGACTACCCCGACGTCGAGCACGAGCTGGAGATCGTCCGCCTCCACGCGCCCGAGCTGGACGCGACGATCGCGCGCAAGCTCGTCGAGGTCATCGGCATGGTCCGCGACCTCGACCTCAAGAAGCCGCCCTCGATCGCCGAGTCGATCGACTGGGCGCGCGCGCTGCTCCTGCTCGGCGCGACCGACATCGACGACGCGGTGTTCCGCGACACGATGTCGGTCATCGTCAAGCACCGCACCGATCTGGACCTCGTCGCGGAGCGCGTCGGGGTCAAGCTCGTCACCAGGGCCTGATGGCCTCCGCGCCTCCAGGCATCGCCTCGCGACTCGTCGAGTTCTGCGAGGAGCTGCGCTCGGAGGGCGTCGCCGCGGGGACCTCGGAGCTGCTCGACGGCTTCGCGGTGCTCGACGAGGTCGCGTGGACGGACCCGGAGGACTTCCGGGCGGCGCTGTCGGCGACGCTCGCGAAGTCGCCCGAGGACCGGCGCATCTTCGAGCTCGTCTTCGACCGCTTCTTCTTCCGCGCCGCCGAGGCCGCGGCGGTCGAGGCCGGCGTCAAGGAGTCCGACGGCGCGCCGGGCAGCGGGTCGGACTTCGACGAGATGAACCTCGACACGCTGCGCCAGCAGATCGCCGCGGCGCTGCGCGACGGCTCGGAGGCCGCGCTGCGCGATCTCGCGCGGCTGGCGATCGCGGCGTTCGGCCGGCAGGGCGAGGGCTCGGGGGTCATCGGCGTCGACGTGCAGCGCATCCGCCGTGCGCTCGGCCTGCGCGCCGAGCCGCAGCCGGACCTCGACGAGGACGATCCGCGCCGCGACGGGCTGCCGCGCGACCAGCTGCGCCGGTTCGAGGAGCTGCTGCGCCGCGAGCTCGAGCGCCAGCAGATCGAGCGCACGGAGACGCTGCCGCCCAAGCGGCCGCTGAACGAGCTCGACCGCGCGCTGCCGAGCGGCCCGCTCCAGGACCTCGCAGCCGTGCACCGCGTCGTGACGCAGCTCAAGCGCCGGCTGAAGACGCAGGGCCAGGAGAGCCGCGGGCACCGCCGCCATGCGCACGTCGACGTGCGCCGCACGATGCGCGCGTCGCTGGAGACCGGCGGCGTCCCCGTGCAGCTGCGCTACCGCCCGCAGCGGCCGCGGCGACCGGAGATCTACGTCCTGTGCGACGTGAGCACCTCCGTGACGAGCGCGTCGGTCTTCTTCCTCTCCGTGCTGCACGCCCTCCACGACTCGTTCCGCAAGATGCGCTCCTTCGTCTTCATCGAGCGCATCAGCGAGGTCACCGACGTCTTCCTGCGCGAGCGCGACTTCGCGAACGTCTCGGACGCGATCGCGAAGGACGCCGGCGTCGCCGACGTCTCCGGCTACACCGACTACGGCCGCGTCTGGTCGGAGTTCCGCGACCTCGTCGACGACGACCTGCACCCGCGGGCGACGGTGATCGTGCTCGGCGACGCGCGCACGAACGGCCGCGACCCGGGCGCCGACGTCTTCGCCCAGGTCGCAGCGCGGGCCGGCCGCACGTTCTGGCTCAACCCCGAGCCGCGGCTGTACTGGAACTACGGCGACTCGGTCATCTCGGCCTACGAGCGCCACTGCGAGGCCTTCGAGTGCTGGACCACGGCCCAGCTCGAGGACTTCGTCAAGGCGCTCGCGCGGCCGGTCGGCTCCTAGCGCACACTTCCGGCATGACGCGGTCGGCGGCTCGACTGCCACGGCCCGCTCGACCGCCGCGGCCCGGAGAGCGCACAGCGCGGGCGCGACGCGCGCTCGATCGCGCCCCGCTCGTCGCACGGCGACTGGCGAGCGGACCGCGACGCCGTCGACCCGGTCGCAATCGGCGGGCAGGCGGGCTCACCCTTCGCGTTCCTGTGCGGCGCCGCGGCGGTGATGGCCGCCGATCTCGCCGGGACGCCGACGAGCGGCATCACCGTGCAGCTCTGCGGCGACGCGCATCTCGGCAACTTCGGCGGCTTCGCCGCACCCGGCCGCCGGATGGTGTTCGACGTCCGCGACTTCGACGAGACGCTGCCGGGCCCGTGGGAGTGGGACGTGAAGCGGCTCGCGGCGAGCACGGAGGTGGCGGCGCGCGAGCGCAGCTTCTCCGCGGCGGACCGCGCGGACGCGGTGCACGCGGCGGTCATGGGCTACGCGGCGGCGATGCGGCGCCTCGCCGGGATGCGGACGATGGAGGTCTGGTACTCCCGCACGGAGGTCGATACCGGCCTGCGGGAGTGGGTCCGCGGGCTCCGCCAGGTGACGGACCGCGCCGAGGAGGCGGTCGACGACGTCACGACGACATTCGTCGGGGACGTGTTGCGGACCTATCGGCCCAGCCTCACCGGCGATCGCCGTCGGCTGCTCGCGTCCTACCGCGTCGTCGGCGTCGCCCGCGAGGTCGGCGGCGGCGCGTGGATCGTCCGGCTGCTCGGGCGCGACGGCGACGACCCGCTCGTCCTGCAGCTCAAGGAGGCCGGGCCGTCGGTGCTCGAGGCGCACCTCGGCCCCTACGTGAGCGACAACGGCGCGCGCCGCGTGGTCGAGGGCCAGCGGATGATCCAGAGCGCGACCGACGTCCTGCTCGGGTGGGCGCGGATCGACGGCCGCGACCTCTACGTCCGCCAGCTCTGGGACGCGAAGCTGTCCGTGCCGATCGAGGTCCTGCCGCCGCCGGAGCTCGCGACCTATGCGGCGACCTGCGGCGAGGCGCTCGCGCGGGCACACGCACGCTCGGGCGACCGGTTCGCGATCGCGGCCTACCTGGGGCGCGGCGAGCGCTTCGCCGACGCGCTCGTGCGCTTCGCGGGGGCGTACGCCGACCAGAACGAGCTCGACCACGCCGCGTTCGCGGCGGCGGTCACGGATCCCGAGAGATGAGCCAGGCGCCGTCCTGACTCGTGAGGCTCGCCTTGTTGCCGTGGGCCTTCACCGTGGCCGAGTCGCCCTTGACCGCGACGGCCGAGGCGTCGACCTGCGCCGAGCGCGTTGTAGGACCATTGAGCCACGGGTCAGGCGGCCTTCGAGCCGGCCGCAGGCTAGCTGGCGACGCGGGCGCTGAGCGCGTACTGCAGCCGGGCGAGCTCCTCGCGCAGACGGAGCACATCGGGGCCGTACAGCGGCGAGGACTCGCCGCCGAGCAGCTCCTCCGTGCGGGCGACCGCGGCGAGGTCGGGCGTGCCGTCGCGGAGCAGGCGCGCGGTCCGCGCGAGCTCGGCGTCGACCTCGCGGATCACCGAGGGGAAGTACAACGGGGCGACGACCGGGCGGTTGCGCATCGGGCGCCGCGCGTCGACGCGCATCCGCTCGAGCGACTTCGGCCAGCGCACCGACCCTCCGCGCGAGCCGCGCCCGCTCGCGCCGCACGGCGGCGAGGGGGAGAGCGGCGCGGCCCGCGGCGATGAGCTCGAGCGCGCGCCGACGGCGGACGCCGGCGGCGGCGAAGAGCCCGGCGATGATCCCGATCTGCACCGCTGCGGCGGCGAGCAGGAGCGCCAGCAGCTCCGTCGCGCCGGCGAGGATCCCGGCTGCGCTGCCGGTCACGAGCGCGGCGTCGGCGGCGGCCTGCGCGCGCAGCCACCGCATGCGCTCCTCGGCCCGTGCGAGCGGGTGCTCGCCGCCGAGCATCGCCCGGGCGGCCTGGGCGGCATGAAAGCGCTGGAATGACGGGGACAGGTGCATCGCGAGACCAACCGTACGTAGCCTCACCTGAACTCGAAACGGGGAAACCCCTACACCTTGGACGTGCTGGCCCCCGTAAGGGCGGGCTGAGACTCGCGCCACGTGCCGGGCGCGAGCCTGAGGTCGCACGCGAGCGCGACCTGAGGCGGATGCAGCCGGGCGGCCGGCCGCGGACCATGTCCGCATGAGCCCTCGTGCCATCTGCGTCGCGATTCTCAGCCTGCAGGCCGCGTACTCGATGGCGCTCGTGCCCGCGACTCCCGCGCTCCTCGGCCGTGATCCGGTGGTGCTCGAAGCACTCCAGGGGTCGCTCGCGGCGATGGCCGCGGGTGGTGCGTTTGCGCGGGTCGGCGAGGCGTCGCTGGCGCTCGCGCTGCTCGCTCCCCTGCCGACGCTCATGATGGCGGACCCGTTCCTCTGGTGGGCGGGCCGCCTCTGGGGTCCGAAGATCGCCAGGTACCTCGGCGGGGGCGGCAGGTTCGGCGGGCGGCGGACCGACCGCGCCGTCGGGCTGCTCGATCGCTACGGCGCCTGGGCGGTCATCGTCTCGCGCGTCCTGCCGGTCCCGAGCGCGGTGATCTACGCGGCCGCGGGATGGAACGGCATGCGCCTGCGCCGCTTCCTTCTGCTCGACCTCGCGGGAGCCGCGCTGTGGGTCGTGCCGATCGTCGGGCTCGGCTACGCGATCGGGCATCCCGCGGTCGACCTCGCGCGCCAGATCACCCACTACGGCCTCCTGCTCGGGCTCGCGATCGGCGTGGCGGCGGTGGGCGTGGTGGCCGCCGGCCGGCTTGCGCGATGGAAGCCGTCCTAGCGAAATCCCTTGCTGGTACGGTGCTTCCCAAGCAAACCAGGGGGGCTGGGAGGAACGCCCGGCTGAGATAGCGCCACGTGCCCGGCGCTGACCCTTTGAACCTGTGGGGTAATGCCCGCGGAGGGAGTGCATGCGCAGGGCGACGGACGAGGGGGGCGTCCTCCTGGAGGGCGTCAGCAAGGTCTTCGGCACGCTCCGCGTGCTCGACGACGTGTCGCTGCGCGCCGGTCCCGGCGAGGTCGTCGCGGTCGTCGGTCCCAGCGGCTGCGGCAAGTCGACGCTCCTCGAGCTCGCCTGCGGGCTGCAGACGCCCGAGGCCGGCACCGTGCAGGCCGCGCCCGCCGTCCTCATGCCCCAGCGCGACAGCCTCCTCCCCTGGGCCGGGGCGCTCGACAACGCCGCGCTGCCGCTGCGTCTGAAGGGGCAGGACCGCGCGACGGCGCGCGCGGGCGCGCACGAGACGTTCGCCACCTTCGGGCTCGCCGGCTTCGAGGGCGCCCGGCCCCACGAGCTGTCCGGCGGGATGCGCCAGCGCGTCGCCTTCCTGCGCACGTTGCTCGCGGGCAAGCCGGTCCTGTGCCTCGACGAGCCGTTCGCCTCGCTGGACGCGCTCACGCGCCAGGAGCTGCAGACCTGGCTCGCGGACGCCCTGCGGACGGAGCCGCGCACGGTGCTGCTCGTGACGCACGACGTCGAGGAGGCGCTCGTGCTCGCCGACCGCGTCATCGTCCTCTCGCCCCGCCCGGCGACGGTGCGCGCGACGCTCGACGTCGACCTGCCACGCCCGCGGTCGCGCACGGATCCCGCGCTCGTCGCCATGCGCGAGCGCGCGCTCGGGGAGCTGGTCGCGTGACCGCCGCGCTGCTCGTGCTCGTGTTCCTCGGCGCCTGGGAGGTCTACGCGCGCTCCGGCGCCGTCGACGACCTCATCCTCCCCGCCCCCACCCAGATCGCCGACGCGATCGGCCGCGACCACCGGCTGCTGTGGGACAACTTCCTCGTGACCGCCAGCGAGGTCGCTGTCGGCCTGCTGGCCGCGCTCGTCCTCGGGTTCGGGCTCGCGGTGACGCTGCACTTCAGCCGCACCGCCCGCCGCGCCGTCTACCCGCTGCTCGTCGGGTCCCAGGCGCTGCCGGTCGTCGTCATCGCCCCGCTGCTGCTCGTGTGGCTCGGCTTCGGCCTGGGGCCGAAGGTCGTGATCATCGCCCTCGTCTGCTTCTTCCCCATCGTCGTGACGACGCTGGACGCGTTGCGCAACGTCGACGCCGACACGCTCAAGCTGCTGCGGACGATGGACGCGACCCGCTGGCAGGCGTTCCGCTTCGCGGAGCTGCCCGCCGCCGCGCCGGCGGCGCTCAGCGGGGCGAAGATCGCGGTCGCCGTGTCGGTCATCGGCGCCGTGTTCGCCGAGTACGCCGGGTCGGACTCCGGCCTCGGCCACCTCATCCTGCAGGCGATCCCGCAGCTGCAGACCGCCCGCGCGTACGCCGCGGTCGTCATCCTCGCCGCGCTCGCCGTCGTCCTCTTCTACCTGCTCTCCGCCGCCGAACGGTGGCTGAACCCCCGGACCGGAGGTACGCCCTCGTGACACCGCGCCGCATCGTGCCCGTCGCTCTCGCGCTGCTCGCCGCGCTCATGCTCGCCGCCTGCGGCGAGCGCAAGGAGCCGACGGGCTCCACCGCGGCGCCCAAGCAGGTCTCCTTCCTGCTCGACTACCTGCCCAACGTGGACCACGTCGGCCTCTACGCGGCGCAGGGCGAGGGACTGTTCCAGCGCGCGGGCCTCGACGTCGACCTCCAGACGCCCAGCGACCCCGCGTCCGTCCTCAAGCTCCTGGCGGCGGGCCGCGCCGACCTCGCGATCTCCTACGAGCCCGACCTGCTGCTCGCCCGCGAGAAGGGCGTCAAGGTCATGGCCGTCGGCGCCCTGGCGAACCGCCCGCTCACGTCGCTGATGTCCGTCGGCAAGGACGCGATCACCGACCCGAAGCAGCTGCGCGGCAAGCGCGTCGGGACCGCCGGGATCCCGTACCAGACGGCCTACCTCGACACGATCCTCAAGGAGGCCGCCGTCCCGAGGACGACGGTGAAGCAGGTCAACGTCGGCTTCAACCTCGTCCCCTCGATGCTCTCGGGCAAGGTCGACGCGACCCTCGGCGCGTTCTGGAACATCGAGGGCGTGGAGCTCGAGCGCCGCAACCGCAAGCCCGAGATCCTGCACCTCGAGGACCTCGGCGTCCCGACCTACGACGAGCTCGTCATCGTCGCCCGCGAGGAGACCGTCCGGCACGACGGGGCCATGATCCGCCGCTTCCTGCAGGCGCTCGCGAAGGCGACCGGCACGCTCGCCGACCGCCCGGAGGCCGGCCTCGATCCGCTCATCGCGGCGAACCCCGACCTCGACCGCCCGATCCAGGAGGCGCAGCTCAAGGCGACGCTCCCGGTGCTGCAGCCCAAGGACGGCAAGCCCTACGGCTGGATGGAGCCGGCCGAGTGGGACGCGTTCGCCAAGTGGATGGAGCAGCAGGGGCAGCTCGAGAACGCCGACATCGTCCAGCGCTCGCTGACGAACGAGTTCCTCCCGGGCCAGGGCATCTAGGGCACTAGGCCTCGAGCGCCTCGGAGAGCTCCAGCCACTCCGACTCGAGGCGCTCGCGCTCGGCGCGGAGCTCGCGCAGCTCCGCGTCGAGGGCGGCGAGGCGGCTGTGGTCGGTCGCGCTCGCCGCCATCTCCTCGTGCAGCGCGGCCTCGCGGTCGCCGCTGCGCTCCAGCGCCCGCTCGACGCGCGCGACCTCCTTGCGCGTCGCCCGCACGACGGCGCCGCGGGGAGGCTCCGCGGCGCGCGCGGGCGCCGGCGGCGGCGCGGCCGCCTCGCGCCGGGCGTCGACGTACTGATCGATGCCGCCCGGCAGGTGACGCAGCCGGCCGTCGGCCGACAGCGCGTGGACGTTGTCGCACACGCGCTCGACGAAGTAGCGGTCGTGGCTGACGACGACGAGCGTGCCCGGCCACCCGTCGAGCAGGTCCTCGAGCGCCGTGAGCGTGTCGATGTCGAGGTCGTTCGTCGGCTCGTCGAGGATGAGCACGTTCGGCCCGGCCATGAGCAGCCGCATGAGCGCGAGCCGGCGGCGCTCGCCGCCGGACAGGTCGCGCACGAGCGTCCGCGCGCGCTCGCCGCGGAACCCGAAGCGCTCGGCCAGCATCCCGGCGGTGAGCTCGACGCCGTCGGCGAGCGTCGCGCGGCCGCGGATCTCCTCCACCGCCTCGAGGAGACGCAGGTGGCCCGGCACGTCCGCGGTGTCCTGCGACAGGAACGCGAGCCGCACCGTCTCGCCGCGCTGCACCTCGCCGGCGTCGGGCTGCAGGTCGCCGGCGAGCAGCCGCACGAGGGTCGTCTTGCCCGAGCCGTTCACGCCGACGAGCGCGACCCGGTCGCCCGGGCCGAGCCGCCACGTGACGTGCCGCAGGAGCGGACGGTCGCCGAATGCCAGCGACACGTCGTCGGCCTCGAGCACCTTGTCGCCGAGGCGGGCGCTCGCGAACCGCAGCAGCTCCGCCGTGTCGCGTGGCTCGGGCACGTCGGCGATGAGCGCGTTGGCGGCCTCGATGCGGAACTTCGGCTTCGCGGTCCGCGCGGGCGGCCCGCGACGCAGCCAGGCGAGCTCCTTGCGCACGAGCATCCGGCGGCGCTCGTCGCGGACGGCGGCGATCCGGTCGCGCTCCGCGCGGGCGAGGACCCAGGCCGCGTAGCCGCCCTCGTACTGGTTCACGCCCCCGTCGACGACCTCCCAGGTCGCGGTGCAGACCGCGTCGAGGAACCAGCGGTCGTGCGTCACGACCAGCAGCGAGCCGCGGCGCGCGGCGAGATGGCGCGCGAGCCAGTCGACCCCCTCGACATCGAGATGGTTCGTCGGCTCGTCCAGGAGGAGGAGCTCGGGGCCGTCGAGGAGCGTGCGGGCCAGCGCGATCCTGCGGCGCTCCCCGCCGGACAGCGTGCCGATGCGCGTGTCGAGGCCGTCCGGGAACCGCGTCACCGCGACGCCGCCGAGCAGGCCGTCGAGCACCCCGCGGAACGCCGCGTCGCTCGCCCACTCGTGGTCCGCGCGGCCGCCGACGAGCTCGTCGCGGACGGTGCTCGCGGAATCGAGGTCGTCGCCCTGCCCGAGCAGCGCGAGCTGCGTGTCGCGCGTGCGGGTGAGCGCACCGGCGTCGGGCTCCTCGAGGCCGGCGATGAGCCGCAGCAGCGTCGACTTGCCGTCGCCGTTGCGGCCGACGACGCCGATCCGGTCGCCCGCAGCGACACCGAGCGAGACGTCGTGCAGGACGGTGCGCGCGGCGTACCCCTTCCCGACGCCGTTGAGGTTGACGAGGCTGCGCGCGATCGCCCGATCCTATGCTGGCCCCATGATCCAGCTCGCGTTCATCACCCAGGGGAACTCGCAGTACGCCGATCGGCTGTGGAAGCTCCTGGAGGGGACGGGCATCGACCCCCACGAGTTCGAGGGGCTCGACTACTACGGGCTGGTCCCGTTCTTCGTGCTCTCGGGGGCCCAGGTCCGGCCCCAGGCGCACACGCACGGCGCGCACGTCCACACCGAGGGCGTGTTCGTGGAGGTCGAGGAGGGCCTCGAGGAGGGCTTCTACGCGACGCTCCCCGAGATCCTCGACATGGCCTACGGCGAAGAAGAAGGTGCCGAGTGACCTACACCGCATCAGAGGCCCGCAAGGAGCTGCTCGGCGAGGTCGCCGGGGCGATCGAGGAGCTCTCGCACGCGATCGCCGCCGTGGGCGAGGCGTACGACGCCGCCGACGACCAGCTGGCCGACCGCATCGAGGCCGAGCTCTTCAAGCCGCTGCAGGGCGCCTACGGCTCGGCGACCCGGACCTACGCGGGCTTCGCCTCACGCGCCGGCCTGCCCTCGCGCAAGTTCGCCCCCGCCCCGCTGCCGGCGCCGCACGGCGTCCGCGAGCTCGTCGAGAAGGCGGTCGACGACACGGCCCACGCCGAGCAGATCCTCGCCGACCTCCAGGACTCGATGGCGCCCGTCGAGGTCGGCGATCCCGAGCTCCGCGCCGGGCTCGCCGACGTGCGCCGGCGGCTCGGCGATCTGCCCGCGCAGGGCGAGCGGCTGATCGGCCGGATCGGGCGCTAGGCCGCGAAGCGCTTCTCGGAGCGCGCGCGGCGCTTGGCCGCCTCGACCTCGCGGTCCTTCGGCGGCGCCTGCGTCACGAGCTCGCCCAGCAGGTCGCGGGTGACCTCGGCGATGCGGTCGACGGCGCGCTCGAACGCGGCCTCGTTGGCCTTCGACGGCTTCGTGGAGCCGCTGACCTTGCGGACGTACTGCAGCGCGGCCGCGCGAACCTCATCGTCGGTGGCCGGCGGTGCGAAGTTGTGGAGCTCACGGATGTTGCGGCACATGCGTGAAGCGTACGCGGCCTGCGGAGTAGGGTCGCGTCGTGCAGGCCTCCTACGACGCCATCGTCGTCGGGTCGGGCTTCGGGGGCGGGATCGCAGCGTGCCGCCTCGCCGAGGCGGGCAGGCGCGTGTGCGTCCTCGAACGCGGCAGGCGCTTCGGGCGCGATGACTTCCCCGGCCGCCCGGACCAGGTCGGCGAGCTGGTCTGGCACCCGGCGGCCAACCCGGGCGGGATGTTCGACGTGCGCCTCATGCGCGACCTCGTCGTCATCACCGCGGCGGGGGTCGGCGGCGGCTCGCTCGTCTACGCGAACGTCCAGCTCCGGGCACCGGCCTCCGTCTTCGACGACCCGCGCTGGCCGGCGGCCATCGACGCCGCGACGCTCGAGCCCTGGTACCTGCGCACCGAGGACGCGCTGCAGCCGCGCACCACGCCGGCGGAGCCGCCGTTGCGCAAGGTCGCCGCCTTCGCCGCCGCGGGCGCCCGCGCCGGGCGCGAGGCGACACCGCTGCCGCTCGCCGTGCACTTCGGCGATGCCCGCGAGCACCCCTTCAGCGGCGCACCGCAGGAGGGCTGCCAGAACCTCGCGCGCTGCGACATCGGGTGCCCCGTGCACGCGAAGAACACGGTCGACATCACGTACGTCGCGCGGGCGGAGGCGCACGGCGCGACCGTCCTGCCGCTGCACGAGGCCAAGCGCCTCGAGCCGCCCGGCCGCGACGGCGGGGAGTGGAGCGTCGGCTTCGAACGCCTGGACGGCGGCGGGTCCGGCGCCGTCCGCGCGCCGCTCGTCGTGCTCGCCGCCGGCACGATCGGGTCGCCGCGGCTCCTGCTCACGAACCGCCGTCGCCTGCCCGGCCTGTCCCCCGCGCTGGGCTCCGGCTTCTCGGGCAACGGCGACGCGCTGGGCGTCGCGTTCGATCCCGCCGCGCCCGACGTCCGCGACGCCCAGAACGACATCGGCCCGGTGATGACGAGCGCCCTGGACCTCACCGAGGAGCGCCGCCTCATCCTCGCCGACGGCGGGCTGCCGCCGGGCTTCGGCGGGGTCCTGGACATCGCGCGCGGTGTGAACCTCATCCGCGGCTGGCGGCGCTGGCTCGTGCGCGCCCGGGCGCTGCTCACGCTCGCGGGCTGGACGGACCAGGCACTGCGCCCGACCGAGTTGCGCGACGCCGGCGGGCGCCGGACGGAGTCCAACCGCGACGCGCTCATCTTCCTCATGTTCGGCCGCGACGCCGCGGACGGGCGGATGCGCCTGACGCCGCTGCTGCGGCGCTTCGACGTGCGCTGGAGCAAGGAGGGCAGCGCCGCGCTGTTCGCCGACCTGGAGCGCACCGCCCACGAGCTCGCGGCGGCGGCGCAGGCGACGCCGTTCTACGCCCTGGAGGGCGGGCCGCTGGGCAAGTTCATGACCGTCCACCCGCTCGGCGGCTGCCCGATGGGCGACGACCCCGCGACGAGCGTCGTCGACGACGCCGGCCGCGTGCGCGGCATGGGCGGCCTCGTCGTCCTCGACGGGTCGATCGTCCCCACGGCGCTCGGTGTGAACCCGTCCAAGACGATCGCCGCCGTCGCCGAGCGCGGGATCGCCGCGGTGCTGGCCGCATGACGCTCGAGTGGCGCAACCACGCCGGCGACCAGCGGTGCCGTCCCGAGCGCATCGCCCACCCGCGCTCCACGGAGGAGCTGCAGGAGATCGTCACCGACGCGGAGGCCGCCGGACGGCGCGTCCGCGCGGTGGGCGCCGGCCACGCGTGGTCGGACGTCGCGCTGACCGACGGCACGCTCGTGGAGACCGACGAGCTCAGCGGCGTGGAGATCCTCGGCGAGGACCTCGTGCGCGTCCGCGGCGGCACGCGCATCCGCGACCTGAACGCGGCGCTGGACGCCCACGGCCTCGGGCTGCGCAACATGGGCGGCTACGACGGCCAGGCGATCGCCGGCGTCGTCGCCACGTCGACGCACGGGTCGGGGCTCGGCTTCGGCCCGTTCCCCGACGACGTCCGCGCGATCGACCTCGTCGCGTCCGGCGGGCGGCTCGTGCGCCTCGAGCAGGGCGACGACGGGTTCGAGGCCGTCGCCTGCAGCATGGGGTGCATGGGGATCGTCCACTCGCTCGAGCTGCGGGTGCGGCCGCGCTTCTGGCTGCGCGAGCGCCGCGTCGTGCGCACGTGGGAGGAGGTCCGCCCCGAGCTCGACGACCGGCTCGCCACCGAGGAGCACTTCGAGCTCTTCCTGAACCCGTACGGCGGCCACGAGGTCCTCGAGACGACGCGCACCGAGGCCCCCGAGCCGACGAACCCGTCGCCCGGCGACGGCGAGCGTCACCCGCTGATCGAGATCCAGGCGTCGATCCCGCTCGTGTGGTTCTTCCTGCGCCTCGCCGCGCGGTGGTTCCCGTCGTTCCCACGCACGCAGTTCCCGCGCACGCTGCGGCGCATGGAGGACCCGAACTACACGCAGGTCTCCCACCGGGTCTTCAACATCGGCGCCGCCAACCACCTGCCCGCGCTGTCCAGCGAGCTCGCGGTGCCCCTGGAGGGGGACGCGCACCTGCGCGCGGTCGACCGCATCCTCGAGATCGCCGACGAGCTCGCGCGGTCGCGCCGCCTGTTCCACACGTCGCCCATCGCACTGCGCTTCGTCGCGCCGTCGGCCGCGTACGCGTCGATGATGCACGGCCGGCCGACGATGACGATCGAGCTCATCCTCATCGGCGGGACGCGCGGCGGCCGCACGCTGCTGGCCGAGTACGAGCGACGGCTCGCCGACCTGGGCGCACGGCCGCACTGGGGTCAGTACAACGTGCTCGACGAGCACGCCGGCGCGCTCTACCCCCGCTGGGCGGACTGGCTGCGCACGTACGAGCAGCTCAACGCGTCCGGCGTGTTCGACTCCCCCTTCACCGACCGGATCGGCATCTCACGGAGGCCACGATGAGACCTGGCGTCATCGCCTACGACGTGAACGAGACCCTCCTGGACCTCTCGGCCCTCGATGCCCCGTTCGCCGAGGTCCTGGGCGACGCGGCTCTGCGTCCCGCGTGGTTTCGAGACGATGCTCCAGCTGTCGTTCGTGGGCGTGATCACGGGCGACTACGTCGACTTCACGACCGCCCAGCACGCGGCGCTGCGGATGGTCGCCCAGCGCATGGGCAGGGAGCTGAGCGGCGAGGACGCGGAGCGGATCGTGGGCGGCATGCAGCGGCTCCCGCCGCACCCCGAGGTGCCGGGCGCCATCGCGAGGCTGCGCGACGCCGGCTTCCGCCAGGTGACGATCACCAACTCGCCGCTGGAGGTCGCCAGGGCGCAGCTCGAGTTCGCGGGGCTCGACGGGCTCGTCGACGACGTGCTCTCCGCCGACGAGGTCTCCCAGCTCAAGCCCGGGCCCCGGCCCTACGCGCTGGTCGCGGAGCGCTCCGACGTTCCGATCGGCGACGTCATGCTCGTCGCCGCCCATGCCTGGGACGTCAGCGGCGCGCTCGCCGCCGGCACCCGTGCGGCCTTCGTCGAGCGGCCCGGCATGGTGCCCAGCCCGATCGGCGACCCGCCCGAGCTCGTCGTCGCGGACATCGACGCACTCGCGCAGGAGCTCACGGCATGAGCGACGTCACGCCCGTCCCGCTCGACGAGGCCTACCTCAAGGAGATCAGCGGCGGCCTGGACCGCGCCGCGAAGCACGCCGACGAGCAGGCCTTCGATCCGGCGACCGAGCGGATCGTGATCTTCTCCGACCACCACCGCGGCACGGGCGACGCGGCCGACGACTTCCGCCGCTGCGAGCACGCCTACACCGCCGCGCTGGGCTACTACCTCGAGGCGGGCTACCGGCTCTTCCTGCTGGGCGACGTCGAGGAGCTCTGGGAGGAGCGCGCAGGGCCGGTGATCGACCACTACCGCGCCGTGATCGAGCTCGAGGCCGAGTTCACCACCCGGGGCGGCCTGGAGCGCTTCTACGGCAACCACGACGACGACTGGCGCAACCCGGGGCCGGTCAAGCAGCACCTGTGGCCGGTGCTCGGGCAGATCCAGGTCCGCGAGGCGCTGCGGCTGACGATCCAGCGCGAGGGCAAGCAGCCGGGGACGCTGCTCTTCCTGCACGGGCACCAGGGCACCGCGGACAGCGACCGCTGGGGATGGGCCTCGCGGCTGTTCGTGCGCTACGTCTGGCGGCCGCTGCAGCGGCGCACGGGGTTCTCGGCCACGACCCCCGCGAGCAACTACGACCTGCGCGCGAAGCACGACCGCGCGATGTACGAGTGGTCGCGGACGCAGGAGCCCGGCCTCGTGCTCGTCGCCGGACACACGCACCGGCCGGTGTTCGCGCGCGGCACGCCCGATCCGCCGCCGACCCGGTCGATCAGCGAGCTCGAGCAGCTCCTGGCCGGCGCGACGTCGGTGAGCGACGCCGACGCGGCCGCCCGCCTGCGGGCCGAGCTGGAGTACGCGCGCACGAGCGCGCGACGGCCCGACGCGGTCCTCACGGTCTCGCCCCCGTGCTACTTCAACACCGGGTGCTGCTCGTTCCCGGACGGCGACATCACGGGGATCGAGATCGCCGACGGCACGATCCGGCTGGTGCGCTGGCCGGCGAACCTCCACGAGATCGTGGACGGCATCGGCGGCGTCGAGGCGGAGAAGCGGATCCTGGAGGAGGCGGCGTTGGAGGACATCCTGACCGCGGTCACCGACGAGCCGGCGATCTCGCCGAGCGTCGTCGAGCATCAGATCGGCGCGCCCGAGTGAGCGAACGCAACGTCCTGGGCTCGGCGCTGGAGTCCTGCGGGACCGAGCCGCTGACCGGCTTCTACCGCGACGGATGCTGCAGCACGGGGCCCGAGGATCTCGGCCGGCACACGATCTGCGCCGTCGTGACCGCGGAGTTCCTCGAGCACCAGCGGTCGATCGGCAACGACCTGACGACCCCGATGCCGGCCCACCACTTCCCCGGTCTCGCGCCGGGCGACCGGTGGTGCGTCACGGCGGTGAACTGGCTGCGCGCGTACGAGGACGGAGCCGCTGCGTACGTCGTGCTGGCCTCCACGCACGAGGCGACGCTCGACCTCGTGCCGCTCGAGGCCCTGCAGGCCCTCGCGGTCGACGTGCCGGAGGACGCCGGCCCGTTCGGGGCGGCCTAGACGCGCGCGACGCGATCCGCGCCGATGTACAGGCGCGCGTCGGCGTGCTCGCCGGACTGCGGTTGGCGGTCCTCGAGCATCCGGATCTGCTCCTGCATGTCCTCCGGGAGCGCGCCCACCGAGACGACCGCGTCGAGCTCCACGAGGTTCCACGACGGGTCGCGCAGGTAGAGCTGCACGCAGTCCCCGGGCAGGCCGATGAGCCGGTGGTGGAAGGTCTCGTCGTCGAAGATCCCGAGCTCCTCGCAGATGCGGTACGCGCTCACGAGCCCGTCGGCGTCGACCTCCACGCCGAAGTGGTGGTGGGCGGTGGGATGCGAGTCGCGCTCGAAGATGTGGAGCTGCGTGTCGCCGAGCCCCATCCACTGCACGGGGAAGCCGAAGTCGGGGGTCGCGAGCGGCACGGCGCCCAGCAGGCGCTCGTAGAACGCGATCGACGCGCCGAGATCGGTCGCGCTGACGCTGACGTGGTTGACCCTGCTCGTCCCCATGGACCCCTCCCTCAGGCGGCCGCCGCCTCGATCGGTCGTGCAGCGGAGCGTAGACGGCCGACGCGCAGCGCGTGCGCAGCGGCGGCGCCGGCCCAGCGACCGTAGGGGGCGAAGACGGCCCGGACCTGCTCCTCGGTGGCGCGGGCGTACGGGTCGCCGCCGGTGAGTCGGCGCCCGATGAGCTTGAGGAACCCGAGATCCCCCGCGGGGAAGGCGTCGAAGCGGCCCTGGCCCTGCTGGGCGAGCATGTCGATCGTCCACTGCCCGACCCCGGGGATGCGGCGCAGCCGGGCCCAGCCCGCCTCGTGGTCGGGGCCGTCGAGGTCCACGCGGCCTGCGGCCACCTCCTGCGCGCAGCGCCGCAGCGCGATGGCGCGGCTCAACGCGAGGTCGAAGGACTGCAGCCGCGCCGGTGCGCAGCCCGCGATCGTCCCCGCGTCGGGGAGGTCGCGGAGGCCGGTGCGCTCACATCGGCGACCGAGGCGGTGGACGATCCTGCGCTCGATCGCGGTCGCGCGCTCGAACTCGATGAGCTGCTCGCAGACCGCCCAGGCCAGCGCCTCGAACGCGACGGCCCTGCGCGGCGGGCGGATCCAGGGCGCTCGGCGGATCGACGCGCCGATCCAGGGGTCGTCGCGGAACTCGCGCAGGAACGGGCCGAGATCGTCGTCGACGCCGAGGCCGAAGCGCAGCCGGGCGAGCCCGGCCTCCGCGGCCTCCCGGGTCGGGGCCCAGGCGCCCATGACGACGCGGTCGAGCGCCGGCTGCGCCGCGCGCAGGACGACGGGCTCGCCGCCGACGTGCAGCAGGCGCTCCAGCACGCCGCCGCGGCGACGGGCGACGCCGTCCATGCCGCCGCGGGGCAGGCGGAACGGCGATGCGGGGCGCACCTCGGCGCGGATCTCGATCTGGGCCGGCATCGGATCGCGGACCCTACGCCCGAGACCGGCGGCTGCGCTAGCGCTTGTCGCCGAGGACGTGGACGTCGACGAGGAAGGAACGGCTGGCCAGGACGCGGCCGACGTCGCGGCGCCTGCGGCGCATGCGCATCCGGCGGAGCGGGTGGCTGCGGACGACCGCGATCGTCGCTACGCCCGCGACGAAGCTCGTCGCCGCGACGACTGCCGCCTGCATGGCGACGGGCGCGGGCTCGCGCTGCGACACGAGGGTCGTCGGCTCCGCCAGGACGGGCAGGGCGTCGACCTCGGGGGCGTCATCGTCGTCATCGATCACGCCGTGCACCCTACCGAGGTCACCGGAGGGCTCCAATCGTCAGGGAGCGACGGCCGCGGCGAGCAGTTGCCGCTCGTACACGCGGTAGCGCTTCACGACCCGTCCGCCGAGCGCCTGCATCGCCTTGTTGATCGAGTTGTGCTCGAGGATCGAGCCCGCCTCGGCCCAGTGCTGCTTCGCGCCGACCGCGCAGTCGTAGTTCTCGACGTAGAGCATCGCCGCGGCGCCGGTGTGCTGGTACTCGGGCTTCACGCCGAGGAACCCGACCCGGATGCGGTCGATCACGGTCTGGCGGTTGAGGTAGTGGAACCAGCCGAAGGGCAGCAGGCCGCCGTTCATCTTCTGCAGGACCTGGTTGACGTCGAGCGGCGACATCGCCACGCCGGCGACGTCGCCGTCGGCCGTCTCGACGACCTGGAACCACTTCGGGTCGAAGACGAGCTGGAGGTCGAGCGCGTAGGCGTCGAGGTCCTCCTTGGAGTAGGGCACGAAGCCCCAGTTGTCCTTCCAGGCGGCGTTGTAGACCTCGGCGAAGAGGTCCAGGTCGCTGCGCAGCGACCGGCGGGTCATGTGCCGCAGCGTCAGCCCGTAGCGCTCCCGCGCGCGCTCGGCCATCGTGAAGATCGCGGGCCGCACGGACGGCCGGTCGCCGATCTCGAGCTCCCACATGAGCAGGTCGACCGCCTTCTCCAGGCCCGCGTCCTCGCAGAGGCGCTGGTAGTAGGGCGGGTGCCACGGCTGGCGGATCATCGGCTCGCGCTCGTGGCCCTCGATCACGATGCCGCTCTCGTCGTTCATCGTGAAGTCCATCGGCCCGATCATGTGGTCGCAGCCCTGGCGGCGCAGCCAGGCCTCGGCGGTGGAGAGCATCGCGAGGAAGACCTCGGGATCGTCCTCGGTCTCCAGGAAGCCGAACATCCCGGTCCGCGAGCTGTGGAACTCGTTGTACGCGTGGTCGAGCTGCGCGCTGATGCGACCCACGATCCGGCCGTCCTTGTACGCCAGGAAGAGCTGGGCGTCGGCGTGCTTGAAGTACGCGTTGACGCGGCGGCTCAGGAACGCATGACGCTCGAGCCGCAGCGGGGGGATCCACTGCGGGGAAGTAGCATGCAGCCGGAACGGGAGCTCGATGAACTCCTTGATGTCCCGCCTGGTGACAACGGGGCGGACCTCCACGGACACGGCGCCGGACCCTACATGGCCGACACGACCACCGACGTCTTCGCCAAGGTGCACAGCAACGAGCGGCTCGAGCAGCTGCGCGTCGCGCGCCAGGCAGACCTCGTCCCGTACTTCCGGGTCGTGGAGTCGCCTGCCCTGCCCGTCGTCGAGATGGAGGGCGCCGAGCGGATCATGCTCGGCTCCAACAACTACCTCGGCCTCACGAGCGACCCCCGGGTCGTCCAGGCCGCGCACGACGCCCTCGACCGCTACGGCCCCGGCCTGACCGGCTCGCGCCTGCTGAACGGCACGACGCCGCTGCACCTGGAGCTCGAGGAGGAGCTCGCGGCGTGGATGGGCGCGGAGGCGGCGATCGTCTTCACGACCGGCCACCAGACGAACGTCGGCACGCTCGGGACGCTGCTCGAGCCCGGCGACACCGTCATCGCCGACTCGGCCGACCACGCCTCGATCCTCGACGGCTGCCTGCTCAGCCGCGCCCGGCTGCGCCCGTTCCGCCACGGCCGCCTCGACAAGCTCGAGAAGAGCCTCCAGCGGGCGGGCGAGGACGGCGGAGGCGTGCTCGTCGTCGTCGACGGCGTGTTCTCCATGGAGGGCGACGTCGCGCCGCTGCCGGAGATCGTGGCGCTGTGCCGCCACTACGGCGCGCGGCTCATGGTCGACGAGGCGCACGGCGCCGGGGTGCTGGGCGCGCGCGGCGCGGGCGCGACCGAGCTGCACGGCGCGGAGGCCGACGTGGACCTGCGCATGGGCACGTTCTCGAAGTCGCTCGCGTCCTGCGGCGGCTTCCTGACCGGGCCGACCGACGTCATCGACTTCCTCAAGCTGCAGAGCCGCGCGTTCCTCTTCACCGCGTCCAACGTGCCGGCGTCGCTCGGCGCCGCGCTGGCCGCGCTGCGGATCATCGCCTCCGACGAGGGGCCGCCGCTCTTCGCGCGCGTGCTCGAGAACGCCCGCCACTGGAGCGACGGGCTGCGCGAGCGCGGCTTCAAGGTCGTCGAGGGCGAGGCGCCCGGCGACGTCGTGACGCCGATCGTCCCCGTCCTCGTCGAGGACGACTGGAAGGCCGCGCTGCTCTGGAAGGCGCTGTGGGACGCAGGGGTGTTCGTCAACGTCGCGCTGCACCCCGCGGTGCCGCCCGGGGGCGCGCTGCTGCGCACGAGCGTCATGGCGACGCACGACGCCGCGGTCCTCGACCGGGCGCTCGACGTCTTCAGCGACGTGAAGGCGGCGTTCGAGGCCGAGCACGGCCCGCTGCCGCAGCCCGACTGAGCGATCCATCACTCAGATCGGTGGTGCGCCGTTCTTCCACCTTGTCGCGCAACGGGGAGAACACGAAATGTTCGCTCTGAGCGCACGAGTTCGAATTCTTGACGTTGACCGGCGCACCCAGGCTGCTTAGCTTCGCACTACGCGCGGCGGACAAGCCGGAGCGGATGGGACGCGACGGTCGGCACGAGAGGGGGTCGACGGTCAGAAGGGCGTTCTGCCGCTGGAGGGCACCGGCCTGGTCAGCGCGTGACACCGCCAACGACGAGGTTGCCCGGACCGGGATGGTCGGGCAGCGGGAGGACAGATGAACGCGACAGCGACGATCGCCCCTGCGCCGCCGCAGCACATGCAGGCGCTCAAGCGTGCGAACAAGGTCCGCCTTGCTCGCGCCGAGCTGAAGCGCCGGATTGCGGCAGGGGAGATCAGCGCGGGCGAGGTCATCCTCACATGCCCATGGGAGGCCGACAGCATGAGCGTCGCGGATGTGCTGACGAGTCAGCGCCGCTGGGGTCAGACCCGGTGCCGCAACTTCCTTGCCGGGGTGCCGATGTCCGAGACGAAGACGGTGGGCTCGATGACGCAGCGTCAGCGTCATGCGCTCAGCGACATGCTCGGGGTGCAGGGAGGACGCGGACGGCACGTCCGGCGCGAGGAGCGCATCACCACGCTCGCGGGTGCCTAGCCCGCACAAGGACGGGACCGGCGGCCAGGGAGGCCTCCGGAACCGGTGCTCCGGCTACCCGCCGGTGAGCCCGGAGCCCCTCGTCGCGATCTCGAGGATGTGTCCGTCGGGATCGCGGAAGTAGATCGAGCGGAAGCCGCCTCGGTCGAAGACCTCCGAGCACTCCACACCGTGGCCTCGGAGGTAGTCGCGCCAGGCGGCGAGCTCGTCCGCCGTCTCGATCACGAAGGCGAAGTGGTGGGTCGTGCCGACGCCGACGCGTCCCTCGTCCATCTCCGCGTACTCGAGGAACGAGACGAGGCTGCCCGGAGCGCCGCCCTCCGTGCCGAACCAGAAGTGGCGGGCATCGGGATCGTCGTCGCTGCGCTGGCGACGCACGAGCGCGAGGCCGAGCAGGTCGCGATAGAACGCGGTCGTGCGGTCCAGGTCCCGGCAGATCGCCGTGACGTGGTGCAACCCGCGCAGTGCCATCCGCCGCTGCTCGCTCACGGCGCAGGAGGGTAGTGGAGCGCTCGGCGGCGTCGTTCGCCGCCGTCGTGCCACCATTCGGTGCGTGCCACGGAGAACCGACGCCGGACCCGTCATCGCCGCCATCGGCGCGGTGGTCCTCTTCCTCAGCCTCTTCCTGTCGTGGTACGAGCCCGACGTGTCGGGCTGGGACGTCTTCGAGACGCTCGACCTGCTGCTCGCCGGCATCGCGATCGCCGCCGGAGCGCTGGCTGCCGGCCAGCTCGGCGCAGCGTTCGCGGACGGGATCGATCTCCGGCTGCTCCCGCTGCTGGGCGCGATCGCCGTCGCCGCGGTCGGCGTCACGCTCCTGCAGGGCCCGCCCGGGACCGAGGGGGCGGACCTCGCATCGGGCGGCTGGGTCGCCCTGGGAGGCGCGGTGCTCATCTTCGCGGGCGGCCTGCTGTCGGCCGCGCGCATCTCCGTGACGGTGACCGTCGCCGGCCGGGACGCCCGCCGCCGCGTCCCCACCGTCGACCGGCGTCACGACGACGAGACGACCGTCGTCGAGGACGAGCGCGAGCGCACGGAGGCGCTCGACGTCGAGGGACTCATGACCGACGAACGTGGCACGGACGAGCCGCCGCGCGGCACCTGAGCGTGGATCCCACCTTCGAGGTCATCCGCTTCCAGGTCGCGCCCGCGGGCAACGATGTCGCCGTCATCGAGCTCGAGGGCCGCCCGACGGACCCAGGGACGCTCGGCGGCCGCGTCCAGCTGCTGCTCGAGAACCCCGTCGAGCGCCTCGAGCTGCGCCCGATCGTCGAGCCCGACGGGGCCGACGAGGGTGTGCTGCGCGCCACGTTCGCCGCGCCGCTCGAGCTCGCCGCGGACGTCGCGACCGCCTACGCGCTCTCGACGGGGCGCGGCCCGCTGCTGGAGCTGCCGTCGCCGGACGGCGTCGGGGACACCGGCCTGGAGGTCCGCCTCGCGCGCACGGTGAACGCACTGCGGGGCGAGCTGAGCGACGCCCGCCGCCGGCTCGGCAGCATCGTCGGCACCGTGCGAGGAGAGGTCGCCGCCGAGCGCGAGGGGGCCTCGACGGAACGTGCGCAGGCCGACGAGGCCGCGCAGGCCGCCGCGGCCGAACGGGAGCGCCTGGAAGGCGAGCTGACCGACGCGCACGGCGCGCTCGACGACATGCGCGAGCAGCTCGCGGAGGCCCAGGCGCGGATCTCCGAGCTCGAGGCGACGCTCATCGTCCCCCGTGCACCGCGCGTGCCACGAGGACCCGGCCACCGCCCACCCCGGCCGCCGCGCCGCAACGCCGAGACGGAGGAGCACGAGCCCCTCGCCCGGCGGACGCACTCGAGCCTGGGCAGGTCGACGGCGCGCACGGCGATGCTGCTCGCGCTCGCGGTCGTGCTGGTCATCATCGTCGTCGTGGTGCTGCAGGTGCGGGTCCTGAGACTAGCGCACCCGCGCGGCGAGCATGGCGATGTCGTCGCGCACGCTCCCGCGCGCGCTCACCGCGACCTCGATCGCGCTCAGCAGCGCGACCGGCGGCAGGCCGGCGCCGGTGCCCACGACGTCCGCGAGACCCTCCTCGCCCAGCCCGCCGTCGCCGCCGCCCGCGTCGGTGACGCCGTCGGTGTAGAGCACGAGCGTGTCCCCGGGCTCGAGGAGGACGCTGTCGTCGCGGAAGGTGGGCGTGTCGAGGATCCCGAGCGGGTGCCCGGGCCGGCCGACGGGCTCGACCCCGCCGTCGGCGCGCAGGACGAGCGGCGGCGGGTGCCCGGCGCAGCGCACGTCCGCCCGCACGCCCTCCGCGCCGAGATGCATCCGCACGAGCGCGGCGGTGCAGTGGCGCTGGCCGCCGAGCTGCTGGAGCATCGCGTCGTTCAGCGCGAACAGCGCGTCGGCCGGATCGTGCTCGTAGCGGGCCGCCGCGCGCAGGGTGTGACGCGCGAGCCCGGTGATCGCAGCGGCGGCCGGGCCCTTGCCGGCGACGTCGCCGATCACGAGCACCCAGTCGCCCGCGGCCGCGAAGGCGTCGTAGAAGTCCCCGCCGACCTCCGTCCCCACGCTCGCCGCGCGGTAGCGCGCCGCCAGCTCGAGCTGGGGCACCGCGGGCAGGACGGACGGCAGCAGGCCGTCCTGCAGCTCGCTGGCGACCTGCGTCTGGCGCGCCGCGAGCAGCGCGCCGTCGAGCGCAAGCGCCGCGTGCTCTGCGAGCAGCCGGGCGGTCACGCGCTCGTCGTCGCCGAAGCGCGCGGCCGGCGCGCCGAGCAGCATCCGCCCGATGACCTGGCCGCGGGCGCGCAGCGCGAGCTCCGTGACGCTCTCGGCCCCGTCGGGCACCCCGTCCCCCGCCTCGCCGAGGCGGTGCAGCACGCCGTCCTCCCCGAGGAGATCCACCGCGGCGCCGTCGGCGAGCGACGGCAGCGCGAGCTCGGCGACCCGCTGGGCCAGCGCGGGGGCCCCGGCCGCGAGATCCAGCTCCCGCGCGGCGGTCGCGAGGAGGGCGTTGCGCGCGTGCTGGCGGACGAGCCACTTCTCGGTCCGGCGGCGCTCGGTGACGTCCCCGAGGATGACCGCGGCGCCGTCGTCGATCGAGAAGCACGTCATGATCCAGCGGCGAACGTCGTCACCGACGACGCCGGTCACCTCCATCCCCGCGATCGGGCCGCCGCCGCCCACGACCGCGGCGATGCTGCGGTGGATCTCGGAGACGCCCGACCCCTGCAGCTCCTCCGGCGTGCGTCCGAGCATGTCCTGCGGGCTCGTCCGCCAGAGTGCGGCAAGCGCCTCGTTGACCCTCGTGAAGCGCAGCTCGGCATCCAGCAGTGCCATGCCGAGCGGAGAGCGCTCGAAGAGCAGCTCGGTCGCCGTCATGACGGGGTTCGTACCCCGCCAAGACGACTACGACCCTCAGCGGGGCAGCCGAGGGGCGATGATCCTGTACGCCTTGAGGCCCAGGCCGAGCCGCTCCCGATCCTCGGATTGCATCGGATCCAGGCCCGTGAGCTCGCGCACGCGATCCAGCCGGTAGGCCACGGTGTGGCGGTGCGCGTAGATCGCCGCCGCCGTGGCGTTCATGTTGCAGTTCTGCTCGAGGTAGGACTCGAGCGTGCCCACGAGATCGGTCCGGTACTGGTCGTCGTACTTGACGATCGGCGCGACCGTGTCCTCGTAGAAGGAGCGGACCTCCTCGGGGTGCGACGCCAGGACGCGGAACAGCAGCCGGTAGGTGCCGGTCCCGATGTCCTCGGCGATCGGCGCGTCCGACTGGCGCAGGACGTCGAGCACCAGCTCGGCCTCCTGGATCGCGCGCGGGAAGTCGCCCGGATCGGCGTAGAACGACGACAGGCCGACGGTGCCGTGGCGCTGCAGTCGCGTCGCCAGGCGCCGCGCCGTCGACAGCGTCGTCTCCGGCGCGTCGTCGGCCCCCGCGGCCGGCAGCAGGGCGTACACCCTGCCGTCGAGGTGCTGGGCCAGCGCGCCCGGGAACTCCTCGGCGATCGTCGCCACCACGTGGCGCGGGCGATCCGTGCGCAGCTCGGCGCACAGCACGACGACGCCCCGCGACAGGTCGCACCCGAGCCGACCCGCCCGGCGGACGACCTCGCGCGGATCCAGGTCAGGCCGCGACCGGAGGTCCTCCAGGAACGAGCCGCGCAGGTTCTGCTCGACCTCGTCCTTGGCCTCCTCCACCGCGACCTCGGTGAGCGACGCGACCGCCGCGAGGTGCAGGTACTCCGCGGCCTCCGAATGCAGTCCCGCCCGCCCCGACGAGCCGGCGACGAGCGCGACGATCCCGACGACGTCGTCGCCGGTCGCGATCGGGGCCTCGGCCACGAGCGCACCCGGGACCTCGACCGGCCGGTCCTTCACGCGGTCGGCCGCGTAGCGGCGCAGCGCGGGCAGCGCGGCCGCGGCGGGCGAGGAGGCCGGAGCCGCCACCGCCACGCCGAGCCGCGGCACCACGATCGCGACCGGTCCCCCGGCCGCCTCGCTGGCCAGCTCGGCGACGCGGCCGAGGCCCTCGCCGCCGAGCACCGCCTCGACCATGCTCAGATGCACGGCGCGGAGCTGCTCGACGAGCGAGCCGCTCGCACCGGCATCCTCCTTCGGGCTGGCAGGAGCCCCGTCGTCCCCCGGCGCCGGGGCTCCTCTCACCATTGCCTAGGACGCGGCTGCCGCTGCGTCCGGGTGTGCCTGGAGGACTTCCTCGCCGGACTCTCCCGTCCGGACGCGGTAGGCCTCCTCGACCGGAACCACGAACACCTTGCCGTCGCCGATGGCGCCGGTTCGGCCGTGCTTCAGGATCGTGTCGACGATCGTCTGAACGTCGCTCGACGCGACGATGCACTCGATCTTGACCTTCGGACGGAGGTAGTTGGTGACCTCCGAGCCGCGGTACTTCTCGGTGATCCCCTTCTGCCGGCCGGACCCCTTCACCTCGCTGATGGTCAGCGAGGGGAACCCGAGCGTCAGGAGCTCGGTCCGGATCGGCTCGAAGGACTCGTGCCGGACGATGCCGATGACGAGCTTCATGTGGCGGGTGCCTCCTGGCTCGTCGAGTAGGCGGAACTCGGCGCGGCGGCCGCGACCGGCGGCCGTGCCCCGTAGGCCGACAGCTCAGCGGTCGGGATGAACTGCTCCGGGTAGCCGTACATGCCGTGCTCGGTGATGTCCAGGCCCGCGTCCTCGTCCTCGTCGGGCACACGGAGCCCGAAGACGGCCTTGATCGCGGCGAACGTGATGAACGACAACGTGAACACCGCGGCGAACGCCGCACACACCCCGACGAGCTGCACGCCGAGCTGCGTGAACGAGCCGTTGTAGAACAGGCCCGGATCGCCGATGCCGTTGTATTCGGCGAGCCGGGTCGACGTGAACAGCCCGCAGGCGAGCGTGCCCCAGATGCCCGCCAGGCCGTGGGCCGACAGCGCCCCAACCGGGTCGTCGAGGACCTTGTCGATCGAGATGACCGCGAACACGACGAGGACGCCCGCGACGATGCCGATGATCGGCGCCGCCCAGAACTCCACGTAGCCCGAGGGCGCCGTGATGGCGACGAGCGCGGCGATCGCGCCGTTGCCGATCATGCCGACGTCCAGCGTCTTCTGCATGAGGTGGCTCGTGAGCATCGCGCCGATGACGCCTGCGGCGGCGGCGAGGTTCGTCACGACGACGATCTCCGCGAACCGGCCGTCAGCCGTGCCCAGCGTCGAGCCCGGGTTGAACCCGAACCAGCCCAGCCACAGGATCAGGACGCCGAGGCCGAAGATCGGCATCGAGTGGCCCGGGATCGCGCGCGGCTTGCCGTCCGGCCCGTACTTGCCCTTGCGGGGGCCGAGCAGGAGCAGCGCGGCGAACGCGCCGGTCGCACCCGAGAGGTGGACCACCGTGGAGCCGGCGAAGTCCTGCACGCCGTTGCCGACCGACGAGAGGAAGCCACCACCGAAGATCCAGTGGGCGATCAGCGGGTAGATGATCGCCGAGAAGACGATCGCGTAGATCGGGTACGCGATGAACTTGATGCGCTCGATCGTCGTCCCCCAGACGATCGCCAGCGACACCGCGCAGAAGACGAACTGGAAGAAGAAGAACGCAGCACTGCTGCCGTCCACCGTGCCCTCGACCAGGCTGCCGGAGGAGATCGTCGAGCCGTACTGGAAGAAGAAGCCCGAATCACCCGCCAGCCAGCCGGCACCGCCGAACGCGATGGCGAAGCCGCAGGCCCACCACACGATCGAGGAGATCGAGAAGTTCGTGAGGATCTTCGCCACGACGGCGCCCACGTTCTTCCCGCGCGAGAAGCCCAGCTCCAGGAACAGGAACCCGGCCTGCATGAACATCACGAGGCACGCCGCGACGATCACCCAGGTCGTGTTCAGGTCGGTTGCCACGACATTGGGATCCGCGTTGTCCTGTGCGAGCGCCGCACTCGGGACCACCAGGACGGCCAGCAGCGTCAAGCACGCTGCAACCGTCAGTCGACTACGTCTCATCCTTCCTCCTGTCTCGGGATACCAGGGAATGGTGCGCCCGGGGCAGGGGTCGGGTCTTTGGACTCCTGTCGAAAGATCGGTGGGCCGCTTGTGCCACCGTGTCGCCCGCCCGGCGGGTGGCTCGCCCGCAGGGCGAATCGGCCGCCTCGCGGCTTGTACAGAGGTACAAGGAAGCGCCCGCGAACCCCCGTTAGGGTCGCCCCCATGCCCAGACTTCGCCAGAGCAACGTTCACGCCGCCCAGTGGGAGTCGAACGGATCCGCACTCGGGACCACCGATCTCACCGTCGCCTCCAACGCCGACTTCGGCGAGAACGTCTTCAGTGACCTCGTCCAGCGCCAGCGCCTGCCCAAGGACGTCTACAAGCGCCTGCAGGAGACGCTGCGCCGCGGCGAGCCGCTCGACACCTCGCTGGCCGACCAGGTCGCGCAGGCGATGAAGGACTGGGCGATGGAGAAGGGCGCGACGCACTACTCGCACTGGTTCCAGCCGCTCACGGGCCTCACGGCCGAGAAGCACGACTCCTTCTACAACCCGACCGGCGACGGCGGGGCGATCGCGGAGTTCTCCGGCGGGGAGCTCATCCAGGGCGAGCCGGACGCATCGTCGTTCCCGAGCGGTGGTCTGCGCGCGACGTTCGAGGCGCGCGGCTACACCGCGTGGGACCCGACCTCGCCGGCCTTCATCCTCGAGAACCCCAACGGCGCGCTGCTGTGCATCCCGACGGCGTTCGCGTCGTGGTCCGGCGAGGCGCTCGACCAGAAGATCCCGCTCCTGCGCTCGATGGACGCCATGTCCAAGTCCGCCGTCCGCGCGCTCGAGCTCTTCGGCGTGACCGGCGTCGAGCGGGTCTTCACGACGGTCGGACCCGAGCAGGAGTACTTCCTGATCGACGAGCAGTACTACTACGAGCGCCCGGACCTCATCACGTCCGGCCGCACGCTGTTCGGCGCCAAGCCGCCGAAGGGCCACGAGCTCGACGACCACTACTTCGGCTCGATCCCCGAGCGCGTGCTCGCGTACATGCTCGAGACCGAGCGCGAGCTGCGCCGCCTCTGCGTGCCGGTGAAGACCCGCCACAACGAGGTCGCCCCGAACCAGTTCGAGATCGCCCCGATCTTCGAGAACTCGAACGTCGGCTCCGATCACCAGCAGCTCACGATGCAGCTGCTGCAGACGATCGCCCGCCGCTACGGCCTCGTGTGCCTCCTGCACGAGAAGCCGTTCGCCGGCGTGAACGGCTCGGGCAAGCACAACAACTGGTCACTGGGCACGGATTCGGGTCAGAACCTGCTGAACCCGGGCCAGACCCCCGGCCAGAACCTGCAGTTCCTGTTCTTCTGCACCGCGGTCATCGCCGCCGTCAACAAGCACCAGGAGCTGCTGCGGGCGTCCGTCGCGAACTCCGGCCAGGACCACCGCCTGGGTGCCGCGGAGGCGCCGCCGGCGATCATCTCGATCTTCCTCGGCGCCGAGCTGGACAAGGCGTTCGGGGCCATCGAGTCCGGCGCCGAGCGTGCCACCACCGAGAAGGGCTTCCTCGGCCTGGGCACGCCGGTGCTCCCGCCGCTGCCCCTCGACGGCGGCGACCGCAACCGGACCTCGCCGTTCGCGTTCACGGGCAACAAGTTCGAGTTCCGCGCGCTCGGCGCGAGCATGACGCTGGGCCTGCCCAACACCGTGCTCAACACGATCGT
Organism: uncultured Solirubrobacterales bacterium; assembly: GCA_963750895.1. GTDB lineage: Bacteria > Actinomycetota > Thermoleophilia > Solirubrobacterales > Solirubrobacteraceae > CAVVSD01. The sequence goes on along the minus strand of CAVVSD010000002.1, from coordinate 44,854 downwards.
CGCCGAGGCCGTCGACGAGATGAGCGACAAGCTCGAGGCCGCGCTGAAGAACGGCACCGAGCTCGACGCGGCGGTCATCGAGATCGTCCGCGAGAAGTGGGTGGCGAACAAGCGCGTCGTCTTCGGCGGCGACGGCTACTCCGAGGAGTGGCACCAGGAGGCGCTGGACCGCGGCCTGTCCGACCTCAAGACGACGCCGGACGCACTGCCCTCCATCACGTCGCCGACGACGGTCGAGGCGTTCTCCAAGTACGGCGTGCTCTCCGAGCGCGAGCTGGAGTCGCGCTACGAGGTGCTCCTCGAGCAGTACATCATCAACCTCAACATCGAGGCCGAGACGGCCGCCTCGATCGCGCGCACGATGATCCTGCCGGCGGCCATCCGCCATCTCAACGAGCTCAAGCTCGCCGACATCGAGGTGCTCGTCAACGAGACGGGCGACCTCGTGGAGGACCTCACGCAGGCGATCTTCGCGCTCGAGGAGGTCAACGCCGACCACCCCCACGACGTCGACATGCTCGGCGAGGCCAAGTACATGCGCGACACGGTGATCCCGGCGATGCTGGCCGTGCGCGGGATCGCGGACAAGCTCGAGAAGATCGTGGCCGACGACCTGTGGCCGCTGCCGAAGTACGAGGAGATGCTGTTCATCAAGTAGTCCCTCACCGACTGGGCATGTAGTGCGAGAGCCCCGCTCCGGCGGGGCTCTCGTCGTTCTGACCGTGGACCGCGTTCACCCCACTTGGGCGGCGGTGGCAGCAGCCGCGACGGGAATGCAAGCGTGCATGGCGTCGTTGGTGAACTTGCACGCTCCCGCGAATGGGCTGAGGGGTTCAAGCGTGAAACGCGCGCGTCAGCGCAGCAGGTCTGCAGGGTCGCCGCCCAGCTGCGCGTAGCGCTCCTGCAGCACGTCGAGGCGCACGAACAGCGGCGAGCCGGGGGCCGCGATCTGCGGGACCGTGACCAGCTCGCCGACCATGCCGCGGGTGACGCGCGTCGCCTTGCAGGCGGATTGCTGCCCGGCGCACCGCGCGAGCGGGAAGGGGGAGGGGGAAGGAGGGCCCCCGCGGAAACCCGGAACCCCTACACCTTGGGGCCGCGTCTCCCACGTTTGACGCATCCTGCTCGCCTCGAGGGTCTGATCGCGGCATGCTGCGCGCCAGGAGCGGCTCATCCAGAGCCCATCGAATGGCATCGCATCGGGTGTCGTCGCCGCCCAACCTCGCTACCAAGCGTCCGAACCGCGCGCGGGCCGTCCGTCGCACGCGAGGCGAGCGGACATACGCCGCGTTTGCGCGGCGTCGGGACAACCCGCCAGAATCGCACGCGAGGCCCTATGTCCACGAAGGCCGTCGTCGGGCGCGAGGTCGAGCTCGGCAGGATCAGCGCGTTTCTCGCGGGGATCGCGGACGGCGCCGCCGCGCTCGTGCTGTCGGGGGCTCCCGGAATCGGCAAGACGGTGCTGTGGGAGCATGGTGTGGAGGAGGCTGTTGCGCTCGGCCAGCGCGTGCTTGCGCACCGGGCCGTGGAGGCGGAGGCCGGGCTTGCCTTCACCGGTCTCGCGGACCTGCTGACGCCCGTGCTGGACGACGTGCTACCGGCGTTGGCCCCGCCTCGGCGACGGGCGCTCGCGGTGGCGCTGCTGCTGGAGGATGCGGGAGACGGCCCGCCAGATCTCGGTGCGATTGGGCTTGCGGTCATGGACGCGCTTCGGGTGTTGGCGGATTCCGCGCCGGTGGTCGTGGCGGTCGACGACATCCAGTGGCTTGACTCCTCCACGGCCGGCGTCTTGCCGCTCGCCCTGCGCCGGTTGGATGGCGGGCACGTGGGAATGTTGGCCACGCTGCGGGTGGCGCCGGAGGTGCGGGCGAGCTTCGACCTGGCGCGGACGTTTGGTCGGTTGGAGGAGCTGTCGCTCGATCCGCTCGGGCTGGGAGAGCTGCACCGGTTACTGAAGGATCGCCTCGGGCTTGAGCTGTCACGGCCGGAGCTGGCGCGCGTCCTGGAGGCGTCGGGCGGCAATCCGTTCTTCGCGCTCGAGATCGGGCGTGAGTTCGCAGCGGCCCAAGGCGCGATCCGGGTGCCCGCGAGCCTGAAGGAGGCGCTGGGCGGCCGGCTCGCGCGGCTGCCGGAGGCCACGATGGGCGTGCTGCTCGCGGCGACGGCCTCCGCACGGCCGCGGTCAGGCTGACGGTCTCGACGTGCGAGGCACCACGCGATTCGGTGCTGGACGCGCTGCGCGGCGCCGCCCGAGAGGGCGTCGTGATGCTCGAGGAGGCCCGAGTCCGCTTCAGCCACCCGTTGCTGGCGTCGCTGTCGTATGAGCAGGCGGCGCCGTGGGAGCGGCGCGCAGTCCATGCGCGTCTGGCGACGTTGGTCGAGGACCCCGAGGAGCGCGCACGTCACCTCGCGCTGGCCGCCGACGGCGCTGACGCCCGGGTAGCCGACGAGCTCGACGGGGCGGCGCAGCACGCCGCGGCGCGCGGCGCGACGGCGGCAGCAGCGGAGCTGGCCGAGCTCGCAGCGCAGCGCACCTCGCTCGGGGACGGCGCCGGGCGTCGTCGGCGGGAGCGTGCCGCGTCCGGCTTCCATCATCTCGCGGGGGACTTCGGGCGCGCGACGGAGCTGCTTGGCACTTGGCGGACGAGCTTTCGGCTGGCCGTGAGCGCGCCGAGGTGCTGCACATGCGCGCGCTGATAGGACGCGACGACATCCCCACCCGCGTGCGCCTGGCCGAGCAGGCGCTGCAGCGAGGCCGAGGGCGACGACGCTCTCAGCCGCGCAGATTCTCGGCGTACTCTCGATCAACCGGTGGCTCGCTGGGCAGCGTGCCGGCGGGGCTGCAATGTTGCACGCGAGGGCCTGCAGCGCGCCGAGCGCTCGGGGGATTCCACGTTGCGCTGGCCATGGCCTTCGTCCGTGTCGGGTTGATGGAGACCTGGCGCGGCCGATGCTGACGCCAGGTCTTCTCCAGCATGGCTGCGAGATCGAGGCGAGCCTTGACGAGCCCCACTGTTCATCGAGAGCCCGTCGTTCATCATGACCTGCCGCCGGTCGAGAACGACGAGCTGGACCGCGCCCGGTCGATGTTCGAGGACTTCGCCCGATCGGCGTTCGAGCGTGGCGACGAACACACTCGTCAATGGGCGGTCCTGCAGCTCATCCACGTCGAGCGCCTTGCCGGTCGGTGGCACCGTTCCCTTGGTCACGCCCGCGAGGCTCGCGCCATCGCCGAGCAGACCCAGGAAGCCCAGTACCGCGGGATGGTCGAGACCGTCGCGTCCTTCGTGGAGGCCGACCTTGGGCTATTCGACCGGCCCGGCATTCAGCGGACGAGGGCTTGCGGCATGCAGCGTCGGTCTCAGACGAGGGAATCCCCATCGGATGCCGGGCTGCCCTGGGTCATCTCGAGCTTGTCCGAGGCGACGTCGCGGCCGCCGCCGAGTGGCTGCGGGACGTCCCCGAACGCATGAGCCGTATGGGATGGTTCAACGGGATTTCGAACCATTCCGCCGACGCCATCGAGGCGCTGGTCGGCGTCGGTGAGCTCGATCGCGCCCGCGCCTATCTGGAGGAGTTCCTTGAGATCGCCCCGCGCACGAACCGGTGGGCGCGCGTCGGCGCTTCGCGGTCGGCGGGTCTGGTGGCCGCGGCGGAGGGTGATCGGACGAGGGCGATCGACGCCTTCGAGCGCGCGGTGGCGGCTGACGACGACCCACCGACGTATCCGTTCGAGCGGGCGCGGACGCTGCTGGCGATGGGCGCGGTGCAGCGGCAGGCGCTGCAGCGCCGCTCCGCACGCGAGACCCTCGAGCAGGCGCTCGCGATGTTCGAGGAGCTGGGCGCGCGCCCCTGGGCGAAGAAGGCCCACGAGGAGCTCGCGCGGATCAGCGGGCGTCGGTCGCCGTCGGAGGAGCTGACCGTCGCGGAGCGGCGGGTCGCCGTGCTGGCGGCGCAAGGTCGACACAACAAGGAGATCGCCGCCGAGCTGTTCCTCGGCGTCGGCACCATCGAGCGCCACCTCACCAACGCCTACCGCAAGCTCGGCGTGCGCTCGAGAACCGAGCTCGCCGGGCGCTTCTCCAAGAAGGAGCGCGAGGGCGCGCCCAATGACTAGGGGTTTCCCGGTTTCGGAGTAGGGCCCCGCTCCATAGCGTCGGCGGCGTGGGACGGACACCGCCATTGACGCCGATCGAAGGAGCCGCCAGATGACGACGCTCGACCCTGCCCGCGTGCACGTCACGCCCGCCGACGCCGAGAAGCTGACCTTCCTCGGGATGGACCTCTACTGGCTGGTCACCCGGGAGATGAGCGACGGAGCGTTCGCCCAGTTCCTGCACGTGTCCCCGCCCGGGACCGGCGTGCCGATGCACATCCATCACGCCGAGCCCGAGTCGATGTACGTGATCGAAGGGGAGGTCGTCGCCCGCCTCGGCGACACCGACGTGACGTGCCGGGCGGGGGACGCCCTGATGATGCCGCAGGGCGTGCGGCACGGCTGGCGGGTCTCCGGCGACGCGCCCGCGCAGCTGCACTTCACGGTCCACCTCGTGCCGGACACCGACTGGGAGACCATGTTCCGCGGGCTCGTCGGCCTCGCACCCACCGACTTCGAGCAGATCAAGACGCTGTGCGCCGTTAACCGGATCGAGTTCCTCGATCCGCCGCAGATGCCCTGACGGCCGCGCCGCCGCCTAGCCCGCGTGTGCGCCAGTCAGGCGGTGCAGATTACCCGCGTCGTCGTGATCAGACCGCAGCATCCCCGGTGCGCGCGTCAGCGCCCCGTTTCGAGCGGGACTCGTATGGCAGCGCCCGTGGCAGCAATCGACGATCACAGAGAGCCACAGCCGGCTTTGACTGGAGGCCGAGATCGCCCGGATCACCGCACGTGAGGCCACGTGACTACAGCCGATCACGCCAGTTGGGCCAATTGATCAAGTAGCTCCCTGACCGGAGCTGGGCATGCAGGACGAGGGCCCCGCGCGAGCGGGGCCCTCGTCGTTGCCTCATCCCCGAGCTGCCGACCGCCGCCCGGCCGTACCCGACGGGGCGCTGAGGAGCACCGGCTCGAAGAACGCGCGCAGCTCGTCGGTCGCGGCCAGCGGCATGACAGCGGCGACGTACTGGTCCGGGCGCACCACGACGACGGCACCGGTGCGAGCGATGCCTCGGACCTCGAAGATGTCCGCGCCCGTGCCGTCCGGTCCCGGGCCAGCGGCGAAGACCTTCTCGTAGTCGACGAGGCCGTAGGGCCCGGTCGGCGGGAGGAACACCGCCGGGACCGCGCCGATGTCGACGGTGTCGAACGGCCCCTGGTAGATCGCCTTCACGTCGAACCAGGCGTCGACGTCGGCGTCGGAGGGCGTGCAGCGCAACGGCGATTCGTCGTCGTCGGAGAGCCAGGCGGCGAACTGCGACAGGGCCGGCGCATCGCCCGGCGCGGCACCGTCCGCGAACGCGTATATCCGCCAGCGCCCGTCAGCGCGCGCGTGGTGGCCGAGGTGCACCGGGTTGGCGTCGCAGACGCGCACGACCGGCGCGGACTTGAAGCTCGTCCCGATCGGGAAGCCGGCCGCCAGGTCCTGGTGCGTGGGTTCCGCGGTCACCATCGAGGGCCGGTAGCGGTCGTGAAGCCGGTCGTGAAGTCGAACGTCTCCCACGTAGAACGCCTCGACCTTGGCCGGGTCATCGGCATCGCCGGGCCGCGATGCCATGAGCCCGGACCACTCCTTGTCGAAGTCGATGAGCCCCTGCGCGACGGCGTGGCGCTCGGCGGAGTAGGTGTCCAGGAGCGATGCGGGCGCGCGGCCGTCGAGGACGTGCCCCAGCTTCCAGGCGATGTTGTAGCCGTCCTGCATCGACACGTTCATGCCCTGGCCGGCCTTGGCGCTGTGCGTGTGACAGGCGTCGCCGGCGATGAAGACCCGCGGCGTGCGCGTGCCGACGTCCTCCGTGCGCCACGTCGTCGAACTTGTCGGTCAGCCGGTGCCCGACCTCGTACACGCTGCACCAGGCCACCGACCTCACGTCGAGTGCGTAGGGGTGGAGGATCCGGTTGGCGCGCGCGATGACGTCGTCGACCGACGTCCGGCGCACGGCGCCACGGTCGCCCTGCTCGACCTCGCCGAGGTCGACGTACATGCGGAACAGGCGCCCGCCCTCGCGCGGGATCAGGAGGATGTTGCCGCCGTCGTGGGACTGGATCGCGCACTTGGTGCGGATGTCGGGGAAGTCGGTGGCGGCGAGGACGTCGATGACCCCCCACGCGTGCATCGCCTGCTCCCCGACGAGCCTGCGGCCGATGCACTCGCGCACCCTGCTGCGGGCGCTGTCGGCGCCGAGCACATACCTGGCGCGCACGGCGCGCTCCTCGCCGTCGCCGGTGCCGCCGTGCCGGCGCAGCCTCGACGACGACGGGGTGCTCGCCGCTCGTTGTCGCGCACCTCCAAGTCGAGCAGCTCGAGCCGTAGTCGGGCCTCATGCGCGTCGGTGCGTTGGCCATCGCCTCGGCGAAGTAGTCCTGGACGCGCGCCTGGTTGACGATGATGTGCGGGAACTCGCTGATGCCGTTCGGATCGTCGGCGGGCATGCTGGCGCGGACGATGCGCGCGGGGTCCTGGGGATCCGGCCGCCAGAAGGCCATCGCGGTGATCCGGTAGGCCTCCTCCACGATGCGGTTCGCGAATCCGAACGCCTGGAACGTCTCGACCGTGCGCGCCTGCACGCCGTCCGCGCGACCGCGCTCCAAACGTCCCTCGGAGCGCTCGATCAGACGTGTCGTCACCCCCGGGAACTGGGCGAGCTGCGCCGCCGCGATCTGGCCGGCCGGGCCGCCGCCGATGATCAGGACGTCGACCTCGTCCGGCAGCTCGGGCGTCCACTCGCGGCCGTCGCCCGCCGCGGGCTGCACGCGGGGATCACCCGAGACGTATCCATGGTGGTGGAACTGCATGGAGCGCGTTCTCCCCTGTCGGTCAGGTGCGGCCGAGCATGACTGCCCTCGCCTCACGGAAGGTTCGCATGTGCGTTGGCTCAGAGCAGGTGCGTGCACCAGTCGAGGACGCGCGGGGTCGCGAGCATGGTCGACCGAAAGTGATCCGCTTCGAGGGCACGGCCATGGCAGCACTCATGGCAGCGACAGATGACCACAGCCGGCCACAGACGGCTCCGACCGAAGCGAGGATCGTCCCGCTCACCGCACGTGACGCCGCATGAGCGCAGCCGAACACAGCGGTAGGCCAATCATCAAGTAGCTCCCTGACCGGAGCTGGGCATGCAGTGGGGCCCTCTTGTTCCGGTGCGGATAGGGTCGGCGATGCACGTGCTCCTGCGGGAGCCCATCGCCTGCCCGAAGCTATGGCCGTCGCGGACATCCTTGGTCGCGAGGCCGAGGTGCAAGCCGTCGGTCGGTTCCTCGACGGGCCGGCGCCGGCGGCGCTGATCCTCGAAGGGCCCGCCGGCATCGGGAAGACCACCGTCTGGCAGGCGGCCTGGAGCACGCACGGCAGCTCGGCCATCGAGTGCTCGTGACGCGTGCGTCCGAGGTGGAGATGGCTCCCGCTATGGCCGGCCTCGATGGATCTCCTGGGCGACGTCTTCGACGAATTCGGCGACGCGCTGCCCGCGCCGCAGCGGTCCGCGCTTGCGGTGGCGCTGCTGCGCGAGCATTGCGATGACGGCGAGGTTCACCCTGGGACGGTGTCGGCAGCCGCGCTCGGGCTCGTGCGCCTGGCAGCGGAGGAGTCACCAGTCCTGGTTGCGGTCGACGACCTGCAGTGGCTGGACCGCGCGACTGCAGCGACGCTGACCTACACCTTGCGAAGACTGGGAGATGCGCCGGTGCTGTTGCTCGCGACCGCTCGCTCGGAGGACAGAGCGCAGGATGCGCAACCGGCCTCGATCTCCGGCCAGCAGATGCTCATCCCGCCGCTGGACATCGAGTCGCTCTCGCGGCTCATCGCGCGCGAGCTGGGGCAGCGCCTTCCGCGGCTCGTCGTGCGCCGGATCGCCACGATGGCGGCAGGCAACGCCTTCCTCGCAATTGAACTCGCCCGCGTCGCGACGCTGTCTGGCGACGACGCCGACGAGCTATCGCCCGCGGCGCTGTCGCGCTCCTCTCACGTGCGACGCCTAGCCGAGACCCGCGTGCGTGTACTCCCGGAGCCGACGCGGAAGGCACTGGCGATCGTCGCCGCACTAGGCGAACCGCGGGCGCCGACGCTCGCTCGTGCGCTCCACGATGAAGCCGCGCTCGACCCCGCCTTCGACGCCGGGGTGATCGCGGAACAGGGCGGCCGGGTGCGCTTCACGCACCCGCTGCTTGCCGCAGGCGCGCTCACCCGCCTCGCCCCGTGGCGCCGCAGGTCCATCCACCGCGGACTCGCGGACCTCGCTGACACCTCCGAGGAACGCGCGCGTCATCTCGCCGTCGCGACGACCGAGCCGTCCGCCGAGATCGCTTGCGCGATCGAGGAGGGCGCCGGGACGCGCTCTCGCGTGGCGCGCCCTCCTCGGCGGCGCAGCTGCTCGAGGAGGCCGTCCGTCTGACGCCCGTGGCGGACGGCTCGGCGATGGCGGACCGCCTCGTCCGAGCCGGGATCTCCCGTGAGCAGGCGGGGGACGCCTCGCGAGCACTCGAGCTGGTCCGCCGCGCAATCCGCGAGTCGCCGCCCGGATCGCAGCGGGCTCGTGCCCGCGTATGGGTGGCCGGCCACGAGCACGTGCCACTGCCGGAGAGCATGATCCAGTTGCGTGTCGCCCTGGAGGAATGCGGGACCGACGACGCGGCACGAGCCAGATGCCAGCTCGGACTTGGGATGGTCCTGACACTCGCCGGCGACTGGCGCACCGCCCGGCGCCACCTCGCCGAGCTCGGTGCACCTATCGGAGCAGCTGGACGACGAGGAGCTGCAGGTCACGGCGTTGTCCGAGACCGGCCACCTCGACGAGCGGATGGCGCCGGGCAGTGGCCGAGCTGCGCTTGAGACCGCAGCGCGCGTGGCCGCAGGCCGGTTGATTCCCTGGGCGGGTATGTGTCCGGACGCGCTCCTGGCGACGGTCCACTACTGGGCGGACGAACTTGAGCCGGCCCGCGCGCTGCTGCTCGGCGTCCGCGAGAGAGCCGTGGCCGCGGGCGACGAGCAGGGCGTCGCCGACACCGGCACGTGGCTCACGGAGCTCGAGGCGCGGGCCGGCAACCTGCAACGCGCCCGAACCTACGCGGACGAGTCGATCGCGATCCTAGATCTCGATCGACACGACCAGAATCTCGGGACTGCGCTCTTCGCACGGGCGCTCGTCGCGGCCTACGAAGGCGATGAGGACCTCACCCGGCGCCTTGTCGCCCGAGGCATGACGAGCTCTGCGACAGCATTGGCGACCGGATCTTCGAAGCCAAGCACCGGACCGTCCTCGGTTTCCTCGAGCTGTCGCTGGATCGGCCGGTCGAGGCCGTTCAGCAGCTCGCGCCGGTCCACGAGCAGCTGCAGGAGATGGGCGTCAAGGAGCCCGGCGCGTTCCCGCACCGCAACGATCTCCTCGAAGCGCTCATCGGATCGGGGAGCACAGAACAGGCGGAGTGCCTCCGGGCGGAGATGTCCTCACTCGGTAGGGACTCGATCGTCCGCGCCTGCTCTGTGCCGCGCTGCGCGGCGAAGCTCTCCTAGCCGCGCGCCGCGGCGACCAGGAGACCGCCGAGAAATTGCTCGGGGAGGCGCTTGAGATTCATGGGCGCTTGCCCGTCCCGCTCGAGCGTGGGCGGACGTTGCTCGCGCTCGGCATGGCCCACCGGCGCGCGAAGCACCGCCGCGCTGCGCGCGAGCGACTCGACGAGGCGGAGGCTCTCTTCGATCAGATGGGCGCTCGGATCTGGCGCGACCGTGCGCGGCGCGAGCTCGGTCGCATCAGTGGCCGGACGCCCGCGATCGCGACGCGCTGACTTCGACGGAGCGACAGATCGCCGAGCTGGTCGCAACCGGCAGGAGCAACCGCGAGGTCGCCGCCGAGATGTTCATCGCGGTGCGCACAGTCGAGGCAAATCTGACGCGGGTCTACGCGAAGGTCGGCGTCCGCTCGCGCGGCTGAGCTTGCGGCGCGTCGCGGACGAGTTGTGACGCCGACTCCGCAAGCCCCCAGCGGCGAGCCGCAAGATCGTCGCCGACGCCGCCGTGTGAGGTCATGTGAGCACACCCGATCGCAGCGACAGGCGACAATCAAGTAGCTCCCTGACCGGAGCTGGGCATGCAGTGGGCGAGGGCCCCGCGTGAGCGGGGCCCTCGTCGTTCTCAGTGACCCTGGCCTCGGTACCGGGCAGGCCACACCCCGGACTTGCCCGGCGCGAGGATGCCGTTGGGGTCGAGCGCGTCCTTGACGGTCTCGTGGAAGCGCAGGAGCGCGCCGTCGCCCCAGTTGAAGGTGCCCATGACGTCGTCCATGAGCGCGTTGTGGGTGCGGTACTCGCCGTAGCCGGCCTCGGCGGCCTCGGCGACCAGCTGCCTGCAGAGCGCTGTCACCTCGTCGCGGTCGGACTGCTTGTCCGTGTCGAACAGCAAGAGGCAGATGTGGTGCATCTCGCGCAGCCCGACGATGAACTGGGCGGCGTAGTCCTTGCTCGCCTCGTCGGCCCGGTTGCGCACCATCTCGAACTGCCGCATGGCGTCCGCGCCGTCCGGCGCGGAGACGGGCGAGACGCACGCGTGGCCCCCGTTCGGCAGCCAGTCCAGCAGCTTCATCTCGTCCAGCGACGGGATGCCGTTGTTGATCTTGTGGCGGTCGTGCAGCACGTGCGCGCCGCGATCGCCGGCCTCGGGCCGATCCTCGTTCGTGAAGAACTGCGCGCCGGGGATCTGACCGAACGCCTCCTGGATCATCCCGTGGAACATCTCGATCATCGGCGGCGGCCCGTACAGGGTGCCGTAGAAGTTCCAGTAGCCCAGCCCCAGCTCGGACTGCATGCGCTTGATGGCCTCGCGCGGGAGCGGCCCCTCGCCGTCATACCACTCGCTGCGCTTCGAGACGACGCCCGCGTCGAGGATGATGTTGCGCAGCACCGGGACGTTCTGGATCGGCGCCATGTTGATGCGCAGCGGCAGCATCACGTCGACGATCTGCTCCAGGTCGGACTCCTCCTGGAAGGTGATGAGGTACGTCATCGACGCGGGCGGGCGCTGCATGAGCGCGATGCCCATCTTCGTGACGATGCCCAGGTTGGACTGGGTGAACATCCCGTCCGGGTACGGGCCGAAGCCGTAGGGGAACAGCTGCCACGCGTTCGATCCGGGCAGCGCGCCCATGCCCGTGCGCATGACCTCGCCCTGCGGGAGGACCACCTCCATGCCCGTCTGCCACATGAAGTGGTCGCCGTAGGGCGTGTAGCCGACGCCACGGTCCAGCGTGTTGCCCACCACGCTCCCCCACCCGAGGTCGGGCGTGTCGAGCATCAGGATGGAGTTCGTCGCCTCCAGGTGCTCGTAGAGGTCGAAATAGGTGACACCGGGCTCCAACAGGGCGTAGCCGTACTTCTCGTCGACCTCCAGGATGCGGTTCATCCGCTTGCCCATGTCGACGACGATCGCACCGGTCAACCGGGGCGACGGGCCGCCGTACCCGTTGTTCTTGCCGGTGGAGATCGGCGAGAGCGGGATGCCGTGGCGGTTGGCGATCCGCACGACCTCCTGCACCTCCTCGGTGCTACCGGGAGCAACCACCGCCGACGCGAGGAACTGTTCGTCGGCGAGCATCGGATAGGGATCGCGGTAGGGCTCCAGCCCGGCGGGATCGTCGATGACGTTCTCCTCGCCGACGGCGCGGCGAAGCTCGCCGAGCGCGTCGTCGAAGGCCGCCTCCTCGACGCCCGGGGGAAGGACGCGAAGCACGTCGGACATCTCGATACGCCTCCTGCGCGTTGGACGACCGGTCGTCAAGGGAGGCTACGTCCCCGTCCGCTCGTCCGCCATCGGTCGGAGCTTGGAGACCACGCCCCTCACTCCTTCCTGGGACGACCGTCAGCGGCCGCCGCGGCGATATGGTCGGCGTCTGCCGCTGCTCCTGCGGCAGTACGCCACCGACCCCGAAGCCATGGCCGTCGCGGACATCCTTGGTCGCGAGGCCGAGGTGCAAGCCGTCGGTCGGTTCCTCGACGGGCCGGCGCCGGCGGCGCTGATCCTCGAAGGGCCCGCCGGCATCGGGAAGACGACGGTCTGGCAGGTGGGGCTCGAGCACGCGCACACGCACAGCCGTCGCGTCTTGGTGACGCGCCCGTCGGAGGTCGAGACGGCGCCCGCGACGGCTGGGCTCATCGATCTCCTGGGCGACGTCTTCGACGAGCACGGCGGCTCTCTGCCGGCGCCTCAGCGGGCGGCGCTCGGCGTGGCGCTGCTTCGCGAGGACGGAGCGCACGCCGATGCGCAGCCCGGAACGGTCTCCGCCGGTGCGCTCGGACTGCTGCGCCGCGCATCGGAGGAGTCGCCCGTTCTGCTTGCGGTCGACGACCTGCAGTGGCTGGACCCGGCCACGGCCGGGACGCTGGCGTTCGCGCTGCGCCGACTGAGAGAGACGCCCGTGCTGCTCCTCGCGACCACGCGCACCGGAGAGCTCGAGCCGACGCGCGATCCCGTCCCGATCGCGGGGCATCGGATGACCATCCCCCCGCTCGACGTCGAGTCGCTGTCCCGGCTCATCGCGCGCGAGCTCGGCCAGCGTCTTCCGTGGCCGGTCGTGCGGCGGATCGCCACGATCGCAGCAGGCAACGCCTTCCTCGCCATCGAGCTCGCCCGGGTCGCGTCGACGTCCGGCGCCGCCCCGGACGAGCTCTCGCCGGAGGCGCTGTCCCGGTCGGCGCGTATCAAGCGCCTGGCCGAGACCCGCGTGCGGGCCCTGCCGGAGCCGACGCGCACGGCGCTCGGTGTCGTCGCCGCGCTCGGCGAGCCGCCGGCAGCCGTCCTCTCGCGCGCGCTGCCGGACGAGGCGGTGCTGGAGGCGGCGTTCGACGCCGGCGTCCTCGAGCAGCAGGACGATCGCGTGCGGTTCACGCATCCACTGCTCGTGGCCGGCGCTCTCTCCAGCCTGTCTCCCTGGCGGCGGAGGTCCATCCACCGCACGCTCGCCGACCTGGCCGACACGGCGGAGCAACGCGCGAGACACCTCGCCGCCGCGACGACGGAGCCCTCCGCCGAGGTCGCTGCGGCGATCGAGGACGGTGCCGCCGGCGCGCTCTCGCGCGGGGCGCCCGCCGCTGCGGCCCAACTGCTCGAGGATGCGGTGCGCCTCACGCCCACGGCCGACGACGCAGCGCTGGGGCGGCGGCTCGTGAGCGCCGGGAACTGCCGGGAGCACGCGGGGGACACCGCCCGAGCGCTCGAGCTGTTCCGCCGCGCCGTCCGCGAATCGCCTCCGGGGCCCCAACGCGCGGAGGCCCGCATCTGGGCGGCCACGCACGAGCACACGGCGGTCAGGGACAACGTGATCGAGCTGCGCGTCGCACTCGGGGAGTGCGCGACCGACGTCACGACGCGCGCAACGTGTCTCCACTGCCTCGGGCTCGCCCTGTTGATCGCCGGCGACGGGCGGTCCGCGCAGCGGCACCTGCGGCAGGCCGTGGATCTCTCGGCACACGTGGAGGACGAAGAGCTGAGGGTGTCCGCGCTGTCCCTGGCGGGTTTCGTCGGCGAGCTGCTCGGCCCAGGAAGCGGACGCCCCGCGCTGCAGACCGCTGCGCGGCTGGCCGATCACCGGCTGATTCCCGAACCGTCCCTCTGTCCTGATGCGCTCCTGGGGACCGTCCACTACTGGGCCGACGAGCTCGAGCCCGCGCGCGCGTTGCTGCTCCCCGTGCGCGAGCGGGCTGTGGCAGCCGGCGACGAACAAGGCGTCGCCCTCGTCAACTGCTGGCTCACCGAGCTCGAGGCGCGCGCCTGCAACCTCCCCCAGGCGAGCACGTACGCCGGCGAGGCGATCGCGATCCTCGACCTCGGCCGGCACGACCTGAACCTCGGATATGCACTCTTCGTGCGGGCGCTCACCGCGGCGTACGAGGGCGACGAGCACCTCGCCCGTCGCATGGTCCTCCGCGGTCTGTCGATCAGCGACGCCCTCGGCGATCGCTTCTTCGCCGCTCAGGGCCGCAGCGTCCTCGGCTTCCTCGAGCTGTCGCTCGATCGCCCGTCCGAGGCGCTCGAGCACCTGAGGACGGCGGACGACGCCCTCAACGCCATGGGCGTCGAGGAGCCCGGCGCGTTCCCACACCGCGACGATCTCGTCGAGGCCCTCATCGCAACCGGACACACCGAGGAGGCGCAGCAGCGGCTCACGCAGCTCCGGGCGCTCGGCGAGCGGGTCGACCGCCCGCGCCCGCTCTGCATCGCGCTACGCGGGCAGGCGATGCTCGCGGCGCATGGTGGGGATCACGAGCACGCCGTGACGCTGTTCGAGGAGGCGCTCGCCCTCCACGACCGCTTCCCCGCCCCGCTCGAGCGCGGGCGCACGCTGCTCGCGCTCGGGATGACACACCGACGTGCGAAGCACCGGCGCGCCGCGCGCGAGCGGCTACGGGAGGCGGAAACGCTGTTCGACGACATCGGAGCGGCGATCTGGCGCGACCGCGCGGGGCGCGAGCTCCGCCGGATCAGCGGCCGCGTGGCCGGCAGCCGGGACGAGCTGACGCCGACGGAGCGCCAGATCGCCGAGCGCGTCGCGACGGGCCGGAGCAACCGCGAGGTCGCCGCCGAGCTGTTCGTCACCGTGCGCACGGTCGAGGCGAACCTGACGCGGATCTACGCGAAGGTCGGCGTCCGCTCGCGCGGTGAGCTCGCGGCGCGTCGCGGCGAGTGGTGACGCGTCGTGGCCGCGCGCGACGACCACACTCGCCTCCTGTGGGGCTGACTCAGTAGCGCCGACGACAACCCCACGGGAGGCATACGCTTCTTGCCGTGGCACGCACGATGTTCGCTGCACCCGTGCCGGGCGGCGTCCTGGGCGGGTGGCGTGCGGGCACCGGGCCGCGCGTCCTGCTCCTTCACGGCGGGCCGGGGCTGGACTTCGGGTACATGGACGAGCTGGCGGAGGAGCTCGGCGACCGGTTCGAGCTCGCGGCCTACCAGCAGCGCGGGCTCGCGCCGTCGACGACGGAAGGCCCGTTCGAGGTGGCCCGCGAGGTCGCCGACGCGGTGGCAGTCCTCGATGCCCTCGACTGGGACCGGGCGTGGGTGGTCGGCCACTCGTGGGGCGGTCACCTGCTGCTGCACCTCATGGTCGCTGCGCCCCAACGGTTGCAGGGCGGGCTCGCCATCGATCCGCTCGGCGGTGTGGGAGACGGCGGCGTAGCGATCTTCGAGGCGCAGATCTTCGCCCGCACACCGGAGGAGGACCGGCGCCGGGCGGAGGAGCTCGACGCGCGCGCGATGGCCGGTGAGGGCACGGGCGAGGAGTCGATGGAGAGCATGCGCCTGGTCTGGCCGGCGTACTTCGCCTCGCCCGACAACGTCCCGCCCTTCCCGCAGTTCGCGGACTCGATCCCCGCCTACAGCGGGAACTGGGCGTCGCTCAAGGCGGAGCTGCCCCGCCTGGAGGCCGCGCTTCCCGAGATCACGATCCCCTTCGGGTGCGTGGCCGGGCGCGCGAGCCCGATGCCCATCGAGCACGCCGCCGCGCCGACCGTTCGTGCGATCCAGGGCGCTTGGCTCGAAGCCGTCGACGGCGCCGGGCACCTCCCCTGGTTCGAACGCCCTGGTTGCGTCCGCCAGGGCCTGCAGCGCCTGATCGCCTCCTCATCGTCCTCACCGTGACTTCGGTGCGTCTGGGTCGATCGTGGAGCTTGCCGCGGCCGCGGCGAGCTGCGCCTGGTACTCCTCCTCCGTGACCCCGCCGATCGCGTCGCGCAGGCGCTCCTTGCTCCGATGGGTGAGGCGCTCGGACCGGAACCGGTGCTCGGCGCGCGCCTGCTTGTCCGGGCGGCGCTCTCCGTAGAAGCGCTTCGCCCAGATCGATCGCGGCTTGGCGAGGCGCAGCGCGGCGTACAGGGGCAGGAACGGGACGAAGATGCCGAACAGGGCGTGCACGAGCCGGTGTTTCGCGGCGGCGATCAGCACGAAACCGAAGTGCAACGTCGCCAGCGTCACCGTGATGGCCAGCGATCCGAACGAGTCGTCGCCGATCCGTGTGGGCACGAACGCGAGCAGGACGAATCCGATCAAGGCCAGGGCGACCAGCGCGGCGTCGATCGAGCTGCGGCCCTCCCGGGACCAGTAGACGTCGTCGAGGTGCAGCCACAGCGCGTACTCGTCGATCGCAAGGCCGAAGCCGACGCCGAACAGCAGTGCGTACAGCGCGTACCAGGGACCGTCGGTCTCCCCTGCCGCGAAGCTCAGGCCGCCGGCCGCCATCATCAGCACGATCCCGAAGAAGAGGTGGTGCATGTGCACGCCGCTCTCGGACACGACGCTGCCCGGCCACCACGGCACGCGCGGACTGCGCATGAGCCGCGTCGAGAGGCGGATGAACCCGAACGCGCCCACGAACCCGATCAACATCAGGAGGAGGAACCGTCGCTCGCCGAGGCTGCCCCACGACTCGTCGATGACGGACGCGAACGCGCCATGCATGGACCGAGCCTCTCCGATCCGCGTCGGAGCAGCAAGCGCGGCCGGGGGCGTCACACTCCCGGGGACTTCGACAGCGGCCCCACGAGAGGAGTGCACGAATGCCGGTCTACGAGTTCATCGCACCCACGGGTACGGCGACCCTCGATCACAAAGCCGAGATCTCGCGCGCGGTGACGCGTGTCCACAACGAGGTCACCGGCGCGCCTGCGCGCTACGTGCACTGCTCCTTCCTCGAGGCCCCCCGCGGCTCGATGTTCATCGAGGGCGAGGAGACGACCTCGCCCCGCATGATGGGGCTGATCCGCTCCGGACGGTCCGAGGAGGTGCGCGGCCGCCTGATCCACGGCATCGCGGACGCGTGGAGCGAGATCACGGGCGGCGCGAGGGACGAGCTGTCGATCTTCCTGTACGAGGTCCCCGGCGCGAACTGCTTCGAGTACGGCTCCATCCTGCCCGAGGCCAGCCAGGACCACGCCCACACATGACCGACATCGCGGCCACGAGCCGCCGCCTGGGGATCGACGTCGGAGGGACGTTCACCGACGTCCTCCTGCACGATGCCGGCGACGGCAGCGTGCGGCTGCTGAAGATCGCGACGACCACCGGCGACCAGTCGCGCGGCGTCGTGGAGGGCCTCGAGGAGATCTGCCGGCAGGCCGGCATCGAGCCCGAGGCGCTGGGCGCGCTCATGCACGGCACCACCGCCGCCACGAACGCGGTGCTCGAGGGCCGTGGCGCGAAGGTCGGCGTCATCGTCAACGAGGGCTTCCGTCATCTCTTCCACCTCGCGGAGGCGTGGACGCCCGGCCCCCTGTTCGGCTTCATGGTCTACGACCGGCCCGCACCGCTGGTCCCCGTCGACCTCATGGCCGAGGTCCGCGGCCGCCTGGACGCCGGCGGCGAGGAGGCCGAGGCGCTCGACGAGGAGAGCGTCGCGGTGGCGCTGCGCCGACTGGTGGCGGCGGGCGTCGAGGCGATCACGGTCTGCCTGCTGAACTCGTACGCGAACCCGGTCCACGAGCAGGCCGTCGCCCGGGTGGCCGAGGGGATCGTGGGCGACGTCCCCGTCTTCCTGTCCAGCGACGTGCTCGCCGAGTTCCGCGAGTACGAGCGCGCCATCACGACCACGATGAACGCGTACGTCGCGCCGGAGATGGAGCGCTACCTGAGCGGCCTGCGGCGCGGGCTGGACGCCGTGCGCGCGGGCGCCGGGCTGCAGGTCGTGCGCTCCGACGGCGGGCTCATGGGCCTCGACGCCGCACGCGCCACCCCGGTCCACACGATGCTGTCCGGGCCCGCCGGCGGGGTCAGCGGCGCCGCGCACGTCGCGCGGCTGGCCGGCTACGACCGCATCATCACCTTCGACATGGGCGGGACGTCGACCGACGTGTCGGCCAGCCTCGACGGCCGCCCGCAGATCACGCGCGAGACGAAGGTCGGCCCGTTCCCCATGCGCGTGCCGTCGGTCGCGGTCGAGACGATCGGCGCCGGCGGCGGGTCGATCGCCAGCGTGTCGGAGGTGACCGGCGGACTGCGCGTCGGGCCGCAGAGCGCGGGCGCGATGCCCGGACCCGCCTGCTACGGCAACGGCGGCCTCGAGGCGACGGTGACCGACGCGAACGTCGTGCTCGGCCACCTCCCGCCCCGGCTGCTCGGCGGCGCGATGACCCTCGACGTCGATGCCGCGCACGAGGCGGTCGCGCGGGTCGCCGAACGCCTCGAGCTGGGCGTCCCGGAGACGGCCGAGGCGATCGTCCGGCTCGTCGACGAGAACATGCTCGGGGCCCTGCGCCTCGTCACCGTCCAGCGCGGCATGCCGGCCGACACCTTCGCGCTCGTCCCCTTCGGCGGTGCGGGCGCCCTGCACGCGAACGCGCTGGCGGCGACCCTCGGCTGCTTCCCGGTGATCGTGCCGCTGGAGCCCGGCGTCCTCTCGGCCCTGGGGTTCCTCGTCTCCGACGTGCGCAGCGAGTTCAGCCGGACGTTCATCCGCCCGGTCGCCGACGTGGGGCCGGGCGAGGTGGCCGAGCGCCTCGCGGCGCTCGGCGAGGAGGCCGCGGCGTTCCTGGAGCGCGAGGGCGTCCAGGAGGACGCCCGCGAGATCCGCTACGTCGCGGACATGCGCTACCACCGCCAGGGCTACGAGCTGCCGATCGCCATCGGCGACCTGGAGGAGGCGACGCTGGCCGGGCTGGGCGACGCGTTCGGCGCGACGCACGAGCGGCTCTACGGCTTCGGCCTCCCCGGCGGAGCCGAGCTCGTGACCCTGCGCGCCGTCGGCATCGGGAGCGTGCCGTCGATCGAGACGCCGCCGCGACCGCTGGGGCCGCCCGACGCGTCGGGCGCGAGGACCGGCACGCACCCGGTCTGGGACGGCGCGGCGTACCGCGACGTCGCGACCTACGATCGCGCCCGGCTCGCACCGGGCATGGTCGTCGACGGCCCGGCCGTGGTCGAGCAGTACGACGCCACCACGGTCGTCCTGGAGGGCCACGTCGCCACGGTCGACGAGCACGCCAACCTGCTGATCAGCCCGAGGAGCGCCGCATGAGCGTCGACGGCCCCACCCTGGACCTCATCGAGAACGCGCTGCTGAACGTCCGCTTCGAGATGGACGAGGTCGTCCGTCGCGCCGCGATGTCGCCGATGATCCGCGAGCAGCACGACGAGTTCCCGATGGTCTGCGACCGCCACGGCCGGATGGTGGTCGGCCAGTTCGGCTCCTACATCCCTGGCATCGTCGAGCGGCTCGGCGGCGACATCCGCCAGGGCGACGTGATCCTCTTCAACGATCCCTACCTGAGCCAGGGCTCGATCACCCATCTCAACGACTGGTGCGTCGTCCTGCCGATCTTCGTCGGCGAGCGGCACATCGGCTTCGCGTCGATGTTCGGGCACATGATGGACGTGGGCGGGAAGGTCGCCGGCAGCCAGGTCAACGACGCGACGTCGATCTGGGAGGAGGGCCTGCGGATCCCGCCGGTCAAGATCGTCGAGGGCGGCGTCCTGAACCGCACGGCGCTCGACGTCATCCTCAACAACACCCGGACGCCGGACATGAACGAGAGCGATCTCCTCGCGCTCATCGCCGGGTGCCGCACGGCGGAGACGCGGGTGATCGAGCTGTGCGAGCGCTTCGGCACCGACGAGTACGAGGCGGCGTGCGCCGCGCTCATCGACCGCACGCGCCTCGCCCTGGGCGCGCTCGTGCGCCGGTACATCCCCGAGGAGCCCGTCACGTTCACCGACTGGGTCGACGACGACGGGATGGGCAACGGCCCGTTCAAGATCGTGCTGACCGTGTGGCGGACCGGCGACGTCTGCCACGTCGACTGGACGGGCACCGACGCGCAGGCGCCGGGCACGATCAACTTCCGCATCAACGACGGCCTGTGCCGGCTGTTCTTCGGGATCTACCTGATCATGGCCTTCGATCCCTCGGTGCTGTTCAACGACGGGGTCCGCGACGTCTTCGACGTGACGCTCCCGGAGGGGACGCTGCTGAACCCGAAGTTCCCGGCCGCGGTGTCGAACCGGCTCAACGTCCACGTGCGCTTCTTCGACTGCATGAGCGGCGCGATGGGCCAGCGCGCGCCCGACCTCGCGATGGCCGCCGGCTACGGCGCGAGCCCGTACTTCGTGTTCTCGGGCACCGACGACCACGACCGGTACTTCCAGTTCGTCGAGCTGCTGTTCGGCGGGCTGCCGGCGCGCCAGCGCGGGGACGGGCTCGACGGGCACTCCTGGTGGCCGCTGTTCCGCACGACGCCCGTCGAGTACACCGAGGCGCACTACCCCGTGCGCGTGACGAGCTACGTCCCCGTCGTGGACTCCGGCGGCGCGGGCCTGCACCGCGGGGGCACGGGCGTCGAGAAGACCTACGAGTTCCTCTCCGCCGGCGTCTTCACGATCAACGACGACCGCGCGATCACGAACCCGTGGGGCGTCGCCGGCGGGCGCGCCGGGGGCCGTGGCGCGAAGAGGCTGGTCAAGCGCGACGGGCGCGAGTTCACCCTGCCCTCGAAGGTGGACAACCTCGCCGTGCAGCCGGGCGACCGCTTCGTGTTCCGGACCGCGGGTGCGGGCGGGTGGGGCGACCCGCTGGAGCGCCCGGCGGACCGCGTGGCCGCGGACGTCCGTGATCTGACCGTCAGCCCGGAGGGCGCGCGGCACGACTACGGCGTCGTGGTCGACGCGGACGGGGCGGTCGAGGAGTCCGCGACCGCCGAGCTGCGCGAGCGCCTGCGCTCCGAGCGCGGCGAGATCGCCGCGTTCGACTTCGGGGACCCTCCGGGCAAGCCGGAGCGGTTCGACCCGTCCGCCGTGGCCTGACGTCTCAGCGACCCTGTCCGCGGTCTCGGGCAGGCCACGCCCTTGCCGCGCCAGTCGGCGAGGGCGACGGCGACGGTGCCCCGTACCGCGCGGCCGCTCCTTCGGGTGCTGCCCGTACCCCGGGGGTACGGGCACCTCGCACCCCCGCCACGTGCCAGCCGTGTTGCCGACCACCGCGACGGCGCGCACGCTTGCGGGACTTTCGGCCGTCAGACGCGACGAGGTGGGGCATGACCGACCCCGAAGACACTGAAGCCGGCGAGCGCGCGCAAGGCTTGGACGACAGCGACGAGTCGCCCACCGGCCGCCGCGAGGCTCACGAACGACTGTCGACGGGCACCCTCGCGCGCTGGGAGCGCGCATGTGCGACGCACCCCTGGCGTGTCATCCTCAGCTGGATCGGCATCGTCGTGGTCCTGATCGTCCTCGTCGGCTCGATCGGCGGTTCGCTGCGCGACGAGTTCGAGATCCCCGGATCGGACACGCAGAAGGCGACCGACCTCATCGAGTCGGAGTTCGCCTCCGAGCAGGGCTCGGTCCTGAACCTCGTCTTCGCGGCGCCCGTGGGCCAGCGACTCGACACGCCGGCGCGCAAGGCGGCGATCGGGAAGGCGATCGCCGAGCTCAAGTCGCCCGAGTTCAAGCCCACCGGCGACAAGGCGGGCATCGAGAGCGTCGGCGATCCGTTCAGCGAGGCGACCTTCTCGAAGGACGGACGCATCGCCTACGCGGAGGCGCAGTTCAACGACACGATCGAGGACAAGGACCGCGACGAGGTCGTCGCCGTGGAGGACGCCGTCCGCGAGGCCGTCGCCCCCGCAGGCGTGAGGGTGGAGTACAACGGCGAGGCCGAGTTCCCGCCGATCGAGCAGGGCACCTCCGAGTCGCTCGGCCTGCTCGCGGCGATCATCGTGCTCCTGCTCGTGTTCCGGACGTTCACGGCGATGCTCGTGCCGATCGCGCTCGCGATCAGCGCGCTGGTGACCGCGTTCCTGCTGCTGTTCATCCTCGCCGGCCTGACCGCCATCAACACGGTCACCCCGATCCTGGTCTCGATGATCGGACTGGGCGTCGGCATCGACTACTCCCTGTTCATCGTCACGCGCTTCAGGCAGTTCCTGCACGAAGGGCTGTCGCCACAGGACGCCGCCGCGGAGGCCGGCGCGTCTGCCGGGCGCGCCGTGCTCTTCGCCGGCCTGACGGTGGCGATCTCGGTCACCGGACTGGCGTTCATCGGCCTGGACTTCGTCACCAAGCTCGGCATCGGCAGCGCCCTCGGCGTCCTGACCACGGTCCTCATCGCGAACTCGCTGCTCCCGGCCGCGCTCGCGCTGCTGGGCCACAGGATCGACCGGCTCAAGGTTCCCTTCATGCGCCAGGTGGACGACTCCCAGGCTGCGCGCGAGAAGACGCTGATCGCACGCTGGGGCCGGTTCGTGACCCGGAACGCGCGGATCGTGTTCCCTGTCGTCCTCGTGTTGATCGTGGCGCTGGCGTGCACGTCGCTGTTCGTGCGCCTCGGCGCCGCCGACCAGGGCACACAGCCCAAGCAGCAGACCAGCCGCCGCGCCTACGATCTGCTGGCCGAAGGCTTCGGGCCCGGCTTCAACGGCCCCATCCCGATCGTGGTGGACGTCAACGGAGACGCGCAGGCGCCCCAGAGGGTCCACGACAGGGTGGTCGGCCTTCCGGACGTGGCGTCCGTGGGCGAGCCGCAGCTCAACGACGAGAAGACGGTCGGGATCGTGTTCGTGACCCCGAAGTCGGCGCCGCAGGACGAGGAGACCGACACCCTCGTCGACCGGTTGCGTGCCGACGTGGTCCCCGCGGCGACCGCGGGCGGCGACGCCGTCGCCTACGTCTCCGGCCAGACGGCGGCCTTCAAGGACATCGCTGATCAGATCATGTCCCGCCTGCCCATCTTCCTGCTCTACATCGTCGGCGTGACGCTCATCGTGTTGGCCATGGCGTTCAGGTCGATCGTGATCTCGGCCACCGCAGCGATCACGACCATCCTGTCTGCCTTCGTCGGGTTCGGGGTGCTCACGCTGGTGGTGCAGGAGGGCCACCTGCTGGGGTTGACGGGGCTCGACAGGACCGGGCCGATCGAGACGTTCGTTCCACCCATCGCCTTCGCCATCCTCTTCGGCCTGTCGATGGACTACATGGTCTTCCTCATGAGCCGCATCCGGGAGGAGCACGTCCACGGCCTCGATACGCGCGCCGCGGTGGAGCACGGCATCGCTGCGATCGGGCGGGTGATCGTCGCGGCGGCGGTGATCATGGGCACGGTGTTCGCGGCGTTCATCCTGAGCACCGATCGCATCCCGAAGGAGTTCGGACTGCTGCTCGCAGTTGCGATCCTCACGGACGCGTTGATCGTGCGGATGACGCTCGTGCCTGCATGGCTGACGTTGCTGGGCGAGAGGTCGTGGTGGATCCCCAGATGGCTCGACCGAGCGCTTCCGGACATCACGATCGAGCCGCCCCACGACCGCCCGCAGCCGGCCCCTGAGGTCGCCGAAGCGCCCAGCCGCGTCTCGTGAGCACGGCCGGCCACGTCGGTTAGGCCGCGGGGCCGGCCAGTCGCAGGGTCACCTGCCAGCTCGCGGCAAGCCAGGCCCCGAGCTCGACCGCGGTCACCTCCGGATCGTCCAGCTGCCCGCGGTCCGCGACGAGGACGAGGTCGACGTCCTGCTCGATCGCGAGCCTGGAGATGTTCATCACCGTGGGCACGGTCGAGGGGCACCTCTGACCAGACCTGATGGTGGGCCTCCTCGTTGGGGCGCGGTTCGCCATAGATTCGCGCCGGATTCACGTTCGAGCGAGAGGCTCAGGCGGTGGAAAACGACGATGACGGCCGAGCGGACGTTCGTGGCAGTGCTGTCACCGCATTTCGACGATGCGGTCCTGTCGTGCTGGCACGTTCTCAGCGCCCCAGGACCGGTGGTCGTCGTGAACGTGTTCGCCGGCGCGCCTCCGAGTGGCTGGCCGCTGGGCTGGTGGGATCAGCGGACCGGCGCAACAGACTCGGCCGCGCGCGCTCGTGAGCGCGAGCGCGAGGACGACGCCGCGCTGGGTGTCGCCGGCCGCAGTCCGATCAACCTGGATCTGCTCGAGGCGCAGTACAGGCGCGAGCCGGCGTCCGTGGATCTGGTCGTGGAACGCATCGCGCGCGCAGTCGGCCTATGCGATGTCCTCTATGCGCCGGCCGTGCTCGGTGCGCACGTCGATCACGTGCTCGTGCGCGATGCGGCGCTGCGCCTCGGCTCGGAGGGTGCACGCGTGCGTCTGTATGCCGACCTTCCCCACGGCCTGTCCCGCGGCTGGCCGACGTGGGTGACGGCGGATGGTCGCGCGGAGGTCGATGCGGCCTGGGCACGCGCCCTCTCGCACGCCGCGCCCGAGTGCAACGCGCTGCACCCGTACGTGCATGCGCTGACCGCCGACGAGCAGCGGCGCAAGCTCGAGGCGGTGCGCGCATACCGCACGCAACTCGACGAGCTGGATGCGATGGCGTTCGCGCCGCTCCATCGGAGCCTGCACTACGAGGTGGTCTGGGAGCTCGCTCCGGCGTAGGTCGCGATCTCACGCTCCATCGCTCGGCTGAACCCGTCGCGCAGGCCGGGATCGACGAGGCGCTCCGCCAACGCGCTGACGGCCATCCGCGCCTCGCGGGCGTGCTGGACGCAGTCCTCCTCGCGGCCGGCCCCGCGATCGAGCGCAAGCTGCACGACGAGGGCCTCCCACGCCGGCGCGAAGCTACCCGCCCGCCAGGCGCCGAGCGCGGGAGCGAGCGCATTCGCCGCATCGCGCGGGCGACCGAGGGCGACGAGGCAGCGCGCGGCGGCGATGCCGAGCGGGATCGCGTACCACGCCCGCTCGGGGCCGCGCGCCGCCTGAAGCGGGCCGAGGACGAGGTGCTCGGCGCGTTCTGGCTGCCCCGCGGCCGTGAAGACCTCTGCCGCGGCGGCCATGGCGGGAGCGACGATCAGCAGCGCATGGCCGGGCGGCGTCGTGATCGCGGCGCACAGGCGTTCCGCGCGCTCGGCGAGACCGAGGGCCTCCTCCTCGTCGCCGGAGAGCCAGCGAGCCCAAGCCAGCCCGGCGGCGCACCGCAGCATCTCGTGGCGCGAGCCGACCGCCTCGGCCATGTCGAGACCGCGCTCGAGATGCTCACCGGCGCGACCTCCCGCCCGCAGGCGCGCCAGCACCAGGCCGGCTGTCGCCTGCATCCACGAGATCAAGCCGGTGAAGCTTCCTCGTTGCGCGAGCCCGATGGCGCGTTCACTGGTCGCGATCGCCGCCTCCGGTGCGCCACGTGCCTCGTGGACGGCAGCGAGCGAGTCGAGCACCATCGCCCGCGCGCCGTTCGAGCCGATCCGCTCGGCGATGCTCAGCGCCTCGCCCAGCCGCGTCTCCGCTTCGTCCAGGCGCAACGCCGCGAGGGGTACGTGTGCGGCTTCCTGCAGCGTCCAGCAGAGGTACCACAGCGCACCCCGCCGGCGCTGGATGGACTCGAGCTCGGAGGCGAGCGGGCCCAGGCGCTCGGTGTCGCCGAGCTGGCACGCCACGAGCTTGAGGGCGTCGAGCGCCTCGGCGATGCTGGACTCGTCGCCCAGCCCGCGAGCCAGCGTCAGTGCGCGCTCGCCGTTCTCGGCGGCACGGTCGAGCAGCAGTTGATCGGTGTACAGCAGCGAGGCGCGGCCCAGGGCTCGGATCTGCCCCGCGACGTCCGATCGATCGTGGGCAAGGGCCAGCGCGGACTCCGCGGCGTCCAGGGCCCGCCGACCGGCATGCCGCGGAACGTGTGCATGAACTCGGTCAGGATCCGCGTCTCCAGCTCCGGATCACCGGCCGAGCGGGCGTCGTCCAGCGCCTGCTCGAGCGTCTCGGCCGCCTTGTTCTCGATCCCCATGTGGAGCAGGATCCGGCCGCGCTCGAACTCGACCGCGGCGACGCGCTCCTGCGAGGCCGCGGCGGCACCCATGGAACGCGCGATGCCGAGGGCGGCGTCACAGTGCTCCAAGCCCGATCGCAGGGCATCGACGCGGGCCGCTGCCTGCGCCGCGACGGCGTGGTAGTGGAAGGCCCGCACGTCGTCGCCGGCGGCAGAGAAATGATGCGCCAGTGCGGCGGGCCGGGCGTCGTCCGCGGCTGACGCCGTGGCCTCCAAGGCCTCGCCGACGAGGCGGTGCAGATATGCACGGCGGACAGATGTCACGCCTGCATAGACGGTCTCACGCACCAGCGCGTGGGCGAACGAGTACGTGTCGGGCGCCGTCGTCGGGACGATGGCGCGCGCCTTCAACGCCGCATCCAGGCCGTCCACGAGCTCGGCGTCGGGGCAGCCCGCGGCGTTGCCGAGAATCTCCATCTTGAAGTCTGTGCCGATGACGGCCGCCGTCTCGAGCAGCCGGAGGTCCGCCGGGGCCATTCCGCGCAGGCGGCGAGCGAGCAGGTCCTGCACGCTGCGCGGAACAGCGAGCCCTTCGGCGCGCAGGTCGCCCGCCTCGCGCACCAGCTCCTCGATGAAGAAGGGATTGCCCGCCGTCCGCGCGTGCACCGCGGCGATCAGCTCGGCCGACTGCTCGCGTCTCCCCTCTGCGGCCACGATCGCTCCTACGGAGCGCTCGTCGAGGCCGCTCAGCTCGATCTCGGACAAGACCCGCGCTCGCCGGGCCTCCGCCAGCGCGTCGACGAGCGGGTGCTCGGGGTCGATCTCGGTGTCGCGGTAGGTGACGAGCACGAGAAGCCGAGCGTCTTCGGTGCCGCGCACCAGGTGGCGCAGCGCCACCGCGCTGGCCTCCTCAGCCCAATGCAGGTCCTCGAGCAGCAGGACCGCTGAGCGTGAGCCCGCGGCCGCACGCACGAACGCGGCGATCGCCTCGACCAGCCTCGTCGCACTGACGCCCTCACCTGCGTCGACGTCCACGCCGAGCCGGTCCTCCAATTCGGGGAGCAGCGCCGTCAGCACCTTGGCATGGGCGCCGACCTGATCCCGCAAGGCCTGATCGGGGCACTCCGCGGCGTAGCGGCGCAGAGCCTCCACGAACGGCTCGTACGGGATGAGGGCGTCCTCGTGCGCGCGCCCGGCGAGCACGAGTGCGCCGCCGGCATGCGCACGGACGCACAGCTCAGCAGCCATGCGCGTCTTGCCGATCCCCGGCTCCCCCGCCACCGCCACCACACGCCGCTCGCCCCGCTGAACGCGGTCCCATTCGCCGGCGAGCGCCGCGAGCTCCACCTCGCGTCCGACCAACGTGCCGCGTGCGCCGGGCGGAGCCACCGGAGGAAGTCCGATCGCCGGCGTCGGCGCCTCGCGCTCCGCGCGGATCTCCTCCACCAGGCTGCGCGTGGCCGCCGACGGCGCGATCCTCAGCTCCTGCGCCAGCCGGTCGCGGAACCGGTCGAACGCGGCGAGCGCCGCGCCGCGATCTCCTGCCGCCGCCAGCCGGCGGATCAGCTCGCGATGCGCCGTCTCCGCAAGGGGGTCGAGCGCTGCCATGCGCCGGGTGAGATCCACCGCGCGGCCGAGATCACCCGCCTCGTCGGACGCGTCCGCAGCGATGGCCAGCTGCTGCGCGATCCGATCACGCAGCTCGTCGCGCTGCACCAGGACCCAGTCGTCGTCGAGGCCAGGTAACAGCTCGGCCGAGCAGCGCTGGAGCGCCGCCTCCGGCTGCCCGTCCGCGAGCAGCCTCTCGACCTCCTCCACGTCGGTCGAGACGGCGTCCGCCAGCGCGACGCCGCCGTCGCGTTTGCCGCGCAGCACGAGCGCTGCGGCCGGCCCCATCCCCCTGCGCAGCTGCGACAGCGCCGTGCGCAGGCTGACCCGTGCGCTCTCCTCGCGGACGTCCGGCCACAGTCTCCCCGCCAGCTCGCTGCGGCCATGGACGCGGCGCTCGGTCGCGATGATCGCCAGGAGGAGCCTGGCCTTGTGGCTGAGCGAGGCCAGGGCGACGTACGAGCCGTCGACCTCCAATCGCAGGTCGCCCAAGAGGTGCAGTCGCACCATTTCGGCGCCAGCCTACGCCCACCCGGATGGGCGGGATCGACGATTCGCGCCGGATTCGCGTTGCGTTCGCACCCGCTCGGGAGCCTCCCGGCATCGCAATCCCCCGAGCCTCGAGGAGGCGCCATGTCCACCACCTACCTGCACAGCACCGCCACCACGGCGAAGCCCATCCAGCCGCCGGCCTTCGCCCGGACGCGCCGGGCGCTGATCCGCCTGCAGGCGGCGCAGATCACACGGAAGATCGTGGACGAGCTCACCGCCCAGCCGGCGCCGGGCCACGCGCGCCGGCCAGCGTTCGCGCGTCTCGACGAGCTGACCGACCGCTATGCGGCACTCGGCGGCGAGCCACCCGACCTGCTCGGGCGGCGGCACACGTTCCGCGCCTTCAGCACGTTCCGGCAGCAGCTGCAGGCCCGCCACGAGGACTGGCTGCGCCGCGAGCTCGACTCGGGACAGACCGTGCGCGCCCACCGCCACGAGATCGGTGGCGACTTCAGCGTCCTGCCGTGAGAGGATCGAGGGAGACGCCGAGATGACCAGCACCGACACCGCGCAGGAGCAGACGCGCGCGCGATACCCGGATCGCACCGGGTACGTCGAGCGCGACGGCGTGCGCGTCTTCTGGGAGGAGTACGGGCACGGCGAGCCGACGCTCCTCTTCCTGCACGGCTGGCCGATCGCGCACTCGCGGGTCTGGAAGGGACAGATCCCCTACTTCGCCCGTCACGCCCACGTGATCACGATGGACGCCCGCGGCAACGGCCGCTCGGACCGCCCGCTGGATCCTGCCGCCCATGCCCATGCCGAGCACGTGGGGACCTCATCGCGGTGCTCGACGCGACCGGCACGGAACGCGCGCTGGTCGTCGGCTGGTCGCTCGGCGCGGATCGGGCGATCCTCACGGCCGCGCTGCACCCCGACCGCGTCGCCGGCCTCTGCGTGCTCGGCAACGGGGCGGGGCCGACCGACGTGCTCCCCACCCCCGTCGCAGCCTTCGGCACGTTCGACGAGCCGCGCGACAGCTACGAGGGCGTCCAGAAGTTCAACCGCCACTACTGGGAGCGGGACTATCGCGACTTCGCCGAGTTCTTCTTCGGCCTGTGCGTCGCGGAGCCGCATTCCACGAAGCAGCTGGACGACCTCATCGGCTGGGCGATGGACACGACGCCAGAGCTCTGGCCGCCACCGTACCGGCGATCGTGGAGCCGCCGTTGCCGCCAGAGATCTGGATGAAGGTGTCCTGCCCGATGCTGGTGATCGCCGGAGCCGACGATGCCCTGACGCCGCCGGCGATCGGGATCGCGGTGGCCGAGGCAACGGACGCCGAGCTGCTCGTGATCGAGGGTGTCGGGCACAACCCGCCCGGGCGTACGCCGGTGCGGTTCAACCTGGCGCTGCGTGACTTCGCCGGCCTCGGACGGCCGAAGCGCCAGACCTGGCACAGAGCGCTCCAGCGTCCGCGCCGGGCATTGTTCGTGTCCTCCCCGATCGGCCTCGGGCATGCATGGCGCGACGTCGCGATCGCGCGGGAGCTGCGCGCGCTCGTCCCGGACCTGGAGATCCACTGGCTCGCTCAGGAGCCGGTCACGCGCGTCCTCGAGGCGGAGGGCGAGCGCATCCATCCCGCGAGCGCGGAGCTCGCCAGCGAGGCGGCACACATCGACGCCGAGGCGCACGGGCACGAGCTGGACGTCTTCCAGGCGTACCGTCGGATGGACGAGATCCTGCTGGCGAACTTCATGCTCTTCCACGACGTCGTCGAGCGGGAGCCCTACGACCTGTGGATCGGCGACGAGGCGTGGGAGATCGACCACTTCCTGCACGAGAACCCCGAATGCAAACGCGCGGCCTACGCCTGGCTCACCGACTTCGTCGGGTTCCTCCCGCTCGCCGAGGGCGACGAGCGCGAGGCCTTCCTCACCGCCGACTACAACGCCGAGATGCTCGAGCAGATCGAGCGCTATCCACGCGTTCGCGATCGGTCGATCTTCATCGGCACCCCCGGCGACATCGTGCCTGACCGTTTCGGTCCGGATCTCCCGCACATCCGCGAGTGGACGGAGGAGCATTTCGCGTTCACGGGCTATGTCCCGGGCCACGACGGAGCACGATCCAGCCTGGACCGCGACGCCCTGCGCGCGGAGTTCGGCTACGCCGACGACGATCGCATCTGCATTGCGACGGCCGGCGGCTCGGCCGCCGGCGCGTCCCTGCTGCGGCGTGTCATCGAGGCCCACGAGGCCGCCGCGGATCGCGTCCCCGGCCTGCGGACGATCATCATCGCCGGCCCACGTATTCCAACCGGCACGCTGCCTCAGGTCCCCGGCGTGGAGATCGTCGGCTACGTCCACGACCTGAGCCGTCGGCTCGCGGCATGTGACGTCGCCGTCGTGCACGGCGGACTCGCGACGACGATGGAGCTCACGGGCGCGCGTCGGCCCTTCCTGTACTTCCCGCTCAAACATCACTTCGAGCAACAGCGCCACGTCCGTCATCGTCTCGAGCGGTACCGGGCCGGGCGCTGCATGGACATCGACGCTTCACCACCGGACGTCGTCGCCGACGCGATCGCCGACGAGCTCGACCGCCAGGTCGGATCCCCGGCCGATCGAGGCGGACGGCGCCCGCCGCGCAGCCACGCTCATCGCGGAGCTGCTCTGACGTGAGCGCCCGCTGCCGCGCCTGAGGGCCAGATCGGCCGCACGATCGAGAGCGTCGAACGCATGCGCAGGCTCCCGGACCTCATCGAGGAGTTCGGGTCATCCCCCGGAGCGGGGACAGGCCGGCCGCGGCCCGAGCGGGCGCTGGTGCAACATCGATGTGCGCCGTCCTGGTGTCGCGTCGCGTGCTCGTCGACGCGGCGACCGCGACGTGAGATCGGAAGGCTCGACCTGATGGTGTCGCTCGACAGGGAGCTGGTCGACGGCGAGCTCGGCGTCTACCCCTCGCCGCCAACCACGTCGGGCCGCTGACGCGCGGTGGCGTGTTCGCCGCTCTGATCGGAGATTGCGCGCGACGATCACGGCCAGCTCGCCGGGGGGTCAACGCTGACGGTCGGTGCGCGCTCGGTCACGCGCCCGGCGTCGCGAGCAGGAAGCGGACGCGCCGGAGCTCCTCGCGCAGCCGATCGGCGTCGTCCCCGTACAGCGGCGAGTCGTGACCGCTCAGGAGCCGCTCGCTCAGCGCGACGCCGCGTACGCTCGCATCGCTCCGCCGCAGCGCCTGGGCGGTCTCTTCGAGCTCCGGCGCGACGGCGGCGACCACGCGCCGGCAGTAGAGCGGGAGCGTGACGATCGCCGCACGAGGGGGATCGCGGCCTCCTCGCGAAGCGCATCCAGCGCACGTGCCAGCAGGACGCGGTGCCTGCGGTCCAGCAGACGCCGGCGCTCGCGCGCGACCGACCGCAGCGGAAGATCCTCCCGTCCATCGACGATGAGGTCCAGGACGAGGTCGCGCCTGGCGCTCGCTCGGAGCACCAGCCGCCACGTCACCGCGACCTGCACCAGGAGCGCGGCGACGACGACGGCGCCGGCCTCCGACACGCCGGCGAGGACCGCCGACAGGCCCGCCGCCAGCATCGTGGCCACCACGATCGACTGCTCGGCCATCACGCGTATGTCGTCCGTCACGTGCACCAGTGGATGTCCCGCGCCGAGCAGGTCGCAGGCGCGCGAGCACTGGTCGCGACGGCGGCCGAGCAGAGGTGCTGATAGGACCAACGGTCGAACCGGCATCGCGTGAACCCCTCTCGAGTGACGCGCGCATGGTCTCGTCGCTGCGCGAGGCCAGCGCGAACCGAGCGCGAACGTTCGTGACGGCGCTCAGCAGTACCGCGCGATGTCACCGGGGAGCGTGATCCCGACCTCTCGACCTAGGGTGAGCGCCTCGGACCGGAGCTCGGCCGCGCGCTCGCGGCCGCCGCGGCGGTCCAGGACCATCGAGAGCGCGTAGCGCGCGACGGCGACGAAGGGGCGCGCGCCCAGCCGTCCGTTGACGCTCACGGCGTCGTCGAGATGACGCTCCGCGCGCTCGTCATCGCCGAGGACGGCTGCGAGCAGCCCCAACTGGAGCGCGACCGATCCGGTGCAGTGGGTGCCGCGGCCCGGCCACCGCGAACGAGCCGGAGAACGGGAGGAGCGGCGGGTACAGACGCGGCCGCCGCCGCGGCATCGTCGAGGAGCCACGCCCCCATGGCGAGCGTCGTGACCGTGTACAGCCAGTTGGCGTCGACCGGCAGCGCGTCGAGCTCGCGCCGCCCCGTCGCCGACGAGCTGCGCCGCCCGGCGCCGTGTCGCCCTCGGTGAATGCGATCATCGCGAGGTACGCCCTCCACGCTCCGCCCGCCGGCGTCCGGGCGCCCTGCTCGATCGGCCGACCTGTCCGCCTCGGTCAGTCGCCCTCGATGACGCGGATCGTCATGAGCTGCACGCCGAACAGCACTCGGGCGTTGTCGTCCTCCGCGGCGAGCCGATCCGGGCGCCTTCGGTGGCCAGCCGCGAGGCCTCGTCGGGTCGTCCGCCGAGCAGCGCGAGCATCGCCTGCCACATCGGCCGGTACCACGCGTACGTCTGGAGGCGGAGTTCGTCGGCCAGGCGACCATGCGCCTCGATCGCCTGCTCCGCGGCGGGGAGGTCGCCGAGTTCGAGGAGGTCGACGACCCGCCAGTTGATTCCTTGCAGCTCCGCCTCGCGATCTCGCCGCCGCCCGGGCCGCTCGATGAGCTCGTTCGCGATGGCGAGACGCTCGACGACGTGTGACGGACTCCAGAGCGCGACGTGACGCGCGTTCAGCGCCTCCAGCAGCGCGCGCCCGCCGGTGCGGCGGCCGCTCGCGAGCGCCTCCTCGCTCAGGCGTTCACGGACCGGCGCGGGGCTGTCGTACAGCTCGACGGCCAGCCGGGCCAGGAGCGTCGCGCGCAGGGGCGACCCGGCGTCGACGCCGGCGATCGCCTCCTCGAGCAGCGCCCGAACCTCCGGGCGCACAGGTGCGATCACGACCGCCAGACCCGCGGCTCCCAGCGCGGCGCGGGCGAGGAGCACGCCGTCGTCCGCTGCGCGCGCCAGGCGCGCGGTCTCCTCGAAGCAGCGCCGTGCGCCATCGGCCCGCCCGATGCGGGCGCGCGCGTCGCCGAGGGCGAGCAGCAGCGTCGCGCGCTGCGCGTCCGGGAGATCCAGCTGCCCCAGAGCCCGGTCCAGGAGCACCGCGGCGTCCTCGTAGGCCAGCTGGGCGATCGCGCGCTCGGCCGCGCGCAGCACGACCTGTGCGACCGCGACGGACTCGACGAGCGGGTGGGCGTCCAGCAGGTGGCGCGCCAGATCCGGCAGTCGTGACTCACGCCGGTCCGCCGGCAGGCGCCCGATGCCGTCGGCGATCCGGCGGTGCAGCAGCGCCTGCCGCGTCGCCGTCAGGCCGCCGAGCACGGTCTCGCGGATGAGCGCGTGCGCGAAGTGATAGCGGCCCGCCGTCGCCTCGCCGGCCGCGAGGCGAGCCGCAACGACGCCGTCCAGCGCGACCGCCGCTGGTCGTCGTCGAGCTCGGTCGCGGCGACCACGTCGTCGAGCCGGAACGCCTCCCCCGCGACAGCCGCAGCCGTCACGGCTGACCGCTCCGCGTCGGCGAGGCGGACGAGGCGCCGGTTGATCACGGTGCTGACTCCGTGCGGGACCCCTCGTGGTCGCCGCGGCCACGAGCTGCTCCGGCGTGGCGGCCGGGAACAGCTCACGGAGGTGGCGAACGCTCTCCTCGACGAACAGCGGATTGCCGCCGGTGCGTCCGTGCAGCAGCTCGCCGAGCTCCGGTGGCGCACGTGAGCCGAGGCGTGTCGACACGAACTCACCGACCTCGCCGGCCGACAGCCCGGGCAGGACCAGCTCCTCCAGCGGCAGGTCGCGCCGAAGGTCGCTCAGCAGCGCGTCCGGTGACCCGTCCGGCCGGAACGAGCCGATGACGAGGAGCGGGACCGACGTCGCCGTGCGCGCCACGTGGGCCAGCAGCAGCAGGGTCGAGGCGTCGGCCCAGTGGAGGTCCTCCATGACCAGCACGACCGGCCCGCGGCGAGCGGCGTCGCGCAACGTGAAGGCCACGGCCTCGAACAGCCTGTGGCGCGCGTCGCGCGGATCACCTTCCGCGCGCGCGTCCGCGGGGAGCTCGGGCAGCAGACGCGCGAGCTCGGCGGCCACCCAGTCCGAGGTCGGCTCGAGCCAGGTGGCGTGCTGGCGCAGCGCTTCGGTGAACGGCGCGTAGGGCGTGGCGCCGTCCTCGTAGCAGCGCCCGGCCAGGACGGCGGCGCCGCCGTCTCGAGCCTCGACCGCGAACGCGCTGATCAGCCGGGTCTTGCCGCCACCGGCCTCGCCGGCGACCGTCGCCATCGCCGGCTCGCCCGCCTGCACGCGTCGCCAGAGCGCGTCGCAGCCGGGCGAGCTGCACGGTGGCGACCGACGAGCGTGTCCTGCGTCCCGCGCGTCGAGCGCCGCCGGGAGGCCCGGCGGCGATCGGACCGTCGATGCATCCCGCTCCTCCAGGATCTCCTGCACCAGGGCGCGGGTCTCCGGCGAGGGTGCGAGGCGCAGCTCGCGCCGCAGGCTCTCGCGCACCCCCTGATAGACGGCGACGGCGCTCGCGCGGTCGCCGGTGCGCGCGAGTCGCGCGATGAGGACGCGCGCAGCGTCCTCCGACAACGGGTCGAGCGCCAGGCGCTCGCGAGCGCGCTCCACCGCCCGATCGAGATCGCCGGCCTGCTCGGCGGCCGCGCCGAGCGCACCGAGCAGCGCCGCGACCCGCTCGCGATGTGCCTGGCGCGCCTCGAGCACCCAGTCGTCGTCGAGGTCGCTGAGCAGATCGCCGCCGCAGAGCGCCAGTGCCTGGTCGCCGCACCCGGCGGCGAGCAGCCGATCGAACTCCCGCGCGTCGATCCAGATGCCCGGACCGTCCTCGATGCCGACGGTGGTGCGGCTCGCTGCGATGCACGCTGCCGCCGGCTCACCGAGATGTCTGCGCACGGCGGCCAGTCCCGTCCTGAGGCTCACGCGCGCGCTCTCCTCCAGGACGTCCGGCCAGAACACCGAGGCGACGCGACTGCGCGGATGCAGGCCCGGATGCAACGCCAGCCACCCCAGCAGCGCCCGCGCGCGCCCGCCGGCGAGCCGCTCCGGAGCGCGGCCGTCGATCTCGACCGCAAGCTCGCCGAACACGCGGATGCGGAGCACCGCAGCGACGGGCTAGTGGACCGCGTGTGCGGGCCTGATGTTCTGGTTGCCCCGGAAGACGTTGTCGGGATCCCACTCCGCCTTGACGCGGGCGAGCCGTTCGTAGGCCGCCCCGAAGCCGGCGCGGACCCTGTCGGGGCCCTCGTCGCCGATGAAGTTCAGGTACGTCCCACCGGTGGACCACGGTGCGAACACGGAGTGCGACGCACGACCCCAGGCGACGTGCTCGTCGTCCCGCGTCGGCTCCTCCCAGAGCCCGTACGGGTGGACGACCCACGCCGCATCGCGGTTCGGCATGCACGACGCGTCGCTCGCGCGCGCCACCGCTCCGCCCCATGGGATCACCAGCAGGAACGTCGAGCTGCGGGGCATGCGCTCGGCGTGGGCGCAGAACTCGTCCACCGCCGCGTCGGGCAACTCGTCGAGGTAGTCGGCGGTCCACCAGTTCCGCATGCCGGGCGGGTCGTCGATCATCGACTGCAGCTCCGTGTACGGCAGCTCGCCGAAGAGATCGACGACGGGCCGAGCGGCGTTCACCAGCGGGCGCAGCACCGACGCACCGTCGTCCGGCGGGCCGATCCACATGCCCGCGATCGCCGCGACGAGGCGCCCCTGCCACTCCTCGGGAACGAACGGCTCCGGCGGTGCGACCATGTACATGAACAGGAGGGCGGCCTCGTGCGGCGCGCCCAGGTAGAAGTCGCGCAGCGTGCGCAGGACGCTCGGACCGTCCGCCGGGTCGTACATCGCCAGCCCGCCGTGGACGGTCGGTCCCAGCGGATGGAGGCGGAACTCGAACGCGGTCGCCACGCCGAAGTTCCCTCCGCCGCCGCGCAGCGCCCACAGCAGCTCCGGGTGCTCGTCGGCGTCCGCGCGCACCTGGTCGCCGGTGGCCGTGACGAGATCGACCGCGGTGAGGCTGTCGCAGGCGAGCCCGTGGAGCCGCTCGAGCCAGCCGGAGCCGCCCCCGAGGGTCAGCCCGGCGACGCCCGTCGTGGAGACGCGCCCTCCCGTGGTCGCCAGACCGTGCTCCTGTGTCGCGCGGTCGAAGTCCGCCCACGTGACGCCGGCACCGCAGCGGACCGTGCGCGCGGCGGCGTCGACGCTGATGTCGGTGAGGGGTCGCACGTCGACGACGACGCCACCGTCGTTCGTGCTCATCCCTGCGACCGAGTGGCCACCTGCGCGCACTGCGAGCGGCACGTCGTGGTGCAGCGCGTGCGCGACCGCGCGCGCGATGTCGTCGGCGCCCTCGCACCGGGCGATGAGCGCCGGACGGGCGTCGATCATCCCGTTGAAGAGGGCTCGGGCCTCGTCGTATCCGGGATCACCCGCCCCGAGCTGCCGTCCGGCGAAGCCGTCGATGGTCTGCATGTCCGTCTCCCTTCGGGATCGGCGTCCAGACCTGCCGTGACGACCCTACGCCTGTTGTTCGCGGAGCCGCAACGTTCGTTCGCTACTACGACCCGGGCGCCCCCGCGGTCACCGGCTGATCCGCCCCGTTGCGCAGCGCCGCACCGGCGGCCTCGGTGAGCTCGGACTGCGGGCTGCCCTCGAGCCTCGTGTCCTCGTCGGGCTCGCGGGCGCGTCGCGCGCCACCGAGCCCAGCGCCTCCACGAACGGCTTCACGATGTCGAGCGGCAGGGGGAAGACCACGGTGGAGTTGTTCATCCCGCCGATCTCGGTCAGCGTCTGCAGGTAGCGCAGCTGCAGCGACGCCGGGTTGTCCGAGATGATGTCCGCGGCATCCCGGAGGCGCTTGGAGGCCTGGAACTCGCCCTCGGCGTGGATGACCTTCGCGCGTCGCTCGCGCTCCGCCTCGGCGCCCAGCGCCATCGCGCGCTGCATCGCCGTCGGGATCTCGACGTCCTTGATCTCGACGGTCGTGACCTTGATGCCCCACGGATCGGTGTGGTCGTCGACGATCTGCTGCACCGCCTCGTTGAGCTGCTCGCGCTCGGAGAGCAGCATGTCCAGGTCGGCCTTGCCGAGCACCGAGCGCATCGTCGTCTGGGCGATCTGGGTGGTGGCGAGCAGATAGCGCTCGACCTCCACGACCGCGCGCGCGGCGTCGATGACGCGGAAGTAGCAGACGGCGTTCACCTTCGCCGGGACGTTGTCGCGCGTGATGACGCTCTGCGGCGGGATGTCGAGCGTGACGGTGCGCAGGTCCACGCGCACCATCCGGTCGACGGCGGGGATCAGGAGGACGAGCCCCGGGCCCTTCTCGCCGACGAGCCGCCCGAGGCGGAAGACGACGGCGCGCTCGTACTCGCGCAGGATCCGGACGGACGCCGCCGCGACCGTCAGCGCGAGGACGCCGAGCAGAGCGACGACGATGACGACGGCTGCGACGGCGCTCACGGATGCACCTCCCACTCCTCGGCGCGGCGGACCCACAGCGTGAGCCCGTGCACCTGCTCCACGATGACGTCCTCGCCCTCGACGGGTGCGGACTCGATCTCGCTCCACGCCGGCCGGGCGCGCCACAGCTCGCCCATGACGGCGACGACCCCGACCGGGGTCAGCTCGCGGCGAACGACGCCGACGCGGCCGATGAGACCCTGCGAGCCGCCCAGCGCTCTGCGCCGACGCATCCGCAGGGCTGCGCGCGTCGCGACGAGTCCGAGCGACGCGAGTCCGGCGGCCACCACGGCGGCGAGCACCAGGACCAGCCAGAGGCTCACGCCCGCGGCGTCGAGCGCGAGGCCCGCACCGCCCGCCAGCGCCAGGGCGCCTGCGAGACCGAGAAGGCCGTAGCTCGCCACGTGCGCCTCCGCGATCAGCAAGGCGGCGCCCGTCACCAACAGCGCGATGACCACTGCGGTCATAAGCCAGGCCTCCACGTCAGATGGTACTCCTCCGGGGGTCAGCCGCACCCCCGAAGGCGGGTCGGCCCGCTCCCACCGAGCCCTTCGCGGGAGCACACTCATGACCATGAGCACGGCCACCGCACCCATCCGCAGCGCGACCCCGTCGTTCGAGCTCCGTGGGCTGTTCTCCGCGCGCGACGCGCACACGCGTCAGCTCGACCTCGTCCGCGCGAGCCTCCTCCTCCGTCCGGCCCCCGCCGGCACGGGGAACCTGCGCCACCACTGACCTCTCCTCGCGCGGAGGACTGGCGCGCCGCCCTCCCCGGGGGGACAATCGCCAGGTCTGCGACCACAGGAGGAGAGAGGCATGGCCTTTGCTGACCTGTTGGACGGCAACCACACCGCGCCGCTCAGCGCCCGCGTGCTGGCAGGTGACCGGGCCCCGCAGCCGAGCGACGTGCTCTCCCTCGCCGAGCTGCATGGCGCGACCATGGTGGACCTCAAGTTCACCGACCTGCCCGGGACGTGGCAGCACATGGGGATGGCGCTGAGGAGCCTGGACGAGGAGGCGCTCGCCGACGGGATCGGCTTCGACGGGTCGTCCATCCGCGGCTTCCAGGAGATCTACGAGTCCGACATGCTGCTGCTGCCGGACCCGTCCACCGCGATCCTCGATCCGTTCTACGAGGCGCCGACGATCTCGCTCGTCTGCACGGTGCTCGACCCGATCGCCCGTGAGCCGTACTCGCGCGACCCGCGCTACGTGACGATGAAGGCGGAGGAGCACCTGCGCTCCACCGGCGTCGCGGACCTGGCGTACTTCGGTCCCGAGGCGGAGTTCTACGTCTTCGACCACGTCGCCTTCGACCAGCAGGCGAACACCGCGTTCTACGAGGTCGACTCCGAGGAGGGCCACTGGACCTCCGGGCAGGGGTTCCAGCGCCGCGGCGAGGGCCTCTCCGCCCTGGGCTACACGAACCGCTCGCAGGAGGGCTACTTCCCCGCGCCGCCGAACGACACCCTCAGCGACCTGCGCGCGCGCATGGTGATCGTCCTCGAGGCGCTCGGCATCGAGACCGAGAGCCACCACCACGAGGTCGGAGGCCCGGGCCAGGGCGAGATCGACCTGCGCTTCCTCCCGCTGCTGGAGATGGCCGACGCCCTGCAGCTGCACAAGTACGTCGTGAAGAACACGGCCAAGCAGGCGGGCAAGTCCGCGACGTTCCTGCCCAAGCCGATCTTCGAGGAGAACGGCTCCGGGATGCACGTCCACCAGTCGCTGTGGAAGGACGGCGCGACGCTCATGCACGCCGCGGACGGCTATGGGCTTCTCTCGCCGCTGGCGCTGCACTACGCGGCCGGCCTCCTCGAGCACGCGCCGGCGCTCATGGCGTTCTGCGCGCCGACGACGAACTCCTACCGCCGGCTGGTCCCGGGCTACGAGGCCCCGGTGCTGCTCAAGCACTCGCAGCGCAACCGATCGGCTGCCGTGCGGATCCCCATGTACTCGGCGTCACCGAAGACGAAGCGCCTGGAGTTCCGCCCGCCCGACCCCCTCGCCAACCCGTATCTCGCGTTGCCGGCGATGCTCATGGCGGGCCTGGACGGCATCGAGCGCGAGCTCGACCCCGGCGAGCCGATGGACACCAACCTGTACGAGCTGCCGCCGGAGCGCCTCGCGGACATCCCGACCGTCCCCGCGACGCTCGACGAGGCGCTCGACGCGCTGGAGGCCGACCACGCCTTCCTCACCCGCGGCGGGGTGTTCACCGACGACCTGATCAGCGCGTACGTCGAGTTCCGGCGCGACCAGTCCGACCGGGTGAAGATCCGGCCGCACCCCTACGAGTTCCCCATGTACTTCGACGGCTAGGGCGAGTCCCATGGCTCCCGTCGAGCTCGTCGGTCGCAGCGTCGAGCTGCAGGCCGTCGGTGCGTTCCTCGCCGACGGGTCGTCCAACGTGCTGCTCATCGAGGGTGCCGCCGGGATCGGCAAGACGACGGTGTGGCGCGCGGGACTGCAGCACGCCCGCGAGCTCGGGCACCGCGTCCTCGTGACGCGACCGCTCGAAGGCGACCGTGCCCGTTCCTTCACCGGACTCACCGACCTCCTCGGGGACGCGTTCGACGAGGCGGGCGAGGACCTGCCGCGGCCGCAGCGGCGGGCGTTCGAGGTCTGCGCTCGGGCGTGACGACACCGGTGACGCCGCGTCCGCCGGCGCGCTGTCGGCGGCCGCGCTCGCGCTGCTGCGTGCCGCGTCACGGGGAGGCCCGGTGCTCCTCGCGGTGGACGACCTGCAGTGGCTCGACAGGCCGACGCACGAGATCCTCTGCTTCGTCGCGCGCCGACTGGACACGACATCGCTGCGGACGCTCGCGACGCTGCGCACGGGTGCGGGCCCGACGATCGCAGACGACGAGCGGAGGATGCTCGTCGGTCCCCTGGGACTCGAGGCGCTGACGACGATCGTCTCCCACGAGCTCGGCCACGGCCTGCCGCGACCCACGCTCAGGCGCATCGAGCGGATGGCCGGCGGCAACGCCTTCGTCGCCCTGGAGCTCGCGCGGGCGGCCGAGGCCGGTCGCCTGCGGTCGACGAGCGCGGACGTGGAGCTCGACCTGCCGCAGATCCGGCGGCTCGTCGGCGACCGGCTCGCGGCGCTCCCCAGGGCATCGCTCCCGGCCCTCGCGACGGTCGCCGCGCTGGCCGACCCCACGACCGTGGCCGTCCACGCCGCGGTCGAGCGGGAGAGCCTCCTCGATCCCGCCTTCGAGGCCGGGGTCCTCGAGGAGAGCGGGACCGAGACGAGGTTCAGCCACCCGCTCCTCGCGGCAGCCGCGCTGGCGTCCGTGACGCCACGGCGGCGCCGGGAGATCCATGCCAGGCTCGCCGCGATCGTCGAGGACCCGGAGCAGCGCGCGCGGCATCTCGCCGCCGCGACGGTCGGGCACTCGGCGCCGGTGGCCGAGGCGCTCGATGCCGCGTGCGCGCAGGCGTCGCGCCGCGGCGCGCCGGGCGCGGCCGCCGAGCTCAGCGAGAAGGCGGCCGCCCTCACCCCCGGCGAGGACGTCGAGGCGCACGGCGAACGCCTGATGACGGCCGGTGAGTGCTACGAGCAGACGGGGAACGCGCGGCGTGCCCTCGAGCTCTTCCGCCAGGCCGCCGAGGAGCTGCCGCCCGGCCCCGGGCACGCCCGGGCGCTCATGTTCGTCGGCAGTCACGAGCACATGGGGCTGGAGGAGGGGGTCACCCTGGGTCGCGCGGCGGTCGCGGAATCCGGGGACGACCGCGAGGTGCGCGTCTTCTGCCTGCTCGCGCACGCGCTCGGCCTGGAGCTGACCGGGCGGACGCACGAGGCGCGGGACTGCGCCGAGGAGGCGCTCGGCCTGGTCGGCGACGACGGGGATCGAGACCTGCGCATCTGGGCGCTCGCCACGACGGCCCAGCTCGACTCCCGCATGGAGGCCGGGGCCGGGCGGGCGACGCTCCGCGAGGCCATGCGCCAGGAGGGCGATCGCCTCGTTCCGATGCCCGACCTGAGCCCTGCGACATCGTTGGCGCGTGCGCACGTCTGGGCCGACGAGCTGGACGAGGGGCGCGCGCTGCTCCGGGTCGTCCACGAGCGTGCGAGCGCCGCCGGCGACGAGGCAGGCCTCGCGGACATGACCGGCCACCTCGCGCTGCTCGAGTGTCGTGCGGGGAGGCTCGAAGCGGCACGGGCGCACGCGGCCGAAGCCCTCGCGCTGTGCGACCAGGGGGAGGAGGTCGATCAGTGCTTCGGTGCCGCGCTGCACCCGCGGGCGCTCGTCGCCGCCATGGAGGGCGACGAGGACCTGGCTCTGCGACCTGTCCGAGCGCGGCCTGCGCATCGCCGAGCGGATCGGCGACCGCCTGGCCGCCCTCAGCCACCGGTGCGTGCTCGGCTTCGTCGAGCTGTCGCGCGGCGATGCGGCCGCCGCTCTGGAACACCTCGACACCCTCCCCGGCGACGTCGCGAGCATCGGCATCGGCGAGCCCGGCCTGTTCCCGTTCCACGGCGATCTGCTGGAGGCGCTCATCTCCGCGAGCCGCCACGAGGAGGCCGCCGCTTGGATGTCGGCCTGGACCGAGCTCGGACGCAGGATCGATCGGCCGAGGCTCCTGTGCGTCTGCGCTCGCGCCCGGGCGATGCTCGCGTCAGCGCGTGACGAGCATGCGGACGCCCTGATCGAGCTCGAGCGGGCACTCGTGCTCCACGATCGCCTCGGCGACCCGTTCGAGCGTGGGCGAACCCTCCTCCTGCTCGGCGGTGTCCGCCGGCGTGTGGGGCAGCGGCGTGCAGCGCGCGACGCCCTGCAGGAGGCCGTCGCGGTGTTCGACGACATGGGCGCGGCGGGGTGGGCCGCCCGAGGGCGGACCGAGCTCGGCCGGATCAGCGGGCGGCGCCGTGAGGAGACGGGCGCGCTGACACCCACGGAGGATCAGATCGCCGAGCTCGTCGCCGGCGGCAGGACGAACCGCGAGGTGGCGGAGGAGCTCTTCGTCTCCGTGCGCACCGTCGAGTCGAACCTCACGCGGATCTACGCGAAGCTCGGGCTCCGCTCGCGCGCGGAGCTCGCCTCGCGCTACGGCGCCTTGACGTTGTGGCGGCGCAG
This sequence comes from uncultured Solirubrobacterales bacterium, assembly GCA_963750895.1. GTDB lineage: Bacteria > Actinomycetota > Thermoleophilia > Solirubrobacterales > Solirubrobacteraceae > CAVVSD01. Next base: position 2,256 of record CAVVSD010000002.1, on the reverse strand, counting down.
GTAGTCGAGGTAGAACGGGCGCATCGCCTCGCCGACGTCGCCCTTCCCCGACTCGGCCACGTCGTCGACGTGCGCGCTCAGCTTGAGGATGTTGGTCTCGGCCTCGTCCATCTTGCCGACGGCGGCCTCCGCGGCCGGCAGCGTCTCGACGAGCTGCCAGAAGAACCTGACGTCCACGTGGCGCTTCGCGCGCGAGACCGCGAGGTCGTGCAGCTGCTCGGAGGAGAGGGCGTCGAGGCCGTCGTCGCTCATGAGCCGCACCCTACGCGATCGGATGTAGGCTCGCCTCTCGCGAGATCCCGTGAACGAGCAGGCCTACACCATCCTGCGTGTACGGCCGACCGGGAGGGCCAGGAAGGCGCCCGGAGGCTCGACGGCGAGCGCCGCGCTCGTCGCGTCCGAGCCGACCGTGGAGTCGCTCTCACCCTCGGAGGTGGCCGACGCCCGCCGCGCGCCCGACGCCGACGTCGCGCCCGTGCTGCCCATGAAGCTCCTCGAGCCCGTGGCGAAGGGGGACGCCGCCGTGCCCACCGGGCTCGGGCCGTCCTGGGGCATCGAGGCCGTCGGCGCGCCGGCGAGTCCGTTCTCGGGTGCCGGCGTGCGCGTCGCGATCCTCGACACGGGCATCGACGCGACGCACCCGGCGTTCGCCGGCCTGCAGGTCGTTCAGCGTGACTTCACGGGCGCGGGCGACGGCGACGGAGACGGCCACGGGACGCACTGCGCGGCCACGATCACCGGCGTCGCACCGGGGCTCGACGAGCTGTGCGTCGGCAAGGTGATCAGCGACGGCGACGCGTCGACCGCGACGCTGTGGAAGGCGATGTGGTGGGCGCTGGAGTCCGAGGCCCACGTCGTGTCCGTCTCGCTCGGGATCGACTTCCCCGGTCTCGTCGCACGGCTCATCGACGAGGGCATGGCGCCGGAGCCCGCGACGTCGCGGGCGCTCGAGGGCTACCGCGACAACCTGCGGCAGTTCGGGAAGCTCGCCGAGCTCATGGCCACGGGAGGACCGTCGCGCCGGCCCGCGCTGGTGGTCGCGGCCACCGGCAACGAGAGCCGCCGCGACGCCGACCGGCCGTACACGATCGCGGCCGCGCCTCCGGCGGCGTCGGATGGCTTCGTCGCGGTCGGCGCGGTGGGACGGGCCGACTCGGGCGCCCTCACGGTCGCGGACTTCTCCAACGCGGGCGCGACCCTCGTCGCCCCCGGGGTCGACATCCCGTCGGCGGCGCCGGGCGGCGGGGTCCGGCTCATGAGCGGGACGAGCATGGCCGTCCCGCACGCCACGGGCGTCGCAGCCCTCTGGGCCGAGCGGCTGCTGACGTCATCCGTGCGCCTCGACGTCGAGCTGCTTCGCGCGCGTCTCACGGGGACGTGCGACGAGCTGGCGGGCGACGACGTCGGCGCCGGGCTCGTCCGTGCGCCCCAGGATCCGGGGGCCCGCGCGGGTCCGGACTGGCTGACGCGGCGATGAGCGACGACGTCGTCGCCGACGTCCGGCGCATCTTCGACGACCTCGACGAGGTCGCCGAGCGGGTGGAGTCGGCGCGGTCCGCGGCCTCGCTGCGACCGATGGGCACCCGCGCGCGCGAGGACGCGGCCGACCGCGAGCGCGGGCGCGTCCTGGCGGACGGCGTGTCGGGCCTGGCGAAGGTCCGGGCGGGCCGCGAGGTCGACGACGCCGAGCGGATCGGGCTGCGGGCGATCGTCCAGCAGGAGGGACGGCCGGCCATCGTCGTCCGTGACGGCGACTTCGGAGAACCGCCCGCCCTGTGGTCGCAGCTGAGCGGGCGGCGCGAACGCATCCGCGAGGTGATCGCTCGGGCCGGGCGGGTCGAGGTGGACGGCCATCCGGATCATGCGTGGGTCGGCACGGCGTGGCTCGTGGCGCCGGCGACGCTCATGACCAACCGGCACGTCGCGAGCAAGTTCTGCAGACGTCGCCGCCGGTCGTGGACGTTCCGGCCCGGGATGCAGTCGCGGATCGACTTCGTGCGCGAGCAGGACAGCACGGGCTCGCTGCAGTTCGAGATCACCGAGGCGATCGGGGTGCACGACGATCACGACCTCGCGCTGCTGCGGATCGAGGGCGCCTCCCGGGACGGCCGGCCGCTCCCGGATCCGCTCGCGGTGGCGGCGTCCGCGCCGCGGGACCTCCTGGGCCGCGAGGTCTACCTCGTCGGCTACCCGATGTCCGATCCCGACCGGAACGAGCCGGAGGCGATCCAGCGGATCTTCCGGGACGTCTTCGAC
>CAVVSD010000001.1:0-710457 GCA_963750895.1 uncultured Solirubrobacterales bacterium | reverse complement strand
ACGGGGAGGGCGGGGCTTCGGCGCCCCTGGCCTGCTCAACGCAGTACCGACGCGCCGAAGTCCTGCGGGACGGCGTCCATGAGCACGACGTCGGTGGGTTGCCCGCGGCTGATCCGCGCGCCGCGGCGCACGCCGATGCGGCGAAAGCCCGCGCGCTCGTAGGCCGCCAGCCCGGCGACGTTCCACTCCAACGTCTCGAGCAGCACGTTGCGCAGCTGCAGCACGTGAAACGCGAAGTCGAGCACGAGCCGGGTGGCCTCGGTGCCGAGGCCCTGGCCGCGGCGCTCGCCGAGAACGATGGCGAACTCGGCGTTCCCGTGGGCGTGGAGGATCCCGAGCAGCCCCGCCGTCCCGACCGGCGCGGAGTCCTTGCGGTCGTAGACCGTGAACTCAACCACCTCGGGCTCGCTCTTCGCACCCTGCTCGAGGTTCTCCTCGACCCATTTCTCCTGGCTCTGCGGCGTGGCGATGCCCATCTGGTTGAGGCCGCTCCGGACCTCGGCTCGTTCATCCAGCGCGCGTAAACGGCGGCGAGGTCGCGCCGGAGCGGTCCCAGCGCGACCTTGTCGCCGACGACGATGAAGTCCGGCTCGTGGCTGTCCATTCGGGCATTGTGTCTTGTCCCGAGCCCTGCGCGGCGGTCGCGGGAAGGAGGCCGCACACTTCCGCTCTCCTTTCGCCTGACAGCAGCGAAGCGGGCCGCGCGTCGCTATCCAATGCGCGAGGAGGAGAGTTCCGGCCGCCGGACGCCGGTTATGGGAATGCCGGCATGCATGTGTCGTGCGCTGCTGCGTGAGCGCGAAGGAGTAGCGGCGATGGCGGTGACGATCCAACGTCGGCCGGCGGATCGCAGATGCGGGACGCAGTACCTGCTGGCCCACATTCGGCGCGTGTCCTCAGGGCAGGATCCGCGCCGCGAACAGCGGCGCCGGGACATCCGGATCGTCTGCGTCGGAGACCAGCAGGAGGTCGATGCTGCCGAGCGTCGGGTTGTAGTGCGCGTCGATCCCTTCGAGCTTGATGCTGCGGTCCTCGAACGGCGTGATCTAGAGGAGCTCCCGTCGGCCGAGATGACGCCGACCGCCGAGCCGGCGATGACGTTCTGCACGGTGACCGTCCGGTCCCTCCCCGGCGGCTGTGAAGACGAGACGTCGGTGGGGGTCGTCGGTGACGGCGTCGAGGTCGGTGAAGTCGATCTTCACTTCGTGCGTCGCGCCCTCGTGCTCGACGGCAGGTCCCGAGGTCGTAGCTCGCGGACGCGGTGCAGCTCGAGCACGCCGACGGAGAGGTCGGTGTAGATCGACTCGAGCACTTCGCCGAGGTCGAGGTCGATGAGGAGGTTCTTCGCCGGGGTGCCGTCCTCGTCGACCGAGTTGCCGCGCTGGGCCAGCACGAGGGACTCCCCGTAGACGGCCATGCCCTCGATGTTCAGCTCGCCGTTGACGTGGTCGCAGTCCTCCAGCGACTCGTGCAGCGCCTTGAGCGAGATCTTCGTCGGCAGGCCGGCGATGTGGCCCTGGTCGTCGAGGGAGTACACGACGCAGGTGGAGCGCCGGAAGCCCTCCCAGCTCATGCCGCCCGAGCCGGACATCATCAGCAGCCCGTGCGGGAAGCGGCGCAGGATCTCGTGCGCGCGCCGGGTGGCTCAGCGCCTCGATGTCCGAGCGGCGCACCAGCGTCAGCGCCTCGAAGTCCGCCTTCTTGGACGCCCGCTCCTTGGGGTCGATCGGCAGGACCTCGGGGATGATGCGCTCGGCGAGGCCGGGCTCCAGGATGTCGGTGTCCTGGCCGGCGCGCAGCGCTTCCAGCACCGCCGTGGGGTCGAGGTCGTACTCGGCGACGGTGGCCTGGTCGTCGCCGACGGAGTAGAGCCGCGTGGCGGACCACGCCGTCCCGGAGGCCGCCGAGAGGAAGTCCGGCTCCCCGGGCTGCGGGTTGACGACAGTGATCACCCGAGCTTGATCACCTCCGTGCCGTCGTCGACGCCGCGGGGCGTTGCGGGTCACTCGAGGGCACTGGCCGGCCAGGCGATGGCATGACTTCGACCGTATCGCCGAAGCGGACCGCAAGACCAATGTCGCTGGCTGAACGAAGACGTCACAAGCTCGGGGCCATCAGTCCACGTCCGGAGAGTGCTGCTTTGCGCGAGAAGCGAGAGCCAACAACACAGCACCGTGGCTGCCGCCTTCCATGCATAGCGGAAGCGAGCCAGCGCGCTACTGCGGCGAGGGGAAGATCGACTCGGTGCGCCCCGTCGCTCCTCGAGCAGCCGGTCGGCGAACCGGAGGAGAGCAACGAGCGAGACCAGCGCCACGACGCCGCCCACGCCCGCGGCGACGCCGAGCGAGCTGTCGACGATCGCACCCAGCGCGATCGCGATCGCGCTGCCACCGACCACGCTCGTTGATCACGCCGACGACTGTTGCGAAGGTGAAGAACCGCCCGCGCCTCTCGGGCGGCACCGCAGCGTTCTCGAACACGCCGCGTCCGTCGTCGTGCCCGGAGAGCAGGAAGAGCTTCGCCTGGTCGCCCGCGATCTGCTTGTAGTAGTTGCGATCCGGTTGATGGCGACGCCGTAGCGAAAGTCCTCGGCACCGCACTCGACCACTCGCACGAAGGTGAAGACGCCGAGGACATAGAGCGTCGGCAGGACGGTGAGGGCGAAGACATCGAAGGTGGTGCCGACTGCGATGCCTGCCCGATGAACCCCAGCGCGACCAGGGCGCTGGAGACCGAGAGGATGCAGAGCGAGGCGCGGGATGCGCTCTCGCTCGCGGTCTGCGAGCGGGCTCCCTGCAGCGTGAAGTGCTCGGTGGTCAGAGCGGTCAAGAGCTCCTGGCGACCCGGGGCGCCCGCCACATCACCAACGTACCGACGCCGGCCAACGGGATCGAAGGTCGATGATGACTCGTCGCCAGCGTGCACCGAGCGCTCCAGACGGTCAGGGTTCGAGCCCTCGCTCACCCCTTGCAGCTTCAGGTGGGTCCGTCTTCCGGCGACTTCGGGTTCGTTGTGTTCCTCTTCCGTAGAGCGCGAGCGCAGCTGGCGTGCGCCCGCGCTGCGTCGCGACTCGAGGCTCAGTCGCCGGAGTCGTATTTGAAGGAGATTCCGAGGCGCACGCGGTAGTTCACGACGCCTCCGTCCTCGACCGTGAGGTCCTGCCGGATGACCTCGGCGACGCGGAGCTCGCGCACGGTCCGCGCCGCGGTCTCCACGGCGCTGCGCGCGGCAGCCTCCCAGGATTCGCTGCTCACTCCGATGACTTCGGTGACGCGGTAGACGCTCTCGGCCATGTGACGGTCCTTGGATCGATCGGCGGACGCAGAGACTCTCTCAGATGAGGCATGCACGGCGCGGGGTCGTGATCGACCTGCGATGTTGCGGGGCTTCAGCCGGTCTTATGCGATCCGCCGAGCAGCTCACGGTTTACAGGCGCCACGTCAAGGAGCTCGAGGAGAGGACACCATGACCTCTGGACGTCGACCGAGACGCAGGCGGCGATGGAAGCGCATGGCGATGGACATGGCGTCCATGTGGGTTGAGTACTTCGACGAGGTTGGCTCGGGCTTGAGCCGAACCCGCGAACAGCTGCTAGGACCTGGGCCTCGACTCGCCGCGTCTCTCGGCTCAGTCGCCGAATCCCTCGCGGCGGCGCAGCTCGCAGCGCTGGGTGGCGAACTCCCCACCGAAGTAGGGCTCCAGCTCGGACATCACCGCGGCCAGCGGCCCCTGCTCGTAGCTCTGCATCGCCTCCAGGCTGTCCCAGAGGCTGATGCTGTAGCCGGTGTCTGGGCGGTCGACGTCGCGGGCGACGATCCGGCCGCGAAGTCCCTCCACTTCGCCGATCCCGGGGACCACCCGCTGATGCGTCGCCTCGTAGTCCTCCCAGGTGCCGGGCTTCAGGGCCCCCCACGAGATGCGCAGAAACATGGTGTCCTCCAGTCGATCGGGGAGTACGCGTCCCAATCTCGCAGGCCGCACGGGAGCGTGGCAAGCACACTCCGGGGGCGATCGCCGATGTCGATCGGCGTAGCCGGCCGCGGCGTTCGTGCGGCCCGTCCACGCTCGGGCCGACTCGACGCCGCAAACTCTGGCGAGTCCAGGACGGGGCTGGTACGTCTGGCGTGGGTCTCGAGCACAGGACGATCCGCGGTGGGGATTGCGTTCCGGGCTGAGGGGATCGAGCGCCGCGCCGTCGCGGCGACGGGTGGGCTGCGCCTGCGTGCGCTCGTGGGTCACCGACGGCTAGATCGACGCCTTGGAGCTAGTCACGCTGATACGAGTCGCTCGGCCTGCCGCCGGAGCGGATGCTGACCGAGGGTGTCGCAACAACACGCCGGGATGTGGATGGCCGAGGGCGACTACATCGCGGACACGGCGCTGGCCATCTGGGGCTGATGGTGGCGCGGGCCCGTGGTGCGCCGCATCGCGGGCGGCCGCGCGCCGCTAGCCCCGGCTGGTGGCGCCGGGGCTCGGGGCGTGCGGTTCGCCGGTCGTGGGTCAGGCCGAGTGTTGTGCGGGCTGCAGCGCGCCGGCGGCGGGGGTGTAGACGCTCGTGTGTCCGTCGTCCCACTCGATGCGGTACCGAGCGCCAGGGTCCTCGTGGAGGACCTCCCGCACGGTTCCCAACCGCGCGGGCCGCTCGGTCGATTCGGACTCGGCCCGAACGCGGTCTCCGGGCTGGAAGGTCATGCCATCTCCTTCCGGTGGTTTCCCCGCGAGCCTACGCGCCTGTGGTCGACGAAGTCAGACCACCGTCCTCCGCCGACGCCCGCATCAGAGCAGCCGGAACGCCCTTGACCGCGCCTCCGAGAACCGGAAGCGCCGGCGGGGGCGCGCCGGCGCCCCGCCTACGGCGACCGCACCAGAGCCTCGTCCTAGCGACGGAAGAGCCGTCGAGCACACCAGCGAGGAGGCCGGCGCATCAGTCGCCGAAGGCCGCCCGTACGTCGTCCGTCGACGATGCCGAGATCGGGACCGCCCCGGCCAGCACCACCCCCTCACGCTCAGTCCGCTCAGGAGCGACGATCGCGGGGTCGACGCGCAGCACCGCGAAGCCGGCGACGGCACCAGCGCCGAAGCCGGGCGCGAACACCCGAGTCGGGCGCGCGATGACGCCGTCTCGCACCGCGTCATGGATGGCGAGCGGGATACTGGCGGCCGAGACGTTGCCGACCTGCCGGATGTTGAAGTAGAGCTGGTCGGGGCTCAGGCCGGCCTCGCCAGCCAGCTCGGTGACCATGGTCTCGTTCGCCTGGTGCGGCACCACGAGCTCGATCGCGTCGAGCAGGGTTCGCGTGTCGTCGTCGGGGTGCGGCAGCTCGCGCAGCTCGTCGATCATCTGCAGGAGGTACCGGCCGGCCAGCGCCCGCACCTCCGGTCCGTACACCGTGATGTTGTTGTCGAACTCGGGATTCGGCCAGATGATGGAGTTCACCTCGCTGACCGGACCGCTGGCGTAGGTCTGCAGCACCTCAACGTTGCTGTCCGCGCCGTCCGCCGGCGCCACCACGATCGCGCCCGCGCCGTCGCCGAAGATCATCCGAGAGGTGCGAACCGTCCCGATCTTGTCCGAGAACTTCTCGGCGCACACCACGAGAACCGGCCGCTGCACCTCCTGGAGCAGGCGCACCGCCTCCGCGAGCCCGTACGGGAACCCGGCGCACGCCGCCACCAGGTCGAACGAGGCATGCGTCTGAAGCATCCCCAGCTGGCCGGACATCCAGGTCGCGACCGACGGGATGAGCGCGGTGCTCGTGCAGGAGCAGAAGATCACCGCGCCGATCTCCTCGGCTGCACGACCGGCATGGTGCAGGGCGGCGTCGGCGGCCTCCAGCGCGATCTCGTGTAGCCCGCGCTGCGTGTAGCGACGCGCCTCTATGCCGGTCTTGCGACGGATGTCCTGCGCCGTCATCGGCGACCAGTTGTAGGCGGCGTTGCGGATCAGGTCCTCATTCGTGCAGACGTGCTCGCCCCTGACGACGCTCAGCGACTCCAGCCGCGGCAGCACCGCGAACTGCCGGCGAACCAGCACCGGCGGGTACGTCCGGGCGGGTCTGCGCGGCTCGCCTGGGGGAAGCGCGTGCGCGGGCGCCCGGTCACCGTGCCGGACGCGACGGAGGAACTCGCCGACGTCGCGGGTGCGCGGCGTGAACAGGACCACAACGTCGTCGTCGTCCAGGGTCCCGACTTCCTGCAGCCGCGCCTGCCTGCGGTCCCACGGATACTGGTTGTGGAGCACCATCGCCAGCCGATGCAGGGCCTCGAGCTCGGGCTCCTCCTCGCTGCAGTCCTGGATCTCCTCGGAGGAGAAGGTCGGGAAGTCGGGGTCGTGGGCACCGAGGCACAGCGTCAGGGCGCCGGGGTCGGCCAGCATCTCGCCCACGGTCGGCTTGACGGCGGGCAGCTCGGTGGCGTGATACCGGCGCTGGGAGAACACCTCGAAGAGCAGGCGGAACACCTGGTCCTCGGCGTCGCGGACCGACCCCGGCTCGAGGCGCTCGTACGCATCGGCGACCGCTGCGATCTTGCGCCGGGCTTCCTCCCAGGGCGTCAGGACCGGCAGGAAGACGTCCTCGCGTCGGCGCGGGACGTCGCGCCATCGCATCGGACGCTTCTCGTACATCGTGATCGCGTAGCGGTTCACCCAGAGCAGGTTCAGCGCCACGTCGCGGAGCAGGTCGTACCGCGTGCCGTACGCACCCGACTTCACCCGCGTCAGGATGTCGGTCCCGGTCGGGGCCTTGGCCTCGAAGTCGCGCGTGATGACTGCATCGAGCTGCTCGAGGCTCCCGAGGACCGTGAAGTCGAGCTCGGGGAAGAAGTTCGACGGCAGCACAATGCGGCCATGGCGGTTGAGGACGTAAGGCTTCATGTGCGGCTCCTGGACGACGCTTCGGGGGAGGCGAACGGCATGACCGGATCCGGGCCGACGCTAACCGGTGCGCGACCACCGCGGGCCGCCGGGGCCGGCTATTCACCCGATCTACAGGGAGCGCTGGATCCCTGGGACTCCCGAGTGGGGCGCCGGCGGATCGAGCGGCGGTCGGCCTCGCTGGTCGCCGCCGGCGCCGTGTCGATCGCGGGCGAGCCGAGTGGATCCGCGGTCCCGCCCGGCACTCAGCGGGTGCAAATCCCGCGGCCGCAAGTGCCGTAGGTGTGCCCCGGCAGCATCGGCAGGTGTACAGAAGCCCAGCGCTGCGAGACGAACAAGGAGCTTCGCCACGAAGTACGAGCTTGTGGTCCCGAGCTTGGTCACCGCGATCGGGTTCGCCTTGGTGGCCGTCGGGATGGCACTGACGGCGTTGTTGTCGGCTGAGAGGCGTCGGCACGGCCCCACGCAGTAACCGACCCGCCTCATTTGACACTTCAAGGAGCCAAGCTGCGCCGCCGCGTCCCTCGGCTCCTGCTTCGAGGCGCAAGGGGGGTACCGGGGCGGCGCGCCGCAACGCCTCCAACCAGGCGAAGGCAGCACTGATCGCGACTGGCGTTGCGTATTGATCCGCGATGGACGAGGGTCGGTCTGTCCTAGCACCTTCCAGTCAGGCGGTCCTTCGATGGCGCTCTACCTCAGCCGCTTCAGCTACACGACGGACGCCATCAAGGCGCTGCTCGATCAGCCACAGGACAGGAGCGCCGCGGCGCGGGAAATGGCGGACTCACTCGGCGGCAAGCTCTTGGGCTTCTGGTATGCCTTTGGCGAGTTCGACGGAGTCTTCTTGATGGAGGCGCCAGACAACGCGTCCGCGGCGGCGGTGGCTATGGCCGTTGGCGCCAGTGGAGCGCTGTCGGAGATCGAGACCACCGTTCTGCTCGACATGGACGAGGCCCAGGAGGCGATGCGGAAGGCCGCCGGAGCGACCTATCGGCCGCCAGGTTTCACTCGGGTCCTGTAACACGCAATCGGCAAGCACGCCAGCACTCGTAGCGCACTCTTGCTCGAGGCAGAAGCGACAGTGGCGAGCACTGGGAGCGCGCTGTTCATGCCGTGCGACCGGCGGGGCTCAAGGCCGAAAGATTCGCGTCCTAACAACACGAAAGGCCCGCAAACGCGGGCCTTTCGTGTAGTCGGGGAGACAGGATTTGAACCTGCGACCGCCCGGCCCCCAGCCGGGTGCGCTACCAGACTGCGCCACTCCCCGTGGTCCCTGCGTACAGAGCGGGCGACGGGAATCGAACCCGCCCTAGAAGCTTGGAAGGCTTCTGTGCAACCACAACACTTCGCCCGCCAGCTCGCCGCCAATCCTACCGCGCTCTGGCTCGGTCTCGCAGGTCGCGTGTAACGCCCCGCGCCGTCGATGGACTGACGCGCACCTCGCACCCCGAGCCAGGAGGGCAGTGATGTCCGAGACCATGGCGCCCCCGAGCGCCGGCTCCGCGCTGGACGAGCTCCGGACCCAGATCCGAGGCCCCGTCGCCGGCCCGCACGACCCCGACCCGTCGCGCCCCGCCTACAACGCGATGCACACGAGCACGCCGGAGGTCATCGTCCGCGCGTCGGGCACCGCGGACGTGGTCGACGCGGTCAACCACGCACGCGCGCACGGCATGCCGATCGCCATCCGCGGCGGCGGGCACTCCATCGCCGGACTCAGCTCGCCGACGGGCGGGATGCTCATCGACCTCGCCGACATGCGCGGCGTGCATGTCGACCCGCACACGAACAGAGCGATCGTGCAGGGCGGCGCACTCTGGGCCGACGTCGACCGCGAGACCCAGGCCCACGGCCTGGTCGCACCGGGAGGCGTGATCTCCGACACGGGCGTCGCCGGCCTCACGCTCGGCGGCGGCTACGGCTGGGTCCGCCGCAAGTACGGCCTGACCGTCGACCAGCTCGTCGAGGCCGAGGTCGTCACCGCGGACGGCACGATCGTGACGACCAACGAGACCGAGCACCCCGACCTCTTCTGGGCACTCAGAGGAGGCGGAGGCAACTTCGGCGTCGTGACCTCGTTCACGTTCGCGCTGAACCCGCTCGGCCCGCTCGTCGGCTTCTCCGCGACCTTCTATCCCGCCGAGGAGTACGCCTCGGTCCTGCGCGGCTGGCGCGAGTACGCCGACCGGGCACCCGACGAGGTCTCCTCGCTCGTGGTCACGCTGACCTTCCCCGCCGACCCGCACATGCCGCCGCAGCTGCACGACCGCGCGGTCACGATCGTCGGCGCCGTCCACAGCGGCCCGGACCCGGAGCAGGGACTCGAGCAGACCCGGCCCCTGCGCGAGCTCGGCACCGTCCTCGCCGACCTCTCCGGCCCGGCGCCGTTCACCGGCGTGCAGTCGGGCTTCGACGGCCTCTTCCCCCGCGGCGGCCAGCGCTCGTTCTGGAAGTCGCAGTACCTCGACGCGCTGACCGACGACGCCATCGAGATGCTGACCCAGCTCGCGGACGACCGCCCCACCCCGCTGGCGATGGTCGAGGTGATCCAGATGGGCGGGGCGATCGCTGACGTCGACCCGGAGGCGACCGCGTTCGCCCAGCGCACCGCGCCGTACCTCGTCGCGGTCGACAGCAACTGGGCCGACGCCGCCGACGACGCACAGAACGTCGCCTGGGTCCGCAACGCCTGGGACCGCCTCACGCCGTACGGCAACGGCGAGGTCTACCTCAACTTCAGCGGCCGCGACGGCGCGACGCCGGACGTCGGGGCGGACACTGCGCTGGGCCGCAACCTGGCCCGGCTCGGGCGGATCAAGGCCCAGTACGACCCCGACAACGCCTTCCGCCTCAACCACAACATCGCGCCGGCCGCCTGAGGTAGCGTCGCGCCCTGGCTCCCGACGAGACCGAGCTGCTCGGACGACTGCGATCCGGGGACGAGTCCGCCTTCGCGGCGCTCGTCGCACGCCACGACGGCGCGCTGCGGTTCGTCGCGCGGTCCTTCGTGCGCAGCGAGGCCGTCGCGGAGGAGGTCGTCCAGGACACGTGGCTCGCCGTGGTCCGCGGACTCGACGCCTTCGAGGAGCGCTCCTCCTTGAAGACGTGGATCTTCAACATCCTCGTGAACCGCGCGCGCACGCGCGCGGTCCGCGAGGCGCGGACCGTCCCGTTCTCGACGCTCGCCGCCGAGTCCGAGGGACCGACGGTCGATCCCTCCCGCTTCGGCGCCGACGACATGTGGGCCGCTCCCCCACGCCGCCTCGCCACCGACCCCGAGCACCGGCTGCTCGCGCAGGAGCTGCGCGGGGAGCTGCTGGCGGCGGTCGGAGCGCTGCCCGACGGTCAGCGCGCGGTCATCGCCCTGCGCGACCTCGCGGGCCTACCCTCGGAGCAGGTGTGTGAGCTGCTCGACCTCACCCCCGGCAACCAGCGCGTGCTCCTGCACCGCGCTCGCGCACGGGTGCGCACGACGCTGGAGGCGAACGCCTGATGCGCCTGCGCCTCCGTAGACGACGCGAGAACCCGCTCGCGTGCCGCGAGTTCGTCGAGCTCGTCACCGACTACCTCGACGACGCCCTCCCGCCCGAGCAGCGCGCCCGCTTCGAGGCGCACATGGCCGGCTGCGACGGCTGCACCGGCTACCTCGAGGACATCAGGAACATCGCCGCGACGCTGCCGGAGACCGACCTCCCCGCCGCCGACCCGGCGACGCACGCGACGCTGCTGAAGGCGTTCCGCGAGCTGCGCGACTAGTGCCGGCGAGGACGCGCTCGACGAAGACGCCCTTCGCGTCCGTGTAGCGCTCGTAGTCCGCGCCGTCGAGAGACGTCTTCAGCTCGTTGTACTCGCGCAGCAGCGCGGGGTCGTCGATCAGCGCCTGGCGGAACGGCGCGAACAGCAGATCGTCCGCGGACCCGCGGACCGCGAGCTGCACCCCGACCGGTGGATGGAAGCCGACGGGTCGAGAAAGCTCGCGTACGTCGGCGTCCAGTTCTCCGGCTGGTGCACGACGTACAGCTCGCGCAACGCAACGACAGCCGCGTCGAACGCGGCCGCGTCCACGCGGACGAGCAGGTCGAGGTCGCCCTTCGTCAGCGCACCCGGGATGGACGTCGATCCCACGTGCTCGATCTCGACGTCACCCAACCCGGCGCGGATGCGACTCGAGTGCTCGCCGAGCGCGACGGCGACCGACTCCCGCAGCTCCGACTCAGGCCGGATGCGCACGGGTGCCATGAACCCGACGCTAACGAACCTGGCCCAGCACCCGACGGAAGACGGCGAACGCCGGCCGCTCCTTGTCGTCGGGCCCGATGAACGCCGAGTCCCACGTGTCGCGGGTGCTCGAGGAGTCCCAGTGGTACGCGTAGATGCGCGTCATGCGCTTGTCCAGCCGCGCGAGCTTGTCGAACATGAAGCGGGTCACCTGGGCGGCGTGCGCCTTGCCCTGCGGCAGCTTGATGAGCGTCCGGTTGCGCCGCGCGACGAGCCCGCCGACCTCGGTGATCCAGACCTCGCCCTTCGTCGCCTGCAGCAGGCGCTTCGTCCGCTCGACCTGGAAGCGGTTCGCCGTCACGTAGTTGTGCAGGCCCCAGTACCTGGGCTGGATCTTGTTGACGCGCTGGAAGCGCTTGACCCACGTGACCATGCTCGGGAGATCGAGGAGATCGGCGGCGAGGATCTTGGACGTCGGGAACGTCCGCTTGAGGGTCCGGTAGTAGCTGCCGACGAGCTTGGGGTTGCTCGCGGGACCCTCGCCGGGGAGGTTGACCTCGTTCCACGTGGAGAACGCGCGCACCCACGGCCACTTGCGCTTGAACGCCCGCACCTCGCGGTCGTACTGCTCGGCGGTCGGCTGGATGCGACGGCGGCCCTCCCGGTGCGAGCGCGCGAACGTGATCAGCGGCTCGACCTCGGCCTTGCGGGCGCCCTGGAGCCACTCGTCGAGCTCCTGGGTCAGCCGGGGATCGCGGGTGACGTCCCAGCTCACCGACCGGCGCGCGTACTTCACGCCGAGGCCGAGGAACCGGTCGTCCTCGAACATGTCCTTCTTCTGATCGGCGATGCCGATCTTCGTGTGCAGCGTGCCCGTGACCGGGCGCAGTCGCGTCTCCGCCTCGGCGCGTTCGGCGATCGCGAGGAACGCCGGCGCGAGGGTGCCGATGGCGAGGGCGAGGAAGAGCAGGAGCCTGAGGGGGGAGCTCACCGGGCGGGTATCGGCGGGCGACCGCGAACTAGGCCCCGGAGATGGGTCTCAACACCCATCGCGCGGCCGGCCGATGGCCGTCCGAGCATGCCCGTCCCCGACCACGACGCGCCGGCCGTCGGGGCGCTCGTGGTCGCGCTGCGGTCCCTAGATCCCGACCCCGTCGCGCATGACGCGGCAGTCCAGCAGCAGCGGCCCGCGCAGCCGCGGGAGCCGCTCGGGCAGCACGTCGAGCTGGTCCAGGGACTCGATCCGCAGGCCCTCCGCACCCATCGCCCGCGCGACGGCGGCGAGGTCCGGCGTGCGCATGTAGGCGTCGCGGACGTCGAGCCCGGCGCCGCCCAGCAGCGTGATCTCCGAGCCCAGCGCCTGGTCGTTCATGACGACGACGAGCATCGTCACGTGCTCGCGGATCGCGATGTCCAGGTCGCCCAGGGTCATCATGATCCCGCTGTCGCCGATGAACAGCGCGGTGACCCGGTCGGGCCGCCCGAGGGCCGCGCCGATCGCCGCGCCCAGCCCGCCGCCGACCGACCCGAACTCCTGCATGTACAGCAGCGCGTCGGGCGACTCCGGGTGCACGCGGCGCACGACGTGCGACACGAAGCGCCCGCCGTCGGTCACGACCGCGCGGTCCGGCGGCAGCAGCGCATCGAGCCGGCCGCACAGCGCGCGCGGGTCGAGCAGCCCCGGGGTCGACTCGTCCTCGAACGGATCCGACCGTGGCCGCCCGAGCGCAGCGGCGACCTCGGGCACGTGCCGCACGGAGGACGCCACGCCATCTCGCGCGCGCACGCGCGCGAGCAGCGCCTCGGCCACGGCGCGCGCGTCGCCCGTGACCGTCGAGCTCACGCCCCGGTGACGGCCGAACGCCGCGGGGTCGCGGTCGACGTGGATGACGTGCGCGTCCGCCATCAGGGACTCCTGGTGCGTCGTGAAGCCGTTGAGCCCGGCACCGACGGCCAGGACGACGTCGCACGCGTTCACCGCCTCCTGCACGGACGGCCGCGCGAAGCCGCCGACCAGCCCCAGGTCGGCCGGATGCCCGCGGAACAGGCCGCTGGCGGGCAGCGACGTCCCGAGCACCGCACCGAGCTCGTCGGCCAGCGCACGCAGTGCGTCGGCCGCGCCCGCGCGGAACGCCCCGCGCCCCGCGAGCACGAGCGGGCGCTCCGCGTCGCAGAGGCGCTCGGCGGCGGCGTCCAGCTCGGCCGGATCGGGTTCGGCGACGGCCGGCGGCTCGGCCGCGACGACCGGCGCATCGCCCGCCTCCGCGACCTCGTGCTGGTAGGGCATGACGACGGCGACCGGCGTGAGCTCGCGCGCGGCCGTCGCGAACGCCTCGTGCACGTCGCGCGCGGCGGTCGCCGGCTCGGCACGGATGACCGGCACGTCGGCAGCGGCGAAGAGGGTCTCGTACGGGACGGCCTGCACGCGCGCGAACGGGTCCTCGGGCGTGCGGATCCCTGAGGAGTCGCCCGTGAGCAGGACGATCGGGGAGTTCGCCTTGCGGGCCGTGATGAGCGGCGTGACCGTGTTCGTCAGCCCCGGGCCCTGGGTGACGATGCAGACGCCGACCCGCCCCGTCGCCCGCGCGAACCCGTCCGCCGCCGCCACCGCCCCCGCCTCGTGGCGGGCGGCGTAGTAGGCGACCTCGAGGTCGTGCTCGAGGTGATGCAGGACCCGCATGTTCCCCGAGCCCATGATCCCGAAGACGTCCGTCGCGCCCTCGGCTGCCAGCGCTCGCGCGATCGCCTCCGCGAACGTCACCTGCGTCGCCACCTCGGTCACTGCCATCCCCCTCACGCTCACGTTCTCCTACGCACGACATTGTTCACACAGCAGAACGTGTAGCGCAAGGTGGAATTCTGCCGCGCTCCGAACTATCCTGCGCCAATGCTCGAGCCCCCTCCCGCCAAGCCGGCGCACCCGATCAGCTCCGTCGAGAACGCTCTGCGGCTGCTGGTGATCCTGCGCGACAGGGAGGAGATCCGGGTCTCGGAGGCGAGCGCGGAGCTCGGGGTCGCCCGCTCCACGGCGCACCGCCTCCTGGCGATGCTCCACAGCTACGGCATCGTCGAGCAGGGCCCGAACCGCGCCTACCGCGTCGGTCCGGTGCTCGCGGAGATCGGCCTGTCCGCGCTGCGCCAGGTGGACGTCCGCGCGCACATCCGTCCCTTCCTCGAGCAGCTCGTCGCCGAGCTCGGGGAGACGGCGCACCTCATCGTCCGCGAGGGCATCAACTGCCGCTTCGCCGAGAGCGTCGAGGGCACCCACGCGCTGCGCACGACCGCGCGCGTCGGCATCTCCTACCCCGTGTACTCGACGTCCGGGGGCAAGGCGCTGCTGGCCGAGCTCGACGAGCCCGAGCTGCACGAGATGTTCCCCGACGAGCGCGGCTACGGGCACTTCGCCAACCGCGCTGAGCTGTTCGACGAGATCGAGGAGATCCGCCGGCTCGGCTACGCACGCAACCGCGGCGAGTCCGAGGCGGGTATCGCCGCCGTCGGCCTCGTGCAGCGCTCGTCGAGCGGCCGCATCGTCGGCGCGCTCGCCGTGTCCGCCCCGGAGACCCGCATGACCGAGGAGCGCACGGTCGAGGTCGTCGCCGCGCTCCGCCGGGTCTCGGCGGAGGCGCAGCGGCGACTTCCCTGACCAGTCGCTAGACGGCATCCGGCGCGAGGAACCGCCGGGCGTTCGTGACGAGCATCTCGTCGATCTGCTCCTGCGTGACGCCTCGCTCGAGGAGCTTCGGCAGGATCTCCCGGTGGATGTGGGTGTAGCTCGGGTTCTCGCTGTCGAACGGCGGGTTGTGCTGCATGAAGTCGTTGAACGTCGCGGCGTCGTGCGACAGGTGGATCCGGTCGATGTAGCCCTCGTCGAGGCACTTCAGGAGCATCTCGATGCGGTTCTCGTCCGAGTTGAAGTTGGGGATGTTGAAGCGGTCGAACCCGAGGATCGCCCCGGAGTCGGCGATCTCGCGCAGGTAGTCCATGTCGTTGGAGTCGCTCGCGTGCGCGATGACGATCTTCGTGGGATCGACGCCTCGCTTCGTGAGCTCCTTCAGCGCGAGCGTCCCGGTCTTCGCCTCCGCGTTGGTGTGGACCATGACCGGCACGCCGGTGGCGATGGACGTCAGCGCGGTCGCGTCGAGGATGAGCGGGATGTCGCCGACGATCCCGTAGCTCTCGACGGCGCACTTCAGGAACGCGGCCTTCACGCCCGTGTCGTCGATGCCGACCTCGATCTCCCGCCCGAAGATCGCTGCGAGGTCCTCCGCCGGGCGGTACTTCAGGTAGCCGGGGACCTCGATGAACGCGTACAGGCCGGTGCAGACGACGATGTTGATGTCGACCTCCGCGTTGACGCGCTGGAGCCGGTGGATGTTGCGGCTCAGCCCGAAGCCCGTCGGATCGACGATCGTCTGCACGCCGAGGTCGCGCACCTCCTGGAGATCGGCGATCGCGGCCGCGACGCGCTCCTCCTCGTCCCACCAGGGCGCGCCCCAGTGGTGGTTGAAGTTCGCGATCCCCTCGGGGCTCGCGATGAAGACGTGCTCGTGGAGGAGCGACGTCCCCAGGTCCTCGGGGGCCACCGGCCCGCGAACGGTCTCGACCATCAGCTCTGCACCCCCGGTCCGGCGAGCGTCGCGCCGCCGTCGATGACGAGCGTCTGCCCCGTGAGGAAGCTCGACGCCTTCGATCCGAGCAGCAAGGCGACTCCCTTGAGCTCGCTTGGCAGCCCCATGCGGCCGATGGGGATCATCTTCGCCCACCCGGCCTCGGCCTCCGCCGTCGGGTCGAGCGTCGCGCCGCCGCCGATCCGGGTGCCCTTCACGGGCCCGGGGGCGATCGCGTTCACGGAGATCCCGTAGGGCGCCAGCTCCAGCGCCGCGTGCCGGACGATGTTGACGATCGCGGCCTTGCTGGAGATGTAGCCGTAGCAGACGAACGGCTCCGGCTGGACGCCCGCGATCGAGGACGTGACGACGATCCGCCCGGACCGCTGGGCCTTCATGACCCCGGCCGCGCTGCCGATCGTGTTCAGCATCCCGTGGAGGTTCACGTCGAGGACGCGGTTCAGATCGGCCGACTTGATCGCGTCGAGCGTCTGGCCGCCCTCGAACGCGTAGCCCGGGACCGCGCCGATCCCCGCGTTCGCGAAGACGACGTCGAGGCTGCCCTCGGTCTCGACGACCCGGTCGACCGCCGCCTGCACCGCGTCCGCGTCGGTGACGTCGACGACCTCGGCCCGCACGTGCAGCCCGCGGTCGGCGAGGGCCTGCGTGGACGCCGCGAGCACGTCGGCGTCGACGTCCGCGAGCGTGACGTGCGCGCCGCGCTCCGCGAGCGCCTCCGCGAACGCGAGACCCAGGCCGCTCGCCGCGCCCGTGACGAGCGCGACGTCCCCGCGCACGTCGAAGACGTCCTCCTCCTGCCCTGCCGTCATCTGGCCCTCCCGTCGTGGATGTGGTCGCGCGTGAGCTCGGCGACGCCCGCGCAGCCCATGAGGGCCATGCTCGTCGAGAGCTCGTCGCGCAGCAGCTCGACCGCGCGTCGCGCGCCCGCCTCGCCACCGGCCGCGAGACCGTAGAGCACCGGGCGCCCGCCGAGGCACGCGCGTGCCCCGAGCGCGAGCGCCTTGACGATGTCCGTGCCGCGCCGCACGCCGCCGTCGAGGAGGACCTCGGCGTCGTCGCCGACCGCGTCTGCGATCGCCGGCAGCGCGGCGATGCTCGAGATCGCGGCGTCGAGCTGGCGGCCGCCGTGGTTGGAGACGAGGATCCCGTCGGCGCCTGCGGCGACCGCGCGCCTCGCGTCGTCGGGGTGCAGCACGCCCTTGACGAGCAGCGACCGCGGCCATTCACCGCGGAGCCACTCGAGCGTCTCCCACGTGAGCGTCGGGTCCATCTGCGCGTTCACGCGCGATGCGAACGCGACCGCCCCCTTCACGCCGCCGCCGCCGACCGACAGCCCGCCGGCGCGCAGGAACCCGCGCGACCAGCGCGGCTTCGCGAGGCCCTGGGCGATCGTGCCGGGCCCGAGCCGCGGCGGGATCGTGAAGCCGTTGCGCAGGTCGCGCTCGCGGCGGCCGGAGACCGGGACGTCGGCGGTGAGCGCGAGCGCGGCGAACCCGGCCTCGCGCACGCGCGCGAGAAGCTCCCGGACCCGTCCCCGGTCGCGCCACAGGTAGAGCTGGAACCACGGCCGGGCGCCGGTCGCGGCGGCGGCGACCTCCTCCGGCGTGCGCGCCGACGCGCCGGACAGCAGGTAGATCGACCCGGCGCCGTGCACGCCGCGCACGACGCCGACCTCGCCGCTGGGGTGCGCGAACGTCGCCAGGCCGGTCGGCGCCGCGAGGAACGGGACCTCGACGCGCTGCCCGAGGACCGTGGTCGAGGTGTCGACCTCCCCGACGTCGCGCAGGACGCGCGGGACGAGCGCGAGGTCGGCGAAGCCGCCGCGGTTGCGCGCGAGCGTGACCTCGTCCTCCGCTCCGCCGTCGATGAACTCGAACACCGACCTGGGCAGCGCGCGGCGCGCCGCGCGCTGCAGGTCGGTGATGTTGTGCACCCGTCGCCGGCGCGTCACCGCCCGTGCAGCGTCGCGGCGACGTCCTGCTCGTCCGCCGACGGCACGTCCGGTTGGCTCGTCGCCCGGATGAGCTCGAGCACGTGCGTGCGGTACTCCGCGAAGCGGGGCATGCTCTTCGTCTCCAGCTGGTCGCGCGGGCGCGGGAGATCGACCTCCACGACGTCCATGACCGTCGCCGGCCGCGACGACAGCACGACGACGCGGTCGGCGAGGTAGACGGCCTCGTCGATGTCGTGCGTCACGAGCAGCACCGCGGTGCCGACGTCGTGGCGGATCGACAGGATCAGGTCCTCCAGGCCCGAGCGCGTCTGCGCGTCGACCGACGCGAACGGCTCGTCCATGATGAGGATCTGCGGCTGGTAGGCGATGGCGCGGGCGATCGCGACGCGCTGCTGCATGCCGCCCGAGAGCTGCCACGGGTAGCGGTCGCCGAACCCGTCCAGGCCGACCTCGTGCAGCGCCCACTCCACGCGCTGGGCGCGGTCGCCCTTGTCCGCGATCGTGTTCTTGAGCGGCAGCTCCACGTTGCGCTCCACCGTGAACCACGGCATGAGCGACCGGCTGTAGTCCTGGAACACGGCGGCCATCTCCGGCGGCGGCTCGACGACCTCGCGGCCGTGCAGCTGGATGCTGCCGCCCGACTTCGGGTGCAGCCCGCACAGCGCGCGCAGCAGCGTGGTCTTGCCGCCTCCGGACGGGCCGACGATGCAGACGAACTCGCGCTCGCGCACGTCGAAGGAGATCTCGCGGATCGCCTCGACGCCGGTCGCCGCGTCGCCGTAGGTCTTGGCAAGGTGATCGACGACGAGCATCGTCATTGGATCCTCCCGGTGGATCGGTAGTGCCAGGAGAGCACCCGCCGCTCGACGAGCAGGAACAGGATGTTCAGGAATGCTCCGAGGAGACCCAGGAGGATCATCCCGGCCCACATGAGCGGGACCTGGAAGCTCTGCTGGGCGTTGAGCGTCACGAAGCCGATGCCGCTCGTGGCACCCACCATCTCGGTGACGATCATCATGATGAAGGCGAACGCCAGCGAGATCCGCATGCCGGCGAAGATCTGCGGCGCCGCCGAGGGCAGCTGGATCTGGAAGATCCGCTGTCGGCGCGTGAGGCGGAACGTCCGCGCGACGTCCTCCAGCCCGCGCTCGATGCCGCGCACGCCGTCGATCGTGTTCAGCAGGATCGGGAACATGCAGACGAACCCGATGAGCCAGATCTTCGGGGCGTTGCCGATGCCCATCAGCGTGATGGAGACCGGCACCAGGCCCGTCGCCGGGATCGAGCGCGCGAACTGCACGGTCGGCTGGAACGCGAGATCGAGCAGCCGCAGCCGCCCGAACAGCACGCCGAAGAAGATCCCCAGGAACACCGCCAGCAGGTAGCCGAGGCCGAACCGTATGAGGCTCGGCACGACGTCCGAGCCCACGCGCGAGAACAGCCACGTGTCCTTGAACGACGTGAGGATCGACGACAGCGACGGATAGAAGGCGGATGTGCTGTCGGCCGACAGCACCCACCAGAGGACGATGAGGACGACCGGGACGATCAGCGAGACGCCGACGATCCGCGTCCGTTCGGCGACGGTCATGTGTTCACCACCCGATGTGAGACGTGCCAGCGCAGCAGCCGCTTCTCCGTGCGCTCGAGCACCGCGTTGAGCAGCAGCCCGAGGATGCCGGACACCAGCAGCAGGCCGTACATGGCGTCGTAGAGGCCGTTCTGCGAGGCGGCGGCCATGTCCGCGCCGAGACCCGGGACGCCGCCGACCAGCTCGATCGACACGGCGACGATGAGCGCCAGCGAGGACGCGATGCGCACGCCGGTCGCGAGGTAGGGCAAGAGGCTCGGCAGCATGATGTACCAGAGCCGCTGACGCTTGCTCAGACCGAACACCTTGCCGGTCTCGATCGCCTGCTGGTCGATCGCGCGGACGCCGTAGATCGACTGGAACAACAACGGCCAGAACGCGCCCAGCGACGCCAGCAGGATCCCCGTCTGCGGCCGCGAGCCGAGGACGAGGATGAGCAGCGGCAGGTAGACGATCGCGGGGATCGGCCGCAGGAACTCCAGCGGCACGTTCAGAAGGCGCTGCACGAGCGGCACTGCACCGAGCGTCACGCCGAGCACGATGCCGACCACCCCGCCGATGATGAGGCCGGCGAACCATTGCCACACGGTCTGCCTGACCGACGTCCAGAACGCCGGATCGCCGAGCTGGCCGACGAGCCAGCTGACGATGTCGGTGAACGGCGGCACCTCGTCCGGGAGGACGCCTGTGCGCGCGAGCAGCTCCCAGAGCGCGAGGAGGCCGACGGTCGTCCCAACTGGGATGAGCAGCCGCGCGGCGCGGGCGCCGCCTCCGCAAGGGGGCGGCGCGCGTCGGCGGCTGCCGGGCCGACCGACGCGCGCGACTAGCCTTCTATTACTCAGGCGCTCCCGACCACTGGACCTGGTCCTTGGGCGGGGCCTTCTTGAGAATCCCGTACTTCACGAGGAGCTTGGACCAGTCGTCGGTGGTGGTCGGTCCGAGCTTCTCGGTGTACTTGGGCACCGGGGTCGCGTTGACGACGTCCGGCGAGGCCTTCGTGAACGCGATGATCTCCTTGCGGACCGCGTCCGGGTGGGCGTTGCACCATGCGTTGCCTTCGTGCATCGCCGCCGTGAAGCCCTTGAGCTCCGTCGTCGTGCTCCTCGGCCCACTTCTTGCCGACGAACATGACGTCGACGACGCTGTCCGTCTTGCCGCCGAAGCCGATGGCCTGCGGGTCGCCGATGCTCTTGTAGCCCTGCGAGGTCATCTGCGCGATGAACGGCTGCAGCGTGCTGATCGCGTCGACGCGACCGGACTTCAGCGCCGTGACCTGGTCGGGGAACGGGATCGCGACGAGCTTGACCTTGCTCGGGTCGCCGCCGTCCTTGGCGATCGCCTCCTTGAGGGAGACCTCCCAGTTGCCCTGCAGCGAGTTCACCGCCACGCTCTTGCCCTCGAGCTGCTTGAACGACGTGATGCCCGAGTCCTTGCCGACGACCGTGGCGAACGCGGTCTGCCCGTCCATGCTGTAGTCCTCGTCCTGCGCGTTGGTGATGACGACCGGCAGGTTGTTGCTCGCCGCGGCGATCACGCCGGTGTAGGCACCGGCGCCCGCATCGATCTGCCCGTTGAGGATCTGCGCGATCTGTGCCGCGCCCGTCGCTGCCGGCGGGACGTACTTGATCGCGACGTTGTTCTTCTTGAACAGGCCGCGCTGGTCGGCCAGCCGGATGCAGACGGCGCCGGATGACGGCGTCAGTGCGAGCGAGATCGGCTCGGACTTGGCGTCCGAGCTGCTCGCCGACGTCGACGCAGCGCTCCCGCTGCTGCCGTCGTCACTCCCGCACGCGGCGACCGTCAGAACGATCGCCAGCAAGCTCGCGGCGGTTCCCAACCTGAACCTCGATGACATGTGCTCCCTCCCCCTCGCTCAACCCGATGTGAGAAGCCGCTCGCCCGCTGCGTGAGCGGTCATGGCGCGGCCGGCGATGCGTCCGGAGAGGAGACTCGGACCGAACATCGTCCCCTCCAGCGCGGCTCGCCCGTTGATGTGTCCTCCCGCCATGCCGGCGACCTCGCCGGCGGCGTACAGCCCGGCGATCGGACCTCCCGTGACGTCCCGCACGCGGCAGGACAGGTCGGTCCGGACGCCCCCGAGGCACTTGCGCGCCATCGGGAAGCACTGGAGGGCGGCGTACGGCGGCCGGTCGATCGGCCGCAGCCCCGCGAGGTCGCGCCCGTGCGCGTCGCCGCGCGGCGGGTCGCGGCCGAAGGCCTCGTTGTAGTCGCGGACGGTCGCCTCGAGCGCCTCGGCGGGCAGCCCGGCGGACCGTGCGAGCTCGGCGAGCGTCGCCGCGCGGTGGGCGAACGGCGAGCGCTCCAGGAACGCCGCGACCGCCGCGCGGTCGGGCTCCTCGTCGGTGCCGTAGCCCGGGTGCGTCAGCGTCAGGAGCCGCGCCTCGTCGTCGTCGAAGATCGACCAGCAGGTCGCCGGGCGCTGCGCGAGCAGCGCAACGGTGCCGGTCGCGCCGCCGCGCAGGTTCTCGTCGTGGAAGCGCCGGCCGTCGGCGTTCACCCAGATCTCGTTGCGCACGCCCCGTGCCGCCATGCCCCGCGTGCCGGTCGGGTCGAGGTCGTCGGGCGTGCCGTAGGGGTACAGCCACAGCCGGTCCAGGCCGACGAAGGCCGCGCCGACCGACCCGAGCAGGGCCAGCCCGTCACCGGTCGCCGACGGCGCGCCGCCGAGCAGGACGCGGCTGCCGGGCCCGGCGCCGGGGCCGTGGCGCTCGACGAGCTCCGGCGAGCCGGTGAAGCCGCCGGTCGCGACGAGGACGGCGTCGGCGTGCAGCGCCTCGCCGTCGACCTCCACGCCGGTCACGGCGCCGTCCTCGGTCAGCAGCGCGGAGACCCGGGCGCCGCAGCGGATCTCGACGCCGCGCTCCTCGGCTGCGGCGACCAGCCGACGCACGACCTCGGCGCCACCGCCGCGCGGCGCGTGCCAGCGCGGGACCGCGTTGCCCTCGTGCAGGTGCACGTCGGTCCACACGACGCCGAGGCCGGCCAGCCAGGCGAAGACCTCGTCGCCGCTGGAGCGGACGTAGCGCTCGGCCCACTCGGCGTCGACCTCCTCCCCGCCCCAGCGCAGCCAGTCCTCCAGCGCCCCTTCGGCGGAGTCGTCGATGCCGAGCGAGCGCTGCAGCGGGGAGTCCGCGACGAACGTGCCCCCGCCGCTGATCGCCGCGGCGCCCCCCGGCGCCGCGGCGGCCTCGAGGACGAGCAGGCGGGCGCCGGCGTCAGCCGCCTCGACGGCAGCACTCAGGCCCGCCGCTCCCCCGCCGATCACGATGCCGCCGAAACCGGTCATCGCCTCGAGGCCCGTCGCGGGCTACTCGCCCCAGACGTCCTGGGCGACCGACAGCACGAGCTCGAGCTTGCGCCACTGGTCGTCCTCGCTGATGAGGTTGCCGCTGATGCCCGAGGCGAAGCCGCACTGCGTGCTGAGCGCCAGGCGCTCGACGGGCACGAAGGCGGATGCCTCCTCGATGCGGCGCTTGATCTCGTCGGCCGACTCCATGTCGCCGGTCTTCGTGGTGAGGAGGCCGAGGACGACGACCGCGTCGTCGCGGACGAACCGCAGCGGCTCGAACCCGCCGGCGCGATCGGTGTCGTACTCGAGCATGAGGCGGTCGTAGTGCAGGCCGCCGAGGACGCTCTCGGCGATCGCGTCGTACGTGCCCTCGCGGTGCCACTGGCTCTCGCGGTTGCCGCGGCACAGGTGCACGCCGAAGACGACGTCGTCCGGGAAGCCCGCGATCAGCTCGTTGTTCGCGTCGATCGAGCGCCGGCGGTTGACCTCCGGGTCGTCGCCGCGGCTGCGCAGGACCTCGAGCGACGCCTCGTCGGCGTAGGCCGTGAAGCCCGGCTCGTCGATGTGGATGTACTTGCACCCGGCGTCGACGATCTGGCCGATCATCTCGCGCTCGACCTTCACGACGTCGGCCATGAACTCCTCGGCGTCGCCGTACACGTCGTCGGGGTGGCCCAGGTGGTGCAGCGTCGAGACGCGGTCCGGCCCGATGATCGTGATCTTGGCCGGCGTGGCCGTCTGCCTGGCGGCGAAGGCGTACTCCTCCAGCGGCCGGTTGCGCTTGAGCCGCAGCTTGGCGTGGGCCGGCGTGCGCAGGTCGTCGCTGTGGACGGGGTCGGCGCCGCGGGCCGGGCCGGCGGTGACGGGCTGCTCGCGGTGCAGGCGGCGCGGCGTCCAACGGCTGAGCCAGTCCTCGGCGCCCTCGATGTCCGCGAAGCTCGCCAGGTAGCCGGTCCGGCGGAACTCGCCGTCGACGACGATCGGGAACCCGATGCGCTCCTGGTGGGCGATGACGGCGCGGATCGCCTCGTCCTGCTCGTGCGTGAGCTGCTCCTCCGACAGACCGCCGTCGGCGTACTTCACGAACGCCTCGCGGAGCGCCGCCGGGCGCAGCATGCTTCCAACGTTGTCCACTCGCAGTCGCTTCAGCGTCACGAGCCCCCTCCTCCACTGCAGTCGGTGACCTCAATATTGTGCGCATAGAAGAACACGTTGCGCAAGATGGAATACTAGAGCCCATTCGTTCGAAAGGGGTCCTCGTGACTGGGAGAGAGCACGTGGGGGTGGAATGCGGGTCCTGGTGATCGGCGGCGGCATCGGTGGGATGGCCACCTCCATCGCCCTGGAGCAGGCGGGTCTGGACCCGTACGTCCTGGAGCAGGCACCCGAGCTGACGGAGATCGGCTCGGGCATCGGCATGCACGCGAACGCGATGCGCGTGCTGACCCAACTGGGCGCCGCGGAGCACGTCCGCCGCAGCGGCGTGCGCATCGACACCGGCGAGTGGCGGCGCATGGACGACGGGCGCACGATCTTCACGCAGCACTACACGGGCATGGCCGAGCACTACGGCGACGTGTACATCTGCATGCACCGCGCCGACCTCCTCGAGAGCCTGGTCCAGCGCGTCCCGTCCGAGCGGGTGCGGCTGAGCGCGAAGGTCGTCGGCGTCGAGGAGCGGCCCGACGGCGTCGTGGCGAGGCTGGAGGACGGCGACGAGGTCTTCGGCGACGTCATGGTCGGCGCCGACGGTCTGCGCTCGACGGTCCGCACGATCCTGTTCGGCGAGCAGGAGGCGCGCTTCACCGGCGTCGCGGCGTGGCGCGGGACGATCCCGATGGAGCGGATGCCCGAGGGCTTCGAGCACGCGATCGTCACCTGGCCGGGCCGTGGCCGCCACGCGATGACCTATCCGATCCGGCCGGACCTCCAGACCTTCAACGGGTTCGTCCCCACGACGGAGATCCTGCGCGAGGAGTGGGGCCCGTCGGGCGACCTCGACGACCTGCGCAGCTCCTTCGAGGGCGCGACGGGCGACGTGCTGGAGATCATCGACCGCATCACCTCGGCGCTCATCACGCCGATCTTCTTCCGCGACCCGCTGCCGGTGTGGGGCACCGACCGGATCATCCTCATGGGCGACGCCGCCCACCCCACGCCGCCCAGCGCGGGCCAGGGCGCCGCGCAGGCGCTCGAGGACTCCGTGACGCTCGCCGCGTGCCTGCGTCGCGCGGGCGGACCCGCCGGGGTGCCCGCGGCGCTGGCCGAGTTCGCCGCGCGCCGCCAGGCGAGGACCGCGTCGATGCTCATCTCCGCGCGGACGAACCTCGCGATGTTCAACGAGCCCGATCCGATCCAGCAGCGCGCACGCGACGGTCGTCTCACCGGGATGCTGCGGATGGACCCGGTCGGCGAGTCGATGTTCGGCTGGCTCTACGGCCACGACGCGATCGCCGCCGCCGAGCAGCCGCTGCCGTCGGCGAACGGCACGCCGCAGGCCATGCGACGGGCGGAGGCGCAGCGGGCGTACGAGCTGTGGAGCGGCGCGCTGGCCTTCGAGGACCGCGCGCGGCTGTGGGTCGGCGAGCGCGAGGGCTACGAGCGCTTCACGGGGACCACGTTCGCGCCCGCCGCCGGCGTGACGGCCGAGCCGGTGGCCTGCGACGGCGTCCCGGCGCTGCGCGTGACGCCGCCCGGCGGCTCCGCGGGCGCCGGCCCGGTCGTCCTGCACCTCCACGGCGGCGGCTACACGATGGGCTCCGCGCAGGGAGCGGTCGACCTCGCGTCACGGCTGGCGGCGGCGGTCGGAGGCTGGGCGCTCGTGCCCGACTACCGGCTCGCGCCCGAGCACGCGTTCCCGGCGGCGCTCGACGATGTCGCCGCCGCCTACCTCTGGCTCGTGCGCGAGCACGGCCCCGAGCGCATCGTGGTCAGCGGCGAGGACGCGGGCGGCGGACTGGCGGTCGCGCTGGCCGTGCGGCTGCGCGACGCGGGCGAGCCGCTCCCGGCCGCGCTGCACGTCGTGTCGCCGTTCTGCGACCTGACGGTGACGCGTCCCAGCGCGATCGCCACGCCGTCCGGCGACCCGTGGCTCGGCCGCGACCGCCTCCGGGTGCTCGCCGCGTCCTACATCCACACGACC
Source organism: uncultured Solirubrobacterales bacterium (assembly GCA_963750895.1). Lineage (GTDB taxonomy): Bacteria > Actinomycetota > Thermoleophilia > Solirubrobacterales > Solirubrobacteraceae > CAVVSD01. The sequence continues at coordinate 684,737 of CAVVSD010000001.1, read as the reverse complement.
GATCCGGCCGACCCGCTCGTCTCCCCGGTGCTGGCGGACCTACGCGGGCTGCCGCCGCTGCTGATCCAGGCGGCGGCGGGCGAGGCGCTCGCCGACGACGCCCGCGGGCTGGCCGCAGCAGCGGAGGCGGCGGGCGTCGACGTGACGCTCGAGCTCGTCGAGGACAGCGTGCACTCGTTCGTGCTGTTCGACTTCCTGCCCGAGACCCAGGCGGCGCTGGAGGCGCTGTCTGCGCACGCGAGCGCGGAGGCGCGACCGGCCTGATACCAGGAATTCCCAGGGGGTTGGCCGCGATGTCCTGTCCGCGGCCGAGAACTTCATACGTGCGGATGGTTCGGTGGCTCCGGCGCGTCCGTACGGTCGCTCCCGTGAGCACACAACGCGCCGGAGCCACCGAGACCGCCTACGCGGTCGAGCAGAAGCAGCACCTCGTCAAGACGCTCGGGCGTTTCGACATGATCTTCTTCACCGTCGCGGTGATCGTCGGCCTCGACCTCATCGGTCAGGCCGCGTCCAACGGGACGGAGGCGATCACCTGGGCGGTGATCCTGACCGTGCTGTTCCTGCTGCCGTACGGCCTGGTCATGGCCGAGGTGGGCAGCGCGTTCACCGCCGAGGGCGGCCCCTACGAGTGGGTGAAGCTCACGATGGGTCGCTTCTGGGCGGGCCTGAACACGATCTTCTACTGGGTGACCAACCCGCTGTGGATCGGCGGCTCGCTGGCGTTCATCGCGACCGAGGCGTGGTCGCAGGGCATCTCGACCATCGGCTCGGGCGGCTTCTGGGACTACGCGTTCAAGTTCCTGTTCATCTGGGTGTCGATCTCCGCCGCGATCATCTCGTTCAAGGTCGGCAAGTGGATCCCGACCCTCGGGGCGATCCTCAAGGTCGCGATGGTGTGCGTCTTCGGGATCACCGTCGTCATCTACGGCCTCGAGAACGGCTTCCAGGGCATCGACACCGGCGGCCTGTCCCCCACGACGGCCGGCCTGCTCGGCATCGCGCCGCTGCTGCTCTTCTCGTTCGTCGGCTTCGAGGGTCAGAACGGCGCGGCCGAGGAGATGAAGGACCCGCAGAAGGACGTCCCGTCCTCGATCATGCGCTCCGGCGCGCTGGCGGCGTTCTGCTACCTCGTGCCGATCTTCCTCGTGCTGCTCGTGCTCCCGGCCGATGCGATCACCGGCATCGGCGGCTTCCTCGACGCCGTCAAGGAGAGCTACACGATCTACGGCGGCGCGGCCGACGTCCTCTTCGGCATCACCGCGATCCTCTTCATCTTCACGCTCATGAACTCGGGCGCCTCGTGGATGATGTGCGGCGACCGGGTGCTCGCGGTCGCGGCGGCGGACGGCACGTTCTTCCCGTACTTCGGGGCGTTCCACCAGAAGCTCGGGACGCCGCTGCGGGCGAACATGCTGTCGGGGGTCATGGCGACGCTGTTCATGGTGGCCGCCGTGCTCCTGCTGTCCGGCGGGGCGGCCGATGCGTTCGGCGTCGTGCTGAACATCGCCATCTCGACGACGCTCATCTCCTACATCCTCGTGTTCCCGAGCGTGTACCTGCTGCGCAAGCGGTACCCGAACGTGCACCGGCCGTTCCGCGTCGGCAAGGCCGGCTCGGGCCTGCTGCTGGCGTGCGTCGCGCTCATCACGTTCTGGGTGGCGCTCGGCTCGTGGACCGCCGTGTTCCCCGGGACGCTCGACCGGCTGCTCGGCCTGAGCTACTCGTTCGACGAGAACTGGGGCGTGAGCCAGCTGACGTTCGAGCTGTTCACGATCGGGGTGCTGGCCGTGATCGTCGGGATCTTCCTGATCGGCTACCGCGCGGCGGCGGGCATCCGTGCGTTCACGGTGCCGGTGGCGCTCAGCGACGAGGAGCCCGAGCGCGTCCTGACGGAGATCTGAGCCTCACCGCCGCAGGAGCTCGGCGGCCTGCGCGCTCATGCGCGCGATCACCTCGGCGGCGGGCTCGATCGTCTCGATGAGCCCGGCCGCCTCGCCGATGAACGTGCTCGCGCGGTCGGGGTCGCCGGCGGCCCAGCCCGCGCGCCACGCGTCGGCGGCCTCCTCGCCGTGGGCGCGCAGCTCCGTCTCGTGTCCGTGCCAGCGCTCCGTGAACCGGTTGCGCAGGACCCGCGCGGTGAAGCGCTCCGGCCAGTCCAGGGACCGCGCGATGTCGACGACGCTGGTCCGGATGGTCGCGTCGCCGTCGGCCGCGAGCGCCGCGGCCTGCATCGCGTCGGAGACCTGCGCCTCCGTCGTCGCCCACAGGCGGGAGCCGACGAGGACGCCGTCGGCGCCCAGGGCCAGCGCCGCGGCGAGCCCGCGACCGTCGGCGATGCCGCCCGCCGCGCACACCAGGGTCTCCGGCGAGCTGCCGGCGACCAGATCGGCCACCTCGGGCACGAGGGTGAACGTCGCGCGCCGGTCCCCGTGGCCGCCGGCCTCCGCGCCCTGGGCGACGATGACATCGGCGCCGGCCTCCAGCGCGATGACGGCATCGCCCGCCGTCTGGACCTGGCAGATGAGCGGCACCCCCGCCGCTCGGATCGCCGGGGCGAACGGGCGCGGGTCGCCGAACGAGAGCATGAGCGCGCGCGGCCCGTGCGCCAGCACGCGGTCGAGGACGCCGGGGTTCTCGGCGAGCGCCCAGGTGATCAGGCCGCAGCCGACGGCGGCGTCGCCCGCCTCGGCGAACTGCGCGTCGATCCAGTCGGCGTCCCCGTAGCCGCCGCCGATGAGTCCGAGCCCGCCGGCGCGCGACACCGCACCGGCGATCCGGCCGTCGGCCGCGAACGCCATCGGCGCGAGCACCACGGGGTGCGCGAGCCCGAACCGCTCGGTCAGCCGGGTCGCCAGCCGCGCCGGCGCCCTCCTGCCCGGCGACGTCCGCGCGCGATCGAGATCGGATGCGGCGGCTCGCGCGAGCTCGCCGGCCTCGGCGAGGCGCGGATCCTCCGGGTGACCGGCGAGGTTGATCTCCACGAGCGGGACGGCGGCCCGGACGGCTGCCTCACCGAGCACGGCCGCCGCCACGGCCTCGCCCCGCACGCCACCGCGAGCCACGGCCGCCGCCTCGGCGGCCAGCCGCGTCGCCTCGCCGGCGGCCCGGGCGATCTCCAGCGGCGGCCCCGCGGCGTCCGCCAGTGCCTCGCGCAGCCGCCCGCCGTGCCCGGGCTCGTCGCGCCGGGCGAGGACGTCGAGCACCCGGGTGTAGGCGGCGACGTCGAGGTCGGCGAGCGCCAGTGCGCGAGCCCGCAGGCTCGCCGCCCGCTCGCCGCGGGCGCGCACCGCCGCCGGGTCGGCGGGCTCCCTGCGCAGCTCGACCGCCGTGACCATCTCGACGAGCGCCGCGGCCATCGCACACGCCCAGGCGGCCGCGGGCCCGGCACCTGGCGCAGGGTCGTCCGCGGCCAGGCGGTCGATCAGGTCGGCGAGCGCCGCGGCGGCCAGCCCGTCGCCGGTCATGTGATCTTCAGCCATGCGGCGAGGCTGTCGCGGTCGTCCCTGCAGGCGGGGCAGCCTTCGAGGTGCGCAGCCATCCCCGGGACGAGGCGGTCGGCGTCGTGCCCGGCGAGCTGGGCCTCGACGTAGCGGTCGAGCGCCTCGAAGCACCCCTCGCAGGACAGCTCGGGCTCGGACGGCCCGAGCAGGCGCGCGATGAGGGCGCGATCGTCGGTCATCGGCCGTGCCCCCCGGCGGCGAGCTCGGCGCGGAGCTTGCGCCTCGCGTCGTGCAGGGTCTTGTACACGGCGCCGCGGGTCGATCCCAGGCGCTCGGCGAGCACGTCGATCGGGACGTCGTCGAGCGTGATCGCGACGAGCACCTGCCGCTGGTGGGGCGTGAGGGTGCGCTCGATGGCGGTCCCGATCGCGCCGAGGAGCTCGCGGGTCTCGGCGTCCTGGTCGGGCGTGTCTCCACGATCGGCGATGCGCGACCACGCGTCGGCGTCGAGGGCGACCTCACGGTCCTGCCACGCCCGCCGGCGGGTCTTCACCCCCGCCTCCAGCAGGGCGAACTTGTACGCCCAGGTCGTGAAGCGGCTCTCGCCGCGGAAGTCGTCGAGCTTGCGGAGGATCGCCACCAGCGCGTCGTCTGCGCTCTGCCGCACGAGATCGTCCAGATCCCCTCGGTCACCGCCCGCACGGCGGTGGACCTCATGGCGCGCCGCGGCCATGAGCAGCTCGTGCAGCTCACCGATCGCGCCGTCCCGCTCCGCGCCCGTGCCCCGCAGGCGTTGCAGCCAGGCGCGCGACGCGGGGTCGGGCGCCGCGAGCGTGACCGGAACATCGGGAGAGGACGACGGCACGGCGACGATCATCGCAAGCGGCGGTCGGTGGCATCACACCCATTGGCGACGGGAGCGGCGCAGATCTCACCTCGACCGGTAAGAGATGCCGCGTGCCCGACACGAACTCGGGCATGGCGAACGTGCACGACATCGGTGACCTGGAGCTCGTGAGCGACATCGGCGCCCACCGGCGCATCGACCAGCGCGCTGCGCAGCGCGCCGCGGCGGATCTCCTGCTCGCGCTCGGAGCCGACCTCGGATCACCGGGCCTGCGCGACACGCCACGGCGCATGGCGCAGGCGTTCGCCGAGCTGCTCTCGCCGCGACCGTTCCGCCCCACGACCTTCCCCAACGACACGGCTACGACGAGCTCGTCATGGTCCGCTCGATCCCGTTCCACTCGCTGTGCATGCACCACGCCCTGCCGTTCCACGGCGTGGCGCACGTCGGCTACCTGCCCGGTGAGCGCATCATCGGGCTGTCGAAGCTGGCGCGGGTCGTCGAGCTCTTCGCGCGCGATCTCCAGGTCCAGGAGGCGCTCACGAAGCAGATCGCAGGCTGGATCGAGGCCGAGCTGGCGCCCAAGGGCGTGGGCGTCGTCCTCGAGGCCGAGCACCTGTGCATGTCGCTGCGAGGCGTCGGGACGTCGGGCGCCCGCACGGTCACCTCGGCACTCCACGGGCTCATCCGCGACGATTCCCGGACCCGCCAGGAGTTCCTCGCCCTCACGAAGGAGACGTGACCATGGCCGGCAGCGCAGGGACGTTCGTGATCATCGGCGCCAGCCTCGCCGGCGCCAAGGCGGCGGAGACCCTCCGCGAGGAGGGGTTCGACGGACGCATCGTGCTCGTCGGCGCGGAGACGGTGCGACCGTACGAGCGGCCGCCCCTGTCCAAGGAGTACCTGCGCGGTGAGGCGGGGCGGGAGAAGATCTGGGTGCACGACGACGCGTCGTTCTACGACGCGCACGACATCGAGCTGCGGCTCGGCACCACCGCGGTCGGCATCGACGCCGCCGGTCAGGAGGTCGAGCTGGACGGCGGCGAGCGGCTGTCGTTCGACCGGCTCCTGCTGGCGACCGGCGCCGAGCCCCGTCGCCTGGACGTCCCGGGCGCCGACCTGGACGGCGTCCTCTACCTGCGCACCGTCGAGAGCTCCGACGCGATCCGCGAGCGCCTCGACCGCGGCGGCCGCGTCGTGGTCGTCGGCGCCGGGTGGATCGGCTCGGAGGCTGCGGCGTCCGCCCGGCAGCGGGGGCTGGACGTGACGGTGATCGAGCCGGCCTCCGTGCCGCTCGAGCGCGTCCTGGGCACTGAGCTCGGAGCGGTGTACCGCGACGTCCATGTCGAGCACGGCGTCGAGATGGTGCTCGGCACCGGGGTCGAGGCATTCGAGGGCGACACCGCCGTCCGGCGCGTCCGGACCTCCGGCGGCCACGTCTTCGACTGCGACTTCGTCATCGTCGGGATCGGCGTCCAGCCGCGGACCGGGCTCGCCACGGCGGCCGGCCTCGCCGTCGACGACGGCGTCGTCTGCGACCGCAACCTGCAGACGAGCGCACCGGCGATCTTCGCCGCCGGCGACGTGGCGCAGCACGACCATCCGATGCACGGGCCGATCCGCACCGAGCACTGGTCCAACGCGCTGCATCAGGGTCCCGCGGCGGCGCGCAACATGCTCGGCCGCGACCAGGCGTACGACCGCGTGCCCTACTTCTTCTCCGACCAGTACGACGTGGGGATGGAGTACTCGGGGCGGGCGACGAGCGGGTCGCGGCTCGTCGTGCGCGGCGACACCGCGGCGCGGGAGTTCATCGCGTTCTGGGTCGACAGCGGCCATCTCGTCGCCGCGATGAACGTGAACGTCTGGGACGTCACCGACCCGATCCAGCGGCTGATCCGCGACCGGACGCCGGTCGAGGAGGCGGCGCTGCGCGACCCGTCCGTTGAGCTCGAGGAGCTCTAGTGTCGTGAGTCAGTAGTTCGGGTGCAGCCGGTGGATGCCGAATCGCGTCTGCCGGCGACCGGCATCGATGGTCATATCGGACATACGGCAGGCGATGCCGGGGCCGGCGACGCGATAACGGGCCGCCGGATGCCGGAATACTGACTCAGGATAGCCAGGTGTCGCGCTCGTAGTAGCGGGCGACGGTGAACCCGATGAGCATCGGGACGTGCACCGCATAGACCACGAGCGACAGGGTGAGGACGACGAGCGGGCCGCCCGACAGGTCGTTGCGCAGGAACACCCACTCGATGAGCCCCGCGGTGATCCCGTAGGCCAGCAGGGACCAGCGCGCGACCTGCCAGAACCGCCGCCACGGGAAGCCCTGCACGCGCGACAGCGCGACGAGGTTGCCCACCAGGAGCAGGAACGAGAGGACGAGGAGCACGACGGCCGGCGCGAGCGGGACGTCGCCCGGGATGTGCGAGGACAGGTAGATGCCGCCGGCCACGATGAGGGCCAGCGAGAGCATCCCGATCTCCGTCACCGGAGGCAGCTTGCGCTCGGTCATCCGGACGCGATCTTGGTCATGATCACCAGCGTCGCGATCTGCATGATCCCGATGACGCCGGCGCTGTAGATGAAGCGCTTCATGAGCCGCTCGATCACCGCGAAGTCGGGCTGGGGCTTCTTCAGCTCGATGAGCACCGCGACGTTCGCCGGCTCGAGCAGGCCGAGGGCGATGATCGCCATGATCCCGACGACGATGTAGCTCGCGACGAGCCAGTCGTGCAGCGGGTAGTCGGTCGTCACGGTCCCGAGGTAGGACCCGAGCTGCCAGCCGGCGGCGAGCGTGATCGTCACGACCGTCGGCATGATGAGCAGCATCTTCGGCATGAGCCGCGTCGTGAACGCGACGCGCGCCGCCGGCGGCATGCTGCCCATGATCGGCCCGAGGACGAGACCGAGGAACAGGTCGATGATCGTCCACGCCGCGCCGAACGAGACGTGGAGGAACACGAGCGGCCACAGCTTGTCCATCGCGATGCCGACGACGAGCGCGACGAACGCGACCGCCACGAGGATCAGCCCCTTGCGGGGGACGATCTCGAAGTCCCGGTCGTAGGACAGCGCAGGAGGCGGGCCGTCGGGCTGCGCGCCCGGCGGTGCGATCACGACCTCAGCCATGTGCCGAACGCTACGTACTGGACGCAGGTGCGTCAACGCGCGACCGCCGCCTCAACGCTGTGCGCTACCGCACAGAAGCCTGCGCACACCGACCCTAGGCTGAGGTGCTTGTCGCTCCCTCGCTCAGTGTCCTGGACGACCGTCATCCCGGTCCTCGCCGTGCTCGTCACGGCGGTCACCTGGGGCTCGAAGCCCGGGACGGTCGTGCTCGTGATCGTCGCGGCGTTGCTGGGTTCCGCGGTGCTCGCGGCGGTCCACCACGCGGAGATCGTCGCGCATCGTGTCGGCGAGCCCTTCGGCTCGTTGGTCCTCGCGGTCGCGGTCACCGTGATCGAGGTCGCCCTGATCGTCACGCTGATGGTGGCCGGCGGGGACGAGGCGTCGACGCTCGCCCGCGACACCGTGTTCGCCGCCGTGATGATCACCTGCAACGGGATCGTCGGGCTGTCGCTGTTGGTCGCGACGCTTCGCCACCGCACGGCGTCCTTCAACGCCGAGGGAACCGCGAGCGCGCTGGCGACCGTGGCGACGCTCGCGACGCTGAGCCTCGTCGTGCCCGTCGTTCACCACCAGCCGCTCGACGCGCCGAGTTCTCGCCGCTGCAGCTGACGTTCGCCGCCATCGCGTCGCTCGTGCTCTATGCGCTCTTCGTCCTCATGCAGACCGTGCGCCACCGCGACTACTTCCTTCCTGCCGAGACGGCGCGCCACGATCCTGAGCACCACGCCGAGCCGCCGACGCGGCGGTCGGCCGTGACCAGCCTCTGGCTGCTGCTCGTGTCGCTCGTCGCGGTCGTCGGGCTCGCGAAGCTGGAGTCGCCGGCCATCGAGGACGTCGTGGCCGACGTCGGCGCGCCGCAGTCGGCCGTCGGCGTCGTCATCGCCCTCGTCGTGCTGCTGCCCGAGACGCTCGCGGCGTACCGCAACGCCCGCGCCGATCGGATGCAGTCGAGCTTCAACCTCGGCTTCGGGTCCGCGATGGCGAGCATCGGGCTGACGATCCCGGTGATCGCGCTCGCCTCGATCTGGATCGACACGCCCCTCGTGCTCGGCCTCGGCCCGCTGCAGACGGTGCTGCTCGCGCTGTCGGTCGTCGTCGCGGCGCTCACCGTGCTGCCGGGCCGAGCGACGCTCCAGGAGGCGGGCGTGCACCTCGTGCTGTTCGCGTCCTTCGTGTTCCTGGCGTTCGTGCCCTGATCCAGGCGGGTGGCCGGATGTACGGCGTGGCGCACGTGCACTCGTGGGTAGCCGCGTGCGCATGTCCCGATGGCTGCCGGCCCTCCTCGTCCTGCTCGCTGCCGCGTCGCTGACGCTCGCGGAGACGGCGCGCGCCGCGGGTGTCGCGGCGCCGCGGCTCGTGCGTCACATCGCGACCGGCGAGACGGGCTGGTTCTCCTCCCCCTCGCTCGTCGACCTCGACGGCGACCGGAAGCTCGAGATCGTCGCGCCCGCCTACTCGACCTTCGTGTTCGACGCGGGCGGGCGGATGCTGGGCAAGGGGACGGCGAGCAAGGGACGGGTCTACGCGCCGAGCGTCGTCGCCGACCTCGACGGGGACGGCAGCCGGGAGATCGTGGTGGGCGGCAACGACGGGACGGTCGCCGCCTACGACCTGCGCGGCGGCGCCCTGCAGGTCAGGCCCGGCTGGCCCGCGTCGACGTGCAGCGGCGGCCAGTGCCCGGAGACGCGCGGCCTCGCCGCCGCCGACATCGACGGGGACGGGCGTGACGAGGTCGTCGCGACGACGACGAACACGGCGGAGACCGGCGCGCAGGTGTTCGTCTTCGACGGGTCCGGTGGCAACGAGCCGGGATGGCCGAGGTACGACGCGAGCGACGCCACGTTCAACGGCGTCGGCAACCACGGCTACGGGACGTTCGGCGAGAACGTCGGCATCGGCCAGCTCGACGACGACCCGCAGCTGGAGATCGTCGTCACCTACGACAACCACCTCGTCAACGTGTTCAACCACGACGGGACCTCGGTGCTCGCGTCGCCCTGGTACACGAACCGCGAGAACGCGCACGCCGGCGCGCGCCTCGGCTGGGGCCAGTTCATCCGGTGGCTGAGCCCGCGCGTCGAGGACGACCACATGCACCGCCACACGGGGCCGTGGCCCGACATCAACCGCAACGCGTGGCTGCAGTGGACCGCGTCGCCGCCGTCGATCGCGGACCTCGACCGCGACGGCCGCAACGAGGTCATCGGGCTGCCGAACGTCGAGCGCCACGAGCCCTACGAGACCCAGTCCTACGCGTTCGCCGTGCTCGACAGCGCGCAGGGCGGCGGCGCCCGGTCGGCCCGCCGCCACCGCGGCTTCGAGCGCATGCCGCTGACCGGCAAGCCGGCCGCGCGCGGCGACGACCTCTATCCGCCGAGCGGCATCCCGGCGCCGACGATCGTGAACATCCGGGGCGACCGCCGCCCGGAGATCGTCGCCGCCGTGCCCGACGGGCGCGTGTGGGCCGTCGGCCCGGGCGGCAGGAAGCTCTGGAGCTACGACTACACGCGCGGCGCGCCGGAGACGTTCGCGTCGGAGGTCGTGGCCGCCGACCTCAACCGCGACGGGCGCCCCGAGCTCGTCTTCGGGACCTACGGCCCGTCGCCCGGCGCGGGGCGTCTCGTCGTGCTGTCCGCGACGGGGCGCAAGCTGCGCGAGGTCCGTCTCCGGCGTCAGACCGCCAACGGCAACGGCGTCGGGATCGCGGCGGCGCCGTCGATCGCCGACATCGACGGCGACGGGCGGCTGGAGATCGTCGTGACGACGATCGACCACGGCATCGACGTGTACCGCGTGCCGCGCTCCGACGCGCGGCACCTGCCCTGGCCCACCGGACGCGGTGGGGTGACCCGCACCGGCAGGCCGGGCTAGGCCGCGAACATCGCCGGGATGTCGAGGTCGGACGACACGAGGCCCTGCGCCCGCGCCAGGCCGAGCGCGAACGCGATCCTCGACTCGATGACGCCGCGGTCGAGCGTGATCGCGGCGCCGGGCGGCGTCGCGGCGGCGTCGTAGGCGCGGCGGAACGCCGACGTCAGGCCGGCGGTCAGCTCTGCGGACTCCGCGATCGCGGGCCCGACGCAGACCATGTGGTTGATCGGGATGAGCCCGTGGCGCGTCCCCCACGCCTCGCCCACCGTCGCGGCGTCCGGGATGAGCGGCACGCACCACGGCGTGGGCTCGCGGCCGGGGCCGAGGATCGCTGCGTCGATCTCACCGCGCTCCAGGAGGCCGACGAGGCTCTCGTCGGAGCGCTCGACGTTCGCCGGGTCCTCGTACTCGGCGACGTGCGAGCCCTCCGTCGTCACCCAGGTGATCTGGTCGGCGCTGACGCCGTGCTCCTCGGCCAGCACCCCGCGCACGTACAGCCCCGTCGTCTGGCTGTAGGCCCGGACCCCGACGCGCCGGCCGGCGAGATCGCCCGGCGCCGAGACGCCCGTGGCCGGGTTGCAGTAGATGCTGCCGTGGTGGAAGCCGCCGACGGCGACGACGGGCAGCAGCCACACCGGCTTGCCCACCTCGACCGCCTGCAGGAAGACGGTGATGGCCATCTCCGAGACGTCGTAGCGGCCCTCCCGCAGCATCGGCGCGAACGCCCGGTTGGTCGGCTCGACGTCGACGAACTCGAGCTCCAGACCCTCCGGCGCGACCTCGCCCGATCGCAGCGGCGCGAAGTGGGGATGGTCGCCAAGGACGATCGAGGCCCGGCGCATCTAGGCGGTGCGCTGCGCGGACACGTCGGGCGCGCGGCCGACCTGGTGCGGCGGGATGTCGTCCGGGACGGTCCCGGCCTCGACGAAGCGCGAGAACTCGAGCTCCTCGCGGTCGAGCACGCGTGCGACGGCCGGACGCGCCTCGTTGCGCCGCGCATGCTCGGCGCAACGCGGGAACGGCGTCCCGTCCATGCCCGACCCCGTCGCGCGGAACCACAGCCACAGCATGTAGCCGTCCACGATCGACCAGTCGCCGAAGAGCCACTCCCGATCGGCCAGGCGGCGCTCGAGGATCGCGAAGCCCTTCTCGAGCTCGGCGCGCGACGACGCCCGGATCCCGTCGTACGCCTCCGGCCCGTCGGCCGTCGCGTTCGCCGGGAAGCGCAGGCGGCCGACGTGGGGATGCATGCCGCTGGCGAACCACGCCATCGTCGACAGCGCGTCGAGCTGCGTCCGCACATCGCCCGTGGGCAGCAGCGCCGCGTCCGGGTACGCGCCGGCGATGTACGTCTGGATGGCGGGGTTCTCCGTGAGGATCCAGCCGTCGACGACGAGCGTCGGGACCTTGCCCTTCGGATTGACCGCGAGGTACTCCGGCGACTTCGCGTCCCCGGCGAACCGGTTGATCACGTGCAGCGTGAAGTCCGCGCCCGCCTCCTCCAGCGCGATGAACGGCACGCGCGCGCAGGACCCGGGCCCCCAGTACAGCTCGACGTCGGGCATCAGATCTCCTTCGGTCAGACCTCGGGCAGACCGAGGCTCGGCGTCACCGCCGGCGCGAACTCGCCCGCGAAGCCGCGGCGGTGGATCTCCTGCGGGTCGACGCCCGCCCGCCTCGTCTCGGCGATCTGCTCCGGATCGATGAACTTGCCGATCGGGTCGGCGACGAACTCCGGCGCCGTCCGCATCCACTCCGCCGACGCCGCCCAGTCGCCGAAGTTGTCGACCTGCATCTCGACGTTGTTGCCGTCGGGATCGGCGTAGTAGAACGACGTCGTCAGCCCGTGGTCGAGGCACGAGTGCGGCACGATGCCGTGGCCCTTCAGCGTCTCGTAGCGCGTGAGCAGCTCGTCCAGGGACCCGAACTCGAACGCCGTGTGGTGGATCCCGGTGTGCGCGATCTTGTCGGGGTTGTCGCGCAGCGCCGGATGGGCCAGCAGCGCGAGGCGGTGGTTGGCGTGGTCGTTCGTGAGGAACGCGATGTTCGGGTCGCGGAAGTTCGGGCGCAGCCCGGCCGCGAGCCCGTACCACGCGATCATCTCGTCGAGCCGCGTCGTCGTGAGGTTCACGTGGTGGAACACGGGGTTGGGGACGCCGTCCTCGGCAACCTCGGGTGACCCAGTCGTCATTCGCTCACTCCTCCCCACAACGTGATCGTGCGGCCGAGCGGGGGACCCAGGAATCGAACCTGGCGTTGCGGTTTGGAGACCCGGCCTCCGGACACGAAACGCCCCGCCGGCGCGAGATCCTAGAGCCTTGTAGGTACGGCGGTGGGTACGCCAGGGTCAGATCTGGCGATCCAGATAGGCATCGAGCAGCCCACGGGCCTCGGCACCCGCGCCGGGCATGAGGTGACCGTAGCGGTCGAGCGTGATCTGTCCCTGGCGATTGCCGAGCGTCAGGCTCTGGGCTGGACCTCGATGGTGGTGGTGTTTGTGAGGTCCCCGTCTATGAAGATCTGGATCTCGTGCGACCCGGGCGTGAGCGGGTGCAGCAGCGCGACCCACCCGTCCCCCACCGACTGACCCGTCGTCCCCGCCTCCAGGCCGAAGACGTTGTCCGGTGGCAGGACGAAGTCCAGCAGCGCGGTCTGGACCTGGGTGAGCGCGATCGGTCGGCCGTCGAGGGTGGCGGTCACCGGTTCGAACTCAGCGACATTGTCCTCGGCGCAATCGCGCAGCTCGGCCTCGTCGTCCCCGTGGAACGGTGGACCCTCGACCGTGCTGCACTCGGCGCTGTAGGCGGCCACGAACAGCCTCGTCCCTGGCTTGACGATGCACGTGAATTCCGACCCACCGCCGAATGGCGCAACGATGTTCGCGCCGAGCTGAATGCAGGGGTCACCGCCCGCGACTGGATTGTCGGCAACCGGCGTCTCGAGGATCGTCGTCCACATGTCGCCGAGCAGCCCGGAGAGCTTCCGGTCAGGGACGGCGGCTGCCGACGGAGCGGTCACCGCGGCGATGGCGGCGACTACCAAGAAGACCCGAGCTAGACGCACCATGGCTCCCCCTGTGATCGTCTGGGCCGATCGATGTTCTCACCTGATGAGCGAGCGGGTCAAGACGATTGGTACGCCGCCCTTCGAGGAACGCGGCGCGGCTGGTCACAGCCCCACGTGTGTCTGTGCAAGACGGCGGCACAAGGAGCGATGGCAGCGCGGGCGCTGCGAGGCGAGCGTGCCGGGACCACACGTCGCGAGTTGACTTGGGCGGGTGGACCCGAGAGGGTCGGCCTGGGGCCGCACCGGACGGAAGCCTCGGAGACCACCAAAGCCACGGGACGTCACGCGGCCCTCCCGGTCCACGAATGGGAGGAGTCGCCATGCGCGCCACCCGCTCACTGCGCACCGTGCTCGGCGGTATTGCCCTTCTCGCCGTGCTCGCGACACCGACGTCGGCCCGCGCGGACGCGGTGACAGACTGGAACCAGGTCGCCGCCGCGGCGCTGCAGTCGCCCGGCACTGCGTCGCCCCCGGGCGCCGGCCAGGGGGCTGTCTCGGCCGCGCACCTGGCGATGGTCCACGCCGCCGTCTACGACGCAGTCAACGCGATCGTCTGCAGCCACGAGCCCTACGTCTCCTCGCCCGTGGCCAAGCGTTGGTATTCGCAGGACGCCGCCGTCGCGGCCGCCGCGCGTCACGTACTCGTCAACGGCGGGCTCGGGATTCCCGCTACCCGTCTGCCCGTGATCGAGGCCGCCTACGAGGCTGCGCTCCTTCCGATCCCGGACGGGCCGGCGAAGGCCGGTGGGATCGCCACGGGCGAAGCCGCCGCGACCGAGTTGCTCGCGGCGCGCGCCGGGGACGGTCGCTTCGGGCCGTTCCGCTTCGCGGAGTCCACGCTGCCGGGCGGCTGGCGGCTGGTACCGCCGGCGACGATGACCGATCCGGGGGCCTGGCTGAAGGACGTCACACCGTTCGTCCTGCGCGACCCGGATCGCTTCCGCGGCGGCGCACCCCACCCGCTCGACTCGGCGGCATATGCGGCCGATCTCAACGAGGTGAAGGCGGTCGGCCGGGCGACGGGCTCGACCCGGACGCCTGACCAGACGGCGGCGGCCGAGTATTGGGGCACGACGAACGCGACCGCGACGATGGCGAGCATCATCCGCTCGGTCGCGGGCAGCCAGGGAGGCACCCTGGCCGATCACGCCCGGCTGTTGGCGCGCGTGTACACGAACGCCGCGGACGCGCTGATCGTGACCTGGCGCGACAAGGCTCGGTACAGCTTCTGGCGGCCGTTCCACGCCATCCGGGAGGCGGCGAGCGACGGAAACCGCGCGACTGTGGCCGACCCGGACTGGACGGCGCTGATCGCCTCCCCTACCTACCCCGAGCACCCGAGCGGCCTGGCGACGTTCGGCGGCGCGGTCGTGGACACGATGCAGGACTTCTACGGCCGGGACCAAGCGGGGTTCAGCGGCACCACCCCCGGCGGCGTGACGCGGCAGTTCACGAGCTTCTCGCAGCTGCGAGACGACATCGTCGAAGCCCGCATCTGGTCCGGCATCCACTTCCGGTTCGCCGACACGGAGGGCGCGAGGATCGGGCGCGAGGTGGCCCACTGGGGCAACCAGCACGCCTTCCGCTGATCCAGAGGCGCGCCCTGGCGCCCCGCGGCGCCAGGGCGCGCCGAAGGCTCAGATCGCTCGGGGATATCTCGAGAGCGGGGGACCCAGGAATCGAACCTGGCGTTGCGGTTTTGGAGACCGCCGTGTTACCGATACACCAGTCCCCCAGCGCCCCGGCAGTCTAGGACGCGATGCTGGAGGTCGCCGTCACGACCTCCTTCCCCTGCGCTGCCAGCAGCAGATCCGAGGCCTTCTCGCCGATCATGAACGTCGGGGCGTTCGTGTTGCCCGTCGTGATGAACGGCATGATCGACGCGTCCGCGACGCGCAGGCCCTCCACGCCGTACACGCGCAGCTCCGGGTCGACCACGGCGTCCGGGTCCTGACCCATCTTGCAGGTGCCGACCTGGTGGTGGTAGGAGCCGACGGTCTTGCGCACGTAGTCGCGGACCTCCTCGCGCGTGCGGACGTCGGGGCCGGGATAGACCTCGCCCGTCGTCCACTCCCGCAGCGCCGGCTGGTGGCCCACCTCGCGCATGAGCTCGACCGAGGCGGCGAGCGCGTCGAGATCGGCGTCGACGGACATCGCGCGCGGGTCCATCGAGAGCGGCGCGGTCGGGTCGGCCGACGTCAGTCGCAGCCGGCCGCGGCTCTGGGTGCGCACGAGGCCCGGCGTGAACGTCCAGCCGTGCGCGGGCATCTCGAACCAGTCCGCGCCGAACGGCAGGTGGAACATGACCGGCTGCGTGTCCGGCACCCGCAGGCCGGGGCGGCTGCGCCAGAAGAGGTGGACGTGGTGGTGCTGCAGCCCGGGCCGGACGGCCGGCACCTCGACCGGCGAGGAGTGCAGCACCGGCGCGATGTAGTGGTCGTGCAGGTTGCCGCCGACGCCCGGCAGGTCCACGCGCGAGGCGATGCCGTGGCGCGCGAGCTCCTCGGCCGGCCCGATCCCGGCCAGCATGAGCAGCCGCGGGGACTCCAGCGACCCCGCGCTCAGGACCACCTCGGCGGTCGCCTCCAGGACCTCCGTCGCCCCGTCGCGCGCGATCTCCACGCCGGTGCAGCGCGCACCGTCGAAGCGCAGCCCGAGCGCTCGTGCGTCCGTGAGCACGGTCAGGTTCGGGTGGTCGAGGATCGGGTGCACGAACGCCACGGCCGCCGTGTGCCTGCGACCGTCGCGGATCGTGAGCTGTGCCGGGCCGACGCCGTCGAGCTCGCCGCCGTCGTTGTGGTCGGCGTTGTACGGGATGCCCGCCTCCAGGCAGGCCTCCTGCATCGCGGCGAGCAGCGGATGCGGCTCGTAGCGCGTCGTGACGTGCAGCGGGCCGCCGACGCCGTGGGCCTCGCTCTCGCCGCGGTCGAAGTCCTCGGAGCGCCTGAACAGCGGCAGCACGTCCTCGTAGGACCAGCCCGGGCACCCGTGGTACGCCCAGCCGTCGTAGTCGAGCCGGTCGCCGCGGATGTAGACCATCCCGTTCATCGTGCTCGTGCCGCCGAGCACCTTCCCGCGCGGCCAGTAGATCCGGCGGCCGTGGCAGGCCTCCTGCGGCTCCGTGTACCAGGCCCAGTCGTCCTGCGAGAACGGCATCTCCGGCCAGCGGCCCGGGTCGTGGATCGCCGGGTTCTCGTCCCGGCGGCCCGCCTCGACGAGCGCGACGGACGCACCCGCGTCCACCAGCCTCCGCGCGACGACCGAGCCTCCCGAGCCCGAGCCGACGACGACGTAGTCGAACGCCTGCGCGCCGGTCATGCGCCGCGCCCGTGCGGCGCGGTCCAGTCCTGGAACGGCCCCTTCGGGATGATGTGCTTCGGGTTCAGCTCGTCGTGCGTCGTGTAGTAGTGCTCCTTCGCCTCGGCGAGGTCGAACGTCTCGGCCACCCCGGGCTGCGCGTAGAGCTCGCGCGCGTACGCCCACAGGTTCGGGTGGTCCGCGATCAGCCGGCCGTTGCAGCGGAAGTGCACGTAGTAGATGGCGTCGAAGCGGGCGAGGGTCGTGAACAGCCGCCAGTCGGCCTCGGTGATGCGGTCGCCGGCGAGGTAGCGGCGCTCGCCGAGCAGCTCCTCGAGCCACGCGAGGGCGGCGAACAGCGTGTCGAAGGCCTCGTCATAGGCCTCCTGGCTGCGGGCGAACCCGGCGCGATAGACGCCGTTGTTGATCTCCTCGTAGACCCGGTGGTTGATCCGGTCGATCTCCGGGCGGAGGTCGTCCGGATAGAGGTCGACCTCCGGGTGCTCGGCGAACGCGTCGAACTCGCTGTTGAGCATCCGGATGATCTCGGAGGACTCGTTGTTCACGATCCGCCCCGTCACCTTGTCCCACAGGACGGGGACGGACACGCGGCCCTCGAAGGCGGGATCGGTGCGCTCGTACGCCTCCGACAGCAGGTCGAAGCCGTTGAGCTGGTCGACGTGGTCGCCGCCGGGGAACGCCCAGCCCCGATCGTCGCGGAACGGGTGCGCGTAGGAGACGTCGATCGCCCCCTCCAGGCCCTTCAGCGTGCGGACGATGAGCGTGCGGTGCGCCCAGGGGCAGGCGCGTGCGACGTAGAGGTGGTAGCGGCCGGCCGCGGCGGGGAACTCCGTCGATCCGTCCGCGCTGACGGCGTCGCGGAAGCTGCTGTCCTGGCGGACGAACGCGCCGGAATCGGCCGCCTCGCGACCGAGGTCGAAGTGCTCGAGGGTCACACCGTGACGGTAGCCGTCGGCACCCGGGGGTAGATTCGGCGCGATGTCGCCCAGGCCGCGCGAGCGCCTCTCGGCCGCGCAGGCGCGGCGCATGGCGCTCTGGGCGCAGGGCTTCGCCGACGGCCTGCGCGAGAAGCCGTCCGACGGATGGGCGCTGCGCAAGGTCCTCTCGCGCGTCGGGCTGCTGCAGATCGACTCGGTGAACGTGCTGCAGCGCGCCCACTACCTGCCGCTCTTCGCGCGGGTCGGCCCGTACGACACCGAGATGCTCGACCGCGCGTCGTGGAACGCGCCGCGGCGACTGTTCGAGTACTGGGGACACGAGGCGTCGCTGCTGCCGGTCGCGGTGCAGCCGCTGCTGCGGTGGCGGATGGAGTCCGCGTACCTCGACGCGTGGGGCGGCATCCGGAAGGTCGCCGAAGAGCACCCGGACCTCGTCGAGCGCGTCCTGGAGACGGTCGGCGAGCGCGGGCCTGTCGCAGCGAGCGAGCTGGCGGCGCTCGAGGGCGACCAGCGGCGCAGGTCGGGGCCGTGGTGGGATTGGTCCCACACGAAGCGCGCGCTGGAGTTCCTGTTCTGGAGCGGACAGGTGACATCGGCGCGGCGACGGGGGTTCGAGCGCCTGTACGACCTGCCCGAGCGGGTCCTGCCCCGGGCCGTCATCGAGACGCCCACGCCCGACGTGGCCGACGCCCAGCGCGAGCTCGTCCGCATCGCGGCGCGCGCGCTCGGGGTCGCGACCGAGCGCGACCTGCGCGACTACTTCCGTCTGCCGGTGGCCGACGCGCGGGCGCGGGTCGCCGAGCTCGTCGAGGGCGACGAGCTCGCGCCGGTGCAGGTGGAGGGTTGGGGTCAGGCGGCCTACGTCGATCCGGGCGCGAAGCTGCCGCGCTCCGTCGACGCGCGGGCGCTCGTCGGGCCGTTCGACTCGCTCGTCTGGGAACGCCCGCGCGCGGAGCGGCTGTTCGGCTTCCGCTACCGGATCGAGATCTACGTCCCGGCGCCGAAGCGCGTGCACGGGTACTACGTGCTGCCGTTCCTGCTCGGCGACACGCTCGTCGCGCGGGTCGACCTCAAGGCCGACCGCAAGGCCGGCCTCCTGCTCGTGCAGGCCGCGCACGCCGAGCCCGGCGCCCCGCCGCACACCGCCGAGGCGCTCGCGGACGAGCTCGAGCTCATGGCCGGCTGGTTGGGACTCGGCGGGCGTCTCGGTCGTCGACCGCGGGTGACCTCGCGCCCGCACTGCGTCCCGCGCTAGCGTCGGTTGCGTGAAGGCGCTCTACACCGCGGTCGCAACGGCGACCGACAAAGGACGTAACGGCCACGTCCGGACCGACGACGGCAAGCTCGACCTCGAGATGAGCATGCCGGAGCGGATGGGCGGTCCTGGCGGCGACGGGACGAATCCCGAGCAGCTCTTCGCCGCGGGCTACGCGGCGTGCTTCGCCAACGCGATGCGCAGCGTCGCGCGGCGCGAGGAGCGCGAGTCGGTCGTCGACGGCGCGACGCTGACGGCCGAGGTGGACATCGGCCGCAGCGGCCCGGGCGGCAAGTTCGGGCTGGCGGTGCGGCTGAAGGCGAACGTGCCCGGGCTCCCCCAGGCCGACGCCGAGGAGCTCGTCGCCGCGGCGCACGAGCGCTGCCCGTACTCCAACGCGACGCGGGGCAACATCGACGTGGACATCGAGGTCACGGGCGGGGGCTAGCGCTGGTTAGGGTGCGGGTGCCATGAGCATCTACGCCGACGAGCGCGCCCGCGCCACCAGTCAGACGACCGCGATCTTCGGTCAGGTGATGCTGCTGGTCGGCGTCGCCATCGCCTTCCTCGCCGTCGGGTCGCTCATCGGCCGCGACGTCGCGCCCGGGACGGCCACGATCCTCGGGTTCGTCGCGATCGGGATGATCTTCGCCCAGTCGTTCGTCCGGCCGTTGCGCGCGGGACCGATCGGGATGCTGTGGCTCTTCGCGGCGGCGCTCATCCTCGGGATCAGCCTCGGCCCGGTCCTCAACGAGTACGTCCAGAGCGACCCGGAGGCGATCACCCAGGCCGCGGCCGGGACCGCGCTGGCGGTCCTGCTCATGGGCGCGATCGGCCTGGCGACCTCGAAGGACCTCGCGCGGTGGATCCGCCCGCTGTCCTTCGCGATGCTCGGCCTGTTCGGCATCAGCCTGATCCTGCTGCTCGTCGGCGGCGCCGGGAACCCGCTGCTGAGCATCGCCGTGATCGTCGTCTCCTGCGCGCTGCTCGTGGTGGACTTCAACTACGTCCGCAAGCACGCGACCGAGGACGACATCGTGTGGCTCGCCACCGGCATCTTCGTCTCGATCGTGAACATCTTCCTGTCGCTGCTGAATCTCTTCGGCCGGCGATGAGTTCGGCCGTCCGCGAGCGTCTCGGGGACATGGTGAAAGAGTTCGACGCCCAGCTTCACAAGGGCGACAACCCGGGGGCGTGGACGTGCGTCGTCATGGACGACGCTGCGACGCTCTTCGGCACGCGCGGGCTCGTGAAGATCCGCGGCGCGATCGACGGCGAGCCGTTCGAGGGCGCACTCATGGCGCAGGGCGACGGCACGCACCGGCTGCCCGTCAGGGCCAAGCTGCGCAAGGCGATCGGCAAGGAGGCGGGCGAGACCGTCCACGTCCGCATCGACGAGCGGATCGGCTGAGCACCGAGGGATGCGGGCGGAGGGATTCGAACCCACACGCTCGTGAGAGCACCGGCTCCTAAGGCCGGCGTGTCTACCGTTCCACCACGCCCGCTGACGCGCCGATCATAGGTCGGCGGCCGGGCGTGGTCGTACGATGTCGACCGCGCCCGGGTAGCCCAACTGGCAGAGGCGATCGGCTCAAACCCGATGCAGTGCGGGTTCGAATCCCGCTCCGGGCACTACGTCTCGTCGCCCACGGGTCCGGGTGGCGTGCAGCGGCACGACGCCGCCGGGCGGGATCGTCGCGGATGACGTGTGCCATGCACCCAGGCTGCACCCGCCCGGGCCTCCGCCCCAGCCCGCGTTCAGGGGGCGTCGACCGCCCTGGACCCCTCACCTGAGGGGGGCCGGTCCGCCGCGGGGCGCACAGGAGTGATACGAAGGCTCCCCCCACAGAGGAGAGCCGATGGACGAGCGCGCACGGGCGCTGCTGGCGGGCAGGAACTTCGCGACGGTCTCGATGGGTCGCAAGGACGGCAGCGTCTTCTCCGTCTACACCTGGATCGACGTCGAGGGCGATCGCATCACGCTGAACACGTCGCAGGGACGGGTGTGGCCGAAGATCATCGACCGCGATCCGCGCGTGACGATCCTGGTCGCCGGCTCGGAGGACCCCTACACGTACGCGCAGATCCGCGGGCGCGTCACCGAGACGCAGTTCGAGGGCGCCCAGGACCACATCAACCAGCTCTCCCACAAGTACACCGGCCACGACTACGACGGCGGGTTCCCCGGCGAGGTCCGCATCAAGTACTACGTCGAGGCCGAGCACGTGAACGTGCACGGCGAATGACGTCCGTCCTCGTGCTCGGGGGCGGCTCCGAGCTCGGGGTCGCGATCGCGCAGGCGCTCGATCCGGACGTCGCCGTGCTCGCGGGCCGCTCGCCCGAGCGCTTCGGGGCGACCGCCGTCGGCCGTGCGCGCGTGGAGACGATCGCCTTCGACGCCGACGCGACCGACGAGCACGAGGCGGCGCTCGACGCCGCGTGGGCCGCGGCCGGCGGCAGCGTGGACGTGGCGGTGGTGGCGTTCGGCGCGCTCGGCGACGAATGGCCGGGCGCGAAGGATCCGGATGCCTCCGTCGCCCTCCTGCGCACCAACGCGCTCGGCGGCGGCTCGGCGCTCCTGCGCCTCGCCGCGCGGCTGGAGCGGCAGGGTTCGGGGTCGATCGTGCTGCTGTCGTCGGTCGCAGCGGAGCGCCCCCGGCCGGCGAACTACGTCTACGCCGCGGGCAAGGCGGCCACGGACTTCCTCGCCCGCGGCATCGCCGACGCGACGGGCGTGCGCGTGCTCGTCGTCCGTCCCGGCTTCGTCCCGACGCAGATGACGGCGGGCCGCAAGGCGCCGCCGCTGTCCGCGACGCCCGCCCAGGTCGCCGAGGCGACCGTCGACGCGCTGCGGCGGGGACGCGGCGTCGTCTACGTCCCGCGCTCGATGCGGGCGCTCGCGCTCGTGGTGAAGCTGCTGCCGGGCGCCGTCGTGCGGCGCCTGCCGCGCTAGCCCCTAGCCGACGACGGCGCGGAGGTCGTCCGCGAACGCCGGGGGCGCGGCCAGGATCCCTGCCGGCATCCCGTCGACGGCCGGCATGCGCTCCACCACGAGCCCGGCCCGGGCGCAGATGAGCTCCCCGGCCGCGACGTCCCACTCCTGGACCGCGCGCTCGTAGAACGCGTCCAGGCGCCCGGCCGCGGTCCACGCGAGGTCCAGCGCGCACGCGCCGGTGCGGCGCAGGTTCGCGATCCTCGGCAGCAGGCGCGCGACCGCCTCGCCCTGGCCACCCCGCACCTGCGCCTCGTACGCGAAGCCGGTGCCGACGATGGCCTGCGCGAGCTCGGTGCACGCCGAGCCGCCGAGCACGGCCTCGCCGAGGCGCGCCTCCCCGTCCCGGGACGCGGCGAACAGCTCGCCGCGCAGCGGATCGAGGATCACGCCCGCCAGGGGCCCGTCGGCGTCGCGCACGGCGACGCTCACGCACCAGGCCGGGAGCCCGTGCAGGAAGTTCAGCGTGCCGTCGAGGGGGTCGACGACCCAGAGCAGCGCGTCCTCATCGCCCTGCCGGCCGCCCCTCCTCCCCCAGGACGGCGTCGTCAGGGCGCCGCGCGGTCAGCACCTCGCGGATCGCGGCCTCCGCCGCGAGGTCGGCCGCGGACACGAGATCGGTCGGCGTCGACTTCGTCCGCAGCGCGCGCTCGACGCCCGCCTCGAAGCGCTCGCGCAGCAGCTCGCCCGCCGCGATCGCGGCCTCCTCCGCGACGGCGAGCAGGCTCACTCGCGGCTCTTCGCCAGCTCCGCGAACCAGTCGAGTGCCTCGGGGTTCGCGAGCGAGTCCCGGCTGGCCGCCTTCTCGGGCGCGGTGCCCATGAGGATGCGCTTGACCGGCACCTCCAGCGCCTTGCCCGACAGCGTGCGCGGGACGGCGTCGATCGCGATGACCTCGCTGGGCACGTGCCGCGGAGAGCAGTCCTCGCGGACGCGCTTGCGGATCGCCTTCACGAGGTCGTCGTCCAGCTCGGCGCCGTCCTCGAGCACGACGAACAGCGGCAGCCACGACTCCTCGCCCTCCTGCGGGATGTCGACGACGAGCGCGTCGCGGATCTCGTCGAGCGCGAGGACGGCGCTGTAGATCTCGGCCGTCCCCATCCGGATGCCGCCGCGGTTGATCGTCGAGTCCGACCTGCCGGAGATGATCGCGGTGCCGCGCTCGGTGATCTCGATCCAGTCGCCGTGGCGCCAGATGCCCGGGTACACCGAGAAGTACGAGTCGCGGTAGCGCTCGCCGTCGGGGTCGCCCCAGAAGAACACCGGCATCGACGGCAGCGGCTCGGTGAGGACGAGCTCGCCGACCTGGCCGACGACCGCCCGGCCCTCCTCGTCCCAGGCCTGGATCGCGGCGCCCAGCGCCCGGCCCTGCAGCTCGCCCTCGTAGACGGGCAGCGTCGGCACCCCGCCGACGAAGGCGCTGACGACGTCCGTGCCGCCGCTCGTGGAGAACAGCCAGGTGTCGGAGCCCACGTGCTCGTAGACCCAGCGGAAGCCGTCGGGGGACAGCGGCGAGCCCGTCGATCCGACCGAGCGCAGGCGGCTGAGGTCACGGCCCTCGGCGGGACGGACGTCGGACTTCATGCAGGCGGAGATGTACGCGGCGCTCGTGCCGAAGCACGTCATGCCGGTGTCCGACGCGAAGTCCCACAGGCGGTCGAGGCTCGGCGTCGCCGGGTTGCCGTCGTAGAGCAGGATCGTCGCGTCGGTCAGCAGGCCGCCGACGAGGAAGTTCCACATCATCCAGCCGGTGGTCGTGAACCAGAAGAACCGGTCCTCCGCCTGGAGGTCGGCCTGGAGTCCCAGGACCTTCAGGTGCTCGAGGAGCACGCCGCCCTGCCCGTGGACGATGGCCTTGGGAAGCCCGGTCGTCCCCGACGAGTAGAGGACCCAGAGCGGATGGGCGAACGGCAGCTGGGCGAACGTCAGCTCGCCCTCGCGCTGCATCTCCGGCAGCGTCGAGGCGCGCTCGAGGTCGCCGGTCGTCGCCTCCGGATCGAGGTAGGGCACGACGACCGTGTGCTGCAGCGTCGGGAGCTGGCCCTGCAGCTGCGCGATGGCGTCGTGGCGGTCGAAGTCCTTGCCGCCGTAGCGGTAGCCGTCCGCCGCGAAGAGCACCTTCGGCTCGATCTGCGCGAAGCGGTCGACCACGGAGCGGATGCCGAAGTCCGGCGAGCAGCACGACCACGTCGCGCCGATGCTCGCGCAGGCGAGGAAGATCGCGATCGTCTCGGGGATGTTCGGCAGGTAGCCGACGACGCGATCGCCGTGCCCGACGCCCATCTCGCGCAGACCGGCCGCGATGCCGGCGACCTGCTCGCGCAGCTCGCCCCAGGTGACCTCGCCGCGGTCCCGCGCCTCGGACTCGTGGATCATCGCGACGGCCGCGTCGTCGCGGTCGCGGAAGATGTGCTCGGCGTAGGACAGCCGTGCGCCGGGGAACCACTCGGCCCCCGGCATCTCCCGCCGCCCGAGGACCCGCTTGTACGGGCGCTCCGCCTTGACCTCGAAGAAGTCCCAGATCGAGGCCCAGAACGCCTCGATGTCGTCGACCGACCACTGCCAGAGGTCGTGGTAGCCGTCGAAGCGCAGTCCGCGCTCCTTCTGCAACCACCGCGCATACGCGGTCATCGTCGTGCGCTCGATCGCCTCGGCGCTGGGCTCCCAGAGCAGGCGTCCGCCCGTGTCCGTCGTCACGTGGTTCATCCTAGGCAGCCGCCTACCCGTAGGCATCTGCGATGACCACAGCAGTCGTCTGGTACCGCCGGGACCTCCGGGTCCACGATCTGCCCGCGCTGGCCGAGGCCGCCCGCGAGCACGATCGCGTGCTGCCCCTGTTCGTCTTCGATCCCGTGCTCCTCGGGGGCCGCTTCCGCTCCGCGGGCCGGACGGCGTGGATGCTCGACGCGCTCCACGCGCTCGACGAGGAGCTGCGTGCGCGCGGCGGCCG
Organism: uncultured Solirubrobacterales bacterium; assembly: GCA_963750895.1. Classification (GTDB taxonomy): domain Bacteria; phylum Actinomycetota; class Thermoleophilia; order Solirubrobacterales; family Solirubrobacteraceae; genus CAVVSD01. Next base: position 659,925 of record CAVVSD010000001.1, on the reverse strand, counting down.
GCTGGCGGTGCGCAGCGGGGCGCCGGAGGAGGTCCTGCCCGAGGTGGTGCGCGAGGTCGGCGCCGACGCCGTCCACTGCAGCGAGGAGACGACCGGCTTCGCACGCGCGCGCGACGACCGGGTGGACGAGGCGCTCGGCGACGTGCCGCTCGTGCGGCATCCCGGGATCTACATCGCCGACCTGAACCGGGTCCTCACGAAGGACGGCAGGCCGTACACGGTGTTCAGCCCGTTCCTGCGGAGCTGGACGCGCCAGGAGCGCCGCTCGGTCGTGCCGGCGCCCCGCGCGATCGAGCTGCCGTCCGGCGCGAAGATCGGCCGGATGCCGTCGCTGGCGTCGCTCGGGTTCGACGGCGCGCCCGACCTCCTCGATCGCCCACCGGCCTCGGAGGCCGCGGCCCAGAAGGCGGCGAAGCGCTGGGTGCGCTCGGAGATCCGCGGCTACGGGACGGGACGCAACGTCCTGGCCGACGACACCTCGCGACTGTCGGTACACCTGCGGTTCGGGACGCTGTCGCCGCTGTGGCTCGAGGAGCGCGTCCGCGCCGCCGGCGGCCGTGGCGCCGAGGTGTACCGCTCCGAGCTCGCCTGGCGCGACTTCTACGGCGCGGTCCTGCTGCACCACCCGGAGGCGGCGCGGATGGAGTTCCAGGAGCGCTACCGGGGCACGCTGGCGTGGGACGACGACCCCGACGCGCTCGCGGCCTGGAAGGCGGGCGAGACCGGCTATCCGGTCGTGGACGCCGCCATGCGCCAGCTGCGCGTCATGGGCTGGATGCACAACCGCGCGCGGATGATCGTCGCGTCGTTCCTCGTGAAGGACCTGCACCTCGACTGGCGACTGGGTGAGGCGCACTTCATGGAGCACCTGCTCGACGGGGACGTCGGCTCCAACAACGGCGGCTGGCAGTGGGTCGCCTCGACCGGCACGGATCCGGCCCCGTACTTCCAGCGGCTGTTCAACCCGACGCGCCAGCAGGAGCGCTTCGACCCCGACGGACGCTACGTCCGGCGCTGGATTCCTGAGCTCTCCGACGTCCCCGACGCAAAGCTGGGTGAACCATGGACGATGTCCGATGACGAACAGCGGCAGGCCGACTGCACCATCGGGAAGGACTACCCCGCCCCGATCGTCGACCACGCCGCGGAACGGCGGGTCGCGATGGAGCGTTACCGCGCCGCGTGATCCGTCAGTACATTCCCCGTCCATGAGCGCAGCTGGCCCGCCTGCCTTCCGCCTCGCGACCGAGCAGCGCAACGGCGTCCGAGTCCTGACTCCGGAAGGTGAGCTCGACCTCGCGACGGCGCCGCAGCTGGCCGACGCCTTCGGCGACGGGCCGATCGTGCTCGTCCTCGGGGGCCTGGACTTCATCGACTCCACGGGTCTCGCCACGCTCATCAGCGAGCGCCGGCGCCGCACCGAGCAGGGATCGCCGTTCATCCTCGTGCGCGGATCGGCGACGACGCAGCGGCTGTTCGCCGTCACCGGCGTGGAGGGGCTGTTCGCGTGGGCGTCGACGGCCGATGAGGCAGTCGGCCAGGCAATCTCCGAGTGAGCGTCGTCGTCCTGGCGGGCGGCACCGGGGGTGCCAAGCTCGCGCGCGGCATGCTGGACCTGGTCGGTGACGAGCTCGTGGTCGTCGCCAACACCGGCGACGACGTCGAGATCTACGGCGCCTACGTCTCCCCCGACCCGGACCTGTGCGCGTTCTGGCTCGCCGACCGCATCGACGAGCGCGGCTGGGGCCTGCGCGACGACACGTTCAACGTCATGGACGGCATGCGCGAGCTCGGCGTCGACGTGTGGTTCAACCTCGGCGACCGCGACCTCGCGGTCGGCCTGCGGCGGGCCGAGCTCCTCGCAGGCGGCGTGCGGCTCACGGAGACGCTCGCGGAGCTGACGCGCTCGCTCGGGCTCGGTGCACGCGTCCTGCCGATGTCCGACGACCCGGTCCGCACGTGGGTGCTCGCGCGCGGGAGCTGGGCGCCGTTCCAGGAGTTCATGATCCTGCAGCGCGCGGAGGGCCCGGTCGACGGCGTGGAGCTGCGCGGCGCCGAGGCCGCGAAGGCGTCGCCGGAGGTGCTGGAGGCGATCGCGTCCGCGCGGGCCGTCGTCATCGGACCGTCGAACCCCGTCATCTCGATCGGCCCGATCCTGGCCGTGCCCGGCATCCGCGACGCGCTCCGCGAGACGGACGCGCCCGTCGTGGCCGTGTCGCCGCTCGTGGACGGCGCGGTGCTCAAGGGGCCGACCGCCGACTTCATCGCATGGACGGGGCAGCCGGCGACGGCCGGCGGCGTGGCGGAGCTGCTCGGCGACGTGCTCGACGGCATGGTCTGCGACGAGCGACGCGCGGGCCCGCTGCCGGTGCTGCGCACGGACACGCTCATGGCCGACGCCGAGGGTCGCAGGCGCGTCGCGGGCGCCGCGCTGACGTTCGCCGAGGCCCTGGCAAGCTAGGTACGTGCGCGCGGTTGCCGTCCTGCCGGTGAAGCGATTCGCCGACGCCAAGCAGCGCCTGAGCACCGGGCTCGCGCCCGGGACCAGGCGCGCGCTCGCCGAGGCGATGCTCACGGACGTCCTCGTGGCGCTCCGGCGGACCGAGGGACTCGACGAGGTCGTGGTCGTCACCGCCGAGCCGGTCGCGGAGGCGCTCGCACTGGGCTACGGCGCGCGGGTCGTCTCCGACACGCGCGAGGCCGGCCAGTCGCCGGCCGCGCAGCTCGGGCTCGACGCCGTGGAGGGCGCGGACGTCGTGCTCCTCGTCCCCGGCGACTGCCCGGCGCTCGATCCCACCCAGCTCACCGCGCTGCTGCAGTCGGTCGAGCCGGCGCCGTCGGTCGTGCTCGTCCCCGACCGCCACGGCACCGGGACGAACGGGCTGCTGCTGCACCCGCCGAGCGCGATCGAGCCGTCGTTCGGCCCCGGCAGCCGCGATCGCCACACCGCGCTCGCGGAGGAGGCGGGAGCTTCGCTGCGGGTGGAGGAGATGCCGTCGCTCGTGCTCGACGTCGACACGCCGGACGACCTGGCGGCGATGCGCGAGGCGCTGGAGCGATCCCGCGGCGGCGCGGCCCACACGCGTGGGCTGCTGCGGCGGCTGGCGCGCAACGACGAGGCGAAGTGATCACGGCGGTCGCGCTGCAGGGCGTGCCCGAGGTCGTCCCGGGTGACGACCTCGGCGCGATGCTCGCCGACGCGGCGCCCGGAGATCTCGCCGCCGGCGACGTCGTCGTCGTGTCGCAGAAGGTGGTGTCGAAGGCGGAGGGGCGCGTCGTGCGGCTCGCGGACGTCGCGCCGTCGGCGCGCGCGGTCGAGCTCGCGGAGACGCTGGGCAAGGACCCGCGGGCCGTCGAGGTGGTGCTCGGCGAGACGGAGGACGTCGTCCGGGCGGTGCGGGGTGTGCTGATCGTGCGGACGCACCACGGGTTCGTGTGCGCGAACGCGGGCGTCGACGCCTCCAACGCACCGGGCGACGACGCGCTCGTGCTGCTCCCGGTCGACCCGGACGGGTCGGCACGCGCGCTGCGGGCGCGGCTCGCGGCGCTGCGCGGCGTGGCGCCCGCGATCGTGATCGCCGACTCGTTCGGCCGCGCGTGGCGGCGCGGCCAGAGCGACGTGGCGATCGGCTGCGCCGGGCTGCTGCCGCTCGACGACTGGACCGGCCGGGTGGACAACGAGGGCCGGGAGCTGCGCGCGACGCAGATCGCGGTGGCCGACCAGGCCGCCGCCGCGGCGGACCTGGCCCGCACGAAGGACTCGCGCGAGCCCGCGGTCCTCGTCCGCGGCCTGGACCGCTACGTCTCGGCGGACGACGGCCCCGGCGCGGTGGCGGGCCTCGTCCGCGACCCCGCCGAGGACCTGTTCCTCTAGCGTCGTGAGTCAGGAGTTCGGGTGCAGCCGGCGGATGCCGAATCGCGTCTTGCCGGCGACCGGCATCGACAGCATATCGGGCATACGGCAGGCGATGCCGGGGGCCGGCAGACGCGATAACGGCGCCGCCGGATGCCCGCGAACTCCTGACTCACGGCGCTAGCCCGAGCGCCTGGCGCACCTGGGCCGCGACGAGCTCCGGGCGGCGGGTCACGTCCCGGTAGGTGAAGCGCAGGATCGTCCACCCGGCGAGCTGCACGGCGTTCGAGAGCGTGCGGTCGGCCTGGAACGCGTGCGGAGTGGAATGCGCCTGCCAGGAGTCGACCTCGACGACGAGCCGCGACTCTGCCCACACGAAGTCCGGCCGTCTGCGCCCACCGCGAACCTGCGCTCGGGGGCGAGGGATGTCGAAGCGACGGCACAGCCGGAGGAACGCATCCTCCAGCTTGGACTGCGTGGGGTTGAGGTCGTCGAGGAGCTCCCGGAGGGCGACGCTCGGACGACGGGTCAACGCGTCCTGGATCGCCCGCACGCTGAACAGGCCGCGGAACTGCGCTTCTCGCACGACTCGCTCGAGGGCCTCGTCATCGAGGGAGTGGGCGAGGTCGACGAGGGTTCGGGCCGGCGACGTCACCGGGATGCCCATCCGCTGCACCCGATCGGCGGACGCGAGACGCCCCTGATGCGTGATGACGCCGCGAACCCGCCGGTGGTGCGGGACCGTCACCTCCGGCATCCGCCAGCGACCGCCGTACCAGAGCGCGCCGGCGCAGTGTGACTCAGGACCGCGCCCGAGCCGCACGCGAGCACCGCTGCGAGCCAGCTGGTCTCGTCGCGCGGCGCGCTGTGGCCGAGGGCGTAGACGCCCCGGTGAAGCCGCAGGAGCCAGCCGCCGGCGACCGCTGTTGGACCCAGCCCCGATCGAGGCCGAGGGCGGACAGCTGAGCGCGCGACACGACGCCGTACTGCCGACTCGCCAGTTGTGTGAGATCCGCGGGAGGTAATGCACGCATGGCGTGCATAGGCGCCTGCGGATCACGTTTCGCCCCCTAGGCAGCCACCGACACCGGGTAGTGCGCGCGCAGCTCGTAGAGCGTCGTGCGCTCCGCCGCCGGGCGGCCCGCCGCGTGGGCCGCGGCGATGAGCTCGGGCGGGTCCAGGCGCGTGCCGTGGTAGGAGCCGGCCAGGCGGCTGATCGACTCCTCCATCAGCGTGCCGCCGAGGTCGTTCACGCCCCAGCGCAGCGCCTCGGTCGCCGCCTCCAGGCCCATCTTCACCCAGGACGCCTGCAGCGACGGGACGGTCTTGCCCAGCGCGAGCCGGAACACGGCCGTGTGCTTGAGGTTCTCCTCGCGGGAGATCTCCTCGACCCCGTGCGTCCGGCCCAGCAGCGTGTGGAACGGGATGAACGAGAGCGGCACGAACTCCGTGAAGCCGCCCGTCCGCTCCTGGAGCGAGCGCACGACGCGCATGTGCTCGGCGAGCTCCCACGGCTCCTCGATGTGCCCGAACATCACCGTCGCCGTCGACCGCAGCCCCGTGCGGTGCGACGCCTCGATGACCTCGACCCACCGCGCGACCGGCAGCTTGTTCGGCGAGATGCGCTGGCGCACGCCGTCGTGGAGCACCTCGGCGGCGGTGCCGGGCGTGGAGCCGAGCCCGGCCTCGCGCAGCTGCTCGAAGACCTCGCTCGGCGCGAGCCCGGAGACGTCGCAGATGTGCGCGACCTCCATCGGCGAGTACGCGTGCAGGTGCAGCTGCGGCGCGGTCGCCTTCGCGAGGCGCAGGTAGCCGAGGTAGTCCTCGAACGACCAGTCCGGATGGATGCCCGACTGGATGCACAGCTCGGTCGCCCCGTACTCGACGGCCTCGTTGATGCGGGCGACGAAGTCCGCGTCCTCGTGCTGGTAGGCGTCGGGGGACCGCTTGCCCTGCCCGAAGCCGCAGAACGCGCAGCCGACGATGCAGACGTTCGAGACGTTGATGTTGCGGTTGACGACGAAGGTGACGGTGTCCCCCGCCAGCTCGGCGCGCAGCTCGTCCGCCGCCTGGCGGATGTCCTCGACCGCCTCCGGCCGGGTCTCGGCGAACAGCGCCGTGAGCTCCTCCGGCGTGAGCTCGACGCCCTCGCGGCCCTTCGCCACCGCGCCCGCGACGAGGTCGCGACGGATCGGCTGCGGAGCGTCCGTCCGGCCCGAGCCGTTGCGCGGGATGAACGACCAGAAGCGCGTCTTGATGACGTCCAGCACGCCCTGGTCGACCCAGTCGGCGTCGATGTACTTCGCGTACACGCAGAGCCGCTCGGTCAGCGCCACCCCGTCCTCCAGCAGCCGCTTGCGCACCTGATGCGGCGACGGGAAGGGGTGCTCGGGAGAGATGTGGTCGCCGTTGGACGACAGGCCCCCGAGGTCGGTCGCGCCCGCCTGGACGAGCTCCGGCCACCAGTCCGCGAGGTTCGGCGGGATCTGGATGCCGACGTCGGGCATGAGCCGGCGCGCCTCGCCGATGAGGCGCTTCATGTCCTCGATCGTGATCGGCGTCGCCCACTTCGGAGCCTCGGCGTGCGGCGCGAGCGTCAGCCCCGTCTGCCAGTAGCGCTCGGCGACGTCGGTCGCGATGTCGGCCGGCTCCTCGCCGTAGTACCGGCGGTGCGGGACGAAGTTCTGGAGGATGACCTCCTGCAGGTGCCCGTGCTCGGCGTGCACCGCGGCGAGCGCCTCGAGCGACGCGACGCGGTCCTCCTCGGTCTCGCCGATCCCCACGAGGATCCCCGACGTGAACGGGATCCGCAGCTCACCCGCGGCGCGGATCGTCGCCAGGCGCACCTGCGGGTCCTTCGACGGGGACGCCTGGTGCGCGACGAGGTCGTCGCGGATCGACTCGAGCATCATCCCCTGCGACGCCGTCACCTCGCGCAGCCGCGCGAGGTCCTCCCGGCCGAGCGCGCCGAGGTTCGAGTGCGGCAGGATCCCGCGTTCCAGCGCCCGTTCGCTCGCCCACACGACGTAGGCGACGAAGTCCTCGAAGCCGAGCTCGGCGAGCTTGGCCCGGACCCCGGCGTGATGGTCGGGCTGCTCGCCGGTGAGGACGAGCAGCTCCTTCACGTTGCGACGCGCTGCACGATCGAGGAGATCGATGACCTCGTCCGGCTCGTGCAGATGCGGGCGATGGGTGGCGAACGCGCAGTACTTGCAATGCGAGCTGCAGGTCCGCGACAACGACAGGGTGACGTTGCGGGAGAAGGTGACGCGACGACGCACCGGTGAAAGTCTACGGGTGGGCGCCGCATATCCTCGCCCGCTCCTCATGGCCGTCCGCCCCGCCCGGTTCCTCGTCGTGCTGCTCGTCGCCCTGCTCGCAGGGTGCGGCGACGAAGACCCGGGGAGCGCGACCGCGCCGGCCGAGCCGCCGATCGACGCGACGCTGCTGCTGGACTTCGCGCCCAACGCCGTCCACTCCGGCATCTACGCCGCCACGCGCCGGGGGCTGGACCGCAAGGCGGGCATCGACCTGCGCGTGCAGGCGCCGACCGCGTCGACCGACGCCGTGCGCCTGCTGCTCGGCGGCCGCGCACAGCTGGCGGTGCTCGACATCCACGACCTCGCGATCGCGCGGGAGCGCGGGCGCGACCTCGTCGGCGTCATGGCCATCGTCCAGCGCCCGCTCGCGGCCGTGCTCGCCGACTCCTCGATCCGCAGGCCGCGCGACCTCGAGGGGCGCCGGGTGGGCGTCACCGGCCTGCCCAGCGACGACGCCGTCCTGACGTCGATCGTCCGCGGCGACGGCGGCGACCCGGCCGCGGTTCGATCCACGACGATCGGCTTCAACGCGGTCGCCTCCGTCGTCAGCGGCCGCGTCGCCGGGGCCACCGCGTTCTGGAACGTGGAGGGCGTCGCGCTGCACGAGCGGATGCCGGACGCCAGGGAGTTCCGCGTCGACGACTTCGGCGCCCCGGCCTACCCGGAGCTCGTCGTGACGGTGGCGCGCCGGACGCTGCAGCAGGACCCCGATCTCGTGCGCCGCGCGGTCCACGCGCTCGTCAGCGGCTACGGCGTCGTCGACCGCGACCCCGAGGGCGCGCTGCGCGACCTCGTCGCGGGCGCGCCCGACGTCGACCCGGCGGAGGCGCAGCGTCAGCTCGACGCACTCGGGGACGCGTTCGGATCCGGCGACGGCATCGGCGAGCTGGACCCGCAGCGCCTGCACGCGTGGGCCGCCTGGGAGGTGCAGTTCGGGATCGTGGAGCGCCGGCCCGACGTCGACGCCGCGTTCGACGCGAGCTTCCTGCCCGGCGGCTGACGTCAGGTGGCGACGCGGACGATCGGCGCACGCGTCGGGGTCGTCGCGTTCCCGCCGACCTCGGACGTCACCATGATCACGCGGCCCTCCGGTGGCCGCGACGGCATCTCCACCGCGCCTGCGCCGTCCGCGTCGACCGAGAACCGCACGCCGGCAGGCCGCGCGTTGCCGGACCCGTCGCTCATCCACACCTCGTACATCCGCCCCTGGCCGGCGGCCGGGAGCCCGGACACCTTCAGCGTCGCCTCACCGTCGTGCACCGTGAGCGAGCCGTGCCCGCCGGGCGCGACGAGGCCGTCCACGCGGCCGGCGTAGACCGTCTCGCGGTCGGTGGCACCGCCGAGCGCGATCGTCACGACGACAGCGGCGACCGCGGCCGCGCCGACCGCCATGGCGACACGCGGGAGACGCACCCAGGCGAACCGCCGGTGCGGGCGCTCCGGCGCGCGCGCCGCCTCGAACAGCGACGCGTCCGCGCGCACCTGCCCCATCACGCGGGACTTGAGGTCCACGGGCGGCGCAGCCTTCGCGACGTCGGCCAGCAGTCCCTCTCGCGCAGGGGCGAGGGCGGCCAGCGCGTCGGTGCACGTCGCGCAGCGCGCGACGTGGGTGCGCACCAGCGCGGCCTCCTCGTCGCTGCACGCTCCGAGCACGTACGAGCCGAGCAGCTCGGCGACATCCGGGCGCCGGCACGGGGTCACGTCGCCACCTCCAGGCTCTGGCGCAGGCGCTCGAGGCCCCGGCGCATGCGGCTCTTCACGGTTCCGAGCGGGACGCCCAGGATGCGGCCGATCTCCGAGTTGCTGTAGCCGGAGTAGAAGGAGAGCGAGATCGCCTGGCGCTGATCCTCCGGGAGCGCCGCGACGAGTCCCACCATCTCCGTGCGGTCGACGCGCTCCAGCGCGCCACGCTCGGTGTCGTCGGCGGCGGGCACGAGCTCGGCGACGTCGTCGCCGCCGCCGATGCCGGCACGGTGGCGCGTCACCCTGCGCACGCGGTCGATCGCACGGTGATGGACGACCGTCAGCAGCCAGGAGCGCACGCTGCCGACGCGCGCGTCGTAGCGCCCCGCCGACCGCCAGATCGCCAGGAACGCGTCCTGGCAGCTGTCCTCGGCGCCGGGGCCGTCGCCGCAGATACGGCGAGCGAGTGAGTACGCCGCGCCGATGTGACGGTCGTAGACGACCTCGAACGCGTCGGCGTCCGCATCGGCGACGAGCGCCATCAGCTCCTCGTCGGCCATGCACAGCAGGTCGTCTCGTGAACGTTCGATGCACCTGAAACGCACGCGACGCCATCTCGGATGCATGGGATCCGATCTCCGGGCGCCGTCGTTGGGGTGGTCATGAACATCAAGTTCCCCATCGCAGGACTCACCGCGGTCATCGCCGCTGCCAGCCTCGCCGCGTGCGGGTCGGACACGTCGGACTCCGCGACGGCGGCACCGGCCGCCTCGACGCAGGCGGCCAAGCCGGTCGCGGAGATCCCCTCGCTCACCGGTCGCACGACGGCCGTCGCGCTCGACGCCGGCTTCGTCGAGGCGCTCGGGACGCTGAAGCTCACGCCCGGCACGGTCGGCGACGCCGAGCTCACGAAGGCCGGCTCGCTCGTCTTCCCGATCACGGGCGGCAACGTCAAGTACTACAAGCCCGGCACCGTCTCCCCGTTCGTCCAGGGCGAGATCGACCACGAGGGCAGCGGCTTCAGCCTCACGGGCGGCGGCAAGAAGGTCGAGCTGACCGACTTCGTCATCGACCCCGGCAAGTCCGTGCTCACGGGCAACGTCTCGGTGGACGGCAAGGAGGCCGCGAAGGGCGCCCCGCTGTTCTTCCTCGACGGCCGCACGCTCGAGCCGCTGAAGGCCAACGACAACGGGACCGCGGTGCTCGAGGGCACGACCGTGAAGCTCAAGCAGGAGGCCGCCGACCTCCTGAACCAGACCTTCGGCACCGACGCGCTGAAGGCCGGGCTCGTGATCGGCGTCGCCAAGATCACGGTCAACACCGCATAGGTCCCCCTACTGGGAGCGGATGCGGCGGAACTCGTCCCGCACGGACTGCGGGCGGCCCCACATCTGCGTGACCTCGACGCGACCCGAGCGCGTCTGCCGCACGGCCAGCTCGCCGTCGATCCCCGCCTCGTCCAGCGCGCGCAGCGCGCCGTGGACGACGGGGGCGGCGGCGGCGTGGCCGAAGCGATGCGCCACGAGGATCCGCCAGTGCCAGTCGTGGTGCGAGTACGGCTGGGCGTTGGTCTGCACCAGGTACGTCGCCGCCTCGATGTAGCGCTCCTCGTCGGAGATCCGCAGGTCCAGCTCGAGGTCGGTCCAGTCGTCGGGGAGCGACTCCAGCAGCTCGGAGAAGGTGTCGGCCATCGCCATGGCGGGGGAGATTAGGGCCTAGAGGATCGTGCGGGCCAGCAGGAAGAGGTTCAGCGCGATGATGAGCGCCGCGGCGATGCTCGCGGCGACCGTCGTGACCCGCCGGTTGACCAGGCCGCCCATGATGTCGCGCCGTCGCGTGAGCAGCAGGAGCGGCACGAGCGCGAACGGGATGCCGAACGACAGCACGACCTGGCTGAGCACGAGCGCCTCGGTCGGGTTGACGCCGATCGCGAGGACGACGAGCGCCGGCAGCATGGTGACGAGGCGCCGCAGGACCATCGGGATCGTCCGGTTGATGAAGCCCTGCATGACGACCTGACCCGCCAGGGTGCCGACGCTGGACGACGCCAGGCCCGATGCGAGCAGCGCGAGCGCGAAGGCGAGCGCGGCGCCGGGGCCGACGAGGGTCTCGAAGCCCTTGTGCGCCTCCTCGATGGTGTCGACGTTGGTCAGGCCGTTCGTGTGGAAGAGCGACGCGGCGACGATGAGCATCGCCATGTTCGCCAGGCCGGCGAGCCCCATCGCGATGGTGACGTCGACGCGCTGGAAGCGCAGCAGGCGCCGCTTCTCCTCGGTCGTCGTCGTGACGATCCGCCGCTGGGTCAGCGCCGAGTGCAGGTAGATGACGTGCGGCATGACCGTCGCGCCGAGGATGCCCGTGGCGAGCAGCACGCTGTCGGTGCCCTCGAAGCCCGGGACGAGCCCCTTCGCGGCGTCCCCCGCGTCGAAGCCGATGCGCAGCGTGTCGTAGAGGAAGCCCAGCAGGACGACCCCGAGCATCCCGACGATGACGAGCTCGAAGCGGCGGTGCCCTCGGCGCTGGAGCCCGAGCACCGCGAAGGAGACGATGGCGGTGATGATCCCCGCCTCGAACAGCGGGACGCCGAACAGCAGGTTCAGCGCGATCGCCGCGCCGACGAACTCCGCCAGGTCGGTCGCCATGGCGACCAGCTCGGCCTGGACCCACAGCCCCCAGGTGACCTGGCGCGGGAAGTGGATGCGACACAGCTCGGGCAGGTTGTGCCCCGTCGCGATGCCCATCTTCCCCGAGAGGTTCTGGATGAGCATGGCGAGCAGGTTCGCCGCCACGATGACCCAGAGCAGCAGGTAGCCGAACTCCGCGCCGCCGCTGATGTTCGTCGCGAAGTTGCCCGGATCGACGTACGCGACCGCCGCGACGAACGCCGGGCCGAGCATCGCCAGAGCACCCGGGCGCACGGGGGATCGCGTCGTTGTCTGGACGGATTCTTCGTCGATCGGAGAAAGAGTTTTAGGCATGACTGAAAATGACTGTTCGGGAGCGTAGCAACCACGCGGCCGGGGGTCCTACGCTTGTCCCATGTCCGCCGTGAACACCGCCACCTCCGAGCACGTCGCGATCGCCGAGGGCGCCGGGCTCGTCGACCGCTCCGAGCGCGGCAAGCTCGCGCTCACGGGTGCGGACGCGAAGGAGTTCCTCGCCGGCCAGGTGACCAACGACGTCGTCGGCCTCGAGGCGGGCGACGGCTGCTACGCCGCGCTGCTCACGCCCAAGGGCCGGATGCTCGGCGACCTCCGCGTGCTGGACACCGGCGACGAGCTCCTGCTCGACATGGACCGCGAGGCGCTGCAGGCGATCTTCGACGTCATCCGCCGCGCGACCATCGGCTTCGCCGTCGAGCTGCACAAGCGCACGCTCCAGCGCGGGCTGCTGACGCTCGCCGGGCCGCGCGCGCGGGCCATCGCCGGCGCGGCGGATCTCCCCGTCACCGAGCACGCCCATCGGGTCGTGACGATCGGGGGCGCCGAGGCGCGTGTCATCGCCACGAACGTCGGCGTCGACGTCCTGACCCTGGCGGAGGACACCGACGCGGTGCGCGACGCACTGCTCGCGGCCGGTGCCGAGCCCATCTCCGAGACGACGCTCGACGTGCTGCGCGTCGAGACCGGGCGCCCGCGCTGGGGCGCGGAGCTCGACGAGACCGTCATCCCGCAGGAGGCAGGGCTCAACGACCGCGCCGTCTCGTTCACGAAGGGCTGCTACGTCGGCCAGGAGACGGTCGCGCGCCTGCACTGGAAGGGCAAGCCGAACCGCCATCTGCGCGGCCTGCAGCTGAGCGAGCCGGTGCCGGTCGGCGCCGCGCTGTTCCTCGGTGAGCGCGAGGTCGGGCGGCTGACGAGCGTCGTCGACTCCCCCGCGCACGGCCCGGTCGGGCTCGCGCTGGTCCGGCGCGAGGCGGGCGTCGGCGAGGTGCTGCGGGTCGGCGACGGGGACGTCACCGCGACGGTCGCGGAGCTCCCGTTCGGCCTCCCTCCCGCGGCCTAGACGGCGCCTTCGGAAAGCGGGACGCCGGGCGTCCGTGCCCGAGCGTCTGCAATACGGTGCAATAGATCCCGCACGATTTCAAGTCCGATTTGCATGAAAGTGGCGAATCTGGCGTCAGACGACTGCTGCGGCCGTCGCCGAATCGGCGAATGCCCCGAGCCGCTCGGCGTCGAGATCGGGGGCCAGATCGATGCCGGGAAGGTCGTGCGAGGCGAGGTACGTGGTGACCACCCGCATCTCGTCGACCTCGTCGGGAGCCAGCCAGCTCGTCGAGCCCCGGCCGTCGCCGGATCGCAGCGCCTTCGCGCACCGATCGGCGAGGGACTCCCCGCCGTCCACGGGCTGGACGGGACCCCAATCCACCAGGCGGCCGCCCACGAGCCAGAACGCGTCCGCCGTCCCGCCGCGGGGATGCGGCGCGACGACGAGCCGCGGCCGGGCGTGGATCGCCTGCAGGCCCGCGAGGTCGGCCGTGAGCTCGCGCAGGCGGCGCAGCCGGCGGCGCAGCCACGCCGCGCGCTCGTAGCGCTGCTCGGCCGACGCCTGGCGCATCTCGGACTCCACGTGGGCCAGGAGCGCCGCTCCGCCGTCGCCGTCGCCGGTGAAGAGCGCGAGCGCCTCGTCCAGGCGCCGGCGGTAGAGGTTGGGGTCGAGGTCGTTCAGGCAGGGCGAGAGGCAGCGGCCCATCTGCCCGTAGGCGGAGGGATGCTCGCGCAGGCGCAGCGCGCGGCCGCAGTGGCGCAGCGTGAAGAGCGAGTTGAGCTGCTCCATGAGCTCGGTCGCCGCGCGCCGGCCGCGCAGCGGGCCGATCGTCACCGAGCGCCCCTGCGCGGGCGCGGGCGCGACCTCGAGCACGGGGTACGCGATGTCCAGCCGGCAGCGCAGGTAGACGTACGGGTCGTCGTGCTTCATGCGCACGTTGCCCGGCGGGCGCATCTCCTTGATGAGCCGCTGCTCGAGGACGAGCGCGCCGAGCTCGGAGGAGGTCGTGCGGTGGTCGACCATCGTCGCCTGCGCGACCCAGCCCTGCGAGGCCGAGCTGGGCTGGAAGTGCGACCGCGCGCGGGCGCGCAGGGAGACCGACTTGCCGATGTAGAGGACCTGGCCGCCGGCGTTGCGGAAGAGGTAGACGCCCGGCTCGTCGGGCAGCCCGGAGACGTCGACGCGGTGCTCCGCCCGGCCCTGGCGGGCGATCGTGCGGCCTGCGCGGGGACGGCGCGGCCTGCGCGCCGCGGCCTTCAGCAGCTCGACGGCGTCGCCGACCGTGCCGGCGTGCACGACGAGCCGCGGCAGCAGCGCGCACAGCACGCGCGCGGTGGTCTCGGCGTCGGCCAGCGCGCGGTGCGCGACCTCCACCTCGATGCCGAGCGCCTCCGCCAGCGGCTTGAGCCCGCGCCTGCGCGCGAGGGGCGCGAAGCGCCGCGCGAGCGCCACCGTGCACAGCGTGGGGACGTCCGGCCACTCGAGCTCCGCGCGCGCGAACGCCTGCCGCAGCACCCGCCGGTCGAACGCGATGTTGTGCCCCACGAGCACCCTGCCCTCGAGCTGCTCGGCGAGGTCCGGGAGCACGAGCTCGACCGCGGGCGCCTCGTCGACCATCGCCTGCGAGATCCCGGTGAAGCGCTGGATCATGCGACTCAGCGGGGCGCGGACGCCGACGAGCGTCTCCCAGCGGTCGTGCAGCTCACCCCCGCCGACGAGGACCGCGCCGAGCTCGGTGAGCTCGCAGTCGTCGCCGGACTTGCCGTTCGTCTCCACGTCGACGACGAGGAACTCCGTCGACGACAGCGGCTGGGCGAGCACGTCGCTCATCCACACCTTGTAGCGCGTCGCCCCGACGACCTGCAGGTCCGCTTGCACGTCCGGCGACGGGTGGGCGTCCAGCCCCGCGGGTACGATGCGGCGCGATGACGGCCCTGGCACCCAACATCGAACATGCGCGTCGCCTCGCGGAGCTCGACGCGCAGGTGCGCGTCGCGTGGCGCGAGTATCGCGACAGCCTGCACGATCTGGCGCCCACGGAGTACGACGAGCGCGAGCCCGCCGAGTGGGACCAGCTGCAGGCCACGCTGCGCGAGCTCGACGCCGAGCGCGCGCGCGTCGCGGCCTGAGCGCCGCTCGTCAGGTCGCAGGACCCGTCTGAACTTGCGTACGCGCATGCAATACTTGCGTGCATGCACGCAACGGGCATGCAGACCGACAGCGCAGCGGCGCTCGCCGACAGCCTCGCGTCGTTCTACGGGCATGCCATGCGCCCGAGCAGCCGCCTGATCGGCGAGTTCGAGCGGCTCGACCTGAGCTTCACGCAGTTCAAGGCCCTGACCGCCGCGGCCGACGGCGAGCCGACCGTCAAGGCGCTCGCCGAGCGCCTGGGCCTGTCGCTCCCCGGCGCCAGCCGCGCCGTCGACCAGCTCGCCCGCCGCGGTCTGCTCGACCGCCGGGAGGACGCCGACGACCGCCGGTGCAAGCGGCTGTCGATCACCGACGCCGGCCGCGAGCTCGTGCACCGGCTCGACGACGCCCGCCGCGACGCGCTCGAGGCCTTCGCGCAGGGCATCGATCCCGCGCACCGCGAGCGGCTCCTCGCCGCCCTCGCCCCCGTCCTGGAGGACCTGGAGGCCGGCGCATGACGAGCCGGCTCCGGCTGAACGACGACAACAGGCGCTGGTGGACGCTCGGCGCGATGTGCTTCGCGCTGTTCATGGTGATGCTCGACAACACCGCCGTGAACGTCGCCCTGCCGTCCATCCAGCGCGACCTCGACGCGTCGATCGCGGGCCTGGAGTGGACGGTCAACGCGTACACGCTCGCCTTCGCCGTCCTGCTCGTGACCGGCGGGCGCCTCGGAGACATCTTCGGCCGCCGGACGGTGTTCCTCATCGGGGTCGTCGTGTTCGCCTGCAGCAGCGCGTTCATCGGCTTCGCGCAGACGCAGACCTGGCTCGTCGTCGGCCGCCTGCTGCAGGGCAGCGGCGCCGCGCTGATGATGCCGGGGACCCTGTCGATCATCTCCAACGCGTTCCCGCCGGAGGAGCGCGGCAAGGCGATCGGGACCTGGGCCGGCGTCTCGGGCCTCGCGCTGGCGATCGGGCCGCTGCTCGGCGGCTTCCTCGTGGAGCACGTGTCGTGGCAGTCGATCTTCTTCGTCAACGTCCCGGTGGCGATCGTCTGCGTCGTCGTCACGCTGTTCGCGGCGACGAACTCGCGCGACGAGACGGTGGCGCGCACCGTCGACTTCCCGGGCGTCGCGACGCTGACCATCGGCCTCGCGTCGCTCGTGCTCGCGCTCGTCGAGGGCAACGCCTGGGGCTGGGGCTCGCCGCGGATCATCGTGCTGCTCGTGCTCGCCGTCCTCGGCCTCGTCGGCTTCGCGATCGTCGAGCGCCGGGTCCGCGCGCCGATGGTCGACTTCGCGTTCTTCCGCTCGCCCACGTTCCTCGGCGCGTCGCTCGTCGCGTTCACCGTGACGTTCGCGATGCTCGCGTCGTTCTTCTTCGTGACGCTCTACATGCAGAACATCCTCGGCTACAGCCCGCTCGAGGCGGGCGTCCGCACGCTCCCGACGACCCTGCTCATCATCGCCCTCGGCCCGATCATCGGACGGCTCACCGACCGCATCGGCGCGCGCATCCCGCTCGTGACCGGGCTCCTGCTCGTCGCGGTCGCGATGTTCTGGCAGTCGCGGATCGACGTCGACACCGGCTACGGCTTCCTCGTCGGGTCCTTCGTCGTCCTCGGGCTCGGGATCGGCTGCGTCATGTCGCCGATGAGCACCGCGGCGATGAACTCCGTGGCGCGCCAGAAGGCCGGCGTCGCCTCCGGCGTGCTGACGATGTCGCGCATGGTCGGCGGGACGTTCGGCGTCGCCGCGATCGGGGCGCTCGTCACGACCGTCGGGCGCGACAAGCTCGACGCCCTGCTGCCCGGCACGCCGGCGGCGGCGCGCGACACGCTCGCACAGGGGCTCGGCGCCGGAGTCGTGCCCGGAGACGCCTCGCGTGAGGTGGCCGCGGCGGTCCGGGAGGCGTTCGTCAGCTCGCTGTCGGTCGGCCTGACGGTGGGCACCGTCGTGGTGCTCGCGAGCGCCGCGCTCGCCTGGGCGCTGGTCGGCCGGGACGCGCCGCCCCCGCCGCCGGAGGCGCCCGCGCCCACACCGGCCGAGCCGATGCCGGTCGCGGAAACCGTTGGATAAGCTGCCGGCCATGGCCGGCACCGCAGTCATCGTCCCGTTCTACGCGACCGCCTTCCGCAAGGACGACCTCGCCGCTGCGCTCTCGCAGATCGGCGCGATCTCCCTGCGCTACGGCGCGAAGGGCTGGCACGTCTACCAGTCGCAGGACGACCTCTACAGGTTCACGTTCATCGTCGACTTCGAGCGCAAGGACCAGTGGGAGGCCTACTGGTACGGCGAGGAGTTCGCGAGCATGCGCGCCGCCTGCTCGGGCTGGTACCAGGTGCCGGTGCTCTACAACTGGAACGACATCGTGGGCGACGGCTCGCTCAACGGCAACGGCAACGGCGTGCACGCCGAGGCTCAGGCCTCGGCCTAGGCCCTAGGCGGCGTCGATCCGCTCGGTCTTGCGGTCGATGTCCGACCGCAGGCGCACCAGCGCCTGGCGGATGATCCGCGAGACCTGCATCTGAGAGACGCCGACGCGCTTGGAGATCTCCGTCTGCGTGAGGTCCTCCCCGAAGCGCAGCCGCAGCACCTCGCGGTCGCGGACCGACAGCACCCCGAACGCGTCGTCCAGCAGCACCCGCATCTCCGCGCGACCGAGCTCGGGGTCGCCGGCGCCGATCGAGTCCGCCAGCGTGACGTCCTCGCCCGTCGGCTCGTCGAGCGAGCGCGTGCGGCGGGCGTCCTGCGACTGGATCGTCGTCAGGACCTCCTCGAAGGGCTGCTGCACGGCGTTGGCGATCTCCTGCACCGTCGGCGAGCGGCCGAGCTCGGTGGTGAGCTTGTCGCGCGCCTTGGCGATCTCGATCTGCAGCTCCTGCATCCCGCGTGGGACCCGCATCGCCCAGGTCTTGTCGCGGAAGTACCGCTTGATCTCGCCCAGCACCGTCGGCGTCGCATAGGACGAGAAGCGCACGTCGCGCGAGAGGTCGAAGCCGTCGATGGCCTTCATGATCCCGACGCACGCGACCTGCACGAGGTCGTCGAGGGGCTCCCCGCGGCCGGTGTACCGGCCCGCCAGCGCCCGTGCGAGGGGCAGCATCTCCTCGGCGAGCTGGTCGCGGGCCCTCTGGTCGCCCTTCTCGTGGTAACGGCGCAGCAGCTCTCGCTCTCGTCGTGCGATGCGAGCACCGTCACCTGCCGGGGCTGACAGCTGCGTGTCGGCCATCCAGGGTCAGACTAGTGACACAGAGCGGCCGTGTCGCCGCCTTCTGCGTCTCAGCCCTGTTCGAGGGGGGCCATGGTGAGGCCCGCTTCGACCAGCTGCTCCCAGTAGTGCTCGGCGGCTTCGAGGTGCCCGCTCCACACGATCGCCAGGCCGGTGTTGTGGATCCGGTCGGCGAAGCGGTAGCCCGCGTCGACGCTGACGCCGGGAAGCGTCCCCGCCAGCGTGTGCGCGACATGGTCGAACGTGTTGTGGTCGTCGTTGCGGACGATCACGCGCCACTCCCCGCCCAGGCCGCTGCCTGGGCCGGCCGTGCGAGGAAGCTCGACGGTCTGGCTCACTGGCGGGATCGTAGCGCGGTCATTCCGACGCGGCCTCCCGCTCGGCCTTCTTGCGCCAGTACCGATCGAGACCCGCCCACTGCTGTCCGGGGGGCACCGCGCCGGCCATCGAACGCTGCGTCGCAGGGTCCGCCGCGGAGCTCGCCGCGGCCCGCAGCGCGGCGGCGAAACCATCCGCGTCGGTGACCTTCGCGAGCTCGCCCCAGCTCACGATCGCGCCGCGCAGGCGCTCGATGTGGGACTCGACGTCGTCGTAGGTGCCGAAGTGCGTGAGGGCCAGCAGGGACGGCTTCCAGGCCGCCACGAGGTCCAGAGAGGCCTGCCACGCCTCGAGATCGACGTCCGGCGGGGGCGTGGGCGGCGTGATGTAGGCCGGGATGATCCGCACCCCGGCGACGTCGCCGACGAACGCCCAGCCCTCGTCCTCGCGCAGGTAGGAGACGTGGTGGCTCGCGTGCCCCGGCGTCGCGGCGACGCGCCAGCCGTCGACGGCCTCGCCGCCCGCGAACGTCCGGATGTTCTCCTGCGGCACGGGCACGATCTCGCCCCACAGGCGGTCCATGTCGTCGCCGTAGAGGCGGGTCGCCGAGTTCACGAGCTTGGACGGATCGACGAGGTGCGGGGCCCCGACCTCGCTCACCCAGACCTCGAGGTGCGGCCACTTGCGGACGAGGTAGCCCGCCGCCCCCGCGTGGTCGAGGTGGATGTGGGTCAGCAGCAGCCGCTGCGGGACGTCGTCGCCCAGCGCCTCCAGCAGGGTGTGGACGCTCGCGGTGGGGCCGGGGTCCACGAGGTCGCCGTCGACCTTGTGGCAGCAGATGACCCGCGGACTGCCCACGTGCACGACGTCGATCGACTCGAGCTCGCTCATCGGCGGGGACTCAGGTGCTCGGCGGGCCGCACACCACGCCGGGGGCGTAAGAGCCCGCCCGAGGTGGGTCCCCAGGCGTTCCTAGGATGCGCGCATGCGCCACGGGTTCGCCGCCGATCTGGGCATCGTCGTCGCCGCCGCGATCGTCGGCACGCTCGTCGCCGCCGCCCTCGGGGCGGCCAACCTCGGCACGGCGCTGACCTTCGGGCAGATCGCCTTCGCCGTGGCGCTCGTGTGGGTCCTGCTCAAGCGCTGAGGTCGGCGCTGAGCGCGCGGAACTCCCGCGGGCTCATGCCGTGGGTCGCGCGGAACATCCGGCTGAAGTGCGCGCCGTCGGGCATGCCCCATCGCGTCGCGATGGCGAGGATCGTGTCGCCCGCGAGCGCGGGGTCGGCCAGGTCGCGCCGGCAGCGCTCCAGCCGCGCGCGACGGATCCACTCCGACACCGTGCAGCCCTCGGCCTCGAACAGCCGGTGCAGGTAGCGGGTGGTGATGAAGTGCGCCGCCGCGATCGACCCCGGGCGGAGCGCCGGATCGTCGAGATGGCGCTCGATGTGCGCCTTGACCTGCAGCAGCAGGGCCGGCGCGGGCGCAGCGCGCCGCTCGCCGCCGTCGACCGCGAGCGCGCGCAGCAGGCCGACCAGCGTCTCCCCCAGCTCGTCGCGACCGTCCCCGAGCGAGCCGTCCTCCAGCCGGTCGGCCAGGCCGAGCGCGAACGGCACGATGAGGCTGCCGAGCCCTGCGTCGCCCGGGATCGCCCGAGCCGTTCCGGCGGCGAGAGCGTCGCCGAACGGACGCAGCAGCACCTTCGGCACCGCGAGCACGAGCAGCTCGAAGGGCTCGACCGCCCGGATCGCCCACGGGCGGCTCGAGTCCAGCGTGGTCAGCGAACCCTCGGTCAGGACGTCGCGGCGGTCGTCCTGGCTGATCTCGCAGCGACCGCGGCGCAGGACGTGCAGCTGGAGCTGCTCCGGGTCGCGCGCGGCGATCCCTCCGGGCGTGCGCAGGCAGTCGTTGGGGGTCGCCGTCACGCGCACGACATCGATCGACGGCAGCTCGTGCCCGACCATCCGCCCGGCGAACGGCTCGATCGCGCGGCGGTGGATCGCCATCGGGAAGAAGCAGCGCGCGGCCGCCTCCTGCCATCCCTCGAAGCGCTCCTCCGGCGCCATCGACGCGGTGTCGAACACCAGCGACATGGGTGCACCGTACCGCGGCCGCTCCTGTCCAAGGACTGTTCGCTGAGGTACAAGACACCCAGGCCGCTCCGACCTACGGTCGGGTGTCAGTTCCCTGCACGGAGGAGAGAGAGCATGAGCGAGGTCGGCACCCGCCCCGTCCCCCCTGGTCTGACCGAGCGCGACGTCGACGACGCGATCGAGCGCCTCACGGCGGCGCTCGGCGCGGACAGGGTCATCACGGACCCCGCCGAGCTGCGCGAGTTCCGCGACCCGTTCCAGGTCCAGACGTCGGACGACTACGCGGCCTCCGCGGTCGTCATGCCGACGACCGTGGAGGAGATCCAGGCGATCGTCGCGATCGCCAACGAGACCAAGGTCCCGCTCTGGACCCACGGCCAGGGCCGCAACAACGGCTACGGCGGCCCCGCCCCGCGCGTGAGCGGGTCGATCATCGTCTCGCTGCGCAACATGAACAAGGTGCTCGAGATCAACGAGAAGCTCGGGTACGCGGTCGTCGAGCCCGGCGTGCGCTGGTTCGACCTCTACGAGGCGATCAAGGCCGGCGGGCACAAGCTCATGGTCTCCATCGCCGACCTCGGCTGGGGCAGCGTCGTCGGCAACTCGCTCGACAACGGCGCCACCTACATGCCCTACGGCGTCGACCAGGCCTCGTGGTGCGGCATGGAGGTCGTGCTGCCCAACGGCGAGCTCATGCGCACCGGCATGGGCGCGATGCCGGGCAACAAGGCCTGGCACACCTACAAGCGCAGCCTCGGCCCGTCGGCCGACCTCATGTTCACGCAGTCCAACTACGGCATCGTCACGAAGATGGGCTACTGGCTCATGCCGGAGCCCGAGACGTACATGCCGCTGTGGCTGCGGCTCCCGAAGGACGACGACCTCGCGGTGGCGACCGACGTCATGCGCACGCTCATGCTCGACGACACGCTGCGCATGAACCCGCAGATCATGAGCGGCACGCTGCTGGCCGCCGTGCTCTCCGAGCGCTCCAAGCACTGGGACGATCCGAACACGCCGATCCCCCAGGACGTCCTGGACCGGATGGGCGAGGAGATGGGCTTCGGGCGCTGGATCATGCGCTTCGCGCTCTACGGCGACGAGGCGGTCGTCGACCACCGCTACGCGAAGGTCAAGGACGCGTTCGAGTCCGCGATCCCGGGCGCGGCCGTCTGGGGCTCGAAGTACACGCCCGACCAGATCGCCGACATCGAGGACCCGAGCGAGCGCGTGCAGGGCGGCGTGCCGAGCCTCGACCTCAACGCGATGACCGGCTGGTACGGCGGTGAGCAGGGCGGGCACATCGGCTTCTCCCCCGTGCTGCCGATGACCGGCGAGGACGCGTTGCAGGTCCGCGACCTCATGCGTCGCGAGATGGAGGCCAGCGGCCTGGACTACATGGCCGCGCTCATCCCCATCAACGCGCGGTCGATGGTCCACGTGACGATGGTGCTGTTCGACACGGCGAGCGTGGAGCAGTCCGAGAGGGCCTACGCCGCGTGCCGGCGTGCGGTCCTGGCCGCCGCGAAGGAGGGCTACGGCGAGTACCGCGCGCACCTGGACTTCATGGACCTGGCCACGGAGCAGTACTCCTTCGGCGACCACGCCCAGCGGCGCTTCAACGAGACCATCAAGGACGCGCTGGACCCGAACGGGATCCTCTCGCCGGGCAAGCAGAGCATCTGGCCCGCGCGCATGCGCGAGCTGCGCGCGAGTGCGAACGGCCACAACGGGTCGAACGGCGCGGGGGCCTGACCCAGGAGGTTCCTACACTTCCAGCATGGACGGAACGGACGCTCGCGCCTGGTTGCGCTGCTACCGATGCTGGTCGACGGACCTCGAGGTGCAGGTGCACTACGAGGGCATCCATCGCATCGATCCCGAGACCGGGGAGCGCGCCGACGCCGTCGACGAGGTTCAGGAGGCGGTCGTGCAATGCCTGGAGTGCATGCACGACCAGCCTCACCTCGGGTTCCACAACGGCCGCGTCGAGCCGATCGAGGACCGCTGGGAGCGGATGATCGCCGGCACGCCGTGGGTCGCGTCCTGCACGGTGTCGGTGGACGCCGACGAGGTCGAGACGTGCTCGGGCCCCGAGGCCGGCGACCACCTGTCCTACGCGGCGTTCGGCGATCACGGCACGCGTGAGTTCTTCACGCACGTGCGCTTCCACAAGCACGACGACGACAGCCGCATCACGGTCCACCTGCTCGTCGAGCTGTACGCGCGCTCGGCCGAGGAGGCCACCGAGGTGCTCGAGCAGGCGGCGCGCGGCGCGCTGACGCTCACGTCGCTGGCCGAGGAGTCACGGCCGCCGGCGGCGACCGAGGATCGCCACTAGGGCCCCATGTACCACCTGCGCATCGTCGTGCCGGGCGCGCTGGCCGACGATGTCCTCGAGCTGCTCGACGACGAGCCCTCCGCGTGCAACCTCGTCCACCTGCCGGGCGCCGCCCGCCGGCCGGAGGGCGATCTCATCCTCGTCGACCTCGCGCGCGAGGAGGCGTCCGTCGTCCTGAGCGACCTGCGCGACCTCGGCGTGGAGCGCGACGGCTCGATCTCCGTCCTGGAGGTCGACTTCCACGTCTCCGACCGGATGGAGCGCGCGGTCCGCGAGGCGGAGGGCTCGCCGGCCGACGCCGTCGTGTGGGAGGAGGTGACGTCGCGGACGTCGGAGACCGCCGAGCTGAACTGGACGTTCACCGCGTTCATGGTCCTCGCCGGGCTCATCGCGGCCGTCGGCATCCTGCTCGACACGCCGATCCTCATCGTCGGCGCGATGGTCGTCGGCCCGGAGTTCGGCCCGGTCGCCGGGATCTGCGTCGCGCTCGTCCAGCGCCGACCGGCGCTGGCGCTGCGCTCGCTGCTCGCGCTGGCGGTCGGCTTCCCGGTCGCGATCGCGGTCGTGACGGTCGCCTGCCTGCTGTTCAAGGCGATCGGGGCGAGTCCCGAGAACTTCGACGCCGCCTCCCACAGCCTGTCCAGGATCATCGCCAGCCCGGACTTCTTCGCGTTCTTCGTCGCCTTCTGCGCCGGGATCGCCGGGATCCTGTCGCTGACGTCGGCGAAGTCCGGCGCCCTCATCGGCGTGCTCATCTCCGTCACGACGATCCCTGCCGCCGCCAACGTGGGCGTCGCCGCCGCCTACGGCGAGTGGGCGTCGGCGCGCGGCTCGCTCGAGCAGCTCGCGATCAACCTGCTGTCGCTCATCGTCGCCGGGACGCTCACGCTCACGGTGCAGCGGGCGGTCTACGCGCGCAGGAAGACGAAGCACCGCCACGAGACGCCGCGACCGCGGCATCCGCTCGTCAGGCGGTGAGGATCAGCGGGCGCCCGTCGCGCACGACGAGCGTGTGCTCGGCGTGGGCGGAGACGCTGCCGTCGTCCGTCGAGATCGTCCAGCCGTCGTCCTCGGTCACCGTCGTGCGCGTGGACTGGGCGATGATCGGCTCGATCGTCATGACGAGACCCTCGGTGAGGGTCTCGACGTCGTCGAGGTCGGCGTAGTTCGGGACGGTCGGGCCCTCGTGGATCGTGCGGCCGATGCCGTGGCCGGTGAGCTCGCGCAGCACGCGCGCCCCGCGGCGCTCGACGGCGGCCTCCACGATGCCGCCCAGCTCCGCGTTCGTCATGCCGGGCCGGACGGCGCCCAGCGCCTCGTTCAGCGCGCTCTGCGCGGTGGCGACGAGCCGGCTGACGCCCGGCTTCACGCGGCCGACGGGGACGGAGACGGCGGCGTCCGCGAAGAAGCCGTTGCGCTCGACGGTGACGTCGAGCTTGACGAGCTGGCCCTCGCGCAGACGGCGCGGGCCCGGGATGCCGTGGACCGCCTCGTCGTCCACCGAGATGCAGATCGCGCCGGGGAAGTCGTAGACGAGCCGCGGCGCGGAGCGCGCGCCGTGCATCTTCATGGTCCGCTCGGCGACCTCGTCGAGCTCCTTCGTGGTCACGCCCGGGCGGACGTGGCGGCGCGTCTCGCGCAGCACCGCCGCCACGGCCTTGCCGGCGGCCTGGAGGCCTTCGATCTCTGCTGGGTCGTCTGTCGACATCACCTATGAGCGTTAGGGGCAAGACCCCATTGCGCGACGAGATCACCTTGTCGACGATCCCGTAGTCGACCGCCTGCTCGGAGGTGAAGAACCGGTCGCGGTCCATGTCGTCGTGCACCTTCTCCACGGTCTGGCCCGTGTGGGCCGCGTAGATCTCGTCGAGCCGGGCGCGCAGCGCGAGCGTCTCGCGCGCGTGGATCTCGATGTCGGTCGACTGGCCCTGGAAGCCGCCGCTCGGCTGGTGGATGAGGATCCGCGAGTTCGGCAGCGCGAAGCGCTTGCCCTCGGCGCCCCCGGCCAGGATGAGCGAGCCCATCGACATGGCGATCCCGCAGCAGATCGTCTTCACGTCCGGGCCGATGAACTGCATCGTGTCGTAGATCGCGAGCCCCGAGTAGACGACGCCGCCGGGGCAGTTGATGTAGAGCGAGATCTCCTTGTCGGGGTCGTCGGCCTCGAGGTGCAGGAGCTGGGCGACCACGAGGTTGGCGACCTCGTCGTCGATCGGCGTGCCGAGGAAGATGACCCGCTCGTTGAGCAGCCGCGAGTAGATGTCGAACGACCGCTCGCCGCGACCGTTGTCCTGGATGACCATGGGGACGAGGGGCATGCGCGTGAAGCTCCTTCCGCAACCATCCGGTTGCACGTTTGTCCCGGACGGTAGCATTCGACGCAACCGTTCAGTTGCACATGAAGGAGCACCCCATGGACGTCACCCGCGACATCGTCCTGCCCCTCGGGCGCGACGAGGCCTGGGAGGTCGTGTCGGACCCGGAGGCGTGGCTCGCCGAGCGCGCCGACCTCGAGCTCGTCCCCGGCGCCGAGGGCACGCTCGACGAGCGGCGCACGATCGTCGAGGAGGTCGATCCCGGCGAGCGGCTCTCCTTCTGGTGGGGCGACGACGACGCGCTGCTCACGCGCGTGGAGCTCACGCTGGACGACGTGCGCGACGGCACGCGCGTCACGGTCGTCGAGTCCGGGCCCGCGGTCGGTCCGGTCGCGAGCGCGCTGCACCGCATGCAGATGGTGCCCGCCTGACATGGGCGACGTGTTCGCCGCCCTCGCGGATCCGACGCGGCGGGAGGTCCTCTCGCTCGTCGCACAGGGCCGCGCACGGACGGCGACGGAGCTCGCGGCGGCCCTTCCCGTGACGCGGCAGGCGGTCTCCAAGCACCTCGCGATCCTCGAGGGCGCGCAGCTCGTCGACGCGGAGCGCAGCGGCCGGACGATGCGCTTCCACGCCACCCCGGAGCCGCTCTCGGACGCGATGGCGTGGATGGCCCAGGTCGGCGGCGAGTGGGACGCACGGCTCGTCCGGCTGCAGGCCGCGGCCGCCGAACGCGGATCAGCCTGAGCAATCGCTGAAACCGGCCCACCCACCCGGGGTACATGGGCCGGATGGAGCGGGGCAAGCAGCTCGTCGACGCAGCGAAGGCGGCAGGGCCGAAGGCTCGTGAGATCGGTCGCGCCGCTGCGTCGCTCGACATCCCGTGGGCCCGCTGCGGCCCCGCCCGCGCCGTCCGCGAGACCATCCAGAGCTTCATCCTCGGGCCGGCGATCGACTTCTACGTCCGCCGCAGGGCCAGGGGCAGCGAGCACTTCGCGCGCCTCAAGCCGCCGGTGATCATGGTGGCCAACCACGGCAGCCACCTCGACACGCCGATCATCCTGCGGGCGCTCCCGCGCGCCTGGCGCCAGCGCACGGCGGTCGCCGCGGCCGCCGACTACTTCTACCGCAACCGCCTCGTCGCGACGGCGGTGTCGCTCCTGTTCAACACGGTGCCCGTGTCACGCGGCGGCGGCGGGCTCGTCCAGGGCGCGTCGGACCACATCCACCGCCTCATCGACCAGCGCTGGAACCTCCTGCTGTACCCCGAGGGCACGCGGTCGCGGAGCGGTGAGGTCGGCAAGCTGCGCTCGGGCGCGGCCGTCCTGGCGCACGAGCACGGCATCGCGATCGTGCCCATGCACGTCTCCGGCACGCGCGCCGCGATGCCCCCCGGCCGCTCCTGGCCGCGCCGCGCCGGCACCCTGCGGTTGCGCCGTCATCCGGTCGAAGTCCGCTTCGGTCGCCCGATCCACCCGGATGCGGACCGTTACGTCGTCGTGGCCGAGCTGGAGGCCTTCTTCGCGGAGCAGGCGGCGGTCGACGAGTCCCGCGCCGCTGCAGCCAGGCGTGCGGCGGCTTAGCCGTCGTTGACGAACCGCCGTTCGCAGGTCTAGGGTCGCGGACGTTCCTGCTGTCCCCAGATGCTCCCCCCGGTGGGGGGGGAAAGGAGCGTTGTGGACATCATCCCTGCGGAGATCATCGGCACCATGCTGCTGATCCTCCTAGGCGACGGCGTCGTCGCAGCAGTCCTCCTGGCCAAGTCGAAGGCCGAGAACTCCGGATGGATCGTCATCACCTTCGGGTGGGGCTTCGCGGTCATGGTCGGTGCGTACTCCGTCGGGCAGTTCTCCGGAGCGCACCTGAACCCGGCCGTGACGCTCGGTATCTGGATCAACGGCGGCATCGACTTCGGTGAAGCCATCCAGTACTGGATCGGCGAGTTCATCGGTGCCGCCATCGGCGCCGTCCTGGTGCTGGGCTCGTACTGGCAGCACTTCCAGCAGACCGAGGACCCGGGCCTCAAGCTCGCGGTGTTCTCGACGGGCCCCGCGATCCGGAACACGTTCTGGAACCTGTTCACGGAAGTCGTCGGCACCTTCGTCCTCGTGCTCGGGATCCTCGCGATGACCGACCCCGGCAACAAGGGGGTCGCCCTCAGTGGGCTGGGCACATTGCTTGTCGCCTTCCTCGTCGTCGGCATCGGCTTGTCGCTCGGTGGCCCGACGGGGTACGCGATCAACCCAGCGCGTGACCTCTCGCCACGCATCATCCACGCGATCCTCCCGGTCCCCGGCAAGGGCGACTCCGACTGGGGATACGCCTGGATCCCGGTCGTCGGCCCGATGGTCGGCGGCGCGCTAGGCGCCCTGCTCTACGTGGTCGCCTGGCCAGGCTGATCGCATGAAGAAGCTCATCAACGCGACCGACGACGTCGTTCGCGAGGCCCTCGAGGGGGTCGAGGCGGCTCACGGAGACCGGTTCAAGGTCTCCTACGACCCCGCCTACGTCGTACGTGCGGATGCTCCGTTCAAGGGCAAGGTCGGAGTCATCTCCGGCGGAGGCTCTGGGCACGAGCCCATGCACGGCGGATTCGTAGGCAAGGGCATGCTCGATGCCGCGTGCCCGGGGGAGGTGTTCACCTCCCCCACGCCGGACCAGATGCTGGAGGCGACGAAGGCGGTCGACGGCGGTGCCGGCGTCCTGCACATCGTCAAGAACTACACGGGCGACATCCTCAACTTCGAGATGGCGGCCGACCTCGCGAAGGGCGAGGGCATCGAGGTCACGTCCGTCGTGACGAACGACGACGTCGCGGTGCAGGACAGCCTCTACACCGCGGGCCGGCGAGGTGTCGGCGTGACGGTCCTGCTGGAGAAGATCGTCGGCGCGGCGGCCGAGGAGGGCAAGTCCCTCGCGGAGGTCACGGAGCTGGCCCAGCGGGTCAACTCCGAGGGCCGTTCGATGGGCATGGCGCTGACGTCGTGCACCGTCCCGGCCGCCGGCGAGCCGACGTTCCAGCTCGGCGAGGACGAGATGGAGATCGGCATCGGCATCCACGGGGAGCCGGGGCGCGAGCGGATGCCGCTCGAGCCCGCCGACAAGATCACCGAGCGTCTCGCGACGGCGGTCGTCGACGATCTCCCCTACCGCGAGGGCGATCAGGTGCTCGCCTTCGTGAACGGGCTGGGCGGCACGCCGCTCCTGGAGCTCTACATCGTCTACCGGGCGCTGAAGAAGTTCCTCGACGGTCGCGGCATCACGATCGCGCGCAACCTGGTCGGCCCGTACATGACGTCCCTCGAGATGGCCGGGATGTCGATCACGCTCCTGCGGCTCGACGACGAGCTCACCCGCCTGTGGGACGCGCCGGTGGACACACCGGCATTGCGCTGGGGGTGATGATCAGCCGATGAGCGCGGGGTACGAGCAGGTCACGGACTGGGTGCGGCGCTTCGCCGCCGAGATCGGCGAACGCAAGGGCGAGCTCACGAAGCTCGACCAGGCGATCGGCGACGGCGACCACGGGACGAACATGGACCGTGGGCTTCGCAAGGCGGTCGAGAAGCTGGACACCCTCGAGGGGGATGACGTCGGGGCAGCACTGAAGGCCGTCGGCATGGCGCTCGTGTCGAGCGTCGGCGGTGCCGGCGGCCCGCTGTACGG
The DNA here is from genome assembly GCA_963750895.1 of uncultured Solirubrobacterales bacterium. Taxonomy (GTDB): domain Bacteria; phylum Actinomycetota; class Thermoleophilia; order Solirubrobacterales; family Solirubrobacteraceae; genus CAVVSD01. Next base: position 630,989 of record CAVVSD010000001.1, on the reverse strand, counting down.
GACGTTCTTCCTCCAGGCAGGTCAGTCCGCGGCCGGCAGCTCCGAGCTCGACACCGACGGCTTCGCCGCCGCGGTGCGCGCGGGCGTCGACGGCGTCCGCGCGCGCGGCAAGGCGGAGCCCGGTGACAAGACGATGCTCGATGCGCTCATCCCCGCCGCGGACGCACTCGCGGAGGGCGGGGAGCTCGTGGCGGCGGCCGAACGGGCCGCCGACGCGGCAGAGGAGGGAATGCGGGCGACGATCCCCCTCGTCGCGCGCAAGGGCCGCGCCAGCTACCTGGGCGACAGGAGCAGCGGGCACCAGGATCCGGGGGCCACGTCCTCCGCCCTGATGATGAGGGCCGCAGCGCAGGCCTTCGCGAACCCAAGCTAGAGAGGAACAGCACCGTGCCGAAGTACGCAGCAGCCCTGGACCAGGGCACGACGAGCACGCGGGCGATGATCTTCGACCACGCCGGACGGGTCGTGTCCGTGTCCCAGAAGGAGCACGAGCAGATCTTCCCGAAGCCGGGCTGGGTCGAGCACGACGCGCTGGAGATCTGGGCGCGGTCGCAGGAGGTCATCGACGAGGCCCTCGACTCCGCCGGCGCGACCGCCGACGACATCGCCGGACTCGGCATCACCAACCAGCGCGAGACCGCGGTGGTCTGGGACAAGACGACCGGTCAGCCGATCCACAACGCGATCGTCTGGCAGGACACGCGGACCGACAAGCTCGTCGACGAGTTCTCCGCCGACGGCGGCCAGGACCGCTTCAAGGAGCAGACCGGCCTGCCGCTGGCCACCTACTTCTCGGGCCCGAAGGTCCGGTGGATCCTCGACAACGTCGACGGCGCGCGCGAGAAGGCCGAGTCGGGTGACCTGCTGTTCGGCAACATGGACACCTGGGTCATCTGGAACCTGACCGGCGGCAAGGACGGCGGTCTGCACATGACCGACGTCACGAACGCGAGCCGCACGCTGCTGTTCGACCTGAACAAGCTGGCGTGGGACGAGAAGATCGCATCGATCATCGGCGTCCCGATGTCCATGCTGCCCGAGGTCCGCGCGTCGAGCGAGGTCTACGGCGAGGTCAAGGGCGGCAAGATGGCCGGCGTCAAGATCGCCGGCGACCTGGGCGATCAGCAGGCGGCGACGTTCGGGCAGACCTGCTTCGCCGTCGGCGAGGCCAAGAACACGTACGGGACGGGCAACTTCCTCCTGCTCAACACGGGCACGGAGGCGGTCCAGTCCAAGAACGGCCTGCTCACGACCGTCTGCTACAAGATCGGCGACGCAGAGACGGTGTACGCGCTCGAGGGCTCGATCGCGGTCACCGGCTCGCTCGTGCAGTGGCTGCGCGACAACCTGAAGCTCATCAACGCCGCGCCGGAGGTCGAGGAGCTCGCCGAGTCGGTCGACGACAACGGCGGCCTGTACATCGTCCCGGCGTTCTCCGGCCTGTTCGCGCCGTACTGGAAGTCCAACGCGCGCGGCGTCTTCGCCGGCCTGACCCGCTTCGTCACGGCGGGCCACATCGCGCGGGCGACGCTCGAGGCGACGGCCTACCAGAGCCGTGAGATCGTCGAGGCGATGAACCAGGACTCCGGCGTGGACCTCGAGTCGCTGAAGGTCGACGGCGGCATGGTGCAGAACGAGCTGCTCATGCAGTTCCAGGCCGACCTGCTCGGCGTGCCGGTCATCCGCCCGGTCGTGGCGGAGACCACGGCGCTGGGCGCCGCGTACGCCGCGGGCCTCGCGACCGGGTTCTGGTCCGAGCAGGAGGACCTCCGCGAGAACTGGCAGGAGGACAAGCGCTGGGAGCCCAAGATGGACGCCAGCACGAGCGACGAGTACTTCAAGTACTGGAAGAAGGCCGTCACGCGGACCTTCGACTGGTTCGAGAACGAGTAGCGAGCACGCGCCGGAAGGGGTGGTGCGCTCGGGCGCGCCACCCCGCCGTGCGAGACTGGACGCGGCATGACCACGTTGCAGACCGAGGTGCTCGTCGTCGGTGGCGGCGGCACCGGCGCCGGGATCGCCTGGGACGCCGCACTGCGCGGCTACGACGTCATCCTCGTCGACCGCGCCGACCTCGCCGAGGGCACGAGCGGCCGCTTCCACGGCCTCCTGCACTCCGGCGGGCGCTACGTCGTGAAGGACCCGATCGCGGCGCGTGAGTGCGTGGAGGAGAACGCGATCGTCCGCGGCGTCGCCTCCGCGGCGATCGAGGACACCGGAGGGCTGTTCGTCACGACGCCCGACGACGACCCCGCGTACGGCGACCAGTTCCTCGCGGGCTGCGCCGAGGCCGGGCTCCCGACGGAGGAGATCGACGTCGCCGAGGCCCTGCGCCGTGAGCCGATGCTCAACCCGGGCATCAAGCGGGCGTTCACCGTCGCCGACGCGTCGGTCGACGTGTGGCTGCTCGTGTGGGGCCTCGCCAACGGCGCCGCCACGCGCGGCGCCCGCATCCTCCCCTACCACCGCTGCGTCGAGCTCCGCCGGGAGGGCGACGCCGTCACCGGCGCGCGCCTGCACGACGAGCGCACGGGCGAGACGGTCGAGGTCGAGGCCGGCTTCACCATCAACGCCGGCGGCGCGTGGGCCCACGAGATCGCGCAGATGGCGGGCATCGAGGGCGTCTCCGTCGTACCCGGCAAGGGCATCATGATCGCGATGAACCACCGGCTCGTGAACACGGTGGTCAACCGCTGCACCATGCCCGCGGACGGCGACATCATCGTCCCGATCCGGACCGTGAGCGTCATCGGGACGACGGACATCCGCTCCGAGCACCCGGACGACCTGCCGATCACGCAGGAGGAGGTCGACGCGATGCTCGCCGACGGCGAGCGGCTCGTGCCCGGCTTCCGGAACCACCGCGCGCTGCGCGTGTGGGCGGGCGTGCGCCCCCTCTTCGACGACCAGAAGGCCGGCGGCTCGACGCGCGACGTCAGCCGCGGCACCGCGCTGCTGGACCACGGCGAGCGCGACGGCGTCAGCGGCTTCATCACGATCACCGGCGGCAAGCTGACGACCTACCGGCTCATGGCCGAGGAGGCCGTCGACGCGATGGTCGAGCAGCTCGGCCACGACCGGCCGTGCACGACGAAGACGACCGCGCTGCCCGGCTCGGAGGACGGCGCGTACATGTCGCCGGGCACCCGCCTGCGCGCGCGTGACCGCCATCTGAAGACCGAGCAGCTCATCTGCGAGTGCGAGCTCATCGAGCGCAGCACCCTCGAGGCGGGGATGCGGGCGCGCGGCTCGCAGAACCTCGACGACATCCGCCGCAGCCTGCGACTGGGCATGGGGCCGTGCCAGGGCGGTTTCTGCATCCCGCGCGCCACCGGGATCCTCCACTCGCTCGACCGGCTCTCGGCCGCGGAGGCCAACACGAGCATGCGCTCGTTCCTCGAGGAGCGCTGGAAGGGCGTGTACCCGATCCTCTACGGCGACCAGCTGCGCCAGGCGCGGCTGGACGACTGGATCTTCCAGGGCGTCCTCGACGTGGACCACCTGCCCGGCGAGCCGGAGCGGGACGTCGCGGCGACGACCGCGCGGGAGGCGACATGAGGTGGGACGTCATCGTGGCGGGCGCCGGCACCGCCGGGCTCACCACCGCGGTCCGCGCCGCCCGGTCCGGCAAGAAGGTGCTCGTCCTCGCCAAGGGCGCGGGCGCCACGCACCTGTCTCCGCTGACGCTCGACGTCCTGGGCTACGCGCCGGAGCGGGTCGACTCCCCTGCGGCGTCGCTCGGCGGCTTCCTGGCCGACAACCCCGACCACCCGTACGCCCGCACCGGCGAGGCTGCGATCGGCGAGGCGCTCGCGTGGTTCGCGGACCTCATGGCCGACGTCTATCCGTACACCGGCGGCCTCGAGCGCAACATCCTGCTCCCCAGCGCGATCGGCGCCTGGCGCCCCTCCGCGCTCGTGCCCGTCACGATGGCGGAGGGCGATCTGCGCCGCGACGAGCCCATCGTCGTCGTCGGCCTGCGCCAGCTCAAGGACTTCCACGCCGCGCTGCTCGCCGACAACCTGCAGCGCGCAGGGGTGCCCGCTCGCGCGGTCGAGCTGGACGTCGAGTTCGACCGCGTCGACGTCAACACGGTGGCACTCGCACGCGCGCTGGACCGCCCCGAGGTCCGCTCCATGCTCGCCGCGCAGCTGGCGGTCCGGCTGAAGGCCGGCGAGCGGGTCGGGTTCCCGGCCGTGCTCGGGCTGCGCCACGCCCACACGGTCTGGAGCGAGCTGCAGGACCGGCTCGGGCGGCCCGTCTTCGAGATCCCGACCGTCCCGCCCTCCGTCCCCGGGCTGCGCGTGGACCGCATCCTCACCGAGGCGCTCCGCGCTGCCGGGGGGCGCGTGATCCTCGGGTCCGAGGTCGTCGCAGCGGAGCCCGACGCCGACGGCGTCACGATCCGCGCGAAGGCTGCCGCCCGCGACATCGAGCACCGCGCCGACTGGCTCGTGCTCGCGACCGGCGGCTTCGCGGAGGGCTCGATCATGCTCGACGCGGACTGGCGGGCGCGCGAGACCGTGCTCGACCTGCCGCTGGCGCACGTGCCGCCGGCGGGCGCACCGCGGTTCGTGCCCGACTACTTCGAGGTGCAGCCGATGGCGCGCGTGGGCGTGGCGGTCGACGCGGGCCTGCGCCCGGTCGGGCCCGACGGCTCGCGCGTGCACGAGCGGGTGCTCGTGGCCGGTGCGTCGATCGGAGGCGCAGTCCCGTGGAAGGAGCACTCAGGTGAGGGGATCAGCGTGACGACGGGCTACCACGCCGCAGGCGAGATTGCCGAAGGCTTCGCCTTCGGTCGGCGATCTGTCGCAGAGCGACAGATCGCCAGCGTGGAGGAGCGTCCATGAGCGCGGTCCCCGAGGACGACGTCCTGCTCGGACTGATCCGCGGATCGCTGGATCACTGCGTCAAGTGCACGATCTGCGAGACGCACTGCCCGTACTCGAACGCCACCTCGCTCTTCCCGGGGCCGAAGTACGTCGGCCCGCAGGCGGAGCGGTTCCGCACCGGCGAGGAGGTCACGCCGGACGCCTCGGTCGACTACTGCTCGAGCTGCGGCATCTGCACGAAGGTCTGCCCGCAGGGCGTGCACATCGCGGAGATCAACACCCGCGCCAAGGCGAGGCTCGCCGAGGCCGAGGGCGTCCCGCTGCGCAACCAGCTCCTCGGCCGGCCCGACAAGCTGGGCGCGCTCGGCACGCCGGTCGCGCCCCTCGCGAACTGGACGCTGGCCAACAAGCCGCTGAGGGTGCTCGCGCAGAAGCTCCTGGGCATCCACAAGGACGCCGCGCTCCCGAAGTTCGCCGGGACGACGTTCCAGCGCTGGGCGAAGCGCCACACCGCCCCGCCGGAGGCGACGAAGGAGGTCGTCTTCTTCCACGGCTGCGGCACGAACTACTACGAGCCCGACCTCGGCGAGAAGACCGTCGCGATCCTCGAGCACAACGGCTTCAAGGTGACGGTCCCCAAGCAGGGCTGCTGCGGGCTGCCGCTGCAGTCCAACGGCATCTTCCCGGCCGGCCGGGCCTACTCGAAGCGCCTGGCGAAGCACCTCGCGCCGCACGCGCGCGAGGGCAAGACGATCGTGGGCGTCGCGACGAGCTGCACGCTCATGGTCAAGCGCGAGGCGCGGGAGATCCTCGGGCTGGACGAGGATCCCGACGTCCGCGTCGTCTCCGAGCACACGTTCGACATCTGCGAGTTCCTGCTCGACCTCCACGACCGCGGCGAGCTGCGCACGGACTTCCAGCCCGTCGAGGAGGTCGTCGCGTACCACGCGCCCTGCCAGCAGCAGGGTCACAACATCGGCAAGCCGGCGCTCGACCTCTTCGCCCTCGTCCCGGGCCTCGAGACGGTCGAGATGCACTCGCACTGCTGTGGCATCGGCGGCACCTACGGGCTGAAGGAGGAGAAGCGCCAGATCTCGCTCGACGTCGGCGCCGACCTCTTCGCGCAGGTGCGCGAGGCCGACCCGACCATCGTCGCGTGCGACAGCGAGACCTGCCGGTGGCACATCGAGAAGGAGACCGGGGTCACCAACCTCCACCCCGTCGAGATCCTCCACCGCGCCTACGGGCTGTAGCGCGTGGTCGCGATCGTGGTCGTCTCGCACAGCGCGGCGCTGGCCGCGAGCGTGATCGACTTCGCGAAGGCCATGGGCGGTGACAAGGCGCACCTGGAGCCCGCGGGTGGCGTCGAGGACGGGATCGGGACGGACTTCGAGCTGATCGGCGCGGCCGTCGAGCGCGCGCGCGAGGCGTCCGGCGACGACGGCGTCCTGGTCCTCATGGACCTCGGCTCCGCGGTGCAGACGGCGCAGATGGTGCTCGAGCTGGGCGAGCTGGACCCTGCCGAGGTGCGGCTCGTCGCGGCGCCGCTCGTCGAGGGGGCGGTCGCGGCATCCATCAACGCCGGTGGCGGCGGATCGCTCGACGAGGTCGCCGCGGAGGCCGTGGGGGCGCTGCGCTCGAAGCAGGCTGAACTCGGGGACGAGCCGCAGGCCGCCGCTCAGGTCGAGGCCGGCCCCGCGGACGCGGAGACCGAGCTCCCGGTCCGCAACCGGCTCGGACTGCACGCGCGGCCCGCCGCGAAGCTCGTCGAGATCGCGACGCGCCACGACGCGACGCTCCTGCTCTCCAACGCGACGACGGGCCGCGGCCCCGCCACGGCGCGCAGCCTCACCGAGATCGCGCTGCTGGGCGTCCGCGGCGGCCACACCCTGAAGGTGCAGGCGTCCGGGCCGGACGCCGACGCGGTCCTCGAGGCGGTCCGTGCGCTGGCCGACACGGGCTTCGGGGATGGAATCGACGACTCGATCGTGTCTGCCGATGCGGCTGCGCCGGCCCCACCGGCGCCCGAGACCGCCGAGGCGCCCGCCGCCGACACGCTGCTGCAGGGCATCCCGGCCTCCCCCGGCTTCGCCGACGGCCCCTTGCGGCGGATCGGCGGCGCGCCGGCCGTCCCCGACGGCGACGCCGAGGACCCCGCGGCGGAGGCGGCGCGGCTCGACGACGCGCTCGCCCAGGTGCGAGAGGACCTCGCCGCGGCCCGCGACGACCTCGTGGACCGCGGCCGCGCCGACGAGGCGGCGATCTTCGAGGCGCAGGGCGCGCTGGCGACCGACGACGCGCTGCTCGGGCCCGCCCGCCGCGCGATCGCCGACCAGCGCCACAACGCCGCGCGCGCCATCCACGACGCCTCCGAGGACGTCGCCGCCCAGTACGAGGGCCTCGACGACCCCTATCTGCGCGAGCGCGCCGCGGACGTCCGCGACGTCGGCCGCCGGGTCATGCGCACGCTTCTCGGAGAAACGAGCTCCGCGGCCGCCGACGGTGCCGTGCTCGTCACCGACGAGCTGCTGCCGGGCGACGCCGCGACGCTCGATCCCGACCGCGTCGCCGGCGTCGCGACCGCGCACGGCGGGGCGACCGGCCACGCGGCGATCATCGCCCGCTCGCTCGGCGTACCGACCGTCGTCGGGCTGGGCCCGTCGCTGCTGGCCGTTCCGGAGGGCACGCCGCTCCTGCTCGACGGGGACGCGGGCACCGTCCGCGTCGACCCCGACCCGGCGGCCGCCGAGCGCCACCGGCAGCAGTCCGCAGCCGCCGACGCGCGCCACGCCGTCGCGCTCGAGCACGCCGCGGGGCCCGCCGTGACGCTGGACGGCGTGGGCATCGACGTGTTCGCGAACCTGGGCGACATCGACGGCGCACCGGCGGCCGTCGAGCAGGGCGCCGAGGGCGTCGGGCTGCTGCGGACGGAGTTCCTGTTCCTCGACCGCGACGAGCTGCCCGACGAGGACGAGCAGGCCGAGGCCTACGCGACCGTGGCGCGCGGGCTCGGAGGGCGCCCGCTCATCATCCGCACGCTCGACGTCGGCGCCGACAAGCCGCTGCGTGCGCTGCCCCAGGAGCCCGAGGCCAACCCGTTCCTGGGACGCCGAGGCATCCGGCTGCAGCTCGCGCGGCGCGACCTGCTGTCCGCGCAGCTGCGCGCCGTGCTGCGGACGGCGGCGGAGCACCCGGTCAAGGTCATGTTCCCGATGGTCGCGACGATCGGCGAGGTCCGCGCGGCCCGGGCGGCCCTCGACGAGGCCCGCCGCGACCTGGGCATCGATCCGCCCCTGGAGGTCGGGGTGATGGTCGAGGTGCCCGCCGTCGCGGTCGATGCCGAGCGCTTCGCGCGCGAGCTCGACTTCCTGTCGATCGGCACGAACGACCTCGCCCAGTACACGATGGCCGCAGAGCGCGGCAACGAGCACGTGGCGGCGCTCGCGGCGGGCCCCGTGCCGGCGGTCCTGCGGCTCATCGACCTCACCGTGCGAGGCGCCCAGGCGCACGGCCGCTGGGTCGGCGTGTGCGGCGAGCTCGCCGGCGACGTGGACGGTGCGCGCCTTCTGGTGGGTCTCGGGGTATCAGAGCTGAGCATGGCCCCGCCCCGCATCGCGGACGTCAAGCAGACCCTGCGCGAGCTCGACCTGGAGCGCGCCCGCGACGCAGCCCGGCGCGCCCTCGACGCCGACTCGGCGGACGAGGCACGAGCGATCTCGTCGGAGCTCTCGTGACAACAACCTCTAGGATCGCGCGATCGTGAAGACGAGCGGATTCCTCGCTGCGGCCTCCTCGGTGCGCATCGTGCTGGTGCCGGTGATCATGGCCCTCGTCGCCATGGACGACCGTGACGTCGGCACGCTCTCGATCGTCGCGGGCGTCCTGTTCGCCGTCGCGGCGATCACGGACTTCTTCGACGGCTACCTCGCCCGCCGCTGGAACGTGACCACGACGCTCGGGTCGTTCCTCGACACGACGGCCGACAAGCTCCTCGTCACGGGCGTGCTCGTCGCGCTCGTCGCGGTCGAGCGGGTCTCCCCCTGGATCGCCACCATCATCATCGGCCGCGAGCTCGTGATCATGGGCCTGCGCGGCGTCGTGGCGGCCGACGGCCTCGTCATGGCGCCCTCGATCTGGGGCAAGATCAAGACGAACGTGCAGTTCTTCGCGATCCTGCTCGCGATCGTGCGCCCCGATGTCGTCGTCGCCGGGGTCTACGCGGACGAGTGGCTCATGGTCGCCGCCGCGATCATCACGGTCGCCTCCGCGGTCGACTACCTCGTCAACTTCTCGTCCGCGCTGCGGGCCTCCGCGGTCGAGGAGGAGCAGGTGGCGGAGGAGATGCCGGAGGCGCCGGAGACGACCCTCGCCCCGAGCGCGAGCCGCCTCTCGGCGCAGCCGACGCTGCACAGCCACCCCTGACGCGCGCGTTCGTCACCGGAGGGTCGGGCCTGCTCGGCCGAGCGCTCATCGGAGCGTTGCGCGCCCGCGGCGACGAGGTCGTCGCGCTCGTGCGATCCGACGCCGCTGCCGGCGCCGTGCGCGAGGTCGGTGCGACGCCCGTCGCGGGCGACCTGCTCGACGAGGCCGGCGTCGCCGCCGCGATGGCGGGCTGCGACGTCGGCTTCCACGTCGCGGGCGTCAACACGCTCTGCCCGTCCGACCCGTCCGAGCTCGAGCGCATCAACGTCGGGGGCGCGGCCGCGGTCGCGCGCGCCGCGGCGGATGCGGGGCTGCCGAGGCTCGTGCACACGTCGTCCTCGTCGGCGATCGGCGAGCCGAAGGGCACGATCGGTCGCGAGGACACGCCGCACCGCGGCTGGTACCTGTCGGACTACGACCGCACGAAGCACGCGGGTGAGCGGGCGGTCCTCGAGATCGGCGCGGAACGCGGCCTGGACGTCGTCTGCGTGAACCCGGCGTCCGTGCAGGGACCGGGCCGCGCCACGGGCACCGCGAAGATGCTGCTCGCGCAGCTCGACGGCCGGCTCAAGGTCTTCGTCGACACGCGCATCAGCGTCGTCGACATCGACGACTGCACCCGCGGGCATCTGCTCGCCGCCGAGCGGGGCGCCCCGGGGGAGCGCTACATCCTGTGCGGCGTGACCCTGACCTCCGAGGAGGCGCTCGCGCTGCTCCGGGGCCTGAGCGGCCGCGACGAGCGCCCCCGGTTCATCCCCGCGGCCATCGCGCCGCCGCTCGCGGGCGCCGTGGAGCTCGCCTGCCGGGCACTCCATCGCGACCCGCCCGCGTGCCGCGCGATGGCCCGCACGCTGCTGCACGGCCACGCCTACGACGGGTCGCGCGCGACCCGCGAACTGGGCCTCGAGTACACGCCGGTGGAGGACACGCTGCGCCGCACCGCGGCCTGGGCGTGGCACGAGGGCTTGCTTCGGCACCCCCTCCCGGGGTAGTCCTTCGCACATGGAACGCAATCCGGACGACAGGGCACGCCCTGAGCAGGCCCACGAGGAGAGCTTCGCCGAGGGGCAGGAGCAGCGCTCCGACGACGACGAGACCGTCCGAGACTTCGCGGAGGGTCAGGAGCAGACGCCCCACGAGAAGCACGGCGACTTCGCCGAGGGTCAGGAGCACCACGACCACGCCGACGATGACCCCGAGGGGGACTTCGCGACGGGTCAGCGCGAGAACCCCGAGCCCTAGAGAGGGCCCGGGGGTCCGGCGCGTCAGGTCTACGTCAGACGAGCCTTCAGGCTCTCGAACTGCGAGCGCACCTCGGCCGGAAGGCGATCGCCGAACCGGTCGAGGTGCTCCTCGACCTGCCCGAGCTGCGCGCGCAGCTGCTCGGGGTCGACCGTGAGCAGCTCATCGAGCGTGTCGGCCGGGATCTCGAGGCCCTCGAGCGGCAGTGAGTCGGCCGTCGGCACGAGGCCGATCGGGGTCTCCTTGACGTCGCCCTCGCCCTCCAGGCGGCCGAGGACGTAGGCCAGCACACGGCTGTTCTCGCCGAAGCCGGGCCACAGGAACTTGCCCTCGTCGCTCTTGCGGAACCAGTTGACCATGAAGATCTTCGGGAGCTTGGCGCCCTTCGTCCGGCCGATCTCCAGCCAGTGCCCGAAGTAGTCGGCCATGTTGTAGCCGCAGAACGGCAGCATCGCGAACGGGTCGAAGCGCAGCTGACCGACCGCGCCGGCCTGGGCCGCCGTGGTCTCCACGGACATCGTCGCGCCGAGGAACACACCGTGCTCCCAGTCGAACGCCTCGCTCACGAGCGGGACGGTCGTCGCGCGGCGCCCGCCGAACAGGAACGCGTCGATCGGCACGCCCGCCGGGTCGTCCCACTCGGGGGCGATCGACGGCGCCTGTGCGGCTGCGACCGTGAAGCGCGAGTTCGGGTGCGCGGCAGGGTGGTCGGACGCGGGGGTCCAGTCGTTGCCGTGCCAGTCGATCGCGTGGGCGGGCGGCTCCCTCGTGAGCCCCTCCCACCAGATGTCGCCGTCGTCGGTCTTCGCGACGTTCGTGAAGATGACGTCCCGCGACAGCGCGGCGATCGCGTTCGGGTTCGTCTCCACGCCCGTGCCCGGTGCGACGCCGAAGAAGCCGGCCTCGGGGTTGATCGCGTACAGCCGCCCGTCGTCGCCGAACTTCATCCAGGCGATGTCGTCGCCGATCGTCTCCGCCTTCCACCCCGGCAGGGTGGGGATGAGCATCGCGAGGTTCGTCTTGCCCGACGCCGACGGGAACGCCGCGGCGACGTACTTCACGACGCCCTCCGGCGAGGTCAGCTTCAGGATGAGCATGTGCTCGGCGAGCCAGCCGTCGTCGTGCGCGATGACCGAGGCGATGCGCAGCGCGAAGCACTTCTTGCCCAGCAGCGCGTTGCCGCCGTAGCCCGAGCCGTACGACCAGATCTCGCGGGACTCGGGGAAGTGGACGATGTACTTGGTCTCGTTGTTCGGCCACGGCACGTCCTCGGCGCCGTCGGCCAGCGGCATGCCGACCGAGTGCACGCAGGGGACGAAGTCGCCGTCGTCACCGAGCACGTCGAGCGCCGCGCGCCCCATCCGGGTCATGAGGCGCATCGACACCGCGACGTAGGCGGAGTCGGTCAGCTGGACGCCGATGTGGCTCTTGTCCGAGCCGACCGGGCCCATCGAGAAGGGCACCACGTACATCGTGCGGCCCTGCATCGTGCCGCTGAAGAGCTCCTCGAGCTGGGAGCGCATCTCGCCCGGGTCGCGCCAGTTGTTCGTCGGGCCGGCGTCGCCCTCCTTCGCGGAGCAGATGAAGGTGCGGTCCTCGACGCGGGCGACGTCGCCCGGGTCGGAGAGCGCCAAGTAGCTGTTCGGACGGACGGCGTCGTTGAGACGCTCGAACGTCCCAGCCTCCACGAGCACCTGGCAGAGAGCGTCGTACTCCTCGCTGGAGCCGTCACACCAGTGGACTGCGTCGGGCTGGGTGAGTGAGGCCACCTCCTCTACCCAGCTGAGCAGTTCCTTGTGGTTCGTGGGGACAGCTGTGGCGCTCACGTCAGGATTCACCTCGGAATGGGTTTCAGAACGACCCGGATCCGGACATCATGCCCGACCGGCTGGTGTTTCGGGGATCTCGTGTCATCGGCCATTCGCCTAGCCGCTGGGCGGAACGCGTCCCGCAGCGCGACCGGCCCGGACGACCCTCTCGGCCATCTTGCGGCTCGCCTCGTCGACCATCTCGCCCTCGAAGCGTGCGGCGCCCGTCGTGGCCGACCCGTAGGCGGCCAGGAGCGCGTCCGCGCGGGCGATCTCGGCGTCGGTCGGCGTGAAGATCTCGTTGATCGTGGCGATCTGCCCGGGGTGGATCGACCACTTGCCGTCGTAGCCGAGCGCCCGCACGAGGCGCGCCCTGGTGCGCAGGCCCTCGTCGTCGCCGAGGTCGCCGTACGGGCCGTCGATCGCCTGGACGCCCGCCGCGCGCGCCGCGATGAGGATCCGCGAGTAGACGTGGTTGAGGTGGTCGCCGGGGTAGCCCTCGGGCGATCCGCCGATCGTGGTCGTCGGGATCCCGACCGCTGCGCTGAAGTCGCCGGGGCCGAAGTGCAGGGCCTCCACCCGCGGTGCGGCGGCGATCGCCTCGCAGTGCACGAGGCCGGTCGCGTCCTCGATCTGGACGTCGATGCCGATGGCGCCGAGCTCGAGCCCGCAGGCCTGCTCGAGCTGTGAGAGCAGGAGATCGGCGAACGCGATGTCCGCAGTCGTCCGGACCTTGGGCAGCATGACCGTCGCGAGCTGCGCACCCGCGCCCTCGGCGAGCGCGATGAGGTCCCGGTGGCAGTGGGGGCTGTCCGTCGCATTGACCCGTACGGAGAGGGTCTTCCCGCCTGCGTCGAGTCCACGCACCGCATCGACGACGAGCCCGCGGGCGCGGTCCTTGTCGTCGGGGGACACCGCGTCCTCGAGGTCGAGGACGAGCTGGTCCGCGTCGAGCTGGGCGGCCTTCGCGAGGAACCGCTCGCTGGAGCCGGGAACGACGTGGACGCTCCGTCGAGAACGGGCGCCTTCCACCCCTGCAAGGTAGCTAGGTTCATCGTGTGCCGGAGCTTCCCGAGGTCGAGCGGGCGAGGGCGCTCGTCGAGGCACGGGCGCTCGGTCGCCGCATCGCCGAGGTCGACGACAGCGACACCTGGGTCTGCCGGCCCCACTCCCCCGGGGAGATCTCCGACGCGCTCGTCGGGCGGACGCTCACGAAGGCGCTGCGCCGCGGCAAGTCGATGTGGGTCGAGACCGACGACGGCGACGGGCCCGACCTCGGCATCCACCTCGGGATGGCGGGCCGGATCGTCGTCGACGACTCCGCCGCGGGCGACCGGGTCCGCGGCGCCGACGGCCCGAAGTGGGATCGATTCACGATCCGCTTCGAGGACGGCGGGATGCTCGCGCTGCGCGACAAGCGCCGGCTCGGGCGCGTGCGCCTCGAGCCCGACCTCACGGGCGTCGGCCCCGACGCCGCGCTGGTCGGGCGCGAGGAGTTCCGTGCCCGCGTGGGCCGCGGCACCGCGCCGCTGAAGGCGCGGATCATGGATCAGTCGGTCATCGCCGGCGTCGGCAACCTGCTCGCCGACGAGGCGCTCTGGCAGGCCCGTCTGTCACCCGTGCGCGAGGCCGGGTCGCTGAGCACCGAGGAGCTCGATCGCCTGCGCCGCGCGATCCGCGCCGCCGTGCGGTCGGCCGTGAAGCTCGGCGGGGTCCACACCGGGCGTTTCATCTCCCACCGGGAGCGTGGCGGGCGCTGCCCGCGCGACGGGACCGAGCTCGTCCGCGAGACGGTCGGCGGGCGCACCACGTACTGGTGCCCGGCCGAGCAGACCTAGAGGGTGCGGTACCGCAGGTAGACGACGCCGTTGCCGAAGCGGCGCTCGTCGAGCAGCTCGAGGTCGATGCGCATGCCGTCGGGCAGTGCAGGGTTGCCGCCGCCGACCACGACCGGTGACTTCAGCAGCCCGATCTCGTCGACGAGGCCGGCCCTCAGCGCCTCCGCCGCGATGTGCGGGCCGCCGATGCCCAGGTCGGTGTCCGCCGCGTCCTTCAGCGCGCGGACGGCCTCGGGGTCGAACTCGCGCTCGATGCGTGTGCGGGCGGTCGACACCTGCGTCAGCGTGGTGGAGAAGACGATCTTCTCCGACGCTCGCCAGATCGTCGCGTAGTCGCGCATGGCCGGCGCCGGGTCGTCCATCGTCTCCCAGGCCTGCAGCACCTCGTAGAGCTTGCGCCCGTACAGGTGCGTCCCGATCGGCCGCTCGAGGTCGTTGACGAACGCGTGGACCTCCTCGTCGGGGAACGACCAGTCCCAGGAGCCGGACGCGTCGGCGACGTAGCCGTCGAGGGACGTGATCGCGGTGTAGATGAGCTTCGCCATGAGTGAGGGACGATCCGCCGTCGCCGGAAGTCATCGTCGGCCGGTCTAGTCCCTCGCCTGCTCGGGCACCTGCTGCGTCACGCAGTGCGGCCCGCCGCCTCCGAAGGCGAGGACGGCTCCGGGGACCGGCACGATCTCGCGGCCCGGGAAGCCGCCCGCGATCGTCGCGAGCGCGGGCTCGTCGTGCTCCGTTCCCGCGACAGGGACGATCACGGCGTGGTTGCAGACGTAGTGGTTCAGGTAGGAGACGGCGACCTCCTCGCCCGCGACCTCCACGTAGGAGAGCTGCTCGACGGGGACGACCTCCAGACCGGCGTCCTGCGCGCGGCGCCGGTTCTCCTCGCAGCGCTCGAAGTTCGGGTTGCCCTCGGGCACGGTCTGCAGCAGGACCTTCCCGGGCGCGCAGAACGACGCGATGAGGTCGACGTGGCCGTCGGTGTCGCGGTCCTCGACGAGCCCCTGCCCGAGCCACACCACGCGCTCGGCGCCCAGGTGCTCGATGAGCAGCGCCTCGATCTCCTCGCGCGAGCGGTCGGGATTGCGGTTCGGGTGCAGCAGGCACTCCTCGGTCGTGAGGAGCAGGCCGTGCCCGTCGACCGCGATCGAGCCGCCCTCGAGCACGAGCGGGACCTCGACGATCGGATCGCCCAGGTGCTCGACGAGCCAGCGCCCGGCCTCCTCGTCGCCGTCGAACGGGGTGAAGCTGCCGCCCCAGCCGTTGAAGCGGAAGTGCACGCCGGTGCGCAGACCGGACTCGTCGAGGACGTAGATCGGGCCCGTGTCGCGCATCCAGGAGTCGTCGATCGGGCGCTCCACGATCTCGACGCGGTCGGTCACGGCCGCGGTCGCGTCGGCGACGTCGGAGGGATGGACCACGAGCGTGACCGGCTCGAACGCGGCGATCGCGTTGATCACCGTCGCGTGGTCGAGGCGGGCCTGCTCGATCGTGCTGCCCCAGAGCTCCTTGCGGCACGGCCAGGCCATGAGCGTCCGCTCGTGCGGCGCCCATTCCGCCGGCATCCGCATGGCGCTCAGTGCGACGAGCGAGCGCGCCGCAGCCGCAGGCGCTCCTCGTGCTTGTCCACGACGTGCTCGATGAGCTGGAGGATCTGCGTCGGCCCCGTCGCCTTGGCCTGGCCGTACATGAAGGCCTCGCGCCAGTCGGCGGCCTTGCCCTCCTTGGCCATGACGTTGAAGAACGAGCGCTGCATCTCGACGCGGACGCGCGCGTCCTCGGCGATGCCCTTCGTCACGTTCGGACCGGGCAGCTCGACGCGGTACATCTGCACGTCGCGACCTCCGCGGAGCTCGACGCCGAACACGAGCTTCAGGTTGGTCAGCGCCGGCACCTCCTCCTGGAAGCGCGTCACGGCCAGCTCGATGAGGCTCTTGGCATCGTCTCCCGCCATTGCGCGGCAGGCTATCGAGCCCAGCCCCTGTGATTGCATGGCGGCCATGAGCGAGTTCGATGGGCAGGTCGCGATCGTCACGGGTGCCGCCGGTGGCGTCGGCAGGGAGGTCGTGCGCCTGCTGCACGCCGCGGGGGCCAGCGTGGTGGCCGAGGACCTGAACCCGGCGGTCGCCGATCTCGAGACCGACGACGGCCGGATCGTCGCGGTGCAGGGCGACGTCGCCGACGCCGCGACGGCCGACGCCGCGGTGGCCACGGCCATCGATCGCTTCGGGCGCCTCGACGTCCTCGTCAACAACGCGGCCCGCTTCCTCATGAAGGGCATCCTCGACACGAGCGACGAGGAGTGGGACGGCGTCATGACGACGAACGTGCGCGGCTTCTTCGTGCACTCCCGCGCCGCGCTGCCCGCGCTCGCCGAGCGCGACGCGTCGGCGATCGTGAACATGGCGTCGATCTCGGGGCTCATCGGCCTCCCGCTGCAGGCGGCCTACTGCGCGTCGAAGGGCGCCATCGTCCAGCTCACGCGGCAGCTCGCGGTCGAGTTCGCGCCGCAGGGCGTCCGCGTGAACGCGGTCGCGCCGGGCGCGATCGAGACGCCGTTCCTCCTCGACGTGCTGCCCCCCGACCCCGAGCCGATCCTCGCCGAGATCGCGGCGTCGCACCCGATCGGCCGCAACTCCCAGCCGGCGGAGATCGCCGAGGTCGTGCTGTTCCTCGCGTCGTCGAAGGCGGGGTTCATGACCGGCGCGATCGTGCCGGTCGATGGAGGGTTCACGGCGCAGTAGGCCGCTGACTACCCCCGCAGCTTCGCCGTCCCCTCCACGTCCACCGTCAACCCCTCCGGATCGCGCTCGGGGTCGCCGACCACGACCACGCCGTAGTCCCGCGCCGCGCCCTCGATCGTCACGAACCCGTCGCGGACGTCGCGCTTCACCGCCTCGGGGTCGCGGGACATCGGGTCGCCCCAGCCGCCGCCGCCGTTGTTGATGTAGCGCATCGTCGTGTCGGGCGGCGTGTGCCACACCGACCGGCGGCCGAACCACACGTACTCGCCATCGGGCGACGGCGCGTTCGTCGCCGGGTCCAGGCGCCCGACCACCGGCAGCGCGTCGGCGTAGGCCTCCGAGCCCGTCGGCTTGCGGCCGGTGAAGCCGCTCGTCGCCCTCCCAGAACCAGACGCCGCCGGTCGTCCCGGCGCGCCCGCCGTTCACGCCGTTGCCGCTCGGCTCGCGGTGGCGCAGGGAGATCGGGTAGTGCGCCGCGGGACCTCGCCAGAGCGAGTCGGTCACGATGCCGCTGCCCCCGCGGTGCTCGCCCGGCCCGGCGGTGTCGGGCATGATCTCGCGCCGCAGGATCACGACCGGCGCGTCGAACTCGGCCGCCTCGACCGGGGTCGCGATGCCGTTGGCCTGGTAGGTGAGGTTGAACGTGTCGCCGTCGCCCTCGCGGGTGCCGCCCCACGGGCCCTGCTCGCCGCCCGCCTGACCGGCCGACTGCCACGGCATGCCGTTCGGGTGCAGGCCGCCCGCGTTGTGCAGGTTGGAGGACCCGGCGTCGCCGCCGATCGCGCGCTCCCCGACCGCCTGGCCGAGCGCACGCAGCAGCGCCGCGTGGGCGATCTGCGACGCCTCGAAGTACAGGAACACCGGCCCGTCCGGCGGCATCGCGCTGATGAGCGTGCCCTCGGGCAGCACGATGTCGATCGGCCGCATGAGGCCCGACGAGTAGACGCCCCGCGGGTCCAGGAGGTACTTGAAGGCGACCCCGACGACCGACTTCGCGTCGAGGAACGTCGCGTTCACCGACGTTCGCGCCTGCCGGGAGCTGCCCGAGAAGTCGACCTCCGCCCGGTCGCCGGCCTTCGTGATCCGCACGTGGACGCGGTAGGACTCGTCGTCGGCGGCGCCGTCGGCGTCCATGATCGCCTCGCCCTCCCACGACCCGTCCGGCACCTCCGCGAGCGCCTCCTGCATGCGCTCGGCACCGGCGTCGCAGACGTACGTCATCGCACCCAGGACCGCCTCGGGCCCATAGCGCTCGACGGTCTCCGACAGGAGCCGCTCGCCCAGGTCGAGGTTCGAGCAGATCGTCTGCATGTCCGGGAACAGCAGGTCGCCGAAGCGGCTGTTGTCGAAGATCAGCGTCCAGGTCTCCTGCACCGGCTTGCCCGCCTTGTAGAGCGCGCGCGGCGAGACGACCAGGCCGTCCTCGTACAGGTTCGCCTTCTGCGTCGAGAAGCCGCCGGGCACCGAGCCGCCCATGTCCAGGTGGTGGGCCTTCAGCGTCACGAACGCGACGATCTCCGAGCCGGCGAAGACCGGCCGGATGAACAGCAGGTCGTTGACGTGCGTGCCCGTCCGGTACGGGTCGTTGGCGATGATCACGTCGCCGGGCTCGAGGCGGTCGGCGCCGTACTCCTCGATCGTGATCCGGACCGACTCCGTCATCGTGCCCGTGAACAGGATGATCGAGTTCGACACCGCGGGCGTGAGGTAGCCGCTGCTCGGCGGACCGGTCACCGTGGCGGCGAAGTCGTAGAAGTCGCGCAGGATCGGCGAGAACGCCGTCGTGAGGATCTGGCTGCACATGTGCTCGACGACGTAGCCGAAGCGGTTCGACAGGACGGTCGCGGTGAAGCGATCGCAGCCGAAGCGCTCCTCGAAGGCCTGCTCGCCGAGGTCGCGGATGAGGGTCATGCTCAGTTCTCCTCCTGCTCGCGACGGATGACGAGCTCGCCGAACGGGCCGACCGTGGCGACCTGCCCGGGGCACACGAACGTGGTCGACAGCCCCTCGCGGATGATCGCGGGACCCGACACGGCAGCGCCGGTCGGCAGCTCCGAGCGGGTGTACTCGCCCGCCTGCAGCGGCTCGTCGCCGTAGTGGCGCAGCTCGACGGTCCGGGTCGGCGGCGGCGCCTCGGCGGTGGCCCGCCCTCGGCGGCGACGTACTCGACCTTGTCGGCCTCGACGACGAGCTCGACGCGGTAGGTCACGCCCTGCACCGGGATCGGGAAGATGTTGCCGTAGCGCCTGGCGTACTCCTCGTTGAACGACTCGACCATCCCCTCGATGGTCTCGCCGGTGATGGGGCCGTCCGGGACGCCGATGAACGGCGTCTCCCAGCTCTGGCCGTAGAGGCGCCCGTCGAAGCTGCGCCGGACCGAGACGCCGTCGACGTCCCCGACGCGCTTGCGCAGCCCCGCCTCCATCTCCTCGTAGAGCGCGGCGATCTGCGGCGCGACGTCGGGCGAGAGCACGACGTAGTTGCTGCGGCTGTCGGAGTACACCTGGTCGGTGCTCAGCAGCCCGAGCGCGGAGAAGTTGCCCGGGTGCGGCGGGATGACGACCTGCTTGACGTGCAGCAGCTCCAGCGCCGCCGGCAGCAGCATCGGGCCCGCCGCGCCGTACGCCAGCAGCGAGAAGTCACGCGGGTCCACGCCGTGGCGGATCGCGATGTTCGTGACCTCCTCGGCGATGTTGTTCACCGCGATGCGGTACGCGAACGCGATCCGCTGCTCGACCGACAGCGGCGACTCCAGCGCCTCGAAGGCCTTCCACGCGCGGTCGGAGTCCAGGTGCACCTCGCCGGAGGCGAAGCCGTCCGGGTCGAGGATGCCCATGAGCAGCGCGGCGTCGGTCACCGTCGGCAGCTCGCCGCCCCAGCCGTAGCAGGCCGGCCCCGGCTCGGCGCCCGCGCTCGCGGGCCCGACGAGGACGTCCCCGGAGGGCGAGATCGAGACGATCGACCCGCCGCCCGCGCCCACGCTGGAGATCTCCGTCGAGAGCGCGTTGATGATCATGTCGTGCTCGAGCTCGAACGTGTTCTCCACGAACGGGCGGCCCTCGACGACGAGCGACACGTCCGTGGACGTCCCGCCGACGTCGCAGCACATGAGGTTCGTCTCCCCCATCGCCTCACCGAGGCGGCGGCAGGAGACCGTCCCCGCCGCCGGACCGGCGAACACGATCTTGAAGGGGTGCTTCAGCGCCTCCCGCCAGGGCATGAGCGTCGCCGCGCAGTCCGCGAAGTTCAGCTCGCCGGTGAAGCCCGACTCGGTCAGCTCGCGGTCGAGCTGGTCGGCGTAGCCGCCGTACATGAGCTTCATGAGCACGTCGACGACGGTCGTCGACGCGCGGGCGTACTCCTTCGCCAGCGGCGAGACCTCCGAGGAGATGGAGATCGGGACGTCCCCGAGCACCTCCTCGGCCAGCGCGCGCAGGCGCTGCTCGTGCTGCGGGTTGACGTAGGCGTTGATCAGGCAGATCGCGACGCCCTCGATGTCGCAGCGCTTCAGCACCTCGAGCTGGGCGCGGGCCTGGTCCTCGTCGAGCGGGGTGAGCACGGAGCCGTCGGCGAGCAGGCGCTCGGCGATCCCGCGCCGCAGGTAGCGCGGGACGAGCGGCCGGCCGGCGTCGCCGAACGACCGGCGCCACGACGCGTCGGTCTGGCCGTCGAGCGGCCGCCACACGCGGCCGGCGGCGAGCATGTCGCGGTGGCCCTCGGTCGTGAGGAACGCGACCTTCGGCAGGCGCCGCGTGATGACCGCGTTGAGGCCCATCGTGCTCGCGTGGTTGAAGACCGTCTGGCCCTCGACGCCGAGGCGCCGCGCGCCCTCGACGACCGGCGCGGCCGGATCGGTGCGGCTCGACGGGACCTTCGTCACCTCGATGCGCCCCTCGCGCACGGAGACGACGTCGGTGAACGTGCCGCCTGCATCGACGCCGAGCATCAGTGGTTCCTCCTGTGGGTCGTGACGCTCTTGGGCGGCGTCTGGCGCCGACTGGCAAGACGCAGGGAGGAGATGTGCCCAGGCACATGACCGACCGAGGACGCCGCCAGACGGCGATCAGACGTCGATCCAAGGGCGTCAGGACTCGCGGGAGGGACCACTGCCGTTCTCCATGATCCGCAGGCCGAGCGGGACGTAGGAGCCGAGCAGCGGGCCGGGCTCACGCGACAGCGAGTGCAGGCACGCCTGGCACTTGCGCACCTCGAACCACCCGCCTTCGGCCAGCACGCGGTACTCCGCGATGTCCGTGGCGCCGCACTCGGGGCACGTGGCCTCGACGGGCGTGCGCTCCACGCTGAGGTGGGATTCGGCAGGTCTCGGGAAGGTGTGCAACGGACGTCCTCGTGTGTTCGCTATCGGTTGGCGCCGCCGCTGGGGCGGGCCGGGTTCATGGCTGCTGCGCCACCGTCGACCGGCACGATCCCGCCGGCCATGAAGGACGCATCCTCGCTGAGCAGGAACGCGACGAGCGCCGCGACCTCGTCTGGGGTGCCCGCGCGCCCGACGGGCGAGTTGCGGGCGCGCTGGACGGCGTCGCCGCTCCCGCCCTGGTCGGCGCCCTTCGAGGCGACGAGCAGGTTCGTCGGGACGATGCCCGGAGCGACCGCGTTGACGCGCACGCCGCGCGGCCCACCGTGGACCGCGGCGGTCCGCGCGAGGCTCGCCACCGCCGCCTTGGACACCGTGTACGGCACGAGGTCCGAGCTGCCCCGATCGCTGGCGATCGACGCCGTCAGCACGATCGCGCCGCCGCCGTCCTGCTGCTCGAACTGGCGGAACGCGGCCCGCAGCCCGAGGAACGCACCGCGGACGTTGACGTTCATGACCGCGTCGAACTCGTCGATCTCGATGTCGGGGTACGGCGCGAGCGTCCCCCCGATGCCGGCGTTCAGGTGGTACAGGTCGATCCGGCCGAAGCGCTCGACCGCCGCCGCGGTGTAGGCCGCGACGCCGTCCTCGGTGGAGACGTCGGCGGTCACGGCGAGGGACTCGCCGAGGCCGCCCGCGACGTCCTCCGCCCGGCCGGGCACGGCGTCGACGACGACGACCTTGCAGCCCTCCTCCGCGAGCCGGTGGCAGACGCCGGCGCCGATGCCGCTGCCGCCGCCCGTCACGAGGGCGACCTTGCCCTTCAGCCCGCGCATCAGCCCTGGCGCTCCGCCGCCTCGAGTTCTTCGAGGACGATCGGCAGCGCCATCCCGACCGCGGCCATGCCGAGCGGGCTGGCGAGCTCGATGACCTCCATGATCTCCTGGGGCGTCGCGCCGTAGCCCAGGGCGTTCTCGATGTGGAGCTTCAGGCCCGAGGTGTAGAGGTGCGTGGCCGCGACGTCGAACGCGCAGTACACGAACTCCTTGACCTTCGGCTCCAGCACGCCGTGCTTCCACGGGTGCGACGAGAACTCGACGTAGCCCTCGAAGAAGTCGGGATCGATGACGAGGATCTCGTGCCAGAAGGGGTGCCAGTAGCCGCGGTTCTTCGTGAAGTCGGCCTTGAGCTGCTCCTGGCGCTCGTCGTACGTCGGATCCAGGCTCTCGTTGCGCTCGTCGAGCACCTCGAAGAGGATCGGCACGCCGATGTTCGCGGCGTGGATGCCGAGCGTCGCGGTGAGCTGCAGGACCTCGAGCAGCTCCTCCTTCGTCGCGCCGAGCTCGATCGCGCGGCGGATGTGGACCCGCGCCCCGGGCTCGTAGAGGTGCGTGCCGGCGGCGTCGATCGCGACGAGCAGGAGCTCCTTGATCTTCGGGTCGAGGTGACCCCCGTCCCGGAACGGGACGCCCGAGAACTTCAGGTACGCGGCGAAGAACTCGGGGTCCTCGTCGAGGAGCTGGTCCCAGACGGGGCTCCAGACGCCACGCAGCTCGAGGTACTCGGCCTTCAACTGCTCCCGGCGGTCGTCGGTCGACACGGGGTTCCTCCTGGTCTCTGGCCGGCTCAGGCGAGCTGGAGGGCGACGCCCTCGGGCACGTCCGCGACGGCGGGGAACCGCCGCGTGACCTCGGGGTCGTGCCCGGGGACGACCGTCGTCCCCGGCTCTGCGCCGAGCCGCTTGATGGTCTCGAAGCCGAGGTACATCTCCTCGAGGTCGGCCAGCACCCCGAAGGGACGGGCCTGCTCGAGCTCCTCGTACAGATGGACGGCGTCGGACGTCAGCACGAGCCGGCCCGACGCGGTGTCGACGAGCAGGATCTGCTGGCCGGGCGAGTGCCCGCCGACCTCCAGGGCGTGCAGCCCGGGAGCGATCTCCGTCGCGCCGCCGTAGGTGTCGACGCGGCCGGCGGCGTGCAGGTCCGCGACGCGGGCGATCTCGTCGGCCTCGACGTGATGCCAGAACCCGTGGTAGCGCGCGACGTCGCTCGTCCAGAAGGCGAGCTCGCGCTCGGGGACGAGGAACCGCGCCTTCGTGAACGCGCCGAGGTTGCCGATGTGGTCGTAGTGCAGGTGGGAGATGAGCATCGTCTCCACCTCCGCGGGCTCGATGCCGAGCAGCCGCAGCGCCTCGACCGGCTCCGTCAGGCAGGTGCGCCCGCGGCGCGCGCCCGCGACAGGGTCGAAGCCGCAGTCGACGACGATCGTGCGACCGTCACCGCGCAGCACGTAGAAGAAGTAGTCCATCACCTGCGGGCCGTCGGGCTCGCCGTAGTCGGCCCAGCGGTAGTACAGGGCGCCGAGTGTCGAGTTCAGCGTCGCGTAGCGGACCGCGACGACGTCCCAGGTGGTCACTCGCCGGCCGGCGCGGCCTGCCCGGCCCTGGCCGCCATCTCGACGTGATGGGCGCATGCGTCGGCGGCGCCGTCCGCGTCGCCGTTCTCGATGGCGACCACGATGGCCTCCAGCTCGGCGAGCGACTGCTGCGCCCGGCCCGGACGGGCCATCGACGTCGCCCGCAGGACGCTCACGCGCGCGGTCAG
Organism: uncultured Solirubrobacterales bacterium; assembly: GCA_963750895.1. Lineage (GTDB taxonomy): Bacteria > Actinomycetota > Thermoleophilia > Solirubrobacterales > Solirubrobacteraceae > CAVVSD01. The sequence goes on along the minus strand of CAVVSD010000001.1, from coordinate 607,185 downwards.
CCCGGAGAGGATCGAGTGGATCTCCCGGTTGCCGGAGCCCTTCAGCAGCACGTCGTAGAAGAGGTCCTTGGACTGGATCATCGCCAGCGTGTCGGCGGCGTCGCCGGCCGACATGACCCGCGCGACCTCCTCGTAGGCGGCGCGCAGCGCGGTGACCTGCGACTCGGAGGCGTGCTCCACGAACCGGCGCGCGGCGAGCGACTCGAGCGCGGCGCGCACCTCGTACAGCTCGGCGGCCTCCTCGGCGGTCGGGACCGCGACGACCGCCCCGCGCTGCGGGATGGTCGCGACGAGGCCCTCGGCGGCGAGCTGGCGGAGCACCTCGCGGATCGTCGTGCGCGACACGCCGATCTGCTCGACGAGCTCGCGCTCGATGAGCCGCTGGCCCGGCTTGAGACGGTGCTCGACGATGGCCTGGCGCAGCAGGTCGAGGACCTGCTCCCGCAGGGGCGCGGCGACCCGCTGGACGCCGAGCGACAGCCCCTTGTCCTCGGGTCCGCCGATGCCGATGGAGGTCTCCGTCACGGCGCGAACCTAGCCGATCGTTGTCATACAATCAACCGCCGCGGGCCTCGTGGATCCACTTGGCGATCGTCGTGTGATCGGTGTCCTGCGGCAGGTCCTCGGCAGCCTTCCGCCACTGCTCGACGATGACCTCGGTGACCGTCGACGGCGACCCCGTCGACTCCGCGAGATCGAGCGCGCAGCCGATGTCCTTGACCATGAGGTTGATGTTGAACCCGTCGTCGTAGGTCCCCGGCAGCACGAAGTCCGGGAACTTGTGCTCCGTGGAGTAGCTGCGGCCGCTCGACGTGTTGAACGCGTCGATCATCACGGCGGGGTCCAGCCCGAAGCGACGGCCGGCCTCGACGGCCTCGGACGTCGCGATGAGCGTCGCGGCGGACAGCAGGTTGTTCAGCGCCTTCAGGGCGTGGCCGGCGCCGATGCCTCCGACGTGCAGCGCACGCGCGCCGACGACCTCCAGCAGCGGGCGGGCGGCCTCGACGTCGCCGTCCTCGCCCCCCACGACGATCGTCAGCGAGCCGGCCCTCGCACCGCGCACGCCGCCGGACACGGGGGCGTCGACGAAGTGCACGCCGCGCTCGGCGATCGTCGCCGAGATCTCCTTCGTGTCCGTCGGGGCGGAGCTGCTCATGTCGAGCAGGAGCGTGCCGGGCGTGATCGCGTCGAGCAGGCCCTCGTCGAGCAGCACCGAGCGGACGATCTTCGAGTTCGGGAGCATGAGGACGACCCCGTCGGCGCCCTGCGCCACCTCGGTGACCGCGCCGACGATCGTCGCCCCGCTCCCCTGGACGGCCTTGCGCGCGTCCTCGGAGACGTCGAAGCCGCGGACCGAGTAGCCGGCCTTGATGAGGTTGTCGACCATCGGGCCGCCCATGTTGCCCAGGCCGACGAAGCCGATCGTCGTGCCGGGGCTCAGGACGGGCGGCTCAGCCCTCGTTGGCGAGGTCATCGAGCACCTTCTCGGCGACGCGGAAGGACTCCAGGCCTGCCGGCATGCCGCAGTACACGGCGGCCTGCAGCAGCACCTCCTGGATCTCCTCCTTCGTGGCGCCGTTGTTGACGGCCCCGCGCACGTGCGCGCCGAGCTCGGTCGAGCGGTTCAGCGCCGTGAGCATGGCGAGGTTGATGAGGCTGCGGGTCTTGCGCTCCAGGCCCGGCCGGTTCCAGACGGCGCCCCAGCAGAACTCCGTGACGAGCTCCTGCATCGGCTCGCGGAACTCGGTGCCGCTCTGCAGCGAGCGGTCGACGTAGGCGTCGCCGAGGACCGCACGGCGGACCGCCATGCCCTGGTCGTAGAGCTCGGTCATGCCCCCACGCCCTTCTCGTAGTCGGCGTCGGAGACCTCGTCGAGCCAGTTCGTCGTGCCGATCGAGGTCGCGGTGTGGAGCAGGAACGAGTCGGGCGAGCCGCCGTGCCAGTGCTCCTCGCCCGCGGGGATCCACGCGATGTCGCCCGCCCGGATCGCCTCGACCTTGCCGTCGCGCGTCACGACGAAGCCCGAGCCCGCGATGACCTGCAGGATCTGACCGACGTCGTGGGTGTGCCAGTAGGTCCGCGAACGGGGGGTGAAGAAGACGTTGTTCACCGTCACGCCGGGCTCGCCGGCGAGCAGGACGTCGGCCCAGACGGTCCCGGTGAAGGTGGACGTCCGGTTCTCGGACGGTGTGTCGGCCTCGCGGCCACGGATCACGCGCATGCGGTTCTAGTCCTGTGGGGTCGTGGGGTCGTGCAGGCGGATGCCGCCGGCGAGGTCGCCGAGCGCATCGACCACCCTGTTGGAGATCTGATCGCCGTAGCCCAGCCGGGCGGCCACGCCGAAGCTCGCGACGGAGCCCGCCGCGTTGATGGACGGCGTCCCGATGCTGTGGACGAAGTCCATGTACAGCAGCAGGTCCTTCATCATGAGGTCGCTCGACAGGCCGCCCTCGAGGTAGTCGCCGTCGACGATCTTGGGGAAGCGGTTCAGCGTCGCGAAGTTCACGCCGCTGGAGGCGTTCAGCACGTCGAGGAACGTGTGGAGCTCGAGCCCCGCCTTCTTCGCCGCGACCATCACCTCGGCCGTCGCGGACAGGCTGACGCCGTTGAGGAAGTTGTTCAGCAGCTTGGCCACGTGACCCGAGCCGCTGGCGCCCATGTGGAAGATCTTCGCGCTGAAGGCGTCGAGGATCGGGCGCACGCGCTCCAGCGCGTCCTCCGAGCCCCCGGTCATCAGCGTGAGCGTGCCCTTCTCGGCCGCGGCGGCGCCGCCGGAGATGCCGGCGTCGAGGTACTCGGCGCCCTTCGCGGCGAGGTCCGCGTGGATCGCCTGCGTCGACGGCGGCGATGCGGTGCTCAGGTCGACGATGACCTGGCCCGAGCGCGCGGCTCCGAGCACGCCGTCGTCGCCGCGCACCACGCGCTCGACGACCGGCGAGTCCGGCAGCGACAGGAGGACGACCTCCGCCGCCGCGGTGACCGCGGCCGGCGAGTCGGCGGGCGTGGCGCCGGCGGCGGTGACGCGCTCCGCGTCGGGGTCGTACCCGACGACCTCGTGACCGGCCGTCACGAGGCAGCGCGTCATGCGCCCGCCCATGTTGCCCAACCCGATGAACCCGACCCGTTCCGGCATCGATGACCCTCCCCACGCGCCTCGGCGCGGCGACGCTACCGCATGACTGTCATACAAACCAAGCGGCGGGGAGAGTAGTTGACCTAGCCGGTCTGCGCGGGTGGGCTGGGTGCCGTCGAGTGCTGGTCGGTGTCCCCGAGGGGCGTGTCGTCGTCCTTCGACGGGGCGGCGGGGAGCGTGTCCTTGTCCTTCTCGCCCTCGCTGCCGGTGTCCGTGTCCTTGCGTTCGTCTGTCATGCCCGAGGCGCTACCCGTCGGTAGCGTCACTTACGTGCTGGAGCCGCCCCCCATCGCGCCACGTGAGCTGACCGGGCGCGTCTGGGATGCCGTCGTCGTGGGCGGCGGCCACAACGGGCTCACCGCCGCCGCCTACCTGGCGCGCGCCGGCCGGTCCGTCGTCGTCCTCGAGCGGCGGACGCAGCTCGGCGGCGCGTGCACGCTCGAGCGGCCGTTCGGCGATCCGCGCGCGATCGTGAGCCCCTGCGCGTACCTCGTCGGGCTGCTCGACCGCACCGTCGTCGCCGAGTTGGACCTCGCGCGCCACGGCTACCGCGTGACGCTCGCCGACCCCAACCTCTGGTGCCCGCTGCCCGACGGTCGCACGGTGGCGCAGTTCCTCGACCCGGCGCGGACCGCGGAGCACCTTCGCGGACAGGGCTTCTCCGCGCGCGACGTCGAGGGCGTCGTCGCCTACGAGGAGCTGTTCGAGCGGCTCCGGGTCGTGCTGCGCGATGCGTGGTCGGGCCCGTCGCCGTCGCACGACGAGCTCGTCGCGCTCGCGGGCGAGGACGCGAGCGTCCTGTTCGAGGACTCCGTGGCCGACGTCCTCGCGCGCCACGTGCAGGACCCGGACCTCCAGGCCGCGCTCGTCGGTCAGGGCGTCATCGGCACGATGGCGGGGCCGCGCGACCCCGGTACCGCGGCGATCCACCTCATGCACTCGATGGGCGAGGTCGAAGGCGTCGGCGGCGCATGGGGCTACGTGGAGGGCGGGATGGGACGCGTGTCCGCCGCGCTGGCCGCGGCGGCGACGGAGGCGGGCGCCGTGCTCGCCGTGGACGCGCCGGTCGCGTCGGTCCTGCCCGGCGAGGGCGTCGTGCTCGAGTCGGGCGAGCGGATCCTGGGGCGCGCCGTCGTCTCCAACGCGGACCCGAAGCGCCTGCTGGCGATGCTGCCCGATGCGCCGGCCGCGTTCGCCGACCGCGTCGCGGCGTGGCGGACCGACTCGCCGGTCGTGAAGCTCAACGCCCTCCTGGGCCGCCTGCCGACGTGGACCGCCGCGGCCGAGGGCGAGCGCCCGGAGCGGGCGATGATCTCGATCACCGCCGGGGTCGACGGGATGCAGGCCGCGGCCGACGCCTGCCGCGCCGGCGCCGCGGCCGTCGGCTTCTGCGAGCTGTACGTCCACACGGCCTACGACGCGTCGATCGCGCCTCCCGGGAAGCACATGCTGAGCGTCTTCGCGCAGTACGCGCCGTACGGCACCGACACCGCCGCCGCGGGCGAGCTCGTGCTCGATGCGATCGCCGAGCACGCGCCGGACGTGCGCGACTGCATCGAGGAGCTCGAGGTCCTGGCGCCGCACGACATCGAGGCGCGCATCGGGCTCACCGGCGGGCACATCTTCCAGGGCGAGGCGCTGCCCGATCAGATGTGGGACCGGCGCTGGGCGCCGCGAACCGGCATCGACGGCGTGTACCTGTGCGGCGCTGCGACGCACCCGGGCGGATCGGTCATCGCGCTGAACGGTCGCAACGCGGCGCGGGTCGTGCTGGAGGACCTGGTCGCTGAGCGCGAGCCGGCCGTCGCTGGAACCACAGCCACCGAGTGTGGGAGAGTCGCAGCGAGGTGTCGGATGCAGCCCTCATCGGGCGCGATGACGAACTGGCCGCGATCAACGCATGGCTGGGCGCGGTCGCCGAGGGCCCGGCGGCGTTCGTGCTCGCGGGAGAGCCCGGGATCGGCAAGACCGTCCTGTGGCAGGCGGGCATCCGTGATGCTGCCGACGCCGGCATGTCGGTGCTTGCACACCGCAGTTCGGAGGCGGAGGCGGGGTTGGGGTTCGCCGGGCTGTCAGACCTCATCGAGCCGGTCATCGACGAGCTCGCCGGGGGTCTCGCCCCACCGCGCCGCGCCGCGCTGGAGATCGCGCTGCTCAGGGCGGACGCGGGCGACGTGCCACCGGATTCCCGCGCCATCGGCCTGGCCGTGCGAGACGCGCTCGTCCTCTTGACCCAGTCCCGTCCCGTCGTCCTCGCTCTCGACGACATCCAGTGGCTCGATCGGTCGTCAGCCGACGTGCTCGCCACGGCTTTGCGACGCCTTCTCCGCGAGCCCGTCTTGCTGCTCGCCACGCTGCGCTCGGCGCCGGACCTCACGCCGACGCTCGACCTGCGCCGAGCGTTCGACGACGAGCGATTTCGTCTCGCGACGCTCGAGCCGCTCGAGCTCGGTCAGCTTCACCGGCTGCTGAGCGCAAGGCTCGGGCTCGAGCTGGCCCGGCCGGAGCTACAAGAGCTCCGGCGCATCTCCGGCGGCAATCCGTACTTCGCGCTGGAGCTCGCCCGTGAGCGCCGACGGATCGGTATCCGCCATGCCGCGGACAAGCCGATGCGCATTCCCAGCAACCTGCGAGAGCTCCTTGGCGATCGGCTCGCGCGGCTACCGGAGGAGGTCCTGCGGGTTCTGCTGGCAGCCGCGGCGCTTCCCCAGCCGACCGTCGCGATGATCTGCGCCGGCTGCGCTGATCGGCAAACGTGGATTCGACGGCCTACAGGCTGCCGCGAGTGCAGGGATCATCGAGATCGACGGTTCCGAGGTGCGATTCGTCCATCCGCTGCTCGCATCCCTCTGCTACGAGCGCGCCCTGCCCTGGGAGCGTCGCGAGGTCCACATGCGGCTCGCTGCTGCGAGCTCGGACATCGAGCTGCGCGCGCGTCACCTCGCTCTCGGCACCGAGGGCTCCGACCAGCGCGTGGCAGGCGAGCTCGACGAAGCTGCGCAGCACGCGGCCCAGCGCGGCGCCACGGCCGCCGCGGCGGAGCTGGCGGACCTGGCCGTGCTTCGTACCCCCGACGACGCTGCGTCGCTGCGGCGACGTCGCGTGGCCGCGGCTGCGCTCCATCACCTCGCCGGTGACTTCGAACGGGCGACCGCGCTCTACGAGTCCGTCCTCATCGATACCCCGGACGGGCTGGACCGTGCTGATGTCCTCTACGCGCTGGCGGAGTTGGGCACACGCCCGCTTCCTGCGCGCGCGGCACTGGTGGAGGAGGCCATCGAGCACGCCCGGTCGGACGACGAGCGCGCCGCACGGCTCCTGGGCTTGCTGGCGATCGTTCGCTGGCTCCTCGGCGACGCCGAGAGCGCCCTCCGGCACGCCCGTGAAGGTCTTGCGTGCGCCGAGTCCGTCGGCGACCCGGAGCTGCTCGCCGTCGCGATCGCCCGCGTCGGTCACATCGAGGGATGGGTGCTGGACGTGACACCTGGGTTGCTGGAGCGCGGCGTCGCCATCGAGCGCACGCTGCGACGTCCGCTCATGTTCCACACAAGTCCGGCGTTCATGCAGGCGTGCCTGCTGTACGACCAAGACGAGCTGGCGCGGTCGCGTCAGATGCTCCTCGAGATAGAGGGCGCCGCGATCGCACGTGGCGACGAGCACACGCGGCTATGGGTGGTTCTGCAGTGGCCATGCATCGAGTGGTACACAGGCCAGTGGGAACTCGGGACTCCGGCACACGGAGGAAGCCCTCGAGCTCGCCGAGCAGACTCAGGAGCCGATCTCCCGCGGCCTAGCGTTGAAGGCCAAGGCGCGCATGCAGGCGGAACTTGGACGCGCCGAGGAGGCGCGTTCATCCGCCGAGGCGGCTCTGCGCGGCACGGATGGCACGCACGATGAGCTGACCGAGGTCCATATCCACGCGATCCTCGGGCGGCTCGAGCTCTCGCGCGGGGACCTGAAAGCCGCGAGCGCCCATCTGACTGGACTCCCCGATCGGCTCGACGCAACAGGGCTTCGCAATCCAGCGTTCAGCCCTTGGGCGGACGCCATCGAGGTCCTCATCGGCATCGGGAACCTCGAACAGGCCGGCGCATACCTCACGCGATACGAAGGCATCGCCGCTAGCGCCAATCGCTGGGCACGCATCGGCGCAGCTCGCTGCCGCGGGATGCTCGCGACGGCGCGTGGCGATCACGCACCCGCGATCATCGCGTTCGACGAGTCGCTCGCACACGACGAGCCGGCGACGTACCCGTTCGAGCGGGCGCGCACCTTGCTGGCACTCGGCACCACCCAGCGTCTCGCGCAGCGACGCCGGGCAGCGCGCGAGACGCTCGAGGAGACCGTGTCGCGCTTCGAGGCGCTCGGAGCGCGGTTGTGGGCCGAGAAGGCGCGTGACGAGTTGTCGCGCATCAGCGGTCGCCGTGCCGCATCCGACGAGCTCACCGAGGCTGAGCGCCGCGTGGCCGCGCTCGCCGCAGAAGGGCTCTCGAACAAAGAGATCGCGGCGACGCAGTTCCTCTCGGTCAGCACGGTCGAAGCGCACCTGCACCGCGCGTTCCTGAAGCTCGGCGTGCGATCCCGGACCCAGCTCGCGCGTCGTCTGCTGACGGAGGAGGCGCCCGAGCGAGAGCAGCCGAGCCCCAAGATCTAGGGATCCCCTTGGTCGCCGCCAGAGGCGCTCCTGCGTAGCGTCGGCGCCGTCGAATATCGGCCGTGCACCACTCGGGAGGGACGATGCAGACCTCGCGGAACACCGTTGGCGAGCGACGCCGGCGGGTCGCAGTCGTCGGCGGCGGTCAGGCAGGACTTCAATTGGCGCTCGGGCTGACCGGCGCGGGATATGCGGTGACCCTCGCGACGGATCGTGATGCCGACGCGCTGGAACGTGGGACGGTGCGTTCGACGCAGTGCATGTTCGACGCTGCCCTGCGCACGGAGCGTCGTTTGGGCCTCGACGCCTGGCAGTCGTCCGCGCCTCAGATCCATGCGCTCGAGGTCACCATCGCCGGCGTCGACGGGACCAAGGCTCTCGAGTTCACCGCACCGCTGCGGTCCCCGGCTCAGTCCGTCGACCAGCGGCTCAAGCTGCCTCGCTGGCTTCGCGAACTCGAAGCGCTCCACGGTGCCGTCCGCGTCGGCGACGCGAGTCTCGAGCGTCTCGAGGAGCTTGCCGATGATCACGAGCTCGTCGTCATCGCGAGCGGCCAAGGCCCTCTCTCCCAGATCTTCGAGCGCGACGGCACTCATTCGCCGTACGACAGGCCACAGCGCGCGCTGGCGGTCGCCTACGTCAACGGCGTGCCACGCGGTGACGCGGTACGGATCACGATCGTCCCCGAGGTCGGCGAGCTGTTCGCGATGCCGTGTCTCACCCTGAGCGGTCCGTGCGAGATCCTGTTCCTCGAGGGAGTGCCCGGAGGTCCGTTCGACGCGTTCGACCCGATCCGTTCCGCGCATGAGCATCTCGAATGCATGAAGGGGCTCCTTCGGGAGCACGTCCCATGGGAAGCGGAGCACGTGGCGAGGGCACGGGTGACGGACGCGCAGGCGACCCTTTCCGGGCGCCTCACCCCGGTCGTCCGACGGCCGGTCTCGAGGCTTCCGTCGGGCCGCCCGGTCCTCGGTCTCGCCGACGCGGTGGTCCTCAACGACCCGATCACCGGCCAGGGTTCCAACACCGCTGCCAAGAGCGCCGATATCTACCTGCGCGAGATCCTTGCGCGCGGCCAGCTGACCATTCGACGAGAGCTGGATGCAGGACACCGCCGAGCGAGCGTGGGAATACCAAGGAGCGGTGACTCGATGGACGAACGCCGTGCTCGCGCCTCCGCCCCGCCACGTCCTCGAGCTATTCGCGGGCGCCGCCCGTTGCCCGGCGGTCGCGATGCGCATCGGGGAGGGCTTCGATCACCCACCCGCGATCCTGCCGCTTTGGGAGAGCCCAGCGGCGGTGGAAGGGCTCATCGCCCAGCACGCGTCAGCGACCGCGTGAGTGCGGCGGCTACCGCACGACCCGCACGTCGAACCCTGCGTGCGTGAGCGCCTCGAGCACGTGCTGGGCGTGGTCGCGACCGCGGGTCTCGAGCACGAGCTGCACCGCGGTCTCGCGCACGTGGAGGTCGACGCCCTCGCGGACGTGCTCGACCTCCACGAGGTTCGCGCCCTGGTCCCCGACGAGGGCGAGCAGCCCCGCGAGCGATCCCGGGCGGTCGGGCAGGCGCGTGAAGAGCACGAGGCGCCGGCCCGCCTCCGTCTCGTGACGGCGGGCGACCGTCGCCAGGAGTCCGGCGTCGACGTTGCCGCCCGACAGCACGACCACCGTCGTCCCCGACGGCGCGGCCCGCACCCGGCCGGAGAGCAGCGCGGCCGCGCCGACCGCCCCGGCTCCCTCGACGACGAGCTTCGCCTTCTCGAGCAGCGCGACCATCGCCTCCGCGACCTCCTCCTCCCCCACGAGCACGACGTCGTCGACCCATCGGTCGATGAGCGCGAGCGTCAGGTCGCCCGGGCGCTTCACCGCGATGCCGTCCGCGATGGTCAGCCCCGCGTCGAACACGACCGGGTGACCCGCCTCCAGCGACGCCGGGAACGCTGCGCACGCCTCGACCTGGACGCCGATCACCTCGACCGACGGCCGGGCGGACTTCACCGCGATCGCCACGCCGCTCACGAGCCCGCCGCCGCCGACCGGGACGATGATCCGCGCGAGGTCGTCGACGTCCTCCAGCAGCTCGAGCCCGAGCGTCCCCTGGCCCGCGACGACGTCGGGGTCGTCGAACGGGTGCACGAAGGCCATGCCCGCCTGCTCGGCGCGGCGCGCGGCCGCCGCGACGCAGTCGTCGACCGACCCCTCCTCCTGCACGATGACCGCGCCGAGGGCGGCGGCGCCCTCGACCTTGGAGATCGGGGCCTCGCGCGGCATGTGGACCTCGCAGGGGACGCCGCGGACACGGGCGGCGAACGCCAGCGCCTGCGCGTGGTTGCCCGCGCTGCCCGCGACGACGCCGTCCGCCGCGTGCGGCCCGAGTGCGGCGAGCTTGCTCAGCGCGCCGCGGATCTTGAACGAGCCCGTCCGCTGCAGCGCCTCCGCCTTGACCAGGACGTCGCCGCCCGCGCGCTCGCTGAGCGTCTCGGACGGCAGGACCGGCGTGTGGCGCGCGACGTCGCGCACCGCCTCACGAGCGGCGGCGATGTCCTCCGCCGTGACGGTGCGCGGCACAGCGCCTACGGAACCGCGACGACGGCCTCGAAGCCCACGAGCGCGCCCCGCGGGAGCGACGCGACGCCGAACGCGTAGCGCGCGGGCGCGTCATCCTCGGCGAAGAACTCCGCGTAGGCCTCGTTCACCTCGGCGAACGCGCCCATGTCCACGAGGAAGACGCCGATCCGGACCGCGTCCGCGAGGCTCGCGCCGCCCGCGCGAGCGATCGCGTCGAGGTTGCGCAGGCACTGGCGCGTCTGGTCCGCGGGCGTGGAACCGACGATCTCGCCCGTGTCGGGGTCGAGCGGGATCTGCCCGGAGCAGAACAGGAGGTTCCCCGTGCGCACCGCGTGGTTGTAGGGCCCGATCGCCGCCGGGGCACCTGGCGCGTTCACGGTCTGGCGGTGCTCTGTCACGTCGTTCTCCACCTCTCGAGCCGGGGTGCTGGAACGTATCGCGCTGCTAGCGTCACCCAGGGATGCGGGCATGGATGCTCACGTTGCTCGCCGCGCTGGTCATCGTCCTCACGGGCCCCGCGGCAGCGAACGCGGCCGTCGGGTGGGCCCCCTGTCCGCAGACCGACGCACCCTCGCTGCAGTGCGGGGCGGTACCCGTCCCGCTGGATCGGACCGGGGTCGTCCCGGGCACCGTCTCCCTCAACGTGCGTCGGGTCCCCGCGACCACGGCGCCGAGCGACAGCGCCGTCCTCGCGCTCGCGGGCGGCCCCGGCCAGGCGGCCGCGCCGCTCGCCGCGACCTTCGCCCAGATCCTCGCCCCGGCACGCGCCACGCGCGACCTGCTCGTCATGGACCAGCGAGGGACGGGCCAGTCGAGCCCGCTGACGTGCCCGGCGCTCAGCACGCCGAGCGCGCGCAGCTCGCTCCTGGAGGCCGGCGCGAGATGTGCCGGCCAGCTCGGCGCGAAGCGCGGGCTGTTCCGGACCGCCGACTCGGTCGCGGACATCGAGGCGCTGCGCGAGCAGGCCGGGTACGCGCGCCTGACGATCTTCGCCGTCTCCTACGGCACGAAGGTGGCGCTCGCCTACGCGGCCGCGCACCCCGACCGCGTCGAGCGGCTCGTGCTCGACTCGGTCGTCACGCCCGACGGCCCCGACGTGCTGCAGCACTCGACGTTCGCGGCGGTCCCGCGCGTGCTCGGCGAGCTCTGCGCGGGCAACGCGTGTCAGGGCATCACCGCGAACCCGACCGCCGCGCTGACGTCGCTCGTCAAGCGGCTGGCGAAGCGCCCGATCCGCGCCCGCTACGTGGACAGCCGCGGGCGCCGGCACGGGGTCGAGATCACCCGCCAGGACCTCTTCACCATGTTGCTCAAGGGCGACACGAACCCGGCGCTGCGCGCCGAGGTCCCGGCCGCGCTCGGCGCACTGCGCCGGGGCGATCGCGGGCCGCTCGGGCGCCTCATCGCCCACTCCGGCGGCCGCGTGACCCTGGCCGAGCCGGACGCGAGCGTCGCGCCCGCGCTCTACGCCGCGACGACCTGCGAGGAGCTCTCGTTCCCCTGGAACCGCGCCGCGGGCCTCCGGGCGCGTGCGCGGCAGGCCGAGGCGATCGTCGCCGACCTGCCGCCGGCGGACTTCGCGCCGTTCGACCGCGGCACCGCGCTGGGCTCCGAGCTCATCGGCCTGTGCCTGGGGTGGCCGACGGCGTCGCCGACGCCGGTGCCGGTCGGGCCGCTGCCCGCGGTCCCCACGCTCATGCTGAGCGGCGGCGCCGATCTGCGCACGCCGACCGAGGACGCGCGCGCGACGGCCGCGCGCCTGCCGCTCAGCGCCCAGATCGTGACGGTGCCCTGGGTCGGGCACTCGGTGCTGAGCAGCGAGATCTCCGACGACGCGTGCGCGGCGAAGGCGCTCGCCGCGTTCTTCGCCGACGCGCCGATCCCCGGCTGCCCGACGCAGACCGCGCCCATCTCCCTCGCACGGCGCCCGCCGATGCGGCTCGCGGGCGCGCGGACCGTCGGGACGCTGCGCGGGCGCCTCGGCAAGACCGTCGGTGCGGCGCTCGACACCGTGACCGATCTGCGCCGGCAGGTCCTCTACGAGGCCTTCGAGACGGGTGCGCTGCCACGGCGCGTCGGATCGCTGCGCGGCGGGTTCGCGAGCCTCCAGGGCGGCGGCCTGCGCCTGCGCGACGCCCGCTACGTCACCGGCGTGCACGTCTCCGGGTGGGCGCCGTCGAACGGGACCACCCGCCTGCGCGTCCGCGGCGGCGGCGCGCTGCGCGGCACGATCACCGTGAGCGCCGACCTCCAGCGCATCAGCGGGCGCCTCGGCGGCCGCCGCTTCTCCATCGTCCGCTCCACCGCCGCGGCGCACGCCGAGCGGGTGCCGGGCGTCGCCGACGCGCTCCGCGCGTTCCGTCTTCGCAACGCCGGGTAGCGTCCCGGGCATGGCGAACGCCCTCGCCGCCGAGACATCGCCCTACCTCCGCCAGCACCAGGACAACCCGGTCGACTGGCTGCCGTGGGGCGCGACCGCGCTCGGCCGCGCTCGAGACGAGGACAAGCCGCTGCTCGTCTCCATCGGCTACTCGGCGTGCCACTGGTGCCACGTCATGGAGCGCGAGTCCTTCGAGGACCCCGAGGTGGCCCGCCGGATGAACGAGCACTTCGTCTGCGTGAAGGTCGACCGCGAGGAGCGGCCCGACGTCGACGCCATCTACATGGAGGCGGTGCAGGCGATGACGGGCCACGGCGGCTGGCCGCTCAACGTCTTCTGCACGCCCGACCAGGTGCCGTTCTTCGCCGGGACCTACTTCCCGCCGACGCCGCGCCAGGGCATGCCGGCCTGGCCGCAGGTGCTCGAGGCGATCGCCGAGGCGTGGCACACCCGGCGCGACGAGATCCGCCAGCAGGGCGACGCGATCACCGAGCGCCTGGGCGGCACGGCGCTGCTGGAGCCCTCGGGCGAGCCGATCCCGGGCGCCGTCCTCGACGAGGCGGTGGACACCCTGCGCGGCCAGTACGACTCGATCCAGGGCGGTTTCGGCGGCGCGCCGAAGTTCCCGCCCTCCTCGGTGCTGCGCTTCCTGCTCGCCCACGGCGAGCGCGAGATGTCCCTGCAGACGCTGCGGTCGATGGCCGGCGGCGGGATCAACGACCAGATCGGCGGCGGCTTCGCCCGTTACGCGGTCGACAGCACCTGGACCGTGCCGCACTTCGAGAAGATGCTCTACGACAACGCGCTGCTCGCCCGGGCGTACCTGCACGGGTGGCTCGTGAGCGACGACCCCGTGCTGCGCCGGACGTGCGAGGAGACGCTCGAGTTCGTCCTGCGCGAGCTGCGCGGCCCGGAGGGTGGTTTGTACTCCGCCCTCGACGCCGACTCCGAGGGCGAGGAGGGCAAGTTCTACGTCTGGTCGTTCGACGACATCGTCGACGCGCTCGAGCCCGCCGACGCGGAGGCGGCGCTCGTCTGGTTCGGCGCCACCGCACAGGGCAACTTCGAGGGCACGAACGTCCTCGAGTCCCGCGGCCCGGAGCCCCCGCCCGAGCAGCGCGCGCGGATCCGGGAGCGACTGATGGAGGTGCGCGCGCAGCGCGTGCGGCCGGGGCTCGACGACAAGCGGCTCCTGGCGTGGAACGCGCTCGCGCTCGGCACCCTGGCGGAGGCCGGCGCCCGGCTGGGGCGCGAGGACCTGCTCGACGCCGCGCGCGCGAACGCCGAGTTCCTCCTCGGCACGATGCGCGACGACACCGGCCGGCTGCTGCGCACGTCGGACGGGACGACGGCGAAGCTCAACGCCTACCTCGAGGACCACGCGTTCCTGCTCGAGGCCCTGCTCGACCTCTACGAGGCCACGTTCGAGCCGCGCTGGTTCGCCGCCGCCCGTGAGATCGCCGACACGATGATCGAGCGCTTCGCCGATCCCGAGCGCGGCGGCTTCTTCTCCACGTCCGACGACCACGAGCAGCTCGTCACGCGGCGCAAGGACCTCGAGGACAACCCCATCCCCTCGGGCTCGTCGAGCGCGGCGCTGGGCCTCCTGCGCCTGGCGGCGCTCACCGGGGAGGAGACGTACGAGCGCCACGGGCGCTCGGTGCTCGAGCTCGTGGGCGTCTTCGCGCCGCGCCATCCGCAGGCGTTCGGCCACCTGCTGCTCGCGCTCGCGTTCGCGCTGCACCCGCCGCGCGAGGTCGCGCTCGCGGGCGACGGCCGCGAGGCGCTCGAGCGCGTGATGCGCGAGCGGCTCTGGCCGGCGGTCGTGCTGGCCGCGGGTGACGGCTCGGATGCGGGCGGCGTGCCGCTGCTGGAGGGCCGCACACCGGTCGACGGCCGTGCGGCCGCCTACGTGTGCGAGCGCTTCGCGTGCCGGCGGCCGGTCACGGACCCCGGCGACCTCGCGGCGCTGCTCTCCTCCGGCTAGCGCGCCGTCGCGGTGGCGGTCGCGTAGCCCGCGAGCGTCCCGCGCACCACGGTCCCTGCGGCGACGCGCAGCGTGGCCTGCCCGTTCGCGTCCGTCGTCGCGCGGCGCCCACCGCCGGTGATGCGGACGCCGGGGACCGGGTCGCCGGCGTCGGTGACGGTCACCTTCGCGCCCGAGACGCTCATCGTCAGGCCCGGGAGCACGCGCTCGTAGAACGTCGAGGCACGGTCGGAGTCGCCGATGGTGAAGGACGCCATGAGGTCGAGCGCGCCGTTGGCGTCGCTGCCGTTCAGAGCTCCGGCGGTCGCCCCGCCGTCCGGGCGGCCCGCGTCGACGACGGCGCCCCAGCGCGACACCGCCGGGTTCGAGCGGCGCGCGAGCACGTGTCTGCGGCCGTTGACCGTCGCGGTCCACGCGACCCAGAGGCGGCCGCTCGCGCCGGCGGCGACGGTCGTGGACGCGGCACCCGTGGAGCGCCCGATCGTGACCGTCCGGGCCGAGCCGACCGACCAGAGGCTGATCGCCCGGCTGGCGTTCGAGCCGGTCGGATAGACGACGTAGGCGCGCCCGCCGGGGCGCACGGCCACCGGGGTGCGCGCGGCCATGCCGGTGCGCAGGCTCGTCGAGTCGGGCATCGGCGCCGGGGTGCCGAGCAGCGCGCCGTCCGGGCCGAGGTCCTGCGCGTAGACGCCGCGCGCGGCCGACGACGCCGAGAACCAGGCGACGACCGTGCGGCCGTCCGCCGCCGCGACGCCGGGGCCGGTGCCGAACGGCCCGAGCGCCGCCTGCAGATCGGTCACCGCGGTGTTCGGATCGAGACCGCGGTGGATCCAGATCCCGCGCCCGTCCGCCCACGCGGCGAGCGGCGTGCCGTCGGCCTGCGCCGCCGCGCTGACGGCGTCATCGGCCCAGCCGCGGTCCAGCGGGACGATCGAGCCGTCCTGCAGCCCCCAGTTGAGTCCCCCGTCGACGGACACCGCGGTGTTGATCTCCGTGTTGATCTCGTCCGGATGCGTCGTGTGCACGCCACCGAAGATGACGCGCAGACCGTCGGGCCCCGCCGTGAGCGCGGGGTCGCCCAGCTCGATCCAGTCCTCGGTCACCGACCGCGGCGCGCCGAGGGTGCCGTCGTTGCCCACCACGCGGTGGGTGATGTGGTTGCGGAACCTGCTCGTGTGCGCGCGCCAGACGACGTGCAGCCCGTCGGGCGTGCGCAGCAGCGCCACCTCGCCGGTCGTCGTCGTCGGCGTCACAGGCGTCATGCGCTGCCAGTCGGCCCGTGCAGCGGGCGCGGCCGCGAGCGCGAGCCCTGCTGCGGTGAGGACTGCGATGAGGGCGCGCCGCGACATCAGGCGGGCGATCGTAACGGCAAGCACGCCCCCGTAGGGGGGATCCCTGATTGCAGGGATGTTGCGGTCTCAGGGATTCTCCAGGGATGAGCTCGCTCTTCGCCGTTCCGGCAGGTCGTCTCGCGAAGTGGCTGGTCGCCCTCGGGTGGCTCGTCGTGGTCGTCGCGATCATCGGGGGGAACCTCCCGGGGAAGTTCTCCGACGCCGAGAAGAACGAGTCGACCTCGTTCCTCCCCGGCGACGCGGAATCGACCAAGGCCCTGCAGGTCACCGAGCGCCTCCAGGGCGGTGAGAAGGCGGCGACGGTCATCGTCTACCGGCGCGACGGCGGGCTGACCGCGACCGATCGCCGGGCGATCGGCAACGACGTCGCCGAGCTCAACCGGATCACGCGGCGCTTCGACAACTCGACGCCGTTCGGCAACCCCGCCGACCCGCGGTCGCAGACCCCGTACCAGCTCTCGGAGGACGAGACGACGGCGATCATCGCCAACCAGCTCACCGGGACCGGCGAGGGCGACGACATCCTCGACCCGGTCGACGCCTACCGGAAGGCCGTCAGCGAGGACCGCAGCGACGGCCTGCAGGTGAAGGTGGCGGGCCCGGCCGGCATCTCGGCGGACGCGATCAAGGTCTTCGAGGGCATCAACGGGACGCTGGTCGGCGCGGCGTTCCTGCTCGTGATCGTGCTGCTGATCATCATCTACCGCAGCCCGGTCTTCTGGTTCTTCCCGATCCTCGCGGTCGCCTTCGCCGAGATCACGGCACGCGGCATCGGGTGGGGGCTCACCGAGGCCGGGGTCACCGTCAACGGCCAGTCCTCGGCGATCCTCTCCGTGCTCGTGATCGGGGCGGGGACCGACTACGCGTTGCTGCTCGTCGCCCGCTACCGCGAGGAGCTGCGACGGCACGACGACAAGCACGAGGCCATGGCGATCGCGCTGCGGCGCGCCGGGCCGGCGATCTTCGCGTCCGGCCTGACGGTGTGCGCGGCGCTGCTGTCGCTCTCGCTGGCGAAGGTCAACGGCACCGCCGGCCTCGGGCCGATCGGCGCGATGGGCATCGCCGTCGCGGTCGTCGTGATGCTGACCTTCCTGCCCGCGATCCTGCTCATCGCCGGCCGCCGGCCGTTCTGGCCCTTCATCCCCCACGTCGGCGATACGGCGGCGGACGAGACGCACGGCTTCTGGCGCCGGGTGGGCGACGGCGTCGCGCGCAGGCCGGTGACCGTCGGGGTCGTGACCGGCGTCGCGCTGCTGATCATGTCGCTCGGCATCCTGAACTTCTCCACCGGCCTCACCCAGGGCAACCAGTTCCGCGACTCCGTCGAGTCGATCGAGGGCCAGGACCTCATCGCGAAGGCGTTCCCGAGCGGCACGACCGCGCCGGCGGACATCGTCGTCCCGGCGGGCGGCGACGTGGAGGCCGTGGCCCGCGCGGCCCAGGGCGTCGAGGGGGTGGCGTCCGTGCCCGCGCGCCCGGTGGCGCAGGACGACGGGGCGACCCAGCTCGCGGCGTTCCTCGCCGTCGACCCGTACTCGACCGCGGCCTACGACGTCATACCGCGGCTGCGCGACGCGGTCCACGAGGCGGCGCCCGGCGCGCTCGTCGGCGGCCCGTCGGCGGTCGAGCGCGACCTGCGCGTGGCCACCGAGTCCGACACGAAGCTGCTCGTCCCGATCGCGCTCGTGATCGTGTTCGTCATCCTCGCGTTCCTGCTGCGCGCGCTCGTCGCGCCGCTGCTGCTCATCGCGACCGTCGTGCTCAGCTTCGCCGCGGCGCTGGGCGTCGGGGCGGTCGTGTTCGACGTCGTCTTCGGCTTCCCGGGCAGCGATCCCGGGTTGCCGCTCTTCGCGTTCATCTTCCTCGTGGCGCTGGGCGTCGACTACAACATCTTCCTCATGGCCCGCGTCCGGGAGGAGACGCTCAAGCGCGGGACACGGGAGGGGATGTTGCGCGGCCTGGCGGTGACCGGCGGCGTCATCACGTCGGCGGGGATCGTGCTCGCGGGGACGTTCTCGGTGCTCGCGGTCCTGCCGCTGACGTTCCTCACGCAGCTGGGCTTCGTGATCGCGTTCGGCGTCCTGCTGGACACGTTCATCGTCCGCTCGGTGCTCGTGCCCGCCCTCGTGCTCGGGATGGGGCCGAAGGTGTGGCTGCCGTCGCGCCTGGCGCACGACGACGGGCCGCCGGACGGGCAGGCACCGCCGCCGCCGGAGGCGCCCGGCGACGCCGAGGTCGCGGCCTACAGCACCGGCAGGTAGCGGTCGAGCTCCCAGCGCGTGACCCGCACCCGGTACTCGTCCCACTCCTGTCGCTTGATCTCGATGTAGCGGTTGAACATGTGCTCGCCCAGCGTCCGCAGGACGAGCTCGGACTCCGCGGTCAGCTCGATCGCCTCGCCCAGGGTCTCCGGCAGCTGCTCGATCCCGAGCCGCCGCCGGTCGTCCGGGGCGAGGTGGTAGAGGTTGCGCTCCATCGGCTCGGGGAGCTCGTAGCCCTTCTCGATCCCCTCCAGGCCGGCCTGCAGCAGCGCCGCGAACGTCAGGTACGGGTTGCAGGCGGGGTCGGGGCAGCGCAGCTCCATGCGCGTGGAGGCCTCGGCACCGGGGTGGTAGTGCGGCACCCGCACGAGCGCCGAGCGGTTGCGCCGGCTCCAGGCGACGTAGACCGGCGCCTCGTAGCCGGGCACGAGGCGCTTGTAGGAGTTGACCCACTGGGCGAAGATCGAGGACAGCTCGCGCGCGTGGCGCAGCTGGCCGGCGATGAAGGCCTTCGCGACGTCGGACAGGAAGTAGGGGTCGTCGGCGTCGAAGAACGCGTTCGTCCCGTCCCTGAACAGCGTCATGTGGGTGTGCATCCCGGACCCGTTGACGCCGTACAGCGGCTTCGGCATGAACGTCGCGTGCCAGCCGTAGTTGAGCGCGAGCTCCTTGACCGTGATGCGACACGTCATGACGTCGTCGGCGATCTTGAGCGCGTCGCCGTGGCGGAGGTCGATCTCGTGCTGGCTCGGCCCGCCCTCGTGGTGGGAGAGGTCCACGCCGATGCCGAGCTGCTCGAGCGCGAGGACGGTGTCGCGGCGGACGTCGGAGCCGGCGTCGAGCGTCGTGAGGTCGAAGTAGCCGCCCTCGTCGAGCGGCTCGGCGTTCTTGTTGTCGCGGAAGAGGAAGTACTCGGGCTCGGCGCCGACGTCGAAGAGCTCGAACCCGAGGCTGTCGGCGCGCTGCAGTGCGCGGCGCAGGACGTGGCGCGGGTCGCCCTCGTACGGGGTGCGCTCGGGCGTGAGCACGTCGCAGAACATGCGCGCGACGCCCTGCTCCTCCGGCCGCCAGGGAAGGACGCGGAACGTCGACGGGTCGGGCATGGCGACCATGTCGGACTCCTCGATGGCGTTGAAGCCGGTGATCGAGGAGCCGTCGAACCCGAGGCCCTGCCGGAAGGCCTGGTCGAGCTGGTCGGGATCGACGGAGAAGGACTTCAGCTGACCGAGGATGTCGGTGAACCAGAAGCGGATGAAGCGGACGTCACGCTCGGCGACGAGCGCCTTGACGTCGTCGGCGGTCTGAGGCTGGTCGGTCATCGCCAGCGGACCCTAGATGATGGGCCTGCGGGCAGCGGTGGACCGACTGTCGGAAGTCGCGCTACGGGGTCAGCCAGCGACGCGCCCAGGCGCGCAGCTCGGTCACCGCCGCGTCGAGGTCGCGGCCCATCTCGGTCAGCGCGTACTCGACGCCCACCTCGAGCTCCGTGCGCGTCACGAGCCCGCGCGCCTCCAGCTCCCGCATGCGCTCGGCGAGCAGGCGGTCGGAGAGGTCCGGGACGGCCTGCGCGATCTGCCGGAACCGCAGCGGCCCGGTCTCCAGCAGGACCGCCACGATCGCGCCGGTCCAGCGCCGGCCGATCAGCTCGACGGCGTCGTGATACAGCGGACACGGCGACGCCGTCCTTGCGCCTCGCATGTGCGCAGCGTATTCCGTCGCCCGGAGCTACGCCGCGCGAAGCGGCTGGCTGCGCGACTCCTCCACGGAGCCGTCGGCCGGAACGTCGCCCGCGATGTTGACCATCGCGGTGAGGCCCTCGAGCGCGACGACCGCCATCGCCTCCAGGAGCTGCTCGTCGGTCCATCCGAGCTCGCGCGCCTCCTCGTGCAGATGCGGCTCCGGGGCGACGCTCTCGGTCACGAGCGGCTTGAGGTAGCGCAGCAGCGCGGCGTCGCGCGGATCGCGCGCGTCCCACTCGCGGGCGAGCGCGATGTCGTCGTGGCGCAGCCCGGTCCGGCGCGCCGCGCGCGCGTGCAGCGCGACCCCGGGCTTCGAGTGGTGATGCTCGGCGACCGCGAGGGCGATCCGCTCGAGCGTCGCCGGCTCCAGGTGGCCGTGACGCAACTCGGACCGCAGGCGCGCGTAGCCGCGCAGCGCGGCGGGAGCGCCGGCGAGGACGCCGAGGAAGTTGGGGAGCTGCCCGCCGGTGGAGAGGACGCCGCGCAGCAGGGGCTGCGAGCCCTCGGGGGCGGTGAGGTCGTCGTGGATCTGGAACCGGCTCATGGAGGTCTTCATCGCCACTCGGGGCCGTCGTCGCCCCGCTCCTTACGCTTCGTAAGTCTAGCCCGGTGTTCGTGACGCAACGGACTCGCGCGTCGTTGATCATCCGGGCGCGAAACGCGCTCGGATCACCGGGGTGGCGCCGCTGCGCGCTTGCTGCGCGCTAGTACGTCAGCGTCGAGGCATCGGCGGTCGCGACCGCCGTGATGATGAGCACGACCGCGAGCACGAGCGCCCACAGGGCGACGCGGTCGGGACGCGGGCCGAGGCGCTCGGAGACCGTGCGCGAGGGCCGGCGGCGTGCGCGGTCGGGCAGCAGCGCGTCGACGCGGCCCTCCGTCCCGCGGCCGCGGATCTGGACCGTCGGGCGGCCGGGGACGCCCTGGCCGGGGATGATCAGCTCGGTGAACTCGCCCTCGGGCTCGCGGCGGACGGACTCCTGCCAGCCGACGTCGAGCGACAGCAGCGCGGCGGGGCTGATGGGCTCCGGCGGCGGCGGGGCGTCGGCCGGGTCGGGGTCGCGCTCGAGGAGGATCGTGTCGTCGCGGTCGAAGCGGCCCGTGCGCTGCGGCGCGTCGGCCGGCTCGAAGTCGAAGGCGTCGCGATCACGGCGTGACGACGAGGCGAGGTCGGCGAGCTCGGCGTCGACGCGATCGCGCTCGGTCGCGGTCAGCTCCTTCTGGCGACGGGCGAAGCGGCCGTCCTTCGCGCCCGCGACACGATCGAAGCCGGTGGGCTCCGTCGCCTGCGCGCGCTTGCGCTCGATCCCTTCACGCAGGTGCTCGACCTCCGACCACCAAGCGCCATCCGTCTCAGCCATGAATGCGTCGTCCTCTTCCGTTGCCTACGGGGTTAGCTGACGGGCTCGCGCTGGAGAGTCGCGCTACGACCGGACGGATCGATTCGCCCCAACTGTCTGGTTCCCCCGCTCAACCGCCCTCAGGCGGTGATTCAGCGGTCTGACTCGGCGGGCATCGTAGCAGCGGAGCTTTCTCCTGCAAATGCGCGGAGTTACGGAAACCCCCGCACAGAGCGGCAAGAAATCCTGCAGCGAGGAGGCCGCTCAGCGGCCGGAGACGGTCGCCACGTACTTGGCGACGTCCTGCGCGTCCGGCCCCGAGACGAGCTGCGCGGGCATCTGGCCCTGGCCTCGCGCGCGGCCCTTGTTGATGGCGTCGAGCGTCAGCGCCGTCGCGGGCCGGAGGTCGTCGAGGTTCGGACCGACCATGCCGACCGCGCCCGCGTCCTCGAGCGTGTGGCAGGTCGCGCACCGCTCCTTGAACACCTGGCGCCCGTGCTCCTCCGACGAGGTGAGCTCGACGCCGCCGATGGCAGCGTCGGCCTGCGTGTTGCCGTTGTGCAGCAGCGAGAGCAGCGGGATCACGAGGCCGAAGCCGATGAAGACCACCGCGATCGCGAGCAGCACCGGACGGCCGATCCTGCGCTTGCGGTCGGCCTGCGAGGTGACCGGTGCCGACGGGCCGCCCCGGAAGGCGACGAAGAAGACGGCCAGTCCGATGACCAGGAAGAGCGCGACGAACCCGAGCGCGAGCACGCGCGGACTGTAGCCAACCTGACGGCGGTGCGGCGCCTCACCGCCGACGGCCGTTGGCGAACGACTGCACGGGCGGCGCGACCGCCCGGAACCCCGCGGCGCCGGTGGGTGGGCCGGTCTCCCCCACGGCGATGTCCTGCCGCGCGAGCTCCTCGGCGTCGAGCGGCGAGAAGTCCTGCAGCGTGATGTGCCCGGCGAGCTCCGCGATCTGGGCCAGCGGACGGTCGGGCGCGTCGAGCGCGCGGATGCCGCGTACGAGGACGTTGATCGCGCCGCCCGCCGCCGGGTGGCGCTCGAGGATCCCCTGTGCGATCACGAGCGGCTCGGACCGCACGACGAGCCGCTCGCGCTCGTAGGTCTCCGGCGGCACGACGAGGTTGATCGTGCCGTGCTCGTCCTCGAGCAGCATGAAGACGACGCCCTTCGCCGTGCCGGGGCGCTGGCGCGCGACGACGACGCCCCCGATCCGGACCCGCTGCCCGTGGCGCAGCTCGCGCAGGTCGGCGCTGTGCACGGCGCCGCGCCCCTCGAGGTCGTCGCGCAGCAGGCCCATGGGATGCACGCCGGTCGTCAGGCCCGTCGAGGCGTAGTCGGCGACCATCGCCGGCCACCCGGTGAGCGGCTCGAGCGACGGGGCGCCCGGGAGGTCCAGCGGCAGCGAGAGCTGGGTCGCCCCGTCGCCGGACCCGTAGCCGGGCGCGGTGACGCCGAGCTGCCACAGCGCGACGCGGCGATCGCCGTCGACGAGCCCGTCGCACGCGCCGGACCAGGCCAGGCGCTCGAGCGTCGGGCGCCCGATGCCCGAGCGGGACGCGAGGTCCTCCACCGAGCGGTAGGGCCCGCCCTGCTCGCGGGCGGCGACGATGGCGGCGACCTCCGCCGCCCGCGCGCCCAGCACGTAGCCCAACCCGATCTGGATGTCGCCCTCCGGCGTGACGGTGCAGCCGACGGAGCTCGCGTTGATGTCGACGGCCAGCACCTCGATCCCGCGCCGCTGCGCCTCGTGCACGAGCGCGTCGGAGGGATAGAAGCCCATGGGCTGCTCGTCGAGCAGCGAGCAGACGAACTCCGGCCCGTAGTGCACGCGCAGCCACGCCGACTGGTAGGCGAGCAGGCCGAACGCCGCGCCGTGCCCCTTGGGGAATCCGAACCCCGAGAACCCCACGATCATCTCGTAGACGCGGTGCGCGGTCGCCTCGTCGACGTCGGGGTGCGTCGACTGGGCGCCCTCGACGAAGCGCTCCGTGTACGCGCGGATCGCCGCCTCGGAGCGCTTGCGGCTCATCGCCCGGCGCAGGCCCTCCGCCTCGCTGTGGGTGAAGCCCGCGAACGCCCGCGCGACCTCGATGACCTGGTCCTGGAAGATGATCGTGCCGAGCGTGTCGCGCAGCGGCTCCTCGAGCGACGGGTGCTCGTAGGGGATCTGGAAGTCGGGGTCCACGCGCAGGCGCTGCCGGCGGGTGATGTACGGGTTCACCGCGCCGCCGACGATCGGGCCCGGCCGGACGATGGCGACCTGGATCGTGATGTCGTCGAGCGTCTCCGGGCGGGTGCGGTGCAGCGACGCCATCTGCGCGCGGCTCTCGATCTGGAAGACGCCCGTCGTGTCCGCCGCCTGGATCGAGGCGTACGTCTCCGGGTCGTCGAAGGGGATGCGGGAGAGGTCGATGTGCTCGCCGCGGCGCGACGCGATGTGGTCGACGCAGCGCTCGACGGCCGAGAGCATCCCGAGGCCCAGCAGGTCGATCTTCAGGAAGCCCGCGTCCGAGCACGAGTCCTTGTCCCACTGCGCGAGCTGGCGGCCCTCCATCGCAGCCGGCACGAGCGGGACGCAGTCCACGAGCGGGCGGGTCGACACGATCATCCCGCCCGAGTGCTGGGACAGGTGGCGCGGCAGCCCGTGCGCCTCCTCCGACAGCGCGGCGAGCCACGCCCAGCGGCCGCGCCGCTCCTTCCCCTTGCCCAGCGCGACGGCGATGTCCTTGTCCACGTTCAACGCCGACCACGCCTCGCTGGAGCGCGCGACGCGCTCGATCTCCCCCGGCGGCAGCCCGAGCGCCTTGCCGATCTCGCGGACGGCACCGCGCGCGCGGAACGTCGGGAACGCCGCGACGAGCGCCGAGTGCTCGCGGCCGTAGCGGTCGTGCACGCGCGGGATGAGGACCTCGCGGATGTCGCGCGGGAAGTCGAGGTCGATGTCGGGCAGCGCGACGATCTCCTCGTTGAGGAAGCGCCCGAGCAGCAGCCTGTTGGCGATCGGGTCGACGTGCGAGAGGCCGGTGAGGTAGCAGACGATCGACGACACCGAGGACCCTCGCCCGCGGCCGGGCGGCAGCATCGAGCGCGCGACCGACGGCCCGCGGACCTCCACCGCGACCTCGCGGGCCAGCTCGAGCAGGTCGCGGTGCAGGATGAAGAAGCCCGACAGCCCGAGGTGGCGGATGACCGCCAGCTCCTCCTCCAATCTGGGCAGCGCCTCGTCGCGCAGCGGGTGCCCGTGGGGGTAGCGCGCGTCGAACGCGGCCGCCGTGATCTCCGCGAGCTTGCGATCGGCGTCCGGGTCGTCGGCGTGCGGATAGCGGTAGCCGAGGTCCTCGAGGAGGTCGAAGTTCAGCTCGGCGGCGAGCGCCGCCGCCCCCGCCACCGCGCCGGGGTGCTCGGGGAAGCGGGCGACCATCGCGTCGGGGGTCGTGAGAACGTGGCTGTGGTTGCCGCGGCGCAGCGGCTCGGACGCGTCGAGCGTCGTGTGCTCGCGGATGGCGACGAACACGTCCTGGAGCAGCGCGCGCTCGCGCGTGTGCGCGTGGATGTCCCCCGTCGCCACGGTGTCGACCCCGACGCGCGCGGCCAGCTCGGCGAGCTCGCGGTTCAGCGCCCGGTCGTGGCGCATGAAGGGGCGCTGCAGCTCGACGCGCAGCGAGTCGCGGCCGAACGCGCCGAGCAGCCGCCGCAGCGACGGCTCGTCGTGGACGCCGTGGCCTGCGCACCCCGACAGGCACACGAGGCCCTCCGCGTGCTCCTCGACGTCGGCCAGCGTCACGCACGCCGCCCTGAGGTCGCGCCGGGCGGCGGGCGGCTCGTCGGGCGACCCGCGCGTGTGCGCGTGCGCACGGGTGAGCAGCCGGCAGAGGTTGCGCCAGCCCCGCTCGTCGCGGACGAGCAGCGTGAGGTGCCGGCGCGGAGCCTCGGGGTCCGCGGGCGGCTCGCCCTCGGCGACGTCGATCTCCGCCCCGTGGATCGCCTTCACGCCGACCGCCTTCGCGGTCTGCGCGAACTCCATCGAGCCCGACAGCGAGTTGTGGTCGGTGAGGGCGAACGCCTCGTGTCCGCGCTCCGCGGCGGCCATCGCGAGCTCCTCGGGCAGCGAGGACCCGTCGAGGAACGAGTAGGCGGAGTGCGCGTGCAGTTCGGCGTGACGCATGCGAACACATGTTCGCAGATGGGGTGGCGGTGGTGGCGCTCCGCTCGGGTGGTGGCGCTGTGTGCGGCCGAGTCCGAACAGCTCACCGAGGGCGGACGGGAGTGGACTGAGGCGCCGGCGCCTTGCGGAAGCGAGCGCCACGGTGCCACATGCTTCATCCGAGGTCTCTTGTTCATCTGTCGGATGAACAAGAGACCTCGCATCCCCGCCACTCCCTCCCGTCCGCCCTCGATGAGCTGTTCGGGCGCGGCTTCGAACCGGCGCGAGCCCCGGCGCGGAGCACCGACCCCCTACCGCCCGGCCCGCAGCACGTCCCCCGCATCCCGGTGCATGCGGAACGCCTCCACGGTCGAGCCGAGCGCCACGATCGCCAGCACCACGAACGCGACTGCATACGCGGTCCCCGCGTCCGCCTTGCCCGGCAGCCAGTCCCCGATCGGGACGCCGGCCCGGAGCGCCACCGTCGCCGCCGCGATGCCCAGGCCCGACCCGAGCTGCTGGACGGTCGCCGCGAGGGTGTTCGCATCGCGCATCCGGTCGGGCGGGACGTCGCTGAACGCGATCGTCGAGTAGGCGGTCAGCCCGGTCGAGCGCGCCGCGCCGCTGATCACCACCAGCACCGCGATGACCGGGATCGGCGTCCCCGCCGTCAGAAAGCCGGAGAGCACCGCGGTCACGGCGAGGAGCATCGTCGCCGTGATGAGGACCGGGCGAAACCCGAAGCGGTTCAGCAGCGGCGTCGTGAACGGCTTGATCGCGATGTTGCCGACGAAGACCCCGATCACCACCGCCCCCGCCTTCACCGGGCTCCATCCGAACACGTCCTGGAACAGCAGCGTCAGCAGGAACGGGATCGCGCCGACGACGAGCCAGAAGAAGATGTTCCCGGCCATCGCGTTGCCGAGCGTCGGGATGCGCAGCACGCGCAGGTTCACGAGCGGCGCCGGCGTCCGCAGCAGATGCCAGGCCGCCGCGGCGAGCAGGACCGCGGACGCCGCGCCGAGGACGATCACGAGCGTCCACGACGGTGAGGGCTCGGCGATGATGTGCGCGCTGTAGGTGAGCGCGGCGAGGCCGGTCCCGCTCAGGAGGAAGCCCGCCCGGTCCAGCGGTGGCGCCGTGCCGGACGCGCGCGACTGGATCAGCCGCCACGCGAAGACGAACGCGATCACCCCCAGCGGGATGTTGATGAGGAAGATCCAGCGCCAGCTCGCGTACTCGGTGAGCACGCCGCCGGCCAGCGGGGCGATCACCGGCGCGACGAGCGCGGGCCAGACGATGAACGCCATCGTCCGCAGGAGCTCGTTCTTCGGCGTCTCGGCGAGCACGACCAGGCGCCCGACCGGCACCATCATCGCCCCGCCCACGCCCTGCAGCACGCGCATCACCACGAGCTCGGCCAGGCTCGTGCTCAGCGCGCAGCCGAGCGACGCCAGCGTGAAGAGCACGATCGCCGTCAGGAAGATCCGGCGCGCCCCGAACCGGATCGTGAGCCAGCCGCTGACGGGGATGACGACCGCCAGCGTCACGAGATACGCGGTGATGATGAGCGCGGTCGACGTGACCGGGACGTCCAGCGACTCCGCGATCTTCGGCGTCGCCGTCAGGACGATCGTCGCGTCCAGGATCTCCATGAAGAAGCATCCGGCGACGAGCAGGGCGACCATGCGCCGATGGCGGTCGTTCATGCTCGAGGCCCGGCGCGCATCGCGGCATCACATCACCCCGCGCAGTCCAGGCGCCGCTCCCACAGCCCACCGGGTGGTCGCGTCACCGCGCTGAGCAGGCGCGTCGCCTCCCGGTCGCTGCCCCATTCCACGCCCGCGCGCACCCCGAGTCCGGCGTCGACACCGTCGCCATCGGAGGACGCTTCCCGTGCGTAGCGCCGGACGTCGATCCTGGCGCGATCGCGCAGCGCCCTGCCCAGCCCGAGGACCGCTTCGCCCGAGGCGGGCGAGCTCCGCCAGGCGCGCAGCGCGGCCGCGACCTCGGGGTCGTCGAGGCCGACGCGCGCCTCGGCCTCCCACCTCGCCGTGCTCGCCGTGGCGCTCGCGCCGGTCTCCACCGACGCGCCCGCCCGCGCGTGCCCGCCGACGAGCGCGGCCAGCTCCGTGGCATGGCCCTGGCGGTCCGTCGTCACGGAGAGCAGCGCGTCCCCGTCCAGCTCGCCGGACGCGTCGCCCAGCAGCGCGTCGGCGAACACGGGCAGCTCCCGATCCAGGCGCAGGTACCACGTCGTCTCGCCCGTCCGCCGATCCACGCGACGACCCAGGACGTTCTCGCCGCCGCCGCTCGCGCCGGCCTTCGCCTCCCCCGCGGACAGCTCGAAGTCGACGCCGGCGTCGAACCCGCCCTCGGCGAGCGTCGCGTCCGCCGCCGGGGTCCCGCCGCCGCGCCGGACGAGCCGGCGCACGGCATCGAGCGTCGGCGACCCCTCGGCCCGCAGGCGGCGCACGATCGCGTCGGCCTGCGCGGCGGTGCGGACCTCGAAGACCTGACCGCCGCCGACGAGCCCCGCGACCGTGCCCTGCGCGTGCGCGCCGACGTCCACCTCGACGCCGCCCACCCGGACGCGCGTGCTCGACCCGAAGCCGGCCGTCACCCCCGCGCGCCCACGGTGCAGGACCGTCAGCCGCAGCGTGCCGTCCGACAACCGCTCGCGCAGCACGACGCGGCCCGCGCCGAGCTGCACGAACCCGAGCGACACCGACTCGCGCCGTTCATCGCGCGCCGTCCGCATGACGCACGGCCGCGCGGCGACCTGCTCCTCGCACGCGCGGCCCGCGACGACGCACAGCGCGTGCCGGATCTGCCCGACGACCGCGTTGCCGATGCCGGGCCCGAGGCCCGCCGCACCCGCGACGGCCGCCGCGAGCACCAGCGCGACGAGCGCGATGATCGCGACGTACTCGACCGTCCCCTGGCCGCGCTGGGAGCGAGTGCTCGGCATGGGACGAGCCTCGACGGTGCGCCGTGACGGAACCAGACGCAGGTGTCACAGAAGTGCAACAACGACCGGCCTCCCCGCCAGGGGGAAATAGAGTGCCCGCCATGCAGACCGTCGATCTCGCCAACCGGATGTCGCGCCTCGGGACGGAGACCGCCTTCGAGGTGCTCGCCCGCGCACGCGCGCTGGAGGCGACCGGGCGGAGCATCGTGCACCTCGAGATCGGCGAGCCCGGCTTCGACACGCCGCCCAACGTCGTCGACGCCGCGGTCAAGGCGCTCCGCGAGGGCCACACGCACTACGTGCAGTCGGCCGGCATCCCCGAGGCGCGGGCGGCGATCGCCGACGTGTTCACGGCGACGCGCGGCGTCCCGGCGGACCCCGATCAGGTCGTCATCACGCCGGGCGCGAAGCCGATCATGTTCTTCGCGATCCTCGCGCTGGTGGGCCAGGGCGACGAGGTCGTCCTGCCCGATCCGAGCTTCCCGATCTACCGGTCGATGGTCGAGTTCGCCGGCGGCACCGCCGTGCCGTACGTGCTGCCCATCGACGACGACTACCGCCTCGACCCGGCGCACCTCGAGGAGCTCATCACCCCGCGGACGAAGCTCGTGATCATCAACAGCCCGGGCAACCCGACGGGCAGCACGCTCCCGCGCGCGGACCTCGAGCGCATCGCCGAGGTGATCATGCGCCACCCCGGCTGCACGGTGCTCACCGACGAGGTCTACCGGGGGCTCTCGTTCCTCGACGAGCCGCCGGCGTCGATCGCCGAGGTCGACGGGATGATGGAACGGACGATCGTGCTCGACGGCCTGTCGAAGACGTACGCGATGACCGGCTGGCGCGCGGGCTGGGGGATCATGCCGCCGGCGATCAAGCCCGCGATCGAGCGGCTCGTCGTCAACTCGGTCTCGTGCACCGCGGCGTTCATCCAGCACGCCCTCATCGAGGCGCTGCTGGGCGACCAGTCGGCGGCGCTGGAGATGCGCGACGAGCTGCGCGCGCGGCGCGACCGCTTCGTGCCGCGGCTGCAGGCCGTGCCCGGCTTCCGGTGCCTCATGCCGACCGGGGCGTTCTACGCCTACGCGTCGGTGGCCGACACCGGGATGGACGGCGACACCGTCGCCGCCCGGCTGCTCGACGAGGTCGGCATCGCCTGCCTCGGCGGGAGCGGGTTCGGCGACTCGGGCCGCGACTTCGTGCGCTTCTCGTTCGGCGGGGCGTCGGAGGAGCTCGCCGACGTGCCGGACCGCATCACGTCATGGCTCGCGGCACAGGCGTAGTGGCCTAGCTACATCCGCTCCTCGAGGCGCACGCCGCGCTCGCCGGTCCACGGCGCGATGTTGCGCTCGACGAAGAGCCACTCGCCGTCGACCTTCGCGACGGTGTCGACGTAGTGACCTGCCCAGGTGGTCGCCGCTGACGGGTGCTCCGTCGCGTCGGGGCCGTTGCGCTGCGCGTACGTCGCGAAGACGTACGCGCGGATCTCCCAGTGATCGGGGCGACCCTGGGGATCCGGCGCGTAGACGAGGTTGTCGTGACGGTGCTGATGGCCCGCGAAGTGCGGGTCCTGGTGGTAGCCCTCCTCGACGAAGGCAAGGGCGCGGCCGCTGGTGACCGAGCCGTTCGGCTGGACCTCGAACACGAGCGCATCCGGCGTGAAGCACGCGGCGTAGCCGGCCGAGTCGCCCGTGTCGAGGGCCCACATGTAGCGGGCGTAGAGATCCTCGATCTCGGCCCGGTCCTCCAGCGGCAGCTTCGTCATCGGCCTGACGTTAGTCCTCGGTCAGCTTCCGGAACCGCACGAGCGCGACCGGCACGCAGACGGCCAGCAGGATCGCCGACCACATGAGCGCCCCGGCGATCGGGTGGTCCAGCGGCCACGACCCGCCCACGCTGGGCGGTCCTCCCGTCAGCTCGCGCAGCGCGGCGACGAGCGGCGACAACGGGTTCCACTCCGCGATCGTGCGCGGCACGAGGGCCATGCCGGCGATGGGGACGAACGTGCCCGCCATGAACGTCAGCGGCAGCATCACCGTGAAGCCGACGCCCTGCACCGCATCCGGCGACTTGAACGACAGGCCGAGGACGATCCCCGCCCACATGAACGCGAACAGCGTGAAGAGGACGAGGGCGATCGCGACGACGACGTCGCCGAAGCTCATGACCGGGCTCCAGCCCAGCGCGAACCCCAGGCCCGCGACGACGACCACGCCGAGCAGCGCCTCGCAGAACTGGCCGAGCACCTGGCCGGTCAGCACCGACAGGCGGGCGATGGGCAGCGACCGGAACCGGTCGACGACACCCTCGTGCATGTCGACGGCCGTGGCCGTGCCCGCGCCGATGACGGAGAAGGCGATCTGCTGGGCGATGACGCCGGGCAGGAGGAAGTCCGTGTAGCTCATCCCCGGCACGTGCACGGCCGAGCCGAGGACGTAGAGGAAGAGCACGATGAAGACGACCGGCTGGATCGTCACGTCGAGCAGGCGCTCTGGGACGCGCGGGATGGTCCGCAGGCTGCGCCCGGCGAGGAGCAGCGTCTCGCGCACCTCCCGGGCGACGCCGGGACGCGTGGGTGAGGCGAGTTGCATGGTGTGACTCCGGGTCAGGCGGCCTCGGCCGCGGGAACTGGTTCGTCGGCCTCGTCGCGCGCGGGCGGGCGGCCGGTGAGCGCGAGGAACGCGTCGTCCAGGCTGGGACGGCGCAGCGCGAGCTCGTCGACGGGCACGCCGGTGGCGGCCACCGCGTCGGTGACGCCGGCGAGGTCGTCGACCTCCCCGGGCGCGGGGATCGACAGCGTCCGCAGCTCGGGCGAGACGCTGACCTCGTAGCGCTCGCTGAGCCGGCTGCGCAGCGTCTCCAGGCCCTCGGCATCGACCGCGACGACGTCGATGCGCTGGGCGCCGACGGTGCGCTTGAGCTCCGCGGCGGTTCCCGCCGCGACCTGACGGCCGTGGTCGATGAGGACGATGCGGTCCGCGAGCGCGTCCGCCTCGTCGAGGTACTGGGTCGTGAGCAGCAGCGTCACGCCGTCGGCCACGAGCTCGCGCACCGTGCCCCAGACGATCTGGCGGCTGCGCGGGTCGAGCCCGGTGGTCGGCTCGTCGAGGACGAGCAGCGACGGCTGGTGGACGAGGCTCGCGGCGAGATCCATGCGGCGGCGCTGGCCGCCGGAGACCTTGCCGATCGTGCGGTCGGCGAACTCGGCGCCGTCGAAGCGCTCGACGAGCTCGTCGGCCACGCGGCGGGCACTCGCCCGGTCGTGGCCGCGCAGCCCGGCGACGAGGCGGAGGTTCTCGCGCCCCGTGAGGTTCGGGTCGAGCGCGGCGAACTGGCCGGTGAGCGAGATCTGCCGGCGCACCGCGTCGCCGTCGGCGACGACGTCGTGGCCGCCGACCGTGGCGGTGCCCGCCGTCGGCCGGACGAGCGTGGCGATCATCCGCACCGTGGTGGTCTTCCCCGCGCCGTTGGGACCGAGGAGCGCGACGACGGATCCGGTCGGGACGACGAGATCGAGCCGGTCGACGGCGATGACGTCGCCGTAGCGCTTCGTCAGCCCTCGGGTCTCGATGGCGGGGACGGGGGTGGTCGGGATCATGCCACCAACGTACAGTCACCGTAAAAATTCTGCAACCGTAAAATTGCTAGGATTCTCCTGTGACGTCCCACGAGCTCCCGCGGTCTCCCATCCCCGCGCCCGGGGCGTACGACGCTGCCGCGACGTGGATGCGCGAGATGCGCGAGATCCAGCTCGCGCGGCACCCGGGCGAGGGTCTGCGCGAGCACAAGAAGCGGATGACGCGGCAGCAGATCTCCGACGCCGCGACCTGGATGTTCGCCGAGCGCGGCTACGACCACGTGCGGGTCGCCGACGTCGCGGCGGCCGTCGGGGTCTCGGAGAAGACGGTCTACAACTACTTCCCGACGAAGGAGTCGCTGGTCTTCGACCGCGAGGAGGAGATCACCGCCGACCTCGTCGCCGCGCTGCACGATCGCGGGCCGGCGACCTCTCCCGTCCAGGCGATCGTCGCCTACATGGCCGCCGAGGAGCACCGCCACGGCGACGTCCCGCCCGAGGCGATCTGGATGCTCCGCGCGTTCGACGACCTCGTCACCTCCACGCCGGAGCTCGTCGCGGCGGGCCGCGCGATGACGAGCCGCATCATCGGCGCCATCGCGACCGAGCTCGCGCAGGAGCTCGAGCTCGACCCCCGCGACCCCGAGCCCCAGATCGTCGCCCACGCCCTCATGGGCCTGTGGGAGCTGCGCGAGTCCTGCATGGGCCGCCACATCGACGACGGGCTGGCCGGGCGCGCGCTGCAGGAGGCGGTCCAGGGCGACGTCGCGCGCGCCGCCCGGGTCCTGGAGACAGGGCTGCTGGCGCTGCACGTCGTCGGCCAGGGGCGTCAGATCGCCGGCGCGGCGCGCGCCATGAACGACGCGCGCAAGGAGATCGCCGGCGCGGTCCGCGACGCACGCAGCGCCTGGCGTGCGATGCGCGCCGCGCAGCTGGAGCGCGAGCGGGCGGAGCGCGACGCCCATCTGGAGGCGCAGCGCGCCGAGCGCGCGGAGCGCCAGGCCGAGCGGCGCGCGCGCCAGGCATCCCAGCGCGCGCGCCGTCGCGGCCGTTAGGCCGACGTCAGGCTGCCTCCGCCACGGGCTCTGGGCCTTCGAGGCGGGCTCGCGGCAGCATGCGGTCGAGCCAGCGCGGGAGCCACCAGTTGCGCTCGCCGAGCAGCTGCATCACGGCGGGCACCAGCACCATCCGCACGATCGTGGCGTCGACGAGGATCGCCGTCGCCAACCCGAGCCCGATGAGCTTGAGGAAGACCTCCGGGCTCAGGGCGAACGCCCCGAACACCGCGACCATGATGAGCGCCGCCGCGGTGATGACCCGCGCGGTCTTCGCGAGGCCCTCGGCGACCGCGCGGGACGTGTCGCCGTGCTTCGCGTGCTCCTCGCGGATGCGCGACAGCAGGAACACCTCGTAGTCCATCGACAGGCCGAACAGCACGGCGAACATCAGCACGGGGATGAACGGCGGCACCGGCGTCGCGGTGTCGATGCCCACGAGCTGCCCCGCCCAGCCGCCGTCGGCGAGCAGCGCGACGACGCCGTACGCCGCGCCGATCGACAGCAGGTTCATCAGGCCGGCCTTGATCGCCACGAGCGGTGCGCGGAACGCGCCGAGCAGCAGCAGGAACGACAGCCCGACGACCCCGCCGATGAAGAGCGGCAGGCGGTTCGCGGTCGTCTCGCTCTGGTCGACGGTCGCCGCGGTGACGCCGCCGACGTGCACGTCGCGCAGCCCGCTCGCGGCCGCCGGGCCGTCGCGCAGGTCGTGGACGAGGTCCTCCGTCGCGGCGTCCTGCGGCGACGTCGCGGGCGTGACCGTGATCATCGCGGCGTCGCCGGCGGCGTTGCGCTGCACGGGCGAGACGGCCGTGACGCCGGGCTCGTCGCGGATGTCCGCCGCCATGCGGTCGACCGCGGCGCGGTCGGACGCGTCGTGGGTCTCGGCGACGACGAGCAGCGGGCCGTTCGCGCCGGGGCCGAACCCGCGGGCGATCATGTCGTACGCCTCGCGGGTGGTCGTGCCCGCGCGGTCGTTGCCCGCGTCGGGGAACCCGAGCCGCAGGCCGGTGACGGGCAGCGCGAGCGCGAGCAGCGCCGCGGTCGCGAGCACGGCGGCGAGGACAGGGCGGCGCTGCACGCCGCGTGCCCATCGGGCCGCGGGCGTCGCGCCGGGGTCGGCCGGAGCACGGCCGGTCCCCGGGATGCGCAGCCGGTCGACACGCCGGCCCATGAACCCGAGCAGCGCGGGCAGCAGCGTCACGGCCGCGACCATGACGACCACGACGGCGAGCATCGCCGCGAGCGCAGCGCCGTACAGGTACGGCAGGCCCATGAGGAACAGCCCGAGCAGCGAGATGACGACCGTCGCGCCGGCGACGAGCACGGAGCGCCCGGCGGTGGAGATCGCCTCCACGACCGCCTCGCGTGGCTCGCGCCCGGCGGCCATCGCCGCTCGATGACGGGTGAGGATCAGCAGCGCGTAGTCGATGCCGACGCCGAGGCCCATCATCACGCCGAGCTGGGGCGCCCAGTCGGGCACGTCGGTCACCGCGGCGAGGACGCCGAACAGCGACCCGGAGATCGCGAGGCCGAACAGCGCGGTGAGCGATCGGGAGGCCGGCGGCGACCACGGTCCCGAACGTGACGAGCAGGACGATCGCCGCGGCGACGATGCCGATGAGCTCGCTCGACGCCTCCGGGGGCTCCTCCAGCCCGGGGACGAACTCGCCGCCGACCGCCGCGTGCAGCCCGGCAGGCGGATGGTCGGCCAGCGCGACGAGCGACTCACCGGTGCTCTCGGGGACGTCGTCGGGCCGCCGGTCCAGCGGCAGCCGCGCGACCGCGGTCGTGCCGTCGGGCGACACCTCGGCCTCGCTCGCCGGGGGCGCCTGACCGATCCCCTCCAGCCCGGCGGCACGCTGGAGCATCGCGTCCGCCGATCGCTCGACCGCGGGATCGCGTACGTCGCCCGCGCTCCACACGAGGTCGACGGAGTACTGCGAGCGCCCGTCGAAGCGCTCCTCCAGGACGGTGGCCGCGGCCTTGGACTCCGAGCCCGGCGTCGAGTAGTCGGCGCTGAAGTCCCCGGCGGCCGCGCTGCCGAGCGCGAAGGCGCCGATCGCGGCGGCCACCCACGCGAGCAGCACGAGGCCGCGACGGCGGAACGCGAACGCCGCGAGACGGCCGAGCGCGGTCCGTTCGTAGGGACTGGACGGGCGTGGAGGAGTCATGCGGCGATGCTGAACGCGGCGGGCGCCCGCGTCGTCGGCCCCCGGTCGCGACCTGCGCTGCTCCCCAGGGAGTAGTCGACGACGCGGCCGTGCGCCCCGGGGACGACCTACGCTTCCGGGGTGAGCGATCTCGAGGGCACGCGGGCGCTCGTCACGGGGGCGACGAGCGGGCTGGGACGCGCGATGGCCGAGGCGCTGGTGCGCGCCGGCGCGCAGGTGGCGGTGACCGGGCGCGACCGGGCGCGCGCCGAGGCGGTCGCCGCGGAGCTGGGCGACGGCGCGGCCGGGTTCGCGCTCGACGTCCGCGACCCGGTGTCGATCCGGGACGTGCGTCGACGCGATCGGCGCATCGACCTGCTCGTCTGCAACGCGGGCATCGGTCAGCGCACGGTGAACCCGAACTTCCTCACCGACCCCGAGCCCTTCTGGAAGGCCGCGCCGGACGCGTTCGGAGACGTCGTCGCGACGAAGATCATGGGCACCTTCCTCGTCGCGCGCGAGGTCGTCCCGCGGATGCTCGCCGCGGGCGGCGGCCGGGTGGTCGTGATCTCGATGAACGAGTCGACGATGACCCGCGCGGGCTTCGCGCCCTACGGCCCGTCGGGCGCGGGCGTCGAGGCGCTCGCCCGCGTCATGGCCGCCGACCTCGAGGGCAGCACGGTCACGCTCAACATGCTCCTGCCGGGCGGCGCGACCGAGAGCGGGATGATCCCCGAGGGCGTCCCCGAGGAGCTGCGCGCCGGCCTGCTGGACCCGGCCGTGATGGGACCGCCGATCGTGTGGCTCGCCTCCCCCGCCGCCGACGGGGTCCACGGCGAGCGGATCGTGGCGACGGAGTTCAGGCGCTAGCGGGCTGCCGGCCCGGGACGACGAGCCCGGTCTCGTAGGCGAGCACGACGAGCTGGGCGCGGTCGCGGACGCCGAGCTTCATGAACAGACGCGAGACGTGGGTCTTCGCCGTCAGCGGCGACAGGACGAGGCGCTCGGCGATCTCGCCGTTGCTGAGCCCCGCGCCCACGAGGCCCAGGACCTCGCGCTCGCGCGCCGTGAGGTCGTCGAGCGCGTCCTCCGGCAGCTCCGTCGCGGGCCTCGCCGCGAACGCCTCGATGAGCCGCCGCGTCACGCGCGGGGCGAGCAGCGCCTCGCCGCCGGCGACGACCCGGATCGCGGTCAGGAGGTCGGCCGGCTCGACGTCCTTGAGCAGGAACCCGCTCGCGCCCGCGCGCAGGGCGCCGAAGACGTACTCGTCGAGCTCGAACGTCGTGAGCACGAGGACGCGCGTGTCGGCCAGCGCCGGGTCGGCGGTGATCGCGGCCGTGGCCTCCAGGCCGTCGAGCCGCGGCATCCGGACGTCCATGAGCACGACGTCGGGCGCGTGCTCGCGCGCCGCCGCGACCGCCACCTCGCCGTCGGCCGCCTCGGCCACGACCTCGAGGCCGTCCTCGGCGTCGAGGAGCGCGCGGAACCCGGCGCGGACGAGCGCCTGGTCGTCGGCCAGCAGGACGCGGATCGGCATCAGAGGGCCGGCTCGGGGGGCAGCGGCAGCAGCGCATGCACGCGCCAGCCGCCCTCGGAGCGCGGGCCCGCCTCGACCACGCCGCCGACGGCGGCGATGCGCTCGCGCATCCCGCGCAGGCCGTTGCCGGTGCCCTCGACGGCCCCGCCGCCGGCGGTCACCGGGACCTGCTGGCACGGCCCGTCGTCGAGGACCTCGACGCGCGCGCTGGCGTCGCGGACCTCGATGCGGACGGTCGCGGCGTCCGACGCGCTGTGGCGCAGCACGTTCGTCAGGCCCTCCTGGACGGTCCGGAACAGCGCGGACGCGATCGGCGACGGGACGGTGCAGCGGTCCCCCGTGACCTCGACGGTCACGTCGACGCCCGCTGCCCGCATGCCGTCGGCGAGCTCCTCGAGGGCGTCGAGCCCCTGGGTGGGTCGCGTCGGCGCCGGCCCGTCGTCGCCCTCGCGCAGGACCCCGAGCGTGGCCCGGAGGTCGGTCAGCGCCTCGCCGGAGACGCGCTTGATCTGCTGCAGCGCGCCCCGGGCGCTCTCGGGCTGGCGGTCGATGAGGTGGGCGGCGACGCCGGCCTGGACGTTGATCGCGACCATCGCGTGGGCGACGACGTCGTGCAGCTCGCGCGCGATGCGCAGGCGCTCCTCGCCGACGCGCCGCAGGGCCTCCTCCTCGCGCGTGCGCTCGGCCCGCTCCGCACGCTCCTCGATCGCCGCGATGTAGGCGTGGTGATCGCGCTTCGCGCTGCCGAGCGCGAGCGGCAGCAGCGCCACCGCGAGGTTCTTGGCGGTCTCCCACGCGAAGATCCCGTGCGACGAGAACAGCGAGATCATCACGACGACGATGGGGACGGCGACGACGGCCACCGCGATCGTGGTGCGGCGGTCGGTCCGCATCGCCACCGTGTACAGCGCGACCATCGCCGGGATCGCGATGATCATGCTCGGGTCGTAGGTCGCGATCGAGGCGAACGTCCCCGCCACCACGGCGGCGAGCACGGGGAGCGGCCACAGCGAGCGGACGGCGAGCGGCGCGCAGGTCGCAGCCGCGATCGCCATGTCGCCGGGGCCGATCGACGGGCCCTGTCCGTCGGTCGCCGAGCAGACGAGGACGACGACCGCGAGCGCGCCCGCCACGAGGGCGTCCCGCTCGACAGGACCGAGACGGTCCTTCCGCGCCATGGGCTGCACGCGAACGACCGTAGCGAGCCGTCGCCCGATCGTCATCCTCCCGGCGAAGTCCGCCGCGTACTCCCTGGGGAGTATCACCGCCGCGCTGCAGGAACCACCTTCCGCCCTCCAGCTCGTGGAAGACCACGACGTTGCGCCCGCAGGTCGTGACCACCTCCCAGTAGCGGCGGCGCACGGGGCGCGCCGTCCACCACCGGTCCTCCACCAGCCAGGACTCGCGCACAGCGTCGATCTCGCGGCCCTCGACGCGGCTCGGGCGCCCGCCCGCACCCGCGACCACCGCGGCGGACCGGGGCTCGCCCAGGCGGCGCATCGTCATGGCTGGAACGGGGTCAGCACGGCGCGCCGCTCGGGCACCCGCGAGCCCGGATCGACCTCGAGCACCCGCAGCGCGGCGCCGGGCCCGGCCGCGGCGCGCGACTGCCGGATCGCCTCGCGCAGGCGGCCCCTGCGCTGCTCGGCGCCGTCCTCGAACAGCGCGGCGCCCTGCGTGTGCCCGGCCCCGAAGCGCTCGGCCGCCAGCCGCAGCGTCTCGGCCGGGGCGGGCAGCGTCGCCAACCGGGAGGCGAGGACCAGCCGCATGCGCCCGGCGTCCGCCGTCGGCTCGCGGAACACGACCCGCTCGCGCCACGTGCCGCCCTCGACGAGCCGTGCCGCCATGATCGCGACCCGCACCGTCCGCCCATCGCGCTCGCGGCGGGCCAGCAGACGGTCGATGAGCAGGGCGAGCGCCCGCTCGAGCTGGGGACCCGACGCCGACTCGGGCAGCTCGAGCGACTCCTCGAGCGTCTCCCCCACCCTGCGCGGGCGCAGCGGCGTGTCGCGGCCGCGCGCGAGATCGTGGGCGACGAGCCCGGCGGCACCGAAGCGATCCCCCAACGCGGAGCGCTTCAGCGCCGCGACCTGCCCGAGCGTGCCGATGCCGAGCCGCTCCAGCGGCTCCGGGAGGGCCGCCGTCGTCTCCCTCCTGCGCAGCAGCGCGACGGGCATGCGCGCGAGATCGGACGCCCCCGTGACCTGCCCGGGCCGGCGCGCGCGGGCCTGCTCGGCCGCGGCCATCGCGGCGAACCGCGACGGCCCCAGGCCGATGCGCGGCGTGCCGGCGTCCGCCCCCGCGAGGGCCGCGCGCACCGCGGCGACGACACCGTCGATGTGCCCGCCGTGCAGCCGGCGCAGGCCCGTGGCGTCGAAGCACGCCTCGCCGGGACGGACGGGCTCCACCCGCGCGCCGATGCCCTCGAGCCGGGCGAGCACGCCCTCCCACGCGTCGGCGACACCGACCGGATCGGGTGGGACGAGATGCAGCGCCGGGCAGCGGGCGAGGGCCTCGCCCATCCGCATGCCGGGATGGATGCCGAAGGCCTCGGCGGCCGGGGAGACCTCCCCCACGAGCTGCTCGCGACCGGGCTCGGGCGCGAGCGCCGCAGGGTCCCCGAGCAGTGCTCGCCGGCCGCCGGCGGCGATCGCGAGCTCGAAGCGTGGAAGCAGGACGCAGACGATCATGACCGAACACATGTTCGCATCGTCGGCGGATGGATGGAAGGGCGTCAGAGGCGCCCTTCCGGAATCCCCTGCTCAGCCCAGCAAGGGGGCCTCGAACTGGGCGCGCAGGACGGCGATCTCGAGCACCGAGAGCAGCACGACGGCGTCCCGGCATTCGACGATGTCCGCCTCGAGATCGGCCATGAAGGTGAGGTTGTCACCGAGGCCGACGTCGTGGGCGTCGTAGCGCTCCGCGGTCAGGCGCAGCAGCAGCTCGCGTGCATGGGTGGCGGTCACACCCAGACGAACGACGTGGCGCGCGAAAACCGGCAATCTCGCCCGCGGTCGGGCGCGACGCCGCTCATCCGAGCCGGGCCGCACGGTCCTCCAGGTAGCGCTGCTCCGGCAGGCTCGTCGTCAGCCGCGCGGCGAGCCGGTAGGCATCGCGCGCCGCGTCCCGCTCGCCCGCCATCTCGAGCAGGTGCGCACGCACGGCCTCCAGCCGGTGGTGCCCGTCCATCCCCTCGATCCCGTCGAGCGCATCCAGCCCAGCGCCCGGCCCCTCGACCATGCCCACGGCCACCGCGCGGTTCAGCGCGACCGTCGGCCCCGGAGCGATCCGCTCCAGCAGCCCGTAGAGCGCGAGGACCTGCGGCCAGTCGGTCGCCTCCGCGTCGGGTGCCTCCGCGTGCACCGCGGCGATCGCCGCCTGCAGCTGGTACGGCCCCAGCGGGCCGCTCGCGAGCGCCCGCTCGACGAGCGCGACCCCCTCGGCGATCGCGTCGCGATCCCACAGCGACCGGTCCTGCTCGGCGAGCGGGACCAGCTCGCCGCCCTCCCCCGTCCGCGCCGAGCGCCGCGCGTCGGTGAGCAGCATGAGCGCGAGCAGGCCGGCGACCTCGTCGTCGCCCGGCGCGAGCCGGCGCAGGAGCCGCGTCAGCCGGATCGCCTCGTCGGCGAGCTCGGTGCGCTGCAGATCGGGCCCGGACGAGGCCGTGTAGCCCTCGTTGAAGACGAGGTACAGGACGTGCTCGGCGACGCGCATGCGCTCGGGCAGCTCCTCAGCCGGAGGCGCCTCGAACCCGCGGCCGCGGATCGTCGCCTTCGCGCGGCTGATGCGCTGGGCCATCGTGGCCTCGGGGACGAGGAACGCGCTCGCGATCTCCGCCGTCGTCAGCCCGCCGACCGCGCGCAGCGTGAGTGCGATCTGCGAGGCGGGCGAGAGCGCCGGATGGCAGCAGAGCAGCAGGAGCGTGAGCGTGTCGTCGTGCTCGCGCGGGCGCTCGACGCCCGGCGCCTGGGAGCGCTCGTCGGCGACCGCGACCGCCGCGGCGCCCTCCTCGCGCCTGCGCCGGGCGACGTCGCTGCGCACCTCGTCGACGAGCCGGCGCGACGCCACCGCGACGAGCCATGCCTGCGGATGCTCGGGGATGCCCTCGCCGGGCCACTGCCGCGATGCGGCCAGCAGCGCCTCCTGGACGGCGTCCTCGCAGGTGTCGAAGGAGCCGTACCGCCGGACGAGCACGCCGAGCACCTGCGGGGCGAGCTCACGCAGCAGCCCCTCGATCACATCTCCATCCCACCGGGGTCCATGACCGGCCGGACCTCCAGAGGGCGATGCCTCGCGCTCGGCCAGGCGGCGGCGATCTCCACGGCGCGGTCGATCGACTCGCACTCGACCATGAGGTAGCCGCCGAAGTGCTCCTTCGCCTCCGCCAGCGGCCCGTCGGTCACCACCGGGACGCCCTCCTGGACGCGGACCGTCCGCGTGTTCGACGGGTCGGCCAGCGCCTCGCCGCCGACCAGCTCGCCCGACGCGGTCAGCTGCGCCATGACGGCCTCGACCTCCGCCATGAGGTCCTTGCCCTCCGGCCCCGTGAGGAGCTCGCGGGTGTCGGCGTTGTCGTAGATCATGAGCATGAAGCGCATCGATGCGTAGCCTCGTTGTCGTGCGGATCGTTGATGACGAGATGCGCGCCTACTACGACCGCCGCGCGCGGGAGTACGACGACTGGTGGTACGGCACGGGGATGTTCGCGCAGCGCGACCGACCGGGCTGGAAGGACGAGACGACCCGGCTCACCGGGGTCCTCGCGTCGCTGCCGCCCGCGCGCGTGCTCGACGTCGCGTGCGGGACCGGGTTCCTCACCCGTCACCTGCGCGGCGAGGTGGTCGCGATCGACCAGAGCCCCGAGATGGTCCGCGTCGCGTCGGCGCGGATGCCGCACGCGCGCGTCGTGGTCGGCGACGCGGTGCCGCTGCCGTTCGCCGACGGGTCCTTCGACCGGCTCGTGACCGGCCACTTCTACGGACATCTGCTGCCGGACGAGCGCCGGGCGTTCGTCGCCGAGGCGCGCCGGGTCGCACCGGAGCTCGTGGTCGTGGACTCCGCCAGGCGGGCGGGCGTGCCGGAGGAGGAGACGCAGGAGCGGGTGCTCGACGACGGGTCGCACCACCACGTGTTCAAGCGCTTCCTCAGCGGGGAGCGTCTGCGGGAGGAGCTCGGGGACGGCGAGGTCCTGCACGAGGGCGAGTGGTTCGTCGTCTATCGCTGTGCCGGGAACTCGTCGGCCACCGCGTAGCGCATCACGGTGCAGCTCGGCGGGATCGCCCACGCGGTCAGCAGCCGGGTCGGCACGGGACCGGCGACGTCGAGCAGCGGACGACCCGAGCCCAGGACGATCGGGCCGACGAGCAGGAAGATCTCGTCGATCACCTCGCGCAGCCCGCCCGCGAGCGCGCCGCCGGCGAGCATGAGCACGGGCCCGTCGGCCGCCTCGACGATGCCCGCGACCTCGGCGGCACCGATGACCTCGGTGTTCGCGTCGGCCGGGTCGTAGCCGTGGGAGACGACGTACTTCGGCAGCGGGTCCATGATCCTCGCGAACTCGAGGTCGGTCTCCCCCAGCGGCATCCCCTCGATCAGCCCGTTCGCCGCGATCCCGTTCCAGAACGGCACGACCGTCTCGTAGCTGCGCCGTCCGTAGATCACGGCCGCGGCCTCGCGGTAGAGGTCGTTGAGATGCGCCTGCGCCTCGGGCGGCCAGCCGAAGGCGGGCCACATCTCGCCGTCGTCGGTGGCGACGAAGCCGTCCGCGGAGGTGTGCATGGTCAGGATCAACGTGCCCATGCCCCGACCCTAGGCACCGCCACAACCCTCTACCTCGACATCAGCTCCAGGGTTCGGTGCTCGGGCCCCACGTAGACGGCCGTCGGCCGCACGAGCCGGCCGGTCCTGCGCTGCTCGAGCACGTGGGCCGACCAGCCGGCGCTGCGCGCGCACGCGAACAACGCGGTGAAGAGGTCCTGCGGAAC
Source organism: uncultured Solirubrobacterales bacterium (assembly GCA_963750895.1). GTDB lineage: Bacteria > Actinomycetota > Thermoleophilia > Solirubrobacterales > Solirubrobacteraceae > CAVVSD01. The sequence continues at coordinate 564,338 of CAVVSD010000001.1, read as the reverse complement.
GCTCGCGCGGTCGAGGACGACAGCCGACCAGTACTCGACGTTCGTCGCCAGGACGCGGTCGGGCTTGCGGGCCCGCAGCTCCTCCAGCGCGGCGCGCTCGAGCGCCTCCGCCGCCTCGAAGCGCGGCGCGTCGAGCTCGCGGGCGGCCCGGCGCAGCACGCGGGCTCGCGGGTCCTCCGCCCGGTAGACGCGATGCCCGAAGCCCATGATGCGCTCGCCGCGGTCGAGCGCCGCCTTCACCCAGCCCACCGCGTCGCCGGTGCGCTCGACCTCGTCGAGCATCCGCAGCACACGCGAGGGCGCACCGCCGTGCAGCGGGCCCGAGAGCGCGCCGATCGCGGCGCTGAGCGCCGCCGGCGCGTCCGCGCCCGTCGAGGCCACGACGCGGGCGGTGAACGTCGAGGCGTTCATGCCGTGCTCGGCCGCCGAGACCCAGTAGGCGTCGATGGCCTGGGCATCGACCGGGTCCAGCTCGCCGCGCCACGCGAGCAGGAAGCGCTCGGCGAGCGTCCTGCCCTCGTCGACGACCGCGTGCGGCACCGGCGCGAGATCGGCACCGCGCGCGGACTGGGCCGCGAAGGACAACAGCGCGGAGGACGTCCGCGCGAGGTCGTCACGGGTCGCGGCGACGTCGGTGTCGATGAGCGGGGCGACACCCCACGCCGGGGCGAGCATCGCGACGGCGGCCTGGAGGTCGACGCGCGCGTCGCCGGAGCGGACGGGCAGCACGTCGTCGCCGGACGGCACCAGCCCGGGGTCGGGTTCGCCGTCGACGAGCAGGCCCCAGACGCGCTCGAACGGGACGCGTCCGGCGAGCTCGCCCAGGTCGACGCCGCGGTAGCGCAGGGCGCCGCCGTCGCGGTCGGGCTCGGAGATCTCGGTGGCGAAGGCGACGACGCCTTCCAGACCAGTGGCTTCGGTGGACATGGTCCGAGCGTGCTCCGCACGATTTGCACTGTCAACGTTGATTGCATCAACATAAGTGGATGCTGTCGACCGCGGAGACCGCCCGCCGGCTGGGCGTGAAGCCCCAGACCGTCTACGCCTACGTCAGTCGCGGCATGCTCACGCGTCACCGCGACAGCGACGGCCGCAGGTCGCGTTTCGACCCCACGGAGGTGGAGCGCCTCGCCGGTCGCGCGCGTCACGGCGGGCGTGCGGGAGCACTCGAGGTGGTCGTCGACACGGAGCTCACGCACATCGACGTCGACGGAGGCCTGCACTACCGCGGACGGGACGCGACGGAGCTCGCGCGCTTCCGCTCGTTCGAGCAGGTCGCCGAGCTGCTGTGGGATTCCGGCGACACGCACACCCCCTGGCGCTCGCCCGGCGAGATGGCGAGGGTCTGCGAGGACGCGCAGGCCGCGCTGCCCGTGAGCGCCAGGCCGGTCGAGCGGATGCGGGTCGTCGTCGCCGCCGCCGCCGCGACGGACCCGCTGCGCGACGACCGCCGTCCCGCCGCGGTGCGGGCGGTCGGGCGGACGCTGATCGCGACGGTGGTCGACGCCCTGCCGCCGCGGTCGGACCCGCGGGACGGGTCGATCGCGGCGCGCCTGTGGTCGCGGCTGGCGGACGCCCCGCCGAGCCCCTCGGCGCTCAACACGCTGGACGCCGCGCTCGTCCTGCTCGCCGACCACGAGCTCGCGGCGTCGACCCTCGCCGCGCGGGTCGCGGCGTCGGCCTGGGCCGACCCCTACCTCGTCGTCCTCACCGGCCTCGGCGCGCTCGGCGGCGCGCTGCACGGCGCGAGCGCCGGCGCGGTCGAGGCGATGCTCGCGGGGATCGAGTCCCCGGAGGACGCCGGCGCCGCGCTCGGCGAGCGCCTGCGCGCGGACGGCAGGGTGCCGGGCTTCGGTCTCGGCGTCTACCGCGAACGCGACCCGCGCGCCGACGCCCTGCTCGATCTGCTCCCGCGTGCCGCCGATCCGGAGCGGATCGCGGTGTCCGACGCGGTGATCGCCCTGGCCGGGAGGCAGGACGGCCCGGCCCCCAACGTCGACTTCGCGCTCGGCGCGCTGTCGGTCGGATGCGGGCTCGTGCCCGGCGCCGCGGAGGCGATCTTCTCGCTCGCGCGGGTCGCGGGGCTCGTCGCGCACGCGATCGAGGAGTACCCCCACCGCCTGCGCTTCCGGCCGCGCGCCGCCTACACCGGGCCCGCGCCGCTCACCACGCCGTCCAGCCCCCGTCGACCCTGAGGATCGTGCCGGTGACGCTGCCGGACGCGTCGCACGCGAGGTAGCGGACCGCGTCGGCGACCTGCTCGATCGTCGCCAGCTCGCCCGTCGGCAACCTGCGACGGACCTCGGCGGCGAACTCGGGATCGTCGAACATCGGCTTCGTCAGCGGCGTGAGGACGAAGGTCGGGGCGACGGCGTTGACCCGGATGCCCTGCGGCGCCCACTCCACGCCGAGCGCCTTCGTCATGCCCTCGACCGCGTGCTTCGTCGAGCAGTAGGCGACGCGGCCGGGGTAGCCGACCGTGCCCATCTGCGAGGAGAGGTTGACGATCGATCCAGGGACGCCGCGGGTGAGCAGGTCGTCGCCGAACGCCTGCGAGACGAGGAACGTCGCGCGGACGTTGACGTCGAAGAGCGCGTCCCAGTCGGCGATCGCGTACTCGCGTGCGGGCCCGGTGCGGTTCGTGCCGGCGGCGTTCACGAGGACGCGGGCGTCGCCCAGTTCTGATGCTTTGTCGATGATTCCTGGCACCTGCGCTGGGTCGGTGACGTCGGCGACATGGGCCGCGCCTCCCAGCTCGTTCGCGGCGGCGGCGATCTCCGCCTCCGTGCGCGACACCAGGAGGACCCGGGCGCCCGCCTCCGCGAGCGCCCGTGCGCAGCCCAGCCCGAGGCCCCGGCCCGCCCCCGCGACGATCGCGACCCGGCCGTCGAGCGACCAGCGGTCGGTCATGCCGTCGCGGCCTGCAGGCGCATCGTGGCCGTCAGGCCGTGGCCGGCGAAGTTCTCCGCCTCGCAGATCGCCTCGACCGCCGGCGCCACCCGGCGGGTGCCCTCCTGCGTCAGCTCCTGGTACGTGCAGGTCTTGAGGAACTTCCCGACCCAGAGGCCGCCCGTGTAGCGGGCGCCGCGGAGCGTCGGCAGGACGTGGTTCGTCCCGACCGCCTTGTCGCCGTAGGCCACCGTCGCCTCGTTGCCGAGGAACAGCGAGCCGTAGTTGCGCAGCCGCTCCAGGTACATCGGCAGCTTCTCCTTCGCGACCTGCACCTCGAGGTGCTCGTTGGCCGCCTCGTCGGCGAGCGCGATCGCCTCGTCGTCGTCGGCCGCGATGGCGACCCAGCCGCGGTCGCGCCAGGCCTCGCCGGCGACGTCGGCGGTCGGCCACGTCTCCAGCAGCGTGTCGACCTCGGCCATGACCGCGCGCCCGACGTCCTCGCCGATCGCGATGACGCCCGCGGGCGACGTCGGGCCGTGCTCGGCCTGGCCGAGCAGGTCGGCGGCGACGAGGTGCGGGTCGGACGTCTCGTCGGCGATGACGAGCACCTCGGTCGGGCCTGCCAGGAGGTCGATCCCCACGCGGCCGAACAGCTGGCGCTTCGCCTCGGCGACGTAGGCGTTGCCCGCGCCGACGAGCATGTCGACCGCCGGCATGCCCTCGATGAGGCCGAACGCCATCGCGGCGAGCGCCTGGACGCCGCCGAGGCAGACGACCGCGTCCGCGCCCGACGTGCGCATCGCGTAGAGCATCGCGGGATGGATCCCGGCGTCGCGCTGGGGCGGCGCGCAGGCGACGACGTGCTCGACGCCCGCGACCTTCGCCACGCAGACGGTCATGAACGACGACGCGAGCATCGGGTAGCGGCCACCGGGGACGTAGGCGCCCACCGCGCCGACGGGGATGTGGCGATGGCCGAGCACGACCCCCGGGCCCATGTCGACGCGCAGGTCGGTCAGCGTGTCGCGCTGCGCCTGGGCGAACGTCCGGACCTGGGTCTGGGCGAAGGCGATGTGCTCCTTCAGCGCCGGGTCGAGCGCGTCGGAGACGCGCTGGAACTCCTCGTCGGAGACGACGAACGACTCCGGATCCCACCCGTCGAGATCGCGCGAGTAGCGGCGCACCGCGTCGATGCCGCCCTCCTCGATGTCGCGGAGCATGGCGGCGACACGGGACTGCAGCTCGTCGGTCGCCTCGACGGTCGGCGGATTCGGGTCCTTCAGGAAGGTCGCCATGCGGTCTCCTCGGTCGCTCGGCACCCAGTCTGGCATACGTATGCAGGGTGATGCCAGTCAGCCGACCCCTGCGACACCGATCAGGTTGCCCTCGGGGTCGGTGAAGTGGCCGACGACGAGGCCGCCTCCGGGCGCGGTCTCGGGGCCCATCCGGCGGGTGCCGCCCAGGCGCTCCGCCTCGGTCAGCGCCGCCTCGACGTCCGGGACGCCGACGTAGAAGACGACGTGGGGGTCGTGGCTGTTCGCCTCCGCCCACGCCGCCCGGGATGCCTGGGCCTTCCGGCGGCGGCTCCGTGAAGCCGTACTCGCCGGCCTTCGACACTGCCTCCGCGACGGGCCCGCTCGTGTCGAACTCCCATCCGAACAGCTCGCCGTAGTAGCCGCGGAGCCTGCCGGGGTCGCTGCCGATGATCTCGAAGTGCACGACGGGCTGGGTCATGGTGTTCCTCTCGTCGGGTGCTTCGAGCGTACCCATATGGTTGTTCTTCACAACTCGTTGAGTGCTAACTTCGCATCATGCCGACCACCCGCACGTACGGCGACCGCTGCGGCATCGCGCGCGCCCTCGACGTCGTCGGCGAGCGCTGGGCGCTGCTCGTCGTGCGCGAGCTGCTGCTCGGGCCGCAGCGCTTCTCGGACCTGCGTCGTGCACTCCCCCGCGCGAGCTCGAACATGGTCGCCGACCGCCTGCGCGAGCTCGAGGGCCACGGCGTCGTGGGGCGTCGCACGCTGCCGCCGCCGGCCGGGTCGACCGTCTACGAGCTCACGCCGTGGGGCCGCGAGCTCGAGCCCGTCGTGCTCGCATTGGGCGGCTGGGGCATCCGGGCGCCGCAGCCGCCCGGGCAGCCGACGCTCAGCGCGACGTCCGTCCTGCTGTTCCTGCGCGGCGGCGCGCAGGTCGATCCGGCTGCGCCGCCGGCCGCGTACCGGTTCGAGCTGGGCGAGACCGTGTGGACGGTTCGCATCTCGGGCGGCGCCGTGGAGGTCGAACCGGGCGAGCCGGCGGCGCCCGAGGCGACGCTGCGCATCGATCCGTCGACCCTCAACGACGTCCTCGCCGATCCGCCGTCGCTCGACGCGGCGGTGGCGGACGGACGCGCCGAGGTGGGCGGCGACGTCCGCGCGCTGCGCCGGCTGCTCGGGTCGGTCAGCTCATAGAAGAGCCCCGCCGGAGCGGGGCTCTCCCGTAGCAGGCCGGTAAGCCGGATCCTGTCGTTGGGCAGTCATCCATCTATGCGGCCGACCTGGACCTCGGCGGGCAACCTGCGAACGGTCCTGCTTGGCCTTGCATCAGGTGGGGTTTGCCTGGCCGCCGTGTCACCACGACGCCGGTGCGCTCTTGCCGCACCATTTCACCCTTGCCTGTGCGCCCACGCGAACGTCGGCGCCATCGGCGGTGTCATTTCTGTGGCACTTTCCCGCGGGTTTCCCCGGGTCGGTCTCCCGACCACCTTGCCCTGCGATGTCCGGACTTTCCTCGGAGGACGAGCCTCCGCGACTGCCTGGCCTGCGCACGCCAGTTTACCGGCGGATACGCGGTGGCGGGCCGGCTCAGACGGCGGTGATGACGACCACGCCTGCGACCACGACGACCGTGCCGAGGGAGCGGCGGACCGTGAGGCGCTCGCCCAGCAGGAGCCACGCGAGCAGGAGCGTGACGATCGGGAACGCCGACGAGACCGGGATCACGATGCTCGCCTCACCGTTGCCCAGCGCGACGTAGAGCGCGGCGAGCGAGAGGACGGCCAGTGTGCCCGCGACGACCGCCCAGCCATCCGGTTGCACGAAGCGCTCGCCGCGCGCCCGTCCGTGGACGAACACGCACACGGCGGCGGTCGTGTAGAACAGCGCCGCCCAGACGACCAGGTCGTACCAGTCCAGCGTCTCCAGTGCGAGCCGGCTCGTCACCCCGATCACCCCCAGGGCGCAGGTGAAGACCACCGTCGGGGCCAGCCACCCCCAGGACCGCGGCGGGCGCAGCGCCGGCGGCAACCGGGGCCCGCTCAGGGCGATCACGCTCACGCCGGCGATGACGAGGAACGTCCCGAGCCATCGCCCGCTGGTCACGGCCTCCCCCAGCGCCAGCGCCGCCAGCAGCAGCGTCACCGCCGGGTAGGCGGCCGAGGAGGTGATGACCTTGCTGGCCTCCCCGGACCCGAGTGCCACGTTCATCGAGACGAACGCGGTCACGATCAAGCCGCCCGACACCAGCGCCCAACCCCAGTCGCCGTCGAACCCGAGGCTCGCGTCGCCGAACGCGAGCAGCGCCACAGCCACGATCAGGTACGCACCGGCCGTCGGCAGCAGCAGGCTGCGCCACGACATGGAGCGGAGCGCGCGACTCGACGCAACGCCCAGGCCTGCGACAGCGACGATGTTGACCACGGTGGGCAGGAGCCAGTCGATCACGGAGGCGCCGCACCGTAGAGGTTCCGCAGAGCCGACGCGCCTGGGGCGGGCCGTCCGACCCGCGGACGACGACGCAGCGTCGTCCGGACGGACCTCAGCTCAGCGTCGTCCCGCAGGTGCGGCAGCGGCCACCCACCGCCGTGCCGCCCGAGCCGTACCGCGGCACCATCTCGCCGTGGCAGACCGGGCAGGACACGACGTCGTGCGCAGCGAGGCCCTCCCAGGCTCCCGAGATGACGTCCTCGAGCGTCTCGCCGCGCCGGGGGGCGGCATCGAGCAGCGATGGCTGTGCGATGTCGCGGGTCAAGGTGATGGTCATGGCACGCTCCGGTACAGGCCGACGACCTTCCCGAGCACGCGCACGTCCTTCGAGCGGATCGGCTCCATGGTTGTGTTCTCCGGCTGCAGGCGCACGTGGTCGGCCTCGTGGAAGAAGCGCTTGACCGTGGCCTCGGACTCCTCGCCGACGAGCGCGACGACGATCTCGCCGTCGACCGCGACGTCCTGCGGCCGGACGACGACGAAGTCGCCCTCCAGGATCCCGGCGTCGATCATCGACTCGCCGCGGACCCGCAGCACGAAGTCGCCGTCCTCGCCGCCGGCGGCGGCCGGGACGTCGACGTACTCCTCGATGTTCTCCTCCGCGAGGATCGGCTGACCCGCGGCGACGGAGCCGACGAGCGGCACGCCCGCGGGCCGGACGACCGAGCGCACGGAGTCCACCGCGCGGTCGAGCATCTCGATCGCCCGCGGCTTCGTCGGATCCCGGCGCAGCAGCCCGAGCTTCTCGAGGTTGGCCAGATGGGCGTGCACCGTCGACGACGAGGCCAGCCCGACCGCCTTGCCGATGTCACGCACCGTGGGCGGATAGCCGTTCTTCGCCGAGTAGCGCTTGATGAAGTCGAAGATCTCCTGCTGTCGCTTCGTCAGGTCCATCGGTCAAGCTCCTCTCGCTGCCCGGTGGCCGGTGGCGGTGTGCACTCGTACGAACATGTGTTCGTAGAAGGTAGCGAGGGGTCAGGACGGAAGCAAACCGAGCGGGCCTCCGACGCCGATGTCGCGCAGCGGTCGCTATGCTGGCCGCCGTCCCTCGCGCCGGTGGCGGAATTGGTAGACGCGCAAGGTTGAGGGCCTTGTGGACCATTTGGTCCGTGGAGGTTCGAGTCCTCTTCGGCGCACTGGAATAGCCCCGCAGCCGCGGGGCTTTCTTGTTGTCGGGGGCGAACATCCAGGCCCCAGCCGCCTAGCTCCTCCAGCAACAGCGCCGCAACAAACGGCGCAGCACGAGGGAGCACGGATGGCGCCGACGCGGCGGGGCAAGAACGGATCGATCTACTCCTACGAGACGCGCGGACGGGAGGCGCTGGCGCTTCGTCTTTCGCGACTCCCGCGGCCGGCAGAGCAGCACGCAGGGGCTTCACGAGCCGCCGCGAGGCGCAGCGCGAGCGCGAGCGCCTCTGGGCAAGGTGCACCGCGGCGAGGTCCGCACCTCGCGCGAGGACCTCGCCGGCTTCTGGGAGCGCTACCTCCACGCACGGCGCCCCTACCTGGAGAACGGCTCCTGGCAGGACTACCGCCGCCACGGCGAGCGGCGCATCCTCCCCCACCTCGGCCACCGCAAGCTCACCTCGCTCACCGCGCCGGAGCTGCGCGACTGGCTCGTCAATCGCAATCGTCCAGGTCAGGCGCGTCGAGGCCTTGAGGACCTCCCAGCAATCTTTATGGCCGGGTGATCGCCGTCTTGTGGCCGCCGGCGTTGAGCTCGACGCTCGTCCTGCAGTCGATCACGGACCGGTCGATTCGCCTGCACCCGATGCGCACGCCGTGCGCAACGAACTTGCGGCCCAGGTCCCACGCCATATGCCGCGCGTGGTCCATCCGGATGCGCGGCTGCCTGCCTCGGCCTCCGCCATGATCGCCGCGATGGCGCCGCGCCTCATGGGTCGCCTGCCGTGCGCTCGGCGACGTATTCGGCGATCGTCTCCGTGGTGCCGACGTCGAGCATCGACCGGAACTCCGCCATGAACTCCCGGTACTCCTCGTCGGACGCGTCGGGGTGCTCGACCAGCCAGCGCTCGGTGGCCAGCATCGCGGCCGCGTCGGCCAGCGACGCGCGCAGCAGCTCGCGGCGCTCCTCGAGCGCCTCCAGCGTCTCGCCGCGCTCCTCGGCGGCGCGCACCTCCGCGACTGCCCACTCGGCCGCCGCGAGGCACCAGTCGCGCATCCCGTCCGGGCTCAGCGCGGCGTTGACCTGCGCCGCCCTCACGCGCCGCCAGGCGGTCTCCAGCGCGAGCTCGGCATCGCTCATGCGCCGCATCAGCGTCGAGCAGGGCTCATGCGTCTGGCCGAGCGTCGCGTGCGGCCACCCTTCGGCGTCGCCGCGGTCCGGGACGACGACCCATAGCTCGTTGGCCTCGTCCTCGGCGACCGGCGCGCCGCACACGAGGCAGCGCCCGCTCAGCGCGCGACCGTGGGACTGGTCGCTCTCGACGATCGGGCTGGCGTCCTGCAGGTGGGCGAACAGCCGGCGGCTGAGCGCCCCCATCTCATCGGGGTCATGTTCTGCGTACTGCATCGGGGGTCCTTTCTCGGTGTGGTCGCGCCCCCGGCGGTTACGGCCGCGCGGGGGGTCTGTGGTGGTGATTGTGTGGGTGCTCCTCGACGAGCAGGTACTCGCCGATGTCCGCCGGCTCACGGATGAACGTCTCGCTGCTCTGTCGGCCGATTGCCGTCTCAGGGCGACCGGACCGCATCCCGGCGCGGCGCTTCACGTCGCGCCGGAAGTCCGTCCGCGTGGGGTGCGTGTGCCACTGCGCGGCACGTAGCTGCTCCTCGACCTCCTGGAAGGGTGGCGCCGATGAAGGCGCCGCCGTCCGGGAAGACGAGGCTGATCCGCCCTGGGGTGGGCATGTCAGCTTCCTCGATGGACGCGCGCCTGGATGACGCCGATCGCGATGACCCACAGGACGAGCAGCATGATCGCGAGGATCAGGGTCATGCCTCCTGCCCTTGCTTCCTCGTGCTCAGGTTGCGCTCGGCGAGCGCGCTGGCGATGACGATCGCCTTGTCCACGTCGTCCTCGCCGCCCTTCATGCGGTACGCCCACCACGCGGCGGTGTCCTGCGTCTCTGAGAGGCGCAGCGCGAGCTGGTCCTCGTCCTGCGTCTTGGGGTCGTAGAAGCGGACCTGGGCCGTCCGGCCGTCGCCATCGATGACGACCCGCCGGTCCTTCGCCGCCTCGGCCGGGAACGGCTTGGCCCACATCCGGCGGACGATGCGGAAGACCACGCGGTCGTCGCCGCGTTGGACGTCCACGAGCAGCGGGTCCTTGCGGGCGATATGGAGCTGCATCCACACGAGGCCGATGATGGCGGCGGCGACTGCCGCCCAGATCGGCCAGGTGTCGATGACGAACAGCACGACCGCGCGGACGGCCGCGAAGACGAGGAGGAGCAGGATGCCCGACGGCGATCAGCCCGCCGCACCCGCCGCCCGAGGAGCTGCCCCGCGCGGCCATCAGCGGTGGAAGTCCCCGCCGCAGTGACCCCACACGCCTCGGTCGGCGCGCTTCGCCGCACGAGCCGCAGAGCGGAATGAGCTGACCTGCGGGAACGGCGTGTCGTCGTAGACGTACACGCCCGCCCATCCGGCGGTCAGGATTGAGCGCTGGAGCTGCCGCCCGTTCGCGAGGTACACGTAGGCGAGCAGCCGCCCGTAGCGATCACGGGTGTCCTGCGTCTCGTCGGTCTGGAACCGCACGCGCCTGCCCAGCGCGAGGTGCTTCATGTAGCGCGATGCCGACAGCGCGCCGCACTCGACCGGCGTTCCCGGCCGCACGCTCTCCGGCGTGTCGATGCCGATGAGCCGGATCGTCTCGCGGCCGACGACGATCGTGTCGCCGTCGATGACCCGGGTGACCGTGCCACGCCCGCCCTGGGCGTACGTCGCCGGCGGCAGCTGGACCCCGCCGCTGGACGAGCGCGGCAGCCACTCGCAGTAGCGCCCGTCGCCGTCGCCGTCGCGGGTGTCGGCGGCGCGCTGGGCCTCGGCCTGCGTGTCGTAGTCGGCGCAGGTCGCCGCCGCTGCGTTGTCGATGGCGACGACCAGCAGGTAGCCGACGGCCGCCGCGAGCACGAGCGCGACGACCGGCCCGAAGCGCCTCATGGCGCCACGACGATCAGGTCGTCCCGGCGGTGCTCGCCGAACAGGCCGACGGACCAGCGGACCATGGCCTTCGGGACCACCGCGCCGAACTCGTCGGGGTGGGCGCGCGGGAGGCGCACGACGACGCCGGGCGGTCCCTCCGGGGTCAGCTTCACGGTGTCGCCGCGCTTGAGCGTGCCGGCGTGGGGGCGGGCATCTCGACTCATGGCTGGTGACCCGTGACCTCGAGCGGCGTGACCTCGAGCGGCTCCCCCGCTTCGCCGATGACGCGTACCAGCCCTAGCTCGCGCCGCTGGACCCCCCGCGACGTGGCCCATTCCAGCACCGAACCAGGCCCGCTCCTGCGGGAGGAAGCCCAGCCGACGGTTGGCCAGCGCCAGCTCGATGAGCTCGGAGTCCGTGACGGGCCAGCTGTCCGTGTGGACGGCCACGTGGTCGTGGACCGGCAGCAGGCGCCGCGCATAGTCCTGGGGCAGCGTCCCCGCCGCCTCCATCGCCTTGCGGGGCTCGTCCTCGATGGGAAGCCGCGTGATGCGGACGTGGTACTTCATCGGTCCCGCCCCGCGTCCAGCAGCAGGTCGACCTCCATGTGCAGACCCTCCGCGCGCGAGCGCGCGGCCTCCACGTCGTCGGCCAGCGCCGCCGGCACGTCGTCCGCCTGGTGTGCGTTCAGCGCGGCAACGCTCAGCAGGTCGCGCGCGTGCGCGAGCGTCTGCGCCGCCTCACGCAGCGTCGCCATGAGTTGGTCCACGGCTATCATCCCTGTGCGCCTTCTGGATCTGGCTCATCGTCATCTCTCGTCGCTTGATCACTGGCCCGGCGGAACGGCTGTCCGGGACCGGCGGCGTCCGCCGTTGACCCCTCTAGCGCGTTGTTGGCGCTATGATAACAAGCTCTTGACTGACCGCCAACAACTCTTAGGCTGGCCTTATGAACTCGCCCAAATACAGCCGCCTGGCCCCCGGGCAGCGGCGCGACCAGATCCTCGACGCGGCCAACGCGCTGTTCGCCGAGCGCGCCTACGACGCGGTCTCGATCGAGGACATCGCCAGCTCCGCCGGCGTCACCCGCGGGCTCGTGCACCACTACTTCGGCGGACGCAAGGAGGTCTACATCGCGCTGCTGAACGGCTCGGCGCCCAACGCGAGGACCAGCTGCGCCCGCCCGTGGGCCGCAGCGCCCGCGCGCGCGTGGGCGACAGCGTCTCGCGCTGGCTGGACTGGACCGAAACCAACCGCACCGTCTGGCTGGCCACGATCGCCCACGGCGAGGACATCGCCGACCCCGACGTCCGGCGCGTCGTCGCCGACCTCGTGCACCGCGCCGTCGCGCTGCTCACCGCCTTTCACGCCGACATCGCCCAGGACTCACCGCGCCTGCGCTACGCGCTGGAGTGCTGGACCGCACTCAACCGCGCCGCGACACGACGCTGGCTACGCGGACAGGCAACCCGCGAGGACACGCACGAGCTGCTCACCTCCACGCTGGAACACATCCTGCGCACCTTCGGCTCCCCACCCGCGCCACGCGGGCGCACACCCTCGCCTTCAGCTGAGAACGAGCGCTGACCCGGGCCCGAGGCCGACGAGGACCAGATTCAGGAGGGGCTGAGCGCCTGAACACCGCTATGCAGCCGTGCGGCGGCGGTCGTCCAGTTTTGATGGGTCGCGCGCGAGCTTGCGCGCCTGCACCGCGTCCGCCGCCTCGACCTCGACGTTCTGCTCGACGACGTAGCGCACGCGCACGCGGTGCCGCCGCTGCTCGGGTTCGCCAGGCACTCGACGGGTCTACCCGCGCCCGGGTCGGATGCCTCGCGCGCGGCCCGCCTGCGCGCCCGGCGCGGCCCGCCTGCGCGTCCGGCGCGGGGCAGCCTAGGTGGAGGGGGCGAGCGCGGCAGCCCCGCAGGAGCGCCCCCTAGCGCGCCCTGGCGAGCGCTGACGCCGCCCGGATGGGGGCCGGCGCAAGGCGCCCGTGCGCTAGATAACGAGCGCCTCATGCCGCGCTAAAACCTTCGCAGCGGGCTACAGCGATGCCAACGCTGCGTCGATGACGGAGACGAGGAGCTTGCCCCGGCGCAAGCCGGGCCGCGAGGCGCGCGCGACGCGCCCTTCGGGAAGCTCAGCGATGAGCGCGTCGCAGTTCTCCGCGCAGCGCTCCTCGACGGCGCCGACACGGGCGTCGAGAACAGCAGGCCATCCGCGACGCGCTCTTGGCCGAGCTCGACGCCTAACTCAATCCCCGGCCGACGCCGCACAGCGCCGGCTTCAGGCCCCCAGGAACCAACATGCCCACGTTCATCCGCATCTCGCTTGCCGTCGCCGCCCTCGCGGGCGTCGGCGCCACCACGGCCGCGTGCGCGTCCGTCGAGGACCCCGCCGCCGCCGCCGCCCCGCGCCCCAGGCCGAGCAGGCCGAGGCGCCCAAGGCGTCCAAGCCGAAGGCCGACAAGCCCAAGGCCGCGCCCGTCGACCCGGATGTCGCCAAGGCCGCGCGCGTCGTACGCCTGACCGAGCGTCAGCAGCGCGACATGGACGCCATCATCCGGATCAGCGCCACCATCGATGACTCCAACGTCGAGTCGATGTGCGTGGACGCGGGCGTCATCACGCGCAAGCTCGCCAAGTTCGAGCAGCGCCAGCGCGCGGTCAAGCGCATCGTCCGGACGATGGACAACCCGCCGAGCAAGGCGCTGTCCGCCCTGGGCGACGCCAACGAAGCCCTCTCGGGTCTGCGCAGCGCGGCCGACACCCTCAAGACCATCTGCGGCATCTGATGCGCCGCGACATCGCAGACGCCCTCATCATCACGCTGATGACCCGGGCGCTGGACCCCATCGCCAGCGAGCACGTCGCCGGTGAGCTCCGCTCGATGTCCGAGCGGGTGCGCAACGACGAGACGCGGGCCTACCTGCGCGGCATCGCCCGGCACCTAGCTTCGGGGCGCAGCTGAAGGACAGTCTTCGGGGCCGACGCTCATGGACGCCCAGACGAAGCGGGTGCTCCATGTGTCGGCTGGAAGCTCCCCGGTTCCGCTGAGGGTCGCTCTCCTGCCGTTGGCAGCGTCGGCACCTTCAGCGCGGCTGGAGCCGCGCGCCGCCCTGTTACCGCTGCTCGGTCTTCGGGTTCTCTAGGGTGAGGTTGTTTAGCGTATCGCCAACAACGGCCGGAACCCGAACCCCCAGGAGCTCGCGACCGGCCCCGCCTGCCGTCCGGCAGGGACCAAGCGATAGAAGGAGCACAGCCGTGAAGATGTGGAAGAAGATCGCGCTCGGCGCGACCGTTGCCGCAGTCGCCGTCGGCGGCTACGTGGGCTACACCGACTTCGAGGCCGACCGCCAGATCGCGCACATGGAGCGCACGATCAAGGCGGACCTGAACAAGATGGCGAATGAGGAGGGCCGCGGGACCAGCGCGAAGTCCATCAAGTGCGTCAACGAGACGCGCTGCATCGCCCAGGCCACGGACGGCGAGAGCTACGTGATCCGCGTGACCCAGGGCGACGACACGTTCATGTGGGAAGTCGAGAGCGGGCTCTGATGGCCACGGCGAAGCAGCGCAACACGCATCCCAGGCACGAGCACGAGATGCGCGCCGTGACGGAGCAGGAGCTGCGCTACCTGCGGAAGCAGGTGCGCTACCGGCTGAACCTGCGGAAGTCGCCCGTACCGGCCAAGGGGCTCAGCCCGCAGCAGACGAAGGAGCTCCGCGCGATCGCGAAGACGTTCGTCGAGCAGGACTACTGACGGCGCGATGACCAAGAAGCGCAACATCGCGATCGTCGCGGGCGTCTTCCTGGCGCTGATCCTGTGGACCTCGGGCCGAAGCGGACCAGCCGCTGGCCAAGTGGGGGCTGAACCACGGGACCTGCGCGCAGAACCTGGTCACGGGTACATCTGCGGCGAGAACGGCAAGCTGCTCCTGAAGAGCAGAAGCAGGCGAAGGAGCTGGACCCGATCGAGGAGGCGCTGCGCGACGCGCAGCCGTGGAGCTCCCGCCGTCCGTGCCTCGGCACGGACGGCAGACGAGGCCGGCCGTGACTTGAGGGACCGCGACCGGCCCCGCCTGCTGTCCGGCAGAACCACCGATAGGAGCGCAGCATGCAGAACCCTGTGATCCAGTTCCCGTTCGTCCGGCACACGCCGCACGGAGCCATCGTCTACTCGGGCGTCATGCCCCGCAGCGACGGCCAGTGGGACGTGGTCTCGTACTGCCCCGACGCAGACGGATCGAAGAGCCGCACCGTGGGCTACTACGCCTTCAAGACGTACGACGAGGCCGTCGAGGCCGCGACGAACAAGGGCAGCAGCTGGTACTCGAAGGTGCGGCCGTAGCGATGGAAGACGGCATGCGCCTGACCGGCGAGGAGGCCCAGTTCGCCATGCGTTTTACTGGCGCTGGAGGATCGGCGATCGGCCCACCGAGCCGGAGTGGGTCGGCCCGTACCAGCGGGGCTGGCGGATCAAGGTGTGGGTCGGCGGGCTGGTCGTACTCACGCGGCGTGAGCCGGCCAACAGCGCATGACTCGCTTCCCGACCCGCGCTGAGGGCTACAAGATCATGGCCGAGCACCTGGCGAACGTGAAGCGCATGGAGCTCATCGAGGAGGCGATCAACCGCCGAAGCTACGCCGACGCGGTTGGCGAGTCCGTCCCGCACCGGTTGCTCCCGCTGGGCGACGGGCGCTGGCTGCTGGTCCCCGGCACCGGGACCGACATCGAACAGTCGGACGTCTACGCCTCGTACGACGAGGGCGTCATCGCCCTGCTTGGAACTGATCGAGAAGAGCTGATGCGCAACTACCGAGCCATGCACCCGCCGAAGCTGGCCCGCTGCATCGAGGAGCTCGAGGCCCAGAGCGGCGACGCGTACGTCCGGTGGCGCTGCCACGCTCGGACGGCCAAGTAGTTGTGAGGGCAACCGAGTAGGAGAAGCCCATGACTGACCCTCAACAGCCCGGACCGCTAGTGCTCCCGCTGTCTCCGCCAAGCGCGGACGCGGCCAGGGCTGTCCGTGAAAAGCTCCGAGGCCACTCGACCGCAGCGAACTGGCTGCCCGAGGGTCTCTGGCCCGAACTGGACGAGCTCCGTTCAGAGCAGCTGCGGGTACGCGACCAGGTCGCCGTCGAGCTGGCGGCGCTGGATACCGTCAGTGCCCGTTTTCGCGACGAGGATCGGCAGCACGAGCGCCAGCTGCGCCAGGCGCAGCGCGACGGGAGCCCTGAATCGGTCGAGGACGCCCGCACGCCGCCCGAGCAGCGGCAAGCCCAGCGCTCGGCGATCGAGGAGCGGCTATGGGCTGGTGTGATGGTGCTGAGCGAGGTCGTCCAAGAATCTCCGCCGCGAGAGCACCGAGCTCGCCGACGCAGCGCTTCCTTGCCCGCTCGCTCGCGGCCGCGGGCTTCGGCGTCGCTCGGGCGACCATTGATCTGGCCGAGCTGAACCTCGGGGTCGCCGGGGTGGCCGCGCGGGGCTCGCTCTCGGCGTCGGCTGCGGGATCTCGCTGAGGTCCGCACACGTTCACGCGGGACTGGGGCGGCATCAGCCGAGCGCCGTCAGCCCCGGAGAGGACGTAGGCCGCTGGGAGAACACCGCTTGGCGTTTCCGGTGTCACGGCTAGGCCGAGCGTCTACGGGGAGGGCTCGCGTAGGGCGCGACGTCACGGCATGATCTGGGCATGAGCGAGCGCCGCTGCGAGCAGTGCGATCGAGCCCTCCCGCTGGGGCGCGCCGACCAGCGCTACTGCGGGACGAACTGCCGCACCGCCGCCTGCCGCCAGCGCCGCCGTGACGAGCGCGAGCAGGAACGGCGCGAGTGGGTGGGGTTGACCGCGCACCAGGCCCACGCGCTGGACTCCGCGCTGGCCGAGGAGCGCCTGCTGGCCTCCGTGGCCCACGCGGCGCGGGAGAACTGGCGCGCCAGCGCGTGGTTGCTGGAGCGTCGCTATCCGGAGCACTGGGCGCAGCGCCCGCGTGAAGTCGAGGCCGCGCCGCCGCCCGATCCCGACGATCCGTTCCGTGAGGTGGACGAGCTCGCCGCCCGTCGTCGTGAGCGCTGAGGCACGGTCGTGGCTCAGGAGGGGGGATCACCGCTTTTCGACGCGCCATGGGTGCGGGCGCACGATGTGCAGCTCGTGCGTCGGGTCCTCCCAGGCGCGGGCGCCAACGTTGCCGTCGGGCCAGTGCTGGACCTTGATCCGCACGCCGCCGTCGCTGACGACGAGCGCATCCTCCAGTGCGATCCAGCCCACGACCAAGCCGCTTGGTCGATGGCCGAACTCATCGCCCGTGCGTAGCTCGCGCACGGGCACCGTGATCCACGGCATGCCCTAACTCCTCTCGGTCGCATCGTCGTTGCTGTCGGCGACGTACTCGACACATACGGACGTCATGGCCCGATCGGTGCAACTGTCCGCAAGATTCGGCAACTGCGCACACACCCCTGGGCCCGTAACGGACCACGGGAAGACAGAGCAATGATTAGGTCCTCGTCGCCCGCCGAGCGTGGTCGTGCAGCGTGGAGCGCGCCACGCCGCTCTACGATTTCCGCGCGCCCATGCGTTTCCCGGTGCGCGGGTTGATCGCGGTGTGGTCGTAGGTCTCGGCGATCTCGTAGCTGCCGCCCGAGTCGCGCGTCAGCTTGAACTGCCGCAGAAGCGCGCGGCCTTCTATGCCATCTCGCACGAGGCCGGCCATCGTGATCTCATGCCAGGTCTGACCGGCCTGACGGAGTTCGAGCACTTGCCGGGCTCGGCCAATCGTCACCTCGCGTCGCGTCCACGTTTCAGAGCTCATCGCGGCCTCTCCTCGCCGTGCCGCAGACGCCGACCGTCGGCCTTGGCCGACGCGAGGTGGTCGGGCCACACAGTCCCGGTGATGAGCGCTCCGTCCTCGTCCACCCCTGCGATGGGCAGCGGGCGCTCGTGGTCGCCGAGCTCGGGCGGGCGCTCGTCCAGGTCGGGATCGCGCGGGAGGTCGCTCATGTGGAGATCGTGGCGTCGATGCGCGACACGTGCAACCGGCCGGTTGCCGCAACCCTTCGTCCAAGGGCCGGCCGACCCCCGAAGGAGATCTGCAAGGTGGTCCGCGCTTCCGCCCGCCAGGGTCCTGACCTGCGACGGGATTCCCGCTTGTCTTCCCAAGCGACCGCGCGGGCGGTCGCCGCTATCGCATCTGCCCTCATGTGGTGGCGCGACTGAGCGCGGTGATCGTGCGGCACGCGCTCTCGCTGCTCGAATCGGAAGGCCCGCGCGTCGAGCAGCGGTTATCTCCAGCCGGGGTCCGGCACGCTGCCATGCACCCGCGTTCCGCGCGCCGGCGCCGAGTCAACCGCGAGCGTGCCGCCGACGGTGGCGATGCGGTCGCGCATGTTCGCGATCCCCGCGCCGACCTGCGTTTCGGCCGGGTCAAACCCCGCGCCTGAGTCGCAGACCGTGAAGTCCAGCGCGCCACCGGTGTCGGAGAGGTCAACCGAGACCGGCACCGGTCCGGCGTGTTTGGCTGCGTTGTCAAGCGCGGCAAGGCACGAGAAATACACGGCGATTTCGACCTCGGGCCTGCAACGCCGCACACCGCTCGCTTGCACGGTCACCGGCCGACCTGATTGCACACCGGCAGAACCCAGCGCCGCGGCCAACCCGAAGGAGGTCAGCAGCGCCGGATAGATGCCGTGCGCGAGGTCACGCAGCTCGTCAATCACGTGGTCGACGTCGTCACCGAACCCCTGCAGTACCGCGCCGGCCTCGGTCTCGCCGCGCTCGCCGAAGCGGTCGGCAGCGAGGCTGAGCCGGATTCGCAGCGCCGTCAGATGCTGCTGAACGCCGTCGTGAAGGTCTTGGGCAAGACGCTCCCGCTCCGCGTCCCCCGCCGCCAGTACATCTCGCGTCGTACGCCGTCGCCATGACGGTATGAAGAGCCTGACGCGAGAGCGGCCGCCTTCGCGATCTGAATCGATGCCGCCGACGCACGACGCTCAGCGCCGTCCGTCGCCGGGGTGTCGCGGGAAGTTGGTCCGGAGACCGCGCTAACGCTCGCCGCCGCCTGCTCGCGGGCCCGAGCATCTGCGTCGACTTCGCCGTCGCTCGCCGCCGCGGTACTGCCCGTAGGCCCGGACTCGTGACATCGATCCATACATCTCCTCGAACCCCGTCGCAGAGCCCCGAAACGAGTCCCCCACGCCGCTGCTCATGGCTCTCGACGGAACTTACCGTCGCACCGAACGGGCAAACGCACCCCCAGACAAGGTCGGCGCGCTTCCGCTTTCGCGTAAAAGGAGCGGCGCGACCCGGACGCTGCGGCGCTGCTGCTCTCGCCTGGACGCAGCATCCCCCGGCACGCGCAGCCGTAGTGCTACGGGATGCGTTAGCCCTCAAAGCCGTCGGCTGGCTGCGCTCTTGCCCATGGCGACAGCGACGGCTCGAGCTCCCTCTGATCGACAGCTCGCACGCGCCGATCTCGTGCCTATGCACCGGACGCAACGGGTCCGGCCAAGTGGCGCTTCCGTTGGTCGTCCAAGGCAGGCGTCTGCTGAAGGTCGTCTTGAGACGCCCGCCGGTCGCGCGCAGACCAGCAGTCCGTCGCGACACGCGGCCGGAGGCGGCCGGCCACGGCTATCTTGCATACTGAGCGCAGGCGGGCGCGAAGCACTCCTCGTGGCCCCGGGCCGGAAGCCGCCGGCACTACGCCGACGTCTCGTGGCTTTCCTGAGCGCGAACGATGAGCGCGACGCGAGAGAGGTCGACGGCAGCCGCGTTGTCCGTCAGAAGCTCGGCGAGCGTCCCGGCGGCGAGTCCTGCCGACCGGATCGCGTCCGCATCAGTGGTGCCCGGAGTGTGAAGGTGACCGTCAGTTTGTCAGTGCCGACGGATCGCGCGCTGTGCCGGTCATACCGGCCGCCGAGGTCGGCGCGCAGCCGGTCGTCGATTACCTGACGGAGCTCTTGCAGCGCGTGGAGCACCTGACCGGGCGCGTGGCCGCGCTTGCAACTCAGCGCCACGCGTGCGCTGTACCGCGGACCTGAGGGCTCCGACGGTGACGTGTTCGGATGCCCAGGCACTGCGGTCAGAGCGGGACTCCGCAGCTCGCGACGGGGACGCTCTTGAGCGTGGGGAATAGGCTGGCCGGCCCGTCCTGCCGCATCAGCACAGCTCTCTCGCAAGCCGCTTCGGAGATCGCGTTCCCGACGTCAACCATGTCCGCGGCACCGAAGACTAAGGTGAATGCCGGGAACCAGGACACGGAGCCGTGGGCCACGCCTCGGCGCAGCGCGCCCGCTGTCGTCACGACCGGTCAGCGTCGCGAGTCGCCGGAGCCGGTCGTCGTGCCCTGGTGCCGCTCAGCGGCGACGCGATTGTGCGCGCCCGGCTGGGCCACCGGGCGGCGCTCGAGAACTCGTGCGAACCCGACTCCGGTCCGTCACAGGCTGCAATGACCGCGGCCGAACGCGCGACGGTCGTTTTGTTGAACACGCGCCGCGGCAAAGCACAGCGGCGGCCGGAATGGCTCGGGTTTCCCGAAACGGGATGCGACCGCGCGGAACGGCTGAGAGGTTGCTGGCGCGGCGCTCTGCTCGAGCGGTTCCGAACTCCGCGAGCATCGGTGCTCGCTGGTCGCGGCGGGTCGGCTCGTCCTGTGACTGGATGCGCCGCACGACGCTCTCGAACAGGCCTCGTCGTTCCTCATCGTGCGGCCGGTTCGTGCCAGCGGTGCCGGCCGCGGCACGACGCAGTACCCAGGAATCGAACCTGGCGTTGCGGAATTGGAGACCCAGCCTGATAGCTGAAAACGCAGGCTGCGGGAAACAGCAACGCCGCAGCAACAATTGCTGCACCCGATGTGTCCGTTCAGTCCATTTCGATGTCCAATTTGCCCATAGACTTGGCCCTCGGACTAGGCGGGTTGCGTCGGGCGAGGTTGAGGGCCTTGTGGACCATTTGGTCCGTGGAGGTTCGAGTCCTCTTCGGCGCACTGGAATAGCCCCGCTCCTGCGGGGCTTTCTCGTTGTACGGGGCGAACATCAAGCCCCAGCCGCCTAGCTCTCCAACAACACCGCAGCAACAAACTGCCCGACGAGGGAGCACGGATGGCGCCGACGCGGCGAGGCAAGAAGGGATCGATCTACTCCAACGCTCATGTTCGTGACGCCCGTCCGCGAGACGCGCCACGACAATGGCCGCAGCAGTAAGGCGGTGTTTTGGCGACGACCTAGCGCGTCGTCGGTGTATTCGAAGACGCGCCAGCCCGTGAGCCGGAGACGCACGCGGCGTTGCGGCCGCGCGAGCCCGCAGCCGCGAACCTCACAACGCTGAGAGACACGGCGCTCAATCGAACGGTGGCTGTGCACCGACCGACATATGGCGGAGTGAGCGCTCCCCGCGACCAACCGTTCAGCCCGCTGGTGACTTCGCACGGTTGCCGCTAGGCCGCGAGAGCAGTCCCCTCCAGTACGCAGCCCGCGGCCGCATAGGCGAACGTCGCCGCCGACGCCCCTCTGCTGGTGTCGGCTACGTCTTCTTAGGTCCCACCGCGCGATGCAGGCGCGTCTGAACTTGCCCCAGCCGTCACGCTGCGGCGATGCACCGCCCGCGGGTCCGTGGCGCGATTGCCCTCCTGGTCGCCCTGCCGTGGCTGGCATGGGCGGCGATCCGCCTCGGCGGACTGGAGCGCGGCTTCCTGCTCGTCGCCGCGATGGCATTCACGCCCTACGCGGCGGCGACGGCGTGGATCCCGGTCGTCGTCGCGCTCGTCCTGCGGCGCCGCCTCGTCGCGCTCGCCGCGCTCGTCGCCTGCGTGGCGCTCGCGGTCGTCGTGGTGCCGCGTGCGTTCGGCGGCTCAGAGGAGGGCTTGCGAGTGGGGCGCCCGCTGTCGGTGATGAGCGCCAACATCCGCCGCGGCGAGGCCGACCCCAGCGCGCTCGTCGAGCTCGCCCGGCGTCACGACGTCGAGGTGCTGAGCGTCCAGGAGCTCACGCCCGATGCGGTGCCGCGCCTCGACGCCGCAGGTCTGCGCGAGCTGTTCCCGCACCGCATCCTCGACGCGCGCGCGGGCGCGCGCGGCAGCGGGCTCCTGTCGCGCCACCCACTGCGCGACGCCCGTCCCTCGCCCCCGCCCGGCCCTGCGATGCCGGAGGCGACCGTGCTCGTGCCCGGCGCCATGCCGGTGTGGGCGAAGGCGGTGCACCCCGTTGCGCCGGGCACCGGCGGGACCTGGCGCTGGGAGCGCGACCTGAACGGGATGCCGGACGCGACGCCTGACGGGCCGTTGCGGATGCTCGTCGGCGACTTCAACGCGACCTTGGATCACGAGGAACTGCGACAGGTGCTCGACACGGGCTACCTCGACGGCGCCGACGCCACCGGGAACGGCCTGCGCCCCACGTACAAGGGGATCCAGATCGACCGGCTGCTCGTCGACCGCCGGGCGCGCGTCACCGCCCTCGCCTTCCACGACCTGCCGCGCAGCGACCACGACGCGCTCACCGCGACGGTGTCGCTCCCCGCGGGGTGACCCGGGACGCCGACCCGCGCGTCAGGCCAGCTGGGTCTCGCGAGGTTGAGGGCCTTGTGGACCATTTGGTCCGTGGAGGTTCGAGTCCTCTTCGGCGCACTGGAATAGCTCCGCAGCCGCGGGGCTTTCTTGTTGCCAGGGGCGAACGCCTAGCCCAGCGCCGCACGCAGCGTCTCGAGGAACGTCTCCATGCGCAGCGGCTTGGTCAGGTAGGCGGCGATCCTGGTCTCGGCGAGGCGGTCCATCGACCCTGGGGTCGCGTCGGCCGAGAGCACGACCACGGGGATGCCGGCGGTGCGTGGGTCGCGGGTCAGCGTCGCGAGGACCTCGGTGCCGTCGACGTCGGGGAGGTCGAGGTCGAGGAGGATCACGTCCGGCCGGTGCAGCACGGCGAGCTCGACGCCCGCGCGGCCCCGCACGGCGGTGATGAGCTCGATGTCGCGGCTCGCCCTGGCCAGGATGCTTCCGACGAGCTCGAGGTTGGCTGCGCTGTCCTCGATGTAGAGGACGCGCGCGGGCCCGATCCCCCAGGCGCCTTCCGGCACGGAGGACGGGCCCTCCTCCGCCCTCGCCACGGCCGGCGGGGCGTCGGTGAGCGCGAGCTCCACGTAGAACGCCGACCCCTCCCCCGGCGCAGTGTGCGCGATCCCGACCGTTCCGCCCATCGCCTCGGCGAGGCTGCGCGAGAGCGCGAGCCCGAGCCCGGTGCCCTCGATCTCCGCTGCGTCTGCGTCCAGACGCTCGAAGGGCAGGAACGCCTTCTCGGCGGTCGCTGGGTCCATCCCGGGGCCCGTGTCGACCACGACCGTGCGGAGGCGACCCGCGGGCAGCTCCGCGAAGTACGTGCGCACAGCGCCGCCGTGGCGGTTGAACTTCACGGCGTTGACGAGCAGGTTCAGCAGCACCTGCCGGAGCCGCTGCGGGTCGGCGAGCACGTAGCGGTGCAGCCCGCCGTGCATGTCGGTGGCCAGCTCCACGTCGCGCGCCCTGGCCAGCGGCCTCACGAACTCGAGCGCGTCGGCGAGCGGCTCGCAGGCGTGCACCGGCTGGGAGGCGAGGTGCTGCGTGCCGGCCTCCAGGCGCGTGATCTCCAGCACCTCGTTGATGAGCGCGAGGAGGTGTTCGCCGGCCTTCTGGATGTGCTCCACGCCGGATCGTCCCTCGGCCCGCAGCGGCTCGAGGGCCAGGAGCTGCCCGAAGCCGATGATCGCGTTGAGCGGCGTGCGCAGCTCGTGGCTCATCCGTGAGAGGAACTCGCTCTTGGCCCGGTCGGCCCGCTCGGCCTGGCCCCGCGCCTCGCGCTCCGCGGCCTCCGCGCGGGTGCGGTCGGTGATGTCGGTCGAGATCCCGCCGACCGCGTACGGGCGTCCGTGCTCGTCGCGCAACGGGAACTTGATCGACAGCCACCGCCCGTCGATGACGTCCGTCAGCGGCTCCTCGACCTCGAGCGGCCGGCCCGACGTGAGCACCGTGTGGTCGCTGGCCGCATAGGCGTCCGCGGCCTCGGCCGGGAAGATCTCGTGGTCGGTGCGCCCGATGATGCGCTCGCGCGGAAGGCGGAAGCGCTGGGCGAAGTGCTCGTTGACCAGGACGTACCGCCCGGCGAGGTCCTTGACGAAGATGAGCGCCGACGAGTTGTCGAGGATGTCGGTGAGCAGCCGGACCGTCGCCTGCAGGTGGTGGTGCGCGGTGACGTCGTGCACCTCGACCGCGACCGCGCCGGGCAGAGCGACCGCGTGGAGCTCGAGCGCGAGCTCGCCCACGCGCACGGCCATCGGGACGACCGCGCCGGGCGCCGCGGCGGCCGCGATGTGCTCGTCGAGAGGACCGGCCGCCAGCGTCAGCGCGCGCAGCGCCGCGTTGCGCCCCACGATCCCGCCCTGCAGGAGCGCAGTGGGGGTCCGTGCGTGCTCGAAGGCGGCGTCGCCTAGGTCGGACATGCCGGGAGAGTGCCAGGCGACGTCTCCTCCCCGATGTAGCCATGCAGCGGATGCCGCCGGCACGCCATGCGCGCGAGGCTGATCGGATCGACCAAGGAGACGACGGAGCGATGTCATGGATCGTCGGTTGCGACACCGGGGGCACGTTCACCGATCTCGTTGCGCTCAGCGACGCCGGGGAGTTCCGGGTGGCGAAGGTGCCGTCGACGCCGCCGGACTTCGACCGGGCCGTGATCGAGGGCGTGCGAGAGCTCGGCATCCCGTCGGGTGACATCCGGCGCCTCTTCCACGGGACGACCGTCACCACGAACGCGGTCATCACCAAGCGCGGCGCTGCGACCGGGCTCATCACCACCGAGGGCTTCCGCGACATCCTCGAGATCCGCCGCGCGAACCGCGAGGAGCTCTACGACATCCTCTGGGACCCGCCGCCGGCGCTGGTCCCGCGACGCCATCGCCTGGAGGTCGCCGAACGGGTCGCCTACGACGGCACGGTGGTCACGCCGCTGGACGAGGACACCGTCCGCGACGCCATCCGGCGGATCCGCGCGCGCGGCCTGGAGTCCGTCGCCGTGTGCCTCATCAACGCCCACATGAACCCCGCGCACGAGCGGCGCATCCGCGATCTCCTCCTGGAGGCCGACCCGGAGCTCAGCGTCTCGCTGTCGACCGAGATCCTGCCGGAGCCGCCGGAGTTCGAGCGGACCGCGACGACGGTCGCCAACGCCTACACCGCGCCGATCCTCAGCCGCTACATGACGACGCTCGTGGAGAGCCTGCGCGAGGACGGCTTCAACGAGGACATCGTCCTGGTCATGCACAACGGCGGCGGCACGATGACCAGCGACTACGCCAAGGGCCACGCGGTCAAGACGCTGAACTCGGGGCCGGCGGCAGGCGTCATAGCGGGCGCCGCCATCGCCGAGTCGGCGGGGGTCGCCAACGCCGTGTGCATCGACATGGGCGGGACGACCTGCGAGTTCGCAGTCGTCGTGGACGGCAAGCCGCAGATGAGCACCTCGTTCGACCTCGAGTGGGGCATGCCGATCCGGTTCCCGAGCATCGACGTCATGTCGATCGGCGCCGGCGGTGGCTCGATCGGCTGGCTCGACCCGGCCGGCAAGCCTCGCAACGGGCCGCAGAGCGCGGGCGCCGACCCGGGGCCCGCCTGCTACGGCCAGGGTGGGACGGAGCCGACCAACACCGACGCGCACCTCGTGCTCGGCCGGGTGAGCAACGACGAGTTCCTCGACGGGCGCATGGCGCTGGACCGAGAGCTCGCGACCGGACGCCGTCCGGCAGGGCCTCGCCGAGCCGCTCGGGCTCTCGATCGACGACGCCGCCGAGGGCCTGCTGCGCATCGCGAACGCCAACATGGTCGCGGCGATCCGGCTCATCACGGTGGAGCGCGGCTACGACCCGCGTGACTTCACGCTCATCGCCTTCGGGGGCGCAGGCCCGCTGCACGCGGTCGACATCGCTCGCGAGCTCGAGATGCCCGAGGTGATCGTTCCGGCCTATCCCGGCGTCACGAGCGCCCTGGGTCTCCTGTTCGTCGATCCGCTGGACGACTTCTCCTGGGCCTTCGTGCGCCGTCAGGACGAGCTCGACGTCCAGGAGGTCGCCTCGATCTACGACGAGATCGGCGACCGCGTCCTCACGAGCCTGGAGCTGCAGGGCGTCGAGCGGAGCAGCTCGTGCTGGAGCGCAGCCTCGACCTGCGCTACATCGGCCAGCTGCACTCGATCACCGTGCCGCTGGAGGACGTGACCGACGACGGGTTCGCCCGCGCGATCGAGCTCTTCCACGCCGAGCACGAGCAGCACTACCGCTACAGCCACCCCGAGCAGCTCGTGGAGTCCTCGACGCTCCGGGTGACGGCGCGCGGTGCGCGCGCACGCCCCGACCTCGACGCGGTCCGCTACGCGGCGGACGGCGAGCAGCGCCCGGAGACGTCGCGCCAGGTCCACTTCCCGGACACCGGGTGGATCGACGCGCGGGTCCTCGACCGGGCGGCGCTCGCGCCGGACGCCGAGCTCGTCGGGCCGTGCATCGTCGAAGGCGTCGACACGACCGTCGTCCTGCCGCCCGGCATCGCCGCCCGCGTCGACGCCGCGGGCGACATCGTCATCGCAGTCCGAGCGTGAGAGGACCCGAACGCATGCACGACGACACGATCGACCCGATCACCTTCGAGGTCCTGCGCAACGCCTTCATGGGCATCGTCGACGAGATGGGGCTGATGCTCGAGAAGGTCGCCCACTCGCTCGTCGTGAGCGAGGGCCGCGACTTCAGCACCGCGATCTGCGACGCCGACGGACGCCTCATCGCGGAGGGCAAGGAGGACCTCCCCGCCCACGTCGGGACGCTGCCGCACACCGTGAAGGCCGTCATCGAGTGGATCGGCAAGGACCGCCTCCACGAGGGCGACATCATCATCATGAACGACGCCTTCCTGGGCGGGACGCACTGCCAGGACGTGCGGACGATCATGCCGGTCTACCGGCACGGCACCCTCGTCGCGTTCACGCAGAACTCGGCGCACTGGTCGGACCTCGGCGGGCCCGTCCCCGGCTCGCTTCCACCCGGAGGCGGTCGAGAGCTACGGCGAGGCGCTGTACATCCCGCCCATCCACCTCGTCCGCGAGGGCGAGCTCGACGACGAGGTGCTGCGCTTCATCCTGCGCAACACCCGGGTGCCGGACCTCAACCAGGGTGACTGCTTCGCGCAGATCGCCGCCTGCCGGACCGGCGAGACGCGCCTGCAGTCGCTCATGGACCGCCACGGCGACGACGTCATCACCGCGCAGATGACCGAGCTTCGGCGCTACTCGGAGGCGCTGCTGCGCGAGGAGTTCTCGAGCATCCCCGACGGCACGTACTCGTTCGAGGACGCGATCGACTTCGATCCGATGGGCGACCGCGTGACCCCGGTCCGGATCGCGCTCGACCTCACCATCGAGGGCGACCGCGCGCGCTACGACCTGTCGCGCAGCGCTCCGCAGGCACGCGGCGCGATCAACGCGACGCGCTCCATGGCCCAATCCGCGCTCATGGTCGCGACGAAGGCGATCTTCCCGCACGTCCCGGCCAGCGAAGGGATGTTCGACGCGATCGACATCGTCAACCCGGAGGGGCTCGTCACCAACGCGCGCTTCCCGGCGTCGATCAGCGGCGCGTTCGCGACCTCCTACGAGGTCATCTGCGCCTGCGTGTTCGGCGCGTACCTGCAGATGCGCCCCGAGCGCTCGATGGTGTGCGGCGGCAACATGACCAACATGGTCGTCGGCGGCCACGACCCGCGCCCCGGCATCGAGCGCGACTTCGTCATGTACCTCTGGAAGGAGGGCGGCTACGGCGCCCGGCCGGGCAAGAAGGACAACCACTCGGCCATCAGCCTGTACGCGTCGGGCACGCGCAACGAGCCCGTCGAGGTGCAGGAGCGCGTCTACCCGATCCTGACCCACCGCTACGAGTTCATCCCCGACTCCGCCGGCGCCGGTCTGCACCGCGGCGGCATCGGCGTCACGCGCGACTTCGAGCTCACCCAGGGCGACGCGACGCTGTCGGTGCTCGGCTCGCGGGCGGTCGAGCCCGTCTGGGGCTATGACGGCGGAGAGGCGGCGATGGGCAGCGGGCTCATCCACGGCGACGAGGAGCTCGGCGTGATGCGCTCGGGCGTCACGGCCCGCCGGGACACGCTCATCCGCTTCTGGGAGGGCGGTGGCGGCGGTTGGGGCGACCCGCGCACGCGGCCGGCCGAGTGGGTGCGGGAGGACGTCATCGACGGCTACGTGACGATCGCCGCGGCGCGCGAGCACTACGGGGTCGAGATCCGCGAGGTCGACGCCGACGCCGCGCTGTTCGAGATCGACGAGGAGGAGACCGCGCGCCTGCGCGCGGACGTCTAGTTGACGAGGCCGCGCCGGATCGCGCGCGCGACAGCCGCGGCGCGGTCCGGGGCCTCGAGCTTCTCGAAGACGTTCTGCAGGTGGGACTTCACGGTGGCCGTGCTCACCAGCAGCTGCCGTGCGATCTCGGCGTTGGGGTGCCCATCGGCGGCAAGACGGAGCACGTCGAGCTCCCGGGGGGTCAGCGACGGGCCCGGTGCGTGGTCGCGGCGCAGGCGGATCTCGGTCGCCAAGCCGTCCAGGAGCTCGCCCACGAGCTGCGTCTCCCCGCGCGCGACGCCGACGATCGCGTCCCTGATCGCGGCGTCGCCGGCGACCTTGGGGACGTATCCGGCAGCTCCGGCCTCCATCGCCCGGTAGACCTTCGCGCTGTCGACGGAGGCGGAGATGACCAGGACCCGGGTGGGCAACGCCTCGCGGCGGACCGTCTCGATGACCCGAAAGCCGTCGACATCGGGGAGCTCGAGGTCGATGAGCGCGACGTCGGGCCGCTCGGCGCGGATCTGGTCGAGCGCGACCCGGCCGTCCCGGGCGGTCGCGACGAGCGTGAGCTCAGCGGCGCGAGACACGATCCGGGCGAGGCCGTCGAGGAACACCGGGTGGTCATCGGCGACGACGACGCGGACGGACATACGCGAGCCATCCTCCCACGCCCATGACCGCGCTGGGGCGCGCGTCGGCGGCTAGCCGAGCACGAGGGCCCGCCAGATGGCGGGCCCTCGTCACGTCGACTGCTGAGGGGTCAGACGGACGCGACAACCGGCTCGCGCTCGGTGACGTGCTCCGGCCGCGTGCGGGGCGGCTTGCGGAGCCCCAGGTACAGCAGCCCGCCGGCACCGGCGAGCAGGACCAGGCCTCCGCCGAGCGTGATCCAGCCGGCGGGGGCCAGGAACGGCACGTCGGCTCCGGCGCGCACGCCGGCATCGACGCCGGCGGAGCCGTCGGCGTTCATGACCACGACCGACCAGTCGCCGTCGCGGACCTTCCAGGTCATCGCCTGCGAGCCGGTGCCCTGTGCCGAGGCGGCCCAGAAGCGTTGGTCCGCAGGAGCGGCGGGCTTGACGTCGCCGGCGTGATCGCGGTAGGTGACGTCGAAGGAGCTGAACGGCCCGTCCTCGATGTCGGTGACCGAGGAGTGCGCGGTCTCGGCGAGGTAGTCCGACACGTCACGCGTGGGAGCGATGCCGACGAACACCGGCTTGTCGTTGCGCGACGTCGCCTGGACGCGGACGTGGCCGAGGCGGTCGGTGTCGAGCACCCAGCCGGCTCCGTCGAGGTCGATGTCGAGATTGTCGGTGGTCAGCGCGTAGGTGCTGGTGTGCAGGCCGTGCGTCCCGGTCGAGACGTAGCCGGCGTCGTCCTTCTGGCCGTTGCCCCACAGCAGTGCGCCGCCGCCGATCAGCAGGGCGACCGCTACCAGGCCGACGAGGCTGCCTGCGACGAGTGCGGCTATGCGCCCGCCGGATCGGCCTCGTCTCGGGGGACCAGAAGGCGCGATGGTCGTGGACTCCGTTGTGCTCTCTTGGCTCATGCACGCAGGCTCCCAGCCCACGTCCGTGCCGAGGGGGATGGCACCCGGCGTCGGAGTGGCGGGCAGCACGTTCGCCGAGTGCGGCTAGCGCGCCGCGCCGGGGGGCCAGCACTCCGGCGAGCAGCTTCAGGAAGCCCTGCCAAGGGGCGTCTGCGAGGGGACGCGTTGACTGAGCCTCAGCGTGCTGGGAGGGTGGGCGTCACCCGCCCCCATCGCTTGCTGGAGGTTGGCGATGACGCGATCGAAGCACCCGGCGGCAGCACCGACGCGCTCGCCGAGCGCTTGTTCATTGCGGCGATCCACACGCTGGAGATCGCGTCGGTCCACGTGGGCGGACGGCTCGGCTTCTACCGAGCGCTCGCCGAGGGCGGTGCTGCGACACCGGCCGAGCTGGCAACGCGGACAAGCACCGCGGAGCGCTACGTGCGTGAGTGGCTCGAGCAGCAGGCCGTGGCCGGCTTCCTCGACGTCGACGACCCGGAGGCCGATGCCGGCGCGCGCCGCTACACCCTGCCCGACGCTCACCGCGCGGTCTTCGTCGACGAGGAGGACCTCAGCCACCTCACCGGTCTCGCGCAGCTCGTCATCGGCGTCCTGCGCCCGATCGACGAGCTGATCGAGGCGTACCGCAGTGGCGCCGGCGTCCCGTACCCCGCCTATGGCGCCGACACGGTCGAGGGCATCGCAGCCACCAACCGGCCGCAGTTCCACAATCTCCTCGCGGACTGGTTCGCGGCCGTCCCGGAGATCGATGCCCGCCTGCGGGCCGATCCGCCGGCGCACGTGGCCGATCTCGGCTGCGGGACGGGGTGGTCGAGCATCGCGATCGCGCGGGCGTATCCGAAGGCGACCGTCGAGGCGATCGACGAGGACGCCGACTCGATCGAGTCGACGCGCCGCAACGTCGGCGCCGCCGGCCTGGCCGATCGGGTGCGACCGGTCATCCACGGCGCGGGCGAGGCGAAGCTCCCGGGGCGCTACGACCTGGTCACGATCTTCGAGGCGCTGCACGACATGAACCATCCCGTCGAGGCGCTCAAGAGCGCCCGCGACAGCCTCGCCGACGGCGGCGCCGTCCTGGTCGCCGACGAGCGCGTGGCGGATCGCTTCACCGCGCCGGGCGACGAGATCGAACGGTTCGACTACGGATTCAGCGTCCTGCACTGCCTGCCGGTCGCGAACCTGGAGGAGGACTCCGCGGCGACCGGCACCGTGATCCGCAGCGAGACGGTGCGCGCCTACGCCACCCAGGCCGGCTTCGCGAACGTCGAGGTGCTGCCCATCGACCACGACTTCTGGCGTTTCTACCGGCTCACGGACTGACCGCGGGTGACGGGGTCAGACGCCCACGGTGAGGTTCGCCACGTACCCCTCCTTGACGCTCCCGGTCACCGTCGCGAGCTGGTGGGCCGCCTTGTCGTCGCCGAAGACCATGTCGCGCGACAGCGACGTCTGCGCGAGGTTCCGAACGCTCCCGGAGTAGCCGCTCGTCGCGTACACCCGATCGCAGACCGCCTTGGGCAGCGCGAGCTGCGACGTCTTGACGATCGGGCCGTTCGAGACGGCCTTGGCGACGGACGAGTAGACCTCGAAGTGGATGTGCGGCCAGCGCCCCGAGTAGCACGCCGGGAAGATCGTCCTGAACCACGCGGTGCCGTCGCTGTCGGTCGCCGCGATCCCGCGGAGGTAGTTCTCGTCCTCGATCTCCGAGGAGTACATCGAGTACCGGCCGCTTCGATCGCAGTGCCACAGGTACACGGCCGCACCGGCCATCGGCGCGTAGTCCTTCGAGGCGTCGGTGACGGTCAGGTTGACCCGCAGCGGGACGCCCTTCGCGAGCGTCCGGCTGCTCCCGAAGCTGCGACGGATGTCGTGGCGCACGATGCCGGAGTCGTCGAGCACGTCCGGGCCGTTGGACCCGTCGCCCGGGTACGGGCCGGCGGTCTCGGTCGGCACCTCGCCGGTCGGCGTGGCGGCCATCGCCCGCGAGGCGCCGAGCGTCGTGAGGATGGCGGTGGCGCCGCCGGCGCCGAAGATGCGCAGCGCGTCACGGCGCGAGGCGAGCTTGACGAGGTCCTCGTGCAGGCCGTCGCCGTGATCGGGTTCACGACTGTCATGTTCCATGGCCGGGACGATCTCGCGGGGACGTGGGAGTTTCCTGTGTTTCTGCGAAGAGAACGATCAGGAATCGAGAAGCGCCGCAGCACCGCCCGGATCTAGCCTGGCCGCATGAAG
Organism: uncultured Solirubrobacterales bacterium; assembly: GCA_963750895.1. Lineage (GTDB taxonomy): Bacteria > Actinomycetota > Thermoleophilia > Solirubrobacterales > Solirubrobacteraceae > CAVVSD01. The sequence goes on along the minus strand of CAVVSD010000001.1, from coordinate 532,464 downwards.
ACGATGACCTGCAGACAGCTCGGTGGGCCGTGCGACGCCCAGCACCGCGGCGACAAGGCCGACGACGTCATCAAGGCCCAGGACGCCCATCTCAAGGAGATGGTCGCGGGCGGCGACGAGACGCACAGGAGCGCGCTCGAGGACATGCGCGGACGCTGGAAGCGCCCCGTCTCGGGACTCGGGTGGTACCGGTCGACGAAGAAGGCGTTCGCGGCGCTTCCCGAGGACTGACACGCCTCGGGTCGACACTAGACTGAGAGGTACGAAGAGCCTCGAAAGGAACGAGATCGCGATGAGCGACAACACCGAGACCGCCATCCTCGCGGGAGGCTGCTTCTGGGGCGTCCAGGAGCTGCTGCGCCAGCGCGAGGGAGTCCTCTCCACCCGGGTCGGCTACACGGGCGGGAAGAACGACAACCCGACCTACCCGAACCATCCCGGTCACGCGGAGGCCGTCGAGATCGTCTTCGATCCCGAGCGCATCTCCTACCGGGACATCCTGGAGTTCTTCTTCCAGATCCACGACCCGTCGACGAAGGACCGGCAGGGCAACGACATCGGCTCGTCCTACCGCTCGGAGATCTTCTACACGAGCGACGAGCAGCGCCAGGTCGCCGAGGAGACGATCGCCGACGTCGACGCCTCGGGCCTGTGGCCCGGCAAGGTCGTGACCGAGCTGAGCGAGGCCGTCCCCTTCTGGGAGGCCGAGCCCGAGCACCAGGACTACCTCCAGCGGATCCCGAACGGCTACACCTGCCACTTCCCGCGGGCAGGCTGGAAGCTGCCGCACCGCGAGACCGCCGCCTAGAACGCCGAAGGGGGCGCCGCGCGCCCCCTTCCACATCCAAAGTACACCGCACCGGGGGGCTTGATTCAAGCCCCCCGGTGTGTCTCATCATCTCCTGCCGCAAGCGACGAAGGGCAGGACGGAATGGGTACGGAAGAGCATGCGGTGGTGGTCGCCGGCGGCGGTCCGACGGGGATGATGCTGGCGGCCGAGCTGGCGCTGGCCGGGGTCGACGCGGTGATCGTCGAACGGCGTGCGGGACCCGAGCTGGAGAGCTCGCGGGCGGGTGGGCTGCAGGCGCGCACGATCGAGGTGCTCGACCAGCGCGGCGTCGGCGAGCGGTTCGTGTCGGAGGGCAAGCCTCTCCAGACGATCCACTTCCCGACGGTGCTCGACATCAGCGACTTCCCGACGCGCCGGCCGTACGGGCTCGGCCTGTGGCAGCGGCGCTTCGAGGAGATCCTGGCCGGCTGGGTGGACGAGCTGGACGTGCAGGTCCGACGCGAGTCCGAGGTCACCGGCTTCACGCAGGACGCCGAGGGCGTCGACGTCGAGCTGGCGGACGGAGGGTCGCTGCGGGCGGAGTACCTCGTGGGGTGCGACGGCGGCCGCAGCGTCGTCCGCCGCGCGGCGGGCATCGAGTTCGCGGGCTGGGACGCCGCCAGCAGCTCCCTCATCGCCGAGGCCATGGTCCGCGACGAGTCCGAGATGGGCAACCTCCACCGCGACGAGAAGGGCACCTACGCGATGGGCCCGGTCGGCGACGGGTACGCGCGGATCGTGGTGCGCGACGAGGACCTCACGCAGAGCGCAGCCGAGCCGACCCTCGCCGACCTCAGCGCGGGGATGATCGCCGCCTGGGGCAGCGACTTCGGTGTGCACGACGCCCGGTGGATCTCGCGGTTCAGCGATGCCGCGCGCCAGGCGGCGTCCTACCGGGAGGGACGCGTGCTGCTGGCCGGCGACGCGGCCCACGTGCACACGCCCATGGGCGGACAGGGTCTGAACACCGGGGTCCAGGACGCGGTCAACCTGGGCTGGAAGCTGGCCCGGGTGGTGCAGGGCAGGTCGCCTGACGGCCTCCTGGACAGCTACCACGCCGAGCGCCACCCGGTGGCCGCGCGGGTGCTGCAGAAGACGATGGCGCTCACGGCGCTCATGCGCGGCGACGAGCGCAGCGAGGCCCTGCGCGACACGATCGGCGAGCTGATGGCACTCGACGCGCCGCGCAGGGCGATGGCCGGGATGCTGTCGGGCCTCGACATCGGCTACGACCTCGGCGAGGGGCACCCCCTGCTCGGGCGACGGATGCCGGACCTCGACCTCGGGTCGCGGACGGTCTACGACCTGCTCCACGACGCGCGGCCGGTGCTGCTCAACCTCGGCGAGCCGGGCGCGCTGACGGCGTACGGCGTGCTGACGGTCGACGCCGCCTACGACGGGCCGTGGGAGCTGCCGGTGCTCGGCGAGGTGGCCGCGCCCGAGGCCGTCCTCGTCCGGCCCGACGGCCACGTCGCGTGGGTCGGCGACGAGGGCGTGGACGGCCTGGCCGACGCGCTCGCCACCTGGTTCGGACCGGCGGCGTAGATGAAGGCGGCGGCGATCGCCCTGTGCGCCGTCGCGGTCGCAGCGCTGACGTTCGCGATCCGTGACACCGTGGTGGGCACCGGCAGCGCCCGGCGTGGCTGGGTGCTGAGGGCGGTCGCCGTGCTGGCCTTCGTGCTCGCGGTGATCCTCAACGTGGCGGCGAGCTGAGGGGAGCGTGGAGCACGTGGACGGCGACGAGCAGGAGATCCGGGCGCTGATCGAGCGGTGGGCGGCCGCCGTCCACGCCGGCGACATGGAAGGCGTGCTCGCCGACCACGCCGCCGACATCGTCATGTTCGACGTCCCGCCCCCGCACGACGGCGTCCGGGGTCTCGACGCGTACGAGGAGACCTGGCCCGGCTTCTTCGCGTGGCAGGCGCAGGGCGCGTCGTTCGAGATCGTCCGCCTCGACGTGACGGCCGACAGCCATGTCGCCTACGCCCACGCCCTCCTGCGCTGCGGGACCCCCGACGAGCTCGAGGAGCACCCGGAGCGCCGCCTGCGGCTGACGATCGGGTTGCGCAAGCGCCAGGGCCGGTGGACGGTCGCCCACGAGCACCACTCGTTCGCGGACACGACGGGAGTAGGACCTAGGCCGGCTTGCGACCCGACGCGAGCTTCACGGAGACCGGCAGCTCGAGTCCGCCGTCGACCTCGTGCTGCCGGACGATGCGATCGAACTCCGCGCGTATCCGCCGTTGCATGTCGCTCGTCTGACCGCGGATCAGCGCTGCCGTCCTGACGGTTCCGCCGAGCAGCCCTCGCCAGAGCGTCTCAGGAGAGGCCTCACGGTGCGAGAAGTCGATCGTGCGCACCTCGACGTCCTCGAGCCGCCGGCCGCGGAGCAACGCGCTGAACTCCTCGTCGTCCGCGAACCGGAAGAACGGCGGCCCGACCGGGATGTCCTGCGGCGGACTGGCACCCGCCGCCGCCACCGCCTCGAGAAGCACGCCGAGGACCCGGGCTCGCCCGGGTACGTCCCAGACCGTCAGCGCGAGCCGGCCGCCCGGGACCAGAACCCGCGCGAACTCGTCGACCACCTGCTCCGGCCGGCCGACATGCAGCATCAGGAAGTTGGCGACCACGGCATCGAAGGAGCCGTCCGGAAACGGCAGTGCCTCCGCGTCGCCGCGACGGAACTCGAGCTCCGGATGGAGTCGACGCGCGAGCGAGAGCATCCCCTCGGCGATGTCGACGCCGACGACCGACGCACCTCGTCCGGCTGCCCCGGCAGCCACGTGACCCGGTCCCGAGGCCACGTCGAGGACGCGGTCGCCGCCGCCGACCTCGGTCGCGTCGAGCAGCGGTTCGACGAGCCGAGTCGTGATGGGAACGAAGAACTCGTCGTACCCCGCGACCTGCGCCTCCCAGCCCGCTGCCTCGAACGCGTTGAACGAGTCCGCGTCGACCGTGGGATCGGTCATGGGCGGAATCGTACGACCGTGGGCCGGGTAGCCTCAATCCCAGCACGAGGATGCGCCTAGGGTTCCGCCTCCGCCCGCGCCGGCACACCGGCCACGCACAATGAGGGACGGGGGGACCGTGACCAAGCGGCGACAGGTCGATCGACGTCGGATCGTCCAGACCTGAAGGGATAAAAGCCCGGAGGGCTCCGTTGTCGTGCCCGCATGGTGCGGGCGAAGGGAGCCTTCATGTCCGTCACCGTCCTCGCGCTCGTCGTCGCCGCGGCGTTCGCACACGCAGGTTGGAACCTCGTGGCCAAGCCGGCGGCCGGCGGTGCCGCGTTCGTGTGGCTGTGCGCCGTCGCCGGAACGCTGCTGTACCTGCCGGTGCTCGTCGTCGCGCTCATCGCCGACCCGGGTCCGCTCGGGTGGACGGCGATCGCGTTCATGGTGGTCAGCGGCGCGCTGCACGCCCTGTACTTCGTCCTGCTGCAGCGCGCGTACGCGACCGGCGACCTGTCGGTCGTCTACCCGCTGGCCCGCGGCACCGGGCCGCTGCTCTCGGCGACGGCGGCGATCGTCTTCCTCGGCGAGCGCCCCAGCGCGGTGGCGCTCGCGGGCGCCGCGCTGATCGTCGCGGCGGTGTTCTCGCTCATGGGCCGTGGGCCGACGAGCCTCGGCGCAGGGACGGTGTTCGCGGTCCTCACCGGCGTGGCGATCGCCGGGTACACGCTCTGGGACAAGCGCGCCGTCGGTCCCCTGGCCCTGTCGCCGATCGTCTACTACTGGGGCACCAACCTCGCCAACGCCGCGCTCCTCACACCGGTGGCGCTGCGCGAGCGCGAGGGGCTGCACCGGGCGTGGACGATCTCCCGGACGCGGGCCGCTGTCGTCGGGCTGCTCAGCCCGCTCGCGTACATCCTGGTGCTCTACGCCCTGGCCCATGCCCCGGTGAGCTACGTGGCACCCGCGCGGGAGAGCAGCATCGTCGTCGGCACCCTGCTGGGCGTCCTGGTGCTCCACGAGAAGGACTCGGGACGACGGATCGCCGCGGCGGCGGCGATCCTCGTCGGGGTCGTGATCCTGACGCTTGGCTAGCGGCGCTCGCGCAGCAGCGCGCGCACGTCGCCCACCGGCCCCAGATGCCGCAGCTTGTCCGGGTTGACGATCGCGCTCACCCCCTGGATCTGGCCGTCCGCGATGTCCAGGATCGTCACGCCGATCAGCCGCTCGTCGCGGTCGAGGAACAGGACACCTGGTTGACCGTTGACCTCCTCGCGGCGCGTGGTGACGCCGCCGACCCTCGCCAGGGTGCGCAGCCCCGCGATGAACAACCGCGCCACCTTCGCGCGGCCGTGGACGGCACGTGCGGCGGCGGGCGCCTTGCCGCCGCCGTCGCCGCGGAAGACGACGTCGTGGGCCAGCAGCTCCTCCAGCCCCTGGAGATCGCCGTCCTCGGCGGCGGCGAAGAAGCGCGTCGCGAGCGCCTCGCGCTGGTCGCGCGACGCCTCGTACCGCGGACGCCGCTCGTCGACGTGGCGGCGTGCCCGCGCCGTGAGCTGGCGGGCGTTCGCTTCGCTCGTCCCCACGATCTCGGCGATCCGGTCGTACGGCTCGTCGAACACCTCGCGCAGCAGGAACGCGGCGCGCTGCTCGGGCGACAGGCTCTCGAGCAGGACGAGGAACGCGAGCGACAGCGAGTCCGCGATCTCGGCCTTGCGGGCGGGGTCGTCGCCGACGAGCGGCTCCGGCAGCCACTCGCCGACGTAGGTCTCGCGCCGGGCCCGCGCCGACCGGAGGTGGTCGAGCGAGAGCCGCGACACGACCGTCGACAGGTAGGCGCGCGGCGACTCGATCCGCTCGCCGCCCGCACGCGCCCGGTGGAGGCGGAGGAACCCCTCCTGCACCACGTCCTCCGCCTCGCTCACGCTGCCGAGCATGCGATAGGCGACGGCGAACGCCGACGGCCGCAGCGCGTCGAACTCCTCGTCGGTCATCCGAGCCCCTGCGCGAAGCCCTGCCGCCAGCTCGGATACCGGGGCTGCCAGCCGAGCTCGCGCTTCGCCTTCGCGTTCGAGGCGCCCTTGGTCTCGGTCATCATGGCCGTCGCCGCCTCACCGGCCAGGACCCGCGCGAGCCAGCGCGGGACGTGCCTCGGAGGCTTGGCGCCCAGCGCGTTCGCCAGCACCGGCAGCCACTCCCGCACGGGCGCAGGCTCGTCGTCGACGACGTTGTAGATCCCCGGCCGGCCGTGCTCGACCGCGGCGACCGTCGCAGCCGCGGCGTCCGCCACGTGGATGTACGACGTGAGGCCGCCCCCGTCTCCGACGATCGGGAGGCGACGCTTGCGGATCGGCGCCGCCATCTGCGCGTCCGGCGCCAGGCTGATGCTGGTTCCGGGACCGTAGAAGCCCCCGTAGCGCAACACGAGACCCTCTCCCCACTCGATCGTCGTCACCGCGTGCTCCAGGTAGAGGTAAGCAGCCAGCCCCGCGCGGAGGGCCGTCGGCGGATCGGGATCGAGGGGATCCGCCTCGGTCTGCACCGGCCCGCCGGTGCGGGCGAATCGGAAGCCCCCGAAGCTCTGGGCCACGAAGCGCCGTGCGCCCACGGCCCGGCCGGCGGCGAGCAGGTGATCGGTGCCCTCGGTGCGCAGCCGGTTCGTGGTCTCGAAGAACCGGTCGATGTGGCGCGGACCGGACTCCCCGGACAGCGCGGTGAGCTGATGCACGATCACCTCGGGCTCGGCGGACGCCACCGCGTGGGCGACCGCGTCGGGGTCGAGCGCGTCGGCCACGACCGCACGCGCTCCGAGGCTTCGCACGAGATCCTGCTTCGCCGGGCTCCGGGTCATCCCGACCACCTCGTGGCCTCGCGCCACGAGTTGCGGGACGAGCTCTCTGCCCAGCACGCCTGTTGCGCCGGCGACGAAGACCTTCATGGCTGCTCCTCTCGTCTCGTTTCTCCCTTGAGACGAGATGGATGCGTCGCCTGTGACAGTGCTCAGCGCACGTCCAGCGTCGCGCCCGGGTCCAGCACCGCCACGCGTTGGCCCGCGCCCTCCGCCAGCTCCATCACGTGCGCGACCGCCTGATCGTCCTCGACGTACACCCCCGGGATGGACGCGCCGTAGTGCATCGGAACCAAGGTCCCCGCCTGCAGGATCGCCGCGGCCTGCACGGCCTCACGAGCCCCCATCGCCGCGGCCAGCGCGCTCGGCGGCTGCAGGTGCGGCGCGTCGACCACCGCGGCGTTGACCGGCAGCGCCGCCACGTCGAACGGGCCGAGGCGCCCGGCGATGAGCCACCAGGAGCCGTGGAACAGCGTGTCCCCGCCGTGGAACAGCCGCGCGCCGTCGGCCTCGACCGCCCAGCCGACCTGCGGATCGCCCAGCCCGTCGACGGCCGGCACCGCCGTGACGGTGAACGGCCCGATCTCGTGCCGCTCCCACTCCGACACGACGCGGACGTCGAGGCGACTGGCGGCGAGATCGGCCTCCTGCTCGGCGGTGAACACCGCCTCGGCCTCCGAGCCCGCGAACGGCGGCGGCCGCAGCACGAGCCCCGTCGGCGCCGACCGCGGCCTCGATCGCCCCGACGTCCGTGTGGTCGAAGTGCAGATGCGTGACGAGCGCCGCCAGGGCGGGCGTCCGCAGCGGCGCGACCGGCCTGCCGCCCGACAGGTGATCGCTCAGGAACGCGGAGGAGTCCCCCACGCAGTCGATGACGAGGGACTCGCCCCGGGCCGTCACCTCGAACCCCGACCAGCCCAGCCTCCGTAGCTCCATGCGGCGAGATGGTACCGATCGGTTCCAACTACGGGTAGAATCCGTCCGCATGCCGGTCGCGAAGGGCGAGACCATCGACGTCGAGCGCACCCGCGAGAAGCTCCTGCGCGCCGCGGCCGAGGTCTTCTACCGCGACGGCGTGAGCGCGGGCGTCAACGAGCTCGCGGCGCGCGCCGGGGTCTCGAAGGTCAGCCTCTACCGCCACTTCGGCAGCAAGGACGAGCTGATCGAAGCCGTGCTCCGCCGGCGCAGCGACCACGTCGTCGCCTGGCTGCGCGACGCCGCGGACGCGCCGAGCGACCCGGTCGACCGTGTCCTCGCGGTGTTCGACGCCCTCCGCGGCTGGTACGCGGAGCAGGGGTTCCGCGGCTGCGCGATCGTCAACGCCGCCGGCGAGAGTCCGACGGCGCGCCGCGTGGCCCACGACCACCTCGGCCGCCACCGCGAGCTGCTCACCGCCCTGGCCGCGGACACCGCGACCCCCGACCCGGCGCTCGCCGGCCGCCAGCTCCTGATCCTGCTCGAGGGCGCCACCGTCGTGGCGGCGCTCACCGGCGACCTCGACGCCGCCGGCGACGCACGCCGCCTCGCGGAGACGATCCTCACACGGCGACCTCGCTGAACGCGAAGTCGCCGGAGAGCACCTCCGGCAGCATCGTCCGCGGCACCCACCGCCCGCCGGTCTTCGACCCGACGAACTCCCCGTCCTCGACGAGCACCGACGCCGCGCAGGATCGTGTCGCGCACCTTGCCGGTGACCTCCCAGCCGTCCCAGCAGCTGTAGCCGCCGCTCATGTGCAGCTCGCGCCAGTCGACGGTCCAGCGCCGCTCGGGGTCGAAGACGACGATGTCCGCGTCGGCGCCCTCCGCGATCTGGCCCTTGCGCGGCCACATGCCCATGAGCTTCGCCGGGTTCACCGAGATGAGCTCGACCCACCGCTCGGTGCTGATCCGGCCCTTGGCGACGCCCTCGGAGTACAGGAGCGGGATGCGGGTCTCGACCGCAGCCTGGCCCGCCTGCATGGCGTCGACGGTCGTGCCCATCGTCTCGAAGCGGTCCTTCAGGCTGACGAGCGCGTGGTCGGTCGCGACGACCTGCAGCCGACCGTCGGCCAGCGCGGCCCAGCAGGTGTCGCGGTCGGGCCCGAACTTCGGCACGGGGTAGTTGTTGAAGAGCGCCCCGCGCGCGTTGTACGTCGTCCCGTCGACCTCGATCGGGGACTCGTCCCAGAGGTCGTCCTGCGTGAAGCTGAGGTAGGCGCTCAGCGTCTCGCCGTAGAACGGCAGCCCTTGCGCTCGCTTCTCGGCGAGCGCCTCGATCCCGCTCCCGGCCGCCATGTGCAGGACGTACAGGGGCGAGCCGGTGCGCTCGGCCAGGAACATCGCGCGACGGATCGCCGCCTCCTCCACGATCGGCCCGCGGACCTCGCAGATGTACGCCCCGTGGGTCTTGCCCTCGCGCACGTACTTGCCGGTGAGCCAGTTGGCGATCGCGTCGTCCTCGGCGTGCACGACGCTCATGCCGCCGTGCTCGGCGACCTCGAGCATCGCGCCGTAGCGCTGGCCGTCGTCGCTCATGTAGCCGTAGGTCATCATCGTCTTGATCGTCGGGACGCCGTCCCGGATCGCCTGTCCGATCTCCTCGACCTCGTCGTAGGAGAAGGCCTTCGTCAGGATCGCGTGGAGGGACCAGTCGACGGCCATCGCGCCCTCGAACTCGGCCTTGCGCGTCTCGATCGTGTCGATGAGCCCCACGGGCGGCGCCTGGAAGGCGAAGTCGATGACGCTCGTGTTCCCGCCCAGGGCGGCGGCGAACGAGTAGGCGGGGCCCTCCGTCGTGAGGATCCCCTCGAAGTTCATCGCGTAGTGCACGTGCGGGTCGATGCCGCCCGGGATGACGAGGCAGCCGGCCGCGTCGACGACCTTGCGCGCCTCCGTCCCCAGCGTGCCGGGCATGCCGAGTGCCGCGATCGTCTCGCCGTCGACGGCGACGTCGAGCGCTTCGCGGCCGGCGGGCGTGACGACGGTGCCGTTCAGGATGAGCATGTCGTGCATCAGGTCCTCCTCGTGAGTCGATCGGGGCGGAAGGGTGCGAGCAGCGGCTCCTCGCCGCGGCCGAGGACCTCGGCGGCGACGAGGTCGCCCAGCGCGGGCGCGAGCGTGATGCCGCTGTGGGTGACGGCGACGTACGTGCGGTCGGAGAGCCGGCCGACGGCGGGCAGGAGGTCGGCGGTCAGGGCGCGCAGGCCGACGACGGCGCGGGTCACGCCCAGTGCCTCCGGGACCATGACGTGCTGCCGGGCGGCGTCGAGCACCTGCGCCGCCACGTCCGCGACGGACGCCGGGTCGTCGTCGGGGTGCACGAGCCGGTCCTGCTCGTCGGCGTGCAGGAGCAGCCCGCCGTCGTCGCCGGGGCGGATCATCACGTCGTCGGCGACGACGACCCGGCCGACCGGGTCGGGCGCGGCCCCGGTCGTCACGAGCAGCCCGATCGGCAGCGCACCGCGCTCGGCCGCGTCGAGCATCGCCACGCCGGAGAGCGAGCCGGTCCAGCGGCCGGCGCACAGCACGACGGTGTCGGCGACCAGCCGCTCGCCCGTCGCGAGGGTGACGGCGCCGTCGTCCACCCCGGTCACCTCCGCGCCGGTGCGCAGCTCGGCGCCCGCATCCACGGCTCGCGCCGCGAGCTCCGCGGCCATCCGGCGCCCGTCGGCGTGTCCCTCGTCGGCGTGGGAGGCGACGTGCTCGACCCCCGGCGCGAGGCGCAGCGACGGCTCGAGCGCCAGCGCCTGCTCCGGATCCAGCAACGCGGCCTCGTAGCCCATGTCCGCCAGCGCGGCCACCTGGGAGGCGAGCTCCGCGGAGCGTTCGGGGTCGGTGTGCCACACGAGCGACCCGGTGCGGCGCAGCCACGGCCGCGGACCGAGCTCCGCCTCCAGGCGCGCGTACGCCTCGACGCCGGCCACGTTGAGCGCGCGGTAGTCGCGCAGGGCGGCCGCGCTCGCGCCGATCCAGGCGAAGGACGTCGAGCTCGTGCCCGCTCCCGGCTCGCCGGCGTCGAGCAGGTCGACCCGCGCACCGTTCTGGGCGAGCCGCAGCGCGACCGCCGACCCCACGACCCCAGCCCCCACGACGACGACGTGCATACGCATGTCCCCGCATCCTCCCGGGGCGCGCCACGGCGTGTCCAGGAAGTACGCTGGACCTCCCAGGAACGGAGGGACGGGATGGACGGGCCGATGACGCTGTCGGCGAAGATCCTCGCCGCGCACGGCGTGGACGACCTCACGCCCGGCGCGTTCGCCTTGGCGCGGATCGACCGGGTGATGCTCAACGACGTCTCGGGCGCAGTCTCGATCCACGAGTTCGAGAAGATGGGCGCGAGCGGCGTGTTCGACCCGGCCCGCGTCGCGTGCGTCGTGGACCACTTCTGGCCCGCGAAGGATGCGCGCAGCGCGGCCCTCGTCGCGCGGCTGCGGACCTTCGCCGAGCGGCAGGGCATCACCGACTACTGGGAGGTCGGCGCCACCCGGGACGCCGGCATCGAGCACGCGATCCTCGCCGAGCGCGGGCGGATCATGCCCGGCGATCTCCTCGTCGGCGCGGACTCGCACACCTGCACCAGCGGTGCCTTCGCCGCGTTCGCCACCGGCATGGGCTCGAGCGACATCGCGGCGGCCATGGCCCTCGGCGAGGTGTGGCTGAAGGTGCCCGAGGTCATCGAGGTCGAGTTCACCGGCTCGCCCGGTGAGCACGTCACGGGCAAGGACCTGATCCTCGCCTACATCGCGGAGGCCGGCGTCGACGGTGCGAACTACGCCGCGCTGGAGTTCTGCGGCGAGGCCGTCGACGCGCTCTCGCTCGACGGGCGCCTCGCGCTCTGCAACATGGCGGTCGAGGCGGGGGCGAAGACCGGGATGGTGGCCGCCGACGAGACGACGCTGGAGTGGCTCGCCGAGCGCGTGCCGGAGGCCGAGCCCGCCGCGCTGGCCGCCGATCCCGGCGCGCCCTACGACCGGCGGACGAGCATCGACCTCGACGGCATGCGTCCGCTGGTCGCCGCCCCCTCCTCCCCCGGCAACGTCCATCCGATCGACGAGCTCGCGGGCACGGTCAAGATCGACCAGGTCTACGTCGGGAACTGCTCGAACGGGACGATGACCGACCTCCGCCAGCTCGCGGAGATGCTGCGCGGCAACCAGGTCGCCCCCGGCGTGCGGCTCATCGTCGTCCCGGCGACCCAGCGCATCTACCGCGAGGCGCTGCAGGAGGGGCTCATCGAGGTCTTCCTCGACGCCGGCGCGATGATGTCGGCCCCCACGTGCGGCGCCTGCTTCGGCGGGCACACCGGGATCCTCGCCGCGGGCGAGGTCGCGGTGACGACCACGAACCGCAACTTCCGCGGGCGCATGGGCGACCCGGAGTCCTCGGTGTACCTGGCCAACGCGTACGTCGCCGGAGCGGCGGCCGTCGCGGGACACCTCGTCGATCCGGCGGACGTCCGATGACCGACGCCGTCATCTCCGGCCGGGTGGTGCGGATCGGCGACGACGTCGACACCGACGTCATGCTCCCGGGCGCCTACCTCAACATCACCGATCCCGAGGAGCTCGGGACCCACCTCCTCGAGACCTACAGCGACCCGGAGGTCGGGCAGCGGATCGCCGCCGGCGACATCCTCGTCGCCGGGCGCAACTGCGGGATGGGCTCGTCGCGCGAGCACGCGCCGCTGGCGATGATCGGTCGCGGCGTGCAGGCGGTGATCGCGGTGAGCTTCGCGCGGATCTTCCAGCGCAACTGCATCAACCTGGGCCTCCTCGCCATCGAGCAGCCCGAGGCCGCCGCCGCGCTGCGCGACGGCGACACGGTCACCATCGACACCGCCGCGGGGAGCATCGTCTGGGACGGCGGCGAGGCGAGCCTGCCGCCGCAGCCGCCGTTCATCCAGGAGCTGCTGGCCGCCGGCGGCATCGTCGAGTGGGCCCGCCACCGGCTGGAGCAGCGGGCATGAGCGCCGAAGACTTCGTCTTCGGTCGTCGTTGTGTCGCAGGGCGACACAACGACAGCGCGGAGGTTGTCCTGTGAGCGCCGCGGACTGGCCCGGACGGGTCGCGATCCTCGGCAGCGGGACGATGGGCGCGGGGTTCGCCCAGCTCCTCGCGCTCGGCGGCGTCCCGAGCGCGATCGCCGACGCGACGCCCGAGGCCGCCGAGCAGGCCAAGGCGCGGCTGCTCGACGCGACCGCCGCCTACGCCGAGCGCGGCCTCGTGCCCGGCGACAGCGAGCGCGTCGTCGACGAGCACGTCTCGCCGTGCGCGACGATCGAGGACGCGGTCGCCGGCGCCGACCTCGTGATCGAGGCGGTCCCCGAGGACCCCGAGCTCAAGCACACCATCCTCGACGCCGCCGAGCTCGCCGCACCGGCGGGCGCCGTCATCACGACGAACACGTCCGCGATCCCGATCGGCGACCTGGGCGCGCGCCGCCGGGACGCCTCCCGGTTCCTCGGGATGCACTGGTTCAACCCGCCGCAGTGGGTGCCGTGCGTCGAGCTCATCCCCACGCCCGCGACCGCGCCGGAGCACGTCGAGGCGCTGAGCGCGTTCCTCGTCCGGCTGGGCAAGACCCCCTGCGTCGTCGGCGACGGCGCGGGCTTCGTCGGCAACCGGATCCAGTTCGCGATGTTCCGCGAGGCCTGCCGGATCGTCGAGGACGGCCTGGCCACGCCCGAGACGGTGGACGCCGTCGTGCGCTCGTCGTTCGGGTTCCGCCTGCCGTTCTTCGGCCCGTTCGAGATCGCCGACATGGCGGGACTCGACGTCTACGCGGGCGCCTACGACGCGCTCGTCGGCCAGTTCGGCGATCGCCTCTCGTGCCCGCCCGCCGTCACCGAGCGGGTGGCGCGCGGCGAGCTCGGCGCGAAGAGCGGCAAGGGGTTCCTGGAGCACACGCCCGAGAGCGCACGCGCCACGGCGACGTGGCGCGACGCTGCCTACGCGAGCCTCTCGCGGCTGCTCTCCGAGCTGCCGGACCGCGAGGCGTGATCGGGGCGCCTCGGCACACGGGTGCCGAGGCGCCGTGCGATCAGGAGCCGATCTTCGCGGTGTAGATGCCCTTCTTGCCGCCGACCGTGCCGTTCACGGCGGCCCAGGTGCTGCCGGCGTCGAAGCCGTTCGACGGGTCGCCGACCGCCGACAGGGTCCCGTAGCCCTTCACCGAGCCGCCCGAGAGCGAGGTCGTGATGAGCTGCGTGCCACCCGAGGTGGTGCGCAGGAACACGAGCCGCGAGCCCGCGATCCGCGGTGCCGACACGATCGTGCCCATCGAGGAGGGCAGCGTCTTGCCGGTGGACGAACCGGCGGGGAAGCGGACGACCGACAGCTTGGACTTGCCGCCGATCGTGGCCACGACGCTGCCGTCGGTGCCGACGTCGATGTTCGAGTAGAAGGTCCCGGACGGGCTCTTCGGGATCGTGTTGACGACGTCACCGGTCGTGATGTCGAGCACGACGATCGTCTTCTGGATCGAGTTCTCGACCGACTGGATGCCCGCGAGGTACTTGCCCGCGAGGCGCACCGCGCCGATGCTGTGGCCGTTGCCGGCCAGGAAGACCGGCGGGGTCGTCGACTGGTTGCCCGAGATCGTGCGGGCCAGCAGGCGGCCCGGCGAGGTCGCGAGGTTGCTGCAGCTGGCGATCGTCACGAGCGTCGACCCGCTGGCGCCCAGCGGCGTCTCGGTGATCGTGCCCGCCGCGCACGGATCGCCGGGATCCGCGCTCAGCGTGATCGGCGTCAGCGGCCCGCTCGGGCCGCCGGCGTAGGTGTTCGTCGCGCTCGGGTAGAAGTCGATGTACGTGTTCGGGCTGTTCTTGCCGGCCTGCTGGCTCTTGAACACGCCGACCTGGCGCTGGAAGTAGACGAAGCTGGTCGTCGCGGCGTAGCCGTCGGGCTGCTGACCCGGGGTCGTCTTGCTGGGATCGGTGCCGACGACCCCCTCGTTCGGGACGGCCGGCCCCTGGAACAGGATGCTGGCGGGCGAGGAGCCGCTGGCCGGGACCGACCAGACGTAGGCGCCGGTGCCGTCGGTCGTGTTCTGGCCTTCGGCCTCCCAGATCAGCGAGCTGCCGTTGACCTGGGGGAAGGCGTTCTGGTTCGTGACCAGCTTGAGCGCTGCGCCGGCCGGTGCGACCAGCACCAGGGACGCGCCGAGGACCATCAGGGCGGGGAGAAGTTTGCGCATAGGCGGTCGTCTCTACCTGACCCGGCGGAGGAAAAGCAAGTCTGGTCGTAGGCTCCCCGAGGATGGAGCTGCGGACCGAGGACGGCACCATTTTGCGGGGTGTTCATGTGACGCCGCCCGGGGACGGGCCGCACCCGGTCGTCGTTCTCAGCCACGGCTGGGGCGCGGTGAAGGAGATGTTCCTGCACGAGGTCGCGGAGACGCTCGTCGAGGCGGGAGTCGCCTGCCTGCTCTACGACCACCGCTGTCTGGGCGAGAGCGACGGCGAGCCCCGCGGCGAGCTCGACCCGTGGACGCAGATCGCCGCCGCGCGCTCGGGCGAGGAGGACCGCCCGGTCGAGGCAGGCAACGACGGCGCACGCTGGTACGACGCGATCGCCGGGCGGCGGCTGGCGCGCTGGACCAACGAGGTGACGCTGCGGTCGCTCGAGCGCTACGCCGAGTACGAGCCGGGCTCCTACATCGAGCGCGTGGCGCCGACGCCGCTGCTCGTGATCTGCATGCGCGAGGACACGATCACGCCGACCGACGAGATCCTCGGCGCGTACGAGCGGGCCCGCGAGCCCAAGCGGCTCCTGCTGCTCGACGGCGGCCACTACGACGTCTACGGCACGGGCCGGGCGACAGCCGCCAGCGCCGCGGCGGCGTGGTTCGCCGAGCACCTCGTCAGCGCGTAGCCGACTCCAGCAGCGAGGGCGCCAGCACCGAGTCCGCCGACCCGGTGACCCGCAGGCCGACGAGCCTGCCGTAGTGGTCGAAGTCCAGCACGAGCCTGCGCGCACGCTGTCGGGCTCAGCGAACGCTCAGCATCCACAGAGCGGACCCTCACGGACGACCGGTTCGATCCCGTGCATGAGGCTTCTCGTCGTCGAGGACGAGCCGCGCGTCGCGGCGGCGATCGCCCGCGGCCTGCGCCGGCACGGCGCGGCCGTCGACGTCGCGCCCGACGGCGCCGACGCCCTCTCGCACGCGCGCGTGCACTCCTACGACGTCGTCGTCCTCGACCGCGACCTCCCCGAGGTCCACGGCGACGACGTGTGCCGCGTCCTGCACAGCGAGCATCCGGGGACGAAGATCCTCATGCTCACCGCGGCGGCGGAGACGAGCGACATCGTCTCCGGGCTCGCGCTCGGCGCCGACGACTACCTCGCCAAGCCGTTCCGCTTCGACGAGCTGGTCGCCCGCGTCCACGCGCTCGCGCGACGGGCCGGCGACTCCCGGCCGGTGGTCCTGCGCGCGGCCGACATCGAGCTCGACCCCGCCCGCCGCACCGTGCGGCGCGACGGACGGGATCTCGACCTCAGCCCGAAGGAGTTCGGGGTGCTCGAGGCGCTCATGGCGGCCGACGGCGCCGTCGTCTCGCCCGAGGAGCTCCTCGCCCGTGTCTGGGACGAGAACGTCGACCCGTTCACGAACACGATCCGCATGACGATCATGAAGCTGCGCCGCAAGCTCGGCGAGCCGGCCGTCGTCCTCACCGTGCCGGGAGCGGGCTACCGGGTCTAGGTGTGGTTGGGGCCGTCGTCGGTGCCGCGGCAGGAGTTTCCATGGGACTTAGGTCGCAGTCCGCGCACCGGGCCCCCGGCGCAGGTCACCATGCACGGCGATGCCGGCTCGCCACGGAGGGTCACCCCCCAGCGTCACCTCGTCCGTGCTGCGGTTCACGATCGCGTCGGTCCTGGCGATCGCCGTGGTCGTCGTCGGTGGGTTCTTCGCCCTGCGCGGGGTCACCGTGCGCGAGGCCGAGCGCGACACCCGCGACCGCGTCGAGCTCCAGGGCGGGCTCGTGGAGTCCTCCGGCCTGACCGACGGCCTCCTGCGCGGCGATCCCGACGCGATCGCTCAGGTGGACGACGTCGTCGTCGCCCGCCTGCTGAGCGACTCCGTGGTCCGCGTGAAGATCTGGTCGCGCGACGGTCGCGTCCTGTACTCCGACGAGCCGGCGCTCATCGGACAGCGCTTCGAGCTCGGCGACGACGAGCGCGAGCTGTTCACGACCGGCGGCGCGGACGCGGAGCTCAGCGATCTGTCCCAGCCCGAGAACCGCTTCGAACGCCAGGAGGGCAAGCTGCTCGAGGCCCACACCCCGATCCGCACCCCGAACGGGACGCCCGTGCTCTTCGAGACGTACCAGCGCTTCGAGTCGACGAGCGCGAACGGGCGCCGGCTGCTCGGCGCGCTCGCGCCGACGCTGATCGCGGCGCTCGTCGTCCTGCTGCTCAGCCAGGTCCCGCTCGCGTGGTCGCTCGCCCGGCGCCTGCAGCGCGGCTACCGGGAGCGCGAGGTGCTGCTCGAGCGGGCCATCGAGGCGTCCGACCACGAGCGCCGCCGCATCGCCGCCGACCTGCACGACGGCGTGGTGCAGGACCTCGCGGGCGTCGCCTTCGGCCTCGCGCCGCTCGCCGACAGCGCGGAGCGCCGGGGCGCCGACGCCGACGCGGCCGCCCTGCGCGACAGCACGAGCCGGCTGCGCCACGGCATGCGCGCGCTGCGCACGCTCCTCGTCGAGATCCACCCGCCCAGCCTGGAGTCCGCTGGGCCTGGAGGCGACGCTGCACGACCTGCTCAGCTCGCTGCAGGCGCAGGACGTCGCGACGGAGCTGCACGTCGACGATCGCGCCGCCGCCGGGTCGCCCGCCGACCCGCTCGTCTACCGCGTCGCGCGCGAGGCGCTGCGCAACGTCGCCGCCCACGCCGACGCGTCCGCCGTGCGCGTCGAGGTCACGCGAGAGGATCCGAGCATCATCCGGTTGACCGTGACCGACGATGGCAGGGGATTCGACGCGGCGCAGCGCGCCGGCCGCGCCCAGGAGGGGCACGTCGGGCTCACCCTGCTCGAGGATCTCGTCGGCCAGCGGGGCGGCACGCTCGTCGTGCGGTCCAGCCCCGGCGAGGGCACGACCGTCGAGATGGAGGTGCCGGCAACGTGATCCGCGTCCTGCTCGCCGACGACCACGGCGTCATCCGCGACGGCCTCGGACGGCTCATCGCCGGCCTGGAGGACATCGAGCTCGTGGGGATGGCCGTCGACGGCGAGGACGCCGTCCGCCGCAGCGCCGAGCTCGCCCCCGACGTCGTGCTCATGGACCTCGAGATGCCCGAGCTCGACGGCATCGAGGCGACGCGGCGCGTGCTCGCCGACCGTCCGGGGACGGCGGTGCTCGTCCTGACGTCGTTCTCGGATCGCGCGCGAATCCTGGGCGCGATCGAGGCGGGCGCGTGCGGCTATCTGCTGAAGGACGTCACGGCGGACGAGGTCGCCGACGGCATCCGCGCCGCCGCCAGGGGTGAGTCCCCCGTGGACCCGCGCGCGGCGCGCACCATCCTCACCGCGCAGTCCGAGCCCGATCCGGCCGAGCTGCTGTCGGCGCGCGAGTCGGAGGTCCTCGTGCTGCTCGTCGAGGGGCTGCCGAACAAGCTCATCGCCCGCAGGCTGGAGATCAGCGAGAAGACGGTGAAGACGCATCTGACGAGCATCTTCCGGGCGCTCGGCGTGACGGACCGTACGCAGGCGGCGCTGTGGGCCGAGCGCCACGGCTTCACCGCGCGCCGCGGGCGCTGACTGCGACGGAAGTCCCATTGCAGGGCCGACCCGGGGGCTTCACGCTCACCGGACATGCTGCGCCGCCCCACGACCGTCGCCCTGCTCCTCGCCTGCCTGCTGCTCGCGCTGCCCGCATCGGCGCAGGCGCGCGGCGGCGACGACGACGAGCTCCGGACGTCCGGGAGCTGCGGCGGCGGCGCGAGATCGGAGCTGCGCCTCGAGGCGGACGACGGCACGATCGAGCTGCGCTTCGAGGTCCGCGGCGCACGTCGCGGCTCCTGGCGGGTCGTCGTGGTCCAGGAGCGCCGCGTCGCCTGGCGCGGGACGGTCAGCGCGAGCGGCGGCTCGCGATCCTTCCGGATCGAGCGCGTGCTCGACGACCTCCCGGGGGCGGACGCGATCATGGTCCGCGCCTCCGGGCCGCGCGGCGTGACCTGCAACGCCTCCGGCACGCTCTCCGGCAGCTGATCCGCGAGGACCGCGAGGCGGGGCGTCGAAGGGCTTCGGGTGCCCGATCTCGCGCCCCGAGCGCAACTTCGACGGCGGCCGGCGTTTTCGGGCCCCTGATGCCGCGCGTCGCCTGCGCCCTGCTCACGATCGCCCTCGTCGTCGCGCTGCTGGCCGACGCGACGCGCGCGGACGCCCGGTCCCGGGCGCCCCAGCTCACCGGCGCGAGGTGCGTGCCCTCGTCCGCCGTGGGCTGCCGCGCGGGCGTGAAGGTGAAGATCGGCGCCCAGGTGCAGCTGCGCGGCACGCGCCTGGTCACGGGGATGCGCGTCACGTTCCGCTGGCCCCGCGGCGCGCTGGCGACGCGGCTGAAGCGCTCGAAGGTCGGCTGGGTCGCGCGCGTGCCCGCCGGCACGGGGCTCGGGCCGGTGAACGTGACCGTCCGCGACCGCGCGCGGCGTCGCTCGCGGGCCGTGAAGATCGCCGTGCTCCCCGCCCCGGTGCCGCGCAACCGGCCGTTGCTGTCGCGCGGGCCGCTGCCCGCGGCGTTCTCGGGGACGGGCATGTGGATCTGGTACATGACGCGCAGCGAGGGCGGCGATCCGTTCGCCATCGCGGCCCGTGCGCGTGCCGCCGGCGTCTCCACCGTCTTCGTCAAGAGCTCCGACGGCGTGGACGACTGGGACCAGTTCGAGCCCGGCCTCGTCTCGCTCCTGCACGCGCAGGGCCTGCGCGTCTGCGCGTGGCAGTTCGTCTACGGCAACGACCCCGAGGGCGAGGCGCGCCTCGGCGCCGCCGCGGCGGCCGACGGCGCCGACTGCCTCGTCATCGACGCCGAGACCCGCTACGAGGGCAAGTACGCGCAGGCGCAGCGCTACGTCGCCACGCTGCGCTCGATCGTCGGCGCGGGATATCCCGTCGGCCTGACGTCGTTCCCCTACGTCGACTACCACGGCCGGTTCCCGTACTCGGTCTTCCTCGGGCCGGGCGGCGCGCAGGCGAACCTCCCGCAGATCTACTGGAAGGACATCGGCGGCACCGTCGACGCGGTGAGCGCGCACACGCTCGCGGTGAACCGCGTCTACGGCGTGCCGATCGCGCCGCTCGGGCAGACGTCGGGCGGCGTCCCGGCGGCCGACGTGCAGCGCTTCCGGGCCGTCTGGTCCGGCTACGGCGCGGGCGGCCTGTCGTGGTGGAGCTGGCAGGCGACGCCCGCGGCGATGTGGAGCACGCTGGCGACCGATCCCGGCCCGCCCGTCGCGGTGACCGATCCCGGGTGGCCGACGCTCGGCAAGGGCGCGAAGGGCGACCTCGTCGTCTGGCTGCAGCAGCACCTCGTGTCCGCGGACCCGAGCGTCCCGGTGGACGGGGCGCTCGGCACGCTGACCCTCACGGCGCTGCGCAACTTCCAGCTCGCGCGCGGCATCCCGCCGACCGGCACGACCGACGCCGCGACGTGGGCCGCCGTCCTCGCGCTGCCGATGGCCGCGAAGGACTGGACGGTGCCGTGAAGCCCGCGCTGGAGTTCTTCCCCACCGACGAGCTCGACTGGAGCCCGGTCGAGGAGCAGCCCGGCGTCTCCGAGCGGGTGCTCGCGCTCGATCCCGGGACGGGGATGCTCACGCGACTGCTGCGCTGGGATCCGGGCTTCGACAGCACCGCCACCGGGCCGGTGACGCACGCCCACGTCGAGGAGGTGCTGATCCTGTCGGGCTCGATGCGCGACGTGCGCCTCGACGCCGTGTTCGGCGCCGGGTTCTACGCGTCGCGCCCGCCCGGGATGGTGCACGGACCGTGGGTCAGCGAGGAGGGCTGCGTCATGCTCGAGACGCGCTACCTCCCCGCCGACTGACCCTGCGGTCCTACGGCGCGGGGACGATCCGCATCCAGGGCTTGGGCGTCTCCCAACCGTCGGGGTAGCGCTCCTTGGCCTGCTCGTCGGTGACCGCCCCGGTCAGGATCACGTTCTCGCCCGGCTGCCACTGCGCCGGCGTCGCGACCTGGTGGCTGGCGGTGAGCTGCAGCGAGTCGAGGACGCGCAGCACCTCGTCGAAGTTGCGGCCCGTCGTCATGGGGTAGATCAGGACGAGCTTCACCTTCTTGTCCGGCCCGATGACGAAGACGTTGCGCAGCGTCGCGTTCTGCGCCGGCGTGCGCTCGGTCGGGTCGCCCTCGACGTCGGCGGGGAGCATCCCGTAGAGCTTGGACACGTTGAAGTCGGTGTCCGCGATCAGGGGGTAGTTCGGCGCGGTCCCCTGCGTCTCCTCGATGTCCTTCGCCCACCGCGCGGCGCCCTCGAGCGGATCGACCGAGAGGCCGATGATCTTCGCGCCCCGCTTGTCGAACTCCGGCTTGATGCTGGCCATGTAGCCGAGCTCCGTCGTGCAGACGGGCGTGAACGCGCGCGGGTGCGAGAACAGGACCGCCCAGTCGTCGCCGATCCACTCGTGGAAGCGGATGCGACCCTCGGTGCTGTCGGCCTCGAAGTCGGGGGCGGTGTCGCCGATCGTCAAGCTCATGTCATCTCCTAGGTCGGGGCCTTGGGGACAGACCCCAGTCAACCCAATACGTCAATTCTTATCGACAATTGTAGTTGCATGACGAAACCCCGCTACGCCGATGATTCCGGCCCACGCGGGACCGTCCAAGCGCCATGACCACCCGCACCCCAACATCCACGAAGGACCTGGACATCTACGGCGCCGGGGAGATGCCCTGGAGCCGCGCCGCCGAGGCGCTCGGCACCGGCGCGATGGGCCCGGACACCGTCTGCTTCCTCGGCACCGTGCGGCCCGACGGTCGTCCGCACGCGGCGGGGATCGGCGTCGCGTACCACGACGGCGACCTGTGGTTCACGAGCGGCCCGGACACGCGCAAGTCGCGCGACCTCGCCGCGAACCCCGCGTGCACGATCTCCATCCGCCTCGAGGGCATCGACCTCGTCGCCGAGGGCGAGGCGCATCGCGTCACCGACCCGGCGAAGGTCGAGGAGATCGCCGCGATCTACCGCGACGGCGGATGGCCCGCACAGGCGGACGGCGACGTCATCACCGCCCCGTACAGCGCCCAGAGCGCCGGCCCGCCGCCGTGGCACGTGTACCGGCTGCGCCTCGAGACGGTCTTCGGCGTCGGCCTGCGCGAGCCGTACGGGGCGAGTCGCTGGCGATTCTGAGAGGCGCTGGCGCGGCGAACACGCCATCGGGGAGACTCCTCGCTTCCCCCGCGAGTGAGAGGACTCCCCACATGCAGCTCGGAATGGTCGGCCTCGGACGGATGGGTGCCAACATGGTGCGCCGGCTGCAGCGCGCCGGGCACGACTGCGTCGCGTTCGACCGCCATCCGGAGAACGTCCAGGCCGTCGTCGACGAGGGCGCGACCGGCGCGGCCTCGCTCGAGGAGCTCGTCGCGAAGATGGACAAGCCGCGCGCGGTCTGGCTCATGATCCCCGCGGCGTACGTCGACGGCACGCTCGACCAGCTGCTGCCGCTCCTGGACACCGACGACGTCGTCATCGACGGCGGCAACTCCTTCTACCAGGACGACCTCAAGCGCTCGGCGCGCCTCGGCGAGCTCGGGATGCACTACGTCGACTGCGGCACGAGCGGCGGCGTCTGGGGCCTCGAGCGCGGCTACTCGCTCATGATCGGTGGCGACGACGCCGCCGTCGGCCGGCTCGAGCCGATCTTCGCGTCGCTGGCGCCCGGCGTGGAGGCGGCTCCGCGCACGCCCGGCCGCGAGGGCGATCTCGCACCCGGCGAGGCGGGCTGGCTGCACTGCGGACCGCCCGGCGCGGGCCACTTCGTGAAGATGGTCCACAACGGCATCGAGTACGGGCTCATGGCCGCCTACGCGGAGGGCCTGAACATCCTCAAGAACGCGAACGCGGGCTCCCAGACGGCCGAGATCGACGCCGAGACCGCACCGCTCGCCCACCCGGAGCACTACCGCTACGAGATCGACGTCGCCGCCGCGACCGAGGTCTGGCGGCGCGGCAGCGTCATCGCGTCCTGGCTGCTGGACCTCACCGCCCAGGCGCTCGCGCAGTCGCCCGATCTCGACGGCTTCGCCGGCCGCGTCTCGGACTCCGGCGAGGGCCGCTGGACGGCGATCGCGGCGATCGAGGAGGGCGTGCCCGCGCCGGTGCTGACGAGCGCGCTGTACTCGCGCTTCGCCTCGCGCGACCTCGACTCGTTCGCCAACAAGGCGATGTCGGCCATGCGGTCGGAGTTCGGCGGGCACGACGAGAAGGCTGCGACGAAGGGATGACGGGAACCGCCGACGTCCTCGTCATCTTCGGGATCACCGGCGACCTGGCGAAGGTCATGACGTTCCGGTCGCTGTACCGGCTCGAGCGCCGCGGGCTGCTGCACTGCCCGATCGTCGGCGTCGCCAGCAGCGACTGGACCCTCGACCAGCTCCGCGAGCACGCGAAGGCGTGCATCGTGGGGACCGGCGAGGAGGTCGACGACGAGGTCTTCGCGCGCTTCGCCAAGCGCCTCTCGTACGTGTCCGGCGACTTCGGGGACGGGGCGACGTACGAGCGCGTCCGCGACGCGATGGGCGGCGCGAGCACGCCCGTGTTCTACCTCGAGATCCCGCCCTTCCTGTTCGGCTCCGTCATCGGGAGCCTCGACGAGGCCGGCCTGACGAAGAACGCGCGCGTGGTCGTGGAGAAGCCGTTCGGCCACGACCTCGCGTCGGCCCGCGCGCTCAACGCCGAGGTGCACCGCCACCTCGACGAGTCCCAGCTCCTGCGCATCGACCACTTCCTGGGCAAGATGGGCCTGGACGAGGTCCTCTACCTGCGCTTCGCGAACACGATGCTCGAGCCGGTCTGGAACCGGCTGCACGTCGCGAGCGTCCAGATCACGATGGCCGAGAACTTCGGCGTCGAGGACCGCGGCAGCTTCTACGACCCGGTCGGGGCGCTGCGCGACGTCGTGGTCAACCACCTCATGCAGGTGGTCGCGGCGACGGCCATGGAGCCCCCGGCGGGCGGCGATCCCGAGACGCTGAAGGACGGGATCAACACCGTGTTCCGCTCGATGCCCGATGCGGACCCGGAGCACTACGTCCGCGGGCAGTACGCGGGCTACCTCGGGACGCCGGGCGTGAAGGAGGGCTCGACGACGGAGACGTACGCCGCGCTGCGGCTGCGCATCGACAACTGGCGCTGGTACGGCGTGCCGTTCTTCATCCGGACCGGCAAGCACCTGCCGTGCCGGGAGACCGAGGTGCGTCTCGTGTTCAAGCACGCGCCGAGACTCGGCTTCTTCCCGAGCCGCCACAACCCGCCCCCGAACCAGCTCGTCATGCGCTTCGACCCGTCGACCGGCGTGCGCGCGATCCTCGACGCGCGCCGCGCCCAGCACACCGACCCCGAGCCGATCACGCTCGACATGGAGTTCAAGAACGAGGGCGGCGAGGGCGCGACGCCCTACGAGGTCCTGCTCGAGGCGGCGATGGCGGGCAACACCCTGCGCTTCGCGCGCCAGGACAGCGTCGAGGAGTCGTGGCGGATCATGCAGCCGCTGCTCGACGCCCCGCCCCCGGTCCACGCCTACCGGCAGGGGACGTGGGGACCGAAGGAGGCCGAGGCGCTCGTCGCCGGCCACGGCGCGTGGTACGGGCCATGGACGACGTAGACCAGCCGACGAGCGCCGCGGCGCGCTCGCCGTTCCCGCCGATCGCCGACTACGCGTTCCTGTCGGACTGCCACACGGGCGCCCTCGTCGCCCCCGACGGCTCGATCGACTGGCTCTGCGCGCCGCGCTTCGACTCCCCCAGCGTGTTCGGGAGCCTGCTCGACCGCGAGGCCGGCAGCTTCCGCTTCGCGCCGTTCGGGCTCCAGGTGCCGGTCTCGCGCCACTACGAGCCGGGCACGAACACCGTCGTCACGACGTGGAACACGCCGACCGGCTGGGCGGTCGTGCGCGACGCCCTCGTCCTCGGCCCGCGCCGGCACGACGACGAGGTCACCCCGCACACCCGGCCGCCCACCGACGAGGACGCAGAGCACCTCCTCGTGCGCACCGTCCGCTGCATCGACGGCCGCGTCGAGATCGAGCTCGTCTGCGAGCCCGTGTTCGACTACGGGCGCGCGCCCGCGGACTGGGAGCTCGCCGACGAGGAACGCCACACCGTCGACGCGACCGGCGCCGGCCTCACGCTGCGCCTGCGGACCGATCTCGTCGCCGGCATCGAGGGCAGCCGCGTCCGCGCCAGGCACGTGCTCGAGCAGGGCGAGGCGTGCTTCTGCGCGCTGAGCTGGAGCGAGGGCCTCGCGGTGCCCGACGACCACGACGACGCGGTCCGGCGGCTGGAGGCGACGACGCAGTTCTGGCGCCGCTGGCTGGCCGGCACCCGCTTCCCCGATCACCCGTGGCGCCAGGCGATCCAGCGCTCGGCGCTCACGATCAAGGGCCTCACGTACATGCCCACCGGCGCGACGGTGGCGGCGCTGACGACCTCGCTGCCGGAGACGCCGGGCGGCGAGCGCAACTGGGACTACCGCTACACGTGGATGCGCGACACGAGCTTCACGCTGCGCACGCTGCACCTCCTGGGCCTGGACTGGGAGGCGGAGGAGTTCATCCAGTTCGTCGCCGACCTCGAGCCCAACGAGGACGGCGGCCTCCAGATCATGTACGGCATCGACGGCCGCCGCGACCTGACCGAGGAGATCCACCCCGAGCTCTCCGGCTACGGGGGCGCGCAGCCCGTGCGCACCGGCAACGGCGCCTTCCAGCAGCGCCAGAACGACGTCTACGGCGCGGTCCTCGACGCCATCCTCCTGCACACCCGCCACAGCGAGCGCCTCCCGCGCCGCCTGTGGCCGATCGTGCTCTCGCAGGCCGAGCGCGCGACGGCGGTGTGGCGCGAGCCCGACCAGGGGATCTGGGAGGCCCGCGGCGCGCCGCAGCACTACGTGTCGTCCAAGCTCATGTGCTGGGTCGCGCTCGATCGCGCGTCGCAGCTCGCCGGGATCCGCGGTGACCACACGCACGAAGGGACGTGGCTGCAGACCGCCGCGGAGATCCGCGCGGACATCCTGGAGCACGGCGTCAGCGAGCGGCAGGTCCTGCGCCAGCACTACGCCACGGAGGCGCTCGACGCGTCGAACCTGCTGGCGGCGATCTTCGGCTTCCTGCCCGGCGGGGATCCGATCCTGCGCGCGAGCGTCCTGGCGATCGCCGACGAGCTGACCGAGGACGGCTTCGTCCTGCGCTACCGCACCGACGAGACCGACGACGGCCTGTCGGGCAAGGAGGGGACGTTCCTCATCTGCTCGTTCTGGCTCGTGTCGGCGCTGACGCGGATCGGCGAGGTGCAGCGCGCGCGGGACCTCATGGAGCGGTTGCTGCGCATCGGCTCGCCGCTCGGGCTGTTCGCCGAGGAGTTCGACGCCGGCACGGCGCGGCATCTGGGCAACTTCCCGCAGGCGTTCTCGCACCTGGCGCTGGTCGACGCGGCGATGCGTCTCATCCTGCGGGAGCGTCTGGGCGAGCTCAGCGGGGAAGTCATCCCCTGATGGACATCACGGTCTTCACGGATCCCGCGTGCCCGTTCGCGTTCTCGGCCGAGCCGGTCCGCCAGCGGCTGCGCTGGCACTACGGCGACGGGCTGACGTGGCACCTGTGCATGATCGTGCTCACCCACGAGCCCGGCGAGGCGGAGAAGCTGGCGGCCGGTGCGCCGACGCTGCAGCGCCGGCACGGGATGCCGATCCACCCTGAGCCCTATCCACGCCCCGCGTCGTCGGAGCCGGCCTGCCGTGCGGTCGTCGCGACCAGGCTCCATGCGCCGGACGCCGAGGCCGCGCTGCTGCGCCGGTTGCGCGTGCGCACGATGCTCGGCGGCCTGCTCGACGACCCCGAGCTCATCGCGGGAGCCGCCGCCGACGTGGGGATCGTGCCGGACGAGCTCGCCGCGTGGTGCACGGAGGACGCGGTCGAGGACGCGCTGCAGGCGGACATCCGGGCCGCCCGCTCCCCGTCACCCGCCGCGCGCTCGCTGGACCACAAGCTCGGCGGCCCGCCCGAGGAGCGCCGCTACACCGCCCCGAGCTACGAGCTGCGGCGCGACGACGGCATGAGCTTCGCCGTGCCCGGCTTCAACCCGATCGAGGCGTACGAGGCGGCGATCGCCAACCTCGCGCCGGACCTGCCGCGCCGCCGCGCGCCAGGGTCCGTCTCGGAGGTCCTCGCGTGGGCCGGCGAGCCGCTGGCGACGGCCGAGATCGCGCTCGTCGCAGGCCTCCCGATCGAGGAGGCGCGCGAGGAGCTGACCGCCGTCGCCGATCCGCAGCCCGCGGGCGCGGACTGCTACTGGGTCGCGGCGTAGCCGGTCAGGCGGCCTGCGCCAGCAGCACCGCGATCGCGCGCCGCCGCTCCTCGGGCGTCGCGCGATCGAGCGTCAGCACGCCGTCGAGGTGATCGATCTCGTGCTGCAGCAGCGATGCGGCGAACCCCTCGACGTCCAGCTCGCGCGCACGACCCTCGAGGTCCTCGCCGACCACGCGCACGGCCGCCGGTCGCTCGACGGCGACGACGACCGCGTGGAAGCTCAGGCAGCCCTCGTGGAACGTCGCGCGTTCGCCGGAGCGCTCGACGATCCGCGGGTTCACGAGGACGTCGACCTCGTGGTCCGGATCCGTGCGGAAGACGAACAGCCGCCGCTGGAGGCCGACCTGCGTCGCGGCGAGCCCAGCGCCCGCCGCGTCCTCGAGGCTGCGGCGCATCCGCGCGACCTGGGCGCGCAGGATGTCGTCGACGTCCGTGACCGGGAGGGCGACCTGGCGCAGCGCCGGATCGCCCCACTGCCGGATCCAGGCGTCCGGCACGACTACGGGCCGTGCACGCCGGCGTGGAGGTCCTCGGCGTAGGTCGTGTACTCGTAGACCGCGTGGGCCGTCGTCTTCACCGCCGGGCCCATCTCGCGCACGATCGGCAGCCCGCCGAGCGCGCGGTCGAGCTCCTCGGGCGACGGGACCTCGATGACGCAGAGCACCGAGCGCTCGCCGGCGATCTTCCAGATGCCCTTGATCGCCCCCGCTTCGATGGCGCCGACCGCGGCGGTCGCCTCGCGACGCCAGGTGTCGATGAGATCCGCGTTCGTGACGTTCGCGGGCTGGGTGATGTCGAAGCGGACGAAGAACAGCACGCCTGGTTCCTCCCTCGTGGACGGCGGAAGACTAACGACGAGGCCTTGCGTCCACTTGCCCAAGTGGATACACATTGCCGGTGACTCTCATCGCAACGAACCCCGCGACCGGCGACGAGCTCGGCCGCTACGACACCGCAACCCCGGCACAGGTCGAGACGGCCGTCGCCCGCGCCCACGACGCGTTCCTCGCCTGGCGCGCGCGCCCGCTCGCCGAGCGCGCGGACCTCGTGCGCGGCCTCGCCTCCACGCTGCGCACCCACAAGGACGAGCTCGCCGCACTGGCCACGGCGGAGATGGGCAAGATCCTCGGCGAGTCCGCCGGGGAGGTCGAGAAGTCCGCCTGGTTCTGCGAGTACTACGCCGACCAGGCCGCGGAGCTGCTCGCGCCGCGCCGCATCGACGGCGACCAGCTCGAGAACTGGGTCGAGCAGGTGCCGCTCGGCCCGATCGTCGCGGTCATGCCGTGGAACTTCCCCTACGTGCAGGTCTTCCGCTTCGCGCCCGCGATGCTCGTCGCCGGCAACGTCGTGCTCCTCAAGCACGCGCCCAACGTGCCGGGCTGTGCGCTGCGCATCGCGGAGCTGTTCGCCGAGGCGGGCTTCCCCGAGGGCACGTTCCAGACGGTGCTCAGCGACGTCGACGCGGTCGGGCAGATGCTGGCCGACCCGCGCGTGCGCGGCGTGACGCTCACGGGCTCCGAGCGCGCCGGGTCCAGCGTCGCCGCGATCGCCGGGCGCGAGCTGAAGACCTCGGTCCTCGAGCTCGGCGGCTCGGACCCCTTCGTCGTGCTCGAGGACGCCGACATCGAGCAGGCCGCGGCCGGGGCGGTCGCGTCGCGGTTCACGAACGCCGGCCAGGCCTGCATCAACGCCAAGCGCCTCATCGTCGTCGAGCCGGTCGCCGACGCGTTCGAGCAGGCGGTGATCGAGAAGACGGCCGCGCTGCGCGTCGGCGACCCCACCGACCCGTCCACGCAGATCGGTCCGCTCGCGCAGCCACGGTTCGCCGAGGCGCTGCGCGCGCAGGTCGAGGAGTCGGTCGCGGCAGGCGCCCGGCAGCACACCGGCGGGTTCCGCGAGGGCTCCTGGGTCGACCCGATCGTCCTGACCGGCGTCGATCGCTCGATGCGCGTGTTCCGCGAGGAGACGTTCGGGCCGGTCGCGGCGATCGCCCGGGTCCCCGACGAGGCGGCCGCGGTCGAACTCGCCAACGACACCGACTACGGGCTCGGCGCGTCCGTGTGGACCGCCGACCACGATCGTGGCCGGGCGGTCGCCGCCAGGATCGACGCCGGGATGGTCTTCGTGAACGCCGTCGTCGTCTCCGACGCGCGGCTGCCGTTCGGCGGGATGAAGCGCAGCGGCTACGGGCGCGAGCTCGGGCCCTGGGGGCTGCTCGAGTTCACCGAGGTGCGCTCGATCGCCGTGTCGGCCGCGCCGGTTCCGGCCTGACGAGCGCCTCGGCGACCGCGCCGAGCTCGGCGACGTTGCGCACGACCTCCACGCGGTCGCACGCGCGCGCGTAGCGCTGCATGTCGCACCCGCCGAGCGCCCACGACCAGCGCGGCTCGGGCGTGATCCACACGAGCTCGCGGGCGTGGCCCGCGATCTCGTGCAGCGCGTCCTCCCCCGGCGGCCTGCCGTTGTTGCGCCCGTCGCCGAGCACGACGACGGTCGTGCGGTGGTTCACCGCGCCGGCCCAGCCGGCGTTGAACGCCGTCGCCGCGCGGCCGAAGTCGCTGTTCTCGTCGACGTCGATGAGCGAGCCGGAGAAGATCCGGTCGACCGCGCCCCCGAGCCCCTGCTCCTCGAAGAGCCCGGTCACCTCGACGAGGTCGGCGACGAACACGAAGGTCCGCACCTTCGAGAACAGGTCCTGCAGCCCGTACACGAGGTGCAGCCAGAAGCGCGCGATGTTGCGGGTCGAGAGGCTCACGTCGCACAGGACGACCAGGCGCGGCCGCGACTCGCGCCGCCGCCTGAGCACCGGGTCGAACGGCACGCCCTCGTAGGCGAGGTTGCGCCGCAGCGTGTGCGGCAGGCTGATCCGGCCGGTGCGGTCGCGCTTGAGCCGGCGCCCGCGCGCCCCGCGGATCGACCTGCCGAGGCGGCGGATCGCCGCCTCGAGCTCGCGCTGCTCGGCGGCCGGCAGGTCCAGCAGCGTGCCGCAGCGACCGGCGGCTCGCCGCCTCGGCGGCCTCCGTGTCGGGCGCCAGGCGGCGTTGCCGCTCGAGCAGCGCCTCGAGCAGCTCGGGCATCGCGCGCAGGATGTCGTCGGCCTGCGCCGTGACGGCCTGCAGGAGCTCCTCGTCGACGCCGAGCTCGCGCAGGTCGTCGACGAGCTCCGCGAGCGCCGGCGCCGGGAGGTCGATGGGCAGCTCCTCCGCGCCGGTCTCCGACGCGATGCCGCCGGGGTTGAACGAGCGTGCGCGCTGCACGCGCAGCTGGTGGGTCACGCGCGAGAGCGCGTCCTGCAGCGCGTCGGGGTTGCGCTGGAGCACGAGGTTCTGGCCGAAGACCGAGAGCCGCAGCCGCTCGGTCTCGCCGTGGACGTCGTGCGAGGGGCGCAGCTGGTCCTCGGGCAGGAAGCGGCGCAGGTCGACGGCCTGCGTGTCCTCGTCGGCGTGGCTGCGGTCCTGCTCGGGCGGCTCGCCCTCGAGGTCCTCCCCCAGCCGCAGCTCCGTGGGTGCGCTCCCGCTCTCGTGGACGTGCGGGTGCACCGCCGCCGCCGGCGGCGGCTCCGGTCGCAGCCCGAAGAAGAGGTCGAAGAGCCGGTCGTAGGTCTCGACGTCCTCGGAGGACTTGATGAGCGTCGTGCGCAGCGTGTCGCGCACGACCGCCCGCTCGCCGATGCCGACGTGGCGCAACGCGTGCAGCGCGTCGAGACCCTCCGCCGGCGACACGCGGACGTCGTGGCGCCGCAGGACGCCGATGAAGTCGGTGACGATCCGGTCCACCTAGTGCGAGTGGTCGTGCCCGTGTCCGTGGGCGTGATCGTGCCCGGTGCCGCCGTTGAGCTGCAGCACCTCGCGCGCCTTCGCGGCGTCGCGGTCGTACTTGACGATCACGCTGAGCGTCGCGTCGATGAGCTCGCGGTCCAGCGACTCCGCCCCTAGGACCACGAGCGCCTGGGCCCAGTCCAGGGTCTCGCCGATGCTCGGCGACTTGCGCAGGTCGGCCGTCCGCAGCCGCTGGATGGTGTCGACGAGCTCGGCGGCGAGCGCGTCGCGGATCTCGGGCGCCTTCAGGCGCACGATCTCCAGCTCCACCTCGGTGCTCGGGTAGTCGAGCTGCAGGTGCAGGCAGCGGCGCTTGAGCGCCTCGCTGAGCTCACGCGACCGGTTGCTCGTGAGCACGACCACCGGCGGCGTCTCGGCCCGCACCGTCCCGATCTCGGGGATCGAGACCTGGAAGTCCGACAGGAACTCGAGCAGGAACGCCTCGAACTCCTCGTCCGCGCGATCGATCTCGTCGATGAGCAGGACCGTCGGCGGCGCGGCGCGCAGCGCGCGCAGGATCGGACGCTCGACGAGGAAGCTCTCGGAGAAGAAGACGTCCTCCTGCCCGCGGAGCAGCTCGGCGGCGTCGTGGAGGCTCGCGACCGGATCGAGCAGCTCGGCGATCTTCTCGCGCAGCACCTGCGTGTAGAGCAGCTGCTTGCCGTACTCCCACTCGTACAGCGCCTTCGCCTCGTCGAGCCCCTCGTAGCACTGCAGGCGGATCAGCTCGGTGTCGACCGCGGCCGCCACCGCCTTCGCGAGCTCCGTCTTGCCGACGCCGGCCGGCCCCTCGACGAGGATCGGCTTGCCGATCCTCGTCGCGAGGAACACGACCGTCGCGAGGCGGCGATCGCAGACGTAGCGCTGCTCGGTCAGCCGAGCCTGGACGTCCTCGATGCCGTCGAACACGCGGGCTCAGGCTTCCACGACGACCGCGCCCGTGTTCATCTCCGCCATCCCGAGCCGCGGCAGCGTGGCGCCGGCGCCCCCGTGGTTCGGCCGCCCGTCCATCGGCGCGCCGACCTTGCTGTCCATCGCTGTCGAACGCGCAGTCGCGCAGGATCTCCTTGCAGGTCTCCAGCGTGACCTGGCCGCGGGTTCGCCGGCGTGCAGATGTCGGCGAGCATGTGCGCGGCCATCTTCTCGAGCTCCCCATCGTCGGGCTCGATCGTCGCCGGCCGGCTCTCGTACCAGCCCTTGCCGATGCGCGTCTTGGGGTACTCCTGCGCCGTCGACCAGTTCTCCGGGATCCCGCAGTCGCGCGCGAGGCGGATGACGGCCTCGATCGCGGCGTCGCCCTTCTCCACCCGGGACATGCCGGGCTTCGTCGCGTGCATCGCGTCGCCGATGTCGGCGAACCGGTCCGGGCACGCGGGGAGGTTGTAGGTCCACACGCGGGCGATGCCGACGCCGTTGTTCAGGCCGTGGTGGATGTCGTACCACGCGCACACCGCGTGCGAGAGCGAGTGGATGATCCCGAGCAGCCCCGACGAGAACGCCTGCGCGGCCATGTACTGCGCCCACATCATGTTCGTCATCGCGTCGATGTCGCGCGGGTTGGCGTACGCCTGGCGCAGGTTGTCCTCGACGAGCTCCACCGCCTTCAGCGACTGCGGCGTCGCCGAGTGCATCTGGACGCGGTTCACGTAGCACTCCGACGCGTGGGCCATCGTGTCGAAGCCCGTGTAGGCGACGTACTCGGCCGGCTGCGTGAGCATGAGCACCGGGTCGTTGATCGCCAGCGTCGTCGTGCACGCCTTGTCGAACCCGACCCACTTGTAGGGCGCGTTGTCGGACGTCGTGTCGGTGATGACGTAGGCCGGCGTCGTCTCCGAGCCGGTCCCGACCGTCGTGTTGATCGCGATCTGCGGCGGGTTGTCGAGGCGCTCGGACACGTTGAGGCCCGGCGAAGTCGTTGACGTTGCGCCCGTCGTGCGCGGCGACGATGCGCGCGCCCTTGGCGGTGTCGTGCGAGCTGCCGCCGCCGAGCGAGACGAAGCCGTCGCACTCGCGCCTCGGCGAACGCCTGGTAGGCGTCCATGACGTTGTAGTCCTTCGGGTTGGACTCGACCCCGTCGTAGACCGTCACCGCGACGCCCGACGTCCTCGAAGCAGCCCCGGACCTCGTCGACGATGCCCGTCCCGCGCAGCCCCGAGGTGACGAACAGCACGTGCTTCAGGCCCATCGTCGCCGGCCTCCGGCCCGGCGAGTTCGGCGGCGCCCGGCGCCCAGGAGTGCTCGCGGCTGGCGCCAGTGCTCGCGGATGGGGAACTCGTACACCCTGGTGGTATCCACCGTGCACCTCTCCTCGCGACGACGACCCGAGCGTCGATCGTAGCCTTTGTCACGAGGGGTATGGGGCGCCAAGCGGCGCGGGCCCTACGCGGGCACGACGGCGGGCTGCTCGGCGACGCAGCGGTTGCGCTGCGTGCCCAGCCCGGTGATCGTCCCCTCCATCACGTCGCCCGGCTGCAGGAACACGCCGTGGCTGGCGCCGTTGCCCGCCGGCGAGCCTGTGAGCAGGAGGTCGCCGGGCCGCAGCTCGGCGATCGTCGAGACTGCTCCACGAGCCGCGCGACGCCGAACATCATGTCCGCGGTCGTCTCGTCCTGCATGACCCGGCCGTTCACCGACAGCTCGATGCGCATGTCCATCGGATCGCCCGCGTGCGCCGCGGGGACGAGCAGCGGCCCGGTGGGCAGGAACGTCGGCGAGTTCTTGGCCGCGAGCCAGTCGAAGCCGCCGGGGATGTCCGGCCGGCGCAGCGCGTCGCGCGCCGTGACGTCGTTGCAGATCGTGTAGCCCGCGATGTGGTCGAGCGCGCGCTCGGCCGGCACCCGCCGCCCGGCCCGCCCGATGACGGCGGCGAGCTCGAGCTCCCAGTCGGGCTGCGTGCTGTCGACGGGCAGGACGACGTCGTCGCCCGCGCCCACGATCGCGTGCGCGCTGCCGGTGAAGACGAACGGGGCGCCGCCGGCCGCGCGCTCGTCCAGTGCCCGCCGCGCCTCCTCGCGCTCGGCCGGGCTCCAGCCGTCGGACGCGTCACCGCGGCG
This sequence comes from uncultured Solirubrobacterales bacterium, assembly GCA_963750895.1. Classification (GTDB taxonomy): domain Bacteria; phylum Actinomycetota; class Thermoleophilia; order Solirubrobacterales; family Solirubrobacteraceae; genus CAVVSD01. The sequence continues at coordinate 498,453 of CAVVSD010000001.1, read as the reverse complement.
CTCGGCGCCCTCGAGGAGCTCGAGGACGTGGGTGCGGTAGTTCGCCCCGGCCTGGAAGACCTGACCCACGGGCGAGACGGGCGGCAGCGCGCGCAGCTCGGCGAGGCGGTACGGCACGTCGGCGCCGGCCAGGCGGTCGGCGAGACCCTGCAGGCGCGGCAGCTCCTCGTCCCAGCGGTCGACCAGCCCACGGACGGTCGTGCCCGCGGCGAGCGGGTGGACGGCGTCGTCGCCGAGCACGAGCCCCGCGAAGGGCCCCTGCCCGCCGTCGAAGGTCCCGAGAGCGAACCAGGTCATGGACCGGACCCTAAAGCGTTGACGGCACTTTGCCAAGTGGATACAGTCGGCACAGTCCTTGAGAGGAGAGAACGCCGTGCCCAACCGGCTCATCGCCCACCTCGCACACGTCGAGGTGCTCAGCCCGAAGCCCGAGGAGTCCCTGCGCTTCTACCGCGACGTCCTCGGCCTGGAGGAATCCGGCCGCGAGGGCGGGTCCGTCTATCTACGCGCCTGGGGCGAGTGGGATCACCACAGCCTCAAGCTGACCGAGTCCGACGAGCCCGGCCTCGTCCACATCGGCTGGCGCATGCTCAGCCCGCAGCACCTCGAGCGCGCCATCGCGCAGGTGGAGGAGGCCGGCGCCGGGATCGGCTGGAAGGACGACTCCGTCGGCCACGGCCCCGCGTACCAGTACCGCGGCCCCGGTGGCCAGGTCCACGAGCTCTTCTACGAGGTCGAGCGCTGGCAGGCGCCGCCGGAGATGGCCTCGTCCTATCCGAACCGCCCGCAGGCGTACGTCCCGCGCGGGATCGCCCCGCGCCAGATCGACCACGTGACGGTCATGACGACGAACCCGCTGGACGACGCCGGCTGGTACCGCGACGTCCTCGGCTACCGGTTCACGGAGTACACGGTCCTCGACGACGCCGAGGTCCCGGTGTTCGCGATGGTCACGAACTGCGAGAAGTCCCACGACCTCGGGCTCATCATCGAGCAGGCCGGCGTCCCCGGGCGGCTGCACCACGTCTCCTACTGGGTCGACTCGCGCGACGAGCTCCTGCGCGCGGCGGACATCCTCCTCGGCTCGGGCATCCCGATCGAGTTCGGTCCCGGCCGCCACGGGATGGGCGAGCAGGACTACCTCTACGCGCGCGAGCCCGGCGGCGTGCGCATCGAGGTCAACACGGGCGGCTACCGCCTCTACATGCCCGACTGGGAGACCCTGCGCTGGACGCCGTCGCAGGGCTCGAACGTCTTCTACCGCAACGTCGCGATGCCCGAGTCCATGCTCGAGGCCGCGCCGCCGCTGGAGACGGACCGCGGCGACCTGAACCCCTGGGCCGCGTCGAGCGTCCACTGATGGCGGCGGTCGAGAGAGCACTCGTCATCGGCGGCGGGATCGGTGGGCTGGGCGCCGCGACGGCGCTCGCGCAGCGCGGCATCGACGTCGAGATCGTCGAGCTCAAGCCGGACGCCGAGGTCTACGGCGTCGGCATCAACCAGCCGGGCAACTCGCTGCGTGCGCTCGACGCGATCGGCGTGCTCGACGAGGTGCTGGCCGTCGGCTACCAGTTCGACGGCTGGGACTTCCACGACGCCGACGGGAACCTCGTCGTCGGCGTCGACACGATCCTGGGCGACGAGCGCATCCCGCACAACAACGGCCTCGCGCGCCGGCAGCTCCACGAGATCCTGCTCGGCGCCGCCGACCGCGCGGGGGTGCGGATCTCCTACGGGACGACGTTCACCGAGCTGCGCAACGACGGCGACGTCGCCGAGGTCGAGCTGAGCGACGGGCGCGAGGGCACCTACGACCTCGTCGCCGGCTTCGACGGCATCCGCTCCCCCACGCGCGAGCGGCTCTTCGGCGAGGGGGCGCGCTCGACGTACACGGGCTACGTCATCTGGCGCGTCACGATCCCTCGCCCGCCCGAGGTCACGCGCGGCGCGATCTACCAGTCGGTCGGCGTGAAGGCGGGCTACATCCCGCTGTCGGACGACTCGATGTACCTCTTCAACGTCACGCCCGAGCCCAAGGCCGTGCGCGTCGAGGGCGACGAGGCGGTCGAGGCGCTGCGGGGGCGGCTCGAGCCGTTCGGCGGCATCGTCGGGGACATCCGCGACGGGCTCAAGCCGGGCGACGACGTCGTCTACAGCCCGCTCCACGAGGTCATGCTGCCGCTGCCGTGGTTCTCCGGTCGCATCGTCGTGGGCGGCGACGCGGTCCACGCCTGCGCCCCGCACCTCACCCAGGGCGCTGCGATGGCGCTGGAGGACGGCGTCGTGCTCGCGGACGAGCTCGACGGCGCCGACGACGTCGAGGCGGCGCTGCAGCGCTACGGCGAGCGGCGCTTCCCGCGCGCGAAGCTCGTGCAGGACGCGTCGCACGGGATCCTCGAGCAGGAGATGTCGATCACGGCGGAGACGCTGCCGTTCGCGCTGGAGGGGATGCGGGAGCATCTCCCGGAGAACATGGCCGGGATCGAGGGCGTCCTCGCCCAGCCGGCCTAGCTCAGGACGGACTCCGACCCGGGCGCGACCGACGCCAGCGTCGTGCGCAGGCGGTGCAGGTCGTTGCCCGAGTCCAACGCGGCGAGGATGAGCTGCGCCGTGTGGCCGTAGTGCTCGGCGAGGCGACGGGCGGCGAGGTCGGCGTCGCCCGCCTTCGCCGCCTCCACGAGGCCTCGGTGCTCCTCGGCGCGCAGGTCCCACTCGCGGGCGTTCAGGGTGCTCTGGGCGAGGCGGTAGCGCTCGGCGTGGTCGAAGCCCTGCGCGACGAGCTCGACGACGCGCTCGCCCGCCGCCGAGGCGAGCTTCGTGTGGAACGCGCGGTGCGGGGCGCGCAGCCCGCGCCAGTCGCGCTCGCCCATGTAGTGCTCCATCTGGGCCATGAGGCCCTCGAGCTCCGCGAAGTCCGGCGACTGGAGGGCGGGGACGGTGATGCGCAGCGCGACGACCTCGAGCGCGATGCGGCTGACGTACAGCGACTCGGCGTCGTCGGCCGACAGATCGGCGACCCGCACCCGCCGGTTGGGCTCGGCGATGACGAGGCCCTCGCGCTGCAGGAGCCGCAGCGCCTCGCGGATCGGCGTGCGCCCCGCGCCGAGCGACTCACCGAGCGCGACCTGGGTCGTGACCTCCCCCGCGGCCATGTCGCCGCTCAGGATCGCCTCGCGCATGCGCGCGTGGATGTTCGCGACGTTCTGGCCGTCCCGGGAGACCACCCGATTGCGTGCGGCGGGCATCGCGGAGCAAGGCTAGCTCTTGCGTCGGATCGGTCGAGTGGATCCACATGCGAGGTGATATGACTGTCCGACGATGTCAGCACCCGCGACCGCACCGCACGTCTCCGACCTCGACATGTTCGCCGTGGAGGCCGTCTGCGACCCGCAGACCTACGACGCGCACCTGCGCGAGCAGGCGCCCGCCGTGTACCTCCCGGAGTACGACATCTGGGTGACCGGGCGTCACGAGCACGTCTACGAGGCCGCGCGCGACTGGGAGACCTTCTCGTCGACGTCGCGCCCGTTCCACGACCCCAACTCGATCCGGCCGGAGATCCTCCTCACCGACGACCCGCCGGAGCATCCCCGCGTGCGCGCGGTCATCCAGCGCGCGATCTCGCCCGCGGTCATCAAGCGGATGCGCGAGGACTTCGTCCGCGAGGCCGACGCCCACGTCGACCGGCTCCTGGCCGGCGCATCCGGGTCCGTGGTCGAGCTCGACGGCCGGCACGACATCGCATCGCCGTTCGTGCTCCGGGTGTTCCCGGACGCGATCGGGCTGCCGGAGGAGGGGCGCGAGCACCTCGTGCGGTTCGGCGACGCCGCGTTCAACACGTTCGGCCCGCCCAACGAGATCTTCCGCGAGGGCCTGCGCAAGGGCGCCGAGGCGCTCGAGTGGGTCGAGGTGAACTGCAAGCCCGAGGTCATGCGCCCCGGCGGCATGGGCGCGACGATCTACGCCGCGGCCGAGAGCGGCGAGATCGGGTGGGACGAGGCGGAGCTGCTCGTCAAGACGCTCTTCTCCGCGGGGTCGGACACGACCATCTTCGGGATCGGCAACCTCCTGCAGGCGTTCGCGCGGTTCCCCGACCAGTGGGACCTGCTGCGGGTCGATCCCTCGCGCTCGCGGGCGGCGTTCGAGGAGATGCTGCGCTACGACTGCCCGGCGCGCTACGGCGGTCGCATCACGACGCGCGCGGTCGAGTTCGACGGCGTCGAGCTGCCGGCCGGCGCGCGGCTGCTCCTCCTGTGGCTCGCCGCCGGGCGCGACCCGCGCCGCTGGGAGGACCCGGACCGCTACGACCTCACGCGCAAGGTGACCGGCCACATCGGGCTCGGCTTCGGCATCCACGCGTGCGTCGGGCAGGCGCTGGCGCGCATGGAGGGCGAGACCCTCTTCGCGGCCCTCGCGCGGCGGGTGGAGCGGATCGAGCTGGCCGGCGAGCCGGAGGCGGCCGTGAACATGGCCGCCCACGGCCACGAGCACCTGCCCCTGCGGCTGCACGTGGCGGGCTGATGCCGAAGGTCACCTACGTCGATCCCGACGGGACCGAGCTCGAGGTCGACGCGGACGCCGGGACGAGCGTGATGATGGCGGCGGTCAACGCCGACATCGACGGGATCGTCGCGGAGTGCGGCGGGTCGCTCATGTGCGCGACCTGCCACGTCTACGTCGACGACGCGTTCGCCGACCGGCTGCCGGAGATGTCGGCCGACGAGGACGAGATGCTGGAGGCGGCGGCGTCCGAGCGCCTGCCCACCAGCCGCCTGAGCTGTCAGATCGAGCTGAGCGACGAGCTCGACGGGCTCGTCGTCCGGCTCCCCGAGACCCAGCTCTAGCCCGCGACGAGCAGCGCGGCGCCGACGGCGCCGCCCAGGTCGCCGAGGGCCGCGAGGCGCACGATCGGCGGCTTGCCGTCGAGGAAGAGATGCGGCTGCATCGCCGCGGCGATCCGCGCGACGTACGGGTCGCCGAGCCGGATGCCCAGCCCGCCGCCGATGATCACGGCCTCGACGTCGAGCAGGTTCTGCGCGGAGGCGACGCCCGCGCCGAGCGCGGCGACCGCGCGAGCCATGAGCTTCACCGCCATCGCGTCCTCGGCGCGCAGCGCGCGGGCCCAGACGCCGCTGGTCAGGCGGTCGCGACCGCGCTTCTCCATGATGTCGAACAGCGCCGTGTGCTCGCCGTCGTGGTGCAGGCGCCGCGCGCGGGCCTCCATCGCGGCGCGCCCCGCATAGGCCTCCATGCAGCCGCGGCGACCGCAGGGGCAACGGGCGCCGTCGCGGCGCACGACGACATGGCCGATCTCGCCCGCCGACCCGCGCCCGAGCCAGGGCTTGCCGTCGAGCACGAGGCCGCCGCCGACGCCGGTGCCCCAGAAGACGCCGAGGACGGAGTCGAACTCGCGAGCGGCGCCGAGCTGGAACTCCGCGTCGGTCGCGACCTGGACGTCGTTGCCGAGCTTCACGGGTGCGCCGATCCGCCCGCCGAGGTCCTTGCCGAGCGCGAAGGTGCCTTCCCAGCCGGGCAGGTTGCGCGCACTGGAGACGGTTCCGTCGTCCTCGTCGACGGCGCCCGGCGAGCCGACCCCGACCCCGGTCAGCTCGGAGGTCTCGACGCCGGCGGCGTGCGCGGCGTCGCGCAGCGCGCCCGCCATCGCCTCCGAGACGTCCGCGGGCCCGCCCTCCGTGGGCGTGGGCTCCCGGTGCTCACCGAGCACCTTGCTGTCGTCGTCGACGACGACAGCCTGGATCTTCGTGCCGCCGAGGTCGATGCCGCCGCGCATGCTCAGGCCTTGGGCGCGCAGGCGTACTCGGGGCGTGCGACGAACTGCGGTCCCGCCACGGCCTTGCGATAGGCGGCGGTGGCGGCGGCGTCGGAGTCGATGCGGACGTCGCTCACGCGATCGTCCTCGTTCGTCCATCGCTCGTGCCACCAGATGGCGGCCTTGAGGCGGGGATAGCGGTCCATGCGCAGCGCATCGTACGCCGCGCGGATCCACGCCGCCTTGTCCTTGCCCTGCTCCTCGATGACGCCGGTCTCCAGGATCGCGATCGGCTTCGTCGGCGAGAGGGCCTCGAGCTTGGGATAGGCCTCGTCGAGCGCGCGCCGCAACGGCTCCCAGTCGTAGCCGGGGAACACGCCGCCGTATGCCGAGAGACCGATCCAGTCGATGTAGTCGTCACCCGGGTAGTACCGAGCCATGTCGTTCCAGGGCTCATCCGGCGCGGACCGCACGTTGACGTGGAACGCGAAGCCGACGTTGTCGGCGCCCTGCTCGCGGAAGAGGTCGACGACGTGCCGGTAGGCGGCCTTGTACGTCTCCGGCCCGTTCTTCTCGGCGCCGTTGAAGACGCCGCTCCAGGGGAACCAGTTGCCGTTCATCTCCGGAGCGAAGTCGACGAGCAGCGGGACGCGCGAGTCGCGCGCGGCCTTCGCCCAGGCGCGGAGATCGGCGTCGAAGTCGCCCTTCGCGACCCGGCTCAACGGATACTTCGGGTCGACCTGCCCGTCCTTCCACTCCGATCGCGGCATGAGCCGGATGAACGGCAGTGCGCCAGTCTCGCGCACCGATTCGACCGCCTCCGCGGGGAAGCGGATGCCCTGGAACCAGTTGTCGGAGAAGTAGACCCAGGCGAGCCGGCGGTCCGCGAGGCGCTCGAAACTGCGCACACGGGCGCCGCTGCGCGGGCCGCTGAGCGCGTCGTCGTGCAGCAGCGACGGCATCGCACCGTGCAGGATCCCCTCCGCCGGAGCGGCGACGACGGTGCGCTGCCCGGGGCCGCACTGCGGACCGGCGAGCGGCCGTTCGGTCGCCTCCGTGCGCTGGGCCGGTGGTGCTGCATCCCCGCCGGTGCTCGCCTTTCGCCCGTCCGACCCGCATGCTCCCATGAGCATCGCGGTGGCGACTGCAAGCAGCGCGACCGGTGCGAACCTCCTGTTCGACACGCCGTGCATGCACCACCCAGGCTAGCGAGACGCGGTTTGCCTGGAGGATGGGTCTGATCTCAAGCTCAGGTCGAGCCTGAGAGTAGGTCGCAGCGGAGGCCAGGCCGGAATCTGGTCTACGATGTTTTGGAGGAACCGTTCGGGTTTTGTGCCCGAAACCGACACAAAGGCCTCTTGACACGGGCCATCACGAGCGGGGAAGGTCGTTCCTGTCACGGACGCACAGCAGATACGGAAGAGGTCGTATGGAAGTCGGTCTCATGGATGAGCGCCGCGCACAGGAAGGAGACGACCGCCCAGACGGGTCGTCGCTCTCCGGCGCGCCACGCGCGCTACGCCCCGGAAGGGCGCCCTATCAATCACCTCCCGTCGACGCGCTCGATCCCGAGCGCGCGGCCGTGGTGCTGATCTTCGGGCAGCAACGGCTGCTCGGCGACGCACTGCAGTGGCTGCTCAGAGCAGCGGGAGCCTTCGAGGTCGCCGGCGTCTTCACGGACGAGACGGCCCTGCTCGAGGCGGTGAGTCGCGTCGAGCCCGACGCAGTGGTGCTCGATACGCCGATGACGGGCGAGGCGGTGTCCGCCATCGCGGCGATCCGCCAGCGACCCCGTCCGAGCAAGATCGTCGTGCTCGTCGACGGCGTCGACGCCACGACCATGGAGCTCGCGGCAGGCGCACACGTCGACGCGCTCATGGAGAAGAGCGACTCCGGCGCCTCGATCGTCATGGCGGTGCGGCAGGTCCTGGCGGGGCACACGGTGTTCCCGTCCGGCTGGCGCGCTGCCGGCCGCCAGCTCGAGGCCGACGCGCGGCTCGCCGCGCTCTCGCGCCGTCAGCGCGACGTGCTCCGGCTCGTCGCAGCCGGGAAGTCGAACGTCGAGATCGCCGAGGAGCTGTTCATCTCGGTGAACACGGTGAAGTTCCACCTGCGCTCGATCTTCCGCCAGCTGGGCATCGCGAACCGGGTCCAGGCGGCCCAGCGCTACGCCGAGCTGACCAGCGGCATGTAGTCCTTCCGGCGGCGCCGCGGGCACCTACCCGTGGCGCGTCGCCGCTCCCCGCCGATCGGCCATCCGAACAGGGCCGATCGGCCGATGTCGGGGGCCTAGTCCGGGTAGTTTCGCGGATAGGTGGGTAGGCAATTCCACCCGCCCAGGTAGCTATCAACTATCCGGCGGCATGTTGCCCCCGATGTTGGAGTAGCCGTAGCTTCTCCACTTGACAGCGATGGGTTGCACCCGAGGTCAGGAGAGGACCTCCACGGCCATCGCTCAGGTCCATCTACACGGAGGTAGTCAATGCTGGGCGCTCGCCGGCTAGGCCTCGGCCTTGTCGCGTTGTTGCTTGCGGGGATCGCTTGCCTGTTGGCAAGTACCCCAACCTGGGCAGGAGCCCCACAGGCCCCGTCCATCGCGTCGGATCCGAATCCGACGTCGACGAACATCCCCTACCTCGCATGGCGTGGGGAGAACATCCGCCTCGTCAAGTGCTCCGACGATCTCCAGGACTCGGAGATCAACGTGCTGCGCAACAGCGCAGTGCGTCGCGGTGAGTACCTGATCTGGGCCGACCTCGACTACGACTTCGTCCTGGAGGAGTGGGGCAGCGACACGGCTCGCGACCCGTCCCCCATCTCGAGCTCGTCCGGCTTCTTCATCGCCGGGAACAAGCTGTGCGTTCGTGAGACGTGGACGTCCTCGGGCGCCGGCCTCGCGCGCATCAAGCTGGCCGTGAACGTCAACACGACGGCCATCAGCGTGCGCGACAACCCGTCGCTCCTCGCGGCGTTCCAGATCATCCAGCGCACGTCGCTGCTCCAGCACCAGTTCCTCGCCGGCTGGATGTCGATGAGCGATCCTGCCGTCACCGAGCTGCCCCTGGGCGGCGACGGTCCCGAACGATGCAGGCAACCCCCTCGGATCCGGGGTCCTGAACTCGTTCTGGGCGGACAGCCTCTACCCCGACAAGCGGAACGAGGGCGTCCTGCAGGCGAAGGTCACCGGCACCCTGCCGGTCGAGGGCGAGTTCGAGGGCGCGTACCGCCTCGGCAAGATCACCCTGCCTGACGCGTGGCCGCAGCTGGCCCAGCGTTTCGCGACCGACGCCAACCCCAACAACGAGAACCCGTCGAACCGCTGGGACATCCACGACCAGTCGGATCTCGGCTCGTTCGCGACCGAGGGGCATCCGTTCGACGCCCGCCGAACGCGTGCGCGCCCGACGACCCGTCCGGTCAACGTGACCATCGGCCGGCCCGATCCTCGACGCGGTCGACAACTGCGACGGCGGCTACGCGTTCTCGCGTGTCTTCGATGCGGACGGCGCGGGCGCGATCCCGCCCGTGTGGCTCGGTCTCTCCCAGGAGCCCTCGCGTGGTCCGTTCGATCCTCAGCGTGAGGACGCGACGTTCCTGCCCGACGGCTACCTGACCGCCGACGACGCCCCCATGCCTGCTGCTCGGATCGATTTCGCGATCGCCCCGAACAAGCACGACAACAAGGACATCGACGGTGTCGGCTCGTTCGGCAAGACCGACAAGAGCAAGCTGTACTCGGCTGACCGCCCGGCGAACGCCAACGCCGGCAGCGGCACGCCAGCCGCGCACAACCTGTACGCCCCGTTCTACTCGGCGTACGTCCCCGCAACCGGCGCTCCCGATCCGGAGTCGTCCGGCACCGACGGCCTGCCTGGGAACAACTTCCCCGGCTACCTCGTGGGTGACGGCGTCGGCGGCGAGGGCGACCTCACCGACAACGACCGCCGTTACGACTACTGGGACATCGCGCACGAGTTCGTCGGTCGCACCCTCGCGGGCTACGACACGAAGTGCCTGCGTCGCGAGGACCAGGACCCGCAACTTCCGGCAGACGCCGGAGGGCGCTCAGAAGGTCGCCATCTACACCGACGAGCATGGCATCGGTGACGTCAACTTCCGGCCCGGCAGCGGGTTCTGGTTCGACGCCCTCCTCGCCAACAACCCCGACATGGGGAACAACCTCAACGGTGGCTGCGACCTGAAGTACCTGAAGGACAACGTCCTCGGCCACGCCAACATCACGGCCGAGTCCCACTACCCGAACCAGCCGGTCTCCGACCAGCCGGTCGGCTCCGCGACCATCACCAAGACGGTGAAGTCGCTCTTCGCCAAGTACCTGGCCGTGTTCCCGAAGGGCACGACCGCCGAGCTGCGCAACGCCCGCATCGTCGTGGCGCACGCGCAGGACATCGACGGCTCGCCGTTCGAGGACGAGCTGGTGTGCTTCTCCGACACCAGCCCGAGCGGGTCCATCCAGGCGTTCGTGCCCACGGACACGAACAACCTGGCGAAGAAGGTCGGTCCGTACAACCTCGTGGGCTCGCACCGCGACACGGACCCGATCAACTCGCAGGACTCCAAGCGGGTCTGCGTGCGCACCAACGCTGACGGCAACGCCGCGATCGAGGTCCTGGAGAGCCAGGGCGCCGAGATCAACATCATCGGCGACTTCGTGAACGAGCGCCTCCTGCGCGACGTCCACGTGCCGTTCGGTGAGGGCACGCCGTCCGTGATCGATCCGGGGATCCCGCCGCGTGCGCCGGGCGCGACCCCCAACACGCCCGCAGGGCCGCCGGCCCCCAACGTCAACGGCAACAGCACGCCGTCGGCCGCGACGCTGGCAGCACTGGCCAAGGGCAACGTGGAGGTCTCCTCCTCGCGCACCCGTCAGGGCCGCGAAGGTCTCGGTCCGGTTCGCCCGCGTGGTGAACTCGGCCAAGGGCACGCGCTACCTGTCGCTGCGCCTGAAGGGCACGAAGCGCTCCGCCACCGTCCGTATCCAGCTCATGGGTTACGACGGCAAGGTGGTTCGCACGGTCACCCGTACGGTCGCAGTCGGCCGCACGGTCCGCCTGCGGAACGTCCGCCTCGGGGCGAACATCCGCAGCGCACGCGTGGCGGTCGTCAACCGGTAATCCGGTTGAGCGACTGAGTCACTAGACGCGACAGGGAGGCCCGCCTTCGGGCGGGCCTCCCGAGCGTCGGGAGATCCTCCCATGGCCCCCCGCCACCTCATCCGACTCGCCGTCCTGGCGCTCGTCGTGCTCGCCGCGGTCCCCGCCGGCGCCGCCGCCCAGGACACCCCCGAGGTCTCCCTCACGGCGCCCGAACAGGACGCTCTCACCCGGATCAACGCCTACCGCACGGGCCTCGGCCTGCGCCCCGTGCGCCTCGATCCGGTCCTCCAGGCGGAGGCCGAGTGGTACGCCGCCGACATGGCCGCCAACGACAACTTCAACCACGACCACCGCGACTCGCTGGGCCGCCTGCCCGCGTCGCGACTGGCGTCCTTCGGCTACAAGTTCCCCGACCTCGCCGCCGAGAACTCCGCGGCCGGCTACCCGGACGGGGCCTCGACCTTCGAGCAGTGGCGGCTGTCGCCGCCCCACGAGCGCACGATGCGCGAGCAGACGTACCGCACCATCGGCATCGCGGTCGCCTATCGGGAGGGCACGTCCTCCGGGTGGTACTGGGTGTCGACCTTCGGGCCTGATCCGACGCGATCGCGAGAGGCGATCGAGGACGAGCAGGCGGAGGACGACGGAGGCGGCCAGACCTCGGTCACCGTCCGCGTCCCCTTGCTGCCACACGTGGTCGTGAAGTCCTGCAGCGCAGAGGAGCTCGGCACCCACGAGCGCTGCGTCCACGTCACGGCAGACACCCGACGGGCCCCGACGGAGCTGCAGATCCAGCGGCGAGGCGCCGGGACGTGGGCGAAATCCACATTCGCCACCGGTGAATCGAAGATCATCCGCATCAAGCGAGGGATCGCTCGGGTGCGGGTGCTCGTGTACGACGCGGACAACCGCTGGCCGACACGCGGCCCCTGGCGGGTCATCCGCCCATGACCCACGGACGAGATCAGAGGTAGGAGGCCTCCATGTCCATCATCAAGAAGCTGCGCGCCAGAATCACCTCGGCGCATGTCATCGCCATGATCGCGCTGTTCGTCGCGCTGAGCGGCAGCTCGTACGCCGCCGTGACGATCCGGGCGTCCCAGATCAAGAACAACTCGATCCCCGGCGCGAAGATCAAGGCCGGCTCGATCCCGGCGCACGAAGCTCAAGAACCAGAGCATCACCGCGCCGACAGATCAAGAACAACACGCTCGACGCGCGCGAAGCTCCGCACGGACGTCCTGAATGGGACCGGCGGCGGCAACCTCATCAACCCGAACAGCACGACGGACGACGACTCGCCCTCGAACGGGGCGCGCGGGCCGCAGGGCCCGTCCGGGCCGCGTGGGCTCACGGGCGCGACCGGGCCGAAGGGCGACACCGGCGCAACGGGTGCGACAGGCGCCGCCGGCACGGGCCGAATCTCGCCGGACGTGACCCAGATCGCCGCGCCAGGCACTCTGAGCGAGACGGGGACCGGCATCGTCGACTGCTGTCTGCCCGGCTGGGACCGTCGCCGTCGGCGGCAACTACACCGGCGCGGCGGTGCGCGACCGCGACCGCGACGCTGACCGATACGAGCTACTCCGTGGACGATCACCGCCGGCGCCGGTGAGCGGGTCAGGTGATCGTGTACGCGGTCTGTGACGCCATAAGCTCAACGGCGGGCCCCGCCCGGTCCGCCTGGACGTCGCGCTGCCACCAACCCTGGACGCGGCAGCGCGATCAGGTTCCGCGGGCTCTCGTCTCATCGCCCCCGATCGGGGCGGGAGTCCGCGGTTCCGACCTCCTCAGTCGGTCGCCAGCCCCGCCGCGAGGAAGGCCTCGGCGCGGCTCTCGTAGACCGTCACGCGCAGCACGAGCCCGTCGCGCAGCGTCCACACCCAGGCCGACGGCGTGTCCACGACGCGGCCCTCGCCCCAGGCGTACACGCGCCCCACGGCGACGACGAGGTCGCCGGCCTCGTGGAACTCGCGCGCCTCGAGCCGCAGCTCCGCCCAGACGCGGGCGGCGTCGCGCATGTAGGTGCGCACGCCCTCGTGCCCTCGGTAGGGCTGCCCCGTGCGGGCCAGCCGCGCGGTCGGCAGATCGAACTCCACGTCGGGCGAGCAGGTCGCGACGAGCCGTTCGACGTCACGCAGGGTGAACGCGTCGAAGGCACGTCTGACGACTGCCACGTTGGGCGAGTCGGCCATCGACGGCGCAGCATTCCACGCGCCGGCCCCGAACGGCGACCGGCTTTCCGTCCGGCGGCCCGGCGTCGTCACGAGACGAGCGCCAGCGAACGGCGGCCGGCCTCGAACTCGCTGCCCACCTCGGCCAGGATGTCGAGCATCGCGAGGGCCGCCGGCGAGCGGTAGCCGTCGGTCAGCATCGCGGCGGAGATGCGGCGGTACGGCGGGTTGCCGTGCAGCGAGCGGATCACGACGTCGTCGCGCACGGTGATGAGCCCCAGGTCGGGGATGAGCGCCAGCCCGACGCCGGCGGCCACGAACCCCTGGATCGACAGGTAGTCGTCGGAGTGGAAGGCGATCTGGCAGTCGAAGCCTGCGGTCTGGCAGGCGCGGAGGAAGACCTCGGTGTCCGGGCAGCGGCCCGTCGAGCCGAGGATCCACGGCTCGGCGGCGAGGTCCTCGAGCTTCACGCGTGACTGGGAGGCGCGCGGGTGCGTCGCCGGCAGGCAGACGTACATCGGGTCGTCGAGCAGGTGGAAGAGGTCGACCCCCTCGGGCTCGGCGGTGACCGGCGGAGCGTCGATCGTCAGCGCGATGTCGCAGTCGCCCGCCTTGAGGAACGCGCAGACGTCGTCGGGCTCGGCGGGTCGCAGCGTCAGGTCGATGCCCGGGTGCGCCTCGCGGAAGCGCCCGATGGCCTTCGGCATGATCGTCGCGCCCGCGGAGGGGAACGCGGCGAGGCGCAGGCGGCCGGAGCGCAGGCCGGCGATCGCCTCGAGCTCGGCCTCGGCGTCCGCGAGCCGGGAGAGGATGACCTCCGTGTGGCGCAGGAGCGCGGTGCCGGCGTCGGTCAGGCGCACGCCGCGCGGGTTGCGCTGGACGAGGAGCGTGCCCGCCTCGCGCTCGAGCGCGGCGATCTGCTGGGACACGGCCGACTGGGTGTAGGAGAGCGATTCCGCTGCGGCGGAGAAGGAGCCTTGCTGGGCCACGGCGCGCAGCACGCGGAGGCGGCGAACATCGAGCATGAGGCGATCTTATACCTGGGGTCTCCTTTTGTCATTTGTACTGATGGCACGGTCGTGACACCTTTGAACAGTCCCGTCCCGCAGCTTCAGGAGCCTCCCTGATGATCACCTCCGACACCATCGTCATCCGCCGCGCCGGGGCCGCGGACGTCCGCGTCCTGGCCCGCCTCGCAGCCCTCGACAGCGCGGCCATTCCCGCCGCCGACAGCCTCATCGCCGAGCGCGACGGCGTCGCGGTCGCCGCGCTCGACCTCACCGACGGCCGGGTCGTCGCCGACCCGTTCGAGCGCTCGGTCGACCTCGTCGAGCTGCTCCGCCTCCGGGCGACCCGCGTGCACGCCGGCCAGCGCCGCCGCGGCACCCGCGCGTTCACGCGCCGCCCGCGCGCGGGCCTGCTCGTCCGCGCCTGAGCACCCCTCCCACCACCCCGGGCAGCCGAGCTGCCCGGGGCGTGCGCGGATGTGACAGCCTGCGCCGATGCTCGACCTCCTGGTGGATCTCGTCGACCTCGCCGCCGGGCGCTGCGCCTACGCCGAGGCGCGCCACGTCAGCACCGACGACGAGCACATCCTGATCCGCAACGGGCAGGTCGAGCGCGTCGACGCGCAGTCCGGCGAGGGCATCGGCGTCCGCGTCCGCGTCGGCGGCGCGTGGGGGTTCGCAGCGACCCGCGACGCGACCCGGGCGGGCGCCGAGCGCGCGCTGAGCGCAGCGCTCGGCGTGGCGCAGGCGATGCCCGCGTCGGCCGACCGGCCCATGACCCCGCTCGCGCCCGCGCGCGGGCACTGGAGCGGGCCGTGCGAGATCGACCCCTTCGGAATCCCGCTCGAGGACCGCCTCGAGCTGCTCGTCGGCGCCGAGGCCGGCCTGCGCGGCGACGACCGCATCGTGCAGACGACCGCCGAGTCCAGCCTGCGGCGCCAGACCTCGGCGTTCGCGTCGAGCGAAGGTGCCGCCTGCACGCAGCTGCGCGTCGAGTGCGGCGGCGGCATCCAGGCGATCGCGGTGGACGGCGACGAGCTGCAGGTCCGCTCCTACCCGAGCGCCCACGGCGGCGACGTCGGGCTCGGCGGCTGGGAGCGCATCCTGGCGCTCGACCTCGCCGGCAACGCCGCCGCGCGTCCGCGAGGAGGTCCTCGAGCTCCTGTCCGCGCCGCCGTGCCCGACCGGCCGCCGCACGCTCGTCCTGGGCAGCGAGCAGCTCGCACTGCAGGTGCACGAGTCGATCGGGCATGCGCTCGAGCTCGACCGCATCCTGCTCGGCGAGGCGTCCTATGCCGGGACGAGCTGGGTCTCCCCCACCGACCTCGGCTCCCTGCGCTACGGGTCCGAGCACCTGACCGTCGTCGCCGACGCGACGCTCCCCGGCGCGCTGGGATCGTTCGGCTGGGACGACGAGGGCGTCGTCGGCGGGCGCACGACGCTCATCTCCGACGGCACGCTCCTCGCCGCGCTCTCCGACCGCCAGTCGGCCTCCGCGCAGGGCCTCGGCGCCTCCGCCGGCTGCGCCCGCGCAGACGGCTTCGCCCGCCAGCCGATCGTGCGCATGACGAACGTGTCGATCGCCCCCGGGGCCGGCGGCAGCCTCGAGGACCTCATCGCGGACACCGACGACGGCATCCTGCTGGAGACGAACCGCTCGTGGTCGATCGACGACCGGCGGCTGCACTTCCAGTTCGGCACCGAGGTCGGGCACCGCATCCGCGGCGGCGAGCTCGCGGGGCTCGTCCGCAACCCCTCCTACGCCGGGATCACGCCGCAGTTCTGGGGCTCGCTGGACGCCGTGGGCTCGGAGTCCTCGTGGCGCGTCCACGGGCTGCTCAACTGCGGCAAGGGCGAGCCGGGCCAGCTCATGCGCGTGTCGCACGGGACCGCCCCGGCGCGGTTCCGCGACGTGGAGGTCGGCGTCGCCTGATGGCCGAGGCGCCGCTCGAGCTCGCAGAACGCGCGCTGTCGTATGCCGACGGCGACGCGCAGGTCACCGTGGTGCACGAGCGCTCGCTGTCGTCGCGCTTCGCCCGGTCCGCGCCGACGCAGGCGACCGGCGTGGACGACACGACCGTCGAGATCCTCTGCCTGCGCGACGGGCACACCGCGTCGGCGACCACGAACCGCCTCGACGAGGCCTCGCTGCGCGCCGCGGCGCGCAAGGCCGACGCCGTCGCACGCGCCACTGCGCGCGCGGGACACGGCGACCACCCCGGGCTGCCCACAGCGGTCGACGCGGCGCCGGTCGCGGGCTGGGACGCCGAGACCGCCGATCTCGTTCCGGCACGGGGCGCGGACGCGCTGCGAGCGGCGTTCCGCGGCGCGGCCGACGCCGGGCTGGAGGCGTTCGGGCTGTGGACCACGGGCGCCGTGCGCACGGCGATCGCGACGAGCTCGGGGGTCCGCGCGACCGACGACGTGACCGACGCGTTCATGAAGGTCGTCTGCCGCGACGCGGACGGCCGCAGCGGCTACGCGGCCGCCACCGCGCGCTCGGTGGCCGAGCTCGACGCGACCGCGCTCACGCAGCGCGCCGTCGAGCACGCGCCGCGCGAGGACGGCATCGTGGTCGAGCCGGGCGAGTACCCCGTCGTGCTCTCGGCCGACGCCGTCGCCGTCCTGCTCGAGTTCGCGGGCTGGCTCGCGTTCAACGGCCTCGCGCACGCGGAGCGCCGCGGCGCCTTGAGCGGGCGCCTGGGCGAGCAGGTCGCCGCCCCCTCGATCAACCTCAGCGACACGCCGTCGTTCCCGCGCACGCTCGCGCGCTCCTACGACGCGGACGGCGTCCCGAAGCAGGCGGTGCCGCTCATCCGCGACGGCGTCGCCAACGCGGTCGTCCACGACCTGCGCTCCGCGGCGGTCGCCGGCGACGGCACCCGCTCGACCGGCCACGCCGTCGAGGCGGGCGGCTCCCCCGAGGGCGCGTTCCCCACGAACCTCGTCCTGCTGGGCGGCGGCGCGGCCGACGAGGCCGCCCTCGCCGCGCCGATCGAGCGCGGCATCTACGTCACGCGCCTCTGGTACGTGAACGTGGTGCACGAGCGCCAGACGCTGCTGACCGGCATGACCCGCGACGGCACGTTCCTCATCGAGGACGGGCGGATCGGGCGGCCCGTGACGGACGTGCGCTTCACCGACTCGGTGCTGCGCATCCTGCACGACACGGAGGAGCTGACCGCCGGGCAGCGGCTCGTCAGCGAGGGGGAGTTCTACGGAAGGCGCTTCGCGAACGGGGTGGTCTGCCCCGCGTTGCGGGCGCGCGGGTTCAGAGTGACGGGAGTGACACGGTGACCGACTCGAAGGCGCTGGCACTGGAGTTCCTGGCGACGCTGCAGCGCCAGGACTTCGACGCGTGGCGCGAGCAGATGTCCGAGGACGCGACGTGGACGATGATGGCGCCGAGCATCGACCCGCCGCCGCTGCAGGGCCGCGACGCGATCGTGGCGTTCTTCCGTGCCGGCGACCAGGTGTTCGTCGGGGGCGGCCCCAAGATGACCATCGGCCGCGTCGTCGCCGAGGGCGACCACGTCGCCATCGAGGCGTCGGGCACCGCGCCGCTCCACAACGGCAAGACCTACGACAACCGCTACCACTTCGCGATCGACCTGCGCGACGGGCGCGTCGCCGCCGTGCGCGAGTACATGGACAGCCACCACGTCGTGGTGACCATGCCGGCACGCCCCCGGAGCCTGAAGCCCGGCGTTCTGTCGCTCTGCGACAGAACGCCTTGGCTAAGCCGAAGGCGTGCCCTAGATCTTGAGCAGGACGATCGTGTTGAGGATGAAGACGACCGCGAACGCGACGGTCCAGCGGTTCAGGTTGCGCTCGACGAGCGAGCCGCCGCCGAACGGGCCTGCGCCGGTGCCGACGCCGAACGCGCCGGACAGCCCTGCATCCTTCCCCGAGTGCATGAGGATCAGGAAGATCACGCCGACCGCGAGGAACACCTGGAAGACCGCGAGAACCGTGTACATACGCCCCTCAGTCTAGCTTCCGAGCTCGTCGAGCTCACGCAGGATCTCGATCGCGTCGGCCCGCAGCTGGCGATCGAGCTCCCGATGGTCCTCCGGGGTCAGCTTCCCGAGCCGCGCATCGAGCTCCGCGTCGCGGATCTCCTGGTACTTGGCCTCGCGGGCGGCCTCGAGGTCGCGCACCCGCTCGCTCGACTGGCGCTCCATCGCCTCCGGCCCGCGCCGCAGCGGCTGGCTGACCACGAAGACGACCGCGCACAGGGCGACCAGCACGGCGACGACGGCGACGACCTCCACCCCGTCAGGCCGACCGGACGGGCTCGGGCTCCGGCTCGCGCTCGCCCGACGTCGTGCCGAGATCCTGCGCGACGCGGGCCGCGTAGCCCGCCCGCACGCGGCGGCGCGCCGGGTCGCCCGTGGGCCACAGCGCGATGAGCGCGCCGCCCACGATGACGAGGGCGCCGATCCACAGCCACGTCACCAGGGGCGAGGCGATGACGCGGAACGTCGTCGGGGGCGGGCTGCGGCGGTAGTTCTCCGTGATCCCGACGAGGATCGCGGCGAGCGCCTGCGAGCGCGCCTCGGGGGTCGTGTCGGGATCGTCGGCGAACCTCGCGAAGACCTTGTCGCCCTCGTCGATGATCGGCTTGAGCGCGTCGATGTCGGGCGTCATCGCGGTCCACACGTCGTGCGTGAGCCCGGCCTGCAGGCCGACCTCGCTCGTCGCCTCCCCCTCGAAGAACCGCCCGACCGGGCCGAACTCGACGATCGCCGTCGACGGGAAGAACGACCGCGACGGCCTCAGCGTGGTGACGTGCTCGCCGTCGCGCTTCACGTCGAGCACCGACCCGAAGTTCACCTTCTCCAGGCGGCCGTCGGAGGTCGTCGTGATGCTCGACGTCGGCCGCACGTAGGTCACCTCGTACGGGCCGCTGCGCATCGACTGACCAGGCTTCAGGTTCGCGTCGTTCGCGTGCTGCAGCGCGGAGGACCCCGCGATGCCGATGAACATGAGCGCCATGCCCGAGTGGACGATGTAGCCGCCGTAGCGGCGGCGGTTGCGCCGCACGAGCGAGACCACAGCGCGGATGGGGCCGTCGTCGGACATCGCGCGCCGCGCCCGCGCGCCACGCCAGAACTCCTGGACGACGCCGCCGATCACGAACGCGCCGAGCCCGAACATGAGCACGGTCGGCGGCGACGAGCCGGCGCCGAGGACGAGGCTCACGATCACGACCGCGACGCCGAAGAGCGCGGGCCGCAGCAGGTTGCGACGGGCGCCCGCGGCGGACGCGCGGCGCCACGCGATGAGCGGGCCGATCCCGCTCAGCAGGACGAGCGCGAGCGCCAGCGGCACGACGTACTGGTCGAACCACGGCGGGCCGACCGACGCCTTGTCACCCGTGACCGCCTCGGAGATGAGCGGGAAGAAGGTGCCGAAGAAGATCACCGCGCAGAGCCCGACGAGCACGAGGTTGTTCCCCAGGAAGACGGCCTCCCGGGACAGCAGCGAGTCGAGCTTGTTCTCGCTGCGCAGCGACTCGCGCCGCGACACGACGAGGGCGATCGAGCCGGCGATCATCACGGCGATGAGCGTCACGAACGGGACGCCGAGCGTCGAGGCGCCGAAGGCGTGGATCGAGTCGAGGATCCCCGAGCGGACGAGGAACGTGCCGAGGATCGCGAGCACGCCCGTGGACAGCACGAGCGACGCGTTCCAGATCTTCAGCATCCCGCGCCGCTCCTGGATCATGATCGAGTGGATGAACGCGGTGCCGGTCAGCCACGGCATGAGCGACGCGTTCTCCACCGGATCCCAGGCCCAGTACCCGCCCCACCCCAGCTCGGAGTACGACCAGCGGGCGCCGAGCAGGATGCCGATGCCGAGCGCCAGCCACGCGCCGAGGGCGAAGCGCCGCGTCGAGCGGATCCACTCGGCGTCCACCCGGCGGGTGATGAGCGCGCCGACCGCGAACGCGAAGGGCACCGCGAAGAGCGTGTACCCCGAGTACAGCATCGGCGGGTGGATCATCATGCTCGGGTGGCGCAGGAGCGGGTTCAGCCCCGTCCCCTCCAGCGGCGCCACCGGGAGCACCTGGAACGGCGACTCCATGAAGACGAGCAGGCCGCAGAAGAAGGCGCCGAAGCCGAGCAGCACCGCCGTCGCCCACGGCGCGATCTCGCGCATGCGCCTGCGCGTGAGGAAGAGCACGAGGCTCGACCAGATCGACAGCATGAACACCCACAGGAGCAGCGAGCCCTCCTGCGAGGCCCACGGCGCGGACATCTTGTAGAAGAGCGGCGTGGTCGTCGACGAGTGCGTCGAGACGACCTCGAAGGAGAAGTCCGACCGCAGGAACGCGATCTCGAGGACCACGAACGCCGCGGTGGACAGCCCGGCGAGCGCGTAGACGGCGCGACGTCCCGAGACGACCCAGTCCTGACGCCCGGTGCGCGCCCCGTGGATCGACGCCGCGATGCCGTACAGGGCGACCGCGAGGCCGAGGATCAGACAGGCGCGTCCGAAGGTCGCCACCGCGGTGGCCTCAGCTCTGCGTGTCGGACTGGAACTTCGACGGGCACTTCGTCACGAGCGAGTCGCGCTGGCCGACGAAGCCGTCGCCGTTGCGCTTGACCGTGACGATGACCTCGCGGCCCTCACGGAACGGATCGGGCACCGAGCCCGTGTAGCTGACGTTCACCTTGGCCGGGCCCTTGGGGTCCTGCACCTGGAAGGTCATGGAGTCCGGCGTGCGCTTGACGCTGCCGGCGACGACCTTCCCGCCGAGCTTGTAGCTCTGGCCGGACTGCGCCGTGCTCAGCTGGCTGGGGATGCGCTCCGGGCTCGCCGCGCTGAAGGTCGTGTAGACGAGCGCGCCGGCCAGCAGGAGCGCCACCGTCAACGCCGTGACGAGGCGGACTCTGCGCTTGCGAGAGGGGTCCATCGCCCCCTCAGTATGGCGGACTCGGCCGCCGGTATCCCCTTCTATGGCGCGTCCGAACAGGAAAATCGGCAGCAAGTTTGAAACTTCTTGGCATCTGGAGCGTCTAGTTAGGCAGAGCACCAGATGGCACAACGCCTCTCCAACATGCGAACAGCCACGAGCAACCGTTTCCGCAGCGGCCGCCGCCGGATGCACGTCGTGCCCGATCCGGAGCCCCGGCCTGAGCCGGTCCATCCGGCCGAGCGCAGGATGCGCGACTCCGGCGGTCCCGACGACCGCGCGGTCTACACCTGCTTGTGCGGCTACCTCTTCGAGGCCCCTGTCACGGCCTCGGTGACGTGCCCGCACTGCGGTGTCGGTCAGGCCTGGTAACCCAGGCGACACTCGAGCCCCCGCCGCGCTAGCGTCGCGTGGGTGGCCACCGCCGACCTCACCGTCATCGGTCTCGGTCGCGCGGACGCGTCCGCGTCGCGGTACATCGCGGAGATCCAGCGCCGCCTCGCCGCGCAGGACCGCGTGCGCTTCCAGCTGCACGCGATGGGCACGTCGCTCGAAGGCGAGACGGGCGACATCCTCGCCCTCGTCGGCGAGCTGCACGCGGTGCCGTTCGAGCTCGGCCTGCCGCGCGTCTACAGCGTCCTGAAGCTCGACGAGCGGCGCGACAAGGCGCAGACGCTCGAGGACAAGGTCGCGTCGGTGCAGCGCCTCCTGGAAGGGGACGCATGAGCGACGACGACCGGTCGCGCGTCGCTGCCGCCGAGGTCGTCGCGGGCTGGGTCGAGCCCGAGACCACCATCGGCCTCGGCTCCGGCCGCGGCGTGCGCGCGGTCATCGCGGCGCTCGGGGAGCGCTGGCCCGACGGCGTCCCGCTGCGCGCGGCGGTCGCCTCGCGCTCCTCCGATGCCGCGGCCCGCGACGTCGGCATCGAGATCGTGGGCCTGACGCCGGAGATCGAGATCGCGATGGTCATCGACGGCTCCGACGAGATCGACCCCGACCTGCAGCTCCTGAAGGGTGGCGGCGGCGCCCTGCTCCACGAGAAGGTCCTGTGCGACGCGGGCGGCGGCCTCGTGGTCGTCGCGGAGGCCGAGAAGCACACCGAGCGGCTCGGCGTCCGCTACCCGCTGCCGATCGAGATCGTCCGGTTCGGCTGGGAGATCACCGCGGAGCGCGTCGCAGCGGTGCTCGGTCCTCCGGTGCTGCGCACCGACGCCGGCGACCCGTTCGTCACCGAGGAGGGCCACCTCCTGCTCGACACGCCGCTGGGCCCGGTCGACGACCTGCACGCGCTCGCCGTGAGCCTGTGGGCCATCCCGGGCGTCGTCGAGCACGGGCTCTTCCTCGACTGCGCACGCGCGGTCGTGCTGGGCCGCCCCGACGGGACCACGGAGATCCTCGGGCAGCGGCCGTGACCGTCGTCGGCCTGCTGCATCCTGGGGCGATGGGCGCGGCGCTCGGCGCGCAGCTGCGCGAGGTCGGCCACGACGTCGTCTGGGCGTCCGAGGGCCGAAGCCCCGAGACCGCGCGGCGCGCGGCGGACGCCGGGCTGCGCGACGCGGGGACGATCGAGGGTCTCGCCGGCACGAGCGATCTCGTCCTGTCGGTCTGCCCGCCGCACGCGGCGCGCGACGTCGCGGCGCAGGTCGCCGGCCGCGTCGCGCTGTTCGTGGACGCCAACGCGGTCTCCCCCGCCACCGCGCGGGATGTCGCCGCGGCGATCGCCGGCGCGGGCGGCCGCGCGATCGACGGCGGTCTCATCGGCCCGCCGCCCGGGCGCGACACGTCGGTGAGCCTGCTGCTGTCCGGCGCCGGCGCGGAGGACGTCGCGCGGCTGTTCGACGGCACGCGCGTGCGCGCGCGGGTCGTCGGGACGGAGATCGGCGCCGCGTCGGCGACGAAGATGGCCTACGCCGGCTGGACGAAGGGCAGCGCGGCGCTCCTGCTCGCCGTCCGCGGCTTCGCCAGGGCCGAGGGCGTCGAGGAGGCGCTGCTCGCCGAGTGGGCGATCAGCCATCCCGGCCTCGACGAGCGCTCGGCGCAGGCCGCGCGCGGAGCGGCCGGCAAGGCCTGGCGCTGGGTGGGCGAGATGGAGGAGATCGCGGCGAGCCTCACGGCGGACGGACTGCCGGGCGGCTTCCACGAGGCGGCCGCCGAGCTCTACGAGCGCCTGGCGGCGGAGCCGGGCACCGACCTGGATGCCCTGCTCGACGCGCTCTCCGTGCGATACGTTGCGCCGGGCAGCGGTGACGGGCCCGCGAAAGGAGACACGTGGCGGTAAACGCGAAGTACGGCACCCGGATCAAGCGTCGTGAGGATCCGACGCTGATCCAGGGGCAGGGTCGGTACTCGGACGACATCAAGCTTCCCGGCATGCTCTCGTGTGCGTTCGTCCGCGCGGGCGTTGCTCACGGCACGATCGCGAACGTCGACACGAGCGCAGCGAAGGAGTCGCCGGGCGTCGTGGCGGTCTACACCGCCGACGACCTCGGGCTGAACGACCTCCCCAACGCCGGCCCGCCGGTTCCCTCGCCGGAGACGATGCGCCGGCCCATCCTCGCCAAGGACAAGGTCCGCTTCATCGGCGAGGCGATCGCGGTCGTCGTCGCGGAGACCCATGCGCAGGCGGTCGACGCGGTCGACCTGGTCGAGGTCGACATCGACGAGCTGCCCGTGCTCGTCGACATGACGAAGGCGCTCGAGGACGGCGCCCCGATCCTCTTCGACGAGGCAGGCACGAACCTCGCCGCCGAGGCGCCGCTCGGCGCCGCCGGCGCGCTCGACGACGCCGAGGTCAAGATCTCCAGCCGGTTCGTCAACCAGCGCCTGGCCGCGGTCCCGATGGAGCCGGCCGCGGCGGTCGCCGCACCCGATCCGGAGATCGGCGGCGTGCGCCTCTGGGCGCCGCTGCAGTCGCCGCACATGGGTCAGGGGGCGCTCGCCGGCTCGCTGGACCTGGAGCCGGAGAAGATCCGCGTCACGGTCCCGACCGTCGGCGGCGGGTTCGGCGCCCGCATCGCCACGTACCCCGAGCAAGTCGCGCTGGCCGCGATCGCGCTCAAGCTCGACAAGCCCGTCCGGTACGTCGAGAGCCGCTGGGAGACCATGATCTCGATGCAGCACGGTCGGGCCCAGGTCGAGGACGTGGAGCTCGGCGCGACCAAGGACGGCAAGCTCACCGGCATCAAGCTGCGGGTCATCGCCGACTGCGGCGCCTATCCGGCCGACGCGACGCTCATGCCGCTGCTCACCGGCCTCATGGCGTCCGGCGTCTACCAGATCCCCAAGGTCGACTTCGCGTTCCAGGCGGTCGTGACGAACACGACACCGATCGGCGCGTACCGCGGGGCGGGCCGCCCGGAGGCGACGGCGCTCCTCGAGCGCGCCATGGACCAGCTCGCCGTGAAGCTGGACATGGACCCGGCGGAGCTCCGGCGGAGGAACTTCATCCAGCCGGACGCGTTCCCGCTGACGACCGTCGCCGGCGCGTCCTACGACTCCGGCGAGTACGAGCAGGCGATGGACAAGGTGCTGGAGAACTCCGGCTACCACGAGCTCCGCGCCCAGCAGGCGGAGCGCCGCGCCAGCGGCGATCCCAAGCAGCTCGGCATCGGCCTGGCGACCTACGTCGAGCTGACGGGCATGGGGTCGGAGATCGGCACCTGCATCGTCGACGAGAACGGCAAGGTCACCGTGTCGTCCGGCACCTCGCCCCAGGGCCAGGGCCACGACACGATGTTCGCCGCGATCGTCTCCGACGTGCTCGGCGTCCCGATGGACGACGTCATCGTCGTGCACTCCGACACGGCGACGGTGCCGCGCGGCATGGGCACGATGGGCTCGCGGTCGCTGCAGGTCGGCGGCAGCGCGGTGTTCAACGCGACGAACACGGTGCTCGACAAGGGCAAGCAGATCGCCGCGTCGCTGCTGGAGGCCTCGGCGGACGACATCGACGTCGTGCCCAACAAGGGCCTCGGCGTGAAGGGCTCGCCGGACGCGAACGTCTCCTGGGCCGACCTGGCCAAGGCGGCGGTCGACGTCGACAACCTGCCCGAGGGCGTCGATCCGGGCCTGGCCGCGGAGACGGACTTCGCGACGCCGGACTCCAGCTACCCCTTCGGCGCGCACGTCTCGCTCGTCGAGGTGGACACGGAGACCGGGCTCACGAAGCTCCTGCGCCACATCACGGTCGACGACTCCGGCCGCATCCTCAACCCGCTGCTGGCCGAGGGCCAGATCCACGGCGGCATCGCGCAGGGCGCCGCGCAGGCCCTGTTCGAGCTCATCGCGTTCGACGAGGACGGCAACTGCTCGACCGGCTCGCTCGTGTCGTACGCGATGCCGTCGGCGAGCGACCTGCCGAGCTACGAGACCGAGCGCACCCAGACGCCGAGCCCGCTGAACCCGCTCGGGGCCAAGGGCATCGGCGAGTCCGGCGCCATCGGCTCGACCCCGGCGATCTGGAACGCGGTGGTCGACGCCGTGTCGCATCTGGGCGTCAAGAACATCGACATGCCCGCGCTCCCCGAGCGCGTCTGGCAGGCGATCGAGGACGCGAAGACGTCCAACGGAGCCGCCGCCTAGCCACGCCGTTGCACCGTTTCCCCGGGGTGTTGCAGGACGGACACCCCGGGGTTCGGTTGCAATTTCAGCCTGCCCGCAGCGTTCTGTGATGTGTGGACATCGCGAACGTGTTCGAAGGCCTCTGGCTGATCCTCTGGGTCGTCGTGGTGGTCTGGCTGCTCTGCCTGCTCGGCGCGCGGACCGGCATCCCGGTGCTCGGGGTCCCCTGGCGCGCGCAGAAGAACATGCGCCGCCGGCTGCGCCACGCCGACGCCGCCGAGGACATGGACCTCGACGGCTTCGCGCTCGGCACGGACGCACGCGGCCGCAGCTGCTACCTGCCTGAGCCCGGCGTGTACGTCTACGGCGTGGGCCACCGCCACCCGATCTCCAACGAGCCGCGGGTGTGCGTGCGACGCGTCGGCGGCGAGGCCGTGTTCTGCGATCGGGCCGGCAAGCCCCTGCGACGCCTCCCCGCGGGCCTCGCCGGAGCCGACCCGGACCTCTACCTGCCGCTCGACGCCCTCGACGTCCGCGGGGAGCGCAGCGACCGGTTCAGTCGACGAACACAGCGTCGGGCAGCAGCGCACTGACGACGTACTCGCCCGCGTCGACGATCTCCGAGATCTTGAGGTCGACGCACAGGCTGCAGAGCAGGTAGGCGTCCTCGCCCGAGAGCCCGTAGCGCTCGCCGAGGTGGGCGATCATCGCCCGGATCGCGTCCTGAGATGCCTTGTACAGGTCCCCACCGACGCCGGTCGTGCCGTACCAGCCGCCGAAGTCGACGCTCGGGGTCAGCGGGCCCGAGGTCTTGAACTGCGGCCCTGGGATCGAGCGGCCGGACTCGACGCTGAAGCGCAGCGCGCCGTACATCGGCGCCTCGAGCCCGGTCACGCAGACCTCGCCGTCGCCCTGGCAGCCGTGCGCGTCGCCACAGGAGAACAGCGCGCCGTCGACCTGCACGGGCAGGTACAGCGTCGTGCCGGCGACGAGCTGGCGGGTGTCCATGTTGCCGCCGAAGGTCCCGGGCGGCATGACCGGCTGCGCGCTCGCGCCGGCGGGGCAGACGCCCATGGTGCCGTAGAACGGCGTGAGCGGGATCTCGATGTCCTCCCGGAACGGCACGACGTCGCCGTTGGAGATGTCGAAGACCCGCAGGTACGGGTCCGGGAACTCGTCGGCCAGCAGGCCGAGCCCGGGGAGGATCGCCGTCCATCCCCAGCCCTGCGTGTGCAGGTCGAGGATCTCGACCGCCAGCGTGTCGCCGGGCTTCGCGCCCTCGACGTACACGGGTCCGGCGAGCGGATAGACCCGGTCCCAGTCGATCCCCGCCACGACGCTCTGGTCGGAGTCCGGGCCGATCTGGTTGTCGCTGACGTCGCGGGTGTGGAAGACGACGGTGTCGCCGTCGGCGATCGTCAGCGAGGGCGCGTGACCGGCATCCCAGGTGAAGTGCACCTGGTCCGGCGGCGCGTAGTGCGTGGCGGGCATGCGCAATGTTCGCATGCCCGCCTTTGCACCGTGGGCCGGCAGAAGGCGAAGCCTTCTGCCAAGGCTTCGACAAGTCGAAGCCCTAGCCCTTGTTCACGTCGTGCTGTCGCCTCGAACTCACGGACGTACTTGAGGTCCGGGTACGAGTCGGGGATGTCGGTGCATCCCTCCTGCTGGACCATCTTGCCGTCCTTCGGCGTGACGGTGAGGTCCGTGTTGTTCGGGACGTGCAGCTTCATCTCCTGGAAGTACCAGGGCTTGCAGAGCACGTCGGTCTTGTAGTTCTTGATGTTCAGGATGGCCTTGTTGATGCCTTCCTTGTTCAGCTGGTCCTCGGGCAGCTTCAGGAGCGTGTCCGTGAACATCTTCGCCGCGACGAAGCCCATCTGGCCGAACGAGCCCAGCGGGTTGTCGGGCGAGTACTTCTTGTTCACCGCGCGGTAGAGCTGCATGTCGGGGCCGTCGGAGTCCAGCAGCGCCAGCTCGGCGTTGATGGCGATCTTGCCCTCCCACTCCTTGCCGATCGCGTCCGGCACCGAGGTGTCGTTCAGCGGCGTGGAGGAGCCCCACTTGACCTTGTCGATGACGCCCTGCTGCGCTGCGGCCTGCAGGATCTTCACGCCCTCCGGCGGGGTGAAGTCCAGGACCACGCCGCCGCCGTCACCGGCCTGCGCCACGATCGCCTGCACGAGCGACGCCGGATCCGCGAGCGGCACGGTCTCCAGGCGGCTGATCGCCTTCAGGCCCTTCTCCTTGGCGTAGGACAGGGCGATCTGGTTGACCGCCTCGTTGCCCGGCTGCTTCGGAGAGACGACGACCATCGCGCCCTTCGCCTGATCCTTGTCGATCACGTAGCGCACGGCGCCGAGGCTCGAGTAGCCCGGGCCCATGTTCAGCGCGGCGATGTTCGGCGTGTTGAAGCACTCGTTCGGCACGCCGGCCACGATCGGGTAGAAGTCGTTCTTCTCGTAGTAGGCGTGGTTGACCGGGCAGTCGAGGATCGAGAAGCCCGCCACGAACGCGTCGACCTTGTCGTTCTCCGCGAGCTTGGTCGCGAACGAGCCGACCTGCTGCGGATCGGAGCCGTGCTCCTCGACGATGAAGTCGACCGGGTGGCCCTTGATGCCGCCGTTGTCGTTGACGCACTTGAAGTACGCAGCGGCGGCGTCCGAGCCGTCGGTGAAGTCGATGCCGGGGATCTTGGTGGTGATCGAGCCGGCCTTGATCGGCGTCCCGGTGGCCTTCTCCCCTGTGCCGTCGCCGCACTTCGTCTCGTCCGGCGTGGTTCCGCCGGCCTCCTTGACGCTGCCGCCTCCGCCGCCGCCACCCGACGAATCGTTGTCGTCGCTGCCACAGGCGGCAACGCCGACCGCGAACACGAGCGTGGCCAGCACGGCCAGCAGTCGCAGCGGCTTGAGTAGATCCTTCACTAGTACTCCTCCTCGCACCATCCAGTACCGGCGGCACTGCGTGGCACGCAGGCGTCCCCAATTCGCACGAGCGCCCTCCCAAGCTCCCGCGCGACTCGCCGAGACGTCGACGAACCAGCACACGCCACCCTTCGTCGGCGGGAACCTACAGAGGTTCGTACGGCATGTGCGATTAACGTTCGGTGATTCTCAGGAAAAGCGCTGACCGGCGACGCCCGCCGAGGCGGGCGCCGCCGATGAGGACCGCGACTACTTGTTCACGTCGTTCTGCGCCTCGAACTCGCGGACGTACTTCAGGTCCGGGTACGAGTCAGGGATGTCGGTGCATCCCTCGATCTCGGTCATCTTGCTGCCCTTGGGCGTGACCGTGCGATCGGTGTTGTTCGGGACGTGCAGCTTCATCTTCTGGAAGTACCAGGGCTTGCAGAGGATGTCCGTCTTGTAGTTCTTGATGTCCAGGAGGGCCTTGTTGATGCCCTCCTTGTTGAGCTGGTCCTCCGGGACCTTGAGCATCGTGTCGACGAACATCTTGGCGGCGACGAAGCCCATCTGGCCGAAGCTGCCGACCGGGTTGTCGGGCGAGTACTTCTTGTTCACCGCGCGGTAGAGCTGCATGTCCGGGCCGTCGGAGTCCAACAGCGCCAGCTCGGCGTTGATGAACATCTTGCCCTCCCAGTCCGGGCCGACGGCGTCGGGGACCGACGTGTCGTTCAGCGGCGTGGAGGAGCCCCACTTGACCTTGTCGATCAGGCCCTGCTGGGCGACGGCCTGCATGATCTTGACGCCCTCCGGGGGCGTGAAGTCGAGCACCACTCCGCCGCCGTCACCGGCCTGCGACACGATCGCCTGGGCGAGCGACGCGGGATCGGAGATCGGCACGTTCTCGAGCCGGCTGACGGTCTTCAGGCCCTGCTGCTTCGCGTAGGAGAGCGCGCCCTGGTTGACGGCCTCGTTGCCCGGCTGCTTGGGCGACACGATGACGAGCGTGCCCTTCGCGCCGGCCTTGTCGATCACGTAGCGCACCGCGCCGAGGCTCGAGTACAGCGGCCCCATGTTCAGCGCGGCGATGTTCGGCGTGCTGAAGCACTCGTTCGGAACGCCCGCGACGATCGCGTAGTAGTCGTTCTTCTCGTAGAGCTCGTGGTTCACCGGGCAGTCGAGGATGCTCGTGTTCCCGACGAACGACGTGACCTTGTCGGACTCGATGAGCTTCGTCGCCAGCGAGCCGACCTGCTGCGGGTCGGTGCCGTGCTCCTCGACGATGTACTGGACCGGACGACCGTTGATGCCGCCGTTGTCGTTGGCGCAGTCGAAGTACGCCTTCGCTGCGTCGGTGATGTCCGTGAAGTCGATGCCGGGGATCTTCGTCACGATCGCGCCGACCTTGATCGGATCGCCGGTCGCCTTCTCCCCGGATGCCATGCCGCACTTCGCCTCGTCCGGCGTCGTGCCTCCGGCCTCCTTGGCGGCACCACCGCCGCCGCCGCTCGACGAGCTGTCGTCGTCACTTCCGCAGCTCGCCAGCGCGAACGACAACACCGCGACCATCGCCAACAGCCGCAGCGGCATCAGTAGACCTCTCACACGTCCTCCTCGAATCCCGTCCGAAATTCGACGGCTCCCCCACGCCGCCCTCCGGGGCGAACCTACATAGTTGCTCACGCTACGTGTGATTAACCTTGGATTGCGGTGTGCTCAGCCTGGGGTGACCGGCAGCGGGCGGGCGCTCAACGCGGGCAGGACCTGCGCGGTCACCCACACCGGCGTCTGCGCCGACGTGCGTGAGTACCGCACCGAGCCGTCGGCGGTCGTGAGGCTGCCGATGTAGCCGGTGGCGGTCCGCGACCCGTTCCGGCGGACGGCGCCCGGACGGACCCCGGCCGCGACCAGCGCCTGGACGGCGAAGGCCGTGCTCTGCGCGTTCGACGCGCCGCCGGCGGTCAGCGGGAACCCGCCGTCGGGCCGCTGCTGGCCCCGCAGGAACGCGACCGCCCGCCTGCCCGCGGTGCCGATGTCGCGGCCGCGGACGGCGGCGAGGGCCTGGACGACGCCGGAGGTCACGTCGATGTCGCTGCGGCCCGTGCGCCCGGGGAACGAGAAGCCGCCGTCGGCGTGCTGCCGGGCGGTGACCCAGCGCAACGCCTTCGACAGCGAGGCGGACGAGCGGGGCACGCCGGCGGCGCGCAGGGCGAGGACGCCGAACGCCGTCGCGTTGACGAGGCCGCTCCAGGAGCCGTCGCCGCGCTGGGCCCGCCGCAGGTCCGCGAGCAGGTCGCGGCCGCCGACCGTGGTGCCGCTCCCGCACGCCCGCAGCGCGAGGATCGTCCGCTCGACGTCCCCGACCCCGCGCACGGTGGCGCCGGTCCGTCGCAGGTACGCGGTGAGCGGGCCGCCGCACCGCTCGCCCGCGGCGGCGATCCCGATCCCCGCCCATGCCGCGTACAGCGGCGTGGACGCCTCGCCCTTCGTGCCGCCGAAGCCTCCGTCGCGGTTCTGGGCCGCGCGCAGGTAGTCCACGCCGCGCGAACCCGCCTCGGCGGGCTCGGGCACGAACGCGGCGCCCGCGAGCACCGCGGCCACCGCCAGGACGGGCACGACGGCCCCCGCGGGCCGCCACGTGACGTGCGAGCGCAGCGCCGAGCGCTCCAGCGCCGCGACGAGGACGGGACCGAAGAGGAGGCAGAAGACGACGTTGCCGGCCGCGTGCGCGAGGTTGAACGGGAGCGACACGCCGGCGATGGTGAGGTAGGCCGCGAGCGTGTGCGAGCCCGACAGGGTCGCCCACGTCGAGAGATCCATGATCGCGCCGAACACGAGCCCGGCGGCGCCGCACGCGATCGCGAGCGGGATGCGTCCCAGGCGCCGGCCCGTGACGACCCCGAGCCATGCGCCCATCAGGCCGACCGAGCCCCACGCGGCCATCTGCCACGGGGTCCACGGGCCCTGCCCGAACACGACGTTCGACGCGAGCGCCCCGACGGCGCCGACCACGAACCCGGGTGCGCCGCCGAGGACGTAGCCGCTGATGAGCACGATGTCGGTCGTCGGCTTGACGTTCGGCAGCGGGGCGAACGCCAGGCGGCCGAGCGCCGCGAGCGCCGCCAGGGCGGCGACGAGCGCGAGCAGCCGCGACGACGGGCGCCCGCGTTCCCACCACGCGGCGCCGGCGGCGAGCGCGGCGACGAGGACGAGCAGCGAGGCGAGTGGCCAGGTCATGGGACCTCCACGGTGTCGGTCGTGTGCAGCAGCCGGGCGCCCTGCGACGGCAGCAGCGCCCCGCCGGCGCCGCCGAGCACGCGGGCGGTCTCGGTGGCGAAGTACCAGCCCCCGCCGAGCAGCGACGCGGCGGTGCCGTCGGCGATGACGCGACCGTCGGCGAGGAGCACGACGCGGTCGGCCACCGCCGCGGCGAACTCGGCGTCGTGCGTGGCGACGACGACCGCGCGGCCGTGCGCGGCGAACGCGTGGAGGCGGTCCGCGAGCGCGGCCTTCTGGATGCGGTCCATGCCGCGCGTCGGCTCGTCGAGGAGGACGGTCGCCGCCTCGTGCTCGCCGTCGCCCAGGACGACCGCGAGGGCCAGGCGCTGGCGCTCGCCGCCCGACAGGTCGCGTGGGTGGCGGTCCGCGAGGTGCTCGATGCCGACGGCGCGCAGCGCGGCCGCGGGGGCCTCGTCGCCGACGCGGTCGTGCAGGACGTAGTCGCCTGGGTTCTGCAGCAGCAGCGCGACGCGTCCGGCGGCGCGGACCTTGCCCCGCGTCGGCGCCATGAGGCCCGCGGCGTGGCGCAGGAGCGTCGACTTGCCCGCGCCGTTGCGGCCCATGAGCGCGACGCGCTCCCCCGGCTCGACGGTGAGGTCGACCCCGCGCAGCAGCACGGGGCCGCTGCGCAGCTCGTGCCACACGCCGTCGAGCCGCAGCGCCGCGTCGCGCCGGGCGCGGCGCCGCTCGGCCCTCGAGGGCGACGGCGTGTCGGGCTGCGCCTCGGCCTCCGGCAGCAGCCCGAGCGCGGCCAGGGACCGGCGCGCGTCCTTCACGCCGGTGGGCAGCGGCCGCAGTCCCGCCTCCGCGAAGAGCGTGGCGGCGGGGGTCGCGAGCTCGGGGGCGTGATCGACGGCCCAGTCCTGGAACCCGTGCGGCGCCGCATCGCAGGCGACGGCGCCGTCGCGCAGCGCGACGACGCGGTCGGCGGCGGCGAGGCAGCGCTCCAGGCGGTGCTCGGCCAGCACGACCGCGGTCCCCCACTCCTCGTTCAGGCGGCGCAGGAGCCAGATCAGCTCGTCCCCGGAGACCGGGTCGAGCTGCGAGGTCGGCTCGTCGAGCAGGAGCAGCGGCGGGCGGCGGGCCAGCGCCGCGGCGAGCGCGACGCGCTGCAGCTCGCCGCCCGACAGATCGCCGGTGCGGCGGTCCAGCAGGTGCGCGATGCCGAGCGCGAGCGCGACCTCCTCCACCCCGCGCGCGACGGCGCCCGCTCCGTCGCCTCGGCCCTCGAGCGGGAACGCGATCTCCGCGCGGACCGAGCCCATGACGACCTGCGTCTCGGGGTCCTGGAACAGGCTTCCGGCCGTGGCCGACAGCGACGCGGGACCATGGTCGCGGGTGTCCAGCCCGCCGCAGCGCGCCTCGCCGGCGAACGTCCCGCCGTGGACGTGCGGCACGATGCCGGCGGCCGCGCGCAGGAGCGTCGACTTCCCGGCCGCGGACCCGCCGGCGAGCACGACGAACTCCCCGGGGTCGATGCGCAGCGTCACGTCGCGCAGCGCGGGCTCGCGCGCGCCGGGATACGCGTAGGACACGCGCTCGAGCTCGAGGACGCTCACCGCATCCCCCTCCGGACGGCGAACGGCGCGAGGACGGCGGCCGCCAGCGCGGCGGCGAGCGCCAGCTCGCCGGGGCCGACCGGCGCGTCGAGCGCCGGGACCGCGGAGAACGAGGCGAGGCCCGTCGCGCGCCCGCCGATCGCGAGGGCGAGGACCGCGAGGGCGGAGACCACGAAGGCGATGTCCTGCCGCGACCACGGCTCGCGACGGCGCTCCGGACGGCCGTGGGTGCCGTAGCCGCGGACCTCGAGCGTCGTCGCCACGTCGCCGGCGCGATCGAGCGCCCCCGCGCAGATCGCGCGCAGGACCGCGAGCTTCGCCGGCGCGCCGGTGCCGCCGCCGTCCGCGCGGCAGCGGCGCGCCTCGTCGAGTCGGCGCGCGTCGCGGGCGAGCACGGGCACGAGGCGGACGGACAGCACGGCCGTGAGCGCGGAGCGGGCGGACATCCGCCGCGCGCCCAGCAGGAGGGCGTCGACGTCGACCGCCGACGCGAACAGCGCGGCGACGAGCACCATGGCGGCCAGCCGCAGCGCCAGCGCGCCGCCGTACGCGAGCGCCTCGACCGTGAGGTCGATCTGCCCGAACGGCGGGACGTCGCCGAGGCGCCAGAAGACGGTCAGCCCGTTGCGGTTGGCGAGCAGGTTGATCGCGACGATGAGCGGTGCGGCGAGCAGGCAGAGCCGCAGCGCGCGCGACATCTCGGCCCACACGCCCGCGAGCGCGCCCGCGACGAGGACGGCGGCGCACAGCACGCCGAGCACGAGCGGGTGCTCGTAGAGCAGGCCGCACACGACGATCGCCGCGCACCAGGCCGCGCCCGCGCTCGCCCGCGCAGCGTGCAGCGGGCTCATCGATCGGGCTCCAGCGGCAGCGGCGTCGTGTCCGATCCCTCGACGGCGACGGCGAACCGGGTCGCCAGGCGATCCTGCGTCAGCGCGCCCGCGGCCGCCCCGACCCCTGCGTCGTCGGTGCCGGTGACGGTCCAGACCGGAGCCTGGCCCTCGGTGCGCGTCGCGGCGACGAGCCCGGCGCCCGCGCCGGCGGCGCGGACGCGGCGTCCCCGCTGGTCGAGCAGGGCGATCTCGCTCCCGTCGCGGGCCGGGCGCGCGTAGACGCCGCTGCCCTCGGGGCCCTGGCGCAGCAGGCGCCCGACGCGGGTGTCGCGGATCGCGCCGGCGGTCCCGACGAGCACGCCGGGGACGTCGCCGCGGCCGAGCGCCGACGGTGCGACCGACTCGACGCGCGCGCCCGCGCGCGTGAGGGCCTGTCGCGTCGTCGCGCACGCGGGCGCGGTCGCCGGGATGCACGCGAGTGCCGCGCCGGACGTGAACGGCGCCGGGAACGACCCGACCACGGCGGAGCCGCTCCCCGGTCCCGACCCCCAGTCGTGGTGGTCCCACCACACGGCGTCGCCGTCGCCCACGCGGACCTGGGCGGCGCCGCGGTCGGAGAGCACGCCGTCGACGTAGAAGAACCAGTCCACGGGACGGCCGCCGCGCTGCCCGCCCGCGAGCCCGTCGATGGACTGGACGAACCCGCCGCCGTAGCGCGTCGTCACCTTCGCGTTGCGCTGCACGAGGCGCATGACGGTGTCCGCCCCCCTGACCTTCGGCGCGTCATCGCGCACGAGCACACGGTTCCCGAAGTCGGCGGTGACGAGCAGGCGGGCGTCGGAGGACGGCGACCCCGCCCCCGCGCCGCAGGCGGTCAGGCAGGCGGCGGCGAGCACCACGAGCGCACCGGGAAGTGCTCGCCACCGCCGGGCCATCCACTCAGCGCACGTGGAACACGACGCGGCTCTGCCCGCGCGTCAGCTGACCGCGGTTGCCGGCGCCGTCCACGGCGAACACGTCGAGCACGTAGCGCCCCGCCCCGAGGCGGCGCGGCAGCAGGTAGGAGAAGTCCTGCGCCGTGCCGATCGCGAACGTCCGGCCCGCCGAGGCGGCGCAGCGCTTCGTGCGGACGAAGCGCTCCTTCGTGCCGTCGTAGGCGCTGCAGCGACCGTCGTCGTTGCGCGTGAGCCGCAGCCGCAGCGACTTCAGGCCGGCGGGCTCGGTCGCGACGGTCCCGCGCAGCGCCCGCGGCCCGCGACCCTTCGCGAAGCGCTGGCCGTCCTTGATCGCGGCGATGCGCGCGTACGGCGGCGTCTTGTCCGCCGTCCCGCACTTGCCGTCATGGCCGTTCGTCGCGCACGTGGCCGCCGGCCGGCCGCCCGCCTGCGCCTGGACCGGCGCGCACGCGCCGTCCGCTCCGGTCGTCGCGCAGACGACGGCCGTGCCCCGGACGCGGTCGCCCTTCGTCACCGTGAACCCCTGCGGGCCGGCGCTCGCGGCGAGCGTCACGGTCGCGTTGCCCGCCGCGTCGGTCGTGACGGTCTGGCCCGCCCCGGTGATCGTCGCGCCCGCGGACGGCGCGGGCGTCGTCGTGTTGATGAAGTCGGGCGCCGAGCCGAAGGTGACCGTGTACTCGTCGGCGTGCAGCGTCACGCGCGCGCCGGGCGGCGCCGTCGCGGGCCCGGCGAGCTCGAGCGGATCGCCCGAGAAGCACGTCGGCGTGTCCGCGCCGGTGCACGACGGCGCGACGAGGACACGGTCGCCCGGCGAGAGCTCCTGGGTGCAGATGCCCATGCTGGCCGGGGCGTCGTTGACGTAGAGGTTCCAGTAGGCGTCGGAGGTGAACAGGTGCGTCTCGCCGAGGATCGTCTCCAGGGACATGCCGACGCTGCCGTTCGTGCCGTTCCAGCCGCCGGCGGTCAGCGTCTCCAGCGCGCCGCCGATCGACGTGGACGAGCAGGTCGCGGGAGGACCGGCCGCGGCCGCCTTCGTGAACGCACCGTCGACGGTGCGGACGACGGCGGGCCCCGCGAGCGTCGCGGTGGAGCCCTCGACGCGGATGGAGACGTCGCCGGCGGGAGCCGCGGAGGCCGCGGCCGGGACGATGAGGACGAGCAGGGAGGCTGCGATGAGCGGCCTCAGGCGACGATGGGACACGGCACCCCTTTCCACGAGGGCGAGACGCGAGTGGGCGGCGAGGGTGGGTGTCCTGGCTCCCGGGCCGACCGTCTCGCGCCTTCCCGCACATCGTGTGCAGTGGCTGCGGGCGCGTGCTGCGCTCGCCGCGGACGGCATCCCCGGTCACAGTGGCGGGCCCGCGCCGGTCTCGCACCGGCTTCCCGCACCCTCGACCTACGAACGCGCCGATCCTACCGCCACGTCGGTGCATCCCCGCAGCGGGGCGATGCGCTCCGCCTCGCGGCGCACCGCTTCGAGGTCCAGCGAGCCGAGCTCCTCGACCTCGACCTCGAGCCGCTTGCCCTTCTTGCGGGCCCGCCAGAGGCCGGCCAGCTCCCCGTCGCGCAGGACGACGCCGGGCGATCCGGTCGGCCGGAACACCCGCCCGCGCAGGTCCTTGTCGGGGACGAGCGCGTCGCGGTCGCGGGCGAGCAGCAGCGGGTCGCCGGCCGCGAGCAGGCGCACGCCCTTCGCGCGGCGCGGCTTGCGCGTGGACTCCTCCTCCTCGGGCACGAGCTCCCACAGCGCCTTCGCGTGCGGGCCCTCGATCCCGGCCCAGGCCGCGAAGTCCGCCGGCGTCGACGGGCCGTACGCGATCCGGAAGCGCCGGACCAGCTCGGCGCCCGCCTCCTCCCGCGGAGGCGCGTCCCAGGTGATCCACTGGTCCGTCCGCGCGAACTCGGGTTGGCGGCCCGCCCGCCCCGCGATGCACAGGCGGCCGTGCAGCCCGGCGGTCACGAGCACCCAGCGTCGTGCGTGATGGCTCTGGCAGCCGTCGCACCACGGCAGCATCTTCTCCGGCAGCCGGCCACGGAGCTCCTCGTGGAGATCGTCGCGGCTCAGCGTCCGGCCGTCGAGCGCGTCGGAGATCGACTCCACCGCGATCCTCGCCTCGTCGCCCTCGTCCGGCGCGATGAGCGCCGTCGCGAACGCGGCGGCCTCGTCGGAGGGCAGGATCGCGGTCGCGGTCCGGGGGTTGTAGAGCGCGACGGCGTCGCGGTCCGCCAGCGCCTCGTCGAGCGTCACCGTCTTCGCACGCGCGGCGATCGCCGTCGCCGCAGCGCCGGGCGGCGAGTCCTGCACCGTCCAGGAGCGCAGGACGTCGAGCGTCGTCGCGCTGCGCGACGCCAGGCCCTGCGCGGCGATGCGACGTGCGAGGACGCTCATGCCGCGAACGGCGCCTCCATCGGCTCGAGGGGCATCGATCCGTCCGGCGGCGTCACGGCGGCGACCTTCAGCACCCCGCCGATCATCCCGTAGAAGCCGAGCAGATAGGTCAGGTCGACGATGCCGCGCTCGCCGAAGACGGCCTTCGTGCGCTCGAACGTCGCGTCGCTCACCTCGGGCGCGGTGAGCTGCTCGACGCAGAAGTCGTAGAGCACGCCCTCCTGCTCGTCGAGCCCGTCGGGCCGGCGCCCCTGGCGCAGCGCGTCGCAGAGCTCCTCCGGCACGCCCTCCTCCAGCGCGCGGCGGTGGTGCGCCCACCACTCGAACTGCGAGCCGGAGTGCCGCGCGCCGATGAGGATCGCGATCTCCGTCAGCCGCCGCGAGATGCCGGTCTCGAAGAGCAGGTAGGTGCCGAGCGTGAACGACGTCTCGGTGAGCCGCGCGCTGCGCAGCGTCGCGTTGAACGGCCCGGAGATGCTGCCCGTGTACTCCAGGATGGGCGCGATCGCGCGCTGCTGCTCGTCGTCGAGGTCCTCCACGGCGAGCTGGGGGAAGCGTTCGGTCATCCGCGGAGGATATGTCTGCTCTTTCGTAGGCTGCCGCCATGGAACGAGACGAGGGTGTGCTGATCGTGGGCGCGGGCCCGGTCGGCCTCATCACGGCGCTCGGCCTCGCGCAGCGCGGGCTGGCTGTGACCG
Organism: uncultured Solirubrobacterales bacterium; assembly: GCA_963750895.1. Taxonomy (GTDB): domain Bacteria; phylum Actinomycetota; class Thermoleophilia; order Solirubrobacterales; family Solirubrobacteraceae; genus CAVVSD01. The sequence continues at coordinate 460,289 of CAVVSD010000001.1, read as the reverse complement.
TCGTGGAGGCGGAGCCGCACATCATCGACTCGCCCCGGGCGATGGTCTACCACTGGACGGTTCTGGAGCACCTCGACCGCCTCGGCATCCTGCGCGAGGCCGAGGAGCAGGGCTTCCGCAAGCAGGACTACGCCTACCTCGTCCACGAGACCGGCGAGTGGATCCCGTTCGACCTCGAGCTCCTCGCGGACGACACGGACTACCCGTACAACGTCCACCTCGGGCAGCACGAGCTCGCAGCCATCGCGCTGCGCCACCTCGAGCGCATCCCCGGGACGCAGGTGCTCTTCGACGCGCGCCTGACCGGGCTGACGCAGGACGGCAGCGGCGTGACCGCGACGGTCGCGACGCCCGGCGGCGAGCGCGAGCTGCGGGCGGCGTGGGCCGTCGGCGCCGACGGCGCGCGCAGCGCCGTCCGCGGCCTGCTCGATCTCGGCTTCGAGGGCTTCACGTGGCCGGAGCGCTTCGTCGCGACGAACGTGTTCTACGACTTCGAGGCGCACGGCTACCCGCGGTCGGTCCTGCAGATCGACCCGGTCCACGGGGCGATCATCGCGAAGATCGACAACCGCAACCTCTGGCGCGTCACCTACTCGGAGTCGGCCTCGCTGCCGGAGGAGACCGTGGAGGACCGCGTCGGCGCCGCCTACCGGACGCTGCTGCCGGGCGACGAGGGCTGGACGCTCGACCGCATCACGCCCTACAAGATGCATCAGCGCTCCGCGGAGACCTACCGTGTCGGCCGCGTGCTGCTGGCGGGCGACGCCGCGCACGCGACGAACCCGACCGGCGGCCTGGGCCTGACGTCCGGGCTGTTCGACTCCTTCGCGCTGCAGGACGCGCTGGCGGCGGTCGCAGTCGACGGCGCGAGCGACGCGGTCCTCGACGCGTGGGCGGTCGAGCGCCGGGAGATCTTCACCGAGATCGCGTCACCGCAGGCGAGCGAGAACAAGCGCGTGATCTACAGCGAGCCGGACCCGGAGCGCCGCCGCCAGGACGTCGACCGGCTGCGGGCCGGCGTCGCCGACCGCGAGACGCTGCGCGACCGGCTGCACTTCACGCGCCGGCTCGAGAGCCGGGCGACGGCGGCGACGCGGGGCTGAGCGCGCACCGGCCATCGCGCGCGCGGAGCTCAGCCCGCCATCCCCCGCACCACCAGGTCCCGGACGCGCTCGGCGATCTCGCGCCGGCGGTCCTGCTCCACGACGCCGGTCAGCGCGCCGTCGATCATCGCCAGGAGCAGGAAGACGTCCTCCGCGCGCACGTCGCCGGCGACGCGGCCCGCCGCCTTCGCCTCGTCCAGCGGACCCTCGACCAGGTCGATGAGCTCGTCGCGCATCCGCTCCATCTGGCGCCACGCCTCCGGGCTCTCGCGGACGACGTCGGTCAGGCCGTGCGAGCGGATCGCGCACGCGACGATCACGTCCAGCAGCCGGTCGAACGCCTCCGGGTCGCCGGCGTGCTCGGCGACCGTGGCACCGATCTCCCCGTGCAGCTCGCCCGCGATCGTCGCCGCCAGCGTCGCGCGGTCGGGGAAGTGGCGGTACAGCGTCGCCTGCCCCACGCCCGCGCGCCGCGCGACCTCGTAGAGCGGGAAGTCCGCCGACCGCGCCATGAGCTCGCGCGCGGCGTCGAGGATCGCCTCGCGGTTGCGGGCTGCGTCCTTCCGTTGCGGTGAAACGGACATGATTGTCCGGTTGACGCTACCATCGCGCCGAGCCGACTGAGGAGGAGAAGCCATGTCCGCGTTCGCGGATCTCGAAGGGAAGGTCGCCGTCGTCACGGGCGGGGCATCGGGCATCGGCAAGGGCATCGCCGAGGCGCTGAAGAACCAGGGCGTCGAGCTCGTCATCGCCGACATCGAGGACGGAGCTCTGCAGCGCACGGCCAAGGAGCTGGGCGCGACCGGCATCCAGACCGACGTGTCCAGCGCGGACAGCGTGGGCGCGCTGGCGACCGAGGTCGTCGAGCGGTTCGGCACGGCGCACGTGCTCGTCAACAACGCGGGCATCGGTCCGATGGGACGCATCGCCGATCTCACGCTCGACGACTGGAAGTGGATGGTCGGCGTGAACCTGTGGGGCGTCATCCACGGCATCCACGCCTTCCTGCCGATCCTCAAGAGCAACGAGGAGGGCGGGCACATCGTCAACACCTCCTCCATGGCCGGCCTCGTCGGCATGCCCGGCCTCGGCTCGTACACGCTCACGAAGTACGGGGTCCTCGGCCTGACCGAGGTGCTCGCGAAGGAGCTCGAGGAGGACGGCTCCAAGGTCGGCGCGACCGTCCTGTGCCCGGGGACGATCCACACGAACATCGGCACGTCGAGCCGCAACCGGCCCGACGGCAACGACGGCGGCCTCCACGACGTCGACATCTCCCAGGAGGGGTCCGAGGTCGACATGTCGGGCGTCCGATGGATGATCCCGATCGAGGTCGGCACGATCGTCGTCGACTGCATCAAGAGCGGCGAGCTCTACGCCCTCACCCACCCCGACTGGTGGGACATGGTCGAGCCGCGCTTCGTGGCGATCGCCGCCGCCTTCGGAAAGACGCTCGAGGCCACACCGTGAGCGCGACGCAACCCCTCACGCTCCCCGACGAGGCCCTCGCGCGATTCCGGGAGGTGCTGGGCGCCGACGCGGTGCTCGTCGAGGAGCCCGACCGCGACGAGTACCGCGACCCCTACTGGTTCAAGGACGACCGGACCTACGACTCCTCCGTCGTGCTCCTGCCGTCGAGCACCGAGGAGGTCCAGGCCCTCGTCCGCATCGCCAACGAGCTGGGCGTCGCGCTCTGGACGAGCTCGCGCGGCAAGAACCTCGGCTACGGCGGCCCGTCGCCGCGCGTCCGGGGCAGCGCGGTCGTGAGCCTCGTGCGGATGAACCGCGTCATCGAGATCAACCCCGAGCTCGCCTACGCGGTCGTCGAGCCCGGCGTGCGCTGGTTCGACCTCCACGCCGCGCTGCAGGAGGCGGGCCACGACGACCTGCTCGTCACGATCCCCGACCTCGGCTGGGGCAGCGTCGTCGGCAACTCGCTCGACAACGGCATCACCTACATGCCCTACGGCCAGGACTTCATGGCCCCCTGCGGGATGGAGGTCGTCCTCGCCGACGGCGAGCTCGTGCGCACCGGCATGGGCGCGATGCCCGACAACAAGACCTGGCACCTGTACAAGCGCGGGCTCGGGCCGGTCCTCGACCCGCTCTTCATCCAGTCCAACTACGGGATCGTCACGCGCATGGGCTACTGGCTCATGCGCCGGCCCGAGGCGTTCGCGCCGCTGTTCCTGACCGTCCCACGGGACGACCAGCTCGCGCAGGCGATCGACATCCTCCGCGAGCTGCGCCTCGACGGGACGATCCGCGGCGTGCCGAGCATGTACTCGACGCTCACGCTGGCGGCGCAGTTCCCGGAGATCATGGGCGAGTTCATCGCCGACGGCGGCGTGCTGGCCGACGAGCAGATCCAGGAGATCGCCGACCGCACCGGGCTCGGGCGATGGGGCATGCGCGCCGCGATCTGGGGCGACGCCCCGGTCGCCGAGCACCACGTCGAGAAGGTGAAGCGGGCCTGGAGCGCGATCGACGGCGCGAAGGTCGTCCACGAGCGGACGTTCACGAAGGACGACTGGGACGAGATCGCCGCGACGCCGGACAAGATCCACGCCGGCATCCCGAACCTCGACCTCATGGACGCCATCCCGCCCAACGTCGGGCACCTCGGGTTCTCGCCGGTCGTGCCGCTCGTCGGCTCCGACGTGCGCGACGCCGTGGACTTCATGACCGAGCTCATCACGCAGCGCGCCGGCGTGAACTTCATCGGCGGCATCCTCGTCATCAACGAGCGCAGCTGCGTGATCGTCACCGGGGTGAACTTCGACGTCACGAACGAGGAGGTGACCAAGAAGGCCTACGCGACGGCGAAGATGCTCGTGGAGGAGTCGGGGCGCCACGGCTACGGCGAGTACCGCGCGCACCTGGACTTCATGGACCTCGCGAGCGACCAGTACTCCTACAACGACCACGCGTACCGGCGCTTCTGCGAGCGCATCAAGGACGCGGTCGACCCCAACGGCATCCTCTCCCCCGGCCGGCACGGCATCTGGCCGGAGGGCATGCGCGACCGCTAGCGCTTCAGCGAGCGCCAGGCCTTCTCGTAGAAGGGCCGCAGGTACGCGAGGTGGCGGTGCATCTCCTCGGCGGCGGCGTCCTCGTCGCCGGCGGCGATCGCCGCCGCGATCGCGCGGTGGTCGTCGTTGATCTGGTCGTGGAAGCGACGGCCGAGCGCCGAGCGGCTCAGGTTGGTCTGCATGACGGAGAAGATCGGCTGCACGGCGATGCTCAGGAGCGTGTTCTCCGAGGCGAGGACGACCTGGGAGTGGAAGTCCTTGTTGTAGATGAACTGCTCCTCGGTCCCCAGCTCGCGCGGCTGGCCGGGGATCGCGGCCTGCAGGCGCTCCAGCGCCTCGGGCGTGTGGCGCCGCGCCGCCAGGCGCGCGGCGGGGACCTCCAGGAACTCGCGCAGCTCCAGGAACTCGTCCAGCGACACCGTCTCGGTCTGCGACAGCAGCGAGATGTTCGACGACAGGAAGTCGGAGATGTGGTCCGCGGTCGGGAGGATCACGAAGCTCCCGCCGGTCGCGCCCTTCGTCGTGCGGATCAGGTTCTGCGTCGCGAGGACCCGCAGCGCCTCGCGGACCGTCGCGCGGCTGACGCCGAACTGCACGCTCAGCGCCGCCTCGTTCGGCAGCCGGTGGCCGGGCGTGATCTCGCCGCTGACGATGAGCTCGCGCAGCTGGTCGGCGACCTGCTCGTAGGCCTTGCGGACGCGCTGCACGCCACCGAGCCCGTCGCCTGGTGCGGTCACGGGAGCCTCAGCGATTCGCCGAACGTGTCCGTGAACGCGATCTCCTCGACCGGCAGTCGCCGCAGGCGCGACGGGAAGCCGCGCTCGGGGTAGCCGGCGACGATGTGGCAGGCGGTGATGAACGGGTCGGGGATGCCGAGGAGCTCCTTGACCTGCGCCTCGTAGGCGACGAGCAGGGTCGTGAACGTCGTGGCGACGCCCTGGTCGCGCAGCGCGAGGCAGAGGTTCTGGGCCATCGGGTAGACCGACCCGCCGCCGACGATGCTCAGACGGTCGAGGTCGAGGTCGGTCGGATGCACGAGCGTGGGGTCGACGCAGACGACGACGATCGCCGGGTGCTCGCCGAACGCATGCGCGAAGCGGTTGCTCTCCTCGTGCGCGCGCATCGGGTTGCTGAAGCCGAGCTTCACCTCGCCTTGCTTCGCCGCCACGTAGTTCTCCTGCCACGGGACCAGGTACCACTCGCCCAGCCGGCGCTTCTTCTCGGGGTCGCGGACGATGACGAACCGCACGCCCTGGCGGTTGCCGCCCTGGGGTGCGAAGCGAGCGGCGTCGATCGCACGGTGGAAGACCTCGTCCGGCACGGGGTCCGGCAGGTACCTGCGGCACGCGTGGGTCGTGCGCATCGCGTCGGTGAGCTCCATGCGCGGAGAGTCTGCCAGCGGATCGCTCAGGCGGCGCGGACCTCGAACTCGGTCAGCGTCACCGGCCCGAAGGACGTGATGAGCGCGACGTCGACGGCGTCGCGTCCCCGGCCCACCACGACGCGGCCGACGCGCCGCCGGTTGTTGCGCGCGTCGAACGTGTGCCACGTGCCGTCGAGGTACACCTCGAACCAGGCCGCGAAGTCCATGGGCTCCACGGGCGGCGGGACGTCGATCTCGGGGATGTAGCCGAAGACGTAGCGCGCCGGGATGTTCAACGCCCGGCAGAACGTGATCGCCAGGTGCGCGAAGTCGCGGCAGACGCCCTGTCCCGCGCGGTAGGCGTCCAGCGCGGTCGTCCACGGGTTCGACGCCCCCGCCACCCACTCGAGGTGGTCGTGGACGAAGTCGACGATGGCCTGGACCCGCTCCCAACCGGGCGCGTGGTCGCCGAAGCGGTCCCAGGCCTCGCCGCCGAGCTCGTCGGGGAGGCAGAAGCGGCTCGGCATGACGAAGGCGAGATGCTCGTCGGGCAACGCCATGACCGGGGTCTCCGGCGTCCCCGGCGCGATGTGGTCGCCGGGCGCGTCGAGCACGACCTCCGCCTCGTAGACGATCCGCGACGCGCCCGCCGGGATCGTGAAGCGCTCGCAGCGGTTGCCGTACAGGTCGAGGTAGCCGTGATGGGATGCGGACGTCTCCCAGCGCTCGCCGCGCATCTGGCGCAGGCGGTCCGACGGCGCGACCTGCAGCACGGCCGACACCGGGATCGGCGTCTCCAGCCCGAAGGTGCAGCCGACGGTGAGGGCGAGCGGGTCCGTCAGGACACCTGGGGGTGACGGTCCGCCCAGGGCATCGCCTTCTCGAGCTGCGACGCGAGCGACAGCAGGACGGCCTCGCCCGGCGCCATGAGCTGCACGCCCGCGGGCATGCCGCCGGACTCGCCGACCGGCAGCTGGATGGCCGCCCAGCCGGTGATGTTCGCGGCGGTCGTGAAGCCCGTGACGGCGAACTCCCGGTCGAAGAAGTCGTCGACGCTGCCCGTCGCCTTCGTCAGCGTGCCGAGCGGAGGGGCTGTCGTGTTCAGCGACTGGCAGAGCAGGACGTCGAAGCCCGCGCAGTCCTGCGCGAAGCGCCGGCCCGCGGCGTGCATCGCGTTGACGGCCTCGACGTGCTCGAGCCCGGTCACCTTCTCCCCGGCCCGGACCATCTCCCAGGTCACCGCCTCCAGCTCGTCCTCGTGCGGCGGGCGGCCGAGCACCTCGGCGGCGAAGCCGTACGTCCCGAGGTTGTCGACCGCGTGGATGACGGCGACCGCGTGACGCGCCGCCTCCCGGTCGCCGAAGCCCGGCGTCCCGACCTCCACCGCGTGCCCGAGGCCCTCCAGCGTCCGTGCGGTCTCCTCGACGACGGCGCGCACGCCGGGGTCCAGCTCGCCGTCGAACGGCGGGTCGAGCGCGAGCATGATCCGCAGCCGCCCCGGATCGGCGGCCGCGGCGGCGGCGAAGCCGGACGGCGGCGTCAGGGCGCCGTAGGGGTCGCCGACCGCCGGACCGGCGCTCGCGTCGAGCAGCGCCGCGGTGTCGCGGACGGTCCGCGTCAGCCCGTGCAGGCACGCAAGCCCGTCGAGCCACTGGCCGTCGGGCGCGACCGGCACGCGCGCCCGGGAGGGCTTCAGTCCGACGACGCCGCAGCAGGCCGACGGCATCCGGATCGAGCCCGTCGCGTCGCCCCCGGACGCCGCGGGGACCACGCCGGTGGACACCGCGACCGCCGAGCCGCCGCTCGATCCACCTGGCGAGCGCTCCGCGTCCCAGGGGTTGACGGCGAGACCGAGCAGCTCGGACTCCGTCGCGCAGTAGTTGCCGAACTCCGGCGTGTTCGTCTTCCCGGCGACGACCAGCCCGGCGTCGAGGTAGTGCTGCACGAGCCACGAGGACTCCGCCGGCACCCAGTCCTTGAAGGCCCGCGACCCCATCGTCTCGGGCACGCCCGCGAGCGTTCCACCCAGGTCCTTCAGGAGGAACGGGACACCGGACAGCGGCCCGTCGGGCAGCCCGGCTGCGATCTGCGCCTGGGCGCGCTCGACGAGATCGAGCGTCACCGCGTTGAGCGGCGCGCTCGCCTCGATGCGCTCGGCGGCGGCGTCGAGCAGGTCCCGCGCCGTGACCTCACGGCGCCGGACCAGCTCCGCCTGCGCGACGGCATCCATCCACCGGGTCTGCTCGGCAAGGCTCATGGCGGCGCATCCTGCCAGGGTCAGAACACGGCCGGCACGAAGGTCTGGTCGTCCATCGGCGGACGGACGTAGCTCGTGTCCGGCTGACGGGGCGGCAGCTCGAGCGGCGGCGGCGTCACGTCCTCGTAGTCGATCTGCGACAGGAGGTGCGAGATGCAGTTCAGCCTCGCGCGGCGCTTGTCGTCCGCCGGCACGACGTACCAGGGCGCCTGCTTGATGTCGGTGTGGTTGAACATCTCGTCCTTGGCGCGGGAATACTCCACCCACTTCTCGCGCGACTGCAGGTCCATCGGGCTGAGCTTCCAGTGGCGCATCGGGTCGTGGATCCGGGCCTGGAAGCGCTTCTCCTGCTCCTCGTCGGAGACGCTGAACCAGTACTTGATGAGCGTGATGCCGGAGCGCACGAGCATCCGCTCGAACTCCGGGCACGAGCGCATGAACTCGGCGTACTCGTCGTCCGTGCAGAAGCCCATGACCCGCTCGACGCCGGCGCGGTTGTACCAGGAGCGGTCGAACAGGACCATCTCCCCGGCCGCGGGGAGGTGCGCCACGTAGCGCTGGAAGTACCACTGCGTCTTCTCGCGCTCGGTCGGCGTCGCCAGCGCGACGACGCGCACGTGCCGGGGGCTCGTCCGCTCGGCGATCCGCTTGATGACCCCGCCCTTCCCCGCGGCGTCGCGACCCTCGAAGACCACGACGACCTTCAGACCCTTGGCCTTGATGTACTCCTGCAGCAGCACGAGCTCGACCTGCAGCCGACGCAACTCGCGCTCGAACTCCTTCGACGGCAGCTTCTTGCTCACAAGTGCCTCCTCGGGCACGCGGGTCGAGGATGGCGAGCCTAGGCGGCCACCGGCGCGTCGTCCACGAACAGGGGGAGTTGCTCCGGGCCGATCGCGTGGTCCAGGTTCGTCACCGCGAGGCCGATGAGCGTGATCCCGCGGCGCTCGATGATCGGCGTCGCGGCGTCCAGCAGCTCGCGCGCCGCGCCCGCGATGGCCTGCGCGTCGTCGGTCGCCCAGCGCAGCGTGCGCGACCTCGCCGCCTTCGTGTAGTCCCCGAACCGCAGCCGCAGCACCACCGTCCGGCCCGCCCGCGCCTTGGCCTGCATGCGGCGGCACAATCGCTCGGCCAGGTGGTCGATCGCCGCGTCGAGATCCGCCCGCGTGCGCGGACGGCGCCCGAGCGACCGCTGCGCCCCGAACGACCGCCGCCCGCGGCGGCGCTGCACCGGCCGGGGCTCGCGGTTGTGCGCGATCGCGTGGACGTAGCGGCCCGCCGCCTTGCCGAGCATCACCATGAGCTCCGGCTCGCTCAGCGCCGCGGCCTCCGCAACCGTCCGGATCCCGTGGGCGTGCAGCTTGCCCGCCGTCGCCGGCCCGACGCCCCAGATGCGCTCGACCGGCAGCGGGTGCAGGAACTCGAGCTCGCCGCCCGGCGGCACGAGGAACAGGCCGTCGGGCTTCGCGGAGCGGCTCGCGATCTTGGCCAGCACCTTCGTGCCCGCGATGCCGACGCTCAGGGGCAGCCCGACCTCGGCGCGCACCTCGCGCCGCAGCAGCGCGCCGAGCTCGGCCGCGTCGGCGGGCGTGCCGGGGACGTGCAGGAACGCCTCCTCGAGCGAGCCGGGCTGCACGACGTCCACGTGGCGGTCGAAGATCGCGAACACCGCGCGGCTCGCCTCGCTGTACGCCTCCCACGAGTGATCGGCGATCAGCAGCCGCGGGCACAGCCGCCGCGCCCGGGCCGTCGGCATCCCTCCGCGGATGCCGAACGCGCGCGCCTCGTAGCTCGCCGCCATGACCACCCAGCCCCCGACGACGACCGGCAACCCGCGCAGCGACGGGTCGTCGCGCTGGGCGACGGAGGCGAAGAACGCGTCGACGTCGGCGTGGAGCACCATGCGAACACATGTTCGCATGGTGCGCGGCGGAATCGAGCCGTCCCGAGCTAGTCGCCGGCACGACGCAGCGCGAGCACGCAGACGTCGTCCGTGATCCCGCTGCGCCTGCCGAGCGCGTCGGTCAGCGCCTCGGTCAGCTCCGCCGGCTCCAGGTCGCGGAGCTCGCCGACCGCGCCGACCAGCGCATGCATCCCCTCGTCGAGCGAGCGATCCCGCCGCTCGACGAGCCCGTCGGTGTAGAGCAGCACCGTCGCGCCCGGGACGAGCTCACACGCCGCCTCGGCGCGCGACGGCCCGCCGGGGTCCGCGTTGAGCGGGAGGGAGCGACCGTCCCACAGGAACCGCGGCGCCCGGCCCGGCTCCATGAGCACCGGCGGCAGGTGCCCGGCGCAGGCGTAGCGCATCGTGCCCCGGGCGAGGTCGGCCTGCACGTGCACCACGGTCGCGAGGTCCCCGACCGCGTGGCGGCGCGAGTACGCGTCGAGCGCGTCCATGGCCGCCGCCGGGCCCATGCCCGTCGAGGCGAACGCGCGGACCGCGCTGCGCAGCTGGCCCATCGTCGCTGCGGCGCCGATCCCGCGCCCGACGACGTCGCCCACGACCACGCCGAGCCCGTCGGCGTCGTCGAGCCAGAACGCGTCGTACCAGTCGCCCCCGACCTCGTCGCCGCGGACGGCGGGCCGGTACGTCACGCCGACCTCGAAGCGCCCGTCCGCGGGCAGCTCCCCGGCGAGCAGGCTGCGCTCCAGGAGCACCGCGACCTCGTGCTGCTGCTCGCGCGCACGAAGCAGCTCCTCCTCGTAACGACGGCGGTCGACCGCCTCGAGCACCATCGTGCGCACGCCGGCGGGGCGGCCGTCGTCGTCGTAGCGCATGACCGAGCTCACGAGCACCGGCCGCCGCGAGCCGTCCCCGCGGACGACCTCCAGCGCGATCTCGCGGATGGTCCCCTGCATCCGCAGCAGCGGAGCGCAGTGCGTCTCGTGGTAGATGCGGCCGCCGGGGCTGAGCAGCTCCTGGAAGCGGCGTCGCCCGATCAGCTCGTCGCGCATGCGGCCGGAGAGCTCCTCGAACGTCCGGTTGACCCGCAGGAACGTCCCGTCCGGCGTCGTCGAGATGTAGCCGCACGGCGCGTCCTCGAAGAGCGCCTCGGCCGTGTCCTCGTCGAGGCCGTCGGGTGCCTTCACCGCGCGAGGAACTCCTCGATCGCGTCGACCGTCTCGTCCGGTGCGCTGAGGTTCGGGCAGTGGCCCGTCGCATCGAGCAGCACGTAGCTGCTGTCGGCCAGTTGGGCGTGGACGTACTCGCCGACCGCCTCGGGCGCGATCACGTCGTCGGAGCACTGCAGCACGAGCGACGGGGTGCTGATGCGGCCGAGATCGGCGCGGTTGTCGCTCAGGAACGTCGTGCGCGCGAAGTGCGCGGCGATCTCGGGGTCCGCGCGGCAGAAGCTGTTCGTGAGCTCCTCGCCGAGCTCCGGGCGGTCCGCGTTGCCCATGATGGCCGGGGCCATCGCGCTCGACCACCCGAGGTAGTTGCTCTCGAGCGACTCGAGCAGACCGTCGATGTCCTCGCGCGTGAAGCCGCCGACGTAGCCCTCGTCGTCGATGTAGCGCGGCGACGGCCCGACGAGCACCAGGCGGGCGAAGCGGTCGGGCTGCTGCGCCGCCGCCAGCACCCCGATCATCGCGCTGACCGAGTGCCCGACGAACACGACGTCGCGCAGGTCGCGCTCCTCGCAGATCGCGAGGACGTCCTCGGCGTAGCCCTCGAGCGAGGCGTAGCGATGCGGGTCGTACGCGCTGGGGTCCGACCCGCCGGCGCCGACGTGGTCGAACAGGACGATCCGGTAGCGGTCGGCGAAGGCCGGCCACACGTACCGCCACATGTTGTGATCGCACCCGAAGCCGTGGGCCAGCACCATGGGCTGGCCGTGGGGGACGCCGTGCTCGATGACGTGGTTGCGCGACACGACGATCAGACCGTCGCGCGCTGCCAGCCGATCGCGGGAGCGATGTGCTCGGCGATCGTCTCGAGCAGGTGCGCGTTGTACTCCACGCCGAGCTGGTTCGGGACGGTGAGCAGGAGCGTGTCGGCCTCGCGGACGCCCGCGTCCTTGCGCAGCTCCTCGGCGATGACGTCCGGCTCGCCGATGTAGCTGCGGCCGAAGCGCGCGATGCCGCCGTCGATGTAGCCGATCTGGTCGGACGCGTCGGCGCCCGCGCGGCCGCCGAAGTACATGCGATCCAGGTCGGTGGTGATCGGCATGACGCTGCGGCTGACGGAGATGCGCGGCGTGCGCGCCCAGCCGGCCTCCAGCCACGCGGACCGGTACAGCGCGATCTGCTCGGCCTGCAGGTCGCCGAACGGCACCCCGGTGTCCTCGGAGATCAGCGTCGAGCTCTGGAGGTTCATGCCCTGCTGCGCCGCCCACACCGCGGTCGCGCGCGTGCCGGCGCCCCACCAGATCCGGTCGGCCAGGCCAGGCGACTGCGGCTGGATCGCCAGCATCGCCGTCGAATCCTCTCGCCCGGTGTCCGCCCTGGCAACACCCGCCCCGCCGATCGCCGCGCGGAAGAGCGCCGTGCGGGCCCGCGCGAAGTCCGCGTCGGTCTGACCCTCGGGCGGGACGTACCCGAACGCCTCCGACCCGCGCAGCGCAGGCTCGGGCGAGCCGCGGCTCACGCCGAGCTGCAGGCGCCCGTCGCTGATGAGGTCCGCCGCCGCGGCCTCCTCGGCCATGTAGAGCGGGTTCTCGTAGCGCATGTCGATGACGGCGGTGCCCATCTCGATGCGGCTCGTGCGGGCCGCGATCGCCGAGAGCAGCGGGAACGGCGACGCGAGCTGGCGCGCGAAGTGGTGGACGCGCACGTACGCGCCGTCGATCCCGAGCTCCTCCGCCGCGACGGCGAGCTCGATGGTCTGGGTCAGCGCGTCACGCGCGGTGAGCGTCTGGGAGCCGGGGGCGTTCTGCCAGTGCCCGAATGAGAGGAAGCCGATGCGCTTCACGCATCCGACGATACGAGAGCCCATTCCTCCCGGGTCGTCCGCCAGACGCGGTCGCCGTCGACCTCGGCCACCACGGTGAAGCCCAGCCGTGCCGGGACGGCGCCGCTCGCCGTGTTGCCCAGCTCGTGCCAGATCTCCACGCGCTCGATGCCGTCGACGGTGAAGGCGGCGGTCGTGAGGAGCCGCGCCGCCGTCGTGACGATGCCCCGCCCGACGAAGGCCGGGCGCAGCCAGTAGCCGATCTCCAGGGCGTCGGGTCCGCGGCGCCGATGCAGCCCGCTGCCGCCGGCCACGACCCCGTCGTGCACGATCGCGAGCACGACGTCGCCGCCGCCCTCCCAGTCGCGCTCCCATCCCTCGATGAGCGCCCTGCGCTGCTCGACGGACATCGGCTCGTCGGCGATCCACGGCATCCACGGGCGCAGGTGCTCGACGCTGTCGACGACGGCCTCGTGCAGGAGCCCGGCGTCCTCCGCCCGCCAGCGGCGGAGCACAAGACCGTCACCCTCGATGCGCTCCGGCAGCCTCACCCTCCGAGTGAACCACGGCCCGGCAACCCGGCGGCGCGCCGATCCTCTATGGATCCCCACTCCAGCGACTGAGGAGGGGCGGCGTGGCGCGGAACCTGAGCGACATCGTGGGGCACCTGTTCCCGACGACGCAGGTCGGCTCGTACCCGAGGCCGACGTGGAACCGGTTCGACGTCCGCGAGCGCGACTTCCGCGTGGCGATGCGCGACGCCGAGTTCGCCGAGTCCTTCACCGACGGGGTGCGCTCCATGATCGGCGACCAGCTCGACGCCGGCATCGACGTGCCGACCGACGGGCACCTCTGGTACGACCGCCACCAGGGGTTCATCTCCTCGTTCCTGCTGTACCCCGCGTACCACCTGGACGGGATCGAGGTGCGCCCGCAGGTCAACCCGCTCATGACGTCGTTCGGCGAGCCGACGTCGTCCGCGTTCGGCGGGACCTGGAACGACGTCGTGGTCACCGGCCCGATCGGGCCGGGCACGATGCACCTCGCCGACCTCTGGCGCGCGGCCCAGTCCGTGAGCCCCAAGACCGTGAAGTTCTGCAGCGGCATGGGCCCCGCGAACCTCGCCGGCTGGCTCACCGACGAGTACTACGACGACAAGAAGGCGATGTACCGCGACCTGGCCGACGCGTACAACGCCGAGTTCAAGGCCGCCGTGGCCGCGGGCGTCGAGGTGTTCCAGCTCGACGACGTCGGCTTCACGCTGCACGCGCCCGACGACTACCCGCTCGTCCTCGACACGCTGAACCGCGCGCTCGACGGCGTCGACGCGTACACGATCTTCCACATCTGCCACCTCGCCAGCGGCGTCCCGGTCGGCATCACGCCGTACGCGAGCTTCCACGAGATGGTCGCCAAGGAGCTCGACGTCGACGCGTGCGAGTACGCGTTCGCGGAGACCGGCTTCCGCGACGAGGACTTCGAGCTCTGGAAGCGCTACCCGAGCGACAAGGGCCTGGGCATCGGCGTCATCGACGTCAAGAAGCTCGTCGTCGAGCAGCCGGAGGAGATCGTGGCCGCCGTCCGCAAGGCGCTCGAGTACGTCGAGCCCGAGCGCGTCCACCTGACGACCGACTGCGGTCTGTTCACCTTCCCCCGGCCGATGGCACAGGGCAAGCTGCGCTCGATGGCGCAGGCCGCGCAGACCCTGCGCGACGAGATCGGAGGCTGAATGCGCACGATCGTGGACATCTCGGTGCCGCTGAAGGCGGGGATCGTCTCGGACCCGCCGGGGCTGACCCCGGAGATCGAGTTCCGCAACCACGCCGACACCGCGGGCGAGGTCCTGTCCTTCTTCCCCGGCGCCGAGCTGGACGATCTGCCCGACCGGGAGGGCTGGGCGGTCGAGTTCGCGCGGATCACGACGCACAACGGGACGCACCTCGACGCGCCGTACCACTACGCCTCGACGATGGACGGCGGCAAGCGCGCGATCACGATCGACGAGGTGCCGCTCGAGTGGTGCATGCAGCCGGCCGTGAAGCTCGACTTCCGGGGCTTCGCCGACGGCTACGTCGCGACGGCCGCCGACGTCGAGGCGGAGCTCGCCCGCATCGGCCACGAGCTGCGCCCGCTGGAGATCGTCGTCGTGAACACGAGCGCCGGCGCGAAGTACGGGCAGGACGACTACGTCCGGTCCGGCTGCGGGATGGGCCGGGAGGCGACGCTGTACCTGCTCGAGCGCGGCGTCCGGGTCACCGGGACCGACGCGTGGAGCTGGGACGCGCCGTTCGTGCACACCGCCGAGCGCTACGCGCGCGAGGGCGACGCATCGATCATCTGGGAGGGCCACCGCGCGGGGCGGGAGATCGGCTACAGCCACATCGAGAAGCTGCACAACCTCGAGTCGCTGCCCGCCGACGGGTTCGAGGTCGCCTGCTTCCCGGTCAACGTGGAGGGCGGCTCGGCGGGCTGGACGCGGGCGGTCGCGATCCTGCCCTGAGCGAGAACCAGAAGCGGCTCCCTCCCTCGGGCGGGGCGTCGACGCCGATCTCCCCGCCGTGGCGCTCGATCAGGCGCTCGCAGATCGCGAGGCCGAGGCCGTAGCCGTCACGCCCCGCTGCCGCGTCGCCGCGCTCGAACGCCCCGAAGATCCGCTCCCGCTCGTCCGGCGCGATGCCCGGCCCGTTGTCCTCGACGGTGACGTGCCAGCCGTCGTCGCCCCCCTCGGCCGCGACGCGCACCTCGGGGGTCCCGGCGTCCGAGAACCTCAGCGCGTTGGAGAGCAGGTTCTGCAGCACGACGCGGACGTCGGCGGTGGCGGCGCGCACCGTCGCCCCGGCCGGCAGCGCGACGGTCACCGCAGCGTGGCGCTCGGCGATCAGGGCCGCGAGGTCGGCGAGCGCGTGGTCGACGGCACGGCCGAGATCGACGGGCTCCTCCTCCCCGACCGGCCGACCGGCGCGGGCGTACGCGAGCAGCCCCTGGAGCATCCGCGTGAGGCGGCTGCTGCTGTCGGCGATGTGCCGCGCGTACTCGCGCTCGTCCGGTGCGAGCCCGGAGCGCTCCAGCAGCTCCGCGAAGCCGGAGATCGTCCGCAGGGGGTCCGTGAGGTCGTGCGCCGCGACGGCGGCGAAGCGGTCGAGCTCCTCGTTGGCGACCCGCAGCTCGTCGAGCGCGTCGCGGAGCGCCAGGTCGGCCTCCCGCTGTGACGTGAGATCGCGCGTCACCTTCGCGAACCCGGTCAGCCGGCCGTCCTCGTCGCGGATCGCGGTGATCGTCACCCTCGCCCAGAAACGGGTGCGGTCCTTGCGGACGCGCCAGCCCTCCTCTTCGTAGCGGCCCTCGCGGATGGCCACGTCGAGCTCGTGCTCCGGATGGCGCCGGGCCTGGTCCTCCGGGGTGTAGAAGACCGAGAAGTGCCGGCCGATGATCTCGTCCGCCGCGTACCCCTTGAGGTGCCGCGCGCCGACGTTCCAGGAGAGGATGTGGCCGGACGGATCGATGAGGAAGATCGCGTAGTCGCGCACGCTCGACACGAGGCGCCGGAACTCGACGAGCTGTCGGTTCGCGGCCTCCAGCTCGTTCGTCCGGGCGCGCATCTGCTCCTCCTGCACCCGGCGGGCGGTGAGATCGCGGCTGACCTTGCCGAACCCGACGAGATCGCCCGCCTCGTCGTACACCGGGGTGATCACGACGTTCGCCCAGAAGCGCGTGCCGTCCTTGCGGACGCGCCATCCCTCCTCCTCGTAGCGCCCGTCCCGGATCGCGCGCCGCAGCTCCTCGGCGGGATGGTTCCGCGCGACGTCCGCCTCCGTGTAGAAGACGGAGAAGTGGCTGCCGATGATCTCGTCCTGCGTGTAGCCCTTGATCGCCTCCGCACCGGCGTTCCAGGTCACGACGCGGCCGTGCGGATCCAGCATGAAGATCGCGTGGTCGAGAGCGCTCGAGACCAGCAGCGCGAGCTGCCGATCCTCGGACACCCGGTTGCGCGATCCCTCCACGAACGGCACCGTACGCCAGTAGGGTTCACGCCGGGTGCAGCTCGACGCGGAGGAGAAGCATGATCAAGGTCCTCGCCCCTGCCCTGAGGCACCCGACGAACCGCTCGCTCGAGGACTTCCACCGCTACTGGGGTGAGAGCCACGGGCCGCTGTTCGCCAACACGAAGGCGCTCCGCGGCTACGTCCAGCACCTGACGCTGCCCGAGGCCTACGAGGGGCAGCCCGAGCCGACCTTCGACGGCGTGTCGATGTTCTGGTACGACGACCTCGAGACGATGGGCGTCGAGACGAACGACCCCGACGTGCTGGCGCTCATGGAGGGGATCTACGGCGTGCCGGGCGTCCCGAGCGATCCCCCGCCGGCGGACCCCGACCAGCGGGAGGTGACGCTGCTGCACCAGGTCCTCAAGGACGACGCGCAGCTCTTCGACCGCTCCACGACGTGGCCGATGCACCACAAGCGCGCGGCGGTCGTCGCCGAGGAGCACGTCATCGTCGACGGGCGGACGTCGCCGGAGATGGTCAAGGCGATCTTCATGGCCTCGAAGATGCCGGGGCTGACGCTGGCCGAGTTCTTCGTGCACTGGGAGCACGTGCACGGGCCGCTCGCCGCGCAGGTTCCCGGCCTGCGCCACTACGACCAGTACCACGCCGTCCCCGCGAGCTACGCGGCGGGGATGAACACGCACGACGGCTGGTCGGAGCTGTGGTTCGACGACGTCTCCTCCCTGCGCGCGGCGGTCGCCTCGCCGGAGTGGCAGGCGCTCGCGGACGACGGCGCGATGCTGTTCGCGCAGCCCATGGGCGTGGGCGTCGCGCGCGAGCGCATCCAGAAGGACGCGTCGTGGACGTACCGGGACTGGGGCGTCGGGGACATGAGCGAGGACGACGTGCGCGCCCTGCTGCGCGAGCGCGGCTACGTGACGCTGGCCGACGACCCTGGCGCACCGGCGGCGATCAAGCAGGCGGCGGCCGACGAGGCACTCGCGGTGTGGACCGACGAGCACCTCGTCACGTTCGACGCGTCGGCGATCGACGCGCGGCCGGAGCGCTAGCGGCATCGAGGCTCGAGGCGCTGCGGGCAGGCTCGACTGCTCATCGAGGGCGGACCGGGGTGGGTGGGACGCCGCCGCCAGGCCGCGCGGGCCCCGCCGGACTGCGGCGCCGGTCAGTCCTTGCGCTTGTAGCGGCGCTTGAACTCCGACGTCAGCACGTCGAGCATCTCCGCCGACGGCATCGCGCGGCCCGCGCGCTGCCGTCGGAGGTACTCGACGCAGAGCGTGACGTAGGCCTCGCCCAGCGCCGCGGTGATCGCGCCGGCGACCGTCGCGTTGATCGCCGGCCCGACCCCGGGCACGAGCTTGAGGAGCATCGACGACGCCTGCCGCCCGATCTGCACGATCGTGCCGCTCCCCAGGACGCCCCGGATGAGGAACGCCCGGGTCGACTCGTCGAACTCCACGCCCATCGCCGCGGTGATGCGGGCGAGCATCGTCCCCTGGATCGCCAGCAGCGGCCCGGCGTCGGGGATCGGGATCGGCACCGCTCCGATGCCGGCCGCCATCGTCGTGTGCTGGACGACGACCTTGTGGCCCTCACGGCGCTTGAGGTCGAGGTCTATCCCCTGCGCGTTGGAGAACGCGCGCTTCACCGCCTCGGGGAGGAGGCGGTACGTCTCGTCGACGAGCTCACGCAGCCCGAACGGCGGGAACTCGTGCGCGCCGACCCGGCGCGTGAGGGCCAGCGTGGAGATCGGCGAGGACGCCGTGACGTTCGCGCGGTGCTCGTCGAGCAGGCCGCGGACCACGGTCGCGAACTCGGCGGCGTCGGCGTCCTCGGGCCCGAGGACCTGCGTGAGGACGACGATCGACGGGAGCAGCCGGGAGACCTCCTCGATGAAGTCGGCCTCCGCGTCCTGGAACCGGTTGCTCTGCGCGTGCACGCAGTACCAGAACACGTGCAGGTGGTCGGCCGGCGGCTTGGAGAGCTGGTCCTTGACGAAGCGGGCGACGCGCTTGGCCGCCTTGCCGGACCGCTCGTCGAGCTCGAGACCGGGCGTGTCGTAGACGGTGATCGGGACGCCGGGGACGCTCCAGGCCTGGATGTCCTCGGTGACGGGCCGGCCCTTGCCGGTCTTCGCGACGGGCGTGCGCAGGATCGCGTTGACGAGCGTGCTCTTGCCGACGCCGGTGGGACCGGCGACGAGGACGTTCACCGGCGGCATGTCGCGGTAGGCCGCCTCGCGCTCGCGCTCGAAGTGCTCGAGGGAGTCGCGGCTCGTGACCGCGTCGCCCGCGCTCATCGCTTGGGAGGCAGCGAGCGCGCGAACGCGACGCCGCGTGTCACCCACCGCTCGAGCTGGCGTTTCGTCTTCACGCCTTCGGCGTGTACCCGCAGCCAGCCGCGCGTCTCACGCCCGCCCATGACCATCGTGGCCGTGTGCGGCTTGGCGAGGAGCGCTTCGGTCTCGTCGTGGTCGCACCGCACGAGCAGGCCGCCCTGGCCGCTCACCGCCACCGACATGTGCCCGCCGATGAGGAACGCCAGGCCCCCGAACATCTTCTTCTCGGTCAGGTCGGGCTCGTCGGCGATCAGCTCCCGGATGCGGTTCGCGAGGTCCTCGTCGTAGGCCATGCCGAGCATGATGGCCGATGCGGCCGGCGGTTCACGGCCTGGGGCGGTCAGCTGAAGCAGTAGGAGTCAGACGAGGCGTCACCCCCTTGCAGCCGGATCTGGTGCGCGCGCAGGCCGCCGAAGTCGTCGCCGTGCGGGAAGAAGCGCTCGTCGATGCTCAGCCCGCCGCCGGGGTCGACGTCGAGCTTGGCCATCCAGGCGCCGACGCCGTCGGGGAAGAACTGGTCGTCCCACGCCCCGTAGAGCGAGTTGGTGAAGTAGACGCGCTTGCCGTCACGGCTGACCTCGACCATCTGCGGACCGCCGGCGAGCGGCATGTCGGGCCGAGCCGGGTGCGGCGTGCGATCGACGATCCCGCCGAGCTTCACGGAGCCGACCTGCTTCGGGTTCGCGGAATCCGACACGTCGAACTGCTTCATCTCGCCCGTCCCCCAGCAGGAGACGTACAGGAACGCGTCGTCGACGGACAGGTCGATGTCGGTG
Source organism: uncultured Solirubrobacterales bacterium (assembly GCA_963750895.1). Taxonomy (GTDB): domain Bacteria; phylum Actinomycetota; class Thermoleophilia; order Solirubrobacterales; family Solirubrobacteraceae; genus CAVVSD01. The sequence continues at coordinate 440,525 of CAVVSD010000001.1, read as the reverse complement.
ATGATCGGCGGTACCGCCGAGAACGGCTGCAATGCGGGCGGGAGCCGATCCGGGTCGGCGGGCTCGGCCGGGATCGTGATGACCTTCTCGGCCTTCCACTCGTCTCCGTCGCGGGACCAGCGCCACACCGAGCCGGAGAGGTCCTCGGTCGAGATCACGACACCGACGAACCCCCACGTCGCGTCGGGGTCGTGGGAGGGACGCACCTCGAGCGCCATCTGGTGCTGGGCGCCCAGGTCGACGCGCTGCTCGTGCTCGCCGGTCGCCAGGTTCCAGAAGTGGATGGCATGGCCGTACTTCTGGCCCAGCAGGAGCTCCGGCACGATGCCGTCCTCGATCATCGACGGGCTCCCCCACTCGCTGGAGATGAGCACGTTCTGGTTGAGATGCCACCAGGCGTCGTAGTGGAAGTGCTGCGGCCCGCGGTTCGTCTCCCAGGCGCGCACCACGTCGAACGTGCCGTGATCGAGCAACGCGATGCCGCCAGGGCCGTCGTCGTCACCCTCGCCGCCGCCCAGACAGGTGAGGAAGACCCCGTCGGGACCGCAATGCAGCGTGTGCGGACGGGAGTGGCCTGCCTTCGCGGACAGCTCGGCCGCGTCGATCGTCTTGACGAGCGTGGGGTTGCGCGGGTCGGGCTGCGTGTCGAAGACGTAGACGTTCGAGGAGCGCAGGCCAGGGACCAGCAGGTACCGGCGGGCAAGCCCGTCCATGTCGTGGCCCTCGTGCTTGAGCGCGCTGCTGCACGCGTTCCAGCCGAAGTGGTGCAGTTCGTCGCCCTTCGACGGGACGTCGGTCCATCCGACCACACGCCCGTAGCTGTCGGACGAGGGATCGACGTCGACCACGGTCATCGCGTCGTGCTTGCGCGCGGCGCGGTCGAAGGCAACGACGTAGGCGAGCTGCTCCTCAGGAGCAGCCGCCGCGTCCGCAGCTGTTCGGTAGAACGTCGGATCGATCGTTGGCTCAGCCATACGAACACCTCCGGATCTGTGCGGGCGCCCCCACCCGCGATCCTAGTCCCACCTCGCGACTCGGGGGCGCGACTCGCCTACGTCCTGACGCCCGTCGCCACCCAGGCACGAGCGGTGAGGCGGAACGGCCGCGACCCGACGCCGAGCCGGCGCTGCAGCTCGTCCGCGAGTGCCGCGCGGCCGTCGACGTCCAGGCCCAGCACGTAGGCGCCCGAGGGCGCGACGCCCGCCTCCAGCGCGCGCCAGAGGTCGTCGAACCCGTCGTAGTGCGCCGCCGCCTCGACGGCGGCGACGTGCACGTCGGCCAGACCGGCGCCCGACCACAGCCCCGCGAGGTCCTCCTGGGTGCAGAACGGCATCGAGCGCCCCTCGTCGAGCGCCGCTGCCGCGGGGTCGAGCGCGACCGCCGCGTCCCAGAACGCCCGCAGCAGCGTCATCGCGCCCCCGTAGTCCCACACCGCGGCGCCGACGACCCCGCCAGGGCGGGTGACGCGCACCATCTCCCCCACGCCCGCCGGCGGGTCGGTCATGAAGTTCACGACGAGCTGGGCCAGCGCGCGGTCGAACGAGGCGTCCGGGAACGGCAGCCGCTCGGCAGCCGCCTCCTCGACGCGCAGGCCCGGGAGCCGTGCCCGGCACCCCACGACGAAGGACGGCGACGGATCGACCGCGGCGACCGCGTCGATGCCGAGCCGCCGCACGAGCTCGGACGCCAGCGCACCGGGGCCGCACCCGACGTCCACCGCGCGCTGTCCCTCCGCGACGCCGGCGGCGTCGCACAGCGCCCGCGCCAGGTCGGGGCCGTAGCGGCCGATGTGGCGGTCGTACGCGTCGGCGGTGGCACGGAACGTCGCTGCCCCGCGCGGGGTGGCCATGCGCGGGAGACTCGCCTGAACGCACACAGCGCGTCAAGCGAGAGGAACGAGATGAGCGGCTATCCCCAGGCGATCGTGCCGGTCGACCACGTCGAGCCGGTGGCGCGCCGCGTCCGCGCCGAGCTCGGCGGCCGCGTCGTCCTCGACACCACCGACGCGCTCTACCTCTGGGAGTGGCCGCCCTATCCGCAGTTCCTCATCCCGGCCGACGACGTGGACCCGGACGCGCTGGTGGACGAGGAGCACGTCAGCAACCTCAGCCGCGGGCGCGTCGCGCGGGTGGGCCTGCGCGTCGGCGACGTCGAGCGCCCCGGCGCGGGCCGGCGCTACGTGGAGTCCACGATCCCGGGCATCGTCGACACGATCCGCTTCGACTTCGCCGCGCTGGACGCGTGGTACGAGGAGGACGAGCGGATCTTCGTCCACCCCCGCAACCCGTACGCGCGCGTGGACGCGGTGCGCTCCGGCCGGACCGTGCGCGTCGAGCTCGACGGCCTGGTCCTCGCGGAGTCCTCCGCGCCGGTCGCCGTGTTCGAGACCGGGCTGCCGACGCGCTGGTACGTGGAGCGCATGGCGGTCGACTTCTCGCACCTGCGCGAGTCCGACACGGAGACCGCCTGCCCGTACAAGGGCCGCACGACCGGCTACTGGTCCGTGCAGACCGGCGAGGCCCTCTACCCCGATCTCGCCTGGACCTACGACTTCCCCACCGCGCCGCTGCTGCCGATCGCGGGTCTCGTCGCGTTCTACGACGAGAAGGTCGACGTGTTCCTCGACGGCGTCGAGCAGGAGCGGCCGGTCACGCACTTCTCCTCGTGATCCACAGCGTCGGGCGCGCTCGTCACACTGTGCGCATGACCGACGACGGCGTTGCCATCGCCTACGACGTCCTGCGCCGCGGGACGCCTGTCGTCGACAAGGACGGCAGCCAGGTGGGGACGGTCCACGAGGTGCTCGACAACGCGCGCGAGCACATCTTCGACGGCATCGTGGTGTCCACATCTGACGGCCGTCGCTTCGTCGACGCCCCCGAGGTCGGGCGGATCACCGACCAACGCGTCACGCTGACGATCGACGCCGCGGCCGTCCGTGCGCTGCCCGAGCCCGACTCGCCGGCAGCGGCCCCCGTGGCGGGCACGGAGAGCTTCGTCGGTCGCTGGCGCAAGCGGCTGGGTCTCTAGGAGAGCCGCGCGCCGGTCGCGACGTTGACGCCCCAGAAGGCCGAGGTGCGCACGGTCGGGGTGACTGCGACGTTCTCGGCGTAGGCGTGCCGCAGCAGGTCGATCGTCAGCTGCTCGTCGGCCGTCATGGGCTCGTACATCGGGACGTGCAGCACGGTCGGCGTGTGCGTGGGGAACGTCGCCGCGAAGAACGGGACGCCGTGGAGGTGCAGCGTCGCGATCGACTGCGGCGTCAGCGCCCCGCCGGGCTCGGCGTCCGGCTGCGTCCTGACCTCCCACGCGTAGAGCGCGCGCGTCGGGTCGATCGGCATGAGGTCGTTGTCGTTGGGCCAGGCGGGCCCGGACGCCGTCGGCGGGTCGATCGTCAGCCACAGCTCGAAGTGCAGATGCGGCTCCGGCGGGTCGGCCGAGACCCGCGCGAACGGCGCGCCCTTCTGGACGAACTCGCCCGGTGAGACCGCGATGTCCGTGATGTGGAGGTACTTCGACACGAACCCGAGGCCGCGCGGGTGATGGTCGATCGTGACGTTCCCGCGCGTCGCGGCGGGGTTGGTCTCGACCTCCGCGATGCGCCCGGCGTAGGCGGCGAACACCGGGTCGCCGGCGGAGGCTGCGAGATCGACCGCCTCGTGGATCTGGAGCGCCGGTCCCCGGGGACGCGGCGCACCGAACTGGCCGTTCTCGAGCCGCAGCGCGAGCGGGAGCTCGAGCGGTGGGACGAACAGCCAGTCCGGTTGGCGTATCGCTGTGACGCTCATGCCTTCTCGATCTTCATCACCTTTCCCGTGAGTGTGACGACGAAGGCGGTCCTGCCGACGAACTCCAGGGAGGTCGGCCGGTCCAGGCCGTCGACGACGGGACCGAAGCTGCCGTCGTCCTGGACCCGCACGAGACGTCCGGTGTTCGGGGACGCCGGCGCGCCCTCGTTCTCCGGGGTGACCGGCAGATCCCAGATGCCCTGCGAGAGGGCGTACAACCGGTCACACGGTCCGAACTCGACGTCGACGATCAGACTCGCCCCGGCGGCCACGTCCGTCGCGGCCGACGTCGGCGTGAACTTCACGACCTTGCCGTTCTCCGGGAGGTGCGGGATCGGGCCGGCCTCCCCCATGTAGATCGTGTCGTCACGGACCTCGAGCCCCGTCGGGACGATGTTGCCGAACGCCTTCAGCTCGCTGATGTCGCCGCCACGGGTGACGCGCAGGACGCGGTTGAGATGCCCGTCGGTGACGACGAAATCGCCGCCGAGCACCTCCAGGGCGTACTGGACCCCGCTGTCGACGAAGAAGTCCGTCGCGGGCGGATGGGCGATCGACCACGCTCCGATGTCCGCGATCGCTGTCGGTGTGCCGTCCTTCCCGATCCGGTAGATGCCGTCGACCACGTCCGGCTGCCCGAACGAGGGCCCGACGAGCGTGACGAGCACGTACGCGGTCCCGTCGACGAAGGCGACGTCCATGGCTCCGCCGATGCCCACCGCGGGGATCGCGGGCGGCAGACCGTGGGCGAAGGTCGTCATCGCGCCCGTGTCCGGATCGACGCGCAGGACGCGGCCTGCCGGGCCGTCGGTGACGTACAGCGCGCCGTCGGGGCCGATCGCGCTGCCCGAGCCGCAGCCGCTCGTGCAGCCTGGCGCAGCGAATGAGGCCAGCTCGCTGACGACCGGGGAGCCCTCGGACCCCCCGGCACTCGCAGTGGAGGGGACGGCGGCGACCGCGGCCGCGAGGGACAACAGCACCGTCAACGCTCGTCTGGACCGCATGGGTCCTCCCGTCGTTGAGGACGGCGCCTCCGAGAGGATCCTCTGCCTCGGCGCCCGCGAAGTCAACGACCCGGAGCGGAGCGGTCTACGTGAGAACGTTGTGCAGCGTGAGCATCTCGACGCTCGGCTCCGGTGGTGGCGGTCCCTCCATCCCCTGCGTGATCTGCGTCAGGCGCTCCATCAGCGGTCCATCGCCTCCTGCGACTCGAAGACGTTCACGATCATCCCGCGACCGTCCTGGGTGTAGCCGACGAAATGCGCGAGCAGGCCGTCGGCCATCTCTGCAGCCGTCCTGGGCGCTTCGCCGCCCCCAAGCTCGCGATTGACGCGGTCGTATGCCGTCACGCAGCGCCGCATCGTCGGGTGGCGTCCCGTAGTCGAAGATCGCGGCAATGGCCATGAGGACCTCCTTGAGGGTGTGCCGTCCGTCCGATCCTCTCGATGGGGCGGTTGGGAAAGCAAGCGGTTCGATGCGTCAGCTCGCCGGGGGCGGCTCTCCCCGGTGTAGGGTTGGGCGGGAGGCGCCCTACCGAGAGGGAGGGCACATGCCCATCACGGCCATCGTCGAGTTCTCGCCAACCGAGGGCATAGACCCCAAGGAGAGCTACGACCGCCTCACGCGCGAGCTGAATGGCGGCGAGCCGATGACTCGGCGCGCGCACTGGAACGACGGCATGCTCGCCCACAGCTACTCGGTCGGTGAGGACGGCAGCGCCGTGGCCATCGATGTGTGGCGCGATCAGCAGAGCATGGACGCCTGGATGGCGCGCGTCGGGCCGCTCATCGAGCGCGAGGGCAGTGCCGCCAACATGCAAGCCCGCGTCTTCGAGACGCACGCCGTGGTGACGGAGGGGTGACTCGCAGGACCGGCGAGCCGGTCCTAGCCTCCGACACGTGACCACCTACCGACTCGCCGGCGTCGATGTCCCCCGCATCGGCCTGGGCACCAATCGCCTCACCACCGCGAGCGAGCACGTGACGTTCGTGCGCGAGGCCGTCGCGGCGGGCGTGCGCCACATCGATACGGCGCACCTCTACACCGGCGGCGACAGCGAGCGCGCGATCGGCGAGGCGCTGGAGGGCGTCGGCGAGGACGTCCTCGTCGCGACCAAAGGCGGTTTCCGCGCGGGTGAGGGACGACCGGAGGTGCTCGGGGAGCAGATCGAGCAGAGCTTGCGGTCGCTGCGAACCGACGCGATCGGCCTCTACTACCTGCACCGGGTCGACCCGGAGACGCCGCTCGAGGAGACCGTCGGCACGCTGAAGACGTACGTCGACCGTGGGTGGATCCGCCACATCGGGCTTTCCGAGGTGGGCACCGAGCAGATCGCGCGCGCCCGCGAGATCGCGCCGATCGCCGCCGTGCAGAACCGCTACAGCATCGGGGACCGCGAGCACGACGACGTCGTCGACCTCTGCGAGCGCGAAGGCATCGCGTTCGTGCCGTACCACCCGTTGCGTGGCGACGGCGACAACACCACGAAGCTCGCCTGGCTGCTGCGCCGCTCGCCGGTGATCCTGCCGATCCCGGGGACGCGCTCGATCGACCATCTGCGCGAGAACCTCGCGGCGGGCGACATCGACGTGCGCGATCTCGCCTAGGGCCTGATCCGCGTCACGGTCCCGGCCCGGAAGTTCGCCGTCCAGACCGCGCCGTCCCCGACCGCGATCCCGATCGGGTCCTCGCCGACCTCGACCGGCTCGCCGGCGACCTTGCCCGCCGGGTCGATCCGCGTCACCGTCCCGTCGCCTGCGTCGGCGACCCAGACGAAGCCCTCGCCGACGTCGAGCTCGCGCGGGTTGCGACCCACCGGGATCGGGGCGCCGACGACGGCCGCCTTCGCTGGATCGATCCGCGTGACCGTCCCGCCACCGGCGTTCGCCACCCACACCGAGCCTTCGCCGACGGCCACGCCCCGCGGGCGACGCCCGACCTCGATCGGCTCACCCTGGACCTCGCCCGAGTCGGGATCGAGGCGCGTGACCGTCCCGTCGGTGAAGCTCGTGACCCAGACGGCGCTCTTGCCCACCGCGATACCCAGCGGTCGCCCGCCGACCTCGATCGGGTCACCGCTCACCTGCGCCGTGTCCAGGTCGATGCGCGAGACGGTGCCGTCCCCCGCGTTCGTGACCCAGAGATCGCCCTCGCCGACGGCGAGCGCCTCGGGCGCCCGGCCGACGGGGATCGAGGTCGCCCGGCCGTCCACGATCCGCAGCACGGCGTCGTCGCCCGACGCAGCGACCCAGACGGCGCCGCGCGCCACGACCGGGTTGTCCGGCTGGCGCCCCGCGGGGATGGCCGCTCCGGCGCGGCGGTCGGAGCCCGCGTCGATGCGCATGAGCGTGCCGCCGGCATCTGTGACCCACACGTCGGAGCCCGCGACCGTGATGCCGTCCGGGCCGCGGCCGACCGGGATCGTGGCCGCGACCGAGGGTTGCCGGCCCGAGGGCGCGGCGGCCGCGGCCTCCGGCTCGGTCCCGGCCATGAACTGGGCGACGGCCGTGATCTCGGCCGCCGACAGGCGCCCCTTGAACGAGGGCATGCTCCCGGATCCGGACGTCACGATCGCCTCGGCCGCGTCCGCGCTCGGCTTCGCGTCGTCGAGGTCGGGGCCGCCGACCCCGGACGAGCCCGCCGCGCGGAACGTGTGACACCCGCCGCAGCCGGCGGAGACGAAGACCTCCTTGCCCGACGGCGTCGCCGCGGCGCCGGTGGGCGCACCCGCCTCGGCGCCGCCCTCCGTCTCGGCGCCGATCAGCTTCGGACCCACGAAGAGGACGAGGACGGCGAAGGCCGCGGCCAGCCACGTCAGCGGCGCGAGGATGTGGTCGATCCGCGCGAGCACGACTAGGGCGACGGGAAGCCGTTGTCCGAGATGAACCACCAGCCGCTCGTCAGCCACACACCGACCAGCAGCGTGAACACCACGCCGCCCGCCAGCGGAAGCGCCATCCCCGGCAGCGCGTGCGAGCGGACCACGACGATCTTCGCGGCGAACGCTCCGTAGAACGCGCAGCCCAGCAGCGAGTGCAGCAGGACTCGGGTCGACGTGTCCTCGAACGTCAGCTGGTACAGGCACTGGTAGGCGACCGGCAGCGTGAGCAGGAACGCGACCCGGCCCGAGATCCGGTGCAGGGAACCCAGCCACGCCGGGGCGGCACCGAGCGGAAGCCTTCCGTACATCCAGAGCGCGGAGCCGAGCTGGACGACCGCGAAGAGCACGGCGAGGGTCGCCAGCCAGACCTTCATCGTGAGCGTGTCCGTGAACCCGAGCGTGATCGACAGGTCGCTCGCCGGGTCGTGGACGTTGCCGTAGATCCCGAGGCTCACGGCCACGAGCGCGCCGACCGTTCCCGCCAGCAGCAGCCGGCCACCCGAGCTCGGGACGGGCGCGGCCATCGCGACGCCGTCGCCCACGATCAGCCCCTCGGGGACCGCGACCGGCGCCGGGGCCGGCACGTCGGTCCGGGTCGCCTGCGGGACGAGCCCGCGCTCATCCGTCACGGCGAGCTCGGTCGACCCCAGGCGCACGACGTCGCCGAGGCGCAGGACACGGACACCCTCGACGCGCTCGCCGTTGACGAAGGTGCCGTTCGAGGAGCCGAGGTCCTCGATCGTCAGCACGCCGCCCGCGCCGCGCGCCATCCGGGCGTGGCTGCGCGAGAGCTGCGGGTCATCGCCCAGCCGCCCGTCGACGTCGGAGGCGGCACGCCCGATCAGCAGCTCACCGTCGACCGCGAACCACGTGCCCGGTGCCTGCCCGACGACAACGCGCACTCGCTCGTCCGCCATGGTCGGGCGACACTACGCCTCCCGGTTCGCGGTCACCACCCCTCGGTGACCCGGACGATCGTCCTGCCAGGCACGCGCTTCGCGTCGGGACCGAGTGCCGAGGGTGCCTCGGGCAGGGGTCGCACCGCCCCGACGTCAACGATCAGGCTCCCGGCCCGTAGCCGCTGAGCGATCGCGGCGAGCTGCGAGCGATCGGGCTCGACGACGAAGAAGACCGCACGCCCATCCGCCGGCTGGATCGGCGGTGGCTCGGCGATGGTCACGAGGGTGCCGCCCGCCCGCACCAGCGCGACCGAACGCTCGAGGACGTCCCCGCCGAGCACGTCGAGCACGACGTCCACCTCGCCGACGTCCTCGAGTCGCTCGGCCTCGAGATCGACGAACGCGTCCGCGCCGTACCCGAGCACGCGGTCCCTGTGGGCAGCGCGGCCGGTGCCGATCACCCGGCAGCCGGCCTCGGCCGCGAGTTGCACGACGACCGATCCCACTCCGCCCGCGGCGCCGTGCACCAGGACGGTCTGACCTGCCACCACGCGGGCGTGGTCGAAGAGACCCTGCCACGCCGTCAGCCCGGAGATGACGGACGCAGCGGCCACGGTGTGGTCCACGCCTGCCGGGAGCGGCGCGAGGTTGCGCGCCTCCACCGCGACGTACTCGGCCAGCGTCCCGTTGCGCGCCCAGTCCGTCAGGCCGAACACCCGCTGGCCGACCGTCAGGCCGGTCGTCCCGTACCCCAGCGCGTCGACGACGCCGGACACCTCGTGCCCGGGAACGCTCGGCGTCCGGTCCCGACCCGCGCGATCCGACCAGGTCGCCGGCCACTCCAGCTCCCCGGAGGTCATCCCGGCGGCGTGCACGCGGACGACGACATCGTTCTCGGCGGCGTGCGGGTACGGCAGCTCGGCCAGGGACATCCCGGCGAGACCTGCGTCACGGTCGCGGACGACGACGGCTTGCATCGCTGTTCTCCCCTCCGGAGTTGTGTGACCCCGAGAGATTGACGCGCGCGTAGCGAGGACGCCGGCTTGGGCGCCGCGGGTAGGGTCCGCTGGGTCGAGGCGACGACGGGGGGCTGTCTCATGACGGGCAAGCTCGAGTGGCTGAACGAGTCCGTGTACAGGTGGGGACGGTGGACGGCGGCGGTGCCGTTCGCCATCCATCAGTGGGGTGAGACGTCGTTCTCGGCCACCGACGGGCGCGACATCTGCATCCACGAGATCGACCGCAGCGGCTCGGTCCTCCTGTCGACGGTCGAAACGGACCCGCGGCCACTGGTCGCCAACGGGGACGCCGAGGTCTTCGTGACCGTCGTGTTCGCGACCGGCGAGGAGGAGGAGCTCTCCGGTCCCCTCCGCACACCCATCCGCGTCGACGGGGTCAGCGCCCTGCGGCTCAACGTGCGGGTCCTGGTCGGCATCGACGCCCTGCCGAGCATCGACTACATCGCGGTCGCGAGCGGGCACTGCATCTTCGAGCGCCTCTCCGAGCACGGGTTCTAGCGGGCGTCAGAGCGGACGACGGGCCTCGAACCCGCGACCTTCGGCTTGGGAAGCGGCTACCTGCGACCCGAGTCGCGGAGTCTCCGGGCGTTGGTATCGGTAGAGCCCGATAGCACGTGCGATCTCTGGTCGAGTGGTAGCCATGTCCAGAGCGGTAGCCACGCGGTGACTTCACGCAGCGCGTGACACCTCCGTCGGCGCCCGTTCTCCCCGTTGGGCCTCATCGAGCGCGGCGGACGCCCCGGCGCGCCGGTCAGATGACGGCCGGCGCCCCGGCCGCGACCCCGCCCAGGGCCAGCGCGACGATCGATTCGGCGAACGTCCGGTCCAAGGTCCCGTAGCCGAAGAGAAGCCTGACGTACACCGCCGAGTAGACGAGCTCCGCGATGAGCCCGGGATCGACATCGTCTCGCAGGTCACCGTCGCGGACGCCGCGTTCGACGAGGCCTCGCGTCGCGGCACGCCGGCCGTCCCAGAAGCGCTCACGGAACTCGTGCAACGTCGTCTCGTCGTACTGGCTCTCGGCGATGATCTGCGCAACGAGACGACCCTGCCGCCCGGAGTACTGCTCGGCGAGCGAGCTGAGGTGATCCGTCATGGCCTCCCGCACGGGCAGGTCGTCGCGGATCGGTGTGTGAACGAGGTGGTGCTCGACGAAAGCGTCGATGACGACGGCGGCCTTACTCGGCCACCACCGGTAGATCGTCGTCTTTCCGACACCGGCGCGTTTTGCGATCGCCTCGATCGACAGCTTCTGCACGGTGGTATCCGACAGAAGCTCGCTCGTAGCCTCCAGGATCGCCTTCCGACTCGTCTCGCTGCGCGACGCCATGGACCCTCACAGTACGGGCCGTAGCGGATGTTCGTCGAATCGATACGATACGACTCGTCTACATCGAGGAGGGCGAATGAAACTCGGTCGAATCTGGCGGCAAGGCCCCGACGGGGACGTCGCGCGCATCGTCGCGGTACACCCGGACGAGGGACGCGTGGTTGACCTTGCGACTGCGGAAGGCGTTCGGCTGCAACGTAGGGGAGCGACGACCGACGCGGCACGACGGCTGAGCGCAGCCGTGTTCCCGTCCAGCATGGCCGCGGCCATTGCTCTGGGAGCTCACTTCCTCGACGCGGCAGAGGCGGCCGACGAGTCGGCGGGTGACGACGCGTCCATCTCGGTTGACGACGCCCGCTGGCTCGCCCCCCTCGACCCGCCCGTCATCCGCGACTCGCTGACCTTCCCGCTGCACATGAAGCAGTTCGGCGAACGGCTTGGCGCAGGGCCGCCGAGCGCGCAGTTCTTCAAGACCCCGGGCTACTTCAAGGGCTCGACCGGCTCTGTCTACGGCCACGACGAGGAGATCCCGTACCCCAGCTTCGCCGAGCAGATCGACTACGAGCTGGAGTTGGGCTACGTCGTCGGGACGACGGGCCGCAACCTCACGCCCGATGACGCAGAAGAGGCGCTCTTCGGCCTGACGATCTTCAACGACTTCAGCGCGCGAGACATCCAGGGCCGGGAGATGGGAATGGGCATGGGTCCGCAGAAGTCCAAGGACTTCGCGTACGGGATCGGGCCGTGGATCACGACGATCGACGAGTTCCCCGCGCTCGACGCGTTGTCGGTTCGTGCGTCGGTCAACGGTGACGAATGGGCGACCGGAACGACCGAGGGACCGATCTACTCGGGCGCCGAGCTCATCGCGTATGTCTCGATCGCCGACCGGCTGCAGCCGGGGGACATCATCGGTTCGGGCACCGTCGGGAACGGCTCCGCGCTCGAGCTTGGCCGTCACCTGCGGGCGGGCGACGTCGTCGAGCTCGAGGTCGAAGGCGTCGGGACGCTTCGGAGCCGCTTCACTGCGACCGCCGAGCAGTACCCGTGGTGGCCGTCGGAGCAGGCAGACCCGTTCGCAGCCGCCCGGAGCTGAGGGACGACATGGCCGATCACGAGCACGCCGGTCGTGCGGATGTCGTCTCCGTCGAACCCGAGCAGGCGCTGCCCCCGGTGCGCCGGATCGTCACCGGCCACCGCGCGGACGGGCGGTCGGTCATCCTGAGCGACGGGCCCGCGCCGTGCCGGAGCGCCCCGCCGGCGATGCCGCAACTCGTCGCGACGGTCCTGTGGACCACGGACGACACGCCGGCACCGCTCGACGGCGAGGAGGACACGGCGCCGGCCGGTCGTGTCCCACCGATGGCCCCGCCTGCGAACGGCACGATCCTGCGCATCGCGGACTTCCCGCCCGACAGCGCCTACGACGACGTCGACATGGGGCAGCTGTTCCGCGAGATCGGCGGCGCGCGCCACCAGGCGGCCGGCACCGAGAGCGGCGACGTTCGGCATGGGTGGTTCCACAAGACGCCGACGCTCGACTACGCGATCGTCCTCGACGGCGAGGTGTGGGCGCTGCTCGACGAGGACGAGACGCTGATGCGCACCGGGGACGTGCTCGTCCAGCGCGGGACGAACCACGCCTGGTCGAACCGCAGCGACCGGCCGTGTCGCATGGCGTTCGTCCTCATCGATGGCCAGGAGGGACCGTGAACCCGCCCATCATCACGTGCGCCCTCACGGGCGGTTACCACGACAAGACGACGCACCCCGACCTCCCCGAGCAGCCCGATGAGATCGTCGAGCAGGGCATCCGGGCGTGGGAAGCCGGAGCCGCGGTGCTGCACGTGCACGCGCGCGACCCGGACGGCCACAACACGATGGACAAGGAGATCTACCGGGGGATCCACGAGCGGCTGTGCGCGGAGACCGACGCCATCGTGCAGCTCACGACCGGCGGCGGCCTTGCCATGTCCCTCGACGAGCGGCTCACGACTGCGCTGCTGAACCCCGAGATGTGCTCGCTCAACATGGGGTTCGTCCTCTTCTTCCAGCGTGGGCGCGGGATGATGCTCGCCAACCCCCGCCCGCAGATCGAGCGCTACGCGCAGGAGATGCGTGAGCGCGGCGTCAAGCCGGAGCTCGAGCTCTACAACGTGACGATGCTCGAGGAAGCCGAGCGCCTCATCGGCGCCGGCCTGCTCACCCCGCCGTACAACGTGAGCTTCGTCCTGAACACGCCCGGGCAGGGCGCGGCACGCGGCACGTGGCAGAACCTCGCCGACATGGCGCGGCGCCTTCCCGAGGGAGCGAACTGCAACGTGATCGCCATCGGCCGCGCGCAGCTGCCGCTCACGACGATGGGCCTGGCGATGGGGCTGAACGTGCGCGTCGGGCTGGAGGACAACATCCGCTACAGCCGCGAGGCTCTCGCACGCGACAACGCGCAGCTCGTCGAGCGCACGGTGAGGATCGCGCGCGAACTGCAGCTCGAGCCGGCCACGCCAGACGAGGCGCGCGAGATCCTCGGCACGCGCGGCCGGGCGAAGGGCGAGCCGCCGATGCCCGTTGTCGACGACGATGCCTTCGTCGTCCCCTCCCCGGAGGAGGCGCAGTTCGCGACCGGTGAGTTCCACCCGTGACCGCGGCGACCGGCCCGTGCGGAAGGGACGATCGCTACGCCGCCCACCTCGGCATCGAGCCGCTGTCCGCCGACGCCACGACCGCCCAGGCGGCCATGACGCTCGGCGCGCAGCACCTCAACGACATCGGCCGCGCCCACGGCGGCGCGCTGTTCTCGCTCGCCGACGCGGCGGTCGCCCTGACCGCGAACGCGACGCCGGGCGAGCGCGCGGTCGTCACGGCGTCGAGCATCCAGTTCACGCGGCCGGCGGCGCATGGTGACCGCCTCGTGGCCACGGCGGTCCGGGAGTTCCGGCTGCGCCGCCGGGCCGGCTACCGCGTGCGTGTCACCTGCGAGGACGAGGTCGTCGCGGTGGGCAGCGGCGAGACGCTGGTCATCCTGATCGAGGACCCGGCGTGACCCGGCTGCGCGTCATCGAGTTCGTCGCGCCCAGCCTCGGCGTGATCGCGCACGGGCTCGGCCTGTTCGACGCGGCGGGGATCGAGGTCGATGCGGTCCGCACCCGTTCGTCCACCGAGCAGCGCGCCGGGCTCATGGACGGCACCTACGACCTCGGGCTCACCGCCATCGACAACCTCATCGCCTGGGACGCCGACGGCGACGACCTCGTCGTCATCGCCCAGGTCGAGCGCACGACGGTGCTCGACCTGTGCGCAGCGCCCGACGTCGGCGCGATCGCCGAGCTCCGCGGCCGGACGCTCGCCGTCGACGCGGTGGACACCGGCTTCGCGATCCTGCTACGCCACGTCCTCGCGACCCACGGCCTCGCGCCGGACGAGTACGAGCTGCTCCCCGCCGGAGGCATCCAGCAGCGCATGGAGGCGGTCGTCGAGGGCCGCGCGGCCGCAGGCCTCCTCGGACCGCCGTTCAACCAGATCGCCCTCGGCCGCGGCTGCCGGGTGCTCGCTCACGCTCACGAGGAGGTGCCGCGACTGCCGGGGATCGGCGCGGTGATCCGGGCGTCGGCGACGCCCGCGACCATGGGCGTGGCGCGCGCATACGTACGCGCGCTCGCGCAAGCCGCCGCCTGGGCGACCGACGACCGCGAGGAGGAGGCGGTGGCGATGCTCGAGGCCGCGGGCTTCGACCGCGAGGGGGCGGCACAGCTGTTCGGCATCCGCGCCCGGACGGTCGCCCCCGCCGACGACGGCATCGCCCTGCTCTACGAGATGCGCCGCGACCTGGGAATGCTGCCTGCGGGCGCGCCCCCGGCCGCGGCGCTCGTTTCACCAATGGCATGAGGAGAAGCGGATGAGGGTCATCATCGCCGGCGGCGGCATCGGGGGGCTCACGCTCGCGCACGGCCTGGCCCGATCGGGCGCCGAGGTCCGCGTCATCGAGGCGGCCCGGCGCCAGGACCGCCTCGGCACCGGCATCACGCTGCTGGAGAACGCGCTGCGGGCGCTCGACCGCATCGGGCTCGCCGATCCCGTCGTGGCCGCCGGCTCGGGCTGGGGCGTCGTCAGCACACGGGATGCCGCGGGCACCGTGCTCCACGACCAGGCGCTGCCCAAGGCATACAAGCCCGGTGCGCCGCCCGCGGTGGGGATCATGCGGACGCATCTCGGCGACCTGCTCGAGGAGCGCGCGAGGGCGAGCGGCGCGTCGATCGCGTTCGAGACGACGATCGAGCGCGTCGAGCAGCGCGACGGCGCCGTCGGCGTCGCCCTCTCCGACGGCGACACCGGCACGTACGACCTGCTCGTCGCAGCCGACGGCGCCTACTCGCGGACCCGCACGCAGCTCTTCGGGGACGACCGCCGGCCCGTCTACTCCGGCCAGGGCGTGTGGCGCTACACCATCCCGCGCCCCGCCGACGTGAACGGCCTCACGCTGCACCGCACCCGCGACGGCGAGGTGGTCGGGGCGCTGCCGCTGTCCGAGGACGACTGCTACCTCTTCTACCTCGAGAACACAGCGGAGCACGTGCACATGCCGCCCGATCGGCTCGGCGAGCTGCTGCGCGAACGACTCGCGCCGTTCAGCGCGCCCATGATCCGGGACGCGGTCGAGAGGATGGACGCGTCGCGCCACATCAGCTTCCGGCCGATCGACCACGTGCTGCTACCGGCGCCATGGCACCAGGGACGAGTGGTGCTACTCGGCGACGCGGCGCACGCGCTCACGCCGCAGCTCACGTCGGGCGGCGGGATGGCGATCGAGGACGCCGTCGTGCTCTGCGAGGAGCTGCACGCCCACGAGGACGTCGAGGCGGCGCTCGACGCGTACGGCACGCGGCGCGCCGAGCGCGTCCGGCCGATCTACGAGCACTCACTCGCCATCTGCAAGGCGGAGCAGGACCCGGCGATCCCCGACGAAAGGACGGTGGGGATCATGATGAACGGCTACGCGCTGCTGGCGCAGCCGTTCTGAGACGGCGCGTGGGGGTCGCCGCCGGCGACCCCCACGCGGCTGCTCAGCTCGGCGGTCCGATCCAGTCCGAGGCGGGCTTGAAGACGCCCTTGCCCTCGTACTTGAACACCTTCATCTGGTCGTTGCAGATCGCCGGTGCGTCGGGGTACTTCCCGCACTGCACCGTCGGCGGCCCCAGCGCCAGCGGCCCCTTGAACGCCTTGGCCTTCGCGGCGATCGACTCGGGCGAAAGCTTGTCCGGCCCGATCGCGTTCATCCACTGCACGATGGTGAGGATCTCCGCGAATGAGATCGAGTAGTACGGATCGGCTGCCTTCGCCGCCCCGCCGTTCTTCGCGGCGACGGTCATGAACGCTCCGGCGGCCGGGTCGCTCCGGTCGGCCGACAGCGACGACGCGATGCCGTAGTACCACTGCGGCAGATCTCCGAGTGCCTTGGCGACGTTGCTGTTCAGGCAGAGCGGAGTTGCGACGACAGGCGCCGTGACCTTGCTCTGCTTCAGCGCCTTCGCCACGGTCACGCACTGCGGCGGCAGGACGACCGGGTTCACGACGTCGGCGGTCTGGGCGCCGGCCGCGGAGAGCGGCGCGACGAGGTCCGTCGCGTTCGCCGGGTAGCTCACGCGCTTGTAGGTGATGCCGGCCGCCTTCAGGCCGCCCGTCAGGGCATCCGCTGCGTAGGAGACTCCCGGCGCCTCGGGGTAGATCACGGCGGCCGACTTGGCTTTCAGGACCTCCTTCGAGAAGGTCGCGAGCGGCGGCAGGACGCGGATGAGATCGCCGAACAGGATGTAGCCGTTCTTGTTCTGCGCGTCCGACGCGCCGGCCGCCACGCTGTAGACCATGGGCTTCGCCCCGTCGATCGACGCCATGAGCGGTTGGGAACCGATGGACATCGCGCCGACGGCCACGACGTCGACATCGTCGTCGTTGGCGAACTTCTGACCGCAGCTCTGCCCCTGCTCCTCGGTCGTCGACGTGAAACACGAGGCGAGCTCGATCGGGTGGCCGTCGACGCCACCCAGCTCCTCGTTGACGTACTTCACCGCGAGCTTCGCACCGTCGGTCGCGTAGGGCTCGGATCGGCAGGTCCCCCCTGCTGGTTGGTCCACCCGATGACGATCTTGCTCTTGCTCGCGTCCGCGGCGCCCTTCGTGCCACCCGTGTACTGCACGTAGTCCGTAACCCCATGCTCGGCGCGGTGTCGCCCGCATCCACCGGCGAGGTCTGCGCGGGCGTGCTCGACGTCGCGGGCGGGGCTGCCTCCGCGCGCCCCATCCCCCGCGTCATCGTCGCTGCCGCACGCTGTCGATGCCGCTCGCTGCGAGCAACGCGACGAGCAGCCCGACCGCCTTTCCGGCGACGCCGCGATGGCGCCTAGCCCTCTTCGCCTCCATAGGTCCCTCCTCCTCGAATGCGACCCGATCGTCACGATACGAGCCGTTGCGTATAGTAACTCGCTTCGAGGTCATGCAATACGAGACGTTTCGCATCTGGTTTCGCAGTGAACGAGGAGAAGCCTTTGCGCGGGAAGACAGAACGTGATCGAGGACTGAATCGCCCTTTGCGCTGGGACGGTTCTCCGGGTCGCACGGCGCCTTCACCGGCCTCGTCGTCGGCGACGCGGTCGTCCGGCTCTCCTGCGTCCGAGACGACCTGAGCGACGAGCTGTCTCCCGTTGCGGTCCTCGCGCGCTGGGACGACCTCGCCGGACGATCTCTCGCGCGCAGCCGAGCAGGTCGCCGAGCGGCGGACCTCGACGCCGAACCCGTCACGTCGCTGCGGCGTCTGGCACCGGTCGAACCGCGACAGCTCCTCGCCGCCGGCCTGAACTACCGCACCCACGTGATCGACCTGATGGTCGACCAGCGCGTCGGCTCGCGGCCGGACATGGGCGTCGACGAGATCCGCGCGGAGGCCACCGGCGTCATGGACGAGCGGGCCGACGAGCGGCGTCCCGTTCCTCTGGGTCGGACTGCCCACCTCGGTGTGCGGCCCCGACGACGACATCGTCCTGCGCGCCGACAGCGAGCGGACCGACTGGGAGCTCGAGCTCGCGGCGGTCATCGGCATGCCGGCGCGCGACGTCCCTCGCGAAAGGCGCTCTCGTGCGTGGCGGGCTGGACGGTCGCGAACGACCTGACCGCGCGTGACTTCGTCGGTCGCGACGACCTGGGCCCGGTCGGCGCCGACTGGCTGCAGTCGAAGTGCGCGCCGACGTACAAGCCGATCGGCCCCTATCTCGTGCCGGCCGCGCTCGTCGAGGACCCTCAGGCCCTGCAGATCCAGCTGCGGCTCAACGGCGAGCTCATGCAGGACGAGACGACGGCGGACATGATCTTCGACGTCGCGACGCTCATCGCGTTCGCATCCCGTCAGGCGCAGCTGCTCCCCGGCGACGTCGTCCTCACGGGCTCACCCGCGGGCAACGGCAGCCACTACGACCGCTGGCTGCGCCCCGGCGACGTGATGGAGGGCTCCATCACCGGCCTCGGCACCCAGCGCAACCGCGTGGTGTCGGCATGACGATCCGCGCGGAGCCACATCGGCAGCCTCCAGCGGCCGGAGGCGCTGCTGGCAGAGGTCCACAGGATCTACGAAGCCGGCCACACGTCGCTGCTCGCCGACGAGCGCGCGAAGGACCTCACCCGGCTGCGCGCACTCGAGGACGAAGCGATCCGTGGCGTCGTCGCCAGGCAGGAGGACGTGGGGTTGGAGGTCGTCACGGACGGTGAGTTCCGCCGCCTCATGTACTTCAACTCGTTCTTCGACGCGGTCGACGGCCTGTCTCCCAGCCAGGGGCAAGCTGCAGTTCCGCGGCGACGACGGCAGCGTCGTCGAGCACGAGGGCGCTGCCACGATCACCGAGCCGGGTCGCGAAGATCGACAGTCCCGCCGCGCGCGAAGCGGCGTTCGTCGGCGAGCTCACCGAGCGTCGGACGGTCCCGACGCGTCGTTCCTCGTCGGCAACGCCGGCCAGGTCCCGACGGCTACGCCTCGTCCGAGGAGGACTGCAGCATCTGCGGTCTGGCTCGTGGACGACGCCATCGCCGCCGGTGCCACCTACGTGCAGTTCGACGTCTCTGGCTACATGATGCTCTCGGGGTCGCCGCTGGGGCACCTCGTCCGCGTCTCGCGGGCATCGATCTCGACGCGCTCCTCGATCGCGATGCTCGAGGCCGACAGATGCGATCGTCGCGGGCATGCCCGCGCATGTCACCACCTGCCTGCACCAGTGTCGCGGCAACTACGCGTCGCGCTACCTGACCCCGCACGACCATCTGGGCGAGCTCGGGGAGACCTTCTTCTCGCTGCCCTACGACCGGTTCACGCTGGAGTGGGACGGTCACGTCGATCGCACCGACGCCGACTACGCGGCGCTGGGACGCGTCCCTCGAGGCGGGGCAACGGTCGTGCTGGGGGTCGTCAGCACCCGCCACGACCGGGTCGAGTCGGCCGACGAGATCCTGGCGACGGTCGAGCGGGCCGCGAGGCACATCCCGCTCGAGCAGCTCGCGATCTCGCCGCAGTGCGGGTTCGCCTCCGCGCTGACGACCGGCGACGACGACCGGCCGGACGGCAACCCGATCGACGAGGACGCCCAGTGGCGCAAGCTGGAGCTCCTCGTCACGACCGCCAGGAGGATCTGGACATGAGCAGCCGACCACGGGACCCGGTGTCCTGACGATGGCCCGTTCACTGCTCGTCGGGAGCCTGAACCTGGAGTCCCCAGACGCGGTCTTCGCCGCCGTCGGAGCGGCGCTGCGCGATGACGTCGCACGCGTGCCCGACGGCGAGACCGGCGAGCGGCTGGGCTGGATCTTCTCGCTGGCGCCGCGGTTCGCGGCGGTCGACGCCTTGGAGCTCGCCCCGGCCTCCTGGGGCGAGCACATCGACCATCACTTCGACCAGTACCGGCCCCGAGAAGGTGTCGCGCCCGAGGACGTCGAGTTCGGCAACCTCGGCTACGCCGACGATGCCATCGCGTCGTACGCACGCTTCCGCGACGCCGTGGAGAGCGGCACGCTGCGCAGCGGGACGCGCTTCCAGGTCGCCCTGCCGACAGCGTTCATGGCGGTGATGGCGTTCGTCGACATCGAGCACCGCGACGCCCTGATCCCGGCCTACGAGCGGGCGCTGGCGCGCGAGATCGCACGCATGCTGGAGGTCATCGGAGCCGAGCGCCTCGCCATCCAGTGGGACACGCCGTGCGAGGTGTCCATCACCGAGGGTGTGTCACCACCGGTGACCTGGAGCTTCGACGACGCGGCCGCCCAGGTGGGACGTATGGCCGCGCTCGTGCCCGAGGGGGTCGAGCTCGGCTTTCACCACTGCTACGGCGACCCGCCAGACGCCGAGAGCGGGCACGGCAAGCACTGGATGGAGCCGCGCGACGCCGGCGCGATGGTGCGGCTGACCAACGCCATGCTCGACCAGATCGACCGCCGGGTGGACTGGGTGCACATGCCGGTCCCGATCGAGCGCGACGACGACGACTTCTTCGCCCCGCTGCGCGAGCTACGCCTACCGGAGGAGACCGAGCTGTACCTCGGACTCGTCCACTTCGAGGACGGCGCCGCCGGCACGCAGCGGCGCGTCGACACGGCCGCCCGCCACGTTGCGTCGTTCGGCGTCGCAACGGAATGCGGTATCGGGCGCATCCCGCGCGACGAGGTCGTCCCCACGCTCGAGATCCACCGCGACGTCCTGCTGCCCCCACGGGCGTAGGACGTCACCGACGAGGAGAACCCATGCCACACCGTCCCCTGTCCGTCCTGTCACACGTCGAGCTGCTCACCCCGCAGCTCGACGCCTCCGTCGCGTTCGCGCGGGACATCCTGGGCCTCGACGTCGTCGCCGAACAGGGCGACTCCGTCTACCTGCGTTGCTGGGGCGACTACTACGGCTACAGCCTCGTGCTCACCGCCGGCGCCGAGCCGGGCTGGGCCATGGCGCCTGGCGCGCCTGGAACGCCGAGCAGCTCGATATCGCCGTCGCATCCGTCGAGGCCGCCGGCGTCACCGGCGACTGGGTGGAGTCCTCCTTCGGCCACGGCCGTGCGTACCGCTACACCGGCCCGGCCGGCCACACCGAGGAGCTCTTCTGGGACGTCGACCGCGCGGTCGCGCCGCCCGGCGAGGAGTCCCCGTATCCCGAGCGCCCGCAGCGCAGCGGCTCGCGCGGCATCGGCGTACGCATCCTCGACCACCTCACCGTCACCGCCCCCGACGTCAAGGCCGCGGCGTTCTGGCACCAGGATGTCCTGGACTTCCGCGTCATGGGCGGCGTGGAGGGAGCGCCGGGCGCCCCGTGGTTCCTCGGCCTGGTCAGCTGCAACGAGAAGTCTCACGACTTCGGCTTCATCCTGGACGGCGAGGGCACGCCCGGCCGCCTGCACCACGTCGCCTTCTGGGTGGAGACCAACCACGACCTCACCCGCGGCGCGAAGTTCCTCGTCGAGCACGGCCACGACATCGACTTCGGCCCCGGCGAGCACGGCATCGGCGAGCAGCACTACCTGTACTTCCGCGACCCGGTCGGGCTGCGCTACGAGCTCAACTCCGGCGGCTACCGCAACTACGTCCCCGACTGGGAGCCGGCGATCTGGCGCTTCGAGGACGGCCCGAACAACACCTACCGCACGGAGATCGGCATGCCGGCCGTGCACATGGCGGAGATCCCCCCGGGCATCGTCGGCCGCCACGAGGAGATGATCCAGGGCATCGTCGCGAAGGGCTGATCGGGACGTCTAGGCGGGGTTGCGCCCGACGAGGTACGCGCTGTCGGGTGCGTCGGTCACGGGCAGGCCCGCGGCCTGGAGGCCGGCGCGCAGCTGGCGCATGAGCCGATCCGGCACGCGCATCGCCGGCGCCCGCAGCGGCCCGCCGTTGTAGCCGGCGAGCCAGTCCTGGTACTTCCACATCGTCCGGTTCAGGACGCTCGTCCCGGTGATGTACGTCCCGGTGGCGGCCGCGTTGGCCTGCCGCGCCGGCTGCACCGCCCAGAAGCGCTCCATCGCCTCCGGCCAGCGGCCCGTTCGAGCCAACTCGAAGGTCTCGGGGTACCAGCCGCTCATCCACTCGGTGTTGCTCGTGCCGGAGAACTGCATGTCCATGACGCCCATGAGCGGCAGCGCGTCCGCCTCGATCGGGCAGCTGATGACGACCTCGTCACGGAAGTGGTGGTACATCTCGCAGACGCCGGCGACGAGCGGGAAGCCCTGCTCGGACTTGATGGCGACGATGTTCGGGATCGTGTCGAGCACGTGGCGGACGAACTCGACCGACATGCCCGCGGGATGGATGCGCTCGAAGCCCCACGCGGGCAGCGCGAACAGCATCACCCCGAGGACGTCGCATCGCAGAACGCCTTCGTGTACTCGTAGACCTCGCTGCTCCGTCGTCGGCCAGAACTGGGGCGGATAGGACAGCAGCGCCAGGTCCGCGCCCTCGCGCTCGGCGAGCCGGACCGCCTCGATGTTGTCCTCGAGCGTGCCGAACGCCGCGTGGAAGAACAGGCGCATGCTGCCGCCGTGCCGCCTCCCGCGCGATCGCCGTCATCCGCGCGTTCTCCTCCGGCGTGATGTTCGTCTCGGTGACGAGCAGCGTGTAGGTGAAGCCGTGCTCGACGCCGAGGGCGATGTCGTGCGCGACGGCCTCCTCGTTGAGCCGCTTCAGGTCGGCGGTGAACGTCGGGATGGTCACGCTGGAGCAGCCGACGAGGTGCTCGCGCGCCCACGCCCGGGCTGCTCCGCGTTCGTAGTCGGGCACGTGCGGTCTCCTCCTGGGTCAGAACGTCTTCGGGCTGACGATGTCCAGCTCGCGGCCGAGGCCGCGCTCGCGCGCGACCCGTGCGACAGCCGCGGCGGCAGCGAGGTCCTGCACCGCGGTGCCCACCGACTTGAAGACGGTGAGCCCCTCGCGGGCGAGCGGGGTTCCGGCGCCGACCACCTGCGCGAGCGTCGTCACCCGCCGCTCGTCCCACGCCCCGGCCTCCTCGGCCGCGATGATGTCGCCGCACTCGGGGCCCGCGTGCTCGGTGTCCACGACGATCGTCGCGGCGCGGGCGAAGGTCTCGGGGTCGACCTCGCGCAGCACCGGTGCTGTCGCGCCGATGGTGTTGAGGTGGGCGTCGTCGCGAAGCCATGCGCCCTCGAGCGCGACCGGTCCGCCCGCACCCGTGTTCGTGGCTGCGACGACGCACGGCGCGTCGGCGGCATCAGCGGCCGAGTCCGTCGCGAGCACCTCGATGTCGAAGCGCTCGGCGACCTCGCGCGCGAAGCGCTCGCGGCGCTCGGGGTTGGGGCTGAAGACCTTCACGCGCTCGACCTCGCGGACGGCGAGCACCGCCTCGAGGTTCGTCCGAGCCTCCAGGCCGGAGCCGATGACGCCCACCTCGCGACAGCCGTCGGCCGCGGTCATCCACCGCGTCGCCACGCCGGTCGTCGCGCCGGTGCGCGCGGCCGTGAGGTAGGCGGCGTCGACGAGGCAGTCGAGCTCACCGGTCGACGGCGTGAACACCGCGATGAGGTACGCGGGCCTCCGGGAACTTCGCATCGAACGCCTTCAGGCCCATGATGTCCAGCTCCTCGATGACCGCGGGCATGAGGCGGAAGAAGCCGCCCTCGACGCCGAAGTTGATGCGCGGCACGATCTGCACGCCACCGCGCGATTCGATCTCGATCGCCTGCTCGATGACGTCGATGAGGACGCGCATCTCGCATGCGTCACGGACCTCCGCATCTGACAGCACAAGAGTCACGCCTCAAATGATACGGTCCGTTTCGTATTTGTGCTGACCGGTGTGTCCGGACAGCGGATCTCGACGGAGGAGATGGGGATCGTGCCCAGCAGAATCGACAGCGAGCTGCTGCTCGTCGGAAGCCTTCCGGCGTCCTCGACGGACCAGGCGTTGCGCGCCGGCGGCGAGCTGTTCGGCGACCTGGTGTTCGCGCTGCCGGACGGCGAGACCGGCCCGCGCGCCCTGTGGGCGGCCTACGAGTTCATCACCCTGCTGAACCCCCACCCGGACATCGAGATCACCCGGCCCGGCGGCGCGCCGCCGCGATACGTCGAAGAGATCCCTGTGCTCGGCGTCAAGCCCGACGTCGACACGCTGCGGTTCGATCGCTGGCCACGCATCGACGACGCGATCGAGTCGTACGCGGTGTTCCGGGCGCTGCGCGACGAGGGGGTCATCCCCTCGGACGTGCGCTTCCAGCTCAGCCTCCCGTTCCGGACGAGCACGGCCGCGAGCCTCAAGCACGACTTCGCCCGCGACTTCCCGATCGTCGGAGCCGCCTACGAGGAGCTCTTCGCACGGGAGATCGCGCGGCTCACCGACGCGATCCCGCCCGAGGACCTCGCGATCCAGTGGGACGTCTGCTGGGAGGTACTCGACCTCGAGGGCGTCATCGACTGGATGGACGACGACGCCTGGGAGCGCTACGCCGGCCCGGTGACCCGCATCACGAGGCTCATCCCGGAGGACGCACTTGTCGGCTACCACCTCTGCTACGGGACCTTCCCGACGTGGCCCATGCACGAAGCGCGCGACATGGAGCTCATCGTCCGTATGGCGAACTTCGCGGTCGAGAACTCGGGACGCACCGTCGACTGGCTGCACCTCGCTGGCCCGAAGGACCTGCGCAGCCAGGACGACCGGTTCTTCGCACCGCTCACCGGCCTGAAGACGCCGGACACGCGCGTCTACCTCGGGATCGTGCTCCCGATCGATGGCGCCGAGGGCCTGCGCCGCCGGCACGCGACGGCCTCCAAGTACCTCGACGACTTCGGGGTCGCCATGTACTGCGGGTTCGGCCGCCAGCCCGGGCAGGACGGCATGGAGACGATGCGCGAGCACAGTCGCGTCGTCGAGGAGGTCCTCGGCGCGCGGGGCGCGGCATGACCGAGTCGCCGCCGTCGGGGCCACGGTCGCGCAGCGGCGCGACCGCCCGGCTCGGCGTGCTCTTCGAGCCGCCGCGCATCCGCACATGGTCGCGAGAGCCGCGAGGCCGCGTGCTTCCCGGACCGGGGCGGCTACTGCGCGGGCCGGTGGAGGAGGCGGTGCTGACGGTGACCAGGTCTGAGCGGCTCATTGGCCGCGCGGCGAAGGCCGCCGCTCGACGCGCGCCGGAGTGACTAGGCGAACGCCGCCCGCAGCGCAGCGGCTGCGCCCGCCGTCACGGGGTCGCCATGGCCGAAGACCGCGATCTCGAACTCGCGCTGCGAGAGCTCGGCGGCGGTCCGCGCCGAGAGCTGGAGATCCTCGCCGACCGGGGCGATCGCAAGCTCCCCGAAGTTCGCAACCGCGTCGCCTGCGAGCAGGACACCGCCATGACGGGCCCACAGCAGTGCCATCTGCCCCTCGCAGTGGCCTGGCGCCGGGATCGCCTCGAGTCCGGACAATCCGAGCACGGCGCCAGGCTCGAGGTGACCGTCGACGCCGAAAGCCTCCATGGGCGACGGCGCGAGGAGCTGCTCGAGCGTCGCGCCCGGCGGGAGCGGCAGCGTCTCCTCCATCCCAGGTAGCACGGCCAGCCCACGCGACGCCCAGCCGCTCGCGATGAGCTCTGCGTCGGCTCGTGACGCCAGGATGCGCGCGCCGGTCGCGTCGCGCAGCGCGGCAGCGGAGCCGCTGTGGTCCAGGTGGGCGTGGGTGAGCACGATCGTGCCCAGGCGCGCGTCCCCTAGCGCTTCGAGGATCGCGTCCGCGCTGCCGGGCGGACCGGTGTCGACGAGCGTCAGCCCGTCGTCGTGTTCGAGCAGGTAGGCGCTCACGAAGTCCCCGCCGAGGCGGATGCGCCGCAGCCCGGCCGCGATGTCGTCGGCATCAAGACTCATCGCGCCCCTCCTGGTTGAGGTCGAGCAGGATCGAGTGGATGTTCGCGGCGTTGAGGAACACCAGGGCTCGGCCGGGCGGACGGTCTCGAACCTCGACTTCGACTGCCAGGCTCCCGCCGGAGTTCAGTGCCGCGCTGATCTTCTCCGGCAGACCGGAGTAGTCGCGGTCGCTCGGCAGCCGATAGTGCGCGCCAGTCAGAGCGCCGGTGACGGGATCGGAGCCGGGGTTCACCCGCAGATAGGTCGCCATTCGCGAAAGTGTGACGTGCGTGAGCGTCGCGAACGGGTGGCGTCAGAGCCCGCTTCACAGACCGCCGGCTCGCCGACAGCGATCGGTTCCGCTGCAGCCGAAGCCTGGCCCTACCCCTCGCGTCGGGGCTCGCCCGCGTCCCGCTGACGAATGCACACGTTCGCCCGATGATGCGGTGGTGGCCGCTCTCGTCCCGCCCCGACTGGCATTTCCAGCTCAAGCACGTGTGGGACGAGAGCGGAGAAGAGTCAGTGGAGGGATGGTCAGATCAAGCGAGGAACGCATCAAGAGACTGGGAGGGGAACGCGAGACGGCGGAAGAGTGGCATGGGGTCAGAGCGGGACCTCGAGCGGGAGATATCGATGAAGCCGGCCAGTAGCACGGAGCGTGATGGCCGTGCGCGAGCGGCAGTTGGGCGAACGCGGGTCGAAGCCGTTGCGCAGGCCTGAGGAGGCCATCAGTCCTCCGGCGTCTATCCAGCTCTCGGCACGCGATCTGGCTCTGCAGCTAGCTCGCTTTGCAAGCTAGCCGACCGGTCCACGCCGGCGCCGCTGACGCGCGGTATGCGAGCAGACGGCGCACCGAGGAGGGAGCCGGTCGCAGGGCTCGGGTTGCCGCGAGGTGTTGGTGGACCGCACCTGCGTCTCGCGCATGCAGGCGTACTTGGGTCCCGAGCCCTCCGACGTCTTCGCGAGCCGAGGTGGTAGCCACGAGCGGTAGCCATGGCGACCAGAGCTCAACTCAAGGGCGCCTACTCAGCAAAAAAGCCCCGTCTCACCGGGGCCTCTTCGAAGCGGACGACGGGCCTCGAACCCGCGACCTTCGGCTTGGGAAGCCGACGCTCTACCAACTGAGCTACGTCCGCGCTGGGGGCGGATCATAGAACGTGGGCCCGCGCCGAGCGGTGTGCGGGCCCAGGGTCTTCAGCGCGTCAGGCGATGCGCAGCGCGCTGACGTGGTCGGCCACGATCTCGTCCTCGATCGCGGCGGACGCACGGCGGAGGACACGCTGCTCGAGGCTGTCGGCGCGCGACTCCTCGGGCAACAGCATGGTCAGCGTGTCGTGCAGCCAGAACAGCGCCCGGATGCGTGCCGGGCTCGTGTCGTCGACCGCCCGCAGGGCGGTCAGCAGCGCGCCGCGCCACGTGGACGCGGGGTGCAGGTCGGCGTGGGCCCGGCACAGCCGCTCGCGCGGGCTGGGGGCCGGTTCCCTGCCGGGTGGGAGGAGTGGTGGGGGTGTTGTGAACAAAGGCACCTCTGGGTGGACCGTGGTGTGCTCGTCTCCAACGTTGCTCGCACGAGGAACTTGCGCCGATCAGCACACGGCAGAAGCGGTCGGGCGCAATACCCTGCAGAGCAGTCGTGTCGCGCCTCACCGTCCCAGCCGTCGCCGCCGTCCTCGGGGTCGCGCTCATCGCGCTGCTCGGCTACGGCGTGCTCGCGAAGGGCGAGGACAAGAGCCTCGATCAGGCGGTCGCGAACGGCAGCCGCCCGACCGCTCCCGCCCGCGAGCTCCCGTTCCTCGGCAAGACCGGCACGCAGTCGATCGCCGACCTCAAGGGGAAGGTCGTCGTGCTGAACTTCTGGGCCGCCTGGTGCGTCCCGTGCAAGGCCGAGGCGCCCGTCCTCAAGCGGGCGCAGGAGCGCCTGCAGAAGGCCGACGCCGGCACCGTCCTCGGCGTCACGTACCGCGAGGCCACGCCGAACTCGATGAAGTTCGTCAGGGAGGAGGGCGTGCCCTATCCGTCCGTGCGCGACGTCGAGGGGCAGCTCGCCGAGGACTACGGCACCCACAAGCTTCCGGAGACGTTCGTCATCGATCGTGAGGGTCGCATCGCCGCGATCGCGCGTGGACAGGTCGACGATGCGACCATGACGAAGATGCTCGACAGGGTCCTCGGATGAGACGCGCGGTCCTCCTGCTCGCGCTGCTCGCCTCGCTGGTCGCCGCCGGCGTGGCCCAGGCCGCCCCGCCGACGCTGCCGGACATCGAGGACGAGGTGATGTGCCCGACCTGCCGGACGGCGCTGAACGTCGCCAACAGCCCCCAGGCCGACGAGGAGCGCGCGTTCATCCGCAGCCTCATCGCGCAGGGGAAGTCCAAGGAGCAGATCAAGGAGGCGCTGGCGGCGGAGTACGGCCGCGCCGCCCTCGCAGTGCCCAAGGCGGAGGGCTTCGACGTCGCGGCGACGATCGTCCCGATCGGCGTCGGCGTCGGCGCGATCGCCCTCCTCGTCATCCTGCTGCCGCGCTGGCGCCGCCGCGCACGCAGCTCTGCGGGCCCGCCCGCATCAGCGGGCCCCGCCATCTCGGCGGCGGACTCCGCGCGGCTCGATGAAGAGCTGCGCCGCTTCGACCGATAAGACGCTCATGGCCGGCGCCAACACGACCGTCGTCGCAGCCTTCGCCGTCGGCGTGGCCTCGTTCGTCTCCCCCTGCGTGCTGCCGCTCGTCCCGGGCTACCTCTCGTCCGTCTCAGGGGTGAGCATCGACGAGATGCGCGGGCCGGAGCGCCCGATCGGGCGCATCCTGTGGCCGGCCGCCATCTTCTGCCTCTC
This sequence comes from uncultured Solirubrobacterales bacterium, assembly GCA_963750895.1. Lineage (GTDB taxonomy): Bacteria > Actinomycetota > Thermoleophilia > Solirubrobacterales > Solirubrobacteraceae > CAVVSD01. The sequence goes on along the minus strand of CAVVSD010000001.1, from coordinate 411,943 downwards.
GTTCACCGTCATCTTCGTCGCGCTGGGCATGACGGCGACCGGCATCGGCTCGACCCTCGCCGACCATCGTCGGTTGCTCGACCAGGTCGCGGGCTGCCTGATCATCGCGCTCGGCCTGCTGTTCGTCCTGGCGCCGGTGTTCCCGCGCCTGGCGCGGGAGTGGCGCCCCGAGGCGCTCATCCTGCGCGCCGGCGGCGGCCCGATCATCGCCGGCGCCGCCTTCGCCGTCGCGTGGACGCCGTGCATCGGCCCGACGCTGGGCGCGATCCTCACCGCCGCCGCGACGACGGACTCCGCCGGCCAGGGCGGCGTGCTGCTCGCCTTCTACTCGCTCGGGCTCGCCGTGCCGTTCCTGCTCACCGCCGTCGCCTTCGACCGCGCGACGACGGCGTTCCGCTGGGTGCGCGACCACTACATGCTCATCACCTCGCTGTCGGGCGCGGTGCTCATCGCGATGGGCATCCTCATGCTCACCGGCGAGCTGACGTGGCTCAACGCCGAGGCGCAGAAGCTCATGTCCGAGCTCGGGCTGGACTTCGTCTACTCGCTCTGAGCAGACTCCCGGCATGTCCACCATCCGCCGGCGCACCGTCACGACGCAGGACGGGGTCGCGCTGCACGTCGTCGAGGCCGGCGATCCCGCCGCTCAACCGCTGCTGCTCGTCCACGGGTTCGCAGGTTCCTCCCGGGTCTGGGACCGCCAGCTCGCCGACCACGAGCTGACCTCGCGCTACCGGGTCGTCGCGTTCGACCTGCGGGGCCACGGCTCCTCGCAGACCGATCTCACCGAGGACCAGCTGGTCGCCGCGGACATGGACGGACACGCGCGGCTGTGGAGCCAGGACGTCGACGCCGTCCGCGCGGACCTCGAGTCGCCGGTGATCGTGGGCTGGTCGTTCGGCGGCGCGGTGACCCAGTCGCACATCTACGCGCACGGCGGGATCGGCGACGCCGAGTCGGTCGTGATCCTCGAGCGCGCCCTGCGTGCTCGGCCCGGTCGCCGACGGCGACATCGCGGCCGGGATCGTCCCGAAGGACGCCATCGGCGCGCTCGTCGCGACCGCCAAGGGGGACGCCGGCCCGTTCAAGGCGAAGGTGCTCGCCCGCGGCGCAGCCGACACCTCCTACGACGCCGCCGACCTCGCCGTGCTCGAGGAGGCCGCGGCGCTCTGCCCGCCCGCCGTCCGCTCGGCGATGCTCGGCTACTCCTACGACTTCCGGCCGTTCCTCGCCGGCCTGCCCGCCGCCGAGCGAGAGCGGATGACGGTCCTCGTCGCCGAGAACGACATGATCTTCTCGGCCCCCGTCATGGACGTCGTCTGGCAGCAGGCGGGCATCCGCACGCGCCCGATCGCGGGCGAGGGGCACGCGATGGCGATGCGCGACGCCGGCGGGTTCCGCCTGGAGCTGCTCGAGTGCGTCGTCACATCGCGTCCGGCGCCGTGACGCCGAGCAGGCCGAGCGCCGTGGCGATCGTCCGCTGCGATGCGACGCACAGCCCGAGCCGGAGATCCTCGACGCCGTCGCCCTCGGCGCCCACGACCTGACAGTCGCGGTAGAACGCCGTGAACGACTGCGCGAGCTCCAGCGCATAGGCCGTGATCCGGTGCGGCGCGCGCCTGGCGGCCGCCTCGGAGACCTCGTCGGGGAACGAGAGGAGCTTCTTGATGAGCGCCCGCTCCGCGGGCTCGAGCGGTATCGCCGGCGCCCCGCCGAGCCCGGCGAGCGCCTCCGTCACGCGATCCTCGCCCGCCTTCGCCCGGATCGACGCGATGCGCGCGTGCGCGTACTGGACGTAGTAGACGGGGTTCTCGTTGGACTGCCGCTTGGCGAGGTCGAGGTCGAGGTCGACCGTCGTGTCGTGCGAGCGGCCGAGCATGAAGAAGCGCGTCGCGTCGACGCCGATCTCGTCGATCAGGTCGTCGAGCGTGATGAACTCGCCCGCCCGCTTGGACATCGCCGCGCGCTCGCCGCCGGAGACGACGTGCACGAACTGCATGATGAGGATCTCGAGCCGGTCGGGATCGGTGCCGAGCGCCGCGATCGCGGCCTTCATCCGGCCGATGTAGCCGTGATGGTCGGCCCCGAAGACGTTGATGAGCCGGTCGTAGCCGCGGGACAGCTTCTCCGCGTGGTACGCGATGTCCGAGGAGAAGTACGTCGGGTCGCCGCTTGAACGCTCGAGGACGCGGTCCTTGTCGTCGCCCGTGTCGGTCGTGCGCAGCCACAGCGCGCCCTCGGACCGGTAGAGGTGCCCGTGGGCCTCGAGCTGCTCGTAGGCGACCTGGACCGCGTTGGGCTCGCCCTCGTACAGCGTGTGCTCCGCGAACCAGTGGTCGAACGTGACCCGGTAGGCCTCCATCGTCGCGCGGTTGCGCTCCAGCAGGAGCGCGATGCCCTGCTGGGCGAGCTCGTCGGGGTCGGCGTCGGCCGCGCCCGGGATCTGCCCGGCCAGCTCCTCGACGTACTCCCCCTGGTAGCCGCCTTCGGGGACGTCCTCGCCCCGCGCGCGGGCCTTGATCGACGCTCCGAGCTTCGCGACCTGGCTGCCTGCGTCGTTGACGTAGAACTCGCGCTCGACGGCGTTGCCCGCGAACTCCAGGAGCCGTGAGAGCGCATCGCCGAACGCGGCGTGCCGGCCGCTCGCGGCGGTGAGCGGGCCCGTCGGGTTGGCGGACACGAACTCGACGAGGATCCGCTCGGGCGACTCGGGCGAGCCGGCGCCGTGGCGCTCGCCGGCGGCGAGGACGTCCGCCAGCGCGGCGGCGTGCCAGCCGTCGGACAGGAAGAGGTTGAGGAAGCCCGGGCCCGGCGACCTCGACGCGGTCGAGCCGATCGCCCAGCAATGCGCCGAGCTCGGCGCCGACCTGACCGGCCACGTCGCGCGGCGGCGCGCCGACGACGGGCGCCAGGAGCATCGCCGCGTTCGTCGCGTAGTCGCCGAAGCCCGCCTTCTTGGGGCGCTCGAGCGTCAGCCGGCTGCTCGGGGGCACGGCGTCGCCGCCGATGGTGGCGGCGGCGGCCTCGAGGGCCTCGCGGAGCGCGGCGAGCGGTGGCACCTCAGTGATGGTAGGGCTCACCCGCCAGGATCCGGTGTGCGCGATACAGCTGCTCGAGGAGCACCACGCGGGCGAGCTGATGGGGCATCGTCAGCGGGCCGAGCGACAGCCGGTGATCCGCCTCCGGCAGCTCCAGGCCGTACGCGCCGCCGATCACGAAGCACACGTCGATCGCCGCCTCCCGGCGCGTCTGGACCCAGCGGCTGAAGGCCATCGTGTCCATCGACTCGCCGCGGTCGGCGAGCAACGACACGAACGAGCGCTCCGGGATGCGCCGCGCGACGGCGTCGTCCTCGCGCACCTCGACGAGGTCGACCGTCGCGTAACGACGCAGGAGGCCGCGGTAGTGGTCGATGTCGTCGGCGTACGGAGGTCGCAGCCGTCCGACTGACAGCACGGTCCAGCGCATCGTCTGCGATGGTAGGTCCATGTCCGACGCCGATCAGGGCCCAGAGCGGCACATCAACATCCACTTCTCGCCCGAGATCATGGGCGGGACGTACGCGAACTTCGCGAACGTCTCGTTCTCGGACTACGAGTTCACGATCACGTTCGCCCGCGTCGACCACGAGGTCGAGGACGAGGAGATCCCGGGCGTGGTCGTGTCCCGGGTGAACCTGTCGCATCGCTTCGCGCGCGAGCTGTCCGACGCGCTGGAGGACGCCCTGTCGAAGTGGACGACGCGCGAGGGCATCAAGAACCTGCCCGAGCTGGGCGACGACGACCCGCGCGGCAGCTGATCAACCCGCGAACGCGCTGACGGTGAACCGCGCGCCCTGCGGATCGCGCACGACCGCGATGCGCGCCGCGCCGCCGTCGTAGGGCGCGACGACGACCTCGCCGCCGAGCTCCTCCGCCTGCACGGCTGTCGCGTCGGCGTCGGCCACCGCGAACGTCACGTCCCAGTGGGGCTCGGCCTCGGCGGTGATGATCCACGCGACCGCGTCGGTGAACCCCTCCGGCGCGCCGTACTCCGCGTGGCGCCGCCGGATGCCGGGGTCGCGCTCCTCCAGGAGGTCGCCGTACGCGGGCAGACGCGCCATGAGCGACCCGAACGCCTCGGCGGTCTCCCAGCCGAACGCCGCGCCGTAGAACACCGCGGCCCGCGCCGGGTCGGGCGTATGGAGGTTGCTCCAGTTCCAGCTCCCGGGTGCGTTCACGATCTCGGCGCCGACCGGCGCGTCGGCGAGACCGAACGTCGCGCCGGCATCGTCGGCGAACAGCCGCTCGGCGAGCGCTGCGACCGCCGGCCGCGCCGATCCGCTCCTCCGTGTCCTCACCGGCGCGCAGGTACGTGCGCCACGCCGCCGCTCCCGGCGGCCCGATCCCCGCGACCGCCCGGCCGTCCAGGCGAGCCACCGCGCCGTCGAACTCCCAGCCGAACAGGCCGCCGTAGAACGCCATGGACACCCGTGAGTCCGGCGACGCGACGTCCACCCAGCACGGGACGCCCGGCAGGAAGCGGTCGGCGGTCATCGCTCCTCCCGCGCCGCCACGCCGGTGCCGATGCGGTCGACCGTCGTCGGGTGGGTGCCGAACAGGAACGACGTCCAGTCCCACGGGTCCGGGTCGCTGACGTTCTTCAGCGCGATCCGCCGCTGGAAGGAGATGAACGCGTCCGGTTCGTCGGTGAGCTGCAGCGAGAACGAGTCGGCACGCGCCTCGACGCGCCTCGAGAGCTGGTTGGACACCGACGTGATGAGGAACACGATGACGGCGACGCTCAGCGCGAGCGCCGGCAGCACCGCCGGCCCGGGGCGCTCCTCCTGCGGGGCGAGGCGCAGCGTCATGCGGCTGGCGGCGAACAGGCCGAAGGGCGTGACGATCGCGAGCCAGATCAGCCCCCGCGGCAGGTCGTCGTAGCGGACGTGCCCGAGCTCGTGGGCGACGACGAGCCGCGTCTCGTCGCGGCTGAAGTCGTCGAGCAGGTTGTCGTAGAGCACGACGCGCTTCGTGTGCCCGAGCCCGTTGACGTAGGCGTTCGCCGCGGTCGTGCGCTTGCTGGCGTCCATGACGTAGACCTGCCCGACGTCGACGCCGGCCTTCTTGGCGAGGTCGAGCACGTCGCTGCGCGTCTGCCCCGCCGGCAGCGGCGTGAACCGGTTGAAGATCGGGTCGAGCACGATCGGGCCGGCGTAGGTCGTGATCGCCCCGAACGCGACGACGGCCACCGACCCCGGGATCCACCACGTCCGCGGCATGCGACGGATGAGGCCGACCGCGATCGCGGCGCCGATCCCGGCGAACACCGCGCCGATGGCCCAGGACCGGACGAGGTCGAACGCGTACCCCGGCCAGGACTGTGTCACCAGCCCGACATCCTTCGCCCGCTGGCGCGCGACGACCTGCAGCGGCAGCGGCACGGCGTTCACGAGCACCGACAGCGCTGCGCCGGCCACCGCGGCGGCCAGGATCGGGCGCCGGAACGGGCCCCGCAGGCGTCGCGGCGGACGGGCCACGAGGAGCGCCAGGAGACCCAGCTCGACCGCCATCGCGGCGAGTCCGAGAAGGACCTGCGGGCGCCGGAAGTCACGTGCTCGCCCGAGCTCGGTCCCGCTGAAGTACGATGCTGCGCGCACCGGCGCCGGATCGATAACGCCGTGGCGAGGCCACATGAGCGCCACAGCAGCCTCAGCGACGACCACGGCCACGACAATGGCGACCGGCACGCCTAGCCGTCGACGGTGCACTCGCACCACTGTTGCAGATGCGCACCGCCCTTCTCTCTGACGTCCACGGAAACCGCCACGCCTTCGAGGCAGTGCTCGCCGCGACCGCCGAGCAGGGCGTCGACGCGATCTGGTGCCTGGGCGATCTCGTGGGCTACGGGGCCGATCCCAACGCGTGCGTCGCGCTCGCCCGCGAGCGCTGCTCGATCGTCCTCGCCGGCAACCACGACCTCGCCGTGACGGGCGATCTCTCGCTCGAGGAGTTCTCGCGCGGTGCGGCGCTCGCCGCGCACTGGACGCAGAGCGTCATCGACGACGAGCACATGGAGTTCCTGCGCAGCCTGTCGCCACGGGGCGAGGCCGAGGGCGTCGGGCTCTACCACGCGAGCCCGCGCGACCCGATCTGGGAGTACGTCCTCAGCTCGATGCTCGCCGACCTCTGCCTGACCGCCCAGCCGGAGCGCATCAGCGCCGTCGGCCACTCGCACGTCGCGCTGTCGTTCAGCCGCGACCAGGAGGCCGAGGCGAGCGGCACGCCCCGCGAGATCGGGGAGATCGCGGATCTGACGAGCGGCGAGTGGCTCATCAACCCCGGCAGCGTCGGCCAGCCCCGCGACGGCGATCCGCGCGCAGCGTGGCTCCTGCTCGACACCGAGGCGTGGACCGCCGAGTGGCGGCGCGTCGAGTACGACATCGAAGGCGCCGCGGCGGCGATCCGGGCCGCGGGCCTGCCCGGATCGCTCGCGGATCGCCTCGGGTACGGTCAGTAGCCGTGCGTCGCAGCGCAGTCCTGCTCGTCACGGCCTTCGCCGTCGGCCTCCTGGCCGCGTTCGCCGCATCCTGCGCCGGCAACGGCGTCAAGGGCGGCCTGCCGCAATCGAGCGCCGACGACCTCAAGGCGCAGATCTCCGACGTGGAGGAGTTCGTCGACCGCGGCGACTGCGACGGCATCGACGGCCAGCTGCGCCAGGTGCAGCAGGCGATCGACAACCTGCCCGAGTCGACCGACGAGGCGCTCGTCGCCAACCTGCGCCAGGGCGCCGAGCAGCTGCAGGCGACGGCGATCACCGCGTGCAACTCACGCACCGAGACGACGCCGCAGACCCAGACGCAGACGGTGCCTCAGGAGACGGTCACGGAGGCGATCCCGACCGTGACCGAGACGGTGCCGACGACGCCGCCGGACACCACGCCGACGGTCCCGCCGGAGACGACGCCGACGACCCCTGCCGAGACCACGCCGCCCGTGGCGACCGTCCCGGGCGACACGAGCGGCGGCGCCGGGGTGACACCGTGAGTGGCGAAGACTTCGTCTTCGCTTGCGGTTGGGTCGCTGAGCGACCCAACACGCGGCGTCTGGGGGTCCCGACGTGAGTGCGGAGGTCATCGTCGGCCGCTACGAGCTCGGCGACCGGCTGGGCGCGGGCGGCATGTCCACGGTCCTGCTCGCGTTCGACCGGCGCCTCGAGCGCTACGTCGCCGTGAAGCTGCTCGCCGAGCACCTGGCCGACGACACGCAGTTCGTGTCGCGCTTCCGCCGCGAGGCGCTCGCCGCCGCGCGACTCGTGCACCCGAACATCGTGCAGGTCTTCGACTTCGGCCTCGACGACACGAGCGGGCGCCACTACATCGTCATGGAGTACATCCGCGGGCAGTCGGGGGCTCAGATCCTGCGCGACGAGGGCAAGCTCTCCGTCCAGGACGCGCTCCATCTCGTCGACGGCTCCTGCCGGGGGCTGCACTACGCGCACCGCAACGGCGTCGTGCACCGCGACGTGAAGCCCGGCAACCTGCTGCGCTCCGAGGAGGGCCAGGTCAAGCTGGCCGACTTCGGCATCGCGAAGGCGACCGACGGCTCCGCGATCACGCAGGCCGGCTCGGTGCTCGGCACCGCCGCGTACCTGGCGCCGGAGCAGGCTCACGGCGAGGTCGCCACGGCCCGCTCGGACCTCTACAGCCTCGGCGTCGTCACGTACCAGCTGCTGGCCGGGCGTCTCCCCTACGAGGCGACGTCGCTGACGGAGCTGGCGCTCGCGCAGCAGCGCGAGCACCCGCCGCGCCTCGACGAGGTCAACCCCCTCGTCCCGCCCGCGCTGGCCGACGCGGTCGACCGCGCGCTGGAGCTCGAGCCCGCCGACCGCTACGCCGACGCGGAGCAGATGCGCCGCGCGCTGGAGTCGGCGGGGCGCGGCGGCGGCGACGACACGACGCGCGTCGTCCGCCGCGACCGCACCTCGGCGACCAAGGCGATCCCGCCGTCCACGTCGCAGCGACGGACCGAGCCGCGCGCGCCGCGCCAGCCGCGGCCGGCCCCACCCGGTCCCGCGCGCCAGGAGCCGTACGCCGAGCCGGCGTCGAGGTCGAACCGCGGGTGGCTGCTCGTCGTCCTGGCCTTCGTCGTCGCCGGCATCGCCGCCGCGGCGATCGCGCTCAGCGCGTCCAACGGGGGCCGCGAGGTCACGACGCGCGACATCGACGGCCAGGACCTGAACACCGTGGTCCAGCAGATGAACTCCCTGATCGACGAGAACATCCGCTAGGGGTGAAGTGGCGCGCCGCTCGGCGCGTGCGCAGTGCGGAGCGTGGCTGGGTCATCACCGAGGGCGTCGAGCGAGACTGAGAGCGCGGATCCACTGCGGCTCCGTCATCGAGGTGCGACGTTGACCGCGACATACGCCGTCAATGTCGAACTCGATGGGACCCGCCCTCGGTGGGCAGTTCAGACCCCGTACCGCGCCCGGACCCCAGGCCGAGCGGCACTCGCTATCCCCGCAGCACCGGCACCGCGCCCGCGTGCCCGGCCAGCACCCGCGGCGCGTCGCCCGCGCGCAGCGCGGCCGCACGCTCGGCCAGCCGGCCCTCGCCGATCGACGCGCGCAGGTCCGCCATGAGGCGGGCGAGGTAGGCGAGGTTGTGCAGCGTCAGCATCCGCGCACCGGTCAGCTCGCGGTGCTTGGCCAGGTAGCGCAGGTAGCCGCGCGAGACGCCGCTCGCGCACGCCGGGCACGGACAGCCCTCCATGATCGGCTCGTCGCTCTCGCGGAACCGCGCGGCCGAGAGGTCCACGCGCCAGCGCTTCTCCGGGTCGGGCACGATCGCGACGCCGTGGCGCGCGAGGCGCGTCGGCATGACGCAGTCGAACGTGTCGATGCCCAGCTCGACGCCGCGGATGAGGTCGTCGACGTCGCCGATGCCCAGCAGATGCCGGGGCTTGTGCTCGAAGTCGCCCCCGAGGACGCCCGTCGCCATCTCCACCACCCCGTGCATCTGCGGCTTGTCCGCGCCGAGCGACCCGCCGATCGCCACCCCGTCGGCCCGGCTCGCCGCGATGACGTGCGCGGACTCCGTGCGGAGGTCCTCGAACACCCCGCCCTGCACGATCCCGAAGACGAGCTGCCCCTCGGGCCCGTGGCGGTCGTGCCAGTCCAGGCAGCGATCGAGCCAGCGGTGCGTGCGCTCCGTCGAGCGGGCGGTGTACTCCCGGGTGACGTGGAACGGCGTGCACTCGTCGAACACGAGGGCGAGATCCGAGCCGAGCGCGGCCTGCACCTCCATCGACGTCTCCGGCGCCATGAAGCGCTTCGAGCCGTCGATGTGCGACCGGAACGTCACCCCGCGCTCCTCGATCCGCACGGCGTTGGGCGAGCCGGTCGGCCCACCGGTCTTCTTGATCTCGGCCGCGACGTTCCCGTAGCCCATCGAGAAGACCTGGAAGCCGCCGGAGTCGGTGACGATCGGCCCGTCCCACCCCATGAACTCGTGGAGCCCGCCGAAGCGGGCGATGAGCTCGTGGCCCGGCTCGAGGAAGAGGTGGTACGTGTTCCCCAGGATCAGGTCGTAGCCGAGCTCGGTGACCTCCCGCGGCTCGAGGCCCTTGACCGTCGCCTTCGTCGCCAGCGGGACGAAGGCCGGGGTGCGGATGTCGCCGTGCGGCGTGTGCAGGACCCCGGCCCGCGCGCGCGAGCCGGGGTCCCTGCTGTCGATCTGGAACGGGCCGGCCACGCGGCCCGTGACTCTATGCGGCGACGGGAGCGGCCTCGACGCCCTTCATCGCCTCGCTGTCGCGCCGGCTCACCGCGAACGTCGCGATGAGGAAGCCGACGAACGCGAACCCGGCGCCGATGAGGAAGGCGTTGCCGAAGCCCTGCGTGAGCGCGGCCGGGTCGGGGCGGAACTGGTCGACGTTCGCGAACGCGACCGTCGAGAGCACCGCCACGCCGAGCGCGCCGCCGACCTGCTGGGACGTGTTGATGAGGCCCGAGGCCAGGCCCGCCTCGTGCGGCTTCGTCCCGGCGACCGCGCCGATCGTGACCGGCACGAACGAGAAGCCCAGGCCGGCGCCCGCGACGATCATCGGGCCGAGGAGGTCGCTCGCGTAGCTGCCGTCCACGGGGACGAACGAGAGCCACACGAGACCCGCCGCGACGAGCAGCATCCCGCCCATGAGCACCGGCTTGAAGCCGAGCTTCGTCGTGAGCTGCGAGGCCACGCCGGCGCTGACGATGATCGTCAGGGCGAGCGGGAGGTACGACAGCCCTGCCTTCATGGCGTCGTAGCCGAGGACCTGCTGCATGTAGAGCGACAGGAAGAAGAACATCGAGAACAGCGACATGCCGATGAGCAGGCCGACGCCGTTGGACGCGCTCAGCGTCCGCAGTCGGAAGATGCCCAGCGGCAGCAGCGGGCCGCGCGTGCGCGACTCGATCAGGAGGAACGCGCCCAGCAGCACGACGGACAGCGCGAGCAGCCCGATCGTCTGGGCCGAGCCCCAGCCGGCGCTCTCGGCGTCGACGAGCGCGTACACGAGGATCGAGAGCCCAGCGGTCACCGTCACGGCGCCGGGGATGTCGAACGTCCGGTGCGCGGCGTCGCTGCGGCTCTCGGCGACGAGCATCGGCGCGAGGCCGGCGACGACGATGCCGATCGGCACGTTGACGAACAGCACCCACTCCCAGCTCAGGGCGTCGGTGAGCACGCCGCCGAGCAGGACGCCGGCCGCGCCGCCCGAGCCCGCGACAGCGCCCCAGACGCCCAGCGCCTTGTTGCGCTCGGCGCCCTCGGCGAACGTCGCGATGAGCAGCGACAGCGCGGCGGGCGACAGCAGCGCCGCGCCGAGCCCCTGCACCGCGCGGGCGATGATGAGCCAGAGGTCGCTCTGCGCGAGTCCACCGGCGAGCGACGCGAGGGCGAACACGACGAGACCGACGATGAACATCCTGCGTCGGCCCAGGAGGTCGGCGAGACGACCGCCCAGCAGCAGGAAGCCGCCGAAGAAGAGGGTGTAGGCGTTGATGACCCAGGAGAGGTCCTCCTGGGCGAAGTCGAGGTCGCGGCCGATGGACGGCAGGGCGACGTTCACGATGGATGCGTCGAGGACGACGACGAACTGGGCGGCGGCGAGCAGCGCGAGCGCCAGCCACCGCCGGTCCTTCGTTGGGGCTGCGTCGGTCATGCGGGGAAGTGCTCCTGCGGTTCGGTTAAGATGAAGCGGGGTTCCGGTTCCGGGTCGCGACGACCATAGCGGAAGCGGAACTCCGCTTCCACTCAACGTTCACGCCATGACCACACCCGACGCCATCGCACGCCCCCTCCGCGCCGACGCGCAACGCAACCGCGACAAGATCGTCTGCGCCGCCCGCGACTGCTTCTCGGAGAAGGGACTGGACGGGCAGATGGAGGACGTCGCGCGCCGCGCGGGCGTCGGTGTCGGGACCGTCTACCGCCACTTCCCGACGAAGGACGCGCTCGTGCGGGCGCTCGTCGTCGACCAGATGGAGGGCATGGCGGCGCGGGCGCCCGAGTTCCTCGCCGAGGCCGAGCGCGACGGCTGGGGAGCGTTCGCGGGGTTCGTCCGGGCGTGCGCCGACAAGCACGAAGGCGATCGCGGGCTCACGCAGGTCATCTCCACCCAGCCGGCGGAGTCGTTCATCGGCGTCGCCATGGACACCGGCCTCATGAAGGTGATCGGCCAGCTCCTCGTGGCGGCACAGGAGTCCGGCGAGGCGCGGCGCGATCTCGTCGCCACGGACGTCGGGCTGACGATGTGCGGTCTCAGCGCGGTGCTCGAGAGCTTCGGCGAGGCCGGCGGGCGCCGCTACCTCGAGATGATGCTCAACGGGATGCGCAACCACGAGGCGCCGCGGTTGCCCGCGGCGCCTCGGATCGCCAGACCGCGAGACTGACTAGGAGGTGGCGGCCTGGTCGGCCGCCTGGGCCTCGATCGTGGCGGGGGCGTCGCCGACGGAGATGGCGACGCGGCGCGGCTTGCGCTCCGCGGGCTTCGGGATGCGGACCTCGAGGACGCCCTTGTCGAAGGTCGCCTCGACGGCCTCGGCGTCGACGCCCTCGGGAAGGGTCAGCGTGCGGGCGAAGGCGCCGCTCGCGCGCTCGATGCGGTAGTAGCCGCCCTTCTTGACCTCCTGCTCGTGACGGCGCTCGCCGGAGAGGGTGAGCACGTTGTCCTCGAGCTCGACCTTGACGTCGCTCTCGGCGACGCCCGGGAGATCGGCGCGAAGGACGAAGTGGTCCTCGGTCTCGACGAGGTCCATCGCCGGGTGCCAGCGACGAAGACCGCCGGTGCCGCCCGAGGTCGAGGGGGTGTCGAAGAACGACTGGAACAGGCGGTTCATCTCCGACTGCAGCGACGAGAGCTCACGGGACGAGTCCCAACGCACGAGAGCCATGTTTGACCTCCATGGGCTGAGGGGTTATTCGATGCGCCCCAGTATAGGAGATCTCAGTCGAGTCGTGTCAAGTCTTGATGCGGGAGTATCCGCTCCCAGAGGCTGCCGAGCAGCTCCAGCTCCTCGACGGAGAAGTGCTCGAGGAACAGCGAGCGGACGCCCTCGAGATGGCTCACGCGCGCTTCAGCGAGCTTGTCCCGCCCCGCGGGCGTGAGCGTCGCGAACGACCCCCGCGCATCGTCGGCACAGGCCACGCGCTGGAGCAGGCCGTCGCGCTCGAGGCGGTCGACGAGCCGCGTCAGGCCGCTGCGGCTGAGCAGGATCGACTCGGCGAGATCGCACATGCGCATGCGGCCGCCGTCGGCCTCCGAGAGGTGCACGAGGACCTCGTAGGAGGTCAGGGGCAGACCGTGGTCCTGGTCGAGCCGGGCGTCGAGCACCTTCACCAGCCGGCTGTGCACCCTCAGCATCCCGCGCCAGGCGCGGAGCTCGGTCGGCGAGAGCTGGGTCGCCGCCGAGTGTGTGACGGGAGTCTGCATCTGCCGGATGACGATATCCGGTGGTCCGTTGCTCAGGCAATCATCCCCGCGGTGTGGAAGTCTGGTTCACGACATGAGGCTCGAAGGGCTCCACCACATCACCGCGATCACGGGCGACGCGCCCGGCAACGTCGAGTTCTACGCCGGGGTCCTCGGGCTCCGGCTGGTCAAGAAGACCGTCAACTTCGACGCACCGGACGTCTACCACCTCTACTACGGCGACGAGGCCGGCGGGCCGGGGAGCATCCTCACGTTCTTCGAGTTCCCGGGTGTCTCGCGCGGGCGGCGCGGCGCAGGGGCGATCCACCGGATCGAGTGGCGCGTGGCGTCGGACGAGTCGCTCGGGTTCTGGCGCGATCGCCTGGCCGCCAGGGGCGTCGGGAGCGCGCAGGAGGACGGTGAGCTGCGCTTCGAGGACCCGGAGGGCCTGGCCCATGCGCTCGTCGTCGCCGACGTGCCCGATCCGCCCCTGCGCGCCGATGCGCCCGACGTCCCTGCCGACCACGCACTGCGCGGCTTCCACGGGGTGCGTGCCTACGCCGCCGGCGACCTCGCGACCGCTCGGCCGGCGCTCGACGCGCTCGGGCTGACCGAGGTGGAGCCCGGCGTCTTCGAGGCCGCGGGCGAGCGGCGGCGCGGGCGCATCGCGTGGGACCCGTCGCCCGACGAGCCGCACCGCGAGGGCGCGGGGTCGGTGCACCACGTCGCGTGGAACGCCGCCGACGACGAGGAGCTCCTCGCCTTCCGCAGGGCGCTGATGGACGCCGGCGGGCGCCCCACGCCGATCATCGACCGCCAGTACTTCCACTCCGTCTACCAGCGGCTCCCGACCGGCGTGCTCTTCGAGCTGGCGACGCGCGACATCGGCTTCACGTTCGACGAGCGCCTCGAGTCCCTCGGACAGACGCTGAAGCTCCCGCCGCAGTACGAGGGCCGCCGCGAGCAGCTCGAGCGGACGCTGACGCCGCTGCCCGACCCCCGCGCCGCCTAGTCCACTAGACGAACGCGGACACCAGCGCCACCGTCGACGCGACCAGCAGCACGCCGAGCACGACCGGCTCGTAGACGCCGGAGCTCATCCGCGCGAACAGGCGGCGACCCGCGACCTGGCCCACGAGCGCGCAGGCCAGCAGCAGCGGCATCCCGTCCGGGACGTCCAGGCTGCCGGTGATCGCGAGCGGGATCAGGCCGATCGCGCCGAGCGAGAGGAAGATCGCCGCGAGGGTGTCGCGCATCCGCGCCGGCGGCAGGCCGCGCGCGAGCAGATGGAAGATGAGCGGCGGGCCGCTGATTCCCGTCGATGTGCTCAGCGTCCCGCTCGCGAGCCCGGCGAGCGGCGCCGACCACCTGCCGACCTCGCGCTGCGGCGAGCGCCGCGCGCGCAGCCGCACCACGAGGCCCGCCGCGACGCCGACGGCCATCACGAGCGACAGCGCCTGGACCGAGAACGTGCTCACCGCGATCGCGCCGAGGACCAGGCCGGGGAGGCTGCAGGCGACGAGGATCGAGGCGTCGCGGGTCGCGACGTCCGGCCTGCGCCCCTCCCCCGCGAGCAGCACGCCGCTGAGCAGGAACCCCAGGATGCTGCTCGCCGTGACCGCCTGCTCGGGCCCGATCAGCGCCAGCAGCAGCGGGCTCGTGAGCATCGAGAACCCGAAGCCGGTGGCGGACTGCAGCACGCCGCCGGCGAGCACGGCCACCGCTGCCGCGGCGAGCTCTATGGGACTACCTCAGCAGGGAGCGCCCGGTCATCTCCGAGGGCTGCTCGATGCCGAGCATCTCGAGGATGGTCGGGGCCACGTCCGCGAGGACGCCGCCGTCGGGGTCGAGCGTCGCGCCCTCGACCGTGACGACGACGGGGACCGGGTTCAGCGAGTGCGCGGTGTCCGGCGAGCCGTCGTCCTCGAGCATCTCGTCCGCGTTGCCGTGGTCGGCGGTGATGAGCAGCGCGCCGCCCGAGTCCTGGACGACCCGCACCACGTCGCCGAGGCACGCGTCGACGGTCTCGATCGCGGCGACCGCCGCCGGGATGACGCCGGTGTGGCCGACCATGTCCGGGTTGGCGAAGTTGATGATCCCGAAGCGGAAGTCGCCGTCGCGCCACGCGTCGACGAACGCGCGGCACGCCTCTCGCGCGCTCATCTCGGGCTTGCGGTCGTACGTCGGCACGTCGCGCGGCGACGGCACGAGCGCACGCTCCTCCCCCTGCTCCGGATCCTCGTCGCCACCGCCGAAGAAGTACGTCACGTGCGGGTACTTCTCCGTCTCCGCCACGTGCAGCTGGCGGCCGCCGCCGGCGGCGATCACCTTCGGCAGCGTGGTCTTCGGCCGAGCGGGCGGGAACGCCACCGGGTACGGCCAGTCGGCTTCGTACTCGGTGAGCGTCACGTAGCGCTCGACCGGCTCCGCGCCGCCGCGATCGACGTCGGTGAACGACGGGTCGGCGAGCGCCAGCGTGATCTCGCGCATCCGGTCGGGGCGGAAGTTGAACGCGATGACCGAGTCGCCGGGCCGGATCCGGCGCCTCGTCGCCGACGGTCGTCGCGGTGATGAACTCGTCGGTCTCGCCGCGCTCGTAGGCGGCGCGCACCGCCTCGACGCCGGACGCCGCCGCGTGCTCGCCCTTGCCGTGCACGAGCAGGTCGTACGCGAGCTGCGTGCGCTCCCAGCGCTTGTCGCGGTCCATCGCGTAGTAGCGGCCGATGACCGACCCGACGCGCCCGTTGCCCGCGTCCGCGAGCCAGCGCTCGAGATCGCCGACGAAGCGCTCGCCGCCCGTCGGCGAGGTGTCGCGCCCGTCGGTGAAGGCGTGGACGACGAGATCGGGCACGCCGAGGTCAGCGCCCATGCGGATGAGGGCCTCCACGTGCTTGGGGCCCGAGTGCACGCCGCCGTCGGACACGAGCCCGATGAGATGGACGCGCTCGGCGTCGGCGAACGCGCCGCGCAGGACCTCGTTCTCGGCCAGTGAGCCGTCGGCGACCGCCTCGTCGATGCGCGTGAGGTCCTGCTTGATGACGGCCCCCGCGCCGAGGTTCAGATGGCCGACCTCGCTGTTGCCCATCTGCCCGTCCGGCAGGCCGACGGCGCTGCCGCTCGCGACGAGCGTCGTGTGCGGATAGCGCGCCCAGAGGTCGTCGAACACCGGGGTCTCGGCGAGCGAGACGGCGTTCCCCGGGCCGTCGGGGGCGAGACCCCAGCCGTCGAGGACGACGAGGACCGCCGAGGGGAGCGCGTCCACGGGCGCTCAGGCCCCCGCGGCGGCCTTGACGATCGCGGCGAAGGACTCCGGGTCGAGCGAGGCGCCGCCCACCAGCGCGCCGTCGATGTCCGGGAGCGCGAGCAGCTCGGCGGCGTTCTCCGCCTTCACGGAGCCGCCGTAGAGCACGCGGACGACCTCGGCAGCGGACTTCGCGCGGTCGCCCACGAGCGCGCGGACGAACCCGATCGCCTCCTGCGCCTGCTCGGGCGCCGCGACCTTGCCCGTGCCGATCGCCCAGATCGGCTCGTAGGCGATCGTGAGCTTCGCGATGTCCTCCGGGGACAGGCCGTGGAGCGCCTCCTGGACCTGATGGCGCAGCCGGCGCTCGGTGTCGCCGCGCTCGCGCTCCTCCTCGGTCTCCCCCACGCACAGGATCGGGTGCAGGCCGGCGGCGAGCGCCGCCGGGATCTTCTCCCGCAGCGCGCGGTCGGTCTCGCCGAAGTACTGGCGTCGCTCGGAGTGGCCGAGCAGGGTGCCGGCGACGTCGAGCTCCTCGAGCATCCGGGCAGACACCTCGCCGGTGAAGGCTCCCTCCGGCGCCTCGTGCATGTTCTGCGCGAAGACCCGGATGTTGGTGCCCGCCGCATGTGCGACGCAGCCCTGCAGCGCCGTGTAGGGCACGCAGATCGCGATGTCGACGCCCTCGACGTCCGCCACGAGCGGAGCGAGCGCGTCGACGTACGCCTCCGCCTCCGCGATCGTCTTGAACATCTTCCAGTTGCCCGCGATGAACGGGGTGCGACTGCTCAACGAAGAACCTCCACGCCGGGCAGGGTCTTCCCCTCGACAAGCTCGAGGGACGCGCCGCCTCCGGTGGACACGTGCGTCACCTCGTCCTGCAGCCCGAACTTCGTGATCGCGGCGACCGAGTCGCCTCCTCCGACAACCGTAGTACCCGAGCTGGCGGCAACCGCACGGGCGATCTTCTCGGTCCCCGCCGCGAACGGTTCGAGCTCGAACGCGCCCATGGGGCCGTTCCAGAAGACCGTGGCCGCGCGGCGCACCGCGACGACGTACGCCTCGGCGCTCTCCGGGCCGATGTCGAGGCCCATCCAGCCGGAGGGCACGTCGACCCCGTCGAGCTCCTTGCGCTCGGTGTCGGCGGAGAACTCGCGGCCGAGCACGAGGTCGACGGGCAGCCGCAGCTTCGGCTCGTCGAGCAGCCGCCGCGCGGGCTCGGCGTCCTCGGGCGCGTTGAGCGAGCTCCCGACGTCATGGCCCTGCGCCGCGAGGAACGGGAAGGCCATCGCCCCGCCGATGAGCACCTCGTCGGCGACCTCGAGGAACTTCTCGAGCACGCCGATCTTGTCGGTCACCTTCGCGCCGCCGACGACCGCGACGAACGGGCGCGCCGGATCCGCGAGGATCGACGTGAGCGTCGCGACCTCGCGCTCCAGCAGCAGCCCTGCGGCGCGTCGGTCGAAGAGCAGCGCCGCGGCGTGCGTGGAGGCGTGCGCGCGGTGCGCGGCGCCGAAGGCGTCGTCGACGTAGGCGTCCGCGAGCGCCCGGTAGCGCTCCGCGAGCCCCTGGTCGTCCTTGGTCTCGCCCGGGTCGAACCGCACGTTCTCGAGCAGGACGACGTCGTCGTCGGGCACGTCGTCGAGCTTCGGCGCGAACCCGACGTGCTCGCCGAGCAGCTCCTCCAGGCGATCGCGCACGGGTCGCAGCGACAGCTTCGGGTCCGGGCCCTTCGGCCGGCCGAGGTGGCTGGCGAGGACGAGCCGCGCACCCTGCTCGCGCAGGGCGCGGAGCGTCGGAAGCGCGGCCCGGATCCGCGTGTCGTCGGTGATCTTCGGCCCGTCGAGCGGGACGTTGAAGTCGACCCGGACGAAGACCCGTTCGCCGGAGACGTCGCCCAGGTCGGAGAGGGTTCTCACGAAACGGGCTGGGCCACCAGGACCTGCTGCAGCGAGGTCCGCGACCCGGTTGGAGTAGCCCCACTCGTTGTCGTACCACGTCACGATCTTCACCATCGTCCCGTCGATCACCGCGGTCAGCCCGCTGTCGAAGATCGACGAGTACGGGTTCGTGACGATGTCCGAGGACACGATCGGGTCGTCGGTGTACTGGAGGATCCCCTTCAGGGCGCCCTTGTCGGCGACCGCTGCGAAGGCCGCGTTGACCTCCTCGACCGACGTCTCGCGCACGGCCTCGAACGTGAGGTCGACGACCGAGCCGGTCGGGACGGGCGCGCGCACCGCGAAGCCGTGCAGCTTGCCGTTGAGCTCCGGCAGCACGAGGCCGACGGCCTTCGCGGCACCGGTCGACGTCGGGACGAGGTTGATCGCGGCGGCGCGGGCGCGGCGCAGGTCCTTGTGCGGCGCGTCCTGGAGGTTCTGGTCGGCCGTGTACGCGTGGATCGTCGTCATCAGGCCGTGCTTGATGCCGATCGCGTCGTTGACGACCTTGGCCGCCGGCGCGAGGCAGTTCGTCGTGCACGACGCGTTGGAGATGACGTGGTGCTGGTCGGGGTCGTACTTGTCGAAGTTGACCCCGAGCACGACCGTGATGTCCTCGTTGGAGGCCGGGGCGCTGATGATGACCTTCTTCGCGCCCGCGTCGAGATGCGCCTTCGCCTTGGTGGCGTCGGTGAAGAAGCCGGTCGACTCGATGACGACGTCGGCGCCGAGGTCAGCCCACGGCAGCGCGCCCGGATCGCGCTCGGCGAGCACCTTGACCGGCGTCCCGTCCACCACCAGCCCGTCGTCCGTCGCCTCGACGGTGCCCGGATACGGTCCGAGGATCGAGTCGTACTTCAGGAGCTGTGCGAGCGTCTTGGAGTCCGTCAGGTCGTTGACCGCGACCCACTCGATGTCTGAACCGGCGGCCTGAGCGGCGCGGAAGACGTTGCGGCCGATCCGGCCGAAGCCGTTGATCCCCACGCGTACGGGCATCAGGGACGTGTCCTTTCCTTGGCGAGCTGGGCCGACAACCCTAACTCAGGCCCGCTCGGGGGCCTTCGTGACGTCCCGGTGGGTGACCTCGATCCAGAGGTCGTCGTTCGGCCGGTAGCGGTCGGCGAGGTGCTCGGCGATGGCGACGGAGCGATGCCGCCCGCCGGTGCAGCCGAACGCGATGGCCAGGTGCGCCTTCCCCTCCGCCTTGTATTCCGGGAGCAGGAAGTCCAGCAGGGGGACGATCCGGTCGTAGAACTCCTCGAGCTTGCCGCCACGGGCGACGTACTCCAGGACGCGGGTGTCGTGCCCGGTCAGCTCGCGCAGGGCCGGCTCCCAGTGCGGGTTGGGAAGGAACCGGACGTCGAACACGAGGTCGGCGTCGCGCGGCGGGCCGTGCTTGAAGCCGAAGCTCTGGAACGTGACGGCGAGGCGCGACGTCTCCTGATGGGGCAGGAACTCGTCGGCGATCCGCCTGCGCAGCGTGCTGGCCTTGAGCCCGCTCGTGTCGACGACGGCGTCGGCCAGGCCCTTGAGCGGGTCGAGCATCGCGCGCTCCGAGGCGATGCCGGTGGCGATCGAGCCGGTCGGCGAGACGGGATGGCGGCGCCGCGTCTCCTTGTAGCGGTTGAGCAGCGTGAGCTCGTCGGCGTCGAGGAAGAGCACGCGGTAGCGCACGCCCATCCCGGGCAGCTCCTCGAGCACGGCGCGCAGCGCGTCGAAGTACTCGCCGCCGCGGACGTCGCTGACGACGGCCGCGCGCTCGACCTTCGAGCCCTCGTGGACGAACAGCTCGACGAGCGAGCGGATCATCTCCGGCGGGAGGTTGTCGACGCAGAAGTAGCCCGCGTCCTCGAAGACGTTCATCGCCGTCGACTTGCCGGCGCCGGAGAACCCGGTGATGACGACGAGGTCCTCGAGACGGCTCGCGCCATCGATACGACCATTGGGGGAGCCCGTGGGCGCCCATCGTGGCCGCTTCAGCTTGGCGCCGATCCGGTTCGCCATATCGTTGACCGCAGGCTACCTGCCGGATCGGCGGCCCTGCGGGGCCTTCACATCCGTCTAACTACTCGCCGGTCCGGTGGAGGATCGCGTAGACGTCGCGCGCGATCTTCGCGGGCACGCCCGGCACCGCCTCGAGCTGCTCACGGGTCGCCTCGGCCACGCCCTCCGGCGAGCCGAAGCGCTGCAGCAGCGCGCGCTTGCGGGCGGGCCCGATCCCCGGCAGCTCGTCGAGCAGCGACTGCGTCATCTCCTTGTCGCGCCGCGTGCGGTGGTGCGTGATGGCGAAGCGGTGCGCCTCGTCGCGGACGCGCTGCAGCAGCTGCAGGGCGGGCGTGTCGTGCGCCATCCGCAGCGGGTCGCGGACGCCGGGGCGGTAGACCTCCTCGAGCCGCTTGGCCAGCGAGATGATCGCGACGCCCCGGGCGCGCCACGGCTCGAGCGCGCGCAGGCCCGCGGCGAGCTGGCCGGGACCGCCGTCGATGACGATGAGGCTCGGCAGCGTCGCGAACGACTCGTTGCGCTTGGGGTCGTGGGGTGACAGGTCCTGCTGGCGCTCCCACTGGGCGTAGCGCCGCGACAGCACCTCCTCCATCGCGGCGAAGTCGTCCGGGACGCCGTCGGTCCCGCCGCGGATGTTGAAGCGGCGGTAGTCGGCCTTCTTGGGCGCGCCGCCCTCGAAGACGACCATCGAGGCGACCGTGTTCGTCCCCATGAGGTTGGAGATGTCGAAGCACTCGATGCGGATCGGCAGGACGTCCATCGCGAGCTCGGTCTGGAGCGCGTCGAGCGCCTCGACGCGCTGCTGGTGACGGCGCTCGACCTTCAGGCGCTCCGTGTCCATCGCCAGGCGCGCGTTGCGCTCCGCGAGGTCGAGGATGCGGCGCTTGTCCCCGCGCTCCGCCGCGCGGACCTCCACGCGGCCGCCGCGGCGCTCGCTCAGCAGCTCGCCGAGCGCGTCGAGGTCCTCGACCTCGCCCTGGACGATGACCTGCGGCGGGATCGAGATCGCGCCGGCGTAGTACTGCAGGAGGAACTCCTGGGCGACGTCGCCGATCTCCCGCGCCGCGTCGTTGGCGAGGTAGAAGGACTGGCGGTCGCTCAGCACGCCGTCGCGGACCTGGAAGACCTGGGCGTTCGCGTCCGTGCCGGCGACGGCGACGGCGACCGCGTCGAGCGTGCCGACCGACTCGTTCGCGACGCGCTGGCGCTCGAGCAGCGACCGGACGGCGCGCAGGCGGTTGCGCTCGAGCGCCGCCTGCTCGAACTCCTGCGCGGCGGCGGCGTCCTTCATGCGCTGCTCGAGGTCGCGCTCGATCTCGCGGTAGCGGCCCTGACAGGAACGCGACGACCTCCTCGATCGAGGAGCGGTACTCCTCCGGCGAGACGTAGCCGACGCAGGGCGCCCCGCAGCGCTTGATGAAGTAGTCCAGGCACGGCGAGCCGCTGCGCCGGCCCGGCTCGACGCCGGTGCACGAGCGGAACAGGAAGATCTTCCCGAGGAGGTCGAGCGTGCCGCGGACGCGCTTGGCGTTGGAGTACGGGCCGAAGTAGAGACGGTCTCGCCGATGGCGCTCGCGTGTGAAGTAGACGCGCGGGTACTCCTCGTCCATCGAGATGGCGATGAACGGATACGACTTGTCGTCGCGCAACCGGACGTTGAACCGCGGCTTGTACTGCTTGATGAAGTTCTGCTCCGCGAGCAGCGCCTCCGCCTCGCTGGAGACGAGCACGAACTCGATGTGATCGATCTCGCTGACCATCTCGCGACGGCTGCTCGAGAAGTGCGACGTGACGCGGCTGCGGATCGACTTCGCCTTGCCGACGTAGATCACGCGGCCCTTCGCGTCCCGGAACAGGTAGACGCCGGGACCGTCCGGGAGCGTCCGGCGCTGCTGCGCCAGTCGTTCCTTGCGATCCTCCGCGGTCCGTGACGCCGTCGTCGCCATCCAGCATCGAGGATAGGTCGCAGTGGGGATGACCCCGGGCGCTCGGCGCATCCGCGAGGTTGCCCGCGAGCGGCTCGGCCACGACACCCTGCGGCCGGGGCAGCTCGAGGCGGTGACCGCGGTCCTGGACGGCAGGGACACCCTCGCGGTCATGTCCACGGGGTCGGGGAAGTCGGCCATCTACCAGATCGCCGGCCTGCTCCTCGACGGCCCGACGATCGTCGTCTCGCCGCTCATCTCGCTGCAGGAGGACCAGATGGACGCGGTCGCCGGCGTGCCCGGCGGCGGCGCGGCGACGCTGAACTCCACGCTCTCGCACGGCGAGCGCGAGCGGGTTCTCGAGGGCCTCACGGACGGGAGCATCGAGTTCGTGCTCCTCGCGCCGGAGCAGCTGGCGAACGACGAGGTCGCGCACCGCCTCGCGGCGGCGAACCCGTCGCTGCTCGTCGTGGACGAGGCGCACTGCGTGTCGCAGTGGGGCCACGACTTCCGCCCCGAGTACCTGCGCCTCGCCGCGGCATCGCGGGCGCTGGGGCGCCCGCCGATCCTGGCGCTCACGGCGACCGCGGCGCCGCCCGTCCGCGCCGACATCGTCGCAGGAGCTCGAGATGCGGGACGCGGAGCTCGTCGTGCGCGGGTTCGACCGGCCGGAGATCCGGCTGGTCGTCGAGCGCCACCACGAGGCCGAGCGCAAGACGCGCGCGCTGCTGGACTGGGTCGTCGCGCACCTCCCGGGCCCGGGCATCGTCTACGCGACGACGCAGCGCGAGACCGAGGAGCTCGCGCTCGCGCTGGCCGAGCGCGGCGTGCGCTCCGGTGCGTATCACGGCGGCATGCCCGACCGGCTGCGCGAGGAGACGCAGGAGGCGTTCATGGACGCGGGCGAGATCGACGTGATGGTCGCGACGATCGCCTTCGGCATGGGCGTCGACAAGCCCGACGTGCGCTTCGTCGCCCACCACGCGGTGAGCGAGTCCGTCGACACGTACTGGCAGGAGGTCGGGCGCGCGGGCCGCGACCGGGCGCCCGCCGAGGCGATCCTCTTCTACCGGCCGCAGGACCTCGGGACGCGGCGCTTCCAGGCGTCGGGCCGGGTCGACCGGGCGGAGCTGGACCAGGTCGCCCGCGGCCTGCGTGCGTCGGCCGGCTCGACCGTCGACCCGAAGGCGATCGCCGAGGGCCTGCAGCTGTCGAAGACCCGGGTCGCCACCGCGCTGCACCGGTTGGAGGAGGTCGACATCGCGGTCGTCGGCGACGACGGGCTGGTCCGCGCGGCGCCGGGTGTCGAGGAGCTCGACGACGACGCGCTCGCGGCGGCGATCGACGATGCGTCGCTCGCGGAGGAGCACCGCGAGAGCTTCGACCGCTCGCGCGTGGAGATGATGCGCGCCTACGCGGAGCACGACGGCTGCCGCCGCGCCTTCGTCCTCGGCTACTTCGGCGAGGACTACGAGCCGCCGTGCGGGAACTGCGACTGGTGCGAGGCGCACGCCGGCGAGCACGAGGCCGAGCCCGAGGACGGCTTCGACGTCGGCGTCCGGGTGACCCACGTGGAGTGGGGCGCCGGGACCGTGTCCGGCCGCGAGCGCGACCAGGTCACCGTGGTGTTCGACAGCGTGGGCTACCGGACGCTCGACGCGGGTCTCGTCGTCGAGCGTGGGCTGCTGAAGCCGGCCTAGCTCTAGGCCGCGCGGAGCGTGCGGCCCGGGGCCTCGACGCCGTGGCGCGCCCGCGCGAGCTCGTGCTCGGCGACGTCGAGCAGCGCCGCGAAGTCGCTGCCGTCGTCGGGCGACGAGGCGACGCCGAACGCCAGCTCGATCGCCGGCGAGCCGTCCTCGGCGAGCGACTGGCCGACCTCGTCGGCGATCCGGCGCGCGACGGCCTCGGCCTCCACGCGGCCCGCGTCGATCCAGACGCCGAGCAGGACGCCGCCGACCCGGCCGGCCTCGCCGTGGCGCGCCGCCAGGCGGGCGACCTCGGTGAGCAGGAGGTTCGCGGCGTTGTAGCCCTGGGTCCGCGTGATGTGGGCGAGACCGTCGACGGCGACCAGCACGACCGAGCCGAGGCCGATCTGCGTGAGGTGCGCGTGCACGGTGGAGACCCACTGGCGGCGGGTCGCGAGGCCCGTGAGGTCGTCGACGCGCGAGGCGTCGGCGACCTTGTCGACGCGCTCGTCGACACCGGTCGTCGCCATCGCCCGCAGCGGGGCGCCGGCGTGCAGCGCCAGCGAGTCGAGCGCGGAGCTCGTGAGGCCGATCTCGTCCATCGCGAGGTCGAGCAGGTCCGGGTCGATCTCGGCCCCGACGAGCAGGTCGGCGACCGAGTTGGCGACCTGGACGCACGCGGCCTCGCGCGACGGCACGACGAGGCCGTTGGGGCCGCCGTGGTGCAGCGCGATCGCCTCGGTGACCTCCGGGGGCAGGCCCCAGCGCTCGGCCAGCAGGGCGCCGGCCATGGCGTGGTCGATGCCCAGCCGGGCGCGCTCGAGCTGGACGCGCGACGGGCCGGCGGGGTGCTGCTCGGCGATCTCGTCGATGACGTCCTCGCCGAAGGCCAGCGGCAGGACGAGCTTGCCCACGTCGTGCAGGAGCCCCGCGACGTGCGCGCCCTCGCCGTGCACGCGGCCGGCGTCGGCCGCTGCGGCGGCGGCGACGGCCACCGCGATCGCGTGGATGTGCATCTGCCCGCGGACCGCGCCGCCGTTGCCGGGGGCGCGCTCCAGGAAGCGGTACGTGGCGGCCTCGAGGCTCAGGCGGCGCAGCGTGCGCCGGCCGACGAGCATGACCGCCTGGCGGATGCTCTTGGCGCGGACGGGACGCGCGAGCGCCGCCGAGTTCGCGTAGTGCAGGAGGTTGACCGCGAAGCTCGCGTCGTGCTCGATCGCCGCGACGATCTCTGCGGTCGAGGCGTCGGGGTCGTCGCACAGCCCCAGGATCCGCAGGACGGTCCCGTCGAAGACGGGAAACTCGGCCAGCGTGTCGATGGCACCGTTCAGGCGCGCCTCGACCCGGGGGTCGATGGCGTCGCGCCAGGCACCGCAGTCCTTCGCGAGTGTGACAAGAGCCTCCATGGCCCCCACCCCATCGGAGGGCCCGGAGGTCTGCTTGACGCGTCGCCGCTCGACGTCGTACGACTGTCTACGGCCGCCGGCGCGCTCCCGGCTGCAGCCATGGGTTGTGCGGCCACCCGCCGTCGGCGGGATTGATGTCCAGGCCCGGCGGGACGATCTCGTCGATCCGGTCGAGGACGTCGTCGGTGAGGGTCACGTCGGCGGACGGCAGCTGGGACTCGAGGTGCTCCATCGTCCGGGGGCCGATGATCGCCGACGTCACGGCGGGGTGGCGGATGACGAACGCGAGCGCCATCTCGATGAGCGTGATGCCCGCCTCCTCGGCCAGCACCGACAGCTCCTCGACGGCGTCCATCTTGCGCTGGTTCTCCGGCATGGACATGTCGAAGCTCAGCGGCACGATGTCCACGCGGCTGCTGTTCATCTGCTCGCCGCCCTTGCGGTAGCGCCCGGACAGGAAGCCGCCCGCGAGCGGGCTCCACGGGATGACGCCCATGCCGTAGCGCTCGCACACGGGGAGCACCTCGGTCTCGATCCCGCGGACGAGCAGCGAGTACGGCGGCTGCTCGGACATGAACCGCACGTGGCCGCGGCGCTCGGAGCACCAGTGCGCCTCGACGATCTGCGAGCCCTGGAACGTCGAGCAGCCGACGTTGATCACCTTGCCCTGGCGGACGAGGTCGCTGAGCGCGCCGAGCGTCTCGTCGATGTCGGTGTCCGGCCGGGGGCGATGGATCTGGTAGAGGTCGATCCGGTCGGTCTGGAGGCGCCGCAGGCTGTTCTCGACCTCCTGCGTGATCCAGCGGCGCGAGTTGCCCTGCTGGTTGGGGTCGTCGCCCATCGGGCCGTGGACCTTCGTCGCCAGGACCACGTCGTCACGGCGATCCTTGAGCGCCTTGCCGACGATGACCTCCGACTCGCCCCGCGAGTAGACGTCGGCCGTGTCGATGAAGTTGATCCCCGCGTCCAGCGCGCGGTGGATGATCCTGATCGAGTCGTCGTGGTCGGGGTTCCCCCGCCCGCCGAACATCATCGCGCCGAGGCACAGCGGGCTGACCGTCATCCCGGTGCGGCCGAGTTGTCTCATCTCCATGCGCCGGAAACTACCTACGCACGGCGCGTGATGGTCAGCAGGTACTCCATCTCGAGCGCCCCGCCCTCCATCGCCAGGCGGGCCCAACCCTCGACCCCGTCGCGCAGGTCGGCGATCCGCTCCGGCGGCAGCACCGCGCTGAGCGCGACCGCGGGCCCGAAGCTCGCCATGTAGAAGCTCGCCGCCTCCTCGACGTCCGCGAAGCGCTCCGAGTGCAGCAGCCCCACCCGATGCTCCGTTCCCGTGACCCGATCGGCGAGCAGCGCGTCGACGTGGGCCGGGTCGCCCCAGGCGACCGGCGAGCCGGTTCCGGCCGCAGGCGGCGGCCCGTGGCGCGCGACGACCTTCATGAGCTCCGCGCCCCGACCGGACGACTCCCAGGCGATGAGCCCGATCGTCCCGCCCGGCTTGCAGACGCGGGTCAGCTCGGCAGCCGTGCGCGCCTGGTCCGGCGCGAACATCGCCCCGACGCAGGACATGACCACGTCGAACTCGCCGTCGCGGTGGGGCAGCGCCTGCGCATCGCCCAGGACCCACTCGAGCGTGGCACCGCGGCCGGCCGCCTCGTCGCGGCCCACGTCGATGAGCTCGGGCGTCGGGTCGAGCGCGACGACGTCGGCTCCCGCCAGCGCCGCGGGGATCGCGGCGTTCCCCGTGCCGGCGCCGACGTCGAGCACCTTCATGCCCGGGCCGACCGCACACATCGCGACCAGCTCCGGTCCCAGCGGCGCGAGGATGTCGCGCGCGATGGCGGGGTAGTCGCCCAAGGACCAGACGGAACCGGTCATGGGCGTACGTTACCTCGCCAGGTAGCTCCCGCCCGCGCGCACCAGGACCGTCTTCTTGCGGTGCAGATCGCGGACCGAGACCGCGCCCTGCGTCACCGTCGTGCGGGTGCCCGCGCAGGTCTCCGTCGTGACCCAGGCGGTGCCCCGCACCGTGGCGACGCTGTTGCGGCCGTGCGTGCGGAAGCGGCCGCCGGAGTCGGTGCTCCAGAGGCGGCGGGTCGGCGACTTCTTGCCGGCGGCAGCCGAGCGGGCGCGCTTGCAGCCCGAGAAGTCGCCGCCGCGCAGCACGATGTCGGTCATGCCGTTGCCGGTGGGCGTCTGGCGGACCTCGAACATGCCGCCGCGGAAGGAGCCGGTCTGGGTGGTCGTCCCGACGGAGCTCGTGAGCGTGATCGCACCCGCGCGGGTGTCGACGACGCTGCCGACCGGGACCGAGTCGCCGGCGGTGAGCGGGACGAAGCCGCCGCCGGGCGCCTTGACGAGGACCGTGCCGCGCGTCGGCGCGACGACGACCGACTCGCCCTGCACGGGCTCGGGCGTCGTGGGCGTCAGCACCGGCGGCGCGGGCGTGCCGGGCAGCGTGGGCGCAGGCGCGGCGGGCGCAGGCGCCGGCGCGGCCGCGGCGGGCGCGGTGCCGGTCGTGGTGAAGGTCCGGTCCGGCCGCCGCGGTCGTCGCCCTGCGCGTTCGTCGCACGCAGGCGCACGTGGTACGTGGTGCCGGGCGTCAGCCCGGTCGCCGGGTGGTACACGAACGCACTCCTGTCGTCCTGGACGACACGCGACCCGGACGTCGTGCCGTAGCCCGTCGTCGTGCCGTACTCGAACGTGACCGTCGTGTCCTTGCCGTTCGCGTCGACGTAGCCGTTCAGCTGGGCCGTCGTGTCGTTGACGCGGTCGCGGCGTCCGTGACCGCCGTCGGCGGCCCGTCCGCGAACGCGACGGAGGTCGGCCAGACGAAGTCATGACGGCGAGAACGGTTGCGATGAGACGGGTCGGCTTGGTCACGGTTCTGGCATCGACGCCCGGGCCGGCCGACTGAAGCCCCCGCCCGGACGCCTGACCTAGGCCGCATGCGCCAACTCGCCGGAACCCGGTCGTTCGCTGCCGACGAGCGCGATGAACGTGCGCGCGAGGTCGGGGTCGAAGTGCGTGCCCCGTCCGGCGTCGATGTGGGCGAGCGCCGCCTCGACCGTCCAGGCCGCCTTGTAGGGCCGCTCGGTCGTCAGCGCGTCGAAGACGTCGCAGATCGAGGCGATCCGGCCCGCGAGCGGGATCTCCTCACCGGCGAGGCCGAACGGGTACCCGGTCCCGTCCCAGTGCTCGTGGTGGGTCCGCGCGATGCTCTCGGCGACGCGCAGCAGCGGCGACGACGATCCCGCGAGCAGCTCGGCGCCGATCGTCGTGTGGCGGCGCATGGCCGCCTGCTCCTCGGGGGTGAGGGCGCCCGGCTTGTGGAGGATCTCGTCGGGGACGCCGATCTTGCCGACGTCGTGCAGCAGGCTCGCCTGCTCGATGCGCTCGGCCTCGGCCTCCCCCAGGCCGACCGCCCGCGCGAGCCTGCCGCAGAGCCGGCTCATGCGCCTGAGGTGCTCGCCGGTGTCGCTGTCGCGCTGCTCGGCGGCGAGGCTGAGGCGTTCGAGCACCTCGAGCTGCGTCTGGCGCAGCTCCAGCGTGCGCTGCGCGACCTCGCGCTCCAGGGTCCGCCCGTAGGCCGCGGCCTGGCGGCGCCGGCGGGCCTCGAGGGCGTAGCCGACGAGGACGGTCCCCAGCGTGCCGAGCGCGAGCGCCACGAGCGGGCCGACGACCGCCACGACGACGCCGTGCTCGAACGCGAGCTGCGCTGCCAGCGCGACGATCGCCGCCAGGGCGAGCGCGCCCGCGATCGTGAACGCCGGCCGCGCGATGAGGCTCAGCAGCGGCACGGCGAGACCGAGCAATGCGATCGCGACGAACGCGATCGCGGGAGGCGCGTCGCGCAGCGGATTGCCGTGCATGGCCGTCCAGATCGCGTTCGCCTGGACCTCGGGGCCCGCCATGGTCTCGTCGCCGCTCGTCGCGGTCGGGTGGCGGTCCTGCAGGCTCGGAGCGGTCGAGCCGATCACGACGACCTTCCCGCGCAGCTGCGCGCGGGGCACCCGCCCCGCGACGAGGTCGGCGAACGACACCGTCGGGAACGTCCCGGGGCCGCCGCGGAAGTCGATCCACGCGTCGCCGGCGTCGAACGCCGACGCGGGCAGCGTCGCGCCGGTGGCGCGCCGGGCCGCGACGACGGCGACGCTGTCCAGCCGCTTGATCCGCGCCGGGTAGTGCCGGATGACGTTGCCGCGATCGGTCGTGAAGTTCGCCGCGCCGGCGCGGCTGTCGATCTCCGCCAGCAGCTCGTCGCCGCCGAGGACGCTCGTGCGGCCCTGGTCGTCGCTCGTGCTCGTCGCGAGCGTCGCGCCACCTGCGCGGCCGATCGCGTCGTAGAGGGCGAGGTCGTCGGCGGGCCGCGGCGACGGCTCGGTGAACTGCACGTCGTAGACGATCGCGCGGGCGCCCGCCTGCCGGAGGCGGTCGACGGCGCGGGCGTGGCGGCTGCGACGGAACGGCCACTCGCCGAGCTGCGCGATCGAGCGGTCGTCGATCCCCACGACGACGATGTCCGTGACCGGGGGCGTGTCGCGCAGCCCGAAGCGGGTGTCGACGCTCGCGTCCTCCAGCGGGCCGAGGACGCCCGAGACCGACGCCGCCGCGGCGACGAGCGCTGCAGCCAGGCCCACGAGCAGGCGGCCGGTGGCGTTGCCCGGTCTCACCGTCCATGTGTCGACGGCCACGCGGGCCGGATTGAGGAGGTGTCTACGCGACTGGACGCAGATGGCGCCGTGGCGCTGCGTCGCGCAGCGCGGCGGCGACCGCGTCCACGAGCCCGCCGCCCTCGCGGCGGTACCCGTCCGTGACCGCCTCGACGACGCGGCGCTTGCTGTGCAGCAGCTCGGCGATCTGCTCGTCGATCGTCCCGGCCGCGAGCAGGTACCACGCGGTGACCGCGTCGTGCTGGCCGATGCGGTGGCAGCGGTCCTCGGCCTGGTCGTGGTGCGCCGGCGTCCACTCCAGCTCGAGGAACGCGACGTTCGACGCGCGCGTGAGCGTGATCCCGTGGCCGGCCGCGAGCGTCGAGCACACGAGCAGCCCGGGGCCCGTGCCGTCCTGGAACGCGCGGACCGTCTCCTCGCGCGCGACCGGCGAGTCGCGGCCCAGCAGGTGCCCCGCGTCCGGGAACCGGGCGAGCAGCGCCTCCTGCACCTCGGTGTGGTGTGCGAACACCACGAGCGGCTCCCCCGACTCGCGGAAGTCCTCGATCCAGGCGGCGGCCGCTGCGAGCTTGCCCTTCGCGGCGAGGCGCTTGAGCGCGGTGAGCTGCGCCAGGCGCTTCGCACGGAGCGTCGCGGCGACCCGCGCGTCGAGCTCGCGGAGGTCGAGCGGCAGCGACCGCAGCCACGCGACGACGTCGCGCTCGGCGAGGCGGTACTCGTCCTCGTTGACGAGCGCGACCGGCACGACGACCTGGCGCTTGGCGGGCAGCTGCGGCAGCACCTCGGCCTTGCGACGCCGTACGAAGCAGCTCCGGCGCAGGTGCCAGTGCAGCCGCTCCTCCTCCCCGGGGCCGGCGAAGCGCTTCGTGAGCGTCGCGCCGCTGCCGAAGTCCTCCAGCCGTCCGAGGATGCGCAGCTGCGGGACGACCTCGGCCGCGCCGTTGGTCACCGGCGTGCCGGTCAGCGCCAGCCGCAGCGCGTCGCGCGGGAGGCTGTGCGCGAGCCGCCGGACCGCCTGGGTGCGCTTCGCCCGCGGGTTCTTGCAGTAGTGCGACTCGTCGAGCACGAGCCCGCGCGGGCGGCGCCGGAGGAGGTGCTCGCGCTGACCCGCGACGGCCTCGTAGCTCAGGATCGTGATGTCGGCCGCCGGCGGCACGCGGCCGCGCCCGGTCAGCAGCGTCGTCGTGCGGTGCGGCAGCCAGCGGGCCGCCTCGCGCTCCCACACCAGCCGCAGGCTCGCCGGGCACACCACGACGGCGGGGAACGCGTCGTCGGCCTCGAGCGTCGCCAGCGCCTGCACCGTCTTGCCGAGGCCGGGCTCGTCGGCCAGGAAGGCGCGCCGCGCCTCCAGCAGATAGCGCACGCCCGCCCACTGGAACGGCGCGAGCTCGCCCTCCCCCAGGCGCAGCGGCAGCGGCTCGGCGTGGCGCGCCCGCGAGCGGCGCACCGCCTCGATCGCCTCGTCGTGCTCGGCGCGCATGCGCGCGAGGACGGGCCGGGCGGTCGCGGCGACCGCGACCTCGTGCAGCCGCAGGAACTCCTCGAGCGGCTCGAGCGCCCACGGGTCGATCGCCAGCGTGCGGCTGCGGCGCTCCACCCCCGGCAGCCTGCAGAACGCCTCGCCGGTGTCCTCGTCCCAGAGCACCTCGAGCGAGAGGCGCTCCTCCTCCACGGTGTGCTCGACGACGAGCTCGGCCGGCGGCGGGTCGAGCCCGACGCGCAGGCGCAGCGCGCACGAGGCCGCCGCGTGGTCCAGCCGGGCGCCGCGCAGGTCGGAGAGGAGCTCCGCGGCGTCGTCGTCGAAGGGCAGCGTCGCCTCGCGGTCGGTGACCTCGCGCGCGAGCGCGGCGAGGCCGTCGGGCAGCTCGCCCGCGAGCGTGCGCACGAGGAACTCGCCGACGCTGCCCGCGCGGCGGGTCGTGACGCTCCCGAGCCAGTGGGTCGGGACCGCCTGCAGCCACGCGCGGACGTCGTCGTGGGCGACGAGCTCGGGCCAGCGCGCGAGGACGTCGGCCACGTAGGGCGCGACGGTGTCGTGCTGCGGGACCGACCACTCCTTGTCGTCCCAGTCGAACCGGCGCCCGGGGATCGCACGCATCGCGTCGACGAGGTCGGCGCGGTACGGGAAGGCGAAGACGACGTGCGGCTCGCGCCGGATCTCGCGCAGCTCGACGTTGGCGCGTGAGGGGGCGAGCTGCACCCCCTCACGGTACGCAGTCGCTCAGATGGTGGCGGCCGCGCCGACGTGCGGCAGCGGGGCCAGCCCGCGGATCATGTCCGCGGCCTTCTCGGCGACCATGATCACCGGCGCGTTCGTGTTGCCGCGCGGCACCGACGGCATGACCGAGGCATCCACGACGCGCAGCCCGTCGATGCCGTGCACCCGCAGCTCGCTGTCCACGACCGGGCCGATCGAGCACGTCGACACCGGGTGGTACACGGTGTGCGTCCGGCGCTGGACGAAGTCCATGATGTCCGCGTCGCTGTCGGACGCCGGGTAGGCGAAGCGCTCCCCGCGCGCCGAGTCCAACGCGTGCCGCTCGCCCACGTCCATGGCGATGCGCATGCCCTCGATCATCGCCCGGCGGTCCTCCTCGGTCCCCAGGTAGTTGTGCAGGATGCGCGGCTTCGCGTGGAACACGGGCGAGCGCAGGGTCACGCGACCGCGGGACGTCGGCTTCACGAGCGCGGGACCGAAGAAGTACGCGTCGTCGGTGATCACGCCGAGGAACTCCTCGTGCAGGTGCAGCGGCCCGAAGATGAACTGGAGGTCGGGCGCGGGGAGATCCGGGCGGCTGCGCAGGAACGTGCAGCCCTCGCCGACGTTGGAGCTCAGCGGACCGCTGGCGTCGGCCTCGTACTGGGCGGCCGCCTCGGGGCTGAACGCGGAGAGCATGCTCGGCTCGTTGCTCAGCCACTGCAGCGAGCAGACCGGGTGGTCCTGGAGGTTCTCGCCGACCGGGAGGTCCTGGCGGACCTCGATGCCCATCGGAGCGAGGTGGTCCGCCGGGCCGACGCCGGAGAGCATGAGCAGCTGCGGCGAGTGGTACGCGCCCCCGCACACCAGCACCTCACGCTCGGCGCGCACCTCCTCCAGCACGTCGTTGCGCAGGATCTCGACGCCGACGGCGCGATCGCCCTCGAAGAGGATCCGCGAGGCGTGGGCGTTCGTGAGGACGTCGACGTTGCCGCGTGCCACCGCGGGCTCGAGGTAGGCGACCGCGGTGCTGCAGCGGCGCCCGTCGCGGATCGTGAACTGGTCGCGCCCGGCGCCGTCCTGCACCTCGCCGTTGTGGTCGTCGTTCGCCGGCATGCCGCTCTCGATCGCGGCGGCGATCATCGTGTCGACGAGCGGGTGGGGAGACCGCGCGTCCGTGACGCTGAGCGGCCCGCCGACGCCGTGGTAGCGGCTCTCGCCGCGCTCGTTGTCCTCCGCGCGGCGGAAGTACGGCAGCACGTCCTCGTAGCCCCAGCCCTCCGCGCCGCCCGCGGCCCACTCGTCGTAGTCGAGCCTGTTGCCGCGGATGTAGATCATCGCGTTGAGCGAGCTGGACCCGCCGAGCACCTTGCCGCGCGGGATGTAGTTGCGGCGCAGGTCGAGGCCCGGCTCGGGCTCGGAGACGAGGTCCCAGTCGACCCGGCTCTTCAGCAGCGCGCCGAACGCGAACGGGACGTGGATCTGCGGATCGGTGTCGGCCGGGCCCGCCTCGATGACCGCGATGCGAACGCCGGGGTCCTCGCCGAGCCGGTAGGCGAGCACGCATCCGGCGGAGCCGGCGCCGACGATGACGTAGTCGTAGGAGGAGGACATGCGCAGATCCTGCCGGATCCGGCGCTGTTAGCGGCCGTACTACCCTCACGGCGCCTCGTGACCCGCGCGCAAGGACAGCCCGCAGTCTCCACGCGCCTCATGGTGCTCCTCGGGTGCCTCGGGGCGTTCGTGCCGCTCGCGGTCGACATGTACCTGCCCGGGTGGCCGGACGTGCAGCGCACCCTGGACACGAGCGCGTCCGCGGTCCAGCTCACGCTCACGACGTTCCTGCTCGGGCTCGCCGCCGGCCAGCTCGTGGCGGGGCCGCTCAGCGATCGCGTCGGACGGCGGCTCCCGCTGCTGGCCGGGATCGCCGGGTTCGTCGTCTTCTCCGTGGCCTGCGCGCTCGCGCCGACGATCGGGGCGCTCATCGTCCTGCGCTTCATCCAGGGGTTCGCCGGCGGCGCCGGCATCTCCGTCTCGCGCGCGATCGTGCGCGACCTCGGCGACGGCGAGCTGGCCGCGCGCAACTTCTCGCTGCTCATCCTCGTCAACAACCTGGGCCCGATCGTCGCCCCGGTCGTCGGCGGCCAGCTCCTGCACGTCACCGACTGGCGCGGGATCTTCGTGGTGCTCGCGGGCGCCGCGGCCGTCCTGCTCGCGGTCGCCTTCCGCACCGTGCCCGAGACGCTGAAGACCGGCGCGCGCACGGTGGGCGGGCTGGGTGCGATGGGAGCCGCGCTGCGCGAGGTCGGCCGCGACCGCGTGTTCCTCGGCTACGCGATCTCCTCCGGCCTCGTCTTCGCCGCGCTGCTGGCCTACATCGCCGGGTCCTCCTTCGTGCTGCAGGACATCTACGGCCTGTCACCGCAGGCGTTCAGCCTGTTCTTCGCGGCCAACGGCCTCGGCCTGGTCGCGATGACGCACGTCAACGGCCGCCTCATCGGCCGCATGTCGCCGCACGCGCTCCTGCTCGTCGGCCTGGGGATCCTGACGGTCGGCGCCGCCACCCTGGCGCTGGCGGTCGCGGTGAGCACGTCGGTCGCCGCGATCCTCCCCGCCTTCTTCCTCATCGTCACGAGCCTCGGGTTCGTGCAGCCGAACGCCACGACGCTCGCGATGGAGGGCCACCCCCGCGTCGCCGGCAGCGCGTCGGCGCTGCTCGGGCTGCTGCAGTCGGTCGGCGGCGCCGCGGTCGCGCCGCTCGTCGGCATCGCCGGGACGGCGACCGCCGTGCCGCTCGCGATCGTGGTCGCCGTGCTCGTCGCCGGCGCCTGGGGTGCGCTGCTCCTGACCCGCACGCCCCAGCCGGCGCCGGTCGAGGCGCCGTCAGCCGTCTGAGCGGCGCGCGTACAGGCCGCGCTGGAGCTCGCCGAGGAGCCTGACGAGCTCCTCCTGCTGCTCGGCGCCGAGTGCGGCGACGGACTCGCGCTCGTGCGTGAAGTACGACGGGAGGATGTCGTCGAGGAGCGCGCGGCCGGTGTCGGTGATGCTGATCTGCAGGCGCCGGCGATCGTCGGGATGCGGCGAGCGCAGGACGGACGAGCGCTTCTCGAGCGAGTCCAGGACACCGGTCACCGTCGCCCGGGCGGAGCCGAGCCGGGCGGCGATCTCCGCCGGCGACAGCGTCCCGCCCGCGGCGCGCAGCATCATGAGGACGCGGAACCCCGTGAGCGTCAGGTTGGACGGGCGCAGCACGCGCACGAGGTCCTCGGACAGCAGCGCGGAGGTGCGCCAGACGTTGATCACCACGTCGCTGGCCAGCGAGTCGACCTGGGGGAACTCCTCCTCCAGCTTGCGGTTCGCCCGTGCGGGGATCTCTGGTTGCATGAGCCGGGTGAGCCGACCCTACCTGTGCGCAGGGTCCCCGCCGTGAGCGAGGTCGCGCTGCTCGGACTCGACGTCGGCTCGACGACCACGAGCGCGCTGACGGCGACGGCGCGGCTCGCGCGCGATCCGGTCGCGGGTCGCCTGGCCCTGCACGACCGCACCGTGCGCCATCGCCTCGGCCCCGTCCTCACGCCGCTGCGCGGCGACGACCTCGACCTGGATGCGATCGCGGCGCTCATCGACGGATGGCTCGCCGAGGCGGGCCTCGACCCCGCGGCCGTCTTCGCGGGAGGCGCGCTCGTCACCGGCCTCGCCGCGCGGCGGGCGAACGCCGACGGGCTCGCCGCCGTCGTGCGCGAGCGGGTCGGCGATGCCGTCGTCGCGGTCGCGTCCGATCCGGTGCTCGAGTCCTGGCTCGCGTTCGCGGGCGCCGCCGGCGACCTGTCCCGGGCGCGCCCGGACGTCCCGTTGCTGAACCTCGACGTGGGCGGCGGGACGACGAACCCTGCCGTCGGGCGCGCCGGCGACGTCGTCGCCGCCGGCTGCCTGCACGTCGGCGCGCGGCACGTCCGCGTCCGCCCGGGCACGCACGAGGTCGTCGGCGCGACGCCGCTCGGCCGCGCGCTGCTGGACGACGCGGGCGGCGACGTCGACGCGGTCGTCGCACGGCTCGTGCGGGCGCTCGAGGACGTCGTCCTGGGCCGCGAGGTCGACCCGATGCTGCTCGACGTGCCGATCGCGGTGCCGCGCGACGCCCGCGTCGTGCTGTCCGGCGGCGTCGGTGAGCTCGTGTACGCGGGCGGCGAATCGGAGCCGGGCCGCTTCGGCGACCTCGGCGGCGAGCTCGCATCGGCGATCCTCGCGTCCGACGTCCTCGGCGCCCACGTGCGCGAGCTCGTCCCCGAGCATCGCGGGCGGGCGACGGTCTACGGCGTCGCGCTGCACGCGACCGAGGTGTCGGGGGCGACCGTCCACGTCGACGAGCACGCGCTGCCCCTCCGCGACCTCCCGGTCGTCGCCCGGCTCGACGCGGACCCGTCGCCGGAGCGCCTCGGCGCGGCGGTGGCGCTCGTGGCGCGCACCGAGGCCGGCGGCTGCATCCAGCTCGCGCCGGGCGCGGCGGACGGCCTCGACCGCGTGCGCACGCTCGGCGCCCGGCTCCGCGCGGCGCTCGACGGCCTGCCGGGCGACCGGGTGCTCGTCGTGCTGCTCGAGGAGGACGCCGCGACGGCCCTCGGCGGGTACGCCACGGGCTGGGGCGGGGCCGGGCGCGACCTCGTCGTCCTCGACGGCGTCGCTCCTCGCGACGCCGCGTTCGTTACGGTTGGCCGCGTACGACACGGCGTTGTCCCCGTCGCGTTCCACGGCCTTCGATGAAGGGACGGAGAACGACAACATGCGCCGGCTCACGGCCCTCGAGGACATCCACGTCCCGGCACCACGCCCGGACGAGGAGTACCGGCTGGACCTCCTCGACCACGAGACGAGCTTCCTCGGGCTGAAGGCGCTGCTCGGCGCCGCCGACGTCCCGAAGGCGGGCGAGCGGCTCGCGGGCCTCGAGGCCCGCGGCGAGGTCGAGCGCGAGGCGGCCCGGACCATCCTGTCCGGGCTCACGCTGCGGCACCTGTTCGACCGCCCGCTCACCGACGAGCGCGGCCGGGTCGACGCCGTCATGCGCGTGAACTACGACGTCGACGCGGAGGCGCTCGCGGAGATCGCGGACCTCACGGTGGGCCAGGCCAAGGAGCTCCTCCTGCGCTGCACGGCCGCGCAGGCGCGGCGCATCGGCGCGGGGATGACCGGCGTCATGGCCGCCGCCGTCGCCAAGGTCATGGACGTCCACGAGCTCGTGCTCGTCGCGCGCAAGCTCAAGCGCCCGACCCGCGCGCGGACCCAGATCGGCCTGCCCGGCGTCCTGTCCTCGCGCCTGCAGCCCAACCACCCCACCGACGACCTCGACGCGATCGCGCTGCTCGTGCACCAGGGGCTGTCGATCGGCGCGGGCGACTGCCTCATCGGCGTGAACCCGGCGGTCGACACCACCGAGAACGTCACGCGGCTGCTCGAGCACATCGACGGGCTGCGCCGCGCGGCGGGCGCGCCGACGCAGATCTGCGTGCTCGCCCACGTCCGCACGCAGATGGCCTGCCTGGAGCGTGGCGCGCCGGTGGAGATCATGTTCCAGAGCCTCGCCGGCACGGAGCGGACGCTGACCGAGGAGTTCGACGTCACCGTCGGGCTGCTCGACGACGCCGCCAGGCTCATGGCGGAGCGCGGCCCGCTGCGCGACGAGGCCGAGCAGGTCATGTACTTCGAGACGGGCCAGGGCTCCGAGCTCACCTACGGCAAGCACGACGGCATCGACATGACCACGTGCGAGGCCCTCTGCTACGGCCTCGCACGACGCTACGACCCGTTCATGGTCAACAACGTCACCGGCTTCATCGGCCCGGAGACGCACCGCGACGACATGGAGATGGTCCTCTCCAACCTCCAGGACCACTTCATGGCCAAGCTCCTCGGCCTCCCGATGGGCATGGCGCCCTGCTACACGCTGCACGCCGAGATCACGATGGAGGGCCACCAGATCGCGACGCAGCTGCTCGCGGCCGCGGGGGCCAACTTCTTCATGGACGTGCACCTGACCGTCGACCGGATGCTCGCCTACTTCGACACGAGCGGCCACGACGACCAGACGCTCCGCGAGGTCCACGGCCTGGAGCCCGCGCCGCAGTACCTCGCGTGGGCGCTCGAGCGCGGCATCTTCGACCGCGACGAGGACGGGACCGTCGTGCGCGGCCCGGCGTGGGGCGACGTCGGCCGGTTCGGCGCCGGCGACGGCGACCTGGCCCGCAGGGCGCAGCGGCTGCCCGCGGCCTACGGCTTCGAGAACGCGGGCCCGCGGCCCGCGGACGCCGTCTCGCGGGCGCTGCGGGCGAACGTCGCGGTCGCACGGGAGGCGATCCGCGCCGACCTCGACGCGGAGCGGCTGGGCGACGTCGCCTTCACACGGATCGCCTCCGCAGCGCCGGACCGCGAGACGCACCTCGCCGACCCCGGCGCGGGCTCGCGCCTGTCGGCCGATGCGCTCGCCGCGCTGTCGCCGGGCGAGGACGACGTCGTCATCGTCGTCTCCGACGGGCTGAGCGCCGAGGCGGTCCACCACGCGGTGCCCGAGCTGCTGCCGGTGCTGCTCGACGGCCTGGCCGGTGGGGGCGCGTCGGTGGCGACGCCGCTCCTGCTGCACCGCGGTCGCGTGAAGGCGGCGGAGCGGATCGCCGACGCGCTGGCGTGCCGGCTCGTCGTGATGCTCATCGGCGAGCGGCCGGGCGGCGACGCGAACGCCTCGCGGAGCACGTCCGCCTACCTCGTGCTGCGGCTGTCGGGCGACGAGCGCTCTCGGGCGGTCGCGTTCAGCGGCAACCCGGACGTGCGCTTCGAGTACTCCGTCGTCTCCAACATCCACGCCGGTGGGCTGCCGCCCGTCGAGGCCGGCGGGGTCGTCGCGCGCCAGGCGCTGGACATCCTCGACCGGGGCGCGGCGGGCAACCGGCTCGCGGCGATGGCGTAGCCACCGTCCTGCCGATCGGGTAGAGATCCTCCATGCCCACCGCACAGATGCTCTGGGCCGGGAAGCGCCTCTCGCCTGACGAGGAGGAGCACACGCGCGACGTCGTCGCGATGCTCGAGCGCACCGGCAACACCGATCTCGCCACGCAGTTCGCCCGGTTCCTGCCCGAGCACGACGAGGCGTGGACCCCGGACGAGCTCGAGCTCGCCGCCGGGGTCGGCCCCTGGATCGCGTTCGGGGCGGACGTCGAGGGGACGCCCGCCCCCGGCGGCGACTAGCTGCCCTGGTAGATCTGGACCGCGCCGAGCTCGAGGAACGTCGCGATCGGGCCGGGCTGCCCGCCGATGCCGACCGGGAACCGGTAGGTCAGCGCGACACCGACGCGCGCCATGACGCTCGGCTGCCCGCCGAGGTTGACGCTGCCGGGCGCGAAGACCACGTCGAGCGCGTAGTTGCGGGGCAGCGGGAACGGGGCGGCGGCGTTCAGCGGCACCTGCTGCGGCGCGCGGGTGATCTCGACGGCGGTGCCGAGGCCCTCGACGACCGCCTGGACCGACCAGGTGCCGTCCAGCGCGGGGGCGAGCAGACCGTCGAGGCTCCACTCGCAGGCGATCTTCCACGTCTGGTCCGTGCGGATGACCGTGGTGGGGGCCACGACGTTCGGGCCGACCTCGACGATCTCCGCCTCGAACGAACCGCTGAAGACGCCGACGGGCAGCTCGATGGGGGTGCTGGGCATGAGGGGACTCCTCGTGTGGGGGATTCGACGGTGCCCATGCTCGAGGGCGCCGCTTGCCGGCTGCTTGCTCGGCGCTTGACCGGTGCTTGCCGCGTGCGCCGAGCTAGACGTCCCGCCGCCGGATGCGGTCGACGAGCGCCATCGTGTCGTCCGAGGGCGTCGCGCCCAGCGCCGAGCGCAGCGCGACGACGCACGCCTGGAACTGGCGCAGCGCGAGGCTGTGCTGGCCCTGCCGGGCGTAGCACGTCATGAGCTCGCACTGGACCTCCTCGCGCCACGGCTCGGCGGCCACGATGCGCCGCGCGACCGCCGCCCATTCGTGCAGCGCGTCCCCTTCGCGATGGTGCTCGAGGAGCAGGTCGAGGACCTCGAGATGGACGGCCTCGAGCTCGCGCCTGCGCGGCTGCATCCACTCCTCGTACGGATCGTCGTCGAAGAGCCCGCCGGCGTAGAGCTCGTCGGCGGCCTCCAGCAGCGGCAGCGCGGCGTCCGGCGCGCACCGGCGCGCCTCGCGGGCGAGGCGCTCGAACTCGCTCACGTCGTCCCACAGCTCGAGCTCGGGCGCCAGCGAGTAGCAGCCGTCCTCGAAGACGACGTGCTCCACGTCGCCGTGCACCTCGCGCAGGAACCGGCGCAGCGCGTGCACCGCACCGTGGAGGTTGTTGCGCGCGGCCGCCGGCCACGCGTCGGGCCAGAACACCTCCATGAGCACCTCACGCGGGACGGGCCGGTGGCGGTGCAGCACGAGGTGCTTCAGCAGCGCCTTCGCGCGACGGCTCGACCACGGACCGAGCCTGCGGCCGCCGTCGTAGACGCCGAACGTGCCCAGACAGCGAACCTCGAGGGTGCGCGTGACGGTGATGGACATCGAGGCCGTACCTCCTTGTCGGACCTCTGGGGGGCGGGTTGCGACTCTCGATGCGGAGTATCGACCGGGGGTGGTCGCACCGTCTGCAGGACCATCCCGCGGGATGGGCAACGGCTCCGCCTTATGCTTGGCAACGGCTTCGCCTTATGCTTGGGTGCCCCAGACCTCCTCGGCCGTCTCCACGACGAGCCGCAGCTTCGCGGCCTGCTCGTCGATCGTGAGGTCGTTGCCCTCGACGGTCGACGAGAAGCCGCACTGCGGTGACAGGCAGAGCTGCTCGACGTCGAGGTGCCGTGCGGCCTCCTCGATGCGCGCCTTCAGGTCGTCGGAGGACTCCAGCGCCGCGTGCTTCGTGGTCACGAGCCCGAGCACGACCTGCTTGCCGGGCGGGACGAAGCGCAGCGGCTCGAAGCCCCCGGAGCGCTCGTCGTCGTACTCGAGGAAGAAGCCGTCGACCTCGAGGTCGCCGAACAGCGCCTCCGCGACGTAGTCGTAGCCGCCCTCCGCGCGCCACGACGAGCGGTAGTTGCCGCGGCAGAGGTGCGTCGTGACCGCCATGCCCTCCGGCCGGCCCGCCAGCGCGCGGTTGATCGTCGCGATGTAGCGCTCGTGCTGGCGCTCCGGGTCGCCGCCCATCTGCGCGATGAACTCGCGCTGCGCGGGGTCGTTGAAGTACGCGAGGCTCGTGTCGTCGAGCTGCAGGTACGTGCAGCCGAGCTCGCCGAGCCGACGGATCTCGTCGGCGTACGCGGTGGCGAGGTCGTCCCAGAACGCGTCGAGGTCGGGGTAGATCGAGGCGTCGATCCGGGCGCGCCCGCTGCCGTAGTGGACCATGCTGGGCGACGGGATCGTGAGCTTGGCGACCGCGTCGCCGGCGACGGCCTGCAGCGCCGCGAAGTCCTCTCCGAAGATCGTCTGCGCCAGGCCGATGCGGCCCGTGACCGCGGGCGCGACGGGCTGGAACGTGATCGTCCCGCCCTCGTTGTGGAACTCGACCTGGTTGCGCTCCTCGGAGCGCTCGATGCCGTCGAGGCCGTAGATGAAGTCCATGTGCCAGGAGGCGCGGCGGAACTCGCCGTCGGTCACCGCGCGCAGGCCGACGTCGCGCTGGAGGCGCACGGCGTCGGAGATCGCGAGGTCCTCCGCCGCCCGCAGCTCCGCGGGCGTGATCGCACCGTCGGCCGCCTGCGCGCGGGCCTGCAGCAGCTCCGGTGGGCGCAGCAGGCTCCCGACGTGGTCGGCCCGGAACGGCGGCGTGGTCCTCGTGCTCATGCGGCGTCCTCCGGGATGACCGGGAGCAGCAGGTGCGACGGGTGCTCCGTGTCGTGATGGATGTGATGGAGCGTCGTCCTCGAGCTGCACACGTGGTACGGGACGTACTCGACGTTCGTCGCGCCGGCGACGCCGGTCGGGCGGTCCATGCTCGTGATCTCCAGGCAGATGCGGTGGCCGGCCTTGAACAGGTTCGCGGTGGCCAGGATCTCGATCCGGTACTCGGTGACCTCGCCCGGCACGACGGGCTGCGCCGCCTCGCGCGTGAGCCGGTGGAACGGCTTCCACTCCGTGCTGCGCTCCGGGTCCAGCGCGCGGTTGGAGGCCTTCAGCCAGCCGCGCGTCAGCTCGCGCTCCGGCAGGTTCGCGGGCACCTCCCACTCCCCCTCGCGCGCGGTCTGCACCGACGGGTCGGGCCCCACGTCCTTGAGGATCACGATCCAGTTCGTGTCCTCCTGATCGATCGACGCCCAGAGGTTCAGCACGGACGGCCCGGCGACGAGGACGTCGTGCGGGAGCGGGTCGCTGAGGAACCGCAGGCCCGCGACGTCGCGCGTCTGCGAGAGCGGCATCTGGACGAACGAGTCGGGCGGGACGCGGTCGTCGGCCGACTCCGGCGTGAAGGGCTCGGTGCGCAGGCGCTCCCAGCTCGACAGGTAGAGCTTCGTCCACTGCGTCTCGGGCAGCGGCCAGTCCGTGGCGGTGCGCCACTCGTTCGCGCCGCTGACCCAGAAGCGGACCGGCGGCTCGTCGAGGACGCCGGTGTCGATGCCCTTCAGCCAGTGGTCGTACCAGCGCAGGATCTCGTGGTGCAGCCCGTGGAACGGCCGCTCGAGGTGCGCGGGGCCGAGGAACAGCAGCTTCTTGTCGACGTCGCGCAGGTGCCGCCAGTAGGTCTGGGCGCCCTGGAGGTGCGTCTTGTACGTGTAGCCGTACCAGCCCGATCCCGTGTAGGTCGGGATCCGGATCCGCTCGAACT
Source organism: uncultured Solirubrobacterales bacterium (assembly GCA_963750895.1). GTDB lineage: Bacteria > Actinomycetota > Thermoleophilia > Solirubrobacterales > Solirubrobacteraceae > CAVVSD01. The sequence continues at coordinate 369,127 of CAVVSD010000001.1, read as the reverse complement.
CCTCCTCGCTGCGCTCGACGGTGCCCGGCTGCTCGAACGGGTCGATGAGCATCTCGAACCAGGCCGGCATGTGCTGGCCCTTCATCGAGACGACGTTGTGGACGTGCGGGTACATCCGGTAGTCCGGGTCCTCCATCGCCTCCCGCCACAGCGCCTCCTTCTCCGGCGGCAGCTCGCCGGGCGCGCCGCGGTCCTGGTGGAACACGCCGAAGTGCCCCACGAGGTACCGGAAGAGGTGCACGACGCCGCCCGGGTACTCCTCGCGGAAGCCGCCGAGCGTGCCGTAGGCGCCGCGCGGGTCGAACGGGAAGATGGCCTTGAGGCTCGGCGGGTTCTGGCGCGCGACGTGGACCTGCTCCGCACCGAACCCGGAGATGCCGATCATGCCGACGTTCCCGTCGCACCACGGCTGCTGCGCGATCCACTCGATGAGGTCGTAGGAGTCGAACTCGCGCGAGCCGCCGCCCTCCGACTTCCCGACGCCGCGCGGCATGCCGATGACGTGGACGTAGCCGCGGGCCACGAGGAAGCGCGTGTCACCCGCCTCCTGCGGGCCGGTCCACAGCGGCGACCACGCGGGCTGCGGGGGCAGCGCGGCGGTGGCCTCCGGCGTCTGGATCTCCTTGTTGTAGATCGCGAACGCGAGCAGCGCCGGGAGCGGCTCGTCGGTCTCCGGGCGGTGGACGTCCACGCAGAGCCGCACGCCGTCGCGCATCGGCACGAGGACGTCCCGGTCGATCACGAGCCCCGTGTGGCTGGGCTCGCGGCGGTACCCGCCGGGGATGTGCTCGGGCGAGGGGAGCATCTCTTTCATGAGGCCACCGAGCGGATCGCCTCGACGATCGGGTCGTAGCCGGTGCAGCGGCACAGGTTGCCGCTGATCGCCTCGCGGATCTCGTCGTCGGTCGGCGAGGCGACGCGCTCGAGGAGGTCACCCGCGGCGAAGAGCATGCCGGACAGGCAGTAGCCGCACTGGAACGCGTGCGAGTCCCAGAACGCCTGCTGCAGCGCGCTGAGCCCGTCGTCGTCGGCGAGGCCCTCGAGCGTCTCCACCTCGGCGCCGTCGGCGGCGACCGCGAGCTTCAGGCACGACTTCACGATCGCGCCGTCGACGCGCACGGTGCACGCGCCGCAGTCCCCCGTGAGGCACCCGATCTTCGGGCCGCGCGCGCCGAACGCGTCGCGCAGCGCCTCCACGAGGAGCATCCGCGGGTCGACGTCGGCCGATCGCTGCTCGCCGTTCAGCCTCAGCTCCATCTCATCCTCCGATCGCCTTGCGCCGTGCCCGCGCGGCCAGCGGCGCCGCCACCGCGACCCGGTAGGACGCGGGTGCGAGCTCGTCGTCCCAGGGGTCGTCGATCTCCGTCGTCGTGCCGTCCTCCGACTCGACCTCGACCGGCGTTCCCGCGACGCCGCCGAGCACGAGCCGCGTGACGACGCCGTCCTGCGCCACCGCCGCCGCCGTCGCGATCGGCCAGCTGCTCGCGCCGCGCTTGAGCTTCACGTAGCCGTGCGTGCCCGTCTGCACCGGCAGCTCCAGCGCGGTCAGCAGCTCGCCGCGCGCCAGCCCGGTCCGCATCGGCCCGGCCAGCAGCCCGGCCACGGGCACCGCGCGCCCGCCGGCCGCGCTCGCGACGTGGGCCACGGCGCCGAGCGCGACGAGCACGGCGGGCACGTCGGACTGCGGGCGCGCTGCGGCCAGCGACCCGCCGATCGTCCCCTGCCCCCGGATCGCCCAGCCGCCGGTGATCCCGCCGGCCATCTCGTGCAGGAGCGGCAGGCGCTCGCGCACGAGTGCTGAGCCGATGAGGTCCGCGTACGTCGCCGTCGCGCCGACCACGACTGTCCCCTCGCCCTCGGTGATCGCGCCGAGTCCGGCGCGGCGCAGGTCGACGACGACGTCGGGGCGCGAGACCCCCGAGCCGAGCTCGGGCACGACCCACGTCCCGCCCGCCAGCACGCGCGGCTCGGCCGCGCCGTCCAGGATCGCGACGACGTCCTCGGCGCTGCCGGGCGCCTCGTAGGCGAAGCGGGTGGGGATCACCGGCGCGCGTCCAGGATCGCCGCTCAGCACGTTCGGGGCGCTCGCGGGCGTCGCGTCGAGGCGGGTGCCGAGGTCGCGCAGCGCGTCGTTGACCGCGTTCATCACCGCGGCCTGCGCACCGCCGAACCCGGCCTCGCCGGCGCCCTTCGCCCCGATCAGCGTGCTCGGGCTCGGCGTGACCTGCCGCTCGAGCTCGATCGGCGGCACGTCCGACGCGCGCGCCAGCAGGTACGTCTTGAAGCCGACGCTGCGCGGCACGCCCTGGCCGTCGTAGACGAACTCCTCGCCGAGCGCCGAGCCGATGCCCATGACGGCTCCGCCGCGCACCTGGCCGTCGACGAACGCGGGGTTCACGACCGTGCCGCAGTCGTGCGCGATGACGTGACGCAGCGGCGTGACGACCCCGGTCTCGTCGTCGACCTCGACGAGCGAGACGTGCATCGAGAACGGATAGGTCGTGTAGACCTGGAGGTTGCCGCGGTGGTCGGGCGTGTGGCGGATGTTCGGCGGGCGGAACGTCCGCGTGGACTCGAGGTTCGGCTCGATGTCCAGCGCGAGGATGTAGCCCAGGGAGAACACCGCGCCGGCGACGACCGCGATCGGGACGTGGCGGTCGCCGTCGCCCGCGATCTCCGCCATGCCGCCGCCGAGGACGACCTCCTCGCCCTCCTCGGCGTGCAGCATGGCGCCCGCCACCGTCCTGAGCTTCGCCGCGATGTCGCGCGCGGCGAGCACGGCCGCGCTGCCGCCGGTCACGATGCTGCGGCTCGAGATGTTCCCGAAGCCGTAGGGACAGCGGTCGCTGTCGCCCTGCACGATCTCCACGTCGCCGAGCGCGATCCCGAGCTCGGCGGCGACGAGCTGGACGATCGCGGTGTCGTTGCCCGTCCCGGGCGAGGTGACGCCCGTGAGGACGGTCGCCTGCCCGGAGGGGCTCATGCGGACGGTCGCGGTGTCGAAGCCGGTGACGAGCGCGCCGGGGACGTCGGCGCTCTCCGGCGTCAGCTCGAAGCCCAGCCCGATCCCGAGGCGGCGGCCGTCGGCGCGGGCCCGCTCGCGCTCGGCCCGCAGCTCGGGGTAGCCGGCCCGGCCGAGCGCCAGGTCCAGCGTGCCCTCGTAGTCGCCGCTGTCGAGCTCGAGCCCCGTCGTGTGCAGGTGCGGGAAGGCGTCCGGCTGCAGGAAGTTGCGGCGCCGGACCTCGGCCGGATCGACCCCGGTGGTCTCGGCGATGCGGTCCATCACGTGCTCGGCCAGGAGCGTCGCGCCGTCCTTGCCGTAGGGCTTCGTGCCGCCCCACGGCGCCTTGTTCGTCGCGACGACGTCCCAGACGACGCGGCAGACCTCGAGGGCGTAGCCCGTGCCGGTCGTCTGCGCGCCGACGAGCCCCATGCCCCAGCCGTGGCCCGCGGACACCGCGCCGTGGTCGGAGCGCGCGTGGACGTCGAGCGCGAGCAGGCGCCCGTCGGCGGCGAACGCCGCGCGCCAGCGCTGCACCTGCTCGCGCGCGCCGGGCAGCAGGGCGGCGGCGCGCTCCTCGTGCCAGCGCACGGGACGGCCGACGAGCCGGGCGAGCACCGGGACGATGAAGTCCTCGCGGTTGCCGAACATCTTCAGGCCGAACGAGCCGCCGATCTTGGGCGCGATGACGTGGACCTGGGACTCGGAGAGGCGCAGCGCGCTCGCGAGCGTCGAGCGCAGCGGATGCGGGTTCTGCGTCGTCGCCCACATCGTGAGCCGGTCGGTGGCCTCGTCCCAGGACGCGACGTGCGTGCGGGTCTCCATCGGCGCGGCGTTGCCGCGGTGGCTGCGCAGGACGCCCTCCAGCACGTGGTCGGCGGCCGCGATCGCCGCGTCGACCTCCTCGACCGACGAGCCCATCTCGCCGCCGACGATGCGGTTCGTCCCCCACTCCGGGTACAGGAGCGGCGCGTCGTCGGCCATCGCCTCGTCGGCGTCGAGGACGAGCGGCAGGGGCTCGAGGTCGACCCTCACGGCGAGCGCGGCGGCCAGTGCGTCGGCCTGCGTCTCGGCGACGACCGCCGCGACCGGCTCGCCGACGTGGCGCACGCGGTCGACCGCCAGGCACCGCACCTCGGCGAGGTGACCGCCGATCGGCGTCGGGTCGACGCTGCACGGCACCGGCTCGACGAGCGGGACCGCCTCGTCCCCCGTCAGGACCGCCACGACGCCCGGCATCGCGCGCGCCGCCGACGCGTCGATGCCGAGGATGCGGGCGTGGGCGACCGTGCTGCGCACGAGCACGGCGTGCGTCATCCCGGGCAGCACGACGTCGCCGGCGAAGACCGCGCGACCCGTGAGGTACTCGTCACCGTCGTGCTTGACGACGGGATCGCCGACCAGCGTCCGACCCATGGCCGCACCCTATAGCGTCCGTCCGGTGAACGGGAGTAGTGTCCCGGAGAATGGGACGGCAGGAGGAGGGGTCGATGCAGGTCGTCTCGCGGGCGGCCAGCATCCTGCGCGCGCTCGACGGCGAGCACCGCGGCCTCAGCCTGTCCGAGCTCGCGGAGCGGACGGGCCTCCCGCGCTCGACCGTGCACCGGCTCGTGACGGCGCTCGGCGTCGAGGGGTTCGTCGTCGGCGCTCCGGCGACCGGCCGCACCCGGCTCGGCCCGGAGCTCGCGCGCCTGGCGCTGCACAGCCGCGGCGAGCTGCAGGCGGAGCTGCGTCCCTACCTCGAGGACCTGCGCCGGACGCTGGACGAGACGATCGGCCTGTCCGTCCTCGAGCCCCAGGGCGTCCGCTTCGTCGACCAGATCACCGCCAACCACCCACTGCAGGCGATCACCGCCGTGGGCGAGCTGCTGCCGGCGTGGTCGTCGGCCAGCGGGCGCGCGCTGCTCGCCACGCTCCCCGCCGAGCAGCGCGAGGAGATGGTGCCGCGCCGGCTCGTCGCCCACGTCCCCTCCACGACGACCGATCGCCGCGAGGTCATGGCGGCGATCGAGCGCGCGGAGCGAGAGGGCGTCGCCGTGACCCGCGAGGAGTACACGGAGGGCATCTGCGCGGCGGCGGTGGCCGTCCGCGACGCCTTCGGAGCCGCGGCCGCCATCTCGGTGTCCGCGCCGACCGCGCGCTTCACCCGCCGCGACGACGAGATCACGGCCGCGCTGCTCGACGTCCGCGCGCGCGCCGACCACCCAGCGACCTGAGAGGACCCGGATGCGACTCATCGACCTGAGCGTCACGATCGAGGAGGACGCGGTGTCCGAGCTCGTCCCGCCGAAGATCGAGTTCCGCTCGCACACCGGCGCGGGCCTGGCCTTCTTCAAGGAGGCCTTCGGCATCACGGAGGAGGACCTCGTGTGGTCCGGCGGCACGGCGCCCGGGGACGAGATCTTCACGTTCATGTCGCACACCGGCACGCACGTCGACGCGCCGTTCCACTACGGGCCGACGTCCGCCGACGGCACGCCCGCCAAGTCGATCGACGAGCTGCCGCTCGAGTGGTTCCACGGCGACGGGGTCGTGCTCGACCTGCGCCACAAGGCGCCGGGGGACTTCATCGAGATCTCGGACCTCGAGGAGGCGCTCGCGAAGATCGACTACGAGCTCAAGCCGATGGACATCGTCCTGCTGTGGACGGGGACCGACCGCAAGCTGCACTCGAAGGAGTACTTCGAGCAGCCCGGGATGGGCCGCGACTCGACGCTGTGGCTCGTGCAGGAGAAGGGCATCAAGGTCATCGGGATCGACGCCTTCGGGTTCGACCGGCCGTTCCGCGCGATGCGCGAGGACTTCGAGCGGACGGGCGACGGCAAGTGGATCTGGCCGGCGCACTTCGCCGGGATCGAGGCGCCGTACTGCCAGATCGAGAAGCTGGCGAACCTCGACGCGATCCCGCGCCCGCACGGCTTCAAGGTCTCGTGCTTCCCGATCAAGGTGAAGCGCGCGAGCGCGGGGTTCGCGCGGGTCGTGGCGTTCGTGGAGGAGTGAGGAGCTCCGCGCGACCGTGGGCGGCGGACGGATCGGGTCGAAGATCGGCATCTGGATGCGGTGGCAGCACACTCGGATACCGACGCTCAGCCCAACAGCTCGCATCCGTACGCCTGCGCGACCCTCGCGACCCGCTCCATGTCGGGCGGCACGTCGCTCGCCGGTGGGAGCGTGTGCTCCGCCGCCGGCTCGCTCATGTCGCGCACCAGGCCCTCGAAGCCGGCCGGCGTGAGCAGGAAGAGCATCCGGCAGCCGGCGGGCCCCACGGTGTAGCGGTGCGGCACGTCGCGCGGACCCCAGGCGAAGTCCCCCGCGCTCGCGTGGATCGTCTCGTCGCCGACCTCGAAGGTGACGTCGCCGTCGAGGATCCAGAAGCCCTCGTCCTCGCGGTGATGGACGTGCAGCGGCGCCTGCGCGCCCGGCGGCTCGGTGACCTCGACGATCGTGAGCTGCCCGTCGGTGTCCTGCGCCGTGGCCTTGATCTCGGCCAGCGCGGCGAACCACCAGCGCGCCTCGCCCTCGCCCGTCCTGACCGTCGTCGCAACGCTCATCGGTGCTCCTCTCGGGTCGTGTCTCCGACATCCAGCAGCGAGATCGCGTAGCGCCAGAAGCCGTCGCCCGCGCGGCGCAGCACGCTGACGCTGCGCTCGGAGACGACCAGCGCGGTGTCGTGCGCCTGCAGCACGCGTCGCGGGTTCGCGAGGAAGCCGACCTCGCGCGCCCACAGCGCCGCGGCGAACGGACCGATCGCCTCGCCGCTGCGCGTCTCGCTCGCCGTGGCGAGCAGGCCGCCGTCCTCGAACAGCCGGGCGACGGCGTCGGGGTCGCCCACGACGAAGGCGTCCTCGAACATCGTCTCGAGCTCCTCCGGGGTGACCGCTCCTGCGCTCCACATGGCGGCCAAGGTAGGCGCGATCCGGCGGCGCGTCTGTACCAGAACTCTGGTGTTCCATCGCGCCCCGGACCAGGCGTAGTGTGCGCCCATGAGCGGCCAGGCCAAGGAGCGCGCGCTCGACCGGATCGCCGAGCTGGCGGGCGGGTGCGGCGACCTCGTGACGTTCTGGCGGGAGTCGTCGGAGGCGCTCGGGCGCGCCGTCCCGTACTACTGGACGCCCTGCTGGTACACGCTCGACCCGGCGTCCCTGCTCGTCACGAGCCACTTCCACGAGGGGATGCCCGAGATCCCCGGCGAGTGGCTCGCCGAGGAGTACTACTCCGACGACGTCAACAAGCTCGTCGACGTCGTCCGCTCGCAGCGCGGCATCTCCACGCTGCACGAGGCGACGAACGGGGACCCGTCCAGCAGCCCTCGCTGGCACGCGAACATGGAGCTCGGCGGCGACCAGGAGATGATCGCGCGGCTGGGCACGCCCCGCGGGGACGTCTGGGGCGCGCTCGGCCTGTACCGCGAGCCCGGCAGCCCGATGTTCGACGCCGAGGAGCTCGCCTGGATCGAGGCCGCCGCGCCGCACCTCGCCGAGGGCGCACGCAGGTCGCTGCTCGTCGGCCAGGCCAGGGACCCCGAGGGACCGGACTCGCCCGGGCTCGTCGTGCTCACCCAGGACTGGGAGATCGAGTCCGCGACGCCGGGCGTCGAGCGGTGGGTGGCGGAGCTCCCCGACGGCGACTGGGACGCGGGCACGCTGCCGCCGTCCGTCCTCGCCGTCGCCGGCCGCGCGCGGCGGACGGCCGAGGGACGCGGCGGACCCGGCGAGGTCGCCGTCGCCCGCGTGCTGTCGCGCTCGGGCACCTGGGTGGTCCTCCACGGCGCCTGCCTCGTCGGCGGCGCGTCGGCACGCGTCGCGGTGATCGTCGAGCCCGCGCATCCGGCGCGCATCACCCCGCTGCTCATGTCCGCCTACGGGCTGACCGAGCGCGAGCAGGAGGTCACCCGGCTCGTGCTGCAGGGCGACTCGACCGCCGAGATCGCCGGGCGGCTGTGCATCTCACCTCACACCGTGCAGGAGCACCTCAAGCGCATCTTCGAGAAGACCGGCGTGCGCAGCCGGCGCGAGCTCACCGGCAAGGTGTTCTTCGCCCACTACGAGCCGCGCGTGCGCGACAACGAACGGCGGGCCGCCGACGGGCGACCGCTGCGCGGCGGGCCGCTAGCCCCGAGCGGCGGAGGGTGACTCGCCGTACGCCGCCCGGTAGGCGGCGGCGAAGCGCCCGGGGTTGTTGAACCCCCAGCGCACGGCGATCGCGGCCACGGGCAGGTCGGTGTCGCGCAGATCGCGGTGCGCCCGCTCCAGCCGGACCGCGCGCAGATGCGCCATCGGCGAGACGCCGACGTGCTCCCCGAACGCCTGCTGCAGCCGCCGCGCGCTCACGCCGGCATGGCTCGCGAGGTCGGCCAGGCCCAGCGGCGCCGAGGGATCGGCGGCGATCAGGTCGAGGACGCGCTCGACGGTCCGGGGGCGCAGCGGAGGCCCGGCGTCGAGCATCTCGGCGGTCAGCGAGCTCGCCTGCGCGAGCACCAGGCCGCTGATGACCAGCCGCTCGAGCGCCTCGCGGTAGGGCTCCGACGTCCCGGCGAGCCCGCTCGGGCGCCGGAGCTCGGCGAGGAGGAGGCCCAGCGACTCCAGCCAGCTGCGTCCGAGCGGCGCTGTCAGGTCCAGTCCGAGCTCGAAGTCCACCGCGCGTGCGAGCGGACGGCCGAGCAGACGCGCGGCCTCGGCCTCGAGGGCGCTGCGCCGGATCTTGATGCAGAGCTGCGCGGCGTCCGCGCTCCAGCGCGGCAGCGTCGTGTGCTCATCGGGCGTGAAGACCGTCGCGCGCCCGGGCTCGGCGATCGCGTGGCGCGTGCCGCACCACGACTCGACCCTGCCGGCGAGCGGCACGTTGACGTGGTAGCCGCCCAGCGGCCCCGGATCGACCACCAGATCCGCGCCAGGGCGCACGAACCCGATCGTCAGGTACGTCATGCGCAGCGCGCTCAGCTCGCACACGGCGCGCCGGGCATCGCGCCCGCGGTGCTCCACGCGGGCCGGATAGAACGCGCCGTTGAGGCGGTCGCGGAAGACGTCGAGGTCGTCGGTCCGCTGCACCTCGGCGTCGGCGAACGGACGCAGGCCCATCCCGGCGCTGTCGAGACTCAGGCTCCCCATGGTCCTCGCCGCGAGCCTACCCGCGGACGCGCGCGCCGCGGCCGGCGCGCTTCGCTTCGCGGCCGGGATCCTGCGCTCCGCGGCTGGAGCGGCCGGGGTGACCGCGTCTAGCGTCCGGCCGGCCGTCCCGAACGAACGAATCGAGGTCGCCGTGTCCGCCGTCGCCACGCATGCGCCCGAGGGCGCGTCGTCGCCCGATGCCGCCGTCGTCGCCCGCGCCACCGCACTCGTCCCGCTCATCCGCGAGCACGCCGCCCAGGCGTCGGAGGACCGCCGCGTCACGCCTGAGGTCATGCGCGCCCTGGAGGACGCAGAGCTCTTCGGGCTCCTGGTGCCGCGCCGGCTGGGCGGGCAGGAGGGCAACCTGCGGACGATGATGGAGGCCGTGGCGGAGGTGGCGCGCGGCGACGGCTCCACCGGCTGGACGGTTGCGCTGCTGAACGTCTGCACCTGGTTCGCGACGACGTTCAGCGACGAGGCGCAGGCAGACGTCTTCGACGCGACCCCCGGCGCCAAGGTCTGCGGCATCTTCAGCCCGCCCACGCGATCGGAGCGGGTGGACGGCGGCTACCTGGTCAGCGGCCGGTGGCCGTACTCGTCCGGCTCGTTCGCCGCCGACTGGGCGACGCTCGGCATCGGGCTCGACGTGCCCGAGGGCGGGGACCCGCGGGCGCTCGCCCTCATCCCGGCCGAGGCGTGGTCGATCGAGCCCACGTGGTTCATGTCCGGCATGCGCGGCTCCGGCAGCGACACGATCGTCGTCGACGAGCACTTCGTGCCCGACCACAGGATCCAGGGCTTCGGCGACATGGTCGAGCGCCGGTACGGGACCTCGTTCACGACCCGCGAGCCCAACTCCGCGATGGCGTTCATCCCGGTGGCGGCACTGATCCTCGCCGCGCCGCTCCTCGGCCTCGCCCGGCACGCGCTCGAGATCACGCTGGCGAATGTCCCGGGCAAGAACGTCGCGTACACGGCCTACCGGCAGGCGCGCATGTCGCCCAGCCACCAGATCGATCTCGCGGAGTCCGCGACGGAGTTCGACCTCGCGGAGCTGCTGATGCAGCGCGCGGCGCGCGACGTCGACGAGCCGGCGGCGGCGGGCGTGATCCCCGACCGGCTCCTCCGCGGTCGCGTCCGTCAGGACACGGGCGCGATCGGCGAGCTCGCGCAGCGCGGGATCAACCGCCTCATGACGGTGAACGGGGCGTCCTCGTTCGCCGACGCCAACGTGCTCAGCCGCGTGTGGCGCGACGCCGAGGTCGCCGCCCGCCACGCGCTCGTCATGCCCGAGATCGGCAAGGAGGCGTACGGCCAGCTGCTGCTCGGCGCGGACGCGCCGCTGACGATCGACGTCTGACCCTCAGACGAACGCCACCACCCGCGACCAGCCACCGCTGGCCCCCTCGACCTTGATCGGGAAGCACGAGACCTGGAAGCCCGTCGCGCGCGGGAGGAGGTCCAGGTTCACGAGCTTCTCGATCTGGCAGTACTCGCGCTCCAGGCCGGCGAAGTGCGCCTCCCAGATCTTCGTCGCGTCGCCGGTCTCCCGCGCCTCGTCGGCCATGTCGGCGAACTTGCGGTCGAAGCCGTAGGCGTCGATCCCGATGACCTTGATGCCGCGCTCGCACAGCCAGAGCGTCGACTCGCGCGTCATCCCCGGCTGCTCGAAGTACTCCTCGCTGCCGAGGAACTTGTCGCGCCCCGTCCACAGCATCACGATCTCCCCCGGGGAGAGCACGTGGCCGATCACCTCCAGGGCGTTCTCGAGGTCCTCGACGAGGATGCGGTCGCCCGGCTCCTTGTAGCGCAGGTCGAGCCGCACGCCGTCGCCGTAGAACCACTCGAGCGGGCACTCGTCGATCGTCTTCGCGACGGCACCGCCCTCCGACGTCGGCCCGTAGTGCCAGGGCGCGTCGACGTGGGTGCCGCAGTGCGTGATCGCGGTGACCTCCTCGAACGCCGGTCCCAGCCCGTTGGACTGGGTGAGCTGGGACCGGTCGACGCCGAAGGAGCGCTCCATCCACTCCACCCCCTCGACGTCGTGGCGGATGCGATCGATCGACGGCTTCCAGGGCTCGTGCACGGCCTGGTGCTCGATGCCCGTGCTGAGGTCGATCAGTCGGGGCATCGCCTCAGGCGCCGGCCGCGGCCGCCTCCAGCGAGGACGCGTCCATGCCGAACTCGGGCATGATCTCGGTCGCGAAGAGCTCCAGCATCGGCAGCGCCTCCTCGCGGGGGATCATCCCCCAGTGGAAGAGCCAGACGAAGTAGTCGATCGGCAGCTCCTGCAGGAACGACTCGACCTGGCGCTTGACGTCGTCGACCGTCCCGCCGATGAGCAGGCCGCTCTTCGTGAGGCGCTCCTTCAGGGTCTCGTCCGGCCCCGGGACGGGACCTTCCTCACCGAGCAGCCGCGCGCCCTCCATGAAGCCGAACTGCTCGTACCAGCCGCGCCAGACCGGCTCCTCGTACTTGCGCACGCTCTGCGCGATCTGCGCGTCGACGGCGTCCGCGCTCGTGCCGTTCGGATAGACGTAGAACGTCCGGCACACGCCGATGCCCTCGCCGAACGCGGGGTTGCGCCCGGCCGTCGCCGCGCCCTCCTGGTAGATCTCCATGAGCTGCTTGAGGATCTGGCGATCCCCCATGAGGATCGTCGGGGTGACGTTCTCCTCGCCGCACCACTGCAGGGTGCCGGGGCTGGCGCCGAACGCCTGGAACAGCTGCGGGTGCGGTGACGTGTAGGGCTTCGGCACGACGCCCATCCCGCGCACGGTGCCCTGGTCGTCGACCTCGCCCGGGACGCCGTAGCGACCCGTGATCGTCTTCGCCGGCGGCCAGTTCGGGATGCCCGTGTCGTACGGGTAGGGCACCTGGTAGGTGGGGCCGTCGTACGTCAGCAGGTCCTCGGCCCAGGCCTTCTTCATGATCTTGAAGTTCTCGGAGAACAGCAGGCGGTTGCGCTGGTCGGCGTCGCCGCCGTCCGACGCCGTCGACGTCACGCCGAAGCGCTGGCACAGCACGTTCTGCCAGCGGGCCTGGTAGCCGCGCGCCATCCCGACGAACAGCCGGCCCTGGAGCATGTGGTCGGCGATCGCGATCTCCTCCGCGAGGCGGATCGGATCGTGCGCCGGGAGCACGAGGCCGAGCTGGCCGTGCATGAGGCGCTTCGTGTGCATGCCCGCGTAGATGTTGAGCATGAGCGGCGCCGGGGAGATCTCCATCCCCTCCGTGTGCGCGTGGTGCTCGACGTGGGTGATCCCCCAGTAGCCCAGGTCGTCGGCCGCCTTGGACACCTCGATCAGGCCCGCGAGCATGTCCTGGTAGGCGTCGTTGTTGCGGCCGATGGGCCGCATCGCCTCCATCTTGTCCTCGGCGCCCAGGGCCGGATAGACCTGCAGGATCACCTTGGTCATGCGTGCGTGCTCCTCCCGATGATGGATTCTGCGGGCACGACCTCCGGCCGTGCGCCAACGGCGTTGCGCAGGACTCCGATGCCCTGCACCTCCAGCTCGACGACGTCGCCCGGCTCGATCCAGCGGTCGAGCTCGAGACCGCAGCCGCGGCCGACGGTGCCGCTGCCGAGGAGGTCGCCGGGCAGGAGCGGCTGCTCCTGGGACAGGTGGGCGATGACCTCGGGGAACGTGTAGAGCATCGATCCGAGCCCGCCCTCGGCCCAGGTCTCGCCGTTCACGCGCGCCGCCATGCGCGCGGTCGCGATGTCGAACTCGTCGGGCGTCGTGATGCACGGCCCGATCGAGCTCGCGAAGTCCTTGCCCAGGCCGGGGCCGAGGCTGACCTCCATCTCGCGGAACTGGATGTCGCGCGCGCTCCAGTCGTTGAAGATCGTGTAGCCCGCGATCGCGCGCTCCGCCTCCTCGACGCTCGCCTTCCACACGCGGCGGCCGATGATCGCGCCGACCTCGAGCTCGAAGTCGAGCTTGGCCGTGTAGTGCGGCCACGCCACCGTCGCCTCGGGACCCACGACCGTGTCCGGGTTCCCCTTCCAGTAGACGGGGATCTCGTACCACGCCTCGGGCACGTCGCCGAACGAGTTCTTCACGTGCTCCTCGATGAGCATGAAGTCCCGGATCGTGTTCGGCCGCGGCAGCGGAGCCAGGAGCTCCACCTCGTCGAGGGCGAGCACGGGGCCGCCCCGGTCGATCGCCCGGCGCGCCGCGTCGAGGCCGTCGGTGACGAGCAGCTCGAGCATCGAGCCCGCGACCCGCACCCAGGTCCAGCAGGCCGCCGTCGGACAGCGCGCCGATCGAACCTGTACCCCCGGACGCCGTGCGGCGCCGGTACGTCACCAGTCGCATGGGCTCTCCTCCCGCGTCGACACGCACGCTACGGACGGCCGGTTGTCACCTCCAACAGTGGTTGTTCGCCGATTGACAGCGCTCCGAGGTCAATCCGCCGGAATCACCGAGCGCGTGAGCCACTCGTGCGACTCGGCCACCTCCCGCGCGAGATGCACGAACGTGCGGGCGACCGGCGACGCCGCCGGGCGCCAGAACATGTCGACGGGGATGAGCGGCTCCGGGTCGAGCTCCCGCCACGCGAAGCCGGCGGGCAGCGACGGCGCCTGCGACGCGAAGCCGATCGAGAAGCCGCGGCCGGCGGCGACCTCGCCGCGCGAGCGCGCGTCGCCGAGCAGGACGTCGCGGTTGAGGTTCTCGAACTCCTGGACGGGGCCGAGGAACCCGTGCGCGCGCAGCGAGTCGACGACGCGATCGTGGAAGCCGGGCGACAGCACCCGCGGCCAGATGAGGAGCTTCTCGGCGCCGAGGTCCTCGATGCGGACCCGCGGGCTGCGGGCGAGCGGGTGCGACTCCGCGAGCGTGATCCCGAGCGGCTCGTCGCGGATGACGGCGGACTCGAGGTCGTCGTGCAGCACCGGGCAGCGCGCCAGCCCGATGTCGAAGCGACCGGCCTCGACGGCCTCGGCCATCTCCGCCTGCCACATCTCGCAGGTGCGCACGCGCACGTCGGGCAGCCGCTCGTGGACGGCGGCGACGAGCGGCGGCAGCGTCTCCTCGGCGACCGTCGGCGTGTAGGCGATGCTCAGCGTGCCCAGCTCGCCGCTGCCGGCGCGCTGCGTCTGCTGGACCGCCGCGGAGACCGACGCGAGGATCGGCCCGGCGTGCAGGAGCAGCGTGCGCCCGGCATCCGTCAGCTCGACGCGGCGCGTCGTCCGATGGAAGAGCGGCGTGCCCAGCTCGTCCTCGAGCTGGCGGATCTGCGTGCTGAGCGCCTGCTGCGCCAGGTGCAGCCGAGCCGCGGCGCGGGTGAAGTGCAGCTCCTCGGCCACGGCGACGAACGCGCGCAGGTGACGCAGCTCGAGGCTCGTGCTCATCCGGGGACCCACTCCTCTGCTCGGGTCCCCGGATGGTAGAGCTCGGGGTCAGCGCGGCAGGGCGGCTCCTGCGGCGCTCGCGCCGGTGCGACGTCGACGACCACCGCGCCGCCGCCCACGGCGAGCACGGTGCCGAGGACGCGCCGACGCCGCCGATGGCGGCGTCGTCCCAGCCGAAGCCCTCGTCCTGCGTCGGCCCGGAGGCGGGCGGCGGAGCGCAGGTCGGAGTCGATCGCGTCGGCGCTGCGCCGGTCCTGACCCTCGTGGGCCGGGACGCCGGCGGCGCTCGGCGGTGACGCCGCCCGGGCCGATGGCGAGCGCCAGCGTGATGGCGCCGGCGGCGATGGACTTGTACGTGGTCTGGCGGAGCATCGGCGGCCTTCCTCTCGTCTGCCACCCCGGGGGTGGCTGGATTGACGCCGGGGACGCTCGCGGGGGCCGGTCAAGGGGCGGTGCCGACCGGTCACGTTTCGGTAAAAAGCCTGCTCAGGCGCAGCTTCCTCAGTCGCGGCCAAGCAGTTCGTCGGGCACCTCGACCGTGCGCACGTAGCGCATCCGGCCACCCTCGATGCGATAGAGCGAGACGCCGCGCAGACTCGAGTCGCCGAACTCGTCGAACCCGAAGCTCCCGAGGAGCCCGTCAGCGGTCCGCGTACGTTGCAGCGCCCCGAGCACGCCGGCGCGCGTGCCGTCGGAGCTCTCGATCGCGTCGAGCACCAGCTCGGTCACCTGGCCCGCATGGACGGCGTAGCAGCAGGGTCGCGACCCGTAGCGTCGCGTGAACTCCGCTGCCCACGCCCGCCCGCGCGGCGGCAGGGCGCTGTTGGCGGCAGCCGACAAGCTGATCGTGAAGCCCTCCGCGCGCTCCCCCGCCCCCTCGACGATCGGCGCGGGGACGGCGAACCCGTCGGGGCCCAGGATCACGACGTCCTTGCCGAGACCGCCCCGCAGATCGCGGATGAGGCGCGGCCCGTTGCTCTCGACTCCGCCGCCGAGGAAGACGGCGTCGGCGTGCGCTGCGGCGATCCGGGCGGCCAGCGCGCGGTACCCGGACGCCTCCGCGTCCCACGGCGCGGTGCCGGCGTCCTCGAGTCCGGCCCGGACGGCCGCCTCCGTGAACGCCGTCGCGACACCCCGCCCGTACCTGGTCCCGTCGTGGACCGCGAAGACGCGGCGAGCGCCCGCCTCCTGCGCGGCGAGGACCGACGCCGCGCCCTGCACATCGTCCGCCGGCATGGTGCGCAGGTAGCTGCGGTCGCCGGACGGGCGGTATCGCTCGGGGTCTCCGTCCTCGACCCCGGGGCCGTCACGCGTGAGGCCGAGGTACGTGGTGCCGATCCCGAGCTGCGCAACCGGGCCGCCGGCCGCGCGGTTCAGGATCGGGAGCATGAGGCTCGCGCAGGTCGACACCGTCGGGCCGAGCACGGCCACCACGCCGCGATTCGCGCTGAGGGCCTTCGCGATCCGTTCGCACTTCGGCCCGTCGGAGTACTCCTCGGCGCTCGCCTCGTCGCACACCTGGAGCCCGATCCGCGCGTCACCTGCACGCCAGTCGCGCTGGGCCAGGACGAGCTTGACGGCCTGCGCGTTCTGGATGCCGTGGTCGGCCACCGCGTTCTGCAGCGGTCCGACGAGGACAACGAGATGCCGCGGTGTCACCCTCGCCGCCGGTCGTCATCGGCGAGCAGACGCTCGACGAGATCGGCTGCACGGGCCGCGCCCGATCGCCACCGCCATCGTCTCCCCCGCATGCGGCCAGGACCGCGATCGCAGCCGCGGCACGGGACGAGCAAGGCACCCCGCATCTCAGTCTCCTCCCGGGATCTGCTGGTCCAGTGCGATCGCCGCCGCCCACACCCGCGAGGGCGAGCCGGCGATGCCGATCAGCGAGGCGCCCAGGAACGTGGAACTCGGCTCGCCGCGGCCGGTCGGGATGCGGGTGACGGTCCCGTCGAAGCTCGAGACCCAGACCGCGCCGGCGCCCGCCTCGATGTCCCTGGGCGAGGACTCCAGCGCGATCGGGATCGTCGCAGCGACGGAGAGCGAGGGGGCGTCGACGCGTGTGACCGTCGCGGTGTTCGCGTTCAGCACCCATACCGCGCTGCCGGTCACGGTCACGGCGATCGGCGCCGGCGTCTCCGAGCCGGGGCGTCCGACGAGCCGGAGCTCGTCGGTGACCTCGCCGCTCCCGGGATCGATCCGCACGACCGTCGCATCCCGTCGGCTGATCGCCCACAGCGCGCCGGCGCCTGCCGCGATCCCGTCGAGCGGATGCCCGGCGCCGGTGCGGGTGGTCGAGCCATCGGCCGCCGCGCGGACGAGCCGGTGCGGAGCCGTCGGTGATCCAAGCCGCCTCGCGGGTGACAGCGATCGCCGTCGGCTCGATGCCCGATCGGCCGACGACCTCGCGGACCGGCTCCCGCGGCCACGTCGCGCGCGCCGCCACCCGCTCGTAGCCCTTGTCCATCCGGACGGCGACGCCGCGGCGCGCGTCGGCGATCCACACCGCGTCGCCGGCGACGGCGACGGCCGCCGGGCGCAGCGGACAGCGGCACCGTCCGGTCGAGGCGGCGTGAGCGGCCGTCGACGATCGTCAGCGCCGAGGAGTCGATGCTCACTGCGAGCAGGCGCTCGCCGTCGGCGGCGAGATCGGTCGGGCGGCCCGGCAGCGGCACCGCGAAGTCGGCGCGGCCCGATCTGGGGTCGAGGCCGACCGCCGAGTTGGCGGCGATGTCCAGCGCCGCGGCGATCGGCGCGGTCTCGCCTCCACCGCCGTCCCGCAGCGACGAGCGTCGATCGGCGAGCGGCGACGAAGACGAGCCCGGCGACGAGGATCGCGATCGGCGCCCGGCGCGCGGCGACGCGCGTGTCTGCGCAGCATCGGGCGGCGCGGCGAGGGCGGGGTCCTCCGCGAGGATCCGGTCCTGCAGCTCGCGAAGCTCCGCCGCCCGGTTCCAGCCCGAGCTCCTCGATGCTCCGCAGGCGTCCTTCGCCGATATGCCTCCAGCGCGTCCGCCTGGCGCCCGCAGCGGTACAGCGCGAGCATGAGCTGGCCTCGCAGCCGGTCACGCAGCGGGTTGGCCTGCACGAGCGCGACTCGAGCTCGGCGACGAGCTCGCGATGACGGGCGAGGGCCAGATCCGCCTCGATGCGCTCCTCCAGCGCCGCCAGGCGCAGCTCGTCGAGCCGCGCGATCTCGTCCTGCGCGAATCCCGCGTAGGCGAAGTCGACAAGGGGCGGTCCACGCCACAGCTGCAAGCCCTCGCGCAGACGGTCGGCTGCGTCGCCGTCGCGCCCGTCCGCGCGTGCCCGCTCGCCGTCGCGCACGTGCTGCTCGAACCGCGCGACATCGATGCTCGCCGGCTCGACCTCGAGCACGTAGCCACCGGCGCGGGTGCGCAGCGAGGTGCCGTTCGATCCGAGGTCCTTGCGTAGCTGGGACACGTGCACCTGGAGCGCCTTGTTGGCGCTCGCGGGCGGGCTGCCGTCCCAGAGCTCGTCGATCAGGCGATCGGCCGGGACGACCTCGTTGCGGTGCACGAGCAGGATCGCCAGGAGGGCACGCCGCCGTCCACCACCGACCGCGACCTCACCGCGGCCGTCGGCCACCTCCAGTGGGCCGAGCAGGCGGAACTCCATGGAGTTTCTGGGACGACCCTATCCGTGATGTCGAGGATGCACGAGTGGCTCCGACGCAGGGGTACAGCCCTCCGATCCGAAGGAGCCACCATGACGAAGGTCACCTGTGACAGCGGAGTCTCGCTCGACGGGTTCTCCGCCGGTCCCGACCAGAGCCTCGACGACCCGCTCGGCAAGGGCGCCGAGCGCATCCACCGCTGGATGTTCGAGGAGGCCGAGGCCAACAAGGCCGAGAGGGACGCGATCGTCGAGGCGGGCGCGTACATCATGGGCCGCCACATGTTCTGCCCCGACCGGGGCGAGTGGGACCTGGACTGGCGGGGCTGGTGGGGCGAGGACCCGCCGTACCACGCGCCGGTCTTCGTCCTCGGCCACCGCGAGCGCGAGCCGGTGGAGATGCAGGGCGGGACGACGTTCCACTTCGTCACCGACGGCATCGAGGCGGCCATGGAGCGCGCGAAGGAGGCGGCCGGCGACCGGACGGTGTCGATCGCCGGCGGCGCGAGCACCGTGCAGCAGTACCTGCGCGCGGGCCTCATCGACGAGCTGCGGCTGCACATCGCGCCCGTCATCCTCGGCAGCGGAGAGCGCCTGCTCGACGGCGTCGGGGACCTGAAGCTCGAGCAGCTCGCGGTGACGAGCTCGGAGCTCGTCACCCACATCACCTACCGCGTGGGCTGACCCGGGTGCGCCGCCTGCCGCGATGGTCGATCGCCGCGCTCGTCGCGATCACCGTGCTGGGCGGCGCACTCCGCTTCGACGCCGCCGGAGACCCCGGTGCGTACCACTCGCGGGACGCGATCGCGTACTCGATGATCGCCCGCGGGATCGTCGACAACGGCACCTACGGCCTCCTCGGCGGCGGCGGGCACGGGCAGCAGGACCCGATGCACTGGCCGCCGGGCACGCCCGCGCTGTTCGCGCTGGCGCACGCGATCGACCGGGACTCCGTGACCGACGACGGCGCGGTCACGGCGGCCTTCCCCTGGCAGGCGGCCGTGGGCACGCTCACCATCGTCGCCACGTTCGCGCTCGTCGTGCTCGTGGCCGGCCCCGCGGCGGCGCTGCTCGCCGCGCTCTTCGTCGCGCTCTACCCGCCGCTCGTGGCAGCGTCGGGCGATCTGCTGTCCGAGCCACTGGGAGCGCTGCTGCTCACCGCGGCGCTCGCGGCGACCGTGCTCACGATGCGACGACCCACCCGGACGGCCGGGGCGGTCGCGGGCCTGCTGCTCGCGGCGACCGTCCTCACCCGCGCCGACCTGCTCCTCGTGCCGCTCATCGCGCTCGTCGCGATCGCGGCCGTCACGCGGTCGCCGCGCGCCGTCGCCCCCGTGCTGGTCGCCCTCGTCGTCGTCCTGACGCCGTGGACGATCTTCGCCTCGAGCGTGACCGGCCACCTCGTGCCGCTCTCCAGCGGCGGCGCCTCGAACCTCTGGGTCGGCACGTACCTGCCCGGGGACGGCTCGATCTTCGGGTCCAAGCGCGCCATGGCACCCGAGGTCAAGCGCCTCTACCCGCGGCTGAGCGACCACCGGCCCGACCAGATCAGCCAGGTGCACGTGATCCGCGCCGTCGCCGCCCGGCATCCGGGCCTGCGCGAGGAGGCGGCGCTGCGCAGGGAGACGCTGGTGAACCTGCGGGAGTACGCGTGGGGGCAGCCGGGCGCGTTCGCCGGGATGCTCGCGTCGAAGGTCTGGCGGCTCTGGGGCAGCTACACGCACGGCACCTACCAGCGCACGCGCGGTCCCATCCGCGCCCTGCACCTCGCCCTCTTGGCGTTCGGGCTCGCCGGCCTCGCCGCCGGCCTCGTCGTCACCCGCCGGGCCGAGCTGTGGGCGATCGCCGCGCTGCTCCTCTACCTCACCGCGATGAACGCCGTGCTCGTCTCCGAGGCACGCCACAACCTCACCGTGATGCCCGTCCTCATCGCGGGCGGCGCGATGGGCTTCCGGCTCGCCGCCGGGCGGCTACGCCGGCCGCCGCGCGTGGAGGTGCCGGAGGGCGATCACGCCATCGTGGCGGCCGTCCACCCCGCGCGACGGCCCCAGACGGCGCCCGCCGTCAGGCCGCTGCCGCCCGGGTAGTTGTGGAAGAACAGCCCGCCGACGAGCTCCCCGGCCGCGTACAGCCCGGGGATGCGCCGGCCGCCCGCGTCCAGCACGGCCGCGTCGTCGTCGACGCGCACGCCGCCGAACGTGAACGTGATCCCGCACGTCACCGGGAACGCGACGAACGGCGGCGTGTCGATCGCCAGCGCCCAGTTGGACTTCGCCGGCGTGATGCCCTCGGTGCGCCGCCCGTCCTTCACGGCGGGATCGAACGGCCGGTCGACGATGGCGGCGTTGAACTCCGCGACCGTGCGCGCGAACCCGTCGGGGTCGATCCCCAGCCCCTCCGCGAGCCCCTCCAGCGAGTCGGCGTCGACGCGCGTCGCGCCGGGTGCCTCGTAGTCGATCGTCCGCAGCAGCGGGATCGTCTTGGCGTCGAAGACCTGCGCGGCGACGCCCTCCGGCTGCTCGAGGACCCGTGCACCGAACTTCGCGTAGGTGTAGTTGCGGAAGTCCTCCCCCTCGTCGAGGAAGCGCTCGCCGCGCCGGTTCACGACGATCCCGACGGGATAGGACTGGCGTGAGAAGCGGTTCGTGATCTCGAGGTCCCCGGTGGCCGGCGCGCCCGCGTCCCACTGGATCGCGTGGCAGCCGCTCCAGTGCCCGTAGGCCTGCGCGCCGTGGCGCAGGGCGGCCTCGAGCACCTCCCCCGTGTTGCTCGGCGTCCCGCGGACCTTCGCGACGTCCCAGTTCGGGCCCAGATGCGCCGCGCGCAGCCGCGGGTCGGACTCGAAGCCCCCGGCGGCGAGGACCACCGCCCGCGCGCGCAGCTCCGTCCGCGCGCCGTCCGCCGACCGGGCCACGACGCCGGACACGCGTCCGTCCGGGTCGCGCAGCAGGTCCTCGACGGCGGTCTCGTGGCGCAGCTCGATCCCCGAGCGCCCGGCCGCGGCGCGGTGCCCGTCCATGAGCCCGGCGCCGCCGTCGACCGCGCCGACGGCCAGGCCGCCCCAGAACCGATGCCGCCCCGCCGCCTCGTAGCTCTGGCGCTCGTACATGAGCCGGAAGCGCACGCCGTGGCCGGCGAGCCAGCGGACGACGTCGCGCGAGTCGCCGACGAGGGTGCGCGCCATCGCGGGATCGCCGCGCCCCAGCGTCACGCGGCGCATGTCAGCGAGGAAGTCCTCGTCGGTGTAGGGCTCCAGGTCGGTGTCCGGCAGCGGCTCCTCGGCGAGGAGCTCGCGCACGTCCTCCAGTCCGCCGTGGGCGATGCGGATCGCGCCGGCGGTGAACGCCGAGTTGCCGCCCGACCACGCGTGATCCGCCTTCTCGAGCACGAGCACGCGGGCGCCGCGCTCGCGGGCGGCATGCGCCGCGGACAGGCCGGCGTTGCCCGCGCCGGCGACGATGACGTCGGGGTCGCTCACGGCACGAGGTACTACCTGCGACACGTCCTGGGTAAGCGCAGCGGCGCGCGGCGCCGGGGCGTCGCGGCGGACTCCGAGGACTGACGACTCAGCGGATCGCGGTCGGGCCGCAGCCCAGGACCGCGGTGAGGGCGACGATGAGCGGCATCGAGGCGCCGTGGCTCGCGACCTGGTGGTGGTAGTCGACCACCCACTCGCCGTCCCAGCGGTAGACCGACCAGCGGCCCGACGGCTCGCACGGGAGATCGTGCAGCGGCGCCAGGCGCGTCGCGTGGAAGATCCACGACTCCTCGTGGTCGTACCACTGGATGACCTTGGGCAGCTCGCGCGCCCAGATCGGCCCGTCGCCGCCGGCGAGGAGGTCGGCGGACCAGCGCAGCTGCGCGAACGGCACGCGCGCGGGCGGCTCGCCGTCGTGCGCCCATTCGAGCCAGGTCCCGCTCTCCATGGAGGGTGAGACCCAGGTGGCCCTGCCGCCTGCGATGTCGAGTGGTGACGTTCTCATGGTCGTCGCACCTGGAACAGGTGCGTCATCGAAGAGTAAACCCGCGCCCGTCGGAGATGGACGCATGTTCGCTCACACGGTGGCCTTCCCCGCCCGCGCCGGTCGCACGCCCTCGTCGCGCGTTGCAAGCCCGCTCGCAGGGCGCGGACGTTCCGGGACCGGGTGCGTGAGCTCGCGGGCCATGCGCGCACCCCGGCCCGCCGCGGTCGCCAGGTGCCGCGCGAGGCGCAGCGGCGTCGCCGGCGACGGGAGCAGGCGCCGCCCGAGCTGGAGCGGCGCCAGGAGGCTGTCGCGCGCAGGGATGCCGCCGCTGGCCTGCGGGAGCACGGGCGCCTCCCACAGCGATCCGGGCAGCGGCGCGTCCTCCGTGCCGCTGCGGTACCAGCGGTCGATGCCGAGCAGCACCGCCTCGGCAGCCGGGCGCACGGCCGCGAACGCCAGGTCCAGGAGCCGGGTCTCCCCGCCCAGGACCACCTCGGGCCGCGGGCGCACGACGACCTCGACGAGCGCACGGGCGACCACGTCGGCACCGTACGCGTCGGGTGCGACCCGCGGCTTGCGGCCGGTCGCGCTCGACGACTGGGCGAACAGCGGCGTGTCGATCGGGCCCGGGTGGACCATCGCCACCCGCACGCCGGTGCGCTGCTCGCGCTCCTCGATCGCGAGGCTGTTGAGGAAGCCGCGCAGCGCGTGCTTGGCCGCGCAGTAGGAGGACCAGGTCGGCAGCGGCACGCGCGCCATGAGCGAGCCGGTCGCGACGACGGCGCCGCGCGACGCGCGCAGGTGCGGCAGCGCGGCGCGGATCACGTTGACGGCGCCGCCGAACGTGACCGCGACGGTGCGGTCGAAGTCGTCCGGGTGGACCTCGAGGACGTGCCCGAAGACCGTCGAGGCGGCGTTGGAGACGACGACGTCCAGGCCGCCGAGCTCGGCGGCGGCGGTCGCGACGGCGTCCTCGACGGCCGCGCGGTCGGTGACGTCGACGGCGAGGACGACGGCGCCGGGAGCGTGCTCGGCGGCGACCGTGCGCAACGCCTCGCCGCCCCGCGCGAGGATGGCCAGCCGGGCGCCCTCGGCTGCGAGCAGGCGGGCGGCCTCGAGGCCGACACCGGAGCTCGCCCCCGTCACGAGGATCCTGCGGCCGGCGAGTCGTGGGGTCTGGGGAGTCACCCCCGGTCTACGGACCGGCGGTTGGGTCCGATCAGGCGTCGAGCCAGCAGAAGAGCATCTGGGCGTGCTCGGCGGTGCTGGTCACCGAGGCCGCCTGCGCGCCCTTCGGCACCGGCGGCACCGTGCGCGGCGCGTGCGTCGAGAGCAGGGTCGTCGTGCCGGCGCGCAGGTCGCGCACGAAGACGCCGGTCAGCCCGGCCGGCTTGCGCCGGTCGAGGTTCGACGCCGTCGACGTGAAGGCGACCCGCGTGCCGTCGGAGGAGACGACCGGCTCGGCGGAGATGCGGTCGGCGGTCGCGCCTGCCGACCGGCTCACGAGCGTCGTGGCGTGCGTGGCACGGTCGTAGAGCCACACCGTCGCCTTGCCCGGATCGGCGCGCCCGCTCCCGTCGGTCGGACGCTCGGCGTACGCGACGAACCTGCCGTCGGCCGAGATCGACGGATCGAAGGCGAACCCGCGCCCGCTGATCTGCTCGACCGTGCCGGCCTGCACGTCGCGGACCCAGATGCGCGAGCGGTGACCGTCGGCGCCGAGGTTGCCGGCCGCGCTCGTGAAGGCGACGTAGCGCCCGCTGCTCGAGATCGACGGCTCGTAGGCGTCGTCGTCGGCCGAGGCGCCGTCGGTGCCCGCGCGGCTGACGAGCGTCGTCGCGCCGGTGGCCACGTCGCGCACGAACACGAGCGCGCGGCCGTCGGTCCCGGCGTCGGCGGCGCTGAACGCCAGCGTCCGGCCGTCGCCCGACAGGCGCGGCTCGTAGATCGCGCCCGCGCTGCCGCGCCCGACGAGCTGCGACGCGCCGGTCCCGCGGTCGCTCAGCCACAGCGCCGTGGAGCCGTCCTTGGTCGCCGCCTCGTACGCCACGCGCTGCCCGTCGCCCGACACGGTCGGGTTGTAGGCGGTCCGCGACGGCTCGCGGCGGACGCCGAGCGGGTGGCTGATGGAGATCGTCCGCGCCGCGAGCAGGTCGCGCAGGTCGACGCG
Source organism: uncultured Solirubrobacterales bacterium (assembly GCA_963750895.1). Lineage (GTDB taxonomy): Bacteria > Actinomycetota > Thermoleophilia > Solirubrobacterales > Solirubrobacteraceae > CAVVSD01. Next base: position 344,889 of record CAVVSD010000001.1, on the reverse strand, counting down.
CATCTCGCCGTAGCGCTTGGCGTAGTTCATGTTGCCGTCGGCCAGCTCGTAGGTGACGCTGCGCCCGTCGGAGGACAGCTGCGAGTGGTAGCCGGAGCGCGGCTTGCCGGGGATCACGCCGTCGGCGTGGCTGGCCTCGGCGAGCGCGCCCCCGGCCGCGAGGTCGGCGACGAGCACGCGGATCTCGCCCAGGCTGCGCGCCTCCGGGATCGTCGAGCGGTACTGGTCGAAGGCGACGCGGGTGCCGTCGGCGGAGATCGACGGGTGGTTCGCCCAGTCGGCGATCGCCATGATCGGCGTGCCGGCGGCGCTCGTCCGCGGCGGGCCGTTGTTGCGGCGCTGGCCGAGCCAGCGCGGCAGCTGGGCGAGCTGACGGCGCAGGAGGCGCGTGCCCTGCGCGCGCGTCATCGAGCCGCTGCGCACGGCGCCGGCGACGGTGCGCCGGAGCGCCGCGATGGAGGCGCGGCGCATCGACACGGCGCTGCGGCCGTTCATCCGCCCGATGTCGAGCGGGCTGTGCTCCTCGACGCGCAGGTCGCGGAAGCGCTCGGGCGAGACGCCGAAGATCGACGGCGCGTGGCGCTGGATCGTCCGCTGGTGCAGCGAGTGGAAGTGGATGTGCTGCGAGAGGTGGCCCTGGATGACGATCCGGTACGCGCGCGCCCGCAGCTGCTTGTACCGCGCTGCGGAGACCTGGCCCTTGCGCGGCGCCACGAGCCGGTCGGCCAGCTCGCCGGCGGACATGCCGCGCTTGTGCGCGAGCTGGGCGAGATCGTGCACGGCGTCGTCGCGCAGGTAGCGCCAGATCCCGCCTCGATCCGTGCCGAGCAGCCGGTACAGCCGGGTCTCGTCGTACGGCAGCCAGTGCTCGTAGACCCAGTCGTCGTTCGGGATCCAATGCGGCAGCGCGCCCTCGGGCGCCAGGGAGTCCTGCGCCATCGCGTCGTCGGAGACGACCGCGAACGCCGCCCCGAGGGCGAGCACCAGGAGGAGGCGACGAGGCCTGAGCACGGCGCGACGCTACCGGTTCCGTGCGATCGCGTTGAACGGGTGTTCGCAGGATCCTCACGCCCGATGGTCAGAACGACCATGCAGATCGAGACCACCTTCACCGCCTCGCAGCTCCAGGGCCATCTCCGCCAGCTCTACGCCGAGCGGTCGCTCGCCGAGGTCAGCGGCCTCACGTCCGACCCGGGCTACATGGCCGACCTGATCGACGACATCACCGCCTACGAGGAGGCGTTCGTCGGCGTCGCGATCACCGAGATCGCGACGCTCCGCGCCGAGCTCGGCGGCGTGCTGCAGGGCTGAGCCCGCAGCACGCCGACGGCGTCCTCAGCTCCCCGGTGCGGTCAGCCGGGCGAGGCGCGGGCTCGTGATCGGGCCCGTCGACGACGACGAGCAGGACCAGGAGCCCAGCCCGTCACCGGTCGACGCCAGCGCCAGGCTCGGCGTGCTGCAGCGCGTGTCGCCCTTGCGCTGCGCGACCTGGTTGTAGGTGTTCAGCGGGTTGCTCGACGAGCTCGAGCGGGCCGCGAGGACGCGGGCGGGCTGGCTCGAGCCGCCGCTCGCGTCGTCCCACAGGGCGACGACGCGACCGGTGCTGTCCACGCCGACGTCGATGCGGCCGATCTCCCTCGCGCCGGAGGGTCCGAGGAGGCGCGCGGTGCCCCACGTCCCGGCGGTGGTGCGCAGCACCGAGCGCAGGGTGGTCCCGCCGCTCGTCGCCAGCGGGAACAGGACGGCCGCGCGGCCCGACGCGTTCGCGGCGAACGACGGCAGCGCGCCGCCGGTGGCGCCGGTGATCACCGTCTGCGCCGCCGACCACGGACCGGTCGCGCCCGCCTGGCTGAAGCGCACGCTGACGGGCGTCGACGCGGTCGTCCCGATCGTCCCGGGCCCGCCGGTCGCCCACAGCGCGAGGAGGCCGCCGTCGGTGGTCACGAAGGTCTGGAGGTTGGTGAGGAGCGTCGTGTCGACCTGGGTCTCGACCGCCGGCGCGAAGCCGCCCTGGCCGTTGCCGCGGGCGACGCCGATCGAGCCCGGCCCGGGCGCGTTGTCCGGACCCACCGACCAGGTGACGACCGGGTGGTGGCTGCCGTCGAAGCCGACGTCCAGGTTCAGGACCTCGAGCGTGCCCGGGTACACGATGAGCTGCGCGATGATCGGCGCCTGGCCGGTCCCCAGCGTCGCGGCCTGCACGCTCTGGCCGGCGGGCGTGGACTGGATCCAGGCGACGACGCCGGTCCCGTTCGTGTCGACGGCGGTCTGCACCTCGGCGATGAGCGCGCCCGAGGGCAGCACGGTCGCGGTGCGCGGCAGCGACGTGCGCGCGCCGAGCGCGGCGCCGATGTTCACGTTGGTCGAGATGCCCTCCGTGTCGATCGACCAGGCACCGATGAGCTGGCCGGAGTCGTTGATCGACACGTCCTCGAGGTCGAAGCCGGGGGCGCCGGCGTTCACGCCGACGGCCGTTCCCTGCGTCGCGTCCTGCTTGATCGCGCGGATCTGCGCGGTGCGCGTCGGCGCTCCGCCGGTCCCGAAGAGCTGCACGCCCCCGCTGGCGCCGGCGGCGTAGCTGCCGTCGGTGGTGGCCGACGCGGTGTGCGGCGTGGACCAGCCGGGCGCGGTGGCGCCTGCCACCGCAGGGGTCGCGGCAGCGATCGCCGCCGCAAGGACCATCGCGGCGACGGCGCGATCACGTGTGGGCATGGCGGGGGACCGTAGACGCGCCAGCGCGCCGTTGTCCAGCAACTCACATCTGGCGTGTAGACCCTCTGTAGGGTTGGCCGGCTCCCGGATCGCTGGAGGAGTTCGCTGTGACTGGAGGGCTGTACCGCCTCGGCCGTGTGTGCGTTCGCCATCGCTGGATCGTGCTCGCCGTCTGGATCGTCGTCTTCGTCGGGCTCGCCGTCGGGGCGCGCAGCATGGGCTCCGACCTCAGCGACAACCTGAGCCTGCCCGGCACCGACAGCCAGAAGGCGACGGACCTCCTCGAGGATCAGCTGCCCGACCAGGCGAACGGGACCGCTCCCGTCACGCTCAGGGCGCCCACGGGCTCGAAGATCACCGACTCCAAGTACGCCGACGGGATCAACGCCACGGTCTCGGCGCTGCGCAAGGACCCCGATGTCCGCTCTGCGACGAGCCCGCTGTCGACGGAAGGCGCGGCCCAGGTGTCCAAGGGCGGGACCGTCGGCTACATCGCGGTCAACCCGAAGACCAGCGCGAGCGACATGACCACCGACGATGCGCAGCGCATCGTCGACCTCGGGCATTCGGCCGAGGCCGCGGGCCTGCAGGTGGCGGTCGGCAGCTACATCGGCCAGAAGGTCTCCAAGCCCGACACGCACGACAGCGAGGTCATCGGCCTGGCCATGGCCGTGATCGTCCTGGTGTTCACGTTCGGGACCGTCGTCGCGATGGGCCTGCCGATCATCACCGCGCTGATCGGGCTGGTGTCCGGGCTGTCGATCATCACGTTCATCAGCCACATCGCCGTCGTCCCGACCGTCGCGCCGACGTTGGCGACGATGATCGGCCTGGGCGTCGGGATCGACTACTCGCTGTTCGTCGTCACCAGGCACTTCGAGCAACGGCGCGACGGCATGGACACGATGGAGTCCATAGCCCGGTCGACGGCGACGTCCGGCGGCGCGATCGTGTTCGCCGGGACGACGGTGATCATCGCCCTGCTGTCCCTTGCCGTGGTGCAGATCCCGCTCGTCACCACGCTCGGCTACACGGCGGCGCTCGTCGTGCTCGTCGCGATGACCGCCGCGATCACGCTGCTCCCGGCGCTCCTCGCGTTCGCCGGCGACCGGATCGACCGGCTGGCCCTGCCGCACAAGGCGAAGAGCGTCGACAGCCATCCGCACGGCTGGAAGCGGTGGGGCGAGTTCGTCACGAAGCACCCCATCCCGAGCGCGGCTACGGCGCTCGTCATCCTGGGCGCGCTGGCCTGGCCCGTGCTCGACCTCTACCTCGGCCAGCAGGACAACGGCGCGCTGCCGACCGACACGGAGTCGCGGCAGGCCTACGACGCGATGTCGGCCGGGTTCGGGGTCGGCGCGAACGCGCCGCTGCTCATCGCGGTCGACATGACGAAGAAGCCGGCGGAGCCCGATGCCGCGGCGCCGCCCTCACCCGACGGGCAGCCCGCCGGACCCGCGACGCGACCCGCGGCTGACGCACCTGAGCGACGACCTGAAGAGCACGAAGGGCGTCGCATCGGTCACCCCGCCGCTGGTGAGCGACTCGGCGAAGGCGGCGGTCATGACCGTCACGCCGACGACCGGGCCGTCCGACCGGGCGACCGAGACGCTCGTGCGCACCCTGCGCGACGACACGATCCCGCGGGCGACGCAGGACGCGGACATGACCGCGGACGTCGGCGGGACGACCGCGGGCTACGTCGACCTCGCCGACGAGATCTCCGGCGGCCTCGTGCTGACGATCGCGGTCGTCGTGCTGCTGAGCATCCTGCTGCTCACGCTCGCGTTCCGCTCGATCGTCATCCCGCTCACCGCGGGCGTCATGAACCTCATCTCGATCGGCGCCGCGTTCGGCGTGGTGACCGCGGTGTTCGAGAAGGGCTGGGGGATCGGCCTCGTCGGCCTGGACAACGAGGTCGCGATCGTGAGCTACGTCCCGCTCATGATGTTCGCGATCCTCTTCGGGCTCTCGATGGACTACGAGGTCTTCCTGATCAGCCACATCCGGGAGGCGTGGCGGCGCGAGGGTGACAACCGCATCGCGATCGTCGACGGCATCGCGAACACGGGCCGCGTCATCACCTCCGCGGCGCTGATCATGGTCAGCGTCTTCTTCGCGTTCATCATCAACGGCGACCCGACGGTGAAGCAGTTCGGGGTCGGGATGGGCGTCGCGGTCGCGGTCGACGCCACGCTCGTGCGATGTCTGCTCGTCCCTGCGGTGATGACGCTGTTCGGCAAGGCGAACTGGTGGTTCCCGGGCTGGCTGGACCGGATCCTGCCGAACTTCTCGATCGAGGGCGAGGAGTACTTCGACGAGCGGGACCGCAAGGCGGCGCTCCCGGCCGAGCCTGCGCCGGTCCTCGCCGCCGAGTCGGCGAGCCACGAGCCCTAGTCGAGCGCCGCGGCGGCGTCGCGGACGGCCGCCAGGAGCGCCCGCACGGACGGGCGCTCGGCGTCCGCGGCCCGGGTGGCGGCGAACACGGTCCGGTCGACGCTGCCCTCTCTGAAGGGGCGGGCCACGACGCCGGGGTGCGCGCCGGGCTGCACGAGCCCCGGCAGCAGGGTCACGGCGCGGCCGGCCGCGACGAGCGCGAGGCTCACCACGGCGTCGTTCGCCCGATGGCGGATGTCGGGGTCGAACCCGCCGTGCATGCGGCACGTCCGCCCCGTGATCTCCTCCCAGGCCGTGCCCCGGTGGCCGGTGACCCACGTGTCGCCGGCGAGGTCGGCGAGCGCGACCGGCCCCCGCCGCGCGCGCCGCCGGGTGGGTCTCGGGGAGGATCACGAGCGTCGGGTCGACCAGCAGGTCCACGCGCGCGACCCCGGCGGGGCGCGCCAGCGGCTGGTGCTCCCATTCGTCGGCCAGCACGAGGTCGACGTCCCCGAGCGCGAGCGCGGGCAGCGACCACTCGGGCTCCGCCTCGACGAGCTCGCAGCGCAGCCCGGGCGCGTCGGACTCGAGCCGCCGCATGGCGGGGAGCGCGATCCGCAGCGCGACGGACTGGAACGACGCCACGCGCGCCCGGCCGGCGACGCTGCCCGACGCGGCGGCCAGCTCGGCCTCCGCCACCCCGACGCGCTCCAGCAGCGCGTCGGCGTGACCGACGAGCACCCGCGCGGGGTCGGTGAGCCGCACGCCGCGGCCGGCCTTCTCCAGCAGCGGCACCCCGGCCTCGCGCTCGAGCACCGCGAGCTGCTGGGACACGGCCGAGGGCGTGAACCGCAGCGCCTCGGCCACCGCGGCGATCGTCCCCCGCTCGTGCAGCTCGCGCAGCAGCCGGAGCCTGTGCAGGTCGAGCATCGGTAAGCGATGCTACTGATAGCCGTGCAGCAATCGTCGTCGCTCCTACGGCTTTGTCCCGGCACGATGCTCGGCGTGCAGCGCTCGGGAGTCATCTTCTGCCTCGTCTCCGCCGCCGCGTTCGGCGGGATCGGCATCTTCGGCAAGCTCGCCTACGGCGAGGGCTCGACGGTCGGGACCCTGCTGTCCGTCCGCTTCGTCGTGGCCGCCGTGCTGCTCGTGGGTCCTCACCGCGGCGACCGGCGCGCTGGCCGGCCTGCGCCGGCTGCCGCGCCGGGACGTGCTCGCCGCGCTCGCGCTCGGCGCCATCGGCTACGGCGCGCAGGCGGGCGCGTACTTCCTCGCGCTCGACCGGATGGACGCCTCGCTGCTCTCGCTGGTGCTCTACACGTACCCGGTCATCGTCACCGTCGCGGCGATCGCGCTGGGCCGCGATCGCGCGAGCCGGCGCACGACCGTCGCGCTCGCCCTCGCGTGCAGCGGGCTCGTGCTCGTGCTCGCCGGCGCCGCGGCGGGCGCGCTCGACCCGCTGGGCACCGGGCTCGCGCTCGGCGCCGCGGTCGTCTACAGCACCTACATCCTCGTCTCGACCGGGGTCTCCGAGCGCGTCGGCGCGCTTGCGCTCGCCACGCTCGTGTGCACCGGGGCGGCGTGCAGCCTGACGCTCGGCGCGCTCGTCTCCGGCGACCTCGATCCCGGCGCGGTCAGCGCCACCGGGTTCGGGTGGCTCGGTGGCCTGGCCGTCGTGTCGACGGTGGCCGCGATCGGCCTCTTCTTCGCGGGCCTGCGCCTGGTCGGACCCACGGCTGCGTCGATCCTCTCGACGCTCGAGCCGGTCGTCGCGGTCGCGCTGGCGTTCGCGGTGTTCGGCGAGTCGCTCGGCCCGGCGCAGCTGGCCGGCGGCGCGCTCGTGCTGCTGGCGGTGCTCGTCGTCCGCGCGCCGCAGCGCCGGCCGCATCCGCCACGGCTCGAACCGACGCCGGCCGCGAGCGTGATCCGCGCGCAGGCGTAACGCGAAGACGGCAGCGAGGACGGAGATCCACACAGGACGCGATGAGTCCGCGCCGAAGAGATCGTCCTAGCCGATGACCATCACCGACCTGGTCGCCACCATGCAGATCGAGACCACAACCACCTCCGCAGTCGACCTCCAGCAGGAGCTCCGCCTGCTCTACGCCGAGCGCTCGCTCGCCGAGCTCGAGGGCCTGAGCGCCGACCCCGTCTACATGACGGACCTGCTCGACGACATCACCGCGCACGAGAGCGCGTTCGTCGGCGTCGCCGTGACCGAGATCGCGACGCTGCGCGGCGAGCTCGGCGGCCGGCTGCGCGGCTAGCGCCGGGCCTGCAGCCCCGCGAGCAGCTCCGACACCGCCAAGGGCTCGGCCGCAACGAGCCGAGCCTCCACGACCCCGTCGTGCGCGACGACGCGCCGGGCCCCGTAGCTCCCATTGCGGGGCTCGCTGAACACCTCGATGCAGCAACCGTCGACGTCGACGACCCAGAACTCCGCGACGCCGGCCTGCGCGTAGAGCGCGGGCTTGACGCCGGTGTCCGTCCGCAGGCTGCTCGCCGCGACCTCGATCACCAGAGTGGCCGTCGTCGGGTGGAGCAGCGGATCTCCGCCCGGCGCCACGACCGCGATGTCCGGCTCCGGCAGCGACGTCCGGTCCGGGACCAGGATCGGCGCCTCGACCCGCACCTCGTGCGCGCCTGCGACCACGCCGGGCGCGAGCCATCGCTGCAGACGGACCTTCACCGTCTCGTGCCGCGGGCTCTTGGGACTCACCCGCGTGAGCACTCCGTGCAGCAGCTCGACCGGCTCGTCGGCGGAGAGGATGCCGAGCTCGACCATCCGCAGGACCTCGTCCGCCGTGAGCGGGCGCAGATCGCGATCGCCGACCGTGAGCGCCATGGCCGTGATCGTAGGGGCACCCATCTCACCGCACCAGCCGCACCGCGAGGCCGGCGTCCGTGAGCCCGATGTCCCCGGCGCCGCCGAGCAGGCCGAGGATCCGCGCGACGTACCCGCGGGTCTCCGGGTACGGAGGGATGCAGCCGCAGGCGGCGACCGCGCCGGCGCCGGCGTTGTAGGCCGCCAGCGCGAGCGGCACCGCCCCGAACTGGCGCAGCAGGTCGCGCATGAGGTGCGCCTGGGCGTCGATCGCCCGCTCGGCGTCGAACGGGTCGTCCAGCCCGTAGGCCTGCGCGGTCCCCGGCATGAACTGCGCGATCCCCTGCGCACCGGCCGGCGAGCGCGCGAACGGGTTGAAGCCGCTCTCGGCGTACAGCTGCGCGGCGAGCAGCGCGCCGGACACGCTCCAGCGCTGCGCGGCCCGCGAGATCGCCGGCGCGAACTGCGCTGGCACGAACGACTGCAGCGCGACGCTCGTCGCGCCGTCCCCGCCACCGAAGCCGACCGACGACGTCCCGGCGTTGCGGACGTACCCGTAGTGCCAGGGCTCCCAGGAGTAGCGCTGCGTGAAGCCGAAGCGCGTCGCGTTCGCCGCCAGCCAGCGCGTAGGCCGCGGGCGGACCGAGGTCGAGCTCGGTCCCGAGCCGGTGCAGCGACTTGCCAGGCGGCGCGACCCACTTCGGATCGGGATGCCGGGCGAACAGCACCGCCTGCTCGGCGTTGCTGCGCCACGCGCTCGTGATGCTCAGCGTCACGCCGTCGGCACGCGCCGCGGCCTCCATCCGGTCGAACGCCAGCGCGACGTCGGGCCGCATCGGCTTGCCCTGGCGGACCTCGAGCGGGCCGCGGTACTCGCCGGCGCCGACCGACGCGTTGACCGTCGCGGTCGCCGGCGGCGCGAGCTCCGCCTCGGCGGTCCTCGCGACCGGCACCTCGTCGTCGCCCGCGGTGATCGGATCGCGGACCGTCACACGGATGCGCACGGGCGCCATCGAGTCCTCGTCCGGGAACGTCACCCGGACGTCCGCGAAGCCGTTGCGCCGGGCCGTCGCGAGCGCGGCACTCGCGGCCACCCGCGAGGTACTCGGCGAGCTCCAGGTGCCGTGGGTTCGCGCGACCGGCGAGCGTGGCCGGCTCGAAGAGCCGGTCGAAGCCGTCGTGCATCGCTCGCGCGCCGGCCAGCGCCGCGAGGTCCGCCGCACGGCCGCGCTCGTCGGCGGCACCGACGCCACGCGCCGCCGCACCGAGCACCACGGCCCCGATGACGACGGCGAGCAGGAGCGCCAGCACGAGGATCGTCGCCTGCCCGCGCTCTGCGCGCAGGTCGACCGGCGCGCGCGTGCCGAGGGCCGGCACCCGCCGGGCGAGCCCGGTGGGCACCGCGCACCGCGCCGTCCGGACACCGTCGGCTGCGAGCCGCGCCTCGGCGAGCGCTGCGACGCCCTCCTCCCCCGTGTCCGCCACCAGGACGTGGTCCTGCGCGCGCAGCACCGCGTCCATCGCTGCGTCCCGCGCCCCGGCCACCACCAGCACGGTCGGGCCGGGCGCCGCCGCAAGTGCCCGGCCCGCGGCCGCGGCGTCCTCGACCGCGACGAGCACGAGTCGGCCGCTCGCGGCGGCGTCGAGCCCGCGCGCGACGAGCGACCGGGCGAGACCGCGGGCCGTACCGGTCGCCGGCATCGTCGGGACCCGGACGTCGCGCCGGCGCACCCCAGGAGCAGACGAGCACGGCGCGAGCACCGTGCTCGCGCGCGAGCGCGGCGCCGACCGCGACGCCGAGGGCCGCCGCATCGCGCGGCGGGCAGAGGACCCCGACCGCTGCGTGCGGCGGCCGTGCCGCCTCGGCCCGGGCCGGAGCAGGCCGCGGCGCAGTCGCGGCCGGGAGCAGGAAGTGGTCGACGACGGCGCGCAGGACGCTCATCGCGGCCCCGCGTCCGCCACCACGGTGGCCTCGAGGAGCCGCGCGGGCAGGCCGAACGGCGCACGCGGGCGGATGCGCACCCGCACGGTCCGCCCCCGCACGCGCACCGACATCCGCGTGCGCGGCACGCCGGGCGCCGCGGCACGCGCGGCATCGGCCGGATCGCCGCCCTGCAGCATCGCCATCGCCCCCGCCGCCGCGGCGTGACCGGCGAGCTCGCGAGCCTGACCGGCCGCGAGCAGCGCAGCGATCGCCAGCGCGGCGGCCACGACGAGCGGCAGCAGCGCGACGACCTCCACGGTCGCCTGCCCCTGCTCGCTCATCAGCCCTGCTCCTGCAGATGGGCGCGGGCCGAGACGGCGAGGACCGAGCCGCCGCCCACGAGCGCCGGGACGCGCACGCGCACCCGCACGTCCTCGTCACCGGCACGCACGGCGAGACCGCCGCGCAGCCGCTCCGGCAACACGGCCCGGGCCGCTGCCCGCGGATCGCCGTCCAGCGCCTGGGCGCGCGCGGCACCCCGCGCCGCGGCGCCGGCCAGCCACGCCGCCTGGCCCACGAGCACGCCCTGCCAGATCAGCGCCGCGACGAGCGCGACGAGCGGCAGCATCGCGACCGTCTCGACCGAGGCCTGACCCGCGACGCCTGGAGGTGGGTGGGACATGTGAGGCAGGCTCCCGGGAGGCGCGTGGAGCAACCAGACGCAGGTGTCACAGGAGTGCGACGAGTCCGTGCCGAATCACGCCCCATGCCCGACGCCGCCGCGAGCCTGCGGATGTCCGAGCGATGGGCCCTCAAGCGCATCGAGCGCGGCGATCCCCACTGGCCCGTCCAGCTCGCGCTCGCGCTCATCATCGTCCTGCAGCTCACGCTGGTCGACCAGGTGTCGGTCGGGCCGACCTGGCTCGCGCCCGCAGCAGAGGCCGTGCTGCTGGGCGCGCTCATCGTCGTCTCGCCCGCGCGCGCGACGAAGGAGCCCCGCGGCCGCCGCGAGCTGGCGATGGCGCTCATCGCCGTCGTGGGCGCGATCAACCTGGTCTCACTCGGGCTGCTCGTCCACTACCTCGTCCAGGGCGGCCACGCCGAGGGCCACGCGCTCATCTTCTCGGGGACGAAGCTCCTGCTGACGAACGTGCTGCTGTTCGCCGTCTGGTTCTGGGAGCTCGACCGAGGCGGCCCCGTCGCGCGCTTCAGCACCGCCGATGCGCTGCCGGACTTCCTCTTCCCCCAGATGGACGACCCGCAGTTCGCGCAGAAGGGCTGGCGCCCGGGGTTCTTCGACTACCTCTACACGTCGCTGACGAACGCGAACGCGTTCAGCCCGACCGACACGATGCCGCTCACGCACACGGCGAAGGCGATCATGGCGATCGAGTCGGTGTCGTCGCTCGTCACCATCGGGCTCGTGCTGGCCCGAGCGGTGAACATCCTGGCGTCGTAGTCAGTACCGGCGCACGGAACTACGTGCGAGGGACGGTGGTCATCGCGCGTAGTTGCGGGCGTCGGTACTAGTACGCAGCGCCGCTGCGGTACTGCCGATACGTGAGGTACAGCGCGTACCCGGCACCGCCGAGCAGCGCGAACCACACCAGCGTCCCGGGGCCCGTGTCGAACAGCCGGCCCGACGCCGCGAGCGTCACGACGATCACGCCGACGGCGGCGTACAGCACGAGCCGCCAGCGGTCACCGAGGCCGTAGATGTCCGTGCGGAACTGCAGGTACAGGCGGCCCAGCAGCAGGATGATCACGGCCGTGAACACCGCGCTGATGACCTGCGAGATCAGGTCCGCGCCCTCGCCGCCACCGGGTGCGAAGGCGACGATCGCGGCCAGCGCGAGGATGATCGCGATGTTGCGGATCGTGGCCGTGCTCACGGCCTACAGGGTACGACGTCAGGCGCGCAGGCGGTCGCGCGAAGGCGCGGGCGCGGCGGGTACGTCGCCCGTCTCCGGCAGCACGCCGTCGGCGAGCTCCGGCGCGAAGCGGTAGCCCACGCCGAAGTGCGTGTGGATGTACCGCCACCCGGGCGACGCCTTCTCGAGCTTCTGACGCAGCTTGCGCACGAACACGTCGACCGACCGGTCGCCGCGGGCCATCGCGTAGCCCCAGACGCGCTGGTAGATCTCCTCGCGCTCCAGCACGCGGCCCTCCGCGTCGGCCAGCAGCTGGATCAGCTCGAACTCGCGGCGCGTCAGATCGACGGAGCGCTCCCCGACGAAGGCCTGGAACTGGTCCGCGCGGACCTCGACCTCGCCGGCCGTGACCGGCACGGACGCCGCCGGCGTCTCGGACCGGCGCCGCCGCCGCGCGACGGACTCGAGGCGCGCGATGAGCTCCTCCGGATGGCACGGCTTCGTCACCCAGTCGTCGGCGCCGAGCCGCAGGCCGCGGACGCGCTGCGCGACGGTCGAGCGCCCGGTGCACACGACGACGCCCAGCCCCGGGAGGGCCGAGCAGACGCGCTCCAGGTAGTCCCAGCCCTGCGGGCCCAGGCTCGCGAGGTCGACCACGAGGGCCCCGAGGCGCATCGCGACGAGGTTGTCGACCGTCACGGGACTGGCGAGGACGCGGTACTCCCAGCCGAGGCGGTCGAGTCGCTTCCCGAGAACCTGGAGGAAGCCCGAGTCGCCGTCGATGAGCGCGATGCGGAGCGGCCCGACGCTCGACGGGGGCACAGCCCGATCGGTGTCGGCCGGAGCGGAGGGACGGTCCGTCATGACGTGCCGAGTGTAGGCACATCACCCGCGCGACGTGAGGCCAGAGGCGGTCCGATCACAGCTTGTTCACAAGCCGTGCACCGGGTCGTTCACTTCGAGCCGGGGACATGCGACGAGTCGGAGAACTCGCGGAACAGCCCGCTCACGACGAACGCCACCTGCTCGCCGATGTCGACAGAGTTGTCGCCGATCCGCTCGTAGGCGCGCGCGACCATCACCATGGTCATCGCCCACTCGCGCGTGTCCGGGTCGTCGCCGATGTCGATGGCGCGCCGGAAGACCTCGCGGTTGGCCCGGTTGATCTCGCGGTCCTGGCGCACGAGATCCTCGGCCAGCGCGACGTCGCGCTCGGCGAACGCACGCTTGCACTGCACGACTTCCGACCGCGCCTGGCGGCCCATGCGCAGGATCGTCGCGAGCAGCTCATCGTCGACCGGCGGCTCCCATCCCGTGATCGGGATGAGCTTGGCGATGTTGACGCACTGGTCGCCCATGCGCTCGATGTGCTTGATCGTGTGCAGCAGCGCGGCGACGAGCCGGAGGTCGCCGGCCACGGGCGCCTGGAGCGCCAGCAGGGACAGGATCCCCTGGTGCACCTCGAGGAACCGCCCGTCGAGCCGATCGTCGTCGGCGACGATCATCTCCGCCAGCTCGACGTCCTGGTGCTCGAGCGCCTCGAGCGACCGGTCGATCTGCATCGTGACGAGGTCGAGCGCACCGAGCGTGTGGTCCTCGAGCGATGCGAGCTCATCCTTGAAACGCTGCCTGAGTTCGTGATGAGCCACGCCCGCGACAGTACCCGGCTCGACCATCAGCCGAACTTGCCGCTGACGTAGTCCTCGGTGCGCTGGTCGTCCGGGTTCGTGAACACCTTGGGGGTGGGGTTGAACTCGACGAGCGCGCCGACGCGCTTGCCCTCCTCGACCTTCGTGACGTTGAAGAACGCGGTCCGATCCGACACCCGGGCTGCCTGCTGCATGTTGTGCGTCACGATCACGATCGAGTAGCGCTCTTCAGCTCGAGCATCAGGTCCTCGATCGCACCGCGTCGAGATCGGGTCCAGCGCCGAGCACGGCTCGTCCATGAGGATCACCTCGGGCTCGATGGCGAGGCAGCGCGCGATGCACAGCCGCTGCTGCTGGCCGCCGGACAGGCCGAAGCCGGTCGCGCCGAGACGGTCCTTGACCTCGTCCCACAGCGCCGGCGCCGCGCAGCGACTCGCTCGACGCGCTCCTCCATGTTGCCCCCTTGATGCCGGCGCAGCCGCAGCCCCGCGGCGACGTTGTCGAAGATCGACATCGTCGGGAACGGGTTGGGCTTCTGGAACACCATGCCGATGCGCGGCGGACGGCGACGACGTCGACCTCGGAGCCGTAGATGTCCATGTCGTCGAGCATCACCGTGCCCTCGGCGCGCGCGCTCGGGATCTCCTCGTGCATGCGGTTCAGGCACCGCAGGACACGGTGGACTTCCCGCAGCCCGACGGGCCGATCATGGCCGTCACGCGGTTCGCCGCGTACGTCAGCGAGATGTCGCGCACGGCGTGGTTGTCGCCGTAGAAGGCCTGCAGGTTGTCGACGGTGAGCGTCCGGCCGATCGCCGGCGGCTGCTCGCGCTGGATGGCGGCCGCGGCGATCGCGTCGGCCATCGCGGTCTCGCTCGGCGCGTCCGCGTCTCGGGCGTGCAAGGTGTCGGGCGGCGTCTGGGTCTCGGTGTCACGCGGGTTCATGGAGCTTGCTCCTCCGCTGGGCGAGGCGGGCGATGGTCGTGAGGAGAAGGACGCCGGACGAGCGTAAGGGCTGAGCCCCACGCGCGCTCGACGATCGCGTCGTTGGGCGCCTGGACGTCGTTGAAGATCTGGATCGGCAGCGAGTTCATCTGGCTGCCGAGGGCGAACGACGTCCCCAGCAACGAGAACGACGTGAACAGCAGCGGGGCGGTCTCCCCCGCGGCGCGGGCGATGGCCAGCATCGAGCCCGTGACGAGCCCCGGCAGCGCGGTGGGCAGGACGATGCTGAACACGACCTTCCAGCGCGGCGCGCCGAGCGCGAGCGCCGACTCCCGCAACTGGTTGGGCACGAGGTTCAGCACGACCTCGCCGGATCTCGTGACGACCGGGAGCATGAGCAACGCGAGCGCGATCGACCCCTTCCAGGCCGCGAACGTCCCGCCGATCCCCGTCACCACGAGGACGATGTAGACGAACAGGCCGAAGACGACCGACGGCACGCCGGTCATGACGTCGACGAAGTACCGGACGACGTTCGCGAACTTCCCGGTCTTGCCGAACTCGACGAGGTACAGCGCGACGCCGATGCCGAACGGGATCGCGATCAGCGCGGCGAGCGCGACGATCTCGATCGTCCCGAGGATCGCCGACTTCACGCCGCCGATCGTGCAGGTCGTCTGACCCGGGAAGCAGGTCCGCCCGGTCGGGTCGGTGGTGAAGAAGTCCCAGCTGATCGCGCCGAGTCCCTTGCGCAGGAGCTCGTAGACGATGAGCACGAGCGGGACGAGCGCGATGAGCGTCAGCGCGAGCAGCACGCCGCGCGCGAAGCGGTCGCTGAGCCGGCGTCGTGTCGAGATGGGCGCGAGCCCGGGCGTCGTGGCGCTCATGCCGCCATCCCCTTCGGGACCTGGCGCTGGCCGCGCTCGGCCCTGTGGACGTAGTTGCGTGCGATGCCGTTCACGAAGAGCGTGAGGACGAACAGGACGAGGCCCGCCGCGATGAGCGCCGCGCGATGCAGCGGATCGGAGGCAGCCTCGTTGAACTCGTTCGCGATGACGGCCGCCAGGGAGTAGCCCTGGGCGAAGATGTCCTTCGGCATGTTCGGCGAGTTGCCGATGACGAGCGTCACCGCGATCGTCTCGCCGATCGCCCGGCCCAGGCCGAGCATGGACGCGCCCGCGATGCCCGACCGCGAGTACGGCAGCACGGCCATCTTGATCATCTCCCAGCGCGTCGCGCCGAGCGCGAGCGACGCCTCCTTGTGATCGGCCGGCACCGTGAGGATCACCTCACGGGAGATCGCGGAGACGATCGGGACGATCATGATCGAGAGGATCAGCCCGCCGATGAAGAGGTTCGGGCCCGCGACCGGCGCCCCGACCAACGGCAGGAACGAGAACGTCTCGCTCAGCCAGGTCTCGACCGGGCGCATCTTCGGGATGAGGACGTACACGCCCCAGAGCCCGTAGACGACCGAGGGCACCGCGGCGAGCAGCTCGACCAGGGAGGCGAGCGGCTGGCGCAGCCGCTGAGGGCACAGCTCGGTCACGTAGACGGCGACGGCCACGGCCACCGGGACCCCGATCACCAGCGCGATGGCGGAGGTGATCAGCGTCCCGGTCAGCAGCGGCAGCGCCCCGTAGATGTTCTTTGCGACGTTCCAGTCGTTGCCGAACGTGAACCCGAAGTAGCCGAACTCGTCGAACGCCGGCTTCGCCTCGACGAACAGCCGGACGAAGAAGAACGCGATGAGCAGCAGGATGAACGCTGCCATCCCGGAGAGGACCCACTGCAGCAGCGGATCCAGAGAGCGGCTGGCCGACGACCGCCCGAGCAGGCTGCTCGGGCGGCCGGTGCCTGACTTCAGGCTCGTGGCGCTCATCTCAGGAGATGGGCTTCCCGTCGCACTGCAGGCCGGCCACCTTGGCCTTGGCCTTCTCGAGGACGCCGCCGGGAGCGGCGCGTACTGGAGCTCCTTCGCGACCTCCTGGCCGTCGCCCAGCGCGTAGTCCAGCCAGCCCTTCAGCGGCCCGGCCTTGTCCGCGGCGAGCCCGCCCTTGCAGACGTCCTGGTGGACGAGCATGAACGTGACGGCCGCGATCGGGTACGTCGCGTCGCCCTCGGCGTTGATCGTGCTGAAGCGCAGATCCTCGGGCGGATCGGCACCCTCACCCGCGGCCGACGTGGCCTCGAGCGTCGGGGTGATGTACTGCCCCGCCTTGTTCTTGATGTCGGCGAACGTGAAGTTGTTCTGCAGGGCGTAGGCCTGCTCCACGTAGCCGATCGAGCTCTGGTTCTGCTTGATGCAGGCCGCGACGCCGTCGTTGCCCTTGGCGCCCGTGCCGGTGGGCCACTTGACGGTCTTGTCGACGCCGGGGCCCTTCTCCCACGCGGGCGAGTAGTCGGCGAGGAACTGGGTGAAGTTCTTCGTCGTCCCGGACTCGTCCGAGCGGTGGCAGACCGTGATGTCGGAGTCGGGCAGCGACACGCCCGAGTTCTGCGACGCGATCGCCGGGTCGTTCCACTTCGTGACCTTGCCGAGGAAGATGTCGGCGGTCGTCGCGCCGTCGAGCTTCAGGCCCGCCTTCACGCCGTCGACGTTGTAGGAGACCGTGACCGCGCCGAGCACCGTCGGGATGTCGAGCGCGTCGCTGTCCTTGGACGCGGCCGTGAGCTCCTCGTCGCTGAGCGCCGAGTCGGTCGCGCCCCAGTCGACGGTGCCCGCCGTGAACTGCGCGACGCCACCACCGGAGCCGATGCCCTGGTAGTTGACGGTCGTGCCGGCCTTCTCCTTGAAGCGGGCCGCCCACTCGGTGTAGACCGGCTGCGGGAACGTCGCCCCCGCGCCGTTGAGCGTGCCGCCGAGCTGCTCGCTGGAGCTTCCCGTCGACCCGGCGGAGCCGGTGCTCCCTGCGCTGTCGTCATCGCTCCCGCACGCCGCAACGCCGACTCCCAGGGCGCTGCAGAGGGCGAGGGCTGCAATGAGGCGCTGTGCCCTCATCCGTTTCCTCCTCGTGGTTCTCTCATTCTCAGAAGCAGGTGGGACCCTCGCGGCGCCGCCGCGCCGTGTCCTGTCACGGGCCTGTGACCGCTTCGTGAAAGTCGTGTGAAGGCTCGGGGTGCAGGCGGTAGCCGAAGCCCACGTGCGTGTGGATGTAGCTCCACTCCGGCAGGGCCTGCTCGAGCTTCACGCGCAGCTTGTGCACGTAGACGTCCACGGACCGGTCGCCGTGACGCAGGGGCGCCCGCCAGACGAGCGCGAAGAGCTCCTCGCGCCGGACGATCCGCCCGGCACGGGACGCGAGCGCGACGAGCAGATCGAACTCGCGCACGGAGAGCGCGACGACGCGGTCGCCGGCCTCCACGAGTCCCGATGCCGCTCTGGATGCGGAGGTCTCCCACCACCAGGTCCGCTGCCATGTGCAGGGACGTTGAAGCGGTGGCGCCGCCGCAGCGGTTATCCCGGTGTGAACGGCGTGTGACCAAGCGGTGAAGACAGCCGCCCGGACGGGTCGCCCGATCGTACGGTGACGCGCGATGGCTCTGTTGGCGCGACGTCCCGACGCCCCGCTGCACGACCTGCTCGACGAATCCGGCGGTGCGGTGCAGCGCGCAGCCGCGCTCCTGCGCGAGATCCTCGTCGACCCGCCGGCGAACGAGGAGGTCGCCCGCGAGCTCCTGCGCTGCGAGCAGGAGGCCGACCGGATCACCCACGACATCATCCACCGCCTCAACGGCGGTGCGCCGCGCGGAGCCCGGCGGCGCGCGCTCATCCGCTCCGACGACGGGCATCAGCTCGCCACCGCGCTCGACGACATCGTCGACCACGCCGAGGAGGCCGCCGACCAGCTGATCCTCTACCGCATCGAGGCGCCGATGGAGCAGGCGCTGGAGCTCGCCGACATCCTCGTCGGCGCGTGCGAGCAGGTCGGGGGCGCGCTGGCGTGCCTGCGCAGCGGCGTCGACCTCGCGCCGCGGCTCGTCGAGATCCACCGGCTGGAGAACGAGGGCGACCGCGTCAGCCGGGACGCGGTCGCGTCGCTCTTCGAGGGCGGCATCGACCCGATGGTCGTGATCCGCTGGAAGGACATCTTCGACGCCCTCGAGGCCGCCGTGGACTCGTGCGAGAAGGTCGCCCACATCCTCGAGGGCATCGCGCTGCGGCGGCGGTAGGAGCTCAGGGCCGGCGCGTGCGCCGCCCGGCGAGCTGCGCAGCAACGGCCTTCCTGCCGCGTAGGACGGCCCGGACAGCACGGACCTGGCGCTCCCGGCCCCTGTCACCTTCGCGCTGCGCGGCGCGCGCGGCGCCGGTCCGCTCGGCGCGTTGGTCGGGTCCGTCTCGGTTCACGGAGAGCTAGGCGACCGCGAGCTCGTCGTAGGTCACGGCCGTGCGCCGCCGGGCGCGGCGCAGCACGCGCTCGAGCGCGAGCATGTGGCGCGTGTGCTCGAGGTCGCTCGGGCGCAGGTCGATGCGCAGGAGCGGGCCGCCCAGCAGCGCGCCGGCCCGCAGCGCCAGCGGCGACAGCCGGACGGCGGGCGCCAGCGACTCCCGGCCGGCGACGCGGTGCAGCCGCATGAGGTCGGCCCACCAGGCGTAGCGCTCGCGGACCGTCGCGCGCAGCGCGGGCGTGTACGCGTAGCCGGGGGCGACGAACCCGAGCGGCTCGACGCCCGCGAGCTTCAGCAGGCGCCGCCCGGAGTCGACGGCGCGGCGCGCCTCCTCCTGGTCCAGCCGGGCGAACTCCGTCTCGCGGCACGTGAGGCCGTGCTGCGCGATCGCGTCGCCCCGGTCCGCGCGCTCCAGCAGCCACTCGGCGAGCTCGGGGCTCGAGGTCGAGAACGGGTGCAGGTCGGGCGCCGGCACCACGAGCAGCGTGACGCGATCGATCCCGTGGTCGTCGAGCCAGTCGCGGATGAGGGCCGCGCGCGTGTACGTCGCGGGCTCGACGTCGTGGATCGCGACGGCGACCGCTTCGTCGCGGTCACGCCGCACGTCGCACCTCGCTGGAGTCCGCCGGTGCGAGCGCGGTCCGGTAGCCGGCGGCGAGCCGCGCGAGCGCCCGGTCCCACGTGCGGTCCGCGACGGCGGCGAGCGCCGCGCGCGCGAGCCGGTCGCGCGTCCGCTGGTCGGCGGCCAGCCCTGCGACCGCCGCCCCGAGCGCATCGGGGTCCGAGGGGCGCAGGAGGCCCGTGGCGCCGTCGCGCACGAGCGTCGCCGGGCCGCCCTCGTCGACCGCGATCACCGGCAGTCCGCTGGCCTGCGCCTCGAGGACGACCTGGCCGAAGGTGTCGGTGCGGCTCGGGAAGAGGAAGATGTCGGCGCTGGCGTAGGCGCGGGCGAGGTCGTCGCCCTCCAGCCAGCCGAGGAAGGTCGCGTGCTCGCCGAGGCGGTCGCGCAGCGCCGCCTCCTCGGGGCCCCCGCCCGCGAGCACGAGGTGCAGCCCGGGGTCCAGCGTGCGGGCGGCGAGGAACGCGTCGGCCAGCAGGTCGACGCCCTTCTCCCGGGTCAGCCGCCCCGCGTAGAGGACGGTGCGCTCGCCCGGCAGCAGGCCCGCCACGCGGTGGTGCGGCCCGAAGCGAGCGGTGTCGACGCCGCGGTCCCAGCGGCCGATGCGGTCGTCGTCGACGCCGAGCGCGCGCAGCGTCGCGTCCGCCGAGGGGCTCGGCGACAGGACGTGGTCGGCGGCGCCGTAGAAGACCGCGAGCGCCATCGCGGCGGCCGCCTCGACGCGTGGGTCGCCGGTGCGCATGCGGGCGTAGACGGAGAGCTCGGTGTGGAAGCTCGCGACGACCGGGACGTCCATGATCCGGGCGAGCACCGCGGCCATCGCTCCTGCCGGGCCGGGCGCCGTGACGTGGACGACGTCGTAGCGCCCCTCCGCGAGCGCGTCGACGACCGCCGGCAGCGACGGGACGCCGATCTCCAGGCCCGGGTACGAGGGGACCTCGACCTCGGTCACCGCGCTGAGCCTCCGGTCCACCCCGGCATCCGTGCCGATCACCTCGACGTCCCATCCGGGGACGCCGCGCGCACGCAGCTCGTCGATCGTCCGTGTCACGCCGTGCACACCGCCGAGGCCGTCGGCGACGAGGGCGACGCGCGGCTCGCCCTCGCGCGGCACGAGCCGCGCCTTCTCGCGTCCCAGGAACGCCGACGCCGGGGCGTACGGGATGGCCGGGACGCAAGCTTCGAACACCGCCGCGGCCGCGGCGGGCAGCGATGCGATGCCGTCGCCCGCGCGACCGACCGCGCTCGCGACGGCGTTGCGCAGCGCACGCTCGTGGCAGCGCCGGGCCCTGCGGCCCAGCGCTGCGTGGTGGAAGTCGTCCGCCTGGAGGATCTCCAGCAGGTCGTGCTCCCGGAGGTCGCCGAGCTCGACGGAGCGCAGCCACGCGCGCAGCAGGGCGCGGGCGTCCTCGGGGCCGAGATCCCCGCCCGCGGCGCCACCGCGGCTGTCGCCCTCGCTGACGACCCGCTCGACCATCCGCAGGACCGCCATCGGATCGGGTGCCGGCCCGGCGTCGTCGCCGCGGCCGAGCGCGCGGATCGCGAGCGCCATCGCGGCGTGCGTCCAGCGCGCGGCGCTGCCCTGCTCGCCGCGGGCCGTCGCGAGGCCGGCACGGACGTTCGCGAGGAACGCCTCGGCGTCGCCGGCGGGCGGCGTCTCGGTGTAGGTGCGGCCGATGTCGACGCCCGCGTGGTCGTCCGTGCCGCCGATCCCGATGCCGCCGTGCGTGTCGATGTAGACGGCGGCGGGCGAGTTCAGCTCGGGCGCGCGGGAGCCGTTGCGCGTCTCCCAGACCGGGAAGAGCTGGGCGAGCCGGCGGCGGTGGCGCGGCGTCAGCGGGGCCGTGACCGCGTAGAAGGGATGGGCCAGCGCGCAGGCGATCTCGTGCTCGTGCAGGTACTCGGCCACCGTCTCCACGTCGGGCGCCCTGGCCTGCAGGCGGTCGTGGTCGTCGGGCGTGATGCCGAGGCACAGGACGTGCACGGCCTGCGGCTCGCCGCGGAACCAGGTGGTCAGCTCCTCGGAGACGAACGCGTCGTCGTGGCGCTCCGCGAGGAGCAGCGCACCGGCGATCGTGTCGTGGTCGGTGAGGGTGACGAAGTCCATCCCCCGCCGCTTGGCCAGCTCGTAGGCCTCCTCGGGCGGAGTGGCACACTCCGGAAGGCCGAGGGCGCGCTGGACACCGAGCCGCGACTCCTGCGAGGCCTCCGAATGGACGTGGAGGTCCGCACGACTGAGACTGCTGCGATCGTCCATGGTGTCGAAGAATGCGCTGCAACGAGGCCAGTTCTGTGACCGTGTGGCAACCAGGTCGTTACCTGGTCGTGAAGGAGGCCGGAATGGACTACGAGGCGTACCTGAGCTCGTTCAACAGCGTCGAGGACAAGGCGACGCTCCTGGAGCACTACGCGCCGGACGCTCGGATCGAGGGCGCGAACGGGCTGACGTCGCTCGACGACTTCCTCGACCAGCTGCGCAACGTGCGCGACGGCGTGCGCGTGACCGCCGTCCCGATCACGGTGCTCGGCGACGAGAACCGGATCATGGCCGAGCTGGACATCACCTACCTCGCCGAGCGCGACCGCCCCGACCACCCGATGGGGCCGCTGCGCGCGGGCGAGTCGGTGACGATGCGGTTCTTCTCCAGCTACGACCTCGAGGACGGCAGGATCTCGCGGTTCTCGCGGGCCTTCTGGCGGGCTTAGGCCCGCAGCTTGTAGCCCGACACGAACAGCCGCATGTTCACCGCGAACAGCGCGGCGGCGGCGACCACCAGCAGCACCAGCGACACCGCGATGTTCTGCTCGTGGTAGCCGAGGAACCCGTACCGGACCAGGCCGATCATGTAGTAGACGGGGTTGAAGTGGGTGAGGGTCTGGAACGGCTCGGGCAGCAGCGTCGCCGAGTAGAAGACCCCGCCCAGGAAGATCAGCGGCTGCAGGACGAACGTCTGCGCGAACGACACGTCGTCGAACTGCTCCGCGCGCACCCCGACGAGCACGCCGAGCTGGGCGAAGAAGAAGCCCACGAGGAACAGGCCGAGGACCGCGATGACGACGTGCTCCACCGGCAGGTCGACGAGGATCGACGCGGCGACGAACGTCAGCAGCGCCACGAGCATCCCGCGCAGGAAGCCGCCGAGGGAGAACGCCAGCAGCAGCTCGAGCGGCGACGCCGGCGAGGACAGCTGGTCGTCGATCGACCGCTGGAACTTCTGCTGCAGGATCGACGAGGCGTTGTTCGTGAAGCTGTTGATCGCCCAGGCCATCATGATCAGCCCGGGGATGATGAAGACGACGTAGTCGAACCCGTGCAGCGTCGAGATGCGCGAGCCCAGCGCGGCGCCGAAGACGGAGATGTAGAGGAACGTCTCCAGCAGCGGCGCGCCGACCGTCTGGCGCTTGATCTTCATGAACCGGCTGACCTCGCGCCGCACGAGCGTGAGGAACCGGATCTGCGTGGCCGTCATTCCGTGACCATCCCGCGCGAGAGCTCCTTGCGCCCCACGAGCTCGAGGTACGCGTCCTCGAGGCCGGACACGCCGTACTGCTCGGCGAGCGCCGCGCTCGTCCCCTCGGCGACGATCTGGCCGTCGGCGATGAAGGCGATCCGGTCGCAGAGCTGCTCGGCCTCCTCCAGGTAGTGCGTCGTGAGGAGGATCGTCGTCCCCTCCGCCCGCACCCGCTGGACGTAGTGCCACAGCTCCAGGCGCAGCTCGACGTCCACGCCGGCGGTCGGCTCGTCGAGGATGAGCAGCCGCGGCCGGTGCATCAACGCGCGCGCGAGGATCAGCCGCCGCTTCATGCCGCCCGACAGCGTCCGGGTGCGCTCGTCGCGCTTCTCCGTGAGCGAGAACGTCTCGAGCAGCTCCGTGACGCGGTCGCGGCGGTCGCGGCGCGACATCCCGAAGTAGCCGCCGTGGTAGTCGAGGCTCTCCTCGACGGTGAGGAACCAGTCCAGGTTGAGGTCCTGGGGCGCGAGGCCGACCGCCGCGCGGGCGTCGCCGGCGCGATGGACGGCGTCGTGACCGAAGACCTCGATCGAGCCCGACGTGGGGACCGCGAGGCCGGTCGTGCAGTGGATGAGCGTCGACTTGCCGGCGCCGTTGGGCCCCAGGAGCCCGAACAGCTCACCCGCGTGGACGTCGAGCGACACGCCGCGCAGGGCCTGCGTTCCCGTCGGATAGCGCTTGACCAGGTCGCGGATCTTCAGCGCCTCCGCGTCCGCCGGGGAGGCGGATGACCCTGCGGACGGCGCCGTGACTTCGAATGGCATCCCACCAATATGCCGCTTCGATTGCACTTGAAGTCAAGGGCAACGACCGCAGAGCGTCTTTTGCTTGCGAGCAAGCTCGCCGGGATGGGATACAACGTCCTACGTGGCCCACGTCTACGTGACCGGACACCGCAACCCGGACCTCGACTCGATCGGCTCCGCGATCGGCCTCGCCGAGCTCATGGGACGGCTGCATCCGGACGACACGTACACGCCCGTCCGCCTCGGCGACGTCAACCGGCAGACCGCGTGGGCGCTCGAGCGCAGCGGCGCGAAGCAGCCCGAGTTCCTCCCCCACATCCGGCTGCGGGTGTCGGACGTCATGAAGGAGCTCGAGGTCGTCGCCAACCGCTCCGACCCGGTCCGGCAGGTCGGCCGCGAGATGGCCGAGCACGGCATGGACCTCATGCCCGTCGTCGACGACGAGGGCAAGCTGACCGGGATGGTCACCGAGCGCGACCTCGCGCGCCTGTACGTGCGCGAGTCCCGCGGCGTCCCGACGTTCGCGGACGCCCCCGCGCAGGTCGCCACGATCGTCGAGGTGCTCCAGGGCGAGCTCATCACCGGCGACGGGGACACGATGATCACCGGCCGCCTGTGGGTCATCTCCATGGACGTCGCCACGATGGGCCGCAACATCGAGGCGGGCGACATCGTCGTGGTCGGCGACCGCGCGGACGCGCAGCTGCAGGCGATCGAGCTCGGCTGCGCGGCGATGGTCACGTCCAACGGCATCGACCCCGACCCCGACGCGCTCGCCCTCGCCCAGGAGCGCGGCACGATCGTCATCGTCTCCCCCTCGGACTCCTACGTCACGAGCCGCATGATCCGCCTGTCGGAGCCGTGCTCGGTCGTCGTGAGCAGCGACCCGCTGACGGTCGCGCCCGACGACGTCCTCGGCGAGGTCAGCTCGCAGGTCCTCGACGTCGACTACCGCGCCGCGATCGCCGTCGACGAGCACGGCGTCCCGATCGCGCTCGTCACCCGCGGCGAGCTCGTGCGGCCGAGGCCGCGCCGCGTGCTGCTCGTCGACCACGCCGAGCAGGCCCAGAGCGTGCCGGGCATCGAGGAGGCCGAGATCGTCGAGATCCTCGACCACCACCACATCGGCTCGATCGAGACACGCGTGCCGGTGCGCGCGACGTTCGACCCGGTCGGCTCGACCGCGACGCTCGTCGTCGAGCGCTTCCGGGCCGAGGGCCGCGAGCCGCGGGCCGCGACGGCGGGGATGCTGCTCGCCGCGATCCTCTCGGACACCGTGATCCTCTCCTCCCCCACGACGACCGACCGCGACCGTCGCGTCGTCAGCTACCTCGAGGAGCTGCTCCAGCTCGACGCGCGCGAGTTCGGGATGGAGATGTTCGAGTACTCCAGCGACGTCTCGGACCTCTCGGGCGAGGAGATCGTCACGCGCGACGCCAAGGAGTACGAGGTCGGTGGCCGCACGGTCTCGATCGCCCAGGTGGAGACGGTGGGCAAGACGCTGAGCGACCGCGAGTCCGAGCTGCGCGACGCGCTGGAGACCGCGCGCCGCACCGAGGGCCACGACCTCGCCGCGCTCATGGTCACCGACATCGTGAGCCGCGGGACGCGGCTGCTCGTCGCCGGCGATCCCGCGCCGCTCGCGCGGATCCTCGGGGTCGATCCCGACGGCGGGACCTTCGACCTGCCCGGCGTCATGAGCCGCAAGAAGCAGGTCGCGCCGCGGATCATGGCGGCGCTGGGCTGAGTGCGACTTCCCGGCGTCCCAGGACCTCGTGACGTCCTCGCCGCCGGCGAGCGCGCCGTCGAGCTCGTCGACGGCCTTCTCGCGACCGTCCCGCGGATCTCCGCGCTGCTCGACGCGGCCGAGCGTCTGCTCGATGAGGCGCGCGACGTGCTCGCCCGCTTCGACGAGACGCGTACGACGGCCGACGTCCTCATCGCGCGGGCCGACGCGACCGGTGGCGGGAACGGCCGTCGCCGCCGCTGCGGCGCAGGTCCGGCTCGTCGAGCTGCTGGATCGGCTGGAGCCGTCGCTCACCAGGCTGCAGCCGACGCTCGAACGGCTCGCCGAGACGACCGATCCGCGCGAGGTCGACGCGCTCGTCGGTCTCGTCGATCGGCTGCCGGTGCTGGCCGAGCAGGTCGAGCGCGACGTCGTACCGGTCATGCAGGCCCTGAGCTCGGTCGCCCCGGACCTCCACGACCTCCTCGACACCTCGCGGGAGCTCAACGAGATGCTCGCCAGGGTGCCGGGGATCAGCCGGCTGCGCGGGCGCGACGACTGACCCGGGAACGACGAGAGGCCCGCTCATCCATGAGCGGGCCTCTCGGTTCTTCAACCCCTGGTTGTGGCTGGCCGCCTCGTCAGGGGAAGAGGTGGCGCACGCGGCGAAGGAGGGTGCGGGTCATGTCCAGCACCGCGATCAGCGTGAGGACGGTCAGGACCTTCCAGCCGATGTCGAGCGGGGCGCTGAGGATGTGGTTCAGGGTGTCTCGCATGACTTACAGCACCTCGCCGACGGCGATCTGGGTCTGACCCGAGGGGAGCCCCTCGGCCTTGTACTGGCGGGCCCAGCCGTCGCGGCGGATGCCGGCGATGACCGTCATCCAGGATGCGAACCAGGCCATGAGGCGGAAGATGCAGTAGATCTCGACGAGCACCAGCGTGCCGGCGATGACGAGATCCGCGCGGGTCCGCCCCGGGATCTTGCGGGCGTGCTTCAGGTTGAGCAGGATCGCGAGGATCGGCGGGACGATCCAGATCCAGTTCCAGGCGAACGCGTCGACGGCGATCGAGGCGGTCAGCAGGACCGCGAAGAGCGCGCGGGTCAGGGCGTTCATGCCGCTCTTGAGCTGGATGCGCCAGGGGTAGATCGTCGCGGTGCCGAGCTTGGAGCCCAGCAGCAGCCGGATCATGCCCTCGTCCCACTTGCGGCGCTGCGCCCAGAGGGACTTCAGCGTGTACATCGGGCCGGCGTAGGCACGGGCGGTCGAGGAGACCTTGCAGTCCCAGCCGCGCGAGTTCAGGGCCCAGGTGAGCTCCATGTCCTCGACCTGCGCCTCCGGGTCCCACGGGGAGTGGCGGCGCTCGCCCTCGACGACCTCCTGCAGGGCCTTGACGCGGAAGAGCGTGGCCTGACCGCCGAGCACGTAGGTGTTGCGGCGACGGTGGAGGATGTCCAGGGTCCAGGAGGAGAACTCCATCCGCTGGAGGCGGATGAGCAGGCGGGCGAACTTCGTCTGCCCGAGCTCGGGATCGAAGGTGTAGCGGGCCATGATGCCGCCGGCCTTCGGGTTCTCCAGGAGCTCCTGCTCGAGATCCTCGAGGGAGTTGGGCGAGAGGACGGTGTCGGCGTCGACGCCGAGCATGTAGTCGAAGCCCTGCGACACGTGCTGCTGCCAGCCGAGGGTGAGCGCGCCGACCTTGCGGTGCTTGTTGCCGACGGTCTCGATGACCGTGACCTGCCGGCCGAAGGACCGGGCGATCTCGACCGTGCGGTCCGTGCAGTTGTCGGCGACGATGACGATCCGGTCGGGGCGGCGCGTCTGCTTGAGCAGCGCCGTGATCGTCCGGGCGATCGTCTCCTCCTCGTTGTGCGCCGGCACGACGACGCAGACGCTGCCGGTCGCGGTCCGGGCCTGCTTGTGGCGCATGCGGAACAGCGCCAGCGAAGCGTTCTGGTAGAGCTTGGCGACGCGTCGTGCGACGCGGGCGGCGGGCGGTGCCTGGGGCACCGGCGGTCGGTAGGCGACGACTTCCTTGCTTGCGGTCTTGGCGAAGCGGGAGAGGCGGTCGTCATCAGCGTCGAACCAGGTGATGCTCTCCTGGTCCGGCGAGTTGGTGTTCGTCGAAGCGGCCATGGGAAGCATGCTCCGCTTCATCAGGGACCCTCACATGCGCACAACGCACCGCATTCCGTTGCGAGAACTCGCAAGGTCTCGCAGAAGGTCTCGCAGCCGCCGGGGCCGGCGGCCGCGGAACGTCAGGAAACGCCGAGGATCGTGTACCGGCGCTCGCCGCGCGGGGTCTCCACCGCGACGTCGTCGCCCTCGCGGTGCCCGGCGAGCGCCTGGGCCACCGGGGACTCCATGGAGAGGCGCCCGGCGGAGAGGTCGGCCTCGGTCGCGCCCACGAGGCGCCAGGTGAGCTCCTTGCCCGACTCCTCGTCGCGCACGCGGACCTCGCTGCCGAACCCGACCTCGCCGGCGGTGGCCGGCCCGTCCACGACGTTCGCGGCCCGCAGGCGCTGGTTGAGGCGCAGGATGCGGGTCTCCAGGAACGACTGGTCGTTCTTCGCCGAGTGGTACTCGGCGTTCTCCTTGAGGTCGCCCCACTCGCGCGCGGTGCGGATGCGGTCGGCGATCGCGGGCCGCTCGACCTCCTCGAGGCGCTGGATCTCGGCCTTCAGGGCCTCGAGGCCCTCAGGGCTGATCTGGTTGTCGTCGGACATAGCCCACCAACGGTAGGGGGATCGCCGTCAGCCGACGCGGACGTCGGTGGTCGACTCAGCCGACGCGGACGTCGGACGCCGCGCCGGTGCCGGAGACGCAGAAGCCCGTCGCGGTCATGGGCGCGCGCGCCCACGCGGGCAGGCCCACGCGCACGCGACCCTCCATCGCGGAGAACTCGCCGTTCCAGGTCTGGGTGATCCGGGTCCCGGCGGGCAGCGTGAAGCCGACCGTGGCGCCGGAGAGGTCCTGCGCCGGCCGTTCCGGTCACCTCGAGGTGCCCGCACCAGCCCGCGGCCCACCGATTCTCGACGACGACGGCCGCTTTCAGCCCATTCTGACCCTCAGGTCGAGGCTTAGGCTTGATCGCGGCCCTGGCCGGACGGGGCTTCGCGGGTGCCGCGGCCCCGCCGCCGAACGCGATGCGCTGCCGGCGGCATCGTGCGCTGCAGCAGGGCGAGCTTGGCGGCCGTCCGGCGTCGTCCAGTCGTCGGACAGGACCCCGCCGGTGTCGCCCGAGTCGGGATTCAGCGCCCAGTAGGTCCAGGAGATGCCGGTGCGCGCGAGGTGGTCGAGGAACTGACGCTGCCAGCGGCCCTCGTCGCTGGCGAGGTCGACCTTGCGGCCGCCGAACTCGCCGATCAGCAGCGGCGCGATGCCCTGCTCGGCGATGAACCCCCAGCCGTCGCGCCAGCGCTGCGCCAGGCTGCCTGCGGTGTCCGGGCGGCCGAACCACGGCTGCGGGAAGACGCCGGGGCCGTACTCGTGCGGCGAGTAGACGAGGCGGTTGCGCCCGCTGCAGGCGCACCGGGTGCCGGCGCACGCCCTCGAGGTTGCCGCCCCACCAGTGCTTGTCGAGCTTGCCGCCGGCGACGGGCTTCTCGATCCCCTCGACGACGATGAGCCAGTTCGGCGCGATCGCGGTGACCGCGTTGCCCGCCCGCGTGGCCGCGCGCTGCCAGTCCGTCGGGCCGCCGGTGCCCCAGGTGGCGTCGCCGTGCGGCTCGTTCTTCAGATCGGCGCCGATGACGTTCGTCTTGTCCTCGTAGCGCCGCGCGAGCGCCTGCCACCTGGCGACCCAGGCGTTCTCGTCGTAGCCGGCCTGGCCGTACCAGAGCCCGTAGCTGTAGCCGTCGTCGGCCAGCGAGTGGTTCTCGAGCAGGACCATCAGCCCCGCCCGCGCGGCGGCGTCGATCACGACGTCCATCGCCTGCTGCGGCGTCTTGCCCTGCAGCGCGGCGTTCTTGCCACCGGAGAAGTCGGGACCGGTGATCGGCACGTTGGAGTCCAGCGCCTGCAGCGAGAACGGCAGGCGGATCGTGTTGAAGCCCATCCGCCGGACCTGGCCCATCATGTCGTCGAGGTCGCGCGACCACAGCCCGTGGACCACGTGGGCGCTGGTCTCGAAGCCGAACCAGTTGACGCCCTGCAGCACGACCGTGTGGCCGTCGCGGTCGACGATCTTCGCGCCGGACGTCCTCAACGGCGGGGAGATCACGGCCGCGTGCGCGGTCGCCGCCAGCAGGAGCGTGAGGACGACGGTGGCGAGCGATGCGCGGCGGAGCACTCCATGCACCTTATTCCAGTTCGTCGAGGCGATCCATGACACGCATGTCTACCACCAGCGCTTCGGGCACCCCGCAGTCAGGACCTCGTTGCCGTCATCGTGCACGATCACGACGTCCTCGTGGGAGATCCCTCCGGTGACCGGCGTCCCGACGACGATCTCGATCGCGATCACCTGCCCGGCGACGATCGGGTCGTGCTGGTCGGCCGCGATGAACGGGCCTTCGACCGTCAGCCCCATCTGATGGCCGAACGCGTGGAAGAACCCCTCGAAGTACCCGTGCGGCGCGTAGCCGCGCTCGGTGAGGAAGGCGACGCCGAGGTCGTGGATCGCCGCGTGCGGGACGCCCGGGCGGATCGCGCCGAGCAGCGTGTCGACGAACTCGACGGCGTGCTCGAGCACGGTGCGCTGCTCGCCGGTGGGCTCGGCGCCGACGCACGTCGAGCGGGCCAGGTCGCATCCGTAGCCGGCGATCGGCCCGAAGCCGTCGACCCGCAGCAGGTCGCCGGCCTCCAGCGGGCGCGACGCGTTGAACGACGGGATCCCGCGCGGCGCCTGCGGCCGGCAGGGGTTGCCCGAGCCGATGACGACGTCGGTCGGCCAGCCTCCCGCGCCGAGCAGGACCGGGAGGCCCGCCGCGACGAGGTCGGCCTCCGTGCGCCCCGGCTCGGCGGCCTCCATCATCGCCGCCACCCATGCGCCGCCCACCGCGGAGGCGTGGCGCAGGAGGTCGTGCTCGGCAGGGCTCTTCACGCGGTGCATCGGCTCGACGATCGCGTCGGCGGGACGCAGGTCCAGCGTCGCGCCGAGCCGCGCCTCGATCTCGCGGACGTGGCGATCCAGCAGCGCCCCCTCCCCCGCGACGCCGATCGCCTTGCCGACGAGCCCGGCCTCGCGCAGCGCGTCCGCCACGTCGTGGGTGACCTTGACCGCCGTGCGCGCGTCGTCGACGGCGACGTCACCGGGGCCGACGCGCTGGTCGAGGATCAGGATCGGCGGGCCGGTCACCGGCAGGATGAGCGCCGAGAAGCCCTTGTCGCCGAAGTTCGACGCGTTCGCGAACCCCGACTGGTGGTCGGCCAGCCACCGCACCGCCCAGCACCAGTCGCGGCTGCCCCAGGCGAGCAGCCCGTCCATCCCCGCCTCCGCGATGGCGCGGCGCGTGCGCTCCTGGCGCTCGAGGAACTCGTCCTGCGGCACAGCCGGCGGTCGGTCGGCGATCGTGGGCACGGTCATCGGTCCTCCAGCAGGGACGCGGCGATGCGCTCGCCGATCACGGTCGTGGGCATGTGGGTGGTCGCGCGCGGCACGACGGGCATGAGCGACGCGTCGGCGACGACGAGCCCGTCGACGCCATGGACGCGCCCGCGCTCGTCGGTGACGGCGCCCATCGCGCACGTCCCGACGGGATGCCAGTAGTTGTCGGGGTTCGCGCGCAGGTGCGACGGCACGTCGACCGGGCCGGGATCGACCTCGCGACCCAGGAGCCGGGCCAGCTCCGGCACCGCCGCCAGCTCGCGCAGCATCGCGACGCCCTCGCCGAGCACGGCGACGTCGCGGCCCTCCGGGTCGCTCAGGAACCGGTGGTCGACGCCGGGGAGCACGGCCGGGTCGCGATCGCGCAGCCACACGCGCCCGCGCGAGCGCGGCAGCAGTGCGGCGACCCCGGCGCACCAGCGCCGCTCGCCGTCCTCGGTCGGGCTGAACGGCATGAAGTGCAGGTCGAAGACGCCCGGATCGGCGCTCGAGGCGGCCTTCGCCATGACCTGCTCGTCCGGCGTCCAGCGCTCCGCCGCCGCGGCGGCCATCGCCCGCTCGAGCTCGGGCGAGCCCTCCCAGCGCAGCAGCGAGAACGGCTGGTCGTGCAGGTTCTCCCCGACCGGCAGGTCGGCGATGACGTCGATGCCCAGCGCGCGCAGGTCGCCGGCCGGGCCGATCCCCGACCGCAGCAGCACCGCCGGTGAGCAGTACGTGCCGCCCGCGACGACGACCCGATCCGCATGGATCGTCTCGTCGCCCACGACCACGCCGGTCGCCCGCCCGCCCTCGACGACGACGCGATCCACGAGCATCCCGCCGGCGATCCGCAGGCGCTCGCGCACGGGGTCGAGGTACGAGAACGCGGTGTTCCAACGGACGCCGTCGACGACGTTCACGGACTCCGGCGCGATGCCGACCGTCTCGTCGAGATCGTTCGTGTGGCTGAGCTGCGGGAGGCCGGCCGACGGTCCCGCGGCGTGCCACGCCGCCTGGAAGGGCGTCAGCTCGTCGACGGCGTACGTGCGGACCCGCTGCTGCGCGGAGGAGCGCTCGAAGAGCCCGAGCAGATCGTCCGCGCCCCAGCCCGGCAGGCCCCAGCCGTCGTAGTCCGCGCGATGCCCCCAGGTCTGCACGGCGCCGTTGTGCGCCGAGCAGCCGCCGAGCACACGCGCGCGCTCGAACCCGATGCCGGCCCCGGAGAAGCCCCAGTCGTAGGACGTGCCCAGCACGGCCGCGTCGAGGAGGTCGGCGGGCCAGCGCGGGTCGCCGGACGGCCCGGGGTCCGGGCCCGCCTCGAGCACGAGGACGTCTGCACCGGCGTCGGCCAGCCGCGCGGCGACGACCGCACCCGCGGTCCCGCCTCCCACGACGACGACGTCGGCCTCAGCCATCCACTACAGGAGGTCGTAGTACTCGCGCTGCTCCCAGTCGGTGACCGCCTGCAGGTAGCGGGTCACCTCCGCGCGCTTGAGCGTCGTGATCCAGGAGACGACGTCGGCGCCGAACGCCGTCGCGAACAGGGGGTCGGCGTCGAGCGCGTCGAGCGCCTCCATGAGGCTGCCGGGCAGCCGCGGGGCCTCCTCGGCGTACGGGCGGGTCGTGGGATCGCCGGGGTCCAGCCCGCGGTCGACGCCGTCGAGCCCGGAGACGACCTGCGCCGCGATCGCGAGGTACGGGTTGGCGGCGGGCTCGGCCGACCGGTTCTCCAGGTGCGTCGGCGGGTCGCCGACCACCCGCACCATCGCCCCCTTGTTGTCCTCGCCCCAGAGGATGCGGTCGGGCGCGAGCGACATCGGTCGGTAGCGCTTGTAGCCGTTGACGGTCGGCGTCGTGAACACGGCCGCGCCGCGCGCGTGCGCCAGGAGCCCGGCGAGATAGCCCCGCCCCAGATGCGACAGCCCGTCGTCGCCGGCGAAGGCGTTGCGTCGGCTGTCGAGCTCCGTGAGCGACTGGTGCACGTGCCAGCCGCTGGACATGACGCCCGCGATCGCGGGCCGCGACATGAACGTGGCGTGCAGCCCCTGCCTGCGGCAGAGCTGCTTCACGGCGCTGCGCAGCAGCACCATGTCGTCCGCCGCGCGCAGCGCCGGCCGGGGCGCGAACGTCACCTCGAGCTGGCTCGGGCCCATCTCGTGCTCGATCGAGCGCAGCGGCAGGTCGAGGGCGACGAGCCCGTCGCGCAGGACCTGGACGAGCTCGTCGAGCGGGTCCAGGTCGTCCTGCAGGAGCAGCTGCCCGCCATCGTCGAGGCGCTCGCCGTCGGGCGTCAGGACGTGGAACTCGACCTCGAGCCCGATCACGAGCTCGTACCCGCGCAGCGCGAGCGCGTCGAGCTGATCGCGCAGCACGCGGCGCGACGAGAAGGCGACCGGCGCCCCGTCGGGCAGGTGGAGGTCGCAGAGGACGGACGCCGTGCGCGGCGCCCAGGGCAGGACGTGGAACGTGCCGGGGTCGGGCACGAGCACGATGTCGCTCGCGCCCTCCAGCGCGGTCATGCCGAGCGCCGGCCCGTCGAACACCGGGTACACGGAGGTCCCCGACGTGTCCTTGAGGACGAGGCTCGACGGCGCCGTGACGCCGCCGCGCAGCGCGGACGCGAACGCCTCGCGCGTCAGCGACTTGCCGCGCAGCAGGCCGTGCTGGTCGGCGAAGGAGACGCGCACGAGCTCGATCCCGTGCTCGTCGATGACCCGCTGGGCCTGCGCCGCCGCGGCGTACTGCGCGTCGTTCCAGAGCGCGTGGCGCTCGATGAAGCCGGCGCGTCCCGGCCCCGTCCCGAGGAGGTCGACGACCTCAGACGGCGGCATGCGACCCGGCCGCCCAGGGCGAGGCCGACCGGCGCCGCGCCTCCCGGCCGCGCCATCGGTCCTGCCAGTCGGATGCGGGGGCGATCATGTCGACGGCGAGCGGCCCCGTGAGCGCGCGTGCCTGCGCCTCGCCGGTCGCCATGCCCGGCGTGACCTTGCCCGCCCCGTGGTCGGCGATCGCGCGCAGGAGCATGCGCCGGTTCGCGGTGACCGCGCGGTCGGACACGCCGAGGCGCTCCTTCGTGCGGTCCTGGATGCGGCCCATCGACTCGACCGCCCACTGATCGTGCACGTTGATGTCGAGGCCCATCCCGGTGTACGTCAGCTCGTTCTGCTCGTGGGGGTCGAAGCCCCAGTCGTTGCCGCGGTTGCGGACCGGCCGGTAGTCGGGAAGCGTGCAGGAGTCCAGGCGCTGGCGCAGCAGGGTGTCCTTGTCGGTCTCCTCGGCGAAGTCGTAGAGGATCATGTACCAGAAGTGGTTCTCGTCATCGATGGGGACGTGCCACTGGGCGAACACCTTCGAGTTCCCGAACGGGACGACGAAGGCGTTGGGGAACATGAGGTTCGTGATCCGGACGTGCCGGGTCTCCTCGTTGAGCTCGCGGATCGCGAAGACGCGCAGCCCGTACTCCGTCGTCTCGACCTCGATGTCCGGCCGCGGGTTCGCCCCGACCAGCTCGGAGAGCGTGATGTCCGTGCCCTCGACCCGCTCGGCGAACTGCTGGCCGTACGTCTCGCGTGGGTCCTCGTTGATGAAGCGGTGCAGGAAGGAGACGTGGCTGGGGTCGATGCCGCCCTCGACGCCCTGGAGCCAGTTGCACTCCCAGAGCCCCTTGAAGGCGAACGTGTACGCGTCGGGCGCGACGAAGCAGTCGTAGTCGGGGAACGGCGGGGGATCGCCGCCGCCCATGTAGGCGAACACGATGCCGTTGCGCTCGCGGCACGGGTAGCTGACGTGGCGGATCTTCTCGTGGAAGCGGCTGTGGGCGGGCTCGGCGGGCTGCTCGAGGCAGCGCCCGTCGGGGCCGTAGAGCCAGCCGTGGTAGAGGCACCGCAGGCCGCACTCCTCCAGGCGCCCGTACGCCAGGTCGACGCCGCGGTGGGCGCAGTAGCGGCCGATGAGGCCGTGGCCGCCGTCGGGCTTGCGGAAGAGGACGAGGTCCTCGCCCAGGAGCCGCACGGGCGTGACCGGGCGCTCGTCGCGCAGCTCGCTGACGAGCGCCGCGGGCTGCCAGTAGGCGCGCATGAGACCGCCGCACGGCGTGTCCGGCCCCGTCTGCGTCAGCCGGTCGTTGTCCTCACGCGAGAGCATCAGTCACCGGATCCGAACGTGGCGAACATGGATCCAATCTTTGCACAGGCGTGACTACGATCCAAAGGGATGCCCATTCACACGGTCCTCGGCCCGATCGCCGCAGAGGAGCTCGGCCCGACCTCGATGCACGAGCACCTCCTGAGCGACCTCCGCGTGTGGTCCAAGCCGTCGGCCGAGCCCCCGCCCGGCGACAAGGTCCACCCGCGGATGCTCGGCTACCTGCGCTGGAACGCGCTCTCGGTCCCGGACAACCTGGTGCTCGACGACCCGGACGAGACGATCGACGAGCTGCGCGCCGTGCAGGCGGCGGGCGGGAGCGCGATCGTCGACCTCACGCTCGGGGGCATGGGCCGGCGCCTGGCCGAGATCCCGCGCATCTCGCACGAGAGCGGGATCACGATCTGCGTCGGCTGCGGCTGGTACGTCGAGGAGCTGCACCCGCCCGAGATCGAGGGGCTGAGCGTCGAGGAGCTGGCGGTCATGCTGCTCGCCGAGCTGCGCGACGGCATCGAGGACACCGGCATCCGCCCGGCGCTCATCGGCGAGATCGGCACGAACCACCCGCCGACCGAGGCGGAGTGGCGCGCCGTGCGCGCGGCGGGCCGCGCGGGCGCCGAGTCCGGCGCGGCCGTCAACGTGCATCTGTCGTTCCGCGGCGCGGACGGCGTCGACGTCCTCGCGGCGCTCGTGGACGAGGGCATGCCGCCCGACCGCTGCATCCTCAGCCACATGGACGAGCGCCTGGATCGCGGGTACCACCGCGAGGTGGCGCAGGCCGGCGCGATCCTCGAGTACGACACCTTCGGCTCGGACTTCCTCTACGGCACGCCGCGGCTGCGCAACCCGTCCGACGTCGAGCGGCTGGAGATGGCCGCGTGGCTGCTGTCGGAAGGCCACGCCGACCAGCTCGTCCTCGCCTGCGACACCTGGACGAAGGCGAACCTGCGCCGCAACGGGGGCTACGGCTACGAGCACCTCATGCGCCGCATCGTCCCCGCCCTGCAGGACCTCGCCGGCGCGGACGACGCGACCATGCAGCAGATCGTCGTGGACACCCCGAGGCGCCTCCTGGACCGCTAGTGGATCCACGATTGGTGAGCTAGGATCCAATTCATGTCCCTGACGGTCCACGACATCTCCGTCCCCAACCACCCCGGGATGCTCCACTACGGACGCAAGCCGGAGAAGACGATGGTGGAGTCGATCGCCGACGGCGATCCGGGCAACGTCAGCCGCTGGCTCATCGGCTCGCACACGGGGACGCACGTCGACGCGCCTGCGCACTTCGTCGAGGGCGCGACGACGATCGAGGACGTGCCGCTGGAGACCCTCGTGGGTCCGGCGGTCGTGCTCGACCTCACCTCCGTCACGTCGTCGGAGATCGGGCCCGACGACCTCATCGCCGCGGGCCTGGACGACAGCGAGCGCGTCCTCCTGAAGACGCCGAACTCGACCGGTGCGCTGCGCGAGGCCGAGAAGTCGCCGTGGGTCGGGCTGAGCGAGGCGGCCGCCGAGCTGCTCGTCGAGCGGGGCGTCCGGCTCGTCGGGATCGACTACCTCACCATCGACGCGCCCGCCGGCGAGGTCGGCTGGCCGGTGCACCACGTGCTCTGCGGCGCGGGCGTCGCGATCCTGGAGGTGATCGACCTCTCGGACATCGCGCCCGGCCGCTACACGCTCGCGGCGCTGCCGATCAAGCTCGTCGGCAGCGAGGCTGCGCCCGCGCGGACCGTGTTGCTGGAAGGCTTCGGAGCATGAGAACCGCCCTCGCCGCGCCGCACACCGCCGCGCTCGACGCCGCCCGCGCATCGGGCGGCAACGCGCTGGACGTCGCGCTCGCCGCGGCGACCACGCTCATCGTCGCCTACTCGCACCAGAACCACCTGGGCGGGGATCTCATCGCCCTCGTCCGCGACCCGGACGGCACGGTGCACGCCGTGCTGTCCGCCGGCGCCGCGCCGGTCGGCGTCGACGTGGACGCCATCCGCGCCGCCAACGAGCGCATGCCCGGCCAGGGCCCGCACCCGGTCACCGTGCCCGGGATCGCCGCCGGCTGGGACGCGCTCTCGAAGATGGGCGCGACGCTGCCCCTCTCCCACCACCTGCACGCCGCGGCCACGCTCGCGGAGGAGGGCCTGCCCGTCGCGCCGGATCTCGCGCGTGCGATCGTCAACCGCCAGGACGCGATCGCCGCCGACCCCGGGCTGCGCGCCGTCTTCGGCACGGCCAAGGCGGGCGACCTCCTGCGCCAGCCCGCGCTGGCGGCGTCGCTGCGGACGGTCGCCGACGACGGCATCGCCGCCATCTACGGTGGGCCGATCGGCGAGCGCATCGCCGCGTTCCTCGCCTCCCTCGGATCCGCGATGACCATCGAGGACCTGGCCGCCCACGAGGTGCAGATCACCGAGCCGCTCGTCGGCGAGGCGCTCGGCGCGACGTGGCACGTCGCGCCGCCCCCGACGCAGGGCATCACGCTCCTGTCGATGCTCGCCGGGGTCGAGGACGGGCGCCTGGACCTGCACCGCGCCCGCGCGGCGAACGCGGCGCGCGACCACCTGCTCGGCGACCCCCACGGCGGCGAGATCGACCTCGAGGCGCTGCGCGACGCGCGCGCACCCGAGGACTCGGGCGTCATGGCCTCCCCGCGCGCATCGGGCGACACCGTCGCGATGACCGCCGTGGACGAGGAGGGCCGCGCGGTGACCCTCATCCAGAGCCTCTACGCGCACTTCGGCTCCGGGCTGCTCGAGCCGGAGACCGGGATCGTCCTGCACAACCGCGGCGGCGGCTTCAGCCTCGAGCCCGGCCACCCCGGCTGCCTCGCCCCCGGCGCGCGCCCGCCGCACACGCTGTGCCCGTCGATGGTCCACGCGGGCGACGCGGTCATCGCCTTCGGCTGCCAGGGCGGCCGCGCGCAGCCACAGATCCTGGCCCAGGTCGCCAGTGCGGTGGCCGACCCGTCGTCGGACCTCCAGGCCGCCGTCGGGCGCCCGCGCTGGATCGTCGGCGGCGCCGACCTCGGCTACGGCGACGGCGAGACCGTGCTGGCCGAGCCGGGCGCGGACGCGCCGGAGGCGGAGGCGGCGAGCGCAGGCATCGGCTTCCACCGGCTCGACGCACCCAGCGGCAGGGCCGGCCACGTGCAGGCGTCGCGCCTGGGCCCCGACGGGCTGAGCGCCGGGTCGGACCCCCGCGCGGACGGCGGGGTGCTGATCGGTTGAGCACCCTCGCGGTCGCCCACCCGCTCGATCCGCTCACGCCGCACGAGCTGGCTGCGGCCGTCGCCGCCGTGCGGGCGGACGCACGGGTCGGCGAGCCGCTGCGCTTCGCCTGCGTGCGCCTCGACGAGGTCGCGGCCGCGGCCGGCGAGCGCCGCGCCGAGGTCGTGGTGCGGGACGCGGGCGCGCGCCGAGGGTTCATGGTCTCCGTGCTGCTGGGGGATCCGCCGGTCGCCGAGCGCTGGGAGGAGCTGGGCGGGCGCCAGCCGCCGATCACGCCGCACGAGTCGCGTCTCGCGGCCCAGGCGTGCCGCGAGGACCCCGCGTTCCTCGCCGCGCTGGCGCGCCGCGGCATCGAGGACGCGTCGCTCGTCATGATCGACGCCGAGTCGATCGGCGGGTTCGTCCCCGAGCGCCACGCGGGCCGCCGCATCGCCTGGGGCGCGACCTGGCACCGCGAGGACATCGCCGACAACGGCTACGCGCGGCCGGTCGAGGGCGTCGTCCCGATCATCGACCTCGACACGCTCGAGGTCCTCGAGGTCGAGGACCACGGCGTCGTCCCGATGGCGACCGAGCGCGGGACGTTCGCGCCCGGCGAGTGGGGCGAGCGCCCCGGCCTGGCGCCGCTGGAGATCGTCCAGCCCGAGGGCGCGAGCTTCGCGGTCGACGGCTGGGCGGTGGGCTGGCAGGGCTGGGAGCTGCGCGTCGGGTTCGACCACCGCGAGGGCCTCGTGCTCCACGACCTGCGCTTCCTGGACCGCAGCGTCCTGGCGCGCGCGTCGGTGAACGAGATGTACGTCCCGTACCTCGACCCGACGCCCACGCAGTTCCGCAAGAACTTCTTCGACTGGGGCGAGTACGGCGCCGGCGTCATGACGAACTCGCTCGAGCTCGGCTGCGACTGCCTCGGCCTCATCCACTACTTCGACGGCGCGGTCGTGGACGGCGACGGATCCGTGCGCGACGTCCCCCACGCGATCTGCATGCACGAGGAGGACGACGGCGTCCTCTGGAAGCACACGAACGGCCGCACGGGCGAGGTCGAGGTCCGCCGCTCCCGGCGCCTGGTGATCTCGACGTTCGTGACGGTCGGCAACTACGACTACGGCTTCTTCTGGGCGCTCGGGCAGGACGGCTCGATCGAGCTCGAGGTCAAGCTCACCGGGATCCTCTCCGTGGCCGGGACCCCCGTCGGCGAGCGCCCGCTGCACGGCCGCGCCGTCGGCCCCGGCGTGCAGGCCGCGACGCACCAGCACTACTTCGCCGTGCGGCTGGACACCGCGGTCGACGGCCCGCGCAACCGGCTCGCGGAGGTCCACGCCGAGGCCGAGCCGGACGCGGCGCTGGACCCGCACGGCAACGCGGTGCGCTCCGTCCGCACCGTGCTGCGCTCCGAGCGCGAGGCCGCGCGGCTCGCCGATCCGGCGCGCGGCGTGCACTGGCGCATCGAGAGCGACACCGCGCGCAACCGCTACGACGAGCCGACCGCCTACCGGCTGCACGTCGACTCGGTCGCCCGCCCGCTGGCGCGCCCGGGCAGCGTGACCGGCCGCCGCGCGCCGTTCACCGACCACCACGTGCTCGCCACGCGCCGCGACCCGCAGCAGCGCTACGCCGGCGGCGAGTACCCCAACCAGGCCGAGCCCGGCGCCGACGGCATCCACGTCTGGCAGGACGCCGACCGCTCCCTCGATCCGACCGAGCTCGTCGTGTGGGCCAACGTCGGCACCCACCACCTCCCGCGCCCGGAGGACTGGCCGGTCATGCCCGTCGCCCACGCGCACCTGCGCCTGGAGCCCGACGGCTTCTTCGACCGCAACCCGGCGCTCGACGTCCCTCCCCCCACACACCGATGCTGATCGACGTCGAGGTCGAGCGGGCGCGCACTCCCGGGGTCCGCGACGCCCACCACCTCAACGCCGCCGGCGCCGCGCTGCCCAGCGCCCGCACGCTCGCGGCGACGCTCGAGCACCTGCACCTCGAGTCGCGCATGGGCGGCTACGAGGCGTCCAACGCCGCCCGGCCGCGCCTCGACGCCGTCTACACGCTCGCCGCCGGGCTCCTCGGCGCCCACCCGGACGAGATCGCGCTCACCGAGAGCGCGACGGTCGGCTGGCAGCGCGCCGTCGACGCGCTGCGCCTCGGCCGCGGCGACCGCGTGCTCGTCTCGCGGTCGGGCTACGTGAGCTGCGCGCTGCAGCTGCTCGCCCTCGAGCGCGACCGGGGCATCGTCGTCGAGCTGCTGCCCAACGGCGACGACGGCGCGCTGGACCTCGAGGCGCTGCGCTCGGCGCTGGCCTCCGGCCCGACGGCCCTGCTGGCGGTGACGCACATCCCGACGTCGTCCGGGCTCGTCGAGCCGGTCGCGGAGGCGGGGCGTCTCGCCCGCGAGGCCGGCGTCACCTACCTGCTCGACGCGACCCAGTCCGTCGGGCACCTGCCCGTCGACGTGCGCGAGATCGGCTGCGACCTGCTGGTGACGACCGGCCGCAAGTACCTGCGCGGCCCGCGCGGCACCGCGCTGCTCTACGTGCGCAGCGAGCTGCTCGAGCGCCTCGAGCCGCTCGCCCCCGACGTGCGCGGCGCGACCTGGACCGCCGACCGCGCGTGGAGCCTGGACGCGACCGCCCGCCGCTTCGAGACCTGGGAGGCGTCGCACGCACTGCGCCTCGGCCTCGGCGTCGCGCTCGCCGAGGCCCAGGCGCTCGGCATCGAGGCGATCTCCCAGCACCTCGTCGCGCGGGGCGCCCGGCTGCGCGCGGGTCTCGCGGAGATCCCGGGCGTGACCCTCGCCGACCCGCCGGCCGCGCGTGGCGCGCTCGTGACGTTCCTCGTCGACGGCGCCGAGCCTCGCGACGTGGCGCTCGCCCTCGCCGAGCGCGCCGTGCAGCTCGTCTCCGTCCCCGCGGGCCACGGCCGGTGGGACCTCGCGGGGCGCGACCTCGCCGCCGTCGTGCGCGCGGCACCGCACGTGTACACGTCCGACGGCGATCTCGATGCGCTGCTGGAGGGCGTCGCCGACATCGCGCGCCCTGCGCGCGCACGGTCGAACGGCAGGCGCGCGGTCCCGCCCGGCCCGCCCGTGGAGCGCACGGACGTCGTGGTCGTCGGGCTCGGGGCCCACGGCTCCGCGGCCGCCCGCTCGCTGGCCGAGCGCGGCCTGAACGTCATCGGCCTGGAGCGCTTCCGCCTGGGCCACGACCGCGGCTCCTCCCACGGCGCGACCCGCATGATCCGGCGGGCCTACCCGAGCGCCGCGTGGGACGACCTCGTCGACCGCGCGTACGGCGCCTGGGGGCGGCTGGAGGAGGCATCGGGCGAGCAGCTCCTGCTCCCCACCGGCGGCGTGTTCGCGCGTCCCCGCGACGCCGCCGACGCGCTCCGGGGGCCGGGCTGCGAGGTCCTCGATGCCGCCGCCGTCGCGGAGGTGTTCCCGGCGATCCGGCTCGGCGAGGACCTCGAGGGCCTCCACGACCCGGCGGCGGGCGTCCTGCTCGCCGACCGCGCCCTCGCGGCGCAGCGAGGGCTCGCCCGCCGATCGGGCGCGCGCCTGCGGGAGGCGGAGCCGCTCCTCGGCTGGGCGCCGGACGGGGACGGCGTCGTCGTGGAGACGATCACCGGCCGGATCGCCGCGGATCGGCTCGTCGTCTGCGCCGGAGCCTGGATCCCGGGACTGCTGCCCGGGCTGGGCCTGGAGCAGCGCGTCGTGCGGATCGTCAACGTCCACCTCGCGCCGCGCGATGCCGAGGCGGTCGCCGTGCCCGCGTTGGGCGTCTTCGCCTTCGATCTGCCGCTCGGGCTCGTCTACGGCGTCGGCGCGCTCGGGCCGGACGGCGTGAAGCTCGGCCTCGACCACGGCCACGACGTCGATCCCGACATGCCGCGGCGCCCCGCGACGCCGGACGAGATCGCGACGCTGCGCGGCGTCGCGGAGCGACACCTGCCCGCCGCCGCGGGCGATGCGCTGAGCTCGCTCACGTGCCTGTACGCGGTGACGCCGGACAAGCGCTTCGTCGTCGGCGCGCTGCCCGAGACGCCACAGGTGCTGGCCTGCTCGGCGTGCTCCGGCCACGGCTTCAAGTTCGCGCCCGCGCTGGGCGAGGCGCTGTCGGACCTCGTGGCCGGCGCGGCGCGGCCCGACCTGGACTTCATCGCGCCGTCGCGGCTGCTCGGCCTACGGGCGTAGGACCGTCGTCGAGCGCTCCTCGTACCAGCGGGCGAGCTGCTCGCCGGAGTCGACGACGTGGCGCCGCATCGCGTCGCGCGCGGTCGCCCCGTCGCCCGCTGCGAGCGCGTCGATGATCTCGTCGTGCTGGCGGACGTTCTCGCGGCGCGCGACCGGGTTCTCGGCCAGGACGAGGGAGAGGACGTTGCGCGGGAAGCTCTCGTTGATCTGGATGATCATCTTCGCGAGCCAGGGGTTGCGGGCGGCCTCGTGGATCGTCGTGTGGATCTCGTCGTTGGCGATCGTCGTCTGCGCCGGGCCGGGCGCGGAGCGCGGCTTCGTGCGCTCGGAGGCCTTGCGCATCGTCTCCTGCGCCTTGCGGAGCTTGGCCAGCTGCGTGTCGGTGATGCGGGTCGCCGCGCGCTCGGCCGCGAGCCCCTCGAGCTCGGCGCGGACCTCGTGGGCGGCCCGCACGTCCCACGGCGAGGGGACGTGGACGACGGCCCCGCGGTTCGGGACGACGGTGATGAGGCCGCCGGACTGCAGCTGGCGCAGCGCCTCGCGCACGGGGGTGCGGCTGACGCCGAACTCGGACGCGAGCGCCGCCTGACGCAGCTGCGCGCCGATCGGGATCTCGCCCGACATGATCTGCTGGCGGATGCGACCGGCGATCTCGTCGACGAGCGCCTGACCCCGCGTCTGCGACTTGGCCTGGACTGACGCCACGTCCCGTCTCTCCCGCTCGATCTGCCGGACATGGATCCGATGCGGCCGGAATGGATCCCTTCCGTAAGGTAGCCCGTCTGTCAGACAACGCGACAACTCGCGTTGCATTGGATCCGATCCAGTCGATACGGGATACTGACGGTCATGGCCGCCGCCGATCCTCCGAGCCCGCTCGCCCTCGTCGTCGTCGACGTCCAGGGAGGCGACCAGGCCGGCGGGGACGACAGCCCCGGCATCCCCACGATGGGCGACGGCGGGCGCCGAGCGCGCCTGGAGCGCATCCGCGGACTCGTCGCACACGCGCGCGAGCACGACGTCCCGGTGGTCTTCATCATGGAGGTCCACAAGCCGTCGCTCGTGGACATCGGCCGCGAGCTGGACGGCGCGGAGGGCCCGCACTGCATCGAGGGCGACCCGACCACGGAGCTCGCCTCGGGGCTCGACCCGCGCCCGGAGGAGTTCGTCATCCGCAAGCGGCGCTACTCGGCGTTCTTCGCCACCGAGCTCGACCTCGTGCTGCGGTCCCACGGCGCCCGCACGGTGATCCTCGTCGGCGGCCTGACCGACGTCTGCATCCACTACACCGCCGTCGACGCGCACCAGCACGACTACGTCATCCGCGTCGCGTCCGACGCGGTCGGCGGGTCGTCGGTCGCGGCGCACGACGCCGCCCTGCGCGCGATCCAGTACCTCCAACGCGACGCGCTCGCGACGACCGAGGAGCTCCGGGCCGTCATCGCCGCCCAGGCCGCTCGCGTCCCATGACGCAGGCGGCCGTCGCGCTCGCCCTCGCCGACGAGCCCGCGCTCCCGCGCGACATGGAGGCCTGGCTGGCGCTGACGCTGGCCGACGAGCCGTGGCCGCACGTCCTGGGCGACACGATCCCGCGCGGCGGCCCGTCCGGCGTCGTCTGGATCGGCGGCGAGGAGGTCGCGGCCTGGGGCGAGCCCGACCGCGTCGACATGTGCTTCTCGATCGCGAAGTCCGTCCTCTCCACGGTCGCCGGGCTCGCGTGGGCGGACGGGCTGCTCGAGCTCGACCGGCCGGTCGACCGCTGGGAGCTCGAGGGCACGCCGATCACCTGGCGCCACCTGCTGACCCAGACGAGCGACTGGCGCGGCGAGCTGTTCGGCCTGCCCTGGTGGGCGGACCCGCAG
Organism: uncultured Solirubrobacterales bacterium; assembly: GCA_963750895.1. Classification (GTDB taxonomy): domain Bacteria; phylum Actinomycetota; class Thermoleophilia; order Solirubrobacterales; family Solirubrobacteraceae; genus CAVVSD01. The sequence goes on along the minus strand of CAVVSD010000001.1, from coordinate 300,653 downwards.
GGCCGCCAGCGCCCGGCCGCGCCGCTCGAGCCTCCGGGCGCGCGCTTCGCCTACAACGACATCCGCACGAACCTGCTGTCGCTCTGCCTCACCCGGCTGTTCGGGCGGGGGCTCGAGGACGTCCTGCGCGAGCGGGTCATGGACCCCGTCGGCGCCGGCGACGGGTGGAGCTGGCGCGGCCTGCACGACATGCGCACCGAGGACGGGCACGTCGTCGTCACGGGCGGGAGCCACTGGGGCGGCGGGCTGTGGGCGTCCGCGCGGCAGCTCGCGCGGCTCGGGCTGCTGCACCTGCGCGGCGGCGAGGGACTCCTCGCACCGGAGTGGCTCGCCCTGCAGCGCGAGCCGACGCCCGCGCGGCCCGCGTACGGGCTCATGTGGTGGCTGCGCGACGGCGCGTTCTACGCGTCCGGGACCGGCGAGCAGCTCGTCTGGTGCGACCCGGCGCGCGACCTCGTGGCCGTCGTGCGCTGGGCGCGCGATCCCTTCGCCGTGGTGGACGCCCTGTGACCGGCGCGCCGCTCATGGCCGAGATGACGTGGCCGGAGATCGCCGAGGCCGGGCGGGCGGGCGCCGTCGCGCTGTGGTCGGTGGGCTCGACGGAGCAGCACGGACCGCATCTGCCGGTGAGCGTCGACCACCTGCTCCCGGTCGAGCTGTCGCTGCGGATCGCCGAGCGGGTGCACGTCGTCATCCCGCCGCCCCAGCCGTTCGGCAACCGCAGCCACCCGCTGTCGGGCGGCGGCCAGGGCTTCCCGGGGACGACGTCGCTGCGCGCCTCGACGCTCATCACCGTCGTGCGCGACGTCGTCGGCGAGCTGGCGCGCACCTTCGACCGCATCGCGATCGTCAACTGGCACGCGGAGAACGTGAACCTCCTCTACGAGGGCGTCGAGCTCGCCCGTGAGGCGGGCGGGATGGACGGCGTCACCGTCATGGTGATCGACCGGGTGTGGAACGCGTTCGACGACGGCGAGCTGGACTTCCTGTTCGCCGACGCCGGCGGCTTCCCGGGATGGGCGGCCGAGCACGCGGCGATCGTCGAGACGAGCCTCATGCTCGCGCTGCGGCCGGACCTCGTGCGCGAGGAGCTCATCGCGGACGACGCGGCCGCCGAGCACCCGTTCTACGAGCTCCTGCCGGCGCCGCCGAGCCACGTGCCGGACAGCGGCGTGCTCGCCCGCGCGTCGAAGGGCAGCCGGGAGAAGGGCGAGCGGCTCGTGGAGATGCTCGTGGAGCGGCTGGCGGGCGGGCTGCGCGACGGGCTCGGCGCGCCGCCGGCCCCGTGATCGTCGACGCGCACCTGCACGCGTACCGCTCGGCCGACATCGGGCGCGAGGAGAAGAGCGGCTACCCGATCGTCGAGTACGGCGCCGGCGACGGCGTCGTGTGGAGCGCGCGCGACGGGACGGTCGCCGACGCGCTGGAGGCGCTCGCGGAGGCGGGCGCGTCGCACGCGGCGCTGCTCGAGGTGTTCACCGTGCCCGGCCTGCCGTTCCCGGACGGGCGGTTCTGGCCCGCGGAGCCCGCGTTCGCGGAGCACGCGGACGCGCTCGCGGCCGGCAACGCCTGGGCCTGCGGCGTCGCGGCCGAGCACCCGGAGCTGCTCGCGTTCGTGTGCGCGCATCCCGCCGTGATGTCCGCGGCGGACACCGCCGACCACGTCGCCGGCCTCGGCGCGGCGGGCGTCAAGCTCCACACGATCGGGCAGCGCCTCGATCCCGGCGACCCCGGGCTGTGGCCGCTGTTCGAGCTGTGCACGGATCGCGGCCTGCCGGTCATCGCGCACTGCGGCCCCGACCGCCACGGGCGCGACTTCGCGACCCCTGCCGCGTTCGCCCCGGTCGCGGAGCGCTTCCCGCGCCTGCCGCTCGTGCTCGCCCACCTCGGGGGCGGCCTGTGGCGCGACCTGCCGGCGCTCGCGGCCGCCTGCCCCGGCCTGCGCTTCGACCTGTCGGAGATCGTGTCGTGGACGGGCTCGGAGCGCGGTCCGACCGAGGCCGAGCTGGGCGCGCTCGTCCGCGAGGTCGGAGCCGGGCGGGTCCTGTTCGGGTCGGACTTCCCCTGGTACGACCCCGCGGAGGTGGTGACGCGGGTGGAGCGTCTGCCGGGCCTGTCGTCCGGCGAGCGGGCCGCGGTGCTGGGGCTGAACGCCGCCGAGCTGCTCGGGCTCTGACGGGAAGCGGCGCGCGGTCGCACCACATTCCGTACGTTCGCGTCATGGAGCGACGTCCCGCCAACCTCCACGACATGACCGTCGCCCGCGATCCGGAGAGCCCATGGGTGCGTTGCTGGCACGTCATCCTGAGCGGCGAGATCGCGGGGACCGTCTACTTCGACGACGGATGGACCGTCTTCGCCAACCGGTCGCCCGGGGAGCACTTCGCCCTCGACGTCCCGGAGGACCTCGATCACGAGCCGCTCGCGATCCGCCTCGCCCTGTCGACGCTCCACGCGGCCGGAGGGCTGCACCCGCGCGACGTCGGCATGGACGGGTCGCGCGCCGCCCTGCCCTGGCGCAACGGGCCGGAGCAGCTGCCCGCCGCGCACCTCGAGCCCGCCGCCCTCGACGACGTCATGACCTGGATGCGCGCGGACGCCTGACGGTCACCATGTCGGGCGCATGCGGATCCCGGACGACCTGCCTCGGCGCTGGCGCACCTACTGGCCCGGCGCCGACGTCGAGCGCATGGCCCGCGACGTCGAGGCCCGCGTGGACGACGCGATCGCCGCCTGGGCGCTCACCGACGCGCGCCTGCTCCCAGGCGGCCACGTCGGCGCGGTGCTCGCCACGCGCGACCTCGTCCTGAAGGTCAGTCCCCGCGACCACGACGACGACGTCCTCGTCGCCTCCCAGCCCGACGCGCTGGAGCACTGGCGACCGACCGGGATCGTCCCCGTCCTCCACGGCCGTCGCGACGACGGCTTCACCTACCTCATGCAACGCCTGCGGCCCGGCACGACGCTCGACGACGCGTGTCTCCCGTTCGAGGACCGGCTGCGCACGCTCGGCGTCCTCGCCGCGAGGCTGCACGCCGCCGGCCCGGCGCCGGCCGCGTTCGTGCCGCTCGCCGACTACGCGGCACGCTGGAACCCCGGCGCCCTCGCAACACCGCGCGACGACGACGTCCTGCTCCACGCCGACCTGCACGGCGGCAACGTCCTGCGCGACGGCGACGGCTGGAAGGTCGTCGATCCGCACGCCGCGCGCGGCGACCGCCACGCCGACGTCTGGGCGCTCCTGGACCCGCTCGTCCCGGCGGTCCCCGACGACGCGACCGCCCTGCGTTGGGTCGCGATCTACGCCGAGGCCGCGGCCCTCGACCCCGACCGCGCCCGCACCTGGGTGCACGTCCGTGCGGCCGGCGAGGCGGGCGACGTCGAGCCGGACGACCCGGAGTGGGCCGCCCGGCTACGACGCATGGCCGAGGCGACTAGCTGACGCCGGCGGGCTCGCGCTCGGGCGCGCCCGCGTCCTGGTCCGGGTCGTGGAGCTGCTCCTCGGACTCGATGTGCAGCCGCGGCAGGCGCTTCTCGAGCCAGGCGGGCATCCACCACATCGCCGACCCGAAGATGTGCATCACCGCGGGCAGGAGCAGCAACCGGATGATGAACGCGTCGATGAAGATCGCCGCGGCGAACCCGACGCCCATCATCGCCAGCGCCCGCTCGTTGCCGATCGCGAAGGCGCCGAAGACCGCGATCATGATGATCGCCGCAGCGGTCACCACGCGGCCGGTCATCGCCAGCCCGTGCTGGACCGCGTAGCGAGCGTTGCCCGTCTTGGTCCACTCCTCGTGCATCCGTGACACGAGGAACACCTCGTAGTCCATCGAGAGGCCGAACACGACCGCGAACACCAGGATCGGCAGGAAGGACTCGATCGGCCCCGTCGCGTCACCGAACAGGCCGGAGAGGTTGCCGTCCTGGAAGATCAGCGTCACGACGCCGAACGCCCCGGCGATCGACAGCAGGTTGAAGATGCCCGCCTTGATCGGGATCAGGATGCTGCGGAACACGACCATGAGCAGCAGCAGCGACAGGCCGACCACGACGCCGATGAACAGCGGCAGCTTGTCGCGGATCGTCTGCGAGAAGTCGAGGTTCGTCGCCGTCGCGCCACCGATGGACACGCGCGCGCCGGTCTCCCGTTCGATCGGCGGCAACGTCTCGTTGCGCGCCGTCTTCACGGTCTCGTCGGTCTGCTCGTCCTGCGGCGTGGTCGTCGGGTAGGCGATCATCGTCGCCGTGTCCCCGCGGTCGTTGAGCTGCGGCGGGAGGACCTGTGCGATGCCGTCCTGCTTGCCCAGCGCGTCGGAGATCTGCGTGAGCGCGGCATCGTCGCCCGCCTGCGGCAGCTCGACGGCGAGCAGCAGCGGGGCGTTGAAGCCGGCGCCGAAGCCCTCCTTGAGCAGGTCGTAGGCGACGCGCGTGGTGTCGTCCTTCTTGTAGGTGCTCGCGTCGCTCGTCGCCAGGCGCATGTGCAGCGCGGGCGCCGCGAGCGCGAGGAGCACGGCGAGCGCGAGGATCGCCACCGGGACCGGACGGCGCGCCACGAACCCGCTCCAGCGCGCGGCGAAGCCCTGCTCCTGGTCGGCGAGGTCGCCGGTGCCGTCGCCGGCGTTCTTCGCCGGCTTGACGCGGCCGCCGATCTTGCTCAGCACGGCCGGCATCAGGGTGAGCGACGCCAGCATCGTGACCAGCACCGCGAGCGCCGCACCGATCGCCGGCCCGTAGAGGAAGGAGATGCCGAGGAGCAGCATCCCGAGCATCGCGATCACGACGACGATGCCGGCGAACAGGACGGCGCGGCCGGACGTGTCGATCGAGATGAGCGTCGCCTCGCGCACGTCGCGCCCGGCGCCCCGTTCGAGCCGGAAGCGGTTGAGGATCAGCAGCGCGTAGTCGATGCCGACGCCGATGCCGAGCATCGCGGCCAGCTGCGGCGTCCAGTCCACGACGTCGAGGACCCGCGTGCCGACCACGGCCATGATCGAGAGGCTGACGATCATCGCGAACAGCGCGTTCAGCAGCGGCAGGCCCATCGCGACGACGCCGAGCGTCAGGAACAGCACGAACGCCGCGACGAGGATGCCGACGATCTCCCCGGCGCCGCCCTGCTCGGCCGTCGACCAGTGGATGATGTCGCCGCCGAGCGCGACCTGGACCCCACCCTGCCCGTCGAGCTTCAGGGTGTCGTCGGCCATCGTCTTGACCTGCTTGACGTCGACGTCACCGGCGCCTTGGCGGAACTGGATCTGCGCGAACGTGATCCGGCCGTCCTTCGAGACGGGCGCGCCCTCGGCGAACGGATCGCTGACGGTGAGGACCGCCGGCGACTTCTCGATCTCGCCGATCGCCTTCTCGATCTGCGGCCGGTGGCTCGCCGCGAGCACGTTGCCGTCGTCGACGGCGAACACGACGCTGGCGGTGTCACCCGACTGCTGCGGGAACCGGTCCTTCAGCAGGTCGTACGCCCGCTGGGACTCGGTCCCGGGCAGGCGGAAGTTGTTGATGTAGTCGCCGGCCGCAACACCCCAGAGCACGGCGGCGAGGAGGAAGGCTCCGACCCAGAGGCCGAGCACGGTACGGCGACGGTCGTGGCACCACGCGGCGAGCTTGCGCATGAAGCGAACGTAAAGAGCCAGCCCTCACCCGTCGCTACGGCTACCCGTACTCGGACCCGCGAGGTATCACGCCCGATCGAGCAGCCGGGCCGGGTTCGCGACGAGCATCCGCATGAGCTCGTCCTCCCCCACCCCGCGCCGCGCGAGCTCCGGCACGATGCGCCGGAGCAGGTGGCCGTAGCCCATGCCGCCGAAGGCGCCCAGCTGGCTCTTGGTCCAGACCGAGCAGCCGAGCACGATCCGCCCGCCGTGCCCGGCGCCGAGCAGCTCCTCGAGGGCCGCGAGGCGCTCGGCGTCCGTCGGGTCCTTGTAGCCGTTGCGGTAGTACGCCTCGTTGCCGAAGCAGACCTCGAGCGTCGCCCCGGCGTCGGCCAGGGAGCCGAGGTACGCGAGGTCGAGGAACTCGTCGGCGTTGCCGAAGATGACCTGCTCGGGCCGGCAGCCGACGGCGCCGAGCTCGTCGAGGACCCAGTGCCCGCGGCGTTCGGCCGGGTCGAGCCGGACGGTCACGGCCGCGCGGGTCGCCGCGGCGGCGCGCCCCGCCGCGCGCAGGGCCGCGTGCTCCGCGGCGGTCACGGGCGCACTCGTCCCGATGAGACCGAGCAGCCCGGCGCGGAACCCCGCGCCGGGGATGGCGTCGTCGAGCGCGGTGCGCAGCAGCTCGGTGAGCCCCTCCTCCCCCAGCCCGCGGACCTCCGGCGGGTGCGGGCGGTCGAGGTAGACGCCGCACCCGGCGACGACGTGCATGCCGGTCGCGCGCGCGATCTCCGGCAGGCGCGCGGGCTGCGGCCCGAGCCCCCAAGCGGTGAGGTCGACGACGGCCCGCTGGCCCTCGGCGGCCGCGAGCCCGAGCTCACGGACGGCGAGCGCCGCGTCGTCGAGGACGAGGTTGTCCTCGAGCGCGAGGAGGTTCCAGCGCACGAACCCGAGGTTCTCGATCGTGACGCGCGGATCGTCCGGCGGCGGCTCGCGCGAGGGCGCGTGGAGGATCCGGGCGTCGAGCAGCAGGTGCTCGTGCATCGACGTCACGCCGAGGTCGGCGGCGGCGATCGGCCCGAGGACCGTCTCGACCATCTAGCTGACGGCGGCCGCGAGCTCCGCCTCGGCGCGCGCCTGCGGCAGCGACTCGCCGAGGACGTGCACGGGCCCGGCGCCGGATCGCGCGAGCTCCAGCGTCGATCCCGGCCCGATGAGCGCGGGCGGGGTGTCGGGCGGCAGCGTGGCGACGATCGTGCCGCACGCCGGATGCAGGCACTCGATCCGGTAGCGCGTGCCCTGGAAGCTCGCGGTGGTGACCTGCACGCTCAGGCGCGCGGCATCCGGCCCGGCGGTCTCCGCCAGCGCGAGCTCCTCGGGGCGCACGACGGCGGTGCCCTCGCGCGCCGACACCGGCGCGTCGAAGCCGACGAGCCTGCCCTCCGCCACGGGCAGCAGGTTGGCCTCGCCCAGGAAGCGCGCGGCGAAGACGGTCGTGGGGCGGCGGTAGAGCTCCTCCGGCGTGTCGAGCTGCTCGATCTCGCCGTCGCGCATGATCGCGACGCGGTCCGACATCGTCATCGCCTCCGTCTGATCGTGCGTGACCGCGACGGTCGTGACGCCGACCTCCCGCTGGATGCGCTTGATCTCGACCTGCATGAGCTCGCGCAGCTGCTTGTCGAGCGCGGCGAGCGGCTCGTCGAGGAGGAGGACGCTCGGGTTCGGCGCCAGCGCGCGGGCGAGTGCGACGCGCTGCTGCTGGCCGCCGGACAGCGACGTGATCGGTCGTCCGTACATCTCCGGGAGCTGGACGAGGTCGAGCGACCGCTCCGCGATCCCCCGCCGGTCGCCACGAGGGACCTTGCGCGCGTGGAGGGCGAACTCGATGTTCTGCCCCACGGTCATGTGCGGGAACAGCGCGTAGGACTGGAACACCATGCCGATGTCCCGGTCGTGGCTCGGCTGGGCGACGACCGACGTGTCGTCGAAGCGCACGTCGCCGCCGGTCGTCGGAACGAGGCCGGCGATGACGTTGAGCGTCGTGGTCTTGCCCGAGCCGGACGGGCCCAGCAGAGTGATGAACTCGCCCGCGGACAGCTCGAGCGACACGCCATGGAGGATCTCCGAGCCGCCGAGCACCACGCGGACGTCCTCGAGGGTCACCCGGACGCTCATGGGGCACAATCTAAGTGACATTGGATTCCAACGTCAATCGCCGCCGGATGCCTCCTCGCCCTGGCGAGCGCGCTCCTGGGCGGATGCGGCTGCGGGAGCGACGCCGGGGGGCCGCGGGCGCCGGCGGCGAGCCCGCTGACCATCACCGCTCCGCGTGACGGCAGCTCGACCGCCGAGCGGTCGGTGGACGTGACGGGCACCGTCCGCGCGCCGTCCAGCGGGTACCAGGTCGTCGGCCTCACGGTGAACGGGCGGCGCATCGCGCCGCAGTACGGGCGCGACCGGTTCCGGGCGCGCGTGGTCCTCGGGCTCGGCGACAACGCGATCACCGCCGAGGCGCGGTTCTTCGGGATCGGAGGCCAGCGCCTGGGCGTCGTGCGCTCGCGCGTCGCGCACGTCACGCGCACGGCGGGCGAGGACACGGGCGACCTCGACCTCGCGACCGCGTTCCTCGCCGCGAGCTCCCGGGCGCGGCGCCTGTGCGATCCCCGGCGCGGCTGCATCAGCGACGCCTACTGCTTCGCGGTCGGGCCGCGGCGCGTCGACTGCCCCGTCGGCCTCTCCACCGAGGACGCTCCCGCGAGCAGCTGCCGCGTCGTGGTCAGCGTCCGCCTGCGCGGCGAGCGCGTCGTCACGGGGTCGTACGGGTGCCGCGGCGCGATGAGCCCACGACCCGAGCGGCTCGTGCGTCCGGGCGAGCGGCCGGAGGCGCAGCCCTTCCGGGGGCCGCCCTCGGCCGCTCCGAACCGCTACGGCCCGCCGCGGCTCGACGCCACCGGACGGAGCTTCTTGCCCTAGCATCCGGTCGCTGGCCTGATGGTATACCGTTGACCACCTGACCAGCAGGCCGATGGGGCCCGTCGCGAGAGGAGAGCTGGTGCAGACGCACGCGCAGGGGTTCGACTACCCCTCGATCGCCGAGGTGGAGTGCCCGTTCCCGACCCTGTCCCGGATCCGCGAAGCGGGCTCGGTGCACCAGGTCGGCGAGAACCGCTACCTCGTCTCCCACTACGAGGACGTCGAGTTCGTCCTGCGCCGGGAGGACCTGTTCACCGGCTGCAGCGAGGAGCGGCTGAACCCCTTCGACTGGCCGGGACCCGAGCCCGTGCCGGAGCACTCGCTGACGTCCACCGGCATGGTGAAGAACGTCATCGAGCTGGACCCGCCGCACCACAAGGCCCGGCGCGACCGCATGTTCCAGCTGCTCAAGCCCGCGCGCGTCAGGGGCTACCGCCCGTGGATCGAGGAGATCGTCGACGGCCTCATCGACGGCTTCATCGACGACGGCCGGGTCGAGCTCATGACGCAGTTCGCCTACCCCATGCCGACGCAGCTGATCATCCGCATCCTCGGGCTCAGCCCCGAGGACTTCCCCTGGATGCACGCCTGGGGGATCGCGGAGTGGAAGGGCGGCGAGCAGTACCTGACCGACGACATGGTCGAGGGCCAGAAGCCGCACATCCTCGACGCCGGGCCGCGGATCACCGCGGAGATCCTCAAGCGGGTCGAGCAGCCGACCGACGACGGCCTGTCGGAGACCATCCAGGCGCAGATCGCCGCCGACGGGGCGTTCAACCTCGGGATCGTCCGCGCCGACCTGGGGCAGTTCGTCGGCGCCGGCATCACCACGACCGGGCACCTGGTCTCCAGCGCGATGCTGACGCTCGTCGAGAACCCGGCGCTCATGGCCGAGATGCGCGCCGACACGTCCAGGCTGCGGATCTTCCTCGAGGAGTCCCTGCGCGCGGACTCGCCGCTGCAGTGGATCCCGCGCGTGGCGCGGGAGGACACCGAGATCGCCGGCGTCCGCATCCCGAAGGGCGCCTACCTCATCACGATGATCGCGTCGGCCAACCGCGACGCGGCCAAGTGGGGCGAGGACGCCGAGGAGTTCTGCCCGCACCGGGCGAACGCGATCGACCACCTGGCCTTCGGCAAGGGCCCGCACTTCTGCATCGGCGCCCCGCTCGGGCGCCTGGAGGCGCACATCGCGTTCGAGCGCCTCTTCGCACGACTGGACGACATCCGACTCGCCGCGGGCACCCAGCCCTCGCATCTCGTGAGCCCGACGTTCCGTGGGCTGGCGGACCTGCAGCTCGAGTTCGACCGCGCATAGGGGGAGACAGATGGACCGGATCCTGACCACCCACGTCGGCAGCCTGCTGAGGCCCGACTCCCTGACGACCGCCCTGAAGGCGCGTGAGGCCCACGACGAGTACGACGCCGAGGCGCTCGACCGCGACCTCGAGCGCGCGGTCACCGACGTGGTCGCCAAGCAGGCGGAGGTCGGCGTGGACGTCGTCGACGACGGCGAGATGGGCAAGACGAGCTGGATCACCTACATCTACGACCGCGTGACCGGCATCACGCCGCGCAAGGTGCCGGCGACCGACATGACGCTGCCCGCCGGGCTCGATCCCGAGGCGCACGGAGGGTCCGCGGGCCTCTACACCGAGTTCATGCCGGTCGACTCCGACGGCGAGGAGCACGGCGAGGACGAGAAGGCGTCCGGGCTGCTCTGGGTCTGCGACGGCCCGATCGAGTACGTCGGCGGCGACGTCGACAAGGACATCGCGAACCTCACGTCGGCGCTCGAGGGCGTCGACGTCGTCGACTCCTTCATCCCGTGCGTGGCACCGGCGAGCGTCTACTGGTTCCGCAACGAGCACTACGCCACCGAGGAGGAGTTCGTCTACGCGCTCGCCGACGCGCTGCGCATCGAGTACCGCCGGATCCACGCGGCGGGGATCATGGTCCACGTCGACGACGCCGTGCTGTGGCACATGTTCGGCACGATCCGCCTGCGCGGCGGCACGCCGGAGGACTACCGCCGCTGGGCGCAGCTGCGCGTCGACGCGCTCAACCACGCGCTCGAGGGCATCCCGGCGGACCGCGTCCGGTACCACATCTGCAGCGGCAGCGACCATGCGCCGCACACGCAGGATCCGCTGCTGCGCGACGTCATCGACATGGTGCTGCAGGTCAACGCTCGCTACCTCCTCATCGAGCAGGGCAACGCCCGCCACGAGCACGAGTGGCGCATCTGGGAGGACGTCACGCTGCCCGACGACAAGGTCCTCGTCCCGGGCGTCGTGACCCACCAGACGATGATGGTCGAGCACCCCGAGCTCGTCGCCCAGCGCCTCGTCCGGCTGGCCGGGCTCGTCGGGCGCGAGCGCGTCATGGCGGGCACCGACTGCGGCTTCGCGCAGACGGCGAGCACGAAGCGCGTGCCGCAGTTCACGCAGTGGGCGAAGCTGCAGGCGATGGTCGAGGGGGCGCAGATCGCGACGAAGGAGCTGTGGCCGGCCCCCGTGGCCGCCTAGCGTCGAAGAGGGTCAACGCGGCGCCCAGGAGCGATCCGGCCGCGCCGACGACGAACAGGGCCTGGGTCGAGGTCGCGTGGACGAGCAGCCCGCCGCCCACCGCACCGAGTCCCAGGCCGACGTCCATGAAGGCGATGTAGCCGCCGAGTGCCGCCCCGCGCGACCGCGCGGGGACGCGGTCGGTGACGACCAGGCTCAGCGCCGGGAACAGGACCGAGATGCCCACGCCGACGAGCGCGGCGGCCGCCGCCGCCGCGCCGAAGCTCGACGCCATCGACATGAGCGTCCAGCCCGCCGCGACCAGCAGCAGCGCGCCGAACGCCGGGCCGTGGGAGCCGCGCCGGTCGACGAGGTCTCCCGCGGGCACGCGTGCGACGAGCGCGGCGATGGCGAACACCGTGAAGACGCTCGCCGCCCCGCCGATGCCGCCGCCGGGCGCCACCCCGCGGTCGACGAGGTGCTCGACGCCGAACGCCTGCAGCGCCCCCTCCCCCAGCAGCGCGAGGGCCACGATGGTCCCGGGCACGAGCGCGGCGCGCGGACCCGCGAGGCGCGCGCGAGGCCCCGGCTCGGGCGGGTGCGTCGGCGGCGCGGGGATGAGGCGGGCGAGCCCGCCGGCGACGAGCGCGGTGGCAGCGCACCACACCCAGACGGCGTCGAACCCCCACGCCTCGCGCAGCACCTCCGCGACCTGCGGCCCCACGCCGAACCCGATCCAGATGCTCGTGCTGAACATCCCCATGACCCTCGCCCGGCGGGCGTGGGGCGCGCGGTCGAACGCCCACGCGGTCGTCGCGACGTTCAGCAGCGCCTCGCCCAGCCCGATGAGCAGCCGCGCGAGCAGCGCGACGGCCAGCAGCCCCGGCGCGACGAGCACGAGCGGCCCGGCCGCGAGCAGCACGCCGCCGAGCACCGCCGCGCGCCTGCGTCCGCGGCGGTCGCCGAACGCGCCCGCGCCCGGGCGCAGCAGGATCGAGACGGCCGCCGTCGCGCCGGTCACCAGGCCGATCTCCGCGGGCCCGCCCCCGAGCTCGGTGCGGACGAACACGGGCAGCACCGGCGCGTAGGCCCCGACCGACACGAAGCACAGCGCGGACGAGGCCCACAGGAGCCAGAACGTCCGGTCCAGACCCTCCGTCCGCGCCACGTATTGGATGCTATCGGTCTAAGGTTGGATCCACATGTCGGCACTCATCGTCACGGGCGACATCCTCACGCTCGATCCGGAGCACCCTCGCGTCCAGGCCGTCGCCATCGAGGACGGCGTCGTCGCCGCCACGGGAGCGGCCACCGAGGTCGCCGCGGCCGTCCCCGCAGGGACCGCGACCCGCGCGCTGCCGGGCACGGTCGTCCCCGGCCTCATCGACAGCCACGTCCACATGCTCTGGTGGGGGCGCGAGCGCGACCGCGTCTCGCTCGCCGGCGTGCGGAGCATCGCCGAGATCACCCGTCGCATCGCCGACTTCGCAGCGGCGAACCCCGGCCGGGGCTGGCTCGAGGGATCGGCCGACATCGATGCCCGCGACCTCGCCGAGGGCCGCTTCCCCACGCACGCGGAGCTCGAGGAGGCGACGGGCGGGCGGCCGCTGCTCCTCGACCGCCGCTCCCACGACGGCCTCGTCAACACGAGCGCACTCCGCGTCGCCGGGATCGGCGCCGCGACCGTGGACCCGCCGGGCGGCGTCATCGAGCGCGACGCGCAGGGCGAGCCGACCGGCTTCCTCACCGAGCGCCCCGCGGTCGAGCTCGTCGAGCGGGCGATGCCCGCCGTCGCGGAGGCCGATCGCCTGCGCTGGCTGCGCGAGATCCAGCCCGTGTTCCACGCCGCCGGGATCACGAGCGTCGTCGACCCGGCGCTCACGCCGGGTGAGCTGGACGCCTACCGCGCGCTCGCCGAGCGCGGCGAGCTGACGATCCGCACGACGGCGATGCCGCTCGGCGACGGCGAGGTGCATCCGGGCACGGTGCTCGCGGCGTTCGGCGACCTCGACGCGCTGCGCGGCGGCGACGTCCTGCGCCTCGGCCCGGCCAAGCTGTTCCTCGACGGCGGCGGCTCCCTGGGCACCGCGCTCCTCGACGAGGACTGGCCCGGGACCGACGGCTACCGCGGCAACCAGACGACCTCCACCGAGGGCCTGCGCTCGTGGGCGGCATGGACCGCGACGGCCCGCCTGGGGCTCGGCGTGCACTGCGTCGGGACGGCCGCGATCGGGCTCGTCCTCGACGCGATCGAGGCTGCGGGCCCGACCGCGGGCCTCCCGTTCACGCTCATCCACGCCTACCTCTGGCCGACGCCCGAGCAGATGCGCCGCACGCGCGAGCTCGGCGTGCTCGTCGCGACGCAGCCGCCGCTGCAGTGGTCGTTCGGAGCGGGCCTGGTGGAGCGCTTCGGCACGGAACGCATCGGCGAGGCCCACCCCATCCGCGCGTGGCTGGAGGCCGGCGTCACGGTCGGCGCGGGGTCCGACGGTCCCGGCGTCCCGCTCGCGCCGCTCTGGGCGTTCTGGCAGCTGCAGCGCCGGACGATCTCGGGCAGCGACGAGCCGGTCGGCGCGGCGCAGGCGGTGAGCGCGCAGGCGGCGCTGGAGCTCTACACGACGGGCGCCGCGGCGGTGGCGGTCGCGCCCGAGCGCGGGCGGCTCGTCCCCGGCGCGCCCGCGGACCTCGCCGCGCTCAGCGTCGACCCGCTCGCCGCGACACCGGAGGAGTGCCGCGACGGTGAGACGCTGCTGACGATGGTCGGCGGCGAGGTGGTCTACGAGGCGTAGGCCCCGGACCTAGGTCGGGTTGCCCTTGTCCTTGAACAGCTTCTTGTTGAAGGCGATGAGCTTGTCGTAGTTGTCGATGAAGTACTGGCTGTCGTAGGAGACGGTCGTCCGGCCCGGCGCGTTGGGCAGGTTCTGCTTGGTCTCCTCGTCCATCTCGTCGAACGCGGCCTTGAAGCCCGGGCCGTAGTTCGTCGCCTTGCAGAACTCCGCGATGCGCTTCGGGTCCGTGACCCAGCCGGCGTAGGCCTGCGCGGCGTCGAGGTTCGGGGCGTCCGGGTTGATGATGAAGCAGTTCGGGGCGAGGATCGGGATCGCGTCCCAGGCGACGGTGACGTCCACGCCCTTGTTGATGAGGCCCTGCAGCAGGCCGTTGGGGCCGATCGCGATCGAGCCCGACTTGCTCGTCAGCAGGGTCTGCATCTGCGGGTACTCGGTGTAGAAGACGAGGTCGTCCCAGATCGAGGCGATCTTCGCCTGCGCGCGCTCGAGGTCGAGCGGGTACAGCTCGTCCGGCGGAACGCCGTCGGCGAGCAGCGCGGGCTCCGCCACGCCCTCGTAGTAGCCCGGGGCGGGCACGATGCGCTTGCCCGGGAACTTCTTCGTGTCGTACACGTCGGCCCACGACTTCGGGCCGCCGCCCTCGAACGTGTTCGGCAGGTGGCCGGCGACGTAGGCCGTCACGAACGTCTGCACCGAGTAGTCGGGGAAGTTGCCCTCGACGTTGTCCTCGCGCGGGATGGCTGCGTCGAGCTTGGGCAGCGGCTTCTTGCCGTGCTTCTGCGCGTAGCCGATGAACCAGTTGGAGCTGTGGGACATGTCCCACTTCGCCGGGGTCGTCCCCAGGATCATGTCGTCGCCCAGCGAGCCCTCGATCATCGGCTCCAGGGGCCGGACGCCGACCTCCTTGGCGAACGGCTTGATGAAGATCTCCGAGCGCGCGTCCTGCGTCGTGCCGCCGTAGCCGGCGACCACGAGCTGCTTGGACTTCACGTCGGCCATCAGCTTGTCCAGGCCGGAGGACTCGGCCGCGGTCGAGGTCGAGGAGCCCGAGCCCCCCGCGGAGTCACTGCTGTCGTCGCCGCAGGATGCGAGGAGCCCAGGCAGCGCGAGTGCCCCGACGCCCAGCCCGGCACGACCGAGGAACGCCCGTCGATCGAGAGGAGTCTCGCCGGGGCGAATGAGCCTACGCGTCATGTGAGTGTGGTCCTCCGTGGAGTTCGGTGGCGACCCGGGCGCGATTGTATCCACATCTGTCAAGATTGCATCCCCGCCTAACATGCGGCTCATGGTGATCGACGCCTACAACTCCGCGCAGGACGTCCGCGGCCGCTCCGACTACCTCACGGGCGGGAACCCGGACGCGCCGCGGCGGCCGTTCGACGTCGACCGCCTGCTCGCGCGCATGGACGCCGCAGGCGTCGACATGGCGATGGTGTGCTCGCTCGCGCAGCGCATCGAGAACGACTTCATCGCGGGCCTCGTGGCCGCGCACCCGGACCGGCTGTACGGCTTCGGCCAGATCATGCCGCAGGCCGACGACGCCATCGACGAGATCGCTGCGCTCGCACGGCGTCCCGGCATCCTGGGGTTGAAGCTCCACCCGTCGCTGCACGGCTACCACGTCGCCGACCACGGCCTGCTCGACCCGGTCTGGGCCGCCTGCCGCGAGGCCGGCCTGGCGATCCTCGTCAACGCGCTCGACGACGCGTTCGTCACGCCGCTGGCGATCGAGGAGATCAGCCGCGGCTTCCCCGAGGTGCCGGTGCTCATCGCGCACATGGGCGCGGTCTGGAACGTGCCCGAGGCGTGCATCGTCGCCGCGCGCAACGAGCACATCTACCTGGAGACGTCGGCCACGATGCTGTCCGACGTGCGGGTGGCGTACGCGCGCGTGGGACCGGAGAAGATCGTGATGGGCAGCGAGTACCCGGGCAGCGACTTCGACCTGGAGCGCATGAAGATCGCGAAGGCCATCGAGGATCCCGTCGGACCGCGCGCTCGTCGAGGGCGGCAACATCGCTCGCATCCTGGGGATCGGGTGATCGAGGGGCTCGACCCGGCGGATCGCGCGCTCGTCGAGGCGGCGCGCGGGCTGCTCGACACGCGATACGTCGAGGGACGTCACGAGGTGGCGGCCGCCGTCCGGATGCGGTCCGGGGCGGTGCACCTCGGGCTGCACGTCGAGAGCAGCATCGGCCGTGCGTCGATCTGCGCCGAGGGGATCGCGATCGGCACGGCGCTCGCCGCCGGCGAGGCCGAGATCGACACGATCGCCGCCGTCCTGCGGCTGCCCGACGGCACGTGGCGCGTCGTGTCGCCCTGCGGCCTCTGCCGCGAGCTCATCGGCGACTACGGGCCGTCCGCGCACGTCATCGACTTCGATGCCGGCGCGGTGCGGCGCGTCACCATCGCCTCCCTGCTGCCGTCGAAGACGACGCGCCGCTGGGCGTGGTCGTAGAGACGGTCCTCGGGCCGGTCGACCCGGCCGCGCTGGGGGCCGTGTCGATGCACGAGCATCTCGTGAGCGACCTGTCGGCGCTCGTCCCCGGCGCGACGCTCGACGACCCGGACCTTGCCGCACGCGAGCTGGCGCTCGCCGCGGCCGCCGGGCTCGGCACCGTCGTGGACCCGACCGTGTGGGGCTTCGGCGGGCCGAGCCCCGCCCTCCCGGAGATCGCCCGCGCGGCGGGCGTGCACGTGATCGCCGGCGCCGGCGCCTACCTCGGCCGGACCCTGCCGCCCTGGCTGCAGGAGCTGTCGGTCGACGCCCTGACCGAGCACCTCGTCGCCTGCCTGACGGCGGAGCTCCCGGGCTGCGGCTTCCGCGCCGGCGTGCTGGGGCTCATCGGCACCGGGCACCCCGTGGCGCCGGTCGAGGAGCGCGTGCTGCGCGCGACCGCGGCCGCGGCGCTGCGGACCGGGGCGTGCGTCCTCGCGCGGGTCGACGCCCGTGGCGGCGGCGCGGCGCCGGGGCTGGACCTGCTGCTCGCCGAGGGCGTCCCCGGCGAGCGGATCGTCCTCTCGAACATCGATGGGCTGCACGCCGACCGGGCACGGCTGCGCGAGCTGCTCGCGACCGGCGCGTCGCTGAAGTGGTGCTTCGGCTACGAGGCGCCGCCGCGCGCCGGCCTGTGGTCGGCGACCGACGCGCAGCGCATCGACGCGGTCTGCGACCTGGCCGGCGACGGGAGCCAGGTCCTCGCCTGCGGGGTCTGGACGCCGGCCGCGCTGCGCGCGCACGGCGGCTTCGGCTACGACCACCTGATGCGCACCGTCGTGCCACGGCTGCGCGAGCGCGGCGCCGACGTGGAGGCGATGCTGGTCGACGTGCCGCGGCGGCTGCTCGCGCGTTGACAATGGATCCAATCTCCATAGGATTGTCTCCATGTCGGTGACCACCGCGCCCGCCGCGCCCGCGGCACCGCGACGCCGGGTGCTGCAGGGAGCGCTGTCGGGGTCGGGCGCGTCGTGGCTGCTCGTCCCGCCGATCGTCTTCCTGCTGCTGCTGCTCGGGCTGCCGATCGTCTTCCTCGTCATCCGGACGTTCACGAACGCCGGGCTGTCGACGGCGGTCGGCGACGACGCGTTCCGCGACGCGATCCCGCGCACGTTGCTCATGGCTGCGGTCGTGACGGTCCTGACGCTCGTCGCGGGAACGGTCTACGCGCTGGCGCTGGGTCTCGCGCCGCGCTGGGCGCAGGTCGTGCTGTTCGGGCTGCTGTTCCTGATCTTCTGGACGCCGCTGCTCGTCCGCACGTACGGGTGGATCCTGCTGCAGCTCCCGCAGGGCGCGATCTACTGGGCGCTGCACGGGATCGGGCTGCTGGACCAGCCGCTCGACGTCTACCAGAAGACGATCGCGGCCTACCCGGCGATGGTCCACGTGATGATGCCCTACGCGGTCCTGCCGATCTTCCAGTCGCTGCGGCAGATCGAGCCGACCCAGCTGCGCGCGGCGCGCGTCATGGGCGCCCGGCCGATGCTGACGCTGCGGCGCGTCGTCCTCCCCCAGCTGCGCCCGGGGATGCTCTCCGCCGCCGTGCTCGTCTTCATCATGTCGCTGGGCTTCTTCATCACGCCCTCGCTGCTCGGCGACCCGACCTCCCCGACGGTCGCCGGCCTCATCGGCAGCACGTTCAACCAGCCGCAGGCCGACAACGTCGCCGCGGCGATGAGCCTCCTGCTGCTCGCGGTCGTGCTCCTGCTCTACGCGCTGTCCGACCGCATGCTCGGCATCTCCAAGCAGTGGGAGCAGGAGCGGGCGTCGTGAACGACCTGCGTCGCGCGAGCGGGCCGCTGCGCCTGCCGATCCTCGCGGTCGGCGGGCTGCTCGCGTTCTTCCTCGCGCTGCCGATGCTCATCGTCGTCCCGACGTCGTGGACCGGCGGCCAGCTGCTCGAGTTCCCGCCCAAGGGCTTCTCGCTGCAGTGGTACGACCGGCTCACGCAGGACGACACGTGGACGACGCCGTTCTGGACCTCGGTGCAGACGAGCCTCGCGGCGAGCCTCATCGCACTCGTCTTCGGCTCGCTCGCCGCGCTCGGGATGCGCCGCCTGCAGCACGCGCGGACGGGCACGCTGTTCCGCAGCATCTTCATCGCACCGCTCGCGATCCCCTACATCGCCTACGCGCTCGGCGTCTACGAGCTGTTCCTGGAGATCCCCGCGCTCGGCGACACGCTCGTGCCGTTCATCCTCGCGCAGTCGCTCATCGCGTTCCCGCTCGTGTACGTCGTGGTGGCCGGCGGCCTCGCGCGCGTCGATCCCGCCCTCGGGCGCGCCGCGTCGACCATGGGCGCGCGCTGGCCGATGATCGCCTGGAAGATCGACCTCCCGCTCGTGCGCGGCAGCCTCTTCGCGGGCTGGCTGTTCGCGTTCACGATCTGCTTCGACGAGGCGACGCTCGCGCTGTTCCTCGCGCCGATCGACAAGACGACGCTGCCACAGGAGCTCTACGGCGCGGCGTCGGAGTCGATCTCGCCCGAGCTGTCGGCCGTGTCGGTCGTGGTCACCATCATCGCGGTGCTCGTCCTGACCCTCGGGACGGTGCTCACGAGCCGGCTGTCCGCGACGCGCCGGGTGCGTTAGACGGACGGGCGCCTGGTGCCGGCGCCGAGGAGCTCCTCGACCGCGGCCCCGATCGCCAGCAGCGCACGCTCGCCGCGCGGAGCGCCGACGAGCTGCAGCCCGACCGGCAGCCCGGCCGGGGTGAAGCCCGCGGGGACCGACATCGCCGGGAGCGTCGTGGCGGAGATCCGCGAGCAGCTGCGCATCCACTCGAGGTAGCCGTCCATCGGCGCGCCGGCGATCTCGGTCGGGAACTCGCGCTCGACGGGGAACGGCACGACCTGCGTGACCGGCAGCGCGAGCACGTCGTGCTCGGCGAGCAGGGCCGCGGCCCGGCGGTACAGCTCGGTGCGCAGCGTCGCGGCGCGCGCGATGCCGGTCGGCGTCAGCGCCAGGCCCTGCGCGACGTTGCGGCGCACCGTCTCCTTGAAGCCGTCGGGATGCGCCTCGATCTCCGCAGCCATCGGGACCATGCCGAGCGCGCGGAACGTCTCGAAGACCTCGTCCGCGCCGTCGAGGTCCGGCTCGAGCTGCGTGAGCTGCGCGCCGCTGCCCACGAGCCGCTCGCGGGTTCCGGCGAGCACGCTCAGGACCTCCGGCTCGTAGGGCAGGCCGGCGGTCGTCGTGCTCCAGGCGATCCGCAGGCCCTCGAGCCCGCGGGCGGGAAGCGACGCGAAGGCGCGCGGATCGTCGTCGAGCGCCATCGGCGCGACGCTGTCGTGACCCGCGAGGACGGAGAGCAGCAGCCCCGCGTCGGCCACGCTGCGGGCCATCGGGCCCAGGATCGGGTGGGGGTTGAACGCGTCGCCCGGCGCGCCCGACGGCACGCGGCCCGGGGCCGGGCGCACGCCGACGACGTTGCAGAACGCGGCCGGGTTGCGCAGGCTGCCGCCGAGGTCGGAGCCGTCGGCGAGCGGCAGCATCCCCGAGGCGAGCACGACGGCGGCGCCGCCGCTCGAGCCGCCGCACGTCAGGGTGGGGTCGTAGGGGTTGCGGGTGGCGCCGAAGACGGGGTTGAACGTCTGCGAGCCCGCGCCCCACTCCGGCGTGTTCGTCTTGCCGATGACGAGGGCGCCCGCCTCGCGCACGCGCCGCGCGAGCAGGCTGTCGGTCGTGGGGACGTGGTCGGCGTACAGCGGCGAGCCGTAGGTGGTGCGCATGCCGGCCGTGTCCATGAGGTCCTTCACCGCGAACGGCAGGCCGTGCAGCGGGCCGAGCGGCCCGCCGGCGGCGACCGCGCGGTCGGCCTCCTGCGCCATCGCGAGCGCCGCGTCGTCGTCGAGCAGCGTCACGATGGCGTTGAGCCGCGGGTTGACCTCGTGGATGCGGTCGAGGTGCGCCCGCATGACCTCCACCGCGGAGAGCTCGCGGGAGGCGATCGCGTGCGCGAGATCGCGCGCGCTCCACCAGTACAGGGGTTCGGCCACGGCCGGGAGCATGCCGCGTGCGGCGGCGGGACGTCAGGCGACCAGCAGCTCGCGGGGGAGCGCCGAGAGCACCTCCAGGCCGTGCTCGGTCATGAGCAGCGTGTCGATCGTCGCCGCCTCGAACCCGTCGTCGCGGTCGAGCAGGATCGTCTCGTAGTTGAAGACGGAGCCCGCCTGCCAGGTCGTCCGCTCGAGGCCGTCGTTGGCGAGGTAGGTGTGCCCGACCCAGCTCGGCGGGAGGGCGAGGCCGAGCGCGTACCCGCCGACCCACCAGATGCGCTCGGCGGGGATGCGGTCGCGCACGTAGCGCTCGGCCGCGGCCGCGGCGATCTCAGGGCCGTCGCCGAGACGCGCCTCGCGCTGCAGCTCCAGCACGCCGTCCGCGACGCGGGCGAGCATGTCCTGCGCACGCCGGTTCACCGTGCCGACGGCGAACGTGCGCGAGAGGTTCGCGTGGTAGCCGTCCACCACGCCGCACACGTCGACCGAGACGACGTCGCCGTCCGTCACCCGGCGGTGCGACGGTGCGGCGTGGTTGTCGCACCAGGCCGTCGGACCGGACGACACGAGCGGGTTGCAGGCGGCGAGCTCGCTGCCCGCGTCGACGAGCAGCGTGATGAGCCGCGCCGCGATCTCGAGCTCCGACATGCCGGGCCGCAGCTCCTCGCGGAGGGCGCCGACCGCGGTGTCGGCCATCGCCGCGGCGCGGCGGATCCGCTCGATCTCGGCAGGCGACTTGGCCTGGCGGACGGTGTCGACGATCCAGTCGCCGTCGGCGACGTCGGCACCGTGCGCGCGCAGGGCTGCGGCGACGCCGTCCAGGATCGGCGCCGCGGGCGTCTGCCCCCACCGCTCGAGGCCGACGGTCCCACGACCGGCGAGGGCGCCCGCCACGACCTCCGGCGCGCCCGCGTACTCCATCAGCACGAGCTCGTCGAACAGCGCATGCAGCCGCGCGTAGCCCTCGTGGCGCGTCCAGTCGAAGAAGAGGACGGTCGCCGGCTCGCGGACGACCGCTGCGCCCAGCGGCAGCCGCCACGGGTACCAGATCGCCGCGTAGCCGGTGAGGTAGAGGAGGTTCGCCGGGCTCGTGACGAGGAGGACGTCGATGCCGCGCCGCGCCATCTCCGCGCGCACCGCCTCGTTGCGGGCGTGGTAGTCCTCGTCGGGGAACGGCCGGGACGCGCTGATCGTGGATCCTCTCTTGCTCAGATTGGATCCGTAATCTACCGCCGGATGGCCTGTGACGAGATCATCGCGCTGACGCTCGCGCACGAGTTCACGCCGCGCTGGCTGTCGCTCGAGGGCGGCGGCGACGAGCGGCTGCGCCTGCCGATCATCGCCATCCTGGTCCACGGCGAGGCGGGCTGGGCGCTGCTGGACACCGGCATCTCCCCCGCCTTCCGCGATCCGGCGCTCGGCGAGGCGATCTACCGCGGCCGCGGCCCCGACATCCCGGGCGACGGACACCCGCTCCTGGCGGCGCTCGACGCGGTCGGGCTCGCGGTCGGCGACCTCGCGGTCGCGGCGGTGAGCCACCTCCACGTGGACCACAGCGGCGGGCTGCCGCTGCTCGCCGGCGGGCCGCCGGTCGTCGTCCAGCGGCGCGAGCTGGCCTTCGCCCGCACGCCGGCCGCGGTCGACGCCGCGTACGTGCCCGGCGACTACGCCGACCCGGCGATCGCGTGGCGCGAGCTCGACGGCGACGGCGTCGTCGCCCCCGGGATCGACGCGCTGTCGACGCCCGGCCACACGCCGGGGCACATGTCCTACCGCGTGCGGATGGAGGACGGGACGACGTGGCTGTTCGCCATGGACGCCATCGATCTGCAGGAGGGCATCGACACGGACACGCCGATCGGCTGGTCGGCCGTGGCGGACGACGTGCCGCTGCGCCGCTCGTCGCACGACCGTCTCGTCGCGCTCGCCGCCACGGAGGGCGCGCGGCTGGTCGCGGGCCACTGCCCGGTCACGTGGCCGCCGGCGGGACTGCGGTCCGTCGTGGTCTGAGCCGGGCTACCGGCGCCCGGCGTACTCGGCGTCGAGCATGGTGCTCGCGCACGCCGGGCACTCGATCTCCTCAGCGGCGGGGTCGGAGTCGGCCGGCGTGACCTGCATCCACTCGTTGTCGCACGAGTTGCAGGTCATCGACCACAGGACGGTGTCCTCTTCGTCGTCGGACATGGCGACAGCCTGACACCTAGAGCGACGGATGACGATCGGTCAGCCCGGTCGCGTCCTCGATCGCCGCGCCGATCCGCAGCAGGCCCAGCTCGTCGCGGTGGCGGCCGACGAGCTGCAGGCCGATCGGCAGCCCGTCGGCGGCGAACGCGCCCGGGAGCGCGAGGACGGGGTGGCTCGTCGCGGTGACGCGGCACGCCACCCGCTGCCAGTCGAAGTAGCGCTCCATCGGGACCCCCGCCACCTCGCGCACCCACGGCACCTCGACCGGCGGCGCCGTGACCGGGGTGGCGGGCGTCGCGAGGACGTCGTGGCGCTCGAGGAGCCGCGCGGTGCGCCGGAACAGCTCGCTGCGCTTGGACTGGGCGGCGACGATCCGGTCGGGGGTCAGCTCGCGGGCCTCCCGGACGTTGCGGACGAGGTCGTCGCGCAGCAGCTCGGGACGCTCGTCGACCTCCGCGCCGCTGTACATGAGGAAGCCGAGCAGCTCGATGACCTCCCAGCACTCGTCGGCGCCCTCCATGTCGGGCTCCACGTCCTCGACGACGCAGCCGTGCTCCTCCAGCAGCACGCGCGTGTCGCGCAGCGCCTCGGTCACGCCGGGATCGATCGGCAGGCCTCCGACCGTCTCGCTCCAGGCGACACGCAGGCCGCGCAGCCCGGTCGGCTCGACGCCCGCGAACGTCGCAGGGTCGTCGGGGAGCGAGAGCGGCGCGTCGGGATGCGGCCCGGCCATCCCGGCGAGCAGGAGGCCGGCGTCGGCGCAGGTGCGCGCCATCGGGCCGAGGATCCCGTGCGGGCTCCAGGCGTCGCCCGCCCGGCTCGACGGCACGCGCCCGGCGCTCGGCCGCAGGCCGACGACGTTGCAGAACGACGCCGGGTAGCGCAGGCTGCCGCCGCTGTCGGAGCCGTCGGCGATCGGCAGCAGCCCCGCGGCGACCGCTGCCGCCGCCCCGCCGCTGCTGCCGCCGGCGTGACGGGTGGTGTCCCAGGGGTTGCGCGTCGGGCCGAAGAGGTCGTTGTAGGTGAGCGTCCCGAGACCCGACTCCGGCGTGTTCGTCTTGCCGACGACGATCGCGCCGGCGGCGCGCATCCGCGCGACCATGAGGTGGTCGGCCTGGGCCGGCGCAGCGTCGGCGTGCGCCCGCGAGCCGTGCGTGGTCGGCATGCCGCGGACGTCCATGAGGTCCTTCACCGCGACGGGCAGCCCGTGCAGCGGGCCGAGCTTCTCCCCTGCGGCGACGGCCCGGTCGGCGGCCTCGGCGCGCGCTTGCAGCTCGTCGCGTTCGGCGAGGAAGACGACGGCGTTCAGCGCGGGGTCGACGGCGCCGATGCGGTCGAGGTGATGGTCGAGGACCTCCACCGCAGGAGAGCTCACGGGTGCGGATCGCGGCGGCGAGGCCGGTCGCGGAGCGCCAGTGGAGGTCCACTACGCGCTTGCCGCCTCCCAGCGGGAGTAGGCCTCCTCGACCGCGCGCTTGGCCTCCCGGTGGCGCTCCGTGGCCTCCGCGGACGCCTCGGGCGTCGCCCACGCGTCCGGCGCCGCGAGCTCCGTCTCGAGCTGCGCCAGCACGGACTCCGCCTGCTCGACCTCGCGCTCGAGCTCGCGCAGGCGGCGGCGTGCGTTCTTCGACGCGCCGTTGCCGTTCCCGTTGGCCTTCGCCTTCGGCTTCTCCTTCGCCTTCGCCTTCGCTTTCGCCGGCTCGGGCTTGGGGGCGGGCTTCTTCGCGGGGGACTTCGCCGGCTTCGCCTTGCGCTCCTCGCGCACGCGCACGTACTCGGGCCAGCCGCCCACGTAGGTCCGCAGCGTGCCGTCCTCGACGGCGACGGTGCGCGACCCCACGGCGTCCAGCAGCGCGCGGTCGTGCGAGACGAGCAGCAGCGCGCCCTCGTAGGCGTGCAGTGCGTCCTCGAGCGCCTCGCGCGCGTCGAGGTCCAGGTGGTTCGTCGGCTCGTCGAGGATGAGGACGTTGGAGCCGGAGGAGACGAGGATCGCGAGCGTGAGCCGCTGGCGCTCGCCGCCGCTGATGCCGTCGAGCGGCTTCTCGACCTCCTCGCCGCTGAAGAGGAACGTCCCGAGCAGCGCGCGCGCCTTCCCCGGCGTCAGGCCGGTGCGCTTCACGCACGCCTCGAGCACCGTCCGGGCGCCGCCGGCGCTGAGCTCGTCGGCGTGCTGGGACAGGTAGCCGAGCTTGACGTTGTGACCGCGGCTGATCTTGCCCGCGGCGGGCTCCGTGCGACCGGCGAGCGTCTCGATGAGCGTCGTCTTGCCCGTGCCGTTGGCGCCGACGAGGGAGACGTGCTCGCCGCGCTCGAGCCAGATCTCGGCGCCGTCGAGCAGGACGCGCCCCTCGCCGACCTCGATCCGGCCGCCGGTCATCTCGAAGACGACGCGGCCCGAGCGCTCCACCGCGCCGAACTTGAAGCCCAGCTCGCGGTTGTCGCGGGGATCGCGCTCGATGCGATCGATCTTGTCCAGCGCCTTGATCCGCGACTGGGCCTGGCGCGCCTTGGACGCCTTGTAGCGGAAGCGCTCGACGAACGCCTCCATCCGCGCGATCTCGAGCCGCTGCTTGTCGATCGCGCGGCCGAGCGCCATCTCGCGCGCAGCCGCCTCGCGGCGCCACTGCGCCCAGGTGCCGGGGAAGAACCGCCCGCGGCCCGCCTCGAGCTCGAGGACGGCCGTGCCGACCGTCTCCAGGAACCAGCGGTCGTGCGCCACCATGACGATCGCCGTGTCGAGCGTGAGCAGGGTCTGCTCCAGCCACTCGAGCGACTCGATGTCGAGGTGGTTCGTCGGCTCGTCGAGCAGGAGGAGGTCGGGCTGCGACCCGAGCGCGCGGGCGAGCGACGCGCGCGTGAGCTGGCCGCCGGAGAACGTGGAGAGCTGGCGGTCGAGGTCGTCCTCGGAGAAGCCGAGGCCCCGCACCATGCCGGCGGCGCGGTCGCGCCAGTTCCAGCCGCCGGCGTGCTCGAGTCGCGCCTCGGCGCGCGCGTACGCGTCCATGACCTTCTCGTCGCCGTCGGCCATCCGCATCGCCAGCTCCGACAGGTCCTGCTCGAGCGCGACGAGCTCCGCCGCGCCGGCGAGGACGTAGTCGCGCAGGGTCAGATCGCGCTCGCGCGGCGGGCGCTGATCGTGCAGCGCGACGCGGGCGCCCTTCTCGAACGCGAGCTCCCCGGCGTCGACCGACGTCTGACCCGCGAGCATGCGCAGGAGCGTCGTCTTGCCCGCCCCGTTGCGCCCGGCGATGGTCAGCCGGTCGCGGCGCTCGAGCTTGAGCGAGACACCGCGGAACAGCGGCGAGCCGGAGATGTCCTTCCCGAGGTCGGAGGCGATGAGAACGGCCACACCATCGAGAGTACGTGGCCGTCTCGTGAGCTACGATCCGAGGCGATGCGCCGCCTCTCGCTCCTCACCGCCGCGACCGTGACGATCGTCCTCGCGGCCGCCTCCCCCGCGCTGGCCGACATGAGCGGTCAGGGCTGGTACGGGGAGACGACCGACAAGGTCGTCACGAACTTCGGGTTCATCCTCATCGCGTTCTTCCCCCTGTTCGTCTTCGTCGCCAGCCTCATCTACTGGCAGACGGACAAGCGCAAGGAAGAGAAGATGAAGGCCGCGAAGGCGCGCGCCACGTCGTCGGAGTGGAAGGGCGGCTGGTAGCCGCTACCTCGTCGTGCGCGCAGCCACGCGCTGCGGCTCGCGGGTGAACCGCGCCTCGCGCTCCGGGTCCGCCGGAGCCTCGTGGAAGTCGAGGTCCTTCGTCTCGCGTGCGAGGAGCACCGCGACGACCGTGATGAGGCACATCGCCGCCATGTAGACGCCGACGAGCAGCTTGCCGTTCGAGCCGGTGGCCAGCAGCGCCGTCGCGACGAGCGGCGCGATGCCGCCGCCGAACACCGCGGCCAGGTGGTAGCCCATGCCGGCGCCGGTGTAGCGCGACGTCACGCTGAACGACTCGGCGAAGAACGCCGCCTGCACGCCGTACATCGCATCGTGGCCCAGGTTCAGCCCGATGACGGTCGCGAGCACGATGATCGCGATCGACTCCGTGTCGAGCATCGGGATGTAGAAGAACGAGAACACGAGCGACAGGACGGCGCCGAACAGGTACACCGGCTTGCGTCCGACGCGATCCGACAGCGTCCCCCAGAACAGGTTGGTGAACAGCCCGATCGCCGCGGCCACGATGACCGCGATGAGGATCTGGTTGCGCTCGAATCCCAGCTCGCTCTCGCCGTACTCCAGGACGAACACCGTGAAGAGGTAGAACAGCGCGTTCTCGCCGACGCGCGCGCCGAACGCGGTCGCCATCTCGCGCGGGTGGTCGCGCACCGTCTGCACGATCGGCGCCGGAGCGTCCTCCGTCTTGCCCTGCTCCTTCGCCTTCTCGAAGTCGGGCGACTCGACGACCTTCAGGCGGATGAACAGCCCGACGGCGACGAGCACGATCGACAGCAGGAACGGGATGCGCCAGCCCCAGGACATGAACTGCGCCTCGGTGGTCAGCGAGTCCATGATCAGGAACGTGACGGTCGCGAGCAGCAGGCCCGCGGGGACACCGACCTGCACGCAGGCGCCGTAGCGGCCGCGCTTCCCCTCAGGCGCGTTCTCGGTGACCATGAGGACGGCGCCGCCCCACTCGCCGCCGACGCCGAAGCCCTGGATCAGCCGCAGCGTCACCAGGAGGATCGGGGCCAGGAGCCCGATCGACGCGTAGGTCGGGAGCAGCCCGATCGCGGCGCTCGCGAGGCCCATCATCGTCAGCGAGATGATGAGCATGTTGCGGCGGCCGACCCGGTCGCCGAAGTGCCCGAAGAGCGCGGCGCCGAAGGGCCGCGCGAAGAAGCCCGCGCCGAAGGTCGCGAACGAGGCGAGGGTCGCAGCCGTGTCCGAGAGCGAGCTCGAGAAGAAGAGCTTGTCGAACACGAGCGCCGCGGCCGTGCCGTAGAGGAAGAAGTCGTACCACTCCAGAACGGTCCCGACGGAGCTCGCCGCGAGGACGCGGCGGTTCGACGACGGGTTGTGGGCGTGGCCGTTCAGCGCAGCGGTCTTCGCTGTCGCCATGAGAAAGGCACCTCCCGGGTGCAGCTTCGGTTTCCCCCTGCCTGCACCCTTGGGGCTTCCCGAGTGTGCTCGCTGTCACACATGAGTTCGTGCGTCGCCTGCGCCGACGACTACAGGCGGAAGACGGGGACGAGCCGCTCCTCGTGCTCGGCCTCGATGCGGGCGACGACCTCGACGTGCTCGGCCAGCGGCGTGCCGCGGAGCTTCGTCCCCAGGCCCTCGTCGACCTGGAAGATCCCCGCCGAGCTGTTCATGTCGACCTCCACGCGGACCGCCTTCTCGTCGCCCGCGCCGATCCGGACCTCGTCGATCGCGTAGGAGGAGACGGCGTGGATGTTCGTGCGCCCGGCCTCGACCTCGACCCGCGAGCGTCCCTTGGCCATGTCGAGCGCGTCGGCGACGCGCACGATGGCCGCCTCGATCGTGAGCGGGTTGCCGCGGGAGCGGTGGGAGATCACCGCGTGCATCGCCTCGGCGACGATGATCGTGCGCTCCGGCTCCTCGTAGATGCCCTCGAGCAGCTTCGGCAGCTTGTCCGCGCACAGGAACAGCGAGTACGTCTCGTGGTCGGTGCGGTGCACGGACATCCCGACGCAGTGCAGGAGCGCCGCCGCGGCGATGACGACCTCGGCGTCGCGCTGCTTCATCCCGTGATCCTCGACGATGCTCGGCGTCACGCCGGCGCGGAACAGGAGCCGGGCCAGCCGCAGCGCGATGTTGAGCACGATCTGGATGTGGACCCACGAGTGGTCGTTCATGTGCAGCCGGGCCGCGTTGACGCCCGCGGCGTGCCACCACCCCTTGACCTGCAGGTCGCCGTCGACCGCGGCGAGCAGCTTCTCGAGGCGCCGGTTGCCGCGCGCCGGCGCGTGGACGCGGATCCCGGCGATGGCCTCCGACGGCGTTTCCGTCACGAGGCCTCGGCTGCGCGCGCCGCGTGCCCGATCATGAGCTCGCGCTGCACGTCGCGGGGCTCGGGGCCCGGCGTGCGCCGCACCCAGGTGCGCTCCGGACCGAGGTCCCATGCGCCCGCGTCGTCGACGAGGCAGCGCTCGACCGCGTCGAGGAGGTCGTCGCGCACGGCGCGGTCCTCGACCGGCACGATGAGCTCCACGCGCGTGTCCAGGTTGCGCGGCATGAGATCCGCCGAGCCCGTGTAGACCTTCACCTCGTCGCCGCGGAAGAACGCGTAGACGCGCGAGTGCTCGAGGAAGCGGCCGAGGACGGAGACGACGCGGATGTTGTCCGAGACGCCGGGCACCCCGGGCCGCAGGCAGCAGATCCCGCGGATGTTGAGGTCGACGGGCACCCCGGCCTGCGACGCCTGGTACAGCGCGCGGATGCAGCGCCGGTCGACGAGCGAGTTCATCTTCATGAGGATGCGGGCGTCCTCGCCGCGCTCGTGCGCCGCGATCGTCCGCTCGACCTCGTCGAGGAGCGAGTCGCGCAGGAACGTCGGCGCGAGCAGCACCTTGTTGTACCGGCGGGGCCGCGCGAACCCGGTGAGGAAGTTGAACATGTCGCCCACGTCGACGCCGAGCCGCGGGTCGGCCGTGAAGAGGCCGAAGTCGGTGTACAGGCGCGCCGTGTTCAGGTTGTAGTTGCCGGTCCCGACGTGCACGTAGTGGCGCACGCCGTCGCCCTCGCGCCGGACGACGAGGATCGACTTCGCGTGCGTCTTCAGCGACGGGTGGCCGTAGACGACGTGCACCCCCGCCTCCTCCAGCGCCCTCGCCCAGCCGATGTTCGCCCGCTCGTCGAAGCGCGCCTTGAGCTCCACGAGGCACACGGCCTGCTTGCCGTTCTCCGTCGCCCGGATCAGCGCCGGGATGAGGGGCGTGTCGTCGGACGTGCGGTACACGGTCATCTTGATCGCGAGGACGTCGGGGTCCTCCGACGCCTGCTGCACGAACCGCTCGACCGAGGTCGAGAACGAGTCGTAGGGGTGGTGGACGAGGATGTCGGCGCGGCGGATCTCCGCGAAGATGTCCGAGTCCTCCTCCAGCTGCAGGCGCGGCTGCGTCACCGGCGACCACGGCGTGTCGCGCAGCTCCGGGAGACCGGGCAGCTTGACGATCTGCCAGAGGTCGTTGAGGTCGATGATGCCGGGGACGTCGTAGACCTGGCGCTCCTCGACGCCGAGCGCCTCCGTGAGCTGGCTGCGCAGCTCGGGATCGATGCCGGACTCGACCTCGACGCGGACCGCCTCGCCGAAGCGCCGGCGGCGCAGCTCCGCCTCCACCGCGCGCAGCAGGTCGTCGGCCTCGTCGGACACCTCGAGGTCGGCGTCGCGCGTCACGCGGAAGTAGCCGTGGTCGAGGATCTCCATCCCCGGGAAGAGGTCGGGCAGGTTGCTGGCGATGAGGTCCTCGAGCGGGACGAAGACGTGACCCTCCGCGCCCTCGACGGGCACGAAGCGCGGCAGCATCTCCTTCGGCACCTTCACGCGGGCGAACGTCGTCTGCGACGTCGTCGGGTCGCGCACGAGGACCGCGAGGGACAGCGACAGGTTGGAGATGTACGGGAACGGCCGGCCCAGCCCGACCGCCAGCGGCGTCAGCACCGGGTAGATCTGGCGCCGGTAGCGCTCCTGGAGCGCCGCGCGGTCCTCGGCCGACACGTCGTCGAGGCCGACGATGCTGATGCCGTGCTCGGCGAGCTCGGGGCGCAGCGAGCGCTCGAGCAGCTCGTGCACGCGCGCGAACTGCTCGACGGCGAGCTCGCGGATGCCGTCGATCGTCTGCGAGGGCGAGCGGCGGTCGTCGAGCGGCTCGCGCACGCCGGCCTCGACCTGGTCGTGGAGCCCGGCCACCCGCACCATGTAGAACTCGTCGAGGTTCGACGTCCAGATCGCGGCGAACTTCACGCGCTCCAGGAGCGGCTGCCTCGGGTCCTCGGCGAGCTGCAGGACGCGGTCGTTGAAGTCCATCCAGGACAGCTCGCGGTTCGCGAACAGGGCAGGATCGGGTCCCTCCCGCTCGGCGGCGACGGTCGGTGCCGGCGGCTCGACGGCGCTGATCGGATCCTGGGCGGTCCCCTGCTGTGGCTGGTGCTCGATGGTCACGATGAGGTCCTTGCCGCCAGGGCGGGTTCTGGGTCGGGGACGGGGTCGGGGGCGCGAACTTCGGGCTCCGGGTCGGGGGCGCGCTCGGCGAGCGCGTACTCGAGGCGCGCGCGGAACCCCGTGCGGCCCAGCTCGGTCCACTGGCGCAGGAACGCGTCGTGGAGCAGGGCCCTGCGCGCCTCGAGCCAGGCTGCGAACGCGTGCAGCCCGCGCCACGCGTCGGCGCGCGGGGCGTCGCGGGCCAGCGCCGGGTCGAGATCGCGCGCGTCGTCGCGCGCACGCGCGCGCAGCGCCTCGACCTCCGCCGCCTGCTCCGCCGCGATGATCTTGCGCACGCGCGGGAGCATCTCGTCGCAGTCGTGCATGTCGCCGAGGAGCTCCTGCAGCTCCTTCGTCCTGCGGATGGCCGTGGAGGAGTAGGGCCCGAAGAGGTGCTCGGTCGGCTCGAGGACGTACCGCAGGCGCTTGGCCGCGATGCGCATGTCGTGCAGCTCGCGGACGTTGCGCGGATCGAGGACCGCGGGCGCGAAGGCGAACAGCTCGTCGAGCCTGGTGCGCGCGATGCGCTCGACGTTGTCCGCCAGCGGGCCCGAGGGGTCGAGGCCCTTGACGTCGCGTGCCTTCACGCGGCCTGCACCCGCTCGGCGGCGGCATCGGCGAGCGCGAGCAGCCGGCCGCGGAGGTCGGAGGTCGCGACCTGGGCCAGCGCCGCCGCGAGCTGCTCGTTGCCCGCCGACTGGCGGGCGCGGATCGCGTCGGACACGACCTCGAGCCCGGCCTGCTCCGGATCGCCGGCGCCGCGCGCGAACGCGGCGACCGCTGCGAGCTGGACGTCGGGGTCGCGGCGGGCGCCGAGCGCGTCCGCGAGGCGGCGGACGTCGCGCAGCACGGGGCGCAGGTCGCGGGCAGGGAAGCACGGGGCGTAGAGCTCGAGGACGGCGCGCAGCCTGCGCGTCGCGACGCGCATGTCGTGCACGCGCCCGGGGTCGTCGGTGCTCAGGACGCCGTCCGCGTGCTCGAAGAGCTCCTCGGACCGGACGCGCACGGTGCGCGCGGCCGCGAGGGCGTACGGCGTCCGGGGGAGCAGTCCGTCGACGTCCCTTGCCTTCGCCATGCAGGCAACTCTAGTCCGCGGCACCTGCCACTTGTGAAGGACCTGAGCCCCGGATCGCCTCCAGGAGGACGCCCTCGCGCAGGCCTCCGCCGCACGTCCGCAGCGGGGTTCCGAGCGCGCCCGTGGCGCCCTCGAGGAGCAGGATCGCGGCGGGCAACAGGCGCGCGCGCTCGGGGTGCAGCGCGAACCGGCGGGCGATGTCCGCGCGGGGCAGCGCGGCGAGCGCGAGGAGCCCGCGCGCGAGCGCCTCCTGGTCGAGCACGGTCCCCAGCAGGCGCCGCAGCGACGTCGCGCTGCCGCCGACCGCGTACGCCGCGACGGGCTGCGGCGGGCGCAGCGGCGCGAGCACGCCGGCGACGTGCGCGCGGACCGCGTCGAGCTGCTCCGGCGTCGGCGGATCGTCGTGCAGGTGCTCGTCGGCGAGCAGCCCGGACCCGACGGGCAGCGAGGTCGCCCAGGCGACGCCCTCGTCGCGCGTCCCCGCCACGAGCTCGGACGAGCGGCCGCCGACGTCGACGACGCCGAGCAGACCGTCGGGGCACTCCGCGAGCGACCCCGTCGCGCCGAGGAAGGCCAGGCGCGCCTCGTCCTCCCCGCTCAGCACCTCCACCGGCAGCCCCGCCAGCTCGTGGACCGCCGCGGTGAAGTCGTCGCGGTTCGCGGCGTCCCGGATGGCGGCGGTCGCCACGACGCGGATCGACTCGACGCCCTCGGTGCGGGCGGCGGCGACCTGCTCGGCGACGACCTCCGCGCCGACGCGGACGACGGCGGGCGGGATCGCCCCGCCGGGCCCCAGGAGGCTGCCCAGCCGCGTGAAGGCGCGTTCGGTGTGCAGCTCGCGCAGGCGGCCGTCGCGCGCGGACTCGGCGACGAGGAGCCGCGTCGTGTTCGACCCGATGTCGATGCACGCACACCGCACCCGCCGTGAAGATACGGATAGCGGGCCTCGGGTCATAGTCTCTGCTGGCGTGAGCGAGCCCCCCGCCATCCTCGTCCGCGACCTGCGCAAGTCCTACGGCGACGTCGACGCCGTCCGAGGGATCGACTTCGACGTCGCCCGCGGCGAGGTGTTCGGCCTCCTCGGACCCAACGGCGCGGGCAAGACGACGACCGTCGAGATCCTCGAGGGGTACCGCAACCGCACGGGCGGCATCGTCTCCGTCCTCGGGCACGATCCGGCCGGGCGTCCGCGCGCCCTGCGGGAGCGCACCGGCATCGTCCTCCAGAGCAGCGGGATGTACCGCTACCTGACCGTCCGCGAGGCCGTCGCGCACTGGGCCGCGCTCTACCCGCGCCCGCGCGCCGTCGAGGAGGTCATCGAGGTCGTCGGCCTGCAGGACAGCGCGGAGGTCCGCGTCCGCCGGCTGTCCGGCGGCCAGGCGCGACGGCTGGATCTCGCGCTCGCGCTCGTCGGCGACCCGGAGCTCGTCTTCCTCGACGAGCCGACGACCGGCTTCGACCCCGAGGCGCGCCGCGCCGCCTGGAGCACCGTGCGCGCGCTCGCCGACCTCGGCAAGACGATCCTGCTCACCACGCACTACCTCGACGAGGCCCAGGCCCTCTGCGATCGCGTCGGGATCGTGAAGGACGGTCGCATCCTCGCCGTCGGCGCGCCGTCGGAGATCGGCGTCGACGCGGCGTCGCGCTACCGCGTCGCGTGGCGCGACGAGCACGGCGACACGCACGTGCGCGAGACCGACGACCCGACGGCCCTGCTGCACCAGCTCACGTCCGGCGCGCTCGCGCGCGGCGTGCCGCTGCGCGACCTCAGCGTGACCCGACCGTCGCTCGAGGACGTCTACCTCGAGCTCACGGCCGAGGCCGAGGAGGAGGCCGGCCGTGTCTGAGGCCGCGCTCGTCTGGCGCCAGTACCGCCTCGAGCGCCGGATGTTCTGGCGCAACCCGAGCGCGGCGTTCTTCAACTTCGCCCTGCCGCTCATCTTCCTCGCGCTCTTCGGCGCGGTGTTCTCGGGGTCCCAGGAGGACCTCGACATCATCGTCCCGGGCATCGCAGGGATGAGCATCGTGTCGACGACGTTCGTGGCGCTCGCGATGAACACCGTCGCGCTGCGCGAGCAGGGCATCCTCAAGCGCCTGCGCGGCACCCCGCTGCCGTCCGGGGCGTACCTGTCGGCGGTCGCGATGCACGCGATCACCAACACGGTCGTGCAGGTCACGCTCGTGACGGTCGTCGGCCGCGTCTTCTTCGGCACCGGCTGGCCGAAGGACGTGCCCGAGCTCGTGGTCTTCGTCGCCGCCGGCGTCGTGTGCTTCGCGTCGCTCGGGGTCGCGCTGGCCCACGTCATCCCCAACCTCGACGCGGCGCCCGCGTACACGAACGCCGTGTTCCTGCCGCTCATCGTCCTCAGCGGCGTCTTCTACGACGCCGAGGACGCCCCGACGTTCCTGCACGACGTCGCCGTCGCGCTGCCGCTGACGCACCTCATCGACGGCCTGTCGAGCGCGATGGTCACCGGCGAGCCGCTCTCCGACAACCTCGACCACCTCGCGGTGATCGCGGTGTGGGCGGTCCTCGGGATCGTGCTGGCGGTGCGCGGCTTCTCCTGGGAAGCCAGGCGCGACCAGCGCAGCACGAACGCCGGGCGGCGCTCCCCGTCACCGTGACCGGCACGTCGCGCAGCGGTCCCTGCTCCCAGTCGTCGCGCAGCATCCCGACGATCACCACGTCGAGCAGGCGGTCCCCGTGGCGATGCCAGCCACGCAGGATGCCCTCGCGGCGGAAGCCGACGCCCTCGAGCGCCCGCTGCGAGCGGACGTGCTCGACGTTGGCGTAGGAGCCGATCCGGTCCAGCCCCAGGACCTCGAACCCGAGGTGGCACAGGAGCGCCTTGGACTCGCGGTTGGCCCCCGTCCCCCACCACCGCCGGCCGAACCACGTGCCGACGATGGCGCGGCGGTCGCGCCGCGAGAACTCCGACAGGCCGGTGATGCCGATGACGCCGTCCTCGTGGTGGTCCTGCGCGAGGTCGAGCTGCTCGCCCTCCGCGCGCTGACCCGGCAACCGGTCGAGGTAGGCCTCGGCCTCGGCCTGCACGGAGTACGGCCCCCAGGAGAACCAGCGGGTGACCTCCGGGTCCGATCCCAGCTCGAAGAGGCGCGGCGCGTCGTCCCCTCGCGGGATCCGCAGGGACAGGGTGGGGCCGCGCAGGACGAGGTCGTCGGCGATCCGGCGATTCTACGAACGGGCGCCGAGCAGGCCCATGAGGGCCCCGGCCTCGTCCGGGCGGGCGAAGAAGAAGCCCTGGCCCACGTCGCAGCCCAGCGCCCGCAGGCGGTCGACCTGGCCGATCGCCTCGATCCCCTCCGCGACGATCGAGAGCCCGAGCGCATGGGCGAGGCCGACGATCCCGCCGAGCATCGCCGCGCCGTCCCCGTCGCGGCCGATCCCGCCGACGAGCGAGCGGTCGACCGTGACGACGTCGACCGGGAGCTGCTGGAGCGCCGCGAGCGAGGACGGCCCGGCGCCGAAGTCGTCGATCGCGAGGGACAGCCCGAGCCCGCGGAGCTCCTCGAGCACCGCGAGGTTCGCCTCGTAGTCGCTGAGCACGGCGGCCTCGGTCATCTCCAGGCGCAGCCCGGACGGATCGATCCCGGACCGGTCGACGGCGCCGCGCACGATGCTCAGGAGGTCGGGCTGCGCGCACTCGCGGGCGGTGAGGTTCACGGCGACGCCCAGCGGCGCGCCGTGACGGGCGTCGGCCCAGCGCGCGGCCTGCCGGCAGGACTCCTCGATGACCCACGTGCCGAGCGGCGCGATCAGGCCGCTCTCCTCCGCGAGGGGCAGGAACTGGGCCGGTGACAGGAGGCCGCGCTCCGGGTGCTGCCAGCGCACGAGCGCCTCGACGCCGACGATCTCCCCGGTCGCCAGACGCACCCGCGGCTGGTAGTGCAGGCGCATCTCGCCGCGCTCGAGCCCGCGGCGCAGCGCGTCCTGCAGCTCGATGCGCCGCGCGGCGCGGCCGCGCATCGCGTCGTCGTAGAGCTCCGCGACGCCACCGCCGCGGTCCTTCGCGCGGTACATGGCAGCGTCCGCCTCGCGGAGCAGCGCCTCCGGGCGCTCGGTGCCCTCGTGGGCGATCGAGAGGCCGATCGACGCGGTGACCGGGATGTCCTGGACGCCGGGGAACGGGGCCCGGAGCTCGTCGAGCAGCCGCTCGGCGATGGCCAGCGCGTGGTGGGTGCCGTTGACGTCCTCGCAGAGGATCGCGAACTCGTCGCCCCCGATGCGCGCCGCCGTGTCCTGGGTG
Organism: uncultured Solirubrobacterales bacterium; assembly: GCA_963750895.1. GTDB lineage: Bacteria > Actinomycetota > Thermoleophilia > Solirubrobacterales > Solirubrobacteraceae > CAVVSD01. Next base: position 264,589 of record CAVVSD010000001.1, on the reverse strand, counting down.
CGCAGGACGCCGGCGATGCGCCCGGCGACCGCGACGAGCAGCTGGTCGCCCGCGGCGTGGCCGAGGCGGTCGTTGACGTCCTTGAAGCGGTCGAGGTCGCAGAAGAGCACCGCCGACGCGACGCCGTGGCGGCGCGAGCGGGCCAGTGCCTGGCGCAGCCGGTCCTCGAACAGCGCGCGGTTCGCGAGCCCGGTGAGCGGGTCGTGCAGCGCCTGGTGGGCGAGCGCGACCTGCGCGCGCGACCGCTCGATCGCGTAGCCGATGGCGCGCGCAAGACCGCGCGCGTCGACCTGGCCCTTCACGAGGTGGTCCTGGGCGCCTTCGTGCACGGCCCGGGCGCCGAGTTCGTCCTGGTCCGGACCGGAGAGCACGAGCACGGGCGCGTCGAACGCTGCGGCGCGCAGGCGCGCGAGCCCGTCGAGGGCCTCGCCGGGCACGCCGAGGTCGAGCAGGACGCAGTCGGCGACGTGCTCGCCGAGCCACGCGATCCCGTCGGGCACACCGGACGCGTGGGCGACGACGAAGCGTCCTCTCCCCGCGTGCGCGAGCAGCGTGCGGGCGGCCTGCGAGGGGCCGTCGGGCTCGATGACGAGGACCCGGAGCATCACGTCCGACGCGCCGTTCGTGCTGATGGTCGACGGACGCCGCATGACTGTCGTCATCATCGCACCGGAGTTCGGATCATCGTCGATTGCGGGACGGATGTACGACGGAGCTCTATCCTGCCCTCGGATGAGTCCGGAGGTCGAGCAGGCCGTCGGGCTGGCACGGGAGTTCCTGCACCAGTCCGGAGCACTGCGGGTCGGCCTCCTCGTCGATCGTGGCGACGATCGCGAGCCGGCGGTCGTCGAGTGCGCCCGCCTGGCCCCGATCAGCGTCACCGAGGACGGGGAGCGCGAGGAGCTCGCCCATGGGGCGCAGCTCGCCACGCCCGTCCCTCCGCTGCCCGAGGTGCGCCAGATCCCCGGCATCCAGGCCGACCCCGTCGCGGGCACGGTCGCGGCGCCGCCCGGCGGCATCGAGATGCTCGGTCGGGCGCTGCGCGACATCGCCTCGATCCTCGGCGGCCGGTCGATCGCGGCGGCCGACTTCGAGACCATCGACCCCGAGACCCCGCTCGGCCTGGCCGCTCGCGGCGGGGAGCCGCTCGTGGCCCTCGTCGGCGACGAGCAGTTCGAGCTGAGCGTCTGATGCACGATCCCTTGCAGCGGGAGGGATCCCGTCCGAGGCGCACTACGTTCCGGCCCGCCCCGTTCATGACCTTCTCCTCGTTCCGCCTGAAGCTCGCAGCCGCCGCGTCGCTGCTCGCCGTCGCCGCCGTCTCGGTCGCCCTGCTGACGGGCGGCACCGCGAGCGGGCAGACGATCGCGGGGCAGGAGGCGACCGCGGCACAGCTCCGGGCGGCCGTCCGGGCGGAGAGCCGCAAGATCGCCGCGACGGCCGAGGGGATCGCCGACGCCGAGAACCGCCTCGCGGTGCTCGACGCCCGCGTCCAGCGTCGCCAGCAGCAGGCGCAGGACACGCAGGACAGGCTCATCGCCGCCCGCGTGCGCCTCACGCGCCTCGAGCGCAACGCGGCGGAGTACCAGAAGACCCTGGCCACGAACCTCGTCGCCGCGTACAAGACGCCGACGCCCGACCTCCTCGGCGTCGCCGTCGAGGCGAAGGGCTTCGACGACCTGCTGTCCCAGCTGCGGTTCCTGCGCGACATCTCGGACCGCAACGCGACGATCCTCCGCGACACCCGCCGCGCCCGCCTGGCGGTCGCGTCGCAGACGAAGGACCTCGCCCAGCTGCGGCTCAAGCTCATCAAGCTCGCCAAGCAGGCGAGCGACGACCGCTCGCAGGCGAACGTCCTGCGCAACGCACTGCTGCGCAAGCAGGCGTCGCAGCTCGCGCGCCGCCGCGGCGCCCAGTCGCGCCTCGCGACGGTCCGCGCACGCATCGCCAGCCTCGAGCGCCAGCAGGCCGCTGACGCGCTGCGCAACAGCGGCTCACAGGGCGCGACCGACCAGGCGCCGCCGGCGCCCGCGCCGGGCGGCCCGCCCGCGCAGGGCGACGACGCGATCGCGAAGGTCGTCGCGGCCGCCAACCAGATCGCCACCACGCCCTACGTCTGGGGCGGCGGGCACGGCGGCAGCGCCTCCGGCGGCTACGACTGCTCGGGCTCGCTGAGCTACGCGCTCGCGGCCGCCGGCCTCGTGAACGGCTCGCTGACGTCGGGCGGCTTCATGAGCTGGGGCGACGCCGGTCCGGGCCGCCGGATCACGGTCTACGCGAACGGCGGCCACGCCTTCATGATCGTCGACGGACGCCGCTACGACACCAGCGCGCTGCGCGGCGGCGGCACGCGCTGGAGCAGCGCGATGCGCAGCACGGCGGGCTTCGTCGCTCGCCATCCGCCCGGCTTGTAGGACACTTCCTCGCCGTGCGTCTACCGAAGCCCAAGCGCGACGACATCCGCGTCGTCCCCTCGACCCGTCGCGGCAAGGCGATGGGCGGTGCCGTCGGCGGCGGAGGGCTCATCGGCATCGTCGTCGGGATCCTCGCGCTGCTCGGCGTCTTCGCCGGGGGCGGGATCAACTACAACAGCCCGTTCGACCAGTTCCCGCAGGCGCCGCAGGGGTCGGCCGAGGAGGCGGTGCCCGGCGCCCCGAGCACGTCGAACGACCTCGTGGACTTCCTGCGCTTCGTCACCGGCGACATCAACGACTTCTGGGCGGCTCGCTTCAACCAGGCGGGCGGCACCGGCTACCGGGTCACGACCGTGAACGTCTTCACCGGCGTGGTCCAGACCGGCTGCGGCAACGCGACCTCCGACGTCGGCCCGTTCTACTGCCCGGCCGACCAGCAGGTCTACCTGGACGTCGCGTTCTTCCGGGACCTCGATCAGCGCTTCCGCGCGCCAGGTGACTTCGCGCAGGCCTACGTCGTCGCGCACGAGATCGGCCATCACGTCCAGAACGTCACCGGGATCTTCGCCCAGGTCGACCGCGCCAAGCGCGCGGACCGCGGCCAGGCGAACGAGCTGTCGGTCCGCACCGAGCTGCAGGCGGACTGCCTGGCCGGCGTCTGGGGCCACTCGACGTACGAGCGCGGCCTGCTCGAGAGCGGCGATCTCGAGGAGGGTCTCGCCGCCGCGGCGGCGGTGGGCGACGACCGCATCCAGTCCCAGGCGACGGGTCAGATCAACCCCGAGACGTGGACGCACGGATCCTCCGAGCAGCGCACCAAATGGTTCCGCCGCGGGTTCGATTCAGGTGACCCCGCGAGCTGCGACACCTTCTCGAACGACCTCTGACCAAGCGGCGTGCAGCGCGGGAACCCGCCGCTAGGGTCAGCCCCCATGCCCGCACGACGCATCGCATTCGCCATCGTCGCCGGACTCGCGGTCCTGGCGGCGCCGACGGCCACGAAGGCCGCAGACCATCCGACCGCGAGCACGGCAGCGCTGGGGTCCCCGCGCGTCGTGGCCTCGGGACTCAACGTCCCCTGGGGCATCGCGTTCCTGCCCAACGGCGACGCGCTCGTCTCCGAGCGCGCGACGGGGCGGATCAAGCGCGTCCCCAAGAACGGCGGCACGGCCCGGACGGTCAAGACCATCCCCGGCGTCGCCAAGAACTTCGGCGAGGGCGGCCTGCTCGGGATCGCGGTCTCGCCGACCTACTCGCGCGACCGGCTCGTGTACGCCTACTACACGAGCTCGCGTGACAACCGCGTCGTGCGCTTCCAGCTCGGCGGCCGCTCCCGCACCGTCATCTCCGGCATCAACCGCGCCGGCAACCACAACGGCGGTCGCATCGCGTTCGGCCCCGACGGCAAGCTCTACATCGGCACCGGCGACGCCGGCAACCGGCAGAGCTCGCAGGACCGCAGCTCGCTCAACGGCAAGATCCTCCGCGTGAACCCGGACGGGTCGGTCCCGGGCGACAACCCCTTCGGCTCGCCGGTCTGGTCGCTCGGCCACCGCAACGTGCAGGGCCTGAGCTGGGACAGCTCGGGCCGCCTGTGGGCGACGGAGTTCGGCCAGGACACCAGGGACGAGGTCAACCTCATCGCGAAGGGCAACAACTACGGCTGGCCCAACGTCGAGGGCGACGGGGACACGCAGGGCGGCAGGTACACCAATCCGCTCGTCACGTGGAGCCCGTCGGAGGCCTCGCCCAGCGGTGACGCCGTCGTCGGCAGCACGCTCTACGTCGGCGCGCTGCGCGGGCAGCGCATGTGGCAGGTCCCGCTGAACGGCGCGAGCGCAGGGTCGCCCGCCTCGATCTTCGAGGGTCGCTACGGGCGGATCCGCACCGTGGTCCGCGCGCCTGGCGGGCGGTCGCTGTGGTTCAGCACGAGCAACCGCGACGGCTACGGCTCGGCCCGCTCGGGCGACGACCGCATCCTTCGCGTCTCGATCCGGTAGCGCGTTGATACGCCGCCCTCTCGCGCTGCTGGCAGCAGCCGCCGCGCTCGCGCTCGTCGGGTGCGGCGGGGGCGACGACTCCGACGGCGCGACGGACACCCAGCCGGCCACGACGTCCACCCAGCCGGCGGAGTCGGGCTCGACCTCGGCGGAGCTCGGCAAGCCAGAGGTCGTGGCCACCGGGCTGCAGGTCCCGTGGGGCCTGGCGTTCCTCCCGGACGGCGACCTGCTCGTGGGCGAGCGCACCACCGGGCGCATCCTGCGCGTGCCCAAGGACGGCGGCAAGCCGGTCGTCGTCAAGGAGCTCCCCGGCGTCGACAAGGACATCGGCGAGGGCGGCCTGCTCGGCCTCGCGGTCTCGCCCGACTACGCCGAGGACAAGCAGGTCTACGCGTACTACACGGGCGCGGAGGACAACCGGGTCGTCCACTTCAGCCTCGACGGGGACGAGACGCCGATCGTCACCGGCATCTACCGCTCCACGAACCACGACGGCGGGCGGCTGGCGTTCGGCCCCGACGGCAAGCTGTACGTCACGACCGGCGACGGGCTCGAGGGCAGCCGCTCGCAGGACCCGGCCAACCCGGGCGGCAAGATCCTGCGCATCGATCCCGACGGCTCGATCCCGGACGACAACCCCGTCAAGGGCAACCCGTACTGGACGCTGGGCCACCGCAACGTCCAGGGCCTGGACTGGGACGACGACGGTCGGCTGTGGGCGAGCGAGTTCGGCGAGAACACCTTCGACGAGGTCAACCTCATCGAGAAGGGCAAGAACTACGGCTGGCCCGAGGTCGAGGGCGAGGGTGACACGCAGGGCGGCAAGTACACGAACCCGCTCGTGACCTGGCCGACCTCGGAGGCCTCCCCCAGCGGGCTGGCCTACGCGCGCGGCCACCTGTGGGTCGGCGCGCTGCGCGGTCAGCGCCTCTGGCGGATCCCGGTGGAGGGCGACAAGCTGGGTGAGCCCGAGTCGCTGCTCGAGGGCGAGTTCGGACGCATCCGCACCGTGGCGGTCGATCCGTCGGGCGACGCGCTCTGGCTCACGACGAGCAACCGCGACGGCCGCGGCGACCCGTCCGGCGACGACGACCGGCTCATCCGCGTCCCCTTCGCCTGACCCGGGATCGTCGCTGCCGGGCGGTGCAGCGCCACGCCGGCCACGACGAGCGCGACCCCCGCGACCTCGCGCGCCGACGGCACCTGGGTCAGGACCACGATCCCGATGACCGTCGCCGTCGCGGGCAGCAGCGACACCATGAGCGCGTACGTCGCGCGCGGCAGACGGGCCAGCGCGAGCTGGTCGGCGACGTAGGGGATCACCGACGAGCAGAGCCCCACGCCGATGCCGGCGACGATCGCCACCGGGTCGTCGAACGCCGGCACCGCCGCCCAGCCCGCCATCGGCGTGATGACGACGGCCGCCACGAGCATGGAGGCCGCGAGGCCGTCGACCCCGGACACGCCCTCCTCCTTGGCCACACGATCGGCGAGCACGATGTAGACGGCGAACAGGACGGCGTTCGCCCCGGCCAGCGCCAGCGCCGTCACCCCGGCACCCAGATGCACGCCGGTCAGCAGCAGGACGCCCGGTGCGGCGAGCGCGAGCGCGACGGCGTTGCGCGGAGTGCGCGCCCCGATGGCGGCCAGGAGCACCACCGGGAGGAACTCGATCGCCGCGACGGTGCTGAGCGGCAGGCGGTCGATGGCGAGGTAGAAGCAGCAGTTCATCGCCGCGAGCACGCAGCCCCAGGCGACGAGCAGCCGCGACACGCGCCGCGGGCGCCGCCAGAGCGCGAACACGACGGCGGCCGACACGACCCGCAGCCACGCCACGCCGAGCACGTCCACGCGGGCGAACAGGAGGACGGCGAACGCGGGGCCGAGGTAGTGGAAGACGGCGCTGACGAGGAAGTAGACGTGCGGAGGCGGCCGGCGCATGGGAACAGGATCCCCGCCGGAAGGGGCTGACGACAGCGCCGATGAGAGGTATTCTGGCTCGCATGGCTACGAAAGCACGGCAGAACGGCCGTTCCGCCGAAGGCGCCCTGCTCGACCCGACGAACCTGCTCCTGCTGCAGGAGCTCCAGGCCGACGCGCGCCTCTCGCTGGCGGAGCTCGGCCGGCGCGTGTCGCTCTCCTCCCCCGCCGTCGCCGAGCGGCTGCGGCGGCTGGAGGACGAGGGCGTCATCACCGGCTACCGCGCGACGGTCGATCCCCGGGCGCTGGGGTACACCCTGGGCGTGATCATCCGAAGCCGCCCGGCGCCGCGCCAGCTCGCCGCCGTCGCGCAGCTCGCGCGCGAGACGCCGGAGATCGTCGAGTGCCATCGCGTCACCGGCGACGACTGCTACGTCATGACCGCCTGGGTCCGCGACGTGACGCACCTCGAGGAGGTCATCGACGGGTTCGCCTCCTACGGGCAGACGACGACGTCGATCATGCAGTCCTCCCCCGTGCCCCAGCGCGCCCTGACGCCATGAGCCGCTGCTGCATCGTCCCGCCGACCATGCTCGACCGCATCGCGCGGCACGGGACGAAGGCCCAGCGCCAGCGGGCGCTGAGCACGATCGCGCTGGACGCGACGATCCGCCAGGCGCGGGTGCAGAACCAGCTCCTGCGCGGCGTGCGCGGGCACCGCGAGGGCCCCGACGCGCTCGCCGCGCTGGAGAACCAAGGCCCGAACCGGGAGATCCGCGACGCCCAGGGGCTCGAGCAGGTGATGCGCGGGCCGATCGTCCGCACCGAGGGCGGGCCGCCGACCGGGGACGCCGCGGCCGACGAGGCCTACGACGGCCTCGGCGCGACCTACGACTTCTGGGCGCAGGCCTACGGGCGCAACTCGATCGACGACGAGGGCATGCCCCTCCGGGGGGTCGTCCACTACGGCCAGGACTACGACAACGCCTTCTGGGACGGCCGGCGCATGGTGTTCGGGGACGGCGACGGGAAGCTGTTCCTGCGGTTCACCCTGTCGCTCGACGTCATCGGGCACGAGCTCGCGCACGGCGTCACCGAGGACGAGAACGGCCTGCAGTACCAGGGCCAGTCCGGCGCGCTGAACGAGAGCTGCTCGGACGTCTTCGGGTCGCTCGTCAAGCAGCACACCCTGGGCCAGACCGCCGAGCAGGCCGACTGGCTCATCGGCGCCGACCTCCTGGGGCCCGACGTCCAGGGCACGGCGCTGCGCTCGATGGCGGCACCCGGGACCGCCTACGACGACGACGTGCTCGGCAAGGACCCGCAGCCCGCGCACATGGACGACTTCGTCGTCACGAGCGAGGACGACGGCGGCGTGCACATCAACTCCGGCATCCCCAACCACGCGTTCTACGTCGCGGCGACGACGCTCGGCGGCAACGCGTGGGAGCGGGCGGGGCGCGTCTGGTACGAGACCGCGCGCGACCGGGGCCTGCGCAGCACGGCGACGTTCACGGACTTCGCGCGCATCACCGTGGCGGTCGCGGGGCAGCTGTTCGGCGCCGGTGGCGCGGAGGAGGCCGCGGTCCGCGGCGGCTGGGACGCGGTGGGCGTCGCATGGACGTAGCCGACGACGCCGAGGTGACGGTCGTCCGCACCGGCGGCGTCGCCGGCGTGCGGCTGGAGGCGACGGTCGCCTGGCGCGACCTGGACCAGGACGCGCGCGCCGCGCTCGCGCGGGCGCTCGAGTGCCCCGACACGACGAAGCCGCCCGGCGCCGATCGCCTGGCGTACGAGATCGTCGTGCGCGAGGCGGGCGCCGAGCGGCTCCGGTGCGTGACGGGCGAGGGGGACGCCCGCCACGCGGCCGAGGCAGTGCTGCGGTCTAGACGCTGAGGCCGGGCCGGACGGAGGCCGGCTCCAGGGCGATGTCGAGGACCTCGCCCACCGTCATCACCGGGTGGAACGTCATCTGCTCGCGGACGTCCTCGGGGACGTCGTCGAGGTCGGCCCGGTTGCGCTCGGGCAGGATCACGTCGGTCAGGCCCGCGGCGTGCGCGGCGAGCACCTTCTGCTTCAGCCCGCCGATCGGGAGCACGCGGCCCTGCAGCGTGACCTCGCCGGTCATGCCCACCGTGTGCCGCACCGCGCGGCCGGTCAGCAGCGAGGCCAGCGCCGTCGTCATCGTGACGCCCGCGCTCGGGCCGTCCTTCGGGATCGCGCCCGCCGGGATGTGGACGTGGAACTCGCGCTCGTCGAAGCCGTCGGGGTCGATCCCCAGCTCCTCGGCGTGGGCCCGCACGTACGTCTCGGCGATCTTGGCGGACTCCTTCATGACGTCGCCCAGCTGGCCGGTCAGGGTCAGGCCGCCCTGGGGGTGCCGGGACTTCATCGAGTTGGCCTCGATGAAGAGGACGTCCCCGCCCGTGCCGGTCACGGCCAGGCCGGTCGCCACGCCGGGCACCGCGGTCCGTGCCGCTGCCTCCTGGAACACCTTCTGGCGGCCCAGGGCGTCGCGGACGAGGTCGAGGTCCACGGTCACGGGCGCCTCGGCGGTCGCCGATGCGATCCGGGTCGCGACCTTGCGCAGCAGGGTCCCGAGCTCGCGCTCGAGCTGCCGCACGCCGGCCTCGCGGGTGTACTCGCTGACGACGATCCTCAGCGTCTCGTCGTCGACGGTCACCTCGTCCTCGCGCAGCCCGTTGCGCTCGCGCTGACGCGGCCACAGGTAGTCACGCGCGATGGCGACCTTCTCGGCGACGGTGTAGCCGTCGAAGCGGATGACCTCCATGCGGTCCAGCAGCGGGCCGGGGATGGTCTCCGCGACGTTGGCCGTCGCGATGAAGAGGACCTGGGACAGGTCGATCTCCACGTCGAGGTAGTGGTCGCGGAACGCGTGGTTCTGCGCCGGGTCGAGCACCTCGAGCAGGGCCGCGCTCGGGTCGCCGCGCCAGTCGGCGCCGACCTTGTCGACCTCGTCGAGCATGATCACCGGGTTGATCGTCCCGGCGTCGCGCAGGGCGCGCACCAGGCGACCCGGCAGGGCGCCGATGTACGTCCGACGGTGCCCGCGGATCTCGGCCTCGTCGCGCACGCCGCCGAGCGACATGCGGACGAACTCGCGGCCGGTGGCACGCGCGATCGACTCGCCGATCGAGGTCTTGCCGGTGCCGGGCGGGCCGATGAGGGTCAGGATGGCGCCGGCCTTGCGGTCGGCCTCGATCCCGCGCTCCTCGCGCAGCTTGCGCACGGCGATGTACTCGGTGATGCGGTCCTTGACGTCCTCCAGGCCCGCGTGGTCGGCGTCGAGCACCTCACGCGCGTGGACCGGGTCGAGGATCTCGTCGGAGCGCTTGTCCCACGGGACGCTGGTGAGCCAGTCGAGGTACGTCCGGATCATCTGCGACTCGCCGGACTGCTCGCCCGACCGCTCCAGGCGCTCGAGCTCGCGCTCGGCCTGCTCGCGGACGGCGTCGGGCATGCCCGCCTCGTCGATCTTGGTCCTGTAGTCCTCGCCGACCGTGGCGTTGTCCTCGCCCAGCTCGCGGCGGATGGACTCCATCTGCTTGCGCAGGAAGTACTCGCGCTGCTGCTTCTGGGCGCCGGACTCCACGTCCTCGCGGATCCGCTTGCGGACCTGCAGCTGGGTCAGCCGCTCGCGCTGGAAGTCCAGGGACTTCTGCAGGCGCTCGGTGACGTCGAGCTCCTCGAGGAGCTCCACCTTCTGCTCGAAGGTGAGGTCGGGGGAGTAGCCCGCCGTGTCGGCGAGTGCGCCGGGCTGCACGACGGAACGGAGGAACGCCGCGACGCGCTCGTCGGCGCCACGCAGCTCGAGGATCTCCTCGACCACGGCGCGGTACTCACGCTCGAGGGTCCGGGTGCGGCCGTCCACCGGAGCGTCGTCCTGACGCTCTTCCGTGGCGACCCTGAGGCGGCCGAACGAATCCGAGCTCGCCGCGCCGAGAACTCCGCGCGACTCACCCTGGAGCACCGCCCCGCGGCCACCGCCGGGGATGCGCACGGACTCGACGACGCGGGCGATCGTGCCGACCTGGGCGTACTCGCCCTCGTGGCGCGGCACGAGCAGCACCTGCTGCTCGCCGTCCACGTCGATGGGCAGCGTGACGTCCATGGTCGGGAAGACGACCGTGTCGTCGAGAGGGATGAGAAGAAGGTCTGTCATGTCGAGCCGGAGATTCCTTTGCGCTGACAACTGATGCACGTGCAATGATAGCGCGTGCTCTGGTCTTTGCAAGAGGATATCTCAGCCGATCTGGCTCAGATCTTCTTCATCGTACGCCGGGCTGCAGCACCTCCACCCACGTGCTCGTCGCCCGGTGGTGCACCACGGCGACGACCTCCCACGCCGCGACCTCCCGACCGCCGCGGCAGGTGGGCTCCGCATCCTGGGGGATGTGGACGATCGCCGTCATGCACAGCGACCCGTCGGGCGAGGGCGCCAGTTCGGCGCGAGCCATCTCCACGCACTCGGCTGCGCAGCCGGCGATCTCCGGGGGATCGACGAGCGGGTCCAGCGGGATGTCGCGCGGGCGATGGCAGCGCAGACGCACGTGGCCTCGCGCGGAGGCCAGATCCGCCGGGATCGTGACGGTGACGCGCACGGCATCCCCGGGCCGATAGGTCGCGCGATCCACTCCGACGAGGGGAGCGGGACCGCGGCGCAGTGCGAAGGGCATGGTCGTCGTGAGCGTGGCGCAGACGGACTCGAGAATCAAGCCGCGCCATACGATCCCGGACGTGCCCCGCCGCGCCACGCTGCAGACGATCGCCGACGTGCTCGGCGTGTCGCGCTCGACGGTCTCCAACGCCTACAACCGGCCCGACCAGCTGGCCTCCGATCTGCGCGAGCGGATCCTCGCCGTCGCGGCGGACCTCGGCTACACCGGCCCGGACCCCGCGGCCCGGCGCCTGCGCACGGGTCGCAGCGGGGTCATCGGGCTGCTGTTCACGGAAGCGCTGTCGTACGCGTTCACCGATCCGGCCGCCGTCGGGTTCCTCGAGGGGCTCGCGCGCGAGGCCGAGGTGGAGGGCACGGCCCTGCTGCTCGTCCCCTCCCCGCCCGGCGCCGACGCGGCGCACGCCGTCCGCGAGGCCGTCGTCGACGGGCTCTGCATCTACTCGATGGCCGACGACCAGGCGGCCGTGCGCGCGGCCCTCGAACGCCGCATCCCGACCGTCATCGTCGAGGAGCCCGACATCGAGGGGCAGGCGTTCGTCGGGATCGACGACCGGTCCGCGACGCGGGAGGTCGCCGAGCACGTGCTCGGGCTGGGCCATCGCGACGTCGCCGTCCTCACCGACCGGCTCCGTCCGGACGGCTACGAGGGACCCGTCGACCCGGCGCGGGAGGCGGGCGCCACGTTCCACATCGGGCGCCAGCGGCTCAACGGGTTCCGCGACGCGCTCGCCGCGGTCGGCATCGACTGGGCGACCGTCCCGAAGCACGAAGGGCCGAACGACCGGGAGGCGGGCGCCCGGCTCGCCCGCGCGGCCCTCGCCGCGACGCCCCGCCCGACGGCGCTGCTGGCCGCGACGGACCAGCTCGCGCTCGGCGCGCTCCGCGCAGCCGCCGAGCTCGGGATCGCGGTGCCGGGCGACCTGTCGGTGACCGGCTTCGACGACGCGCCCCCGGCCGCGCTCGCGGACCTGACGACGCTGCGCCAGCCGCTGCGCGAGAAGGGCGAGCAGGCGGCGCGGCTGCTCGCCGAGCTCCGCGAAGGCGGCCCGCCCCGGCGCGTGATGCTGCCGGTCGAGCTCGTCGTGCGCGGGTCGACGGGGCCCGTCAGGGCGAGATCGGATGCCCGGGGGAGCTAGCGCTCCGAGGCCGCAGGACAGCCGGGCGCGCCGGTGGCCGACGCGACCGCGTCGCGGACCGCGTCGGCGATGACCTCCGGCACGAGCGCCGAGACGACGAAGGGGTCGACCTCGACCTCGCCGGTCGCACAGCACACGACGAGGTCGCCGTCGGCGGCCGTCGCGCTGGGCGCGACCGCGCGGGCCACGCCGCCGCTCCCGGCGCGCGCGACGAGCCAGGCCTCGCGCTTGTCCAGCCGCGCGTCGGTCAGGACGCACACGAGCGTCGTGTTCTCGCGCAGCGCGGCGCGCAGCGGCCACTCCCCCGCCCGCAGCAGATCCGTCGTGCGTTCGTAGCCCTCGCCCGTCCACACGCCGGCGGCCACCGAGCCGTCCGCGCCGAGCACGTCGCCGAACGCGTTCACCGCGGCGAGCGCCGTGATCGTCGCCCCGCCGACGCGCAGCGTCGCCGCGCCCAGGCCGCCCTTCGTCCACCCTGCCGGGCCGCGCAGCTTGCCGACCGTGCACCCCGTGCCGACGCCGATGCTGCCCCGCGGCACCTCCGTGCCCGCCGCCTCGCAGGCCGCGACGGCGTCCGCCGGTGTCGGCCGCACGGCGCCGTCGCCGAGCGGGAGGTCGTACACGACGGCGGCGAACACGAGCGGCACCGGCCCGCCGGGGATCGCGTAGCCGATGCCCTGCGCGGCGAGGTGCTCCATGACGCCATGGGCTGCGCTGAGCCCGAACGCGCTGCCGCCCGTCAGCAGCACCGCGTCGACGCCGGCTGCGTTCGCCGACGGCGTCAGCAGCTCGCTCTCGCGCGTGCCGGGCCCGCCGCCGCGAACCTCCGCGGCGGCGACGGTGCCCTCCGGGAGCAGCACGACGGTGCACCCCGTCCACGCATCCAGGTCGGTGTGGTGACCGACCCGGACTCCCCGCGGCAGCTCGATCTGCACGCGGGGATCGTTGCAGCTACGCCGCCTCGCGCAGCCCCTGGGCCTCAGGGAGGTGGCGGAGGCGACGCAGCGCCTCCTCCTCCAGCGCACGGATGCGGTGCGGCGTCAGCTTCAGCGCCTTGGAGCACTGCGCGACGCTGTGCGGCACCTCGCCGAGCACGCCGTAGCGCAGCTCCAGCACCCGCCGCTCGCGGAGCGGCAGCAGCTCGAGCGTCGAGCGCATGGCCTCCACCGTCTCGGCCGTCTCCACGGCGTTCGACGGCAGCTCGACCTGCTCCTCGGCGACGAGGTCGCCCAGCTCGGTGTCCCCCTCGGGCCCGACGGGCGTGGCGAGCGAGATCGTGCTGCGCGAGATGGTGCGCAGGTCCTCGACCTCCGCCACCGTCGTGCCCATCTCCAACGCGAGCTCCTCGGAGGTGGGTGGTCGGTTGTGGACGAGCGCGAGCGCCCGATCATGACGCTCGAGCAGCTTGACGCGGTCCACGACGTGGACCGGGAGGCGCACCGCGCGGTTCTTCTCGGCGATGGCTCGCGCGATCGCCTGCCGGATCCAGAGCGTCGCGTAGGTGGAGAACTTGAAGCCCTTGCGGTAGTCGAACTTCTCTGCCGCCCGGATGAGCCCGATCGTCCCCTCCTGGATGAGGTCGAGGAACGTCAGCTCGCCGCCGGCGCGGGGATCGCGGCGGTAGCGCTTCGCGTTGTGCACGACGAGACGGAGGTTGGCCTCGATGAGGTGACGCTTGGCATCGAGGTCACCCTTCTCGATGCGCTGCGCGAGGTCCACCTCCTCCTCCTTGGTGAGCAGGCGGACGCGCCCGATCGCGTGCAGGAACGTGTCAAGCCCGTCGTCACCGGGCTCGTTGAGGGTCTGCTTCGGCATGGACGGAGAATCGAGCCCGACCCTCAAGGCCAGGGCAAGCGCCGCCTAAGAACTCGTTAAGTCTTACCGCTGCGCGGCTTAATGACGCCCGCGCACCCGCAACCGGGGCCCGACGCGCGTGTTGCGCGTGGGCAGGTTGCTGGGAACTTCCTAGTAGCCGAGGCGAGCGAGACGCTCGCGCTCGGCGGCGCGCTTGGCCTCGCGCTGCGCCTTGCGGCGCTCGTCGCGCTGGCGACGGTCCTCCTCGTCGTCCCCGACGATGCGGATCTTCGTGCGGAGGCCGCCGTCGCGACCGAAGTTCGCGACCTCGCCCGGACGGGCGCGCCCCTCGCTGCCCCACTCGCCGGGACGTGGGGGCCGGCCACCGCCGCGCCTCCCACCGCCGCCACGGCGATGGCCGCCGCGGGGCTCCTCGACGATGCCGAGCATGTCGTTGACCGCGCCGCGGACGTCACGGACGGGCGTCGCCGCGAGGCGCACCCATGCGGCGAAGGCGGGGTCGCCCGGCTGCAGGCCGCGAGCGGAGTCGCTGCAGACCTGCGCCCACTTCAGACGCTCGCCCTCCTCGTCCTGCTTCGGCGCGAGCGCCTCCTGGACGACATCGGGCCCGCCGACGCGATCGATGGCGGAGATGAGACGGGGACGCGACACCTGCGGCGGCGGCGCGGAGCGCTGGCCTTGCGGCTGGCGCTGCTCCGCCGGAGCCGGCTCGGCCTTCGCCTGCTCGGCGGGGGCCTCCTCGGCGACAGGGGTCTCCTCGGCGGCAGGGGTCTCCTCGGCCGGCGCCTCCGCGGTCGGCTCGGCCGCGGCAGCCTCGTCGGGCTGCGCCTCGGCGGCGACCTGCGGGACCTCCTCGGCGGTCGTCTCCGGCGTCGCCTCGGTCGTCGGCTCCTCGGTGGCCTGCGCCTCCGGCGCGGGCGCCGCGGCTGCGGCGGCCTCCTCCGGGGACTCCGGCGGCTCGACGTCGCCCGAGTCGGACGCAGCGGCCTGGCGCTCGGAACGACGAAGCTCGCTCAGGCGGGCGAAGAAGACACCGCGATGACGCTCGGCGGCCGAGCGGCGGCGCCGACGGCGCGGCTTCTCGCCGTCGCCACCCTGCTGCCGGTTTCCGCCGCCTCCACCACCGCCACCGCCGCGCGGTGCGACGGGACGTCGAAGGCTCCTCGGTCCCCGGGGGCGGGGCCTGGGCGATGATGACCGGGCCGATCGCCGGGCGCTCGGGCTCCGAGCCGGACTCCGGCTCGGGCTGGGCCTCGGACTCGGCGACGGCCTCCGAGACGGGACCGTCCGGGGTCGCCTCGGCGGCGGGCGGCGGTACCTCTTCCTTCACCTCCGGCTCTGCCGGCGGGGTCGGTGAGCCGTTGGCCTCTGGGGCCGGCTCGGTGACCTTGGTCGTGGTGTCGGTATCCGACCTGCCGTCGCCCTCGGGCGCGCGGTCGTCGTTGTTCTCGGGGGCGTCTGTCATACGGGCCAACTCGGGGACAGTGGGACGGGGCGCGAACGCGCAACGGGCGTCCTGTCCACACAGGGTAGCCGTGCAGGCCCCTTCCCTGTCGTGCCACCGACGTTCCCAGCCTGCACGGGGGAGAACGGCGCAGGGGTGCCATCCTCCGAGCCTCGTCCCATGCTCCGCTGGCCCTCCGTCCTCGCCTGGCGACTCCGTCGTCAGCACCTCACCGAGCGCGTGCCGCGCGAGCGCGCGATGACCGTCGTCGAGGACGTCTGCTGCCTGCACGCGCAGGTCGCGAGCTCGGCCGAGCTGACGCTCTGGGCGCGGGTCGACGGCCTCCCACGCGGCTGGGTCCAGGAGGCGGTCGAGCGGCGCGAGCTCGTGAAGACCTGGGCCATGCGCGGCACGCTGCATCTGCTGCCCGCCGAGGAGGCCGCGACGTGGATCGGCGCCCAGGGCGCGCGGCCCGCCCGCTGGGAGAAGCCGGCCTGGCGACGCGGCTTCGGGGTGACCGAGGACGAGGTCGACGGCATCCTCGCCGCCGTGCCCGAGGCGCTGGCCGGCGAGCCGCTCACCCGCGCGGAGCTCGCCGACGCCGTCGCCCGGCGCCTGGGCTCCGAGCACCTGGCCGGCAAGCTCGGCGAGGGCTTCGGCGCGCTCCTGAAGCCGTCGGCGTTCCTCGGCGCGCTGTGCTTCGCGACCCCCGCGGGGCGCAACGTCCGCTTCACCCGGCCCGATCTCTGGATCGACGGCTGGGAGCCCGCGGACCCCGAGGCGGCCGCCGACGCCGTCACGCGCCGCTACCTCGCGGCGTACGGGCCGGCGACCCGCGAGACGTACGCGCGGTGGCTCGGCACGCCGTCGGCGGCGTACGCCGGCAGGCTGCTGTCCCGCCTCGGCGACGAGGTCGAGGAGACCGAGCTCGAGGGCGACCGGGTGTGGGTCCTCGCGGCCGATCTCGACCCGCTGCGCGAGGCCGAGCCCGAGGAGAACGTGCGGCTCCTGCCCGCCTTCGACGCCCACGTCGTCGCCGCGCCGCGCGACGCGGCGGCGGTCCTCGACCCGGCGCTGCGCGAGCGCGTCTACCGCCCCCAGGGCTGGCTCTCCCCCGTGCTGCTCGTCGACGGCCGGATGAAGGGCGTCTGGCGCCACGAGGCGAAGCGCGGCACGATCGACGTCGAGATCGAGCCGTTCGGCAGGCTGCGCAAGGGCGCCCGCGCCGCCGCGGAGGCCGAGGCGGAGCGCCTCGCCGCCTTCCTCGGCGGGGACCTCGGCCTGTCGTGGACGACGCCCTGAACGGACTTTGGCATCCTGGGGACCGTGATCGCCGGCGAGCGCGACCTGAATCGCGCGGCGGCGGAGCTGGCCTCACGGGTGCCCGAGCGCCTGGGGGTGCTCGCCCGCCTCGCGTACAACTACCGCTGGTCCTGGTGGCCGGGCGGGCCTGAGCTCTTCCACGACGTCGACCCCGACCGCTGGGAGCGCACGGGCTACAACCCCGTCCACCTGCTCCAGGAGGCGTCGACGGGCGCGCTGCTGCGCGCGGCGTCCGACGACGGCCTCATCGCGCGGGCCGAGGAGGTCGAGCGCGGGATCGCCGCCGAGATGGCAGCACGTCCCGACGTCCGCCGTGGCGGCACCGTCTTCTTCTGCGCCGAGTACGGCATCCACGCGTCGCTGCCGATCTACTCCGGCGGCCTGGGCGCGCTCGCGGGCGACATCCTCAAGGAGGCCTCCGACCAGGCCGCCCCGCTCGCCGCCGTCGGCCTGCTGTACCGCCAGGGCTACTTCCGCCAGCGGATCGACGCGACGGGCATGCAGCACGAGTACTGGGTCGACACCGACCCCGACCGTCTGCCGGCAGCGCTCATCACGAGCGACGACGGCGCCCCCCTCACGATCACGGTGCAGGTCGACGGCGTGGATCTCGTCGCGCAGGTGTGGCGGGTCGACGTCGGGCGCGTGCCGCTCTTCCTCCTCGACGCCGACCGGCCCGAGAACGCGCTGAGCGCCCGCTGGACGACCTCGCGCCTGTACGCGGGCGATCCCGAGGTCCGGCTCGCGCAGTACGTCCTGCTGGGTGTCGGCGGGATGAAGGCGATCGAGGCGGTCGGCATCGACCCCGAGACCGTGCACCTCAACGAGGGCCACGCCGCGTTCGCCGGGCTCGAGCTCGCCAACTCGCTCGTCCGCCGCGGGCTCGACGCCCACGAGGCGCTCGAGGCCGTGCGCCGTCGCACGCTCTTCACGACGCACACGCCGGTGCCCGCCGGCAACGACACCTACCCGGTCGACCAGGTCCGCGAGGCGCTCGTCCCGATCTCCGCGCAGCTCGGCATCGACCCGTGGGAGCTCGTGCGGCGCGGTCGCACGAACCCCGACGACGAGCACGAGCCGTTCGGCGTCACCCAGTTCGCCCTGCGCAGCAGCCGCGCCGCCAACGGCGTGAGCCGCCGGCACGGCGAGGTCGCGCGCGGGATGTGGAGCAGACCTCTGGCGCGACCGCGAGGTCGACGACGTGCCGATCACGCACGTCACGAACGGCGTCCACCTGCCCACCTGGGTCGGCGGGCCGATGCGGGCGATGCTCGACCGCCATCTCGGCGAGGGCTGGTTCCACCGCGCCGCGGACCCGGAGACGTTCGCCGCGATCGACACCATCCCGGACGCCGAGCTCTGGGCCGTCCGCGAGCAGCAGCGGGCCGCGCTCATCGCCTACGCGCGCGACCGTGCGGTGGTCGACCGGCTCGGTCGCGACGACCCACGCAGTTACGCGCGCGCGGCGTCCGACGCGCTGGACCCGGGCGTCCTGACGATCGGCTTCGCCCGCCGCCTGGCGACGTACAAGCGCCTGCACCTGCTGCTCCAGGACCGCGACCGCAGCTACGGCCTGCTGTCCGGCGACCGGCCGATCCAGCTGCTCATCGCCGGCAAGGCCCACCCGCGCGACGACGAGGGCAAGCGCCTCGTGCAGCACCTGTTCGTCGGCAAGGACGACCCGCGCGCGGCCGCGCACATCGCCTACCTCGACGACTACGACCTCGCGAGCGCCGCACGTCTCGTGCAGGGCTGCGACGTCTGGCTCAACGTCCCGCGCCCGCCGCTGGAGGCGAGCGGGACGAGCGGCATGAAGTCCGCCGCCAACGGCGGTCTGAACCTCTCCGTGCTCGACGGCTGGTGGGCCGAGGGCTACGACGGCTCCAACGGCTGGGCCATCTCCGGGGAGGCCGACGACGACCACGGCGCGCAGGACCACCGCGACGGCCTCGAGCTGTACCGGCTGCTCGACGAGGAGGTCGGCCCGCAGTTCTACGCGCGCGGCGAGGACGGCCTGCCGCGCGAGTGGATCGCGCGCGTCCGCGCCTCGCTGCGCACCAACCTGCCGCTCTTCTCGGCCGCGCGCATGGTGCACGAGTACCGCGACCGGCTGTACGGAGGCGACGTCGTCGCCTCCGTGCGGTAGTCGGTCGCTCCTAGAACAGCCGGCTCGACGCGAGGGCCGCGCCCTCGGAGAGCGACTCGAGCTTCGCCCAGCAGATCGTCGGGTCGATCGGGCCGAACCCCGACCACGTGCCGAAGCCGCAGTCGGTCCCGGCGACGACGCGATCGGGGCCCACGATCGCGGCGAACGTCTGGAGCCGCTGTGCGATGAGCTCGGGGTGCTCGATGTAGTTCGACGTCGACGAGATCACGCCCGGCGCCAGGATCTTGTCGTCGGGGATCGCAGCGTCGCGCCACGCGGTCCACTCGTGGGCGTGCCGCGGGTTGGCCGCCTCGAAGAGGATCGTCGCGGGCTTCGCCTCGAGGATGTGGTCCATGATCCGCTCGACCGGGATGTCGAGGTGGTGCGGGCCCTCGTAGTTGCCCCAGCAGACGTGCAGCCGGACCTGGTCGCCGGGCACGTCGGCGAGCGCGCGGTTGATCGCCGCCACATGGCGCTCGGTCGCCTCGACGAACACCTCGTCGGGCTGGTCGCGGTACATGATGTGGCGCCCCATCGCGAGGTCCGGCGCGTCGATCTGCAGCTGGAAGCCCGCGTTGACGATGCCCTCGTACTCGACCTTCATCGCGTCGGCGAGCGCGTCGAGGTACTCGTCGAGCGTGCCGTAGAACTCGTTGGGCTGGAAGAGCGCGATGACGCCCGGCGACGGGGCGTTCATGAACCCGCCGGTGACGTCGGAGGCGTCGACGGCCGCGCGCAGGTGCGCGAGATCGCGCTCGAGGGGCTCGCGGTTCTCGTAGGAGATCGGCCCGCGGCAGATCGGCCGCTTGTACTTCGCCGTCGCCCCCGCCTTCGCGAGCCGGTCGCGGAACGACGGGTAGGCGTCGAGGTCGGCGGGCGTCGCGCGCGGGACGTCGCCGAGCTCGAACCCGCTCAGCCGATGGCGGATGTAGGTCGCGTAGCCGATCTTGCTCATCTCGCCGTCGCTGACGAGGTCGACGCCCGCGTCGGCCTGGTGGCGGACGCGGTCGGCGACGGCGCCGCCGATGATGCGGTCGTACTCGGCGGGGTCGACGGCCTCGCCGTTGTCGACCTTGAAGACCTGCTCGACGACGTCGTCGGGCCGCGGCAGGCTGCCCACGTGCGTCGTGAGGATGCGCCCGTTGGGGGACATGTTCTCGTTCTCCTCCGGTGTCAGTGCTTCGGAACTACCAGACGCTGCGCAGGATCGTCAGCGCGTCGTCGGCGCTCACGGGCCGCGGGTTGGCCTGCGTCGCTGGACGTGCGGCGCTGAGCTCGGCGACCTCCGGCAGGTCCTCCTCCGGGACGCCATGGTCCCGCAGCCGGCCGGCGCCGAACAGCGCCGAGAGCTCCTCGACGCGCGCGGCGGGGTCGTCGGCGCCGAGCGCCTCGGCGAATGCGTGGATCGCGGGGGCGGTGCCGGCGTCCTCGAGGTTGAAGCGCAGGACCGGCGGCAGGGCGATCGCGTTCATCGTCCCGTGCGGCAGGCCGTAGCGGCCGCCGAGGACCTGCGCGATCCCGTGCGCCGCGGCCATGCCCGCGAGCATCGCGGCGCCCGCGTGTGCGGCACCCTGCAGCAGCTCGAGTCGCGCCTCCCGGTCGGAGCCGTCCCGCATGACGCGCGGGAGCGCGGAGGAGATCTTGCGCGTGCCGGCGAGCGCCTGCTCGTCGGTGTCGGTCGTCCGCCCCGACGCGTAGAGCGCCTCGGCCGCGTGGGTCAGCGCGTTGAGCGCCGTGCCGCCGCTGGGCTCGGGGGGCAGCGCCATCGTGAGGTCGACCTCGTAGACGATGCCCTCGACGCGCGCGTCGAGCCCCGCGGGCTTCGTGCGCGTCTCGCTGTCGCGGTTGCCGTACCAGTGCGTCCACTCCGCGCCCGCGTAGGTCGTCGGGACCGAGACGATCGGCACGTCGAGCTCCTTGGACACCGCCTTCGTGGTGTCGATCACGCTGCCGCCGCCGAGCGCCACGAGGCCGTCGGCGTCGCCCGCGACCTCGAGCGCCGCGCGGACGCCCTTCAGGTCCGCGTGCGGCTGTGCGCCGTGGAAGCGCCGCTCGGTTCCCGGCAGCTCCACGTCGGCGAAGACCTCGTCGGTGACGACGAGCGGACGCTCGATCCCGAGCCGCGCCAGCACGCCGGGCAGCTCCCCCAGACCCCATTCCACGATCACGCGCCGATCATGGCAGACGACGCGTGCGAGACTGCCGTCCATGCCGACCGACCATCTCCCCCTCAGCGATGCGGGCCCGGCGGTCCGCGACGCGATGATGTTCGAGCCACGTCCGACCCCGGCGAGCACGACGCTCGCGCAGGCGCGCGAGCAGTTCTCCAACCCGCGGGTGAAGCTGCTCCTCGTCACCCAGGACGGTCGCTTCCTCGGGACGATCACGCGCGACGACCTGCCGGCCGAGGGCGACGGCGAGATCGGCGACTTCGTCAACGGAGACACGCCCCGCATCGACCCGGAGGCACCCGTGGCCGACGCGGTGGACATGCTCGAGAGCACCGGGACGAACCGGCTCCCCGTCGTCGACGACGCCGGCGCGCTGCTCGGCCTCGTGTGCTGGGACAGCAGCGGCCGGCAGTTCTGCGTCGACCCGTGGACGGGTGTCAGGCGCCGCCTAGGAAGGTCGGGTCGTCGAGCGCCAGCGTCAGCGAGATCAGCGCCGCGTGGTAGCTGTACTGGCGCATCCCCTGCATCACGCCGGTCACCGACGGGCTGAAGCGCGACTGCCACGCCCCCACCGGTAGTCCGCGGCCCTGGCCGGCCGCTCCGCCACCCGAGCTGATGTTCGCGAAGTGGACCTCGATGGCCGGCCGCCCGGTCTCCTCCAGGGCGTGGCGCGTCGCCTCGCCGAAGAGGGTCAGGCCCGCCGGGTTGATGATGTAGCCGTCGGTGTCGTCGGCGCTCTCGTGCAGGAACTCGAGGATCGCGCCCTCGTGGTTGGAGCTGAACGTCCGCAGCTCGACCCCCAGTCCTTCCGCGAGCGCGCCGACGACCGCGTGCAGCTCCTCGAGAGAGCCGATGGTCCCGTAGACGCGGGCGTTGCGGCGGCCCAGGTTCGACATGTTCGGCCCGTCGATCAGGGCGATGCGATGGCGGCGCGACCCGGTGCGCAGCGCGGAGAGCTCGGATGCCATGGGCGGAACTGTGGCAACTACCGATTCCACGCGGCCGTCCGCGGTGACAGCATGGATCGGGATGACGAACCTGGGTCTCGAGGGGAAGGTCGCGCTGATCACCGGCGGCGCCAGCGGCATCGGCGCGGCGACGGCGCAGCTGCTGTCCGAGGAGGGCGCGTCGGTGGCGGTCGTCGACCGCGACGGCACCGCGGCCGACGAGGTCGCCGCGGGGCTGCCCGGGCCTGCGCTCGGGCTGGCCGCCGACGTGTCGGACGAGGACGCCGTGCAGTCGGCGGTCGACGCGACCGTCGAGCGCTTCGGCCGCATCGACCTCCACCATCTCAACGCGGGCATCCCCGGCTCGCTCGCCCCCTTCGAGGAGCTCACCGTCGCCGACTTCGAGCAGGTCATCGGCGTCAACCTGACCGGCGTCTTCCTCGGTCTCCGCGCGGCGTTCCGGCAGTTCCGCGCGCAGGGCAGCGGCGGGAACGTCGTCACCACGGCGTCGATCGGCAGCCTGCGCGGCAGCGACGACCTCATCCCGTACCACACGTCCAAGCACGGGGTCGTCGGGCTCACCCGCTGCGCGGCGGTGCACGGTGCGACGATGGGCGTGCGCGTCAACGCGATCGCCCCCGGGATCGTCCTCACCGGACTCTTCAAGAACCAGGTCGGCGTCGCCGGCGGCATCAGCGACTGGGAGCACCGCGCGCGGATCGCACCCCAGCGGCGGCCCGGCACGCCGGAGGAGGTCGCCGAGCTCGTCGCCTTCCTGCTGAGCGACCAGGCGCAGTTCATGACCGGCGAGGTCATCTCCATCGACGGCGGTGCGACCTCGCTGAACCCGGCCCGCCCCTCGGGCCAGAAGGTGGGTGGCGGATGAGCACGATCGAGGTCAGCACGGAGGAGCTCGTCGCGCGCGCGGCGGGCCTGCGCGAGCAGCTGCACGCGGAGTCCGATGCCGCGGAGGAGCGCGGCGGCTACTCACCCGAGATGCACCAGGCGTTCATCGACGCCGGCTTCTACCGGATGCTGCAGCCGCGGATGTTCGGCGGCTACGAGATGGACCTCGCCGACTACTTCCGGGTCATCATCGAGATCGGCCGCGGCGATCCGCAGACCGGCTGGGCCCTGTGCCTCGCCGCCGGCCACGCGTTCCAGATCGGCGCCTTCTTCAGCGAAGCGGCGCAGACGGAGATCTTCGGCATCGAGGGCGACGTCGTCATCCCGTCGCGCGCCGTACCGGGCGGGACCGCGACGCGCGTCGACGGCGGCTGGCAGGTCGACGGCACGTGGGACTACTGCTCGGGGGCGACGTACGCGACGCACGCGCTGCTGCTCGCGCTGACCCCGCAGCCCGCGGGCCCGCCCGAGCGCCGCATGGTGGTCCTCCCCCGGTCGGACTTCGAGATCCTCGACGACTGGGGCGGCGGGCGCACGCTCGGCCTCGGGGGCACGGGCTCGAACTCGATCCGCGTCGAGGGGAAGTTCGTCCCCGACCACCTGGCCGTGACGTACGACTGGAAGGACTACGTCATGCCCGAGGGCGGGACCCTCGGCTACAAGCTCCACGGCAACCCGCAGTACACCGGGCGGTCGCTGACGTTCTTCTACGGCGAGCTGAACTGCACCCAGGTCGGCGCCGCGCGCTGCGCGCTCGACGTCTACACGGAGGCCGCGCTCGAGCGCAAGACGAGCTTCCCGCCGCCGATGCCGCGCTCGGAGTCGGCGGACTACCAGCGCTGGGTGGGCGAGGCCGCGAGCCTGACCGACACCTCGGAGATCGCGCTGCTCGGCGCGGCGGAGCGCTACACGGCCGCGTGCCACCGCTGGGCGGACCACGGCGAGCCGTTCACCGTCGCGCACGACGCGGCGCTGCGCGACGTCTGCGCGCAGGCGGGCAAGCTCGCGTGGAACGCGGTGGACCTCATGTTCGCCACCGGCGGCTCCACCGCGGCCAAGCGGGGCTCGCGCCTGCAGCGCTGCTTCCGCGACGCGATGATGTTCCGCACCCACATCGGGGCGCAGTACGACGTCATCTCGGGGTCGACGGGGCGCGTCCTGCTGGGTCAGCCGCTGACCCACTGATGGCACCGGCGAGGGCGACGCGGGACGTGATCCCCAGCCGCGTGTAGATCTTGTGCAGGTGGTACTCCACCGTGCGCACGCTGAGGAACAGCTGCGCGGCGACCTCGCGGTTCGTCGCGCCGCCCGTGACGAGCAGCGCGATCTCGCGCTCCTGGGGCGTGAGCTCCGCCAGCGCGCCGTCGTCGGCCGGCCGTGAGACGCCCTCCCCGCTGGCCCGCAGCTCGGCCCGGGCACGCTCCGCCCACGGCTCGGCGCCGACGCTCTCGAACGTCGTGAGCGCCGCCCGCAGCTGGTCGCGCGCGTCGAGCTTGCGCCGCGCCCGGCGCAGCAGCTCGCCGTAGTGCAGCCGCGTCCGCGCGACCTCGAGCATGGGCTGGCGATCGGCGTCACGCAGGGACGCGACGAAGTGCGCCTCCGCCTCGTCGGAGTCCGCCATGAGCGCGCGCATCCGGCCGGCGACCCCCGCGCCCCACACCGAATCCGTCCGCCGCTGCCAGTCCTCGAAGCGCCGCAGCGACGGCTGGGCGAGCTCGGGGCGCCCGCCCCGGACCGCGGCCTCGACGAGATCGGGAGCGGAGAGCAGCGCGGGGATGGGCGAGGCGAACCCGTCCCGGGGCGCGGCCACGGCCAGCAGGTGCGAGAGCGCGTCCTCCGGGCGCCCGAGCACGACCTCGAGCCGGCCGAGGGCCCACAGCGCCGCGGACGCGGGCAGCCCCAGCCCGCGCGCGACGGACGCCTCGAGCGAGGCCAGCGCGTGCTGCCGCGCGCGATCGCCCTGGCCCTGCATCGCCTCGATCCGCGCGAGGACGGCGAGCGCGTGCGCGGCGACCGTGTCCTGGCGGTTCTCGGTCGCGAGCGCGACCGCCTCCGCCGCCGCGCTCTCCGCCGCGGCGAGCCTGCCCTCCCACGACTCGAACGCCCCGAGCTGCTGCAGCGCGAAGGACAGCTCGGCGAGCCCGCCCGACGCCCGCAGCCGGCTCACGGCGGTCCGCGTGGCGGTGAGGCCGGCGGAGACGTCGCCGAGCCAGACGGCGACGATGCAGGCCAGCAGCTGATGGCGCGGACGCGGCAGCGTGCTCGCGAGCGCGAGCGCGTCGCGCAGCTCCGAGGCGCCGCCCTCGCCCTCGTCGCGCAGCAGCTCCCCCACCCCGCGCAGCAGCGCGACCATGAAGGCCTCCTCGTCGCCGTCACCGGAGGCGACCTGCGCCGCGAGGCCGCCGAGGTCCGCGATCCCCTCCATGTGCCCGGACATCCAGCTCGCCTCGGCCGCGCGCGTGAGCATGTCCAGCGCGAGCATCGGATCCTCGCCCGCCGCCTGGCGCGCGCCGGCGAGCAGCACGTCGTAGGCCTCCGCGGGCGACCCCGCGTCCAGCTCGGCCGTCCCGCGGAGCATCGCGGCGGAGGCCCGGCCCTCCGGGTCGCCGGGCAGCGCCTCGGCCTGGGCGAGCAGGAGCCCGACGCGCTCCGTGCGCCCCGCGAGCCACTGTGCCTCCGCGGCGGCGACGAGGCGCCGCGCCCGCGCGGGGCCGTCGGGCGTGAGCTGCGCCGCGCGCTCGAGCATCGCCCCGGCCGTCGCGTGGCCGCGGCGGCGTGCCGCGCCGGGCGCCTCGCGCTCGAGCTCGCCGGCGAGCGCCTCGTCGGGTGCCTCCGCGGCGAGCGCGCGGTGCCAGGCCCGCCGGTCCCCGGCGAGCACCTCGGCCAAGGCGAGGTGCGCCTCGCGGCGGCGCCGCGAGGTGAGGCCGGCGTCGACCGCGGCGCGCAGGAGCGCGTCGATCTCCACGCGGCCGCCGGCGACGCGCAGCACGCCGGTCTCCTCGAGCTCGTCGACGCCGTCGGGATCGCGGGCCAGGACGGCGGGGTCGCCGGTCTCGTCGAGCGCGGCGAGCACGAGGACCTCGGGGAAGGTGTCCGGGTACATCGCGCGCACGCGAGGGCCGACCGGCAGCGGATCGGGCAGCGGCTCGGAGCCGGTCAGCTGCGCGCGGGTCAGCATCCCCGGCAGCTCGGCGAGCGCGAGCGGGCTGCCCGCCGCGAGCGCGACGATCGCCTCGCGGACGTGCGGCGCCGCGTCCGCCGGCACGAGCTCCCGCGCGGCCGCCTCGGGCAGCGCGGGCAGCGCGAGCTCGGGCAGGTCGCGCAGCGACGCCGGGCCGCCGGGCCGCGCGGCGAGGAGCACCGCGACGTCCGCGCCGTCGAGACGGCGGGCGACGAACGCCAGCGCATCCGCGGAGGCGGTGTCGAGGAGATGCGCGTCGTCGACGACCACCGCCACCGGGGCCTCGCCGCGCAGCAGCTCGAGGAGCTCCAGCGACGCGGCCATGCGCTCGTGCGGCTCCAGCGGCTGTGCCGCGAGCGCGCGCTCCAGGGTCCCGCCGGTGGGGATGCCCATGAGGAGCTGCTGCAGCCCGGCGTAGGGCAGCGCGCTCTCCGCGCGCGTGCCGGAGGCGCGGAGGACCCGCGGGGCGCCGGCCTCGGCCAGCAGCGTGGTCTTGCCGCTCCCGGGCCCGCCGCGCACGACGAGCGCGCCGCCGTCGGCGAGCACCCCGGCGATCTGCTCGAGCTCCCCCTCGCGACCCCGCACCACACGAGGGAGTCTAGGTCCGTCCGACGGGGCGGAGATCGTTCGGGCGAAGTGCGTGCCACCCTCCGGGAGCCCTCCGCGCTGCTGCTCGCCGCTCAGCTCGCGGGCATCCTCCTGTACCCCTTCATGGAGGGCAACGAGGCCGGCCGCGCGCTCATCAGCATCTTCGGCATCCTCCTGCTCGGCCTCGTGGTCCTGACGGTCCGCAGCACGCCGGGGCTCACGTGGGTCGTGATCCTGCTCGGCACGCCGGCCACCGCCCTGCTGCTCGTCCAGGCGGCGACGCGCAGCGACGACCTGCTCCCGTACTCCTCCGCCTTCGAGGCGGTCCTCTACTTCTACGCGGCCGGCGCGCTCATCGCGTACATCCTCGAGGACCACGACATCACCCGCGACGAGCTGTTCGCCGTGGGGGCGACGTTCACCCTGGTGGCGTGGGCGTTCGCGTACGCCTACGTCGTCTGCCAGGCGATCTGGCCCGACAGCTTCACCGCCGCGGTCGACCCGAACGACCCACGCACCTGGATGGAGCTGCTCTTCCTCAGCGTCACGACGCTCACGAGCACCGGCCTCAGCGACGTCACGCCGATCCGGCCCTTCGCACGAGCGCTCGTGATGGTCGAGCAGCTCGCCGGCCTCGCCTATGTGGCGATGCTCGTGTCGCGCGTCGTGGCGCTGACGGTCCTGCGCAGGACGGACTCGACGGACTAGCCCAGCTGGGCGTCCACCGTCGCCGTCCCCAGCACCAGGCCCTCCTGGAACGCCGTGACGCCGAACGCCTCGTTCAGCGCCGCCGCGGCCCCGGCCGTGAGCCTGCCGACGACCCCGCCGAGCTGCAGCGTGCCGTCCTCGCCCTCGGCGATCGTGAGACCGGAGAGGTCGAGCGTGAGGATGTCGACCCGATCGCCGCCGAGCTTGGCGCTCAGCGTCGGGGTGTCGTCCAGCGTGATGACGAACTTGCGCAGCTCGACGCGCGTGTCCGCCGAGGAGAACGCGATCCCGCCGCTGTGGGAGATCGTCCCGGTCAGCGCCGCCGGCTGCAGCGTGCCGCCGGTGATCGGGAAGCTCAGCGCGCCGTCGTCGCGCGCCGTCGCCGGGCCGATCGGGCTCACGGACACGCCGAGCGAGGTGAGCGCGGCGGCCGTGCCCGGATCGAGCGCCAGGGAGGTGGCGCCGCCGGTGACCGCGATGTCGGCCGGGAGGGCCTTGATCGCGACCGTGCCGACGGGCGTGCCGCCGCGGAACAGGGACACGGAGAACGTCGCGTTCAGCGCCTTGGCCGCCTCACGCGTCAGCGACGCGTGCACGCCGCCGACCGTCGTCGCCGCGCCCTCGCGCCCGATCGCGGCGCCCGAGAGGTCCAGCTTGAGGAACGGCACCTGGGCGTCGCCGACCGTCGCGGTCAGCAGGCCGCGGGCACCCTCGGCGTGGACGACGTAGTCGGTCGCCGTCAGGCTCGCCGCGCCGGCCGAGAACGTCAGGCCGCCGCTGTGCGTGATGTCGACCGCGTCGCCGAGCGACCCGCCGGTGATCGGGAAGGCGATCGAGCCGTCCTCGTTCGCCGTCGCGGGGGCGACGGGAGCGGCCGCGACGCCGTTGTCGGCGAGCGCCTTCGCGAACCCGGCGTCGAGCGTCAGCGTCGTCGCGCCGCCGGCCAGCGGCGTGCCGGACGCGGGGGCGGGCGCCGCGCAGGGGTCGCCATCACCTCCTCGCGCGAGTGCTCCTGCGGGCAGCAGCGCGGTGACCACCAGCGCCGCCACGATGGCCAGGCCGGAACGCTTGAAGCGCGGGACAGGACTCATGACGTGTTGCACCTCCGAGGTGCGAGACGGGGATTCCCCACTAGTCCGTAGCCGGCGCCGTCGCGGTTTTCCCCCAGGCGGGAGTTGGCGCGTCAGCGTCCGACGACGGCGGCGTACCCCTCGGGGTCGGTGGGTCCCTCCGTCGCGAGGAGGAGCACGCGGCCCGCGATGCGATCCTCGCCCGCGGCGGCACGCAGCGCAGCGAGCGTGGCGGCGCCGCTGTCGCCGATCCGAAGCGCGTACCCGGCAAGCTCGCGCATCGCGGCGTGGGCCTGCGGGTCGCTCACCGTGATCGTCGCGTGGATCCCCGCGAGCAGGGTCGGCCACGCGGCGATCGACACCTCCGCGCAGTCCAGTCCGGCCATGCTCGTGCCCGGCGTGTCGACGCGGGTCGGCTCCCCGGCCGCCAGCGACGCCGTCAGGCAGGCGGCGGTCTCCGGCTCGACGGCGACGATCCGCGTCCCCGTCGCCGCGCCCCAGCGCGCCGCGGCCGCCGCGAGCGACCCGACGCCGGCCGGCACGAGCGCGACGTCGACCTCCTCCTCGATCTCGGAGAAGAGCGTGGCGTAGCCGTCGATGACCCAGTGCGCCGGGCCCGAGTCGCCGACGTCGGCGATCTCCGCGACCCCGTCGCGCGCGCCCTCCGCCGCGGCCTGCGCGACGGCCTCCTCGTAGGTGCCGTCGACGACCACGACCTCCGCGCCCTCGCCCGCGATCGCGGCGCGCCGGGCCGGTGAGGATCGGGCGGGGAGGTGGATGCGCGCGGCGAGCCCGCGCTGGGCTGCGACGTGCGCGACGGCGCGGCCGTGGTTGCCGGCGCTGGCCGCGACCAGGGTGTGGATGGCGCGGTCCTCCCGGAGCGTGCGCTCGACCGCCCAGGACGCGCCGAGCACCTTGAAGGCGGGCAGCCCGAGGCGGTGCGACTCGTCCTTCAGGACGACCGACGAGAGGCCGAGCTCAGCGGCCACGGAGGGCAGATCGTGCACCGGTGTCGGGGCGTAGCCGGGCAGGGAGCGATGGAAGCTCAGAGCCTCGTCGGAGGGGGCTGGGACGGGTCTTGGAGAGCCCTTGGAAACGGCATGCCAGCTCATGACCCGAGGCTAGTCTCGACCTGTGTCCACGCCCTCCTCCCAGCAGCCGGAAGCACTCGATCGGGAGACCCTGATCGTCGCCGGCGTCGTGCTCCTCGGGGCCGTGATGTCGATCCTCGACATCACCGTCGTGAACGTCGCGATCAACCGCCTCGCCATCGACTTCAACGCATCCCTGACGACGATCCAGTGGGTCGTGACCGGCTACACGCTCGCGATCGCCGCGGTGATCCCGCTGACGGGCTGGGCGGCCGACCGGTTCGGCACCAAGCGCCTGTACCTCACGTCGCTCGTGCTGTTCGTCGGCGGCTCGATCCTCTGCGGGGCGGCGTGGAGCGCGGAGTCGCTCATCGGCTTCCGCGTCCTGCAGGGCCTGGGCGGCGGCATGATCATGCCCGCGGTCATGACGATCATGACCAAGAAGGCCGGCCCGAACCGGATGGGCCGTGTCATGGGCGTGCTCGGGGTGCCGATGCTCATCGCGCCGATCGCCGGGCCCATCCTCGGCGGCTGGCTCGTCGACGACGTGTCCTGGCGCTGGATCTTCTTCATCAACGTCCCGATCGGGATCGTCGCGTTCATCGCCGCGTTCCTCGTGCTCGATCGCGACGAGGCGTCGCCGACGCACCGGCTCGACTGGCTCGGGATGGCGCTGCTCTCCCCCGGCCTGACGCTCCTGATC
The DNA here is from genome assembly GCA_963750895.1 of uncultured Solirubrobacterales bacterium. Lineage (GTDB taxonomy): Bacteria > Actinomycetota > Thermoleophilia > Solirubrobacterales > Solirubrobacteraceae > CAVVSD01. Next base: position 234,327 of record CAVVSD010000001.1, on the reverse strand, counting down.
TTCGGGCTCGCCGAGACGTCCAGCCACGGCGCCGGCGCGCCGCGGGCCTGGGCGCCGATCGCCGCGGGTGCCCTGCTCATCATCGCGTTCCTGCGTCACTCGTGGACCGCGAAGGCGCCGCTCATCGACATCCGCACCTTCACGCACACGCGCGCGGGCGCGGCCGCGGGCGTGTTCCTCCTCTTCGCCATCGCGATGTTCGGCTCGCTGCTGCTCGTGCCGCTCTACTTCCAGAACGTCCGCGGGCAGAGCGCCCTGCAGGCGGGCCTGCTCATGGCGCCGCAGGGCTTCGGCGCGATGATCACGATGCCGATCGCCGGCCGGCTGACCGACCGCTACGGGCCGACCCGGCTTCCCGCTGCGGGCCTGCCGCTCGCCGCGCTCGGGATGCTGCCGTTCGCGTTCGTCACGTCGACCACCTCGTTCGTGCTCCTGTGCGGCTCCAGCTTCGTCCTGGGCCTGGGCATGGGCCTGTCGATGATGCCGACGATGACCGCCGCGATGCAGGCGGTGCCGGCGCAGGCGATCGCGCGGACGAGCACCGCGATGAACATCATCCGCCAGTCCGGCGCGTCGATCGGCACGGCGATCCTCGCGGTGATCCTCACCTCGCAGGTCTCGTCGCGGCTCGGCGGCGCGACGCCGTCCGGCGGCAGCGGCTTCGAGGCGCTCCAGGGGATGAGCGCCGCGCAGCGCGCGGTCGCGGCCGTCCCGCTGGCCGATGCGTTCGCGGCGACGTTCGTCTGGGCCGTCGTCCTCCTCGCGCTCGCGTGGCTGCCCGCGCTCGCGCTCGCCGTGTGGAAGCGACGCCCCGCCGCCGCGCCGTCGGCGGCGGAGCACGCGGTGGTCGTCGAGTAGCTAGGCGTCGAGCGCCGCGGCGGCCCTCGCGGCCGTCGCGGGCGCACCCGCCGTCCGCCGGGCCGCCGCGCCGAGCGCGATGGCGGCCGCGCCGGCGATCGCGGCGAGCACGACCCAGGCGCCGGCCTGGTGGCCGCTCAGACCACCGTCGCCGTTCGCCGCGAACACGGACGCGGCGACGGCCAGCACGACGCCGCTGCCGATCTGGGTGGCGGCGATGAACATGCCGCCCGCGAGGCCGCGGTCGTCCTCGAGGGCGTTCGCGACGGCGCCGATGTTCAGCGACGGGTACGTCGCCGCGTAGCCGAGACCGAGCGCGACCTGCGTGGTCAGCATGAGCACGACCGGGTCCACCGATCCCAGGGCGAGGGCGAACCAGAGGTACGCCCCGACCTGGACCGTCAGCCCGCCCGCAGCGACGAGCCACGGCCCGACGCGCGTGACGACGCCGGACCAGCGTGAGGCGAAGAGGATCACCGACACCCCGCCGGGCGCGAACACCAGCCCGGCCTGCAGCGGCGTCCAGCCCAGCTCGTCCTGCATGTAGAGCGTCGCGATGAACTGGAACGCCACGTACGAACCCTGGAACAGCACCGCCGCGAGGTTCGCCGAGGCGAGCCACGGCCGCCCGAAGATCCCGAGCGGGACGAGCGGCGCCTTCCGCACGCTCTCCACGGCGACGAAGCCGCCGAGGAGCACGACGGAGCCGACGAGCGCCGTGACCGTCTGCCAATCGCCCCAGCCGGCCGCAGCTGCGTTGCTGACGCCGTAGACGAGCGCCAGCAGCCCTGCGGTGACGAGGGCCGCGCCGACGAGGTCCACCTTGGCGCGGGGCCCGGTCGCCGGGACGTCGCGCGGGACGGCGCGCACGGCCGATGCCGCGATGCCGAGCGCGAGGATCGTCGGCAGCACGAGCGTCAGCCGCCAGTCCGCGCCTGCGAGTGCGCCGCCGAGCACGAGCCCGCTCGTGAAGCCGACCGCGCCGGTCGAGACGAACGCACCGAGGGCGCGGTTGCGCTCGGCGGGCTCGGTGTAGATGTTCAGCAGGATCGCGAGCGCAGCCGGCGCGGAGAACGCCGCGGCGATCCCCTTCGCGAGCCTGGCGATGATCAGGATGGTCCCGTCGTCGGCGACCGCGCCGACGAGGCTCGCCACCGAGAAGATCAGCAGCGAGCCGAGGAGCAGCCGTCGCCGCGGGAAGAGGTCGGCGAGCCGGCCGCCCAGCAGCACGAAGCCGCCGTAGCCGATGACGTAGGCGCTGACGACCCACTGCAGCGAGGTGGCCGACATGCCGAGATCCGCCTGGATCTGCGGCAGTGCCGGGCCCATGCTCGCGACGTCCATGCCGTCGAGGCCGAGCACGGCGCAGAGGGTGACGAGCGTCCAGGCGCTCGTGCGTGCGCTTGGGGAGGAGGTCATCCGGCGAAGCTAGCAAAGGTTGTCAAGAATGTTTGGATTCAAATATTGTGCGCGAGGCTAGACTTCGACGCATGGGCGAGCGATGCGACCGGGAGTGCACGCCGCGCGACTCCGTCGACGCGCTCCTGGACGCCTGGTCGCAGCAGCGACCCGAGCTCGACACCTCCCCGATCGGCGTCGTGCAGCGGCTCGGCAGGGTCCGCGACCACCTCGACGAGCAGACCGCGGCCGTCCTCGGCAACTACGGCGTCACGCCCGCGAGCTTCTCCGTGCTCGTCACGCTCGCGCGGCTCTGTCCCTGCGGCCCGGTGTCCCAGCGGCTCCTCGCCGACCAGCTCGGGCTGACGCCCGGCACCGTCAGCGTGCGGATCGACCGACTGGCCGACGACGGCCTCGTGACGCGCCGGCCGGATCCCGCGTCCAAGCGCAACGTGCTCATCGAGCTGACCGATCGCGGCCGCGAGGTGTTCGAGCGGGTCGCGCCGGCGCACCTCTCCAACGAGGACCGCCTGCTCGCCGCGCTGAGCGGCGACGAGCGCGAGCTCCTCGGGGACCTCCTGCGCAAGCTCCTCGTCGAGTTCGAGGGCTCGTCGGGCGCGGCCGAGCGCCTCGGGCTGTCCCTCACCCCCGCGCACGTGACGATCGAGATGCGCGAGTCCGTCGGGCTCCCGCGCGTCCCCGGCCTCCTCGTCCGTCAGGTCGACGCCGGGTCGGCCGCGGCGGCGGCCGGGATCCAGGCAGGCGACGTCCTGGTCGGCGCCGGCGGGCGCGAGCTGCGCTCGGCCTCGTCGCTCTACGCCGCGATCGAGGACGCCGGCGACGAGCTCCCGGTCGACCTGCTGCGCGGCAACCAGGAGCTCACCGTCGACCTCGTGCTCGCGACCGGCGCCAGGATCGTCGGCGCCGCCGCCGGCCCGGCCTCACGGCCGGGCGAGCACTGCGTCTAGCTAGGAGGCGGGCGCCTTCGCGGCGTCCAGCGCGGCCTGAAGGTGACCCTCGTCCTCGTTGCTCAGCGACGTCTGGATGATCGTCCCCGGGATCTTGATCTGGGGCAGGACCTTGTCGGCGCTGATCTCGCGGACGAGCAGCACGACCGCCGCCTTGCCCTCGTCGAGCTCGGCTCCGAGCTGCTTCATGAACTTGTCGTCGACGCCGGTGTCGGTGAAGTGGCCGGCCGCGGCACCCGACGCCGCGCCGATCGCCATGCCGAACAGCGGCACGAGGAAGATGAGCCCGATGAGGCCGCCCCAGAGTGCGCCGCCGGCCGCGCCGAGGCCCGCGCCGGAGGGCTGGTGCAGCTTGATCTTGCCGCCGGCCTGGCTCTCGACGATGACCGCGTCCTCGAGCTGGATGAGATGCGCCTTCTGGGCCTCGCCCAGGTTGCTCACGACCTGACGGGCGGTCGCAAGATCGGGATACGCAATGGCAACGAGATCGCTCACGTCGTTCCTCCTGTGGTCCGATACGGGGTTCCACGGTCGCGTCCCGGCGGGTCGGCGCGCCTCATCCAATCGGGGTGATTCGGAGAGCGGCGCTCAGGAGCGCGGCTTGCCGCGCGAGAACCAGATCGCCCTGCGGCCGAAGTCGGCGACGCTCAGGCGGCGCATCGCCGACTCCGCCGCCCGCGACGGATCGCGGTGCGGGACGCCGGTGCCGTCCAGGCGCAGCGACGTGACGGCGCCGCCGACCGGCAGCCCGCGCGGCGACAGCTGCACCGTCAGCAGCGCGCTGAGCGACGACGCGCCGCCGGTGCCGAAGTTCTTCCACCCGGCGAGGTTGCCGAGCGAGTACGCGATGAGCCGGTCGCGGTAGCGCTCCATCCCGCGCAGGACGTGGGGTCCCGAGCCCACGACGAGGTCGGCGCCCGCGTCGACGGCGACGTGCGTGAACTCGCGGAGGTTGCCGCGGTCCTCGCCGTAGGCCTGCTCGTGGCCGTAGGGGACGCGGCCCTTGTCGGAGCCCTCGGCGCCCCCGTGGAAGAAGACGATCACGAGCTCGGCCATGGCCGACGCCTCGCGGACGAGCGCCGCGACCCGCAGCGGGTCGTTGATCGGCGAGCTCCAGCGGTAGGACGCGAAGCCCAGGAGCGCGACCTTCTGGCCCACGACCGTCACGACACGGATCTCCCCGGGCGCGCCGGTGAACCCGACCCGCGCGGCGGTCAGCGCACGGCGGGTGCCGCCGTAGCCGAGCGGGCCGTAGTCGAAGGCGTGGTTGTTCGCGAGGTTGACGACGTCGACGCCCGCGCGGCGCAGCGTCGTCGCGTTCGCCGCGGGCGCCTGGAAGGCGAAGCAGTTCTTCCCCGTGGTCCCCGCGCACTTCGACGTGCCGCCGGGCGCGAACGTGCCCTCGTAGTTCAGGGCCGCGAGATCGGCCCTGCGCAGGACGTCGGCGACGGGCGACAGCTGCGGCCACCCGCGGTCGGGCGGCATCCCGTAGGAGGACCCGAGGGTCGTGTCGCCGCCCCAGGTCACGGAGATCGCCGCCGCGGGAGACGCGCCGAGCGCGAGCACGACCGACGTCACCACCATGAGGACGATCGACCGCATCGGGGACAAGACTCTCCCCGACGCCGGACGGATCGCGCAACCCTGCCGCTAGCCCAGGGCCTTGCGGGGGCCGCCCAGCGCGCGGGCGTCGCGGGCGATCCCGGCCCACGGATCCCCTCCGAGGTCGGCCAGCCGCTCGAGCACCGTGGTGATCGACCAGCCCTGCGGGTCGAGCTTCGGATCGTCCAGCTCGCCCCACTCCAGCGGCGTGGCCACCGGGGCGTCCGGCAGCGCGCGCGGGGAGTACGGCGCGATCGCGTGCTGGCCGTAGGCGTTGCGGTTCATGTCGAGGTAGATGCGGTCGCCGCGCTTCTCGCGGCGGAACTCGCTCGTCAGACGGTCCGGGTGCTCGGACGCGAGGCGGTCGGCCACGGCCCTGCCGAACTCGTGCACCTCCTCGTAGTCGGCCCGCCGCTGCAGCGGGGCGACGACGTGCAGCCCGCGCGAGCCCGTCGTCATCGTGTACGGCACGAGCCCGATGTCGCGCAGCAGCTCGCCCGCCTCGCGGGCCGCCGCCCGCACCTCCGCGAAGTCCTGCACGGTCGGGTCGAGGTCGAAGACGAGGCGGTCCGGACGCTCGAGGCGATCCGCCCGACTCGTCCAGATGTGCAGCGCGATCGCGTTCTGCCCCGCCAGGTACACGAGCGTCGCCGCATCGTTGGCGAGCACCTGCCGGATCGTGCCGCCCTCGCGCTTGGCCACGTCCACCGTGGCGATCCAGTCCGGGAAGTGGCGCGGCTCGTTCTTGGCGAAGTAGCCGTCGCCGCCGACGCCCTTGGGGAACGTGTGCAGTGCCAGCGGACGGTCGCGCACGTGCGGCACCATCGCGCCGGCGACGTCCGCGTAGTAGCGCGCGAGGTCGAGCTTCGTCAGCCCGGCGCCGTCGAACACGACGCGGTCGGCGCTGCTGACCGGCACCTCGCGGCGCCCTGCCTTCACGGTCGGGCTCACTCCCGCACCACCTCCTTCGCGGCCTTGTCCTCGCGCAGCCCGAGGAAGCGCGGGTGGCGCAGCCGCCCGTCGCGGGTCCACTCCGAGAAGCCGACCTGGGCGACGAGCTCGGGCTCCACCCACGTCGCGTCCTTCATGCGCAGCTCGTCGACGAACGGAGCGCGGTCGCGGCGCAGCGGGGCCAGCCGCGCGGCCAGGTCGCGCAGGGTGGCCTGCGTGAAGCCGGTGCCCACCTTGCCCGCGTAGCGCAGGCGGTCGTCGTCGTAGTAGCCGAGCAGCAGCGCGCCGAGGTCGGTGCGGCTGCCGCGCGGCGCGGTCCAGCCGCCGATCACGAGCTCCTGCTCCGCCGAGCACTTGAACTTGAGCCAGTCGCGCGAGCGGCCGTGCGTGTACGGCGCGTCGGCGCGCTTGGCGATCAGGCCCTCCCAGCCGTGCTCGCAGGCGTGGCGGTAGTACGCCTCGCCGTCGCGGTTGCGGTGCGTGGCGAGCCGGATCGGGTCGTCGAGGCGCAGGTGACGCAGCAGCCGCTTGCGCGTGCGCAGCGGCAGCGCGGTCGTGTCGTGTCCGGCGAGGTGCAGCACGTCGAAGACGTAGAGGAAGACGCGGACCGCGTGGTCGCCGCGCTGCTGCAGGCGCGCGAAGCTCGTCTGCGAGCCGGCGAACGCGACCACCTCGCCGTCGAGGACGACGTCGCCGACGGGGTCGGCCTCCAGCGCCGCGGCGATCTCGGGGAAGCGCCCGTTGAGGCTGAGGTCGTTGCGCGATCGCAGCCTGACCTTCCGGTCCGCCTTGAACGCGAGGCAGCGGATGCCGTCGAACTTGCGCTCGTAGACCCAGTCGTCGCGCGAGAAGCGCTCGTCGGTGCGCACCGCCTTCATGGGCTCGACCCAGTCCGGCCGCGGCACCTTCCGCAGGAGCCCGCGCTCCTCGTCGGTCAGCGCGGCGAAGGGATCGGCCACGGCGTGCATCCTCTCAGTGTCCGCGCTCGTCCACCACGCGGACCGCCTTCCCGGGCGTCCGCGGCTCCGTGCCGGGCGCCTCGACGACGATCGCGACGTCCGTCCCGAGCGCGTCGCGCATGGCGGCGCGCAGCCGCGCGGCGAGCTCGGCGTGGTCCGTGGCGGCGTCGACCGGCTCGCAGTGGACCGTCACGCGGTCGGCCTCGACGACGAGCTGGTAGTCCAGGGCGACGGCCGGATCCTCGACGAGGACGGTCTCGACCTGGGACGGGAAGAAGCGCGCGCCGCCGGCCTCCAGCTCGTCGCGGCGCCGCCCGACGACGGGCGCCATCCGCGCGGTCGTGCGCCCGCAGACGCAGGGCTCGACGGTCAGCGAGGTGATGTCGCTCGTGCGGTAGCGGACGAGCGGCATCGCCTCGCGGGTCAGCGTCGTGATGACGAGCTCACCCAGCTCGCCGGCGGCGACCGGTCGGCCCGTCTCGGGGTCGACGACCTCGACGAGGAAGTGGTCCTCGTTGACGTGCGAGCCGTCGTGGCCGACCAGGCACTCCTGGGCGACGCCCGGGCCGATGACCTCGCTGAGGCCGTAGGCGTTGAGCGCTGGGATGCCGAGATCCGCCTCGAGCCGGTGGCGCATCCCCGGCGTCCACATCTCGCCGCCGAAGATGCCGACCTCGAGCGCGAGGTCGATCCCGCCCGCACGCGTCGCCTCCGCGATCTGCACGGCGAAGGACGGCGTGCAGCAGAGCACCTGCGTGCGCAGGTCGCGCAGGAGCTGCAGCTGCAGCTCGGTGCTCGCGCCCGCGGCCGGCACGACGGTCGCGCCGAGCAGCTCCGCGCCCTGCTGGAAGCCGAAGCCGCCGGTCGTCAGGCCGTAGCCGTAGGCGTTGTGGAGGACCGTGCCGCGACCCACGCCGGCCGCCGCGAGGCTGCGGGCCATGATGTCGGCCCAGACGTCGAGGTCGCCGAACGTGTGGCCGACGATGGTCGGCTTCCCGCTCGTCCCGCTCGACGAGTGCAGGCGGACGAGGCGGTCGTGCGAGACGACCATCATCCCGAGCGGGTAGTGGGCGCGGAGGTCCTCCTTCGTGGTGAACGGGAGGTCGCGCACGTCGTCGAGCGCGTCGACGCGGGCGTCGATGCCGCGGCGCCGCACGACCTCCCGCAGGCGCCCGAGCTGGAGGGTCGCGAGCTCGTCGCGCGAGACGGTCTCCACGGCGTCGTAGATGACTGGGTTCGTGTGGGTGGTCGTGGCCATGGCATCACCCTCCCGTCCGCGGGCCCGCGGGTCGTCAGTACCGGGGTACTGAACTTGCGCGACGCCACTACGGTGCCCCGATGCCTTCGCTCGTCCTCGGACCGATGCTCCGCTACGTCGACGACCGCGCCGCGACGCTCTGGGTGCAGACCGACGTCGCGTGCGAGGTCGAGATCCTCGGCTCCCGCGCGCCGACCTGGTGCGTCGACGGCCTGCACTTCGCGCTCGTCACGGTGCAGGGGAGCCCGGAGGACGGCGACGTGCCGTACGAGGTCCGCCTCGACGGGACGACCGTCTGGCCGGAGGAGTCCGCGGGTCTGCCGCCGAGCACGATCCGGTTCACCGATCCGCGCCGGCCGCTCGACGTCGTGTTCGGGTCCTGTCGCATCACCCGGCCGCACGAGCCGCCCTACGTCCTGCGCGCGGACGAGCACCCGGACGGCCAGGGCGTGGACGCGCTGCGCGCCTACGCGCTGCGGCTCGCCGATCGTGGAGGGACCGCGGCGTGCCCCGACATGCTCCTCCTGCTCGGCGACCAGATCTACGCGGACGAGCCCTCACCGGCGCTGCGCGAGCAGTTCGCCGCGCGCGACCGGCCACCCGACGCGCCGGAGGACGAGCTGGCGGACTTCCGCGAGTACGCCATGGCGTACCTGGAGGCGTGGTCCGAGCCGGCCATCCGATGGCTGTTCTCCACGGTCCCGGTGACGATGGTCTTCGACGACCACGAGATCCACGCCGAATGGCGGATCTCACAGGGCTGGCTGGACGAGATGAACGCCGAGCCGTGGTTCGACCACCACATCCGGTGCGGACTGGCGGCCTACTGGGTGTTCCAGCACCTCGGCAACCTCTCGCCCGCGGACCTCGAGCACTCCGAGCTGCTCCGTGAGGTCCGGGAGGCGGGCGACGCCGCGGAGCTGCTGGCCGCGCACATGGACACGGAGGGACGCCAGAGCGGCCACAGCCGCTGGAGCTTCGCGCGCGACGTGGGCGACTCGCGGCTGATCGTCATCGACTCGCGCGCGGGCAGGGACGTGACCCCCGGGCGACGGCGCCTGATCCGCGACGAGGAGTGGGAGTGGATCCGCGAGCAGGCGGGGCGCCCGGCCCGGCATCTGCTGCTGGCCAGCTCGGTGCCGTTCCTCCTGGCCCCCGGGCTCCACCACGTCGAGGCGTTCGACGAGGCGCTGACCGACGGTGCGTGGGGCCGGCTGGGCGCCGTCGCCGGCGAGAAGCTCCGCCGCGTCGCCGTGATGGACCACTGGGCGTCCTTCGGCGACACGTTCCGGCGCCTCGCCGCGCTCCTGGACGACGTCGCGCACGGTCGCGAGGGCCCGGCACCGTCATCGATCGTGATGCTCTCCGGCGACGTCCACCACTGCTACGTCGCGGAGGTCGGCTTCCGGGGGCCGGCGGAGCGCCGGAGCCCGGTGTGGCAGGCCGTCTGCTCGGCGTTCCGCAAGGAGCTCGCACCGCACGAGCTGCGGCTCCTCTCCTTCGGGCACTCGACGCTCGGCGAGCGCGTCGCGCGCCGGCTGGCCCGCGCCGCCGGCGTCCCCCCGCTCCCGATCGACTGGCGCGTCGTCGAGCGCCCGGCGTTCGCGAACCAGATCGGGACGCTCACGCTCGACGGCGACCACAGCAGCGTGCTCGTCGAAGCGGTCGCCGACGAGGGGGGCCGCCTCGATACGGCCTTCGAGCGCGCGCTGGCCTGAGGCCCGCTCAGCCCGAGACCGACCGGATCGTCTCGCGGTGGTCGCGCATGGTCTGGAGGCCGTCCGCGCCCGGCTGGCGCCCGAAGCCGCAGTACATCGCCACGCCGAAGTCGTCGAGGTACTTCGACGCGGTCGCGTGCCGGCGCTTCAGGCCGGGAATGCCGTCGAGCGGCAGGACGATCCCGAGGAAGACCCGCGTGTCGCCGATGTCGAGGTCGGTGAGCGGCCGGAAGAAGCGGTCGTCCTCGCTGCGCAGGTAGCGCGGCCCGGCCATGTGCAGCCAGTCGACGGGGCGGCCCGAGCTCGCGACGGCGTGGTTCGCCATCCGCACGAGGACGCTGTAGTCCTGCGCCTCGTACATCGGCCACTCGGGGAAGGTGCCGTAGCAGAGGTGGTAGCCGACGAGCACGTCCTCGGGGATCTGCGGGGTGAGCCGCGAGACCGGGCCCGTGTAGCGCTCCCACGCGCCGTCCGACGTCCAGGCCAGGACGCCCTCGATGTCCTGCACCTCGTAGGCGAGGTCCCACTGGATCGCCAGGTCCTCGTGCGGGATCGCGTCGGTGAGCCGCGCGAGCTCGCGGCCGACGAGCTCCTCGAAGCCGCGCTCGGCGATCGGGTAGTCGCGCCCGAAGTCGTCCTTGAAGGCGTTCAGCGCGCTGGAGGGGAACGGCAGCCCGACCTGGAAGCGCACGTTCGACGGGATGACGCCCTCGTCGCGCAGGCGGGCGAACTCGGCATAGGACGCGATGGCGTCGTCGATGCGCGGCCACGTGTCCCAGTGCAGCTCCGTGACGCCCTCCTTGACCGCGAAGATCGGCGTCTCGTAGGCGTGGCGCGGGCGTCCGGTGGGTGACTCCGTCTCCTTCACGACCTCGACGCCCGGGTTCGTCCGCGCGAGACCCTCGCGCTCGTAGGACACCCATGCGGTGCGGGGCCCCGTCTCTCCGTCGGGGAGGGCGAACACCATGTCCCCGAACATCTCGGCGCCCGACCGGAACGCCTCCTCCGTGGTGCTGACCGGGAGGCTCCCGACCAGCAGCATCTCGCTCTCGACGCGTGGCATTCTCTGCAGTCTGCCGGACCCGACGACTCACCCCGATCCGGACGTCCCGACGCACCGCGCCCGTGTCGAGGGGCTGCTGACCGAGGCCGCCGACGAGCACGAGGCGCTGCTGGCCGTGCTGACGCCCGAGCTGCAGGCGTCGCTGCCCGTCGACGCCCAGGGGATCACGCGCGCGATCGACCATCTCGCGGCGGCCGCGGGCCTCACCGAGGACGAGCGTCGTGCGCTCATCCGCCCGCACGCCGTCAACCCGGCGGTGATGCACGCCCGCGTCTTCGGCCGCGCGCCGCTCGCGCGCGAGACGGTGATCGGCTCCTTCGTCGACGGCGCCCGCGTGCGCGCGGACGCGCTCGTCGGCCTCGCCGACGCGGTCGGCGGTGCGGCGCTGGGCGCGGAGATCCGCGCGCTCCTCGCGGATCACCCGCCGCCCGTCACCGCAGAGGGCGGGGACGTCGTGCCGGTGCTGCGCGCGACCTACGCGGCGCAGGAGCGCGCGGCCGTCGCGATCGCGGCTGCCCTGGACGGCCCGTGCCACACTCGGTGACATGGCGGCTGCTCCCGACGAGCGCCTGCACCGCGAGCTCACGGCCCTCGCCGGCCGTGGGTCCGGCGTCCGCGACTTCGCGGCCGGCGCGGCGCGCGTCCTCCGCCGCGTCGTCGGCTTCGACGGCTACTGCCTGATCACGCTGGACCCGGCGTCGCGGATCCCCACGGGCGAGGTCGTCGAGGACGCGCTCCCGCACGAGGCGACGCTGCGGATGGCCGAGATCGAGCTCAACGGCGAGGACGTCAACCGCTTCGACGCCCTCGCGCGAACCGGATCGCACACCGCCGGCCTCGCCGAGGCGACCGGCGGGATCCTCGACCGCAGCAGCCGTCACCGCGAGGTCCGCGCGCCGCACGGCTTCGGCGACGAGCTCCGCGCCGCACTGGTCGGCGGCGGCGCCGCCTGGGGCGGCATGACGCTCCTGCGGACGGCGGACCGCGACCACTTCTCCCCCGCCGACACGCGCACGCTCGCCGCCGTGGTCCCGCTCCTCGCGGACGGCCTGCGGCGCGCCGTGCTGCGCACGTCGCAACCCGTCCCGGCGCGCGAATCGCCCGGGCTGCTCCTGCTCGCGCGCGACGGCGAGCTCGAGGAGTCCAACCCGGCGGGCGAGGAGTGGCTGAGAGCGCTGGCGGTGGACGAGGGCCTGCCGGCCGTGGTCACCGGCGTCGCCGTCCGCGCCCGTCGCGGGGGCGATGCCCGCGCACGCGTGCAGAGCCCATCGGGCACGTGGCTGCTCGTCCGCGGGGCCGCGCTCGGCGACCGGACGGCGGTGGTCATCGAGCCGGCGGGCTCGCACGAGCTGGCGGCGCTCGCAGCCGATGGCTACGACCTGACGCCGCGTGAGCGGGCGGTCGCGCAGCTCGTCGCCGAAGGCCTGCCGACCGATGCGATCGCCGGGCGCCTGCACCTCTCGCCCTGGACGGTGCAGGACCACCTGAAGTCGATCTTCGCCAAGGTCGGCGTCGGCACGCGCGGCGAGCTCGTCGCGCGGCTGTTCTTCGCGCACGAGCCGCCCGCGCTCACGCGCTGAGTCAGCCGCTCCAGCCGCTCGGCACCGGCGGGGGGACGCCGGGGGCGACCGCGATCCCGAGCGCCGTCTTGCCGACGAGCTCCTCCGTGTCGAGGTTGTTCGCCGGGTGCACCGTGCCGGCACGCACGTCGCGGTACATCCGCTCCAGCGGGTTGCGTCGGTAGAAGCCCGACGAGCCCGCGATCTCCATGGCCAGGTCGAGCATCTCGACGGCGTTGTTCGTGGCGATGTGCTTCACGGCGCAGCACTTCGCGATGCCGGCCTGGACGTCGAGCGCGGGCAGCGCGCCGGACTCCCAGTCGATGCAGTGCGAGCGGATCGCCGCGCGCGCGGATTCGAGCAGGATCTCCATGCGCGCGATGCGCGACTGCACGCCGGGGTGATGCCGATGGCCGCGGCCGACGGCCCACTCCCGGCACCAGTCGAGGGCGCCGTTGGCGACGCCGAGGTAGACGGAGCCGAACGCCGGCATCGCCGTGCCCCAGACCGTCCGCAGCAGCCCGCGGTCGAGATGGCCGACGGGATAGCTGTGGAAGACGGCGTCCTCCGGCACGAAGACGTCGCGCATCTCCCAGTCGTTGCTCTGCGTGGCGCGCATCCCGATGCGTGTCCCACGTGTCGTGGAAGACGAGGCCCTCGGCGGAGCGCGGGATGCGGAAGAAGACGATCCGCGGTCCACGGTCGGGATCGTCGAACCGCGCCATCGTCGAGAAGTGCGTGCAGACCGCGGACTCCGTGGCGAAGACCTTCTCCCCGGTCACCCGATAGCCGCCGTCGACGGGGACCGCGGTCGCACGCGAGGTCATGAGCGTCGACGCCCCCGCCTCCGCGGAGAGCGACGCGAAGATCACCTCGCCGGTGGCCGCCCCGCGCAGCGTCTCCTCGGCGCCCGCGCCCGCCGTCCCGCCACGCCAGAGCAGGCCGAGCTGCAGGATCGGCGAGACGTGCATCGTCAGCGCGAGCGCGGTCGACGCGCATCCGCCCGCGAGCCGCTCGAGCACGAGGCACATCTCGTACAGGCCCGCGCCCATCCCGCCGAGCTCCTCGGGCACGGTCAGGCCGAGCATGCCCGCCGCGCGCAGCTCCTCGTAGTTGTCGCGGGGGAACGACGCGTCGCGGTCGTGTCCGGCGGCACGCGGGGCGAACGACTCGGCGAGCCCGTCCGCCATCCCGACGACGCGCGACTCGCGGGCGCTGAGGCATCTCTCCATGGCTCCCAGCGTGCGCCCCCCACCGCACGACCGCCATCCCAGGATCCTGGGGTCCGGTCAAGCGGAGCGCGCACCGGCCGACTAGAGGTGGAGGTGCACCGCGTCGTCCTCACCATCCTCGCCGTCACCGCCATGGCGGCGAGCGTCCTCTACGCCTCGCACGCCCAGCGCGAGACGTCCGAGCTCCACGCCCACGAGACCGCCATCGCCGGCGCGCTCCTGGCGGACGTGAACCGCAGCGACGGGGCGCTCTCCGCCTACGCCGTCAGCGGCGATCCCGAGGCCCTGGACGACTACGAGGCCGGCCTCGCCCGCGTCCGCCGCGCGCTCGCGACCGCCGCGACGGCCGCGAGCGACGACGCGCAGGAGTCCGCAGCGGTCGCCGACCAGCGCCGGCTCGTCGCGCAGTGGACGAGGATCGTCGACCGCGCGTTCGCCGCACCCACCGTCGCCGGCCGACGCGCCGGCCTGCGGGACGACACGCTCGCGCGCCACGACCTCGTCGACGAGCTGGTCGCCGCGAACGAGCGCCTGCAGGCTCGTCAGGCGGTCATGGCCGCGGCCGAGGACCGCCGCGCCTCCTGGGTCCCGCCGCTGCTCATCCTCGCGCTCAGCCTGCTCTTCGGCGCCGCCGCCGCGATCGCCGGGTACCGGGCCCGCTCCGACGAGCGCCGCATCACCGCGAAGCGTCTGCTCCAGGGCCGCTTCGGCGAGGCGATCCAGGCGTCCGACAGCCAGGCGGAGGCCCACCGGCTGCTCAAGACCCACCTCGAGCGCACCATCCCCGGGTCGACCATCACCGTCCTGAACCGCAACAACAGCGCCGACCGCCTCGAGGCCAGCACGCCGCTCGTCGAGGGGTCGTCGCTCGCCGAGGCGCTCGTCGAGGCCCGTCCTCGCTCGTGCATGGCCGTGCGACTCAGCCGCTCGTTCAGCCAGGGCGAGGCGGGCGACGAGGTGCTGTCCGTGCGAGCTCTGCGGCGCGTCGGCGTCGGACACCACCTGCCAGCCGCTGCTCGTCGGCGGCGAGGTCATCGGCGCGGCGCTCGTCGAGCACCCGCCGTCGCTCTCGGACGACGACCGCGGGCGCATCGCCGACTCGGTCACGCAGGCCTCTCCGGCGCTGGCCAACCTGCGCAACCTCGCGATCGCCGAGACGCGCGCTGCCACCGACGCCCTGACCGGGCTGCCGAACCGCCGCGCCGTCGACGACACCCTGCTGCGGCTGCTCGCGCAGGCCGGGCGCAGCTTCGACCCGCTCTCGGTGATCCTCCTCGACCTCGACCACTTCAAGACGATCAACGACACCTACGGCCACGACCGCGGCGACGAGGTGCTCGCAGCCTTCGGCACCCGCCTGCGCGACGCGCTGCGCGCCGGGGACTTCGCCGGGCGCAACGGCGGTGAGGAGTTCGTGATCTTCCTGCCCGACACCGATCGGACCGGCGCCGTGCGGCTCGCCGAGAAGCTCCGGACCCAGATGCGCGACGTCACCGTCCGCGGTGTCGAGCAGGCGATCACCGCCAGCTTCGGGATCGCCGTGCTTCCCGGACGACGCGGTCGACAGCGCGACGCTCATGCGCAGCGCCGACCGGGCGCTCTACACCGCGAAGAGCCGCGGTCGCGACCGGATCGAGGCGTCCTCCACGGGCGCCGCACCGGAGGCCGTCGGCTCCTAGGGCAGCGCGGCGATGTCGTCGCGCACCTGCCGCCGCAGCACCTTGCCGTAGGCGTTCTTCGGCAGCGCCTCGGCGAACAGCACGCGCCGCGGCTTCTTGAAGCTCGCGATCCGCGCCCGGCAGTGGGCGATGAGCTCCTCCTCGGTCGGCGGCTCGGCGCCCGCGGCGACGACGACCGTCGCCACGACGCTCTCGCCCCACAGCTCGTCCGGCACGCCGAACACGACGGCCTCCTCGACGCCGGGGTGCGCGACGAGCACCTCCTCGACCTCGCGGGGGTAGATGTTCGTGCCGCCCGAGATGATCGTGTCGCCCCTGCGGTCGAGGAGGTGGAGGCGGCCGCGCTCGTCGAAGCGCCCGACGTCGCCCGTGTGCAGCCAGCCCGACCGCAGCGAGCGCGCCGTCGCCTCGGGGTCGCGCCAGTAGCCGCGCATGACGACGTCGCCGCGGACGCAGATCTCCCCGTCGACGATCCGGACCTCCACCCCCGGGTGCGGGACGCCGGCGGCGGCGAGGCTCTCGGGGTCGTCCGGGTCGTGCGCCGCGGCATCGACGTACGTGATCGTCATCGGCGCCTCGCCCTGCCCGTAGATCTGGACGAAGACGCGGCCGAAGCGCTCGAGCATCCTGCGCGCGTGGTCGACGTGGATCGGCGCGCCGCCGTAGATGACGCAGCGCAGGGAGCTCAGGTCGGCACCCTCGCCGGCGCCCAGCAGCATCACGATCATCGTCGGCGCGAGGAACGCTATGACCGTCACCCGCTCGCGCTCCACGAGCGCCAGCACAGCGTCCGGGTCGAAGCTCGGCCCGTCGAAGATGACGTTCTCGGCCCCGCGCGCGATCGAGCCGAGCAGGTACAGGCCGCTGCCGTGCGAGAGCGGCGCGACGTGCAGGACGACGTCGTCGGGGGTGAACGCGCAGACGTCCGCGAGCAGCGCCCACGTCATGGCCGTCAGGTTGCGGTGCGTGAGCTCCGCGCCCTTGGGGCGGCCCGTCGTGCCCGACGTGTAGAAGAGCCACGCGAGATCGTCGCCGGGCACGTCGACCGGGCGATGGCCGGGATCGCCCTCGCCCAGCAGCGCATCGAACTCGGCCCCCGTCTCGACGACGACGTCGGGGCCCCGGGCACGCGCGCCGCGTCCGTCGTGGACGAGCGCCCTGGCACCGGAGTCCTCGAGGATGACGTCGAGCTCCGCGTCGGCGAGCTTCGCGTTGATCGGGACCACCACGAGCCCCGCGGCCATCGCGCCGAGCACGACGATCGTGTGCTCGGGCGCGTTGCGCATGAACAGCGCGACGCGGTCGCCGCGCACGAGCCCGCGGCGCAGCAGCGCGGAGCCGAGCCGCGCGGTCAGCTCGTCGAGCTCCCGGTAGGTGATGCGCCGCCCTCCGTGGCGCAGCGCGCGTCCGCTCGCCGTGCAGCGCCGCGGCGCGGGCCAGCATCGTCGCGACGTTCACCGGGTGGCTCATGGGCTGCCCCGCTCAGCCCCCGAACGGGATGCGCGGCTCGCCCAGCGCCGCGCGGCCGACCTCGCCGTAGAAGAGGTCGCGCTGCTGCGGGTTGCGATGCGCCACGGCGATCGCCATGTCGCGGAAGATCCGCGGCATCCGCTCGCCGTCGCGCGCCACCGATGCGCCGACCGTCTGCCACAGGTCCTCGTTGACGATGTCCCAGCACATGACCATGACCTCGCGCAGCGTCGCGGCGAGCGTCATGTCGTCGCCGTAGCCGTAGTCGACCCCGTCCTCGACGTTCGCGCGGCAGCGCTCCATGTGCTCGTCGGCGGCCTGGTGGAGGAGCATCTCGGCCATCTTCGCCCGTGTCACGGCCCGGCCGAACCACTTCTGGTGCTCGCGGTCCTGCACCCGCGGGACGAACGGGGGCAGCGGCGTGCTCTTCGTCCGCAGCAGGCGCTCGTACTCGTCGAGGGCGTTGAACACGCCGCCGACGGTCACCGCGGCCAGCGAGAGGGTGAAGATCGTCATCGCGCGCCCGCCGTACATCGGGTTGCCGTGCAGCCGCGAGCCGGGCGTGCCGCCCGCGACGTCGACGTCGACCATGAACGCCTCGAACGCCCAGTCCGCCGGGATCCGCGTCCCGTCGAAGCGGATGCTGTTCGAGCCCGACCCCCGCAGGCCGAGCAGGTCGCCCCAGTCGTCGAGCATCTCCCACTCGCTGCGCGGTGCGACGAACAGGAGCAGCCCGGGAGGCGCGGCCGGGTCCTCCTGCGGGAGGAGCGCCTGGCCCATGTAGAAGGTGCCGTAGGGAGTGCCGGAGGCGAAGGCGACCTGCCCGTTGATCTCCCAGCCGTCCGCCGTGCGCGTCGCCGGCCCGACCGGTGCCGCGACCGAGCCACCGCGGAAGTCGTCGCCCGCGAAGATCGCGTCCTGCGCGGACTGCGGCCACCACGACGCCACCTGCAGCGCGTGGTTCAGGCACAGCCCGAGGCCCCAGCCCGTCGACACGCAGCCGCGTGCGATCTCCCCGATCACCCGCGCGTAGGTCGGCACGTCGAACTCGTAGCCGCCGTAGCGGCGAGGGATGTAGAGGCGGTAGAAGCCGGCGTCGAGGAACGCCTGGTGCATCTCCGGCGAGTAGCAGCTGCGCTCCTCCGTGGCCGCCTGTTCCTCCACGAGCCGGGGTCGCAGCGCGCGTGCCCGGGCGATCATCTCGTCCGGCGTCAGGTCCGGCTCGGGCGGCTGCGGAGCGCGCGGGGTCGACTCGGCCGTGCTCATCCGGTTCTCTCCTCGACTCGGGTGACGTCCAGAGAATCCCGTCTTATGTCAGACGTTTGAATGGGTCTCGAGCCGCAGACCCTCCAGCCCGCGCGGCGCACCCGCTGGCGGTCGCGCAACCTGCTCGGCGGCTCGCCGACGAGGACCGTCCTCGTAGCGCCGCTCGGCGACGTGCCGCTCGAGCCCTCGCCATCCGTCCGTGGCGAGGTGCTCCACGCGGACGTCGGGCGGTGCGAGGGCGGCGAGCCTGCACGCGTGCGCGCCGGCCTCGCGCACCAGCTCGCGGCGCAGCTCGGCGGCCGGCACGAGGGAGTACGCGAGGAACAGCCCGGTGCAGCCCGGATGCTCGGCGACGACCGCGATGGTGATGGTCGTGCAGGGCGCGGCGAGCTCGTCGAGGGCGAGGATCACCGACCACGGAGACGTGTGACGGAACTCCCCGGCGACGAGGACGCGTCTCATCGCTCCAGCGCGCGCTCCGGAGCCGGCGACCCGTTGGCGGACGGCGACCACGGCGCCTCCGCCGGCCAGATGCCCTGCTTGCCGGGCGACAGGATCCCCTGCGGATCGAGCGCGCCCTTGATGCGGGCGTTGAAGCGGCTCATCGCGCCGTCGTTGAAGTCGTACTGCTCGGCGATGAGGTCCATGAAGTCGACGTGTGCCCGGTACTCGCCGTAGCCCTCGGCGGCACCGTCGCGCACGAGCACCTCGACGAGCTCCTGCGCCCGCTGCGCCTCGTCCCAGTCGTCGCGGTCGAAGGCGATCATGTAGACGTGGCTGAGGTAGCGCGGCGCGAAGAAGAAGCTGCCGTTGTACTCGAAGCCGTACTCGGCGGCGCGGTCGCGGACCATGCGGCTCTGGCGTTGCGCCTCCGATCCATCGAGGGGCGCGATCGGCGAGAAGCCGATGTGCGCGCCGCGGCCCGGTGCACCGGGCCAGTCGATGATCTTCAGGGCGTCGAGGTTCGGGATGCCCGCCTGCAGGCGGTGCACCGGGTTCAGCGCGTCGTCGGTGACGTCGCCCGGATAGAGGACGCTGGAGAAGCGCGCACCCGGCACGGCGCCGAACGCCTCCTGCGCGATCCGGTGCCTGATCTCGACGAGCTCCTCGCGGCCGTAGATCCCGAAGCGCACGTTCCACCAGCCGACGTCGAACCGCCGCATGGCCTCCGGCATGCGCTCCTCCGGGAAGCCCGCGCCGCGCTCGAACCACTCGTCGCGGTGCGACAGGTTCTGCGCCGCGCGCAGCGCGTTGGCCGCCAGCGCCTGGCCGTCGATGGTGCCGTCGAGGCGCAGCGGCCGCATCACCTCGACCATCCGCTCGAGGTCGTCCTCGTGCTCGAACTTCACGTCGCACACCCGGAAGCACTCCGGACGCGGCATGAGCCACATCCCGAGCTTCGTGACGACGCCGAAGTTCGACTGCAGGAACATGCCCTCGGGTGACGGGCCGTAGCCGCCCTTGTAGAGCTGCCAGGACTTCGGGTCGCGCAGCGCGCCCATCCCGGTCCGCAGCAGGTCGCCGTCCGCGAGGACGACCTCCATGCCGCAGATGTTCCCCGAGTGGTCGCCGTACGGCGTCGAGCCGAGCCCGCGCTCCAGCGCGTTGCCGGTGACGCTCCCCCACCCCAGCCCCGGGACCGACGCCCACAGCGCGATGCCCTCCCGCTGCAGGTGGTCGTACAGGTCGAAGAAGCGCACCCCGGGCTCGACGAGCACGTAGCCGAGCTTCTCGTTGACCTCGAGGATGCGGTTCATCCTGCTGAGCTCGAGCACGACGCAGCCGCGCACGCGCGGTGCCGACGCGCCGTAGCCGAGGTTCCGGCCCGTCGAGACGGTCCACAGCGGGACCCGGAGCTCGGAGGCCAGCCGCACGATCGCGCGGACCTCGTCCACCCCGTCCGGCCGCACCACGGCGGACGGCGTGTGCCGGCCGGGATCGCCGATGTGGAACTCGTCCTGGTGCGCCGCCAGCACCTCCTCGGAGGTCTGGACGTGCTCGTCGCCGACGATCGCGGCGAAGCCGGCGAGCGCGGCTGCGAACCGCTCGGGCGTCACGCCGGGAGGAAGAGTCTGGCTCATTTGTCTGACCTTATGGACCGCGGAGTGTCGATCGCAACCGGGAGCGTAGACTCGCGCGGATGGCGGAGCCGCCCGAGCGCGCAGTCCAGATCGCGCGCGTCCGCAAGGCCTACGAGCAGGTCGCCGACCAGCTGCGCGACCTCATCCTCCGCGGTGCGATCACCCCGGGTCAGCGACTGCCGAACGAGGCGTCGCTCAGCGTGCAGTTCGGCGTCAGCCGCGCCACGGTCCGCGAGGCGCTGCGGGTCCTGGCCACGCAGAACCTGATCCGCACGACGAAGGGCGCCACCGGCGGCAGCTTCGTGATCCTCCCCACCGCCGATCACATCTCGGACTTCCTGTCCTCGAACATCAGCCTGCTGTCGCAGGCGGAGACGGTGTCGCTGGAGGAGTTCCTGGAGCTGCGCGAGTTCCTCGAGATCCCGGCGGCGCGGCTGGCCGCCCGGCGCCACACCCCGGAGGCGCTCGAGCGCCTGCAGGCCGCGATCCCCGGCGACCCCCGCGATCTGGGGACCCAGGAGCAGTTCCTCTTCAACAAGGACTTCCACTCCCAGCTCGTCCTCGCCTCGGAGAACACCCTGCTGAGCATCGCCGTGCAGCCGATCTTCTCCGTCATGCAGACGAGCCTCAGCCGCTCGCAGCTCGGTCAGCGCTTCCACGACCAGATCAACGACGACCACCGCGCGATCGCGGCGGCCGTCGCCGCCGGCGACGAGGACACCGCCGCGGAGGAGATGCACCGCCACCTCGCCTACCTGCGCCCCTTCTACGAGAAGTCCTGGCGCAAGCGGAACGGCCGCTGACGGGCAGGCGCTATGTCAGACACACTCGAGGGGGAAGTCGGATGGGTCGAGTCGACGGCAAGGTCGTGCTCATCACGGGCGCGGCGAGCGGCCAGGGCGCCGCGGAGGCGGCGGCGCTCGCCGCCGAGGGCGCGCAGGTCATCGCCACGGACGTCCAGGATCCGCTGGAGGCGCTGCCGGCCGGGGTGACCTTCCGGCGGCTCGACGTCGGGGAGCCGGGCGACTGGGAGCGCACCGCTGCGTGGCTGCGCGACGAGGTCGGGACGGTCCACGGCCTCGTCAACAACGCCGGCATCACGTGGCGCTCGCGGCTCGACGAGGTGAAGCTCGAGGACTGGGACCGCGTCCTGCGCATCAACCTCACGAGCGCGATGCTCGGCATCCAGGCGATCACGCCGCTCATGACCGACGGCGGCTCGGTCGTGAACATCTCCTCGCGCGCCGGGCTGTCCGGGCACTTCACCGTCGCCTACACCACCGCCAAGTGGGGCCTGCGCGGCCTCTCGCGCGTCGCCAGCATGGAGCTGGGGCCGAAGGGCATCCGCTGCAACTGCCTGTTCCCCGGCTACATCGACACGCCGATGGTCCGCACCGCGCCGGAGGCGTTCGTGGAGGCGTCGCTCAAGGAGATCCCGATGGGGCGAAAGGGCACGCCGGACGACATCGCGCCGCTCGTCGTCTACCTCATCTCCGACGAGTCGACCTACGTCAACGGCACGGAGATCAGCGTCGACGGCGGGGAGTGGGCGCACGGCGGCACGAAGGTCTACTCGGACCTGCTGCGCGGGATGGACGTCCGCAACGGTTGACACGAAAGGGGTCGGAGATGAAGCAAGGTCACGTCGACGCGCTCAACGCGACGAACGCCAGGCCGGGCGTCGTGCGACGCGTCTTCTCGGGTGAGGGCGCGACGCTCGCGTTCACGACCATGGACCCCGGGCACGAGGCCGTGCCGCACTCGCACCCGCACGAGCAGATCGAGTACCTGCTCCAGGGGCGCATGCGGTTCGTCGTCGGCGACGAGGAGACGATCCTCGAGCAGGGCGGCCTGCTCGTCGTCCCCGGCGGCGTCGAGCACTACGGCGTGACGCTGGGCGACGAGCCGATCGTCGCGCTCAGCGTCTTCAGCCCGAAGCGCGACGAGTACGCCGCCGAGGAGGCCTAGCGCGTCACCGCGATGAACTCGATCTGGACGAGCATGCCGCGCCGCAGATCGGTTCGGACGGTGTGGCGGGCCGGCCGGTCGTCAGCGTCGGGGAACATCTTCAGCCACTCCGTGTTGACGTGAGCGCGGTTCGCGTCGTCGCTGAGGAAGACGGTCAGCTTCGCCACGTGCTCGGGTCCGGCGCCGGCCTGCTCGAGCATCGTCCGCATGTGCCCGAAGGCAAGCTCCGCCTGGCGCGCGGGATCGTCGGGGATCTCGCCGGTCTCGGGGTCCTCGCCGAAGATCGCTGAGGAGAACACGAGGCCGCCGATCTCGACAGCCTGCGGGATGGGATTCTGATGCTCGATGCCCGGGACGCCGAGCACGCGGCGCCTGGGGCTCTGCTCGCTGGCCATGCAACCGATCGTCCCATGAAGGAGGAGTCCACATGTCCCAGCCACCGTTCCGCGCCGAGCACGTCGGCAGCCTGCTCCGGCCGCCCTCGCTGCTCGCCCTGCGCAACGCCGACCACACCGACGAGGAGCTGCGCGCCGCTGAGGACGCCGCGATCCTCGAGGCCATCAGGTTCCAGGAGGACGTCGGCCTGCAGTCGATCACCGACGGCGAGTTCCGCCGCGAGAAGTACTTCACGCACTTCGCGCAGGCCGTGGACGGGTTCGGGCGCGCCGAGGGCACGGTGACGTTCCACGACGAGTCCGGCAGGCCGATGGTCTACGAGACCGACGTGATCGCCGGGAAGCTCAGCCGCGCGCGCGGGATCACCACGGGCGAGTACGCGTTCGTGCACGAGCACACGTCGCGGACGCCGAAGGCCACGCTGCCCTCCCCCGGGGCCCAGCACCACTTCCGCTTCAAGCCGGGGATCTCGGACGTCGCGTACCCCGACCTCGAGGAGCTGTTCGCCGACCTCGCGCAGATCTACCGCGAGGAGCTCGCGGAGCTCGCCGCGCTGGGCGCGACGTACGTGCAGCTCGACGACGTCGCGTTCGCGCTCATGTGCGATCCGGACCACCGCGCCGAGGTCCAGGCCGGCGGCACCGACCCGGACGAGCTGGTCGCCCGCTACGTGCAGCTCACGAACGACGCGCTGGCCGGCCGGCCCGACTCGCTGACGGTCGGCATGCACCTCTGCCGCGGCAACAACCAGGGCAAGTGGCTGGGCGAGGGCGGCTACGAGCCGATCGCCGAGCAGGTGTTCGGCGGCCTGGAGATCGACGCCTTCTTCCTCGAGTACGACAGCGAGCGCGCCGGCGGCTTCGAGCCGCTGCGGCACCTGTCGCCCCGCGCGACCGCGGTCCTCGGGCTCGTGAGCACGAAGACGCCCGAGCTCGAGCGCAAGGACGACGTCCTGCGCCGCATCGAGGAGGCGTCGGAGGTCGTGCCGCCCGAGCGCCTGGCGGTCAGCCCGCAGTGCGGGTTCGCGAGCGTCGAGGAGGGCAACCCCGTCTCCCCCGACGACCAGCGGCGCAAGCTCGAGCTCGTCGTCGAGGTCGCCGAGACCGCCTGGCCGAGCGCCTGAGAATCGCTTAGGATCATATGTCAGACATCTGAACGAGGAGAGCGATGCAGGGAGTACAAGCCGGCGCGGTGGTCACGACCGACGGCGTCATCCGCAACCCGCAGGCGACGTCCCGGGCCCTGGAGTCGGACACGTGGGACGGCAGGCGCGGCTCCTACATCCCGGTCGCGCCGCTGAGCATCGACCCCTCGCTCGAGCTGCACACCGAGGCCGATCTCGACATCGACCCGATCACCTACCAGGTGCTGCGCTCGCGCTTCTGGCACAAGAACCTCGAGCACGGGGACGTCATCCAGCGCGTCTCCGGGTCGGCGCCCGTCGTGTACTCGCGCGACTACGCGACGGCGATCTGCACCGAGGAGGGCGACGTCGTCGTCGTCAGCCCGACGATCCAGTTCTTCTCGGCGCTCGCCGACCTCATCGTGAAGTGGACGTTGGAGCACCGCAGCACCGCGCCCGGGATCCGCGACGGTGACGTCTTCCTGCAGAACGACCCCTACATCGGCGCCGCGCAGCAGTCCGACACGTCGTTCTACGCGCCCGTGTTCTGGGACGGCAAGCTCTTCTGCTGGGTCTTCAACACGCTGCACGTGGGCGACATCGGCGGCGTCGACGCCGGCGGCTGGGCGGTCAACGCCCGCGACTTCTTCGACGAGAGCGTCACGATGCCGCCGGTCCGCCTCGTGGAGCAGGGCACCATCCGGTGGGACATCGCCGAGGCGTTCACGCGATCCAGCCGCGAGCCCGACAGCATCCTGCTGAACATCAAGAGCGCGCTCGCCGGCCTGCGCGCGATCCGCGAGCAGATGCTGGAGATGCTCGAGGCGTTCGGCCCCGCGGTCGTCAAGGGCGTCATGCGCAAGACGATCGCCGACACCTCGAAGGTCGTCTCCGAGCGCCTGACGCGGATCCCCGACGGCACGTGGAGCGAGCGCCTCTACGTGACGGGGCTCATGCCCGGCGAGGGCACGACGCACCAGGAGGTGCTGACGCTCACGAAGCGCGGCGACCAGGTCGTCTGCAGCAACGCCGGGACCTCGCCGCAGGGCGGCGCGGGCAACTCGACGTACGGCTTCCTGCGCGCCGCGGTCGTCGGCGCGATCGGCACGGCGCTGGCGTGGGACCAGCTCGGGTGCGCGGCGGGCGTCGCGAACCACGTCGTGTTCGACCCCGAGCCCGGCACCCGCAGCGTCGCCCGCTGGCCCGCGGCGGTGTCCGCGCACCAGAGCACGTTCATCACGCTCGACCTCGCGGCCGCCGTGACGAGCAAGATGCTCCTCGGCGCACCGGAGGACCTGCGCGAGCGCGCGTACACGGGCGGCGGCCTGTCGCTCCCGCTGGGCGACATCGTCCTGGGCTTCGACGAGCACATGCGCCTGGTGGCGACCCCGGGCAGCGCGGGCCAGGCGCTGCTCGGCGGCTGCCTCGGGGCCTTCCCGTTCCGCGACGGCATCGACAGCGGCGGCTCCTGGTGGATGGTCGGCTCGTCGGCCGGGAACGTCGAGGAGGGCGAGGAGGCCGGCATCGCGCTCGTGCTCTTCCGCTCCGAGAACCCCGACAGCGGCGCGCCGGGGCTGTGGCGGGGCGGCAACAGCCTCGCCTGCGGCTGGACGCCGCACAAGGTCGCGATGGCGATGTCGGCGATGATCTGGGCCGACCCGAGCGCGAACCCGGTGCTGTCGCTCGCCGGCGGGCAGCCCGGGCTCGGCGGCAACTTCCTGCATCTCGGCAGCGACGCGGTCGGCAAGGTCCTCGAGGCCGGCGGGCTGCCGGGCAGCCGCGCGGAGGTCGAGGAGCAGGCCGGCCCGCTCTCGCGCCTGCACCCGAAGGCCCAGCTGCCGCTGCCGAAGGGCGACTGCGTGGTCGTGGAGTTCAACGGCTCCGCCGGCTACGGCGACCCGCTCGGGCGCGACCCCGAGCGCGTCGCGCGGGACGTCGCCGACGGCAAGGTCGGCCGCGAGTCGGCCGAGCGCCACTACGGCGTGGTCCTCGACGGCGACGCCGTCGACGTCGCCGGCACCGAGGCGCGGCGGGCGGCGATCCGCGCGGAGCGGCTCGACGGCGCGGCCGCGTTCGGCGACGGCGAGCGCCTCGGCACGATCGATCGCGGCGCGGTCCTCGTGCCCGGCGCCGCGGGCGGCGTCGACGTCGCCGAGCACGCCGGCGAGCGGGTCTGGGCCTGCTCGGCGTGCGGTGAGCACCTCGGCCCGATGGGCGAGAACTTCAAGCTCCGCACCCGCTACCGGCAGCGTGCGCCGCAGACCGTCGACGACCGGCTGTACCCCGATCCGACGGAGTTCTCCGAGACGCAGCTCCTGTTGCGCCAGTACGCGTGCCCGGGCTGCGCCGCGATGCTCGCCCAGGAGTTCTGCCTCGCCGAGGACGAGCCGTGGCACGACTTCGTCCTGGACCTCGGCAGAGCCTCGGGGAGGACGTCGCAGGCCTCCGTCCTCGCGGCCGAGGAGAGTCGGCCATGACTGGGTACAGCGTCGGCGTCGACATCGGCGGGACGTTCACGGACTGCGCCGTCATCGGCCCGGACGGGACGATCCGCACCGGCAAGGTGCCGACACGGCCCACCGATCGGGCACGCAGCTTCTTCGAGGCGATCGAGGAGGCGGCGTCGCGGTTCGGGATGTCGCTCGACGAGCTCTTCTCGCAGGCCGAGCGGGTCGTGCACGGCACCACGACCGGCACGAACGCCCTCATCACCCGCGAGGGCGCGAAGGTCGGCCTGGTCACCACGAACGGCCACGGCGACGCGATCGCGGTCATGAAGGGCGCGGGCCGGCTCGCCGGCCTGGACGGCGACCGCCTGCTCGACATGCCGCACACCGACAAGCCCGAGCAGCTCGTCGCACGCTCGCTCGTCTCCGAGGTGACCGAGCGCATCGACTTCGAGGGCGAGGTCATCGTCGGGCTCGACGAGGAGTCGGCGGCGCAGGCGCTCGCGCGGCTCGCCGACGGCGGCGCCGAGGCGCTGACCGTGAGCCTGCTCTGGTCGCCGCGCAACGACGAGCACGAGCAGCGCGTCGTCGCGCTCGCCCGCGAGCGCCACCCCGAGCTGTTCGTCACCGCGGCGTCCGAGATCTCCGCCCACGTCGGCGAGTACGAGCGGACGATGACCGGCGTCATCAACTCCTTCATCGGCCCGCTCATGAACGCCTACGTCGAGGCGATCGAGACCGGCGCCCGCGACCGCGGCTACACCGGCCGCATCATGTACGCGCAGTGCGCGGGCGGCACCATCACCGCCGACGAGGCCCAGCGCGCGCCGATCCGCACCGTGCACTCGGGCCCCGTCATGGGCACGCTGGGCAGCGCGTTCCTCGCGGAGCGGATGGGCGAGCCGGACATCATCGTCACCGACATGGGCGGCACGTCGTTCGACGTGAGCGTCATCCGCGGCGGCGCCCCCGACCTGCGCGAGCAGTCGGTGCTCGAGCGCTTCGAGATCGCCCTGCCGATGGTGTACGTCGACTCGATCGGCGCCGGCGGCGGCAGCATCGCGTGGCTGGACGACTCGGGCGGGCTGCAGGTCGGCCCGCGCTCGGCGGGCGCCTACCCCGGGCCCGCGTGCTACGGCCGCGGCGGCACCGAGCCGACCGTGACCGACGCGGACGTCGTCCTCGGCATCGTCGACCCGGAGAACTTCCTGCACGGCGAGGCGACGCTCGACCTGGCCGCCGCCGAGCAGGCGATCGCGGGGATCGCGGAGCCGCTGGGCCTCACGGTCCACGAGGGGGCGGCGGGCATCAACCGCATCGTCGACTCGAAGATGGCCGACCTGCTGCGGCGCATGAGCGTGCTCCGCGGCCTGGACCCGCGCGAGTTCACCTGCTTCGCCTACGGCGGGATGGGCCCGGTGCACGCCGCGGCCGTCGCGCGCGAGGTCGGGATGAAGCGCCTCGTCATCCCCCTCCCCTACGTCGCGCCGGTCTGGTCGGCGTTCGGGGCGACGGTGGCCGACGTCGTCCACGTGTACCAGCGCCCGCAGCGCCTCATGCTGCCCGCCGACCCTGCCGCGATCGACGCGCCGTTCGGCGAGCTGGAGGCCACCGGGCGCGAGGTGCTGCGCTCGGAGGGCTTCGCGGAGGACCGCATCGAGCTGCGCCGGTCGCTGCGGATGAAGTACGCGGCCCAGGTGTTCGACGTCGAGGTGGCGCTCGAGCCCGGCGCGCCGGTCGACGGCGACACGATCACGTCCGCGTTCGTCGAGGTCTACGAGGCGCTGCACGGCGAGGGCTCCGGCCACCCGGAGGGCGGGATCGCGATCACGTCGTTCATCGTCCGTGCCCGGGGGCTGACCGACGCCCCGGCGATGAGCACGCCGCCGGACGCCGTCTCGCCCGAGTGGGCCTCGCGGCAGGTCTACTGGTACGAGACCGGCGGGTTCGTCGACACGCCGGTCCTGCGCCTCGCCGAGGGCGGCGTTCCCGGATCTCCTCGAGGGTCCGCTGCTGATCGAGCTGCCCGACACCGTCGTCGTCGTCCGCCCGGGCCAGAGCGCCCGGTTCGGCGAGCTGGGAAGCCTGGTGATCGATCTCTGATGGCCGAAGACTTCGCCACCGACACGCTGCTGGACGAGGTGCGGCGCTTCGTCGACGACGAGGCGCTGCCCGCCGTGGCCCAGTACGACCGCGACGACGCGTACCCCGAGCCGCTCGTGGAGCGGATGCGCGAGCTCGGGCTCTTCGGCACCGCCATCCCCGAGGAGCACGGCGGCCTCGGCCTCGACCTCGTGACCTACGCGAAGATCGTCGCGGAGGTCTCGCGCGCGTGGATCTCGCTCTCCGGCGTCATGAACACGCACTTCATGGCGTCCTGGATGCTCCTGAACTTCGGGACCGCCGAGCAGCAGGAGCGGCTGCTCCCGCGGATGGCCACCGGCGAGGTGCGCGGAGCCTTCTCGATCACGGAGCCGCACGCCGGCTCCGACGTGCAGGCCATCAAGGTGCGGGCGGTCCGCGACGGGGACGCCTACGTCGTCGACGGGCACAAGAAGTGGATCACCAACGGCCTGCACGCCGGCGTGATCATGCTGCTCGCGGTCACCGACCCGGACGCGCAGCCGCGCCACCGCGGCTTCACGTGTCTCGTCGTGGAGAAGGAGCCGCTGGTCCACGAGCAGCCGGGGCTCACGATCCCGCCGCTGCTGAAGAAGATGGGCTACCTCGGCATCGACTCCACCGAGATGTTCTGGGAAGGCTTCCGCGTTCCCGCCGACATGGTGCTCGGCGGGCAGGAGGGCCAGGGCTTCAAGCAGTTCATGGCCGCCCTCGAGCTCGGCCGGGTCAACGTCGCCGCGCGCGGCCTCGGCCTGGCCCGGTCGGCGTTCGACCACGCCATCGCCTATGCGGACGAGCGCGAGACGTTCGGCAAGCCGATCGCCGACCACCAGTCGATCCAGATCAAGCTCGCGCAGATGGCGACGAAGATCCGGGCGGCCGAGCTGCTCGTGCTCGACGCGGCCGAGCGCAAGCAGGCCGGCGAGCGCGCCGACCTCCAGGCGGGGATGGCGAAGCTCTTCGCGACCGAGACCGCCGAGGAGTGCGCGCTCGACGCGCTGCGGATCTACGGCGGCGCGGGCTACTCGCAGGACAACCCCGTCGAGCGCCTCTACCGCGACGCGCCGCTGCTCATCCTCGGCGAGGGGTCCAACGAGATCCAGCACCTCATCATCGCCCGGCGACTGCTGGAGGCGAGGCGGAACGCCTAGGTGAGCTCGTCGTGGTCGCCGCCCGCCCAGGCGGCGTAGCGGTCCGCCGACCGGCGGACCGCGCCTGAGGCGTCGGTGTCGATCGTGCTGCCGAAGTTGTCGTAGAGGCGGTCGAACGCCAGGCCCTCGACCGCCCCCGCGAGACGCTGGACGACCGCAGGGGAGAGCGGGATCCGGTTCGGGAAGCTGCGCATGAACGTGACCGTCTCGCGGTCCGGGTTGGACTGGATCGTGTCCGACGCCAGGAGCACGCCCTTGCCGCCGGCGCCCTGGGCCCAGTGGATGACGGCGCTGCCCTCGAAGTGCCCGCCGAGCTGCAGGAGGGTCACCCCGGGCGCGAGCTCGTGCGAGCCCTGCCAGGACCGGATCGCGGGATCGGGGCGCGACACCCAGTCCATGTTCGGCTCGGTGACGAGGATCGGCGCGTCGCCGAGCCGGCGGCTCCACTCCACCTGCACGCCGAACATGTGCGGGTGGCTCGAGGTGATGGCGATGACGTCGCCGAGCTCACGGATCCTCGCGGCGGCCTCGTCGTCGACGTAGCCGGTGGGGTCCCAGAGCACGGTGCCGACCGGCGTGCGCACGAGGTGCGCCTGCTGGCCGATGCCGACCTTGGGCTCGACGGTGATGCCGAAGAGGTCGTCCTCGAGCTCGCGCACGCGGGTCTTCCGTCCCGATGCGGCGAGGTCGTCGAGCGTCGTCCAGCGCTGCCCGCCGGCGGGCACCCACTGGCGGTCGTCGGCGCAGACGGCGCAGGTGCCGGACGCCTCGGCGTGCTCGACCGCGCAGGTCTCGCAGATCCAGGCCTGGGTCACGTCACCAGTGTGCACCCTCGCGCAACACGAAGCGTATCCTCATGTCTGACATTTGACCTGATCGCACGAGGAGAGCATGCCGTGTCCGACGGAACGATCGCCGCGCCGGAGCCGGATCTCACGCCGCGCGAGCTCATCGCACGGGCGACGGCGCTGCAGCCGATGCTGGTCGAGCGCCAGGCGGAGGTCGAGGAGCGCAGCTTCTACGCCGAGGACGTCCACCGCGAGCTGCAGACCGCGGGGATCTACCGGACGTTCGTGCCGCGCCGCTACGGCGGCTACGCGTTCGACGTCCCGACGTTCGCCCGGATCGGCATCGAGCTCGCGCGCGGGTGCCCGTCGACCGCCTGGTGCGCGTCGCTCGCCTCCAACCACGCGCTCCACGTGGGCTCGTTCTTCCCCGAGCGGGCGCAGGCCGAGGCCTTCGGCGACGGCGACTTCCGCGCGCCGGCGGTGACCGCGCCGATCGGGGTCGCGCAGCGGACCGCCGACGGCTGGGAGCTCACGGGCAGCGTCGCCTACTGCTCCGGCGCGCCCTACTCGACGCACTACATGGGCCAGGCGTTCATGCCCGATGAGCACGGCGGCAACTCCGGCCGCCAGCTCATGTTCCTCGCGCCCCGCAGCGAGTGGGAGATGGTCGAGGGATCGTGGGGCGACCTGCTCGGCCTGAAGGGCAGCGGCTCGCACACGCTGCGCTTCGACCACGGCCACGTCCCGAGCCACGCGGTGCTCGAGGACACGATCATGGTCGACGTCGAGGTCGAGGACCCGGCGAACGTCCCTGGCGTCGCGCTCCACGGCAACCCGATGTACGGCGGGCGCACGATGGGCCTCTTCACCATCACCCTCGCGGCGGTCATGGTCGGCGCCGTCTACAACGCGCTCGACGAGTACGAACGCCAGCTGCGCGAGAAGTCGACGGCGCTGCCGCCGTTCGTGCCGCGCCGGGAGGACCCGGACTACCAGCGCTACTTCGGAGCGGCGCTCGCGAAGATCGGCATGGCCGAGGCCGCGCTCCTGCACGCGTGCGAGCAGCACATGGAGCACTGCCGCCGCGCCGCCGAGGAGGGTGTGCCCGTACACGTTCGGCGCCGACATGCTCGTCGGGTGCATCGCACGCGAGGTCATGGTCGCGTCGTGGGAGACGATGCAGGCCGACCTCTTCCGCACCTCGGGGTCGAGCGCCGCGAAGCACGGCGAGCGCATGGAGCGCATCTACCGCGACCTCTCGATGGGCAACAGCCACCGCAACACGCTGCTGCGCGACTTCGCCTACCGCGAGGTCGCCAAGGAGCGGCTCGGCATCCCGCGCCAGCGCCTCGGCCAGCAGCGGTCGCTGTCGGGCCGCGCGGCGAGTCAGGGCATCACGGCGTGAAGGCGGCCTGGAGCCGCTCGAACCGCTGCTCCACGGCCGGCCACATCTCCGGATGGGTGATCGCGTAGAGCTTGCCGGTCCTGATGGCGTCGACGACGACGTCGCCGGCCTCCTCGGGCTGCATCCACCGGAACCCGCTGGCGTCGAAGTGCTCGTTGGGCCGCGAGATGTCGACGTCGAAGAGCGCACCCTCCTCCCGGCGGTGACGCATGCTCGACTTGATGTTCGAGTGCACCGGGCCAGGGCAGAGCACGGTCGCGCCGACCTTCGCGCCGTCGAGCTCGAGCTCCTGCGCGAGCGACTCGGTGAGGCCGACGATGGCGAACTTCGTCGCGGCGTACGCGCTGATCTTCGGGCCGGCGATGAGCCCCGCCAGCGAGGCGGTGTTCACGACGTGGCCGCCGTCCTCGTTGGCGAGCAGGATCGGGAGGAACGCGTCGAGCCCGTGGATGACGCCGTAGAGGTTCACGTCGATCATGAACCGCCAGTCGCGGACCGTCATGTCCCGCACGAGCGCCATCGGCCCGACGCCGGCGTTGTTGCAGATGACGTGGACGGTCCCGAAGCGGTCGGCGACGGCCCGCGCGAGCGCCTGCACCGCCGCGGCGTCCGTCACGTCGCAGGTCATGCCCGCGGCGGCGCCGATCTCCGCCGCGACGTCCTCCACCTGCCGGTCGAGGTCGGCGATGACGACGACGCTGCCCTGCTCGGCGAGCCGCGTCGCGATGCCCCGGCCGATGCCGGACGCGCCGCCGGTCACCACGGCGACCTTCCCGTCGAGGTCCTCGAGCCCGCTCACCCTGCGACCTCCACCGCGCCGGCGCCCAGCGTGAAGCCCTCGTAGCCGGCGGCCGCGATCTGCGCGCACCGCTCGCGGTACGGGCCGACGCCGCCGACGTAGGGCATGAAGACCCGCGGCTTGCCGGGCACGTTCGCGCCGACGTACCAGGACGCCGCACGCGGGAACAGCGTGAACGCCGCGACCTCGGCGACGTGCTCCATCCACGCCTCCTGCGCGGCGGTCGTCGCCTCGATGCGGTCCAGTCCCGTGGCGCGCAGGTGCGCGATGCAGTCGGCGACCCACTCGACGTGCTGCTCGATCGACACGATGACGTTGGACAGCACCGACGGGCTGCCCGGCCCCGTGATCGTGAACAGGTTCGGGAACCCGGCGGCCATGAGGCCGAGGTACGACTGCGGGCCGTTGCCCCACGCCTCGGTCAGCGTCAGCCCGTCGCGCCCGCGGATGTCGATCGCCAGCAGGGCGCCGGTCAGGGCGTCGAACCCGGTCGCGAACACGATCGTGTCGAGCTCGTACTCGCCGCCCGCCGTCCGCAGGCCCGTCGGCGTGATCTCCTCGATCGGCGCCGAGCGCACGTCGACGAGCGTGACGTCGTCGCGGTTGAACGTCTCGAAGTAGCCCTCGTCCTGGCAGAGGCGCTTCGCGCCGATGGGGAAGTCGCGCGGGACGAGCATCTCCGCGACCTCCGCGTCGCGGACGGTCTCCCGGATCTTCGCCCGGACGAAGTCGGCCGCCTTCGCGTTCGCGCGCTCGTCGACGAGGAAGTCCGTGAACGACAGGAGGACCGGCATCCCGCCGCCCTGCTCCCAGCGCTCCTGCAGCGTGCGCTGCACCTCCTCCTCGGAGGCCTCCAGCGCCGACTGCTCGCCGGGCGGGATCGCCACGCCGAGCATCGACCGGCGCTGGGTCTCGCGCTGCTGCGCGTAGCGGTCCTTCCACGAGCGCTCGACCTCGGGGTCCATCGGGGCGTTGGCGTTCGGCACGCTGAAGTTGGCCGTGCGCTGGAAGACGTACGTGTGCGCCGCGTCGGGCGCGATCTCCGGGATGAGCTGGATGCCGGTCGAGCCGGTCCCGATCACCCCGACCCGCTTGCCGGCGATGTCGACGCCCTCGTGCGGCCAGCGCGCGGTGTGGTGCCACTCGCCCTCGAAGCGCTCCAGGCCCTGGATCTGCGGCACCTGCGACGCCGAGAGGCAGCCCGTCGCCATGACGCACCACTGCGCGGAGAGGGTCTCCCCCGCCTCGGTGCCGATCGTCCAGCGGCCCGCCGCGTCGTCCCAGACCGCCTCCACGACCCGCGTGTTGAGCCGGATGTCGGGCCACAGCTCGAAGCGGTCGGCGACGTGCTCCAGGTAGCGCAGGATCTCCGGCTGGGCCGGGTAGCGCTCGCTCCACGACCACTCCTGCTGGAGCTCCTCGGAGAACGAGTAGGAGTACTCGAGGCTCTCGACGTCGCAGCGCGCGCCCGGGTAGCGGTTCCAGTACCAGGTGCCGCCGACCCCGTCGCCCGCCTCGAGCACGACCACGCTGAGCCCCATGCCGCGGAGGCGATGCAGGGCGTACAGCCCGGCGAACCCGGCGCCCACGACGACCACATCGCTCATCGGCGCGGGAGGTCGTAGAGCCGGCAGGCGTTGCCGGCGAAGATCTTCGCCTTGTCCTCCTTGGAGATCGAGCGCGGGAGCGTCTGCTCCGGCGAGTCGAAGTCCCAGTGGGGATAGTCGCTGGAGAACAGGATCCGGTCGACCATGCCGATGGCGTCGAACGCGAAGGCGAGGTGCTCGGGATCGTCCGGCTCCTCGATCGGCTGGGTGGTGAACCACCAGTTCTCGCGCAGGTACTCCGACGGCGGTCTGCGCAGCCGGGTGATCTCCGCCTCGCCGAACGCGCGCCAGGCGTCGTCGATCGTCCACGAGAGCGATGCCGCCCAGGCGATGCCGGTCTCGACCGCGACGACCTGCAGATCCGGGATCTCGTCGAACAGGCCCGAGCAGACCATCGAGAGCATCTGCCCCGCCATGGTCGTGCCGAGCAGCGCGTGCATGTCGAGGTAGTACGCCGGCCAGCCCGCACCCTTCGGCTGGGCGAGCCCGCCGGTGTGGAGCGCGACGGGCAGCCCCGCCTCGGCCGCGGCGCGGAGCATCGGCCAGTAGCGGCGGTTGCCGAGGCCCTGCTCCAGCGTGCCGGGCAGCAGCACCTGCACGAAGCGATCGTCGCCCGCCAGTCGCTCGATCTCCGCCACCGCCAGATCGGGGTGCTCGTGCGGCGGGCAGATCGAGCCCGAGCAGCCGCGCGTCCTGATCGAGCCACTCCTCGCGCGTCCAGTCGTTCAGCGCGGAGCACAGCGCGGCCGCGAGCTCCGGCGACTCGGCGCCGAAGGTCTGCGGCTGCATCGGCGTCAGGACCGCGTAGTCCATGTCGTACTCGTCGAGCAGCTGCTCCTGGACGAGCCGGATGTCCGAGCCCGCGAAGCCCTCCTCGGGCCGCGCGTCGATGCGGTAGCCGCCGTTGCGCATACGCGGGTACATCGCGTAGGCGCCCGGGATGCGGGGGCCGAAGTCCGCGAGATGGCCCTGCCACCGCGTGCTCAACCGCGCGTGCATGGACGACGGCAGCATGACGGTGTGGACGTCGCCGTCGACGAGCGCGATCGCGCGCTCCGCGTGGTCGCGCTCCCGGTCGGTCAGCTGGACGTCGGTCATGCGTTGGATCCTCCCCGATCGGTGCCCCGGCGGAAGTCTGACATCAACCGGCGAACTCGCGCACCGGACGCCCGCGGACGCCGACGTCGGCGACGAGCAGGGACCCGGCGGACGGCTCCTCCTCGGCCGACAGTCCCTCGCGCGACGTCGTGATGAACAGCCGGTCGAGGTCCTCGCCGCCGAACGTGCACGCCGTCACGCGGCCCTCGGGGACGCGCACCCGCGCGCCCGGCGTGCCGTCCGCCCCGAAGTGCTGCACCGCGCGGCCGTCGTAGAGCGCGACCCACACGCCGCCGTCGGCGTCGACGGTCAGACCGTCGGGCATCGCCTCGACGGAGGCGAAGGGCCGCCGGTCCTGCAGCCCGCCGGCGCTGTCGTAGTCGAAGACGGAGATCTCGCGCGTCGGCGTGTCGACGTAGTAGGCCAGCGTGCCGTCCGGGCTCCACTCCAGCCCGTTGGAGATCGTCACGCCCTCGAGGACGAGCGTGACCGAGCGGTCCGGGTCGAGCCGGTACAAGGACCCCGCGCCGGGCCGCTGGTCGTAGGCCATCGTGCCGCAGAGGAACCGCCCGTCGGGATCGCAGCCGCCTTCGTTCATCCGGATCTCGTCGCCGCTCCAGAGCTCGGGCAGGTGCGTCAGCGACCCGTCCGCGTCCTCGAGCGCGAAGCCGCGCCGGACGCCGATCACCGCGCCGCCGCCGCGCCGCGGCCGGAGCGCCGCCGCGACGTCGTCGACGTGCGTGCGCAGGACGGAGCCGTCCTCGGCGAGCTGCAGCACGTCGCCGCGGAGCATGTCGACCCAGCGCAGCCCGCCCCAGCGGGACGACCACACGGGCCCCTCCCCGTGGAACGCGACCGGGCCTGTCACCTGTTCGGCCTGCACCGGGCGGTGACGCTATACGTTGCGCCCATGCCGAAGCCGACAATCGTCCTGATCCACGGAGCATGGGCCGACGCGTCCAGCTGGAACGCCGTCGCCACCGACCTGCAGGGCAAGGGCTTCACCGTCCTGGCTCCGCCGAACCTGCTGCACGGCGTGGCGTCCGACGCCGAGTACGTCGCCTCGTTCCTCGCCCAGCGCACGAGTGGTCCCGTCGTCCTGGTCGGCCACTCCTACGGCGGCTTCGTCATCACGAACGCCGGGACCGGCGGCGGTGACGTGCGGGCGCTCGTGTACGTCGACGCGTTCATCCCCGACGAGGGCGAGAACGTCTTCGGGATCCTCGGAGGATCCGGCTCGGCGTTCGACATCCCCGATCCGACGACCGTCTTCGACATCGTCGGCTACCCCGGGGCGCCGGAGGGCGACGCCGAGGCGTTCCTGAAGCCCGACACGGTGCACGAGTACTTCGCCCAGGACCTGCCCGAGGCGGACCGCGGGCTCATCGCGGCCGGGCAGCGCCCGATCACCCTCGGCGCCAACACCGCCCCCTCCGGGCCGGCCGCGTGGAAGACGCTGCCGAGCTGGGCGGTCATCGGCACCGAGGACAAGGTGATCCCGCCGGACACGCAGCGCCACATGGCGGAGCGGGCGGGCGCGACGATCACCGAGGTGGCCGGCTCGCACGTCTCGATGGTGTCGCACCCGCAGGTGACGATCGACGCGATCCTCGCGGCGGTCGACGCCGTCGGCGACTGACGGTCAGTGCTGCGGGGCGTGATCGCGCCCCCGCAGGTGCATGACCGCCACGATGATCGCGCCGACGATCAGGCCGAGGACGGCGGAGGCGCCGGTGTTGGTCAGCCAGGCGCCGACGCCGCCGAGCGCGTCCTCGACGTCCTCCTCGAGATGGTGGACCTCGTCGTAGGGCGCGGAGAGGCCGAGGTCGTCGAGGCCGACCAGCAGGATGTGCCCGCCGACCCACAGCATCGCGGCGATCCCGACCTTCGAGAGCACCGACAGGACGACGGGCATGGCCCGCACGAGGCCGCGCCCGAACGAGGCCGATGCACCGCGGCCCGCCTGCGCCAGCCGCAGCCCGACGTCGTCCATCTTCACGATCAGCGCAACGGCGCCGTAGACCAAGGCGGTGATCGCGAACGCGACGAGCACGAGGATCAGGGCACGGGAGACGAACGGCTCGTCGGCGACCTCGTTGAGCGAGATCACCATGATCTCCGCCGAGAGGATGAAGTCGGTGCGGATCGCACTGCCGACGAGCGCGTCCTCGTGCTCGGGGCCCTGCTCGCTGACCGTCGTCTCCTCATGTGCGTGCGGGCGGACGTACTCCCACAGCTTCTCGGCGCCCTCGTAGCAGAGGTACGCGCCGCCGATCATGAGGATCGGCGTGAGCAGCCACGACACGAACTCGCTGAGCAGCAGCGCCGCGGGCAGGATGAACAGGAGCTTGTTGCGCAGCGACCCGACCGCGATCCGCCTGATCATCGGCAGCTCGCGCTCGGGCCGGAACCCCTGGACGTAGCGCGGCGTGACCGCCGCGTCGTCGACGATCACGCCGGCGGCCTTCACGCTCGCGCGGCTCGCGCCGGCGGCGACGTCGTCGACCGACGCCGCGGCGGCGCGAGCGAGCACCGCGACGTCGTCGAGGAGCGCGGCGAGGCCGGCGCTCACGGCGTGCTCGCGGTCGTCACGCCGGGCATCGTACGGCCCGGGCGAGGACCTGGGATCACGCGACCCCGGCCGTCTCCGCGAAAGCGGCCGCGCGGGATGTCGGGACCCATGGCCCGCCCGATGACCTGGACCCACGGGTCGGATGCCTGGTTTGCTGCCTGCCCATGTCCCACCGCCCAGGGCCGCCCGTGGTCATCGCCGGCGGAGGCGTCGTCGGCATCACGCTCGCCCTGCTGCTCGCGCGCCGGCGTGTCCCGACCGTCGTCCTCGAGCAGGCGCTCGAGCCGCAGATGCTGCCGCGGGCACACGCCGTGAACCCGCGGACGATCGAGATCCTCGAGGCCGAGCTGGGGATCACCGCGGACGCGCTGCGCGCCGTCGCGGCGCCGAAGGAGCTCACGAGCGAGGTGCGCTTCGTCACCACGCTCACGGGCCACTGCTTCGGGACGGTGCCCTACGAGCGCCAGGACGACGACGTGCTCGCCGTCACGCCGGCGCCCCTGCTGAACGTGCCGCAGCCGGACCTCGAGGCCATCCTGCTCGGCCGGGCGGCCGCCGAGCCGCTGGTGGACCTGCGGCGCGGCCACCGCTGGACCGGGCTGCAGCTCCGGGACGGCGGCGTGACCTCGGCGGTCCGCACCGACGCCGGGACCTACGAGCTCGCATCGCGCCACCTCGTCGGCGCGGACGGCGCCGGCAGCGACGTGCGGGAGGCGCTCGGCATCACGATGTCCGGCGAGGAGGAGGTCGCGTCGGCGGTCTCGATCACCTTCGCCGCCGACCTGCGCGAGCTCGTGCGCACGCGCCCCGGCGTCCTGCACTGGCTGTACGGCCCGCCCAGGAGGGGGACGCTGATCGCCCACGATCCGCGGCGCCTGTGGGCCCTCAGCATCAAGCTGCCGCCGGGCCGGGTCGACATGACGCAGTACCGCGGCGATCACGCGCTCGCCCTCATCCGGGAGGCCCTCGGGCCGGGCGCGGGCGACGTCGCGATCGAGGTCCTCGGCGTCATGCCGTGGACGATGCGCGCGCAGGTCGCCGACGCCTTCCGCAGCGGAGGCGCCTTCCTCGCCGGCGACGCGGCGCACCGCTTCCCGCCCACCGGCGGCCTGGGGCTGAACACCGGCGTGCAGGACGCCCACAACCTCGCCTGGAAGCTCGCGGCCGTGCTCGACGGCTGGGCGGCGGATGCGCTGCTCGACACCTACGGCGCCGAGCGCAGCGCGGTCGCGACGCGCAACGCCCGGCAGAGCCTGACGAACTTCGCCGAGCTGGCCCCGCTGTCGGTGCTCGCCGAGGCCCCGCCCGAGTCCGACCCCGAGCGCCTCGAGTCCTGGCTGGGCGAACCGGGACGGGCGGAGCAGATCGCAGCGGCCATCGAGCGCCAGCGGCCGCACTTCGACAGCCTCGCGCTGCAGCTCGGGTTCTCCTACGACCCCGGCGACGAGCCGATCGACGACGTCGCGCGCTTCGTGCCGCGCGCCGTGGCGGGGCGGCGCCTGCCGCACGGGTGGCTGACGATCGACGGTGTCCGGCGCTCCGTCCTGGAGCTCCTCGACCCCGACGCGTTCACCCTGCTGCTGCTCGACGACCGCGCGGACGCGCCGGAGATGCCGTCCGGCGTGCCGGTCACCACCGTGCGACTCGGCGGCGACGATCGAGGGGTGCGGGCGTGGGCGGCCGCGGTCGGTCTGGACGGCAGACCGGCGGTCCTCGTGCGGCCGGACGGGCACATCCTGAGCGTGGCCGCCGACGCGGACGACCTCGCCGGGTTCGCACAGGCGATCATGCGTCACGTGGGGACGCGCGAGGAGGCCGCGACATGGACCTAGGCATCGCCGGGCGGCGCGCGCTGGTGTGCGCCTCCAGCCGTGGCCTCGGCCGCGCCTGTGCCGAGGCACTCGCGGCCGAGGGGGTCGACGTCACGATCAACGGCCGCGACGCCGATCGCCTCGCCGAGACGGCGGAGGCGCTGCGCCGTGCCTACCCCGCCGTCACGATCGAGGCGGTGGCGGGCGACATCACGACGGCCGAGGGTCGCACCGCGCTGCTCGGAGCCTGCCCGCAGCCCGACATCCTCGTGAACAACAACGCCGGGCCGACGCCCGCGCCGTTCCTCGACACCACCGAGGAGGCATGGGCCGAGGCGCTCGAGGCGAACATGCTGGCGGCGCTCATGCTCATCCGCGCGGTCCTGCCCGCCATGATCGAGCGCCGGTTCGGGCGGATCGTGAACATCACCTCGGCGATGGTCACCACGCCCCGGGGCCATCTGGGCGTCTCGGCCGGGCCGCGCGCGGGGCTGACGGCGGTGTGCAAGGGCATCGCGCGCGACGTCGCCAAGTACGACGTGACCCTCAACAACCTGCTGCCCGAGCGCTTCGACACCGACCGTCAGCGCTACATGGCCGAGCGCGACATGCAGCGCAACGGCATCTCGATGGAGGAGGCGCGCGAGCGGATCGCGCAGACCATCGCGGCCGGGCGCATGGGCAGGCCGGAGGAGTTCGGCGCCACCTGCGCGTTCGTCTGCTCGGCGCACGCGGGCTACATGAGCGGCATGAACGTCCACCTCGATGGAGGCTCCTATCCCGGGCTCATCTGATCCGTACGGCAGCCGGTCGGAGGTCAACGACCAGTTCATCGGCGCGACGCTGATGACGTTCACGGCGATGTCGTTCTACGACACGCTCGACGACCGCGACCGGCGGCGCATCGTCGTGCCTTTCGCCGACGAGGACGAGCGCTCGCACTGGAACCCCCTGCCCGAGTCGGGGCGGCGCGGCGTGCCGCTGCGCGACCTGACGCATGAGCAGCAGATCCTCGTGCACCGCCTGATCTGCCAGGGGATGACCGTCGAGGGCTACGCGAAGGTGCTGGCCACGATGAACCTCGAGCATCTGCTGCGCGAGCTCAACGCGCCGCGGATGGGCCATGTCGCGCGGGAGTTCCGCGACCCCGGCGCCTACTACCTGACGTTCTTCGACCAGCCCCAGCCCGACGCGCTGTGGGGCTGGCGCCTCCTCGGCCATCACATCTCGCTGAACTTCACGGTCCACGACCAGGAGCGCATCTCCGCGACGCCGATGATGATCGGCGCCCAGCCCGCCCGCGTCGGCGTCTTCCGGCCGCTTGCCGAGGAGGAGGACCTCGCCTTCGCGCTGCTGCGCTCGCTGTCCGTCCGAGCAGCGCGACCGGACCGTCATCCATCACCTCTCGCCGGCCGACTTCGTCACCCAGACGGTGCCTCGGATCGGCGACGAGGAGCGGCCTGGTCGGCATGGCGTCGCGCGCCGCGACATCATCGTGCGCCCCGAGGACGCCGAGGCGCTGCGGTACATCAAGGCGCACCCGCGCGGTGTGGCGTTCGGCGAGCTCGACGCGGGGCAGCGGGCCAGGTTCACCGAGCTGCTGGAGTCCTACGTCGCGCGCGTGCACCCGTCGATGCTCGGCCCGGAGATGGACCGGATCGCGGCCGCCGGCATGGACGCCCTGCACTTCGCCTGGGCCGGCGGGACCGAGTACTCGCAGGGCCACTACTACCGCCTGCAGGGACCGGTCACGGTCATCGAGTTCAACAACACCGAGGACGACGCCAACCACGCCCACTCCGTGTGGCGCGACCCGACGAACGACTTCGGCCGCGACCCGCTCATGGAGCATCTCGCCGGGGAGCACCGCGACGGCGGCACCCACCATCACGGATGAGGCGGGCCCTAGCTGCGCAGACCGGCGTCGCGCAGCCAGGCGTCGACCTCCGCGCGGGCCGAGCCGGCCTGCTCGCCGCGCACGGCGAGTCCTGCACCGATCCGGGCGCCGCGGCACGACCGCGCGTAGTCCTCCCGGGTGGTGCCCAGGCCGCTCATGGCGTGCGTCGTGACCGGGTGGACGGTCGTCCCCGAGAAGTCGTGGCGCTCGGTGAACGTGCTCATGATCATCGGCGCGCGGACGTTCCAGATCGGGCTGGCGAGCACGATCGCGTCGTAGCCGTCGATCGACGCGAGAGGATTCGCGATGCCCGGGCGGGCGTCCGCCTCCTGCTCGCGGACGTTGCGCCGCACGGTCGCGTCGTAGTCGTCGGGATAGGGATCGACGGGCCGGATGCGATGCACGTCGCAGTCGAGCCGCGCGCGGATCGTGCGGACGAGCACCTCGGTGTTGCCGACCTCGAGGTCGCGTCGGCCGCCGTTCCACCAGTTCTCGCCGGGGCGCGAGAAGTAGGCGACGAGCACGCGGGCGCTCCCGCCGGATCGAGCCTCGCCTCCGCACGCGCTCAGCGGCACGCCCACGGCGCCCGCGAGGGCGAGTCGCAGGAACGTCCGACGGCGGGCGAGCAGCGCGACGCGGCCGGAGTGATCCGTGGTGCTCATGGGAACCACTGTGCCCGCTGATCGCACGGGGTAGGGGGTCCTGTCAGAGGGGCAACGACAGGGCCCCTCAGCGACCGCCGGAGAGGTCTACCGTCAGGTTCACGCCATGAGCGCCGCCGACGACATCGCCGAGTTCCTCACCACCCGACGGGCGCGGATCTCCCCCGAGCAGGTGGGGCTGCCGAGCTACGGGCAGCGGCGGGTGCCGGGTCTGCGGCGCGAGGAGGTCGCCTCCCTGGCCGGCGTCAGCGCCGACCCCTACAGGCGCCTGGAGCGCGGCCAGGTCAGCGGCGTCTCCGAGCTCGTGCTCGAGGCGCTGGCCGGTGCGCTGCAGCTCGACGAGGCCGAGCGTGCCCACCTCCTCGATCTGGCCCGTGCCGCCAGTCCGGTCGCGCCCAGGCGCTCGCGGCCCGCCAGGACGCGGCTGCGGCCGGTCGTGCAGCGCCTGCTCGACCAGATCGAGGCGCCCGCGATCGTCAGCACCGTCCACTGCGACTACGTCGCCGCCAACGGGCTCGGCCGCGCGTTGTACGCGCCGGTGTTCGAGAGCACCGAGGGACCCGCCAACAGCGCGCGGTTCACGTTCCTGGACCCCGCGGCCGCCGACTTCTACCCCGAGTGGGACCGCCTGGCGACCGAGCTCGTCGCGTCGCTGCGCTCGCAGGCCGGCCGCAACCCCCACGACCGCAACCTCCAGGACCTCATCGGTGAGCTGTCCACGCGCAGCGACGCCTTCCGCGTCCGCTGGGCGGCCCACAACGTCCGCTTCCACCGGACCGGCACCAAGCGACTGCATCACCCTGTCGTCGGCGAGCTCGAGCTGAGCTACGAGACGCTGACGGTCGACGCCGACGACGGCCTGCGCATGGCGCTCTACACCGCCGAACCGGATTCGGCCTCGCAGCAGGCCTTGGACCTGCTGGCGAGCTGGAGCGCGGAGCCCACCGCGCTCCGCGAGCCCTGACCCGACACGAGAGGAGCACGGGACCATGACCCCTGCTACGACGACCCCTGCCCTGACGCTGAACAACGACGTCACCATGCCCGCCCTCGGCCTCGGCGTGTTCCAGAGCCCACCCGAGGAGACGACGGCCGCCGTCGAGACGGCGCTGCGCGACGGCTACCGGCTCATCGACACCGCCGCCGCCTACGGCAACGAGCGCGAGGTCGGCGACGCGGTCCGCGCCTCGGGTCTCGACCGCTCCGAGGTGTTCCTGGAGACGAAGATCTGGATCTCCGACTACGGCTACGACGAGACGCTGCACGGCTTCGAGAAGAGCGCCGGCAAGCTCGGCGTGGAGCAGATCGACCTGCTCATCCTCCACCAGGCGCTGCCCAGCGCCTTCGACCGCACCCTCGAGGCCTACCGCGCCCTCGAGACGCTGTTGACGGACGGCAGGGTGCGCGCGATCGGCGTCAGCAACTTCATGGTCGACCACCTCACGCAGCTGCTCGACCGCGCGACCGTGGTGCCGGCCGTGAACCAGATCGAGGTCCATCCCTACTTCGCCCAGGCCGACGTCCAGGCCTTCGGTGCCGAGCAGGGGATCCTCACGCAGGCGTGGTCGCCGATCGGCGGCATCACCTTCTACCGCGACGGCGAGCACACCAGCACCCTGAACGACCCGGTCATCGTCGACATCGCCCAGGCACACGACAAGACCCCCGCCCAGGTGATGCTCCGCTGGGGCCTGCAGC
This sequence comes from uncultured Solirubrobacterales bacterium, assembly GCA_963750895.1. GTDB lineage: Bacteria > Actinomycetota > Thermoleophilia > Solirubrobacterales > Solirubrobacteraceae > CAVVSD01. The sequence goes on along the minus strand of CAVVSD010000001.1, from coordinate 190,722 downwards.
ACGGCCGTTCGGTGATCCCGAAGTCCACCAAGCCCGAGCGCATCGCCGAGAACATCGACGTCTTCGACTTCGAGCTCACCGGCGACGAGCTGGCTGCGATCGACGGCCTGGACACCGGCCGCCGCGGCGGCCCCGAGCCCGAGGCCGTCACGCTCGAGGCATTCGGCCGCGACATCCCGGAGGCATGACGATGGAGCTCCGCCCACTGGGACGCACCGGCGTCCAGGTCTCGAACCTCTGCCTCGGCACGATGATGTTCGGTGCCTGGGGCACCGCCGACCACGACGAGTCGATCCGGATCATCCACCGCGCGCTGGACGCCGGCATCAACTTCGTCGACACCGCCGACGTCTACTCCGCCGGCGAGTCCGAGGAGATCGTCGGGAAGGCCCTCAAAGGCCGGCGCGACGACGTCGTGCTCGCGACGAAGTTCTTCATGCCCATGGGCGACGACCCCAACCGGCGCGGCGGCTCGCGGCGCTGGATCGTCACCGCCGTCGAGAACTCGCTGCGCCGTCTCGGCACCGACTGGATCGACCTGTACCAGGTCCACCGACCCGATCCGGCGGTCGACGTCGAGGAGACCCTCGGCGCGCTGACCGATCTCGTCACGCAGGGCAAGATCCGCTACGTCGGCTCGTCCTCCTACTCGGCGGGCGAGATCGTCGAGGCGCAGTGGACCGCCCGCGAGCGGGGTCTGCAGCGCTTCCGGACCGAGCAGCCGCCGTACTCGCTGCTCGTGCGCGGGATCGAGATGGACGTGCTGCCGACCGCGCAGCGTCACGGCATGGGCATCCTCACCTACAGCCCACTCTCGGGCGGATGGCTGTCCGGAAGCTGGACCGCGGACAGCTCACCGACCTCGCCCGCGCGTCAGCGGCTGGTCGCGCGGTTCGACATGTCGCTGCCGGAGAACCAACGCAAGCTCGAGGCGGTCGAAGGGCTCGCGAAGGTCGCCGACGACGCCGGCCTGACCATGATCGAGCTCGCGATCGCGTTCGTCGCCAACCACCCGGCGGTCACCTCGCCGATCATCGGCCCGCGCACGATGGAGCAGCTCGAGAGCCAGCTCCCCGGCGGCGACGTCACGCTCGAGCCGGCGCTGCTGGACCGCATCGACGAGATCGTCCGGCCCGGCGTGAACCTCAACCCGGCCGACACGAGCTACGGCGAGCGGGTGCTCGCGCCGGCGCTGCGGCGGCGTTAGCTTCACGCTGTTGTCGGGCCGAGCCCCTCGATCACGAGCTCGATCTGCCGGCCTGCCAAGCGCTCCCAGTCGCCGGTGCCCGGCAACGGCCGGGACAGGAGCGAGGTCGCCACGATCAGGTCTTCGGGGGTCAGGTCCGCTCGCAGCTCCCCGGCGGCCCGTCCGCGTTCGAGCAGGTCGCGCAGGGCGGCGCGAACGTCTGCTTGGCGCTTGCGGGTGGCAGGGGTGAAGACGACCGGGCCGCCGTGCAAGGGGAGCACGAAGCGCTCACGGTCGCGCAACGTGGCGAGGAAGAACAGCCGGACGCCTTCCAGGGCAGAGCCCGGGTGAGCGGCGGCCGCTCGCGCGTTGTCCAGAGCAAGGCCGAACGAGCGGTGCACCAGCGCCCCGAGCAGCTCCTCCCGAGTGCCGAAGTGGCGGTACACCGTCCCGACGCCTACGCCCGCGCGTTCGGCGATCTGAGCCATCGGGACCTTCTCGCCGTCGCGCCGAACCAGCTCGGTCGCAGCATCCAGCACGCGCTCGCGATTCGCAGCTGCGTCCTTCCGTGGCTGCCGTGCGACGCGTGATGGCACTCGATCGATCATCTCAGGCGTTTGCGTGGAGGATAAGCGGACGATATCGTCCGCTTACATCCGGACGAAACCGTCCGCTTGTGAGCAGAGAGAGATTTCCGACATGAAGGCAGTTCGTTTCCACGAGTACGGCGAGCCCGGCGTCCTTCGCTACGAGGACGTGGATCAGCCGGTCCCCGGTGCCGGCGAGGTGCGGCTGCGCGTTGCCGCGTCGGCGTTCAACCCGGTCGACGACGGGATCCGCGGCGGCTATCTGCGCGACGTGTTCCCGGTGACGCTGCCGCACATCCCCGGCATCGACGTCGCCGGCACCGTCGACGCGCTGGGCGAGGACGTGACCGGCGTCCAGGTCGGCGACGACGTCATCGGTTTCCTGCCGATGGTGGCCGCCGGCGCGGCTGCGGAGTACGCCGTCGCGCCGGCCGAGATCCTCACGCCGGCGCCCACGAGCATCCCGCTCCCGGACGCCGCCGCCCTGCCGATGGTGGGCCTGACCGCGTGGCAGGCGCTCTTCGACGACGCCGGCCTGACGGCCGGACAGCGCGTGCTGATCAACGGCGCGGGCGGAGCGGTCGGCGGCTACGCGGTGCAGCTGGCCAAGCGGGCCGGGGCGCACGTGATCGCCACGGCCAGCCCGGGCAGCAACGAGCGTGTCAGGGCCGCGGGCGCGGACGAGGTCATCGACCACACCACCACCGACGTGACCGTGGCCGAGCCGGTCGACGTCCTGCTCAACCTCGCGCGCATCACCCCTGAGGAGATGGTCGCGTTGGTCGCCTCGGTCCGCCCGGGCGGCGTCGTCGTGAACACGGTGCCGACGATCCCCACGCCGGGCGACGACGAGCGCGACGTGCGCGCCGTCGGCGTCTTCGTCCGCAGCGATGCCGAACAGCTGTCGCAGCTCGTGGCGATGGTCGACCGCGGCGAGCTGCGCGTCGACGTCGCCGAGCGGGTGCCGCTGGCGCAGCTGCCGGCAGTCCATGCCCAGGCGGCCGCGGGCGCGCTGCCCGGCAAGGTCATCGTCCTCCCGAGCGGCGACTGACGGCCGCGGCGCTCACTTGCGCGGCCGCGAAGTCGAGGTACGCGCATCCGGCCGTCAGGGCCGGGTACGGATTCCTCGGCCGTCGCGCGTCCAGGCAGTCGCGAGGTCGAGGAGAGCGTCGACGATCGGGTTGTCGGCGTCGGAGTGCCAGACGAGACTGGTTCTCACGGGTGGGCCGTCGCGGAGCGGGAGCGCGATCACACCCGGATGTGCGAGACCGTCGGCCATCCAGCTGGGCAGGGTGCCGATGGCCCGGCCGGCGGCGATGACCTCGACGCCATCTTCGGCGGATCTGACGTCATCGGGGGTGCGGCTCGCCGGGCCGCCACGCTGCTCGTCCAGCGTCCAGAACGACGTCCACTCGGGATTCAGGTTCGGGCCGCCGGGAAACGGCCTGTCGAGGACGTCGGCCACGCACAACTCGGTGTTGTGGGCGAGGCGATCGCCGGCCGCGACGATGACGACCATCGGGCTGAGGTCGAGGGTGAGGGCGCCGCGGCCCTCCTCTGGCGGCGGCTCGGCGAACAACCCAGCGTCGGCGCCGTCCAGCAGCGAGCGTCCGCGAATCGGGAGGCCGGTGGGTTGCCATTCGACACGCAGGTCGGGATGCTCTAGGCGGAAGACGTGAAAGAGCGGTCCCCAACGCGCAGTTGGCATCCCCGCATGGAAGACGATCCTGAGTTGCCTCGTGGCGTCCCGAGCGGTCATCTCCCTCGCCCGCACCGGCGATCGTGGCTGGTAGCGCTGGGCTGAGTCATATGCCCCAGGCGATCTTACGCCGCGAGGTCGTGGTTTCAAGAGAGCGCGACCGAGCTCACGATTCGCGAAGCTGTGGTCGCCGGTGGCGCGCGCGGAGCGCCGAATGCGCGTTGGGCTCGTGAGCTCGTCCAGCTCGCATGAGCTCCTTGGCATGGGCGTCGAGGAAGCGCTGGGCCACATTCCCGCCGCGGTCGTGGTCGTCGACGCCGGGTCGCGTCGGATCGTGTACGCGAACCCCCGCGCCCGACAGATGACTGCGCAGCTCGGTCGGTCGATCCCGCCCGATCTGACCGAGGACTGGGAGATCTTTCATCACGACGAGCGGCCGTACGACGTCGAGGAGTGGCCGCTGGTCCGCTCGCTCACGACCGGCGAGGAGGTCGTCGACGAGGAGTACTTCAATCTGCGCGCGGACGGTAGTCGGCTGTTCGTGCGCGCCAGTTCGGCCCCCATCTACGACGACGCCGGGGCGATCGTCGGCGCCGTGCTCGTGATGACGGACCTGACCGAGCAGAAGGCCGAGGCTGAGCGACTGGCGTACCTGGCCGGACTGCTGGACAACACCGAGGATGCGATCGTCGCGCTCGACGCCGAGTGGTTCCTGACGGTGTGGAACACGGGCGCTGAACGGATGTACGGGTGGACGGCGGACGAGGTGCTGGGCCGTCACACGCTGGAGGTCACCCGCCTGGCGCTGGGCTACGAGGAACGGGCCGAGGTGCGCCGCGCCGTGGCCGAGCACGGGCGCTGGCGCGGCGAGGTGGACGTGTACCGCAAGGACGGCACACCGGTGTGCGTCGAGTTGATCACCGTCGCCCTGCGCGGCGAGCGGGGCGAGATCACCGGCTATCTGGGGATCCACCGCGACGTGAGCGCGCGCAAGCGGGCCGAGGAGGACCTGCGCGAGGCACGGCGGCGCAGCGAGGCGATCCTGGAGAGCATCAGTGACGAGCTTCGTCGCGGTGGACCGCGACTGGCGCTACACCTACGTCAACGAGCGCGCACTGGCCGAGATGCGGACGGTCCCGGGGCGGAACCTCGGGGCCGCGGATCTGCTCGGCACGAACGTCTGGGAGTTGTTCCCGGAGTTGGTCGGGACGACGTTCGACGAGGAGGCACATCGCGCGCTGCGGGAGCAGGCTGTGGTGGAGTTCGAGACGCGCTCCCCGGTCACGGGGCGGTGGATGGATGTCCGCCTGTACCCGTCGGAAGCGGGGCTGTCGATCTACCTGCACGACATCACCGAGCGCAAGCGGGCCGAGGAGGAGCTGCGCCGGCGGGCCGAGCAGCAGGCGCTCGTCGCCGAGCTGGGGCGGCGTGCATTGGCCAGCGACGATCTGCAGTGGGTGCTGGAGGAGGCGGTCGGCCTGCTGGTCCGGACGCTGGACGTCGAGTTGGCGTGCGTGGCGGAGTTGCCGGCGGACCGCGATGAGGTGATCCTGCGCGCCGGGGTGGGATGGCGGGAGGGCTACATCGGGCGGCGCTTCGAGCGCGGCCGCGACTCGCAGGTCGGGTACACGCTGCTCCGCGGCGAGCCGGTGATCGCCGAGGACCAGGCAAACGATCCGCGGTTCAAGCGCAGCGCGCTTGCGGACGAGCACGGAGCGGTGAGCGCCCTGACCGTGATGATCGAGAGCCCGGACGAGCCGTTCGGCGTGCTGGAGGCGCTGTCCACGCGCCGGCGATCCTTCTCGCCGTCGGAGGTCGGCTTCGTGCAGGCGGTCGCCAACGTGCTGGCGAGCGCGGTCGAGCGCAGTCGTGCGCACGAGCGGCTGCTCGAGGTGCTGGAGGCGGAGCGGCGCCGGATCGCGCGCGACCTGCACGACGAGGCGCTCCAGAACCTCACGCACGCGCTGGCGCTCGCCGGGCGTGCCCGCAGCGCCAGCGGCGTCGGCGCGCCGCCGGACGAGCTGTCGGCGGCGCTCAAGTGCGTGGGCGAGCAGCTGCGCGCGGCGATCTACGACCTGCGCCTGGGCGGCGAGCAGCGCACGCCGTTCCCTCAACTGCTGGAGTCGCTCGTCGCCGTGCACCGCGGGATCGCGGCCGTCCCGGAGATCGAGCTGGACCTGCGCGGCGGGATTCCCGCCGGTCCGCTCGGGGCGACCGGCACCGAAACGCTGCGCATCCTTGGCGAGGCGCTGACGAACGCCCGGCGCCACGCGCGTGCTCGGCGCGTCCGCGTCAGCGTGTGGAGTTCGGATGGCAAACTCCACGCCGAGGTCTCCGACGACGGGCGCGGATTCGATCCCGCCGAGCGGCCGGCGCGCGTCGCCGGGCATGGGATCGCGGGAATGCGCGAGCGCGCGGCGCACCTCCACGGGCGTCTGGACATCGTCGGCGATCCGACGACGGGCACCACGGTCCGCTTGGAGATGCCGCTCCGGCCGGCTCATGAGCATGCAGCCGAGCAGGTGCGCGTCCTGCTCGTGGAGGACCACACCGCCGTGCGGGAAGCGATCGCGGGCATGTTCGAGCGCGAGCCCGACTTGACCGTCGTCGGCCAGGCCGAGTCGCTGGCCGAGGCCCGCGAGCTGCTGCACGGCGTCGATGTCGCCGTGCTCGATCTCGCGCTACCGGACGGCGACGGCATCGCGTTGATCCCGGAGCTTCTGGTGGCCAGCCCGGGGGCTCAAGTCCTCGTGCTGAGCGCCAACCTGGACCGCGCGCAGACCGCCCGCGCGATCGACGCCGGCGCCGCCGGCGCGCTCGACAAGACCGCCGACCTCGACCAGGTCGTTGATGCCATCCGGCGCCTACGCGCGGGCCAAGCCCTGGTGGCCGGCCACGAGATCGCCGAGTTGCTCCGGTTCGCCAGCCACCGCCGCGAGCAGGAGCGCGAGGACCGTCAGGCGATCGCCAGCCTCACGCTCCGCGAACGCGAGGTGCTCAAAGCCCTCGCCGCGGGCCTCGACGGCCAGACGATCGCCGACAGGCTCGGGATCAGCATCCGCACCGAGCGCAACCACGTCGCACGCATCCTCAACAAGCTCGGTGTCCACACGCAACTCCAAGCCGTTCTCTTCGCCCTTCGCTACGGACTCATCGACGAGCCATGAGGGCCACGCGCCCGGCCCGGCTGTGGCAGCCGGGCCAGATCCGCATCGCGATGGAGACGGTGGGAATCGAACCCACGTCCGCGGTCGCACCTGATGTGACGTCTACGAGCGTATCCGGCGCTCTGATCTCGCCCCGTGCTCGCCTCGCCGGCGGGGTTGCACGGGGCCAGCTCCCTGAAGATGTCCCCGGTTCGGCAGGAGCGGACCTCCCCGGGTGAGCCGGCATATCTGATCCAGGCGAACCCCGCGGCCGGCTGGCGGGGGCCCAGACCTCACAGCCTTAGCTAGGTGCTAAGCGGCGAGGGCGTACTCGTGAGAGTCCGCACGTATGGTTTTCCCGGGTGTTTTACGAGGCCTCCCGGGACCTCGGCTCGCTGCCACACCGGTGAGCCGACCACGTCGAAGCCTGTCGTCCCCTGGTGTGTCCTGCACCGACAGTCTAGCCCGCTGCCTGCGGATATCGTGCGCGGGATGTCCGTCACCGACGTCGCATGGGACCTCGAGCCGCTCGTCGCCGGCGAGGGCGAGGCCGGCGCCGACCGCCTCCTGGAGGAGGCCTCCGAGCGCACCGCGATCTTCGCCGAGCGCTACGCGGGCCGCGTCGCCGACCTCGACGGCGCTGGGCTCGCCGAGGCCGTCGCCGAGCTGCAGGCCATCTCCGATCTCGCCGGGCGCGCCGGCAACTTCGCCGCGCTGCGCTTCTCCGTCGACACGCAGGATCCCGCCAACGGCGCGCTGATCCAGCGCATGCAGGAGCGCGGCGCGCGCCTGGAGACGCAGCTCGTGTTCTTCGAGCTCGAATGGGCCGCGATCTCCGACGAGAAGGCCGAGGAGCTCCTCGCGAGCGACGGGCTGGAGACGGCGCGCCACTACCTGCGCGCCGCGCGGCGCTACCGCCCCCACCTGCTCAGCGAGCCCGAGGAGAAGATCCTCACCGAGAAGGGCGTCACCGGCGCGAGCGCCTGGTCGCGGCTGTTCTCCGAGCAGGTCTCCGCGCTGGAGGTCGACCTGCCCGACGAGGAGGCGCCGGTCGCGCTGGACGTCGCGCTCTCGCGGCTGCTCTCCCCCGACGCCGAGGTGCGGCGCACGGCCGCCGAGGGCGTCACCGCCTCCCTCCAGCCGGGGCTGCGGACGCGCGCGTACATCTTCAACACGCTCCTGGCCGACAAGGCCACCGACGACCGGCTGCGCCACTACGCCGGCTGGCTCGCGTCGCGCAACCTCGCCAACGAGGCCAGCGACGAGTCGGTCGCGGCCCTCGTCGAGGCCGTGCGCAACCGCTACGAGGTCACGCGCCGCTGGTACCGCCTGAAGGCGCGGCTCCTCGGCGTCGAGCGCCTCAAGGACTACGACCGCATGGCGGCGGTCAGCGCCGACGAGGAGACCGTGGAGTGGGACGACGCGCGTGACCTCGTCCTGAACTCCTACGACGACTTCTCCTCCGAGCTCGGCGACGCCGCCCGCTCGTTCTTCACGGGCAACTTCATCGACGCGCCGGTGCGGCCGGGCAAGCGCGGGGGCGCGTTCTGCGCCTACGCGGTGCCGAGCGAGCACCCGTACGTGCTCCTGAACTACACGTCGCGCCGCCGCGACGTCCTCACCCTCGCGCACGAGCTCGGCCACGGCGTGCACGCGTCCCTCGCGCGCCCGCGCGGCATCCTCGAGCAGCACACGCCGCTGACGCTCGCGGAGACCGCGTCGGTCTTCGGCGAGGAGCTCGTGTTCCGCCGGCTGCTGGCCCAGGCCGGGACGCCGGACTCCAAGCTCGCGCTCCTGGCCGAGTCCATCGAGGGCTCGATCGCCACGGTCTTCCGGCAGACGGCGATGAACCAGTTCGAGAACCTCGTCCACACCGCCCGGCGCGAGGAGGGCGAGCTGTCCGTCGAGCACATCGGCGCGCTGTGGGAGGCGTCGCAGGCCGAGCTGCTCGGGGACGCCGTCGAGATCACCGAGGGCTACAAGTCCTGGTGGTCGTACGTCCCCCACTTCATCGGGACGCCCGGCTACGTCTACGCGTACGCGTACGGCCAGCTGCTCGCGCTGTCGGTCTACCAGCGCTACCTCGAGGAGGGCCCGTCGTTCGTGCCGCGCTACCTCGAGCTGCTGAGCGCCGGCGGGTCCAAGCCGCCGGAGGAGCTCGGCGCGATCGTGGGCATCGACCTGGCCGATCCCGGTTTCTGGGACAAGGGCCTGGACCTCGTCGAGCGTCAGCTCGAGGAGGCGGAGGCGGCGGCCCGCGCGGCGCGGCCGGAGCTCTTCTGATGGCGCCGCTGCGGCCGGCCGACCCGCTCGACCTCGACTCGCTCCTGGGCGACGAGGAGGGGATGATCCGCGACACCGTGCGCCGCTGGGTGGGCGAGCGGATCCTGCCGGAGATCGGGGAGTGGTTCGACGAGGGGATCCTCCCCCGGGAGCTCGTCAAGGAGGTCGGTGAGCTCGGCCTCTTCGGGATGCACCTGGAGGGCTACGGGTGCGCGGGTGCGAGCGCGACCGCCTACGGGGTGGCCTGCCGTGAGCTGGAGGCGGGCGACAGCGGGTTGCGCTCGCTCGTCTCGGTGCAGGGCTCGCTGGCGATGTTCCCGATCTGGAAGTACGGCAGCGAGGAGCAGAAGCGAGACGTGGCTGCCGCGGATGGCGGCGGGCGACGCGGTCGGCTGCTTCGGCCTGACCGAGCCCGACTTCGGCTCTGACCCGGTCAACATGCGCACCCGCGCGCGGCGCGACGGCGACGACTGGGTCCTCAACGGGACGAAGATGTGGATCACGAACGGCGGGATCGCCGACGTGGCCGTCGTGTGGGCGCAGACCGACGACGGCGTGCGGGGCTTCGTGGTCCCCACCGACACGCCGGGCTTCACCACGCGCGACATCCACCGCAAGCTGTCCCTGCGGGCGTCCATCACGTCCGAGCTGATCCTCGAGGACGTGCGCCTCCCCGACAGCGCGGCGCTGCCCGGCGTGACCGGGATGCGCGGGCCGCTGTCCTGCCTGACCGAGGCGCGCTACGGGATCTGCTGGGGCGCCGTCGGCGCCGGCACCGCCTGCTACCTCGCCGCGCTGGAGTACGCCAAGACGCGCGTGCAGTACGGCAAGCCGATCGCCGCCTTCCAGCTCACCCAGCGCAAGCTCGTCGACATGATGCTCGAGCTGCAGAAGGCCCAGCTGCTGGCCTGGCGGATCGGCGTGCTCAAGGACGACCGGGGCGCTGCACCCCAACCACGTCAGCATCGGCAAGCTCAACAACGTGCGCATCGCGCTGGACGTCGCGCGCGAGGCGCGGACGATCCTCGGCGCCAACGGCATCACGACCGAATATCCCGTGATGCGCCACGCCAACAACCTCGAATCCGTCCTCACCTACGAGGGCACCACCGAGATCCACACGCTGATCCTCGGAGAAGCGTTGACAGGTGAGCGCGCGTTGATGTAGCGGGCCCGGGCGGTCGATCCCGCGACCGTCGTGGCCGGGTGTGCGTGTCCCGTGGATGCCGGGCGCCGGACGCTGAATCGGGACAGTGCCAGAGGCACGGACCGGTTCAGTGGGTGGCGATCCGGCGCCGCGGGGCGCGCGCAACCGGGCGCGAGGGTCGCGGGATCGGCCGCCTACCCTGAGGGGTATGGCTGACGGATCCCACACGACGTGGCTGCCGCCGGGTGCGACCGCACCCGAGCCGGCGCCGCGGCTGCCCGATCCGGCACCGGAGCCGCACCGCGGCTGGCGGCGCCTGTTCGGGCCGCTCATCGTCGCCTTCGGCCTGCTGTTCAAGTACGGCAAGTTCGCCCTGCTCTTCGCCGGCAAGGCGAAGATCCTCACGACGTCCGGGTCGATGCTCGTGTCGGTCGCCGCCTACAGCCTCATCTGGGGCTGGCGGTTCGCGGTCGGCTTCGTGCTCCTGCTGCTCGTCCACGAGATGGGGCACGTCATCCAGCTGCGCCGCGAGGGCATCGAGGCGAGCGCGCCGATGTTCATCCCGTTCCTCGGCGCCGTCGTGGCCGCCAAGTCCCTCGGCGACGACGCTGCCGCGGAGGCGCGCGTCGGGCTCGCGGGGCCGGTGCTCGGCACCCTCGGGGCGATCGCGGTGTTCCTCGCCGGCGAGTCGCTGGACTCGGACTTCCTGCGGGCGCTCGCGTTCACCGGCTTCTTCCTCAACCTCTTCAACCTCATCCCGCTCACGCCGCTCGACGGCGGGCGCGCGATGGCGGCGATGTCGCCGTGGATGTGGTTCGTCGGGCTGTTCCTGGCCGTCGGGTTCGCGTTCGCGTTCCCGAACCCGATCATCATCCTCATCGTCCTCGTCGGCGTGTGGGACACGTTCCGCCGCTGGAAGGCGCTGAAGTCCGGCGGCGAGGAGCAGCGCTCCTACTACCGCGTCCGCCCGAGGACGAGGCTGCTGGTGCTCGCCGTGTACCTCGGGCTCATCGCGGTCTGCGTGCTGGGGATGGACCTCTCGCACATCGAGAGGACCTTCGCGGACGTCTAGCGATTCGCCTCGCGCAGAGCGCGCTGCATGTCGCGCTTGGACTCGCGCTCCTTGATCACCTCGCGCTTGTCGAACTGGTCCTTGCCGCGGGCCAGCGCGATCTCGGCCTTCGCACGGCCGTCGCGGAAGTAGATGCGCGTGGGGACGAGCGTCAGGCCGCGCTCGTGCACGCGCCCGACGAGCCGCTCGATCTCCTTGCGGTGCGCGAGGAGCTTGCGGTCGCGCTCGGGCTCGTGGTTGTCGCGGGCGGCGGGCGGATACGGCGGGATGTGGACGTTGTGCAGCCACAGCTCGCCGTCGCGGATCAGGACGTAGCCGTCCTTGAGCTGGGCGCCGCCGTCGCGCAGCGCCTTCACCTCGGTCCCCTGGAGCACCATGCCGGTCTCGAGCTTGTCGAGGAACTCGAAGCGATAGCTCGCCTGCCGGTTCGACGCGACGTCGCCCGGCGACACCTTCCGCTTTCCGCTCTTCTTGGCCACGAATCCAGGCTACTGCGGCGACAAACGCAAGTGGCGACGCCGCCGGCCGCGGGGACGTCGTCGCCGAACGGTGGGATGTCGATGTAGCGGCGGATTCGCTCCGCGCCTTCGTCGGCTGAGGGCTTGGCCTGGCCGGAACGGCGCATCGAGGGCGGACGGGACGGAAGCGACTGCACGCGGGGTCTCTTGTTCATCCCACAGATGAACAGGAGACCCCGGGTCACGAAAGTGGCACGCGGCCACTCGGAATCGCATGCGATGGCGTCGCCGCCACCCTCCCGTCGCCCTAATCGAGCAGTCCGGGCGCGGTGGGACCTGCCGCACACGGCGGCGCGGCGCTCACCCGCCCCGCGGCCCGTGACGAGGCGGTGATGGGAGTGGAGAGCGAGCGTGTCAGCGCATGGTGTATGCAAGCCAGCGCAAGGGCGGGCGCGTCTGCGGCGGAGAGCGCGCCGAGCAGCCGCCGAGCAGGGCGGAGGCGCTCTGCCTGCCGTGGTCGGGCCGGGGCGCAGGCGCAGCGGCGCTCGCGCGGCGCGGCACGGGGCGGTGCGCCGCCGGTCGCACGCTCCTCCACGCTGAGCCGTGCGGCGTAGAAGCTCGGCGCGGCGCAGGAAGCCGACCGCGGTGGCGCTCTCGTCCCATCGCTACCAGCGCGTGCGTCGTCGATGCGAGTGCACGCATCCCAGCGTCCCGCGCGCGCGCCGCCGCTCTTGCCCGAGGCGCGCGCCGACGCGCTGCCCGGCGCGCCTGATGCGCCCAGCTCTGACGTCGATGTGCACAGCTCGCCCGGCCGCGCGCGCTCCGCCCCCGCCCCCGCCCCCCCCCCCCCCCCGCACCACCCCAGCTCTCGCCCCGCCCGCCCCGCGGCCCCCGCCCATCGCGCCTCCGCGCACGCCGCCCGGCGGCCTCCCCCACACCACCCCCCCCCTAGTCCACCGGCAGCAGGTCCACCCGGCCGCGCGGCGCCTCGATGCGCTCCACGCGCACGTCGATGGGGTCGCCGAGCCGGATCCGCTCGCCGCTGCGGGACCCGTGGAGGATCGTGCCCTCCTCGTTGAGGTCCCACCAGTCGCCGCGCAACCGCCGGACCGGGAGCAGCCCCTCGTGCCCCTCGCCGAACCGCACGAACGCGCCGGCGCCGATCACGCCCGTGACCTCGCCGGCGAACCGCGCGTCGAGCCCCGCCTTCCCGAGCTCGCGCTCGAGCAGGAAGCAGCGCGCGACCCGGTCGGCGTCGCGCTCGATCGTCATCGCGTCGCGCTCGCGGGTCGACGTCCACGTCGCGAGCTCCTCCACGCGGCCGCGGTCCGGCCGCTCCTCCCCGGCGCCGACCGACGACAGCAGGGCGCGGTGGCAGACGAGGTCCGGGTAGCGGCGGATCGGCGACGTGAAGTGGCAGTAGTGCGACAGGCCGAGGCCGGCGTGGCCGAGGTTGCGCGGCGCGTAGTGGGCCTGCTTGAGCGCCCGCAGGACGAGGAACGTCAGCCCCATGCGTCCTCGGCCGTCGCGGCGGCGCACGTGCGCGTCCACCGCCCGCGAGCACTCGGCGATGAGCTCGGCCGCCTCGGCCGACGACAGGTGGTCGGGCGCGGGCGGCGTGGCCACGTCCAGCGACGCCAGCTGCGCGACGAGCCGGCGCGCGGCCTCGGGCTCGGGCGGCTCGTGCACGCGGTAGAGCGCGGGGACGGATGCCTGCTCGAGATGCCGGGCCACCTGCTCGTTCGCCGCGATCATGAGGTGCTCGATGAGCCGGTGGGACTCCGTCTGCATGCTGGGCGCCATCGACGTGACCTGGCCCTTGCGGTCGAACGCGAACTCCGGCTCGGGGTTCTCGATCTCCAGCGCGCTGCCCCGGTCGCGGCGCGTGGCCAGCGAGCGTGCGGCATCGCGCGCTGCCTGCAGCGACTCCGCCCAGGGCTCGGCGGCGCCCTCCGACCCGGCGAAGATCCGATCGACGCGCGGGTAGTCCAGCCGCTCGTCGGAGCGGATCATCGACCGGGTGAACGACACCCGTCGCACGGTTCCGTCGTCCGCGACGTCCATCCGCACGGTCACCGCGAGCCGGTCCGCGTACGGGCGCAGCGAGCAGGCGTCGTTGGACAGGGCCTCCGGGAGCATCGGCTCCACCCGGCCGGGGACGTAGACGCTCGTGCTGCGCCGCGCCGCCTCGCGGTCGACCGCGCCGCCGGGGCGGACGAACGCGCTCACGTCGGCGATGTGCACCCAGACGCGGATCGTCCCGTCGTCGCGACGCTGCGCGCTGATGGCGTCGTCGAAGTCCTGGGCGGTGACCGGATCGATCGTGAACGTCGCCAGCTCGCGCAGATCGCTGCGCCCCGACTCCGCCCCGCGCGGGACGTCGTCGCGCGCGCGCTGTGCCTCGAGATCCACGGAGCGGTCGAACCGCCGTCGCAGACCGCGGTCGAGCATGAGCGCCTCGAGGACGTCGCCGGCGTTGTCCGGGCGACCGAGCTTGCGGAGGATCTTCGCGTGACCGCGACCCTGACCCTTCGTGCGCACGACGACGAGGTCGCCGACGCGGGCGCGCGAATCGCGATCCACGACCAGCTTCTGCCCGCGCTCGAAGAGCGACTCGGCGACGAGGAAGCGCCCGCGCTTGGCGAGCACCCCGACAAGTTCAGCCATCGCTACTGAAGGCTAGGGGCGAGCGCCTTCAGGCCCGCCTGGAGCGCCTCGTCGGGCTCGGTCTTCGGATCGTCCTCCGCCTGGATCTCCGGGTGCACGCCCTGGCCGGGCTTGAGGCCCTTGCCGAGGTTCGTGCCCTTCGGCGTGAAGTACTGGCCGACCGTGATGTCGAGCGCACCGCCGTTGGGCAGCGGCACGACCTCCTGGAAGACGCCCTTGCCGAACGTGCGCGTCCCGACGACCTCGGCGCGGTCGGTGTCCTTCAGCGCGCCGGTCACGATCTCCGCCGACGACGCCGTGCCGCGGTCCACGAGCACGACCATCGGCAGCTTGCCCGCGACGGGGTTGCCGGTCGCCTTCAGCGTCTGCGGCTCGACGGCGCGGCCGCGCGTGCTCACGATCGTCCCCTCGGGGATGAACCCGCTCGCCACGAGCTGCGCCTCGCGCACGAGCCCGCCGGGGTTGCCGCGCAGGTCGAACACGAGCGCCTTCGCCCCCTCCTTGCGGAGCTTGCGGACGGCGGAGTAGACCTCTGCGTGCGCGCCGGAGCTGAACGACGCGAGCGCGACGTAGCCCACCTTCCGGCCGTCCTCGCGGACCATGCGCGACTCGACGACCGGGATGCTCACCGTGGCGCGCGTGACCGTGCGCTCGAACGTCTTCTTCCCTCGCTTCACGGTCAGGCGCACCTCGGTGCCCGCCGGGCCCTTGACCCGCGCGACGCCGGTCTCCTCCGGGACGCCCTTCAGCGACTTGCCGTCGACCTCGACGATGAGGTCGCCGTGCTTCAGGCCGGCGCGCGACGCCGGCGACTCGTCGTACACCCGCGTGATCCGCAGGCCCTCGTCGACGCCCACGACGCTGAGGCCGACGCCCGAGAAGCGGCTCTCGGTGACCTCCTGGTAGCGCTTGTACTCGGCGGGCGTGAAGTAGTTGGAGAACTGGTCGCCGAGCGACGCGACCATGCCCTTGATCGCGGCGTCGGACAGCTTGCCCTTGGGCACCTTGTGGACGTAGTCGTCCTGGATGAGGTCGTACGCGTCGGCGACGACCTGCGTCTGCTCGTCGACGAAGATGCCGCGGACGAACCCGGGCAGGTGCTCGGGCTGCGAGCCGAGCCAGATCCCCACGACGAGCAGGACCGGCGCGAGCACCGACAGGGCGAGAGTGAGTGGCCGAGGCCGGTGGAGGCGCCGCATGTTCGCCCGCAGGGTAGAAGGGCCTCGTCAGCGCCCGATAAGCGCCCGGCGGTCTCCGTCAGACGCGCAGGAAGCGGCGCAGCGACAGGCCCGAGCCGGCGGCGGCGACGACCACGCTCGCAGCCAGCAGGACCATGACCAGCAGCGGGAAGTTGATCGTGTCCGGCGAGGAGATGAGCGCGAAGTCCTGCGCCAGCGGATCGAGGAACGCGATCTTCCCGATCACGAGCAGCAGGATCGCCAGCACGCCACCGAGCGCGCCCATCACGATGCCCTCGATCATGAAGGGCCAGCGGATGAACCAGTCGGTCGCGCCGACGAGCTTCATGACCTCGACCTCGCGGCGGCGCGAGAAGAGCGACAGCCGGATCGTGTTCGCGATGAGCAGGATCGACGCGAGCACCAGGAGGATCGCGAGCCCGCCCATGCTGAGCTTCACCACGCGCGTGGCGGTGAGGATCTTCTGCGTGTCGTCGCGGCGGTTCTTGACCTCGTCGATCGTGGGATCGATCGCCGCGCGCTGGCCGTTGGCCGCGACCGGCGCCAAGGCGTCGCGGAGCTTCTCGACGTTGCCCGGCGAGTCCGGCGTGACGCGGAAGGTGTCCGGCAGCGGGTTGGAGCCCAGCAGCTCGTAGGCCTCGGGGTTGCGCTTCTTCTCCTGCGCGTACGCCTTCTCCTTGGAGACGAAGTCGACGGTGCCGACGTACGGCGTGTCGTTCTTCAGGCGCTGCTCGACCCGCTGGACGTCCGCGGGCTTCGCGTCGCTCTTGAGGTAGACGTCGACGAGGACCTTCTCGCGCACCTCGTTGGCGGCCCCGGTCGTCGCCTGGACGATCGGGATGAACACGCCGAGGACGAGGACCGTGACGAGCACCGTCGCCATCGCGGCGAACGACGGGATGGCGTTGCGCTTCAGCGAGCGCGTCGCCTCGTGCAGGAAGAAGCCCAGTCTCATGGGTCGAGGCGGTCGAGCTCCGCGCGGGTCAGCAGCTGGCCGAACTCGTCGGTCGTCTGCTCGTCCTGGGCGTACAGGCCGGACGCCTCGTCGCGAACGATGGTGCCGTCGCTGAGCTCGATGACGCGGCGGCGCATCCGGTCGACCATGTGCGAGTCGTGGGTCGCCACGACGACGGTCGTCCCGGTGCGGTTGATCCGGTACAGCAGCTGCATGATCCCGATCGACGTCGTCGGGTCGAGGTTGCCGGTCGGCTCGTCCGCCAGCAGGAGCGGCGGATGGTTGACGAACGCGCGCGCGACCGACACGCGCTGCTGCTCGCCACCGGAGAGCTGGTCGGGGTAGCTGTGGAGCTTCAGCGAGAGGCCGGTGAGGCGCAGGATGTCCGGCACCTTGTTGCGGATCTCGCGGCGGGACGCGCCCGTCGCCGAGAGGGCGTACGCGACGTTCTCGTAGACCGTCCGGTTCGGCAGCAGCTTGAAGTCCTGGAAGACGACGCCGATGTTGCGCCGGTAGTACGGCACCTTGCGGTGCGTCATCTCCGCGAGGTCGCGGCCGGCGACGCGGATGGATCCGCTGGACGGCTCGCGCTCCTTGATGAGGAGGCGCATGATGGTCGACTTGCCGGAGCCGGTGGAGCCGACGAGGAAGACGAACTCGCCACGGCGGACGTTGAACGTCGCGTTGTCGAGACCGATCTCGCCGCCCTTGTACTCCATGGTGACGCTGCGGAACTCGATGACGTTCCGGGGATCCGGGGGCAGCGCGGCGCTGCGGGCGGGAGGCGCGACGGGCTGGCGATTGGTGCGCCGGCGCTCTTCGAGCTCCCTGCGTGTACGGGGACGGACAGCCATGCGGGGCGAACGGTAGCCGAGCCCCACGATCGTGCTGCAGGGGCCCTTGCACCCTCAACGGTACCGTGGTCCTCATGCCCACGATCTCATCGACCACGCTGGCGAACGGCCTGCCGCTGCATCGAGTCGGCCTCGACGGGACCCGGGCGACGACCGTCCTCGTCGCGTTCGACGCCGGTGCGCGCACCGAGCGCCCCGAGGAGAACGGCATGGCGCACTTCCTCGAGCACCTCGTGTTCAAGGGCGGCGAGAAGTACCCGCACTACCGCGACGTCAACGAGACGGCCGAGCGCCTCGGCGGGGTGCTCAACGCCTACACGAGCCACGATCTGGTCGCGTTCCACATCACCGTGCGCGCCGAGAGCACGCTCCCCGCGATCGATCTGCTCACCGACTTCGCCGGACGCCCGCACATCGACGCGGACGAGCTCGACCGCGAGCGCGGCGTCGTGATCCAGGAGATCCAGCGCTACAAGGACCAGCCGTCGGCCGTCGCCGAGCAGCTCATCGACCTGGCCGCGTTCGGCGAGCACCCGCTCGGCCGCCCGGTCCTGGGGCCCGAGGAGCACCTGCGCACGTTCACACGCGAGGCGATCGTCGCGTTCCGCGAGCGCCGCTGGGCCGGCGCGCGCGGTGGCGCGTTCATCGTCGGCAACCTCGAGCACGTCGACAGCAACGGCGCGGTCGCCGAGCTCTTCGAGCGCTTCCCCACCCTGCCCGAGCCGGCGCCCTACGAGCCCGCGCCGGTTCAACGCAACGACCGGATGGTCGAGGAGCGCGACACGAACCAGTCGCATCTGCGGATGCTCTACCGGCCCAAGATCGACGTCACGAACCCGCGCGAGCGCGCCGCGCTGTCCATCTACACGACCCTGCTGGGCGGCTCCATGGGCTCGCGCCTGTTCGACGAGATCCGCGAGCAGCGCGGCCTCGCCTACTCCGTGTGGGCGGTCGACCACTCCTTCAGCGACGCGCCCGCCCTCGGCCTCGGCGCCGGGCTGGCGTCCGACAAGACGCTCGAGGCCTACGCGCGCATGCGGGAGATCGTGACCGAGCTCCGCGAGGAGGGCCCGACCGAGTCCGAGGTCGAGCGGGCGCGCGCGTATTCGGCCGGCCGCCGGGTGCTCGCCTTCGAGAACACGAACGCGGTCGCGCGGTACGCGGCGGCGCAGACGATCGTCTTCGGGGAGGACATCGACCCGGACGCGGCGATCAAGGCACTGGACGATGTGACGTACCAGGAGGTTGCGGCCGTGGCCGCGGGCGTGGATGATGATCTGGCGGTGGCGTGCGTCGGCCCCCACACCGCCGATGACTTCTCCTGAGAGCCTCCTCAACCTCACCGAGCTCCGGCGCTATCTGGGCCGGATCGGCGATCGCTGGCCGCTGGAGCGCGCGGTGCTCGGCGGCGCGCGCGTGGCTGACGCCCGCGGCGCGGGGCCCCAGCGCGAGCGCGGGCCGGAGTGGATCATGATCCTCGTGTCCGAGGCGTTCGACGGCGTGCCGTGGCTCGAGCGCGTCTACCAGGCCGGGAGCCTGTGGGACGACTGGGAGATGGGCGCGCCCGCCGACGTGCACTGCTACACGGCGTCGGAGCTCGAGCGCCGGATCGACTCGCATCCGCGCGTGGCCGCGGCCATGTCGCACGGGGTCGATCTGCCGCTCGAAGCGAGCGTCTGAGATCGATCAGCCCGAGTGGGCGTGCGCGCGCACACGCGTGCGTGCGGTCGGCGCGTCGGGGACCGTGCGGTACAGCGCGGCCATCTGGCTGGCCATGTCGTCCCAGGACGGCACCTCGGCAACGTCGAGCAGGGTTCGAGGGCGCAGCGCCGCGAGCTTGATCTCGTCCGCCAGGTCGAGCGGCGAGGCCTGCGGCGATATGAGGCGCACCACCTCGCTGCCCAGATGCGCGCCGCCATCTCGGTGTGGGCGGCGATGTCCGAGGCGATCCACGGGCGCCCCGGCGCACGCCGCCTCCAGCAGCGTGGTGCCCGACATCGCCTCGTCGGCCATCGTCACGACGACGTCGGCCGTGTGCAGCCAGCGTGAAGAGCTCCTCGTCCTTCGATCGGCGCCGACGAAGCGCACCTGCTGTGCGACACCCGAGGTTGACGGAGTGGGCGCGCAGCGGCCGGCGCTCCGGCCCGTCGCCCGACGACGACGACCTCGTAGTCCAGGTCCCAGGTCCGGCAGCGTCGAGATCACGCGGTCGATGCGTTTACCGCGCTCGAGCGGACCCAGCGTGACGATCGTCCTTGCGCGTCTTCTCGTAACGGCTCTGCGGCGATGGATCGCGGCGCCGTTCGGCGCCAGGCCGGACGATTCGCACGCGCCCCTTCAGTTCGCGGACACGGAGTCTGGAGCGCCGCCGCCTCCGCGCTTCGACGTCACAGACCGCGAGATCGGCGGACGCGATCGCGCGACCTGCGACCTGCCGGTAGGCATGCCGGGTGATGCGCCTCAGCCGCGTGACAGGCGCGACATGTGGAAGTAGGGCGAGAAGACGAGCGGGCCGTCCGGCCGCGCGCAGCGCCGGGATGGCGGGCACCGAGCGGTAACCGTGGACATGGATCAGGTCGAACCGCGACGTCGTGGCGCCGCAGGTAGGCCCACAGGTCCACGGACAGGGCATAGTCGACGCCTGTTGAAGAAAGGCCGGAACTGCGGCGACGCGTAGGCCGTCCTCGCGCGCGTGGTCCGCTGAAGCCCGGGTCCCAGCTGTGGACGATGACCTCGTACTGAGGTCCCTCTTGCCGCAGGAGGTGGCGGGCCACCGCCTGCACGATGCGTCCCGCCCCACCTCCTTGAGCTCCGTACGCCGGGGTGAGAAGGGCGACATGCACGCGATTTAGTCGATGCCGAGGCGGCGCAGCCCCGCTCAAGATCCGGACGCGCTGCGAACGCGCGACGCGCTCGCGCCCGATCGTCCGCAGCACGCGCAGCCGTCGCGCACCGCGTTGAGGTTGCTCTCGCCGTAGATGCGCTCGCGCTCGAAGCTCGGGACCTCGAGCGACGACGAGGCCGGCCTTGGCGACGCGGATGTTCATCAGGGTCTCGACCTCGAAGCCGTCGCAGTCGACGTCGATGTACGGCAGGCAGCGCGCCCAGAAGGCGTTGTAGCCGTAGCAGAGGTCGGTGTAGCTGCGTGCCGTAGAGCACGTTCACGAGCGCGGTTCAGCGCCGCGGTTGCCGAGCCGGCGGCATCGGCGTGATGTCGGCGCTGCCGCCGCCCTGCGCGAAGCGCGAGCCCTTGGCGAAGTCGGCGCCGGCGACGAGCGCGGCGACGAAGCGCGGGATCTCGCGCGGGGTCGGTCGAGCCGTCGGCGTCGAGCATCACGATGATGTCGCCGGTGCACGCCGCGAAGCCCGCGCGCCAGGGCGTTGCCCTTGCCGCGGCCGTGTCTGGTCGACGATCCGCGACGTCCGGGCGCAGCGCGCCGGGCCACCTCGACGGTGTCGTCGGTGGAGTGGCCGTCGACGAGGATCGACCTCGTGGAGGCCGTCGGGCAGCCGCGCGAAGACGTGGGGCAGGTTCGCGCGCCTCGTTGAGCGTCGGGATGACGACGCTGACACGCACCCGCTCGATGGGCCAGGCGTGGCTCCCGTCGCCCTGCTCCCGCCTGAAGCAGGGCCGCCGGGCGATCGATTCCTCGAGCGACGCGGGTGACTCCGAAACCGCGACCGAGGTTGCGGATCCCATGGGTTGTCTCCGTCCTTGGTAGCTCTTGCGTTCGGCCCTATCCGAATCCGTTCCCCCGACCGCGGACCGTCATTGGTCCACATTCAGGGGGGTCGGGCCTTGCGCAACTATAGGGAGATAACGCACCGCGGAGGCGGAAATTGAGACCTTAGGGGCGCATTTCGGGTAGTCCAAACGCGTCTCCCCAACCCGAATGGGTGGCTTTTGAGCGCCAACGCGCCCGTTTATCCTCATCGCCCGACGCTTATCGCATCGTCGGAGCCAGGCACGGCACGAGGAACCGAGATCAGCACGCCGTCGACGCGGGCCGGCGGGTCGAGCCCTCGCGCTCCCCCGCCACGGGCGATCAGACGTCGGCGAACCAGTCCTCGTTCGCCGGGTGCCGCGCAACGCCGGGCGCCTGGCGCCCGCCGCGGCGCACCACGAGCGACGCGCCGCGCCCTCGGAGCACGAGGTACAGCGCGCCGACGATCGCGAGCGCGAGGAGCACCACGAGCTCCGTCTCGTCCAGCCAGGTGCGCGCGTCCTCCCCCAGCACCCGCGGCCACACGACGCCGGCACCGAGCCCGAGGAGCGCGTGTCCGAGCATCGTCGCGCCTGTCGCGCCGGTGCGCATGACGGCGTTCGCGAACAGCAGGCCGGCGAGGAGCATCACGAGCACGAGCTCGAGCGAACGGAACCCGACGTAGGTCGAGGCGAACACGAGAACGCCGAGAATGACCCCGGGGCGCCCCGCCGCGCGCTGCAGCGTGCCCTGCAGCACCCCGCGGAAGACGAGCTCCTCGGTCGCCCCGGCTACGACGAGCGCGACGGCGGCAACGACGACCTCGGACGTGTCCGCGCCCTTCGCTGCCAGCGCGGGAGCGCCGGCGATGTACGCCACGACGCCGAGCACCGCGCCCGCGAGGATCGGCACCGGCTGCAGCGGCAGCGCGACGAGCGACCAGCGGTCGAGACTCCGCCACCGACGCGACGCGGATCGCGAGCCAGGACGACGACGACGGCGGTCGCGAGCACGGTCACCGCGTCGGACACGTCGGGATGGGCCATCGCGATCGTGATGACCCGTGCGAGCGGCACGATCGCGAGCGCGCGCAGCGCGAGGTTCACCCGTCGCGTGCCGCGCAGCCCCTCGCGTCCCAAGGCGCTCGGGCAGTCCCACGAGCAAGAGCGGCACGAGCCCTGCTGCAAGGGCCTCGCCCTAGCAGCACGGGCCCGAAGGCGACGACCGCCTCCGTCCCGGCCACCGCCACCATCGCGCAGACCAGCGCCGCCAGCTCGCGGGCCTGGATGACGACGCGCATCGGAGCCGGCGCGTACGCCGCAGCGAGCGAGTGCATCCACGCGCCGCGCGCTGCGATGGAGACATCGATGCTGCGCGGCGGCCGGCGCCGCAGGCCGTGACGCAGACGCACGAGGATCGGCGTTCCGTCGCGCCGCGCCCGGCGGGCGGCGGCCACCAACTGCCAGACCACGACGGCGAGGACGCCGATGCCGACGAAGACGAGATCGCTCACAGCCGCTGCGTCCCGACCTCGGCCTCGACCCAGCCTGCCGCGAAGCCGAGCGCGGTGAGGAGCAGGCCGAAGACGATCGCGGTCGTGCGCGCGAGGCCCGCCGGGTCTCCGCGGACCGTGTCCACTGCGTTGCGCAGCACGCCGGCCGGCAGCACGCGCGTCACGTAGCGCCGCTCCGTCTCGAGTGCCGGCCCCGCGCCCGCGAGCGCCTGCCACGGCGGCCTTCGAGCGCCCCTCGGCGAGGCAGCGCGAGAGGAAGTACCGCGCCCGCGCGCGTTGCGGCGGTACGTGGTGGCGCACCTCAGCGTCCGGCTCGTACACGATCGTCCACAACGGAAGCCCACGGCGCGCGCGGATGCACAGCTCCGTCTCCTCGCACCCGGCCGGCAGCGTGCCGACCCGGCCGATGCCGTTCGTCGAACCCGCCGACCTTGTCGAAGACCTCCCGGCGGAAGGACATGTTCGCCCCGATGACATTGCGCACCTCGCTGCGGACCGAAGGCAGCCCGACGGTACGTGCAACCGACGACCCAGTCGAACTCCCGCGGGAACCACACCGGCCGGTCGAGATGCCAGGCGGCGTCGACGCGGCCGCCGACCCCCATGACGCCGGGATCGCGGTAGGGCTCGAGCAGCTGTGCGAGCCAGCCGGGGCCGGCCTCGGCGTCGTCGTCGAGGAACACGACGACGTTGCCCCGCGCCACGGCGATGCCGCTGTTGCGCGCGCCCGACAAGCCGCGCGGCCCGGTGTTCGCGACGACGCGCGCACCGTCCAGCTCCGCGTTCGCGCGGTCTGAGGAGCACCGGGTTGTGGTCGACGACGACGATCGTCTCCAGATCGGGGTGCGACTGGCGCGCGACGGAGCCGACGGCGTCCATCAGCTGGTGCCACCGCTCGAGCGTGTATGCGCTGATGACGACGGAGACGCTCGAGATGGGGTGACGCTGCAACGTGGGCTGAGGATAATGCGAGACAGGGACCTCGATGAAACTCACAGGAGACCCTCAGGAACGAAGACCGGTCGAAGATCGCCCATCTCAGTACGATGCTCCTCGTGTCGGTGCGTCGACGATCTGTCGCCACACGTCGGTCCGGTAGACCGGACGTGAGCGATCGCGCAGCCGATCGCCGTCCGTCCGTGGCGCCTGCTGACGATCGTCGTGACCTCGGTCGCATGCGCGCTGCTCTACGGCCTCGACGTGGACTCGCCGGTCCGCACGGCGGCGGCCCTCGGCTTCATCCTCCTCGCCCCGGGACTGGCCCTGCTGGCGGTCCTGCGCATCGACGAACCGATGCTGCAGCTCGCGCTTGCGCCGTCGATCAGCCTCGCGGCCGCGACGCTCGTGGCGATCACCTTCATCAGCGTGAGCTGGTTCAGTCCCAGTCCGCGTGTTCGTGTGCCTCTGCGCGCTGACGGCCGTCGCGACGGCCGTCGCCGTGTCGCGCGATTTCCGCGCGCGGCGGCCGCTGCCCGAGTGGAGCGGGTGGAGCACCGGATGACCGATCTGCTCCCCGACGTCGTCGTCGATGCGGTGCACGACAAGACCGCGCTGCAGACCTCAGGGTCCTTCGGCGTCGTCGCCGTGCTCCTGCTCGTCGTGCTGCTCCTGCAACTCGAGGTCGCGACGCGGGAAAGGCGACAACCCGACCCGCACGCGCATGCTGTCGGCGCTCGTCGGGTCCCCTGTTCGTCGCGGTCGCGGTCGTCATCGGGACCCGCGTCGCGGCGTTCATGCCCTGAAGCTCAGGCGGGGACCCAGGCCGCGACCCAGTCGAGCAGCACGTGGCCATCGGTCGCGGCGCTCGGGACGGTGCTCAGCGACGTCTCCACCTGCAGCACCCAGTGCATCGCGGTCGACGGGACACGGGACGTCGAGGTGCCGATGACCTGGCCGTCGAGCAGGAAGCGCACCATCCCAGGCGTCCACTCGATGACCGCCGTGTGCCAACTCGTCATCGTCGCGCCGGTGGCGAACCAGTCCTCGTCGGAGGGGTCCGTCGCACCGGTGCGGTGCATGTAGGCGTACATCGGGCCGGTGAGATCGGTCTCCGGGAAGTCGATCTCGCCGTCGGCGGGCCAGTTCTCGCTGTCCGGCCAGAGCAGCCAGGCGACCTTGTAGCCGGGCAGCGGATCGGCGCGGAAGCGCACGGCGTAACGCCCGTAGAGCCGGCCCCAGGGGATCTTCGGCATCGGCGCCGCGACGAGGTGCTCGCCGCCCTCCGTGTGCAGGTGCATGTCCATGAGCCCGTCATGGATCGACACGACGCGTGTCGGCGCGTACAGGCCGTTCCTGCTCGTGTCGCGCGTGCCGTCGTAGCCGCCCCACTGGGCGGACACCGCCGCCGGGAATCGGCCCAGCAGGCACGCTCGTCGCGAAGTCGTCGGCGAAGATCTGCCGCCAGCCGGGCAGGTCGCCGATGGGGACGCCCTCGCCGCTCGCTGCCGCCGGCGCGACGGCTCCGCTCGCTGGGACGGTCGCTGCCGCTTCGGCGGCGCTGCGCGAGATGCGTCCCAGCCGGTCGACTGCGCGCACGGCGTAGCTGTAGGTGCCCGCGCCGACTCCCGCGTCCACGTAGGACCTGGCGCTCGCCCCCAGCGTGGCGATGCGCCTGCCGGCCCGTACGACGCGGTAGGCGACGATGCCGGTGTCGTCGCTCGCCGGCCCCCACGACAGGCTGACGCCGCCTGCGCCGGCACCAGCCGTCAGACCCGTGGGCGCGGACGGCGGGCGGCGGATCCACCGTCACCCTCAGCCGCACCCGCTTCCCGTGTGCGCGACGGGCATGCAGCGCGATGCGCCCGCGCCGGACGGCGCGCCGGATGACGGCGCGCCGGATCAGACCGACTCTTCCGGCCGATGACGAGCCGCGCGGAGACCACGGTCCTGGCCTCGCCGCGCAGCGCGCCGAGGCGGAATACGTACCGGCTGCCGTCGACGGCCGAGGGGCGGACGGAACGGGTGCTGGCCGCCGCAGTCGCGCAGAGCGCGAGCGCCATGGTCGCCGCCGTCGCGATGACGATCGCCAAACGCACCGCTTCCCAGGGTAGAGGATGTCCATCTTCACAGGCGCCTGCGACCATCGCCCGACCGTGTCCATCGCCGCTCTCGTGCTAGCACACCGCGACCCCGACCAGGTCGAGCGCCTGGCGCAGCGCCTCGAGTGCCCGGTCTCGGTGCGCTACGACGCCAAGAGCCCCGCAGCGGAACACGAGCGCCTGCGACGCTCGCCGCACGTGCACGTCGTCGAGGACGTGGTGCGTGTGCGCTGGGGCGATCCGAGCACGCTCACCGCGATCCTCCGCGGGCTGGCCGCCGTGGGCGGCGATCCCGATCACGTGTTGCTGCTCAGCGGCCAGACGTACCCGATCAAACCGCCGCCGGCGATCCGCGAGCGACTGAGCGAGCCCGTGACCTTCGTCCGCCATCTGCCGTTGCCGATCGCGGCGTGGGGTCCGTCCGGCGGCCTGGACCGCACGCGCCGGTTCTCGGTGAACCGGCCGACGTTCGCGCCGGGCTCGGTGCCGCCGCGCATCGGTCTGCCGATGCCGCGACGGCTGCCGCGGATGCAGCTCTTCGGCGGGGAGACGTGGCTCGCGCTTCACCGCGACGCCCGCCGCCACGTACTCGACCTGCCCTCGACGGCTCCCGTCTTCAAGCTCATGCGCCACGCGCTGCTCGCCGAGGAGATGTTCCTACAGACCGTCCTGTCGAACTCGCCGCTCGCGGGGGACCTCGTCAACGACAGCCTGCACTTCATCCGGTGGGCCGGCGGCTCGCACCCAGCGCCGCTCACGCCGTCGGACCTCCCCGCCCTGCGCCAGACGGACGCCCTGTTCGCCCGCAAGTTCACCGCGGACGACCCGATGCTCGACCTCATCGACCGCGACCTTCTGGGCGCGCCCGCACCGTCGTGACTCGACGACCGTACGAGCCGAATCGAGTCGGCCCATCGACCGGTTCTTGGTACGGTGATCAGCGGTGAGTCTCAACCCGCACGCGCCGGCGCGCATCGGCCGCTCACCAGGCGCAGGGGACGTCGTGGCGGTCTCGACGACGAGGCGACGACTCGACCTGGCGGAGTCCTGGCCGCTGCTCGCGCTCCACGCCGCCGCGCCGCTCGTGATCCTCGGGCTGTGGCTCCTCGCGACCTCGTCCGTCGACCTCGACCGGATGAACGACCTCGGCCTCGTCTCGGTCCTGCCCGCGACGGCGATTGCGCTCATGCTGGCGCTGAACGTGAGCTTCTGCCTCGTGCTCGGTCGGCGCCGGCACGTCGCCGCCCTGGCGCTTCTGCACGTGGTCGTCCTGATCGTCGTCCTCTTCGGCGTGACGGCGCTCCTCGAGGTCAACCCACGCTTCCAGACGGTCTACCGCCACGCCGGGATCATCGAGTACATCCTGCACCACGACAGCGTCGACCCCTCCATCGACGCCTACTTCAACTGGCCCGGGTACTTCGGCGTCGGCGCTCTGCTCACGCGTGTGGCGGGCGCGCCGAGCGCGCTCGCCTTCGCGCAGTGGGCGCCGGTCGCATTCAACCTGCTGTACCTCGCGGTGCTCGTACCGATCTTCTCGGCCCTCACCAACGACCGCCGACGCGGTGGTTCGCGGCGTGGGTCTTCTTCATCTCCAACTGGGTGGGCCAGGACTACTTCGCGCCGCAGGCAGTCGCGTTCCTCATGTGGCTCGCGATCCTCCTGGTGCTCATTCGCTTCCTGACGCCGCGGCTCGTGTTGCCCATCGCGCTCCCGGTCGACGTTCGGGCGCTCGTGCGCCACCCGATGCGGTGGACCGGCCGTCTGCTGCGCAGCGAGCCGCTCGTTCGAGCGACCGGGCCCGCGCCTGCCCGTGCGACGCTCCTCGTCGTCGTTCTCGGCCTGTTCGGCGCCGATCGTCGTGGGGCACCAGCTCACGCCCGTCGCGGTGATCCTCGTGACCGCCGCCCTCGTCGTCCTCTGCGCGATGGAGGTGCGGACGCTGCCGGTAACCATGTCGTCCTACTCGCGGCGTGGGTGATCTACATGGCGACGGGCTACCTCGCGGGCCACATCGCCGAGCTCGTGTCCCCGCTGAGCTCTCCCGGCGGCAATGTCGACCAGAGTGTGGGCCAGCGCATAGCCGGCAGTGACCAGCACCTGCTCGTCGTCCGGCTGCGGCTCCTGGCACCGCGGCGCTCTGGCTGCTCGCCTTCGCGGGCGCGGTGCGTTGCGTGCGGCGCGGCCGCCTCGAGCTCGCGATGCTGGCGGCGGTCATCCCGCTGTTCCTCCTGCCCGCCTTGCAGCCCTACGGCGGCGAGCCTCCTGCGGGTCTTCTTCTTCGCCCTCCCGCCGGTCGCGTTCCTCGCCTCCGGCCTGGTCTTCCCGACGACGATGCGGGGCGCCGCCGCCGGCGATGGTCCTCGCCGTCGGCCTGACATGCGTCGCGACGGTCGGGTTCCTCTTCACGCGCTACGGCAACGAGCGCATGGACTACGTGTCGCCGGGCGACAAGGCGGCCGTCGCCTTCCTCTACCGCACGGCACCGCCCGGCTCCGTGTTCATCGGCGGCTCGTGGAACATCCCGTGGATGTACCGCGACTACGATCGCAACACCTACCTGAGCATCCAGGCTTTCGACACGTGGGAGAAGACGGAGACGATGCCGCTCCGCTCGTGCGCGAGATCGCCACCGAGCATCCCGAGATCGGCGCCTACGTCATCGTGACCCGCGGCTCGATCGCCGAGCAGCACATGCTCGGCGCGTTCCCCGCCGGCCTGCTCGAGAAGTCGACCGCGGCCCTGCGCCGAGCGCCCGGCGTCCGCGTCCTCTACAAGAAGGACGGCACGACGTGCTGCGCATCCCGGGGCGCGAATCAGACGCGGTAGCGAGCGGGAGCTACCGCGCGCTGGGCGTGGCAACCGTCGCCGCGTCCGGCCAGCTCCACGTCCTCGGTTCGCGAGGTCGGTCGTATCGAGCTCGAGCTCGATGACGTCACCGCGCCGCACCATCTGCGGCTCGACGCGCAGCAGCGGCGTCGACCAGCTCGTCGTCGGGCCGTCGGGCGCGTTCGTGAAGCTCAGCTCGTCGTCGAAGTACGCGCGGAAGTAGACGCAGAAGCCGTCGAGCGAGCCGTCGCGCACCGCCTCGCGGCGAATCTGCAGTCGCGTCGGCAGGCCGCCGCGCTGGATCGTGTGCAGGTCGACACGCACGATCGGCTCCGGGTCGGCCAGGTACGCATCGAACGGGAACGGCCAGAAGTACAGGTGCCGGTAGGTGTCGTTCTGCTTGTCGCGCAGCGCGCTGAGAGCGCCGAACCCGATGCCGCCGACGTCCTGGGTCCAGGCGTAGGGGGCGCGGAAGCCCTCGCGGAGCTGCACGGGCTCGACGTACATCTCGAGCACCCCCGGGAGGATCTTGCCGCCGGGCCGCAGGAGCCGGTCGCGTAGATCCGAGACGTTCGCTACGGCCCGCTCGTCGAAGACGTCGCGCCCGATCTGCTCGTGGACGATGACGTCGACGGGCTCGTCCACCGTGACGCTCCTGCTGTGGATCTGGTGGAAGACGACGTTCGTGATGCCGTTCGCCTGTGCGACGGACCGTGCCGCCTCGACGAGCTCGCCGCTGTGCTCGACGGCGTGCACGACGCGCGCCCCGCTGCGCGCCGCCAGGAACGCCAGCACCCCGGTGCCCGTGCCGAGGTCGACAACGACTTCACCGTCGGACACGTGCTTAGCGATACCCTCGCGGTTCGCGCCCATCCGGACCTCGTCGGCGAGCATCCGGTCGTGGTGGATGAGGTCCGTGAAGGAGCTCTGGTTGCGGAACTCGTAGAAGTACCGCGACAGCGCATCGCTGCGGTTGATCTTGTCGCGGAGCCCGAGCCATCCGCCGTACGCCGCGCGCTGCAGGTCTCGCCTGTCCATCGCGCCATCATACGGGCGGCACGCGAGCGATGTACCGAGATCCGGTGTGAGTCTATCCATGGAGGCGGACTGCGGATAGGGTCGATCTGGCCGCCGCGGATGGCGGCTTCTCCTTCCCACGCCTGACAAGGATGTTGTGACGTGACCGCGCCGTCCACCATGCCGGCCTTCTCGGTCGAGGCTGTCGCGTGCGAGGCCGTCAGTGCGGTCCGCGGCGCGATGGGTGATGCGCGCGAGTGGGGGCTCGCCGACTACCCGCGCCACCTCAACGTCGGCGACAGCGCGATCTGGCTCGGCGAGCGGCAGCTCCTGCGCACCGCCGGGGTGCGCGTCGTCGCCAGCTGCGACACCGCGACGTACTCGCGTCGGGCCTTCGGGCGCGCGCTCGCCGGGCGACCGGTCCTCCTGCACGGCGGCGGGTCCTTCGGAGACCTGTGGCCCGAGCACCAGCTGCTGCGCGAGCGGATCCTCGCCGACTTCCCCGGCCGGCCGGTGGTGCAGCTCGGGCAGTCGATCAACTTCCGCTCGGCGGAGAACCTCGAGCGCGCGCGCCGTGCGGTGGCCCGCCACGGCAACGTGACGCTCGTCGTGCGCGACGCGCCGAGCCGCGACCGCGCGACCGAGTTGTTCGAAGCGCGCGTGGTCCTCGCCCCCGACATGGCGTTTGCGCTCGGCCGCCTCGAGCGGACCGCTCCGGCGACGGAGCCGCTGCTGCACCTCGGGCGCGACGACCTCGAGCGCAGCGAGGTGCGCTCGCCGTCGGCGATCACGTCGACTGGATCCACCCGCCGCGCGAGCCGCGCGATCGCGCTGCGATCACGTTCGCCCGCGCGCTCATCGTGCTCTCGGCGGGCCGGGCCGGGACCCAGCGCTCGCGGACCTCGGCGCGGGCCGTCCTGCACGCGTACGACATGCTGGCCCGAGCGAACGTCGACCGCGGACGGCGCATGCTCTCACGGGGGCGCGTCGTCGTGACCGAACGCCTGCACGGCCACATCCTCTGCGTGCTCATGTCGATCCCGCACGTGGTCGTGGCGGACCGCTTCGGGAAGCTGCGCGCCTTCCACGAGACGTGGACCCGGGACGCGCCAGGCGTCCGGTCGGCCGACTCCCTCGCGGACGCGCACCGAGCGGCGAAGGAGCTCGCGCGTGGCGGCTAGCGCCGCACTGCGGTCCCGCGCCGTGCTCGGCAAGCTCCGCGACCGTGCGCGGGCGCACGCGTCCGAGCCCCTGTTCCGCACCGCCTACGGGCTCATGGCCACGACGGCGGTCACGGCAGCAGCCGGGCTCGTGTTCTGGGTACTCGCCGCCCGGCTCTTCTCACCCCAAGCCGTCGGACGCGGCAGCGTGCTTATCGCGTCGATGATGGCCCTCTCCGCGTTCTGCCAGCTGAACCTGAACTCGACGCTCGCGCGCTTCCTGCCACAGGTCGAGCGCCCGGCACGGGCGCTCGTGCTCTCCTACGCGGCGACGGGCGGCGCCGCGCTCCTCGTGGCGGGCGCGTTCGTCATCGTGGCGCCCGCCGTATCGGACCACTACGGCTTCCTGCGCGACGGCAGCCTCGCCGTTCTCTTCGTCGTCGCGGTTCCGCTCTGGTGCGTGTTCACGCTGCAGGACGCGGCCCTCACGGCCCTGCGCGCGGCGCCTGGCTCTGGATCGAGAACGGCCTCTTCGGGCTCCTGCGCATCGGCGCGCTCGTCGCGCTCACCGGCGCCGCGGTGAGCAACGGGCTGTTCGTCGCCTGGGTGCTGCCGATGGCAGCCCTCATCCTGCCCGTGAACTGGCTCATCTTCCGGCGCGTCGTTCCCGCGCACGTGCGGACGCGCCCATCAGGGCGCTCCCCGCTGCTCGGCGGCAGCCGCGCCCGCCTGCGCAGCTACCTCGCGTGGGACTTCGTGGGCACGACGATCGCATTCGCGACGCTCAGCCTGCTTCCGATGATCGTCCTGGCCGTCGTTGGCAGCCGCGACTCCGCATACTTCTACATCCCATTCACCCTCATCTCGACCTTCGACCTGCTCGTCTACAGCGTGTCCATCGCCATCACGGTGGAGGGCGCCTTCGACGAGCGCCAGGCGACCGCGATCGCCCGGCGGGCGGTTCGTAACTTCGCGCGTCTCTTCCTGCCTGCGGTGGTGGTGCTCGTCGTCGCGGCTCCGCTCCTGCTCAGGGTGTTCGGCGAGGACTACGCGCGCGAGGGCGCCGGCGTCCTGCGGCTCTTCGCCGTCGCGACGCTCTTCCGCGCCGTGATCTTCCTGTACGTCGCGCTCAAGCGCCTCGAGGGCAAGGGCCTGGCGACCGCCGTGTGCTCGGCCGTCGACTTCGTCATCCTGCTCGGGCTCTGCATCGTGCTCGGACCGGCCATGGGCCTGAACGGCATCGGCCTCGCGTGGCTGATCTCCGCGGCGCTCCTGGCGGCCGCGGTCGCGCCGAGCCTCGTACGCACGCTGCTCGCCCGCTCGGACGACGCGCCGTGAGCACCTCAGGCACCGCCGGCGTGACGGTTTCCGGGCGGCTCGGCGCTGAGTCCTACGACGTGCCGTTCGGCGTCACTGTGCCGCCCGGTGCAACCGGCGACGCCGCGCTGGCGCTCCTGCTGGTGCCCGCGATGTCCCGCGGCGCAGCGCTGCAGGTCGGCGAGCCGGTGTCGCCACGGCTCCGGCGTGGCATCGGCGAGATGCAGCGCATCCTCGCCGGCTGGGAATCCGGGGCTCACGCGGGTCGAGGTGCGGGCGCCGTCCGCCGGTACGGAACGGGCGCGTACGGACGGCCGCGGCGTCGGCAGCTTCTTCAGCGGCGGCGTGGACTCCTTCGACACGCTCCTCGCTCACCGCGACGAGATCACACACCTCATCTTCCTGGAGGGCTTCGACTTCGTCGTCGACGCCCGCGCCGTTGCCGATCGGGCGGCCGCGGCCGCCGCGTCGGTCGCCGCGGAGCTCGGCAAGGAGCTCATCACGGTCTCGACGGACGTCCGCCGTGTGTTCCCGCACGTCGAGTGGCGGTGGTGGCACGGCGGCTGCCTGGCCGCGGCCGCGCTGCTGCTGCAGGAACACCTGCATACGGTGTACATCCCGGGCAGCGCGTCCTGGAGCGAGCTGCTGCCCTGGGGGTCGCACCCGGACATCGACCCCCTGTGGTCGACGGAGTGTCTGGAGTTCCGTCATGACGGCATCGAGCGCGATCGCTTCACCAAGGTCGCGGCCCTCGCGGAGGAGCCCGTGGCGCTCGCTCACCTCCGCGTCTGCTGGGAGAATCGCGACGGCGCGTACAACTGTGGGCGCTGCGAGAAGTGCCTGCGGACGATGATGCTCCTGCACCTGGTCGGCGCGCTGCCGCGGGCGAGGACGTTCCCCGACCGGCTCGACATCGACCGGATCGCAAGGATGCGTCTCGACGACTCCTCCGTTGTCTTCCAGCGCGACACGCTCGAGCGCGCCCTCGAGATGGGCGCCGAGCCGGAGCTCGTTCGCGCTCTGGAGCGCACGATCCGCGCCGAGCCCCTCTGGTCCCTCGTCGACCGTGCGCGCGCCGGCGCCAGGCGCACGCTCCTGAGACGTTGACCTCGGGACGCGTGCGCGATGTCGTGCGGATCGTCCTCGACCATGCCCGGGCGACGTGCTCGGCCGTTCTGCGCCGACGGGGCCTGGTCCTGCGGCGACTGCCGCCCGGCGCGCTCCTCTCACCCTTGACGATCGACCTCACGATTGCCGCCACCTACGTCGCAGCTACGAGGGGCTCCGGTTTCATCCAGATCGGCGCCTTCGACGGCACGACGAACGACCCGATCCGCCAGCTCGTGGTCGAGCACGGCTGGACCGGCGTGCTCATCGAGCCGCAGCGAGCGATCTTCGAGCGCCTTCGCCGGTCCTACGAGGAGTTCCCCTGACTGGTGCTCCTCAACGCGGCGATCGCGGCGGAGGCCGGAGCGATGACGCTGTGGAAGGTGCGCGACGACGCCGGCGCTCCGGCCTGGACGGCGCAGCTCGCATCCTTCGCTCGCGTCCGCGTTCTCGCCGTCTTGCGGCCATGTCCCGATCTTGCGGTCGCTGTCGTGGTAGAGGCGGTGAAGGCTATCTCTCTCGACGACGCGTTCGATCGCGCGCCGGCGCCGTCGAGCTGCTACAGATCGACGCCGAGGTTTCGACGGGAGATCATCCATGCTCGACCTCGAGCGCCATCGCCCGCGATCATCCGGTTCGAGCACCGTCACCTCGGCCGGCGCGAGCACGATGCGACCGTCCGCAAACTCGTCGTCAACGGCTACCGGATCGCGGTCGGCGAGGACGACACGCTCGCCCTGCGCCATGAGCCGGGCGCCGGCACGAGCGCGACGATCTGACGGTCTACGTCAGCGCCGCCGCCCGCGCAGGTAGAGCACCGGCCCGGCCACGAGGCCCTCGAGCTCCTTGCGCATCGCGCCCGGCGGGACGGCCGTGGTGCTGCGTGCCGTGCCGAAGGGCTTCGCGAACACGCCACGGCACGCGGCAGCGCGCCAAACGGCCCGCGCTGCGCCGCGCGTGAACAGCATGTGCTTGACGAGGTAGGCGGTGAGACCAGAGCCATAGCCATACATCTGCTGCACGAGCACCGCCTCTTCGCGACGTGGACGTGCCAGACGAGCGCCGCCGGTTCGAAGGCGATCGCGTGACCGCCGAGGATGACGCGCAGGAAGTAGTCGAGGTCCTCACCGCCCTGCTCGGCGTACCGCGCCAAGCGCCTCGTCGAAGAGCCCCACCTCGGCGAGCGTCGATCGCGTTGCCGCGAAGTTAGCGCCCGCGCCGAAATGCCCAGCGCTGTACGGGTAGGCGGGTGGTCGGCGCGGTGCTCGCCGAGGTCGTATACCCGCGCCTCGAACACGTCCGCCCAGTCGAGCTTCGTCTCGAAGTACGCCTGCGCCGCCGTCTCGATCTCCGCGCCGGGCACGAGCCCGGTGACCGCGCCGACGTGCGGCACGCGCCCAAATCCTGCGACGAGCGCCGCGAGCCAGCCCACGTCGGCGACGACGTCGTCGTCCGTGAACGCCACGATCTCGCCGCGCGCTTCGGCCACGCCGCGGTTGCGTGCGCACGAGAGCCCCGGCCGTGGTTCGAGGACGTAGCGCACGCGCGGATCGGCCAACTCGTCGACGACGTCGCGGGTGGCCGAGGTCCTCGGCGCGTTGTCCACGACGACGAGCTCGAAGTCGGGGTAGTCCATCGCGAGCACCGAGCGCAACGCACGCCGCAGGGACTCCGCGCGGTCGCGGGTGCACACGACGACGCTCGCGAACGGTTGGGCGCCCTTCGGTGCGGCGACCTGACAGGCGTCCTCGAGCCCTTCCCCCGTGAGCGCGTCGGGCAGGATCTCGTCCGCGCGCAGGTGGTCGGCCAGCGGGCCCGACAGCTGGTCGCGGATCGCCTCGAGAATGACATCGACCTGCGCCTCGCCGTCCGCAAGCGGCACCGTGGCGAGCCCCAGGGGCTGCGCATGGAGTCGCGCGAGCACCTGCGCCTCGGCGTACGTCGCGCCGTCAGTCCGCCGCGGCGCCCGCAGCGGTGCGATCGGCTCAGCGAGCTCGACCTCCGTCACCCAGCGCGGCGCGAAATCGGCAGGGGCGCGACGGCGAACCACAGGAGCGCCGACCCTACCTCACGGACCGGCAACCGGTGCGATTCGCCGGTGGCTGAGAACACGCGACGAAGCACTGCGGGCAGTGCGGCGCGATGTGAACGAAGTCTGGCCGACGTCTCGTTCGTGCTGGACGCGCTAGGACATCGAGCCGTCTTAGCGGGAACGCGCCAACTCGACGCGGTCGCCTCAAGAACGGGACGCCGTGGCCGACCACCTGGCTACAGCATCTCCTCCTCCTCTCTCGAACACACCCACGACCCCGGCCTGCAACCCGGGGTCGTGTCGTGGGCTTCGCCCACGCATTGGCGTTGTGTCGCAGAGCGACACAACGCCGGGTCTCAGCCCGCGAGGTCCTCGGGCCGCACCGGCACGCGGGTGAGCGCCCGCCCCGTCGCAGCACGGAGCGCCGCCAGCACCGCCGGGGTCGATGAGATCGACGGCATCTCCCCCACCCCGCGCAGTCCGTAGGGCGCGTCCGGGTTGCCGAGCTCCAGCACGATCGTCGGGACGGCGGCGGCGTCCATCATCGTCGGGATGCGGTAGCCGCCGAAGCTGAGGTCGCGCACGACGCCCCCCTCCGTCACGAGCTCCTCGGTCAGCGCGAGTCCGAGGCCCTGGATCGTGCCTCCGTGCAGCTGGCCCTCCAGCGCGAGTGGGTTCACGGCGAGCCCGACGTCCTGCGCGCAGGCGAGCTCCACGACCCGCGCCAGCCCGAGCTCGGTGTCGACGTCGACGACGGCCCTGTGCGCGACGAACGCGAAGCCGGCGTGGCTGTCGCCCTGGCCGGTGACCGGATCCATCGCGTGCGTCCGCGCGTGGCGGTAGGTGCGCTCGGCCTCCACGACACCGCCCTCCGGGAGGGCGTCGATCTCCCCGGCGACGGCGCGGCACGCGGCCTGGACCGCGCCGCCGACGATCCACGTCAGGCGCGACGCGGACGCAGACCCCGCCATCGCGATCCGCGTGTCGGCCGGCAGCACCTGCACGTCGGCGAGGCCCAGCTCCGTGCGCGCGATCTGCTCCTGCACGCCGAGCACGCCCTGTCCGACCTCCGTGGCGGCGGTGTAGACGGTCGCCGAGAGCCGCCCGTCCCGCCGCTCCACCCGAACCCGCGCGGTCGCCGGGTCGTCGTAGCCCTCCGAGAACGCGATGTTCTTGAACCCCGCCGCGTAGCCGACCGCCCGCACCACGCCGTCGCCGTCGCCGGCCCGGAACGCGCCGCCGGGGAGCGAGCGGGGGTCCGGGTCGCGCTCGGGCATCGGCAGCGACACGAGGCGCTCGAGCATCTCCGGCACCGCAACCGGCCCACGGACCGCCTGCCCGGTCGGCAGCTCGCCGCCCTCGGGCAGCGCGTTCAGGACCCGCAGCTCCACGGGGTCCATCCCCAGCGCACCGGCCAGGCGATCCATCTGCGCCTCGTAGCCGACCGCCACCTGCACGGCGCCGAAGCCGCGCATCGCGCCGCTCGGCGGGTTGTTCGTGTACGCGACGGTCGCCTCGATCCGCGCGTTGGGCACGTGGTAGGGCCCGCAGCCGAGCGTCGCGGCGTTGGCGATGACGGCCGTCGAGCTCGACGCGTACGCGCCGCCGTCGAGGATCAGCCGCAGGCGCACGGCGATCAGGCGCCCGTCGCGGTCGGCGACGTGCTCGTACTCCATGTGCGCCGGGTGGCGGTGGACGTGGCCGAGGAACGACTCCTCGCGGCCGTAGACCATCTTCACGGCACGCCCCGTCGCGAGGGCGAGCATGCACGCGTGCAGCTGCATCGAGAGGTCCTCGCGCGCGCCGAACGCCCCGCCGACCCCGGCCAGGATGAGCCGGACCTGTTCGGGCGCGATCCCGAGCCCCGCCGCGACCTGGTCGCGGTCGACGTGCAGGTACTGCGTCGCGATGTGCAGGTCGATCCCGCCCTGCCCGTCGGGCACCGCGAGCCCGGACTCCGGGCCGAGGAACGCCTGGTCCTGGCGACCGACGTCGTACGTGCCGCGGACCACGACCGGCCCGGTCGCGCCCGGGTCCCCGTGGAGGATGTGGACCGTGCGCAGGTCGTTGCCGCCGGCGTGGACCGGCGTCGCGCCCGGTGTGAGCGCGGCGACCGGGTCGACGACCGGCTCCTCGACCTCGTAGTCCACCGCGATGCTCGCGGCGGCCGCGCGGGCGGCGTCGGGGTCGTCGGCGGCGACGAGCGCGATCGGCTCGCCGTGGTGTCGGACGCGGTCGATGGCCAGCACCGGCTGGTCGGGCAGGACGCTGCCGATGAGCTTCTCGCCGGGCACGTCCTCGTGGGTCAGGACCGCGCGTACGCCGCGGGCGGCGAGGGCCGCCGACGTGTCGATCCCGCGGATGCGCGCCGACGGATGCGGGCTGCGCAGCGTGACCCCGAACAGCATCCCCTCGACGTGCAGGTCCGACGAGTAGGCGAACTCGCCGGTGACCTTCGCCCGGCCGTCCGATCGCGGCAGGCGCTCGCCGACCCCGCCGGTCGTCCGGGGGGCTGTCGTGCTCATGTCAGGCCCGCGCGGGCGGCGATCGCGCGGCTCTCGCGCGCCAGCTCGGCGGCGACGGTCTCCGCGTCGGCGGTGCGCAGCTCGCCGTCCTCGACGACGACCTCACCGCCGACGAGCAGCAGGTCCACGGGCCGCGGCGGGCCGAGCACGAGTGCCGCGATCGGATCGGCGATCCCCGCGAAGCCGACGTCGTCCAGCCGCCACACCGCGACGTCGGCCAGCGCGCCGACGCTCAGGTGCCCGAGCTCGTCGTCGCGGCCGAGGCACCGCGCGCCGTGCAGCGTGCCGAGCTCGAGCGCCTGCCGGGCCGACAGCGCGCGCGGCCCCCGGGCCGCCCGCGCGACGGTCAGGGCGGCGCGCACCTCGTGGATGAGCTCCTGCGCCTCGTTGGACGCGGCGCCGTCGACCCCGAGGCCGACCGGCGCACCCGCGGCCAGGAGCGCGGGCACGTTCGCGATCCCGGCGCCGAGCCGGCCGTTGGACGTCGGGCAGTGCGCGACGCCGGTGCCGGTCGCGCCCATGCGCACCGACTCGGCCTCGTTGAGATGGACGCAGTGGGCGAGCCACACGTCGTCGCCGAGCCAGCCGACGCTGTCGAGGTACTCCAGCGGCCGCACCCCGAACTGCTCGAGGCAGAACTCCTCCTCGTCGATCGTCTCCGCCAGGTGCGTGTGCAGCCGCACCCCACGGCGGCGCGCGAGCTCGGCCGTCTCCACGAGCAGCTCGCGCGTGACCGAGAACGGCGACGTCGGCGCGAGCGCGATCCGCACGCGCGCGCCGGGCGACGGGTCGTGGAAGCGGTCGATCGCCTCCTCGGACGCAGCGAGGATCGCGTCACGGTCCTCGACGAGGCTGTCCGGCGGCAGCCCGCCGTCGGACTCGCCGAGGTCCATCGCACCGCGGCACGGGTGGAAGCGCAGGCCGATCTGCCCCGCCGCCTCGATCTCGACGGCGAGGAGGTCGCCGCCGCCGCGCGGGAAGATGTAGTGGTGGTCGGTCGACGTCGTGCAGCCCGACGTCGCGAGGGCCGCGAGCCCGCCGCGCGCCGCCGCCGCGACCGTGTCCGCGTCGACGTGCGCCCACACGGGATACAGGGCGACGAGCCACTCGAAGAGCGTCCCGTCGGTCACGAGCCCGCGCGTGGCCGACTGGTACAGGTGGTGGTGGCAGTTGACGAGGCCGGGCGTCACCAGGCAGCCGGACCCGTCGATGCGCCGCGTGATCTCCAGCTCGGCCGGCACGGGGCCCTCCCCGACCGCGACGATCCGGTCGCCGTCCACGACGAGATGCCCGTCGAGGTGCTCGCGGCGCTCCGCGTCGACGGTGGCGATGGCGGCGTGCTCGATGGCGATCATCGCGATGCCTCCAGGACCGCCGTGACGATCCGCTCGTAGCCGGTGCAGCGGCAGAGGTTCCCGGCCAGGCCCTCGCGGACGTCCTGCTCGCTCGGCTCGGGCACGCGGCGCAGCAGGTCGCGGGCGGCGACGAGCAGGCCCGGGGTGCAGAACCCGCACTGCACGGCCCCCGCCTCGAGGAACGCCGCCTGGAGCGGGTGCAGCGTCCCGTCCTCGGCGGCCATGCCGGCGACGGTGTCGACGCGGCAGCCGTCGGCCTGCGCGGCGAGCACGAGGCACGCGCACGCGATCTCCCCGTCGATCGACACGGTGCAGGAGCCGCACTCGCCCTGCTCGCAGGCGTTCTTCGTTCCCGTCAGCGCGAGGTCCTCGCGCAGGACGCGCAGCAGGCTGCGCCCGCCGGCGTCGTCGGGCAGCCGGTGCGCGACGCCGTCGACGATCAGCTCCATGCCCGCTCCAGCGCGCGCCGCGTGAGGACCGTCGTGAGGTGCGCCGGGATCGGCGCCGCGGCGGCCGCGGCGAGCTCGCCCGCGCGCTGCGCGAGCGCGCGGTCGCGGCGCGCCCACTGCGCGCCGATCAGCTCCTCGGCCTCGCCGGCGCGCACGGCGCGCGCCCCCACGACGCCGATCGCCACCGCGTGCTGCGCCGGGCGCAGCGCGACCGCGACGCCGCAGATCGCACGCGCCATCGCGTTGCGCATCCCCGCCTTCGCGTACGCGACGGGCCCCTCGGCGACGGGCACGACGATCGCCGTGAGGACCTCGCCGGGCGCGAGCTCGACGTCGCCCACGCCCACGGTGCGGACGCCGGCGACCGATGCGATCTCGACCCGCGCGTCGGCGGCCAGGAGCGCGGCGAGCGCATCGCTCGTCGGGTCACGCAGCGCCAGGGCGCCGCCGAGCGTCCCGCGGTTGCGGATCTGGCGCGAGGCGATCGTCCGGCATGCCATCGCGAGCCCCGGCAGCCGGTCCCCCAGCTCCTCGATGACCCGGGTGTAGGTGACCGCCGCGCCGATGCGGACGACGTCGCCGTCGTCCTGGACGGCAGCGAGCTCGGCGACGCGCGAGACGTCGACGAGCGCCGACGGCGAGCGACCGGCGTTCATCTCCACGAGGACCCCCGTGCCACCGGCGACGAGCGTGGCCGAGGGGTCGGCCGTGAGGAGGTCGTCGAGGGTTGTGGGCTGGAGGACGAGCAACGGCCCGCGGAAGAGCGGTGATGCCGATCCTACCGAGGGGTCCTGGTTGAATGGCGCGCCGTGACCGTCTCGGAGCGCGATCGGGAGCCGCGCGGTCGAGCGCCGTCGCCGTCGAGGTGCTGGCGGACGCGATCATGGACCTCGCGGGGTGAACCGACCTGCTGTCCCGTCCAGCGGGTAGACCGTGGACCACGCGTCGGAGTCCCCGCCGCACGGGGCGGGCACAATCGCGCGATGCCGATGGCGAACCTGCTCGACCACGCGCTGCGCCGGCTCAACGCGCTTCCGGACCAGGAGGCACGCATGGAGCTGCTCTCGTGCTGCGGCTCGCGCCGCTGGGCCGCGCGCGTCTCGGCGGGGCGCCCGTACACCGCCAACGCGGCGCTCCTGGACGCGGCCGACGCGGCGTGGGACGCGGCGACCGAGGCCGACGTCCGCGAGGCCTTCGCCGCGCACCCGCGCATCGGCGAGCCCGAGCGGGGCGGCGAGCAGGAGCGCGGCGAGCAGGCCGCGTCGGCCGACGCGGATGCCGCGACGCGGGAGGCGCTCCGCGAGGGCAACCTCGAGTACGAGCGGCGCTTCGGCCACATCTACCTCGTCTTCGCCAGCGGCCGCAGCGCCTCCGAGCTGCTCGAGGACCTGCGCGGGCGGCTGGGGAACGATCCGCGGACGGAGCTCGCGATCGCCGCCGAGGAGCAGCGCAGGATCACGCGAGCGCGGCTGCAGAGGCTGCTGGCGCCGTGACGGCGATCACGACGCACGTGCTCGACACCGCCCGCGGGACGCCCGCAGCCGGCATCGGGGTGGTCCTCGAGGCGTGGGAGACCGACGGCTGGCGTCCGCTCGCCACCGCGATCACCGACGACGACGGGCGCGCGCCGGACCTCGGGCTCGCCGATGCGGGTGCCGGCATGCATCGCCTCGTGTTCGCCACCCGGGAGTACCTCGGGGCCGACGCCTTCTACCCCGAGGTCACCGTCGTCGTCGAGGTGCGCGACGAGGAGCACCTGCACGTGCCCCTGCTGCTCGCGCCCTTCGGCTACTCGACGTACCGTGGCAGCTGATGGCGAGCCTTCTCGGAACGAACCAGTACGGCAAGGCGGAGGTCCACATGGTCACCGTCTCGCGCGACGGGGCCCGGCACACGATCCGCGACCTCACGGTGGGCATCGCGCTGTCGGGCGACCTCGCCGACGTCCACCTCACCGGCGACAACGCGCACGTCGTCCCGACGGACACGCAGAAGAACACCGTCTACGCGTTCGCCAAGGAGGCGCCGGTCGGGGCGATCGAGGAGTTCGGGCTGCGGCTCGGGCGCCACTTCGTCGCGTCGTTCGCGCCGATCGCCCGCGCCCGGGTGCACATCGTCGAGGCCGGCTGGGACCGGCTCGGCGACCACTCGTTCCGCCAGTCGGGCGCGGAGTCGCGCGTCGCGACCGTCGTGTGCGAGGCGGAGGAGTCCTGGGTCGTGTCGGGCCTGGAGGGGCTCGTGGTGCTGAACTCGACCGACTCGGAGTTCGAGGGCTTCATCGAGGACCGCTACACCACGCTGGCCGAGACGAAGGACCGCGTCCTGGCCACCGCGGTCGCCGCGCGGTGGCGCCACGCCTCGGCGTCGTCGGCCGACTGGGACGCGTCGTTCGGCGCTGCGCGCGGGCTGCTGCTCGACACGTTCGCGACCACGTACAGCAAGTCGCTGCAGGGCACGCTCTACGCGATGGCCGACGCGATGCTCACGGCCCGCCCCGAGCTCGCCGAGGTCCGCATGTCGCTGCCGAACAAGCACCACTACGTCGTCGACCTCTCCCCCTTCGGCCTCGAGAACGACAACGAGGTCTTCCACGCCGACGATCGCCCCTACGGGCTCATCGAGGCGTCGGTCCTCGCGCCGGACGCGCCGCCCGCCGGGCCCGTCTGGGACCCCTACCCCCTCGTCGGATGACGTTCGCGCTCCACGACGCGATCGCCGAGCTGGCGACCTACAACGACGACCCGGCGGCCGGTGGGATCACCCGCGAGGTCTTCACGCCGACCTACGAGCGCGCGGTCGAGTTCGTCTCCGGGCTCATGCGCGACGTGGGCCTCGAGGTCCGCCGCGACGCGTTCGGCAACCTCTACGGGCGGCTCGAGGGGACCGACCCGTCCCTGCCGGCCGTGCGGACGGGCTCGCACGTGGACACGACGCTCAACGCGGGTCGCTACGACGGGGTCGTCGGCGTGCTCGGCGCCATCGAGGCGGTCGTGTCCCTGCGCGATCGCGGTCTGCGGCGCGCGATCGAGGTCGTCGCGTTCGCGGGCGAGGAGCCGCGGTTCGCGAGCGGCTGCATCGGCAGCCGCGCGGTCATGGGCGAGCTGTCGCGCGCCGACCTCGACCGGCTCGTCGACCGCGACGGCGTGTCGCTCGCGCAGGCGCTGGCCGGCGCGGGCTTCGAGCCCGACGCCATCGACACCGCCCTGTGGGACCCGGCCTCGGTGCACGCGTTCGTCGAGCTGCACATCGAGCAGGGCATCGTCCTCGAGTCCTCCGGCGAGGCGATCGGCGTCGTCACCGCGATCGCCGCGCCCCACGATCTGCGCATCACGCTGCAGGGCGCCGCGGACCACGCCGGTGCGACGCCGATGGCGCTGCGCCGCGACGCCCTGGCAGGCGCCGCCGAGGCGATGGTGGAGCTGGAGAAGCTCGCGGTGGGCTCCCCGTCCGGGACGACGGTCGGCACCGTCGGCGTCATGCGCGTGCGCCCCGGGGCGATCAACGTCGTGCCCGGCGAGGTCGAGTTCGACGTCGACGTGCGCGACAGCGACGGCGAAGCTCGCCAGGCGGTCGTCGACGGGCTCCTCGCCGTCGTCGGCGTGCTGGCCGCGAAGCGCGGCCTGACCGCGATCGTCGAGGAGATCGTCCGCGACGAGCCGGGCACCTGCGCGCCGTTCATCCTCGAGGCCGCCGACGCGGCGTGCGCGTCCCTCGGCGTCAGCCACCGCCACATGATCAGCGGCGCGTACCACGACGCGCTGATCCTGTCGCGGAAGATCCCGGTCGGGATGCTGTTCGTCCCCAGCGCGGGCGGCATCAGCCACCACCCCGACGAACACACCGACCGCGAGGACATCGACCGCGGCGCCGCCGTGCTGGGCGAGGTCCTGGCCACGCTGGCGAGATGACGCGCCACGACCTGCTCGTGCGCGGGGCACGGCTGGCGTGGCTGCCGGGGGCGCCGGTCGGGGACGTCGCGGCGGCCGGCGGGGTCGTCACGGAGATCGGGCCCGAGGTCGGCGGGCGACGCGGCCGAGGTGATCGACGGCACGGGCCTGGACCTGCTGCCGGGCGGCGTGGACCCGCACGTGCACCTCAACGAGCCGGGGCGCACCGAGTGGGAGGGCATCGCGACCGGGACCGCCGCGCTCGCCGTCGGCGGCGTGACGTGCGCGATCGACATGCCGCTCAACGCGAGCCCGCCCGTGCTCGACGGACGCAGCTTCGACCTGAAGGCCGCGGCGATCCCCGGCGTCGCTCGTGTGGACCTCGCGCTGTGGGGCGGCCTGGTGCCCGGCGACGTCGACCGGCTCGACGAGCTCGCGGACCGCGGCGTCGTCGGCTTCAAGGCCTTCATGTCCTTCGGCGGGCTCGACGACTTCCCGCCCGTCGACGACCTCACGCTGTACGAGGGGATGCTGCGGGCCGCGGCGCTCGGGCTGCCCGTCGCGGTGCACGCCGAGAGCGACGCGATGACCGCCGGGCTCGCGGCGCGCGCCCGGGCGGCGGGCCGCACGGGCGTGCGCGACTACCTCGCGTCGCGGCCGGTCGTGGCCGAGACGGAGGCGATCGCGCGGGCGATCCACCTCGCCGCGGACACCGGCTGCGCGCTGCACGTGGTGCACGTGTCCAGTGGCTCGGGCGTGGCGCTCGTGGCCGACGCGCGTGCGCGCGGCGTCGACGTGACGTGCGAGGTCTGCCTCCACCATCTCGTGCTCGACGAGGACGACATGGAGCGCCTCGGCGCCGTGGCGAAGTGCGCGCCGCCGCTGCGCCCGCGGGCGGAGTGCGAGGCGCTGTGGACCGCGGTCGCGGGTGGGGACGTCGCGCTGGTCTCCTCCGACCACTCGCCGTCGCCGGCGTCGCTGAAGCAGGGCGACGACATGTTCGCCGTCTGGGGCGGGATCGCGGGCGCGCAGTCGTCGCTGGAGCTGCTGGTGGGCGAGGGCGTCGTCGGCGGGCGCATCGACCTCCGCGCGGTCGGCGAGCTGTTCGCGGGCGCGGCGGCGCGGCGATTCGCGCTGCGCGGCAAGGGCGTGCTCGAGCCGGGCGCGGACGCGGACCTCGTCCTGATCGACGTCGGGGCCACGCGGGTGCTGGCGGCGCAGGACCTGCGCACGCGGCACGCGATCAGCCCGTACGTGGGCCGCGAGCTGCGCGCGCGTGTCGTCCGGACGGTGCTCAGGGGGCGGACCGTGGCGCTCGACGGCGAGGTCGCCGGCGAGCCGTTCG
Organism: uncultured Solirubrobacterales bacterium; assembly: GCA_963750895.1. Taxonomy (GTDB): domain Bacteria; phylum Actinomycetota; class Thermoleophilia; order Solirubrobacterales; family Solirubrobacteraceae; genus CAVVSD01. Next base: position 146,191 of record CAVVSD010000001.1, on the reverse strand, counting down.
GCCGGCTGCTGACGCCCATGTGAGCGGCGACGCGCCAACACGCCGATGTCGCCTCAAGAAGGGCGCGGCGCGTCCGACCACACGGGATGCAGTCCTCCTCCTCCTCAGACGGTTCATGCCCACGGCCCGGTTCCCCCCACCGGGCCGTGGTCGTTCCGGGGGCGGTGCTCAGTGCTTGGCGAGCCGGCGCGCGTCCTGGCCGGTCGGCACGTACCCGATCCCGTAGAAGCCGTAGATCTCCGCCTCGTCGTCGGAGCTGAGCTCGGCATCGGTGTCGAACGACGGCGCCTTCTTGAAGTCGTCCTTCGTGGCCGTGACGCGGATGTGCGACTGGCCGACGGTCGCCCCCGCGAGCGGGACGAGCGTGAGCTTCTTGCTCAGCGTGCCGCTCTTGACGGCGCCGAACGCGGGGAGGTCGGTCTCGGTGTCGTAGTAGACCTCCTCGAGCTTGCCGTGCTTCTCGTCGCCGGGGCCCAGCACGGTCTCACCGCGCCACTCCTTGACGTCCTCGACGGCGATCTGCGCGGCTGTCGCGCTCTGCGGGGTGCTCATGGCCTGTCTCTACCCGCCCGCGGCGGGGGAGCGTCTACCGCCCGCGCGCCGGGACCTCGACGACGGCGGTGCCACCGTCGATGAGGTACGCCTGGTCGACCGGCACGATCTCGCGGCCGAGCGGCAGCAGCGAGACCGGGATGAGCTTGAAGTTCGCGAGCCCCAGCGGGATGCCGATGATCGTGATGCAGAGCGCGATGCCCGTGATCAGGTGCCCGAGCGCGAGCCACCAGCCGAACAGGATGAGCCAGATGACGTTGCCGATCCCGGAGAACGCGCCCGCGTCGGGGCGCTTCACGACCGTCTTGCCGAACGGCCACAGGGCGAACACCGCGATCCGCAGCGCCGCCACCCCGAACGGGATGGTGATGATGAGGATGAAGCAGATGAGCGCGGCGAACGTGTAGCCGATGGCCATCCACAGACCGCACAGGACGAACCAGATGATGTTGAGGATGAGGCGCATGGGCGAGCCCGAACCGTACCTCGACGACCGATGAGCGCGAACGCGCCAACACGCTGGGGTCGCCTCAAGTACCCGGGGCCGTGACCGACCAACTGGGTACAGCGACTGCCACAAACCTCCTCTAAGAGCGCAGCGCTACACGACCCCGGCGAAATCCGGGGTCGTGATCGTTCTGGGGTCGCTCAAGTCCCGGCGCGCCCGTCCGACAACCAGGTCACGGCACCTGCGACAACCACTCCCATGACCGCGCAGTGCTCGACGACCCCGGCGAAATCCGGGGTCGTCAACGTTCTGCGGCCATTCGGCGAGCGGAGCTCACCCCGCCGCGAACATCGCCTCGAACCCGCCGGGGACGAAGACGTTGAACGCGGTCGCGGGCGCGTCGGTCCGGTTCGCGAAGTCGTGCGTCACGCCCGGCCGGGATGCGGAGGAACGTGCCGGTCGGCGCGTCGATCCACTCGTCGCCGACGAGGAACGACATCGTCCCCTCGGTGACCAGGAACACCTCGACGTTCCCGGGATGGCTGTGCGGGCCGGGGCCGTCGCCGCCGGGCTCCACCGACCACTCCGAGACGCAGTAGGCGTCGCCGGTCTCCTCCCCGTCGGCCTTGAACACCCCGCGCATCGCGCCCCACTCGTACGCTCGCCCCTCGCCGGGGCCCAGGACGATCACCTCGTGCATGGGGTGAAGGACTACCGGGTCATCGGGGCCGTGGCTTGGACGAATGGGAAACCGTCGCGCCAGGCGTCCTTGTAGAGCAGGTACTCGCCGCCGTCCGGACCGGCCATGAACGACTGCGGGCAGTACGGCGCCATGTAGATGAAGTCGCCCTCCTGCACCGGCAGGTCCTCGCCGTCGAGGAAGTACGTCCCCCCGCCGGCGGTCATCCAGAGCCCGTGCTCCTCGTCGTGGATCTCGACCTGCGGCAGCCCGCAGCCGGCGTCGAACTGCAGGATGCTCATCGCGAAGTCGCGGCCGGGCTCGTCGACGGGGAGCAGCTCGCGCCGGCGTACGCCCGGGGTCGCCGTCTCCGTGAAGGGCTCGTCCTCGCGGTTGCCCGACACGGCGCCCGGGACGGAGAAGCCCGCGGCGGGCTCGTACGGGCGATTGAGCCAGAGGAGGATCGCGCCATCCGGCGCGCCGAGCTCGAGCGGCGCGCCGGGCGGGACGTACGCGTAGCCGCCGGGCCCGAGCTCGCCGACCGCGCCGTCGAGGACGTAGACGAAGTGCTCGCGGTCGTCCGCCACGGGCTCCCGCGTCCCGCCGCCGGGCTCGAGGCGCACCAGGTACTGGCCGAACCGCGCGGGCGCGATCCGGGGCGTGGCGAGCTTGACCACCGTGGCCCGCTGGAGCGCCGCCAGACGACTCACGTAGTGGTTGTCCGGCGTGATGAGCGTCCAGTGCGCGCCGCGGCGGCCGCGCGTCACGAGATGGCGACCATGCGCTCGATCGGGATGCGCGCGCGCTCGGCGATGTCCTCGGGGACGCGCACCTCGTGCTGCATGTTCTTCAGCGCGTCGCGCAGCTTCGGGAGCGTGATCATCTTCATGTAGACGCAGGACGCCCGCTCGTTCGCGGCGATGAACTCGACGTCCGGCGCCGCCTTGCGCAGCGGGTGCAGCATCCCGATCTCGGTGGCCATGATCGCGGTGCCGCCGCGGCCGGCGTGGTCGCGCGCGTAGTCGTTCATGCCGCCCGTGGAGAGCATGTGGACGCCCGCGGAGTCGACGTCGCCCGAGGCGACGTACTCCATGACCGACGTCGAGCACCCGCACTCGGGGTGGATGAGGAAGTCGGCGCCCGGGTGGGCGGCGCGGATCTCCGTGATGTCCGACGGCCGGATGCCCGCGTGGACGTGGCACTCGCCGTCCCAGATGTGCAGCGAGCGCCCGACGGTCTTCTCGACGTAGGCGCCGAGGAACATGTCGGGGCCGAAGAGGATCTCGGTGTCCGGACCGTGCTCGCGCAGGATGTGCTCGACGACCTGCACGGCGTTCGACGACGTGACGCAGTAGTCGGTCAGCGCCTTGACCTCGGCCGTCGTGTTGACGTACATGACGGTGACCGCTCCGGGATGCTTGGCCTGCCACGCCGCGAGCTGCTCCGGGGTGATGGAGTCGGCCAGCGAGCACCCGGCGTCGAGGTCGGGGATGAGGACGGTCTTGTCGGGCGAGAGGACGGAGGCGGTCTCGGCCATGAAGTGGACGCCGCAGAACGCGATCACCGAGGCATCGGTGCGCGCGGCCTGCTGGGAGAGCCCGAGGGAGTCGCCGACGTAGTGGGCGACGTCCTGGACCTCGGGGACTTGGTAGTTGTGCGCCAGGATGACGGCGTCGCGCTGGGCGGCGAGCGCGCGCACCTCCTCCTGGAGCGCAGCGACGTCGTGCAGCTCCAGCGGCGCGGCGGGCGGCGCGGCTCCTGGGACCATGGGCAGCGACAGGGACATGGCCGGGAGGGTAGCACCGTTTTCGCCTGACGGTCGTAAACTAGATCCGAACCGATGTCAGCACCCCGCCACCCACTCGCCGCCCCTGTCGTCAACGCCGTCGTCCTGCGCGTCACCGACCGCCTGGAGACGCTGCTCTGGCGTCGTCCGGACGAGACCTGGTCATTGCCCGGAGGGTTCGTGCGCGAGGGCGAGTCGCTCGACGACGCGACGCGCCGGCACCTGGCGTCGAAGGTCGGGGTCACCGTCGTCGGGCACCTCGAGCAGCTCGACACGCGGGCGAGCGCGGACACGCACCCCGAGCTGTGGCTGCTCGACACCGCCTACGTCGCGCTCATCCCGCCCGGCGCGCAGGGCGAGCTGCCGCCCGACACGGCGTGGCACCCGGTCGCCGACCTGCCGCCGGTCGCCTTCGGTCACGAGGGCGCAGTCCACCGGGCCCACGAGCGGCTGCGCGGCAAGCTGTCCTACTCGAACGTCGCGTTCGCCCTCGCGCCCGAGCGCTTCACGCTGCGCGAGCTCGCCGCCCTCTACGAGGCGGTGCTCGGCTACACCGTCTCCCCCACCAACCTCGGCCGGGTGCTCGGCCGCGACGGCCTCATCGCACCGACCGGCGCGACGCGCGCCCCCGCAGGAAACGCAGGGGGGCGGCCCGCCGCGGAGTTCGCGTTCAGCCGGGCGGAGCTCGTCGTGTCCCGGCCGCTGGCGGCGTTCAGGCCACCGGCGTCAACAGCAGCGACAGGTCGAGCACCGGCGCGGAGTGCGTGAGCGCCCCGACGGAGATGAAGTCCACGCCGCTGGCGGCGTGCTCGCGCAGCGTGTCGAGCGTCATCCCGCCGCTGGCCTCCAGCACCGCGCGGCCTGCGACCTGCTCGACGGCCGTGCGCAGACGCGCCGGATCCATGTTGTCGAGCAGGATGCGCGGGGCGCCCGCGGCGAGCGCCTCGGCGATCTCGGCGGTGTCGCGGCACTCGACCTCCAGCGGGAGGTCGGGGAACATGTCGCGGGCCGCGCGCACGGCCGGGCCGACGCCGCCCGCCATCGTCGCGTGGTTCTCCTTGATGAGGATCTCGTCCCACAGGCCGAAGCGGTGGTTGCGCCCGCCACCGGCCGCGACGGCGGCCTTCTCGAGCGCCCGCAGGCCCGGCGTCGTCTTGCGTGTGTCGAGGACCTGTGCGCCGGTGCCCTCGATCGCCCGTACGCATTTCGCAGTGAGCGTCGCGACACCCGACAACCGGCCCAGGATGTTCAGCGCGGTGCGCTCGCCCGCCAGCAGCGCGCGTGCGCTGCCCGCGACCTGCAGCACGGGCCCTGACTCGCGCCACTCGCCCTCGGGGCCCAGCCGTTCGATCTCGGCATCGGGGTCGAGGCTGCGGAACACGGCCTCCGCCGCGTCGAGCCCGAAGACGACGCCCGGTGCCTTCTGCGTGATGGTCGCGACGGCCCGCGCGGTCTCGGGCACCGTCGCGGCGCTCGTGACGTCGCCGGTGCCGACGTCCTCCGCGAGCGCGCGTGCGACGAGGTCTGAGAGCTCGGTCTGCATGGGCGCGCAGCATAGGCGCGACGGGGTAGGGGGCTGAGCGTGGCCGCCCCGGATCTCGATACCTGGCTCGCCGACCCGCAGGTCACGAGCCGCCACCGCCGGACGTCGCGCGCGCAGCCCGCCGACCTCTGGCACGCGGCACAGGAGATCCGCCTGGACGAGACGCGGTCCCTCGGGCGCCTCGTCCGCTGGCGCATCCCGGACACCCCGGCGGACCTGCGCTTCACCGACCTGTTCTCGCGCTACCCCTTCGCGGTCCTCGACGAGGGGCCCGACTGGTCGATCTCCGGCCTGTGCGGGCCGATCTGGACGTCCGCCCGCGACTACGCGCGCATCGACGTCAGGACGTTCCGCGAGTGGACGCGGCCCGGGACCGTGCGCGTGCTCTTCGGCCACTGGGTCGAGGAGGACGACGCCGGCAGCGCGCTGGTCAGCGAGGCGCGCGTCGCGCCGACCGACCGCTTCGCCCGCCTGCAGCTGCGGGCGCTGTGGCTGCTCGTGCGCCGCTTCGAGCGCGTCATCGGCTCCGAGCCGCTGCCTCTCGCGGTCGCCCGCGCCGAGGCGGTCACGCCATGAGCCAGGCGAGCGGCACGATCACGTACTCGAGGAAGAACAGCTTCCACACGAACATGTAGAAGCCGGTGAAGACGGCGCGATCGGCCGGGTCGGTGCGGCGCGCCGCGACGAGCAGCGCCGCGAGGACGAGGAGGTGCGAGCCCGCGAGGAACACGGCGGGCCAGCCGTCGAGCAGGAACGGCGCCGCGATCGCGATCCCGACGTAGGCGACGCCGAGCAGGGCGAGCCCCGCCCGCAGGACCACGGCGCCCCCGAGGCGCACGCTGTAGGTCGCGATCCGGTACCGCCGGTCGCCCTCGATGTCCGGCACGTCCTTCAGGAGCGCGATCGCCACGCTGAACGGCGCGACGAACGCGGTCAGCACCCACACGCCGGCCGGGACGACGAGCACGCCCGCGAGCGAGTCCGAGAAGTGCAGCGCCACGCCGAGGTTCACGACGAGGGCCCGCACGCCGCTGATCGAGAGCGCCGCGAGCGCCGGCCAGCGCTTCAGCCGCAGCGGCGGGAGCGAGTAGGCGACGCCGACGACCAGACCGGCGAGGACCGCGGCGATCTCGATCCAGCCCTGCGTGAGCGCCATCGCGATCGGCAGCGCCGCCGACGCGGCGACGATCCAGCGCCCGGCGCGGGGCGACAGGTCGCCCGCGGCGATGGGCAGGAACGGCTTGTTGATGCGGTCGATCTCGACGTCGGTGAGCTGGTTGATCCCCGTGATGAAGACGTTCACGCTCAACGCCGCGACGAGGGTGGCCAGCAGGTCGCCGAGCCGGTCGCCGACCTCCGCGACGTCGACCGCCACGAGCACGTAGACCCCCAGGACGCTGAGGGTGGTGCCGATGAGGGTGTGCGGGCGCCCGAAGCGCCAGAGCAGGACGAGCGGCCTCACCGGCGCCGGAGCCGCGCGCGCAGCGAGAGCGCCAGCGCGACGGGGACGAACGCGAGACCCGCGACGGAGCCCGCGGCGAAGCGAAGCCAGCGGCGCGGCGTCATCGGCGCATCGGGCGGCTCCGGCGGCGCGAGCGCGACGGGCGAGTGCCCGGGGGTCTCCTTGCGCCCGGCGATCGCGACCGCGAACTCGCCCCCGAACCAGTCGGGTGCCATCCGGCGCACCTCGATGTCGGTGAAGCCGGCGGCCGCGAACCACGCGCGGTACTCGCCCTCCTCGGGGAAGAGCATCCACGCGTCCGCGAGCCGGCGTGCCACCGGGTGCGTCGGCAGCACGGGCCCGGCCAGCATCGCGATGCCGCCCGGCCGGAGCACGCGGTAGGCCTCCGCGATGCCACGCTGCGGGTCCGGCCAGTACTCGATGCTCCCGGTCGAGACGTAGCGATCGGCGGAGTCGGTCGCGAAGGGCAGATCCTCGGCGTCGCCGCGGACGATCGCGCACCGCGCGAGCGCCGGCTTGGCGCGGGCCTGCGCGAGCTGGTGCGGGGACTGATCGAGCAGCGTGACGCGGTCGGCGTCTGCGAGCTCGACGATCCCCTCGGTCGCGAAGCCGGTGCCCGCCCCGACGTCGACGACGTCCATCCCAGGGCCGAGTCGCGCGAGCTCGAGCGCCTCCGTGCGCATCCGCGCGGTCCAGAACAGCGGGTTGACCCACCGGTCGTAGACGCGCGAGACGACGAAGTAGAACCAGTAGGCCTCGCGCTTGTGCTGGATCGGCGGCATCAGCCCTCCCTACCCTGCTCGAGTCCTGCGAGTCGTGATGTCCCCGCGAACCGCACCGTGCCGCCGCGCCGGACGACGAGGTGCACGCGCCCGGCGAGGTGCATCGCGCTGACGTCCGCCTCGGCGCGGCGCTCGCGCGGGACCGGCACCGGGAACCGGAACGGCGCCCCGTCCGCGTCGCCGGCGACGGTGACGACGTCGCGCAGCGTCCGGGCACGCAGGGCCCACGTCCCCTCGCCCAGCCGCATCGAGAGCGCCGCCGGCGGGCCGACGACGTGCACGAGCTCGTCGCCCAGCCGCACGACGACCGCGCCGGCCGGGATGCCGAGCATCCGCCCGCCCGCGAAGGCGACGGACACGTCCTCGCGCGCGAACCCGTGCGCCTGCCCCCACCACCACAGCGACGGGAACCCGCGCGGGTAGGGGGTCCAGTTCTTCTCCCCGTAGGCGCGCGCGCCGGTGAGCTCGACGCGCCGTTCGCCCAGCTGCGCCGCACCTTCGACGCGAGCGTCCAGCATGTGCGGGTGCCAGTACTGCCCGAGCCCGGGGACGACGTGCCCGAGTCCGACGCCGCCGAGCGCGCGCCGCGGCCAGCCGACCCGCTCGGTGAAGCGCACCCGCAGGGATGCGTCCGGGCCGAGGTCGACGTCGAGCCCGTCCTCGTCGGCGCGCAGCTGCGTGCCGACCCGGACGCCGAGGCGCTCGTGATCCGCCTCGGCGTGCGGCGCGACGACCGTGCGCACGAGACCACCGGGATGCTCGGCGAGCCCGACGGTCGCCCAGGTCGCGCCCCCGGCGTCCCTGCTCACGCCGGTGAAGGCGACGACGACCCTGCCGGAGCGCACGTCGGTGAGCCGCCAGAAGTAGCCCTCCATGGGCACGCCGTGATGGCGGCGGGGGTCGCCGAAGGGCGGATCGGCGCCTGTGCGCCGGTACGTGTTCAGCAACCTCTCAGGAGAAATCATCGTCCAGGACTCAAGGTGGCAGCTCATGTCTGCCGATGCGTGTCGGGCATGGTCCCTCGGTCGCTCGTCGTCGCCCTCGTATCGCTCGTCGCCGCCCTCGCCGCCGCCGCTCCGGCGCAGGCGATCGTCGGCGGCCAGGTGTCGGGCGGGACCAGTACGCCGGACACCTCCTATCCGTGGCAGGTGGCGATCACCACCACCATGGACAACCAGGACTGGTTCTGCGGCGGAACCCGCGTGGCCCCCGATCTCGTCCTGACCGCGGCGCACTGCGTGATCGACGACGACGGACGGATCGCCGTCCCCGATCACGTCACCGTCTTCAGCGGCAACACCGTGCTGTCGAGCACGACGTTCTCCCGCGCGACCGCGGTCGCGCTCTACCCGGGCCTGAACCTGCAGGCCACGCCCAACGGGACACCCAGCGGCGATCTGGCGCTCGTGCGCATCCCATCCAGCGCGCCGGGCTCGCCCGTGAGCGTCATCGACGCCTCCGAGGCCGCACTGTGGGACGTCGGCGCATCGCTGCGCATCACGGGCTGGGGCTACACGACGACGGACCCGGAGGACACGACCGGCTACGACGTGCAGCGCAAGCTGAACTGGGCGAACGTCAACCGCCTCTCGGATGACGCCTGCGCATCCGCATACGGTGCCGACTTCGTCGGCGCCACGATGCTCTGCGCCCGCGGATCCACCGGCGCGGACACGTGCCTCGGTGATTCCGGCGGCCCGATCGCCTACCGGATGGGGTCCGCGGGGCAGCTCGAGAACCCCTCCGCCTGGCGCCTCGTCGGCGTCACGTCCTGGGGCACCGGCTGCGGCGACGCCGCGTTCCCCGGCGTCTACGCGCGGCTCGGCGACGCGGCGCTGCGCGCGTTCGCCACCGACCCCGATCCGGTCTGGTCCCCCGTCAGCGTCACCGCTCCGTCCATGCCCGCATCCGCGACCGTCGGCGACGTGGTCACCTGCACGCCCGGCACGTGGACCGGGACCGACCTGACCTTCACCTACGAGTTCCACCGCCTCAAGGCGGACGGGACGACGCTGGTCGTCCAGGCCGGTCCCGCGAACACGTACACCGTCGCGCCGGGGGACACCTCCGGGCTCTCCTGCGTCGAGCTCGCGCGCAACGACGGCGGCACCGCGTGGGCGACGTCGTCATCGACGCCGGTCTCGCCCGCGAGCGTCCCGACCACCCAGATCCCATCGCCCGAGACGCCGCGGGTGCCGACGCCGCCCGCCGTGGCGCCGCCCGGCCTGTCGGGTCAGGCGAGCACGACCGACGGCGTCTCGCCGCGCATCTCCCGCGTCGCCGCGCGGTGCGCCGGCCGGCGCTGCACGGTGTCCATGCGCGTCACCGACCCCGCACCCTCCTCCGGGATCCGCCGCGTCACGGGCACGGTCACGTGGAAGCAGAGCTGCCGCAAGAGCGGCCGCCGCACCACGTGCACGAAGACCGCGCGCGTGACCGGCACGAAGGGCACCGGCACCACGTGGACCCTGCGCCTCCCGCGCCTGCCGCGCGGCACGGCGTCGGTCGCGGTCGTCGCGGTCGATGGGTCGGGCCGCATCGGGACCGCCCGGAAGCTGACCTTCAGGGTGCGCTAGCCGGCGAGGACGTTGATCGTGCCGAACGCGGGGTCGCTCGCCCCGTGCAGGCGCGCGCCGCTCGCGACGAGCTCGCGCAGGTAGGCGACCGTCTCCGCCGTGATGCGCTCGCCCGGCAGGAGCGCCGGGATGCCCGGCGGATAGCCGGCGATCGACTCGCACGAGATGCGGCCGACGGCATCGTCGACGCCGACGAGCTCCGCCACCCCGAGGAACGCCTCGCGCGGCGGGACGGCCATCTCGTTGCCCAGCGCCGCCGGCGGGCGCACGAGCGCCTCGGCCTCGCCCGGGCGCGAGATGCGCTTGACGGTCTCGTCGATGTCCCCCGCGACGCGCTCGAGCGCCTCCGGGCGCTCGCCGGCGCCCACGACGAGGACGACCGTCGCGTGCGTGGCCAGCTCGGGCTGCACGTCGTAGGACTGGCGCAGGGCGTCGACGACCTCGTAGCCGCTGCAGCCGGTCCCGCGCACGTCGATCGCGATGCGCATCGGGTCCCACGCGACGACGCCGGGGCGGCCGACCATGTCCTCGCCGATCAGCGCGAGGCCGGGCACCGCGGCGAGCTTCGCGCGCGTGCGCATGACCGCCGCGAGCGTCTCGTGGAGGATCGCCTCGCCGTGGACCGCGATCTGGCGGCGCGACGCGTCGAGCGACGCGAGCAGGAGCGAGGACGGCGAGGTCGTGCGCAGGAGCCGCATCGCGCGACCGACCGCGCCGATGTCGATGCGCTCGCCGTCGACGACGTGCAGCATCGCGCTCTGCGTGAGCGATCCGATGATCTTGTGCGTCGACGTGAGCACCGCGTCCGCGCCCAGGGACGCCGCGCCGGGCGGCAGGTCGGGATGGAAGCCGAAGTGCGGACCCCATGCCTGATCGACGACGAGCGGCACGCCCGCCGCGTGGCAGACCTCGGCGCAGCCGGCGATGTCGGCGACCATGCCGTAGTACGTCGGCGAGACGAGGAAGACGGCACCTGCGTCCGGGGTCTCCTCCAGCGCCCGGGCGACCGACGCGGGCGTGACCCCGTTGGCCATGCCCAGCTCGAGGTCGTACTCGGGAGCGACGAACGACGGGATGCCGCCGCTGAGGACGAGCCCGTCGACGATCGACGCGTGCGAGTTGCGCTGCGCGATGACCTTGCGACCGAGCGGCGCCAGCGCGAGGCACATCGCGTGGTTGCCCTGGGTCGCGCCGTTCGTGAGGAACCAGGAGCGGCGGACGCCGTAGGCCTCGGCGGCGAGCAGCTCCGCGCGCTCGTAGGGCGTCGGCGAGGGCCCGACGTCGATGCCCTCGAGGTCCTGGCAGACGTCGAACGCCAGCGCCCGGTCGCCGAGCGCGAAACGCAGCCCGGGGTCGGCGCCGACGCCGCCCTTGTGGCCGGGGACGTGGAAGCGCCCGGGCCCCCGGAACGCGTATCCGACGACGGCGTCGAGGTACGGCGCGGTCGGCTGCTCGGAGCGGTGCGCCACTAGGTGATCACTGACTCTCCGGCTGCCGGCGCCCGGCGGTGCGCAGCAGCTCGGCGCGCACGAAGCCGTCGAGATCGCCGCCCAGCACGCGGTCGGCGTCGCCCATCTCGTGGTTCGTCCGGTGGTCCTTGACCATCGTGTACGGGTGCAGGACGTAGGAGCGGATCTGCGACCCGAAGTTGACGTCCTGCGCCTCGCCCTTCTCGCGCGCGATCTCCTCCTGGCGCTCGCGCTCCTGACGCTCGGCCAGCTTGGAGCGGAGCATCTTCATCGCGGTCTCGCGGTTGGACGACTGCGAGCGCTCGTTCTGGCACTGCACGACGATGCCCGACGGGCGGTGCGTGATGCGCACGGCGGAGTCCGTCTTGTTGACGTGCTGGCCGCCGGCGCCCGACGCGCGGTACGTGTCGACCTGGAGGTCGTCGGTGTCGATCGCGATCTCCCCGGCGTCCTCGACGACGGGCGCGACCTCGACGCCGGCGAACGACGTCTGGCGCCGGTTGGCGGAGTCGAACGGGCTGAGGCGGACGAGGCGGTGCACGCCCTTCTCGGCGGAGTACAGGCCGTACGCGTTCTCGCCCTCGGCGCGGAAGGTCGCGGACTTGATGCCGGCCTCCTCCCCGGGGCTCGCCTCGAGCAGCTCGACCTTGAAGCCGCGGCGCTCGGCCCAGCGCATCTCCATGCGCAGGACCATCTCCGCCCAGTCCTGGGCGTCGGTGCCGCCGGCGCCCGCGTTCACGGTCACGAGCGCATCGCCCGCGTCGTAGCGGCCGGAGAACAGGCGCTGCTCCTCGAGCTCGGCGAGGCGCTGCTCGACGGACGCGAACTGCTCCTCGAGGCCTTCGGCCAGCTCCGGGTCCTCATCGGCGAGCTCGGCGAGGCCCTCGAGGTCCTCCGCATCGGTCTCCAGGGAGCGGAACGACTCGAGCCGCCGCTGCAGGCGCGCGTGCTCGGTGCCGAGGCGCGCCGCGCTCTCGGGGTCGTCCCAGAACCCGGGCGCCCCCATCTCGTCCTCCAGGTCTGCGACCCGGGTGGTCAGCTGAGCTGGGTCAAAGATAGTCCGAGAGCAGCTGGAGCTGGTCACGGATCGCCGTGAGGCGCTGGGGGATCGACTCGGGAACCGCAGGGCTGGCCATGGCGTCCAGCATACGACGGCGGCGGTCAGCGCAGGGGCAGCTGCGCCAGTTCGAGCGTGTAGGGCGCATCGGCGTACCGCGCCTCGTCCGGCACGTAGACCGCGACGTACATGCTGCGCCCCGTCGCCTCGCGGTTGGTCAGCGTCACGGAGTCCGTCCTGCCGGCCCCGCGGTCGCTGTGCCCGGCGTTGAAGCGCCGCTGCGAGAGCGACGTCGCCGCGCCGCGGTAGACCTGGAGATCGGGGTCGCCGGTCCGGGTCAGGGGCCGGGCGAGGACCTTCCAGCGCGTCCGGGCCGGGATGCGGACGCGGTAGACGTCGATCGGGTCCTCGACGGAGTCGACGGACGCCGGGATGCGCTTGCGCTCCCCGCCGCTCCACACCGGGTCGTCGGCGCCCTGGAAGACGGTCCCGTCGATCTCCGCGATCGAGTCGTTGGGCTCGAGCGGGTCGCCCTTGGGTGCGGGGGCGGCGAGCGAGGCCTCCAGGTTGATGAGGCCGTAGCCGGAGTTCTGGTCCCAGCCCTTGCGGTCGATGTCGATCGCCGTGTTGCGCAGGAGGTCGGCGGCCTGGCCGTTCGTGATGTCCGGGCGCGCGGAGCGCAGCCACGCCACCGCGCCCGCGACGATCGGAGCGGCGAAGCTCGTGCCCGACGCGAGCGTCACGCCGTCCTGCGTCCCGTCGGTGGTGTCGAGGGCGCCCGGGATCGCCAGCGGGAGGTTCTCGCCCGGCGCGGCGACGTCGATCGACGCGTTCGCGCTGGAGAAGTACGCCGACTCGTTCCCTTGGTCTGTCGCGGCGACGGACAGGACGTGCGGCCAGGCGGCCGGGAAGCTGACCGGGTTGCCGTCCTCGAACTCGTTCCCGGCGGCGGCGACGACCATCGTCCCCACGCCGTACGCCAGCGCGATCGCGTGGTACTCCGCGTAGCAGGGCTCGGTGAAGCCGTAGCTGGCCACGATGACGGCGACGCGCGCCGCGGCGAGCGCCGTGATGCCGTTGACGGAGTCCGAGCAGCGCAGCTCCTCGGTCACGCCGTAGTTGACGATCTGCGCGCCCGGGAAGATGCCCGTGACGCCGAAGCCGTTGTACGCGCCGGCCGCCGCGGAGGAGACCATCGTGCCGTGCGGGTGCGTCACGCCCGTCGCCGGGCCCGGGAGGTGCTGGACGTGCCCCGCGAGGTCCGGGTGGGTGTCGTCGACATAGGTGTCCAGGACGCCGATCTGCGCGGTCGGCGCCGGCGGAACGAGCGTCGGGGCGACGATGGAGCCGCGCCCCCAGCCGAAGGGCGTCGCGTCGAACGCCGACGACATGTGCCCGACGACGTCGGGCTCCGCCTGGCGGAGCAGGCCGGCCCGGCGGAGGTCCGCCGCGAGCGAGCGCGCCCGGTCGCGGGCGACGACGTACGTGCCGCCGACCCGCAACGCGCGGGCGCCGTGGCGCTCTGGCGATCGCGGTCGCGGTGCGGCCGGGCGCAGCTCCCACGATCCACGTCGTCGAGCGGGCGGCCGCGCCGTGCACGTCGCCGGGCAGCCGCACGCTGGGCTCCGGGGTCCAGGGCACTGCAGCCGCGGCCGGGCCCGCCGTCGCGAGCACGGCGAGGAGCGTGGCGGCGACGACCGCCGCCTTCACCTTCACGGTCACGCGCGGGAGCGTACGCGCCGCGCCGCCGGAGCGGCGCAGGCGCGCAGCCCCGCGATCAGCGGTACGCGCCGGTGAAGTTCACCGGCCCGGTGAGACCGGCTTGCTGAGCCACGTGCGCGGCGCCGTGAATCGGAACACCGTGCGCGTCGCGACGTTGCCCGCCTCGTCCACGATCCGCAGCGCGATCCGGTAGCGCTTGCCGTTCGACAGCGTCCGGCTCAGCGTGATCTGGCGGCTGCCCGCGGTGAGCTTCCGCGTGACGCGCTTGAGGGTCCGGGTCTGGCCGGAGCGCGTCAGGCGCGCGGTCACGGTCGCCGCCTCGTCGAGGCGGAGCTTCACGACCGCGCGGGTCAGCGTGCCCGAGGCGAGGACGCGCGTCGCCTTCGGGGCGACGGAGTCCGTGACCGGCGCCGCCGGCGTGATCGGGGTGGGCGTCGGCGTCGGTGTGGGGGTCGGGGTCGGCGTCGGTGCGGGCGTCGAGGCCGCGACGACGTTGATCGTGCCGGTCATGTCCCGGCGATGGAGCGTGCACACGAACGTGCACGGCGCCGGGCGTCGGACGGCGCCGTGTAGGCGACGCAGAAGTTGGTGGCGTTGCGCCTGGATCGACGTCGCCGGTCGACGACGACGTTGTGCGTTGACGCCGGTCGCGTTGCTGAAGGTCACCACGCCGCCGACGGTCACGGTCGGCGTTGGGCGGGCTCCAGGTGTTGCCGCCCGCCGCGTTGACCGTCGCCGTCGCCTGCGCGGCCGCATCCGCGGCCCCAGGGCCTGCAATCGCGGCGACGACGAGGAGCGTGATGGCGACCTTGCCCTTCACGCGGACGACACTACGTGAGCAACCGCACGATTGCGACTGTTCCGACGACGACGATCAGGCCCCGAAGCGCCTGCGGCGGCAGGCGCCGTCCGTACCGCGCGCCGAGCGCACCGCCGACGATCGAGCCGGCGGCGATGAGCGCCGCCGCCTGCCAGTCGACGTGCGCGACGAACGCGAAGATGATGCCCGACACGAGGTTCACCAGCATCGCGAGGAGGTTCTTGATCGCGTTGACGTGCTGGAGGTCCTCCGGCAGCGTCGCGCCGAGGATGCCGAGCAGGAGGATCCCCTGGGCCGCGCCGAAGTAGCCGCCGTAGATCCCGGTCCCGAACACGAGGCTCGTCGTGACCGGGCCCGGCCGGGCGTGGGCCGGGCGCCGCGTGGCGAGCCGCTTCGCCAGCCGCGGCTGGATGATGATGAGCACGAGCGCGATGACGATGAACACCGGCACGATCGCCTCGAACGCGGATGCCGGCAGCTCGAGCAGCGCGATCGCGCCCACGATGCCGCCGATGACAGACGCGATGCTGAGCTGCAGGAGGCGGTGGCTCTGCGTCGCGAGCTCGCGCCGGTAGCCGACGACGCCCGAGAACGAGCCCGGGACGAGGCCGATCGTGTTGGAGACGTTCGCGGTGACCGGGGGGAACCCGACCGCCAGCAGGATGGGGAACGTGATGAGCGTCCCGCTCCCGACGACGACGTTGATCGTCCCCGCCGCGACCCCCGCCGCGAGGACCGCGAGCGCCTCGAGGAGGCTCAACCCGGGCGGTCCAGGCTCAGACCCGAGGCGGGGAGCGCCTCCTCGACCAGCAGTCGCATCGAGCGCAGCACGGGCTCCTGTTCCATTCCCGGCCACTGCATCCTGCAGATGAGGTGCGTGATCCCGGCACGCTCGGCGTGCTCGGCGAGCATCCGGCCGGCCGTCTCGGGCGAGCCGATGATGAACCGACCGCCCTCGGTCAGCTCCTCCCACGCCCTGCGCAGCGTGTCGCCGTCGGGCATGACGTCGCTCTGGCCCCAGTCGACGTACGCGGCGTACTTGCCCGCCAGGTGGCGGCCCGCGAGGAGCATCGCCTCCTCGTCGGTCGGCGCGACGCACACCTCGCGCAGGGCCGGGACCTCCTCCGGCGCCGGGAGCCCCGCCTCCTCGCGCGCGGCGAGGAACACGCCGTGCTGGCGCTCGAGCTCGTCGAGGGTCGTGTGCGGGTTCATGAGCCAGGCGTCACCGACGCGGGCGGCGCGACGCACCGCCGCGTCGCGGTTCGCCGCCACCCAGACCGGCACGGGCCGCGACGGCAGCAGCGAGAGCCGCGCGCCGTCCAGCGTGTAGCCGGGGCCGGACGCGGTCACGGTCTCGCCGGCGAGCAGGCGCTTGAGGACGTCGAGCTTCTCCTCGAAGACCTTCGATGGCTTGCCGGTGACGCCGAAGCCCGCGAGCTCGACGTCGCGGTAGCCGATGCCCACCCCGAGCGCGACGCGGCCGCCCGCGATGGCGTCGAGCGTCGCGATCTCCTCCGCGACCTGCAGCGGGTTGAGGAGCGGCAGCAGCAGCACGCCGGGCCCGATCGTCATCCCCTCCGCCTCCGCGGCGATGCGCGCGAGGAGCGGGAGGGGCTGGGCCATCTGGTACGGGTCCGACAGGAAGTGCTGGCCGGCCATCACCGAGCTGAGGCCGAGCTCGCGCGCGAGCCTGGCCTGCTCGACGTGGTCGGCCATGGCCTCCCTCGCGTCGCGTCCTTCCGGATGTTGCGCCGCGAGGAAGAGGCCGAGCCTCAACTGCCGTGGCACTTCTTGTACTTCTTGCCCGACCCGCACCAGCAGGGATCGTTGCGCCCGATCTGCTCGTCCGGATTGAGTCGCCGCTGCTCGACGGGCGCCGCCAGCAGCTCCTCCTCCTCGGTGTACGTCGCCTGGCCGCCGTTCGCCGCGGCCGCCGCGGTCAGCGCCGAGGGCTGAGCGTCGCCCCCGCCGGAGTACGTGACGCGGCCGGGCGTCGTGCCGGCGCCGGGGGCGCTGCGCGGCGGCTCGGGGACGACGTTCTCCGGGCCGCCCGCCTCCTCGATCTCCACCGGCACGTTGAACACCATGCGGGCGAAGTCCGACCAGATGGTCGCCATGAGGTCGCTGAACAGCTCGAACGCCTCGTTCTTGTACGCGACGAGCGGGTCGATCTGGGCGAACCCGCGGAGGTGGATGCCCTCGCGCAGGTAGTCCATGTCGTAGAGGTGCTCGCGCCAGCGCTGATCGATGATGTTCAGCAGCAGGTAGCGCTCGAGCGCCCGCATGATCTCGTCGCCGAGCTCCGCCTCGCGGCGGTCGTAGAGCGCGTCGGCATCGTCGACGAGGCCCTCGATGACCCCCTCGCGGTCACCGGTCTCGTCGATCTCGTCGGGACCGAAGCCGGGCGGGAAGATGTCGTCGAGCGCGACGAACAGCCCGTCGAGATCCCACTCCTCGGTGTAGTCGCCGGGGGTGTGGTCGTCGACCAGGCGGCGGATGACGCTCGCGATCTCCTCGCGCGCGGTGTCGCCCATGTCCTTGCCCTCGAGCACCTCGTCTCGGTACGCGTAGACGATCCGCCGCTGCTCGTTCATGACGTCGTCGTACTCGAGGACGCGCTTGCGGATGAGGAAGTTCTGCTCCTCGACCTTGCGCTGGGCCTTCTCGATCTGCTTCGAGAGGATGCCCGCCTCGATCGGCAGCTCGTGGCCGTCCTCGTCGGTCTCGCCGAGGCGGTCCAGGATGCGGTAGATGCGGTCGCCGGCGAACAGGCGGACCAGGTCGTCCTCGGCGGAGAGGAAGAACCGCGACTCGCCCGGGTCGCCCTGGCGGCCGGCGCGGCCGCGGAGCTGGTTGTCGATGCGCCGCGACTCGTGGCGCTCGGTGCCGCAGATGAACAGGCCGCCGGCCTCCACGACCTTCTCGCGGTCCTGCTCGACGCGGGTCTCGATGCCGGAGAGGACGTCGGCGAAGCGCTCCTCGTAGTCCGGGTCGCCGGGCTTGAGGCCGAGCTTGGCCAGCTCGACCTCGGTGAGGTGCTCGGGGTTGCCGCCGAGCTTGATGTCGACGCCGCGGCCGGCCATGTTGGTCGCGATCGTGACGGCGCCGGGGCGGCCCGCCTCGGCGACGATCTCGCCCTCGCGCTCCGCGTACTCCGGCTTGGCGTTCAGCACGGTGTGCGGGACGCCGCGCTTGCGCAGCTCCTCGGACAGCAGCTCGGAGACCTCGACGGAGATCGTGCCCACGAGCACCGGCTGGCCGGCGTTGTGGCGTGCCGTGACCTCCTCGGCCACCGCGTGCCACTTGCCTTCCTTCGTCTTGTAGACCTGATCGTTCTTGTCGAGGCGGACCATGTCCCGGTTCGTCGGGATCTCGACGACCGGGAGCTTGTAGATCTTCATGAACTCGGTCGCCTCGGTCAGCGCCGTGCCCGTCATCCCGCCGAGCTTCTCGTAGAGGCGGAAGAAGTTCTGCAGCGTGATCGTCGCGAGGGTCTGGTTCTCCTCCTGGACGCGCACGCCCTCCTTCGCCTCGACCGCCTGGTGCAGGCCCTCCGACCAGCGCCGGCCGTCGAGGATGCGGCCGGTGAACTCGTCGATGATCTTCACCTCGCCGTCGACGACGGCGTAGTCCACGTCGCGCTTGTAGAGCGACTCGGCCTTCAGCGCCTGCTGCAGGTGGTTGACGAGCGGGCCGTTCTCGGCGCGGTAGAGGTGCGAGATGCCCATGAACTTCTCGGCCTTCGCGACGCCCTGCTCGGTGACCGAGACGGTCTTGTGCTTCTCCTCGAACTCGAAGTCGAAGTCCGCGACGAACTCCTTCTTCTGCCGCGGGTCCATCCCCTCCGGCTTCTTGCCGGGGATCATCGTCTTCGCGAGGCGCGCGAACTTCGCGTACAGGTCCGCAGCCTTCTCGGGCTGGCCCGAGATGATCAGCGGGGTCCGTGCCTCGTCGATGAGGATGTTGTCGACCTCGTCGACGATCGCGAAGGTCGTCGCGCGCCGGACGCGCTCCTCGAGCGACTGCGCCATGTTGTCGCGCAGGTAGTCGAAGCCGAACTCGGAGTTCGTGCCGTACGTGATGTCGGCCAGGTACGCCGCGCGCTTCGTCTCGTAGTCCTGCATGTTCTGCAGGACGCCCACGGTGAGGCCGAGGAAGTTGTAGATCGGCGACATCCAGTCGGCGTCGCGCCGGGCGAGGTAGTCGTTGACCGTGACGAGGTGGACGCCGAGCCCGGTCAGCGCGTTGAGGACGATCGGGAGCGTCGCCGTGAGGGTCTTGCCCTCGCCGGTGCGCATCTCTGCGATCGACCCGCCGTGGAGGACCATGCCGCCGACGAGCTGCACGTCGAAGTGGCGCATCCCGAGCGTCCGCTTGCTGGCCTCGCGGACGATCGCGAAGACCTCCGGCAGGATCTCGTCGAGGATCTTCTCGTGGTCCTTGCGATCGGCCTCACCGAGGCGCTCCCGGAACACGTCGATCCGGGCGCGCAGCTCCTCGTCGGTCTCGAGCTCGAGCTCGGCCTCGAACGCGGAGACGCGCGAGACCCGCTTCTCGAACTGCTTGAACTGCTTGCCCTCGCCGATGCGTAGGGCGCGCTCCAGAAAGGACATGCCTCAAGGGTAACGGGGAAAAGACTTCGTCTTTCCCATTGGGGATGTGTCGCAGGGCGACACATCCCCGGCAGGATTCGACCTATGTCTGGATCTGGACGGGCTCCTTGTCGGGCGAGCGCCCCTCACGGCGCTTGCGGCGCTTGTCGCGGTGGCGCTTCACCTGGCGCGCGAGCTCGTCGGAGCACAGGTTGAGCGCGTGGCCCATGTCCCGCGACGAATCCTGGGCCCGCAAGGTGACCCCCTTGAGGTAGAGCGTCGTCTCGGCGACACACGACAACGGGTTGGCCGGGTTGCGCTCCTCAGAGAGCTCGACCTCCAGCACGGCCAGGTCCGAGACCTGGTTGCCGACCTTGCGGAACCGGCGTTCGACCAGCTCGCGAAGGTCATCCGTGACGGGGGTGTTCCGGCCCTTGACCTCGATCTGCATACGAGGCGCCTCCGTTCAGGCGTTTGCTTCCCTTCGAAGAGATGGTGCGGGACTCGTTCACAGGTGTCAACGCACTACCTGTCGGGGCGGACAGGGATCCGACCGGGAGAGCGCGCGCCCAGGTCAGCGCGACGACCTCGCCGGCCCCCGCCCGATGCAGCGCTCGGGCGCACGCGTCGAGCGTGGCGCCCGTCGTGTGCACGTCGTCGACCAGCACCACCCGGGCCGGGGCCGGGCCACGGACGGAGACGTCGATCCTCCCCCGCTCCAGGCGCTCGGCACGCGATGCGCCGAGCTGGCTGCGCACGGGCCCGCGGCGCCGCAGCGGCCGGGCGAGCCGCGCGTCCGTGCGGCGCGCGAGGGCGACGGCGAGCAGCCTGGCCTGGTCGTACCCCCGCCCCCGCACGTGCGCCGGGTGCGCGGGGACCGGCACGATCGTCGCCCCCGCGAGCAGCGACCGCGGCGCGCCCGCGGCGAGCTGGGCCGCCATGACGTCGGCCAGCGGGCGGGCGCGGCGGAACTTCAGCGCGGCCACGAGGTCGCGCGCCACGCCGGCGTAGCCGACCGCCGCCCAGGCGGCGTCGAACGCCTGGCGCGCGGCCGGACACGCGTGCCTCGCCGTGAGCGGCAGCGCGCAGCGCGCGCACTGCGGGCCCCGGAGCCAGGGGAGCGCGCGGCGACATCCGGCGCACACGACGTCGCCCGCCCGGGGCAACGGGATCAGGCACGCCGCGCAGAGCGGTGGGACGAGGAGGGCGAGCAGGTCGTGCAACATGCAGGACACGTTGCCGGAGGGCGCGTTGCACGTGTGTCACGCCCTGCGACAATCCGCGCGCATGCCTGCAACGGCCCTGTCCGCGGCCGCAGCCTCCCCGAACGCATCCTGGTCCTTCAGCCTCGGCCCGTTCATCGTGTTGGCCGGCCTGACGTTCGTCTACGTGCGCCGGTGGCGCGCGTGCGACGCGTCCGTCGGACGCCTCGTGCTGTTCCTCTCCGGCATCGCCTTCGCGGTGATCGCGCTCTTCTCCCCCGTCGACTCGCTCGGCGAGGACCTGTTCCTCATGCACATGGTCCAGCACATCCTGCTGCTCGACATCGTGCCGATCCTCTGCATCCTCGGCCTCACGAGGGTCCTGCTGCGGCCGGTCGCGCGCCCGCTGCTGCAGCTCGAGCGCAAGCTCGGACCGATCGCCAGCCCGGTGTTCGCGATCACCCTGTACGTCGGGGCGATGTGGATCTGGCACATCCCGGCGCTCTACGACCTCGCGCTCGAGCACCCGCTCGTCCACGTCCTCGAGCACACGTTCTTCACCGCCGCCGGGGCGCTGTACTGGTGGCACATCCTGTCGCCGATCCGCAACCGGCACCTCGCCGGCATGGGCCCCGTCGTCTACATGACGACGACGAAGCTGCTCGTGGGCGCGCTCGGCATCGCGCTGACGTTCGCCCCGGAGGCGCTGTACGCCTTCTACGAGGACCAGCCGCGCTACTGGGGGCTGACGCGCCGGCACCGACCAGGCGATCGGTGGCCTGATCATGGCCCTGGAGCAGTCGATCATCATGGGCATCGCCCTCGTCGTGCTGTTCATGCGCGCGCTCTCCGAGAGCGAGCGCGAGGAGCAGCGGCGCGAGCGGTTCGGCGAAGCCTAGGCAGCGACCGGCTCGACGGCCATCGCGCGGCGCAGCGTCTCGTGGAGCGCGGCGCGCTCGTCCGCGCTGAGCGCCCCGAAGATGTCGGCGATGAGGTTCTCGGCGATCACGTCGGCACGGGCGAGCATCTCGCGGCCCGCATCGGTCATCTCGACGACCGAGCGTCGACGGTCGCGTGCGTCGCGGCGACGGGCGACGAGGCCCTTCTTCTCCAGCTCGTCGACGGCGGCGACGATGATCGGCGGCGCCTTGCCCATGAGCCGCGCGAGCTCCTGCTGGGAATCGGGCTGGTCCGTGGCGAGCACGGCGAGCGTCGTGTAGTCGCGACCGTCGATGCCGAGCTCGGCGAGCGCGGCCTCACCGCGCGCGAGGACCTCGACGCCGGCGCGGTAGACGAGCAGCGCCAGGCGGTCGTTGATGCCGGCGGAGTCCACACCGCAGCGGTCGATCTCGAGGTGCTCCATGTCGCCCATGGCAAGCATCATAGCCGTCGAAATGATTTTTGACTTGAATCATTTTGCAGACGTGCGTATGGTCCTGGCCATGAATCGTTCCGCGACAGAATCATTCCTCGATCCACGGCGTTGGCGAATCCTCGCCGTGCTCGCCGTCGCGCAGTTCATGGTCGTCCTGGACGCGACGATCGTGAACGTCGCGCTGCCGTCGATCCGCGCCGACCTCGGCTTCGACGCGACGAACCTCCAGTGGGTGGTCAACGCCTACACGCTGCTCTTCGGCGGCTTCCTCCTCCTCGGAGGGCGCCTCGGCGACCTCCTCGGCCGCCGCCGCGTCTTCCTCACCGGCCTCGGCCTGTTCGCCGTCGCGTCGCTGGCAGGTGGTCTCGCGACGTCGCAGGACCTCCTCGTCGGTGCACGCGCCGTGCAGGGCTTCGGCGCCGCGCTCATGTCCCCCGCCGCGCTCGCGCTCGTGGTGACGACCTTCCCCGCCGGCCGCGAGCGCGCGACCGCGATGGGCATCTGGGCGTCGCTCGCGGGCCTCGGCGGCACCGTCGGCGTCGTCGCCGGCGGCATCCTCGTCGACGCGGTCGGCTGGGAGTGGGTCTTCTTCGTCAACGTGCCGGTCGCGATCGCGGTCGTGCCGTTCATCCTGCGCCTCGTGCGCGAGTCGCGCGAGGAGGTCGTCGGACGCCGCACGTACGACGTCGCCGGCGCGGTGACCGCGACGCTCGGGCTCATGGCCCTGGTCTACGCCGTCATCGGCACCGACCAGCACGGCTGGGGCTCGGCGCGCACGCTCGGGCTCATCGCCGGCAGCGTCGCGCTGCTCGCGGCGTTCGTCGCGATCGAGTCGCGCTCGTCCGCCCCGCTCGTGCCGCTCCGGCTCTTCGCGAACCGCGGCGTCTCCACCGGCAACGTGGCCCAGCTGCTGAACGGCGCCGCGTTCATCGGGATGTTCTTCCTGCTCGCCCTCGCGATGCAGAGCGTGCTCGGGATGAGCGCGATCGAGACGGGGATCGCCTTCGTGCCGATGGGGGTGACCGCGATCGCCGGCGCGACGCTCGCGCCGATCGTCGTCGCCCGGTTCGGCACGCGCGTGACCTTCGCGATCGGCGCGCTGCTCGGCACCCTCTCGCTCGGGTTCCTCTCGCAGATGGACGCGAGCGTCTCCTACGCGGCGCACGTCCTGCCGGCGATCATGGTCTACGGCTTCGCGATCCCGTTCATGGGCGTGCCGAACACCATCGCCGCGATCCGCGACGTCCCCGCCGAGCGGGCGGGCACGGCCTCCGGGCTGGTCAACGCCTCGTTCCAGATCGGCGGGGCGATCGGGGTCGCGGCGGTGACGGCGTTGGCGACCTCCCACACCACCGCGCTGCTGGCCGGCGGCTCGAGCCAGGCGGAGGCGCTCGCGGGCGGCTACGCCCGCGGCTTCGCAGCGACGGCCATCGTCGCCGGTCTCGCGCTGGTGCTCGCGCTCGTCGCGAGCCCGTCCCTGCGCGTCGATGCCGAGGAGAGCATCGAGGCGGAGGCCGACATGGTCGCGGTGGCCGCCTAGCCATCGCGTCTGGCAGAGTCCTGCGCCGTGACCGCCTGGGAGACGATGCGACTGCCGGCCTCCCCCACGGTCACGGCGCCCGACGGGTCCGACGTTCGGATCCTGCTGGCGACCGAGCGCGGCAGCTGCGCGCACTTCGAGCTCGCCGGCGGCCAGATCTCCACCGCCGTCGTGCACCGCACGGTCGAGGAGATCTGGTTCTTCCTCGCCGGGCGCGGCCAGATGTGGCTCGCGTCCGGCGACGGTGACGGCGAGGTCGTCGACGTCACGGTCGGCGACTGCCTCACGATCCCCGTCGGGACCCGATTCCAGTTCCGCGCCTTCGGATCCGCGCCGCTCGCGGCGGTCGGGGTGACCATGCCGCCGTGGCCCGGTCCCGACGAGGCCGTCGTGGTCGAGGGTCGCTGGGCGCCGACGGTGGGTTAGCGGGTGAGCGCCTGGCTGACGGCGGCGGCTGTCGCGCGGCTGCGTCGGGTGAGGTCGGCCCAGGTGAAGCGCAGGACCAGCCAGCCGGCGAGCTGCAGCGCGTTGGTCTGGCGCGGTCGGCCTGGAAGGCGACCTGGTTCGCGTGCGCCAGCCAGGAGTCGGTCTCGACGACGACCTTGTGCTGCGGCCACGCGAAGTCGTAGCGCTTGGCGCCGATGCGATGCTGCGTGTCCGGGGCGTGGCAGCCGGTGGCGCGTGCAGATCGTCAGGAAGCGGTCCTCCATCATCGACTGCGTCACCGACGCCTCGCGTGAGCAGGTCGCTCAGCGCCTTCGACGGCCGGCGGGTCAGCGCGTCCTGGATCGCCATCGGGTCGTAGAGGCGGCGGAACATCGCCTCCCGGAGCGCGCGCGT
The DNA here is from genome assembly GCA_963750895.1 of uncultured Solirubrobacterales bacterium. Classification (GTDB taxonomy): domain Bacteria; phylum Actinomycetota; class Thermoleophilia; order Solirubrobacterales; family Solirubrobacteraceae; genus CAVVSD01. The sequence continues at coordinate 121,746 of CAVVSD010000001.1, read as the reverse complement.
CAGCTCGTCGTGGTCCAGGACGTGCGCCAGGTCGGCCAGCGTGCGGGCGGGGCTGGTGACCGGGATGCCGCGGTGCGTGGTGCGGTCCGCCGCCGCCAGCCTGGCCCGGTGCGTCGTGATGCCGGGGTGGCGCCTGTCGTACTCGGTCGTGACCTCCGGCCTGAACAGCTCACCGAGGCGGATGCCCCAGAAGGTCGCCGCGCTGCGGTGACTCAACACCGCCCCGTCGCCACACGCCAGCACCGCCGCCAGCCATCGCGCCTCCTGCCCGAGGCCGAGATGCCCGACGGCGTACACGCCTCGGTGGATCCTGAACAGCCTCCCCGAGGCGGTTCGCGTCGTGATCGCGTTGGCGCTCAGATCCAGTTGCCGGCTGGCGACCACCCCGTACTGGCGGGTCGCCAGAGACGGCAATTTCGTGTTCCGTGCTGAGTAACTCCCGCATATCGGGAGTTAGTCAGCACGACCCGAAACTTCGCCCCCCTCAGCCCTCCAGGACCGTCCCGTCGTCCAGCACGCTCGGTCCCTCCACCGTCACCGATCCCTTCACCACCACGCCCGCGCCGAAGGTCACGTCCCCCACGACCTTCAGCCGCTCCGCCTCGACCAACGACGGCGCACCCGCCGCGAAGCGCTCGTCGAAGTCGCGCAGGCGCTTGTAGTAGGCGTCGTCGAGCGCCACGAGCGGCGCCTCGGACCGGCTCTCGGCCAGCACGAGGCGCGCGTCGCCCGTCAGCTCGTACGCGTCGGATCGCAGGACGAGGAGGTCGGAGGTCGTCTTCACCGGCGCGAACCGGGTCCGCGGCACGCGCAGCGCCCGCGCACCGTCGAAGACGCCGACCGCCGCGCCCATCGCGGTCTCCAGCTGCACGACCGGCGTCGAGTCGGAGTCGTTCGGGTCGACGGTCTTGCGGTTGACGATCATCGGCAGGCCCATGACGCCGCCCCGCTCCGCCATCACCGCCTGCAGCGCGCGGAGGTCGACCCACAGGTTGTTCGTGTTGAAGAACGTGTGGCGCGAGATGTCCTGGAACGCGCCGGCGTCGTCGTCGGGCACCTGCGCGGACTCGCGCAGCACCAGCCCGCCGTCCGACGTGCGCACCGCGAGGTGGCCGCCCTTGCGGTCCGCCTCGGTGCGGTCGGCGACCTCCGACAGGAACGGGATCTCCTCGCGCGCGATCCAGGCGAGGATGCGCGGGTCGAGGACCGCTCCGAGGTTGTCGGAGTTCGACATGAAGAGGTAGCGGTACCCGCGCTCCAGGAGCGCGTCGAGCATCCCCGAGCCGACGAGCGACGGGTAGACGTCGCCGTGTCCGGGCGGCGCCCACTCGAGCCCCGGGTTGTCCGGCCACGCGACCGGGGCGCCGTCGTCGGCGACGATCTTCGGCTCCTTCGACTGCACGAAGTCGGCGGGGACGTCGGACGCCAGCCCGTCGATCCGCGACAGCGCCTCGAGCGAGTCGTCGCGGGTCGCGAACGAGTTCATGAGCACGAGCGGCAGCCGCACGCCGAGCCGGCGGCGGGCGTCGAGCACCTGGCGCGCGATGACGTCGAGGAACGTCAGCCCGTCCTTGACCTCCAGCAGCGACTTCGCCTTCGTCATGCCCATGCTCGTGCCGAGCCCGCCGTTGAGCTTGAGGACGACGGTCGCGTCGAGCGCCGCGTGCGCGTCGTCGCCGGGCTCGGGGAGCGCATCGAGCGACGGCAGGTCGCCGAGCGGCTCGATCTCGGACTCCGGCAGCAGGCCGGTCTCGCCGTCCTGCCACCGCGTGTAGAGGTCGCGGAACGTCTCGATCGCCGCGTCGGACACCTCGTCCGCGCGCATCTTCTCCACGCTCGCCTGCAGCCCGTCCATGGCGGCGATGCTACCCCGAGCCGGGGGCCCAGCTGCGCAGGTACTCCTGCTGGTCGGGACGCAACGCGTCGATCCCGACCCCGAGCGACTCCAGCTTCAGCCGCGCGACAGCCCGGTCGATCTCCGCCGGAACGGCGTGCACGCCCGGGCCGAGCGGCTCGGCGCGGGTGATCAGGTCCTCGACGACGAGGGCGTGGACGGCGAAGGAGAGGTCCATGACCGAGGCCGGATGACCCTCCGCCGCGGCGAGGTTCACGACGCGACCGCTGGCGAGCAGGTTCAGGCGCCGCCCGTCGATCTCGTACTGCTCGACGAGCGGGCGCACCTCGCGCACGCGGCCGGCCGCCATCGCCAGCAGGTCCCCGCGTGAGATCTCGACGTCGAAGTGCCCGGCGTTGGCCAGCACCGCGTTGTCGGGCATCCGCTCGAAGTGCTCGCGGCGGAGCACCTCGCGTGAGCCGGTCACGGTGATGAAGACCTCGCCCCGCTCGGCGGCCTCGAGCGCAGGCATGACCTCGAAGCCCTCCATGCGGGCCTCGAGCGCGCGCATCGGATCGACCTCGCACACGATGACGCTGGCACCCGCGCCCCGGGCGCGCTGCGCGACGCCGCGGCCGGTCCAGCCGTAGCCGAGCACGACGACGGCGCGGCCGGCGAGGAAGAGGTTCGTCGCGCGCAGGATGCCGTCGAGGGTCGACTGACCGGTGCCGTAGCGGTCGTTGAACGCCCGCTCGATCTGCGCCTCGTTCACGGCGACGACCGGGCAGTCGAGACGTCCTGCCGCCTGCATCGTGCGCATCCGCAGCAGGCCGGTCGTCGTCTCCTCGGTGGCGCCGCGCAGCCCGGGCACGGCGTCGGGGAAGGCGGCGTGCATGACGCCGACGAGGTCGGCGCCGTCGTCGAGCGTGATGTCGGGCCCGGAGCCCGCGAGCGCGGCGACGTGCTGCGCGTACTGGTCGGCGTTCTCGCCGTGGACGGCCAGCACCGTCGTGTCGCTGTCGGCCGCCAGCGCGGCGGCGACGTCGTCCTGCGTGGCGAGCGGGTTGGCCGCGCAGATCGCGACGTTCGCGCCTCCGGCCCGCAGCGTGCGGACGAGCACCGCGGTCTCCGCGGTGACGTGCAGGCACGCTGCGACCGAGACGCCCTCCAGCGGGCGCTCGGTCGCGAAGCGCGAGCGGATCGACCGGAGGACGGGCATCTGCCCGTCCGCCCAGCCGATCCGTGCCTCACCCTCGGGCGCCAGAGCCGGGTCGGCGATGACCGAGCCGGCCATGGCGATCCCTTGGGTTTAGTAGCGGTAGTGGTCGGACTTGTACGGCCCGTCGACCGGCACGCCGATGTAGGCGGCCTGCTCGTCGGAGAGCTTGGTCAGGTTGGCGCCGAGCGCCTGCACGTGCACCAGGGCGACCTTCTCGTCGAGGTGCTTGGGCAGGACGTAGACCTTCTTCTCGTAGTCGTCGTTCTTCCCGAACAGCTCGATCTGGGCGATCGTCTGGTTGGAGAACGAGTTCGACATCACGAAGGACGGGTGGCCCGTCGCGTTGCCGAGGTTCAGCAGGCGGCCCTCGGACAGCAGGATGATCGTGTGGCCGTCCGGGAAGCGGTACTCGTCGACCTGCGGCTTGATGTTGACCCGCTCGGCGCGCTTCTCGAGGTCGGAGACCTGGATCTCGTTGTCGAAGTGGCCGATGTTGCCGACGATGGCCTGGTGCTTCATCCGCTCCATGTGGTCAGCGGTGATGATGTCCTTGTTGCCCGTCGTGGTGATGAAGATGTCGGCGGTGTCGACGACGTCCTCGACGGTGCGGACCTCGTAGCCCTCCATGAGGGCCTGGAGCGCGCAGATCGGGTCGATCTCGGTGACGATGACGCGGGCGCCCTGGACGCGCAGCGACTCGGCCGAGCCCTTGCCCACGTCGCCGTAGCCGCAGACCACGGCGACCTTGCCGGCGAGCATGACGTCCGTCGCGCGGTTGATGCCGTCGACGAGCGAGTGGCGGCAGCCGTAGAGGTTGTCGAACTTCGACTTCGTGACCGAGTCGTTGACGTTGATCGCCGGGAAGAGGAGCTTGCCCTCCTCCTGCATCTGGTACAGGCGATGGACGCCGGTCGTCGTCTCCTCGGTGACGCCCTTGATGCCCTCGGCCATCCGCGTGAAGTACGTCGGATCGTCGGAGAGCGACTGCGCGAGGACCTGGAGGATGACCTTCTCCTCCTCGTTGTCCGTCGTCGAGGGATCCGGCACGGAGCCGGCGCCGGCCGCCTCGTACTCGACGCCCTGGTGGACGAGCAGCGTCGCGTCACCGCCGTCGTCGAGGATCATGTTCGGGCCGCTCTCGCCCTCCCACTTGAGGCACTGCTGGGTGCACCACCAGTACTCCTCGAGCGTCTCGCCCTTCCAGGCGAAGACCGGGATGCCCTGCGGATCCTCGGGCGTGCCGTTGGGGCCCACGACGATCGCGGCGGCGGCGTGGTCCTGCGTCGAGAAGATGTTGCACGACGCCCAGCGGACATCGGCGCCGAGAGCCACGAGGGTCTCGATGAGGACGCCGGTCTGGATCGTCATGTGGAGCGAGCCGGTGATGCGCGCGCCCTTGAGGGGCTTGCTGTCGCCGTACTCCTCGCGCAGCGCCATCAGACCAGGCATCTCGTGCTCGGCGAGCGTGAGCTCCTTGCGGCCGTACTCGGCCAGGGACAGATCGGCGACCTTGTAGTCGTTCGCGGTCAGAGTGAGGGTCATCCGGCCTCCTTGAGGGGTGGGGACACTGCGGCAGTTGCGGACAGGAGACGCTCGTGCTTCTCCTGCTCGAACAGCAGCCAGTCGGCTGCTGGGACGTGCTCAGGACGCCTGGCCTGGGACTCCAGCCACGACTCGATCGCCGCGGAGAGGTCGGCGTCGGTGCGCATGCGCTGCGCGAAGCCGACGTCGCCGAGACCGATGCCGAAGCGGTCGAGCAGCTCGCGCAGCGTCCGCAGACGCTGCAGCTCGGCCGGGCCGTACAGTCGGTAACCGCTCTCCGAACGGGGCGGTGCCACGAGACCGCTGCGCTCGATGTACCGCAGCATGCGAGACGACCATCCGGTCGTCTCTGCGGCCTCCTGGATGGTCAGCGCGTCCATCGCGCACAAACCCTACCAGAGTTGTGTCAAGGTTCCTGCGACGCCTCAGCGGGCGACCGGCATGAGGTCCTCGGCCGGGACCGGGTGCCCGAGGAGGAAGCCCTGGGCCAGCGTCGCGCCGTGGCGGCGCAGGTACTCGAGCTGCTCCGGCTCCTCGACGCCCTCGACGACCGTCGTCGTCCCGAGCGCCGTGCCCAGCATGAGCACGGCGGCGACGATCGCCGACGAGCTCGGGTCGTCCGGCACGCGCTCGAGGAAGCAGCGGTCGACCTTGAGCATCTGGACGGGCAGGTCGCGGAGGCGTCCGAGCGAGGAGTGGCCGGCGCCGAAGTCGTCGATGGCGAGGGCCAGGCCCGCGTCGGCGAGGTCCGAGAGCGTCGTGCGGTGCGCGCGCTCGTCGCTGAGGATCGCGCTCTCCGTCAGCTCCGCGCAGAAGCGGTCGGGCTCGAGGTCGTAGCGCTCGATGCGCTCGAGGATCGACTCGACGAGATCGGGACGCCGCAGCTGGCGCGGCGAGACGTTGAACGTGAGCAGCGGCTCGAAGCCCTGCTCGCGCCACAGCGCGCCGTGCGCGCACAGGGCCTCGAGGACCCAGTCCCCGATGCCGTCGATGAGGCCGGTCTCCTCCGCGACGCCGATGAACATCGCCGGCGGGATGAGCCCGTGCTCGGGGTCCTGCCAGCGGACCAGCGCCTCGACGGCGACGATGCGGGAGTCCTGGACGTCGACGATCGGCTGCACGTGCAGGCGCAGCTCGCCCTCGCGGATCGCGCGCCGCAGCCGCGACGTGAGCGAGAGCCGCTCACGGGCGTCCGTCGCCTCCGCCTCGTAGAACGCCACCGTGCCGCCACCGCGGCGCTTGGCCTGGTACATCGCGTGGTCGGCGTGCTTGAAGAGCGTGTCCGCGTCGGCCGCGTGCTCCGGGTACAGCGCGACGCCGATCGACGCGCCGACGTGGAAGAGCGCATCGGAGATCTCGAAGGGCTCGTCGAGCGCGGCGGCGATCCGCTCGCCCGCGGTCTGCGCGGCACGGCGCGGGTCCTCGTCGCCGCCGGAGCCGAGCAGGAGCAGGAACTCGTCGCCGCCCTGGCGTGCCAGCACGTCGCCGGTCCGCGTGAGGTCCGAGACGCGGCGCGCGGCCTCGGCCAGCACCGCGTCGCCGGCCTGGTGGCCGAGCGAGTCGTTGACGAGCTTGAAGTTGTCGAGGTCGAAGTAGAGGAGCGCGAGCGAGCCGTCGGTGCGGCGGGCGCGGCCGAGGTCGCGGCGGACCTGCGCCTCCAGGAGCGTCCGGTTCGCGAGGCCGGTGAGGCGGTCGTGGTAGGCGAGGAACGCGACCTGGGCCTCGGCGCGCTTGCGCTCGGTGACGTCCTCCCCCGAACGCAGGACCGAGGTGACGCGGCCGGCGCGGTCGTGGAGGACCGCGTTGCGCCAGGCGATCGTGCGCGTCTCGCCGCCGCGGGTCTCCACGAGCGCCTCGAGGCTCGAGCCCGCGGTGTCGACGCCGGACACCAGGCGCATGAACGCGAGGCGGGCGTCGAGGCGATCGGCGGCCGGCACGACGGCGCCGAACCAGTCGCGCCCGAGCAGCTCGTCCTCGTCGAACCCGAGCAGCTCGCAGCCCTGCCGGTTGATGAGCTCGACCCGGCCCGCGTCGTCGAGGACGACCACGAGCGTGCCGGCGACGTCCAGGTAGCGCTGCGCGCGATCGCGCTCCAGGCGCAGGCGGCGCTGGGTGAGGACCGCCCGGCTCATCGCCGATCGTCGCCGTGCGCGCATGCCACAGCTATCGGACGCCGAGCGTCCGCCTTTATCCGGAAGGCCTGGTCCTACCGCTCGGCGAGGCGGGACTTCAGCGACTCGATGACGTCCACCGGCGTCGGGTCGATCCCCCGCAGCACGGCGAGGTAGAGCGACACGAGGTCGCCGAGGAGCACGAGCGACAGCACCCGCTCGACCCGCGTCTGGCCGCGCGACCGCACGACGAACGTCGCGTGGCCCTGCTCGCGGATGAGGCCCTCGGTCAGCTCGATCCGGTCGCGCACGCGCGGATGGATGTCGGCATCGCCGAGGAACACGGCCGCGAACCGGCCGAGGCTCCCGGCGCCCGACCAGCCGCAGATCTCGTTGTGGTTCAGCTCGGGAAGCTCGCTCGCGAACGCCGGCAGCTTGGCGTTCTCGTTGATCTGGGTCTTCCACCGGTACGCGACGGCCTCGGTCAGGCCCGAGCCGGAGACGATCGGGATCGCTCCGTGCAGCCCGCGCGCGAGGACCTTGGCCTCCGACGCGTCGGAGCCGTCGGGCCCCCACTCCGTCACGAGCTCCTCGAGGTGCTCGGCCGCGACGTCGACCTCCGTCGTCATCCGCGGCCCCGCCCCGCACAGCCACGCGACCTCGAGGGTGGCGATGGTCATGTATGCGACCGCGGCGCGCGGCTGCAGGCCGCCCGCCACCGGGATCACGGGGACGTCGTCCTTGCGCGCCATGCGCGCGAGCTCGCCGCCGCTCGTCACGACGATGCGGTGGGCGCCGAGCATCCCGGCCGCCTCGTAGCAGGCGAGCGTCTCCTCGGTGTTGCCCGAGTACGACGCGCAGAGCACGGTGGTGTCCGGCTGCGTCCACGCCGGCAGGCCGTACGCGCGCGCGGTGAAGATCGGGCGCGAGGCCTGATCGCCGAGCGCCGCCTTGGCGAGCGCGCCGCCGATCGCGGAGCCGCCCATGCCCGCGACCACCAGGCCGCCGGGCGAGTCCCACTCCTCGAGTCGCGCGGACTCCACCTTCCACTGCGCGTCGCGCATGTGCTCGGGGATCGCGAGCACGTCGGTGAGCAGGTCGGATGCGTCGACCGCCTCGATGGCGGCGCGGTCGAGCCGCAGCGCCTCCTCGACGTCAGAACCTGAGTGCGCCATCTGGCAGTTCCACCCCCGGGAACACGCGAGCTCCGCGCGTGACGACGTTCTCGGCGCCGATCGTGACGCCCTCTCCCAGCACGGCACCGTTCGTGATCTGCGTCCGGTCTCCGATGCGCACACCGGGTCCGACGATGCAGTCGCGCAACACGCAGTCGGCGCCGATCTCTGCGCCCTGCAGCACGACGCTGCGCTCCACCGTGCTGCCGCGTCCGACGCTGACCCCGTCGCCCAGCACGACGAGGCTCCCGACGTGCGCGCCATGGGCGATGTGCACGCCGCGTTCGACGACCGCAGGCGGGACGACGCGACCGTCGACGACCGCATCCTCGGACACCGAGAGGAAGCCGGTCCCCAGTCGCTCTGTCACAGCTGTCGCCACGTTGCCCTCGATGATGTCGAACGTGCCCTGGAGATACCGCTCAGGGGTCCCGATGTCGAGCCAGTAGGCGTTCGCGGTGAAGCCGAAGAGGCCGTTGCCCACGAGTCGCGGCCAGACCTCCCGCTCGATCGACACCGGCTTGTCGGCCGGGACGAGGTCGAGCACGCTGCGCTCGAGGACGTACGCGCCGGCGGAGATGAGGTTCGTGTCGATCTGGTCGGCGGGCGGCTTCTCGAGGAACTCCTTGACGCTCGCGTCGTCGTTCAGGCGCACCAGGCCGTAGGCCGACGGATCCGTCACCGGGACGAGGGCGAGCGTGCCGGTCGCGCCCGTCGACTCGTGCTGCGCGATCTGCGCCGTGAGGTCGATGTCGGTCAGCACGTCCCCGTTGAGCATGAGGAAGCGCTCCTCGAGCAGACCCTCCGCGTACTTGAGCGCCCCGGCGGTGCCGCGCGGCTCGGGCTCCTCGACGAAACGCAGCCGCAGGCCGAAGGCGGAGCCGTCGCCCAGGACGTTGCGCACGCTCGTCGCGAGGAAGCCGCACGAGAGGATCACATCGTCCACGCCGTGGCCGCGCAGCCACTCGAGCATGTAGACGATGAACGGCCTGTCCACGAGCGGAACGACGGGCTTGGGGACGGTCGAGGTCAGCGGGCGAAGCCTGGTGCCTTCGCCCCCGACCAGGATCACCGCCTGCATGGAGGGGTTCTCACGGGAGGGCCAAGGATGCCACGGTGCCGCGCCCGACGCCCTCGTACGAGAGTCCGGCCGCCTGGACCGCGGTGGCATCGAGGGCGTTGCGGCCGTCCACGACGAGGCTCCCGCGCATGCGCGAGGCGACGTCCGACCAGTCGAGCTCCTTGAACTCCTGCCACTCGGTGACGAGCACGACGGCGTCCGCGTCCTCGACCGCGGCGAGCGAGCCGGAGGCGAACTGCACGCCCGGGATCAGCCGCCGCGCCTCGGCCTCCGCGACGGGGTCGAACGCGACGACCTGGGCGCCGTCGGCCTGCAGCCGGGCGCTCAGGACGAGCGAGGACGCCTCGCGCATGTCGTCGGTGTCGGGCTTGAACGCGAGGCCGAGGAGCGCGATCCGGCGGCCGACGAGCGAGCCGAGGTGCTTCTGGAGCTTCGCGACGACACGACGCTTCTGCAGCTCGTTGACCTCGATGACCGCGTTCAGCAGCTGGAAGTGGTAGCCGGAGTTGCCCGCGAGCTGCTTGAGCGCCGAGACGTCCTTCGGGAAGCACGAGCCGCCGAACCCGATGCCCGCCTGGAGGAACTTCGACCCGATGCGGTCGTCGAGCCCCATGCCGCGCGCGACCTCGAGGACGTCTGCTCCCGTCTCCTCGCAGACGTTCGCGATCTCGTTGATGAACGAGATCTTCGTGGCCAGGAAGGCGTTGGAAGCCAACTTCACCATCTCCGCCGAGGAGATGTCGGTGCGCACGAGCGGGGCGTCGAGCGGCGCGTACAGGTCGACGACCGCATCGCCCGCCCAGTCGCCGTCGTCGCCGACGACGACGCGGTCCGGACTCAGGAAGTCCTTGACCGCCGAGCCCTCCTTGAGGAACTCGGGGCACGACACGTAGCGGAAGCCCGCCTTGCCCTGCTCGGCGAAGACGCGCTTGATCGACGCGCCGGTCCCGACCGGCACCGTCGACTTCATGACGAGCGCGTGGTGGTCGGAGGCCGGCATGGCCTCGACGACCGCATGGACGGCGCTCAGGTCGGCGTCGCCCGAGTACGTCGGCGGCGTCCCGACCGCGACGAACAGCAGCTCCGCGCGCTCGAGCGCGTCGGACAGCTGCGTCGTGAAGTGCATCCGCTCGCGGTTCTTCGCGACGATCTCCGCGAGGCCCGGCTCGTAGATGGGGATCTCGCCGCGCTTCAGGCGATCGATCTTGTCCACGTCGATGTCGACGCAGACGACCTCGGACCCGAGCTCCGCGAAACCGGCGGCGGTGACGAGTCCGACGTAGCCGGTGCCGATCACGCCGATCGGTGCGCGCTGCTCGCTCATGAGGCGGGTGAGGTTAGCTAGGTGCCGACGCGCGTGAGCGACTTCGCGATGTCGCGCATCTGCGGGTTCGTCAGCGTGCGCGACAGCGTGTTCGACACCCAGTAGACGCCTCGTGGTGTGCGCCAGGAGATCAGCCGCAGCCGCGTGCCGTCGTAGTACTCGTGGTACGTCCGGCCGCGCATCTTGATCGTGCCGCCGGGGTCGTCGAGGATCGGCGGGGAGCGCCAGCTCGTGCCCTGCACGCCCCAGTACTGGCCGTTCTCGCCCGCGTAGCCGACGATCCGGTACGCCTTGTACGCGTAGCCGGCACGGTCTCGGATCGTGTAGAGCCGCGGGTTGGAGGACTGGTTGGCGAAGCCGGCGTTCGTGCGGACCGCGGGGTAGTAGACCGGCAGCCTGCCCGCCTTGGTCGACATCGTCGCGACGAAGTCCTCGCCCTGCACCTTCGCCGCCACGAGGCCGGGCGCGAGCGCCGCGGAGCTCGACTTCTTCGAGGCCTTCTTCTTCGCGCTCGCCTTGGTGCCCGAGGTCGACGGGGTCGTCGTCGTCGGCTTGCGTGCGCCGGAGCCGGAGGACCCGCGCACCTCGAGGAACTGCCGGACGGTCTTGCGCAGGTTGTCGTCGGTGATCGTGACGTACGAGCCGCTGGTGTCGTTCTCGATCCCGGCCGGGAAGCGGACCTCGCGGATCGGCGACTTCGTCGCCTCGTAGGTCAGCCGCAGGAGGCGCAGGATCGCGCCCTCGGAGTTGATGTCCGTCTGCGTGTAGCGGCCGAAGATCCGCAGCAGCTCCTCGCGGTCGGAGAACAGCCGCCCGACGCCGACCTGCGACTTGGCCTGCTCCAGGTAGCTCTGCTGGCGCGCGGCGCGCACGAAGTCGTCGTCGAGGTGGCGGAAGCGCACGTAGTCGAGGGAGTCCAGGCCGCAGAGGCGCTGGTAGCCCGGCTCGATGTCGATCACCGCGTAGCGCTCGCCGCCGCCGCCCGCCGGCGGGTTGTTGTCGTTGAAGTAGCGGCGGTCGACGTCGATGTAGAAGCAGCCGAGGCGCTTCACCGCCCGCGAGAAGCCGCCGAAGTTCACGTTGACGACGTGGTTGATCGGGATGTTCAGGAGGCTGCGGACCGTCGTGACGGCGAGCTTCGGGCCGCCGAGCGAGTACGCCGCGTTGATCTTGTCGACGCCGTGGCCGGGGATCGTCGCCTTGAGGTCGCGCGGGATCGACATGACCGCGGTCGCGTTCTTCTCCGGATCGAGCCGGATGAGCATCATCGTGTCCGACCGCGCGCCGTCCGCCGCGCTCTCCTTGTAGCGCTTGTCGGAGCCCAGGACGAGGATCGTCTGCGGCTTCCCCGCCTCGACGTCGTCGAGGACGTTCTGCACGCCGCGGATCGGGATCGTCTCGCGGACGAACGCCTGCACCGTCTCGTTGATCTCCAGGCGCAGGGCGGTCGTGACCACCGCGGCCCCGAGCAGGACGATCGCGACGCTGCCCAGCGCGAAACGCAGGAGCATCCGCCGGCCGGGACGCGGCGGCGGACCGTCGGCTTCCGGCCAGGCGCTCACGGGTCGGGCAGTGTAGAAGCCGCGCGAACGGCTGGGACGTCCGCGCCGTTGACGTTCAGATGGCGGGGCAGCCGGGCGACGAACGCGCCGAGCGCCTGCCGATAGGCGTGCAGCGACGCCACCGAGACCCACTCCTCCGGCCCGTGGTGGCCGCCGCCGATCGGGCCGAACTCGACCGCCGGCACACCCGCCTCCAGGAACGAGACCGCGTCGGAGGCGCCGTCGCGGCCGACGGACAGGGCGTCCCCGCCGACCGAGCGGCCGACCGCGTCACGCAGCGCGAGGACGTACGGGTTCGTCCGGTGCACGATCGCGGGGGCGCGGGTGAAGCACTTGAGGATGTCGAGATCGCCGATCGCCCGGATCTGGCCGAGGATCGCCTCCGGCTCCTGGTTGGGGAGATAGCGGATGTCCACGTCGATCTCGCAGCGGTCGGGGACCTTGTTGAACGCGTCGCCCCCGGTGATCCCGTTCAGGGAGATCGAGGGGCGGTCGAACAGCTCGGAGCTCTCACGACTGAACGGCAGGGTCTCGATTCGACGGAAGACGTCGTGGGCCTTCAGGATCGCGTTGTCGCCGAGCCACGGCGTCGAGCCGTGCGCGGCCGTCCCGTGCACCGCGAGGCGGATCGCGAGGACGCCCTTGGCCTGGACGCCGATGTGCAGGTCGGTCGGCTCGCCGGTGATCGCGAAGTCGCCCGTGAGGCCCTCGGCGACGAGCGTGTCGGTCGAGCGGTGCTCGACGTCCTCGCTCTCCTCGTCGGGCACGCACATGAAGACGACGCGCACCGCGTGCTGGCGCGCGACGTCGACGAGCGCGCACATCATCGCCGCGAGGCCGCCCTTCATGTCGTAGGCGCCGCGGCCGATGAGCCGGTCGCCCTCGATCCGCGGCGTGAACTGCTCGTCGTGCGCCGGGACGACGTCGATGTGGCCGTGCAGGACCACGGTCGGGCCGACCGGCGGGCCGACCGTGGCGAGGATGACGGGCAGGCCGTCGAAGTCGCGCACCTGGTGCTCGATCTCGTGCGATCCGAGCCACCCCTGGACGAAGGACGCTGCGTTGCGCACACCGTCCGGGGTGGAGGTGTCGTACGACATCAGCCGCTCCGCGAGGGCGCGCTCGTCCATCGGGTGAGCCTAGCTACGGGTTCTCGGGGCCCGGAGCGGGCCACCGACGAACAGCAGGGAGACGAGCAGGGCGCAGAAGGCGAGCACGGCGTCGAGGAGGAAGGCGTCGCGGATGCCGCCGACGAGCGAGGCGGACGCGGTGACGATCGCGGTGTTCAGCCCGAGACCGACCGACCCGCCGCCGATCTGGCACATGTAGACGATGCCGCCGGCCAGGCTGGCGCGCGACTCGTCGAGCGCCGTGACCGCCGCCGTCGTGACGGACGAGTAGAAGAGCCCGACGCCGACGCCGAGGACGGCCATGCCGGGCACGAGCGCCGCGTAGTCGTCACCGCTGGAGATCCGCGACAGCAGCAGGATCCCCACGGTGATGCAGCCGGCCCCTGCCGACACCACCACCTTCGGGCCGGCCTTCGTGTAGATCGGCCCTGCCGCGAAGGACGTCGCGGCGAACGTCGCCATCATCGGCAGCAGCCCGGCGCCCGCCTGCACGGCGGTGAAGTCGAGCTCCTTCGTCATGAACTGCGGCAGGTAGAGCAGCGCCGCGAAGAAGACCGCGGACATGAGGAGCACGGCCAGGCAGCACCATGCGAAGCGTGCGTTGCCCATGACGGCGGGCGGGACGAGCGCCGCGTCTCCGGCGCGGCGCTCGACGAGGCAGAACGCCGCGAGCATCGCCACGCAGATCACGGCGAGGGCGAGGACCCGCGGGTCGCCCCAGCCCCACGCATCGGACTGGTCCAGGGCGACCAGCAGCGCCACGAGACCGGCCGACAGCGTCGCGACGCCGCGCACGTCGAGCCGCTCGTGCTCGGCCTCGGGCGCGTCGGCCGGGATCGCCCACAGCGTCACGAGGACGCCCACGACCGCGACGGGGACGTTCACGAAGAAGATCCAGCGCCAGGACAGCGCGTCGGTCAGCGCCCCGCCGAGCAGCGGCCCGATCGCGTTGCCGAGCCCCGCAGCGCCGAGGATGATGCCGCCCGCGAGCCCGGCGCGGGACCGCGGGGTCACGGCGTAGGTCATGCCGAGGATCGCGGGCCACATGAGCGCACCCCCGATGCCCATGAGGGCACGGCAGGCGAGGAGCCACACGACGCCCTGTGCGGCGCCGCCGAGCACGGAGAACCCCGCGAAGATCGCCGCCCCGGCGACGAACGCCCGTCGCCGCCCGAACGTGTCCGCGAGCCGGCCGCCCGTCACGATGAGCACGCCGAACGTGAGCGCGTAGGCGTTGATGACCCACTGGACCGTGCTGAGCTCGGCATCGAGGTCCCGCTCGATCGCCGGCAGCGCGACGCTGAGCGCGGTGAAGTCGTTGGCGATGATCAACACCGCCACGCCCATCGCGACGAGGCCCAGGACGGTGGAGCGCGAGAGCGGCTCGACCGTCGCCCGCGCCGCGTTCGCCTCCATGACGCGACACTACGGCGCGGCGTTCGGCCAGGGCAACTACCGGCAGACGACGGCGTACCGGCAGGCCACGATCGCCGGGCGCTCGACCGGCGCGCCCGCGTCGATCGAGAGCGCGAGGCGGACGAACTGCGCGTGCGACCACGCGAGCGGCGTCGCGCTGAGGGTCCCCTTGCCCGGGGTCGCGGCCGTGCCGCTCGACGGCGGACGCCCGTCCCAGACCTGCTCGGGCAGCATGAGCGCGGAGCCCGCGGCGGCGGCCATCGAGGCGAGCTGCTCCGTCGCCGGCCGGCCCGACGCCAGCTCGTACTCCCCGCGCTCGCCCGCGAGCAGCGGCCACGCGCGGCCGTAGGTCTGGTAGGTGTCGGGCTTGCCGATCTCCCACGGCTCGCCGGTCGACGTCTCGCCGTAGCCGTCGTAGGAGAAGCGGTGCCAGAACGTCCCGAGACGCGACGTGACCTTCAGCTGGTCGTCGACGACGCGCACGGTGTTCTCGATGACGGGGTCGCTCGCCGGCTTCACGCCCAGGCGCACGAGGTCGAGGAAGCTCGGGTCGACGACGCGGCGCTGGTCGGCGGCGGACGGGCCCGAGTCGCCGACGTTGTACGTCGTCGCCCGGTTCGGCGCGCGGTCCTTCGTCACCCGCAGGTAGTACGGGCCGGTGGAGAGCGGGCCGTTCGTCGTGGCCGTCCACGCCTGCACGCTGCGCTGCCATGCGTCCGCGGTCGCCTCCCAGCGCGCGGCCGTCGTGGCGTCGCCCGTCCGTCGCAGGAGGTCGGCGCCGGTCACGAGCCCCGCGATCTCCGCGGCGATCGTCGCGGGCGACCAGCCGCGCTGGTTCTCCCAGCGCTCCTGACCGGTGAGCGGGCCGTTCTTCACGAGGTACTCGCCGGCGAGACGGACCTTCGCGAGCGTGCGCGCGTCCGTGCGCCCGAGCTGCCAGGCGAGGATGATCGGCATCCCGACCTGGTCCATCTGGATCTCCTTCCAGTGCTCCGTGCCGTCGGCCTCGGAGTTCTGCGGGAAGGAGCCGTCGGGCTTCTGCTGGCGGAAGAGGAGGAAGTCCAGCGAGCGCTCCGCCGCGGCGCGGTCGCCGGCGGCCAGCTGGGCCGTGGCCACCTGGTAGAGATCGCGCGACCACACGAGGTGGTACACGCCGGAGGGCTTCTCGATCGTGTTCTGCCCCCACGCCCACGGCATGCTCGGCGACGCGACCGACGCGCCGCGGTACGTCTTGTCCTCGCTGGCGGCGAGCACCATGAGCGACGTGTCGTACAGCGCGGCGTAGGGCGCGGCGGCGGCGGGCCGCGGCGGAAGCGAGTCGAGGTAGTCGTGCCAGCCCTTCGCGTAGCTCGCGGACACGGCGGCGAAGCCCTGCGCGAGCGAGGCGGCGGCGGCGTCCTGCGCCGCCTGCCGGGTGCGCCCGAGCCCGAGAGCGAGCGTGACGTGGGTGCTGCGGACGCCGTCGACCTCGCGGAGCGCCGGCCGGGCGAGCAGCGCCGTCTCGGCCCGGCGGTCCTTGTCGAGCCCGGCGCGGAGATCGGTCGACAGGCGCAGCGGCCGCCCGTTCAGGGAGCGCACGTCGACGTCGATCAGCACGACGTCGCGCGCGGGATCGGTGACGTAGGTCTTCGTGATCCGCCACGCACCGTCGCGCGCGGTGACGACCTGGCGCGGGGTGAGGCTGCGCGGATCCGACGGCGTGACCTGCCCCGTCGCGATGGCCGACTCGGGCTTGCCGCCGACCTTCAGGTCGAGCGAGCGCACGGCAGGACGGTCGATGCGCGGCCAGTACGCCTCGTCCATCCCGGTGCTCCCGAGCGTGAACCAGACCTTCGAGCGCAGGTCGTGGGCGGTGCCGAAGGCCTGCTTGTCGGCAGGCTCCCAGGTCTCGGCCGCCGCGGCGGCCGTGGTGGTTGCGAGCAGGGCGGACAGCAGCACCGCCAGGGACAGGGGCACGCGCAGCATCTCGACGCGCAGCCTTCCCGGTCGGCCGCTTTCCCATCCGTCGATGCATACTGGACCGGTGTCCCCGCGCATGACCGCCGAGGAGCGCCGCGCGCAGCTGGTCGACGCGGCGGTGGAGGAGTTCGCGCAGGCCGGGCTCGCCGGCGCCTCGACGGAGGCGATCGCGCGTCGCGCCGGGATCTCCCACGCCTACCTCTTCCGCCTGTTCCCGACCAAGCGCGCGCTGTTCGCCGCGACCGTCGACGATGCGTTCGACCACGTCCTGCGCACGTTCCAGGAGGCCTACGCGGCCCGTGATCCGGCGGAGCCGGTGCTCGGCGTCCTCGGCCATGCGTACATCGCGCTCATCGAGGACCGCAGCCGACTGCTGTTCCAGCTGCACGCCTACGCGGCGTGCGGCGACGAGGACATCCGCACGCACGTGCGCGAGCGCTACACCGCCGTCTGCTCCTGGGTCCGCGAGGTGTCGGGCCACGGCGAGGACGACATCCGCGTCTTCATGTCCACGGGGCTGCTGCTGGCCGTCGGGGCGGCGATCGACGCGCCCGAGCTGGCGGGCGACGGGAGCTTCATGCTCCGTGCGCTCGGAAGCCAACCATCTGGTTGAATGCCAACGGACATCGAGTCGAGGAGAGGGACATGAGCGACGCGTCCTACGACGTCGTGGTGGTCGGCATGGGAGGCGCCGGGCTCTGCGCCGCGCTGTCGTACGCCGAGACGGCCAAGGAAGAGAGCCGCAGCGCGCGCATCGCGGTCCTCGAGCGGGCCCCGAAGGACGAGCGCGGCGGGGCGACGCGGTACACGACCGCCCGCATCCGGATCGACGACGACAACAACCTGGACCCCACGTTCGTCGACACCGTCGCCGCCACCCACCGCGACGCGGACCTGGACTACCTCCGCACGCTCGAGCGCGAGACGCCCGCGTCGATCCGCTTCGTCGAGGAGCGCGGCGTGGAGCTCATCCACTACCCGCTCGGCCTCGCCACCGGCGTGTACGGCGGCCGCGAGGCCAGCCCGAACGGCGGCGGCAAGGCGATCGTCGAGACGCTCGCCGGCGTGCTCGAGGGCGTCGACGGCGTCGAGATCCACTACGAGACGGAGGCCGTCGACCTCGTCACCGACGAGCGCGGCGCGATCACCGGCATCACCGCCCGCGGCCGCGACGGCTACCTGCGCACCCTGAGCGCCCCCGCGGTGATCCTCGCCTGCGGCGGCTGGCAGAACAACAAGGCGCTCATGGCCCAGTACCTCGGGCCGAACGCCGACGACATGCCGCTCATCGCACCCGGGCTGGCGTACAACACGGGCGACGGCCTGCGCATGGCGACCGCGGTCGGCGGCGGCGTGGCCGGGCAGTTCGACATGGTGCACGGCGAGCCGTACGACCGCCGCACGACGTACCCCGACGCGGTCGTCCTCTCGTATCCCTACGGGATCCTCGTGAACGGGCAGGCGAAGCGCTTCCTCGACGAGGGCGTGGCGCCGCTGGACCGGACGTTCGAGGCCTTCTCGTACGAGATCTGGCGCAACCAGGAGAACGAGGCCTACCTCATCGGCGACCAGTCGATGGTCACCGTGCCGTTCTACGAGCTGCTGAACACGACCGACAAGGAGCCCGAGACCGCCGACACGCTCGCCGGGCTCGCGGAGAAGCTCGGCCTGGACCCCGCGGCGCTCGAGGCGACCGTCGCCGAGTACAACGCCGCGGCCGGCCCGCAGCCGTTCGATCCGACGACGATGGACGGCAAGGCGACCACGGGGATCACGCCGCCCAAGACGAACTGGGCGCAGCCGATCGAGCGCGGGCCGTTCGTCGGCTACCCGCTCACCACGGCGGTGTGCTTCGTGTTCGGCGGCGTGCGGACCGACGCCCAGGCCCGCGTCGTCTCCCCCGCCGGCGCGCCGATCCCCGGCCTGTACGGCGCGGGCGAGATGACCGGCGTCTTCTACCGCTACTACCCCGTCGGGACCTCGGTCCTCCGCGGGCTGACGTTCGGCCGGATCGCCGGCGCGCACGCCGCGAAGGCCGCGGCACGCGAGGTCGCCGCCGTCTGAGATGATCCGTACATCACCGACGACATGCGGGCGCTCATCGGGGTGCCCGGCCCGAAGCTCACGGCCCCGTACCCGCTGGGGCCGGACGAGCTGCGCCGGTTCGTGCAGGCCGTCATGGAGGGCAACCCCGTCCACTGGGACGAGGAGGCCGCCGCGGCGAGCCGCTACGGCGAGGTCGTCGCGACGCCGCTGTACCCCATGCACAGCACGACCCGGCGCGCGCCCGGCACGCCGGACCCGCTCGACCGCGTCCACGACGACCCGGGCTGGGACGGCACGGACCTCGCCGCCGGCCTGGGCGGGCTCCCGCCGATCGACGTCCCGCTCAAGCGGATCCTCAACGGCGGGACCGAGGCCGAGTTCTTCCGGCTCGCGAAGCTCGGCGACGTCGTGAGCGCGCAGTCGCGCTACACGGACATCTCCGAGCGCGAGGGCCGCAGCGGTCCCATGGTCCTCCTCAAGGTCGAGACGACCTACACCAACCAGGACGACGAGACGCTGCTCGTCTCCACGATGACGGTGATCATCCGATGAGGCCGAAGACTTCGTCTTCGGGTGCGGTTGTGTCGCAGGGCGACACAACCGCGGGTCGGAGGAGCCATGGATAGTCCGCGCTGCTTCGAGGACGTCGCCGTCGGCGACGAGATCGGGCCGCTCGTGCGCGGGCCGATGACGCCGATGCACCTCTTCCGGTGGTCGGCGGCCATCGAGAACTGGCACCGCATCCACTACGACGACCCGTTCGCGCGCGAGCACGACGGCCTCCCCGGCCTGCTCGTGAACGGCTCGTGGAAGCAGCACGTCCTCGTGCAGCTCATGCGCGAGTGGCTCGAGCCGGAGGGCTGGCTCGCGAAGATCGGCTTCTCGTTCCGCAAGATGGACCACGTGGGCGACGTGCTCGAGGCGCGCGGCACGGTCACCGAGGCCTACGAGCGCGACGGGCTCGGGTTCGTCGTCTGCGAGATCGGCATCCACAACCCCCGGGGCGAGAACAGCACGCCGGGCACCGCGACCGGCGTCCTGCCGCTCCGCGACGGCCCGCCGGTGCCCTACCCCTTCCCCGGCCTGCCGGAGTAGGCCGTGGCGGGCGCGCTCCACGGCGTCCGGGTCGTCGAGCTGGGCAGCGGCATCCCCACCGCGTTCGCCGCCCGCCTGCTCGGCGACCTCGGCGCCGAGGTCGTGAAGGCCGAGCCGCCCGAGGGCGACCCGCTCCGCGGGGCCGAGCCGCTGCTCGACGACGGCACGAGCCTGCTCTTCGAGCAGTGCAACTGGGGCAAGCGCTCGGTCGTCGGCGACGGCGCCGGGCTCCTTGCGGGCGCCGACGTCGTCATCGCCCCGCCGGACGCCCTGCCCGCGCCGCCCGCCGAGCTGCTCGCCGCGCACCCCGCGCTCACGGTGACCACCGTGGCCGGCTTCGGCGCCGACGGGCCCTGGAGCGGGTGGGCCGCCACCGACCTGATCCTCCAGGCGACCGGCGGGATCATGCAGATCAGCGGCACGTCGGACCGCGAGCCCCTCAAGCACGGGCTGCAGCAGTCGCTGTGGTGCGGGGGGCTGAACGCCGCGTACGCGACGCTCGCCGCCCACCTCGGTGGGGGCGGCGTCCACGTCGACCTCTCGCTGCAGGAGTGCATCGCGTCCGAGCTCGTGCTCAACGAGGCGCACTACGCGTTCGTGGGCGCCGTGCAGGGCCGCCGGCCTCCGGGCGGCGACCCGCTGGCCGGCGAGCCGCTGCCCACCGCCGACGGGCTCGTGTCGCTGCAGACGAGCGGCCTCATCGCGGCGAAGCGCCTCGCGGACCTCTTCGGCGACCCCCGCCTCGACGACCCGCGCTTCGCGAGCACGGAGTCGCGCACGCACCACGCCGTCGAGCTGCAGGCGATCCTCGCCGAGCACCTCTCCGGGGAGTCCGGCCGCGACTTCTTCCTGCGCGCCTCGCGGGAGGGGTACCTCAGCGGCTGCGTGCAGACGCCGTCGGACCTCCTCGCCTGCCCGCAGCTGGAGGCGCGCGAGGCGTGGCACGAGTTCGACGACCTGCCCGGCGTGCGCTTCCCCGCCACGATCGCGTCCCTGTCGGCCACGCCGCAGCGGGTCCGCGGACGGGCCCCGAAGCTCGGCGGCGACGCGCCGGACTGGACGCCGCGGGCGCCGCGCGAGCGCCGCGAGACACCGCTGGCCGGGCTGCGCGTCGTCGACCTCTCGACCGTCTTCGCCGTCCCCTACATGGGCGCGCTGCTGTCGGACCTCGGGGCCGAGGTCATCAAGGTCGAGGCGCCCCACCGCCTCGACCAGACGCGCGCGCTGTTCGGCCATCCCTTCCTCGACAACGCCCCGACGGGGAACTGGTGGGACCGCTCGGGCGCCTTCCACGTCGTCAACCGCGGCAAGCGGTCGCTGACGCTGGACCTGTCGCAGGCGGAGGGCCGCGAGGTGCTGCTCGACCTGCTCGGCGAGACCGACGTCCTGCTCGACAACTTCACGCCGCGGGTGCTGCGCGGCTGGGGCATGACCGCCGCCGACCTGCACGCCCGCCATCCGCGCCTGCTCACGCTGTCGAACACCGGCTACGGCTCGACCGGGCCGTGGGCCGCGTTCCGGGCGCAGGGCACGAGCCTCGAGGCGACGATGGGGATCTCGCACCTCACGGGCTACCGCGACGGCAGGCCGGCGAAGGTCGGGCAGTCCTACCCGGACTTCGTCGCGTGCTGGAGCGGGCTCGTCGCGCTGCTCGCGGCGCTCGTGCACCGCGAGCGCACGGGCGAGGGCCAGCACATCGACCTCGGCATGTACCAGCTCGGCGTCGTCGTCATGCCGGAGGCCGTGCTGCACCTGCAGGCGCACGGCGAGGAGCTGTCGCGGCGCGGCAACGAGGATCTCGTCGCGTTCGCGAGCGGGCTCGTCCCGGCGGCGGGCGACGACCGCTGGCTGGCGGTGAGCATCCCGTCGGCCGAGGCGTTCACGCGGGCGATGCGCGTCGCACCGGGCGCCGACCCCATGGCGGTCGTCGCCGCCTGGGCGCGCGACCGCGACGCCGCGGCTGCCGCCGCCGAGCTGCAGGCCGCGGGCATCCCGGCGGGTCCCGTGCTCGACGCGCGCGACCTGCTCACGAGCGAGCACCTGCGCGCACGGGGGTTCTACGAGGAGATCGATGTCGGCCCGGGCTGCGGCCTGCGCCCGGTCATCGGCAGGCCCTACCGGCTCGAGGGCGCGCACGTCCGGGGACCGGCGCCCGCGTTCGGGGAGGCGAACGACGACGTCCTGCGCGGCCTCCTCGGCATCGACGGGCCGCGGCTGGCGGAGCTGCGCCGGCTCGGGGTCGTCGCCGACGCGCCGACCGGCGTGCCGACGTCCCTCGCCCCCATCGACCTCGCGGTGCTGCTGGCGAGCCGCAGCATCACCCGCGTGGACGAGGACTACCGCGAGGTGCTCGCGTCGCCCGTGTCCTGAGCGCCCTGCAGGTGCTCGACCAGCTCGACGAGCAGCTCCTCCTGCCGGCGGGCGAACTCCGGGTCGCGGAAGCTCATCCCGGTGACCATCTTCGCGACCTGCGGGAGCATCCGCGGCATGAGCTCGACCGCGAGCAGCGCGAGCGCGAGCATCTCGGGGTCGAAGCGGCGGTCGATCTCCCCGCGCGCCTGCGCGTCGGCGATCTCGCGGCCGCGCTCCCGCCAGGAGCCGCGGCGCTCCTCCTCGCGCAGGATGTCCTTGTCCCCCCGCTCGAGCGCCTCCCAGCCGAGCAGCCGGCCCCAGCGCGTGGCGACCGGCCCCCAGGTGTGCGTCGCGCGGCGCCGGACGCGCTGCACGAGCGTCACGGAGGGATCGTCGACGTCGGGGTACAGCTCGTCGTGGACCCCGGGCCCGATGCGCCCGACGATCTCGTTGTAGAGGCCGATCTTGCTGCCGAAGTAGTAGTAGACGAGCTGCTTGTTCGACCGCGCCGCGCGGGCGATCGCATCGACGCGCGCGCCCGCCAGGCCCTTGGCGGCGAATTCGCGCGTGGCCGTCTCCAGCAGCTTCTCGCGACGACCCCCGTCTCCGCGCCTGCGGCGCGCGGGTGCGTCGGGGGCGCCCTCGGACCGGGCCTCGTCCATGCGACCATGCTCGCAGACAGACAGGCGCCACCGGCATCAACCAGGTGGTTGACTACAATCGCGCCGACGATGGAGGAGAACCTCGAATGACCGTTCAGACGGGACCCACGGGCGTCGGGGATGCCCGCGCCGACGACCTCGACCGCGACTACCGGATGCTCATCGACGGCGAGTGGGTCGAGAGCGCCGACGGCGGGACGTTCCAGTGCGTCGATCCGTTCACCACGGTCCCCTGGGGCCAGGTCCCGGTCGCCACGACCGAGCAGGTCGACCAGGCCGTCCGGGCAGCACGCCGCGCGTTCGAGGAGACGGACTGGGCCCGCCAGCCGCCGGCCGCGCGCGCCGCGGTCCTGCGCCGGCTCGGGCTGCTCATCGAGGAGCACGCCGACCGCCTGGTCCACCAGCAGATCCGCGAGAACGGCAAGCTCGTCAGCGAGATGGGCCCGAACATCAAGGCGGTGGCCGGGGACTGCCACTTCTACGCGGGCCTGGCCGAGCAGCTCCACGGCCACACGATGGGCGCGCCGTTCCCGAACTTCACGACCTACACGGTCCGCGAGCCGATCGGCGTCGTCGCCGCCATCACGCCGTGGAACACGCCGCTCGGCCTCCTGGGCTGGAAGCTGTTCCCGGCCCTCGCCGCGGGCAACACGGTCGTCGCCAAGCCGTCGGAGGTCACGCCGACCTCGACGCTGCTGCTCGCCGAGCTCGCCGTCGAGGCGGGTGTCCCGAAGGGCGTGTTCAACGTCGTCACCGGCCTCGGGCCGACGGGCGCGGCGCTCGTCGACCACCCGGGCGTGGACAAGATCGCCTTCACGGGCTCGACCACGACCGGCCTGCGCATCGGCGCCACCGCCGCCGCCCGCGGCGCGCGCGTCTCGCTGGAGCTCGGCGGCAAGTCGCCGCAGATCGTCTTCGACGACGCCGACCTCAACAACGCGGTCAACGGCGTCATGGCCGGCGTGTTCGCCGCCACGGGGCAGACCTGCATCGCGGGCTCGCGCGTGCTCGTCGACGCCGCGATCTACGACGAGTTCGCCGCCCTGCTCTCGGAGCGCGCCGCGCTCATGCGCCACGGCGACCCGCTCGACAGCAGCTCGCAGCTCGGTCCCGTCGCGTCCGAGCCGCAGCTCGAGAAGATCCTGTCCTACGTCGACATCGGCAAGGGCGAGGCCGAGCTGCTCGCGGGCGGCTCGCGACCCGGGGACGCCGGCTTCTTCCACCAGCCGACGGTGTTCGGCGACGTCCCGCTCGACGCCCGGATCGCGCGCGAGGAGATCTTCGGCCCGGTCGCGAGCCTCGTGCGGTTCCGCGGCGAGGAGGAGGGCCTGCGCATCGCCAACGACACGCAGTTCGGGCTCGCCGCGGGCGTGTGGACCGAGAACGTCAAGCGCGCGCACCGCGTGGCGTCGCGTGTCCGCGCCGGGACGGTGTGGGTCAACAACTACCGGCTCATGGGCCACGGCATGCCGTTCGGCGGCTTCCAGCAGAGCGGGCTCGGCCGCGAGCTCGGCATCGAGGCGCTGCACGGCTACACCGAGGTCAAGAGCGTCTGGATCGACACCGGCAACGACGTCCCCCAGATCTGGGGGTGATGAGGAGAGCGATGTCCTACCCCCGCGTCCACATCACCGAGGAGTGCATGCGCGAGGGCATGCAGATCGAGTCCGCGTCGATCTCGGTCGACGACAAGGTCCGCCTCCTCGACGCCCTGTCGCAGACCGGGCTGAAGACGATCATGGTCGGCTCGTTCGTCTCGCCGAAGTACACGCCGCAGATGGCGGAGATCGACGAGCTCATGCGCCGCTTCACGCCCGTGGAGGGCGTGAAGTACGTCGCGCTCGCCCTCAACCAGAAGGGCCGCGAGCGCGCGAAGGAGTTCTCGCCGCCGCTGTCGCGCGCGTCGATGCCGCCGGTGCTGTTCACGCACCTGTCGGACACGTTCGTGCGCCGCAACGCGAACATGAGCCAGGCGCAGGAGATCGAGCGCTGGCCCGCGATCGTCGAGGGGACGGTGAAGCGCGGGATCACCGAGGCGGGCATCGCGATCAACGCCGCGTTCGGCTCGAACTTCGAGGGGCGCTTCTCGCTCGAGCAGCGGATGGACCTGTTCGAGCGCCAGGCCGCGGCCTGGGAGGAGGCGGGCGTGAAGGTGACGACGCTGCTCCTCGGCGACCCGATGGGCTGGTGCGCGCCGCACACGATGGAGGAGCAGCTCGAGGCCGCGCGGGAGCGCTGGCCCGACATCCGCAACTACTACCTGCACCTGCACGACAGCCGCGGGCTCGCCCTCGCGACGACGTACGCGGCGCTGCGCGTCCTGGACGACCGCGACGAGATGTTCATCGACACGACGATCGGCGGCGTGGGCGGCTGCCCGTACTGCGGCAACGGCCGCGCGACCGGGATGGCGGCGACCGAGGACGTCGTGAACCTGCTGCACGAGATGGGCATCGAGACCGGCATCGACCTCGACAAGCTCATCGAGGCGGTGTGGATGCTCGAGGAGATCATCGGGCGCCAGACGCCGGGCAAGACGTCGAAGACCGGCCCGCCGCCCACGGACCCCGCCGACCTCTACGACCCGAACCTCCCGTTCGTGGAGACCCACGAGGAGGCGCGGCACTTCAAGCTCGGGGCGCAGGTCGCCGAGCACCAGGTCCGCCCGTGGCGGGAGCCGATCCCGGCCCCAGCGGTGCCGGCCTGACTTGACGCCGGCCCTCCTTTCGGGGGAGGGTCGGCAGCATGGCGCCCGCCGAGGAGACGGTCGCCGCGTACGCCGCGGCGTGGAACGAGCACGACGAGGATGCTCGCCGCGCGCTGCTCGAGCGGTCGTGGACCGATGACGGCGTCTACTGCGACCCGTCCGGACGAGCCGAGGGGCGTGCGGCCCTCGTGCGACACATCGGCGGCTTCCACGCCCAGATGCCCGGGAACCGCATCGAGATGGCCAGCGGCGTCGACGAGCACGACGGGCTGCTGCGCTTCGCCTGGCAGATGCTCGGGCCGGACGGTGTCGTCGCCCTCGACGGCATGGACTTCGGCGAGCTCGACGGCGACGGTCGCCTCAAGCTGATCGTCGGGTTCTTCGGGCCCTTCCCCCCGGCCGAGCGCCAACGCTGAGCATGCCGCGGATCGTGGTCCTCGGAGGCGGGATCTGCGGTCTGGCGACAGCGACGATGCTGGCCCGGGACGGCAACGACGTCACCGTGCTGGAGCGCGATCCCGAGCCCGCCCCCGGATCGTGCGACGAGGCCTGGGAGTCCTGGGCACGCCGCGGGGTCGCCCAGTTCCGCCAGCCCCACTACGTGCATGCGCGCACGCGTCACGTCCTCGAGGCGGAGCTGCCCGACGTCGCCGATGCGCTCGTCGCCGACGGCGCGCGCCGGTTCGATCCGCTCACCACCCTCCCCCCGTCGATCACGGACCGCGCGGCGCGGCCCGGCGACGACCGGTTCGTCACCCTGACCGCCCGCCGCCCGCCCTTCGAGCGGGCGTTCGCGCGCGCGGCGGAGGACGAGCCCGGCGTGGAGGTCCGCCGCGGCGTCGGCGTCGACGGCGTGCTCCCCGGCCCGTCCGCGGGCGACGGCGTCCTGCACGTCGCCGGCGTGCGGACCTCCGACGGCGAGGAGATCCACGCCGACCTCGTCGTCGACGCGATGGGCCGCGGCTCGAAGCTGCCGGCCTGGCTCGCCGCGGCCGGCGCCCCGCCGATGCACGAGGAGGCCGCGGACAGCGGCTTCGTCTACTACACGCGGTTCTTCCGCGGGACGCTGCCGGAGTACCGCGCACCGCTCAACATGCCGATCGGGTCGATCTCGATCCTCACGCTGCCCGGCGATCGCGACACCTGGTCGGTGACGATCTACGGGTCGACCGGCGACCAGCCCGTGAAGCAGCTGCGCCACAGCGACCGGTGGGGCGCCGTCATGGAGTCGCTGCCGCTCCACGCCCACTGGGTCCAGGGCGAGCCGATGGGCGAGGTCGTCGCGATGAGCGGCATCGCCGACCGCTATCGCCGCATCGCCGGCGACGGCGGGCCGGTCGCGACCGGCGTCGCCCTCGTCGGGGACGCCGCGGCGTGCACGAACCCCTCGCTCGGCCGGGGCATCTCGTTCGGCCTGATGCACGCCGCGGGGCTGCCGGCCATCGTGCGGGAGCACGTCCACGATCCGCGGGCGTTCAGCGAGGCCTGGGACGTGAGCACCGAGGAGCGGCTCACACCCTGGTACCGGGCCACGGTCGCGTTCGATCGTGGGCGTCGGGCACAGGTCGAGGCGATCCGCGAGGGGCGCCCCGCGTCGGAGCCTGACACTCCCGCCGCGAAGACCACCGCGGCGCTCGTCGCGGCGGTGCGCCACGACCCCGACGTCTTCCGCGGCTTCCTGGACATCATGTCCTGCCTGGCGCTGCCGCAGGAGGTCATGGCGCGACCGGGCTTCGCCGAGCGCGTCTCCGAGCTCGCCGCGGCGCACGACGCGCCGCCGCCGCCGGGGCCGAGCCGCGAGCAGCTGCTCGCCCTGCTGGCATGAGCCCGGCCTAGCGGAGCGGCACGACGCGCGCCAGCTTGCCGGTCTCGGGGTGGCGCCCGAGATCGACGACGCTGCGCACCGCGACCACCGGCCGGTCCAGTCCGGCGTCGGCGAGCGCGGCGGCGATCCGGACCTGGAGGTCGTCGGTGTCCACGTCCCCCGTGGCCAGGACGTCGACATCGACGCCCAGCGCCGTCTGCCGGACCTGGTGGTCGAGGACGTCCGGGACGCGGAGGATCTCGGACCGGATGACGACGGGGTGGATCTCGATCGCGCCCCAGCGCAGGACGTCCTCCGAGCGACCCTGGACGCGGACCCGCAGCAGCCCGTCGTCGGAGACGACCGTGAACCGGTCGCGCAGCTCGTAGCGGATGAGCGGCTGCACGCGGTTCTCGAGGTGCGTGATGAGGACGCGGTCCTCGAGCACCTCGACGATGCACGTGTCCTCGGCGAGGACGATGACGTCGTCGTCGGGAGCGCTGGCTCCGGTGAGGCCCTCGGTCGTCGCGTAGATGTCGACGACGGGCGCGCCGAGGCCCTCGCGGATGGCCGCGCGCAGGTCCGGCGTGAGCGTCTCGCTCGTGCTCGTGACCGCGGCGGGCGTGTAGGCCAGGCCCGTGTGGGCAAGACGCGCGAGGGCCGTCGCGTAGCCCATCAGCATCGGCGGGCGCAGCTCGTTCAGCCTGGCCACGATCTCCGGCAGCCCGTCGGTGACCGGGACGGACAGGTAGTGGTACGGGAGGCCGCCGCCCGCGGTCAGACCCTGCGCGGCGCCCGTCGGGTGGACCGCGGAGCGGGCGCCGACCATCCCGATCGGCACGCCGCCCGGCGGCACGGCGTCCATCGCCTGGATGCGCGCTGCCAGGCCACGCGTGAGCGGACCGATGAAGCCGACCGCGGCGCGCACGTCGTACACGAAGACGCCGCGTACGCCGGAGCTGCCTCCCGACGTGAACGCGATGTAGCGGTCGCGCATGACGCGCTGCTCGTCGCCGGTCGCTGCGAGCGTCTCCTCGACCTCTGCCCGCGTGAGCGCGCGGTCGGTGAGGACGTCGTCGAGCTCGTCCATCATCTGCGCCTTCGTCATGACCGGCAGAGCGCTCAGGTCCGTGGGGTCGACCTCGGCCGGGTCGATGCCGGCGAGGCGGCGCGCGTGGAAGGGCGATCCGGCGACCGCATCGCGCAGGAGTGACTGCAGCCGGACGCGCTGGTGGGCGAGCAGCTGCTCGCGATCCCACCTCGTCCGGTCGATGAGCTCGGGGTAGGCGGCGAGCAGCTCGTTCGCGAAGGCACGACGCAGCGGTGCGAGTGGGGTGGTCGTCGTGGTGGACACGGGTCCTCCTAGATCGGCTCCGTGAGTCGCGACACGAGGTCGTCCAACACGTGAGCAGGCATGCCGTCGGGGTCGGCGATCCGCTCGAGCGTCGCGCCGGCATCGAGGGCGAAGATGAGGCGGGCCGCCATCTGCGACCCGTGGACGAACCGAAGGCCGCCACGAGCGGCGAGCTCGCCCAGCAGATCGCCGAAGCGCTCGACCCCGACCGCGTGGGCGGCGGCGTAGCGGGCGTTCAGCTCCGGGTCGCGGCCCGCCGTGATGCGGAACTCGATGAGCAGCCGCGACCAGGCCGGCGCGTCCTGGGTGCGACGAGCGTTGGCGCCCAGCAGCGCTTGCAGGCCCTCGATGCCCGCGAGCCCCTCGGTGACCGCCAGGTTCTCCGCTGCGCGCTCCTCGATGCGGGCCTCCAGCAGCGCGAGCAGCAGATCCGACTTGCCCGCGAACTGCGAGTACACGACGCCCTTCGAGAAGCCCGCCTCGTCGGCGATGGCATCCAGTGTCGCGCCGGCATAGCCGCGCTCGAGGAACACCCGTCGTGCCGCCTCGAGCACGAGACCCCGGTTGCGCTGCACCTGCTCCGGCCGGGACAACCGAGTCGCCATGCGTCTATTAGATACCGTCGGTATCCAGATGTCAACGGTATTTCACTCGGTGCGCGCGAGGAACGCCTCGTGCTGCGCGCCGGCGAGCGCCCAGAGCCGCGTCATGCGCTCGTCCCCCAGCACCGCCGGGTCGACGCCGAACTCGTCGTGCAGCGCCGTCGCCCACGCGTCGGCGTCGGGCAGGACGTCGCGCTCGCGTCTCCCCGGGCCGTCGACCGACAGCGTCCGCGAGCGCAGGGTCACGATCCGGTCGTCGAAGGGGCGCTGGACGACGAGCGTCTGGACGAAGGAGGAGTCCGGCTCACGCGAGAGGCGCCGGTGGTGGGGCTGGAAGTCGTCGAGGTCCGCGCGCGTGTCGCCGAACGTGAAGTACGCGACCGACCCCCATTCGTGCTGCTCGAGGCGCCAGCCGTCCTCCGTCCGCCGGACGGTCCAGCTCATCGGGCCGGGCGTCGTCGCGCCGTCCACGAGCGGGACGGGATCGAGCGGCCCCTCGCCGAGCCCCGCGTCGGCCAGGTACTCCTCGCCGTCGACGTCGACGACGAGCGCCATGTGGTTGGGCAGCTCGGCGCCGCCGACGTTCGCGACGCGGCGCTCGACGGTGAAGCCCGCGCCGACGAGCAGGTCGTGGAGCACGGTGTTGACCTCGAAGCAGTAGCCGCCGCGGCCGCCGGAGACGACCCGGTCGAGGAGGTCGGCGGAGTCCAGCGGCCCGCTCTCGCCGAGCTGGACCGCGAGGGCCTCGTAGGGGACCGTGCCGACGTAGGCGCGGTGGAGCTCGCGCAGGCCGTCGACGTCCGAAGCGGGCATCGCTGCGAGGCCGATGCGTGCGAGGAGCCTGTCCATGACCCGAGCATGCCATGAGCGTCTACGCGCCAATTGGACGAGCGGCGTGGAAAGGTGTCGAATCCGCGCCGGGCGGTTCGTCACGGAGGCGGACCAGCTCCGGCACCCGGCCGGAGCACCGAGAAGGAGGCGACGACATGGAGTACCTGCTCCTCATCTACGGCAACCCGGCCGAGGCTCCCGCGGAGGCACAGAGCCAGGAGGCCATGCAGCGGTGGTTCACCTACACGCAGGAGCTCGAGGCCTCCGGCGCGCTGCGGGGTGGCAACGCGCTGCAGTTCCCCGAGACGGCGACGACCGTGCGCGTCCGCAACGACGAGACGCTGCTCACGGACGGCCCGTTCGCGGAGACGAAGGAGATCCTCGGCGGCTACTACCTGATCGACGTCGAGGACCTCGATGCCGCGCTCGGCTGGGCGGCGAAGATGCCGAACATCACGTACGGGTCGGTCGAGGTGCGACCGGTCGTCGTCTTCGATTGACGCCCTCCGGCGCGCTCGAGCGGGCCGCCCGCGAGGACGGCCCCCGCGTCCTGGCGACGCTCGTCCGCCATCTCGGCGGGGATCTCGCGCTCGCCGAGGACGCACTGCAGGACGCCTACGCCGTCGCGCTGGCCACGTGGCCGCGCGACGGCGTGCCCGAGATCCCCGCCGCCTGGCTCACGACCACGGCCAGGCGGCGGGCGATCGACCGGCTCCGCCGCACGCGCGCGCTCGACGAGCGGCTGCGCACGCTCGAGGCGCTCGCCGAGCGCGACGGCTCCGCCGTGACGCAGGCCCACGACCCGACGATGGACGACGACACCTCCCTCACCGACGACCGCCTGCGGCTGCTGTTCGCGTGCTGCCACCCGTCGCTCGCGCTCCACGCGCGCGTCGCGCTGACGGTGAAGTCGCTGGGCGGCCTGAGCACGGCGCAGACCGCGCGGGCGTTCCTCGTGCCCGAGCCGACGATGGCGGCGCGGCTGCTGCGCGCGCGGCGGAAGGTCGCACACGCGCGCATCCCGTTCCGCGTCCCGTCCGACGATCTGCTCGACGAGCGCATGCGCGGCGTGCTCGCGGTCGTCTACCTCGTGTTCACGGAGGGTCACACCGCGTCGGACGGGGACGCGCTGACGCGGCCCGACCTCTGCGCCGAGGCGATCCGGCTCGGCCGGCTGCTGTGCGAGCTCATGCCCGACGACGCGGAGGCCCACGGTCTGCTCGCGCTCATGCTGTTCACGGAGGCGCGGCGGGCGGCACGGACCGGACCGGGCGGCGAGCCGATCGACCTGCGCGACCAGGACCGGCGGCTGTGGGACCGCGACGCGATCGCCGAGGCGACCGGCCTGCTGGAGCGCTCGTTGCGACTGCGCGAGCCGGGGCCGTACGCGCTGCAGGCGGGGATCGCGCTGTGCCACGACCGCGCGCGCTCGTTCGCGGCGACGGACTGGGGATGGATCGCGTCCCTGTACGGCGAGCTGCAGCGGCTGCAGCCGACGCCGGTCGTGGCCGTGAACCGCGCGGTCGCGGTGTCGTTCGCGCGGACGCCGGAGGCGGGCCTGGAGCTGCTGGACGAGCTGCGCGACGAGCGGGCGCTGCGCGACTACGTGCCGCTGCTCGCGGCACGCGCGGACCTGCTGCGCCGCGCCGGCGACCTGGAGGCCGCCGACGTGGCGTACGCGGAGGCGATCAGGCGCAGCGCGAACGCGGCCCAGCGGCAGACGACCGGCTCGGGCGGCGGCGGAGGCCGCGTCGTGAGCCCCTAGCCCACCCCGCCCCCGACCCCAGTGTGTCGCGCGTGAGCTTCCCCGGCCACGCGTCGTTGGAGATCAGCTCGCCAGGGACGCTGTCGAACGTCCTGCCGACGACCTTGCCGCGCTCCAGCACGGCCGGGCGGTCGTGGGCCGGCAGCACGAAGCGCGAGCCGTTCAGCGCCTTGCGGATCGCCGCCTTCTCGGCCCGCTTGCTCCCGCCGTGGTTGCCCGTCACCGCCGGGTCGTCGGCCATCACCTGCAGGTGGCGGTGGATGAGCTGGTGCTCGATGTCGTAGAGCACGTCGCCGCAGATGTTCGCCACGCCCTCGTCGGTGTCGACCAGGATGTTCATCGACCCCTCGGTGTGGCCGCCCGCGGCCTGGACGCGGACGCCGGGGATGATCTCCTCCTCGGCGACGACCTCGAGGTCCAGGAGGCGCAGCGCGCCCGGGTGGTGCAGCCGGTCGACCAGGTGCTTCATGTAGGGCGCCGGGTACTGCTCGCCCATCAGGCCGGAGACGGAGTACTCGAGCTCGCGGCGGTTGATGACCACGGTCGTCCCGTCCATCGGGAAGTGCGAGTCGTAGCCGGCGTGGTCGATGTGCAGATGGGTGTGCAGGACGTAGCGGACGTCCTCCATCTTCAGCCCGTGCTTCTCGAGCTGCCCCTCCATCCCCTGGCCGTCGCGCCACCAGCCCTGCATGCCGAGGTTGCCCATGATCGACGGCTCGCTGAAGCCCGTGTCGACCACGATCGGCGCCTCCCCTCCGACGATGAGGAAGCCGAACGTCGGCACCTCCTGCCGGCGCCCGGGATCCTGTGCGAGGACGAGGAAGCTCGTGTCGAGCTCGATGTCGCCCAGGTCGAGGACCTTCACCTCGAGACCCATGTCGTCTCCTCTCGTGCGGTGTGACCGGCGCCGAGTGTGGCCCGCTCGCGGCGCGGGCGCCATCGCACGTTCAGACGATGCCGAGCAGCCGCGCGGCGTGGACCGCCTCCGCGCGGGAGGTGACGTCGAGCTTGCGGAAGAGGTTGCGCCCGTGGGTCTTCGCGGTCGCCTCGGAGATCCCGAGCGCGAGCGCGACCTGCTTGAAGCGCAGCCCCGCCTCCAGCGCGCCGAGCACCTCGTGCTCGCGCGGGCTCAGGTGCGGCGCCGGTGCGGGCGCGCGCGGCACGAGGTACGGCGCGAGCAGCGGGCCGACGTCGACGAGGTCGTGAACCGCCTCGGACATCCCGGCGCGCGGCGCGCCGTCGGAGAACGAGATCGCGCCGATCGTGCGGCCGTCGATGCGCACCGGCGCGGAGCCGCCCGCCCGGAACCCCGCCGCCTGCACGACGCCGTCGAGCGGGAGGTCGAACGTGCGCGACCGCGCGAAGTCGCGCTCGGCGAACTCCTCGCCCCGCGCCGTGGTCAGGAAGTACGTGCACGTCGCGACGGGCAGCTCGCATCCCGCCGCGAGCAGCTCCGCGCCGTCCGTCGCGACGATCTCGAAACGCCCGGCGTCCCCGTCGATCCGCGCCACGGACACCCGATCCATCCCGAACGCCGCGCGGATGACGGCCGCTGCGCGGTCGAGCGGATCGGAGGCCGAGGTCAGGGCCGCCGTGAGAGCGGCGGCCAGCGCGGGTGGCACGGTCCTAGAACGTTGCCCGCCCGCCGGAGATGTCGAACGTCGCTCCCGTCGAGAACGACATCCGCTCGCTGGCCAGGAAGGCGATCAGCTCCGCCACCTCGTCCGGCTGCCCGAGGCGTCCCATCGGGATCTTCTCGACCATGTAGTCGATGTGCTCCTGGGACATCTGGGAGAGCATCGGCGTCGCGATCACGGCAGGCGCGACCGCGTTGACGAGCACACCGGACGTGGCGAGGTCCTTGCCGAAGGACTTCGTCATGCCGATGACCGCGGCCTTGGACGCCGAGTACGCGGCGGCCATCGGGTTGCCCTCCTTGCCCGCGATCGAGGCCACGTTCACGATCCGACCGCTGCCCCGCGGGGTCATCACCCGCGCCGCCTCGCGGTTGAAGTAGAAGACCCCGTCGCAGTTCAGCGCGAACACGCGCCGCCACTCGTCGTCGGTGACGTCGACCGTGCGCAGCGAGTCGCCGGCCGTGCCGGCGCAGCACACGACCGCGTCGATCGGCCCCACCTCGCGCTCGACGCGTGCGACCGCGTCCGCGACCGACGAGGAGTCGGTCGCGTCGCCTTCCACCGGCACCGCGCCGTCCGGCGAGCCGCTCGCGTCGAGGTCGAACGACGCGACCTTCGCGCCGCGCGCGAGCAGCAGCTCGCCCACCGCCTGCCCGATGCCGCGCCCGCCGCCGGTGACGAGCGCGACCTTGCCGTCGAATTCGGCCATCATTTCTCCACGTGCGTGACGCCGCCCTCGGACAGGAACAGGTCGCGCTCCTTGTCCGGGACGTGGTCGAGCGGGACCGGGGCGAGCGCCTCGAAGAACGTCACCCCGTGCTCGGAGTAGAGCTCGTGCTCGATCCCGCGGTTCACGCACACGACGTCGCCGGGACCGAGGTCCCGGGTCTCGTCGCCGATCGTCATGCGCACCGAGCCCTCGACGACCGCCATGAGCTGCTCGGTCTGGTCGTGGGCGTGGCGCGGGACGGTCTTGCCCGGCTGGTAGACGACCCGGCACATGAGCACCTGGTCGCCGCCGATCGCGTGGATGTTGACGCCGTCGACGAACTCGTAGGACGGGACGTCGTTCCAGGTCGAGAAGCCGACGGACTCAGGCATCGACGCCCCAGTACGCCTGGCCGCCGTCCGAGCTGAGCGTCGCGACGGAGATCTCCTCGTCGAAGATCACCCGCTTGCCGTCTCGCCGCGGCTCGCTCTTGGCCTCCAGGGCCCTGAGCACGCGCTCCGGCGTCGCGGGCATCTCCGTCACCCACACGCCGACGGCGTCGTGGATCGCGGCGGCGATCGCGGGCGGCTGCGCGTTGTTGGCCATCTCGCCGATCGCCTTGGCGCCGAACGGGCCGTCCACCGACGGGTTCTCCAGGATCACGTTCTCGATCTCCGGGAAGTCCTCCATCGCGGGCGCGAGGTAGGAGCCGAACTGCTCCCCCCGGTGCTCGACCGACGGGTAGTACGGGTAGCAGTTCTCCAGCAGGCCGAGCCCGAGGCCCATCATCGCGCCGCCCTCGATCTGCCCCTCGACGAGCGTGGGGTTGATCGCGCGGCCGACGTCGTAGACCTGGAGCATCTTCAGCACCGTCGTCTCGCCCGTCTCGTCGTCGACCTCGACGTCGATGACGCACGCGGCGTAGGAGATCGCCGAGTGCGGCTCGGCGGTCACCGAGCCGTCGTCGTCGTTCACCTCGGCGAGCGGCTTGAGCGCCGTCCCGTTGCCGGTGATGAGCTCGCCGTAGACGTACGTCGCGGCGCCCGCGACGTCCGGCACGGAGATCTTGCGGTCCGGCGCGCCCTTCGCCATGACCTCGCCCTCGACGATCTCGAGGTCGTCCGGCGCGATCTCGAGCTCCTTGGAGGCGATGTCGAGGATCCGCTCCTTCGCCTTCTCCGCCGCGAAGCGCACGGCGTTGCCGCCGATGAACGTGCCGCGCGAGGCGAACGTCCCGGTGCAGACCGCGGAGGAGTCGGTGTTGGAGTTGTCCATCGTGACCCAGTCGTACGGGACGCCGAGGGCGTCGGCGACGATCTGCGTGTGGACGGTCTTCGAGCCCTGGCCGATGTCGACCGTGCCGGCGAAGACGTCGACGCGACCGTCCGGCTTGAGCTTGATCCAGGCCTGGCTCGGGTCGCCGTTCT
Source organism: uncultured Solirubrobacterales bacterium (assembly GCA_963750895.1). GTDB lineage: Bacteria > Actinomycetota > Thermoleophilia > Solirubrobacterales > Solirubrobacteraceae > CAVVSD01. The sequence continues at coordinate 86,402 of CAVVSD010000001.1, read as the reverse complement.
GGTTCATGCCCGTCGGGTACTCGATCGTCGCGAACCCGCGACCGCGATGCTTGGCCATCAGGCCCCTCCTCCGTTCGCGCCCCGGTACGTCATGAGGTGCTCGCCGTCCGGCGCCTGCTGGTTCGCGAGATGCTCCGGCAGCAGGTCGCCGGTGCGCCGGTCGGACGTCATCGCGCGGTAGTCCGCGCCGAGCTCGATCCCGGCGGCCTCCGCCGCGGCGAGCGTCACCGGCACCGTCGAGGGGTCGTGCATGACGACCCGGTTGCCGGTGGTGTCCCCGACGCGGTTCGCGTTCTTGAGCCGCAGCTCGAACGGGTCCATCCCGATGACCTTGGCCACCCTGCTGAGGTGCATCTCGGTCGCGAGCGACACCGACGTGACGCCGAAGCCGCGCATGGCGGTCGTCGGCACGCGGTTCGTGAAGATCACGAACCCGTCGAAGCGCAGGTTCGGGATCGTGTACGCGCCGGTGTGGTGGAACGCGTGCTTCGTCAGCCCGTAGGGCGAGAAGCGCGCGTACGCGCCGGAGTCGTGCAGCGTCAGCATCCGGCGGCCGAGGATCCAGCCGTCCTTCGTCACCGCGTCGCGGATCTCGACGTGCCACGGGGCGCGCGTCGAGGAGACGAGGAACTCCTCCTCGCGCGTGAACCGCCACTTGACCGGCCGCTTGGACTTGATCGCCAGCAGCGCGCAGATCGTCTCCGTCGCCGTGTCGACCTTGCCGCCGAAGCCGCCGCCGACGGTCCCGCCGACGAACTTGAGCTTGTTCAGCGGCCACCCGAGGTGCGCCGCGACGACGCCCATCGAGAAGTACATCGCCTGGGTGCAGGAGTAGACCGTCAGCCGGCCGCTCGGCTCGGGCACGACGAGCGCCGTCTGCGTCTCCATCGGCACGTGCTCGATCGCCTGCGGGCGGTAGACGCCCTCGACGATCACGTCGGCCTTGTCGAACGCCGCGTCGATGTCGCCCTTGCGGACGCGCCGGTGGTTGTGCGGGCCGAAGTGCGGATAGATCGGGCCCCACTGGTGGAAGCTGTCGGCCCCCGGATCGGCGGCGGTGCGGATGTCGAGGACCGGCTCGCGCTCCTCGTACGTCACCTCGATGGCGTCGACCGCTGCCTGCGCGGCCTCCTGGGTCGTGGCCGCGACGGCGCCGACGATCTGACCCTTCCAGCGGACGTCCTCGTCCGCGATGAGCGGCTCGTCGGCCGGGACGCCGAGCGCCTCGAGGTGCCCGTAGACGTTCTTCGGGACGTCCTTGGCGGTCACGATCGCGAACACGCCGGGCATCGACTCCGCCTTCGACGTGTCGATCGACTTGATCAGCGCGCTGTGGTGCGGCGAGCGCAGCGCCTTGACCCAGAGCGTCCCGTGGACGCGCACGTCGTCGACGTACTGCGTCTGGCCCTTGACGTGGCCGAGGCCGTCGTAGCGCGGCAGTCGTGCGCCGATCGCCTTCATGCCGGAGCTCCCTTGGTCGGCGCGCCGCCTTCCGGCTCCCCGCCGGTGGACGCGAACGCCGGCTCGTTGACGACGGACCCCTCGCCGCGCGACGCGGCCGCGACGGCGTCGAGGATCTTGGCGTAGCCGGTGCAGCGGCACACGTGGCCGCTGAGCGCCTCGATGATCTCGTCGCGCCCGACCGGGCGGGCGTGATCGGAATTCACGAGCGCCTCGGCGGCCATGACGAAGCCCGACGTGCAGAAGCCGCACTGCGCGGCGTAGTGCTCGTGGAAGGCGGCCTGGACCGTCGAGAGCTCCTCGCCCTCCGACAGGCCCTCGACCGTCGTGATCTCCGCGCCCTCGACGGCGGCGAGCGGGAGCAGACACGCGCGGCGCGGGCGGCCGTCGACGTGGACGGTGCAGGAGCCGCACCCGCCCTGCTCGCACCCCGCCTTCGGGCTCGTGACGTAGAGCTCCTCACGCAGCACGTTCAGCAGCGTGGTGAGCGGGGGCGAGAGCACGTCGTGCCGCACCCCGTTGACCGTGAGTTCCATCGTGCTCCTTAGCCGAGCTGGGTCAGCGCGTCGCGGACGAGGACCGGCAGCACCTTGGCGCGGTACCAGCCGGATGCGAGCGCGTCGTCCGAGGGGGTGACGTCCTCGAGCGCACGCTCCGCCGCGGTGGCCGGATCGGCGCCACCGGCGAAGGCCGCCTCGGCGGCGCGCAGCCGGACCGCGCGCGGGGCGGCACCGGAGACGGCGATGCGAACCTCACCGCCGACGCGGGCGGCGCAGACGCGCATGACGGTGTAGGCGTGGGCGTGCGGTCGCCGGACGGTCGCGGTCGACGCGGCCTCCGGATCGGCGACGGAGATGTCGAGCACGAGGCGTCCGCCGTCCGAGGCGAGGACGTCCTCCACGGGGTCGGTGCGCTCACCGCCGGCCCCGGCCGAGCGGACCTGGGCGTCGAGGACGAGAAGCGCGGCCTGCAGGTCGCCGCGCGGGCTCTCGACCCCGGGCGGGGCGCAGAGGTTGCCGCCGATCGTGGCCTGCTCGCGGATCTCGATGTCGGCGACGCGCCGCGCGCAGGTCCCGAGCGGCTCGACCGCGTCGGACAGCTCGGCGAGCGTCGTGCCGGCGCCGATGACGGTCCGGCCACCCTCGCCCCTGATGCCCGACATGCCCGCGTTCCCGATGAGGACGACGCGCTCGGCGGCGCGCCGGCGGTGCGTGATGTCGGGCATGACGATCGTCCCGCCGGCCACGACGGTCACGCCTGCACCGTCGCCGAACGCCTCGATCGCTTCACCTGCTGAGGCGGCGACGATGACCTCCGCCGCGCCGATGGGACTCCCCCCCATGCAACCCTCCTGAACCTTGGTCAGACCGGTTGAGCGCGGTTATACACCTTCGTCAGCGGGGAGGCGAACGATCATCGATAATCCGTATCGTCACAGCGCGGGTAGGGTGACGGCGTGACCACGAGCATGGGATTCGAGTCCGTCGACGGACTCGAGGACGCCCTTCTGGGCCAGGCCTATCTGCCCCAACGGGGCCTCTCCACGGCGCTGTATCTGTCGCTCGTGATCGGCAAGCCCCTGCTCCTCGAGGGCGAGGCCGGCGTGGGCAAGACGGAGCTGGCGAAGTCACTCGCGCGCGCGAGCGGCGCCCGGCTCATCCGCCTGCAGTGCTACGAGGGCCTGGACGTCTCCCACGCCGTCTACGAGTGGAACTACGCCCGCCAGCTCCTGCACATCCGGGCCGCCCAGGAGGGGACCGTGGACGAGCAGGAGCTCTTCGGACCGGAGTTCCTCATCCGCCGCCCGCTGCTGGAGGCGATCGCGTCCGAGGACCCCGCCGTCCTGCTCATCGACGAGATCGACCGCGCGGACGACGAGTTCGAGGCGTTCCTCCTGGAGGTCCTCTCCGACTTCCAGATCACGATCCCCGAGATCGGGACGATCACGGCGAAGCGCAAGCCCGCCGTCATCCTCACGTCCAACCGCACGCGCGAGCTGCACGACGCGCTCAAGCGACGCTGCCTGTTCCACTGGATCACGCACCCGTCGCTCGAGCGCGAGATCGAGATCGTCCGCCTGCGGGTTCCTGGCGTGCCGGAGCGCCTCGCCGCGGCGACCGCGGCGTTCGTCGCCGGCCTGCGCGACCTCGACCTGGCCAAGGCGCCCGGCGTCGCGGAGACGATCGACTGGACCCAGGCGCTCGTCGCACTCGGCTGCGAGGAGCTCGACGCGACCGTCGTCGAGCAGACGCTCGGCGCCGTCCTCAAGCACCACGAGGACTTCGAGATGCTCCGCGACGAGACGATGCTCGCGCTGCTCGGCCAGGCGCGCGCCGCGGCGGCGTAGGCACGCCGTGAGCGAGGCGCTCACCCGCCACATCGTCACGTTCGGCCGCGTGCTGCGCGAGGCCGGGATGGAGGTCGGGCCGGGCCGCGTGTCCGACGCGCTGCGCGGGCTCGACCACCTCGACATCACCTCCCAGGAGGACGTCTACTGGGCGCTGCGCACCACGTTCGTGGCGCGGCGGGAGGACCTCGCGACGTTCGACCGCGCGTTCGACGTGTGGTTCCTGCGCCGTGCGGGCCGGGTGGCGCCGCCCCGCGAGGTCGACCCGCGCACGATGCACAAGAGCGCGCGCCGGATCCGCCGCGACCCGCAGATGGGCCGCGAGGCGGCTCCCGCCGAGGGCGAGCCGGACTCCATCGGGCACAGCGCCCACGAGGTGCTGCGCGAGAAGGACTTCGCGTCGATGACGCCGGAGGAGTTCGCCGCCGCACGCAGGCTCATCGCCCAGCTCGCGGTGCGGCGGCCCACGCGGCGCTCGCACCGCCTGCGTCGCGACCGCCGCGGCCGCCTCCTCGACATGCGGGCCCTCGCCCGCGACGCCATCGCGACGGGCGGCGACCCGATCCGCCGCAGCTATCGCAGGCGGGCCGAGACGCCCCGCAAGCTCGTCGTGCTCTGCGACGTCTCCGGGTCGATGGAGGCCTACTCGCGGGCGCTGCTGCTGTACCTCCACGCGATCCTCCGGCTCGGGCGCGGCGCCGAGGTCTTCGCGTTCGGCACGCGGCTCACGCGGCTGACCCGCGAGCTGCAGACCCGCGATCCCGACCTCGCGCTCGAGCGCGCGGCGCGCCGCGTCGTCGACTGGGCGGCGGGCACCCGGATCGGTGCATCGCTGAAGGAGTACAACGACGTCTGGGGGCGGCGCGCCCTGACGCGCGGCGCGATCGTCCTCATCGCCTCCGACGGGTGGGAGCGCGACGACCACGAGCTCGTCGGCCGCGAGATGGAGCGCCTGCACAGGGCGGCGTACGCGGTCGTCTGGGTGAACCCGGTGAAGGGCAGCCCCGACTACCAGCCGCTGGCCGCGGGGATGCGCGCGGCGCTGCCGTCCATCGACCGGTTCGTCGCGGGCCACAACCTCGCGAGCCTCGAGGCGCTGGGAAAGCTCCTGGTCGGGATCGAGCGACGCCACGACGGCTGACGCGGCACACGTGTTACGTTCGCGCCCAGGGGAGCGGTATCGATAACCGAGCAGAGGGGTGGGCCGATGGCAATCCGGGTCAACGCGCCGGCGTTCCGAGACCTCGTCGACGAGGGCGCCGAGCTCGAGAAGCTGGGCGACGGCTGCACGTTCACCGAGGGGCCGCTGTGGAACCCCGACGGCAACTTCCTCCTCTTCAGCGACATGCCCGGCGACGTCCGCCGCCGGTGGGACGAGGGTCAGACCGGCTTCACCGAGGTCGCCAACCCGTCCAACAAGGGCAACGGCATGACCTTCGACCTCGAGGGCCGGCTCGTCGTCTGCGAGCACGTCACGAGCTCGCTCGTGCGCATGGATCCCGACGGCTCCGGCAGCGGCCGCGAGGTCCTCGCGTCGCACTACGACGGCAAGGAGCTCAACAGCCCGAACGACGTCGTCGTCAAGAGCGACGGCGCGATCTACTTCACCGACCCGACCTACGGGCGGATGCCCGGCTTCGGGCTCGAGCGCGAGCAGGACCTCGACTTCCAGGGCGTGTACCGCATCGCCCCCGGCGGCGGGGACCCGCAGGTCGTCGCCGGCGACTTCGCCCAGCCCAACGGCCTGTGCTTCTCGGTCGACGAGTCGCAGCTCTACATCAACGACACGGACAAGGCCCACATCCGCGTCTTCGACGTCGCGGCGGACGGGTCGCTGGAGAACGGGCGCGTCTTCGCCGAGGGCATCGGGACCGGGAGCCTCGAGGTCGGCGACCTCGTCGACGGCATGAAGCTCGACGAGCGCGGCAACGTCTGGGTCACCGGCCCGGACGGCGTCTGCGTCTTCGACCCGCAGGGCGAGCACATCGGGACCGTCGAGGTCCCCGAGCCCGTGGGCAACCTGAACTGGGGCGGCCCCGACTGGAACTGGCTGTTCATCCCCGCGACCTCGTCGGTGTACCGCGTGCAGTGCAAGGTCGCCGGCAACCGACTCCCCTACATGAGGTGACGACGTGAGCGAGACCCCTCTCTCGCTGGACGCCGGGCGCTCGGCGCTCGTCATCCAGGACATGCAGAACGACGTGATCATCGAGGGCGGCGCGTTCGCCGACTCCGGCGCCCCGGCGCACGCGACGTCGCAGAACGTCGTCGCCAACGTCGCCGACCTCGCCGCGGCGTGCCGCGCCGCCGGGGTCCCGGTGATCCACGTCTGGTACATCGTCGAGCAGGGCGCGCCGGGGCTGAGGCAGAACGCCCCGCTGTTCCAGGGCGTCCTCGGTGCGAACGCCCTCGTCCGCGGGACGTGGGGCGCGGCGCCCGCGGCGGGCCTGGAGCCCCAGGACGGCGACCACGTCGTCGAGAAGATGCGGATGAACGGCTTCTACGAGACGCGGCTGGACATCCTGCTCCGCGGCCTCGGCGCCGACCAGCTCGTCATCACCGGGGCGTGGACGAACATGTCCATCGAGCACACCGCGCGCCACGGCGCGGACGCCGGCTACGAGGTCGTCGTCGCGTCCGACGGCACGTCGACGACCGGCGAGGAGTGGCAGAACGCGGCGCTCAACTACGCGATGACGAACGTCGCGAGCGTCGCGACCTGCGCCGAGATCAAGGCGGCGCTGGCATGACGACGCAGATCGACCTCCTCGAGCGCCAGGCGTACATCGACGGCGCCTGGGTCGACGCCGACTCGGGCGAGACGTTCGCCGTCGTCAACCCGGCGACCGGCGAGACCATCGCCGACGTCCCGCGCATGGGGACGAGCGAGACCCGTCGCGCCATCGAGGCCGCCCAGGCCGCGCTGCCGGGATGGCGCGGGATGGTCGCGAAGGACCGCGCGCGGATCATGCGCCGCTGGGCGGACCTCATGATGGACAACCAGGAGGCGCTCGCCGCGCTGCTCACGACCGAGCAGGGCAAGCCGATCGCCGAGTCGCGCGTCGAGATCGCCTACGCCGCGAGCTTCTTCGAGTGGTTCGGCGAGGAGGCCAAGCGCGTCTACGGCGACACGATCCCGACGTACATGCAGGACCGCAGGATCGTCGTCACCAAGGAGCCGATCGGCGTCACCGTCGGCATCACGCCCTGGAACTTCCCCGCCGCCATGCCGACCCGCAAGGCGGCGCCGGCCCTGGGGGCCGGGTGCACGATGGTGCTGAAGCCCGCCGAGCAGACGCCGCTCACCGCGCTGGCGATCATGCGCCTCGGCGAGGAGGCGGGCCTGCCGCCGGGCGTCATGAGCATCGTGACCGGCGACGCCGACGACGCGCCGGTCATCGGCAAGGAGATGACGTCGAACCCGATCGTCCGCAAGCTCGGGTTCACCGGCTCGACCGAGATCGGCAAGCTGCTCATGGCGCAGTGCGCCGCGCAGGTGAAGAAGGTCTCCCTCGAGCTCGGCGGCAACGCCGCGTTCATCGTCTTCGACGACGCCGACCTCGAGGCGGCGATCGAGGGCGCGCTGATCTGCAAGTACCGCAACTCCGGGCAGACCTGCATCTCGGCCAACCGCATCTACGTCCAGGACCCGGTCTACGACGACTTCGTCTCCGCGTTCACCGAGCGCGCCTCGAAGCTGAACGTCGCCGACGGGTTCAGCGAGGGCGTCAACGTCGGGCCGCTCATCGACCAGCAGGGCTACGACAAGGTCGTGCGCCACGTCGGCGACGCGCGCGAGCACGGCGCCGAGCTGCTGCTCGGCGGCTCGCCGCACGAGCGGGGCGGGCAGTTCTTCACGCCCACCGTGTTCGCCGGGGTCACCGACGCGATGGCGATGAGCTACGAGGAGACCTTCGGGCCGGTGGCCGGCATCAGCCGCTTCACCACCGAGGACGAGGCGGTGCGCATGGCGAACGCGACGCCGTACGGCCTGTCGAGCTACTTCTACTCCCGCGACATGTCGCGCATCTGGCGCGTCTCCGAGGCGCTCGAGTACGGGATCCTCGGCATCAACACCGGAGTCATCTCGACCGAGGTCGCGCCGTTCGGCGGCATGAAGGAGTCGGGCATCGGCCGCGAGGGCTCGAAGTACGGCATCGACGACTGGCTCGAGACGAAGTACCTCTGCATGGCGGGGGTCTGATGACCGGGGAGGTCGCCATCGTCACCGGCGGCGCGAAGGGCATCGGGAAGGCCATCGCCGACCGATTGGCGCAGGACGGCACGCGGATCGTGATCGCCGACCTGCAGGGCGCCGAGGAGGCGGCGGCCGCGTACCCGGACGGCGTGGGCCTGACGGTCGACGTGGCGTCGGAGCTCGACGTCGAGCGCATGGCGGCCGAGGTCGAGGAGCGCTGCGGGCGCATCGACGTGCTCGTGAACAACGCCGGCCTCTACGCGTCGCTGGCGATGCGGTCGTTCAGCGAGATCCCCGTGGAGGAGTGGCGGCGGGTGATGGACGTCAACGTCCTCTCGATGTTCCTCACCTGCCGTGCGGTCGTCCCCCGGATGAAGGCGTCGGGCGACGGGCGGATCGTGAACATCTCGTCGGGGACGCCGTTCCGCGGCGTGCCGTTCCTCCTGCACTACGTCACGAGCAAGGGCGCGATCGTCGCCTTCACCCGCGCGCTGGCCAAGGAGCTCGCGGGCGAGGTGCGGGTCAACTGCGTCGCACCGGGGTTCACGATGAGCGACGGCGTCGAGGAGCACCCCGAGGTCGTCGAGGCGCTGCAGGAGATCTCGGTGTCGTCGCGCACGATCAAGCGCGACCAGGTCCCCGAGGACGTCACCGGCGCGGTCGCGTTCCTGTGCGGCCCCGAGTCATCGTTCATCACCGGCCAGACCATGGTCATCGACGGAGGCCAGTACTTCCATTGAGACTCTCGCTGACGAAGGGCGCCGGCACCGGCGACCCGAACTCCATCGCCCACGAGCTCGAGGACGGCACGACGCTCGTCTGGACGCTCGGCGAGGACGCGCCCGAGGGCGCCCTGCTGTCCGCCGACGTCGACCTCGCCGACGGGCCGTGGATCATGCGACTGGACCGCATCGACTTCGTCCCGGGCGGGATCGCCTACCGGCACACGCACCCGGGACCCGGGGATCCGCTACCTGCTGTTCGGGAGGATCACCATCGACTCCGAGGGCGAGGAGCACACGTACGGCCCCGGTGAGCCGTGGTTCGAGCGGGGGCCCGATCCCGTGCTCGCGACCACGGCGCCGGACGAGCCGTCCGCGTTCATCCGCGTGCTCCTCCTGCCGGAGGAGTGGGCCGGCAAGCGCACCATCAGCTACGTGGATCCCGCCGACGCGGAGAAGCCGAAGACCCAGCGCCCGACGGTGTACTTCGAGCAGCCGGTGGTCCGGCCGTGAGCCGGAGCGGCGGGCAGGTCCTCGTCGACCAGCTCGTCCTGCACGGCGCCGATCTCGCGTTCGGCGTCCCCGGCGAGAGCTACCTGCCGGTGCTCGACGCGCTGCGCGACGCACCCATGCGACTCGTCGTGACGCGCCACGAGGGTGGCGCGGCGAACATGGCGGACGCCTACGGGAAGCTCACGGGCCGCCCGGGCATCTGCCTCGTCACGCGGGGGCCGGGTGCGACGCACGCGTCCAACGGCCTGCACACCGCCTCGCAGGACTCGACGCCGATGATCCTGCTCGTGGGCCAGGTCGCCCGCGACGCCGTCGGTCGGGAGGGCTTCCAGGAGCTCGACTACGCGGCCGTGTTCGGGTCGATGGCGAAGTGGGTCGCGCAGATCGACGACGCTGCCCGCGTCCCGGAGCTCGTCGCGCGCGCCTTCGCCGTCGCGACGTCAGGGCGACCGGGGCCCGTCGTGCTCGCGCTGCCCGAGGACATGCTCACCGACGTCGTCGACGTCCCCGACGCGGCGCCGCACCGGCCGCTCGCCGCCACGCCGCCGGGCGATGCGGCGATGGCGCGCCTGACGGAGCTGCTCGAGGGTGCAGAGCGCCCGCTGGCGATCGTCGGCGAGGGCGGCTGGACGTCCCGGACCGGCCTCGACGTCGCGGCGTTCTGCGAGGCGCAGCGCATCCCCGTCGCCGCCTCCTTCCGCTGCCAGGACTACATCGACAACCGCTCGCCCGCCTACGCCGGGCACGCGGGGCTCGGGATGGACCCGGCGCTCGCGTCGCGGATCCGCGACGCGGACGTCCTGCTGGCGATCGGCGGGCGCCTGAGCGAGATCACGACCGACGCCTACACCCTCCTCAGGCCGCCGGCGCCGGCGCAGCGGCTGGTCCACGTGCATCCCGACCCGGGCCTGCTCGGGTCCGTGTACCAGCCGGAGCTCGGCATCGCCTGCGATCTCGAGGCGTTCTCGGCCGCGGCGGCGAAGCTCGCGCCGACGGCCGCGCGGGAGGGGCTGCTCGAGGCGGCCCACGCCGAGTACGAGCGCAACCTGCACGAGGTCACCGAGCTCCCCGGCGCGCTGCAGATGTCCGCGGTCATGGCGGCGCTGCGCGAACGGCTCGGCCCCGACGCGATCCTCACGAACGGCGCGGGCAACTTCTCGATCTGGGCGCACCGCTACTACGAGTTCCGCCGCCACGGGACCCAGCTCGCGCCCCGCAGCGGCTCGATGGGCTACGGCGTCCCGGCCGCCGTCGCGGCGAAGGCCGTGCACCCGGAGCGAGCCGTGGTCTGCATCGCCGGGGACGGCGACTTCCTCATGACCGGGCAGGAGCTCGCGACCGCGGTGCAGGAGGACCTGCCGATCGTCGTGCTCGTCGTGAACAACGGGATGTACGGCACGATCCGCATGCACCAGGAGCGCCGCTACCCGGGGCGCGTGTTCGCGACCGACCTGCGCAACCCGGACTTCGCGGCCTACGCGCAGGCGTTCGGCGCGCACGGCGCGGTCGTCGAGCGCACCGAGGACGTCGGGCCCGCCCTGGACGAGGCGCTGACGTGCGGGCGCCCGGCGCTCGTCGAGCTGCGCGTCGATCCGCAGGCGATCACGCCGCGCGGCACCCTGGACGCGATCCGCGACGCGGCGGCGCGATGATGAACGCGACGGAGATCGCCGCCGGCGCCGTGTCCCCCGTCGAGGCGGTGGAGGACGCGCTCGCGCGCATCGAGGCGCAGCGCGAGCTGCGCGCGGTCATCACGCTCTGCGGCGACGAGGCGCTGGCGCGCGCACGCAACGGCGTCCGCGGCCGGCTGGCCGGCGTCCCGCTGCTCGTCAAGGACCTCATCGACACCGCCGGGATCCGCACGACCTACGCGTCGTCGTTGTACGCCGAGCACGTGCCGGAGCGCACCGCGTCATCGGTCGCCGCGCTGGAGGCGGAGGGCGCGATCGTCGTGGGCAAGGCCAACGCCGACGAGTTCGCGTGGGGCACGTGCGGCCAGAACACCTTCTACGGCGACCCGGTCAACCCGACGGCGCCCGACCGCATCGCCGGAGGCTCGAGCAGCGGCAACGCGGTGGCGCTCGCCGCCGGCATGGTGCCGCTGACGCTCGGGACCGACACCGGCGGGTCCGTGCGGATGCCGGCCGGCGCCTGCGGGATCGTCGGGCTCAAGACCCCGATCGGCGCGGTGTCCGTCGAGGGCGTCTTCCCGCTCGTCCCCAGCTTCGACACGGTCGGGCCCATGGCGAGGACCGTCGCCGACTGCGCGCTGGCGTACTCCGTGCTCACCGGCACGCCGGTCCCCGAGCCGGGGATGCGCGGCCTGCGCGTCGGGCTGCTCACGGCGGTGCCCGATCTCGCGCCGGTGGCCTCCCCCGGCCCGCGCGACGACCGCGCCCTCGCCTACACGGAGCGCCTGCGGGCGCTCGGCGCCGACGTGCAGGAGGCCGTCCTGCCCACGCCGGAGGGCGACACGTGGGCGGTGTTCAACGCCGAGGCGGCGCGGTCGCACGCGGCGACGTTCCCCAGCCGCCGCGACGAGTACGGCCCGACGATCCGCGCGAAGCTCGACGGCGCGCTGCAGGTGACCGACGAGGACTACCGAGCGGGTCTCGCGGCGCTGCACGCCTGGCGGGAGCACGCCGCGCGCGAGCCCGCGGTCGACCTGCTCGTGTCCCCCACGCTCGGCGTCGAGGAGCTGCCGCCGGCGGGCGTCGACGAGCTCGACGTGCGGCTGGCGGTCTCCGCGTACACCCGCCCGTTCAGCTACCTCGGCTGGCCCGCGATCGCCATCGGCGGCCTCCAGATCGCCGGTCGCGACGCCGCGACGGTCATCGCGGCCGCCCTCGCGCTCGAGTATCAGGGAAACTGGTAAAGCCAATTTTCCACCGCTGGGAGTGGTTCGGGTCTAGGCTCCGCGCATGGCGGACGCCTTCCAGGCACTCGACCGCAGGTCGCTCGCGCACGACGCGGCCGAGCACCTGAAGGAGCTCATCGGGTCCGGCGCGCTGCAGCCGGGGGACAAGCTGCCGCCGGAGCGAGCACTGGCCACCCGCCTCGGCGTCTCGCGCCCGACGCTGCGCGAAGCCGTCCGCGGACTCGTGATCATGGGCATGCTCGAGACGCGCCATGGCGCCGGCACGTTCGTCGTGCGCCAGGCCCCCGTCGGCGATCCGCTGACGCTCACGATCGACCTGCAGGACGCGCCGATCGAGGAGCTCTTCGAGATCCGACTTCTCCTGGAGCCATCGGTCACCGAGCGTGCAGCGGCTCGCATCACGGACGACGAGCTGGCCGGCCTCCACGACCTGGTCGAGCGCATGGAGCACGCGATCTCGGAGCCCACCGAGTTCATCCTCGTCGACGCCGAGTTCCACCGCGCCATCCACGTCGCCGCGCGCAGCACGATGATGCTCTCCGTGCTCGACGGCATCGCCGATCTCTCGCTGCGCGGGCGGACGATCAGCTCCACGCGGCCGGGCGTCACGCGGCGCACGGCGCAGGAGCACCTGGCCATCCTCGACGCACTCGAGGCGCACGATCCGGTGCTCGCCCGCGAGGCGATGGCCGCCCACCTGATGCACATCCGCGGCGTGCTCATCGGGCGCGACGTCGGTCGCTAGGGGAAATTGGCAAAACCACTTGACGTCTTTGCGGCGCGTCGCGTAGTGTCGCGGCGCGGACGCTGTCCGCGGGAGAGAGGGATCGGGCACCCTGCCTGCGCGCGGGGCCCGCCGAGCTGCGAGAGGAGAGGCGCTATCAGCGCAACGCCGACGTACGGTCGCCGCGGGATCGCCGGGTCTGCCGCGCTGCGCAACACGAAGCGCACGCTGCTGGTCGCGCTGATCGTGTTCCCGATCGTCTGGGTGCTGTTCATCGCGTCGGGGACGAGCTTCGGCCCCGCGGTCTCCGACCCGAAGGACTTCTTCATCACGCTGCTGAACGGCCTCACGGCCGCGGCGCTGTACTTCGTCGTCGCGAGCGGCTTCACGCTCGTCTTCGGGCTCATGCGCGTGGTGAACATGGCCCACGGCGCCTTCTTCCTGCTCGGCGGCTACATCGCGCTGCGCGTCCAGCGCAACATGGTCGGCGTCGGCTCCGACGTCGGCCTCTCGAGCGCGCAGGTCAACTTCACGCAGTGGATCGTGCCGACGCTCGTCGCGGTGGCGATCATCGCGGCGGCCGGCCTGATCATGCAGCAGGCCCTGCTGCGCTGGAACCAGGGGCAGGACCTGCGCCAGGCGCTCATCACGATCGCCGTGTCGATCATCCTCGCCGACCAGATGCTGGCCCACTTCGGCGGCGTCCCGCAGGACATCTCATGGCCGGGCACGTTCGACAAGTTCGTCGACCTCCAGCTCTACGACACGCAGTACACGCTGACGCGGCTCGTCATCCTGGGCATCGGCCTCGCCGTCGGCCTCGGGCTCTGGTACTGGCTCAAGCGGACCCGCACCGGCATGGTCATCCGCGCGGGCGTGGACGACCGCGACATGGTCTCCGCGACCGGGATCAACATCCAGCTGACGTTCGCGATCGCGTTCGCCGTGGGGTCCGGGCTGGCCGGCCTCGGAGGCGCCATCGGGGGGTCGTTCTCGAGCCTCGCGCCGGGCGTCGACGCGAACTGGCTGCTCAACTCCCTGATCGTCGTGATCATCGGCGGCATGGGCTCGCTCGGCGGCGCCGCGATCGGCGCGCTGCTGCTCGGGATGGTCACGAACTTCACCGCCGCGTACCTGCCGGCGGACTACACCTTCTACTCGATCATCTTCACGTTCATCCTGCTGGCGATCGTCCTGGCGATCCGCCCGCTCGGGCTCTTCGGGCGACCTGCATGAGCAAGGACGTGACGCTGGACAAGGGCGTCGGCATCGGCATCCTCGTCGTGCTGCTGCTCGCCCCGCTCGTGCTGAGCGAGTACTGGATCGCGGCGCTGCTGACGCAGATGCTGATCCTGGGCGTCGTCGCGGCGAGCCTCATCTTCCTGTCGGCCTACGGCGGCATGGTCTCCCTCGCGCAGGTCGCCATCTACGGCGTCGCGGGGTTCGCGCTCGGGAACCTGACGACGAACGGCAACACGAAGGGCCTGAACCTCGGCTGGGCCGAGGTGCCCGGCATCGCCGTCGCGATCCTCATCGCCGTCGCCGTCGCCTTCATCTTCGGCGCGCTGGCCAGCCGCAGCTACGGGATCTACTTCCTGATGATCACGCTGGTCTTCTCGGTGATCGCCAACCTCGTCTTCGGCCAGGTCACGAACATCTCCGGCTTCGGCGGGATCAGCGGCATCCCGATCCCGGACTTCCTGAGCCGCACCGCGCATCCCGAGCGCCTGTACTTCGTCACGCTCGCCGTCGCGCTCGGCCTCTACGCGTTCCTGCGCTACGTCGTGCGCACGCCGTTCGGCCTCACGCTGCAGGGCATCCGCGACGACCCGATCCGGATGCGCTCGCTCGGCTACAACGTCGCGTGGCACCGCACGCTGGCGTTCGCGTTCGCCGGCCTGATCGCCGCGATCGGCGGCATCCTCTTCGTCTGGTGGAACGCGCAGATCGCGCCCTCCACCATCGGGCTCCAGGCGACCATCGACGTGCTGGTGATCGCCGTCATCGGCGGTCTGTATCGCCTGGAGGGCGCCTGGCTCGGCGCACTGGTGTTCGTCGTGATCAACAACTACGCGCCGGACATCGGCCTCATCTCGGACCGGTTCCACACGCTCATCGGCGTCGTCTTCCTCGTGATCGTCCTCGTCTCCCCCAGCGGGCTCATGGGCCTGTGGGAGAAGTTCACGTCAGGTCGCGGACGACGCCCGGTGGTCGGGGACATCACGCAGGAGAGGGGCTCTGGAGAGCCCACACCCGTCGGGTGACGCTTTGACGTCACCGAGGAGGAGGGAGCACAGGATGGGAGCAGGTGGAGGAGGTATGGGCCGGGGTAGGACCTGGCTCGCGATCGCGTTCGGGGTCGCCGCTCTTGCAGCGGCCGGCTGCGGGAGCGACGACAACGACGACAGCAGCGGCGGAGGCGGCGACAACTCGTCGGCACCCGCCGAGACGGCGGTCGCCGAGGCGCCGTCGACGATCACGTGGCCTGATCCGCAGCCGGCCGTCGAGCCGCGCAAGGACGCGTCGGGCACGCCGATCAAGGTCGCGATCATGTCCGAGTGCAAGGGTGCATTCGGCGCGTTCGACCAGCAGAACATGGCCGGCGCCGTCGCCGCGATGTCGCAGTTCGCAGGCGCGACCCCGGTCAGCAAGACGGACCCGAAGAAGGGCTGGACGGGCGGCGCCATCGGCGATCACCCGCTCAAGCTCGTCGGCGTGGGCTGCGGCGACGACACCGCGGACACGGCCATCAAGGAGACGCGCCGCCTCATGGAGCAGCTGGATGCCGACGTCATGATCGGCCCGCTGTCCGGTGACGAGTCGATCGCGATCGCCAACTACGCCAAGCAGCACCCGGACAAGACGTTCGTCGACGGCTCCGCGGGCGCGCAGGACACGACGCTCAAGGTGCAGGCGCCGAACTTCTTCCGGTTCAACGGTGACGGCGCGCAGTGGAACGCCGGTCTCGGCGACATCGCGTTCAACCAGCTCGGCTGGAAGACCGCCGCGGTCGTGGCGGACGACTACAGCTTCGGCTGGACGTCGGCAGCCGGCTTCATCGCGGAGTTCTGCGCGGTGGGCGGCCAGGTCACGAAGCGGATCTTCCCGCCGCTGAACACGACCGACTACTCGTCCTACGCCCAGCAGACGCCCACGGACGTCGACGGCGTGTTCGTGGCGGTCGGCGGCGCGGGTCTCATCCCGTACCTGAAGGCGTACGAGCAGGCCAAGGGCCCGATCGACGCCAAGAAGTTCCAGGGCAACCTGTTCTGGGGCACGCCTGGCCAGTTCGAGCAGCTCGGCCCGCGCGTCGCTGACGTGTTCATCGGCGGCGCAGGCACGGCCGGCGACCTGGACACGCCTGCGGCCCAGGACTACGCGAACAACATCATCGGCAAGTGGTTCACCTCGTTCAAGCCGGGTGGGGACGCGGCGCCGCAGGCGTCGAGCACGTTCACGTACGGCTACTACGTGAACACGTGGGGCCTCATCAAGGGCCTCGAGGAGGTCAAGGGCGACATCTCCGACCAGAGCAAGCTGCAGGCCGCGCTGGCGAAGACGGAGCTCCCGGCCCCCTACGGCAACATCAAGCTGGACGACAACCGCCAGGCGGTCCTGACGGTCTTCGACCAGCAGCTGTACGAGAAGAGCGGCAAGCTCGCGGTGAAGACGGTCAAGGCGATCCCCGACGTCGATCAGACGTTCGGCGGGACGTTCGGGCCGGACACGCCGCCGCCCGGCCGCAAGTCGCCCACGTGCGAGAAGCGCGACCTGCCGTGGGTCGGCAAGGGCCAGTCCGTCAAGGTCGTCGGCGGCTAGAGGCCACGACGTGACGGATGTCGTCACAGAGCCGTCCGGACCGATCCTGCGCCTGCGCGGGGTCGGCCGGCGGTTCGGCGGACTGCACGCCGTGCGCGACGTCGATCTCGACGTCGCGCGCGGTGAGCGCCGCGCGATCCTCGGTCCCAACGGCGCCGGGAAGACGACGCTGTTCAACGTCATCTCGGGCGACGTCCCGCAGACCTCCGGGACCGTCGAGTTCCAGGGCTGGGACGTCGGCGACGTCTCGCCGGCGGGACGCACCCGGCTCGGGATGGGACGGACGTACCAGAAGTCGCGGCTGTTCCTGGGCCTGAGCGTGGAGGACAACCTCTACCTCGCCGTGCTCGGCTCCCGCGAGGGGCACCTGCGCATGTTCCGCCGCAAGGCCGCCGACAGCGAGATGCGCGAGCGCGCCCGCGACCTGGCCAGGCTCGTCGGCCTGGAGGCCAAGCTGCCCGACCTCGTCGGGAACATCTCCCACGGCGAGCAGCGTCAGCTGGAGGTCGCGATGGCCCGCGCCACCGAGCCGACGCTCATGCTGCTCGACGAGCCCGCCTCCGGGCTCTCGCGCGGCGAGCGCGTCGCGCTCACCGACCTTCTGCTCGAGCTCGACAGGAGCATCACGCTCATCATCATCGAGCACGACATGGACGTCGCCCTGCGTGTCGCAGAGCACGTCACGATGATGCACGACGGGCGCAAGATCGTGGAGGGCACGCCCGACGAGATCCGCGCCAACGAGACCGTCCACGAGCTGTACCTCGGCGGGCGCGTCACCGACGACGGCATCGAGGCGACGTCATGAGCGCGAACGGCGCGCCCCTCCTCGAGGTCTCCGGCCTCAACGTGCACTACGGCCCGTCGCACGTCCTGCAGGACGTCTCCTTCGAGGTCCGCGACGAGCCCGTCTCGCTCATCGGCCGCAACGGCATGGGCAAGACGACGCTGTGCAACGCGATCCTGCAGATGCCGCCCGGCAAGACGTCGGGGTCGATCCGCTTCGCGGGCACGGAGATCGTCGGGCGATCCTCGTACAAGATCGCCGGCGCCGGCATCGGCTACGTGCCCCAGGGCCGCCGCCTGTTCGAGTCGCTCACCGTCGACGAGCACCTCAAGATGCTCGCGCCGCGCAGGGGCGAGAGCCGCTGGACGGTGCAGCGGATCTACGAGCTCTTCCCGCGGCTCGCCGAGCGCAAGGGCAACGGCGGCATGCAGCTCTCCGGCGGCGAGCAGCAGATGCTCGCGATCGGGCGCGCGCTGCTGACGAATCCCAAGCTGCTGATCATGGACGAGCCCTCCGAGGGCCTCGCCCCCACGATCATCGAGACGCTCATCGAGACGTTCCGCGGCCTGGCGGCCGAGGGCCTCGCGATCCTCTGCGTCGAGCAGAACCTGGCGATGGCGACGTCGATGGCCGACCGCCAGCTCGTCATGGTGGCCGGTCAGATCGCCGCCGAGACGACGGCGTCGGAGCTGGCGCACGACCCGGAGGCGCAGCGGCGCTGGCTCGGGGTGGAGCGCGGCTGATGGCCACGGTCGTGCTGCTGGGCACCCTCGACACGAAGGGCGACGAGTACGCGTTCGTGCGCGACCGCCTGCGCGAGGCCGGGGTCGACGTGCTGCTCGTCGACACGGGCGTCCTCGGGGAGCCGCGGGTCGCGCCCGACATCGACCGCGAGGAGGTCGCGCGCGCGGCGGGCGCCGAGCACGCGGACCTCGTCCGCGACGCCGACCGCGGCCAGGCGATGGACGTCATGGGGCGCGGCGCGGCAGCGGTGCTCACCCGCCTGCACGGCGAGGGGCGCGTCGACGGCGTGGCGGCGATCGGCGGCTCGGGCAACTCCTCGATCGCGGCGCGCGCGATGCGCGACCTGCCCGTCGGCGTCCCGAAGCTCATCGTCTCGACCGTCGCGTCGGGCGACACCCGCCCCTACGTCGG
The DNA here is from genome assembly GCA_963750895.1 of uncultured Solirubrobacterales bacterium. GTDB lineage: Bacteria > Actinomycetota > Thermoleophilia > Solirubrobacterales > Solirubrobacteraceae > CAVVSD01. The sequence goes on along the minus strand of CAVVSD010000001.1, from coordinate 67,798 downwards.
GGCCGTCGACATCACGATGACCTACTCCGTCGTCGACATCTCCGGCATCAACCAGATCTCCGCCCGGATCCTCACGAACGCGGCCGGCGCGATCGCCGGGATGGCGACCGCGAGCGTCCCGGAGGCGACCGGCGAGCGGCCGCTCGTCGGCGCGACGATGTTCGGCGTCACCACGCCCTGCGTCACGCACGCGCGCGAGCGGCTGGAGGAGCTGGGCTACGAGGTGCTCGTCTTCCACGCGACCGGCACCGGCGGGCAGTCCTTCGAGGCGCTCGCGACCGGCGGCTACCTCGTCGGCGCGCTCGACGCGACGACCACCGAGCTGGCCGACGAGCTCGTCGGCGGCGTCCTGTCGGCGGGGCCCGACCGCCTCCGCGGCGTCGGTCGCGCCGCGATCCCGCAGGTCGTCTCGCTCGGGGCGCTCGACATGGTCAACTTCGGCCCGCGCGACACCGTGCCCGAGCGCTTCGAGGACCGCAACCTCTACGTCCACAACCCGACGATCACGCTCATGCGCACGACGGCGGAGGAGATGGCCGAGCTCGGGCGCCGGATCGCCGAGCGCCTCAACGGCACGACCGGCCCGACCGTCCTCTTCGTCCCGCTGCGCGGCGTGTCCGCCATCGACGTCGACGGCCAGCCGTTCCGCGACGCGGAGGCCGACGAGGCGCTGTTCGCCGCGCTGCGCGAGGGCGTCGACACGTCGAAGGTCGAGCTCGTCGAGGTCGACGCGGACGTCAACGACCCCGCGTTCGCCACTGCGATGGCGGACCGTCTCCACGAGCTGATCGGAGCTGCGAGGTGAGACGCGACGAGGCGCTCGCCAGGCTGCGCGAGCAGGTGGCCACCGGCCGCCCGATCATCGGCGCCGGCGCAGGCACCGGGCTGTCGGCGAAGTGCGCGCAGGACGGCGGCGCGGACCTCATCATCATCTACAACTCCGGGCGCTTCCGGATGGCCGGACGCGGCTCGCTGTCGGGGATGATGCCCTACGGCGACGCGAACGCGATCGTCATGGACATGGCGCGCGAGGTGCTGCCGGTCGCGACCCGCACGCCGGTGCTCGCCGGCGTCTGCGGGACCGACCCGTTCCGGCTCATGCCGCAGTTCCTCGAGGACGTGAAGCGCACGGGCTTCACGGGCGTGCAGAACTTCCCGACCGTCGGGCTCATCGACGGCACGATGCGCGCCGGGCTGGAGGAGACGGGCATGGGCTACGGGCTGGAGGTCGACATGATCCGCCAGGCCCGCGAGCTCGATCTGCTCACCTGCCCGTACGTCTTCACCGAGGACGAGGCGCGCGCCATGGCCGACGCCGGCGCCGACGTGCTCGTTCCGCACATGGGACTCACGACCGGCGGCACGATCGGCGCGCAGACCGGCCTCACGCTCGACGAGGCGGTCGAGCGCGTGCAGGCGCTGCGCGACGCGGCGGCCGAGGTGAACCCGGACGTCCTGTGCCTGTGCCACGGGGGCCCGATCGCCGAGCCCGACGACGCCCAGCACGTCCTCGACAACACGACCGGCATCGTCGGCTTCTTCGGCGCGTCCAGCATGGAGCGGCTGCCGACCGAGATCGCGATGACGGAGAACATGCGGCGGTTCAAGTCCGTCGAGATCGGGAGGGGATCATGAACGGCAGCTTCATCACCGACGCGGACATCGTGCGCGACCAGGAGGACTGGGGCGTCACGGGCTGGATCAGCCGGCCGTCCTTCACGGGGTCGACGTCGATGTGCGTCATGGACGTGCACCTGCAGCCCGGCGGCGGCCACGCGTTCCATCGCCACCCGGACCAGGAGGAGATCATCTGGGTCCGCGAGGGGCGCATCGAGCAGTGGCTCGAGGACGCCAAGCACGAGCTGGGCCCGGGCGAGGCGGTCTACATCCCGAAGGACGTCGTCCACGCGTCGTTCACGGTCGGGAACGAGACGGCGAAGCTCAGCGTGATCCTGACCCCGACCGCGGGCGACGACGGCTACTCGGTCATCGACGTCTCCGGCGAGGAGCCCTGGGCGTCGCTGAAGTGACGCTCCTAGGCGGACACCGGCGCGCCGTCCACCGCCTGGGCGAGCAACTCGATGAACCCCTCCTGGTGACGACGGCTGACCTCGCTGGCGAGCTCGGCGTCGCCGGTGGCGATCGCGTCGACGATCGGCTGGTGCGATTCGGCGAGCACGCCCAGGTCGGGCGTCAGCGTGACCATCGTGAGCGCGGTGTGGTCGCTGATGCAGAGGCTGCTCCACATCGTGTGCAGCAGCTGGTTCTCGGAGGCCAGGACGATGTGGCGGTGGAAGCGCTCGCTGTGCTCGACGGCGGCGCGGTTGTCGCTGCGCTCGGCGGCCTCCCGCATCGCGTCGACCTCGGCCTGCAACGCCGTCACGTTCTCGCAGAGTCTCGGCGTGGCGAGGCGGGCGGCGAACTCCTCGAGCGCGCCGCGCACCTGGAAGAGCTCGCGCATCCCGAGGTGCCACGGGTCGCGCACGTAGGTGCCGCGATGCATCTCGCTGCGGACGAAGCCGAGCATCTCGAGCTCGCGCAGCGCCTCGCGGACCGGCCCCTGGCTGGTCCCGTAGGCCTTGGCGATCTGCATCTCGATCAGGCGGTCGCCGGGCCGGTACTCCCCATCGAGGATCGACCGGACGATCCCGTCCCTGACGTCGTGACGCAGCGCCCTCCGCGGCGGCTTCATGCAGGGGAAAGGTACTGATTGTGACCAGACCGATCGCACTCTTCACCGGACAGTGGGCGGATCTCTCGCTCGACGACCTGGCGCCGAAGTGCGCGTCGATGGGCTACGACGGCCTGGAGCTCGCCTGCTGGGGCGACCACTTCGAGGTCGATCGCGCGGTCGGCGACCACGGGTACGCGAAGGGCCGCCGCGAGCTGCTCGAGCGCCACGGCCTCGGATGCTGGGCGCTGGGCGCCCATCTCGTGGGCCAGGCGGTCTGCGACCCGATCGACGCTCGCCACCGGGCGATCCTCCCGCCGGAGGTCTGGGGCGACGGCGATCCCGAGGGCGTGCGTGGGCGCGCGGCCGACCGCATGAAGGACACCGCACGTGCGGCCGCGGCGTTCGGCGTCGACGTCGTGACCGGGTTCACGGGCTCGTCGATCTGGCATCAGCTCTACTCGTTCCCGCCCAACGACTGGGCGACGATCGAGCGCGGCTACGAGGACTTCGCCGAGCGCTGGGGCCCGATCATCGACGTCTTCGACGCCGAGGGCGTGCGCTTCGCGCTCGAGGTCCACCCGACCGAGATCGCCTACGACCTCGTGACGACGCGCAAGACGCTCGATGCGATCGGCCGGCGCGAGGGCTTCGGGATCAACCTCGATCCGAGCCACTTCATCCCGCAGCTGCTCGACCCGGTGCCGTTCGCGATGGAGTTCGCCGACCGCATCTACAACGTCCACGTCAAGGACTCCAAGGTCCTCGCCGACGGGCGCAGGTCGATCCTCGGCTCGCACATCGACTTCGGCGAGGCCGAGCGCGGGTGGACGTTCGTGTCCCCCGGGCACGGCGACGTCGACTTCGAGGCGCTGTTCCGCGCGCTGAACCGCATCGGCTACCAGGGTCCACTGGCCGTCGAGTGGGAGGACTCGGGCATGGATCGCGAGTGGGGCGCCGCCGACGCCGCGGCCTTCCTGCGCCGGACGGACTTCGCGCCGTCCTCGCTGGCCTTCGACGCCGCGTTCCAGAAGAGCACATGACCGAGCACATCGGGGTCGGGATGCTGGGCTACGCCTTCATGGGCAAGGCGCACTCCAACGCGTTCCGCACCCTCAGCTACATGACGTGGCCGCCGCCGCTCGTGCCCGACCTCGTGGCGATCGGCGGGCGCAACGCCTCGGCGGTGGAGGAGGCCGCCGAGCGCTACGGCTTCGCGAGCGCCGTCACCGACTGGCGCGAGATCGTGGCCGACCCGCGGATCGGGGTGTTCGACAACCTCGCGCCGAACAACCTGCACGCCGAGCCGTCGATCGCGGCGGCGGAGGCCGGCAAGCACGTCGTCTGCGAGAAGCCGCTCGGGCGCAACGCGGACGAGGCGTTCGAGACCTGGCAGCGGGTGCAGGCCGCCGGCGTCGTGCACATGTGCGCGTTCAACTACCGGTTCGTGCCCGCGATCCGCCTCGCGCGCGAGATGCTGGAGGCGGGCGAGATCGGCGAGATCCACCACTTCCGGGCCGCGTACCTGCAGGACTGGCTCGACCGATCCGACCGCCCCGGCGACGTGGCGGCTCGACGCCGGCGAGGCGGGCTCCGGCGCGCTGGGCGACCTCGGCGCGCACATCATCGACCTCGGCCGGTACCTCGTCGGGGAGATCGCGTCGGTGGGCGCGCTGACGCGGACGTTCGTGCCCGAGCGCCCCGGCGGCAAGGTCACCGTCGACGATGCCTTCGAGGCGTTCGTCGAGTTCGAGGGCGGCGCGGTCGGGACGCTCGAGGCGTCGCGCTTCTGCCTCGGGCGCAAGAACGCGCTCACCTTCGAGATCAACGGGTCGCGCGGGTCGCTGCGCTTCGAGCTCGAGCGGATCAACGAGCTGCAGGTCGACGCCGGCGGCACGGGCTTCCGCACCGTGCTCGTGACCGACGGGGACCAGACCTTCATGGAGCACTGGTGGCCGCCCGGCCACGTGATCGGGTGGGAGCACACCTTCGTGCACGAGCTCCATCACTTCCTCGCCGCGGTCGCGTCCGGCGGGCGCGTGGGTCCGCACGGCGCGGACTTCGAGGACGGCTACCGAGCCGCGGAGGTGTGCGATGCCATCACGCGCTCCGCGGCCTCGGGCGCACGCGAGACGGTGCGCTACCGGTGATGTCAGCAACGAAAGGTCGTGAACAACCGTGCCGCTAGCGATCCCGCGTCCCGGCAAGATCGTCTGCGTCGGGCTCAACTACCGCGACCACGCGGCCGAGGGCGGCCAGGACCTCCCGAAGGCGCCGCTGCTGTTCGCGAAGTGGCCCAACACGCTGATCGGCGACGGCGATCCCGTCGTGCTGCCGCCCGAGTCGACCCAGGTCGACTACGAGGCCGAGCTCGGCGTCGTCATCGGCGCGAAGGCCAAGCGCGTGTCCGAGAACGACGCGCTCGACCACGTCGCCGGCTACATCTGCGTCAACGACGTGAGCGCGCGCGACCTGCAGTTCGCCGACGGTCAGTGGACGCGCGGCAAGTCGCCCGACACGTTCTGCCCGGTCGGGCCGCGGCTCGTGCCGCGCGAGGAGATCGCCGACCCGCAGGCGCTCGCGATCCGCTGCATCGTCAACGGCGAGGCGCTCCAGGACTCCTCGACGGCGCAGATGATCTTCTCCGTCGCCGAGATCATCGCCTACACGAGCCAGATCATCACGCTCGAGCCCGGCGACCTCATCGCGACCGGCACGCCCGCGGGCGTCGGCGTCTTCCGCGATCCGAAGGTGCTGCTGAAGGACGGTGACGAGGTCTCGGTCGAGATCGAGGGCCTCGGCACCCTGACCAACCCGTTCATCAAGGAGTCCTGACACATGGCCTACGTACTCGTCGCTCGGATGGTCGCCAAGGAAGGGGAGGAGGGCCGCGCCGCCGAGGTCATCGACGAGCTCGGCGCCGCCTCCCGCGAGGAGCCCGGGGTGGTGCACTACATCGCGCACCGCGACCCCGAGGACCCCCGCGTCTTCCTCATGTACGAGCACTACCGCGACAAGGCGGCCTTCGAGGAGCACGGCCAGACCGAGCACTTCACGCGGCTCGGCCCGGGCGCGCTGTTCCCCCTCATGGAGGACCGCCGGCGGGAGTTCTACGAGACGATCGACTGACCGCGTGCCTCGAGGACGAGGTTGAAGGGCGTCTCGGCAACGCGCCGGACGGACCCGAAGCCGCCGTCCACGAGCACGTCGCGCAGGCGGGCCTCGCCCGCCTGCGTCCCGAGGCCGGCCCGTCCCGGCTGTGACAGGGAGCCGGGCGTGCACACGAGCGTCGAGATGCCGTAGAAGTAGCGGCCGATCGGGGTGAGGTTGTCCTCGATCGAGTCGCCCGCGAACGGCTCGACGACGACGCAGATGCCGTCCGGGGCGAGCGCGGCGCGCGCCCGCCGGGCGGCCCCCGCGGGGTCGCCGAGATCGTGCAGCGCGTCGAAGAACGCGACGACGTCGTAGGTGCCGGCGTACGCGACGGCGTCCGCGACCTCGAACGTGACGCGGTCCTCCACCCCGGCCTCGGCGGCCCGCCGCCGCGCCGTCTCGATCGACTCGGCGTGGACGTCGAAGCCGGTGAACGTCGAGTTCGGGAACGCCTGGGCCATCATGATCGCCGACGCTCCGTGCCCGCATCCGACGTCGGCGACGGTCGCGCCGCGCTCGAGCTTCTCGACGAGGCCGTCGATCGCCGGGAGCCAGTCGCTGAGCAGATGCATCCGGTACAGCGCGCCGAACGCGCGCTCCGTGCCGTGGAAGAGATCGTGGTGATGCTCGTGCCATCCGAGCCCGTCGCCGGTCAGGAACCGCTCGGCGACCTGCTCGCGGCTCTCGATCACCGCGGTCACGGCGCTGTAGATCCCCGCCATCGCGACGGGGCTCGTCTCGTCGGCGAGCACGAACGCGTGCTCGGCCGGGAGCACGTACGTGTCGTCGGCGGCGTCGTAGGTCACGAAGCTGCCGGCCGCCTGCGCGTTGAGCCACTCGCGCACGTAGCGCTCGTGGGTCGAGGTGCGCGCGGCGAGCTCGGCCGCGGTCACGGGCTGGGAGTCGGCCATCGCCCGGTAGAGCCCGAGCCGGTCGCCGATGTTCACGAGCGCGGCGTTGACCGCCGCGCCCGCCTCGACGGCGATGAGTCCGGCGAACGCCTCGATCCTGCTCTGGTCCAGGGTCTGCATGGAGCCTCCTCGGGGTGGTGGAGGTCGCAAGGTAGGTCTGGTCCCGGGGTGCTTCGTGAGGGTTGTCTGAGGTGAGTCTGAGGTGGCCTGGCGGGTCATTCGCAACCGGCCACCCCCACCACTTGCTCGCGCTCTTGCAGCGAGGTCACGAGCGGCCGGGGTGTGGGCCGCCTGGGCGCGGACCCCAATCCGTCCGACCTTGGTGAGGTCACCGAGCGGCCGGGCGTGCGGGCCGCCTGGGCGCGACTGCGCTGACCGCTGGCGTTCGATAGCGAGCAGCGGGCTGCAGCTCGAGGCGCCCCAGCTTGCATCCCCAGCCGCCAACAAATCCGCCGCGACTCGATCGAGCAGGGCACCCGAGCAACGTCGCCAGCCCCGGCGCGTCGCCCCGCTCCGTCCGCCCTCGGTGGTCCGTCGGCTACCGGCTGACATCGTTGGACCGACTGGTACTGATTTGTAGTACCATCTGGTCCTTCGTCATGGGACCAACCCGCCAAGGCACGCCGTTCCCGTTCGAGGGCCCCGTCCCCCCGGAGCTCCTCATCGACCGTGCGGCCGAGCTGGACCTGCTCGCTCGCCGCGCGGCCGACCGGGTCGGCGTGCGCCTCGTCGCCCCGCGACGCTACGGCAAGACGAGCCTCGTCCTCGCCCACGCGGCGCGCCTCGGCGAGACCGGATGGCGCACGGTGCACGTCGACTTCTCGCGCGTCGCGGACCTCACCGACGTCGCCCGCCGGCTCGCGGCCGCCTACGCGCACCTCGACGGCAGCTGGATCCGCTCGCACCTCGGCGGCCTGCTCGCCAGGCTCGGGGTGTCGCTGTCGGCCACCGGGCCGCGGGTCACCGTCGGTCCGCGGCCGCCGAGCCCCGACACCCCGACCGCCGAGGCCGTCGTCTACGACCTGCTCGACCTCCCGAAGACGCTCTGGGACCGCGACGAGGTCGCGACGCTCGTCGTGCTCGACGAGTTCCAGGACCTGCTCGTCGCCCGCAAGGACCTCGACGGCCTGCTGCGCTCGCGCATCCAGTACCACGGCGACGCCGCCGCCTACGTCTACGCGGGGTCGGAGCCCTCGATGATGCGCGAGCTCTTCGACACCCGCGAGCGGCCGCTCTTCGGCCAGGCCGACCCGCTGACGATCGGGCCGCTCCCGCCCGACGAGACGATCGCCGACCTCGCGAGCCGCTTCGAGGCCGAGGGCCTGGACCCCGGGCCGGCGCTCGGCGAGCTGGCCGTCTTCGCCGCCGGGCACCCGCAGCGCACGATGATGCTCGCCTACCTGCTGGCCGACGCGCTGGCCGCGGGCGAGGCGCCGACGCCGGCGCTCGCGGCGCGGGTGGTCGACGACGCCCTCGAGCGCACCCGCCCCGCGCACCAGGCGCTGTGGCAGGGGCTCGGTCGCACGGAGCGCGTCGTCCTGGCGGCGACCGCCGACGGGATCGCGCCGACCAGCCGCTCGCTGGCCACCGAGCACGGGCTGGGCCGCCAGACGCTCGACGCCGCGGCGGACCGGCTCGTCGACCAGGGCCACCTCATCCGGATCCCCCGAGCGAGCAGGCTCGTCGACCCGTTGCTGGCGGAGTGGCTCCGCCGGCGCTGAGGGCTGCGGGCTCCGCGTCGCCGCCTGGCCGACCCTCGCCCCGCTCGGACGTGGCTGGGGTGCGCCGCGCGGTCCGACGGCATCGCCGAGGGCAGACGGCGTGGGCGCGGGAACGAGCGGTGGGCGGACGTGGGAGGGAAATCTCACCCGCAGGGACGCCCTCGGGTCCGGCAGTTCCCGCTGCCGGACCGCATCGCAGCCGAGCCGGAGTGGAACTGCCTAGGCGGCGGAGCCGCCCGCGATCTTGAGGAACGCCTCCCACCGCCGCCGGTCGCGCTGCGCCCGGCGGCGCTCCTCGGAGTCCTCGTCCGCCTCCTGCTCGGCCTCCTCGGCCCTGCGGCGGCGGTCCTCGAGGTCCGAGGTGTCCAGCGAACTCGGGTCGAGGGCCTCCTCCACGAGGAGGAGGACCCCGTCACGCGAGACCTGCACGTAGCCCTCGCCCTGGGCGAACCGGATGATCTCCGACTCGCTCTTGTACAGGCGCAGCTCCGTCGGCTCGAGCATCCCGAGCAGCGGCTGGTGCTTGGCCAGGATGCCGATCGAGCCCACCGTCGTGCGGGTCGAGACCATCTCGACCTCGTCCTTGAAGACCGACCCCTCGGGGGTCAGGACCTCGGCGGTGAACGTGTCCTTCGCCACTAGCTGTCCTTCTCGGCGGCGGCGACGACGTCGTCGATCGTGCCCTTGAGCAGGAACGCCGACTCGGGGACGTCGTCGTGCTTGCCCTCGAGGATCTCGCTGAAGCCGCGGATGGACTCGGCGATCGGCACGTACTGGCCGGGCGTGCCCGTGAAGGCCTCGGCGACGTGGAACGGCTGCGACAGGAAGCGCTCGATGCGCCGCGCACGGCCGACCGTGAGGCGGTCCTCGTCGGAGAGCTCGTCGATGCCGAGGATGGCGATGATGTCCTGGAGCTCGCGGTAGCGCTGGAGGATCTCCTTCACGCGCGTCGCGACCCGGTAGTGGTCCTCGCCGACGACGTCCGGCTTGAGGATCGTCGACGTCGAGTCGAGCGGATCCACCGCCGGGTAGATGCCCTTCTCCGAGATCGACCGGGAGAGCACCGTCGTGGCGTTGAGGTGCGCGAACACCGACGCGGGCGCCGGGTCGGTGAGGTCGTCGGCAGGGACGTAGATCGCCTGCACCGAGGTCACCGAGCCGTTGCGCGTGGAGGTGATGCGCTCCTGGAGCTGGCCCATCTCCGTCTCCAGCGTGGGCTGGTAGCCCACCTGGGAGGGCATGCGGCCGAGGAGGGCGGAGACCTCCGAGCCGGCCTGCACGAACCGGAAGATGTTGTCGATGAAGAGCAGCACGTCCTGGCCGGAGACGTCGCGGAAGTACTCCGCCATCGTCAGGCCGGTCAGCGCCACGCGCATGCGCGCGCCGGGAGGCTCGTTCATCTGGCCGAAGACGAGCATCGTCTTGTCGATGACGCCCGACTCCTTCATCTCCAGCCAGAGGTCGTTGCCCTCACGGGAGCGCTCGCCGACGCCGCAGAAGGCGGACAGGCCGCCGTGCTCCTGGGCGAGGTTGTTGATGAGCTCCTGGATGAGGACCGTCTTGCCGACGCCGGCGCCGCCGAACAGGCCGACCTTGCCGCCCTTGGCGTACGGCGCGAGGAGGTCGACGACCTTGATGCCGGTCTCGAACATCTCCTGCGTCGGGATGAGGTCCTCGACGTCGGGGGCGGAACGGTGGATCGGCCAGCGCTCCTGGACGTCGAGCTCCTCGCCCAGGTCGATGGTCTCGCCCAGGACGTTGAAGATGCGCCCGAGGGTGATGTCGCCGACCGGGACGGTGATCGGGCCGCCGGTGTCGACGACCTCGACGCCGCGGGCCAGGCCGTCGGTGCTGTCCATGGCGACCGCGCGGAGGCGGTCGTCGCCGAGGTGCTGCTGCACCTCGAGGACGAGGTCGTCCTGACCCTCGCGGGCGACGGTGAGCGCGCTGTTGATCTCGGGGAGGTTCTCGGGGAACACGACCTCCACGACGACGCCCTGGATCTCCTCGATCTGACCGACGTTGGACGTGCCGCCGCCGGAGTCCTGCTGCTCTGTCTCGACTGTTGCCATTCTCTCTCGTTCTCCTGGCTAGCCCAGCGCCTCGGCGCCGGCGACGACTTCCATGATCTCCTGGGTGATCTCGGCCTGACGTGCCCGGTTCATCTCCAGGGTGAGGTCCTGGATGATGTCCCCGGCGTTCTCCGACGCGTTGCGCATGGCCGTCATGCGCGCGCCGTGCTCGGACGCGGTGGACTCCAGCAGCGCGCGGTACACCGAGATCTCCACGTACTCCGGCACGAGCCGGCCGAGGATCTCGTCCGCGTCGGGCTCGTACTCGACGAGCGCGCGGCCGCCCCCCTCGTGCTCGTCCTCGCCGTTGTCCTCGTCCTCCTCCCCGTCGTCGGAGAGGATCGTCGCGTGCTGCAGCGGCAGCAGCGTCTCGCGACGGACCTCCTGCGTGAGCGGGGAGATGTAGCCGTTGTAGATGATCTCGACCTCGTCGACCTCGCCGTCGATGAAGGCGGTCACGAGGTCCTCGGCGATCTCGCGTGCGTTGGCGTAGGCCGGGCGGTCGGTGAAGCCGACGTAGGACCCCGCGATCTCGCGCCCGCGGAAGGTGAGCGTGGACACGCCGCGGCGGCCCGACGCCGAGAACACGACGTCGCGACCCTGCGCCTCGTGCTCGGAGGCGGCGCGCATGCCCGCGCGGATGATCTGCGAGTTGAACGCGCCCGCCAGGCCGCGGTCGCCGGTGACGAGCAGCACGGCGACCTTGTCGATCGACTCGTGCTCCTGCAGCACCGGCATGCTCGAGACCTCCGCGCCGGCCGCCTCGGCGGCCTGGCGCGTCATCCGCCGGATCGCACGGGCGTAGGGACGCAGCGCCTCGATGCGCTGCTCGGCCCGGCGCAGGCGCGCCGCGGCCACCATCTCCATCGCCCGCGTGATCTTGCGGATGTTCTGGATCGACGCGATGCGATCCTTGACGTCTGCCTGGCTGGCGGCCATTACGCGGTCGCAGCCTCCTTCTCCGTCTCGTCGGCCTCGTCGGCCTCCTCGACGTCCTCGCGGGCCCGCGTGGTCACGCGCTCGGAGTCCCCGCCGTCGTCGGTCGGGTTGCCGTCCTCGTCGAGGTCGTAGCCGAAGTCGTCCGCGTACTCCTTGATCGCGGCGTCCAGCTCCTCGACGGTGCCTTCCTCCCAGTCGCCGCCCGAGATCTTCTCGAGCAGGTCGGCCTTCTCCGCGCGCAGGCGCTGGCTCAGGCCGTCGAGGAACTCGGGGATGCGGCCGACGAGCACGCGGTCCAGGTAGCCGTTCGTGCCGGCGTAGACGACCGCCGTCTGCTCGGCCACCGGCAGCGGCGAGCGCTCGTTCTGGTTCAGCGCGGCGACGAGGCGCTCACCGCGGGCCAGCGTGCGCTGGGTCGCGGGGTCCAGGTCGGAGCCGAACTGGGCGAACGCCTCGAGCTCGCGGTACTGCGAGAGCTCGAGCTTCAGGCGGCCCGCGACGCGGCGCATCGGCTTCACCTGCGCGTTGCCGCCCACCCGCGACACCGAGATGCCGACGTTGATGGCCGGGCGCACGCCGGAGAAGAACAGCGACGGCTCGAGGAAGATCTGCCCGTCGGTGATCGAGATGACGTTCGTCGGGATGTAGGCCGACACGTCGCCGGCCTGCGTCTCGATGATCGGCAGCGCGGTGAGCGAGCCGCCGCCGAGCTCGTCGTTGAGCTTGACCGCGCGCTCGAGCAGGCGGCTGTGCAGGTAGAAGACGTCGCCCGGGTACGCCTCGCGACCCGGCGGGCGGCGGAGGAGCAGCGACATCTGGCGGTACGCGTACGCGTGCTTCGTGAGGTCGTCGTACGCGATGAGCGCGGCCTTGCCGTTGTAGAGGAAGTGCTCGGCCATCGCGCAGCCGGCGTACGGCGCGAGGAACTTGATCGGCGCGGCCTCGTCGGCCGGCGCGGCGACGATGATCGTGGATTCCAGCGCGCCCGCCTGCGCGAGCGTCTCGGCGAGCTGCACGACCGTCGCCAGGCGCTGGCCGATCGCGACGTACACCGAGATGACGCCGGAGTCCTTGTTGTTGATGATCGTGTCGATCGCGATCGCCGTCTTGCCCGTCTGGCGGTCGCCGATGATGAGCTCGCGCTGACCGCGGCCGATCGGGATCATCGAGTCGATCGCCTTCAGGCCCGTCTGCAGCGGCTCGGTCACCGGCTGACGCTGCACGACGCCGGGTGCCTTGAACTCGGCCGGGCGCAGCTCGCTCGTCTCGATGTCGCCCTTGCCGTCCAGCGGCTCGCCGAGCGGGGAGACGATGCGGCCCAGGAGGGCCTCGCCGACCGGGATCTCGAGGAGCTGGTTCGTCCGCTTGACGGTGTCGCCCTCGACGACGTGCTCCCAGTTGCCGAAGAGCACGGCGCCCACGTTGTCGGACTCGAGGTTCAGCGCCAGGCCGCGCACGCCGTGCGGGAACTCGAGCATCTCGAACGACATGCAGTTCTCGAGGCCGTGGATGCGCGCGATGCCGTCGCCCACGGAGAGGACCGTGCCGACCTCGGTCAGCTCGGCCGATCCCTCGTCGAGCCCCTCGATGCGGCTCTTGAGGATGGAGGTGATCTCGTCGGGCTTGATCTGCATGGGCTGTCTCAGTGTCTCCTTGGGGGGAAGCTTGCGCGCGTCAGGCGGAGCCCTTTGCGACCTGCTGTCGCAGGCGCTCGAGGCGGTTGCGGATGGACGCGTCGAGGATCTGGTTGCCGACGCGCAGGACGACACCGCCGAGGATCTCCGGCTGGACGCGGGCGGTGAGCTCGACCTTCTGGCCGGTCTCCTTGCCGATGCGATCGCCGATGCCCTTCACGGTCGACTCGTCGAGCTCGATCGCCGACGTGATCTCGACCGGGAGGATCTTGTTCTCGCGCTCCCACATCACGTCGTACTCGCGGCGGATGCGGAACAGGACGGGCATGCGGTGCTTCTCGATGAGCAGCTCGAGGAAGTTCACGACCGCCTCGTCCGCGTCCACGAGGACGCGGGAGAGGCCGTCCTGCTTCTCCTGCGTGGAGAAGTAGGGCGAGAAGAAGAACACCGACAGCTCGCGGTCCTCGCCGAGCGCGTCGGAGAACGCGCCCAGCTGCTCGCGGACGACGTCGAGCTTGTCGTGCTCCTCCGCGACCTCGAACAGCGAACGTGCGTAGACCTCGGCGATCTCTTCCATCGTCTAGTTCCTGCGTGCGTCCCCGGAGAGCTGGTCGAAGTCCAGTTCGCCGAGGGCCTCTTCGACCAGGCGGCGCTGGTCGTCGTCGGTCAGGGTCTTGCGGGTGACCTTCTCGGTCGCCAGCACGGTGAGGTCGGCGACCTCCTTGCGGATCTCCTGGATCGCGCGGTTCGTCTCCGCCTGGATGTCGCGCTTGGTCTGCTCCATGAGCTCCTCGCGCTGACGCTGGGCGTCGACCTTCGACTCGGACTCGAGGTTGTCCCCGGCCTTGCGCGCGCGGGCGACGATCTCGTCGGCCTGCTCGCGCGCCTCCTTGAGACGCTCGCGGTACTCCTGGAGCAGCCCTTCGGCCTCGACCTTGGTCCGTTCGGCGGTGTCGATCGACTCCTCGATGGCCTTCTGCCGCCGGTCGAGCGCCTCACCGATCCGCGGGAAGGCGAGCTTCCACAGGATCCAGAGGGTGATGCCGAACGCCAGCAGCGTCCAGATCATCAGCCCGACGTTGGGCGTGACGAGGAAGGAGCCTCCTCCCTCCTCGCTCGTGGCGGCCAGGATGGGCATCAGAGGAAGAACGCGATCAGGCCGAAGATGAAGGCGTAGAAGACGATCGCCTCGGTCAGGGCGAACCCGAGCCACTGGATCGAGGTGATCTCGTCGCGCATCTCCGGCTGACGGGTCACGGACTCGATGACCTTGCCGAAGATGAAGCCGACGCCGATGCCCGGCCCGATGGTGCCCAGTCCGGCACCCACGCCGAGGGCGATGGCCTTCATGCCCGCCTCGACGTCACCCGAAGTTCCTCCCTGGGCGAGGACGACCGGGACGATTTGCGCGGTGAGACTCACTTGCGTTGTGCTCCTCTCTAGTGGTTCTCGGCGACTGCGCCGCCGAGGTAGATCGCCGTGAGGGTGGCGAAGATGAACGCCTGCAGGGTCGCCACCAGGCCGACCTCGAAGATGAAGAACGCGATCGCGATCGGCAGCGTGATGACGCCGAGCGCCGCGATGCCGAGGATGACCACGAGGCCGCCGCCCATGAACAGGATCAGGAGGTGGCCGGCGAGGATGTTGGCGAAGAGTCGGACGCTGAGGCTGATGATCCGGACGAAGTGCGAGATCGCCTCGATCACGAACAGGATGGGGCGCATCGCGTGCGGCGTCCCGGCCGGGATCCAGCTCGCGAAGTACTTGCGGAAGCCCTGGGCCCTGATGCCGGCGACGTGGTACGAGACCCAGACGACGAGCGTCAGGACGAGCGGGATCGAGATGTTGGCCGTCGCGGCGTAGAGCGCGAACTGCGGCACGGCGATCCCGAACACGTCGAACGTCGCGTGCGTGTTCGTCGGCAACGGGATGTAGCCGATGAGGTTCGAGAACCAGATGAAGAGGAAGAGCGTCCCGATGAAGGGGAACCACTTCCGCGCCATCGCGTCGTCCATGTTGCCGCGCGTGATGTTGTCGCGCATGAGCAGGTAGAGCGTCTCGACGGCGGTCTGCACCCGGTTCGGCCGCGACTGCATGCGGTTGGCGATGTAGAGCATCGCGACGGTCGTGAGGATCGCCGCGATCGCCAGGTAGAGGACCGCGCGGGTGATCGACAGGTTCACGCCGCCGAGGTGGATCCCGACCCAGTCCTCGAGCTTGAACTCCTCCTGCGGCTGGAACTCCTCGTTGCGCCCGGCCGAGCCGGCGAGCGCGCCGATGATCCCCGCGAGCACGAGGATCCCGCCGATCGACGCGAAGACCTTGATGCGAGTGCTCATGGGGTTTGGACCTCTCCAGGGCCGCTGGATCCGGGCTCGAACGGCCGCAGGATCATCTTCGTGGTGAACCAGGCTGTGAACAGGACGACGGACAGCACGGCGGCGGACAGACCCACCTCGTCCTCCGTGAGGAGCCCAACAGATACCAGGATCAACGCCATGAGCCACCCACGACCGATCATCGAGCCGGTCGCGATGCCGACGACGCGCTTCGGATCCGTCGCCTCCGCGGCCTTCTTGTCGGAGTACCAGCCGATGCCGCGCCACATGGCCCAGATGCCGGCGGCCGTGATCCAGCCGCCGATCGGCCAGTCCGCGACCAGGAAGACCGGGAGTGCGATGGCGAGCAGGACGAGGTCGAGGTTGCGGAGGGCGATCATCGGCCCATCACGACCGTCCCCGGGTGGCCGGGGGTCTCGGGGGTGGGCTCATCGCCCGGGAAGTGTGGCTGCTCGGAGAAAGGCATGCGTCGAGGGTCACCGCTCAGGCGCTCCGGCTGACCCCGGCCGGGTGACTGCACCCGGGTGACGGGATGGAACATAGCGGAAGATCGGACTTTGTGACGCCTTTGTAACACCCAGTCTGAGAAGCCGCGCCTACCTCCGAGGTCATGGTTACGATCGCGTCGTGTCCTTGCTCCAGGAGGGGCGTGACCCGGGTCAGCTGTCCGCCGTCTACGCGCGGACCCGTCGGCTCGTACCCGACGAGGACGCCGACGATGCCGAGGACTTCGTCCGCCAGCTCTACCGCTGGGTCCCCGAGGAGGACCTGCGCGCCCACGGCGTGCCGGAGCTGACCGGGGCCGCGCTCTCGCTCTGGCATCTCGCACGGACGCATACCCCCGGAACCCCCCTGGTGCGCGCCTTCGTGCCCTCCGAGGCCGAGCACGGCTGGCGCTCGCCCCACACCGTCGTGCAGGTCGTCTCCGACGACATGCCGTTCCTCGTCGACTCGGTCCGGATGGCGCTGCAGCGCCTCGGCTGCGACGTGCTGCTGCTCGTGCACCCGGTCGTCGCGGGCCAGTCGCTCATGCACGTGGAGATCGACCGCCGCGACGGGAGCGGGGTCCTCGACGACATCCGCGACGAGATCCTCGACGTGCTCGGGGACGTCCGCAGCGCGGTCGAGGACTGGCCGAAGATGGTGCAGCGCACGCGCGAGCTGCGCGACGGACTCGACGAGACGGGCGGCGCGGTCCCGAGCGAGGAGGTCGCCGAGGCCGGTGCGCTGCTCGACTGGCTCGCCGACGGGCACTTCCTCTTCCTCGGCTACCGCGAGTACACGCTCATGCACGCGGGCGAGGACGTCGCGCTCATCCCCGTCGACGGCACCGGGCTGGGGATCCTGCGACGCACGGGGCAGCAGCGATCGGGCGCGTTCGCGCGGCTGCCGCAGCGGATCCGCTCGATCGCCCACCTCCCCCGCACGCTGACGCTGACGAAGTCCAACGCGCGGTCCACCGTGCACCGGCCCGTGCCCATGGACTACATCGGGGTCAAGCGCTTCGACGAGCAGGGCCGCGTGATCGGCGAGCGCCGCCTGCTCGGCCTGCTGACCGGGCGCGCGTACAAGGCCGACGTCACCGACGTCCCGATCGTGCGGCGCAAGGCGCGCCAGGTGCTCGAGCGGGCCGCGCTGCCCCCTGGCGGCCACGACGAGAAGGCGCTGTTGGACATCCTCGACACGTACCCGCGCGACGAGCTCTTCCAGGTCGACGAGGCGACGCTCTTCGACCACGCGATCGGGATCCTCGGCCTCGGCGAGCGCCAGTTCGTGCGGGTGTTCGCGCGCCGCGACGAGTTCGAGCGCTTCGTCTCCTTCCTCGTCTACCTGCCCCGCGAGCGCTTCCACACCGACAACCGGCTGAAGATCCAGGAGATCCTGCGCGGCGCCGTCGACGGGACCGGCACGGACTTCGACCTGCGGCTCACCGAGTCGGTGCTCGTGCGGCTGCACATCGTCATCACGACGGAGCCGGGGGACGTCCCCGACATCGACGTCTGGGAGATCGAGGAGCGGATCTCGGAGGCGACCCGCAGCTGGACCGACGACCTGCGCCTCGCGCTGCGCGGGGGGCCGGGCGGCAGCGGCGCCGACGACTGGCGGCGCTACGCGACGGCGTTCCCGGTCGTGTACCGCGCCGACAACCCGGTCGCCCAGGCCGTGCGGGACATCCGCTCGATCGACGACCTCTACCGGACGGGCGGGCTCGATGTCCGGCTCTACCGCAGCGTCGACGGCCTGCGCTGCCGGGTGCTGACGTGGAAGGCGGCGCTCGAGCTCTCGGACGTCGTCCCGATCCTCGAGCACATGGGCGTGCGGGTGGCCGACGAGCGGCCGTACGAGATCACGCCGGTCGACGCCCCGGTCACGCACATCTCGGACTTCGGACTGGATCCGGTCGTGGACGCCGAGATCGGCGACGACGTGCGCCAGGCCTTCGAGGACGTGCTCTGGCGCGCGCTGACCGGCCGGCTCGCGAGCGACCGCATCAACGGGCTCATCCTCGGCGCGGGCCTGCAGTGGCGAGACACGATCGTGCTGCGCACCATCACCCGCTACCTGCGTCAGGGCGGCACGACGTTCAGCGACCACTACCTCATGTCGACGCTGCTCGCGCACCCCGACATCGCGGGGATGCTCGTCGAGCTGTTCGCGGCGCGCCTGGATCCCGAGCATGCGGACCCCGCCCGCGCCGAGGAGCTCGACGCTCGGATCGTCGCGGAGATCGAGGCCGTCGCGAGCCTCGACGAGGACCGGATCCTGACCCTGTATCTCACCGTGGTCCGAGCGGTCCTGCGCACGAACCACTGGGTGCGCACCGACACGCTGGCGCTCAAGCTCGACTCCTCGGCGATCGCGCTGCTGCCGCAGCCGCGGCCGTGGGTCGAGGTCTTCGTGTACTCGCAGACGACGGAGGGCGTGCACCTGCGCGGCGGACCCATCGCCCGGGGCGGACTGCGCTGGTCGGACCGCCACGAGGACTTCCGCACCGAGATCCTCGGGCTGATGAAGGCGCAGATGGTGAAGAACGCGCTCATCGTCCCCGTCGGCGCCAAGGGCGGGTTCGTGGTGAAGACCGGCGAGGTCGTCGACGCCTACCGCACGTTCGTGGGCGCGCTGCTCGACGTCACCGACAACGTCGTGGAGGGCCGGATCGTCCCGCCCGAGGGCGTGGTGCGCCACGACGGCGACGATGCGTACCTCGTCGTGGCGGCGGACAAGGGCACGGCGACGTTCTCCGACGTGGCCAACGAGATCGCGGTCCGCCGCGGCTTCTGGCTCGGGGACGCGTTCGCCTCCGGCGGCTCGGCCGGCTACGACCACAAGCGCATGGGGATCACCGCGCGCGGCGCGTGGGAGTCCGTGCGGCGCCACTTCCGCGGCCTGGGCGTCGACGTCGCCAACGAGGAGATCACGGTCGTCGGGATCGGCGACATGTCCGGCGACGTGTTCGGCAACGGGATGCTGCTCAGCAGGCACATCCGGCTCGTGGCGGCCTTCGACCACCGGCACGTGTTCCTCGACCCGGACCCCGACGCCGCCGCCGGCTTCGCCGAGCGCGAGCGGCTCTTCGGGGTCGCGCGCTCGACCTGGGACGACTACGACCGCTCGCTCATCTCCGCGGGCGGCGGCGTGTTCCCGCGCACGGCGAAGGCGATCCCGGTCTCCCCCGAGGCGCGTCGTGCGCTCGGTGTCGACGCCGAGTCGCTCCCGCCCAGCGAGCTCATCCAGGCGATCCTCCGCGCGCCGGTCGACCTGCTGTGGAGCGGCGGGGTCGGCACCTACGTGAAGAGCTCCGAGGAGACGCACGCAGAGGCCGGGGACCGATCGAACGACGGCGTCCGCGTCGACGGCGACGAGCTGCGCTGCCGCGTCGTCGGCGAGGGCGGCAACCTCGGCTTCACCCAGCGCGGCCGCATCGAGTACGCGCTCGACGGCGGGCTCATCTTCACGGACGCGATCGACAACGCCGGCGGCGTGAACTGCTCCGACCACGAGGTCAACATCAAGATCCTCCTGCACGGCGCCATCGAGGACGGGTCGCTCGCCGCCGCCGACCGGGACGTGCTCCTGGCCGTGATGCGCGACGCCGTCGGCGAGCGCGTCATCGAGGCGAACCGCGCGCAGGCCCTCGCGCTGTCGCTCGAGCATCACGACGCGACGCATCTCCTCGACGGGCACATCGCCGTCATCCACACCCTGGAGACACGCGGCGCGCTCGACCGCGACCTGGAGGGGCTGCCCGACGACGAGGAGCTGGCGAACCGGCGCGGCGCGGGGCAGGGCCTCACCCAGCCCGAGCTGGCGGTCCTGCTGGCCCACGCCAAGATGACGCTGCGCGACGAGCTCCTCGCCTCCACCGCGCCGGAGGATCCCTGGCTGTCGGGCGAGCTGGCCCGCGCCTTCCCCGAGCCGCTCCCCGAGCGCTACGGCGACGCGATGCGCGCCCATCGGCTACGCAGGGAGATCATCGCCACCCGGCTCACCAACCGGCTCGTCGACCGCGGCGGGATCGGCCATGCCCTGCGCCTGCACGACGCCACCGGCGCGCCGGTGGACGACATCGCCCGGGCGACCGCGATCGCGTGGGAGGTCCATGCGATCGACGCGCTGTGGGACGACGTCGAGGCCGTCGCCGACGAGGTCCCCGCGGCCGTGCTCGCCGAGGTGCTCCTCGAGGCGCAGCGGCTGGCCACGCGCGCAACGCGGTGGCTGCTGCTCAACCGCTCGAGCCCTCTCGACGTCGCGCCGGCCGTGGAGGCGCTCGGCGAGGACGTCCGCCAGGTGTCGGGGATGCTGCCGGCGCTGCTGCACGGCGCCGGGCGGGAGGCGTTCGAGGAGCGCATCGCCGCGTGGACGTCGCAGGGCCTGCCCGAGGCCCTCGCGCGCCGCGGGGCCGGCCTGCAGCCGCTCGCGGCGGCGCTCGACGTCGCCGACGTCGCCGCGGCGACGGCCTCGCCGATCCGGCTGGCGGCGGGCGTGTACGGGCTGCTCGGCGAGCGGCTGTCACTCGACTGGCTCTACGAGATCGTCAGCGCGCGCGGCCGCAACAACCGCTGGGAGGTGCAGGCGCGGACGTCCCTGCGCGACGACCTCTACGTCGTCCGCCGCACACTGACCGAGCGCGTGCTGCGCGAGGGGGAGGGCGACGACCCCGCGGAGCTCGTCGACGCGTGGCTCGCCGGGCGCGACGACGCGGTCGCCCGCGTGCGAGAGCTCCTCGCCGACGTCCGCACCGCCGGCGCCCGCGACCCCGCTGCGCAGGCTGTCGCCGTCCGCGAGGTCAGCGCTCTGGCGGGCTAGCGCCCGCGGTCCGCGACGATCCGCACGTCGACGCCCGGCGCCAGCCGCGCGAGGCGCATCGGCAGCGGCTCGTTCGAGACGGCCGAGGCCTCGGCGCACGGACGGCACGCCGAGCAGGATGTACGTCGTCCCACGCTCGCGCGCCACGCGGGCCGCGACCGCCGCGACGTCGTCGCCCTCCTCGACGATGAGCTGCGCACCGAGCACGGCGGCGATCCGCCGCAGCGTCTCGAGCTCCGCGCGGCCCTCGGCCGACGGCTCCTCCCCCGGGGCCCGCACGACGAGGATGTCGAGGTCCGCGTGCAGCCGCTGCGCCGAGCGCCATGCGCGGCGAACGACGCGCTCGGAGCTCGCATCGAGCTTCGCCAACGCCAGCAGTCGCTCGCGAACGCCTTGGGCTCCACGGAGCCGAACAGGCGCTCCTCGCGGAGCGCCAGAGGATCGCGGACGAGCCGCTTCGCCTCGACCTCCTCCGCCACCTGCCGCAGCGCCACCTCGCGCAGCGCCTGCAGGTTCTCGATCCGGAAGAAGTTGTCCAGCGCCGTCTGCACGCGTGCCTGGGCGTACACCCTGCCCTCGCGCAGCCGGGTGATCAGCGCCTCCGGCGTGATGTCGACGAGCACGACCTCGTCCGCCTCGGCGAGCAGCCGGTCCGGGAACGTCTCGCGCACGCGCACGCCCGTGAGCTCGGCGACCTGGTCGTTCAGCGACTCCAGGTGCTGGACGTTGACGGTGGTGTACACGTCGATGCCCGGCCTCGAGCAGGTCCGCGATGTCCTCGTAGCGCTTGCCGTGCTCGAGCGCCCGGCGGATTGGAGTGCGCGAGCTCGTCGACGAGGCACAGCTCGGGCGCCCGCGCCAGCAGCCCCGGCAGATCCATCTCGCGCACCGAGTGGCTGCGGTGGTCGACGACGCGGAGGGGCTGCGATCTCCAGCCCCTCCGCCTGCGCGGCCGTCTCCGCCCTCCCGTGCGTCTCGAGCACCCCGACGACGACGTCGCGCCCGTCCTCGGCCGCCGCGCGACCCTCCTGCAGCATCCGGTAGGTCTTGCCGACCCCCGCCGCCATGCCCAGGAAGATCTTGCAGCGGCCCCTCACTCAGGCGCCGAGGACCCCGTGGACGACGAGGTCGATGAGCTTGATGCCGATGAACGGCGTGACGAGCCCGCCGAGGCCGTAGATGAGGAGGTTCCGGCGCAGGAGGGCGGTCGCGCCCAGCGGCCGGTAGCGCACCCCCCGCAACGCGAGGGGGACGAGCGCCGGGATCACGAGCGCGTTGAACACGATCGCCGAGATGATCGCCGACTGCGGCGTCCCCAGGTGCATGACGTTGAGGTCGGACAGAGCCCCGCCGTAGGTCGCCGCGAAGATCGCGGGGAGGATCGCGAAGTACTTCGCGACGTCGTTGGCGATCGAGAACGTCGTCAGCGCCCCGCGCGTGATGAGCAGCTGCTTGCCGACCTCGACGATCTCGATGAGCTTCGTCGGGTTGGAGTCGAGGTCGACCATGTTCCCCGCCTCGCGGGCGGCCTGGGTCCCGGTGTTCATCGCCACGCCGACGTCGGCCTGCGCGAGCGCGGGCGCGTCGTTCGTCCCGTCGCCGGTCATCGCGACGAGCCGCCCGTTGGCCTGCTCCTCGCGGATGAGCTCGAGCTTGCGCTCCGGCGTCGCCTCGGCGAGCACGTCGTCGACGCCGGCCTCCTCGGCGATCGCCGCCGCGGTGAGCCGGTTGTCGCCGGTGACCATGACGGTCCGGATGCCCATGGCGCGCAGCTGGTCGAACCGCGCCCGCATGCCCTCCTTGACGACGTCGCGCAGCTCGACGACGCCGAGCACCTGCGAGTCGCGCGCGACCGCCAGCGGCGTCGCGCCCGCCCGGCCGATGCGGTCGAGCGCGGCCTCGAGCTCCGGCGGCGCCTGGCCGCCCTCGTCGGTGACCCACCGCATGACCGCGTCGCCCGCACCCTTGCGCAGCCGCGTGCCGTCGATGTCCACGCCGCTCATGCGCGTCTGCGCCGTGAACGGGCACGAACGTCGCGCGTGCGTCGCGAGCTCGTGCTCGCGCAGCCCGTACTGCTTGGCGAGCACGACGATCGAGCGTCCCTCCGGCGTCTCGTCGGCCAGCGAGGCCAGTTGGGCGACCTCCGCGAGGTCGCCCTCCGCCACCCCGGGCATCGGGACGAACGCCGCCGCCTGCCGGTTGCCGAGCGTGATGGTGCCGGTCTTGTCGAGCAGCAGGACGTCGACGTCGCCGGACGCCTCGACCGCGCGCCCGGACAGCGCGAGGACGTTGCGCCGCACGAGCCGGTCCATGCCCGCGATGCCGATCGCGGAGAGCAGCGCGCCGATCGTCGTCGGGATGAGCGCGACGAGCAGCGCGACGAGCGTCGTGACCGACACCGTGGTGTCCGCGAAGTCCGCGAACGGCCGCAGCGTGACGACCACCGCGAGGAAGATCACCGTGAGGCCGACGAGCAGGATGCCCAGGGCGATCTCGTTCGGCGTCTTGCGGCGCTCGGCGCCCTCGACGAGCCCGATCATGCGGTCGAGGAAGGACTGCCCCGGCTCCTGCGTGATCTCGACCACGATCCGGTCGGAGAGGACGCGCGTGCCGCCGGTGACGGCCGAGCGGTCGCCGCCGGCCTCCCGGATGACCGGCGCGGACTCGCCCGTGATGGCCGACTCGTCGACGGACGCGATGCCCTCGACGACCGTGCCGTCCCCCGGGATGACGTCGCCGGCCTCGACGACCACGACGTCGCCCCGGCGCAGCTCGCCGGCGGGGCGCTCGGTCCCGTCCGCCATGCGGGCGGTCGTCGTCGTCCGCATGGCGCGCAGCGACGCCGCCTGCGCCCGGCCTCGGCCCTCGGCGATCGCCTCGGCGAGGTTGCCGAAGATCACCGTGAGCCACAGCCAGACGGTGACGGTCGCCGAGAACCAGCGCGGGGTGTCCGCCTCGCCCGTGAACGTGAGGACCGTCGTCAGGACCGCCCCGATCTCGACCACGAGCATGACCGGGTTGCCCCACATGTGGCGCGGGTCGAGCTTGCGCAGCGACTCCAGGATCGTCTCGCGGCTGATGGTCATCGGCGGGTCTCCGCGTCGAGGGCGATGTTGAGCTCCAGGACGTTCACGCCGGGCTCGCCGAGGACGCCGGCGAACCGTCCGTCGGTGTGCTGGCCGATGAGCGCGCGGACCCGGGCGAGCGGGAGGTCGCGCACCTCGGCGACGCGCACGGCCTGGATGCGCGCGTTCGCGAGCGAGATGTGCGGATCGACGCCCGAGGCCGACGTCGTCGCCGCGTCGGCTGGGACCGCGTCCGCCCGCAGGCTCGGCACGTAGGGCCGCTCGCGCGCGAGGTAGTCGAGGACGAAGCGCCGCTGCTGCACGGCCAGCGTCGCCTGGTTCGGTCCCCGGTTGTTGAAGAACGTCGCGTCGGGGGCGTAGCCGGTGACGGACGGGCGGCTCTGGAAGTACTGCCGGTCGCCCTCGAAGTCCTGACCGATGAGCTTCGAGCCGACGACCTTCCCGTCGACCTCGACGGTCGAGCCATCAGCCGCGTTGGGGAAGGCCACCTGGCCGATCCCGGTCACGACGAGCGGGTAGAGGAGGCCGAGGACGATCGTCATGACGACGATCGCGACGACCGCGCTCCTGATGTCCTTGCGCATGGTGGTCGTCTCCTAGAAGAGCTGGCTCGTCATCGACTGCACGATCGGCCCGAGCAGCAGCGCTGGGACGAACGTCAGGAGGGCGACGAGGAGGATGGTCCCGACGAGCAGGACGACGAACACCGGTGTGTCGGTCCGCATCGTTCCGAGGCCGGCGGCAGTGACGCGCTTGCCCGCCAGGGCGCCTCCGACGGCGAGCGCGACGATCATCGGCAGGAAGCGCCCGAGCAGCATCGAGACGCCGCCGAGGAGCTGGGAGAACGTGATGGTCAGCGAGCCGTCGTTGTTCCCGTTCGGCTGGAGGAACCCCGTGTAGCCGGCGAACGCCGAGCCGTTGTTGTTCGCCTGGGACGTGTACGCGTACAGCGACTCGGTGAAGCCCTGCGGCCCGGCGTTGAAGATCGACGCCTTGCCGTAGCTCGTCGCGACCGCCACCGCGGTGACCACGAGCACGAGCAACGGGACGCCGATCGTGCCGAGCACGACGAGCTTGATCTCGCGCGCCTCGATCTTCTTGCCCAGGTACTCGGGCGTGCGGCCGACCATGAGCCCGGCGAGGAACACCGCGAGCAGGACGAAGAGCAGCATCCCGTAGAGGCCGGAGCCGACGCCGCCGAAGATGACCTCGCCGAGTCGCGATGTTGGCGAGCGGGATCGGCGCCGCCCAGCGCGGTGAGCGACTCCATCGCCGCGTTCACCGCGCCGCAGGACGCCACGGTCGTCACCGCCGCGAACAGGCTGGAGGAGCCGATGCCGAAGCGCTGCTCCTTGCCCTCCATGTTCCCGCCGACGAGCCCGGCCGCGTGCATCGCGGCGGTCGGGTGGCTCTCCGCCGTGTAGATGACCGCCACGCCGGCGACGAACAGCACCGTCATCGCGACGTAGATGGCCCAGCCCTGGCGGCGGCTGCCGACCATCCGGCCGAACGTCGCCGTGAGCCCGGCCGGGATCGCGAGGATGCTCAGCATGAGCACGAAGTTCGTGAACGTCGTGCTGTTCTCGAACGGCATCGCGGCGTTGACGTTGTAGAACCCGCCGCCGTTCGTCCCGAGCTCCTTGATGATCTCCTGCGAGGCCACCGGGCCCAGGACCAGCGTCTGCGTGCCGCCCGCGACGCGTCTTGAAGGTGTCCGGTCCGCCGAAGCTCTGCACGACGCCCTGGGAGACGAGGAACAGCGAGCCGATGATGCAGACCGGCAGCAGGACGTAGAGGATCGTCCGCGTCAGGTCGTACCAGAAGTTGCCGATGGCGGAGCCGTCGCGGCGGGCGAAGCCGCGCACGACGGCGATGAGCACCGCGATGCCGACGCCGGCCGACGCGAAGTTCTGCACCGCCAGGCCGGCCATCTGCGTGAAGTTCGTCATCGTCGTCTCGCCGCCGTAGTACTGCCAGTTCGTGTTCGTCACGAACGACGCGGCGGTGTTGAACGAGAGATCCCACGGCCCGGAGCTGAGATTCAGCGGGTTGAACGGGTGGATCGACTGCGTACGCAGGATCAGGTAGAGCGCTGCCAGCGAGGCGGCACTGAAGAAGAGGACGGCGCGCGCGTACCCGCGCCAGTCCTGCTCGGCCTCGGCGCGCGTCCCGAGCAGGCGGTAGAAGCCGCGCTCGAACGGCCCGAGGACGCGATCCAGGACGATCGGCTCGCCGCCGTAGACGCGCGCCATGTAGCCGCCGAACAGCGGCGTCAGCGCGGTCAGGATGACGACGAAGAGGACGATCTGCGCCCAGCCGGCGATGGTCATGGAGGCAGCTTCGGAGCGCCGCCGTCAAGGGCGCATGACGATCGCGTCCAGCGCATCAAGATCCCGTCAAGCTGCCTGCGATGCGGACCGCGATCGCCGTCGCGCTGGCCCTCCCCTGGTTCGTCTGGGCGATCGTGCGCGTCCTCGGCCTCGACACCGGCACCCTGCTCGTCCCCGCCATCGCGTTCACGCCGTACGTCGCGGCGACCGCCTGGATCCCCGTCGTCGCCGCGCTGCTCCTGCACCAGCGGGCCGTCGCGGCCGTCGCGCTCGTGGCGGCGGTCCTGCTCGTCATCGCGGTGGCCCCGCGCGCCTTCGACGGTCCCCGCGTCGCGGAGGCGAGCGGGCCGTCCGCTCACGGTGCTCACCGCCAACCTGCGCTACGGCAACGGCGATCCCGAGGCGCTCATGGCGCTGGCGCGGCGCAGCGGCGCGGACCTCGTCAGCCTCCAGGAGCTGCCGCCCGACGAGGCGGCGCGGATCGACGCGGCGGGCGCGCGCCGCCTGTTCCCGTACCGCGTGCTCGACACGCGCCCCGGTGCGCAGGGCAGCGGGCTCCTCTCGCGCTACCCGCTGACCGACCCCGAACGGCCGCAGGGCCTCCGCATGGCGATGCCGGAGGCGACGCTGCGCGTCCCCGGCGCGCCGCCGGTCCGGGTGAAGGCCGTCCATCCCGTCGCGCCGCTGCACGGCGACGTCGCCGTCTGGGAGGAGACGATGCGCTCATTGCCGCGGGCCACCCCGCGCGGCGAGCTGCGGATGCTCGTCGGCGACTTCAACGCCACGCTCGACCACCACCTGCTCCGCGACCTCATCGGCAGCGGCTACAGCGACGCGGGCGACGCGACCGGCATCGGTCTGCAGGGCACGTACCCCGCGCACCGGCGCCTGCGGATCACGATCGACCACGTGCTCGTCGACGAGCGCGCGCGGGTGACGTCCGCGAGCGTCCACGTGATCCCCGGCAGCGACCACCGCGCGCTCGTCGCGCGGATCAGCCTGCCTCAGACCGCGAACCGGTAGCCGACGCCCGGGTCGGTGCGGATGAACCGGCGCGACCCGCCCGGCTCGATCTTGCGGCGCAGGTTGGCGATGTGGGTGCGCAGGGTCGCCGTGTCGTCCGCGTAGGCCGGGCCCCAGACGTCGACGAGGAGCGCCTTGTGCGTCAGCAGCCGCCCTCGGTTCGTCATGAGGGCCGTGAGCAGGCCGAACTCGATCGGTGTGAGGTGGATCTCCTCGCCCTCCAGACGGACGGTGTGCGCCGCGAGATCGAGCTCGAGGCCCTCGGCGCGCAACACCGGCTCTCCCTGCTCGGGAGTCGGCGCGGCGCAGCGTGGCCGCCAGGCGCGCGACGAGCTCGCGCGGGCCGAACGGCTTGGTGACGTAGTCGTCGGCGCCCGCCTCCAGCGCGCGGACCTTCTGCTCCTCCTCGCCCATCGCGGACAGCACGATGATCGGCGCCTTCGTCCACTCGCGCAGGGTCCGCGTCACCTCGATCCCGTCGCCGTCGGGCAGCACGAGGTCGACGATCGCCGCATCCGGCGGGATGCAGCGCCGCGAGGTCGAGCGCCTCCTGCGCCGTCGACGCGGGCATCGCCTCGAACCCGGCGTCGCGCAGCACGACGCGCAGCGCCCGCAGGATCTGCGGCTCGTCGTCGACGACGAGCACGCGCCGGCGCGGCGCGCTCATCCGACGGACGCCGGCACCGGCGCCGTCGGGAACTCGACCACGAACGTCGTGCCCTGCCCCGGAAGGGACTCGACCGCGATCGTCCCCCCGTTCGCCTCGACGAAGCCGCGCGCGATCGCCAGGCCGAGGCCCGAGCCGCGATGGCCGGACCGCTCGGTGCCCGAGCGGTAGAACGGCTCGAAGACCCGCGCGCGCTGCGCCGACGGGATGCCGGGCCCGCGATCGACCACACGGACGACGACCCGTTGCCCGACGGCCCGCGCGCGCAGCGAGACGGGATGCCCGCCCGAGTGGCGGGCGGCGTTCTCCAGCAGGTTCGCGAAGGCGCGCTCGAGCTGCGCGGAGTCGGCGCGGACGAGGCGGCAGGTCGCCCTGGATCGAGACGTTGAACGTCTCGCCCGGCAGCGCCAGGTCGTCGATCGACGCCTCGAGCACCTCCTCGATCGAGCACGACTCGGGACGCGGCTCGGCGGCATCCGCCTCGAGGCGCGAGAGATCGAGCAGGTTCTCGATGAGCTTGCGACAGCCGCTGCGCCTCCACCTGGATGCCGCGGGCGAGCTCGCGCCGGTCCTCGTCGTCGACGTGACTCCGACGCCAGCGGCTCCGCGGCGGTGACGATCGCGGTGATCGGCGACGCGGAGGTCGTGGCTGACGGACCGCAGCAGCGCGGTCTTGATGATGTCGCTGCGACGCAGCGCGCGCGTCTCGACGACGTCGCCCAGCAGCTCGTCGCGCTCCTGCGCGGCCGCGAGCAACGCCTCGAGCTGCGGCACGACGCGCTCCTGCGCCCGGCGCAGCGACGTCCTCGGGCAGGTCGGCGGCAGCAGCAGCGTGCCGATCTGCACGCGCGTCCTCGCGCAGCGGGAACGCCACCCGGCGCTCGTCGCCCTCGACCGGGCGCAGTTCGATCGCCGCCGACGGGACGCCGACGCGCCTGGGCGAGGCGCTGCGCGGCGGCGGGCAGGACCGCTCCGCAGGTCCTCGCCCGCGGAGCAGCAGGCGCGCGAGCTCCGCGGCGAGATCGGCCTCGCGACGGCGCTGCTCGGCCTCCTGGGTCCGATGGCGCGCCGCCTCGCGCGAGCGAGCTCGCGACGACCGCAACGACGAAGAAGACCGCGAGCGCGACCCAGTTCTGCGCGTCGGCGATCGTGAAGCGGCCGGTCGGCGGGATGTGGAACAAGTTGAACGCGAGCGCGCCGGCGAGCGCCGTGGCGGCTGCCGAGCACGGCGCCCCAGCCGATCGGACACCATCGAGCACCGCGACGAGGTAGACGACGACGAGCGCCGCGACGGGCGCGATCTCCTTCAGCGGGAAGACGATCAGCGTCGTGAGCGCGACGCTCGACGACCGCGGCGACGATGCCCGTCCAGCGCTGGGCCGGCGATCGCCGAGCAGGCCGAGCGGATCGCGTCGCGACATCGGGTGAGCGTAGACCGCGTCGGGTCGTCTTCACACGATCTTGAGACCGGCCCGCAGCGGGCATCATGAGGA
This sequence comes from uncultured Solirubrobacterales bacterium, assembly GCA_963750895.1. Classification (GTDB taxonomy): domain Bacteria; phylum Actinomycetota; class Thermoleophilia; order Solirubrobacterales; family Solirubrobacteraceae; genus CAVVSD01. Next base: position 38,452 of record CAVVSD010000001.1, on the reverse strand, counting down.
CTGTGAGCACGCTGCTGATCACCAGGGTCCGGCTCCACGCGACGCGCCTCGACGGCGAGATCGCCGACGGCGCCGATCCGATGGAGAACGGCGAGCGCGCCGCACGGGCCGCGCAGCTGCTGCAGCCCCGCATGCGCCAGGGGCTCGCGCGCGGCCTGCGCCGCGCCGTGCTCGACGCGCGGCGGACCGCGTGCGTGCGGTCGTCGGCCGTGCACGTCGCCCGTTCCGCGGTGGGGGCCTGCGCACCGTCGCTGCTCCAGCTGGCCGCCGAGCTCGGCGACGGGGGCCTGCGTCCACGCGGCGTCGCGCTGACCCGGCTGCTGCTGTCCGACGGCACCGGCCCGCTGTACTGCGCGCGGACCGAGGAGGAGCTCCGCGCGGCGATCGACGAGATCCGCGCGGCCCTCTAGCCCAGCCGTGCGAGACCGGCGAGCAGCCGGTCGACCTCGTCCTCGGTCGTGTAGTGCAGGAGGCCGGCGCGCACCGCGCCACCGTCCTCGGCCAGGCCGAGGGAGTGCATCAGCGTGTACGCGTAGAAGTCGCCGTCCCAGACGTGGACGCCGTCGGCCGCGAGCGCCTCGGCGACCTCACGCGGGCCGCGCCCGGCGACGGTGACGCTGAACGTCGGCGTGCGCTCGGCGACGCGCGCCGGATCGGCGATGCCGTGGAGCGTGACGCCTGGGAGCGCGGCGACGCCCTCGAGCACCCGGACGCACAGGGCGTCCTCGTGCGCGCGGATCGCGGCGTAGGCGGCGTCGAGGTCGCCGTCGCCGAGGTCGCGCAGGTAGTCGATCGCGGCGACGAGCCCGGCGAACGCCTCGAACGACGGCGTCCCGGTCTCGAAGCGGTGCCCGGGCGGGTCCTCGGACGCCGGCCGCACGCGGTCGGCGGGCCACGTCTCGGCGAGGTCGCGGCGGATCGAGGCGATCCCGAGGTGGGGACCGAAGAACTTGTAGGGCGAGCAGAGCAGGACGTCGGCGCCGATCGCCGCGCGGTCCGGGCGCCGGTGGGGCGCGAGGTGCACCCCGTCGGCCCAGGCGAGCGCGCCGGCGGCGTGGGCGGCGGCGACGATGCGCTGCGCGTCGGGGATCGAGCCGACCGCGTTGGAGGCGAGCGTGAAGGCGACGATCCGCGTGCGCGGGCCGAGCAGCGCCTCGAGCGCGTCGACGTCGAGGGTGACGTCGGAGGTGCGCAGCGGTGCGGTGCGCACGACGAGCCCGTGGTCCTCGGCGACCCGCAGCCACGGCGCGACGTTCGCGTCGTGGTCGAGCTCGGTGACGACGATCTCGTCGCCCGGCTGCAGCGTGCGGGCGACGGCGTGCGCGAGCGCGAAGTTCAGCGTCGTCATGTTCGGCCCGAGCGCGATCTCGGCGGGGTCGGACGCGGTCAGCTCGGCCGCCGCGTCGCGGGCGCGCCCGATGAGCGCGTTCGCGGCCACCGACGTCGCGAACGCGCCGCCGTCGTTGGCGGTCCCGGCCAGGAGCTGGTCGCGGATGGCGTCGGCGACCGCGGCGGGCACCTGGGACCCGGCCGGGCCGTCGAGGAACGCGGCGGTGCTGGAGGCGAGCGCGGGGAAGCGGGCGCGGACGGCGTGGACGTCGAGCACCCGGCGAGCCTACGCGGGCGTCAGCTCGAACAGCGGCCTCCCCCAGCCGATCGGGCGCTCGGTCATGTCGAGTCCCGCGGCCGAGAACAGCGAGCGCCAGTCCTCGCGCGTCCGCGCGCCGGTGCCGTACAGGCACAGCAGCATGAGGTCCTCCTCGGCGTCGTGTTCGTGGACGTCCTCCTCGTCGAGCATCTCGGCGAGGACGAGGATCCGTCCTCCGGGCCGCAGGGCGGCGCGCGCACGACCCAGAAGGCTCGCGACGTCCGCGTCGGTGCGTCGTTCGAGAAGCCCTGAGACGAGCACCGTGTCCGCCTCCGGCCAGGAGTCGTCGTCGACGCGCGCGCCCGCGAGCACCGTGACCGCAGGGGGCTCGCTCGACCGGAGCGCGGCGTCGACGAGCTCGAGCACGCCGTCGCCACAGCACACGACCTCCTCGCCGGGCGCGAACGGGATCTCCTCGCCGAAGGCGGGAGCGGCGAACGCCAGCTCCTCGCGCGCGTGGTCGGCGAACGCCGCGTCGAGCCCGGGGTCGGCGGCGCGCAGCGCGTCGACGTCGGCCTGCGCCCGCCCCGTGCGGACGGCGTCGAGCAGCCGCGCCGCCGTGAGCTCGAGCCGCGCGAGCGGCAGCCGCAGGTCGTAGGCATCGGCGTCCTCGCCGGCGAGCGCCGCACCCTGGGCGGAGAGTGCGTACCCGGCAGGATCGCCCTCGACGAGGCCGCGCACCGCGAGGTAGCGCAGGAGCCTGCCGAGCGCGGCGGGATCGGCGCCGGACGCCGCCGCCAGGCGATCGAGCGGGGCCGGGCCGTCCGCCAGCGCCTCGCCGATCCCCAGCGTCACGGCCGCGCGGATCGCATATGGGGCGAGCAGGTCGCCGAGCTCCTCGAGCGCGTCGGGGCGCATCCCGTTCTCGAGCAGATCGCTGGGATCGTGCTCGCGGCGCCGCCAGTACGCGGCGATGTCCAGCCGCTCGCGCGGCATCCCGCGCTCCTCGCGCAGGAGCGCCCGGATCGGGCGCAGCGTCATCGTCTCCCCGGCCACCCAGGCGAACGCCTCGCCGGGCCACCACTCCGCCTCGCGGATCGCGTCCTCCAGCAGGGTGGTCGTCCCTGGCTCCGCGCCTCCCCGGTGCAGCCAGCGGATCTCGGCGCCGTCCGGCGTCTGCAGGTCCTGCTCGCTCTCGGGCCCGTCGACCTCGACGATCACCTGCGCCGGCATGCCGGCGGGCAGCTCCTCGAGGCAGCGCGCGATCGCGGGGAGCGCAGTCTCGTCGCCTGCGAGCAGCAGCCAGTCGGTGCTCTCCGGCAGCAACATGCCCATCTTGGGGCCGGCGAGCCAGATCGGGTCACCGGGTGCGCAGGCCAGCGCCCAGGCGGTCGCGACGCCGGCGCTGTGCACCACGACGTCGATCGCGACCTCCGTGCCGTCGAACGACCGCACGGTGTAGCTGCGCGCGATCGGCGCGGGGTCGTCGGACCACTCGATGCGGCGCTCGAGCTGCGTCGGGAGCACGTGGGTGCCCGTGACGGGATCGGGGAAGAAGATCTTCACGTGGTCGTCGAACCCGAGGCTCACGAACTCGGGGAGCTCGAAGCCGTCGCGCTCGAAGGCCTCCAGCTGGTCGCCGCCGAGCACGAGCCGGCGCATCGTCGGGGTCACGTCCTCGACGCGGAGCACCTGGAGCTCGCGGAGGGTGATCGGCTGGATCGTCGTGGGGCGGACGCTGACGGGCATCGTCGCAATATTAGGGCGCCCTAACAGCAGATGCTCTCTGAGCCGACTCTCAGGTTCCTCTCGACCGCGGCTGAGGGGCGGTGCCGATCCTCCCCGCATGCACCTCTGGCTCCAGGGTGGTGCGACGGCCGACGCGCCGGCCGCCCCCGCTCTCCCCCGTCCCGTCCCCGAGTCCGTCACGCCTGAGCGCGAGGAGAGCCGTCCCGGCCTGCTGCGCCGTGCCGTCTCCCGCCCGGAGCTGCTCCTGCTGCTCGCGCTGGCCGCCGCCCTGAACCTCTGGTCGCTCGACACGAACGGCTGGGCGAACGACTACTACAGCGCAGCCGTCCGCTCGATGACGGAGAGCTGGCACAACCTCCTCTTCGGCTCCTTCGATCCAGCCGGCGTCATGACGGTCGACAAGCCGCCGCTCGCGCTGTGGGTGCAGGCGCTGTCCGCCCGCGCCTTCGGCCTGTCCTCGTGGTCGATCCTCGTGCCCCAGGCGGTCATGGGCGTCGCCGCCGTCGGGTTCACCTGGGACCTGACGCGCCGCCGCTTCGGCCGCGTCGGCGGCTTCGTCGCCGGTCTCGCGCTCGCCATCACGCCGACGGCCGTCGCGATCTTCCGGCACAACAACCCGGACGCCGTCGTCCTGCTGTGCTCCGTCGTGGCGCTCTGGGCCGTCGTCCGCGCGCTGGAGGACGGGCGCACGCGCTGGCTCGTCCTCGCCGGCGCGATGATCGGACTCGGCTTCGAGGCGAAGATGGGCGCCGCGCTGCTCGTGGTGCCCGCGCTGGCCGCCGCGTACCTGTGGGTCTCCCCCCGCGGCTACCTCGCGTCGCTGCGCCAGCTGCTCGCGGGCCTCGCCGCGCTGGTCGTCGTCGGCGGGATCTGGCCGCTGCTCGTGGCCCTCACGCCCGCGTCCGACCGCCCGTACATCTCGGGCACCGACGACAACTCCATCTGGTCGCTCATCCTCGGCTACAACGGCCTCGGCCGCCTCGCCGGTCAGGCCGGCGGTCCCGGCGGCGCCGCGGGCGGCCCGGGCGGCGGCGGTGGTGGCGGCGTCTTCGGCGGCACCACGGGCCCGTTCCGGCTGCTGAACGAGGCGCTCGGCCCCCAGGGAGCGTGGCTCGTCGGCTTCGCGCTCGTCGGCGGGATCGGCATCGCCGTGGCGAGCCGCCTGCGCCGCAGCGACGCGCGGACCGGCTGGATCATCGCGACCGGCGGCGCCGCCCTCACGATGGCCGTCGCGTTCAGCTACGCGTCCGGCATCTTCCACCCCTACTACGTCTCGCTGCTCGCCCCGTTCACGGCCGCCCTGGTCGGCGGCACGGCGGCCGAGCTGCTCCGCGGCGGGACGATCGCGCGCGTCGTCGCACCGGTGGCCATCGCCGTCGGCGTGGCCGTCGAGCTCGTGGTCGTCGACCGCGCGGGAAACCTGGACTGGCTACCTCCGGTCCTCGTCGTCGTCGGCGCCGCAACCGCCGCGACGCTCGCCATCGTCTCCGCGCCCAGGATTCGCGCGGGGGCGGTGGCACTCTTCCTCGCGGCCGCCCTGGTGGGGCCCGCGATCTGGTCCGTGCAGACGCTCGGCCACGCCACGAGCGGCACCTTCCCGGCGGGCGGTCCCGCGTCGGCCGGCGGCGGCTTCGGCGGCCCCGGCGGCGGCCCCGGCGGCCCGGGTGGCGGCGCTGCCCGCGGCGGCTTCGGCGGCGGCCAGGGCGGTCCCCCGACGGCGCCCCCGCAGGGTGGCTTCGGCGGCGGCGGGATGTTCGGCGGCTCGTCGAACCTCACCGAGGTCCTCGCCTACACGAAGGCCAACGGCGGCGGGACCGTCGCCGTCTCCAGCCAGCAGGGCGCCTCGGACGCCATCATCCGCTCGAACGCCGACGTGGCCGGCATCGGCGGCTTCTCCGGCCGCGAGAGCGAGCCGAGCGTGTCCTGGTTCGCCCAGGAGGTCCGCGACGGCGACATCCGCTGGGTGCTGACCGGCGGGCAGATGGGCGGCGGCATGGGCGGCGACGGCCGCGCAGGCTCCAACGCCGTCATGACCGCGGTCGGGAACGTGTGCACCGCGATCCCCTCCTCGGCGTACGAGGGCACCACCTCCGGCAGCACGAGCTCGAGCGGGCTCTACGACTGCCGTGGCAAGGCCGACGCGCTGGCTGACGCGGCGGCCTAGGGGTCGCTCAGTCCAGCACGACGAGCTCGAAGCGCACCGAGCCGTCACGCACCTCGGCGAGGCCCATCGTGTGGCGGGGCTGGCGGCGGCGGTCGGTCGGGCTCCCGGGGTTGAAGAGCTGCAGGCCGTCGGGTCCCGTCTCGTGCAGCGGGATGTGCGAATGGCCGAAGACGACGGCGTCGGCCTCGGGGAACCGGGCCCGCATGCGCGCCATGCGCCTCGCCGCCTGACCGCTGTCGTGGAGCATCGCGATGCGCACGCCGTCGAGCTCCAGCTCGAGCTCGGTCGGCAGCTCCGCGACGACCGCGGGCTCGTCGACGTTGCCGTGGACCGCGTGCACCGGCGGACCCAGCGCCCGGATCTCAGCGAGCACACCGGCGGTGCTCACGTCGCCGGCATGCAGGATCGCGTCGGCCCCGCGGAGCAGCTCGACGCAGCGGTCCGGCAGCCGGCGCTGCCCTCGCGGCAGGTGCGTGTCGGAGATGACCGCGAGCCGCGTCACCGGTCGGCGGGCTCGGCGATCTTCCCGTCGACGACGTGGTCGGAGAGCACCTCGAACGCCGGGCGCGCACGGCCTCCCGGGGTGATGAGCGCCGAGTCCCACGAGTCGCGCAGCGTCGACGCGTTCCAGTGGTAGAGGTAGACCCGCTTCAGGCGGATGCTGATCGGCAGGAGGTCGTCGATGAGCCACTCCGTGGCCTTCGCGGCGTGCGACGGCGACTCGCGCAGGCGGACCTGGTTCTTGCCCGTCTTGGGCCGGTTGCGCCGGTAGACGAGCCCGCCGACCTCGGTCAGCCAGACGTCGCCCTTCACCGCGCGCAGCAATCGCCGGGTCCCGCTCGTGCGGAACCGGTTGGCGTCGACGTAGTTGTGCAGACCCCACACCGCCGGCTCCGTGCCGACGTAGCGCCGGAACGCGCGGACCCAGCTGACCATGTTGGGCATGTCGAGCAGCTCGGAGGCGAGGATCGTGCAGCTCGGGCACTCCCGCACGAGCGACTTCCAGTAGGCGCCGACGAGCTTCGGCCGATGGCAGGTCGGCTCGCCGCAGTGGTTCGCCTCGTTCCAGGCGGCGAAGGTGTCGACCCACGGGTAGCGCGCGCGGAAGCGGCGGAACTCGTACTTGTAGCGCGACGGCGACGGCAGCAGGCGGCGCTCGCTGCGCGAGTGCCCGAAGGAGATGAGCGGCTGGACGCCGGTGCGCTGCGCGGCGGCGAGCCACTCGTCGAGCTCGGCGAGCTGGTCGGGGTGCGTCATGACGTCCCACGGGACCTGCACGCGCGCATGGGAGATCCCCAGCTCGGCGAAGCGCGGGTCGCCGAACATCGTCGGCTTCTGGTCGGCGATGCCGACCTCGACGGCGGCATGGGCGACGGGTGCGGCGGCGAGTGCCGCCAGCGCGATGGCGGCGAGGAGCAGGGCGCGACGCATGTCGCTCAGGAACCCGGCGCGGAGGCCGTCGGAGCGGCGTCGGGGTGCATCGGGGAGAGGCTAGCCGTCGCGGAGGCGGCTCCATCGAGCCGCCTCCGCGAGGCCGTGATCAGCGGGCGAGGGCGCGGCGGGCGCCCTCACCGTCGAGGCGGGTCGCCAGGCCGGCGAGGCGCTGGGCGACCCCCCTGCGCAGCCGGCGCCTTCGTGGCGGCGGCAACGACGGGTGGTTCGTGGTCCAGGTGCGGGGCTCGCTGTCTCCGGGGTGCTGTGACCGGATGACCTCGAGGGTGAGGATGGACTGCATCGTTCGGCGCTCCTTGAGGGAAGGTGACTCTGAGACGAGTCGCCCGCTCCGAACCGGACGCTGCTCCTGCTGCGAGAAGGGCCGGGACCGCGGGCGCTGGGGCCCTGCGGTCCGGCGTACTGGGACGCTAGACCGCGGGCAGCGTGCGCTTCGCCATCGACGCGCGTCGAGAACCTCGACGAGATGCGTCGGTGGGGCGAAGGGTGTGGGCTGCGAAGGCGGTCATAACGGGGCCTCCCTCTCCGGGAGTGCCTCATTTGTACCGGGCGCTCCCCGGGTCCGCAAGGACCTCAGGACACGCGGGGGGTTGTCCACACCCCCGGGGTGCGGCCTGCCGTCGGTTCTAGTCTCCGGCGGCGATGCGCGTCTGGATCGACCTCACGAACACCGCCCACGTCGTCGTCCTGCGGCCGCTCGTCGAGCGCCTCGAGGCCGCCGGCCACGAGGTCGAGCTCACGGCGCGCCCGCTCTCGCACACGCTCGACCTCCTCGACGACTGGGGCCATCCGTACACCGCGCTGGGCGCGTACGGCGGCGTCGGAAAGCTCGGCAAGGCGCGCGCCGCGGCCGACCGCGCCGTGCGCATGCTGCGCTTCGGTCGCGGGCGGGGCTTCGACGCGGCGCTCGCGCACGGCTCCACCGACCTGCCGGTCGCGTGCCGGGTGCTGCGCATCCCCAACGCGACGATGTTCGACTACGAGTTCGCCGTCATCCAGCACAACGTGAACTGCCGGCTGGCGAACCGGGTGCTCGTCCCCGAGGCGATCCCGGCGGAGCGCCTGGCGCGGTTCGGCGCGAAGGGCGACAAGCTCGTGCACTACCCGGGGCTCAAGGAGGAGTACTACCTCCACGGCTTCGAACCGGACACCGGGCTCCCGGAGCGCCTCGGCGTGACGGCCGGCGCGCCGCTCGCGGTCGTGCGGACCCCGCCCGCCTACGCGCTGTACCTCGGCGGCGCGGAGAGCGCGCTGCTGCCGCGCGTCCTGGGTCGGCTCGCGGACGGCGGCGCGCAGACCGTCGTCCTCCCGCGGACGCCGGAGCAGGCGGACGCCGTCGACGCGCTCGGCATCGAGGGCGTCCACGTCCCGCGCCGGGCGGTCGACGGGCGCAGCCTCGTCGCGCTCGCCGACCTGCTCGTGTCGGCCGGCGGCACGATGAACCGCGAGGCGGCCGTGCTCGGGACGCCGGTCTGGTCCATGTTCGAGGGGCGGCTCGGCGCCGTCGACGAGCTGCTCGTGCACCAGGGCCGCCTGCGGCTGCTGCGCGACCCCGACGACATCGTCGTCACGCGCAAGGGCGCGACCGCGGTCCCCACCCTGCGCGATCCGGGCGAGCTGCTCGCCCTCGCGCTCCCCTGGATCCGATGACCAGCTTCGACGCCTTCGACCGCCGCGGCTACCGCACCGTCGACGCGCGGACGGGCTACGGCGCCTGGGCGCCCACGTACGAGGACACCGTGCAGGACGCGATGGACGTCGAGCTGCTCGACGCGCTCACCGAGCTCGACGTCGCCGGCGCCACGGTCGCCGACCTCGGTTGCGGGAGCGGCCGCACGGGCGCGTGGCTGCACGCGCACGGCGCGGAGGCGATCGACGGCGCCGACGTCACGCCCGAGATGCTCGAGATGGCCCGCGCCCGGGGCGTCTTCCGCACGCTCGTCGAGGCGGACGTGGGGCGGACCGGCCTGCCGGAGCAGGGCTACGACGTCGTGACGACCTCGCTCGTCGACGAGCACCTCGCCGACCTGCGCCCGCTCTACGCCGAGGCGGCGCGCCTGCTGCGCCCGGGCGGGACGTACGCGATCGTCGGCTTCCACCCGCACTTCATCATGGCCTCGGGCATGCCGACCCACTTCGACGACGCCCACGGAGAGCCGGTGGCGATCGTGACGCACGTCCACCAGCTCTCCGACCAGGTCGCCGCGGCGCACGCGGCGGGCTTCCGCCTCGCCGAGCTGCGCGAGCGGCTCGTGGACGACGCCTGGATCGCGCTCAAGCCGAAGTGGTCGGCACTGCGCGGCCACCCGGTGGCGTTCGCGGCCGTCTGGCGCGCTCAGGGGGGTGGGTTCAGGGTGTTGCCCCGATGACCGGGGACGCGTGCGGCCCGAGGCTGCACGCATGCCACTCATCGACATCCACCGCCTGACGAAGGACTACGGCGACGTCCGCGCCGTCGACGACATGACGTTCGGCGTCGAGAGCGGCGCCATCACCGCGTTCCTCGGCCCGAACGGCTCCGGCAAGACCACCACGCTGCGCTCGCTGCTCGGGCTCGTCACCCCGACGTCGGGCACCGCCACGATCGACGGGAGCCCCTACGCGGCGCTCGCCGACCCGCTGCACGTGGTCGGAGCGATGCTCGAGGCGACGGCGCATCCCGCGCGCACCGCCCGCGGCAACCTCCGCCTGCTCGCCACCGAGGCGGGCGTGCCCGCCTCGCGGGTGACGGAGCTGCTGCGGCTCGTCGAGCTGGAGGGCGCCGCCGACCGCAAGACCGGCGGCTTCTCGCTCGGCATGCGCCAGCGGCTCGGGCTCGCGGGCGCCCTCATCGGCGATCCCCGCGTCCTGGTCCTCGACGAGCCCGCCAACGGCCTCGATCCCGAGGGCATCCGCTGGCTGCGCGACTTCCTGCGCGGCCTGGCCGCTGAGGGACGCACGATCCTGCTGTCCAGCCACGTGCTGTCGGAGGTCGCGCAGACCGTCGACGACGTCGTCGTCATCGCCGACGGCCGGCTCGTCGTCCACGCGCCGCTCGGCGAGCTGACGGCCGGCGGCGGGCGCCGCGTGCGCGTCGAGAGCCCCGACGCCGTCGAGCTGGCCGGGGCCCTGGACGCCGCCGGCATGGAGGTCGTCCGTCGCACGGGCGACGAGCTCGTCGTGGCCGGCGCCACGCGCGAGGCGATCGCACGGCTCGCGATGCAGGCAGGACTCCTCGTGCTCGGCCTCTCCGACGAGGCCGACAGCCTCGAGGACGTGTTCCTCGATCTGACCACCACCACCGTCGCGGAGGTCCTCGCATGATCCGCCTGATCCGCACCGAGCTCATGCAGCTTCACACGCTGCGGAGCACCTACCTCGTGGCGCTGGCCACGGTCGTCATCTCCGCCGTCGTCGCCTGGGCGGACCTCTCCGATGCCGGGACGAAGGGTCTCAGCAGCCCCGGCGAGCTCCGTGACGCGCTGGTCATGGCGCCCGGCCTCGTCACCGCGATGTTCGCCGCCCTGTTCGCCGCCTCCCGCACCGCCGGTGAGTACCGGCACCACACGATCGCCCAGCGCGCGCTGGCATCGCCGCGCAGGTGGCGGATGCTCGTCGCCCGTCTCACGACGTACGGCGTGCTGTCCGCGCTCCTCGGCGCGGTGGCGCTCGCCGCCTCCTACGCGATCGCCGGCCCGGTGGTCGACGCCGAGGGCATGCAGCTCTCGCTGAGCTCCTCCGACCTGCTCGTGATCGCCGGCGAGGTCGCTGCTGCCGGCGGGCTGTTCGCGATGCTCGGCGTGAGCGTCGGGTTCATCTGCCGCAGCCCGGCTCCCGCGATGATCGTCGTCTTCGGCGGCTTCATCGTCGAGAAGATCGTGGGCGGCTTCATCGGCAGCGCGGCGGAGTACCTGCCGTTCGCGCTGCTGAACTCGGCGCTCGACATCGACGCCACCATGGCCCCGGCGTCCGCGACGCTCGCGCTGGCAGGCGTCGCTGCGGCGGTCGCCGCCGGATCAGCGGTGCTGCTCCGCCGGCGCGACGTCCTCTAGAAGAACCAGCTGGGCGGGAGGTCGGCGCCGTTGATCTCGACGTCGCCGATCGCCCGTGCCTTGTAGATCGTCGGGTTGTGCGAGGCGATGGTCCGCGCGTTGCGCCAGTGGCGGTCGAGGTCGTGCTCGCGCTTCGTCGCCGACGCCCCGCCGATCTCGAACAGCTGCGTCGTCGCCCGGAAGGCGATCTCCTCGACCGCGACCTTCGCCTGCGCCGCGTGCAGGGACGCCGCCTCGGTGAGCGCGGCGTCCGGCACGCCGTCGACGGTCGACGCGGCGGCGGCTCCGATCGCCTCCGCCGCCCGCAGGACGATCGCCTCGACCGCGAACGCGCTGCTGGACATCTCCCCGACGACCTGCTGGACGAGGGGGTCGCCGGCGACGGTGTCCGCCGACCCGTGGGTGAACACGCGGGTGCGCCGCCGGGCGCGATCGACGGCATCGCGGGCGGCCGCTGCGACGACACCCGCCATGACGGCCGTGAGATAGAGCTGCAGGAACGGCCCGCGCACGGCCCGCTCGGCCTCCACGGCGCGCACGCCCAGGACCTCGCCCGGCTCCACGCGGACGCCGTCCAGGCGCACGGTGCCGGTGCCGGTCAGCCGCTGGCCGATGCCGTCCCAGTCGTCCTCGAGCGTCACGCCCTCGCGGTCGGCGGGCACGACGACCGTCACGAGATCGCCCTCGGGCGTGGAGGCGAGGACGGGCACGAAGTCCGAGTAGAGGCTCCCCGTGCAGTAGTACTTCGTCCCGGTCAGGACGAGCCCGTCGAGCGTCGTCGCGAAGGTGCGCCCGCCGACGTCCTGGTTGCCCAGCTCCGTCGTGGCGTTGCCGAAGATCGCACCGGCGAGCACGTCGTCCATCCAGCGGTCGTCGCCGACCGCGACGAGACGCTCCTCGACGAACTGGAAGTGCGTGCGCAGGATGTGGGCGACGTTGGAGTCGGCTGCCGCGAGCGCGACCACCGTCTCGAACAGCTCGCGCATCGTCGCGCCCCCGCCGCCCTGCTCGACGGGCACGCGCAGGGCGCCGAGGCGCGCACGCCGGATCAGGTCGATCGCGTCGTGGGGCGGGCGCACGGCACGCTCGCGCTCGGCCGCGCCCGCACCGATCTCGGCCAGCAGCGCCGCGAGCTCATCGGACCCCGGCCGGACCGCCGGGATCACGTCTCCGGATATGCGGGCTCCTTCGTCACGCCGGCCTCGAGCAGCTCCTCGACGGCCTCCTCCGTGCCCTCCTCGGGCTCGTGCACGCGGCGCAGCCGGAAGTGGCGGAACTTCAGGATCTCGAGCTCGTAGACCATCCACACCGAGCCGGCCAGGACGCCGAGGCCCACGGCGCCGGCGAGGATCGCGTGGGAGGCGTCCCACACGCCGCCCGGCCGCGGCGGGACGAAGCGCAGGAGCATCGAGTAGCCCGCGAGGACGGCGGCCCAGACGTGCAGGTAGGCCGCGGTGCGGCGCTGGGTGAACCCGATGCGCAGGAAGCGGTGGTAGAAGTGGTTCTGGTCCGGCGCCCAGGGCCTGCGCCCGTACTTCAGCCGCTTCGCGACGACGAAGGACGTGTCGAGGATCGGCACGGCCATGATGAGCAGCGGGGCGGCGAGCGCGATCGTGGCGGCGTTCTTCAGCGCGCCCTCGACGGCGAGCGCACCGAGCACGAAGCCGAGCGTGAGCGCCCCGGTGTCGCCCATGAAGATGGTCGCCGGGTGGTAGTTGTGGCGCAGGAAGGCGATCGTCGCGCCGCAGACCATCGCCGCGAGCGCTGCGACCTCGATGCGGCCGAAGGAGACCGCCAGCAGCGCGAAGGACGCCGAGGCGATCGCGACGATCCCCGCCGCGAGCGCGTCCATGCCGTCGATGAGGTTCACGAGGTTCGCGACGAGCGCGATCCACACGAGCGTGATCGGGACGGCCGCGGGGCCGAAGTCGATGATCCCCACGAACGGGATGCCGATGCGGTCGAACGTCATCCCGAAGCCGATGACCGGGACGCAGGCCACGGCCATGACGGCGAGGAGCTTCACGCTGGCGGAGAGCCCGCGCACGTCGTCCACCATCCCGACCGCCGCGACGAGCGGGATGCCGATGACGATGCCGAGGATCGCGCCCTGCAGGTCGAGGAACAGCAGCGCGGGCACGAGGATGCCGATCGCGATCGCCAGGCCGCCGATCCGCGGGATCGGCCGCTTGTGGATGCGAGGACGGTCGCCGCCGTGATCGAGCAGGTCGTAGCGGACCGCGAGGCGGCGCACGACCGGGGTGAGCGCGAGGGTGAGGACCGCCGCGACGACGAAGCCCCACGCGACCGCGGACTCCGTCACCAGCCCGCGCAGCGCATCGGCGAACGACATGGGGGACGATTCTACGGGGGCTACTAGGGTCCCTGCCCGTGGCGGGACTCCTCGTGCTCGGGGCCGGATACATCGGGGCTGCTGCCGCCGAGCAGGCGCTGGCCGCCGGCGAGGCCGTCGCGCTGGCCGACGACTGGTCCACCACGGACCGCTGGCAGGTCAACGGCCTGGAGGCCGACGGGGCGTCCGTGCACACCGTCGACATCCGCAACCGGGCCGCCGTCGAGGAGCTGCTCGCCGCCGTGCGGCCCGACCGGGTCCTGCTGCTCGCCGCGCAGGCCAGCCGCCCGATCGCCGACCGCGAGCCCGACCGCACGGAGGAGATCAACATCCTCGGCACGCGGCGCGTCGCCGAGGCGATCGGGCATGCCGAGCCGCGGCCGAGCGTGATCTTCGGCTCCTCCCTGCACGTGTACGGCCCCGGCCTGGAGGGCGAGGTCGGGCCCGAGCATCCCTACGGCCCGCAGGGCGATCTCGCGCACCTGTCCAAGATCTACGGCGAGCTGAGCCTGCGCATGCACGCCGAGCGCCACGGCTTCGACGTCGCGCTCCTGCGGCTCGGCATCGTCTACGGCGCGTCGCCCGTCGAGCACGCCGGCCCGCAGTCGCAGACCGTCGTCGACAAGTTCCGGAGGATGGCCGCCCGTGGCGAGCCGCTGACGATCGACGGGGGCGGGCGGGCGACCATCGGGGTCGTGCACGTCGCCGACGCCGCGCGCATCCTCCTGGCCGCGGCGCCGTCGGGCGTCGAGGCCGCCAACGTCGTGGCCGAGACGATCACGGTCGCCGACGTCGCCGCGCTCGCCGAGGGCCGCGAGCCCGCGCGCGATGCCGGGTGGACGTTCTCCACGCCGTTCACGTACGAGCACCGCGTCGCGGAGTACCTGCGCGCGTGAGGGTCCTCGTCACGGGCGCGACGGGCTACCTCGGCTGGCGCACGGCGACGCTGCTCGAGGGCCGCGGGCACGACGTCGTCACGCTCACCCGCCCCGGCAGCAGGCCGCGCGCAGCCTCCTCGGACCTGCGCATCGACCACGTCGTCGACGCGGGCGACCCCGCGGCGCGCGCGCTCGTCGACGGCTGCGACGCGGTCCTGCACTTCGCCGGGGTGCCCGATCCCGCGCGAGCGCGCGAGGACCCCGCGACCGCCGTGCGCGAGAACGTCGGCACGACCGTCAACCTGCTGGAGGCCTGCGCGTCCCACGACGCGCTGCTCGTCCTCCCCTCCACCGCGCGGGCCGGGCTCGACCCGCCGCCCGATCCCTACGGCCTCTCCAAGCGCCTCGGCGAGGAGGCCTGCCGGCTGCACCGCGCTCGCGCCGTGGCGCTGCGGCTGACGTCCGTGTTCGGCCCCGGCCAGGTCGCCTGGGAGGGTGCGACGGGCGCGATCGCCGCGTTCGCCGCGCGCGCGATCGACGGGCGCCCCATCGCGATCCCGGGGATCCCTCCCGCACCCGCGACTTCCTCTACGTCGACGACCTCGTGGACGGGATCGAGCGACTCATCCTCGACGGCGCTCCCGCGCCGGTCCTGTGGGCGGGCAGCGGCGTCGCCACGCCGCTGCTGGAGGCGGCGGAGCTCGCGATCGCGGCTGCCGGCTCGGACGTCGAGATCGAGCTGCCGGGCGGCGAGCTGCCCGCCGGCGAGGGCGACTCCTACGCCCTGCCGCCGTCCGACGCACGACTAGCATTGACCCCGCGGCCGCTGGACCAGGCGGTCACGACATATGTCGACTGGCTCCGCCTCCATCCCGCTGCTCAAGGCCGCTCCCGAGGCTGATCAGGTCGCCGAGCGGCTCGCCGGCGGCCCCTGGGCCGGCCTCGAGCTGTGCCTCATGCCCGGCGACGTGCGCGACGACGCGTCCACGCAGCGCGCCGCCGACGTCGTGCGCCGCGCCGTCGACGCGTCGGGCGACGAGGTCGCGCTGACCGCCGAGGCGCCGGTGTCCTGGCCCAGCGGCGCCTTCGTCCGGGTCGACCGGCTCGACGCCGAGGCACGCGAGGGCATCACGCGCAGCGCCCGGTTCGCGGCGGCGATCGGCTCGCCGGTCCTCACCATCCACCTCTTCATCCCGCAGACGCCGGAGGAGCTCCGCGCGTCCGGCGGCGTCGACGAGCCGGCCGTCGAGGCGTTCCTGCGGTGCTTCGCGCAGGAGTGCGGCGAGCACGGGGTGACCCCGCTCATCGAGAACGTCCCGCCCGTCCTGCGCATGCGCACGGGCGGCGTCTTCCTGACGCCCATCGGCGGGCACTGGCGCGACCTGCGCTCGTGGCGGGCGCGGGTCCCGTCGCTCGGCTTCACGCTGGACACCTCCCACGCCGCGCTGTTCCACACGTTCGCCGGCGCGTACCCGTCGCTCTGGGGCCTGGAGGGCGAGGAGGGCCTGGAGCTCGGCCGCTACGTCGAGGAGCTCGGGCCGGCGGGCGAGGTCGCGCACGTCTCCAACGCGGCGGGCGTGCTCGGCGAGGGGCTCCCCTACGACGAGGGCGAGCTCGACCTCGACCCGGTCGTCGCGCGCATCGGCGAGCTGTTCCCGTACGTCGTCGCCGAGATCAACGAGCCCGACCACAGCCGTTCGCCGTCCATGAAGGCCGGATACGGGCGGGTCGCTCGCGCCCTGCCCACGCCCGCGGGCCCGTGGCGCCGCCCGCCGCGCCGGATCCCGGGCGAGCGCTTCGACTGGCAGATCGTCACCCGCCGGCGCGACCCCGTCCCCTCCGTGCTCGAGCTCGAGGAGGCCCTGTCGGGGCGGCGCGTCCTCGTCACGGGCGGCGCCGGATCGATCGGCCGGTCGCTCACGACGCTGCTCGAGGCGTTCCGGCCGGAGCTCATCACGGTGCTCGACGCACACGAGGCGGCGCTCACCGCCGACCGCCGGGCCCGCGGCGCCGCGAACCTCGCGCGCTTCGAGCACGTCCTGTGCGACGTGCGCGACCGCGGCCGACTGGAGACCGAGTTCGCGCGCGCGGCGCCCGACGTCGTCGTGCACCTCGCCGCCTACAAGCACGTCGACTGGGCCGAGCGCTACCCGGAGGAGTTCGCGGCGACGAACCTCGACGGGAGCTGGAACGTCCTGCGCTGCGCCGAGGCGGGCGGCGCCGGCACCGTCGTCGTCGCGTCGACCGACAAGGCCGCGCGGCACGCGTCGCAGTACGGGCGGACGAAGCGGCTCATGGAGGGCCTCGCGGGCGTCGCGGCGGAGCGCACGGGCGCACGCCGGGCGGCGGTCCGCCTCGTCAACGTCCTCGGCAGCGGCGGCAGCGCCTCCGAGCTGTTCCTGCGCCAGGCCCGCGCGGGCGTCCCGCTCACCGTCACCGACACGGGGATGCTGCGCTACTGGATCACGATGGCCCACGCGGCGGCGCTCGTCGGCCAGTCGATCCTGCCCGGCCCGGGGCTGCTCACCGCCGCGGACCCCTCGATGCTCACCGTCGGCGAGCTCGCGGCCCGCATCTGGCGCGGCGCGGGCGGCGGCGCTGAGCCAGACTTCCACGTCATGGGCGTGCGACCGGGCGAGACGATGGACGAGGTGCTCGTCGGCGAGGGCGAGCGCCTGGGCGACGAGGTGTGGTCCGGGGTCGCGGGCATCGAGCGCGCGCCGACCGCCGACGTCGGCGCGCTCGTGGACGAGGTCGAGACGCAGTCCGGCAGCGAGGAGCGCCGCGCGGTGTGGCTGCGCGCGCTCGGCCCGACGCCGGTGGTCTCGGGGTAGGCGCGGTGCGGATCCTCCTCGTGTCCTCGATGTGGCCCGGGCCGGACGACCCGGACTACGGCGTCTTCGTGGCGCAGGTCTCGGACGCCCTGCAGGCCATGGGCCACGAGATCCTGCCGGCGGTCATCGACCACCGCGGCGGCGGCAAGGGCAAGCAGGGCCGCCTGGCGATCGACGCCCTGCGCCACGCGCTGCAGGACGACCCCGACGTCGTCTACGCCCACTTCCTCCTGCCCGCCGGCGGGATCGCCGCGCTGGCCGCGCTCGCCGGCCGGGCGCCGCTCGTGCTCACCGCGCACGGGCGCGACGTCCGCAACGTCGCCGAGAACCCGGCGATCCGCATGGCGACCGGCCTCGCCGTGCGCCGCTCGAAGGCCGTCATCGCGGTCTCGGGCTGGCTGCGCGACGAGCTGCACCGCGAGCTGCCCGAGGCGCGTCACAAGACCGAGGTCATCGACTGCGGCGTCGACATGATGCGCTTCGCGCCGCGCGACCAGGCGCAGGCGCGCGAGGCGCTCGGGCTCACCGACCTGCCGGGCAGCCTCGTCGTCTACGTCGGCGGGCTCGACGAGCGCAAGAACGTGGTGCGCCTGCGCGACGCGGTCCTCGGCATGCCGGGCGCGACGCTCCTGGCCGTCGGCGACGGCCCGCTGCGCTCGGAGCTCTCCGCGAGCGACAAGATCCGCGCGGTCGGGCGCGTGCCCCACGAGGACGTGCCGGCCTACATGGCCGCCGCCGACGTCGTCGCGCTGCCGAGCCTCGTGGAGCCCTTCGGCCAGGTCGTGCTCGAGGCGATGGCGATGCAGCGCCCGGTGCTGGCGACGGAGGTCGGCGGCCCGGCGGAGATCGTCACCGACGCGACCGGCGCGCTCGCCGACCCGTACGACGTCGCGTCGATCCGCGCGGGGCTGGAGAAGGCGATCGCGCTCGGGGTGCCCAATCCCGCCGGGCGCACCGTCGCCGCGGAGCACGACCTCTCCGTGCAGGTCGCCCGGATCGAGGCCGTGCTGCAGCGCGTGGTGTCCTAGCGCCTCACCCGCACGTAGGCCGCCGTCGGCCCGCCGCCGTTGCCGTTGGCGTCCCAGACCTGCAGGTAGCGGACCTCGATCCGGCCGCTCCGCGCGATGCGGCGCAGCAGCTTCGGCGAGAAGCGCAGGGTGGTGCCGCGCCGGTCGACCGCCTGCTGCGGCTTGACGTCCACCCCTGCGACCGTCACGGCCCCGATCATCGATCCCGGCTCGCTGCTCGTGACCCGCAGGCCGTGACGCCGGCGCAGCGCGGCGAGGGTCACCGTGCCGTTCTTCACATCGGGCAGGCGGACCGTCGGCTGGCGCTGATCGCACGACCCGCGCTCCCCCGCGGGCCCGACGTGGGCGAGCTGGTTGCGGTTGGTGAGCCACACCGTCCCGTCCGGGGCGGCGGCCATCGCCTCCGCGGTGATCGGCGCCGGCACCCGCTGCACGCCGCTCGCGGTGATGTGCGTCAGGACGCAGCCCTGGCTCTCGGCGATCCACAGCGAGCCGTCCGGCGCGGCGGCCCACGGCCCGAGGAACCCGTCGGTCTCAGGCAGCGCCACCTTCGTCGCCACGCCGCCGACGCGGTGGGCCAGCGAGCTGTCGCCGCCGATCCACAGATCGCCCGACGCGCCCGCGACGACGCGCGGGAAGTCGGCCCACTCCTCGAGCGCGCCGGTCAGCGGGATCGTCTCGACGACCGACCCGTCGAGCCGGACGCGGACGAGGCGGTGGCAGTCGTCGTCGACGACGAGCGTGTTGTCCGGCGCGGCGGCGATCCGGTCGATCGCGCAGTTCGACTGCCCCGCCGGCTTCCGGGCCGAGTAGTGCACCGTCGTCCTCGATCCGTCCAGCCCGAGGCGCACGAAGCCCTCCTGCCCTTCGGGCACGACGAGCGCGCTGCCGTCCGCCGAGGCGCCGGCCGTCGACTCGTAGTCACCGCGGGGGAAGACGTTGGTCCTGGCGAATCCCGTGGGGCTCGAGCGGACCGAGACGCGCCCGCCGAAGAAGCCCCACACGCCGCCGTCCGGGCGCGCGAACACCGCGTTCTCGCTCGTGCCGCCCAGCGGTGCGCCCGCGATGGGCATGGACGTCCAGCTCACGCCGCCGGGGACCACGGTCCCGATCGCGGACCGGCCGCGCGTCGGGCCCGACGACGCGACCCAGACCGCGCCCGTGGACGCGACCGACACGTCGGTGAAGTAGGAGCCGGGCGGGAGCGTCGCGACGATGTCGGCGCGTGCCCCTGCGGCGAGCGTGAGGGCGGCCACCACGGCGAGCGCGGCCGACAACGATGAGCGGCATCTCATGCGTCTAGCTTCGCCGAAGCACCACCTTTCCGGCAACCGCCCGGTCGGCCAGTGATTGCAGCGCGTCGTTCAGCTCCGTCCAGTCCGCCTCCAGGCCCACCCCCGGGTCCAGCCGGCCGTCCGCCACGAGCCCGACGAGCGCCTCGAGTCGCGACCCGGCCTCGCCCGCGTGCAGGAAGGAGAAGTACGACCGCAGCTCGGCCTCCCGGCCGGCGAAGTCGGGGAAGCTCACCTGCGACGGCTCCTTCGAGCTGTTGCCGAAGGTGACGATCGTGCCGCCCTGCGCGACCTTCGCGAACGCCGCGGTCAGCGACGCGCCGCCGTCGGACTCCAGGACGAGGTCGAACGCCGCGTCGGCCGCATCGGCGGTGGCGGCCACGACGTCGCTCGCGCCGAGGGCCCGCAGCGCGTCGCCGCGCTCGGGCCTGGCCACCGCGGTGACGGTTGCGCCGCCGAGCGCGGCGAGCTGCACCGCGAAGCGCCCGACGCCGCCGGAGGCGCCCGTCACGAGGACGCGCGCGCCGAGCAGCGGCGGGCCCTCCCGCAGGACGTTCGCGGCGGTCGTGCCGGCCATCGGCAGCGCGGCGGCCTGGACGTCGGTCACGCCGTCGGGCAGGACGGCGATGCGGTTCGTCGGCACCGGGACGCGCTCCGCCCAGCCGTGCCACTCGGCGAGCCCGGCGACGCGCGTGCCCTCCTCCGGGCCGCTGCCGTCGGCCGCGCGGCGCACCACGACGCCCGCGACGTCCTGCCCCGGGATCCACTCGTCGCGCGTGGCGACGAGCGTCAGCTCACCGCGGTTGACCGCGAAGGCGCGGACCTCGACGAGCGCCTCGTCGGGGGCTGGCTCGGGCTCCGGGACGTCGTCGCGCAGCTCGGTTCGGGTGGGGCCGTTGGGCGTCGAGAAGACAGCTCGCATTCACCGCACGCTATCCATCGGCAACGGCGCCGACGCGACCAGCGTGCGCAGCCGGTAGAGCTTGTCCGACCCCATGACGAAGAGGTCCTTCAGGTCGTCCCCGCCCCAGGCGAGACTCCCGCAGACCTCCGGGACGCGGACGATGCCGAGGTGCTCGCCGTCGGGCGCGACGACCCAGATCCCGCCGCCGCCCGAGCACCACACGTTGCCGTGCTCGTCGCACTCCATCCCATCGGGGCTGCCCTTCCCCGTCTCCCCCGTCCCGATGCCGTCGATGAGGACCCGCCCGCCGACGAGCGAGCCGTTTTCGGCGACGTCGAACGCCTTCACGTGCGTGCGCGGCGAGTCGTTGACGTACATGATCGACTCGTCGGGCGAGAAGCACAGGCCGTTGGGCTGCTCGAACTCCCCGGGCTCGACGACGAGCTCCGCGTCGCCGCCGCCGGGCGGCACGCGGAACACGCCCTGGAAGTCCAGGTCGCACGTGCGCTCCCAGCCGAACGCGCCCGCCCAGCGCCCGTAGTTCGGGTCGGTGAAGTAGATCGCCCCGTCCTTCGCGCTGACGACCACGTCGTTCGGGCTGTTGAGGTACCTGCCGCCGTGGTGGAACGCGACGACGTCGCGATGCCCGTCGGGCGTGAAGCGCACGAGCTGGCTGGAGACCTGCTCGCAGACGAGCAGCGACCCGTCGGCCTCGTAGGCCATGCCGTTGCCCTTGAGCGTCGGCGCCGCGATGAGCTCGCAGCCGCGCTCCTCGCTCCAGCGGTAGCGCGCGTCCCCCGGGATGTCGCTGAACACGAGCGAGCGCTCGACCGGGTTCCACGCCGGCCCCTCCGTGAACACGAAGCCGTCGGCGAGCAGCTCGAGCTGCGCGTCCGGGTCGATGAGCTGCGCGAGACCGCTCATTCGTAGACCTCCGGCGCGCGGCGCAGCGTGCGCCACTGGTCCGGGTCGTGGCCCGCCACGACGTCCGCTCCCGCGCGCCACGCCAGACGCCGGATCCGCGCGATCGACGTGGTCGCCTCCGTCAGCGACGACGTGAACGCCGGCAGGTGGGAGCCGTCGAGCTCGTCGAGCCGGTTCACCGCGTCGATGGCGAGGAACAGCGCCGTGCCGCTCGGCAGATGGACCTCGAAGGACACGTGGCCGGGCGAGTGGCCCGGCGTGCGCCAGCAGACCAGGCTGCCGTCGCCGAACAGGTCGTAGCCGTCCTCGTGGTCCTCCAGCAGCGACCACGGGATCCCGGGCTTCACGAAGTCCGCGTGGCAGTAGCCCCACTGGGCGAACGACGCCGGCGCGTGCGCCCAGGCGTGCTCCGTGCGCGTGACGAGCACCTCGGCGTTCGGGAACTCCTCGATCACCGCGAGGGCGCCCGTGTGGTCGATGTGCAGGTGGCTCTGGACGATCCAGCGCACGCCGGCCGGGTCGAGGCCCCGCGCGCGCATCGCGGGCACGACCGCCTGGTCGGGCCGCATCGTCGTGATGGAGGACTTGGCGATCTCCCCCCAGTGGGCGACGGGGTCCACCGCGACCTGCGGCGCGTTGCCGCCGTCGATGACGACGTTGCCGCGCGGGTGCTCGATGAAGTACCAGGGCGTCGGCGCCGTGACGCGGTCGTCGCCCGGCCACCCGAGCCGGAAGTTGCGCAGCGGCAGGTTCGTGCTGCCGCCGTCGAAGATGTGCAGCCGCATCAGTGCCCCACCCCTGGCGGCGCCACGATGCTCAGCGTCAGGCCCCCGTCGATCACGAGGCCTTCGCCGGTGACGTAGGACGCCGCGTCGGAGAGCAGCCAGACCACCGCCGCCGCGACCTCCTCGGGCGAGCACACGCGCTGCGCCGGGACCCTGGCGCGGGTGCGCCGGATCATCTCGTCGGCCGGGATGCCGTCCGCCATCGGCGTCTGCACGAAGCCGGGACACACCGCGTTGACCCGGATGCCCAGGGCGGCCGTCTCGATCGCGGCCTCCTTCGTGAGCCCGAGGACCCCGTGCTTGGACGTGTTGTACGGGCTGGAGTCGTGGGAGGCCATGAAGCCGACCGACGACGACGTGTTGACGATCGCGCCGGAGCCCTGCGGGCGCATGACCTGCAGCTCGTGCTTCAGGCAGAGCCACACGCCCTTGAGGTTCACGCCGATGACCCGGTCCCAGTCGGCCTCCGGCAGCGTGTCGATGCGATGCCCCGGCGCGGGGACGCCGGCGTTGTTGTGCGCGAAGTCCAGCCGTCCGCGCCGCTCGGCCACGTGCGCGACGAGCGCGTGGACGTCGTCCTCCCGGGCGACGTCGCAGTGCACGAAGTCCGCCTCGCCGCCCGCGGCGCGGACGAGCTCGACGGTCTCGTGGCCGCCCGGCTCGTCGACGTCGGCGACCGCGACGTACGCGCCCTCCGAGCCCAGCGCCACGGCGGTGGCGCGGCCGATGCCCGACCCCGCGCCGGTGACCAGTCCTGCCCTGCCCTCCATCGTTCTCCTCTCGACGGCGTTCACGGCTCGGCGCTGCCGAGCTGCGCCGACAGCTCCCGCGCGGAGGCGGTGAGCGCGGCGGTGATGTCGTTCTCCGTCCGCAGCACCGAGACGCGGGTGCCGACGACGGCCATCGCGGCGACGATCTCCCCGGCCTGGAACACCGGCGCGGCGATCGCGGCGATCCCCTCGTTCGTGTCCGCGTACGTGACCCGCTCGTCGCGGATCCGCCGTGCGGCGGGGCCCGGCTCCCCTTCGAGGAACGCACGGAACACGCGGCCCTGCGCGGACTCCCGACGCAGGCGCGCCCCGGGCGAGATGACGATCCGGACCAGCCTGTCGGGCCGGTCGGTGGAGCGGACCACGACCGGCGCCCCGCCGTCCCACACCGAGAGCACCACGGTCTGCCCGGTGGCCTCGGCGAGCCGGTCCATGTACGGGCCGGCGAGCCGCTGGACGCCGAGCCCGGCCAGGGCGACGCTCGCCAGCTCGACGATGCGCGGCCCGAGCGCGTACGCGCCGTCGGAGCTCCGCAGCAGGCCCGCCTGCCGCAGCGCGGTGACGTAGCGGTGCGCGGTGGCGCGCGTCAGCCCCGCGCGCTCGCCGATCTCGCGCAGCGACAGCGCGGGCTCGTCGCTCGTGAAGAGCCCGAGCAGACGTGCCGCGCGCTCGACCGACTGGTTGAGCGCCGGCTTGGCGTCGCTGCTCATGATGCAGGATGCTATCCCGCATGCTGATCAATCGGTCAACGCTGGGCCGCGTCGGGATCTGGGCCCGTGAGCTGCGCTTCGACCCCGACCCGTCGGCGATCGCCGACGCCGCGGCCGAGCTGGAGGAGCACGGCTGGAGCGCGCTGTGGATCCCGGACGCCGGGGGCGACATCTTCGGCGCCGTCGACGTCCTGCTGGACGCGACGCGGTCGGTGGCGATCGCGACGGGCATCCTCAACATCTGGATGCAGGACCCCGAGGAGGTCGCCCGCGAGAGCAACGCGCGCTGGGAGTCCGGGCGCTTCGTCCTGGGCCTCGGCGCGAGCCACGCGGCGCTCGTCGAGCAGTACGCGAGGCCGTACTCGGCGATGCGCGAGTACCTCGACGCGCTCGACGCGGCGACCCCGCCCGTGCCGGACGGCGCCCGGCTGCTCGCCGCGCTGGGCCCGAAGATGGTCGCCCTCTCCGGTGACCGCGCCGCCGGCGCGCACCCGTATCTCGTGACCACCGAGCACACGCGCAGCGCGCGCGAGATCCTCGGGCCCGACGCCGTGCTGGCCCCGGAGCTGGGCGTCGTGCTGGACGGCGATGTCGCGCGGGGCCGCGAGCGCGCGCGCGAGCACGTCGCCGACTACCTGGAGCTGCCGAACTACGCGAACAGCATGCGCCGCATGGGGTTCACGGACGACGACCTGCGCGACGGCGGGAGCGACCGCCTGGTCGACGCGGTCGTCGCCGTCGGGGACGAGGAGGCGATCAGGGCGCGCGTCGAGGAGCACCTCGACGCGGGCGCCGACCACGTGTGCATCCAGGTGGTCGGGCCGATGGGTCAGCCGCTGCCGCGCGAGACGTGGCGGCAGCTGGCGCCGGTGCTCCTCGGCTAGGCCGTGGTGGTCGCTGCGAGGTGCTCGTAGAGCGGGAAGCGGTCGGCGACCGCGGCCACGCGCTCGGCGAGCTCCCCGCGACGGTCCCCGTAGGCGGGGGTCAGCGCGGTCGCCATGACCTGGCCGACCTCGGTGAAGTCCTCGGCCTGCAGGCCCCGCGTCGCGAGCGCGCTCGCGCCGACGCGCAGACCGCTGGTGACCATCGGCGGGCGCGGGTCGAACGGGACGGCGTTGCGGTTGACCGTGATGCCGATGTCGTGCAGGCGGTCCTCGGCGTCCTGCCCGTCGATCTCGCTCTCGCGGAGGTCGACGAGCGCGAGGTGGACGTCGGTGCCGCCGGTCAGGACGTTCACGCCGTGGCCCGCGCGGAGCAGCTCGGCCGCGACGGCCTGCGCCCCGGCGATCGTGCGCGCCTGACGCTCGCGGAAGGCGTCGCTCATCGCGATGCGCAGCGCGACCGCCTTCGCGGCGATGACGTGCTCGAGCGGCCCGCCCTGCTGGCCGGGGAACACCGCGGAGTTGATCTTCTTCGCGTACTCCTCGCGGCAGAGGATGAGCCCGCCGCGTGCGCCGCCCAGCGTCTTGTGGACGGTCGTCGTGACGACGTCGGCGTAGGGCACCGGGCTCGGGTGCAGGCCCGCGGCGACGAGGCCCGCGAAGTGGGCCATGTCGACGACGAGGAGCGCGCCGACGCTGTCGGCGATCTCGCGGAAGCGGGGGAAGTCGAGCTGCCGCGGATACGCCGACCACCCGGCGAGCAGCACCTTCGGGCGGCGCTCCTCGGCCATGGCCGCGACGACGTCCATGTCGATGACGCTCGTCTCGCGGTCGACCTCGTACGCCGCGATGTCGTAGAGCCGCCCGGAGAAGTTGATCTTCATGCCGTGCGAGAGGTGCCCGCCGTGCGGCAGCGCGAGGCCCATGAGCGTGTCGCCCGGCTGCATGAGCGCGTGGAACGCGGCGGCGTTCGCCTGCGCGCCGGCGTGCGGCTGGACGTTGGCGTGCTCGGCGCCGAACAGCTCCTTCGCGCGGTCGATCGCGAGCTGCTCGACGACGTCGACGTGCTCGCAACCGCCGTAGTAGCGCTTGCCCGGGTATCCCTCGGCGTACTTGTTGGTCAGCACGGAGCCCTGCGCCTCCAGGACGGCCTGGGGCACGAAGTTCTCCGAGGCGATCATCTCCAGCGTGCGCTGCTGGCGCTCGAGCTCGAGGCGCACGGCGTCCGCGACCTCCGGATCGACGTCGGCGAGCGGGCGGTTGAAGTAGTCGGAAGGGAGGTCGGACATGGCCCGCGAGGCTATCGGAGCGCAGCCGCGACCTCGTCGGCATCCATCGCCCCTTGCCGCACGATGCGCCAAGCGCCCTCGGCCTCGTACGCACGCAGGTCGATGACCGTCGAGGGCGTCCCCGGCAGCTCGCCGCCGTCGAGCAGCATGTCCGCGCCCTGGCGGATCGGCTCGGGGACGTCCTCCAGCCGCCTGGCGTCCGGGCCGCCCGCCCGGTTCGCGCTGGACTGCAGGACCGGCCAGCGCACGGCGCCGAGCGCCGCCGCCGGGGGCGGCAGGACGGGCACGCGCAGGCCGAGCGTCTCCGGGTCGGGCCCGCACGCGAGCGCGAAGCGCCGCGACGGGTTGGGCAGGAGGAGGGTCACGCCGCCGGGGAGCAGCGCGTCGAGGGCGACGCGGGTGCGGCGGCCGAGCTCGGGGAGCGCGGCGAGCGCGAGCTCGACGGAGAAGAACATGACGGCGGCGGGCTTGTCGGGCATCCGGCGCTTGAGCGCGTAGAGGCGCGCGACCGCGTCCTCGGACCCGGGGTCGCAGGCGAGGCCGTAGACCGTGTCCGCCGGGAACACCGCGACCCCGCCGACGGCCATGCAGCGCTCGAACGTCTCGGCCTCGCGCGCTGAGATCACGGGCGACCGACCACCACGCGCTCGATGCCGGCGAGATCGCGCCGGCGCTCCACGGTCGACAGGCCGGCCGCCCGCATGAGCGCGGCGACCTCGTCCGCCTGCCCCTGACCGATCTCGAGTGCGACGAACGGCGCGCGTGCCGCGGCCTCGGGCACGAGGCGGCGGACGACGTCGAGGCCGTCCGTCCCGGCGAACAGCGCGCCGGGCGGCTCGTGGCGGGCGATGTCCGGCGCCAGGCGCGCCCCGTCGGCGACGTAGGGCGGGTTGGAGAGGACGGCGTCGACCTCGCCGTCCACGGCGCCGAGCAGGTCGCCGCGGGCGAACGCGACGTCGAGGCCGAGGCGCTGGGCGTTGGCCTGCGCGACGGCCAGCGCGTCGCCCGACACGTCGGTCGCGAGCACGTCGAGGTCGGGGCGCTCGTGCTTGAGCGCGAGCGCGATCGCCCCCGAGCCGGTCCCGACGTCGACGACCCGCGCGCCCTCGGGCAGCTCGAGGCCCACCTCGACGAGCAGCTCCGTCTCCGGTCGCGGGATCAGCACGCGCGGGTCGACCGCGAGGTCGATGTGGCGGAAGCCCTTCGTCCCCAGCAGGTAGGCGACCGGCTCGTGGCCGACGGACCGCCGCTGGACGAGATCGCGGAACGTGCGCACCGCCGGGCCGGCGACATCGACGTCGGTCGTCCACAGCGTCGTGCGGTCGACGCCCAGCGCGGCGGCGAGCAGCAGCTCCGCGTCGAGACGCGCAGTCGGTGACCCGGACGCGGAGATGGCCACGACCGCCGAGTCGAGGGCGTCGCGCACCGGCACCCCTCCGACCATGGTCAGCGGACGGCGTCCGCCTCGGCCTGGGCCTGGAGCGCGCTGCGGCGCTCGTCGGCCTGCAGCGCGGCGGTGAACTCGTCGAGCTCGCCGGTCAGCACGGCGTCCAGGTTGTGCTGCGTCAGCCCGATGCGGTGGTCGGTGACCCGGCGCTCGCCGTAGTTGTAGGTCCGGATCCGCTCGGAGCGGTCGCCGGTGCCCACCTGCGCCTGGCGGTCGGCGGCGAGCTCGGCCTTCTGGCGGGCGACCTCCTGCTCGTACAGGCGCGCGCGCAGGACGCGCATCGCCTTCTCGCGGTTCTGCAGCTGGGACTTCTCGTCCTGCATCGAGACCACGAGGCCGGTCGGCTTGTGCGTGATGCGCACCGCGGAGTCGGTCGTGTTCACCGACTGGCCGCCGGGGCCGGACGAGCGGTAGACGTCGATCTGCAGGTCGTTCCCATCCACCTGGACGTCGACCTCCTCGGCCTCCGGCAGGACCGAGACGGTCGCCGTGGACGTGTGGATGCGGCCCTGCGACTCGGTCGCCGGCACGCGCTGGACGCGATGCGTGCCGCCCTCCCACTTGAAGACGGAGTAGGCGCCGTCCCCCTTGATCGCGAAGGTGTGATGGCCGTCGGAGCTCTCGAGGATCTCGGTCTTGAACCCGCGCCGGTCGGCGTAGCGGGTGAGCAGCCGGAAGAGGTCGCCGGCCCAGAGGTCGGCCTCCGCACCGCCGGCGGCGCCCTGGATCTCCACGATGACGTCCTTGTCGTCGTTGGGGTCGCGCTCGACCATCGCGAGGCGGATCTCCTCCTCGAGGCGCTCGATGTCCGCGCGGGCGTTCGCGAGGAGGTCGCGGACCTCCGCGTCGTCGCCGCTCTCGTCGAGCAGCTCGCGCGCGCCCGCCTCGTCGTCGATCGCGCGCCGCCACTCCTCGGCGAGCTTCGCGGCGGGCTCGAGCTGGCGGTACGCGCGACCGGCTGCGGCGTAGCGATCGCGGTCGGTGATGACCTGCGGATCGCCCATCTCGCGCTCGGCGTCGGCGAACCGCGCCTCGATCTGGTCGACCAGCTGCTCGATGACGGACATGCGCCACCGAGGGTACGCGCTAGGCGACGACCTCCATGCCGATGCGCTCCTCCTCGGTCGCGTCCTCGGGGCGCTCGACGTCGAGCACCGCCTGCAGCGCGGCGATGGCCACCGCGAGCTGCGTCGGGTCCGGCTCGCGCGTGGTCAGGAGCTGGAGCTGCATGCCCGGCCACATGAGCACCTGCGCCCAGCGGTGGCTGCGGTGGCGGCCGAAGAACTTGATGATCTCGAACGCGAGGCCGGCGACGAGCGGGATCCCCACGATCCGCGAGAGGAACAGCCAGTACCACGCGGGCGTGCCGAGCGGCGCGAAGACGACGATGGCGACGAGCATCACGATGAGCAGGAAGCTCGTCCCGCAACGAGGATGCAGCCGCGAGAAGCGCTGCGCGTTCTCGGGCGTGAGGTCGAGCCCCGCCTCGTAGCAGGAGATCGTCTTGTGCTCGGCGCCGTGGTACTCGAAGACGCGGCGCAGCGCGTGCATCCGCGAGATGAGCCAGAGGTAGCCGAGGAAGATCGCGATGCGGATCAGCTTCTCGACGACGACGAAGACGATCGAGTTCGGCAGCGCGTCCTTGAAGAGGCTCGTGACGCCGACCGGGATGAGGAAGAAGAGGCCGACCGCGAACGCGATCGACAGGGCGACGGTGCCCCACCAGGCGCCGCCGGCGATCTCCTTGTCGTCCTCGCCGAGCTGGGCGTTCGCGGAGATCGCGAGGGCGTTGTAGCCGATGCGCAGCGACTCGACGAGCGCGACGACGCCGCGCACGACGGGCAGCCGCAGCAGCCGGTGCCGGCGCAGGACCGAGACGAGCGGGAAGCTCGCGATCTCGATCTCGCCCGTGGCGGCCTCCCCCGGCTCGAGGTTGCGGCCGGAGGCGACCTGCTCAGGGCTGGGCTTGCGGACGGCGACGGCCCACGTCGACACGCCGCGCATCATCACTCCCTCGAGGACCGCCTGGCCCCCGATGGGTGCATCGCGCTGCGCGACGAGCGCCGCCTCCGCCCGCTCGCCCATGTGCTGATTCAGGTCAGTCGCCGGGCTGGCGCTTTGCTGCGCGCCGCTTGAAGCGCTCGACGCGGCCACCCGTATCGACGATCCGCTGCTTGCCGGTGTAGAACGGATGGCAGTTCGAGCAGATCTCGACGTGGATCTCGGGCTGGGTCGAGCGCGTCGTGAACTCGTTGCCACACGTACAGCGCACGTGGGACACGACGTACTCGGGATGGATGCCGGTCTTCATGGTCCATCCAGTCTAGCCGTGTCGTGTGAGCCTCAGTCGCGGCTCGACGGACAGACGGGGCCGACGACCGAGCCTGCCTCCGAGGACTCGTCGACCGCGTTGCCCTCGTCGATCGTCAGCTGCACCGGCTTGCCCACCGAGCAGGCCGGGCCGGCCAGCTCGACGGTCGTCGCGGCACCCGGCGCGAGCCCCCCGACCGTGGTGCTCGCCACCGGTGCGCCATCGACGCTCAGCGTGACCGCGAACGGGCCCGCCGCGGTGCGCCCGGTGTTGCGCACCGCGACGCGATAGACGGCGGTGCCGTCCGCGGCGGGCACGATCTGCACCCGGCCACCGACGAGGTCGGGCCGCTGGTCGGGCTGCTTGCAGCTGCGGGTGGTCCTGCGCGTCTCCGAGACGGTCCCGTCGGAGGCGTACCACCGGAAGCGCACGACCGCGCGGTACTCGCCCGGCGCCGTGAGCCCGTGGACGTCCTTGGCGTAGACGAAGCCCGCCACGCCGGGCCGCGAGCGCTCCCAGCGGCCGAAGCTGGGCGCGGCGACCTTCTTCCAGACCCCGCCGTCGACGGTGCGCTGCTGGAGGTCGAAGCGGATCGCCATCCGCGCCGTGTCCTCGTTCCCGGGCATCGACGCGGTGAACACCGCGGCGCGCGAGGCGGGGTCGATCCCGGCCTGGCAGGAGGACACGGTCGCCCGCAATCTCGGTGCATCGCCTGCCCGCGCGGCGGACGGGGCGAGCAGGAGGACGAGCAGGGCGGTGATGGAGGTGGCGCGGCGCATCGCCCCCACAGAACACCGCACCGCCCTCCAGGGTTTCGCCCCCGCTACGAACGCATCGCGCTCGGCCAGATGCCGTGGCGTCCCGGGGAGAGGATCCCGTTGGGGTCGACGGCGTCCTTGATCGTCTCGCAGAAGCGGCGGTAGGCGTGGTCACCGAACCCGTACTGCTCCTGCGCGAGGTCCATGAACGACAGGTGCGCGCGGTACTCCCCATAGCCGCGCCGGCCCGCCTCGGCCACCAGGCCGCGGCAGGCGTCGTACGCGCGGGTCGTCATCTCCGGATCGGTGGTGTCGAACAGGACCATCGTCACCATGATCACGCTGCGCTCGTTGATCGTGAGCAGGCCCACGAGGAAGTCCAGGCCCGCCTCCTGCTCGAGATGGGTGCGCAGCATCGTGCGCACCTCGCGGATGTTCTCGGCCTTCAGCGGGACGACGGGCGAGAAGCCGATGTGGCCACCCTCGGCCTGGTTGTACCAGCCGGTGATGTTGTTGACCTCGAGGTCGGGGATGCCGAACTGGATCTTGTCGCTGGACCGCGTGATCTGGTCGAACTCGCCGCGCAGGAACTTGCGCTCGGCGACCACCTCCGCGCCCGGGATCACCGAGAACGCCTTGCGGATCTTCGCGAGCTTGAGGTCGACCATGTCCTCGTCGCCGTAGAGCGCGAAGCGGCCCGCCCACCGGCCGACGTCGAGGTCGCGCGCGATGCGGTCGATGAGTCCGTCGTCCAGCGGCGCCGGGTCCGTGGACCAGTCGGAGCGCGTGGCGAGGACCGACGCCGAGATCAGGGTGTTGAAGATGTTCGGCACGCCGTCCATGACCCCGTCCATCATCAGGTCGCGGACGATCTCCAGCCCCTTGTCGATGTCCTCGTCGCGCCACAGCTTGAACGCGGCCGGCAGGTAGCACTCGGGCCGGCGCTGCAGCCAGATGCCCATCCGGGTCACGATGCCGAGGTTGGACTGCATGAACAGCGGGTCGAGCACCGGGCCGAGGCCGCGCTTGTAGGTGTGCCAGGCGGGGTTGCCCTCCATCGCGCCCATGCCGGTGCGCAGGAGCGACCCGTCGGCGAGGACGACCTCCATGCCGCAGACCATGCGGAAGTCCCGGCCGGGGTTCAGGTACGTGACGCCGTTGTCGAGCGAGTTGCCGACCGCGCTCCCCCACCCGAGGTCGGGGATCGAGACCATGAGGTCGTGGCCGCCGTCCTGGAGCGCGTCGTGGATGTCGAACCAGCGGGCGCCCGGCTCGACGACCGCGTAGGCGAGGTCGTCGTCGATCTCCAGGACGCGGTTCATGGTGCGCAGCGAGACGATGACGCTGCCGCCGACGCGCGGCGCGGGCCCGCCGTAGCCGTTGTTGCGCCCGGTCGAGTGCGCCCAGAGCGGGATGCCGTGCTCGTTGGCGATGCGGACGACCGCCTGCACCTCCTCGGTCGTCGTCGGCATGACGATCGCCGACGCCGAGTGCGTGTCGTCACCGGCGGGCCAGAACGGGTCGCGGAACTCGGTGATGTCCTCGTCGGAGGTCAGCACGGCTCCGGGGCCGAGCGCGGCGGCGAACGCCTCCAGCGCCGGGGACAGCGTCTCCTCGAGCATGATGCGGGACCCTAACCGCGCGGAGCTAGGTCACGCGGTAGAGCGGGCCGTCGCCGCCCTCGGGCGGCGTCAGGCGCCCGCCCTTCGCCGTGATCGCCCCGCACTGCACGCAGTTCGTGTAGTTCACGATGAGGTCGACGTCGCCGGTCTCGGGCGCGTCGTCGGGGATCTCGTACACGCCGGCGGGGCACATCCAGCGCCAGGTCTCGGCCAGCACGCGCGGGACCCGGCGGCGCACGCGGATGTGGTTGGGCGCGTCGTCGCGGGTCGCGTTGCCGGTGATGTAGACCGACGAGAGCTTGTCGAACGTCAGCTCGCCGTCGGGGCGCGGGTAGCTCGCCTCCCTGCCGCCCATGACGTACCGGCTCCTCGGAGTCGCGGTGCGTCTCCCAGTGCCCGCCGGGGAAGCGGCCCTTCGTCGCGACCATCGCGTTCGTGATCGCGCCGCCGAGGAAGAAGCCCTTGCGGAACGGCTGCTTCATGTTCCGCGAGCGGCGCAGGTCGCTCGTGATGAACGACTGGCCGACGGCCGCCGCGTAGCCCGACAGGTCCGTCGAGCCGTCGCGCAGCGCCGCGACGATCTCGTCGGCGGCCATGATCCCGGCCGCCATCGCGTAGTGGACGCCCTTGAGCTCGGGGACGTTGACCATGCCGGCGGCGTCGCCCGCGATGACCATGCCCGGCGCGTGCAGGCGCGGCATCGCCCAGTAGCCGCCCTCGGGGATCGCCTTCGCACCCCACGCGACGCGCTTGCCGCCCTCCAGGATCCCACGGATGCGCGGGTGCGTCTTGAACTGCTGCAGGACGTCGTGGACCGAGAGGGTCGCGTCGCGGTGGTTCAGCCCTGCGACGAACCCGATCGACACGCGCGGCGGCTCGCCCTCGCGGTTCATCGGGTAGATCCAGGAGCCGCCGAACTCGTTCCACTTCGCGCCGGTGCGCAGCGGCCAGCCGAGGGTGTGGATGACGCGGTCCAGCGGCTCTGCGACCTCCCACACCTCCTTGACGCCCAGCGCCCACTCCTGCGGGTCGTTGCCGAGGCCGAACGCGCCGATCGCCGCGCCGGTGAGATGCCCCCACGTGCCCTCGGCGAGGACCGTGGCGCGCGCCACGAGATCGGAGCCCGGCTCGAAGTTCGCGAGCTCCTCGCCGTCCCGCCCGCGCCCCTTGTCGCCGGAGCGCACGCCGCGCACGACGCCGTCCTCGACGAGCAGCGTGCTCGCGGCGGTCTCGGTCAGCAGGTACGCGCCCGCCTCCTCGGCCTTCTCGGCGAGCCAGCGCGACAGCTCCGCGACGGAGATGACGACGTTGCCGTGGTTCTTGAACGGCGGCGGCGTCGGGATCCGCAGCGACCGCGACCCGTTCGGCAGCAGCAGCACCGACTCGCGCTCGACGCGCTCGAAGCGGGGATAGTCGGCGTCGGGGAAGAGCTCGTCGATCGCCGTCGTGCGCATGATCGCGCCGGACAGGTTGTGCGCTCCGCACGCCTTGCCCTTCTCGACGAGCGCGACCGGCACCTCGCCGAGCGACTCGGCCAGCTCGGGCTCCTCGGCGAGCCGCATCATCAGGCGGTTGGCGCAGGCCAGCCCCGCCGGGCCGCCGCCGACGATGACGACGCCGACCTCGATGCGCTCGTCCTCCGGATCGGTCGGCGCGGCGATGAACTCCGCCGCCGGCCGCACCGACGGCGGGTAGTCGCCGGGGACGACCCCGCCGCCGCGGGCCACTACGAGCCCTTCTTGGCCTTGATGGCCTCGGTGAGCTTGGGGACGATCTTGTTGAGGTCGCCGACGATCCCGAGGTCGGAGAACTCGAAGATCGGGGCGTTGGCGTCCTTGTTGATCGCGACGATGTTCTCCGAGGACTGCATCCCGACCTTGTGCTGGATCGCGCCGGAGATGCCCGCGGCGAGGTAGAGCTTCGGCGCGACGGTCTTGCCCGTCTGCCCGATCTGCGCGGCGTACGGGTACCAGCCCGCGTCGACGACCGCGCGGGTCGCGGCGACCGCGCCGCCGAGCGCGCCGGCCAGGTCCTCGAGCGCCTCGAAGCCCTCCTTGTTGCCCAGCCCACGGCCGCCGGCGACGAGCGACTTGGCGTCCTCGATGTTCACGTCGGCGCCGCGCTGCTCGCCGCGCTTGACCATCCGCGCGCGGGTGGAGAAGTCGGAGAGCTGGATGTCGAGATCCTCGACCGCGGCGGTGCCGTCGGACTCCTGCGCCTCGAAGGCGTTCAGGCGCCCGATGACGATGCCCTTGCCCTTGTAGCGCGAGGTCGAGATCGAGGAGTCGCCGAGGATCGGGCGCTCCGCGACGAGCTTGCCGTCCTCGACCGCGATGCCCGTGACCTCCATCGTCACGCCTCCGCCGACCCGTGCCGCCAGGCCGGCGCCGATCTCGAAGCCGAGCAGGCCGCCGCCGAAGACGGCGTAGTCGTAGCCGTGGTCGTTCATGAGCGTGCCCATGGCGTCGACCACCGGCTGCGCCAGGCCCTCGGGGCCCTTCACGCGATAGACCTTCGTCGCGCCGTACGCGCCGAGCGTGCCGAGCAGCTCGTCGGTCAGGTCGTCGCCGCCGACGAGGACCGCGTGGGCCTCGCCGCCGAGGTCCGATGCAGCCTTCGCCGCGGCCGACACGGCGCCCAGCGAGTTCTTGTTGATCGCGCCGTCGTTGTGCAGCGCGTAGACGAGGACGTTCACTAGATCAGCTTCCTCTCGTCGAGCCAGGCGACGATCTGGTCGACCGTCGCGGGCGTGTCCTCGTCCTCGATGATCGTGCCGCCCGCCTTGGCCGGCGGCGCCTTGAACTCGCCGCAGTCCACCTGGGAGCCCTCGGCGCCGACGCGCGAGGCGTCCAGCCCGGCGCCGGCGACGTCGAGCGTCTCCAGCGGCTTCTTCTTGGCGCCCATGATCGCCTTCAGCGACGGGTAGCGCGGCTCGTTGATCGCGTCGCCGACCGAGATGACGGCGGGGAGGTCGACCTCGACGGTGTCGTAGCCGTACTCCGCCTGGCGCTCGCACGTCAGCGTGCCCTCGGCGACGTCCATCTTGATGACCTGCGTCAGCGACGGCATGCGCAGGTGCTCGGCCACGACCGCGCCGATCGTGTAGCACTCGCCGTCGTCGGACTGCTGGCCGAGCAGCACCAGGTCGGGGCTCTCGCGCTCCAGCACGCCGGCGAGCGCGTAGCCGGTCGCCGCGACGTCGGACCCCGACAGCGCGGGGTCGGTGAGGTGCACGGAGCGGTCGGCGCCGAGCGAGACGGCCTTGTGCAGCGCGCGGACCGCGGTGTCGGGCCCCATCGTCACGGCGACGATCTCCTCGACGGGGACGACGCCACCCTCCTTGACCTGCATCGCGGCCTCGATCGCGTGCGTGTCGTAGGGGTTCAGGTTGCGCTCGCCGCTGCGGTCCATGCGCCCGGTCTGCGCGTCGATGCGCTTCTCGACCGCGGCGTCGGGGACCTCCTTGACGAGGACACAGATCTTCACGGGGACCTCCTGGGGGACAACACGTCGGCGATGCTATCGACTGATTCGTCAGTCAGCCCGGGCGGCGACGGCCTCGCGGATGAACGTGACGATGTCCTGCGTCTGCGCGCCCGGGGTGAACACCTCGGCGACGCCCAGCTCCTTGAGCTCGGGGATGTCGTCGGCCGGGATCGTGCCGCCCACGGTCACCACCACGTCGTCGATGTCCTGCTCGCGCAGCAGCTGGACGATCCGCGGGACCAGCGTCATGTGCGCCCCGGAGAGGATCGAGAGCCCGACGGCGTCGGCGTCCTCCTGGATCACGGTCTCCACGATCTGCTCCGGCGTCTGGTGCAGGCCGGTGTAGATGACCTCCATCCCGGCGTCGCGCAGCGCGCGGGCGATGATCTTCGCGCCACGGTCGTGGCCATCCAGGCCAGGCTTGGCGACGACGACCCGGAT
The DNA here is from genome assembly GCA_963750895.1 of uncultured Solirubrobacterales bacterium. Taxonomy (GTDB): domain Bacteria; phylum Actinomycetota; class Thermoleophilia; order Solirubrobacterales; family Solirubrobacteraceae; genus CAVVSD01. Next base: position 2,755 of record CAVVSD010000001.1, on the reverse strand, counting down.
CTTCTGCGTGGTGGACACGACCGCCCGGCATCGTATCTCCTGCATTCAGAGGACTTCACTAGGGTGCATCGCATGGCGCGGTTCGCCATGGGGGGCCCGGACATCGCGATCGACCTGGGTACCGCCAACACGCTGGTGTTCGTCGCCGGGCAGGGCATCGTCCTGCAGGAGCCGTCGGTGATCGCCATGGACGTCGACACCGGCGTCGTGCACGCCGTCGGCAGCGACGCGAAGCGCATGATCGGGCGCACGCCCGCCAACATCTCCGCCAGCCGCCCGCTGCGCCACGGCGTCATCGCCGACTTCGAGGTCGCCGAGGAGATGCTGCGCTACTTCATCCGGCGCGTGCACCGCGGCCGGTTCAGCGCGCCCCGCGTCGTCATGTGCGCTCCCTCCGGGATCACCGAGGTCGAGCAGCGCGCCGTCGACGAGGCGTGCCGGTCCGCGGGCGCCCGCCAGGTCCACCTCATCGAGGAGCCGCTCGCCGCGGCGATCGGCGCCGGCGTGGAGATCGAGGAGCCGACGGGCCAGATGGTCCTCGACATCGGCGGCGGGACGAGCGAGGTCGCGGTCCTGTCGCTCGGCGGGATCGTCGTGTCCCGCGCGGTGCGGGTCGGCGGCTACGAGTTCGACGACGCGGTCGCCGCGCACCTGCGCAACGAGCACCGCCTGGCGATCGGCGAGGGCAGCGCGGAGGAGGTCAAGCTGCGGATCGGCTCGGCCTGGCCGCTCGTGCCCGAGGAGGAGTTCGACGTCCGCGGCCGCGACCTGGCCTCCGGCCTCCCGCGCAACCTGACGCTGACGAGCGGCGAGGTGCGGTCGGCGCTCGCCGAACCCGTGCAGCAGGTCATCGACGCCGTCCACGAGACGCTCGAGCAGACGCCGCCGGAGCTCGCGGCCGACATCGCCACCACCGGGATCCTGCTCGCGGGCGGCGGCGCGCTGCTGCGCGGGCTCGACGATCGCCTGCACGAGGAGACCGGGATGCAGGTGCGCATCGCGGCGTCCCCGTTGACGTGCGTGGTCGAGGGTGCGGGCAGGGCGCTCGACGAGTTCGCCGCGCTCGTGCGGACCGGGCGCTTCGGCGCGACCGGGCTGCAACGACGTATGCCTGCCTGAGGATCTTGCGAGGCGGAGGCGGCGGGCACTGCCGCCTCCGCTCGCTCGTCCCTGGATCCGGCGAGGCGGTCGTCCTGTCCGCCCCTTCCCATCCCTCTCTCTCGACCTATGGGCGTGACGTCGCGATGAACCGCGTTCACCTGGTGCGAACGCGCCTGTTCAGCGGATGATCGCGACGCGGAGGCCCTCGATGGCCTCGGGGGCGCCGAACGCGCGCTCGGTCCAGGCCGCGACGGCCGCGCCGCCGTCGGCCATCCCGACCTCGACGCCGACGGCGTACCCGCCGGAGCTCAGCGGGACGGGCGCCGACCACGGATCGCCGGGACCTGCCGCCGCGATGGCGAGCCCGTAGTTCGGGCCGATCCCGAGCGGCGCGCCGCAGGCGGTCTGGAACACGATCGTCGCGATCCCCTTCGCGTCGATCGCCGGGAAGGCGAACGTCTTCGTCGCGTCGGCGGCGCCGCATGCCGCGACGACCTGGGGCTTGGCGAACCCGCCGTCGATCGACGGGCGGCGCGAGGCGAGGACGGAGGGACGGTGCAGCGGCTCGTTGGCCGCCGCCTGCTCGAAGGTGAGCAGCGCCGCGCCCTCCGCGTTGGCGACCAGCCGCGGCGGCCCCGCGAGGCGCCCGCCGTCGGCCACGACGCGCGGGCGGGGCTCGAGGCCGCCGGCGATCCGCGCGACGAGCACGCGACCGGCGTCGCCGCCCACGTTGCCGCCCGCGTCGCGCCAGGCGAGCGTCGCACCGGTGCGGTCGCCCGCGATGTCGAAGTCGACGGCCGCGATCGGGGCCTGGCTGATCTCCCGGGCGCGGGTGAAGCGCCCCATCCGGAGCGCCGCGGCCTGCAGCTCGGTCTCGCCGCCCGACGGACGTGCCCGCCAGGCGACGGCGCCCCGGCCGTCGGGGCCGAGCGCAGCCTGGGCCGCCGAGGCCTGCGCGCACGGACCGGAGACGCGCACCGCCTTGCCGAACGGCCCGCCGGGCTTCGCCCGCGCGGCCCAGACGACGTTGCCGCAGCCGCGCCGGCCGGATCCGTCGAGCCAGGTGACGAGGACGCTGCCCTCGCCGCCGACGGCGACCGCCGGGTCACGCCCACCGGTGGAGCCGGCGACCGCGGTGCCGCGCCCGAACGTGCCGCCGGCGGGCCGCCGCGAGACGACGATCGGCGTGCCGGAACGCTCCTCGTCGACCGCGCGCCAGACGATCGCGGCGTCGCCGCGCCGCCCGACGCCCAGCGCGACGTCACGGGTGACGTCGGAGCGCAGGTCGGAGATCGGCTGCGGCGGGGCGAACGCGCCGCCCGGCGGCCGGACGCTCACCTGGACGGCGTCGACGTAGGTCGTCGCGCCGCCGGATCCCGTCGTCGGGGCGAAGCCCACCCAGGCGACGACGGCGCCGCCCTGGGCGTCGACGCCCAGGTCCGGGGTGCTGATCGGGTTCGTGTCCAGCGTCGAGGCCGGGGGCTGCTGGGCCCACGCCGCGTCGACGCCACAGACTGCGATCAGCGCGAACGCGAGCAGGCATGCACGCAAAGCACGCATGGACCACCGAAACCTACGCGAGTGCAGGGGTTGCGGTCATGCTCGGGCAAGCTTTCCTACCCGGCGGGGCGGGCGGCGTCGCCGAGCAGCGATC